>JAWKPA010000001.1:0-21129 GCA_041390905.1 Chloroflexota bacterium
CATTGCGCAAGCTCGCAGCCGAACTCGGCAGCGCAATCTTGCACACGACGGTGGCGTCCGTTTGCGCCGAGCATAACCGCGAGCCCGCATCGGCTTGAGGGGGCGTTGTCACGTTGGCGAAGACGAAGCGCGTGGCAAGCTGCTTGAGATAGAGCGAAGCCCCCAACGGGTGGCGCTTGATCGCAAAGTGCTGGCGGATGGGACGAAGCTCGAGAGAAAAGCCTGCGTGCGCTCGAGCCTGCGAAAGCTTCACATGCACCGCTCGCGCTCACGGGTGGGCTGATGACTTTTTCGGCACGGTTGTTCACGCGAGCACTGGCCCTCACGAACACGTGTCGCGCATTCGCAAGCTCCGGAACCTCGGCCCTTCGCGGCCGGGTAGCTACGCAATCGGTCCGTGACGATCTTGCACCACGCTCGAACAGCAGCTCCTCGATGTCGCGTAGGCTCAGGTGAAGCGGACGCGAGTGCACCGCGGCACTCACAGCTCGAGAACTAGCATCGGCGACTTCGACCTGGAACAGCAAGGCATGAATTGGTCATTCGCAGCCTGTTCGGCGGGCGTCAGGTAAAAGTCCTTGTGGTCCGGCTCGCCTTCGAGCACGCGCGTGAGGCAGGTTCCGCATACGCCCTGCTCGCAGGAGGTGGGGACCTCCACGCCAGCCGCAACCAGTGCCTGGACAACCGTTTTCTCCTTCGGCACCAGGATGATCCTGCCGGAGCTGGCGAGCTTCACTCGGAAGCTTTGGTCCTCGTCAGTCTTCGCGACGACGGCGCCGAAGAACTCGTAGTGCATCTCGGCCTCGGGCCAGCCCTGGGCGTGCGCGGTCGACAGCACGTGATCCATAAATCCTTTCGGACCGCAGACGTACAGGTGCGTACCGGCACCGGCACCGGTCAACACGCGACCGACGTCCAGCTTCTGTTCGGGCGCGCCGTCGTCGAAGTGGAACTGAACACGCGAGGCGTAAGGCGCCTGTTGGATGCGAGCGGCGAAGGCGGTGCGATCTCGGGAGCGGGTCGCATAGTGCATTTCGAACTTGCCGCCCAGCACCGAGAGGCGCTCGGCCATACATAGGATCGGCGTCACGCCGATGCCGCCCGCGAGCAACAGGCTCCTGCTCGCGCCATGCGCCAGCGGGAAGTGGTTCTTCGGGGGGCTTATCGTCAGCACATCGCCAGGCTGCACGCGCTCGTGCATCGCCTTCGAGCCGCCACGCGTATTCGGGTCCTTGAGAACTGCGATCACGTAGCGGTGGCTCTCCGCCGGATCGTTGCAGAGCGAGTACTGGCGGGTGACGCCTTCACTGACCTGGACGTCGACATGCGATCCAGCGGAGAACGCCGGCAAGCCCTGCCCGTCGACGGCGACGAGCTCGAAGCTGCAGATGTCGATCGCCTCCAGCGTCTTGGCGGCAACCCTGACCTGCAGGCCGTTGGTAAAAGCGTTCATGTTCATCTCAAGAGTTGGGTGAATTCGCGCAGGCACGCGCCCGGCCGGAAACGGCCGCGCCTACGGGCGTGGTTCGACCCCTTCGTATGCCCGCTCCAGCATCGCCTTCACGGATTCGTACTCGACGACTTTTGGATTCCGGTACGGCGTTGCACACACCTCCTCGGCCGCCTGCTGCACACCACTGCGCGGCATGCCGATCTGCTTCAACGCAGATGGGAGCCGAAGCCGACCCAGCATGTGGTACAGCGCGGACGGAGCGTCGCCTGCCTTCAGCGCGCGCGCGACCCGGGCCATGCCTTGCGGCGCCGCCTTGCTGTTGTAGCGCGCGACGTGCGGCAGCACGATGGCATGCAGCTCCGCGTGCGGCAGGCCGAACGCGCCGCCGAGCACATGGCAGATCTTGTGGTGCAGGCCCATGGTCGTGGCTTCGAGCGCGTGGCCGGCCAGCCAGGCACCGTAGAGTGCCTCGGACCTGGCGTCGACGTCCGATGGGTCCTCGATGATCCTGGGCAATGACAGCGCCAGTGCGCTGATGCCCTCCTCCGCCATGAGAGAGACGATGGG
The DNA here is from genome assembly GCA_041390905.1 of Chloroflexota bacterium. Taxonomy (GTDB): domain Bacteria; phylum Chloroflexota; class Anaerolineae; order Promineifilales; family Promineifilaceae; genus JACKCD01. The sequence goes on from JAWKPA010000001.1 coordinate 2,021, forward strand.
GTTGCCATCCATCGCATACAGAGCTTCGACGCAGTGCGCAATCGCGTTCATTCCACTCGCCGCGGAGAGGGAGGGCGGAAGCGAAAGGGTCAGTGCAGGGTCGTACACGACGCTCTTGGGGCGAACATGCGGATCGCGCCCGGTGACCTTCTTCCCGTCTTCCGTGATCCCGTAGATCGACGTCATCTCGGATCCCGCGTAGCTTGTCGGAACCGCCACGATCGGTACTCGCAGCGCCAACGCAACGGCCTTGCCCAGGCCGATGGCGGAACCGCCGCCGATGGTCACGCAGCAGTCCGCCTGGAGTCGTATTGCGAGCTGCCTGGTTTCCATGGCGGTTTCGACCGGAACATGCATGGCAGCGTCGTGACAAACACCGGCGAAGAGTTCACCGAGGTCTGCAGCGACCCGTCCCGCGACGTCTCGATGCGAGGGCGACGTGAGGATCAGTACCCTTCTGGCGCCCAGCATCTGCACTTCTTCCGCGATCTGGGCAATGCTGCCCACGCCGAAGACCGCTCGCCCGCCGTGGCCGGCAAAGGTGAACGCCCCGATCATAGCGCCACCCGCAGCAGCTTCAGGGGATTCGTCGTGAGGACCTGGTCCCGGAGGGTCCGATCGGGAATGAAGTCCGCCAGGGCGCGCAGCAGCTTGCCCGGATCGGGCATGCGGGCAGCGTCGAAGTAGCCGGTATGCGGCCAGTCGCTTCCCCACAGCAGGCGATCACCCGCGAGGTCGGCCAGGCGCCGCGCGAATGGAACGACGTCGGAGTACGGCGGCCCGACTTTCGAGATGCGATCGGCGCCCGTGAGCTTCACCCAGATGTTGCTGCGGGCCGCCAGCCTCGTCAGCGCCTGGAACGGCAGCTGGTCGAGACCGAGGCTCGGGTCGATTCGACCCATGTGATCAATGACGACGGTTGCCGGAATCGAAGCGATCCAGTCCTCGAGCCCCGGCAACGACGCACCGTCGAAGTGGAGATTGACGAACCAGCCCAGTTCTTCGATGCACTCCAGCACGTGCGAAAAAACAGTCTTGTCGAGCGTGCCGCCGTGCTGTGGATTGAAGGCGAACCGAACCCCCCGGGCGCCCGCAGCATGCAACCGGCGGCATTCGTCCGCGGTCGTGCCCTCTCCGAGACGGACCACGGCAAGGTAGCGGCCTTGCGAGCCCGTCACGGCGTCGATGTCCACACGGTTGTCGAAACCGTGCGTGTTGGCATGGACCACGAACCCCCTGTCGATGCCGAGCGCATTGTGCATCGCGAGGCACGCGTCGAGAGGCGCGTCCGGCGGCGTGTACTTCCGGGTGGCGGCATACGGGTACTGCGAGGTCGGCCCGAGAACGTGGAAGTGAGTGTCCCAGGCGCCCGGCGGCACAGTCCAGCCAGGCTGTGAAACCTCGGGATCCGGGCCGAGGCACGGCGGAATTACGCTTTTCATATGGTCCTTTCGTAATGAGCGCAGGATGCGAGACGGACTACGCATCGAGGGAGCGCAGCGCGTCGAGGCGCTCGTGTGCCGCAGCGATGCAACGGTCGACGATCGCGCCGGCCGCGCCCACTTCGCCTTCAGGAGAAAGCAGCTTGCGCAGGGCGGATTCGTCCAGGTGCACGCGTACTTGGGGCATGCCCGCGAGCACGGTGGCGAGAGATTGCCGCAACTGGACGGCCTGCTTGCACGCATCGTGCACCAGATCGTGGGCGGCGAGGCGGCCTATGTGGGCAGCGAGCGCTATCTGCACGCTCTCGCTCATCGAAAGCCCCTGGGTGATCTCGCAATTTTCCCGCATCCGGTCCTGCCGCACCTCCAGGCCGGAGAGCAACGTCTCCGACACGTCGAGGCATTCCTCTGCCACAGTGAAGGCCTGCGCGACGACTTCCTGCTCCAGCATGCCGACGCCTGAACGCATCTGGTCCTGCCGTAGGCAGCGCAGGGCAGTCGCTGCGTGCGCCTGCAATGTGTCGGCCGCATTCTTCACCCGCCAGCTCAGGATCGGGTTGGCCTTATGCGGAAGCGCACTGGAGGTGTCACGGCCCCCCATCGCAGGTTCTGCCGCTTCCCCAATCTCCGTCCAGGTAAGCTGCGAAATGTCCTGCGCTGCCTTCCCCAGGGTGCCTACGAGCAGTGCCAGGTAAAGCACGACTTCGACGGCCGCGTCGCGAGCGCCGGATGCACTCGCCAGGGGCTCCGGCAAGCCCAGGCGCGCCATCATCCGCTGCTGGACCAGCAGACCCTGGCTTCCGAGGGACGCCATGGTGCCGGTCGCGCCAAAGAGCTCGCCCGCGACCGGACGGCAGGTGAGCTCCACCAGCCGATCCGCATCGCGCACCAGGCTCGAGAGCCACGTTGCGCAGTGCAGACCGAACGTGGTCACCCCGCCGTGGCCGCCGAACGCGCGAGCCGGCATCACGGTGTGCCGGTGCTCGTCTGCCAGCTTCGCAACAGCCGAAACGATCCTCGCCAGGCGCTGCCCGAGCAGCTTCAGGGATTCATTGATCTGCAGCGCACGGACCGTGACCAGGATGTCTTGCGTCGTGGCGCCCCAGTGCAACCACCCGCCGAACGGGCCGCATTGGGGCGTCAGCTGGCGGATCAGGGGCGCGATAGCAAAACCCGTCCGCTCCGCCGCTTTGGCCAGGGCGTCGTGATCGATGACCGCATCGTGCAGATGCTGCCTGATGCCAGGGCCGGCATCGGCGGGAATGACTCCGATCTCGGCCTGGGCGAGCGCCAACGCCGCTTCGACCTGGCAGCACTGTCGCGCCCACCCGGAAGGTGCGAACAGATCCGCGATGCGCCGGTTGCTAGTTCGCACGCGGGCCTCAGCGTTCAATGAAGAACTGGGTCTCGGCCTCGCCCTGCAGCACGATGTCGAAGCGGTACCGACGCCCGGTGTCGGACTTCTCCTCGACGGCGATCAGGCTCGCCCTTGCGGCCAGGTCGTCGATGCCGTTGAGGATCGGGTCGATGTCATTCAGCGACTCGCCGGGGAAATACATTTGGGTGATCAGACGGTGCATCACCCCCGCGGCGTAGACGGAGAAGTGCACGTGCGGCGGGCGCATCCAGTTGTCGTACCCGGGGTTGGGGTAGGCGCCGGGCTTGATGCCCACGAAACGGTACGTCCCGGAAGGACCCGTAATGGCCCGGCCATATCCCTTGAAGTTCGGGTCGATCGGCTGGCTGGAGTGGTCGGCCGGATGCGAATATTTCCCGTGGGCGTTCGCGGTCCACACCTCGATCAGGGCGCCCGCGACGGGCTTGCCGGATAGATCTGTGATGGTTCCCACGATCTCCATCGGCTCGCCCTCAGCCCGCGGCCCCCCCACTTCACGCGCGGCCAGGTCCTCGTCTCCTGGGCGCACCAGATGGTGCGGGTAGAACGGACCGATCGTCTGGTGCGGCGTGACCACGGGCAGCTTTCTGGCGGGTGTGCGCCGCTCGTTCAGCACGTAACCCTTGATCTGGGCCAGCCGTTCGGACGAATCGAAGCTGGTCGGATGGGGAAGAACGTCGTCGGGTTTGGTAGGCATGGGGTCTCCTGGGTAAGAACTCGAACTTTCTCGCCGAATGGCACGCGCGGCCCTGGGGACCATCGCGGATCGTCTGAGGCACGCGAGCCTCGGCGACACGTAAATGTAGCAGATGTCACAGCCGATCGGCAGGCCCAGGAGCTTGCCGCAGAAGTGGTCTTCGAGTCCGGCGCGGATGATCTGCTTGCCGTTGTACAGGTACTCGGGCCCGATGAAGCCGACGACCGTGTTGGCCAGCAATGGCTCGAACTCGCGTGCGACCGCGTAGGCCCTCGCCTCGAGCGTTTGTTGATCGACACGATGATGGGCGCCGGCCGAGAGTGCCGAGCCTTGCCCGGTCTCGAAGTACATGACATTGTCGCCGACCGTTCCGCGCTTGAGCGAACGCGCCGCATCGTTGGCTTCGCGCAGCAACGCCAGGTTGATGCCGAAGCCCTTGTTGGCTTGCTCGGTCCCGGCCACCGACTGAAACACCAGATCAACCGGCACACCGGCTTCGATCATGCGCATCGTGTTGGTCACGTGCGTGAGCACGCAACTCTGCGTCGGGATCTCGTAGCGTTCGATCACCTCGGCGAGCATTTTCACGAGCGAGCCAAGCACGGCCGTGCTGTCGCTTGCCGGATTGATGCCGATGACTGCGTCGCCGCTGCCGTACAACAGGCCGTCGAGCATCGATGCGGCGATGCCGCGCAAATCGTCGGTCGGGTGGTTGGGCTGCAGGCGGACCGCAAGTCGACCAGGCAGACCGAGTGTGTTGCGAAACCGTGTGACGACACGGCACTTGCGCGCTACGACAATCAGGTCCTGGTTGCGCATCAGCTTGCTCACTGCCGCGACCATCTCGGGTGTGAGGCCGGGCGCCAGGGCGGCGAGTGCATCGGGCGTCGCATGCTCCGACAACAACCAGTCCCGCCAGCCGCCAACCGTCAGGTGCGCGATCGGTGCGAAGGCGGGCGCATCGTGCGTGTCGACGATCAGGCGCGTCACCTCGTCGACCTCGTAGGGCACGATCTGCTCGTCCAGGAACGTTCGCAGGGGCAGATCGGCGAGCGCGACGCGCGCGGCCATGCGCTCTTTATCCGATTCGGCCGCGATGCCCGCGAGCTGGTCGCCGGAGCGCTCGGGCGTGGCCTTGGCGAGCAGCGTCGTCAGGTCGGCGAAGCGGTACACGCGGTTCGAGATCGTGTGAGCGTATGCCATGTGTCATCCCTTTCAGGTCATCGGTCGAAGCGACGCGGCGAATACACGTCCAGCGCGTGCGCGACGGATCGTCCTGCGAGCTCATCGGCGACCAGTCCGGCAGTGACGGCGGCCAGCGTCAGCCCGAGGTGTCCGTGGCCGAAAGCAAGCACGACCCCTGGCACGCCGCGAGCGCGGCCGATCACGGGTACCGAGTCGGGCATTGACGGCCGAAACCCCATCCATCGCGAAGTCGGCTCCGGCAATGACCCGAAGAGTGTTCGCGCGCCGCGATCCAGCTGATCCCAGCGTTTCGGATCCGCGGAGCGAGCGGTTCCGCCGAATTCGACCAACCCTGCTACTCGCAGCCGGCCGGCCATGGGCGTGGCATACAGCCCGCGCTCGACCGGGCAGACGGGGCGACGGACGGGCAGGGGATCGACGGCATATTCGACGTGATAGCCGCGCTCCGTGTCCAAGGGCACAGCCTCCCCAGCCTGTCGAGCCAGGTCGAGAGAGTGCGCTCCGGCAGCGATGACCACTTGTCTCGCACGCACACGCTGCACTTCGCCATTTCCTTCGAGTTCGAGCGTGATACCGGACTTGTCGCCATGCAAGCGAACCGCGCGCGCTCGCAGCTGGTGCGCCCCGCGTCGCTCGGCTGCGGCCGCCATGCGCTGCATCAGCGTTGCTGGAGAAGCGAGGTGCATGGCGTCCGGGAAGAAGATGCCATGCCGATTCAGCGGTGCGAGCGCAGGCTCGAGGTGGCTCACTTCGGCGGGTGACAATGTCTCCTGCTTCACGCCATGCTTGGCGCGCAAGCGGAAGTCGAAGGCGTCGATCGACGGCGGCCCTTGGTAGAGGTAGAGGGAGCCCTCGCGTCGAATGATGTCCTCGCAGTCCAGTGTGGCCCATCGTCGCTCCCACGCGGGGGCTGCCTGCGCAAGCAACGGGGCGAGCGCTCGTGCGCTGGCCGTCGCAGCAGACGTGCTTGATGCGCGGACGAATCGCCACAGCCACGGCAGCATCGCCGACATGGCCGAGGCTGGCATCGAGAGCGGACTGTCCGGATCGAGCAAGAGACGAGGCAACGACCACATCACCTGCGGTGTCGCAACCGGCACGCAACCGTAGCCGGGGTCTCCTCGTTTTCAGTGCAATAAGTGACGGTACGAAAAGCTAGCACTGGCGCGGAGGTGGTGTTGGTAGATCGTTGATTTCATTGACTTTCCTGTTCACTTTCAAATCTGCGATTCGTGGCGTCAAACCGTGGTCGGTTTCATCCATTGGTGCCAGTTATCGATGCATTTGGCCGCGAAGGCAGGATTTGGTCAGCATAGCGGTCAACCGGGAAGCGAAACACACCCCGCAAGTTGATGCTCTCCAGCCTGGTGGGCGCAATCTTCCCGATCAGTTCCGGTGGAATGACCTGGCGGCGGTTCGACCAGCGATCCAGGACCGCCTGCATCTGTGAGGTATTCCACGCCATCACGATGTTGGCCATCAGGCTCAACGCATCGGCCACAGCCTGCATTTCATCGACACGTTTGGCCTGCGCCGGGCTGATCCGGCCGGTATAAATGGCGCGCTTGAGGGCGTTAACAGCCTCGCCCCGATTGAGCACCCGGCGCAACTCGTTCCTGAAAGCGTCCTTGACAAAGTAGTCAGCCAAAAACGCCGTACGCAGCAACCGCCCCAATTGCACGCCAGCCTCATAGATTGGATCGCCCTGGGCGGCAGAACCGAACCGCGCAAGAGCTGCCACCGCACTGGCATGTCCGCTCATGACCGAGGCTGCCAGGTGCACCAGACTATCCCAATGCTTTTCGATCAAAGCGACGTCGACATTGGCTTCGCACACCGCAGCGATTTCTGCGGGCACTTTGGTGCCGCGTGGCACAAAGAGGTGGCGCTGTTTGAGTTCCTTCAACCGCGGGCAAAGATCAAAACCAAGCAAACGGGCATGTGACATGGCAAAGTCGGTGTAGCCATGGGTATCCACAGCAAGCTGGCTGGTCTCCAGCTTTTCTTGGCGGATGACACCTTCAATGGCCACGCCCGCCTGGCGCTCATTGAGCACAAAGGGCTGCGCATGGAAGATGCCCCACCGGTCTTTTACATGGGAGTAGATTCCAATGGAAGGTGTGTTGCGCCGAGGATCAAGCCGGGCTTGCCACACCCGTTTGGTGGTCTCCATGCTCATCATGTCAGAAGATGCCAAATCGGACCGCCCCCAGGTGGCGGCAATCGGGTGTCGCTGCATGAATTCCAGCACAGCCTGGCAGGCCTGGCTCAGACGCCGTTCGTCCCGCGCCCAGCGCATGGCCTGGCGAATGCTGGTGGCAGACAATTGCGGAATCATGCGCGCGCATTCGACCGCAGTCAGACTGGTGCCGTGGGCCATGATGCCGGCATAGACCATCAGCAGCTCGTCGGTAGAGCGCGGCTCACGTCCGAGCATGATCCAGCTAAAGCGCACCTGGGCGTCAACGGCCAGAATCACTTCCGGCAATTGAACCTCACCGATGCGGTGATCCAAAGCCGCGCGCAGCTTGGTCACTTCTGGGTCTTCGTCCTCTGCGGGCAATGGCGACAAATGGAGTTCATCATCCACGCGCAGTACGCCACTGCGGGCTGCAGCGGCCACCGCATCGACACCGGCAGTTACTCTGGCCAGCAAAGGCTTCAAGAAAGTGGCAGCCTTGCTGGGTAACGATAGACGGGCATAGTGTTTCTTGGACTCTGCCTGCCAACGCTCGTCCGTGAAGAACAAGCGCGCACGACCCCGAAAGCTCAGGCTGTGCTCAATCCAGACCGAGCCATTGCGCACCGCGCGGCGCAGGGCAAACAGGGTGGCCACCTCCAACGCCTGAAACGCCCGTTCCCGGTCTGGGCTGGAGATCGAAACCTGCCAGATCATTCCCAGACTTGGTGCCACCACTTCAACTGGCAGCTTTCTGGATCCTTTGAGATATAAAGCTTGCAGCTTGGCAAGGTACTCGATGGCAGGATGCTCGCCGGTGGCCTGCCAGGGCAGCTTTGCAATGGCGACGAGCAACGACCGCACGGGGCGAATTCCATCAATCAATCCCTCGCGGACCAGGGAGGCCCTGCTCGGTGGTTTGCGTTTCTGGGTTTCGGTGATCAAGGCTTCAAGACGGGCACGCAACTCAGCATCTGGCACCGCACCTTGCGCGCTCAAGGCAACAAGTTCGCCGAGCAGCGTTTTGTACATTGCGGCCCAATTGACGGTAGCGGGGACATCGGCGGCAGCCTGACGCCACAGATCGGCGATCCGGCGCTGCACCATAAGGATCAACTGGTCTGTGGTGGTGAACAGGCAATACCGAAGAAAGCATGCGACCTCCACGGTGCGCGCTGGCTCTTTGATCTTGGCTCCGGCTGAGGGCGGCCTGGAGACAAGTCGGCGCGCGTAGCGGCGCAAGATGAGATCGGGGATGTCTGCCAGGTGCTTATGAACGTCCAGCGTGTAAAGCAGGTCGATGCGCTCCAGTACCTCGCTGATTTGGCGGGTTGAGTGTTTCGCCGGTGCAGCCCATAGCCAACTCTGCTGGGTTTGTCCATCTGGGCGCAGCTCTGAAACTGAGGCTCGCCAGCGATCAAGTGTTGCTGGATCAACGCTGGCGGCGATGGCGGTGCCTGTTTCAACTTCAAGCTGGGCAAGTGCCGCCGCAATCAGTGTCCGAATTGCCCGCTCGTGCACGATCACCAGCTTGTTCTTGTACAGCCATTGACGCGCCCGCACGAGTAGCTGATCGCGGTCGGCGCAGCGCGCCACTTCGTCGCGCAGTTCACGTACCAGTGAGCGGCGCTGGTGCTCGCTCATCCACTGGAATCCAAGGACCGTGCAGGCTACTTGTTGGTGATCGAATAGCGTGCGCCCGCGTTCATACATGGCTCTCAGCGAGGCGACTTCTGGTGCTGCAATGCCAAGCTCGTTGCCAAGGTGGCGCCACAAGGCTACTGGAATTACCCGAAAGGCACCGAGCAAACGCCCACTCATGCGCAGGAAACCAATATGGAGCGCCAGACCAAGCTTGTGGGAATCACCTCGGCGTGCATTGATTGCGTCGCGCTCGGCACCATCGAAGGTGAAAAATGCCTTCATCTCGAAGTCGCTGATATCGCGGGGGAGCCCACGCATCCCCAAAAACGTTGTGTGCCAACCCTGCATCGTGAACCTCAAAAGTGGGAGGCCACCATACCCGTTTACAAAGCGAACAGGAAAGTCAATGAAATCAACGGTCTACCCAGACCACCCCCGCGCCAGTGCTAGCTTTGCGTACCGTCACTTATTGCACTGAAAACGAGGAGACCCCTTCACCTACCTTGGCCTGATCCAGACATCGCGCCAGGTCCTGACGGTGTCGCCCAAGCTCGGCGTGGACACGCTGCAGGATTTCATCGCACTGGCCAAGGCCAAGCCCGGCACGCTCAACTTCGGATCGAGCGGGGTGGGCAACAGCATTCACCTGGCGGTCGAGCAGTTCAACGCGGCCGTCGGCATCAAGGCGGTGCACGTGCCTTTCAAGACGGGCAACGAGACCGATACGGCCATGATTGCCGGCGAAGTGCAGTACACGATTGCGTCGCTGGCCACTTCGCTGCCGCTCATCCAGGCCGGGCGCATCAAGGCGCTGGCGGTGACGGGCGAGGGCCGTGATCCCGCTTTGCCGAACGTGCCCAATCTGAGTGAATCCGGCCTGCCGGTGCGGATTCCGGACCAACTCTTCGGCATGGTCGGGCCGGCCAACATGCCGGCTCCGGTGACGTCGAAGCTTCTGAAGGCCGTCGCGGACATGCAGGCCGATCCCGCGTTCCAGGAGTCCGTGCGCCGCACCGGCGGCGTGCCTTCGCTGGTGCATGGCGAGGCCTTCCGCAACCTGGCGCTGAGCGACAGCCAGACATGGGGCGATCTCATCAAGCGACTCGGCATCACGCTCAGCAGTTGAGGCGCCCGCATGCAAGAGAAGAAGACGGCGCTGATCGCTGGCGCGAGCGGCATCGTGGGGCGCGGCATTGCCGAGCGCCTGGTCGGTGATGGCTGGCGCGTGCTGTGCGCGAGCCGCTCCGGTGGCGGCCACTTGCCGGGTACGGAAGGTGTGGCGGTGGACCTCCTGGATGCCGAGGCTTGCGCAAGGGCTGTGGCGCCGCACGCGGGCATCACGCATGTCTTCCATGCGGCCTTTCAGCCGGCACCCAGCCGCGCGGCCGAAGTGGCACCCAACCTGGCGATGCTGCGCAATGTGGTCGAGGCGGTGCAGCAGGCCTCGCCGGCATTGCGCAAGGTGGTGCTGGTCACGGGCGCGAAGTTCTACGGCATCCAGTGGGGCGCGAGCTCGACGCCTTGCCGCGAGAGCGACCCGAGACAACTGCCGCCGAACTTCTACTACGACCAGGAGGACTGGTTGCGCGAAGCGAGTCGCAGCGCGCGCTGGCGTTGGGTCAATCTGATTCCGCCTTTCGTTTCCGGCTATGCAGTGGGCAATCCGATGAACCTGGTGCTGGGCATCGGGCTCTATGCCGCGGTGTGCAAGGAGCTTGGCATGCCACTGCGCTTTCCCGGCAGTGTGGGCGCCTACGAGGCCCTGCACCAGATCGCGGACGCGCGGCAGATCGGCGCCGCAGCGGCGTGGGCGGCGGATGCGCCAGCAGCCGAGGATGAGGCCTTCAACGTCACCAACGGCGATCCGGCGCGCTGGCGTCATACGTGGCCTGTGCTCGCGGAAGCGCTCGGCATGGCCTTCGCCGAGCCGAAGACGCTGCCTCTCGCGGACCTGATGCCGGCGCAGCAAGCGGTGTGGGATCGCATCGCGCGCCGGCATGGACTGCGGACGATCGACATCGGCAAGATCGTCGAATGGCGATGGATCGACTACATGCTGCGCCAGTCGCATGACATCGTGCTGGCGACGGCGAAGATCCGGCGCGCCGGTTTCAACGACTGCATCGAGACCGATGCGACGCTGGTGCAGCGCCTGCGCGAACTGCAGGCCAGCGAGGTGTTGCCGGCATGAGCGGCAATCCACGTCGCCGCGAAGTCCGCGCGCTCACGCTGGGCTTTCTTTCTCTCGGTGCCAATGCAGCGCCGCTGGATGTGCTCTCGGCAGCAGCCGAAGCAGGCTTCGGCGCTGTGGGCTTGCGTGTCAGCGGTCGCAATCCCGGTGATCCGTGGCCGCAGCCGAATGCCGAGGGTGACGGCCTGGAACGGATACGCGCGCGAGCCGAGGCGCTCTCGATCCGCATCTCAAGCATCTCCGGCTACTACATGTCGGAGAAGACGAGCCTGTCGCACCTGCTCGCCAACGTCGAAGCCGCACGCCGCGTCGGTGCGCCGCTGATCTCGCAGGGATGCTTCGAGCCTGATCCGTCGCGCGTGGCCGAACTGCTGCGCGACTACGCGCGCGCGGCCGACGATGCCGGCGTGCGCATTGCGCTCGAGTTCATGCCCATGAGCTCGCTCAAGACGATTGCCGATGCGCAGCGCGTGATTGCCGACAGCGGTGCGCGCAACGTGGGCCTGCTGATCGACTCGCTCCATCTCGCGCGCTCGGGCGCCGGCGGCGCGGACGTGCGTGCGCTCGACGCCCGATGCATCCATCTCACGCAACTCTGTGATGCGCCCGCCGTGCGGGCGGCCGAAACGACCCTGTTCGACGAAGCGATGTCGGGCCGCATGTACGTGGGCGATGGGGGGCTCGATCTGAAAGGGCTTGTGGAAGCCTTGTCGCCGGACGCGGAGATCGAGTTGGAAACGCCCGTCATTGCCGACGCCACGCTGCCAGGAGGCGAACGCGCGCGACGTGCAGCGGAGAAGGCCATGGCCTTCTTCGTATCGCACTTCGGCTGAGGTCGTCAGCCTCGCGCGTACTTCAGGCCGCTGAAGGCCGGACGCTGTTTTCCAAGAATTGCTTCAACCTGCGCGGCCGGTTCCGGCGCCGCGAAAGCGGCAGCCTGGCTGGCGGCTTCCAGCGCGAAGGCGCTCTGTCTGTCGCTATCGAGCGAGGCATTCAACATTGCCTTGGAAAGCGCGACTGCGGTCGGCGCGGCCCGGGCCATGCGTTCGGCCATGTCGCGCGCACGTGCTTCGAGCGCTTCGCTGGCGTGCACCTCCATCACGATGCCGAGTTCGCGAGCCTCGTCGGCGCTGACATCGCGCGTGGAGAACACCAGCTCCTTCGCACGCTGGAGCCCCACAACACGCGGCAGCAGATAGAGCGCGCCAAGGTCCGGCACGAGTCCGAGCCGCAAGTGGGCCATGGCGAATTTCGCGCGCGGGCTGGCGATGATCATGTCCGCGGAGAGCGCCAGCGCGAAACCGGCGCCGATCGCCGGACCGTCGATGGCGGCGATCACGGGGCAGCCCACGTTCAGCAGATCGTCGGTGAGGCGAAGACCGGCGTTGATCCGCCGTTGCCAGTAGGCGGGCCCTGCATTCGCATGCTCCTGCAGCGCGTGGAGGTTGCCCCCGGCGCAGAAGGCGCCCGCGCCGCCGTTGAGGACGAGTACGCGCACCGCAGGGTCGTTGCGCACTTGCTCCAGCACCGTCATGAGGTCGGTGCGCAGCGGCACGTCCAGCGGGTTGTGGATCTCCGGCCGGGTGAGGCGAATCCAGCCGACCGCGTTCTCCACAGAGAAATCGAGCGTCTCCATCTGCACTGGGCTCAGGCCGGCTTGAACATCGGGACCATCGCGCCGCCCTCTGCCGGCTTGAAGGTCACCTCGACGCGTTGCCCGATCTTCAGGTCATCGAAATCGCAGTCGACGATGTTGGTGAGCAGGGTGATGCCTTCATCGAGCGCGACGTAGGCGATCGCGTAGGCAATGGGCCCGGCGCGTCGCGTCACGCTCACGCTGTAGATCGTGCCCAGTCCCGAGAGGCTGCACCACTCGGTGTCGCCCATGCAGAAGGGGCAGAGCGCGCGCGGATACCAGTGGACCTCGCCGCAACTGGTGCAGCGCCGCGTGCAAAGAAGGCCTTCCTTGGCCTGCGTCCAGAAGTGCTCGGTGGCGGCGTCGACGGTCACGGGTGCCAGTGGGCGCTCGGTGTAGGGAGTGGTCATCGCTTATTGCCTTTCCATGATCAGGGTGGCGCTGCCGTGGCGCGAGCCGAGCAGGCCGCCGGTGCCTTGGGCGAGAGCCAGGGTGCAGTCGGGCACCTGGACCTTCGGGTGTGCTTCGCCGCGCAACTGGCGCACGGCCTCGATCACCTTCGTGATGCCGCCGCGATTGGCCGGATGGTTGTTGCACAGCCCGCCACCGTCGGTATTGAAAGGCAGCGTGCCGACGCCCGAGATCAGGTTGCCGTCGGCCACGAAGCGACCGCCTTCACCCTTCTTGCAGAAGCCGAGGTCTTCCAGCTGCATCAGCACGGTGATGGTGAAGCTGTCGTAGATCGATGCGTACTGGATGTCGGCCGGGCTCACGCCCGCTTCCTTGAACGCGATCGGCCCGGAGATCGCTGCGCCGGACCAGGTCAGGTCGACGTGGCCGCCGAGCTGACCCTTGATGGTTTCGCCCGCGCCGAGGATGTTGACCACCGGGCGCTTCAGGCGCGCGGCGATCTCGGGCCGCACCACCACCAGCGCGCCGCCGCCGTCGCTCACCACGCAGCAGTCCAGCTTGTGCAGTGGATCGGAAATCATCGGGGAGGCCAGCACTTCTTCCACCGTCACCGGTTCGCGCAGCATCGCGTTCGGGTTGTGCTGCGCATGCGCAGCGGCTGCCACCTTGATCCACGCGAGTTGCTCGCTGGTGGTGCCGTACTCGTGCATGTGGCGCGCGGCAGCCAGCGCGTACATGTTCACGGTGACGGGGCTGTAGGGCATCTCCCAGGGCACGTCCGGCGTGTTGGCCGTGACGAGCCGGGGCGCGACGCCGCTCGATCCTTCGCTGCGCGGACGACCCGCGAGGGTCACCAGCGCGACATCGCACTTGCCGGCGGCGATCGCCTGCGCCGCGTGCGACACGTGGATCAGGTAGGCCGAACCGCCGGTGTCGGTGGTGTCTATATGGCGCAGCTTGGTCAGGCCCAGATAGTCGGCCATGTTGTTGGCACCCAGGCCGGGCGCATCGCCAGCGCAGAAGTAGCCGTCGACGTCCTGTAGGGTGAGTCCGGCATCCGCCAGCGCGCCGCGCGCGCATTCAGCGTGCAGTTGCGCCACTGTCTTGTCGGGGGCCTTGCGGGTCGGGTGTTCATAGGCGCCTGCGATGCAGGCCTTGCGTTTGATGGTCATGTGTTTGCTCCAGCCACTGTTCGCGAGTAGGATATCATTGGTTCAACCATCGAACAAGCAAACAAGGAGCATCAAAGTGGATCCCATCGTCAGCCTGCAAGGGCGCACCATCGTCGTCACCGGGGCCGGCCAAGGCATCGGCAAGGGCATTGTGGAACTGGCCATCGAACTCGGCGCCAACGTGGTGGCCGTCGACCTCAACGGTCAGACGCTCGACGCCGCGGTCTCCCCGCTGCCGCAGGCGCGCGTGCTTGCAGTGCAAGGCAGCGTGGCCGACCCGGCTGTGGCCGATCGTGCGGTTACCGAAGCGGTTGCCAAGTTCGGCGCTGTGCACGGCCTCGTGAACAACGCCGGCATCATCCGCCCCGCAATGATCGACAAGATGACCGACCAGCAATGGCAGGAGGTGATCGACGTGCACCTCACCGGTTCTTTCTACTGGATGCGTGCCACCGGCCGTCACATGGTCGAGCGGTCCAAGGGCGGCGAAAGGACGGGCGGCTCGATCGTCAACATCTCGTCCGAGGCCGGGCGCAGGGGCTCGATCGGCCAGATCAACTACGCAGCAGCCAAGGCCGGCATGCTGGGCATGACGATGACCGCCGCACGCGAATGGGGTCGCTACAACATCCGCACCAACTCGATCTGCTTCGGCGTGGTCGAAACGCCGATGACCGAAGTCGTGCGCGGCGAGAAGTTCCGCGACGGGATGCTCGCTCAGATTCCGTTGGGTCGCTGGTCCACGCCGGGCGAGGTGGTGAAGAGCGTCTGCTTCCTTCTGTCGGATGGATCGAGTTACATCACGGGCCAGCATCTGGGTGTGAACGGCGGCATCCACATCAGCCTCTGACATGACGGGCGACAGCGTCCTCTTCGAGCGCGCGGACGGCGTGGCCGTCCTCACGCTGAACCGGCCATCGGCAAAGAACGCGATCGATATCCCGACCACCGACGCGCTCGTCGCAGCCTTGCGTGGGCTGCGTGCCGCCGACGACATCCGCGCCGTGGTGTTGGCGGGTGCGGGCGGCGACTTCTGCGCGGGCGGCGACGTCAAGGGCATGGCCGATGGCGCCTCGCGGACGGTCGAGCAGCGCCGCGCGGGCATGGCGCGCTATGCCGAACTGGCTCGCGCGCTGGCGTCGCTGGACAAGCCGTTGATCGCCGCAGTCGACGGCGTCGCTTTTGGCGCGGGCCTCAGCATGGCGCTCTATGCCGACATCGTTCTGGTGAGCACGCGCGCGCGCCTAGCCATGGTGTTCCATCGCATCGGCCTCGTGCCCGATGTAGGTGCCTGGTACCAGTTGCCACGTGTGGTGGGGTTGCAGCGTGCCAAGGAACTGATCTATTCGGCCCGCGAGTTCGGTGCCGACGAGGCGGTGCGCATGAACATCGCGCTGGAGGCTCTCGCGCCGGAGGCCCTGATGCCGCGCGCAATGGAACTGGCCCGCAGTCTCGCGGGTGCATCGCCGACGGCATTCAGCCTCTCCAAGCGCGCGCTGGCCGCGACCTTGCAGAGCGATCTGGAGACGATGCTGGACATGGAAGCGTCATCGCAGGCGATTGCCTTGTCCAGTGCGTACTTCCGCGAAGCGATCCGCCGCTTCGCTGCCAAGGAGCCGGCGCAGTTCTGCTGGCCGAACAAGGATTGAAAGCATGATCGACTACGAGAAGACGAAGGCCTGGCGTTCCGATCCGGTGCGCCACACCTATACCGAGCGCGACACCATCCTCTATGCCCTCGGCGTCGGTTTCGCCGCCGATCCGCTGGTGTTGGAAGAGCTGCGCTTCGTCTACGAAAAGGAACTCCAGGCCGTACCGACGATGGCAGCGGTCCTGGCATCGCCTGGCTTCTGGATGCGTGATCGCAAGGAACTCGGCATCGACTACCTGAAGCTCGTGCACGGCGAACAGGGCGTGACGATCCATTCGCCGTTGCCCGCAGCCGGCACGCTGATCGGCCAGAGCCGCGTCACCCGCATCGTCGACAAGGGCGAGGGCAAGGGCGCGACGATGCATGTGGAGAAGACCCTCACCGACGAAGCGAGCGGACGGCCGGTCGCCACCGCGGAGATGGTGGCCTTCTTGCGCGGCGATGGTGGGTTCTCGAAGAACGGCGGTGGGGACGAGCCTGTGCCTGCTGCGCCTGCGACACCCGATGCGGCGCCGGAGGTGACGATCGAAATGCCGACCCGCGCGGATGCCGCCGTGCTGTACCGTCTCTCGGGCGACATCAATCCGCTGCACATCGATCCTGCAGTTGCTGCCAAGGCCGGATTTCCCCGACCGATCCTGCATGGCCTCGCAACCTATGGCAACGCATGCCGCGGCATCCTGGCGAAGTTCTGCGGGCACGATGCGTCGCGCATGAAGTCGATCCGCGCGCGGTTGACTTCGCCGGTCTATCCCGGAGAAACGCTGGTGCTTGATTGCTGGCGACTGGGCTCGGAGGAGATCGCCTTCCGTGCCAGCGTGAAGGAGCGCGGCGTCCAGGTGCTGGCCAACGGACGCGCTGTCCTGGGGGCTCGATGACTGGGCTGGTCGCCGCCGGCGTGCCGAACCTGCGCGACCTGGGTGGCATCGCCACCGCGTCGGGCCATGTCATTGCACCCGGTCGACTCTGGCGTTCCAGTCACTTCGGTTCGGTCTCGGACGACGAACTGGATGCGCTGCGCGCCATTGGACTGTAGTCGGTGATCGATCTGCGGGACGCGGACGCGCGGACCCGTGCGCCGTCGCGCCTGGCGCAATTCGGCATCCGCGAGCCGCATCTGCCGATCGAGCCGCGCGCGATGGGCGCGCTGCGCGAACTGCGTGAGGCGGGTGGACCCGACAAGTCCGCGCTGGCCGCCATCATGTTCGAAGTCTATCGGCGCTTCGTGAACGAACACACGCCTGTCTTCGCCTCGCTCCTGCGGCTGGTCGCCGATGAGGCGACGCCGCTCCCGTTGGTGGTTCACTGCACCGCCGGAAAGGATCGCACCGGCTGGGCTTTGGCGTTGCTGCTGCTTGCGCTCGGCGTGCCGCGCGAAACTGTGCTCGACGACTTTATGGCGAGCAACGGTCGCTGGTCCATGCAGGGTGTTTCCGCCGACTGGGCACTGCGAGCCACGGTGCACGCCGACTATCTGCAATGCGCATTCGATGAAATCGACAAGCGCTGGGGCTCGATGCATGCTTACCTGGAAGGACCTTTCGGTCTCGATCAGCAAGCGCGCGAACGATTGATCGCGCGCCTGCTGGTCAGGCGCTGAGGACTAGAGCTTTACGCGCCCGGCATCGATCAGCTTCTGCGTGAGCGCAAGCTGGTCCTTCATGAAGCGCCGCGTCTTGTCAGGGCTCCACGGTGCCGGCTCGAAGCCGAGCTCAAGCAGCTTCGCGCGCACATCCGGCATCACGAGGATGCGGCCCATCTCCGTGTTGAGCTTGTCCACGATCGCCTTCGGTGTCTTGGCCGGCACGAAGAGGGCGCCCCAGCCCGGGAAGTCGACCTCCGGATAGCCGAGTTCGGCGAAGGTCGGCACGTCGGGATGCGAAGGAAAGCGCGTGGCGCTGGCAACGGCAAGAGGCTTGATCTTGCCGGGGTAGCGGTTCACGTTGCCGAGCGACGCCACTGCCGCGTCGATCCGTCCGCCAATGAGGTCCTGCAACGCGGGCGGCTGGCCCTTGTACGGCACGTGCACGGTGTCGATGCCGGCTGCCATGTTGAACAGCTCGCCGACGAAGTGACCACCCGAGCCTGGACCATAGGAGCCATAGGAGAGCTTGCCGGGCCGTGTCTTGGCGAGCGCCACGTATTGCTTGAGCGTCGAGGCCGGCAGGCTCTCGCGAACGCCGAACGCGATCGGCGTGAGAGCCAGCATTCCGACCGGCTGCAGGTCTTCGAGCCGATAGCCCGGCTTCGGCATCAGCACCGTGTTGCTGAGAAGCGCGCTGTAGCCGATCAGCACGGTGTATCCGTCCGCCGGCGCCTGCGACACCGTGGCTGCGGCGATGGCGCCGCTCGCACCGGACCTGGATTCGACGATGCAGGGCTGGCCCCAGGCGTCGGTCAGCTTCTGGCCAATGATCCGCATCATGGTGTCGTGGTCCCCGCCCGCCGGCGTAGGAATCACGAACTTGATGACCTGTGAAGGGAAGGGCTGCGTCTGCGCCTGCGCGCGCGGCAGAACGCCCGCACCGAGCGAGCCCAGGGCTGCAGCAAGCGTCTGGCGTCGAGTGAACTTCATTGCGATGTCTCCTTGTGTGATGGATCTGGCTGCCATACGATTCGTCGAAATCATTGGTTCAACCATAGATTATACGACAAACTGAAAAATTCATCCGCCGCAACATTCACGACAGCAAGTGCGCTCGACGCGGCGCAGACGAGCGCGCTCGATGCGTTGATCCGCCGCGAGATCGGTGCCTTCGATGGCGCGCTGAGGGTGCGAGCGCGGCATCGCCTTCGGCGGCGTAGCGCGCGTAGGCCGACTTCATGTCGTAGCCCGCGCAGAAATCGGGGCCTGCGCCTCCGAGCACGATCACGCTCACGCTCCGCAGGTCGTCGGCCTCCAGCAGCGCTGCGCGCAGCTCGGAGAGCATCTCCCACGACAGCGCATTGCGCCGGTCCGGCCGGTTGAGGGTGATGCGCGCGACGCGCTCTCGCACCTCGAAGGTGAGGTGTTCATTGGATTGCAGCCACTTGCCCATGCGCCGCCCCTCAAATCTTGCGCCCGGCGTTCTGCCAGAACGGGTCGCGCAAGCGGCGCTTGAAGATCTTGCCGCTGTCCTCGCGCGGCAGCGATTCGTGGAAGTCGATCCGCTTGGGCACCTTGAACTTCGCGAGACGTTCGAGAAGATAGGACCGGATCTCCTCCGGCGTGACTTGCGACTCGGGCATGCGTTCGACAGCGGCAGCGAGCGATTCGCCGAAGTCGTCGTCGGGAATGCCGAACACGGCGCAGTCCTTCACGCCAGGGCACTGGGTCAGCACCATCTCTATCTCGGCCGGATAGATGTTGGTGCCGCCGAAGATCACCATGTCCGAACGGCGGTCACAGAGATAGAGCCGGCCTTCCTTCATGTAGCCCACGTCGCCCAGGCTGATGAGGCCGTCGCGCTCCACGCTCTTTCGCTTCTCTTCGTGGTTGAGATAA
>JAWKPA010000002.1:0-2292 GCA_041390905.1 Chloroflexota bacterium
ATACTCGGACGTAGGCCCTGGCGCTCGAGTGCCGGCGCGATCCGCGATAGGGCTCCGGCTTGGAACGCACCGCGAGCGGCCGCACCGGTAAGCACGATGGCAACCGTTGATTGACTCATGATTCGACCGTACGTCGTGCGGATCTGCGCGGGCCGTTGTTTCGGGCGGGGCGCTGGCGGTTGCCGCGGGGGACTTTGGACGTATGTGGTCACTGGGAGGCTGTCGCATTTTGTTGTGACTGGGGGTTTGCAGGCTTCGGCGCAGTCCGGCGGCGGCATTGGTGGGTACGGGAGGGCCCCGGGGATCTAGGTTGCGGCGCGGGTCCGGTTGTGCAGGCGTTGCAGGTTGACCACGGTGGCCGCCAGGTTGAGTTCGGAGGTGACCGCGGATAGGCCCCGGCGGCTGAATCGTTGCAGCCCGACTCCGTGTTTGAGGTGGGCGTTGACTGGTTCCACGGTCGCTCCGCGGCGTTTGTACTGTTCTCGGACCGCCGGGTCGGCCAGGCGCTGACGCATCTGTGCGATCGGCCGGTCATCGGATGCCGGTGGTGGCTGCCCCGGCGGGGTTTTGTGTAAGTCACGGTGCTTGCCGGTGGCGATCAGTCGTGGCGGACCGTCCACGGTCAGGTTGTGTTCGCTGAGATACCCGGCGTCGGCCAGCACCACCCCGATCCCGGCCGGCCCACCGGCAGCATCGTGGTCACGATCGGTGTGCCGGTCGTGACCGTGCAGGGTCTGCGCGGCGTGCACCGCGGCGGTGAGCATCGGTTCGAAACTGCCCTGATCAGAGGCGCTTTGATGGGCCTGGCAGGCGATGATCACATGGTCGTCGCTGACCGCCAACTGCACGTTGTAAGCCTGCACCGATCCGCCATTGGCCGCAGTCATCAACCGCGAGTCGGGATCGGTGAGATTCGCATGGGGGATCCATGTCCCGTTCCGCGCGCGCCGCCGCGCGGCCCGCCCGGGCCTGACCGGCACGGTGCCGGCCTCTTGCGCGGCCTTGGCCTCGGCCAGCTTCTGCGTGTGTTTCTTGATCGCTTTCGAGGCGTCTGCTCGGGCATTCGAACAGGGCGCCGACGCGGCGTGTTTGGCCTGCGCATTGGCCAGCCTGGCCTGCGCCAACGCCACCGGATCTGTCCCGGCGGGGGCACGCCCACCCACCGGCTGCCCGGCTTGCACCCGGGCCAGATAATCCCGTGCCCGCTGGGCGTCGGCGTCATCATCAGCAGCGGCCTTCTGCTTTTGCCGGTCAACCTCGGCTAACGCCGCACGGATCCGCGCCCCCCGACCAGAACGCCTGGCCAACGGCGCAGGCAGTTCATCACCGACCGCATCACCGAACTCGGCGTCCTGCTGGGCATCAACCGCGGTGGCCTCGTCGACAATCTTCGAGGCCTGCTCCAGCAGCCACTGCTCTGCACGGTTCGCCCCCCGCGAGGCGTTGGCCAACACCTTGGTGCCATCGATCGACACCACCCCGACCCGCACCATCCCGTGGGCCCGGCACAACCCCAACACCGAAGCGAACAACGCCTTGAACCCTTGATCGTGGGCCGCCCGGAACCGTGCGATCGTGGCGTGATCCGGGGCGTCTGACCCGCAGATCACCCGAAACGCCACATCCGAATCGCATAACCGCTCAATGCTGCGCGAAGCGTGGACCTTGTTGGCGTAGGCGTATAACAACAACGCCAACATCATGTCCGGGTCATACGCTGCACGACCCCGACCCCCCAACACCCGATCAACATGAAACGCCGAGGTGTCCAACGCGGCGACCACATCAATCAGAAACCACGCCAAATGATCATCCGGAAGCCACTGGCCCATATCCACAGGCAACAAAAACTGCTGATCCCGGCTCACCGGCCGATACGAACCCGCCATGGCCAATTCTCTCGAACCACCCACCAGCAGACCGGCAACCACGCCGCACTATTTTGCGACAGCCTCTGGCTGGCGCGAACCGACCAAAGTCCCGTCACCGGGCCGATACCCTCGGCCTATGCGGCGCATCGGGCTCACCGGCGGCATCGGGTCCGGCAAGTCGACGGTTTCGGCGATGCTGGCTGACCTCGGCGCCCACGTGATCGACGCCGACACGATCGCCCGCGAAGTGGTGGCACCGGGTACCGATGGCCTGGCTGCGCTCGTTGAAGCGTTCGGGCCGGACATCCTGACCTCCGACGGGTCACTGAACCGGGCCGCCCTGGCGGACAGAGCGTTCGCCGATGAGTCAGCCCGCGCGCGCCTCAATGCGATAACACACCCCCGGATTGCGGCACGGACA
>JAWKPA010000003.1:0-1710 GCA_041390905.1 Chloroflexota bacterium
TTGATCGCCCTGCGGCAGCAGCACAATCAGCAAATGGTTGTGAAAACGGCCGTTTCTGACGACCGACCGCAGACAACAGCCGAAACCATTGCCCAGCTTCCGGCGCATTTGGGGTGGGGGAGCGCGGCATTAACGGCCGTTTTGCGCTCTGGGACGATGGACGACGGACGACGGATGACCGACGACCGACAACCGACACCCGACGACACCCCACTCCCTACTCCCCACCCCCTACTCCCAACGGTTCCAGCGACCACTCCCCCCACCATCACCCTCTACCCCACCCTTGCCCTGGCAATGCTGCGGCAACAGCAGGTACCGGCCGGCCGGGTGTGGCTGCTGCTGCGTCATATAGATGAAGCAGGGAGCGGTTGGGTTGAACAGAGCGCGGTGCGGCAGCAGTTGACCGAAGCGGAAAGCGAGCTGCGTGTTTGCGGCTGGCGGCAGCTGCGGAATGTGCTGGGGCGGGGGGATGGGCTGTTTTGGCGGCGGGATAACGGCCGTTTGTGGCTGCGTAACCCGGCAAAGGTGGCGGCGGCGTTGGGGGTGGACCGGTTAAACGGCCGTTGTGTCACCCTGCCGCTCGATACACTCACCCAGCCCATCGGCACCGTCCGCGCCCATTTTTACGCCAGCTTCCACAGCGCCCGCCCCCAAGCCCCCATTGCCCGCGCCACGCTCACCCAGTTGAGCGGGCAGCGGCGGCAAACGCAGCGGCTGTATGAAGCCAAAACCGGCATCCAGAGCCGGGTCAATATTGCCCTGGGGCAGCGGCTGAACGCGGTTGCCCAGGAGGAAACCGGCTGGCAGCAGGGTAACGCAGCCTTTGTGCTGCGCGATACCAAGGGCAAACACGGCCCTAAAAACACAGATTATTTGGCCTGGCGGCTGCCCAACAGCTACCAAGGCCCCCATGAAACCGCCCGCAAGCGCCGCCAAAAGCGGCTGAACCGACAATTGGCAGACCTGTTGACTGATGGGACAACGGGGAACGGCCGTTGCCAGCGACGGTATGGGGTTCCTGGTAAACAACGCCACACCCGCTACTGGGCTGCGCCTGCAACCAACAGCCAAACGACGCACATCTGGTTTTCCTTGTCTCGACAGGATGCACAGGATTTAGCAGGATTTTGATTTTTTTTGTAGCGCAACCCGGAAATAAATTTACCCCCTTATTGGGATATGATACTATTTTTGTTATGAACATTTATACCATTGACACCTACCACCAAAATATCCCCCGCTATATTGCGGTTTATCTTATTCTTGGCCCCGACGGCCCCGTTTTGGTTGAAACTGGCCCTGGTTCGGTGATTCCGGCCGTGGTTGAAGGGATCAAGGCGTATGGGTTGCAACCTGGCGACATCAAACACGTCTTGGTAACGCATATCCACCTGGATCACGCCGGGGCGGCGGGCTGGTGGGCGCAGCAGGGAGCGCATATTTATGTCCATGAAGTGGGGGCACGGCATTTGGTTGATCCGTCGCGGCTGATGGCAAGCGCGACGCGGATTTATGGCGAGAAGATGGATTCGCTGTGGGGGGAGATGATCCCGGTGCCGGAGGGGCAATTAACGGCCGTTTCTGACAACCAAACCATCCACGCCGCCGGTCTCGAATTTGTCGCCATGGACACCCCCGGCCATGCCTGGCACCACCACGCCTACCGTTTGGGCAACGTCGCCTTCACCGGCGATGTCACCGGCATGG
>JAWKPA010000004.1:0-3336 GCA_041390905.1 Chloroflexota bacterium
GAATCACTTTAATGGGTATAATACGGCACTGGTTTTGGGAGCTGCGGCGCCGGGTTTCAGCTCAGGTCAAGCCCTTGAAGCCTTAGAGCGGGTCGCGAACGAGGTGTTGGCTCCCAAAGGCTATGCGCTCGATTGGAGTAATATTTCGTTTCAAGAGCGGCGAGTGGGAGGCCAGTCGGGTCAGGTGTTTATCATCGGACTGTTGATGGTCTTTTTGGTCTTGGCGGCTCAGTTTGAGAGTTGGGTGGTTCCGTTTGCGGTTATTCTGGCTGTACCGTTTGCCGTCTTCGGCGCTCTGACGGCGGTCTGGCTCCGAGGGTTTGAAAACGATATCTACTTCCAGATCGGTCTGGTTACGTTGATTGGGTTGTCGGCGAAGAATGCCATTCTGATCGTGGAGTTCGCCAACAAACGGTATGAAGCGGGACGTCCATTGATCGAAGCGGCGGTCGAGGCAGCAAGGCTGCGCTTCCGTCCCATCATCATGACATCGATGGCCTTCATCTTCGGAATGGTTCCGCTGGTGATCGCCAGAGGAGCAGGGGCGGCCAGTCGTCAGTCGATCGGAACCGGCGTCATGGGGGGCATGCTGGCAGCGACATTCCTTGCAATCTTTTTTGTTCCGTTGTTTTATGTATTGATTCGAAAAGTGACCAGATCTCAGACGCGGGCGGTTGCCGGATCCGATCCATCGACGGTCCCACATGAGTCAGAGGAGAAACCATAACGTGCAAGCTTTGCTTATCATCGTGCTGTCGTCGCTCATGCTCTCCTGCGCCATGGGTCCGGACTACAAGCGGCCGCAGACCGATACGGAAGATCGGTTCCGTATGGCGGATGGGCAGTCGGATTTGCCGTCGTTGGCGAACTTGCCGTGGTGGGAACTATTGCGCGACGAGCAGCTTCAGCAACTCATTCGTATGGCGCTTGCGGAAAATTACGATCTTCAGCGCGCCGTTGCGACGGTCGATGAATTTCGGGCGAGGGCTTTGGTCTCTCAAACCGACTGGTTGCCGCAAATCACGGCTGCCGCGAGTATGCCGGCCGGCCGAAAGGCAAACTTTCTCTTTCCCGGCTTTGCCAGCCCGTTTAATTATTACACGGTGGGGAACCTGGCGTGGGAGGTCGATCTCTGGGGACGTATCAGACGATCCACCGAGGCTGCGCGCGCCGATCTGTTGTCTAAGGAAGAAAACCGGCGTGCCGTGACGATTCAATTGGTCAGCGCGGTCGCTGAAGCGTACTTTAATCTTCTTCAATTCGATCTCCAACTCGACATCGCGAAGCGGACGCTTCAGTCCTGGGAAGAGTCGGTGCGGATTGCCCAGGCGCGGCTGCGCCAAGGAATGACGTCGAAGCTGGATGCGGATCAGTTTGAAGCGGAACGTGCAAACGCGGCGGCCCGTACCGCCGAGCTTCAGCGGCAGATGGTGCAGGCTGAAAACCACCTGAGTGTGCTGCTCGGGCGTAGACCCTTCTCTGTTACTCGCGGGCACTCGCTGGATGAGCAAATTGTGCCGCCGGAGGTTCCTGCCGGATTGCCGTCTGAGTTATTGCAGAGACGTCCCGATTTGCTGGTGGCAGAGCGCCAGTTGGCTGCGGTCACCGCGCGTATCGGGGCCGCTAAAGCCGAGCGATTCCCCAGGATTACATTAACCGGACTCTTGGGCGTAGCACATCCTGAACTGTCCTTGCTGTTCACCGATTCCTCTTCGTTCGGGGTATTCGGAGCCGGATTGGCTGCCCCGCTATTGAACGCGCAGGTGTTGGGATTTCAACAGGAAGCAGTGGAAGCTCAAAGCAAAGAAGCGTTGGCGCAGTACCAACAGGCTGTGCTCACGGCCTTTCGTGAGGTTGAAGATGCATTAATCGCCGTACAGACGGCACGGACGCAACGCGAGTCACAACAGCAACAAGTCGCCGCCTTGCAGTCGGCATTGAAATTAGCAGAGCTTCGGTATAAAGGGGGACTTGCGAACTATCTTGATGTGCTCGTGGCGAGGAGAAGTTTGTTCGAGTCCGAACTCGCTTTGACGAGTACAAGGCGCTTACTCTTGGCATCGGTCGTACAACTCTACAAGGCGCTCGGAGGCGGGTGGTCGCCTGAGATGGCCTCCGTTGAGCAACCGGAAGGATAGAGTCTGTGGATCAACAGGCATCGCGTCAATTTCCTATTCATGACTTATTGGCCAGGCGGTGGAGCCCACGAGCGTTTGACGAACGGCTTGTTGACCCCCAACTCCTTCAGTCGCTTCTTGAGGCAGCTCGATGGGCTCCTTCATCGAACAATGAACAGCCGTGGCGATTTATCGTGGCGAGTAAGCAGCACGAGACGGATTGGAATCGCCTGTTCGAGTGTCTCGCGGAGGGCAACCGCCGATGGGCCGTTCGTGCCCCGGTCTTGGTGCTTTCCGTGGCGAGCTTGCATTTTGAAGATGACGGCAAGCCGAACCGGCACGCCTTTCATGATACTGGTCTGGCTACAGAGAATCTTGTCTTGCAGGCGACGGCACAGGGATTAATCGCCCACCAAATGGCGGGATTCGATGTGGAGAAGGCAAGGACTGATCTCAGGATTCCAGCAGGATACGAGCCTGTCGCGATGATCGCCGTCGGGTATCCCGGAGATCCTGCCATCCTTCCGGAACGGCTGCGGGAACGAGAACTTCAACCAAGGATTCGTCGGCCCATCGGTGAATGGGCATTCCTTGGGCAGTGGGGCCATTCGATTCTACAGGGAGACCAAGATACAGGAAAGAGGAGCTAAGCGGATGAAATCGTTGAGTGGAAAGGTCGCGATTGTGACCGGGGCATCGAGTGGAATCGGTCGAGCTATTGCGGAACGAATCGCGGATGAAGGCGCGATCGTTGTCGTGAATCATTCAAAAAGCGCTGAGAAGGCGCAGCAGGTGGTCGTGGGAATCCAGGCAAAAGGTGGCAAGGCCTTGGCGGTACAAGCCGACTTGAGCCGTGTGGCGGATGCGCGTCGTCTTGTGCTCGATACGGTCAAGCAATTCAACCGGCTGGACATCCTGATCAACAATGCAGGCAAATTCATGCCAAAACCGCTTGAGGAGACCACGGAAGAGGACTTTGATGGTGTCATCGCCTTGAATGCCAAGGGGCCATACTTTGCCATGCAAGAGGCGACAAGGGTATTGAAAGAGGGCGGACGAATCGTGAATATTTCGACGGGTGGGACACATCTCAGCTTTCCGGGCGCTACCGCTTATCTTGGGAGCAAGGCGGCGCTTGAACAGTATACGAAGGGGTTGGCACAGGAATTGGCGCCCAAGGGGATCACGGTGAATACCATTTCGCCGGGTTTCACCGAAA
>JAWKPA010000005.1:0-1611 GCA_041390905.1 Chloroflexota bacterium
ACGAGGGTTTGGATGCTGTCCGGTGTGAGCGCCCGGAGGCGCGGCAGGGACAAGCGGGTTCCGGTCAGGCGCGTGAGCAGACTTTGCAGGCTGAGCACCACCATCGTCTTGTGTCGCACCAATTGACTGCGTTTCCGTAGGAGATCACGAACGGCGCGTGCGGCTTTGGGATAGATGTACCCGGTGGGGAGCAAGCCGAGACGGAGAAGGTGCGCGAGCCACTGCGCATCATGCTGATCGTCGGCGTGCTTCAGGCCACTGTACTGCGGTAGCGCTGGGGCATGGGCCAAGTGCACGCGATAGCCCGCATCCATGAGACCATCGACGAGCCAATACCAATTATAGGTCGATTCGACAACCACGCCCTGGATTGTAGCCCGATACGGTTCCAGCGCGGTGAGTACCAGCGCGAGGTCATTGCGCAGCCGCTTCTGATACAGCACCCGATCCGTCTCATCAATGACCACCACCACACTGTTGGTGGCATGAAGATCGATCCCAACATAACACATCATCACAACCTCCTCGGTTAAGGTGGATGAGAACGCCGCGTCGCACACGACGACTCTACACTCCACGAGAGGAGCCTTCGAGATGATCATCGGGAGTCTTTATTCGAACAGATCGTTTAGTCAACGGGGCTTCAGTCACTCGCCTTTAGGAAGTTGGATTGGAAGGCCTAGCTTGTGGGGACCGACACGCAATAAGAAGTCCCTCGATCTAGGAGGGTAAGGCGCTGTCCTGCTTGGATATTACGAAAGAATGGACGGAGGACCGGATCGTAGAAGAGAGGCGAAGACAATCGGTACATTCGTGACTTCGGCCCAGGACAGCATAGTGATTTCGTGTCCGAGTCCGAACGACTGGAGCAACAGGAACAGACCAAAGATGAGCGCAATGATGCCGGGCCAGATCATCGAGAGAGAGCCAAGAGCGAAGACGAACACTATTGCGGCCACTGTGTCCTGGGTAAGTTGGCTTTTGGCTATAAACATACCCTCTCCTTTCTTGGCCTACTTTAAGTAGAAAAACGTGAGCCGTGGTGGTTGTCTTGATTATAAGAATATGTCGTAAGGAGACCTGAATAGCAACGGAGATAAAGACCTAGTGACGGGTAGGGCTATTGCCAAGCTGGCAATCGACACAGTCAATGGAAAAAAACAGATCTATCCCGGCCACAAGCGGGCAGCGTGATTCATTACTCAAAGTGGTAAGCGATTTAGTCGGAAAACCCCTGCGCTCCTATACGGATAAGGGGATAGAAAGGGAGCGGGATAAGCTGCCTCCGGCTTTATGGACACCCGAGACGGAGTCCCTAAAGCGTTGCTCAGATTCAATCGGCTCGAGTTCCGAACTTGAGCCGATCCGATGTTTCTAGCCCGCGGCAACGGGCTGAGATTCTCGGACCGCCAGACTCTTTCGGCGATTCGTGGCAATGGTACGGTCGATAATGGCCCCACAATTGATGCACTTCCAGGCATAGAACACGATAAAGTAATCCGAGAACCGCTCTAGCATCATCGTCCCATTGCACTTTGGACAGTCCATTGATTCCTCCCTGTGTATCAGGTTCACAACTACAGAGCGAACTCAAGCAAGACCTGCACCACA
>JAWKPA010000006.1:0-2022 GCA_041390905.1 Chloroflexota bacterium
TCAGGAAAAGTGATTTTATCCTGCGGCTCGTCGATGAAGGCACCGCTGCGACCTCCGGAGGGGAATTTTTCCAGGCACTGGCTCGAAACCTGGCAAAGGCGCTGGGTGTCCGGTACGCGTTTGTGGGGCAACTCATGGCTGGTGCGAGCCGGGTGAGAACGCTGGCCTTTTGGAACGGTGAGGCCATAATTGAGAATTTTGAATATGATCTGGAGCATACCCCCTGCCAACAAGTGCTTGCCGGTGAAGTCTGCCATTTCCCTGAACGTGTTCAACAACTGTTTCCCCATGAAAAAGGACTCGTCGATCTGGGGGCCGAAAGTTATTTGGCCATTCCGTTGCTCAACCAGTCCGGTGACGTGCTGGGGCACCTGGCCGCGTTGGATGTTCGCCCCATGCCGATGGATGCCAGGCTGCTTCCGCTCTTTCGAATTTTCGGTGCGAGGGCAGGAGCGGAATTAGAACGTCAGAACATTCATGCCAGGCTTGCGGAAAGTGAAGAACAATTGCGTGATCTGTTCGACGAGGCGCCGATTGCCTATGTGAACGAAGGGCTGGATTCCAGGTTTATCCGGGCCAACCGGGTGGCGATGAATACCCTGGGCATCACGCCGGATCAAGTCGAAGGGACGTACGGCAAATCGTTTATCCCCGATACCCCGGAAGCGCAAAAGCGGTTGAAGGAGGCCTTTGACTCGATTGGTCGCGGGACGGATACCAGTGGCGTGGTATTGGAATTGCGCCGCAAGGACAACGGTAAGCCCCTGTGGATTCAATGGTGGTCCAGGCCCGATCCCGGCGGGACCTATACCCGGACCATGTTCCTGGATATTACCGACAGAGTCCTTATGGAACAGGAAAAGGCCAGGCTTGAAGCGCAGAATACTTACCTGCGGGAGGAAATCCAAAGTGTGCACAATTTTGAAGAGGTGATTGGATCCTCATCGACTCTCAAAAAAGTGTTGCGCAACGTCGAGCGGGTGGCTCCCACCGATTCGACCGTACTGGTGACAGGAGAAACGGGAACCGGGAAGGAGTTGATCGCCAGGGCCATTCATAACCTGAGTCCTCGCAAGTCCAAGCCGCTGGTCAAAGTGAATTGTGCCGCCATTCCTGCCGGCTTGATCGAAAGCGAACTGTTCGGGCATGAGAAGGGCGCATTCACTGGCGCGTTAACCAAAAAAATTGGACGGTTTGAATTGGCCGACAAAGGCACGATTTTTCTGGACGAAATCGGCGAACTGCCTTTGGATTTGCAGGCGAAGCTGCTACGGGTCCTTCAAGAGGGGGAGTTTGAACGAGTCGGCGGGACGCAAACCTTTAAGGTCAACGTTCGGGTCATCGCCGCCACCAACCGGGATCTCGAGCATCTGACCCGCACCGGTCATTATCGATCCGATTTGTACTATCGTCTGAACGTGTTTCCGATTCATCTGCCCTCCCTTCGGGAACGGGAAGAAGACATTCCGATCCTGGCCCAATATTTTGTGCGGAAATGCGCCACGAATTTAGGAAAACGAATCGACCGGATTCCGGAGTCGATGATGGCGGCGCTGCGGCAATATGCCTGGCCCGGGAATATCCGCGAGTTGGAACATGTCATCGAACGGGCCGCCATTCTCACGGAAGGATCTTCCCTGGAACCTATCGAATTGTCGACGGGGGCGCGGGGAGAGGGGGCGGTGTCAACTGTCATGACCTTGGAGAAGCGTGAGCGGCAGCATATCATGGAAATCCTGGAACAAACAGGTTGGCGTGTCAGTGGAAAGGACGGGGCCGCGGAGCTGCTGGGGTTGAAACCCACGACCTTGGAAGCCCGAATGAAAAAGTTGGGAATTACAAGAAAAAAATAGGAGAGATTCCCAATATGTTGTGACCGTCACGAAATATTGGGAAAAAATATTGGGAATACCGCTCAGGAATTCATCAATCAAATAATAAAAAACATCATTAAAACCGGTCACTTGGATACTGTCTAAGTGGCCGGGTTTTTTTGGCCCGATGGTTGCTCAATACCGTTTG
>JAWKPA010000007.1:0-16549 GCA_041390905.1 Chloroflexota bacterium
GTGGTTTTAGGGAATGAGATTATCTTGTGGTTTCGGAGAAGCTTCTGAACAAAGCCATGGCCGGTGTGAGGGAAATCGAACCTGATTGTATTGGCGGCTGGCCGTCCTTCTTGCATCTGGTCCGCCACGATCCAGCGAAATGAGACCGTCACCATGACGGTGCCTCCCGCCAGTTGTGTCAAAGACTATAGACAAAAGACCCATTATCTTCAAATCCCTTTTATCCCTTTCAATCGGGGAACATTAGGAGTTGGATGAGGAAGAGAAACCAATTGTTGAAAGTGTCAACTTTGGGAACAAACGGATCTCGTTGAGTTGTGGCATCTTCCGGCTGGGCTCAGAATGACAAGGCGGATGGGGAGACTGCCTGAAGGAATCTGATGATCTCGGAGAGTTGTGGGGTCTTTTGGCTAGGCACAGAATCTTCGGCATGGCCTCAGAATGACAATTCAAGGAGGAATAATCGAGGAGACAAGTCTTCAGAGGGATTAGAATAACAACCCTAGCGGGGATTAGCAGGATGCCAAGACCTTTTTATAATTTAGACACGTGTTTCTCTGTTCTTTATTTGTTGGTGGACGCGTGAATGAGATGCCAGGCGCGGAGGATTTCGGCGACCGTCCAGGCTTGGGCGATGCATCCGCGTGGGGCGAACGGCGGTTGGCCGTCAAAGATTTCTCCCAGCGTGCCAAGTCCGTAATCGTTGAGATGATGAGCCATCGGAGTAAGATACGACAAAGCCGCTTCGGTATGGCGATACACGCGATGGTGGGCGAGCGCGAAAGGACCGAGGAGCCAGCCCCAGACGGTGCCTTGATGATAGGCGCCATCCCTCTGCCGGATATCTCCTTCATACTGTCCTACATATTGGGGATCTTCCTGCCCTAAGCTGCGTAACCCGTACGATGTGTAAAGATATTGGGCGCAATAATCTACGACCGCATGTTGCTGTTTGTCGGTAAGCGGACTGTGTGGCAATGATACAGCGAACAATTGATTAGGGCGTGGGGCCGGATCATGGCCATGCGGTCCGTCCAGCACGTCATAGCATCGATGTGAAGATTCATTCCAGAATCGTTGAAAAGATGCGTGGATGGCCTTGGCGATTTGTAAAAATTCTTCGTATGGCTCTTTCAAAGTCCTGGCCAATTGGCCCATCGTGAGCCAGGCCTGGTACCAAAGCGCATTGATCTCGACCGGTTTGCCGATGCGTGGAGTGACGACCCAATCGCCGACTTTGGCATCCATCCAGGTGAGCTGCACACCCGGCTCTCCGGCATGGAGTAAGTGATCGGCGGGATCCATGCCGATTCCAAACCTGGTGCCCTTGCGGTACCACGCCAGCATCTCGACAAGCACAGGAAGATGTTTGTGAGAAAGGCGCGATCATCGGTGGCGTCCACATATTGGCGGACGGCCTCGATATACCAGAGCGTCGTATCAACAGTATTATATTCCGGTTCTTCCCCTGCGTCGGGGAAACGATTGGGCAGCAAGCCTTGATCGACAAATTGGGCAAACGTCGAGAGGATGCTGCGAGCGATGTCAAAGCGATTGGTGGTTAGGGTGAGTCCCGGCAGGCTGATCATCGTGTCCCGACCCCAATCCCCAAACCAGTGGTAACCGGCGATGATCGTATGACCGGTGTCGTTAGCTGAGAGGGGACGTGAGACGATGAATTGATCGGCGGCCAGCGTGAGCTGTTGGATCCAGGCCGGCCAATTCCGAAGTGAGGGTTTTGTCGTTGGTTCCGATTGGAGCAAAGCCACTTCATGACGTCGGCGTGATTCGAAACATGAAGCAGCGGGTCCAGACGGCTTAAGACGGGTGGTGGCCATCCAGGTCATCTGTTCGCCCGGTTTCAAGTCGAGGGTCCAGGTGCCGATGTGCAGATGATGCTCGCGATCGGGCAGGCCACGTTCCCGTTCGAGAGACAGGGTGTAGTCGTGATACCACGTATTGATGGGTTCAACTGATCCTCCCGATGCGGAAAGGATAAACGGAGAACCTCCTGCGGGTAAAATCTGCAGCCCATGCGGTACGGGAATCGTTGAAAATTCCGGCAGGGTCTCCAGTGTGATTCCATGGTAGTCCCGATGATTGATGAAGGCTTGCAGATTGAGACGAATCGGGAGTGATCCTCTAGTGAAGGAATATTTCACGTACGTGGTATTCTCACCCGGTTCCATCCACACGCGTTTTTCCAATAAGGTGTCGCTGATGGCAAACGTCCAGACCGGTGTCGTGCCTTCCAGGCGAAAGCGTTCCAGGAATAAAAATCCCGTTGGCGCCACAGTTCCGCCATGCCAATGGTTCGTGGAGAGCTGAACGATTTTCCCTTGGTACTCCACGGTTTCTTCCAGTTTGCTGACCAACAAGGTGCGTCCGAGAGGTGGCTTGAGGGCGGCGATGAGCAGGCCGTGATAGCGTCGGGTAA
The DNA here is from genome assembly GCA_041390905.1 of Chloroflexota bacterium. Lineage (GTDB taxonomy): Bacteria > Chloroflexota > Anaerolineae > Promineifilales > Promineifilaceae > JACKCD01. Next base: position 2,438 of record JAWKPA010000007.1, read on the forward strand.
GAGAGCCGGCCATGGTGCCGGAGGCGAATCCTCCGATGACGTTGGTGACGAGCCATTCCCGGCGTTCGGCCAGCCACACATCGCCGCAAATCTCCCTGCCACAGTCCACGACCTGGGGCAGAAGAGACGGGTGGATGGGAGGTGGAGGGTCCTGATGGTGTTGCCTCCGGTCGGGAGACATGCCTTATTCTCCTGATTGTTCTAACAGTTTGGTAACAAGTCCGGTCCATCCCGTTTGGTGGCTTGCGCCTAATCCCGCCCCGTTGTCCCCGTGAAAATATTCATGGAATAACAGGTAATCCCGCCAATGCGGATCCTGCTGAAACCTCGCGACTCCCCCGAAGACCGGTCGATGGCCCGAAGGATCACGCAGGAAGAGACGATTGAGGCGACGGGAAATTTCCGCCGCGACTTGCCACAATGTTTGTTGTGATCCTGATCCGGTCGGGCATTCCACGGTGAGATGATCGCCGAAGAAATGATGGAATTTTTGTAACGATTCGATGAGCAGAAAATTCACCGGGAACCAAATCGGTCCTCTCCAATTGGAGTTGCCGCCGAATAACCCGGTCCGGGATTCTGCCGGTTCATAATCCACGCGATGTTCATGTCCATCCACATGGAGCACATAGGGATGGTCTTGATGGTGTTTGGATAAGGCTCGAATGCCATATGTGGAGAGAAATTCCTCTTCATCCAACATGTACTTCATGACGCGGGGGAGTTGCTCCTGATCTACAATGGAGAGCATCCGGCGAACACTTCCATCCGGCAGGCTGGTTGAGCAGACATGACGCCGGAATTCCGGACGGTTTTCGATAAACCACAACAGGCGTCGTTTAAAGCCCGGCAAGGCATCGACCACTTCCGGTTCCAACGTCTCAACGGCAAAGAGCGGGATCAGCCCCACCATGGACCGGACCTTCATTTGTCGATGATGGCCGTCCGGGAAATGCAATATGTCATAATAGAATCCGTCGGTCTCATCCCATAGGGAGGCTTCGTGATTGCCTTCGCCGATGTGATTGATGGCGTGCGAGATGTAGACAAAATGTTCAAAGAACTTGCTGGCCACATCGCCGTAGGACGGATCGTGTCGTGCCAGTTCCAGGGCAATGGCCAGCATATTCAGGCAGTACATGCCCATCCAACTGGTGCCGTCTGATTGATCGATATATCCGCCGGTCGGAAGCGGCGCGGACCGGTCGAAGAGGCCGATATTATCCAGTCCGAGGAACCCTCCCTGAAAAATGTTTCGACCATCGGCATCTTTCCGGTTCACCCACCAGGTAAAGTTCAGCAGGAGTTTATGGAAAATTTTGGCCAGCCACACCCGGTCGGCTTTGCCCCTGATACGTTTTTCAATTTTATACACCCGCCAGGTGGCCCAGGCGTGGACGGGTGGATTCACATCGTCGAACGCCCACTCATACGCCGGAATCTGCCCGTTGGGATGCATGTACCATTCTCTGACCAATAGCCGAAGCTGATCTTTTGCGAAGTCCGGGTCCACCAGGGCTAATGGGACGCAATGAAAGGCGAGGTCCCAGGCCGCAAACCATGGGTACTCCCATTTATCGGGCATGGAGATAATGTCTTCATTATAGAGGTGCTTCCAATCCGCGTTCCGGCCATCTTTGCGCCCTGCGGACGGCGGCGGTCCTGTGGGGTCTCCGGCCAGCCAGGTGCGCACGTCAAAATGATAAAACTGTTTGCTCCACAGCATTCCCGCAAATGCCTGACGCTGAACGTTTTGCGCGTCCTCGGATTGTGCCGTCCCGAGTCGTTTGGCAAAAAACTCATCCGCCTCCCGTTGGCGTGCAGGAAAAATGGTTTCAAACTCTTCGCCCAACTGGCCCTCGGTCGGAGGGAGATTGGTCAAACGCAGTCGGTAAGTGATGCTTTGTCCGGGGGGGAGCAACGGATGATAATGGATCGCAGCTTTCGTGCCGACTTGTTCCGGATTTACCGTCCCTTGTGTCCCGGCGACGATGGAGTCATTGATCCCGTCTTTGACATAGGGGCCGGCGTTGGGCACTCCATAGAGCCGTTGCGTGTTAGTGTCATTTTCGGTAAAGAGCATGTCCGGAGTGCCTTCGCATAACAGCCACCGCGACCCGTATTGTTCATGGTCCAGGTGGATGACCTGCGCATCGCTAAGGTCCTCATCCCGATTGAGTGTGGGACGGGGAGCATGCGGTGTCCAGGACCAGGTATTGCGGAACCAGATCGTCGGCAGCACATGAAGTTCCGCGAAATCAGGTCCACGGTTGTGAGCGGTAATCCGGATCAGGATGTCTTCGTGTGTCGCTTTGGCATATTCGATAAACACGTCGAAATACCGGTTGTCATCAAACACGCCCGTATCCATCAACTCATATTCCCAATCGTGTTTGCCCCGCTTCCGGTTTTCTTTGATCAATCGGGTATAGGGAAAGGAGTGTTGGGGATATTTATACAAAAACTTCATGTAGGAATGCGTCGGTGTGGAGTCCAGGTAAAAGTAATACTCTTTAACGTCTTCCCCATGATTGCCTTCGTTCCCGGTCAAGCCGAACAAGCGTTCCTTCAGAATCGGATCTTTCCCGTTCCAGAGCGCCAGCGCAAAGCAAATTCGCTGGTGGCGGTCGCAGATGCCACCGATGCCATCCTCGCCCCACCGATAGGCCCGTGATCTGGCATGATCATGGGGGAAATAGTCCCAGGCAGAACCATGCGGACTGTAGTCCTCACGGACCGTGCCCCATTGGCGTTCACTCAGATAGGGTCCCCACCGTTTCCAATGCACCGTCCGCTTTTTGGACTCCTCTAAGCGTTCTTCTTCGATGGTCAGGTGAGGTGGGTTTTTGGACATGGATGGGCTCCCTATGAACAGCAGCCTGAGGGGTTATCGTTGGACAGTTTGCAGGACATGTCCGTTCTGGGTCCAAATCATCAGGTCGCGAGAAAATCCCACGTCCGATCTCGGGATGTTCCCAGGGTCCGAAACCTGAAACATGTTTTGAGATGTTGGCAATATGTCACAAAGGTGGGTGAAGGGTTGGTGGCCAAATGGTCTGCCGGAGAAGAGGTCGTTGAGCCGTCCAACGAGTATAGTCGGGCCTCCCTGCCCCGTTCCACAAGTTTCATGTTCTCCCACGATCTTCACGCCTAGTGTATCACGAAAAAACCCTAAACTGGCCTGGGTATTTTCGGCCAGGATGGTAGGAGGATCAACCGCCGAAAATTCCTCATCGGGCCGTGTAATTTTGCTTGACCTGTGAATTTCAGGATTCCAGGAAAAGGCAGCCAGAGATTATACGGAAACTATGGTTCGCCATCTTCCTGTCATTCTATTAGTAGTGAAAGATCTGTGCTCAGGTCGACCGGGCTCAGCATGACAATTATATTGAGGGTGTCTCCCACCCGGTCTTCTTGTCATTCTCAGACGTTCAATTGACCCCATAAAAATTCAGCAGCCGTCTGGAAATACGGCAACTGATCTATTCCCTTTCCTCTGGTTCCTCGGAGATAATAGCGACGGTGAGTTTCTAACCAAGGCGGTCCGATTTTTCTCAGGCATGGCAATTTCAGAGGAGTGGGCAATGGCTGAGGTACGCACAACGTCTCCATTTCACTCTGAGGAAGAGCCCGTCCCTTCGACAGTTTCCGCCCAGGTGTCTTCCTTCGGTCCCGTTCCTGTGCTCCAGGACGAAGTGCTTCAGCGAGTAGTCAAAGGAGTGGAGGCGCAGACGGGAGAGAAATTTTTTGACACGTTGGTCGAGGAGCTGGCCAGGGCGCTGGGAGTGAAATATGCCTACCTGTCTGAATTCAATCGAGTGGACGGATGTTTTTATTCAAAAGCCGGATGGTCGCCGAAGGGCTTGGTCCCTCGTTTCCAGGTACCGGTTGGTGGTCCCTGTGATGTGGCGTTGAATCATCAGGTGGTCCATCATGCCGACGGCTTGGCCGATTGTTATCCCAACGTCCAAGTCATTAAAGACTGGGGAGCCGTCAGTTATTGCGGCCTCCCCCTCATCAATGCTTCCGGAAAGGTGGCCGGGCATTTGGCGGTGCTCGATGATAAGCCGATGCCGAATGGGGACTATATGGCTTCCATCATGCGTATTTTCGCCGCTCGGGCGTTGGCGGAAATTGAACGGGTTCAGTTGGACCAAGCCCTCAGGAAAAGTGATTTCATTCTGCGGCTCGTCGATGAAGGCACCGCTGCGACCTCCGGAGGGGAATTTTTCCAGGCACTGGCTTGCAACCTGGCAAAGGCGCTGGGTGTCCGGTATGCCTTTGTGGGGCAACTCATGGCCGAGGCGAGCCGGGTGCGCACGCTGGCCTTTTGGAACGGTGAGGCCTTCATTGAAAACTTTGAATATGATCTGGAACATAGCCCCTGCCAACAAGTGCTTGCCGGGGAAGTCTGCCATTTCCCTGAACGTGTTCAACAACTGTTTCCCCATGAAAAAGGACTCGTCGATCTGGGGGCCGAAAGTTATTTGGCCATTCCGTTGCTCAACCAATCCGGTGACGTGCTGGGGCACCTGGCCGCGCTGGATGTGTGCCCCATGCCGATGGATGCCAGGCTGCTTCCGCTCTTTCGAATTTTCGGTGCCAGGGCCGGAGCGGAATTAGAACGTCAGAACATTCATGCCAGGCTTACGGAAAGTGAAGAACAATTGAGGGACCTGTTCGACGAGGCGCCGATTGCCTATGTGAACGAAGGGCTGGATTCCAGGTTTATCCGGGCCAACCGGGTGGCGATGAATACCCTGGGCATCATGCCGGATCAAGTCGAAGGGACCTATGGCAAGTCGTTTATCCCCGATACCCCGGAAGCGCAAAAGCGGTTGAAGGAGGCCTTTGACTCGATTGGACGCGGGACGGATACCAGCGGGGTGGTGCTGGAATTGTGCCGCAAGGACACGGGGAAACCCCTGTGGATTCAATGGTGGTCCAGGCCCGATCCCGGCGGGGCCTATACCCGAACCATGTTCCTGGATATTACCGACAAAGTCCTCATGGAACAGGAAAAGGCCCGGCTGGAAGCCCAGAATACTTATCTGCGTGAGGAAATCCAAAGTGTGCACAATTTTGAAGAGGTGATTGGATCCTCATCGACTCTCAAAAAAGTGTTGCGCAACGTCGAGCGGGTGGCTCCCACCGATTCGACCGTATTGGTGACGGGGGAGACCGGAACTGGGAAGGAGTTGATCGCCAGGGCCATACATAACCTGAGTCCTCGCAAGTCCAAGCCGCTGGTCAAAGTGAATTGTGCCGCCATACCTGCCGGCTTGATTGAAAGCGAACTCTTTGGGCATGAGAAGGGCGCATTCACTGGCGCGTTAACTAAAAAAATTGGACGGTTTGAATTGGCTGACAAAGGCACGATCTTTTTAGACGAAATCGGGGAGCTGCCTTTGGATTTGCAGGCGAAGCTGTTACGGGTCCTCCAAGAGGGGGAGTTTGAACGAGTCGGAGGGACGCAAACCTTTAAAGTCAACGTCCGGGTCATCGCTGCCACCAACCGGGATCTTGAGCACCTGTCCCGCACCGGTCACTATCGATCCGATTTGTACTATCGTCTGAACGTGTTTCCAATTCATCTCCCTTCCCTTCGGGAACGGGAAGAGGACATTCCGATCCTGACGCAATATTTTGTGCGGAAATGCGCTACGAATTTAGGAAAACGAATCGACCGGATTCCGGAGTCGATGATGGCGGCGCTGCGGCAATATGCCTGGCCCGGGAATATCCGCGAGTTGGAACATGTCATCGAACGAGCCGTCATTCTCACGGAAGGATCTTCCCTGGAACCCATCGAATTGTCGACGGTGGCACGGGGAGGGGGGGCAGTATCAACTGTCATGACCTTGGAGGAGCGTGAGCGGCAGCATATCATGGAAATCCTGGAACAAACAGGTTGGCGGGTTAGTGGAAAGGACGGGGCCGCGGAGTTGCTGGGGTTGAAACCCACCACTTTGGAAGCCAGAATGAAGAAGCTGGGAATTACAAGAAAAAAGTAGGAGCGATTCCCAATATGTTGTGACCGTCACGAAATATTGGGAAAAAATATTGGGAATACCGCTCAGGAATTTATCAATCAAATAATAAAAAACCTCACTGAAACCGGCCACTTGGATACTGTCTGAGTGGCCGGTTTTCTTTTGGCCCGATGGTTGCTCAAGAACCCTTATATGAGACAGTTCAAATCCAACAGGAAATCCTGACCCATGGTTCGACTCACGGTCAAAGCCACACAGAACGGAACGACGACCGTGGAAATCGAAGGACGAATCGTGGCGGAATGGATCAACGTGGTCGAAACCGAATGTTATGGCCTGTTGGCTCAAGGCAACAAGGTGGTGCTTGATTTCTCAGCAGTGAGTTTTGTGGGGGAGGATGGAGTCCGCATGATTCGGCGGCTCATCACTCAAGGCTGTGGCATCAAAAATTGTCCGTCATTTATTCAGCAGATCTTATTTACCTAAATGGTTTCGATGGAGGAGCGTCCCATGAGTACAATCACAGCAGAATCGATGGATGGTCTGTTCAGTGCACACGTGCCAGGTCGGCTCAGGAAAGCCGGGACCCCGGCGCTCCGGGTATTCGAAGGCCACGACCGTCACGAAGGTCAAGCGGAAGACGACTCTGCAGAAGCGGCCTTGGTGGAACGCGTTCGACGCGGCGAAGAAACGGCGTTTAAGGAATTGGTCGAACGCTATCATTCTCCATTACGTCGGGTCGCCTTGACCTTCGTGCCTAGCGAGGCGGTGGCCGAAGAAGTCGTGCAAGATACCTGGATGGCGGTGTTGGAAGGCATTCATCGCTTTGAGGAGCGCTCGTCGTTAAAAACGTGGATCTTTCGCATTCTGGTCAATCGGGCCAAAACGCAGGGGGTGCGTGAAAGCCGGTACGTGGAGTTTCCGGGAAAGGCCTCCGATGCTGATCAAGGAGAAATCGACATGGTGGATGAACTGTCGACTGCCCCTAGAGGAGAGGGGTGCCCTGGAAATTATTCCGGAATCATTTTTTCTCAAACGGAAGCATCACCTGAACGGAAGCTGTTGAATAAGGAAATGGTCGGGCGGATGTATGACGTCATTCACACCCTTCCGGCCATGCAGCGACAAGTGATCCTGCTGCGGGATGTGGAGGGGGTTGAATCTGAGGACGTCTGTCGGATGCTAGGCGTCTCCGAATCCAATCAGCGTGTGCTGTTACATCGCGCCAGGACAAAAGTCCGTGAGGCCTTGGCACCTTACATGAATGAGGCCAATCCCCATGCCCCAAAACCCGCAGCTTTCAAATCGTGTGCCTGACTGGTACAGAGAGGAATACCCAATGACTTGGAAGCCGGTGATTGGGTACCGAGAATTTTGGACTTGGAAATGGACTGATGACTTGTTCAAATCCTGACGTTGTTCAGTCCTCTTGATGGGACAATCGGGGAAAGGCCATGGTGTTTGACAGAAAAGTCAGAAACGAAATGGGTCAATTGATGACCGGACCACGCATGACATTGTTCGGGGAAGCGATGACTAACACAGACATCCATTGACGGTAGAGGACATGGTGAATACGGTCCGTTTCCGCCCGATAATCATCACCGGCATAAGGCAGGCAATCGCCACAATGGCAAGCACCCTATCCAAAATGTGCACCATAATGGCGGTCCAATATGATCCCGGTCACCCGCGCAAATTTTTCTCAGGGTCTTGTCGGCCCAACACCCGCATGATTTCCACGCCCTGTTCATCAATGCGGTAATAAATTGAATGCCCTCCGAAGACGCTGCGCCGGTAGCCTTCGCGAATATCATGAACGGCCTGATACAGGTAGGGTTGCTCGGCGATAAGAGTAAACCGCAGCTTCAATTGCTCTCGGTAGCGGTCGGATTGAACGATCCCAAAATGCTCATCCCCGTATTCGGCGATGCCTGCCAAGTCGTCTTCGGCTAAGCGGGATAGGCGATACTTACCCACGACCGGCCTTGCGCCGTGCTCGGGCTTCGGCCCATATCTCATCCACCGATTTCTTGCTCACTCCGCTTTGCTCGCCTTTAATAAGGGCCTCGCGGATAGCCTCCATGTGTTCGGGAGTTTCCCCCTCGCGAAGTTGTCGCTCCCGGATGAGTTCGCGGACAACTTCACTTTCATTGCCAAAATGTCCGCTGGCGATTTGAGCCTTGATCCATTCATCCTGTTTGTCCGTGACCGAGATGCTTTTTTTCACCATCGGCATAGTTAGCTCCTCCATACTGTGACATTCATAGATCCCTACCCAGTAGTATATCCTACTCCATGACGGCTGACCAACATTTTCTGCCTTTGCTGTTTCATTTAAGGATGATCATAGCGAGCTATACTCGAAAATAGCGTTTAAGGGGAGTTAAAAAAACGCGACATCTGGGGTTGACCCGGGTGTTGGAAGGCATTAACCCAGTGTAGGCTGTTCATCCCTCAAAACATGGATTTTCCGCAAATTCGGATCGAGAACCCAAAAGCTAGCGGGCTGCGAGTTCAACCAGGGTGTCGTAATAAATATGGATCCCCGTTTCGAATTGGTTGACGGGGATTCGCTCAGCGTCACCATGGATGGAGGTGGCGAGTTCGGTGCTGAGCACGAGAGGGAGGATGCCATAGCATTTTGCTCCGCGCAGACGAAACATCCTCGAATCGGTTCCGTAAGGAATAATCATCGGCACGACGGTCGCGTCGGGATGGTGCCGTGTGATGGCGGTGGACAGCGCTTCAAACATCGGGGTGTCATGCGGTGTCACAATGGACTGACTCGCTGGATGAATCACCTCAACGTCAATCTCATCGCCGAGCCTGGACTGCACTTCCGCCAAAAAGGCTTCGGCATCCATGCCCGGCAGCAACCGGGCGTCGAGGGTGGCGACGGCCAGCGAGGGAATGACGTTCGCCTTGGGCGGATCTCCGACCCCTGACCGAAGTGAGGTGAGCGAGACCGTCGTCTGCCGGATGGCGTTCGTGAACTGGTTTGGTGTAAGCGGGCCGAGCCGAGTCTCGAGTGCGTCAAGAACAGGATTGGAGACGGTCGGAAACGGCGCACTGAAAAGCTGGGTGAGCGCACGTATCAGTTTGTCATTCGGATTGTGATCGTTCGGTTGAGAGCCGTGTCCGGCGACGCCGTGGGCCGTCACACGGAGCCAGAAGGCCCGCTTCTCTGCCACGGAGATCCCGAAGACGAGTTTCCCGTTCACGAAGATTTCACGGCTGCCGACGCCACCTTCGTCGAGGACATACTCGGGATCGAGTTCGTCGTAATGGTGGTCGAGCATATAGCGCGTCCCCATCGTCCCGCCGATTTCTTCATCGTTCACCGCCATGAAAATGATATCGCGGTCGAGAGAGACCTTCTGCCGCGCAAGCGTCAGAAAGGCATAAAGTTGAAGCACGCCCGTGCCTTTCATGTCGATCGCGCCCCGCCCCCAAATGTGGCCGTCTTTGATCTTCCCGCCAAAAGGATCCACGTCATCCCAGCGACTGGCATCGGCAGGCACCACATCCATATGGTGAAGAAGAAGAATGGGCTTGGCTTTGCCTGTGCCTTTGATCCGGGCGGAAAGATTAATCTTTCCCGGTGCAGCTTCGTACCGCCTGACCGTAATCCCCTCTCTCTCCAGAAGATCCTGAAGGAAGCCGGTGGCCTCTGTGACATCACCCGGCGGGTTGGTCGTGTTAAAACGAAGATAGCGCTGCAAGGTGCCCACGGCCTCGCCAACGGTCGTCTTCCAATCAATCTCCTGGCCCCTTGCCATGGTCGGGAGTACCAGCAGAATCACCAGGCAGAGAGTTCTCAGGGAAAAAGAAATCATCGCGTTTGACCTCGTGAAGTTAACGTTCATTGTCTGCGTAATGGAGAGCCCCCAAAAGTGTATAGCATCAGAGACGACGAAAGGATATCATCTGTGATTTTCTCACGACAAAAAGTCTGGGGTTTATGCTTAAGCTCAGCCACAATTTTTACGGAAACCCAATGAGAAAATTTCCATTCTAGCTGAAGTCGGAGGACTGCCTCGCATCGAGCCTATTTTCCTAATGGGCCCGCATCAATAAGATGGGCATTCTGAAACTTAAATGGGACATGTGAAGTCCTTGGGTGCTAGTTTATGACAAAGAGAAGAAATGATCATATATTTCACTGGCTTGATATTGTACCGTATTTCTTCCCAAGTTCGATTCACGTTTGGGGTACGTCAGCCTAAAATTTCGTATCATTTACGTAAATCATAAAATTTGGTAGCATGATTAAAAGCTTTAAGGACAAAAACACGGAAGCGCTTTATAGCGGGAAAACGGTGAAGCCGTTTTCAGGGTTTCGGAAAGCTGCCGAGCGGAAATTGACCATGCTCGATAGCGCCGCCGAGTTAAGGGACCTGCTGGCTCCTCCGGCTAACCGGCTGGAAAAGCTGAAAGGGGACCGGGCCGAGCAGTACAGCATCCGAATTAATGACCAGTGGCGGATTTGCTTTATTTGGAAGGAAGATGGGCCACATGAGGTTGAGATTACCGATTATCACTAAGGAGAAAGAGTCATGACAAAGAGCGGCATGCGCCCGGTTCATCCGGGAGAAATATTACTGGAGGAATTTATGAAGCCTTCGGATCCCCCGATTAACGCCAATATGCTGGCAAAAGCGCTTGGCGTTCCGGCGAACCGGATCACGGCTATCCTTAAAGGGCAGCGCAGCATTACCGGCGATACGGCGTTGCGACTGGCCGTGTTTTTTAACACCACGCCTGAATTCTGGATGAACCTGCAAAAAGCCTACGAGTTACGCCTTGCTGAAAAAGCTATGCCTGGGAAGGTGAAGAGGCATATTCAAGAGCATAGAGATATTTTAGTGTCGGTTTAGATTTACAATCCTTAGTAACACATGTCTAAAAGCGTCCCTTCGTTGGACTCGGTGCTGGATACCATTCTGGAGTGGTCCTGTGATCGCGGGGCTTGCGGCTGGGGGAACCACATCCATATGGTGGAGCAGCAGAATGGGCTTGGCGTCACCCGAGCCCTTGAGCCTGGCGGAAAGATTGATTTTCCCCGATGCAGCTTCGTACCGCGTGACCGAAATGCCCTCTCTCTCGAGAATGTTCTGTAGGAATCCGGCGGCCTCGGTGACGTCACCAGGCGGGTTGGTAGTGTTGAAGCGAAGATACTGCTGCAAGGTGTCGACGGCCTCGCCGACGGTCGTTTTCCAGTCAACGTTCTGCCCCATTGCCGCCGTCGCGGGTACCAGCAGGGACAACAGGCACAGGGTTGTCAGACCCAAAGCTCTCATCATGGTTGTCTTGTGGGAGTTCACGTTGGTTTGCATAGCGGGAAAAGTTTAATAGTGTAAACCACTGGAGAAGACGAAAGAATACCTTTTGAATTTTCAGGGTAAAAAGTTTGCTATTGATGTTTACGTTCCGCCACGAAGCTTCCCCTTGTTATGTGTCAGTGCAAGCCCTGAGCACATCTTTTTGTCGCAAAGATTAAATGATAATAAAGGTAGGGCTTTGTTTAGAGATAGGGTGAAAATTAGAGAAAGGGTCATAAGGCCATTCTCATTAAAATCGACGATTTAAAAGTCTATCCTGCCAATCTCTGATCACATCTTCCCTTACATCCCTCCAATTGAAGACATGAAAAATGTGCATGGAAATGAGTCTGGCTATTTCTTTGTGGGTAGCATGTAATTCGATCATTTGGATATCTTTTTCCCAGGTAATTACGTCGTCTTGACTCACATACCAGTCGTGGAAAGGGACACGACCATCGAATGAAGCCAGTTGTCTCTGACTGCAACCGATTAAGTTTACAACCAAATGTAAAGATTTAATATTGCCTAGAGTCTCATAGATTCGAGAAATGAATAATAAAAATTCAGTTAACGATTCTATTGCACTGATAAAGGAAAGACATTTTTTGTCAAACTGTCCTTGTAATTGCCTCTGGTGCTCCCACAAAGTTCTTTTAAAAATGAATAGTCCACTTTGATAAAATCTAAAACCTTCTCTGATATCTGGGGCGTCAACAAAGCCATTAAAGCCGGAATTAAAGATACTTGATCCGCCATCCCTGGAAACATATGGAAAAGGCCATCCTCGAAGTTCAACCTGACATTCCCTGACTATATTTTCAACTTCCGGTAATTTCTTGATTCTTTCCGGTTCATAATTTGAAGGATAAACAATAAGCTCCCATCTCGGATTGTTTAAGAACCCCTTTTGTAAAACTTTAGTGAGCCATTTGTCGCTTTCATGGATTTCCTTTTGATATAAATTCTCGGTCTCTTTAGTGGGGACAATGGGTTTTCCTTTAATAACTATCTCGATATTACGTACCAGTTCATCTGCTCGTTTTGTCATTGCCCGTCCAATTAAATCCCTCATGTCTTGTTCAGAAGAAATCTCCTCCGTGGTGGCAGCGGAGGTGCGAATGTAGATAGCACCTTTACGAAGTATTAAATCCTTAGATTGGTTCCTCTTAATAGAATCGGTGCAGATAATTGGCACATCCTCGAATTCGGCCACACTTACGACCACAACGTGTTTGCTTGAGATGATTGCCTTTTTCACGTCTATCTTGGCTTTGGGACTTCCATAACAATGGAGCCTTTGAGCAATATCTGTTTGGTCAAGAGAGTCTCGAATTGCCTCACTGACACCTTTTAATTCAAAGCTACCATCTTCAACTCCAAAAATGATTGTTCCACCGTCTCGGGTATTCGCCATTGCCATGATATCTCTGAGGAGCTCAAACTGTAGATCCCGGTTTTCTTTATGCCACTTAAACCCTCCTTTATAGTCCAGGTTGGCGCTTTCAGCTTTTCTTTCAATTAATTTTTCTATTTCACTGTTCATTACGGATCCTTTTTTAAACACCGACATAATGTCGGAAATTCTACTGAAGGATTTTACGTCCCGCAGCTTTGAAAATCTAATTTAAAAAAAATAAATGGGGTAAGTGCGTAAGACGCCCATACCGAATTTTAGGAAATATTGAAGATGGGATCACGTTTTAAACTGTTTGGGCTTTCCAAGGTTGCGAGATACTTTCCACAGTTTACAAACATAACCAATCTGACGATGGCCAGGATATATCGCCGTTCGGTGATATGATTGGAGAAGCCGAAGTCTTACGCGATCAAGAATGTGATAAGCAAATTCGGGTATAGGCTCCTATTTAAGGGGGAAATCTGGCGAGGAAATTTTGTATTCAACTGCCAGGAAGAAGGTCAATGGCGGCTGAATCTCTCAATTTAAAAAAGTATAAAAATGAGAGATCCGGGAACGGTCAATTGACTAATTGGAGGTGTTTTCCCAACAATAGGCGGGAAAAACGCGTTGGAATTTCTTTTTATTCTTTTTGATTAGGGAACTCACTATGTTGCAAGAATTTCACAAGAACCGCCGACCACTCATCGTCAATCAGGCATCATACCCATTTTCCCAACACCGGCACTTCATGACGCACAAGGGTCTTTTATGTGCGTTGATCCTGGGGGCCGGCTTGTTGATTCAAACCCTATTATTACCGATCCCGGCTTTTTCCCAATCCAAAGAGGATTACCCTGAGGGTGATCAGGAGTATTTTAAAGCCCTTCTGGAACTCGAAAAGGACGAGGAGTATAAAAAATTCTTGATGGACAGTGTGTCATACGCGGGTGATAAAAAAGTGGAATATGTTGATTATAAAGGTGTGAGGCCTCCAGTGGATGAAGAAGGGGCCGAACCGGTTGATACCGGGACGGATGCCGCTCAATTCAAACAACACACATACGAAGCCATGCGCAACATGGATTGGTTCAGGAAAAACAATTACCAAAATTTCATCCGCAATGTGGGTCAGAATATTTACCCGTTGATCATTGCGAGTGACTATGAACCGGGAAAAGAGGGGGTGGGCAGTACCTATTACCTATACCGAAGAGACCGTCCTGTCGAATCGGTCACGCCGACTTCCGTCAGATATGAGATGGAAAAAATCCTTGCGCACATCCCAATGGGAGTCTTTATTGTTATCTCTCCCTACTTTGACAATGTGGCCAATCGACCCGAGGGATGGGAAGAACCGCTGATTGAATATCAACAACATGTTGAAAATATTAAA
>JAWKPA010000008.1:0-1409 GCA_041390905.1 Chloroflexota bacterium
GTTCAGGAAATCCAAATCCGGGGCTTTGATCTATTGCATTTGGTGTGTGACAAGAAAAATGCAGCATTGATTCTCCCCATTTTTTTAAGGGAGTTAGGGGCATAAAAGGTTCCCACCGAAAGCCGACGGGTTATCAGTAGATATACATTTCGCTTTTAGACACCACGACTTTTCAAGCTCTTCCCTTTGTTCGGTAGCCCCGCGGCAAGCCACGGGGAATAGAGTTGATTTAAATCTCTCGCTTTCCATAACTGATGAACTATACTGAAACTTGTGTACTGCACCCCATTTGTCAAGCCGTCTGTAACTGAGTGCTGTGGGCTGCATATTGTTGTTCATAGGCCACCGGCGTTTGATACTGCAGCGCCGAATGGAGATACTCATGGTTGTAGGTCTTCACCCACTCTTCCAGGGCTGCAATAAATTCCACCGGGCTCTTCCACTCGCGAATCCACACGAGTTCCTCTTTGAGCGTCCGCATCAGCCGTTCGGTGTCCGCATTGCCTTTCGGATTGTTATAGCTGGTAAATGCTTGTGTAATCCCCATGGCCCGACAGGCTTCCATAAAGGCCACCGCCGTCGGCTGACAGCCATTATCCGCCATCAATGAGAGCCCGTGGTCTTTCGCGCCGTCGGGAAATTGCTGCTGGACCGCAGTGTTTAACGCCACCAGCCAGTGCCAGGTTTTAGCTTGAATCCCGGCATAGTGCCCGACAATCTTCTTGGTGTACCAATCCAGGACAAGGACGACATAGACCCACCCAAAGCCGTCGATGCACACTTTGGTCATATCAATCCCCCACCAGCGATTCGGGGCCGTGGGCTTGGGTTTTCGGCGATGAGCCACGCGACTGGCTTTGAGCCGCAGGTTTGGCTGTACCAGCAGATTATGAAGTTTCATCAAGCGATAGACCCGTTTCTGAGTCACCGTCTGTTGCTCCACATACCGCAGATAGGCCCAGACGCGGCGATAGCCCCAAAAGGGATGATCCGCTTTGATGCGGCGGATGGCGGTCACCAGCTCGTGATTGCGCACGCCCACTTTCGCATAGGGCCCCCGCTTCATCCCCACACCTCGTCGTTTTTTTTAAGTTCCACCGTGAGATCGCCAATCAACGTCTTCAATTTGGCATTCTCCCGTTGTAAATAGGTCATCCGCTGATCAACCGTCTGCGTTTCAAAGGCACGATTAGCATTGGCTAAAAATTGGTCCCGCCATTGGTAATACTGGGCCTGGCTAATCTGATGGGCATTACACAGCTCAGCCACCGGCCGCCCTTTCAGGCCTTCCAGGACAATCATCGCCTTCGTGTCCGATTTCCACTGTCGTCGTTTCATGGCTACCTCCTTTGTCTGCAGCCACAGAATACTCAGTTCGAACCGGTCAGATCAAAACGGGGAGCAGTATA
>JAWKPA010000009.1:0-1296 GCA_041390905.1 Chloroflexota bacterium
GGGTCTTCGCGTAATCGAGTGGGTAAATTCATATCTCCTTGAGCATGCAGGTCAGGATTTTTAGCCGAAGGTACTCTTCATCCCTCAGGCCGTATGCTCTCCGCTGGATGACCCGGATCTTATTATTCAGTCCTTCCACGAACCCGAGTGAGACCTTGTTCTCTGGCCTGGTGTAGGCTGCACTGCCATCCCAGTGTCGCTCAATCATCTCGGCAAACTTCTCATAGGGTTCAAGCCGCTGCCACTTCAATGATTCTTTCCAGTGATCAAAGAACCGCCGCGCCCACCCCTCAGTCTGGTAGCTCCAGAGTTGCCCGAAGGTCTCCTTCAGCAGGTACGCGGTCTGCAGACGTTTATTGGCCCCCAGGAGCTTCTTCAGGGCTTTTCGCCCATCCAGCGTCAGATGCTCTCGGTTCGAGAGCAGCGTGTACTTCTGTCCCTTGATGTACGAACGGTCTTTCCCGGCAAGCCGTCCATATTCCCGCTTGCGCACGGTATCCAACGCGTCTCCCAGATGCCGCATCACGTGGAATTTGTCGTACAAGATCGCCGCCTGCGGCGCGTTCTTCCGCGTCGACTTCTCAAAGGCCTTCCACATGTCCATCACCGCCAGCCGAATTCCCGCCCCCTTCTTGTCCCCAAGCCATTGATAGAATACATCCAGGCTCTCCTCAGAGCGGTCGTGGCCACCAAACCAAATGGGACGCCGCCGCTCCAGATCGCTGACCACAATCCGGTAGGTATGTCCCTTCCGCAGGGAAATCTCGTCGATCCCAATCGCCGTCGGAGCCGGAACGCCGGTTCGCCGGAGTTGCTCCGTCATGTACTGCTGCTCCAATCCCTTCACCGTGTGCCAAGCCAGATGCACGTCCTTGGCCACGTCCTTGATACTCATGGCGCGGCACCGCCGTCCCACAAAAAAGACAAACCGCTTCGTGTAGAAGGGATTGTCGGCCAGCCAGTCCAGCCGCTCCCGCTTCACCTTGCCGCACCGCCGGCAGGAAACGCGCCGCACCGCCACTTCCAAGTAAATCCGCGCATCCCCGCATGAGAGGTCCCGGACCAGACGTGGCTTGCTGTCGTACGAACTTCGGTACACAGTCCCGCAACACCCGCCCACCGTTTTTTTTGACGCCGCTCCAGTTGGATGATCCGGGCCTGCGGGTCGCCAAATATTCCCTTGATCGTGGCCCTTGGACGACACCCGGGGAATCGGTACGCATCCAACAGGCTTTTCTTTTGTGCCATCCCGCAATCATGCCAAAAATTTCTCTAGATTTGAATTCGTTTTTCCCT
>JAWKPA010000010.1:0-1034 GCA_041390905.1 Chloroflexota bacterium
AATTACAGGCAAAAAAGTGGTAAGCCCACGGGCACGGCGTCACGCGGCCCAGGCCGCCTGTGCGCGTGGGCTGAGTCAACGGCGAGCGGCGTGGCTCTGTACCACTCCTCGCTCGGGCATCCGGTATGAGGCCACAGGGCCTCACCGGGATCGGCGGTTAGCTCAAGCCCTCCGCGGGGTGGCTAAGCGGTATCCGCAATGGGGCTATCGCCTCGCTGGGAGTTTTCTCCAGCACCGCGGGTGGCGGGTGAATGTCAAACGAGTGTATCGAGTGTGGTACCAGTGCGGTTTGCAGGTGCCGAGGCGCAAACCCCGGAAGAAAGTGGTGACGGGGACCACGCTGCAACCGATAGCCACGCAGAGGAACGAGGTCTGGAGTTGGGATTTCGTCCATGATGCGACGACGACGGGGGAGGCCTTCCGCTGCTTGACCGTGAAAGATGAGGCCACGTGCTTTTGTTTAGCCATTGAGGTGCGGCGCTCCTTCTCGCATCAGCAGGTGCTGACGGTCTTGAGACGGCTGGTGGGCCTCTACGGGGCTCCTCGCTTTCTCCGCAGTGACAATGGACCTGAGTTGAGGGCTCAGGCGTTGCTCACTTTTTGTGAGCACCATGGGATTACTCCCAGTCGGATCAGCCCGGGGAAGCCCTGGCAGAATGGCAGCAATGAAAGTTTCAATGGGACGTTGCGGCATGAATGTTTGGATGCGGAATCGTTTCGCCATGTGCCGGAAGCCCAAGTCGTGATCGAAGACTGGCGCCGTCGGTATAATCAGGAGAGGCCACACAGTACACTGGGGTATCAGACGCCGGCTAGTGTCTACTGGGGGACAGGGAGGCAAGGATCCGGTTCCGAGGGCTGTTTGGAGCCGGCGCCGAAAAAATCGATGCACACAATTGCCCATAAAGCAACGATCGGGGAACGACCCGACTCAGAGGTCGGGGGGAAATCCACCAACAGGGGCAGCGAACAAGACACGATCACTCGGAAAACCTAACATTCCCAGTGGCCAAAAAACGGGGGCAGCTCAGTGC
>JAWKPA010000011.1:0-1030 GCA_041390905.1 Chloroflexota bacterium
CATCAGGACGAACGAGAACAGTTTCATTGAGTTCCGGATTAAAAAAGAATTTAATATCGAGCTGATCCCCAACCTGAATTTGATAATCTTGTGGTGGGGTTTTCCCTACTTTGGTGAGGTAATTTATATAATTTTTTTCATCTGCCGTAACTTGGCGCCGAAGTTCATCGAGTTCAGGCCCCAGATTTCTTAGCCTATTCAGTTCCTTGTCAACCTCAGCAATTTGTTGTTTGATTACTCCAGCTTGTGCCTCAGCTGAGACGAGCTCAGCTTGCGTGTGAAATAATTGCATTTCCATCTCAAGATAAAGGGGATTCTTGCCTGTGGAGAACACTTTCTGTTCCTCAATGAACTGATTAATCAATTCCATTTCCCTTCGAAGAGACTGAATATGAGGGTTGTTTTCGTTATATTTATTCAATAATTCCTGCTCCTTTAACTGGAGGCTCAGTAAATTATTCTTGGCCCCACCAACAAGCCCTCCCTCTTGGTCCGAACTCGAAAGAGGAACCTCGGGAGGAATCTCGCTAATCTGTCCCTGAATCCAGGCAAGTTTCTCTTGAAAACCCTTGACTTGGTTTTCAGCCTGCTTTAATGCATCGTCCAAAGATTTCCGCTGTTGGAGAAGATGATTCATTTGGGTTTCAATTAAAATAATTCCATGCTTCCGTTGAAATTCTTGAAGACGCCCCTCCGACTCCTCCAGGCTTTGTTGATAAGAACGGAGTTGTTGTTTCATAATCGAAAACACCTGATTATCGGATTTTTCAACATCTGCCGGACTCGAAGCCTTTCCGGTTACTGATCCAGGGTCCGCATAAGAGGAGCCCTGGGGGACGAGAATATCCCCCAACACGATGAGTGCAAGTAGTAAAACAGATGATAAGATTGTCATAATTAGATTATGTCTGTAGAAAGGTCGAAAAGCTAATTGAATCTTTGTAATATCCACGGTATCCCTTTCATCCCTTTTCGCAACAAATCCACCTAAAATGCTTTTAAACTGATTATTAATTTAGAAAAGGGTTGA
>JAWKPA010000012.1:0-2924722 GCA_041390905.1 Chloroflexota bacterium
CGGCTCTCAAAAACGTAGCGGCCAGTAGGGTAGGGGGAAGGGAGAAAATGTATAGGCGCTATCTTTTTGCATAGTACTGCAACAAGCATAGCGATAAAAACCAGAGATAACGGCCGTTTACCCCCTACCATTACCCATACCCACCAGCTACAAAAAGCTGCTATCATTCCCTCATGACCCAATACGCCCTGTTCAAAAATATCATGATCCCCATGCGCGATGGGGTACGGCTTGCCAGCGACATCTACCGCCCAGTGGACGAATACGGCGAGCTGCTGCCAGGCCCGCTGGCCGTCATTCTGGTGCGAACCTCCTACAACAAGGAAGGGCCATGGCTCACCGATGAGGTAATGGATGGCTTTGTTCCATATGGCTATGTATGTGCTGGTGCTGCAAGATTTGCGCGGGCGGCATCAGTCGGAAGGGACGGGGCAATATTTCCATGTGGTCAACCCCACGGCCGGTCTGGATGGCTATGACACTATCGAATGGCTTGCCGCCCAGCCGTGGTGCAACGGCCGCGTGGGGATGGTTGGCAGTTCGCACTTGGCATTGGTGCAAACCCATGCCGCCCTTTACCAACCCCCTCACTTGGTCGCTATCTGGCCCGATGTTGGCCCCACCAACAGCTATGCCCATCAGGTGCGGTGGGGTGAGGCGATGCAGCTTCACATGTTTGGGGCGCTGTTTCTCCATGCCCACGATGCCCAGGATCTGCGCGATGACCCGGAGGGGGCGGCCTATTTGCACCGGGAAATGGAGCAACTGCGGGGGTGGATTGACCGCACCCCGTTTCGGCTGGGGGAAACGCCGCTGCGGGTGGTGCCGAATTTGGAGCAAACGGCCGTTCATTACTACACACGCGGCAGCTATGACGACTATTGGGCGCAGGAGGCCAACGATTTTACGGCACAGTTTCATCGCCATGCTGATATTCCCGGCACCTACAGCAGCGGCTGGTATGACCCCTACGCCATTGCCGTCACGGACTACTACGCCCAAATGGCACGGCAAAACACCACGCCGCAGCGGCTGATTATGGGGCCGTGGACGCATGGGGGGCTGCGCGGCGGGTTGACCTATGCGCTAGATGTGGATTTTGGGGCGGAACCGGCCTGGGGGTTTGGGCGGTACAACGTGGAGCGTCGCCGCTGGTTTGACCGCTGGCTGAAGGGGGAGGCAACGGGGGTGGAGGTGGAGCCACCGGTGCGGCTGTTTGTGATGGGGGGTGGCAGCGGGCGCAAGACGGCGGCGGGTAAGCTGGATCACGGGGGACGGTGGCGGGAATGTCTATAGCTTACAGCTTGTTTGCCACTTGCTTCGAGCGTGCTATCTTTATGGCAACATGAAGGTAGCACGCTTTCTTTTTCTCATGCTGTGGTGGCCGCTGGTGGCTGCCCAAACCCCGTTTGCCGGCGGCGTTGCCGACGCTGAAAGTGTTAAACGCAACGAGGTGTTGGTTCATTTTCCCCAGGACATTGTTTTTCAACTTGACCTTGACCCCTCTGTCACACTCACGGAAGCGGTGTTAACGTATGATGTGGCACGGTTTAGCTGTCTGGAAGCGTCCAGCAGCGTGCCGGTTGAGGTGACTAGCTCACAGTTGGCCTGGACGTGGGTGATGTCGCGCTCTGGCAATCCGCCACCGGGAACGGCCGTTTCCTGGCACTGGACACTAACCGATGACGCCGGCAACCAGTTCACCACCCCCAGCCAAACCGTTGTTCTTAGCGACGACCGCTTTAACTGGAAACACCTTACAAACGGCCGTATTACCCTCTACTGGTACGAAGGCACCAACGTCGGCCCCACCCTGCTCGATGCCGCCGTAGCTGGGTTAACCCAGCTAGAGCAAGATATGGGCATCCTGCTGCAAGACGATGTAACCATTTTCATCTACGAGAGCAGCGAAGCGATGCGCGATGCCATTCTCTATGTGCAGGATTGGGCTGGCGGCGTAGCCTTTGACGAATACAACACCATCCTCATGGGCGTACCGCCCAACATTGCCGACACCTGGGGACGCACCACCATTCGCCACGAACTGGCTCACCTGGTGCTGGGGCAGGCCGGGCGAAGCTGTGTTGGCGGCAGCCGCCCCACCTGGCTGGAAGAAGGGCTGGCCGTCTATGCCGAAGGGGAGCCGGAAGAAGAGGTACAGCAAGACATTGCCAACGGCATTGCTGACAACAGCTTTGAACCTGTCCGCAGCCTAAACGGGGCTTTCCCGGCGCACAGCACGGCGGCCGGCATTGCCTACAGCCAAAGCTACAGCGTGGTGGCCTTTTTGCTGGAAACGTATGGGCAGGAAAAAATGCAGCAGTTTATTGCCGTACTGGCAGGTGGAGAGGATTACGACGACGCGCTGCAAACAGTTTATGGCTTCAACGTGGATGGACTGGAACAGGCGTGGCGGCGCAGCATCGGTGCCGCCGACCGCGCCATTCCGCCAACTGCCACGCCGCTGGTAGCGGCGGCCATCCCCACCATGCGCCCGCTGCCCCCACCGCAAAGCTTGCCCACGACGGTTGCCCCCACCCGCAACCCGGAAACGGGTCCTCCTGGCAACGCCACCGAATCAAACACAGAGATGACGATTTTGCTTGTGGTGCTGGCTTGCTGCTGTCTAGGCATCTCGCTGCTCCTGCTGCTGGTGTTTGTCCTTTGGCGCAGAAGACGTAAGCAGCCAGAAGAATCATTTATCAAAGATTTTGCAGATGACGCAGATGGGAGTTTGTAAACGCTGCCCCATTTCTGACGGAACAAGATCATGACCTACAAACAAACGGTGTACCATCTTGTGCTTTTTGCTTTCCTTTTGCTGGGCTGTCGCTTTGCCGATGAAGTGCTGCAGGGTGCGGCGGGGAATTTGGGGCAGTATGGGGTGGCGCGAGAAACGGCCGTTTTTCTTCTCGATAGCCAACCCCGCACCCTTGACCCCGCCCTTACCTACGAAGGACCGGGCGGTGTATTCGGCCAGCTTTATAGTGGGTTGGTAAACCTGGACACCGATTTGCAGCTTCAGCCAGAGCTGGCTGCTGGCTGGACGGTTAGCGACGATGGGCTAACCTACACCTTTTTCTTGCGCCCCAACGCTGCTTTTCACAACGGCCGTTTTCTCACCGCCGCCGATGTCGTTTATTCCTGGGAACGCGCCGCCGACCCCGACACCGGCTCCGACACGGTGCTGACCTACATGGGCGACATTGCCGGGCTGGCGGAAAAGCGGACGGGAACGGCAGAAACGATTGCGGGATTAACGGCCGTTGACGACCACACCCTCCAGGTCACACTCACCGCTCCCAGCTACACCTTCCTCCCCAAACTCGCCTTCCCCGTCGCCTTCGTGGTTGACCGCGAAACCGTGGAGCAGCCCGATTGGGAGCGGCAGCCCAACGGTACCGGCCCCTTCAAACTCTCCGTCTGGCAAGATGACGAGCTGCTGATTCTGGAACGCAACAATAGCTACTACCTTGAGCCAGCCACCGTTGAACATCTGGTCTTGAACCTGGGCGCGGGGCTGCCGCTATCGCTCTATGAACAGGGCGAAATTGACCTGGTAGGGGTAGGCGGGGGTAATCTGGAGCGGGCGCAAAACCCCAATGACCCGCTGGCGGCCGATTTACGCACCGGGGTCAGCTTTTGTACCAGCTTTGTGGGGCTAAACAGCAGCCAGCCGCCGTTTAATGATGTCCGCGTGCGGCAGGCGTTCAACTATGCGCTGGACAAGGAGCGGCTGATTGAAACATTTTGGGATGGCAACGCCCTGCCGGCCACAGGCATTTTGCCGCCAGGGATGCCGGGCTACACCGGGCAACTGGCTGGCTACTCATTCAACCCCGACCACGCCCGCCAACTACTGGTGGAAGCGGGGTATGGGATGGATGAAAACGGCCGTTTTCCCACCTTCCCCACCCTCACCTACCGCACCGCTGGCTACGGCGATGCCGATGGCTTTGTCACCGCCCTCATCGTTTTGTGGCAAGAGGTGCTGGGTGTCACTATCGAACCCGTCATCGTTGACCCCTTTGTCTACCGCGATGAGCTGTACGCAGGTGAAGTGGGTGACATTTTTGACAGTGGCTGGTGCGCCGACTACCCCGACCCGGAAAACTTTCTCGATCTGCTCTTTCACAGCCAGTCGCCGGAAAACCTGGGGCGGTTTGCCAACGGCGAGGTTGACCGGGTACTAGAACTAGCGCGGCGTGAAATGAACCAGACGGTACGGCTAAACCAATATGCTGCTATTGAGCAAATGATTGTGGAAGAGGCTCCGGTGGTGCTGTTGGCGCACGATTTAACGGCCGTTCTCGTCTCCCCCCGCCTGCAAAACTTCGTCCTCACCCCCATCGGCGTCCCCCAATGGCACCATGTGTGGCTACAATAGCCCCTTTTTTACGCCACCTTTACGCCCAATCCACCCCACCTTCACGTTAGGCAGTACCATTTACCCCTGAATTGACTATACTGTTCTAGTACTTTAGTCATTTTTGGGTAATGAGTAGCAACCCATAGGCTCCTACAGCTACTTGTTACCCGTCTGTCTGCAACATGCAATCACTTGTCACCCTCTTTGCCATCATTGCCATCCTGCTCTGGCTCGCTTTTGTGGGCTATGGCGTTGTGGCGGCCATTGTTGCCTTGCAGCAGCGGCGCGATGGACTAATTGCCTTCCTCCTCTACATGCTCGTCGGCGGCCTCGTTGTCGGCTCCATCTTGCTTGGCGTGTGGGTCGTTCGCGCCTTTTTTTAGCACAAGGAGCGGTAACGCGGCTAAACCGCAAGTGGCTGGTGGCTGGTGCAGAGCCTCTTTTCTTCCCAGCCCCTAGCAGCCAGCCCCCATGAAAACCCAAGTTCTTGTTTTTTGCGCAAGCATTTCACTGACAAGGTACTATTGGGTGCCTGTTTTTTGCGCCGCCCACTGCATGGTATACAGATTGTAATAGCGGCCACGTTGGGCAAGCAGTGCCTCATGCGTCCCCTGTTCCACAATTTGCCCCATATCCAGCACCACAATCTGGTCGGCAGTGACGATGGTGCTAAGACGGTGGGCAATGACAAAGCTGGTGCGACCGCGCATCAATTCATCCAGCGCCGCCTGAATCTGCTTCTCCGTGGTCGTGTCCACGCTGCTTGTCGCCTCGTCCAGAATCAGAATGCGGGGGTCGGCCAGCAGGGCGCGGGCAAAAGAGACAATTTGCCGCTGCCCCACGCTCAGGTTCACCCCGTTTTCTCCCACCTCGCTGCCATAGCCGTCGGGCGATTTTATAATGAAGTCATCGGCACCCACCGCTTTGGCAGCGGCAATCACCTCCTCATCGGTGGCATCCAGCCGGCCGTAACGGATATTTTCCATGATGCTGCCCGTAAACAGAAAGGTGTCTTGCAGCACAACGCCAAGCTGCTGGCGCAGGCTGGCCTGGGTGACGGCGCGAATGTCGTGGCCGTCAATCAGCAGTTCCCCCCCTTTGATGTCAAAAAAGCGGGAGAGCAGCCGGATGATGGTGCTTTTGCCTGCCCCCGTTTCCCCCACCAGGGCAATGCGCTGCCCCGGTTCCGCCGTTAGCGTAATGCCGCGCAGAATCGGTTCATTGTCGTTGTAGCTAAAGGTCACGTTTTTGAATTCAACCCGCCCGGTGATGGCTGGTAAGGGGTAGGCGTTCGGCGCGTCGGTGAGATCGGGCTGGGTGTCGAGCAGGTTGAAAACCCGTTCGCTGGCGGCCATGGTGGCCTGGAAGACATTGTAGCGCTGCGCCAGCTCGCGGATTGGCTCAAAAAAGCGGTCAATGTAAAGGATAAAGGCGATGAGCGTGCCGGTGGTAAGGGCATCACGCAGCACCAGCCAGCCGCCCACGCCGACGACGAGGGCGACGGCAAAGGATCCCATGAAGTCTACGCCGGGGAAGAAGATGGCGGCCAGACGGACGGCATCTACGTTGGCATCAAAGTAGGAGTGGTTGAGGTCGTTGAAATAACGGCCGTTTTGCGCTTCGCGGGTAAAACTTTTGGTCACGCGAATGCCGGAAATGGATTCGTTGAGGTAGCCATTGATGAGCGACAGCCGCTGGCGGGTAGCGCGGTACGCCTCCCGCACCCGCTGCCGCCAATAGTTGGTGAGGGCGATCATGAGTGGCATGGTGGCAAAGGTGACGAGGGCCAGCCGCCAGTTGAGAAAGAGCATGGCGAGGATGATGCCGAGGAGGATAAAGATGGAGCGGAAGAGGCCGGTGATCGACCAGGTAACAAAATCTTCCATCACGCCCACGTCGCTGATGAGGCGGCTCATGAGCCGGCCGACGCTGTAGTTGTTGTAAAAGTTGAGGGTAAGGGTGTGGAGGTGGCGAAAAAGCTGGCTGCGAAGGTCGGCCACCACCTTGGTGCCAACAAAGGCCATAAGGGCAATGCGGTAACGGTTGCTGATCCATTCACCAACGGCCGTTAAAATAAACAGCACCGTCCACCAGCGCAGCGTGGCAAAATCCCCGGCGCGAATCCCGTCATCCACCGCCCGCCCCACAATCGTCGGGCCAGCCACCGACAGCAGCGAACTAACGACCATCAGCACGATTGCCAAATAAAGTTTGACTTTGTAAGGAACGAGAAACTGGAGCAGACGGCGCATTAAACGGCCGTCATACGCCTTCCCCAGCATATCATCCTCATCCCCATGCAAAATCGCCCGAATCCGCGCCTCGCGCTCCTCCCGTTCATTCCCCTCCATCCGCAACCCCAGGTCAAAGCGGCGGGTGGTGTCTCGCTTACTCGTTCCGTTTTGATAGTTCATGTTTTTAACCTCGTAATCGGTAATGGGTAATCAGTAACCGGTAATCGGTAATCAGTCAGGCCACTGATAACCGATAACTGATAACTGATAACTGATTACTGATTACTGATTACCTGCCTCCAGCGCCACAAACGCCTCTTGATCCCGCAGTTGCAAATCATAAATCTGGCGATAGAGGCCGTTGTGGGCAAGAAGTTCTTCGTGGGTACCGCGCTCAACAATGCGGCCTTTGTCCAGCACCAGAATGCAGTCGGCGTTTTTGAGGGTGAGCAGCCGCTGGGCAATGATAAAGGTGGTGCGCCCTTCCATAAGAATTTCCAACGCCTCCTGAATCAGATGCTCAGTTTCGGTGTCCACGCTGCTGGTGGAATCGTCGAGGATGAGGATGCGGGGGTTGGTGAGCAGGGCGCGGGCAATGGCGATGCGCTGCTTTTGCCCACCGGAGAGGGTGACACCCCGTTCGCCGACGCGGGTTTCGTACCCTTCGGGCATGTTGGTGATGAATTTGTGGGCGCGGGCGGCTTTGGCGGCGGCCACAATTTCGTCAAAGCTGGCGTTTGGCCGACCGTAGGCAATGTTTTCGGCAATGGTTTGGCTGAACAAAAACGGGTCTTGCAGGACAATGCCGATGTGGCGGCGCAGGCTGTGGAGCTTGAGAGTGCGGATGTCGTGGTGGTCAATGGAAATACGGCCGTTTGTGGCATCATAAAAACGGGGAATCAAATTCGTCACCGTAGACTTCCCCGAACCCGTTGGCCCAATCAGGGCAATCCGCTGCCCCGGCCGCGCCGTGAAGCTAATGTCGTGCAAAATCTGAATCCCGTCACGGTAAGAAAAGCTCACGTTTTCAAACGTTACTTCCCCCGCCACCGCCGTCAGCGCGTGGGCATCAGGCTGCTCGGCAATCTCGTTAGGCATGTCAATCATTTCAAAAACGCGGGTGGCGCTGGCTCCGGCCGTCGCCGCCAGATTGACCAAAAAGCCCAGCCGCTGCACCGGCCCGCCCAGCATCAGCATGTATTGAATGAGAGCAAACAGCGTCCCCACCGTAATCTCGCCACTGAGGGCGCGGGGGCCACCAAACCAGAGCAGCAAAAAGATGCTGGCGGCAACCAAAAAGGTAAACAGCGGCCAGTTGTTGGCCCACGTTTTGATGACGGTGTAGCGACGGGCAAACCATTCGTCGTTCCCCTCGTCAAATTTTTGCAGCTCATACGGCTCGCGGGCAAACGCCTTGACCACGTTAATCCCGGTCAGGCTTTCCTGCATCAGCGACGACAGCACCCCCATTTGCTCCTGAATATCTTTGAACATGGGGCGCACAACGTTGCCAAAGCGGACGGTGGCAAACAGCAGCACCGGCACCGGGATAAAAGCCAGCAGAGCCAGTTGGGGGGATTCGATAAACATAACAACGATGACCCCAAATAGCAGCAGCAGCGTTGCCAGTAAATCCATAAGGCCGATGCCGATAAAGCGCTCGGTTTCGGTGATGTCGCTGGTGGCGCGACTCATCAGGTCGCCAGTGTGGCTGCGGTCATGGAAGGAAAAGGGTAGGCTTTGGACGCTATTGTAGAAGTGATTGCGTAAATCGTAGGCAACACGGTGGGTGAGCCAGTCGCCAAAGAAACGTTGCCCAAACCCGGCCACGCCGCGCACCAGGGCAATGCCCATGATGATGCCGCCAGCAATAAAAAGAGCGTTGGCGCGGCCGGCTGCCAGCCCGTTGTCAATGGCGTTTTTGACGACCTGGGGAACGAACAAATTAAGCAGGGAGGCACTGAGCATGGAGACATAGCCAATGGTGACTTGTTTCCAGTAGGGTTGCAAATACCCCATTAATCGTCGGTAAACGTTTGGTTGTGGTTGCATATTTCTTACCTCGTCGTGAGTTTACGGCCGTTTTTTCCCCATAACCCGCCTTCTACCCTCCGCTTATTGGGTGGGAATGGGGTGAAGCTGTCAACATGGGGCAGTAAACAGACACAGATTAGATGTTTGTCTAATCATGAACTTTTAAGTCTACGCCATTCTAAAGATTTGTCCAGCGTATTAGAGGACGAAATATACGTGTTAGGTTTTGCGTGGTAGCAACGTTACTGCTCGCTCTACATGCTGCAAACGGTCATAAACTGGCATTTTATTGATCGGCTACAAGTGGCAGGTAACAAATGATAACGCTAGGTCGCCAACTAACTCTAAGGAGCAAGGATTAAACAAGTTATGCAAGAAATTCAACTTCTTCTGAGAAGTTCAACTTCTAAATGGGCATCTACGGCGCACCCTGGCTAATGGCGTAGTTGGCAAGGTCGGGCAGAATCTCATTGAGATTATACGTTTCCCACTGCCCGCCGCCCCCGGCCGTAAACAGGCAAAACCCAATCACATACCCATCTTGCCGCACCCCGTTGTCATACCAGGCCATCTGGTTGACATAGGCCGACGGCCCCGTTTCACCCCACACCCCCTGCTCTGTCCAAAAATTCTGGAACTCACGCCACCCCTTGCCCTTTGGCCCAGGGCGTGGCCCCACCAGCCCGTCAATCCCCGCCTCGGAAATGACCAGCGGAATGACCAGATTGCGCGGCTTGAGGATTTCTTCGTAATACCAGCGGTAGCGGAAAATCAGCGACCCGCGATCCGGGTAAGGCGTTTGCTGCGGCAGCGGCGAGCCAAAACCGTATTCGATGCTGGGGGCGGTGTATTCGTGCAGCGTCAAGATGCCGCCATATTCCAGCGCTACCTCGATGGCGGGAACAAACAGCTCAAATTCATCCAGCTCCGGCACGCCGGTGGAAAAGCCGCCAATGGCGGTGCGGAAGCCATGTTTTGCCATTTCGCGCACCCGCTCCGCTTCAAAGCGGGCATACCACTCCATACGGTCTAAGTTGGGGTCGGGTTCGTTCCACCCTTCCCAAAAATCAACGGCCGGATTTAGCTCATATTCCCGCAGTTGCTCGGCCACCAGTTTGCGGGCTTGCTCTTCAGGGTTGCCGCCGTAATCCTGATTTTCCACCGGGATGCGCCCAACGGTGATGGTGCGCGGCGACACTTCCTTGATTTCGGCCATGTAGCCAAGGTCGGCTACCCCTTTGATGACGGCCGGCTGGGCGCGGCGGATAAATTCCATGATGTTGGGGCTGTTGTTGCGGTTGACGTGGAGGCCAAGCTTGCTGGGGCCAAGTTCGGTGCTGGGGGGAAGCTGGGGGATGAAGCTGACGTAGGGGGTGGCGGCCAGCGTGGGGGTGGCGGTGGGAATGGGGGTGCGGGTGGGGGGAATGGGGGTGAAGGTGGGGATGAGACCAACGGCCGTTCCTGCCACAATTCCCCCTGTTTCCCGCCCCGCATCCAGCGTGGGCAACAGTTCCGCCGCCTCAGGTGTCCAGGTGGGGGGGACGGCGGGTGTGGCTTCAACAATGGCGGGCAGAACGGCCGTTGGCAGTGGTGGGGCAGGAGCCACCGCACAACCAGTAATCAGTAAACAGTAACCAGTAATCAGTAAACAGTAAACGGTAAACAGTAAACGGTAATCAGTTATCAGTCGCGTTTGTCTCATCGAAGTTCCAGGGGTTGCAGGAGGAGGCGGTCGGAAACGGCCGTTTCTCCCTGCAAAATGGGCAGCCGTTCCCCGGTTGGCTGGAAATACACCCCAATCTCAACCTGGTACGTTCCCGGTGGCGTGTCGGGCGGAATCCACAGGGGGAAGTAGCTCAACAGCCGTTCGCCGCCGTTGGGCTGCCAAAATTGCGCCGGGTAATGGTTGGCATCATACCCGGCAACCACCTGCCCTTCCGCGTTGAGCAGGTGGGCAAAAATGATGTAGTGGCGGTCGGGGCGGGGCTGGAGCGTCCAGTATAGCACCAATTCCAGTACGCTGCCGGGGCTGCTGGCCTCCGTGCGGTCATGGCCGAGGAAGGTCATGGTGTTGCCAACGTTCACGGGCAGCTCAATCGAGTGGCGCAGCCCCGCAGGGTCGCCGGGTTCAAAGCGGGTTTCCCACGACCAAATGGCCGATTGGTCGCCGGGCAGCGGCGGGGGCGTACCGTCGAATTGGTACACATCAAACACGGGGCGGTGGAAGCGATCAACGGCCGTTTCCACCCGCTCCAACCCCGCCGCCCGCGCCAGCAGCAGCGGCTGGGGCGCATTTTCCGCCAGCAAAATGTAGGTGGCGGACTGGTTGGACAGCGGCAATGCCTGCGTCGCGTCAAACCAGTGGACGGTATCGTACTGCGCCGGAGCCAGAAGCGCCAGCGTCGGGTGCTGTGGATATTGTGTGGATAAGTAGAGCGAACTGTGGATAACGTGCCGCTGCAAATAATCCGCCACATAGACCATCGCCACCCGCCGGTCATCGTCGTTTTGCGGGCTGTTGTGCCAGTTGATGAAGTAGTCGCGGCTGACGGTGAGGATGAGGTAGGCAGTTAGAAGGAGGGTGAGGGATTGGGAGATTGGGAGATTGGCGATTGGGGATTGGAGATTTAATCTCGCGTTGAGCCAATCGGTTATTTTATTCAGGGCTAGGGCTGGAAAAATGTAGACAGCGGGCAAAATGCCGATGGCGCGTTGATAGTAGGGGAGAGATTCGGCGGAGAGGAGCATGGGAAGCAGCATGATGCCCATCCAGGCAAAGAGGGTGGCATAGGCCAGCCGCTGCCGCCCGCGCCGCGCCCAGAGCCGCACGGCGGCCAGCAGCAGCCCGGCGTAAAACAGCACCCCCATGATGGGGTCAAAGACGGGCTGCCCGGCGATGTTAAAGCGGTAGTTGATGTCGCCCCAGACGGTGAACATGCGCCCCGTTTCCTTGATGCTTTGCCACAGCCGGGCGGCGGGGTCACCACCGGAAAATTGTTCGGAAAAGACGGAGACCTGGGCGGCGCGGCCGTAGAAGTCGAGCGGATTGTGCCAAAAGTGGAGACCGAGGGGGAGGAAGATGAGGAAGGCAACAACGGCCGTTCCCACCAATTTCCACCAATACCCCATCACCAGCCGCCGCTGCACCAGCAGGGCCATGCCAACGATGGCAAGGATCAGAAAAGGGAAGAGGCGAACGGCCGTATAGGTGTATTGCGTTAGCCCCAAAAAGAAGCCAGCCCACAAAAAGTGTTGCCACTGGCCTCTGTTCCAGCCGCGAAATAGCAGCCAAATGACGGGCAACTGCACCAGCGGCTGGATGACGGCGCGGTAGCCGTTGCGGCTGGCGATGAGGTGCCAGAGGGAGAGGGAGAGGAAAACGGCCGTTAATACCCCAACCCGCCGATTAAACAGTTCCCGCCCAACAACGTAGCTCAACGCCACCGTCAGAATGCCGACAAACGCCGACAGCAGCCGCCCCACAAACATGGGGTGTCCCAGCAGCGCAATCAGCCCCGCTTCCAGATAGACAAACAGGGCTTCGCGCCCGGTAAAGGCGGAAAAGAACGCCGGAAAGCCCGCCTTGCCCGACAGCACATCGAGCGCCAGCAGAGCCTTGGTCGCTTCGTCAGGGTGCCAGCCGAAGGGAACCGCCGCCAGCCGCCACAGCCGCAGCCCCGCCGCCAACAGCAAAATCCCCACCAGCCACCAGTTGTTACGCCACTTGAATATCGTCATACCAGAAAATGGACAGGCTTTAAGCGATGTAGGACAAGTTTGCAAACTTGTCCTACACTTTCAGAATTGACACCCGTACAGGTATAAACATCCTGTTACCCCTGTCAAAAAAATTCCCCTCATTTTACCCGGCTATGGGGAGAGCGTCACTTGGGCGAGGGGTAGCTGGTCGTTGGGGAGGGGTTGACCGTCAGTTTGCACAGGTAGCCGCTGGCCGCCGTTGGAGCCATACAGCCCCAACAGCAGGGTGTAGTTGCCGACCGCAACGCCATCAAGCGGGATGGTGCGCTGATCAACGATGATTTCGCCGGGGAGCCAGGTGGCCGTGAGCCAGCCGTCGCCGCTCGGTGGAGCATCTAGCTGGGCAACGATTTGGCCGTTGGCATCTACCAGATGGTTGAAAACGGTGTAGTTGGTGGCGGGGGTGGCGACGGCTTGCCAAAACAGCGTTAGATGCAGGGCATCTGACCCTGTTTGCAGGTCGTAGCCGAGCAGGTGGATGGCATCGCCAAATTGGGCGGCGAGGGGATGGGGGATGGGGGGTGGGGTGTAGAGCCGTTCCCGCTGGTCGAACTGCATGGTGGCGAGGAGGTTGCTGCCTTGGGTGATGGAAACGGCCGTTTCCCCCTCCAGCAACCACACCTGCAACACTGGCTCTGTCTCCACCACCAAATCGGCTGGAATCTCCAGCTTGTGGAAGCTGGTAACAGGCTCATTGGGCTGCCATTTTGACGTGGGGTAGCGGCCGGGCCAAATATCGAACAGTTGCTCAAGGATTAGTTCACCCGTGTTGGGGTCGGCAAGCTGGAGCCTGAGGCGGTAATCGCTGGCTGGCTGCCGCAGTGCTACCCAATTGAGGGCGATGTTGATGTCGAGGCCAGGGGTAAGCAGGCTGCTAAAGGCGGCGTTTTGCAGCAGCAGGGTTTGGTCAAAAATGAGCGCATCGGCGGGTGGGGCAAAATCAACCAGGGGGCGGCTGCGAACGGGTAGCAGGGCGGTGCTGTTGTCGCCGCTGACGGGCAGCAGCGTGCCGTCGCTGTCGTGCAAATCCACGCGAAGCTGCATTTGGCCGGGTGGCATTCCGTCGGGCAGGGTGAGAACGGCCGTTTGTACAAACCTGTCCCCCGCCTGCCAATTCGCCTGCGGGTAGGTGAGCAAATTGCTGCGTTCAGCCCAGACGTTGCCGCTATCATCTAGCAGTTGGGTGCGGACGTAGGTGAGGGCGTTGGGCAGGTTGGGGGCGGGGGCGGGGATTTGGAAGTGGAGAACGGCCGTTAGCTCATCCCCACGAAACAGCTCATCCGGCAGCGTGTAGCCCACCAGCATGGGGCCATTGGCAAAGGCGGCGTGCAGGGATGCGGTCGGTTCTACGCCCCACATGGTGGTGTCGTAGCGCATAAAGGCTGGGTCGCCATCGGCATAAGGAACAGGTATGGCTGTCGCCAATTCCGCCAACGCTGTGGGTGGCAGTTCGTCGGTAGGCAGCAAATACCAGGCGGGCTGGCTGCTCCAAGCCACGCCGTTGGCGGGAACAAACCAGCTTACGGGCTGGCGGGTGTGGTAGGCAAAATCACGCGGTGCGGCATCGTAGGCACGGGGGTGGCCGATGTAGACGCGGATGTTGGCAGGCGGCGGGTTTTCGTTGAGATAACGCCCCATTGCCGCCAAATCGGCCTGGTAAATTTCGCGCACGTCGGGGTTGTTGGCCCAGCGACCAAAGTAGAGCTGCCAGGTGTTGAGCAGGGTGAGACCAAAGCCCAGCGTTAGCACCAGCGGCCAGATGCGGGTGGCTTGGAGCCAGCGGGTCGTGGTGAAGGTGATGGTGTGGTCGAGGAAAACGGCCGTTAGCAGATAAACAGGCACCATTGCCCCTGCCGCCCGCAAAAAAGAGGAGTTAGCTTCCAAAATGGCGTTGGGGCCAAGCATGGCGGCCAGCCAGAGAAGAAGCAGGGGGGCGGAGAAGCAAGGGGGCAAGGGTGAAAGAGATGCTCCCCTGCTCCCCTGCTCCCCTGCTCCCCTGCCACGAAACATTTGCCCCACCGCCCACGCCACCCCACCATAAAAAAACAGCCCCGTTACCCAGTCGAATACTGGTTCACCGGCAACGTGGTAGCGCCATTCGTGGTCGCCTTCGATGGTAAACATTTTGGCTACGCCGAGGATGGAGGGAACAAGCGCGGCGGGGTTGCCGTCACGGGCATCGTCAAAGGCGGTGCGGATGCTGTTGATGCGCTGATTGACCAGATCCGGGTTTTGCCACATATACCAGCCGAGCGGGGCAAAAACAGCGGCGGCCAGCAGCAGGGTGACGGCTAATTGTGGCCAGGTTTGGCGCAGCCAGCCGCGCTGCCGCCACGCCAACCACCCCCACCACAGCACCACGACGGCGGGAAAGGCGCGGCTGGGAATGTAGGTGTACATGGTTAGCCCCAGCGAAAGACCTCCAGCCAGCCAATATCCCCACTGCTTTGGTTTTTGCAGACCGCGCCCCAGCCAAAACAGCGTCAAAGCCGTCATGAAGGTGAGACTGACGGCACGGAGCGCCCAGCGGGATTCCATGACCGGCCACAGGGAGACGGCCAGCAGCGCGGCGGCTAACAAACCGGTGCGCCGATTGAACCAGTCGCGCCCCAGCAGATACCCCATCACGACCACGCCGGTGCCGAGCAGGGCGGCAGGCAGGCGCATGGCAACGATGGTTTGGCCGAAAATGGCTTGGGAGAGGGCGATGAGATAGTGGAACAGCGGCTCGCGGCCGTTGTTGCCGGGGAGGAAGACGGGCAGGTTGTGCCGGTTAATTTGGCTGGCATCTATGGCGTTGAACAGTTCGTCGCCGTTGATGCCGGGTGGGGTTGCGCTGAGATGGGCCAGGCGCAGGAAACCGGCAATGAGGAGGATTGCTAGCAAGAGCAGGAAATGGGGTTGCCTGAATTTGTTTTTGAGAACCATCTTGATTACCGTTTTGACTTTTGCCGATGGGGATTTTACCATGTTTGTGGGTGGCGTTGAGTGGGCAAGCGGAAAATCAAAGATTTCACAGATTCGTTGCTGGTTGGTCGTGATCTATGGCTGTCAGAGTTGTTGGATGGTTCCTTGCCGGGGAGGTAGGGAGATGGTTTGGGTGGGGGTGAGGGGGATGGTTTGGCTGGTGGGGCTTAGGTTGAAGGCGACGGCGAGGGTGATGTTGTTGTGGCTGCGGCGGTAGGCGTAGGTTTGGGTGGGTTCGTCGAGGTGGAGGGTTTGCAAACGGCCGTTTGTCCACACCATTCCCCCTTCCCGCCGCAGCCCGGTCAGCCAGCGAAACCAACCGCGCAGGTCAGCATCCTGCTCTGCACCCCAGCGCATCGGCTGGCGCGACTCCTCCATGCCGTGGCTGCCCTCATCCCCAATGCCGCGCTGTTGCGTTACCCCAACTTCGGTGCCGTTGTAGACGATGGGCGCACCGGAAAGGGTGAATTGGCACAAAGCCGCCAGCTTGAGCTTGGCCGTGTCGTTGCCCGCCAGCCAAAGAAAGCGGTTCATGTCGTGGTTGTCGAGAAAGCTGGGGCGGCTGAAGCTGGGTGGGAAATACGCTTCGTGCTGGTGGAGAAAGGCATCAAACGCGGTGAGCGACATGCGGCCGGTGGCAAAGGTATCGCGCAGGGCTTGCGCCAGCAGAAAGTCGAGGCAGCCATCGAAACGGCCAACATAGGTAAGCTGGGTTTCGGGCGTTTGCACCGCTTCGCCAAAGATCCAGGCGTTGGGTTTTAGACGTTTGACCACGGCCCGCAGTTCGGTCCAGAAGTCGTGGGTGGGGCCAAGGGCATAATCGAGCCGCAGCCCGTCGAAGCCGATGTCGCCCAGCCAAAAGCGCACGGCCTGGAAGAGGTGGTCGCGGACGGCGGGGTTATCTACGTTGAGTTCGGGCAGGTCGGCTACGCCAAAGAAGGTGGCGTAGCGGTTGGGCCACTGCTCCCATTTGTACCAGTCGTGGTAGGGGCTGTGGCGGTCGGCGCGGGCGGCCTGGAAGGTGGGGTGCTGGCTGCCCCAATGGTTGGCAACAAAGTCGAGCAGGAGCCGGATGCCGCGCTGGTGGGCCTGGGCAACGAGTTCCTTGATGTCGCCCAGCGTGCCGAGGCGGGGGTTGACGCTGAGGTAGTCGCTGGCGTGGTAGCCGTGGTGGGTGTGGTCGGGGAAGAAGGGGTTGAGCCAGATGGTGTTGAACCCCATGTCAGCGACGTAATCGAGCTGCTGGATGATGCCGCGCAGGGTGCCGCCGTGGATGTCGCTGAGGTGGGTGGTGGGGTTCCAGGAACGGCCGTTTCCCACGCAAAACCTGTCGGGAAAAATTTGATACACAATTGCCCCGGCCGCCCAGTCCGGTGGGTTGGGGTTGCCCACATAATAGGAGAAGGTGGCACCATCATCGGCCAGAATGGGGTCGCCCGTGCGGGGCTGGGCGGCGATGGTGTAGCGCACCAGCGTCCCTTCTGGCTGGGGAGGCAACTGTCCCTGCCAAATTTGCTGATATTGCCAGTTGAGCAAATCCCATTCGGTGCGAACGGGGTGCAGGGGGATGGTTTGGGCGGGTTGGTTGGGGAGGGTGAGGTGGCAGAAAACGGCCGTTATTGCCTGCTCACACGCCACGGTCACAGTTACAACGGGGCTGTCACCTGCCTGGGGAGCGCGGGGATTCAGCCGGTGTTGGTGCTGCACGCCCTGGCGACGCTGGCGGGCGTGGTCAAGGCGGTGATGGGTGGTGGCAAGGGGGCCAAAAACAAAGTCATCCATGAAGCAGGGCGCGGAGGGTGGTGTTGAGGGTGTTGAGCTGGGTTTCAAGCTGCTGCCGTTCCGCCTGGTCAAGCTGGTGCAGCCGCGCCTGAATGGAGGCGTGGTGGGCGGTGGCGACGGTTTGGTAAACGGCCGTTCCCTTTTCCGTCAAATACAAACGCAAAGAACGGCCATCAGTCTCATGCGGCCGGCGTTCCAGATACCCATCCCGCTCCAACCCACGAATAATGCGCGTAATATTGCTTTTGTCACAAAACATACAGTCGCTAAGCTGACTCAACGAAAGCCCCGGCTCGGCGGCAATATGCGACAAAGCGTAAAAGCGAGGAGAGGACAAATCGTGCTGACTAAAAAGCCGCCTGTCCCCATCATCCAGCAGAAAAAAGCTCTCCTTCAAAAGGTTATATAGTTGCTCAACATCACTCATACAAACATTGTGCTTCCTTGAAATTTTCTACACTCGTTGACATATCAACCGTTCGTGAGAGTCACTGTATCACGCGGGCAAAAGATCGTCAAACAGTTTTTCTGAGCAAGACAAGCTGCTTGTTTTTTCGCTATTCAGGCCAAAACATTTGTGTTAGCATTCCCCTTCATCTGTTTTCTCGGAAGGAATTATGGACACAACAAACACATTTCGTAATCTTTTTCTATTAGACCCCGATGTTGTTTTTTTGAATCATGGCTCATTTGGAGCCACACCGCGCCCTGTTTTTGACGTATATCAAGCATGGCAGCGTCAAATTGAATATCAACCCGTTAAATTTATTGGCCGGGAGCTAACGGGCTATCTGCAAACAGCCCGCCATACCCTGGGCAATTACTTACACGTACACGGTGACGATCTGGTCTATATTCCTAACGCCACCTTTGGTGTCAACATCGTGGCGCGGGCACTGCCTCTAACGGCCGAAGATGAAGTACTAACCACTGATCATGAATATGGTGCCTGTGACCGCGTTTGGCGGTTTGTCAGCCAGAAAAAGGGGTTCCACTATGTGCGCCAGCCCATCCCACTGCCCGTCACCTCGCCCGAAGAGATCGTTGAACAGCTTTGGCAAGGCGTCACGCCCCGCACCAAAGTCATTTACCTCAGCCACATTACTTCGGCCACAGCCTTACGGCTACCCGTTGAAGCCATCTGCCAACGCGCCCGTGAAGCTGGCATTTTGACGTTGGTAGACGGTGCCCACGCCCCCGGCCAAATTCCACTTGACCTAACCGCAATGGGGGCTGATTTTTACACCGGCAACTGTCATAAATGGCTTAGTGCCCCCAAAGGATCGGCTTTTCTCTATGCCCGGCGAGAGGCGCAACCGTTGCTAGAGCCATTGGTTGTCAGTTGGGGATGGGACAGCGAACGGCCGTCTGGCTCCGACTTTATTGACCATTTGGAATACCTCGGCACCGACGATCTCTCTTCTTACCTTTCCGTCCCCGCCGCCATTCAATTCCAAACCGATCACAACTGGTCACAGGTGCAGCAGCAATGCCACGAATTAGCCAAATCTACCCTGGCACAACTGTGCCAGCTCACCGGCTTAAGCCCTCTTTATCCTGCCGACACACGCTTTTTCCAGCAGCTTGTCATTGCGCCGCTCCCCCCCACCGATTTAGATGTACTCAAGCGCCGCCTCTATGATGAATACCGGGTTGAAGTGCCGCTCATCAGTTGGAACGGCCGTCAATTCATTCGCGTGTCGGTGCAAGCATACAACACCCCGTCCGACATCGAGGTACTGCTCACAGCTCTGGATGCACTGCTATGAGCGACATCCATTAAACTAGCTCTCACATTTATCCATAAAAACTGGTAGTGATTGCGATCTATGCTACAATCTGCCACCGATTTATAGCGCAATGGCTCATTGCGCTATATTTTTGCAACGTAAGATAAGAAGAAGATTGTTGTCTAATCCACAAAACTGTGGACAGCACATCAAGCGGCCCAACAGCAGCCTCATCTATAGAATCAAACCGCCGCTTACATTTATGTGGCTGGAGGAATCTCATGGAGAAGAAAAAATTTGCCCGTTGGTTAATGGCGGGCATCGTGTTTGGTTTGATTGTCGTTTTCACCAGCAGTGCCTTTGCACAAGACCAGGGTCCCAACTTGCTGGTAAACGGCGGCTTTGAGCAAGGACATCACAAACAAGATGGTGCAGCGGAGCTGACAGTTCCCGATGGCTGGACGCTGCACTATATTGATGGTGCAAGCTTTTCTGGCTCCAATGGCGTCGCTTATCGGCCTGAAAGCGTTGTTTGGTATATCGAAGATGCACCTATGGATGAGCGGAGCCTCTTCTTCCGCGATGGTGTCTATGCGGTTAAAGTGTTTAAAGGGTGGGCACCCATGTACTCAGCCCTTTCGCAAAACGTCAACAACCTTGTGCCGGGCAAAACCTACCGCCTCGTCGCGCCCATTTATATTGACATTGTTGAGAATTACGAAAATGGTCAGAAGATCGCTCCGGGCAAGCTGGATGCGGGGCAGGTGCGTTTAGGGGCTAGCCCGCAAGGGGCGGCGTGGCGGGATGAAGGTGCTATCAACTACAGCGGCTGGTGGAATGCGGGCAACGTTAATCCGTTTTATCTAGCCTATCCCGTTTTTGTGTATGAATTTACGGCGACCCAGCCCAACATGACCGTTTGGGTGGAATTTGCCGCCAAAGAAGCGTATCGCAACAACGCTTTCTTCATGGATACTTTTGGGCTGTACGAGATTGGTGGTACAGCAGCAGGCAATAGCGGCAGCGGCAATGCGGCTCCTGCCCAGCCGCTGCCTTCACCAACGCCGGGACCAACCCCCACGCCGCGTGCTGATGGTGCGATTGTTCACGTGGTGCAGCCGGGTGACTCTTTCTGGACGATTGCCATTCGTTATGCCCCGGCTCTGAATATGACACCGGAGCAGGCATTGCCCCATATTCGAGAAATCAACAATGACCCGGCCTTTATTGCGACGGGGCAGGAGTTGTTTATTGCACTGCCCAATGCGGCAGCGGCGCAGCCCACTGAGACACCAGTTGAAGAAGAAGCCGCTGCCGAAGAGCCAACTGCTGCCGCCGAAGAGGGTGAGGCTGAAGCTGCTGCCGAGGAACCAACACCAGAGCCAGAAGCAACGGCCGTTCCTGAACCCGAACAAATTGCCGCCAACCTCGGTACCGTTTGCGTTGCGGCCTACATGGACAACAATTCAGATGGCGTGCAGGATACCGGCGAAGCATTGGTGGCTGATGCCGCCATCACCTTGTCCCGCGCCGGCAACACCGTTGCCACCTATGTGTCTGATGGTGTGAGCGAACCTTATTGCTTTGAAGGGCTGGAAGCCGACAACTATCAGGTGCAAATCTTCCCGCCTGCCAACTTTGGCACAACCACAGCCGATAGCTGGGGTGTGGCGCTGACCGAAGGCATTGTTGTCCCGGTGGCGTTTGGGGTGCAGCAGCAGCAAGCCGTGGCGGCGGTTGACACCACCACAACCGAGGCTCCGGCGGCTGAACCAACGGCCGTTCCTGCCGCCCCTGCCGAAGATGGTGGCTTCTTTAGTAACCTCGGTCCCATCATCATTGGAGCCGCCGTGGTGCTGGTACTGCTGGCAGGCGTTGGGGTTATCTTGCTTAGACGCGGTTAAGGACAGAATCAAGTTTAAGGCGAGCGTCTCAACAGAGGCGCTCTTTTTTTACCTGCACATGGAGCAATAGGACACTGATTCTCCTGATTTTCTTTCTCTGTGTCCCTCTGTGTCTTCTCCGTGAGCCTCTGTGAAACCGTCTCAGTTCTGGCTTGCAGAGGTTAGGGAAAAGCATGTCTGAACAAACAAAACCACGAGTTGTGATTGTTGGAGCCGGGTTTGGCGGGCTGTTTGCAGCCCGCGCCCTGGCAAAAAAACCAGTTGAGGTGCTGCTGGTAGACCGCAACAACTACCACACCTTCACCCCACTGCTTTATCAGGTTGCCACCTGCGCCCTGGATCCCAGCGAAATCGCGTACCCGGTTCGCAACATTTTTCGCCGCACGCGGAACGTGGAGTTTTTGCTGGGGGAGGTGACAGAGGTGGACACAAACGGCCGTTTTCTCCACATACAAAGCGGCGGTCAGCAGTACCAAGAACCCTACGACTACCTGATTTTGGCGACGGGCAGTACTCCCACCTACTTTGGCAACGACAGCTTCCGCCGCCATGCCCTGGAACTGCGAACCCTGAGCGATGCCATTGAGCTGCGAAACCACGTCCTGCGCCTGTTTGAACGCGCCACCTGGAGCGAAGACCCGGCGGAAATAGCGGCTCTGACAACCATTGTGGTGGTGGGCGGTGGCCCCACCGGCATTGAAACGGCGGGCGCCATTTACGAGCTGTATAACCACGTTCTCAACGTCGAA
The DNA here is from genome assembly GCA_041390905.1 of Chloroflexota bacterium. GTDB lineage: Bacteria > Chloroflexota > Anaerolineae > Promineifilales > Promineifilaceae > JACKCD01. The sequence goes on from JAWKPA010000012.1 coordinate 21,529, forward strand.
TACCCGCAAAAGCAGCTCCATGCCCGTGTCATTTTGGTGGAAATGCAGCCCCATTTGCTGGCTCCCTACCCGGAGAAGCTGCGAAAAGCGGCTGTTGAGCAGTTGCGCTCGCTGGGGGTGGAGGTGCTGCTGGGGCAGCGCGTTGCCGAAGTGACCGCCGACACTGTGCATCTGGGGAACGGCACGGTGATTCCCACCCACACGCTGGTTTGGGCGGCCGGCGTGAAGGGGTCGCCATTGGCCGACCTGCTGGGGGTGCCGTTACAGCGGGGTGGGCGGCTGCCGATTGCGCCAACAACGGCCGTTCTCAACCTCAACCGCGTCTATGCCGTCGGCGACATGGCTCACCTGGAAGACCCCGACGGCCAACCATACCCGATGCTTATCCCGGTAGCGCAGCAGCAAGGAGAGCTGGCCGCCCACAATATCTTGGCCGACATCGCCGGGCAGCCGCCCCGCTCCTTCAGTTACCACGACCGGGGGATCATGGCAACCATCGGCCGCAGCCGCGCCGTCGCCTGGATTTACAACCGCATTCCGCTGCGCGGCTTTTTGGCGTGGCTGGCGTGGCTGTTCCTCCACCTCATCACCCTGCTTGGCTTCCGCAACCGTGCCACTGTCTTCATCAACTGGGTGTGGAACTACTTCACCTATGACCGTTCCGTGCGCCTGATTCTGGATCAGGCACCGGGAGAGAAGAATTTTTGACAGGATTAACAGGATTAACAGGATGAAGAGCAAAATCCTGTTAATCTTGTTAATCCTGTCTGATCAACAATGAACCGAGAGATGTGGCGGCATCGCCTGCAACAAGACAAACCGCTGCTGCTGGATGGGGCGATGGGGACGATGTTGTATGGGCTGGGGGTGCAAAGTGACCAGCCATTTGACGCACTGAATCTCCACCAGCCCAGGCTGGTGGCCGATGTCCACCGCGCCTACCTGGAAGCAGGGGCCGATATGATTGAGACCAACAGCTTTGGCGCCAACCGGCTGAAGCTGGATGAATATGGGCTGGGGGAGCAGGTGCGGGCGATCAACGAAACGGCCGTTTCCATTGCCCGCCGCGTGATTGACAGCACCTTTCGCCCGGTCTGGCTGGCCGGGTCGGTGGGACCGCTGGGCGGCACGCTGGCCCCCTTGGGGCGCATTAGCCTGGCGCAGGCCGAAGCTGCTTTTGCTGAACAAATGGAAGCCCTGGCTGGCGCGGGGGTGGATTTGCTGATTGTGGAAACCGTGTCGGATTTGCGCGAGGTAGAAACGGCCGTTTCTGCCGCCCGCACCGTCGCCCCCGATCTTCCCCTCATCGTACAAATGACCTTCACCCGCGACGACCGCACCCTGCTCGGCCACACCGCCGCCGATGTTGCCAACCGGCTGGCGGCACTGGACGTGGACGGAATGGGGGTCAATTGCAGCAGCGGGCCGGCGCAAATTGTGCGGCTGCTGGCAACCATGCACCAAATCGCCCCCCAACTGCCGCTGGTCGCCATGCCCAACGCGGGCTGGCCGGAGCAAACGCCTGGTGGCCGCATGTTTTACCCCGCCACACCCGGCTACTTTGCCGACTACGTGGCCGATTTTGTGGCGGCGGGGGCGCGGCTGGTGGGTGGCTGCTGCGGCACAACAGAAAAGCATATCGCGGCCATGCGGGTGGCGATTGATGCACCCAAGCCGCCGTCACACCCGCTGCCGCGTGTGGCCTTGGTGCAGCGTGAGGCGCAATTAACGGCCGTTGCCGACCAACCCACCCAACTGGCGCAGGATTTGCAAAACGGCCGTTTTGTCACTACCGTCGAAATGACTCCGCCACGCGGCATTGCCACGCAAAAGCTGCTTGCCAGCGTGCAAATGCTCCAGCAGACCGGTGTTACCTGCCTCAACATTGCCGACATTCCCCTGGCGCGAATGCGGATGAGCGCTTGGGCTGCCGCCCACCTGGTGCAGCAGGCCAGCAGCCTAGAAACCATCCTCCACTTTCCGACCCGTGGCCGTAATCTGCTCCGCATTCAGGGCGACCTGCTCGCCGCCCACGCCCTCGGCATCCGCAATCTTTTTGTCACCATGGGCGACCCCAGCAAAATTGGCGACTATCCCGACGCGGCCGACAATTACGACATTGTGCCGACCGGCCTCATCGAGCTGATCAAAACCCAGCTCAACGCCGGGGTGGACAAGCGTGGCAACGCCATTGACCAGCCAACAAACTTTACTGTTGGCTGCGCCCTCAGCCTGACCCCCAAGGAGCCGGAGCGGGAGATGAAGCTGCTGCTAAAAAAAATGGCGTGCGGAGCCGACTTTGCCATCACCCAGCCGCTGTTTGACGTGGCGCAAGCACGGCAGTTCATCACCGATTACCGGGCGCAATATGGAGCCATGATTCCCATTGTGCTGGGTGTGCAGCCGCTTTATAACGGCAAAAACGCCGCTTTTCTCCATAACGAAGTTCCGGGCATTGCCATTCCGGTTGAATTGCGCCAGCGTATGGAAACGGCCGTTGACCCACAAGCTGAAGGCGTTACCATTGCCCGCGAAATTGTGGCTGCCATGCGAGATCTGGTGCAGGGTGTCTACATCATCCCCCAATTTGGCCGTTATGATTTGGCGGCTAAAGTGTTGGAAGCGACTTGGGGTTCCATCAAAAGCAACTTTGGAGATTGAGCGATTAGGAGATTAAGCGGTTGAAGGGTGGCACTCTCCAATCGCTCAATCTCTCAATCTCGAAAACGCCCAAGTTTAAATGACCGAACCCCTGGTGTTAAAGTGAGATTTAGATAGATGAGTCGTGAGATTGAAGGCGTGTTAGTGATTGATAAGGCGGCAGGGATGACATCGCATGATGTGGTGGGGCGGGTGCGGCGTGTGGCGGGGCTGCGGCGCGTCGGCCACGCGGGGACGTTGGATCCGCTGGCGACGGGGGTGCTGCTGGTGTGCTTGGGGCGGGCGACGCGGCTGGTGGAATATTTGGTGGGGCAGCCCAAGACGTATGTGGCGCGGGTGCGGCTGGGGCAAACGACAGATAGCTATGATGCGGATGGGGTGGTGGTGGACGAACGGCCGTTAACCTTCACCTCCACCGATCTCGACAACGCCCTGGCTCAGTTTCGGGGTGAGATTGAGCAGCGTCCGCCAATGTTCTCGGCCGTTAAGCGGCAGGGGCAGCCGCTCTACAAGCTGGCGCGGCAGGGGATTGAGGTTGAACGGCCGTTACGCCCTGTCACCATTTATGAATTGAGCCAGCTACCGTGCGATCTGCCTTTTCTTGAGCTACACGTCCGCTGCTCATCTGGCACCTACATTCGCACCCTGGCGCATGATTTGGGAGAGATGTTGGGGTGCGGCGGGCATATTGTGGCACTGCGGCGAACGGCCGTTGGTGCATTTAGCAGCGAAACGGCCGTTTCGCTCGCTGACCTGACAACGGATAATTTGCCCATCCACTTGCTGGCAACAGAAACGGCCGTTTTACATCTCCCCCCCCTCATTCTGCCTAGCCCCGAAGCCAAACGGCTGGCTCAGGGGCAGCGGCTTATTTGCCAACCAGACCAACCGCAGACCGCCCTGGTGCGTGTCTATGCCGAAGACGGTACCTTTATGGGCGTTGCCCAGCGGCAAGATGACATTTGGCAGCCACAAAAAATCCTCCATTCCTAGCCCCCATTCCCGGCAACGGCTACAATTTTCCCTATGGCACAAACATATCTTCGTGTGACAAATCTGGCAGATGTAACAGGCCAGCAGCCCACCTATCTGGCTATCGGCTCCTTTGACGGCGTGCATCGCGGGCATCAGGCCGTCATTCGCTCGCTGGTGCAGCAGGCCCGCAACGATGGGGCAAGAGCGGCTGTTCTTACCTTTTTTCCCCACCCCAAGCGCGTGGTGTTGGGGCTAAACGGGCAGCATTATTTGAGTACTTTGGAGGAGCGCGTGGTGCTTATCGGCAAGATGGGTGTTGATCTCATTATCACCCACCCCTTTAACGAAACGGTTCGCCTGACCCGCGCCGCTGATTTTATGGATCAACTGCGCTCTCATCTGAACATGCGGCAGCTTTGGGGTGGCAACTTTGCCCTGGGCTATCAGCGTGAGGGGACGGTTGATTATTTGCAGCAGTTGGGGCAGGAGAAAGGCTATACCGTGGAGCTTGTGGCAAGCATGGTGGAATGGCAGGGCGAGCCAGTAAGCAGCACGCGCATCCGCCACTTTTTGGAGGCGGGCGATGTGGCATCGGCAGCGGCTTGTCTTGGTTATCGTTATCGGCTGTGTGGGCAGGTGGTGCGGGGCAACCAGCTTGGGCATACGATTGGGTTTCCGACGGCAAATTTGGCGGTGTGGGAGGAGCAACTGCTGCCAGCCCACGGGGTGTATGCGGCTTATGCCTGGTTGGGGGAACGACGGTATGAAACGGCCGTTAACATCGGGCTGCGGCCAACAGTAGGCGGTCAACATGTGCGTCTCGAAGCCCATCTGCTCGATTTTGCCGGAGACCTGTATGACCAGGAGCTTTGTTTAGCGTTTGTTCAGCGCATTCGCAGCGAAATGAAGTTTCCCTCGCTGCAAGCATTGCAGGCGCAAATTCAGCAAGATGTGGAAACGGCACGCGGCATTCTGGCAGTCGCCCACTCGGAAGAGTAGACAACTGCCCAACGCCCATGTGATTAGGTGGCGTTTCTAATCGGTGGAGGTTGCCAGGGCGGCCGGCGCAAATTCGCGGTGTCGCAGCAGCCGCTCGACGCTTCCCACCAGATCACGAAAGCCTAATGGTTTTTGGAGACAAAGGGTGGCTCCCGCATCCAGACTATGCTGGGCCGAACGATCATCGGTACGGGCACTCAACATGATGACAGGAACATGGGCTGTTTGCTCGTGACAGCGTACTGCACGGCATGTGTCTGGCCCATCCATTTTGGGCATCATGTAATCTACAATCAGTAAGTCAGGGACTTTGGTTTGGATTTTTGAAAGTGCATCCAGGCCATCCTGTGCTTCATCAACCTGGAAGCCTCCTCTTTCTAACATAGACCGGAGCAATCGGCGTAGCAAAGGTTCATCATCTACAACTAATATTGTCACAGCCAACCCCCTGTTGGTGAATACAATTCCTTAAAACATCTACAAAATCCTGTATAGGAATAAAGTACTATATTAATGTTACAAAACCGCTTACGGTTTGTAACATTTGGGTGATTGATGGCAAACGGCCGTTAAGCCCGCAGTGGGAAATGTGGCACAACAGGTTTGTATGAAACGCCTTGGTAGATTATCATGGAGGCATGATGGTAAAAGAGCAGGCTGTTTACGAAAAAGCCCTGCAAGAAGGGGCAACTCATAGCGAACAAGGGAACTGGTCGGCAGCGTTGGCTGCTTATGGCCGGGCGGTGCAGGCCAACCCAGGCAGTGCCGCCGCCTATGCCGGTGTGGGCGAGGCGTGTATTGGGCTGCGGCGGCTTGACCGGGCGCTGACGTGCTACAAGCAGGCGGTGCAGCTTTCGCGGGGGGAAATTGCCTACTTGCAAAAGGTGGCCGATATTCAGGAGCGGCTGGGGCAGCTAAGCGAAGCCGGCCGCACCTACATGGCGGCTGGGGAGTTGGCACTGCGGCGGCAGTTGTTTGAGCAGGCCATTTCTAACTGGGAGCGGGCGGTACGGCTAGAACCCCATTTGCTGGGGGGGCATAAACGGCTTGCCATGACGTTTCAGCGGCAAGGCAACACGCGGGCGGCGGTGCGGGAATATTTGGCAATTGCCCGGATTTTGCAGGTGCAGGGGGAGCCTGAGCGGGCATTGCAAATGTGCCGGGCGGCTTTGCGGCTGGAGCCGGGTAATCAGGATGTGCGAACGGCCGTTTCGCTTATCGTCCACGGCGAGAAGGCTTTTGCCCCGGAAGTGGATGAGGTGGTTGAGGTGGTGGAAGAAACGGCCGTTGTGGAAAAGAGTGACAACATTGCCACCGCCCTGCGCCAAATGGCAACTGTGTTTGAATCGCAAACGGCCGGCTGGCGTGCCAAACAAGAGCCAGCCCAGGGGGAAGACCCGGCCGAACAGGCGCAACATTTGGCCCAAACCCAATTGGCCGAGGAAATCTTCCGTGATGAGGATTCTGATGAAGAGGTGGGGGGAATGAGCAAGCTGGAGCGGGATGCGCTGCTGGGGCAAGGGATTGACTTCCAGACGCGGGGCTTGCCCGCAGAGGCGATTCGCTGCTATGAGCAGGTGGTCACTGCTGGTTTACAGCTACCGGCTCTTTATTTCACCCTGGGTTCCCTGCATTTTCAGCAGCAGCAACAAAAACCTGCCCAGCGCTATTTAACCCTGGCAGCGCAAAGCCAACTGTATGCCGAGGCAAGCCAACGTCTATTGCGGCAGCTATCTGGCTAATACTGGTTGGTTGCAAGTGGACTGGAAGAGGGGTATCTCTTTACAACCAACGACCAGCTACTTACGCTTTGTCTACGTCGGAAAAGGGAATATCCTAGAAATCGCTGCTGTCACGCGAGCGAAAAATGAGCAGGGTAAAGGCGATCAGTAAAATTAGGATAAAGATAGCCGAGATCAGTATGGGGAAAACGGCCGTTTCTTTCAGCATCGTTCCCCAAGCAAGAACAAAAAGGACAATCAGCAACTGCATTGTTCACTCCATAAACCAGATAGCCTTGAGAATCGCTACACGATTGCTACGCTACTCAAGCTATGGCCTTACATTATAACTTTCTCTTGTCCTTGCTTCACCTCGAAACCAGCCAGGAACCTACAGCATGGTTTAACTCTTTGCACCTCAACTTCAAGCATAGCCTGGCTGCATTAAAGAACGCATTAAAGACAGCTTGATCTCTTGGGGGTATGCGACCATTGGGTACAAACAGTTCCCTGCAATAATTGATAACTGGTGCAGACCGTCCAATGGTTATCATTGGACATTCAAGGCCAATACCATACAATTATCGTAGCGCAAACAGGTAAATAATTGATGATTGAGGGTTGGTGCGGCGAAAGTTTAATCATGTTTCTCGTTTTTTCCCCCCACCCTTCGTCCATTTTATTGAGGAGGAAGGCTTATGATTGATACAATGGCCTCGATAGACCTTTCCCATTTGGAACCCGTTTTAAAAAAATATCACGGCCGACGGCGTGAGGCATTGCTGCCAATGCTTCACGAAGCGCAAGCCATTTATGGCTGGCTGCCCGGCAACGTGCAAGAGGCAATTGGCAAGGCACTTCGCGTGCCTTTGGCTGATATTCATGGTGTCGTTGAATTTTACAGCATGTTTTACAGTGAGCCGACAGCGCGGCGTGTCATTCGCGTGTGCGAAGATCCGGCTTGCTCCCTGGCAAATGCCCAGGGGGTGATGGCGGCAATTGAAGCCAAATTGGGGCTGCATCATGGGGAAACGGCGGCTGATGGGTCGGTAACGGTTGAGCATGTGCCGTGTTTGGGGATGTGCGAACTGGCTCCGGTGGCGTTGAATGGAGAACGGCCGTTTGGACACCTCACCCCCGACACCATTGACAGCTTTCTAGACGGCACCCAACCCGAAGCCGCCGCCCAGCCCTACGGCGACCCTCTGTGGACCTTGGCCCGCGTGGGCAAAGTAGACCCCGGTAGCCTTGACGATTACCAAACCCACGGCGGCTACCAGGCACTGGCAAAAGCGGTGGCAATGGGGCCAGATGCCCTCATCGCCCTGGCCGACAAAAGCGGCATTTTGGGGCGCGGCGGAGCCATGTTCCCGCTGGGGCGCAAATGGTTCTTCACACGGGGGGCGGCCGGAAAGCCCAGCCAAAAACACATTGTTGTGAATGCCGACGAAAGCGAACCCGGCACCTTCAAAGACCGCTGCCTGCTGGAAGAAGACCCCTTTGCTGTGGTTGAAGCGGCAACGGTGGCTGCTCTGGCCGTTGGTGCCGAAAACGGCTGGATTTTTGTGCGTGGCGAATATCCCCGTGCCGTAAACCGCCTGCGTGAAGCAGTGCGGCAGGCCAGAGAGGCGGGCTATCTGGGGCGTAACATTCTAGGTCACGGTGGATTCCACTTTGACATTGAGGTGCGCGTGGGGGCTGGTGCCTATATTTGCGGCGAAGAAACGGCACTGTTTGAAGCGATTGAAGGGAAGCGGGGCTTCCCGCGCATTAAACCACCGTTCCCGACCACGCATGGGCTGTTTGGGCAGCCAACCTCTATCAACAACGTGGAAACGCTGGTGGCAGTGCTGTCGGTGCTGACGCAGGGGCTGGAGACGTGGCAAGCGATTGGCACGGAAAAGTCGCCGGGCAGCAAGCTGTTTTGTCTTAGCGGCCATGTGGCAAAGCCGGGGGTCTATGAAATTCCCTTTGGCAAAACCATTCGTGAACTGATTGAGATGGCGGGTGGTGTGCCGGGTGGCAAGGCAATCCAGGCGGTGTTGATGGGGGGCGCAGCGGGGGCGTTTATCAAGCCAGATGAGTTGGATATGCCGCTGACGTATGAAGATGCGCGGGCGCGAAACATTCCACTGGGGTCAGGCGTGGTGATGGTGTTTGATGAAACGGCCGATTTGCGCCAAACGCTGTATGAACTGAGCCGCTTTTTTGCCCATGAAAGCTGTGGCAAATGCTTCCCCTGCCAGCTTGGGTCGCAGCGGCAAATGGAAATTTGGGATCGGATTGCCCACGATGGTGGGGCAAGGGGGACGGATAAGCAGGTGCTGCTGGATGTGGGCTTTACAATGACGGAAACGTCGCTGTGTGGGCTGGGGCAAACGGCTGCTTCGGCGGTGTTGACGGCGTTGCAGCGGTGGCCGGAGCTGGCGGAGTAGATGGATCAGGTTGTGGTGGACAAGGTGGGTAGTGGAGAAACGGCCGTTTCTCCCACCCACTATATCAACATCTCCATTGGCTCTCCACAAGCCACAGAAGCCGAAATTGTCACAGAGACACAAGCCTGTATCTCCGTCAACGGCTTTGAACTTGCCACCTTTATGTGTTCACCCAATGACCTGGACAAGCTGGCGTTGGGTTTTCTTTACAACGAGAATATCATCAGCAGTTTAAACGATGTGCGTTCGCTGCACCTTTCCAAAAGCAACTGCGTGGATGTGTGGCTCCATGATGCTCGGTTTGAACCACCCAGGCGGCTGGTAGTGACGGCCGGCTGTGGCGGTGGTGTAACCTTCGATGATTTATCCGCACAGCACCCCCCACTACAGATTGAAACGCAGGCTACCCCACACCAGTTAGCCGAGCTGATGCGGCAAATGCACCTGGGGGCAGAAATGTACCAACGGGCACGTGGCATCCATACGGCTGCGCTGGCAACACCTGAGCAGCTTCTATTGCAGGTAGAAGATATTGGACGACACAATTGTCTCGACAAGCTGCGCGGGATGGCACTGGTAGAGGGTATCGCCACCGAAGGGTGCATTTTACTCAGCAGCGGCCGCATTAGCAGCGAGATGATCAACAAGGCGCGGCGGCTGCAAACACCCATCGTCTGCTCCCGCACCTCGCCCACCAGCCTGTCCGTGGCGTTGGCTGAGGCGTGGAACATCACCATCGTCGCCTACCTGCGCCAGGATCGAATGCGAATTTATACTCATCCCAAACGGGTTTTGTTTGAAGTTGAGTAAAACAACCAATGCCTACAATCTCGCGCTTTTTTGGTATAGTGATATAAGGGAGAAAAAATGAGCGAAACTGTTACCCTGAAAATTGATGGTCAGGAAGTGACCGTGCCGAAAGGAACAACTATTCTCGATGCGGCGGCGCAAATTGGGATTGAGATTCCTGTTATTTGTTACCATCCCCACCTGACGGCCAACGGATTGTGCCGCATCTGTTCAGTGGATGCCGGTTTTCGCGTGCAGTTGGCGGCGTGTGTGACGGCTTGTGCGGACGGGATGGATATTCAAACCAGAAGTGAGGATGTGGTGCGCGGGCGGCGAACCATTCTGGAAATGCTCAACTCAACCATTACCCTTGATGAGGCTCCCGAAATTTTGGAGTTGGTTGAGGCGTATGATGCTGATCCTGAGCGTTTTGCGGATGGCAAGCGGCGTGAGTCACCTGTCTATGACGACAACCCGTTTTACATCCGCGATTATAACCAGTGCATTAACTGCTGGCGCTGCGTGCAGGTATGTGCCGATGATGCCCAGTTTACCTATGCCCTTAGCTTTGATGGGCGCGGCTTCGAGACGCGCATTGGAACCTTTCAGGGGTTCGGCATGACCGATACGACCTGCGTTTTTTGCGGCCAATGCGTGGGGGCTTGCCCAACGGGGGCTTTAAAGCCCAAACGGCAAGCACTACTGGAGCAAGGCGTTGACCCGGATGAAATTTTTTACCAAACGCGGCGTGGGCGGAAGAAGCGGGTTAATGATTAAGACAAGAGATTGTGAGATTGGAGATTAGAGGTTGTTGAACCTTCATCAATCTCCAATCTCCAGCTTTCCAATGTGAACGGAGGCGGTTATTATGCTTACCCCTGATAAAACGGTTAGAACAACTTGCCCTTACTGTGGTGTGGGCTGTCAGATGCATTTGCAGGTCAAGGACAATTATATTTATGCGGTGGAGGCTCCGTTTGATGCCGCGCCCAACTATGGGATGTTATGTGTGAAGGGGCGCTTTGGCACCGATTATGTGAAGCACCCGGGGCGGATTAAAACGCCACTGATTCGGGTGAACCGGGAGGAGGGCCGAAGTGCCAAACCGGTGTGGCGCGAGGCCAGCTGGGATGAGGCACTTGATTTTGTTGCTGATGAGTTGGTACGAATTGCAAAGGCGCATGGCGGGGATGCGATTGCCAGCTATGCTAGTGCCAAGGCCACGAACGAAGACAATTACATCTATCAGAAGCTGATGCGGGCGTTGATTGGGACAAATAATGTAGATCATTGCGCCCGGCTGTGCCACGCGGGGTCGGTGACGGGGCTACAACTGTCTATTGGCTCCAGCGCGATGTCCAACTCAATTGCCGAGATGGAGAACCTGGAGGCGTTTATTGTTACAGGGTCAAACACCACGGAAACGCACCCGGTGATTTCCAACTTTTTGAAGCGGGCGGTGCGGAAAAATGGTGCCAAGCTGATTGTGGTAGATCCGCGCCGGATTGAGATGACGGATCATGCGGAGCTGTGGCTGCGGCAAAATCCGGGGACGGATGTGGCGGTGTTCCAGGCGATGGCGCATGTTGTTGTTAAGGAAGAGTTGTTTGATGAGGATTTTATTGCCCAGCGGACAGAAGGGTTTAATGAGTATATCGAGTCGTTGGAGCAGTTTACGCCGGAATGGGCGGAGAAGGTCAGTGGGGTGCCGGCCGACACCATTCGGGAGGCGGCGCGGATTTATGCCAAGGCGGAGCGGGCAGCGATTTATTGGGGGATGGGAATTAGCCAAAGCACGCATGGCACTGACAACACGCTGTCGCTGGTGAATTTGGCGATGATGTGTGGGCATTTGGGCAAGTCGGGTACGGGGGTTAACCCGTTGCGCGGTCAGAACAATGTGCAGGGCTGTTCTGATAGCGGTGGGTTGCCTAACGTTTTTACGGCATATCAGCGGGTGGATGATCCCAAAGTGAAGGGGAAGTTTGAGCAGCATTGGGGTACAGCACTTAACCCGCTGCCGGGGCTAACGGCGACGGAGATGGTAACAGCCGCCGCTGACAAGTCGGTGCGGGGGATGTTTGTGCTGGGTGAGAACCCAATGATGAGTGAACCAAACCAGACGCATACGCGCCACGCGCTGGAGCAGCTGGAGTTTTTGGTGTGCCAGGATATTTTCCTGAATGAGACGGGTGAACTGGCGGATGTGATTTTGCCAGCGACGAGCTTTGCGGAAAAGGATGGGACGTTTACGAATTCAGATCGGCGGATTCAGCGGTGCAGAACGGCCGTTTCTCCCGTAGGCAACTCTCGCCCAGACTGGGACATTTTGTGTGACTTGGGTCGCCGGATTGAGCAGCGCATGGGCAAAACACTCACCAACGGCTTTGATTTTGACAGCCCAGCCGCCATTTGGGAAGAGATGCGCCAGGTAACACCCGAATTTTGGGGCATTGATTACGACCGATTGGAGCGCGAGGGGGGTGTCCATTGGCCTTGCCCCAGCCTTGACCACCCCGGTACCCCGTTCCTCTTTGCCGACAGCTTCCCGCGTGGCAAGGGGAAGTTCTGGGAAGTAACCTATGGCACCGAGTCGGAACAACCCGACGAAGCCTACCCGTTCAATCTTAGCACAGGACGAGTGCTGTACCACTGGAGCGGCAGCACGATGACCGGGCGTTCACGGCTGGAAGAGATTTACCCCGAAGCAACGTGTGAGATGCACCCGGTGGATGCCGCCGAGATGGGGCTGGAAACAGGCAACTGGGTACGGGTTAGCTCACGGCGTGGAGCCATTCAACTGCGGCTGCTGGTGACGGAACGGTCGCCCCGGCGCACCATTTTTGTGCCGTTCCACTTTGCCGAGGCGGCGGCGAATATGTTGACGCTGGATCGGGTTGATGGGCGGGCGAAGATTCCGGATTATAAGAATACGGCCGTTAAAATTGAAAAGATTACGCCACCGGAAGGGCTGGATGATGGATACCATGAACCGCTTTTTGACCGTGGTGCCATAAAGGATCCGGTGCAGATCCATTAATGGCGGCTTTGCTTGCACACTAACCATATCAGCTAATGCTATTAAAAAAGGTCAGGGATTTGCGTCTCTGGCCTTTTTTGCTATATAAATTTATGGTATCTATACTCAAATCAAAATGAAACCTATGGTTTTTTGCCTGACAGGTGCCAAAAAAAACATGTGTTTCAAATTGCACAGAGTCTAGAGTATAATGGACACGAGAGGGTAAGCCACAGCTTTCTGAGAGCGGCTAGGCAACATTTTTTAGACACATAGGGCAAGGTAATGAGCATGTTAGCACGGCTAACCGCCTTTTTAAGGCCGCCTGTTTTAGATAGTGAACAAGAAACACGTTCAGCGTATTTTTTGTATGTTCTGATTTCGGTGGGAGCCGCAGTCGCCATTTTACTCATTGTTGGCTTTTATCTGTCCGGTACATTAAATGCGTTTCGCGCTGGACTTATGGCATTGTTTTTGGGTGCTTTTTTGGTTGCTTACCTTCTGTTGCAGACCAAACGGATTGACAGTGCCAGCTATCTTTTTTTAGCAACCCTGCTTGTCTTGATGGGAGGAGCCATTGTTTTTACAGGTGGGCTAAATGCAACAGCCTACAGTTCGTTGCTGCTGCTTATATTTTGCACAGGATTGCTGTTGGGGCGGCGGGTCATGCTGGTTGCTGCGGGCGGGGTTGCATTGTTTACACTGGTACTAGCTTTTTTGGAGCATCAGGGCTTAATGCCAGAGATTCAAGGGGTGCAAACCTGGTTCACCAGAGCTATGACGCAACTCGTTAATTTAACAACTATCACCAGCTTTGCTTATTATGCACTGCGGCGAATTGATGAGGCTTTGGGGCGTGCCGCCAGCAGCGAACGGGCATTATTAAAGCGTAATGAGCAGCTTTTGCAGGAGGTGCAGGAGCGTAAGCAGGTGGAGCAGGCATTGGCGCATAACAATGCGATGCTACAGGCGACGTTTAATGCGGTGCCGGATGGAATTTTGGTGGTGGATTTGAATCGGCGGTTTGTGGCGACAAACGGCCGTTTTCGCCAAATGTGGAGTATTCCGGAATCCATAACGGATGCTGAAGATGCCCGTTTACTGGTTCATCACAAACTGGTTGACGCAGCCGAGTGGGACGCTCAGATTGCGGACGCTTACCAAAATCCCCTGCAAGAGCGGCATATGGTTCTTGAACTGGCGGATGGCTCTGTGTTCGAAAGTTTTTCGCTGCCACAAATGTTAGATGGTCAACCAGTGGGGCGCGTGTGGAGCTATCGGGATGTGACTTCTTTGAAGCAGGCCGAACGGGCAACGCGCACCAGTGAACGTCAATTCCGCGAGCTATTTGATCTGGCTCCGATTGGAATGACAATTACTGATTTAAAAGGGCGTTTTTTACAGGTAAATGCCGCTTTTTGTCGTACCGTCGGGTATAGCATGGCAGAGTTGTGGCAGATGACATTTGCCCAGATTACACACCCTGATGATTTGGAAAAAAATTTGCAGTTTTATCAACAGCTTGTGCGGGGAGAAATTGCCGCCTATCAATATGAAAAGCGGTATATTCGGAAGGACAGAACGGCCGTTTATGTCTTTATCCAGGTTTCGGTTGTGTACAACAGCCGGGATCAAGTTGAACGGTTGATGGCACAAGTTGTTGATCTTACCGATTTGCGTCAGGCACAAGAGTCGTTGCGGCAAGCGCAAAAACTGGAAAGCCTGGGATTGATGTCTGGCGGTATTGCCCATGATTTCAACAATTTACTAACAGCGATCCTCACCCAGGCTTCATTAGCCCAGGCCAAACTACCCACCGACAGCCCCGCCTTGCGCCATATCCACCGCATGGTTGAGGCATCGCAGCGGGCAGCAAGCCTAACCCAGCAACTGCTTACGTTTTCAGGTCGCGGTCGGCGTGAAAGCCACCCACTCAGCCTGAATCTTCTCATTCAGGAAAGCATGTCACTGCTAGAGATTGCAATCCCCAAAGCGGTGCGACTGGAAGTAAGTTTGCTGCCCCAATTGGCATTGATGAATGGAGATGAAGGCCAATTGCAGCAAGTGTTAATGAATTTGGTGCTGAATGCTGTTGAAGCCATGCCATCCGGGGAGAATAGTATTAACGGCCGTTCTGACACGATTCATCTTGTTACCCAAACACAAACCGTTACCGCCCAAAAACAAATATGGCTGGTCACGGGCGAACGGCTGGCTTCTGGCAACTATGTACGGCTGGACGTTACAGACAACGGCTCTGGTATGGACGAAGCAACCCTGGCTAAGATTTTTGACCCGTTTTTTACCACCAAGAGAAGCGGGCATGGTCTTGGTTTGGCAACAGTGATGGGGATTGTGCGAAGTCATGAGGGTGGGCTACAAGTATCAAGCAAACCAGGAAAGGGGACAACATTTCGCCTCTTCTTTCCTGCGCTCCTGGCTAGTGAGGCATGGACAGTGGTGGAAGAAGGCCTGCCAGCCGCAGCCACCATGCCCCACCACGCACAGCTACTCCAAGGCCAAATCCTTGTCATTGATGATGAAGCGGCCGTGTGCGAGGCCGTTGCTGATGTGTTAGCTGTGGAAGGCATAAACGTATTAACGGCCGCCGATGGGCAAAGCGGCATAGACCTCTATCAGCAGCATATCCACAATATTGCCCTCATTTTGCTTGACATAGCCATGCCCGGCATTAGCGGTACGGAAACACACGCCAGACTGCGCCAGTTTGCGCCCACCATTCCGGTCATTCTTTCTTCTGGCTACACCAGTGAACCAAGTGATGTTGCCGCCGCTCTACGTCACCCACACACAACATTTCTACAGAAACCATACCGCTGGGATGAGCTGCTTGGAAAAATACGGCCGTTTCTGCAGCAATAGCCCAACAAAAAGACGTTCAACTTCTCAAAGAAGTTGAACGTCTACCCTCTACAAGCCCAAACGACTCGTTAACCTATTCCGCCGGAAACACAAACAGCGTAATGGACATGGCCGGGAAAGTCGTTTCAAACGCCCCATTCTCCACCACCTGCTCCGGCATCCGTACAATCTGCTGCAAATTAGCCTCGCTATAGCGATAAACCTCGGCTGAACTTCCCCCAGCATAACCTTGCAACGTTACCGGAACCGTCACCGGAATATGGCTCTTATTCATCACCATCACCGTCAACGCCCCATCCGTTTCCCGCTGCGCCGCAAAAATGGACACAACATCATCCTGACTACTTTCCGCATTCACATAGGTATCGCCAAATTTGCCCTTTTGCCCATCATAGTTACGATACATACGAAACGCATACATACCCGGCTCATCACGCTGAGGTGGTGCCCAAATCGCCGCCAAATCAAGCTGCTCGCGTCCAAAGATGCCCAACACTTCAGCCTGCGTCACCGCCCCGTTAATATGCTCCAGCCCACCCCAGTTGTACTCCGTAATCGCCAGCTTGGTACCCGGATAAAACTCATTGACCCAATCGTGCATCCGTGGAATCAAAAATACAGGTTCCGCAATCCAGCTCTCATCCACATAAGTTCGATCCCACAGTGAGCGCGTGGAACGCAACCGCAAAGCCTGCTGCGACTCATCCCCCGCTTCCGAAAAAGCAATCCCCACCGCCTGCGGATAGTAATGCAGATCCAGATAATCAAGCAAACGCTGCCCGGTACGCTCCTCATACCGTGCCATTTGGCGCAAATACCACGCCACCAGCTCCATGTTATCGTGCGCTAGCCGGTCTTGTGCATTTTCCCAAAAAGGTGTCCCTTCCTTCACATCCAAGTCTGACCAAAAATAGCTAGTCCAACCCCAAACCACTGGCCCCAGAATTTGCCCTGCGGGATCAGCCTCCTTAGCCGCAGCCGCATACGCTTCAGTAATAGCCCAAAACTCATCCAGCCCCAACTCCGTTTGGCGCACATCGCGGTGTGTATGGCTCCACAACATTGGCTCATTGTCCAAATCATAGAAACGCACGCCACCCTCATCAGCCATGCCAAACTTTTCCGTCAAATGCGCCATCCACGCCTGGATAAACTCCGGGTCACTCGTAACGCTCGTGTCCTCAGAATTCGTACCCGTAACAGGCTGCCCATTTGTTAACAGGCCATTGCCACAATCAGGCCGCCAGCCATCTGCACTCATTTGCGCCCCGTACTTGCTAATGCTAAAGCCACAGCTCTCACTGTCCTTTGCCACCCAGCCGGTAAGCGGCAGCGTCAACAAAGATTCGGTTTCGGTGCGAATATTCTGCCGCACAAACGCATCGGACGTGGACTCATTCTCTATCAGGGTAAGGCTGTCTTGCGGCGGTCGTGTGTTTTCAAAATACCAGTTGCTGCCAGCGTTGGTAACATCATCGGCAAAGTTGTAGCGAGACGTGGCGTTACCCCCCCACCGATTAAGCGGTAAATCCAGTTCTTCGGCAGTGGCCTCATCCGCAAAATTCATCCCATAGATCAAGGGGCTGATTGGGTAAAGCGGCTGGTCGGCGTGAATCGTAAGGGTAAGGTTTGTATTGACGGTATTGGCATACCCCTCACTCAGTGGATCATCTACAAAGGCAACTTCATCCACGTAGAAAACTGGCTGTGGTCCTTTGCTTGTGTTTTGCCAGGCAACACCATACACAAGTTCGCCTGTCTCCAGATCGGCCAGCAAAATATCAATTTGCCGCCAGTCGTTGGGGTAAGGCGGGTTGATGGCAACTGTCTTGCCAATCTGGCCGTTTTCGCCAACGAGACCCACGGCAATTTGCTGCCCCCCGGTAACACCACCATGAATCCAAAAGCGCAGCAAATTATGTCCACGCAGGTCAAGTGGCTCTTGGGAGCGCAAGTCAACAACCCCACCCTGCGCCGAAAAGTCAATGATCATCGCCGTCTGCCCATCATAAGCAGGGAAACCGCTAAAGTTGATATTGGCATCCTGGGAGCGGTTTTCCCAACCATTTGCCAGGTTATTCTTGTAGATGGTGATTGGGGCGTTGAGGTTATTGGAAACGGGTTCCGTTTTTAGCTGGTTCACCGCTTCATCTGCTACAACGGACAGGGTGTTAACAACGTCAGGGGCAATCTCCTCGGCTTTGTCAACAATAGGAGCCACTTCGGCTTTAATCGCCTCTTTGTTGAAGAAGTCGGTATTGATGGCTAAATATGCCAATGTCAGACCTCCGATGAAGAAGGTTGCGGAAATGAGAATGATGCTGATTGAGAGAACTTTTTTCATGCCTCTACCTCGCTTTGTGTTTACCAAAAATATTAATATTTCTTGAAACAGCTAGAAGTGGCAGGTTACTGCATTGCCAACAGCGTGCATTCAATTGTTTTGATAGGCTGGCGGCACCCCAACAAAGAAAGCATATCAAATTGTTGTGATGTAGACTGTAGTGCTAGCAATCTGCAATGTATCTAGAATGTATGTGCGTTCATTTGTGCCATGCGGAACCGATTTGGTATCCGTGGTACTTGAGTACTGAATAATCTATACCATTGGAATATTAAAACGAGCGTTACAAGGTAGACCAATTTTGTCGTTACTGTGCTGTGTTGGCTGCCAGATGAATGTCATGTGGAAGGGGTGATGTTTGTCACTATAAAAATAGGGAAAACCATGTATTATTTTAAGCAACAAAGGCTATCGCAGACAGAAAACAGACCGCCGGGTGTCAAACGAGTGTGAAGGTGTGGTTGTCTTGGATTGGTAGCTTCGTGGAGTTACCCCAGCGACCCAAACAGTTGGTTCGGTCAAGATGTACGCCACGGCTCTTCTTTGAAGCTGTGGTAGCTTTTGCCAAGATTCCTTGAGCAGTTTCCGTTACTGGTAATGGTGCTGTGTGAAGGAGTAAATATTCAATTGTTTACACCACTCAAGTTTCCTTGAATTGGGGCTGATCGCCTAAATAAGCGGTCAGCCCTTTTTGCTTTTGGCTTGGCAAGAAGTTCAACTTCTTCTGAGAAGTTGAACTTCTAAAGCGTTATTGGGGAAGATAGGAAAGCTCCTGACGGATGAGGTTGAGGATGAGGGTGTCGAGATTGGCGACGGTGTAGGGGGTGCCGTTGCTGGTTACGGAGATGGTGGGGTTGCCGGCCGAATCGGTGTTGGTGGGGTTGTTGGTGAGGAAGAGAAAACGGCCGTTTGTCCACTGCGCCCACTGCCGAAAAATATACTCCCCCTGGGCATCCAGCCCGCTGCTCGCCAACGGATAAATTTTCACCCCCAGCGCCGCCGCTTGCGGCAGCAGGTCGGCATAAGATGGCTGGTCGGTGTAGTCCAGATGGGGCGGCGCATCGGCCACCAGAAAGATGAGCTTGACCGCCTGACGGCCGTTTTGCGCGACAAATTGTTCCAGTGCCAACGCCAACGCCCCCTGCACATCCTCGGCATAATCGCCTCCCCCTTCGGCTTCGACCCCATCCAGAGCGGCAGCAAAGGTGTTTAAATTGTCTGAGAAGGGGAAAAGTTGCTCGGCAAGCGGCTCACCCCGGTCGCGGTAGGCCACAAGGCTCCACTGGACGTTGGGCTGGTTGGGCATTTGGCTGGCGATGGCGCGAATGTTGCTTTTGAGTTCGTCAATTTCGTCGGCCATGCTGCTGGTGGCATCAATGAGCAGCAGTATATCAAGCTGGGCGGCGGCTGGCTGGCTGGCGGTGGGCAGGGCAATGCGCCATTCGGCTTCGTTAGCAGCGACGGAAACGGTTTGGCGGCTGCCGTCGGCGGCGGTGGCGGTGATGGTGTAGGTGGGGGACTGGGTGTTAAAGGGGCGGGGATAGAAGGTGGAACGGCCGTTACTGCCCGTTTTTAACCGCGTGATTTCCTGCCCATTGGCCTGAATAATGAGTTCGACCCCCAATAACGGCCGTTCTGCCCCATCCACCACCACAAGCTCATGCCGCTGGCTCACGTCCAGCCGCACCACGTCATTGGCGGTGTAGCTGGCAAGGTAGGCCAGGTATTCATCCCGGCGGGCGTTGTCGTCAATTTCGCCAGCGGTGAGCGGGCTGGCAGTGGTGGCCGGAATGGGTGTGGGTTCGGTTTCGGCGCGGGGTTGGTCGTTGGTGGTGGCAAGAACGGCCGTTTGCTGGCGCGGCGCTTCCACTTTTGGGCCATTCCCCGGCGGCTCAATCTGGTCGCCCCCCCGTTCACTCCCCGTCGCCTCCTGCCCCGAATCTACAACCTCTGCCGCTTCCTCGGCCGCTGGTTCCTCCGCCGCCGGTTCCTCGGCCGCAGGTATCTCAATAGATTCGGTTTCTGTCACAACCCGTGTCACCTCAACTGTTTCGGTGACAATGCGTGTCTCTTCAGCGGTTTTGCCCCCACAAGCAGTCAGATACAAGATCCCAAAAAACACGATGAACCGGATAAGGGTTTGTTTGGTTGTCACGATGTCCTCCTCGAATTCCATAAGCCATGATGATTGTGATTATAGAACGTTTGCTGGAGGCAACAGGTTCCGTCCTATTTTTTCTTTTTGGGGGTTGGCTTGCTGTCGCCAAAGAAGCGCAGCCATTCCTCCACGTCTTCGGTACTCAGCTTGCTGGAAGAACGCTTGGGCTTGGCAGATGGGGCGGCAGGGGAAGACGGCGTTGGGGATGGCGGGGGCGGCTCTGGTTCTGCGCCAAAAAAAGTCAGCCATTCATCTACTTCATCAGCATCCAGCTTGCGGGTGGAGCGTTTTTGTTTGGAGAGGGGCATAGGTGGCTTTTTCTCTTTGGCAGGTTGTGCAGCAGGCGGTAACTCTTTTTGCACAGCGGGCGGCGGCGCGGGACGCTTTCTTTTGGGCGTTTCTGGCTCTGGGCCAAACAGCTCCAGCCAGTGGGCTACATCCTTGTCGCTAATTTCCGGCTCCGCTTCGGCTCCCGCTTCCGGCTGGCTGGCGGCACTGGGCAGCCGTTTGTCCACCCCCATTTCCTGTACAAACGCCTCCGAACGCATGGTGGCAATGCGGCGCTGGTTGGCGGCATCGAGAATCATCTGGTCGCTGCTGACGACCGTGTATTCACGCGGGTTTTTCACCTGGCGGATGCGGTTGATGAGCAGGGAATCGGCTGTTTTGCCGGTGGAGGCAAAAACGGCCGTTATATCCGCATTCGACAACTGCTTCTGCTTCCCCCCCGGCAACCCCTGGTCAAACACCACAACCACCCGCCGCGACCGCTGCGCCGAAGCCCAACTCCGCAGACGCAGCACCAGCTTCACCTCGTCATTGGGGTCATCCAGATCAATGTCGGGCATCTTGGCAATCAGATTATGGCCGTCTATCAGGTAAAGCATTGGTCGGTAATCAGTAATCAGTAGTTGGTAATCAGTGGTCAGTGGTCAGACTGATAACTGATTACCGGTTACTGATTACTCTTTCACAATCTCCAGCCGGGCAAAACTCGCCGCCAGCCGCTTGATCCCCTCGCTGGGGAACGCTACCGTCACTTCTTCATCACTGCCGGTCAGCTTGCTTTCAATCACCGTCCCCTCACCAAATTTGATATGGCGTACCTTTTGGCCGGTGCGATATTGGGTGCTGCCGCCGCCTGTTTGCCGGGGTTCATCGTCCACGTCCACATCTTGCCGCAAATAGTTTGGCTTGGGCAACCGTGAACGGGGTGGCTCACTGGCGGCAGGTGGCGTTTTGGGGCGTGCCGGGGGTGTCCACTCTTTCCGGCTGGAAGTTGATGATCGGCTGCTGCTGCCAGACCAGCTTGTATTGCTGCGCCCACTGCTCCAACTGCTGGCACGGGAAACGGTTTCTTGTCGCCGTTGCTTTGTTTCTCCCCCCTCGGTCAGCTCTGGCGGGATGTCGCGCAGAAAGCGGGAAGGTGCCGACACGGAGCTGTCGCCAAAGGTGGTGCGGCGGAAAGCGTGGGAAATGTAGAGAACATCTTTGGCGCGGGTGATGCCCACGTAAAAGAGGCGACGCTCTTCGGCCAGCTCTTCGCCGTCTTCCAGCGAACGGCTGTGGGGCAGCAGCCCGTCTTCCAGCCCTGTCAGAAAGACAACGGGATATTCCAGCCCTTTGGCGGCGTGGAAGGTGAGCAGGGTGACGGCGTTGGCCTGCTCTTCCAGATTGTCGGTTTCAGACACCAGCGACACTTGCTCCAGAAATTCACCCAGCGTGCGGCCGGTGTCGCTGACGGCCACGCCGCGAAATTCCATGACGTTGGCCCATCGTTCTTCCCCTTCGGGGGTGCCGTCGTCTATGTATGCTTTGTAGCCGGTGTTTTCCAGCACCAGGTCAATGAGTTCGGCCACGGTGGCGTGGTCGCGGATGGTGATCCAGGCGTGGAGCATTTCGCCAAAGTTGAAGAGGGAGCCGAGGGCGCGACCGCTGAAGGGGGTGTTGATGTCAGGGCTGGTGGCGAGTTCAATAACGGCCGTTGCTGGCTGCCATCCATGTCGCGCCGCCCAATCGAGCAAATCCTGCCGCGTTTTGGCTCCAATGCTTCGTGGCGGCACGTTCAAAATGCGGCCAAAGCTGATTTCGTCGGCTGGGTTATGGATGAGGCGCAAAAAGGCTATGATGTCCTTGATTTCCCGCCGCTTGTAGAACTCTGTTGCGCCTACCAGCTTGTAGGGAATGCCCACCCGCAGCAGCGTTTCCTCCAGGGCGCGGGATTGGAAGTTGGTGCGGTACATGACGGCGGTGTCGGCATAGCGGTAGCCATCCAGCAGGTGGCGTTCAATGGTGGCGACGATGGTTTCGGCTTCTTCGTTCTCGTTGTACGCTTCGCGCACCACAATTTGCCGCCCGCCTTGCCGCTCGGTAAACAGCTCCTTGTCCACCCGGTCGCTGTTGCGCCGGATGACGGCTTTGGCGGCATCGAGAATGATTTGGGTGGAGCGGTAATTTTGCTCCAACAGGATCATTTGGGCCTTGGGATATTCCTCGCGGAACCGCTGAATGTTGCGAAAATCTGCCCCTCGCCACTTATAGATCGATTGGTCCGCGTCGCCCACGGCAAAAATGTTGTGATGTGTGGCAGTAAGTTTGTGCAGCAGGGCGTATTGGGTGGTGTTGGTATCCTGAAACTCGTCAACAAGGATGTATTGGTACCGCTCTTGGTAGCGTTGGAGAATTTCCGGCCGTTCGTCAAACAGCAGCACCGTGTTCATCAGCAAATCGTCAAAATCCATCGCGTTGTTGGCGTGCAGAATTTCCTGATAGCGCGTGTAAACACGGCGGGTTACTTCGGCAATGTAGTTGGTGGCGTTGTAGAGGTCGGGGGTAATGAGTTCGTTTTTGGCCTGCCCAATGGCGTTGCGAATTTTGTTGGGCGGGAACTTCTTGTCATCGAGGTTCAAATCTTTGAGAGCCTGCTTCATCACCTGAAGCTGGTCGGCGGTGTCAAAGATGACAAAGTTTTGGTCGTAATGGGTCAGGTTTTCTGCTTCGCGGCGCAAAATGCGGGCGCATACGGCGTGGAATGTTCCCATCGTCAGGCCGCGCAACGACCCTTCCAGCAGGGCTTCAATCCGCTCGTTCATCTCTTTGGCCGCTTTGTTGGTAAAAGTGACGGCCAAAATGTGCCATGCTGGCACCTTCATTTCCTGCACCAGGTAGGCGATGCGGTGGGTGAGGACGCGGGTTTTGCCGCTGCCGGGGCCAGCCAGCACCAATACGGGGCCTGTTCCGGCGGTAATAGCATCACGCTGCGCGTCGTTGAGTCCTTCCAGTAAATGCAATGGTTTCTCCGTTAGCAAACAGGATGCGGGGTGGGCATCCACAAAAGGTTGTTGAATAGCTGTTGATAAGTCGTAGCGATCAGCCTGAATATCTGTGTGTATCCTGTGGATAACTTGTGTATCGTTTGCATTAGCTACGTGCTTTGTTACCAGAAGGTGATTATACCCAAGGATGGGGGGATGGGCAGGTGAAGTTTAGGGTTAACGCTGCTGCCAGAGGTACCAGGTGATGGTGGCAAAGACGATGAGCATTCCAGCAAACTGCCAGGGGGAGGTGAGGCGTTCGTTGAGGAAGAGGGTGCCGATGGCAAAGGTGCTGAGGAGCCGCCAGCTCATGAGGCTGCTGACGCGGGGGGCGCCGATGTGGCGAATGGCGACGATTTGGCTGAGGTTGGCGAGGACAAAGACGCCGATGCTGAGGCCGAGAAAGGCGATGATGTCCCACAGGCCGATGGTGAGCCAGCCGTGCCAATCTTCTTGCCACAGCAGGGAGAGGATGGCGCTGCTGCTGGTGATGACGAAGAATTGCATGAGCATGATGGCTTCGCTGGGGAGGTTGGCATCGCGGCTGCGGCGGACGATGAGCATGTAGGCGGCGAGGGCGATGCTGCTGAGGATGGCGAGAAAGATGCCGAGGAGATCGTAACGGCCGTTAATTCCCCCCAAGCCACCCCCTTGCCAGCCCGCCAGCAAACTCTCCCCCATCATCAGAGCCGAGCCAACAAACGTCAGTACTACGGCTCGCCTGGTGTAGCGCGGGATGGCCTCATGAAGCAGCAGGGCACTGAGCAACACCACCCAGAACGGCGTGGTTTGGGTGACAAGCTGGACAAACACCGACAGGGTGTAGCGGGCCGCAAATTGGTTGGTAAGACCGCGCACAACCGAAATCGCACCAAACTGCCACAGCAGCGGCGAACGATAGACGTGGCGATCTAGCCGGGGTAAGATGAAGGCACCAAAAATGACCAATGGCAGGCCATAAGCCAGCACGAGAATGGAGAGGCTGGGCAGGTGGCTGACGGTTTGGAGATAGCGGGCGAAAACGGGGTGGGTTCCCCACAGGGTGTGGCTTACCAGGGCGACGAGTAACCAGCCCCAGGGAGGCAGGATGATGGACGTTTTTTGGGGGGGAGAAACGGCCGTTTTTTCCCTCATTCACCATCCTCCACGCAAAAAAAAGGCCAGCTACCCAAGCTGACCCTACAGCCAAACAAGCTAAACAACCAAAGTCTAATCATCCAGCGCCCGCCGCACTGCCCACAACAAATCATGCGGCATAAACGGCTTATGCAAAAAATGCTTCTGCCCAGGGTGGGCCGTTTGCAGCGAAATCGCATCCGTATAACCCGACATATACAGCACCTTCAACCCTGCCGACATATCCAGCAAGAAGGCAGCCAATTCCGCCCCATTCATTCCCGGCATAATTACGTCCGTTAGCAGCAAATCAATCGGTTCCGTATAATCATTAAATAACGAAACCGCCTGCATCCCGTCCTCAGCTACCAAAACCGTATAGCCAGCGTCCAACAAAACCTCGTACACAAATTCGCGCACACTTTCCCGGTCTTCAACCAGCAGCACCGTTTCATGCCCTGTTGACGTAGGCGGCAAACTCTCGACAATCGCTTCCTGTTTTTCCACCACTTCATAGCTTGCCATCGTGGGGAAATAAAGGCGAAACGTTGTCCCAGCCCCTGGTTCACTTTCCAAATACACCTTACCGCCCGTTTGCGTAATGATGCTGTAGACGGTAGAAAGCCCCAAACCCGTACCCTTGCCCTTTTCCTTCGTTGTAAAAAACGGCTCAAACGCTTTGGCCTGCGTTTCCGGTGCCATGCCCATACCCGTATCGCTAACGGTGAGCAAAACATATTGCCCTGGGCTTAGGGCAGTATCAATAATGGTGGCGTCATTATCCGTTGTAACCATGCTGGTAGCGATGAGCAGTTGCCCACCACCGGGCATCGCGTCGCGGGCATTAACGGCTAAATTAACCAGCACCTGATTGATCTGCACCGGATCAGCCTTGATATTGCCTAAATTGGGAGCCAATTCAGTAACAACAATGATGTTCTCGCCAATCAGCCGCTCAATCATGCTCTTGGTTTTGGCAATAATCTCATTTAGCTGCAGGATTTGTAGTTCCTGCTCTTGTGCACGGCTAAAGATAAGCAGTTGGTTGGTCAATTCGCTTACCTGATGCCCAGCATCCCGAATGGCACGAGCATAGCGGAGCGGGCTGCCGCGTAGCCCCAACTCAGGTTCGGTTAACAGATCGCTGTAGCCGGTAATAATCGTGAGCAAATTATTGAGATCGTGCGCGACACCACTGGTAAGCTGCCCAATGGCCTCCATCTTTTGCGATTGGCGGAACTCAGCTTCTAGCTGCTGCCGTTCCAGTTCACTCGTGAGCCATTGTCCCATCAACTGGATCATTCCCTTCTGGGTGCTGCTGAAAGGTTCGGTGCGTGCTGAGGCGGAGGAAAAGTTGAGCGTGCCATAGGGACGGCCACGCACGATGATGGGTAGGCCAATATAGGCCTCCAGCTTGAAATTGCGATAGGCAGGATGGTACGCTTGCTCCGATTGACCAATGTTGACAAAGGTGAGCGGCCACTGATCGGGGGGAATTCTGAGCAGCAGCTCGCAGTAGGTCATATCAAGCGGCAAGATCATGCCGGGCTTCATGGGTGCAGGTGAACGCACATGGAGAATTTCGTAGTTGTTGTCGGTCACACGGGAAAGCATCCCGGTTTCCATTTGCAAAACGTCACAGGCTAACTCTAGCAGGCGTTCAATTTTTTCGTCGTAGCTGGTCGTGCGGTCAATGGTGATGATGTACAAACGGCGCAGGCTGTCTTCGCTTTGGCGCAAATTTTCACGGGCTTGCTCATGCCGGCCGATCTCTTTTTTCAGCGCACTGTTGATTTGTTCCAGATCGGACGTGCGCTGCTCAACACGCTCCTCCAGTTCGCTTTTTGCCGCCTGCAACGCGAGTTCAGCGTTGCGTTTGTCGGTAATATCGGTTTCGGTGCCTACCAAGCGGTAGGGGAAGCCGTCGTTGTCGCGCAGGGCAATGGCGTGAACCGTTACCCAGCGGATGGAACCATCTTCCAGGAGATTGCGGTGTTCAACCTGATAGTCGGTTGTTTTGCCGCGAAGAAACGCAGAAACAGCCTGGCTCACCAGCGGGAGGTCGTCGGGATGAACGGCCGTTAAGAACGCCGTTAACGTTGGTGTTTGCCCATGCGGCATATTACGCGACTCACGCAAAAGCGGGTCAATATACAGTCCACCCGTTCGCAAATCCGCGTCCCAAACCCCGGTTCGCCCGGCCTGACTAGCCAGTGCATACCGTTCCTGTACCTTTGACAGCCGAGCACGAGCTTGCTCTAATTCAGACTGAAGACAGGAAATGTGTTCCTGTAGCTCTTTTGTTGTTGATTCTTGTATATTTATGCTGCTCATTAGCCGTTAACGCTGCCTTTCACCTTGCAACACCACGTTTGGCACCTGCAAGACCAACTACTATTGTACTGAAGTCAGTTAAATTCACCATTACAATTATTACAACGTCATTGGGCTGTTTGATGTGGCAAACAACTCTGCCTCGCGCCGCAGCCGATAAAGAAAATCTACCGATTTGAGGTTGCGTTCCAAAATGTAGGTAAGGTAATGGTGCATAATGCCTTCAAGTTCGCGGTGCAACGGCCGTTTAAGCCGCAGCGATGACACCATTTCCCACGGTCGCGTTTGCAAATAGCGCAAGACTTTGACAGAAACGGCCGTTATTGCCACCGCCCGCCGATCTTGCTCCTGGTATTCAGGTCGCAGCAGCCCCCCCAGTTCCGCCGAAAAAAATTGATCTTCCTCCACAATCGGCTCACTGGAAAACACACATTGGAACAACTGCGGACGAAAGCCCGTCAACCCCAACAGCCGCAGCTCGTAATATCGCGCCAGCAGCAGCAAATCCTCAGCCGTGGTCAAGGAAGTCAAGGTGCTTGCCAGCAGCTCATAAACGCTCAAGTTATGGTCATCCTCCACCGTAAACCGATCCAGCAGTTCCACCACATAGGACGCATAAGTTGCCCGCACCAAATCAGCCCGCAGTTCAGGATAGCCCGCCACCATTTCCGCTTGGGTAATCACGTCAATATCGCGCCCCTTGGCAAAAAAGAGCTTGCTCCGCATAAACAGCTCCACATGCCCCGTTTTGCGGCTTTGGGGTTTGCGCGCCCCCTTGGCAACGGCCGTTATTTTGCCAAACTCCCGCGTATACAGAGTCAGCAGCCGGTCTGCCTCGCCAAAATCGGTGCGGCGCAGCACAACAGCTTCACTGCGAAAGGTACGCTCTCTACTCATCGGGTTAGCCTCAAAAACAAAAAACCTGGCCGCAGCCAGGTTCCTAAATTATTCGACCAACTGCTCAGTCGGAACCTCTTGAGGAACGGCCGTTTGCTGCTGCTCCATACTCACCTTATCCAGCCCATTCCGCACCACCGACAAATAACGCAGCAAATCCTCTTCCAGCCGTGACAACACCTCCACCACATACGCATCCGCATCCTGCCGCAGCCCTTCAGCTTCCCGCCGCCCCCGTTCCAAAATATTGTCCGACCGCTGCTGCGCCGCCATCAACACCGAATCCCGCCGCACCAGTTCGCTTGCCTCCTGCTTCGCCAGCTCACGAATCCGGTTTGCTTCCTCATGCGCCTGCGCCAAAATGCGCTCCTTTTCCGCCTCAATCCGGTTCGCCCGCTTCACTTCCTCCGGCACAGCCACCCGCATCTGGTCAATAATGCTAAAAATCTGATCCTCATTAATCAACAAATACGCACTCAACGGCACACGCAAACTGTTATTAAAAACTTCTTCTAACCGATCAACCAGATGTTGAATATCCATACCCATACCTCATCCATTACCGAGCAGCACCTTGCAAACCCGTCAACATATTATAGCACCCTGCTCAATCACGCAACGGCAACGGCCGATTATACGAGGATGTATCATCATGCAAGAAGCGGCTTTGCAGAGCCACCTCCACGTTGGGCGGAACCATGCTTCGCACATCCCCGGCCAGGCTGGCAATTTCCCGCACCGTCGTCCCGCTCAAAAACATATGCTCTTCCTTCGTCATCAGGTTCACTGTTTCAATGTGAGGAGCCAGCCGCTTGTTTGCCAGCGCCGAGCGAAACTCGAATTCAAAATCGGAAAAAACCCGCAAGCCACGCACAATGACGTGGATATTCATTTTATTGGCAAAATCAACCAGCAGCCCGGTAAATGGCACCACCTTGATTGAGCTTTCTGCCCCCAATGCCTCACGAATCATGCCAATGCGTTCATCAATGTCAAACAGCACCGACTTGGTAGGCCGGCTGTGGTCATAAACCGCCACCGTCAGCTCATCAAACAGCGCCGCCGCCCGGTGCATCAAATCCAGATGCCCATAGTGAACGGGGTCAAACGTTCCTGGGTACAAAGCTCGTCTTGTCAAAGTTGTTCCTCTGAAAATGTGGGGCAAGTTTGCAACCTTGCCCTACGATAAACGGCCGTTAACTCACATCCCCCGCATCCTGCCAAAAATCAGCCACCTTCTCATGCAGTGCCGCATGTTCTGGCTGTTGCAGCAGCGGGTCAGCAGCAAAAATGCGCTGGGCTTCTTCACGTGCCATCTCCAAAAGCTGGCTGTCCAGCAAAGAGGCCAACTTTAACTCCGGCAAACCACTTTGCTGCCGGCCGAAAAACTGACCCGGCCCCCGAATCTCCAGATCCCTCTCCGCCAGAGCAAAACCATCATTGCTCTGCTCCAATGCCTGCAGCCGCTGTTCTGCATCACCCGAAGCCGCATCCGCCACCAGCAAACAGTACGACTGCTGGCTGCCGCGCCCCACACGCCCACGAAACTGGTGCAACTGCGCCAGCCCAAAGCGGTTAGCTCCATCAATCAAAATAACGGTACTGTTAGGAACATCCACCCCCACCTCAATGACCGATGTGGCAACCAGAATATCCACCTTGCCATCGTAAAAGTCCCGCATGACAGCCTCTTTTTCAGCGGCACGTAAGCGGCCGTGTACCAGCCCCAGCCGCTCACCGGGAAACACCTCTTTTTGTAGCCGTTCATACTCTTCCACCGCCGCGTTAGCTTCCAACTTGTCCGACTCTTCCACCAGCGGGTAGATGATATACGCCTGCTGCCCTTTTTTGATCAGGCTCTTGATAAAGGTGTAGGCACGCTCCCGTTCGCTATAGCGCAACCAGCGGGTTTTTATTTCCTGCCGGCCGGGCGGCATCTCATCCAGCACCGACAAATCAAGGTCGCCATAAAGCGACAGTGCCAGCGTGCGTGGAATAGGGGTGGCCGACATCACCAGCAGGTGGGGGTTGGGCTGCCCCGTTTCCGCTGCTGCTCCCTTTTGTCGCAGTTTAGCCCGCTGCTCCACACCAAAGCGGTGCTGTTCATCAATGACAGCCAATGCCAAATTGGCAAAAACGACTTCACCCTGAATGAGGGCGTGGGTGCCAATGGCAACATGGATGGAACCATCAGCTAGACCAGCATAAACGGCCGTTTTTTCCGCCGCCGGGGTATTGCCTGTCAATAAACAGACGTTAATGCCAAATGGCTCCAGCGTCCCCCGCAGCCCCCGGTAATGCTGTTCGGCCAAAATTGCCGTCGGAGCCATCAGTGCCGACTGCATTCCCGCTTTGAAGGCGACAAAGAGGGCGGCGGCGGCCACAACCGTCTTCCCCGCCCCCACATCTCCTTGCAGCAGCCGGTTCATGGGGCGATTTTGCGCCATGTCGGCCTGAATTTCGTCAATCACCCGCTGCTGCGCCCCGGTGAGGGTAAACGGTAAGCTGTTGCGGAACTGAATCAGGTAGCCGGGTTCCGCCTGCAGCGGAATGCCGGGTTGGGCTTGCCATTCGTGCCGCTGCCCCTGCATCCCCAGCTGCAAAATAAAAAGCTCGTCAAAAGCCAGCCGCCGCCGCGCCTTGTGCAATGCTTCCTGGCTATCGGGAAAGTGGGCTTGCTGGATAGCGTGGCTAAGGGGGTAAAATTTTTGTCGCTGCCGCACGGGGTCGGGCAGGGGGTCTGGTACACGCTCAGCCCATTCAGAAACGGCCGTTCGCATAATCTCGCGCATCTTGTGGGCAAACAACCCCTTGGTCAGCGGATAAACCGGCACAATGCGGCGTGTTTTCAGCGGTTCCAGCTCCAGCGGCTCCCATTCCGGTGAATTAAAAACCGGTCGTCCCAAAAACTGCTCCACCTTGCCACTCAGCACAATTTGCATCCCCGCTTTTAGCTTACTGGTCAGCCACGGCTGGTTGTACCAGGTGGCTTGCACCGCCCCGGAACCATCGTTAACGGTGGTTTGAATGACAACCTGGTTGTTGCGCGAACGCCGCGCCCGTGTTTCCCAAATCGTGCCAATAATTGTAACCTGCTCGCCATACTGCAAACGGTTGATCGGCTTCATGCTAGTATAGTCGTCGTAGCGGCGGGGCAGCAGATAGAGCAATTCCCAAATGGTGGCCGAGCCAAGTCGCTCCAGCTTTTGGGCGATTTGTGGCCCCACGCCTTTGATGGCAGTGACGGATTGGCGTAGTCCTTCGGGGTCGGGAGAAACGGCCGTTTCCTCCAGAATTTCAGCCTCATCCATCAGGGGCGGCGGTTCCGGCAACGCGACCTCTACCACCTCAGGTTCCATCTCAACCACAGGTTCTGGCTCAGGTTTAAGCCATTCCACCTGTGAAACAGGCTCTTGTCGTGGGGAACGCTCCGGGCGAGCCGATTTCCGCTCTGTACGGGGTGGTCGCCGGGTTGGTGGGGTCAGCTTCTGCTCACCAACCCGGTCACGCCGCCGCGCCAGCCCACTTTGCAGCATGGACAGGGATTTAGAACGGGCTTCGGTACCAGGTAAACGGCCGTATTCCGCCAGCACATCCGCCACCTGCTCCACAAACGCCCGATCCGCTTCATCAACCGCCTCTTGCCGCGCCTGCTCCACCCAATAGATTGCAAACTGCTGGATGCCCCCCACCACCGCCTTATTTTCGTAACCTTGTTTCGCCTCCAAATCCAGGACGCGCTCTAATCGTTTAAAAGCTTGTGCCATTACATTTACAACCTGCAAAAAAATATAACCGTATTATCCGCCGCCAGCCAACTTACGCCAATAAACCACTGATAGCTATCCCCCATTCAGAGCCACATAGGCAAACCCAACCGCACCCAACCCAAAATGGGCGCCGATGGCGGGGGTTAGCTCCATGATAATGGGGTCTTTGCCAATGGGAAACAGGTGGGCAACCTGCTGCTGTAGCTCCGCTGCCGCCTCGGCAGCGGCCACGTGAATAATTGCCAACCGCTCAAACGGCGCACCAGCAGCCACCATGTCCAGTAGCTGCGCGATGGCTCGTTTGCGCGTCCGTACCCGTGCCGCCACATCCACCACCCCGTTTGCCACCACCATAATCGGTTTGATTTGCAGCAGGGTGCCAAAACCAAAGGTGGCCCAACTCACGCGCCCGCTGTAGCGCAGCGATTCCAGCGTGTCTAACATGCCAATGACCCGCGTGCGCGACACCCGTGCTTCTAACATAGCCACAATTTCGGCCATGGTTCGGCCGGCTGCCGCTGCTTCCGCTGCCAGCAGCACCAACAACCCGCCCCCCATGGAAACCTGCTGCGTGTCAAACAGCGTCACAGCAACGCCCTCCGCTGCTTCTGCCCCCAGCCGGGCGGCATTAAAGGTGCTGCTAAGGCTGGACGCAATATGGAGGGAGAGGATTTCGCTGGCACCGGCAGCAGCCAGTGCTTCATACGCCTCGGTGAAAGCTCCGCTGGCGGGTGCGGCAGTGGTGGGGGCAGCGGGGTAGCTGTAAAGGTTTTGGTAAAAATCGTGGCGCGAAATGTCTACGCCGTCCAGATAGCTGTCCTGCCCAATGTTGACATAAACGGGAACAACCGTGATGCCATAGGCTGCGGCCAACTGTGGGGGAACGTCACAAGCGCTGTCGGTTACAATTCGGATGGTCATAGGGGTTGTTTACTTCTTGGGAAATAGGACGCAGATTATCCTGATTTTCCTGATACAGGTTACAGCACTACAGATGTTACTGTAGATGTTTTAACTGATTACTGAACACTGAATACCGATTACTTTCCTTACTCTGCCCCTAAAATATAGAAGTAGTGAGGTTGCCCACCGGGCAGTAGCTCAACTTCAATGTCGGGGTATGCTTCTTCGATATAGGCAGCAACTTCTTCGGCTTCGGCGGCGGTAATGTCCTGGCCGTAATAAAGGGAAACGATTTCGCGGTCTTGCAGCCCCATGCCAGCCAGCACTTCATCGAGAACGGTGTTTAAATCGAGGTGGGCGCTGGACAAACGGCCGTTAACCAGCCCAATCACCTCCCCCTCATTCACCACCACCCCGTCCAACGTTACCGAGCGGGTAGCACGGGTAATTTCACCGGTGGCAACTTGCTGGGCAGCGGTTTGCATGGAAACGGCCGTTTCCGCCAGCTCACCATCCGGGTTTAACGCCAGCATAGCACTAAACCCCTGCGGAGCCGTGCGCGTGGGTACCACCGCCACCTGCTTACTGCTCAAATCCCGCGCCGCTTCTGCCGCCAAAATAATATTTTTGTTGTTGGGCAACACAATCACCCTGTCACTGGGTACATCCTGAATCGCCTGAAAAATTTCCTCAGTGCTGGGGTTGTTGGTTTGGCCGCCATTGACCACGCCCACCACGCCCAAACTGCGGAACACGTCGGCCAGCCCGGAGCCGGCCGCCACGGACACCACACCAATTTGCCCAGGTTCGAGAGTGGGTGCAGAAACGGCCGTTTGTACTGCCACAGCCGGTGCCTGGATAATCTCCTCCATCTGCATTTGCATATTTTCCACTACCACATCGGTAATCTGCCCCAGGCTAATGCCATAACTTAACGGCCGGCCCGGATCCTGCACATGCACATGCACCTTGATCGTCTGCTCATCCCCCACCACCACCGTCGAATCCCCCATCGCATCAATCGTGTTACGCACCGTCAGCACATCCAGGTTATTGCCCAGCAAAATAAACTGCACATCGTAGGGGTTTTCAATATGGCCGTCTTCCGGGGCAGCTAAAGCCTGGGCGGGCGCGTTAACAGCAGCCAACCCAGAGACTGCCCCACCTGCCATGTCCACCACGCCCAACTGCCCATGCACATAGCGCAACATCCCTTCCAAAATATAAACCAGCCCCTGCCCGCCAGAATCCACCACACCCGCCTGCTTTAAAATGGGCAACTGCTCCGGCGTGCGTTCCAACGCCTGCTGCGCCCGTTCCAGCACCCGCTCCAGCAAAAAGCGTAGGTCAGAGCTTTTCTTGGCGGCATCACCCGCTTCATTGGCACTCTCTCGAATCACGGTCAAGATGGTGCCTTCAACGGGCTTCATCACCCCGCTGTAGGCCGTATCAGCCGCTTGGCGAAACGCCTCCGCCAGATCGTTGGTGCTAAATGTTTCTCTTTCGGCCAGACCACGCGCCAAACCACGCCAAATCTGGCTCAAGATCACGCCAGAGTTGCCGCGTGCGCCCATCAGCGCACCTTGTGACAGTTGGGCAGCAACCTTACCGACGTGGGTATCTTCACTCGTTTCAACGCGCTTATAGGCCGAGCGCATGGTTAGCAGCATGTTTGTGCCGGTGTCGCCATCAGGCACAGGAAAAACGTTTAAGGCATTGACGGTTTCGTGGTGTTTTTCCAGCCAGACCAAGCCAGCCCTGGCTAATTTACGAAGCTGCTGCCCGTGGCAATGGAGCCATTTTTGGTTGATTGGGGGAGCATCGGGCAAACTCATGAATTTTGTTTTCTCCTGAGGGTATAGAGACGGCAATCGGTCACTGGTAATCGGTAATCGGCAATCGGTTTTCACTGATTACCGATTACTGTCTACAGATTACTAGCCACTGACAACATCCGCTCCAGTCAATTTATTAAATGTTAGGTTGTTTCCATTATGCAGGCAACCCTTGCATTGGGTCTAACCGCTCGTCTTTGTCTCTTTGCTCATGCGTAACCCTTGAACGTACACATTAACCGAATGAACGGGCCAGCCAAGTGCCTTTTCGACATGAAATTTAACGGTGTGTTGAATGCTTTCGGCCACGGCCTTAATCCGCACACCATGCTCGACAATCACATAAACATCAATCACAATCTCGTTGTCGAGCGATGAAATCTCAATACCGCGCCGACTGTCACGTGAGAAGGCGCGGGCAATGCCATCAGCCAGGTTTTTACTTGCCATGCCAACGACACCATAACACTGGTTAATGGCCTGGCTGGCAATGGTGGCAATGGTGGTGGGGGAAATGTCAATTGTCCCCAAGGAATCGTCTTTTGTGGGCATGGTCAAACTCCATTTGCAAAAATAACCGTCCTCGCTTATAATTTTCCCTGCTCATTTCAAGAAGCAACTTCGGAGCGACCCTGGTGGTCGCTTTTAATTTGTCAGGGTAAGGTGAAATTATGGCTAAATGTCAAATCTGTGGCAAGGGGCCGATGTCGGGCCAAAATGTGAGTTTCTCACAGAAGAAGACAAAGCGGCAGTTTAAGCCCAATGTGCAAAAAGCTACCTTCTGGGAAAACGGCCGTAAAATTCGTAAGAACGTTTGCACCCGTTGCTTGAAGACAACAGCTAAGTCCTCTTAGCCTACGTCCGCATTAGGTTTTAATGCAAGTTGGCAACTTGTGCAAAGTTGTTAACCAAATATTCGCAAAAGATGCCAGCCGATGAGCTGGCTTTTTTGTTTTGCACTATTGTAAAACGGTGGTCAGTACATTTTTGGCACCAGCGGCGATGAGGGCTTGAGAAACGGCCGTTTTTCCCCCCTCATCCTCCCCATCAGCCAACAGCGCAATCATATTGCCACCGCGCCCCGCACCACTGAGCTTTGCCCCGACGGCACCCGCCGCCAGTGCTGCCGCTACCAGCCGCTCCAGTTCCGGCGAAGAAACCGTCATTTCCTGCAAAACCGCCTGATTCTCCTGCATCAGCTTGCCAAGCTGCGCCGTTGCCCCTTGCTCAATCGCTTGCCGCGCCGCCACCGCAATGCGGCCACAGGCAGCAAACAGCGTTTCAAAGCGGGCGGGATCAGCTTCCCACTGCCGCCGAACATCCCCCACCACCTCCCTGGTAGAGCTGCGAACGCCGGTATCAGCCACCAACAGCGTCAGCGGTTTGGCGACGGAAAAGGTTTCAATGCGGTTGTACGGCTGCTGTCGCACAAAGTAAACGGGCTGTTCGTAGGTAACAACGGTATTGTCAATGCCGCTGGGGGTGCCGTGGTGGATTTTTTCCACTTCATAGGTCATGGCCGACACCCATTCGTTGCTGAGCAGATGACCGTAGCCCACAAACTGGGTGACGGCGCGAATGGCAGCAGCGGCAATGGCGGCTCCGCTGCCCAACCCGCTGGCGATGGGAATGTCGCTGCTGACGGTGATGGTCATATCGGGTAAGTGCGTGAGGTTGGTGGCAGCTTTGACGAGATAAACGGCCGTTGCCAGCGCATCATCCCTGTCCTCCTCAAACAACAGCTTCTCCACACCCAAATCCGGCGCAACCAGTCGTACCCCCATCTGCGGCCCCGCCACCACCGTTGCCCGCGCCCGCACCTGGGAAACGGGAATGGCAATGGCTGGCTGCCCATAGACAACGGCATGTTCACCAAACAAAATGACTTTTCCGGGAGCAGTTGCAGTAATTGACAAGAAGTTAATGGGAGATTGGAGATTAGAGATTGTCCAATCCCCAATCTCCAGTCTCACAAAATATACAGCGCGATAAACGCCACCAGCGTAAACAACCCAATGGTGATTTGCAGCGGGCGGTCGCGCAGGACAATTTCTTCCGGTGCTCCACCCTCTTCACGCACATAAATCAGGTACATATAGCGGAAAAGGGCGTAAAGCAGAAAGGGGATGGTAAGCATCATCGAATGGTTTTCCGGCAGCCCCTCGGCAAGAAAAGTATAAAGCGTATAGGAAACGAGGGCACTGGTGGTAACAATGGTCAACATGCGGTCAATCAGGTCAAGCGTGTACTCTTCCAGAATGGCACGATGATTGCCTGCGTTTTGCCCCAGCAGCACCAATTCATGCCGCCGCTTGCCCAATATCATAAACAGAGCCAGAAAACCACCAAACACATAGAGCCAGGGGGAAAATCGCTGCACCTGAATGATGGTGACACCGGCGGCAATACGCAGCACAAAGCCGGCCGCCACTAGCGAGACATCGAGCAAGACGACATGCTTGAGCCAAAAGGTATAGCCGATTTGGATGGCAAGATAGCTGGCAAGGATGAGGGTAAACGGAGGAGAGAGCCAATAGCCAGCCACGAGGCTGCCGGCCGCCAGCAACAGCGAAACAACACGCGCCAGGGTTGGGTCCAGCCGGCCGGAAGGCAACGGCCGTTTTTTCTTTGTCGGGTGCTGACGGTCGCTCTCAATGTCGGCCAGGTCGTTCATGATGTAGACGGCACTGGACATGAGGCACAACAAAATAAACGCAGCTATCGTATGCAGCACACTGCGCCCATTGGCAAGCTGGCTGTCAAAAAACAGTGCTACAAAGACAAATACATTTTTCGACCACTGGCGTGGCCGCATGGTTTCCAATAATGCCAACAACAACTCGTCATCTCGCTTTGATTTTAGACAGAGGGGTAGTTTAGCGCGAAACGGCCGTTTTTTCGACTTTTGCCTGATCGCTTTTGTACAAGCGCGGCACACGGGTGTTGATGTTGGTCAAAATCTCATACGGGATGGTATTGGCCCAGCTTGCCAGCTCCTCAACCGTAATCGCGGCCTCGCCGCTTTCGCCCAACAGCACCACTTCATCCCCGTTGTAGGCCGTCGCCCACTCAATGTTGACCATCAGCTGATCCATGCAGATGCGCCCCACGGCGGGATACCGCTTGCCGCGAATAATCACCTCGGCCTGCCCCGACATGGCGCGGAAATAGCCGTCGCCGTATCCCACCGGCACCGTGACAACGCGCACCATGTGGTCGCTCTGCCACGTCGAACCATAGCTGACGGGGTGGTTGGGCTGCACCACTTTAAAATAGACGACGTGGGATTTCCAGCTTAGCGCCGGCCGAACAGGAATGGTGCGCGGCAGGTTCTCAGCCGGATACACGCCATAGAGCAAAATGCCAGTACGCACCATGTTGAAATGGCTTTCGGGAAGCTGCAAAATGGCTCCGGAGTTGGCAATGTGGCACAGCGGCGGACGTGACCGACCCACTTCCTCATAGAACGCCAGCACCTCATTAAACCGCGCCAACTGCACCCGCGCCGACGTTAAATCCAGGTCGTCGGCGTTGGCAAAATGGGAGTAGATGCCCTCGATGGTGGTGTGGCGGCAATAAACGGCCGTTTCCAGCAGCTCCCGCGCACTGTAATAATGCACCCCAATCCGCTCCATCCCCGTGTCAATCTTCAGGTGAACCTTCGCCCGCACCCCCCACTGCGCCGCCGCCGCGTCAATCTGCCGCAGCTTTTCCACCGACGAAGCAGTCAGCGTCAGCCCATACTGCAAAAACAGCGGAATCTGGTTGCCAATGATCCCGCCCATCACCAAAATGGGTGTTTCAATCCCCGCCTGCCGCAGCATGATCGCCTCTTCCAAAAAAGCCACGCCAAAATAGGGAGCGCCTAGGCGGGCAAGATGACGCGCCACCGGCACCAGCCCATGCCCATAGGCGTTGGCCTTCAAGATGGGCATGACGCTGGCCGGGCTGGTGACGGCCGCAATGGCGCGGTAATTTTCCGTCAGCCGCGCCAAATCCACTTCAACATATGTCGGGCGAACAATCTCCTGTTCGCTCATGGTTGGTTCGTTCATAATCAACAGGATGGAGATTAGAGATTAGAGATTGTGAGCCTTCAGTAATCTCCAATCCCCAATCTCCAATCTCCTTTTAAAAACACTCATTCCTCATCACGCCCAGTATACCCAAAAAACGGCCGTTTTCAGTTGCACCATCCCCACGCCAGACATACAATTGGCCTATTCGTTGATAGACAAACAAATGAATAAGGTAAACGGCCGTTCGGGAGAGAACGGAGTGGAGATTAGAGATTAGAGATTGGAACACAAACGAAACCACCAATCTCCAATCAACCAATCTCCACCAAGTCGCCGAAGGGGCAAGCCCAAGCGGGTGAAACTCTCAGGCAAAAGGACCGGGCGGAAAGTACCTTTCTGAAAAGCGAGTTGGCATCATCGCCACCCCGCACCGAAGGGGCAAAAACAACAGCAAACGCTGTTGCCAAATCTCTCAGGTCAATGACAGAAGGCGCGTGCAGCAAACTACTGCCACGCGCCTTTTTTATTGGCACCCAGTAACCAATGACTGATAACTGATTACCGATCACCGATTACTGGATCATCCCTACTGGAGAAAAACATGATCAGACAAGCCAACCGTTCCCTGCTGCAGCCGCGTGACTCCTTTGCCCGGCGGCACAATGGCCCCACAACGGCCGACGTGACCCACATGCTGGAAAGCCTGGGGCTGAATTCGCTCGATGAACTGGTGCAAACGGCCGTTCCCGACACCATCCGTCTGCAAGGACAGCTCAACATCCCCGCCGGGCTGGGCGAAGCGGCAGCCCTGGCCGACATGCGCCAGCTTGCCAGCCAAAACAAGGTATACCGTTCCTACATCGGCATGGGCTACAGTGACACCGTCACCCCGCCCGTCATTTTACGCAACATTCTGGAACACCCCGGCTGGTACACCGCCTACACCCCCTACCAGGCCGAAATCGCCCAGGGGCGGCTGGAAGCCCTACTCAACTTCCAAACCATGATCACCGACCTGACAGGGTTGGAGATCGCCAACGCCTCGCTGCTGGACGAAGGCACCGCTGCTGCCGAAGCGATGACCCTGTGCCAACGCGCCATGCCGCGCAAATCCAAAGCCAACACCTTCTTTGTCTCCGAGCTGTGCCACCCGCAAACGATTGACGTGGTGCAAACCCGCGCCGAACCGCTGGGCATCGAAGTGATTGTCGGCGACCACAACAGCTATGACTTTAGCCACGAAACCTTTGGCGTGCTGCTGCAATACCCCGCCAGCGATGGCACCATTCTGGACTACGCCCCCTTTGCCGCCCAGGCCCACGAAGCTGGCGCACTCGTGGTGGTCGCTGCCGACCTGCTGGCCCTGACGCTGCTCCGCGCCCCCGGCGAATTTGGGGCCGATGTGGCCGTGGGCAACAGCCAGCGCTTTGGCGTGCCGATGGGGTACGGTGGCCCCCACGCTGCCTACATGGCAACCCAGGAAAAATACCAGCGCATCATGCCCGGCCGCCTGATTGGTGTTTCCAAAGATGCGACGGGTGAGCAAGCGCTCCGCATGGCGCTGCAAACGCGGGAACAGCACATTCGGCGCGACAAGGCGACAAGCAACATTTGTACGGCGCAGGTGCTGCTGGCGGTCATCGCCTCGATGTATGCCGTTTACCACGGGCCGGATGGTCTGCGGGAAATTGCCCAGCGGGTGCGGTTATTAACGGCCGTTCTCGCCCAAGCCCTGCAAAACGGCGGCTACAGCACCAACAGCGGCCCTATCTTCGACACCCTCAAAATCAGCGGCGGCGCCAAAAGCCAGGCCGAATTGATTTACGCAGCCCTGGCGCAGCAAATCAACCTGCGCCGCTACGACGATGGCGCGGTCGGTGTGGCGCTGGACGAAACCACCCAGGTCAGCGACCTGCAAGATTTGCTGGCCGTCTTTGGCGTGGATGCCGACCTAGATACCCTCGCCGACAGCGTTGCCCTCGATTACGATGCCACCCACAGCCGCAGCAGCGACTATCTAACCCACCCCGTTTTCAACAGCTACCATTCCGAAACCGAGATGCTGCGCTACATCTACAAGCTGCAAAGCCGCGACCTGTCGCTGGTGCATTCGATGATTCCGCTTGGCTCCTGCACCATGAAGCTCAACGCCACCACCGAAATGATTCCCGTGACGTGGCCGGAATTTGGCAAGCTGCACCCGTTTGTGCCGCTGGATCAGGCGGCCGGGTACCAGGAGATGTTCCGCCGTTTGGAAGGGTGGCTGGCGGAGGTGACGGGATTTACGGCCGTTTCTCTGCAACCCAACGCCGGTTCCCAAGGCGAATACGCCGGGCTGCTCACCATTCGCCATTACCACGCTGCCCACGGCAACGGCCACCGCAACATTTGCCTCATCCCCAGCTCTGCCCACGGCACCAACCCCGCCAGCGCGGTCATGGCCGGCATGCAGGTGGTGGTGGTGGAATGCGACAACGATGGCAACATCGAAGTCGAAGATTTGCGCCAGAAAGCGGCGCAACATGCGGACAATCTGGCCGCGCTGATGGTCACATACCCCTCCACCCACGGCGTGTTTGAAGCCTCCATCCGCGAAATTTGCCAAATTATCCATGCCAACGGCGGCCAGGTTTATCTGGACGGTGCCAACATGAACGCCCAGGTCGCCCTGTGCCGCCCCGGCGACTATGGCGCCGACGTGTGCCACCTCAATTTGCACAAAACGTTCTGCATTCCCCACGGCGGCGGCGGCCCTGGCATGGGGCCAATTGGGGTGCAGGCGCATCTGGCTCCGTTTTTGCCCGGTCATGCGGTGGTGGCTGGCGTTGGCGGCACGGGCGCAGTGTCGGCGGCACCGTGGGGCAGCGCCAGCATTTTGCCCATTTCCTATGCCTACATCGCCATGATGGGGGGCGACGGGTTGCGGCAGGCGACGCAAATGGCGATTTTGAACGCCAACTATGTTGCCAAACGGCTGGATCCGTATTACCCGGTGCTGTACAAGGGTGAGCATGGGTTTGTGGCGCATGAGTGTATTTTGGATTTACGGCCGTTAAAAGAAACCTCTGGCATCGCGGCCGAAGATGTTGCCAAGCGGCTGATGGATTTTGGCTTCCACGCCCCCACCATGTCGTTCCCCGTCCCCGGCACGCTGATGGTGGAACCAACCGAGAGCGAATCGCTGG
This sequence comes from Chloroflexota bacterium, assembly GCA_041390905.1. GTDB lineage: Bacteria > Chloroflexota > Anaerolineae > Promineifilales > Promineifilaceae > JACKCD01. Next base: position 62,886 of record JAWKPA010000012.1, read on the forward strand.
CCGAATTAGAGCGATTCTGCCAGGCGATGATCACCATTCGGGAAGAGATCGCCGCCGTTGAGCGGGGTGAGGTAGACCGGGAAAACAACCCGCTGCGGAACGCCCCACACACGGCAGCCGTGGTCACAAACAGCGAGTGGAAACGGCCGTATTCCCGTGAGCAAGCCGCCTATCCCCTACCCTGGGTGCGCGATGCCAAGTTCTGGCCGGCCGTCAGCCGTATTGACAACGTGTACGGCGACCGCAATTTGTTCTGTATTTGCCCGCCGATGGAAACGTATCAGTAGGAGGTGGGGAGTGGGGTATAGGGTGTAGAGCGTGTCCCCACACCCTACACCCCACTCTCCACACCAAAAAATCACCGAATGTTTGCGCGGCAGTCCGCTGTTTGTGCTATACTAAATGGGCAAATTTCGGTGAATTTTGGGCATTTCCCAAGGAGAGTAAATAAGAGATGGCAAAGACAACACATAAACGGCGCGTGGTAAAGAAGAACCCAACGTTGCAAAAAGAACGCCCCGAAGGGCCGGTGGCTCGAAAGCGGAACATTAACTGGGCCAAGTGGGTGGCAATTGCAATTGCTGTGCTGGTTTCGCTCAGCATGATTCTGTCTCTAATCAAGTTTTAGACCCTGGCAGGCAGATAATAGGTTGGCTTGGCATTATGCCGGGTTTTTTGTTACCGCAGACGTCAATCAGGCTTTGTTGGCTTTTCAGAATTTGAACCGCAAAGAGCGCAAAGGGCGCGAAGAAAGAAAAAACAAGCCAAAACTTTGCGTTCTTTGCGCCCTCTGCGGTTAATGAGCAAACATCTAGAAAACGGCCGTTTTCCCCCCTCTCAACCCATCTTCAATCCGATCCCGGTGGCGCGGCGGCAGCGGCGGCAGGTTATCCGGGGCAAAGTAGCGCAGCTCCAGCGACTCCTCGCCGTCGGCGCAAAGTGTACCGCCCACCACGCGGCACAAAAACAGCGTGCTAACATATTTCATCAAGTCGCCGTTGGGGTAAGCCACCGCAAACCGATCATCCGAGTAAACCCCCGCGACCTGTACCGGCTCGATTACCAGCCCCGTTTCCTCAAAAATCTCGTGGATCACCGTCTGGTCAATCCGCTCCCCCAGCTCCATGCCCCCGCCCGGCAATGCCCAACTGCCATCATCGCCACGCCGCTGCAACAGCACATGGCCGTTTTCGTCCAAAACAAGGGCGGCGGCGGCGGGGCAAATAAACCGAGCTTGCCCCACATGGCGGCGCACAAAGCGGAAGTACGGTTCATCGGCGCGGCTGTTGCCCGGCTGCCCACGCTGAAAGCTGGCTTCGGGCCGGTTGGCAAGGCAATCTTCGGCCATAGCGCGGTACCAAACGGCCGTTTCCCCCAACCTGTCCAACAATTCCCCCGGCTCACACCACACCAGCCCCGTCGTTTCATCCCCATCCAGCAGTAGTTCCCCCCCCGTGACACGGCATTCAAAGGTGGCGGTAAACTGCTGCACCTGGTCGCCGTTGGGATACGCCACATCAAAATCGGGCGAACTGTAGAGGCCAATCAGCCGCGTCACGGCCACATCCAGCCCCGTTTCCTCGCGGGCTTCGCGCACGGCGCAAGCGGGCAAACTTTCGCCCAACTCCAGCACGCCGCCGCTGAACCCCCACCAGCCAAAGTCGCCTCGCTGTTGCAGCAGAAAACGGCCGTTACTGTCCCGAATAACGGCCGTTGCCGTTACCAAAATAATTTTTTGTGAACCAACCTGGCTCCGAATCCAATGCAAATACGACATGTGTACCTTTGCGTGAGCTTCTTTCGCTATCCACCAAAACGAAACCCAGCCACCTCTTCCTGCAACTGCGCCTTTGTTTCTGCCGAGAGGTCATTCCACTTTTGCCCCGTCATTGCCCCGTGCAGCGCATAAAGCAGGTTGAGGCTGGCACGCTCTCGCTGTGCCTTTACCAAACAGTAGGCCGTCACCGCCCCCATTTCGCGCAAATCAGTGAGGGTCACTACCCCGATTTCGCGCAGCCACGCCGCCGACGCTGGCCCCAAGTTAAGGGCATTCTCCAACTCATTTGTATTGTTCATTTCTGTTCAACCAGTGCGACGCACCGCTGCGGTGTGTTGCGCTTCCATACCGTTCACCCCCAACTGCTCATCCGCCGCCATCGCCGAATACGTCCCCACTGTGCAAAGCTGGAACAGCGACCGCGCCATAAACTCTGGCGAATACGGCATGTTGTTTTCCAGCCACCAGCTAATGAGCGCAAACAGCGACCCAGCCACATGCCATGAAATCATTGAAGCTGGCAAAGGCTCCGTTTGCACCTGTGCCAGCACCATCTGCCGTTCGTTATAGGCAGCAATGTAGCGAATGACGTTGCTGGTAACATAACCCAGCCCCTGCTGGCTTAGCACCGTGCGAAACAGGGCCTGATTTTCAGCCACATATTCAAACACCCGCTGCATGTGGAGCGGGTTGCCCCATGGCGGCTCGCCGTTGCTTTCTGCTTCCAAAAGCTGCACCAACTCATCAAAATGTGTTTCCAGGCTATCTACCAGCAGCTCTTCCTTGCTGCCATAGTGCAAGTAAAATGTAGCGCGGTTCAGATCGGCCCGTTCCGTGATGTCTTGAATGGTGATAGATTCATAGGATCGCTCCAAAATAAGTGCCAAAATGGCCTCACTCAGTTGCTTTCGTGTTCGTAGCACCCGCCTATCTGTTTTTTTCTTCATACCAGCCAGCCTTTTTATTAACATCTGTCGCTTATTCAACAGGATGACCATGTTGCTTGTTGACAAATTGGGCAACATCTATACTATTTTATTAACAAATTGCTGTTTAATCAACACAGTGTTGAATAATTGACTGTTTTCAAGTGCGCTGTACACCTGGCGTGCAACGCACTTAGGATAGACGGAGTGGTGTCACATGAGTGCTTTATTACCTCCCGGCCCTGAAAGCAAGGGCATTTGGGGCAATCTAAACGAGTTTGCGCCTAATCCACCGGTATATTTGCTCAAACTAGCCAAAACCTACGGGTCAATTTCCCGCTTTCGCATTCTCAACCGCCATATGTATCTGCTGACTGACCCGGACATGATTCGGGAAGTGCTGGTGAAGCAGCAGGAGATTTTTGCCAAAACGCCATTTGACAAGGAAGTGCTGGGGCGGTTTTTGGGAAAGGGGCTGCTGACCAGCGATGGGGAATTTCACAAACAGCAGCGAAAATTGGTGCAGCCTGCCTTCCACATGAAGCGGATTCGGGAATATGCTGAGGTGATGGTTCAGTATACGGAGCGAATGTTGAACGGCTGGCAGGACGGGGAGGTGCGCCGTTTGGATGAGGAGATGATGGCGCTGACGATGATGATTGTCTCTAAAACGCTGTTTGACGCTGATGTGGAAACGATGGAGACGCAGGTGCAGGCGGTGGAGGAGGCGATGGATGTGGTGCAGCGCAGCTCGAACGCCGATTATCGGCGTGGCTTCCCGGTGCCAAACTGGCTGCCAACGCGCAACAACCGGGAGCGGAAGCAGGCGGCGAAGGTGCTGGCGGAGGTGTTGGGGGGGATTATTGCGGAGCGGCGGAGGGAGGAAACGGCCGTTGATCACGGTGATCTTCTTTCCATGCTGCTTCTGGCGCAGGGAGAAGACGGCAGCCAAATGAGTGACCAGCAAGTGCTGGACGAAGCGGTGACGCTGTTTGCGGCGGGACACGAAACGACATCCAACGCGCTGACGTGGGCGTGGTATTTGTTGAGCCAGCATCCGGAGGTGGAGGCGCGGCTGCATGAAGAGGTGGATGGGACGCTAAACGGCCGTTTACCCACCCTCCACGACCTGCCTAACTTGCCCTATACGGAAATGGTGATCAAGGAAGCTCTGCGGCTTTACCCACCAGCGTGGATGTTAAACGGCCGTTCGCCCCTTACCGACACCGAAGTGGGCGGCTACCCCATCAAAAAGGGGAGCATTGTCTTTATCAGCCCCTATGTCATGCACCGACTGCCACACTATTTTGACGAGCCGGAAGCGTTTCGGCCGGAACGGTTTACGCCAGAACTGGAAAAAGAGCTGCCGCGCTATGTCTATCTGCCGTTTGGGGCTGGGCCACGGGTGTGCATTGGCAATTCATTTGCCATGATGGAGGCACAACTGCTGCTGGCAACCATCGCCCAGCGTTTCTGTTTTGAACTGGTGCCGGGGCAGGAAGTTGTGCCAAATCCGCTGATTACCCTGTCGCCGCGTGACGGGCTGCGTATGCGGCTGGTGGCGCGGGAGGCAGAGCCAGGCCATGTCGCAGCGGGAGAAGCCGTTTATGCAATGGGGGATTGATTGAGCTATTGATCTGCCAGGAAAGAAAATGGATACGCCGATGACGCGGATCGGGGCGGATTCTCGCGGTTAAGAGGTGTCTTCTCAATATTCTTGGGCGAACAAAGTGTGAGCGTTTGACTGACCTCACATCGAATGTTTACACTTTTGCCACAACGGATTGAAAAGGTTCGTTTATTCGTTTCTAATTCGTTGGCAGTTTTTGCACAGTGACAACGAATAACAACGAATAAACGAATCATTGGCATCGGCGTTCTTATTCTAAATTTAGGAATAAATCACACTAAAGAACCAGAGTGTGAGCAGATGGATGAGGCCAAGCAGAAGGGTGCTGCCACCGTGAATCACAACGGCCGTTTTTCCCACTCCCCATCCTGGTTCCACACCGCGCCACCGCCAAAAAACGGCCGTTGTGCCACTGTTCAATAGCCATAGTTCTAGCAACCCCAGCCCCACTCGTGGTAAGGTAGCATGTTTATAAGGGACAGCAACCATCCCAATATTTTGCACGAGAAAAGCCACCCAATATACACCTGAAGACTCAAGCAACCCTGCCAGACTAAACAAAAGCCATATGGCAATGAAACAAACGATGAAAAGCAGGATTGACTCTTGCACGCTTTGTTTTATTGGAAACTGTTTGCAACGATAGAGCAGATAGCATTCGGCGGCTATCTTGCTAATACTCATCACAGGAACCATAATCGTTATGATGAAACCAACGACCAGCCATTCACCGACCATGATGTGACTCTCCTTAGCGCGATGCCTACGACGAAAACAGGCGCGTGTAGACATATGACAGGATGGTTAATCCAACAATGAGGCAAAAGCTGGTGATGTTGGCATAAACGGCCGTTCGCCACACCTTTGAAAGAGGATGCCGTTTTGTCAACGAGAGCAGCCATGCTTCCGCCGGAATAGCAAACAAACCAAAAAGCAACACGGCCACCTCGCCAGATGGAACCTATGCAGAATTCGCCCACTAGCCAATGCAACGATCCACATCCCTGCCCAGGCAGGAAAGATCCCCAGCAAATTCATGATCAAGGCATCCACTAAACAGCGTTGGCCTGTCCCCCAGCCGAGACACCACATGACAAACGCTTCGCTTCCTATCACCAACGGCACCCCCAAATAGGGTGAACGAGGAAAGAAAACCCCCAATGCCATTTCTACGAAATTGGGCATATTGACCTCCTCAACAGCATTTGCCTGCTGTTTACCGCGCCAAATTGTCCAATTCAAGCTGTAAAGTTGTCCGAGTGTTGTCCGTAGGAAAAAGAAAAGATGCGTTTCGGCAAAATTTGTGGTCTAGTGTTTTTGATTTTCGGCTAATTCATCTTGCCAAAGCATGTCGGCCAGCCGCAAACGGCCGTTTTCCAAATAATGGGCATATAGCCTCCCCCCGGTACGCGCCCCGCTTGCCAACTCCACCCCACAGGCACGCTCCACCTCCCGAATAATTTCCTGCCGCGTCTTGCCCTCCACATACCCCTTCACCAGCAGCAAATACGCCACCCACTGATCCGAAGCCGGGTTTGGCGGTTGCACACCCGGCGCGGGGCAAAAGTGATTATGAAGGTATTCCTCGAAAAAGTGACGCAGCACCCGTGCCTTTTCCGCTTCCGAAAGGGCGGTTAACGGCAATTTGTTTTGTTGGGCAAAGGTGATTAACGGCCGTTGCAACAACTTCAAAGACAACAGCCGACTTTGCCCCATCACCTCATCCTTGGCAAACTGTTTGTGGCGAAAAATGGCCTGCACTTCATCGGCAATCAATTCCCGCAGTTGCGCCACCTGCGCCGCTTGCGTCAGGGCGATCAACGCCTGCTGCGCCATCGCCAACGCTTCCTGCTGGTCGGGAGCCAGCAAAATCGCCTGCCGCACCTGATCAAACTGAAATAAAAAGCGCGACTCCCAGTTGGGCAGCAGCAGCCGATTAACCAGCAGCAAAAACCAGGGGCGTGCCGCCGCCGTTCCCAGCAGCAAGACGACGGTTAGCAACACCGTAAACGGCGGCAAAATAATCCCCATCAGGCCATGCGCCCCATACAAAATGAGCAAAAAGATTGCTACATTCAGCACCGTTCGCCCCAGCGAGCGACGAAAATCGTGCGCCACCTGCTTTTGCTGTAAAAAAGCATCGTAGTGGGCAATACCGCGCCCCACCAGCGTCAGTCCCACCGCCAGCACCCCATGCCCAACTTGTTCCGGTAGCCAGCCACTGGCATATCCAGCAATGCTCAGCGATGCGCCCAGGGCAACAATGGTGCCGCCAGCCACCAGCCAACGGAACTCGCGCTGTTCATGGCTTTGTGGTTGGCTGCTTCGGTATCGCTGCCACAATAGATAAACGGCCGTCCACAACACCACCCCCAAAAAACCACTATAAAACAGCCATTGACCAGCCGCCAATGGCACAAAAAACGGCTCAATCCCTGCCAAGCTTGGGGCAATCTCGCCATAACGAAAAATAGATTCGCTAAAACTGCCCCACAGCGTCAACACCACAGCATAAACCAACACGACTCTTGGCGACCAGCGGGCAAAGCCAGACAGTTTCATGATCGTCGGCTGTGGCAATCGCGCCACCGCCCGAAACCAAAGCGCAATTGCCAACGGTACCGTCCACCAGCCACCACGCAGCCAAAAGAGGTAGCTCGCAGGATCTGGAGCGGCTACCCTCATCGCCCCCCCAAAAAAGAAAAGCGACACCAGGGTTAACCCCAAACCCGCCGACATGGCCGTCGTTCGCAACAAATCGCGCCACGCCAGTTCGCCTACTTCTAGCGGCAAGCCGCGTGTCAACACATACAGCCCTAGCCAGAGGAAAAAGCCGCCAATGAAGAGTTCAAAATGGAAGAGCATATGTGTAGTGTCGAGGCATACCTCGACTACGCCCCGTTCAATGCCGCCTCAATCTGCTTCCCCCAGCCAAACAACAGCTCATCCTGCTGCCAGCCGGCCGCTAACTGCAACCCCAGCGGCAGCCCATGCTCATCAAATCCGGCGGGAACGGTGAGGGTGGGGACACCGGCGTGGGTCCAGGGCAGATTCATTACCGGGTCGCCGGTGCTGTCCAGCCCGGCAGGGGCCGCACCAAGGGCGGGGGGAGAGAGCCACACATCCACGCCGTGGGCAGCGGCGGCAGCGGCCAGTTCGTGGCGCAGTTGCGCCCGCCCAGCCAGGGCAGTTTGGAGAGAAACGGCCGTTATTCCCCGTCCCCGCACAATCAAATCAGCCGTTTTGGGATGATACCGTTCCCCATATTCCGCAAACCATTGCCCGTGAACCTGCGCCGCATCCGCCGCCACAATCACGTTATGGCGGGCGTAGATGTCGTCAAAATCAGCCATCAGCGGCACAGATTGCAGCCCAAACCCGGCCGCCGCCAGCCTGTCGCAGGTGGCGCGAAAATGCGCCAGCCCCACCGCCGAGGTGCGCTGCAAATACGCCCCTTCGGGAATGCCCAGCGTGGGGCGGCTGGCGGCAACGGGCTGCCAATCGGCGCACAGCAGGCTGGCGGCCAGTTCGCACCCGGCCACGTCGCTGGCAAACAGGCCAATGTGGTCCACCGAGGGGGACAGCGGGATGACCCCGGCGCGGGAAATGCGGTCATAGGTGGGTTTGTAGCCGACTGCGCCGCAAAAAGCAGCCGGGCGATTGATGGAGCCAATTGTCTGCGTGCCAAAGGTTAGCGGAGCCAGCCCCGCGCTCACCGCCGCCGCCGAGCCGCTGCTGGAGCCGCCGGGGGTGTGGGCCAGGTTGTAGGGGTTGCGAGTGGGGCCAGGGGCAAAGTAGGCAAATTCGGTGGTGACGGTTTTGCCTAAAATGAGTGCCCCGGCCGCTTTGAGCTGGGTCACGCTGGTGGCTTCCTGCCCTTGAATGGCGCTGGCGGGGACGCGGCTACCCGCCTGGGTGACAAAGCCATCGGTGTGGAAAATGTCTTTCACGCCGATGGGAATGCCAAACAGCGGTGGGCGGGCGGCGGGGTCGGGGTATTGGGAGAGCAGGGCCTGGGCATCGCGGCGCAGGCGGGCAAAGCGGTTTTCTTCGGGGACAAAAGCCAGCACGTCTGGCTCGCGCTGGTTAAAATAGGCTTCGAGTTGGTCGAGGTGGGTGAGGAGGGATAAACGGCCGTTTCTCAACTCAGCGGCCAGTTGGGTTAATGAATGGTGGGCAAACATCGGGTCATCCTTTTTGGGTGGCATATGGGCGTATTGTAAACAATGTTTGGCTGGGGACAAAGTGGACGACAGATGACGGACGACGGACGACGGACGACGGAAGTTGTCTGTCGTCGATTGTCCGTCGTCAAGGAATATACACAATGGCAGAACTAATGATTCGTGAGGCGACTGTAAATGATTGTGCGGCGTTGGCGTGGCTGAACCAACTGTTTAACGGCGGGGATGGGGATGTGGAGCAGATGGGGCGGCAGATGGTGGCGGCGAGGGGGGTAGAACGGCCGTTTCTCGCCTTTCTCAACACCCAGCCCGTTGGTTTTGCCTGCCTGCGCCTCATCCCCATGGTGTGCGACCCGCACCCCTATGCCGAGCTAACCGAACTATTTGTGCTGGAAGAAGCGCAGCGGCAAGGCGTGGGGCGAGCCTTGCTTGCCCATGTAGAAGCCGTGGCGCAGCAAGCAGGCGCAACCCGTATGGGGCTGATGACAGGACTGGATAACCGCAATGCCCAAGCCTTTTACCGTCGCCTGGGCTACAGCGACGACGGATTGGAAATGGAAAAAATGCTGCAAAACAGTGCCGGAAATGTTAAATCAGATTTAACATTGTTTTAAGCCCAACTTTAAGCAAGTATCAACAAAATCGAATACTATGTGAACAAGTGATTTACTGGTTTTGTATCGGAAAAGAAACGGTTTCGCTCCATACGGGAGCGAAATCGTTTTAAGGAAACATGGCACACAACGTAGCAAGAAAATGGGGCATAAGCCCCACAAAGCGTAATCTTATTTGGGATATTGGTATCGGACTGGGTTTTCTGGTTGTTTTTAACCAGGACATGACTGGCAAAACGCTGCATGAATGGCTGGCAATGGCCTTATTTGCGGGTGTCATCGCCCACATCATTTTTCATTGGAAATGGGTGGTCAACATCACCAAACGGTTTTTTACGGCCAAACTGCCGCCACAAACGCGGCTAAACTATGTGCTCAACGGCGGGCTGGCGGGGGCTTTTGTGCTAATGGGGATAAGCGGCCTCATGATTTCGGAATCAATCATGCCCATTATCGGGCTGGGGGATGCCGGGGGCTTGTGGAAAGATATTCACGAAATAGCCAGCAAACTGGCCTTGGCGGCAGTCGGTGCCCATGTGCTGCTGCACTGGAAATGGCTGTGGGTCAACGGCCGTAAATATCTCATTGACGACTTCCTCAAGCGGCTCCCTGCCCTGGGTGGGCTAAAAACGTCCCCTTCGCGCAGCGATTCATTACCGTAGCAAACAGTGGTGCCGTTTGGCAACCACTTTGCGAACAGTTGCCAATGGTTCGCCGCCAGACGGCTCCACTAGCTGGCGGCGAATCATTGGCAACTGGTTACTTTTGCAGGTTGATTGGCATCTTGGAGCAAGACATAGGCACAACGCCTGTTTGTGTTTGGCCTCAAGAAAGGGCGTATGCGATACGCCCCTACCGTTTGCGTTTGGCCTTGCGAATGGCCTTGACGTGGGCTTGATAGGGTTTGGGGATGGATTTCACGGGGTTGCCACTGACCAACGCTTCCACAACATCAAGATAGGCCACAAAATCATAGCGGGCAACGCCAAAGCGGGTGTTGTCGCCAATCTGGTCACGCAGTTGTTTGGTTTGAGCCAGCAAAATGGATTTATGCTGCTGGCCGCGCTGCACGGCAACGGCCGTTTCCCGCACCTGCTTTGCCAATTGCGCCATCGTCTCCTTCGCCGCCCCCAACATTGCCATCTGCCGCTCTGCCGGGTTCATGCTCGCCAAATTCTCGTTGGCTCGCTGCACTGATTCGGCCAGCGACTGCTTTTCAGCATCGCTCATTTGGGCAAGCTGGCTGGCCGTGGCCTGCGCCGCCGCCAGCAATTCGGCACGGGCCTGGGGTGGCATGGCCGCCAGTTCGCGCAGTTGCTTTAGCGTAGCTTGATCTTCAGCCAGCTCTGGCGCATCAATTTGCTCATCCAGCGCTACCACCCCCTCCATTGCCGCCACGGCATCGTCGTATCGTTCGGCGTCCTGGTAATAACCGGCCAGATTGTGGAGCAAAATGCCAAGCTGGGTCAGGGCGGGGACAGAATTGCCCAGGGCTTGCGCCAGCGCCACGGCTTCTTCTTGCAGCGAAACGGCCGTTTCTCCCTCTCCCCTCTGTGCTGCGGCCTGCGCCTCCTCGCCCAATGCCGCAACGGTTGCCTGTAGCTCCAGCAGCACCACCTGCTCCCGTTCGGCGGGAGAAAGCGCGGCCAGCCGCTGCATACGCACCAGTGCCGCCCGGTCTTGCTCCAGATCGGGGTTGTGGGTGCGTTCATCAAGGGCAACCACTTGTTCCAGCGCGGCAATGGCCTGGGCAAAACGGCCGTTTGCCTCATACAAATTTGCCAGATTAAACAGCAGCACGCTTTGCGCCACCCATAGCTCATCCGACTCGCCCGCCTGCTGTACCAGGGCAATGGCTTCTTGCTGGTGAATAACGGCCGTTTCGTAATCACCTACTGCCGCCGCTGCCTGCGCCGCCGCCACCAATTCACCCAATGGGTCGTGTGTTTTGCTCATACTGTGTTACCTCAACCAAAATGAGGGGGCATGATACCAGCTTTGGGAACAAGGAGGTAGGGGTGCGGCGGCGGCTCATCGGCCGGGAGCCAGTAGATGAAGTCATAATCGGCCAAATGCCGGTAGCAATAGGCCAACAGAAAATTCCAGAGAATTTCATTCCCCCTCCGCAATTTCGGTGAGTTCCAGCCAGCGCTCCATGATGGCTTCCAGCGACGTTTCGCACTGCTCAAGCCGGCCGGAAAGGATTTGCAGCTGCTGATAATCACCGCCAATGGCGTTGATGGCGGCCTGTAGGTCGGCTTTTTCCTGCTCCAACGCTTCAACCTGACCATCCAACTCCTCCAGCTCCCGCTTTTCTTTCCAGGTGAGCTTGCGCGGTTTGGCAGCAGGTGCGGATTCGGCGGGGCGGGGTTTGGCGGCGGCGGCGGGAGCGGCCGCTTGCTCGTCTTCCTGACGAAGCTGCTGGTAGGTGCTATAGGGGGCGGGGTAGCGGGGGGAAAAACGGCCGTTTTCAAACACCGCCAAAAAATCCACCGTCCTGTCCAAAAAATACCGGTCGTGGCTCACCACAATCAAACTGCCCGCAAACTGGTCGAGAAACGCCTCCAGCACCCCCAGCGTCTGCACATCCAAATCATTCGTCGGCTCATCCAGAATCAGCACGTTGGGTTGCTGCGCCAGCACGCTCAGCAAATACAGCCGCCTCTTCTCCCCTCCACTCAGCGACGAAATCCACGCCTGCTGCTGCGGCCGGGGAAAAAGAAACCATTCCAGCATTTGCGCCGCCTCAATCCGCTCCCCCTCCTGCGTGCGAATCAGCGGGGCGCGGTCGTTGATAAAGTCCAGCACCTTTTGGTCCAGCGGCAGCTCCCGGCTGTGCTGGTCGTAATACCCCACCACCACCGTTTCCCCCCACGTCACCGTCCCGGCATCGGGCGGCAACAGCCCGGTGAGTATGTCGAGCAGCGTGCTTTTGCCCACCCCGTTGGGGCCAATCAGCCCAATGCGATCCCCCTTTTCCAGCGTAAAGTCCAGGTCACGGAACAGGTCGTTTGCGCCAAATGATTTGGCTAACCCTTTGGCCGTCAGCACCTTGGTTCCCAGCCGACGGCTTGCCAGCGACATCATCACCCGGTCATCGGCGCGGTCATAGCGAATATCCTGCAGCTCCTCCACCCGCTGGATCCGCGCCTTTTGCTTTGTCCCCCGCGCAATCGCCCCGCGCTGCAGCCACGCCAACTCCCGCCGCAGCATCCCCTGCCGCTTTTCTTCTCCCTGCGCCAGCAGTGCCTCCCGCTCCGCCCGCTGCTCCAAATAGCGGGTGTAGTTGCCGGGGTAGCTCACCAGTTCGCGCCGATTTAGCTCAATGATGCCATTGGCAACCCGATCCAAAAAGTAGCGGTCGTGCGTCACCATCAGCAGTGCGCCGGGCAGGTTGAGCAGATGGGTTTCCAGCCAGTCCACAGTGTCGGCATCAATGTGGTTGGTCGGTTCGTCCAGAATGAGCAGGTCGGCGGGGTCAACCAGCCCCTGCGCCAGCGCCACCCGCTTGCGCTCGCCGCCGCTGAGGGTGCCAACCCTGGCTTCAAACTGGGTAATGCCCAGCCGCGTCAGCACCGCCTTGGCTTCGGCCTCGGCCGCCCAGCCGTTACGCCTGTCCATCTCGTCGCTGATGGCGGCAAACTGCTCCTGAAGCTGTTTTTGGCGCGGGTTGGCCTGCAGCAGGGCGGCAATGCGCTCATAGTCGCGCAACAGCCGAATGTGGGGGGCATCGCTGGTGAACACCTGCTCCAGCACGGTGAAGTTGTCGTTGAGTTCCGGCTCCTGCGGCAGGTAGCGGATGCGAACGCCGCCCCAGACGGTGCGCTCGCCGCTGTCGGCGGGTTCCAGCCCGGTGATGATGCGCAACAAGGTGGTTTTGCCGCTGCCGTTGACGCCAATCAGCCCCAGCCGGTCGCCGCTGTTGATTCGCAGGCTGACCTGGGTGAGTAACGGCCGTTCGCTAAACTGTTTGCTGATGTTTTCCAGGGTGATTAAATTCATGAGGGGAATAGAGATTGGGGATTGGAGATTGGAGATTGATGAAGGGTTTCAATCTCCAATCTCCAACCACTAATCTCCCTTTGCTTGATCCAAAATCGCCTGTAGCCACGCCGCTTCGGCCAGGTTGGCCCCGGTTTGGGGATGATGACGCAGGATGTCGAGGCCAATTGTGGCTCTGGCGTGGGCGGCGGTGTGGTCGCCTTCGCGCAGCAGCACGGCGGCTTCGGCGCGGCAGGACAGGGGATGTTTGTGGCTGCGGCGGTGCAGCCGCTCCAGCCATTCCCGCCCTTCGGCCGGGTTGTTTTGGTACATGGCGAGCAGGTATGCCTTTTCCAGGGTAAAGCGGCCGACGGCACCGGGAAAGCGGCTGGCGCGGAGAGTGAAGGCATCGTCGAGGAGGAGGTTGGCTTGGGAAAAACGGCCGTTATCCACCATCCACTGATACACCAGCAGCCGCGCCATCATCCCTTCCGACGACGCATCCAGCCCTGCCAGCACCTGCTGCACCATCGTTTCATCCCAGTCGCGGGGGCGCTGCCCCTGCACATCGGCACTGTTGAGGGCAACCAAGGCGCACCAGCGTTGGGCTTCGGCTCCGTTTTGCAGCAGCATGAGGATGCGGCCCCCGTCGGCGGGCATCCCGTTGGGATAGGTACCGGGTTTCATGGAGGTGAGGAAGAAGATGAGGGAGGAAACGGCCGTTATTGCCGCACCTTCCCCCAGCCAGGCCGGAGCCGTAGACGGCAGCCCGTAGAACAACGCCCCCGCCAGCAGCGCCAGCAGCAAACTTGCCACCGGCCCACCCAGGGCAAACAGCAGCATCCGGCGGCGCAAATCATAAATCTCTTCCGGGATACAGGCCGCCAGCCCGTTAAATGCCCCGCCCCGGCTCAGGCCAAGGCGCAGCTTGCCCGTTTCGCGGCTGATTTTCAACGGCCCCACCACCAGCAAATGAAAACGTAATTTTGCCAGCCGACCGCCCAGCAAATGCCCCAGCTCATGCACGGCCGAGGTGAGTAGCAGCAGAGCCGCCCCCACTAGCAGCAGCCGCAAAAAGCTGCCAAACAAGCTGCTTCCCCCGGCCAGTTGCGCCCGGATAGCAATGCGGTTGACGTTGACCACCACAAGCCCCAACAGCCCGTAGAGCGTCAGGTTAAACACCCACGCCCACGCCGTCACCAGCCACGACTGCGGCCGGCGGCGGTACGGTTGGTCTAGTTCACTGTTAACGCTCATGGGGATGTGTGGGGAGTAGGGTGTGGGGTGTGGGGTGTAAACACGCTCCACACCCTACACCCTACTCCCCACGTCCAAACAAATTACGACTGCAACAAATGCGCCACAACGTCGCGCTCTTCACGCAGTTCGTCCAGCGTGGCCTGGATTTTGCTTTGGGCAAAGTCGTTGAGCGGCACACCCTGCACGATGCTGTAGCCGCCCTGCCCGTCGCTGACCAGCGGGAAGGAGAAGATGAGGCCGGGGTCAATGCCGTAGCTGCCGTCGGAGGCCACGGCGGCGGAGAACCAGTTGCCTTCCGGGGTTTTGGCTTCAAAGCTGCGAACGTGGTCGAGGGCGGCGGAGGCGGCGGAGGCGGCGGAGGATTTGCCGCGTGCCTGGATGACGGCAGCACCCCGTTTTTGCACGACGCTGATAAATTCGCCGCGCAGCCAAGCCATGTCGTTGATGACTTCGGGAGCGGGACGGCCGTTAATTTTGGCATTTTCCCCGTCGGGATACTGGGTAGCACTGTGGTTGCCCCAAATCGTGAGGTTGCTCACCTCGTTAATGGACACCCCCGCTTTTTGCGCCAGTTGGGCATAGGCGCGGTTCTGGTCGAGCCGGGTGAGAGCGCCAAACCGTTCACGCGGAACGTCGGGGGCGTTGTTCATGGCGATGAGGCAGTTGGTGTTGGCCGGGTTGCCCACCACCAACACGCGCACATCGGAGGCACCGCGCTGGAGTGCCTGACCTTGCCCGGTAAAGATGGGGCCGTTTGCCAAAATCAGGTCGCCGCGCTCCATGCCGGCACTGCGCGGGCGTGAACCAACCAGCAGCGCCCAGTTTACGCCGTCAAAGGCGACGTTGGGGTCGTCGGTAATGACCATTTTTTCCAGCAGCGGGAAGGCACAGTCGTCCATTTCCATGACCACCCCTTCCAGCGAGGGCAAGGCCGGGGTGATTTCCAGTAGGTGCAGATGGACCTTGGTGTCCATGCCAAACACTTCGCCGTTGGCAATGCGCGGTAATAGTGAGTAACCAATCTGCCCAGCCGCGCCTGTAACAGCAACTTTAACAACTCGTGACATGATGTTTTTCTCCTTAATCGAATCGGTTGGGGTTGCCAAACTCCGTTCTGGCGCATCTGCCCGTTTGTAACCCCAATCGTGATTTGTAAAGGTAATCTTTTGGATAATGAAATTATCGCCCATTGGCGAAAAGTGGCAAACGGTATTCAGTAATCAGTAATCGGTAATCGGTGTGCTACCGTTTACTGATTACTGTTTACCGATTACTGTTTACTGCTCCCCGCTGGCGGACGACTTCGTAGAGCAATAACGCGGTAGCGGTGGACAGGTTGAGGCTGTCGGCGATGCCGTGCATGGGGATGACGACGTGGGTGTCGGTTTGGGCAAGCCAGTCGTGGCCGAGGCCGTGGGCTTCGCTGCCCATGACGATGGCGACGGGGCCGTGCATGGGGACGCGGGTGTAGCTGGTTTGCCCGGCGGGGGTGGCGGCGATGATTTGGATGTGGCGTTGGTGGAGCCAAACGGCCGTTTCTTCCACCCCACTCACCGCCACCGGCACATGAAACAGCGTCCCCAGGCTGGCTCGCACCACGTTGGGGTTGAACAGATCGGTGCTGCTGTCGCCGGTGACAATCACCCCATCCACCCCGGCAGCGTCGGCGGTGCGGAGAATGGCACCCAGATTGCCCGGCTTTTCGATGTTGTCCACGACGACATAAAACGGGTTGGCTGTTGGCGGCAGGTCGGCCAGCCGCGTCGGCCAGTAGGGAACGGTTAGCACCACGCCGCCGCTGTCACCACGATAGGCGATTTTTTGAAAAACGGCCGTTGTCACCTCCACCCATTCTGCCCCCCGCGCCGCCACCTGCTGCAATTGTGCCACCAGTTCGTGGTTGGTGAGCAGTTCCGGGCAGACAAAAACGGCCGTTGGCATCACGCCCGCCGCCAAGGCTCGCAGCACCTCCCGCTCCCCCTCCACCAGCGTCAGCCGCGCTGCGTCCCGCTGCCGCCGGTTGTTAAGTTTGACAAGCTGTTTAATACGGCCGTTTTGCAAGCTGGAGATTAGCATGAGGGGCGGATATTTGTCGAGATTGGAGGTTGGAGATTGGAGATTGATGAAGGTTGACAATCCCTAATCTCCAATCTCCAATCCCCTTTCAAAGCAAGGTAATAAACCCAAACTCCCGTTCGGAATCCGTCAACGCCTTGACGTAATCCTTAGCAAAAAAGTTTTTGATTTGGAGGAACACTGCCTCATAAAACGGGTCAAGCTGCCCCCTCGCCCCTTCAGGAATGCGGATTTCGCGGCCATTTTTGCCCAGTTTTACAATGAAATGCTCGCCGACTTTCTTGATAAAGAAGCTGAGGACAAAGGATCGCAGGTGAGAACGGCCTTGATCATGCACCGCCAGCTCGACGCCAAAATGCCAAAACGACTCATCCCCCATCCGCATGGCTCCAGCAAGGGCGTAGAAGCGGTTTGACGGGTCAAACTCTTCGCCCAGCGGAATGTAGGTGATCTCTTGGTCTTGCGGCCATTCAAGATAATCCACCATGCCAAAAACCAGCTCCCGCGCAAAGTCGCGGCATGTCTCTTCGTATTCATTAAATGTGCGTCGAGCTTGGCTATACGCCTGACAAATTTCTTCAAATTTACTCATGTCAACATCTTCGCCATTCTGATGGCCTCAATCGGCCACATCAGGAAAATCTACGCCCTACTGGTTTCGCCGGAGACCGGGCGCGGCCAATGCTTCATCGCTTGACCAGGTAGCAATGGGGAGTGCCGGCTTGTCTTCTTCCGTTTTCAGCCAGCCGCGCATTAGCAGGATGGTAGTCGTGCTGAAAACGATGCCACCCAGCACCCAAATAAGCATGGAACCCACATTATAGTCGTTGATGTCCAGCCCGGAAAAGCGGAAGGTTTGGGGGTACAAAAAAACAGTTTGGGGGTTGATAAGCAGAATTAACCCCACAATTTTAATAGGTGTGGCTCCGATGATGGTATAGGCGGCGCGTGCCAGAGGCGGCAGCGGCGCGTGCCAGTATGGATAGGCCTGGGTAATGTGCCACCAGTAGAGCAGGGCAGCACCCAGAAGCGTGGGAATTTCTACCCAACGCAGCAATGGATACAGGAGGGTGGCTTGATGAATGGCGGGATCGTACCAAAGCCAAAAGGTGGAGATGAAGAGCAGCCAGGCGATGCCACGATTGGTAAACGGCCGTATTTTTGCCACAAACGGCCGTTTTTCCTCCAGCCAACCCCGCCACTCGGCCGGCAGCCCGGCCAAAAGCTGCGGCAGCGGATTGGCCGCCATCAGCAGTGCCGGAATCCAGGCGATGAGCAGCAGGTGCTGCGCCACGCGCAAGGAAAAATATTGGCTGGCAAGCTGGTGCAGTGGGGTAGCCAGGGCAAGCAGCAAAATACCGATTCCGGCCGTAAAAGATGCAGCCCGCATTTGGCTGCTAGGCACAAGCCGCCGCCCCCGCCCATAACAAACGGTGGTGGTGAGTAAAACGGCCGTTATGCCCAAGCGCCAAATCCAGATACCCATTAGAACATTGTAGCAACGGTAACGGCCGTTTGACAATCTCGCTTCAAATACGTTCAGGAAAAACAGCAAAGGAGGGCATCAGACCCACCCCAACTCAGCTAGATAAACCTGGAACATAAGCGAAAAGGCGTGAGCTGGTTGCCCAAAACTGAGGACAAACTCTCGTTCCAGCTTTGTTATTCCTGGCCTGCCTTCACGTAATTGGCGTTCCCGAATTGCCCGTAACAAACGATCAAACTCGCGTAGCTGTTTAACACGCAAGTAATTTAGCTGCTCACGATCCAAATGGTATTTCCGAATCGTTTGGCTCCCTTTGAATGAGCCATACCGAGAGCGAATATATTCATCCTCAAATGATAAATGATCTTCGGGTAAGTCAATATTGTTGCAAGGATCAAGACAATCAGCTAAGGGAATTCGTGCATTTGGCTGCTTTTTACGGTTACATTCCCGGCATGCCCAGCATAGATTCTCCCATGCAAAGGCCAAGTCTGGGCGTTCTGCAACCTCCATAACGTGATCAACTTCCCCCTCGCTCTCAGCCAGCTTGCGTTCACAGTAAAAACATTTGCGGAAACTCATGGCGGCCAGCGTTTCACGAATCTCTACATGACGATATTGGCTGGAAGGGGGACGACTGGCAGGAGATGCTTGGCGTTTCTTTAAATACGCCTCCGTCCATCTCGCCTTGTTTTTAGTCAAAATAGCTGGTTCTGGTGGTCTCGACAATGTTCTCAAGCTCAAAATCCCCCACGGGCCAACGACTGGATCATTTTGTCAACATCAAAATAGGAAAAGGCTTCAGGATTTAGCTGCTTCAACTGCGCTTCAATTTCATCTTGCAAGCGATGGTTATTTGACGCAATAGCCTCTTCCCGCTGTTCAAGCAGTTGCGTAATTTCTTCGTTATACGGTTGCGTTTCTTCAAAAAGTGGCGACATCAAAATTTCATCAACAGGTTTGTTGCTATACTCATCCGTTTCATCTACGACAACGCAGTGATCCCCGCGTGATTGGCAGACAAACAGACGGGCATTGGGTACCGACGAAATGATGAACGGCGAGTGCGTGGTAGCAATAATTTGCAAATTGGGGAAAAGCTCCAGAATGGTTCTAATAAACCGCTTCTGCCATTTGGGGTGCAGTTGGTTCTCTGCCTCATCAATTAACAGCAGCCCTGGTGTTTGCCCCAATTCCGACAAAGGCGTTTTCCGCAAAAAATGAACGGAATACATTTTTCCAAGCAAAGCAACCAGATTTTGAATTAGATATGAGTTGCCACTGCTAAGATTTTCTAAACCAACCTCTTGTCCATTTTGGATAATGATTGGCTCATAGGTAGCACGGGCAACATGACTTAATTTACCTCCATCGATCAGACTGTTAGCAATTATTTGCTCTAGCATGCTGTACAACTTCATGCCCATATTGCGTTCAGTGGTATCTCGACTATCTCGAAGATAATCAAAATGGCAAATTAGTTGCGTAATCTCATATTTAGCTTTTATTCCATTCAAGGAATCTGTTAAATACTGCTCGTGCTTGGGGCTTATGAGCGAATGCACGTTATACGATCCACTTGCTGTTGTAGAAGGCCAGTAATCAACGAGCCAATCAGGTGCCGAATTTCCCCGCGCTACCTGGTATGGCATTTCATAAATTTGAATTGAGTCAGTATGAATCACTGTACTCGTCTCTCGCCGCTCAAACACTTTGGAGCTTAATTGCAGAAAGGAATTTTCTGGCTCCAGGCTTAACTCAATGTTTGCCTTATCGACCTGTCCTCTTCTGGGAAGGTCTCGTTCTAATTTGCAAAAATGTTCACCAAACATGCCACGAATGGCATCCAGGATGATGCTTTTGCCAGTTCCGTTTTCGCCTGTAATTAGCACAACGGGTGGTTTTTCATCCGTTTCGTTGAAAAAATCGAGTTCGGCTTCGATGAAAGGGCCAATGTTTTGGAGAGACAACTTTTTAACTCTCATAGGGCATTCTCACTAATTGTGTTTTGCTGCATTGTACTGGGTTATAAACAAGAATTCTACCTTTCGCACACGCAGCCAAGCTCCAATCTCTAATCCCCAATCTTTCTGACCTGCCCCATAACAGACACATCATAACCGGGGAGAGCAGAAACGGCCGTTCTTACCTCCCCATCATGAAGCAAATCCAGCAGCGGCTTCAACTGTTCGCTTTCATAGTAGACGAGCGGGATCACCAGCTCATACTGCTCATGCGCCAGCGGCACAAAACCGAGGTTCAGCGCCCGCGCCGCCGCCTGAATCCCCAGCCCGGCATCAGCCACGCCAGATGAAACCGCCGCTGCCACCGCCAAATGGGTATATTCCTCCCGCTCATAGCCACGCACCTGCGCCGGGTCAATCCCCCGCCGCCCCAGCTCATAATCCAGCAGCACCCGCGTGCCTGCCCCCCGCTGCCGGTTGACAAGCTGTATATCCGGGTTGGCCGCATCTTCCCAGCCCGCCAGCCGCTTGGGGTTGCCCGGCGGCACCATCCACCCTTGCTCCCGCCCCACCAGCGTCACCACCGCCACGGGCTGCCCCGGCAGATAGCGACGAATATAGCTGTCATTGTAAATCCCCGTTTCCGGGTCGAGCAGGTGCGAGCCAGCCAGATGTGCTTCGCCGCGCCGCAGGGCCACCAGCCCGCTTAGGCTGCCGACGTTGGCCGACATGAGACGAAAAACGGCCGTTTTTTCCGCCAAAAACTGAGCCAGCACATCCAGCGTCAAATCATGGCTGCCAATCGCCACAATCGTGCGCTCAATTTCCCTGGGCGTACGGTACAAATGCACCGTCACCGTCGCCCCGGCGTCTTCTCCTTCGCTAAAGCGGGGAATGCGAACAATCCCATCGGCTCGCACCAGCGAGGTGATGACCCCCGCGCCGCGACTGATGGGGGTGGTCATGATGTTGTCGCCCACCTTGCCCACCGCCACCCGCACAAAGTCGTCGTCGCCAGTGTGGGAATTGATTTTGCGCGTTAGTCTGGCCTGAATCGTCGGCGGCTCATACGCCAGCCGCCCCTGCCACCGTGCCAGCAGCGGCTCGACAAAGATTTCGCCGGTGAGGGCGGCACTAACGGGGTAGCCGGGTACGCCGATGATGGGGGTGGTGTGGGGTGTGGGGTGTGGGGAGATTGGAGATTGGTTATTGGAGATTGGAGATTGGGAGGTTTCTAATCTCCAATCTCCAATCTCCAATAACCCAATGATAACGGGGTGGCCGGGGCGGACGGCCACGCCGTGTACCAGCAGTTGGCCGAGTGATTGGACAACGTGGGCGGTGTAATCTTCGCTGCCGGCCGATGACCCGGCGTTGAGCAGAATGAGGTCGTGGGTTTGGGCGGCTTCACGAACGGCCGTTTGAATCGCCCCAAACGCATCCGGCACAATCGGCCAGCGGGTGGGCAACCCGCCCCAGTTGGCAACCTGCGCCGCCAGCACAATGCTGTTGTATTCGATGATTTGGCCGGAAGCGATGCCCGCAGAAACGGCCGTTTCCGCTGAGATTAGCTCCGACCCCGTGGGAATAATCGCCACTCGCGGCTGCCGGTAAACCGTCACCGTGGCATGACCCGACCCCGCCAACGCTCCCAAATCCACTGGCCGCAGCTTGTGGTTGGCAGGCAGCACCAGCTCCGTCGCCACCATGTCCTCGCCCATGGGGCGCACGTGGTGCCACGGCGGCAGTGCCGCCCGAATCTGGATGCCGGGGGTGCCGTCGGGCAGCGTCACCGGCTCGGTGTGTTCAATCATCACCACGGCGTTGGCCCAATCGGGCAGCGGGTGGCCGGTGTTGACGGCCTGAATGGGACGCGTTACGCTGTCGGGCGGGGTGTCTTTGTCAATGAGATTGAGCGTCAGGGGAGTGGTTTCGCTCGCTCCCACTGTGTCCTGCGCCCGCATGGCGTAGCCGTCCATGGCGCTGGCGTGGTAGTGGGGGGCGGATAGTTTGGCAAAAACGGCCGTTGCGGTTAAACGGCCGTTGGCCTCCGCCACCGGAATCGTCTCGCTGCCCAATGGCCGCCACAAATCGGCCGCCTCTAACGCCGTCCGCAGCGCCGCCTGCGCCTCGTCCAGCGGAATGTCCTCAAGGTAGATATGTCTTTTCATGCTGCATGAATATAATGAGTTTTGGTATACTTGCCCATCTCATTCTGGATTTTACCAGATTGATGTTTAAGATTTGAACCGCAGAGTTCGCAGAGGGCGCAAAGACAGAGAAGTTGGATACGGATAAAAACAATGAGCCAGTAAGTGAGATTGTAATAAGTTACAAGAGATTGGAGATTAGAGATTAGAAACGAGCCAATCTCCAATCTCTAATCTCCATTTTGTATATCTAACCTTCCTTCCTAAACCTCCGCGCTCTTTGCGCCCTCTGCGGTAAATTGTAAAGAATGCAAGATTTGCTTAACCTCAACAACCCGGCTCCGCTCCGTCTAGACTATCTGGCAATCAACATGCTGCTGGGCATTGCCCTTGCCAGCATCCTGGCCTGGTTTTATGCCCGCTACGGCCAATCCCTCTCCAACCGCGCCAAATTTGCCAACATGCTGCCCGTGCTGGCTCTTGTCACCATCCTCATTATTTCCGTCGTCAAATCATCGCTGGCACTGTCGTTAGGGCTGGTGGGGGCACTCTCTATTGTCCGTTTTCGCACCGCCATCAAGGAACCCGAAGAGCTGATTTACCTCTTCACCGCCATTGCCATTGGCCTGGGGTTGGGGGCTGACCAGCGCTGGCCGACGGTGGTGGCAATTGCCATCATTCTGGCCTACCTCTATGTGCGTACCTTGCTTACTCCCCAGGCGCAAAAAAACAACCTCTATCTCAGCCTGTCCACACCCGATGAGGCGACCACCTTTGCCGACATCAACGCTCTGCTGAGGGAACACACTGCCGCTGCCGAACTGCGCCGTTTAGACCATATCAACGGCACGCTCCATGCCACCTATCTGGTTAACTGCCGCGACAACAATGCTTTGGCTGCGCTGCTGGACGCGCTGAAAGCGCAGCAACCGGAGGCAGAGTTTAGCTTTGTGGAGCAGGACAACACCCTGGGCGCGTAGTCGCGTAGTCGCGTAGGTGCATAGCGGGCGATGAACATCCACCCCCCTGACAAATCAACATGGTTGCGCCGCGCCGGGCTGTGGCTTGTTGCCAGCCTGCTGTTTTTGCTGGGTCTGACGGTGGGCAACCCCAACTGGGTGGGGGATGCGCGTGCCAATTTGCCCAGCGCGGCGATAGTGCAGGGGTGGGTGCAGCCGCCGGCCGACCTGCCCCTGCTGACCATTGACATGCCATTTGCCAATTACAACCTGCTGCTGGAAAAACGAACGGCCGCTTTTGCCACCGGTGCCGTTCTCGCAACCCCCACCGATTTTGTCAACGCCGACATCCGCCTGACGCAAAACGGGCAGACAACCACGGTTCCCGTGCGACTGCGGCTGCGCCAGGGGCCGGCCGACTGGCTGACCGAAGGGGGCAAATGGGCGTTTGATGGGCAGACGCGGCAGGGTACGACCCTGCTTGGGCAACAGCAGTTTAGCCTGCAAGACCCGGCCACCAACGGCTGGCTGGATCAATGGCTGTTTACCGAGTCGCTGGCCGAGGCGGGGCTTTTGGCGGCGCGGCAGCAGTTTGTGCAGCTTGTTTTTAATGGCGAAGCCAAAGGCATTTACGCCCTGCAAACGCAAATGGATCTGCCTGCGCTGGCGGCACAGGGGCGCGCGCCGGGGGCGGTGGTGGGGTTTGACACGGCGCGGCTGTGGCTGGCACGGGGGCAATTTGAGGGGGATTGGGTGGCGGCGTTGGCTGACCCGGCGGCCAATATGTCGCTGGATGATTACCGACTGCTAGAGGTGGCGGCGACGCCTGACTCGGAGCTGGCGCAGGATGACATTTTGACGGCACAGTTTACGACGGCGGTAGGGTGGCTGCGACAAATGCAGCGCGGGGAAATTGCGCCAGCGGAGGTGGTTGAGGCGGCGCAGTATGGGGCGTTTTTGGCGCATGTGGATTTGTGGGGGGCGATGGGGGCGGTGTCGCTGCTGAACGTGCAGTTTTATGTGAACCCGACGACGGGGCGGCTGGAGCCAATTGCGGGAAATGGCAGCCCGCTGGCCGACCCGGAAGCGCGAATTCAGCCGGTTCATTTTTTTAATGATCCGCTGATTGCGGCGGGGTATGTGCAAACGGCCGTTTCCCTCACCGACCCCGCCTATGTTGACCAGCTTGAGGCCAGCTATGGGGCAGCGTGGGCGCAGCTCAATAAAGCGGTTGCCGGAGAGGCGACGCTGGAACCGCCCTGGGCCGCTTTGCGGCAGCGGCAAGAACTGCTGCGGCGCACGCTGGAGCCAGTGGAACCGGTGCTGGCGTATCTGGGGCCACCGTCAGCGACGGCGGAGGGGGTGGTGGAAATTGCGCTGGCGAACCGGCTGGCGGTGCCGCAAGAGCTTTTGGGGGTGCAGTTTGGTGAGTCGCTGTTTTTGCCGATGGACGGGGCGTGGGTGCAGGAAGGGGAGGTTGTGGGGGAAAACGGCCGTTTTCTCCTTTCGGCCACCCCACCAGACAGCTTCCCCCGCTATTACCAGCTTCGCATCCCTCTCACCGCGCTGCAAAACGCCAACCTCGACGACCTGCGCTCGTTTGATGTGCTGGTGGTGACGCGGTTGGTGGGGATGGAAAACGGCCGTTTGTTTTCCCGCGCCCACCCCTAACCCGTAGGCATGTTGTGTTCAAGCTCATGTTCTTCCAGCTTGAATGTGTCCCTGACGACTGCATACGGCGAATGGTTGGAAACGGCCGTTAATCCCCCCATTTCCCTCACTGCTTCTTGTTTAGGAGCCATTTGCAGCACACACGATGCCCACGTCAACCCGGCACCGAAGCTGACCAGCATCAGCTTGTCTTCCGGCTTAATTTTACCTTCGGCAATGGCATCGCAAATTGCCAGCGGAATAGAAGCTGCCGACGTATTGCCATAACGCTCCACCACGGTGATAAAACGCGACAGCGGCAAATCCATATCCCGCGCCGCCGCCTGAATGATGCGCAAGTTGGCTTGGTGCGGCACAATCCAATCAATATCATCCAACGTCATCCCCGCCTTTGCCAACGACCGATAGCAGCTTTGCCCCAGCACACGGGAAGCGAATTTGAACACTTCGCTGCCATTCATTCGCAAGTAATGACGGCCGGCGGCAAAGGTATCGGCTCCCACCGGCTCCACCGCCCCACCAGCCGGAACGATAATTTTGTCATAGCCGCTGCCATCGGAGCCAAGGTCAAAGCCAAACAAACCACATGGTTCGTCGCACGCTTCCATCACCATGGCCGCTGCGGCATCGCCAAACAGCACGCAGGTGGAGCGATCTGTCCAGTCAAGTGCCCGGCTAATAATTTCGGAACCAATAATTAAAATGGTGCGATAGGCTCCCGTGCTAATAAATTGCTGCGCCACGCTCAGAGCATACACAAAGCCCGTACAACCCGTGGTCAGCACAAAAGCTGGCACATTATATGCCCCCAGCATGTGCTGCACCTGGCTGGATGTGGGTGGCGTAACATAATCCTGGAAGGTCGTGGCGTGTATGATTAAATCAAGGTCGGTGGCGTGTAAATTGGCTTTATCCAGTGCCGCCTGCGCCGCCGCCACAGACATGGTGGCGTTTGTGTCTTCTGACCCAACCACATGGCGCTGATGAATCCCCGTGCGGCGAACAATCCATTCGTGGCTAGTATCAACGATTTTCTCTAAATCGGCGTTTGTGATGATGTGTGGCGGCGTGTATGACCCCCAACCCGTGATTCGACCATATTGTTTTTGCATCGCGTCCTCCAAAATTCTTCATGCTGAAAGAGTTAAACACTCTCCTGGCAAAATCGTCACGGGAATTGGGGTATTGATGTGGAAAAAGAAACAAGAAGAGGCTTGGAGATTGATAGAGGTTCACAATCTCCAACCCTCAATCGCTAATCTCCAGGTGCCTCATAGCCACAAAAGCGCAAAATCGTCAGGGCTAACGTGCGGGTAACTGTTTTTAAATCTTCGATGGGGACAAACTCATCGGGCTGATGAGCGTGGCGCACATCGCCGGGGCCAAACATGACGGTGGGGGTGTAGCCGTCGTTGACCAGCAGCCGCATGTCAGCGCCGTAGGTCATGCCCTGAATGCGGGCGGGTTGGCTGGTGATGGTGTTGAAGGCGTGGGTAACGGCCGTTAATATCCCCTCATCTTCCGCAATCCGCGCCGGGGCAAACTGCCCACCCCACCAAACCACCATCGGCGGATGCTCCCGCAGCCACGGATCCGCCTGCGCCGCCGCCGCCACCGTTTCCTCAAACAACCGCCGCGCCGCCGCCACATCCTGCCCCACGGCAATGCCAAATCGCCCTTCAAACGTCAGGCTCTCCGCCACCGTTGAAGCCCAGCTACCCGCCTGAATCGTCCCCACGCACAGCGGATAGGGCAAATCATAGGCGGCGTAGTAGGGATCATCAAACGACTCGTTTTGCTGTTTTTCCAGAGCCATCAAGGCCGCATAAATCGGCATAAACTTCTCAATGGCGCTCACCCCTTCCGTGCGCATGGCACCGTGGGCAGCACGGCCAGGAATGGTAATGCGAAAGTTAAGTGCCCCCGCCTGCGCCGGAGCCACCATCAACTCAGTTGGCTCCATGATAATCGCCCCATCGGCCTTGTAGCCCCGCGCCACCGCCGCCAGCGTCCCCACGCCACCGTCTTCTTCACCAATGACGCTTTGGATCATCAGCTTGCCGCGCAGTGCCACCCCGACATCGAGAATGGCTTTGGCGGCAAAGAGGGCGCAGCACAGCCCACCCTTCATGTCCAGTGCCCCGCGCCCGTAAACGTTGCCGTTGGCAATGGTTCCTTGCCACGGTGGCACTGTCCAGTTTGCCAGCTCACCGGCCGGCACCACGTCGGTGTGGCCGTTGAGGATGAGCGATTTGCCCACGTCGCCGCCCATGATCCCCACCACCCCCAGGCCATGCTCGCGCTCCACTTCCACGCAAAAGGAGGGGTGCTGGCTAAGGGCAGCAAAATCGAGTTCCCAGGCATCTACCTCTAACCCAATGGCCTGCATTTTGGCGGCAACGTGCTGCTGAACGGCCGTTTCCTCCCCATCCAAACTCCGCACGGCCACCAGTTCGCACAGGTAAGCCAACATGTCATCAAAATTAATGGCGTCCAGGACGCGCTGTTCTGTTTTGTTCATCTTTTAGACCAGTTCATAAGGTTGAATGAGAACGTTTGCCGGAATACCCAGTTCTGCTTGTAGATTGCGAATCATGCGTAAAGATAACGGCCGTTTGCGTCCCAGCACTTCTGACACCCGTGCCCTGCTGCCTAACAACGGTTCAATATCCTGCCGCGTTAGCCCACGACTCTCCATATAATACTCAATGGCCGCAACCGGATCAGGTGGATAAATCGGATACTCCCGTTGCTCATAGGCTTCCACCAATGTCGTCAAAACATCTAACATATCGGCTTCTTCACTGCCAATGTTTGCATCAAACAAGCGCTCAATTTGTGCTAATGCAGCCTGATAGTCACGCTCACTCCGAATTGGTTTAACTTGCATTAAATACCCTCAAATGGTTGTTGCATCAACCTCATCATATTCCGCATGTATACCGACAAAGCGAATAAACACAATACCCAAATCATAGCGAATCATCACAATGAGCCGATAATGATTGCCCTTGATGTTAAACACGACGCGATTGTTTGGTAAGATACTGGCGTTGCGATACACGGCTTTAATTTCTGTTGGAGACCGCCAATTGGCATTCCTGGTGTCATCATACCAAGCTCGCAGCGGTTGTTCTGCATCAGAATGCTTCTCCCAAAAATCGCGTAATGTTTTACGGGCTATAATGCTCATTCGTTATTATAAAGGTTCCCGTTTTGGGATCAAGGGGTTTCCCCTCGTAAAATTGGTCGTGTCAGGCACGTTGCCCCGCCTTCAGCCTTCAGCGAAATCTCGTTGCCCTTGTATGTTTGCACCATACAGCCGGCCGCTTCCAGCCGCTCCCGCGTCACCGGGTTGCCTTCCAGCATAATACACTGCCCCGGAGCCACCGCCAGCACATTTGGCCCCATCGTCAAAAACTCCTCATCTGGCACCTCCACCAGGCGGAAACCACGATCTTTCAGCATTTGCCAAAACGGCACCGGCATCAGCGGCAAATAAACCACCGCCACATCTACATCCACAATGCTGATAAACGACATCAGATGCAAACACGCCTCCGGCCCCTGATAGTAGGCCAGTTCCACCGGCACAACCTCCACACCCAGTGGCGTTAACGCCTCGCGCAGTTGGCGTATTCCCTCCTTGTTGGTACGAAAGCCTAGCCCTGCTGCTAATGTTTTCTCATCCACCCACAGCAAATCACCCCCTTCGGCCAGCGCGTCGCCGTGCAGCGTTGCTAAAATAGGAATCCCCAGCGATTCATACACCCTGGCCTGCGCCACTTCCTCGCCACGCCGTAGCGGTTTGCCCATCTGCAAAATGATGGCTCCCTCATCGGTGACGATGGTGGGATCGTGGGTAAAAATGGCGTCGGCGTGGTTGGGCATTTCGGCCGGATGATAAACCACTTCCGCGCCAAATTGGTTGAGCAGTTGCACAAAAGCATCATGTTCGGCCTGCGCTGCCGCCAAATTGGGCTGGCTGGTGTAGTGCCATTTTTGGGGGTCGGCACTGCCAAAGGCGACCGACGGCCGTTTTACCAGTACCGTCTGTAAAGGAGCCACCATACTCTGGCTACCATATCGTTTTGTCATTTCATCCACTCCTTTTTTGTGCGGCATTATAACCCAATCAAGTTACCAGGTATAACATGACAAGAGCCTCTTCCGAAGATGATAAAACGATGGCGGCAAGATGACAGGAATGGCAGCAAAGTGGAATATATTGACATTTTTCTAAAATATCTCTAATATACCCACATATGGGTGCTTGAGTGATAAGCTTTTCGGTACCCAAAGCCTGTTTCTCCTATACCGTGCCAACGGTTGGGGGGAGTCAAGTTTTCTTTAAGAAACGCGGATTAAATACGGGAGAAGTTCAACTTCTAAGAAAAAGTTGAACTTCTAACCCTAACGGCCGTTTACAGGGGCAATAACGGCCGTTTTTTAATGAAGCCCCGGTGGAGGTTGGTTTTCATGATTCACAATAGTTCCCCCCCGCATTCATAACCCCATTGATCTGGTTCCATATTGGCTGGTCATAAACGGCCGTTTTTGCTTGTCACCACATACTTTCTGCAAGTAACAAGTAACAAGTCGCAAGCCCCTTTTGCCCAGCGAGCTTGCCACCTGCCACTTGCCACCTGCTATAGAGAAACTATCATGCGTAAGCTCATCACGCTGCTGCTACTCATCGGCTACAGCAGCTTTGTTACACTATATCGTCGCGCCTACAACCCCATTATTCAAGCCCAGCTTGCTCCCCGGCAGCTTGCCGATAGCAACGAAACCGCTGCCCTTGTGCAAACCTGGTACCAACAGCCCTGGGTTCTCATCGTTGTCACCATCCTGCTGCTCATCGCCCTCTTTCGCTTATGGCAGCAGCCTATGAAGCAAGCAGCCAAATCCCCGTCGCTCCATCATTACTTACTGCTGCTGCCCCTGCTGGGGCTGCTCATTGCCTGCAAACCATACGGCGTCACCCAAATCATTGAAATCAAGCCCAACGAAACCGCCTTTGTCGTGCCGCTGCTCGGCGACACTACCAGCCAGGCACAGTTTCAATCCGTCTCCTATCTGGAACAACGGCAAGTAGCTGCCAAACAAGTGGAAATCCCGGTACGTGAACACAAAATCGGGCGTGGCTTCTGGAACATCGAATGGATTCCCACCGTGGCCGTGATCATTGTAGACCGTACCCCCGTTACCCGTGAATGGACATCGGCCAACGACACCGGCACATCCGTCAGCAACCAGGCCTTTGGCGTGGAATCGAGGGAATCCATTGACTTTAAGGTGGGTGCCACCGCCAGTGCTCTGGTAGAAGAAAAGAACGCCGCCAAATTCCTCTATTATTTCAGCGGCAAAAGCCTGCCCGAAGTGATGGACGAAAACATTCGCGGTTTTGTGCAGGCTGAACTGTTCAACGAATTTGGCGCCCGCACGCTGGAGCAAGGGCGTGGGGACAAGCGGGAAATTTTTGAATCTGTTTTCCAACGCACCCAGGCACATTTTGAGCCGCTGGGCATTACCATCACCTCACTCGGCGGTTCCGAGGGGTTAATCTACAGCGACAAGGATGTGCAGGCGGTGATCAATGCAAACTTTGAAGCCCAGCAGCGGCAAATTCAGGCGGAAGCGTTTGCCACGGCGCAGGCGATTGAAAACAGCACTCTGGTAGATCAGGCCAACGCTGCTGCTACGGCAACAGTGGTGGCAGGGCAAGCCGCAGCGGCCGTTTTACGGGAACGCGGGCAGCAGTTGTCCCAATTCCCCGGCCTTACTGATTATGAATATGCCCAGCGTTCGCAGGGGCGCGTGCCGGAAACGCTGGTTGTTTCGGGTGAAGGCCAGGATCTGCCCTTTGCTTTCTTTTTGAATGCCCATGCCGGGGTTAGCACGCCGGTGGCCGTTGTAGAAGCTGCCCCCACCGCTACGCCAACGTCGTCAACGGCTCCGTAAAGGATGATGTGTGTGGGAAAAACGGCCGTTTTTTCCCACATTCAGGAGATACACCATGAACGTGTTAGAAATTCCGGTTCCCCGCTATCGCGTCAAGGAAACCGGCACCCTTTTACAAATTACAGTCCCCAGCCGCAAGCATTGGTTTCAAATGGCTTTTATTGGCCTTTGGCTTCTCTTCTGGCTGGGCGGCGTCCTCGGAGTCGGCGGCGCGATGTTTTCAGAGATCGCACACTCAGGCAATGACACCGATTTCTTTGCTCCCACCTTCTTTATGCTTGTTTGGCTCACCTTTTGGGCTGTTGGCGGCAGTTTTGCCTTGCTTTGGCTGTTGTGGCAGCTCTTTGGCGAGGAACTGATTGAAGCCAATTTCAGCACGCTCACCATCAAACGCCACATCTTTGGGCTGGGGCAAACAAAAACCTTTGACAACCGCCACATTACCGAACTGCACGTCACCCCGCTCATCCACAGCCACGCCTGCTGGGGGCGGCGCAACCAGTGGCAAACGTTGTTTGAAGGGCCGCTCACCTTTGATTACGGTGCCCAAACCTTCCGCTACGCCAATGGCGCCACCGAAGCCGAGGCGCGGCAAATTATTACGTTGCTAAAGCCTTATTTAAAGTAACAGGATTTCTGGCGGAAAGGCAGAAGTTCAACTTCTTCTGAGAAGTTGAACTTCTAAATAGACTCATGTTTTGCGCTTGTCATTTACGGCCGTTTTCGGCAAGAATGGACAGGTGTGGAAACGATAATGGGGTAACCGTGTGTTCGCCCCACAAAAGATGTCGAAAGGAAACATCATGTTTACAGGAACAGCATTTGCGATCTTTTTTATGTCCTTAACCGGGCTAGTCATTTTACTGGCCTTTATTCGTCCGCTTACCGGGCTGGTGATCATTACCGAACGGCAAGTGGGGATTGTCATCAAGCGGTTTGGGCCTCAGCTTCCCCCCGGCAAGCTGTTGGCACTCAAGGGCGAGGCTGGTTTACAGGCCGATACGCTTGCCCCCGGCTGGCACTTTGGCTACTTTCCCTGGCAATATTCCGTCCACAAAGTGCCAATGACCATTATCCCGCAGGGGGAAATTGGGCTGGTGGTGGCGGCCGATGGGCAGGCAATGCCCGCCAACCGCATTTTGGGGCGCGTGGTAGATTGCGACAACTTTCAGGATGGGCGGAAGTTTTTGACCAATGGCGGCGAAAAAGGGCGGCAGTTGTCGCTGCTCACCGCCGGTACATACCGCATCAACACCGAGTTGTTTACTATTATCACCGCCCGCAATGCCGAGCAGCATGGCATGGCGGCACGCCATTTGCTGGTCTACCAGGTTGAACCCGACCGCGTGGGCATTGTGACGACGCTAGACGGGCAGCCGATTGACGAAGGGGAAATTGCTGGCCCTCTCGTTGAAGGCCACAACAATTTTCAGGACGGACAGATGTTTTTGGACAATCACGGTCGGCGCGGCTTGCAGGAGCAGGTGCTGCTGTCTGGCTCGTGGAACCTGAATCCGTGGTTTGTCTATGTGGAGCAAACGGCGATGGTGGAAATTCCCATCGGCCACGTAGGGATTGTGATTGCCTATGTGGGGAAGGCACATCAGGATGTGAGCGGTGAGTCGTTTAAGCATGGCAACCTGGTGGAGCCGGGTCACAAGGGCGTGTGGGTTACGCCGCTCTATCCGGGCAAGCATCCGATAAACGGCCGTGTTATGCGTGTCGAACTCGTCCCCACTACCAACATCGTCCTCAACTGGGCCAGCCGCACCGAAGCCCACAAATACGATGCCTCGCTGTCGCCCATCACCGTGCGCTCCAAAGACGGCTTTGCCTTCAACCTGGACGTATCGCAAATCATCCACATCGGCGCATTGGAAGCACCCAAGGTGATTTCGCGGGTGGGGTCGGTGCAGAATTTGGTTGACCACGTGCTACAGCCAATTGTGGGCAACTACTTCCGCAACTCGGCGCAGGAATATACGGTGCTGGACTTCCTGAGTGCCCGCAGTGAGCGGCAGGTGGAAGCGACTGAACACATTCGCCGCGCTGTGAGTGCCTACGATGTGCAGGCGTTGGACACGCTGATTGGCGACATTACCCCGCCGGAGACGCTGATGGTGACGCAAACCGACCGCAAGATTGCCGAGGAGCAGCGTAAGACGTATGAAGTGCAGCAGATGGCGCAGGAACAGCGGCAGGCATTGGTACGGGCAAAGGCAGTGGCCGATATTCAGGAAGAGATGGTGAAGTCGGAAAAGAGCGTGGACATTGCCACGCTGAAGGCGCAGGCCGATGTGCAGCAGGCGACGGGTGAGGCCAAATCTACCCAGCTTCGGGCTGAAGGTGAGGCCAACGCCATTCGCAGCACGGGGCAGGCGCGGGCGGAAGTGTACCGGCTGGGTGTGGAAGCACTGGGGGCGCAAGGGTTCACGACGCTGCAAATGATGCAGATTGTGGGCGACAAGGCGGTGCGGATTGTGCCGGATGTAGCCGTAACCGGCAGCAACAGCGGCGGCGGCCTGGCGGAGGGGCTGCTGGGGCTGGTGCTGCGGGAGAAGAACAGCGATTAGCGATTGGTTAATTGGAGATTGGAGATTGGTTGGCTGCCTATCCCAATCTCCAATCGCTAATCTCCAATTGCTGATCGGCCAAACCGCTGCATGATTGCTAACACGTCATCTACCGGTAGGGCGTGGCGGGTGTTGCCGTCACGCCCGATGACGGTGTGGGCCATGAAGAGGCTGTTGAGGATAGCTTCTTCGATGGTTTCGATAACGGCCGTTCCCAGCAAACTCATGATCGGTTGTTCCAGCAAAACGGCGCGTTGCACAACCAGCTCGGCCGGCCGATCTGGCACAGTGTAGGCCGTGGAAAAGGCAATGACAAAATCGCCGCTGCCGCCAGCACAGGTGCTGCCGGTACGAGCCAGACCAAAGGCGGCGCGGCGACATAATCGTTCAAGCTGGCGGCTGTCGAGTGGGGCGTCGGTTGCCAGCACCATCATGATGGAGCCATCGTCCAAACGGAGTTCATCGCTGGGGGGCTGGAGGTGCTGCCCAACGGGAACCCCGGCAATCGTTAGCTCGTGGGGTTGGCCGAAGTTGGTTTGCACCAATGCGCCAATGGTAAAGCCGCCCGCACTTTCGGGCAGCACGCGGCTGGCGGTGCCAATGCCGCCTTTCCAGCCAAAGCAGCTTGTGCCAGCCCCTGCCCCCACGGCTCCTTCTGCCACGGGATCGGTGCTGGCGTTGGTGATGGCGCGGAAAACGGCCGTTTCTCCTACCACCCTTCCCTGCATATCATTCAAGAAGCCATCGTTTGTTTCCCCCACCACCGGGTTTACGCTGGCGTAGCCACGCCGCCCCGTTGTGGCAAACCCCACGCCGATGTGGGGGTTTTGTACCAGAGCATGGGAAATCAGGGCATCGGCTACGCGGGGGGCGTTGAGGGTGCTGGTCAGGGCAATGGGGGTTTCCAGGTTGCCCAATTCACGCACCTGCTCAAAGCCGATGACTTTGCCAAAACCGTTGATGCTGTGAACAGCGGCCGGCGCTTTGTCCTTATAAAGATTACCTTGATGGGGCAAAATGACGGTGACACCAGTACGAAACGGCCCCTGCCCCG
This sequence comes from Chloroflexota bacterium, assembly GCA_041390905.1. GTDB lineage: Bacteria > Chloroflexota > Anaerolineae > Promineifilales > Promineifilaceae > JACKCD01. The sequence goes on from JAWKPA010000012.1 coordinate 97,155, forward strand.
GCTGCCACACCCCATCCCCAGCCACCACTGTTGCATGACCAACCGCCACGCCCGCCACATCAGTAATGCCATTGTGCTTTCCGACTGCCAATTGGCGTGGCAGCATATTGAATGCACCAATTCGTTTCATGGTTCCTCCTCGATAGCAGCCACAATGATGCTCATTGTGACCATTTTCCTATGACCTATTTCTTTGACGGATTCCGGTTTTGCCTCATACTGTATACATCAGTATTGTTTTCCTGGGATTACCCAACAGGGAGTCGTCTTAATGAAGGCATCGTTGTCGTTTACGAATGAAAGACATCTCCTGCATATGGTGCAGGCAGTTGATCTGCGTGCGCCCTATGCGATGGGACATTTTCAAACTGTTTCCCGCTATGCGGTACTCATTGCCCAAGAGATGGGATTGCCTTCACCGATGGTGGAGACCATGCGTAAAGCGGGTCTACTCCACGACATCGGCAAATTCTGGATTCCCGACGACATCTTAACCAAACCCGGCCGCTTAACGCCAGAAGAGTTTGCCCTGGTGCAGCAGCACCCCGTCATTGGAGCCAATGTGCTGGATGGCTTTCCCACGCTGGCGGAGGTTGTCCCCATGATTCGTCATCATCATGAACGCTTTGATGGCAAAGGGTACCCCAATGGGTTAGCCGGGATAGAAATCCCGTTGGGGGCGCGGATTTTGAACGTGGCCGACACGGTGGAGGCAATGGCCTCTGACAGGCCATATAAAAAAGGGTATCCGTTGGAAAAAATTCTGTCTATCTTGCAAGAAGAAGCCGGACAGCAGTTTGACCCCGAAATGGTTGAGGCGTTTATGCAGGGGCTTGGCAAGGCCGGTACAGACATCATCAATAACCCGGGGGCGGCGTTGGGGGGCAACCCCGTTGATCCAGAATCATTCCAGCTTTTGGCGTCGGCACTAATGAATTGGCTTCAGTTTCGCCTGACACGCTTCCCGAATGAGGCTGCGAGCCAAAATTCGGGTAGGATCAACAATATGGAGTCCACGCCACTGGCTGCTTTGAACCGCTAGGGGCATTTCGGTGCAGCCGAGAACAATGGCTTCAGCTCCTTTTTGTTGTAACGCGACCATTGCCTGTTCCAGATTTGCCACGGCCTGGGGTGTGGCAACGCCGCACGCTTTAATGCCGTAGCTGGGGTGATAAACGGCCGTATGTACCACCGCCTCCTGCATCTCCCGCTCTGGTACCTGCACTGTAAAACCAAGCGGCTCCAGGACGGCAGGGTAAATGCGGGTGAGGTAGGTGCCGGTGGTGGAAAGGATGCCGATGTTGTGGAGAAACGGCCGTTCTTCGCGCAAAAACCGCCCCGTCTCCCCAATCATATGCAGCAACTGCACCCCACACCGATCCGCCTCCGCCTGCACCAGCCCAAAAATCTCCGGCGAGTGCGCTGTGTTGCAAGGAACTCCAATCACTTCTGCCCCCGCCTGCGCCAGCCGCCGCAGTTGCCGCGCCAGCGCGTGCCCCGGATTCTCGGCCACCTTTCCCAGTAAATATTCCGTTCTATCCAAAATCTCACTGGGACCAGACAAACTCAGCACCGTCAAATGATCCTGATCCTTCGCCGCCACCGTCTCGGCCAGAATTTTGTTAAACAGATCCGCCCCGGCAAACGGCCCCACCCCGGCAATTAACCCAATTGTTTTTTCACTCATAAGATTTTTTTGACAGGATTGACAAGATTTCAAATGGTTAATCCTGCGCAATCTTGTAAATCCTGTCTAAATTCAGGAGCTTGTCAGAGAAGTCTGAATAGATGCGCGGATGACGCGGATTTGTGGGGATAAACACGGATTTTTCTTTTGATCCGCGAAAATCCGCTCTGATCCGCGTTATCCGCGCATCTATTTTCTTTTTCCGACAGGCTGTTAGACAACGCCATTAGCCCGCAGTTGGGCGATAGCATCTACATCATACCCCAGCCGAGCCAGGACTTCATCGGTGTCGGCACCCAGAACGGGGGGGGCGGTGCGGATAGTGGCCGGGGTTTCGGATAGCTTGGCAACGGGGCCAAGTAGCTTGATTGGCCCGGCGGTCGGGTGTTCGACCTCTTGCACCATCTGCCGTGCCGCAATTTGCGGGTCGTTGAGGATGGTGGGAATGTCGTTGATGGGGCTGACGGGAATTTTGGCGGCGAGGATGCGGTCGTGCCAAACGGCCGTTTCTTCCTCCCGAAACGTCTTTTGCATCTCCCCAATCAACGCCACCCGCCGCGTCACCCGGTCGGCGTTGCTGGCATACTGCGGGTCATCGGCCAAATCCGGCCGGCCAATCGCCCGGCACAGCCGCCGATACTGCTCATCCGACCCAATGCCCACGGCAATGTGGCCGTCGGCCGTGGGAAACGTTTCATACGGCACAATGCTGGCGTGGGCGTTGCCATACCGCTGCGGCGTTTTGCCCGTGGCAAAATAGTTGTGCGCCACATTGATCAACCACGCCACCTGCGAATCAAGCAGTGCCACGTCAATATATTGCCCGCGCCCCGTTTGCGAACGGTGGTGCAAGGCTACCAAAATGGCGTTACAGGCAAACAGCCCCGTTGTCACATCCACCACCGCCACCCCCACCTTGTACGGCTCGCCGTCGGCCGGCCCGGTGATGGACATCACCCCGCCCTGCGCCTGGATGAGAAAGTCAAAACCCGGCCGTTCGCGGTATGGCCCGTTTTGTCCGTAGCCAGTAATCGAGCAATAAATGAGGCCGGGGTTGATTTGCGACAGCGTTTCATAATCCAACCCCATGCGCTGCATGGTGTCAACCTTAAAATTTTCGATGAGAACATCAGCTTCCGCCGCCAGCTTTTTGAGGATAGCCAGCCCTTCCCCGGTTTTCAGATCAAGCGTCATGCTTTTCTTGTTGCGGTTGGCACTGAGAAAATAGGCGGCCTGGTCGCCCACCCAGGGCGGTCCCCATTGGCGGGTGCCATCGCCGCTGCCCGGCTGCTCAATTTTTAGCACGTCGGCACCATAATCGGCCAGCATCATGGTGCAATAGGGGCCAGCCAGGATGCGTGTCAGGTCAAGAACACGGATATTTTGTAGGGCGGGTTGGGTCAAGGGCAACTCCTTGTCAGACTTGTTTAGTAATTGGGGATTGGAGATTGGAGATTGATGAGGGTTCACAATCTCCAATCTCCAATCTCCAATCCCTCAGATTAATCATCAACAATGTAGAGGGTGGCGAGCAAACGGCCGTTAACCGCCACCACATCTTCCGTCATGCCACCGGGCAAGGTTTGCTGAACGGCCGTTAATTCATCAAATCGCTCCGGCAGGAAAATATAAACCACACCCTTGTCAATGAGCAAACTGAGGTCTGCCGGGGGCAGCTCCGGCGGCTCTCCCACGTCAACGGCTTCAGCGTCTGCCACCAGATAGGGCAAGGTAGCAAAGTTCCAATACATCCAGGGTGCGCCCACAAAAAAGAAGCGGTGATCCCCCTTCAGCGCATTGAGACGCGGTGCCAGTTCAGTCGCCAACTCAGCGTGTGAGCCGCCATAAAGTCGCTGCGGTACGGCCTCGTTGAAGTAGGTGTTGAGGCTGGTGGTGGCAAAAACCACAACAGCCAGGGCTAACAATCCATTGACAACCGCGTTCGTCTGCGTCCCAGTTTCAAAAACGGCCGTTTTCACCATCTCCCCCACCTCCCACAGCCCCAACGCCACAAAAAAGCAGGTCGGCACCGCCAGCGTAATCAGCCGCTGGCTCGACGGTGGGCTTTCGGTCAGCATTCCTCCCAGCAGCATTCCCCCCCACCACCACGCCACCAGGGGAGCCGTTGGCTGTGCCTGCCGCCACCACAGCAATTTAGCCGTGCCAAACAGCAGCCCCAGCAAAAACATGGCCCCAAAAAATGGATCCAGCAGCGGCTGGCGCAGCCCGTACCACACGGTGCGGTCGGGATAATAGGTAAACGCCATCGCCGCCCGCTGGAACTGATCCCACAAAACGGCGGCATGGCTTTGCTGCCGAAGCTCCACCTCCCGCTCCAGCCAGCCGCTTTGGAAGATGCCTACTGTGTTCAGCCGGGCGTTAAATTCATCGGGGAAGCGGGCGGCGTATTGCAGCATGGGGGCAGCGGCGATGAGGAAGGTAAGGAGCATGATGAGCAGCCCGGTTTGGTGCTGCCGCCAAAAGTGGCGCGGGGCGCGAATGAATTGGTAAGCAATGACGGCGAGGACGACGACGGGGGTCAGCCGCGCCCCGGCGTAAAAATAAAAGGCAAAGCCACTCACCAGCCCCACCAAGCCCCAGTCGCGCCGTTTACCTTCGTCCAGGGCGCGAACGAGCAGCCACAGGGCGAGGGAGAGGAAGAGGGGATCGGCGATTTGGTTGGAGCCGAGGCGAGAGAAGTGGATGTGGTAATGGTAGGTGGCGAGGAGAACGGCCGTTAACCACCCCATCTTCTCCCCCGCCAGCCGCCGCACCAGCAAAAACGTCACCAGCACGTTGGCCGTGCCAACCAACGCCCAGGCAAGCCGCAGCCCAAAGATGGTGCGGCCAAAGAGGGCGATGGTGAGGCTGTTGAAAAAGAAGCTCATGGTTGGCACGCCCAGCCAGCCCGTGCCAAGCGGGTTCCGCAGCGTGCCTTCCAGCACCCGCACCGCTTCCAGACCCTGCGAAGCTTCGTCACCGCCCAGGGTAAAGGGGATGGTTTCTAGCCGCCAGACGCGCAACAAAAAGGCTGCCAGAAGGAGCAGAAGGAGGAAAATGGGACGCGGACGAACGCGGACAAACGCGGACAAATCTTTGATTTTCCAGTTTTGCCACCTGGTGGAAAAGGAAGTTTGGGACGCAGATTTTCCTGATAGAGCCTGATTTTTACGGCGTTGGCTGGTTGTAATCTGGCTCAATCCGCGTTCGTCCGCGTTTGTCCGCGTCCTATTGCAACGGGTGGGCAGAACGGCCGTTAACCACAACCCTACCGCCGCCAGCCACGCCGCCGTCACCAGCAGGTAGCTGTCATTTTGGCCGAGTTGGGGAATGGTGAGCAGGGAATAGGCCAGGCAGATGGCTGCCCCCAGCAGCAAAAAAAGCCGGGTTGCGGAAAAGCTGTGGAGGAAGTGGCGGAGAGACTGTGGATTACTGGGTGGTTTCTGGGGATAAACGGCCGTTTTATCCACAGGTTCGCGTAAAAACAGGGCAATGGCGACGATGGCAGCGGCAAAGACGGCCGACCACGGCGGCACCCCTTGCCCGGCTTCGGTGGCAGTGAGTTGGAGGAAATAAACGGCCGTTAGCACCCCCGCCACCACCACAATCAGCAGATAAAAAGCGTCACGCGCCTGTTCACGCATGAATTTAAAGCAGAGAGATTGGGGATTAGAGGTTGGAGATTGTGAAGGTAGTCCCCAATCTCTAATCTCCAATCTCCACTTATCCTATCCAACCATCGGCAGCGGAATACTATCCACCGTTGGCACTTTCGGCTGTAGCGGCTGATGATGCGGCCGCTTCTTCACCGGCGGGCATTCCCACGCCTCCGGCGCCGTTTCCCGCCGCAAATCCGTTAGTTTCGGCAAAATACCGCAGGCAAAACATTGGTGGCGGCAATCAATCCGCGTCTCCTGCGCCTGGCTCATCAAATAATCCTGCGTCAAGAACTTGCGCGTAATCGCCACATCAATATGCTCCCAGGGGAAAATTTCGTCAATGGTGCGCTTGCGGTGGGTAAAAAAGTACGGGTCAAGCCCTTCCGCCGCCATCGCCTCCAGCCACACATCCTCCTTGAAATGCTCCATCCAGGCGTCAAACTTCGCCCCATTGCGCCATGCCCGCTCCACCGCATTGGCAACCCGGCGGTCGCCCCGGCTCAAAAACCCTTCAAACACCGATTCACGCGGGTTGTTCCAACGCAACTTCAGCCCATTGCCGCCAATCTCCCGCTTCAACAGCGACAACTTCTCATACACCTTGTCCACCGCATCCATCGGCTCCCACTGAAACGGCGTATGGGGTTTGGGAATGAAGGTGCTAACCCCCACATTGACGCTGGCCTTGTTGCCGTGGAACTTGCGCCCCTCGTGCAGCACCTGCCGGGCCAGGTCAATAATCGCCTCCACATCCTCCATCTCCTCCATCGGGTGACCAATCATGAAGTAGAGCTTGATGGTGCGCCAGTTGCGGCGATAAATCTCCCGCGCCGTTGCCAGCAGCTCCTCATGCGTCACATATTTGTTGATGATATTCCGCATTTTCTCGGTGGCCGCTTCCGGGGCCAGGGTGAAGCCGCCCCGCTTGCTGTCGCCCAAATTGTCCATGAGCTGGGTGGAAACGGACTCGATCCGCAGTGAGGGCAGGGAAATGTTTAGCCCCATATGCCCAAACCGCTTGCCGATTTGCTCGGTTAGCTCCAAAACGTGGGTGTAGTCGCTGGACGAAAGCGACAGGAGGGCGATTTCTTCATAGCCGGTTTTGTCGAGGATTTCTTCCATAGCGGCCAGGATTTCGGAAACCGGCCGTTCGCGCACCGGGCGCGTCACCATACCTGCGTGGCAAAAGCGGCAGCCACGGGTGCAGCCGCGCATAATCTCAATCGGGGCGCGGTTGTGTACCAGTTCCACAAAGGGGATGATGAAGTCGGTGACGGGCGGCGGCATCACCGGGACAATCGTTTTCATCACCTTGCGCGGTGCTTCGGGCATGTTGGGGGTAATCGCCTTCACCGTGCCGCTGTCGTGGTATTCCACGTCATAAAAGCGCGGCACATAGCACCCCTCAATTTGGGCAATATAGCGCAGCTGCGTCTCCCGGTCTAAATGGCTGGCGGCACGCATAATGCCAACGATTTTAAGAATCGCCTCTTCCCCTTCGCCAATGACAAACACGTCAATAAAGGGAGCCATTGGCTCCGGATTGTAGCAGGCGTGGCCGCCAGCAATGACCAGCGGATAGCTTTCGTCCCGCTCTTCGGCGCGAATAGGCATTCCGGCCAGATCCAGCAGGTTGAGGGCGTTGGTAAAAAGCTGTTCGTAGGGCAAGCTGATTGCCAGCATGTCAAAGTCGCGGATGGCGTGCTTGGTTTCCAGCGAAAACAGCGGGATTTCCCGTTCGCGCATCAGCTCTTCCATGTCGGTCCAGGGGCAGTAAACGCGCTCGGCCAGCAGGTTGCGATGCTTGTTGATGATGTCGTACATAATCATCAGCCCCAGGTTGGACATGCCCAAGTCGTAGATGTCGGGGAAGGCGAGTGCTACTTTAAAATCAATGTCGTGCCAATCTTTAATAATTTGATTGTATTCGCCGCCGGTATAACGTGCCGGTTTTGTTACGCGGGGGAGAATGCGTTCTAACGCGAGTTCAATTTGGGCTGCGGTGCAGCTTGCTGTTTTTATCATGAAGATTCCTTGATTTATCCTTTTTCGAGGCCAACCTGACATGTTGTTGGAGATTAGAGATTGGAGATTGCAGATGGTCAATCTACCCAAACAGATGAATTAATCAACAGCGGTTCTTCAGAAATTCATGGAGCCGCCGCCCCAAATTGTAGTGGCGAGGCATGCCTCGCCACTACAATTTGTTCTGTCAACCCTATAAGATCCTAAAGAACCCCGATAGCATTAAATCCGTTTTCACGCATCTCATCCAGATTGCCTTCCCAGTTGAGTTTGCCGCGAAGCTGACGCACCTGCAACTGCTGATCATGCTGAATCATGAGGTAGAGGGCTTCTTCGACAATGGCTTGTTTTGTTGGCAATCCAGAAAGCTGGTGGGCTTGCTCAATGAGTTCCTCGTTACTGCTTACCCAAAGCGATGAAATTGGAAAAGTTCCCTCATCCAACGCCTCCTGCCATCCTTGGGCAAAGCTTATATCTGCCGGGTTCAACGATACACTTTGGCGGTATAGGCGCACAATATTGAGCAGCGCAGGTAAATATTCATCCGGGGTTGCTTCAATTTCGGCAAAAAGTCGATCTTTGTAGGGCGTAATTTGTTTAATCACGATTGTAGATTCCTCATTAACGGCCGTTTTCCCCATCTATCATGCAAAAAGACAGCATCAAAGTCAATAACCTCACCGCATCACCCGTCCCCCATCCACCGTCAGCGTACTGCCCGTCACATAGCTGCTGGCAGGGGAGCAAAGATAAAGCACCGCTTGCGCCACCTCATCGGCCAGGCCAATGCGCCCCAGCGGGATTTCCTGCCGCCACCGCGCCATCAACGCCTCATCCTGCTGCAGCGGCTCCGTCAGCGGCGTGTCAATGATGCCCGGCAGCACGGTGTTGACGCGAATGCCATAGGCGGCAAACTCGCGGGCGCATTCGCGGGCAAAACCGACCATGCCGGCCTTGCTGGCGCAATAGGCGGCGCGGTTTGCCAGCGGCACCGACACGCCAGCGGTGGAGGCAATGTTGACAATGGCCCCGCCGCGCTCCTTGTTTTCCTCGGCCATGACGCGCCCGCAAAGCTGGCTCATAAAAAATGTCCCTTTCAGGTTGACGTCAAAACAGCGGCTCCAATCCCATTCATCCATTTTGAGGATGGAAGCGACTGGCTCCACGGCGGCATTGTTGACCAGAATATCAAGCTGCCCCCATTCGGCGCGGGTGGTTTCGATGAGGTGGACGCACTGAAATTTGTTGGCAACGTCGGCGGCAACGGCAATGGCCTGACCACCTGCCTGCTGGATGGAAACGGCCGTTTTCTTGGCCCGGTCCGGGTTCAAATCATTCACCGCCACCCGCGCCCCCGCCGCCGCCAGCGTTCGGGCAATCGCCGCCCCAATGCCCCGCCCCGCCCCGGTCACAATCGCTACTTTGTTTTCTAGCTGCATAACTGTTTGGAATGGGACGCAGATTTACCTGATTTACAGGATTTATCAGGCAAATCAGGCAAATCTGCGTCCCATTTTTTTATTCCCGCAACCGCTCATTAAACAACGCCAGCACCCGATCCAACGCCACCCGCGTGGGGTGTCCGGCTTCGTCCACCAAATCATTGGTCAACACCGAGTGGGCATTTTGCGAAATGGCAAAGGGGTTGCCGGGTGAGGAATCAATTTCGATGGCCTCAAACCCATCCCCCAGCTCGCGGCGCAGGGTGGCAAACCGTTCCGGCGGCACGGCCATGTCGTTGGTGAAGCGCAGGCCGAGCAGGGAACAGCCAACGGCCGTTCTTGCCTTCACCCGCGCCAAATCCTCATCCGACAATGCCAGCGCCCCCTTGTGACCGGCCGACACGGGAAATGGCAGCGACGGCTGGCTCAACACCGGAGCCATCACCGACTCATCCACCATCAGCGCCAGGGCAAAGCCACCCGTCAGGCACATGCCCAACGCTCCCACCCCCGGCCCGCCGCAGGTGGCGTGGACATGGCGGCACAGCGCCCGCAGCCAATTGGTGACGGGGCTGGCCTGCTTTTTTGCCAGCAGGCTAAATTCGCGGCTAATGCACAGCCGGGCCAATTGCCCCAGCACATAGCCGCCGGAAAACGGTTTGCCGGGGGTGCCAAAGAGGTGGGGAAGAACGGCCGTAAATCCCGCATCCGCCACCCGCCGCCCAAACTCAGCCACCTGCGGCGTAATCCCCGGCACTTCGTGCATAATCACCACCCCCGGCCCGCTGCCGCACCAAAACACCGTCTTCGTCTTGCCATCGTGGGTAAATGTCTGCTCACTAAACCCATCCAACGTTGTCATAATCATCCCCAAGAAAACCTAGTGATTAGAGATTGGGGATTAGAGATTGTGAACCTTCATCAATCTCCAATCTCCAATAACCAATAACCAATTATCCCCCTACGGCACCGGCCGGCCCACCGCCGCCTGCCAAATCTGAAACCACTGCTGCCGCGTCAGCCGCAAGCCATCAGCCGCCGCCGCGCTGCGAAGATGATCCAAATTATTGCTGCCCAGCACCGGCAGCACATTGGCCGGGTGCGTAAACAACCACGCCAGTGCCACCTGATCCAGCGACGCCATCCCCAATTCCTCGCCAATGTCGCGCAAAGCCTGCCGCACCCGTCGCGCCGCTGGCTCATCGCTGGTAAACAGCCGCCCCCCGGCCAGCGGCGACCACACCATCGGCGTCATGCCCAGCCGCAGACATTGATCCAGCGTGCCATCATGCAGCACATCCAGAGCCAGTGGCGACAACTCCACCTGGTTTGTAACCAGCGGAAACGGCAGCCGTGACCCCAGCAAATGTACCTGCCACGAGGCAAAGTTTGACACGCCAAAGTGGCGCACCTTGCCCGCCTGCCGCAGTTCGCCAAAGGCATCGGCCACTTCGTCGGGGTCCATCAGCGGGTCGGGGCGATGCAGCAGCAGCAAGTCCAGGTAGTCGGTTTGCAACGCCCGCAGCGTGCCTTCCACCGAGGCCACAATGTGGGCTTTGCTGGTGTCATAATGCTTCACCAAATTGTCTGGACGGTTGGGCGAAGCGGGTTTGATGCCACATTTACCCACCAGTTGCAGTTGCTGGCGCAGCCCCGGCTCCAACGCCAACGCCCGCCCCAGCAGCGTTTCACACGTATGGTCGCCATAAATGTCGGCATGGTCAAGGCTGGTAATGCCAAGCTCCACGACAGCGTGGAGCAGCCCCAGCAGTTGGGCATCGGCAAGCCGCCATTCGGCCAGATTGCCCAGCCCCAGCACCAGGCGGGAAAAGGTGGGGCCATCGGCGGTTAGTGGAATGTGTGAGACAGTCATAAGTGCTTCTTCCTGTCAATAAATTATGGCAATCCTTATCTGGATACCACTATCATTCATTATATGCGTTTATGGGATTGTGGGCGAAACGGCCGTTTCTCGGCCATCTCATCATTTACTCATTTTCACACAACTGGTTTATAATTACGCTCCTTATCAACTTGGCAAGCGGTACACTTTTGTACCAAGGAGGAACTATGTCCAGGATCAAACGCTTTACCCCCATCCTTGCACTCATCGTCACCACGCTACTCGCCCTGTCTGCCTGCCAGCAAGAAGCAGCCAGCACAGAGCTTAACCTGCTTTGTACCCCCCAGGTGGAATGGTGCGAAGGGATGAAAGCGGAGTTTGAAGCTGCAAATCCCGAAATCACCGTCAACTTTGTGCGTATGTCCAGCGGCGAATCGCTGACCAGGCTGCGGAATGAAAAAGACAACCCCCAGTTTGACATCTGGTGGGGTGGCCCGATTGACAGCTTCATTGCTGCCAAAGATGAGGGTTTGCTCGAAGCCTATGACTCACCCAACCTCGACAACATCAAAGACCCCGGCCTGATGCTCGACCCTGACCACACCTGGGCCGGTGTGTATGTAGGTTCACTCGGTTTTGCCACCAACCAAAACTTCCTCGACGAAAACCCCGGTCTGGAACCACCGCGCAGTTGGGACGATTTGCTGAAACCAGAGTTTGCGGGGCAACTCATGGTAGCCCATCCGTCCAGCTCCGGCACCTCTTACACCGCCCTCTGCACCGTGCTGCAAATGCGGGGCGAGGATGCTGGTTGGGAGTATCTGAATGCCTATGCCGGGCAGGTGAACCAGTTTACCAAGAGCGGTTCGGCTCCGGCACGGTTTGTGGGTCAGGGAGAAGCGGCCGTTGGCATCGTCTTCTCCCACGACATTGTAGCCCAAATTGAAGCCGGCGCGCCGCTGGTGCTGACCTTCCCCGAAGAGGGAACTGGCTACGAAATTGGTGGTATGGGGATCATCAAAGGGGCCGCCCATCTGGATGCGGCGCAGAAATGGTTTGATTGGGCGTTGGAACCAGCTACGCAGGAGCTTGGCCCCAAATACGCTGCCTTCCAGGCACCCACCGTCAATGGAGCCGAAGCCTCCATGCCGGAACTGCTGGATGTCAACCTGATTGACTACGACTTCCAGTACTGTGGCGAAAACAAAACCGCCTTTGTAGACCGCTTCACCAACGAAATCGCCAACGCTGATAGTTTGAAAGAGTAATTGGGAGATTAGGAGATTAGGAGACTGGGAGACTGTCTGTAGAGTTTCTCAGTCTCCCAGTCTCTCAGTTTCTTAATCCCATCCAGGTAACGCATTTTATGACAAGGACAACCATTGACCCAACCAACAACACGCCACGCCGCTGGGCGGGGTGGTGGCGACGGTATCAGGAGATCAAGCTGATTGGCCGTGACCCTGTTTTAGCGATGGGGCTGCTGCTGGTGGGGGTGTTTGTCTTTCTGTTCATCGCCTTCCCGCTGCTGCGCGTGGTTTGGCAAGGCTTTTTTGATCTGGAAACGGGTGAAGTAAGCCTGGAATATTTTGGCCGCTACATTGACCCGGCCTTCCGCACGTACAGTTGGAACGTGCTGTGGGATACGTTGAGCATGGGGGTGGCAACGGCCGCCGGGGGAACGCTGATTGGCTTTGTTTTTGCCTATACTATGGTACGCTGCAACGTACCGGGGCAGCGTTTCTGGCACATTTTCACGCTACTGCCGACCATTTCGCCGCCGTTTGCCATCGCCATTGCCACCATTTTGCTGTTTGGGCGGGCAGGGCTGGTGACACGCCAACTGCTGGGCATTCGCTTCACGCAGGGAATGAACGACATTTACGGGATTGACGGGCTGGTTTTTGTCCAGATTATCACCTTTTTCCCGGTGGCGTATCTGATTATTCGGGCGATGCTGGAGCGGCTTGACCCTTCGATTGAGGAGGCGGCACTGAGTTTGGGAGCGAGCAAGCTACATATTTTCCGCACGGTAACGCTGCCGCTGCTCATTCCGGGGCTGGCGGGGTCGTTTTTGCTGCTGTTTGTAGAGTCGCTGGCGGATTTGGGCAACCCTTTGCTGCTGGGGGGCAACCGCACGGTGCTATCGGTGGAGATTTTTCTGGCGATCAACGGGTTGTTTGACCAGCAGAAAGGGGCGGCACTGTCGCTGGTGCTGCTGCTACCGACGCTGACCGTCTTTTTGTTGCAACATTATTATGTGAGCCGCCGGTCTTATGTGGCGGTGACGGGGAAGCCGACGGGGGGGCAGAATTTTGTCAAGGAGCCGGTGATTCGCGGGAGTTTTATGGCAATAACGGCCGTTATTCTCCTCCTCGTCATCGCCCTCTACCTCTCCATTTTGGTTGGCTCCTTCACCACCCTGTGGGGCATCAACTACGCCCCCGACTTCAGCCATTACGGTGACGCACTGACGCGGGGAATGAACGCCATCTTGTCCACGACCTTCCTGTCGGCCGTGGCGACCCCCATTGCCGGGGTTGCCGGGATGGTGATCGCCTTTTTGGTGGTGCGAAAGGTGTTTGTTGGCAAGCAGGCACTTGATTTTATCTCCAACCTGGGCGGGGCCGTGCCGGGAACAATTTTGGGCATTGGCTACATCATCGCCTTTGTCCGCGCCCCGCTGCTGGTGGTGGGCATTATTTATGCGCTGCTGGCGGGGTATCTGGTGAGCAAGGGGGTGGCGCAGTGGCGGGATCGGCTGCTGCTGTTGGCGGGCGGAACGGCCGTTTCCCTTGCGCTCAACTGGGGCATCGGCCAGCTTAACCTGCATGAAGACGTGTGGCGGTTTGTAGTGATGGGGGGATTTTTGCTATTAACGGCCGTTGTCTGGCGCACCACCCCGCAATCGCAACGCCGCCTCGTCACCTACACCCTGCTCGGCATGGCCGCCCTGCTGCTCATCTACAACCTCAGCCCCCTTGTCACCCGGCCGCTGGGCGTGTGGGGGCGGTCGCTGGGCGGCGGCACCCTGTCCAAAGTGATCTCCAAACTGAGCAGCATGATAACCGTCTTCACCCAGCCCACCATGGCAATGCTGGGCTTCACCTATCTGGCAGTTGGGGTTTTTGTGGCCGAGCGGCTGTCGCCTGCGGTGCGCTACTGGGTCACATTTGGCATCCTCACCCTGTCGGCCGCCCTTGTGTTTCACGGCGAACCGCTGGCACTGATCGGCACCCCCTACATTGTCATTGCCGCCTACGCCGTCCGTAGTCTGCCCGCCTCGGTGCGGGCGGGGGTGGCGGCGTTGCAGCAAATTGACCCCGCCATCGAGGAAGCGTCGAGCAGTTTGGGTGCCGATGCCCAATACACCTTCCGCAAGGTGACGCTGCCCCTCATTTTACCCGCCTTTATTGCCGGGCTTATTTTTGCCTTTGCCCGCCACATGACCAGCCTCTCGGCCATCATCTTTCTCACCACCGCCGAATGGCCGATTCTCACCGTCTGGATTTTGAGCGAGGTGGAGCAAGGGGGGATGAGCACGGCGGCGGCGTACTCGGTGATTTTGATTGCCATTGTGTTGGCCGCCATCGGGCTGACGTATCTTTGGCTGGGGCGTGCCTTTGCCAGCCAGCAAAATGTGGATTTGACGATGGGGGGCGGATAATGGAGCGAGTAACAGGTGGCATGTTGCAAGTACAAAGACTTGCCACCTGCCACTTGTTACTTGTTACCCTTCTGGAGCGCATGTGTTTTTACAGCTAGACAATTTGAGCAAACAGTTTCCTGGACGTGGCGGCAGTGCGCCGGTAACGGCCGTTAATCAGGTCAACCTCAACATTGAGCGGGGCGAATTTGTCACCCTGCTGGGGCCATCGGGCTGCGGCAAGACAACGACGCTGCGGCTCATCGCCGGGTTTGAATTCCCCACAAACGGCCGTATTGTCCTCGACGGCGAAGAGATCAACGAACAGCCGCCCAACAAGCGCGACATGGCGATGGTGTTCCAAAGTTATGCCATCTTTCCCCACCTCAACGTCTTTGAAAACATCGCCTACGGCCTTCGCATCAAGCGCATGGGCAAAAGCGACATGCAGCGCAAGGTGGCGCAGGTGCTGGAAATGACAGAGCTGACCGGGCTGGAAAACCGCGCTCCCAACGAGCTAAGCGGCGGGCAGCAGCAGCGGGTGGCACTGGCGCGGGCACTGGTGATGGAGCCTAAAGTGCTGCTGTTTGATGAGCCGTTGAGCAATCTGGATGCCAAGCTGCGGGTGCAGATGCGGACAGAGATTCGGCGGATTCAGCAGAGTTTGGGGATTACCAGCGTCTATGTGACCCACGACCAGGATGAGGCGATGGCGCTGTCGGATCGGATTGTGGTGATGTTAAACGGCCGTTTGCAGCAAGCCGCCACCGCCATAGACATCTACCGCCGCCCCATCAACCAATTTGTGGCCGACTTCATCGGCCGCGCCAACTTTTTGCCGGTGCAGGTGGTGGGGCAAACGGGCGAACTGTCGCAAGTAAAGCTCTACGACACCCTGTTGGCCGTGCCGCCCAACCACAACCACCCGTTTGCCGTCGGCGACAACGCCCTGCTGCTGCTGCGCCCCGAATCGCTGCGGCTGCACCTGGCCCCCCCCGCCGACAAACCCGCCATCCGCAGCCGCGTGCGCCACATGACCTACCTCGGCTCGCTGGCCGAGTATGAGCTGGAAGTGGGTGACCAACTGCTGGCCGCCGTGCAGTACGACCCGCGCCCGCAGGATTTGTATCCGGCCAGCAGTGCCGTCTACCTGGAACTGCTGGCGGATAATCTGTATCTGCTGCCATCTGCGTGATGGGTCATTCTGCTATACACAAAATTCCTCAAGGCAACTCGACTAGTGCGAGCCAAACGATAGACAAGGGCAGTAACTTGTGAAAGATGGCACTTGCATCATAGATTCCTCAGTTGCCTGTGGCATAAAGCCACATCGTATCGATTAAATCATTTTGATTAGGGCTATTACCACCAAACATGACAATACCATTTAAGGGGGCGTAGTAAACGGCTTCGCTGGCCCATGTTGCTGGTGGATTGGTTGTCGGGGTAGCTGCAACCCATTGCTGCCCATCAAATTCCCATGTGTCAGCATAGGCACCCGTGTGATACAAAACGTCATAGCCACCAAACAAAACAAGTCGTTGTTGAACAGGATTATAGGCCATTTGATAATTATAACGTCTGGGAATAGTTGGTGTCCCAATTTCAGACCAGCCATCCCCATTATAAGCCCAGGTTTGGTTGTAGAGTTGTGTTCCATTGCGAACTGATAAGATGACTTTGCTCCAATCTGAGACGTAAGACATCCATGAACCGGTATTAGCTGGAGGTGAATTGGTCGTGCTAATTTGTGTCCAATTCGTTCCATCATATTCCCAAGTATCATTGAGGATATCGTTGCCTATTTGTGTTCCGCGCCAGCCACCAAACATGATGACTTTGCCCCGAACAGGGTCATAGGTCATTGCATGATTACTGCGTCCCAAGGGTGTATTGCTTGTATTAATCTGGCTCCAACTGTTGCCATCGAATTCCCAAGTATCGTTGAGATGGATTCCAGCCCAGACATGCCCACCAAACAACACAATGCGCTGCCGTGAACTGTCATAGACCATTCGGGCATTCTCTCTAGGGCTGGGCCCACTGATATTGAGTTCTTGCCAACTAGTGCCATTAAAGACCCATGTGTCGTCACAAGCAAATCCTGCACACGTGCCACCAAACAGCACCAACTCATTGCTGCTGGTGTCAACCGCTAATGCCACACCCGCTCTAGCTGATGGTTTTGTTGACGACTGATTGACCAAAGACCAATTATAGGTTGGGTTAGGTGGTTCTCCGGGTGAAATGGGAAAGTTGAAAATCCCAACTTCGTTGGAAACGACTTCTCCAGTTGCGTTAAGTGACTTCACTTTATAGAAACCGCCAGCATTTACAATAAATTCAGATGTTGGTGCGTTTAGCGTTGCGAGCTTGGTACTGCCGCTGTCACCCGGCGTAAAGTAGGGATTAGGGCTATGCCAAACTTCATAGGTTGTATTTTGTGACTGATGTGTCCAAGTGAGCGTTACTTGGCTACCATTTTGCTCAGTACCAACATTGATTTGGGTAGGTCCTGTAGAAACATAGGTGGTCGTGGCAAAGGTTATGTGTCCTTGATAATCACCCACACCATCAAAGGCATTGGTTCCCCCAAGACCATCAGCCACTGTACCGGGCAACCCAAAATTCCAGCCACCGTTGCTTACAGTAATGATGCCGTTCCAATGCAAAACATGCTCACCCGTTGGGCCATAGACATCATAAGATACGTCGATATCGGCATCTGCACCCGTCGTGTTCACGATAGTCAGCACCCATTGAATGGGATCACCGGGATCGAAGGTGTTTTTGGCACCCCAATTGCCATCACCTGTCCAGGCATCTGTTATTTCTACAGTGGGGCAAACGGCCGTTTCGCCTTGAACCCAGCCTGCTTGCCCTGATTCGCTGCCGTTATTGACGGCACTCACAGTGTAGTAGTGCGTTTCCCCACAAGTCAGTCCTGTATCTGTGTATGAGGTGACATTGGCCGCCACCGAATCAAGATAAAGGAAGTCCCACGCTGTGCCATTCCAGCCCCAGCGATAAATTTTGAAACTGGTCTCGTTGCTGGAATTATCTTGCCAAGCCAAAGAAATACTGTTGTCAGTCGTGCCACTTACAGATAAATTCGAGGGCGATGTAGGTGCTGGCGGGGTGCAAGTGGTATTGTGGAATATCTCAACTGAGGAAACAGTGTTGTTTAAGCTTCCAAGGCTGGAAACATCGCCAGTTAAGCAGCCACTTGCTTGCCCACCTCGATCATTGTGTTCATAGAGGCGAATAGACCAGCCATTCGGAATGCGAACAGATTCGCCGCGATCGTTAAAGTAGAGATCATCTGGCCCCCCAATTTGATTGAGGTTATGGAGACCTTCATTGTAGCCAATCCCCCAATGGTGGCTACCGTAGTTTTGATTGTCATACATGACAACGCTATAGAGTTGCGAGGTGGGGCAGTTGCTCTGGTTGAAGGTTTGTACGCCGGTGACTTGGCCTCTTAAGTCCCAAGGGTCGCCGCTGGGCAGGGGAATGCGGTTGCCGCTATAACATTCGGCCGTTCCGCGCAGACCGCCTTCTCTGAACAGAAAGACAGATTTTCCAGCAGGTACAATGGTTGACCGCATCCTGTCATTAAGACCAAAACTTGATAAATCACTATAAACCCCAATGGGAAATATCCAACAATCAGAACTAGCATCATCTGTGCCACACAATATTACCTCATCAGACTGGTGAGAGGTGTCTATGTGGAATTGTCTTGTTACCCATGCGCTGGCCTCACCAGCTTCATTCCACGTCCGCATATGCCAATAAAATGTCCTATCTGCGGAAAAGGTATAGTCATGGCTTGTGTAGCCGTTGCCAAGACCCGTATCTACAATCCAAGGTTGCGTATCTGGATTTGAACTTGTATTCAGTCGGAATGTATACCCCGTTTGATTCGGAGAGTTAGGGCTTTGCCAAACAAAATGAACAGATCTGTTATCTAGTATTTCGCCATTGTTTGGGGAAACAAGTAGCGGGGGCGTGAGAGTCCCTCCACCTCCACAAAGGCTGCTGGTATTGCTCTGAGAAATAAATCGGTTTTGTCCTGGGCAATGAGGACTGTTGTTTGATTGAAACCAAGTTTTGTGTGACTCAAACGCAAAAACCGTCTTTGCTGTATTGGCTTCATTGGTATGAGGAAAGCCATTTTCTACACCTGCATCTACCCAACCACAGTTTGTGCTAATATTTTTTGAGGTTGTAGAAATAGCAGATCTGACAGCCGAGCCATTGTATCCTTCTGCAAAACCTTGTGCATTGACTTCTGGGTAGATCCTCCAACTATCGATCTCTATGCCTGTCCAAGGAACGGCAGAGCCTTTCCCTGCCCAAGTGCTGTAATTTGAACCTCCCGTCCGAAGCTCTAAATGAATGTGAGCAGGATCCCCACTTGGTAGACCAGAATTACCTATTTCTCCAAGATATGCTCCTGATTGAATCGGCTGTCCAACATGAAGATTCGGATTGATAGAGGAAAGGTGCCAATACATTGACACGACATTATTTGAATGCTCAACTGCTACCCAACGTCCTCCTTGCCAAATAGTTGTGTCTTGTTTAATTCCAACAATTGTACCACCTGCAATAGAGATAACGGCCGTATTGAATGGGTCATTTTGGTCAACGCCACCACCAAAATCAATGCCCGAAGTCTCGTTCACTGGTGTGTCATTGCAACCAGGAGGATGACCAACGCCATGTGGCCCACCCGAATATGTACGCCTGTCAACAAAGGGCATCAAAAAAGTAACCGTGTTGAGGTTTTTGAATACGAGCTCCATATACGGAGCAGTCGTTTTTGGATCGCCAAAGTACGCAGAGTAAATATCGTAAAATTGTTTTTCAACATCATAGGGAGATTTGTGGTAAGCTGCAGCGTTAATTGCTACTCCCGTGGCAATCCCAAAGCTTGAATTATTTACAGCTCTATTTAAACGAGAATATGTATACCAAGTCTCAATTGCTTGGTCATCTATATGTTTGGATCTGAATGTGGCAGTGGCTTTCATCATTTCTATTGCCACATCAAGCAATTCCTTTTCGTATCCTTGCAATACCCCACAATTTAAGTTTGGGTCGGAAATAATCCCATGAGTAATTTCTGACATTACGAGCAGAACTCTTGGATTTATGCCAGTTTCTTCTGATATTTTGTTGACTAGACTCGAATAATTTACGATGTCATTATCTATCTCAAAATAACAATTGCTAACAGAGGAATTAACGTTATCAAGCCATTGCCGAATATCAAATGCGTCAATACTTGGAGCATATACAAATCGAGATTCAGCTATCCAGTTTGCAGATTTTTCTTGAGGGTACTCTTTTGGTTTGCTGATAAGCTCAACGCTAGACAGCATTTGATAGCCAATATACAAATCAGATACGTCGTTAAGCGTCTGCACAAAGCGAAAATGATAGAGATATCCCTCGATATAAAAGATTTTTTCCGTATTGTAATTTCCATCATGATCCAAGAGCGCGATCTGCCTACCTTCTCCTTCACTTAATTGTAATATCTGCTTATCTAGAATCTCGTTGTTTGCCGCTCGATAGTCTTCATAATAATCCCACTCATCAGGGGTCATCGGCGCAACAAAGGCTGAGAAAAAGCCACCTTGGATTGGATGCCCTAATTTATCAACTTCCAGATTAGGGCTGCCGATACGAAATCCGAAATCTTTGTAAGGGATATTTTGTAGATTCCAATTTGAGGGGTACGAAACGGTGAATGCCCAATAGGGATCGGTATAAGTTTCCCAGCCAAGGGTGCTTTGTAACAATGAGTTGTCAAAATTTGGGGCAGGTAATTCTAATCTGGATCGTAATGTTTCCTTTTCGGCAAGGGGAATTAGGGTGTCTGGCAAAACGGTTAACCATTGAGGATAGAGCATGTTATCTGGTAAGACGACTTGCCAAATGCCATTTGGAAGCGCATGAGCTAGGGCAACATATCTGTGAGCGGGGGAGCGTTCAATGATGCCGTAAGCCCACTGGCCTTCTACGTTGATTTCTATGAGTGTGGCTGTTGGGTCGTTGGAGAGGGCTGTGGCAAAGGCTTCTTGTATTTGTGTTTCGTCTTGGTTCGTGGTTTGTTGGGTTGAAGGAGGGGATGGGGTTGGTAACGGCCGTTTTTCAATCATCCCTCCTGAGTCAGACTGTAGCATATCGGGCGATGCCCCAATCTGCAAACTTGAAAGCAGCATAAATGTAACTACCAAAATAATGAACGAAAATTTGCGTCTCATTGCGATTTCCTCGTCTCCAATGCTGGCTCAGTCTCTTGTGCCTTGCGCCCTGCATGACAAAAGTGCCTTGCACCACAGATGGAACAAGGCACCTGATTATAGCTTTTTTTCCTGGCTTATCGCAAGACAAGGGGAAGATGAGCTTGATAGGACTCACCGAGTAGTGCAAAAGTATCGTTACCAGAAAACGAAGTGAGTTGTGCAGTAACTTGTTGAGACCCCGAATTGACCGTGCCTGGAATTGGTTCCCAAATTGAGCTACTAGACTGGTACTTGTACAATTGTAGCGTATCTTCGCGTACACTAGATGGTAAATAGTCTAGTGTAATTGAGATGCTTTTCCCCACAGGAAGCGGAGCCAATTCTCCTGTACTTACATCGTAACTGCTTACGGTAAAGAAGAAACCTCCACTTCTCAAAGACCCTGTATTCATAACCGGTTCTTCTTCGTAACGAACACGTACAGTATTGGCGTAAGTATTTGCTGGAATGTTAATCGTCACATTGGCATCGGGCGATGTTAAACTCCCTCCTGAAGTTGGTATGTCGTCTGAAATCCTGTCAAAGCGCTTTAGTTGTACGAAACCGCCACTACCAGTAGCAACTGAGACATCATCACCCTCTACCACAACTTGTTGACCAAACGAGGGAAGCCCAGTTGAAGCTACGGGATAGCTGCTGCCGCTTAAGGGATTATTGACATCATAAAGTGCGATGCTTCTGCACCCGTCGGTAACATAGGCATAACCGTTGGATAAAGCAATGGAACTGCTGGCACCACAAGTATTTAGTGTCCTGACAAGGGTAGGCGTACTTGGTGTAAGCACGTCAACAATATGAAATGGTTGGGTATCGTTTGCTATGAGATAGGCATATCTTCCGCTTACAACGACTCTATCTGTCCATACTCCATATTCGCCCACAAAGTTCAGTGTGGCTGGATTACTAATATCATATATTTTCAGCCCGGCCGTCGTTGCTGCGTACAGGTAGCCCCCTTCAACGTCTACGCCTTGCACATTAACACCAGAGGCTACAGAAACTGATGAGGTTTCATAAGGGGAGCTGGGGTTCTCAATATTAATGGCACTGATACCACTCCAGGAACCAATATAAGCATAGCTATCGGAGAGAGCAATAGAGCTTGCTCCTTGAATTGACAGAGTTGTGGTTCCTAAAGATGCAGGGCTATACGGGTTTTTGGCATTCAATATCTCAAGATATCCAGAACCGCCTAAACCGTCGCTTTTGGTAAGGTAGACAAATTCACCTCTTGCAGCCATTTCTCCGAGGCGCAGTGGCGTACTCCAAATTAATGTTGCTGCTCCATAGGAGGGCTGGTGTAGTCCAAGATACCATAATTCTTGCTGTGAGGTGGCAAACACGTTGCCGTTAGCCCTGGCAGCACTACCTGTATAAATCATTTCTCCCGCTATTGTCTTTATAAGAGACGGCAAGCCAGGGTTTGAGGCATCTACAATGACCAAACCATCTTCCTCTGTACCCAAGTAGACTGTAGAGCCAGATAAATAAAGACCGTCTCCCAGTGATGGCAATGATAGAACACTAACCTGGGTTGGCGCACCTGGGTTGCTAATATCAACAATATGCAATTCAGCCAACTCTCGTAGATACAAAAATTTGCCAGATATGATCATGTTCTCTCGTGGAGAGAAGTTTGGTGGTTGGTAGACTCCAATCTGAACTGGAGCGTTAGGATTCGACACATCAATTACCAATATTGCATTGGTTAAAGCCAAGTAAACATAGTTTCCTTGCTTAACTAATCCCTGTGCATAATTCTGCGTGGCTATACTCCCTACTACACTTGGTGAATTTGGGGAAGAAATATCAACAACGATTAAACCGTCTGAACCAGATGTAAGATACGCATAACTATCGGATACGGTAACAGACCGTAGCCAACTCGTTGTTGCCGTGATAACGGCCACATCTGTGGGAATCGTTGGGTTTGTTATATCTACAACGCGAAACCACTTACCTTGGGGAACAAAAGCGTAATTGCCAGAGGTCTCAATATCGTGAATAGCGGTCGTAGGGCCGAGATAACGAATGGGTATATTTCCCACTTTGGCTGGCTGATTGACATTACTTGCATCAATAATGTCTACTCCGGAAAAACCATGAGGTACATAGAGGAGATTGTTTGCTGCATGTATGTTGTAAAATTGCGCTTTGTTTGAATCTGACCAGTGAGCAAGCGTTGAAGGAGTAGCTGGGTTATTGCTATTTGCAATGACTAAATCCGCTCCCACATTATAATATAAGCGATTCCCATCTCCTGTCACAGCCCATGTTGCGCCACCAATAGAGTGGGTTGCTACCAGCTTCGAGTCTGTAAATATTGTTTTAGCGGCCACTTGTTGGAACGTATAGGCATCTCGAATTTCCATGGAACCAAGAGATGTTTGTAGCGGTAAATTTCGTTGCAGTGGCTCACCAGACACTGTAGCCCCAAATGTGATTGCTGTTGCCAGGCTAAGCATGAATAAAACTGCTAACATTAAAGTGAGTGTAAGTTTTATAAATCGCATATCGTTGCCTCTTTCCTCTATTCTTGAAGGTATGACGAATCGAAACGAACTGAAAAACACTAAAGAAATAACCTTTCTATTTGATTATAGTGGTTAGAGTTTGGTGTGAATTGAGGGTTTTCCCTCAATTTGTGCCTCTCTGGGAAGGCTGGCGTATAATTTTGCCTGTATTCAGTCTTGGGAGAATGATATGTGTGCTATCAAGATTTTGTTGGTTGATGACGATGAATTTACGCGCATGGGGCTATGCCTCTATCTGCAAGAACAGGGGTATGCAGTGGTTGAGGCTGGGGATGCGGCGGCGGCACGGGTATTGGTGGCAGCCCAGAAGCCAAGCGTTGCTATTATCGACATCGAAATTCCGGAGACGGAAATAAGTGCCAACGCTCGCCAAAACAGCGTGGGAGTAGAATTGGCCGTTTGGCTCAAGCAGCATTATCCAACGCTGGGTATCGTTTTGTTCTCAGCCTATGAAGATCGCGGGCAAGAACTGTTCAAACTGGTGCGTCAAGGCGTGCGTGGCATTGGTTATCAGCTAAAGGGAAGCCGTCCCGGCAAGCTATTACAGGCAGTACAGGGGGTTATGAAAGGTCATGTGGTGATTGATGCAGAGGTGACACAGTTGCGCCGTACAGCTATTGAACTACTGGATCGCCTCTCGCCAGCGGAAAGATTTTGGGTCGAACAGGCATTGTCTAGTTTACCACAGTTGTCCCCGCGTGAAATGGAGGTGGCGCAGCAGGTGGCACTGGGACATATGGTCAAAGGAATTGCGGAACTGTTGTGCTTGTCGCCAAAAACGGCCGAAAATTATGTTGGCCGTATCTACCATAAACTTGGTCTGAGCCAAATGCACCTTGAACCTCCTCACTTACGTCAAGTAACCATTCTGGCGCAAGCCTTTCTTGTCTATGATCTGAGTTTGGCAAGGGAGGCTGAAGTCTAATGTATGGTAACCGTTGGTTTCAGGATTGGCTGGGCTGGCTGATCGTTTTGACGCTGGTGAGTGGGATCGTAACGGCCGTTAATTTCTACCACAGCATCGGCCAACCATTCGGCGGCTATTTAACCTTCTACAATCCAATCAGCAATCGCTGGCAAATCGACATCATTACCCCCACTTGGTGGACAGGCATCTCTGAGGCCAACCTGGCAACAAACAGCCGCTTACTGGAAATAGATGGGCGTGTCTATGACTACCAGATTGACGAACCCGCTTTATTTCGGGAAGTCTACACCCGCAATCCACCCACTGTTACCCTAAAGATAGAGCAAGAGGGGGAACTCATTGAAAAACAACTGCGCGTCCTTCCCTTTAGCTGGGTTCATTACCTCGACCTCATCGTTCCCCATGTAATCGGTGGCCTCACCTTTTGGCTACTCGCCCTAATTGTTTATCAGATACCGTCACCAGAGTTACTTAATCAGGTCTTTGTGGTCATGTGTTGCCTAGGAGCCATCAATCGCTGGTTAAGCCGCGTGGGCCTATTTGTCCATACTGATGTCGTGACGCACATCATTGATTTGGTTGGCTTATGGTCATTTTCATTTCTGGGCAGTTTGTTCATCCACTTTGCACTTTTGTTCCCAACACGCGCTCGATTTCATCACAAATATTTGCTTTATTTTGTGTATGGAGTCGGTTTGATTGCCCTGATTGGCTATAGTGGTGGTCGCTTGGTAATCTGGCTAAATTTACCTATCGCTTGGGCAGGACAACTTGACAATCTGGGCTTCCGAATCGCTTGGCCGTTGAGCATGATTGGGGTTGGTGCTATTGTTGTTCGCCTACTGGCTACTTCCATTGCCAATCCATCGCGGCGCTTGCGTCGGCAAGCACTCATCCTGCTCAGTGGCATCTCCTTAATTTTGCCTTATCTCATTGCTGTTTGGGCTATCTTCTTAGCCGGTGGTGAAGATGAGGCGCATACACTCTATTGGCGCGGGTTGGATTCGCGCTATCTTGTTGCTGCTGGGCCGGCTGCTGCTGCCTTGATCATTTTACGCTACCAAACTTTCCGTCGCGTGCCGCCTCTCTTTCTAATCGTCCCCGTCTTAGCTGTCAGTGCCATTGTCGCCAATGTTGGCTCTGTGATTTGGGCATGGTCACTGCCATTCTCGCCCATTGCCTGGAAACTGCCGCCCTTTATTCCCGCCCTCGGCATGACCCTCATTGTCAGCCTTATTTGGGTTACACAAAGCTCATGGCGCGGCTTCTTTGGCCGCGTTTTGCATTGGCGACAACAGAACGATGATGCTGCCAAGCGATTTGGGCAGCATGTGACGAGCCAAGCCGATTTGTCGGCCATGCCAAAACGGATTGCGACTGCTTTGGTCAGCGAGTTGCAGCTAGAAAGAACGGCCGTTTGGGTTTGGCAAGAAGCCACAGAGAGTTTCCAATTAGTTGGGCAGGCAGGGGAATCGGTGCCACCATTACCCGAACATTTGCCAGCAGCTGCAGTATCCCTGCAACAAGCGGTGCAATTTGGTGGGCAAGCGGTTACTTTACCCGATTGGTTAAGCCCGTTTCAGCAGCAGCCGGGACTTGCCATGCTGGTTCCGCTGTGGATAGCTAATCGTATGACGGGTCTATTAGGGTTGGGGAAGCGTTGGGATGAGGAAATTTTTGATGAGCGCGACCTTGATATCATTGATCTCATTGCCCAGCAATCAGCCCTCTTCCTACTGACAGCACAACAAGTTGAGCAACTGCGTCAGGTTCCCGGCCATATCGCTCTGGCTCAGGAAAGTGAGCGGCTGAAGTTGGCTCGGGAGCTACATGACACGGTGCAGCAGCTTTTGGGACGTTTGCCATTCTACCTGGAAGTTAGCCGCCAGACGATGTGGACAACACCAGGTAAAGCAGACCAATTGTTGGACAAAAGCATTCTTGATGTGGAGGAAGCGGCCAGGGCAGTGCGCCAGATTCGCAACAACCTGGCTCCAAGCCAATTGGAATATGGATTGATGCAGCCCATGGTGGGCTTGTGTGAACAGTTTGAACGGCGCACAGGTATCCAAATCGTTTGGTATTTGCATCCATCTGTTGATCATGTTCTCTCGCTGGAAGCGCGTCATGCGCTTTATCGTGTCGTTCAACAGGCATTGGATAATATTGAGGAACATGCTCAGGCAACGGCCGTTAATCTTACCTTGAACTACGAAAACAACAGGATAGCATTCTGCATCACAGATAACGGGCAAGGATCGTCTGCAGAACAGCGCAGCCAGAAACAGGGGCAAGGTGCTTTTGGGTTACGCTCAATGACAGCCCGCATCCAAACTTTGGGCGGACATTTTGAATTTTCTTCTGCGCTGGGGGAAGGGTCGTGCGTACAAGGCTGGATCCCAATATAATCATCGAGAGTAGAAGTAAGATTAGCATGGACAAAACGCCTAAATAATGATTACCCTAATTGCCACAGCCAAATTTGGGCTGGAAAAAATGGTGCGGCTGGAAGTGGCGGCACTGGGTTTTGACAACATTGCCGTGTCGCCGGGGCGCATTGAGTTTGCGGCGACGCTGGCCGATATTCCCCGGCTTAACCTGTGGCTGCGCTGTGCCGACCGGCTGCTGCTGAAGGTGGCGGAATTCCCGGCGACGACGTTTGATGATCTGTTTGAGCAGTGCAAGGCCATTGAATGGGAGCGGTGGATTGGGGAAAACGGCCGTTTTCCCGTCGCCGCCCACAGCGTCAAATCCACCCTCATGAGCGAACGAAGCTGTCAATCCATTGTCAAAAAGGCGGTCGTGGATCGGTTGAGTGCGGCGTATGGGGTGGCATGGCTGGCGGAAACGGGCGCCGAATACGCCATTCACCTGTCGCTGCACAAGGACGTGGCTCTGCTGACGCTCGATACCTCCGGCGCGGGGCTGCACAAGCGGGGGTACCGCGAGGAAGCGGGGGAAGCACCGCTGAAGGAGACGCTGGCGGCGGCGCTGGTGAAGTTGAGCTATTGGCGACCCGATAGGCTCTTGATTGACCCCATGTGTGGCTCTGGCACCATCCTCATCGAAGCGGCACTGATGGCGCGGAATATAGCTCCGGGGTTAAAACGGCCGTTTGCTGCCGAGCAGTGGCCCATCATCCCCGCTGCCGCTTGGGCAGGAGCCAGGCACGAAGCCGAAGCCGCCATTCGCCACGACATGGCACTGCAACTTTATGGCTACGATAGTAACCCCGCTGCCATTGCCATTGCCAAAAGCAATGCTGCCAAGGCAGGGGTAGGCGACGACATTGTGTTTGCCGTCAAAGACGTGCGGGAACTGTGGATTGACCAGCAGCACGGCATCGTCATCACCAATCCACCCTACGGCATGAGGATGGCCGAATATCAGACGCTCAACCAAATCTACATCGCCCTCAACAAAATGTTCCGCAAAAAGCAGGGCTGGTCAGTCTATGTCCTCACTGCCGACCACAAATTCCCCGACTACTTCAAACGCGCCCGCCCCGACCGCGTTCGCAAGCTCTACAACGGCACGATTGAGGCCAATTACTATCAATATTATGGGGAAAAGCCGCCGGGGGGGAAAGAGAATTATGAATTATGAATTATGAATTATGAATGGTTCATAATTCATAATTCATAATTGCTAAGGGAATCTATACCCCCTCCACCAAAATCCGCGTAATCTGCTCCAAATGGTCGTTGTCGTGATGCCCCACCTGAATGGCGGCATCGGTCACGTCAAAGCTGTCGCGTTCGGGGTGAACGCCGGTTCGCGCCCACTGCGCCGCGTCCAGCGATTTGAACAAGGCCACAAACCGCTCCCGCGAGGCGACCAAATCGGCATACGCCCGGTGTAAATCTTGCTCGTTGTAGCGCAGGTCAATGGCAATTTGCTCGTGGTCGTAGGCGGGTAGCATGGGGTGGTCTTGTTCCAGCATCATCATGACGCGGTGGTAAAAAAAGCCGTCGAAGTCACGCAAATGGCAAACAACTTCAAGGATTGTCCAGCCGTTGGGGCCATCACGCCGGGAAACGGCCGTTTCTGGCGACACCAACTGCAAAATATGCCCCAACGTCTTTACACTGTTCTGCATCAGCCGCACGTGACGCTTCTGCAACATTTCAATCGGTTCCATAATGGTTTATTCTCTCCTTTTCTCAACCAGCAGCGTGAGACAGCACCCGCTCCGGGTAATTCGTAAACACCCCATCCACCCCCCAGCCACGCAGCCGGGCAATGTCGTCGGGTTCGTTGACGGTGTAGGGCAGCACCAGCAGGCCGTGGGCGTGGGCTTCCCGGACAAACAGCTCCGTTAACCCCTCATACCAGGGATTAACCGACGCGGCTTGTAGCCGCTGCGCCGTTGGAATGCCCACCTCCATGTTGTCCCACAGCAGCACCCCCAGCGGCACCTCGGTGTGGTGCTGGCGGGCAATGGCAAGCTCGTCGTGGCGGAAGGAGGAGAGGAGAATTTGGCGCAGATCCCAGCCGGCCGCGAGATAGGGCTGCAGGAAGTTGAGGGTGGAAACGGCCGTTTCCGGCCCCTTCAACTCCACATTAATCCCCACCCGCCTGTCCACCAAATCAAACACCTCCCGCAGCAGCGGGATTTTTTCCCCTTTGCCCGCATCCAGCGAACGCAAATAGGCCAGCGATTGCGCCATCACCAGCCCCGTCCCGTTTGTCGTCCGGTCCAGCTCGTCGTCATGAATGACAACCAGCTCCCCCTCTACCGCATACACATCAATCTCAATCCAATCCACCCCCAATTCCAACGCCTTCGCCACCGAACGCAGCGTATTCTCCGGCTCATGTCCCATTGCTCCACGATGTCCAATGCACAACATAATTCTTGGAAGTAATCAGTAATCGGTAATCAGTTGGGGTCACTGATTACCGATTACTGATTACCGATTACCCTGTATTTTTCAACCCCGACGCAATTCCGTTGATCGTCAGGAAAATGATGCGGAGCAGCGACTGCCCCTCTTCGCCCTGCCGCGCTTCCGGCGGCAACGACCGCAGCCGCGACAGCAGGCTGACCTGAATAAAGTTCAGCGGGTCAATGTACGGGTTCCGCAGCCGCACCGACTGCTGCAGTACCGGGTCATTGTCCAGCAGTTCCTGCTGCACCGTCACCCGCAAAATCCATGCTTCCGTTTCGGCAAACGCCGCCTTGATGTGGCTGTACACCTGCTCCCGCACCTGCTCGTCCTCTACCAGTTCAGCATAGAGCCGGGCAATCCCCATGTCGGCCTTCACCAGCGACACCTGGGCGTTATCAATGACGGTGCGGAAGAAAGGCCATTCGCGGTACATCTCTTGCAGCAGCACCCGCCGCGCCGGGGTGGAGCCAAACGCCGCCAGCGCATGACCCACGCCATACCAGCCCGGCAGCACGTGGCGGCTTTGCATCCAGCTGAACCCCCAGGGAATGGCCCGCAGGCTGCCCAAAATATCGCCCCCCAGCCGCTTGGCCGGCCGTGACCCAATCCGCATCTGGCTGATTTCGTTTAGCGGCGTGGCTTGGCTCCAATATTCCAGCAGTTCCGGCGTTTCGTAAATGAAGCGACGGTATGCCTGGTACGATGTGGCCGCCATTTCGGCCATCGCCTCGCGCCACGCCGGTTTGGGCTGGGGAAGCTGGCTTTTGTCGGGCGGCATACTTGCCAGCAGCACAGCGTGGATCACCTGCTCCAAATGGCGTTGGGCAATGGCTGGATGGCCGTACCGTTCGCCAATCACCTCCCCCTGTTCGGTAATCCGCACGCGGCCGCCGACGGAGCCGGGGGGCTGGGCCAAAATGGCGCGATTGGCCGGGCCACCCCCCCGCGCAATGGTGCCGCCGCGCCCGTGGAAAAGCATCATCACCACGTCGTTGGCGCGGCAGCATTCGGCCAGCCGCTCCTGCGCCTCATACAGCTCCCAGTTGGCGGCCAGATAGCCCGCGTCTTTGTTGCTGTCGGAGTAGCCAATCATGATCATTTGCTTGCGGCCAACCCGTTCCAAATGGGGGGCGTAGGCAGGGTGGTGGAAGAGGGTGGTCATAACGGCCGGGGCTTCGCGCAAATCGGCGCGGGTTTCAAACAGCGGCACAAAGGTTAGTCCCTCAAAATCTTTGTCGGGCGAGAGACAGAGGTCGTGCCAGTAGGCGAGCAGCAGCGGTGCGAGAATGTCTTCGGGGCCGTGGGTCATGCTGACAATGTAGGTTCCAAGAATGTCGGGGCCGTAGTAGGTGACGCCGCGCCGCAGGACGTTGAAGAGATTTAGTGTCTCTTTGGTCTCGTCAGAAAGGTCGGTGAGTTGGCTGAGATCGGGAACGGGTTCGGTGAGCAGTTGGGAGAGTAAATCGGCGCGTTGGCTGGGGGAGAGACGGGCGAAGTGGGAAAAACGGCCGTTTTTCCGCAGCAATTCATCCAAAACGTTGGTGTTGTAGTCGCTGTATTGCCGAATGTCGAGCCGCGCCACATGCAGCCCAAACACTTGCGCCTGATAGCGCATATTCTCCAAATCATCATCTGCCAACTGCCCTAGCCCCTGGTCGCGCAGGGTGCGGTCAATGAGGTCAAGCTGGCGGCGCAGCGTGGTGCCGCTGCGGAACTGGGCAGGCGGCGGTGCTTGCCCCAGTAGTCGCTCGACCATATGGCCATCGCTGCGAGCCGCTGCCAAATCTTCGCTAATCATCGCCGCCAGCAACCGGTACGGTTCGTTGGGGTAGCGGTCACGCAGGAAGGAAACGTGGCGCGACTCCACGGCGGCGTTGTGAATCGCCTGCAGCAGTTCCGGCTCAATTTCGACAAGCTGGTCGGAAACGGTGATGGAGCGGTTCAACTGGCGCAGCATCGGCTGATGGAGGGTGAGTGCCTGGCCGCGATGGAGGCGCAGGGCTTCGGCAGTGACCTTGGCGGTGACGTTGGGATTGCCGTCGCGGTCGCCGCCAATCCAGGAGCCAAAGGTGAGGAAGCGGCTGGGTGGGGTGAGGTTGGGGTAATATTGTGCCAAAGCGGCCTGCATGGTGGCGTAGATTTTGGGGATGACGTTCCAAATGGTTTGCTCGAAGTAGTACATGCCGGTTTTTACTTCGTCTTCGGGGGTGTAAACGGCCGTTCGGCTCCGATTGGTCAACCACAACGACGTAATTTCCGAGCGCACATGGTGCAGCAGTTCCGCCCGTTCATCCGGCAGCAGGTCGCGCACCTGTAAATTGGTGAGCATATCGGCCACGCGCCGCAGCTTGGAAAGCACCGTGCGCCGCTTGGCCTCGGTGGGGTGGGCGGTGAAAACCAGCTCAATATCAAGCCGCTGCAACAGGGCGGCCATTTCTGCTTCGTTTATGCCCCGCTCGCGCAGGGTGCGAATGCCGGCCGTAATGGATTCACGCAGGGGGCGAGGGTGGGCGTTTCGCGCCCGCTGCCGCAGCACGCGCACCCGCTGCTGGTCTTCGGCCAGGTTGATGAGTTCAAAATAGACGGTGAAGGCGCGGGCAATGAGTTCGTCGCTGGCGTTGTCGAGACTGTTGACGAGGTGTTTGAGGTCGTCTTCAAACCGTTCGCCGCCTGCTTCGCGCCGCGCCTTGGACAGGTTGCGGATGTGTTCTTCCAGTTCAAAAAGGGGTTCGCCCGCCTGTTCGGCGATGACTTCGCCTAAAATGCCGCCCAGCAAGCGAATGTCTTGCCGCAACAACTCTTGTTCTTCTTCAGATGATGACATAGCTCTACCTCTTGTGTACGCTCTGGCTGTATCTTACTGCAATTTGGGGGATGGTGGGAGGAAAACGGCCGTTTTTCCCCCAACCCACACCCAGTACTAACGCCCCGTTGTGCGCCTTAACCCCCTCGCTATAATTCCGCCCACGCTGCTACTTGCAGCACCAAACCCATAACCATCCTCTCAGAGACTATAGGTTCGTTTGTGAATAACTTGGGGTTTAGAAGTTTAACCAGGTTTAGAAGTTCAACTTCTGAGAAAAGTTGAACTTCTGGAACTGTGTATGACAGCGCGACGAATGGGAAGGGGCAGTTGGCGACGGTGAGCTGGGGGGCAAGCCCGACGCAGAACAAGGATACGTTTGTTTATGACAGCTTTGGGCGGCTGACGAAGCAGACGCGGTTGATTGATGGAACGAGCTATGCGCTGGAGACGACGGGGTTTGATGTGTTGAGCCGCCCGCTGACGGTTAAATATCCGACGAATGAGGTGGTGACGCTGACGTATGACCGGGAGGGGGAGAATACGCTGAAGGCGGGGAGCAATGATTTGGTGAGTGCGCTGACGTATAATGCGCGGGGGCAGATGCTGAAGCTGGACCGGGCGGGGTCGGCGGTGGATACGACGTATGCGTATTACAATGCGACAGGAACGAGTGGGAACAGCAATTTCCGGCTGAAAACGATGGCGCATGGAGGTAACACGGATGTGTGGCCGGATATGGCGTATACGTATGACACGGTGGGGAATATTCTGACGCTGAATACGACGGCCAGCGGGGTCGCCGCCGATAACCAATTGTTTGGCTATGATGATTTGAGTCGGTTGACTTCGGCTTGCACGGTTGTGAGTGGGACAACGTGCGGGAACAGTGGCCCTGCGCCTTACACGGTGACGTATGGCTATAATGAGATTGGCAACATTATGAGCTTTGAGGGGAGCAGCTATGATTACAACAATGTGAGTTGGAACACGAATTGTACGGCTCCCAGCCAGGCGATGCCGCACGCGGTGCGGAAGATTGGCAGCCAATATTTTTGTTATGATGCCAATGGCAATATGACGAAGCGGTTTGACGGGACAACGACGTATACGCAGAATTTTGACGTGGAGAACCGGCTGGTGAGCGTGGTGGTGGGCAGTTCAACGACGACGTTTGCCTACGACGCCAGCGGGCAGCGGGTGAAGACGGTGGAGCCGGGGGGGAAGACGACGTATTTTCCGTTTCTGAATTACGAGGAGACGGTGGTGGGGAGCAGCACGATTAAGCGGAGCAGCTATGCGATTGCGGGGCAGGTGGTGGCCTTTCGGGTGGCGGGCGACCCGGTGACGACAAATAATGGGCTATTTTTTATCTATGGCGACCATTTGGGTTCGACGACGATGCTGGGGACGAGTGGTGGGGCGTTTGTGGCGGGGTCGCTGGCGCGATATCGGCCCTACGGCAGCTACCGCACCGCACCCACCCAAACCCTGACCGACCGCGACTTTACGGGGCAGCGGGAGAACCGAGAGATTGGGCTGCTGTATTACAATGCGAGATTTTACATCCCTTCCATTGGGCGGTTCGCCAGTGCCGACACTATTGTGCCTAGCCCCGCCAACCCGCAAAGTTTCAATAGATACAGCTACGTCCTCAATTCTCCAATCAACTTCGTTGATCCAACAGGGCATAGAAGTTGTTCTGCTGAAGATACAGCAAGCGGAGATGAAACATGCGATTCAAACATTGTTGATTCGACAGTGACTCCGTTAACTTCTCCAATAGAAGGGCATGCCCTTGAACCAATAGGAAATGTTAACCTTTCAGCTTATGTCTTTGCACTTGAAAGCGAATTCAATGGGCAATTAAGGAATGTACCGGGCATCAGCGGGATTCAGGCTAAAGACGACTTTCTTTTTAGTCGCGGGGGCGTTGTTATGCAAGGAACTGGTGTTGTCCAGAATACTGGTCAAAAGACTTTTATTCATATAACAAACGCTCATCAATTATACTGGGTCGATAGTGCTGGAAACAAAATAATACATCAGAGTGGGCAGTGGGTAAATGCTGAAACAGGAACTCCGGGACAAATAGCCAGAATTGGGAATCCACAAGATGCAATATTTGCTCTTGGAACAGGCCGAGACTTAACACCATACTACTCTGTTGCTGGTCCATCTGAATATGAGATGGGGACTCTAATTTATATACCCCAAACAATAAGCCTCACGAGTACTAATGGCGTTTTTGAAGTACAAGATAGGGGTGGTGCAATTGAGGGCAGAACCTTTGATGTATTTGTAGGGCAGGGGTTTGCAAATTCAGACCATTGGTTTGCAAATCGCCCCCAGAATCCTATGGGCTATATGTTGATACCGATTTCTACAAATAGTTCATGTGCAGCTTGCCAATAATATTTGGAGTCAAACATGGGCAATAGCTCATTATGATGAATGAAAACAGGACACAGATTTTTCTAATTAGGAAATCTGTGTCCTCCTTTCAGGACAGACTCATGAAAGCAATTTATGTTTTGTACCTAGTATTTCTTATCTTACTCCTTGGGTGCCAACCTGTTAGTACTACGGCACCTGCTGTTATCAGCACAGTTGACCAAAATGATGGTGCAACATCCTCGATCTCAAATATATCTCCAGCATCCGAGATAGTTACACCTTCAATAATCTTGGCATCGCCTGAGAAACCTAACTTGGATAAAACTGTTTCAATTACCACCACAATTCCTACTGTAGATCCAACTAAGCAAGGTCAAACGGTACTTGGATATGATCCATTAGAGTCATTATCAAGCTGCGCTAATACCTCCGATAGCCTGCATGGGAAGATATTATTTGGTGCGAATTGGGATGGATTTAGCGAGCTTTATTTTATCTCCTTACCCAAAATGGAAATCACTCCGGTACTTGCCACCCTTTTAGGCGATAAAGTTTCTGCTCAGTGGCTACCCAATGGAACAGGAGTTGTGTTTCTGTTGAGGCAGAATACCTTTGAGCTTTACAAATTAGATTTTTCAACCAAGAATGTATCAGTTATTGGAAATAGTGAGTTATTTCCGCTTGCCCCCTTCACTTATGCAAAAAATTCCAATAGTGTGGCATTTGCCTCTAAGAACGGTATCTCAATATATGATCTTATTCGCGAGGAGCATGAAGATATAAAGAGAAATGAGGATATAGCTCTAATCTCACCTCAATTTTCTCCAACGCAAGACAAGATTGCTTTTCAAACCGCAATAGATACTGTTCAAAGTCGTTGGCGAATTATCATTCAAGACTTAGAATCTGGTGAAAGAGCTATGGTAAAAACTTCCAGCTTTAGTGACGACGCTTTTATATGGCATCCAAATGGGGAAAGCATAATAATAAATTCTCATTTTTTGGAACACCCAAATGCCGATAAGCTTTTCCTGTATAAAATTTTAGATGGCTCATTGTTAGAATTAGATTCATTTAGCGGATTAAAACATAATTTGACTATATCCCCGAACGGGGAATGGTTAGCATTCTCTTCGACATTATGGGAATTTGATGAAGGGTCGCAACAATCAATAATTGCTGGTAGATCTATACATTTTATTAATTTGGTTTCTTTAGAATTAAGTCAAATTAAAATTGAATCGGAATCAAGCCTAGAGGGAATAGATTGGTCACCAGATAGCCGTTTCATATCGTATATTGAGAACAATCAAGAAGGGGGAAATACAGCCCTAAAGCTTTTCAATATTTGTAATGGTGCATCACAAATATTGGTTGAGGATATAAATCCCCTTCAAAGTACAGACTGGCTAAATAAATGATGATATAGGCCACATTTCCCTCATGGATTTTCAAGAAATAGCAAAATAGTTCACACTAGTTTGCCATCATTTGCCCGCTAGCTGTTGCAAAACGGCCGTTTTGCCTACGACACCAGCGAACAACAAATAAAAACGGCCAAACCAAGCAGCACAACGACCTACTACCCCCTTCGGCGATGCTGAGGGCAGGCTCTTCCCCAACTATGAGGAGACGGTGGTGGGGGGCAGCACGATTAAGCGCAGCAGCTATGCGCTGGCGGGGCAGGTGGTGGCGTTTCGGGTGGCGGGCGACCCGGTGACGACGAACAATGGGCTGTTTTTTATCTATGGCGACCACCTGGGTTCGACCAGTGTGCTGCAAAAGAGCGGGGACACGCAACATCTGGCGGGGTCGTTGACGCGATATCGGCCGTTTGGCAGCTACCGCACCGCGCCCACGCAAACGATTACCGACCGCGACTTTACCGGCCAGCGCGAGAACCGGGAGCTTGGGCTTCTGTACTATAATGCGCGTTTTTACCACCCCGCCAGTGGCCGATTCATCTCGCCTGACTTTCTGGTTCCTAGCCCATCTGACCCGCAAAGCCTAAATCGCTATAGCTATGTCCGAAATTCGCCGGTCAATCTCGTCGATCCTTCAGGCCATGTTGATTGTAAACTGTTAGATAGTGAACGGGATTCGCAAAGTTGCCAGAGCGGCAAAACAAATGCAGGCACCTCTTCTAGTGCATGTAAAGTTTGTGGTTCATCAAGCCAGTATGGTGCTATGGGAGCAGCTTATGATGTTTTTGCGGAGTTAGAAAAAGAACTGGGAAGGGCTGTTACGTATGAGGAAGTTTTGGCTCTGGTAGCATATCATGAATTTGGGTCTTTGGAGATTCAGGAGGAATATGATGTTGCATTAGAGGCAATGGGACGGCAATTTTATAATGCTTGTGGGGAAACAGGTATCTGCCAGGGAGCAGAGTTATGGCAGTTCTTGGGGTCACAACAAGGCTGGTATCAGGGAAATGGCAAGTCTTTCGCTGCTGAACTAACAGATGGTACCGTGACAGCGCAAGATTTTGCTGGCGCCCAACGAGTTTTGAACCAGCCAGCATATCATGCAGCAACAGCAACCGATGCTGAGAAGCGTGCTAATTGGCGAAGTTCAGATCAGGTAGGAGGGGTTCCTTTCAAGTATGGCAACTATAGCATGTTCCCAATGCAGGTACGCCCCTTGTTAGCTGACGAAGGGCGTGGAATCTATGGAAATGGTGCAACTACTATTTATTTCAATCACCCTGACTCGCAATACACCGTCATGACAATAACCCAGTATAACTATTGGGTAAGTCTTCAACCTTAGCAAGTTATACTCTTGTTTCTAAGAGAGTTGGTTCTTCGGGAACTCGTGGGGCCACCCCAAATTGTAGTGTCGAGGCATGCCTCGACACTACAATTTGTTCCGTCAACCCCATGAGACCCCAAAGACCCAGAGAGTTCAAAACGGATATGAAAAATCTACCCTTGATAATTATCTTGATCATTCTAAGTTGTATTGGCTGCACGCCGCCAACACAGGAACATTCGCTGGACAATCGGGCTACGCCAACCTTTGCTGCCGATGAGCCAACCCAGACACCGAGTAAACCTAACCCGATTGAACCCACAAGGGTACCCAAAGAAACGATAGCCGTAGTTACCAATACCCCTGAACCAACCGCAACAACTACACCGCTTCCGACCAGTACTTCTACACCAGATGCACCAACCACAACACCCATTGTGCAAAAGTGTATTGATCCCAGACTCATTCAAGAGGATGAGGGCTATTTGTTTCAAGGGCTTACTCTCAATAATTATTCTACAGCAATCCGCATATTGGGCAGTGAAGGGTTAGACAAACCAGCCTGGAGTTATCAACATCCTGAGGATCGTCGCCTCCCACCAGCCGCTCTTGTTTCACCAAACGGAGATTGGATAGCTTTTGAAACCTTTCACACAATTGATAGAGAACAAGACATATATACCCTGTCTATGCAAGTCGTAAATTGGGCTTCAGGTGAATCATTGTCAGGTCAATTTGATAATCTGACTTTAGCGAGAGGGATAGCTCCAAGGTGGGTGAATGATTCGCAATTTGCTTTTGCCCTTGCTGAGGAGGAAGAGACGTTGCATTGGCTTATTTGGTCACCTTTTGATAACTCGCAACAGATGCTGACGGTAGAGGTACCTGGGATTGGCCTGAGTTTAACGCGAAATTTTTATGGGTATCCTACGCTAGGCCCTCGGCTGGAGTTCCTGGCCTATGTTTGTGAACTGTGCGAAGAAGCTGAGTATATGATCAAAAGTTTAGTAGCCGATCAGCCTAGCTGGGGTATTGACTTAGGCCCCAACCCGTCTGGCGTTTTTCGTGACGTTGTTCGTTGGTCTCCTGATGGAAATTATTTGGCTTTCGCCGCAGGTGGCGAACGGAATATACACAATCAAGTATGGGTTTTTACCCGCGAAGGTCAGTTGCTTTATAAAATTGTTTTGCCAGATTTTGGCAGAGGTATTGTTGCTCGGGACTTAACTTGGTCACCTAATAGTGAATATTTGGCTTTTGCTCGAAACAGTTATGATTCTCGTGAAGAGGCCGTA
Organism: Chloroflexota bacterium; assembly: GCA_041390905.1. Classification (GTDB taxonomy): domain Bacteria; phylum Chloroflexota; class Anaerolineae; order Promineifilales; family Promineifilaceae; genus JACKCD01. The sequence goes on from JAWKPA010000012.1 coordinate 135,377, forward strand.
GAAACGCTTTCATACATCTCGCTTGAGGATGGCTCTGTCACAGATCTGTGTGTTGATATCCATAACGGTCGCCCTATTTGGTCACCGGATAGCACCAAAATTGCGTTTGATCGTCCGATTGAAGGTGAAGAATCGGGTGGGTTTCTTTCCGTTGTAGATTTGGTTGATGAAAATGCGGTATATCTGCCTCATCCTGATGATTTTGTTTTGGTACACTGGGTTAGTTTGCCGTGAAATAGTGGTAGTAGAAAGAAACGGTCGTTTCGCCCCTTTCATTCCGTCGTCGGTCGTCCGTCGTCGGTTGGCATTTTGGGAAAAAACGGCCGTTTTTTTCCCCATTTTTCACACAGATACGGGCGAACACGGATGGAAAAACGGCCGTTTATCTGTGTTCGTCCGTATCTGTGTGATGAAGAAAACGGCCGTTTTCCATCACCCACCCCGTCGTCGGTCGTCGGTTGGGTTTTGAAGAAAAACGGCCGTTTACGCCCCATTTTTCACACGGATACGGACAAACATGGATGGAAGAAACGGCCGTTTATCTGTCCTCCTTCCTATCTGTGATAAGAAAAACGGCCGTTTCCCCTCATTCATTCCGTCGTCCGTCATCCGTCGTCCGTCGTCTTTGTGTTGGCGGGGACGAGTGGTGGGGCATTTGTGGCGGGGTTGCTGGGGTGTTAACGGCCGTTTTCCCCTCCATTTTTAACACGGACAAGAAGGAACGCGGAGGGAGAAACGGCCGTTTTGTCCGTGTTCGTGCGCGTCCTGTAGAAGTGTTGGGGGGAAAACGGCCGTTTTGTCCGTAAAAATTTTGGGGAAAAACGGCCGTTTACGCCCTCTTTGCTCGTATCTGTGTGGTTAAACAAACGGCCGTTTTCGGGCAGGGGAGCAGGGGGGCGTGGGAGCAGGGGGGGAAACGGCCGTTTTTATCCGTGTCCTTCCATGTTCATCCGTGTACATTAACAATTCTGGGGGAAAACGGCCGTTTTTAGCAGGGGAGCAGAGGAGCAGGGGGGAAAAACGGCCGTTTTATCCATAGTTGCCCGTATCTGTGGGGTGAGATAAAACGGCCGTTTTTAGCAGGAGAGCAGAGGAGCAGGGGGGAAAAACGGCCGTTTTTGTCCGTGTTCGTCCGCGTCCCATAAAAATGTTGGGGGAAAACGGCCGTTTCCCCCCATTCATCCCGTCGTCGGTCGTCCGTCATCCGTCGTCCGAGGTATAATCCCCGCCATGAGAAAACTCACCAACCCCCACGACAAATTCTTCAAGGAAACCTTTACCCGCCTTGAGACGGCGCGGGATTTTTTTGCCAACTATTTGCCTGCCCCGGTAACGGCCGTTCTCGACCTTCTCACCCTCCAACTGTAGCCCGGCAGCTTTGTGGACGGCGATCTGCAGGAACAGTTTGCCGACCTGCTGTACCAAGTCACCTTGTATGGTGGGCAGGAGACATATGTTTACCTGCTGCTTGAGCATAAAAGTTACCCCGACCCCGCTACTCCGTTCCAACTACTGCGCTATCTGGTGCGAATCTGGGAGCGCGACAGTCAGAAGAAGCTGACCCTACGCCCCATCATCCCCGTCGTGGTTTACCACGGGCGGGAGCAGTGGCAGATTGCCACTAACTTCGCCGCCCAGTTCAGCGACCCCGAATCGCTGCGCCCCTACTGGCCGACCTTCCTCTACGAACTCCACGACCTCTCGCGGCTGGATGAAGCGGAGATTCGGGGGCAGGCGTGGCTGCAAATTGCCCTGCTGGTGCTGAAGTATATTTTTGACCCAGCGTTAAACGGCCGTTTGGCCGACATCCTCTTCCTCTTCCACGATTTAGAGCGGGCGGAGACGGCAGTAGAATATTTAGGCACAGTGTTGTATTATGTCAGCAGAGCCAGCACCCACCTGGCTCCTGACGAAATGGTACAGATTGTCCAACACGTGTTGGCGGACAAAGGAAGTGGCGCAATGAAAACGGTAGCTGATTACTGGATTGAACAAGGCATTGAACAAGGCATTGAGCAAGGTATCGAGCGAGGGCGTATCGAAAATTTGCAGGACAATATTTTGGATTTAATTGAGGTTCGGTTAGGGCAGGTAGATCGCCAACTTATTCGCAAGATAACGGCCGTTTCTCACCTTTCAACCCTGCGGCAACTACTTCGTGAAGCGGCTACTGCCCCTACTCTGGTCGCCTTCACCAGCCGTTTTGCCCAGTTAGTGGCGGATGAATAGTAACAGTTACGATGAATAAATAAAACGGCCGTTTTCTCACTCACCAAACGAAGCATTGTTCGGGATATAGGGGCTGTACAGCAGCGCATCCATGGGGGTGGGGAAGACAACCTGGGCGGGGATGCCCACAACGGTGGTATGCGGGGCAACGTGGCGGATCACAACGGCTCCGGCACCAACCGTGCCGCCAATGCCCACCGTGATACCAGACATCACCGTAGCACCAATGCCCACCAGCACCCCATCCCCCACCACCACATCGCCGCCAGTGTGAGCGCCGGGGGCAATGTGGACGTGGCTGCCAATCTGGTTGTGGTGGTCAACCGAGCAGCCGGTGTTTAGGATGACATTATCGCCCACGCTGCTGCCCACGTTGACCACGGCTCTGGCCTGCACCACGCAGCCAATGCCCAGCGTGGCGTGGGGGGAAATAACGGCCGTTGGGTGGCACGCATTGACAAATTGTTCCCCCTGCTGCATCAATCGTTCAAATAGAGCCTGGCGGTGGCGGTTGTTGCCAATGCCAATCACCACGGCATCGTGGGGAACGCGGGCAACATCGGCACTGCTGCCATAGATGGGGAGGTTTAACGGCCGTTTTCCCCGCATTGTCGGGTCATCATCCACATACCCAATCGGGTAGAGCAAACTCCCTGCCCGGTGCATCGCCAGCAAAATATCTGCCACAACTTGTCCGTGCCCACCGGCACCAATAATCAAAACGCGCATAAGCTAAATCTGTGACCCCGTAAATGGCTGCATGGTGGCATGTCCGGGCTGGCTAATGCCCTCCTGCTGCGCCACCTGCCGCATGGTTTGCCACAAAATGAGACAATCCAACGCCCACGAGCAATGATCCACATACCAAAGGTCATGGTCAAAGCGAGCTTCCCAACTGGTGGCATTACGGCCGTTTATCTGCGCCCATCCCGTAATGCCCGGCTTAACGGCGTGGCGGCGCATCTGTTCCGGCGTATACAGGTCAAGATAGCCGGGCAGCAGCGGGCGCGGCCCCACCAGGCTCATATCACCCCGCAGCACATTGAGCAGTTCCGGCAATTCGTCAAGGCTGGTGGCGCGGAGGAAGCGGCCAAAGGGAGTGAGCCGCTGTTCGTCGGGGAGCAAACGGCCGTTTGCGTCCCGCTCATCCGTCATGGTACGAAATTTGTAGATGGTAAATAAACGGCCGTTTAACCCCGGTCGCTGCTGCCGGAACAAAACAGGGCCGTCCAGAAAAACCAGCACCAGCAGTGCCACCAACCCCATCAGCGGCAGCAGCAACACACTGGCACTTAAACAAATGACTAGATCAAAGAGGCGTTTTCCAAAGGGTTGGTACATTGGGAATGTCTCCAGCGGGGGCGTAATGCCTACGCCCGTCTGGCTGCGTCAAGCCCTGCTCATACAGCAGTTGTTGATATTCAGCTTCGATTTGGGCAAAAACAACCTGCTCATCAAATTGAGCCACGGCAAGCTGCCGCGCCGCCTGCCCCATTTGCTGCCGTTGGCCGGGGTTCAGCAGCAGGTCGCTGATGGCATCGGCCAAGTCTTCAACGCTGCCGAGGGGGACAACAAGACCCGAACGGCCGTTTACCACCACATCCCGGCAGCCACGCACATCGGTCGTCACGGCCGGCAGCCCCATCGCCGCCGCCTCCATCAGCGTCCGCGACAGCCCTTCCCGGTGCGAGGGCAGCACAAATAAATCCATAAGCCCGTACAAATCCGGCAAATCAGAGCGGCTGCCCGTAAACACGGTGCAGTCGGCTACGCCATAGGAAACGGCCGTTTCCGGCGTTAACGCATCCGGTTTTTCCTGATCCACTGGCCCCACCAGCAAAAACGTCACGTCTGGCACCCGCTGCCGCACCAGCCGGGCGGCGGCCAGCAGTTCCGGCACTCCCTTTTCCGCCACCAGCCGCCCCACAAACCCCACAATCGGGCCAGTGGGCGGCAAACCGACTGCCTGCCGCGTTAGTTGGGATGGTGCTGGCGAAAATTGGTGCAAATCTACCCCGGTGCCGCCCGCCAGCAGCCGCGTCTTCTGCGTGTCGCACAACTTCAATGCCCGGCAGGTCGCCATATCTTCCTGGTTGATGAGAAAAAGCCGCTGTGCCAGCGTCGCCGGTACCCATTCCAGCAGTTGGTAGAAAAGCCGTTTGAGCAGTGGCGTGCGCGGCGTGAAATAAAAGCCGTGGGCGGTGCAAACCCGCACCGGGATGTTTGCCAGCCAGGCTGCAATTTGCCCCAGCAGGTTGGCCTTGGGGGTGTGGGTGTGGACGATAAACGGCCGTTCCTCCCGCAAAAGCCGCACAAGCTGCCACAACGCCCGTACATCCGCCAGCGGGGTAATGGTGCGGGTCATAGGCACAGCCAGATGGCGAATGCCAGCCGCCGTCAGCGTCGGCACGTGCGGCCCAGCCGCCGAAATGCCAACAACCTCATGCCCGGCCGCCTGCAAAGCCTGTAGTTGCCCCAGCAGCAAGTAATGGAGACTCATATCAATGGTTGTGATGTGGGCGATTTTCACAATGTCGTCTTGATCGCGTGGGTGCGTCCAGATGAGGCAGCCTCAGATGCGTGATCGTGTCCTTTCTTTGGTGGTTTTCAGCAAATAGTGTGCGGCTCAGAAGCAGCAGCATTCTGTTTCGGAACAAGTAACAGGTTACAAGTAACAAGTCACTTCGGCCAACAGCCACCTGCTACTTGCCACTTTATGACCTTGATTTATTTGTTTTTTTGGCCGCCCCAAGCGCAACTGCTGCAAACAGCGAGCGGGTTTCCCCGGTTGGCATCTACGTTGGTACCGCCACACTATAATCATATTGTTGACCACTGTGTGTTAAGAAGGGTGTAGATTCGGGTGAATCTTGCGTAAAAATTGGTCATAGAACTGCTGCCGCCGCTGCTGCAGCCGTTCGACGCGGTATTCCTGAGCCACGGCCTGGTTGACGGCTCCCATAGCCACCAACTGCGCCCGGTTGCGGTGCAATGCCAGCAGCTTTTGCGCCAGAGCTGGGGCGTCATTGGGCGGCACGAGTGCCTCCGGCGGCAGCAATTCGGGAATGCCGCCAATGGCCGAGCCAACAGCGGGCAAACCACAGGCCATCGCTTCGATGAGGGCGCGGGGCAGCCCCTCCATCAGCGAGGGCATGACAAAGAGGTCGGCGCGGCAGAGGTGGTGCAAAACGGCCGTTCCTTGCGGTACAAAGCCATGAAACGTTACCTGGTCGGTTAGGTTTAGCTTAACGGCCGTTTCCTCATACCCGGCCCGCTGCTCCCCATCCCCCAGCACCGCCAGCGGAAAGCTAACTCCCTGTTCGCGGCACAGGCGCAATGCTTCCAGCAACACATGCAGCCCCTTATACCGCTGCGCCAGGCTGCCCACAAAAATGAGCCGCAGCGGCTCGCTGGCGCTGCCAAACGGTTGGCGCAGTTGTGCCGCCAGTTGAAAATGGGCATCGGGTAGTTCAATGGAGGAGTAGGTGGCGGTGAAGCCACCGGCCGGGTAACGCTGCTGCAAGGTGTGGCGGGTAACATAGGCCACGCCGACGGCCTGGCGGCACTGCTGCTGCAAGGCGCGGACAAAAAAGGTGCGGACGGGGCGCGCCCAGCGGGTTTGCAGGGCAGTGGGCGAAAGGCTGTCGTAGGGGTCGCCCACGAGTTCAAGGGCAAACGGCCGTTTGTGCCAGCGCAATGCCCCGCCCAGCAGCGTGCCAATCGTCCCTGGCACACGCAAAATGTAGGCGGCATTGGGTTGGCTGGCAATGGCGACAAGCCGCCGTTGCAGTGCCGGAAGCTGCAAAACCCCGGCTGGGCCGCGAAAGTTGGGCAACGGGATAATGGCAACGCCAGAGCCGGTGGCCGGAATGGCGGCTGGTGGCAAGGTTTCCACCGGCTGTACCCGCGCCACGATGTTGACCTGGGCAAACGAGGCCAGATAGCGCCGCCAAAAGTCGTAGCCGCCTACGGCTTCGGCATAGAAGCTGCCTTGGTGGCAGAAGAAACGCTGCTCGGTGGCGACGTAGAGGTTCATGAAACGGCCGTTTCTCCCGCCCGCTGCTGACAATACAGATGCACCAGAGCAAACAGCAGCGCATACCACAGGGTGGAAGGCTCAAAAAAACGTTCGCTGGTTTGCGTCCAAATCAGGCAGCTCATCAGCAGCCCATACCAGACCGCCCACAGCGGCGAGGTCAGCCGCCGGGCGCGGCGGTAAATGAGGGTACACAGCACGCCCAGCCCCAATGGAATGAGCAAGGTACCCATCACGCCAAAGTCGAGGTAGTAAAAGTAAAGAAAGGTGGCAACGTTGGGGCCGGAGAAGACGTTGTAGACGGTGACAGGTTCCCGAAAGCGCAAATACCACAGCACGGGGCGCAGCAGCAGCAGCCCCCCTTTTTCTTGCACCGGCACATCGCCGTGCAGCACACGCTGCAAATTTTTGATGGCTGGGGCACCGGTGTAGAGGTAAAGCTGTGCCAGGCTGCTGTTGGGAATGTTGACGATTTGGGTGGTTTGCAACTGCCGCGCTTTGCCCACTTGCACAAAGGCAATGATGAGCATGAGGAGGATGACGGCCGGCCAGACGAGCTTTTTGAAGGGAAAGGCGGTGGCTTGACCAGGGTTGGCGCGGTTGTGCCACTGGTGCAACGCCACAAACACCACGCCAGCAATGAGAAATGATTGCCAGGCGTCGTTGCGCTGTGTGGAGAGCAGGTAAATGATAAAGGAAAGGAGTGTCAACAAAATCGTGTCAAGGCTTTTGCGCCAGCCCACGGTTGCCAGGCGAATGGCGGTAAGAACGATGACGATCATAAACAGGGCGAAAAAGTTGTTCCAAAACGGGGGGCGGAAATCCACGCGGGCGAGGTGTACCTGGTCGGCAAAGAGGGGGATGACGCCGGAACGGAAAACGGAATAGGCAAAAACGGCCGTTCCGCCTATAAAGCTAAACCAAATCGCCCGCTGCACCCGCGCATCGTCCCAGGCGCGAACAACCTTATCGCTGAGAAAAAGCGACGACCCTTTTTCTGGCAGTGTCAGCACATAAAGGCTGCCAATGACAAAGCCAAAGATGGCACCCAGGACGACTAGCCAGGTTTTGGGGCTGAGGGGCTGGTTGAAAAAGCGGTAAAAGCCAACATACTCAACATCAATGCTGACCAAAAAGAGGGAAATGGTCCAAATGGCAAGAAAGGGGAGCGGCGGAATGAGCCAATCTTTGTACAGCAGGTAAAAAAGACCTACAAGCAAGGTGCCGATGGCGAGAATGAGGATGGGGGTGGGGTTGGTATAAACGGCCGTTGTCACCGCCGCGTTTCCCCCAAACAGCAGTCCCAGCCCCACACAACTAACAATGGCTGTAATAACAAATCCGATTACCTTGTACTGCCGGCTTGCGGCTAAATCGTTCAACATCATACTTCTCGGTGATCAGTAATCGGTAATCAGTAATCGGTAATCAGCGGCTCCTGACTGATTACCGATTACCGATTACCGATTACCGTTTACTGTTTTGCAAGAGCGAAAGCATCAACGGCGTGTATGCTTCATGCGAATAATGGTCAATGGCCTGCTGCCGGGCGGCGGTGGCGAAACGGTGGCGCAGGGCATGGTCGTTGATGAGACGGCAAAGGGCATCGCGCCATTGGTCGGGGGTGTCGGCGATGAGACCAAAACGGCCGTTTTCCACCAACTGCCCGCCAATGCCCACCGACGAAGCCACAATTGGCACCCCCGCCGCCAGATAAACCAACAGCTTGCCGCCCCCCCGCGCCCGTTCCCAGGCTCCATCGGCCAGGTAAAACAACCCAATGTCAAAATCGGCCACCTGGGCTGGTTCGGTTTCTAGCTGCCACGGCACCACCCGGTGGCGAATGTAGCGCAGCCCGGTATTGGCCGGTGCGCCCACCAGCGTCAGCTCCACCTGGGGGCAAGCCTGCCCAATCTCATCCAGCAGCGGCAACAGCGGCTGCAAATGGGCAAACGTCCGCACCCCACCCGTCCAGCCAAGGTTGATGGTGTCACGGGGGGCGACGGGGCGGGGCTGGAAATGGATGGTGTTGATAGGGCCACGCATGACCACGGCGCGGCAACCGTACTTGGCGGTCAGGGGCAGCAGGGCATCGTTTTCGACGATGGCGGCATCGGCGGCGGCGAGGGTGGCGGCAAAGCGGGGTTTGGTGTGGTGGCGGTGCAGCAGCCGCAGCGCGGGTGAAGCGATGACATCATCGAGCAGGTGAACGGGGTCGGAAAAGTCAAAAATGAGGTGGGCGCAGCGGCGGCGAACGGCCGTTAATACCCATTTTGGCAGCAGCACCTCTTGCAACACCACCGCATCGGCCCACGCCGCCCCGGCCAAAATTTCCCGGTAAACGGTGCGCCAGATGATCTGGCGACGGTAAAGACTGTCCAGCGGCGGGCGCAACGAGAGACCAGGGGGCAGGTTGCGGTAATAGGGCAGCACGCGGCATTCATGGCCGTGCCGGGCAAGCTGCTCGGCCCACCAGTAGGCACGGAAGCGAGAGCTGGCGCGGTGGCTTTCGCCAATGGCAACAAAGAGAATTCGCATTAGCCTTGCAGCACCCCCCAGCGGCGCATTTCGCTGTCAATGTCGGCAACGGCCGTTTCTTCATACTGCCACCCGCCCAGCAGCGTTGCCAGCCCGTCGGCAAAAGCCACTTCGGGGGTGTAGCCCAGCCGCTGGATGCGGCTGAGGTCAGCGTAGCAGCCAAAGATATCGCCGAGGCGGAAGCGGGAGGTGGATTGGATGCGTGGGGGGAGATTAACGGCCGTAAAAACCATCTCGGCCAATTCCCGAATGCTGATCGCCTGCCCGCTGCCCACGTTGTAGACGGCCGGCCCCACGGTTGGCAGGGCGTGGAGTGCCAACAAATTGGCCTGCACCACATCCAGCACGTGAACAAAATCCCGAATAGGCAAGCCGCGCTCGTAGAGCGGCACTGGCTGCCGCGCCATTGCCTGGCGAAAAAAGTGGATGACCACCCCGGTATAGGGGTTAGCGTGTGCCTGACGCGGCCCATAGACATTGAAGTAGCGCAAAATCGTCACCGGGATGTTGAGCATTTTGCCCATAAGCTGGCACAGCTCTTCCTGGTTGTGCTTGGTCAACCCGTAGACGGAAACAGGGCGCGATGGCGTGGTTTCGCTGACAGGGCGCAGGCAAAGCAGTCGCTGACAATGGGGACAAGTAGGATGCCATTGCTCGTCGTGAAGCTGGGCAGCCTCTCGCTGGCCGGGGTAAACCACGCCGCAGGTGGGGCAGCCATATTCGCCTTCGCCATAAACGGCGCGGGAGGAAGCCAGAATGAGGCGTTTGATGGGGGCTTGGGTGCGCTGGATGGTTTGCCAGAGAACGGCCGTTCCCGTGACATTCGTCTGCACATACCGCTCCACCTCCACCAACGACTGCCCCACCCCCGTTTCTGCCGCCATGTGGTAAACATAATCCACGCCGTCGAGAGCCGCCGCCATCGCTTCCGGGTCGCAAATATCGCCCACCAGCAGTTCAACATCGTTTGCCAGATAGTCGGGGCGGCAACGTTGGGGATGCACCTGGCTGATGAGGGCATCGAGGACGCGGACGCGGTAGCCGCGTGCCAGCAGGGCATCGGCGGTGTGGGAGCCGATGAAGCCGGCTCCGCCAGTGATCAAGATGGTTTTACTCATGGTTGTTGAAGATTGGGGATTGGAGATTGGAGATTGGGGGTCTCGGGTTCGCGCCAATCCCATTTTTCGGTGCAAACTTGCTGCAAAATGTTGAGGATGTGCTGACCGACGCGCTCACCGGCGCGGCCGTCGGTGTTGTGGCACTGCTGGCGCACGATGCGTAAACGGCCGTTTCTGTCCAGGGAAGGTTGGTCAAGGTAGGCGCGAATATGGTTGATGAGGTCTTCCCTGGCCCAGGCCACGCGGAAACCGCCCGTCTCGCCCAGCTTGCGGTAATGTTCATAGGCATAGAAGCGGCGAGGAGAGTGGAGAAACGGCCGTTCGCCGCGCATATCAAACCCAATCCCCACCACCGGCGTGTCAAAAACCGCCGCATCAATTGTGGTTGTGGAAGCAATGTTGACCACCACATCGCTGTAGCACATCGTTTCCGCCAGTTCTCGGTCATCCGCCCGCGAGAATGTGCGGTCGGCAAACGCCCCTTGCTGCTGCCCCGGCACTTGCAGCGTTACACATGGGTGCGCGGCCAGCGGTGCATAGGCTGCCAGATCGGCCAGCGGGTGTAGCCGCACCAGCAGTTGTGCCTCGCGCCCAAAGGCGTTGGCGGCAATCGCCTCGGCCAGATACGCCACAATTTCCGGCTCCGGCGAGGTGGCATCATGTGGCGAGACGAGCAGGTGGCGGGTGGCGGTGGCAAAGGTAATCAGTGGTTTGTTTGGGTCTAACCCCAGTTCGGCAAAAAAGGTTTCACGGCTGCGAAACCCACGCCCACGGAAATAAGCATCGAAGCGGGGGATGCCGCTGAGGAAAATGCGGTCGGCGGGGAAGTCAAACATCTCTACCGCCTCATCGCGCATGAGTTCGTTCCACACCACCAGCCAGTTAACCCCAAAGGGGAAAAAACCCTTGCTGGTAAAGTTGTCCCAACTGCTGACCAAGGCCAGCACGGGGATTTGCCGCTGTGCCGCCTGCTTCAAAACAGGAAAATCGGGTGAAGAACCCAGCACACGAGTAACAACCACGAGATCGGGCTGATATTTGTCAAACAGGTCAGCATACTGGCAGGTAGGAGCCAGGTTAAGCGAAGCCCAGCCAAGCCATTGGTTCAATTTCGTGTCGCCCAGCAGCGATTGAGCCGCATCGGCCAGAGGCGATAAACGGCGCAGACCACCGTCGTAGTTGGGATCCTGGCTGTACATGGCAATGGTGCTGGATTTTTGGCGCAGGGTTGCCAGATGAAAACTGCGTAAGGTGCGCTCAAACCGGTTGGGTATGTAGGGGTGGAGCGGCTCGATGTGGACGTTGGGAGCCGCAAAGGCCTGGACAAAGCGGGCATCATCAGCAGCTTGCGTAGCGATGACAAGCTGGAGATCGGGGGTGCGCCGCAGCGTGCGCCAAGTGTCAGAGTATAGAACATCGCGCACGGTTTGGCCGAAAGGAATGGCAAGTAAAATCGTTGGCATAAGATTTTTTAGCCTCAATAGAGACGCAAAATATTGCGTCTAGGGATTCAGGATTGTGGCGGCAGTAGCGTAACGTGTTACGTCCCTACCGACCCACGCCAACCAAAGGGCGCGGGTGGCAGCGAAAATGATAAAGGCATACCCGGCACCAATCAGGCCGATGGTGGGCAGGGTGGCAGCCAGCACAGCGACCTGGGCAGCCACGCCAATGGCGTAGCCCCAGGCGGTGGGGGCGGCGCGACCACCGGCCAGCAGCAGGGCGTGCAAGTATTGGCTGGCGAGAATGATGATGATGCCGATGAGCAGAAGGTTGAAAACGGGCAGGGCAGCCAGATAGTCGGGGTCGAGGAAGGTGCGGATTAGCCAGGGGGCGGTGAGGTAAACGGCCGTTCCTGCCACCACGCCAAACCCGGCCGACAGCAGCACCATTTGCCAGAAGAAGCGGCGTAGCTGCTGCGGCTGCTGCCACAATCGGGCAAATTCTGGGTACGCCACCTGATACAGCGGGTTGACTGGGAAGGCGAAAAGCTGGGCGGCGTTGCGAGCCAGGCGGTAGTAGCCCGTGACGGCGGGGCCAAGCCAAAAGCCAATGAGCAGCGTGTCGAGATTGCTTTGCACTCCCTTGAGCGTGCTGGTGAGGTTGGTTGCCAGCAAAAAACGGCCAATTTCGCGTCGCTGTTCGCGCAACAGTTGCAGCGGAGCGGTTTGCCAGGGGGGCAGGTGCAAGGCGTGGGCTGCTTGCCGCCACAGCCAAAGGTGCAACCCGGCTTGTATGGTGGCGGTGGCTACCAGAAAGAAGATGAGATGATACAAGCCACCACCTGTCCAAAGAATCGCTACGCTGCCCACTAGCTGGAGCAGGGCGAGTCCAGCATCTTGTGTTGCCAGCCGGCCGTACTGGTTGCTGAGGCGGAGGAGGGAAACGGCCGTTCCGCTGGGCGCAGCCAGCAGCAGCGTCAGGGCGTAGAGCCGGATGAGCGGGACGTTGGCGGCGTCATGGGTGAGCCAGGTGGCGGCAAGTGGGGCAGTGCTGATCATGAGCAAACAAGAGCCAAGGCTGCCAACCAGATCAACAAAAAAGGTGGTTTGGGTAACGGCCGTTGCCCGCGCTGGCTGCCCCTGTGTCAAAAAGTGGTTGACGTATTTGATGACGGCCTCGCCGGAGCGAAATTCGACGAGACGGGTGAAGATAGCACCGGCGGCGATGATGAGGCCGAGGGTGCCGTATTGGGTTGCGCCGAGCAGTTTGGCGAGGATGAGGGCGCGAACGGCCGTTAATCCCGTTGCCAACGCATTACCGCCCAACAGCCAGCCCGCGCCACGCGCCACGCGCCGCCAAAGCAAACTTTGCTGCCAACCAGTCTGCCAGGAAAACATGGGGAATGGGGAATTAGGAATTGTGAATTATGAATTATGAAGCGGAATTCATAATTCATAATCCATAATTCATAATTGATTAGTGTCGCTGCATTACCAGGGTAATGGCCCCATCTTCAAAGTGGACATCTTCAACGGTCATGTTGGATGCCAACCCGTTGATCAGCCCGGCGCAAAGGTCGTCAACAAAGGATTCGGTTTTGCTGAGGAGGCTTTCGGGCAAGCTGAAGGGGCCAAATTTGCCGCTGATCAGCTCCAGTTTCAGCAACCCTTCGTCAAGGCGATGCTTGAATACAAGCGTCAACGGCAGCGGAATGGGTTCGCCAACCTGCATGGTGAAGATGATTTGCTCGCCAGCGGTGAAGGCCACCTGTCCTTTGAGGGCGATGGTGGGGTCTTCGGCCGGGTCGGAACTGTTTGCGCTGCCAGCAAAGGCCATGCTAAAGCCAAAGTCGGGGATTTTGACATCCAGGTCAATGTCGTTGCTGGCACGGCTAATGTTGTCGGGGAAAAGTAGTTCGAGGAAGTGGGAAAAGTCTAAAACGTCGGGTTTGAGGGTGTCGAGCAGGTCGCCAATGTTGGCACCGTCTTCTGGCTCTCCTTGGGCGGCAGGGGCGGCAAGAACGGCCGTTTGTGCATAAGATGTCTGCACCCCTTCACCCAGCTTAATGGCTGCCCATAGCAGCAAAATAAAAAATCCAGTTAGTACAAAGTAGCTTTTTTTCATTACCAATACCCTTGATGTGCCGATACTACCGCTAAGTTTGCCTGACAGGATAAACAACACCGCCGCGATTCAACAGCAAGAAGCCGTTAAAAATGCGTGGTGGGGCAGATATTGTAAGCTATGTCGTAAGGTAAAAAACGGGGATTAGAAATTAAGGAGACTGGTTAATCTCCAGAAACGACCGCAATTTTTGCGCCATAAAAATCTCCGTCATTGCCATTGAATCAGCGGTAGCACCGCCAATGTGGGGGGTAATGAGGAGATTGGAATGGGTTTGGGCGTATTGGATGAGGGGATGGTGGCGGGTCACTACGCCAGCCACTTCAGCCGCCAGCACATCGAGTGCCGCGCCGCCAAGATGGTTGGCCTGGAGCGAAGCCAGCAGTGCCGCTTCGTCTACAATGGCTCCGCGTGAGGTGTTGACGAGCCAGGCACCGGGGGGGAGCAATGCCAGTTCATGGCTGCCGATGAGGTGGGTAGTGGCATCGTTGAGGGGAACGTGAAGGGTGATGATGTCGGAAGTTGCCAGCAGACTGTCTAGCTGGAGGTGACGTTCGATGTCGTCCGGCCAGTGGGGCAGGTAGGGATCATAGGCGTGGACGCGCAGGCCAAAGGCGTGGGCATAGCGGGCAACGATCTGGCCGATGCGCCCCAGACCAATAATGCCCAGCCGTTTGCCAAAAAGGTCGCGCCCGCGAAATTGGTCGCGGTTCCATTGGCCGCGCTGGACGGCGGCGGTGGCGGCGGGGATGTGGCGCACCAGTGCCAGCAGTAAGCCCCAGGTATGTTCAGCGGTGGCGGGAACGGTGCGGAGAAAGGTTTCTTCGCCGCGCAAAGAGAGAACCGTCACGCCCTGCGCGGCCGCAGCAGCCAGGTCAATGTGGTCAAGGCCGGTGGTGGCGGTGACAATGGCTTGAAGCTGCTGCCCAGCCCGGATGATTTCGGCATCAATGTGGTGGGCGAGGCGAACGATGAGAATGTGGGCGCGGGGGAGATGGGCGAGGAGTTGGGGGCGGGTCAACGGCCGTTTATCCCACACCTCCCCCAATCCTTGCAAAATATCGCGGGCAGCCGGGCTATAGCGATCCGGCTCGGCGTTTAGAATGATGCGTGGTGAACTCATTTACGAATGAAACAGCGGAAAATCAAATTTGCCGACGAGGTTGGCGGAAACGGCCGTTTCTCCACACGGGCCAACGGCTTGCAGGCGGTAAAAGGTGGTGCTGGCAGGAACGGCCGTTTCCAACACCGACGCCCGTGTTTGCCCCGCCAGCAGCACGTTGGCAAACTCCAACGTCGAAGATTGCCAAAGAGCATAGCTTTGCGTGCCGCCACCCGACCAAAAAAAACGCAGGCCATCAAGCAGCCGCGCCAGCGACAGCGTGGGAGCCTGCGGCGCATCGCACGGCAGCCGATAATACATCACGTCAAAGCTGCTGCTGTTGGCCTGGCTCCACACCAGCCCAAAGCTGTTGTCCTGATGATGCTGCCCCCAACCGACGCTGGGAAACTGGGCGGTGCCGCTGGTGGTGATGGGTTGGGGAGGATGAAAACGGCCGTTTTCCGCCAGCAAAGCCACCATCACATCCCCCACCGGGTCTTCCTGATGGACATTGGTTACATACCCCGACTCGCTGGCCGTTTCCAGCCACGTCAGCCAAAGCTGCCCGTTGGCCGCCAGCCCCAGGCTGGGAAAAAATTGATACGCTGTGCTGGGGCTAACAATGACGGGAACGCTCCATTTGCCATTTTCCAGCACCGCATAATGGATTTGGGTGGGGGCGCTGCTGCCTTCGGCCGGCTGTCGCCACACCGCATGAACCCGATCCTGCTCATCTATCACAATCGAGACGTGACGCTGATCGGCCGTTCCGCTTGAAACCACTGACTGCCAACTTCCCCACGTCTCCCCCCCGTCCAGCGACTGCACCCACACCACCCGCTGATCTGTGCCTGCGCCCGTGTATGCCAGCAGCGTCAGCGTGCCGTCGTCCGCCGCCACCAAGGTTGGGCGGGAAAAGTTTTGCGTATCCGATGGCTGAATGTCTACCCAGTCGCGCCAACTGTTGCCACCATCGTCGGAACGGCTAAACCGGGTTTGTGACTTCAAATGAGCCGCATCCCGCCCCTGCCACACCACATAAAGCGTGTTGTCTGACCCCACATGCAGCAGCGGATGCTCTTGCCACAGCGTTTCACTGCTATAGCCATCCACGTCGGCAATATTACGCCACGCTGTCCAGCTTGTGCCGCCGTCACTGGAGCGGCTGTACTTGATCTCGCGCTCATTCCCGCCCACCTGCGCTTCATCCAACCCATACCAAACAAGGTGAATGACATCCTGGGAGTCTATGGCAATGGCCGGAACGCGCTGGGTGTAATCACCCGTTGTTTCGATAGGCGCACCGTTGTTCAAGATGCGCCAACTGGCACCCCCATCGTCCGATTTGGCAACGAAAATGTGGTAAAGCAGGCTGCTGCCAGCGCGAAATTTTTTGCGAAAGGCAGCATACAAATTGCCGTGTGAATCGCGGGCAAGTTTACGAGCGTCGGGATACCCCATCCCCTTCCCGTCCTCGGTCTGGCTAATAACAACTGGTGTAGCCAAACTGTCGGCCTTTAGTGGACTTCGTGAATGACAAGCCATTATGACTAGAATGACAGCCGCTGCTGTCATGAATAATTTCAACATTGCGGTGCAGGCTCCATTGTTGTTTTCGATACCGCTGATTATTGTGGGGAAAGGGGGTGCTTGTCAAGTCACGACGACAACTACTCATGCGGCATCTGTTGGAACTGCCTAAACGCTTTTGCCATCGCGGCCGTGTCGTAATATTCACGCAGCCGCACAATTTTGCCGCCGCGAATGGTGAACAAATGAAGCCACTCCGTTTCAAACACACAGCCCGTGGCTTTCACCTGCACCCGTTCGCTGCCCATCGAGACGACATGTTCGCCACAGGCCAATATTTCATGGGGGCCAAACGCCAGAACGTTGCAGGTTGTGGCAACGGTGGCGAAGAACCCCATCATTTGTTCATGCCCGTAGTAGTGACCAGCATAGGGGATGTCGGTGGAACGGCCGTTAAAAAACCAGTCCACTTCCTCATCCAGCACCGCCAAAATCGCTGGCAGGTCGCCCCGCCCAAACGCCATATACAAATCCTGCACCACCTGCACACCAGTTTCTTCATTCATTGCCACTTTCTCCTTTAGAAAATCAGTGTCTCATTTTTTAGGAATAAGAATTAAATAGCTTGACCATTTAGAAGCCATTTAGAAGTTCAACTTCTTCTGAGAACTTCTTCTGAGCAGTTCAACTTCTTCTGAGAAGTTCTACTGCTTCCGTAACCTATTTAATCTGCGTTCCCAAGTCAGTATACAAACGGCCGTTAGTCACCCAACAGCCCAAAACCTGCTCATTTTTTGTTCGGTTCCCTAGAAAATTAGGCAATCAAGCCGCTTTTTGTATAATCAGCCCCGGTGGGTAAATTGTGGAGCAGCAAGGGCAACAAAACCCCAACCCCCGCGTTCTAGGAAACAATGAATCCACCCGATACCCGATTTGTTTGGCAAAAGGATAGACCATGACCACCTTAGTCGCTGCCAGTCCAGCGCAGAGAGCCGTTGAGCGGCTGGGCAACCGGTACCAGCTTCGTGACCCATTGGGCAGCGGCGGTATGGGTACTGTGTATCGCGCCCATGATCAGCTTACCGGCCACACGGTTGCCCTCAAACGAGTTCTCCGCACCCCCCTACTCATGGCCGATCATGAACTGCGGCTGGCCCTAACCCGCGAATTTCAGGCTCTGGTCTCCCTGCGTCACCCCCACATCATCGCCGTGCAAGATTATGGCTTTGATGCCCGGCAGCAACCCTACTTCATCATGGAGCTGCTCTCCGCCGCCCGCCCCCTCACCGAAGCCGCCAGCTTTTGGGGCGAAACGGGCAAAATAGATCTCCTCCTCCAGCTGCTCCAGGCGCTTGTTTATATTCACCGCCGGGGCATCATCCACCGTGATTTGAAGCCGGGGAACGTGCTGCTGCACGGACAAACCGTGAAGTTGGTTGATTTTGGGCTGGCAACCGTGGCAGGGCAAGGAACGCCCCCATCTGGCACGCTGGCCTACATGGCTCCCGAACTGCTGCGCGGGCAGCCAGCCGCCCCGGCTGCCGACCTCTATGCGGTGGGGGTTTTGGCGTATGAACTGCTGGCGGGGTGGCATCCCTTTGCCCACGCCACAAACATGATCGAAGCTGTGCTGCACGAAACGGCCGATTTTACCTACCTTGCTCTCTCTCCCGAATTAACGGCCGTTCTGCAAACCCTCCTTGCCAAAGAGCCAGCCCACCGCTACGCCGATGCCGCTGCCACTACTGCCGCCCTTTGCCACGCCGTTGGTCGCCCCCTGCCCGCCGAAACCGAAGCCACCCGCGACAGCTTTTTGCAGGCCGCCCCCTTTATTGGCCGCGCCGCCGAACTAGACCAACTGCAAACGGCCCTGGCGGAGGCCCAGGCTGGACGGGGCAGTGGCTGGCTGCTGCGCGGCGAAAGCGGTATTGGCAAAAGCCGCCTGCTGCAAGAGCTGCGAACCCAGGCGTTGGTGCAGGGGGTGGCCGTCTTGCGCGGCCAGGCACACGCCGACGGTGGGCCGTACCACCTGTGGCGCGAATGGCTGCGCCCCTTTTTGCTGTTGGCGCAACCCACCGATTTGGAAACGGCCGTTTTGCACCCCCTCGTTCCCGACATCGCCACCCTTCTTGGCCGCCCTGTCACCCCTGCACCGCAGTTGGAAGCCAAAGCCGCCCGCACCCGCCTCCACCTCACCCTCACCGATTTGCTGCGCCGCACCAGCCAGCAGCAGCCGCTGCTGATTCTGCTGGAGGATTTGCACTGGGCCGATGAGGCCAGCCTCGATTTGCTGCGGGCGGTGGCGCAAAGCCTAACGGCCGTTTCCGCCTTTCTCATTGGCAGCTATCGCGCTGGCGAACGACCCCAGCTTCCCGCCCAGCTTCCCACGCTTACCCCAATGCCCCTTTCCCGGCTGGCCGCCCCCCACGTTGCCGATCTGTGCCAGGCAATGCTGGGGGAAAACGGCCGTTTGCCCCATCTGGTTGAACTGGTGCAGCGCGAAAGCGAAGGCAACACCTTTTTCATTGTGGAAGTGATGCGAACGTTGGCTGAGGAGGCGGGGCGGCTGGATCAAATTGGGGCGGCGGTATTGCCAACGGCCGTTTTTGCCGGGGGCATGCAGCAGATGGTGCAGCGGCGTTTGCAGCGGATAACGGCCGTTTATCAACCCGTGCTGCAAACAGCCGCCATTGCCGGGCGGCAAATTGACCCTCATCTGCTGGCCTTCCTCTTTCCCCAAACCAACCTTGATGATTGGCTAACCCATTGCGCCAATGCCGCCGTGCTGGAACGCCCAGACGGTGGCCTGCTCTGGCAGTTTAGCCACGACAAGCTGCGCGAAGGGGTGTTGCTGCAGCTTGACCCAACGGTGCGGCAGCAAACCCATCTCGCCATCGCTGCCGGGCTTGAGCAATGTTATGCCGCCGAACTGGCTCCCCATTACACCGCCCTGGCGCACCATTTTGGGCAAGCGGGGCAGCGGGCAGCGCAAATTCGCTATTTGCGGCTGGCAGCGCAGCAGGCCGAGGCCGCCTATGCCAATGAGGCAGCCTTGGCGAACTACCAGCAGCTTCTGCCCCTGCTTGATGAGCCGCTTGAACGGGCAGAGGTGCTGCTGCCGCTGGGTCGCTTGTGCAAGCTGACGGGGGCGTGGGAAGCGGCGGCGGGTTGGCTGGAGCAGGGGATGGTGGAAATAACGGATGTTGAGCTTGGGGAAACGGCCGTTTCTCTGCAAGCCCAACTATGCCACACCCTCGGCAATCTGGAGCGCAGCCGCAGCCATTATGCCGAGGCGTTACGCTGGCTGGGGCAGGCACAGCACCATTATGAGCAGCAAGCCGACAGAGTGGGAGTGTGCGCCACGCTGGTGGAAACCAGCAATGTCTATTACCAGCAGGGGCAATATGCGGCGGCGCAGGCACAACTGGAGCAGACATTGGTGGCAGCGCAGCAGGTGGATGATCCACGCAGTCTGGCATTGGTGCGCCATAATTTGGGCAGCGTGGCCTATTCCCAAACCCATTATGCGGTGGCGCAAGACCACTTTGCTGCCGCGCTTGCCATTCGCCAAACGCTGGGCAACAAAGTAGAGTTGGCCGATTCCCACAACAATTTGGGGCTGGTGGCGTTCCGGCGCGGGGAAGCCGGGGTGGCGCAGGAACATTTTGCCCAAAGTTTGGTGTTGCGCCGCGCTGTGGGCGACCGCTGGGGGATTGCAGCATCGCTTAACAATTTGGGGTTGATTCCCTATGAGCAGCAGGATTATGCCACGGCGGAGACGTATTGGGCGGAAGCGGTGGTAATGCGCCGCGCCTTGGGGGATGATTGGACGTTGGCGGGGGGGCTGGATAATTTGGCACTGGTGGCCGTGGGGCAAGAGGATGTGGAACGGGCAGCAGGGCTGCTGGATGAAGCGATTACGCTACGGCGACGGCTGGCAGACAAGCCAGGATTGGCTATTTCATTGGGGAATTTGGGGCGATTGTTGTGGCAGCAGGGGAAATGGGAAACGGCCGTTTTCCGCTACCGTGAAAGTTTGCAGCTTGCCGCCGAGGTGGGCGACCAGCTGGGGGTGGTGTTTGCCTTGGCTGGGGTGGGGGCGGTGTGGGTGGCGCAGGGGCGGGTGGAAACGGCCGTTTCCCTGTTGGCGGCGGCCGAAGCCCATTTGCGGCGAATAAACGGCCGTTGGGAACACCACGAGCAGCAGATGTTTGAGGCTTCCCTTACCGCCGCCCGGCAGCAGTTGTCACCCGCTGTCTTTGGCGCTGCCTGGGAAGGCGGTCGTCAGCTTTCAGCGGCGACGGCGCAGGAAATGGTGGGAATGTAAGAGGACGACGGACGACGGACGACGGACGAAGAGCCTGAGTGAATAGAGATTGGAGATTAGGGATTAGGCTCTTCCAATCTCAAATCCCTTGCTTTTGAGCAAGCCTAATCATTTATCCGTCCTTCGTCTTCCGTCCTTCGTCCTTTTGAGGGAAAGCAACATGAGTTCTACCCTGATGGAAAAGCTGGCAGCGGCCAGGCGGCAGCGGTTTGTGGGGCGGCAGAGTGAACGCGACCTGTTTCGGGAGGCGTTGCTGGCGGCAGAACGGCCGTTTTTTCTCTTCTACCTTTTTGGCTCCGGCGGCGTGGGCAAAAGCAGCCTGCTGCGCGAGTTTGCCCACATTGCCAGCCAGCATGGGGTGCGTGTGGTGCAGTTGGACGGGCGCACCATTGATGCCACGCCCGATGGGTTTCTCACGGCGCTGCGTTATGGGCTAAATGTGCCGGCGGAGGCGGTTTTTTCAGCTTTGGCGGCGGAAAACGGCCGTTTTGTTTTGCTCATAGACACCGTAGAATTGCTGCACCCGCTGGATGGCTGGCTGCAGGAAACCTTTTTGCCCCAGTTACCCGCAAATATGTTCGTTGTCATGGCCGGGCGCAACCCGCCGTCCCCGCGCTGGCGCAGCGACCCCGGTTGGCAAACCCTGATGCGCGTCATCCCCCTGCGAAATTTGCGCCCGGAAGAAGGCATGGCCTATTTGGTGCGGCGGCAGGTGCGGGCCAACCAGCACGCTGCTGTCCTCAACTTCACCCACGGTCATCCGCTGGCGTTGTCGCTGGTGGCCGATATGTTTGATCAGTCGCCCCAGATCCAGTTTCAGCCGGAAAACGCGCCCGATGTGATTAAAACGGTGCTGGATCAATTTTTGCAGGAGGTACCAACGCCCACCCACCGCGCCGCGCTGGAGGCGTGTGCCTTGGTGCGGCTGACCAGTGAGCCGGTGCTGGCCCATGTGCTGCAAGTTGAGAATGGGCAGCCGTTGTTTGACTGGCTGCGGCAGCTTTCGTTTATTAATGCCGAGCGGCGCGGGCTGTATCCCCACGATTTGGCGCGGGAGGCGTTGGTGGCTGACCTGCGCTGGCGCAACCCGGAACGGTTTAAGCTGCTGCAAGATCGGGCGCAGAATTATTATATGGGGCGGGTGCAGCAGGCGGATTTGCGGGAGCAGCGGCGGATGCTGATTGATTTTATCTATTTGCATCGGGATAACCCGGTGGTGCAGCCGTATTTTGAATGGCAGTTTAGCGGCTCGGTGTTTGTGGATGGGCTGCGGGCGGGGGAGGAAACGGCCGTTGTCAACATGGTGCAGCGTTACGAAGGCGATCATGCGGCTGAACTGGTTGCCCACTGGCTGGTGCGGCAGCCGCAGGGGGTGACGGTGATTCGCCAGGCAACGGGGGCGATTGCTGGTTTTTTGCTCATGGTGTCGCTGGAAAAGGCGACCGACGACGACCGCCAGCACGACCCGGCGGTGGACGCTGCCTGCGCCTTTTTACACCGCCATGCGCCCTTGAAGCCGAGTGAACGGGCGACCATTTTCCGCTTTTGGTTGGCGGCTGAAAGCTATCAATCGGTTTCCCCGGCGCAAAGCCGCATTTTTCTTAGCATGGTGCAGCATTATTTAACCACGCCGGGGCTGGTCTATACCTTTTTACCCTGTGCGAACCCGGCTTTTTGGGCCAATGTGTTTGCCTATGCTGACTTGCAGCGGCTGCCGGAGGTGGATTTTGTGGTGGGTGGGCGGCCGTATGGGGTGTATGGTCACAACTGGCGGGCGGTGCCGGGGATGGTGTGGCTGGCGCGGGTGGGGGGACATGGGGACGGGAAGGGGGAAGAAACGGCCGTTTCTCCGTCCCTCAATGAAGATGAATTTGCCGCCGCCGTGCGTGACCTGCTGCGCGATTTGAACGACAGTCCCGCGCTGCAAAATAACCCGCTGCTGCCGTTGATGGCAGGCAGCAGCGGAGCCGGGCAGGTGGCGGCGTTGCGGCAATGGGTCATTGAAACGGCGCAAGCCCTGCTGCAAGATCCGCGCCAGGCCAAGGGGTATCGGGCGCTGTACCATACCTATATCCAACCGGCGCCAACGCAGGAAAAGGCGGCGGAGCTGCTTGATCTTCCCTTTAGTACCTATCGTCGTCATTTGCGAACTGGTGTGGAGCAGCTTACAGGGTTGCTGTGGTTGAATATGGAAAAAACGGGTGGGGCGAAAAGCGATGATTGAAATTGCGGTATTGGGCAAGCTGCAAATTCGCTGGGAGGGAGAGGAAATAACGGCCGTTTTGCCCCAAAAAGGACAAGCACTGCTGGCATATCTTGTTGTCACCCGGCAACACGTTACCCGGTCGGCACTGGCCGGGCTGCTGTGGGGCGAAATGCCGGAGGAGGTGGCGCGAGCTAACCTGCGGCTAACCCTCAGCCGCCTGCGAAAAGTGGTGGGAGAGGCCATTATTGCCACCCGCAGCACCGTTGCCTTTGATTTTGTCCAACCCCATTGGCTTGATTATGCCCTTTTTACAGAAGCGGCTTCCCTGCCTGCCGACCAATTGCCCCAAACCATCACCCTCTACCGGGGAGAATTTTTGGATGATTTGCTGGTAGCCGATGCACCCGATTTTGAAGCATGGGTATTGGCCGTGCGTGAACAGGCGCGGCAGCAATTCCAGCAGATGTTGTCCCGTTTGGTAGATGCGGCGCATACAGCGGGGCAATGGGTTGACGGCATTGGCTGGGCGCGGCTGCTGTTGGCATTGGAGCCGTGGGACGAGGCGGCGCACCGGCAGTTGATGCGGCTGCTGGCGGCCAATGGGCAGCGCAGCGCGGCACTGGCGCAGTTTCGCGTTTGCGCCGATTTGCTGGCTGAGGAATTGGGGGTGGAGCCGGAAGCGGAGACGGTGGCACTGGCGGCAGCCATTCGGAGTGGGGAGCAGGGGAGCGGGGGAGCGGAGGAGTCGGGGAGCGCAGTGGGGTTAAGTGAGCCGATGGTGCGGTTGCCGCGTGCGGGGGCGCGGCTGGTGGGGCGAGAGGTGGAGCTGGGGCAGTTGCAGCAAATGCTGGCGCAGCCAACGTGTCGGCTGCTAACGTTGGTGGGGATGGGTGGAAATGGCAAGACGCGCCTGGCACTGGCGGCGGCAGAGACGCAGGTGGGGGCGTTTCAGGATGGGGTGGTGTTTGTGTCGCTGGTTGGCACAACGGCCGTTTCTGCCCCCGACGCCATTAACACAGTTGCTACCGCCATCGCCAATGCCCTTAACCACACCTTTTCGGCACAGCGTCCCCTGCGTGAATCCCTGCTCGATTATTTGCGCGACAAAAAGCTGCTGCTGCTGCTTGACAACTTTGAACCCCTGCTGCCGGCAGCTCCTCTGCTATTGGAGATGCTGCAAGCTGCCCCCAACCTCAAGCTGCTGGTGACATCGCGGGAGCGGCTTAATGTGGTGGCGGCATGGGTGTTTGACGTAGCCGGGCTGCCTTTTGCAACGGCCAAAGCTGCCGAGCCAATGGCTTACCCTGCCCCACTGTTTTTTGCAGAGCGGGCGCAGCAGGTGCGGCCAGATTTTGATTTGGGGGTGGAGGAAACGGCCGTTAATCGCATCTGCCAACTCGTTCACGGCTCCCCTCTGGCACTAGAGCTGGCCGCCAACTGGGTGCGCCTGTTAAGCTGTGGCGACATAGCCGCCCAACTGGAACAGGATCTGGATTTGCTGCAAAGCCGCACCAGCGATCACCCTCCCCGGCAGCAAAGCATGGCGGCGGTGTTGGCCGCTTCGTGGGCCTTGCTGGACAGCACCGAACAGCAGGCCATGCGCCGTTTAGCGGTCTTCCACGATGGCTGGTCGCTGGCGGGGGCGCAGGAAGTGGCGGGGGTGGGGCTGCCGCTGCTGGCGCGGCTGATGGATAAATCGCTGCTGGAGGTGGCGAAAAACGGCCGTTATCGCCTGCACGAACTGGTGCGGCAATATGGTTTGGAGCAGTTGCACCAGGATCCAGGTGAGGTAGCGGCGGTGCAACAGCGTTATGCCAATTATTACACCCATTTCTTGCAGGAGCGGCAGCCGCGTTTGGCCGACAAGCTGGCCGTAGCCGAACTGGATGCCGAGGTGGAGAACCTGAAGGCGGCGTGGCAATGGCTTGTAGGAGCGGAAAAACGGCCGTGGTTGCCGCCCTTTCTGGCCGCTCTGTGGGCCTATTATCGGCGCAAGGGTTGGTATCAGGAAGCGGTGGGGATTCTCGGCCAGGCGTGCCAACTGCCAGACTGGCCGCCGTTGCAGCAGGCACAGTGGCGGCGCTGGCTGGGGGAAGCATTTTACCAGTTGGGTGATTTGCGCGAAAGCGGGCAGCAGGTGGAGCAGGGGTTGCTGTTGCTTAAACGGCCGTTGCCCCAGGGAAAATCCGGCTGGCTGGGGTTGGCTGCAAGCCAGATGGCTACCCAGCTTCGCCACCGCCTGCGCCCGCCCCGGCCCACTGCAACCATGCCCACAGAGCTGGATCTGCGCCACGAAACCTTGCACGCATTGCGGCTGCTGGCGCAGCTTGCCTATTTTACCAAACAGCGCGAGCGGGGAGCGGTGCTTAATCTGTACGGGCTTAATTTAGCCGAACAATTGGGGCTGCCGGCGGAAACAGGTATGGGGTATGGTGGCATGACGGTACTTTTCCGCAATCTGGCGCAGCATAAGCTGGCTGACAGGTACCGGGCTTTGGCAGAGCAATTGCTGCCCGACATGGCAACATCAGCGGAAAAAGCGGCCGTTTTACAGCTTGTAGGGTATGACGGTATGAGCGTGGGGCAATGGTCGCTGGCAAAACAAACGCTCACCGAAGCCGCCAGCCTGTTTACCCGGCTGGAAATGGGGCGCAGTTGGGCTGAGTGCTGGACGCTGCTGGGCTTTTTGCACATGCTGCGGGGTCGTTTTGACCAAGGGGCGCGGCAATATGCCGAGGCCGGAGTGGTCGCCAGTGAACGCGGCGATCTGTTTTTTCGTTTTGTGGGCTTAACGGGACAGGCGGCAGGTTTGCTGCGGCTGGGCGACAGCTATTTGCCTGATGTGGCGGGGCTGTTGGAGCAGGCGCAAGCGATGCCCAATTTGCCATTAACGGCCGAAGACAAGGTATGGCTCTATGGCTTGCTGGGGCGGGTACAACTGCGGCTGGGTAATTTGGTTGAAGCGGAAGCGTGGGCGCATGAGACGCTGGCGGCTATGGCGCAAAGCACGTTTATGTATTTTTACTCGATGGATGGCTACACGGCTCCGGCGGAGATATTTTTGGCACTAACGGCCACTACTCCCTATCAGCCGCAGCGGGGGCAGATGGTGCAGCAGGCTTTGCAGCGGCAGCAGGCGTTTGCGCGGGTTTACCCAGTGGGGCAGCCGGGGGCGTGGTTGACGGCGGGGCGTTGGGCGTGGGAAAACGGCCGTTTTCCCCAGGCACACCAACTTTGGCAGCAAAGCCTCACCGCCGCACAAAAGCTGGGCATGGCCTATGACACGGCACGCGCCCATTGGGTGATCGGCCACTATCTGCCATCTGAAACAGGGGAACGTGCCGCCCATTTGCAGCAGGCGGAGCAATTGTTTGAGCGGCTGGGGGTGGCAGCACCAGCATGATTGATGGTAGGTAGAGACGCGGAAACGCAAGATTTTGCGTTTCCGCCCGAGATTAACGGGTAATCTCTTGCCGTAATTGTTGTAAGAAAGCGTGCATGAATTGGGTGCGGCGTTGGGCTTCCTGTCGGCCGGCCGTCGTGTTCATCAAATCCACCAGTTTAAACAGCTTGAGGTAGAAATGGTCAATGCTGTAGAGAGTGTCGTTTAACGGCCGTTCTCCCCCAAAAGGCTCCTCAGGATGATAAATGCTGCCGCCAAACGACCCGCCCAGGGCAAAACAACGCGCCATGCCAATGGCACCCAGCGCATCCAGCCGGTCGGCATCCTGCACCACCTGCGCTTCCAGCGTGCGCGGGGCGATTCCGGCGGAAAAGCTGTGGGCTTCGATGGCATGGGCAATGGCAGGAATATGGTTTTCTGGGTAGCCAGCCTCGGTTAGATATGCAGTTGCCTGTACCGCCGCCAGTTGCGACGCCTGTGACCGCTGCGGCGAGTTTTTCGCTACGTGGACACAATCATGCAGCCAGGCGGCCGGCAGAACAACGGCCAAATCGGCCTGTTCGCTGACTGCCAGCCGTTTGGCATTGGCAACCACCCGCTGAATGTGGGCAGCATCGTGGGCGGCATCAGTTGGTTCGTTTTGGTTGGCTAAAAAATGGCGGAATTGGGTTTCCCAATGGGCTAAAGTTGCTTCGTTCATGTAGGAATTGTAGCGAAAAACTGGGAGATTGGAGATTAGAGATTGACCGTTTGCAATCTCTAATCTCCATATTGAGCTTGTTTTAACCTGTGCGGCTGCCGCTGAGGGTAATGCTGCCTTCGTTGATAGTAAGGGTGTGGAGGGTCACGTCGTTAGGGATGGTAGCGAGTGCTTGGCCGAGGGCGTCGTTGAGCATCGCTTCGGCGGCGTTGAGAGCGGGGGCGGGGATGGGCAGGCCGCCAAAGTCGGCGCTGACCACATCAAACATCACGCTGTTGTTGACGAGGTAGGGGACGAGGGTGATGGTGAGTTGCCCACTAATGGGCTGGGTGAGCTGGCCGCGCAGGACGGCACTGCCGTTGGTAAAGGCAATGTTGGCTCCGCTGAGGACAATGGCGGTGTCGCCGCTACCAACGGCCGTTTGTCCATTCACAATCGCCTCATTCAACTGGGCATCGGTCAACGTAATCGTCACCACGCCGTTGGCATCCGGCTGCACGTTTTGCAGTTGCGCCTGAATGGCCGACACATCCACATCAGGAAGCTGTACCTCTCCATTCTGAATGGCTTCCACGGCAGCACTGCCCGACTCGATGATTTGGGGGACGGCCTGGGCGGCTTCGGCAGCTTGATTAACGGCCGTTTCCGCCGCCACCGCTGCCTGTTCTGCCCGATCCAGCAGCCCGCATCCCGTGGTGAGCAACAGTAAAACAGTCGTTAAAGTCAAAAAATAAAAACGTTTCATACCAGTAAAAACTCCTTATACATGCACATCAGGTAAGTTGAGGACAGTATACAGCAGAATGGGAAACGGCCGTTGTACCCGACAGCTACTCAACGGTATATCGTAGGCCACACGTTGCCTAATCCACAGCAATTGCTTATGATTGTCTCTGAGTGTCAACTCAGCCAAATTAGGATACAATCAAATCTGGCTGGGGGAATGTGGCATTGAGGAGATCATATGGAATTTGGGCAAATTGAAGCGTTTCTGGCTGTTGTCAGTGAAGGGAGTTTCACACGCGCAGCAGCACAATTAAACTTAACGCAACCATCATTAAGCACACGGATTCATCAATTAGAACAAAGCCTGGGCGGTGAACTGTTTCAGCGCGATAAAAGGCCGGTACAGCTAACTGATTTAGGCAACGTCTTTTTTAACTATGCCGAACGAGCTATCGGTATTTTGGAAGCCGGCCGTGAAGCCGTGCGGGCGACCCAAATAGGGATGGTTGGCCGGGTCAATGTCTGCTCCCCGTTTTCGCTGGCAAATTCACTGCTGCCGGAGGTTGTCAACCGGTTTGGGCAAATGTATCCCCAGGCAGAGTTGTCGCTAGAAACAGGGCATTCAGATTTTTGTATTAGCCAGTTGAGCGACGGGCTGGCAAATCTGGCTTTTGCGGCGGCGTTTCCCCGCTTTGCCAGCAAAACGCAAGCGGTGCTGGAGTTGCACGACAAGATGGTGGTGGCGGTGAATGAACACCATGATTTATTGGCAGAAACGGCCGTTTCCATCTCCCAACTGTGGCAATATCAGGTTCTCATCATCCATTGGGGCAGTGCCTTTGATGGCTACATTGAAAGCCTGCGCGAAGCAGATGAGGCACAGGGCGCGGTGGTGCGCGTGCCGCTGGCCGCTGCGCTGCCAATGGCTCGTCAGCCTCACACCGTCACCTTTTTACCCCGGCGATTAGCGGCCGTTTCCGGTCTCCTCGAACTCAACGTTCCCGATTTCAGCTTTGATTGGAATGCCATTCTAGCAACCCGTCCCGGCTACACGCCCACCCCGGTTGAGCAACGATTTATTGAAATTGTGAATACTGTTTGGCAAGAAAGCAGCCCTGCATAGAACAAGATGGCTAACCTGGGTGGGGGAGTCTACCCAGCCGTTGGCAAACAACCTGGAGCCTGTTGCTGCCCTGCAAGGGTAGCGATTCGCCTGCCTATCTCGCTCGATTAAGACAATGGTTGGGGGAGAAAACGGCCGTTTTGTGAAAAAAAGCCTCTCAAGCAGGCGAAGTGCTTGGGAAAAACGGCCGTTTTCCCCAAGCAAAGCAACAACCTCTAACATCCCCCCAATAAACAGATATAATACCGTCAACAACAACTTGCCCACTCCCCAGCCCAACCCATTTGATAGCGGCCGGCTCTTTTAAAAAGGAGCTAGGCACGACGGACTTGTCAATGTACAGCCTCACACGTCCAAACCAGCAAACATTAACCCGCCTGCGCTGGCGCTGGGCAACTGTTGCCGCCAGTTGGACGGCCGTTTGGCTCCTCATCTACTGGCAAATCCGCCCCATTTTGCCCCACGCCAACCAATGGCTTCTCCTTTCCGGCCTCATGCTGGGGTATGGGCTGTGGGTGCTGTGGCGCGGTTTGCCGCAAAACCACCGTGCCGGGGAAACAGAGCTGCTCGACACCCTGGGCATTGGCAACCAAACCACCCTGCTGCGCGGGCTGCTGCTGGGGCTGCTGGCGGGCTTCCTCTTTGCCCCCTGGCCCATGCGCGGCCTGGGCTGGTTTATCGTCCTGCTCTACACCGCTGCCGCCGTTGCCGACTACCTCGACGGCTATTTGGCGCGTGTCAACAATCATGCCACCGGGCTGGGGGCGGTGCTGGACATGGAGTTTGACAGCATTGGAATGCTGGTTGTCATTCTGCTTGCCACCTCCTTTGGGCAGCTTCCCTGGTGGTATTTGCTGCTGGGGCTGGCGCGGTATTTTTTCATCTTTGGCCTTTGGCTGCGGCAAAAGCGTGGCTTGCCCGTGTACGATATTCACCACAGCGCCCATCGCCGCGTTTTTGCCGGGTTCCAAATGGGGTTTATGACCGTTGTCCTGTGGCCGATCATCCCGCGTGACGGGGCGTGGCTGGCGGGGGTGATGTATGCGCTGCCGCTGGCGCTCGGCTTTGGGCGCGACTGGCTGGTGGCAATTGGCAAGCTTGACCCCACTAGTGCGGCGTATCGGCGTGTTCAGCAGCCGCTGTACCGCGCCTGGGCGCAATGGCTGCCGCCGCTGTGGCGTGGGGTGCTGCTGGTGAGCATGGGGGTGATTTACGGCCGTTTTTCCACCACACCCCCACCCTTGTGGATTAACTTGTTCCGCGCCTGGCACCTCCCCTGGCCGGCCGCCCTGGCCGGGGTAATGGTGGTCATGGGCGGCCTGCTCACGCTCACCGCCGTGCTCGGCATCCTGACCCGCCTCTCCACCATCTTGCTCATGCTTCCCCTAACCTGCGAAGTTGTTACCAACGGCCTGACATGGCCCAGCGGCATTGCCGTGACGATGGGCATCTGGCTGATGCTGCTTGGCCCCGGCCGCTGGGCAGCGTGGCCGGTGGAGGAGCAGTTTGTGCTGCGGCGTTTGGGAGGGGGTGGTAATCGGTAATCGGTAATCGGTAAGCAGTGACCAGACTGATTACCGATTACCGATTACTGATTACGCATGAGGCATGAAAACTTTCCTCTACCGGTTTCTCCCTTGGCTGCTGGCGGTGGGGCTGCTGTGGTGGGTGCTGCGGTCGGTGGAACTGGCGGCGGTGTGGCGGGTGTTGCAGCAGTTGGCGTTTGGAGAGCTGCTGTGGCTGGCGGTGGCGAATGGGGTGGTGCTGCTGACGCTAAACGGCCGTTGGTGGCTCACCCTCTACGGTCAAGGACACAAACTTCCGTTCTGGCGGCTGCTGGGCTACCGGCTGGCGGCGTTTGGCCTCAGTTATGTGACCCCCGGCCCCCACTTTGGCGGCGAACCGCTGCAAGTCTATTTTGTGGAAAAGGGGGAAGGGGTGGCGCGGGAAACGGCCGTTGCTGCCGTCACCCTCGATAAGCTGCTCGAACTGTTTATCAACTTCACCTTTTTACTGCTTGGCATCATCGTTATCATCCAGTGGCGGGTGGCTCCGGGGCTGCTGGGGCAGCGGGCAGTGTGGGCAGCGGGGGTGCTGTTTGCCGTGCCGCTGGGGATGCTGATGGCACTGTGGGGAGGGAAACGGCCGTTAACCAGCCTGCTCCACGGGTCAAAAGCGTTGTGGCAACGGCTGGGCGGCAGCGAAAGCTATGGCCGCCTGCTGGCCGTGGTGGAACGCAGCGAACAGCAAATGACCCGATTTTGCCGCCAAACACCGGGGCTGCTGCTGGCCGCGCTGCTGTTGTCGCTGGTTAGCTGGCTGGCAATGCTGGCCGAATATTGGTTGATGGTGTCGTTTTTGGGAACGACGCTAACACTGCTACAGCTTGTAGTCACACTGACCGCCGCCCGCATCGCCATTTTGCTGCTGATTCCCGGTGCGGTAGGTGCCCTGGAAGCCAGCCAACTATTGGCCTTTCAGGCGGTGGGGCTTGACCCGGCCGTGGGCATCAGCGCCAGTCTGCTCATTCGGGCGCGGGATGTGGTGTTGGCAGCGTTGGGGTTGTGGTGGGGGGTGCGGCAGTTGAGAAGATTGAGCGGAACGGCCGTTTGGCACCGTTTTCGCCTCGGTCGCAAATGAGCAAGAGATTAATTTGGCAACTTTACGGTATAGGGTGTGTTTTGTTGAGTAGTTTTGTCAATTTTTTGAAGAGAAGGAGTTTGTATCATGAGTAAAGCAGTTAAGTTAGGTCCAACGCAGTATGGGATCATCGTTTTAACGGTGTTGACCGCCCTCATTCATTTAGGCTTGGGGTTTTCGTTTATGGGAGCCGGATTTTTGCCCATTCTGTTCATTTTGAACGGTCTCGGCTATTTGGCACTGATGGTCGCCTACTTCTGGGGAGGCAGCATTTCGTCGCAGTTGGTTGCCATGCGCGGTCAAATCCGCTGGGCATATATCGCATTTACGGCCGTTACCATCATCGCCTTTTTCATCATGAACTTTGGCAACTACCAAATGCCCGGTCTCGTAGACAAGCTCATCGAGATCATCCTGGTTGCGTTGCTTTGGCGTGACTAACCACTTGTCAAAAAAATAGATGCGCGGGTGACGCAGATAAAAGCGGATTTTTTCTCTTTATCCGCGAAAATCCGTCCCGATTCGCGTCATCCGCGCATCCATCCCACTCACAACTGTGCCGCCAGTGTGCGGCGCATCTGGTTCAAATGTGCCTCGCCGTGTTCCACATAAACGCGCAGCAAATCAGCCACACGCTCATCATGCCCCAGCTCCGGGTGAAAACCAGCCCGCTGCCATTGATCATCGGTCAATGCTCGCAGCAGGTATGCCCAGCGGGCATGAACCCCACGCAAAATCGCCAGTGATCCAGAAAAATCGGTGTGGGTTTCGTCCGCCATCGCCGACCAAAGTGCCTCGTTGTAGGGCTTAAACGTCGGGTGGTCTTCCGTCAACGCCAGCTTGGTGCGGATAAAGCCGTTCATGTGCGAGTCAGCCAAATGGTGGACATTTTGCGCGACACTCCATTCGCCAGCCAGTGCCAGTGCCGTTAGCTGGGTTTCCGAACGGCCGTTAATCATCTGCTGTAGCTGGTCGGGAAAGGCAGCCAGTTGTTCAATCAATTCAGTATAATTCATACGATTCCTTGTTTGTAGGGCAAGTTTGCAAACTTGCCCTACGGTACTGGTAATTTTGCTGCCCGGTTGAAGCCGTGCCAGGCGCGGCGGAAGTGCCAACTAGGCACATGCTGCGGCGCAGTTTGCGCTACGCGAGTATACCATTCCGCTTCGGCGGCGTTGGCCTGGGCAAAACAAAGGTTGCTAAAGGCGCGGCGGTCGGCGGCGGGAGCAGCCGCACAAGCCAGAGCTTCGGCCATAAATTGCCCCTCCAGCGCGTCGCGGTCGCTGGCATACAGCGGGTGGCGCAGGGCGTAGTCGCGCAAGGTGGCGCGGTGCAGGGCTTCGTGCCGCCAAAACAGCGTGGCCTCATCATAGGTACCGCCGGGGACGGGACCGGTATCGGGCAACCCGGCATCCACCCAAACGGGTTTGAAGAGGCTGGTGCAGGGGGCGGCGGTGGCGGTGAAAAAATGGGTGGGGTGGTCGGGATGTAAATGGGAAACGATGGAGCCGGTGGTTTGGCTGCCGCGCACGGGGCCAAACCCGGCGTGCATACACACAGAAGCCCCCGTTAACCCTTTGTCTGGCGCAGTTGTGCTGCCGCGCTGGTGGTCACGCAGGGCGGCCATGACGGTTTGGGGGGTGATGTGGCCGCGCTGCCGGGTGAGCAGATCGGTGGTGCGCTGGCAGCGGTGGGCGCAGTCGCTAAAGCGGGTAAAGAGGGTATCGGAATAGCAGCGGGCAAAGTGGAAGTCGGCGGGGCTTTTACACCACCCCTTGTCAACGGCGTAGCGCACCAGATCGGGCGAGGCTAAATCCCATTCGCTGCCGATGGTAATGCCGTTGGAGATGGTGTAGACCCCTTTGATTTGTTTGGCGGCCCAGTGAAAATCGGCCGTTTCCAGCACCCAGGCATCGTGGGGGTCGGCGATGATGAAGCTATTGTGGTAGTAAAATGTGTGGGTGAAGCCACAGTTGCCCCCTTGCCCATGCGCCGCCAGCAGGGTGGTAATGACGTTGAGGGCTTCGCGGGCGGTTGAGCCACGCTCCAGAGCCAGCCGCAGTAAATCCATGCCGAGCAGGGCGTTGCCTTTTTCATACGGGATTTTGGTGAAAACGGCTTCGTTGCCAATGGCAACACCGTGTTCGTTGACCCCCATCTCGGCTCCCCATATCCAGAATGGTTTGGCGAGGAGGACGGCGTGGGTGTGGGACACCTGGGGGATGGTGATGTAGGTGCATTGCACTTGGCTGCCGGCCGGATAGTCGGCGGCTGGAACGTGGAGCAAATGGTGGGCTTCGTTTGGCTCGCGGTCAGAGTTTTTGCCAAAAATGGTGGTGCCGTCGGCGGTGACGGCTCCGGTGGCGACAACTGTATCACACATGGTTTACCTCGCTTCTTGACCAATGGATAGAAGGTTGTTAAGCTCCATTTTGATTGATTTGGTCGGTTTGTGCAATGTGGAAAGTTTCACAGAGAGAGGCACAAGAAATAGAACGCAGATTTTCCTGATTTTCCTGATTGAGGCGAATGTTGTTTCATAGCTACTGCACGCGCAGGAAAATTTGTGTCCTGGCATTAAGAGAGATGATGAGAAAGGGTTTGTTTGTTTTGCTGTTGCTGTTGGCAGGCTGCCAGCCGAGTCCGATTGAGGTGACACCGACGCCAGAGCCGCTGGTGACGAGTATGTTTGAGGGGTTTGGGGCGGTGGAAGGGGAAGAAACGGCCGTTTCTCCCACCGCAACACCATCCACACTACCAACCCAGCCCCCCACAAATGCCCCCACGGCTGTCCCATTCAGCACCACCATCCGCGAGGTCTCCATCCTTTACACCAATGACGAACACGGCTGGATGCTTGGTACCGAAGAAGGGGCAGGCGCGGCCAATTTGCTGGGGGTGTGGCAGGAAGTAGAAGGATTTCGCCCTGGTGGCGGCACCATCCTCCTCAGCGGCGGCGACATGTGGACAGGGCCGGCCATATCCACCTGGTTTCAGGGCGAAAGCATGGCGCAAGTGATGAACCAGATGGGGTACGCGGCGGCGGCAGTGGGCAACCACGAGTTTGATTTTGGGCTGGAGGTTTTGCGGCAGCGGGCAGCGGAATCCAGCTTTCCCTTTGTCAGTGCCAACATTCGCCGCAAAAGCGATGGCAGCGTCCCCACCGACCTGGGGATTCAGCCCTATGTGCTGACGACAGTTAACGAAATATCCGTGGCAATCATTGGGCTGACGACAACCAGTACGCCCGTCACAACCAATCCCGTGAACGTGAGCGAGTTTGAATTTATTGATTACGCCACGGCACTGGAAGAAGTGGTGCCGCAGGCCAAAGCCGCAGGCGCGGAGCTGATTTTGGTGCCAGCCCACATTTGCCGGGCAGAGGTGCTGGCTCTGGCGCAGCAGATTGGGGAGTTGGGGGTGCATTTGCTAGGTGGCGGCCATTGTAACGAGCTGTTTGCCGAGACGGTGAACGGGATGGTGGTGCTGGAGAGCGGCGGCAACATGGGGAGCTATGCGTGGGCGACGCTGCAATTTGACACGGCAACAGACGAGGTGGTGTCGAGCGAGATGGGGGTGCGGCAAAACCAGGATGGGGTGGCAGATGTGGGGGTGGCAGAGACGATTGCGGGGTGGGAAACGGCCGTTTCTGCCGAACTGGATGTGGTGATTGGCTACAGCGAAAACGGGCTGGAGCAGCGCGGAGCAGCCATGCAAAATCTGGTAACCAATGCGTGGCTCGATGCCTTCCCCACCGCCGATGTTGCCATCACCAACCTCGGCGGCTTCCGCGCCCCGCTGCCGCCGGGGGAGATGACGCTGGGCGGTTTGATTACGGTGCTGCCGTTTAGCAACGTCATTGTGGATGTTGCCATGACGGGCAAGCAGTTGCGGGAGCTGTTTATGCTGGCCGATGGCGAGGCGGCGATTGGCGGGCTGGACAGGGTGCAGGGGCAGCTAACGCTGACGCGCACGGGGGAGATTGTGGACCCGGAAAAGATTTACCATGTTTTGGTCAATGATTTTATGTATGCGGGTGGGGATAATTATGGGGTGTTGGCGGTCTATGACCCGAATGCTTACAATACGAGCGTGGATTGGCGGCAGCCGGTGATTGATTGGCTGCTGGCGCAGGATTTGTCGGTGGAACGGCCGCTTGAGTCGGTAATCGGTAATCAGTAATCGGTAATCGGTAATCGGTCGCACTGATAACTGATTACTGATAACTGATTACTGTCAGGAGAAGGTGATGGACGAGACACGAGAACAGCAAAATGAGACCAGAGGGGAATGGCTGCGGTTTGGGGCGTTGGCCGGGGTACTGCTGGGGGCGATTTTGGTGGTGTGGGTGGTACGGCCGTTTGTTGCCAACCGCGTTGTGCCAGCCTTTTTGAGTGATTGGGGCGGGCATCAGGTGTCGCTGCCGATCATGGAGGTGGAGGAGCCAGCGGCGCAAGAGGAGAGTGGGACGGGAGGGGTGACAGAAGAGGGGGAAACGGCCGTTAACAGCGACCCCACACCCACCGAAGCTGCACCCAGCGACAACGCTGCCGATGATACAGCCGCCAGCAGCGAAGCCTACCCTGCGCCAACGCCCGAAGAACAAGCCGAGGAGCAGGCTCCTGCCACTGCAATCACGCACACAGTGCAACCGGGCGACACGTTGTTCCGCATCGCGCAGCAATATAACGTCACCATCGAGCAGATTGTGGCCGCTAACAAAATTACCAATCCCAACCAGATTGCTGTGGGTGACACGCTGACAATTCCGCAGCCATAACCCTTTTTTCACGGATACCTCATGCCAATCCGGTTGACTTTCATATTAAAGTTGCTTATCGTTAGCCACACAGGATCAAAAGTTCAACTTCTCGAAAGAAGTTGAACTTCTTGTTTTGCAGGCTTAGTGGAGGTTGTTCGACTGAACACGGAAGAGATTAGAGGGCGCGTCGTGAAGGCGCAAAGTGGTTTTTTCTGGGTGCAAACCCAACAGCACGGTGTGGTTGTGTCGCAGTTGCCGGGTCGGATGAAAAGAGATTGGCAAAATACAGATTTAACGGCCGTTGGCGATTGGGTCACGATCACGCTTAACAAAGACAACACCGGCACCATTGCCACCGTTGAAGAGCGACGCAGTACGTTGTCGCGCACCCGCCCGGTGGCTGGTTCCCGCAGCCTCCGCAGCGACCGCGAGCAGGTATTGATTGCTAATGTGGATCAAGTCATTTTTGTTTTCGCCGCCAAAAACCCGGAGCCAAACTTGCGTAAACTGGATCGCTTTTTGGTCGTTGCCGAAATGAACGAACTCTCCGCCATTATTTGCCTGAACAAAATTGACCTTGTGGATCTGCCACAGCTTCAGCAGGAATTTTCCCTCTATGAAGCGTTGGGCTACGAGGTGATCTGTACCAGTGCCGCGACGGGGTATGGCGTGGAAACGCTGCGGCAGCGGCTGGCGGGCAAGCTGTCGGTTTTTGCCGGGTCATCGGGCGTGGGCAAATCGAGCTTGCTTAATGCGGTGCAGCCAGGGCTGGGGCTGCAAGTAAAGGATGTGAGCGAGGCCACGGGTAAAGGCATGCACACGACCCGCTACACGGAAATGTTTCCGCTGGATGTTGGCGGCTATGTGGCCGACACGCCCGGCATTCGCGGGCTGGCGCTGTTTGACGTAGAGCCGGGTGAACTGGATGCGTATTTCCGCGAGATAGCGCCGCTGGTGGCACAGTGTCAGTTTAGCGACTGCACCCACCGCAACGAGCCAAAGTGCGCGGTGCGGGCGGCGGTGGCCGACGGAAGTATTGCGCCGCAGCGGTATGAAAGTTATTTGCGTCTGCGTGAAGAGCATGACGTGCTGGATCAGGCAATGTATTAGGATTTTTTTGACAGGATTAACGGGATTTTTCAGGATTTACAGGATTTTGGAAATCTTGTCTAGTTGATTGGTAATGATGCGTTTTTGGGTTGGTTTCTGGGTTGGGTTGGTGCTGCTGGGGCTGGCTGGGTGTGGTCAAACATCGGCTGGTTCGGCACAGGTTCCCAGCACGGGTATTCCAGTTGAAGACCGGTTTGCGACAACGTACCGGGCGTTGGGCGGCTCGCGCACCCTGGGTGAACCGATTACGCGGGGGTTTGTGACGGGAGAAAACGGCCGTTTTGCCCAATATTATGAACGCGCACGGCTGGATGAGACGGCCAACGGGGCTGTGCCATATCCGCTGGGGGTGTGGGCGTATGAAGGGGTGAACCAAACGGCCGTTGTACCGGGTGCCATGCCCGCCAACGCTCAGGCGCGTACCTTTGCCTCCGGCATTCAGGTGTTCGATGCCTTTCTCGCCTTCTACAACGACTATGATGGGGCAACGCTGCTGGGCGAGCCGATTTCGCCGCAGTTTGAGGAGGGGGGGGTGTGGACGCAATATTTTACAAACGGCCGTTTGGAGTGGCACCCTGCCTTGCCGGCCGGACAACGTGTCCAGCTAGGTTTGCTGGGGGAAGCTCATTTTCAGCAGGAAATGGCTGCCGTTTATGAGGCCGAAGTCCAAAGCTTTATACCAGAGGCATTGGCCGGGTTAACAGAAGCGCGGGTAAACGCGGCCGTTGGCTACCCCATTTTATATGCCGGGGATCGGCAGGTGCTGCATGTGACGGTGACAACAGCCGACGGAACCACGCCCGCTGCGGAAATCGCCCTTCGCGCCACCATTGTCTATGCCGATGGACGAGAGCAAACGGTTGATTTGCCTGTGACAAGTGGCGATGGCTACAGCCAGCAAACGCTGTCTTTGCCCAACCTGCAGCCGGGGCAGGATGTGGAAGTTCGGGTGGAGGCACTAAACCGCAGCGGGGAGCCGATTGGGGCAACCACGTTAATCTTTAAAACGTGGTGGTAAGAACGGGTTACGAATTTTCCGGCAATGATTTGGTGTAGGGGCGAAGGGGGTTGGCTAAACGGCCGTTTAACCCCGTAGCCTGCCGCCGTTTTACTTCCACCTGCCCACTACCCACAGTCGCATACTCAATATCCATCACCGCCTGCTTGCGGGCAATATCCAACTTACGTACATTCACCTTTCTAACGGTCAAGTGCGTCAACTCAGACAGCTCGGCCAATAACGCATCCTCATTTGCCAACAAGGCTGGCTCAAAATCGCGCAGAACGAGCTGGGTTTTGCCCGTTTTCGTGCTGGGCAACAAACGTGGGTGGTCAACAATATAGGCCGACAGCAAAATAAAACCATTTGAAAGCAACAACAGTGCCGGATTCTCCATGCCCACGGCATTGATGACCGAGATGGCGATGGAGCCAAAGAAATAAGTCAGTTCCCGCTTGCTAAAAGCCGTGCTGCGAATGCGCATGACGGCCAAGATGGCAAAGAGGGTGAAGGCAAATTGAGAGCTAATCTCAAAATTGATGTTGAGAAACGGAAACATGAACAGGTTAAAGGTGAGAAACAGGGTGAAATTGCCCCGGTCGTGATGTCGCCGGTAGTAAATGAGGTAGGCAAAGATAAAGATGGCAAGCAGGTTTAGCCCAAAGTGAAATAAAAGAGACGTATAGATAGACATGAAGTATGGCGTCCTTTCGCAAGTATGGGGAACAAACTATTTGATTGTTTTGGGTGTATCGGCCTGTAGCAAACGGCCGTTTTCTGTCTTGCCACGGGGAATCTATGCGCCAAGACAGTCCTTCACAAGCCATTGTATCCAAAACGCTTACAGCCTAAATGACGGCTTCCGGTCCCCTAATTGGTGTAAGTTTGCCAACTGACCAGGAAGGAGTAACATTCCCGACCGCATGGATGCGCCCGTGGCATAGCCATGCCAATCAACATCAGGAGACCTGTATGCCAATTACGCCTTTAACGCCAGATAAACTGCGCTTTGTTTGTGATGCCAATCAGTTTGAGTTTGCCACGACAGCCGATTTAACGCCGCGCACCACCATTATCGGCCAGCCACGCGGCACACGCGCCATTGAATTTGGCATGGGCATTCAAAGCCACGGGTACAATATCTACGCTTTGGGGCAAATGGGTACCGGGCGAGCCACTGCGCTAGAGCGTTTTTTGCAAAACCACGCGGTTAAAATGCTGCGCCCAACAGATTGGCTGTATGTCCACAACTTCCAAACGCCCCACCAGCCACAAGCGCTGGAATTAGCAGCCGGTGAGGGCAAACTGTTTCAGGAGCGCATGGGGCGGCTGTTGGCTGATTTGCAAAACGAGCTGCCGCGTGCCTTTGATACCGACAGCTACCGCGACGCGGTGCGCGACATGCGGGTGCAGTTTGAGCGGCAGCGGGATGAGCTGCTGCGGCAAACGCAGGCACAGGCTTCGCAAGTGGGGTTTGCCCTGCTCAACACGCCATCGGGTCTGGTGGCGGGGCCGGTGCGCGAAGGGCAGCCGCTGACCATACAAGATGTGCAGCAAATGACCCCGGAGCAGCAGCTGGTGCTGGAGCAAGAGCAGCTACGGCTAAATGAGGCACTGGAGGAAACGCTGGATGAGGTGCGGCTGCTGGAAAGCCAGGCGCGGACGCAGGTGGAACAAATTGACCGCGAAGTGGCGGCGGCGGCCATTAAACATTGTTTTACGCAGATGCGGGGGATGTATGAGGGAAAAACGGCCGTTTTAACCTACCTCAACGCCCTGCACGACGACGTACTTAACAGCCTCGACACCTTCGCCCCCACTGACGACGAAGACGGGCAGTCCCCTGATTTACGTCGCTATGAAGTCAACCTGCTGGTCAACAACGCCGACACCGAAGGTGCGCCCGTCATTATGGAGATGAACCCAACCTACTTCAACCTGTTTGGGCGGATTGAATACGAGATGATCAACGGCATGGCGACGACCCACTTTGGCAACATCAAGTGCGGGGCACTGCACTGGGCCAACGGCGGCTTCTTGCTGCTCTATGCCGCCGACCTGCTCAAATATCCCGATGCCTGGGACGCGCTGAAGCGGGCGTTGAAATCGGCGCAAATTTTGGTGCAGCAACCGAATATGTTTAACGAAAACGCGCCTGTGCTGGCAAAGTCGCTGTCGCCGGAGCCAATTCCACTGCACGTCAAGATTGTGCTGCTGGGCAACCCGGAGCTTTATTACGCGCTGTACCATCGGGATGAGGAGTTTAGCGAGCTGTTTAAGGTGCGGGCTGATTTTGATTCGCGGATGCCGCGCACGCCGGAGGGTGAGTTGGCCTATGCGGAGTTTGTGGCGACGCGCTGCCATGAGGAAAATTTGCGCCATTTTGATAAAACGGCCGTTGCCAAAGTGGTTGAATATGGGGCGCGGCTGGCGGAGGAGAAGGGGTATTTAAGCACCAGGTTTGGGGCGATTGCTGATTTGGTGCGGGAGGCGAGCTTTTGGGCGGGGACAAACGGCCGTTCTCTTGTCACCGCCACCGATGTTGCCCAGGCCATTGAAGAACGCACCGAGCGCAACAACCACGTGGAAAAGCGAATTCAGGAAAGCATTCTCAAAAACAGCATCTTTATCGCCACCGATGGCGAAGTTATTGGGCAGGTCAATGGGCTAACCATCATTGATTTGGGCGACTAC
The DNA here is from genome assembly GCA_041390905.1 of Chloroflexota bacterium. GTDB lineage: Bacteria > Chloroflexota > Anaerolineae > Promineifilales > Promineifilaceae > JACKCD01. The sequence continues at coordinate 176,188 of JAWKPA010000012.1, forward strand.
GCCTTTGGGCAGCCGGGGCGCATCACGGCACGAACCTACATGGGTGAGGATGGCGTGGTGCATATTGAGCGGCAAACGGAAATGTCTGGCCCCATCCACGACAAGGGGCTGCTAACGCTGATGGGGTATTTGGGCGGCACCTATGCCCGCAACCAGCCGCTGTCGCTGTCGGCCAGCTTAACGTTTGAGCAAAATTATGGCGGGATTGACGGCGACAGTGCTTCGTCCACGGAGCTATATGCGCTGCTGTCTAGCCTGGCGGAACTGCCCATTCAACAGGGGATTGCGGTAACGGGGTCGGTGAACCAGCGGGGAGAGGTGCAGCCGATTGGTGGGGTGAATGAGAAAATTGAGGGGTTTTTCAAAATTTGTGCGGCGCGAGGGCTAACGGGCAGCCAGGGGGTGCTGATTCCGGCCAGCAATGTGGATGAGTTGATGTTGGATGAGGCGGTGGTAACGGCCGTTTCTGCCAACCAGTTCCATATCTGGTCCATCACCACGGTAGATGAAGGGATTGAGGTACTAACTGGGGTTCCTGCGGGAATGCGCAACCCGGATGGGAGCTACCTGGAGGGGACAGTGCATCAGCTAGTGCAGGATCGACTGCTGAAGCTGGCACTGGATTTGAAGTCGTTTGGTCATGAGGGGGATGACAATGAGGATGAAGAGAAGGAAGATTAGCGATTGGAGGTTGGAGATTGTGAACCCTCATTAATCTCCAATCTCCAATCTCTACTATTTCTACTGTTGCAGATAAACGGCCGTTCTTAATACCCCCACCACACTTTTGGCATCCTGTAAACGGCCGTCTTGCGCCATTGCCACCAGTTCCGGCAGCGGCAGTGCCACCACCTCAATCAGTTCATCCACATCCCCATCCAGCGGGTCTGGGTGCAGCCCTTCGGCCAGATACAGCGCAAAAACCTCATTGGAAAGCCCCGGTGCCGGCCACAGTTGCCCCAGCGAGATAAAGCTGTCGGCACGGAACCCTGTTTCTTCCCGCAATTCGCGCTGGGCGCAGAGCAGAAAATCTTCACCCCACTCCCGCGTTCCGGCCGGCAGTTCCAAAATTGTTGCCGCCAATGTCACCCGATACTGTCGCAGCATCAGCACCTCAACCCCGTCTTCATGGCGGCGAATTGGCACCAGCACTACCGACCCCGGATGGTTCACCATCCCTTTGGTGACAACCTGACCGTTTGGGGTTTCGATCTGCATTTCACGTAGCTGCCAGGAATCAGCCGTCCAGACATCTTTTTGGGTGATGATTTTTAGGGGCATAGGTGCTTGTGATAACGGGAGAATGGGAGATTGGAGATTGGAGATTGATGAAGGTTTACCAATCTCCAATCGCCAATCCCCAATCTCCACAACCAACGCATTTGAAGGTTTGGAAAACAGCTCTTAACGCGCTGGAATGCGAATTTCTTGCCCAACGGCAATGCTGTTGGGATTAGCGATGTTGTTATAGCTTGCTAATTCGGCCACGGTGAAGCCATAGCGCAAGCCGATGCGGAACAAATTCTCGCCGGGAGCCACGATGTGGATTTGTTCGCCAGTAGCGGGCTGTCCGCCCCCCTGCTGGCTGTCAGTGACGCTGCCTGGCGCGGGAATCGTTAGCACATCGCCAACGCTGAGAGAGTCAAGATTTGTGATGTTATTGGCAGTGGCTAACTCTTGCACTGTTAACCCATATTTTAAGGCGATGCTATACAGCGTGTCCCCGGCCTGAACGGTATGCGTGGCTGGATTGGCAGTTGTTCCACCACTGCTCTCGCCACCTGTATCACCCCCACTGGCTTCGCCACCCGTGTCGCCACCGGTATCGCCACCAGATGCCTCACCCCCACTGGCTTCGTCACCCGTGTCGCCACTGCTTTCCCCTTCGTCGGGGGCGGGGTAAGCAGGATCGGGGGTTGGGCTGGTGCTGTCGGCGGGAACGGCCGTTGGCTGCACCAGGCCACCATCCGTTGGCGCGGTGGTTGGCAGCACACCCGCAGGTGTTGCCGTCGCATCCACAGGCTCTGCACCGGGAACCGGCCGTTCGCAAGCGGCCAGCAGTACGATGCTCAGTGCAATGAACAATAATACCTTCACGTTACCTAAAAGATGTTTCACGAGTTCCTCCTAATTTGCAACGCCGATAATGGTGCGGGGGCATTGTGAGACGACATCACCAGCGTTGATGCTGCGGAAAGCGTTTTTTGCATGTTATTGAGGGAAATTGTAGGGCAGGGTCACGCTTTAGTCAACATAACGATTTTGACTCCAGTTTATGCTGCCAACAACCAATAACCGAACGGTTGTTGGTCGGCTACAAATGGCAAGTAGCGGGTGGCAAGTCATTTTTGCCAACTGGACTTGTCACCTGCTACCAGCATTGTGTACGCCTACCATTTTCACAATGGCAGCAGGTTTAGCTATAATCTGGCGGCATGGTTGGCAAGGATGGTTTACCCCCTTTGGTTGGGATTAACGCCCATTTGTTGGCAGAGGAGGCCGGGTATCGGCGGGCTGGTATTCACCAGTACATGGCTCAGGTGCTGCGTCATTTGCCGGAAAACGGCCGTTTTGCCATCTTCACCCGCCACCCCCTCGACTTTTTGCCAGACGGGCAGTTTAAACGGCTGCCCACCGGCTGGCCCACCGGGCGGCGGCTGGTTCGCATTTTGTGGGAGCAAACCGCCTGGCCCTGGCAGGCGTGGCGCGAACGGGTCAATTTGCTCCATGCAATGGCCTTTGTCACCCCCATGCTGTCACCCTGCCCCACCGTCGTCACCGTGTTTGATCTCAGTTTCATCCACACCCCCGACAGTTTCCCCCGCTTGCAGCGGCTCTATTTACACAGCCAAACGGCGCGGTCGTGCCGGCAGGCACGGCGGGTTATCACCATTTCCGAATCGGGGCGGCAGGATGTTGCCCACTATTTTGGCGTGCCGCTGGAAAGAATTGATGTGGTGCTGCCGGGGGTGGAGCCAATTTATCGGCCGTTGCCCGCCGCAGATGTGGCTGCTTTTCGTCAGCGGGAAGGACTGCCGGAACAATTTTTGCTGCATGTGGGAACGCTGCAACCGCGCAAAAACATTCCTGTCTTGCTGGAGGCGTTGGCGCAAATCAACCGACCAGATTTACCGCTGGTGCTGGTGGGGGGCAAGGGGTGGCTGTTTGATGAGATTTTTGCCCGCGTGCAGGCACTGGGGCTGCAAAACCGGGTGCGGTTTACGGGGTATGTGCCGGATGAGGTACTGCCATTGTGGTACAATGCGGCCACGCTGCTGCTGTTCCCCTCGCTGTATGAGGGGTTTGGTCTGCCCATTTTGGAGGCGATGGCGTGCAAAACGGCCGTTATTGCCGCCAACACCTCCTCCATCCCCGAAGCTGTGGGCAACGCTGGCCTTCTCTTTGACCCCCACAACCCGGCTCAATTGGCTGAACAAATTCTAAGCGTACTGGATGATCCGGCGCAGTTGGCTACAATGCAGCAGCGTGGACTGGCTCATGCGCAACTTTTTAGCTGGGAACGGGCAGGACGGGAAACGGCCGTTGTTTACCAGCGAGCTTTAGGAACGCGGATTAAATAAGTTGGGCAAGAAGTTCAACTTCTCGGAAGAAGTTGAACTTCTAAACAGGCACAGGAGATTAGCGATTGGCAATTGGCAGCAAAGTGAAACGTAACCCTTTGCGGTTCAAGCCATCTTTCACATGAAAAACCAAACCATCCGCACCATCACCATCATCAGCGACTTGATCCTCATCAACTTCGCTTTTGCTTTCGCCTACCTGGTGCGCTATCGCTGGCAATGGTTCTACCCCATCCAGTTTGACGAGCCATACAGCGACTATTTGGGGCAGCAAGCCATTCTCACCCTGCTGCTCATCCTCACCTTTTCACAAAACCGGGTGTGGCAGCGGCGGCGCGGCGAAACCTGGATTGATGAAATGGCGCGGATTGTGTGGGCAACGGCGGCCGGTATCGCCCTCATGATGGCTGTCACCTTCTTTTTACAACCCTCCCCCTTTTCCCGCCTCCTCCTTTTCTGGTCTCTGCTCTTCATCAGTACCTTTGTTGGGCTGGGACGCTGGCTGCGCCGCTTCATCTTGTCGCTGCTCTACCGGCGTGGCGTGCGCGTAGACCGGGTGCTGGTGGTTGGCTCTGGCGAAGCCGGGCGCGGGGTCATTCGCACCCTGCTGGCGCGCTCCGACATTGGCTACAAGGTTATGGGCTACCTGGACGACGGCAAAAGCGAGAACAACATCGGACTGGGTCGCATTCCCCATTTAGGTACGTGGGAGAATTTAGACCAAATTCTGCGCGAACAGCCCAATCTCCACACCGTTTTTATTGCCCTGCCCGGCGAAATGCACCAGCCCATTTTGACAATGCTCCGTCTGTGCCTGCACCACGGCGTGCGGGCGCAGGTTGTCCCCGACCTGCTACAACTAAGCCTCAATCGAGTCGAGTTTAACAACATGGCCGGTATTCCCATGCTCAGCGTGCGTGATGTCAATATCAGCCGCACCGGGCTGCTGCTCAAACGGCTGCTCGATCTGGTTGTGGTGGCCTTGCTGGCGCTGCCAACCCTGTTGGCGATGGCTGTCATTGCGCTCATCATTCGGCTGGATTCGCCTGGCCCTGTTTTTTATGCGGCGGAACGGGTGGGAAAGGACGGAAAAATGTTTAATATGATCAAATTCCGTTCAATGGTGGTGGGGGCAGAACGGCAAAAGGCGGCACTGCTGGCGTTTAACGAAGCCAGCGGGCCGGTGTTCAAAATAAAGGATGACCCGCGCATGACGCGGGTGGGGCGAGTGCTGCGGCGGCTGAGTCTGGATGAACTGCCGCAGATTGTGAATGTGGCGCGGGGGGAGATGAGTTTGGTGGGGCCGCGCCCACCGCTGCGGGAAGAGGTGGCACAGTATAAGCCGTGGCACCGGCAGCGGCTGGCGGTGGTGGGGGGGCTGACGGGGTTGTGGCAAATAAGCGGCCGTTCAGACCTCACCTTTGATGAGTCGTGCCTGCTTGATATTTACTATATTGAAAACTGGTCGCTGGCACTGGATATTCGTATTCTGGTGCAAACGATCCCCCACGTCCTGTTTGGACGTGGGGCTTATTAAAATTCCTCGTCATCCGGCACTGACGGCTGCTGCATTCCCACAATTTCGCCGTGGACATTGATAATAATGCGGAAACCCATCATGCCCATCATGTTGCGGGCTTGCAGCGGGATGCCCTGGGCGATGATTTTGTCCATGTCTACGTTGTTTAGCTCGGAGGTGAGGGCAGCTTTGGTGAAAATGTCGTCTTTGCCCATCATGTTCATTGCCTGTTCGATGGCGATGTCTTTGTTGTCTTGCAGTTGTTCTAAAAAGAAGCTCAATACCTGCCTGTCTACTTGTTCGGCATCTACGTGGCGCATGAAGCCGTCGTCGTCTACGATGTAGGTTGCTTCGTTGCCAATAACGGCCGTTTTCACCACATTCCCCCGCTCATCATAAACCAAATCCATAAAAAGTGCCTGTCGTGCCATGTCGTTTACTCCATCTTAAAAACTTGCGCTCTGCATAACTTCCATACGAATCATACAAAGATATGATGCCCTGACAAGCCCTGTACTAATTTGCCATTAACCAAAAACGTGGCGACTTCAGGACTTTCTGAGGCCAAGATGGGCATCGCGTGCAGCGTCACCTGCATGTGGTATAATGCCCCGGCTAACTTAAAAGGCAAAGTCAAGACCTCTGCCCCGGTGACATAGCCGGAAGCAGAGGTCTTGTTGAAAAATACGCAGCCAACCTCGCTGCAAGAGGCGAAAAGGTATAAAGAGAGAAAGTGTTTAGACCGCTAGACTGGTTTTTAGGGCTATTTTCCCTCGACATTGGAATTGATCTTGGCACGGCTAACACCCTGGTGGCAGTCCGCGACCGGGGCATTGTGATCAACGAGCCATCCTGGGTGGCAATCAACAAACGCACGCGCCGCCCGCTGGCAATTGGAGCCGAAGCGCGGGAAATGGTGGGGCGCACCCCCAGCGACATCGTGGCAATACGGCCGTTGCGCGACGGCGTTATCTCCGAGTTCGAGATCACCGAAGCCATGCTCAAATATTTCATTGACAAAGCCCACGAACAAATGCTGGTACCTTTTCCCCGCCCCCGCGTCGTCGTTGGCGTTCCCAGCGGCGTCACAGAAGTAGAAAAACGGGCTGTCTATGATGCCACCATTTCCGCCGGGGCGCGTGAAGCATATCTCATCGAAGAACCCATGGCCGCCGCCATTGGTTCCGGCCTGCCCATCATCGAATCTCGCGGCAGCATGATTGTGGATATTGGCGGTGGCACCACCGAAGTCGCCGTTTTCGCCATGGGCGGCATCGTCGTCAGTCGCTCCATCCGCGTAGCAGGCGACGAAATGGACGAAGACATCATCGCCTATGCCCGCAACAAATACAACCTGCTCATTGGCGAACGGATGGCCGAGCGGGTCAAAATTGGCATTGGCTCCGCCTTCCCCCTGCCCGAAGAGCGCACTATGACGCTGCGCGGGCGCAACCTCATCAACGGCCTGCCGCAGTCGGTAGAAATCAGCTCCATTGAACTGCGCGAAGCGATGGGGCCATCGGTCAACATCATTGTAGACACTGTGCGTGATGCGCTGGACGAAACCCCGCCGGAATTAGTGGCCGACCTGATGGAGGTGGGTATTTGTCTGGCCGGGGGTGGTGCTCAAATCCAGGGGCTGGCTGACCGCATTGAAGACGCGGTGCGGATGCGGGTGTGGGTGGCGGAAGATTCGATGACGTGTGTGGCACGGGGCGCCGGCCGCGTTCTGGAAGATCTAAACAACTATCAGCGCGTCCTGGTTGGGCTGCATCGGGGCAGCACCCACCACTAATAGCTGGTTTTCGATTGACGCTATGGGCGTGTTCGCCCAAGGTCAATCACTCATAACACAATGGATCTTAATCAAACACAGCAGCGGATTCGATGGGGAATCTTTATAACGCTGGCTGGTTTAGCCGTTCTTCTCACTATCCTCGACAGCACAGGCAATTTAGATGGGGCACTTGCCCTTGTTCGTGATCCATTTGGCACGGTGTTGAGTTGGACATCTACTCGCGCTGAAAATGTCAACGATCTCCTGTCTGCCCCCCGCGATATTGAAACGGCGCAGTTGGAGATTGAGCAGTTGCAGGCGAAGGTAGATGCACTGGAGCGGGAGAATGAAGAACTGCGCGAATTGCAAGGGGAATACCAGATTTTGCTGGAACTGTTTAACCGGGCGCGGGAAACGCCAACGTATCGCCGGGTGACGGCGGCGGTTATCGGCCAGGACAGCAATCCGGGGGTGCGGAGCATCATCATTGACAAAGGTTCGGCCGATGGGGTACGTGTGGGAATGCCGGTGGAAAGCGCACGCGGGCTGGTGGGGCAGGTGTTTCGCACCACGCCAAACTCGGCCCAGGTGGTTTTGGTGACGGAAAATTCAAGCGCGGTGCCGTCGCGGCTAGGCAGTTCGCGGGCAACGGGCATTTTGCGTGGGTCGGGTGTGGGCAACACCATGACCATTGACTGGATTGATTTGCGCTTTCAGGTGGAGATTGGGGAAACGGTGCTGACTTCCGGGCTGGGGGGGCGTTTTCCCCAAGACTTAGTAATTGGCCGGGTGATTGATGTCAATCGCAGCGAGGCGGATTTGTTTCAGCAGGCGGTGATACAGTCGGCGGTTGATTTTGAGGCTTTGGAGATTGTGTTTGTGATTGTGGATTTTGAGCCGATTGATACCAGTATTTTTTCGACATCACCGGGTGGATGATGAGTGCATCGGTTTATGTGGCTTTTCCGCTAATGGCACTGCTGGGGGTGGCACAAACGGCCGTTTTGCCCCATTTCCCCATCCTCGGCCAGGTTCCTATGCTACCCTTCCTGGTAGCACTGGCCTGGGGGCTGCTGCGCGGTGTAAATGAGGGAGCAGTCTGGGCGTTTATGGCCGGGTTTTGGCAGGATATGTTTTCAATTGTGCCGTTAGGAACTCATGCGCTGGTGTTTTTGCTGGCAATAACGGCCGTTCTTCTCATCCAACAACTCCTCCCCCTCAGCCAATTCCTCCTCCCTGCCCTCTTCGCCACCATCGCCACCATCATCTACCTTATCCTCCACACCCTGCTGCTGCGGCTGCTCGGCTTTCCGTTGGCTCTCAATGCGGTGACTTCTTTATTACCAATTGTTATCTTGCACGCCATCATCATTCTGCCCATCTACTGGCTTATGAACCAAATCAACCGGCGTGTCAACCCACGAAGGGTTGAATTATAAGGAGGGAAGGAGAGAACCATGTCCCAAATGGGTTGGAAACGTCCTGAAGAGTTGGAAGTTGATGAGCAAGATGTGGGTCTGCGCGGCCGGCTGTACTTTCTCCGCGTCTTCATGCTCATCATTCTCACCCTCCTGCTCTACCGCGTCTACTGGCTACAACAAAACAAAGGCCCCGACTTGTTAGCCCAGGCCGACGAAAACCGCTTCTCCATTCTCCGCGCCAACGCCCCACGCGGTGTCATTGTAGACCGCAACGGCGAACCACTCGCCATTAACCTCCCCAGCTTCAACGTCACCATCACCCCCGCCTTTTTACCCAACGATGAAGAAGAACTACAGGCCATTTACGAACGCCTCTCCCTGTTAACAGGCGTTCCCGTTACCAACACTATCCAGCAGCAAGCCCTGATACAGGCAGCCAACCCGGAATTGGTTAGCACCTATAGCCGTCTGGCACAGTTATACGGCGCACCTGTTCAGGATACGCTGGCTCAAGCCGGTATCGTCCCCCAACTACCAACCAGCATCGCCGCCATCGTCCAGGAAAACAGCTTCGCCCAATACGTTCCCGCCGTCATCACCTCCGGCATCCCTATCTCGCTAGCCTATCGCATCGAGCAGGAAAGCATCTTCTTGCCCGGCGTGCGCGTACTGCCAGAACCCTTACGCGAATATCCCAGCGGCGAATACACCGCCCACCTTATTGGCTACATGGGGCCAGTACCCAACCAAAACTGGATTGATGTACTCGGCTACGAGCGCGATGATCGCGTAGGGTGGGCCGGGCTTGAATCCTCAATGGAAATTGAACTCGCAGGTGAAAAAGGCACCCGCACAATTGAGCAAGACTGGACAGGGCGAGAAGTACGACAAATTGGGTTAGCCGACCCACCAACGGCCGGTTTAAACCTCCACCTCACCCTCGACCTGGATCTACAAAAGAAAGCACACGAAATTTTGAAGCAAGCGATGGCGGCCAACGAGCAAACAGTCCGTGTAGACGTAGTTACAGGTGAACGCAGCTTTCCAGAGGTAGAGCAAGGGGCAATTGTCGCCATCAACCCTCAAACGGGCGAAATTCTGGCTATGGTTAGTCTCCCCAGCTTTGACAATAACCGCTTCCAGATCGAAGTCCCTGTGGACTATTACCTAAATCTGGCACGTAATGATTACACCCCGCTGGTAAACCACGCCATAAGCGGCACCTACCCCCCCGGTTCCACCTTCAAACTGGTGCCAGCGGCAGCAGCCCTACAAGAAGGCGTTGTCACCCCAGAGCGCCGTCTCTTTGACCCTGGTCAAATTGTCATTGCCAACCGCTTTGCCCCCAATGACCCCGGCCGCGCCCAAACCTTTGTCTGCTGGCTGGCATCAGGTCATGGAGCTATGGATATGCGGCTGGGCATTGCCAATTCATGTGATGTCTACTTTTACAAAATCAGCGGCGGCTTTGACCAGGATGGTGAGTTTGTCAACGGGCTAACGGTTGATCTCATTTCTCAATACGCCGAGCAATTTGGTTTTGGCCGAGTTCAAGGCATTGAACTCAATCTGGAAGCCCCCGGCAACCTGCCCACGAGGCAGTGGAAACGGCAAACACAGGGTGAGCCGTGGTCAACGGGTGATGATTATAATCTGGGCATTGGGCAGGGATTTATGTCGGCCACACCGCTACAGGTGGCGCAAATGGCAGCAGTTGTTGCCAATGGCGGCTTTCTCTATCGCCCCACCATCATCCATCACTTAACCGATGCTGATGGCAACGTTGTTTTTGTAGATGAAAACAGCCAGGTTTATGCTCGCGCCCATCTTAACGATGAGGGTGCGGTGGTGTTAACAGATGCCGATGGCAATCCATTAGATGATCCAACGTTGAATATACAGTTTGACGAGCAGGGAAATTATATCGTGTCTCCCGATGTCGTAGATTCAGTTGACATTGACCGCCAATTTTTGCAAATTGTGGCTGAGGGCATGGAGCTTGTTAACAACCGTATCAGCAATGAGGAATTTTTTACTGGAGCAACTTATGTGGATTGGCTTGATGATTTTGGCATTTCAACGGCCGGTAAAACGGGAACGGCCGAATATTGTGACAACATTGCCATTGAGCGTGGTTGGTGTCGGTTTGAGGACATTATCAAGCGGCGCGTGCTGCCAACCCATTCCTGGTATGTTGGATATGCACCCTATGAAGACCCAGAGATTGCGGTAGCTGTCTTTTTGTTTAACGGGGGCGAAGGGTCGGCATGGGCAGCCCCGGTGGCGTGCAATGTAATGGCTGCCTATTTTCGCGTAGGGCAATATGCTGATGGGCTGGAAGAACAGGCACGAGCCGATGCCTTGCTGCCAGCAAACCGCGCCTGTAGTTCAACAACTTTCAACCCTGTGCTTGACTTTTCCTTTTTCTCAAATTAACGGCACAAGTAACAGGTGGCAAGTAACAAGTTGTCTCTGCCACCGGCCACCATTATGACCAAAGATACTGTTTTTTGTGCAAGAATTTCACTGATGCGGTATTACTCGCCATGTCCCAGCAAGCGAATTTCGTACCAGGCTACGACGGCGGGGCTGGTGATGGTTTTTATGAGAACGGACTCTACATCCACCCACGGCTCTTCCAGGTCGTAATAAAGCCACTCGCCTTCCTCAGTGAAGCCGGAAAAGGTGTGGACGTAGATGTAATCGCTGTCGTCAACTCTTTTTGCCCAAATTTCGTGAACTGTATCGCCTGATTCTTCTTGTGCAATGCGGAGTTCAACGGCCGTTAATATCCGCCGCTCGTCAAAATCAATCTTCACCCACTGCGGAGCCATAGCACCCGATATCCACACGGAATAGAAATCGCCATCCACAGCCAAGTGCGGCGGGTGATTCTCGTTAGACGTTTGCACTGAAATCGTTTGCAGGTATGCAAAGTTAGTACGGTAATCAGGGCTTGGGGGACGCTCATTTTCCAGATATTGCCGCGCTATCATAGTGCACTCCACACACTGATCTGGTTCAGTCGTTTCCAGGTAATGCAAAAAGTCAGACAGCGCACTGTCTACTTGCCCTTGCCAACTGGCAGCCAGCCCGCGAATGTAATAGAAATATGGTTCGCCATCATACAACTGAATTGCCTCATCCGCATACGCCTCCGCTTTCGCCGGTTCATAGATATTCCAGAGGTAAATCTGTGCGATTTCGTTGAGCAAATACGCATCATCCGGGTTTATCTCCAGCGCACGATTCCAGTCTGACAACACTTCGTCCGTATTGCCATCATTACGAGCAAAATACCCCAGACCAACCCAACACGGGGCCTGGTTTTCATCAAGAGCCACACACTGTTCACAATCCGCCCGCGCTGCTTCCACATTCCCAATGCGGTCATAGGCGGTGCAGCGTTCGGCGTAAGCGTCCGCGTTGCTGTCGTCACGCTCAATAGACAGGGTATAGTTCTCAATGGCACTTTCAGGATCACCATAATAATCTTCCTGGATCATTCCCAAAGCCAGGTAGGGGGTAGGATCATCCGGGTTCAGCTCGGCAGCGCGGCTAAACAGGGTAAAGGCTTGGTCTGGATCGCCAGCATAGAGTTGGGAGTAGCCGGCAATGATATGGATGTCGAAGTCTGTATCATCTTCCGCCATAACGGCGTCGGTCTCTTGTATGGCAAGCTCATAATCTCCTTCATCAAAGGCCTCGTGGGCTTTCTGGATGTGGTCTTCAAGCGTTAGGGGTGGTGCCTCGGCTTCTTCTCCAACAGGTGGGCTGTCATCGTTCTCCTCGCTTGCTGTTTCTGACGTGGTGGGCGTGTCGGCAGGCGAAACGGCCGTTTGTCCACGCCACCACAGCCCCAGCCCCACCAGCACAACCAGCAGCAGCCCCATGCCCACCAGCATCGGCCAGCGGCGCGAACGGCCGTTTGCCTCTGGCACAGCCGTCACCAGCGGCTCCACCACCGTCGGGTCGGTATCCATTTGCACAGGAGAAGGAGGAGCCGGTGTAACGGCCGTTTGCGACAGTGATAAAGGCGTTATCCCGGCACTGGTTTGCAACTGGTTGGCAATATCCTGCGCACTGCTTGGGCGTTCTTCCCGCGCTTTCGCCATTGCCTGCTGCACAATATCGTCAAAATGAGGGGGCAATTCAGGCTGAAACTCAGACAGGTGCGGAATGGCTGTGGTCATTTGTTTCACCAAAACCATCGCCGGGGTATCGGCGGCAAACGGCCGTTTACCCGTCAACATCTCAAAAATCATCACCCCCAGCGCATAAATATCGCTCCGCCCATCCAGCGTTTGCCCCTGAATCTGCTCTGGACTCATATAGCCAGGGGTGCCAATGGCAAAATTACCCGTTAAGGTAGCCTGGCTTTCCGCCAGCCGGGCAATGCCAAAGTCAGACAAATACGCCGCACCGTATTTGTCAAACAAAATATTGTCAGGCTTCAAGTCACGGTGAACAATACCTTTGGCGTGGGCCGCATCCAATGCCGGTGCAATGCGATTAATGATGGCAACCGCTTCATCTACCGGCAGGGAACCCTGTTGTAGCCGGGCAGTCAGAGTACCGCCCCCCATCAACCGCATGACAAGAAATAAACGGCCGTTTTCCTCGCCAAAATCATACACCGGCACCACCGCTGGATGCTCCAGGGCAGCCACCGTTTTCGCTTCGCGCTCAAAACGTGTGCGAAAAGTGGGATCACTCAAATGTGCCCCTAGCAGCACCTTAACCGCGACTTCACGGTCAAACATTGGGTCATGCGCCTGGTAAACAACTGCCATGCCCCCCCGCCCCAGTTCTTTTTGAATCTCATATCGGCCAATCTTGGTTGGAAGCGTCATAATTTAAAGAAGACTCCTGGTTGCCAATGGGTACAGCAAAACCAACCTGCTAATTTTCAATCATACCACGAATTGTATTCCGTTGCGTACCTAATTGTGCTATCATTCCAGCATGACCACAATCATCTTAGTGCGCCACGGGGAGAACGACTGGGTTAAGAAGCATCGCCTCGCTGGTTGGATTCCCGACATTCACCTGAATGAAAATGGACAGAAACAGGCCGAGGCGGCTGCCGAGCGATTGGCTCATCTACCTGTTCAAGCCATTTACAGCAGCCCAGTGTTGCGCTGCATGGAAACGGCCGTTTACATAGCCAACCGCCACAACCTTGAAATCACCCAACTGGAAGACATTGGCGAAGTGCGCTACGGTAAGTGGGAAGGGGAAAAAATTAAAAAGCTGGTAAAAAACCCGCTGTGGGGTGTTGTACAATTTTTCCCCAGCCGTATGCGCTTCCCCCACGGCGAAGCCCTACGCGAAGTACAATTTCGCGCCATCCAGGCTCTGGAACAGCTAACCCAGCACCACCCAGACGACCTCATCGTGGTTGTCTCCCACGCCGATCTAATCAAACTGGTCATGGCCCATTATCTTGGCGTCCACATTGACCTTTTCCAGCGGATCATCATTTCACCCGCCTCCAGCAGCGTCCTCATGCTTCCGGCCAACGGCCAAGGCGTGCGCGTTATGCGTATCAACGACGATGGCCCACTACAGCCACCGCCCAGACCATCAGAAAAAAATTCGACAGAAACAGACAAGAAGAAGAAAAAGAAGAAGTGAGAAAATTACTATGGCTCGTCAGCTAGAATTGAACCCGGTCACACACCTGACGATTGGAACTGTGGGGCAGCCGGGCAACCGCACCTTTTACCTGCAAGGCAGCCGTGGCTCACAAAGCATTTCGCTGATCATCGAAAAACAGCAGGCAGCCATGCTGGCCGAAAGTTTTGAATCCTTTCTGGAAGAACTGGCGCAGAAGCACCCGGAAAAGGTGCGCGATACCCAAGACCCCATGTGGATGGATATGCGCCTGCGGGAACCGGTTGAAGCCTTGTTTCGCGTGGGCAACATGGGGCTGGGCTATAACGAAAATGGCAACCAGGTCGTCCTGGTAGCGTATGAACTGGTTGATGAGGGGGAAGAACCAAATGTGGTGAGTTTTTGGGCAACCCGGGCGCAAATACGGGTACTCATCCCCCATACCCGTGAAGTTGTCAATGCAGGCCGCCCAATTTGCGGCAACTGCGGCCGGCCGATTGATGCCGAAGGCCACTTTTGTCCCAACCGAAACGGCCACAAACATTAAGCGGTTGACGATTACAGATTGACGGTTAGCAATGCCCTGCCAATCGCCAATGCCCAATCGTCAACCGCAAATCTACTCATGGAAACGGCAGAGATTCTACAAATCTTGCAAGAGGGAGAGTTTGAGGTTGAAGGGGTTTTGCCGTGGAGTTCAAATTATGCCTTTCTGGTAACCATGTGCCTGGATGGTGCAGATGTGGTGGCCGTTTACAAGCCGCGTCGGGGAGAACGGCCGTTGTGGGATTTCACCACCGGCACCCTGTGTCAACGCGAGCAAGCTGCCTTCCTTGTCAGCGAAGGGCTTGGATGGCAGCTCATCCCGCCCACCGTTCTGCGAGATGGCCCCCACGGTATCGGCTCTGTGCAGCTCTTCATCCAACACAACCCGGAAAACCATTACTTTACCTTTGAAGGGAGCGACATCCACCGCCAGCAGCTACAGCAAATGGCATTGCTGGATGTGGTCATTAACAACGCCGACCGCAAAAGCGGCCATGTTTTGCTGGAAGAAGCAGAAGACGAAACGGCCATACCAACGACCATGCCTGTCCGCATCTGGGGCATTGACCACGGCATCTGTTTCCACAGCGACTACAAGTTACGCAGCGTTATTTGGGAGTTTGCCGGGTGGCCTATTCCAGACGAGATGCTGGAAGAATTGACGCAGTTACAGCAGTTGCTAACACAACCAGACAACCCACTGCTACTCAACGTCCTGCTTTCACCCGATGAGCTAACCGCCATGCAGCGGCGGCTCGACAAGCTGCTGCGGCAAAAGATTTTTCCGCAGCCGGGGCCAGGGCGGCATTATCCATGGCCTCCTGTCTGATTTTTCCCATGAATAATGTCGAATTCTTAACTGCCAAAGCTATTGCCCTGCTGAAAGCAGCCCGCCATGCGGTGGCTCTAACAGGTGCAGGCGTCAGCACCCCCTCCGGCATCCCTGATTTTCGCAGCCCGGAATCTGGCCTTTGGGAACAAGCGGATTCGATGGAAGTGGCGAGTCTGTCAGGCTTTTTGCGGCGGCCCCAGGCATTCTACGACTGGATTTACCCGTTGGCAAAGCTGACGGCAGCGGCGCAGCCCAATGCGGCGCACCGGGCGTTGGCGCAGTTGGAGGCCAATGGCTGGCTGCAATGTGTGATTACACAAAACATTGACATGCTCCATACCAAGGCGGGATCGCAGTTGGTTTATGAGGTACACGGCCACATGCGCGAGGTGACGTGTATGAAGTGCCAGCGGGTGTATACGGGTGAGCCAGTGATGGCACAGTTTTTACAAACGGCCGTTGTTCCCCACTGTGAAGCGTGTGCCGGTGTGCTAAAACCGAATGTCATCCTGTTTGGTGAGCTGCTGCCCCAGGCCATCATGGCCGCTGCTGACTGGCACACAGATCGTTGTGACGTGATGCTTGTGGCGGGGTCTTCACTGGAAGTGCTGCCCGTGAGTCAACTACCCTGGCAAGCCAGGTGCAACGGAGCGCGATTGATTATTATAAATTATGGCGAAACCTATGCAGACGAGTGGGCAGACGTTGTTATCCACGCCAATGTGGCGGATGTACTGCCTCGCATTGCCGCTGCATTGCCTACAGGAGCCAATTTGGCGTAAGTAATGGCTAAGAAAAAAGCAGTTTTTATGCCCCCCTATGAAAAATTGTCGCCAGCAACCATGTCACAATTGCTGGCAATTAGCCCATATCTGCACAGCACGCTCGATTTGCGCAAACTGCTGGTGATCGTTATGAATGTGGCTGTAGACCTGACGGGGGCCGAGGATGCAGCCGTGCTGCTGCTGAATGATGCTACCGGCCAGCTGCAGTTTGAGGCAACTACGCGCAGTGCTATCTCGAAAGAGGTGATTGTGCCGCTGGAGGCGAGTATGGCGGGATGGGTGATGACAAACGGCCGTTCTCTCCTGCTCCACGATCCCGAAAACGACTCTCGCTTTACCGCTGCCGTGGACAAAGAGCTGCTCTATGAACTCCATTCACTGCTGGCAGTGCCGCTGCACGGTGATATGGGTAATCGGCTGGGGGCATTGCTGCTGTTGAATAAGAAAGAGGGGGGCAAAAACGGCCGTTGTTTCAGCCAAGACGATCAATACGCCATCGAAGCCCTCACCGTCCAGGCCGTCGTCGCCATCAACAACGCCCGCCTCTTTGCGCAATCCGACCTGCTAGCCGAAATCATCCACGAACTCAAGACCCCCATGATGGCAATTTCTACCGCCACCGGGCTACTGCTGCGCCCCGATCTGCCCAGCGAAAAACACAGCGAATTTCTGCAAATGATCCAGCGTGAATCCCTGCGCCTGTCTGAAATGACCCAGGATTCCCTCGACTTTGCGCGGTTGGAATCTGGCCGCGTGCGGTTAGCCACCAAACCCGTTGACCTCGTGGCTTTGGTGGATGAAGTGGTAGACATCTCCCAGCCACAGGCTGCTACCCGTGATATTGAAATTCAAACCAGGCTGCCACTGACCAGTACCAACCTTACAATCAGCGGCGACGAGACGCGGCTCAAGCAAGTATTGCTCAATTTAGTCAGCAATGCCGTGAAATACAACAACGATCACGGCACCGTTACCATCAGTGCCAAACGCCATGGGGACGAAGTGTGCCTCTCGGTAGCTGACAACGGCATGGGCATCGAATCACAAGATTTGCCCCATTTGTTTGAGCGGTTTTACCGTGTTCCCGACCGGGAACGAGGGTCAGAAGGAAGCGGGTTAGGGCTGGCAATTAGCAAAAAGCTGGTGGAACAACATAACGGCCGTATTGCCGTTGAAAGCATCCCCGGCGAAGGCACCGTTTTCCGCGTCCACCTACCACTTACCAGCAAGCTGCCAGCATCGTCAGCGTAAGAAAAGCCGCGTTTGGCGGGTCTAAAGGTTAAGATCACAGTGCCCCTCCGGGGGCATTTGTGCGAAGATTGAACAAGGTGAAAAAACAATGGAAAAAGAACGAGTTGTTATTATCGGTTCTGGCCCGGCCGGCTTAACGGCCGCCCTGTATACCGCCCGCGCCACCCTCAACCCCGTTGTCATTGCCGGGGCACAACTTGGGGGGCAAGTCGCGCTAACCTATGAAATTGAAAACTACCCCGGTGTCTTCAACCCCGAAGCCACCCCTACCGGCTCCGACCTGGTAGAAGCTATGCGATCACAAGCGGAGCATTTTGGGGCGCGGCTGGAATATGACGAAGTCATCGAGGTGGATTTTAGCAAAGGCTCACCTTTCTACATCAAAACATATGGCAAAGAATACATGGCTGATGCGGTTATCGTGACAGCCGGCGCTTCACCGCGTCACCTGGGTGTACCCGGTGAAGAAGCGTTTACCGGGCGCGGCGTAAGCTACTGCGGTACCTGCGACGGCTTCTTTTTCCGTGGCAAGGATGTGGTCGTGGTTGGCGGCGGCGACAGTGCCATCGAAGAAGGCTTGTTTTTGACAAAGTTCGCCAACAAGGTGGAAATTATTCACCGGCGCGATGAATTGCGTGCTGGCCCTGCCCTCCAACGCCGCGCCTCTGCCAACACCAAGATGAGCTTTGTTTGGAACACGGTGGTGGATGAAATTGTGGGCAATGGCGTGGTGCAAAAGGTAAAGGTAAGCGATACGGTTACTGGTGAACAGCGGGAGATGAAGACCGATGGTGTCTTTATCTTTATCGGCCACTATCCCAACAGTAAGTTTCTGGAAGGGCAGTTGGAGATGGATGAGCATGGGTATGTAATCACCGACAACCTGATGCGTACCAGTGTGGAAGGTGTTTTTGCCGCTGGTGAAATCCAGGATCCGATCTATCGGCAGGTTGCCACGTCTGCGGGTCAGGGCTGCGCCGCTGCCATGCAGACGGAAAAGTGGCTGAGTGAGAGGGAGTAATCGGTAATCAGTAATCGGTAATCAGTAAGGAGTTTGACTGATTACCGATTACCGATTACTGATCACCATTTGTGATCCGGTTTATTTGGGCTTATCTGCTTTACACGTGGGGGGGGCTGCACCGGTATTTTGGCAACCAGAATTCGATGCGGGGGGAGCATGAAACGGCCGTTTCTTACTTCACTCGCGCCCTGCAAACCGATCCCACCTTTCGCCAGGCGCGGCTGGCGCGGGGGGTGCTGCTGGGGCGTGAACTGGCACGATTTGAGGAGGCCCTAGCTGATTTTGACGCGCTGCTGGCCGCTGACCCCCACGATGCCCCGGCTCTGCTGAATCGGGCGTTGGTGTTGCAGCAAAACGGCCGTTTTCGCCCCGCCCTTACCAACCTCGAAACCTATCTCTCCCTGCCCCACACCGACCCGAACCGCGAAGAAGCCCAGCGCATTGCCCAGCTCCTGCGCGAACTCATTGCCGAAGAAAACGCATAACCACAGCCAATTTAGCTCAAGAATCAAGGATTTCGCAGATTGCACAGAGTAATCCGCGTTCGTCTGCGTTTGTCCGCGTCCCATTTTCCGTAGCAACATCCGCTATCGTTCCACAGCAGCTACCCCTTCCAGGTCAGCATCAAGACGGAGCAGCAGCGTTGGTTCACTGCCATCAGCGTCAAAATAAAACAGTTCTCCCCCGTCGGCCACACCTACCACCCATTGACGGCTTTCGTCCCACGCCAGCCCGCTTGGCTCCAGTGGCTCCACATCGCGCAGCCAGGCCAGTTCACACCGCTTGTCGGCCGTACACGCCGGAAAATCGTTGTTGTAGCGGCTAAGCTGCCGGCCATCGTCATCGGCTAAAATTGCCGCTCCCAGCGAGGGCAGCAGCAAAATGCCCTCGGTATCCCCAGCCTCATCGGGCAGCCGCTTGTAGCCATAGCTCTCAAGTACCGTCGGACTGCTGCCCGTCGCATCTATTGCCACCAACTGCGCCGCCCTAGCAACCGATACCCACAGCAGCCCCACCTGATAATCCAGCCCAGCCGCATCTTCTTCGATTTCGGGCAAGGTGAATTGGGTGACAAGAACGGCCGTTTCCCCCACATCCAATACATAAAACATCCCCTCCGCCTGCACCGACACCACAAAGTACCCCCCGTTATCCGATGGCGGCAGCCCCAGAAAACCATAGCTGGCAATGTCGTCGTTGCTGACAAAGGCCAACCCCTCCGCCCCACTGTTGCCAGTGTCCGGCAGCGGCAGGGCAAACTGGCGCGTTTGTCGTCGTGCTTCCGGGTCAACTTCCAGCAGCAGCCGTTCCCGTTCAGCCAGCAGGTAATAGAAGACCTCGGAGGTCGGCATTGTTTCCGGTGTCGTGGTGGGAGAAACGGCCGTTTCCCCCACCACTTCAGCAGCCGTCACCGTAGGCGTAGCCGCCACTGTAGGGGATACCTCAACCATTGGCACTACCTCCCCCTGGCAGCCCAACAATCCACAGCTTATCCACAGCCAGAAAAACCATTGTTTCATACCAACATTGTAAAACAGCCCAATGTCAGGCACAATGGCGCAAATTTATCTACGAGGATATTTATGCAATTCCGCAAAGAAAATGGCTTTCCCTACTTACAATTTGACTCTCTAACCCTGCCACGGCTCCAGCACGCCATCTTCACCCGGCAAGGCGGCATCAGCCCCGCCCCGTTCGACAGCCTCAACCTCAGCGTCTCCGTAGCCGACAGCAAGGACAATGTATATGCCAATCGCCGCCGAGCGTATGGATTGTTTGGGCGGGACACGGCAACGGCCGTTCATGCCCATCTCGTCCACGGCAACCAGGTCAGCATCGTCACCAGTGCCGACTACGGTACCTGGCCGCTGGGCGACGCCATCATCACCAACGAACCCGGCTGCGCCCTCACCATGAACTTTGCCGACTGCGGCTCCGTGTTGCTCTACGACCCCGTCAACCATGCCATTGGCCTCGGCCACGCCGGCTGGAAAGGGGCAATTTGTAACCTGCCGGGAGCGATGGTGCGGACGATGACAGCGGAATATGGCAGCCGCCCCGCCGACCTATTGGCAGCACTCGGCCCCTGCATCGGCGTATGCTGCTACGAAGTTGGTGAACCCGTCATTAGCGAAATCCACGCCGCCTTTGCCGAACCGGAAACGCTGCTCCATGACGTGGGCGGCGAGCGTCCCCACTTTGATTTGGCCGAGGCCAACCGCCGCAACCTGCAAAACGCTGGTGTCGCCCAAATCGAAATGCCCGACCTCTGCACCGCCTGCCGCACCGACCTCTTCTTTTCCCACCGCGCCGAAAAGGGAAAAACCGGCCGTTTTGGCTCTATGTTTATCCTGGTCTGAGCAAGAGAGCGTATTGCATACACCCCCACCACCGCATCGGCCACATGTATGGGCGTTTGCATACGCCCTTCCATCCACATATATAGCCGACCTAACCAAATCATAAGGCAAACAGCAAGATTGTTGCGCTACAATATTCCCTGTTTTGTGAATTGACCTTTATCAGGAAGTGAGGTACCGAATGCTAAACCGACGTGTAATCGTCCTTGTTCTTTTATTGCTGGCTATTAGCAGCACCCTTAGCCTCGTTTTTGCCCAATCCCCTGCTGCCCCCAACGATGTCACCAATCTACGAATCAACGAGTTTATGGCACTCAACCAAAACACGCTGGAAGACCCCGACGAACCGGGGACGTATCCAGACTGGATTGAGATTTACAATGGGGGAGGAACGGCCGTTAATCTCCAAGGCCTATATCTCAGCGACGACCCCACCCAACCCACCCGCTACCAAATCCCCAGTAGCATCAACGTTCCCGCCAGCGGCTTTGTCCTTTTCTATGCCGACAGCCAGCCAGAACAAGGAGCGCACCACACCAACTTTGGCCTCAGCGTCAACGGTGAAAACGTGCTGCTGATTGCCAGCGATGGCAGCACCATTCTCGACAGCTACACCTTTGGCCCGCAAACGGCCGATATTGCCGAAGGCCGCTTTCCCGATGGTGCCGACAACTGGCAACCGATGACTGCCCCCAGTCCCGGCAGAAGCAACGCCATCGCCCCCCTCATCGAGGACGTGGTGCAAACCCCGGCCAACCCCGGCAACAGCGACAGCGTGACCATCAACGCCCGCATCACCGACGACGGCACGGTGGAAGTTGCCACGCTTTTCTACAGTGCCACCCACACCAGCTTTACGGCCGTTCCCATGTCGGCACTGGCAAACGACCGGTACGAAGGCACCATTCCTGCTTTCCCCAGCAGCACCACCGTTGAATATTACATTGAGGCTGGGGACGACATGGGGCAAAGTAGTGTTCATCCCGCCGATGGCTACAGCCGCTATGTGGTTGGCTTTGTCCCGCCCACGCTCTATATCAATGAATTTGTTGCCCTCAACACCACGTTCCCCGACCCCGACGAGCCAGGCACGTATCCTGACTGGATTGAGATTTACAATCCGGGGGAAACGGCCGTTGACCTCAACGGCTACTACCTCACCGACAACCTCACCAACCTCGTCAAATCCCCCATCAACGGCTCCGTCATCGTCCCCGCTGGCGGCTTTGTCCTCTTTTATGCCGACAGCCAGCCTGAACAAGGTGCCAACCACACCAACTTTAACCTTAGCTCCACCAACGGCGAGGATGTGGCCCTTGTTGGCCCCGACGGCAGCACCCTCATTGACAGCCACACCTTCGGCCCGCAAACGGCCGATATTTCCGAAGGCCGCTCCCCAGACGGAGCCAACAACTGGATTTTCTTCAACCCGCCCACGCCCGGCAGCAGCAACACCCAGCCGCCCGCCATCACTGGCACCAGCCACGCGCCGCAGCAGCCTGGTGCCACCGACAGCGTAACCGTCACCACCACTGTCACCGACGACGGCACAGTCACCGTCACGTTGTTCACCATTATCAACGGCAGCAGCAGCAGCGTAGCGATGTCGCCACAGGGCAACGACCAATTTAGCGCCACTGTCCCCGCCCAAACGGATGGAACAAGCGTTCAATATTACATTCGTGCCGTTGACAACGACAATCAAACCAGCTTTGACCCGCCCGGTGCGCCGGCCGACACCTATACCTACATCGTGGGCTACACCGCCCCGCCGCTGTTTATCAACGAATTTATGGCGAGCAACAGCAACACGCTGACCGACCCGGTGGAGCCAACGGAGTTCCCGGACTGGATTGAGCTTTATAATGCGGGGGAAACGGCCGTTAATCTCAACGGTTACTACCTCAGCGACGACCCCGCCAACCTGACCAAATCCCCCATCACCCAAACGCTCACCGTTCCGGCCGGCGGCTTCCTGCTCATCTATGCCGACAGCGACCCGTTCCAGGGGCCTGACCACACCAACTTTGGCCTCAGCACCAACGGCGAAAGCGTCCTGCTTGTTGCCCCCGACGGCACAACCATCGTAGACAGCTACGACTTTGGTGTCCAAACGGCCGACGTGTCCGAAGGGCGTTTGCCCGATGGCGGCAGCGACTGGGTGTTTTTTAACGTGCCCACCCCCGGCAGCAGCAACGCCTTCACCCCGCCCAACATCAGCAGCACCACCTTTGCCCCCGCCCAGCCTGGCGACAATGATCCCGTAACCGTCACCAGCCAGGTTAGCGATGATGGGCAGGTGGTGGCCGTAACGCTGTTCTACCGCACCGGCGGAACCTTCTCGGCGCTGCCGATGACGGCGCAGGGAAGCGGTAGCTACAGCGCCACCATTCCCGCCTTTGCCGCCGGAACCACGGTGGAATTTTATGTGACGGCGCAGGACAACGACGGCCTGATTAGCAGCGACCCGCCCACCGCCCCCAACGCCACCCACAGCTACACCGTTGGCGTAACGCTGCCCACGCTGGTCATCAATGAGTTTATGGCCGACAACGGCAGCACGCTGGAAGACCCCGACGAGCCGGGGGAATTCCCGGACTGGATTGAGATTTATAATGGGGGGGAAACGGCCGTTAATCTCAACGGCTTCTACCTCAGCGACGACCCTGCCGCCCTAACCAAATCCCCCATCACCCAAACGCTCACCATTCCGGCCGGTGGCTACCTGCTCATCTACGCCGACGGCGACCCATTCCAGGGTGCTGCCCATGCCGACTTCAAGCTGGGGGCAGGTGGCGAATCGGTGCTGCTGGTCTTTAGCGACGGCACCACTGTCCTCGACAGCCACACCTTTGGCGCACAAGCCACCGACGTATCCGAAGGGCGCTGCCCCAGCGAAACCGGAGACTGGCAAACGATGTCCACCCCCACCCCCGGCGCGGCCAATGTTTGCACGGTCAACTACACCGTTTACCTGCCGCTGATTGTCAAAAAATAGACCAGCAATTCACAGTTTGTGGTAGGGGTGGGATGACCGGGGTTAAAGCTGGCAACGCCGCTGGCCTTTTCTCCCGGTCATCTCGCCCTGGTGGTGTTTGCCGCTGGCAACCCATGCCGAAAACGGCCGTTTTGCGAAATAAAAGGGCGAGACGGCGCGGAGACACCACCATCTGTTCACCTTGCACCTTCCCGCGCCATCCCACCCCTACCCCTCGTCATTTCAAACTGAGCATTACTGGATATAGACGAAAGACGGATATGGCTTGTTTTTCGTCTTCCATCCTCCCTCATCCCCCCAACAACATCCGCACCAGCCGCCGCGTCACCGCCTTAGTGTCGGGGCCAATGTCACCGGGCGGCCCCACGCAGGCGGGGCAGCCGGAGCGACATTGGCAGTCGGCAATCAGTTCCAGTGCCGCCTGCAGCAAACTGTCGTGCAGTTCAAACAGTCGCTGGCTGAACCCCACCCCGGCAGCAATGCGCTCATAAATGACCAGCGTGGGGGCTTGGGTCAATGGGCTGCGGCTCTCAGCCATCACCTGAATATCTTCCGGGTCGCACATCAAATAAAGCGGGGCTAAATTGCCCAGCACGTAGGCCAGTCCACCGAGGGCGGAGCGGGTTTGCTGCCCCGCTTCGGCGCGGCGGTGGCAGGCGGGGCAAAGCGTCACCAAATTATCGAGCTGGTTGGCTTCCAGGTAATGGTCGTTTTCCCCTTTAACGTAGCCGTATTCCCGAAACGGCCGTAAATGATGCACATGGAGCGTAATCTCGTCGCCGCTGGCACCACAGGTGCGGCAGCTGTGGCCGTCGCGCTGCAATGCCTTTTGCCGCTGCTGCTGCCAGTTGGGGCCATAGTCGTTGGGGCGCAGCAAAATCCCCTGCTGGTAAAGCTGTTCGGTCAGCGCTTCGCTAAAAATGAGCCAGTAGCCAGAGGTTTCCAGCGTCATTTCCGGCAAATCAATCTCGCCAAAGCCAAGCGTTTCGTGGCTGTAGCGTTTGATTTTGCGGTAGCTGGTGGCCTGGGTGACGAGGGTGACATCGCCATAGGCACGCTCAATGCCGTCGCCGCTGCTGCTGGCTTCGGGCTGCAGGGCGCGGATGCGGGTGCCGACGTTGGCGCGGGTGTAGTAATCTACGTCTACGGCGCGAACCTGGGCTAAACGGCCGTTCCAATCCAGCCGCTCTACCAAAAACGACCGCGCTTGGTGCAGATAAATCGCTCCCTCATGCAGCATAAACGGCGCACTCTCCAAATCCACCTCCCCAATCACCTCCGGCGGTGTTTGGTCAATGGCATGGATTAGCACCGTTTCGCCGCCGCTGGTACGCAGCGAAACAACGTTGGCGGGGGCATTTTCCCCCAGCCAATGGTATTGCTGCCGCGTTTGGTGCAACGCCCCTTCTTCCACCAGCAAATCGAGCAGTGGCCCCAGCGGCTGGTCGCCCGCAAATGGCTCATCGGGGCGTAATGGCAGCTCATAGGCGGCGCAGAGCAGATGTTTGACCATGATCCGCAAATTGTCGGGGTTGGTGAGGGCGTGTTCGGGCGAACGGCCGAAAAGATAGCGCGGGTGGTGGCAAATGTATTGATCCAGCGGGCTGTTGTTGGCAACCATCAATGCCACCGATTGGGCATTGCGCCGCCCCGCCCGCCCCGCCTGCTGCCAGGTGGAGGCGATGGAGCCGGGATAGCCGGTGAGAACGGCAACATCAAGCTGTCCGATGTCTATACCTAGTTCAAGGGCGTTGGTAGCCACCACCCCCCGCACGAAGCCCTGACGCAATCCTTGCTCGATTTCGCGCCGTTCCAGCGGCAGGTAGCCGCCGCGATAGCCAGCAACGGCCGTTTCTTCCCCCTGCTGGTAGCGCAATTCGTCTTGCAGGTAGGTCAGCAGCAGTTCCACCGTCTGCCGGGCGCGGGCAAAGACGATGGTTTGGATGTTGTTGCTGAGGAAGGTCAGGGCGGCATCCTTGGCCGCCAGCACCGAGCTGCCGCGCAATCCCAGCTCTTCATCTATGATGGGCGGGTTGTAGAGGATGAACTGTTTTTCGCCGCGTGGGGCGCCGTTTTGGCTTTCGTCAATGAGGGTAAACGGCCGTTCCACCAGCCGTTCCGCGTGTTCCTTGGGGTTGGCAATGGTCGCCGAGCAGCAAATAAACTGCGGGTTGCTGCCATAGAAGCGGCACAGGCGGCGCAGGCGGCGCAGGACGTTGGCAATGTGGCTGCCAAACACGCCGCGATAGGTGTGGATTTCGTCCAGAACGACAAATTCGAGGTTTTGGAATAGGTCGCGCCAACTGGTGTGGTAGGGCAAGATGCCAGCGTGGAGCATGTCGGGGTTGGTGAGCAGGATGCCACCATCGCGCCGGACTTTGCTGCGCTGGCTGCGGGGGGTGTCGCCGTCGTAGCTGTGAATGGGGATGGGTAAACGGCCGTTGTTGACCAGCGCTGTCGTTTCTGCCAGTTGGTCGTGGGTCAGGGCTTTGGTGGGGAACAGGTAGAGGGCGCGGGCGCGGGGGTTTGCCAGCAGCCGCTGTAGTACGGGGATGTTGTAGCACAATGATTTGCCGGAGGCGGTGGCGGTGGCGATGATGACGTTGTGGTGGTCGGAAACGGCCGTTAACGCCGCCACTTGGTGGGTATACAGTTCCGTAATGCCTTGCTGCGCCAACGCCGCCCCAAAACGGCCGTCAACAGTATCAGGCATAGCCTCGGCAGCGGCTCCCCGTGCCGGGATACGTTCCCAGGCCACCACCTGCTCCATAAACGGCCGGTTGCGGCGCAATTGTAATAAAAGATCAGTTAGCTCATGGTTTTGCATCGAAAATTCGGTATGGTAAAAAGTTATGAAATAGTTATAATAAATGCAAACTAAGTTACAGTTTAGCCTGAAAGCATTTTACACTATTTTCACGGTCGAGGATGAGGCATGAAAGAGAACACGGCAACCCTACAAGTGTACAGTCCCCAGCAAACAAATGCTGTGGCGAATATTGTGCTAAATGGCTACAACATTCGTGGGGAGGGGCCTCTGGGAAAACAAGGCTCGATGCGCAGTTTTACCATTGTGTCTGGCGATCTGTGGGATCAATGGAGTGACCAGATAACGCTCCGGCTTCAGGACACTACCGGCAAGTCGTCTAACATCCGTATTGCTGCGCTACCTGTAGAAGATGATGGGTATGGACTGATTGAGTTTCTGTAAACGGCCGTTCGTATACTTTTTGAAACTTGTGAAAAGACCGCTTATTCAAGCGGTCTTTTTTTATCCCAAGAGTTATACCCGTTTGTTTATTTAAGTTCTTTTTAAATAGTAGTAGCTAGTAGGGGCTGTGGATTTGTGGAGAACTTTTTTATTGCCCATATACGCCGCTGATTTTCCCTTTTACTGAAATTTCACCCTACATATGCTGGTGCTGTATGTGTTGCCCTTGTGGACAATGGTGGGGAGAAGCGGAAACTTCGTTTTTGGCTTGTTTTTTTACTTGTTTCCACGCCGCTTGCATATCTGGGAGAGTGTTTCTTACCACCCCCCCATATGTGGGATTGCTATTGTTGAACACGAATTTTTTCTATGTCAACCTTTTCCACAAATAGCAAGGGTTTTCCACAACTTTATGATAGTTATCCACAGATTCGGTGAGGTGGATCAAAAAAACGGCCGTTTCTGGTGAAAAACGGCCGTTTGGCTACAGTCTCACACCCCAAAATGTGGGGTTACTGATAGCAAATCTGCTAGGAATCGTATAGATTTGCCTTTATTTCCAGCAGTTCGCGCCTGGTAATGGCATCTGTTTCCATTAGCGAAGCGATCTTTTCCACACCATAAAGAATGGTGGTGTGATCGCGGTTGCCCATGTGGGTGCCAATTTGTGGCAACGAGGCTTCAGTTTCGGTACGCGCCAAATACATGGCAATTTGACGGGGAAGAGAGACGGTACGGCTGCGGCTGGAGCCGCACAAAGCTTCGCTGGTGACGTTATAATAGATGCTAACGGCCGTTATTACCTGTTCCACTGTTACTTTATCTGGCTTGCGAATGAGGTCAGCTAGTGCCATGTTAACCAGCGTATTATCAATAACCGAGCCTTGCAGTTGTGCGTAAGCCGATACCTTGTTCAATGCTCCTTCCAACTCACGAATGTTGTTGCGAATGTGATGGGCAATCGTTTCCAGCACGTGATCCGGCACATAGACCCCTAGTTCTTCCGCTTTGGCCTGCAAAATGGCCTTTCGAGTTTCCAAATCTGGCAGTTGCACATCTGCCATTAGCCCCCACTCAAAGCGGGATTGCAACCGTTCTTCCAGTGTCACCATTGCCTTGGGTGGCCGGTCACTGGAGATGACCACTTGTTTGCCACGGCTGTGCAGGTCGTTGAAGGTGTGGAATAACTCTTCCTGTGTACTTTCCTTTCCAGCGATAAATTGGATGTCGTCAATCATCAGCACGTCAGGGGAGCGATATCGTTCGCGGAAGGCCGTCATTTGTTTAGTGCGGATGGAAAGCACCAGGTCGTTGGTAAAGGTTTCGGAGGAGATGTAGCAAATTTGTTTGCCCATTTCCAAACATTTGTGTCCGATGGCATGGAGCAAATGGGTTTTGCCCAGCCCCACACCGCCGTAGATAAAAAGCGGGTTGTAGGTTTGGCCGGGATTTTCCGCTACGGAGAGGGCTGCCGCATGTGCCAAGCGGTTGCTGGTGCCGACGACAAAGCTGGCAAAGGTAAACCGCTGGTTGAGCAGGTTTTCGGTACCAATCAGGGGAGCAAGGGTGCTATTTTGCGCGGGGGAAGGCACAACGGAAACGGCCGTTGTTGATCTATCTATTCCCGTTGGTACGGGGGTAGAAATAAGCTCGTCAGACCAGACAACAAACCGCAACTGCGGCCGTTGCCCAAGAATGGCGGCTAATGTTCGTAAAATAGTGTCGTAAAGACGATTCTCTAACCAATCTTTGGCATAATCATTGCGCACACCAATGACAAATTCATTGGCTTCGCCAGCAATCAACCGCGCATCTTTCAGCCACGTGTTAAACGTGGCCTTTGTCATTTGCAGCTCTAATTCGCCAAT
Organism: Chloroflexota bacterium; assembly: GCA_041390905.1. Taxonomy (GTDB): domain Bacteria; phylum Chloroflexota; class Anaerolineae; order Promineifilales; family Promineifilaceae; genus JACKCD01. The sequence continues at coordinate 204,977 of JAWKPA010000012.1, forward strand.
GGTTGCTTTCCAAGCAGTTTCTGGTGACATACGATCCAATACCTCGCCCAAACTAGATCAGACAGACGCAATCTAACAAACGTTTAGAAAACGTGCTACACCGATAATGATATTGATGGTCCGGGGTACATCAAACCGTTGCCGCTTGATTGGACTTTTCTTCTTAAACAATAAATACCTTGCAAGAACGTGGCGATTTGACACGAAGGGTACAGTCTGGACTCCCTTGTCTGTTTAATGCACTTAACGAAATTGTTCAGTGCCTGAACTTTCTCATCGTGATGAGAAATCTCTGTTCCCTGTCCTGTTCTTCCCTAGCAAATGTAGAACAATTTGTTGTTCTACTCTGTACACTCACGTTTTTCCAAACTATGTCAAATGGTTTCGTAAGTGACAACGGCCTTTGCATTCTAGCAAATTGCGGGGTGTGGGGCAATGCCATTTAGGAGATTTCTCCCTTAAAAGGTTATCCAATTTCCAATTAATGAGATGTTATGAAAGAGAAATTTTTAAGGTATTATGTTAACCCATGACCGGTAGCCCTATTTGTAGGTTGATAAACGGCCGTTAAACCCGCATATATGGGGGTGTGGCGACATAATACAAATGAAAGCGAAACAGCATCTGCTCTAGTACTCCCTGAAAAGCCAGCGTGCGGCCACTCTGTTGGCGATGAATTTTGGCATTAGTTCTTGTCATAACTTACAATAGGTCATGGAATTGTGAGTCAGTTGCTAACAAAAAACAATTCACCCTGAATTATGGATATAAATTTTTGCTATTCAGAAAATCTCAAGTAAACTTAACAACAGGTGCTTGACAAAAAACTTGAGTATTGTCTAGAATTACCATTTATCTTGAGAATTCATTGGCTCAATACATAATTGGACAACTTGGAGGCCCAAATATGAATGTAATAAAAGTCTCTGCCCGGTCGCGTACTGCTGCTGTTGCGGGCGCAATTGCCGGGGTTATCCGCGAAGTTAACCGGGCGGAAGTACAGGCGATTGGTGCTGGTGCTGTTAACCAAGCGTTGAAAGCGATTGTTATTGCGAAAGGGTATCTGCAGGAAGAAGGCGTTGAAGTTGTTTGCGACCCTGAGTTTGTTGATGTTGCTATAGATGGTCAAGAGCGGACAGCGATTCGGCTTGTAGTATCCCCGCGCTAAAATTTCGGTTGTGCCAAAACGGCCGTTTTCTCTTTAATCGCCTGGGATAAAAAAGAGAGGGTGGTTGTGGCCTGGTCATAGAAAGCAGAAAGGTACGGATTTTCCGTACCTTTTTTGTTTTACAGGCAAGCTGCTTGTACAAAAACGTTTGGGAGATGGAGCAAAATATGTTTGAACCAAGTGCTTTTTTTAATTTAGACGATGCCCTTGTGGCTTCCTTTTTTGAGCAATGCCGCTACGTATGGGAGGCGATTGCCCACATTGAAGCGCATGTAGCGCGGCTGGTGGGGGATGAGCAGCAGATTTTGGGCGAAGTGATGCCGGGTGCTTATTTGGGAAAACGGCCGTTATTTATCGCCCCCACTGCCATCATTGAGCCTGGTGCCTATGTTCATGGTCCGGCCTATATTGGCGAAGGGTGCGTGGTGCGTCACGGGGCTTTTGTGCGTGAAAATGTGATCATGCTGCCGGGCAGCGTACTGGGTCATGCCAGCGAAGCTAAAAACAGTCTCTTTTTACCCCATGCCCATGCCCCACACTTTAACTACGTTGGCGACTCTATTCTGGGGCATCGGGTTAACCTGGGTGCGGGTACCAAGCTGAGCAATTTGGGGATTTTGAGTGAGAAGGACAAGCTGACAGGAAAACGGCCGTCTATCAAGCTGGAAGTGGACGGCGAAACCTATGACACAGGGTTAGCCAAAATGGGAGCCATTTTGGGCGACGACGCACAGACTGGCTGTAACGCAGTTCTCAACCCCGGCTGCGTCATTGGCGCACGCACGCTGATTTACGGCACGGTTAGCTTGCGTAAAGGCTACCACCTGCCCGACAGCATCATCAAACTGCGCCAAACCGTGCGCCGCATTGACCGCCTGGAGTAGCCGTTTTGCGGAAAACTGGAGCCAACAAATCCACACCCTACTCCCCACACCCCACATGGCTCAGTGTCATCGGCTGCCTTTCTTCCCCGCCTTACGCAAATCAGTTGATGAGATGTCCAGGCGGAATTTGTTGGCCGGTATGCCTTTGAATAGGTGGGTGTAGCCGGCCGGAATGGACAGGTCGTGGCAGGAATGAAAGAACCCGTGATGGTCTATGCGGCCGGCCACCAAAAAATCGCAGCCTAGCTCAGTTAGCTCAGCCAAGGCTGCGTGCAGCCCTTCTAGGGTGTCATTATAAAAGCGGGGCTGCAAAATGCGGACGGCGGTATCGTAGCCGACGACAAAGGTAGTGCCGGGGAATAGTCTGGCCTTTTCCAAAAACGTGGGGGCACTGGTGACATAAATTGGGTAGCGGCCGGCAAACTGCGCCAGCCGATCCAGAATAACGGCGTGGGGCAGCGGGGGCTTGTCGGCATTAATGGCGGGTAGCTCAAAAGCAACAGGATGGCCGATGAGTTCCTCGGCTACCTGTGCCAGGGCGATATGGCCGTCGTGCAGGGGGTTGAAGGAGCCGGAAAGCACTACGCGGGGATTAACACCGTTGTCGCGGATGCGGCCATCGGCATAAACGCCAAAAAAGGAAATTTCCCGGTTGAGCAGTTGGTCAATGGCTGTAGTGAACTCATAAACGGCCGTTTCCACCCGATCCCCTTCCTTCCACACAATCGGTACCGGCACCACCCCACACGCCTGCGCCAGCAAATTCAGCAGCATCTGGCTCACCACCGCTTCCTCACCCGCCCTATCCCGCGCCCCCTTGTCCAGGTACAAGTTCACACACGTCACCGATTCAAGCTGCCACAGTGCCATGTAAGCGCGATGCTCCCCCTTTTTGGGCCGATTGGTGGCAATGGTAGCCGTACAAGCCAGCCCCAGCACCGGCCGGCCCTCATTCTCAAGCTGCCGCGCCCGCGTAAACGCCCGCCCCGCCAAAAAGTTAGCCGCCTGGGCATCTACATATTTGGGCGGCACATACCCCAAAAAATCATTGAAGGCTGTGTAACTATAGGGAACCACCGCTTCCAGCAGTGTTTCAGATGCACCACCCACTCCCAATAAATCAGCCAACGCCTGGCTCCCCGCCCCGGCCGTCACAAAAACGAGGCGCGGCGGCGTTTGGTGAATGGCCTCAATCATCGAATATAAAGCGTCATCCATGAGCAAAAAAGATAAATCCTATAGGGCAATTTTGTTGAAGATTGACCATATTTAATCGGGTAAAAGCAGAGATTGGGAGATTAAGAAACTGGGAGACTAACCACAACTAATCCCTCAATTTCCCAGTCTCTCAATCTCAATGTGCATTTACCCTATTTTGCAAACAGCCAACAAAATTGCCCTACAGATTGACAATCTCCACTGGCTCAACTGGGGCTGCCAGTTCAAAACCAAATACTCTGCCATAAAAATATAGCTCTGCTTCCAAAGATCGCTTGATATTTTCTGCCCGGCGGAAACCATGCTGCTCTCCTTCAAAGGGCAGGTAGGCTACTGGAATTCCTTTTGCTTGCAGAGCCGCAAACATCATTTCCGCCTGATTAGGCGGTACTACCTTGTCTTCCAGACCCTGAAACAGAATCAAGGGACAGTTAAGCTGATCGATGTAGTGAATAGGCGACCGCTGGCGGTATTTTTCTTTCTCGGCCGGATAAGCCCCAATCAAGCTGTCGAGATAGCGTGACTCAAATTTGTGCGTTTCGAGGGCCATTGCTTCCATGTCGCTAATGCCAAAATGGCTGGCCCCCGCGCTAAACAAATCGTGGAAGGTGAGGGCGCAGAGGGTGGTATAGCCGCCAGCACTGCCGCCGCGAATGGCAAGCCGTTGGCCGTCGGCCAAACCTTGGGCGACCAGGTAGCGGGCGGCGTTGGCACAATCTACCACATCTACGATTCCCCACGTGCCATTAAGCCGCTGCCGGTAGTCGCGCCCATAGCCAGTGCTGCCACCGTAGTTAACATCCACAATGCCAATGCCCCGGCTAGTCCAATATTGGATGCCCAATGACAGCCCGGCTGAGGTGGCACTGGTTGGTCCACCGTGGCTTAGAACAAGCAGCGGTGGCTTTTCATTGTCTGGTGCGATGTAGTTTTTGTTTTTGGGTGGGTAGAAATAGGCGTGGGCAGTCAGACCATCGGCTGTGGGGAATTCGATGGGTTGGGCGATGGCGATGTAGTCGGGGTCAATGGCGAGCTTGCTGGCCTGGGCCAGCAACGTTTGTTCGCCCGTTGCCAAATCGAGGCAGACGATGGCGGCCGCAGCGGTGGCGGAACCGCCAAGATAGATGAGCCTGTTGTTGGTGATGTGGATATTGGAACCAACGTAGGGTAAATCGAAGGGGGTAAGCTGGCGGCTGGTTATATCCAGGCTGGCAATGCTGCTGCTGCCGTTTTGCGTGTACCAGCAGATGAGGGTGTTGGCGTCGGCAAAATCGTAGGTAGATTGCCCAAAAGCCCACTGCGGTTGACCAAATTCAGCAGCCATAGGGTAGATGGGTTCCTCATTTGTGCCATCCCAGCGATAGAGATTCCACCAATTGCTGCGGTCGCTGATGTAGTAGAGAGTACCATCGGGCGACCAGCGGGGCTGGAAGATGGACTCGTCTTTGCCGCCAGCAATTTGCTGGGCATTGCTCAGGGTGTGGTTGCCTTCTGCGTCTATGCCCAGGTCGGCTAGCCATAGGTCGGTGCCGTCCCAGGGCATGTTGGGGTGGTTCCAGGTGAGCCAGGCAAGCTGTTTTCCGTTGGGGCTGATGGTGGGGGATGAGTAGAAGTCGTTGCCGCTGGCGAGAATGGTGCCGTCGTCGTGGCCGTCTAGCCGCAGGCTGATGAGGCTGTTTGTGGCTTCGGCGGGTGCTTGGCGGTGGTCTTCGCGGATGCAGAGCAAACGGCCGTTTCTGCCATCCATTACCCCATCAGCAAAACGAATCGCTCCGGCTCCCCAATCTGGCGTTACCGGTTCGGGTATGCCTCCCGGCTGCTGACGATACAGCCGCTGGTCGGCAAAGTTGGCAAAAATGACGTTGCCATAGTGAACCGTGTAGGAGCCGCCGCCATATTCATGAACGCGGGTACGGGCATTAAATGGTGCTGGTGTTAGGTCAACACGCCCGCCGGCCGCTGTCCACTTAACAACTACATAGCGTCCCCCTTCAGTCGGCCGGCCCTCTGTCCAGTACACAGCGTCACCATCTACCACAAGCTGCCCCAGGCTAATGGTGCCGCCAACCAGTAAATCTGCCGTAATAGGTGAATCCCAGGAACCATAAGGTGCAATTTTTTTGTTGCTCATAGGCTGATCATAAACGGGATTGTCCGTTTCGCCAATGGTTTAAAATCGTAAGCACTGTTGTGATTGTTTTCCACCATAATATCAGTAATGGTTTGCTTTGGCAGATTAATTGTAACCCTTTCTAACACAACCAACCCTCTTTTGCTCTTGCGCTGCTGCGCTACTGCTAACGCCGAACGTACTGTAGGCTGCGCCAAGAGCCATAAAAACCACTCCACGCGAGTGGTTTTTTCTTTGGGGGCAGAATCGGATATTATTTTCTCATGACAAATTACGATGTGGTGACGATTGGGGAAACAATGCTGCGGCTGACGCCGCCCAACTTTTTGCGGCTGGGGCAAACCAAAAGTTTGGATGTGGAGGTAGGGGGCAGTGAGTCAAATACGGCCGTTGGGTTGGCAAGGCTGGGGGCGAAAGTGGCGTGGCTGTCCCGTTTGCCGTGTAATCCGCTGGGGAAAGTCGTCACGCAAACGCTCACCGGTTATGGGGTTGATACGAGCCACGTGCAATGGTCGGACAGCGACCGGCTGGGGCTGTATTTTTATGAGGAGGGAGTGGCACCACGCGGCAGCCGGGTTATTTATGACCGGGCTGCATCGGCGTTAAGCCAAATGACCCCAGCGCATTTGCCGGAAGATATGTTTCAGCCGGGGCGGGCGCGACTGTTGCACCTGACGGGAATTACCCCGGCACTGAGCGCGAATGTGGCGCAAATGCTGCAAAGAGCGGCGGCATTGGCAAAACAGGCGGGCTGGCTGTTGAGCTTTGATGTGAATTACCGGGGCAAATTATGGTCAACGGCGGCGGCACGGGCAGGCTGTGCGCCGTTTGTGGCAACGGCCGATATTTTGTTTATGCCGCTGCGAGATGCGGTGGCGATTTATGGGGTGGTGGGGGATGCAGAAACGGCCGTTTCTCAACTCCACCACACATTCCCCCACGCCACCATTGTTTTAACCCTGGGCAAAGAGGGTGCCATTGGTTGTGAGGCAAGCAGCGGCCAGATCATGCGGCAACCAGCTTTTCCAGCGGCGGGAGAAATCGGCCGTTTGGGTGGTGGGGATGCGTTTACGGCCGGCTTCCTCTACGGTTATCTCTATGCCAACGACGATCCCTTAGCCAACGCTTTGCGCTGGGGAACCGCCACCGCCGCCATTAAATACACCATCCCCGGTGACATGCCCCTCATCGAAAAAAGCGAAGTCGAAGCCCTGCTTACTTCCAATGGATCTGGACACAGCCTCAGCCGCTAACCAATAACCGATGCAGGGAAGTTACGGAAGAAGTTCAACTTCTCAGAAGAAGTTGAACTTCTAAATGATTACCGTTTACCCCAACCCCTCAGCCGCAATCATCTGCTCCCTGGTAAAGTTTCGCAGACTTGGATAGCTCCACGCAATCCATGCCGTTAGCAGCACGGTAGCAATCCCACCGGAAAGAATGGCAATGGGCGCACCCCAAATGGCCGCCACCAGCCCCGCCTCCAGCTCCCCAAGCTGCGGCCCACCCATAAAAAAGACCATATTGACGCTCACCATTCGTCCACGCAGCCGGTCCGGCGTTAGCACTTGCCGCAGCGTACCGCGAATAACGGTGGAAACCGTGTCCCCTGCCCCCGTCAGGGCAAACAAAATGTAAGACAGAATAAACCAGGTTGAAACGCCAAACAACGCCGTAGCTGCCCCGTAGATTGCCACACTGGCTAACAGAACCACCCCCTGGCGATTTACATCCTCACGCCACGCCATGATCGTTCCGGCGATCAATGCCCCAATCGGCTGTGCCGTTGAGAGAAGGCCATACCCCTGTACCCCCACGCCCAGCACATTTTCTGCCACAATGGGCAGCATGGTGCGGGCGGACGAGAAAAAGGTGGCAAAAAAGTCAAGGAGCATGGTGCTGCGAATGATGCGTGAGCCAAAGGTAAAGCGCAGCCCTTCCACCAGTGCGCCCCAGCCTAGCCCACTTGCTTCGGGAGCCGCCGCTTGCCCCCGGTATTCCATGAGCAGCAGCGAAATGATGACTGCGACAAAGGAGATGGCGTTGATGGCATAAACTATTCCAACATCAAATGCGCCCACCAATACGCCTGAAAGCATGGGGCCGATCACCGTTGCCAAAAAGTTCATCAAGGTGTTGAGGCTGATGGCGTTGGTGAGATGGTGGCGTGGCACTAGGTTTGGCACAATAGATTGCCGCGCCGGTTGCTCCATTGCGGAAGCGGCCGCACCTGCGCCAGTGAGCAGGTAGATCATGAGAATGCTGATGTTGTCAGTGAGGGTTAGGACGGCCAGCAGCCCGGCGATGACTGTGGAGGCAACCTGTACCCACAGTAGCAGCTTGCGCCGGTCGCGGGCATCGGCCAGCAGGCCGCCAAGCAGGGCAAAAAGGACAATGGGGATCACGCGCACCAGGCCGATGCTCCCCAGCCCCAAGGCACTGGCGTTGAGGGCAAATTCGCGTCCAAATAGTTGCAGGGTGTAGGTTTCGCCGCGCAGCAGGTCAAAAATATGCCAGTTGACGGCGATGAACTGCATTTGGGTACCGGTTGAGGAGATGAGATACCCGATCCAGATGAGAAAAAAGTCGCGGTGTTGCAGAGCTGCAAACCGCTGGGTGTTGTTTTTATTAGGTGTTGGTTGAGTCATAAAGTAATACCGTCTGTATTTTCTCAGCTAATGCGCTGAGCGCAAAGGGTTTGCGCAAGAATTCGACGGTATTTTGTTCAACAAAGATGCTAAGGTCTTCTGATTCACTATAGCCAGTGGCGAGGATTATCTTGACCTTGGGGTTGATTTTTTTTAGGCGGCGGAAGGTTTCTTCGCCATCCATGCCGGGCATTTTCATATCCAGGATGATGAGATCAATATTGGCACCGTGTTTTTTGTAGAGATCAAGCCCTTCTTGCCCGCTGGTGGCGGCGACTGTTTCCATGCTGAGGACGTGGAGCATATCTTCGGCGACACGACGCACGGGAGCTTCATCGTCAATGATCAGAACACGGCCGTTTATTTGCGGTGGGATAAAGTTGCTGGGGATGTGGCTGCCTTCCTGTTTTGTAGACGCGGGGAAGAAAATGCGGAATGTGCTTCCCTGGTTGGGGATGCTTTCCACCTGTACACCACCATTGTGGGTGCGAATGATGCCCAGGGTTGCCGACAGCCCTAGTCCGTGGCCTGATGTTTTGGTGGTAAAGAATGGGTCAAAAATGCGGTCAATTGTGGCTTTGGTCATACCCTTGCCATTGTCGTGTACTTCCAGAACAACATAGTTGCCGGGGGTAAGCCGGTCGCCGCCAATAAATTCTGTTTCGCTGGTTTCCTGAAGTGCTTGCAATGAGGTGCCTATGCTTACTTCACCCCCCTGCTCACCCAGAGATTCAGCGGCGTTGATGACGAGGTTCATGACGACTTGCTGAAGCTGCCCGCGATCGGCTTCCAGCAGGGGTAAATCTTCCTGGAGGTTCATGGTGAGTTCGGTACGGCGGGGAATGGCGGTTTCAATTAGCCCGGCGTTTTCGCGGATGAGGCGGTTGAGGTTGAGTGGGCGGATGGCAAATTGACCTTTACCGGCGTAGGCCAGAAGCTGGCGGGTAAGATCGGCGGCCGTTTCGGCGGATTGCATGAGTCGTTCTAGTTGCTCGCTGGCGTCGCTGTCGGCCGGCAGGGTGGCCTGGACGATGGAGGCGTGGCCGAGCATTCCGGTGAGCAGGTTGTTGAAGTCGTGGGCAATGCCGCCGGCTAGAACGCCCAGGCTTTCCAACTTTTGTGCCTGGCGCAGGGCTTCTTCAGACTCTTTGCGCTGGGTGATGTCGCGGACAACGCAGACGTATTCGCCGGTTTCGATGAGGGTGAGGGACATTTCTTCAAAATAGGTGCTGTTGTCGCGCCGTTTGCCAATGGTTTCACCGCGCCAGACGCCTTTTTCCATGACGATGGGCAAAACGTCTTTGTTCAGGCGGTTGAACTCTTGTGGCGTGTAGGAGATGCGCCACGGTTTGCCAATGAGTTCCTGGGCTTGGGCGTAGCCGTGGATTTTGGCGTGGGCGTCGTTGACGTAGGTGTAGGTGAGGTTGCGGTCGAGGATTGCCATACCGTCGTTGGCGGCTTCGAGGGCGGAGAGGTGTTTGCGGATGGCGGCTTCGGCTTGCTTGCGTTCGGTGATGTCGCGGAACATGATGAGCATTTCGTCGTCGTCGGTGGTGACGTAGCGAGCTTCAAAGTCGGTTAAACGGCCGTTCATCTCCAACTGCGACTCAACCACTTGCACCGACCCCGTTTGCAGTGCTTCCTCAAACCCGTCAATAAATCGCTGCGCCAGCGGCCGTGCACCCAGAGAATAGATAATTTGATAAAAGTTGGTTTTATAGAACCGGTTGTCAGCAAGCGTCGCGTGGGAGGTGGCAGGAACCTTGGTGTCAATGATATTGCCATCCTTGCGCACGCGGAAAAGCAAATCAGGGATGGCGTTGAGCAAGGCACTATTCCGGGCTTCACTGCGGCGCAGCCCCTCTTCGCGGTCACTTACCGCCTGCCGCATGGTGCCAAAGGCGGTGATAAGCGTGCCAATCTCCGTTCCGGGGTCGCTGTTTTGCGGTAGTGGTGCCGTGGGGTTGCCCGCACCCAGGGCCTGAGCAGCGGCTGCCAGGTTGCGTACGGGTCTTGTCAGGCTGCGTGCCAGCAAAATGGCCGCTACGGTACTTAGCAGAATGCTAAACAACAGCCCTGCCATCGCCAGGTTACGTGTGGCGACCGCCGGAGCCAAAACTTCGGCCTCGGGGCGGTCTACCACAACCGTCCAGCCAAAGTTGGGGATGTCGGTGTAGCCAGCAATACGAACTTCGCCATCAATTTCATAGCGAGCCGTCCCCACAATGCCCGGCATTCCAGCCGAGGGTAGCTCGATCTACTGGGAGTAGTCGCGGCGTGCTTCACGCACGGCTGGGTCAGGGTGGAGCAAGACCTTGCCCATTTCGTCCAGCACAAAGGCTTGCCCTTCGCCGCCAATGTTGATTTCAGCCAAAATGTTGGCGGGCGTACCCAGCGGCACCGGGCTGCCCAGGACTCCAACCAGGTTGCGGTTTTGGTCGCGGATGGGGGTGTGCATGTGGAGGATGAGGGTGTCGTTGAAAAGGTTGGGGGCGATGACCCACCCTTGCTGCCCGCTGGCCGCTTTCTGGAAGGAGGGAACGTGGGCAATGCTGACCAACTCCTGGGGGCGGGCGGCCAGCAGCAGTTGGCCGTTCAGGTCGGCAATGGCAAGCTGGCCGTAGTTGTAGTAGTGGACGAATAAATCTTTGAGGAGGGGTTCTTGCTGGGCGGGGTCCATGCTGACGATTTGGGGCAGAGAGGCGATAGCCTGGGAATCTTTGAGGAGTTCGTTGAGGAAGGTGTCCAGTTCTCCGGCCAGGCCGCGTGCCAGGCCGGTTAATTCACGGGTGGATTGTTCGTTGAGGGCGCGGGTTTCGATGTTGACAACGATGAGACCAACGAGGACAAAGGGAATGATGCCAACGAGAATGAGGGCGGTGAGAAAGCGGCCTTGTAATGTTTTGAGAAAATGAGTACGCATAAGCTAATTCTCCAGCCTGGGTCTGGGGGCGGGGATGAGGGTGTTGATGTGCCAAACGGTCATCATGTAGTCGTCGGTGGTGAGGGCGGTGTGGTTGGTGGGGGAAAACGGCCGTTTATATACCTTAATTGCCCCATCATACGGAACCTTCAATGCTTCCAACGCGGATTTGACGCTACTGCCTGTTGTCGTCCCCGCCTGCTCAATGGCTTGAGCCAGCAGGTGCATCCCGTCATACGCCTGCACAACGGCCGTTGGTTCCCTGATTTCACTCAGTTGGTTGGTGCCAAAGCGCTTGTGATAGGCTGTTAGCAGTGCCTGGCTTTTGTCTGACGGTGCATCAGCGAAAGCAAACGTCTGCAAAATATATACCTCGCTGACATTTTCCAACCCGGCTTGCTCAATGAAGACACGGCTGCTGGCTCCCCAATAGCTGAGAACCGGCACTTTCCAATTCATGGTTGCCAACGTGCGGACAACGGCCGTGCTTTCAAACGTTCCGGCCAGCAGAAAAAGCCCGTCAGCCTCGGCATCTCGCAGTGTGATCAACTCATTGAGCATATCAGGATCGCCGCTGGCAAAAGAGGCCACAGCGACGGGGGGAATGCCTTGAGCAGATAAACCTGCCTCCAGTGGCTCTACGTTTGCCAGGCTCCACTCGCTTTGGTCGCTGATGATGGCTGGCTGGTGGATGTCAAGAACCCGCGCTCCATACTGCGCCAAAAATTGCCCGGCATCGGCATTGGTGACGGAGACACAAAAGAGGTAGGCGTGGTCATTTGGTATGTCGGCTGTGTAGGTGGCTGCGCCCCATGTGCCAAAAAGCGGGATTTCTTTTTCGTTAGCCAGGTTGCGGTAGCTGGGCATTTTGCCATCAAAAACGCCGCCAAAAAGAGCAACTATGGATTCGGTGTTGATGAGTTCGGAAACGGCCGTTTCCTCCATCGCTGTCGAATTGCGGCTTACTAACTCTAGCGGGTGGTTCAAAACCCCACCCGCCGCATTTATTTCATCAATTGCCAGCAACATGCCGCGCTGTAGGGCTTCACCTGCTGCCGCTTCCGGCCCGCTGAATGGTGCCACAAGCCCCACCTTAATCGGGTCGGCCGGCGGGGCTGGCTGGCAGCCTGCCCAAAGCAGGGTGGCAAGAGCAAACAGGCAATAGCCTAATAGATGTTGGGCGGATGCCCGTGAGAAGCTATGTTGTTTGCCGGGCTGTTTCATGGTTCTTTACTCAGGATGTTGATAAACGCATATTCTGGCAGTGTCGCAGGTTACAACATGAATAGCGTATAGAGAGTATCGTTAAATAGCAGGGAAGCCAACAGGTTTTACATTCGTTATTTTCGTACACTTGGCTTATAGCTGACCGCTTAAATGATGATTGATTTGCATGAATTGGAGGATCGTATGTTTGCCCAATATACTCAGGATGTTGTTCTATCTGACAATCGTTTTCCCGCACGGTATCGGTTAACGGCCGTTTCTCTCCTCTGTGGCCTACTGCTCGGCTTCCTGTTTGCCTGGGTTCTTGCCATGCCCCTCAGCCTCGTTGGGCTGGCCCCGTGGCTGCTTGGTCAAGCCATTAGCCTGGTAGCCACAGCCCTGCTGCAAGCTCATACCCAACGGGAAGCATCCTGGGGAATGGCAATCGTCGGACAACTGTTAGGTGTCGTGGCAATTGGCCTCTTTTTCTGGAGCTTAATCAGCTAACCACCGTGACACATACACATTTCCAAACCCGTTAGCAGCGATTTTCCCTTTGTAAATCGCTGCTCTCCCATTCTCCACCATTTTCCCCTATATCCCTTAAAATACCCCTTAAAGTGCCGCTTCCAAGTATGACAATGGTAGCCAAACCCAGGTAAATAGCAAACGCTCATGGGCCACAACCCCGTTGCTTCCCCAACCAACATCCGTTACACTTGACGCATTGAACAAATGTGCTATGAGAGAACGGTATGACTCTGGAATTTGAAAAACTAACGGCCGATTTAGAAATAATGGCGCAGACAACAGGTCGGCGGCTGGCGCAGCGGCAAGAGCGCGTGGCCGAAGTGCTGGATGCCCTAACTTGCTACCGCACCAACTGGACGGCCGTTTCCCACGCCCTCACCACCGCCCAAAAGCTGGCCGATGAAAAATTTTATCGTTCCGCCCGGCCGCTTGACCACCGCGAACCGCTGGACAGCCACATCCCTGCCCCACCCCCACCGGCGCAAGCCACCATTATTGCCGCCGACGGCTCCCAAATTATGCCCGACCGCCACGCGGCCCATCTTTACTACCTCATCAACGTCGGTGGCATCATTTACCACCACGGCAGCTACCAAACCCCCGACACCTTTTCCGAACCGGAAATTTTTTACCCCGAAACAGACGAAGCCCTCGATAAATTCACCACCAGCTCTGGCGTGGTCAGCATTGAGCGGGATGTCAAAGAGATCACCACGCTGGCGCAAAAAAGCAAGGCAGCGCGGCAGCTCGCCCAGCCTGTCGTGTCCATTCTGGATCAACGGCTGCTCTATTGGCCCATTGGCTCGGCAGGTGTGGCCGACAACGCCGCCGTAACGGAGTGGGGCGAAAATATGACGGTGATGCGTTATGCGGGGGCGTTGCTGTGTGGCTATATTGACCGCCCCGGCACCAGTGCCGTCATCACGCTGCTAAGAAGTTTGACCGGGCTGGACGACCCGAAATTTGACTGGAAGACGCTGGGGCAGCGGCAGGCAACGCAGGGCGTTACCGATGCCGATATTTTTCAGGAAATATTGCAGCCGGGAGAGCGGAGCAAAATTTTTGTCTATGTGTCGGAGCCGAATCAATCGTTTGCGGAGCAAGACCCGGCGAATGAGGTTTGTTTTTTCTATTTGAATCCGGGGCAAGTGGGCAAAAATATTGCGCGGGTGGATGTTCCGCGTTGGGTGGCGGAGGATGAGGAGGCGGTAACGGCCGTTCACAGCCTCATCGTTGACCAGTGCCGCATTTTGGGCGATTATCCCTACGTCATTGCCCGCGCCGACGAAATGGCCGTCGTCGGTCGGCAAGATGCCGCCGAACTCAACTTTATGATTGACATTGTGATGGAACGCCACGGCATCAGCGAAGCCATCACCTCCAAACAGGGCAGCAAAGAGCTGGCACGCGGTAGCCGCACACGCCACGAAGGAATATGATAAAATGCGCTACAGGAGGCTCCATGACAAATAAAAAGATAGCATTTGGTTGGTACGGAGGAAAATATAGCCACCTAGACTGGTTGCTACCCTTATTACCAGAGGCCACGCATTACTGTGAGCCATTTGGCGGTTCAGCCGCCGTCCTCATCAATAGACAACCATCCCCCATAGAAACCTACAACGATATTGACGGAGAAGTTGTTAATTTTTTTCGCGTCCTGCGTACCCAAAAAGAAGCACTGATCGAAGCCATTGGGCTGACACCCTTTTCCAGAGAAGAGTTTAGAGACGCGATTAACGACACAGGCTCCCCGCTTTCTGATTTGGAACGCGCCCGCCGTTTTTTCATACGGGCGCGGCAAGTACGTACCGGGCTGGCGCAATCTGCCAGCGAAGGCCGATGGGCGCATTGCAAATTGACCAGTCGTGCAGGCATGGCCGGTGCTGTTTCGCGCTGGCTGGGCAGCGTAGAAGGGTTGGCTGAGGTCGCACAACGTTTGTTGCGTGTCCAAATTGAAAATGATCCAGCTATACAGATTATTCAACGCTATGACAGCGAAGAAACATTGTTTTATTGTGACCCGCCCTATGTTCATGAATCACGTTCGGATATAAATGCGTATGCGTATGAAATGAGTGATGACGAGCATAGGGAATTGGCCGCTGTCCTACATCGCGTAAAGGGTAAAGTAGCTGTGTCTGGCTATCACTGTTCGCTCATGGATGAACTATATGGGGATTGGAAGATGGTTGCGGCACCTTCCCGTAAAGCACATTCAACCAATACCCGTTCCGATAGTTTAAAACAAGATCGGACGGAAGTTTTGTGGATCAACTACACGCTTGAGAGCATGACAACAGATCAGGAACAAGGGCAATGGCAGACCCCGGCGAAATACTTGAGAACGCTTTTCGACGTGCTGGAAACAGCTTAGACAAGCCGTTTATCAGGAATCAACAGATTTTGAATCGAGTCAATGACGTTGCCCGAAATTTAAGCAATCGAGCCGGGGCAAGACTGTTGCTGAGTTGTGCCCTTGCAAAAATTCATCGGCCGGCTGTTGACATACGGAAACCGTATACAGAAATTGGTGATGCTGATACCTTCTCCGGTCGTGCTGAGTATGATGAAAAATATGTCTGGCCTTTTGCAGCGAAATATCAGTTACCAGTCAATGCTACAACAGCGTTTTTAACACCGGGTTTTCGTACTATTAATGTGCCACTTGCTCTCCCTCTTGCTATCAGTGGTCGCCCCAAGCAAATGTATATTGATACAATCCAGTTGCTAGATGATGTGCACCAGGAGAAGATAACCGCAGAGTTGCTGCTTGTGGAAACCATCCGCCAGCTTCTTTTGCTAAAACAAGAGCAGGAAGAGCGTATGGCGCAGTTGCTGCAAGAGTTGCAAACAACAGCATCTGGTATCCCGCTTTCGGTGGAGGAAATTGTCCAATTAATCGCGCAACATCTAGCCAGCCCTAAAACGAGCCGTTTACCCGTTTTGATTATTGCTGCTGCCTATCAGGTTGTTGGGAAGACCTTGGGAGAGAGCATGCGGCCGTTATATGCACATAATGCAGCAGATGAACAAACTGGGGCTATTGGTGATGTTGAAATTATGCTCATAGAGGAAAACAAGCTGGTAACTTGTTATGAGATGAAAGCAAAAGACGTGACAACAGTTGATGCTGATCTCGCTTTGCAAAAGATTGTGCGTGCTGGTATACGTGTTGACAGTTACATTTTTATCACGACGGCACCCATTGATAACGATGTAGCTGAGTATGTGAAAACGTTTTATCGCAAAACAAATGGCATTGAGTTTGCTATTTTGGATTGTGTTGGCTTTTTGCGACATTTCCTCCATCTGTTTCATCGAGTGCGGCAGGATTTCCTCAATGCTTATCAGTCGCTTGTGTTGGCTGAACCGGAAAGTGCCGTAAGCCAACCGGTGAAAGAATTGTTTTTGACATTGAGACGGGTCGCGGAATTTGATAAGAGCAATGACTGAACAAAGGTTATGCGAATGATGAACCAACATATCGGCCGTATTTTGCGGGCATCAACAACGGGGTTCGCGGTTGGCTGCCGCGTGGGGCAGTTGAGCATTCCCGCTTTTGGCGGGCTGGTACGGGCCAAGCCGGTGGATGACCGCGAAGCGATTTATGGCCTCATCTACAACATGAGCATTGACGATGACCCGCTGGTGCGGCGGCTGGTGCTGGCGGAAAATCCGGCTCCGTCGGTGATTGAAGACCAGCGCAACAACCGGCTGCTGCCGATTGAGATGAGCGTGTTGGCGGTTGGCTATGAGCTGGATGGGACGATTAAACATGGTTTGCCCCCCCGACCCCCGCTCAATCTGGATCCGGTGGAACTGGTCACGGTTGCCAGCGACGTGCGCGGCTTTACGGATTCGCTGGGGTATTTGCGGCTTATTTTGCGGGCGGTGGGCAGCCCCGTTCCCGTAGACCAACTGCTCGTTGCCCACATCACATCCGCCTACCAACTGCGCGGCCATGACCAGGCGTGGGCGCTGGGCGTGGTTCATGAGCTGATTGAGCTGCTGCGAAGCAATTATGATGTGCTGATCCCGACTCTGGAAGCACTTAGCAATGCGTTGCCAACCTTGTCAACTGTAGAGGTATAGTTATTGGTTATTGGGTGAGCTGGTACATCAATAGCCAATAACCCAATAACCCGCTGTTTTATGGATACAAACGAACCAATTGGCTATATTGTGGGTGGTGGTTTGAAGGAGGGGTTTCGGATTCGGCTGACGGTGCCGGCCGACCGGGTGCAGGAGGGGAGCTTTGTGGTGTGTGAAAACGGCCGTTTTCGCTACTATGGCCTTGTCACCGACCTGCAGTTGGGGGCCACCGACCCCCGCTTTGCCGACGAAAAAACCGACCGCCTTCAACCCATTATCCAGCAGGCACTGCTGGGCAAAACCCTCTACACCACTCTCAACATGTACCCCACCCTAATGCTCGACCGAGGGCCAGAACTTGGTACCCGCGACCGCTTTGAGTGGGAGCAGCGCGTAGAGCGCGGCGAAGAAAACCCCGGCCCCCGCCCCGTTAAAACCGTTCCTGCCCACCACGCCGACGTGCGCCAGGCCGACGAAGCCGACGTGGCGCAAATTTTTGGCGAAGACGGCAAAGGGATGTTTGTCGTCGGCCACACCATTGAGCAGGGGTACCCCGTGCGGCTGGATCTGAACAAATTTGTTAAACGCTCCAGCGGTATTTTTGGGGCAACTGGCACTGGCAAAAGCTTCCTGACGCGCATGGTGCTGGCCGGGCTGATGCGTGAAGACGTGGCTGCCGCCTTGGTGTTCGACATGCACAACGAATACGCCTACGACGACCTGGATTCGGACAAGGGGCAGGCGGTGCGTGGGCTAAAGTCGCTGTTTGGGCAAAAGGTGCAGGTGGCGGCACTGGGTGCTGGGGCGCGGGTGCGCGGCCACGCCCCTGATTTCACCTTGGAGCTTGGGCTAAAAGATTTTACGACGGGCGACATCAATTTGCTGTCTGAGGCGTTGAATTTGACCGACACGGCAGCGGTGACGCTTAACGCCCTGGAGCGAGCATTTGGCACTGATTGGTTTCGTGAATTTATGCAGCTTGAGCCGGGGGCGATGGATTATGACCCGGAAAGCGGCAAGAGTTTCCCGGCTGACCATTCCGTGGCGATGTGGGCGCGGAACAACAACGTGCATGAGAAGGCGGCGGAGGCGTTGCACCGCAAGCTGGCGCTGATTTACGACAAGCCATATGTGGTAGAAAACCCGGCCGGGGACCCCGTACAGGCGATTGTGGACAAGCTGGAAAACGGCCGTCATGTCATCCTTGGTTTTGGTGAATACGACAACGACTTGGATTACCTGCTAGTGTCCAACATTCTCACGCGGCGGCTGCGGCAGCATTGGGTGCGGCGCACGGAACAGCACAAAACGGCCGGAGCCGCGCCGCCTGTGCCGCTGCTCATCGCCATCGAAGAAGCCCACAAGCTGCTCAATCCCCATTTGGCGGGGCAAACGGCGTTTGGCATTATTGCGCGGGAGCTGCGGAAATATTTTGTGACGCTGCTGGTGGTGGATCAACGGCCGTCTGGCATTGACGACGAAATTATGTCCCAGCTTGGTACGCGCATCACCGGCTGGCTGGGGGATGAAGACGACATCCGCGCCGTGCTGACGGGGCTGGCCGGGCGGGAGCAACTGCGGGGGATGTTGGCGCGGCTGCAGGAGAAGGAAGAGGTGCTGCTGCTGGGCTGGGGAGTCAAAATGCCCATTCCCGTGCGCTCGCGCCGCTATGATGAGACGTTCTACGATGACATTAGAAACAACAATAAAACAAGCCGTAATTCTAACAATGATGATCTCGACGCGCTGATTGCCGAGCTTTATCCAGATTAATAGCCTGAGGTATTGGAAATCTTGAGAGACGTGCTGAATTTTTTTAATGGCGATACATATGACACGCCAGATGATATGCAGCGACTGCTGTTAGATAGACTGGTTGGAAGCGGTCGCGCTCATTTTGTGGCGCGGTATGCTTCCGTGATGATTCGGGCGCGGTTGTTAATTGTGCAAGGAAAAAACACGCCGGCCGCACGGGCGCGGCGAGCGTACCAGATTGTGCGCCTGATAGAAGGTTGCGGGGGGCGTTTTCATTTGTCCGGGTTGTCACATGTGGCACAAGCTGGCAACGAGGGGGAAACGCTGCTCATCGTTGCCAACCATATGAGCAGTATGGAGGGAGGCCTGTTTCCCGGTTTGTTGGCTCCGCTGACGCCAGTTTCTTTTGTGATCAAGCAGTCGCTGTTGAAATATCCGATTTTTGGCCCGGTGATCGCTTCGTTCAACCCGATTGTTGTTGGGCGGCGCAACCCGCGTGAGGATTTGCAAACGGTGATGACGCAGGGGCAAGCACTGCTGGAGCAAGGTGTTTCTGTTGTGATTTTTCCGCAAAGCACGCGGGCGGCGCGGTTTGACCCAGAGCAGTTTAATTCGCTGGGGGTGAAGCTGGCGCGTCGGGCTGGGGTGCGGGTGATGCCGGTGGCACTAAAGACGGACTTTTGGGGTAACGGGAGGTTGGTGCGTGATTTTGGTCCTTTGCACCGCGAACGGCCGATTTTTTTTGCCTTTGGTGAGCCGGTTGCCGTGGACAATAACGGCCGTTTTGCTCACCAATACACCGTTGATTTTATCCGCTCCCACACCGAACGTTGGCAGAAAATGGAGATTGGGGATTAGAGATTGGCGATTGTGAGCCATCATCAATCGCCAATCCCCCTTTGCTAATCCCCGTTTCCCCGCCGCAGGTAGCCGACGATGGCGACTAGCAGCCCTGTGCCTAGCCCGACCAGCCCGGCGGCAACCTGTTTGCGGGTGTTGACCTGGGGGTCGGCGTGGAGGGTGAGCGAGGTGGTTGCGGGGGAAACGGCCGTTTCTGACACCACACGCGGCATCATCGAATCGGGTCTTGCTCCAAGGTTCGTCCGCTGTTCCCGCAGTTTTTGCCGATGCCGGGCAAACACCTTTGTAAATTCCGCTCCAAAGAGAAAGATTTGGGCTGAGTAATAAATCCACAGCAGCACAACAATAAGTGAACTGGCTGCCCCATAGACCGAGCCAGCCGTATTGAACCCCAGGTAAAAGCCAATCAGCGTAACGCCGACGGCAAACAGCAGCATGGTCACGGCCGAACCCAGCCAGACATCGCGCCAGCGCACCGATGTTTGCGGCAGCACTTTGAACATGAAGCTAAACGCCAACCACATGACAAAGGGGGCAACGGCAAGGTTGAGCAGGGGGATGAGGAAGGCAGCGGCGGGGAAGAGGGCGATGATGTATTGGCTGAGGGCTTGGACAACGGCCGTTAATAGCAGTGCCGCCAGCAGCAAGCCACCAATCAGCAGCACCATCAAAAACGTCCAGGCTCGCTGTGTCACCATTTTTAGCACCCCGGCCAGGCCGCTCGCCTTTTCCGGCTCCACGCCCCAAATCTGGTTGAGTGCTTGCTGGAGCTGGGTGAAGACACCCGATGCCCCAAACACCAGCATGGCGGTGCTGACAATGGTAGCCCAAAAGCCAGTTGAGCCGCTGCTGGCATTGCGTAAAATATTTTGGATAACGACTGCCGCTTCTCGCCCGACTGTCCCTTCAATTTGATCCACAAGCTGACCTGTTACGGCTTGTTCGCCAAAGAGCATTCCGGCGACAAAGACGGAAAAAACGAGGAGCGGTGCCAGGGAAAAGATGGTGTAGTAAGCCAATGCGGCCGCCAGCATGGATGCCTTGTCCTTGCCAAACGCTTGCCCGGCTTCCTGGAATAATGTGAGGGTTGTTTTTACTATCTTCATGATGCTTCAAAAGTTCAACTTTTGCAAAAAGTTGAACTTCTTGCGAGAAAGGCAAATTTACGCCGCTGGTTCGCCTTGAATGGTTATAATGAGTCGCCGCCGACCGCCGTGGTTGCGGTGTTCACACAGGTAGATGCCTTGCCAGGTGCCAAGGTTAAAACGGCCGTTTGTTACCGGAATCGTCAGGCTGTTGCCCAACAGCACCGCCTTGATATGGGCCGGCATGTCGTCCGCCCCTTCGTAGGTGTGCAAATAATACGGGGCGTTTTCCGGGGCAAGCAGGTTAAAATGGCTTTCCATATCCTGCCGCACAGTCGGATCGGCGTTTTCGTTGATGGCAAGCGAGGCGGAGGTGTGGTGGATAAACAGATGTGCCAACCCCATACCAAACTGCCGCAATTCAGGAAGCTGCTCGGCAATTTCAGCCGTGATCAGGTGGAAGCCACGCGGTCGGGCGCGGAGGGTGATTTCTTTCTGTAACCAGCTCATGGCTACAACCATACCGCAGCAACGGCCGTTTTGCCACCCTTCTTTTGGGTGAATTGTTGGTGAGCAGCCGCCTCATCATGGCGACAACCTGCTACAATGGTGCCAGATTTTATGCTAAAACGATTTCCCCTTTTGTTGCTAAAGATAATGATGATTGCGCTGTTGTTAACGGCCGTTTCCGCCTGCCAACAGCCAATTGCCTCCTCACAAACCGAGACAATAGTGCCACAAACGGCCGTTGCCCAGCTCCCCACCGCGACGCAACAATCAGCCCATAGCCCTACCTTTGCCCCGCTGATAGAGCCAAATGATCCGCTTGATCCCACCCATGAATCCCCATACCCGGCGATTAGCTATCCCGGTGACGGTTCAACCAGTTTGCCCACCGCCGTGCTGCCCACCGTGACGATAGCCGCGCCCACGACCCAGCCCGTCATCCAAAACAATAGCTACCTGCCTGTCATCGAGTCGGCAGCCGCAACGGCCACACCCACAGCAACCTTGCCCCCGCCCCCCACGGCGACGCCTGCACCGGTGCCAGCGGTGGATTTTACGGCCGTTCGTGCCAACCTTCAGGCGCAAGGCCAAGAACTCGCCTTTGTCAAAATCGGCTTTCACGTCACCCTCATGGAAGATGAGTCGCTAATTGATTTGTGGACGCAAAAGATGGATGCAGCCGGGGTTCCCATTTTCCTCAAAAGCGTGGACAACGCCGAACCACTGTTTAAGGCGCAGGAACTGATGAAGCAAAGCGGCGTGCCGCATGTGCTGGTTTTCCGCGCCAGCGGCGGCGTTCCCATTTACGATTTGCCACCCGCCCAGGCGGCTCAACTGCATTGGGAGGAACATCGCGCCCTGTGGCCGCCAGAGCTAGACCCCAATTTGGTGTGGATGGAAACAATTAACGAGGTAGACAAAAACCGTTCGGAATGGCTGGCGCAATTTGCCCTGGAAACGGCTCGGCTGGCGATGAATGAGGGGTTCAAGTGGGCGGCGTTTGGCTGGGCATCGGGTGAGCCAGAGCCGGAGCAGTGGCAACAGCCTGCCATGCTGGACTTTTTGCGGCTGGCGGGAGCCAACCCGGATCGGCTGGCAATTGCGCTGCATGAGTACAGCTATGATAAAAGCAAAATTGGGGATCAATACCCGTTCAAAATCGGCCGTTTTCAGGAGCTTTTCCGCATTGCAGACCAATATGGCATTCCCCGGCCTACGGTGCTGATTACCGAATGGGGGTGGGAATATCGCGCCGTGCCGGAGCCGGAAGAGGCGTTGCGCGATATTGCCTGGGCGGCCAGGCTCTATGCGGCGTATCCGCAGGTGAAGGGGGTGGCACTGTGGCACATTGGCGTGGGGTGCTGCTTCTTTGACATTTCGCAGCAAACGGAACGGCTGGTGGAGCCACTGTTGCACTACAGCCTGACGAATTATTTTGCGGTGGCGGGGGGAGAAACGGCCGTTAACCCCGATGCCTATCGTCCTTCCCAGTAATCGGTAATCAGTTGTCAGTAATCAGTTATCAGTTTGGCTGATTACCGATTACTGGTTACTGACTACCGGGTTTTTGTCCCACATGCACGGCGACGGTGCCAAACATAAACAGCTTGTAGTAGACGTTGGTGTACCCTTCTTCCCACATAATCGTTGCCAGCGATTCGGGTGACTGAAACTGCTTGGTGCTGTCTGGCAGATAGGTGTAGGCATCAGACTCACCGGCGATGAGCTTACCCAGGGTGGGGATGACGTAGTTGAGGTGGAACTGGATAAACGGCCGTAAAACATTCCGCTTCGGTGGGCTAGACTCTAGCACTACCACCCGCCCCCCCGGTTTTGTCACCCGCAGTTGCTCCCGAAACGCCCCACGCACGTCAATGACGTTCCGCATCAAAAAGCCAGAGGTCACGGCATCAAAATAGTCATTGGGAAACGGCAGCGCCAGCGTGTCTGACCCCACCCATTGAATGCGCTGCCGCGCCGGAATTTGTTTCCCCGCCTGCATCATTTCGATGGTGAAATCACCACCGACGGTCTGCAAACCGGGAATCTGAGTTTGTCCTTCGAGGGCGATGTCGCCTGTGCCGGTGGCAATATCGAGCAAACGGCCGTTAACCGGCAACCTCGCCTGCTCAATCACAAACCGCCGCCACTTTAAATCCTGCCCGCCCGTCATCAGCCGATTCATCAAATCATATCGGCCGGCAATGCGAGCAAACATATTTTGCACATACTGTGCCCGTTCTTCACCAGTTAAATGAGCCATATAGTGAGGATGTTAGCCCATTTTTGCTCAGTTTGCATCATCCATTTCTTCATCGGCATCAGCATCCTCTTCCTCATCGCTCTGGGGCGAGTCGCCAATGACTTCACGCGCTTTGCTGGTGCCAGTGGGTGGGCCGATGATGCCTTGCTGCTCCATATAGTCCACCAGACGGGCAGCGCGGGTGTAGCCGATGCGGAAGCGACGCTGGAGCAGGGAGGTCGAAGCTTTGTTGAGCTTGCGAACCAGGGCAACGGCCTCCGGCAGCAATTCGTCTTCTGCCTCTGCTTCCGGGTCATTGTTCAACTCATCCAATGCTTCCCACAATGGCTTTTGTAGCCCAGCACTGGACACACCACCCACTTCCAACGGCGGCAAATTGCTCTGTGGGCGCGGCACATCGGCTGATTTTGGCGGGGTTGGTTTGGGCGCGGCGGGCTTGGCCGCTGGTTTGGGCTGTTCGGCTTTGGGCGTGGGCGGGGCTGCTGTGGGTTTGGGTTCCGCTGCCGCCTGCTCTGCCCGCCGTGCCGCCATCTTTTGTGCCAAATCCTCCGGCTTGCGGATGATTTGTTCCTCGGCGCGGATGGTGGCAAAACGCCGCGCTGTTTGCCAGTAATGGATGATGCGGTTTAGCTCGCCATCGCTGACATAGCAACCCTGCAAGCGCACCGGCTGCCCCGCATCGGGGCTTTGGAACAGCATATCGCCCTGCCCCAGCAGCCGTTCTGCCCCGGTTGAGTCCAAAATCACGCGGCTATCGGTGCTGGAAGCAACGGCAAAGGCGATTCGCGCCGGGAAGTTGGCCTTGATCAGCCCTGTCACCACATCCACCGACGGCCGTTGCGTGGCAATGACCATGTGGATGCCGGTCGCTCGCGCCATTTGCGCCAGCCGGGCAATGCTGCGTTCGGTGTCTTCGGGGGCCATCATCATCAGGTCGGCCAACTCGTCAATGATGATGACAACGTAGGGCAGTTTGTCCTTGCCCTTCACCCGCTTTGTCTTCTGGTTGTAATCCTTGATATTTCGCGCCCCGACCTCGGCAAACAGCTTGTAACGGCCGTCCATTTCCCGCAGCGCCCATTGCAATGTGCCAATGACGCGATCCATTTCCACCACCACGGGGGCGGCCAGATGGGGGATGCCGTTGTAGCCGGTTAGCTCCACCCGCTTGGGGTCAACCATCACCAGCTTCAAATCATCGGGGGTGTTTTGCAGCAGCAGGCAGGCGATGATGCCGTTGACACAGACGGATTTACCGGAACCCGTTGTTCCTGCCACCAGCAAATGGGGCATGGCGGATAAATCGGCGGAAATGGCCTGGCCGGAGACATTGTGCCCCAGCCCAATCCGCAGGCTGGATTTGAGCTTTTGGAAGCCGCTGGATTCCATGACATCGCGCAGGGAGACGGTGGCTTTGGCGGGGTTGGGGACTTCGATGCCGATGTAGCCTTTGCCCGGCACGGGGGCTTCAATACGGATGGATTCTGCCGCCAGAGCCAGGGCCAGGTCGTCGGAGAGGCTGGCGATTTTGCTGACTTTGACCCGCGTGCGCTTGCCGTTGCGCATTTCCAGATAGTTTGGCTCGATGCCAAACTGGGTGACGGTGGGGCCTTGGTTGATCTCGACGGTGGTGGCGGGTGCGCCAAAGCTGGCGAGGGTGTGTTCAATGATTTCCACCTGCCGCTGGATGGTGGCGTTGTTGACGGCGGGATCGGAGCCGGGGTCGAGCATTTCGGCAACGGCGGGAACGGCCCAGCCGGGGGTGTCGCTGTTTTCGCTGCGGGCGTTGCCCAAAAATGACGGCTCGGCTGCGGCTGGAGCCGGGTTGGCCGGTTTTGCGGGTTGGGTGGCGCGTTTGGGTTGGCCGATGGGGAGTTCGCGGACGGGTGGGGGAGGAGAAACGGCCGTTTTCTGTGGCGTTGGCGGTTTTTCCGGCTCGGCATTCGGCAGCAACGGCAATTGCGTGGCCGTGCCAGCCGTGCCGCCGCGCCCTGGGTTGACGCGGATAGGCGGGCGAGAAACCGGTTCGGCTGGTTCGGGACGCTGCTGCAAACTGCTGCGGAGCGATACCCAAACGCCACCCAATAACCGGGCAAGTTCCTGGCGTGAAATGCCTGTGGCTAACACGGCTCCGATGATTCCTGTTACCACTAGCACCAGCACGGTACCTATCCAGCCGACAAACTCCGTGAGGACGGCGGACACCAGCCCGCCAATGTAGCCGCCGCCGGTGCCAGCGCGGGCCACTTCCCAGACAGTCATCAGGCCGTTATCGGCAGAAAGGGAAGATAGCGAGGCGAAGCCTTCAAAGACGAGAAAGAGGATGGCAAACCCAAAGACGCGATGCCCCGGCGGGCCAGGTGGCTGATCCATGCCCCACAGCACCAGATACAGCCCGATGATGGCGGTGATGATGGGCATGACAAAGCCGCCCCAGCCAAAGAGCCGCCACATGAGGGTGGACAGACCAGCGGTTAGCTGCCCCTGGTTGGGAGAAAGCAGGCTTAGCACCAAAACAAAGGTGAGCAGGATGATGCCGATGCCAAAGATGAGGGCTTTTTGCTGGACGTTGAGAGTGAAGCCGGGGCGACGAACGGCCGTTTTTCGCCCCGATGAACGGCTGGTGCTGCTGCCTTTTGATGTGCCGCCCCGCGTTTTGGAACGGGCTTCTGTTTGCCGACGACTGCTGGATGAACGGCCGTTTGCCTTCCTGGTCGTCGTGGTTTTCTTTTGCGCCATAGCTCAAATGTTCCTCTTTTGCGCCATTATAGCACAAAACAAAGGTGAGCGGCGGGTTGGGTTTGCGCTTTGTTATATAGCGACGGATGACCGAGGGCCGACGACGGTTGAATGGGGGCCGCAAGCTATAGAAGGATGCTTTGGGGGAGAGGTATGTGCTGTAGATGGGCGACTTTGAAGGCATTGTCACGGGGGACGGTGCGAATCCATTCGTAGTAGAGGCTTTTAGCCGAGAGCAGAGCCACGCCGGCCGCCTGCATTCGACCCAGCCCCACCTCCTGCCCCAAACCCGGTGAGCCAACGGCATCCACCACGGCGGCGACGTGAAACCCGGCAGCCAGCAGCCCCAGTGCCGATTGTGCCACGCAGACATCGGTTTCGAGGCCGACCAAAACGGCCGTTTTTCGCCCCATCCCCACTATTGCCGCTAAAATATCCGGCTGGTCGGCCAGGTTGAAGGTGAGCTTGTTGTAAACGGCCGTTTCCTCCGGCAAACACGCCGCTACTTCCGGCACCACCCCACCGCAGTTCGGAATGTCCTCGGCCGTCACCAGCAGCGGCACGCTCAGTGCCACCGCCACCTGCACCAGCCAGCCAATCCGCGCCACCATCTCGCCTTGCGTGTCCGGCGGCAGTTTTTGCACAAACGGCCGTTGTACATCAATCACCACCAGCACAGAATCGTTTAGTTCAACCAGTTGTTTTTGTCGCATCATTGTGAAGACGAGATTGGAGATTGGAGATTGGAGATTGGTGAGGGATCACAATCTCTAATCTCCAATCTCTAATCTCCCAACAACCCATTCCACACCGCCGCCACCGCCTCATCAGCCAAATCCTGCTCCAGCACCCAGCCCAAAATCGTGCCGCAGTCGTGGCAAAAAAGTTGGCTGTTGCGGCTGACGATTTCAGGCAATATCCATTCATCCGCGTTTGTCCGCGTTTGTCCGCGTCCCGTTTCTTCCCTCGCCAGCACCAAAATCACATCATGAACCAGCGCGTTTTGCCCCATGATGTGGACAGAACTGAGGTTTTCGGCGTGGACGACGTAGCGATTGACCAGCCGAAAACCGGCGCGGCGCAGCGCCAGCGAAAGGGCGATCCACGCTTTGGGGTTCCAGTGGTGGAAGGTGAAGATAAAACGGCCGTTTTCCCTCAGCACCCGCCGACATTCCGCAAAAATACCCGTCAGCACCGTTTCATACTGCCCCGTTTCATTGGTGCGCGGCCCAACGGCCGTTTGTCCCAGCACCACCTCCCCCTGCACCCACTCCGGCACCATCTGCCGCAGCCAAACATGGAAATAACCGGCCAGGTCACTATACTGCACGCTGTCAAAATAAGGCGGGTCGGTGACAATAAAATCCACGCTGTTGTCTGGCAAAGCCAACGCTTCCGACGACCCCTCCAGCAGCAAAAAGCGGCGGCTACCCGCTTGCAGCGCGGCAAAATCAGCTTGCTCAACCCCCGCATCCCGCTCCCCGTCAATCGTCACCTTGCTGGCACGCCCGCGCACAATCCGCCGCTCCTCGGGCTGCTGCGCCCACAGCCGCCCCCGCTTGATTCGGCTTTCAAACAGGTTTTTCAACGAGCCGGAAGCGCGGGCGGCATAAATGGGGTTGTTTTCCACGGCCGTGGCCGGGAAGGTGTAGGCGTGGTGGGCAAAAACGTGGCGAATCGCTCCCGGCCGGCTTTTCGCCCCCCCTTTGTAGCGGCACAGCAGGGCGTTAAATTCCAGCGAGGTGGAAACGAGCAGGGCCAGATTGAGCCGCACCAGCGGGTCAAAATCGGGCAGCAGGGTGATGGCGTGGTGCAGCACGGCCAACTGGCGGCTGCTGAACAGGTCAAGGTAGCTGGTAATGCCCCGGTCAGCCAAACTTTCGCTTTTGTCGCCGGGTGCCAGGGGGAAATCGTTGGGATTGAAGAGTGTGGGGCGTAGGGTGTCGGCTTGGGCCAGGCTTTGCCATTGTCCAGCGTCGGGGGCGGCGAAAAAGAGCTTGTGGCGGGGGCATTTGCCGATGACGGCGATGGGGACGTAGCGTTGGTGGAAGGAAACGGCCGTTTCCTCCTGATACGCCTGCCGATGTCCATTCAAAAAGCGGCTTTGCCGTTCATAAAGGGGTAGCCGTTCCGCCGCCACCGACTGGCTAATCCGCTGCTCGTTGTGGTAAATGTCGTGGCTGTCGGGGCAGATGCGAACCACGCTGCCGTCCCGGTTGTGGCGCAGAATGAGCGAATCAACAAAGAGGGCAAAACGGCCGTTGTGCTGCCGCTTGTGGCCGTACAGCATATAGCGCATATCCGTTTCCACGCCGCAATGGGGGCAGCGGGTGCGGTAAAGGTGGCTGTGCCGGGCATAAAGCAGCCCAAAAAAGCGGCGAAACCCTTGCTCAAGCTGCCACAGTGGCATCTCGGCCAGCGAGGCACGGGCTTGCAGCACGGGAATGGGGTCAATGTCGGCCCCCACCACGTTGGCCCCCAGCCGGATCGCCTCATGCAGCGTTGTGCCGCCCCCCATCATCGGGTCTAGCACAATTTTGCCCGCCAGCCCCCCGGCAGCGTAATAATCCTGCTGTGCCGGGTCAGCTACCACATGCTTGAGGATGGTGCGAAAGGTGGTGCCACACCGCCGCGCCCACCATTTATGCAAATAGCTGTTGGGGCGGTATAAATGTTTGTTGTAGGACTCTTTTTTTGCCAGTACATCGGCAAAGGTAATGTCGAACTGGTGGTCAATGGGGAAGGTAATTCGCTCCGCTGTCGTCATAAAGTGAGATTGGAGATTGGAGATTGGAGATTGTGAACTTTCATCAATCTCCAATCCCCAATCTCCAATTACCAAATCCCCGCCAATTCCCATACGTCCAGCCGCTTGAGGTGACAACGGCCGTTTCCCCACTGGCTCACCACCCCCAGCCACGCGCCCATGCTGTCGGCGCGGGTGGGGTAAACGCGGGTGGTGAGGACGGTGCGACCGTTGGCAAAGATTTCAATGACGGAGTTGTCTACAAAAACGTGCAGGCGCAGCGGTTCATCGGCGGCCAGTGGCAGCATCCCACGCTGTAGCTCCCGGTGTTGCGCCGGGTCAAGGCTGCTTTCGGCGCAGCGAACAGAGAGTTCGCCGTAGTCGCCGTTGTAGCTGATGATCGTCTCTTCGTCGCCATCGGGGGAGCAGCGCACTTTGATCTGGATGATGCAGTTGACGTGGGCATCGAATTCGGCGAGGAGTTCAAAGGTGGAGGAGGATGTAGACGCTAATAAATTCTCACCCCCCACCGCCAATTCCACATCTTCCCACATTTTCTGCTTGCCGCGCAGCGTTTGCAGCTCTGGCACTGGCTCCTGATGCACAAAACCATCTTCCCCCAGCGTCAGCAGCCGGGGCAGTGAGGCCACGCCCGACCAGCCGGCCTTGATTTGGGCTTCGCCACTGCGCCCTTCCCGCAGCCAACTGAATAGTATGCGACGGCCGTTTTCGTCCACAAACGATAGCGGCGCATAGACAGAGTTGCCGTTATCCACCGACCACTGCTTTTCCGGCGTAAAAACGTGGTTTTCATAGCTGCCCACAAAATAAATCGCCTTTTGCAGCGGAATCGGCGAAAGCACCAGCACGTATTTATCCCCCAGCGGGAAAAAGTCGGGGCATTCCCACATCGTCCCTGTTTCCAGGCTGCTGCCCACGCAGTGCAGCCCCACATATTCCCAATCCACAATGTTGCGCGAGCGATAGAGAAAGGTTGCCCCACCCACGCCGCGAATGCCACTGCCGATTACCTGGTACCACCATTCCCCTTCTTGCCATACAGAATGGTCGCGGAACCCCAGCAAATCCAGCCCGGCTGGCGGTGCGGGAATGACGGGGTTGCCTTCATATTTGGTAACGGTGCGAAGGGTGTCGTCGCCGGTTGCCAAACAGGGCAGTTGGGCGTGGCTGCGCACGCCGGTGTACAGGATGGTGGGCGTGCCGTTGTGGTTGAAAGCGTAGCCGGAATATACCCCATCCTGGTCGGCCGAGTCGGGCGTGGGGTAAAGGGCGATGGGCAAATCTTGCCAATGTACCAAATCTTTGCTGACGGCATGGCCCCAGTGCATGTTGGCCCAGTAAGCACCGTAAGGGTGGTGCTGGTAGAAAAAGTGGTATTCGCCGCGCCAGTGAATGAGGCCGTTGGGGTCGTTCATCCAGTGGCGGGGGGGGAGGTAATGGTATTGCGGCCGTTGGCCGTCGCGGGGTAAGCGATCCAGGATCATGTTATTTGGTTCACGCAAAGCCGCAAAGTCGCAAAGAAAAAGAAAGCCTTGGGAGTTTTGCGTAAAATTGAATAAAACGGCCGTTAATCATCTGCCGAATTGTGGCGAATCTCCTCGGCAAAGCGGTGCAGTTGTTCACGGGCGGCCTGGCGGAAACGCCAACTGTCGTTGTAGGCGTGCCAAAGCTGGGCGCGGTGGTGCATCCAGAGATGTTCGGTCTGTTCGTAGAGCAAACGGCCGTTTCGCGCAATTTCCCACCCCAGCACCGGATCCAAATCGGCTGACACCAGCACCAAGCTCACGTCCTGGTCGAGCAGCGTTTCCAGCTCCACAATCCAGGGGAGTTTTTGGGTGGGGTTAAACGGCCGTTTCGGCCACACCGCCAAATCCACATCACTGTCAGGGCGTGCCTTACCCGTTGCCCGCGAGCCAAACAGCACGCACAGTCGCACCTCCCTGGCCGTTGCCCAGGCGACAAGCCGTTCTTGCTGTTCAGGCGTTAGCTGCATCATGGGCATCATGATAGCACACAAACCTTTTGCAGTCTCTCAGACCTCAACGGTTGGTTTGGTGAAAATGATAAAGGGAAAATCGTCGCCAGTGCGGCCAAACCGTTGCCGGGGTTGGAAGCCAGCCTGCTGCCAGACGTGCTGCGCCCGCTGGTTGAAGGCGGCGATGGTGACGCGGAAGATGGTGGGGTGGAAGGTGGCGGTGGCGAAAGCGAGAACGGCCGTTATTACCCCCAACCCCACCCCTTTTCCCAGCCCGGTCAAGTCTGGCCGAATGCCCAGCCCAATGTCGAGCGCATCTTCGCTGTAGTCGCCGCCGTTTACGGTGGCATCGGCAAAAAAGGTGCAGAAGCCGATCAGTTCGTCGTCGGGGGTGGTGATGGTGAAAAAACGGCCGTTTTCCTCATCCTCAAAATACGGCCACTCATTTTCCACCGTTGCCTGGGGCGAAAGGTTGTACACGTCATACGGCGGCTCGTAGTGCCACGATAGCACCTGCGCCAAATCCGCTATGGTAAACGGCCGAAAAACCAGCTTTGGCAGCGGCGGACTCATAGTTTTTCCGGGAGTTGACACCAGGCACCGACGGCCGGCCAGCACACAATCACCCCGCCGCTTGCCACCACATCCTCCCGCAGCCGCGCCTCCAGCGTATCCACACTGGCTTCATCAAACCCTGTGATCTGGTGCGCCGCCGCCATGGGCAGCATACTGCGAATGCTCTCGGCCATATAGCGATAGAGTACGCTGTCGGCACCCCCTTCCACCACCGCTTCGGCGTGCAGCTGCGGCGCGGGCAACCCGGCCGCCACAAATGTTTGCCGCAAGCGGTACCCCGCCTCGATGTCGGCTACGGCCCCTACCACGGCACACTTCCAGCGGACGACTTCATCATAAAGTGGGGAGAAGGGGGTGGAATGACGGCCGTTTAGCAGTGCCGCCATGTGGGATTCAACAAAGATGACCAAACCGCCAGGGCGAACCGCACGCACAGCCTGGGCCAATACCGTAGCTGGATCGGGCTGGTGCATCAGCACAAAGCGGCCGATCAGGGCATCAAATTGCCCAATGCTGGCCGCTGTCGAGGCTTCCCCCAGGCGAAAGGACAGGTTAAGACCCGGCCACTGCGCCGCCCGTGCCATCGCCGAAGCAATCGCCTGCTCATCCATATCCAGCCCCAGTACCGACCCCGTTTCGCCCACGATCTCCGCCGCCAGCCGCGCCACATCGCCCGAACCGCAGCCAATATCCAGCACCCGCATCCCCGGCCGCAGACCACCAGCCAGCAAGGTGCGCCGTGTCACCCCCTCGTAAATTACCCCTTGCAGGTCAAGCCGATCCAGCTCACGTGCCGTATGCCCTAGCACATAATGTTCTTTATTATGCTCAGCCAACATGTGATATTTAGAAAGCGAGTTTGTGAAGGCGTAGCCAGACTACGCCTTCACAAACTAATAAACGACATCTACCTGCCGCCGCGTGGCGGCTGATTGCAGGATGGCGTCGCAGATGGCGGCGTTGATGTAGCCGTCGCGGAAGGTGGCACCGATGGGGTCAACGGCTTTGTCGTTGACGATGCAGTCGAGCAGGTGGGTGAGTTCGTGAACAAAGGTGTGTTCCCAGCCGATGATGTGACCGGCCGGCCACCAGTTTTCCAGCCACGGGTGCTGGGGTTCGGTGACGAGGACGTTGGTGAATCCCTGGGTGGTGTTGGGTTCGCTGCCCACCCAAAACACGTCCAGTTCGTTCATCCGTTCCAAGTTGAAGCGAATGGAGCCTTTTTCGCCGTTGATTTCAAAGGTGTTGCCGTTTTTGCTGCCGCCAGCAAAGCGGGTGGCTTCCAGCGTGCCAATGGCTCCGTTGGCAAATTCGACGCAGGCGACGAAGGCGTCGTCTACGGTAACTTTACCTATGCTGCCGTCGGCTTCCGGCCGTTCGGGAATGAAGGTGCGGGTCATGGCGCTGACGGATGTGATTTCGCCGATGAGGTAGCGGCCAAGGTCTATGATGTGGGCACCGAGGTCGCCAAGTGCCCCGCTGCCCGCATTTTCTTTCCGCAGCCGCCAAATCATGGGGGTGTTGAAGTGGGGCATGATCCATTCTTGCAGGTAGCGGGCGCGGAAATGGTAGATGCGCCCCAGGGCACCGCTGGCAATAAGCTGCCGCGCCTGGGCGATGGCGGGAACGAAGCGGTAGTTGAAGGCGACCATGTTTTTTACGCCAGCTTTTTCCACGGCATCGAGCATTGTCTTGGCTTCTTCGGCGGTACGGGCAAGGGGTTTTTCGCAAAAGACGTGTTTGCCGGCGGCGGCGGCTGCAATACACGATTCGGCGTGGGCGTCGTTGGGGCCGCCGTTGTCAAAAAGCTGAATGCGGTCGTCGGTGAGCATGTCGCGCCAGTCGGTGTAGTAGGTTTCGTAACCAAAGCGGCGCTGGGCTTCGGAAACGGCCGTTTCGTTCCGCCCCGCAATCGCCACCAGTTTGGGGACGGCTGGCGGGGGATACATCATGTAAGGGATTTTCTTCAAGGCATTGGAATGGGCTTTGCCCATAAAGGCATAACCTAGCATTCCCACACCTACTTCCGGGGCTTCTTCGGCTGCGCTGGTTGCAGCCATGCGTGTAAATGTTTGTTCACTCATCTGTTTCTCCTAAATCTTCATCATACTATTTGTGGTGGATTGTTGGCAAATTGGCAGTATAGCAGGGTACAAAAGCATCCACTGAAAATGACTCTTTTTGGCGGTAGGATAGATAGACATCTACCTGTATTTGCCCTTTGGCTGGGGAATCCAAATTGCTGCTATCAATCAGGAACTCTGGTACGGTTGGCAGGCTTCCCGATGATTGTTTTGGAGTTAACCAGGTTGCATTGTTGTTAATTGTTACTTCCCATGGAACAGGCAGAGTAGAATCTACGCCGATTGGGGTGCGAGCTATTTGTGGCTCGTTGGCACCAAGTGTTATTGTTTGGCATTCGAAACTAGTTGTAACTTTATTCGGCCAGTTATAAAAATAGACGCTTCCGTTGTCGGCCTGGGCGATGGGAAACGGCCGTTTGCTCCAATTAGGCAGTTCAACAAACCCTCGATAGTAGCCAAAATCTACTCCTGCCAGCTCAAAAAAAGTGTCTCCACCATCTTCAGACCAAAGCACTCCGCCCCATGCTTTATGCGCGATTAAAGTGTTGTCCTTGCCATACTGCGCAGAAATAGCCGTAGCGTTTTGTCGAGTAGAGAAGCCAGGTATTATCTCTTCCCAACTGCTTCCCGCGTCTTTTGATCGCCACATTCCCCCACCAGAACTCAAGACATTTGTCAAAAATATTGTATTGTCTACTTTCAAATTTGGTGAAAGCGTTAGTAAGCCTGTATAAAATGGTGCTTGCAATTCTTCCCAACTGGTGCCTTGATTAAAGCTTCGAAAGAGACGGTCACTGCCTACCAATACAAAAATTCTAGGATCATTGGGATAGTCGGGTGCAAGCGCAAAATCTTGTACAGAAAGAGTAGGCGAAAAAATTTCATTCCATGATGCTCCGTCAGTACTAGACATATATAAACCGTCTGCATGATCGCTACTTACATAAATTGTGTGATCACTCGAATAACTAGGCGAGAATGCAAGTTTAGGTCTATCCCACCACCCTTCTGTATATGGCAATGCCCCTTTGTAGACCCAATGCTCTCCCCCGTCACTAGATTTATACAAACTAAGCTCCCCATTAAATGAACTGGCAATAAAAAGCGTGTGATCTGCTGCATAGTTTGGGGAAGCAGCTAACTTCAAAACGACGTTAGCATCTGTTTTAGGAATAGGCAAGATATGCCAGGTTTGCCCAAAATCTGATGTTCTCCATACCTGGTGATAAGAGCCTGTTGTGCTGCCACCATATTCAAATAAAGCAAAGAGCGTTGAATCTGTTTCAAATGTAGGTGAAGCAACAACCCCTGCTGGGTCTGTGTCGGGAGGCGGTGCAATGCTTATGTACTGCCAGTTTTCTCCCTGATCTGTTGTTTGTAGTAAACCATATTTTGTTGTTACATAAATGGTTCTATTGAGCAAATATTGCGATGAAAATTCAAAGTCTTCTACATATCCAACTAACCCGGTAAAGGTTACGCCGCCATCATCTGTTTTAAACAAGACATACACTTCTCTATCTTCATCGTCTTTTGTCAAGGCTACGACAAAAAAGAGTTGGTTGCCAATGCCATATTGGGGATGAAACTTCAGGTCGGTGATCGCATACGGCAAATAGCGTGTCCAGCTTTGCCCACCATCAATACTTTTATAAATGCCATAATAGGTCACGGCAAATACCGTGTTGTCTCTAGCAAAGTTAGGAGAAAAGACGATTTTATTGAGTGTATTTCCCTGTGGTATGTTTAACCCTTGCTGTGTTGTTTGCCAGCTTGAGCCACCGTCATGGGATATAACCATATCATGCTTTCGGGTCATAATTAGAATGTGAGAAGTAGAGAAGTTTGGGGCAATGCCGATATGATTGATACTTTGAAAGGTACTTTCAATGTGCAAAGGTTGCCAGTTTAACCCTTGATTTTGGGATTGCCATAAAACCCCATTATCTCCCGTTTGCCCAATTGCAAAAATGGTTCGGTCGCTGGCATAAGTTGGCGAAAACACAATTTGTGTAACCGGGTAGTTATGGTCTTCCCGTAAAGAAGTTGGCTGCCAGGTGATCCCTCCATCGGCTGAGCGCCAAATACTGCTTGAATTTTCATTTGTGCCCAGCAACATAAAGTTATCTTGGGCAAGGGGAGACGCTACTAACGTATAAATTTGTGAATTTACGGCTAACAAAGCTCCACCAGTTTGAAGCCAAGAATGCCCTTGTGTTAAAGAACGGGCGGCTAGATTACCGGAAACAAGTAGTTGATCACCTAGCCCTACTTCCAGATTTTGGGTTGCAGGTATTAAGGGTGTTGTAAGTTGCCCTACAGGCGCAAAGGGTTCGATGTTGGGTGTTGTTGGCGTTGGTGCATTGTGTTTCTGCCCATATACATTGGCGGAAACAAATAGTGCAGAAAGTAAGCTAAGCACAAATAATTTTATGACGCGCTGCATCTTTTGGGTTCTCCCATAACAAAACGTTGACCTGAAACGCTCGTTTCATTAGGGAAGAATTATACATAGATGCCTATACAAAAGGGTAGAAACATCAAAGGATATTATCGCTTTGATGTTTCTTTTGGCTGTCATACGCAAAATACGTTTGGTACTACGGCTATTTGTCTGAGGCAAAAGCAGCGTCGAAGGCGACATCGGAGGGGGTGAGGTCGAGGCGGCGGACGTGGGCGAGGGCTTCGGGTGCGCCCTGGAAGCGGTGCATTCCGTTGTCTTCCCATTCGATGGACCAGGGGCCTTGGTAGCCAATATCGTTGAGGGCGCGGAAGACGCGCTCAAACGGCACGCCGCCCCGGCCGGGGGAAACAAAGTCCCAGCCGCGCCGATGGTCGCCGAAAAATTTGTGGGAGCCGATGATGGAATTACGGCCGTTTAGCAACCGCACCGACTCCTTAACGTGCATGTGGTAAATCCGGTCGGCAAACGCATAGACAAACTCCACCGGGTCAACCATTTGCCAGTAAAGGTGGCTGGGGTCAAAGTTGATACCAAACGCCTCGCGGTGGTTAACCGCTTTTAAAGCCTCTTTTGTTGTCCAAAAATCATAGGCAATTTCCCCCTGATGCACTTCAAGAGCAAATTTGACACCCACTTCATCAAATACATCCAAGATTGGGTTCCAGCGGTCGGCAAAATCCTGATAGCCTGCTTCGATCATGGTAGGGGGGACGGGCGGGAACATGGCAAAAACATGCCAAATTTTGGAGCCGGTGAAGCCATTGACTACGTTCACACCAAACAGTTTGGCTGCCCGCGCCGCCATTTTCATGTCTTCGGCGGCTCGCTGCCGCACCCCTTCGGCTTCGCCATTGCCCCAAATGCGGGAGGGCAATATGCTTTGGTGCCGTTCGTCAATCATGGCGTCACAAATCGCCTGCCCATTCAAATGGTTGCTAATCGCCACACATTTCAGACCGTATTTGTGCAGCAAATCCCACTTCTGCCGCACGTAGGCATCATCTTCCAGGGCTTTGTCTACTTCAAAATGGTCGCCCCAGCAGGCCAGTTCTAGTCCGTCAAAACCCCATTCCTGCGCTTTTGGGGCTAATGTTTCCAACGGCAAATCGGCCCACTGGCCGGTGAACAGCGTGACATCTCGTGCCATTTCTCCTCCTTCAGACATGGGACGCAGATTTACCTGATGACACTGATTGGGAAAATCTGCCTCCTGTTTCATTCATAAAGAAGTTCAACTTCTCAGAAGAAGTTGAACTTCTTTATGTAACTTTTCACATTCTTTATTGTTCGCTGGCGGCTTCGCGCTTGCGCTGTTGAATCCAGGCCTGCATGGCGGCCGGGGACATGACTTCGGGGTTGCCAAAGTCGGCTTGCCCGGCGTTCTCTAGTTCGGCAGGAAGATGGTTGATCAACAGTTCCAGATCTTTGTGGCTGTGGATTTCTTCGTCAAGCACCCGCGCCATGTCGGTGTTGTGGGGAATGTTGTGGGCACGAACGGCCGTTACCAACCCCTTCAGCAATGTTTCCCACGTCGTCATCGGCCCCTGCACAATCGAAGCCGATTCGGCAGCCGAATCAATAAAGGCAAAAGCCACCGCCTTATATGGCTCATCGCTTGCCAAAACCGCCAACAGCCAATCTGTATCAAAAGAAAAATCATAAACAGACGGCCGTTCCAAAATCTTCGCCACCACCTCCCGCTGATACAGCTTAAACGCCGCCTGCGTATCTTTGATCCCCCGCGAGAAAATCGCCTCACCCACCATCCGCTGCATGTGGCGCAGCACCTTAATGCCAATGCCCCACCGCTCTGCCTGCTTCACCAGCACCGAACGCGGATCCTGGCGGTTGCCCAAAACAACCCGGTATCCATCTTCCAGATGGGGTTGCAGCAGCAGCCCAAGCTGCCCCAAATGCACCGAGTTGTCGGCATCGGTATACATGATGGCATCCACGCCATCTTGCAAAGCTTGCCACGCCCCATAGATAATGGCCCCACCCTTGCGCGAATCATTGGCCGAAGCCAGCCGATCCAGCGGGCCACTGTCGGTGGGCAACGCTTGTTCCAGGAAAAGCACCCGCACCTTGCCGCCCAGCGGATGCTCATCGGCAATGGCTTGGGCAATGCGGCCGCTGCCGTGGGGACAGCCGTCGTCCACGGCGTAGAGCGTCCATTCAACCGCAGAATCGGCCGTTGCCCAGGCAAGCTGCTCCAGCTTCACCCGCAGCGAATCTTCCCCGTTGGGGTTGCTTTCGCTTTTGGGATGCAGCCGGTTTTGCTCGCCCCACATGGCATAAATAACGCCAACCTTGATCGGCTTTTCATTGGCGGCCAAAAAGCGGCGTGATTCAACCAGCTTGGCCGCCAGCTTGAACTCAAGGGGTGTGGCCGCCGCCATCGCCACGGCGTTTAGCTCATCCAACGTCAGCTCCGGCAAAGCCAGCAACGCCTCCGTGAGAGCATACAGGCTGGCCTGATGGTCTGCTTCAGTTAGATCAAACCGGGTTTTTGCATTTTCAATGAGTTGTTGTGGAATTGTCATGGTCATTTCTTGCATTTTGTGACTCCTTAACGAGATGGATAGTTTGTTGGTGATTGGTTATTGGTTATTGGCGATCATTCCCAATAACCAATAACAACCCAGCAGCCAACTTTAAGGAGCTAGGCTTACCATGCCAGTTAAGCAGCGTCCAACCGACCGGGCAGCAGGCCAAGCGGCAGCATGGCGGGGCGGT
The DNA here is from genome assembly GCA_041390905.1 of Chloroflexota bacterium. GTDB lineage: Bacteria > Chloroflexota > Anaerolineae > Promineifilales > Promineifilaceae > JACKCD01. The sequence goes on from JAWKPA010000012.1 coordinate 243,593, forward strand.
CGCACATGCTGGTTAGGTCTATGTGACGGCCGTTTTGTGCCGACTCTTCAATGGCGTGCATGATGTCAAGGACGTGGTAGGCCATGTTGCCGTTGGCGCGATGGGGACGATTGTACGTTGCCCCATACGCCAAATCGGCCACGCCAATGCCCCGGCTCACCTGGTCAGAGTGGGTCAGCGGGAAGCTGCGCCACTGTTCGTCACGCGCCCGCCGGATTTTCACCTCGCCGCCAAACCAGTTCGGATCGGGCGCCCACAGCGTCCCCTGCGAGCCGTAAATTTCGATGTGGGGAACGTTGGAATACCAGCCGTCAAAGGTGGTCATGATGTTGCCAATGGGGCCGCTGGCAAACTGGAGCGTGCCGGAGGTATAGGTGGGGGCTTTCACCGGAATCCGTTCGCCAAACCGCTCCTTGCTTTGGGCAATGCGTTCGGCATGGGTAATGCGCGACATGCCGGTGACGCGGCTAACCGGCCCCAGCAGGTGAACGAGCGCCGTCAGATAATAAGGCCCCATGTCAAACAGTGGCCCCGCGCCGATGTCGTAGAGAAAGCCAGGGTTAGGATGCCACAGTTCCGGGCCGGGGTTCATCATAAAGGTGGTGGCTCCCACCACTTCGCCAATCCAGCCGTCGTCAATCAGCTTGCGGCACGTTTGCAGCGCCCCGCCGAGGAAGGTGTCGGGGGCAGCACCCACGCGCACCCCTTTGGCCTGGGCAGCGGCCAGCACGTTTTTGCCGTCTTCACGGCTAACGGCCAGCGGCTTTTCGGTGTGGACGTGTTTGCCGGCGGCAATGATTTGCTGGCTGACTTCGGCGTGAACGGCCGGAATGGTGAGGTTGATGATAATCTGAATGTCGGGATCGTCCAGCAGGTCGTCCACGGAACGGGCCTGCAGCTCTTTGTCGGCGGCCAGCCGCTGGGCGTTTTCGGGGTAGAGGTCGGCGCAGGCCACCAGGTCGAGAATGTCGAATTTGCGGCAGCCGTCTACGTAGCGGGGGCTGATGTTGCCGCAGCCGATGATGCCAACCTTGATTTTGGGGGGAGTGCTATTTGTTGCCACGGGCGAGTCCTTTTTGGGTGAGGTAGGTGTAGCTTTGGGAAACGGCCGTTAACATGTCCGTCGCACACCGATCCAGTTCCACCACCAGCCACTCTGTGTTTGCCCCACCTGCCGCAATAATGCGCGGGAAATCCATCACCCCTTGCCCGGCAGCCAGCATCGGGTCTTCGGTGTTAGCCGGGCCATCCTTGATGTGGAGCAGCGGGGCGCGGCTGCCAAATTCCTGCACCACGATCGTGGCATCTAAACCGGCCGTTTGCACCCAGTAAGTGTCCACTTCAAAGAAGATGGCCGGATCAAGCTCCTCAAGCCAAATGTGATAGGGATAGCGTCCTTCAGCTTGTTGGAACTCCCACCAATGGTTGTGAACACCCAGCGTCAAACCATTGGCTACCGCTACGGCGTGGGCTTCATTAAGCGTGGCGCACACCTGTTGAATTTGCGCCACCGTTTTATATTGGTCGGGCGGCATAAAGGCCGAGATGAGGCGGTTGGTGCCTAGCGCGGCCATGGTGTCCAGCACTTCGTTTTGTTTGTCGCCCAGCGGCAGGGGCGAATGCGCCCCGGAAACCACCAGACCCAACTCATCAAAAAGGGCTTTGGCTGCGGTGGGAGTGGTACCAGGAAAACCGGCCGTTTCCACGCCTACAAAACCAATGTCAGCAATCTTTTTGATCGTTCCCGTAAAATCTTCGGCCAGTGCTTCGCGCACTGTGTAAAGTTGAATGCTAATTGGAGCAGTCATTGTTTTTCCTTCAAATATGTGTTGTAGCCGAGCCTTCCAAAGCTCGCTCTTGATTTAGCTACAGCCAGGAACGAGGATTGGAATCCTCGGCTACGAATCTAATCCGATAAACCCGGATGGTCTAGCTGAGCCATTGGGTCAACCTTTTCAAATGGCTCAAGTGGTTCTGGCCGATGGCCGAAGGTGACGACGGGGCCACCGTTGGGAGCTGCCCAGCGTACCGCATTGCCGATCACTTTTAGCACCTGGGCGTGGTGGAAGATGGGATAGGTTTCGTGCCCTGGCCGGAAGTAGAAAATTTTGCCGCGCCCGCGATGGAAGCAGCAGCCGCTGCGGAACACTTCGCCACCCTGAAACCAGCTAATGAAAACCAGGGTATCTGGTTCGGGAATGTCAAAATGCTCACCGTACATTTCGGCGTTGGGAATCTCGATGTATTCGCCAATGCCTTCGACAATGGGGTGGCCGGGGGAAACAACCCAAAGCCGTTCCTTGTCGCCGGCTTCGCGCCATTTCAGGTTACAGCTTGTACCCATCAGCTTGATAAAGATTTTTGAGAAGTGGCCGGAGTGCAACACAATCAGCCCCATGCCGTCTTTGACGACCCGCTGGTGGACTTTGTTAACAACGTCATCACTGACCTGGCCGTGGGCCATATGACCCCACCAGATCAAAACGTCGGTGTTATTTAGTACATCGTCGGTTAGCCCATGTTCTGGCATATCGAGGGTTGCTGTTTGGGCAACCAGCCCGGTTGAACGTAAATAGTTAGCGATGGCACCATGAATGCCTTCTGGGTACATTTTGCCGATGGCTTCATGCCGTCGCTCGTGAATAAATTCATTCCAAACAGTTACACGTAGTTCTTGTGACATTTCTTTCCTCCAAAATGGAATAGTTTGAATTCTAGCAAAAATCGTTTGATTTGCCCTTTTGTGCTACTGCTGAACAAAGTAACCCAATTTTGGCTTGACAATTTTGGCATATGCGATAATACTATAGTCAGGCGAACGTTCGTGCGAACGTTCGCCAAGATGAGAAGAAAGTTTGCTTGATCTACAACGCGGAAGAGAACCTGGATGTCACGAGCAACCCTAAAAGACGTTGCAGCCAAAGCGGGTGTAAGCTATCAGACCGTCTCTAAAGTCCTCAATCGCCGTGCACAAGTTTCGCCCGAAACTGAGCGGCGGATACGTCATGTTGCTAATGAGCTAAACTATCGCCCCAATGCTGTTGCCCAAAACCTGCGTCAACAATCCAGCCACCTGATCGGTTATGCCTGGGGATCTGGCGGTTCTAAAACCTGGCGTCCTGTCAACAACCGCTTTCTTCACAGCGTTGTGTATGCCTGTGAGGCGCAGGGGTATTTCCTCACATTTTTCACTACTAAAGATGAGTCATTAACAGATATAAAAGCCTATGAGGATTTATATGGCAGGCGGCAGGTAGACGGGTTCATTTTGGAGAATACGACCGAAAATGACCTGCGTATTCATTATTTGCTGGCTGAAAAAATCCCGTTTGTTGCCTTTGGCCGCGTGGAGGAAGACCTGGATTTTTGTTGGGTTGACGTAGACGGTTATTATGGGATTTATTGCGTGGCAGATTATTTGTTGCAGCGTGGGCATCAGCGTATTGCGCTGATTAGCTGGCAGCGGGGTGCCACAACGCGGAATGATCGGGAACGTGGTTATTACTGCCGTTTGCAAGAGGCTGGGATTGTTCCTGATTCGGCCTGGGTTTACAGGGGGGTCAATGAGATTGAGACGGGGGCACGAGGTATTATTCACCTGTTGTCGTTGCCGCAGGAACGGCGTCCAACGGCCGTTGTTTGTGTGAGCGACCAAATTGCAGTGGGAGCCATGAATGCGGCGATGGCTGAAGGGTTGGAAGTGGGTAAAGATATTGCCATTACCGGGTATGATGATATCAATATGGCGCAGTTTTTGCACCCACCGCTGACCACGGTGCGACAGCCGATTGATGAGGCGGGTGAATTAGTCGCTAATATGCTGTTGGGGCAGATCAATGGCACTATAGCTGTTCCGCAGCAGGTTTTGTTAAAGCCAGAGCTGGTTATTCGTAGCTCGGCTTAATGTGAGGCAGACGAAGCGTCATTATGCAACTCAAGGCTGTAATTTTTGATCTGGATGGCGTTTTAACCGATACCGCTGAATATCATTACCTGGCCTGGAAGCGGTTGGCTGATGAAGAGGGGTTGCTGTTTGACCGGGCGTTGAATGAGCAGTTGCGTGGTGTGTCGCGGCGGGATTCTTTGCTGCGGATTTTAAACGGCCGTTCCACCCCCGAAGCCGACCTTGAGGCGATGATGGCGCGGAAAAACGGCTATTATGTGGAAATGTTAACGGCCGTTTCCCCCGCCGATCTCCTCCCCGGTGTTGCCAGCCTGCTTGATGAACTCGATGTTGCCAACATCCCCTATGCCCTTGCCTCCGCCAGCCGCAATGCCCCTGACGTGGTGCAGCGTCTCGGCATTGCCCAGCGGCTGGCCTGTATAGCCGATGGCAGCAGCGTGCAGCAGCAAAAACCCGCCCCCCACCTTTTCCGCTACGCCGCCGCCAAACTTAACGTTCCCCCTGCTCATTGTCTTGTCGTTGAAGATGCCGCCGCTGGTATTGAGGCGGCTCTGGATGCGGGCATGGGGGCGTTGGCAGTTGGCCCAAACGGCCGTTTTGCCCATCTTGCCAGCAGTAACTTTACCCGCCGTGACGATTTGCAGGGGATTGGCCTGGCCGATTTGCAGGATGCCATGTTGCCTGACGACCAGTGGATTGTGGGCGAGAGCCAATTTGTGGCGCATAAGCAGGGGCATAAAGAGACCATTTTTACCATTGGTAACGGTTATTTTGCCAGCCGGGGCAGCTTTGAAGAAGGATATCCCGGTGAATCGGCTCTGACGTTTGCCCATGGCGTGTATAATGATGCGCCCGTTTTTTTCACCGAATTAGCCAATCTGCCCAACTGGCTTGATCTACAGATCACGATAAACAGGGAACGGTTCCGCCTGGATAGCGGTAAGTTGCTCTCATTCCGGCGCTGGCTGAATTTGGCCGATGGCATTTTGCACCGTCAACTGCGCTGGCAGTCGCCCAGCGGGGTGGTGGTTGATCTGGGGTTTGAGCGGTTTGTGGCCTATACGGAGCAGCATGTGGGGGGCATTCGGATGGTGGCAACGGCCGTTAATCAGCCCTGCACCCTCGCTATCAGTGCTGGTATCAACGGTCACGTAGCCAACGAACATCTGCTGCACTGGCATTTGCTGGATCAGGGGCAAGCGGAAAATGGCGTGGCGTGGCTTCACAGCCAGACGCGCCACACAAAGATTGAATTGGGGACGGCGATGCGGGTGGAAACGGCCGTTTCTGCCCCCACCCACTGCCAAAACTGCCTTGGTCACCCCCTGCTGACCGTTGAGCAAATGCTCCAGCCGGGTGAGACGCTGCAACTGGACAAGCTGGTGAGCTATGTGACGAGCCGGGATGTGGCGGGGAGTGATGTGGTGGAAACGGCCGTTAGTCAATTTACCAACCACACCTACAACACCCTTCGTCAAGACCACACTGTCGCCTGGCAAAAGCTGTGGCAAGATATTGATGTTATCATTGAGGGCGACCAGGAAGCGCAGCTTGCTACCCGTTTTAGCCTTTTCCAACTGCAAGTTGCCGCGCCGCGATACGATAACCGTGTCAGTATTGGTGCCAAAACCCTCAGTGGCCTTGGCTATCGCGGTCACGTTTTTTGGGATACCGAAATCTTTGTCCTGCCATTTTTCACCTACACCCAACCGGCTGTTGCTCGCAACCTGCTCCATTATCGTTACCATACATTGGCAGGGGCGCGGCGCAAAGCGGCCGGCAACGGCTATGGTGGTGCCCAGTTTGCCTGGGAAAGTGCCATCACGGGTGATGAAGTAACCCCCACCTGGGTTCCCGATGCCGCCACCAACTTCAGGGAACTCATTCGCATTTGGACAGGCGACATCGAAATTCATATTACCGCCGATATCGCCTACGCCATTCTGCAATATTGGCATGCCACAGGTGACGACAACTTTTTGCTTGATTATGGGGCGGAAATTATTTTGGATGGTGCCTGTTTTTGGGGCGACCGCGCCGAGCGTGAAGAGGCAGATGGCACAACCCGCTATGCCCTGCGTGATGTGGTTGGCCCCGATGAATACCACGATCACGTGGACAATAATGCTTATACCAACCGCATGGCGCAGTGGCACTTACAAGAAGCTTTGCATCTGCTTGCCTGGTTGCAAAATAACCACCCGGCAAAAGCAGCCCAACTGGCGGCTCAACTTGATTTGAACCCGGATAAAATTGAACACTGGCAAGAGATCATAAATCGTATTATCATATCTCTTAATAGTGATACAGGTTTATTTACCCAATTTGACGGTTTCTTTGACCTGAAAGAGGTCAATTGGGCTGAATTTACAGACCGTACAGCTTCAATGCAAGCCCTGCTTGGGATCGAAGGGGCAAACCAGCACCAGGTTATCAAACAAGCAGATGTGATTATGTTACTGTGCCTCTTGCGGCATGAGTATGGTCAAAAAATTTGGCAGACAAATTGGGACACGTATATGCCAATCACCGACCACAGCTATGGTTCTTCATTAGGGCCAAGCTTTCACGCCTGGGCCGCTTGCGAAATGGAGCGCCCGGAAGAAGCGTATGAACATTTTATGCTTGCCGCACGTGCCGATATTTTTGATGTGCGTGGTAATGCTGGTGATGGCATTCACGCCGCCTCGGCGGGTGGCATTTGGCAAGCACTCGCATTCGGCTTTGCCGGTCTCCGTTTTAACCAACAATCGTATACGCTTAAACCGCAACTCCCCCCCCATTGGCGGCGGTTGTCGTTTAAGTTCTACCAACACGGCCGGCAGCATGTGATTGACATCGAAAACATCAATCACAACCCCTAACTTGCTATTACCAATCTGGTGCAAACCTGTTTTTAACCAGATACGTAGTAAATTTAACCCAATGGAGGTGATTTTCTGACAAAAGATCAAAATAACCTGAATGACCTTTTTGTTGCGAATAATGTTTACTTTGTAAGTTCCTATAATTTAGGAGGAGAATTTACACAATGAAAAAGCTAACGCTTATTGCTTTTATGCTCATGTTGGGGCTATTCCTGGTTGCCTGTGGTGCCGATACCCCAGCCGAAGCGCCAGCCGCCGAAGAACCGGCTGCTGAAGCGCCCGCCGCTGAAGAACCGGCCGCTGAAGAACCGGCTGCCGAAGAACCGGCTGCCGAAGAACCGGCTGCTGAGGAAGGTGGTGGTATTCAGCAGGCAGAGGAAGAAGCTGTCGTTGAAGATACTGCTGTCGTTGAAACGTCTGAATACGGCGAAGCACCGATGCTGGCTGAAATGGTTGCGGCCGGCAGCTTGCCCCCCGTAGAAGAACGCTTGCCAGCTAAAGAAGACATCCAGGTTGTTACGCCTGTAGATGGTGTTGGTGAATACGGTGGTACCTGGCACAATGCTAGCTGGTGGCAGGGCATGGGGAACATCGAAATGATCGTTTACGACCCGCCCGTGCGCTGGAAGCCCGATTACACTGGCTATGAGCCTGGTTTGGTAAAAAGCTGGGAAATTTCTGAAGATGGTACGCAGTTGACCTGGCACTTCCGCCAGGGCGTTAAATGGTCTGATGGTGTGGACTTTATTCCGGCCGAGGATATGGCTTACTGGTGGGAACTGGCGACCAACGAAGATTTCGCTGTCGTTACCCCGCCGTGGTGGGGACGCGATTCTGATGGTACTTTGATGGAGGTTTCTTTCCCCGACGATTACACGATGGTGTTCACCTGGGGTGAGCCGCACTACATTGCTAACTTTGTGGTTGCCCAGGGTTTCTGGGAATGGCTGCCGATGGAACGTCCAAAGCACTTCCTCTCCCAGTTTGACCCCAACTACGACAGCAGCAAGACCTATGAGGATCTGGAAGCGGCCGTTTACGGTGGCGACTGGCTCATGAACGTCGCTGGCTACCCCTGTCTGCATGCATGGTGTCCGGAAACTGTTACTCCTGGTGAGCGCACTGTGTTGGCTCGTAATCCTTATTACTGGAAAGTGGATACCGAAGGGAACCAACTGCCCTATATTGATTACATTGATACCGTGCTGCTAGAAGATAACGAAGTTCGTCTGTTGGAAGTATCCCAGGGTAAGTACGAAGCTAGCTTCCGTGGTACAGATGACCCCACCAACATCCCCTTCCTGTTGGAACAAGCTGAAGCCAATGATTACCATCTTCATGCTGGTGCTGTAAATGGTGCTGGTAGCTGGCCGGCCTGGAACATCAACATGAATTTCAATGACTGCGAAACCTACCCCGACACCTGCGAGGAAATTCGTGCGCTTTTGCAGAATCAGGATTTCCGCATTGGCCTGGCGCTTTCGCTTAACCGCGAGCGTTTGATTGATGTCGCTTGGGGTGGTATTGGCTATCCCACCAGCATGACCATCAGCCCACAGGCCTGGCACTTTGCCAGTGCTGAAGGGCAGGCAGTTTATGAAGCATGGCGCGATTCATATGTTGAATATAGCCCCGAAAAGGCGATGGAACATTTCGACGCTGCTGGCTTTGTAGATGCTGATGGCGATGGCTGGCGCGATCTGCCCAGCGGTGCTTCATTTACCCTTGTCATGGATCAGGGTGACTGGGGTGGACAGGTTATTCCGGTTTTGAGCAATGAAACCTATTCCAGTGACTTGCAGTCCGTTGGGGTGAACACCCTTATCAATGATTTGATGGGTCAGCCGGACTGGACGCTGCGTTGGAAAGAAGGTAAAGCCATGATCCGCAACAGCCATGCTTCTGAGCTGGATATCTGGACTTACCCGGACTGGGTCTTCCCGCTGCGGAATGAGGCTGCACGTGCCTGGCCGCTTGAAGGTTTGTATTATGAAACTGGTGGTGCTGACGGTTGGGAACCACAGCCTGGCACGACCTATGCTTATGAGCTGCAGCAACTGTATGCTAAGGGTATTGCTGAGCCGGATATTGAGGAACGCCACAAGATATTCTATGAAGCGGTTCAGATTATGATTGATCACGGCCCGTTCATGATTGGTGGTGCTGGCGACCAGGCCATGCCTGTTGTGGTTCGCAATGGTTTCCACGGCATTCCTGAACTCGTTATCCTTGGCCCGTGGGCACCTGGTAGTCCTGGCAACCTGCATTCAGAACAGTTCTGGATGGAAGCCAACTTGCGTGGCGAGTAAATGAGATGATATAGGGATTGATTACAAGCGTTCTTGAATGCGCATGTAACAGTCTCAGGAGGGAGACCTGCTTATTTATATTGGTGGGTTTCCCTCCGTCCCATTCACAGCTCATTGTAGAAGTCGTTCGTTTTGCGTTTTAAAGCATCATTTATTAAACCTTTCTGAGATATGTTATGGGTTTGCTCGTTAATAACTTGGGATTTAGAAGTTCAACTTCTCTCAGAAGTTAAACTTCTGGAACTGCAAGGTTATTTTTGATTGAACCCTATGGAATGTCTCTAAAGGTGACATGGTAGAGGGGGTTGCGGCACAGATAATCCTTCCGCAAATCAGGTTTATTCTAAGCGAAATCGAATAGGTGCAGAGTACCAAATGTAATACCCAGTTTATTGTTTAAACATCCGACAGGTGGGAAAGGAGAGGAAAAATGGTTTCATTTCTCATACGACGTGTATTTTATGCCATCATCATGTTGATTTTGGTTTCTTTCATCAGCTTCTTGATTATCAATCTTCCGGCTGGTGATTTTATGGATCAAAAGATAGCAGAATTGGAGGCGCGTGGTGATAAGAGTGCGGTAGCTCGTGTGGAAGATTATCGGGTGCGCTATGGGTTAGACCAGCCGATGTTAACCCAGTACTGGTTGTGGATTTCTAATTTTGTACGGGGTGATTTTGGTTTGTCTTTTCAATTTGAACGGCCGGTTAAAGAGCTGATTGGTCAGCGCCTGACGTTGTCGATTCTTTTGTCGCTGACGACTTTAACGATCACGTGGTTGATCGCAATACCCTTGGGGGTGTATTCGGCCGTTAACCAATATTCACTCGGCGACCAAATCATAACGACGATAGCGTTTATTGGTATTGGTTTGCCGGGTTTCTTATTGGCATTGCTTGTTTTGTATGTTGCCATTGTGATTCTTGACCAGGATGTGGTGGGCTTGTTCTCGCGGGAGTTTCAGGACGCGCCCTGGAGCTTAGCCAAGGTGTGGGATTTGTTGAAGCACCTTTGGGTGCCGGCTCTTATTGGAGCTGTTACGGGTACGGCCGGCACGATCCGAATTATGCGGGGCAATTTGCTGGATACACTCGGCCAACCCTTTATTGAAGCAGCCCGTGCCAGGGGCTTAAAAAGCAGACGAGTTGTTTGGAAACATGCTGTACGCATGGCTATTACGCCTCTTGTCATTATTTTAGGTACCGAAGCCTTTCCGGGTATTCTAGCGGGCAATATTTTGGTTGAGGTCGTGCTTGGTTTGCCTACCATTGGACCACTTTATATCAATGCGTTGACGACGCAGGATATGTTTATGGCGGGAACGGTTTTGGTCTTAATTGTGTTTTTGCTGTTGGTTGGCAATTTAATTACCGATCTGGTTTTGGCCTGGATTGATCCGCGTGTTCGGCTGGAGTAGGGCTGAGGGGTAAACTGAATATTAGGAGGTTGGAGAAATGAGCGATGCAGCGGTAATACCTGTGCAAGAAACAAAGGATGATGCTGTAAAAATCAGTCAGAGTTACTGGAGTCTGGTATGGTGGAAATTCAAACGGAATCGCCTGGCTGTTGTGGCGGCGTTTATTCTGGCTGCATACTACATAACCTGTTTGATCTTTCCTGAATTTTTTGCCCCTTATAGCAAAGGGCTGGAAAGTGACTATATTGAAGCGCGACCGACATACCCCCAGTTTGTAGATGCGGATGGGAATTTTTCCCTGCGTCCTTTTGTCTATGGATTGGATGAGGAGATTGATGTTGCCACGCGCAGTCGCCAGTTTGTCGTCAATGAATCGGTGAAATACCCACTCTATTTCTTTGTGGAGGGCGAGCCTTATAAGCTGTTCGGATTCATTCCGGCCAAGACCCATTTCTTTGGCACTGATCCGGCCGACCCGGATGCTAAAGTGTTTTTGTTGGGGACTGACCGACTGGGGCGTGACCAATTTTCGCGTATTCTGTTTGGTGGTCGCATTTCGCTGTTTATTGGTTTGTTTAGCGTGGCTGTCTTTTTATTTGTGGGTGTGACGTTGGGTGCTGCATCCGGGTACTATGGTGGGGCTACGGATATTGTGGTCATGCGAATAACGGAACTTCTTTCCGCTTTTCCGCAGGAACCATTATTTTTGGCTTTGGGAGCGGCCGTTCCTGTGAGCTGGCCTTCAACACGTGTGTTCTTCATGGTTACAATTTTGCTGGCACTGATTCAATGGGGTGGTTTGGCACGGCAGGTGCGTGGTCTGGTGCTTTCTGGTCGGGAGGAACAATATGTTCTGGCGGCTCGAAGCTTTGGTGCCAGTGATCGTCGCATCATCTTCAACCATCTGATTCCAGCAACCATGAGCCATGTGATTGTTATTGCAACTTTGAAGATACCTGGCATGATTTTGTTGGAAACCGCTTTAAGTTTTCTTGGCTTGGGGTTGGTTCCCCCCACCGTCAGCTGGGGAACTTTGTTGCAGAATGCCAATACGGTACGCTCAATTAGTGCTGCGCCCTGGTATTTATTTGTAACCCCGTTTATTCTTTTTGCCATCCTGGCCTACAACTTGCTGGGTGATGGCTTACGTGACGCTATGGATCCGTACAGCAAGTAATCAGTATTTAGTTGGGCATTGATGTTTACTAAATGGCGAGTACTGAATGCTGAGAGACAGGAGAGATAATTGTGAACGAAATAACGGATGATGTTCTTGTTAGCATTAGAGATCTGCGTATTCGTTTTGATGTGCGTGATGGTATTGTGAATGCTGTGGATGGGGCTAACTTTACTATTCGGCGTGGCAAAACGTTGGGGGTTATTGGCGAAAGCGGCTGTGGCAAATCTATGACGGCTAAGGCTATTATGAACATGGTGCCTAAGCCAGGCATTATGACTGGCGAGGTGACTCTTTACAAGCGGCATGTTGAAAATGGTAGCCAGATTGTTGAGGAGATTCGGCTCGACCAGTTGGATAAAGATGGGGAGGAAATTCGTAAGATTCGTGGTGGCACGATAACGATGATTTTTCAGGAGCCGATGAGTTCGCTGACACCTGTGTTTAGTGCGGGTTTCCATATTATGGAAGCGGTTAAATTGCACCGCTTTTTGCCGATTGAATCAATTGGCGAGACGATGACGCGGAATATTCAGAAAAAGCGGCAGGTTAGCCTGGAGGAAGCACGTGAAATTGCCATTGATATGTTGCAAAAGGTTGGGCTGCCTAATGCTGCACAGCGTGTAGATAGCTATCCGCATCAGTTGAGTGGTGGGCAGCGGCAGCGGGTGATGATTGCGATTGCGCTTTCGACACACCCGGATTTGCTTATTGCTGATGAGCCGACAACGGCGTTGGATGTTTCTATTGAGGCGCAGATTCTGGATTTGATGCGTGAGTTGCAAGAAACGGTGGATATGGCTATTTTGTTTATCACTCATAATATGGGGGTGATTGCTGAAATGGCCGATGAAATGGTGGTGATGTATATGGGTAAGGAGGTGGAAGAAGGAAGTGTGATTGACATTTTTGAGAATCCTAAACATCCATATACGCGCTTATTGCTGGCTTCTATTCCTGAAATTGGTGAGAAGAAACGAGAATTGGCGACGATTAAGGGGATGACACCTAGTCCTTTTGATTTGCCTACTGGTTGTGTTTTTCACCCGCGTTGCCCTGATTTTATGCCGGGTAAATGTGATGTGGTGAAGCCGTTGTTGGCAACAGTGGCGAAGAATCAAAACGCACGTTGTTTGATGTATGATCCCTGCTGGCCGGATACGGCTGAGGCTCAGGCTATTAAGGCTAAGGCGTAGGGCTGTCGGAAGTATGATTTAGGAGAGGAAGATGGCTGATAATGGAAATGTAAAAGACGAGAATATCCTCTTAGAGGTTAAGGGGTTAAAGAAGTACTTCCCGATCACTGGTGGCATGATGCGCAAAGTCGTGGGCTATGTGAAGGCAGTTGATGACGTTAATTTTTTTGTGCGCGAAGGGGAGACGTTAGGGCTGGTGGGTGAGAGTGGCTGTGGGAAGACGACGGCCGGCCGTGCTGTGATGCGTTTGTATGAGCCAACAGACGGCGAGGTTCGATTTAAGTCGCGTGCTTTGTCTAAAAGTGGTAAGCCGGAGTGGGTGAGCTTGCGGGAATTGAACAAGGAGCAGTTGAAAACAGTCTATCAAGATATTTCAATGATCTTTCAGGATCCGATTGGTTCGCTGAACCCACGTATGACGGTTTATGACATTATTACAGAGCCGCTGCTGATTCATAACAAGGTTGGGCCGAACACTGAGGAGCATGTGATTCAATTGTTGCAGCGGGTGGGCTTGCGCCCGGAGCATATTCGCCGTTACCCGCATGAATTTTCTGGTGGACAGCGGCAGCGTATTGGTATTGCCCGCTCACTGGCACTGAATCCGCAGCTCATTATTTGTGACGAACCGGTATCGGCCCTGGATGTGTCTGTACAGGCGCAGACGTTGAATTTGCTGAATGATTTGAAAGAGGATTTTAACCTGGCTTATATTTTTGTGGCGCATGATTTGAGTGTGGTGCAGCATATTTCGGATCGGGTGGCGGTGATGTATGTGGGGCGTATTGCGGAGATGGCTGAGTCTATTGAGCTGTATTCGCAGCCGCTGCATCCTTATACAGAGGCACTGATGTCTTCGGTGCCGCGCCCGAATCCACGAGCGAAGAAGCAGCGGATTATTATGGAGGGGGATGTGGCTGACCCTGGTAACCCACCGCCCGGTTGTTTGTTCCACCCACGCTGCCGCTATGTGCAGGAGAAATGTAAGATAGAGGTGCCGGAATTGCGTGAGATTAAGCCGGATCATTATGCGGCTTGCCATTTTGCGGGCGAGCTGGATTTGAAAGGGGTGGCGATGTGATCAAGGGATTGAAGTGATTGGCATATTTGGGGAATGGCGTATGCGATACGCCCCTACATTTGCCGTTAACCCTCTAAATTCCTGATGGTTCAGCTTTTATTGCCGAAGTTGCTCTGAAGGGTGACGACACTGTATCAATGGGTTCAATCTTTTGGATTGTGCCCATTTTTTGTATTTGGAGGTTGATTGATGAAACGACGACTGGTTGCTTGGTCGTTTTTGCTGGTGGTGCTGGTTGCTTGTGGGGGAGAAACGGCCGTTTCTTCCCCACCCCTTCCCACCTCTCCCCCCACCATTGAGGTTGAGCCAACGGAAACGGCCGTTTCTCCCATCCCCACTGTAGTACAAACGGCCGTTCCCCCCTTTGAACCCACCTGCAATAACGTCCCCACCCTGGCTGACAACAGCGATTATCCCTGGTGGAACGACCGCGTTTTCTACGAAATCTTTGTTCGCAGCTTCTACGACAGCGATGGCGACGGCATTGGTGACTTTAATGGCATCATCGAAAAGCTGGACTACCTCAACGACGGCGACCCCAATACCAGCGATGATCTTGGCATCACCGGCATCTGGCTGATGCCCATTACCGTTTCGCCCAGCTATCATGGCTATGATGTCGTAGATTACTTTGACGTGGAACCAGATTACGGCACCAAGGAAGATTTTCAGCGGCTGCTGGAAGAAGCACACAAACGGGACATCAAGGTCATCATTGACCTGGTGCTAAACCACACGAGCGTTGAACACCCCTGGTTTAAAGATGCTGTGAGCAATCCTGACAGCCCCTACCGCGATTTCTACATTTGGGCCGATAGCCCGCCGGGCTACAGCAGCCCGTGGGGCAGCCCGGTTTGGCATCGCAGCGGCACCGGCTTTTACTATGGCGTGTTTTGGGAAGGGATGCCCGATCTCAATTACGAGAACCCCGATGTCACAACAGAAATGCAGAAAGTTATCCGCTTTTGGCTGGAAGATATGGGGGTTGACGGGTTTCGGCTGGATGCTATCAAGCACTTGATTGAGGACGGCAGCATTCAGGAAAACACACCCGCTACTCATGCCTGGTTTGAGTCATTCCACGATTTTTACAAATCTATCAACCCTGAAGCGGTTACGGTTGGTGAAGCGTGGTCTGATACGGCGGAAGTAGTGGAATATATTGGCGACGAGGTGGATGTGGCTTTTGAGTTTGATAACGCCAGTGCCATCTTGCAAAGTGCCAAAATGGAACGGACCACAGCGATCAGAAATGCCCAGAAACAAATTGCCCTTGCTTACCCGGCCAATCAATATGCCACCTTCATTAGCAACCACGACCAGGTGCGGATAATGAGTACGCTGCTGGGCGATTTTGGGCGGGCAAAAACGGCCGCTTCCTTGCTGCTAACCGGCCCTGGTTTACCCTTCCTGTACTATGGTGAAGAGGTGGGGCAAGCCGGCCGTAAACCCGACGACCGACTGCGAACCCCCATGCAGTGGGACGAGACCGCCAATGCCGGCTTCACCACCGCTTCAGCCGCCTGGAATATGCCGCAAACCAATTACGCTTCGTTTAACGTGGCTGACCAAACCAATGACCCGGATTCACTGTTGAGCCAATACCGGGCACTGATTCAACTGCGAGACCGCAGCGAGGCTTTGCAAACGGGGGATTTGCAGCCCGTGGAAACGGGGATTAGTGCGCTATACGCTTCCTTGCGCCGCACGGAAGATCAGACGCTGCTGGTAATGATCAATATGGGGGATGAGCCGATAGGCAACTATGGTCTGTGTGTAAACGGCGGCGTGTTGGCGGAAGGGACGGCGCAGGAGGTTTTGTGGCAAACGGCCGTTTCCGCTCCCACCAGCAACAGCAGCGGCGGCTTTGACAATTACAAACCTGTAGACGTGGTGCCACCCTATACAACCTATATCATTGAGTTAAAATAGCCACTTTTTCTGGCAGTTTGCGCAAGATTGATCCCTTAACACTGTTACCTTTACCCGATGACAGCCGGAAATGAACCGATTATAGTGAACAGGATTCAGGGCGGTACAGATTAATACACGCACCAGCCCGATTCAAAAGGTAAGGTAAAAATGTCTGAA
This sequence comes from Chloroflexota bacterium, assembly GCA_041390905.1. Classification (GTDB taxonomy): domain Bacteria; phylum Chloroflexota; class Anaerolineae; order Promineifilales; family Promineifilaceae; genus JACKCD01. Next base: position 259,635 of record JAWKPA010000012.1, read on the forward strand.
ACAATAGAATTTTTAAAACGAGTCCCATTATTAGATGGGTTAAACAGTAAACAATTAGGACAGTTAGAAAAACGTTTTGTCGCACGCAGCTACAAAGCTGGGGAGCAAATTGTGCGGCAGGGTGAAGGCGGCGAAGGGCTATTCATTGTTGTCAATGGGGTTGCTGAGGCGATCCGTGAACGAGCCGATGGTTCAACGGCCGTTGTCAACAACTTCGGCTCTACCGACTTTTTTGGTGAGTTGGCCCTGCTGCATGACGGTACCCGCACCGCTTCGGTGGTGGCAACAGCCGATACGGATTGCCTGGTGCTGGCTCGCTGGGATTTTCTGGCCGCCATGAAAGAGGATGCGGACATGGGGGTTGTCGTTTCACAAGAGCTGGCACGCCGATTCCGCCGAGCATTGGATCGGTTATAATCACGCATGGAGCATTGGCAATGAAGGGTGTGGTGATAGGAACCTGCACCGTATCTATACACATATAACGATTTAGTTTTATCAGGGCGTACAGTACATGGCTACTGTACGCCCTTTTGTTTATGCGCTGCCCTAACTGCGACTTTGACTACCCGCCCGACATGCGCTTTTGTGGCATGTGTGGCATACGCCTAAAGCAAATTTGCCTAGGATGCCACTTTGCCAACCCACTTGATTACCGCTTTTGTGGGATGTGTGGGCTTTCCTTGCTACCGCCCCCTGCTCAGTTGCCCCCAGCCTATGAGAACCAAGACCACAGCCACTCAGCGTTGCCCCTGGCTGGCGAGCGACGCTTGGCAACCGTGCTGGTGGCGGATGTGAGCCGCTCTACGGAGTTGTTGGAGCAGCTTGGCACCGAAGCGTGGGTCAAAACGATGAACCATATTCTCCAGCTCATGGAAGCCGAGATTTATCGTTATGGCGGCGAAGTTGATCAATTCCGGGGCGATGGTTTGGTTGCCTTTTTTGGAGCTACATCTGCCCATGAAGACGACCCGGAGCGTGCGGTTTTGGCAGGGCTAGCCATTCAGCAGTCTATACAGCGTCACGCTGACAAATTGCAGGCAACCGACTTGCCTCACTTGCAGGTGCGGATTGGCATCAACACGGGGGAGATTATTGTCACGGCTATTGGTGACAGCCAGCAGTTTCGGGAGGAAACGGCAATGGGCGAGGGGATTATGCTGGCGGCACGTATGGAAACATCGGCCGCTCCGGGAACTGTGCTGGTCAGTGACAGTACCTATCGGCTGGTGTCATCACTGTTTGAATGGGACGCACTTGGCGAATTGCCTATTAAGGGTTTATCTCAGCCAGTGGCTGTCTACCGCCCGCTGGCGCATCTGTCCGAAGCGGAAAAACAAAGCGGCACCCGTTCTGAGACGTTGTCAGCCCCGTTGATTGGTCGTGATGTCGAGCGCCAGGCATTGGAGGCGCATTTGGCGGCACTGTACGTCGGCCGTGGTGGCATTATGCTGCTCACTGGGGATGGGGGAATGGGTAAGTCACGGCTGGCAGACGATGTGCGGGCGCAAGAGCAAGGCAAGCTGCTGTGGCTGCGTGGCCGCTGCCGCTCCTATGACCAATCACGGCCGTTTTCAGTGTGGGGCGACCTGCTGCGTAAATGGCTCCATATGCAGCCCAGCACGTCTGATGCCGAAACCCGCGACCGATTGCGTCAGGAGTCAGTCGCATTGTGGGGCGATCTGTTTGGTGAATATTATCCGTATTTGGCAACCCTGCTTTCGCTGCCGCTGGAGGAGCCGTTTATTGAGCAGGTCAGGTGTCTGGACGCCGAGGGGTTGCAGCATCAGCTATTTACGGCTGTTCTTGGTTGGGTTAACCGGCTGGCGGAGCAAGGGCCACTTGTCATTGCCTTTAGCGATGCCCACTGGGCCGATGCCTCCTCGCTGGCGTTGCTAACTTACTGTCTGCCGGTGTGTGAGGCCCATCCGCTGCTGTGGCTGGTTACGTATCGCCATATGCGGGAAACGGCCGTTTGGCATTTTGCCCAACACGTAGAAACCGAATACCCGCACCGTGTGACTCGGCTCACCTTTGCCCCGCTGACCGATGAGCAAAGCCATGAACTGATCGATCACCTGATTGGTGCCGATGTCTTGTCGCCCAGGATAAAGGCGTTAGTGATTGAAAAGGCAGATGGAAACCCCTACTATGTGGCCGAGTTAATTGAGACGCTGATTGAGCAGGCCGTGTTGGTTAAGGATGTGACAAACGGCCGTTGGCACGCCACCCGCGCTATTGACAACCTCCAGCTTCCCGATACGTTACAAAACCTCTTCCTGTCTCGTATTGACATTCTTTTACCCGCCGAAAAACAGCTTTTGCAAATGGCCGCCACTATCGGCCACGTGTTCTGGTTTAACCTACTGCAACATTTAGCCGGTGACGCCGACATTCAGCCCCACCTCACTGCCTTGCAGCGGGCGCAGCTTGTTGTGGAGCGGCGGCGCGTACCTGACCTGGGGATGGAATATACCTTCCGCTCATCTCTCATCCGTGATGCGGTGTACGAAAGCTTGCTGTCTACGCAGCAGACGCTTTACCATGAACAAATTGCCGCCTACCTGGCACCCGCCGAACGCCCCACCCCGCCGCAATATTATGGGATGCTGGCTTATCATTATCAGCGGGCTGGTAAGCAAGGCGAACAGCTTTACTATACGCTGTTGGCAGCCAAAGAAGCCAAGGACGTGTATGCCAATACGGAAGCGGTAACACTTTATACGCAGGGTCTGCGGCTGCTTGACCAAATGGAGCGGGAAACGGATAACCCTGACCGGCTTTATGCCATACGAACGCGCCAATTTGAACTGTTGGACGGCCGGCGGGAGGTACACTTTCTGCTCGGCGAATTTCAGGCTATGGACGAAGATGCCAAAAGGCTGTTGGCTTTGGCGCGGCAACTGGGTGATGACCCTGTTTGGTTGATTGATGCCCTGTTGATCCAGTCCGTTGTACATGATTGGCGCACAGAGACCGAATTGCAAAAGGGGCAGGCCTTGGCCGAGGAGGCACTGCAACTGGCGCGGCAGCAGGGAGATCAACAGCGGGAAATGCTGAGCCTGATGGCTATTGCCAACCAGCAATCCTATGGTCGGGTAAACCCTGCGTCGCTAGACATTGCCCAAGAGGCATTGGCTTTGGCAAAGCAGCTAGATGACCCATACCGTGAAGCCGAGATTTTGCTGGCAATTAGCCGCTTTTACAATTGGAGCAACGAGCCAGAGCAGGCCATTGCCTTTTTGGAGAAAGCGCGACCGCTGTGTGAGGCACTCAACAACAAAGTGGCTGAGGTCACACTGCTGGGACAAATTGGTCTGCAGTTTGAGCGCACAGGCGATTATTATCGCTTGCTAACGCAATACCAGCAGCCTCGCCTGAAGATCAGCCAGTCAATCAACCATCGGCCGTTGGCATTGGAAATGCGTTTGGGTGAGGGGGTCATTGTTGGGCTTCAGTTGGGAGATTATGCAGCGGGGATGGCAATGATGCGCGAAGTGGCGGCGCAGTGGAGCCATGATACGCCGCTTGTTTTGCTGCGAATGGCGTTGATGCTGAGTGCGATGGCCGAGCATGAGGAAGCCTTGGAGAAGCTGGAGCAAGCGCAGCAGCAGTTGGCGCAGGTGGTGAGCCGAACGCTTGCCCTGGGGCTGCATCTGGCGGCGGCTATGATTTATAATGGTGCAGGCGGGGAAGCGCATTGGTGGCAAGCATTAGAAGAAACGGCCAGAGCCAGCCAGATTGTGCGAGAGAATCCGATGATCAGCCGACAATATGAACTGGCGGCTGCTTGCCAGGCGGCGGTGGCTCAGCTTGCTTTGGCTAAAATTGCGTCAGAGCAGGCGGCCAGACAGCGGCATCTGGATTGGGCATTGGCTTCGTCGCAGGTGGCACTGACTATTTATGAGTTGTTGGGGTATGTGCAGATTTTGGAATGTGCCAGCGAGGAGGTGTTGTTTTGGCACGGGAAGGCACTGCGGGCAAACGGCCGTTTTGCCGATGCCCACACCTTTTTTCACCGAGCCTATGCCGAAATGCAGCGTAAACATGCCCTCATTCCATCGGGTGTTGTGTATGCCCAAACCTTTTTGGAAATTCCGCTGCACCGCCAGATTCGAGCTGCTGTGTTTGTGCCGGAAAAACTGGTTGCCAGTGAACCAGAGATTTGGTAGAATCTGGCTACATTGCGGGATAGTTTAATGGCAGAACAGGCGGCTCTGAACCGTCTAGTCTAGGTTCGAATCCTGGTCCCGCAGCCTTGAAGAAACCGCCTCCAATTTGGAGGCGGTTTTTTTATGCGTCTTCATCAAATTGTGTACCGCACAGAAATAAGGACAAGCTGCGGGTAGCAAGTGGCAGGTCGCAAGTAGCAAGTCGTTTTTGCCAATTCGCACATGCGACTTGTAACATGTTACTTGCGAACGATTTGGTGATGAGCTATTTTGCCGGGTGAAGCCAGATGGTCTCTTTGGCAGCGGCTTCAACGCGGCTGCGGCTAAAGAGCATGGGGCGATAACGGCCGTTTTTCCACCCTTCCAACCCATCCTGATAATGCGAACTGTTGACATAAGCAGATTGCCCGCCCGGAAGCGCCGCCACGCTGTTATCCCATGCGCCCACGTCAAGCACCATGCGGCAACTGGCAATCATTTCTACGGGTTCTGGCGGGAACCGGGGAGGAACGGCCGTTTGGTTGATGGTGTTGTCACTGCCCGGCATGGGAATCATCTGGGGTCGCCAATGTTTACCCAGCACAGGAACGGCCGTTAGCGGGTGGCGCACGTGTAGACGATGTAACTTTCCCCACTGCCACTGCTTCCAACTTGTGCCAACCTGCTGACGCAAAACGGCAAATGTCTTGACATAAGATGGAAAAATGTGTGAAGTAATTGAACCAACCCACTGAGGTGGCTCCGTTTCCAGCCAATCCAGCAGTCGTTCGTAGGCGATGGCGTGGAAAGGGTTGCCGGGGCTTTGGGAAACGGCCGTTTGGCTCAAAAGCTGCTCACTCACCTCCTCCCCCAAGGCATGCCCCATTACAGCCTGCGTCAGATGCACCAGCCAGCCAAAATAGAGCGTCGGTGCTACGCTGTCAATCACCATGTTGCCATCCCATTGTTGCAGCAGATCACGCCCTCGCGCCAGGTCGCCATGTAACCGCTGTTTTGCCAGACAGGGCAAAACCAGCGGCAGAAAACGCTGCGCCAATAGGGACACCGTATCTTGCTGGATGGCAAGGTGATCCGCTAGCGAAAGGGGCTGGGGTGTTTGCAGTAGCTGCAAAATGCGGGCAGCGCGATAAGGTGGTAGCCACTCCTCGGTGAGCCAATGCGGGTAACTGTGCTCCATAACGCGATTGTTGGCGGTAGCAATAATGCCAGTGGCTGGGTTGAGCACGCGAGGCAGTTCCTCATGGGGGATTTGCCCTTGCCAATCGTAGCGGCTGTCCCAGCCGGGGGCGGGAGTCATGCCATTGCCGCATTGCCGCAGCGGAACTTGCCCTGGCAGCGTGTAGCCAATGTTGCCGGCTGTATCTGCATAAACCATGTTTTGTGGCGGGAAGGCCCAATTGCGCAGTGCCTCATTAAAGCTGTGCCAGCCGGTTGCGCGGTTGAGATCGAGTATGGCACTGAGATGATTGTTGGGCTGGTGGCACATCCAGCACAACGCCAGGTCGCGCTCGTCGTGGTGCAGCAGGCTGGTGATGATGGGGCCGTGGTGGGTGTAGCGCACGGGGATGGTAAACGGTTTACGTCCGCGAATGTAGATAGTTTCGTTGATTTGCTCGGCATTGCGCCAACGGCCGTTTTGTTCATAGCGCAGCGGGTCGAGGGGGTGAAACTGCTCCACGTAGATGTCCTGAATATCGCTAAAGGCGTTGGTAATCCCCCAGGCAATATGGTCGTTGTGGCCGATGAGAACGCCCGGCACGCCGGGGGTGCTGAAACCAGTAACGTTGTAACCTCCACCTGTCAGATGGTTTTCATACCAGATGGAGGGGAAAATGGGGGGAAGATGGGGGTCGTTGGCTAATAACGGCCGTTTTGTACACATGCGCTCTGCCGCCACCACCCAATTGTTGCTGCCGATGTGTTGCCCGACGGGTAACATGCCCAGTGGTAAAGCAGCAATCGCTTCTTCATACGCAGCCAACAGATTGGCCGCAAGCTGGGCGGTGACGGGATGAGTAGACTGGGTAACATCATTTGCCATAGGCAAAATGTCGGCTGCCTTCTCCTCACCCAATGTTGCACCAAGTAAGCTGCGAATGAGTTCCGACTGCCAGTTGGCCGATAGCCCCCATGCCAGCACGATTCCCCAGGCGGCACTGTGGTGTATTTGCCACGGCTCCGGTTTGTAAAACAGCAGCCGGAATTCTGACGGGATGTTGCCACTATTGATAAAGGCGTTGATTCCGGCACAGTATGCATTTACCATTGACAGTGCGGCTTCGTCGCCACCACGCACGTGGTTTTGTGCGGCCCGTGTCCAGCCCATGACACGGGCAAAGCGGTCGGTGGCAACTCCTTTTGGGCCAATAATTTCGCTTAAGCGCCCCGATCCAACGCGGCGATTCAGATCCATTTGGAACAGCCGATCCTGTGCGTGAACAAACCCTTGTGTAAAAAAAAGGTCGGCTTCTGTCTGGGCATAAATGTGGGGTACGCCCCAGGTATCGCGGATGATTTCAACGGGATGTTGCAGGGCGGTAAACGTTAATTTTTGCTTTGGTTGAAAACGATTGAGCATGGTGGCTGGCCCCTTGTGGTGCTAATCCGATACAAATTCCCATGATTGTTTCACGGGAAACAATTGACCCACTGTGGGGTGCTGCCATATGCTATAGCACAAATAAATTAAGTTTTAGCTAACGGTGTAATAACTTAGATGGGTTCTTTAAAATCGTAGAGGCTGTCTTCGATGCGCCATTGATGTTGGCAAGCGGGGTTGGGGCAGGCTAAACGGCCGTTTTTCTCCTCACCCAATGCCGTCTTGCAGGTGGGACAGGCGAAAAAGGTGCCGGAAACGGCCGTTTGTCCCTGGTCGGGGTGTTGGTTTTGCACAAAAACGCTGGGCGATAATTGCCACCAGTTGCCCGTTTGTTGAGCCAGTGCATCCAGCGTTACCAGCAGGGAGGTTGGCACCAGCCGTTTGAGCGGAGCAATGCGATAGTGCGAGACGGTCAACATCTTGCCCGGTGTAAAGTGCGCCTGCTGTAACTGCTGCCGAATCCAGCGAGGGTGAAAATCAAAGTTGAGAGCCACAAACTCAACCGGCTCCAGGGCAAATGGCGACCAGTATTGCTGCTTGCCCCAGTAGCGCAAAATCGCTTTTAAGTTTTGCTTATTGGCAAATTCCAGCACATATGTCCCTTTGGGCGCAGCAATGCGAGCCAGTTCGGCAAACAGCGAGGGGGCATCGGCGGCATGGTGCAGGGTGCGAATTTGCACCATTGTGTTAAACAGCCCGTTGACAAAGGGCATGTTGTACCAGTTGCCGGCCACGTAGATAAAGCGAGGATCCTTGCCCCAGTGCGCCTGGGCTTCGCGCAGCAGCGAGCGCGAATAGTCAAACAGCACAACCTGCTTATAACCTAAATATTCATCGGCCAGCCGGCCGAAACCAGCCCCGATTTCAATGAGAGATCCGCCATTGGGTGGCATGAGTCGTCGCAGGGCGATGCGTTCAACCTGGTCTTCGTATTCGCGGCCTTGTCCTTCCCAAAAGCGGGTGCGGTAGTCGGAGCCTTCATAGTCGCAGACGGGTGGGGTATCGGTGGTCATTAAATTTAGGGGTTGGTGGTAGAAACGGCCGTTTCGTTTACTTCTGCTGCCGTATCGCCACCACGAATCCGTTGGATGAGTTCAGCATTGCTGCCTGGCAGCCGCTGTAACAAGGCATCCAACGGTGCAAACAGCCCTTGCAGCGTCATAAATGGTGCACCTAATTCTGTTTCATTGAGCGGGATTTGCACGCCAACAGCCAGATGCACAGGAATTTCCTGGTCAACTGGTACGTCCAGAGCCAGATGGACAGGCAGCGTCAAATCTTTTGGCAGTTCTAAAAAGACCTGCCCGTTGATTACCCCGCCCCCATCGGGCAAACGGAACTGCGCAGGAATGCCTTCCAGCGGAACGGCTCGTATGACGGTCACATCGGTGGTGGTTTCCAGGGGCAAGGTAAAAGCGATGGGCATTGTGTCGTCAACGACAATAGTGCGCGAAATCGTAGCCGAACTCATTTGCACAAAGCTATTGTTCAACCCGCCTACAAGGGGTTTTACGGAGCTATCAACCAAGGGCAAAATGTGGGGTGCCAGCAGCAGCAGAACGATGAGCAAAACAAGGTTCATTGTAAAAGAGAACAAGATTGCAAACGTTTTGAATGCTTGCCAGGGCTTTCCGTTCCAGAATGGTTTGTTCATACCAACCTCCACAAAATCCGCAAGTTGACATATAATTTCACTGCTATGGTAACATGGTTTAGTTAAATGGCAAGCGAGAGCTTGCAACCATTGTTTCCCGTGAAACAATATTTTTCACCCGCTTTTTCCATTGCGAGAATGGCTGAATGCAGTAGAATTTTCCCATGACAAAAGATGTAGCTGTCTTCCTGGATTTAGATAATTTGGTGATTGGTGCCAGGCAAGCCAATCTGACGTTTGACGTGAAGCTAATCTTGGATCATATTGAGTCGCTAACAAACGGCCGTATTGTCCTGCAACGTGCGTATGGAGATTGGCGTCTAACCAAGGACACCCTTAAGAACCTGACAACGGCCGGCTTCGTCACCCAGGCGACGGTGGCACTCAACAACTTCAACAAGAACCTAGCCGATATTCAAATAGTGGTGGATGCCATGGAAACTCTGGCCGATGGGCTGAGCTACGGCATCTACGTGTTTATTACCGGTGATCGTGATTTTACCCCGCTTGTGCAAACGCTGCGTAAGCGCGGCAAACAGGTCATTGGCGTGGGTGTGCGTCACACAACTAGCAGTAATTTGGTGAGCAACTGCGATAAATATATTTTTTACGAAGATTTGCTGCCAAATGCCGATCTCACCGACACCGAGGTGGAGCATCTGCTAATCCAGGCGCGGGATGCCCTGTTAAAAGAGACAGACCGTGAGCGTGTCAGTGTGCTGAAGCAGGAGATGACTAACCAAAGCCGTGGCAATTTTACAAACGCCAGCTACAGCGAAGGGAGCTTTAGCAAGTTTTTAGCTCGCTATCCACATGTCGTCACCCTTATTCAGGAAGATACAACAGTTTATTTTGCCTACCCCGAAAAACCCAAAGAACAAGTTGTGCAACTGCACGAACGCTACCGCAGTGAGCTAAAGAAACGCCGGTTGCGAATCATCACCCCTGCCTCACAGCGGCTTATGGTGCTTCGAGACATTATCGTCATGCTACAGGCCGAGAAAGAGGTGCTGTGGCGCCGTTTTATTGATACCTTGGCTGACAAATATGCGGCTGAGGAAAAAGATGTGTCCAAGAACACCATCAACGCGATTATGTTATTGGCGCGGCGGGCAGGCGTTGTTTATACGCTTAAGAGCAACTCTTTGTCTACTGCACCCGTGCAGCTAAACATTACGGGGGCGCATATTTATCGGGAAGCCATTATTCGCTGTGATCGCACTTGTGTGGAAGAGATTTTGTCCTTGAGCGAACCGATAGATGTAACCGAGATAGCGTTAGCACTTTATGACAGTGAAAAATATGTGAGCTATCTTAAGATAATTGTGCCATCGCTTAATGGACAGGATTCCCCGGCTTGACCAAGCCATTCTCTAAATTTCCGTGCAGTAATCTGACAAAACGGCCGTTACGAGTATAATCTTTCCCTGTTTATGCAGCCATGAGCGAACAATGGCCAGTCTGACTTTGCCAGGTTGGTATGAAGAGGTTTTTGTGAAATCAATTTTTGTTTCCGATTTGACGGCAGGGATGGAACTGGTTAATGAAGCTTTTCTGCTGCAAGATGTGGGGAGGCGCTCAACCAAGGATGATCGCCCCTATTTGCTGTGCACCCTACGCGATAAAACAGGTCAATTAAACGGCATTTTTTGGAATGTGCCTGATTATGTAAACAGTTGGGCACAGAGCGGGCAAGTTGTTCTGATCACCGGCCGGGTGAACCTGTACAAAGATGCTTTGCAAGTAAACATTACGGATTTGAATCAGGAATCTCAGCCAGATTTGTCAGTTTTTTTGCCAACGAGTTCTCGCAGTACCGATGAAATGGTTGCCGAGCTAAAAGCTTATATTGCAGAGCTGCAAGAGCCGTGGCAAGCATTGGTAGCTACGCTGCTGCTAACCGAGCCAATTATGACGAGTTTTGTCAATGCGCCGGCCGCACGGGGAATGCATCATGCTTATTTGGGCGGGTTGTTGGAACACACCTTAAGCATGACCAAGTTGGCAGCTTACTTGTCACAACATTATGATTATGTCAATAGAGACCTGCTGCTGGCTGGCACGCTGCTGCATGATATGGGCAAGGCCATCGAGTATTCGGTAGACACCTCGTTTGATTTTTCAGAAGACGGCCGTTTAGTGGGTCACATTGTGCGAGCCATTGTCATGATTGAAACGGCCGCTCGTGAGCTTGCCTTCCCCGAAACCAAGTTGCGCCACCTGGTTCACTTGGTTGCCTCCCATCACGGCAAGCTAGAGTGGGGTTCACCCGTGCCGCCCAAAACCATCGAGGCTGTACTGCTGCACCAAATTGATTTGCTTGACAGCCGAATGCAGGGATTTATGGATCACATTTACAACGACACTAGCGATAATCCCTGGTCAGCCAAATCAAGTAACATGTTTGGTACTGAACTGCGTCGCCCAGAAGCGATCTAAAGGTAATAAATAACGGTTCTTCAGGCATTCGTGGGGCCACCCCAAATTGTAGTGTCGAGGCATGCCTCGACACTACAATTTGTTCCGTCAACCCCATGAGATCCCAAAGACCCTAAATAACTCAAGTTGCTACTACCTACTGTCATTTCGAAGTCCTTTGAGAAATCCTGTTCTTTTTTTGCCAATCAAGGAGCAAGAATTGTTTAACTTGTGCAATGTCATTCCCGCGAAAGCGGGAATGATAAGTTCGTCTTGTTTAGTTTGCGTTCTTAAGGGTTCGTTCGTTAAGAACTTGGGCTTTAGAAGTTGAACTTCTAAATGGGCAAGTTATTTAATTTCCATTCCTGGTCGGGATTTCTCCTCAAAGACAGAGCCTGCTCTGAGGCTGCCAAAGGGTTGAAATGACAGATTTTCACGCTTTGTTTTTAAGGTGGCAACTTAGGTTAAATAAGGACAAGCCCATGAATTATTTGACTCATCTTGAAGCCGCCTATGCACCTCATACCTATGATCCCGATCAACTCATTCGTTTATGCCCTCAATCGGGTAGCCCCCTGCTGCCGCGCTATGACCTTGCCAGGGCAGCCAGTGAATTAGACCGTGACGAACTGTCACAGCGTTCGCCAAATTTGTGGCGTTTCCGTGAGCTGCTACCCGTGCGTGATCCACAGCATATTATTACCCTGGGAGAAGGAGGCAAACCTGTCTTGCCACTGCCTCGGTTGGGTGCCCACTTTGGCTTGCGGCAGCTTTATATGAAAGATGAGGGGCAAAATCCAACGGGCAGTTTTAAGGCACTGGGTTTGTCCGCAGCGGTTAGCCGGGCGGTTGAACTGGGCGTCACGGAATTTGTGATTCCAACGGCCGGTAATGCTGGCGGAGCGCTGGCTGCCTATGCTGCTCGCGCTGGTGCCAAAGCGCATGTGTACATGCCGCAAGATGCACCGCGCATCAACATTTTGGAAGTGCAAATGGCCGGGGCGGATTTGCATTTGGTAGCTGGCTTGATCAATGACGCCGGCCGGGAAGCGGCCGAGGCGGCAAAAGGTACAAACTGGTTTGATGTTTCCACCCTCAAAGAGCCGTACCGCGTTGAAGGCAAAAAAATTATGGGCTACGAGCTGGCATTGGCGTTTGGCTGGGAACTGCCCGATGTAGTTTTGTATCCCACTGGTGGCGGCACGGGATTGGTGGGAATGTGGAAAGCGTTTGATGAGATGGAGAAGCTGGGCTGGATTGGTAGCCATCGGCCGCGCATGGTGGCCGTACAGGCGGAAGGCTGCGCCCCAGTTGTCAGGGCGTTTGCTGAAGGCAAGAACGATACCGAGGCCTGGCAGGGAGCAGCCACGATTGCTGGTGGGTTACGGGTGCCAGTTGCTATCGGCGGCCGTCTGATGTTAACTGCATTGCGCGAAAGCCAGGGTACGGGCGTGGCCGTGGCTGATGCGCAATTGCCTGAGGCGCAGCGGCTGTTTGCCAGGAGCGAAGGTGTGTTTGCGTCGCTGGAAACGGCCGCGACTGTGGCGGCACTGGCAAAGTTGGTGGCGGATAAATGGATTCACCCCGATGAACGGGTTGTGATTTTTAACACAGGCAGTGGTTTGAAATTGCCTGATGGCCTGTAACAAGAAAGACGTTCAACTTCTCAGCAGAAGTTGAGCGTCTGGTTTTGATTAGGGGTAGACCACGCGCAGTTGATAGGGTTGGGTGGAGCCACTTTGACTGCGGTTGAAAATTTGAATGTAATATAGCCCGGCTGGTAGGTGAAGCGGCCCGATGTGTTCGTCGGCATTGCCGATGTTGCCGGAATTGCCGCCGGGCAACACTTCCAGGGCTGCGTTACGCAAAATGAGGTTGTAGTTATGCCCGGCGGGGATTTGGCTGAGGACTAATTCGGCCGTTCCTGGCTGGTACAGGCGGAAAGCGTAGTAATCGCTGCTGTCGGCGGGGCTGCTCATGGTGCCTTGATAGATGACGTTGGCAAGAATGAGTCCATTGGCTTCGTCGTTGCTGTCGTTGGGTTCGGCTTCTTGCGGGCCACGGAAGTAGGGGTAGTGGATGAAGGGGAGGAAGATGCAGTGGGGTAAACGGCCGTTTTCCGAAAAAGCACACTCATCCGGCGAAGGCGTGGGCGTTATCGTGGGAGTTGCTGTCGCGGTAGCCGTTGCCGTCGCCGTTGGCGTAGTTGTTGCCGTTGGCGAAGGAGAAGGGGTTGCCGTCGGGATTGGCTCATAGGCCACGTTGGCGATCCATGCAGCATTCGGCATCGTAACCAGATTGGTTGTTGCCTTGCTGCTATCATTATCACTACCCTGCCACTGCTTGACACGCCAGCCAGCCGCAGGAATGGCCGTCAGCTCAATTTGCTCATCGGCATGGTAATTGCCGGCCGTACAGCCAACCGAATTTGTGAGACTGGGTATCGGGTCGCTGCCCGATCCCGTGTGGGTCAGGCTGAGCGGATAGCAGGCCGGAGGTTCAGACAGGCCAAACTTGTCAAAGAAATAGGTTTCATTTGTTAAGGGAGCCGAACCAAAGAACCCAACTGTATAGCCCCATACCTCGCTGCGCCCAAAACCATCGTTGGGTGCGTTATTGTTTAGCTCTTTGCGCGTGAAGTCGGTGAAGGGTATTTCAAAAAATTGCCAGCCAGCAAAATCATCGGTAACGTTAACACTCCACCGTTCCGCATCATCGGTAGTAGACCCTGGGTTGCGGTTGTCCATGATGTCTATGAAAATCGTGCCGCCGCTGTTACGACCATAGAGCCAGAAGGAAACCCCTTCATAGCTGCGCCAATCTTGCGAAAGCCATTGATCAAGATTGCTGTTAGTGAACGTATGGGAGAACCCCACAACTTGATTTGACCCGATATTGACGGTGGCGCCTAAGACATGGTTGTTGGCTGATGCACCGGGAACGGGGGCAGGGGGAGTGGTTGTTGTGTTGATGGCAATGGTGGCGTTGGCGTTTTGCCAACTGAAATAGCCTACCAGCAGGCCATTGGTATCTTGCCCAAGCGGCAGCCCCGTTTCAAAATCATCAACGAGGGTGGTTGCTTGCGCCGAGCGGACAGGCTGCTGGGCGTCAACCGTATGAAATTGGGGGTAGCTCCAGGCCAGCATGAGGAAAACGGCCGTTAATGCCACCCCAATCGCAAATTTGTGCATAGCATCTCTCTTCAATTTGTTTATGGCGGCGGGGGCGGGTCGGTCGGAACGGCCGTTGGGCCATTGCCACCACTATCGCCGCCACTACCGCCAGAAAATTCATTAAACCAGAAGAAGCCTGTTTCTGAACGCGCCCCCTGTTGATCCTCAACATACCAATTCCAGCCGCCAAACTCTTCAGCCGGAATTGCGAATGTCCAGCTCAACCCCTGTATCCAGTCGCTGGTGTGGGCAAAGACCTGCCCTTCATGCAGCAAAACGACGCGATAAGTTGCATTCCGCGACCCATTCCAGGAAAACGTCACAGGATTTCGCACTGTTCCCGATGGCTGCCCCAGGGTAATGGTTTGCAGCAGCGGCAGCGGCGTATTGGTCACGGTTGGTGAAAGCGTAGCGGTGGCCGTTGGCGATGGCGTGCGGGTGCGGGTCGCTGTTGCCAATGCCGTGGCCGTTAGCGACGGGGTAGGCGTAGCCGTCAGCGTTGGGGTTGTCGTGGCGGTGGCCGTCAGCGTTGGCGTGGCCGTGGGGGGCAGGGCTGTATCTGTTGGCACAAGCACTTCAGTAGCTGGCTGAAGGGTGGCGATACCGCTATTGGCTGCATCATCACGCCCCCGGTTGTGCCACCAAAATAGACCGCCCACGATCAGGATGGCGATTAGCCCAATGCTTGCCCGCAGGGGGATGCGCAATTTGGCACGGGGGGAGGGAGAAACGGCCGTTTTTCTCCCCACATCCTGAATCATGGCTGGCGCGACAGCACTCGCTTTCGGTGCAGCAATGGGTTTCGCCTGCTGCCAGGCGGTCAACAAGGCCGCCGGAGTTGCAAACCGATCCTCTGGCGGCTTTGCTAGCGCCTGCCGACAAACCGCCTCTGCCGCTGCATCTACCGTCCCCGCCGCCGGAACGGGGGCATAACGATGCAACTGCAAAATGGCCGATGGTGTGGGGGCTTCAAAGGGAACGCGCCCCGTTAGCATTTGGAAGAGCAGCAGCCCCAAATGGTAGATATTGGTGCGTGCCGAAATCGGCTGCCCTGCCGCTTGCTCTGGCGAAGCATAGCGCGGGTCAGGCACAAAGGTTGCCACCTCGCCCTGCGCCACGCCAAAATCAGCCAGGTAGGCATTGTCGTGTTCATCAAGGAGGATGTTCTCTGCCGAGAGGTGATGATGCACGACCCCTTGTGCCAAAGCAACGTCGAGCGCACCGCAGAGCCGGGCCAAAATACGGGAGATTTGGGGGAGGGGCAGAGGGCCGTTTACCAGCTTGGCAGCTAATGAGCCACCGCTGTAGTAGGGCATGGCCAGATAAAGCTGCCCGTTTAGTTCGCCAAAGCTGTGGATGGGGGCAATGGCTTCGTGTTGC
Organism: Chloroflexota bacterium; assembly: GCA_041390905.1. Lineage (GTDB taxonomy): Bacteria > Chloroflexota > Anaerolineae > Promineifilales > Promineifilaceae > JACKCD01. The sequence goes on from JAWKPA010000012.1 coordinate 275,031, forward strand.
AGGGCGGCGATGGTGGTCATGGTTTGGCTAAACGCGGCGTCAAATGCCTCATCGCGCCAAAGTTGGGAAAACTGCTTGACCACCACATCTTGCCCGGTCTGCAAATCGTGTGCCAGGTAAACGGTGGCGACCCTGCTGCGGGCAACCCTTTTTTTGAGTTGATAACGGCCGTTTCCGCTTTCCATAACCCATTAATCAACAGGCAGACGCTTGCCAAACGTCGTGCCGTCAATGCCTTCCCTGTTTTAAGCCAGTACGAGACCAGTTGGAGAACTAAAAACTATGCCAGGTTGATGCTCCCAGAATCGTTACTGCTCATTGTGTCCACGCCCCAGGCGATTATAAAAACCACCGGGCAAACAAGCATACCCCGCCTCTCGAATCAAGGCCACTAAAGATGATGGCCTGCCTGCCAGTGGGTAAGCGGCAGGCAGGGATCAAGGATGGTGGTGGGGGAGAAAACGGCCGTTTTGCCACTGCCTCAAATCAAATACATCTACTCATACTTATGGACTTCAGCCAACAGCCGCTTCGGTTTCCCATCAAATTCGCGCCAATCCAGCTCTTCCCGCGTCAGTTTCAGCAAAATATCGCTCAAAGCCCGGTTGACCGGCGTGGCGACCCCGTTAGCCGCCCCCGCCTCGGCAATCGCCCCATTGTGAAACACTACCTCGCTCTTACCCTTGCCGGCCGCTAAATCCATATAAAACGACGGCATCTTTTCCCCGCGCCCCGAAACCACCTTGTTGGTCAAAATTGGCCGAAAGAGCAGCTTGGGCAGCCGTTTGACCCCCGTCACAAAGCCCGGAATCGAAGGGCCGGGCAAGTCAACTACCTTGAGTTTGAGAGCCTTCATCACCGCCAGTGCCTCCTTGATCATCCGCAACTCCAGGTCATAGACAATATCGGATTTATAGATGGCTTCTGGCGAACGGTTGAGAATGGCGCAACTGGCATTGGCAACGATGTTGAGCAGCGCCTTTGACCATTTCATGGCCTGATAATCCTTGATGACAACGGCGTTGACGCCTGATTCTGTAAAAAGCTGCTGCCACTGTCCAATGGCTTGCTTGGGCTGCGTGGGGGCCAGGGCAAAACCGCCGTCGGTGCGTTCGGCGACTAGGTTGTGGGTGGTTTCCTTGCGCACGGGAATGGTGAAAGAGCCAGCCAGGACGTGGTCGGCACCAAATTGTTCGATTAACGGCCGTTCTACCCCAATCCCGTTTTGCGTTGTCACCAGCATCGGCGGCTGGGGACAAAACGCCACCAGTGGATCCAATGCTTCGGCCAAATCATACGACTTCATCCCCAAAATAATCAGGTCATACGCCGCCGTCTGGTTCATAAACGCCTGCGCCACCGAAGTCGTCAGGCGGGGATGGGTGCGAACCGTTTGCCCCCCCTCTGTCACCGCCAGACCCTGGCTTTGAATGGCTGCCGCCGTGGTGGGGCGGGTGATCAGCGTGACATCATGCTCGTGTTGGCACAGCCGCGCCCCTAAATACCCACCCACTGCTCCGGCTCCGTAGACTAATATTCTCATCGTGTAACTGTCCTGAAAACAGAGATTGGGAGATTGGGAGATTGGGAGATTGCCCCAGTTCCCCGCGCTTCTGATCTCCCAATCTCGCAAATTTCATCCTTTGTGGTGCTGCGTCGCGGCATTGTCAACTACCCTAAAATAGCTCCGACAAAGTGCGGATTGCCGCGCAAAAAGTCGTCAATGTCCATAGCCCGCTTTCCGGCCGGCTGCACCTGCTGTAGGGCAATCTGGCCGCTGCCTGTTTGCACCATGCCCCCGGCCAGCACCTGCCCAACAACGGCCGTTTCTGCTTCCCCCTCCACCACCGTCGCATCCACCACCTTAAACAGCTCCCCCTGCCAGCTTGTAAACGCCCCCGGCCACGGGTTCAGCGCCCGCAGTTGCCGGTCAAGCTGCTGGCTGCTGGCGTGCCAGTCCAAACGGCCGTTTTCTTTCGCAATCATCGGCGCGTAGGTGGCAAGGGTGTCATCCTGAGGGGTGGGGGATAAACGGCCGTTGACAATATCGGCCAAATGGCGGCGCAGCATGTCGGCACCCAAAGCCGCCAACTTGTCGTGGAGCGTGGTCGCCGTTTCCGTGGGCAGTAGCGGGATCGCCTCCTGCACAAACACCGGCCCCGTGTCCAGCCCGCGCTCCATCTGCATCAGCGACACGCCACTTTCGCCATCCCCCGCCAAAATGGCGTGCTGAATGGGCGACGCCCCGCGCCAGCGCGGCAGCAGCGAGGCATGGACATTCACACAGCCGTGCGGCGGCAGCTCCAGCACATGGGGGCGCAAAATCTGCCCAAACGCCGCCACCACAATCACATCGGGCTGCCACGCCCGCAGCGGTTCCGCCGCTTCCTCGCGCCGCAGCGAAGCGGGTTGGTAGACGGCCACGCCTGCCGCCTCGGCCGCCACCTTCACCGGCGAAGGGCGCAGCGTGCGCCCGCGCCCGGCGGGGCGGTCTGGCTGGGTGACAACACCAACCACGTTAGCAATTTCTAGCAGTGTCTGCAAGCTGGGTACAGCAAAATCAGGGGTTCCCATGAAGACTACTTTATACATGGCGGCATTCTAGCATGGGCAAACGGCCGTTTGCAAATAGTTGCCCCGAACTATAGGCCAAAATTCAGACTTGGCTTTTCGCTATGGCGTGCTGGCTTCTCTCTCCGCTTCTTTGGCTAGAGCCTGCACAAATTCGGCCAACCATTCAGTGCTGGGGTGGCCTGGGGCAAATTGCAAAGCCAACTCTAGGGCTTGCTGCCCAAAATTTAGTGCGGTCGTAAATTGTCCCCGATTGGCAAGAAACTGGGCAAGAAAGATAAAAATATTCGCCTGCCCCACGCGATCCCCAATTTGCTGATGCAAACCCAACGCACGTTCAAGCATCTCGGCTCCCTGCTGTACCCCGTCTAGATCATCCTGCTGCATATACAGCTTTCCCTGTGATTGCAGCACGTTGGCCTGTCCCAGTCGGTCGCCGATGTCGTTGAAGCGTTGCAACGCTTGGGCGTAGCTTGCCAGAGCCGCGTCGCGGTCATCCCGAAACTGCTGCACGTCGCCAATCGCCATAAGCACGTTGGCCTGTCCCAGTCGGTCGCCGATGTCGTTGAAGCGTTGCAACGCTTGGGCGTAGCTTGCCAGAGCCGCGTCGAGTTCTTTACGAAACTGCTGCACGTCGCCAATCGCCATAAGCACGTTGGCCTGTCCCAGGAGGGAGCCGATGTCGTTGAAGCGTTGCAACGCCTGGGCAAACTGCTCCATGGCCGGCTCCCATTCGGCGCGGTAGTAATGCCGTCGGCCGGCGCGGTATAGCACCTCCGCCATCATCTTGTTTGGCAAATGCAGTTCGGGGGCCAGCCCAATTTCCATCAACGCTGCCCAGGTTGCATGGTCAAAGGCAAACGCCGCCCGTTCCTCCTGCTCTTGCCAAAGCGCAAACGCCGTTTCCCGCTGCAAAAAGAAATGGTGATAAAGTGCCTCCAGCGGCTCATCGTGCGCCAAAAACCACGCTTGCGCCCGCTCCTGAAACGCCCGAAACTGCTGCGGTCGCTCCTGTTGCAAATACCCCGTTTGCACCCGCCGCACCAAATCATGGCACGCCCACGCTGTGGGTGCCAGGCGCGGCCGAATCATAAAAGCATAGCGCGTCAACGTGCGAAATTCATCCGGGGAAAGCTTGCTGCCTAAAATCGTCTCTAACGCTTCGGCCTGAAACCAGCGTAGCAAGGCCGCCCAACGCACCGCCTCTTTTAATGATCCCGCCAATCGCTCCAGAATGCGCCCCTGTACCCATTCCACCGCTTCCTCCCGGCTGGTTTGGTATGGTACGGCACTGGCTTCAAGCTCGCCATCGGCCTCATGCCATGCGTCTGCCGCCATTTGTGTCAGCAATGGGTGCCCTTGTGCCAGCCGCATAAACACAGCCTGCCGATAAGCCCCATTCGTCACCCCCAAACTGATTAACAGGGCATCACTATCAGCCGCCGCCAACGGTTGCAGCGTGTCACCCGCCAACCCATTGTGAAATACCCGCAAATCATTCGTATGGCGCAAAGTTTCCCGGCTCACCAGCACCACCCGCAGCCCCGGCACCCGACCATGTGCTTGTTCCAACACCCACCAGAACTGCTTTAACGTTTCAAAATCAGCCCTATCCTGAAAACTGTCATAATTATCCAGCAGCAGCACCACGCGAGCCTGATCTGCCAAACCCTCGAAACAATCAAGCCAGGCATCAAAAATCAGTTCATCCGCCTGAGCCTCCATTTCTCGGTACGCCTCAGCCACATTAGCCGACATCTGCTGCTGCCCCCCATCGGCCTCACGCATCACCTGCCGCTGCGACAACACCATTTGCCGCTGGTTACGGGTATCCAGAGCAGCTCGACGTTCCGTCGCATACACCTTTCTCTTTTCCTGAGGGATATGGCGGCGCAAATTGCCTGTGGGCGATTCCAACAGCGCATGAACGGCTTGCCTAATCTCAGCCGCATACTCCCCCACGCCAATCAACGCATAAGGTATCCCCTGCACCTGACACCGTTCTGCTTCAAACCAATCCAGCAAGGTAGATTTGCCCTGCCCAGAAAACCCCGTAAAGGCCAAAATCCACGGGTTTTCACACTGCCACAAGCGGTCAAAAGCCGCAATGGCTTCTTCCCGATCCTGAAAATGTTCTAACGATGCCATCAGTGTACCTGTAAGTGCCGGTCACTTCCGAAAGTGACCGGCACTTCGCCTCATTTTATTCCTGTACCTGCTTCCCTTTAGGAGAATCACTCATCCATTGCTCTTGCAGCCCACCGCGCCCGCGCATAATCTGTTCGCCCCCTTCGGAGCGCAGCATCTTTTGAATGCGCTCATCCCCATGTGCTGCCAGCGTTTTTTGCAGCAGCGTCACCGCCGCCAGAATATCCGCATCCTGATCCGCTTTGGCCGCCGCCACCTCTTCTTCAACAATTGCTTTGCGACCATCGGATTCAGGCTTGGCCTCCAGCCCCATAATCGCCTTTAGCAGTTCACTCCCTTCACCCAACTTTGTCTTGATAACCTTTTTGACACCTTCATAAGCGTCTACAATCGCCTTCTTGCCAACTTCCGTCACCCCAGCGGTTACACCAGCAACCAGTGCCGCCAAAATTGTCGTCGTAATGGGATCCATCTTGTCTCCTTTTGCCACCCAACAGCCCTGAAAACCGTGTTGGGCGCATGATGTGGAAAAAACGGTTGGTCATGAGAAAATCAGGTTGATTGTACAGGAAAACGGCTCATTCGTATACAATGCCTGCGCTTTTGCAACAAGGCTCATGTTGCGATTCCCACACGGAGGTGGAGTTAACCATGCGGCGCAACCCCACCACAGGGAATGAAAATAGGACGCAGATTTTCCTGATTTTCCTGATCAGGTACATCAGGTGAATCAGTGTCCTATTTTCAGGATAGAATCATTGACCCAAATAGAGGGTGAGGAAACAGGTTTATGACACAGTTATGTCCTTGCAAAAGTGGAAAACCATACAAAGCGTGCTGCCAGCCGTTTCACGACGGGCAAAAGCCGCCCACGCCGCTGGTGCTGATGCGCTCCCGCTTTGCGGCGTATGCCCTGGGGAAGGTGCGCTACATTGTTAAAACGGAACACCCTGACAGCGTGCGGCGGCAGCGGGATGGGGCGTTTCACAAAGATTTGAAGCTGTTTTGTCAGCTAACGGATTTTGTGGATTTGCAAATTTTGGGGGAATCCACGCTGGCCGACGACCGGGCGACGGTGACATTCCATGCCACGCTGGTGCAGCAGGGGAAGGATGCGTCATTTACGGAGTGCAGCGTGTTTGAAAGAATAAACGGCCGTTGGCTCTACCGTGGCCCTATCGAAGGCAAATCATGGGGACAGACGTAAGTTGGCGATGCCATCAATGATGATGAATTGTTATTCTTGCGGAGATTGGTTAATTGGTTATTGGAGATTGGCGCACAATAACCAACCTCTGCTTCGCTCGCCTCTTCGCCGTTGGGCGGCACGCCAATGCCCAAAATGCCCGCCTCCATGATCATTAGCCAAATGGCGGTTAGCACCAGCGACAGGGTGAACAGCCCGGCCAAGAATTTGCCCAGCAGGTCGGTGTTAAACGGTTTGGTGATGTAACCGTCTCTACCTAATTCCAGCACCAAAATGGTGTCTAATTTCCGGCGGGGGGCGGTAACAAAATGACAGGGATGTTGTGGGTCTGGTGCAGCTTTTTCAGTGCCTCCAGCCCATCCATCCCCGACAGGCCAATATCCAGCAGCAGCAAATCGGGCGGATTTTGCTGCACGGTTTGGTAGCCCGCTTGCTCCAGGCTTAGGCTCAGGCTGCAGCGCATTAATGTGTCGTCATCAACAACAAGAATCTGCTTGCTCATGACTAAACATTGTAGCCAGCTCGTGCTTCCCGGTTCAACGGCGCAATGACACAAATTTTGGGCAGGCGTGCGTCAAAAGCTATAGCCGTTGTTTATTGCCGAAAGTGCAGGGGGTCTAAATTATCTAGCCACGCCCCGGTTTGCAGCAAGTGCGCTCCCAAACGGCCGATTTCATCCGACGATTTGGCCGCTGCGCCACAGCCGGCCGTTGCTACCACCAGTTGACCTGGCAAGAGGGTGTCAATGATCGGGTACTTTGGCTCGCGGTAGGTGACAACACACGGTTTGTGGTGGTAGGAATCGGCCTTCAAACCGGGGATGATTGCTTCCATCACCTGCCGCAAGGCGTCGGCTTCGCGCTGGCTGCCGCCCTGGTTGAACCAATCGCGTAATGCTTCGTCGCTTTTGGCCAGCACCAAATCACGCAGGTCGCCCCCCATTTTGAGGTAAAAACGGCCGTTTTCATACCGCAGCGGCGGCAGCATGTAAATACCATCTATCTCCGCCTCAGGTAGCCCCTGGTCATAGATGACAGTGGGCAGGTGGCGTAGCCGCTCTAGCTCTGCGCCCGACAGTTCGGCCAGCAAAATGGTGCGCGGTTTGCGAATGAGGGGCAGCGGCTGTGGCAGCAGGCCGCTGCTGTAGGCTCCAGCGGCGACCAGTACTTTTTTTGCTTGCAGCGTTTGGCCGCCGTTGGTGTGGATGTCGAGGTGGGTGGCGTGGGGATAAACGGCCGTTACCGTCTCCCGAATCGCCGCTGCCCCCTGCTGCTGTGCCACCGCCACCTGTGCCGCCACAAAAGCCCGTGGGTTGATATAACCAGCCACGCCCCGTTCCAGCAGACAATCATACCCGTCGGGGAAACGGAGCGTGGGCAGCACGGCGCGAAGCTGTTCGCTGCTGTAGCTGGCAAAATCGGCTTGCAGGGCGTTGCCAACGGCCGTTGTGGCCGCCAACGACCCGGCCGGCCCCGCCTGCGCCATCCCCACCGGCTCGTAAAAACTGATGCCACTGCGGGCTTCCAAATCACGGTATTGGGCAATCGAACGCTTTGCCAGCGTTCCCCACACCAGGTTGCCATCCAGAATGCGGGTAATGCGGCCCTGGTCGTAATGGCTGGAGAATACCCCCCGGTGTGCTGCCCAATCCGTTGGTTCATCCGGCCCCACCAGAGCCACATTTTCTTCAGTGGCACTCAAATACCGCGCTGCCGCTGCGCCTATCATCCCTTTGCCAATAACAAGATAGTCAAACATTGTCGTATTCCCGTGTTTGGTAATCAGTACCGATTACCGATTACTGATTACCGATTACCGTTTCCCCATGACTGTGCTGGGCAAAAACGGCCGTTTTTGCCGCCTCATACGCCGTCGCCGCCTGAAAAACTACCCCATCTTCATAAGCCGGAGCCACAAGCTGGATGCCGGTTGGTACGTTGTTGCGGGCGCGGCCAGAGGGGACGGACAGAACGGGGCAGCGGCTGAGCATGTTGAATGGATAGGTCAGCAGCCAGCCAAACTTTTGATGAACGGCCGTTCCGTCAATCACCAGTTCATCGCGGCTGTAATCATTGTCGGCCGGCACCCCAATGTGCGCCAGCGTCGGGCAGACAAACAGGTCATAGCTGGCAAAAATCCGGCTCAAGTCACCATACATCTTCCCCGCCATCTCCTCCGCCGCATACGCTTGCCGTGGTGTCACCTGCTGCGAAAACTCGCAGTATGACTGCACATATGGCGTTAGCAGCTCTCGCTGGTCCGAGTTGTAATGGTGGCGCAAAAACGCCCCCATCGGCCCATAGCCCAGGTGATATAACGCCGCCATCAGGACGGCATCAGTCCAGCCCAGGTCTACTTCCTCCACCGTAGCCCCCAAATCGCGGAACACATCGAGCGCTGCCAGCGTGTTGCGCCGCACGTCGGGGTCAATGGCTTTGTAGCCCAACGTGAGCGAATAGGCGATGCGCCACCCCTTCACGCCGTCAAACCCGTGCGGCAGCGTCAGCCTGGGCTTCAGGCTGGCAATATCGCGGGGGTGAGGGCCAGACATGACGTTTTGCATCAAGATGGTGTCGCCAACGGTTCGCGCTAGCGGCCCTTGGTGGTTGTAATATTCCAGATTCCAGGGCGGGTCTTCGGGGTTGCGGCCATAGGGCGGCTTGTAGCCCACCAGCCCGCACAGCGAGGCGGGCGTGCGAATCGAGCCTCCGATGTCGCTGCCGGTTGCCAGGGTACTGCTGCCAGCCGCCAGTGCCGCCCCGGAGCCACCCGATGAGCCGCCGGGGGTGACTTCCAGGTTCCACGGGTTGCGCGTAACGCCCCACAGCTTTGACCAGGTAATGGAAGCACTGGAAAATTCGGGGGTGGTGGTGCGGGCGTGGACAATGGCACCGGCGTCGAGCAGCCGCTGGACGGTGATGGAGGTGTGGTCGGGGACAAAGTCGCGCAGCAGTAGGGAGCCGTTGCTGGTGGGCTTGCCCGCAATGTAGGTTTCGTCTTTGACGGCGAGAGGAATGCCTTCTAACGGCCGTTCCTCTCCCCGCGCATACCGTTTTTCCGCCTCTCGCGCCGCCGCCAGGGCTTCCTCATAGTAGGTAAACGAAAACGCATTGATGTGTGGCTCCACCGCCTCCGCCCGCGCAATCATCGCTTCCATTAACTCCACCGGCGACAAGGTTTTGGTGCGAAACTGCTGGATGGCATTAACGGCCGTTAAATAACACAACTCACTCTCCATCGTCACCTCACATCTGTCATAAATGGGACGCAGATTCCCCTGATTTTCATTCTTTCGTAGCCGAGCTTTCCAAAGCTCGCTCTTTAGCCCAGGCAGAAGAACGAGAATTGGAATCCTCGGCTACTTTAAAATCTGCAACCTGTTTTCATTCTGGCTACCCCATGAAACCTTAGGCAAGCTGCAGGCTGTTCGGCACCACATCCGCCAACTCAATTGCCACCGTGTCCAGCAGTTGCTCCAGTGCGGCCACATCGGCCGCATTGAGCATGGCGTGCAGCCACGGCTTTATGGGCAGCCCGGCAAAGTAGCGGCGCAGATGGCGGCCAAACAGGTCGAGGGCTTCGTCGCCATAGTAGGCCACCATTTCGTGCAGGTGGAGCTTAACGGCCGTTACAATCTCCTCCACCGTCACCTCCGTCCGGTCGCGCCGCGAAAAAATCCACGGGTTGCCCACCGCCGCCCGACCCACCATCACCGCCTCGCACCCCGTGTGGTGCTTCATCGCCGCAATGTCGGCCGGGGTTCGCACATCCCCGTTGCCAATCACCGGCACCCGCACCGCCTGCTTTAGTTCGGCAATGGCATCCCAATCGGCGGCAAAGTCGTATTTTTGCTGCCGCGTGCGGCCGTGCACGGCAATCAACGACGCGCCATTGTCCTCCATGATGCGGGCAATTTGCAAAAAATTGCGCTGGCTGTCATCCCAACCCAGCCGAATTTTGCCCGTCACCGGCACGCGCAACTGTTTACTGAGCAGGGCAAAGGTGTCGCGCACCAACTCCGGGCGCGGCATCATCCCCACCCCCGCCCCTCGCTCGCTCACCTTTGGCACCGAGCAGCCCATGTTGATGTCAATAATATCCGGCTCCCACTGCTCAATCCGCTGCGCCGCCGCCAGCAGCACGCGGGCATCATTGCCAAAAATCTGGAACACCAGCGGCTTTTCGCCCGGTTTTTTGTCCAGCCGCCGCCAAAGCGGGTTGGGGGGAGCCAGCAACGCCTCGGCGGGGGCAAATTCGGTGTAGTTCATGGCCGAGCCATAGGCGCGGCACAGGGCGCGGTAGGGGACATCGGAGTAACGCGCCATGGGTGCCAGAATGACATCGCCGTAAATGGGTACGTCGCGGACGTGGAAGGTTGGTTCTTGCATGGTTATGGCAGATTTCAAGCAATCTGTAGCCGAGGATTCCAATCCTCGTTCTTCGGCCTAGACAAAAGAGCGAGGATTGGAATCCTCGGCTACGCTGATCATTTCTGTAAATTTGGCGCGGGGCAGCAGCCACAGGTGGCTGGGCGTGACGGTGATACAGGCCTGGGCGGCGGATTCGCCCCAAAGCCATTCGATGCCGACGATGGCACCCGGCTCTAGCTGTGTGCCTGTGGGCGTAGTTAGTGCGCCGCTTTGCAGCAAGTATAACCCGGCGGGTGGCAAGGGGGTGGTGGCGGGTAAAAATTGGGGCTGCATTCGCGCCGCCAGCAAAATTTGCTCGCGCTGTGTGAAGTGGGGCTGGAGCCAGGGGTGAAGCTGCCGAATTTGGGCAAGCTGCTGCCGAGTTTGGCGATGGGCGGCCAGCAGTGGCAGCAGATCGGCATAGGGGAGATCGAGCAGGATGACGTCACTAACGGCCGTTACCGTCTTTTCATACCCTTCCATTCCCAGCAGCCCCTCGCCGCCAAACCAACAGCCGGGGGCAAACGGCCGTTCTTCCTCCTGTACCTGTCCCACCAACAGCAGCGACCACGCCGCGCACGGTGCGCCAGCATAGGCAACCACATCGCCCGCCGCCACCCGCCGTTCTTGCCCCAGCCGCAGCAAATCGGGCAGGCGGTGAGTGGGGAAAACGGCCGTTTGCCGCAGCAACTGCTCCCGTTGCCAATACGTCTCCCGTTCCCAGGCCACAAACGGCGCATCCCATCCGGCAGGAGCCAGCAGCCGCTGGCTAACTAGGTAGCGCGGTTGCCACGGCAGCGATTGCGCCACCTGCTGTACCAACTGAGCCACAAAATCGGCGTTGCTTAGTCGCATCAGGCGGTCGGCGGCCAGCAGAAAGGCTTGCTGGTAAACGGCCGTTTGCGCCGTGGTGGAAACATTGAGTGCGGCCAGTTGGGAATAAAGGGGGTGTAACGGCCGTTTGCCTAACAATAGCTCCGCCCGATTTAAGAGTTGCTGTAAGAAATGTTGAAAAACTGTGGATAACTGGGCAAAAACCGTGGATTGTGGGCGGTTTTTGGGGATAACCGTGTGCGAAACCAGATAAAACAGCCCGGCAAATAGGAAAAGGATGAGGATAAACAGGTGGAGCTGCGGATAAACCAGCAGCCACGGCAGGGCAAACAGGGGCGGCAGCAGTGTGTACCAGCCGCCGACAAAGCGGGTGCCGTGTAGCCGCAGCAGCAGCGGCAGCAGCCCGGCGGTACCCAGCGTGGTGGCAATAACGAGAAGGCGGGCAACGGCCGTTAATGTCCCCTCTGCTGTTATACCCAGATACCAGCCACTGCCTATGCCCAGGACGATGCCTAGCCCCAGCAGCAGCCAATCGCCGCGCTGTAGCCGTTGGGAAACGGCCGTTTGCATCCCCATTGCCAGCAGCAGCAGCCCGGCCAGCAGCAGCACCCCCTCGCGCCCCACGGGCATTGGCTCAACCAGCCATGCCAGCGCCAGGCAGCCCATGATCAGCGTGACCAGCCACAGCCAGTGGGTGAGCCGCAGCGAGGCGGGGTGGCCCCTGGTCAGCCGCCACCAGGTGGCAATGGCCGCCAGGTGGAGTAGCCAGGTTAGCAGCAGCGGCAAAATTGGCTGGCTGATTGCCAATGTGACCAGCAGCAGCGGCAATATCAGCAGCGGTGGTGCCAGCACGATAAAGAGGGTGGCGGGGCGGGCGAGCAGTGGTTTGGTGCGTACCCAGGCCACGATTTGCTGCCGCCACGGCTGCGTGGCGTAGGCCAGCCAGCGTAGCGGGGGCAGCAGGAGGAGGCTGGCGGCGGCGAGGAAGGGGCGGAGGAGCGGGGGGGCAGGGGGGCGGGGGAGCAGTTGGCTGTTCCAGGCATAGCCGATCAGAAAAAGCCAGAGGAGAAGATAGAGGCCGGAGAGGAGGAGGTAGAACGGCCGTTTGTTGCGCCAAAGCTGCCTGGGTGCATACCAGAAGGCGCGTGGATTGGGGGGTAGCTGCCAACGCTGCGCCAGCCAGGTGTAGCCGTCGCTGGCGGTGAGCGGGTTGAGGCTGGCGAGGGTGTAGAGGTAGGCCAGCAGGGTTAGCTGGGGCAGGGCGCCGAAGGTGAGGTGGCTGAAGAGGTTGGGGGTGGTGAGGAATTGGGGGGCGTAGCGGGAAACGGCCGTTAACAGCAGCCCGCCCACACTTCCTGCCAGCAGCGTGGTCAGTGGGCCAACCAGCGGCAGTTGGCGGCGCAGCGATTGTGGCAGCCGCTGGCTGTCGCTGGTGTCCAGTTGGAGGCCGGTTGTCCACCCCCAGGTGGCGGTGGCAACGGTGGCTCCGTGGTGCGCCAACCAGGTGCCGCGCCCTAGCTGGCGCAGCAGGTGGATCAGGAACGCCGCCAGCGGCAGCGTCAGCAGGCTCCAGACGCCGGGAAGAAAGAGGGGAAGCTGGCGCAGCCGCAGCAAATTGAGCAGTAATCCGCTGCCCAGATAGATGATGAATAGCAGGGTGAGCTGCCCCCAGCGGCTGAAGAAGGGGGCAAGCCGCCGCGCCAATGGCCGCAGCAGGTCGTGGAAGCCGATGATGCTGTTGGGCGGGGGTGATGGGGGGTGAAAAACGGCCGTTTTTCCCGCCTCCACCACAAATTGACCATCACGCAGGTTGCGCAGCAGGGTTTGCAGTTGGTCGGGGGGGAAGGTGGCAAAACGGCCGTTGGCGTAGCGCCTGTTGGCGTAGCGCTTGTTGGCGTAGCGCAGTAAATCCAGCGGGCTGGTGCGGCCGTCAAGCTGCCACCACAGGGCGTATTCGGTGGGCGTGAGCAAAAGGTAGCGTTGGGTAAGGGGCTGGTGCAGCAGGTGCTGGCCGTCTACCGTGCTGGCGGTGACGGCGGGGTGGCGGGTGATGTTGCCGGGTAATGGGGAAACGGCCGTTGTTGAGCCTGTTTTGTCTGCTGCATTCATAGTGGCATAGTTTATCATAAGGGTTCAATCAAAAATAACTTTGCAGTTACAGAAGTTCAACTGCTCTCAGAAGTTGAACTTCTAAATCCCAAGTTATTAACGAACGAACCCTAAGGATGGGTGAAGCGGTCTTTGGATGCTGCTATAATTTCAATTTGTAGGGTTGAGACATGCCTCAACCCTACAAATTGAAATTATTTGGAGAGGACACATGGGATTTTTGAAGCGTCTTTTTGGCGGTGGTGAGCAGAAAAGCAGCGCACAATATGTGGACAAGCAGGGCATTTACTTTTATGTGCAGTGTGATAACTGCGGTAGTGTGGTGCGCGTGCGGGCTGACAAGCAGCATGATTTGCAGAATACGGGCGATGGCTTTACCTGGCACAAAACGATTGTGGACAGCCGCTGTTTTCGCCGAATGCAAACGGTGGTGCAATTGAACAGCAGCTATGCCGTGGTGAGTGCGGAGTTGCAGGGTGGTAAATATATTACCGAGGCTGAATATAAGCAGATTTTGGCGGCGCAGGACGCGGCCAGGGCGCAGGCGGCTGATGCGGGGAAATAGGACGCTGATTGTCTTGATGAACCTGATTTTGTGGTTCCTATGATTTTTTATTTGCTGTTGATGGGGTTGGCTTTTGCGGCCGACCGATTGTCGAAGTGGTGGATGGCGGCGTATTTGGCGGAGCATGGCACAACGGCCGTTAATGCCTTCCTGACGCTGCGCGAAACCCATAACCGGGGGATGGCTCTGGGGCTTTTTCAGGGCAGCAGCGCGGTAGTGGGATGGGTGACGGTGGCGGTGCTGGTGGGGATGTTTGTCTACATGGTGAAGCTGCCGCCGCAGCAGTGGTTGATGCGGGCGGGGTTGGCGGTGTTGATTGGGGGAGCGGCTGGTAATTTGTGGGATCGGCTGACGACGGGGGCGGTGCTGGATTTTATTGAGGTGCGTCCCCTGCCAACAGTGTTTAACGTGGCTGACATATTGATTTACGTGGGGCTGTTTTTGCTGTTGGCGGGGACGTGGTGGCAGGGGGAAGAAACGGCCGTTATTCCCCAATCACCGCCCCCATCTGCTGCCGATACGCTGCCAGCGCCGCCTGACCTGCCGGAGTGAGCCGACAAAGCGTGCGCGGCATTTTGCCGACAAAGCTTTTTTCCTGCTCCAGATAGCCTGCCTGCTCCAGCCGCGTCAGGTGCGAGGACAAATTTCCCTTTGTCAGCCCCGTTGCCGTCAGCAGGTAAAGGAAGTCGGCCTCTTCCACTGCCGACAAAATAGTGACTAGCAGCAGCCTGGCGGGTTCGTGGATGATGCGGTCAATTTCTAGTAACCCCTGATAGGTTTCGTTCATGAGGTCTCCTGCATGGGATGCTGGCGCACATAGTTGGCAAAAACGGCTAACCCCATCAGCAGCATGAGCAGCCCCGTGCCGCCAAAGGTAATCGCGCTGCCCATCACTTCATTGGCGACAAACAGCGTTGCCAGCAGCCCAATGGCAAAGGCCATGCCTGCGCTCAGGTAGAAGCGGGTGAGAGCGACGCGGTAGCCAATGACACCGAGGATAAAGGCCAGCAGTACCCCTTGTACAAACGCCATTTTGTTGAGCCACTCCGGGAACACAAACATCAGAACGACCAGCAGGGCGGCGAACAGCGGCAGCAGCCACCGTTTGTTATTTGGCTCGCCGGGGCGGTAGGCGACGTAGCCGGTGCGGGGGTAGGTAATGCGCTCTTTGAGGTTGCCGACCAGCCATTTGATGCCAAAGGTGCCGCCGATGATGAGAATGGGGAGGATGATAACGGCCGTTTTTAACAGCCAACTCCCTTCTTCAAACCCCGCCCAGCCAGCCAGCACCAGCCCAATGAGGGCAAACAGCAGCCCAACGGCCGTTTCTACTAGTCCGTCTACATAAAAGTAACGGTATGTTTCTTTCACAATCTTATCCATTTGCTCAGTCATTATGCACCTCACTATTTTTCTTTTCCCACAAACCGGTTTGTGTTGCAAACTAGTCTGCAATAGTATGGCACGAATCAGGAACAAACGCAAGGTGATCTTTGTCATGTCTTAATCGTGACAAGCAAGGCTGGGATCCGACCAAACAAAATTTGCGGGGTGGCCTGTAGGACAATTTTCAAATTGTCCCCGCGATTTGGAAAATCGCGTTACGAATCACCCGCCAAAAAATGCTTGCGCAACTATTATGGGTTCGGTCGTTAATAGCTTGGGATTTAGAAGTTCAACTTCTCTCAGAAGTTGAACTTCTGGAACTGTAAAGTTATTGTTGATTGAACCCTATGGCTTTTTTTCTTGTTTGCGATTGAAAAGGAGGGTAGCCGAGACGACGCTGGCGGCGGCGAGGATGCTCCAGTTGATCTGGACGAGCCGTTTTTCTACCCGTTCCAGCCGTCGGTGCAGCTCTTTGTCGTTGGTTTGAAGCTGTAAACGGCCGTTTTCCGCCGCCGTCACCAAACGCTGAATCCGCCCCGGCAAATCCAGATACGGCCGAATCGCCTCGCGCAGAGCCTCGCGGGGAGCTTCGGTCATCTGCTCCTTTAGCAGCTCCATCCCAAATTTTTCAATTTGGTACCAGGGGTTGATGTCCGGGTCGAGCAGCGACACCAGCCCCGACACCATCCCCAATGCCCGCCCCAGGTAGATGAAATCCTGCGGAATCTGGAAGGGAAAATCAAAGAGAATATCGCGGAACTCCTTGCCCAGTTCCTGCACTTCCTGCGGGTCGGGTCGCGCCAAATCGAGTAGCTTGCGCCCCCAAATGCGCTCCAGCAGCACCGCCTGCGCCTCGGTAATGCGCTCCAGGTCAGCACCGGGCAGGAAAAAGCCGAGGTCGCGGTACGCTTCGGTCAGCTTTTGTGCGTCCTTTTGCGTCACGCTTACCAGCAGCTTGCTGAGGTTGTTGCCAACAAAGTTTGGCACGCGCCCCATCATGCCAAAGTCAATAAAAATGAGGACAAAGGGGCATGTCTCTGTTTCGGGATCCCATGCAGCGTCGTCACGGGGACGGATAAACAGGTTGCCGGGGTGGGGGTCGGCGTGGAAGAATCGTTCGCGGAAGATTTGGCGGAAGTAGGCATCGAGTACACGATTGGCAACTGCGGCGGGGTCTATATTAACGGCCGTTATCCGCGCCACATCCGTAATCTTAATCGCCTCCACATCTTCCAGCACAATCACCCGGTCGGTGCAATGTTCGCGGTAAATACGCGGGGCATAAATGCCGTCGTCATCGGCAAACATGGCGGCGAAGCGGGCTGCATTTTCAATTTCCTGCCCATAATCCAGCTCTTCGTGCAGGGTAATGGCAAATTCTTCCAGCAGGGCCGGCACATCGGCGCGGCGGCCAATGGGCCGATAGCGCATGATCCAGCGTGCCACCACGCGCAGGGCAGCCAAATCTACCTCCACAATCTCTTCAATGTGGGGGCGCTGCACCTTGATCACCACCGATTCGCCTGGCTCGCCTTCATCGGTTGGCAGCAGTTGCCCCCGGTGTGCCTGCCCCAGCGAGGCAGCGGCGATGGGCTGTTCGTCCACGTGGGTAAACCGCGCCGACAAATCGCCAAGCTCCATGTGCAGCGTTTCAAAGATGACCCAGGAAGGGACAGGCGGGACTTCGTCCTGCAACCCTTGCAGCTCTTCGGTGATTTCGGGGGGCAGCACGTCTACGCGGGCGCTGAGAAATTGACCGAGCTTGATCATAACGCCGCCCATTTCGACTGCCAGATGGCGGAAGCGGCCGGCCCAGCGTCGCCAGCGTACCGGGCGGCTGGCGAGTACGTACTCTCCCAGCAGCGGCAGCCGCCGAATGAGCAAGTCCCACCAGATGACGTGGAGGATGATGCCGCCAAAGAAGATAAGGATACGACGATAACGGCCGTTGTTGCGCTCGGTTAACAGGCTAGACATAACAATAAATCCAGCAGGTATTATAAGCCGAATAATACGCAGATGGGAACATTTGCGTGATTTGGGTTGGCATCGTTAGAATATAGGGGTGAAATTCGTCAGAAGTGACTGCTAAATGAAAGCTCCCTGTGCGGGATATTTTCTCGAAGGAACGAGGATTAAATAAGTTATGCAAGAAGTTCAACTTCTCAGAAGAAGTTGAACTTCTAAATGGGCAAATTATTTAAAATCTATTCCTAAGCACTGGTCGTTTTGTCGCCCCATGTTTCTACATTCTTACTAAAACGGCTGGTCTCTAAATTGGTGCAATATGAGTTTATCTGCTGAAGAAGGCAAGCAATATTTTTACCCTAACCGCTGGGCACGGATTGTGTTGGAGTCGGCGGAAGAGATTATTGGTGATAAAGGGGTAGCAGCACTGCTCAATTTGGCTGGTTTGCCACAATACATTGGCAATTACCCGCCGGACAACATGAAGAAAGAGTTCTCGTTTGAGGATATGGGCAAGCTCCAACAAGCGTTTTGGGATATGTCGGGGGCGCGGGGAGCGCGAGTGTTTGCCACGCGGGCTGGGGAAAAATCGTTTAATGATGGGCTAAAGAGCTTTGGCTCGGTGGCAAAGGCAGCGCAGGTTGCCATGAAGATTGGTTCGCTGGAAAAGCGGATGAGCGTGGGGCTGGCCTTTTTTGCCCGCTTTTTCAACACCGTCAGCGACCAGGTCGTCTCGGTGAATGAGGATGATGAGGCGTGGCATTGGAATATTGAACGCTGCCCGATGTGTACGGGGCGCAGCACGGACAGCCCGGTGTGCCATTTGGCGGTGGGGGTGTTGCAAGGGGCGTTTATTTGGGGCAGCGATGGGCAACGCTTTCGCATTACGCCGATGAAATGCCAGGGCATGGGGGATGAAGTTGGGGTGATTGACATTGAGAAAAAGCCGCTGTAGACGCTGAAGCCAGTGGCGACCGTGAAAAAAGCGTGAACGGGTGTTCTATATCATAGGACACCCGTTTTTTGTATAATGGCGTTGTTACATAGCGCAGGAGGAATTGGCTGGCAGGCTTGGTAATTTCTCTCAAACGGCCGTTTTTTCACACCGACACCCACATCACAACCAACGAATATCGTGTATCGCAACCATCTCCTTGCAATTTAGCCAGTTCTCTCCAACAGACAATGGAGGGTCACATGTCTACAATTTATTCGGTTCAGCACACCATCGGAAGCTGGGTTAGCCTGGCACAACTGCGGCGTTATCGGCTACCGGTGCTGCTGGCGGCATTGTTTATGATAGGCTTGGTGGGGGTCAGGACGGTACGATCCAGCACAATTCCTACGATTTCGGTTGTCAGCGTCAACGCTGATGAGAGTGTTACCATTCGCACGCATGATTTTCCGGCCGGCCACACCTTTGTTGTGACCATGGGTTACATGGGAACGGCCGGTATTGGTGGCACGGTGGTGACGACAACGGCATCGGGCAATGGTGGCTCGTTTGATGTGACCTACTCTATTCCGCCGGAATTGCGGGGGCAGCAGCAAATTGCCATTCGGTTGCAAACAGAGCATTTGTATCCGTATTATGCGTTTAATTGGTTTTACAATAACACCACGGGTGTTCCTGCTGGAAGCGGGCAGGGAGGCCAGCTACCCGCAGCACCGGGGTATACAGGGATTCCAACGTTTAAAATAACGGCCGTTGAGCGGGACACAAGCGTGACGATTGAAACCAATAATTTCCCGGCTAACCAAACGTTTACCCTAACAATGGGGACATACGGGACGATGGGGATTGGCGGAACGGCCGTTGATACCTTTGATTCCGGCGCAGGCGGCACATTCAGCAAAACCTTTGCCATTCCAACCGCCTATCATGGGTATGAACGCATTGCCATTCGCGCCCAAACCGCCCATGCCAATCCCTATTACGCCTACAATTGGTTCTTTAACCAGCCAATCCCCGAAGTTGCAACCCCAACGCCTACGCCTGTGGCAACGCCGGTTGAGCCACCACCTTTTAATGGCGCATTGTCATTCAAGGTGTGTGGCGTGGTGCAAAACGGCACAGTTACCATTTCCACCAATGCGCTGCCACCCAACCAAACCATTACGGTACTGATGGGGCCAATGTATACGCAGGGGGTTGGCGGGATTCAGGCGGGTACCTTTGATTCCGGTGCTGGCAATGAGCAGCAGCAGACGTTTACCATTCCTGCTGAACTGCATGGCGCATATCGTATCGCCATACGCATCCAAACATCTCACGCCAACCCGTATTTCGCCTATAACTGGTTCTACAATACCACGGCGACGGTTTGCTGATAATCGCAATCAACAGGTGGTAAACGGCAGCGTTTGCCACCTGTTAACCGTCCATTTTTACCACTTATACCCCTGTTGAACGGCTTGGAGCCAGGGGGTTCCTTTGTCATCTGTTTGATGGTACAGTTGCATCATAGTGCTACGAGCAAACATAGGAGAACATGATGACAACAGTACGTTCTTATTTCCCCCTGAATTATCGTTGGATTGTTGTAGCAGCGGCACTGCTGCTGGTTGGTTTTATAAGCCAGACTGAGGTCGCCCGCTTGCAAGCGGCTCCTGTGGCTGATCCTGGCCCGGTGGTGCAAACGCACCACGAGACGATTCCCAACCCGGTTTATGGGTCGGCGCAGCGGGTGGTGGCGGGATGCAAGGGTGTTGCTACGCCGTGCGCCTGGGAAGCGGCCTCGACGTGGACAACGGGAGCCGTGCCGGATGGCAGCAGCCGGGTGATTGTGGATGGGGTGGTCAGGATTGGGGGAGAAACGGCCGTTTCCCACTCCATCGGCATCTACCCCGGCGGTCAACTCAGCTTTGCCCCCAACGCCAACACACGCCTGCAAACGGCCGATATTGTCGTCTTTGAAGGCGGCAACCTTGAAATCGGCCGCGTGGCACAGCCCATTGCCGATGACAAAACCGCCGAAATCATCATCCGCGACCTTCCCTTCTCCCCCGATGACACCAAACAGCATTTGCGCGGCATCGTTGTTGTCAATGGCACCTTCTACGCCCACGGGCGCGGCGTGTGGGAAGCCTTCATCCGCACCGCCGCCGAACCAGCGGCCGGCAGCAAAAACATCGCCCTGTCCACTTCGGCACAGGCCGCCAACTGGCACGTGGGTGATGAACTGGTGCTGCCCACCTCCAGCCAATGCCCCATCTCGGCCAACGAAGGTACCTGCCCCATCGAAACCGAAGACCGCACCATCGCCGCCATCGCCCCCGACGGCATGAGCCTAACCCTCAACCAGCCACTCCAGTTTGACCACCCTGGTGCCCGCGACCGCAACGGCCATATAGACTTCTTGCCCCATCTCGTCAACAAAAGCCGTAACATTGTCATTCGCTCCGAAAACCCCAACGGCGTGCGTGGGCATGTGCTGTTGCATGGCCGTTCAACCATAGACATCCGCTACGTTCGTTTCCAAGACCTTGGCCGCACCGACATCCGCGACCTGGGCGACGACAACCAGAAAGGGCGCTACCCCCTACACGCCCACCACCTGATCGGCCCGGTTACCCCCTTGCCCAACGGCTACCAGTTCATGATCTACGGCAACGTTGTTGATTTTGGCCCTGAAAACCGAGAACAAGACCGCAAGTGGGGAATAACCATTCACGGCAGCCACTTTGGGCTAATTGAACAAAATATTGTGGATTACGCCTCCGGCGCAGCCATTGTCACCGAAGACGCTTCGGAAACTGGCAACGAGTTCCTCTATAACTTTGTGGTGCGCGTGGTGGGCGGCAATGGCGAGCGTTTTGAGGATCAGGATGTTTCTGATGGCAGCAAGCTAGGGCGGGCTGGCATTGCCTACTGGTTTAACGGAGGCGGCGGCAACGTGTACCGCCACAACGTTGCCGCCGCAGTCGAGGAGTGTATCTACTGCTATGGCTTTAAATTTGACAACGTTTACAACGGCGACGTAATGATTCCCACTGCCCAGGGTGCCGACCCTCATATGGGGGGCGGGATCATGGTTGACTCCTACACCATTGGCCTGACTGATTTTGCCAACAATGAAGCCTATGCAGTACCTAATGGCATCACAATTTGGTGGGTTTGCGCTGAATTTGAAACGCCACGTGAAGGGTGTTCCAGCCTGATGAAAGATTTTGTGGTGTGGCACCACCACCGCTGGGGCTACTTTGGCTATGAAACCAACGCCATGACCATTGATGGTTTTATCCATCGCGGAGATGTGACCCGGCTGGAAAATGAGTATGAACTAGTGACTTCGCTCTATCTGGTGGATTATTTCCAGCGGCAAACGGTGATTCGCAATGCTGATTTGCAGGGGGCGATGCTGGGGATTGAAATGCCGGTGAACCGGGATGTGCGCGGCAGTGATGGGGACAACGTGGGGATTACGCGGGTGGAAAATAGCCTGATTGTGGCATCAACTGGAATGCTGATTTCGTCCCCGTCATCAACCAACGGGGCAGATGATTTGCCGCCGCAGCGCACTATTCTTCGCAATGTGCAGTTTGCCTACCCGCCGCAACGCCAAAACAAATTCATCAGCATCAATGGCAATGGTGCCGAGGCAGCGACATCGAACAACCCCAATGCGCGGAATGACATCTGGATTATTGATTACAACAAACCGGCCGGAGAAGATGGCCCGGATTTGTATATCTCCCCCCGCTATCAGCCAAAATCGCGCTGCGATAATGCGCTGGGTGATTGCAGCAATGAGATAAGCGGCAGCTTCCCGGCCATCGAGGGTGGCTATATTTACCCGCTGGCCGACAACCTGATTCCGCCGCCAGTGGGGTCACATAAGGTTTATTTGCCGGTAGTGGTGAAGTGGTAAGAGGCTGCTTCTGTTAACTTAAAAAAGGAAGAAGGGGGGAGCCTTTTTCCTTTTTCATTGTCTCTATCTTTTCGCTGTCACTTCCAATCTGTTTCGCGCCACAACCTGACTTTTTGACAAAAATTTAACAACAACTCTTTCATTGTTGACAAATGTCAGAATCTGCATTATCTTTTTGACTGTGAAGTAGCGATATAAAGCTATGCGCAACAGACATAACACATTGCCAACCTCCTGAATTGTCAAAGAATCCAAAATGCTACTCTGTCTATGTTTCATAGACAGACTAACCAGTGGATGCAGATTTGCACTCTTTTAGAACCAGTACCGTATACAAAAGATTAGAGGAGAGACCGTGATGATGCATGATATTTTAAGCCAAATAGATTCTCAAGAATTAGGCAGCCGCCTGCAACAAGCACGAAAGCGTGCAGGCCTTACCCAAGCTGCCGTAGCGGAAGCCCTGAGCATGTCTCGCACGACCATTACTGCTGTGGAAAAAGGGGAGCGCAAAATCAAGGCGGAGGAGCTTGTCAAGTTATCGGAAATTTACGGACGGCCGGTTAGCGAATTTGTTCACCCTCAACCCGCCATTGAAATTGACAAGGTGCAATTCCGCAGCACGTTAGCCAGAACGCCAGAAGATGAAATGGTGGTGCAACCTGCCATTGATACGTTATTACAATTAGCCGCAAACTATTGGGAACTGGAGCAAATAACCGGGCAAAGGTTATCGCATCATTATCCACTGCCCTTTATGCCCCCCAAGCATTTAAGAACTGCACAAGCTGCGGAAAGTTTGGCAGTTGCGGAACGTAATCGCCTTGGTTTAGGTGTGGCTCCTGTTCCAATTTTGCGTGATATTCTGGAAAAGGATGTGGGTTTACGAATTTTTTATCTTGACTTGAAACCATCGGGAATATTCTCCGAGGCTTACTTCTATACGCCCCAGTTGGGTGGCTGCATAGCGATTAACCAGCTTCATGCTGGACCAAATCATAAAGGAAGGTGCCGTTGGTCGCTTGCCCATGCCTATGCCCATTTTCTGGCTCACCGCACTGAAGCAACGGTTTCTGTAAAAGATCAATACCAGCGCAAGCCAGAAAGTGAACGTTTTGCAGATTTATTTGCCGAATATTTTTTAATGCCTACAAGCGGTCTTTCGCAGCGGTTTAGTGCGCTTTATCAGGCTCAGGGCAAGATCACCCCTGCCGATTTGGTGAAGCTGGCGTATTACTATGGCGTATCCCTGAAGGCACTGCTCATGCGCCTGGAAAATATGCGGTTAATTCCTGCTGGTGTGTGGGAGAAATTGCAGCAGCGTAAATTCAAAGTGGCAGACGCAACTGAAAGGCTAAAACTGGATCCTTTTCCAGAACCAACGGATAAATTCCCGGAAAGATATATTCGGTTAGCGGCACAAGCATACGAAGATGCTCAAATTTCGGAAGGAGAGCTTGCTCGCTATTTGCAAATGGATCGCGTAGAAGCACGCGAAATTATTAGCAAATATGAAGATAAAACCGAGATAGCATATACCATTGATCAAGATGTGATGGAGATGAATTTAGCATAAAGGCAGTATTCATGGCGATAGAAATCACGGAAACGACCATCATCCTTGATGCAAGCTGTATCATCAATTTGTATGCTTCAGGTTTTATCGAAGAAATTCTTCAATCCATTCCTAAGACTATCACTGTAACAGCTTATGTGGTTGACAGGGAAGCGTTATGGATAAGGAAATTAACACAAGGTGTTTCAAATAAGGAGCCGATACAGTTACAACCCCTGATTGATTCGGGTTTGCTAACCATCGTTGATCTGACAGGGGATGAAGAGTTCAATCTTCATCTCTATCTGTCTAGCAAAATACGTGATGAAGGAGAGTCGAGAACGGGTGCAATTGGTCTTCAGCGCAGATGGGCTATTGGACTGGACGACCATAAAGCACGGCGCATCTTTCAGGAAACGGCCGTTGACGCTACACTTCTTTATACACTTGATTTGGTTAAGCACTGGGCTGAAGTTCGGTTCGTAGCACAGGATATATTGACAACTGCCCTATGCAACATTCGTTGGAAAGCTGCTTATGCACCACGCAAAGCAAACCCGTATCGGGAATGGTGGCTTTTGAATGGTGGCCCAGGGTGATTGTGGCTCTCCTGTACGGGAATCGAAGAATTGCCAGGTTAATCTGATTCTTTGAGAAAAACGGCCGTTTTTAACCCATAAATCTCTAATGTGGGAACAGAAACGGCCGTTTCGCCCTCCACAAACAGTTCCACCCCCACACTTTCCCCGCTGGGGAAAATCTGGTCGGTAAGCGACAATAGCCCCTCATTCACAAACACCTCAATCGAGGATTTATCCACAAACAGATGCAGCCGCAGCCGCCCATTTGCCGGTTCAAACTGCGCCGTGTGGATGGTGGCAAACTGGTCGTGGAAAGCGCCCTGGCCGGAGCGCGAGCGATCTACAAAGAGGGTGTTGCTTTTGGGGGCGTAACCAACGGCCGTTTCTTCCCCCTCCCCCACGCGCACCCGAATCCCCACCTTGTTGGCCGTAACCGGCACGTCCATTTCAACAATAATTTCCAAAGCGTCTCCCGCCACGTCTGGCGTGAAGGGAGCATCCGGTGTCAGGGTCAGGTTTTGCCAGGTGTGGTGGGTGGTGCGAAGTTGGGTGAGTTCGGAAACGGCCGTTTGCACCAGCCGCGCCCCCTCAGCCGTTTGCGCCAGTCGCACCTCACGCGGAATCGTCATCGCTCCGCGCCAGGTAGACGTAGGAATATGAGGCGCATATTGCCAATTATTCATCCACCCCAGCCACAACCGACGACCGTCCGGGGCGTCACTCCACGACTGCGCCGCATAAAAATCAGCCCCAAAATCCACCCACAACACCGTCTCTTTCGGGTTTTCGCTGGTAAACGTCTGCCCATCAAACGCCCCCACAAAATATTGCGTGCCGCTACCCCCCGCCGGTGCGCCATTGCCCACGCCCACCGTCAAAACCCAGCGCGTCTCGCCGCTGTCACCCACAGGCAGCGCAAACAAATCTGGTGTTTCCCATACGCCCGACGTCGCACCATAGCCAAAGCCAAAGCTGCCGCTGACCTCCCACTCTTTCAAATCAGGCGAGGTATAGAACAAAATGGCGTTTCCCGCCGCCAAGGCCATTACCCAACGGCCGTTTTCGTCCCCCGTGTCGTACCACATCACCTTGGGGTCGCGGAAGTCACGGATGTTGGGTGGCGTGGGAATCACGGGGTTGCCTGCGTATTTGGTCCAACTGCGCCCCCTGTCATTGCTGTAGGCAATCGCCTGGCTTTGGTGGCTGTTGGCCGGGTCATGGTAGGTGTAAATTGCCACCATCGCCTCCTTGCCAAAGCCGGCCGTGTTGTGCCAATCAATGACGGCGCTGCCAGAAAAAATGTAGCCCAGATCATCCGGGTACAGGGCAATAGGCAGGTGCTCCCAGTTAACCATGTCGCGGCTGACGGCATGGCCCCAGTGCATTGGCCCCCACACTGTGTCATCGGGGTAATATTGGTAAAACAGGTGGTATTCACCGTCGTAATAAACCATGCCGTTGGGGTCGTTGATCCACTTTTCCGGCGGTGTGAAGTGAAATTGGGGGCGAAATGGTTCGTTTAGGGAAAGGGTGGACAAGGGCGCGGGTTGAGAAATGAGCATGTAAAGGGCTCCTACAACGATTGTAAGGGTTATGATAAAAAGTGTGACTTGAAGCGGCTTTGTGCGAAAGAAGGTGGGCATGAATAAACGGCCGTTTACCTAACCAAATGGCGCAATTAGTAGATAGGGAAGAGGAAGGGAAAAACGGCCGTTTTCCCCTCCAACCTCATAATCCCTACCCTTTAATCCCACTTGCCGCAATACTCTCAATAAACGCCCGTTGCAGTGAAAGGTAAAGAATCAGCACCGGAATCGTAATAATAGACAGATAGGCCATAATTTCCCCCCAGGCCACATCAAGCTGGAAGAAATACGACACCCCAATCTGTACCGGCCGCAGTTCCTCCGACTGCACCACCATAATCGGCCACAAATAATCACCCCACTTTGCCAAAAAGGTCAAAATTGCCACAGTCGCAAAAACCGGGCCAGAAATCGGCACATAAATGCGGCGATAAATCTCAAACCAGCTTGCCCCATCAATCCGCGCCGCTTCCACCAACTCATAAGGCAATGACCGGAAAAACTGGACAAAAAGGAAAATGGAGAAAGCACTGACCATAAAGGGAATGATTTGGACATGATAGGTGTCCAGCCAATTTTGTGTCAGGCAAACAAAAGCACCACCATCACACTCCGTAAAGCTAATCCACGGCAACTTGCTAACAATGAGCAGCAGGGGAATGGCAATCGTCTCAAACGGCACAATCAGGGTGGCAATAATGACCGACAAGACGATGCTTTTACCCTTCCAGCGCGGCACAGCCAAAGAAAAGCCAGCCATAGAGTTGATCAACAAACTCAAAAGCGTGGTAATCGAGGTGATGATAACCGAATTGAAGATGAAGCGGGCAATGGGTACACGGCGAAATGCTTCGATGTAATTATCAAACGAAAGATCCCCATAAGGCACAAACGCCAACAGGGAGCCGGAATCGCGCAGCAGTTGAATATCTGGTTTCAGGGAAGACACCAGCATGAAGATGATGGGGAATAGGAAGATGATGGCAACGATAATGAGTAGGGCATAACGGCCGATCAGAAGCAGATTTTTGGTCATGTTAATCATTCTCCCGGGTCAAATAGCGTTGAATCAAAGCCACGGTCAACACCATAAGAAAGAAAAAGACAGAAATGGCTGAACCGGAGGCAATATCTTGCTTGTTAAAGCCTCGCTGCACCATCTGGTGAATCACCGTTGTGGTTGAGTCCAGGGGACCCCCGCGAGTCATAATGTCCACCTGTGTAAACAAACCAAAAGCAGCCATTGTGATGGTAATCAGCACAAAAACGAAGGTGTTGCGTAATCCCGGCCAGGTCACATAACGGAACTGCTGCCAGGCGTTTGCCCCCTCCACCGATGCTGCTTCGTACAATGACCCCGGAATGGTTTGCAGACCGGCCAGCCAAATCACCATATGAAAGCCAACCGCTTGCCAAATAGACATCATCATGATGGCAGGCATGGCCGTGTTCTCGTTGCCCAGCCAATCAATGGGTTGAAAGCTGCCGAAGCTAACCAAAGACAAGAGGTTATTCAACAGGCCGTTGTTCCCATCATAGATGAAGCGCCAGAGGATGGAGATGATAACCATGGAAATGACCACGGGAATAAAATAAATGGTGCGGAAGATGTTGATGCCCTTTAGCTTTTGGTTAACCATCAGCGCCAGCAGCAGCCCTAAACCACCCTGCACAGGCACAATCACGATTGTGAAGTAGAAAATGTTGAGCAGGGAACGCAGAAAGACAGCATCTGCGGCCAGCAATAAATATTGGGTGTCGCCCCGCACCCAGGAAAAAGATTCTTGTAAACCGTTTAATTCGGGGTAATCCGGGTTGTTGCGCGTGAAATTTCGCGCTCGGGGAAAGGTGTAGTTACCTTCCTCATCCAAAATGTATTCGCCTGTTTCTGGATCAACTTCAGCCGGAATGGTGAAGAACCGCATCTTGAGGAGCTGCTGGAAGTTGCGGGTGCCCACGTATTCGGTTGGGTTGGGCGAGATGAGGCGTTGATTGGTAAAGGCAAAACCAAAGGCCATGAAAAAGGGAATAATCAGGAATGCCAGCAGCAGAATGACGGCGGGGGTAATCATTGCCCAACCAGCCCGTGATTCCTGACGCTGGGCTTTGCTGTGGTTGTTTGTGGAGGAAGGGGGAGAAACGGCCGTTTTCCCCACAGAACTAGACATACTCATCACATCTCCTCTCGCCTTTACTAGCCAGGCAGCAGGCCAGTATGGTGGCCGACCTGCTGCCCAGTAACTATATCAATTACAGATTATTGACGGGTTGCGATAGCATCTTCCTGAATGGAAGGCCCAACAACTGAACCATCAAAACCATAACCACTGTTGGCCTCAATGTCAGAATTAATCTCATCAGCCGCCGCATCCAGCGCATCAATCACATCCGCACCATTAGCAATATCAGCCAGTGCCTTCTCAAAAGTCAACGCCGCAGACAGATACGCCGGTGTCGGAGGACGAAGCGTTCCTTGCTGGTTGCTCAGTTCAAAGAAAACTTCCAAGGGACCACCAGGTGCATAATTCTGCGTCAGGGCAGCCGCACTCGATGTTGCCGGAATCAAACCAATGCCGTCAGAGAAAGCTGCCAGATATTGATCCTGGATAGCATGTTCAATGAACGCATTGGCACATTCCTTGTTCTGTGAATCAGCCGAGATACCAAACTGCCACGAGGCGGCACCAATACGGCTGCCGTTGCCAAAGTTGGGAGCAGGCAAGAAGACCAGATCGTCACCAAAGGCATCCAATGCCCCCAGAGCAGCCCAGTTACCGTTCCATTGCAAGGCATACTTGCCATCAATAAAACCAGTATCACGGTCAGCACCATCCTGGGAAGTGCCAGGAGCGAGGCCACGGTCAAAAAGGCTTTGCCACCATTCGCCAAACGCGATGGCTTCATCACCATTGATGGCACCTTCAGCGGAGGTGTAGGTAGAACGGTCAACAATGTCGCCACCAAAGCTTTGCATCAGCGGCGAGAAGGCATAGGGATACCATTCACCCGTCCAGGCCATGCCCAGATCAAGAGCGTATTCAAACTCACCGCTGGCCTGAAGCGTTTCCAAAGCGGCATCAAACTCAGCCAAATCCCACGGTTCATCAAGCGTTGGGATACGGATGCCGTTGGCTTCGAGAACGGAGCGGCGAGCAAACATAGCGATAGCAGCATCCCACAAACCAACAGAATAAACTTCCCCGTTCCATTGGCCGACTGCACCAGGCAAGAAACCATCCAGAGTGCCATCAGACAATTCCAGCGGAACCATGTAGCCAGCCCACGCCCAGTTGGGCATAACGGGGCCATCTACGTCAATGATGTCGGGCAAGTCGCCAGCCAGGGCGGCAGCAACGATGGATTCGTTGTAGCTTTCTTGCGGGAAGTCCTGGATGGACACAGCGCAAGAAGCTTGCGAAGCATTAAAATCGTCAACAATACTCAAAAGAATGGCGCGTTCGGTTTCGTTGCCTGCGCCGTGGTACCACATGCTAACCTGGGCAGCATCGCCGGCCGGTTCAGCCGCAGCTTCTTCAACAGGAGCAGCAGCCATTGCCCCTGTGGCAATACTATCTTCATGGATGGACGGCCCAACGACAGAGCCATCAAAGCCATAGCCACCGTTAGACTCGATGTCGGAATTGATTTCGTCAGCTGCCGCATCCAGTGCGTCAACCACATCGGCACCATTGGCAATGTCGGCCAACGCTTTTTCAAACGTGAGGGCAGCGGAAAGGTAAGCTGGCGTGGGGGGACGCAGCGTTGCCTGACGTTGGCTCAGTTCAAAGAAGATTTCCAGCGGGCCGCCAGGAGCGTAGTTTTTGGTCAGGGCAGCGGCACTAGGGGTAGACGGAATCAGGCCAATGCCATCGGAGAAGGCGGCCAGATATTGATCCTGGACAGCAAAAGCGATAAAGGCGTTGGCACCATCTTTATGTTGGGAATTGGCGGAAATGCCGAATTGCCAGGAAGCAGCACCGATGCGGCTGCCATTGCCAAAGTTGGGGGCAGGCAGGAAGAGCAGGTCGTCGCCAAAAGCGTCGAGCGCACCCAGAGCAGCCCAGTTACCATTCCATTGCAAGGCATATTTGCCATCAATAAAACCAGTGTCACGGTCAGCACCGTCTTGGGAAGTTCCAGGAGCGAGGCCACGATCAAAGACGCTTTGCCACCATTCGCCAAACGCGATGGCTTCGTCGCCGTTGAGCGCACCTTCGGCGGTGGTGTAGGTGGAGCGGTCTACGATGTCGCCACCAAAGCTTTGCATGAGCGGGGAGAAGGCGTAGGGGTACCATTCGCCAGTCCAGGCCATGCCGAGGTCGAGGGCGTATTCAAATTCGCCGCTGGCCTGAAGGGTTTCCAGGGCAGCGTCAAACTCTTCCATCGTCCACGGGTCGTCGAGGGTGGGGATGCGGATGTCGTTGGCTTCGAGAATGGAGCGGCGGGCAAACATGGCCACAGCGGCGTCCCACAGACCAACGGAGTAGACTTCGCCGTTCCACTGGCCGACGGCACCGGGCAGGAAACCGTCAATGGTACCGGCCGGTAAATCCAGCGGAACCATGTAGCCAGACCATGCCCAGTTGGGCATGACGGGGCCGTCTACGTCAATGATGTCGGGCAGATCGCCAGCGAGGGCGGCAGCAACGATGGATTCGTTGTAGCTTTCCTGGGGGAAGTCCTGAATTTCAACAACGTAGTCGCTTTGGGAGGCGTTGAAATCTTCAACGATGCTCAAGAGGATGGCGCGTTCGGTTTCGTTGCCAGCGCCGTGGTACCACATGCTGATGGTGGCAGAGCCATCGGTGGCGGGAGCAGCTTCTTCTTCGACGGGGGTTTCTTCAACGGCCGTTTCTTCTACCGGCTGTTGTTCTTCAGTCGTCGTTTCGGTTTCGCTTGCTGGCGGTGTTTCGGTGTCACCACCCCCACAAGCAACGAGGATTAGGGATAAAATTAGCAGGAACAGCACGATTAACGGCCGTTTGCGAAAAGCGTTCATTTTCTCACTCCTTGAATAGAAGGATCATCACCATTTAGTCATACTGTTTACCAGGTTCTAAATAGCAATTACATTTGATTTTCAAACAGAAACATTGGTTTAGGTTTGCCTATGGTCTTTACTATATAATAACGACCTCCTTATGGGGGGTAATCGGTGCAATGCAATCGGTTTTTAGTCGGACGGATAGCGTCAACCGATTACCCTTTTCTCACAATCAAGCTGAATTGCGCTTGATAAAAGGACACTCAAGCATTTGTTGTTTTGGCTTGCTTGCTTGTTCTGTGCCATTCTGCCGCCGACTAATTAGCTCTAGCAGATGATTGACCGCCCAACTCCCCATGTCATAATGAGGTAAGGCCATCGTTGTTAGACCTGGATCAAGATCGGCAGCAATCAAATCTTGATCGTCAAAACCAATGACTGCAACATCATTGGGAATTGATAAATTGAGGGCATGTAAAGCGTCATAGGCTCCCATTGCCATGCGGTCGTTGTAGCAAAAAAGCGCTGTTGGCCGGTCTGGATGAGCAAACAGTTTTCTGGTCAAATCGCGCCCGCCCTGCTGAGTAGTCACCCCAAAGGCAACCAGGTCGGCATCAAAAGGGATTTCCGCCTCGGCCAACGCTTTTTTGTAGCCGGCTAACCGCCCAACGTGGGCAGGCACTTTAACCGCATCGCAAATGAAGGCAATTTTGCGGTGGCCTTGTTGAATAAGATAGTTGGTGGCAGTGTAGCCCCCCAGTACTTCGTCTGGCACAACGGATGGCAGTGCTTGGTCGGCCACAAAGCAGTCGAGCAACACGGTGGGGACTTCACGGATGCTTGCCGGTGGGTGAACTTCACGATGGTACATGGTGGCATAAATAATGCCATCTACCTGGCGGTCGAGCAGGGTTTCAACGGCCGTTTTTTTCATCGCCTGGTTGTTGCCCGTGTTAACCAGCAGCAGCAAATAATTTTCTTCCCAGGCACGCTCTTGCGCCCCCTGCACAACACGGCCGGCATAGGGCGTGCTGGCAATCACGTCAGAGACAAAACCTATGGTATGGGTTTTTTGCGAGCGCAACCCGCTGGCTAACGCATTGCGACGATAGTTTAACTCTTTGGCGGCGGCAAGCACCCGATCCTGGGTTTCGGTGGGAATATTGGCTGATTCGACTTTGTTTAAGACAAAGGAAACGGTGGTACGCGAGACGCCCGCAAGGTTAGCGACATCTTGCATAGACGGCCGTTTCTTTTGTTTGGTCTTGCTTTCTATCATCACTAACGCCGTTTACTGAATCGTGTTACTAAATCGTGTTAGTAATTTAGCAAATTCCAAAACCTTTGTCAAGATGTTGTGAAAATTGCCCAAATTCAAGCCATTACAACCTTAGGAACGAGCATTAAATAAGTTACGCAAGAAGTTCAACTTCTCAGAAGAAGTTGAACTTCTAAATGGGCAAGTTATTTGAATTCCATTCCTTAGTACTACAACGAGACTTTGGAACAGCAGATATGGGGTGATTAAGACTAAAAGGTAGCATCACCCCATATGTGGATTTAGCGAAATCTCAACTTTATCGTTAAAGCATTTTTAAATGCTTCAAATCACATCAGACCCCTGTATATAGCGTTTTAAGAATAATAATTGTCTATATATGGTGTTTGAACATTTTACCGAAGTCTCGTTGTAGTATTAGGGTTCAATCAAAAATAACTTTGCAGCTCCAGAAGTTCAACTTCTGAGAGAAGTTGAACTTCTAAATCCCATAAAGATGGTGCTACACCAGCATATCAGGAGTTGACGGCATGCAATGCTACCGTTGTAATTCAATGATGTAATAAATGGGGGTTTTCTTGCCAACAATTTTGCACTGAAAAAAAGTGCGCCGCTGCGGACAGGAGGGAAAACCACAGCGGCACTCTTTTTGGCGACTTCAAAACCAATCATACTCCCCTTTTCTAAACAAAAGCTGAATCACAGTTAAACAGTTTGTGAGCGTTATTCAGTATAACAAAGCCCTCACCTTGGCTAACCCTTCTGGCGACCCCATTACAGAAACAATGTCATTTTGTTCTAAATGCGAATAACCGTGCGTCACCAGCAAATGCCCGGATCGGCGTATGGACAAAATCAGAACGTCCGTTGGCAGGCGCAAATCACGCAGCGGCACGCCAGCTACTTCCCGGTTTGAGATAATAATATCTTCAATCTGCTGGTCTGCTTCTTCACCCAGCAAAAGCGACGTGGTGGCCGGAGAGCGTACAAATTGATTAAGCAGATTGAGCATGGCTGTTTGGGGGTTAATGATACGAACGCCTAAATCCTTAAACCGTTGTATGTTCTCAGGGGCAAACGTGTTGAGACGAACAATCATTTGTGGGGTACCAAAATGCTCAAACGCAATTTCACACGTTCGATGGTTCAGCTCGTCGTCATTGAACATACAAAGCAGTACATCTATTTTGTTCAGCCCCAGCCGGCGTAAGGCACGGGGCGTGAGGACATCAATGGTATGGACATAGGCGACCTCTTCTTCCAGGGCATCAATACGTTCGCTTTCCTCCATACCAACCAATTTGACATGCCAATTGTGGTTGGCAAGGTTTTGGGCAAGTGCCAGGGATTGGTCTTCAATCCCCATAATCATGACATCGTGGGTACCGTCAAAAGTGTCTGGTTTGGCTTTGGTGTGCGTTTCGCCCAGGCGCTCCATCGCCAGCTTGAACAAAGGTGGCCCGATAAACTGGTTAAGGACGATCACGCCGATGAGTAGTGAGGCTAATTCTACGCCCCACTCCGGGTATAGGCTTTCGAGGTTTTTTGCCAGCCCCAGCCCCACGCCAGCCTGGGTGATGTAGATCATCCAACTGACGCTGTTGCGGCGCAGTGGTTCACGAGCCAGCAGCCCGCCCAAAAAGGAACCTGCTGTCAACCCGACCAAACGGACAACAACCATGATGACGGCAATGAGCCAAACGGCCGTTAATGTGTCCAACGCCAGCGAAGCCCCCGTCAGCGTAAAAAACGCCAAAAAAACATAGGGGCTTGCCTCTTCAAGCAAGTGCATAAGTTCAATGCGATAAACGGTAAAGTTTGTGACCCAAAAGCTGGCTACCAAACAAATAAGCAGCGATTCCAGATGCAGTTCATGTTGGAGATAAATGCCACTCCAAACCCGTTCCACTTCCACAAAGGCAAAAATGCTGTAGCCCAACGCCAGGATTAGACCAATTTTGAGCCAGCCAAATAGCCGTAGCCGCAAAATAAGGCCAAGCAGCCGACCAGACAAATACCCAAGAAACAGCGAAGCAGCCAACTCTTCCGCCAACAATAAAAGCGTGTCTAAATTCAACCCCGTATTCTCTCGCAGCAGGTCGGCAATAGAAACGCTCACCGCAAAGCCAACGATGACCAACACCTCGGTGACTACGGTCACACCAACGGCCGTTTTTGTCATAGGCCCCTTCGCCCGCAGCTCGCTAATCAGGGCAATAGTTGAAGAAGGCGAGAGCGATGCAATGATGGCAAGTGCCACAACGGCTGCTGCCAGACGCTCGTTAACTGGCAGCAGTTGCATAAACGGAATCCTGTCGGCCAAAAACAGCAAGCTGTAAAAAACGGCCACGCCAATGCCAATGGCTCGCCCCAGCGAAATCAGCATAATACCTGCCAGGCGACCGCGCACATCTTTTAGAAACAGCTCATTGCCGCCGCTAAACGCAATAACGGCTAGAGAAATGTCGTCAATAAAGCGTAGCTGGGCAACCTCTTTGGCCGTTACCAGATTGAAAACAAACGGGCCAACAATGACCCCTGCGATTAGATACCCGCTAATCAGAGGCAAGCGATAGCGTGACAGCAACTGCCCCACCTGTTTGGCCCCAAGCGTGAGGAAGCCAAAAATAGCCAGAAGCAGCAAGAAAGGTTGGATTGCGTGTAAACTTTGCATAATGCCTCAAAAACTGTACCGATATAAGACCTAGTTTATCCCAGATAGGAGATGCTGCGTAATTCATCGGGTGCGTGATCTCTTTAATCATTTACCTGACATATTGTTTGTAGACCCTAATTCGTTTTGCCAAGTGCGTTCCCTGTGGCGAAACGGTATAATTGAGAGCTATGGCAACGGAACAAAAGAAATCATTACCCTCCACCCTGTACACAGAGGAGTATTTTTTAACTGCTTGTGAGGGGTACAACGAATTTATTGCGTCTGAAGGACAGCATTTATCACGCCGTCTCAGGGATTCATTTACCGTGGCGGAAGTGGAGCCTGGAATGCGAGTGCTGGATGTGGGCTGCGGCCGTGGCGAAATTGTGCGCCACTGTATGCGGCTGGGCATCGAGGCATATGGCACGGATTATGCTGATGCGGCAACGCAAATGACGAGGGAGGTGATTTTGGCAGAGCAAGGGGATGGGATAAACGGCCGTTTAGCTGCCGGTGTTTGCTGTTCCGATGCCAAGCTGCTCCCCTTTCCCAGCAACTACTTCGACCGCGTGCTAATGTTTGACGTGGTGGAACATCTCTACCCGTGGGAACTCCACGAGGCCATGCTGGAAGTGCGGCGGGTATTGAAGCCAAACGGCCGTTTTATTGTCCACACCGCCCCCAACCGCTGGTACGACCTCTACGCCTACCCCTGGGTTCGGCGCGTCCGCACCCTCATGGGGCAAGGCGACAGCTACCCCAAAGATCCCCGTGCCATCACCCCCGTTAACCAGGACGTTCACGTCAACGAACAGGATTTAGTCAGTATGCGCCGCGCCCTGCGGCAGGCCGGCTTCAAAAAAATCAAAGTCTGGCTCGACTCCCCGCCGCAAAACCGGCAGGAAAGCAGCCTTATGGCTACCCTGCGCCGCATCGCCTTCGACCTCCCCCCCTTCCGCTGGTTCTTCGAGCGCGAAGTCTTCGCCGTCGCCTGGAACGGTGATCAGTAATCAGTGAACAGTAATCAGTAAACAGTTCACACCGACTACCGATTACTGATTACCGCTCACCGGCCAATCCAACATGCCCCCCCTCCGCCGCACCCTTCCCCTCCTCATCCTCCTACTTGCCTTCGCCCTGCGGCTTTATGCCATTGGTGAAATTCCACCTGGGCTGACCCACGACGAGGCCAATCACGGCCGCGAGGGGATGGAGGTGCTGGATGGGGTGTATCGCTACTATTTTCCGCTTAACTATGGCAGCGAACCGATCTATAGCTACACGGTAGCCGGAAGCATGGCACTGCTGGGGGAAAATCTGTTTGCCCTTCGTTATGTCAATATTGTTTTTGGGCTGCTCACCATCAGCATCAGTTATGCCTGGAGCAAGCGGCAGTTTGGCTGGCAGGTGGGGATATTAACGGCCGTTCTCCTCACCCTCTCCTTCTGGCCCCTCGCCAGCAGCCGCCAAGCCCTCCGCGCCGGAATGCTCCCCTTCTTCACCACCGCCGCCGTCATCGCCTTCTGGCAAATGGTGAGGAATAGGACGCAGATTGACTTGATAAACGCAGATTTTTTTACCAGCGTATTCCATAATCATCTGATTAATCAGGAAAATCAGGCAAATCTGCGTCCCATTCTCCTCTTCACCCTCGCCCTTCTCGCCACCCTCCACATCTACCTCGCCGCCCGCGTCACCTGGCTAATCTTCCCCACCTTCCTCATCTACCTCGCCCTGTTCCATCGCCCCCTCTTTCGCCGCTGGTGGCAGCCCGCCACCGTTGGCCTGCTCCTTGCCGGCCTACTCATCATCCCCATGTTTGTCTACCTTGCCAACCACCCCGAAGCGCAAACACGGTTGGGCATGCTGGACGGCACGCTGCAAGCGGTGGCTTCTGGCAACGTGACCCCCTTGCTCAAAACGGCGAGCCAGGCAGTGCTGGCCTTTGTTTGGCCGGGTAATGGCGACCAGTTTCTGGCCTACAATATCCCCGGTCGGCCGGTTTTTGATGCCATAACGGCCGTTTTCTTCCTCATCGGCCTGCTGGTTTCCCTCTGGCAGTGGCGGCAGCCCCGCTACGCCTTTGTCCTGCTTTGGTTTACCATCGGCATCCTCCCCTCACTGCTCACCGGCCCAACAGCCAACACTACCCGCAACCTGGCCGCCCTGCCCGTCATCCACCTGCTGCCCGCACTGGGGGCGGTGGCAGTGGGCAGCAAAATAGGCAATCGGTCGCTAAAGGTGGGATTAACGGCCGTTTGGCTCCTCTTCACCGCCACCACCACCAGCCGCGACTACTTCGTCCGCTGGGCGCAAGCCCCCGACGTGCGCTCCGCCTACCAGCACACCCTGGTTGAAACCATTGCCTACTGGCGCACCCACCCCAGCGACGGCACGCTGCTTTTTTCCACCGTCTACCCCGGCCCCGTCCACGACAACTCCATCGCCACCGTTTTGGCCCACAACCGGCTCCCGCCCAGCCGCTGGATGGATGCCCGACTGTCGCTCATTTTGCCACCATCCAACGATGTGCGCCTGTTTATTCCCGCCTCCACCCCGCCTCATCCCGCCTTTGCCCCGCTGCTCATGCCGCTGGAAACCATCACCCTGCGCCCTACCGACCTTGACCCCAGCTTTACCGTGTATGAATTAAACAGCACGCGCCCCGACTGGCTGCAAAATTTGCCCGCCGATGGGCCAAACTTCAATAATGCTGTCACCCTGCTGCGTGCCACGTGGCTGGCTCCCGCCACCTCGCCCGGCGGTGTGGCCGAACTACTGACCGCCTGGCGCGTGGCCGACCCCAGCCGCATTGCCCCGGCCATCCCCCCTGCCTATGCGCCGGAGGTCAAGCTGTTTACCCATGTTCTGCGTGACGATGGCTCCATCCTCATCCAAGCCGACCGGCTGGACGCACCCGCCTGGAGTTGGCAGACGGGCGATATTGTGGTGCAAATTCATCAGTTGTGGGTGCCGCCGGAAACGGCCGTTTCCACCTACACCACCCGCATCGGCTTCTACGAACCCACCCACGGCCAGCGCACCCCGGTTGTGGACACGGCCGGCGCTCCCCTCGCCGATACCGCCGAGGTGGTTCCCCTGCAAGTAGCACGCTGATTTACTTGCTGCCTGTGGCAACCCCTGCGCGATCAGAAAAATCAAGTGAATCAGCACCTTGTTTTCATATCTTGTGATGGGCTGTCGCTCATCCATCCGCAGCGGATGACGACTTTGCTTGCAAAATTTGCGCCTGCAACGCCTCAGTCACTCCCCCAATTTCCAGCGCACAGGTCAGCGGATTTAGCTCATCAACCTGCCACAGCCAATTGGGGCGCAAGCCAAAACCAGACAAAACTTTGGAGGCCATCCATTCATCGTCCTCAGTGGCAAAAAGCACATAATCCCTTTCTTCATCCAGATAAAAGAAATCGGCACGCTGCTTACCGGGGCGTGGGTCAATAATCCAATATTCACGCACCCCCTCATCCCGATACTCCTTAAACTTGTCCCGCCTGTCACGGTGAACACTCTCCGTCGAGATAATCTCAATGACTAAATCGGCCGGCCCCAGTAAGCGGTTTTCTGTCAAACGCTGCAAATTTTCCTTGGCGAGAAACAGTAAGTCTGGCTCCCGGGACGAATGCTGCAAACGCATTTCCAAAGGAGCAATATGAACAATTCCCAAATCGAACAATTCTACAAAAAGCTCCAATAAGAAAAGCAAAAACTTAACGGTACTTTGATGAATTGGTTTTGTAGGCATGTGAACAACAACCTCCCCATTGACCCATTCGGCGCGAACATCCTCATCTGCCCAGGCGAGAAACGCTTCATAACTCATTTTCAGGGTAGCGGAAGAACTTTCTTTGGTCTCTGCTTTTTGTGCTAACATCATCCATCATGCTCCTTGCTGGTAACAGACCAGCAACTCATTATTATTGTAGCACAGAACCAAGTCCGCAAGATGAACAAGCATAGCATAAACTCCAGGCTGCTTTTTTGGCTGGAAAACGGCACAACAATGGCAGCCATCCCCAATTTATCTATACAAATGACATGGTTTGGTACAATTGCGCCAGATGATGGACAAAGCAACCCCTTCCCGCTTTACTCTAAGCTCTATTTTCACCTTTTTGCAGCTCACCATCGGCACGCTGGCCGCCGGCCGCATTTTTTATGAGCTGTTTTTCCCGCGCTTGTTGTGGCTCGGACGGCCGTTTTTTGCCCTCTCTTTATCTCTACTGGTAGCGAGCTTGGTTATTTGGCAGGGGAGCAGGGGAGCAGGGGAGCAAGGGAGAGCTTTTTCCCCCCTCCTCCTCTGCCCCCCTGTTCCCCTACTCCTCAACCTCCTCTACCTTTTCAACCCCACCGTTGACCCCATTCATAGCCGCCTGATTTTTGCCGCCAGCCTGTGGCTGACAGGGCTGCTGTGGGCAGCAATCATTGCTCCACCTGCCACCCGGCGCAGGTTGGGCATTGGCTTTCTGCTCGCAGCACTGCTGCCCGTGTACCTGATCACCATGCCCGCCACCGTTGGCCGAGCCGACACCTTCGAGTTTCAAGTGGTTGCCCCCCAGCTTGGCATTGCCCACCCCACCGGCTACCCGCTATACCTGCTGCTGGGCAAGCTGTTTACGCTGCTGCCGCTGGGGTCGGTGGCGTGGCGGCTCAACGTGGCAACGATGGTCTATGGCCTGGCGGCACTTTGCATGGTGTATCTGATCGGGCAGAAACTGAGCGAACGCCTGGGGCAAACGTGGTTGCCCGCCCTCCTTGCCGCCGTTGCCTTCGGTCTCACCCCTACCTTTTGGAGTCAGGCGATTGAGGCGGAGGTGTATACGCTGCATGGGCTGGTGGTGGCGGTGGTGCTGTGGCAGATTTTAGAGATTAGAGATTGGCGATTGGCGATTGGGCGATTGGCGGCGACGATTGGGTTGGGGTTGACAAACCATTTGACGATGGTGTTTTTGTTGCCGCCAGCGGGGTTGGCCGTTTTGCTGGCTTATTGGCGACAGCGGGGGGTGATTTCGGTGAAGTTGGTGGGGAAAACGGCCGTTTTCTTCCTCCTCCCCCTCCTCCTCTACGCCTACCTACCCCTGCGCTGGCTGGCCGTCAACGGCGAACCGATGGGGTTGCGCCGCTTTGTAGATTGGGTCGTGGGTGGTCGCTTCCAAAACGCCCTGCAATGGACAGCCTGGCTCCACGACCCAACCCGCTACGAAGTCGTGGGGCGGCTGTTTCTCAGCAACTGGGGCTGGGTCAACCTGCTGATTGCCCTCCTGGGGGTGGGTTATTTGCTTATTCGTTATTGGGAAGCGGGATTGCTGCTGTTGCTGACCTGGTTTGGCTTTACCTTTTACGCCCTCAACTACTACGTCCCCGATTTGGCCGTCTTTTTGTTGCCCGCCCATTTGGTGGTGGCAATTTGGTGGGGCGTGGGGGGAACGGCCGTTTTGGTTGTAGGGAGTAGG
The DNA here is from genome assembly GCA_041390905.1 of Chloroflexota bacterium. Lineage (GTDB taxonomy): Bacteria > Chloroflexota > Anaerolineae > Promineifilales > Promineifilaceae > JACKCD01. The sequence continues at coordinate 315,211 of JAWKPA010000012.1, forward strand.
GCGTGGAACGCCCCACACCCCACACCCTACTCCCTACTCCCCACCCTCCTCCTCCTCCCCCTTCTCCTCCCCGCTCCCGCCACCTGGCGGCAGGTAGACCGCAGCCACAGCGATGGGCTAGTCACGTGGGGCATGGGCGTGTTAAACCAGCCATTGGCTGCCAACGCCGCCATTTTGGCCGACAGCGAAAAAATTGCCCCGCTCTACTACTTGCAGCAGGCCGAAGGAATGCGCCCCGACCTCGACATCATGGTGCTGCCCGACGAAGCTACCTACCGCGCCGAGCTTGACAGCCGCATAGCCGCCGGGCAAACCGTTTATCTGGCGCGGTTTGTGCCGGGGCTGGAAGGCATTTACCATTTGCGGTCGGCCGGCCCGCTCACCGAAGTTAGTACGCAGCCGCTTGCCAGCGTGCCGCCCGAAGCCACACCTACTCGATTAACGATTGGGCCACTGACGCTGCTGGGCTATGTGCTGGAACCAGTGGCGGCGGTGGATGAGGCAGCAACGGCCGTTACTTTTTACTGGCAAGCCCCCCAACCCGTCGGCGAAAACCTGCGCGTCTATTTGCGCTGGCACGGCGGCCGCAGCGACGAACGGCCGCTTTTAGCCACCGGCCAGCACCCCGCCAACGACGACTACCCCACCATCGCCTGGGACGCAGGCGAAATCGTTCCCGATTACCACCTGCTGCCGCAGCCCCTCAGCGATCAGCCGCAGGAGGTTGCCATTCAGGTAGCCTTGGCCCCCGCCTTCACCCCCGCCGCCAACCTGAATTGGCAGACAGTAACCACGTTGACCTTGCCGCCGACAAAACAGCGGGTTTGGGAACGGCCGTTGCGCCTGCAAATCGGCACCACCGCTCTCACCTCCGCCCACTTCCCCAGCCAAATCCGCCCCCAAACCCCGCTCCCCATCCAATTCTCCGGCTTCGGCTCCGCCAATCTCACCTTCACGCTCCACTCCCCACTCTCCACTCTCCACTCTCCAATCTCTAATCCCCAATCTCCACTCCCCACCCCCTTCACCACCGCCACCACCATTCCCACCGGGCTGGAAAACGGCCGTTATACGCTGTGGGTGACGGGAGAAACGGCCGTTTGTGGCTGGCTGCGTCAACCAACCAATGGCTGCTCCCTCGGCGAAGTCGAAATCAGCGGCGTGGCTCTGCCCCCCAGTGCCACCAACTTCGACGACAAAATTGCCCTGCTTGGCGTTGAACTAGGGCAAACAGAACTCGTGGCCGGAGCCGAACTGCCCGTCACCCTCACCTGGCAAAGCCTGGCCCCGCTAGACCACGACTACACCATTTTTATCCAGATTTTAAACGACCAGGATCGCATTGTCGGGCAAGTAGATGCCTGGCCGCTGCAAGGCACGCTGCCCACCAGCCAGTGGCAGCCCGGTCAAACCATCACCGACCCCCACCTGGTGCGGCTGGCGGGCGACCTGCCCCCCGGCAACTATCGCCTGCAGGTTGGCTGGTATCTGCTGGCAACCCTCCAGCGCCTCCCCGTTTTGGATGGTAATGCCGCGCCTATTGATGATAAATTTCTGGTTACGGGGCTAACAGCACCTGAACGGTAATTGGTTGTCAGTTATTAACCTAAGTTGCCACCTTAAAAACAAAGCGGAGAAACCTGTCATTTCGACGAGTCTTCGAGGAGAAATCCCGTTTTGTCGGCCAAAAAGAACGGGATTTCTCGGAGGACACTTCGACGGCCTCAGTGCAGGCTCTCGAAATGACATTGGTTAGTAGCAACTTGAGTTATGAGTTATTGGTGATTTGTGCAATGGGGCTATAATCCTGTCTAATCTTGTAAATCCTGTCTAAAATTCTTCCATGAGACGCAAACGAAGCAAACTGGCAACCTTTTGGCGGCGGCGCGTGTGGGCGGGGCTGCGTGACACCTATCTGCTGCTGCGCCAATTTGCCCTGCCGCTGTTGTTCTTTAACCTGGCCGTTTGCGGCGGCGGCTATTTCTACTATATTCTTTCGCAGCCCACCAATCATCCTGCCGACAGCGTTACCCACGCCATCTACATTGCCCTCACCCTCACCTTCCTGGAAAATGTCGTGGATTTCCCCGATGTTTGGTATCTACAACTTTTCTTTTTTCTCATGCCCATCATTGGCATTGGCATTTTGGCGCAGGGATTGGCTGAATTTGGGCTGCTTTTTTTCAACCGTCGCGGACGCGGCAAGGAGTGGGAAATGGCTGTGTCTTCTACCTTTAATAACCATACCGTTCTCGTTGGGCTGGGGCATTTAGGCTACCGTGTGGCGCGGCAACTATATGAACTGGATGAGGATGTGGTGGCAATTACCCTTACCACCGGTGCCGACACCCTGACCAGAACGCGAGCCATGCAAATTCCGGTCATTGAAGACGATGGCAACCGGGAGTCGGTGCTGGAAGCGGCCGGGATTGCCAAGGCCAAGGCGATTGTTATCTGCACGCAGAACGATGGGCTAAATTCGCAAATCGCCTTTAAGGCTCGCAGTGCCAATCCCGATATTCGCGTGGTGATCCGCATTTTTGACGACCAGTTTGCCCAAATACTGGAAGCAAAATTTGGCTTTCATGCCGTCAGTGCCACCAACATGGCCGCCCCTGCCTTTGCCACCGCCGCCGTCGGCGTCAACATCACGCGCCCCATCACCATTGAAGGGGAGGTGTTGAGCCTGGCCAGCGTGGATATTCCAGCGCACTCACCGCTCATTGGGATGTCGCTGGGGGAGATAGAGCAGGGGTATGAGGTTAGTGTGGTGCTGCTGCGCCGCGACAGTGAATCGGATTTTCACCCGGCAGGTGAGCGCAAATTGTTGCCAGGGGATGCCATTGCCGTTTTGGGCGGCCCGACGCAGTTAAACCAATTAGTTCACAGCAATGAATAACCGGGGGTTTTGTTACGGCAGCCCCACTTGCTCCACCGCCCGCGCCGGAACCCACCCCTCGCGGTCGCTGCCCGGCTGGGTGACATAGAGCCAATCGGGGCGTTCAATGGTGATGTTAACGGCCGTTCCTCCCCCCAACGTAAACAAATCATTCTCCGGCTGCGTCGGGTTGCTCACTGCGCTCACCTGGGCTGCCACCACAATCGCCAACGGCCGTTCCCGCTCCACCCACAGCCGTCCCCCCAGCAGCAGCAGTGCCAGCAGGCAAACAACAGCCGTTGCCCAAATGATCCCGCGCAAAAATGGCAGCCGCCAGCGACGATACGCCCACCAGCAGCCCCACGCCGCCACCCACGCCAGCAATGCCAAAACGGCCGTTTCATTCAGTGACAGCCACGCCCGGCCATCTGCCAGCACCAAGTCGAGCAGCGGCGGCTGTGGGCCACCTGCTTGCTGCCGCGCTAACGCCAAATTGGCGGCAATGGCGGCATCACGCGGAGCCAGCCGCGCTGCTCGCTCCAAATGCAGCATCGCCCAGCCCAGCTCCCCGGCGCGGTAATACGCCGTTCCGGCATTGTAAAACAGCCCACTGTCCACCACCCCCCCGTCCACCACCTGCTGGTAAAGCTGCGCCGCCTCCAAAAAACGGCCGTTTTCATACAGCCGCCCCGCCACCATCATCGTCTCCTGGTTAACGGCCGTTTGCGCCGAAACAGACCCAACCAGCAGCAACACCCAACACCCAACACCCAACACCCAACACCTCACCGCTTCCATACCCCCTCCAACGCCTCCACCAACCCCCGCGTCTCCGCCACAATCGCCGCTTCACCGCCGTTGGGCAGCGGGGCAAACCGCTCCGTCTCCAGCCGTTGCAGCAGGTCGCCCACCCGCGCCACCAGCGTTTCGTCCACCGCCTGCGCTTGCAGCAAGGCCAACTGCGTTTGCTGCGGCAGCCCGACAATCGGCTGCTCCAGCTTGTCGCTCAAATATCCCAGCAGCACCCGTTCGCTCAGTTCCTCCGGCGGCAACTGCGCCCCCTCTTTCAGCCGCCGCTGGGCGTTGGCAAAGGCTCGCTTGTGGCGGGGAACGGCCGCTTTTGCCGCCTGCCACCGCTGCCAGCCAACCCAGCCCCCCACCAGCAGCGGCGGCAGCAGCCACAGCAGCCAGTAAAACGGCCGCACGGGGAAAACAACGGCCGTTTCTTCCCCCAATGCCGCCCCCTTCAATCCCTGCACCGCCGATTGATCGGCTGCTGATTCAGCTTCTGGAGCCGCATCCTTGGCGACGGCTGTTGCTACAGGAACGGCCGTTGCTACCACTGCCACCGCTGCCTCACCCGTCACCGTAATTGGAATCGGCTCGCTGCGAAGGGTCTGGTAGCTGTCGCTTTGCGGGTCAAAATAAACATATTCGACGGCAGGAATGACAACATCACCGCCCGTTTCCGGCACCCAAATTTGCTCATACAGCCGTGCGCCCACCAAACGGCCGTTTCGCGTCTCGCTCTGCGTCTGCTGCGTGGGGTCAAACGCCCGCCAGCCGGGAATTACTGGCAACTCAGGAGCCGCCAGCGCCGGAATGTTGCCCGCGCCCTGCAGCAGCACCTGTAGTTTGATCGCCTCACCCACGGCCACGCTGTTTTTATCAACGGCCGTTCGTAGCTCAAACTGCCCCACCGACCCGTTAAATCCGGCCGGCTGTGGCTCTGGCAGCGGGCGCACCTGCACCGTCACCGGCTCCGTGTGCAGCGCATCCACCGTTTCTGCCCCCGGCAAATCCAGCGTCGCCGCCCCAATCACCGTTTCCCCCGCCGCCTGCGGAAACAGCACCGTCGCCACGTCAATCACCCGCAACGTCCGATCCTGTCGCGGCTCGACGTAGGTGGTTTCCGATGTTCCCTGGCTCCAGAAGCCGCCAAAGTTGGGCAATTTGTACGGCACATACAGCACCGTGTTGGACGGGTGGAAAATCCGCACGCTGTACAAAATCTGCTCCCCCGCATACGGCGTGGGGTTGTCCACCGACGCTTCCATAAACATCCCCAGGCTGGTCAACTCGGCCACGTTGGGGTCAACGCCGGGCGGCAGAGTGGGGCGCACCCCGGCGGTAATGGTCATGGTGATCGGGTCGGCGGTATAGCTTTGGCCGTCAATAACGGCCGTTATTCCCCCAATCTCCACCGCTCCCGTTTGCACCGGCTGCAGCCGGTACGTATACGTCGCCCCCACGCTCACCACCCCATTCACACTAGACATCTGGCTTGATTGGCTGCGCCCCACCAGGGCAAAGGCAGATAAATCCGGCAGTTCTGGCGTGCCAACATCGCTCCCGCCCGACAGCGTAATCGTCAGCGTCACCGTGTCGTCGGTCGTTACCTCCGTTCTGTCCACCGTTACCACCAGCGGCTCATTTTGCGCCTGTACCACACCAGCCAGCAGCAACCACAGCAGCCCCCAAATGAGACCCACCCCACGACCAACCATCAATAACCGAATACCGATAACTGATAACTGATAACTGATAACTGAATACCAAATACCGAATACCGCCATTACCAATCCTTCTCCGCCGGGCCACCCGACCGCAGCCGAAGCTGCAAATGCTCTTGCAGCGTTTCCGCATTTTGCTCAATCGCCCGCAGCAGCTCCCGCGCCTGTTCCTCCGTCAACTGCTCTGGCCGTGCCTGCTCACCCCCCGACTCATTGTTGTCCGATGGCTCCACCTGCCGCTCATCCCGGTTGTCCGAACGCTCCTGCGCCGTCTCGGCAGGATCCTGGTTGGGGTCAGCATCCTGCGAACCACTTTGCTGATTGTCTCCCTGCTCGGTTTCCGGCGGCGGCTCGTCGCTTTGCTCGTTTTGGGGCGGCGGCTCTTCGGGGGGGGCGGCTTGCAGAGCTTGCTGCGCCAACTCCAGGTTGTATTTGGCATCGGCATCGTTGGGGTTCAGGCGTAGGGCTTGTTTGTAGGTGTTAACGGCCGTTCCAAAATCCCCCTGCCCATACGCCACATTCCCCCGGTTAAACAGCCCCACCTGCGCCAGCACCCCGCCCGCCCGCGTCAACGCCCGCTCCAGCAGCGACTGCGCCTCCGCCAGCCCTTCCTGCCGGTAATAAACGTTGGCCGCGTTGTAGGTCGGTTCGCCCAGGTTAGGGGCTTCATCACTGGCATTAAAATAAGCCCGCAGTGCCGTCTCATAATCGGCGGCGGCAAACGCCTCGTTGCCCTGCGCCACCAGCTCTGCCTCCGGCCCGGCGCACCCCGCCAGCAGCACCGCCGCCAGCAGCAGCGGTAAAACCCGCGCCAGCACCCGCCTCCGCTCTGGCACCAGCGGCAGCAAGAAGAGGGCGATGACGGCAACGAGCAAAAAGCCCTGAAACCGCTCAATCGGGGTAGATTCCAGCCGACTGGCGAGTGACTGCTGCTGTAGGGTTTCCAGTTCGGCGGCAATGGCGGGGGCAATGCGGCCAACGGCTTCGGCACGGAAATAACGGCCGTTTCCCACCGCCGCAATCTGTGCCAACGTCGCCTCATCCAGCCGCGAAATCACCGTTTCCCCCCGCGCATCCAGCTTGTACCCCAGCAACTGCCCCCGCCGGTCATACTCAGGAATCGGCGCACCCTCACCCGACCCCAGCCCGACGGTGTAGATGACCACCCCTTCGTCGGCAGCAGCAGCAGCAGCGGCCACCGGGTCGCCCTCATGCCCTTCGCCATCGGTGACAATCAAAATTACTTTTTGGCTGGTGCGGGCTTCGTTAAACCCCGTTTGGGCAATGCGAATCGCCTCTTCCAGTGCCGTGCCGGTGCGCGAAATCATGCCGGGGTTCACGCTATCAAGGTAGCTGCGGGCGGTGTTGTAGTCGGTGGTAAGCGGAAACTGGATGAAGGCCGCGCCGGAAAATAGCACCAGCCCCACCTCGTCGCCGCCCAGCAGGTCGAGCAGGTCGGCAATGTCCTGGCGCGCCCGGCGCAGCCGGTTGGGCTGCAAATCTTCGGCCAACATGCTGGGGGAGATGTCGAGGGCGATCATAAGCTGCACCCCTTGCTGCTCAATCTCTTCTTCCACCACCCCCCACTGCGGCCGTGCCAAGGACACAATGGTGAGGGCGGTGGCGAGGAACCAGAGGAGGTGGCGGAAAAAACGGCCGTTTTCCCACACCATCCCCCGCAACTGCCCCACCAGCACCGTATCACCCAGCCGCGCCACCAGCCGCCGCCGCTGCCACACCGCCACAGCCAGCAGCCCCGCCGCCACGGCCAGCGCCAGAAACCAGGTTAATCGTTGGGGTTCTGCAAAACTCATCGTTTTAGGTCAAAGTAATCAGTAATCAGTATCCGGTAATCGGTAATCAGTGTGAGTTGAGACTGATAACCGATAACCGAATACTGATTACCGTCCATTACGGCAACACCCGCAGCACCGTCTGCCGCAGCCCAAACTCCAGCAGCAGCAGCAGCAGCCCCGGCAGCACCAACCAGCCCATCAGCTCCTCATACCGCGTAAACACCTGAATTTCGATGTCCGACCGCTCCAGGGCGTTGATTTCGTCATAGACCTGCGCCAGCCCGTTGCGGTCTTCGGCGCGGAAGTACAGGGCGCCGGTGATGTTGGCAATTTGCTGCAAGGTTGCCTCATCGAGCCGGTTTTGGTCGTCGCTAAAAAAGCTGCCCACACGCCCGGCACCAATCGTATAGACCTTGATCCCCAATGCCCGTGCCGCCTCTGCCGCCGTCAATGGGTCAATTTGTCCGGCGTTGTTCACGCCGTCGGTGAGCAGAATGATGACGCGGCTTTGCACGGCCGAATCTTTGAGCATGTTGACCGCTGTGGCAACCCCCATGCCAATGGCCGTCCCGTCTTCCAACTGCATGATCCGCGCCGATTCCACCATGTCTACCTGCCGCGTCAGCATGTCGTGGTCGGTGGTGGGGGGGCTTTGGACAAAGGCATCGCTGGCAAAGACAACCAGGCCGAGGCGGTCAAACGGCCGTTCGCCCACAAACGCCTCAATCACATCCTTCGCCGCCTCCAGCCGGTTGCTGGGAAAAAAGTCGTTCGTTTCCATGCTGCTGGAAATATCCAGCACCAGGGCAATATCCACTCCTTCGCCGTTGACCACCTGCCGTTCGTCGCCGCGCTGCGGCCGCGCCAGCCCGATGACCAGCAGTGCCAGTGCCAGCCAGCGCAGAGCGTTGGGCAGCCACAGCAGCCGCGTGCGCCAGGAGTGCGCCGCCACCTGCGCCAGGGCGGTGTCGGCATAGCGTAGCCCAGCCACGGGCGACTGTCGCCCCGCCCGCCAGCGCAGCAGCGAAATGAGCAGCGGAATCAGCGGCAGCAGCAGCAGGAAGAGGGGGGCCTGGAAGCGGAAGGTCATATCATGCGCTCCCGGTCTTCGCCCGGCGCGGTGGCTTTGATGAGCTCCAGTACGCGAATGGGGTATTCGTTGGCAGCGGTGGTGCTGGGGATCATGTCGGTAAATTTCACCCAGTCGGCCATTTCCAGCAAACCCAGCAGGGCTTTGCGCTGGTCGCTGCGGAAGCCGGTTTTGTCAATGGCGGCGCGGACTTCGGCGGTGGTCATGTCTATGGCGGGGAAGCTGTGGGCTTCGGTGAGGTAGCGGCGCAGCAGGTCGGAGACGAGGGTGTATTGCTCTTTGAAGCGACCAGCGGTGGGCAAATCCTGAATCATAACCTTGGAAAGCTCGTCCATGATGATTTGGGTGGGGGTGCGGGGGTCAACGGGGGCAGAAACGGCCGTTTTTCCCCTTTGCACCCGCCGCCAAAGCCGCCAACCAACCAGAGCCACCACCAGCCCGCCGCCTGCGTACCAAGGCCAAACGGGTGGAAAGGGGAGTTCGGCCTGGGGTTTGATGTCGCGCAGGTTGCTGTCCCCGTCCACGAGAACGGATGCGATGGTGAGGGTGGTGGAAACGGCCGTTGTTCCCACAATTTCCCCGGCGTTCGTACTCACCCGCAGCGGCAGCGGCGGCGTGGCAAATTCCCCCACCTCCCACAGCGTCACCGTAATCGTCTGCTCGCTTGTTTCTGTGCCGTCGCCGTTGGCCGTCACCCTTACCGGCGACAACTCCCACACCTCAAACGCCCCCCACGTCTCGCCCAGCTCCGGCGGCAGCAACCGATACCCCGCCGGATGCACCACCCGCAGCTCCAGGGCAATCGCATCCCCCACGTGCGCCGTCGGGTTGGCAGGGGTAAGCGTGGCGGCCAGATCGGTGGTTTGGATGGCTGCATTGAGGAGGAGGAGGAGTGTTGTGAGGAGGTTGAGCATTGGGTTATTGGTTATTGGTTATTGGTTATTGAACGCACTCAATAACCAATAACCAATAACCAACTGTTTAACGAGTTAATCGTCGCACTCGCCGCTGAAAAAACGCCGCTAACGGCACCACATAATCGGCGGCGGTGGTGATGGGCACGCGGTCTACCTGTGCCCGGTTGAACACCTGTTGCTTGGTGGCAGCCAAAGCCGCCTGCCGTTCGGCAAAGGCGGTGCGCCACCGCTTGCTGCTGGTGTCCACCCACACCACTTCGCCCGTTTCGGCATCTTCCAGGGCCAGCAGCCCCACGTCGGCAATTTCGCTTTCCAGCGGGTCGTGGATATCCACCGCCACCACGTCATGGCGTTTGTTGGTGACGGTCAGCACACCGCGATAGCTGTCGGGGTCGGCCAAAAAGTCGGAAATGACAAAAACGATGCTGCGCCGCTTGATGAGCCGGTTGATGCTGTCGAGCGCGAGCCTGATATCGGTGCCGCGCTGCCGGGGCTGGAAGGCGAGCAGTTCGCGGATGAGGCGCAGAATGTGCTTGCGCCCTTTGCGCGGCGGGATGAACAGTTCGACTTGGCTGGTGAAAATAAGCAACCCTACTTTGTCGTTGTTGCTGGTGGCGGCGAAGGCGAGAACGGCCGTTAATTCCGCCGCCAACTCCCGCTTAAACCGCCCCACCGAGCCAAAATCCCCCGATCCGCTGGCATCCACCACCAGCAAAACGGTCAGCTCCCGCTCCTCGCTATACCGCTTCACATACGGGTCGCCCATCCGCGCCGTCACGTTCCAGTCAATGGTACGAATCTCGTCCCCCGGCAAATACGGGCGCACCTCCTCAAAGGCCATGCCCCGCCCCTTAAACGCCGAGTGGTAATCCCCGGCAAAGGTGTCGTTGACCAGGCGGCGGGTGCGGATCTCGATTTGGCGGATTTTGCGGAAAAGGTCGGAAGAGAGCATGGTTATTGGTTATTGGTTATTGGTTATTTCAGGCTGCCTCAATAACCAATAACCAATAACAGCTTTATGGAACCTCCACCCGCGCCAACAGCCGCCGCACAATCTCATCCGTCGTCACCTCTTCGGCTTCGGCTTCGTAGGTGGTGATGATGCGGTGGCGCAGCACGTCGGGGGCAATTTGTTTGATGTCTTCGGGGGTGACAAAGCCGCGTCCTTGCAAAAAGGCGTGGGCGCGGGCGGCCAAAATCATGAAGATGCCGGCGCGGGGGGAGGCACCAAAGGCGATGAGGGGGCGCAAGTCGGCCAGCCCTTGCCCTTCGGGTTCCCGCGTGCCGATGATGAGATCGAGGACGTATTCCTTGATTTTGTCGTCTACGTAGATTTGGGAAACGGCCGTTCTTGCCCGCAAGATCGTCTCCGGCGTCACCAACTGGCTCACCGACGGCAGTTCCACCCCCGTCATCCGGTCAATAATCAGCCGCTCCTCCGACCGGTTGGGGTAGCCCACCAACACCTTCAGCATAAAGCGATCCACCTGCGCCTCCGGCAGCGGGTACGTTCCCTCCTGCTCAATCGGGTTCTGCGTTGCCAGCACCAAAAACATTTGCCCCAGCGGGAACGTACTGTCGCCAATGCTGATTTGCCGTTCCTGCATCGCCTCCAGCAGCGCACTTTGCACCTTGGCCGGGGCGCGGTTAATTTCATCGGCCAGCACCAGGTTGGCAAACAGCGGCCCCCGATGCACCGTAAACTCATGGGTGCGGGGGTTATAGATTTGCGTGCCAAGCAGGTCGGCCGGCAGCAGATCGGGGGTGAACTGGATGCGGGAGAAGGTGGCCTGAATGGCCTGCGCCACCGTTTTGATGAGCAGCGTTTTTGCCAGCCCCGGCACCCCTTCCAGCAAAATGTGGCCGTCGGCCAGCAGCGCAATCAGTACCCGATCTACCAACGCCTGCTGCCCCACCATAATCTTGCCAATTTCGTCCCGCAGCGGCTGCAAAAAGGCACTTTCCCGCTCCACTCGCGCATTCAGTTCCTGCACGCTGGTAAAATCCATAATCTTCTCCGAAAGGGTTGTTGGTTTATTGGGGATTGGAGATTGGAGATTACTGATAGTTCATAATCTCCAATCTTCAATCTCTAATCTCCGATAAGGATAAGATTTTTGGCAAAAAAAACAAACTTTCTCATCAATTTCCCGGCAGCGGCAGTGCGCCAAAAACCAGGACATCGGCCGTTACTCTGTCACCGCTGCGGCTGCCCCACGCCTGAATTTCGGCGTTTTCGGGCAAATCTTCCAGCGAATCTACTTGCCGTACCTGCTGCTGCACGCTGCGCTCACCGCTTTCGCCGCTATCGCTCAGGCTGTAGTCGGTCACGTCCAGATAGAGCGTGGTGTTGCGCCCCACAATAACCTCAAGCTCTGGCCCGGTGGCGCGGGGAACGGCTTGCGCGGTTTGCTGCCCGGTGTCGCCGTCTACCTGCACCTCCACGTTTACCTCAATGCCGCCGGTGCCCACCGTCAGCGAATTGTCTTCGCGCCGCACCAGAATGCCGCTGGCGGCGGCGGGTTCGGTGGGTAGCTCGGCGGCGGGCAGGATGGTGGTTTGCACAGCGATGGGTGCACCACCATCGGCCACGGCCACGGACTGGATGACGCGACCGCCGCCGGACGCAACGGCCGTTTCTTCCCCATCCCGGTTGAGCAGCCTAACGGCCGTTAATCCCCCCGCCACCAGCAAACCTAATCCCAAAATGATAATGACTGCAATGGTCCATTTACTCATTGATTCCACCTTTGAGATTGGAGATTGGAGATTGTGAACCCTCATCAATCTCCAATCTCTAATCACCAATCTCCTCTTACTGCACCTCCCCAAACACCACCACCGTCGCCACAATCCTATCCCCCCGCTTCTCGCCCCAGACGGTGATTGAGCCGCCTGCGGGGAAGGTTAACGGCCGTTCCACCTCCCGCACCTTCTGCTGCACCACCCGCTCCCCCGCCTGCGAAAAGTCCAGCGTCAAATCCGTTTCATCCCGGTAAAACAACGTGTCTCGCGTCAGCACCGCTTCCAGCTCCGGCCCGCTAAAATCCGTCGTCACCATCGGCTCGCCATTTTCAATGACGACATTGACCGAGGTTGACCCCGTACCAATAAAAACGCTGCTGTCGCCGCTGCGGGTAATCACCCCACCACCCACCGCCGACTCATCCGGCAGTTCGGCCGCTGGCTGCACAATCGTCTTCACCGTCACCGGACTGCCGCTGCCATCGTCCATCACGTCCTCAAACACCTGCACCCCTGACCCATATTCCTGTTCAGCTTGGTTTTGGGCAGAGAGGAGGCGAACGGCCGTTACTCCCCCCGCCGCCAGCAGCAAAACCAGCAAAATCCCACCAATTACAAACCACACTTGACGATTCATCACAGACTCCTGCATGGAGATTGGAGATTAGAGATTGGAGATTAGAGATTCCATCAATCTCCAATCTCTAATCTCCAGTTACTCATACCTTAACGCCTCAATCGGATCCAGCCGCGAAGCCCGCAAGGCCGGATAGAGGCCAAACAACAAACCCGTTAACAGCGCCACCCCCAGCGCCAGCGGAATGCTTTCCGGCGATAGCAGCGCCACCCCCCGGTTCAAGCCAGCCGCCAGCGGAATCGAAAGCACCCCCACCGCCGCCCCCAGCAGCCCGCCCCCGGCACTAATCAACACCGATTCCAGCAAAAACTGCCCCACAATGTCGCGCTGCGTTGCCCCCACTGCCATTCGCACCCCAATTTCGCGGGTGCGCTCGGTCACGCTCACCAGCATCACGTTCATGATCCCAATGCCGCCAACGATGAGCGATACCGTTGCCATGGCCGCCAGCAAAAAAGCAAACGTCCGCGCCGCCTCCTGCTGCGCCCCCAAAATGTCCTGCCGCGTCGTCAGCTCAAAGTCATCGTGATACACCCCGGCGGCATCCTTTTCCACCCCATGCCGCTGCCGCAAATAGGCGATGATTTGCTGCCGCGCCTCCCCCATCCGCGCTTCGTCGCTGACCCGTGCCGTCACCACCACCGACGGTGGGCGGTCGAACAGGTTGGCGATGGCGGTGCTGATGGGCAAATAGAAGCTTTCGTTGGGGCGGGTGCGGTTGCGTAGGGCGGGGTTGGTCACTTCCAGCTCGGTCAGCACGCCAATGACGATGCAGCGGCGGCGGTTGACCCACACCAGTTCGTCCAGCGGATCATCTCCACCAAAAAGGTCGCGGGCGGTTTTTTGCCCCAGCACGCACACATCGGCTCCGGCGATGACTTCGGCGGGGGTGAAGAAGCGGCCCTGGGCAAGAAAGTCGGTGGGTAACGGCCGTTTACCCAGCTCCCAAGCCACCGGCTGCACCTCCTGCCGTGCAATCAACGTCAGCAGCGCGTCGGCCGTGGCCCCCACAATCGCCATATCCACCACATTGCGCCCGTGGCGCACCTTGCCCTCCCCGGCAATAGACATAATCACCTGGTCCACCAGCTCCACCTGACGCGGCATTTCCAGCCCATCTTCATAGGACAAAATTTGGCCGACGGGGACAAATTCCCCCTGGTCAATCTTTTCCTTCACCCCAACCTGCACCACATCGGAACCAAGATAGCGGAAGTTGGCATCCACCGCCGCCCGCGCCCCGTTGCCCAAGGCCAACATGGTGATGACCGACGCGACGCCAATGACAATGCCCAGCGTCGTTAACCCGGCGCGGAGCAGGTTGCTGAAGATGCCGTTGAAGGCGGTTTTGAGGGTGTTGAGGAGGGTCATTTTTTGTTTGGTAATCGGTAATCAGTTATCAGTTATCAGTAGACCGATTACCGATTACCGATTACCGATTACCGATTACTGATTATCATTCCGTCGTGCATTCGCAGGACGCGCTGCGTTTGGGCGGCAATGTCGCCATCGTGGGTGACCAGGAGGATGGTGCGGCCGGCCGTATTGAGCTGTTGCAGCAGGGCCATGATTTCTTGCCCGGTTTGGGAGTCGAGGTTGCCGGTGGGTTCGTCGGCCAAAATCAATGCCGGGTTGGTGACAAGGGCACGGGCAATGGCGACGCGCTGCCGCTGGCCGCCGGAGAGTTCGGTTGGTTTGTGGCTTATGCGGTCGGTTAGCCCCACTTGTTCGAGGGCAGAAACGGCCGTTTCCCTTACCACGCCTCCCGCCAATCGCCCGCGATATTGCAGCGGCAGCATCACATTTGCCAGCGCCGACAGCCGGGGCAGCAGGTTGAACGTCTGAAACACAAAGCCAATCTGCTCATTCCGCACCCGCGCCCGCGCCCGCCGCGAAAGCCGCCCCACGTCCTGCCCTGCCAGCTCATAACGGCCGTTTGTGGGCGTATCCAAACAGCCCAGCAGGTGCATCAACGTTGATTTGCCGCTGCCCGATGGCCCCATCAGGGCCACAAACTCGCCGCTGGCAACGGTAAAGCTCACCCCGCGCAGGGCGTGAACGGTGCTGTCACCCATCTGGTAGGTTTTGGTCAGTTGGTGAATATTGATAAGCGTTATCATTGATTTTAGCTGCTCAAAATAGGACGCAGATTCACCTGATTCGCCTGATCAGGAAAATCAGGTAAATCTGCGTCCTATTCTTCTCACTTATTCCGCGACCACCTCATCCCCCGCTTCCAGCCCATCCACAATCTCTACATACGCATCGCCGCGCAGACCGACGGTGACGGTGCGGGGTTGTTCCTGGCCGTTTTGCCAGAGGGTAACGGTGGCAGTGCCGTCGCTGCGGGTAGGAACTAGGGCGCGTGGCAGCCGCAGTACATCGCTGTGGCGGGCAATGATGATGGCGGCATCGGCGGTCATGCCGGGGAAAACGCCGGGCGGGATGGGGTCGTTGAGGGTGAGATAGACGTGGTATAACGGCCGTTCTTCCCCCACCACCCGACGCGGCACCACCCGCGCCACCGTCCCCTGCACCCCAATTTCCGGCTGGGCATCAAAGAAAATGTCGGCCGTTTGCCCCAGTTGGGTCAGCGGCAAATCCTCCTCAATCACCGTCGTCCGCACCTCCCCCTGCGCGGGGTCGGTCAGCAGCACCATGCCTTGCCCGGCGGCCACCGTCTCCCCCGGTTGCACCAGCACCTCCAGCACCACGCCGTCAAACGGGGCCACAAGGCGGGTGGCGGCAAAGTCGGCTTCGGCCTGGGAAACGGCCAGTGTCAGCAGCGGATCCACCCCGTTTTCTTGCAGATAGCCTAGATTAAGGGTGGCTTGTTCAACCTGGGTGCGGCGGCTGGCAATGGCTTCCCCGGCGGCCCACTGCTGGTTGCGAACGGCCGTTAACTCCGCCTCCGCCACCGCCCGTTCCCGCTGCGCCGCCACCAGCCCCAGCCGATAGCTCTCCGTCACGTCGTCTGGCTCCCAGGGGCGGTTGACCGCTTTGTCATACTCCACCGCCGCCCGCTGTTCCGCTTCAACGGCCGTTTGCAGCCGCAGTTCGGCCGCAGTGATGGCCGGAACCTGCGCCTGCGCCTGGTTCACCCCCGCCTCCGCATCGGCCACCGTTAGTTCGGCGGCGGCAACGGCTTGTTGCTGTTCTGCCTGCGCCTGCTTTAGCCGCAGCCTGGCCTCGGTGAGGGCAACGGCATACGGGTTGGGGTCTACCTGCGCCAGCACGTCACCCGCCTGGACAACGGTGCCGGGGCGAACGTTGAGCTGGAGCAGCCGCCCGCCGACGGCCAAACTGAGTAGTTCGTCATGGGTGCTGACCAACTGACCGGGGGCGGTGACGGTTTGCTCCACGTCGCCCTGGGTGACGGGGATGGTGACGGGGGGGGAAACGGCCGTTTCCACCGCTGGCCTGCTGATTTTGGTGTATAGGTAGAGGGTGAGGGGGAGAAGAACGGCCGTTAACCCCACCACCAAAAATATCCAGATTCGCCGCATACGCACCTCCAATCAAGCGAATGGTGGCAGTATGGCGGCGGCAGGTTTCGGTTTGGTTTCAATGGGGTTACAGTTTTGTAATGTGGTAGCCAGAAAAAGTTAGTTGGCTCAAAGCTGCCACACAAAATGATGAATAGGCCTTAATCACGTATAATGGGTTTATGCCTGAAAAAAAGTTCTCTTTTATTGATTTGTTTGCTGGAATTGGCGGCTTTCGGTTGGGTTTAGAAGCTATAGGGGGCGATTGTATTGCTTCATCCGAAATTGATCGTCATGCAAACCAAGTGTATGCTAATAATTGGCCTAATGATTCTGAGCAACATCATTTAGGTGATATTTGCCAGGTCGGTCAATTGCCTCCCCACGATCTGATGGTAGGTGGTGTTCCTTGCCAAGCTTGGTCTATTGCTGGTAAAAATCGGGGCATTGAAGACCCACGGGGTAAACTATGGCTTGAGGTTATTCGCCTCCTAGGACAAAGTACGCCAACCGCTTTTATATTTGAAAATGTCAAAGGCCTTCATGATCAGAGGCATCGTGCTGCTTTAGATTATTTGGTAGATTCATTCACATCATTCGGTTATGAGGTACATTATCGCTTGCTCAACTCATTCGATTTTGATGTTCCTCAAAATCGAGAGCGTATTTTTATTGTGGGAATACAGAAGTCGCGTATCAAGAAAGCGTTTGTATGGCCCAGGCCAGTGGAAAACCATAAACAGTTGTTTGAAATCCTTGATGATTTAGAAAAGCCATGTTTTACGGAACAGCCTGCACTCATTCAAAGAAATTTGTTTGGCGAAAGGGTCAATGTCAGCCACAATAAATTGACACCTATTGGCGCAAAAAATCAATTTTTTATTTTGACAGACCTCCGCGACGGTCCCACCAGTATCCATAGTTGGGAACTATACGATCATGTTTCAGAGTATGAAAAAGAAATTTGCTTAACAATTTTGCGTAATAGACGTAAACCCCAATACGGACCTCAAGACGGAAATCCTATGTCTTTTGCTGATTTAAAAATGCTTATACCGGGATTGAAAGAAGAATATTTGCAACGGTTAATGCAGAAAAGGATATTACGGCAGTATGAAGACAGTGGTAAGTATGAATTTTTTAATCGTAAACTATCAGGGGGCATTGATGGCATCTCCCGTGTTTATTTGCCTACAGCGACGTTTTTCCCAACGATTATGGCTAGTGGAACCCTAGATTTTGTAGCAACTGTGAATGTACATGGCGATACAGACGAAGCATATAAAGCTGATTTTATTCGTAAGGTCTTGCACTTGAGAAACTATCGTGCATTGAAGTCATCAGAATTAGCACGATTACAAGGGTTCCCATCTGATTTTAAACGCCACGATAACCCGAGACAAAATATTAAATTGTTTGGCAATTCGGTGGCAGTACCTGTGATAACGGCTGTAGGTAAGGCCATTATGAATACCGGGTGTTTTGATAACGAGAGGTAGTACGATGTCGCAGTCAAAAATGAAGCTGGATATTCAAACTGAGATTCAGTCTTTGATGGATCGTGTTATGCAACGTGTTTTGGTAGAAGACCCTTTTATTCCAGAAAAGCATTGGGCGGCTAAACCACTTTATGCTGCACTTGTTCCCGATGAGATATTTAAGGGGTCTCATTTTGAGCGTCGCTTTGTAACACCATTTGGGCATGTTTGGGAAAATCTAGCTTTGATTGCGGCTAAACATGGCTTTGGTCATGGTAGCCGGGAATATATGCTTACAGGAACGGTAAAAGACGGCCGTTTACGACGCATTTCAGAGGTACTGAATCAGTTAGAACATAAGGCACAAGGGGGAAAGCGGCAGAAACCGGATTGGCATACTGAATTAGCCTATATCTTGGAAGGGAGAGGAGCAGAGATTCCAGTGAATGTTATTTGTGATCTTTATGTTGAAAACAAACAAACAGGTGCGCGAGTTGCTTTCGAACTGAAGGGGCCTTTACCCAATAGCGACCAAACCAAGGTAAGCAAGGAAAAACTGCTGAAGCTATATGCAATGACTATACCTCAAGTAGATGAAGCGTATTTCGCTCTTCCCTATAACCCATACGGGAAAAAGGAGAATTATGATTGGTCTTTTCCAAACAGATGGTTCAATATGAAAACAGATGCAGTCGTCTTGGTTGGTAATGAATTCTGGGAAAGAGTTGGGGGCTTGGGTACATATCAAGCATTTATTGATGCTGTAAATGAGATTTCGACTGAATATAAGCTTCGCATTTACCGCGAATATTTGGGAATTGAACCGTCTGCCTATGTTGACAGGAGCCTGTAACTTTTATTGTTATTAAATGTTTTCTGGAGGGGTCAGGTGGTTGATATGTGGGAGTTTGAGGGGGAGAAGAACGGCCGTTAACCCCACCACCAGAAAAATCCAGATTCGCCGCATACGCACCTCCAATCAGGTGGTAGTATGGGGGCGGCAGGTTTCGGTTTGGGTTCAATGGGGTTACAGTTTTGTAATATTGGTGAGATTGACAGAGAAACGGCCGTTGTCTACACTACTACACAGGCAATAGTCAAGTTATAAGGAGCAAAAAATGGCTGTTTCAACCCTGGAAATGAGTTTGCCCGTCGCAACCAGTGACCAGTCGTGGCCGGAGCAAGGAGAATGGACATACGAAGATTACCTGCGCTTGCCCGATGACGGCCGTCGTTACGAAATTATTGGAGGCGTACTTTACGTGGCTAACGCGCCATCCTATGATCATCAGTTTGCAGCGGCAGAAATCTTGCGCCGGATTGCTAATTTTGTTATTCCAAACAAACTCGGTGTTGTCATCTCAGCACCATTTGAAGTGCATTTGCCGGGGATTGCGAAACCGGTGCAGCCAAATGTGCTGTTTATTGCGGCCGACAAGTTGTCTGACCCTGGCATTCAGATGTTTACCGGTGCGCCAGCTTTGATTGTTGAGGTGTTGTCGCCGTCCAGCCTGCGGCGCGACCAACATATCAAGTTTGGGGCGTATGAACAGGCTGGCGTGCGCGAATACTGGATTGCTGATCCCAAAACGCGGTCGGTGATCGTCTACACGCTGCCGGAGGATGGGCAAGCGTATTTGTTGCTGGGGCAGTTTACGGCCGGCGAGATTGTGCGCTCGAATGTGTTGGCCGGGCTGGAAATTGCGGTTGATGGCTTGTTTCTGTAGGCAGCTAGGCGGTAGGTTGGGTGGGGGCAGAACGGCCGTTTTCCTCAACCACATAATCCCGTTCAACTTCCCCCGGATGAACCCGTAACCCCCCCGTTCTATCCGTAAAAAAGATTAGTCCCCGTTTGTCTAGGCGCAAAATATCATAGCTGTAGATTTCGCGTACCAGTGTAATGACCAGTGCCAGCAGCGGAATTGCCAGCAATACCCCCAAAGCTCCCAGTGCCGTGGCTGCCACCACCTGAAACAGGAGCAGCCCCCCAGCGGGAATGTCCAGCTCCAGTTTGACAATGTAGGGGGTCAGAACATTGCTTTCCAGCAGTTGGATCATGAGATAGGCTGGAACGATAATCAATAATTTGCCGGGGTCGTCGGCTGCCGTAAAAATGACAATGGGGATGAGGGGGATGATGGAGCCGAGGTTGGGGATAAAAGTAGCAACCCCGGCAAAGAGAGCCACCGTTAGCGAGTGGGACATACCCAGCAGCACGCCTAGAACAAACCAGACGAGAAAAACGGTAATTGAGATGGAGATGATTTGGGCTGAGACCCAGTTGGTCATCGCTCGATATAGCTCATCCCAAATTTCCAGTGCCCGCGCCTGGTAGACGTGTGGTACTAGCATCAAGCTGGCTTTGACATAGGTAGCGGGTTCAACTAAAAAGAAGATGGAGACGAAGATGACAATGGCGAGGTTGGCAATTAGGCCAAAGACGACGCTGCCAACGCCTTGTAAAACGGGCAAGGTTGAATTGACCAGGGGCATGACGATGGCACTTATATCGCCTGCCTGAATGCCAAGTGCTTCAAGTGCCGCCCGGACTTCACTATAGTTGAGGGCAGGGAGGATGGCGCGTAGATTGTCGCTACTGAGCCGCCACAGTTCGTAGGATTCGGCGGCACGTAGCAGGGCGGTGGGGAGGCTGGCAAACAGGTTGCTGGCTTCTTCGATGACGGTGGGGAAAATGGCAAAACCAAGCAGAATGGTAAGGCCGAAAAAGCCGATGACAGAGATGATGTTGGCGGTTCCACGTCCCAGGCCTTTTTGCTGTAGCCAGCCGGCCGGAACGCTGAGGGCAACGGCTACCATAGCGGCGGTGAAGCCCAGCATCAGGATGTAGCGCAGATACCACAGGCTGATGAGGAGGAGGATGAGAAAAACGGCCGTTAGTAACCGCTTCAAATACTCACGATAGGTCATATACTGTATTATAGCCAAGATTATCGATCTGGTAATAGAGTCAGCAATTCTCAATTTAACCAGGGGCGAGGCGGTTGGCTGTAGCCTGATGGGAACAAACGGCCGTTGCTGCGGGCAAGAGCGGGCAAGGCAATCGGTGAGTAGGCTACCTGTTTGGGCTGGCGTTTTGGCCGATTGTCTCGTCCCCACTCTCCTCCATTTCAAACTGAGAAATGCTGTAACAGAGTTCCCTCGTAAGCAAATGGATTATGTCTTTATCGTATCCTGCTTACTACCCTTGTCGCTGTTATAATCCTCAAACATAACAAAAGAAAACTTGCATAACCAAAGGAAACTTGAACATGTCTCATAAACTGCTCGATGGCAAACGCATTGCTGCCCCCATTAAAGAAGAAGTCCAAACTCGCGTCATCGCTGCCAAAAGCAAAGGCTGGGCACCCTGCCTCGCCTCCATTGAAATTGGTGACAATCCAGCAGCATCGCTCTACATTCGCAACCAGAAACGAGCTTGTGAAGAGGTGGGTATCTTGTTTGAGAATCGTCGTTTTTCCACCACCATTACCCAGCGCGAGATGCAGGCAGCTATTCAGTCTATCAACGTAGACCCCCGTGTGACGGGTGTCATTTTGCAAAGACCGGTTCCTTCTCATCTTAATCTGAGATTGCTGCAATCGGCCATTCACCCCAGCAAGGATGTGGAAGGGATGAACCCCGCCAACATTGGGAAGGTGGTCTATGGCGATTTTACGCTGGGGCCGTGTACATCGCTTGCATCAATGGAGATTTTGCGTTCAACAGGTCTGGATTTACGCGGCTTGAATGTGGTTATTGTGGGTCATTCGGTAATTGTGGGTAAGCCGATTGCACTGCATTTGTTGGAAGAATTGGCAACGGTGACGATTTGTCACCACGGTACACGCAACCTGGCTTACCATACCCGCCAGGCCGAGGTGATTTTTGTAGCTGTGGGCAAACCGAAATTGATTACAGGTAACATGATTAAGCCGGGGGCTGTGGTGATTGATATTGGCATTAACCGGGTTGATATGGAAGATGCCGAAGGGAATGTGCGGCAAAAAACGGTGGGAGATGTGGATTTTGAGAGCGTGCATGAGATTGCCGACTGGATTACGCCCGTGCCGGGTGGGGTTGGTCCTGTTACCTTGAGCATTTTGATGCGTAATACGGTGACAGCACTGGAGGAACAGATGGAGCGTTATGAGCGGGAAATGCGGATGCCGCGCTAGAGTTTATTCGGGGCGGTAGAGGGACGGGCGCAGCAATTCGCTGTCGTCGTAGCCATTGTCGGCAAGGCAGCGCACGCGGTATACGTTTGCCAGGGCGCGTACCTGGTGCAGAATACGGACGAGTTGGCGGGGGGTGGTGATTTCCAAATCCAGCACCATGTGGACATGACCGGGCTGGTCGGCTTTTGGTGTGTTGATGTTGGGGATGTTGATTTGCTCGCGTTCCATTAACTGGGTGATCTCGAAGAGGAGTCCATATCGGTCGTAAACATCAATTTGGATGCGTACCACACGTGCTAATCGGTCAACGGCCGTTCCCCAAGCCAACTTCATTGTTCGGCCAATATCGTTGTGCCGTGTTAATAAATGGCATCCTTCCTGATGCACTGTAACCTGGTGGCTGCGCCGCACATACCCCACAATTTTGTCGCCCGGTGCTGGTTTGCACGCGCCACAAAGGGTTAGAGAACGGCCGTTTGCATTGGTAATAATATATTTTTCCCCATTGGGCGCATATACAATCGTGTCCAGTGCCTGCGCCGGATTTTCATCCCACACATTTTCCATCAGCCGCGTAGATAGTGTAGTTGGCAGCATCTCCGCCCGGCCAAGCTGATTGTATAGCTCCTCTGTACTGCCCAGACCCATTTGTTGGGCAATATCTTCATGGGCATAGTTGCTTTTGCCCAGCATAGACAGCTCGTTACGCAAAATGCGTTCGCCATCTGCCAGTGCCTGGGCAGGTGGCAGGCGACGAAACCAGCGTCTAACGTGAGAACGGGCGTAATTGGTGTTTAGATAGCCCAAATCCTCGTCCAGCCAAGCTCGCATGGGGCGCGCACTATCCCGTTTGTCAATTTCAACCTGGTCGCCCTCACGCAATGCGCGGTTAAGCGGAAAGCGTTGACCATTCACCGAGGCCGAAATACACCGATCCCCCAGGCCGGTATGAATGGCGTAGGCAAAATCGAGCGCGGTTGCGCCTTCAGCCAATTCCTGCATGTCGCCCTTGGGCGTGTAAACACGAATTTGCTTCCGCAGCATGTCCTGCATAACGCTCTGCACACCCACAGTGAAGTCATGCGGTTCAATGCGAATGTTAGAGCCGAGGACATCCTGAAAATTAGCGACCCGCTGCTCCATTGCGGCCGGCCAAATTGAGGTTCCGGCATGAAGCCAGCGCGTTAAAATGCCCAGTGCTGAGACTTTGTCCATGTCATCGGTGCGAATGCGTATACGCATAGGCTGCCCATTGCTATGGACAACAGTGGTGTGGAGAGATTGGTAAAGATTGTCACGTGGGTTAGCAATAAAGTCGGCAAATGTGCCAGGCACCGGTGCCCATAGCTGATGGAGATACCCCATGGCTTTGTAGCAAGCAGGCCACCCCCCAACGAGAACGACGATGCGCAGGCGGTTGTCAATGCCATGAACAGAACGGCCGTTTTCCTGCAACTGCCGATAAATCGTATAAATATTTTCCCGCGCAACCACCACATCCCGCACATCCACTAGCTGTTCCAAACAGCCAACAATTTGCCCGCGCACCTCTTCAAAAGCCGTCTGGTTCTTCTCGCGCAGCATCTGTAAATGAGACGTAATGTCATGGTATGCCGTAGGATCAGCAACCTTGAGTGACAGCCCCCCCAACTCATTCATCAACCGCCACATACCCAAACGATTGGCAAGGGGAGCATAAATGGAAAGCGTTTCAGACGCCGTTCGCATCTGGCTCTCGTAGCGCATCGCTTCAATCGTGCGTAAATTGTGCAGCCGGTCAAACAGCTTGATGATAATTGCCCGCACATCGTTGGCTGTCATATCCAGCAGCTTGTGGAGCGTTGCTGTTGTTAGCTCCTCCTTGGTAAATGGCTTGGCTCCATTTTCAATGTCTGGCGAAACATCCTTGAATTTGGTAACGGCATCTACCAGCGTCGCAACTTTTTTGCCAAACTTTTTACGGATGTCCTCAATGGAAACGCGGGTGTCTTCAGCCACATCATGCAGCAGAGCTGCTACCAGCACCTCATGATCCAGCTTGTATTCAGCCAGATAATAGGCAACCGTCAGCGGGTGGGTAAAAAAAAGCTCGCCGGATTTGCGGCGTTGGTCGCCATGTTCCCGACGAGCGAGTTCCAGTGCGTCGCAAACAATGCGACACTCCTCATGCTTAAGGTAGCTATGTATTCGTTCAAAAAAACGTTCTTCGCTAACGGCCGTTACGTCTGAAGTCATCATTCTTCATACAGCAAAGTGCACCATTACCCGTTTACCAATGCCGCCGTGCTCTTCGCGCCCCCTCAAATTATAAACGAGAAAATCACAAGAAGCCTAACAGAACTATGACAAATCCATGTTATTACGAAAATCCCAGAACCGATAGCCAACGCCCCGTTCTGTCAGGATATATTTGGGTTTCGTTGGGTCAACCTCAATCTTCTTCCGCAGGTAGTTGATGTAAAGACGCAAATAATGGGTTTCATCCCGATATTCATACCCCCACACCTTTGCCAACAGCGTGTCATGTGGCACAACCCAACCCGCATTTTGAATTAAATGATTGAGCAGCCGATACTCCGTAGGCCGCAGTTCAATGCGTTCCCCATCCACAATTACCTGATGCCGATTAAAATCAACCGAAAGCCGATCATCAATACGCAGCACCGTGCGGGGCGTTGGAGACGGCCAACTGGCTCGCCGCAGCACCGCCGCCACCCGGCTACTTAGCTCCCGTGGGCTAAAGGGTTTGGTTACATAATCGTCGGCTCCCAAATCTAACCCGCGTGTTTTATCATCCTCATCGCTTTTCACGGTGAGCAAAATAACGGGTACCGTGGAAATTTCACGCACCAGTCGCAGCGTTTCAAACCCGTCCATTTCGGGCATCATCACATCCATAATAATTAAATCAGGGTTGTGCTGCCGGATTTGGTCAAGTGCTTTAACACCATTATCAGCTTCGATAACCTGATACCCTTCCAATTCCATGTTCATGCGAATAAAACGCCGCATCCGCGACTCATCATCCACAATAAGAATCAGCTTGGGTACAGAATCTTCAAGGTTAGAGGGAACAGTTTCAACAACGGCCATAGTCTGTTTTAGTCGCGTACAAAACCAACAATTTCTTCAGCGTCACCTGACGGCAACACTTGCACCAAACCAATGCGGTGCCAGGGAAGAATAATGGTGTTTACTTCTTCATCTACATAGTGAACGTCTTTACCATCACGTCGCCGGGGGTTGTGAGCCACAATAACCTGGTCACCATAATCGGGCATTTTGTCAATTTCGCAGACGATAGGATCTTCATTTATGAGGTGGATTATAACCGAAATACGCATAGAGTGTCTCGTATCAATAAGCTTTTATTCAGTATACTGCATTATTGGGAATCATCCGAACAAATTATTCAAAGTAGACGTTGATTTCCAAACTGCCTAGCGTGATCTGGTCTCCCTGCCCCAACAAATAAGGCTTTTCTGGAACGAGCTGATAGTTATTGATGTAGGTGCCGTTGGTGCTGGATCTGTCAATAAGCTGCACGCCCCCTGACCCCTGTTGCAAAGTGGCGTGAAGCCGCGACACGCCTAGCTCCATGCCAAAGTAGGGCGTGAGATCAATGTCGGGGCGAATGCCGGTTTCGCTGTCCGCACGGCCGATCAATAGCTGCTTGTTTAGCGTGACTTGCAGTTCGCGCTGGTCGGAAAAACGGAGGGTGACTTTTAAGGGGGCGGTTGCTGGCGCAGGTGCCGAGGCTGGGGGCAGGGTTGTTGTGGGAGCCGCTTTTTGGCGCAAATAGCTGCCGCATTCGCTGCAAAACAGGGTACCCGGATATTGTTCAGCCAAACAATCTGCACAGATAATCATTCGAACTTAAATTTTCCTGTTTGGCTGATCAAAGCGCGAGTGCCGTATTTGAGTCGTTTGCGGCCTTCGCTAGAGAGGGTGCCTAGCTTGGAGAGACGGTCGGCTTCCTGGTTGGCTTGCTGGGCGAGCTTGGTTTGCCCGGCTTCGAGCAGTCGGGTGGTGAGGTAGCGCATCCGATTAACGGCCGTTTCCACCCGCCCATCTTCCAACTCCGACCACACCTTCTCATTCATCCGGTACAAATTCAGCAGCCGCACCGCCTCCACAATCGCCGTTGGTGGCTCCTCTTCCGGCGGGTCAGACAGCACAAAAAGCTGTAGCCGATTGGTAAACGTTTGCTTACGCACATTTTGCGACGGCACATCGGCCGTAATGGTGAGTGGCACACTTAGCCGCGTCGGAATGGCCTGCGGCGCAACCAGAAATTCCAGCAGCAGCGACAGCGGCGCCCGCCCTTCAATGTCCCCCAGGCTGATGTCGCCACTGCCACCCAGCGGCAGCGGCTGGGCAAAGGGCGTTAGTTTAAAGCCATATTTTAGCAGCAGCCCGGCCGGGAAATTTTGCCGCAGCCGCACATTTTGGGCATAAATCTTGCCCAGGCTAGTAATGCGGCTTTGCAAAAATTCAATAATTTGCCCCGGTGTCTCGATAAAGCTGGATAATCCTCCCGACGGCGACACCAAATCGTCCAGAAACCCATCGTTCCATTCGCTGCCCAAACCAAAGGCGGTGAAGGTGATGCCCCATTCGGCTGCTTCGGCCGCCAGTGACAGGCATTTGTCGGCATCGCCATAGGTATGGCCGTCAGTTAGCAGGATCAGGTGGTTGCTGTACTCGCTTAATTCAACGCCACGCAGTTGTGCGATGCCACTGTCTAGCCCCTGAAAAATCTCGGTGCCACCAGAGGCACGAATTTCCCGAATTTTGGTAAGAATGGTTTGCTGGTTTGTAATTGGCCCACGTGGCACCACAACCTGCGCCCGGTCGCTAAAGCTAATGATGGAAAGCAAGTCGTCGGGGCCAAGCTGTTTGACGATGAGTTCAACGGCCGTTTGTACCTGCTGTAGCCGCACCCCACCCATGGACGTACTGCGGTCAATCACCAAACACAAATTAAGCGGCAACTGCTGCACATCCTGCTCCGGCGGCTTAATATCCAGCCGCAAATAAAACACCTGCTCCGATTCCGACAGCGCAATTTGGGTGCGGCTGGCGTGGAGCGACAAATCGAGTACCGGCTCCTCAATTTCCCCCAGCAGCGAATCATAAATGGCACGGCGTTTAGCGTCGCTCAATACCTCATAGGCATATTTAATTTGCTGAAAGTCTGGCTCGTCTACACCGCTCCCCTGAACATACCCCTCCCGCAGCCGCATATAGGCCGCCTGAATCACTTCAGTAGGAGCCTGGCGGTCAATCCCCAGAATCGTATAATGATTGTCTGTGTTCAAACTCATGGGTGACAAAGAGGCCGTCGCTGGTTAACTGCCCCAGCCGAGAAACAACCCCTTGTGAACGGCGACCTATGCCAAGATAAAAATCAGAAGGCAAACTCAACCACAATAGCCGTGATGTTGTCATAACCACCGGCGTTCATGGCTGTTGCCACCAGCTTGTCGGCGATTTTTTCAAGTGGCACCTTCTGCTGCATGATCTTTTGAATGACGGGGTCTGGGACAAAGCCACATAGCCCGTCACTGCAAAGCAGCAGCCGCCCCGACTGCGGCAAGCGTCGGGTGTAGGTGTCAATTTCCAGCTCCTCGGTTTGCCCCACTGCCCGCAGCAGGACGTTGCGGTATTGGTAGGCGGCGGCCTGTTCCGGTGTCAGGTCGCCCACATCTTGCAGATGTTGAACCAGGGAATGGTCATTGGTAATGGCCTCAAATTTGTCGTCCGCCAGCAGATAGACGCGGGAGTCGCCGACGTGGGCGACGTAGAGCCGGCGACTGAGGATAAGGGCGACAGAGAGGGTTGTCCCGCTGTCGCTGATGGATTCGGGGTCGTAAATGGCTTTGTGGGCGGCCAAAACGGCCGTTTCCATCACTTCCTGAATCGGCTCCTGGTTGGCGGCTGAATCATCTTGCAGCAGGGGCAAATAAATATGGTTGAGGATGTGGCGGGCAGCCATGCGGGAGGCAATGCGGCTCGCCATGTGGCCGTTTTCATGCCCCCCCATCCCATCGGCAACCACATACAGCCCAAAGGGCATCATTTGAAAATGCCCACCCGTTTCTGAGGAGAAGATGAGGCTGGAATCTTCGTTGCGCTGGCGCACAGCACCAACGTCACACCGTTGGACGACATGAAGATAGGGGACGCTTGGGACAGAAACGGCCGTTTCGATTTGCGTCTTCTCCTCCGTTGTCACCAGCGGGGAGGTCTGTATTTCGGTGGGTGCGTGCAGCTCATTATCCATCGAATTTACCATTGTTTTGATGTAGATCCCTGTTGTGCCTAGTACAACAAGCACCGATTAAGCGGGTAACGCATACAGGTTGTGATCCGTAGACCCAACATAAACGACCCCATCTACGATAGTTGGTGCGCCAATAACGCGCCCCTCCGTTTCAAAACGCCAGCGCAGCTCGCCGCGCTTAAGCGTTAAACTGTAAATATTGCCATCTGCCGACCCAAAATAAATCGCGTCATTCCAGATGGCTGGAGATGAAGCAATTTGCCCCCCCGCTTCATATACCCATACCTGACGACCCGTGTCCATGTCAATAGCATAAAGGTTATTGTCGGACGATCCGATATAAACAACCCCTTCGTGTACCAGGGGTGACGAAATGATAGGACGGCGGGCGCGGAAACGCCAGATAGCCCAGCCAGAGCCAGCATCAAGGGCATAGACAGTGGCATCAAGTGAGCCAACAAAAACAATGTCGTCGGCAACAATAGGCGAGGAGGTAATGGCACGTTTGGCCTGGGTATGCCACTTGGTCTTGCCGGTTGAAATTTCCAGGCAGTAGATGTAGCCTCCTTCGGTGCCAAAATAGACGCGCTCTTCGGTCAGAAATGGGGAGGAGCGGATGGGGCTATAGGCGTTGGTTTTCCAGGCCAGTTTGCCGCGCTTGGCGTTAACGGCATAAAAATAGCCGTCGTCAGAACCAAAAAAGACGTGGTCGAAGCGAACGGACGGTGAGGAATAAATGGCACCATCGGTGGGGAAGCGCCATTTTATATCGCCGTCGTGTTGCCGGATGGCGTAGAGGTGGCGGTCAGAAGAGGTGATTAGCACCAAATCATCATAGATACAGGGTGTGGAGGCGATGCCGTCGAGGGTGGGATATTTCCATAAAAATTCTCCCTTGTCGCTGCTGACGGCATAAAGGTTGTTGTCGTAGGCTCCCACAAAAACGCGCCCGCTCATGATGGTGGGTTTCGAGCGTATTTCGTCTTCACAGCGGAACGCCCAGATGGCTTCGGCCTTGGTGGCACCTACCTGAATGGCGGTGGTAACGGCCGTTATGGTGGGATGGTGGCCTGTTGGGGCGGAAACGGCCGTTGGCGGGGCTACAAGCTGTTCAATCTCTACCCGCGACGGGCTGGTTTGGGTAATCAGCTCCAGTGCCTCTTTCAACGCTGTGGCGTCGGGGAAGCGGTCGTTGGGGTTGTAGGAGAGGCAACGCATGACAATGGCTTCCAGCGCAGGCGAGATGGTGGGGTTGACGGCGCGAATCGGCCGTTCGCCAAAGGTAAAGGGCGGCTCCAGGCGTGGATCCTGGCGCGTCATCAGGTGGTGGAGTGTGGCTCCTAAAGCATAAACATCAACGGCCGGCGTGGCCTCGCCCCGGTATTGCTCCGGCGGTGAATATCCTTCCGTGCCGATCATGGTCCCTCTGTTTTCTTCAGCTTCAAAAATCTTGGCAATGCCAAAGTCAATTAGCCGAATCCGGTTGTACTGATCCAGCATGATATTGGATGGCTTAAGGTCGCGGAAGACGATGGGCTGTGGTTTTTGATTGTGTAAATAGGCCAATGCTTCGCAAACTTGCAGCGCCCAGTCCAGTGCCAGGTCTTGATCAACGAGGGTATCATTTTCTTCTAGCCATTCCTGCAAATTTTTACCCCGAATCAACTCCTGCACCAGGTAGCTGCGGTTGCCCTCGGTAAAATAGTCGGAGACATCGGGAATGGCCGGGTGATCCAGCATTGCCAACATGCTGGCTTCGCGCTCAAAGGATTTGATAGTAAGCTGCCGTAGCTGCGGATCAGAGGTGGCAATGACCATTTCTTTCACGGCACACAGCTTGGTAACGGTTGGGAACCGCATGTCCCGTGCCTGATAAACAGAACTCATGCCGCCAATGCCCAACATGCCGACCACGCGATACCGCTCTTGCAGCATGTCGCCTGGTTGCAGCTCTGCTCTCGGGTTGAATCTGTTTTGCCGGTCACGTTTCCGTGAAAGTTGTCTGGTTGTTAGTCGCCCCATAATAAAAAAGTTTTGCCTCTAAGATGATCTGGTCAATCTTGTATAGTGTATTATAAGTTTATCCGCTGCGAATAATCAAGCGTTTTGTGAGCTGCCTTTGCCTGTCGCCTGGGATTTGGGTGATGGTGCGCTTGTTTTGGCCTGCAAAACGGCCGTTTCTTTCCACCTTCTACTATACTTCCCTGTTCGTTTGCATGTGAATTCAGGGAGCGTGAAAAGGAGTTGTTTTTCTCCCTATCCTTACCATTGTTATAATACCAATATGTCTAAATTAAAATTAACGCATCTGGATGAGAGCGGCCAGGCCCGCATGGTAGATGTTGGCGACAAGGCCGATACCGAACGAGTGGCGGTGGCGCGTGGTAGCGTCCATATGGCCTCGGAAACATTGCAATTGATCATGGCGGGAAACATGAAAAAGGGTGATGTGCTGGGCGTGGCGCAGTTGGCGGGCATTATGGCCGCCAAGCGCACCAGCGATCTCATTCCCCTGTGCCATCCGCTGCTGCTGACCAGGGTGGATGTTACCTGCATTCCCAACCCGGCGGCAAGCTGTGTGGATATTGAAGCGACGGTGCGGCTGCGGGGCAAAACGGGGGTGGAGATGGAGGCATTAACGGCCGTTACCGTTGCCGGACTCACCATTTACGATATGGCTAAAGCCGTAGACCGCCAAATGCGTCTCAGCGACGTGCGCGTTGTTCGCAAAGAAGGCGGCAAAAGCGGCGACTGGCTGTTTGAGGAATAACACATGGCTCAATTTACCATTAAACTGTTTGCCACCATGAAAGACAAAGCGGGGCGGCCGGCCATCACCGTTGATGTGGCCGCCCCGCTAACAGTTGCCGAATTACTGGCCGACATCGGGAAAAACTATCCTGCCCTGCGGCCGGCTCTGGGCACTGTCCTTGTTGCCGTCAACAGAGCCTTTGCCTTTGGCGAAACGATCATCAGTGAAGGGGACGAGATCGCCCTCTTTCCCCCGGTCAGCGGCGGCACCTTTCCGCATCCCACCTACTTTGCCATTACCGAAGAAGAACTTGACCTCAACGCCATTCATGCCCGCCTGCGCCAGCCCGATGTGGGGGCTATTGTCAGCTTCACCGGCTCGGTGCGTGGCGCAACCAGCCGTGAAGGGTTGCCCACCCAAACCTCTTACCTAGAGTATGAAGCCTACACCGACATGGCAACCCTCAAAATGGCACAAATTGCCCACGAAATATGGGAACAGTGGCCGCTTGTCAAAGGCATTGCCATTGTGCAGCGTATTGGCAAGCTGGATGTGGGCGAAACCACCACTTTTGTTGCCTGCGCCAGCGGTCACCGTGACCAGGGCGTGTTCGATGCGGCTCGTTATGGCATT
This sequence comes from Chloroflexota bacterium, assembly GCA_041390905.1. GTDB lineage: Bacteria > Chloroflexota > Anaerolineae > Promineifilales > Promineifilaceae > JACKCD01. The sequence goes on from JAWKPA010000012.1 coordinate 346,596, forward strand.
GACCGCCTGAAAGAGATTGTCCCCGTTTGGAAAAAAGAGGTTGGACAAGACCAAAGCGTGTGGGTCGAGGGTAGCTACCAGCCAACGGCTGAAGATAATCTCTAAAACCATAACTTACCCTTGGAGAGGGTGTTAAGTAATCTGAACCTCTTTCAGAGAAGATTAGGAGAAAAAAATGGAAAACGGTTTTATTTCCAAAAAACGGGTTGTCATCACCGGCACGGGTGCCATGACCCCGCTAGGCCACAATGTGCCTGATACGTGGGCTAACATTCTGGCGGGAAAATCAGGTTTTGGCCCTATTACGCAATTTGACAGCGAAGGCCATATCTCTGGCGGTGTGTGCGAGATAAAAGAGTTTGACCCTGATGAAGTGCTGGGGCGCAAAGAGGCGCGGCGGCGTGACCGCTATCAGCAAATTGCGACCGTTGCGGCGGCAGAAGCGATGGCACAGTCGGGGTTAAAAGTGACCGATGACAACCGTCATCGAATTGGCGTGATTCTGGGGACAGGTGTGGGGGGTATTCGCACGTTGGTTGATATGGAGCTGACGCTGCTGGACAAGGGGCCACGTCGGGTAAGCCCATATGGCATTACCATGATTATGCCCAATGGCGCGGGCGGCATGTTGGCGATTGATTATGGCATTCATGGGCCAACCCCAACGATTGCCACGGCGTGTGCGGCCGGTAGCGATGCCATTGGCCACGCCTTTCGCCGCATTCAATATGGCGAAATTGATGTTGCTCTGACTGGTGGCTCGGAATCGGTTATGGCTGGGGTGGCGGTGGCTGGCTTTGAGCGTGCTGGAGCCACTTCCGGCAAAACCAGCACCACGCCACAGCCATTTGACAAAAATCGGGATGGGCTGGTGGTTGGTGAAGGGTGCGGCATTTTGGTCATTGAAAGTTTGGAACATGCCAAAGCGCGGGGGGCAACCATTTTGGCCGAACTGGCGGGCTATGGGCAAACAACCGATGCCTATCACATCACGGCACCGTCAGAAGGCGGTACGGGGGCGGCAGGAGCCATTAAGCTGGCGCTGGCCGATGCCGGGCTGCGCCCGGAGGATGTGGATTATGTCAGTGCCCACGGTACGGCTACCCAATTGAATGATGCTTCGGAAACGGCCGCTGTCAAACTGGCATTGGGTGAACACGCATACAAGGTTGGGATCAGTTCAACCAAATCTATGACAGGCCACATCATGGGTGCTACTGGTGCTATCGAAAGCATTTTCTGCACCCTGGCAATCCGTGACCAGATGATGCCGCCTACGATTAATTATGAAACCCCGGATCCGGCTTGCGATCTGGATGTGATTCCTAACCAGGCGCGGTCAGCCCCGGTACGGGTTTGTGTTAACAATGCGTTTGGCTTTGGCGGCCACAATGCGGTGCTGGTTTTTAAGGCATATCAGGATTAGTTTTTGTGTTGGTTCACTTTGAATGCGCTTGTGTACCAGGGTGAACCAACCTTGTTAATTTAATGGAACAGTTGCGTGAATTGGAGGGGATTCTGGATATAGATTTTCAGGATTATTCTCTGTTGCTGCGGGCGTTGACACATCGCTCTTTTTTGAATGAGAACCCGGATGAGCTGTTGGAAGATAATGAGCGGCTGGAGTTTTTGGGGGATGCGGTCTTGAGTTTTGTGGTGGGGGCTTTTCTCTATAACCGCTTTCCGGAAAAGAAAGAGGGGGAATTGACCAGTTTACGGGCGGCTTTGGTGCGGGCGGAAACATTGGCGCAGTTTGCCCGGCAAATTGAGTTGGGGCGGTTTTTGCGTCTGGGGTTTGGTGAGGCGGAGAGTGGGGGGCGGGAGCGGACGCCGTTGCTGTGTGCGGCGTTTGAGGCGGTGGTGGGGGCGGTGTATTTGGATCGGGGATTAACGGCCGTTAAACCCCTTGTCGAAAAACTGGTTGGTCCCGCCCTTAGCACCATCCTGTCCGCCTCACTTCACAAGGACGCTCGCAGTGAGTTTCAGGTGTGGGCACAGGCAACCCACAGCATTACACCCCATTATGAAGTGATTAACACGGAAGGGCCAGACCACGCCAAAGTCTTTAAGGTGCAGGTGCTGGTTGGTGATACTGCCTGGGGGGAAGGGACGGGGCGCAGTAAGCAGTTGGCATCACAGGCGGCGGCTACTGCCGCCATGAGCCGTGTGGAAGAGATGGGGTGATTGGCGTGGTGTGGGCGGGAAAACGGCCGTTTTTTGGGGGGATTTAACGGCCGTTAGAACCCTGTTTTCGCCAAACGCCATTTATTTGCGCCACAGCCCAAAAGTAAATTACTTTACACTTTTCTAGCAACCTGTTTTACGAATACCCCATTGAACACGTGTGCAGAGCCATTTATTTGCCTCTTGACTTTTAAACGCCGAATATGCTAGACTGCCTACCGGTCGAACAAAAAGAGGAAACGGTTGGTGGAGGGCCGTCATTCCCCGATTACCTAAAAAATTTGCGAGGATAAAGGAAGGAAGCCGTTTATATTATGAGCGATTTAAATGGTTCTTACGTTGACGACACTGAAGTAATCAACGCGCTAATCAACGATGGGATTGAGCAAGGCTATTTGACATATGATCAAATCCTGGAAGCTTTGCCAAATATAGAAAACAATATTTTGCTGCTGGAAAATCTCCTGGAAGAAGCGCAGACTGCAGGCATTTCCGTCTACGAAAGCGAAGACGACATTGGTATGAACGGTGAAGCGATGGGTGAGGATGGGGAGCTTGTTGATGACGACGACATCTTCGCCGATGAAGCCCATGCAGCCCCTTTGTTTGATTTAAGCAACGTTCCGATTGATGACTCCGTTGGCCTTTATTTCCGTGAAATGGGTCAACAGCAGCTTCTTTCTGCCGAAGAAGAAGTGCAGTTGGCGATGGAAATTGAAGCCGGCCGGGAAGCCGAAAAAGGGCTGCAAGAAAATATTACTGACCTTAATGAGTTGGACGAACTGTATCGCGTGCGGGAAGTGGGGGATGCTGCCCGCGCCCATCTGATTCGCGCCAACACCCGTTTGGTGGTCAGCATTGCCAAGAAATATCGTGGCCGTGGCCTTCAATTTCTGGATTTGATTCAGGAAGGCAACGTGGGTCTCATGAAGGCGGTGGAAAAGTATGACTACCGCCGTGGCAACCGCTTTAGCACCTATGCTACCTGGTGGATTCGCCAAGCGGTAACTCGTGCGCTTGCCAATCACGGCCGCACCATCCGTATTCCGGCGCATTTGGGTGGGCGCATTAGCAAGCTCTATCAAGTTGCCCAGGAGTTGGAACAGGAATTCGGCCGGCAGCCTACCGCTGAAGAAATTGCCGAAAATATGGATCTGCCCGCTGATCGAGTGCGCTGGATGCTGCGCACCAGCCGCCAACCCGTTCATTTGGAACGACCAGTTGGTGACGAATCTGACGCCGAGTTAGGCGACTTCATTGAAGACATTGAGGCACCACCGCCGGCCGAAAGCGTTGCCCAAAAGATGCTAACCGAAGAAATCGGGGTCATCCTCGATCAGCTTACCCCCCGCGAGGCGCGTATTCTTCGCCTCCGCTACGGGCTGCAAGATGGCGAATCACGCACCCTTAAAGAAGTGGGCGAAATGTTTGGCCTTTCGCGTGAACGCATTCGCCAGCTGGAAAAAGAAGCCCTTCGCAAGCTACGCCACCCCAACTTTGCCGGGCACTTACGTCAATATTTAAATTGACCCTTCCAAAATAATCGCAAAATGACAGGCCCCGTTCAACGGGGCCTTTGTTTTTTACGGCCTCTTCACCCCAGATTTATACCTCATTTACACACAATTTAACGTAACCCCCTTATCTTACAAACGGGCATATGGATCAGTGGCACTATATAAGCCCGAATGGTTGGTGTCTTTCGCTTTTTGATCCCAACGCAGTGATAAGGAAACTTTAATGGAAATTCGGCAATATTTATATTTACTTCGCCGCTGGCTGTGGCTGATTCTTCTCGTGGCTATTGTTGCTGGCTCCACCACCTACTTTGTCAGCCGAACGCAGCAGCCAGTTTATCGGGCAACCAGCACGCTGCTCATCGTGGAAGATAACAGCAGTCGTGATAATGCCTACAATACGCTGTTAACCAGTGAACGCCTGGCTTCATCCTATGCAGAGCGCCTGACAAATTTTTATGTACTCCAAACAGCTATTGACAGCCTGGATATTGATCTGACCCCGACTGAATTAGAGGAAATTCTGTTTGTAGACACGGTTGGGCAAACAAACTTGCTGGCCGTTAGCGTAGAACATAGCGATCCACAGCTTGCAGCAGATCTTGCCAACACCGTGCCACAGTTTTTTATTGAGCGCACCCAGGCACAACGGCTAGATCGGTTAGCAAACACAAAGTCCAGTCTGGAAGAAGAATTGATGGGGGTGGAGAAGGAAATGGCCCTCACAGAGCAGCAATTAGCAACTGAGCAACAACAAGCCGAGCGGGATGAAACGTCGCTCAATCAATTAAATGAGACGCTATTGCGTTTGCGAAATGCCCAGGCACGACTTGTGCAGAGCCTGGAAGATTTGCGCCTGACCCAGGCTAACCAATTAGAGACGGTGGTCATTGATGAATATGCCCGCCCGCCAGAAAAGCCAATACGCCCCCGTGTTTTGACCAATACAATTCTCGCCACCATAGCTGGCATCATGTTGGCGGTAGGTGTGGCGTTTCTTATGGAATATCTTGACGATACCGTGAAAGACCCTGAGGAAGTCGAATACGCGACTGGATTGGGCACGCTTGGTATTTTGGAGCAGCTAGATGCTAATATTCCCAGTGAAGCCCTGGTGGTTGCACGTGAGCCTCGTTCCCCTGCTGCGGAGGCTTACCGGCAGGTTCGTACCAATATTCAATTTGTCAATTTAGACCAGAAGAGTAAAACGCTGCTAATTACCAGTGCGCAGCCCAATGAAGGCAAAACGACAGTCGCTGCTAATTTGGCGATTGCCCTGGCACAATCTGGGCGCAAGGTTCTCTTGGTAGATTGTGATATGCGTCGCCCAACGCTGCACAAGCTGCTGGAAGTGAACAGTAGTCGGGGCTTGTGCGATCTGATCATTCGCGGGCGGAATGACACCAGCTATCTTTCTGGTACATTAGTTCCTAATTTGCGCCTGCTTCCGGCCGGCCGTATTCCCCCCAACCCTGCTGAACTGCTCGGCTCAGAACGGATGCGCTCTGTCATTGCCTGGTTGCAAACGCAGGCCGATATTGTGGTATTTGATAGCCCGCCCGTTTTGGCAGTTACAGACGCTGTGGTTTTGTCGCAAATCACCGATTTAACCCTGTTTGTTGTGAGTGCGGCTGCCACACGCTACCCTTCCTTTATTGAAGCCTTGGAGCGAATCGCCGCTGTTGAGGCACCTATTGCCGGGGTGGTATTGAACAAGGTTGATCCGCAGCGGGATGGCAGCTATTACGCAAATTACTATAAGATTGATTATCAGCCCGGTGTTGTGTATCCGCCAGGCTGGCGGCAGCGGCTGGCGAAGTTGGGCTTTACCACGCTTTTTCACTAATTTTACGATTCGTTCACAACCCCTTTACAGGCGATTTACAGCCAAAAAAGCGTCTTGATGGTATGGTGTGTGATGCCTTTAGGCATAAGAATGTAGCGGTAGCACATAACTGAATAAGTAGGAGTTTATTATTAATGGAAGTCAGGCAATATTTTTTCGTTGTACAGAGGTGGTTGTGGTTGATTATCCTGGGAGCTGTCTTAGCTGGGGTAACGACGTTTTTTGTTAACCGGGCGCAGGCACCTGTCTACCAGGCCACGGCTAAGCTTCTCATTAATGAAGCTCAGGGTACATCAAGCCGGGATGAGTATACGGCGTTGTTGACAAGTGAGCGGCTGGCTCTGTCGTATGTGGAGCGGCTGAAGAACCGCGAGGTGCTGCGTGAAGCACGGGAGAATTTGGGGCTGACGATGACGCTGGACGATTTGGATGAAAGCGTGCAGGTGAGCCTGATTGGTCAAACGCAGTTGGTGGCACTGAGTGTGGAGCATACGAACCCGGAAACGGCCGCTTCTATTGCCAACGAAATCCCCAAAGTATTTGCGGAACGTAATTTGGAACAACAGTCGCAGCGTTTTTCAACGTCAAAAGAGAGTTTGGCAACCGAGTTGGCGGAAATTGAGAAGGAGCTTTTGGCGGCGGAAACGGCCGTTAATGAGCGCATGAGTGAAGCCAAACCTGATCAAACGGCCGTTGATCAAGCCAACGACAACCTCATCCGCCTGCGCGAAACCTACTCCCGCCTGCTGCAAAGCTACGAAGACATCCGTGTGGCCGAAGCCGGTAGCCTCAGCAACGTCATCATTGACGAAAAAGCCACGGCCCCTGTTTTCCCCATTCGCCCCCGCACCCTCAACAACACCATTTTGGCGGTTATCGCCGGAACACTGCTCATGACCGGGCTGGCCTTTGTCATTGAATACATGGACGACACCATCAAAAGCCCGCAGGATGTGGAACGCATTGCCGGGCTAAGCACCCTGGGCGGCATTGAAATGCTCAAGATTAACCGCCGCACCGAAGGGTTGGTGGTTGCATCCGAACCACGTTCGCCCGCAGCCGAAGCGTACCGCCAGATTCGCACCAACATCCAGTTTGTGGATGTGGATCGCCAGGTAAAGACAGTGCTGATTACCAGTGCCAACCCCAGTGAAGGGAAGTCAACCGTGGCCGCCAACCTGGCAACCGCGCTGGCTCAATCTGGTAAGCGCGTCATCATTGTGGATTGTGATATGCGGCGGCCGGCGTTGAGCGAATTTTTGGAAGTTAACAGCTCGCGTGGGTTGAGCGATATGATTATTCGCGGTCGCCACGACCCCGCTTTTGTTAAAGGCACCCTTGTACCCAACCTGCGGCTGCTTCCGGCCGGCCGTCTCCCCCCCAACCCAGCCGAACTACTTGGCTCCGAACGGATGCGCGAACTGGTGCAATGGCTGGAACAGCAGGCCGATTACGTCATTTTTGACAGCCCTCCCATCCTGGCCGTTACCGACGCCGCCGTGTTGTCGCAACTGGTAGACATTACGCTGTTTGTTGCCAGTGCCGGCGAAACCCGTTCCCCAGCCATGACCGACGCCATGAAGCGGATGAAAGCCGTGGACGGTCGGATAGCAGGCGTGATTTTGAATAAAGTGCCGCCAACCGGCCGTTGGGGTGCCTACACCTATTACTATCGCATCAACTACGAACCGCACGCTGCCAACACCACTCGTCGCCGTTCCTGGCGGCAGCGGCTTCAAACCAGCCTGGGTGGTTTGTTCAACTAAACCCAACCAGCCAGCAAGACCATGTTTCTGGCAGAAGCCCGGTTCTGCAACGGCTTTTTCACTATAATCCCCTGAAGATTGACGACAAAAGTTGCGCAAGACCTCTGAGATTTTTGCAATCTCAGAGGTCTTGGCTATGAGAGATAAACCATGTTAGAGATACAAGGGCGTGTGTTTTCCAATGGTCACTGCCTGATTGTGGCCGAGATTGCCCAGGCGCATGATGGCAGCCTGGGACAAGCCCATGCCTATATTGACGCTGTTGCCAACGCCGGAGCCGATGCCATCAAATTCCAGACCCACATTGCCGCCGCCGAGAGTACGCCGGCCGAACCGTGGCGGGTCAAGTTTAGTCAGCAGGACGAGAGCCGCTATGATTATTGGCGACGCATGGAGTTTACGCCTGAGCAGTGGGCAGGATTAAAGTGCCATGCCGACGAGCGGGGGCTGATTTTTCTGAGTTCGCCGTTTTCGCTGGAGGCGGTGGAATTGCTGGACAAGCTAAACGTGGCGGCGTGGAAGGTGGCTTCGGGCGAGGTAACTAATTGGCCGATGCTGGAACGGATGGCAGAATTAAAACGGCCGTTTCTCCTCTCCACCGGCATGAGCAGCCCCGCCGAAATCAACCAGCTTGTCGGCTGGCTGCTCCAGCAAGAGTTAACCTACGTCCTGCTGCAATGCACCACCGCCTACCCCTGCCCCCCGGAAAAAATTGGCCTGAATCTGCTGCCGTTGTGGCAACAGCGGTACGGCTGCCCCGTGGGGTTGTCCGACCATTCTGGCACCATCTACCCCAGCCTGGCCGCCGCCACCCTGGGCGCAACCGTGCTGGAAATCCATGTCACCATGAGCCGCGAAGTGTTTGGCCCCGATGTGGTTGCCTCAATTACCACTGCCGAATTAGCGCAGTTGGTGGAGGGGGTGCGTTTTATTGAAACAATGCGCCGCCATCCCGTTGACAAAGACGCCATGCTGGCCGAAATGCAGCCACTGCGCCAGCTTTTTACCAAAAGCGTGGCTCTGCGGCGCGATTTACCTGCCGGAACCACGCTGCAATATAGCGACCTGACGCTAAAAAAACCGGGGACTGGCTTGATGCCAAACCAGTTATCCGCCCTGCTAGGGCGGGTGCTGCGGCATGACGTGGCCGCCAACCGGTTGCTGTGCGAGGAGGATCTGGCCGATGCGTAAGGTGTGTGTGGTGGTGACGGCACGCCCCAGCTATTCGCGCATCAAAACGGCACTGCAAGCGATTGCCGCCCACCCGGAGCTGGAGCTACAGCTTGTGGTGGCAGCCTCGGCGCTGCTGGATCGGTATGGCAACACGGTGGCCTATATTGAAAAAGATGGCTTTGAAATTGCGGCGCGAGTCTATATGGTGCTGGAAGGGGAAAATTTGGTTACGTCGGCCAAATCAACCGGGCTGGGGCTGGTGGAACTGGCAACAGTGTTTGACAATTTGCGCTCCGATGTGGTGGTGACGATTGCCGACCGCTACGAAACGCTGGCAACGGCCGTTGCTGCTTCCTACATGAACATTCCCGTAGCGCACGTGCAGGGTGGGGAGATCACTGGCTCGATTGACGAGAAGGTGCGCCACGCTGTTACCAAATTGTCCAACCTCCACTTTGTCGCTTCAGCCAAAGCCGCCGAGCGGGTCATGCGCATGGGTGAGCCAAGCGACACCGTTTTCATCACCGGCTGCCCTTCGATTGATTTGACGCTGGATGTCGCACAAAACCCTGGCCTGACCTTTGATCCTTATGCCAAATATGGTGGGGTGGGCAGCCAACCCGATCTAGGCAACGGCTATTTGGTGGTGATGCAGCACCCGGTGACAACGGAGCATGGGCTGGCGCGGCAGCATGTGGAGGAGACGCTGTGGGCGGTGCAGGATTTGGGCTTGCCCACGCTGTGGTTTTGGCCGAATGTGGACGCGGGGGCGGATGAAACGGCGGGGGGAATCCGGGCGTTTCGGGAGCGCGAACGGCCGTTAAACCTCCACTTCTTCAAAAACATGACCTCCACCGACTTTTTGCGGCTGATCACAAACGGCCGTTGTCTTATCGGCAACTCCTCCGTTGGTATCCGCGAAAGTGCCTACCTGGGCATTCCCGTCGTCAACATTGGCAGCCGCCAGCAGGGGCGCGAACGGGGCAGCAATGTGATTGACGTGGGGCATGACCGGGCGGCGATTGTGGCGGCGGTGCGGCGGCAGTTGCAAAACGGCCGTTATCCCCCCAACCCCATCTATGGCAGCGGCAACGCCGGGCAGCAAATTGCCGACCTGCTGGCAACCGTGCCGCTGACAATCGAGAAACGGTTGACGTATTAAAAGAGGTTAGAGATTGGAGATTAGAGATTGCAAACCTTCAACAATCTCCAATCTCCAATCTCTAATCCCCAATCTCCATGAAAGTTTTTGCCCTCATTCCGGCTCGCGGTGGTTCCAAGGGGGTGGTGCGGAAAAATGTGCGGCTGTTGGGGGAACGGCCGTTAATCGCCCACACCATCGCCGCCGCCCAGCAAAGCCAAACGATTACCCGCTTCCTCACCAGCACCGACGATGACGAAATCGCGGCCGTGGCCCAGGCATATGGTTCCCCCGTGCTGCGCCGCCCGCCGGAACTGGCAGCCGACGACACGCCGATGATTCCGGTTATCCTCCATGCGCTGGATTTTTGGGGCGAATCTCCTGACTATTTTGTGCTGCTCCAGCCTACCACCCCCCAGCGCACCGCCGCCGATATTGATGCCGCCGTGCGGCTGCTGCACGAAACGGGTGCCGACAGCGTGATTAGCGTCTATCAGGTGGAAGACCATCACCCGACGCGGATGTATTTGCTGGAAAACGGCCGTTTGCACCCCTACGCCACCGAACCCACCAGCCGACTGCGACAGGCATTAACGGCCGTTTACCACCGCAACGGAGCCATCTACGCCTGCCGCCCCCAGCTTTTGCGCGACCACAACACCCTCATCGGCCCCGACACCCGCCCCTATCTCATGCCCCGCGCCCGTTCGCTCAACATTGATGATGAGATGGACTTTGCCTTTGCCGAATTTTTATGGCGCACCCGCTGACCATCCTTCGTCAGACGGGGGGGTAGAGATTGGAGATTAGAGATTGTGAACCCTCACCAATCTCCAATCTCCAATCCCCAATCTCCCATTCAACTACCACTCATTCCCTACCACATACCGCCACCAGTTATGAGCAATGCCAGCCGTTTGGCCGCCGACGTGCGGCAGGCGGCGCAGCCACCACAGGTGGTGCTGGCGCGTATCGCCATTGCCCCAATCGCGGCAGGTGACAAGCCGCTGCCGGCCGGTGAGGTCAGGGAAGTTGAGCCAGTCGTCACAGCTGCTGGGGACGGGCGTGGGGTTGCCCCAGTCATAATCGCGCACGCTGTTGGGGGCAAAATGGACGTTGCCGCAGGCGGCCTGGCCGGGATAGGTTTTGTCATAGCGAGTAAATTGCTGCCACAGGTTGGCATCCCCGCGCTGCTGGCGGTAAACATGGCTCATGATGGCCTCAACACGATGGCCGAGGTTTTCCAGCATTTCGCCCCCGCCGCGCTCATAGTTAAAACCCATGATGACAAAACGATGCTGTAAACGGCCGTTTTGCAGCGGCGGCGCATTACACCAAATAGCGTCCGCTCCCGCCATCATGGATTCGTAGTAGCCAGCATATGGGAAGCCAAACAGCCACACCTCGTCAATCTCACTGCTGTTGACCCGGCGCACCAGGTCAAACTGGCGCAGCAGGCCGGGGTAGTCAAGCAGATCGGGCTGATGAAAACCACCGTGCTGCTGCCAGCAGGCCAGATAGGTGGCGGCGTTGTAGGCAAAGCCATCGGCCTTGCGCGGGAATTCGTCCAGTTCAATCCTTTCCACAATTTGGTAGTTGGCATAGCCATAGCTGGCGTGTGCCACATCGGCCACATACTGTGCTGCTAACTGGTTGGGGTTGTGCCAGTGGAAATGGGCATGGAGCGAACGGCCGTTTATTTTCGGCGCATGGATGATCATCAACACCCGTGGCGAAACGGCCGTTGGCAGGTTGGCTGGGCTGGTTTGTGTTTTCGTTGCCCACAAGCGTTGCCAAAAAGACATAGCCAGCACTATAGCACCGGCTTATCTTCGACACAACCATCTTTACAGCCTTTCTAAAACCCATTACTATATGGCCGATGAGCAAGCACTATCGGCCGATGAGCAAACAAAAGCCAGCAGAAGCGTTGAGCGTTGCAGAACTGGAGCGGCTGCTGCGGGAAAAGAAGGCGGCTCAGCGGGATGGTCGGTTGGAACGGCTGCGGAAAAACGGCCGTTTAGTCCAGCATCCCACCCTAACCCCACCGCCCATTGCCCCACCGCCTCTGCCCCGCGTCAATGCCCGCCCCACCGGGGCGTTGCGCCACTATTCTCTCGATGACGAAGAAGCGCAGCCTGATGACATAGCCCCAACCCAGCGTGTTCAGTGGCGCTGGGTGTTCAACAAGGTGCTGCTGGCGGTGGAAATTCTGGCCGTGCTGGGGCTGGCCGTGGTGCTGTGGGGCTTATGGGATACCAACCAGGAGCTAAACCAGGAGCTGGCGCAGGTGCAGCGACAGGAAAGCCAGGCCGTTGCTCTGCCTACCCCTACGGCAACCCCCATCATTGACATTGTTGTGTTGCCCAGTGGTCACAAGCCGCCCATTGACGGCCGGCCGCCCGAACCCGGTGAAGCAGGTGACATTCCTGCCCATCTGCTGCCTGCTGTTCAATCGTACCAGCCGCCGCCCGTACCCACCCCCAGCGCCGAGCAAGCCCGCCGTATTCAGATTCCAGCGATTGGTGTAGATCACCCGGTGGTGCAGGGAGACGATTGGGAGCAGCTAAAGAAAGGGGTGGGGCAGCACGTTGGCTCGGCACAGGCTGGCGGTGAAGGAAACCTAGTGCTGTCGGCGCACAACGACATCTATGGCGAGATTTTCCGCTATCTTGATCAGCTTGCTGTGGGTGATGAAATCATTGTTTCAACCGAACGCCAAAGCTACATCTATGTGGTGCGTGAACTACAGGTGGTGGAGCCGACAGATGTGTGGGTGATGGCTGACAGTGACCACGCCAGCGCGACACTTATCTCTTGCTATCCCTTCCGGGTAAACAACAAGCGGATTGTGGTTTTTGCCGATTTGGCTGTGGGTGGACAGTCGTGATCTGGTTGCCGATGCAGCCATTTCTTGCTAACGTTATGGCTAATCTAAAAACGGCCGTTTTGCGGCCAAACGAGGAAATATGGCAAAAACAAAAAGAACTCAGCCCGTGCGTAAACCAGAGCCGGTAGTCGCTGAAGCCCAGCCAGCCGCAGAAAAAACCAGGCGGCCGTCTAGTGCCGAGCAGTTTCAGCAAGAATACGCCTATGTGCTAAAGGATTTACGCTTTATCTTTGCGCTTGCAGGCATCATGTTTGCCCTGCTCATCATCATCAACCTGGTTTTGCGTTAAATTACCCATGGATCAAACAAACGAGTAAACGAGATTAAGAGACCAAACGATTGACTTGGGGCAGTCTCGTAATCTCCAAGTCTCCTGATCTCGCTTCACTGCCCGATTAAATTGTTAATGACCAAAATGGTGGGGGAAAACGGCCGTTTTTCCCTAAATCCGTTTGACGCTCCCCCCTCAGTTGTGCTATTATTCGCTCGTATTTCGGCTCAATGAGCCGAATATTTTTGTATGAATTGGCCGGAAACGGCGCTAGTTACAAGAAAAAAGCGAGGCATTATTAAAAGAGCAAAGCGTAAACCTGTAAGCAAACCAACCGGCCCGGAATACCGCATCAACAACCAAATTCGGGTACGAGAGGTTCGCTTGATTGATCATACCGGTACCAATCACGGTGTCGTTGCCGTTGAAGCAGCGCGTGATATTGCGCGAAGTGCCAATCTCGATTTAGTCGAGGTGGCTCCTAACGCTGATCCGCCAGTGTGCCGTATTCTGGATTATGGTAAGTTCGTTTATGAACAAACCAAGAAAGAGCGCGAGGCACGCAAGCGGCAACAAAAGGTAGAAATCAAGACGATTCGCCTGACACCACGTACCGACGATTTTCACCTTGACATTGGCATCAAAAATGCTCGTAAATGGCTTGAAGAGGGCAAAAAAGTCAAGTTTATGGTGCGTTTTAAAGCCCGGGAAATTTCTTATCCCGAACTGGGGCAGCAAGCTTTGGAAAAGATTGCTCAGGAACTCAGCGACATGGCGACCATTGAGCAACAGCCCGTTCTTGAGGGGTGGCGTATGACGCTGCTAATGTCCCCAGGCAAGGAGAAGTAAACCGGTTTGTATAAACCAGGTTGAAAATGTGTGAGAAGAAGCCCTGCGGGGCTTTTTTCATGAGGGATGTATCATGCCAAAGGCAAAAACAAAAAAATACAAGATCAAAACCTATAAAGCGGCTGCCAAACGCTTCCGCGTGACGGGTTCTGGCAAAATTATGCGTACCAAGGGGGGCAAAAGCCATTTGCGCCGCCGCACCTCCAAGCGCGTGAAAGCCAAACTGTCAACGATGTTGGAAGTAACCGCAGCTGGCGACCGTCGCCGTATCAAGCGGCTGGCCCCCTACCTTGCCAGGTACAAGGCCAACCCACCGGCATAATAATAAACCATTTCAGGCACTCGCGTGCCTGAACCAATCGCTGCCTGGCCTCGGTCAACCGGCTTGAGTGTCCAGCGCCATCTAAAATGCGAGGTATTGCACTATGAGAGTAAAGGGCGGAACGGTTACACGCCGTCGTCACAAGAAAATTCTGGATATGACCAAGGGCCAATGGGGAACACGCAGCAAGCTGTTCCGCCGGGCCAACGAAGCGATGATGAAATCGTACTGGTACGCTTACCGCGACCGGCGCGTTCGTCGTCGTGAATTTCGCAGTTTGTGGATTGCCCGTATTAACGCAGCAGCCCGCGCTAATGGCATGAGCTACAGCCGACTGATTCACGGCCTGAAGCAAGCAAACGTACAGTTGGATCGTAAGGTCTTGGCCGACATCGCTGTGCGGGACGCTCAAGCATTTGCAGCCATCGTCGAGATTGCTAAAGGTGCATAGCGCCTAAGCTCTTTTTTTGCCCTCAACAAGCCGAAGCGCCACATTCGCCAATGGATGTGGCGTTTTTTTGTGCAATTGGACAAGAAGTTCAACTTCTGTTGAGAAGTTGAACTTCTTCTGTTGACCTTACCATTGAGCAAACGGTGGTTGGCCGTAGTTGTCGTGGGTTTTGCCATTGAGTATGATTTGGCCTTATGAAGGTAGCTTTCAAGCCACAACCGATTCCCTCCATCGTCTGGCCGCTTCTTGTTTTGCTTGTTGCTGCTATTTTGCGGCTGTATGGTTTGGGTCATATTCCCCCTGGCCTGACTCACGACGAAGCGGATCATGGGATTACAGCGTGGGGTATTGTGAATGGGGTTCACGCCATTTACTTCCCCATCGGCTATGGCCGCGAGCCGCTTTATGATTATGCAACGGCCGTTTTGATGTACATCACAGGTCCAACCTATTTGGCAGGGCGATTAACGGCCGTTTTCTTCAGCCTCCTCCTCATTGCCGCCATGTACGCCTGGGTGCGCCGCGCCCTGGGTCGCCCCGTTGCCCTGCTCACCATTGCCAGCCTTGCCACCAGCTTCTGGCCCCTCATGACTGCCCGCCAAGCGCTCCGCTCCGCCACGCTGCCGCCGCTGTTTGTGCTGGCGGTTTTCTTTTTCTGGCGAGGGTTGCGGAAATTAGAGATTAGGGATTGGAGATTGGAGATTGATGACCGATCTCCAATCGCCAATCTCCAATCTCCAATCTTCTCTTTCGCTGTTGCCGGTTTCTTCCTCGGCCTCAGTTTTTATACCTACATCCCGGCGCGGGTGCTGTGGGGGGTGGTGCCAGCAACGGCCGTTTATCTGATGGTGGCGCGGCGGCAAACGCTGGGAGCCGTTTGGCGTGGCGTGGGGGTGACGCTGCTGGTGGGGCTGCTCATTGCCGCCCCGCTGCTGCTTTACCTGCGTGCCAACCCCGGCACCGAGGTGCGGATTGATGAGCTGCAAGCCCCTCTAACCGCTGCCGCTGATGGGAACTTTGCCCCGCTGTGGCGCAACGTCCGGGGTGCATTGCAACTGTTTACCATAGCGGGCGACCCCACTGCCCGTTATAACATTCCCGGCCAGCCATTGCTCACTCCGCTGATGGGCTTTTTCTTTTATCTGGGGCTGCTGGCGGCCATTTGGCAGGTGGTGCAGTCACTGCGGTTGGGCGAACGGGCGCGATTGACGAGTGGCACAACGGCCGTTTCTTTGTCCCTGCTCTGGCTGCTGGCCGGGCTGTCCCCCAGCCTTGTCACCGGCTCCGAATGGTCTATGACCCAGGCTATTGGGATGCAGCCCGTTTTGTACCTGTTTCCGGCGCTGGGGGTGGTGCAACTGGTGCGCTTTGGCTTCCGCGTTGGCCCATTGGAGCGCAATCCGGCGATTCGGTGGGGGATGATTGGGGTGCTGTGGGGATTAACGGCCGTTTTTTCCGCCAACGACTACTTCAACCGCTGGGCCAACGACCCCAACGTGCGCGTGCAGTATGAGGCCACGATGGTAGCCGCAATGGACTACCTCAACCAGCACGGCAGCGGCGATGTCGCCGTTTCAACCATCACCCCCCATGAACCCCACACGCCTGCCCTGGCGCAAATGACGCTTCACAACAGCCGCGTCACGCCCCACTGGTTTGATGGGCGCAGCAGCTTGCTGTTGCCCAACAGCGGCACCACCATCCTGATTTTGCCCGGTTTTACCCCGTTACCTGCCCCCCTGTTCGCTTTTCTGGCACAAACGCCGCCCACCGAGGTGTTGCCATTACGCGACACCGATTTGGATCGGCCGGTGGCAATCTATCAGCTAGACAATGCCGCCATTCTAGCTAACATTCAAAACCAGCTTGTACCACCAGCCGCGCCAACTCGCTTTGGTACAGCGTTGACCTTTCTGGGTTATGCCATGGAGCCAGAAGCACCTACGCCGGGGAGCGTGGTGCAGGTGTTGACGCTGTGGCAGGTGGAACGGCCGTTACCCCATGCCCAATTCTTCACCCACGTTCTCGACAGCAATAGCAAACCCGTTGCCCAGGCTGATCTGCTGGGGGTGCCGGGGGAGACGTGGCAGCCGGGCGACCGTTTTGTGCAGCTTCACGAGATTTGGCTGGGGGAAGAAACGGCCGTTGGCTCCTACACCCTCGCCGTAGGGCTTTACACCACCGACAATGAACAGCGTGAAGGTGTTTGGGTCAATGGACAACCGCAAGGAGAGTTCTTGCAGCTTGCGGCTTTGCAAATAATGGCATCTAATCCATGAGTTTGATTAAAAATGAAAAGTAGTTTGTTTACAGGCTGGTTGAAGCGTGTTACGCTACGCGCTGAAAAACAAAAACGCCTGACTATTCAGCCAGGCACCGTTTCGTTCAAATAAATAAATGGGCCATAGAGGACTCGAACCTCTGACCAAGTGATTAAAAGTCACCTGCTCTGCCAACTGAGCTAATGGCCCACTGCGGGCGGCATTATAGCCACCTGGAGGCTGGTTGGCAAGCAAATGGGTAGAATCGCTTGAATTGCCTCTTGCGTCGTTGGTTTGCCAGCCCTATGTGGCTCATCTATAATCACTTTTGTAGTTGACTGGCTCCTTTTCTTATGTTGAAATGAGCCTGATTTTGGAGAAATAAATGGCTGTAGCCGAATATCCCCCGCAACAACAGCAACCAGAAACGGCCGTTGATGAGATCCAGCCTGAACCCATTGAGGTGCGGCAGCCGACGGAAATACTGGTACGTGAAATCATCGAGACATTGCTGCTCACCTTCTTCATTTTTTGGCTGGTGAACTCGCTTGTTGGTCGCTATCGCATTGATGGCAGCAGCATGAACCCCACGCTGGCTGATAGCCAATACCTGCTCATCAACAACGTCACCTACTACCTTGATGAACCAGAACGGGGCGACATCATCGTTTTCCTCCACCCCCGCAGCGATCTTAACTTGATTAAGCGCGTGATTGGTTTGCCCGGCGATCATGTTGAAGTACGCGATGGGATGGTCATCGTGAACCAGGTTTCGCTGGACGAACCCTATATTGCGGCTCCACCTAACTACAGCGGCATTTGGGATGTGCCAGATGGGCAATACTTTGTTCTGGGTGACAACCGCAATAATTCTAGTGACTCCCATTCCTGGGGCTTCTTGCCAGTTGGCAACATTTTGGGCAAAGCGTCTGTTGTCTATTGGCCCCCCAGCGATTGGGAAATGATCCCACATCATTCATATAACCCAAACTAATAAACGGAAGGTCAGCTTATGGACAAGCGCAATGCAGGAACCCCACTCCATCTGGATTGGGCGCTTGACGTCAGAATAAATCGCAGTGCTACGCTGCGTCGTGCGCAGACGTTGGGTACACGCCGTTCTGTCAAGAAGGCTTATCAGGCAGCGTGGCTTCTTAAAGCCATTACGATGATTGATTTGACGACCCTGGACGGCATGGACACGCCCCAGCGTGTGGCACGGCTGTGTGCTAAAGCCAAACAGCCAGTGCGCCAGGATATTTTAGACGCATTGGGCATGGGTGATTACGGGCTGACCGTAGGGGCGGTTTGTGTCTATCCAAACCGGGTACGTGATGCGGTGGAGGCTCTACACGGCACCAATATTCCCGTTGCAGCCGTTTCCACCGGTTTCCCGTCAGGCCAAATGCCGGTTTCTTCCCAGCTTGACGAGATTGAAAAGATGGTGGAAATGGGAGCCAGGGAAATTGATATTGTGATCAGCCGTGAGCATGTCCACATGGGCAACTGGAAGGCACTGTATGATGAAATTCAGGCGTATCGTCGCGCCTGCGGCGATACGGCGCACCTGAAGACCATCATTGAAACGGGTGAATTGGGAACCCTGACCAATGTTTACCGTGCCAGTATGGTGTGCATGATGGGTGGGGCGGATTTCATCAAAACGTCAACGGGCAAGGCCAGCGTCAATGCAACGCTGCCGTTTGGCCTGGTGATGTGCCGCGCCATTCGGGATTATCACGCTCGTACTGGCTTTAAGGTTGGTTTTAAACCGGCCGGGGGCATTAGCAAGGCGAAAGACGCGCTAAACTGGCTCATTTTGATTAAAGAAGAGCTGGGAGATGAATGGCTTACGTCAGAGATGTTTCGTTTTGGGGCCAGCAGCTTGTTGGGAGATATTGAACGGCAATTGTCCCATTACATCACCGGCCGCTACGCATCCAGTAAATATATGCCAGTTGCCTAGGATCGGTAATCAGTAAACAGTAAACAGTAATCAGTGCGCGACTGATTACCGATTACCGATTACTGATTACTGCTACAGATCATGACTATTTTAGAGAAATTCAAGACGTTAACGTATGGTTCGGCACCGGAGTCGGCAGAAACGGCCGTTTCCTGGCTCAACGACCACGACCGCGAATTTGGCCTGTATATCAACGGTAGTTGGGCAGCCGCCCGCGACGAGCGTACCATTCCCGTCACCAACCCCGCCACAGGCGAAACGCTGGCTCTGGTGGCTGTGGCCGGAGCCGACGATGTGGATAAGGCGGTGAAAGCCGCCACCAAAGCATTCAAAAGCTGGAGCCAAACCAGCGACCATGAACGCGCCCGCTACCTTTACGCCATTGCTCGCGGCGTGCAAAAGCACCAGCGGCTGCTGGCCGTGCTGGAATCGCTCGACAACGGCAAACCCATCCGCGAAAGCCGCGACATTGACGTGCCGCTGGTAGCACGCCACTTCTACTACCACGCTGGCTGGGCGCAGCTGATGGGGGCCGAACTGCCCGGCTATGCGCCCGTGGGCGTGGTGGGGCAAATCATCCCCTGGAACTTCCCGCTGCTGATGCTGGCCTGGAAAATTGCCCCGGCGTTGGCAATGGGCAACACCGTTGTCATCAAACCTGCCCCGGCTACGCCACTGACGGCACTGCTGTTTGCCGAAATTGTGGCCGAGGCCGGGCTGCCGCCGGGCGTGGTCAACGTCATTACCGGCGATGACGAAACGGGCAAGCTGATGACGGCGCACCCTGGCTTTGACAAATACGCTTTTACTGGTTCCACGGAAGTGGGCAAGATTATCCGCCAGGTAACGGCTGGCCGAGGGGTCAAGCTGTCGCTGGAGCTGGGCGGCAAGTCGCCGTTTATTGTGTTTGACGATGCTGACCAGGAAGCGGCGATTGAAGGGCTGGTGGATGCCATCTGGTTTAATCAGGGCGAGGTGTGCTGTGCTGGGTCGCGGCTGCTGGTGCAGGAAACGATTGCCGAGCCATTTTTGGCGCGGCTACGGCAGCGCATGGGCAAGCTGCGGCTGGCGGACCCGCTGGACAAGAGCATTGACCTGGGCGCGGTGGTGGACAGGGCGCAGTGGGAGCGGATTGACAGTTGGGTGCAAAAAGGGGTGGCCGATGGGGCGACCTTGTTCCAACCCGCTTGCGAGCTGCCTGCCCACGGCTGTTTTTACCCGCCTACACTGCTAACCAACGTTGCCCCGGCCTCGGCCGTGGCGCAGGAGGAGATTTTTGGGCCGGTGCTGGTGGGGATGACCTTCCGCACGCCGGGTGAGGCGGTGATGTTGGCGAATAACACCCGCTATGGGCTGGCGGCCAGTATCTGGACAGAGAACGTCAATTTGGCGCTGGACGTGGCGACCAAAATCAAGGCGGGGTCGGTGTGGGTTAATTCAACCAATTTGTTTGATGCGGCGGCGGGTTTTGGTGGCTACCGGGAAAGCGGCTATGGGCGTGAGGGGGGTAAGGAAGGGCTGTATGAATATGTGCAGCCCGCCTGGGCAAAACACCGTCGCCAGGATGCGCCGGAGCTGGACAAGGGGTGGGGCAAATATGTCCCCGGCCGGCCGCGTCCTGGTGGCACAAATGGCGTGGGTGGCAGTCTGGTGGATCGCACGGCAAAAATGTACGTTGGCGGCAAACAGGCACGGCCAGATGGCAGCTATAGCTATCCGGTAATTAACCCATCGGGCAAGCTGGTGGGGTATGCCGGGGATGGCAACCGGAAGGATATTCGCAATGCGGTGGAGGCGGCGCACGCGGCCAAGGGGTGGGCCGACCGCACGCCGTATAATCGGGCGCAGATTTTGTATTTTATGGCGGAGAATTTGGCGGCGCGGGCGGATGAGCTGGCGAAGCGGCTGCGGGAGATGACGGGGGTGCGGGAGAAAACGGCCGTTTCCGAGGTCGAACAAGCCATTTCGCGCCTCTTTACCTATGCCAGCTATGCCGACAAATACGGCGGCGTGGTGCAGGAAACGACGCTCTATGGGTTGGTTGTTGCCATGACCGAGCCGGTGGGGGTGATTGGCATTGCCTGTCCCGAAGAGCTGCCGCTACTGGGTTTTGTGTCGCTGCTGGCTCCGGCTATTGCGCGGGGCAACACCATTGTGGTTGTTCCCTCCAGCCGCTATCCGCTGCTGGCAACGGATTTTTACCAGATTCTGGATACGTCTGACCTGCCGCCGGGGGTGATCAATATCGTTACGGGTGACCAGGCGCACCTGACGCAAACGCTGATGCGCCACGATGATGTGGATGCGATGTGGTATTTTGGCGACGCGCAGGGGAGTATGCAGGTGGAGTATGCGTCGGCCAGCAATATGAAGCGGACGTGGGTGAATTACGGCCGTTCGCCGGACTGGTGGAGCCGTGAGCAGGGCGAGGGCGAGCAGTTTTTACGCCAGGCAACCCAGGTGAAAAACATTTGGGTGCCAATGGGAGAATAATTCGCATGAGTTCACAACCATGCCCCAATTGCGGAATTGGTCGCTGCCAGTCAACGACAACGCCGTTTTTGCTGTGGGCGAACGAGCAGATGGTGACGGTTCCCAACGCCCCGGCGTTTAAGTGTGATTTTTGCTTTCAGGTGACGTTTGACCCGGCGTTTGTACGTAACATTGAGTATATGCTGTGGCAGGAGAGTGATACAGCCAAGGCGGCGCATCCCAGCCCGCCGTATTTTGAGGAAAAGCCGTGGTGGGGTTTGCTGCGAAAGGGATGATGATGACACCGGCAACGGCCGTTAAACGGGAGCAGTTGCGTCTGTTTATGGCGCGGGCGTTGGCGGGGGAAACGGCCGTTAAAGCTGTGATTGGCATTGGCAGCATCGCTACTGGGCGTATGAGAGCCGACTCTGACATTGATGCCATTGTTTTTTTAGAACCATATAGCGACTACATCGTCCCGGCCGAGGCGATTTGGCTGCCCGATGACGGCAGCTTTCATTCGATTTTTAGCCGGGATGAGCGGGTGCAGCGGGATGGGATTCAGCTTGATTTTGCCCGCTTTGACTGGGGGCAGTGGCGCAAACCGGATTTTGCCTGGCCGGAGGAACGGCTGGCGGAGCTGGGCAGTGGGTGGGTGGCGTATGATCCGACGGGGGAGGTAACGGCCGTTATTCAAACCCGCGTCGTCTACCCCGAAGCGTTACGCATTGCCCGGCTGGACGAGGCGGTGACGTGGCTGGATCAGCATCTTGAAGACGGCACGCCGGAGGAAAAGTGGGAGTCGTTGGGGCCGTTGATTGCCCACGACCGGCTACAGGCGGCGTATGGCTGGCTGGTGCAGGGGTTGTTTGCGATTAACGGCCGTTGGCGTGGCTGGCGCAACCGGGAAATGAGCGGCTTGCTCCAACTTCCCTGGCTACCAAATGATGTTGAAAATCGTTTGCTGCTGGCGGGCAATGCCCCCACGCTGGATTATGCGGGCTATATGGCGCGGGTGGCTGCCTTGCGCGGTCTGTTTGCTGACGTACTGCAATGGTTACAGGTGGAAGGCTTTTATGGCGACGACCCGATTGGCGAGGCGTTTATACGCGGGGCAGAAGAGCCAGGGCGAGCGTGGAATATGCTCGCCTGGAATGAGCAGCACAAACAGCAAAAGGTTTAAAACGGAATGGGTACAAGCCGCTATGGTCGCACATCTGCTGATTTAGATCTGTTTACCGATGCGTATCGGATTACAGGGCGTGTCCTGATTGGAGCCGGTGGGTTTCAGGCTGAGTTGGAGAACACAAGTTCATCTTATTTGGAGATGGAAGATGTCTATATCTCGCGCATTAACCAGCCGGGTGAGATTGTGGCAAGTTATCCAACGGCCGTTTTCCGCAAAGACAACATCAACTTTATTATGCTGCAAGATAAGCGGCCGGGCAGTGGGGGTGGTGGGGTGCAGTTCAGTCGGCCGCTTTTTACCCGTGGTCGCCCCGTAACCGTGTTTCTCACGGTGCCCTCGTTTGAAATTCGGGGCGAAGTGCAGCAAGAAGGCAAGGTCGTGCTGCGCGAACTTTTAGCAAAATCGCCGGGACAGTTCCAGCCGTTACAGGCTGCCCAGGCCTCGGCCTCGCTCTACCCCGATATTTCATATAGCAGCGATGTGCTGTTTGTCCACAAGGAACGAATTGGCATTTTTTGTTTAGCCAGTTAGAAGGAGCGGGACTTGGCTCGAATTTATGTCATTGATGACGATGCCCAACTGCTGCGGATGGTCGGGATGATGCTACAGCGCGGCGGGCATGTCACCACGCTGATTAATGATCCTACGGAAGGGCTGGACGCGATGCGGCGTGAACGGCCGGATCTGGTTGTTCTGGATGTGATGATGCCTTATCTCAACGGGCACGATCTGGCGCGGCAAATTCGTGCCACCAAAGGGCTGGAAGATTTACCCATCCTCATTCTGACGGCACGAACGCAGGAAGTGGATCGCCAGACGGCACTAAGCAGCGGTGCTGATGATTATTTGAGTAAGCCGGTTGCGTTTCAGGAGTTGATGGATCGCATTGATGCCCTGCTACAGCGACACGGTGGGGGAATGCCTGCTGTGCAGAGTGGGCTGGTGCTGGCTTTTTATGGGTTGCGTGGTGGAAGGGGACAAACTACGTTGGCGGTTAATGTGGCATCGGCTCTGCGGCGGTTGAGCCAGCAGGAAATCTGTCTGGCTGATTTTGGCCCTCTTGGCAGCCAAAGTTTGATGCACTTTCGTTTACCGGCTCCGTCAAGCTGGGTTGATTTGGCAATGGTGGGGGATTTGGACTGGGCGGGATTGATGGCGTGTACACGGGTACACAGCTCTGGAGTGCGGCTGCTGCCGGTGCCTGCCCCCTTGAATGCGCCCATTTTGCCAACGGCCGAAATGGTGCAGCAGGTGGTTGATGTGTTGCGGAAGCAAACGACGGTAACGGTTCTGGATTTGCCGCCGGTGGTGAATCCGGCTTTTCGGATGGCGTTGGGCATGGCCGATATGGCGTTTCAGGTGTTAACGCCGGATGTGGTGTCTGTGCAAACGGCCGTTCAGCTCAACCAGGTGCTAACCCAAAACCAGATCAAACCCAGGCAGCGTTTGTTTGTGCTCAACCACGTGGTGCCGGAAGCGCAGTTGCCAAAAACGGCCGTTGAGCGCGGTCTTGATGCCCGCATTGCGCTCGAAGTTGCCTACGATGCTAACCAAATGCTGGCTTTAACCCAGGGCATTCCGCTTGCTCTCACCAAAGCTGATTCAGCTATCCCGGCCTTTGCCAGCAAGTTAGCGCACGCACTTTGGCAGCACGCCGTTGCCAGTAGTTGATTTCAGCTTTGCCAACAACCACCTGCTACCTGTTACTTGCTACAGTCGTGGCTTAATTGTTTTCTTCGGCGGGGTCTACTTCAATCCGAATGGGCGTTGCCATTGTTATACCCCCTGAACTGTTTGTCATGGTGGCTTCCAGCGTTTGCGAGCCGCTGTTCAGGAAGGGGAATTGAGCGCGATGGGTGACAAAGGTGCTGCCTTTGCCGTCGGCGGTAGCAATAATACGGCCGTTTAGCTTGAGCTGTATGCTGGCAATCCCCTGAACATCTCTGGCGGCAACGATATATTCGATGGTGTCTCCCTGCGTAATGGGTAAATCCCCCGATGGTGCCAGAATCTCTACTATGGCCGGCTGTTCAGGAGCGGGGCTGTTTGGTTGGGCAGCGGCGCGGGTGCTGGCAGCATTGCTGAGGTCGGTAGCCAACCGGGTCACTTCAAACTGGAGGGCTTCCACCGTTTGCTGGCTTTGCACAGACTCTTGCACGAGTTTGAGCATGTCTTGCTGGGTGGTGGCAACAACGGCCGTTTGCTGAATCAGGCTCTGTTCCGCCGCCGTGCGTGTCCCATCCGAATTCGTCAGCCGCAGTTCCGACTCCGCCTGCTTTTGTTCAAAAGCATCGCGTGTTGTTTCATACTGCGTTTGCAGCGTCTGCCGCCCCTGGTAGAGAAAAACAAAGCCAGAGGTCAACACCAGCAGCAGCATAAACAGCGTAAGGGCAATTCCGGTTAAAGTAGATGGTTTCATACACTAGTCGCAGTGGGAAAGCATTTAGACATTGCTGGAATGCTACACGAGGATGGGGCTGGGGTCAAGCAATGTCTAAATGGGTAGCAGCTAGAGACAGCCATGACTTGATGCAAGCGCGGTTTGCCGCTAACAGTTTGCCAAAAAAGTCAAAACAGGCGCAGATGAACACGCATTGCTCTGGGCTGTTTGTATCATTTTACGAGGGTACTGCCTGATGGAATCCTTTCCGTAATCTGGTTTTTAACGTAGCGGCACTAATATAGTAGTACTTTGGTACTATTTATGCCGCATCGTTCTACGCGCTCAACGCCTGTTGGGCAGCACACTCCCCCAGGGCATACATGAATTTCCCGCATAAGGAGAATGCTATGTTTCGCCTGTCATTTACTCGGAAGCTTGTTCCCAAGCTTGTCATTTTTTTTGTTGTGTTCATGCTGGGCTGGCTGATTAGCCCACACCCGACCTATGCCGCTGATTGTGTGGTGCCAAGTGGTGGTTATTTGACGGTGCAAACGGCCGTTAATGACCCCAACTGCACCCTCATCACCCTCGAACCCGGAACTTACGTAGAAAACATTACCATTACCCATAACCTTGCCATTGTTGGCGCGGGCGACCAGGCCAGCATCCTTGATGGCAATCACGCTGGCTCTGTTGTCACCATTCAGCCCAACCTCACGGTGCAGTTAAGCAACCTTGTCCTGCAAAACGGGAGCGGGCTGTTTGGCAATGGCATCTACAACGACAACAGCTATCTTGAATTAACCCATGTTTTGCTGCAAAACAACATGACCGCCTTTGGTGGCCCCGCCCGTGGCGCAGGTATCTACAACAATCTGGGAACCGTCGTCTTGCAGCACAGTGCGCTTGTCCACAACGGCCAATTAGCTCTGGCAGGCGGCGGTGTATACAACAATCACGGTACGCTCATTGTGCAAGACACCGTTTTTGAAAACAACGGTTTTCCCACCAGCAGCGGTGGCAGCATTCACAATGAGTTTGGCACGGTGACGATTAAAAACAGCCAGTTCCACCTCAGCTATGCCAACGATGGTGCCATGATCTTTAACAATGGCGGCATCATTGATAGCAAACACTCCTCCTACGCCAATGGCAGCGGCGTTTCGGGGGCGGCTGTGTTTAACAACGGTGCCGCCGCCTTTAGCTCCAATGGCGACACCTTTGCCGATGGCCGCGCCATTGGCCGGTCTGGCGGCATTTTTAACAATGGCGGCACGGTTGACCTGAAAAACTGCCTGTTCGAGCGCAATGTTGCCTTTGGCAGCGGCGGGGCTGTGCATAACAGGGGCATCATGACCATCAAGCACTGTACCTTCCGCAACAACACGGCTGACATGAGCAACGGAGGAGCCATTTATAACAACGGTACGTTGAGCCTGAAGCAGGTTGAGATTGTGGAAAATACGGCCGTTTTTGGCGGCGGCATTGCCAATGATGGTACGCTGTCTCTTAGCCACACAACTTTTGCCAACAACACGGCACTCGCTGATGGCAATGATGTGTGGAACACGGGTCATTGTACCGGCTGCCCCTCATAAACCGCCTTGCCGCATTTGGGTTTTTGCCTTGCCTGATTTACAATCAGGAAACTAAATGACGCAACATCAATGACCAGGGAACTAGCTTTAGTCGTTTCCTGGTCATTGTTTACTGGCACGGAGGCATTATGCGCGTAGGAATGATGATTGGCTACTCTGGCCGCAAGGTAGAACTCCCGATGGATTTGATCCGCACGGCTGACGAGATTGGTGTGTATGCGGTGTGGGCGGCTGAAGCGTATGGTTCGGATGCGGTCACGCCGCTGGCGTGGATTGGGGCGCAAACAAAGAACATCAAGTTGGGGACGGCCATCATGCAGATGCCGGCCCGCACCCCGGCCAACGCGGCAATGACGGCGATGACGTTGAACCAGTTATCAAACGGCCGTTTTCTCCTCGGTCTTGGCTTGTCCGGCCCCCAGGTCGTCGAAGGATGGCACGGCATCAGCTACGCCCGTCCCCTCACCCGCACCCGCGAATACGTCAACATTGTGCGCCAAATCTTCAACCGTCAGGCCCCCGTCACCCTCGATGGACAAGTGTACCAGGTACCCTACATAGGCAGCGATGCCACCGGGCTGGGCAAACCGCTCAAAAGCATCCTCGAAGCCGCCCCCGATATTCCCATCTACCTGGCCTCCATTGGCCCCAAAAACGTGGAGCTAACCGCCGAAATTGCCGACGGCTGGCTGCCCATCTTCTTCTCGCCGGAAAAATACGCCGAAACGTACCAGGAATCAGTCGAGGCCGGGTTTGCTAAGGCGGGCAACGGCAAAAGCTTGGCAAACTTCGACATCGCCCCCACCGTCTCCGCCATCGTCACCGACAATGTGGAAGTGGGCTACAACATGCTGCGCCCGATGCTGGCACTCTACATTGGCGGCATGGGTGCCAGGGGCAAAAATTTCTACAACGACCTTGCCAGCCGCTATGGCTACGAAGCCGAGGCAGCGGAAATTCAGGATTTGTATTTGTCCGGCCGGCAGGGGGAAGCGATGATGAAAGTTCCGGCCGGCCTCATTGACGAAATTGCCCTGGTTGGCTCCAAGGAGCGCATTCGCGAACGGCTTTCCCTCTGGCGCAACAGCCCCATCACCACCATGAACCTCACCGTCTTTGACGAAGCCAGCTTGCGTACTATGGTGGAATTGGTGGGTGAAATGGCTTAGATGGGCTGGCATCCGCCTATTGATCAGGAAGCTGTGACACGAATTTCTGTACATGAGGTGACGATTGCGGTGACCGTTTAGTAAGAATAGGTTGCACATAATAAACCACTCATGTGACCCTTTATCCAGCACCGCGCAGTATAAACAAGTAGTTGGGTAGCTTTGCTAGCTGACTACGAAATTCATCCGCTGAATTGATTCTTAAAATAGCTCGTCATTTCGATGTTTTCACCGATCAGCTTATGAAAGATGAGCTGGAACTTGATGGAACTCAAGTTTATTGAGAAGAATGAGTAAGGCTATGGTAAAATGACAAATAGGTTATATAACTACACTGGCTCTTGGGGCTTCTGTGTGGTCTCCGCTCCTGGATGAATAGGGAGATACTATTATGATAGCTGACACACAAACTTTAGATAGACTCTTTGGCGAGGCCAAACATCTCTCAGCAGAATACCGATTGCGGCTTGTACAAAGGATCATCCAAACGCTTGTGCCATTATCACCTCTTCAAGAACCACAGCCATTACGTTTTGGGGAGTTTGGTGGTGATGAGCTGGCCATGTCCACTATGGAAGATTTTGCCATAGCTGAATGGCGACCGACAGATGAGGAGCTGGATGGCGCATAAGTATATTCTTGATACCCATGCCTTGATCTGGTTTGCAGAAGGTAACAAGCGACTGAGTGAACCGGCAAAGGCAGTACTGGCGGCAACCAATAGCCAAATGGTTTTACCGATTATTGCTTTGGCTGAGGCCGCCCTTATCATTGAAAAAGGTAGAACAACCATATCAGATGTATCAAGATTTCTAACCCGCGTATATGCGGACAGTCGCATTGAAGTTTTCCCGCTTACATTAGATGTGTTGGAACGTAGTTTAACGCCAGAAGGTTTGCAGATTCCTGAGTTGCACGATCGATTTATTGTTAGTACTGGGCTTCATCTTCAAGATTTAGGTGACACTGTAGAAATTGTTACGAAAGATGAAGCAATTACCAATGCTGGTGTGTTGTCAGTTGTTTGGTGATGCAGGTTGGGTTGCTGGTGAAACGGCCGTTTAACAAAGCATCAACCAGACGTGGCGAGTATAGCGGCGTGGTTAGAGCGAAGTGTGTTCTAATCATGCTGCGCTGGTTATGCGAGCGTTGGCTGTGAACAGGATGGCATCTGCCTGTGGATTAGGAAAATATGACGCGAATTTCTGTACATGAGGTGACGATTGCACCGGCCGTTCAGCAAGAGATTGATGAGCAGGTGGCAAAGTGGGAGGCGCAGCATCAGGTGGTGCCGATTGTGGGGCAAGAGGCGTTGCTGGTGCGGCTGGTGCAGCGGTTGGGGAAGGAACGGCCGTTAACCGGCTCCCGCTACAACCGCATCATGCAGCAATTCGTCCACAAAGGCGCACCCTGGCTCTCCAAAAGCCAGCTTCTGGAGGTGTACCAGCAGCTTTGCGACGGCGGCTGGATGACCTTCGACGACGAGCTACGCACCCACTTGCAGATGAAACCAACCCGCAGCCAGGCCGGTGTCACCGTTGTCACCGTTCTCACCAAACCCTACCCCTGCCCCGGCAAATGTATCTTCTGCCCCACCGACGTGCGGATGCCCAAAAGCTATCTCCACGACGAACCAGGGGCACAGCGAGCCGAACGCCACGGCTTTGACCCCTTTGAACAAACAAAATCCCGCATTGAGGCGTTGGAGCGCATCGGCCACCCGGCGGAAAAAATTGAGCTGCTCATTTTGGGCGGCACCTGGTCCAGCTATCGCCGCAGCTACCAGGAATGGTTTGTCAAACGCTGCTTTGATGCCATGAACGGCGAAGATTCAGCCACGCTGACCGAAGCGCAGGAAAAAAACGCCGTTGGCCTGCGCCGCAACGTGGGGTTGGTGGTGGAAACGCGCCAGGATCACATTGATGCCGATGAACTGCGCTGGATGCGCTACCTGGGCGTGACCAAGGTGCAGATAGGGATTCAAAGCATGGATGACCACATTCTGGCGCTCAACCAGCGCGGCCACGATGTGCAGGCCACGCGGGATGCGTTCCGGCTGCTGCGGCTGGCGGGGTTCAAGATTCATGGCCACTGGATGGCAAATTTGTTGGGGGCGACGCCGGAGAGTGATGTGGCGGATTTTGCGCGGATTTGGGCGGAAACGGCCGTTCGTCCCGATGAACTCAAGCTCTATCCCTGCATGTTGGTTGAAAACGCCGAGCTGTACGACTACTGGCAGCGCGGCGAATACACCCCCTACACCGAAGAACAGCTAACCGAACTCCTCGTCGCCTGCAAAGCCCAGGTTCCCCGCTATGTCCGCCTCAACCGCGTTATCCGCGATTTCCCCACCACCAATGTCGTCGAGGGCAATAAGAAAGCCAACCTGCGCCAAATTGCCCAGCAGCGCATGGCCGAGCGTGGTCTGCGCTGCCAATGTATCCGCTGCCGCGAAATCCGCCGCGACAAAGTAACCGAGGCCGATCTGTCGCTGCGGCTCACCACCTACGACACCGATGCTACCGTTGAGCATTTTTTGAGCTTTGAAACGGATGACGGCCGGCTGGCTGGCTTTTTGCGTCTCTCCTTCTCTCGCCGCGACGTGGAGCTGCCGCTGCCAGAGCTGGCCGACCACGCCATGATCCGCGAAGTCCACGTCTATGGCCCTGCCCTGAATTTGGGGGATGAAAGCTGCGGCGAGGCGCAGCACATGGGCTTGGGGTCGCGGCTGGTTGCCAGGGCCAAAGAAATGGCACGGGAAGCAGGCTACAGCCACATCGCCGTCATCAGTGCCATTGGCACGCGGGAATATTACGCCAAACATGGCTTTGCTCTCAATGGACTATACATGACGGCTCCTCTTAATTGGTAACAACTTACTGCGGTAGTCGCCACTCCAAACACATGGATCAGCAACTAATAGACCTCAGCCATACCGTGGAAGATGGCATGACCACTTACCCCGGATTACCGGGGCCGGTGATTTGTGATTTTTTGAGTCGGGAAGCGTCGCGGGCGCATTATGCGCCGGGAACGGAGTTTCATATTGGGCAGATGACGCTGGTGGCGAACACGGGAACGTATGTGGATTCGCCGTTCCATCGTTACCCCGATGGCAAGGATTTGGCGGAACTGCCGCTGGAGTCGCTGGCAAATTTGCCCGGTCTACGGCTGCGCGTGCCGCCGGAGGTGCGGGCGATTGGGCCGGAATGGTTTGCCGGGCTGGATGTGGCGGGGAAGGCGGTGCTAGTGCAAACAGATTGGTCGCGCCATTGGCAAACGGCCGTTTATTTGCTGGGGCATCCGTTTTTGCTGGAAGAAACGGCCGTTTTTCTCCGCGATGCCGGGGCAAAATTAGTCGGTATAGATTCGCTCAACATAGACGACACCAGCGGCGGATCTCGCCCCGTCCACTCCACCCTGCTCGCCGCCGACATCCCTATTGCCGAACATTTAACGGGGCTTGACCAACTGCCCGACAGCGGCTTTCGCTTCTTCGCCGTCCCGGTCAAGGTCAAAGCGTTTGGCACATTTCCCGTCCGGGCGTTTGCCATTGTTGGAGATTAGAGATTGGCGCTAACAAAGCACCAATCTCTAATCTCCAATCTCCAATCTTCATTATGATACCTCCCTCCATCCGTTGGCGGTTGCCACTGAGCTATGCCGCCATTGCCTTGCTGACCACGCTGGCGTTGGGGCTGGTGCTGCTGCTGACCCTGCGGAATTTTTATGAGCAGCAGGAGCAGCACTATTTGCAAAATAATGCGGCAGCGATTGGCAGTGAGATTGTGCCGTTTTTGCGTGATGGGCTGCCGGTGGCGGCTCTGGAATCACAGTTAAAGGGGTTTGCCTTTTTGTCGCAGGCGCGGGTGCAGGTGCTGGATGCGATGGAGCAAGTGGTGGCCGATTCGGGGAGCGCGACGCTTGTGGGGGCCGACGCGCAGGTGTCGGTGCAGGTGGAAGTGGATGGGGTGCTGCGGGAGTTTAGCCAATCTATTGCCGAAGGGGCGGAGCAGCAGCAGTTTCGTTCCACCATTATCATTAGCGAAGACCCCCTGACCGCCAACACGGACGTGGAACTTGTTGGCGGGGCGGTGATTGAGCGACAGGTGCAGGTGACGGGTGGAGAGGATATTCGCGGGCTGGGTACGGTGTCGGAACTGCCGGTGGTGGGTACGCCGTTTGGTTTTGGGCTGGGCGGCGCAGCAGGCAGCGGCGAGGAACGGTCGGAACTGGTGGTGCAGCAGCCGCTGCGGAGCTTGACGGGGGAACTGCTGGGGTTTGTGGTGTTGTCGGAAGGGCCAGCGTATGGGCGGGAGATTGTGCGGAGCGTGGCGTGGGGGTGGGGTGTTGCCAGCGTGGTGGCGGTGGTGCTGGCGGCGGGGGTGGGCTGGCTGGTGAGTCGGCGGTTGAGTGGGCCGTTGGTGGCATTAACGGCCGTTACCACCCAAATGGCCGCTGGTGATCTCACCGTTCGCACAAATGTTGCCCGCAGCGACGAAGTGGGGCAGCTTGCCCAGGCGTTTAACACCATGGCGGGGCAGGTGGAAAACACCGTTGCCACCCTGCGCCAGTTCGTGGCTGATGCCGCCCATGAGCTTTATACGCCGCTGACGGCGTTACAAACGGATTTGGCACTGCTGGATGCCGCCGGGGAGCCGGTGGCGCGGGCGCGGGAGCAGGCGGTGCGGCTGCAAGCATTAACCACGGGTCTGCTGGATTTGTCACGGCTGGAGGGGAATGCAACGGCTGATTTTGCGCCGCTGGATCTGGTGAAGCTGGTGCAAACAACGGCCGAAATTTATGCGTCGCGGGCAGAGCAAGCGGGGGTGGATTTTGTGGTGGAGATGGAGGAAAAACCTGTCGTTATTCACGGCCACGAAACGCAGCTTGGGCAGGCCATTGGCAACTTGCTGGATAATGCGCTTAAGTTTACGCCGGAAGGAGGGCGGATAGTCATTCGGGTGGTGGGGGAAAAAACGGCCGTTTTACTTACCATCCACGACAGCGGCATCGGCATCCCCGCCGAAGACATGCCCCAATTATTTCACCGCTTTCACCGGGGGCGTAATGTAGCCGCCTATCCCGGAAATGGGCTGGGGTTGGCAATTGCCAAGGCGATTGTGGAGGGGCATGGGGGAGAGATTCAGGCCACAAGCGAGGATCGGGGAACAACATTTACGATTAAATTACCGCATAAACCCGTGTTATAATCTTCAGTCGAGGTGCAAACGATGATTTTGGAAGCAAAGAGCAATCATTTTCAGGGGATTGAGGTGGATGCGGGGTGTTTGCCGGGAGAAACGGCCGTTTTTCAACAGCAGCTTGCCCACTCCCTCGCCATTTGGCGCGACGGCGGCTTCAAGCTCGTCTGGCTGCCCATTCCCATCACTCAGGCCAATCTGATACCCATCGCCGTAGACGCTGGCTTCAAATTCCATCACAGCGATGAAAACGAGCTAATGCTGGTCTACCAAATCCGGCCCGATGCCTTCATTCCCCCCTACGCGACCCACTACATCGGCGCGGGCGGCGTGGTCATCAACGACAAAAACGAGCTACTCGTCATTTGGGAGCGATCACACAGCCGCCGCTACTACAAGCTGCCCGGCGGAGCCATTCACGCGGGTGAACATTTGGCCGATGGCGTGATGCGCGAAGTGTTTGAAGAAACGGGCATCCGCACCAACTTCGAGTCGCTCGTCTTCTTTCGCCATTGGCATGGCTACCGCTACGGCAAATCCGACATCTACTTCATCTGCCGCCTGACCCCGCTGAACAGCGAAATCAACATGCAGTTGGAAGAAATTCAGGAATGCTTCTGGATGCCCGTAGACGAATACCTGTCCCACGAAAACGTTGGCCTCTTTAACCGACGCATTGTGGAGCTGGCAATCAGCGGGAAAGGGCTGGTGCCGGGCTGGTTTGACGGCTATGAACCCGATCCAATGTCGCGTGAACTGTTTTTGCCGCAAAACGGCAGTCATAAATGAGAGGTTCTCATGGTCAAGGTTTCCCAGGTTTTAGAAACTTTAGCGCGGGAAACAAATAAAAGTGAAGCGGAAGTCGTGGCTTGGGCATTAGAAGTAGGCTTGCTGCATCTCTGGCGTGAGCAGCTTCTTAGTCACTATTTGCATGGCGACATTGAGCGTGCAGATGTTATTGAGCGTATTGGCCTTGACTGGGTTGAGCTTGCCGAACGTCAACGTGATGCCATGCAAGAGGATATTGCCTGGGCATTTTCTATTCAATAGTTGTTTATGAGTACTACTTACGTAGCAATTGACGTGGAAACGACCGGGCTGGATGCCCGTAAAGATGCCATTATTGAGGTGGCGGCGGTGGCGTTTCAGGGGAATGACATTCTCGACGAGTACACGACGCTGCTGAATCCGATGCGGGAACTGCCGGAGTTTGTGATGCAGTTGACCGGGATTACGCAAGGGATGGTGAATGAGGCCCCGACGATGTTTAAGGTGCGTCCCCGGCTGAAGTCGCTCATGGCCGACCATGTGCTGGTGGGCCACAACGTGGATTTTGACCTGGGGTTTTTGACGGAGGAGCGGCTGGGGGTGGGCAACCACCGGATTGACACGCTGACGCTGGCGACGATCCTGGTGCCAAACGCTGGCCGTTATAACCTTGAATCGTTGGCCTATCACCTGAATTTGGCGCAGGTGGGGGACGGGCAGACGCACCGGGCTTTGGATGATGCGGAGCTGACGATTGAGCTGTTTTTAGCGTTGAAAGAGCGGGCGTTGGCATTGCAGCTATGGCAGCTTGAGGAGATTGTGCAGGCGGGGCGCAAGCTGGGGTGGCCGGAGACGCTTTTTTTTGAGGAAGCACTGGCAGCGCGGTCGCGAAATGCGTTTGAGGATGGGGAACTGCGCCACAAGGCGCGGGGGAAGCGGCTGTATGACCCGCCGAAGCTGGAAGGACGGCCGTTTGTTCCCCGTGAGGAACCCATTGCCCTCGATGTGGAGATGGTCGCCTCGCTCATCAAGCCGGGCGGCAACTTTAGCCAATATTTCCCCGACTTTGAGTTTCGGCCGCAGCAGGTGGCGATGTTGGAAGCGGTTGCCGAGGCGTTTAACCAGGGCGACCATCTTCTGATTGAGGCGGGGACGGGGACGGGGAAGAGTATGGGCTATTTGATCCCGTCGGTGTTTTGGGCGGTGGAAAACGGCCGTCGGGTGGTTATTTCCACCAACACTATTAACCTGCAAGACCAGTTGATGAGCAAGGATTTGCCGCTGCTGCAAAAGTTGTTGCCGTTTGAGATACGAACGGCCGTTCGTAAAGGCCGTAGCAACTACCTCTGCACCCGCCTCTTCCAGCAAATGCGTCACAGCGGCCCCAGCAACGCCGACGAAATGGTCACTTTTGCCCGCATTTTGCTTTGGCTCAACCAAACTGAGACGGGCGACGTGGCCGAATTGAGCCTGCGAACCCCCGGCGAGCGCATGGCCTGGAACCGGCTCAACGGCGACAATAGCTGCACCTCCGAACATTGCGCCGTGGAAAACTGCCCCCTCCACTACGCCCGCCGCCGCGCCGACTTGGCCCATGTTATCGTCGTCAACCATTCGCTGCTGCTTTCCGACGTTGCCAACAACAACCACATTTTGCCCGAATTTATGGATTTGGTGGTGGATGAGGCGCACCATTTTGAGGCTGCCGTCACCAGCGGGCTGTCGTTCGAGGCCGACAAACGGTTTTTGGAGGCGATTCTGGACGAGGTGGTGAAGCCCCGCACGGGGCTGATTGGTAACATGCAGCAGCGGCTACAGGCCATTCTGCCTGCCCATTTGGCCGACCGGGTAAATGAGTTTGCCAACAATTTGCGGGCCAATGGGCAGGAGGCGACGCAAACGCTGGCGGAATTTTTTGTGACGCTGCGCTTTTTCCTCGACGGGTTGGGTCGGCGTTCGTCCCAGTTTGCCGAGCAGATTCGGCTGCTGCCCACCACGCGCAGTCAGCCGGGGTATGATGAGCTGTTGGGGGCGTGGGACAACCTGAACCAATATTTGAAGGCGATTGGCAAGGGGTTTGAGCTGATGGGCAAGGCGTTGCAGGAGATTCAGGAGTCGTTTTCGCTGGAGGATGGGGAGGATTTGCTGCTGGCGTTGCAGACAAACGGCCGTAAATTAGAAGACACCCGCGCCAACCTCGACAGCATTCTTGCCGACCCCAAAGAAGGGATGATTTACTGGCTGGAAGTGTTCAAGGAGCGGATTTCGCTGCACTCGGCGCCGCTGCACGTGGGGCCGCTGGTGGAAAAGCATATTTTTGCCGCCAAAGAGACCGTCATCCTGACCTCGGCCACAATGCGGACATCGGGGGCGGGGGCGGCCAACGAGGCTAACTTTGCCTATATTCGGGACAGGCTACACGCGCATGAGGCGGTGGAAACGGCCGTTGGGTCCCCCTTCGACTACAAAAATGCCACCCTGCTCTATCTAGTCAGCGACATGCCCGAACCCAACCAGCCCGGCTACCAGCGGTTTGTCGAAAGCGGCATTGTGGATGTGGCGCAGGCACTGGGCGGCCGGACGATGGTGCTGTTTACTTCCTATAGTCAGCTTGCCGAAACGACACGAAATATTGAAGCCCCACTAGCGGATGCCGGGATTACGCTGCTGGCACAAACGCAAGGGGCTTCGCGGCAGCAGTTGCTGGATCAGTTTAAGCAAGATGGGGCGCGGGCGGTGCTGCTTGGCACCAGGTCGTTTTGGGAGGGAGTGGATGTGCCGGGTGAGGCATTGCAGGCGGTGATTATTGCCAAGCTGCCGTTTGATGTGCCGTCTGACCCGATTTTTGCGGCGCGGTCGGAGACGTTTGAGAACTCCTTTTTTGAATATTCGATTCCGGAGGCGGTGCTGCGTTTTCGCCAGGGGTTCGGCCGCCTGAACCGGCGGGCAACGGATGAGGGGATTGTGGTGGTGTTGGATAAGCGGGTGTTGACGAAAAGATACGGCCGTTTATTTGTCGAATCCCTGCCCGAATGCACCGTCATTCGCCAGCGCCACGCCCGACTTGGAGAACTCACTCTGCGCTGGCTCAATCGGGAACGGGAATAATGGTTGGCTGGAAAACGGCCGTTTTTTGTTACACTATAGCAGGCGAACAGGTGTAATGTATGATCAACGGGATATCTATATGAATGCACCACGAGAAGCAACTGCAACGATACGGGAAACATTAACCAACCATGCTATCAAGGTAGAGCAAGTTTTTCTGTTTGGAAGCCGTGTACGCGGCACCTCTACACCAAACAGTGATTGGGATCTATATGTGTTAATAGATCATGAACTAGCGTTTCCAGATCGTCACCGGCTAACAACTGAAATCAAACGCCATCTTGCCCAACAGAAAATCCCTAATGATGTGATACTTACTATCGCATCTTAATTCAACAAAACGGGTTATATCTTTTGGCTTGCCCTGCACAAGCGAGCCAAAATCAACAGCACAGGACTATTTATGAACCAGAGTAAGAGACGTGTGGTGATTACGGGGTTGGGCACCTATAACCCCTTGGGGAATGACGCCGCTACCACTTGGGACAACATTCTTGGCTGCAAAAGCGGCATCGCCAAAATCACCCGCTTTGATGTCAGCGACTATAAGACGCAGTTCGCTGGTGAGGTCAACGGTTTTGACCCCGACGAGCTATTTGGGCGGCGCGAAGCCCGCAAAATGTCACGGGTCACACAATTTGCCGTAGCAACGGCGGAACAAGCCATGGCCGATGCCCGTCTTGATTTAGACAAGGTAAATCGGGATCGGGTGGGGGTGGTGATTGGCACCGGCATGGGCAGCCTGGAACCCATTATTGATAACATCAACGCTATGAATGAGCGTGGCCCATACCGCGTTAGCCCCTTTTTTGTGCCGATGATGCTGACGGATACGCCGGCCGCAACCATTTCCATTAGCTATGGGCTGCGAGGCCCCAATATGGCAGTGTCCACTGCATGCGCCACAGGTAACAATGTGGTTGGCGAAGCGGCCAAAATCATTGAACGCGGTGCAGCTGATGTGATGATCGCGGGTGGTTCTGAGGCGTGTATTGTACCGCTGGTGCTGGCTGGTTTTAGCGTGATGAAGGCGATGTCTACCCGCAACGACAACCCAGCCGGGGCCTCACGCCCATTTGATGCTGACCGCGACGGTTTTGTCACCAGCGAGGGGGCAGCGGTGCTGATCATGGAAGAATTGAACCACGCCCTGGCGCGGGGGGCGCATATTTATGGCGAATTTTTAGGCTATGGCACCAGTGCTGATGCTTATCATTTGGCAATGCCAGCCGAAAATGGGGAAGGCGCGGCGCGGGCAATTGCTGCTGCCATTGAAGATGCTGGCATTGCGCCCACTGCTATTGATTATGTGAACGCTCATGGTACCAGTACGCCGCTAAATGACAAAGGGGAAACGGCCGCTATTAAGACCGTTTTGGGTGAACATGCCTATAACACGCCAGTCAGTTCTACGAAGTCCATGCACGGGCATTTGCTGGGTGCGGTTGGGGTTTTGGAAGCATTGATTTGCCTGAAAAGCATTGGGGCGGGCATCATTCCGGCTACCATCAATTATGAGACGCCTGATCTGTTGTGTGATCTGGATTATGTGCCGAATGCTCCACGGCCGGCCGATTTGAATGTGGTGTTGTCCAACGGGTTTGGGCTGGGTGGTCACAATGCCACCATCATTTTGGGGAAATATCGCGGTTAGATGAGAAAACAAAAGGCCAGCATGATGCTGGCCTTACTTTTTTGTGCGATAAATGCGAACAACGTTTAGTTGCCAGCAGCTACAGCCGCATTGTTCATAACGGCCGTTGATCGGGTTAGCAGTTCTCCATTCACCCAAACTTCCAGCGAATAATCCCCGGAAGCAAATCCCTCTTCCGGCGCAAAGAAGATGTAACCAGGGCCTTCCTGCCCATAATTCCAGATTTCGTTGCCCCCGTCTACCACTTCGCCATTATGCCGCCATACCCACGCCCACTCCATGCCGTTTGCCATTGCCTTGTAGGCAAAGGTGGCATAGAGGGTGAAGGAGCCTTCGGGGAAAAGACGGGTTGGGCTAACAGCTTCGTAGTTGTCGGAAATTTTGGTGGAGAATTGGATGGTTCCCAGTTCGGTATCATTGTTGAGATTGGCAGTCGGCTCAAATTTGTCGAACTGGGCGGGGAGGGAAACAACATCAGCAAAAAGGGAGTTTTCAGCCGTGGCGGAGACGTTAACGGTGGGGTTGGCAGAAACGGCCGTTTCTGTCACAGCCGCCCGCTCCACTTTTTCAACCAAGGCGATCACTTCGGCTCGCACCGGCTTGGTGTTTGATAACAAAGCCATTCGGGGTGCGCTGTCAGTTGGTGCCCGCCACGCATATGCGGCCACACCAAAAGCGGCAGCAAACAATACAACACTAAGTGTCAAGTAAGACTGCAACCGTTTTTCGGCCTGGCGTCGCAAGAAAAAGTATGGCGATTTTTTGACATCCCGCCATGATTTCAGGGAAACCAGTAAGGCGAGAAATGCCAAGGCTAGAAAGACACCCATTAGCCAGGGCACTATAGTTCCATTTAACTCTGACAAATTCAACCCTCTTCCCACGATCTTGATAGCATATAATGCCTAGAATAGACCATTAGGATTACCAAACTACAAGACATTATAAAGAAACAGGGGCAATTGAGCAAGTGGGCAAATCTTTTTAAGTGATTTTTCAGAGAAATTGACATTGAATTGTCGCTAAACTGCCTCTTGTTTTTTGATTGATGCGGCGCATCATGCCATGAAGTTGATGGATGACACGTAAATGCGTCGTGAAAACGGCCGTTTGTCAGTACCATAGTGTCATCAAAGCAAAACAAACTTAAGACTTTTCTGAACATTTTTTTATTCACAGAAATATCTTACAATTGAGTTCAGCATGATCAAGATAGAGAATCTTCGCAAAAACTATGGCTTACAGCCTGTTCTACAAGGTGTGAATCTCCACATATCAGCTGGAGAGTTTGTGATGTTGGTTGGAACAAATGGTGCAGGCAAAAGCACATTGATGCAAATTGTAGCCACCTTGCAGGCACCCACCTCTGGTCAGGTGGCAATTGGTGGGTGGGTGTTGCCTCATTATGCCGACCGTGTGCGGCGGCATATTGGCTATGTTTCGCATGAGCCACTGCTCTATGCGGACTTGACAGCCGCCGAAAACCTGGAATTTTTCAGCCAGCTTTATGAGTTAGAGCTAACCAAGGAACACATTGGGGAGCGGCTGCGGCGTGTGGGATTGCTGGCTCGGCAGCGGGAGGCGGTGAGGCTCTTCTCACGGGGGATGAAGCAGCGCCTCGCTATTGCCCGCGCTACGCTTCACGAACCCGATATTTTGCTACTTGATGAGCCATACACCGGGCTGGATCAGCAGGCAGCGGAATTGCTTGATCACTTGTTGCAGCAGGAACTGGCCGCCGGCCGCACTATTTTTATGATTACACACGATTTGGTGCATGGGTATCATCTGTGTAACCGGGTCGCTATTTTGAATCGTGGTAAAATTGTTTGTGAAATTGAGAGCAACCGGACAACGGCAACGGATTTCTTGCAAATTTACCGGGAGCAAACAGGAACGGGCAAATGAGTGAAGCTGGGCAGCAGGCGATGGTAAAAGGGCAAACGGGTTTTTTAACGGCCGTTTCTGCCATCGTTCAAAAAGATTTACGCATCGAACGCCACACACGGCAAACGATCAGCATCATGGTCATGTTTTCCCTTGTCACCGTTGTCATGTTTAATTTTGCCTTGGAAACCAACCTGGCCGCCGTGCGCGATGTTGCCACAGGGCTTCTGTGGGCCACCATTTTGCTGGCAGGCACATTGGGGCTAACGCGCTCGCTTGCCATCGAGCGGGAAAATCGCGCCTTTGACGCCCTGCTGCTGGCTCCCGTCAACCGCAGTGCCATTTATGTTGGCAAGGTCGTCAGCATTAGCGTCTTCACCCTGCTGCTGGAAGCAATTCTGGTGCTGCTCTTTATTGCCTTTTTTAACAAGCCATTTTGGCGTACCCCGGTACTGCTGGTGCTGGTTTTAGGCACTATCGGCTATGTTGGCATCGGCGTCCTTATCACCTCGATGACGGTGCAAACCCGTTCACGTGACGTGTTGCTGCCGGTGCTGCTGCTGCCGCTGTCGTTGCCACTGGTGCTGCCGGCCGCAACGGCCGTTTCTGCCTACATGTTCCCCCAAACACCCCCTTGGTCAGAAGTTCAAAGCCCCGTTCTCCTCGTTGCCGCCTACGACCTAATCATGTTGTCCATTGGCTTTTTTGCTTATCGTTACGTCATCGAAAATTAGAGAGGTTTTGTATGACATTCACACGTCTTAACCGCACCATTTCTGTCTTAAATATTGCCGCCCTCATTGCTCTGCTTGTCGCCCTTGTCGCCATCTTTTTCTATGCACCCGTCGAGCGCACC
The DNA here is from genome assembly GCA_041390905.1 of Chloroflexota bacterium. Lineage (GTDB taxonomy): Bacteria > Chloroflexota > Anaerolineae > Promineifilales > Promineifilaceae > JACKCD01. Next base: position 387,521 of record JAWKPA010000012.1, read on the forward strand.
ATGGGCAACGTGCAGCGCATCTTCTACTTCCACGTTGGCACCGCCTGGGTAGCGGCTGTGGCCTTCTTTGTCGCCCTGGTTGTGGCTGTCCTCTTTCTGCGCCAGCCCCAAACCAAATGGGATACCATTGGTTCCGCCTCCATCGAAATTGGGGTTGTCTTTCTCACCATGGCAACAATCGCCGGATCTGTTTGGGGCAAACCCGCCTGGAACACCTGGTGGCTTTGGACACCCCGCCTGACAACGGTCACAGTTGCCTGGCTCACCTATGTCGCCTACTTCATGCTGCGCGGAGCCATAGATGATGGGCAACGCCGCGCTCGTTTTGCCGCAATCTATGCCATTGTGGCCTTTGCCACCATCATTATGGCCTATTTTAGCATTCGCATCTTGCGTGATATTCATCCAGTGGTGTTTGGCGGTGCCGCCGAAGGTGTACAAACAGGTGCCGAGGGGTTACAGGAGTTTTCCGGCGTAGACTCGCTCAAGATGGTTGTAACGCTCAATGTCAATGTCCTGGCCTTTACCGTCATTTACGCCGCCTGGCTGGCAAACCGCTACCGACTGCAACTGCTGTTAGACCAGGCCAATCATCTCAAACTGCGCGTGGCGGCACGGCTGCAAAGTGAAGGACGCTAACCATGAATTTATTGCTTTTAACAACATATGCTTTTAGCTTAATGCAGCCAGGCATCGGCAACCCTAATCTGTTCAACAATTACTTGGTACTAGGTTATGGGTTGATGTGGCTTGTTGGTGTGGGGTATCTACTCAATCTGGCTAGTCGGCAGCGCAACATAAAACAAGATATTGAACTGATGAAGCAAATTTTGCAGGAGGATGAGGAACCATCTGCGAAGTAGCTCATGGTTCATTCATTTTTTCACCGCACATGGCTCGTTTATGTAAGAAACGGCCGTAAATCGTTGTCCAGACAATAGCTTAATTTGCGGAGAAATCCTCTATGTCCGACCTCAAACTACCCAAGCCACTGCAAGCCCTGTCCACCACCCAAATGGTGCTGGTCGGTCTTGGCATTGTGCTGGTTGCCTTTCTCATTTTAGGCAGCCTTGGACAGGCCAACGCCGACCCCAACGGGTTTGCCTTTGGCATTCAAACGCAGCCATTTATTATCCTGGCCGTACTCTCCTTCCTGGCCGGGATACTTAGCTTTGTTTCCCCCTGCACGCTCCCCGTATTGACCGCCTATTTTGCCTTTGCCTTCCAAAGCGACCGCAGCAAAATTGCCAGCAACACCCTGGCGTTTATGATCGGGCTGGCAACCACCTTTAGCTTGTTTGGCGCGGCCGGTTTCTTTTTAGGACGCTACCTGCTGCAAAATCAGCAGGTCATCTTGCTGGTGGGCGGGGCAGTCATTATTTTGTTTGGTGTACTGAGCTTGCTGGGCGGTGGTTTTGGCGGCACCGCCAAATTTAGCGATCAAACGCGCAGCACCGACATGCGTGGTTCATTTCTCTTTGGTCTTACCTTTGCCGTAGGCTGGTCAAGCTGCGTTGGCCCCATTTTAGGTTCGGTGCTAACGTTGGCGGCGCAAACATCTTCGGTTTGGCGCGGCATGATGCTGCTGTTTATTTACACATTGGGTCTGGGGCTGCCACTGCTGCTTGTTTCCACCTTTTTTGGCCGCATGAGCCGTAAAAGCCTGTTCTGGCGCATTTTGCGAGGCAAGGGCTGGGAGTGGCACACCCATATGCTGGTTGTTGCCGCCGTTTGGGCACTTGCCATCTGGCGCATTTTGGTGGCCGTGGTGGAATATGCTTTCCGCCGGTTTGCTGTTTTTGACGGGCAAACGTTTGGCGTGGGGCATGAAATCGGGCTGCTGGTGCTGGTGCTGGCGGGGGCGGCTCTGTGGGTTTATACCAGCCCACAAGAACGGCAGACTACAGTGCAGTTACATTCAACGCAGTTGATTAGTGGAGCGTTGTTTATTGTTATTGGGATGTTGATGTTGAATGGTCAGTTGGCTGCTTTTAATAACTTGATCCCGCCGCAGCTTGCGGAGTGGTTGGCAATTCAGGAAGAGTGGCTCATCGGGCTGTTTAGTTGATATGAAGACAAAAAAAGCAGGGGAAAACGGCCGTTTTTCCCACCCCATTCCCTTTATTGCCGGTCTGCTGCTGCTTGGCGTGGCCGGAGCTATGCTGCTTTTTGGCGGCACCCTTTTTAACAAGCCGCAAGAAGTGGCGTTTGATCAGATACCGCAGTTGGGTGGAGAAACGGCCGTTGTGCAACTGCCAACCGGGATGGGGCTGTTGGCCGTGGGCGACACCGCCCCCGTTTTTGCCTTGACTGACCTTGAAGGCGAAAGCGTCACTCTCAGCGATTATGCCGGCCGCCCGGTACTCCTCAACTTCTGGGCAACCTGGTGTCCCCCCTGTCGCGTTGAAATGCCTGAGCTGCAAAAAGCCTTTGAAGCGCACCAGGATGATAACCTGGCGATTCTGGCAATCAACCAGGCCGAGACCCGTGCTGAAGTAGAGCCATTTTTTGCTGAAATGGGTCTAACCTTTACCTCATTGCTCGACAATGATGGCACCGTTGGTCAGCTCTACGGTGCATCCAACCTCCCCACCTCTGTTTTTATCAGCCCCGCAGGCGAAATTACGGCCGTTCACCGAGGCGCTCTGACGGCAGAGCAGGTGGATGGTTATCTGGAAAGTAATCAGTAATCGGTAAGCAGTAATCGGTTTGACTGGTTACTGATTACCGATTACCGATTACCGATTACTGTTCCGCATGGCAACTCCTCCAAAACAACCCGTCACCGGGCGGCAGCGCACGATAGCCATTCGGCTGCAAAAGCTGACCTATCGCTTTGCCCGCCACTGGCTTTTTATTTTCAACCTCTTTTTCCTGGCCTATGCTGGCTTGCCCGCCTTAGCCCCCGTGCTAATGCACGCCGGGCTGACCACTCCCGCCCGCCTCATCTACACGATCTACAGCCCCATGTGCCACCAAATGGCGTCACGCTCCTACTTCTTGTTTGGTGAACAAATTGCCTATCCCCGCGCCCTGGCTGGTACTGACCTGACCCCCATTGAAAGCTACATGAGCAGCATTCCTGAATTTAGTGCCGCCTCAACCGACCCGGCTAACTGGGGGCAGTTTCTGTTTGCCGCCCGGCAGTTTATTGGCAATGGGCAAATGGGGTACAAAACGGCCGTTTGTGAACGCGACCTTGCCATCTATGGTTTTGTGTTTATTGGCGGGCTGGTTTATGGGGCAGTACGGCAGCGGCGCAAGGTCGGCCCATTGCCGCTTTTGGCATTTATTCTCATTGGCATGGGGCCAATTGGTCTGGACGGGTTTAGCCAACTGTTTAGCCAATTCGCCTCCACCCCGGCATTTACCTCGCTGCAAGCCATCTTCCCCCTGCGCGAATCCACCCCGTTTTTGCGCACCTTCACCGGTGCCATTTTTGGTTTTATGCTCGTTTGGCTAACCTTCCCCCACATCAACGAAGGGCTAAAAGAGACCGAAGAACAGTTGGCGATAAAACTGCGCCGAATTGGGGAGCTACCCGAAGAATTGTGAGCCAAAGCGGCTGCTGAAATAAACAGGACAACACAAACCGAGACTGAGAGATTGGGAGATTAATCCACCCCAATCTCCCAATCTCCCTTCATCTTAACCGCGCAACAGACGCTGTAGTGCCGCCAACAGCGTCATTACATTTTCCGGGCGACTGTTAAAGCCCATCAACCCGACGCGCCACACTTGCCCGGCCAGCTTGCCAAACCCTCCGGCAATCTCAATGTTATATTCGTTCAGCAGCCGACGCGCCACGGCGGCAGCATCTACGCCCTCTGGCACACGCACGGTGGTCAGGCTGGGAATGCGGTGGGCGGGGTTAGCGACATGACATTCCAGCCCCATTTCGGCCAGACCATCCCAGAAGAGCTGGGCGTTTTGCTGGTGACGCTGCCAGCGGGCTTCCAGCCCCTCTTCGGCAATGAGCAGCAGCCCTTCGCGCAGGGCATAGTTCATATTGCTCGACATAGTGTGGTGGTACGCTCGCCGTTCGCCGCCCCAGTAGGGTTGCAACAGGGTCAAGTCATAATACCAGTTGGGCAATTTACCCGGCCGTTCCTGGCGCATTGCCATAGCGCGGGGGCCAAAGGTGAGCGGCGACGCACCGGGAGGACAGCCTAGCCCTTTTTGCGAGCAGCTATAGGCGACATCAATGCCCCATTCTTCCACCAGCAGCGGGGCAGCACCGAGGCTGGTTACGCAGTCGGTAAGTAGCAAGCAGTCAAATTGGCGGCACAGTTCGCCCACGCCTTCCAATGGTTGCAAGGCACCAGTGGAGGTTTCGGCGTGGACGAGCATGAGGACAGTTGGCTGGTGCTTCTCCAGGCCAGCGCGGATGTCGTCGAGAGTGAACACGTCGCCCCATGCTTTTTCCATCACACGGACATCGGCACCATAACGGCCGGCCATTTCGACCAGCCGTTCACCAAAGAAGCCCATGACCCCGATCAGCACTCGCGCACCGGGGATAACGGTGTTGGCAACGGCCGTTTCCATGGCCGCGCTCCCTGTGCCGCTAATCGAAATCGTTAGCTCATGCTCCGACTGCCACGTGTAGCGCAGCAGCTCCTGAATTTCGTTCATAATCGCCACAAACGCCGGGTCAAGATGGCTAAGCTGGGGCATGGAAAGCGCCCGCAGCACACGGGGGTGGGCATCGGATGGGCCGGGGCCAAGCAGCAGGCGCGGCGGAATGTTCAAGGGAGTCGTGGGAACACGATGGGTATTGTTTACAGGCATCTTTCTTTCCTTACGTAATAAATGGGACGCAGATTTACCTGATTTCCCTGATTACAAATATGTATCAGGCGTATCAGGTAAATCTGTGTCCTGTTTTCATTTTTTACAACAATAGTGAGGCAACGGCCGTTAATATCACCAGCAGCAGCGTCATCAACACCAGCAGCACCAGCAGCCAGGTGGGGGCGTAGGGGGTGACAAGGAGGGTGCCGTTGAGGGCTTGCCGCTGACCGGGGCCGGTTACTTCAATTTCAAAGGGATGGGACTGGGATTTGCCCAACAACGGCCGTTCGGGAGGGGTGAGCTGAAAAACGGCCGTTTCTGTCTGCCCCGCCCCAATCTTAAGCTGTTTGCGCCACTCATCAAATAGTACCACCTCGCTCGGCGTGCGGGGAATTAGTCGCAGCGACACCGGGTATTGCCCTTGGTTTTGCACCGTCACTGCACATGCCCCGCCGTTGCGAATGGTGCTGCTGCCCAGCCGGGCGGAGAATGACGCTGTGGAGTGTGGGGGGTGGGGGGTGGGATGTGCGGGTGGCGCGGGTGCAGCGGTTTTTTCCGGAGGGGCTGCCGGGCGCGAATGGATCATGGTGGGTAGTTCAGCGGCGGTGGCGGGTGACGGCGAACTGGGCGGTGTGGGATAGCGGGTGTGAACTTCGGTGACAATGCTAACGATGTCGCTGTTGGCGGCCGGCAAGGCCACCTCGCTTGCCAAACTGTGGCTGGCCTGGCGCAAAGCTACCGCCAGTTCATCACCCGTTTGGTACCGATTGGCCGGCTTTTTTGCCAGAGCCTTCATGATGATATTTTCCACAATCAGGGGGAAATCGGGGTGAAGGTTGTGGGGCTCGGGCGGGTTTTCATTCAGGTGTTTGATGACGGCATCGGTAGGGGATTTGATGTCGAATGGCAGTTTGCCGGTGGCAAGCTGATAGAGAACAACACCCAGGGCATAGAGATCGGAACGGCCGTCTAGCGAATCCCCCGTTACCTGCTCCGGCGACATATAGGGCAGTGTCCCCAGCATGATGTCGGCCTGGGTGTCCACACCCCCTTGCAGCAGCTTTGCCAGCCCAAAATCCGTCACCACCGCCCGCAGCGGCAGCCCATCCGGGTGCCAGGGGCGTTCCAGCCGCTGGATCAAAATATTGTCGGGTTTGACATCCCGATGCACCACCCCCTGCCAATGGGCATATCCCAACGCTTCGGCCACCTGCGCTATTAAATCCAGCGTTTCGCCCAAAGCCACCACCTGCCGCCGCTGCGCCAGTTGCTTGATGTAGGCACCCAGGCTCAACCCCACGATATATTCCATCACGATGTACCAATAGCCTTGACGGCGACCAAACTGGTAGATGTTGACAATGGAGGGGTGGCTGAGGCGGGCGATGGCTTGTGCTTCCTGCTGGAAGCGGCGCTGGAATTCTGGCTGGGCGGCATACTGCGCGTGCATGACCTTGAGGGCAACGGGTCGTGCCAAATTCAGGTCAAATGCCTGATAGACGCTGCCCATGCCGCCACTGCCCACTAGACGGTCAATCCGATAATGATCTAACTGCTGCCCAATAAGTTCTGTTGTCATGCTATTCGTTCCCAAACTTGGGAGCGAAGTGTAGCAGATTGTGGGGGATTTCGGTAATTCGGTAATCGGTAATCAGTAATCGGTAATTGGTAATCGGTTGCGCATACGATTACTGTTGACTGATTACTGATTACTATTCACTGGTTACTGATCACCGTAAGCACGGTTCTGGAAGGTCGCTGCTGCCGTCGTGGCCGCACCAGGGGTAAGTGGCATCAAAGTTGCCGCTGAATTGGGTGCCGCCGGGCTGGAGGAAGAATTGGAAGGTGCCGCTGTTGTTACCGCGTGTCCAGGTGCCGCTAATGGTGGTGCCGCTGGCGGTGCCGCTGATAGTCCCGTTACCGCTGGCGTAGCTGCCTTCAATGTTGGCTCCGTTTTGGGTGATGCTGAGTTGACGGCAAGCACCGGTGCCACAGCTTGTTTGCCACTCGCCAGCCCAGCTAACGAGGCCGCAGGGGTTGGGCAAAGGGGTGCCGGGTTGTGCGCCACACCAAACGGCCGTTCTGTTCCAACTCCCCTGCCAACTGCTGCCATCATCCGACAGCCAAAGCTGGAGTGGGCCAGAACTGCTGCCGTAAACCCAAGTGCCTGTCAGCACGTTGGCCGTGACGGTGGCCGAAATGACGCCGGTGCCATCGCCAAAGGTGCCAGAAACGGCCGTTTCTTCCCCAATATGGCTCAAAATCACATCACCACAGACGATCTGGTTTTGGTCGTCGCACGTGCTTTGCCACAGTCCGTTCCAGCGACCAGTGGTAATGACGGGTACTTCAGTAGGAACGGCCGTTGGCTCCAGTGTCGGCACTTCCGTGGGAACGGCCGTTGGCTCCAGCGTCGGAACCTTGGTGGGAACGGCCGTTGGTTCTTCTGTCGGTAAAGGCTGAATGGTGGCGGTAGGTTGAGAAACGGCCGTTGTCGCCACGCCCTCATTCACGGCCACCTCAGTGGGCGCAGCCGTCGCCTCCTCCGTTACCACCAGTGCCAGCGGCTGCGGCGTTTGTGCCGCCATCGTCTCCTGCACGTCAAAATAGGAATAAGCCACAATGCCTAGCCCCATCAAAATGGCTAACAGCGCCATGATGCCACCCGCCACCCACGTCGGCCACGTCGGGCGAATTTCAATGTCACCGCGCAGCGTTTGCGGCTCACTGCTGGCCGTGTCAATTTTGATGTGAAATGGAAACTGCTCCGGATTGCCAACATACGGTTTTTCCTTGATTGCCACCTCAATCGTCGCCATCGCCTCTTCGCCAGGGCCAATGTTTAGACGGGGGGTGATATGCTCAAAGACAATGTTTTCGTTTTCAGCACGCCCGGTGATGGTGTAGGAGGTTTCAAAATTCCCTTCGTTTTCAATCCAAACGTAGCAAGTACCGTGATTGACCAGGGAGCGAGGGCGCATACTGGTAATAAACCGGGCAAATGTCTTGACCGTCAACACGCCCGTAATCGCTACCATCTCCTCGCTGTCGCTTTCGGAGCTAACCAAAATGTGGTAGCGGTGCAGCCCGGAGCGAGCCGTACTGTCATTTGGAGGGTGAATGGCAAGAGTTAGCGTTTCGCGCCCGCCGGCCGCCAGTTCAACCATATCGCGGGAAAGCGAGACCCATTCCGGGGGCAAGCCCTGCACTCGAAATTGGAACTGCTCCTCGCTGTCGCCACGGTTGAACAGATCAACCCGGATGGTGGTCACTTCACCGGGGATAGCTTCCACATTCACGGGGTTGACAACCACGCTGAGCTGGCCGGAAGTGCTGTAACGTTGGGTTCCGCTGCGGTTGAGCGGGCCAGTGCGGCCGGCCAGAGAGCCAGTGCCTGTTTGTCGGGGACGTGGCTCATCATCATACGTATCATCCCGCGCATCCGTTGTGCCGTTGAGAATCGCCTTGGGTTGTTGTGCCAGTGCCGCAGCCGCATCACGCAGTGCCATGCCCATCAGTTCGGCCGTGGGAAAACGGGCTTCGGGATCTTTTTCCAATGCCCGCAAAATAATGGCCTCTACTTTGTGCGGGATTTTGGGCTGAATTTGCTGGGGGCGTGGCGGCTGTTGGCGGGTATGGGCCAATACTGCGTCTGTAACCGACTGAATTTTGAAGGGGAGCCGGCCGGTTGTCATTTCATAAAGCATAACCCCCATCGCATAAATGTCTGAACGGCCGTCTACATATCGCCCCGACACCTGCTCTGGTGACAGATAAGGCCACAGGGAGCGAAAAGCATTCATTTGGGTAAATACATCCCGATCCAGCAGGCTGGACAAACCCAAATCGCCCACCAATGCCCGTAACCCTTCCATGCCCGGCTCGCTGGGGTGCTTGATCAGTACATTTTCCGGCTTGAGTACGCCATGTACAAGCCCGTGCCGATGGGCATGGCCCAGTGCCTCAGCCACTTGCGCCATCAGCAACAGCCCTTGCTCCATATCTACCAGTTGATTTTGCGTTTGGTATCGCTCCATAAACGCATGAAGGCTGCCGCTAGTCATCAACTCCATCACAATGTAGAGGTTTTCTTCCTGTTTGTTAAAGCTATGCACGGGAAGAATGGAGGGGTGTTTAAGCTGGGTAATGGTTTGCGCTTCACGAATAAATCGCTGCTGAAAAACCACCGATTGTGCTAACTGGGGGTGAATGATTTTGAAAGCAACCAGTTGATTGCTGGAAAGATCAACGGCGCGATAGACGGTGCCAATTTCACCACTGCCGATCAACGCTTCAATTCGGTATTGTTCGATTTGCTTGCCAACCAGGTTATCCATATATGTGTTCCAAAAATAAGGTCAGGCTTTCAGTATAAAAATATGGCATTTCTATTCCATACAATGTGCGTTAAAATTGCCCCTGTTTGCTCGTAAGAGGGCTTGTTCGTAAAATTCGGCGGGAAGAATGAAAATAGGGCGCAGATTTTTCTGATGCACCTGATTGATCTTTTTATCAGGAAAATCAGGTAAATCTGCGTCCCGTTGACAAAGGAGTAATTGTGGCAACTTTAGCGGAGAATAAAGCGGCATTGAAGAAGATTATTGACGGCGGCATTGCCACCAAGGTGCGGATTTTGGCGGCACGGGATGCCTGCCCGGTTTGCCGGGCTTTGTCAGGTGCTTATGAGTTTGACGAAGTACCTGAACTGCCGCATGAGGGTTGTTCCCATGCTGACGGGTGCCGCTGTTACTATGCACCGGTTCTGGATCGTCATGGGCCATAACAGGTTTTGGCTGGGGTGGCTGGTTGTGCTGCTGTTGGTGGGGTGCGGGGGTGGCGAAACGGCCGTTCCGGCCACCCCTACACTCAGCCCCCAAGCCGTGCAAGGGCAGCAGATTTTCACCCGCGAATGTGGCTCTTGCCACAGCTTTAGCCCCGACACAATCATTGTTGGGCCATCATTAGCTGGCGTTGCCAATCGCGCTGGCAGTCGTGTGGCGGGACAGGACGCAAAAACCTATTTACTCACCTCCATTTTACGGCCGGGTGATTATTTGGTGGACGGGTTTGACAATTTGATGCCCGCTACGTTTGGCAAACAGCTCACAGGGGAAAACATTGACGCGCTGGTTGCTTATTTGTTGGAAGCAGGTTAAGGACAATGACTCAAGAGAAGTTTTTGGTAACGGGGGCGTTTGGGTGCATTGGGGCGTGGGTGGTGCGGGAATTGGTGCTGGAGGAAGTAGAAACGGCCGTTTTTGACCTCAATACCAACCCCCACCGCCTCAAACTGCTGCTCAATGATGAGCAAATGGCGCAGGTACAAGTCATTCAGGGTGATATTACCGACGTCAGTGCCGTTGCTCGCGTTGTGGCCGACAACGGCATTACCCACATCATTCACTTGGCCGCGCTGCAAGTCCCCTTTTGCAAAGCCAACCCGGCGCTGGGAGCCAGCGTTAATGTGGTCGGTACGGTTAACGTGTTTGAAGCGGCGCGGCTGGCTGGGCTGAACCAGGTTGTGTATGCCAGCAGCATTGCCGTCTATGGGCCAAAAGAGGAATATCCGGCCGGCCCGCTGGCAAATGATGCCCCGCACCGTCCGCGTACCCTGTACGGTGCCTACAAAAGTGCCACCGAAGCCACGGCTCGCGTTTACTACCATGACTATGGTATCAGCAGCGTCACGCTGCGCCCGTACACCGTGTATGGACTGGGGCGGGATCAGGGTATGACCTCAACGCCGACCCAGGCGATGCTGGCGGCGGCACTGGGGCAGCCCTATCACATCTCTTTTGGCGGTCGCTGTATCTACAACTACACCCAGGACACGGCTCGCGCCTTTATCTGCGCTGCTCGGCTGGGGCATGACGGGGCGGGGGCGTTCAATTTGCCGGGAACAGTGGCGGCAATGGACGAGGTGGTGGAGGCAATTCAAACGGCCGTTCCCGCCGCCCAACTTACCTACGACAACATTTCCCTCCCCTTTCCCGAAGAGATAGACGAAGCTCCCTTCCACGCAGCCTTTGGTGCCGTGCCGTTCACCTCGCTTACCGATGGTGTGGCGCAGACAGTGTCGTTGTTTCAAGAAGCGGTGGCAAACGGCCGTTTGTTGGTGAGCGATTAACGAGATTCGAGATTGAGAGATTGAGCACAGCCAATCACCCAATCTCGATTATGAGGACGTTGCTGCCTTGATGGACGGGCTGCTACGTTTTGTGCAGACCAATCGGCAAACGCTTGACCCACTGCTGCTGGCAGGTTTGTTCCACAAGCAAATGGTAATCATTCACCCGTTTATGGACGGAAACGGCCGTTCTACCCGTCTCGCCACAAAATTACTGTTAGCTGGCTTGGGGCTAAACCTCTTCCACCTGTTCAGCCTTGAAAACTATTACAACCAAAACGTCACCCGCTACTTCCAGCAAGTTGGGCTGCTTGGTGATTATTACGAGCTGGCACCTCAGCTTGATTTTACGCCGTGGCTAACTTATTTTGCCGAAGGGATTCTGGATGAGCTGCGGCGCGTGCAAAAGCAGCTTGGGCAAATTCAACTGTCTCCCCAAACCAGACTCCAGCCCTATCATCAAACCATTCTGGATTATGTGGACGCGCACGGCTTTATCACTGACCGGGATTACGCCCAGCTAACCGACCGCGCCAAAGCCACGCGCACCCTTGATTTTAACAAGCTCATCGCGCTGGGTTTGCTGGTACGGCAAGGCAAAGGACGGCAGACTCATTATCGTCGGTCGCTTGAATCTGACCATTGACAACGGCCGTTTTTTCCCCTAAACTTCCCGCATAAACGAACGTTCGTTCGTTTTGAAAGGAAACTTGATGGAACTACCAGCCACCGGCAAAGGGCAGCGCACGCGGCAGGCCATAATTGATACGGCTTATACGCTGTTTATCGAAAAAGGGTATCACGGCACCTCGCTGCGCCACATTGCCCAGGCCGCTGGCATTGCTCTGGGGGGCATCTACAACCATTTCGCCAACAAAGAGGAAATTTTTAAGGGGGTGGTGCTGGCACATCATCCCTTTGTGAAGGCACTGCCGCACATTCAAGCGGCCGAGGGGGATAGTGCCGAGACGCTGCTGCGCCATGCCGCCCATTTGATCATGGCTGAAATTGAGAAGGAACCCCACATCATCAACATGCTTTTTATTGAACTGATTGAGCTGGACGGCCAGCATATGCCGGAAGTGGCGGCGCAAATGTTCCCCGATGTGGCGCAGTTTTTGCAGAAGGTGCAAAGCGTGTGGACGGGGGAGGGAAAACGGCCGTTTTTCCTCCCCCTCCTCCTCCAATCCTTCATGGGCATGATCGTCGCCTACTTCATCACCCACCAAATCATGGGGCGCATGGCCCAGCTGGTGCCACCCATGACCCTTGACCAACATTTAGACATTTACCTGCACGGGTTGTTGCAATATGAGCCTGAAACCAAAAACAGCGATTAGAGATTGGAGATTGGAGATTAACAGGCAATCTCCAATCTCCAATCTCCAATCCCCCATCTCCCTCCTCCCCCTCCGCTGGCGCAAGTCGGTGCGTGAAATGTGGGTCTATAAAAGCCGCACCCTGCTGGTCATCCTTTCCATCGCCGTTGGCGTGTTTGCCTTTGGCACCATCGCCGGGGCGCAGGAACTCATCAGCCGCACCCTCCACGACGAATATTTAGCCATCAACCCTGCCAGTGCCGTCATTACCACCGTCAACCCACTGGATGAAAAGTTCATCGAATCGGTGCGGCAGATGCCAGGGGTGGCCTTTGCCGAGGGGCGGCGCAGCGTGCCGGTGCGGCTGGAGGTGGGGCCAAACGCATGGAACGACATGGTGCTGATTGTGGTGGATGATTACAACCATGTAGATGTCAACATCATTTTGCCCTTTACCGGTGCTTGGCCGCCGCCGGAGCGCACGATTTTGATTGAGCGCAAGTCGCTGTCTTTAACGAATGCGGCCATTGGCGACACGGTGCGGATTAAGCTGCCAAACGGCCGTTTCCGCACCCTCCCCATCACTGGCCTCACCCACGACATGAACCAGCCCCCCACGCAAATCTCCGGCATCGGCTTTGGCTATATTTCTGAGGAAACGCTCGACTGGCTGGAACTTCCGGCCGGCTTTGACCAACTGCAAATCCGCGTGGATGGCAACACCACCGATGTGGCCCACATCGAAGAAGTCGTGGCTCGCGTGGAGGACAAGGTGGAAAAAAGCGGCCGTCAAATTCGCTTTACCAACATCCCCGAACCCGACAAACACCCTGCCGAAGATTTCTTGCCCACCATCATCCTAATTCTGGGCGTACTTGGCACCTTCTCCCTCGTTCTCAGCGGCATCCTCATCGTCAACACTCTCAACGCCATCCTCAAGCAGCAGGTGCGGCAAATTGGCATCATGAAGGCGGTAGGAGCCAGGGCGGGCATGGTCACGGCGCTGTATTTTCGTATGGTCATCCTCTACGGCATCGCCGCCCTGTTTATTGCCCTGCCGCTGGGGGCAATGGGGTCGCTGGCTCTGTCCCGCTTTGTCGCCGGGCAGCTCAACTTCGACATTCTCCATTACCAGTTCCAGCCCCGCGTCACCCTCATCGAAATCGCCGCCGGGATGTTGATCCCGCTGCTGGCCGCCGCCCAGCCCATCACCGCTGCCGCCCGCACCACCATCCGCGAAGCCATCAGCGACGTGGGCATCAGCGACAGCGGCGGCGAGCCGGGGCTGATTGAGCGGCTGCTGGGCAAGCTGCCTATTTCCCGCCCGCTGCGCCTCTCGCTTCGCAACACCTTTCGCCGCAAGGGGCGGCTGGCACTGACGCTGATTACGCTGCTGCTGGGCGGGGCGATTTTTATCAGCGTGCTGACGGTGCGCGAATCCCTGTTTACCACCGCCGACGACACCCTTGCCAGCCGGGGCTATGATGTGCAGGTGGATTTTAGCCGTCCGTACCGCGCCGAGCCGGTGGAACGGCTAGTGGCGCAGGTGCCGGGGGTGGTGGCGGTGGAAAGCTGGCAAAAGCGGCAGGGAGTTCCCATTCGTCCCGACGGGCAGGATGGGGAGGCGCTGTTTATTAATGCGCTGCCGCCGGAGACGAAGTTGTTTAAGCCGGATGTGGCAAACGGCCGTTGGCTCACAAAAAATGACCAGCACAGCGTCGTCATCCACAAAAACCTGCTCGATAAAGAGCCGTATTTGCACGTTGGTGGCACGCTCACCATCAAAATTGGGGACGAAGAAAGCGAGTGGGAGATTGTGGGCATCACCCAGGATTTACGCCCGCCGCTGGGGCCATCGGACATTTACGTGCCGTACACGACGTTGGCGCGGCAGGTTGGCAGCACCGGCCAAACCGATAGCGTGCAGGTGATTACCAGCCAGCATGATGAGGCCACACATACGGCCGTTTCCCGCGCCCTCGAAGCCGCCTTGGAAAAAGCGGGCTACCTCACCAGCTCCAGCCAATCCATCAGCGACGACCGCAACGTGTTAACCGAGCGTTTTAACATTTTCACCACGCTGCTGGGAACCATGTCTATGCTGATTGCCATTGTGGGGGGGCTGGGGCTGATGGGGACGATGACCATGAATGTCCTCGAACGCCGCCGCGAAATTGGGGTCATGCGGGCGCTGGGCGCATCCGACAAAACGGTGGAGCGCATTTTTATCAGCGAAGGGCTGGTGATTGGGCTGCTATCGTGGGTAGGCGGCATGGTGATGGCGCAGCCAATGAGCCGCGCCATGAGCTATCAAATCGGGGTCAGCCTGCTCCAATTCCCCCTCAGCTACACCTTCTCCTTTGCCGGAGCCGCCATCTGGCTGCTGGTCGTCCTCATCATCTCCTACCTCGCCAGCTACCTTCCCGCCCGCAACGCCGCCAACCTCCGCATCCGCGAAATCCTGGCGTATGAGTAAGGGTGTTCTATGCTACGCCTCTACTCTATTGAAGATTTGCTACATCTGCTAAATCTTGCGGTCGTCCAGAAGCGCGTTTGTTTTTCTTCAAATTTTCCAGGTCAATAAATGGCACGACAACATCATCAATCTTTTCTTCAAGGCGCTTTGTAAAACAGGTTTCAAAATCAACACCGACTAGGTCTGTAATCAAATCAATGCGGTTTGGTGGATAGCCCAACTGGATAATCATACCAGGCTCAAGAAAGTCAATTGGAGTTAAGTCTAGCGAACCAAATCCAAATTCATCTAAAGCGCGAACGATGTTTTTGGCGTTTTGTTGGTCAATCCAGATCCAAACATCCAAATCTTTTGTATATCGAGGATAGCCATGAAAGGCAACGGCATAACCACCAACAACAAGATAACGGACATTATTGCTGTTTAACGATTGTACAAACTCTTTGAAATCCTGGTTCAGTATCATATTTCCAAGCGATATATTCACGCCGTATCATTTCTAAAGCAGCCAAGCGGTCTTCGGGTGGCTGGGTTTGCCAATACTCAAAGTCTGACGGCTCTTCACCTATGCGGTATTTCCGTAGAGTTTTGATCATTCTGGATGGGTTTGCAGGAGATGTGTATTTGGGTTCCATAATTGGTTAATTATAACTGATTTTGCTGGTGGTGCAGGAGAAACGGCCGTTAATCTCCCCCCTCCACCATCACAAAATCCAGCAAATCAGCCAGCGAGCAGGTCGCCAGCCCAATCACGTGGTCGCCGCCGCCGTAGTAAACGTGGACAGTGCCGTTGACAACGGGGTTGGCGTTGGAAAAAACGACGTTGGGAACATCGCCACGCAGTTCCCACATCTCTTCCGGCCAGAAAATGGGGGCTAACGGCCGTTTAACCACCCGCCACGGCTCGGCCAAATCCAGCAAACACGCCCCAAACTGGTACACATGGTCTTCGCCATACCCATGATAAAGCAGCAGCCAACCGTGCGGCGTTTCAATCGGCACCCCATTGGCTCCCACACTCTTGCTGTCCCAACGGCTGCCAGGGCGGGGGCCAAAAATGGGGCGCATATCGGCTTCGCGCCACGTCAGCAGGTCGTCGCTGGCGGCCAGCCAAATGTGGGGCCAGCGGCGGTGCAGGGCGAGATAACGGCCGTTTATCAACCTCGGAAACAGCACATGATCCTTGTTGTCCTCGCCTGTTACAATTGACCCCAGCCGCTCCCAGCTGATCAAGTTATCGCTGCGGGCAATCATGGGGCGAATGCCACCCCCGGCGTGGGTGGGCTGCCCCACGAAGTCACGTCCATAGGCGGTGTAGCACATGTAGAAACGGCCGTTAATCTCCACCACCCTCGGATCCTCCACCCCCCGCGAATCCGTCTCGTCCTGCGGCTCCAGCACCGGCCGACTCAGCCGGTTCCACGCCACCCCGTCCACACTCACCGCATACCCAATCCGGCTTACCCAGTCCAGCCCCTGCGCCCGGTAGTGCATGTGGAACAAACCGTTGTGGTAAATCACCGACGGGTTAAACACATTGGTACACTGCCACGGCGACGTTAAATCGGGCAGCAGAATCGGATTTTGTTCATGGCGTTTGAGTCTCACCACTTTCCTCCGCTAAAAGTGTAGGACAAGTTTGCAAACTTGTCCTAAGGCAGTTTACACCCTTGCATGAAATCATCTCAAAATTGACAGCAACGGCCGTTTGCGCCACAATCACCCCGTTTCTACCAAATTATCCACAGGAGACAACACGAACCAAGACACCACCGTTGAAATGACTCATTCATCCGCGTTCGTCCGTGTTCGTCTGCGTCCTATTAAGGAGTAAATTCTATGCCAATCCAGGCACGCGGTGCCATTGCCCGCATTCCCGCCGCCCCCGTTTCCATTGAAGATTTTATCCTCGACGACCCCGGCCCACGCGATGTCGTGGTGCGGATTCTCGCTTCTGGCGTGTGCCACACCGACCTCGGCCTTAAAACCGGCACCTATGGCACCGACGGCTTCCCCTTTTTGCTGGGGCATGAAGGGGCTGGAGTGGTGGAGCAAGTGGGAACGGCCGTTACCCGCGTCAAAATCGGCGACCACGTCATGCTCAACTGGCGCGCCCCCTGCGGCGAATGTCGTTTTTGTCTGAAGGGCGAACACAACTATTGCGCCAACAGCCACCACGCCGAAGGCAAAATGCGCGATACCAGCGGCGGACTGCTCAACGCCGCCCTCGGCATCGGCACCTTCTGCACCTACACCCTCGTTCACGAAGTCCAGTGCGTCACCTATGACCCCGCCCTCGACCCCGCCCCCATGTCGCTCATCGGCTGCGGCGTGATGACCGGCGTCGGTGCAGCCCTCTATTCGGCTCGCGTGCGCCAGGGCGACAGCGTGGCCGTGTTTGGCTGCGGCGGCGTGGGCGACAGCGTGATTCAGGGGGCAAAAATCGCTGGAGCGACCAAAATCATTGCCGTGGACATTGACCCGCAAAAGCTGGAGTGGGCCAAAGGGTTTGGCGCCACCCACACCGTCAACGCCAGCGAATGCGACCCCGTGGCCGAAGTCAAGCGGCTCACCGGCGGCAATGGGGTCAACCACTCTTTTGAGGCGGTCGGCATTAGCCAAACGTTGGAGCAAGCCCTTTTCTGCCGCGATCTGGCGGGTAACTGTGTCCTCATTGGTGTGCCAGGCCCCGGCCCCCGGCTCGACATTGACATTCAGCGCTTCTTTGACCTCGGCGGTAGCCTGACGGTTTCCTGGTATGGCAACTGCATCCCCGCCCGCGACTTCCCCATTCTGGCCGACTGGTACCAGCAGGGCAAGCTCGATCTCGATGGCCTTGTTAGCCGCCGCATTACGTTGGACGAAACCGAAGCCGCCTTTGACGCGATGAAACGGGGCGAAACGCTGCGCTCGGTCATTATGTTTGAGTAATATTGCGTATTGCGTATTGCGTAAAATAGCTTGTTTGAAATACGCAATACGCAATACGCCTGCAACCGCAAACCATAAGGGGTAGACCCTGTTTTGTCAGCGGTCAACTCCTGACTATCACATGGGTTCCTGCTATGTTTGATCTAATCAAGAGCTTAACTGAACTGAGTGGCCCGGTGGGACAAGAAGGGGTGGTGCTGGATGCCATTGAAGCGTTGTGGCAGGATGCAGGGGCGGTGACGGAAAGAACGGCCGTTGGCAACGTCCTCGCCCGCGTCGGCGGCAGCGGCCCCCGCCTCCTTTTGGCTGCCCACGCCGACGAACTCACCTACCTCGTCCGCGCTATCCACCCCGGCGGCTTTTTGCTGCTGGCAAATGGGCAGGGGTGGCAATATAACCACAGCTTCCGCAACGCCTTCACCATCGGCCAGCGCGTGCGCGTGCTGGCACGCTCCGGCGAAATCCCTGGCGTGATCGCCAGCGTCACCGGCCATTTGGCAACGCTGGCCCTGCCCGAACCCCACGCCCAAACCTGGAACGATTTTTGGGTAGACACCGGCCTTTCGGCGCCCGAACTGGTGGCGCGGGGCGTGACCCCCGGCACGCGCATCATTTGGGAGGCTACCACCACCCAATTTGGGCAAAAGGTGGTGGGCAAGGCACTGGATGACCGGGTGCCGCTGGCAATTTTGACCGAATTGCTGCGCCGAATTGACCCTGCCGACCTGAGATGCACCCTGACGCTGGCCTGTACCGTGCAGGAGGAAGTGGGGCTGATTGGTGCCTATGCCCTGGCTGCCCATGAGCGATTTGATGCCGCGATTGCCATTGAGGTAGGGTTGACCAGCGACATTCCTGGCGTAGACCCGCTGGCGGTTCCGGTGCGGCTGGGCGGTGGGCCGATGCTGGTACATAAAGATTCGCTGGTGCATTACGACTATGCCCTGACCCAACGGCTGGAGCAGGTGGCAAAGCAGGCTGATGTTCCCATTCAGCACGCTGTTTTTGGCTCCTTTGGCAGCGACGGGGCGGCGTTTATGAAGGCGGATATTCCGTCGGCACTGGTCGCTTTCCCCACGCGCTACACCCACACCCCGTTTGAAATGGGGCATATGGGCGATATTGAGGCGACGGTGGACTGGTTGGAAGCGTTGGTGAAGGCGGGGCTGTGATGGACGGATAAGGCCATCAATTCGCAGTTTGCAAAAGGAAAGTGGAGATTGGGGATTGGAGATTAGAGGGTTCGTTCCTCCAATCTCTAATCTCCAATCTCCATTTATGTGAGGAATGATTGATGAGTTTTGGCATTACAAAGACGATTCCCGCCGAGCGGGGTGAGGAAGCGGCGGCGGCACTGTATGACGGCAGCATGAGCGAGTTTGAGTTTCACATGGCGGGGAAGCCGTCGCGGCTGAAGGTGGGGGATTATGTGTATACGATTTTCAATAATGAGTTGATTGGTCGTGTCAAAATCAAGGAGCTGATTCCGGGGGCGATTAACCCGGATTCGGGCAAACCGCGCACGCTGATTATGGTAGCCTGCCCCGGCGAACGGCTGGAGATGCCGATTCCGCGGCAAGGACACCGGGGGACGCGCTATTATGATGGGGCGGATTGGCCGGGGTGAAAGGAATTGGGAGATTGGAGATTGGAGATTGATGAGGGTTCACTAATCTCCAATCTCCAATCTCTAACGATTCGATTTTCCCTGGGAGGTAGTCTGTTGCTTGGGGGAGCGCCAACGGCCGTTTCCGTTGCCCCGGTTTTGCTGGGCGTTGTGGCGTGGGGTGGAAGAAGAACGGCCGTTTCCCCGTCCGCCACGTGGCTGTGCTGGTTGCACTGGCCCACGCTGCGGGAACTGCTGCTCCGGCACAAACTCCCCATAGTTGAAATCTGGCAATCGGCGCAGATCCAACCGTGTTTTCAACACTTTTTCAATTTCCCGCACCATCGCCGCATCGTCGGCCACCGCCAGCGTAAACGCCTCGCCGCTTTCCTCGGCGCGGCCGGTGCGGCCAATGCGGTGGGTATAGGCATCCACCGTGTCGGGCATGTCGTAGTTGATGACGTGAGAAATGTCCGACACGTCAATCCCCCGCGCCGCAATGTCAGTGGCAACCAGCAAATCATATTTGCCCTTGCGGAACCCATCAATCGCTTCCTGCCGCCGGTTTTGCGTCATGTTGCCTTGCAATGCTGCCGCCCGGTAGCCAACTTTGTCCAGCTTTTGCGCCAGATTCCGCGCCCGGTGCTTGGTGCGGGTAAAAATGATGACGCGGCTGGTAGCAAACTGGTCGAGCATGGTCAGCAGCATGTCGGTTTTTTGTTTCTGGTCTGGCACGGGGTAGAGGGCGTGGGAGACGGTTTTGGCGGGGGCAATGATGCCGATTTGCACGGTGACGGGGTTTTTCAAAATTTCGCTAGACAGCGTGCGGATGTCGTCGGGCATGGTGGCGGAGAAGAAGAGGGTTTGTTTGCGGTTGGGGACGTGTTTCAAAATGCGGCGGATGTCGGGCAAAAAGCCCATGTCGCACATGCGGTCGGCTTCGTCCAGTACCAGCACTTCCACCTGGGAAAGGTCAATGTTGCCTTCGTTGATGTGGTCGAGCAGGCGGCCGGGGCAGGCGATGACGATTTCTACGCCCCGTTTGAGGGCATCGAGCTGGGCGCCTTTGCCCACGCCGCCGTAGATGGGGACGCTGCGGAGGCGGGTTTGTTTGGCAAGAACGGCCGTTGCCTGGTGAATCTGTTCGGCCAGTTCGCGGGTGGGGGCAACCACCAGCGCCCGCACGCGCCGCAGGGGGCCGGTGGTCAGCCGTTGCAGAATGGGCAGCATGAAAGCGGCCGTTTTGCCGGTGCCGGTTTGCGCCAGCCCTAGCACGTCTTGCCCAGCCAGAATGGGGGGGATGGCTTGTTGTTGAATGGGGGTGGGTGTTTCATAACCGGCAGCCTTAATGCCGGCCTGCACACGTGGATCGAAAGAAAGTTCGGAAAAACTCACGAAAGCATACTCCTTGGCGTTTGAGCCAAGTTGTCTGCTTAGCTCGCTATGGATGCAGCCCTTTACCGGGCTGTTGTGTCAAAATAATAAGGTTGTTTGGCTCCGCAGAGGCACAAACCAACGGGTAGTATAGCAGAGAAACGGCCGTTTGCCTCCCCCGTTTACCCATTTCATACAAACAAGTCTGCAAATAACCTTGCAGAACATGCCCTTCATCTTTGAGCAGGTCATTTCTATTGTACAATTACGGCCAAACAGTGGAAGGATTCTGATCATGAAAACAAAGCTAACGGCCGCCTTTGTCATCGGATACGACGGCAACGATCATGTTATTTATCACGATGGGGAACTGGTTTACCAGGATGATCGCATTGAATTTGTGGGCCACAACTATCCGCATGCGGTTGACCAAACGATTGACGCAGGCCTGGCAATGATCTGCCCCGGCTTCATTGACCTGGATGCGCTGGCCGACATTGACCACGCGATTCTGGATACATGGGTGTCGCCCGCAATCAGCCTGGGTCTGCAATGGTCGGCCGACTACTTCCGCAACCATCGCCATGATCTATTTTCCCGCGAGGAAGAGGCTTTTAAACATCGCTACGCCCTGAGCCAGCTTGCACTCAATGGCGTAACGACCTTTATGCCCATTGCCGGTGAGCAGTACAAAGCGTGGTGTGAAACCTATGACGAGTTTGCCGATGTGGCGACAATTGTTGACGAATTAGGCTTGCGGGCTTACCTGGGTCTTAGCTATCGCTCCGGGGTCAATGTTGTCCATCAAGACGGCAGCCGGGATGTTCTTTGGAATGAAGCAGAAGGGGAGCGTGGCTTGCGTGATGCCATTCGCTTTGTCCAAACGTTTGACGGGGCGGCAAACGGCCGTATTATAGGCTGTCTCTTACCGGCGCGTATCGAAACAGTCACCCTAGATTTATTGCGTCAAACGAAGATCGCGGCCGAGGAGCTGAATTGCCTGATTCGGCTGCATTGCTTGCAGGGAGAGACGGAAGGAAGGTTTTTGCAGCAATGGTATGGGAAAACGGCCGTTCAACTGCTGCAAGAGCTGGATTTACTCAGGCCGCAGGTGCTAATTCCGCACGCCATGTTTTTAAATAAAGAGCGTCCCGACCCGCAATCATTGAGCGAGTTGGAAGTTTTTGCAAAGTCTGGGGCATCTGTGATCCATTGCCCGCTGGTGTTTGCCAGAGCCGGGCAAGCACTCCATTCGTTTCGCCGCTACCAGGCTGCGGGGATCAATCTGGCGATGGGCAGCGACACCTTTCCGCCTGACATGATTCGCGTCATGGAGACGGGTTTGCTGGCTGGCAACCTGGCCGAGGGGCGGCAGGATGCCCACCAAGCGGCGGATATGTTTCGGGCGGCAACGCTGGGCGGGGCTAGGGCGTTAGGACGTGATGATTTGGGTCGGCTGGCAGCGGGTGCCAAAGCCGATATGGTTATCATTGACCTCAGCGATTATCGGCTGGGGCCAATTGAGGATCCGATTCGCACGCTGGTGATGATGGGAAACGGCCGTTATGTCCGTGACGTGATTGTGGATGGGCGCACCATTGTCAAAGATGGGCAGATACCCGGTCTGGATGTGGCGGGGATGCGCCAGCAAGCGCAAGCCTATTTTGAAAAAATGCGGGCAGCCTATCCCCAGCGCGATTACCTGGGTCGTTCCGAAAAGACGCTGTTTCCGCCTTCTTTTCGCTTAAATATGGAGACAAGGTGAACGGTTCCCTGTGATTTCGCGGGGTAAGCGGCACATGCGGTAAGGCGGATTGCCAATCCGCCTTACATGAATCAGGCGGCTTTTGGAGGAAGATATGTCAACTTATACATTTGAAAATATTCAGGATTTTGTAGGAAAGGAAGTGGGGGTATCGGATTGGGTGCTGATTGACCAGGAGCGCATCAACCAGTTTGCCGACTGCACCGAAGACCATCAGTGGATTCACGTGGACGTGGAGAAGGCGAAGGCGTTTAGCCCGTCCGGGGCAACGATTGCCCACGGTTTTCTCACGCTGTCGCTGCTGCCTAAGTTTAATGGGGAAATGGGGATTATTCCGGCGGGGGTTTTGCAGGTGTTTAACTATGGGGCCGATTACGTGCGCTTTCTCTCACCGGTCAAGGTAGGGTCGCGCATTCGCAACCGCGTCACGCTGCTGTCGGTGGAGCCGAAGGGGAAGGGGCGGGTGCTGCTTAAAACGCGCAACACGGTGGAGATTGAGGGAGAAGAGAAACCAGCAATGGTGGCGGATACGCTGTCGTTGGCGTTGGTGGGGTAGGAGACGGACGACGATGGTCTGTTTTTGTAGTGGTTATGACAAATATGTTATCAGAAGTTCAACTTCTTTGGAGAAGTTGAACTTCTTGTCTACATGAATATGCTATCAGAAGTTCAACTTCTTTGGAGAAGTTGAACTTCTTGTCTACATGAATATTGCAGAGCAAAATATTTCGGTGGCGATGGTGCGGCCGACGCTGGATGGGGTACCTGATTTTGCCTTGCCAGAGCCGTATCGCTGGCGCTGGTATGTGCCGGGGGATGAGGCGCACTGGGTGGCGATTCATGCGGCGGCGGAGCAGTTTGTGCGGGTGACGGAGGAGACGTTTTGGCAGGATTTTGGGCGGGAAACGGCCGTTCTTGCCCAACGCCAACTCTACTTACTCGATGGAGACGGCCAGCCCGTTGGCACCGCTTCCGCCTGGTGGGACGATGCCACCACGGGGCGCGTCCACTGGGTTGCCATTCACCCCGACCACCAGGGGAAAGGATTGGCGAAACCGCTGTTAACGGCCGTTTGCCACCGCCTGGCACAACTCGGCCACCAAACCGCCCGCCTCAATACCAGCACCGCCCGCGTTCCCGCCCTCAACCTGTACCTCAGCTTTGGCTTTGTCCCTGATATTCGCAGTGAGGAAGAGCGGGCGGCGTGGGAAAGGGTGCGGCTGTCTTTGAAGTATTTGGTAACTGGGGATTAGAGATTGGAGATTGGGCTGGCATGACGACCTAATCTCCAATCTCTAATCCCCAATCTCCCCAATCAAATTCGGCGACACCCACACCGTCCCCAACTCCAGCGTATTGCGGATACGCATGATCCGGGCGTGGGGGCGGTCTTGCGGGTTGGGGCGGAAGAGGTGGGTGAGGGCGGCGTGGATGGCCGCTTCGTCGTTGGGGAAAACTAACGGCAGCCGCCCTCGCTCTAGAAAGCCGCTGGTGAAGGTGTTGGTGGTGAAATGGTCAAAATCAATTTTGTCCAGCAGGCGGCGGGTGGTGAAATCAGCCAGCCCAATGCCCACCGCGTTGCCGTGCGACGCGGCGGTTAAATCCAGCACCACAATGGCGCGGATGCGTGGCGAGGCTGGTTCTGGCTCCCCGGCAATGCGCCAACGGCCGATAATGTTAGTGTCCATCCCCGTGCCGCTAATCTCCTTGCCCATCTCCTCCACAATCAGCAGATCCAGATCGGCCACGGGCAGGCGCGGGGCGTAGCTGCGGGCTAAATCGAGCAGCTTTTGCTCGCCTGCCAGCAGTTCAGCAGCGGGCAACGCTTGCAAATGAACGGGGCGATGATAGCCGTCTTCGACGGTGGCGATGCCGGCGATGAGGTTGATTTTTTGCAGGAGAACGGCCGTTACCTCCGGCATATAGTCACGCAGCCCCACCACGCCAAAATTGTGCAGCAGCGTCGCCCCTCGCTCCTTCCCCAGCCCAATCCCCAGCATTTTCACCACCCCGCTTTCGTGCGGGCCGTGGAAGTCGGTGTGGATTTTGACCCGGTTGGCAACAATCACCCCGTCGGCTGCGGCGGCAAATTTGTCAAAATGCACCGGAATGCCCCGCGCCGTTTCCCCCAGCACCACCGTTTCCATGGTGGCGCGGATGGGGCAGCCCATCGCGGCTTCGTTCACCCCCAGGCTGTCCAGCACCTCAATTTGGCCGCTGGCGGTGGCACCGCCGTGGCTGCCCATGGCGGGGACAATAAAGGGGGTGCCGCCACTTTCAGCCACCAGCCGCACCAGGGTGCGGGCGATGGTGTCAATGTCAGCCACGCCCCGGCTGCCAATGCCGATGGCGATCTGTTTGCCAGCGATCTGCGCGGCTAAGTCGAGCCGTGTCCATTCGGTTTCAAGGGCGGTGACGGGGTTAACGGCCGTTCCTTGCGGCAGTTTCCATTGCACAGGAATAAGATCAGGTATTGTCATAGGATGTGGGTTGGAGATTGGAGATTGGAGATTGATGAAGGTTCATCATCTCCGATCTCCAATCTCCCGTTTTTAAGTCGAAATGCCCAGCAGCCCCCGCGTAAGCTGAAAGTCAACTAGCTTTTGGGCGGCAAGGCGGGGGGTATAGCGGCGGCTAGCAGTATCAAGGACGAGCTGCATAAGCTGGGTTGTCCACTGTGTCTCGTCGGTGGTCAGCAGCAGGTCAAAATCGGCCGTTTCTTGGTCGGCAGCTTGCGTCAGTTGCAGCACCGGCACCAGCGGGTGGGCGGCTTGGGGCTGGGCAGCTTGGTAGGCAACGATGATTTCTACGCCGGTGGCGGCCAGCCCGGTGAGCGTTTCTGTCCAGTGGCGGGAAGGGGTGTCCATGAGGTGAAGGCCAGGAGAAACGGCCGTTTCTCCATAAGCCACCGTCGCCTTCCCCTCCACCTCGCTCACCCGCCCCCAAAACGACCCATCCAGCAGGCTGTTGCGCTGCGGCAGCACCACCGTACCACCCGCCGCCACCACCGTTCGCACCAACTGCGCCAATGATTCGGCTACCTCGTCTGGCACATCACCGTGTGCCAGCACCCCCAGCCGCAATGCGTTTAGGCCAGCCTGTTCGGTGGCAAAAACGGCCGTTGGCTGGCTGGCAAACCAGTCACCCATGCGGGCAATGGAGGAGCCAATGCCACCATCGGCCTGAACGCTGGCCCAGCCAAACTGTTCCGGGTTGCACCCGCGTTCCATCAGTTGGTGGCGCATATAGTCGTTGTGGGTTTTTTCGCAGCCGTGTTCCAAAAAGAGGCCACGCCCCACCAGGGGATGGGTCATGTAGCTGACCATCGTTTCGTTGTAGAGGTCACGCACGGTGGGCATGGCCACGCCGCACCCTTCGGTGTGGACAAGAGTGACGTAGCGAGAAAGGCCGTGTTTGTCGGCCTGCTCGTTAAGCTGCCCCACGCCCAGCCGGGCAATTTGGCCGGAGCAGAGGCTGGTGGGCAGGATGAGGCCAACCTGGTCGGTGGCGAGGCCGTGGGGGGTGCGAACGGCCGTCCATTCCCAGCTTCCGGGCAGCAGATCGTGGGTTTGGGCGGGCAGCGGCTGGCCGTTGGGGGGCGTGGTATTGAGCAGAACGGCCGTTTGGCTGCCATCCGTTTGCCGCCAGTTGCGCCAGAGCGAAATTTGGGCGTGACCCGCTTTCTCTCCCAGACTAAGCTGGCCGGAAGCAATGGCAACCGTTAAATCCAGCGTTTCGGCGCACAGCGACGCCATCGAACGGCCGTCTTGGTACGCCCCGGCGTTGACATCCATCTCCCGCGCCAGCCGCTCAAAGCGGGGGGTGGTTGTCACCATTTTGATGGTTGGCACAAAGGGAAAGTTGGTGATGGAGCCGTTGCCGGTGACAAAAAAGATGACGTTGGCCCCGCCTGCCACCTGCCCAGCAATGCTTTCCAAATCGTTGCCGGGGGTGTTCATAAAGTAAAAACCGGGGTGGCGCATCGGCTCGGCGTAGTCAATGGCGTAATCGAGCCGCAGGTCGGGTGCTTTTTTCATCGCCGCGCCAATGGATTTGAGGGCGATGTTGTAGAGGCCGCGATACCGGTTGCCGCCGGACGGGTTGCCTTCGGCGCTGCTGCCGTGCCAGCCGACGCGCTCCTTGAATTCCTCGATGAAGCGCAAAAATCGCTGCGCCGTCGCCCAATCGCGCACCTTTTGCAGCATGTAGGGTTCGGCTCCAATGAGTTCGTCGGTTTCGGCAATGGAGGCGTTGCCGCCGTAGCGAATGATTTCCTGGGCCACAGCCCCGGCCAGCGGGTTGCCCGACACCCCAGAGAAGGCGTCGGAGCCGCCGCACTGGAGGGCGATGTTGAGCGCGGACAGGGGCTGGGGGGTGCGGCTGTTTTGGTTGACGGTGGGGAGCCAGGATTGGATAACGGCCGTTCCGCCCGCCAAATCGGCCGCTAAATGACCGGTGAGGGTGACAAAACGGTGGACAACTTCGTCCAGCGGGTAGTCGTGGCGGTTCATAAAGTCGCGCAGCACCCCGTTGTTGATTTGCTCGCCGCCGCCGTCCACAATCAGCACCGCGCCAACGTTGGGATGCACCACCAGCCCGGCCAGCGTCCGCAGGATAAAATCCCGGTTGTTGATCGGGTCGTCGCCGTCCCCTTCGGTATGGGAAATAGCGGCAATGCCGTCTATGTTGGCGTAGCCATCGGCTAGACCGTCCAGCCGTTCGGCCAGCAGGCGGGCATAGCTGCCGCTGCGGGAGCTGGTGCCGAGGATGACAACCATGTTGCGGGTGCCGACGCCGCGCCGCTGGCTGCGCCAGTAGCCCATAAAGTGGCGCGGCTGGTCGTAAAGCGACAGTTGCTCGCCGGGCTGGAACTGGCTTTCGTCGAGGTTGTAGGGCTGGATGTTGTTGCGAAAGTTGGGGGTGGCAGGGATGGTGAAGTCGAGAAAACGGCCGTTTAACGCTTCCAGCATGTCGGCATTGGCAACATAGTCGCCGGGAGCGATGGGAGCGGTCGCCACGCCAAAGGGCAGCCCCCACGAGAGCAAATTATCGCCCACGCCGATGGGGGCGGTGGCAAAGCGGTGGCCTTCGAGTAGGGTGTGGCTGAGGGTGAAAGCGTGGGGGGGATGGGAAACGGCCGTTCCTGCTTCCAGACGGCGCACGGCAATGGCAACGTTGTCGCCGGGGGCGGGCAGCCGCCCAACTTCGGCCAGGGTGTGGGTGTGGCTGTGGGTCATAGACAGACCTCCTGCGCGATGGGCTGTGCCATCGCAGCTTTGGGGTGCGGGTTAAAGGTAGGGATTATAGTGGAGGAAGGGGGAGTTGTCAGAAAACAGCCGTTTTCCATCATTCCCCCTGTCTTCAGTCATCGGTGGTTGGTTGTCAGAAACGCCGTTAATCCTCGTTTGGCGGCGTGAGGTGGTGGGGAGAAACGGCCGTTTTCTTGAAACCACAGATAAACACAAATAAACACGGATTTTTATCTGTTTTCATCCGTGTTCATCGGTAGTTGCGAGATTTTTTGGGGGAAAAACGGCCGTTCATTTGCATGATCTGTATTGGGTTAGCGCTCTGTATAAAAGTGGGGCGTAACAAACGGGGCAAAGGCGTAGGCAACTGCCGTTGCGAAGGCTTCGTGGCGCATCACCAGCCCGTTGGTGAGCGTGCCAACGGCACCACCTTTCTTTTTGACGTTTTGCTGCCCAACCAATTTGTCCATGATGGGGCCAAGCTCTTCACCAGCCAGCACGCGCTGGGCAATGTGGGTTGGCAACAGGAGGCGCGGACAGCCGCCGATCCCTTCTTGTCCAGCGGGGCCAATTAGCACGACCCACCCTACCAACGCTAGTCCAAAAGGTTCTTGCTCTACCCCTCCTTCGAGACCCACGCCAAAGTCAGCAACGGCCGTTTTTCGCGCCGCCAGCGCCCGGTTCCGCGCCCCCACAATGCACTCGGTATCGCTCATCGGCATCTCGCTCACGCCAGAAGGAACGGCCGTTGGCACCACCACCACATCCGGCCAAATTTTCACCGCCACCGAGCGCACAGCTTCCACTTTTACGGGGTTGATTGAACCAACAGCAATCTTCATTATATCCACCTGCGTAAAAACCGCCGGCCGTACCCCACAAACCGGGTCAACTCTTCCACGCGCAGCAGCCAACTTGCACCCAGGTAGAAAAACGTGCCAACGACAGTGCCGCTGATCGCTTGCAGCCAAAGGGATGACGTTTGCCAAAGCTGTGCCATACCCCACATCCCGGCACCCATGGCGAGACTGGCTGCCCCCATGCGAACGAGACCGTGGAGGAGAAAACGGCCGTTAATCCCCCCCAACCTTCGCCGTAGCAGCCACAGCAACAGCCCCACCTCAACAAAATTAGACAAACTATATCCCAATGCC
The DNA here is from genome assembly GCA_041390905.1 of Chloroflexota bacterium. Lineage (GTDB taxonomy): Bacteria > Chloroflexota > Anaerolineae > Promineifilales > Promineifilaceae > JACKCD01. The sequence goes on from JAWKPA010000012.1 coordinate 416,316, forward strand.
AGCCCCCCCACAGCGGGAAACAAACGCCGACTCAGCCACAAACTCAACCCCGCCATCAGCAAAATTTGCACGCCGCCCGCCAGCACCGGGGTCAACGTATCGTTGAGCGAATAAAAAGCGCGGGCAATCACCTCCAACGCTGTCAGAGCCACCAGCCCCAGGGCATAAAACAGCAGTGCCGCCGCCACCAGGCTCGTGTCGTCGGCATCAAACAGCCCACGTTCAAACAAAATGGTGATAATTGGCTGTCGCAGCAGCATAAACAGCACCGTGATTGGCAGCCCCAAAAACAGCACCAGCCGCAGCGAATCCACCACAATTTGCCGCATCTCGCGCAGTGCCGACCGCGCCGCCAGTTCGGCCAGTGTCGGAAAGGCGGCAATTCCCAGTGCCTGCCCCAGCACCCCCTGCGGCATAATCAGCAGCCGGAAGGCGGTTGTCAGCGCGGGCAAGCTACCCAGCGGCATGGAGCCGGTGAGAAACAGCACCACAAATTTGTTGATTTCGCTAAACGACAGCCCCAGTACGCGGGGTGCCATGAGGCGTAAAACTTGCACGACACCGGGGTCGCGGAGGGTAAAAACGGCCGTATATTGCGCTCCCTTCTGCCGCAGCCCTGGCAACTGCACCAGCAAATGCCCCAACGCCCCCGCCACTGTTCCCCACGCCAGCCCCATCTCCGTTGGCTTTAGCAGCAGCGCTCCGGCAATAATGCCCAGGTTGTAGATAGTAGGTGCCAGCGCAGGTAGCAAAAAATGCTGCCGTGCATTCAATGCCCCCATAAACACACCGCTCACGCCAAAGATAATCGGCGATAGCAGCATAATCCGCATCAGCCGCACTGTCAGCGGCAGCAACAGTGGCTCCTGCGCCAAATTTTCGCCAAAAAAGAAGCGGACAAACTGGGGAGCCAGCAGCATGGTCAGCGCAGCAATAAGGGTGACGGCGATGGTGAGCAGGTTGATGACCGCCGAAAACAGCCGCCACGCCCCATCTTCGTCGTCGCGGGCAAAGTAGGCGGCAAAGGTGGGGATGAAGGCAGAGCCGATGGCACCCCCGGCGATAATCAAAAAGATGGCTTCAGGAAAGCGGCTGGCGATGTCGTAGGCGGTGGCTTCCAGGGTGGTCACGCCCAATAGCGACCGGGTGACGATTTCACGCCCCAGCCCCACCACGCGGCTCAACAGTACGGCCACTCCCACCAGCCCGGCGGCACGCATCACAGAGGTTGTACGGTTTGCTTCTTTCACACAAGTCCTGTTGCCGCCAGGCGGCCTTATAAGATGGGGCTATTATATTGCATGTGGGCAAAATAGCCGGATAAAGTGGGAATCGAGAATTGGGAGATTGGGCATTGCTGGCAATGGGTGGAAAAGCAAAAGCGGGCTGCACAAGCAGCCCGCTTTCGTTTTCTGCGAGTCAGGAACGCCGAAACCTGACTCAATCTAAAGGAGGAGAAGAAGAGATGTTTACCCTACCCGTATAATACAATGCCTCCCCTTCCCATTCTCTACGCCAAACCTACGCCAAACCTACGCCTTGCCTACTGTCAATAGGCGGGGAACGAGGATTGGAATCATCGGCGGGGGGTACAAGGATTTGATTTTCGATGGCGGCGGGCTAGTATAGGCATTGTAGCGGGGAGTGGGGAGCAAGGCATTGCGTGGGCAGGAGGTAATGGGCCATTTAGAGCTGCCACCGTTGGCAATCAACCGATAGCCGTCTGTTTCAGGCTGAAATTGCTCTCCCAGATTGTTAACGGTTTGGAACAGGTCTGCAGAAAGCCAGCATCCTTAGCGGTGATGGCACGCATGTTGGCCTAACGGCCGTTTGGGAACCAGCAAAATATGCAGCGGATAAGACGGCTTGGGGTGGTGGAACGCCAGCAATGTGGCTGTTTCCCGCAAACGTTGGACAGGAATTAAAAAGCTCATATGTGTTAGTAGCCAGCCCAAAAAGTAGCGTGCAGCCGATGAGCGGGCAAAAGCGAAAAGCAAGCGTTGGAAATAGATAGCCATAACTTTGAGGCAGAATGTCAAGCTGGCTTGACATTTGGGCGACTTTTGTTTATTCTAATGTCAACCAAACTTGACATTTTGGAGGTAAGGCATCATGATGCGTAATGGTAAAAAAAACCTTTGGCGGCAGCTTGATGAAAGCATGGGCTTCTTCCACGATGAGCGCACGGAACGAGTGCAACAATTGGGCGGGCGGCGTAGCTATTGGCTAACGGCCGTTCTTTTTCCCATCGTCGCTATTTGGCACCAAACCGTTCACAAAGTTGGCGGGCTGTGGGTCATCTTAACGGCCGTTTTGTTCAGCCTCATCTATCTTTGGTGGCAACATCGCCAACTGGTCCCCCTAGATGAACGCGCCAACCAGATATTAAACCGCAGCTATCGCTATGCTTACCTTTTTTTGCTACTAGCGTTGCTTGGCTATTTCACCATCCTCTTCTGGCGCAGCGGCTGGGCAACACCTGGGATGTTCATCTGGCCGCCAGCTATTCTGGTCACCTTGCTACCGCTGTTTGCCACCCACATACAGCAGCGCAGTTACCCAACGCGCACCTGGCAGCGCATTGCCCTCATTGCCCTTATCGGCGTGCTGGCCGCTTTCTGGCTTGGTACGCTGCTCGGCCGCGCTACTCAATAACCTATGGACAAAGATTTCCCAGAGCAGCTACAAAACCGTTTGCGGGAACTGCGGACAGCGAGAGGCTGGACGCAGCAAGAGCTGGCAACGCGGGTGGATGTGAGTCGTCAAACGATCATCGCTATTGAAAAGGGGCAGTACAACCCAACGACCGTCCTGGCGCTTAAGCTGGCGCGGGTGTTGGAACGGCCGTTTAGCGACGTTTTTTGGCTAACCGATGAACCCGGCTAACGGTATCGTTGTTCCCGTGCTGGCCGACTGCCGCGCCGCTGCCAAAATTTCCACCACAGTCATGTTGTTGGCTAACGACGAAAGGTCGGTGTCAGCCACACCCACATTGCCACGCACCACGGCGGCAAAGTAGGCGAACGGGTCGTGGTGGGGGGCAGGGCGGGGAGTGAGGGTGTGGGTGGAAACGGCCGTTTCCCTACCCTCCCGCCGTTGAATTTGCACCGTGTCCCGATTAACGGCCGTTATCACCCCCGTTTGCCCATAAATCTCCATATCCTTGCGGCTAACCGGCCAGTTCCACGACCCCTGCACAATGGCCTGGGCGTGGGGATAGGTGAGGATGATGGTGGCTTCGTCGTCTACGTGGGGGTAAAGGTGGGGTTTGATTTGCTGGGTAATGGCGGTAACAGTTAACGGCCGTTTGCCCCCCATCAGCCACGTCATCAAATTCGCCCCGTAGCAGCCAAAATCAATCAGCGCCCCGCCCCCGTTCAGTGCCGGGTCAGTCAGCCATTCCAGAAACTCCGGCGAACAGCCAATCTCCTGCGGCCCCCAATGTCCATCATGCACCACCACCTTCCAAATGTCGCCTATCTGCTTTTCGTCGTGAACCAGCTCATACGCCCAATGGTTGCTGGCATACCACGTCGTTTCATAATTGGTCAGCAGGTGAATCTGGTGCTGCTGTGCCAATGCCGCCATTTCCTGCGCGTGATCCAGTCGGAACGCCAGCGGTTTTTCCACCATCACATGAATGCCGCGTGGGGCGCAGGCGCGAACCACCGCCAGATGGTCATAGATGGAGCCAAACGCGACTACCGCCTCTGGCTTCGTGGCATCCAGCATCTCTGCCAAATCGGCATAGACCAGACTGGTGTCAAATGGAAACCGCTGGGCATATCGTGCCACCACGTCTTGCCGACTTTCGGCCATGCCAACCAGATTGACGTCGCCCAGAAACGGCCGTTCCAAAATCCAGCTCACATGCCCATGCACCAGACCAGCCACACCCAAACGAACCGGGTTTTGTACCATGTCGCTCCTAAAAAATGTAGGACAAGTTTGCAAACTTGTCCTACACAATCGCGTCAGATCTACGCAACCAGCCCAATAACCCAGTTCAGCAAATTGCCATAACCACGCTGGACAAAACCCGGCCACCCATTGCCCGGCAGCAGCGGCGGGAAACTGGTGGCATTCTCTTCATTGAAGCGGTTGCCCTGCCCGGAGCCATCCCACAAAATATCCCCCACGGGAATGCCCATATCCCTGATAAATTGATCCGGGTCATAGCCGTTGTTTTCGTAACGGTTGTCATGAACCCAGTTATGCTCTGGCAGCGGCCCAACATCAATCTCGTTTTTGTCAAACGCCCCCGAACCCGTCAGGCTAAACACGGCAACCCCACTGGTTTTGTTGCCAACAAGTTGGTTGTTATACGCTTCGGCGTGGTCGGTTGCCAGCAGCAGCAGCCCAACCCCCGGCGGCAAGATGCTAACGGTGGAGCCAGCCCGACCAAAGTTCGTCAGGTTATTGTTTTCTAACACATTGTCATAGATTTTTGTCTCGCGGGAGACTTTGGAGGTAAGTTGGGGCAGCAGCACAATCAAAATGCCGACGGTGTTGTCGTGGGCATGGTTGTTATACACCTCGCCGCCAGCCGTATTTTCCAGCTCAATGCCGATCACGTTGCCATACACCACACTGTCGCGCACGGTGACGTTTTCACACTGCCCGGCGTAAATACCGGCATCGTCAACGCCAGTGACCTCCATGCGTTCGATAAGCACGTTGGTGCTTTGCACAGGGTAAATGCCGTAAGTTCCCACATTTTCGGCATAGATGTCGTGGAAATGCACGCCCGTGACCCCTTCCACCAGCACGCCGTTGTCGGTGTAGTTGCGAACGGTGAAGTTGCCAACGCTAAAGTTGTTGCCAGAGGAGATGATCCCTTCAGTCAGAACTCCCTCGCCATCGAGTATCGGCCATTCGCCTGCATCATTGGGGACACCGACGAGGGTGATGTCGCTGAGGTCAACGACGACGCGCTCGTGGTAGGTGCCGTAGGGGACTTCGATGGTGTCGCCGGGCTGGGCGCGATCAACGGCCGTTTGTATGCTCTCCCCCGGCTGCACCCGAATCGTCATCGGCTCCCGCGCCGCACTTTGTCCGCCGTTACCGCCGACGTTAATTTGCGCCGCCAAGTCACGCGCCGGGTTAGCTTGGGAAGCGACAACGGGCAGGCCAGAAGGAACGGCCGTTGGCAGTTCCGGCATCTGGCTCTCATCGGTCAGCGCATACATAAACGCCACCAAATCCGCCCGCTCCTGCTCATTCATCTCAAACCCGTTGACAAAAACATCCACGTTTTCTGCCCCATGAGCATGACCCGCCCCCTCGGCGTAAAAATCAACCACATCTTCCAGCGTCGCCAGCGAGCCATTGTGCATATAGGGAGCCGTAAGGGCGATATTTCGCAGCGACGGCACCTTAAACGCCCCCGTCAGCCCATCGCCAACCACCCCGGCGCGGCCAGGGTCATCGCTTGGCACGCCAACAACGCGGAAAGTGTCGCTGGCGAAGGTGGGAGCCGTGTGGCATTCAAAGCAGCGCGTAGCCCCGGAGCGGAACAGCGCCAGCCCGCGCCGCTGCTGCGCCGTCAACGCCTCAAAATTCCCAGCCGCATACTGGTCAAATGGGCTGTTGTTGCTGATGAGGGTGCGCTGGAAGGCGGCAAGGCTCTTTTCAATGTTGTCGAGCGTTACCTCTTCGTTGTAGACAGCTTCAAACAATTGGTCGTATTCGGGAATGGCGGCTATTTCGGCCACCAGCGCAGCGGTGTCGTCTACGCCCATTTCGTTGGGGTGAGTGAGGGGGAATTCAACCTGGGCTTCGAGAGAGTCTAAACGGCCGTCCCAAAACAAATTCTGTGCATACCCCACATTCCACAGCCCAGGCGTGTTGCGAGCCAGGGGTGTGCCGTCTGGTCCGGCTGCCACCGTCTTGCCATCGCTAAAACCCAGGCCGGGGTTGTGGCAAGAAGCACAAGCGGTGTCGTTGTTTTGCGAAAGAACGGGGTCAAAAAAGAGAAGGCGACCCAGTAACGCTTTATCATCCGTAGTGGGGTTATCGGCCGGCTCGTTGATGGCCGGAAATTCGCGCTGCAACCCGGAAGAGGACGGCTGCACGCTCTTGGCCCCTGCGCCATAGTCGGCGGGATCTGGCACGGTGTCGGCAGCGGCCGGCATGACGGCGGCTACCAGAAAAATGGCGGCCAGCAGCAGCACCAGCCCTAAGCCAAGACGAACGATCCATTTGAGCAATGTTTTCATAATCTTCTCCTCATCAATTCCCGAAGGCTCCATTTGATAGATGTGCCTATTGTATTTTTGTCTGCCCAATTCGCCAATTGTGCCGCAATTGGTCTGCAAGCAAAATTTGGCAACGGCCGTTTTTTTGCTATAATTCCCCTTGCTTTTTGGCGCTATAGCTCAGTTGGTTAGAGCGAGGGACTCATAAGCCCTAGGTCACTGGTTCAAATCCAGTTGGCGCCACCAGAAAAAAAGAGAGCCACCTTGAAAAAGGTGGCTCTCTTTTTTTGCCTGTTGATAGCTAGCCTTCCTCTGCAATGACGCAGCATCCATCTCTGCCACACACAAAAGCATCTGATATCAAGGCGAAAAGTCCAGGGCAGCTTTGCAGAAGCTATGCTGGCTGACAACACCCTGAGAGGGGTCAGGGTGCTGGCGGCAGATCGCCAATGCGTTCAGCTTGTAGTGTGGTAGTGTTGAGCCGGTAAAGGCCGGGCAGTGTGGCGTTGGCTCCTTCGGGCTGACAGGTGACGGCAACGGAGATTTCAAATTGGTTGTTGCCAACCCAACGGCCGTTATCCGCTGGGTAAAATTGACCCATCGAACCCGTTTCAGCCTGTGGCAGCCCTGTAAAGCGGCCTGCTTGCAGCAGCGACAGCCGGTTGCCCTGCTCGTCAAGTGCCATAATGACCAGCGTGCGATCCACCATGCAGGCATCGCCATAGCTAGTGCCGCTGATGAAGGAGAGAAAACGGCCGTTTTCTGACACCCCCACCTCATGCAAATCCTCATCATAGAACCCAAGCGGGCTAATTTGGCTGGTAAGCGTATCCACCAGCCACAGCGCGTGGCGAATGCCAATGGTGCTGTTGGCAATTCGTTCGGTGCTATCTTCGGTGACAACCAGCAGCTTTTTGCCGGATGGCAGCCAGGCTATTTCGCTGATGGGGTGATCGGTGACGGTGAGTTCGGTGAGCAAATCAGGTGCTTCGGCCAGCACCAGCGAACGGTCACCCAGCCGTTGGGCGATGGTTGTGCCATTGGGGGAAGGGACTGAGTAAGGGGCGGATGCGGTGTTGACCCAGAAACGGCCGTTTACCAGCAGCGCATCCCCCAGATACAGCAGCACCTCATATTTTCCCGGCTGTAGACCGCCGCCGGTGAAATCATAAATTGAGACATCTTGCACCGTGCCGCTGGCCGCGCCTGTCCACGCCTCTTCCCGCTCCAGCCACGGCTCCCCATTCAGCAGCCACACCCGGCGCACGGTGGCCCCGATAGGGATGTTGGCATAATCCCAAACGGCAAAAACTTGTTCTGTTCCCTGCGAGAAATAGGGCTGCGGGGCGGCATCGGCACTGGTGGCAAAGCGCAAATTGTAGAAGGCAGGGACGGGAGAATCGGGGACAATAAGGGTGGGCTGGGGCGGGGCGGCAACGGCCGTTGGCAAAACTAGCGTGGCGGCTGCGTCTGGGGTGGCGGCTTCACTGCTGGGAACTGCATCACCAGGGGCAGAAGTGTGGGCGCAGGCGGTTAACAGGGCAAATAATAAAATGGGGAGGCGTATTTTATGGTTCATAGGGGCAGCATATACCCCAACGGCCGTTTTTGCTTGACGGGTTGACACTGAAAAACGGCCGTTTTCCCCACAGATTATTTTTTGACAGGATTCACAGGATTTGCAGGATGAAAACACTCCTGTAAATCCTGTCGAAATTCTTCATTCCAATAAAGTTTTACGCCAAACGGCCGTAAAAATAGCGGCTGCTGCTATGGCAAAAACCAAGTCGTTGGTAAAGCTGAACCGCCGCCTGATTACTTTGCCACACGCCCAAATGCACCTCCTGGTAGCCGTGGCGTGCCAGCCAGGCCAGGGTGTGGTGGAGTAAAAAACGGCCGTTTCCCCGTCCCTGCCACGCTGGCACAATCCCCACCGGCTCAATTTCCGCTGCCCCCCCGGCCAAACGGAGCCAGGTAAACCCAATAGGTTCCTTTCCAGCATACAAAAAGTGGAGATCGGCAGGGCTGGCAAGCAGGGCGGCAACCTCATCGGGGGTGTAGGGTTGGTACCAGGGGTGGGGGCCAAAGCTGCGGTCATAGAGGGCAACAAATTGGGCGATGGCTTGCGGCTGGGGCAGGGTGCGAATGGTGAGATGAGGGGGCAAAACGGCCGTTTTCCCCACCCGACTCTCTTCCGCCCGCCACACCATCTGCCACTCCTCATGCTCAATGGCGAACTGGTGGTGGCGCAAAAACAGTGCGGCCGGCTTATCATGGCTGTTCACAGCATAGGTCAGCGTTTTGTGACTGCCCGCCAGTGCCGCCAACAGCGCTGTCAACAGCGCCGATCCGTATCCCCGTCGCTGCTGGCTAGGGGCAATAAAGCCGTCTAATTCCAGCAAATGGGGTAAACCGGGCAGGGGCAGCACGGTGGCATAGCCAATGGGTTGGCCGTCCAGTGCAGCCACCCAGACGCGCCCGCCCATTTTAGGTGTGTTGGCTAATTCGCGGTGGAGGGAAACGGCCGTTTCTCTCCTTCCTAACGTCCGCCCAACTGCTGCCAACACTGCCGCATCTTCTGCTCGATAGCTGCGAATCTTCATGTCCGCTATTTTACACCAAACTTGACAATAAACGCTTGACAAAAAAACGCCCAATGGTAGAATTCCACCCGTTGCCCTCATCGTCTAGGGGACTAGGACGTAAGCCTTTCAAGCTTAAAACCGGAGTTCGAATCTCCGTGAGGGCACAGAAAGAAAACAGAGTCGCTGCATAAGCGGCTCTTTTTTTTGAATGCTAGCTGGAGGCTGGAGGCTTTTAATCTCTAATCTCCGATCTCCAATCCCAACAACGCCCATGACTATCCCCATTTACACCATTGGCTATGGCAAGCGCAGCGGCGAGGAGATGCTGGCTCTGCTAAAGCAGCATCAGATCGCCTTCCTCATTGATGTACGCTCGGCTCCCTATTCGCGCTATAGGCCGGAGCTTTCCAGCGACAACCTGGCCGACGCGGCGCGGCAGCAGGGGATTCGCTATGTGTTCATGGGCAATTTGCTGGGAGGAAGGCCGGATGACCCTGAATGTTACACAAACGGCCGTATTGATTACGAGCGCGTGCAAAAGATGCCATTTTACCAGCAGGGCATCAGCCGCCTGTACAACGCCTTTGAACAGCAACACCGCGTTGCCATCATGGGCAGCGAAGCCAAACCGCAAGATTGCCACCGCGCCCAGCTCATCGGCCAAACGCTGACTGCACTGGGGGTTCCGCTGGCGCACATTGACGAAAACGGGGAGCTGCAAAGCCAGGAGGCGGTGCTGGCGCGATTGGACAAGCCCAAGTTGACGCAAAAGGCCGATACGCTGCTGGACAGGGCGGCGCAGCTTTTGCATACCATTTATGGTTATGAGTCGTTCCGCCCGCTGCAGGCCGAGATTATCAGCAATGTCCTGGAGCAGCGCGATACGCTGGTGATTATGCCCACCGGCGGCGGCAAGTCGCTGTGCTACCAGCTTCCGGCACTGCTGTTTGAGGGGATGACGGTGGTGGTGTCGCCGCTGATTTCGCTGATGCAGGATCAGGTGGATCAATTGCGGGAGTTGGGGGTAACGGCCGTTTATCTCAACAGCAGCCTTAGCCTCGATGCCTACTACGACACCCTGGCCCAGGTACGGCAAGGCCACATCAAACTGCTCTACATGGCTCCCGAAACCCTGCTCAAGCCCGACATCCTCGGCACCCTCACCCAGTGCCGGGTGGACTGCCTCGCCATTGACGAAGCCCACTGCATTTCCGCCTGGGGCCACGACTTTCGCCCCGAATATCGCCAGCTTGTGGAAGTGCGGCAGCGGCTGCCAACGGCCGTTTGTATCGCCCTCACCGCCACCGCCACCCCCCGCGTCCGCGACGACATCAAAAGCACGCTCAACTTTCAGGACGAAAATGCCTTTGTTGCCAGCTTCAACCGCGACAACCTCTTTCTGGAAGTGGTGGACAAAACCGACACCGTTAGCCAAACGCTGGAATTTATTGCCGCCCACCCCAACCAGTCCGGCATCATCTACTGCGCCACCCGGCGGCAGGTGGATGCCCTCACCCATGCCTTGTCGCGGCGCGGGCTGTCGGTGCTACCCTACCACGCCGGGCTGGACAACGGCACGCGGCAGCGTAACCAAACGCGCTTTGTCCGCGACGACGTGGACATCATTGTTGCCACCATCGCCTTTGGCATGGGCATTGACAAACCCAACGTCCGCTTTATCTTGCACGCCGATTTGCCCAGCGACATCGAAAATTATTACCAGCAAATTGGCCGCGCCGGGCGCGATGGCTTGCCGTCCGACTGCCGCATGCTGTTTAGCTACAGCGACATTTTTACGGTGAAGCATTTTATCGGCCAGGCAGCGGCGGAGGAGCAGGTGGGGCGGCATGTGCGGCTGGAAACGCTGGTGGGGTGGGTGGAGACCACCGAATGCCGCCGCAGGCCGCTGCTGGGCTACTTTGGCGAAACGTTTACCGGGGAAAATTGCGGCCAGTGCGACAACTGCACGCGGCAGGAAAGGGCACTCACCGATATCACCATTCCGGCGCAAAAATTCCTTTCCTGCGTCAAGCGGACGGGGGAACTGTTTGGCACGAGCCACATTATCAACGTGTTGCGCGGGTCGCAGGCGAAGAGCGTGCTGGAGCGGGGGCATCATCAGCTTTCGACCTACGGCATTGGCACCGAGTTTTCACAGCAACAGTGGCGGCATCTGGCGCGGCAGTTGGTGCAGCAGGGGTTGCTTACGCAGGATATAAGCTACGGCAGTTTGAAGCTGACGGCGGACGGCTGGGGGGTGCTGAATGGGGCGCAGGTGTGGGGGACGCTGGAGGAGGAGCGGAAAACGGCCGTTTCTGCCCCCCGCGAACTACTGGCCTACGATGCCGGGCTGTATGAACTGCTGCGGCAAAAGCGCAAGGCGCTGGCCGATGCTGCCAACGTGCCGCCCTATGCCATCTTTTCCGACCGCTCGCTGGCGGAAATGGCAACCTGGTTTCCCCATTCGCCGCAGGCACTGGGGCAGCTTTATGGCATTGGCGAGGTGAAGGTGGCGAACTATGCCGACGTTGTGCTGCCGATCATTGCCAATTATTGCCGCGCCAACGGGCTGCGCGAGAAGAGCAAGCCGGATGTGGCGGAGCGGGTGAAGGTGAATGGTGGGGGAAACGGCCGTTCTTCCCGTAGTGACGAAGTAGGTGAAGCCTTTGCCGACGGCCAAACCATCGAGCAGTTGATGGAAATCTACAGCGTCAAACGCCAAACCATCATCGCCCACCTGGGGCGTTATATAGAAGCTGGCAATGCCCTTGCCGTTGAACGGCTGTTTGCTGCCTCTACCCTCACCCAGGAACAACAAGAAAAAGTATGGTTGGCCTTTGCCGAACATGGCACCGTCGCTCTGCGCCCCATTTTCGAGGCGTGTGGCGAACAAATCCCCTATGACGAACTCCATCTGCTCCGTATCTGTTACCAGCTTGAAGCCGATGGCAATTAGCCTTCTTGTAGGATTTTCTGAAAACAGGACGCAGCTTTGACCTGCTTTTAGCCAGATAAGAACCCCAAAATCAGGATGAGCGTTGTAGATGACCGCTTCGCGTACAGGGAAAGCTGCGTTCCCCCAAATTTTTTCTGACAGGCTGTTATATTATGATATTGGAGATCAAAAAGGCCGCCTCTATGGGCGGCCTATTGTTTTTGCGAGAGTCAGGAACGCCGAAACCTGACTCTCTTTTAAAAAGGAGGAGAAGAAGAAGAGATTTTTACCCTTGCTGCTTATAATACGACAGCCGGGACAAGCGTGCTGTACGGCCGGCCTACGCCAAACCTACGCCAAACCTACGCTTGTGTGTTTCTTCACAAATCGTTGCCAGCAACAGGCAACAAGTCATTTAAGCTAACAAGACTTGCGACTTGCCCCCTGCGACTCGTTACAGCCCCCCTTTCGACGAACAGCGGTGAGGTGGCTACAATCCTGGTCTATGCAATGGCTTACCCGAAACCAGATTTTGCTGCTTTTGCTGCTGACGTTGCTAACAACGGCCGTTCTTCGCTTCCCCAACCTCACCACCGCCCCGCCCGGTCTGCACTACGACGAAGCCGCCAACGCCATCCTTGCCAGCGAAATTGGCTGGCAGGGCGAACGGCCGATTTTCATCCCCAGTTACACCGGCAAAGAAGTCCTCTTTTTTTACCTGGCAGGTGGCCTCATGCGGCTCATTGGCAGCTCCGTGCTGGCACTGCGGCTAACGGCCGCTTTTGTTGGCCTGCTCACCGTGGCTACTACCTACTGGCTAGGGCGCGAACTGCGGCTAGGGCGGCTGGTGGCACTGCTGGCCGCCATGCTGCTGGCCGTCAGCTTTTGGCACCTCATCTTTAGCCGCCTGGGGTTCCGCGCCATCACCCAGCCGCTGCTGCAAGCATTGGTGGTTGCCACGCTGCTGCGCGGGCTGCGGCGGCAGGATTGGCGCTGGCTGCTAACCAGCGGTGTGGTTGTGGGGCTGGCAGGTTACACCTACCTGGCGGTACGGCTTTTTCCAGCCCTGTTGGGGCTGGCCGTCATACCATTACTGCGCTCCCGGCGGCGGTGGGGGCAGTTGGCGGCGTGGGTAGGCATGGGGCTGCTGGTTCTGCTGCCACTGCTCCTTTACTTCTGGCAGTACCCGGAGGCGTTTCTGGTGCGGATTACCCAGGTGGCACCGGGGCAAGCCAGCGGCTGGCAGGCGGTTGCCGCCAGCTATGGCAAGTCGCTAGGCATGTTTTTCTGGCGTGGCGACCCGTATGTGCGGTTTAATGTGGTGGAACGGCCGTTATTCAACCCTATTCTTGCTGCCTTGCTGCTGCTCGGCTGGTTTATGTGCTGGCGCAGCTGGCCTCGGCGCGATTGGCAGCAAAGCGGCCGTTTGCTGCTCATCCTTGCTCCCTTCCTCATGACCCTGCCCACCGCCCTCGCCCTCGGCGAAATCGTCCCCAGCAACCTTCGCGCCATCGGGCTAATTCCGTTTGTCTTTTATTTGCCAGCCATTGGCTTGGAGAGCGTGGGGCGTGGGGCGTGGGGCGTGGTTCACCCTACACCCCACACCCCACACCCCACACCCTACACCCCTCTTTTCCTCCTCCTCCTCCTTCTCCTCGGCCTCGTCACCACCTGGCGCACCTATTTTGGGCAGTGGGCGGCGGATCCGGCACTGTTTTATGAAAATGATGGGGACTTAACGGCCGTTTCCACCTACCTCAACCAAACCAACACCAGCAACAAGCAGATCTATGTTGCCGCTCTGCATTACCAGCATCCCACACTCGCCTTTTTAAGCCGCGACTACAAGCGGGTAAAATGGCTGGTCGGAAGCCAGGTGCTGCCGCTGCCGGCCGACCAGCCCGCCCTCATCATCTATCCCCACAACAGTCCCGCCCCCCCCTGGGCCGAGCCGCTGCTGCCGCTACCCGTGGTACAAACGGCCGATTTTTCTGTCTACGAACTGCCTGCCGGAACCGAGACAGCCATCCCCAATCCAGTCAACGTTAACTTTGGCAATGCCCTCACCCTGCTGGGCTATGAGACAGACAGCGGCGCGGCAGGGGCAACAGTCCCACTGACACTCTACTGGCGTATTGATGGCATTCCAGCCGATGCGGTGCAGCCTTTTGTACACTTGGAAGATGGCTGGGGCCACCGCTGGAGCCAGATTGAGCCAGCAGCTTACCCGACGGCGCAGTGGGCGGTGGGGGAGCGGCTGGTGCAGCGGGTGGATGTACCGCTGCCGCCCGGTACGCCGCCAGGCAGCTACCATTTACGGCTGGGCTGGTTTGCCCCTGGCAGCGGGGCGCGGCTGTCGCGGCTGGATGAGGCCGGCCGCTATGCGGGGGATGGCTTTGTAGTGCAGGGGGCAACGGTGGTGGCCGGTGCGTCGCCGGAACCACTGCCCCGGCCGCCCCAGTCGCTCAATCTGGCGGTGCTGCCGGGTTTGGAGTTGGTAGGGGTGGAACGGGGAAAAACGGCCGTTACCACCGGCGAGCGAGTAGATTTAGCCCTGTGGTGGCTGGCAACCACCCCCCTGCCGTCCCTCACCACCCGGCTGGAGCTGATTCGCCCCGACAACACCGGCCGGATTCTGCTCGATACGCAGCCCGTGCATGGCAGCTACCCCTTTGCCAGCTGGCAAACGCCCCAATTTGTCATTGACCGCTTTAGCGAGCGCGTGCCAGACAGCTTTGAAACGGGTAGCTATCGGCTCCATTTGCGGCTGCTGGATGGCAACAACGACACGGTGGCAGAAGCAGATTTGGGGACGCTGCAAATTGAGCAGGCCAACCGGCTGTTTGCTCTGCCCCAGGCTGAATTTCCGTTGGATGCCACCTTTGGCAACGAAATTGCCCTGCGCGGCTACAATTTGCAGCCTGGCGATGGCAACATCTATGAATTGACGCTGCTATGGCAGGCAGTGGCGCAGCCGGCCGCTGACTACACCGTGTTTGTCCATCTGCTGCACCCCGACGGAAGCTGTTGTATCTGGCAGCAGGATGTGGCTCCACAGCAGGGGCAGTACCCCGCCACGCGCTGGGTGCCGGAGGAGGTGGTGGTGGACAGTTACCGCATCGAACTACCGCCAGATGTAGCGACAGGGTTGTATCCAATTGAGGTGGGGTTGTATTTGGCGGCATCGGGGCAGCGGCTGCAGGTGGTGGTGCCGGGGATGCGGGATGGGGATGTGGTGAATTTACGGCCGTTGGCAGTGGGGAACAGTGGGGAGTAGGGTGTAGGGAGTGAGGTGTCACTCTACTCCCTATACCCTACTCCCTACACCTCATAAGATTACCGATGTGCGCTGGGGAGTTCGGCGGCGGGGTAAGAGCCAATCACTTTCAAGAAGGCAGCGCGTTTGAGGATGCCCAGCAATGCCCGCTGAATGTTGGGGTCGTCCTGGTGCCCTTCAATGTCCACATAAAACAGATAGTGCCAGGGGCGGTTGCGGCGCGGGCGTGACTCGATTTTGGACATATTGACCTTTTCTTTGGCTAACTCGGCCATCACATCGAACAGGGCACCGGGGACGTGGCGGGTGGTAAAAATAATCGAGGTTTTGCTGGGATCTTTACGTGGCGGTGGGGTGGGGTCAAGGACAAAGAAGCGGGTGTAATTAAAATCCAGGTCCTCCAAATGGTGTACAAGGATTTCCAGATTGTAGGTTTGGGCGGCCAGGGCACTAGCAATGGCGGCGGTGTGGGGTTCAGGGTGTTCGGCTAGGTCGCGGGCGGCTCCAGCGGTGTCATAATGGGTAATCGGCTCCAGCTTCATGCGACGCAGCGTTTGCTCGCACTGTCCCAGTGCCTGATAGTGGGATTTAACGTATTTGATGTCCTCAAGCTGGGTTCCGGGAGGTGCCATCAGGCAATGCTCGACCTTGACGATGACCTCGCTTTGAATGTACATGTCGTGGTCTACCAGCAGGTCATAAACGGGGGTGACGGTTCCGGCGAGGGTGTTTTCTACGGGCAACATGCCGTGGGTGGCGCGATGCTCTTGCAGGGCGTGAAAGGCATCGTTAAAGGTGCGGCAAGGGAGGGTTTGCACATCGGGGCCAAAGTGTTGGCGCACGGCTTGTTCGGAATAAGCACCGGCTTCGCCTTGAAAGGCGACAACGATGGGATTTGTTTGGGACATGATTTTATCCTTTTGTCGGGCAGCAGTTGCAGCCAACCCGTTTGGTGTGATGGGTCTCAATTTTGGAGCGGCCAGGGCAAATTGTCAATTGGACAATTGATCGAGGGCGGGGAGGAGGATGTGGAAAGTGGTGCCGTGGCGGTATTGGCTTTCGCACCAAATGTGGCCGTTGTGGAGTTCGATGAGGTTTTTGGTGATGTTGAGGCCGAGACCGGTGCCGGGGATGGTGTGGGTAGCTTCGTCATTGGCGCGGAAGAATTTGTCAAAGATCGTTTGCTGGTCTTCGGGGCGGATGCCAATGCCGGTGTCGCGGACGGCGATGTGGATGTGGGGCTGGGCGGTGAGGGTGATGTGGGTAGGGGGGGCATAACGGCCGTTTATCCGTTCCACCCCAATCTCAATCCGCCCCTCATCCGGCGTGTATTTGTTGGCATTGCTGACCAAATTGGACAGCACCTGCGACAGCCGGAAGCGGTCGCCCCAAACGTGGGGAAGATCGGGGGACGTGTTGACCGTCAGAGCCTGTTTTTTGGCCGTCACCTGCGCCTGAATGGATTTGACGATCTCCTCGACTAATTCCGGGAGCCGCACCTCCTGCATTTCCAGCCGCAGGTTGCCCGTTTCAATGCGGGCAATGTCTTCCAGGTCGGAAACTAGGCGCGACATGCGGTTGACGTTGCGGGTAATCGTTTCGAGAAAGTCCGTTTGCAGCTCGTTGAGCGGCCCAACGTTGCTGCCAAGCAGTAGGTGGGTATACCCTTTGATGGAGGTCATGGGGCTTTTGAGTTCGTGGGAGACAAAGGAGATAAATTCAGTCTTGGCTTTGTTAGCGGCTTCTAGCGCCTGCTGGTACGCTTGCTCCTGGTCGCGCAGCCGCTTTTTTGCCAGCGAGGCGCTGACGCGAGCCTGGAGCAGATGTTTGTTGTACGGTTTGGGGAGAAAATCTTCGGCTCCCATCTGGATGGCTTTGATGGAGCTATCTTCTTCGTTGGCGGCGGAAATGACGATGACGGGGATGCGGTGGTGGGTTTTGTGCGCTTTGAGATGTGCCAGCAGTTCAAACCCGTTGAGTTCGGGCATCATGATGTCGAGGAGGATGAGGTCGTAGGGGGTGGCGTTGATTTTTTCCAGGGCTAAACGGCCGTTAACGGCCGTTTCCACCCGATGCCCCATTTGCACCACCCGGCGCGCCAGCAGTCGGCGGTTATCCTCATTATCGTCAACAATTAAAATAAGACCCTGTTCTACGTTCATCGTGTTTGTAAACGGCTCTCTCTACAATCGTTTACTGGTACCGTCAGGGTAGGCACGCAAACTTGCAAACAATATTACGCCAGCAGCTTTTCAATTTGTTCCAGCAATTCACCAAAATTGATCGGCTTGGTCGCGTAATCATCGCAGCCAATCGCCAAACATTTTTCCCGGTCGCCCGACATGGCGTGGGCCGTTTGGGCAATGATCGGGATCATTTGCGTGGCGGGGCTGTTTTTAAGCTGGCGCGTCGCTTCCCACCCATCCACGACTGGCAAATTCATATCCATCAAAATCAAATCGGGGCGATGGTGCTGGGCAGCACGCACCCCGTCGGCACCGTTCATCGCCAGCACCACCTCATACCCCTTGCGTTGCAAGCGGCGCGAGAGCATGTTGCTGTTTAGTTCATTGTCTTCAACCAAAAGAATCGTCGGCATATGTTGCACTGAGAGAAGAGACTGGGAGATTAGGAGACTATTCCAAGCTCCCAGTCTCCTAGTCTCTGTCTATATGGGAGAACCAAATCCTGTAAATCCTGTAAATCCTGTCTAAAATTCTTATTCAATCGCCTGTTCACGCAGGCACGCCACCACCAAATCGCGGATTTGGCGCAGCAGGTTGCCGCTGTCGTAGCGCCCTTTTTCCAGCACCCGTTCGGCATACCGCTGCAGCAGGCGGCGCTCATCGGTGGTTAGCTCCTTGGCGGTGACGACGATGACGGGGATGTCTTGCCATTCGGGGTTGTCGCGCAGCTTGGTTAGGAACTGGATGCCATTCATTTCAGGCATCATCATGTCGAGGACAATGAGGTTAGGTGGGTTTTCGGCCACGCTTTGCAGGGCTAAACGGCCGTTTTCCACCTCCAGCACCTGCCACCCCTCCCGCTCAATCGTCCGGCGCAGCATCTCCCGCGTCGCCGGGTCATCCTCCACCACCAGCACCTGCCCGCTTTTCTGGCTCGTCTGGCTGCCCGGCTCAAATTTCCGCAAAATGGTCACAAGCTGCTTGCGGTCAATTGGCTTGAGCAGATAGTCGGCTGCCCCAAGGGCAAACCCTTTGTTTTGGTCTTTAATCATGGAAACGATGACCACAGGGGTGTCGGCCAGCTTTTTGTCGCTTTTTAATGCCGCCAGCACGTCCCAGCCGTCCAGCGTAGGCATCAGCACGTCGAGGGTAATAACATCGGGCTTTATTTTTCGCGCCAGTTGCAGACCTTCGGTGCCATTAACGGCCGTTGCCACCCGAAATCCCTCCTTCAACAAATGCCGCTCAATCAGGTCACGCGCCACCGGGTCATCGTCAATCACCAAAATCTGGCTCGCCCCCGGCAGCGGCCCCAGCAACCCCGTATCTGGCCGCGAGGCCGTTTCTTCAAGCTGCAAAATGTCTAACTGGGCATCCGATACCTCGGCCGGCAGGTGAATGGTAAAGGCCGAACCCTCGCCCAGCGTACTTTCCACCGTAATATCCCCCCCCATCATCCGGCAGAAGCGGCGGCTGATTGCCAGTCCCAGCCCCGTGCCGCCATAGCGTCGCGTCGTGGACGCATCGGCCTGGTTAAACGGCAAAAAGAGGGATTCAAGCTGGTCGGCGGTCATGCCAATACCGGTATCGCGCACCTGCATGTGGAGCCAATCCCCCGTTTGCCCGGTGCCATCGTCATAACTGCCGCGCACCCGCTGCACCTCCAGCGTAATTTCCCCCTCCTGGGTAAATTTGGCGGCGTTGCTGAGTAAATTCAGCAGCGACTGCTGCACCTTGGTCATGTCGGCGTGCATGATGCCGAGATTGCTGCCCAGCCGCGTGTGCAACACATTTTGGTTTTTGTCCATCAGCGGCTTCACCGTGTACACAACATTGTTAACCAGATCGGTGACGCTAAAGGATTCGATAAACAGCTCCATCTTTCCCGCTTCAATTTTGGAGAGGTCGAGAATGTCGTTGATAAGCCCCAGCAGGTGTCGGCCGGCGTGCTGGATGCGGTCTAAATCGCCCACAAACTCTTCCTGTCCCAAATCCTCTGCCTCTTCGCTCAACATTTCGCTGTAGCCGATGATGGCATTGAGTGGGGTACGCAGCTCATGGCTCATGTTGGCAACAAAGGCACTTTTGGCGCGGTTGGCCGCTTCAGCCGCCTCTTTCGCTTGCTTCAAATCCCGCTGCGCCTGCTTGCGTTCGGTAATATCGCGGTAAAACAAATAGCTGTAGGTGCGCCCCTCAAATTCGATGTAGTTGGCGGTGACATCTACGGGGAAAAGGGAGCCGTCCTTGTGTTTGAAATGGGTTTCGTAGGTGAAGGAGCCTTTTTGCTGCAAGGTGCGCCAAAATT
This sequence comes from Chloroflexota bacterium, assembly GCA_041390905.1. GTDB lineage: Bacteria > Chloroflexota > Anaerolineae > Promineifilales > Promineifilaceae > JACKCD01. The sequence goes on from JAWKPA010000012.1 coordinate 435,801, forward strand.
TGGGCCACCGCGCCACCAAATCAAGCTGGGGGTCGAGCAGGGTAATGTTGAGCTGGCGCATTTCGTCGTGGCTGTAGCCAACGGAGGCGCAGGCGGCATCGTTGGCGTAGATGACGTGGGTGTTGGGGGCAATCCAGAGGATGCCGTCGCCGCTGCGGTCAACGGCAAACTGGGTTAGCCGCAGGGCGTTTTCCGCGTCCTTGCGTTCGGTGATGTCGGTGACGGTGCCGAGCAGGGCGGGCTGGTGGTTGTAGCTGGTGTGCTGGGCTTTGATGATGGTTTGGACGATTTTGCCCGGCTCTTTGTGCTGCAGGCGGGCTTCGATGGTGGTGCCGTTGGGGGTGTGGTCGGCAGAACGGCCGTTTTGCAACACCCCAAACAACGTTTGCAGCCGCTCCCGATCCGCCTCCGCCACAAACCCCTCAAACTTCAGCCCGCGCATCTCATAAATGGTGTAGCCCAGCATCTGGGCCAAGGCATCGTTGATAAACTGCCAGCGGTCGCCCTGCAAAATAAAGGTGCCGTCCTGCATCGTATCCACCAGCAGCCGGTATTTACGCTCCGACTCCTGCCGCGCCGTTTCCGCCAGCTTGCGGTGGGTAATATCGCGGAAGGTGCCGATGTAGTGGACTTCGTTGCCCAACTGCGCTTCCATAATCATCGCTTCGATGGGAAAGAGGGTGCCGCTGCTGTGCTGCCCCAGCATTTCGTATGGCTCTTTGGCTTTGGCAGCACGGGCGAGCAGGTTGCGGAACTGGGCGGCGGGGCTTGGCACCAGGTCGTCGGGGTCAAAGTCGTCGTCTGGTGTGGGCGGTTGGGGGAGGGGAGAAACGGCCGTTTTCAACAGCACCGTCACCGGCTGATGCGCCAACGCCCCGGCCACCTGCCCAAACATCGCCTCTGCCGCCGGGTTCACCGTGTCAATCAGCAGCGTGTGTTTGGAAAACGTCACAATCCCGTCCATCGCATTTTGCACAATAGATTTGGTGCGGTTTCGCGCCTGTTCCAGCGCCTCCATCACCCGGTTATACCGCTGGGCAATTTGCCCCACCTCGGTAAACGGCTCAATCGGCACCCGCAGCGTCAAATCCCCCGTGCGCGACTGCTGCTCCATAATGCGGAACAAATCGTTTAGCTCCGTTGACGCGCCGTGTTCCGACACATTCAGCCCAATGTATTCATCCTGGGCACTCACACGCAGCGGCTTATAGCGGTCAAGAATCCGCAGCAGCAGGTAGGTGATGGTGAACACCCAGAGGCAGCAGACGGTGACACCGATAATTTGCACCCCAAGCTGCTGCACCCGCCCCAGCCCCGTGCCTAAAATTTCGGGGTCGCCAAAAAAGACGGCCAGTGTTCCCCAAATGCCTGCCCCCAAATGAACTGGTACAGAGCCGGTGGCATCGTCAATTCGCAGCCGCGCCAACAGCACGTTACTGCCAATCATCACTAGCCCGCCGCCCGCGCCAATGATGATGGCGGTGAGGGGCATGACGGCGTGGGCAACGGCCGATATGGAAACCAGCCCAGCCAAACAGCCGTTCATCACCAGCCGCACGTTGGTTTCGCGGCGGATGATGGCGCGGAGGATGAGGGTGACAAGCAGGCCGCTGGCTCCGGCCATGAGGGTGTTGATGATGATGTTGACGACGCGGGCATCGAGGGTGTAGGTGCTGCCGCCGGTGAACCCCATCCAGCCGATGTAGAGGAGCAGCACGCCCAGCGTGGCGAGGGGGATGTTGGAGCCGGGTATTTTGCGGTCGGAGCCATCGGGAAGAAAACGGCCGTTTCGCGGCCCCACAATCAGCACCACCGCCAGCCCCACCCAGCCACCCACGCTATGGACAACCGTTGCCCCGGCAAAATCCACAAACCCCAGCTTGGCTAACCACCCATTTGCCATGCCCTCGTTGACCCCATTCCACGCCCAATGCCCAAAAATGGGGTAAATCACCGCCACCACCAGCACCGTAATCAGCAAATACAAAATAAACCGCATCCGTTCCGCCACCGCCCCAGAAACAATGGCGATGGTGGTGGTGCAAAGCATCACTTGAAAAAGAAAGAAAACCGGCGGCCATAGGTTGTCGGGACCAAAATTAGGCGAAAAGCCGTTTAGCCCCACAATCCCCCCGCTGCTGCGGCCAAACATCAGCCCAAACCCCATCACCCAAAACAGCATGGTGGAAATGGCGACATCGGCCAGGTTTTTGATGGCGACGTTGATGTTGTTTTTGCTGCGGGTTAGCCCGGTTTCTAAACAGAGGAAGCCTGCTTGCATCAAAAAGACAAGCGCGGCGCTAATTGTTACCCATAAAAGATCTGTAATCGGTTTTTCGACCATAAGCGTGTGAGCAGCTCCTGCTTTACCATTACATTCAGTAATCAGTAACCGGTAATCGGTAATCAGTCAGGCTGCTGATTACCGATTACTGATTACCGATTACTGATCCACTTGAGTATAGCATAGGGGAATGGGGGCTGATTGACGCTTGTTTAACTTTTACGAAATCTTCACTGGCTGTAAGGCCCGCCACAGCATCCCTTCCTGGCGCACGCCGCGCCGGTCGAGTTCGCTGGTGGCGAGGAGGATGCCGCCGCGACAGCGGTTGGTGAGGCCGCGCACGATGCGGCTGAGGAGTTCGTTGCGGATGAGAAAATCTTCGTCCATGGTCCACGGTTTGGTGGCATCATAGCTTTGGGCGAGGACAAAGGCGTTGCTGAGGGGTTGGTTGGGGATGTCCCACCAGCCGGTAGCGGCCGTTTCCAGCCACACTTGCAGCTGCACGGGGCGGCCGGCCAGCAGGTAGCCGTAGATGGTGGAAATCATCACGCCGTTGGGGTCGGGTGGTTCGCCGAGGTCGGGCGGGTTGGCGGTGACGAGGCCGTTGTGGATGCCTTCGATGAAGACGCGGCCGATGGCGGCGGGGGTGTTGAGGCCCAGGGAGCGGGCGGATTGACGCAGCCGGGTGGCGGCTTTGACCAGCCAATCACAAACGGCCGCTCCCGCTAAATCTGGTTCCGGCTGAAATCGCTTTTGGGAAAGCAGTTGGGTAAAGAGGGTGTGGAGAAAGGCATCAATTGGCTGGCTGCCGTCCTGCCCGGCCAGCCAGCGGCGCAAATCTTCAAACAAGCCCACCATGTCGAAGCCGATGCGGGTGACGAGGGTTTCGGGGAGGGTTTCGGCGGGGAGCAGGGTGGCGGTGTCGGGCTGGTAGAGCCGTTCGGTGAGCAATTCGGCGCGGGCAGGGTCGAGGCCGTGGATGGAGAGGGTGAGGGCTTCGGCTACGTCGTAGGCGGCGGGTGTTACGCCCCAATCGGGGTGGGCGAGGGCGAGCCAGGTGAGCCAGGCGCGGATGCGTGGCTCTTCGCGGGGGCTGGAGCGGCGGCGGAGTAAAAAGTAGGGGATGTTGGCTTCGCTGAAGGCGCGGCTGATCATGTAGCGCAGGGCGCCGTCGAGGTAGGGGACGATGATGGCAATGTCGCTGGGGTGGAGTCCCTGGTCGAGCAGGGTGCGGAGGTGGGCGGCGAGGTTGGTTACCATGTCGCGGCGATAACGGCCGTTTATGACCCCCACAATGGCTGCGTCGGAAACGGCCGTTTCCTTGTTCGTATGCAGCAAAAAATTCTCCACCCGGTTTGCCAATGCCGCCATGGCCGGGGCGGCGATAAAGCTATCGTTTTGGTCAAAGGTGAAGGTGAGGCGCGAACGGCCGTAAAACAGCCGCGCCCCCGTCGGGTCGGCGGCCAAAAACCGCTTATAGCCCCCCCCGGCATCATAGGCCAACGCCGTTGTTGCCGTCACATCCATCAAATGAGTGATAAAGTTTTGCCCGGCCGGGGTTTGCTCCTCCACGTTGTCAATAATCAGGTGGCGAAACCGTTCACTAAAATATTTCTGGAATTCAGGGTGGCGCACAAGCTGGGTGTCAAACACCTCCACCACCAGCGACAAATCGAGCAGGCTGTGTTCCAGGCAGGTGGCGCGGAAGCGGCGGGCAGCTTCGGCTGCTTCTGCCAAATGGCGAATGTGTTTTGGTTCGCCCGCCCACGCCGTTTGCTGCCGCGAAATCGCTTCGTCCAGCGACAGCCCATTGAGGGCGGCGCGGTTGAGCGTGTCGAGTAGTTGGCTGACGATTTGTTGTGGCCGCAGCCGTAAATCGCTAAAGCTGCCTTCATTGAGCATGGGGGTGATGGTGTGCCACATCAGCAGTTGGGCCAGGTCGTAGCTGAGGATGATGGGGGGCTGGAAGGGGCGGGCGAACCCGGCCGGCCGGGCCACCAGCGGCCAGAACAGCGTCACCATTTCCTGCGCCATTGCGTTGTAGGTTGTCACCTTTAGGTCGGCGTAGGCTCCCAAATCGGATTGGTGTATGGCATCGTAGAACGCCTGCTGTTGCTCCAGCTCGGCGACGAGGACGAGGATGGTGTAGGCGAGTTCCCCTTCGCGGAGGAGGCGAAGGAGGCGGTGTTGCAGAACGGCCGTTTTTCCCGTTCCGGCCGGCCCCAATAAAAAGCTCGTCGCCCCAGCCATCACCGCTTCCTGCTGCTTATTCGTCAGTTGCATCAATCATTTAATCCATCGAACATAAATTAACATTCTCAGGTCTTGGAGATTAGAGATTGGCTACATTCACCAAGAAGTTCAACTTCTTACGAGAAGTTGAACTTCTAAAACGAGTTGCTCCAGGTCATCAAATCATAATCAATACGGTTCAAATCAACCAGTAAACTATCAGTTGCCTGCCAATTGGAGCCATGATAGCTGGAAACCGTTTCCCGTGCTTGCTGGGTTGCCGCACTCCAGCCGCCACGTGCCATACCCACGTAGAAAACACGCCATACTCCTTGCTTGGGGACAACCTGTTCCGTCTTCTGGGCAAGCGTCGTCAGAATATCAGCATCCATCTCCTTCGGCGACCATTTGCATTCACCCAAAATCAGCGTTTTCTCCATTCTGTTTAGACCCACAACATCAATCTGCGACTTTTTATCCCAATAGCTGCCAACCTGATCCGCAAGGTACGGAATGACACCCGCTGCCCCCGCCCGCAGCACCCATTCGCGGCAAATCTCTTCCCAGGTGTGTGTGCCAATAAAATCCAGCAAATGCTGCTTGATCTCGGCCAGGGCAGGCTCTTGCACCCCCAGTGCCAGTTGGGATTGTCGCGTTGCCAGAAAGCGGTAATAAAAGCGCAAGTAGGGGTCTATGATATGGTAGCGACTTTGCCGTGACTGTGGCCCTGCTGTAATCGGTACCCGTCGCTCAATAAATCCTGCTGCTTCCAGCACCGCCAAATAGCTGGATACGTGGCCTTGTGCCAGCCCCGTGAACGTCATCATTTGCTTTTGCGTGCGGTAGCCATTGGCAATGGCACTAAACATGGCAATGTAGTTGTCTGGCTCACGCACAAAATCGTGTAGCAGCAAACGAGGTTCAGCCTGCATCAGGTTGTTGGGGGTGAGAAGCTGCTGCCTGATATTTTCCGAAATAGAAAGCGATTGATCCAGACGCTCCCAATAGGCTGGCACACCCCCAAACATGGCATAAATGGCAACCCGTTCTGCGGCTTCATAGTGGGGAAAATAAGCGTGCGTGGTTCCAAAAGGCAATGGCTGAACATGCAGTTGGGCAGCCGCCCGTCCATAGAGCGGTGCCTGGTATGAAAGCACATGTTTTTTCATCATTCCCAGGTGGGAGCCACACAAAATGAGCAGCAAATTGCGCTGCTTTAGCAAATGATCCCACATGTTTTGGAACAAACCAGCCAGTTCCGGGGTGCGCGTCAGCAGATAGGTGAACTCATCAATAATAAGCGTGAATCTCTGTTTTTCCGCCAGCCGCGCCACCTGTTCCAGAGCTTGCTCCCAGGATTGGTAGCTAAAGGTTTCTAGCGGCGTGCCGGCCGGGTTTTCAAACCGATAGAGTGCCTGGGAGAATTGGCGAAGCTGTTCGGCTGCTGCAGAAGGCTGTGCGACCCAATAGAGGGCGTGGGGAATGGATTCTTGTGCTAACCAGTGGGTTAGCAGGCTGGTTTTGCCAACCCGCCGCCGTCCATACACAATGAGCAGGGCTGCATCTGCTCGCTGCCAATAGTTGTTGAGGGTGGTTGTTTCCTGTTTGCGGCCAATAAATGTTTGCATGGCGCATATTATACATAAAGATTATTATAATTTTCACGTATACTGTTTAGCCGGGATGTAGACGTTCAACTTCTCGCAGAAGTTGAACGTCTGGCAACGATTTTAAGGCTGGGCGAAGCGCAGGTGGACGGCTCCGAGGTGAACGTCGTCGCCGTCGAAAAGGAGGGTGCCGTGTTCGGGGACGCGCTGTTCGTTGACCCAGGTGCCGCTGGTTGAGTTTTGGTCGTAGAGTCGGTACTGCACCCCTTCGAGATGCAAAATGGCGTGTTGGCGGGAGACGGTGATGTCTTGCTCGAAGGCGATGTCGTTGTTGGCGGGGGAACGACCGAGACGGATGGTGGCGGCTGTCAGGGGAAACTCGGTAGCCATGGGGGTGGTGGATTCGAGGATTTGCAGCCGGGCGAGGGCGTGGGGATGAGAGGTGGGGAGTGGGGCGTGGTCGCGTGGGGCGTGGTCGCGTGGGGCGTGGTCGCGTGGGGCGTGGTCGGTGCGAGGAGGGGCCGGTGTGCGGGTGGGTTGGCGGGGCGTTTGGCGTGGGGTGTCTGGGCCATCTTCAATGCGTACCCGAGGCCGATGGCGTGGCCGAAACCAGCCAGCGCGCCAGCCAAAGAAAAGCAGCCCGACCAGCACTGCCAGCACCAGCAAAAAGAGGGAAATATTGAGCAGAAGCCGCCCACCGCTGAAGCCGCTTGGTTGCAGGGCATCGGGGATAGTGGTGGCACCTTCTTCAATGAGCATTTGGATGGGGGGGCTTTGGGCGCGGATTTCCTGGTCGTCGAGGACGACGAGCTGGAAGGTGTTGCTGCCATAGGTGAGGTCGGTGATCTCGACTTCAAAGTCGGTCAGGTCGCTGGTGGGGATGTCGAAGAAGGTGTTGTTGACTTTGAGCTGGGCGGCGGTGAGGGTGCGCTCTACGCCATCGAGCCAGGAGACGGTGGCTCCAAGCCGCAAGGTTAGGGGGTCTTCAACGTTGGGTAGGGTGAGGGTGCGGCTGTCGGCGGGGATGTTGAGGGTGACGCTGGGGACGTTGGTGGGGATGTTAACGGCCGTTTGTGCCTGCACTGCCGGGTTTTCCGTTAAAGCCAGCGTGATGGTTGTTTCTCCGCCACCCGTTACCGCTGGCGTAAAGCTAATCCGCGTTTGGTTGCGGAAGCTGGCGATGCGGTTCCAGATGAGCGGCAAATCGCTCGCTTTGTCCAGATCAAGTGCCAAACCGCGTGTATTGGCGGCAATGGTGCGCATATTGGCCTTGCCCTGTTCGCGGTTTGTTTCTGTCAGGTTGGGATTGTTGCCCCAAATGGTGTGGACAGGCACCCCCATTTCGCTGGCGCGGCGGGCAATGTTGTCAAACGAGCCACTGCTGACAACATCAGTGCCATCAGAGATGATGACGATGGACGTTGCCATGGCGGGATCGGGCTTGAGGCTGCTGATTTGGTCAAGCAGCGTGAGGGTGCTGTCTATGAGGGCGGTGGTGCCTTCGATGGGAGTGATGCCGCCCGCAAACAGGTTGCGAACGCTGTTGTGGAATTTATCGGGGGGGAGCAGGGGCAAAGCGGCCGTTTCGCCAATCTGGTAAATGGCGATGGTGTCTAGCTGTTCGGTCATGGTGGCGGGGCTGGCAAATTGGACAACGGCTTGTTCAATGGCGGTGAGTTGCTCGGCCAGGCCAGGGGTAATGTCTATTAGGAAGAGGGTGAAGGTGCCAACGGCATCGGTACCGACAACGACAGGAGGAATGGTGCTGCCGTTGGCGGTGACAGAAAGGGTCTGGCCGGAAATGTCGAGCGGTTCGCCAAATTCATCCAGCCCGTAGACGCGCATCTCGACGAGGGGTAGGCTGTCGGTGTTGGTGGCAGTGATAAAAAGCTGGGGGGCAGGCTCCTGGGCAACGGCCGTTTTTCCCACCAACAGCAGTAATAAACAAATGATTAACCAACCGAGTCTGATTTTTGCCATTCTTTCACCTTCGCTTACTTGTCTCGTATAATAGCAAACCGCAGTGGGAAAGTAAACATAATGCGTCTAATGGGTAGAACAAACGGTAGAACAACTTTGTGGGGTGTGGGGTGTAGGGCGTGGGGCGTTGTCCTTGTGGCTACGCAATATGCTGTACGCACGCTCAAATATTGCCTGGCTTTGTTTGTTGCTGTTTGTTGGGCGGGGTCGGTGGTGGCGTGGCAGGGGGATGGGCAGCGGGTGCGGATAACGGCCGTTAATGCCGCCACCTTCCCCGACATTACCGTGCGTCTGTTGACGCGAGATGGGGAGGGACGGCCGTTTTCTGACCCCAATGGGCTGAGTTTGCAGGAAAACGGGGTGGCTGTGGGGGAATTTGTACCCACACAAACGGCCGTTGGCGTAGATGTCACCTTTGTGATTGATGCTAACCCGACGTTGGACGAGGTGGACGACGACAGCGGGTTGACGCGACAAACCAAGGTCGAGGCCAGCATTAGCCATTTTGCCGCTGACTTTATGCGAGCAGATGGGCTGGATGTAGTGTCGGTGGTGGTGCCGGAGGTGGGGGGGGTAAACGGCCGTTTTCACATCGAAGCCGACAGCGACCCCAACAGCGTACGGCAGGCGATGGGGCGATTTGAGCCGGGGACATTGAGCGAAACGCCGCTGGGGGCAATGCTGGAATTGGCGATTAGGGGGGCAAAGGAGCGGGAAAACGGCCGTTTTCAGGCCATTTTGCTCTTTACCGATGGGGCCAGCCTAGGGCAGCAGCTTGATTTCCCGGCGTTGCTGACGCAGGCTGCGGATGCCGACATTTCCATTTACGCCGCCATTTTGGGGGCGCGTGCCGATGCCAACGAAGTTGCCAACGTAGAGCAGCTTACCCTACCCACCCACGCCTTTCACATCCACATGCCCCAACCTGCCGATGCCGACCCCATTTATGCCGTTTGGCAGGCGCAGCAGCAGCAGTGGCTGGTGGCGTATCGGTCGCTGCTGCGGCAAAGCGGCGGGGTGATGGTAGCCGTGGCGTGGAACGGGGCTACTGCTACTGCTACCGAGCAGATTGAGCTGACAGCTCCCCGCCTGTCGCTATCCTTGCCAAACCGGGTAATTGCGCGGGTGGGGGAAGCCCCGGACACGCCGTTGGCGGAACTTCGTCCCGGCAGCGTTGTGCTGCCGCTGCAATTAGTCTGGCCGAATGGGGTGGCGCGGCCGCTGGCCGAAGCGCAACTGTTTGTGAACGGACAGCCGGCCGCCACGGGCGACATCGCTGCCGATGGGGCGGTGCAGTTTGTGTGGGATTTGCAGGCAGTGAGCGCAGGGCAATATCAACTGGTTGCGGTGGTGACGGATGAGTTGGAGGTGCAGGCGACGAGTGAGCCGCTGCTGGTGGAGGTGCGGCTGGAACGGCCGTTATCCTTGCAAACACCTGCTGCCACAGCCGCAGCCGTGGAGCCGGAAGTGCCGCTGCCGGGTGTTTCACTGGGGCAGGCATTGCTGGCACTGGCTGGCATTGCGCTGCTGGGGTTGCTGCTCTTTTTCCTGCGCTGGTGGGGGACACGACCGAGGCGAGCGATCATGGCCGAGGTGGAGCCGGTTGTGGATGAGAAGGGCGTGGGGAGTGGGGAGGAAGAAACGGCCGTTAAGCCCACCTTCCCCACGCTGGTTTGCACCGATGCTGCCGTGTCGCTGGGAACCGTGACCTTGCTTGCCGATAACATCACCTTTGGCCGCGACCCTGAACATGCCCAAATTGTGTTGTCTGACCGCAGCGTCTCGCGGCTGCACGCCCGCATTCGGCAGAGCGGCGGTGGCTATTGGCTTTATGATGAAGGGAGCGCCAACGGCACGCTGCGGAACTTTGAACGGCTAGGGCTTGCTCCGCAGCCATTGGGTAATGGGGATGAGGTGCAAATGGGGCGCATTAAGATGCGTTTTTATTGGCAATTGCCTGAAAGCGGGGGGAACGTGGACTGATGTGGGTAGATGATGTTACTGGTTGTTTTTGACGACAGAATGGGTGAGGGGGAAACGGCCGTTTCTCCCCACCACCTCACACTTCCAAACTGTGATCAACGGCCGTTTCTGATAAAAACAGATGCGCGGATGACGCGGATTGGAGCGGATTTTCGCGGATTTTTTGGCCGTTTCCCCCCCCGTGATCTTTCCTGTCCATGTTAAAAATGGAAAAACGGCCGTTTCCCCTCATTCGTTAATTGCTGGTCAATTTGGTTAAAAGTGGTACTGGGTATTGTTGGATCTTATGATCCGTGGTAGCTAGAAGCATCCCATGCTCAATAGTTTGGCAAATTAGTAAACGATCAAAGGGATCACGATGAAGCGTAGGCAGCTTAACAAGTTGGGCAATGCTGGCCTCACCAATGATCAGGCTTTCAATCTGGTGCCGTTGACGCTGTCTGGGAATGTAAGATTCGGGTGATTGGGGTAACGGAAGTTTGCCCAATTGGTATTTGATCACAATCTCCCAAAACGAAGCAACACTCAGATAAACCAGGTTGTCAGCATCACGAATGCTGTCCAACATGAAACCTGGCAAACGATTGTCCCCACTGATGTACCAGAGAAAAACTTGCGTATCAAGCAAAATCTTCATTCGCCTTCAAAAGTGGTTAAAATATCTTCAGGCAAGGCTTCGTCAAAATCACCTGGCACAACAAACTCGCCAGCACACAAGCCATAAGGACGTGGCTCTTTGTCACGTGGTGCATCCAGAATGGTAACCAATGCCTGCCGTGGGCTGCTTAACTGAACAGGTTTGAGGAGCTTAACAACACCATTTTTATCAATAATGGCTTCTACTGTTTGCATATTCTTGCTCTGTAACAAAGATTGAACATTTATTGCAACTACTCTACAACGGCCGTTTCTGTCACACCTGCGATTAACTACAAAACGGCCACCTCTAGTATAACATAAACAGGGCTGTAGGTGGGTGTAGGAAACGGCCGTTTCCCGTGTACTTCTGTGTCCAGAAACGGCCGTTTTTCCCCCAACATTTCTATGGAACGCGAACGAACACGGATAAAAACGGCCGTTTTCCCCCAACACTTCTACAGGATGCGGACGAACGCGGACAAAACGGCCGTTTTTCCCCAACATTTCTATGGAACGCGAACGAACACGGATAAAAACGGCCGTTTTTCCCCCAACATTTCAATAGGACGCGGACGAACACGGACAAAACGGCCGTTTTCCCCCCAACACTTCTATGGGACGCGGACGAACACGGACAAAACGGCCGTTTCTCCCCCTGCTCTTCTACTCCCCTGCTAAAAAACGGCCGTTTTTCCCCCAACATTTTATAGGACGCGGACGAACACGGACCAACGCGGATGAAAACGGCCGTTTTTGCCCCTGCTCCCCACCCTCTCTGCGATTGCCTAAAAATCAAGGTGAGCAATCTTCTTATCAAGAAAGCATAGGCACCTCATCAATAATAATCGGCTTTTCTTGATTTGTGATGTCAATGACCAAGAGTGAATCATCAGTAAAGGCATAAATAATATTCGGCTCAATTTCATAATAACTATGTACAGGAGATTGGTGATCCGGAATGCCCAAGCCCGACAGTTCTTGCCCATTGGTAGCATCAAAAAACGATACATAACTTCCACAAGAGCCGCCGTCACATGTATATCCTCCGAGGAAGATATAATTTTCAGAAACTTGGAAGGCAAAATGATTAAGATCGCCCATAATAATTTGACGATCATCGTTGCGTATGACTGTTGGTTCCTTCTCCTGTAACTCGCTCACAATTGTTAGGGTCTGTGCCTCCCATAAGAGGTAAAGCCTATCATCTTTCCAGATAGAAGGAGAGTAAGCTAATTTTTCAGTATCTAGTGGTAAATTGACTGGTTGGTATTCTGGTTGACTGGGATCAGCTACATCAATGTTCATTAACTCATCCCCAAGGGCATACAGGTTTTCTTCTAGTACTGACCAAGTAGCAACTTGTCTTAAATCTACAATCCCTAATTGTTCCAGTGAGTTTGGCTCAACGATAGAAAAGATAACAACTTGATTTTCTTGATCAGCCAAAGACGTTTCATCAATATAAAGGCGATTGCCTTGAACCTCTAGTTGAAAAATTTTAAATGGAATATCAATTTTTGTAATGGTTTCAAATTGACATTTCGCCGATAAGTTTAAAAGAATGACAGTTGATTCATTAGTAAAGTAAGCTACCCCGTTCTGTACCTGTAGAGTAGAAATATGAGGCCAGTCTGGAAACCCCCAAAACCCTAAAAATTGGGGGGCTGCTGGGTTGGCAATGTTAAAGATGCCAATATATTGCTCTACAGCCAAATAGAGCAAAGGATAAGCGATTGCGACCCGTTGATTGTGGCTTCCGCTCATATCAATCTGGTCAGGGAATGCTTGACCTGGCAAGCCCCCTGTGTTTTTGCAAGGAACATCTGGGGCTGGCGGCGTTGGTTTAATGGTGGGCGTTGGTGTCGGTGACGATGTGGCCGTCGGCAATGGCGCAGGTGTCAGGGTAGCTGTAGGCGTTGATGTTGGCAAGGGTTCCTGGGTGGCTGGGGAGATAGTGGAACGACTTTGAATATCACTTATCTCTGTTGGTTTTTCCATTGAACCAACCTGGTTCTTTGTCGGAGCAGAAGTCACTTGATTTTCCTGATAGCTTGCAGGCTGGCAGCCCGTTAATCCATAGGTTAATGCCACTATCATTAAAAACATCACATACAATTGCTGAATTCTCTTGCTGATCATGCAATTCTCCCTCAAAAACGTGTTGCTTTACTTCGTGTAATACCCACCTAGTTGTCGAGATGGATCATTAGAATAACCAGGCTGGTACCTTGTTCCCGATGAAAGCCCTTGAAAAGCCAGTAACTCCGTCTGCAAATCTGTTGATAAGTAGGGAAAAGGATTGACAAAATGATTATCAGATATGCGTCTGATTTCAATGAGAACATGCCTTTCCGTCGTCTCAAGGTAACCAATGATTGTATCTGGAGTTACTTCATCACCAGAAGCAACTTGAATATCCTGTAGGTGACCATTAATTAACTCATAATCAGCATAAGCAGGATGAGCCAAATTTACTCTACCCGGAGCATAGCCATTCGTTGTGCTTGTACTGCTGACTGTACAATAACAACCTGCATATACCGGGATTAGAGGCCGTGCTGCTGTGCCGTAAGTGCCATCAAACTCCCAGAGTTTTGCTTTTTGATTCCATGTTCCACCAAATGACAAATTAGCAGACTTCCCATAATCCAGCCCTGCATGTTGTCCCCCATTTGTGCTATAGCCAATTTCTTCAGAAATTTCTGTATATCCATAATATTGAACCCAATCAGGATCTGCGATTGGTGAGCGTACCCAAATAGGTGTTATTGGAGGTGGGGGCGGTAAAGGGGTTGCCCCCCCATTACAGTTGCCAGGGGTAACAGCATCCGCATTCGAATCATAACAAACATGGCCTGTAGGATCTGAAAAACGAATTGGTGAATTTAGCGAATAGGTGTACCTATTAAACTGCTGCGGGTTGGCGGGGTCGGGGACAATGGTGTCGGCTGAGGCAAAACGGCCAACCGAAGATAGCATTATATTGTCCATGCCGCGAACCGCTTCTGGGTTGCAGCGGATAGGACGCTCCATTGAGAATCAGGGTAAAGCGGTTTAGCTCAAAATTGTTTCCCCCCTTTGGATTCCCATTCAGATACCCATACATTCTGGACGCATTGCCGTTAATGATCTGCGGCGTAGACATGCTCCACCCCAGCCCCAAATCCGATGTGGAAAGCGGGTACCGCGCTCCGTCCACCCCCCGGCTGCCATAGCTCATGGACAGGGAAGGAGCCAGCCCACCTTGACCCGGTGGCAACTCAATAGGGTAGCTGTAGGTAGCGGAGCCGCTGTAGGCCGACACCCCCGGCGGGTTATAGGTCAGGTTCCACGCCGCCACATCGCTCCCACCCTGATACGAAGAAAAATGGGTCGTCTGAAAGCTCAACGTTCCGGCTGCGGCATCTACAACAAAGGGAACTGGTTGCCACGGCTCATCCTGCTTTTCTCGCGTCTGCACATAAAAGCTGCTTTCCTCCCGATTGGGCAAATCTACCATATCGTTTAGGGCAATCGTCATCGTAATGGGTTTGTCAAAGGTAATAATCTCGCTGTTGTTGTCATACGCCTCAATATCAAAGGCAAACAGCAGGCCGCTGCTTTGCTCTGGCAGCGGGGTTAATTCATTTAACTGAAAACGAATCTCAGCCTCTTTGTTCAGCCAGCCGGGAGGAAAATCTGTCCGGAACCGATTGTTGAAAAATGCCGCCTGACCGCCATCTTGCCCAATCTGCTTGTTCTCTGGCGGTGCTGGTTTGAAAGGAATGTTTTTGCGGGCGGCCGTAGATGCCTGCCACACGCTACTGACTGTGACTTCAAAAGCCACGGCTCCCGGCTTGGCTCCTGAACTTTGCAGCGTGTAAACAAGCTCATGTACCTCACCCGGCAGCAAATCGGCCAGATTGATCAGGGCTTCAAGCGCCCCGGTGTCGGGTATGCTTTCCCCTGTCAGATAGCGCAACCCCGGCACGTAGGGCAGCTTAATCTGGATGCTTTCCTGCAAGACGTTCGAATCGTTTTGCACGGTGATGGTAATCTCAAATTGTTCTCCCAGTTCAACGGGACGGCGCGGCGTTTCCAGGGCCAGGCTCAGTTCACCTTCAATGGGCGGTATGTCCTCTTCTGTGCTTTGCGCCAGGGCAAGGCGGTCAGCGGCCAGGGTAAACAAAAAGGCAAAGATTATGACAGACAGCGTGGTCAGCAGCGGCTGCTTTTTCATGCGGAATTCCTGCATCAGTTGCTGGGTAAATGGGCAAGATACCCAGCAGGTTTTGCTTTTTTAGGTTTTGGGTAAGAAGTTCAACTTCTCCCAGAAGTTGAACTTCTAGTAGATTCAGTTGTGTGAAAGGAAAAAGGGAGCGCCGTTAGGGGGCGGCAGCCACAGAGGTGGAGGGAGGGGGGAAGATGTGGGGTTGGGTGATAAAGGTGGTTAAAACAGAGGCGGCATCATGCCTGAAGCAAGCCAGGGGCAAACAGGCAAGCGACGTGAGTGAGTGAGTGTAATAAGTAAGACAGAAACCGCATCTTGCTTTCCTCCCACACGGGACAATAGACTGAGTTTATAAGCGATGCGGGAATTATGGAGAGACGAGGTTGTTTGTCAAGTAAGATAGAGACTGGCTGAAATTCACGAATTTACGGATTGTTTTTGCTAACGGCAGGTAATCATGTTATACTTACGATTGCTAAACTTGTAGATTCGGTGACGAAAAGTGGGCAGCCCCCACTTTTTTTTATTCTTAAAGCCACCCGGTTTAGCAAAAATGGTTGTGCTGTTGGATCTTGACGCCGGCAGCACAGGGCGTAATTGTTAGACAAGATTCCTAAAAAAACAGGGTTCAGTTAGCTCAATGAAAAGTCAATTTATCTTAGCCTTTAACGAAATATGCGAATCACGTGGTTTGCCCAAAGAAGATGTCTTTGAAGCATTAAAGACGGCGCTTGTTTCGGCGTATCGGCGTGATGCCAATGTGAGCAATACCCAAAAAGTGACGGTAGATATTGACCCTCGCACGGGCGATCCCACGATTTATGCCGAAAAAGAGGTGGTTGATAGCATCATTGATAACCGCACGGAGGTGTTGCTGGAAGAGGCGCACCGGCAGGGGCTGGTGGATGCGGAATTGGGCGACCTGGTGATGGTTGACAGCACAACATCCAGCTTTGGGCGCATTGCAGCGCAAACGGCAAAACAGGTGTTGCTACAGCGGGTGCGCGAAGCGGAGCGGGAACATCTATTTGAAGATTTTTCTGGCCGCGAAGGGGAGTTGGTTAACGGCACGGTGCAAAGCATCAGCGGGCAGCACATTACGATTGGCCTGGGGCGGACGGAGGCGATTTTGCCGAAGAGCCAGCAGGTGCCGCGTGAGCGTTATCGGGCGCATGACAAGATTCGTGTTTATGTGCTGGAAGTGCGGCGGACAAACCGTGGGCCGCAAATTTTTGTCAGCCGGAATCATCGCAATTTGCTGCGGCGTTTGCTGGAGCTGGAAGTGCCGGAGATTTATAACGGCCAGGTTGAGGTGATGAGCATTGCGCGGGAGGCTGGGCAGCGGTCGAAGGTGGCGGTGCGGGCTTTGCAGCCGGGGGTAGACCCGGTGGGGGCGTGTGTGGGTATGCGCGGTGTGCGTATCCAAAGCATTGTTCGTGAGCTGAATGATGAAAAGATTGATGTGATTGAGTGGGATCCCGATCAGCGGGCGTTTATCTCCAAGGCGCTGAGTCCGGCGCGTGTTTCCAAGGTGTTTTTGGAAGAGGATTTGGAGAATGGAAAAACGGCCGTTGTGATTGTCCCTGATGATCAACTCTCCCTGGCGATTGGGCGCGAGGGGCAAAATGCACGTCTGGCGGCCAAGCTGACAGGTTGGCGGATTGATATTAAGAGCCTGACTGAAGCGGCGGCTGATTCGCTGGGCATGTTGGGTAACCCGGCGGCGGATCGGCGGGTGGTGCGTGATGAGGCGTTCTTGAATCTGGTGCGGGATGTGCTGGAAAAGAAGAAAGCCGGCCGACCGATTACATCTGAAGATTACTACAATTTGGACAAGCTGGTAACGGCCGTTGAAGGGCGCATCATCGCCTCCCGTGCCTCCAAGTTTGACGAGGTGCGGAAGAAACGGGCCGATGCCCGGCGGCAAGTCCCGGCTGAAACGTGGAAATCGCCGCTTGATGAGCTGGATTTGCCGGGTCGTGTTCATAACCTGCTGCTCGATAACGAAATTGAAACCATTGGTGATGTCCTCTTCCATCTGGAAATGGGTGATGAGGTACTCCTAGCCTTTAACGGTATTGGCGATAAAGGGCTGGAAATCATCAAGGAGCATGTGGCGAACTATAAGGAGACGCATCAGCTTGAGATGCCTGAACCTGTGCCGGTCGTGCCTAAGCCGGCTGCGCCCAAGCCCAAGCCGGAACCGGCACCCGTTATTGATCTGCTTGATAACATTGTAGAAAGCGCGGCCGGGCTTTTGGGTGACGAAGATGAGGATGAGGAGCTTGAGGCCGTAGAGAGCGTGGCGGAAACGGCCGTTGTTGAGGAAGTGGTCGAGGATGTGGTGGAAACGGCCGTTGAAGAAGACATTGATGAAGACGCCGAGCCAGAAGCGGCCGAACCGGTTCAGCCTGAGCCAGCGGAAGAAGAACTTGTACCACTGTCGCCAATTGAAGACCTGTCTCGCTCACTGGTTGAAGTAGAAGAACCAAAACCTGTAAAAAGCAAGAAGAAAAAGCAGGTTGTCATTGTGCGTCCAGTCGAAACAACGACAACTGATGATGACGATAGCAAAACTGGACGTGGACGACAAAAAGGACGCCAGTTGGTCTTCGACGAAGATATGGGTGAAGTTGTTACCAAGCGGAAGCGTAAAGGCAGCCGTCGGCGCTCCGACTGGGATGAATTTGAACTTGATGATTATTAAAAATGGCGCATAAAAAGCAGCGACACACAAAGCATATCCCACTACGCTCTTGCTTTGTGTGTCGGCAAAAAACCGATAAGCGGCATTTAACAAGAATCGTACGCGCCCCGGATGCCGGGGTTGTGGTTGATGCGACGGGCAAAAAAAACGGCCGTGGCGCATACTTGTGTGACCAACCATTATGCTGGGACAAAGTGGTCAAAAATCGTGGGTTGCTGAATCGGGCCTTGCTTACCGAAGTGAATGATGATGAACTGGCAGCAATTGCTGCCCACCGGCCCCATACAAGCGACGTGGTAAACGCTCATGAACAGGTAACTAACGACTAATCCGCCGTCCCAACAGTGGGAAACTCGCGGTGAGCGTCAAGCGCCTAAGCAACTCCGATACTGTGTTGTCGCCAATCAATGGCCGGAATTTGCTTAAAAGTGCACTTGGCGTTCACCTTTTTTGTTTTAGGTGCCCGTCATGTTTTAGAGAATTTAGAAACTATCCAAATTTCAAAGGCTTTGGATTTTGTTTAAACAAGGGGTAGTAAGAGTATGGCACAGACAAAAACGCTGATTGAATTACCGGACTTTGTTACCGTTCGTGAACTGGCAACCATCATGAATGTCAGCCCCATCAATGTCATTAAGGAATTGATGGGCAATGGCATCATGGCAAACATTAACCAGCAGATCGACTTTGATACCGCAGCCATTGTGGCCGAAGAAATGGGTTTTGAAGCCGTTTCGCTGGCCTCATTACAGGAAGAGGAAGAACAAGAAAAAGCTGGCGAGCATCTCGCCTGGCGCAAAATTTTAGCTAAGGAAAAAGCCTCATCGCTTAAGCCACGCCCGCCCGTCATTACGATGTTGGGGCATGTTGACCACGGTAAAACATCGCTGCTGGATGTTATTCGTGAAGCCAATGTCGTATCGGGTGAGGCGGGCGGTATTACGCAGCACATTGGGGCGTACCAGGCAGAGAAAGACGGTCATCTGATTACCTTTCTTGACACGCCCGGCCATGAGGCGTTTACGGCGATGCGGGCGCGTGGTGCCCAGGCAACCGATATTGCCATTTTGGTGGTGGCGGCGGATGATGGCATTATGCCGCAAACGCGGGAAGCCATTGACCATGCGCGGGCGGCGGGTGTGCCTATTATTGTAGCTCTGAACAAAATTGATTTGCCGGGCAGTCGGCCGGATCGCGTCAAACAACAACTGGCAGAGGTTGGGCTGATACCTGATGATTGGGACGGCGACACGCTTGTCATCCCCGTTTCGGCCAAGGAAAAGCTGGGTATTGATGACCTGCTGGAAGCCATTTTGCTAGTGGCCGAAGATTTGAACCCACGGGCTAACCCGAATGCTGAGGCAACGGGAACGGTGCTGGAAGCAAGCATCGAGCGGGGTCGCGGCATCATGACCACTGTTTTGGTGCAAAACGGCACGCTCAATATGGGTGATACCTTGCTGATTGGCGAGCATTATGGCCGTATCAAGGCCATGTTTGACCATCGTGGTAAAAGCGTAAAGAAAGCAGCTCCTTCGGTACCCGTTTCGGTTTCTGGCCTGAATGGTATGCCCAGTGCAGGCGATCAGTTTGTTACGGTTAAAAACGAAAAAGAAGCGCGGAAGATTGTGGCCGACCTGCAGGAAGAGAGGCGGCAGAACGTGACGGAACAGCGGCGGACAACGGCAACGTTGGACGAATTTTTCTCTCGTCTACAGGAAGGCGAGACAAAGACCTTGTTTTTGATCGTTAAGGCGGATGTTCAAGGGTCTCTGGAACCCATCATTAAGTCGCTGCAAAAGTTGAGCTATGATGAAGTGTCGCTGGAAATTTTGCGTTCATCAACGGGCAATATTACCGAAAGCGATGTGATGCTGGCTTCGGCTTCCAAGGCTGTGATCCTGGGCTTTAATGTGGATGCTGACCCGGTAGCCAGAACGGCAGCCAGCAGTGAGGGCGTGGAGATCAAAACCTATGACATCATCTATCAACTGATTGAAGATGTTGACAAGGCGATGCGGGGGATGTTGGCTCCTGTTTACGAGCCAGCTGTGATTGGTCGGGCTGAGGTGCGTGAAGTATTCCGCATTCGCAGCGTGGGTAACATTGCTGGTAGCTATATGCGGACAGGGGTTGCCCGTCGTAACGCCAAGGTGCGGGTGATTCGGAGTAACAAGCTGCTGTTTGATGGGGCAGTTGGTAGTTTGAAGCATTTGCAAGAGAATGTGCGCGAAGTTCGCCAGGGGTTTGAGTTTGGTGTAGGGGTGGATGGCTGGAATGATTTCCGCCCTGGCGACGTGCTTGAATTTTATGTGATGCAGCGAGTTGAGCAAGGATGAGTAAGATTTTCCAGGAGCGTATCGCAGATCGGATTATGCGGATCGTTGGCAGCCTGCTTGTTCAGGAAGTCAGCGATCCGCGTTTGCAGGATTTGACGGTGACGAAAGTTGTTGTGGATCGGGAGCTGCAATATGCCAATCTCTATGTAGCCTCGTTTGACCCTGAAGCGAACCAAGGTGAGGTGATGGCGGCACTACGTGGAGCAAGCAGTTTTTTGCGGCGGGAGTTGTCGCAGCGGCTGCATACGCGCACGCTGCCACAGTTGCGTTTTCATTGGGACCCAACATCGCTGTATGCGGCAGAGGTTGATGCACTGCTGGATAGTCTGGAAATTCCGGCTGAGGAAGAGCCAGAAGAGGATAATGATTCAACATCTGTTTAATAAGGCGACGAATGTTTTGGTCATCACCCATGTGGATCCAGATGGGGATGCGATTGGTTCATTAACGGCCGTTGGGCAAATGCTCAAACAGGATGGCAAACACGTAACGTTGGTATGTGACGACCGTGTGCCAGAGCGATTTGCCTATTTGCCCATGGCTGATCAGGTGCGACAAACACCCGATCCAAAACTGTATTATGACTTGCTGATAGTTGTTGATTGCGGCGATGAGGGGCGCATGGGCAATGCCTATGTCAATTTTTCCCAGCCGCTGCCAACCGTGGTGAATATTGACCACCATGTAACCAATACGCGGTTTGGTGATATTCAAGTCATTGATGATAAGGCTACTTCCACTACCGAAATTTTGTATGGGCTTTTTACCGAGCTAGGTTATGAAATAACGGAAGGAATTGCCATGAGCCTGTTGACGGGCTTGGTTACAGATACCTTAGGCTTCCGTACTGTTGGCGTGACGCCAAATACCATGAAGGTTGCCAGTGCGCTGATGGATGCCGGAGCAGATTTGTCGTTTGTGACGACGAATGCGCTGATTGTGAAACCTATCACGACGTTGCGGCTGTGGCGAGCTGGGTTAAATAGACTCCAACTGGAAGACAAGCTGGCCTGGGTTGCCATTCCGTTGGTGGATCAACTGGCGATTGGGTTTAAAGGACAGAGCAGCATGGGGCTGGTTAATTTGCTGGCCGATGTGGATGAGGTGGCGATGGGGGCGGTGTTGCTCGAAATTGAGGGTGGACGGATTCGTGTTGGTTTCCGCTGCCGGCCGCCATACAATGTTGCCGCCGTCGCTGAAAAACTGGGTGGGGGTGGTCACTTCCTGGCGGCCGGCTGCACGCTTGAGGAGCCGCTGGAAGATGCAACCGCCCGGGTTGTGGCTCTGTGCAAGGAAGCGATTCAGCGACAAGGCGGGTCTGTTCTGGCTGGTTAGCGGCTGAAAGTGATAATACTGATACAAACCGCCGGGTTTATGGATTCATGACCCGGCGGTTTGTCGTTTGTCTTCGTTTCTCAAGGTAGACTGGTGCTGTTTTCATTTAGTAAAAAGAGGTATATGTCATCGCAGAGGATGCCAAGAGTTAACTTGTTGCAAAATAGGGGTGGAACGCCGGTGGAAGCTGATGGTAATTGGTGTTGGCGATTTGGTTGGTAACTGGGTAGCTGTTGTAGGTGTTCCAGAAAAGCATTGTTTTGCCAGCCAGTTGCCTGCTTTGGGCATCGGCTATCAGGGCGGCGAGCGTTTTGCCAGTGTAGGTGCCTTCAAGTGGAATTGTTTCTAGCTGTTGCATTTGCCGAACGGCCGTTTCTCCTGCCTGCGTATAGACCCCATACCCTTGCCCATAGAACCCGTCTCGCAGGTCAAATTTTTCGCTAAATCTGTGGAAATTGTGGATAACTGGGTCAAAACTGTGGATAACCCTATGCGTTTTGTGGAACAAACGTGCCATCAGGCGGCGGGAGGCATATGCCGTCTCGACGACGCGCACGGCGACAACACGGCTTTTTAGCCCGGCGAGCTGGCAGCCGAGGATGAGACCAACGGCCGTTCCCAACGTCCCCGCCGCCACATAAATCACATCCGGTTCCGGACATTCTCCCGCCGCAATTTGCTGCCGCAGCTCAAAAGCGGCGTTGACATACCCCAGCGTCCCCAGCGGCGTGGAGCCGCCGGCTTCGAGGATGAGGGGAGGGTGACGATCAACGGCCGTTCTCTTCACCGCCTGCCACACCGCCCCCGCCACCAGCCGGTTTTTGCTGGCAAACTGGTGCAGCTCGGCCCCATTTGCCAGCATCAGCAGCAGGTTTTGCCGCACGGCGGCCGTGTTGGGCTGGGGCAGCACCAGGCAGATGGTGTGGATGTTGAGTGGGGTGGCAAAAACGGCCGTTGCCACCCCATGATTCGTCCCCGCCCGCCCAAACGTCATAATCGTTCGCACCCCCCGCCGCTGTGCATCCGCCAAAATAAACTCCAGCTTTCGCACCTTGTTCCCCCCATAGCGCGAACTCGCCAAATCATCCCGCTTGATAAACAGCTCAACCCCCAGCACCGCCCCCAACCGCGACAGCGGCTGCACCGGCGTTGGCAGTTCCGCCAGCGGCAAACGTGGGCATTTCTCTGCCAGTTGCGGATAAGCTTCAAACAGTGGGATCATGACCTTGTAGGGCAAGTTTGCAAACTTGCCCCACTACTCCGGCTTCAGCGTCTCATTCAGAAACGCCAGCGTCTGCTGCCATGCGTCCATCGCCGTCCCCGGCTGGTCATAATTTTCCTCGTTCAAAAAACCATGCCCCACGCCAGGATAGATGGTGATCTCGTTTTCAATGTTGAGCGTGTTCAAATTGGCTTCAAACTCCAACACATCGGCCGGCAAAATTTGCTGGTCTTCCTCACCAAACACGCCAAACACCGGTTCGGCCGGGTAACTCGCCCGCAGCACCTCCAAATCCGTCACCACGGAGCCATAGTAGATGATGGTAGCCGACAGCTTTTCCGACTGCCGCATTCCCAACTGTAGCGATTGCCCGCCGCCAAAACAAAAGCCCATCGAGGCCACGCGGTTGGGGTCAACATTGGCAAGCCCGCGCAAATGGGCCAACGCCGCGTCCACATCAGCAAAAATTTGCTCTCCCGGCGTGGTCAGACGCAGCCACAAGGCTCGCGGAAACAGCGTTGTGACTTCGCCACGATACGCATCAGCCGCCAACACCACGTACCCCTCCCGCGCCAGGGCATTGGCCAAAATGGTAATCCCCTCGTTTAGTCCCCACCATTCATGAATGAGCAGCACTGCCGGGTGGGGGCCATCCCCTTCTGGCACGGCCAGATAGCCATGCAGTGTGCTGCCGTCGCTGCCGCTATAGGTGACATTGGTAAAATCGGTTGAATCGCGGCCAAAGGCGACATCATACCCAATGGTTCCTGCAAATAACAGCACGATGAGCAAGAGTAGCCCCGCAACGAGAAGTGAAAGCCGCTTTAGCCAGCGTAATCCAGTTTTCATCAAACGCTCCTGTGGGTTCAATCAAAAATAGCTTTGCGATTCCAGAAGTTCAACTTCTCTCAGAAGTTGAACTTCTAAATCCTCGGTTATTAACGAACGAACCCTATGATTGCTGTAGAAAATTAACAATCCACTGGGCAACGGGCTGGGAATCTGGCTGCCTGGCAAGGGTGTTCATGGCATCTTGATAAACGGCATCGTTGATGCGTGGCTCCATGTAATCCATGATGGCAGCCATGAAGGGGTTGTTGATTTCGGGGTGCGCCTGCATTCCAAAAACCTGGTCGCCAATGCAGAAAGCGATGTTGGGGCAGAAGTCGTTGGTTGCTAGCAGTTCGGCATTGGGCGGCAGGTGGATGACTTGATCTTGATGGGAAAAATTCAGCCGCAAATTGTCTACAGGCGGGGTCATCCAGGATTTTGTAGACACAAGCTCTATATCTCGCAGACCTAACCCCCATCCTTTGTGGGATTTTTCGGTGTGGCCGCCGAGGGTGTGGGCCAGCATTTGGTGGCCGAAGCAGATGCCCACCAGTTTGCGCTGTGCCGCGTAGCAGTCGCGGATGAATTGCGCCAGTACGGGAATCCAGGGTTCGTTGTCATAGACACCCTGATCGCTGCCGGAAATGAGGTACGCATCGCATTCATCGGGTGCGGCGGGGAATTCCCCTTGCGTTACATCATAGAGCTGAATGGTAAAGGGGGCGTTGGCCTGCTGGAAAAAGCGGCGAAAACGATCTTCCTCTGTGCCGTGGCCGGGAATGCCGGCATCATCTTCGGGTTTGAGTGGTTTGAGAATACCTAACTTCATCTATCTCTCCTGATTGGGGAAAATAGGACGCTGATTATGATGATTTTCCTGATCAAAAAAGATTCATCAGGTTTATCAGGTAAATCTGCGTCCTGTTTAAAAATGGGACGCGGACAAACATGGGGGGCTATTGGGTGTCCTGCTGCCGCTATGAAAATGTGGAGGAATTTTGCATCAAATTTAGGAATTTTGCACTGCCTGGTTTTGCTGAATGGTTTGCAGGTCGGTGGGCCAGGGTGCATGGATGTGGCAGGGCCGGCCGGTGTGAGGGTGGGTGAAGCGGGTGTGGTGACAGTGGAGGGCGAGGCGGGGGATGTTGTCGCCGTTGCCGTACACGCTGTCGCCAAGAATAGGGTGGTTAACGGCCGTTAAATGCACCCTCAACTGATGCGTCCGTCCTGTTTTCGGCCACAGCCGCAGCAGGGAAGCGGCGTTGGCAAATGTTTCCACCGTTTCATACAGCGTCAGCGCCGGTTTGGCGTAGGGCAAATCGGCCGCCACAAAGGGGGAATACCGCTGGCCGGGAGCTTGTTTGGCAATGGGCAAAGCAATTTGGCCGCTGGGCGGGGTGAAGGTGCCATGAACCAGCGCCAGGTAGGTTTTTTCCACCGCTTGTGTGGCAAACTGTTCATGCAGCAGCCGCAGCGTCTCCTTGTCTTTTGCCACCACCACCACGCCCGACGTTTGGGCATCGAGCCGGTTTACCAGGTCGGCGGTGGGGAAGTGGTGGTGACGCAGGTGGTAGATGAGGTTGGCCTGGGTAAAACGGCCGTTTCCATGCACCCGTAGCCTCGCCGGTTTGTCCACGCCCACAATCCATTCATCTTCATAAACGATGGTGTAGTTAAAGTTGGCGGCGGGTGGGTCAAAGTCGGGGACATCGCTGCCCACTTCGTCCCCTTGAGCAAGCTGGGTGGTTGGTGTGGCTAAACGGCCGTTGTGCCACACCCGCCCCATCTCAACCTGCTGCCGCCATTCGGCCGCCGTCAGGTAGGTAAACCGGTGGGCTAAATAATCAATGAGGTTAAATAGGTGATAGTTGGCAGGGACTTTGGAGGAAACGTTCACGATAGCTGCTGGTTTAGCTTGCCAGCCTGAACTGCGTCATAGCCAAACTGCATCCGGGTGCGTTCTACGTCGGCCAGCGGTACCCATTGCAGCAGTGCCCCGGTTTTGATGGCGACGGATTTGGTGTCAAACGGCCGTTTCAACCCATAATACAATACTGACAACCGTTGAGCCTGCCCCTGTTCATCCAGCACATACCGTTCTTCCAGCCACAGCAATCCATCCAGGTCGGGCAAAATACGCAGTTGCTGCTGGAAATAGCGCCGAATGGCCTGCTCTGGCCGCAGCGATGAGGTCAGAATGTCCCCCGGCGGGTGCCATAGCCCCGTGACCGGGTGATGAGCCAGCAAGACCCGTTCATTCTCGATAAAAATGCCATAGACGGCCGGCTGGAAGACAATATCCGAAGCCGCTACCGAAACGGCATTTCCGTAGACATCATAACATGTCGTTGGCATAAATTTTGTGAGCTTTAGCTGGGTTCAGGAACCGCATTCGGGTGCGCGGCAAAAATTTCCTGTCGCAACGTGGGGATTTGATCGGCCAGGGTACCTAATACACCGTTGACAAAGCGCGGGGCGCTGTCGGATCCATACGTTTTTGCCAGCTCAACCGCTTCGTTAATTGCCACTTTAATGGGGGTTTCGCCAGAAATAAGGAATTCAAAAATTGCCATCCGCAAAATGTTGCGGTCAATGACGGCCATTTGGTCAAGCGGCCATTCCGGAGCATAGCGGGAAATCAGGGTGTCCATCATGGTTTGGTATTCAATAACGCCCATAACCAGTTGCTCGGCAAATTGAACACCAGCACTTTCCATCGGGTTTTCCCGCAACCGGTGCTGTAAGATTTCACCCGGCTGATGGGCAGCTATGTCATACTCGTATAGCGTTTCTAAGGTGACGCGACGTGCGCGACGTCTGGTTTTCATGGTATTTACACCCGATTTTATTTATATGCCGACCACATCTTCAACGTGGATGTTAATGGCATCAATGGGAATGTCAACCATTGTGTCCATTGCTTCGGCAACGGCTTTTTGAATTGCCCGACTTGTTTCCATGACATTGACATCACGGTTCATTATAACGTAAATATCAAATTTGACCTTATCGTCAGACAAATCCAGTATGAGGCCGTCGTGGCGTGTGCCGCGCCGCAAAAGGCGGGTCACATCGGCCGGCACTGCTGCCATTTTGGCAACCCCTTCAACTTTTAAGGTGGCGAAATAGGCGATGGTGCCCAATACTTCGGGGGCTACTTCAATACGCCCAAGACTTTCCCGTACTTCGCTCATAACAAACTATAGTATTCCGCACTTTGCCCCGCGTTGTCAATAGGAAAGGGGGGAATATATTGGTTGGGTCTATTAATTGGTTGTTCGTTATTGGTTAAAGAATGGGAATTAAATCACTTGCCCATTTGGAAGTTCAACTTTTCAGAAGAAGTTGAACTTCTTGCCCAACCTATTTAATCCTCGTTCCTTAATTCTCATCCCTAAGAAAATATTCAGTCTCTATAAGGACTTCAGCAACGCAATTGACCTACAGCTGACCACAATCGGCAATCACCACAGGCTTGGCGGGCTTCTGACCTGCGGCACCAAGTTCATGTATTGCCTTTACCACGTCCATACCTTCAACGACCTTGCCGAACACAACATGCCTCCTATCCAACGACGGTTGTGATGACATGGTGATGAAAAACTGGGATTTGTTAGTGTTGGGGTATAGTTGAACATACTCAGCACCCCTGATCCGCTGTGCCGCTCCTTAAAGTTTTCATCAGCAAACGTGCCACCGTAAATAGATTCGCCTCCGAAGCCATTCCCATGGGTAAAGTCGCCGCCTTGGCAGAGCATACCATATATGATACGGTGGAATTTTGATCCCTTGTAGTGGAGACCGTTACCCTTTTCACCGGTACAGAGACAGCGGAAGTTTTCGGCCGTCCTTGGGACGACGTCACTCATAAGTTCCATAATGATTCGCCCCGCAGGCTTATCGGCGATGGTAATATCAAAGAATACTTTAGGTCTTGCAGACATAGAAAAAACGTTCCTTATTTTGAAATGAATTTACTGAATTTTGAAATGAATTTACTGAGTCCTGGCTTTAAGTTGCCATGCCGCCGTCAACGCGGATCACTTCGCCGGTAATGTAGGAAGCTCTGTCAGAGGCGAGGAAGGTGACGAGGTGGGCGACCTCCTGTAATTCGCCCATCCGCCCCAGGGGGATGAGTTTCATGAGTTCGTCTACCCAGTTTTCTTCAAGAACGGCCGTTAACGCCGTCGGAAAAAAACCCGGAGCCACCGCATTCACCGTAATCTGCCGCGAGCCAAGCTCCTTTGCCAGCGACTTGGTGAAGCCAATAATCCCCGCCTTGGAAGCGGCATAGTTCGATTGCCCTGCCTGCCCCACCAGCCCCACAATGGAGGTGATGTTGATAATGCGACCACCCTGCTTACGCCGAATCAGCGGCCGAGCGATGGCTTTGCAGCAGTTGAAGACGCTTTTGAGGTTGGTGTCAATCACCGTGTCCCACTGCTCTTCCTTCATCGTCATCAGCAGCGTGTCGCGGGTTGTTCCGGCGTTGTTGACCAAAATATCTACCTGCCCGTACTGGGCAATGGCTTCCTTAATCAACGCCTCGGCCTGGGCAAAATCGCTAACATCGGCACGAACGGCCGTTGCCTCACCGCCCGCCGCCCGAATCGCCGCCACCACTTCCTCCGCTGCCTCCGCGCTGGCATTGTAGTTGATCACCACTTTGGCGCCGTTCGCCGCCAAATCCTCGGCAATCGCCCGACCAATCCCCCGCGAAGCACCCGTCACCACTGCCACTTTTCCCGCTAACACACTCATTCTCCCAGTTTAAACTTCACCCGGTTCGACTTTCGCGCAATGCGCTTCACCAAACCAAGCAGCACATCACCCGCGCCCACTTCTACAAACGTCTCCACCCCCTGCGCCGTCAAATAATTGACCGAATCGGTCCAGCGCACGGGCGAGGTCAACTGCGCCTTTAGCTCGGCGCGAATCTCATCCGGGGTTTGGATTGGCAACCCGCTGGCGTTGGCAATCACCGGAACCTGCGCCGCCTGAATGGGGGTGGCATCCACCGCCTCGGCAAACGCCGCCGCCGCCGACTGCATCAGCGGCGAATGGGCGGCAATGGTTATGGGCAGCTTGACCACTTTTCGCGCGCCGGCCGCTTCGGCCAGGGTCATGGCTTCTGCCAGTGCCGTCTCGTCGCCAGAAATGACGACTTGGCCGGGGCAGTTATCGTTGGCAAGCTGGACAAAACGGCCGTTTTTCCCACTCGCCTCCGCACAAATAGCCTCCACCTGCGCCGCATCCAGTGCCAAGATCGCCGCCATCGCCCCCGGCTGCTTTTCCCCCGCTTCCTTCATCAGCTCGCCGCGCCGCCGCACCAGCGCCAGCCCGTCGGCAAAGCGCATTGCCCCCGCCATTGCCAGCGCTGAAAGCTCACCCAGGCTGTGACCCGCCACAAAAGACGGCCGTTCCCACCCCTGCGCCTGCATCACCGCCCACGTCGCCAGGCTCACCACAAACAACGCTGGCTGCTGGTTCACCGTGTCGGTCAGCGTATCTTCTGGCCCGCCAAAACAGAGCGAGGAAAGCGAGAAGCCAAGCTGTGCATCAGCCGCGTCAAACAACGCCCGCGCCACTGGCTGCTCATAAAGCTCCTGCCCCATCCCCACAAATTGGGAACCTTGCCCCGGGAATAAAAATGCTGTACTCGTCACCAACAAATCCCCAAAACAAAAAAGGCCGCATTACTACGGCCCTTGCTCGTTTAATTACTCTTCGCGGCCATCCGGCAAAACCTGCCGACCGCGATACGTCCCACAGTGCGTGCAAATATGGTGCGAACGCTTCATTTCGCCACATTCGGAGCAGCGAACCAGATGGAACGGAGTGAGAAAATCATGCGCCCGCCGACGATCCCGACGTGCCTTGGAAATCTTGCGTTTTGGTAGTGCGCCCATTTTGAAAAACCCTCTTTAAATTTCAGTAATCAGTAACCGGTGTTCAGTAATCAGTAATCGGTAACTGATTACTGCCAACAGTTTATCCTGTTTTAATGACTTGCTTGTGAGTCTGCCTCTTCGATAAGAGTCCGTGCAAAAAATAACGGCCTAAAAGCCGCAACTCGGAATTATAACGAGGGGTGGGAGGCTGTCAAGTTTTTGGCGCGAATTTTACTTGACAACCGGTTCCCATAGTGCTACCATGCGCCCCATGTTGGGTCAAACCTTGCACCAGGTCTTTTTTAGCTTTAGCTTTAGCTTTACGAACATCTCTGGCGTCGCGCTAGAGGGAGGTCGTTCTGCTTGAGTGATGGCTAGTCACCCACATAAGTAGAAAACCACCAGGGCGCGGCACAAACCGCGCCCTTTTTGTTTGTTACCATGCGACACCCTTTGCAAGAGACCGCAGGAGCAATCAATCCTGCCAATCCTGTAAATCCTGTCAAAAAAAACGCCTTTTAGGAAGTGACGATGCTTGCAGAATTAGAAAACCTACATGCCCAAGCGATGGAAACGTTGGAGAAGGCCAGCACAACGGCCGTTCTCGAAGATTGGTACCGTGACACCCTCGGCCGGCGCGGCAGCATCTACCTGCTCACCCGCCAAATCGGCCAATTGAGCGCCGACGAGCGTCCCGCCTTTGGGCAAAAGCTCAACGCCGCCAAAGACGAACTGGAAGCTGCCTACGAGCAGCGTCTTGCCACCCTCAAAGCGGCCGAACTCAAGCACAAAATGGCCTCCACCGCCATTGATGTCACCCTGCCCGGCCGCAGCCAGTGGCGCGGACGGCTCCACCCCGCCACCCGCACCCTGCGCGAAATCTATCGCATTTGGGGCGACATGGGGTTCCAGGTCTACCGCAGCCGCGACGTAGAGACCGACGAATACAACTTCGAGCTGCTCAACATCCCCCAGCACCATCCCGCCCGCGACATGTGGGACACTTTCCACACCACCACCCCTGGCGTGATTTTGCGAACCCACACCAGCCCCGGCCAAATCCACGCCATGCACGAATATGCCCCCGAACCGATTCGCGTCATCTTGCCCGGCATGTGCTACCGCTATGAGCAAATCACCGCCCGCAGCGAAATCCAGTTCCACCAGGTGGAAGGGCTGGCCGTTGGCAAAAATATCACCCTGGCCGACCTCAAAGGGACGCTGACCGACTTTGCCCGCCGCATGTTTGGGGCTAACCGCAAGGTGCGCTTCCGCGCCAACTACTTCCCCTTTACCGAACCCAGCGCCGAAATGGACGTGGAGTGCATTCTTTGCGGTGGCGAAGGGTGCCAGGTGTGCAAATACGCTGGCTGGCTGGAGATTTTGGGCTGTGGCATGGTTCACCCCACCGTTTTGCGGAACGGGGGGTACGACCCGGCGGTCTATTCCGGCTTTGCCTTCGGCATGGGGCCAGAGCGCATCACCATGCTCAAATATGGCATTCAAGACATTCGCTACTTCTGGAGCAACGATTTGCGCTTTTTGGAGCAGTTTTAGGGATTAGAGATTGGAGATTGGAGATTGGTTACTCTGCGGGTGTCAATCTCCAATCTCCCAATCTCCAATCTCCACCATTCGGAGATTTACCCATGCGTGTACCACTTTCATGGCTTAAAGAATTTGTAGACATTACCCTGCCGGTGGAAGAGCTTGCCGAAAAGCTGACCATTGCCGGGCTGGAAGTTGAATCCATTGAATATATCGGTGTTCCGGGCGGCAACGACAAGGAACGGCTGGTTTGGGATCGGGAGAAGCTGGTTGTCGGCCACATTCTCAAGGTAGAGCAGCACCCTAATGCCGACAAGCTGGTGCTGGCAACCGTGGACTATGGTGGCGATGAACACGAAGTTGTGGTGACGGGTGCGCCCAATTTGTTCCCGTTTTTGGGGCAGGGTGACATCAGTGGCCGCAAGATTTACTCTCCCTTTGCTTTGGAAGGGGCGGAAGTGTATGACGGCCACAAAGAGGGGCAGGTCAAAATGAAGCTCAAGGGGCGGGCATTGCGCGGCATTTACAACCGCTGCATGGTCTGCTCGGAAAAAGAGCTGGGGTTGAGCGAGGAGCATGAGGGGATCATGTTCATCGAGGGCGACTTGGTTCCCGGCGCGTCGCTGCAAGAGGTGCTGGGGGATGTGGTGTTTGACATTGCCATTATCCCCAACATTGCCCGCTGCGCCTCGGTGCTGGGGGTGGCGCGAGAGGTGGGGGCACTGACCGGGCAAACGTTGCGTTACCCCAGTACGGAAGTGATTGCCGAAGGGCCGGAACTGGCGGGGAAGGTGAAGCTGAGTACGGAAAACCCGGAGCTAAACCCGCGCTTTACGGTAATGCTGATTGAGGGTGTGGAACAAAAACCCAGCCCGCAGTGGATGCAGCGGCGGTTAAGGCTGGCGGGCCAACGGCCGTTAAACGTCGTCGTAGACATCAGCAACTACGTCATGCTGGAAATGGGGCAGCCCAACCACACCTTCGACTACGACTTCCTGCGCCGCCGCGCCGACCAGTATGACCCCACTGGTCCCGTCCACATCGTCACCCGTCTGCCGCACGCAGGCGAAACCGTTACCACGCTGGACGGCACCAAACGCGACATGCCCACCCAAACCATTCTCGTTACCGACCCCGCCGGGGCGTTGAGCATCGGCGGCATTATGGGGGGGGCAGAGAGCGAAATTAGCGACAGCACCGTCAACGTGCTGCTGGAAGCGGCGGCATGGAACTTCATCAGCATTCGCCGCAGCAGCAGCCAGCTTAAGCTGAATACCGAGGCGGCGTTCCGCTTTAGCCGGGGGGTGCATCCCAGCCAGGCACTGTTTGGCGCCAAACGGGCGGCGCGACTGCTGCAGCAGTTGGCCGGTGGCACGGTTGCCAAGGGGATGGTGGATTATTACCCCAATCCGTTCCCGGAGGTCACGGTGGCCCTGACGGCAGCCGAAGTGGCGCGGCTTAGCGGCGTGGAGTTGACGCTGGCTGAGATTGAGCAAAAGCTGGAGGCGTTGGAATTTCAGGTGACGACAGACGGTGAGCAACTGCTGGTGACGGCTCCTGACCACCGCATGGACATTACCGGCAGCCACGATTTGGTGGAAGAGGTGTGCCGCATGGTCGGGTTTGACCAGCTTCCGGCAACGGAGATGAGCGACACGCTGCCGCCGCAGCGCAGCAACATGCGGGTGCTGAACGAGGAGCGGATTAAGGATAGCCTGGTGCAGCTTGGGATGCAGGAGGTGATTACCTACCGACTGACGACGGCGGAGCGGGAGAACCGGCTGCTGGTGGCGGGTGAGGGGATGGAGCCGGACGAACGGCCGTATATCACCCTCGCCAACCCGATCACCGTTGACCGCGTTGCCATGCGCCACAGCCTGCTGGCTTCGGTGCTGGAAGTGGCGGCGGCCAACCAGCGCCACAGCGACCGTATTGGCATTTTTGAGATTGGGCAAATTTATCTGGCGGGCGAAGAAGGGGTGCTGCCCAATGAGCTAACCCGGCTGGCGCTGGTGCTGACTGGCAGCCGAGATTATCCCCATTGGCAGGCAGCCGAGGCTGGCGCACTGGATTTCTTTGACCTGAAAGGGGTCATTGAAGGGCTGCTGGGCGATTTGCACGTAACGGGTGTGATGATAGAAGCGGCCAGCCACCCGACGTTCCGCCCTGGCTACACGGCGCGGCTACTACTGAACAATCAGCAGCTTGGGTTGATGGGTGAGCTGCATCCGCTGGTGGTGGAGGCGTTTGGGGTTCGGGGTGAACGGCCGTTTTTGGCTGCCGAGCTGGATCTAGATGTGTTGATGGCCGCCATTCCGCCGTGGCACAAAGTAACGGCCGTTGCTACCTACCCCGCCATTCATGAAGACCTTGCCATTGTGGTGGACAAAAGCGTCAGCGCCAGCAGCGTGGTTGAGGTCATCGAGCGCACCGGCGGCTTTTTGCTCAAGGACGTGGTGCTGTTTGACGTGTATGAAGGTGGGCAGCTTCCGGCCGGGAAGAAAAGCTTGGCTTACCATCTGACCTACCAGTCCCCCAGCAAAACCCTGTCTGACCGGGATGCCAGCAAGCTGCGCCAGCGCATTATCCAGCAGCTTGACCAGCGGCTGGGGGCAAAGCTGCGGTAGTAAAGAGGGGGTTAGGGATTGGAGATTGGAGATTGTGATCCCTCATCAATCTCCAATCTCTAACCCTTAATCTCTCCAATTGTCGCGTTATGGCACGGCGGCGGCGCAGCGGAAGCCAAGGTTGGTGCGGGAGACGGTGGGGTCAAAGGAGCTGCGGGTGGTGGTGGTGAGTTCATCGGCGGCGGAAAGCCAGGAGCCACCGCGAATGGATTTGTACTGCCCTTCGGGGGGGCCGAGGGGATTGGTGTCGCTGGCGTTTTGGTAGGCGCGGCTGTTGTACCAGTCGGCCACCCACTCCATGACGTTGCCGGTCATGTCGTAGAGGCCGAGGGGAGAACGGCCGTTTGCATAGCTTCCCACGGGTGCGGTATCACGAAAGCCATCGTTAAAACGGCCGTTGGCATTTTCCCTGTCGCAATTGACATCGCAAAAGTTGAGTCGCTCCCCATCAAATTCATCCCCCCACGGATAACGCAGCTTAATCGTTTGTTCCGCATCAAAGCTGGCCGCCTTTTCCCACTCTGCTTCCGACGGCAGCCGCCCACCGCGCCACTCACAAAAGGTGGCGGCATCGTACCAGCTTACAAAAACAACCGGGTAATTGCCATAGTCAGGGTCGCCGTAGTAGGTGTCGTAATAGGCTGAACGGGAACTATCGGGTGGGTCGCAGGCTTCAGCTTCCACACATTGGGCATAGGCCGCGTTGGTCACTTCAGTTTCGTCCATGTAGTAGGCATCCAGCCGCACCCACAGCGACGGTTTCTCATCGTTCTCCCCCTCATCGTTACCCAAGCGGAAGATGCCGCCGGGAATATAGAGCATCTGCGAACCGGTGCTGGTAATGAGTGGCCTGGGTGTGGGGGTGGGCGGCGTGGTGGGGATGGGCAGCGGGGTGGAGGTGGGGGCAATGGCGGTGAGGGCAGCAATGACGGCCGATTGAATGGTCGCGGTGGCTTCGACCTCGCTAATTTCATCCGGGGGTTCAAAGTTGACGTAGCCAAATACGCCTATCAACCCTAGCACCAGAGCCAAAATGACGGAGAGGGCGACAATGGTGCGGCGTTCCATTTGGCGGCGACGGCTGACAGGGAGGCGTGGTGGTGGGGCCGGGTTTGGAGGAGAAACGGCCGTTCTTCTTCCACCTGCCTGTTCCGGTTCCCGGTACCCGCTCGGCCGTTGCAACGCTACCGCAAAATCGGCCACCGTCTCATAACGCGCATCAGATCGCAGCGACATGGCCCGCATGGCAACCAGCGACAAATATGGCTCGACGTTGGGATTGACTTCTCGCGGTGGTTTCAGGTCAACCAGCCCACTTTCGCGGCTGAGAGACTTGGCCGGAACCTGCCCCGTTAGAAGTGTGTAAAGGGTGGCTCCCAGGCTGTAGATGTCGCTGGTTGCGCCAACTTCCCCCTGTGCCTGCTGTTCGGGTGCGCCGTAGCCGCTGCTGTCGCCAATAAACGGCCGTATTCCCAGCCCCGGCAGCCCCGTATCCACCAAAAACACATCCCCACCAGGGGTTATGCGAATGTTGGCCGGTTTGATGTTGAGGTGGTACCGCCCCTGCTGGTGCAAATAGGCCAGCGGCCGGCACACGCCTTGAAGCCAGCCAATGATGAGGTCAGACGGCAAGGAGCCGTATTGTGCCAGCAGGCTTTGCAGGTCAACGCCGTCTATAAACTGGCTGACCAAATATTGCCCACTGCCCTCAATGGCAAAATGGTCGAGAAAGGTGGGAAGCTGCGGGTGGTGGAGCTGGCTTAACTGCCGCGCTTCTTGCCGCAGCAGCTTTTGCGTCTCTACCGCGCTGTCCAGGTATTCCTTGACCACCACATCCTGCCTGGCAACCGTGTCCCAGGCGCGGTAAACAGTCCCATATCCCCCCTGCGCCAGCAGGGAGACAATGCGGTATCGTTGATTGAGTCGTTCGCCAGGTAGTAGGGGCATTGATTATGAACTATAGGGCAATTTTCTGAAGCGATGTTTATCAGATTGCACGACCACAAACGCACTCATCAACTGTTCATTAGTGTATTGTTCAAGTACACGAATGAACTCTTGATGACCTGCTTCAAGCTCTGTATATGCAACACGAAGGTAAACTACACCTATGTGAATGTGATTCAGAAATACCAATCGTCCGTAGTCTCTATCCCGTGTGATGAGGATACGGCTTGTTTGATGAGCAATCTGAAGTAATTCTAAATCTGCTGCACGCGATAAACCTCATTCAGCAGCAGTGACTACATCTATGTTTAGCTCTCGCAAAAACTGAATGGTACGATAGTAAATATCTTGATCAAGCAATAGTTTCATGTTGCGAAAGCAAAATGAATGTCTTCAGCATTTAGCACTTCAATAGCATATTGAAGACATGCTTGTATATCTGCTACTTCTATGTCTGGGTAACACTCATTAATAATGGTTTCAAATGAAAGCCCTTGTTGAATAAGTTCCAGTATTTCTTGCACGGGGATGCGGGTATTCGTGATACACGGCTTGCCGAAATGAATATTAGGATTACCAGTGATTCGTTGCATCATGTCATTCTCCAAAAACCAAGGATACCGTGATTATTTTATCATACCATTAGGTAACAGGTGCAGGCTTCCTGAGATGTTTTTCATGATTGAGCGGCAGCAGGGCGTAAAATGATGGTGTCGAAGAAACGCTCTTGAAATTCGGTTAATGCCTTGATTTGCTCATTGGTGTAATGCTTGCCGGATGGAACCAATACGAGCTTGTCGTCGTTATCATGAAGGCGGTGGATGATGGCAATACAACGGCCGTTAAATCCCTCCAGCGGCTCAAACACACCCAGCACATACGCATCCAGCTCTTCGCCATCGCCAGAGAGGGTGTTGGGGACGAAGCCGTAGTTGAGCGGATAGATAAACTGGTGCTGTGGGTGTCTGGAACCCAGCGGCCTGTCAATGGTAATAGATACCATTTGGCCGAGATAACTTTGGCTGTTTACTGATTGCATAACCGTTTGCCTCCGGTTTGTGATAAAAATGAGCCTGACAAAAGGATACCTAAATCCTGTCAATCCTGTAAATCCTGTCAAAAAAGGTAAACAAACAATGAGTGAACAAAACGAACGGCTGGCGGCGAGTTTGTGGGAAATTTATCGGCGGGCGGAACGGCCGTTTCCCTGGCACAACGGCGGCAATCTTCCCTGGGACGACCCCGACTTTTCCGAACGGATGCTGCGCGAGCATTTGAACGAAAACCACGGTGCCGCTTCGCGCATCACCGTGGAGCGGCTGCGGCAAATCGAATGGCTGTGGGAAAAGCTGGGGCTGGCAGCAGGGCAACGCTTTTTTGATGTCACCTGCGGCCCCGGTCTCTATGCCGTGGAGCTGGCGCAGCGAGGGGTGCGGGTGCAGGGGATTGATTTTGCCCCGGCCGCCATTGCCTATGCCCGTGAACTGGCGGCGGCGGCCGGCGTGACCGAGCACTGCACTTTTGTCCAGCAGGACATTCACCAGATGACGGTGGAGCCAGAACAATTTGATGCCGCTATGCTGATTTACGGGCAGCTTGGGGTGATGCGGCGCGAGGAGGCGCAGGTGGTGCTGAACAAGATTTGCGCTGGGCTGCGTCCCGGTGGCCGCGTCTGCCTGGAACTGCTTGACCCGTCCAAGGTGGATAAGAAAAATAGCAACTGGTGGTACACCGACCGCAAGCGGCTGTGGGGTGACGCGCCGTTTTTGCACCTGGGGGAACGGTTTTGGGATGAGGCGGCGCAAATGTCTCTGGAACGGTTTTATGTGGTGCATTTGGAAACGGGCAAGCTGGATGTGGTGGAACTGTGTGACCAAATTTATGCGCCGGAGGAAATTGTGTCTATGCTGCAAACGGCCGGTTTTTCCCGCATCACCACTCACCCCGGCTGGGACGGGCTGGAATTTTATGATGCCGACGAATGGATTGCCTATGTGGCGCAAAAGCCGTTTTGACAAAAGCCGTTTTGAGGGGCAATCGTCTTTGTCCCGTGTTGGTTGCGTGCAGAAACGGCCGTTATTTTTCCCTACACTGGCTGCAAGTTACGGAAGAAGTTCAACTTCTCGGAAGAAGTTGAACTTCTCAATTGAGAACGTATTGTATGGGTTGGTTGCAGTTTAGCAGGCGTGGGGAGTAGGGCGTAGGGAGTAGGGCAGTACCGACTCCCCACGCTCCACTCCCCACACCCCACAAAATTATGACACAGTATCAAAGCAGACAAACAGAAACAGCACCCCGGCGGCGCGGCTGCGGCGGGTGTTTGGGGCGTGCCTTCGTCGGCATTCTCATCATCATGACCTTTATGGTTTTTGCCGGCGTGGTCATCATCGGCGGGGTTATCTACGTCAACTGGACGCAGGAGCTGGAGGTGGGGATTGCCCGACTGAACGAAGCCCGCACCCGCGAAACCTTTGAAACCACCCGCATTCTGGATCGCAACGGCGAGGTGCTGTGGGAGATTTTTGGTGAGGGCAACCGCACCCGCATTCCACTCAGCCAAATGCCGCCCGATCTCATTCGCGCCACCATTGCCGTTGAAGACGATACCTTCTATGACAACATCGGCCTTGATGCGCCGTCGCTGATTGCCGCCCTGATTGCCAATTTGCGCGACCCAAACGGCCGTCCTGTGGGTGCCAGCACCATTACGCAGCAGCTTGTGCGCCACATTGCGTTTGATTATGATGAAAGAACGGCCGTTTCCTACAATCGCAAAGCCAAAGAAATCGTTCTCGCCTGGATGATGACCCGCAACTTCACCAAAGACGAAATTCTGGAGCTATACCTCAACGAAATTTACTACGGCAACCTCGCCTACGGCATCGAAGCCGCCGCCCAAACCTACTTTGACAAACCCGCCGCCGAGCTAACCATCGCTGAAGCCACCATGCTGGCCGCCCTGCCGCAAAGCCCCGTCGAGCTTGACCCGCTGACCAATCTGGAGGGAGCCAAGGAACGGCAATGGCTGGTGCTAAACCTGATGGCAAGCGAAGGATATCTGGATCGCAGCCAGGTGGAGACGATTTACCAGCAGCCGCTGACCTTTGCCCCGCAGGAAGTCAGTCTGGTGGCACCCCACTTTGCCGTTTATGTGCGCCAACTGCTGGAAGCCCAGTTTGGGGCGGAGTTTGTGGCGAATGGTGGGCTACAAGTGACGACCACGCTCGATCTCAACTACCAGCGCTTGGCCGAACAGTTGGCGCGGCAGCACGTAACGGCCGTTGGCCCCGAACACAACCTCAACAACGCTGCTCTGGTGGCGATGAAGCCCGGCACCGGCGAAATTCTTGCCATGCTCGGCAGCGTAGATTACCGCGACGAAGCAATTGACGGTCACGTCAACGTCACCCTGACCCCGCAGCAGCCGGGCAGCGCCATCAAACCGCTGACCTACGCCGCCGCCCTCTCCCCCAACGCCGAAGGGGAGGTCAGCTGGACGGCGGCCGACATTTTGTGGGATGTGGAAGTGGAGTATCCGCAGCTTGACGGCAGCCGCTACGCCCCGCTGAACTATGACCGCCGCTTTCATGGCCCCGTGCGCTTGCGCCAGGCCCTTGCCAACAGCTACAACGTTCCCGCCGTGCTGCTGCTGCAAGATATGGGTGTGGCGCAGTTTCTGGAATTTGGGCGGCGCATGGGGATCCATTCGTGGCAAGAAGATGCCAGCCAGTATGGGCTGTCGCTGACGCTGGGTGGGGGGGAGGTGACACCGCTGGAGCTAACAACGGCTTATGCGATTTTTGCCAACGGCGGCCAGCGCGTTTCCCCCATCTCGATTTTGCGCGTGGAACGCAACAACGGCGAACTGCTGTATCAATTTGAGCCAACGCCCGGCGAGCAGGTGCTGGATCGGCGGGTGGCGTATTTGATGAGCAACATTCTGGACGACGACGCGGCGCGGGTTCCGGCGATGGGGCGGGAAAACCCGATGGCACTGCCGTTTCCGGCCGCAGCCAAAACCGGCACGACCAATGATTTCCGCGACAACTGGACGATGGGCTACACGCCTGGTTTGGTGGTGGGGGTGTGGACAGGCAACACCGACAACAGCGAGATGATCAACATTAGCGGGCTGACGGGAGCCGCGCCGCTGTGGTCGGATTATATGCAGGCGGTGTATGGGAGCTATGAGCTGCTGAATGCGCTGGCGATTGAGGGGGTGGTGCCGGCCGGGGAGTTTGTGCAGCCGCAGGGATTGGAGCAGCGGGCGTTGTGTCATTTGGGGTCGGTGACGCTGGGGGCAACAAGCTGCACGCCGGGGGGAACGGAACTGTTTTTGGTGACAGACACGGTGCCGCCCACGCCGCAACCCGATAGCGTGGCATGGGAACTGCTTGAACCGGCCGTTTGGCGTATGCCGGCCGTGCCGCTGCCGCCGGTGTCAACCGAGGTGGTGGTGGCAAATGCCAACGTGGACGACGATGCGCCGCCGCCCCAGCTTTTTTGCCATTTCCAGCAAGGGACGGAGCTGACGACGCTGCCGCCTGATGCCCAGCCGCAGCTTTTCCTCTCACCACCGCGCAACCGGGAAAGTTTGAAGGGGGCGCATGAGTGGGCGCAGGGGAATAATGTGGCAGTGGTGCCAACGGCCGTTTGTAACGAAGAACTGCTGGCTTTGGCCCGCGACCCCAACGTCCCCGCCGTTTGGCGCATCAGCAGCCCCAAAACAGGGGATGTGGTGTCGGGGGTGCTGCCCATTGTTGGCACGGCCGATTTTGACCCTGGCGTGGTGCAGTTTTACAAAATTGAGCTGGGTATTCCAAAGGGGGGCAACCAAGTGGATTGGCTAACGCTGGGCGAAACCCATAGTACGCCGGTAGTTAACGGCACGCTGGAAATGCTCCACGCCGATGCGCTGCCGCCGGGAACCTATTTTCTGCGATTGATTGTGGTGAAGGATAGTAACTATGTGGGGGAACCGCACACGATTACGATTACGATTAAGGGGTAGAGACGCAAATTTTTGCGTCTCCACCTTTATGGTTGTTGTACCAGGGATTGGATTTTGTCCAATAGTTTGTTGAAATTGACGGGTTTGGTTTCGTAGCTATCACAGCCTGCTGCCAGACAGCGGTCTAGATCTTCGGCCAGGGCGTGGGCGGTGAGGGCAATGATGGGAATAACGGCCGTTTCCGGGTCAGCCTTCAATCGGCGGGTTGCTTCCCATCCATCCAGCACAGGCAGGCTCATATCCATCAAGATGATGTCGGGTCTTTCTTTTTGCGCCAGAGCCACGCCATCTTCACCATTGCTGGCAACCAGCGTCGCATACCCCCGGAAACCGAGCCGGGTTTCCAGAATTTCCTGGTTCATTTCGTTGTCTTCAACTATCAAAATTCGTATCAACGGATTCCTCCAGCGATCTTCGGCAATGTGTATTATAGTTGCTGTTGTTTATCTATATCTTTACCAAGATTATAAGGTTTTCTAACGATTTAGCTAACAATTTAATAGTTGCTCAAAACCTTGGATAAATTTTTCTCGTCAATCGGTTTCCGCAGAAAATTGGCGGCACCGTGACGAAATGCGCGGGCGCGTTCGTCCGATACGGTTATCATGATGATGGGAATATCGGCAAGCTGTGGCGTGGCTTTGAGGGTGTCTAATACTTCCCACCCGTCTATATCTGGTAAAAAGGCGTCGAGGGTGATGAGGTGGGGTTGGAGGTGTTGGGCCAAATGAATGCCATCGGCTCCAGAAACGGCCGTTTGTACGATAAACCCCTCCCGCTGCAAATGGTGGGTCAAAATATCCCGCGTATTGGGTTCGTCTTCGATGACAAGAATGAGGCCGCGATTTTCGGTGGTGGTTAACGGCCGTTTAACCGGCACCACTGGCACAGTCTCCATACTTTCCAATTCATCCTGCCCTAGAGCTTGTGGCAAATGCACCGTAAATTTAGAGCCAAGTCCAATTTGGCTTTCAATCTGAATCGTCCCCCCCATTATTTGGCAAAAACGTGAGGTAATTGCCAGCCCCAAACCCGTCCCCCCATATTGGCGCGTCGTGGAAACATCGGCTTGGGTAAATGGTTGAAAAATATGGTCTATCTGCTCCGTTGACATACCAATGCCCGTATCCTGCACCACAAATTGAATCCAGGGCTGTGACCCAGCCTCTGTTTCAACCGTATCGGCCAAAACACGCAGCGTAATGTGGCCGTTGGATGTAAATTTAGCCGCATTGCTCAGCAAATTAAGCAAAATTTGGCGCAGCTTGGCTTGATCGGTGTACATATCGGCAACTTGCGGGTCAAGATATAAAAACAGCCGATTGTTGTTCTTCTCCACCAGGGGGCGTGTGGTAATCAGAGCTTGCTCAATTAACTCTGACACCGCAAACTTTTCCCGGAACAAATCCATCCGTCCCGCTTCAATTTTTGAAAGGTCAAGGATGTCGTTGATGATGGCTAAAAGATGGTTGGCTGCAACATTAATTTTATCGAGGCGGGGGGTGAAAAGTGTATGGCCGGTCATCGCGGCTTGTTCTTGCAAAAGCTCGCTGTAGCCGATGATGGCACTTAAGGGCGTTCTCAGTTCGTGGCTCATATTAGCCAAAAAGGTGCTTTTGGCACGGTTCGCGGCTTCGGCTGCTTCTTTGGCTTGCAGCAGTTCGGCTTCTGTTTGTCGGCGGCGGGTAATATCGCGGAAGTTCCAAACGCGGCCAACAATTTCGTCTCCCATGCGTTGTGGTTTGGAGAAACGCTCGAAATAACGGCCGTTTTCAAACTCCAGAAAATCATGGCTCTCTGCCTCCGGCGAACCATATAAGTCTCGCACCTTAGACAAAAACGCCTCTGGGCTTGCCAATTGCGAAAGCACATATTGTAGCGCAGCATTGTCATCACGGCTTTCCACAATCTTAGATGGGATGCCCCACATATCAATAAAGTTCTGGTTCATGGAAACCATGTTGCCATCCCGATCCACCGCCAGAATACCGTCAACTGTGGCGTCAAACGTGGCCTGCAAGAGCGAAAGCGACTGCTCTAGCTCAAACTTTGCTTGCCGCAACTTGTCACGCTCTGCCGCAATGCGCGTTTCCGACGAAAGGCGCAACTGCTCATACAACTCCTTCATTTCCGTTGAAGAGATTTCCAGCGAGCGTTCCAGCAAGTAACGTTCCTGATCAGCTTCCTGATACGCCTGGCTGATTCGTTCCACCAACTGTGCCCATTGCTCTGGTGACGGCACTTCTTGTGGCCCCAGTCCGAGTTTACGCAATTGGCGGCGAAGAACATGGTGAATCATAATTCTAGT
This sequence comes from Chloroflexota bacterium, assembly GCA_041390905.1. Classification (GTDB taxonomy): domain Bacteria; phylum Chloroflexota; class Anaerolineae; order Promineifilales; family Promineifilaceae; genus JACKCD01. The sequence goes on from JAWKPA010000012.1 coordinate 478,502, forward strand.
CCTCGGTAATTGTCGTCACCGTCATTGTTTGATTGTGCAGGTCACAATAGCCTGTCGCAAAAGGCGAAATTTCACCATAGGAATAAAAGCCTATTTGTTGTGTTCCTTTTGGCAAAACTTCCAAAGCCGCATCCAGCTCGTCTTCTGTATATTCCCCCATAACCAGCCGCCGGCCAACACAGCTAATCGCAATAGACAGGGTGTCGTCAATATCGGGTGTATATGCCCGTGCTACAGCAGCGGCTTCGGCAGCTCCGTCCACCAAGCCATTAAAGCTGGCTCGCATAAGCTGTGCAAAATACCCTTCTGGAACATCGCCAGCGAAGGTCATGGATTGCGTCTCCTCATCCACAGATAAAATGGTGCGTACAATTTGCTTGTCAGAATCGTGACTTTCGCGGATGGAAAGGGGAAAGAGCAGGGCCGAGGCAGGCAGGTCAGCCGCCCGTTCTCCAAGGTAGCGTTTGTATAGCTCTAAAGCAGGTTGCCCATCTAATTCATACAAAACGTTTTCCTGAGATCGCGTGATGCGCCGTTCTGGCCCAAAAATGCGCCATCCTGCCTTGGAGCCATGCCCAAAATGAATATTCTCGCCATAGAAGCCAACGGCTGCTACATAGCCCGAATGTGGCATTTTGTCTTTTAGCACCCAGGTGCGCGTAAAGCGGGCACCATCCCCAGCTAAACCGCCGGTGACAGCAATAGAGTCTGGCAAGATTGAGTTGAGACCGCGAACTAGATTGCTGCCGTTGACATTGGTGCTGGTGCCATCTGACAAGACGATCAGACCGCGTAAATTTGGCTGTAGCAACTGGTTAGCAATCGCTTGCCCGGCGTCGAAGGAGCCATTGGAGGACAGAATCGGGACGCAGGCTCCCTGAATGGTGGTTGTGGTAAAACGTATGGCGGCGACCGCCAGGCTCTCGTCCAGGATGGTGGTACCAAAAATCTCACCGGAGGTGGAGCAGCCCAGAAAAATGCTTTGGGGATATGCCTTTGCCAATTGCTGGATTGGGGCTGGGTTATCCAACCAGGCGGTTGCTCCAAATACAAGGATGAGTGTGTTGGGAGAATCAAGCTGTGGAAATGCTTCAACTGACCAACCTGCTTCTGCTGTGTAATTGAAAAGTTGTAATTGCATTGTTATCTCCGTGTTAGATACAGTTCTATGCGCTAAGTGGTCGAACTTGGGATGCTATTCCTGATTTAGAAGAGGCATGGCATTTGCCTTTATTCGTGCAGCTTAATGACCGTGAGCCGGTAAGCGAACAGTAAAGGTAGAACCGACACCGGGATCACTTTTGACTAGTATAATGCCTCCCATTAGCTGACACAAGCGTTGGGTAATGGCTAATCCAAGCCCGGTTCCTTCGTGATTTTGGGCGGTGTCTGTTTTTATTTGGGTGAAGGGTGCAAAGAGTTTGTCTAATTCTGTGGGCATAATGCCAATACCTGTATCTTGTACATCAATGTCAATAATTTTTTCGTTGGTCTCGGTGGTTTTGCGGCTGACTGTGACGGTGATTTGTCCATTTTGGGTGAATTTGTTGGCGTTACTGAGAAGATTGAGCAGGATTTGGCGCAATCTTGTAGGGTCGGTGTAGATGATAAGGGGGGGCGTGATGATGTGGGTTTGGAGTTGGTTCTGGTTTTTTGTTAGCAGAGGTTGGATGGTCATTTCGATGTTGTTGAGCAGGACACCCAGGTCAATTTCTTCGTGATAGAGTTTTGTCTTGCCTGCTTCAATTTTGGATAGATCGAGGATGTCGCTGATGAGGGTGAGCAAGTGGTCGGCGGCATTGTGGATGTTTTGCAAGCGCGAGGGGAAGCGGCTGTAATCCTCCATGTTGAGCTGTTCTTGCAGCAGTTCGCTGTAGCCGATGATGGCGGTGAGGGGGGTGCGTAGTTCGTGGCTCATGTTTGCCAAGAAGGCACTTTTGGCGCGGTTGGCGGTTTCGGCTGCTTCTTTGGCGAGGGAGAGTTCTGTGAGTAGATGCTGTTGTTTGGTGACCATTTCGGCCAGGGCGGCTTCGGCTTTTTTGCGTTCGGTGATGTCGCGCAGGGTGAGCAAACGGCCGTTTATCTCACCATCATGGGTCTGTAGGGGTGATACCTGAAATTCATAGACGGCTTTTTTACCCGCTGTGGTGGTCAGCGTTAGCTCGTCGCTGGCATTTTCCTGCGCCAGGCTGGTGATGAGGGTGGGGAAGCGGTTGGTGAAAAGCTGAACGGCCGTTTGCCCAATCACATCCACCGTTGATGCCCCCAAAATCTCCGCAGCCGCCACCCGATTAATATCTATCAACTGTTGGCGGCGGTTGAACACAAACATCCCGTCAATCATATTTTCTAGAATGGTGTAGCGAGCAATGGGTGTAAGGTCAAGCAACCGCAGCCTGGTCAGACTCCAGGCCAGAATAATGGCTGTAATGACAAAGGTAAACGGCGTTAGATCCAGATTGGGCAGCGGTAACAGCCCGGACAGATAGATGCCATTGCCTAGCCATGGGAACACGGCCGACAACACCAGGCCGCGCACCTGCTGCCTGTAAGGTCTGGGGGTGCGGCTGGCTATTTGCAGTAGCAAAATGGTACCCACCAGCAGTGAGGCATATGATTGCAGGAGGTGAATATAGAAAACAGGGCCATAACTGACGATTAGGGAGGGAAATTCGGCCGTTTCATCCAGGGTAATAGATTGATAGAGCAGATGAACGTTGGGTTCAAGCCAGGCTGCAATGACGGTGGCGGTTGGCACCAGCAGGAGTAGTGGTAAATAGGGGCGCACCGCTTGCCAGCGGCGTGTGTACTGTAGCACAAAAATAAGCCAGCATAAGGGGATGGTGGCTATGCCTATGTATTGCAGTTTGATGGCAAATAGTTTGCTGGGAATGTCGGCTCCAGCCAGTTCCAGGGCGTAGGTCAGGCACCAGAGACTTGCCCCAATGGAAAACAGCACAAATGGAATGGCGCCGCGCATGGTGCGTCGCTGCCAAAACAGGCCGGCCAGAATGCCAGATACCAGGGCAGCAATAAGCAGGGGGATGATATACGGGGTGTAGTGCCAGGTCATTTTGTGCACCCTGCACAGGGTGACTGTGCAGGAAATCAACTTCTGTGGTTGTGGTGCGACAACCAGGTTTAGACAGAGCTAGAGTATGGAGGTGAGCTGCATGGAAACGGCCGTTTGCACCGCCGGAATGGTAAAATAAAAAGTGGTGCCTACACCATATTCACTTTCAAACCAAATTTCGCCATCATGAAGCTCGACCAAACGTTTGGCAATGTTTAACCCAAGCCCTGTACCCATAATTGCCCGCACATCCTGATCTGCCGACCGGAAGAACTGCTTAAAAATGTGGTGCTTGTCGGTGTCCCGAATCCCCATGCCTGCATCCTCAACTTCAATCTGCAAAGCGGTTGTCTCATGATATGGTACGACAGTGGCGCGGACGTAAATGTCACTTTGCTCAGGTGCATATTTGTTGGCGTTGCTTAGCAAATTGGTCAGGATTTGGGACAAGCGGAATCGGTCGGCACGGATTAGCGGCAGGTCAATGTCTAATTCTGCATGGACGTTTTGCTGCTTGTGGATAATTTGCTGTTCGATGGATTTGATGACTTCATCTAATACAGAGTCTAGTGCAACTTTCTCGAAATTGAGTCGCAAACGGCCAGCTTCAATGCGTGAGATGTCGTCTAGGTCAGAAACCAGTTCCTTCATGCGAACAACATTGGCGCGGATATTTTCCAAAAAACGGGTTTGTTTTTCGTTGATGGGGCCGCTTTTGCCAGCAACCATCAGCTCGGCGTAGTTGCGAATGATGGCAATGGGGGTTTTGAGTTCATGCGAGACGAAGGAAATAAAGTCGCTTTTGGCGCGGTTGGCCTCTTGGGCTGTTAGATGGAGCTGGGCATTGGCAAGGGCAATGGCGGCATGGTCGCGCAGTCGGCTTAAAAAGCCAATGCTGTCTGGTGCGAAGGGTCCCTGGTTTTCCAGCAGCATCAGGCAGCTAATGACTTTTTCGCGGTGGATGGAAACGGCAATGCGGTGATCAAAATCGGCCGTTAATTGTTCGGAGGGGGGAAGGATGGTTTCTTGTAAACGGCCGTTTGGCACCACATGAACCCCCAGAGCCGAAATTGGTACCACCTCCTGTGCCGCATAGATACACCCCTCTGCATGTAGCACCGTCAGCTTGCCGTCATCCAGCAGCCCAATCAACCCACCACGCGATCCCGTCTGGCGCATTGCCCAGCCCAGAGTAATGCGAGCCACCTCACTTAAATCCAGGCTGGCGTTTAGCTCCCGATCAATTTGCTGCAAAATCGCCAGCTCCATAATGTGCTTGTGTTCCACATCCCGCAGCCGCTTTTTTTCGACAGACGCATCCACACGAGCCATTAGAATGGCGCGGTTGATGGGCTTAAACAAATAATCATCGGCACCTAGCTCAATACATTTAATAATGCTATCGGTATCATTGAGAGCTGTGAGGACAACGACTGGTTTGCTGCTTAATTCGGGCTTGGCTCGCATCCAACGCAAGACATCATAGCCGTCCATCACAGGCATCATGATGTCCAGAAGAACCAGATCAATAACGCTCCGGCTCATTATTTCAAGTGCTTCCTGGCCGTTTTTTGCCAACGCCACGTTATGCCCTCTTGCTTCCAGCAGCATGTGAAGCAACTCCCGGACACTCTCGTTGTCATCAACAACCAAAATACAGCTTTGGTGCAAATCCATCTTTATTTAGAAACCCTTTTCTATACTAAATTTACCTCGCACTGCTTGAAAAGAAAATAGAGCATCTTGGTACCGCAGTACTAAGACAAGTCTATAGGTTAATAATTACAACACCTATTACGGTTTATAGGCGCGTATTCTCCCTGCCTGTAATCTTTTAATAATAATTTTTTTAGCAAATTGTTATAAGATAGCACTATGCTTTTCCACAGTTCACTTGAGCAATAGATAATCTGGACTACCTACCACTTAACCAATCCAGAAATAGTCCAATGACAAAGGCGCATGGTTATGTTAATTAAAACGAAAACAGGTTTAGAAATTCCGTCTTCAGAAATTACACCAAAGTATCTTTATGAGTCGCGGCGGCAGTTTATAAAGGGAGTGGCGACGTTGGCTGCGGGTTCGGTGCTGGCAGCTTGCTCACCTCAGTTTGGTGGGGCTGGGGCGGGGGAAGAAACGGCCGTTTCTTCCGATCAAACAACCACCCAGTCCACCAATACGGCCGGCAAAACCACTGCCACCGCCGACGAACTTGGCGATCCGTTGAACAGCTACCAGGATATTACCAATTTTAACAACTATTACGAATTTACGCAGGACAAACAAGGCGTTGCCTCTGCCGCAGCAGACTACAAAACCACCCCCTGGGAAGTTGAAATCAGCGGCCTGGTTAATAACCCCGGCGTTTTCGGCGTCGAAGACCTCCTCAGCCAATTCGACCAGGAAGAGCGTGTCTATCGTCTCCGCTGCGTAGAAGGATGGTCAATGGTCATCCCATGGAACGGCTTTCCCCTTCGCAAACTACTGGAACTAGTCGAACCTACCAGCGATGCCCAATACGTTCGCTTTGAAACCGTTTATGACCCCGACAACATGCCCGGCCAAAAAAGTCCCTGGTTCACCTGGCCCTATGTCGAAGGGTTGACCGTAGACGAAGCGATGAATGATTTAACGCTGATGGCGACCGGACTTTATGGCGAACAGCTTTTGCCGCAAAATGGTGCCCCCATTCGCCTTGTGGTACCGTGGAAATACGGCTTCAAAAACATTAAATCCATTGTCAAAATTGAGCTAACCGATACCCAGCCGACTTCGCTGTGGATGGAAGCTGCCCCCAATGAATATGGCTTTTATGCCAACGTTAACCCAAATGTTGATCACCCGCGTTGGTCACAGGCCACCGAACGGCGCATTGGCGAACTCAGCCGCCGTCCCACCCTTATGTTTAATGGCTATGAAGAGCAAGTAGCTTACCTGTATGAAGGGATTGACCTGAAAGAAAATTTTTAGTACGTGGCGCGGAGGCTGAAGAGATGCGTTAAGACAGCCTGGCGCGTCACGTATCAATGAGACATAACCATGACGATTAAAATCGCTCCCAAAACAACCCGACATATTTTGCAATGGCTCACCCACGTAGGATCGCTGCTACCATTGGCTTTGCTGCTGTGGGATTTTTGGGTGGGGCAACTTGGCCCCAACCCCATCCAGGCTCTCACCATCCGCACTGGCGACACCGCCGTCACGCTGCTGCTCTTGTCCCTGGCCGTTACGCCACTTAACATCATCTTTGGCTGGAAGCAAATTTTGCCGCTGCGGAAGCCGCTTGGTTTATATGCCTTCCTCTATGTCGTCGTCCACTTCCTCATTTTCACCTGGCTCGATTATGGCCTCAACTTGGCTCTGATTGTGGATGAGGTGGTAAACAAACGGTTTGCTCTGGTTGGGTTTACCGCCTTCCTGCTGCTCATCCCGCTGGCGGCCACGTCCACCAGGTGGGCCATGCGGAAATTGGGCAAAAATTGGAAGCGGCTACACCAAATGGTTTATTTCATCGGGATTCTGGCAATTATCCACTATCTGTGGGCGGTAAAGACGGTGACGACCAAGCCATTTGTGTTTACCATCATTTTGGTTCTGCTGTTGGTGGTGCGTATCAAGCCTGTCAAGCAAGCAATCATCAGCCTGCGTCGCAACTGGGAAAAACGCGCCGTGCGGCAAGCGTCTTCAACCATTTAGCCAAACGCTTTGGAAAGTAGGACGCAGATTTTCCTGAAGGGTGTTAAGAAGTTCAACTTCTCAGAAGAAGTTGAACTTCTTGCTTTACTGGCTTGCGTATGGCAGCAGCAGGGGGAAAATGCAGCTTGCGTCCAGTTTTGGCGGAACCTTTACGGTAAAATGGGCGTTATTGCTCATAATGATTGTGTAGGAAAACCGCTATGGATAGTCAACCAACAATTTTTGTGCCACCGCCGGGCAAACAAAACGGCCGTTCTTCTTCCCCCAACAACGAACGCTGGGTACCCGCTCCCCCCCAACCCAAACGCCGCCGCATCTGGCTATGGCTGCTGCTGTTTTTGGGCTTTGGCTTTTTTGTCGCCCTGCTGCTTTTGGGCGGCATCGCATACTTTTACACCAGCAACTGGATTTTGCCGGGAACAACGGTGCTGGGGCGCAACATTGGCGGCATGACGCAGGCAGAGGCAACGGCCGTTTTAATGGAAGATTGGCAGCATCGCCCCATCACCCTCAGCGACGGCCACACCCCCTACAACTACACCCCCAACGACCTGGGCATGACGCTCGACACCGCCGCTACCGTAAACCTGGCTTACCAACAGGGGCGCACCGCTGCCAGCCTGGGGCAACTGCTGCGTAGTGTGGCCGATGTGCCACCCGTTTGGTCCTATGACCCCGCCCAGGCGGAAGCGTTGCTTAACCATCTGGCCGAAGAGTTATATACGCCACCTGCCAACGCTGGCGTGATGCTTGTGGACGACAAGTTCATTGTCACGCCGCCGTTTGATGGCATCGTGCTGGATGTGGCGGTAACGCTGGACGCGATTAACCGGAACCCGGCGCAGGTGCTGATCACGGGTGGGGCAGTGCTGATGACCCAATCTGTGCCGCCAGCGGTGGCCGATACGGCGTTGGTGGAGGCCAAAATTGGGGATCTGCGGCTAACGGCCGTTTCCCTCCACGCCTATGACCCCATCCGCAACGAACGGCGGGACATTGCCATTGACCCGGCCACGTGGAGCCAGTGGGTGTCGCTGGGAATGGATGCCAGCAGCCAGCTTGTGTGGCAGTTGGATGAGGTGGCTTTGGCTGGTTATCTGGACGGGCAGTTGGGGCAGTTGGATGGTGGCCGTTTTGTGGTGATGGATGAGGTACAAACGGCCGTTCGCCAAGCTCTCACCGACCCAAACGCCACCGTCACCGCCCGCATCTACCACCCCGCCAGCGAACACATTATCCAGTCCGGTGAAACCCTCTCCAGCATCGGCTATGACTACGGCATCCCCTATCCCTGGATTCAGCAGGCCAACCCCCAGTTGGGCAATGCCCTCAGCGTCGGCCAAACCCTCACCATCCCCTCCCCCGACGACCTCATCCCCTACCCCGTGGTAGAAAACAAACGCATCGTTGTCAGCATCAGCCAGCAGCGGGTGTGGGTGTATGAAAACGACGAGCTCAAATGGGAATGGGCCGGCAGCACCGGCATTGCCAGCAGCCCCACCTCCCCCGGCGTGTTCCAGATTCAAACTCACGAAGTGGAAGCCTACGCCGGCAATTGGAACCTCTACATGCCCTACTTTATGGGCATCTACCAGCCCGTGCCAACGGTAGATTTTATGAATGGCTTCCACGGCTTCCCCACCCGCGACGGCTACAACTTGCTGTGGACAGGTGATCTCGGCCACACTGTCACCTATGGCTGCATCCTCGTCAGCACCGACAACGCCGCCCAGCTTTATGAATGGGCAGACCAAGGCGTCATTGTTGAGGTGCGTCGGTAAGGACGTATTGCATACGCCCGTTGCCCAGCGTCGCCAGGCTGTCGTTCAGAAGTTCAACTTCTGACAGAAGTTGAGCTTCTTGAATGATCAGTGAGGTTTGCCTATGAAAACGCGGATTGGTTTGTGGCTACTGTTGGCACTATGTGCCTTGCTCACTTTTTCCTTCTTGTTTGCTTACCGCCCGGCCCTTGCGGCTGCTCCCGGCTACAGAATGCAGCTGGTGACTGCCCCTGGCTTTTTGGGGGGATTTGCCAAGACATTCCAAAACGTGCTGGAAATGCAACCGTGTGCATATGAGTTGCTGGGCTGGGACGCAGACAATTGGCTTTATTATGAAGCATTATGTGGGTCAGAGGTGCAGGTGTGGCAATATTTGCCTACCCAATCGGCGCATCATCTGCAAGTGCCACATAGCCCGAACACTTTGGAAACGGCCGTTATGGCCAAAAAAGAAATGTTAGACATAGTACGTGCAACGGGTGTCAGACCAAAGAAGTATGAATCGGTAACGCGACCGCTCCTTTTAAAAAGCGAAGGGATTATTTCACCAAATGGGCAGTGGACGGCTCTCATCGTACAACATGTATACGGCCCGCAGGATGTGGTTCTTCTCACCAAAGAGTGATAGCGTAAAGGGTCAATGACAAACGGCCGTTCTTCTTTGTTCGCCGTGTCTGCACATCCATTTTTTTCTTCCAACACCAAACTAACGGGTTAAATTGGCAATGAGGTCGAGCAGAATGGGATAAACGGCCGTTACATTCTGCTGCGGGTGTTCCGGCTCAATCAGATCGTGGTTTAGCGCTAACGCCTTGTCAAAGACATAGCTTTGCACCACCACCCCCGGCTGCTGCGCCCAGCGGTGGCGCACCTGGGCAATCATCGGGCTGCTCACCGCTTCGTCGTTGGGGTTGGTGATGAACAGGATGCGACGAACGGCCGTTTCTCCCCGCCTGACCCCATCCTGTACCGCAAACCCTAGCCGCAGTACCTGCGCCAGCGCGTGCGTGGGAAAGCGAGGGTAAGCATGTTTCGCCCCCGGCCCCCGATTCTCCATTTCCGGATCCCACCACATAAACCGGTTTGGCAGCCGCAGCGTCGCCTCCGTCAGCAGCCGCGTTTGCGTCGCTGGCACCACATGCAGCCCAAACACCGGCGAAATCAACGCCGTTGCCTCTACGTCAGCTCGGAATTGCGTCACCCAGCCCGTCATCACACCGCCCATTGAAAGCCCCATAGCAAACACCCGCCGCCCCAATCCCTGGGCGATGTCAACAGCTTCATTTGCCAGTGCTGCTACCTGCGTCGCCTTTAGCTGGCTCAGGGCGGTGGTCATGGTGTCTGCGTGGCCGTGAAACGGAACGCGGGGAATGAGGACATTGAAGCCATGCTGGTGCAGCAGTTCGCCCAACTGGGCAAATTGGCGCGGGGAACTGGTGAGGCCATGAAACAGGACAATGGCTTTTTCGACCATGCCACCATGTGTCAACAAAATGTCGCGGCTAAGTGGGTTAAGGGGTTCGGGGGTGTGGCGATTGTGCAGGGCGTGGTAACGGGAAACGGCCGTTTCATAATCAGATGCCGGGTGTGGCTGGGAAAACAGTGGAATGTGCATAGGGCTTGGAAATTTTGCCACACTACAAAAACTGTTCCGCATGATGGCAGGCAACCCAGTGGGGAGAAACGGCCGTTTTTGCCCCCATCTCCCGCCATTCTGGGTCTGCATCCTTGCAAAGCTGCGTGGCATAGGCGCAGCGTGGGTGGAAACGACAGCCGGCAGGCGGGTTGGCCGGACTGGGCGGCTCTCCTTTTAACTCAATGGGTTGCCGCTGCGCCTCGCGCACCGGGTCGGGGATGGGAATGGCCGAAAGCAGGGCCTGAGTGTAAGGGTGCAACGGCTTGTCAAACAGCGTGTCCCGGTCGGCCAACTCCACCATGCGCCCCAAATACATCACCGCCACCCGGTCGCTAATGTAGCGTACCATTGACAGGTCGTGGGCGATAAAGAGGTAGGTTAGCCCCAGCTCTTGCTTTAAATCATCCAGTAAATTAACCACCTGCGCCTGAATGGAAACATCCAGTGCCGACACTGGCTCGTCGGCCACTAGGAACGATGGGTTGGTCGCCAACGCCCGCGCAATGCCAATGCGCTGTCGCTGCCCACCGGAAAATTCATGCGGATAGCGGCTGGCAAAGTAGCTATTCATTCCCACCATGTTGAGCAATTCGTCTACCCGTTGCTCCCGCTCTGCCCCCTTGCTGAGGCCGTGAATCCCCAGCGGCTCGCCTACAATATCCCCCACCGTCATGCGTGGGTTTAGTGAGGCGTATGGATCCTGGAAAATCATTTGCATATCGCGCCGAATCTTGCGCAGGCTGCCCTTGCCCATTTTGGTTAGCTCTTCGCCTTTGAAGACAACACTGCCGGCCGTCGGTTCCAGCAAACGTAGCAACGTGCGCCCGGTGGTGGATTTGCCGCAGCCACTTTCGCCCACCAGCCCCAATGTTTCCCCCTGATAAATGTCAAAGGTCAGGCCATCCACAGCCCGCACGGCTCCCACTTGCCGCCGCAAAACGCCGCTGCGAATGGGGAAATATTTTTTGAGGTTGGTGATACGAAGTAGAAGTTGTTTTGTCATAATTTTGCGACAGGATTTACTTTAATCTTGCCAAAACTGCTTTCGGCCAGGCGGAGGCCACTGCGAATGTCGTCGCTGCGCCAGCAGGCGGTGGTGTGGTTGGGGGCGATGGGGTGCAATAACGGCCGTTCTTGCCAACACCGCTCCACCGCATAACGACACCGCGCGGCAAAGGGGCAATGGGTAATTTCTTGCAGCAAATTGGGTGGTCGCCCCGGAATGGGAACCAGCCGCTTGCGCTCTTTGGCATCCACCACCGGCAGCGATTCCAGCAGACCCAGCGTGTAGGGATGGCTGGTTTGGGCATAGAGGTCGCGGACATCGGCCATTTCCACGATATGACCTGCATACATCACCGCCACCCTGTCTACCAGCCCGGCCACCACGCCCAAATCATGGGTGATCCACAGAATCGCCATGTCCAGTTCGGCTTTCAGCCGCTTTACCAAATTCACAATTTGCGCCTGAATGGTGACATCGAGCGCGGTGGTGGGTTCGTCGGCAATGAGTAGAAGGGGGTTACAGGAAAGGGCAATGGCGATGATGATGCGCTGTCGCTGCCCGCCGGAAAATTGGTGTGGGTAGTCGTTGAGCCGTTTGTGGGGGTCGGGAATGCCGACGAGTTCGAGGAGTTCGAGGGCGCGGCTGTGGGCCAAACGGCCGTTTAGCCCCAAATGCAGCTTTAGTCCTTCCACCAATTGGCTGCCGACCGAGCGCACCGGGTTGAGCGCGGTCATCGGATCCTGGAAAACCATGCCAATTTCCTTGCCGCGAATGCGCCGCAGATCCGCCTCGCTCATTTCCAGCAAATTACGGCCGTTGGCCTGGGGGCTGTTTAGCCACACCTCGCCCTTTTCCACCACCCCCGGCGGCGGCACCAACCCCAGCAGCGATAAGGCACTCACCGTTTTGCCAGACCCGCTTTCGCCCACCAGAGCCAGCGATTCCCCTTTGTCCAGGCTATAGCTGATGCCGTTGACGGCGTGAACAACGCCATCGGGGGTGTAGAAGCGGGTGACGAGGTTGTTGATTTCTAGCAGGTGGGTCATGGGGCGGATTGTACAAGAAACGGCCGTTTGGTCAACGCCAGCCACCTTGTATCAGGCTAGGCACTTGTTAGAAATGAACTATTTGAGATAAAAAACGGCCGTTTCCGCTCATCCCTTTTGTAAAAACGCTTTCAAGGGATCATTGATGGCGTGTAACTGTTCAGGTGTCATTTCGAGGCCCTCCGAGAAATCCCATTCCCATTGGTGCGGTGAGCGGGATTTCTCCTCGAAGACTCGTCGAAATGACATGTTTTGACCTAAAACCAGTTCATTAACGACAGACCTGAATAGTTACGATTTTTTTGCTTGCCGTAGTCAGTTTTGGGGGGAAAAACGGCCGTTTCCTTCCAAAACGATCTCCTTGTGGTCACCTTAAACGACGGCCGTTTAATCTCCATCCCCTTCCAAACCATTCCTTGGCTCCACTGGCTTGCCAACGCCACCCCCGCCCAGCGCAACAACTGGCACATTGAACCCGGCGGCTTCGCCATTTATTGGGATGAGCTTGACGATGGCATTGAAATAGCCCACCTGTTGGGAATGCAGCCACTAACTTAAAGTGCAGATGAGTTTGTTAGCAGTTGCAGCATTTGGCGAATTTGGTCGAGCGCTTCCTCATTAACACGTCCAAATGTTTTGACAACGATTTGTTGCGACAGCGTATAAATTTTGTCTACCCGCACCTTACCCGGACGGTTTAGCTTTCCTTGCACCAAATCTGCCGACATAATGGTAAAGCTGTAGGCCACCTTTTTCGGGTTTGAGGTCATGGCGACAACGACAATATCATCAGTCGTTTGATTATAAGCATCATTAGAAATAACGATGACGGGTCGTCGCTTTTGGGAAGAAAGATCGGTAAAGGGGATGGGAATCAAAAGAATGTCACCCTGCTTAGGCATCATTCCAATCCTCGTCATCAAAAGGATTATCCCAAAAATCCAAACTACTTTCTGCCGCTTCTACTAAATCATCAAAGAGATCACGCGGCTCCTCGACCACGAAAACAACAAGTCGTGAGCCAGGAGGAAAGGGAACCTGTAGCTCAATCCTTCCTTCTTGGGTTACTTCCAAATCGTATTTCAAAGCTGTTTCAGGCATAGCTCCGATTGTAACATATTTCTCTTGGCTTTTGTCTATCGCCTTTTGCAAAATCCACTGCTGAGGCCATCCCCTGGCTTCACTGACTTGCCAACGCCACCCCCGCCCAGCGCAACAACTGGCACATTGAACCCGGCGGCTTCGCCATTTATTGGGATGAGCTTAACGATGGCCTTGGAGTAGCCCACCTGTTGGGAATGCAGCCGCTTGCGTAGATGGCTATTGGCGTGGTTATAAGGTGAGTTCTTTCTTGACATGGGCGAGGGAAAAACGGCCGTTTTCTTCTTTCTTAACCTGCTGCATATGCAAATAATCAAGGTAATCAGCCAGCTTCTCCGGGTCGTTTAGCATCTCTTTCAAAAGCAGGTACTCATCGTATGGAATAACGGCAAAACGGATTTGTTCTTTGTCCTCTATCAGTTGGACTTGATCTAACATTTGTTTACCTCCGATACGCTCGGCCACGCGGCAAAATATCTATGACATCAATGACACGAATTATATCATCCCGGTCAAATAGAACGCGGTAGTTGCCAACACTTAGCCGATACGAAATATCAAAGCTCACAAGTCGCTTAACATTTGGCATTGCATTGGGGTCTCTTGCCAAGTTTTCGATCTGCGACAAAATATGCTTCTGATCGTCCCGAGGATATTTGCGTAAGTTCTTGATTGCTGTATCCGTGAATTCTATGTCATATGCTGGCTGTTCTTGCCCCATGCTTTCACCCACCTTGCGTCTTCATGATTGTGTTGTCTATTGTAGCATGGTGTTTTGGGAAAAACGGCCGTTTTCCGCTCCATCCATTCCTCATCCAGCTATACAGGTACAAGCGAAATTTGTAGACATTATGCGTGCGTTTTTTAGGCGTAAGACAATTTGTGATGAAGACATGCTACGATTTAAGGTCAAGGTAGCAGTCGAGCTTGGTAATTGTCTGAAATTTTGCTGCATGGTTGAACATATCAAAGACGCAAGTAAAAAGACTTTCGCTAAGGAACGAGGATTAAACAAGTTATGAAAGAAGTTCAACTTCTCAGAAGAAGTTGAACTTCTAAGATAGGCAAGTCATTTAATTTCCGTTCCTAAAAATGGCCGTTCCCAATCAATCGGTTTCACGGAGGATAAAAATATAACATTTATGGCAAAAACAGGTAAGATAACTTGGTATAGTGAAGCAAAAGGCAATGGAAATATTAGAGCAGACAGTGGCGAAGAATTCTTTTTTGACCTGAATTCCCTGCTTTCCCGCTCAGATCAGTTTCAGATCGAAGTGGGGCGAAAAGTGCAATTTGAGGATTCTGGACGATTCCTTTCTACTCAAAATATGAAAAAGGCAGCGCAAGTGCAGCTTATATAATTGACATTGCCTCTGAAAGGTTATTGACAGATACGTCGTTTCAACGACGCTTGTGAATAAATTGCAGCTTGTGAAAATAGCTAAATTCAGATAACCAGCCAAATTTGCTTGCTACCTTACTTCTTTCCCTCCCTTCCCTCAACTCCCTTCTTATCGACGAAAATCCGCCACAATCCGTGCATCCATCCCCTACGGCAAATCCGTTTCCCCCATCAGCCAGCGGTCGCATTCGCGGGCGGCACTGCGCCCTTCGTGGATGGCCCAGACGACCAGGCTTTGGCCGCGCCGCGCATCGCCAGCGGCAAAAATCCCCTTCACGCTGGTCATGTAGTCGGTTTCGCTGGCTTCAACATTAGAACGGCCGTTTATCCCCACCCCCAACTGCCCCAACAACCCCTGATCCGGCCCCACAAACCCCATTGCCAACAGCACCATCTGCGTCGGCCACCGCTTTTCCGTGTGCGGCAGTTCCTGCGGCGACAAACGGCCGTTTTCCCCCGCCACCCACGCTACTTCAACGGTATGAACGGCCGTTAACCGCCCCGCCTCATCCCCCTCAAACCGCTTCGTCATCACCGCATAACGGCGCGGGTCGTCGCCAAAGAGTGCTTTGGCTTCTTCTTGTCCATAATCCAGCTTGTATATCTTCGGCCATTGCGGCCACGGGTTGTCGTCTGCCCGTTCATTCGGCGGCCGATCCATAATTTCAAACTGCACCAAACTGCGGCAGCCGTGGCGCAGTGCCGTTGCCACGCAGTCGGTGCCAGTGTCGCCGCCGCCGATGACGATGACATCTTTCCCCTCAGCCGACAAAAAGTTGCCATCAGCGTGGTGTGAATCCAGCAGGCTCTTGGTGTTGCCGTGCAAATAGTCCATGGCAAAGTGGATGCCGGAGAGGGAACGGCCGTTAACCCCCAAATCACGCGGCACCCCTGCCCCCGTACACAGCACCACCGCATCAAAATCCGCCCGCAGTGCCGCCACCGGCAGGTCGCGGCCAACGGCCGTATTCGTCACAAATGCCACCCCTTCGTCGGCCATGATCTGCACCCGCCGCGCCACCAACTGCTTGTCCAGCTTCATATTGGGAATGCCATACATCAGCAGCCCACCTACGCGATCCGACTTTTCAAACACCGTCACCCAATGCCCCGCCCGGTTAAGCTGGTCGGCGCAGGCCAGCCCGGCCGGGCCAGACCCCACCACCGCCACCCGCTTGCCCGTCCGCTTTGGCGGCGGCTCCGGCACAATCCACCCCTTGGCATACCCCTTCTCCACAATGGCAAACTCAATGTTTTTAATCGTCACCGCCGGGTCGTGCATCCCCAGCGTACACGCCGCCTCACAGGGGGCGGGGCAAACCAGCCCCGTAAATTCGGGGAAGTTGTTGGTTTTTTGCAGCCGCCGCAACGCCTGCTGCCACCGCCCCCGATAGACCAAATCGTTCCATTCGGGAATGAGGTTGTTGATGGGGCAGCCGGAGGTCATCCCCTCTAGCAAGCGCCCCTTGTGGCAGAACGGAATGCCGCAATCCATGCAGCGCGCCCCCTGCCTTTGCAGCTTCTCATCCGGCAGATGCAAATGCACATCCTGCCAATCCCGCACCCGCTCCAGCGGCTCCCGCTCCGTTGCCGCTTCCCGCGTAAATTCTAAAAAGCCTGTTGGTTTTGCCATTATCGCAGAAAGAGACTAAGAGACTGAGAGATTAGGAGATTCAGCCTCCCAGTCTCTAGTCTCTCAATCTCCTAATCTCCAATTATCCAATCTCCAAACTCTCTTCAAACGCTACCAGCGCCGCCTCTTCACCTGCCAGTCCCCGCGCTTCCACCCGGTCAAACGCTTGCAGCATTCGGGCGTAGTCATTGGGCAGCACCTTCACAAACTGGTCAACCATCGTCTCCCAGTTGGCAAGAATCAGGCGACCCCGTTCGCTGCCGGTGTTTTCTACATGGCGGGCAATCAGTTCGCGCAGTTCCGCTTTTTCTTCCGGCACGCGCAGCGGCGACAGCCCCACCATGGCCTGGTTGCAGCGGCTGGCAAAGCTGCCCCCTTCGTCCAGCACATAGGCCACGCCGCCCGACATCCCGGCGGCAAAGTTGCGCCCCGTGCTGCCCAGCACCACCACCCGCCCCCCAGTCATATATTCGCAGCCGTGGTCGCCAACCCCTTCCACAACGGCCGTTCCGCCGCTGTTCCGCACCCCAAACCGCTCCCCCGCCACCCCGCAAATATACGCCTCGCCGCTGGTCGCCCCATACAGCGCCACATTGCCAATGATGATGTTGTCGGCCGGGTTAAACGTCGCCTTTTCCGGCGGCCGCACAATGATCTTGCCGCCAGACAGTCCCTTGCCCAGATAATCGTTGGCATCCCCTTCCAGCTCCAGCGTCAGCCCATTGGGGATAAACGCACCAAAGCTTTGCCCGGCGGAGCCACGGAAGTGGAAATGAATGGTGTTTGCTGGAAGACCAGCAGCCCCATAGCGGCGGGTGATTTCGCTGCCGAGCATGGTGCCGACGGTGCGGTGGATGTTGCGAATGGGGAGGGTGGCAGAAACGGCAGTTCCCCCCGCCAGAGCCTCCTCCGCCAACCCCAACAGCAACTGCCGATCCAGCGCCCCATCTAGCCCATGATCCTGCTGCGTCGTTTGCCGCCGTGCCACTTCGGGAGCCACCTCTGGCTGGTACAAAATATTGGATAAATCCAGCCCCTGCGCCTTGTAATGGTCAATCGCCGCCCCCATCTCCAGCCGTTCCGTCGCTCCCACCATCTCATCAAAGGTGCGGAACCCAAGCTCCGCCATAATGTGGCGCACATCTTCGGCCAAAAAGCGCATAAAATTGACCACATGCTCCGGTTTGCCCTGGAACTTCGCCCGCAGGGCCGGGTTTTGCGTGGCAATCCCCACCGGGCAAGTGTTCAAATGGCAAACGCGCATCATAATGCACCCCAAAGCCACCAGCGGCGAGGTGGCAAAGCCAAACTCCTCGGCACCCAGCAGCGCCGCCACCACCACATCCCGCCCCGTTTTAAGCTGGCCGTCCGTTTCCAGCCGCACCCGGCTGCGCAGGTTGTTGAGCAGCAGCGTTTGCTGCGCCTCCGCCAGCCCCAGCTCCCACGGCAGCCCGGCGTGTTTAATGCTTGTTTGCGGCGACGCGCCCGTGCCGCCGTCGTGGCCGCTAATCAAAATCACGTCGGCGTGGCCTTTGGCAACTCCCGCCGCCACCGTACCGACCCCCACCTCGGAAACGAGTTTGACGTTGATCCGCGCCTGTGGGTTGGCGTTTTTCAGGTCATAAATCAGCTGCGCCAAATCTTCGATGGAATAAATGTCGTGGTGGGGCGGCGGTGAAATAAGGCCGACGCCGGGGGTGGCGTGGCGCACTTTGGCAATCCACGGGTACACCTTGTGGCCGGGAAGCTGCCCGCCTTCGCCCGGTTTGGCCCCCTGTGCCATTTTGATCTGGATTTCCAGGGCTTCGTTGAGGTATTGGCTGGTCACACCAAAACGGCCGCTTGCCACTTGTTTGATGGCGCTGTTGCGCGAGTCGCCGTTTTTGTCGCGTTGGTAGCGGCGCGGGTCTTCGCCCCCTTCGCCGGTGTTGGATTTGCCGCCGATGCGGTTCATGGCGATGGCGATGCTTTCGTGGGCTTCCTGGCTGATGGAGCCGTAGGACATGGCGCCGGATTTGAAGCGGCGCATAATCGTTTCGGCTGGCTCTACTTCGTCGAGCGGCACGGGGAGCTGGTCGAATTTGAAGCGCATGAGGCCGCGCAGGGTGTAGAGCTGGCGGGATTGGTCGTTGACGTCGCTGGCGTATTTTTGGTAGAGGTCGTAGCGGTTGGTGCGAACGGCCGTTTGCAAATTGTGAATCGTATTCGGGTTAAACAAATGGGGTTCCCCGTCTTCGCGCCACTGATACCGCCCCCCTTCCGGCAGCGTTTTGCCGTTCACCTGCCGTTCGGGGAAGGCGTGCAGATGCCGTGCCTTGACCTCATCGGCAACCACCGCCAAATCCACCCCCTCAATGCGGGAGGCGGTGCCGGGGAAGTATGCCTCGATGACGCGGCTGTGCAGCCCCACCGCCTCAAAAATTTGCGCCCCGCGATAGCTTTGTACGGTGGAAATGCCCATTTTGGACATGACTTTGACGATCCCTTTGACGGTGCCTTTGATAAACTGCTGCACCGCCACTTTGGGTTTCACCCCCACCACCAGCTTGCGATCAATCAGGTTGACGACCGTTTCCAGAGCCAGGTACGGGTTGATCGCGTCGGCACCGTAGCCGAGCAGGGTGGCAAAGTGATGCACCTCACGCGGTTCGCCCGACTCGATGATGAGGCTGACCTGGGTGCGGCTGCCGCGCTGCACAAGGTGGTGGTGCAGCGCGGAGGTGGCGAGCAGCGACGGGATGGCGGCCTGCCAACTGTTGATGGCGCGGTCGGACAGCACTAGCAGGTTGGCTCCCTCTTCAATGGCGCGGTCGGCTTGGACAAAGAGCCACTCAAGGGCGGCTTCCAGCCCGGCCACGCCGCTGTGGACGCGGTAGAGGGTGGGAATAACGGCCGTTTTGAAGACGGAGGACGAAGGACGGAGGACGGAACGCTCCCTCATTTCGTCGTCGGTCGTCGGTCGTCGGTCATCCGTCGTTTTCCCCAAACCCAACAGCTTCGCCATCTCCCTGTTGTCCAAAATCGGCGTTTCCAGGCGAATGCGGCGGCAGTGGTCGGGGCCATCGGCCAGCAAATTGCCCTGCGAGCCGAGCAGGGTGCGGGTGCTGGTGACAAGTTCTTCGCGGATGGCATCGAGCGGCGGGTTGGTGACCTGGGCAAAGAGCTGTTTGAAATAGTTGTAAAGCGGCTGCGCCTTTTGTGACAGCACCGCCAGCGGCGTGTCGTCGCCCATCGAACCCAGGGCTTCGCTGCCGGTTTGGGCTAATGGGGCAATCAGCAGCCGCAAATCTTCAAAGGTATAGCCAAACGCCTGCTGATGCAGCAGCACCGTCTTGCCATCCATTTTGATCGCCCCCTCCGTCTGCGGCGGATAACTGCCCTGCCCATCGCGGCTCCAAACCGCAGCCGAACGGCCGACCGCCAACCGACTACGGTTTACTGATAACTGATTACCGATAACCGGTAACTGTTCCAACCCCACCATCCCTGCATCCAGCCACGCCTGATACGGCTGCGCCGTAGCATATTGCTGCTTCAGCTCCTCATCGCTGATGATGCGCCCGGCGGCGGTGTCCACCAGGAACATCCGCCCCGGCTGCAGCCGCCCTTTGTAGGCCACGTTTTCGGGGGCAATATCCAGTACGCCCACTTCAGAGGCCATGATGACGCGGCCGTCCTTGGTGACATAGTAGCGCGACGGCCGCAGCCCGTTGCGATCCAGCACGGCGCCGACGCAGGTGCCGTCGGTGAACCCCATCGCCGCCGGACCGTCCCAGGGTTCCATGAGGGTGCTGTGGTATTCGTAAAACGCCTTCTTCTCCGGCGACATCGCTTCGTGTTTTTCCCAGGGTTCGGGGATCATCATCATGACGGCGAGGGGCAGTGGCCGGCCGGACAGGGTGAGAAATTCGAGGGTGTTGTCAAATTTGGCGGTGTCGCTGCCGTCGGGCTGGATGATGGGGAGTATTTTGGGCAGGTCGTTGCCAAAAGCGTCGGTGGCGAGGGTGCGCTGGCGGGAAGTCATCCAGTTTTCGTTGCCGCGCAGGGTGTTGATTTCGCCGTTGTGGATGACGTAGCGGTAGGGGTGGGCGCGTTCCCAACTGGGGAAGGTGTTGGTGCTAAAGCGGGAGTGGACGAGGGCGAGGCCGCTGACCATGTCGGGGTCGCGCAGGTCGGGGTAGTAAGCGGGGAGCTGGTCGGCGAGCAACATGCCTTTGTAGACGAGGGTGTGGCTGGAGAGGCTGGGGAGGTAAAAACGGCCGTTTTCCCCAAGCTCATTCTCCGCCCGCCGACGAATCACGTATAATTTTCGTTCAAAATCAACCGGATCGGCTCCCACACCTTCCCCGCGCTCAATGATAAACTGTTGAATAAAAGGTTCACCCCGTTTGGCCGTTTCACCGAGGCTGGCATTGTGGGTGGGTACGGTGCGCCAGCCCCGGAAACGTTGCCCCTCTTGCGCCACGATTTGCTCAAATTGCTGCTGGCAACGCTGTCGCTCTGGCTCATCCTGCGCCATAAATACCGTGCCAACACCATAGCTGCCAGCGGCGGGAATGGGTTCGGGCCAAACTTTTTGCAAAAAGGTGTGGGGAATCTGGATGGAGATACCGGCACCGTCGCCAGTGTTGGCTTCGCTGCCGGCCGCGCCGCGATGGTTGAGGTTGGCGAGGACGGTGAGGGCTTGCTGGATGATGTGGTGGGATGAACGGCCGTTAATATCCACCACAAACCCCATCCCACACGCATCATGCTCATACCGGGGATGATACAGCCCCTGAGCCTTCGGATAGCCAGCCACCTTGTGTTGATGCAGCTTGTTCATATTCTCCTCCTTCAGCCTGCCCACATGAGCAAAAGCAAATTAGAATGGTAAGGTTTTCTCTTTCTTCTGCTGCCGGATATAGTGAGATTCTTGCGGAGCAACCACAGCTAAGCGTTTGTTGGTCTATCTTGACCCTGGTCAAATGTAGCCAGTCAAGAAAAGGGAGTTTTGCGCGAATCTTAATAGACAGACAGCATTGTTAGTATAGCTGGCTGGCTAGTGAAAGAAAATTGTTAGAGTTGACTAATAATTACAATGGCTATTATAGTAAAATTGAACAAGATTTTGCCCGCATGACTTGCACCAGCACGGTAGCAATTCTCAATCTGAGGTAAGTCGTAGGGGCGTATGGAGTACGCCCTTTCTCACGGTGAAAATGTAGGACAAGTTTGCAAACTTGTCCTACGACAAACCAGTGATGCTTTGTCTGACTAGGTAAGAGGGCGTATATACAACCACCTTGGAGGTATTCATGTGTTAGATTGAGAATTGCTACCAGCACGGCGAAATTTTTTGACAAATTAATGAGTTCTGCTAAACTGGCAAGCTGAAATAAAAGAAAATCCTAAGCAGGCCTTGAGACGCCTCAGCACGCTGAAACCATCGGCGCGTTGAGGCGTTTTTTGTTTGCTTAAATCAACAGGTAGGAGATAAATAAAAAATGAGTGGTCATCAAGCACGACTCGACGCCATTAAGGCAGTCATTGATTACAAGCCAATTTCGGCCCCCCTGAACTTTGCCGAAACGCCTACTGGCGAACTGTTTGGAGCGAATGTATTTAGCACGACCGTCATGAAGCAGCGGCTGCCCAAATCTGTTTACAAGTCGCTGATGAAGACAATTGACGAAGGGGCGCCGCTAGATTTATCGGTGGCCGATGTGGTTGCTTCGGCCATTAAAGATTGGGCCATTGAAAAAGGAGCCACCCACTACGCCCATGTTTTCTATCCGCTTACCGGGCGAACGGCCGAAAAACACGATAGCTTCCTCTCCCCAAGCGACAACGGCGGAGCCATTGCCGAATTTTCCGGCGCACAGCTCATTCAGGGGGAACCCGACGGCTCCAGCTTCCCCACCGGCGGCATCCGCGCCACCTTTGAAGCGCGTGGCTACACCGCCTGGGATGTCACCAGCCCGGCCTACATTTTGGAAAACCCCAACGGCACAACCTTGTGCATTCCCACTGCGTTTGTCTCTTGGTCAGGTGAGGCATTAGACAAAAAGACACCGCTGCTGCGCTCCATGAAGGTGCTGAATGTGCAGGCGCGGCGCGTGCTAAAGCTGTTTGGGGCGGATGATGGGGGGATGGTTTCGGCAACGGCCGGGCCGGAGCAAGAATATTTTCTGATTGACCGCAACTTTTATTATGCTCGCCCAGATTTGATGACGGCCGGCCGTACACTCTTTGGCGCAGCCTCGGCCAAGGGGCAGCAGTTCGAGGATCATTATTTTGGAGCCATTCCTGAGCGGGTGTTGGCCTGTATGTTAGAGGTCGAGCGCGAACTGTTTAAGCTGGGCGTGCCGGTAAAAACCCGTCACAATGAAGTAGCCCCGGCGCAGTATGAAATTGCTCCCTTGTACGAAAGTGCCAATGTGGCAACTGATCATCAGCAGTTGTTGATGTTGGTGCTGGATCGCGTGGCGCAAAAGTATGGTTTGGCTTGTTTAACCCATGAAAAACCGTTTGCCGGGGTTAACGGGTCGGGCAAGCACGTCAATTTTTCGATGGGAAGCCCTACACAGGGCAACTTGCTGGAGCCGGGCGACACGCCGCATGATAATGCCCGGTTTTTGGTGTTTTGCGCTGCTGTTATTCGGGCCGTTTCAACGCATCCCAAGCTGCTGCGGGCGATTGTGGCATCGGCGGGCAACGATCACCGTTTGGGGGCCAACGAGGCACCACCAGCGATTATCTCTATCTTCCTGGGGTCACAGCTGACCGATGTGTTTGAGCAGATTGCGCGGTATGGCGAGGCAACCTCTTCCAAAGAAAGCGGCACGCTGACCATTGGCGTTGATACCATTCCGCCGCTGCCAAAACATTCTGGTGACCGTAACCGCACCAGCCCGTTTGCCTTCACGGGCAACAAGTTCGAGTTCCGCGCTGTGGCTTCTAATCAATCCATTGCTGGCCCACTGATGATTTTGAACACCATTGTGGCTGAATCGCTGGATTATGTGGCAACCAGGCTGGAGAATGCCAAGGGTGATTTTAATGAGGCAGTGCAGCTATTGCTGAAGGAGATCATCACCGAGCATGGTTCGATTATCTTTGACGGGGACGGGTATTCGGATGCGTGGCACAAGGAAGCGGAGTTTAAACGGGGTTTGCCCAATTTGCGGACAACGTTTGACGCGCTGCCGGCGCTGGTGAGTGAGGAGGCGGTGGAGCTGTTTACCAAGTATGGCGTGATGTCGGAACGGGAAACAGAGAGCCGGTATGAAGTGTATATGGAACAGTATGTGAAGTCGGTGACGGTGGAGGCGAAGCTAACGGCCGAAATTGCCAAGACGCTTATTTACCCGGCGGCTGTGCGTTACCAGGGTGAGTTGGCGGGTGCTGCGGCTAACTTGAAGGCGGTGGGGATTGCCCCTGATATGGGTGTGTTGAATGAGGTGACAACGGCCGTTACTGGCCTGCAGCAATCCGTTGCCCGGCTGGAAAAGCTGATTGCCCATGAAGGCCACGACCTGCCATCTGAAGCCAAGCATATGCGCGATGCCCTGCTGCCCGCTATGCTCGACGTGCGCGGCTATGCCGATGAGCTGGAAGGGTTGGTGGCGGATGATTTGTGGCCGCTGCCGACTTATCAGGAGATGCTGTTTATTAAATAGCGAAACGTATTGCGTATTGCGTATTGCGTAAAAAATATGCAATACGCAATACGCTGCAAGAGCAAGATGAGCATTGAAGTGTGGTTGGTGTTTGTGGCGGCGGAGTTTTTGCTGTCGCTGGTGCCGGGGCCGGCCGTGCTGCTGGTGGTGGGAAATGGGCTGCGCTTTGGGGCGCGGCGCAGTAACTGGAATGCGCTGGGGATTTTGTTTACCAATGCGTGTTATTTTGGGCTGTCGGCGTTGGGGTTGGGGGCGCTGCTGCTGGCTTCGCGGGGGGTGTTTACGGCCGTTAAATGGCTGGGTGTGGTTTACCTGATCGCTATTGGCTGGCAGATGATTCGAGATGGGCATGAGGGTGGGGAAACGGCCGTTTCTTCCCCCGCCACCCATCGTACACCCTGGCAGCACTTTGTCCAGGGAGCCATGCTCCAAGCGGGCAACCCCAAGGCGATTCTCTTTTTTGTGGCCCTGCTGCCCCAGTTTGTGTCGCTGGAAACGGCCGTTGCCCCCCAATTCCTCATCCTTGGCCTCAGCTCCATCATTGTCGAAGCCTTTGTCCTGTTTTGTTATGGCACCATTGCCGAACGTGCCAGCCGTTTACTCATTCACGAACGCGCCATTCGTTGGCAAAACTGGCTCAGCGGGGCGTTGCTCATCATATCGGCCGTTGGCTTGGCGTTGCTTCAGGAAGGGTAACACCCGCGTCAGGCATGATATAATTTTGCATAGAGAGCGTATAGGAGATTGGGGGATTGGAGATTTTGAATCTTCAATCCCCAATCTCCTCTGCCCAGGTGACAGGCAAATTGATTCTGTGTTAAACCATCCCCTGCAAACCTTCGCCATCTTGCGTGAGATTTCCCGCACCATCAACGTCGCCTGGGATCTCGACTCCACGCTGGACCTCATTGCCCGTAAAACAACCGAAGTGATGGGGGTAGACACCTGCAACATTTACCTGATGGATCCCGACCAGCACACCCTGCGGCTGCGGGCTACCACTGGGCTGGCGCAGCGGGCATTGGGTCGCGCCACCCTAACGGTGGGCGAAGGGATGACCGGCCACGCGGTGGCGCAAAAAGCCCCCCTGTTTGCCTCGGAAGCGCGATATGACCCCCATTTCAAATGGGTGGAACATACAGAGGAGCGTATGTTTCACTCCTTGCTGGCCGTGCCGCTGCTACTGGATGACCAACCGATTGGGGCGATGAACGTGCAAACCATCATTCCGCGCCGCTACAATGAAGATGAGGTGGAGATTTTGTCGCTGATTGGGGATTTGGCGGCGGGAGCGTTGACCAGGGCGCAGCTTTATGACAAGCAGCGGCGGCAAATTGAGGAGATGCAGGCGGTGGCGCGGGTGAGCGAGGCCATTACTTCGCCGCAATATTTGGATGACATTTTGCGGGTGGTGACGGAACTGGCGGCGCAGACGATGCAAGCGGCCGTTTGCTCCATGTTTCTGCTCGATGAAAGCGGCACGCAGTTGGTGATGCGGGCGGCGCAAAAAATGACCAACCCGTACCAAAACCGCCGGCCGATTCCGTTGGGGCATGGGGTAGTAGGCGAAGTGGCGCAGTTAGGTGAAGCGGTCTACATCCGCGATGTGCGCGACGACCCGCGCTACAAAGGGGGCGCGCTGGCGCGGGCCGAGGGGCTAGTGTCGCTGCTTTCCGTGCCGCTAACGGTGCAGGATCGGGTGATTGGGGTGCTAAACTGCTATACGGCAACGGAACGGCAGTTTACCGAGACGGAAAAGACGCTGTTTTCGACGTTGGCAAACCAGACGGCGCTGGCGATTGAGAATGCGCGGTTGTCTACAAATACGGCCGTTATTCGGGAAATGCACCATCGCATCAAAAACAACTTGCAAACGGTGGCTATGCTCATGCAGCTTCAATTGATGGATGCCGAGCGGCTGACGGCGCGGCAAGTGCTGGAAACGAACATTCACCGCATTCGCAGCATAGCGGCCGTTCACGAAGTGCTGTCCGAGCGCAGTTTCCGCCTGGTAGATGTTAAAGATGTGTTGACCCGGCTGATGCAAACCACCCGCGAAGCGATGACTGCCCCGCAGCAGATGATAACCATTCAGGTAAGCGGCGAGCCATTGCAGCTTCCCAGCCGCGCCGCCACTGCCCTGACCTTGGTCATCAATGAACTGGTGCAAAACGCGCTGGAACATGCTTTTCCGGGGCAAACAGAAGGGTCGGTCGCTATTTCTCTGGGACGCGCCCCGCACGAACTCATTGTCTTGGTGCGGGATGATGGCATAGGGATGCAAGGGGAACCCAAACATGGGTTGGGGCTGGAAATTGCCCATACCCTGGTGGGGGAGGATTTGCGCGGGCGGCTGAAATTTAACCGGCCGGCCAGTGGCGGAACAGAGGTTAGCATCCGTATGCCGCGTGCCATTGAACAGGAGCTGGATGAATGAGAATTTTGATTGCCGATGATGAATCCATTATCCGCATGGGGTTGAAGGCGATGCTACAGCAGCTTGGGCATGAGGTGGTTGCTGCCAGCAATGGCAGCGAGGCACTGCGGCTGGCTCGCAGCCAAACCCCGGATCTGGCGATTTTGGACATCAAAATGCCCTATACCAGCGGGTTGCAGGCGGCGGAGACGTTGGCGCAAACGCAACCCATGCCCATTTTGCTGCTGACCGCCTATAGCGAGAAGGATTTGATTGAGGAAGCCGCCGCGCTTCCTATTCATGGGTATTTGATTAAACCGATCAAACCAGAGGAGTTAACGGCCGCTATTGCCGTAGCCCAGCGTCGTTTTGCGGAAAGCCAGGCGTTAGCCAACGAAAAGGCGGAGTTGGAACAGAAGTTAGCCGAGCGGAAATTGCTTGAGAAAGCGAAGGGGAAGCTGATGCAAACGGGGCTGGATGAGGAGCAAGCGTATCGGTCAATTCAGACTTACGCCCGTAACAAACGGATTTCGCTGGCAGAGGCAGCAACGGCCGTTCTTCACTCCCTCAAGCCATAAGCTGTGGGGAGTAGGGAGTAGGGTGTACACCCCACTCCCTACTCCCCACACTATCTACGCCTTCACCACCGTGTCTTGCCGGTTTTCAATACGCGGAGCCGCTTCCAGACGAATAAACTTCAGTTCATCATCCTCCACGTCAATCCGTACCCTGTCCCCCGCATTAAACATCCCTTTCAGCATTTGCATAGAAAGCGGGCTTTCCACATGGCGCTGGATGGCACGACGTAATGGCCGCGCCCCAAAATCTTTGTCAAACCCTTGCGTCGCCAGCCAGCGCTGCGCCGCTTCGGTCAGCTCCACGGTCAGGCTGCCGTGTTCAGCCAGCCGCACCTGCACCTCTTTCATTTGCAGACTAACAATTTCCATCACATCCTCTTCGCTCAACGGCTCAAAGATAATGATTTCGTCAATGCGGTTGATGAATTCAGGCCGGAACGTCTTTTTCAGCGCGTCGGCAATGCGCTTATGGCCTTCTTTTTCTTCCGCGTCACGGGTTCCGGCAAAGCCCAGCGCCCCGGCACTTTTGACAAACGAGGTGCCAACGTTGCTGGTCATCACGATGACCGTATTGCGGAAGTTGACCACGCGCCCTTGCCCATCCGTTAAACGGCCGTCATCCAACAACTGCAGCAGCGCATTCCACACATCCGGGTGCGCCTTTTCAATCTCATCAAACAGCACCACCGAATAGGGGCGGCGGCGCACCTGTTCGGTCAATTGCCCACCCTGCTCATAGCCAATGTAGCCGGGAGGCGCCCCAAACAGGCGGCTAACGGTGTGTTGCTCACGGAATTCGCTCATGTCCACGCGGATGAGCGCATCTTCATCATCAAACAGGAATTCGGCCAATGCTTTGGCGAGTTCTGTCTTCCCCACGCCCGAACTACCAAGAAAGATAAAGGAGCCAATTGGCCGGCGGGGATCGCTCATCCCGGAGCGGCTGCGCCGAATGGCATCAGACAGCGCTTCAATCGCCTTATGCTGCCCCACAATCCGCTCATGCAGCCGTTCTTCCATGTTCAGCAGTTTCTCGGCCTCCGTTTCCAACATTTGGTTCAACGGAATCCCCGTCCAGGCCGAAACCACTTCCGCAATGTCTTGCTCGTCTACCATTTCATCGAGCATGTTTTCCTGCTTCCAGATTTCCCGCTGCTCGGCATACATCGTGTCCAGCCGCAGCCTGTCGGCACGCAGCCGCGCCGCCCGTTCATAATCACGCACGGTATGGGCTTCTTCCTCATCCAGCGTAAGCTGGTCAATCTCTTTCCGCAGGCTTTTTAGCTCCGGTGGCAATGTATAAAGTGCCACCCGCAGCTTGGCCGCCGCTTCGTCAATCAGGTCAATCGCCTTATCGGGCAGACGGCGATCTGTGACGTAGCGGTCAGACAGTTTGGCCGCCGCCACCAATGCTGCATCAGCATACGTCACTTTGTGATGCCCTTCATACCGATCCCGCAGGCCGCGCAGCATATCAATGGTGTCTTCGACGCTGGGTTCATCCACAAAGACGGGGGCGAAGCGGCGTTCCAGGGCGCTGTCTCGCTCGATGTATTGGCGATATTCATCCAGCGTGGTTGCTCCCACGCACTGCAATTCACCACGCGCCAACGCCGGTTTGAGCATGTTGCTGGCATCCATAGCCCCTTGTGCCGAACCAGCCCCGACGACGGTGTGGAGTTCATCAATAAACAGGATGATCTCCCCTTGCGCCCGCTGAATTTCTTCCATTGCGGCCTTCAACCGCTCCTCAAATTCACCCCGGAAACGGCTACCGGCGATCATGGCACCCAGATCAAGCGAGAGAACCTTTTTGTTCATCAGGTTTTCCGGTACGTCGCTGGCGTTGATCTTGAGCGCCAACCCTTCGACGATGGCGGTTTTGCCGACACCCGCTTCACCGATGAGGACGGGGTTGTTTTTGGAGCGGCGGCTGAGTACCTGAATGACGCGCAAAATTTCGCTGTCGCGCCCGATCACCGGGTCGAGCCGCCCTTCACGGGCAAGCTGGGTCAGGTCGCGGCTGTATTTTTCCAGCGTGCGGTAGCGGCTTTCGGCTTGCCGGTCTGTGACGCGCTGCCCGCCGCGAAGCTGCTTGATGCCGTTGAGGAAACGGTCGCGGGTGATGCCAAACTCTTGCAGAATGCGAGCGGCGGGGGTGTTGCGCTCGCTGAGAATGGCGAGGAAGATATGTTCGGTGGAGATAAATTCGTCTTTGAGCCGATTGGCTTCCCCTTGCGCTAGTTCGAGGACGGTGCGAACGCGAGGCGTGTAAAAAATTTGCCCAACACCGCCGCCGTAAACAGACACTTTGGGACTGTTGCGTAGCTCTTCGTCGAGGCGATCCCGCATGGCAGCAATGTCGGCATTGATGTCGCCCAATATTTGGTTGACGGTACCGTCATTTTGTTCTAACAGGGCTAGAAAGATGTGTTCCGTATCAACTTGGGTGTGTTTGTACCGCTGCACAATTTCATAGGCACGGGCGGCGGCATCCTGGGCTCGTTCTGTAAATCGGTCAAATCTCATTCTGTTTTCCTAACCTGGCTTTGCCAGAGATAAACGGCCACGAATGAGCGTGATTGCCAGTGCTGATTCGCGGCAGATTTTTTGTTACTTTTTTGCACTGGATAAGTATAGCGGATAAAGGTTGGATTTTCGTAAGAGGCTGGGAAATTGGCAATGAGAGTTTGGTAAGCATTAAAGGACGCGGGTGCCATCCTGGTCGTAGCCGTCGCCCCAGGCGAGGATTTTGTGAGGGGTGATTTCGATGAGCCGCCATTGGGTGGTTTCGTCGTAGCGGAAGTCCCATTCGTATTTGTTGTAGAAGTAGTCGGCGAGGATGTTGGTGGTTTCGCGGTTGGCGGCGTGGGCTTCTCCTTCGATGAGGATGACGTTTTGGGTGTCGGGGAGGGCGAGGGATACGTTTTGGTTGCGGTACATGTTGAGGTATTTTTGGGTGTCGGTGCCGGTGCTGAGGTAGAGTTTGCCTTCAAGCCAGACGTACCAGACGGGGACGAGATGGGGCCGACCGTCTTGGCGGGTGGTGGCGATCCAGATGGTGGTTTCGCGGCTGAGTCGCGCTTCGACGGCGCGGAGGCGGGCAGGGTTGCGGCGTTTCACGGGGACATTATAGCTGTTTATGAGGGGCAAGTGGTAAGTAACAGGTGGCAAGTCTAATTTGCTGACCAGACTTGCCAACTGCTACTTGCTATCTGTACGCACAAGAATATGACTTTATGGCCTGGATGTGCCTGGCCGTGAACCCGTTTACCCAACGAACAACTCTACCGAAACGGGGTCGCCGATTTGTGGCCGCAGCCGCTGCGCGGCACTGCCGTTGGTGATAGCGAGCATGACGTAGCCTGAGCTACCGATGAGGGCGATGAGCGTGCCTAACGGCCGTTCGCCAAACGTATTCACCATCCCCCGAATTATCACCGAGCCAATCCGCACATTCAACGCCTCAGGCGCACCACCCAACTGCGCCAAATCATCGCGGTGGATGTTGGTAATGATGTTGCCAAAATGGTCAAAAATCATTGCCACTTCCCCCGTGACGCGGAACGACGACACCACCGGGCGCGGCAGGTTGATGCGTACAGGGTCTGTAATCACCGGGCCGAGGTCAGTAAGCGGCACGCCAGCCGCCAAATGCCCCGTTACAGGTGAGAAAATATCACGACCATGAAAAATGTGGCTAACATCAGGCAGCCAGTAGTCTGGGTTGTTGGTATGGACAACGGTCATCGGCCAGCCGTGGCGTTCAGCTCGTTCGTACATGGGCGTGAACACGCCATTGTCTGGACCAACAAAAAACTGGTTGCCAATGTGGGCGGCGATGGGGCGACGCGCTGTGCCAACGCCGGGGTCAATGACCGCCATATGAACGGTGTTGTCGGGGAAATAAAAAACTTGACGATCCAGCATTTGCGCTGCTTCACGGATGTTCTGTGGGCTGATGGTGTAGCTGAGGTCGGTAATTCTGGCATCGGGGGCAATGCGCCAGATAACGCCTTTCATCACGGCCGCTGGCCCGCCAAAATCGGTTGTCACGGTTACAAAGGGCATGTGTCTTCTCCTTACTTGCAGGGTCAATCGGATCAGATTTTATCATCAAATAGCATTGCCGGGTGTTGGGCGGAGGAATCTCTGTTTTTTCAAGCAGTCTCCAATTGCCATTCTCTTTGGTACAATAGGTGGGTACATGGAGATGATGATGGATGAACAGCTTGAGGCGGTGGTAACGGCCGTTAAACAATCCCAAAAATACCGCGACACCCACGAAGCAACCATTCGGGAGCTGGCGGCGGAGGCGTTGCGCCGCTATAAAAAGCCCAAACAGGCGATCAAGGCGGTGCGGACGCAGTTGCACAGCATCATGGCACCCTACCTGGGGGATCCCGATTATGAGAAGGAGGGTGAGCGGTTAACGGCCGTTTTTGCCCCCAACCCACCCGACCCCGACCAAATCCGCGCCGTTTGTGCTGATATCATGCACGCCCACCTTTCCAACCGTGAGCGGTTGCCCCTGCTCGACAGCTTCTACCGCGACATTTTTGCCGTCACTGGCGCACCCCGGCGGCTGCTCGACATCGCCTGCGCCCTCAACCCGCTGGCCTTTCCCTGGATGGGGCTGCCCAACAGCACCGAATACATGGCCTACGACATCCACGAGCCGCGTATTGCCTTTCTCAACCATTATTTTCGGCTGCAGGGGCTGCCGCCGCTGGCAATTTTGCAGGATGTGGCGCTGAATTTCCCCACGGAGCGGGGGGATGTGGCGCTGTTTTTGAAGGAGCTGCCCCGTTTTGCGCGGAATTATCCGGGAAAGGAACGGCCGTTTCTCGAAGCCCTCAACGTTCGCTGGCTTGTCCTCTCCTTCCCCACCGTTAGCACCCACGGCGGGCGCAACCTCACCAACCGCTACCGCGACTTCCTCTATCAGCTCATTGACGGCCACAACTGGCCGGTGACGGAGCTGATGTTTGAGGGAGAAGTGGTGTTTTGTGTGCAGAAGGAGAGTGGGGATTGGAGATTGGAGATTGATCCCCGCTCCCAATCTCCAATCTCTAATCTCTAATCTCTATTTGTTATGCACCGTTTTTTTGTCAACCCCGCCCAAATTGGCACCCAAACCATCACCTTGCTGGATGACCAGGCGCGGCAAATTGCCGACGTGCTGCGGCTGCGGGTGGGGGAGCGGATTGGGGTGCTGGATAATTTGGGGTGGCTGTATGAGGTGGGGTTAACGGCCGTTCATCGCCGCCAGGTCACAGGTGAAATTGTGGGCAAAACGGCCGTTGACACCGAACCCACCACCCACATCACCCTCTACCAAAGCATTCTTAAGCGAGACAAATTTGAGTGGGTGCTGCAAAAAGGCAGCGAAATCGGCATCAGCCGCTTTGTCCCCGTCATCACCGAGCGCAGCCTGGCGCAGCACGTCAAGGACAACAAATACGACCGCTGGCAGCGCATTCTCACCGAAGCCGCCGAACAGGCCGAGCGCGGCATCAGCCCCGAACTGGCCGAAGCGTGCAGCTTTGCCCAGGCGCTGGCCGCCGCGCAAACGGCCGATCTTGCCCTCATCGCCTGGGCGCGGGAAAAAGAAGCCCGTTTATCTGCTCTCCTTGCCCCGCTCAAACAGCAGCCAACACCCCGCATTGCCCTGTTCACCGGCCCCGAAGGCGGCTTCAGCCCCGCCGAAATTGAGCAAGCCCGGCAGGCCAACGTGCGCCCCATCACCCTGGGCCGCCGCATTTTACGCACGGAAACGGCGGCGATGGTGGCGACGGCGTTTATTTTGTATGACCTGGAGATTGGGGATTAGAGATTGGAGATCAACCAATCTCCAATCCCCAATCTCCAATCCCACCTCTATGATTAACGGAAAAACACAGCTCATCGGCGTGATAGGTTGGCCGGTTTCCCACACCTTTAGCCCGGCGATGCACAATGCAGCGGCGGCGGCCTTGGGGTTAAACTGGGTCTATGTGCCGCTGCCAGTGCGACCGGAGGAGGTGGAAACGGCCGTTCGTGGCCTCGCCGCCGCCGGTTTTCGCGGCATCAACATCACCGTACCGCACAAACAGGCCATCATTCCCCTGCTCGACGTGGTAGAAACGGGGGCGCAGGCAATTGGCGCGGTCAACACCATCGTCTTTGCCCGGCGCGATGATGGTGGCGTGCGGCTTGTCGGCCACAACACCGACTGGAGCGGTTTTTTGGCCGATTTGGCCGTGCTGGGCGTGGCCGTGGCGGGGCGGGATTGTCTGGTGCTGGGGGCGGGCGGTTCGGCGCGGGCAGTGGCGTTTGGGCTGGCACAGGCGGGGGGGCGGGTGCAGGTGCTGGCGCGACGGGTGGAACAGGCGGCGGAGTTGGTGGCGGCGGTTGCGCCGCATGTGGCAAATGGGGTGCTGGTTGGCGGGGAGCTGGCGGGGTTGGAAACGGCCGTTTCCCGCACCACCGCCCCCCTCATCATCAACACCACGCCGCTGGGCATGACCCCCAACCCCGACACGACCCCCTGGCCGGATGCGCTCCCCTTTCCCAACGGCAGCTTTGTCTATGACCTTGTTTACAACCCTCGCCAAACGCGGCTGATGCAGCAGGCAGAGGCGGCCGGCGTGGGCAACAGCAATGGTTTAGGCATGTTGGTGCAGCAGGGGGCGTATGCGTTTAAGCTGTGGACAGGGGAACAACCGGATGTAGCCATTATGCGCCAGGCCATTTCGGTTGCACCGTAGGACAAGTTGGCAAACTTGTCCCATACAGACTTCCTACTCCCCACCCTCCACTGAATCGACCGCCGTGGGCAGGGTGAAGCTAAACACGCTCCCTTCACCCACTGTGCTGCAAACGCTTACCTGCCCCTGCAGCTTTTGAATGATGCGCTGCACAATTGAAAGCCCCAGCCCATGCCCCGTAACGCGGATCTGGCTGAGTTTGGTGAAGGGGACAAACAGTTGCGCCTGCTGCTGTTCGGTCAACCCCGGCCCATTGTCGCGCACCCAAAAGCAAACATAGCCATTAGCCAAAGGTTCGCTGCCTAGCTCAAGGTGGGGGGGCGTGCCGCCATATTTGAGGGCGTTGCTGAGGTAATTTTCCCACACTTCTTCAATCCAGGGAGCGTAACCAACGGCCGTTTGCCACGATTCCGGCAAAATAATTGTCGCCTGCTGCTGCTCCACCAGCAACGCCAGCCGTTCCAAGGCCGCCGCCACGCTTTTTGCCATGTCAAGTGGGCGCGTAATCACCTCCTGCTGGCGCACGCTTGCCAACACCAGTAATTCCTGCACGATATTGCCCATTCGCCGTGCATTTCGCACCACCGTATCCAGCATCGCCTGCTGCCCATCGGTCAACGTTTGGTCATCGTTATATTGCAGCACCTCGGAATAGCCCAGAACAAGCGACAGCGGGTTTTGCAAATCGTGGGCAACGGTGTGGGCAAAAGCGTCAAGCTCTGCATTTTGCAGCTCCAGATCCTCTTTTTGCTGCTGCAATCGCGCCACCAAATTGGCATTGTCAATGGCAATGGCGGCAGAAATTGCCAGCGTCTCCGCCAGGGTGATGTCTTTATCGGTAAAGGAATCTTCCAGCTTGTTGACCACTTCTAAAATGCCAATGGTCTGCTCGCGCAGCCGCAGGGGAACAGCCAGCAGGGAGCGGGTGGTAAAGTTGGTTTGGTCGTCAATGGCGGCATAGAAGCGGGGATCCTGGCGGGTGTGGGAAACGGCGGCACTTTGCCCATGTTGGGCCACCCAACCAGCAATGCCTTGCCCGGCTTTCAGGCGGACATTTGCCAGGGCGGGGTGGTCGGTTTGGTGGTAAGCGGCTTCGCACAGCAAATAGTCGGGGTTTTCTTCATCCCACAGCCAGACAGAACTGCCCTCAGCACCAATTAATTCGGTTGCCATTTGTAGCAACCGCTGCAAAACTTCTGGCTTTTCCAGCGTCGAGGTAAGATTTTGCCCAGCTTCATTTAGCCGAATGAGGTCATGATGAGGCAGGTGAACCGCTGCTTGTTCACTATGGGGAGGGACAAAAGGTGCTGATGGATTTTGCGGGCTGGTCATGCGGGTAGAGTACGCAATTTTTCTTACGATAACTATATCATGAGTAACAATACAAGCAGCAGAGCTGTTAAGCCGCCGATAAGAGAGGAAAAGAGGTTGACGAGATCGTTATTGAGCCATGACCAGCCACGCAGGGGGCGGGTGGGATGGCCGCATTTGTGCAGTTTGCGCTCGGTGTCCTTTTGGCAATGGTCACAGTAATAAATTTGCTGCACGGTGGCACCCAGCAAGCTGTCGGTGAGGGAGCCAACCAGCCCACTGAGTCCGCCGATGAGGGTGGTGAGCAGGGGGTTGGTGGGGAGGAGGAGGCTGGCAAGCAGGCCAATGAGCAAGCCGCCGGTGAAGGAAACGGCCGTTCCCAGCAGCGAAACCCCACCCGACGTGCCGACCTCGACTAAACGGCCGTTTGTAATTAGCCGGGGTGGTCGTTGGCTCAATGTTCCCAGCTCCGTTGCCCACGTGTCAGCCGTGACGGTTGCCATGATGCCCAAGAACAGCAGGAACCAAATGGGTGACGGCAGCAAATAGTTTAGCAGGGCCATGAATGCCCCCAGGCCGCCGTTGGCAAAAACCTGGGCGATGTCGCGGGTGTGGCCTTTGTCAAATTTTTCTGCGGCCGCTTTTTTGGCCTCTTCCTTGAAGTGGGAAAGCAGGCTGGAGGTGACAAAAAAGGTGGCGAGCAATACGCCCCATACCCAGCCGCCAAAGCCAAACGTTAGCGTGCCAACGACCAGCGCCCCGGCTGCGCCAGAGCGCGACAGGGAGCCGCGCCAATAGGCCAACCCGGCAATGAGCAGGCTGAGAAGCATGGCAAGCAACAGTTGGGTGAGCATGGGGGAAAGTTTAGCAGAGGGTGGGTGGATTGTGAAGGGAAGGGGGCGTGAAGGAAAACGGCCGTTTTTTACCTGAAACGATTTTGTGATTTGGGGTACAGGGGAATAAACGGCCGTTGGATTATGTTATACTATTGAATATGCTTATACCCAATGCAGCTAACGCTTTTGTAGATAGACACAAGCTTCAGTATTATGTGCTTGATGTAACACATGGACGGGGGCGACACAAGGCGAGGGTGTTCTATGCGGTTTTTGGGCTGACAGCAGATGATGCGGGATGGTTGCAAGACTACTTGTTGGATATTGTTCAGACACATGATGCAGCCCGGTGAGATTAGTGAGTTTGGGCAACTATATCGCATTGATTCACAAATGAGTTTTAATGGGGTGACAGAAGTCGTTCGTAGCAATTGGATTATACGCCAAGATGAGGATTATGCGCGATTAGTCAGTTGTTGTGTTAAACCAGGGAGAAACAGGTAATCATGAGCCTGATCCAGTTACTTGATATTGTGGCATTGCTAGAAGATTTACCAGAGCAGCATTTGCGTCGTGGTGAGGTTGGTACTGTTGTTGAATCAGGGGTACCAGATGTTTGGCTAGTAGAATTTAGTGACAATGATGGGCAAGAATATGCAACAGTGGCATTGAAAAGTAAGCAACTGATGAAATTATACTATGCGCCCTTCCCTGCTGATACAGAAAAATTGATGGCCTCGTAAAAAGCAAAGTTAACCAGCCCCAGACAACATCTTGACTAACTCGGCCGCATCTTCTGGCACAGCGTTGCTGCGCCAGGCGACGTGCTGGTCGGGGCGGGAGATGAGCAAGCGGGTGGTGTAGGCAGCAGGGGCTTGGACGGGGTCAATGTCGAGCAGGGTTAACGGCAGGTTGCGCTCGGCGGCGGCGGCCAGCAGGCTGTCTACCGGCACGGTGGGGTCAAAACGAAGCAGGGTGTAGTCGGGGGCAAGGGCATCATAGAGCGAACGGCCGTTTTCCAGCCAAAAATGCGGCGTGCGGCAGCCGGGAACGGTGGCGGGGGTAAAATCGGCCATCGTGTAGGGTGGGTGCTGTTCACCATCGTAGGCAATCAGGGGAGAGTCATCGTAATAGTAGCCAAAGTTCAGCCCACCGCAGCAATATTGCTGCACATTCAAATCATAAAGCTCCTGCCCAAACTTGGCTCGCAAAGCGTCACCCGCTTCACCGGCTTCTTCGATGTTGTGCGGTACGCGCCGCCGGTTCTTGATCATTTCGTGGGCGTAGTTCATGGCAAAGTAGGAGACCTGCTCGGTAATGGGCAGCCGTTCCCGTTCATAGGCGGCCAGAATGTTGGGGCTGCCCCAGCCGTGGTGGTGGGCGGCCAACAGCCAGGCCAGGTTGGCGGCATCGGCAATCCCGGCGTTCATGCCGTAGCCGCCGTAGGGAACCCAAATGTGGGCTGAGTCGCCGCAGAGAAAGAAACGGCCGTTTCTAAACCGATCCGCCACCAGCCGCCGCCCAATCCAATCTTCGTGATTCAAAACCTCATAGGCAAAATCGTCGCCCACGCCCAAAATGGTGCGAATGGCCCAATCCCGGTCAATGGCGGCAAAATCCGTTTCCTCCGGGCGCAAATAGTTGTGAACAAGCCACGTTTCCCGCCCGTCAATGGCATAGAGCGTGCCGCTGCGGCGCGGGTTAAGCGTGACAATGCCCCAGGCCGGGCCGCTTGGCATCTGTTCCAGCAGCTTGGGGGCGCGAATGTAGGTGGATTGCACCCGCTGCACCACGGCATCGCCGACAAATTGTGCGCCCATCATCTTTCGCACCAGCGATGAGCCGCCGTCGCACCCTACCAACTGGTCGCAAATGATGCGGATGGGTTGGCCGCTGTCCAAATCGGTGGCGATAGCGGTGGCGCTGTGGTCGTCTTGCGAAACGGCCGTTACCTGCACCCGGTTTAGCAGCGTCAGCTTGTCATGTGTCATGGCGTGGTCATACAAAATGGGTTCCAGGTAAAGTTGGTTGATGCGGTGGGGTGGCTCCGGGGTCGGCCACCAGGTGTCGGGGCCGCCGGTGGCTGTGTAGCGGTCGCGGCGGCAGGGAATGGGGATGCGGCTGAGTTCGGTGCCAACGGCCGTTGTGCGGAAGGAGCAGTCGTTGGGGTAGTCGGCCGGCAGACCCGCGCCGCGCAGCTTGTGGGCAACGCCCAATCGCCGGAAAATTTCCATGGATCGCGCTGAAACGTGGTTGCATTTGACGGTCGGCACTTCACGCGGATGGCGGATTTCAGCCACCACCACGTCCACCCCTCGCTGCGCCAAATCCATCGCCAAGGTGAGACCCACTGGCCCGCCGCCAACGATAAAAACGGCCGTTTCAATCACTTGCTCATTCATCTCCAAACTCCATAAACTCATTTTCCACAAGCATACCGACCTTGCCAACGGTCGTCAATTTGAGCCACATATAACAAATTGCCCAACATTCAGGCAAATTTATTGTACAAATCATCCAAACGTGGTAACGTGGAAGCCAATTTTGGCACCTGCCACCCAGGTTGCCCAAACAGTGTAGCGTAGGTAAACCGTAGTTGACAGGAGTTGAAGCCCTAGTCATACTACGCATTCTCTTAAAAATCCAACATTCAACCCGGAGTTTAAAAAAGTGAGCGAAAATCTAAATCCGTTTGCCATCGCCCAGGCACAGCTTGACGAGGCAGCGGCCATCTTACAACTTGACCCAGACATGCACGCTTTTTTGCGTGAACCCATGCGTGAATTTCATTTTAGCATCCCTGTGCGGATGGATGACGACAGCACTAAAACGTTCCGTGGCTACCGCGTGCAGTATAATGATGCCCGTGGCCCGGCAAAAGGCGGCATCCGTTTTCATCCCGATGAAACCATTGACACGATTCGGGCGTTGGCCGCATGGATGACATGGAAAGCGTCTGTTTTGGATATTCCTTTAGGTGGCGGTAAAGGTGGCATCATTTGCAACCCGCGTGAACTGTCTCGCGGCGAATTGGAGCGCCTTAGCCGGGGGTATATGCGAGCCATTGCTCGCTATGTGGGGAACACTCAGGATGTACCAGCCCCTGATGTTAACACCAACCCCCAAATTATGGCGTGGATGCTGGACGAATATGAACTGATTGCTGGTCATCGTGAGCCAGGGGTGATCACAGGGAAACCGCTAGAATTGGGTGGTTCACAGGGGCGTGGGCCAGCAACGGCCTTAGGTGGGCTAATTACCATTCGTGAAACGGCCAAGCTCAAGGGCATGGATCTGAAGGGCATGACTTGTGCCATTCAAGGGTATGGCAACGTTGGCTCAAACGCTCACCAGTTGGCGCACGAAATGTTTGGGCTAAAGGTTGTTGCCATTAGCGATGAGTTTGGCGGTATTTATAACGCCAGTGGGCTGGACCCGGCACTAACGTTTCCTTATTCCCGTCGCCACGGCAGCCTGAAAGGTTTCCCGGAGAGTGAAGTTATTTCTAACAGCGATCTGTTGGAACTGGACGTTGACATTTTGATCCCGGCGGCGATTGAAAACCAGTTGACAAGTGCCAATGCAGATCGGATTAAAGCCAGGATTATTGCCGAGCTGGCGAATGGGCCAACAACGCCTGATGCGGACAATATATTGAACGCCAAAGGATGTTACATCATCCCCGACTTCCTCTGTAATGCGGGTGGGGTGACTGTGTCCTACTTTGAGATGGTGCAGAATAGCTATCAGTTTTATTGGGATGAACAGTTGGTCCAGGATCGCCTTGATCAAAAGATGACCTCGGCATTTCACGCGGTTCATAATATGGCGCAGGCCAAGAAGGTAGATAACCGTGTGGCTGCCTATTTGGTCGCTGTGGATCGGGTGGCACAGGCGGTGCGGCTGCGGGGCTGGGTCTAAAATTGTGCCTGATTATGGCAAATTTTTAAGGTCAAACCGTTGCCAAGAAGAACAGATGTGCTATAATCTTGGTTAGGTAAAAAGCCTCTTTTACTGTCATTCAAAACATGGTAATATCTCTCGCCCTCCATGGTGAGGTGAAAAATTGTACCATGTAGCTAACTCTTGAAAGGAGGATACGATGTATCAAAAAGTGATAATTGTTGGGAATTTGGGGCGTGACCCCGAAATGCGGTATATGCCGGATGGAACGGCCGTTACCAGCTTTAGCGTAGCAACGAGTCGCCGTTGGACTGACCGCAATAGTGGGCAACCGGTGGATGAAACAACCTGGTTTCGCGTAAGCGTTTGGGGGCGGCAGGCTGAAACAGCAAACCAATATTTAAGCAAAGGCAGCAAGGTTTTGGTGGAAGGACGGATGAAGCCTGATCCTGCAACCGGTGCGCCACGCATTTGGACGCGCCAGGACGGGACGGCCGGAGCCTCGTTTGAACTCACGGCTGAACTTGTTCGCTTCCTCAGTGGGCGGGATGACGCCAGTGGGTACAGCGGCGGTGGTGGTGGCGATGATTTTAGCGGTGGTGCACACGAAGAAGACGATATTCCCTTCTAGCCATCTGTGAAACACGTGACATGGAAAAGGCCAGCACAAGCTGGCCTTTTTTTATGCATTGCATTAATGTTGTTTGGCAAGGGGATTAACGGCCGTTTGCTCATCTGTGGCCGAAGATGACAGAGAGGAATGGTGCAGTACAGCGTCCGCGACCTTGCTGAGCAGGGCGGCCAGGACAATGAGCAAACTCATAAACAAAATATAGAGCAGCGAAAGTACAAATTCGTTATGCAAAAACCATAAATCAGACCACATAATTACGCTCCT
The DNA here is from genome assembly GCA_041390905.1 of Chloroflexota bacterium. Classification (GTDB taxonomy): domain Bacteria; phylum Chloroflexota; class Anaerolineae; order Promineifilales; family Promineifilaceae; genus JACKCD01. The sequence continues at coordinate 519,231 of JAWKPA010000012.1, forward strand.
TATTCCAGTTAGCCGCCACAATCATGTACGCAGTATAACAACAAGCCACCCTTTTTAACTGACGTTATGCCGTCCGTTTCCTTACGGCTTCCTGACAGGTTGCTGCAAAGCGTGATAACTTGAAGAACCCTGTTAATGATGTTATGATGCTGCTTCAACTCTTGCAGCATAGAGATTTCTGAGGCGTCATGACAACATTTGAACAGATTCAAGAACGACATGCAGCGCTGGAAAAAGCGTTGGCCGTTGATCCCGATTCCGTGCGAACCGGGCAAATTACCAACTTGTTGGCACAAATTCAGGAAACGGCCGTTACGGTCGCCGATGAGGAACAACGCCAGACCCTGACCCACATCCTAACCCGTTGGGCCGGTGTGGCTGAACAGCGAGGCGAAAAACCAGTGGCTGCGGTTCTGGCGGCCTATTTGCCACCCGCACCGCCAGCTGCTGTTGCGCCCACCCCACCAGTACAGGAAGTAGCACCTGTGGCGCAGGAACCACTGTCAGCGGCCAAAGCACCCCGCCGTCCTCTGATCAACTGGTCAAGCCCGCCGGAATGGATGCTGCAAGGGCTGACGCTGCTGATTATTGCTGTTCTTGCTGTTGCTGGTTACTATATCATGGCTTACTATGTTGACTCGCTAACGAAAACCAGTGAGCCATCTGTGGTAGAGCCAACCCTGGAACCAACGGTAGCTGTGGCAGCGGTGGAAGAAACGGCCGTTATTGCAACCCTTCCCCCGCCAACTGCCGTTTTGGTGGAAGTAATTACCGTTGACACTGCTCCCACCGCAGCAGCGACAACCGCCCCACAGCGTACGCACATTGTCGGCACTGGCGATACCCTCTCAACGATTGCCACGCGCTATGGCGTGACCATTGACGAAATTATTGCAGCCAATGCCCTGCTGAACCCCAACCAGCTTGAGATTGGACAGACGTTAGCCATTCCATTTCCCGGCCAGCCAACGGTGGCTGCGCCCGAAGGCACGGAGACTGCCCAAACCATACCAACAGTAGCGCCGCCAACGGCCGTTCCTGAAGTGGTCGTGCGCGGGGTGGATATAACGGCCGTTATTCCCCTCTACATCAACCCCAGCACCGCCAGCCAGCCCGTTGCCACACTTTCCTCCGGCACCTTTGCCAAAGCATTAGGACTGTCAGAAGACCGCAGTTGGTACCTTGTTGAACTATCTGACGGAAGTACACGCGGCTGGGTGACAGTAGACAGCGCCGACCTGCTTTACCCTGCCACCCCCGACCAACTGCCGCTGCTGCGCGTGGTGAACCAGTAGGCAACAAAAAAGGACGCAGATATTCCTGACGTACCTGATTTTTATCAGGCTGATTAGGAATATCTGCGTCCCATTCAAAGAACGTTCTACAGATTTATCCGCGTTTGTCCGCGTTCATCCGCGCCCTGTTAAGCACTCTCAAACTCGCCTTCAATCACATCTTCGTCGGTGCTATGGCTGCTGGCACCACCGCTGCTGCCATTTTGATACGCGGCCTCGCCCAACGCCATTGCCGTTTGCTGCACCTGGTTGGTCAGTTCAGTAATGCGCTTGGTGTCTTCACCTTGTAACATATCTTTTAGCTCTTTGATTTGGTTCTCAAGCTGTTCACGAACGGCCGTTGGGGCTTGCCCATTCAAGCTGCTCAGGCTTTTTTCCGTCTGGTAAATCACCTGATCCGCTGCATTGCGTGCCTCAATCAGTTCACGCCGCTTTTGGTCGTTGGCCGCGTTGCGCTCTGCTTCCTGCACCATCCGGTTAATATCATTCTCACTCAGGTTGGTGCTGGCCGTAATCGTAATGGCCTGGCTCTTGCCCGTTGCCTTATCCTTGGCCGTCACGTTCAAAATCCCATTGGCATCAATGTCAAACGTTACCTCAACCTGTGGAATGCCACGCGGTGCTGGGGGAATGCCGTCTAACCGGAACACGCCCAATGCGTTGTTGTCCTTTGCCATTGGCCGCTCACCTTGCAAAACGTGAACATCAACGGCCGTTTGATTATCCTCCGCCGTGCTAAACACCTCCGACTTGCGCGTTGGAATCGTAGTGTTGCGCGGAATCAACGTCGTCATCACTCCGCCCAGCGTTTCTAAACCCAGGCTCAATGGCGTTACGTCCAGCAGCAGCACATCGGTCACATCACCGGCTAACACGCCACCTTGCAGTGCCGCACCCAATGCCACAACCTCATCCGGGTTTACACTCTTGTTTGGCTCCTGTCCCGTTAACCGTCGCACAGTCTCCTGCACCATCGGCATCCGGATGGAACCACCCACCAACACAACCGCATCCAAAGCTTCGGTTTCAATGTTGGCATCAGCCAACGCTCGCTTTACCGGCCCCTCCACCCGCTTTAGCAGGCTTTCAGTCAACTGCTCAAACTTTGATCGTGACAGCGTCATCTGTAAATGCTTTGGTCCATTGGCATCGGCCGTAATAAAGGGCAGGTTAATTTCCGTCTGCATGGTGCTAGACAGCTCAATCTTGGCCTTTTCTGCCGCCTCGCGTACCCGCTGTAACGCCTGCCGATCCTGCTTTAGGTCAATGCCCTGGTCGCGCAAAAATTCGCTGGTAATCCAGTCTGTAACGGCCATGTCCCAGTCATCACCACCCAAGTGCGTATCGCCATTGGTTGCCAGCACTTCAATCACCCCGTCGCTCACTTCCAGCACCGAGACATCAAAAGTGCCACCACCAAGGTCAAAGACCAGAATGGTCTCATCTTTTACCTTGTCCAACCCATAGGCTAGTGCCGCCGCCGTTGGCTCATTAATAATCCGCAGCACTTCCAGCCCAGCAATTTTGCCTGCGTCCTTGGTCGCCTGCCGCTGGCTGTCGTTGAAATAGGCTGGTACGGTAATCACCGCCTTGGTAACAGGTTCGCCCAGATAATCCTCAGCATCTTTCTTGAGCTTGCTTAGAACCATGGCTGAAATTTCCTGCGGGGTATAACTGCGCCCTTTCTGCGGAATTTCCACGCGAATGTCGCCCTGCGGCCCTTTGACAACAGCATAGGGCAGACGGGCTTTTTCGGCGGCTGTTTCAGCATCGTCAAATCGCCGGCCGATAAACCGTTTAACAGAAAAAACAGTGTTTTCCGGGTTAATCGTTGCCTGCCGCTTGGCCGTTTGCCCCACTAAGCGCTCCCCGTTTTTATTAAATGCCACCATGGATGGGGTCAAGCGTCCCCCTTCTGCCGTCGTAATTACCGTTGGCTCGCCCCCTTCCATAACGGCCACCACCGAGTTGGTTGTTCCTAAGTCAATACCTACAATCTTACTCATGGGTTTACTCCCTCTTAAGTTAATATCGCATCTTGTAAACAGCGGTCGGCCAACATTTCATACTCAGGCAGGTAGTTTCCAAAGGCAATACTGTATATACCTATACATGGCTGTTCGCTGCTTACTTGCGCTGTTCTTGAACGTTTCGTATGCTGCATAGATTACTCAATAAACGTAAGAATCTGGTTAGCAGCATATATGCGTCGTGTTAACAGCCTGTACTTTTGGTCAGAAAATGCGCGTCGGGGTTGCTTAAAACGGTAATTGAGAGAGAATAAAAGAGGAAGGCAGTCTATTTCCAACAAAATAGTTTGTTCACACGACAGTTTTTCAAATGTTTATTAGGATTAAACTTTTAAGGAAGGTGCAAAGAAAATGAAAGGCATAACTTCACTGATTAAACAATGGTTCCCGGCTGAAGAAGTACACGCCCATTGCGATGGCCCGTGTGGCGTTTATGATCCTGCATCGGCTCGTATTGCCGCCGAAGCCGTTCTGTCCATGACCAAAAAGATTATGGCTTTGGAAGGCAAGAGTGATTTGCAGTCGCAAAACACGCTTTCTCGTTATATTGCTATCAAGGAAGAGCAGGCTCATATTGCAAAAACCGAATTGCTGGTGCTGTGGACTGACTACTTCAAGCCCGTTCATCTGGAAGCCCATCCTAATCTGCACGACACGTTCTGGCAAGCAGCCAAGCTTTGCTCATCCGTGAAGGTGGAAGTTAGTTTGGAACATGCTCAGGAATTGATGGCCGCGATTGAAAATATCCACAATATTTTCTGGTCAACCAAGAACCGTGAGGTTACTTACTACACCGCAAGCTAGTAACTAGTAGCCAGTAATCAGTATTCGTAGATTGATCACGGATTACCGAATACTGATTACCGATTACCGACTGTATGAAGACCGCAAGATGGCTTTTCCCACCGCTACTTGTGGTCTTTTTGTTGTTTATGTGGGGTGGGTGGCACAAGCGAGAACTGGTTTTATGGGCAGTGGGGCGGCGGCGGCGATTTCGGGTGGTAGAAAATTCTATGCTGCCGACGTTTCGGGAGGGGGATGAGGTGCTGGTGGCGGTGGGAGAAAAACGGCCGTTTTCCCCCGGTGACATCGTAATTGCCCAGCACCCGCTTAAGGAGATAAAGCTGATTAAACGAGTGGACAGGGTACTGGCAGACGGCCGTTTATTTCTCTTGGGTGATAACCCGGCTGAAAGTAGCGACAGTCGCGCCTTTGGCCCGGTTGTCCAACAGATGATTATTGGGCGTGTGACGGGGAAATTTTAGCAAAACGGCCGTTTTGCCACTTGTTGACAAAGGGTATGACACTCGTTAGAATTCGCTTTGCGTGATTGTTAAGATTGGCACAATCACCACCGTTTCATAAAAAAAGGTGCCTCGCCACCTGATAATACCAAAAAGGTGTGGCAAAAAGCCACCAAAAGCGGATATGTCCACCTGAAAAGGAGTTATTTATGACCCACATTGTTACTCGTTTATGCTTACGCGACACCGCTTGCGTTGAAGTATGCCCCGTTGAGTGCATGGTTCTTGGTTTTCCCGAAGCTGAATGGCCCTGGCTCTACATTGATCCCGATACCTGTATTGATTGCGGTGCTTGCGTTCCTGAATGCCCCTTTGAAGCCATTTTCCCGGAAGAAGAAGTACCCTTCGACTATAAGGTTCCCGCCGAGGGCGTTTGGATTGTTGGCACGAAGCAAGACCTTAAAGATGGTAAACCTTTCAAGGGCGAGGTGGATGGACACGGCGTGGATCTGCTCAACGCCAAGCAACTTGACTCTGGCACAGAGCTTGACCTGACTGAGGACATCCCCCCCAATTACGACTACTTTTCCGCTGGCCCCGGCTATGACAACATGGGCAAGATGGAAGAGTACATGGCAAAGAAGCACTAATTATCTGGTTTAGCCATTCAAGAACATATAAAGAAAAGCCGGATGTACATCCGGCTTTTCTTTATAATACTGTCAGCAGTCACAAACTGACATTTGTCTGGAGATTAGGAGATTAGTCTCACAATCTCCCAGTCTCCTAATCTCGTTTTTTATTGCAAATACGCCACTAATTCCGCCAGTGGTACCAGGTGTCGTTCGCTTTCGCTGCGTCGCTTGACCTCCACGCCCCCTTCGGCCAGCCCACGCGCTCCCACAGCCACCCGCCACGGCAACCCAATCAGGTCAGCATCCTTAAACTTCACCCCGGCACTGACATTGCGGTCATCATACAGCACCGAAAAACCTGCCCGGCGCAGCTCATCATAAAGCTGGTCAGCCGCCGCCACTGCCTCATCCCCTTTACCAATGTGCATCAAATGCACCTGGTAGGGAGCCACACTATCGGGCCAGATGATGCCATCGTTGTCGTGATGCTTTTCAACAATGGTTGCCATCAGCCGATCCAGCCCAATGCCATATGACCCCATAAAAATAAGAGCCGGTTTGCCATCTTCAGCCAGATAGGTAGCGTTAACCGTCTTGCTGTAGCGCGTACCAAGCTTGAAGCAGTGACCGACCTCAATCGCCCGTTGGGCGGCAATGCGCCCGCCACAAACGGGGCATTGGTGGCCGGTATCGGCTTGGGCAATGTCGGCCATGTGGCTGATGGCGTGGTCGCGGGGGTAGTTGGCTCCGGTGTAGTGGTAGGGGTCATCGTTGGCACCCACGACAAAGTTGCCACCTGCCTCAATGGAGGGATCGGCCAGCACGAACACGCCGTTTTTGTCATCAAGCGATGTAGCGACGGACAGCCCAATGGGGGAGGCGTAGCCAGGGGTTGCACCAACGGCCGTTATTTCTTCCTCAGTCGCCGGCCGCAGTTCCCCACCACCCAGCGCATTAGTTAGCTTGACTTCGTTGACATCCAGATCACCACGAACGAGGGCGAAGATAAAACGGCCGTTTTCCTTCCTCCCCGCCGGTGTCCACCAATAAAACACCGCCTTCACTGTCTGGCTCGTCGGCACCCCAATAAACGCCGCCACCTCCGCAATCGTCTTGCAGTTGGGCGTGTAGACTTTTGTCAGCGGTGCCAATTCGGCCGGCTTTTCCCCCTCACGCACAAACGCTGCCGCCTCCACGTTGGCCGCATAATCACAACTTGTGCAGGCGATAAACGTGTCTTCACCGCTTTCATGCGGCACGGCAAACTCGTGCGACGATTTGCCCCCCATCGCCCCCACATCCGCATTGATCGCCCGCGCCGGGGTGCCAACCCGGTTAAAAATGTTGTGATACGCTTGCAAAACCTGCGGGTAAAATTCATCCAATGCCTCCTCGCTGGTGTCCAGCGTGTAGGCATCCTTCATCACAAATTCGCGCAGCCGCAGCAGCCCACCCCGCGCCCGTGGCTCATCGCGGAACTTTTTGCTGATGTGGTAGATGAATTGCGGCATGTCGCGGTAGCTTTCAATTTCGCGCAGCGCCAAATCCACCACCACCTCTTCATGCGTGGCCGAAAGCGCATACTCCCGCTCTCCCGCTGCCTGCACCTTCATCAACACGTCCATCGTGTCCCAACGGCCGGTTTGCTGCCACAGTGCCGCCGGGTGCAAATTGGGCATCCACATCTCCTGCCCGCCAATCGCGTCCATCTCTTCGGCAATAATTTGCCAAATTTTCCGCATCACGCGGTAGCCCAACGGCATAAAGGTGTACAAGCCAGCTCCCAGCGACCGAATATACCCTGCCCGAATCAACAGTTGGTGACTTGCCAACTCTGCATCGCCCGGCGCTTGCCGCAGCGTTTTGCCAAATGCTCTTGATAGTTTCATGAAAAATTAGAGAGTGGAGATTAGAGATTAGAGATTGGAGAAGGTAAACAATCTCCAATCTCTAATCTCTAACCTCTATTTGTTAATAAGAACGGCCGAAAATTGCCACTTTGTCTGCTGGTTTGCCCGTGTAGAAACAGGTGCCACCGCCACCGGGCTGCTTCAGCGGGAAGCAGCGGATGGTGGCCTTGGTTTCTTCCTTTACCCGCTGCTCGTCGTCGTTGCTGCCAGCCCACCACCCTTTGGCAAAGCCGGTCTGAACGGCCGTTTGGAACTCATCATAGTCGGTCACGTCATGCGTATTGTCATCGCGGAACTTCGTCGCCCGCGCCAGCAAATTCGCCTGAATGTCGTCCAAAAGTTGCTGCACCGTCTGCGCCAGCCCGTCTTGCGACACAAACCGCTTGCCTTCACGCCCCGGCACGTCCCGCCGCGCCAGTGCTACTGAGTTGTTGGCAACATCGCGTGGCCCAATCTCAATGCGAACCGGCACGCCGCGCAGTTCCCAATCATTGAACTTAAAGCCGGGGGTCAAATGGTCACGGTTGTCCACGTGGACACGGATACCAGCGGCAATGAGGGTTTGTTTGAGGTGGGAAACGGCCGTTAACACCACCTCCCGCTCCTCATCCTTCCGATAAATTGGCACCACCACCACCTGATACGGAGCCAACCGGGGCGGCAGCACCAGCCCCAAATCATCCCCGTGCGTCATGATAATCGCCCCCACAAAGCGCGTACTCACCCCCCACGAAGTCGTCCAACAATGCTTCAACGTGTTGTCATCGGCCAAATACTCAATGTCAAACGCCCTGGCAAAATTTTGCCCCAAATTGTGCGACGTACCCGACTGCAACGCCTTGCCGTCCTGCATCATCGCCTCAATCGTATACGTTCGGTCAGCCCCGGCAAAACGCTCCAACTCCGACTTCTCCCCCGGAATCACCGGTACCGCCGCCTCATTCACGGCAAAATCGGTATAAACATCCAGCATTTGCCGCGTCCGTGCCTCAGCTTCCTCGGCCGTAGCGTGCGCCGTATGCCCTTCCTGCCAATAAAACTCCGAAGTCCGCAAGAAAATTTTGGTTCGCATCTCCCAGCGCACCACGCTGTTCCACAAATTGATCAAAATCGGCAAATCACGGTAACTTTGTACCCAGTTGCTATAGGCATGACCAATCAGCGTTTCTGATGTCGGGCGCACCACAATAGGCTCGGCCAGTTCTTGCCCCCCACCGTGTGTCACCACCGCCAGCTCCGGGGCAAACCCTTCCACATGTTTGGCCTCTTTTTGCAAAAAGCTCATGGGAATGAACATAGGAAAGCCCGCATTTTGCACGCCGGTGGCCTTAAAGCGACTATCTAATGCCTGCTGAATATTTTCCCACAGCGTCCAGCCATATGGCTTTACAATCATGGTGCCGCGCACCGGCCCATAGTCAGCCATGTCAGCCTTCAATACCAAGCTGTTGTACCACTCATTAAAATCTTCCGAACGTGAAACAAGTTTATCTTTTGCCATTTTGACGTTTGCTTTCTGTTGGTATATTGGCTATTTGGCCGATATGCCAAGAACAAAATTTGAAGTGCCAAGTATAGCACATGAGAAAAAGCCAAAAAAGTAGCCCAGTTTATTTGACCAACCCTTTTTTTACGGTACATTTCCGACCCTTTTGCAAAAAAATGGCATAAGGGGGCTGTATAAGCAGCAGATATTTATGTAAAGGATAGTAAATTATGTCTTTCAGCTATACAAATTCAAAAAATAAAACGTATTTCTTGCACTCACGCGCAACCAACAACGGCCAAACGCTCTACTTTTTTGCCAAAGAGGCTAAGGATGGTGTGCTAGATGCTGTGCCTGCTGGTTATCATGTTGCCGAGACAAAAACTGGCTTACCTGTCTTGAAAAAAGACGCTTAATTGCAAAAGCCATGCTGTAGTCGAGCTTCCACCGGTCTGGCGACCAAAGCCTGTTCTTTTGTGAAACCAAAAAACAAGGATGGGAATCCTCGGCTACAGTTCCTTTCTGGAATTGCTGCCAAGCAGGCAAATTGGGCGGCCAAAACCTTGCTAATCTGGCAATCCCGTGCTATATTTTCTCCCTAGTCCGCTTTGCGGGCTATTTTTATGTTACTGAACATCCCCAAGGTTCTTAAAAACGGCATCACTGCTTGATTTCCCCCAAGGCACCGGGGGATATGTTATGGTGAGCAATTATTTCATAAGTATGCCAAAGCCTTGAATTTGGAGAGAAATCTGATGTCTGATTTGCTGCTAAAAGCTTTCGATAACGAACCAAACGAAAAATTCCCGGAACTGCATGTTGGTGACAGCGTGACGGTTTATGTTCGCGTTAATGTTGGCGAGCGTAACGAACGTGTGCAAATGGTGCGTGGTGTCATCATTCGCTTGCGTAATGGCGGTAACAACCGCAATTTTACCGTGCGCCGTATTGGGGCAAACGGGATTGGTGTGGAACGTACTTTCCTGATGAATTCGCCTCGCATTGAGCGAATTGATGTGCATCGTAGTGCCCATATTCGCCAGGCTAACCTGTATTATCTGCGTGGTCGCACGGGTAAATCGGCGCGTTTGCGGGAGAAGCGGGATTATTTGAGCAAGAACAGCTAACGTGCTACAAAATAAGAAACTATTCTGGCCTGGCTGGAATTAATGAAAAAAAGGGTGTTTGCTGCGTGCATTCACCCTTTTTGTTTATAATTGGGACATCTTTTTTTGAGGAGAAAGTTATGTCTCGCAATGGCTTTGTCAAACGGCCGTTAATCGGCTGCACCACCTTTCGTCAAACCGCCAAACAACCCGAATACACCATAGACATGGTTGGTCTGACCCCCACCTATATTCGCGCCATCGAAAAAGCGGGTGGCATCCCCATTCTCATTCCCTGCGGCCTACCCCAGGACGATATTGTCCAAATCTTCAACCAGCTTGACGGCGTGCTGCTGCCCGGTGGCGGCGACATTGACCCCGTTATTTATGGTGGACAAATGCACGAAACCGTTTATGGCATTAGCCCGGAGCGTGATGAGACCGAACTATTCCTGGCTCGTCACGCCGTTGCCAACGACAAGCCCCTCTTTGCCATCTGCCGAGGGGTACAGGTTCTAAATGTGGCACTGGGCGGCACGCTGTGGGAAGATGTGAAGTTGCTCATGCCTAATGGCACGCGCCACGCCTATCATGGCGAATTCCCGCGCAATCATTTGGCGCATACGGTAGATGTAGACCCCAACTCCCGGCTCTCCCATTTTCTGGGCAAAGGCAGCGTTGGCATCAACAGTTTGCACCACCAGGGCATCAAAAAGCTGGCTCCGGCGTTGGCAGGAACGGCCGTTTCCCCTGATGGCCTCATCGAAGCCGTTGAAGCACCCGCCCATCCCTTTGCCCTCGGCGTGCAGTGGCACCCCGAAAACCTGGTAGACGACAGCCCCGCCATGCTTGCCCTCTTTGAAGGGCTGGTTGAGGCGGCGGTGGCGGCCAGCCAACTGCAACCCGCATAAGATGTGGGGAGTAGGGCGTGGGGTGTGGGGCGTATAAAAACACCCTACTCCCTACACCCCACACCCAACCCTTGCAACACCCCATCGGCATCTACGATTCCGGCGTAGGCGGGTTATCCGTCTTGCGCCACATTCGCGCTCAACTGCCCCATGAGTCGCTTGTTTATGTTGCTGACCAGGCGCACGTTCCCTATGGGGCGCGTACCCAGGCGGAAATTCGCCAATTTGGCGTGGAGATTGTCCACTTTTTGCGGCAGCAGGGGTGCAAGTTGATTGTGGTGGCGTGCAACACGGCCACAACAGCCGCGCTCTCCTTTTTGCGGCAGCAATTTCCCGACATGCCATTTGTGGGGATGGAACCGGCGGTTAAACCAGCCGCCGCGCAAACGCGCAACGGCCGTTTTGGGGTTCTCGCCACTCCCGGCACCTTTCGCAGCGAACGGTATGCTGAACTGCTGGCGCGGTTTGCGGAAAAAACGGCCGTTTTTGAAGATCCTTGTCTCGGTTTAGTGCAGCAGATTGAAGCCGGTGCCACCGATGACCCCGCCACCGATGCCCTGCTCACCGACATCCTCCGCCCCATGCTTGCCAACGGGGTAGACACGCTGGTGCTGGGCTGCACCCATTACCCCTTTGTCCAATCGGCCATCGAGCGCGTGCTGGCGCGGTTAGCCCCTGTCCGCCCTGTTGCCATTATTGACCCCGCTCCGGCGGTGGCACGGCAAACGGCGCGGCGGCTGCAACTGCATAATTTGCTCTCGCTTGCTGTGTTCCCCGGTCGTGTAACGCTCTACACCAGCGGCGACCCGGTTTTATTAAATCGTTTTGTGCAATCGCAACAATCCAGCCTTGCCATTGGCAAAAGTGAGGTATTATGTCTAAAGAAATTCGTTTAGGAACGGCCGTTTCCCAACCCGGCACCATCCAGTACGGCCAATGGGACGGCCTCGTTCACCCCACCGGCCACAACGACTGGCTACCCGTGGTCATTGCCCAGGGAAAGCAGGATGGCCCTTGCATCTGGCTCACTACCGGCATTCACGGCCCGGAACACGCCGGGCCGGCCGTGCTGTACCAACTCATCACCCAGGAACTCGTTGACCAACTGGCCGGAACCATCGTCGCCATTCCTGCCCTCAGCCCGGCCGGCATTCGCACCAAAGCGTATGTTCCCTACCACGTAGACGTTAACCCCAACCGGCTTTGGCCTGATGGCAAGCCCCAGAAGGAGCCAGACCCGGAAAAAACGGGGTTGTCGTCGGTGGAGGAAGCGTTTGCCCGGCTGTTTGAACCCTTGATCGAAACGGCCGATTTTCTCATTGACTACCACAACGCCCAGATTGGCTCCATCTCCTTCGTTTTCCGCGACCGGGTGCTGTATCGCACCGACGTGGGTGACGCGGAGGCTAATAAGGCTGAAGCTGAAGCACTGTCGGCCAAAATGGACGGGATGATTGCCGCCTACGGCCACAGCGTGGTCAACGAATACGCCGCCGACCGCTACATCAAAAACGACCTCCACCGCTCCACTTCCGGCGCGGCGTTGCAGCTTGGGCGCATCCCCAGCATGACGCTGGAGCTTGGCACGGGGCTGATGCCTGACCCGGCCATTGTCAACGCTTCGGCGGCCGGCACGCGCAACGTGCTGCGCTGGGCGGGGATGTTGCCAGGCGAAATGGAGCCAATTACGGGAATCACGGTGGTGCAGCCCGGCTACCAGGCGCGACGGACGCTGCAGGCGAAGTCGCCGGGGGCGTGTGTGGTGCTGCATGTGGCGCAGCCAGGTGACGTGGTACACAAGGGGGATGTGCTGGCGGAACTGCGGGATGTATGGGGACGGCCGTTTGGCGAGGGTGTGGTGCGGGCGCAAGCGGACGGCTTTGTCGTGGGGCGTTCGCACGGTATCTACTTTTACCCCGGCCAAACGCTGTTTACGCTCGCCATCCGCGACGACGCACCGCTGGTGGCTCCCTACCCTGATGGGTATTTTGAATAGAGGGTTATTGGTTATTGGTTACTTTGCAACCAATAACCAATAACTTAATCCCCTCTCAACAAAGCGATGATTTGATCTTTTACCCCAGCTACCAAGCTGCTTGTCTGAACGGCCGTTTCCACCATCCCTCTCGTCATAAACGGCCGTTCCCCCGCCCACACCCCATGCGCCACCTCTCCCAAAATCTCCCGCATTGCCACAGGAGCCAGGTCAAACAGCTTGCCGCCAATTTGTGGCCACACGGCTGCCAGTTCCGGTGACAAAATAGACGCTTCATAAAGACGCGCTGCCGCTTTGAAGCCTGCGTCAAAATCAATATTGGGGTCGTATGGCTGGGTGGGGTGGGCGAGGTTGATGTGAGAAACGGCCGTTTCTCCCCCCGCACCCACCTCCACAATCGCCACCGTTTGCACCAACTGCCGCACCACAAAATTCCCCGGAGCCAACGCCCCCGGATTCACCACCAGCACCCCCTCATGCCGGTAGACCAGCGGAATGTGCCAATGTCCAAACACCACAATCTCCGCCCCCGCCCGCTGCGCCTGCGCCACACTGCGCTGCAGCTTTTGCCGCAAATCATCCCCCACCCGCGAGGCCAACTCTTCGGCGCGGTCGGGGTAATGGCTGTGCCACAGCAAAATGCGCCGCCCCGCCACCGTCACAAGCTGCTGGAACGGCAGTTCCCGCTGCGCCTCGGCCGTATCATCGTTCCCGTGCACCGCCACCACGGGCGCAATCGCACTCAGCTTCTCCAGCACCCACAGCGCTCCTACATCGCCAGCGTGCAGCAGCAAATCTACCCCGGACAAGGCTGTAAACAGCCCGTCTGGCAAAGCGGCCAATCGTTCCGGCATGTGGGTGTCGGAAACAATGCCCAGACGAACAATAGGTTTGGTGTTTGTATTCATGGGAATGATTGTAGGCGGTTGTGGGCGGGAGACAAACGGCCGTTTACCCACCATTCTCCTACGCCCTCCCATCGCGCCTGGCCGCCCAAACATCTGCTTGAAAAATTCCCCCCAATCGTTTATTGTTACATACTAAAAAACAGGGGCGTCACCTATATGATTGAATCGTTTCGCAAGCAGCCGAATCAAGAGCCAGATACCCATATCTTCTTACAGCGCGACATTCTGGCCATGGTTGCGGCGGGTAAACCACTTGTCCAGGTATTGGAAGGGCTGTGCTACCTGATTGAACAGCAAGCATCTGAAGCCCTTTGCTCCATTTTGCTCATGGATCCCCTGCACAATGTGCTGCGGACTGGTGCTGGCCCCAGCCTGCCCCCCGCTTATGCCGCCGCCCTTGATGGCCTGACAGTAGACAACTGTGCCGGTTCTTGCGGCACGGCCGCTTTTCGGCGCGAACCCGTCATCGTTACAGATGTTGCCAGCGACCCGCTGTGGGAGCCGTTCCGCGAGCTTGCCCTGACTTATCATATTCGCGCTTGCTGGTCCACCCCCTTTTTTTCCTCTCGCGGCAGCGTCCTGGGTACCTTTGCCATTACCCACACCCAACCATGCGAACCAACCCCCGTCCATTTAGAATTGATGGAAGTGGCAGCTTATCTTGCCAGTATTGCCGTTGAGCGCCAGCATCAGGACGAGGCATTATTGCAAACGCAAAAGCTGGAAAGCCTGGGGGTACTTGCTGGCGGCATTGCCCACGATTTTAACAACCTGCTCGTTGCCATTCTGGGGCAATCGGCTCTGGCACGGCGGCGTGCTGATCCCGATAGCCGCATTCAATATCATTTGGACAAGGTGATTACGGCGGCTGAACGCGCCAAACAGTTGACGCAGCAGCTTTTGGCCTATACTGGCGGGGGCTATGTCCAGACAGAAACGGTCAATTTCAATGACCTCATCTCGGAAAACCTCCACCTGCTCCAGGTTGCCATCCCCAAGCAGGTAGTGCTGGAAACGGAACTTGCCCCTTCCTTGCCCACCATCAAGGCCGACCCTAGCCAAATGCAGCAGGTGGTGATGAACCTCATTATTAATGCGGCGGAAGCGATGGGTGACAACGCAGGCAAAGTGGCGATGCGCACGGGGGTGCGTCAGCTTACACGTGAAGTGCCGGCTTTCACCCGCTATACCAATGAGCCACTGGCTCCTGGAAGTTATGTCTGGCTAGAAGTCAGTGACACGGGTATGGGGATGTCGCCTGAAACGATTCTCAAGATTTTTGACCCATTTTTCTCTACCAAGTTAACCGGGCGTGGGTTGGGGCTGGCGGCTGTGCTGGGTATTATGCGGCGGCATCAGGGTGGGCTGCGGGTGATTAGCGAAATAGGGCGTGGAACAGCTTTCACCCTGCTTTTTCCGGCACCACCTATTGCTGCTGCTGAACAGGCAGCGGCCGTTGCTGTACCCAGCGGTGACGCTATACCGCAGCTTGTAGGTACTATTCTGGTGATTGATGACGAGGAAATGGTGCGGCAGTCGGTGAATGATATGTTGGTAGAGCAGGGAATGACGGTATTAACGGCCGTTGACGGCCAAACCGGCATCACCACCTACCAACAGCATCAAGCCACCATCCAACTCATTATTCTCGACCTTTCCATGCCCGGTTTATCTGGCGAAGAAACGTTTCATGCGCTCAAGGCCATTAATCCAACTGTCAAAGTCCTCCTCTCTTCTGGCTACGACGAAATCCAGGCCGTTGAGCGCATCCGCAGCGTCGAAGCCGTAGGATTCATCCAAAAGCCCTATCATCCCGGCGACCTGTTTGCCCAGCTACAGAAGCAGCTCGGCTAAATTGCCCTTCCATTCCCTATCCAGCTACCGATTGGGTAGCTTTTGACAGCAAAATCCGTGTAAAACACCGTTCAGAAGCGTTGCCCACCAGCAACGCTTCCTTTTTGCCTGTGTTTATTTGTTGTAGAAAGAGATTGAGAGACTGGGAGGCTAAGAGATTGAGAGATTGAGCGACAAATAATCTCCAATCTCCAATCTCCCAATCTCCATCCCACACCACCCCTTAAAATTTCTACGGAGGACAAGAAATCTGTGACTGAAAAGTCTTCACGTTTGCCTGGGTTTTATCAACTATCGCTGGAAGAACGGCTGAAGATGGTGGCCGACTGGGCAGGGCTGACCCCCGAAGAGTGCCAGCACCTGTCTCACATCGGCCTGCCCGCCAGCCAGGCAGACAAAATGATCGAGAATACGCTGGGAACATTTGAGCTGCCGTTGGGTATTGCCGTTAACTTTTTGATCAACGGCCGTAATTACCTGATCCCCATGGCCGTTGAAGAACCCAGCGTGCTGGCCGCCGTCAGCCACGCCGCCAAGCTCATCCGCGAGGGGGGCGGCTTCTACACGGCATCCACCGACCCGGTGATGATCGGCCAAATTCAGGTGCTGGATATTTCCGACATGGACGCCGCTATCGCAGCGTTAGCGGCCAACAAGCAACTGCTGATGGATGAGGCCAATGCCTGTAGCCAGAGCATTGTCAAGCGGGGGGGCGGGGCGCGGGATATTGAAATACGGCCGTTTCTGGAAACGGCCGTTGGTCCCATGCTCGTCGTCCACCTGCTCTACGACACCCGCGACGCAATGGGAGCCAACGCCATCAACACCGCCGTGGAAGCCATTGCCCCCCTGGTGGCTGACCTGACCGACGGCCGCACCAACCTCCGCATCCTCTCCAACCTCACCGACCGGCGGCTGGCAACCGCCCGCTGCACCATCCCCGCCGCCGCTCTTGCCAAACACGGCATTTCCGGCCGCGAAGCCGCCCGGTTCATCGCTGAGGCCAACGAGTTTGCCGTGGTAGACCCCTACCGGGCGGCCACCCACAACAAGGGGATCATGAATGGGATTGACGCGGTTTGCCTGGCAACGGGCAACGACTGGCGGGCGATTGAGGCGGGGGCACATGCGTATGCGGCGCGAAACGGCCGTTATTCTGCCCTCACCAACTGGCATGTAGACCAAAACGGCGACCTGTTTGGCGAAATCACCCTGCCGATGGCCGTCGGCATCGTCGGCGGGGCCACCAAAGTCCACCCCACTGCCAAGGTCGCCCTCAAAATCCTCGGCGTAGAGACCGCCGCCGAACTCGCCGAAATCATGGCCTGCGTCGGGCTGGCGCAAAATCTGGCCGCCATCAAAGCCCTCGCCACCGTTGGCATCCAAAAAGGCCACATGCGTATGCACGCCCGCCAAATCGCCCTCGCCGCCGGTGCCAACGATGGACAGGTACAGCACATCGCCGACCTCCTTGTACAAGAACAAAACATTCGCGTAGATCGCGCAAAGGAACTCTTAACAGTAATCAGTAATCAGTAATCAGTAATCAGTTTAGGCTGATTACCGATTACCGATTACCGATTACCGATGACTGACCATGGACGGATATAAACCAGAAGATGGATTGATGAAACCTGACAAAGCAGTAGGTATCGTCGGCTATGGAGCTTACGTACCGCGCTATCGGCTGCCAGCAACGGCCGTTTCCCAAATGTGGACCGACGGCGAAGGCGGCACTCCCATCAAAGAAAAAGCAGTCAACGGCCTCGACGAAGACGTGATCACCATGTCGGTCGAAGCCGCCCGCAACACCCTGCTGCGGGCGCAGGTCAACCCCCAGCACATCCGTGCCGTCTGGATTGGCAGCGAAAGCCACCCCTACGCCGTCAAACCCAGCAGCACCATCGTTGCTGAAGCCATTGGCGCCGTTCCCAACACCCTCGGCGCCGACTGGGAATTCGCCTGCAAGGCTGGCACAGAAGCAATGCAGGCCGCCATGGGCGTGGTTGGCTCCGGCATGGCACGTTACGCCATGTCCATCGGCATGGATACCGCCCAGGGTCGCCCCGGTGACGCGCTGGAATACACCGCCGCCGCTGGCGGAGCGGCCGTTCTCATCGGCCCTGCCGCCGAATCCGTCGCCATCATCAACGGCTCCTACTCCTACGTCACTGACACCCCTGACTTTTGGCGGCGCGCCCACGCCACCTACCCTTCCCACGGCGACCGCTTTACCGGTGAACCCGCTTACTTCAAGCACGTCACCAGTGCCGCCCGCGCCATGATGGAAGCCATGGGTACGACCTCGGCCGACTACGATTGGGCCGTTTTCCACCAGCCCAACGCCAAATTCCCGCAGCGTGCCGCCCAGGAACTCGGCTTCTCGGCCGAACAAATTGCCCCCGGCCTGCTCAGTCCGCGCATCGGCAACACCTACTCCGGCTCCTCCATCATTGGCCTCACCGCCATTCTGGACGTTGCCAACCCCGGCGACCGCATTCTCATGATCAGCTACGGCTCCGGCTCCGGCTCCGATGCCTTTGACCTCACCGTGACTGAGCGGCTGCTGGAAGTGCGCGACCGCGCCCCCAGCACCGAAACCTACATCGCCCGCCGCACGGAAATTGATTACGCAACCTATACGCGGTTTAGAGAGAAGATTAAGATGAACTAAAAGGGGATTAGCGATTGGAGATTAGAGATTGGTGAAGGTTCATAATCTCTAATCTCCAATCCCCAATCTCCCAATCTCCCATTATCATGACAAATGTATCAATCATTGGCCTCGGCCAAACGGATGTAAAAGAACATTGGCAAACGTCGCTGCGCCATTTGGCGTGGTATGCCATTGAAGCGGCGCTGGACAATGCCCATGTGAACAAAGTAGACGGCATTTTTGTTGCCAACATGCTGGCTGGCCCCCTCAGCGGGCAGCAGCATTTGGGGGCACTCATTGCCGATTTTTCCGGGCTGCGCGGCGTGGAAGCCGTGACGGTAGAGGCGGCAGATGCTTCTGGCGGGGCGGCACTGCGCCAGGCCGTCATGGCGGTGCAAAGCGGCCTGATGGAAACGGCGCTGGTCGTGGGCGTGGAAAAGATGACCGACGTTGTTGGCTCCCCCGTCACCTCCGCCCTCGCCCTTTCCCTGGATGCCGACTACGAGACGGTTCATGGCATGACCCCAGCCGCCGTGGGAGCGCTGCTCATGCGCCGCTATATGTATGAATACGGGGTTGAGGTGGCCGATTTTGCCGGTTTTAGCGTCAACGCCCACGCCAATGGTGCCGCCAACCCGCTGGCGATGTTCCGCAACAAGCTACGGGCGGATCGCTTTACCTCGGCCCCGCTGGTGGCTGACCCAGTGACGCTGTTTGATGCGGCCCCCACTGGCGACGGCGCGGCGGCGGTCATTGTGACCAGCCATGAACGGGCGCAGGATATGGTGCCACAGCCAATTCGCATTGCCGGTTCGGCGATTGCCACCGACACGCTGGCGATCCATGACCGCAAGGAGATGCTGTGGCTGGCGGCGGCGCACCAAAGCGCGGCTAAGGCGATGGCGGCGGCGGGTGTGGGCCACGATGATATTGACGTGCTGGAACTGCACGATGCCTTTACGGTGCTGGCGGCCTTGTCGCTGGAGGCGATGGGCTTTGCGGAGCGGGGCGAAGGGTGGAAGCTGGCGCGGGATGGGGAGATTGGCAAAAACGGCCGTATTCCCATCAGCACGTTTGGTGGCCTGAAAGCGCGGGGCAACCCCGGTGGCGCCACTGGCGTTTACCAGATTGTGGAAGTGGCGCGGCAGCTTCGCGGCGAGGCGGGCGACAACCAAATTGCGGGTGCCACCATTGGCATGGCGCAATGTTTGGGAAGTGCTGGCGCAACGGCCGTTACCCATGTATTGAGCAAGTAGCAGGTGACAAGTGGCAAGTGGTTGTTACCTGCCACTTGCCACTTGTTACTTGCAAAACTGCCTAAAAACCGCGCTTGCAGCTTGTGTAAACTGTCCAACGCCTGGTAGCCCTGATAGCTTTTGACAGGATTTTTGCTCTCACTGGCAGTGAATGAGAGAAAAGATGTGGATAATATCCAACTGAAATTAACCTGAGGCGGCGAATTGATTCGCTTTGGAGGTCAAACAAAAATGGAAGTATCACGCCACTGGCGTTTAAACGAACAACGATATGCTTTGATTGGGGAAACCTGTGATTCTTGCGGCACCAAACTGTTCCCCCCCCGCGACGTGTGCCTGGAGTGTGAAGCTCCGGCGAAAGAACTCTACACCTTTACCGGGGTTGGTGAGGTTTATTCCTACACGACGGTTTATGAGGCTCCGGCCGGCTTTGCTGAATATGCGCCGTATACGGTGGCGCTGGTGAAGCTGGAAGAAGGGCCGGTGGTGACGGCGCAGTTGACTGATGTTGCCAAAGCTGACCTCCATATTGGCATGAAGGTGGAGATGGTGACGCGCAAGCTGCGGACAGATGGGCCGGAAGGGATGATTATCTACGGCTACAAGTTCCGCCCCCAGTTGGAAATGGCGTAACGGTAGCGTGGATTCCCGCGTCAGCGGGAATGACAATTGGTATGCAGAAGCCCGCTGTGAAAGCGGGCTTTTTTGATCCCAACGTCACCATCCCGCCCCTATGCGGTGGGTGTGGTAGGGGCGGGATGACCGGGGGTGGCGCAGGCCACGCGATTGGCGTTGTCTCCCGGTCGTCTCGCCCATGTGTTGGCTGAAAGCGGGCATGACTGGGCAAGGGAAGGGCGAGACGGTGCGGAGAAATGGTTGTGGTTGTTGTCAGCGTCAATCCGCACCGTCCCGCCCCTACCAGACGTTTTATGGTTGCAGAGGTAGATTGAAGCGGAGATGGCTGTTGGCGGTGTCGGGGGTGAGGAGGCGGGAGAGGCCGAAGCGGCTGGATTCGAGGGTGGCGATGAGTGCCAGCTTGAGGTGGAGGGCGGCGGCGGTAGGGGGAAGGCTGGCGACGAGGTAGACGCTTTGGGTACCGAGCAGGGGCTGGGTGTCGTGGCGGCTGAACTGCCAGTAGGGGGTGTCTTCGCCGAGGCCAAAGGCTTGGATGATGGGGAAGGCGTTGTGGTGCTCAATCTCTACGCCCGCCTCGCCGACTTCGATGCCGCTGCCATCGGCAAATTTGAAGGAGGGGGCGAGCTTGACGGTGAATTTGCCCTGCTCTTCGGCCAGCTTGCGCTGCGGCAGCAGGTCGTGGGCCAGGGCGCGGTCGTCGCTGCCCAACGGTCGCATTTCGGCGATGAGGGTGGCTTCGCGGTAGCGCTGCCCGGCGGCGGGCGGGTGGAGGGTGCTGCTGAGGCGGATGAGGGTGTGCAAACGGCCGTTTGCCGGTGCCGCCCATTTGGTTCCTGTCAAAGCTTCCAACGCCTGGGGTGTCCAGTGGGTTGGTTGGCCCAGCGTGACCCTGGCGGCACTGCTGCCGCCATAGCGTTCGGTGCTGCTGCTTAGCTCGCCTTCCCAGGCGATCTGCTCGATGGTTGTGGGGGTGACAATTGTTGGCACAGGTTTGTCCTCGCTTGTTTTGTATAGGGGTATTATGGGGGAAGGAACGGCCGTTGGTCAAGAGGGGATTAGGGGAACAGGAGGCAGGGGGGCAGGGGAGCGGGGAATTTCACGCAAAGGCGCAAAGGCGCAAAGGTTGGTTGCGGGGTGGAGTAGGGCGTTACGGCCGTTTTTGCCCCCAATGCAACGCAGCAAACGCCCCCAGCAAGCTGGCTACAACGACCACGGGAAACAGCAAGTTCGTGTTTTGGTTGAGCCGCGTGGGTTCGGCCAGCAGCATGACGAGGATTAGCCCGGCGAAGGCACCGATGAGGGGGAGAAACGGCCGTTTTTCCCCCAGCCACCGCGCCGCCAACCCCATCCCCAGCCCAATCCCCAGCGGCAGCCCGATAAACAGCCCCGTCAACGCCCCCGCCAAATCGGCCATGTTTTCGTTGCCTGCAATGCCACGCCCCAGCATCGCCCCTAGCGGAGCCACCAAGGCCGCGCCCAGCAAACCCACCAATAACTCTAACAACCAAGGGTATTTGTTCATGGATCCTCCAATGTTTCCACCACCCGCAACGGGCAAACCGTTGGCGGGGCCATATGGTAGCCAGTGCCACGCGCCCACAGCCGCGCCCGCACTTCGTCGGGGTAGTAGGGGGGAATGGGCAGATAGAGCCGCTCAGCGACAGCATCGGCGTTGCGTGAACGGTTAAAGACGCACTCGGTGGGCTGCGGAGGCCGGGTGCCGTCGGGCAGAGCCGCCTGCGTCACCCGCGCCGCGTCTTCGCTGCCCAGGGGCAACGTCCGCAGCGTCCATGCCCCCAGGTTGGTGCCAGCGTCGGGGGCATAGCCGATGCGGGGAATGCCGTGGACGGGGACAGATGCCAAAAAAAGGTCGTTGCGGCTGGCGGTGCAAAGGCTGCCCCCGGTTCCTTGCGGCAGACAAACCGGCCGTTCGATGACGTTGGGCGCCCACAAAAATTCGGTTGGGGGCATCTGGCCGTTGACCATCAGGCTGGTTTGCAGCCGGGGGGTGGCGTAGATGCCCTCGATGATGCGCCGCCACACGGGAGCGGCCGTTTGCAGCCCCGATGAATCCTGCATGGGGTGGCCGTCGGCGTTGCCCATCCACACCCCCACCACCACGCCGGGGGTGTAGCCCAGCGTCCAGTTGTCGCGGAAATCGTTGGTGGTGCCGGTTTTAGCGGCAGCGGGAAAGGGCAAATGGAGAGGGTTGTTGACCCCCATAGCCGGAACCCGCGCCCGGTCGTCGTCGAGAATGTCGCTGATGATGGTGGCAATGCCGGGGTCGAGTGCTCGCGTGGGGGGCAGCGGATTGGGGGGTTGTTCAAAGACGACGTTGCCCCGGCTATCGGTGATGCGAAGGACGCTGGTAAGCTGTGGTTTTTCGCCCATGTTGGCGAGGGTGGCGAAGGCGTGGGTCATTTCCAGCAGCGGCACTTCGCCGCCGCCGAGGGTAACGGCCAGCCCGTAGAAGCCGGGGGTTTCGCGCAGCGATTCGATCCCCATTTTGTGGGCGGTGGCAAGCATGGCCGGTACGCCGATGTCGCGCAAGAGCTGCAGTGGGGGGATGTTGTAGCTGTTGGCAAGGGCATCGCGCAGGAGGAGGGGGCCGCGAAAACGGCCGTCGTAGTTGCGCGGGCGCATCGTTTGGCCGTCGCCTAGGTCGAGTTCAATCGGTACGTCCCAGAGAATATCGGCCGTTGACCAGCCGCGCTCCAGGGCGGCAGCGTAGGTGATGGGCTTGATGCTGCTTCCCGGCTGGCGCGGCTGCAAAGCAACGTTGACCTGTCCGTCAATCCCCTCATTAAAATAATCAAGGCTGCCAACCATGGCCAGAATTTCCCCCGTTTTCGGTTTGAGGACAACAACGGCGGCGTTGCTGACATCGTTGGCGGCGGCGCGGGCGGCCACTTGCTCCCGCGCCGCCTGTTCGGCCAGCTTGTGGATGCCTAGATCCAAGGTGGTGGTGATTTGCCAGCCGCCGCGCACCAGGGCATCGGAACCGTAGCGGCGTTCGAGTTCGTTTTGCACGTAGAGGACAAAGTGGGCGGCTTCAAGGGTGGTGTTGGCGACTTGATCCTGGACGTTGATGCGGGGCTGGAGGCGGAGCGGTGCGCCTTTGGCGACTTCGGCGGCGATGTAGTCAATCATGCCTTCTTCCAGCATGAGGTCGAGGATGAACGCTTGGCGGGCTTTGGCCGCTTCGAGGTTACTGTAGGGGTCGAGTTCGAGCGGGGATTGGGGCAGCCCGGCGAGAAAGGCAGCTTCGCCGAGGGTGAGATCGAGGGCGGGTTTGCCAAAGTAGGTTTGGGCGGCGGCTTCGATGCCGTAGGCGAGGTTGCCGTAGTAGATTTCGTTGAGATACATCTGCAAAATTTCGGGCTTGGTGCGCTGCTGGGTCATGATGAAGGCGAGGAAGATTTCGCGGAATTTGCGGGTGTAGCTGACGGCGGTGCGCTCTTCATAGGTGAAGACGATGTGGCGCACGAGCTGCTGGGTGATGGTGCTGGCCCCAATGGGACGGCCGTTTTCGTTGCGAAAGTTGCCGATGATGGCGGCGATGATGGCGGCGGGATCAATGCCGGGGTTGGTCCAGAAGGTGTCGTCTTCGGCGGCGATGGTGGCGTTGCGGACGACTTCGGGAATTTCGCTGTAGGCAAGCCAGCGTCGCTTTTCGGTGGTGTGGCGTTCAAAGAGAAGCTGGCCGTTGCGGTCGAAGAAGCGGGGGGTGCCACCGGCACCGGAGCCGCGATAGGTGGCAACCTGGTCTATGGCTCCACGTAGCTGGATGCTGAGGAGGAAGTAGGTGGCGATGAGGAGAAAAACGGCCGTTATTCCCCCCCACAGCACCACCTGCACCAGCCAGCCCACCACCCGCCGACAGCCGCCGGGTTTGGGGGGTTCTGGCCGCTGGGGTTCCCGCCCCCGGTACTTTTCCAAAAACTCTAACTGATAGCCACCATTGCTCATGGGGGTATGGTATGCGAATTTAGAGAATGTTCAAGAGCAGCACAGGTACAAGATGCCAGTTGACCCCTTTGGCGATGCGTAGGACAAGTTTGCAAACTTGTCCTACACGTTTGGGATAGTTGCCAAAATTGGGAAAAATCTGGTACAACCATATGGGGTGCTTTTCGTATACTTCACTGTAACCCATTTTTTATCAATTTATGCAAAATATGGAGCTTGAAACATGAACAGTCATGTCGTTGATTACAAAATCTTTGGTGATGATTTGCAGTTTGTCGAAGTAGAGCTTGATCCACAAGAAACGGTGATTGCTGAAGCGGGGGCAATGGTCTACATGGAGTCGGGCATTGAATTTAACACCCGCATGGGGGATGGTTCCAAGCCCAGCCAGGGGTTTCTGGGTAAGCTGGGCGGGTTGGCGCAGCGGGCGATTACGGGTGAGTCATTGTTTATGACCCATTTTACCAATATTGGGCAGGGGAAAAAGCATGTGGCTTTTGGCGCACCTTACCCCGGCAAGATTATGGCGATTGATTTGGATGAGGCCAAGGGGGAACTGCTGTGCCAAAAGGATGCTTTTTTGGCGGCGGCACTGGGTACGGAAATTAGCGTGGCCTTTAACAAGAAGCTGGGGGCGGGGCTGTTTGGTGGCGAAGGGTTTATCTTGCAGCGGCTGCGCGGGGACGGGATGGTGTTCATCCATGCGGGGGGGACAATTGTGGAGAAGCGGCTAAACAATGAGAAGTTGCTGATAGATACGGGCTGCATCGCCGCTTTTGAGTCAACGATTAGCTATGACATTGAGCGGGCGGGGAATATGAAGTCTATGATCTTTGGTGGTGAAGGGCTGTTTTTGGCGACGCTGCAAGGGACGGGGCGAGTGTGGATTCAGTCGCTGCCGTTCTCACGGCTGGCTGACCGGATTTTGGCGAATGCACCGACGGCTGGTGGGCGCTCGACGGGTGAGGGTTCGCTGCTGAAGGGTGCGCTGGATTTCTTGCAGGATTAGTTATTTGTTATTGGGGATTGGAGATTGGGGATTGCCGTTAGGCTTACCCCAATCTCCAATCTCTACTCTCCAATCTCCCAATGCTTTTACATATTATTGCGCGTTCTGTGTGGGAAACGGCCGTTTCTCACCCCCCTTATCATCCACCATCCCTTGATACAGAAGGATTTATCCACTGCTCGACGGTGGCCCAGGTGCTAACCCCTGCCAATGAACGGTATCAAGGTCAGACGGATTTGCTTTTGCTCTGTATTGATCCGGAAAAGGTTAGCCATCCACTGATTTACGAAGATTGTTATGAGACGGGGCAGCAGTTCCCCCATATTTACGGGCCGCTTGACCCGGCGGCGGTGGTGAGTGTGGTGGCATTCCCGCCTAACCCCGACGGTTCGTTTTCCCTTCCGGCCGTGCTTTCCCTGTGGCGCGATTATCCGATTCTGGAGTTCGACGGGGCGCAAACGGCCGTTCTTGAACCCAACATCCTCATCAAGCCACTCGATGGCATCCCGCAAAAATGCGTTTTGTGTTTTTTCTACGATGTCATTGACAGGTTGAAAGCCGAAGGGCGGCTGCGTCATATTTATAACCTGACCTCGGAAATTGGGCCAAACCCGGTGTATGAGATGGAGGTGGACGGGGAGCGGATTGTGCTGGCGCACCCTGGCGTGGGCGCGCCGCTGGCTGCCTTTTTCTTTGATGAACTCATCGCCCTGGGCTGTCGCCACTTTATTGCCTGCGGCGGGGCGGGGGTGATTGATGAACGGGTGGGGCTGGGGCATGTGGTCATTCCCACCGCCGCAATTCGGGATGAGGGGTCGTCGTATCATTATTTGCCGCCGTCGCGGGAGGTGAAGGGGTCAGAAACGGCCGTTCGTGTTCTCCAGCAAACCCTCACCCGCCACCACGTTCCCCATGACCTGGGCAAAACGTGGACTACCGATGGCATTTACCGCGAAACCGCCCACAAGGTAGCCCTGCGAAAAGCCGAAGGGTGCCTGACCGTAGAAATGGAAACCGCCACGTTCTTTGCTGTGGCTCAATTCCGCAACGTTACTTTTGGGCAACTGCTCTATGGCGGCGACGACCTGACGGGGGATGAGTGGGATGAGCGGGGCTGGGACAAATTGACCTCGACACGGGAAAAGTTGCTGCAACTAGCAATAGAGGCGTGCCTGTTGCTTGAAGGGCGTGAATGAATCCTTTGCCACGTTTGATAGGCAGCTTGGGCAAGCGGCAAGAGATAAAAATTTACGGCCGTTTCCCGCTACCTTATAGTAAAAATTCAGCAGCACGCACTAAGATTCCGCTCCCCGATACACGCCCGTTCGCAGCTCTTTCGCCAGTGCCGCCGTGGCTGGCATGCCCAATGCCTCTGCCTGGCGAATGGTCTTCTCCACATCATACGGCAACCGCACAAATTCAACGTCAAGATTGGCACGCTGGCTGGTTCCGACCTTGCCGGTTAGCACCACATACGTTGCCAGTGTCTGATCCAGCGGATTGCCCACGCTGCCCACATTAATCAGCTTGTTAAACCGTCCCACCGGCAGCAAACAAGCTGAATGAATATCCCCATACAACACCACATCCGGCTCCGGGTGGTCATAACCTGTGGCCTCGCTGTTGGTAAACATCGCCGCCAGCACCGCCTCCTCGTGGTTGGGAAAGACGCGATAGTACACGCTCTGCTGCGAGGCGTGGAAAAAGCGGAGCTGATGGCCGCTCATCTGCATATCGTAGCAAAAGGGTAAACTGCCCAGGTAAGCACGGCATTCGGCTCCAAGCTGTTCGTGCCACCATACCAGCAGCGGGTGCGGCACTGTTTCTGCCAGCAGCGCATCCCAGTTGCCCAAGACAACCTGGTCACAGCAGGTGCGAATGGCGTCCACCGCTTCAATAGAGTGTGGCCCCTTCCCCGCCAAATCGCCCAGGCAGATAATTTGCTCAATCCCCCGCGCCCGAATGTCATCCAGCACCACTTCCAGAGCGGGCATGTTGCCGTGAATGTCGGAAATAACCGCTACTTTATCCACAAAAACCCTCATAACAGGGGCGGTAGAGACGCAGCATGTTGCGTCTCTACCGCCACCTGTTTACAAATATGTTCCAAACCAGCGGCGCATGTGGCTGAGGCGAGCGATGCGGCGGTCGGTGCGGCCAATGCGCGACAGACCGTGCGATTCACCCGGCACCAGCAGCATTTCCGACGGCACGCCCAGCTTTTGCAATGCCACAAACACCTGCTCCCCTTGTTCCCGGTCACAGCGGTTATCTGACTCGCTGTGGATGATGAGTGTGGGGGTGGTGGCACCGCCAATATAGCTGATTGGCGACTGCTTCCAGTAGTTGTTAAGATCGTTCCAGGGGTCGGCTTCGCTGCCAAACAGATTTTGTACCGCCCAGTTCATGTCGCTGGAGCCGTAGAAGCTGATGAAGTTGCTCACCAGACGTTGGGCAACGGCCGCTTTAAAGCGACTCGAACGGCCGATAATCAGCGTCGTCATATACCCCCCATAGCTGCCACCCGTCACCCCCATCCGCGCCGGGTCAATATATGGCTGCTGCTCCATGTAGTCGGCCCAGGCCATCACATCGGCATAATCCACCGTACCCCAGGCGTTGTAGATGGCACCCGAATGGTCATTGCCATACCCTTGGCTGCCGCGTGGGTTGCTCCAGTAGACCACGCAGCCGCTGGCCGCCAGATAGTGAAATTCGTGCATAAAGGTGTGGCCGTACTGCGTTTGCGGTCCCCCGTGAATTTCCATAATCGAAGGATACTTTTGGCTGGGGTCAAACCCCACTGGCTTCAAAATCCAGCCGTGCAGCCGGGTGTCGTCTGGCCCATCAAACCAAACCTCTTCAATGTCGCCAAATGCAATCTCACCCAGCCAATCTTCATTAAAGGTGGTCAGGCTGTGGGCGGTTTGGCTGGCTAGATCGTAGCTGCGGATTTGGCCGGGCGTGGCGGCGTCGCCCCAGAAGTAGGCAATGGTTTGCTGTTTGTTGTCCAGACTGAAGTCGCCAATCACCCCTTTGCCACTGATGATCGTTTCCAGCGTGGGGATGTCGCCGGAAATGTCAACGACCAGCAGCGGTTGGTCGCCGGTTTGGGTGATGGTGAAGAACAGCTTGCGGCTGTCGTTTGACCAGACGGGGGTGGAGAAGCCGGGGGAGCCACCGAGGTCGGCGTTGGTGACGCTGGAAAGATGGATGTCGAAATCGTGGGTGACGTTGCGGGCAGGGCTGCTGCCGTCGCTGGGGACAATGTAGAGGCTGGCGTTTTGCCACCAGTTGGCGGGCAGAACACGTCCGAGGTAGGCGATATAACGGCCGTTTGGCGAAAAGCTGGGCATCATTTTACGGCCGTGATGGGCAGCAACCTGGGTCATCTCGCCGCCGTCGGCAGGGATGAGGTACAGCTCCGTTTCATCGTGTTCAAATTCTGGCCGCTGGCTGCGGTTAGAGACAAACAAAATCTGGCTGCCATCGGGCGACCAGCACGGTTCGGTTTCGTGATAGTTGCCCTCGGTAAGCTGGGTGCCTTCGCCTGTTTCGGCGTTGATGGTCCAGATATGCCACTTTTCCTGCGGCAAATAGCCAACGCCATCAGCCTTGTAGGTGACGCTGGTGATGT
This sequence comes from Chloroflexota bacterium, assembly GCA_041390905.1. Taxonomy (GTDB): domain Bacteria; phylum Chloroflexota; class Anaerolineae; order Promineifilales; family Promineifilaceae; genus JACKCD01. The sequence goes on from JAWKPA010000012.1 coordinate 547,769, forward strand.
GGCGGGCGACCACGCCCAGCTTTTTCTTTTGCTCGTCTTTGTCGCGCTCAATTGCCTCTTCATCTTTTTTGCGGAACTGGGCGACAAGGCGGCTGCCGTCGGGCGACCAGGCGAAGCTGGCAAAGCTGCCGGTGAGGCTGGTAAGGGGACGGGCTTCACCGCCAAAGATGGGAATGAGGTAAAGCTGGAACTGGGTTTCGTCGCGCCGGTTGGAAAGAAAGGCGATGTGGCTGCCGTCGGGCGACCACTGCGGGGCGCGGTCTGTGTGGTCGCCATAGGTAAACTGGCGTGCGGGGGTGCTGCCATCGCTGGTAACAAGCCAGAGGTTATTGTATTTTTTCTCGGTTTTGTGATCCACCCGTTGGACGGTGAAGATGATGTGGCGGCCGTCGGGGGAGATTTGCGGGTCGGAGACCTGCTGGGCATTGTAGAGGTCTTCGGCGGTGATGAGACGTTTTTCTTGAGACATGGTTTCTCCTTGCTTTCGAGACTTGTGAGGCAGTCAGCCTCGCAAGTCTATGGGTTGCGGGAATGATAGCGCGAGTGGGGGAATGGAACCAGACATGAGCAAAAAAGCCGCTCTGGGGAGCGGCTTTTTTAACTGTTTTGAATAGTGGGGAATTAACGGCCGTTTACAACCCCATCGCCTTGGTTTGAATCAAGGTCGTAGCCTGGGCAATAAAATCGGCCAGAGCTATTGCACCCCGGTTCTCATTTTCCCGCGTCCGCACCGCCACCGCATTGTTTTCCGCCTCGGCATCACCCACAACCAGCATGTAGGGCGTCTTTTGCAATTGCGCGTTGCGAATCTTGGCATTCATCCGCGCATTATCGGCATCCACTTCCACCCGTAGCCCCGCTGCCCGTAACTTCGCTGCCACTTGCTGCGCATACGCCACATGGCGGTCCGTGATGGGGATGACCACAGCCTGCACGGGGGAGAGCCACAGCGGGAATGCCCCGTTGAAATGCTCAATCAAAATCCCGACAAACCGCTCCATGCTGCCAAACGGCGCCCGGTGAATCATCACTGGGCGATGTTTTTGTCCATCTGCTCCCGTGTACTCCAGATCAAACCGTTCCGGCAGCAAAAAGTCTACCTGCACCGTACCAAGCTGCCATTCACGCTTCAACACATCGCGGAAAATAAAGTCGAGCTTCGGGCCATAGAACGCCGCTTCACCTTCCTCCACCGTGTAAGCCATGCCCACCCGGTCGGCGGCGTGTCGAATCGCCTTGATCCCCTTCTCCCACATATCGGGCGAGCCAGCGTATTTGTCGCTGTTGGGGTCGTTAGTACCTAGCCGGGCGCGGAAGTCATCAAACCCCATCGTTTTGAAAACGTGCTGAATCAAGTCAACCACGCCAATAAACTCCTCTTCAAGCTGGTCTGGTGCCACAAAGAGGTGGGAATCGTCTACCGTAAAGCCACGCACCCGCGTCAGCCCGTTTAGCTCGCCGCTTTGCTCATAGCGGTAAACGGTACCAAACTCGGCCAGCCGCAGCGGCAGGTCGCGGTAGCTGCGGGCTTCGCTGCGGTAAATTTCGATGTGGTGCGGGCAGTTCATTGGTTTGAGCATAAACTTCTCATCGTCCACATCAATGGGCGTGTACTGGCTGTCCTTGTAGTAGGGATAATGGCCGCTGGTAATGTAAAGATCGAGCTTGCCGATGTGGGGGGTGATGACGGGCAAATAGCCGCGCTCAAGCTGCGCCTGCCGCAGGAACCCCTCCAGCGTTTCGCGCAAAACCGTGCCTTTGGGCAGCCAAAGCGGTAGCCCGGAGCCAACAAGCTGGGAGATGTGAAACAATCCCAACTGCTTGCCCAGGCGCCGATGGTCGCGGGCTTTGGCCTCTTCCAGCCGCTTGAGGTAGGCATCAAGCTCGACTTTGTTGTGCCAGGCCGTGCCATAAATGCGCTGTAGCTGTGGTTTGTTTTCGTCGCCGCGCCAATAGGCTCCACCGCTGCGGAGCAGTTTGATGGCGTTGGCCTTGATGTTGCGCGTGGCCGGAACGTGGGGGCCACGACACAAGTCAACAAAGTTGCGCTGCTTGTAGATACCTACCTCGCTAACGGCTTCGCTGACGGGGTTGCCGTTTTCGTCTACCTTGCCGGCCGCCAGTTCTTCAATCAGCTCTTGTTTGTATGGCTGCCCGGCAAAAAAGGCGAGCGCGTCGGCTACTGACATGGTGGATTGCTCGAAAGCCGCATTTTGCTTGAGCAGTTCCTTCATCTTGTTTTCGATGGCTTCCAGGTCTTCGGGCGAAAAGGTGATGGGTTTGCCGTTTTCGTTTTTGCCCAGGTCAAAATCGTAGTAGAAACCATCTTCGATGGGGGGGCCAATGGCGAGTTTGGCTTCAGGGAAATATTCCAGCACGGCTTCGGCCATGACGTGGGCGGACGAGTGGCGGATGCGGTAAAGCTCGGATTCGATGTAGGGAATATCAGATACGTTGGACATAAAATGCCTCCAATAGCATAAAAATGACAATAAAAAACGCCATTACCCTTGTTAGGGCGATGGCGTTCGCGGTTCCACCTAACTTAGCCAATGGTTGTGAAGAACCACGGGCTGTCTTGATTAACGGCCGTTAACGGAGCCAACCGGGCTTCTTATTAGATAGAGGGGTAAACAAAATTGGTTACCCCTAAATGAGCAAACCATGTTGTTTGCTCCTACCATTCGGAGAGCCACTCCTGGGTGGTATTTAGCTTTAGCAGGGACGATGGCGGTTTTCAGCCCATGACCGCACACTCTCTAACGTTTACCAATGCCAAACATGTCCCAATCAACGCATTAAATTGCATTTAATTGTCAAAGCATTTTTTCATTATAGAACAGCGCGGAAGGTTGTCAAGTGAAAAACAAGCGGCAAAATTGCTGTTTTTTTTAAAATTGTATTACGAAGGTATAATGTGCAGGCGCTAGGATTGCTTAGGTGCATGAAACAGATGAGAACGAACTCCCAAGGGCGTCGCCCACGCTCAAATATACGTCTACCTTTATGGCTTTTGTCATTGCTTACCCTGCTATTTGTTGCTGGTGTGGTTTGGAGCGGTGTTTGGCTATTTCAGACAATTCGGACAATGGCTTCTAGCTGGGAGCTTTCAGCCGAGCCAGATTTTGGGTCTGTCGTTGAGCCGGTGCCGGGTTCTTCGGTTGCAACGTTAAATGAACCAAATGTAACTACCATCGGTGAACAGCCGGAAACAGTTGCACTGCCATCGGTGTTAGAGCCGTGGTCTGGCAACGAGCGGCTTTCCCTGCTTTTATTGGGGATTGACCAACGGTGTGAGGAAGATGGCCCAACCCATACCGATACGATGATGGTGATGAGCATTGAGCCAGTGAATAAAAGCATCACTATTTTGTCACTGCCGCGAGATTTGTGGGTCGAAATCCCAGGGTTTGAAGTTGATCGCATTAACCAGGCGTACTATTTTGGTCAGGTGTATGAATACCCTGGCGGTGGGGCGGCACTGGCGATGGAGACGGTGGAGTCGGTGCTGGGGCTGCCCATTGACCATTATGTGGCCGTTAACTTTGATGCGTTTGTGGAAGCGGTGGATTTGGTGGGGGGTATTACGGTGCAGGTGCCGGAAGCAATTGATGACCCAACCTATCCGGATCGCTGCTATGGGTATGACCCATTTCGGATTGAAGCGGGAGAGCATTTGCTAGACGGGGCGAGTGCGTTGAAATATGCACGGACGCGGGCAACGTTTGGTGGAGATGTAGACCGCGCCGGCCGTCAGCAGGCGGTGATTTTGGCAGTGCGTGAACAAGTGCTGCAGCTTGATATGCTGCCCCAGCTCATGCGGCAGGCACCGCAGCTTTGGCAAACGTTCCAGGATAATGTGCGTACCGATTTGTCTTTGACAGAGATGCTGCAATTGGCACTGTTGGTGCAAGAGATTCCGTCGCAGAATATTGAAACGGCCGTTATTGACTACAACTATGTCTATAACGAAACAACCCCGGACGGCCGGCAAGTGCTGGTGCCAAACCGGGAAGAAATCCGACTCTTGCGTGAACGGCTTTTTGCCCCACCTGCCGTGCCAACCCCCACCGTACAAGATCTACCAGTCTTGATGGTAGCGGAAGAAGCACGGGTAGCGGTCTATAATGGAACGGCCGTTTTTGGGTTAGCCGCTGCCACACAAGAATATCTACAAGGCTTAAACATTAACGTTACCGAAATTGGCAATGCCGACTCGTCCACATATCGTACCACCCAAATTATTGATTATGGTTCTCACCCGTACACTGCCCTTTATCTGGTGCAGCAAATGGGTATCCCTCCGCTCAATGTCAGCAGCGGTCGTGAGCCAGATGGGGATTATGACATCCTGATTATTTTGGGGAACGACAGGCAAGCACCAAATCAGTAGCGCGACACAGCAAACAGGATATCTGGATGAGAGGAGAGTGTGTGCGAAAATGGTCGAGTGTCATGTTTGGACTCATGTTAACCACCATGATCGCCTGTAATCCCATTGCCGAAGATGACCCTCGTTTGCGTCCCACCCAATTTCCTCTGGATATAACCCCCACCATTTTTATTGCCCAACGCCCCACAGACCCCTCCCCTCCAACCGAAGAGCCATTGCCAACACTTGAACCAATTGCTGAATCCAGCCCTGCCCTGAATGGAACACCCATGCCGCCTCCGGGTTGGCAATGGATTGGCGGTGAATCGTTGGGTGCCCAAATAGCTATTCCCAGCGAGTGGCTAGATATGGCACCCAGATTGGATGAGATGGCTATTAGCAACCGGTTAGGTTTGCCCACACTGTTTGCGGCCGATCTGGAGCGGACGGGGCTGGCACTGCTGGGGGGAAAAGCGGTGGAGACGGGTGCTTATGTGATGGGGTTGTTGACAAGCTATGAGCTGGCTACCAACAGTCCGGTTGAGGGGCTGGCTGTGCTACAGGCGGATCTGGGTGGGGCAGCAACGGCCGTTTCTGCAATCACCCCCTTTATTCGCGTGGAAGATGGCTTGGGACAAACGGCCGTTGCCGGTGCCTACATTGAAGTTGAAGGCAGCATTCCTGGCTTGCCCCCAACCGTTGGACAAATACTGCGGACACGCATTTTACTGTTCACCTTTGGCAGCAGCCAGGCCAACGGTGGCTCCTCGCAAATCGCCTTTTTTTTCGGTTCCGACGCCGCGCATTGGGACACCTATGAACCCCTCTTCTCGCAAATGGCCGAAACCATCATCATCCATCAGCTTCGACCCAGCCTGCGGTTAGGCGAAGGTACCGTGGTTGTGGTTGGCGATTTGATGGATGGGGCTGACGTAACCCGTTTGCTCAACCAGGGTGGGCGTGATTTGTGGACATTTCGCAGCGAAGGCTCACAGTTTGCTACCTTTCGGCTTCACCCGGAAGACCCAAACCTCGATCTGTCGCTGCAACTGTTTAACCCGGCCGGGCAAACCATTGCCGATATTGACAATGGCTATGCCGGTGACACAGAGATTGTAGCCGATGTTTTTCTCAATGACCCTGGGGTGTATATTGCCGCCGTCAACAATTTTTCCTCCCTCGTCGGGCGATATCAGCTACAGTTCGCCCTCACCACTGAACCGCAATTCGGTGAAGGTGGCACCATTCATTTTGGTGAAAGTGTGCAAAATCGGCTACAAGCGGGTAAGCAGCATATTTGGACGTTTTCGGGGACGGTCAATCAGCTAGTCAGCGTGGTGCTAACGCCCGGCAGCGAAACATTTGATGCTATTCTGGATTTATATGGCCCTGATGGGCAGCGGCTGGTGGCTTTGGACGAGGGGTTTAGTGGCGATGCCGAAGTGATTGCGGGTTTCCCACTGCCGGTAACGGGGGAATTTTCGATTATGGTCCGCAATTTTGCCGAAGGTGGGGATGGTACCTACGCCCTGGCTCTGGATGAGGGGGGCGAAAGTACGCTGAACTTTTTTGATGCCGGGGATTTGGCTTATGGGCAGACGCATCAGGAGACGCTGCGCTCCAACGAGGCGCAGGCGTGGTTTTTTAACGGTACCAGTGGCGATCTGGTGCAGGTGAAGGCCAGCCCGCTGGATGACCAGCTTGATTTGGAGATGTGGCTGCTGGATCCCGATGTGGTGCGGCTGGCAACGGCCGATGATCATCTGGTGGGGCAGGCGGAGGCGGTGGAAGTGTCGTTGCCGCATGATGGGCAATATGTGATTTTGGTGCGTGATTATTATGGTCTGGCGGGGGCGTATGAAATTCAGCTAATGGCGATGCAGTCGCAAACGGCCGTTGCGGCCGGCCCCCTTACCCTGGGAGAAACAGCCACCGGGCAGCTAACGGCCGGCAGCCGCGCTGCCTGGTCGTTTGAAGGGCAAGCGGGAACGGCCGTTCAGATTACCCTAGCCCCCACCCAGCCAACCCATGACCTCGTTTTGTCGCTGCTGGCTCCCAACGGCGAGACCGCCCTGGAAGTAGATGAGCATGGGGCGGGGGAAGCAGAGCAGGTAGCACAATTTGTGTTGCCCACAAACGGCCGTTGGCAGCTCATTGTCGAAGAGTTTTTTGCTCAACCGGCCGACTATCAGATAACTTTCAACCCCCTGCCTTAAAAGCAAATGTTTCTACACCCATAGAAGTTCAACTTCTCGCAGAAGTTGAACTTCTTGCAAAACGCTCTAAAAATGAGGAGCGGGCATCCTCAGATGCCCGTCCGCATTCTCAAATGCGGACTCCTCAAAACCGTAAAGGGCGATGCTTACCGATGCTGCCAAACGGGCGGCCGTTTTTCCAGGAAGGCATTTACCCCTTCCTGTGCGTCATCGGCCATCATGTTGCACGCCATCACGCTGCTGGCGTAGGTGTAGGCATCGGCCAAGCCCATCTCAAGTTGTTTGTAGAACATCTCTTTGCCCATTGAAACGGCAACGGCCGATTTTGCCTTAATCGCCGCCACCAGTGCGTCCACCGCCGCGTCAAGCTGGTCGGCTGGCACGGCGCGGTTGATGAGACCCTGGGAAACGGCCGTTTGTGCATCCACAAACTCCCCCGTTAACAAAAGCTCCATTGCCTGCTTGCGCGGCACATTTCGGCTCACGGCAACGGCCGGCGTGGAGCAAAACAGCCCAAAGCGGATCCCCGACGTCGCAAACTGCGCCGAATCCACCGCCACCGCCAAGTCACACGTCGCCACCAGTTGGCACCCCGCCGCCGTCGCCATCCCTTGGACTTTGGCAATCACTGGCTGCGGCAGCTTCGTAATCGTCAGCATCATCCGGCTGCATTGGGCAAAAAGCTGGTCATAATACCCCTGCGACGGATTGGCCTGCATTTGCTTAAAATCATGCCCGGCACAAAACGCCTTCCCGTTCGCCGCCAAAACCACCACACGAACGGCCCTGTTTTGGGCAATCTCATCCAACTCCGTTTGCAAGGCCGTCAGCATTTCCTCCGACAGCGCATTAAACTGCCGAGGGCGGTTGAGCGTCAGCGTCACCACGCCATCCCGCTCTTCGCGCAAAATAATCGCTTCCTCATCCATCGTTTTTGTTCCTCGCACGCACTATTTTCGGTTCTCTGACAAATTCTATGGTAGGCGCGTGGCCTTGTGTCCGCCCCCGTCCAGGGCGACCACAAGGGTCGCCCCTACAGCCACGCAAAACCTCAAAGAACCTTATTTTCCAGATACAAACAGAAGCGCAAAATGATTGATTTCTCATCAGGAAAATCAGGTAAATCTGCGTCCCATTATCTTCATCGTGACACCCGTTCCCGCAGCACAAACTTTTGCGTTTTGCCCGTAGACGTTTTGGGCAGTTCACCAAAAATAACGTGGCGCGGCACCTTGTAATGCGCCAACTCCTGGCGACAAAAGGCGATGATGTCGTTGGCGGTAGTGGCCTCATGGCCGGGGCGCAAGGTGATAAAAGCACAAGGCGTTTCGCCCCACTTCTCGTCCGGCATTCCCACCACAGCCGCATCCAGCACCGCCGGATGGCGGAACAGCGCGTTTTCCACCTCAATGGTGGAAATATTCTCGCCACCGGAGATGATAATATCCTTGGAGCGGTCTTTTAGCTCCACATAGCCATCGGGGTGCATCACCCCCAAATCGCCGCTGTGGAACCAGCCGCCAGCAAACGCCTCGTTGGTAGCCTTTTCGTTTTTCAGATACCCCATCATGACGTTGTTGCCGCGCATAAACACTTCGCCAATCGTTGCCCCATCGGCCGGAACCGGCTTCAGGGTTTCCGGGTGAGCCACCATGATTCCTTCCAGAACGTGGTAACGCACCCCTTGCCGTGCCTTCATTTGCGCCTGCTCTTCAATTGGTAGCTCACTCCATTCATCGTGCCATTCACACAGCACCGCCGGGCCATACGTTTCGGTGAGGCCGTAGACGTGGGTGATGTCAAAACCATTTTCGGCCATGGCGCGGAGAACGGCGGCGGGCGGCGGGGCGGCGGCAACCATGCCCTTGACCGGGTGCTGCTTTTGCGCCCGCACCTCGGCGGGGGCGTTGACCAACAGGCTGTGGACGATGGGTGCGCCGCAGTAGTGGGTGACGTGTTCCTGGGCGATGAGTTCGTAAATTTTGCTGGGGTCCACTTTTCGCAGGCAGACGTTGGTGCCAGACATGGCGGCCAGGGTCCAGGGGAAGCACCAGCCGTTGCAGTGGAACATGGGCAGCGTCCAGAGGTAGACGGGGTGTTTGCCCATGCCCCAGGCCAGGACGTTGCCGATGGCGTTGAGGTAGGCACCGCGATGGTGGTAGACCACGCCTTTGGGGTTGCCGGTGGTGCCGGAGGTGTAGTTGAGGCTGATGGCTTGCCATTCGTCGGCGGGCAATGACCAGGCGAAGTTGGGATCGCTGGCCGCAATAAAGTTTTCGTACTCAATGTCGCCAATCAGGTCGCCGCCGTCGGCCAATGGGTCGTTGATGTCTATGACAAACGGCCGTTTTCCCCCCTCATCTTCCAGCAGCCGCAACGCCTCGCTAATCGTTGCCGACGCTTCCCGGTCGGTTAGCAGCAGCTTGCTGTTGGCGTGGCCTAGCATAAAGGCAATGGTTTTGGCATCGAGCCGGGTGTTGATGGCATGGAGAACGGCGCCCGTCATTGGCACGCCAAAGTGGGCTTCAAACGTTTCCGGGGTGTTGAACCCCATAATCGAAACGGTGTCGCCCACGCCGATGCCGCGCTGCGCCAGGGCGGAGGCGAGTTGGCGGCAGCGGGTGTAGCTTTCGGCCCAGGTGTAGCGACGGTGGCCGTGAATAACGGCCGTTTTCCCCGGATACACCGCCGCCGCCCGTTCAATAAACGTCAAAGGCGACAGCGGCACATAGTTGGCTCCATTCTTGCCTAGCCCCATGATGTAAGGATTCTGCTCCATATTCTTCTGTCCTGAAAGGGGAGATTAGGAGAGATTGGGAGACTAAATCAATCTCCTAATCTCTCAATCTCCCAGTCTCTATTTCTAACTGATAAAACGCTGCACCATTTTAAGCAAGGCCGGTGCCCGATAGGGTTTTTGCAAAAAGCCCGTGCGCACGTTGTCCACCAGCCGCTTTGTCGCCTCTTTTTCATCATAGCCAGATGACAAGATGATGGCAAGGTAGGGGTTGATTTGGCGCAGGTGCATCAGCGTTTCTTCGCCATCCATTTCCGGCATCACAATGTCAAGAATAACCAAGCCTATCTCCGCCTGGTGCTGCCGGTACAGGTCAATGCCCTGTGACCCGCCCGACGCGGCCAGTACCTTTAGCTGCTGCGGCTTGAGCATTCCAACAATAGCTTGGCGAACGGCATCGTCGTCGTCAATGACCAGGATCGTAGAACCATGTGGTGGCTCGGTGGTTAGGGCAGGGGGCGCGGGGTGGGTGACTTTGACCACATCGGCCAGTGGGAACAGCAGCTTGAAGGTGGTGCCGCGCCCAGGCTCGCTTTGCACCGTTAGCCCGCCTTTGTGAGCGCGGATGATGCCCAGGACGGCGGCCAGCCCCAGCCCGTCTCCCACGTCCTTGGTGGTAAAAAACGGGTCGAAAATTTTTGCCAGCGTTTCCTTGTCCATGCCGCTGCCGGTGTCTTGCACGGCCAGACAGGCATAAACGGCCGTTGGCAGCGGTTCGGCAGTATACTGCCAATAGGCAATGTCATCGGGCTGTACCCGTTCCTGCCCGGTGCTGATGGTGATCTCGCCACCGGGTTTGTTAATGGCTTCGATGCTGTTGTGGACGAGGGCAGCAATGATCTGGGCGATTTGCGCGGGGTCAATCTTGACAGGCGGGAGCGGGGCGTGGAGGTTGTGGTGCAGATGGATGTGGGGAGGAATAACGGCCGTTAATGCCCCACAGCTATCCTCGACCAATGCATTCAAATCTACCGCCTCCAGAGCCACATAGCTGCGGCCGGCGTAGACCAGCATTTGGCGGGTCAGTGCCGCCGCCCGTTCCGTCGCCTCGGCCACCCGATCCAAATGGGGCAAAGCCGCGCTGTTGCTGCCCAGTAGCGCCTGCGCCATAGACGCATGGCCCAAAATCACCAGCAGCAGGTTGTTAAAATCGTTGGCAATGCTGCCTGCCAACATGGACAGGCTTTCCATTTTTTGCAAATGATGCAGTGCCCCCGTTTTCTCCCGCTGCTCGGTAATATTAACCAGCAGGGCAAAAAAACCGGCCGTTTCTTCCTGCACTTTGTGCGGCACAAAGGTGGCATTGATGTCAATCTGACCGTGTTGATAAGGCAGCTTGGTGTCAAAATTGACCTGCTCCCCGGCCAACGCCTGGCTGATATAGGGTTGCATCGCTTGATAAACTTCTGCTCCCACAATTTCACGCAGCGGCCGATCCATCGCCTGGAATGTCGGTACGCCCCACAGCGTTTCGTGATAGCTGTTGATAAAGCGGCAATATTCTTGCTTGTCCAAATAGGCAATCCAAACCGGCAAATGGTCGGCAATCAGGCGAATTTGGGCCGTGGCGCGTATCGTTTCTTCGGCCTTCTTTTGTGCGGTAATGTCTTTGATGGTGCCTTCGTAGTACAGCGAGTTTCCAGCTTCATCACGTACCACGTGGGCGCTTTCAGATACCCAAATCCGTTCGCGGGTATTGTGACGGTAGATTTCTGATTCAAAGTTGAGGACGTAGCCATCCTGTTCAATCCGCTCCTGAAATTCGCGGCGGCGATTGGGGTCTACGTACCATTCTTTGGCAATATCCTTGACATCGGTGAGCATCTCTTTTTCGCTGCTATAGCCGTTGAGTGCCACCAGCGCAGGGTTGGCGCGAAGCTGCCGGCCGTCAATGCTGGAGCGATAGATGCCGTCGGGGATATTTTCAAACAGGGCGCGGTAGTCACGCTCGGCGGCGCGGAGGGCCTCCTCGGCGCGTTTTTGCTCGGTAATTTCCACGCCAATGCGCCAGCTTGCCCAGCCGGGAATGGGGAATTGGTGGGAAAGGTTGGCCCAGAGAATATGCTTGGTGCTGCCGTCGCGGCAGCGAATGCTGCTTTCGTGGTTGCGGTAATCGTGGCTGGTTAACGGCCGTTCTCCCTCATCCACATAAAGCCTATCCACAAGCTCCGGCTGTCCCATCATTTCAGCCGCCGGGTATCCCGTCACCCGCTCACACTCTTCATTCCAGAAAACCACCTTGCCCTCAGCATCGTACGCATCCAGCATTACCGGCATGTGCTGCAGCACTGCCCGAAAGCGAGCTTCACTCTGCCGCATTTGTTTGGCATATTGCCGCAGCCGAAAATAGATGGCTCCCACCAGCCAACCAACAATACCGCCCAGCAGCGACAGCAGAAAATGAGCCAGGAAGGGCAGCGGAAGATTAAAGATGTAGAGAAATTGCAGGGTAACAATGAGGTTAAAAAGAATGATGCCTACCAAAATGGCAAAGACAACAAAGTTAACCTGTTTATTCAGCTTGAAAATATCAAAGAAGGACGAAGATCGATGAGCTTTCACGTAGTTTTCCAAAATTTGCAAATTTATTCGTCTGTATCATAGCATGAACGGCCGCTATTTTACCTATTCTAATAGATATTGTTTATAGATTCATCTGGCAATAGGTATGATCTACCGCAACACCCTTGCCTGACAGAGGAACAAGGGTGTTGTGCGGGTAAGTTTAGTTGAACGCATCGCTGAATGACGTTAAGTTGATAGAGGTAGATAGGCATCGGGCTGCTGGACAAAGCTCAGTTGGCAGCCAGCGCAGCAAAAGTAATAGGTTTGTCCCTGGTAGGTGTGGGTGTAAGCCGCCCCCCTGATTTGGACGGTCATGCCGCAAACGGGATCAACGGCCGTTTCTTCCCCCACTACCTCCTTCTCTTCCCCACAACCACAGCTACACCCTTCCTCATCACTGGTGGCTGAGCCTGTCGAAGCGGTCTTCTCCTGAAACAACGCCAAATCCAGCAGCTCCGCATTGCGCCGCCGCTGCACAATCTCGGCCATAATGCTTAGGGCAATCTCATCCCCGCGCCGCGCCTGAATATCCAGCCCGGCCGGTGCTTTCAGCGGCAGCATGTCGGTGTCGCTCAGACCCTGGAAACGGAGGTAGTCACGAACGGCCGTTGCCCGCTTGCTACTCGCCACCAGCCCCACATAACACGGCTGCGCCCGCAAAATCGCCTCCAGTGCCATCTCGTCAAAGTTACCGTGTGTGGCAACCACCACATACGTTTGCGGCGTAATCTGCTGGCCGATGTTTTCCAGCGTCGCCAGCAGCGTGTTGGCATGGTTCATGCTGCTGCCACCTTCCAAATCCACCGCTACCACCTGGTAGCTCATCGCCTTTGCCAAATGAGCCAACGCCTGCGCCACTGGCAAATTGCCCACAAGTAGCAAGCGGGGCCGTGGCCGCTGCGGTTCGATGTAAATTTCCAGCGTGCCGCCACTAAAGCAGGTCATCGCCACGTCTTGCAGCCCGTCGCGGGGAACCTGCTCTTCGGGGTTGGTGCTCAGCCGAATCAGCCGGGGCTGGTCGTCGGCTAATGCTTTCAACGCCTCGGCAATGACCGTCGGCTGGGCGCAGCTTCCGCCAATCCAGCCGTGCATTACCCCGTCTACCGTCACAATGGCTTTGTCGCCCGGCTTGCCGGACGTTGGCTTTTCGGCACGAACGACGGTTGCGGTGATAAACGGCCGTTCTTCCCCCATCAACTCATGCGCCTTCGCAAAAAATTCATCATACATCGTTTCGTTACCAGGTAATTGGCGATTAGAGATTGGAGATTGCCACGAGCGGCCAATCTCCAATCTCCAATCTCCCAATCTCTCTCCTACTCCGTCACACCCGCCTCACGCAGTGCCTTCCACACCTTCGGCGGCGTCATTGGAATGTCAATGTGGCGCACGCCCAAATGCCACAGCGCATCAATGACGGCATTGGCAATGGCCGGGGGCGCACCCACCGTCGGCGACTCGCCCACACCTTTCGCCCCAATTGGGTGATGCGGCGACGGGGTGATGGTGTGGCCCGTTTCCCACTTCGGTGACTCAACGGCCGTTGGCAGCAGATAATCGGCAAACGTCCCCGTCAGGCACGTCCCGTTTTCATCGTAAACGATCTCCTCGTACAGCGCCGGAGCCAGCCCCATCGTCAGCCCGCCATGTACCTGTCCCTCCACAATCATCGGGTTAATGATGTTGCCGCAGTCGTCAATTGCCACAAAGCGGCGCACCTTCACCTCACCTGTCCCGTTGTCAATATCCACCACGGCGATGTAGCTGCCAAAGGGGAAGGTCAAATTGGGCGGATTGTAGTAGTCGGTCGCCTCCAGCCCCGCCTCCAAATCCGGCGGATGGTTGGTGTAGGCGGCAAAGGCAATGTCCTGAATCGTCTTCGCCTGTTCTGGCGACCCCTTCACCTGCCATTTGTTCATGTTCCATTCCAGATCTTCTTCATTTACTTCCAGCAGGTGGGCGGCAATCTTCTTGGCCTTGGCGCGAATCTTGCGGGCGGCCATGGCCGCTGCCGCCCCGGCCGTTGGTGTCGAGCGGCTGGCGTAGGTTCCCAGCCCATACGGAGCGGTGTCGGTGTCCCCTTCTTCAACTTCGATATCGGCGGCCGGCAGCCCCAGCTCCTCGGCAATAATTTGGGCATAGGTTGTTTCATGCCCCTGCCCCTGCGACTTTGTGCCAAAGCGGGCAATCGCCTTGCCCGTCGGGTGAATGCGAATTTCGGCCGAATCAAACATCTTGATCCCCAAAATGTCGTAATCTTTTGCCGGGCCAGCCCCAACCACTTCGGTGAAGCTGCAAATGCCGATCCCCATAAATTCGCCCCGCGCCCGTTTTTCCGCCTGTTCGCGGCGCAAATCGTCGTAGCCGATCATCTCCATCGCTTTTTGCAGTGCCGCCGGATAGTTGCCGCTGTCATAGGCCCAGCCGGTTGGCGACTCATAGGGGAACTGCTCTGGCTGGATGAAGTTGTTCATGCGGAAATCGGCCGGGTCTTTGCCCAGGTCGTGGGCCATCATGTCGGTCAATCGCTCAATGAGCTGCACCGCTTCGGTGACGCGGAAGGAGCAGCGGTAGGCCACGCCCCCTGGTGGTTTGGTGGTGTAAACGGCATCCATGTTGATATGGGCCGCTTTCAAATCATACGACCCGGTGCAGATGCTAAACAGCCCGGCGGGGAATTTGGATGGGTTGGCGGCGGCATCGGCGCAGCCGTGGTCGGCTAACCCATTGACGCGGAGGGCTAATAAACGGCCGTTTTCATCCGCCGCCAACTCCCCCTCCAAATGATAATCCCGCGCAAAACTATCCGCCTGCAAATTCTCGCTCCGGTCTTCAATCCACTTCACCGGCTTGCCAATCAGCAAACTCGCCACCGCACACACCACATACCCCGGATACACCGGCACCTTGCCACCAAACCCCCCGCCAATATCGGGCGAAATCACCTGAATCTTGTGTTCCGGCAGCCCGCTCACCAGCGCAAACACCGTGCGAATGGCGTGTGGAGCCTGCGTCGTCATGTAAAGCTGCATTTTACTGGTGGCTGGGTTGTAATTTGCCACCATGCCGCACGTCTCAATTGAAGAGACATGGATACGCGGAATGTGCATATACTGCTTCACCACGTGCGCTGCCTCGGTAAAAATTTTATCCGTTGCATCCTTGTCGCCTACTTCCCAGTGCCAAATGCGGTTGGTTTTCAGCTCCTTATCTTCACGCACAATGGTTTCGTCTTCCAACGCCTTAAACGGGTCCACCACCGGGTCAAGCGGCTCATACTCAACATAGACCATGTCCACTGCGTCGGCAGCAATATAGCGGCTGGTGGCGATGACAGCGCACACTTCTTGCGCGTAATAAACCACCTTGTCGGTGGGCAGCACCATCTGCGTGTCGCTCATCAGCGTCGGCATCCAGTGCAAGCCATGCGCCTCCAGATCCTTGCCCGTGATCACCGCCAGCACACCGTTCATTGCCAAGGCCGCGCTGGCATCAATGCTCACAATTTTGGCGTGGGCATAGGGACTGCGAACGATGTCCATGTAGAGCATCCCCGGCAGCTTGATGTCGTCTACATACCGACCTTTGCCCTGAATAAAGCGCGGGTCTTCTTTTCGTTTCATCCGATGGCCCATGCCACACACTTCGGCCGGCGTTGTCACCCGCACCTCTTCCGTGGTTGGCACATTGACCGAGGTGCCGGTCGTGTCCGTCACCTTGTTCTCAAATCGGTCGTCTAACTGTTTTGGTTTAGATGGATCGTGGTAGTTCATACTCTTTTTGATGAAAAAAGTTGGGAGATTAGAGATTAGAGATTGGAGATTGGGTGTTGGCAAACAACAAGCCCTAATCTCCAATCTCCAAGAAACCAATCTCTGCCTTTCATCCTGCCGCCTCCTCCGGTTGACTCATCTTCTCTGCCGCATACTGAATCGCCTCTACAATTTTGTTGTAGCCGGTGCAGCGGCACAAATTGCCCGAAATGCCCCAGCGAATTTCTTCTTCGGTGGGGTTGGGGTTTTTGGAAAGTAAATATTTGGCGCTCATGATCATGCCAGGGGTGCAGTAGCCACACTGCAGGCCGTGCTTTTCCCAGAAACCTTCTTGCAGCGGATGAAGCTGACCGCCCTGCGCCATGCCTTCGATGGTTTCAATGCTTTTGCCGTTGGCCTGCACGGCAAACACGGTGCAGCTTTTCACCGTTTTGCCTTCCACCATAACGGTGCAAGCCCCACAACTGCTGGAATCACAGCCAATATGCGTCCCCGTCAGGTCGCAATTTTCCCGAATAAAATGCACCAGCAGCAGCCGTGAATCTACTTCATCGCTGTAGTCGGTGCCGTTGATATTGATGGTCACTTTATGTTTGCTCACTTGATCCTCCGTTTAGGTAATCAGTAATCGGTATTCGGTAATCAGTACCCACTGATTACTGGTGACTGATTACCGATTACTGGCCTGCCCTTTCAACCGCCTTCTGCACCGCCCGCTTGACCAGGCTGCGGGTCACATCCCGTTTGTAGTCGGCACTGCCGCGCAGGTCGGCCGATGGGTCGCATTCGGCAGCGGCGGCTTGCCCGGCTGCTTCCAGCAGGTCATCGGTGATGGCGCTGCCGATGAGAAGCTGCTCGGCGTTTTTGGCACGCATGGGAACGGGGCTGACGTTGGTGAGGCCAATGCGGGCGGCGGTGCAAAGGTCGCCGTTCATGGTGAGCTGCACAGCAACGGCCGATATTGCATAATCCCCCACCTTGCGCTCCACCTTCACATACGCCCCGCCGCTGCCGGCCGCCGGGGTGGGAATGCGAATCTCGGTCAAAATTTCGTTGTCGGCCAGCGCGTTTTCAAACAGGTCAACAAAGAAATCATCAATGGCGATGGTGCGCGTGCCGTCTGGCCCCACCGCTACCACTTCGGCATTGTAGGCCAGCATGGTGGCGGGGTGGTCGTTGGCGGGGTCGGCGTGGGCAATGTTGCCACCCACCGTTGCCAGGTTGCGAACCACAGGGTCGGCAATGACGGCGGCGGTGTCGGCCAGCAGGTGGTATTTGCTTTGCACCAGGGCCGAATCTTCCAGCGTGACCTCGCGGGTCATGGAACCAATGGCTAAACGGCCGTTATCCTCCCGCACATAGTCCAGCCCGCCAATGCCGTTGATGTCAATCAACACCTCCGGCATTGCCAGCCGGTAGCGCATGGCCGGAATCAGGCTTTGGCCGCCCGCCAGAATTTTGGCCTCGTCGCCGTGCGTTTGCAGCAGCGACAACGCCTCGTCAAGGCTGGTGGGGGCATAATAATCAAACTTTCCTGGAATCATATAAACCTCCTCTTGAGATGGGACGCAGACGAACACGGACGAACACGGATAGTGATGTGGTTGAGGGTCGTGTGTTTTAGAGCGTGCTGTCTTTTCATAAACAACGATAAGCAGTAGCCAAAGAGCGAACTTTGGAAAGTTCGGCTACATCAAAAAATGGCCCACAGAATGAGAATAACGATGATGATGGCGGCAGCGATGAGCAACGGCCGATATTTGGGCGGAATCAAATCGCTGGCGACATCTTTGGCAACATTGGCGGCAAGCTGTGCCTGCGACGGCGGGACGTATTCCGGCACAGGGGCTTGGGCAACGGCGGCGGCAACTTCTGCCTCTGGCGCATTGGCAGCCTGCGCGGCGGCCTGGGCAGCAGCCTGCACTTTCAGGTATTCGTTGAGTGCCTCCAGCGTTTGGCGGATAATCGCTTTGGCCGAAGTGTCCATGAGCCGCTGGCCGACGCTGGCGATGCGTCCGCCAACCTGGGCATCGCCGTCGTAGACCATGTGGGTTTGCTCCCCTTGCCCCGTCAGCTTTAGGTTGCCTGTTGCCTTCACAAAGCCAGGCGCCCCTTTGCCGTCCACCTCCATGCGGTAGCTTTCCGGGGCCACAATGTCGAGCAGCTTGATGTTGCCCTTGAATTTGCCCTGAACTGGCCCGACCTTGATTTTAAGTTCCCCTTCATACTCATTTTCGCCAATTTCAGCGATGCCTTCGCCGCCGGGCATGACAGAACCCAGCACGTCGGGGTCGCGCAGGGCTTGCCAAACAAGGTCCTGGGGAGCGTCGAAGGTGTATTCTCCGTCTACTTTCATGGATTGTTCTCCTCTTTCGGATTTTCAGGTTTCGTAAGGTGAATGTCCCTACATTTGGCACCAGCCTGTGTTATTTGCCTAATTTGCCCAGGTGTTCGGCCAGTTGTTGCAGGCTTTGCAGGTTGTGAATGGGCAGAAAATCGTCAATGTGGGGCAGGGCGGCGGCCATGCCCTCCACCAACGGCCGATAATCATCCTTCCCCAGCAGCGGGTTGAGCCAGATGAGCCGATGGCAGCGCCGCTGCAAATACGCCATCTCTTTTTCAACTGCGCCACGTCGCCCCGCTCCCAGCCGTCGCTGATGATGAGGACAACCGCCGCGCCGCAGCACGCGGCGGCTCCACTGCTGGTTAAACGTTTGCAGGCTTTCGCCAATGCGGGTGCCGCCAGCCCAGTCAGCCACGTCGCGGGCGGCTTCGTCCACGGCGCGGTCAATGTTTTTGAGCTTGAGGGCGGCGGTGATGCGGGTGAGCCGGGTGCCAAAGACAAAGGTTTCGACTTGTTTGAAGCTGTGGCTGACGCTGTAGAAAAATTGCAGCAGCAGGCGGGCCTGTTTTTCCATGGAACCGGAGATGTCGGCAATGAGGACAAACGGCCGTTCTTTCACCTTCCTGCGCTGCCACGCCAACTGTAGGGGGACACCCCGATACTTGCTGGCCGAGCGCAGCATCCGCCGCAAATGAAGCGTGTCGCCCTGTTTGTCGGCCACGCGCCGCCGCGTCTGGCGCAAGCTCACCTGCCACTGCATCTCCTGAATCATCCGCTTGATGGTTTCCAGCTCTTCGGGGGTCATCTGCGAAAACTCTTTGCGCTGGATGATCTCGATGTTGCTAAAGGTGTGGCTTTTGTCGGTAATCTCAATTTCCCGGTCGCCCGGCCGGGCTTTGTAGGCCATGTAGTTGACGATGGTGAACGGTTTCGGCCGTTCGTGGCGCGGCGCAAGGGGGGCAGACTGGGTGCGATTTTGCGGCACCGGCACTTGCACCTGCCAAAAGCGGTTAAAGATGGTGTCGAACAGCCGCAAATTTTCATGCCGATTGAGCAGCAAGCCACGAGCCGCATAATAAACCTGGTCGCGTTGCCCCACATCTATCCATGCCAACGCCTGTGCCAACTCCATTGTTTGGTCGGTAGAAACAGGAATACCCACCTGCCGCAGCATTTGCACAAACAAAACGAGGTTCTGCAAAAATGGAGAGGGCTGTTTCATGATGACAATGCGCGTTAGGACACAGTGGTTCTACGTTTAAAGACGCAAAAATAGTGGCGACCCCATCTCATGGCACCGGCATCAGGGGTAACGACATCATGGTTTTTACCGGGAACGACGGGTTCCATGTGAATCAATTCCCACCCTTTGGTACCCAATTTGTTGAGTTCGGGGATAAGGGCGAAGGGGGAGTATTGGGGGTGGTTGCCTGGAGGCATTTCGTCCGAAGCGATGACATCTTCTTTGCCCATATTGGCTTCAATAAACGTCGTAAAATATTCCCAAGTGTCCATTGCTTACTCCAAATCCAATGCTTCTGACTCTACCCAGAAGCTCTAAGCTGATTCTGAATCTTGTTAACATCATCCTGATATTTGAGAATGATGCCGAGGGTCGCATTGATAGTGCGGTCGTCAAGAACGGCCGTATTTAAATGACCCAACGCTTCGGCCCAATCCAGCGTTTCGGCCACGCCGGGCTGTTTGTATAGCTCCTGCTGCCGCAGCCCCTGTATAAAATCCACCACCTGCTCGGCCAGCCGTTCGCCAATGCCCGGCACTTTTAGCTGCACAATTTCCAGCTCTTTTTCCCGGCTGGGGTAATCAATCCAGTGGTAGACGCAGCGCCGTTTGAGTGCGTCGTGGATTTCGCGGGTGCGGTTGGAGGTGATGATGACGATGGGTTTGTGTTTGGCGGTCAGGGTGCCGATTTCGGGGATGGTGATTTGGTAGTCGGAGAGGAGTTCGAGCAGGAAGCTTTCAAACTCTTCGTCGGCGCGGTCGAGTTCGTCTATGAGCAGGATGGGGGATTGGGTATGGCTGTGGTCGAGGGCGTGGAGTAACGGCCGTTTCAGCAAAAAGGGTTCGGTAAAAATATCGGCCGTTGCCGGTTGATGTCCGTTGTGTTGGCGTGCCTGAATTTCCAGCAGTTGGCGCGGGTAATTCCACTCATACACCGCATGGTTAATATCCAGCCCCTCGTAACATTGCAGCCGAATCAGCGGCGCAGCCAGCAGGCGGCTCAACACCTTGGCAATCTCCGTCTTGCCCACGCCCGGCTCCCCTTCCAAAAAGAGCGCCTTGCCCATTTTGAGCGCCAGGAAGAGGCTGGTGGACAAACCGATGTCGGCGATGTAGTTTTGTTTTGCTAATGAACGTGCCGTTGCTTCAACGGAATCAAACATAGTGGGTGAATTGGGGGAAATAAAGGGCAAACTTGCCCAACCTGATTTGTACGGACGATAAACAACATCATAACCCAGCTTCAACGCCGCGACCAGAGTCCAAACGGGTCGTCTTCCTGACCCAATCGGGTCAACGGTCTACCTGGATACGTGTTTGGCCGCTAAAGTAGACACGTCATATTTTTTGATGTATATTGTTATTCATTAAAGCATGGAGTAGGCTAATGTTTGCGTGGGATGAGGACAAAAATTTCGCAAATCAACTAAAACACGGCGTTTCGTTTCAGGATGCAAAAAGTGCCTTTTTCGATTTGCAACGTTTAATAATAGAAGATACTGCTCACAGCTTTAATGAACAACGCTATTTCTGTCTGGGAAAAGTTGATGATGAGGTTTTGACGGTTCGGTTTACCTATCGAAATGGGATTATTCGCATTATTGGTGCTGGCTATTGGCGAAAGGGTAAGAAACGATATGAAGAAGAAAATCAATTACAGTGATGAACCAATTGAGCTGGGGGCGACAATAAAGGATTTTTTGCCGTCCCCCAGTGAACTGGCTTTACGTGAAAGAACGGTACGCATCACGCTGAATTTGAGCGAGGACAGCGTTAGATTTTTTAAAGAAGAAGCGGATCGAGAAGGCATTCCCTACCAAAAGCTGATTCGTAAAGTGATTGATCTATACGCCCAACACCATCAGCAACCCCAGCCAACACCATAGCCATCAAATTAGTCCCCGCCGCACCGCTTCGGCGGCGGCCTGGGCGCGGGTTTGCACGTTCATTTTGCTGAAGATGCGGCTGAGTTTGCGCTTGACGCTGGTGCTGCTGAGGTAGAGAGCCTGACCAATGTCGCCGTTGCTGGCTCCGTCAGCCAGCAGATGGAGGATCTGGATTTCTTCAGTATCGAGTGACTCAGGGGGGGATATGTCGGTATTTGCTCCTCCTACGAGCTTTCGCACCATTGTTTCTGTCACCCGTGGGCTAAACACCCGCTCCCCGCGATGGGCAGCCTGAATGGCCTGCACCAGCAGGGCGTCGGACGCATTTTTGAGGATGTAGCCTTGTGCGCCGGCTTGGAGGGCGGCCATCACGTATTCGTCGTCTTCAAATGAGGTGAGCAGGAGGACGCGGGCGGTGGGCTGGATTTGCCGCAGACGGTTTAGCACTGCCAGTCCCGATTCGCCGGGCAGGCGAATGTCGAGCAGGGTGATGTCGGGTTGGAGGGTGCGGAATTGGGAAACGGCCGTTTCGCCATTCTCCGCCTCCCCCACCACCACAAACTCCTCATAATTCGACAGCAGGCTCTGCACCCCCTCCCGCACAATCGGGTGATCATCAACCAGTAAAATACGAATTGGGTTCATCATAATTGTTAGTAATCGCCCGGAAACAAGTTGGTCAAGAAGTTCAACTTCTTCTGAGAAGTTGAACTTCTAAACCGCCATTTCGTTCATCTCTGTTTGTCTAATCAGACAGGCACTACCAACTCCACCCGCGTCCCTTCCCCCGGCTTGGTGTGAATGGTCAGATGCCCACCCAAACTTTCAGCGCGTTCCGCCATCCCCAACAACCCCAAATGCTCCGAGCTTCTTTCCGTTACCGCTTGCAGATCAAAGCCACAGCCGTCGTCCATCACCGTCAGCTTGACCGTTTTGGGGGCAAAGGCCAGCATGATGGTGGCATTTTGTGCCTGGGCGTGGACGCTGGCGTTTTGCAATGCTTCCTGCATCAGCCGAAACAGGCTAATTTCGACGCGGGGCGGCAGGCGGCGCGGCTCGCCAAAGATATTGACGGCGCACGGGATGCCGGAATATTGCTCAAACTGCTGGGCGTAGCGACGGGCAGCGGGAGCCAGCCCCAGCGCGTCGAGGGTAGGTGGGCGCAAATCGTGGATGATGCGCTTCATTTCGGCTTCGACGCGGTGCAGGATGTGGCCGACTTTGTCGAGTGATTGGGTGGCATCGTCTAAACGGCCGTTTCCCAACCGTTTCTGCGCCGACTTCAACTCCAGCATCGAGCCAATCAGCAGTTGGTTAATCCCATCGTGCATATCCTGGGCAATCCGCTGCCGCTCCCGTTCCTCCACATCCACCGTCTCCGACAAAAGCTCCTGAAGCTGCGATGCCTTTTGCGCCAACGCCTCCTTTGCTTCCTCCAGCTCCTGCGTCCGCTGCGCCACCTTCTGCTCCAACGCCTCATTCGTCGCCGTCAGTGCCTCATAAAGCTGCGCATTGCGGATCACAATCGCCACCTGCGCCGCATACGTCATCAGCAGTTGCTCATGCTCATCGGCATACGGCTCCGGCCGATTTGCCACCCCAATCATCCCAATTGGCTTGTTGCGAATCCGTAACGGCACCCCCAAAAAGGCGTGGACGGGGGGATGGCCCAGGGGCTGCCCCACCCGTTGGGGGTCAATCATGGCATCATTGGTGCGAATGGGGCGGTTTTGCAGCACGGCGCGGGCAAATAAGTTGGAGCGCAGGGGAATGAGGTGGTTGTGTTCGTAAAAGTGGGGGCTGGGGTGAAAGCCGTGCATGGCAACCACATCCATCGCCTTACCATTGGTCATATTCAGCCCAATAAAGCCAAACTGCGACCCCGTAAGATTCAGGCAGTGCTGCAAAGCCGTGTTTAGCACACTTTCCAGGCTTCGCAGCGCCGAAAGCTCTACCGCCAAGTGGTAAAGAGCCTCCAGCCTTTGGTCAAGCTGGCCGTTGACAAGGGGTGTGGTTGTGTTGGTCATTTCAAAGAATTTCACGCAAAGAATTGCTGTGTTTCTGCACAGTGCCTGTAAAAAGTTCCTACAGGGAGTATAATTCACCAGAGAGGCAGCGCAACTATGAAATTTGGCCCCGTACTGACTGAACAAGCCGCAGGCAAAATCCTGGGACACAACATTGCCGCCCCCGATGGCCGCCGGGCGTTTCGCAAAGGGCGGGCGCTATCGGCCGAAGATGTGGCGCAGCTACAGGCCATTGGCCGTGCGGTGGTCTATGTGGCGGAAATGGAGCCGGGGGATGTGGAGGAAGATGTGGCGGCGCGGCAGGTGGCGCAGGCGGTAGCTGGCACGGGCATTACGCTGTCGCGGTCGGCCACGGGGCGGGTGAATTTGCACGCCGCCACGCTGGGGGTGCTGCGGGTAGACGTGGCGCGGCTGGCGCAGATAAATGGCTGTGCCGGGGTGACGCTGGCAACTTTGCTGACCAATACGCCCATTCCGGCGGAAAAGATGGTGGGGACGGTGAAGATTTTGCCGTATGCTGTGCCGGAAGCGATGTTAACGGCCGTTTCACACCTTACCACCCACGCCCCCATTCTCCATGTTGACCCATTGCCCCCCCGGCGCGTTGCCCTCATTCTCTCCGGCTCCCCGTTTACCCAGGAACGCATTTTGAGTGGCTTTGACCGCCCCTTGCGCGGCCGTTTGGAGGCGTTGGGAGCCACGGTGCATTCGGTGGATTTTGTGCCGTTGGAGGACGAGGCGGGGGAGATCGAGCTGGCGCGGCTGCTGCAACAGCGGCACGGTGAAGGGGTAGGGATGATTGTGCTGGCGGGAGAAACGGCCGTTATGGATCGTTACGACATCCAGCCCCGCGCCATTGAGCGGGCTGGCGGCACGGTCGAATGTTTTGGCGCACCCGTTGACCCCGGCAACCTGCTGGTGCTGGCCTATTTACACGGCGTGCCGGTGCTGGGTGCGCCTGGCTGCGCCCGCAGCCCCAAACCCAATATTGTAGATTGGCTGTTGCCCCGCCTGCTGGTGGGCGACCGCCTGACCCACGCCGATATTTTTGCCTTGGGGCATGGCGGGCTGCTGGAAGATGTGGCGGAACGGCCGTTGCCGAGGAAAAAGATCGGAGATTAGTAAGTACTCGTGATTAACTTTTGTGATTTGGGAGATTGGAGATTAGAGATTGGAGACTGGTTAATCTCCAATCTCCAATCTCCACGGTGAAGTTATTTGCGAACGATTACTTATAATTGGAGATTTGCCAATGAAACGTGAACAAAAACCAGTAAACAAGCCGCCGGTGGCTGGCAAACACCCGACTCAGCGGATACGGCCAGGGACGCGGGCAGTGAATCGGGAGGCCAAGAATGTGGCTCGCCCGATGCCCCAGCCGCCAGCCAGACGGCCGCTGGCGAAGCCCGCCGCCACAGCAGCAGCAGCTCGCGCTTTGAGCGAGGAGCAGAAGGCTCAGGTGGCGCGTTTAGAGCGTGAGTTTGAGCAGGCGGAAAAGCAATCGCAGTTGAGCGCCATTTATGACGACATTGGCAAGTTTGATTCCAAACTGGTGGAATACCCTTTGGCGGTGGACGGTCTGCGGGCGCGGGGCTATGTTCATTCGGGTCAACTGGAGGATCAGATTGAGGCGTTGGACGATAAATGGGATGCGGTGCGCCCTCGTGTGGAGTCTGCGTTGCAAATGCAAGTGCGGCGGTTGGATAGCCAATTGAATCTGGCGGAGCGGCAGGTGAGTCAGATGGGTTCGCTGGCGGGGATCAAGGGGGCAGAAACGGCCGTTTCCGCGCTCTCCACCCAGGTTTCTGCTGCCGAAAGAGCCGTTAGCGGTCTCTATCAAGGGCTGGAAAATGAGCTGGACAGTATTGGCTCCCGCCTCAGCAATTTGGGCAAGATGCTTGATCTGTACGAAGGGTCGCCGGAAATCCGGCTCTATGAGGCCGAAGGGCCGCTGCTGGCAGTGGAAGCTGAGTGGGAGCAAGACGGAGACGAGGGGCCAGATGGCTATCTCTTTTTAACCGACCAACGGCTGATTTTTGAACAGCGGGAAGAGGTTGTGACCAAACGCCGCTTTGGCATCTTCAAAGCCGAATCGGAAAAAATTCAGAAAGTGCTGATTGAGGTGCAGGCGCACGAGATTGAGCAAGTTTCGCACAAGGAAGAGGGCGGCTTTTTGGGCATGGGCAAGGCGGATATTTTGGAGCTGGTTTTTGCGCCAGCAGCCCCCGTCACCCGCGCCCGCTTCCACTTGAAGGGGCAGGATTCTTCTGATTGGGCGGCAATGATTAAGCGGGTGCAGACGGGTGAGATTGATCGGGATCGGGCTGAGGAATATTTGGATGATGTGGAAGCCGCCAAGGTTGTAGCCGCGTCATTCCCCACGACTTGCCCCGCCTGTTTTGCGGCGGTAGCTCCCCCGCCGCGTGGCGCAACAAGTGTGACGTGCGAGTTTTGCAGCACGGTGATTTTGCCGCAGGCAGCGGCTTAGGTTTTTAAACTTTGGGCTTATTTGTAATATGGATCGACAACTAGACAACAAAATTGCTCTGATTACAGGGGCCTCCTCCGGCATTGGCCGGGCGGCGGCGCTGCTGTTTGCGCGGGAAGGAGCCAGGCTGGTGCTGGCCGATGTGGACGTAGCTGGCGGTGAGGAGACGGCACAGATGGTGACGGACAAAGGGGGCGAGGCGATTTTTGTCCGCACCGATGTGGCACAGGCGGCGCAGGTGGAGGCGTTGGTGCAGCGGGCGGTGGGGGAATACGGCCGTTTAGACTGCGCTTTTAACAATGCTGGTATTGCCGGGCTGCCAGTGCGGATGGCCGAAGTGCCGGAGGATGATTTTGACCGCATCATGGCCGTCAACGTAAAAGGGGTTTGGCTGTGCATGAAACACGAAATCCCGCAGATGATGGCCCAGGGGGGCGGGGCGATAGTCAATACCGCGTCGGTGGCCGGGCTGGTTGGCTCGCACAGCCTGCCCATTTATGGAGCCAGCAAACACGCGGTGGTGGGGATGAGCAAAACGGCGGCGGTGGAGTATGCGCGGAAAAACATTCGCGTTAACTGCGTTTGCCCGGCCGTCATCCGCACGCCAATGGCGACGGGCGGGCTGGGGGAGCATTCGCCGTTTTTGGATGCCGCCATTGCCGCCAACCCCAGCCGCCGTCTGGGGGAAGCGTCGGAGGTGGCGGCGGCGGTGCTGTGGCTTTGCTCTGATGCGGCTTCGTTTACCACCGGGGCAGCATTGACAGTGGATGGTGGCTTTACGGCACAGTAGGATTTTAAACCGCAGCGTTCGCAGAGGACGAAAAGGGGGGATTGGAGATTGGAGATTAGAGATTTCCAATCTCCAATCTCTAATCTCTTAAATCTTTGCGCTCTTTGCGCTCTCTGCGGTAAAACTTATATTCGGAGAACCCATGCAGATTGAATCAATTGATCAATTACAGGAGGCACTGCGTGACCGACTGTATGTGGCGGACAGGGGGTTGGCAACGGCCGCTTTTTTGGCGTTGAAGTTAAAACGGCCGTTATTTCTCGAAGGGGAACCGGGCGTAGGCAAGACGGAAATTGCCAAAGTGCTGGCGACGATGCTCGACACCAACCTCATCCGCCTGCAATGTTACGAAGGGCTGGACATCAACCACGCCGTGTATGAGTGGAACTACACGCGGCAAATGCTCCACATCCGCATGTTGGAGTCGCGGGGGGAGCGGGCGACGGATGATGAGCTGTTTGGACGGGATTTTATGCTGGAACGGCCGTTGTTGGAAGCGATCCAACAGGCCAATAAAGGCAAGCCCCCCGTGCTGCTTATTGACGAAGTAGACCGCAGCGACGAAGAGTTCGAGGCGTTTTTGCTCGAAATCCTGTCCGATTTCCAAATCACCATCCCCGAAATTGGCACCATCAAGGCCAAAGAGCCGCCCGTCGTCGTGTTAACCTCCAACCGCACCCGCGAAGTCCACGACGCGCTCAAGCGACGCTGTTTGTATTACTGGATTGATTACCCAACCTTTGACAAAGAACTCGACATCGTTCGCGCCAAAATCCCCGATGCCTCCGAACGGCTGGCGCGGCAGGTGACAGGGTTTATTCAGGATTTGCGCGAAGCCGACCTGTATAAAATCCCCGGCGTGGCCGAAACGCTGGACTGGACGGCCGCTTTGGTGGCCCTCGACCAGCAGGCGTTGACGGTGCAGGCGGTGCAAGATACGCTCGGCGTGATTTTGAAATACCAGGACGACATTGCCCAGCTGAACCCGGAAACCACGCAGCAAATCTTGAACCGGGCGAACAATCGGGCTTAATTTTTTAGACAGGATTAACAAGATTAACAGGATTTACGGGTTGGTATCAACGATTTGAACCGCAGAGGACGCAGAGGGCGCAGAGGAAGAGAAGAAAACAAGGTAAAAAATCTCTGCGATCTTTGCGCTCTCTGCGGTTAAGTAGCACTAGTTTGACCAAAGGCTAGTGGAACCGGGAAAATCCTGTTCATCCTGTAAATCCTGTCAAAATTTCCTATGCAAACAACAATGAATCGGTCAGGGAAGCTGCTGCATAATTTGGTGCTGTTTGGGCGGCTGCTGCGGGCGCTGGGGATGGATGTGAATCCGGGGCGGATGATTGACCTGGTGGAGGCGCTGGGGTACGTGGAGATTGGGCGCAAGGCGGATTTTTATTTTACGGCGCGGAGCTTGCTGGTACACCACAAGGATGATTTGGAGCTGTTTGATTTGGCGTTTGAGCGGTTTTGGAAACGGCCGTTTGAGGATGGCGAACTCATTGACCTGTTCAACCAATTCCCCCAGCCCGAAACCCCCGACACCCTCGTCACCCTGCCCCCCCTGCTGCAAGAGCCGCCGCCCGAAGGGGATGAAGCAGACGACGATGAGGAAGGGGAAACCCAGGAGATCATCGAGGTCACGCGCACCTATAGCGACCAGGAAATTTTGGGGCGCAAGGATTTTGCCGAACTAACCGCCGACGAGATGCGAGCCATCAAGCAGTTGATGGGGGAAATGGTGTGGGAATTGGGGCTGCGCCGCACCCGCCGCCAGCGGCCGGGGCATGGCAAATGGCTCGATTTGCGCCGCAGTTTGCGGAAAAATTTGCGCTATGGCGGCGAAATTATGGAGTGGCCGCGCCGCGAACCCAAATTCAAGCCCCGCCCGCTGATTTTGGTGGCCGACATCAGCGGCTCGATGGAGCGGTATACTCGGCTGCTGCTCCACTTCCTTTATAGTTTGGCCGAAGGGCTGGACCAGAAGGTGGAGGTGTTTGTGTTTAGCACCCGGCTGACGCGGATTACGCGGCAACTGCGGGGGCGGGATGTGGACAAGGCGTTGAAAGAGGTTTCCCACGCCGTGCCGGATTGGGCCGGGGGGACGCGGATTGGCGACGCGGTGAAGGCGTTTAACTTCCGCTGGGGGCGGCGGGTGCTGGGCAAGGGGGCGGTAGTGGTGCTGATCAGCGATGGCTGGGACAGGGGCGACCCGGCGCTGCTGGATGCAGAGATGGGGCGGCTGCAGCGCAGTTGCCACCGGCTGATTTGGCTGAACCCGCTGCTGGGGTCGGCGCGGTACGAGCCGCTGACGCGGGGGATGCAGGCGGCACTGCCGCACATTGACGACTTTTTGCCGGTGCATAATTTGGCGAGTTTGGGGGATTTGGCGACGCATTTGGCGCAGTTGACGGCGGAAAAACGGCCGTTTCGCCGCCAAACGCTCCAGCTTTCGGGGGCGGCGTTTATTAATCCTCGTATCCGTTAACAGCATACATACTGGTGGTGACATTTGTCATGGTTATGATAGACAAATGTTACTTCCAATTCTTTGCCACTCATTAGTATTCTGTAATTAGAGGGTGTATATTTCTATGGTTGAGATGTAAGCTTGATATTCTGTCAATCTGCAAGCCAAAGATAATTTGCCAGTCTGTTTTGGGAGTGTCAGAACGTATCCGTGAGGTTGCTCAGCCAAATACAGCACCTCTTTCTTAGCATCAAGTCTGTGTTCTGCTTAAACATAAAAAGTTTTTAGTGCTGTTATTTATAGCAGATGGGTCTCCCATTTGTTAAGGAGGAAGTAAATCATGATCCTGGCACTACAACTCTACAAAAGTAAGAGGTTATTGTTGTTTGTTTTGTTGCCAATTCTACTTACTGCTATGTTGGCACGCAGTACAGTTTTGGCCAGTGCTTTACAAGATAGTGAAGACAAAATCATTTTGACAAGTCTTAACTTTACCAGTGCCCCACTTGTAGGTGAGGCAGCAGAGTTGGTTTTCACTGTTGCATCTGATACATCTGCCGTTGTTACCTCCCAGATCAATTTACCAGACGGTCTAGATCTTGTTTCCGGTAATGTGATAGAGCAAATTGTTTTGCCTGCGGGGTCTGTTGGGGAGCATAAATTGGTTGTGATTGCAGCCAACGAAGGTGAGTATCTTATTACGGCTCTGATTGATGGTGCTGCGAGAGATGGTGATGCCATTAAGAGCTATGCACACTTATATTTATCAACTACTCCAGAAATGGCTTCAATCGCTGAAATTCCTATCGCCATTCCCAAGCAAGATGCATTTGTTGTTGAACCGGATCCTGCGCAAGTAGATGGGGTTGGTACTCTACAATCAGCAGGACAGTTTGGTACATCGGCTATTCCAGATGAGGCAATATTGGAGCCATCGGCAGATAGGGTAGGTTTTGAGGTATCACAGCAGGGAGCTAGGCAGGAATTTGCTCTCCAGCTTGAGAATCAAGTAGGGGTGGTTACAGTAGATGAGCAAACCTATCGTGCGCCAACTCAGCAAGCTGATTTTGCTGTCCAATCGGCGCAAGAAGAAATCTTGGCAGTAGATGAGCAAAGAAATGTTGTTCTGCTTGATACTGGTTTAGAGACCGAACCCCAGGAGTCAGATACTTTTGTTGTTCAGCCGGCATCAGATGATGACAATATACTTGCAATTGAAGCGGGGAGTGGGGTTGTAACCCTGGACACCGATACACCTGATGTGCCAGAAGTAACGGGTCAAATTGGAATTCAACCATCCGGTGACGGAATTTTAGCTGATGATGAAACCAACTTTATTACGTTGGATCGGGATTCTTCGGAAGAGCCAGAAATTGCTTTTGGGATTGGTGTTCGGGAAGCTATTGATAACGAAGAGCTTGTCGCAGATGCTGTTCCGGGAGTCGAAACTGTTGGCGATGGTACCTCGGTCATGCCGCAAGAAATTGCTGGAGGGCGAAAGCCACTTTCTAATGCACCGCTTGCCGCACCTGATTTGATTGTCGAGGATATATGGTCTACGACTAACCCATTGGTTGCCAATGAATGGGAAAACGTCACTTTCCGTATCAAAAACAATGGCGATCAAAATGCAAACCAAACTTTTTATACGCAAATGTGGGTCAATAGCTCGATTATTGGCACCTGGTATACGACAGGATTGGGAGCAGGATATACAAGTACAGGAAGTTTGAATTTGAAGGTTACGGCTCCTGGCAACTATCAGATATCGGTTCAGGTTGATATCTATAACGATGTTGGTGAAAGCAACGAGGGTAATAATCTACGCAGCGAGACTTGGACTTGGGCTAGTAGCGGAGCTCCTGATCTGGTTGTTGATGATATTTGGTCAACAACAAACCCGTTAATGGTTGGTGATTGGGAGAATATTACTTTTCGTATCAAGAATAATGGGACTGTAGCAGCTACGGATCTGTTTTACACACGTATGTGGGTTGCAGACGTTATTGTTGGCACATGGCAGGCAAATAGTTTGAACGCAGGTTCTACGGCTACAGGAACTGTGAATGTTAGAGTAGGCAGCCCAGGTAGCTATGAAGTTAGGGCTGAGGTTGACCTAACAGACACAGTGAATGAATCTGATGAATCAAACAATGTGCGCACAGAAACGTGGGCATGGACAAGCCCATCTCAACCCGATTTGATTGTGGATGACATTTGGTCAACAACGGGGCCGCTGAATACGGACGTATGGGAGAATATTACATTCCGGATTAAGAACAATGGGAATGCTGATGCGACGACGCGGTTCTACATACGGATGTGGTTTGATGGTACACCTATTCGCACATGGTATACCGATCGGCTTAATGCAGGGAGTTCGGGAACAGGATCGCTGTACATCAAGGTGGCTACGGCTGGTGCATATGAAATTGCAGTAATGGTTGATGCTTACGGGCATGTGGCTGAGTCGAACGAAAACAACAATACACGAACAGAAACGTGGACGTGGGTAACCCCGGCGCAGGCTGATTTGATTGTGGAGGATATCTGGTCAACAACGGGGCCGCTGAACACGGATGTGTGGGAGAACATGACGTTCCGGATTAAGAACAATGGGAATGCTGATGTGACGACGCGGTTCTACACACGGATGTGGTTTGATGGTACACCTATTCGTACATGGTATACCGATCAGCTTGATGCAGGGAGTTCAGGGACGGGGTCGCTGTACATCAAGGTGTTTGCGGCTGGTGCACATGAAATTGCGGTACTGGCTGATGCCTATGGGCATATAGCTGAGTCGAACGAAAACAATAACACACGGACAGAAACGTGGACATGGACAGCCCCAGTTTTGCCAGACCTGATTGTCGAGGACATTTGGTCAACAACAGGGCCACTGAACACGGATGTATGGGAGAATATTACGTTCCAGATTAGGAACAACGGGAATGCCGATGTAACGACACGATTCCATACGCGAATGTGGTTTGACGGTACGCCTATTCGGATGTGGTTTACGGATCAGCTTATGGTAGGTGAGTGGGCTACTGGCTCTTTGTATATTAAGGTTTTTGTTCCTGGATTGAAGAATATTCAGGTAATGACCGATGTGTTTTATGCGATTAGTGAGTCTAATGAGGCCAACAATATGCGCCAGGAGGTTTGGCAATGGAATTAAGCGGGTGGGAGTAGGTTTGACTGCAAAAATATAGCCCTCTGTGGTGGACAAGTGTCTGGTTTTAGATGCCTGTCTGCCTTTTGATGAACACGTAGACAACGGC
Organism: Chloroflexota bacterium; assembly: GCA_041390905.1. Classification (GTDB taxonomy): domain Bacteria; phylum Chloroflexota; class Anaerolineae; order Promineifilales; family Promineifilaceae; genus JACKCD01. The sequence goes on from JAWKPA010000012.1 coordinate 580,035, forward strand.
CGTTTTTCTCAACATGATCCTGTGGGCAAAAAACGGCCGTTGTTTATGCTTTACTCCCATGCCCATTCCCCTCTTGCAAAAAAATGAAAAACCAAAAATTACTTCTACTTTATCTCTGCGTGCTTACCATCTTTGGCTGTGTGCAGCAAGAAGGTCTACCGTCACAACAGGCAACTGCGGTGGTACCTAACACATCTGGCAGTGTCATTGTTCTAGCTGATAAAACAAGCGGACAGGCATTGGCTTCGGAGATCTCCCAATATGCTCATGATGTGGAGCAAGATTTGGGAGTAGATGTGGTTGTGGAAGTACAAGACTGGCATGATCCAGCTTCTATCCGAACTTTGTTACAGCAGCAACGATCAAATGGTTTGCTCGGTGCGGTACTGGTCGGCGATATTCCCACTACTTTTTTCTATGCCCAACTACAGGAACCGGGGCTGAGCCGGGTTCCTTCTGACTTTTACTACATGGAGCTGGATACGGCACTAGAGTTGGATGGAGAATATATTTTTGAAAGGCCGTTAGCCACCACCGAACTCTTACCAGACATCTGGATCGGCCGTTTGCGCCCAACACAAGCCGGAGAAGCTGGTATAACCCAGCTTCGTCATTACTTCCAACGGAATCATGCTTATCGACAAGGAAACCTGCAATCCGATCCTCAAATGCTGGTTATTGACGATATTGATCGAGCTGCAAAAAACACGGCAGCATTTGAGGAAACGGCAAACAATATTACTCGCTTGACCCAAAACAGTGGGTTGTACTCTCCTGATAAGGTTGTGGTTGCCGATTTGCCCGTTCAAGCAATAGAGAATGATGGATCGTTAGAGTCCTTGTTGCAAACCCCATATGAATTTGCTTTTCTTAATCATCATGGCACACCAACAACCCAACAGTATGGGACTACCATGTTTACGGGTGCAGAAATTGCCCAAATGGCTCCCAAACCGCTTTTTTACTTTATTTGGTCTTGCTCTAACGGGGATTTTATGGCTCAAGATTACGTAGCTGGAAGCTATTTGTTTGCTGGAAATGGCCTAGTTGTGTTCGCTCCTACGGTACCAGTTTTTGGCAACATTGAATCTGGCTTACCTTATCTTTATCCCCTGTCAGTAGGTGCGACCTTTGGCGAGGCCTATCTATATAGCAACTTTCTTTCGCCTATGAGTCTGTTGGGGGATCCAACACTTCGTTTGCGACCCAAACCAACCAGTGCGCCAAGCTGGCGGATCACACCAGCCCACTTGAATTTTGGCGATGTTGCTTCACTGGATGCTGAAATTGAGGCGATGCCGCTAGGGGGTGGGAATCAGTTTGAAGTAGCAATACAAAATGTAGGCCAAAGTCCGCTGCACTTTAGCTCGGTTCCATCATATTGGCATGTACTCCACAACAGCAGTTGGGTCAGCCAGGCACAGAATCCTATTAGTTTTGTCGTCCCTGATCAGATAGCCCCTAATGAAGAAGGGACTTTGCTAGTGAGCTTCAATCCTGTGGTACCAGGTAGTTACCAGGGATTTATTGCCCTTTATACCAACGATCCCCAGCAAGTAGTTATGGTGGTAGCTTTTGAGGGTATGGCAACAGGTGGAGTAGGCGCATCACAATATGTTACCGAGGATATTGCCGTAAGCAATTCCGTTTGTCTTAATCAGGGAATCGTATCATTTGCCGATGCTCCATCGGCACTATTAGTAGGACAACCTTTTAAGCTAGGCGTGCGGCTTGCGCCAACGGCAACAGTGAGCGACATAGTACTACAGCTTGTCTTACCAGATTCGATTACGATGGAAGGAGAGACGATTATTTCATTTGACCTGTTGCAGGCGAGTGATTTTGCTGAAAGAGAAATTGTTTTAACTGGAAACCAGCCGGGGACATTTGTGATCCAAGGGCATTTGCGTGCAGCCACAGAAAATGGAGAATTGGTTGAAGATTGTCAGGAATTGTTTGTGGTGATTGGCGAATAACCCAAGGATGTGGATTCAGGATGGTCATTGTATATAATGAACCCCAAAAACTAGACCACAAGCTAAGGTGGATAAGCGTATAATTTTTCATCAGCTTGTGGAGGCAAAAATGACACAAAAACGTAAGCAGTACACCATGCAGTTCAAGTTCAAGGTAGCCTTGGACGCAGCCAAAGGGTCTAAAACGATCAACCAGCTTGCCAGCGACTATGACCTGCATCCCAACCAGGTCAGCGGCTGGAAGAAACAGTTGCTTGAAGAGGGTCCCGGCCTCTTCAACCGCCGGGTTGACCGGCAACAAGAGCAACAAGCCGCGCAGGAAGCAGAATTATATGAACAAATTGGCCGCCTCAAGATGGAATTGGAGTGGCTGAAAAAAAAAGCTACCCCAGCCGGTTGAAAGCAAACGAGCCATGATCGAGCTGCACCACCCAACCCTCAGCATTCGTCGGCAGTGTGAACTGGTGGGACTGAACCGGGCGACCTTTTATTGGCGACCAGCGGGTGAATCGGCTCTGAATCTGGCCTTGATGCGCTTGATTGACCAGGAGTACACCCGCGCACCGTTCTATGGCTACCGCAAAATGACCGCCCGGCTCAACCACCAGCATGGCTACCCTGTGAACCACAAACGGGTTGCCCGGTTAATGGCTCTGATGGGGTTGCAGGCTATCTACCCACGGCCACGGACGACACGGCTTGAGCCGCAGCACCGAAAATATCCTTATTTGCTGCGAGGATTGGCAATCACCCGACCTAATCAGGTGTGGGCAGCCGACATTACCTACCTGCCCATGCCCCACGGCTTCATGTACCTAGTGGCAATCATGGATTGGTTTAGCCGTTTTGTCTTGGCCTGGCAGCTCTCCAACACTCTCGATGGTGCTTTTTGTCTTGATGCCCTTACGGTAGCCTTGCAGAAGGGTTGCCCTTCCATCTTTAACACAGACCAAGGCGTGCAGTTCACCGCCCTCGCCTTTACCAATCAGCTGCAAGCAGCCAGTATTGCCATCAGCATGGATGGGCAAGGCCGATTTGTAGACAACATCTTTGTTGAACGGCTCTGGCGCAGCCTGAAATATGAAGACATCTATCTAAAGGAATACGCCACGGTTTCCGCCTTGGAAGCGGGGCTGAGGGACTATTTCCAACTTTACAATTTTGAACGGCCTCACCAGCATCTGCAATATCGCACTCCGGCCGTTGTCCACGGGGCTTGTTAAGGGTCAGGTTGGATGGAGCGGACAACTTGTTTTGGCACGCATCCTTTGGTAAAGTGGGTCTCCCCCCCAAGAAAGGGCGAGCGGCAAACCCGTTTGCTGCTCGTCTTTTCTCCAAAAAGGTTGACCCTTTATTCCCATGATTATGTTTAGTAGATCCACCTTATTTTCCCTGTTTTGTGGTCTTGACAATGGGGTTCACCATAGTAAATTGGAATGTGGAGTGGGCGACGGCCTCCTCGCCGCGTGGGAAGCTGCTGCGGGAGCGCATTTGGGGGCAAGAGCCGGATGTGGTTTGCTTGACGGAAGGCTACACCGATTTTTTCCCGCCGGGCGGCTATTTGGCGACGGCCAGCGGCGATTATGGGTACAGGGGTGATGAACGGCGGCGCAAGGTGCTGCTGTGGAGCCGGGAGCCGTGGCTGGGTGTTTGTGGGGATGAGGGGGTGGAAAACGGCCGTTATCTTCGCGCCACCACCCAAACTCCCATCGGCTCCATCACCTTCATTGGCGTTTGCATCCCCTGGAAAGATGCCCATGTGCGAACTGGGCAGCGCAACCGCCAGCCGTGGGAAGACCACCACCGCTTTTTGCGCGGTTTGGATGCGCTGTTCGCCCGCTTGCCGCTAACCCAAACGGTCATGCTCGGCGACTACAATCAGCAAATTCCCCGCCGCCGTGCCCCATTGGTAACATGGCAGTTGTTAGAAAATTGTTTGCGCGGGCGGTTTGTGGTGGCAACCGGCGGTAAAATAGAGCCAGAAGCAAAACAAACGATTGACCACATTGCCCACACTCCAGACCTAAAAACCCGCCGGGTTTATAGCTTGAGCAATTTTTCCGAAGCGGGGAAACGGCTGAGTGACCATTTTGGCATTGTGGCGGAACTGGAGTAACGCAATGAGAGAAGTGTTGGCGGATATTGACGGCTGGTGGGAAACGGGTGATGCGCCGGTAGCGCTGGCAACCGTTGTGCAAACGTGGGGGTCGGCACCGCGCAAGGCGGGGGCCAAGATGGCGATGATGGCCGATGGCGCGATTAGCGGGTCGGTGAGCGGTGGCTGTGTGGAGGGGGCGGTTTATGAGGAGGGGATGACAGCATTGGCAACGGGGCAGCCCAAATTGCTCCACTTTGGCGTGGCCGATGAGACGGCGTGGGAGGTGGGGCTGGCGTGCGGCGGTATCATTGAGGTGTTTGTGGAGCCGCTGGATCGGGCGGCGTATGCGTTTGCCCGCAGCCTGCTGATTCAAGACCGGGCGGGGGATATGATTACGATTATTCGCGGGCCGGCCGACAAGCTGGGCAAAAAGCTGGTGGTGGCGCGAAGCGGGGAAAAGGTTGGCACGCTGGGGGATGCGGCACTGGACGCGCAGGCGGCGGCGGCGGCCAGCCAGCTCCGTTTGCCGGGGCGGGTGCAGCTAACGGATGAGATTGAGCTGTTTGTGGATGCGTATCGGCCGGCGAAGACGCTGGTGATGGTGGGCGGGGTGCATATTGCCCAGGCGTTGACCAACATGGCAAAGCTGCTGGGGTACAATACGGTGGTGGTGGATCCGCGCCGGGCGTTTGGCAGCGAGGCGCGTTTCCCGCATGTGGACACGTTGATTCAGGCGTGGCCGAAGAAGGCGTTTGCGGCGATTGAGGTGGGGCAGGAAACGGCCGTTGCGCTCCTCACCCACGACCCCAAAATTGACGACCCCGCGCTGGAAGCCATCCTGGGCAGCGAGGCGTTCTATATTGGCGCGTTGGGCAGCAAGAAAACCCACGCCAAACGGGTGGCACGGCTGCAAGAGAAAGGGTTTAGCGAGGCGCAGATTAGCAAAATCCACGCCCCGATTGGTCTGAGCATTGGGGCGCAAAACCCGGAAGAGATTGCCCTCTCAATTATGGCCGAAATTGTGCAGGCGCAGCGTTTGGGCTAAATGAAAGCAAGAATCCTTTGAATTCATGCTATACTGTCCTGCGTGCGATCGTTTTACTTGAAATTGCTGGGGAAAACTAGATGCAAGCGACTATACAGAGTATTAACTTAATATCTACCGACCCAAATATTCGGAATGGAAGACCGTGTATTGCCGACACTTCTATTGAGGTGTCTGTGGTTGTCATTGCCAAAATCGTTCATGGGCTGGAACCAGATGAAATTGCTGCTGACTATGAACTATCTTTGTCCCAAGTATATGCCGCTTTGGCCTATTACTATGAAAACAAACAAGAGATAGATGCTTCAATCAACGAAAGACGGCAATTAGGCAAAAGAATGAAGGAAGAACAAGTTGGAAGCCGCCATACGCCTTTATTTGGATGAAAATTTAAGCCCGAAAATTACCGAACAGCTAGTGCTTCGCGGCATTGATGCTGTATGCGTTCGTGATTTAGGAACATTAGGTGCATCAGATGAAAGCCATTTGGAAAGGGCAACACGGTTGGGTAGGGTATTGGTAACTGGTGATGTTGACTTTTTGCGTTTTGCCGCCGAGGGTGTTCCTCACGCTGGAATTGTGTTTGGGATTCAGGAGGATCACTCAATGGGGGATTGGGTTAAGAAATTAGAGCTGCTTTGCTTTGTGTATTCTCAGGCGGATATGGAAAACCACGTAGAATACCTTTGAGGCCGGAAGTTGTTAATGGAAGATCGATATAGTGGCTGTTTGCTGGGGTTGGCCTGTGGTGATGCGGTGGGAACAACGGTGGAGTTCAGCCCACGCGGGACGTTTGCGCCGCTGACTGACATGGTGGGCGGGGGGCCGTTTCGCCTACAGCTGGGAGAGTGGACGGACGACACCTCAATGGCGTTGTGTCTGGGACACAGTCTGCTGGATCGGGGCGGATTTGATGCGGCTGACCAGATGCGGCGTTATGTGGCTTGGATGCAGCAGGGCTACATGAGCAGCAACGGCGTTTGTTTTGACATTGGCAACACGGTGCGGCAGGCGCTGAATGCTTTTTTGCAGACGGGCAACCCGTTTGCTGGGGCGACCGACCCGCAAACGGCCGGAAATGGCTCGATCATGCGGCTGGCTCCAGTGCCGATGTTTTATGGGGCGGATGTTGCAAAAGCGATTCATTTTTCGGGCGAAAGTTCGCGGACAACGCACGGGGCGGTGGTGTGTGTGGATGCTTGCAAGCTGCTTGGGGGGATGCTGGTTGTGGCGTTGCGTGGCGGAACGAAGGAGGCGGTGTTGGAAACGGCCGTTTATACCCCCACCACCCCCGAAATCCAGACCATTGCGGCCGGCAGCTACAAAACCAAACCGTATGCCCAGATTAAAGGCTCCGGCTATGTTGTCGCCTCGCTAGAAGCTGCCCTCTACTGTTTTTACCACACCAACAGCTTCCGCGATGCTATCCTGATGGCTGCCAACTTGGGCGACGATGCTGACACCACGGCCGCGATTTGTGGGCAGATCGCGGGGGCGTTTTATGGCAAAAGTGGCATTCCAGCCAACTGGCGCAGCGCAGTGGCAATGGGAACCAGGATTGAGCAGATGGCCCTGGAATTATTGGGCAGTTAATGTTGGCCTGGCTCTTGCATGAGCATAACGGCCGTTTCGCAGCCACATTCTAAACGGCCGTTTGCCCCGGCTATCGCCAAAAACAAATCCAGCAGCTTCCGCCGCACCGATTCCCGACCCTCACGGACAATTGCCAGCGATGGCTCAATGCCCACCGCCCAGTTGATCGAAAGGGCAACGGCCGCAAAATGCAGCCCCAACTCCCGCGCCAGAACCAGCTCAGTGGCTCCAGTCATCCCCACCACATCACCACCAAATTGGGCATACATGCGAATTTCAGCCGGGGTTTCAAAGCGGGGGCCGTTACAGCAAACGTAGGTGGCACGCGGATACAGATCCAGGCCAAACTGAGGGGCGAAATCGCGCAACTGCTGGCTAAGGGCGGGGCAATAGGGCTGGCTCATATCGGTATGCGCTACACCGCTCTCCCCACCATCAAAAAAGGAGAGTGGTCGCCCATTCGTGAAATCTAGAAAATCATCCAGCACCGCCAACCCCAGCGGCGGAATCTCCCGGTTAATCGACCCCACCGCATACGTCGCCAGCACCCGCCCCACCCCCAACTGCTGCAACGCCTTCATGTTCGCCCGATAATTGATCATATGCGGCGGCGTGGAATGCTGCGGCCCATGGCGCGTCAGAAAAACCAAATGGCTATGTTCCCCCTGCCCCAAAAACACCAGTGCCTCCCCATATGGCGTTGTCATAATCTGCCGTTCCAGCGTAATCCCCGGAATATCATAAAATCCCGTCCCCGCTACAATTGCTACTTTTTCCTCACTCATTTTCCAGTTCCTTTGTAACCAAATGGCATTTATCCGTCCAAAAATATCAATCAGGCAGATCAGGTCAATCTGCGTCCTATTTATCCTCTTTATAGATACCCATTTGGGTTTTGCGACTGCCAGCGCCACGCATCAGCACACATTTCTGCCAGCCCCCGCTGCGCTTTCCACCCCAGTGCCTCCCGCGCCTTTGTTGGGTCGGCGTAACAGGCAGCAACGTCGCCGGGGCGCGGCTGCGTGATCTGGTAGGGGATCGTTTTGCCCGACGCTTGCTCAAACGCTGCCACCATTTCCAACACGCTGTACCCTTGCCCCGTCCCCAAATTATAGGCTGCTGCCCCGCTGCTTGTTTCCAGCTTTGCCAGTGCCTTCAAATGCCCCAGTGCCAAATCAACCACGTGAATATAGTCCCGCACGCCGGTGCCGTCGGGCGTGGGGTAGCTGTTGCCAAAGACCGACAGCTTTGCCAGCCGGCCGACCGCCACCTGACTCACATAAGGGAGCAAGTTATTGGGAATGCCACTGGGGTCTTCGCCAATTTGGCCGCTGGGGTGGGCGCCAACGGGGTTGAAATAGCGCAATAGGGCAATGCGCCAGCGCGGGTCGGCAATGGGCAGGTCGCGCAACATTTCTTCGATGATGAGCTTGGAACGGCCGTATGGGTTGGTCGCCGACAGCGGAAAATCTTCTGTAATCGGCACCGCGTGCGGGTCGCCATAGACGGTGGCCGAGGAGCTAAAGACCAGCTTCCAAACGTTGTGGTCGGTCATGGCCTGGCACAAATTAAGCGTGCCGGTGACATTGTTGTGGTAATAGCGCAGTGGCTGCGCCACCGATTCACCCACCGCCTTCAGCCCGGCAAAGTGGATCACCGCTTCAATGGGGTAGGCGGCAAAAACGTCATGGAGCGCGGCCACATCCAGCAGATCAACCTGATGAAAGGTGAGCGATTTGCCCGTAAGTGCCTGCACTCGGCGCAGAGCTTCTACCTTGCTGTTGGCAAGATTGTCTACAACGACGACTTCATAACCAGCGTTCAACAGTTCCAGGCAAGTATGGCTGCCAATATAACCTGCCCCACCCGTGACCAAAATGTGCATAAGACCCCCTTTGAAATGGGACGCGGACAAACACGGACGATAAACAATCCGCGTTTGTCTGCGCTTGTCCGCGTCCTACCAATTATCCCCCCTTGCCTAGCTCGATGGAACGCTCATAGGCGGCCCAGATGGCGCGGGAGATGACGGTGCGGAAGCTGCCTTTTTCCATGTGGTACAGCCCGGCAGCGGTAGTGCCGCCGGGTGACGTGACCTGGTTACGCAGTTCGGCCACGTGCTTATTGGACTGGTTGGCATAGGCCACAGACCCCAAAATGGTTTGGGAGACGAGCTGGGAGGCGACGCGGCGGGAAAAGCCCATGTGGACACCGGCGTCAATCATCGCTTCCATAAACATAAAGACAAAGCCGGGGCCGGAGCCGCTGAGGGCGGTTGCCATGTCGAGGTAGCGTTCATCTTCCTCAAAGATGGCTTCGCCAAATGATTCCAGAATGGCCTGGGCTTGTCCGCGCTGCTCCTCGGTCACTTCCGGGGTGCTAGTCCAGACGGAAATGCCCTGTCCGATTTGGGCGGGGGTGTTGGGCATGGCGCGGACGACGGCGGCGTGGGCAATGCCGTCGGCCAGCCGCTTGATGGGGACACCGGCCATGATGGAGATGAGTAGGTCGCGCCGCCGCAGTCGGCCGCGCATTTCTGGCATGACCTTGTTCAGCGACTGGGGCTTGATGGAGAGAACGACAATTTCCCCTTTGGTAGCCGCTTCTTCGTTGCTGGTGGTGGTATGAATGCCATATTTTTCCTGTAGTTCAGCGCAGCGCTGTTCATATGGGTCGGAGCCAATGATTTGGCTGGGGGTAACGACCTGCTGGTTGATTAGCCCCCGAATCATGGCTTCGGCCATGATGCCGCTGCCGATAAATGAGATGGTTGTTCCTTCAAACATGTGGTGTGAACAGTAATCAGTAATCGGTAATCAGTAACCAGTCAGTCAACTGATTACCGATTACTGATTACCGATTACGAAACGTTTCCTTACGCAGGGTAACTTCTTCCAACTGGGTGAAGTCAATTTCGATGCCGAGGCCGAGGCCGGTGGGTACGTCAATGGTGCTGTTTTCGGTGTTGAGGGTGAAGTTTTGGGTGATGTCGCGCTTGTAGTACCGTTCCGTGGCGGAGATGTCGCCGGGGAGGGTGAAGCCGGGGAGGGAGGCGAGGCCAAGCTGGGCGGCACGGCCAACGCCGGTTTCGAGCATGCCGCCGCACCAGACGGCGATGCCGGCTTCGCGGCAGAGGTCGTGGATTTTGCGGGCGTTGGTGAAGCCGCCGACGCGGGCGGGTTTGATGTTGATGATGTCGCAGGCGTTGAGGGTGATGGCGAGGCGGGTGTCGTGGGCGGAGTGGATGCTTTCATCCAGGCAGAGGGGGTTTTTGATTTGTGGATGGAGCAGGCTGTGGTCGAGGATGTCGTCGTGGGCGAGGGGTTGTTCGATCATGAGCAGGTTGAGGTCGTCCATGGCCTGGAAGATCGGAACGGCCGTTTCCAGCGTGTAGGCCGAGTTCGCATCCAGCATAATTGCCACATCAGGAAAAGCGGCCGTTGCCGCCCGCGCCAGCTCCAAATCGTGGCCCGGCTTGATCTTCAGCTTGATGCGGCGATACCCCTCTTTAAGCCGCCCTTCAATCACTTTGAGCGTGTCGGCCACCGATGGCTGGATGCCGTTGCTAACGCCCACCGACACCTGCTCCCGTGGCCCTTCGGGGTAAGGCAGAGCCAGCTTTTGGGCAAACGACAGCCCGTCCCGCTGCGCCGTAATGTCCCACGCCGCTTGGTCAATGGCCGCCTTCGCCATCGGGTGGCCGCGCACCTGGCTCATCCACTCTTGTACCTGCTCCGGCTCATCCAGTTCCTTGCCTAGCACGCTGGGGATAAGGAACTGGGTGAGAATGTGCCATGCTGTTTGCGTGGTTTCGTAGCTGTAGCCGGGGTCAACCGAGGCCACACATTCGCCCCAGCCCACCAGCCCGTCGGCGTAGAGTGCCAAAATAAGGCAGTGGCGATCCAGTTCGGTGCCGAAGCTGGTGGTGAAGGGGCTGACGAGGGATTGGGTGATGTGATAGAGGTCAATTTTTTCGATTTTCATGGGTTCTCCTGGGGAAATAGGACGCAGATTTACCTGATTCTCCTGATTTAGTAGGAAATGCTGTGTCCTATTTCATGGATGATTCAATAGGTTGCGTCTGCTGTGTTAACAAATAGAAGCTGCGCCGCTGCTTCTGGTCGTCGTTTTGCACAAAGTTGGTGACGGTGTAGCCACGGTGGAACAGGGGTTCAAAGAGGTGACGGGTGTGGAGCCGCCACTGCTGCGCCAGGGCAAAATCGGCCGTTTTGAGGGGGGTGAAGTTGGCGGGGATTTCGACGAGGAGCAGCGGGTTGTTGTTTTCGATGTTGACATTATCGGGCGGGACGGGGTGGCCGAGGCTGTTGAAGTGGGTGGGGTTGACCAGGGTTGCGCCATTGTGCAGGAGATCGGTGAGGATTAACGGCCGTTTCTCCCCCTCTCCCACCCGTTTCTGCACCCGTTCACTTGTCACCCACCAATCCACCTCAAAACGGTCGGTGGGCAGCCCGGCATTGACCCCGCTCATGTTGCCGTGGAAGTTGCGGTGATAGGTGGAGACAGTGCCGCCGAGCTTGTGGATGTTGAAACGGCCGTTTAAGCTCATCAACGGATCATAAGTCCAGCTAACCAGCCGTACCCCAATCTGATTGGCAAATTCCCGCTGTGCCAGCTTCAGCCGGTAGCCCGCCCCCGTTTGCTGGTAGCCCGGCAGCAGCCCCGTTGCCACTGAATACAACTTTAATTGGGCGGCACCATCTGTGGTTGTGAGACCCGGCACGGCAAAGGCAAACCCCACCACCCGGTCGCCATCCAGCGCTCCCAGCAGCGACGCGCCGTGGTGCTGCAAGGCGTGGAGGGTATGGGGCGGGATGGTTTCCTCTTCTGCCATGCCCCACGTTGCCATTTGCACATGCCGTACTTGTTCGATTTCGGCCATGGTGGTTAACGGCCGTATTTGTAGTAACGCACTCATTTCTTGCAGACTGGTAATCGGTAATCAGTAATCGGTCGCACACTGATTACCGATTACTGATTACCGATTACCTCTTGTTTTGATCACGCCAAATACCATAAAACAATTTGCTTGCCCCAAATAAGCATGATGATGCCCGCCAGCGCCAAATATTGGCCGTAGGGTAGGGCATCGTGGCGGGAGACGCGGCGGGTGAGGAGGAGCAGCAGGCTGATGAGGCCGCCGAACAGCACGCCGAGCAGCAGGCCAAAAAAGATGCGGTGGAAACCGAGCATGGCTCCCAGCAGCATGGCGAGTTTGACATCACCAAAGCCGAGGGCGCCGTCGCCAAAGAGCCGGCCGCCAACCCAATAGATCACATAAAAAATGAAGCCAGCAACGGCCGTTCCTGCCAGGGCTAACCCAATGCCGTTGTCATCCACCAACAAGCTGCCGAGCAGGGAAACGGCCGTTCCCGGGTATGTCACCTGGTTAAAAATGAGTTTGTGTTCCAAATCAATGACGATGACAAGGATGAGAATGACGATGTAGAAGGTGTTGAACGGCAGGGTGAGCCAGTGCTGGGTGGTAGTGGTAAGGAAGGCAAGGGAAACGGCCGTTGTTGCCACCGTTAGCCAGTCACGACGGCGGCGAGGTGGGTGAAAATAGGTAAAAAACGGCCGTACCAGGGCTGGCTGCAGCCGATAAGTCGGCAAAAAATCGGCCAGCCCGTTGATGACAAGGCCAAGCAGTAAACCCAGAATAAACCAAACAGCGGTGAGCATCTGCTGATTATAGCGGGGATAGGTAAATTGGCGATTTTCGGTTGAGGTATTGTGAGGGAGCGTAGAGACGCAAAATTTTGCGTCTCTACTGATTTGGAGATGTTGCCCTAGTTGATCGCTTGTCGCAAGAGTGCCTCGATCTTCGCCTCTTCGGCCGGGGTTAGTTCAGCCAGCGCAAAGCCAGTGGCCCACATGTTGCCATCGTCCAGGTTGGCATCGTGCTGAAAGCCAAATGTAGCATACCGCACGTTAAACTTGCTGGCGGCCTGGAAAAAGCAAATGACTTTGCCATCTTTATTGGCATAGGCAGGCATACCGTACCAGGTTTTGGGCATGAGTTCCGGCGCGGCGGCTGTAATCACCTCATGGAGCCGTTGCGCCATGACGCTATCGTGTGCCTCCATTTGTTCAATAGCGGCAAAAATCGCTTTTTCTCCTTCCTCCCTGTTTTTGCTCATGCGTGCTTCAGCTTTCATTTCCTGGGCGCGTGCCTTCATGGCGGCTTTTTCTTCGGCGGTGAACCCTTCGGCTGATTTTTTGGTAGACTTTTTCCCACTTGTCTGTTGGCTCATGTAAATCTCCTTGTTGGATATGTACTTTTTCTTTCTGCTTTGGAATGGAAATCAAATAACTCGCTCATTTAGAAGTTCAACTTCTAGGAAGAAGTTGAACTTCTAGGAAGAAGTTGAACTTCTTGCACAACTTATTAAACTCTTGTTCCTTTGTATTTAAATAAATTCATCTATAAAATAAAGATACTTGAAAATAAAGATAGTGTCAAGGGTGTGATGATGACAGATTCAACAAAAGCAGACTTAAAGAAACGCGCTCTGATGGCGGTGAGGGATTATGGCATCTATTTAACGCTGTTCAGGAATGCGATGAATGAATGGGCGGGGCTGAATGTAACCGACATGGAATGCCTGCGGCTGCTGTTTATCAAAGGGGTAGCTACCCCTTCTGAGCTTGCCCGACATACTGGGCTAACTTCCGGGGCAACAACAGCCATGCTCGACCGGCTACAGAATGCAGGTTTGATCGAACGCCAACCCAACCCCAAAGATCGGCGAGGGACTTTGATCGTGCCGACTCCGGCCAGTTCTGCAAAAGTTGCCTTGTGGTTTGAATCGGCACGCAGGGCGCAGGATGAGCTAATGTCCAGCTATTCAGAAAATGAACTGGAAATTATTGCGGATGTCTTTGAGCGATTCACCAAGCTTTGGAATGAGGAACGGGAAAAATTACAAAGGGGGCCATCCGCTGACTAACCCAACCGCCGTAGCCGCTGCCCTGCCCCATATAAACCAATATTTTGCCCTTTAAAGTTGAGACGAAAAGGCGTGACTGCAATCCCCTTGCCCACAGCATACTCAGCCACACATTCTAACCAATCTACCCCAATGGGTGGGTAAAATGGCTCATCAATGACGCAGCAGGGGAAAAGCACAAAGCCACAGCCAAACGCCGCCGCCGCCTCCACAATGGCAATATTGCAGCCGTGGGCGTGCATCCCAATGAGCAAATCGAAGGAATCGCCCATTGCTGCTGCAAATGGTTTGTTCCAGTGGCGTACCTGGGTAGTGGCGGCCACCTTGACCCGTTGGTTGCTGCCAATATCCTTATATTTGTCGGGCAGGGTTTGGTGGATGGGGTCAATAACGGCCGTTTCCCACCCACTCTCCTGCAACAAAAGCGCCAACAGTCCCTTGCCACCAGCAATATCCGCCGCCCGGCATGGCGCAAAATGTGCCACCAGCCAGCGGTGCAGCAGTTGAAAACGGAACTTCTTCATCTTCCGCAGCTCCCCCACCGACATAACCGAAAAAGGAACGGCCGTTTGGTCAGCGTGCGCCGTTATCGTTTCCAGCTTTTGAAAGAGAGCTTCACTTAATTCACGGTCATGATTACGAGACATACAACCCCTCAACCCTCATCCTGCTGTTTACAGGACATAAGGCAGCGAGCCACAAAAAAATTGCACGCAAAAACGCAAAGCCAACACCTTTTCTTTACGACTTTGCACCTTTGCGTGATCGTTTTAATTATCTGCCTGAAAGCTTGTTAGTGCATCCAATTCCCCCAAGAAATTGTATTCCAGCTTGAGCTTGACCCGGCTGTAACCGTGTCGGAAGCGGTGCTGACGTATAACGTGGCGCGGTTTAGCTGTTTGAAAGGAGCCAGCAGCGTTCTCGTCACGCCAACCGGGTCGCAGCTTGAATGGGCGGGGCTGAATGTAACCGACATGGAACGCCTGCGGCTGCTGTTTATCAAAGGGGTAGCTACCCCTTCTGAGCAGGAACGGGAGAAGCTAAAAGGTAGGGGGTGGCCTACCCCTTCCGCAGCGAAAACCAGGCCAGTGGCACCGACGACAGCAGCAGCAGCAGCAGGGTGGGGGCGGCGGCGCGGGCAAAAAACGCTTCGCTGATGTTAGACCAAACCAGCATGGGCAGGGTGCGGGAACCAAGCGGGCTTAGGAGCAGGGTGGCGGGCAGCTCTTTCATGACCGTCAGAAAGACCAGTAGCCCACCGGCCAGCAGGCCAGGGCGGATGAGGGGGAGGATGACATAGCGCAAAATGGCCCAGCGGGAGCCGCCAAGGCTGTAGCCCACTTCTTCTAACTCCACGGGGAGACGGGCCAGCACGCCGCGCCCGGCGCTAACGGCCTGGGGGACGAACAGCACCATGTAGGCGGCCAAGAGCAGGGGGAGGGTTTGGTAAAACGGCCGTAAAAAGTTGATGCCGGCGAAAACAAACGCCAGGGCGACAACGATCCCCGGCAGGGCGTAGCCGCCATAGCTGAGGGTGGTGAGCAATTTTGCCCACCGGCTTTGGTGGCGCACGGAGAGGATGGTGATGGGGATGGCGATGAGGACGGCAAAAACGGCCGTTAATAACCCCGTCGTCACCGATAGCTGCGCCGGAGCCAGCAGCTCCAGTAGGCTGATGCTGTTTTGCTGCACCAGCCCCACCATGCCATTCAGCAAATCATGGCGCAGCCCGCGAACAAGCCAATAAACGAGGATGCCAACCGGCATGATGAGGGCAAAAAAGGAGACCAGGCTGGTGAAGCCCAACGCCGCCCACCGCCCCCGCCCCAGCGCCATTTGGCGGGGGCGGCTGCTGTCGCAAATCTCTTCGTCGGCCAGGGCAGCCGTTTCGGCGCGGAAGCGGGATTCAAAAAGCATGATGATGCCGGTCATCAGCACCAAAACGGAGGCCATCGTGGCTGCTTCATCCAGTTGAAACCCTTGATACCGGTTGTAAATGACGCGGGTGAAGGTGCTAAATTGCAGTAGCGACACGGCACCAAAGTCGCGCAGGGTATAGAGCATCACCAGCAGCCCGCCCGCCGTGAGTGACGGCCACAGGTAGGGGAGCAAAACGTGGCGGGTGATTTGCCATTTGGTGGCGCCGTTGGTTTGCGCCACTTCCAGCAATGTCCAATCCATTTGCCGCAGGGCGGCCTGGACGGTGAGAAAAATATACGGGTAGCTAATGAGGGTCAGGACGATGAACGCTCCGGTGAAGCCGTAGATGGGGGGGAGGCGTTCGATGTTAAACGGCCGTTGTAGCATCTGCTGCAGCAACCCCTTGGGCGACAAAAACGAAAGGAACAGAAACGCATAAATATAGCTGGGAATGACCAGCGGCAGCGCGTGCAGCACCGCCCACAGCCTGCGGCCGGGCAAATCGGTGCGGGTGGTAAGCCACGCCAGCGGCAGTGCCAACACCGTTGCTCCCAGCGTTACGCTGACGGATAGCAGCACCGTGTTGCCCAAAACCTGAAGCGTTGCCGGGCGCAGCAGCGTTTCCACTGCCTTTGCCCAGGCTGTCCCCGTGCGAATAAAGAGATAGAGCGGAACCAGAAGCACCAAAGCGACAAAAAGAGCCGCGCTTAGATAAAGGGTGACATTGAAAACGGTGCCAGATTGCAGCCAGTTTTGCAGCTTTTCACCCATTGGCAAGCGAAGTGGCTTGGCGTTGGCAAAAGCAGGCCAGTTGCGCTCTTTGGGACGGTAGGTGGAGTACATTTTGCTTGCGCTCATTATTCGATGATACCTAACTCGACCAGTATGTCTTGCGTGCCTTGCAGATCGGCTAAGTCACTCAGGGGGATGTCAACCGCCAGCGTGTCGAGGTCGGCCAGCGGCGGAAGTTGCCCTACGGTAGCAACCCCTTCGATGACGGGATATTCAAAGGTTTGGGCGGAAAAATATTGCTGCGCCGGGACGGAGAGGAGGAACTCGATAAAGCGCTGGGCGTTGGCGGCGTTGGGGGCGGTGTTCAAAATGCCCACACCGGAGACCATGATGAGTGAGCCAGGGCCACCACCGGGCAGGAAGTAGTTGCGGGCGGCAAAGGTGTCGCCCTGGTCGCTGAGAAAGCGGTATAGGTAGTAGTGGTTGACCAAGCCCACGGTGACTTCGCCGTTGCCAACGGCCTCCACAATGGGGGTGTTGCCTGAGTAGACAATGGGGTTGTTGGCCTGGATGCCGTTGAGCCATTCGCGGGTTTGCTCTTCGCCCCAAATGGTTCGCATGCCTGTGATCATGGCCTGGAAGCTGCCGTTGGAGGGTGCCCAACCAATACGGCCGTTCCATTCGGGCGCGGTAAACCCCATCAAATCGTTGGGCAACTGCGTGGCAGGGTCGCTGATTTCGTCGGTATTGTAGACAATGACGCGGGCGCGGCCAGACACGCCAACCCAGTTGCCATCAGGGGAGGCAAAGCGGGAGGGGACACGGCTCAAGGTTTCATCAGACAAGGTGGCAAACAAGCCCGCTTCGGCGACTGCGCCAATGCCGCCCGGATCCTGGGCATAAAAGATGTCGGCGGGGCTGTTGCTTCCTTCTTCCAGAAGCAGGCCAGCCATTTCAGAAGTGCTGCCGTAGCGCACTTCAACGTTAATGCCAGTGGCGGCGGAGAATTGGTCAATGATAGGTTGGACGAGGCTGTCGGCGCGGCCGGAATAGATGACAAGCCGGCCGGGGCTGTTTTCGGCGGCGACTTCAACGATGCGGGTTACTTCGGTGGTTTGGGGTTCAGCGGGGCTACAGGCTGCCACGGCCAGGATGAATAGTAGCCAAACGGCCGTTAATTTCAACTTCTTATCGTACATCAACTCTTTCAATTACGCTCCACGTAAGTCTGACAAGGTTTTTCCCTTGCTTTGGGCGTTATTATGGCGAGGCTGGCCTGGCAAAACAATGGCAGGGGTTAATTCACAACTGTATGTATGTTAATTACAAAGATAAGAGGGGATCAAAAGAAAGTTAACCGGCGTTAAAAATGGGACTAGTAAGGAGGGGAAGAGGTGGGAATGCTGTATCCTGAGTGACTCTGCGTGATCTTTTTAATCTTTTGCTTTATAAGTTGTTTGTAGATCCGTTTCCTCCAGCAATTCTCAATCTAAAGGGTTGACACCCATTGTAGGGCGGATTGCCAACCCGCCCCTACCCCGCTATTGGCCTGAGATTGAGAATCGCTGCGTTTCCTCCTTCTCCATTTTCAACATTGGCAAAACGGCTTACAATCGGGCAACCGTAATATGGAGAGCAGGGGAGCAGAGGAGCAGAGGAGATTTCCCCCTTGCTCCCCTGCTCCCCTGCCCCTCTGCAAGAGGAAGTGAAGATGAGTCGAGCAATGAAAATAATTGTGGGGTTGGTGGGCGTAGTTTTGCTGCTGGTGTTGGCGGTGGTGGTGTATGGGGTGGTGCAAATAAGACGGCCGTTTCCCACCGCCGACGGTGAGCTAACCATGCCAGGGTTAAAAAGTGAAGTCCACGTTTACCGTGACGATTTGGGTGTAGCGCACATTTACGCCGACAACCTGGACGACCTCTTTTTTGCCCAGGGGTATGTTCATGCCCAGGATCGCTTTTGGCAGATGGAGTTTTGGCGGCACGTGGGGCAGGGGCGCATTTCGGAAATAACGGGGGCACCCACTGTAGACAGCGACAAATTTATCCGCACCATGGGCTGGAACCGGGCGGCGGCCGACACGCTGGCGTATTATGAGGCAGAGCAGCCGGAATATTTGGCCGTTTTGGAGGCGTATAGTGCCGGGGTCAATGCCTATATTGATGCCAACCGCGACAAGTTGTCGCTCAACGTCACCATTTTAAGCACCGTCAATGAGCCGTGGGAGATTGAGCCGTGGACACCTATCAACACTATTTCCTGGGGGGTGGTGATGTCGGACAACCTGAGCGGTAACTGGAGCTATGAGCTGCGGCGGGCGAAGTGGGAGAAGGAGCTGGGAACGGCGACGACGGCGACGCTCCAGCCGGGCTACCCGTATGCCGACCGGCCGGTGATTGCGCCGACTGACCAGCAGGTAAATGAGTTGCCGGAGGCGAGTCGTGCCGCCAGTACTGTGGCGCAGGTGGATTGGGATCGGGTGGATTTGGGGGTGGGAGAACGGCCGTTAACCAGCGCCCCCTTTGGCACCGGCCCCTTTGTCGGCAGCAACAACTGGGTCGTGAGCGGCAAATACACCGCCACCGGGATGCCGCTGTTGGCAAACGACCCCCATCTCGGCATCCAAATGCCCGCCATCTGGTATGAAGTGGGGCTGCACGCTCCGGAAATGGATGTGGTAGGCTTCTCATTTGCTGGCGTGCCAGGTGTTATCGTCGGCCACAATCAAAAAATTGCCTGGGGTGTCACCAACGTTGGTCCCGATGTTCAAGACCTCTACATCGAAAAAATCAACCCCAACAACCCGCGCCAATATGAATTTGAGGGCAAGTGGCAAGATATGGAAGTAGTCAACGAGGTGATCAAGGTCAACGGTGGCGAGGATGTCAACTTGGACGTATTGATTACCCGCCACGGCCCAATCATCAACGATGTGGTGGACGGCCAAAGCGACAAGCTGGCGTTTCGCTGGACAGCGCAGGAGCCGTCGCGGGTGCTGCAATCGGTCATTTTGCTCAATCAGGCGCAAAATTACGAAGACTTCCGCGAGGCGTTGCGCTATTGGGATATTCCGTCACAGAACTTTGTTTATGCTGACGTGGAGGGCAACATTGCCTATCAGATGCCGGGGCTAGTGCCAATTCGCAAAAATGGGGATGGGCTGCGGCCGGTGCCGGGCTGGACAGGGGAGTATGAATGGGAAGGTTGGGTGCCATATGAGGAGCTTCCGGCGTTGTTTAACCCGGAGCAAGGATTTATTGTGACGGCAAACCATGCGGTGGTGGATGAAGATTATCCTTACTACATTGATGCGTACTGGTCTGATGGTGACCGGGGGGCGCGAATTACGGAGATGATTGAGGCGGCGATTGACAAGGGCAAGATTACGGCCGATGATTTTGCCGCGATTCAATTTGACGCTTACTCCAAACGGGCAGAAGCCCTGCTTCCGCTGCTGGCGGGGTTGTCGAGCAATGATTCGCAGGTGCAGGCGACACTGGAGCGGCTGCGTGGCTGGGATATGCAGCTGCGGCGCGACAGCGTGCCGGCCGCATTGTTTGAGATTTTTTACATGCAGTTGGTCAACAATGTGCTGGCCGATGACGTGGGGGCGGATAATGTAGACCGGATTTTTAGTCCGATCTTTATGCGGGAGTTGGCCGAGCAGTCGGAGGCGGTGTGGTGGGATGACAAGGAAACGGCCGTTACTGAAACCCCCGATGACATTATTCTCCAGTCGCTGGCCGATACGGTGGCCTGGTTTGAAGAAAACATGGGCAGCGACATGAACGACTGGGCGTGGGGCAATGTCCACAGTGGTGTCTTCCCCAGTGCCCCGCTGGGCCAAAGCGGCATTGGCCCCATTGAGGCAATGGTCAACGGTGGCCCCATTCCGCTGGACGGGGGCAACGGGGCGGTGAATGCCAACAACTGGAGCTGGGATAATCCGGCAGCCGTTGACTGGCACCCTTCAATGCGCATGATTGTGGACATGAGCAACTTTGATGCCAGCCGTTCGGTGCTGCCCACCGGCCAAAGCGGCCACCCCTACCACCCGCACTATGATGACATGATGCCGCTGTGGCAAAATGGGCAAACGCATGTGATGCGGTTTACGAGGGAGGGGGTGGTGGAAACGGCCGTTGATCACCTCATCCTTATGCCCCCAGCCGGGCAATAGACGTTTACAAACATGGAATTTGATACCAAAATTGCGATTGTGGTGGCCGAAGATTTGGCCGTTTGGCAAAAACTCAACGTCACCGCCTTCCTCACCTCCGGCATCGTTGGTGCCACCAAAGACATCATTGGCGAACCGTATGCCGACGGCTCGCAGCAAACCTATCTGCCGCTTTGCATTCAGCCGATGATCGTTTTAAAGACCAGCCGCGCCCGCTTGCAAACCATTTTGAACCGCGCCAACAGCCAAAATGTGGCCGCAGCCATTTACATTGAAGACATGTTTGCCACCGGGCACGATGCCGCCAACCGCGCCACCGTCACCAACTACCCATCCGGCGACCTGCCCCTGGTGGGGTTGGCCGTGCGCGGCGAGAGAAAAACGATAGACAAAATTGTCAAAGGAGCCAGGCTCCATGATTAAGCAACCTGTATGAACTGGCGTAAACTCCTCCTGATTGTTGCCCTGATTCTTCTAATCTCTATTGGTGGCGTGCTGCTGTACGCCTTCTGGCCGACCGCGACTGATTTGGCATATTTGGCCGCGCCGGCCGGAAGCCATGATGTGGACATATTGCGCGACGAGTGGGGCGTGCCGCATGTGTTTGGCCGCACCGATGCTGATGCCGCCTTTGGTCTGGCCTATGCCCACGCCGAGGATGATTTTCTGACCATCCAGCAAATCCTGGCTGCCAGTCGCGGTCAGCTTGGGCGATATTATGGCGTGGATGCTGCACCCAACGATTACATGGTGCAGCTTCTGCGGCTGTGGGAGGTGGTGGATGCCAACTATGAAACCCAGCTTGATGCCGACACCCACGCCGTGCTGGATGGGTATGCCGCCGGGCTAAACCATTATGCGGCACTCCATGCGGAAGCGGCACTGCCGGGTCTGTTTCCGGTGACAGGTAAGGATATTGCGGCCGGCTTTTTGCACAAAACGCCGCTCTTTTTTGGGTTGGATGGGGTGTTGGGGGAACTGTTTGCGGCGGAGCGACAACGGCCGTTAATCCCCAAGCAAACCGCCGCCATCTTCGATCATAACGACGACAGCCTCCCCCCCACCGTCAAATACGGCTCCAACGTCATCGCTGTGGGGCCAGGGCGCAGTGCCAACGGCGAAACCTTCCTTGCCGTCAACTCCCACCAGCCGTGGACAGGGCCAGTGGCGTGGTATGAAGCCCACATCCACAGCGAGCAGGGGTGGGATGCCGTCGGCGGGCTGTTTCCCGGCTCCCCCTTTGTGCTGCACGGCCACAATCGTGACCTCGGCTGGGGGTTTACCGTCAGCAGCCCTGACTTGATTGACGTGTTTGTGCTAGAAATGAACCCCGACAATCCCAACCAATACCGTTTTGACGGCCAATGGCTGGATTTGGAAGTACGGCAAGCACCGATTACGGTGAAATTGCTGGGGCGGCTTACCTGGACGGTGCGGCGTGAGGTGCTGTGGTCGGTTTATGGCCCCACGGTGCGGCAGCCGCACGGAGTGTATGCCGTGCGCTATGCCGGGATGGGCGAACTGGGGCTGGCACAGCAGTGGTTGCGGCTCAATAAGGCGCAAAACTTTGGCGAATGGCAGGCGGCGATGCGCGATGGCCCCTTGCCGACCTTTAACGTGGGGTATGCCGACCGTGAGGGGAATATTTACTACCTTTACAATGCGCGGCTGCCGCTGCGGGCGGAGGGGTACGATTGGAGCCAATATGTGCCGGGTGATACGTCAGAAACGCTGTGGACGGAATATTTGCCGTTTGAGCAACTGCCGCAGGTGCTGAACCCGCCGTCGGGGTTTGTGCAAAACAGCAACAGCAGCCCGTTTCAAACAACCATTGGCGATGGCAACCCCGATCCGGCGGCGTATGCGGCCTCGCTTGGCATTGAAACGCGGATGTCGAACCGGGCGCAGCGGTCGCTGAGCTTGCTGGGCAGCGATTCGTCCATTACCGAGTTGGAGTTTACGGCCTACAAGTTTGACACGGCGTATGGGGCGGGGTCAGATGTGGACAAGATGGTGGAGTGGATTGTGGCGGCGAATTTGCCCGACCGCAACGCGCAGGCGGGGCAGGCGATTTTGCGCGGCTGGGACAGGCGCACCACGCCAGATAGCCAGGGAGCAACGCTGCTGGTGCTGACGCTTTACTATTTGAATGAAACGGAGGGGGTGCATTTGAGTGTGGATAAGCTGATTGGCAATGATGTGGGACAAACGGCCGTTCTTGCCGCCTACCAGCAAACCATTGACCAACTGATAACCCAGTTTGGTACGGTGGCCGTGCCGTGGGGGTCGGTGAACCGGTTGCAGCGGGGCGGGCTGGATTTGCCGGTGGGGGGTGCGCCGGATACGCTGTATGCGGTGTATGGGGAACGGGAGGAAGAAAACGGCCGTTTGCGCGGCGTGGCGGGTGATTCCTATGTGCTGCTGGTGACGTGGGATGCGGCCGGCAATGCCCATTCCCGCAGCCTGCACCAGTTTGGCACTGCCACCCTGGATGAAACGTCACCCCATTATGCGGATCAGGCTCCCTTGTTTGTGCGGCAGCAGCTCAAACCCGTTTGGCTGGATGAAGCCGACATCCGCGCCCATTTGCAGCGTGAATACCGGCCAGGTGAGGAAATCACCGCTCCCTAGGTTTGGTAAAGAGAAGCAGATTTCACCGCAAAGATCGCAAAGATTTAGCTTGTTTCCTTTTCTTCCTTTGCGTGCTTTGCGGTTCAAATGATAAGGGGGGTATATCTGCGCTGTAAATCGGTTTAATGTCCAAATCACCCCATATTTGGTACTATTTGAGGCATAGGGTGCAATCAAAAACAACTTTGCAGTTGCAGAAGTTCAACTTCTTTCAGAGGTTGAACTTCTAAATCCCAAGTTATTAACGAACGAACCCATAGTATTTGTTAAAAAAGAGACAGAGGGTTTGGGCAGTCATCAATTACCTAATCTCCTGGTCTCTCAATTTCAGCATGAAAGGAGTGTGTTATGGAGCAAGTACGGAGTCGGAGTCGGTTTTTACGGCCGTTAATCATTATCATCCTCGCCATCATCGCCATTTCCCTGATTGGGTCACTGATCGGACAATTTTTCTACCTCTTCCAAACGGTTGAAGAGCAGGAAGTTGGTGTTCGCTTTCAGGGCGGGCGCATTGTTGAAGTCGTTGGCCCCGGTGTTTACAGCGACGTGGGGCTGTTTGTGCGGCTGGAGCGGGTGTCTACCCAGGCAGTTACCTTTCAGGTGAGCGATGAGGAGCTAATTACCAAGGACAAACAGCGAATTGGGTTGGTGGTAAGCGGCGATATTTTCCGTCCTGGTTTGGTAAACCGTGATTTGCTGCGGACGGGTTGGGCGCAATATCGTGATCTTTACCTCAATGATGAGTTGGTACGGACGCGAGTGCAGGATCTGGCCCAGCAATCTATGAAAGTGTGCATTGGCGACCGTACCTTTGATGACAATGTGGTAGGAACAGCGCGGGATGAGCTGCGTGCCTGCATTGATTCCGAACTCAATGATTTAACAGGGCGGTTAAACCTGCGTGTGGAAAACCTGGTGGTGCCCGATGTTATTTTGTCGCCAGAAGTGCAGGTGGCACTGGATCAAATTGTGCAAAGTCGGTTGTCTACGGAGAAGGCGGCGCAGGATGAGCTAAAGGCCAAGGCGGAAGCGGCGGCGGAGCAGGCGCGGCAGGAAGGTGAAATCCGCGTGGAGCAAAGCCGGATTCAGGAGCAGACACGGCAGCAAATTACGCTGGCTCAGCTTGAGCAGCAGCGGCTGGAAGCGCAGTTGGCGATTATTGAAGCGGAACGGGCGAATGACATCGCCCGGTTGGACACCGAGCAGGCGAAGATTGATGCACAAAAGCGGAATGAATTGCTGGCAGCGCAGCGCGATTTGGAGATTAACAAAGCATTGGCGGCGGCAGCAGCCGAGCGTGCAAGCGCCGATGTGGCTTTGCAGTTGGCACTGGCGCAAATCTATACCGATAACCCTGAATATCTGCGGCTGCTGATGGTGCAGGCCAATGCGGAGGCGATTAACCCGACGGACAAGCTAATCTTTACGCCGGAGGGAACGATTCCGACGCTGGTGCTGCCAGGGCCGGGGATTGTGCCGACCGTGGAGACGGGTGGCGGGGGTGAAACGGCTCCGGCTACCACGGAAGAAACCCCGTAAATGAAAAGAGCGTACCTAAAAAGGTACGCTCTTTTTTTACCCGATTTTCGCGTTCTGCTGCTAAAGCGAGAAGCGACCTGTGACGACTAAAAAGCCGAAACTGATCACCAGGATGTTTAGCAGAACCAGAACAGCGAGAATGAGGCGCTGTGCGGGGGAAAAACTGCGCCAGGTAGAACCAGAACCACCCTCGTCAAGTGCCTCGTGCGAGGTCGAGACGCGGGTAGCGATGCGGCGCAGCCGATCTTCCTCGTCCTGACTTAGGGTGCTGGAAGATGTGACGGCTTCGGCAGCCTCGGTTTCCGGCTCCTCGTCTGTTAACAGTTCATCTAATTCATCATTCATGATGAACCTCCGCAAAGAATGTGTTGGCGACAAACATTACTGATAGGCTACCCTTATTTACGTAAAAAGTCAACCTGAGCGGCCAGCTTTTTATTGTGGGTTTACAAAATAAAGGAGTGGAGGAGGAATGAGACTGGGAGATCGAGAGATTAGGAGATTGCGTGGTTGGTTTTGTACAATCTCGCAATCTCTTTATCTCTTGCTTTTACCTGACTCAACGGTTCATGTTTGCTTTGGACGCAGTGTCACATCCCCGGCAGTGACGGTGTGGATGTGTCCGTTGTCGTCACGCACCAGCAACTGCCCCCAACTGTCGGTGGCTTCAGCAATGCCTTCGATGGGGGGATGGGTAGCATAAACGGCCGTTACCACCACCCTCTGCCCCAACGTTACCAACTTCTCTGCCCATTCCCGCTGCGGCGATTCACCCTGGTCGGCTGCCTCATACCGCTGCTCTAGCCGTTGGAGGAGGTAGCACAGCAGGTGGCGGCGGGCAACTGGTTGCCCAGCGGCGATTTGCAGGCTGGTAGCTGACATTGTGGCAGCATGGGGGAGATCTGTGGGGCGCAGGTTGACGTTGAGGCCGATGCCGATGATCGCGCTTGTTAAGCGGCCGTTTGCCCCCCATTCTACTTCCACCAACAGTCCACATGCTTTACGCCACGCTTCCTCTTGCCACAGCACTACATCGTTGGGCCACTTGAGTTGTGGTTCCAGCCCCGCCACCGCCGTTACGGCGTCGTATACGGCCAGCCCAGCAATCATTCCCAGCCACCCTACCCGCCCAGCTTCCCAGTTGGGGTGCAGCAACACGGAAAAGAGCAGGGCTGACCCGGCTGGTGCTTGCCAAACCCGGTCAAAGCGGCCACGACCCGCTTCCTGAAAATCAGTAATGGCAACGGTTCCATGTGGCAGCGTGGTTTGTGCCTTAAGGTAGCTGTTTGTGGAGCCAATAGCGGGAAAATAGTGGTAGGTGTGGCCGAGCCAGCGGGTGTGGAGATGGGGGAAAACGGCCGTTTGTGTAATCAAATCATCCATATCGTTAACCTTACAGGATAAGCACCAACCTTGCATCTATTCAAAGCGAAGCAAAAGCAGCAAATTTTACCTAAATTTGACACACTTCCATCACCCCTTATAATAAGTGTGGCCTTAAAAGCTTTATTTAAAGTTAGCAATCGATCCTGTGATAACAATGAACAATTTCTTTCATGGGTCAGAGAGTAATGGAAATGAGTTCAGATCCCAATAACCAACCAACGCGGCGGCCTGAAGTAGATGATTCGTACTGGGCAGCCCTGTTTGAACAAGAAGAATCCTTACGCCCGATTTCCCCCCCTGATGCACAAGAAACCAGTTGGAGTTCACTGAACGAACGGCTTGACGGCCGTTTTCGCTGGGCTGATGGCGGTCAACCACAGGTTGAAGACCCGTGGGAATTGGCGCAGGAGATGTTCGATTCTGACCAGAAGCTTCAGCTGCCGGTTACGGGCCACAATAAAGGTGGGCTACTGGTGCAGTGGAAAGGCATTCAGGGTTTCGTGCCTGCTTCGCAGTTGGTTGACCTGCCCCAGTTTCACGTTGAGCGTGAGCGGGTGCGGGCATTGCAAGCATGGCAAGACAAGACGCTGACACTCAAAATTATTGAAGTGAACCGAGCCACCAACCGACTGATTTTGTCGGAACGGGCGGCGCAGGTAAAGGCTGAGGAACGCGAAAACCTTCTTTCTTATCTTAAAATAGGCGACCAGATTGAGGGCGAAGTTACAAACCTGACTAATTTTGGTGCCTTTATTGATTTGGGTGGGGTTGAGGGGTTAATCCATATCTCTGAACTTTCGTGGAGCCGTGTGCTGCATCCCAGCGATATTTTGGAGCCGGGCAACATGGTGAGTGTGGTGGTGCTGAATGTAGATCGGCGTAACCAGCGGGTTGCGCTGAGCTTGAAGCGTACCAAGCGCGACCCGTGGCGGACAGCAGAACAGCGGTATTATCCAGGGCAACTGGTGGAAGGGGTAGTGAGCAACATTGTTAACTATGGGGCGTTTGTGCTGTTGGAAGAGGAACTGGAGGGGCTAATCCATATTTCGGAGCTGGCTGAAGGTTCGTTTCTCCATCCCCGCAACGTGGTGCAATCGGGCATGACGGTGATGGCGCGGGTGCTGACGGTTGATGCGTCGAGTAAGCGGTTGGCGTTGAGCCTACGTGGCTTGTCGAATGGGGCGAGCCGGGGGTAGCAAACGGCCGTTTGCCTATGGCCCGCCGTAAATCAACAACACCCCGTTCCCGTAAGGCGGAACCCGCGCCGCCGAAAACCCCGGACGAATATATCATTGACCAATTAATTCCCTGGCGAGTTGAACTTGCCGGGATTTTTTTGTTTCTTTTTGCCCTTCTCACCATTCTTGGTCTTATTGGGTTAATCACCACCAACTGGGTGGCGGTGCCAAGCAAGTTTATGCGCCAAGCCTTTGGCTGGGGCATTTTCCCGCTGCTATTTTCCCTCGGTGCCGTTGGCGTTCATTTGGCGTTGCGGCGTATCGAACGGCCGTATTCCGTGCAGCCAAGCCAAATTGTGGGGTTCGAGATGGCACTGCTGTCGCTTCTTCCCCTCAGCCATCAGTGGGGCAGCTACGCCTTGTCCGATGCGTATCGCGGATTGGGCGGAGGGCTGTTTGGTTGGGCATTGTCCGCCCCGTTGCTCGATTTTCTTGGACCATTGCTTACGGGGCTGATTTATCTTTCGTTTTTTATCTGGGGGGTGGCGCTGCTAACACGCTACCGCTGGGTAGATTTTCTGGAAGGACTGTACCAACTGGCCGACTGGCTGGAGAACTGGGGCGAGGAGATGATGCCACAACCGCGTGTAACGGCCGTTTCTCCCCCCTCACGCCCTCCCATCGCCATCCCTGTCCCCGTGCCAGCCATCATTGCCGAAGAGGAGGAAGAGGAAGATCGGGATGAGCCAATCGGTCGGCGCAGCAAGCAACTGCCTCCCCTTTCCCTGCTTGACAAAGAGCAAACATCAGCCTTGGATCCAGCCGAGGTGCAGCAGAAGAAGCAAATTATCGAGCAGACCCTGGTTGATTTTGGCCTGCCCGCCACCATCCCCGATGCCGAAATTCGCCGGGGGCCAGCCGTTACCCAGTTTGGCATTGTCCCTGGCTATTCCCACCAACAAATGCCCGATGGCACCGTGCGCGAGCAAAAAGTGCGGGTTGGGCAAATTCGCGCCATTCAGCGGGATCTGGCGCTGGCTTTGGCAACGCCCCGTTTGCGCGTCCAGTCCCCTGTGCCGGGGCGGGGGGTGGTGGGCATTGAGGTGCCGAATGAAAGCGTAACGGCCGTTCGGCTGCGAACCACCGTCACCGACCGCTCCTTCCTCAAGCTCAAGTCGCCGCTGGCCGTCGCCCTGGGGCGCGACGTTTCCGGCGACCCCGTTGCCATTGATTTGGCAAAATTACCCCACTTGCTCATTGCCGGAACCACCGGCTCTGGTAAATCTGTTTGCATCAATGCCCTGGTTGCCTGTCTGGTTTTCAATAACCCGCCAGAAAAGCTTAAGCTGGTCATGATTGACCCCAAAAAGGTGGAGTTGATTCGTTTTAATGGCTTGCCCCACATGATTGGCAACGTCGAAGTTGAAGCCGACCGCGCCGTGGGGGTGCTGCGCTGGCTAACAGCCGAAATGGATCGCCGCTATGAGCTGTTTACCAAGACCGGGGCGCGGAATTTGAGTGGCTATAACCGCAAAGCCAGCAAGGGAACACAGCTTCCCTACATGGCCGTCTTTATTGATGAGCTGGCTGACCTGATGCACACTTACCCCGGCGACGTGGAGCGGACGCTGTGCCGCCTGGCGCAGATGGCGCGGGCGACGGGGATTCATTTGGTGGTGGCAACACAACGGCCCTCGACCGATGTGATTACCGGGTTGATCAAGGCCAATTTTCCCGCCCGCATTTCTTTTTCCGTGGCCTCTGGCATTGATTCCCGCGTTATTTTAGATAGCGTGGGGGCGGAGCAGCTTTTGGGCAAGGGCGATATGCTCTTTTTGTCGCCTGAAGCCAGTGCCCCGGCGCGAATTCAGGGGGTGTTTGCCAGCGATGGTGAGATTGAGCAGATCGTGGCGTTTTGGCAGCAAACCGCGCCGCCGCCCGAAACCAGTTCGCCGCCCTGGGAAACGCTTATTGCCAAACACGCTCTGCTGGATGAAACCGATATGCTGTTGGAAGCGGCCATCGAGCTGGCGCAAAAGCAGGATTATTTATCAACCTCGTTTTTGCAGAGGCGGTTGCGGCTGGGCTACCCACGGGCGGCGCGGCTGATGGAGACGCTGCATGAGATGGGGTTGGTTGAAGACCCCAAACAGGGTGGCAAAACGCGCCGCTCGCTGGTGGAGGAGGGGGATACGCCGCTGGAAGATTTTTTGGCTGACCAAGAGTAAGATAACGCATTCTCGTGCGAGGAAAACAGGTATAATACAGGCATGGAACCTGTATGGTATTTGGGTACAATGGGATACAGCTACGCGCAGTGGCAGGGGGTGTTTTACCCCGAAGGGTTGGCCTCGCGCTATTATTTGCCTTATTATGCTGAGCGGTTTGGGGCAGTGGAGATGGATTCCACGTTTTACGGCACGCCGCCGCTGGACAGGGTGGTGCGTTGGGGGCAAATGGTGCCGGCTGGTTTCCAGATTTGCCCCAAGGTGCCGCGAGCATTTACCCATGAGTCGGATCTGGAGGCGGCAACGGCCGATATTTTGGTCTTTGTCGAGCGAATGCAGTTTCTGGGTGACACGTTGGGGGCGATTTTGCTGCAATTCCCGCCAGCGTTTGAGGCCACACAGCGGTCAAAGCTAGCTCATCTGCTGCGGCAGTTGCCGGCCGAAGTGCGGTTTGCGGTGGAGTTTCGTCATCGGTCGTGGGAGGGGGAAGAAACGGCCGTTTTGCTTGCCAAACACAACATCTGCTGGTGCGCCACAGACTACATCCATTTAGAAAAACGCATTCACCGCACCACTGATTTCCTCTACCTGCGCTTTATCGGCCCGCACGGCCAATTTGCCACCAAAGACAAGGAAATTTTAGACAAAACAGAATATCTGGCACGTTGGTGGCAGCAAATTGAACCCATGCAGCAGGACATAAAGCGTATTTACGGATTCTTCAATAACGATTATGCTGGTTATTCACCGGCAACGTGTAATCGGTTTAAGCGCATTGTAGGGCTGCCGGAAAGTAGTATTCAAATTTGGCAGCAGGCACGTTTGTTTTAGCGTTCCGTCGGCGAGCCAGTTTACTTTCCGGGTTTTAAAGCGGTTGCTGTTTTGGCTCATGCCTGACATAACCGCCACATCGTTGTACTCATGGACACACAGAGAAATCGGCTGATCGTATATGTGCTGAAATACGCCTGGCCCTGGCCGCTGCTGGTCGGGGTTTTGGGCCTACTGCTAGGCGAGGCATCGTCGTGGCGTTTCTGGGGGATGGTGCTGCTGGCATTTGGGGTGGGGCTAACGGCCGCTGTGTATTTGATCAACCGCTTATTGGCTGAATTTACCAACAAGTTTGCCGATTTGCAGCAGATTGAGCAGACGCTGCACCGTTTGCAGAATGAGCCGTCGTTTGAATTGGCGGAGATGTCGGGGCGCGTGCAGGCACTGGTGCAAAATCTGGAGCAGGCGCGGGTGTCATCGGCCTATTTGGACAGCATTTTTCAGTCCATGATCAATACGTTTATGGTGGTGGCACCCAACGGCCGTATTCAGGAGGTGAACCCGGCAACGTGTGCTTTGTTGGGGTACACGGAAGAGGAGTTGATTGAACGGCCGTTAGGCAGCATCCTCAACGCCCGCACCTTTCCCCTGCAAGACATTGGCCTGGTGGAATTGCTGGCAAATGCGCCGCTGCGCAACATTGAGGCTGCCTATATTGCCAGCCAGGGGCGAGAAATCCCCATTGTTTTTTCCAGTTCGGTTTTGCGGGATGATCAGGGCGTGGTGACAGGCATTGTCTGTGTAGCACAGGACATCACCGGGTTAAAGCAAACACAAAAGGCACTGGGGCAGCGGGAGAAGCAGTTCCGACTTTTGTTTGATGAGGCTCCTATTGGCATGGCAATTGTTGCGCTTAACCAAACGTGCGTGCGGGTGAACCAGGCGTATTGTGAACTTTCTGGCTATTCGGAAGCGGAGTTGCTAGAGGATTCGCTGGTAATGCCGGTGCATCCGGGGGATATCCCTGGCGTGGAGATGGATGTGCGGCGGCTGTTGTCGGGGCAGGTGGGGCAGTTTTCGCGGGAGGTGCGGTATCGTAACAAGGCGGGGCAGACGGCTTTTGTGCTGCTGCAAGGGGTGCTGTTGCGCGATGGGTTGAATGAGCCGAATCAACTGCTGGCTCAGGCGGTGGACATTACGGAGCGGAAGCAGGCGGAGCAGGAGCGGATTCAGATGACGAGCTTGCTGCGGCGGGCGGCGGCACTGTCGGAACAAACGACGATGATTCTGGAGCCGACGATGTTGATGCAAACGGCCGTTTCGTTCATCCAGCGCCAATTTAACTTTTACCACGTCCACATCTTCTTGTTAGATGAAAACCACACTGATCTGGTGCTGCAAACGGGTTCCGGCGACGTCGGGCAACTGTTGCTCGATGAAGCCTTTGCCATTCCCATAACCCATGAGCGAAGCGTGGTGGCTTGGGCAGCGCGGAAGCAAGAAATGGTGATGATCAACAATGTTCACGCCTCGCCCTACTACCTGCCCAACAAGCTGCTGCCCGGAACCGCCTCAGAGATTGCCATTCCCCTGGTTGTTCATGACCGGCTGCTGGGCGTGCTGGATGTGCAGGACAGCCAGACAAACCGATTCCGCCAGGCAGATGTTGATATTTTGCAAACGGTGGCTCGGCAAATTGCCATTAGCCTGCAAAATGCCCGGCTGTTTGCCAGCATTCAGAGCAGCGAAGAACAGCTAAAGGCCATGAATGAAGAGCTGGCGCGGGCAGCGCGAGCCAAGGATGAGTTTCTTGCCAGTATGAGCCACGAGCTGCGGACACCACTGACCGGCATTTTGGGCAAGGCGGAGGTGCTGCAAGAAGGGCTTTTTGGGGTGTTGAACGAGCGACAACTTCATGCCGTGGGGCGGATTCAGGAAAGTGGCTATCAGCTTTTGGGGTTGATCAACACGGTGCTGGATATTGCCAAAATTGAAGCTGGGGAGCTGGAGATTGAGTTTAAGCAGGTAGATGTGGTAACCATTTGCCAGCGCAGTGTGGCGGCTGTGCAGCCGCTGGCTGATGCCAAGCGCCAAACCATCCAACTGACTGTGGAGCCGGACACCTTGATCATTGCTGGCGACGAACGGCGTTTGCAGCAGTTGCTGGTTAGCTTGCTCAACAATGCAGTGAAGTTTACCCCGGAAATGGGTGAACTGGGGGTGGAAGTTAGACCCGCTGAGGATGAGAAATTTGTGCGGCTGACGGTGTGGGATACGGGGATTGGGATTGATGAGGCGGGCATACAGGAGTTGTTTCAGTTGTTTCGGCAGCTAGACGGCAGTTTGTCGCGGCGGCACGGCGGCGCGGGGCTGGGGTTGGCGCTGGTGTACCGGCTGGCGCGGCTGCACAATGGCGAGGTGGAGGTGTCGAGTGAGCCGGGGAAGGGGAGCCGGTTTACGGTGATTTTTCCCTGGCGACGGCACAATGGGTTGTTTGCTGTGCAGTCGGGGCGCGAACGGCCGTTAATCCTGCTTGGTGAAGACCATGCGGCCATTGTGGAGACGGTGGCCGCGTTGCTGCCCCGGTTGGGGTATGATTTGCTGGTTGCCAGAGATGGAGAAACGGCCGTTTCTCACGCTGCCCAGCATCACCCAGACCTTATTTTGATGGATTTGAACCTGCCACGTGTGGATGGCCTTAGTGCGATTCGCCGCATTCGCCAGCAAGAGCGGCTTGCCAAAACGCCGATTGTGGTGCTGACGGGTGCCGATATTGAGGAAAAGTGGGAAACGGCCGTTCACGCTGGCGCAAACTACCTGTTACGCAAGCCATTTAAAATCAGACAACTTAAGGACGTTTTAGGCAAGGCAGTAAGCCATGATGAAACGGTTGTTGGCTAAAATGGGGCGACACCGCCAAAAAGAGAGATTGTAGAACCATGTTAGAAACCGCTCGGGTCTGTATCGTAGACGATAACGTGATTGCCCGTGAAACCCTGGCTGATTTGTTATACCCGGAAAATTACGAAATGTTGCTCGTTGAAAGCGGGCTAAACCTGCTTGCCCAAATTGACAGCCTGAACCCTGATGTCATTTTGCTGGACGTGATGATGCCAGAGTTAAACGGGTTTGATGTATGCCACCGTCTGAAAAACCATCCCAAATGGCAGCACGTACCTATCATTTTGGTGACTGCCCTGGACAGCAAAGATTCCCTGGTACGCGGGTTGGACGCCGGAGCTGATGAATTTGTCTCCAAACCGGTCAATGGTTCAGAGCTGCGGGCGCGAGTACGCTCCATGTTGCGCGTAAAGCAGCAATATGATGCCCTGAACGCGATGCTGCAACTGCGCGAGGACATGGCAAATATGCTTATTCACGACATGCGTACCCCCCTTGCTGCCATTGCTCTGCAAGTTGGCCTGGTGTTAAAGCAGCAAAATCTGGCTGCAAAAGATTTACAGGCTTTGCAAACAGTTCAATCGGAAGTGCGCCATCTGGAATCCTTTATCAACGATATGTTGCTGGTTGCCAAGATGGAGCGTGATAAGCTGCTGTTAAATCGTGAACCTTGCGATTTGGGTCAATTGGTGCAACAGCTTGTGTCCCGGTATGAACTGTTGGCACAACTGCGTCAAATCAAGCTCGTCCTGGACATGCCCAAACGGCCGCTTGTTATGCCGATAGATGAGACCTTGTTTAGCCGAATGCTGGATAATTTGCTTTCTAATGCCTTAAAGTTTTCCCCGACGGGCGGCACAATAACGGTGTGCCTGCATGAAGTAAATGAGCAAGCCGCTGGGGTTGTGCGGCGTATTCAGGTGTCCGACGAAGGGTCGGGGATTCCTGAAGAGGAACGGCGCAATATTTTTGATAAATTCAAGATTGTGTCTTTAAAGCGGGAAGGGCTATCGCAAATTGGGTTGGGGTTGGCGCTATGTCGTATAGTGGCGGAGGCACACGGGGGGCAGATTTATGTGACGGCTAATGAGCCGCAGGGGGCGGTGTTTACGGTGGAGTTTTAGTGGGATCATGGGATCAAAAAAACGGCCGTTTTGCAAAACGGCCGTTTTTCATCTCGCAAAAGTCAGCCGGCCTTAGCCGCCAGCCAGCACCTGTAGCCCTTGCAGAGCCGCCTGTTTGGTAATTTCATACCATCCGCCCGGCAACAGCCCGAGGACAAGGGTGGCAAGAACGGTGAGCGCAACGGCCGTTAACAGTGCCGGTTTTGTGTGCAGTTCTCCCTCACCATCGTACATATACATCAGGTAAACCACCCGCAGGTAGTAGTAGCCCGACACCACGCTGGTGATGACACCCACCACCGCCAGCCACACCAGCCCCGCTTCCAGCGTAGCGCGGAAGACGAAGAACTTGCCGGAAAAACCACCCGTTGGCGGAATGCCCGTCAGCGACAGCATAAAGTAGGCCATTGCCAAAGCCAGCAATGGGCTGCGCTTGGCAAGCCCCTTGTAATCATCCAGCATCACCCCTTCACCCAGCTTGCGCTCCGCAGCGATAGCAATGGCGAAGGCACCGAGGTTGGTGAACAAATAGGCAAACATGTAAAACAGTGCCGCGCTAACGCCGTCGGGGCTGTTGACGCTGGCAGCGACAGCCATCAAAATGTAGCCAGCGTGGGCAATGCTTGAATATGCCAGCATTCGTTTGATGTTGGGCTGCATGATGGCGACCACGTTGCCGATGATGAGGGTGATGGCAGCAATGACAGCTACGGCCGGCACCCATGCGTCGCCCAGGGAGCCAAAGGCTGAAACAAAAACGCGCAGCATGGCGGCAAAGCCCCCTACTTTTGCCCCAACTGACATAAATGCCGTCACAACGGTGGGGGCACCTTCATATACGTCTGGTGTCCACATGTGGAAGGGGGCAGCGGCAGTCTTGAACCCAAAGCCCACCAGCAGCATAGCCACGCCAGCCAGTGCCAACCCGCCACCGCTGCTTACACCAGCCAGGACGACCGGCAGGGCCGTTGAACTGGTCGCGCCATAGGTAAGGGCAATGCCAAAGACAAAGATGGCCGAGGAGAAGGCACCGAGGAAGAAATATTTCATCGCCGACTCTTCAGATTCTGGGCGCGGACGAGACAGCCCGGCCAAAATGTAGAGGGGGATGGATAGCACTTCCAGAGCCAGGAAGATGAGAATTAAATCGTTAGCCATGCCCATGAGCATCATGCCGCTGAGGGAAAAGAGCATGAGCATGTAATATTCAGACCGATTTAGCCCCACCCGTGGCAGGTAGTTTACCGAAATGAGGACGGTGAAAAAACCCGTCAGCAGGAAGATGACGTTGAGGAAGGTGGCAAAGTTATCGAGAATGACCATGGGAGAGCCGCCTTCGGGGGTGAAGGTGGTGTGGGTTTGCCCCCACAGCCCAATGGTTTGCAGAAATGCCAGTGCCAAAACGACGATGGCTACTGTAGGTGCCAGTTGCTTAACACGCTCTTCGGCCATAAACAGCTCCAAAAGCATGAGCAACGCACCCCCTCCCGCCACAAGGATAACGGGTAAAACGATTAAGATGTTGATGGTGGGTGTTACAAACTCCATAATCTCCAACTCTTCTATGTTCGATCAATTTTTCACAATGGTATCACAAAGGAAACGGATTGCATACCGTTATTTCAAAAAACAAGTGGCGCAAGAAGTTCAGAAGAAGTTCAACTTCTCAGAAGAAGTTGAACTTCTAAAGGGACAAGTTATTTAATCCCCATTCCATACCGTTATTTCAAAATGTAGTGGGTGCCACGTTTGGAGCCAATTTTGAGCAGCAGCCCGGTTTCAACGAGATCTACGAGGTCGAGGCGCAGGGTTTCGGGGGAGACATCGGGGCAGAGGTTTTGGTAGTCGCGGTTAGTAATGCTGCCGTTTTCGCGGATGAAGGTGAGGGCGCGGGCCTGGCGTTCGTTCATGTTGCGGGTCCATTTGGGGACAAACGGCCGTTCCTTCTTATTATCTAACGTCACCGTAAACGAATAATCAGTCGCCCGAAACTGCGGCGGCGGGTGCCCATACTGCACCATCTCCTCAATCATCTGGTCAATCCCCAGCCCCAGTTCCTCAATGTAGCCCCATTGGAACAGCCCGTTTACCAGGCGTGGATTGCGCGAAAAATGCTCCTCCACCAAATTATCCAGCGTCATATAGCCGGGCAAGCCGCCAGGGCTAATGATCTCCAGCCGGTCGGCATACATCCGCAGCTCAATGCGCCGCCCCTGAATGCGGTAATCGCGGTGACACACGGCATTGACCAACGCTTCGCGCACGGCAAAGCGAGGGTATTCGGTCAGTTCCTCCCGCTCCAGCCGGTTGACCGTGGCCCCCACCCGCATTTCCTCAAAAACGATGTTCCAGGCACGCTCAATGATTCGCGCTACCGGCCCCGTTAGTTCGGCACGCCGCCCATAGCCAATCCCCCCATCTTCGCCACGCGGTTCGGTGCCAGGGAATTTGACAAAAACCACGCCGCTTTGCGGGAAAAACATTTGCGGGTTTTTGCCAAACAGCAGAATGCCAGTGGTGGTAGGGTTGCCGTCGCGGTCAGTGGCTCCCACGGCAAAAAGCAGTTCTTCGGTGGAGCCGACATTGGCCGCGCCGCGCCGTTCACGCCGGTCCAGATAGTCGCGGATAACGTCCTGGTCGAGGTCGGACGGTCTGGCTCCGGCCACGACCTGGGTTTCAAATTCGGCCGAGTTTTTGCTGGCGGCCAGGGTGCGGATTTCGCTGCCGGAGAGGGGGCGGTTGAGGGAACTGCTGCGCACGAGGACGCGCCCATCGTGCAGGCTGTGGAGTTCGGTGCTGCGGGCGACGTTGATGCCAATGAGGTTGCCGTCGCTGGTTTCCACGGGCTGCCAGCGGGTGGGGACGGGGGGGCGGCAAAGGGTGGCGGCTTCTTGCAGGGCGGCTTCGGCTTCTTCTTCCCAAACGGCCGTTAACGGCCGTCCGCGCTCATCCACCCCCAGCACAATCAGCCCCCCATCCCCATTGGCAAACGCAATCAGATGCTCTGCCAACGTTTCCGCGTTGGCCGTTGGTAAA
Source organism: Chloroflexota bacterium (assembly GCA_041390905.1). GTDB lineage: Bacteria > Chloroflexota > Anaerolineae > Promineifilales > Promineifilaceae > JACKCD01. The sequence goes on from JAWKPA010000012.1 coordinate 617,341, forward strand.
TAGGCCAGCCGTTGTCCTGGTTTCTGCCGTAACATTTTCGGTAATCAGTAATCGGTAATCGGTAATCAGTACTGGTCACTGATTACCGATTACTGATTACTGTTCACAGCCCCTCCCCAATCGCCGCCAATGCCGCTCCCACAATCCCCGCCTTGTTGCGAAGCTGGGCGGGCTGGAGTTCGGCACGGACTTTGATATAGGGGAAGAACTCCTCATACTTTTTGCTCACGCCGCCGCCAACGATGATTAAATTGGGTGAAAAAAGCTTTTCGATTTCGTTAAAATAAACGTTGAGTCGGCCGCCCCATTCTTCCCAGGACAAATCTTCATTGGTGCGGGCGCTGCTGGCGGCCACGTCTTCGGCATCTTGCCCAACGGGCTGGCCGGGCAGATAGATATGGCCGAGTTCGGTGTTGGGGACAATACGGCCGTTGACAAACATCGAGCTGCCAATCCCCGTCCCCAGGGTAAAAATCATGACCACGCCGCGCCGCCCCCGGCCGGCGCCAAAGCGCATTTCGGCAATGCCCGCCACGTCGGCATCGTTGAGCAGCGTCACCTTGCAGCCCAGCCGCTCCTCCATCTTTTGCTGCCCCGGATAGCCAATCCAACTGTGGTCAACGTTGGCTGCGCTCATCAGCACCCCGTCCAGCACCACCGCCGGAAAACCAACGCCAACGGGGCCGTTGTAGTGCAGGGTGTCCACAATTTCCTTCATCACGCCAACAACGGCCTCGGGGGTGGATGGCTGCGGGGTGTCAATACGCACCCGGTCTCCCACAAATTTCCCCGTTTCGGTGTCTACAATCGCTCCCTTGACGCCGGAGCCGCCAATGTCAATGCCTAGTACTTCCATGTTGTCTCCCTCAGAGCGGTAATCAGTGCCGGATCATTACTGTTTACTGATTACCGATAACTGATCAGTTGAGTCACGAACGGCCGTTCTTCCCGCCATAATCCCATCTTCCATTCGGTGAAAATCAAACAGCCCAATCGTACCCAACTTTGGCCGCAAAAGCACATCCGGCCGTGAAACAGCCAGCCGCGCATTAAACGACTGCGTGGTGATGATGTCGGTCACGGTGGACAAAATTTGCCATGCTCGCCCCTGCTGCGTCCGCACCAGCATCCGCTCCACCATCCCTGTGCCGCTTTTGTCTGGCGGTACCGGCGTGCCAAACGGTGCCGTATTGGTCAAATCTACGGCGATGACAAACGTCGCCCCCCGCGCCCGCGCCACGTCAAACGGGGTGTTGTTCAGCAGCCCCCCATCCACCAGCACATGCTCACCACGCTCTACCGGTGGGAAAACCAGCGGGATGGCGATGGTTGCCAGCACGGCTGAAATCAGATCGCCTTCATCCAGAATAATGGCTTGCCGTGTGACCAGATCGGTGGCAACAATGGCTAGTGGGGTTTGCAGATCAGCAAAGGTGGGACGGCCGTTTAGCGTTTCCACCAGCAACTTCTCAACCTTTTGCGTTCCGGTGACGGCCGGCACGGTACGCTTCGTTAACTGGAACATAGATGAAACGCTGAGGTTGGCAAAAAAGGTCGTGATTTCCGTTATTGTCAACCCCATCGCCAATAACGCCCCCATCATGCCGCCAATACTGGTGCCGGTAATCAGGTTAGGGCGAATCCCCAACGCCTCCAGCTCCAGCAGCACCCCAATGTGCGCCGAACCACGTGCCGCACCACCACCTAAAGTCAGCCCGATTTTCATGGGAATGGAAAATTGGAGATTGGAGATTGGGGATTGGAGATTGGTTAATTCTCCAATCTCCGATCTCCAATCTCTAATCCCCAATCACTACTGATACCGCTTGTTGACAAACCGCAGTGCCGTTTCCGCCAGCAGCGCGGCACCAATCGGCATCGCCGTTTCATCCAGATCAAACTCAGGATGGTGGAGGAAGCGGGGCGGCCCTTCGGGGTCTTTGACACCCAAAAAGATCATCGCTCCCTGGCTGGCGCGGCTCATATAGGCAAAATCTTCGCCACCCATTGACGGCCCACGGGCGTGAACGTTGTCGGCTCCAAGGAACTCAACGGCCGTTTCCCGCAGCCATCCCACCACCTTCGGGTCATTGTACAAAGCTGGATACCCCTTCACCCGTCGCATCTCATAATCCCCACCCAAATTCCGCGCAATCGAAAGAGCCTGCTCCACCTCATGCACCAACTGCTCGCGCACGTCGTCATTCAGGCTACGGCAGGTAATTTCCAGCTCCACTTCACTGGGAATGACGTTCGACACTGTGCCGCCCACCATCTTGCCCACCGTCACCACGGCCGGCTCCGTCGGGCTAACCCAGCGCGAAACAATCCCGTGCAACGCTGTCAAAATTGGCCCCATCATAAAAATGGGGTCGCGTGACAAATGGGGCTGGGCGCCATGCCCCCCCTTGCCTTTGACTTTGGCGTAAATGGTGTCAACATTTGCCAGCACATACCCCTCATCCAAAACCACGTGGCCGCGATCCAGCATCCCGACCACGTGCAGCCCAATCACCGCATCCAGCCCTTCCAGTGCCTGCTCCTCAACCATCCGCATCCCGCCGCTTTTGCCTTCTCCATCCTGCCGTTCCTCGCTCGGCTGGAAAATCAGCCGAATTTCGCCGTCAAATGGAATGTCTTTGAGCAACATCGCCGCTCCCAGCAGCATGGTGGTGTGGGAATCGTGGCCGCAGGCGTGCATTTTCCCCGGCACCTGCGATTTGTATGCCACGTCGTTAGCCTCTAAAATCGGCAGCGCGTCCATGTCGGCCCGAATGCCAATGACGGGGCCATTGCCATTACCAATGCGGCCAATGATGCCGGTTTTGGCAACACCAGTCTGCATTTCAATGCCCAGGTCGCTGAGCGTTTGGGCGACTAGCGCCCCCGTCTGTAACTCCTCGAACCCCAGTTCGGGGTGCATATGAATGGTGCGCCGCAGGCGGCTCAGTTCAGCTTGTAATGCTTTTGCTTTTTCTAACATGCCTTTTCCTTTTCCTTCTTGAAAATGGGACACGGACGAACATGGACGAACACGAATGAATTTGTGAAATCTTTGATTTTTATTTGTCGTGATCTGTTTATGCTCAATCCGCCTCCTAAGGAATGGGAATTAAATAACTGTCCATTTAGAAGTTCAACTTCTTCTGAGAAGTTGAACTTCTTGCGCCACTTATTTAATCTTCGTTCCTAAAAAGATTGACTTTCCAGATTTTCCCGCCAATCGTTCAGCCACTTCATGCAATCATCAAATTGGGACAGCGGGAGTTGTTTGTAGCTGGTAATGTTGTAGCGGCGATACACTTCGCCATAAACACCACCAAACTCGTTACGTTTGGTTTGTTTGGAGAGCAGCATGGCAACGGCTTTTACGGCCTGGCTGATCTCCATGGCCTGGGCATCGCTGATTTTGCGGTCGGGAGAAGAAACGGCCGTTTCCAACGCCTCCAAACGACGATCATGCTCATTTACCCGCTGCTGTAGCTGTAGCTGATGCCGTGCCAAACTCATGATCGCCTGCCCGATTTGGTACGCCTTTGCCACCTCATTGCCGGCCGCCGCCAGTTGGTCAATGTCTAATGGATCCGTTAATTCGCCCCGTTGAAACGCTTCCCAAAGCAGTTTGGCTGCTCGCTTTTGGAAGTCAATCAACCGCTGCTTCTTATCTTCATCCATGCGGCGTGTGTCAACGCCAACCAGCCACATGGGTACCAAATCAGCGCGTAGAACATAGGTGGCCTGGTTTCCACGCTGATGGGTAGCCACTGTGGCTACCCGTTGCCCGTCGGACAAAACATCATTCCGTTCAATGCGCCGCGTCTGGGCTTGTACGTCCAGCCCCAAAACCTGGCACATGTGCCGGACAGAGGCATAGACATCACCGTTGATTAAAACGGCCGTTATTTCCGCCTCATAAAAAACCACCTGCTTTTGCTGGCTGGGAACAACGGCCGTTTCACTCATTGCACCACCCCATAAAAGTGCGGCAGCGGATTAACGGCCGTTTCTGACCAGGAAATAGCCGCCAAAAGGTCGGCGCGGGCTTCGGCCAGTTTGGCGTGGTCGTTGGCGTGGATGGTGGCGATGGTCTGCCCCGCTTCCACCTGGTCGCCAATTTTGATGGGCAGCTCAAAGCCAACGGCATAATCAATGTGGTCGCTTTTCATCAGCCTGCCGCCACCCAAATGAACGGCCGTCCAGCCCAGCATTTCTGTATTCATGCTTGCCACCACGCCGCCGCGTGGAGCCAGCACCGGCTCAATGTATTGCGCCTGCGGCAGCAGCGACGGGTCATCTACTTGCGCCACATTGCCGCCTTGCGCCACCACCATCGCCCGGAACGAGGCCAGCCCACGCCCATTGGCGCGGGTGTCGTCGGCCAGGGTGCGGGCGGCGGCCAGCGTGTTGGCTTTGCCCGCCAGCAGCAGCATGTGGGCAGCGGTTTCGCGGCAATGTTGCCAAAAATGGTCGGGGCCACCGCCGCGCAGCGTTTCAATGGCTTCCTTGACTTCGAGGGCGTTGCCAACGGCCGTTCCCAGCGGCTGGTTCATGTCGGAAATGAGCGCCACCACCTTGCGCCCGGCATCGGTGCCAATGTCTACCATAATCTGCGCCAAATCGGTGGCCGCTTCGACGGTCGCCATAAAGGCACCGCTGCCCGTTTTCACGTCCAGCACAATGGCATCGGCTCCGGCGGCCAGCTTTTTAGACATGATCGAGGCGGCGATGAGGGGAAGGGAGGCGACGGTGCCGGTGACATCGCGCAGAGCGTAGATTTTTTTATCGGCGGGGGCAAGAACGGCCGTTTGTCCCGCCAGCACAAACCCCACCTCCGCCAGCTGACGCTTGAATTGCTTCATAGGAACCTCAAACGACCAGCCAGCAATCGCCTCCATTTTGTCCAGCGTGCCGCCGCTGGAACCCAGCCCGCGCCCGCTCATCTTGCCCACCGGCACGCCGCACGCCGCCACAATGGGCCCCACCACCAGCGTCGTTTTGTCTCCCACGCCGCCGGAGGAATGTTTGTCCACGACAAGGGGAGCCACATCGTGGAGATCAAGCTGGTCGCCGGAGTTTGCCATGGAGAGGGTCAGATCAACCGTTTCGCGGCGGCTCATGCCGCGCAGGTAAATTGCCATCAGCAGGGCAGATGCCTGGTAGTCAGGAATGTCGCCGTGGGTGAACCCCTGAATAAAAAAATCTATCTCGGCATCTGAAAGCTCGCCACCGTCACGTTTATGGGCTATCACATCAACCATTCGGGTCATTCTGCACCTCCAGTTTTCGGTAATTGGTAAACAGTAATCGGTAATCAGTAGGGGACACTGATTACCGATTACTGTTTACCGATTACTGTCCATCAAGTTTCTGATTATAACAGGAATCGGTATAATGGTTGAAAAGTGAGGTATAACACATGGCGCAAGTTGATCTTCTTTTGACGGGTGGAATGGTGGTGACGATGAACGGCCGTTTTGACATTTTTGTCAACGGAGCCGTGGCGGTGGACGGCGATTCGATTGTGGCAGTGGGGGAGGTGGGGGAGGTAACGGCCGTTTACACCGCCCGCGAAACCCTCGACTGCACCGGCCACGTCATCATGCCCGGCCTCGTCAACGCCCACACCCACATCCCCATGACCCTGCTGCGTGGCCTAAACGACGATTTGCGCCTAGATGTATGGCTGGGCTACCTGATGCCGCTGGAACGGGAATTTGTCACCCCCAACTTTGTGCGGCTGGGGTCGCGCATTGCCTGCGCCGAAATGATCCGCTCCGGCGTGACCAGCTTCGCCGATATGTATTATTACGAAGACGACATTGCCGAAGAGGTAGCCGCCATTGGCATGAGGGCCTTGCTCGGCCAAACCGTCCTCATCTTCCCCACCCCCGACTCCCCCACCTTTGAAGATGGCCTCATATTATGCCGTCGCTTTATTGAAAAATGGCGCGGCCACCCGCTCATTCAGCCCGCCGTGGCCCCCCACGCCTGGTACACCACCACCCCGGAACTGCTCCGCGCCTGCGCCGATTTGGCGCGGGGAATGGACGTGCCGCTGCATATCCACGTTGCCGAAACCAAGCTGGAAGTAGACAACTGCCGCGAGGCCAACCATATGCCGGTGGTGCCGTGGCTGGAAAAGAACGGCATTTTGAATACCAAACTGCTGGCCGCCCACTGCGTCCATCTGGACCAGGGGGAGATGTTCAGCCTGAAAAAGGCGGGGGCGGGGGCGGCGCACTGCCCCACCAGCAATCTGAAGCTGGCAAGCGGCATTGCCCAGGTTGCCAAAATGATGGAAATCGGGGTCAATGTGGGCATTGGCACCGATGGCCCGGCCAGCAACAATGACCTTGATATGTTTGAGGAGACGCGGCTGGCCTCGTTTTTGGCAAAGACGGCCACCAACGACCCGACGAAGCTGCCGGCGCGGGAGGCGTTGATGCTGGCGACGATTGGCGGGGCGCGGGCGATGCACATGGGCGACATTACGGGGAGTTTGGAGCCGGGGAAGCGGGCGGATGTGGCGGTGGTGCGGATGGATGGGGTGCATAATCAACCCCATTTCGGCCACAACCCGGAGGCGGTTTATTCGCGGCTGGTGTATGCGGCGAAGAGTACGGATGTGGTGCATGTGGTGTGCAACGGCCGTTTTCTGCTTCGCGCTGGTGAACTGTTGACGGTGGATGAAGAAACGGCCGTTGGCGAAGCCGCCCAGGTTGCCGCCCAAATTGATGCCTTTGTCCAGCGGCGCGAAGCCAGCCCCTACAACAAGCTCATCCTGCTTTCCGGCGTGGAGCGGCAAAAAAGCTTTGAGGTGCAAATTAAGGTGCCAATAGCCGAAGCCCAGCCCATTCACGACAAGCTCAACAGCGGCGACTTTGACATCAGCAAAAGCTCCCACTATCGGCAATACGACCATTACTTCCTCTTTGACGGCAACGACCCCGACGCGGCGCGGCTGCGCTACCGCGAGGATGATTATGTGGACGAACACGGCAAGGTGTACCAGTCGCGCAGCCGCCTGACGCTCATTGGCAAGGGGGAGCGGGTGGAGTTTCCCAACGCCGTCACCCTGTCGCGCTCACGCTATCTGGCTACCGCCGACCGCAGTCTGCGTTTTTACCGGGAATATTTTGCTCCGGCCAACGAGCTGGAAATCCAAAAAGATCGTTTCCGCTGGCGTGTTTTATATAAAGGGACTGATTTTGCTATTAACCTTGACCAGATTTTGCAGCCGGAACTATCCGGCTACTTTTTGGAAATCAAATCGCGTACCTGGTCGCGCAGTGATGCCGAGCGCAAGGCGGAGCTGATTAGCGAGTTGTTGCAGGTGTTGGGGGTGGAGACGGAAACGGCGGAGAAGCGGGAGTATGCGGAGATTGCGGTGGGGAGTGGCGCGTAGGGGGTGGAGCGTGTAGCGTGGGGTGTGGGGTGCTTCATACGCCCTACGCCCTACGCCCTACGCCCTACAGAGTTATGCAAACAACGTCTGGAACTTCATGACGGTGTTGAGGTCGCCGTCAACCTTTACTTTGCCAGTCATAAAGGCGGTCATGGGGTTGAGCTTGCCGCTTGTCAGATCAGCATAATCTTGGGCATCCATTTGGATGGTGGCGGCTGGGCTGTCGGCTGTACCCTGATGGGTGTTTGCTGCGCCGTCCTTGATTTGCACATACCATTGTCCGCCGCCGTCGCCAGATAGATCAAATTGTACCGTTACATCAAGCCCCTTGGCCTTCTCGACGTTGAGGCGGTTGGGCATCTCTTTAAAAATATCAGCTACATTCATGTCTTGTTTCTCCTGCTTGGGAAGGCTGCCGAGGCAGTTCCACGCTCATGTTAATGATTGAATAAAAGTATAGCAACCGACTTGGGGGTGTCAAGCGGGGAAGAATTAGGCGTATGCAATAACCCTTATGTTAGGGAAACGGCCGTTCTGTCCATTGCAGCGCGTTTACCGGCACATTGTGAATTCGCAGCTCCCAGTGCAGGTGGGGGCCGTTTGATAGCCCCGACGAGCCAACCGCGCCAATTGTTTCCCCGGTTGCCACCGCTTGCCCCAGCGTCACAAATGATTCCGAAAGGTGGGAGTAGCTTGTCATGACCCCCTGGCCGTGATTGAGAATGATGGTGAGACCGCGCACTTCCAGCACATCGCTAAAGACAACCGTGCCATTGGCCGGGGCAACCACCGGCGTGCCGATGCCGCCAGCAAAATCTACGCCGGAATGATAGCTGATGACGCTGTTGCCATTGTAGGAGCGGCTGTCGCCATACCGCGCCGTGACAAAGGTGCTGCTGAGAACTGGCGTTTGGAACAGGCCGCTCCACTGCCGTTCGGCGGTGAATTGGGTAAAGATGGGAGCCAAAACCAGTTCCTCATCGCTGCGGACGGTGGGGTCTAGCAGGGCGTTGAGCGTTTCTGGCAGGGTGACAAACTGGGTCACATAGTCGCTGGGGGCAATTTGCACTGCCTGGTTGAAGCTGGTTTGGCTGCCGTTGTGGATGATGAGCGGATAGTTGCCGGGCGGGGTGAAGGCATCAAGGCCAATAAGTGCCATGTGGCCGCTGTCGCTGGGAACAAAGTGGAGAACCTGCTCACCTAGCTGCCCGGTGGGTGGGTCGTTGGCAATGCTTTGGAGGGTGATAACGGCCGTTTGTCCCGGCTTTAGCGGCAGGGGGCCAATGGCTACGTCCAGCAAATCACCCGGCAGGTCGCGGTAAGGGGTGGCAGCGGGCAGCCGCAGCCGTTGGCCGGGGAAGAGGTAGGTGGGGTAGGCAAGCTGATTGGCCGCCATGATGACGGTGGGCGAAAGGTTGAAGCTGGTGGCAATGGTGAGCAGGCTGTCACCTGGTTTCACCAGATAGGGCTGGCCGAGAACGGGCTGGGGGGCGGTCGAGCCGGTGCGGCTGACGAGGTTGATGGTTTGACCGACGGGGGGCGGGGTGTTGGGGTTGATGAGCCGGTTGCTTTCGCTGAGGGAAACGGCCGTTGTGTTGAACTGCTCGGCAATTGTCGCCAGCGTGTCACCCGCCTGCACCGTGTAGAGCGTGGCAACCGCTTCGCCGCTGCCGCCGGGAATCACCAGCTCTTGTCCCACAAACAGCACATCGCCATTGGCTAAATTGTTGACGCGCAGCAAATCCTCCACTGTTAGCCCATACTGCGTGGCAATGATGGTCAAATTTTCCCCGTCGGCCACCACATGGACTTGGGGAATGGGTGGCGGGTCTTCCTGCTGCGCCAGCAGGGCGCGGGTGGTGAGCAGCAGGAAGGTAGCGGTGAGGAGCGGGGCGATAAGCCGGAAGAATTTATTGGATTGGGTATTGGGCATTGGGTATTGTTTGACGCAATACCTAATACGTTGCCACAGCTTATTTTTTATCATTCACGAAACACAATGTGGTCGCCCGGCTGAAGCTGGTTGAGCCAGTCGGGGTGTAGTTCAATTACATACTGGGCGGGGCGGCGCGGTACGTAGGCGGGTCGCCACGGCCGGCCGAGGGCGGTATCTACCACCTCGCCCTGGCTGTTGACCCAAATGATGGCGAGGGGGCAGAAGACGAAGAGCATGTGAACGGCCGTTAAAACCCGCCCCTCCTCCTCTTCTACCAGCACAATTCCCTCATCCCTGCCAATTTGACGGCGAAACGTTAGCCCGCGCAGCTTGCTGCCAAACGAATGGCACCAGCGCAGCCGGGGCAATAGGACTGTTTGCCGTTCCACATGCCACAATTGACGATCCATGTTGGGAAGTATAGGTGTTTTTGTCAAATCTCGGTAATTGGTAATCGGTAATCAGTAAACAGTTTGACCGATTACTGATTACTGTTTACTTTCCCCGTCTTTGGCGCAGCTCGTCGTAAATCGCCTGCGCTTCGGCAAAATAGAACCGATGCGGTGGGTGCCAGAATTCGCCAAGCTGCTGGTTGCCCGTTTGCTGTTCATAGACCAGAGCCTGTAAAAACATGTCGAGTTTGTCGGCATCGTGAACCAGTTTGGCTTCGTCGGTTTCATTGGCTGTCAGCTCTTCCCAGGCGGTCATGAAGTCGCTGTTGCTGTTGCCCAGCATGGTTTGCAGGGCGGTGCGTTCGGCGTTGGGTTTGCTGCCGGGGGGCATAAGCTGCCAAACGGCGGGGGGCAGGTCGCTGGTGAGGGCTTCGGGCAGGTCGTGGAGGGTTGCCATGAGGAGGATGCGCTCGCGGTTTAACGGCCGTTCTACCTCCCCCGCCAGCACCAACGCCGTAAAAACCACACCAAAGCTGTGGGCAGCCACGTTTTCCGCCTGTACCACGCCCCGCTGCACCCAGCCCGTTCGTGCTGTGCGCTTGAGCTGGTTGCCATGTTGGAGCAAATTGAGCGTCGTTAGTGTGTTCATAAGCGGGTAATGGTATGTTGTTTAACGGCCGTTTGCTGCTGCCTCTCATCAACAATTCAGGTTGTAGCAACTCCCACCCATTTTGGGTGTTCAATGTAGCAGAAAGTGCAAGCCAACGAGGACTAGATGAAGATTTCCGTAATTGCCACAATCAAAAATGAAGGAGAAGCCATCCGCCCACTGTTGGACTCTCTGATTCAGCAAACTTGTTTCCCCGATGAAGTTGTCATCTGTGACGGCGGCTCCACCGACGACACGCTCGAATTCTTGGAAGAGTACAAGCAGTGGCTGCCGCTGCGGGTCATTGTGGTGCCGGGCAGCAATATTAGCCAGGGGCGCAACCGTGCCATTGCCCACGCCACCGGCGACATCATTGCCTCCACCGATGCCGGAGTGGTGTTGGCACCCTATTGGCTGGAAGAGTTGACTCGCCCCATTGTGGAAGGCAAAGCAACGGTGTGCAGCGGCTGGTTTGAGCCAGACCCCTACACCGATTTTGAGGTGGTGATGGGGGCGACGGTGTTGCCCACGCGCCACGATGTAGACCCCGACAGCTTTTTGCCGTCCAGCCGTTCGGTTGCCTTTTTGCGGGCGGCGTGGGAAGCGGTGGGTGGCTACCCGGAATGGCTGGATTATAGTGAGGATTTGGTGTTTGATTTTGCCCTGCGGGAGAAGTATGGGGTGTTTCCGTTTGTAGAAACGGCCGTTGCCTACTTCCGTCCCCGTGGCAGCCTACGCGCCTTCTTTCACCAATATTACAGCTATGCCCGTGGCGACGGCAAAGCAAACCTGTGGCCTTTCCGCCATCTAGTTCGTTATATCACCTATCTTGTCGGCTTACCAATGGTGCTGTGGATGATTTGGCGGGAAAAATGGATGGGCTGGGTGCTGTTGTTAACTGGGGTCAGTGCCTATTCGCGTCGGCCGGCGCAGCGACTGTGGGTCAATACCTGGGGATGGCGGCCACCACTGCGGCTGCGGGCTTTTGCCCTCATTCCCATTATTCGCCTGGTCGGTGACGTTGCCAAAATGCTGGGCTACCCGGTGGGGCTGCTTTGGCGTTGGCGCAACCGCCGCCTGCTGACGCAAATTTGAACGGCGCATAAATCTTTTTGACGCACCGGGGTGCTGATGGTATGATGTTTCTGAACAGCCGACGTGATCCGTCGGCTGTTTTAATGAATGGTGTGGCTGGAAATAGAGCCTGTTGTGAAGAAGTTAGGGGAGATTGGAGATTAACGGTTGAAGGTTGGTGAAGGTCACAATCTCTAATCTCTAGTCTCCAATCTCGGTCAAGTAAGTTGTTTCGTGGTCTCTCCACATGGTAATTAAACGCACCCCTCCCCGTTACCCTCGTCGAGGCCCGTCTTGCCTGTTGATGATTTTTGTCCTGTTTGGCATTGGCGTGGCTGTTTTTGTGATCCAGAATGCCGATGAAGTGCGCGACATCATTATCCCAACGCCCACGCCGGAGCCAACGCGGTCGGCGGCGGAATATGCGCTGCTGGCTGACCTGAGTGAGAAGGATGGACAGGTGGAGGAGGCGATTGGGTTTTATCAAACGGCCGTTGAGCTAGACGCTTCTAAACCCGAATTCTTTGTCCGCCTTATTCGTCTGCTGATCCAGGCAGGGCAACCAGAAGAAGCACTGGCGCGGGCTGAACAACTGGTGCTGTTAGCACCGGAAGAGACAGAGACATGGGAAGTACAAGCTGCTGCCCATATTGCCAACGGCAATCGCTTTGACGACTTAGGCGATATCACCTCAGCGGCTTTGGAGTATGCCGCCGCTGCCGATGCTGCCCGCGATGCGATTAACCTCGACAGCAACAACGCCACAGCCTATGCTTATGCGGCCGGCGGTTCGGTTTTTCAAGAAAACCCGGAACTCTTTGACCAGGCTCAGGAATATGCTGATACAGCTATCTTTCTTGAGCCAGATAACGCCGTTGCCCGCTATTACATGGCGACCGTCTTTACTTATCAGGGTTTATATAGTGCAGCATTAGAACAATACCAACTAGGGCTGGTTGCTGATCCCCAAAGGCCAGAGCTGCACATTGGGTTGGCCTACAACTATTTTGGCAACGGCCAGCTTGCCGATGCTATCCTGAGTTTTAAAGACGCGATTGAGGTTGACCCGGATAATGCCACGGCTTATGATGGGTTGGCTTATATGTATTTGCAGTTAGGCGACGACCCGCTGGCCGAAGAAAATGCGCTGGAGTCGGTGCGTTTAAACCCTAACGTAGCACGGGCACGAGGTCGCCTGGGCGAAGCGTATTTTCGCCAGAACAACTATGAAAAGGCCATTGAACAGCTCAAGGTTGCAACGGAGCTATATGGGCAGCCAACAGAGCTAAACGTGCGCTTTTTTAATATGTTGGCAACGGCTTATATTCGGGCCAGCTTTACCAATTGCGAAACAGCCACCCCTATTTTTCAACAGGTCATTGACGTCACGTTTAATGAACTGATTATTGACAGTGCCTTGGAAGGTATTGAGGAATGCCGTCGGAATTCTTTAGGCACGGCTCCTTAGGGATCAATCAAAAATAACTTTGCAGTTCCAGAAGTTGAACTTCTGGTGTAACTTATTTAATCACCGTTCTTTCGACACCGTGTTTTAGCACTCTTGCCAAAAGACTGCTAAAATGTGCTTGACAACCCCAATAACAGTTGTTAAAATCCTCCTTGTTAGCACTTGGGACGTTTGAGTGCTAACCCTCGCACAAATTAACCAGAGATTTTAAAAACTTGAAGATTAAGATTAAGGAGAAGCTGCTATGTCCTTGAATTTAAAGCCGCTTGGTGATCGTTTGGTTGTTGAACCAAAAGAAAGTGAGCAGACAACAGCCTCAGGCCTTGTGTTGCCTGAAACTGCAAAAGAAAAGCCACAGGAAGGAACCGTCCTCGCTGTTGGCCCTGGCCGTCGTGATGACAATGGCAACCGTATTGAAATGGATGTTGCTGTAGGCGATGTTGTTCTCTACGCCAAATATGGCGGTACTGAAATAAAAATGGAAGGTAAAAAATATCTGATCCTCAAAGAATCTGATATTTTGGCAATCGTTCAATAATCTTGTAAGGAAGAAAGTGAATCATGGCTAAGCAACTCATATTTTCCGAAGAAGCACGTCGTAAACTGAAGAAAGGCGTTGACACAGTTGCCACTGCTGTATCCACCACCCTTGGCCCCAAAGGGCGTAACGTGGCTTTGGATAAAAAGTTTGGCGCTCCCACCATTACCCATGACGGTGTAACCGTTGCCAAAGAAATTGAGCTGGAGGACCCCTATGAAAACATGGGTGCCCAGTTGCTGAAAGAAGCGGCTACCAAGACCAACGATATCGCTGGTGATGGCACTACCACTGCTACCGTTCTGGCTCAGAACATTGTTCACGAAGGGCTGAAGAACGTTGCTGCTGGGGCAAACCCCATGCTGCTCAAGCTAGGTATTGAAGCTGGTACTGCAGCCCTGGCTGCTCGCATCCGCGAAATGGCTGTAAGCATTGACAGCGTAGACGAGATTGCCTCTGTTGCTTCTATTTCCGCTCAGGATCCAGCCATTGGCAAGTTGATTGCCGAGGTTATGGACAAAGTTGGTAAAGACGGCGTTATCACGGTTGAAGAGTCTCGTGGTTTGGAATTCGAGACCGAATACGTTGAGGGTATGCAGTTTGATCGTGGCTACATCAGCCCCTATTTCGTTACCGATTCCGATAACATGGAAGCGGTTGTGGAAGATGCCTACATCCTCATTCATGACAAGAAGATCAGCTCTGCCCAAGACCTTGTTCCGATTTTGGAAAAATTGATCCAGACCGGACAGCGCAACCTGGTTGTGATTGCTGAAGATATTGACGGTGAGGCATTGGCTACGCTGGTTTTGAACAAACTGCGTGGCATGATCAACGCTTTGGCTGTGAAGGCTCCTGGCTTTGGCGACCGCCGTAAGGCAATGCTGCAAGATATTGCTGTGTTGACTGGCGGACAGGTTATTACCGAAGAAATGGGTCGCAAGTTGGACAGCGTGCAGATGAGCGACCTGGGGCGTGCAGCCAAGGTTGTCGCAACCAAGGACGATACCACGGTTGTGGATGGTGCAGGTGATGAAGGCCAGATCAAGGCTCGCGTTGAGCAGATCAAGGTTGAGATCGAACGCAGCACGTCTGACTATGACCGCGAGAAATTGCAGGAGCGTCTGGCTAAACTGGCTGGTGGTGTGGCTGTTATCCGTGTGGGTGCTGCTACTGAGGTTGAACTGAAAGAGAAGAAACACCGTGTTGAAGATGCTTTGAGTGCGACCCGTGCTGCGGTTGAGGAAGGGATTGTGCCTGGCGGTGGTGTGGCTTTGCTGAATGCGCTGCCGGCTTTGGATGGGGTTACAGTCGCTGATGGTGATCCGACGACTGGTGTTGGCATTCTGCGTCGTGCTTTGGAAGCACCTATGCGTAAGATTGCTGAGAATGCTGGGCAGAACGGTGACGTTATTATCCAAAACGTGCGTCGGGCGCAGGCTGATGCTGGCGATCAGAACATTGGCTACAATGTGATGACGGGTGAGTACATCAACATGATTAAGCAGGGGATTATTGACCCGGCTAAAGTGACCCGTGGGGCATTGGAGAATGCTGCAAGCATTGCGTCCATGATTCTGACGACAGAAGCATTGATTACGGATATTCCAACCAAGGAAGAGCCAATGCCTGCTGGCGGTGGTGCTGGTATGGGCGGTGGCATGGGCTTCTAAACCTATCTTGTTCCTTTGAGTTCTTGAATGTGAAGACCCCTCAATTGAGGGGTCTTTTCTTTTTGGCTAAGTTCTTTTAAACTAGAGCATGAGCAGGGCGCAAAACGCTTATATTGGACTGGTTTTACCAACATTGCTGCTAAGGAATGGGATTTAAATAACTTGCCCATTTAGAAGTTCAACTTCTCAAAAGAAGTTGAACTTCTTTCGTAACTTATTTAATCCTCGCTGCTAAGGGTTCAATCAAAAATAACTTTGCAGTTTCAGAAGTTCAACTTCTCTCAGAAGTTGAACTTCTAAATCCCAAGTTATTAACGAACGAACCCTAAGGGTTGTTGCCGTAAGGAAGGTGTTTTCGTGAGCTTACCTGAGTTTGTGAGCCAGATGTATGTATCGGTAGCAGGTTGCTGGCGTATTGATGGGAGAATATGGCATGGGTAAGAAGTTAGTAGAAAAACTGCTGCCGGCGTTGGGCAAGCTGCGATGGGTGGGGGCAGAAACGCCTACGGAGCAAGGGCGTCGGACGTATTGGGTGAGCCTGGAGCAGATTGATTCATTCCGGGGGGATGATATTCCGACGCTGGTGGGGGCGCTGCGGACGTTGCAAACGGCCGTTTCTCTGCCTTTTACCTATGCCGGGGTTGCTTATGCGCTGTTGGCCGCTTCGCAGGAAGATGGGGGTGGGTATTATCAGGAAGGGCTGGAGGCGGCAATGGGGTGGCTGGAACGGGCGCAGGAATTGGCACCAGATGAAGTGGATATTAATATGATTGAGGGGTTGATTTATATCTACAACGGCCGTTTAGCTGATGCCCGCCTCATTCTGGATTATCTGCACCAAAACACCCCGCTGCAAAGCTATTACCTAAATATGGCCGAGGTGGCGTATTGGCGCGAACGTGGGGATTTGGAGCAAACGCTGGCTTGGTTGGAGCAGACGGAACAAACGGCCGTTAATGTCCCCCAACGCCTGCGCCTTAAATTCAAACGAGCTGAATGTTATATTGAATTCGGCCAGCTAGAAGAAGCCATTGAAGTCTACCGCGAAGCCACCCACTTTGACAACGAAAACGCCTGGCTGTGGCACAGCCTGAGCCTGGCTTATCTGGACAACAGCGATTACAAAAATGCCAAAAGCTGCAACGAAAAAGCACTCAACTTACGCGCCGATTTTCCGGCTGCCCACGAGGTAGAATCCGTGCTAAAACGCAAGCTTGGCTCTGATTTGCTGGGTTTGGGGCGTTGGTTTGGTGGCAAACGGTAGATGATGATGCTGTAAAAAATGTAGCACCTGTTCTTGCACCTGCCGGGGAGTCAGGGCATTTGTGTTAACGTATAAATGGCAATGTTTGCGGGCATGAGCCAGCCGCCGGTGTTGTTCAGCTAGCCGCTGTGGCCCACCATCAATATAGGGGCGGCGGGCGCGTGCCGTAGCATAGGAAAGGTCAAGATAGATAAGCACATCGGGGTTGCTCACGCGCTGCCACATAGCTGGCACATAAGAATGCTCCTGCGCCACATGGCGGACATCATAGCCTGCTTCGCGCAGGGCTGATACCAAGGTGCTTTTCCCTGCCGAGCAGGGGCCAACGACGGCGATGCGTAATGGAAGGGCTGTGTTCATGGATCATTGAAAAGGAATACGACCGCCCAGTCGTCGCACTTCATCCCCTTCTTTCGGGTGAACCGAGACAACCAGAACGCTGATGTCATCACCAGGACGGCCGTTATCCTTGGCTACGGCTTCTTCTAATAAAGTGTCTGCAATTTGCTGGGCCGGTATGATTCCTTGTGCCAGCAAACGCTGGGTCGCAGCATAGGGATCGTAGCTTTTACCCCCCCTTAAGCTTCCGGCATGGCTTAACCCATCGGTAAAAACCACAATGACCGTACCGACCATGACCGGAATTTCGCTAATAACAGGGATGGTGTGCTGATAAAACCCCACGCGCTGGGCGGGGTCATTGAGTAAATAGAACCCATTGGCGGCCGTGTGGACAATTACCGGGGCTTCATTGTTGCGCGAGATGACAAATGTTTTGGTTTGGGCATCAATGGAGAGGATGTTGAGCGTGGCACTCACTTTGCCGTCGCGGGCGGTATAGAGGTAGTCATGGGCGGCGCGAGCAGCGGAGCCATCGCGCACGCCTTCGCCCAATAGCTGCACCGCTTTTCGCGCCACCATGTTGCTAATGCGCTTGGCTGATTTGCCGCTGCTTTGCCCATCAACCAGCACCAGGGAAAGACCACCTAACGGCCGTTCCACCATTTCCAGCGTGTCGCCGCTCTCGCTAGTCGCGTACTTGTTAATTTTGGCAACGGCAAACTGAACTTCCATATGATCTTGCGTGGTAATTAGCCAAGAGACGAGAAAATAGCCACAGGGTAAGCGGCAAACTGTGCATCTTGAGTGACAATTGTCAGACCTTCAGATATTGCTTGAGCAATAATCATGCGATCAAACGGATCATGATGATGCAAAGGCAATTGCTTTAACAACCAAACATGCTCATTGCTAATTGGCAGAGGTTGTATCTGATTTAGCAACATCTGGGATTTAGGAATGGGAATTAAATAACTGTCCATTTAGAAGTTCAACTTCTTCTGAGAAGTTGAACTTCTTGCGCCACTTATTTAATCTTCGTTCCTTAACAAACACTTCGACCGATGGCGATAACGTTAACTTGCCAATCTGCTCCTTAACCTGCATTTCCCAACTGCTAGCGACACTCAAAAACAAGTTGTTTTGTTGGCTAACAAGGGCTGCCGAAACATCAGGCGACAATTGCGCAACATTAGAAAATGCCCAGATAAAGATATGGGTGTCAAGCAACAAGTTCATAGTGAATGTCAATCTTGAGCAAGGCTGATCCCGAAGTTGTCTGTTTCATTGCCCCAGAATGATGCTTCTAATGCTGCGGGAAGCGGTGCATCAAAATCCTTGTCACTCTCAACTAGCCCGGTGCATAGCCCCAGTTGGCGTGGTTGTTCATCGGTATAACGTTTGACTGTTTCAATAAGCCGCTGATAAATCGCTCGTTGCTTATCTGACCAATTCGCAGTGTTATGCTGTTGCATTTGCACAAGCAATTGCTGTTGAAACGCAACCTGCTGCGACCTGGCCTTGATTGTTGCCGCTTTTTCCGTTAGCCGTGACAGTTCTTCCGCACTCAACTGGTGCAAATTGTTCAGCAAATCATCAAAAGGCAATTGAGTCTGAAGGCGAATTGTACTCATGGGGTTATTTTAGCATAGAATGTTGGCTGCGAGACTGCGTAGTCATAAGATGATAATCAGCTAACAGTCATGTCGGTTCACGGCTGCGTCGCATACACAACCAGTTAGCTGATTACCGATTTCTTCGTTAGAAACCTTCCAGTTCCGACAAATCAGCAATGCCTTTGGCAAGGTTGGCGATGTGTTGCAGCAGGGCAAGGCGGTTTTCCCGAACGGCCGTTTCCTCTGCCATCACCAGCACCGCATCAAAAAAGTCGTTGATCGGGGTCATCAGGTCGCGCAGCGTGGCAACCAACGTCGGCAGCGTGCCATCGGCTTTGTCTGCCGCCTGCTGGTAGGCCGCCACCAGCGCCTGCTCTGACGGCTCGGCAAAGTCTGCGGGGCGCAGCGGCAGTTGTTCCGGCAGGGCGCGGGTGATGCGAACGCAGCGGGCGTAGGCAGTGAGCATCTCGTCCCAACCATCGCTTTCAATGGCCTGGCTGAGGGAAACGGCCGTTTTGCTTGCCAAAAACGGGTCATTCGCCTGTTCCGCCAGCACCGCCTTCACCACCGAAGCCCGGTGTCCCTGGTCACGCAAAATCACCTCCAGCCGCCCGGTGACAAACGTTTGCAGGGCGGCCAGCGTCTCGTGGTTGAGGGCAACGGGGAGCAGCGCGGCGGCGGCTTGCAGCCCGGCGGTCAGGTCGAACCCGGTTTGGTTGCCAATCAGGTTTTCAATCACTTGAATGGCGGCGCGGCGCAGGGCAAACGGGTCGTTGGAGCCTTTGGGGGCCAGCCCGGCGGTAAACAGCCCGGTTAGACTGTCCAGACGGTCGGCCAGAGCCAGCACTAGCCCGGCGCGGCTGCTGCTCACCGACTGGTACTGCTCGGCAATGGCCTGGGCAACGGCGGCGGGTTCACCGCTGCGGCTGGCATAGTGGCCGCCCATCACCCCTTGTAGCGAGGTCATCTCGACGACCATTTGCGTGGCAAGGTCGGCTTTGGCAAGGGCGGCGGCGCGGCGGGCAACGGCCGTTTCTGCCTCGTCCAGCCCGATCATCTGCGCCAGTTCCGGGGCCAGCTTTTCCAGCCGCCGCGTTTTGTCCAGCATGGAACCTAACTTAAATTCAAAGGTGAGCAGGCTGAGGTCGGGGACAAAATCGGCTAACGGCCGTTTCACATCCTGCTTGTAGAAAAATTCGGCATCGGCAAAGCGGGCGCGAATGACATGTTCGTTGCCATCGGCCACAATCTCAATGTCCTGCCCGTCGCCGTTACGCACGGCGATGAAGTGGGGCAGCAGCGTGCCGTCGGCAGCGTAAACGGGGAAGTAGCGCTGGTGCTTCCGCATGACGGCCACCAGCACGGCGGCGGGTAGCTGCAAAAAGCGTTCTTCAAAGTGGCCGAGGAAGGGAAACGGCCGTTCTACCAGATTCGTCACCTCGGCCAGCAAGCCAGGGTCGTTGGGAATGGTGCCACCTTGTTGTGCCGCCAGCGCGGTAGCTTGGGCGGCAATTTGCTCGCGCCGTTCGGCCACGCTTAACACGATGCCGTTGTCGGCCATTGCCGTCGTGTAGTCATTGGCGTGGGCGATGGCAATGTCGGGGGAATCGTAGGGGCGCAGACCGCGACTGACGCGCCCGCTGGCGACCCCGGCGAAGGCAAATGGCACCACGTCGCTGCCATACAGGGCAACCAGCCAGCGCAGCGGTCGGTTGTACGCCACGTTGGTGTGATTCCAGCGCATACCTTTTTCAAATTTGATGCCGCCAATAAAATCGGCCAACGCTTCGGCCAGCACGGGGACGGTGGGGCGACCGGCTTCGCGGATAACGGCCGTTACGTACCGCCCCCCTTTCTCCTCCACCACGCGCAAATCAGCCACGTCCAGCCCCCGGCTGCGGGCAAAACCGATGGCAGCTTTGGTGGGTTTACCGTCTTTGTCAAAGGCGCGGTCGGCGGGTGGCCCCTTGACCTCGGTTTCCAAATCGGGCTGCTGGGCGGCGAGGCCATGCACCAGCACCGCCATGCGGCGCGGCGTGCCGTGGATTTCTACCCGGTCGTAGGCGAGGCGCAGGTTGGTGAGGAGGGCGGGAACGGCCGTTTCCAGTTGTTCAATCGTTGCGTCCACCACGTCGGCCGGGAGTTCCTCGCTGCCGATTTCCAGGACAAATGTTTCGCGGCTGTTGGCGGGTGTGGTTTGGCTAGGTTCGGGCAGAGTGAGGGCAGGAACGGCCGTTTGCCACGCCCCATTTTCCAGCAGCGGGTATTCCATTTGTTGCCGCTGTTCCACATACGCCGCCGACACCTTGTACGCCACCGTCCGCATCCGCCGGAAATAGCCCGCCCGTTCCGTCACCCCCACCGCGCCCCGCGTGTCCATGACGTTGAACAAATGGGAGCATTTGAGGTTGTAGTCGTGGGCCGGAATGACCAGACCTGCTTCCAAACAGGCGTAGGCCTCTTTTTCATACAGGTCGTAAATCGTCCGCAGCGACTCTACGTTGGCCTTGTTGAAATAATATTCGCTGTGTTCCCACTCGCCGCGCAGCAGCGCATCGCCATATTTCACGCCCGCGCCGTAATCCATTTCCCAGACGCTGTTTTTGCCTTGCAGTGCCAGGGCAATACGATCCAGCCCATAGGTTAGCTCCACCGGCACCGGGTCTAGCTCAATGCCGCCCACCTGCTGAAAATAGGTAAACTGGGTAATTTCCTGCCCATCGAGCCACACTTCCCACCCTAGCCCCCATGCCCCCAGCGCGGGCTGCGCCCAGTTGTCTTCCACAAAGCGAATGTCGTGCTGGCGCGGGTCAATGCCGATGGCTTTGTAGCTCTCAATCAGCAGTTCTTGCGGGTTGCCCGGCTCTGGTTTGAGGATGACTTGGAGCTGGTAATGCTGCTGCATCCGGTTGGGGTTTTCGCCAAAACGGCCGTCGTCGGGGCGAATGCTGGGTTCGATGTAGGCGATGTTCCACGGTTCTGGCCCCAGCACCCGCAGCACGGTAGCTGGATTCATGGTGCCAGCCCCCACCTGTACGTTATAGGGCTGCCACACCAGGCACCCCTGTTCTTTCCAAAATTCCAAAAGACGCAAAATAATGCCGTCAAAGCTCAATGGTTTGTTCATGCTTGTTTCCTAAATGTCACAAATTAGCGACTGAATTATAGCATGGGGGGAGGGTGGTTGCGAGTTGGCTGTTTTCCGTATTTGCGCTTGACAAACTAATATTATTAGTTTATAAATTAATCATATTAGTTTATATTTGGAGACGACAAATGAAAATAACGACGATTGGTGATAATTTGGTTCAACTGACGCGGCTGGGGGCGTTTAACTGCTATTTGGTGCGCGAGGCGGATGGGTTTACATTGGTGGATACGGGCTTGGTGGGCAGTGCGGACGGGATTTTGGCGGCGGCGCAGCAGTTGGGGCGGCCGATCAGGCGGATTGCGCTGACTCATGCGCATGGGGATCATGTGGGGTCGCTGGATGTGCTGGCGAATAAGTTGCCGGACGTGGAACTGGTTTTTGGGGGAAGAACGGCCGTTTTTCTCGCTGGCAATCTCACCCTCCACCCCGACGAACCACAGGCTAAACTGCGCGGCAGCTTTGTGGCCTCGTCTACGCAAGCCACGCGGCTGGTGGCCGATGGCGACAGAGTGGGGTCGCTGCGGGTGGTGGCAGCTCCCGGCCACACGCCCGACCACATGGCTTTTTTCGACGGCCGTGACGGGACGCTGATTGCTGGGGATGCGTTTCAAACCAAGGGTGGGATTGCGGTGGCGGGGCAGATACGCTGGCTGTTTCCTTTTCCGGCAATGGCGACGTGGCACAAGGAAACGGCCGTTTCTACCGCCAAAAAGCTGCTTGCTCTCAACCCAACCCGGCTGGCCGTTGGACATGGCTCGGTGCTGGAGAACCCCGGCGCGGCCATGGCTGCCGCCATCGAGGCGGCGAGATAAATACCTCATGGCAAAAAGCAGACGATTGAACAAACAGATTGTGGTGGAAACGGCCGTTTTGCTGGCAAACCAAAGCGGCAGTTGGCAGACGTTGACGTTGACTGAATTGGCGGCGGCGCTGGATGTGCGGGTGCCGTCGCTTTACAACCATGTGCAGGGGCAAGAGGGGCTGCGGCGGGAGCTGGCGTTGTATGGGTTAGAGGCGTTGTTAACGGCCGTTCGCCATGCCGCCATTGCCAAGATAGGGCAAGAGGCACTGGTTGCCATTGCCCACGCCTACCGTACCTTTGCCCAAGCCAACCCCGGCATTTATGAGCTGACGCTGCAAGCCCCGGCAACCGATGATAACGAATTACAGCAACTTTCGTCCGAACTTGTGACCCTGATTGCGCTGCTGTTGGGTAGCCTGGGTTTGACCGGTGACGCAGCCTTGCACGCCATTCGCGGGCTGCGCAGTTTGCTCCACGGCTTTGTCTCGCTGGAAATGGGCGGCGGTTTTGGTCTACCGCTTGATTTAGATGAAAGTTTTCAGCAAATGGTGGTGGTTTATTTGCAAGGGCTTGTGCCTGTGTAAGATACGAAATTGGCATAACCATTGGCTGGTTGTTTTGCGTAGCTTCACAACTTCTACATAATATTGCATTATGATGACCGCAAGTTAATGCAAGGAGCATGGAAACAACAACATGGCAACAACGGTGGTGACAAAAACTCAGTCGAAGCGGGGGCTGAGCGAAACAATCAAAAATTATTGGCTCGATATTTTTCTCTTTTTTGCTTTTATCATTGATATGAATACCCACTTTACCGGCATTCCGATTCACGAATGGCTGGGAATTGGGTTTGGAATTGCTCTGATTTATCACCTCATGCTGCATTGGCAGTGGATAACGGCCGTTACGCAGCGTTTGTTTAAAAAATTGCCAGCCCAGCAGCGGTTCCGTTACCTCATTGACCTGCTGCTGTTTATCAACATGGTGATCGTCATTGTTACCGGGCTGTGGATTTCAGAAGTGGCGATGGCGCAGTTGGGGCTACAGGCACAGCAAGGGTTTATGTGGCGGCGGCTGCACCACAGCAGTTCCGAACTGGTAATCTTTTTGGTGGGGCTGCATTTGGCACTGGACTGGAAGTGGATTGTGGCACATACCAAACGCTATATCACTACGCCTTTGGCAAAATTGGCCGGGAGAAAAACCGCATGAGCAGTATTAAACAGATTGTGATTATTTTGCTGGCGGCGCTGGTTGTCACCGGGGCGCTGTATGGCTATGGGCAGATGAATGGCGCGGCGGCGGGAGAAAACGGCCGTTTTGGTGAGTTCGAGCGACGCGGCGATTTTGAAGGGCGCGGGGAATTTGGCGAAGGTCGCCCACCCCGTGGCGAAGGAGATACTGGGCTTGTACCCTTCAACGTGCGCGGCATTCTGGGTTTTGGGCAAACGCTCGTCCCCATCACCATAATCATCATTGTCGTTGCCCTCATCAACAGGGTCACCGACGCCACACGTCGCCATTCGGCCAAGCCTGCTCAAGAATAACGCCGTTTTGCACACACACCGAAAAAAGGCACACAGAGATGTTAACTCTGCGTGCTTTTTGTTTTGGGCTAAAATACCATCAAGAATATGCAATGGGAGATGAATGATTATGAGTCTGGCTGAGTTGGGCAATGAAACATATGTTTCGCTGGAGACATTTCGCAAAAACGGGACGGGGATCAAAACACCAGTGTGGGTGACAGGCGAAAATGGCCGATTGTATGTGGTAACGCAAGCGGATGCCTGGAAGATAAAGCGCATCAACAACAACGGTCGGGTGCGGGTGGCAAAATGTGATGTGCGGGGCAATGTGCAAGGGGAGTGGGTGGATGCCCAGGCGCGGGTGTTGACTGATGCCGCCGCATTGACGGCGCAAACGCGACGCGGTAATGGCAAATATGGGCTGATGTATCGCCTTTTTTCGCTAATGGCGCGGTTGCGGGGCAACAAGCGTGCGGTTATTGAGATTGTTGCCTAGCGGTTTGTTGGAAAAAGAAAATGGAAACGCGGATGACGCAGAGCAAACAGAAAAACCTATATGAATCCGCCAAAATCCGCGTTATCTGCAATGCTATTTTTACCTCTTCGATGGGCTGCCAGAGCAAGGCAATTTGCCTCTTGACTCTGACGTAACGTCATACTTTATACTTTCCCCATAGTAAAAAACACAATCAGATAAAGCATGTCCATACCGGCTTGTAGCCGTCGGTATTGGGCTGCGTCTGGAGGGTTTGATGGCGAAGCAATACCGCATTGCCCAGTTTGCCCAATTGGCGGGGGTGACGGTGCGGACGCTGCAGTATTATGACCGCATTGGGCTGCTGCAGCCGTCGGCAACGACGGAGGCGAACTATCGGCTGTATGCAACGGCCGATTTGCTCAAGCTGCAGCAGATTTTGACGTTGAAGTGGATGGGGTTTAGCCTGGGCGAGATTGCCACCATTTTGTCGCCGCCGGGGTACGCGCTGGGTCGGTCGTTGATGATGCAAAAAACGGCTGTTGATCGGCAAATTGCGCGATTGCAAGAGGCGTCGGCAGCATTGGCACAGGCCATTGCCGCCGTGGAGGCAGAGAAAACGGAGGCGGTTGGCATTGAGACCATCCAGACGATTTTGCGCGGCATTGCCGAAACGCCGGATATGGGTTGGGCAAAGGGGTATTTTGATGAGGGGAGTTGGACGGCCGTTCGTACACGGGGCTTGCAATATAGCCAGGCCGACTTTGCCGACATCGCACAGACGTGGCGGGAACTGTATGAGGGGTTTGCCGCCGTTTGCCATTTGCCGCCGAATGACCCGGCTGTGCAGCAGCTTGCGGCACAGATGGATGATTTGATTACCAGCTTTACGGGTGGGGATGTGGCGGTGGAGGAGAGTTTGCGCCACCTGCATGAGGATGCGGAAAACGGCCGTTTATCTCCCGAATACCTTCCCTACACCCCCTTTGCCGGGGTAGATGCTGCCCAGCAGCAGTTTATGCAGCAAGCATTGGCGATTTATCGTCAAACAAAAGGTGAGAAATGAGAGCGAATTGGATACCAACAAACGAATTTTATGATGAAGTGATGGCGGCGGTGGATGCAAACGGCCGTTTACAAATCTACCAGGAACGGTTTATAGTTCCGTGGCAGCCGATGATGCAGATGATTGGGGTGGCGGGTGAGGATGCGCTGGCCGGGGCGCGGGCGTGGGGGTGGGTGTTGCCGGAGCAGTTAACGGCCGTTCATCCCACCCTGCAAGCTCTCCAAGCCGCCAACGCCTGGGAGACAGGCGCAGCCGCCCTTGCCAAAGGGGTGGCGCAATTTGCCCCCCACAGCCAGCAAATCGGCATAGACAGCGTGGAGGCGTGGCTTATTGCCGCCGACCCCGCTCGCGCTGACCCCATCAACCGGGGCTACACCGGAGCCATTGACTTTATGGCACCCCGGCTGGTTGTGCAATACGACACCCCCACTGCCGCCAACTTGCCCCAACTGCCTGGTGCCATTGTCCATGAACTCAACCACTTGGTGCGGTTGCGCCTTTTCCCCTGGAACATCATGACCACCAGCGTGGCCGACTACATCATCCACGAGGGACTGGCCGAATCGTTTGCCGTGTCGCTGTTTGGCGAAGGGGTGTTGGGGTATTACGTTGCCGAATGCAGCGAAACCGATCTTGCCACGGCCAAATCGCTGGTTCAGACGGGGCTGGACAGAACGGGTTTTAATGTGGTTCGTGGCTACATTTTTGGCGACACGCTGGCCGCGAAATGGGGCTTTGAGCAAATTGGTATGCCAGATTTTGGCGGCTATGCCGTGGGCTACCACATTGTTCAGGCTTATTTGCGGCAAACGGGGAAAACGGCCACGGAAGCCACGTTCGTGGCGGCACAAGAAATTATCGCGCAGTCTGGCTTTTTTGCGGTTTAGTTAGGGCGGCAAGCCGGGCTTGCTGACCCGGCTTGCCGTTTCTTATTCAATGGTGAAGGGGTAGGCAACAACGGCCGTTTCCAGCCCCTCACCCCTCGCCTGTACATACAGCACATGGTCGCCCACGGCCAGCCCCGACAAAATGAGCGACGCACCTTGCCCCACACCCTCAACACCTTCATCCAGTGCCTGGGAATCTATGCTGTAGGCGTAGGTGTAAAGCGCGTTGGGGTCAGAATCAATGGCAACCATGATAAACACAACGGGGTAGCTTTCCGTAGCAAAATCGTATGACTGCTGGCTGTAGTTAAACACAATGTCATTTACCGTGTAGTCAAAGCTGTAGATTTGTCCCGCCGTGCCGCTGCCATCCACATAGCGAATATAGAGGGTATGGTCTCCCTTTTCATAGGGGATGGGACCAATGGTGGTGTTGGCAATACCGGAATTGCCCGCGCCAATGCGTCCGTTGTTGATGGACGGCTCCGGGTCATCCACGCTAAACAAAATATGCTGTACGTCTGAGTTGGGCAAGCCGAGGGTGACAATGAGACCTTCGTAGTTGTAGATGGTGAGGAACAGGGGGTCAAAGGCAGGGATGCCAGAGTTGTCGGCAGGAGCCAGGGTGGGCGTGTCGCTGCTGCTGCTGACGGCAAAGGCGGCACTGGTGGGGGTAGCTTCGGCGCCGCTGCTGGTGCTGCCACTGCTGGAAAGGGAAATATTGGAGGAGGCAACAACCGGGGGGCGTGTGGCTTCGGGGTCATCATTGCCACCGCCACGCAGGGAAAATAGGGCAACAATTGCCACCACGACCAGCGCGGCTACGCCACCAATAATCCACAACGGCCGTTTTTTCCCCCCACCCCCAGCCCCCGCTTGTTCCACCGGCACGGCTGCCTGGCGCGTTGTGGCTGCTGGCTTGATGGGAAGATCGTCGGGCGAAACGGCCGTTTCTACTACCGTCCGGTCATCCATTGGCAACACAGGTGATTTGGCCGTCGCTGTTCCCGAATCCGCGCTTATCAATTCCCGAATGGCGGCGACAAGATTAACGGCCGTTTGAAACCGCGCCGACTTATCCTTTGCCAGCGCCCGGTTGATAATCTGAATCAACCCCGGCGGCACATCCGCCCGCAGCTCCCGCAAATCGGGAATGGGCGCGTTGAGGTGCTTCATCATCAGCGTGGCTGCCGAATCTGCCTCAAAGGGAGATCGCCCCGTCACCATCTCAAACAGCACCACCCCCAGCGCATAAATATCGGTGCGGTCATCCACCTTCTCCCCCATCACCTGCTCTGGGGCCATATAGCGAGCCGTACCAAGCACCATGCCCGTTGCCGTATGCTGGGTGGCATCATCCATTTTGGCAATGCCAAAATCCATCAAAATGGCGTCGCCACGCCGGTTAAACATGATGTTGGCCGGTTTGATGTCCCGATGCACCAGCCCCTCTTCATGGGCATAGGCCAGCGCCTCGCCAATTTGCGCCCCCACTTTTAGCACCTGCTCGATGGGGAATGGGTTGTTGCTTTCGGCGTGGTGGTGCAGCACCGCCTGTAGCGATTCCCCCTCTACAAATTCAAAAACGATGTAGTAAACACCGTTGTCCTGGTCAAAATCATGCACCTGGACGATGTGGGGGTGGCGCAGCCGGGCAACGGCCGTTGCTTCCTCCTCAAAGCGGCGCACAAACTCCGGGTTGCGCGAAAGGTGGGGGTGAATGAGTTTGATAGCAACATCGCGCCGCAGGTTGGGGTCATACGCCTTGTAAACCGCCGCCATACCCCCATCGCCCAAAAAGGCATCAATCCGATACCGCTCCCCAATTGATTTGCCAACCCAGTCATGGCTAGCCATTGTCGTCACCTCTGGTGAGAGCAGGGGAGCGGAGGAGCAGGGGAGCAGGGGTGAAATCTCCCCTGCCCCCCTGCTCCCTGCTCCCCTGCCAATTATTCTCCTACCGCGCTCACGGTAAACGCCACCGCCTCATCATTCCGCAGCGCCATGCAGTTCACGCCCTGCACCACGCCGCTTTTGGCGGGAATTTCCCCCGCTTGAAAGCGGATGAGCTTGCCGAGTTGGGAGATGATGAAGATGTCGTCGTTGTCGTTAACGGCCGTTGCGCCCAGCAACTTATCCGCCTTCATCGCCACCTTCCCCCCCGCGCCGGGGGCTTTGTTGGCACCAAAGCCGTTCATCAGCCGAACGGTACCCTTGCCGTCGTGACCAGCCAGGAAAACGCCGCTTTCTTCGGTAACGGCCGTTATGCCCACCACCTCATCCCCCTGCGCCACGCGAATGCCCAAACAGCCTCGCTGCGAAACGTGGCGTTCGGCAAAGCGAATGCCCAGGCCGGAGCGGGTAGCGATGAAGAGGTCGCCATCGCCGGGGGTCCAACAAACGGCCGTTAAATACCCCCCCTCCTTCACATCATGAAACGTCATCCCCTGGATCAGCCCCTTGCCCAAATAGCTGGCTCGCACCGACCGCACCCACCCCCGCTGGCTTACCATCGCCACCGCCTTGTTTTGATCGGCCGGCAGCACCGCCACGATTCGCTCATGCGCCTGCAATGGCAGCGACAGCGGCAGCCCCCTGGCCCGCACCGGCGTTTCCGCCACGCTGTTGGTATTCAGCCGAAACGCCCGGCCAAAGTTGCTAAACAGCAAAAACGCCTCATGCTCATCCGCCACCCCCAGCAGCACCGGGTCGCCCTCATCTGCTTCCAGATCAAACACCCCCATGCCGCCCCGCCGCTGCCGCGTATAAAAATGGCGCGGCGTTCGTTTGCCTGTTCCCTTCTGCGTCAAGGCCAGCACATTCAGCGGCGTGGGCGGCTCCGTCGGCTCCGGCTCACGGGCCACCTCATCGCCGCCCCCGTGCAGCCGCGCCAGCTCTGCCTCCAGTGCCTCAATATACGCCAAAACCGCTGGCTCCACGCTGTCTAAATCAGGTCGTTCTAGCTCCATTGTTGCACCTCTGTCAAACAGGACGCCGATTTTCCTGATAAAAAACAATCAGGTACATCAGGAAAATCAGCGTCCCATTCTCATTCATCAGCAAAATCATACCCCGGTAAATCCACCACCCTGGCTCCGCACTGCTCAAAGTTGGCAAAGGTGATGTCGTCAAAATCGAGCTGGTGAAACTGCTTTAGCCCGCCCATAAGCTGCAAATAGTTTGTCACAATACGCCGTTCCCAGTCAAGCCCCAACTGGTGCGCCACGGCAAAAATGTCGGCTTCGGCTCCTTCCAGCTCAATAAAATCCCCATACGGCAGTTCATCCACCACCGCTTCCACGCCGCCCAAGGCAAAGGTTTCGCGCCACTTTTCATACACCTGCGTTTCCACAAACCCCAGCCGCCGAAAAATGGCGGCCATTGTGGCAAAATCGCTCACCCCCACCTCCAGCTCTTCCATCACCTTGACCTGGCTTCCGGCATCGGCGGCGGTGGGGGCTTTGAAGGTGATGCGAACGGCCGTATCTTGGCGCAGCCGCAACAGCTCCCACCGCTGCAAAAGCTGCTCGTCGGGGGTGTCAAAGCGCACATTACGCTCAAACACGCGCTCTTTTTGCAACACGGCTCCCAACGCCAGCAAACGGTCACGAACGGCCGTTTGCCCCCCCAGCAAAAACTTCACTTCCGATTCCAAATTGCCCATTCAGTAACCAGTAACCAGTAATCAGTAATCAGTAGCCAACTGATTACCGATTACTGATTACTCTCTTCATCCCCAATCACCACCAACACCTGCCCCTTCTCCACAGTCGCACCAGGCGTGCCAGCAACACGCAAAATCATGCCATCACGGGGGGCGCGGAGTTCATTTTCCATTTTCATGGATTCCAGAATGACCACCCGGTCTCCCTTATGAACAGTGTCACCAGCCTGCACAGGGATGGCAACGATGAGACCGGGCATGGGGGCAACCACGCTGGCTTCACCAGTAACGGCCGTTCCCTGCCCCCGCGCCTTTGCCAACCGATGCGCCCGCTCATCCTGCACCAGCACCGTATAAATCTCCCCCTTCAACAGCACCTCATACTGCTCATCCCGCTCCTCCACTACCCCCTCCCAAGAATGATTGTCCAGCAACAGCGATACCATCCCCCCATCCGGCAGCATCTGAAAATCAATCTCATACCGCTGCCCATTCACCATGACCTCATGGTCATGCCCCATCTCAATCTCAAACTCTTTGCCATTAATCGTCGCAATATACTTCATAGCTTATTTTTCAGTAAACAGTAATCAGTAATCAGTAATCAGTAATCAGTCCACACCGATAACTGATTACTGATAACCGATTACCGATCACCGCCGCAGCCGCTCCCAACGACTATACCACTTCCAGTTCGTCGTATCCCGCTCCCCCGGAGCTACAATCTGGCTTGCCTGCTGCCCATGCCGGTGCGCCATCAGCGTCGCTAAAATCGCCGCCTCCATCTCTTGCGGTGCCTCCCGGTCGCTCATGCTAAACCGATCCTCCACAAACTTCGTATCAAACTGCCCCGTCAAAAAGCGGTGGCTGTCCATCATGTGCTGGTGAAACGGAATATTCGTTTTCACCCCCATGATCCGATACTCCTCCAGCGCCCGCCGCATCCGCAGCACCGCCTCTGCCCGCGTACCGCCAAAGCAAATCAGCTTGCTAATCATCGAATCATAATACGGCGTAATCTCATACCCCGGAAACACCCCCGTATCCACCCGCACCCCCGGCCCCGTCGGCAAACGGCTGGTCGAAATCATCCCCGTCGAAGGTAAATAATTATTATACGGGTCTTCGGCATTGATCCGGCACTCAATCGCCCACCCCTTAATCTTGATGTCATCCTGCGTTATCATCAAGCGGCGGCCACGGGCAATACGCAACTGTTCCTGCACAATGTCAATCCCCGTCACCAGCTCTGTCACCGGATGCTCTACCTGCAAGCGGGTGTTCATTTCCAAAAAGTAAAAGTTCTTGTCCTTGTCCATCAAGAACTCAATCGTCCCCGCATTAACATAATCAACTGCCCGCGCTGCCGCCACCGCCACCTCCCCCATGCGGCGGCGTAACTCTTCATCCACCACAAAAGAAGGAGCTTCCTCAATCAGCTTCTGGTGCCGCCGCTGCAATGAGCATTCCCGTTCACCCAAATAGAGATGATTGCCGTGAGCATCTGACAGGAGCTGAATTTCAATATGCCGCCCCTCTGTAATCATCTTTTCCAGGTAAACGGTGTCGTCGCCAAAAGCCGCCTTGGCCTCGCGCCGCGCCGACGCAATGGCTCCCGGCAGTTCTGCCAAATCATAAACCGGGCGCATCCCCTTACCGCCACCGCCGGCCGACGCTTTCACCAGCAGTGGCACCCCAATCTCCGCTCCCGCCGCCACCAGTTCTTCCTCGCTCAAGCCCGGCTCTGTGCCAGGCACAACCGGAACCCCCGCCAGCTTCGCCGTCGTTCGCGCCGTTTGTTTATCACCCATCACCCGAATCGCGTGGGCGGGGGGGCCAATAAACACAATGCCATTATCCACGCACATTTGGGCAAATTCAGCCCGTTCGGCCAAAAAGCCATAACCAGGGTGAATCGCCTCTGCGCCAGAGCGTTTGGCAACGTCAATCAACTTTTCGCCCACCAAATAGCTTTCGCGGGCGGCGGAGGGGCCAATGTGGTACGCCTCCTGGGCATAGCGCACGTGCGGCGCGTTGCGGTCGGCATCGGAATAAACGGCCACGGTGCTAATGCCAAGCTCATGGCACGCCCGCAAAATCCGCATGGCAATCTCACCTCGGTTGGCGATCAATACCTTGTTAAATCGTTTGGTCAGTAATCCGTCGTTTCTCATGACTCGGTAATCGGTAGTCGGTAATCGGTAATCGGTAATCAGTGTGAACTTTACCTACTGATCACTGGTTACTGATTACCGATTACTGGCTAAAGCGGGATATTGCCGTGTTTTTTCGGCGGGTTTTGGTCGCGTTTGTTTTGCAACATGCTGAGGGCGTTGATGAGACGCGGGCGCGTTTGGCTGGGTTCGATTACATCGTCAATATAGCCGCGCCGGGCTGCCACGTAGGGATTAGCAAAGGTTTCGCGGTAATCGTCTACAAGCTCGGTGCGCCGGACTTCGGGGTCGTCGGCACCGGCCAATTCGCGGCGGAAGATGATGTTGACGGCTCCTTCTGATCCCATCACGGCAATTTCGGCCGTCGGCCATGCCAGATTGAGGTCGGAGCGAATGTGCTTGCTGTTCATAACGCAATAGGCGCCACCGTAGGCTTTGCGGGTAACGACGGTAATTTTTGGCACTGTAGCTTCGCAAAAGGCATAAAGCAGCTTGGCTCCCTTGCGAATGATCCCGCCATGTTCCTGGTCTACACCGGGTAAAAAGCCGGGTACATCTTCAAAGACGATGAGCGGAATGTTGAAGCAGTCGCAGAAGCGGACAAAGCGGGCTGCTTTTTCGCTGGCGTTGATGTCCAGCACGCCAGCCAGCACCATGGGCTGGTTGGCAACGATGCCAACACTGTGGCCGCCCAGCCGAGCAAAGCCGACAACGATGTTTTCAGCAAAATGCTCCTGAATTTCAAAGAATTGGCCGTTGTCTACAATGAGGTGGATGGCTTCCTTGATGTCGTAGGGTTTGTTGGGGTTGTCGGGTACCAGGTCGTCGAGGGCGGTTTCGGTGCGCAGGCTGTCGTCCTTGCTGGGCTGGAAGGGGGCATCCTCCATGTTGTTGGAGGGTAAATAACTCATCATTTCGCGGATGAGGTAGAGGCAGTCGGCTTCGCTGTCGGTTGCCATGTGGGCGACACCGCTGCGGACGTTGTGGGTCATGGCGCCGCCGAGTTCTTCAAAGGTGACTTCTTCGCCGGTGACGGTTTTGACGACATCGGGACCGGTGATGAACATGTGGCTGGTTTCTTTGACCATGAAGATGAAGTCGGTGAGGGCGGGGGAGTAAACGGCGCCGCCGGCGCATGGCCCCATGATGGCGCTGATTTGGGGGACAACGCCGGAGGCCAGGGTGTTGCGGAGGAAGATGTCGGCGTAGCCGCCGAGGCTGACGACTCCTTCCTGGATGCGTGCGCCGCCGGAGTCGTTGATGCCGATGACGGGGGCGCCGTTGCGCATTGCCATGTCCATGATTTTGCAGATTTTTTCGGCGTGGACTTGGCTGAGGCTGCCGCCGAAGACGGTGAAATCCTGGCTGTAGACGTAGACCAAACGGCCGTTTATCGCCCCCCATCCCGTGATTACACTATCACCCAGGTATGTCTGTTGATCCATGCCAAAGTTACGCTCGCGGTGAACGACAAGGGCATCAATTTCCCGGAACGAGCCTTTGTCCAGCAGCAGATCAAGCCGCTCACGAGCCGTCATTTTGCCCGCTTCCCGCTGCCGAGCCATGCGGGCTTCGCCGCCACCCTGCAACGATTGATCTTTCATTTTCCGTAGTTGTTCAATTTTGCGGTTCATGAATGTGGTGGATTGGAGATTGGAAATTGGTAATTGAATTTGATCAATTTCTAATCTTCAATGTCTACTCTCCTTTAAAATATTTGTGGAGTACCCACAAAGAAAAAAGCGTGACAAGCACTGCGCCAATAAGTAACCAGGTTAAGCGAACGGCAACAGGTTGTTGGGCAAAGAGCAGCAGGAGTGTGAGGTTGTAGAGGGTGTTGCTGAGGATGAGTAGTGGAAGCAAGAGACGGATTAACGGCCGTTTGTACCATAACAGCACTATCACCCAACCCGAAAACAAAACCCAAACAACAGCCGCCGCCAACCGCCAGCGCGGATCAAGGCCGCCATCAAACTGTAAAAAAAGACGTAGCTGCCGCCCAATGGCGATTGCCTGCCCAAGATGCCACACTCCAAAGAAAAAAACACCCCAAAGGGCAATAGTTACGACGCGGGGACGCGGTGGGGTATTTCGTAAAGGCATCGTTAGCAATTATACAGAAGATTTGGGGGAGGTCAGGTCACTCTTTAGGGTGAAAATGATCGTGAGCAGACAGCATTTTTTATTCACGCTTAAGCGGTACGGCGTTGTCGGGGAATGGGGTGCCGTCGGGGGCAACGGCCGTTAATCGCGGCAGCGTCGCCCCATCATTCAAATAAAACCCCGTTTGCAGCGCATAATCCGTCACCGGCGACAGCACCATCTGCTCCACCACAAACTCACCCACCTGCCACTGGCTCGTCGGGTAGCTGTGGTTTAACGGATAGCCATCTACTTGCGCCATCAGGTTGCCATCCGAGGAGAGCACGTGAAAAAAGCGGGTGTAATTTTGTACCATCGGGGTGAGAGCCTCCCACGCCATCGTTATGACCAGCTTGTCGCCCTCCTGCACCACCGTGTAGCCGTGCATTCGGATCAAGTCGGTGTCGCCCTGGCGAAAAACGGCCGTTTCCCCCGCCAATTCCTGCGGCAGCGACCAGCGCGGCTGCTGCGGCACAAATTGCAGCTTGTCGGCCTCCCCCGTCAGCTCACCCAGCCGCCGCACCAGCACCACTTCACCCGTTGCCACATTGTAAAGCCGCGCCAGCAGTGCCAACGGCCGTTCCTCCCGCAAACCATAAGGCAGGGGCAACGTCAGCCAATCATGCACCGCCGCCCCCGTCTGCCAGCCGCTGCTGGGCAACAACCCATACCCCGGCTGCGTGTCCAGCCCGTCGGCTTCCAGCCCGGATGGGGTAAGCAGCCGCAGGGCGACGTTGTAATTGGGGTTTAACGGCCGTTCCGTCCCCCACACCAGCTTCGTCACCAGCCCCCCATCCGTCAACGCCACCCCGTCCGCATGCACATCCAGCCCAGTCACAGCCATTGGGTCACTGTTTGTCACCCGCACCGGGCGTAAAAACAGCGGCCCCCGCGTTTTGCCCGACGGTAGCAATGGCCGACCATTGTCCCACTCCAATCGAGGTACATATAAATTGGCCGGGGCATTGGTAGGAATTTGCAGGGAAAAAACGGCCTCTTCCTCTGCCACGCGCACCGTCTGCACCACCAGCGGTGGCACGGGGCTTTGTTCAATGACGGCCGGCCAGGTGATAGCCGGGGTCGCCAGCGTCAGCGTCAGGTCGCCCGGCTGCACGTCTGCCAGCGACACGACCACTTCCCACGCCTCCCCCGCCGCCACTTCGTCCGCGCTGTAGCGATAGCCTTGCAAACGGCTGCCGTCCTCAAAGGCCACGCCCTCAGCATCGTGGTGCAAATACCCCATCTGGGCAAAATCCCAGGTGAGGTCATCGGCTGGTAATGGCGCGGCCTGGGTCAACCGAGCCAGCCCGGCCAGCAGCAGCAACCCAACCGTGCCAACGGCAATGCTGCGACCAACGGCCGTTAAATTTGCCCCCCGCAGCAGCAGGAAGAGGGTGAGAAGAACGGCCGTTAATGAAACCAGCTCCGCCACTAGCCGCACCGTTGTCCGCCCCAGCCACAGTGCCACCGTGTGCTGCCCCGCCGGAACCGGCACGCTAATCAGGCCAGAACCGGCCGTTGGCACAATTTCCACCGGCTGCCCATCCACCGCCGCCCGCCACCCCGGCCAATAAAGCGTGGGGAACCGCACCACATCATCCTGCTCAACCGTCACCCGCCACGTTTGTTTCGTCGCCAAACGCTCAACAATCTCCCCTGCCCCCCTGCCCCCCTGCACCACCGCCCGGTTCCGTTCCCCCGTCACCAACCAGTCGCTGCTAAACGGCCGTTGTCCCACAGACGGCGGCAAATATTCAAAGCTGACGGTGCTGCCAATGTTGCCCGTAAACCATTCATACTGCGCCAGCTTTTCAGCCGTTACATCGGTATCGGTCACAAGCAAATGGTCGGCGGGCAGATTGCCCAAACTGCCCCACAGCAGCATCCCGATGATCACGGGCACCACATAGTGCCGCCCCGGTAGCCGCGCCAGCCCCGCCGTCACCAATGCCGTTCCCAGTGCCTGCACCGACAGAAAACGCCAGGGGAATTGGGTAAAGGGCAGCAGCGGCAAATGATCCCACAGCCAGCGTGACCAGGGGGTGATCATGAAGGTGGCAATGAGGAGGGTGGCGATGGGGAAGAATGGGATGCGGATGAACGCGGATGAGCGCGGACTTTTTTCGTTTTGGCGGTTTGGAAGGAAAAGGAGGAGGCCGAAAACGGCCGTTAATCCCTGCCCCAGCCCCATGCGAAACGCCCGCCCGCCGCCAACCGTGTAGTCAAACAGCCAGCTTGGCTGCACCAAATTCAATCCGCGAAAATGGTTGCTGTAGTGAAAATACCCCGCTGTCACCGGCTCCAACTGCGCCAGCCCCTGCTCCCACAGGGCAGGGAGGAAGAACCAGGCGGCGAGGGCAAAGGCGAGGAGGAGGGCGAGGAGGGGGGGGAGTAGGGTGTAGGGTGTGGGGTGTGGGATGTGGGGTGTGGGGAGATTGGGGATTAGAGATTGGGGGATTGGGAGCGAGCGGAGGAGGATGTAGAGCAGGAGGAAGGGGGAGAAGATGAGGGCAGAGATGTTGTGGCTCAAAATCAGCCCAGCATAAGCCAATGCCAACAACGCCACCCCTGCACTACGCCCCACACCCTTCTCCCCACTCCCTACACCTCTCTCCCCAAGCCCCACAACCCCCTCCGCCGCCAGCAACACCAGCGGGTAAAATGCCATTGCCCAAAATTCGGCCAGCGAGTCGCCGCGTACGTAGATGTTGACGAGGTGGAAAGGGGCAAATGTGTAGGCGGCGGAGGCCAGCAGCGCCATCCAGCCATCGCGCCACCACCCCCACGCCAGCCGATACATCCCCCAGGCGGCCACCAAAAAGCCGCCCAATTGCGCCAGATGAATGGCGCGGACATAGCTAAAACCCAAAAAGCGAAAAACGGTGGCAATGTAGATGGAAAGCGGGGCGTAGAAGTTGAAAAAGGGGTAGCCATAGCCGTAGTTGGCATCGGGCATCCAGCGCACGGGGAAATGGCCGTCGCGCAGGGCAGTCTCAAGCTGGTGCAGCCGCTGAAGCAAAAAGGGGCTGTCGCCGCCGCCGCGTGTGTTCAGCAGCCCCGGCTCGTGCAGCAGCGGCCCGCACAACAGCGACCCGCACAACAGCGACCACGCCGCCACACAAGCTAGTAGCAGCGCGGCGAGGAGAAACCAGTCAATTCGTAAGCGGGTTTGCCGGGGAATTTTTGGTAATCAGTAATCAGTAATCGGTAATCAGTACTGAACACTGATTACCGATTACTGATTACTGCTAACTAACTGGTTTGGCGGCGCAGGAGCCAGAAGAGCAGTCCGCCCAGCAGGACGATGCCAAGACCAATAATGATGAGGCCGCTGTTGGCGAGCAGGGAGCCGGATTCGGCGGGGGTGGTTTCGGGGGTAGTGGTTGCTTCGCCAGGGGAAACGGCCGTTTCTCCCCCACTGCTCTCACCCGTCTCACCACCTGTCGTTGTGCTGGTGTCAGAAACGGCCGTTT
The DNA here is from genome assembly GCA_041390905.1 of Chloroflexota bacterium. Taxonomy (GTDB): domain Bacteria; phylum Chloroflexota; class Anaerolineae; order Promineifilales; family Promineifilaceae; genus JACKCD01. Next base: position 655,061 of record JAWKPA010000012.1, read on the forward strand.
CGCCATTGTCCAGCCGCAGCCGACTGCCAAACTCCAGCCCAACCGTGCCACCTTCCTCAACGGCAATGGTGGCATTGCCCGCCGTCGTCATCTCCAGCCGGTTTGGCAAAATCTGGCTCACCTGGTAAGTTCCCGGTTCAACCCCGGCAAAACAAACCGGCTTATCGGTACCCGACGACACCGCCTGCCCCACCAGCGTGCTGCTGTTGCCAACGGTAAACGTCACCCCGCCAATATAACCCTCATTGCTATCATGCTGTCCGTTGCCGTTTTCATCGGAAAAGGCGTTGACGCAAACCGTGCCACCTGTGATGGGTGTGGGGGATGGTTCAACGGTAGCGGTTGGCTCCACCGTTGCCTCTGGCGCGTTGGTGGCCGTTGGTTCGGGTGCTGGGGTGTTGGTGGGTGGCACGGCAGAGGTGGCCGTGGCTGGGGGAGGCGGAGGCGGGGTGTTGGTGGGTGGCGGGCCAACTTCCACCAGCGAGGCACTGTCGTACCACGTTTCCAACAGCTTGCGGCACTGGTTGACACCCTGCACTGCCCAGTCAGCCGAGGTAAAGACCGTCATTTTGTCGCTAGTGGCCGTGGCTTCCACCGAGAAGGATTGCCATTGTTCGTGCGGTGAGCCGCTGCCCCCCCACACCACATCGGCATCATTCCACAGGCCGCTGCCGTTGGGGTCAATCCCGGCACGCATGTTCATATTCAGGCTGGTGTCCGATGCCTCGTCACGGGAATTGCTGCCGCGCCCAATGCCATAGAAGGTAAAGCGGTAGGTTGTACCCGGCGTGACGGAAACGGTTTGCCATACCCCCCCAGACCAGGTGTCCCAGTTGTTGCCCACAAGCTGCGAAACGGAGCCTTCCCGAATAAACTGAGTCAGATTGCGTTCGGCGTTCCAACCGGGCTTTTTGCGGTAGCCGTTGGCACAATCGCCAAACTGATCGGCACTGCTTTCCCGGTGCCAGCGTACCCAGCTACCGGCTGACCCATCGCTGTTGTAGGGGTCTTCAAAGCCGGGGTTACTCAGCAGGTTGGTCTGTTGAGCTGGCTCGGCGGCCAGGGGGGCGGCTGCACCAAGCAGTAAAATGGGGATAAGAACCAGCAAATAATAAATTGTTCTCTTCTTCATACTTTTCCATCCAACAAAAAATTTATTGCGCCGTGCGGCGCGCCCAAAAGAGTAACACACTCCCTATCAGGATCAAGACCACTAAGCTAACCCACACAAACGGATTGTTGGTGCGGCTGGAAGATGACGACGCAACTTCGGCCGTTGGCGCAGGAACGGGGGTTGTGTCGGGTGTTGGGGGGGAAACGGCCGTTTCTCTCTCCTCAACCATAATCGCCTCTCCCTCAAAGCTGCCAAAAAGCTGGGTCAGCACCGTGTTCTGCGCCAGCACCAGCTCCCAATTGCCGCTGGTGGTCAACGTTTCAGTGGCTCCCACCGAGCGCGTCACGCTGTAGTTACCCGGCGTTAACCCTTCCAGGCAGTACGGTTCAGACACGCCATCGGTGACATAGTTGCCCACCACGGCGCTGTCGTTGAAAACGGTAAAGACCACCCCGGCTTTGAGCGGTTCGTTGCCATCCTGCTGTCCGTTCTGGTTGCCATCATCAAAAGCACCTAAACAAATGGCGGTGCTGCTGGGCGAGTCGGTGGGAACGGCCGTTGGCGCGGGGCGCGTTGCGGTGGGGCTGGGAACGGCCGTTTCCGTTGGCACCGGTGTCACCCGCCCCACAATCAGCAAATCTCCCGGCTGCACAATCGCATCCTCGGTTAAATTGTTCAAGTCCAGCAGCTCCGGCAGCGTCAGCCCCGCCCGCGCCGCAATGCTCCACAGTGCGTCATTGGGCTGCACTTTTACATAGATGATGCCGTCGGCATCGGGCGTGGGCAGCGGCTGCGTTTGCGCCACCGCCGACCCCACCAGCAGCCCCAGCCACAAAACCACCACTGCAAGATGATAGGGTTTCATGTGTTTAAGCAGGAATTTGGACAGGATTTACAGGATTTACAGGATTTAGGCATTTGATGATCAGCAATCCTGTTAATCCTGTTAATCCTGTCTAAAAACAATAATCTCCCAACTATCGGCGTTCGTGCCAACCAAGGGCACGCGGTCGCCGCTTTGGCTGTTGTAGAGTCCGACAACAATGTGGTGCTGGCTGGGGTCAAACGGCCGTTCCAGCTCAATCACCCTTTTTTCCGCCACCAGCAGCCCCGGCTGCCACCAATCCGCTCTCCAGGCTGCGCCGCCGGGCAGCGCATCTGCTTGCCCAATCAGGCCGTCTGGTGCTGCTACGTGGACAAAGGCGGCGGTTGCTTCGCCTGGGGGGAAAACGGCCGTTTCTGCCAACCATGTTAAATCCACCACCAGTTGCCCATCCTGTACCGTTGCCGCTGCCGCCGCCAACGCCATGCCATTGGCAAAACGCGCCACCGGCTGCGGTAAGCGGTCAACTGCCGCTACAGTATACCCAAAATAAAGCGGGTAAGCCGTTTCTTCCAGGTCGCCGCGCACCAGCGGCCCCACGCTGGTTGTCACCTGCGCCGGGGGCTGCACCAGCCCGGCCACGTAATCGAGCGAACCATAGGGCCAGGCATAAACGGCCGTTTGTCCCCCCAAACCCTGCGGCGCACTCTCTGCCCCAAACCAGCTCACGGGGCGGTCGGCCAGCAGGAAGGGAATGGACGGCCAGCCGTTGCGGAACTGGTGGTCAAGATAAACGGCCGTTTGTGGCGGTAAATCCACCACCTCTTCCGCCAGTCGTCGCGCCCCATCCTCAAACAAATAGGCCACCGTCGGCTGCTGCCCATAGTGTACGTAGTCGCGCAGGGTTAGGGCAAAACTGCCAGCCAACAGAACGGCGACGATTGCCCTACTGAGGATGTGGGAAGTGGGGTGTGGGGTGTGGGGTGTGGGGCGAATACTCCCTACACCCCACGCCCCACGCCAAACAGTTTGCAACCCCAGTGCGGGCAAAATAAGTGCGGCCGGCAGCACGCCGACGGCGCGGAGAAAGTGGGGGGTGTCTTCGGCCAGAATGGTTGGCCCCAGCATGATGAGCGTCCAGAGCAGGGTGAAGGCAAAGGGGGGGTGCCGCCATTGGCGCAGGCAAACCACCACGCCCAGCAGGAAGGGAACGGCCATGAAAATATCGAAGACAGAACGGCCGTTTCCCCCCGGATAACTTTGCAGCCCGTTGTGGCGCAAAATCGGGTCGCCGCGCCAGACAAACATGCCCAGTGCCTGCCACCCCTTGCGCCACAGCGTTCCCAACAGGTTGCCGCCGTTGATGGCCGGGTTTAGCACCGACACTTGCCCGGTGCGCCCCAGCACCAGAGCCGGATCTTGCCACGCCAGCAGGAGGAGCGGAAGGAGCAAAACGGCCGTTGCCAGCACAAACCAGCCCATTCCCGGCCACAGTCGCCGCCAGCCGCCGCGCCACAGCAGGTAAAGCAGGGCCGCGAGCAGCAAAACGGGGGTAAAGCGAGCCGCCAGATAGGTGTAGAAGCTGAGGCCATAGACTGCCCCGGCTGCCAACCACAGCCAGCGGCTTTGGCGGCGGCAGGCCAGCGTTGCCAGCCAAAAGGTGAGTGCCAGCAGCGGCACCAGCAGCCCCACCCGCAGCCCAATCCGACCCAGATGCACCGGCCAGAAGGTGGTGGCCCACAGCCAGGCCGTCAGCAGCCCCACACTGCGCCCAAACCAGCTATCGGTCAATTTGTAGACGGCCAAGGCGGTAAGGCTGCCGATGAGGGCGGCGGGCAGGCGCACAGCAACGGCCGTTTGTCCCAACAGCCCAACGGCGGCGGCAACGAGGTAAATATAAATCGGTTCGCGCCCATTGTTGGCGGGGAAAATGAGGGGATGCTCTCCTTGCAGCACGCGCACGGCATCAAGGCCGTTAAATGCTTCGTCGCGGTAGAGACCGGGTGGCAGGTTGCCGAGTTGGTGGAAGCGGAGAAAAACGGCCGTTAACCCAATGAACATCAACAAAGCCCATCCGAATTCGGATGGGCTGCGTGTTTGCCAGGGAAATTGTTTGCGTGTCTGCAAGGTTGCCAAAACGGGGCAAGTATAGCAAAATAGACCTTTGCGTCAACTTTCACAATGGCTGCGAGTGCACGGACAACTTGTCAGGCAAATGGATTAACTCACGCAAAGCTGCAAAGGCGCAAAGGAAAAACTTGGCGACTTTGCGCCTTTGCGTGAGATTCAGTGACAGCTTGAAGGGAAAGGTTGCAGGTCGCCGTTGTTATAGACATTAAGAAAAAGATTTGGGCTTGACTTATAGCCGAGGATTCCAATCCTCGTTCTTCTGCCTGGGCGAAGGAGCGAGCTTGGGAAAGCTCGGCTACACTGAACCCAAAAAGATTATCTGAAGGCCTATAGCTGACTTGCTGCTTGCAAAACAAGACTTGCCACCACAATGATTCAAGTATTGATGCTCTCCAAGGCATGTCTGGTAGGTGCATACCAGACCAAGCTGGAAGAGATTGCCAAACACGACGATATTGAGCTAACGGTTGTTGTGCCACCGGCCTGGCACGACCCGGCCGGGTCGGTGCAGCTTGAGCGGAGCCACACGCAGGGGTATCGGCTGCTGGTTGACCCTATTCGGTTAAACGGCCATTTCCACCTTCATTACTACCCGCAGTTTAAAAAACGGCTGGCGGCCATCAAACCGGATATTGTCCACATTGATGAAGAACCTTACAATTTGGCAACTTGGCTGGCGTGGCGACAGGCTCGCGCCGCCGGAGCCAAAACGCTCTTTTTCAGTTGGCAAAATTTGGCGCGGCAATATCCGTTTCCCTTTAGCCTGATGGAACAGCAGGTGCTGCGCGGCGTAGATTATGCCATTATGGGTAATCAGGAGTCGGTGGCGGTGTGGCAGGAGAAGGGGTACAGTGGCCCTTACCGGGTGATTCCGCAGTTTGGCGTAGACCCGGTGCTGTTTCAGCCGCCCCGCCGGCTGGACAGCGGGCGGGTGTTTACCATTGGTTCGGCCAACCGGCGGCTGGTGGCGGAAAAAGGGGTGGATTTACTGCTGCGGGCGGCGGCGGAACTGCCGGGTGTGTGGCGGCTGTTGATTGCGGGTGAGGGGCCAGAACGGCCGTTATTACAAAAACTCGCCCACCAGCTTGGCATTGGCGACCGGGTGCAGTTCGATGGCCCCATCTCCTCCATCCAGATGCCCGGCTATTTGCACCAACTGGATGCCCTGGTGCTGTCGTCGCGCACGTTGCCCAACTGGAAAGAGCAGTTTGGCCGCATCATTGTTGAGGCCATGGCCTGTGGCGTGTCCGTCATCGGCAGCCAAAGCGGCGAAATCCCCAACGTCATTGGTGATGCCGGGCTGACCTTTCCTGAAGATGATGTGGCTGCCTTGCACCACTGCTTGCAAACGGTGATGCAGTCAGAAGCTATCCAGCAATTGCTGGCTGACAAGGGACGGCAGCGGGTTTTAGACAATTACACACAGGCCCAGGTGGCCGCAAAAACTGTATCCGTTTATCGTGAAGTGATGAAACAACATGGGTGAGGGAATTGAGGAACTGGCAAGCGAACCACGCCGCTGGTCGCGTATTGTGGGGATTGTACTGATTGCCATCGCGCTGCTGGCTGGATTTTACCTGACGGTGGCTTATTTTGCCTGGGAAAACGGGCAGGCACTGCGGCAGGAGCAGCAGCAGACGGAGGCGGAGGCGCAAATTGAGCGGCAGGTAAATCTGGCGCGGGAAAACATGGCGCAGGGCAGCTATGCGCTGGCGCAAACGCGGCTGGCGTGGGTGCTGGAACGGGTGCCAAACCATGCCGAGGCGCAGGCTTTGCAGCAGGAGGCGGAGGCGAATCTGGCGGCTTTGTTGACCCCGATGTTGATAACGGCCGTTTCTGAACCCACCGCTACTCCGACTCCCGAACCCTCCCCTACTCCCGGTGCTATTACCGATGCGACCGTTGAACTGGCTCGCATTGAGCGGCTGACAAATACGCAGCAGTGGGAAGCCGCCATTAGCACCCTTATCATCTTTCAAAGCCAATTTCCCGACTACGAACGCATGACCACCGACCGGATGCTATATGATGCTTACGTCGCTTACGGGTTGCAGTTGGTGCAAGGCAAGCAGGTCGAGCTGGGGTTGTATTACTTTGACCAGGCGCAAAAGCTGGGCGACTTGCCGCAGGAAGCAATTGATTACCGCACATGGGCAGAGTTGTATACCCAAGGCGTGGCTTTTTACGCTGTGAACTGGGGAGCAGCCAGCTTTTATTTCCGCGATTTGTGTCTGGCGGCTCCGTTTTATCAGAATGCGTGCCAACTGTTTTATGAGTCGCTCGTTGCTTACGCCGACCTGTACGCTGTGGCGCAGGATTGGTGTCCGGCCGAGGAACTGTATCGGGAAGCGTTGGGGCAGCAGCGCAGCACGGAACTGCGTGACAAGCTGACCGAGGCGCAGGAAGGGTGCCTGCTGGCAACGCCAACGCCAGAAGCGGGCGGCATTACCAATACGCTGACCATTACCACCAGCACCGGCACAGAACCATAGAAATCTGTTTTTAGAGTTTTCTTCACGAGCTTCCTTCATAAGAAGAGTGTAACATGTGTTTCAGCACGCTGTTGCGAGTTGGCTATAATAGTTCGAGAGAAAAGCTGACCTCAATGATGTTGTATTTTTACGGAACACACCAAAGCCTATGCCGGATTTAGGAGATTTGCTGAGCGAACGCGAAATTGAAGTATTGGAATGTGTAGCGGAAGGCGCGTCGAACAAGGAGATTGCCTCGCGGCTGTCTATTAGCCAGAACACCGTTAAAGTCCATTTGCGGAATATTTCAACCAAGCTGGGTGCGTCGTCACGCACGGAAGCAGTGACGTTGGGCATTCAGCAGGGGGTTGTGACTGTGCCAGGGATGGTGGTGGCTGAACCGGTGGTGGCGGAAACGGCCGTTATTCTCCCCACACCCAATTCCCAATTCCAGCCAGTTGCCCCCTCCATTCCCCCGGAAGTCGTACCCCCACCCCGTCGCTTTGACTGGCGTTATGGAGTCGGGGTATTACTCTTGTTGATAGTTGCCGTGGCCGTTGGTCTCTGGCTTTTCAATCCCACCGCCACCGAAACGCCCTTTGTCGAAACGCCCATTGCCGACACCCACTGGCTGCTTAGCAAGCCCATGCCTAGCAAACGGGCCAACTTCGCCATCGCTGCGGTTGGGCTAAATGTTTACCAAATTGGTGGCGAAACGGCCGACGGTGTGGTTGGCGATATGATGGTTTTTCGTTCCGGCGACCATGTGTGGGAGGCGGCGACCAGCAAGCCAACGGCCGTTTCTGACAGCAGTGCCGATGTGTTATTTGGCGAAATTTATCTCCCCGGCGGCCGGCTTGCCGATGGAACCCCCACCGACTTGATGGAAGTTTATAGCCCGGCTAACGATGCCTGGCGGCCGGCGGCCGCCCTCCCCGAACCCGTTTTTGGGGGGGTAGCCATTGCCCAAGGTGGTTTCCTCTACTTTTTTGGCGGGGCAAACGAAAGTGGTGAGCGCGATGCTGCCTATGTCTATGACCCCGGCAGCGACAGTTGGCGGCCGTTGCCACCCCTGCCCACGCCGCGCAGCTTTGCCACCGGTGGCTCAATGGCCGGGTTGATATATGTCGTGGGCGGTTTTCAGGGTGAGCAAGAATTGGACAGTTGCGAGGCGTTCAACCCTATTGACGAAACGTGGCTAGACTGCCCCCCCATGTTGCTGCCACGCGGTGGCGCGGGGTCGGCTGTGGTGCTTAACAAACTCTATGTGCTGGGGGGTGGGGTAAGTGCCAACAGCGAAACGGCTTTTGGCGAGGTGTATGACCCCAAAAGTGATACGTGGCAGGTGGTCAACCTGCCCCTGCCCGACGAAATGGGCGACTGGGCTTATCTGGGCGTTACCCACATCGAATCACGGATTTATGCGCTGGGCGGCCGGCAGGGTGAAAAGCTAACAGACAGCAATCTGGTCTATGCCCCCCTCGTCTACCAAACCTTCCTGCCATCGGCCAAAGGTGGTAATTAAGCTAACTAATTACGAAAATTTGTGCTATGATCCTCTAGAGTACTCACTGCACACTTGGAGGAAATATGGAAAATAAATTTACCTTTATAGATTTATTTGCCGGTATTGGGGGATTCCATGTTGCCGCAGAGCGGAATGGTGGAGAATGTGTTTTTGCAAGTGAAATTGACCTGCACGCACGGCAAGCCTATTTCGCAAATTATGACATAGAACCGGATGGTGATATTACAGCCATAAGTGCCGCTGATATTCCTGATCATGACATGTTATGTGCGGGTTTTCCTTGCCAACCTTTTAGCATTATAGGGAACCGACAAGGGTTTGATGATATGCGGGGAACGCTCTTTTTTGAAATAGTACGTATTTTGCAAGAAAAGCTCCCGCCTATGATTGTGTTAGAAAACGTAAAGCAGCTTTCAACTCACAATAAAGGCCGAACGATCAAGCGAATTATTGAGGCACTAAATGAGCTAGGCTATAAGACTTATCGCAGAATATTAAACGCCCTCGATTATGGTTTGCCTCAAAAACGGGAACGCACAATCATTGTGGGGTTTCTGGATCATAATGTAGCGTTTCATTGGCCTAAAAAGCTAACCACCTACAAACCGTTATCTCACGTTCTTGAAACAGATGTGCACGACCGCTACTATGCAAGCGAATTTATTTCTAGGAAACGACAGGCCGTTCATACAAGCCAATACTATCCAGCAATTTGGCATGAAAATAAAAGCGGCAATATATCCAGTCATCCATTTTCGTGTGCATTAAGAGCTGGAGCTTCATACAATTATTTGCTGGTTAACGGTGAGAGACGCCTGACGCCGCGTGAAATGTTGCGTTTGCAAGGGTTTCCAGATTCTTTTGAAATCGTTTGTTCAGACTCTCAAACACGAAAACAAGCAGGAAATGCTGTCCCTGTGCCAATGATTCAGGCAGTAATAAAAGAGGTGCTTCATGCAAAGACCCAGACTGAGAGACAGCCAGAGCAGGAAAGGCAAGGAGCTTTATCCTTTAGGTGAAATTCCACGGCCTGTTATTTATGAATTGAGCCGTTGGCTCGTATATAATTTTGCCATAGGGAAGGCTGACATCAGTGGTGAAGATTGGGGCGATATTTTTGCAAAAGCTATTGATGGCGATCATTTGTCAAGCCCCGTGGGGTTAGCTGATGTTGTACTGGAGGGACAGGCTTGGTCAGTCAAAAGTGTAAAAAATACAAATCCGCATACTTGCAAAACAATTCGGGTTATTTCAGGCAGGAATTCTCCTGATTATTCGTATGGGATAGAAAACCCTCATGCAGAAGTGCAGAAAACAGGTGATGCAGTTCTGCGAATATGGAATGAGCGGCTAAATATTGCACTTGAAAAATTTGATTACTTACGAACCGTGATCTTGATTAGAGATGCGAATGTATTAGAGTTTACTCTCTTTGAGCTAGATACGCCTCGTTATGTGCCTCATAATTATGTATGGCGAGTCAATCCGAGAGGTAACTTTGAAGGTATTGATCGCCAAACTGACAAGCATAAATTTACTTGGCAACCACATGGCTCCCAGTTTACTATCAAATACAATGTTCCAGTTGCGGCTGTTCGTTTTCAGCTTAAACGCCCCTCAATTCTGGATTTCGAGAAAACCATGCAACAGATTGGCTTTTCTCAAGAGTGGATAACAATCAAATCTTGATTGTTATCTGTAACGTCCTGTCATTCTTGTAAATCTTGCTCGGTGTTGTTAGCTGGAACAGGCATTGTAGTGCGGATTTGCTTCCAGGCGTCTTTTTCCTCTTCAAACGCTTCAGCGTAAAACCAGGTCAGTAATTTGGCATCGCCCCACGGTGTGAGAGCCTCAACCAGTTTTACCCCCACTTCGCTTACCATTGAGCGTTGGTAGGCATTTTCATCGGCAAAGTACAGTTCATACATGAGATGAAAGCGGGAAACGCCGCCGGGTTTACCCACGACGCGGCTGACTTCGCTTTTGAGCAGTTCGGGAAGCTGTTCTGCTAGCGGCAGGTGGGTTTGGGAAAAGAAGGCTTCGAGCGTGTCTTCATCGTCCACGCGGCGGTAAATGGTGACAAATTTGAACATGTAGGGAGAGGAGATTAGAGATTGGGGATTGGAGATTGATAAACGTTCACAATCTCCAATCCTCAATCTCTAATCCCATAGTTGGTGTAGTTGATCTTTTAATTCGGTGCGCTGGCGCTGGTAGTCGGCGTCGGCCAATTCACCAGCGTCATGGGCATCGTCAAGGGCGGCTAGGTCTTGGAGCAAGGTGTGGGCGGTGGTTGGCTCGGTGGTGGCGGCTTGCTGCCAGTGCCACAGCAGCCCACCTACGACCACCAGCGACAGCAGAAGGGCAACGGTGCCGATTGCCAATTCGGCGGTTTCGTTGCGCACCAGCAAGTTGTTGCCCCCGGCGTCGGTGACAACACGCGGACGGCCGTTTATGGTCACATTCACCGCCTCACCCGCTGCCAAACCCGATTGGGTGTAGGTCAAAAACGCACCCGACGACAATGATTCGCTTCCCTGCGCCAGCCACCCGCCATCGTCAGCCACCGATACCCCCACATCCGGCATCAGCAGCAAAATTTGGGCAGCATCATAAACCAGCGGATGGGCAATTGTCAGACCTGACTCATACGGCAGTTCATATTGTACCAGCAGATTGAGGCTGCCCTCGCCGGGGCGCAGCGGCAGCGTGTCGGCCCAGCCCAAATCGGTTTGTATCATTTCCGTGGCAGGGATGAAGCTGCTGAGCGATTGAAAGGCGCGTTGGAAGGCGACATTTTGCGCCCCGGTGGGCAGCACAAGCCGCACCGTTCCCTGCGCAGGGTCGCCCGTGTCGCCGGTGTAAATGGCGGGGGCGCGGTTGGAGAAAATATAGAGTTCGTTGATGCGAATGGTATCGCCGACAAACTCGGTGATGAGGTGGATGCGGTCAATGGCAACGACGCTGGGGTCGGTGGTGGCATCATAGACGGTAATGGGCATATCCAGCGTGGGCTGGTTGGGGTCAAGCTGGCCGACTTCGCTGCTGAAGCGGGTGCCGTTGTAATCGACACTGACGATGTAGACCCAGTCGGGGGGAATGAGGGTGAGGTCAAAGGAAAAACGGCCGTTTTGCCCCACCGGTGCCGTCAACGTTAAAGCCTCTTCTACGTTGGCCGTAAAGGCTCGCAGCGTTGCTTCCAGGCCCGTCATCGTTGCGCTGGTGGAGCCGTTGACTACCTGCCCCGCGATGGTTGCGGCCTCAATTGGCTCCAGCGGCGGGAAGAGGTCGGTATAGGTATAGCTGAAGGTGCGGCTGAAATCTACCGCATCGGACAAAGCCTGATCGTCCAGGGTGTAGGTGTGGGCGGCGGCACCGGCCATCCCATCCAGCACCATCTGGTTGCTGCGGCTAAACCAGTAGGCCAGATCGGTGAGGTCAGGCGGGGCACCGCCTACAGTGGGGCCAGGGGCGTTGCCGTCATTGCCGTGGCAGGCGGCGCAGTTTTCCTGGTAGATGGTTGCGCCCCGCTCAACAGCCTCGGCTGGGGTGCTAAGGCTAAAAATGGTGGCGATCAGGTTCCAGCGGTCGGCTTCGGCAATGGGGTCGGTGACGGTGGTGGTGCCAAAGGGGGGCATGAAGCGTTCCAAACGGCCGTTTGTGATGGTGTCAAAGAGCGCAGTAGGAACGGCCGTTTGCCGATAGGCCGGGTCAGCAAAGACAGCCGGGCGCACCTGCAAATTGACCACCATGGGGCCATCGCCCCCGCCTTGCTCACCGTGGCAAGGGGTGCAGCGGTCGGCAAAAATGGTGTAGCCCGTTTCGGTATCGGGCGGCGCGGTGGGAACAATGGGTTCTTGGGCCGCCAGTGGTGCAGGCAGCAGCAACAGGAGCAGTAAAAGAGGAAGAAGACGCTTCATGAGGGGGGACTGAATAATCGGTAATCAGTAATCGGTAATCGGTATCGTGACTGATCACTGATTACCATTTACCGATTACTGATTTGCGAGCCGCAGGCGGCGCAGAATTTGTCGCCAGCGTCCAGGGGGTGGCCGCATTGGGAGCAAAAACGGGCGGATGCGGTGCGGTTTTGCCGCAGCTTGGCAATAGCAGCTTCGATCTCGGTATCGCGCTGCTGGTAGTTGGCATTGCTGCCCAGTTGATCAAGCTGCTGTAAAACGATGGCGGCGGCTTCGACAAGCTGCTGGCGTTGGGGCTGATAAACGGCCGTTGGCATCTTGCCTGTCTCATGGTCAAAGTCAAGGGCGTGAATGTCATCTAGCAGGTGGTCTTTTTGTGCCAGCAATTGCTGCCGGGGGGTGGCCGAAACGGCCGTTTGCCCCGCCCGCACAGCCAAAAACGGCCGTGCCAGAAAGAGCAAAACGACAAGAAAGAGGGCAAAGCCGAGGAGGAGGGAGCCAGTCGTCATAGAGATTGGAGATTGGAGATTGGGGATTGAGGCCATTTAGGAATGGAAATTAAATAACTTGCCCATTTAGAAGTTCAACTTCTTCTGAGAAGTTGAACTTCTTGCGTAACTTATTTAATTCGCATTCCTTAATCTCCAATCTTCAAGGTTAAAGTAGTTATTCTTGAATGAGCTGCCCAATGACCCCATCCAGCACCCTTTCCGAGACGGGGCCGATTTGCACGTGGGCAATTTGCCCGTCGCGGCCGATGAAAAAGGTTTCGGGTACGCCGGTAATTTCATAATTTTGGGCAATATCGGTGCCGAGGTCGGGGGCATTGGGATAGGTTACGTTGAACTCTTGCAAGTAGGCTAGGGAATTTGGCTCGGCATCAACGTAGGCGATGCCGAGAAACACAACGCCTTGGTCACGGTACTGCTGCCACCGTTGTTCCAGCAGGTCTGCTTCCACGCGGCATTCCACGCACCACGAGGCCCAGAAATTAAGGACAATGACCTTGCCGCGCATGTCGGCCAGGGTGGCTTCTGTTGCGTTTTCCCATTCGTAGCCGTTGAAAAACTGCATGTCAAAGTCGGGGGCGGCTTGCCCGGCTTCGGGGCGGACGCGGTTGTTGTTGATTAGCCCCCAGCCGGAGAGGCCGAGGATGAGGGCGATGGCAAGCCACATGAAGAGGGTGGTGAAACGGTTTTTTTTAACGGCCGTTTGCCCCTCAGTTGCAGGTCTGGCAGTTGATAGATCACTCATAACTTATGATTCCCGGCGCAATTCGGCCTCAATACGGGCAATATAGTCTGATTGCGGTGCCTGAGTGGGGGGCAAAACGGCCGTTTCTTGCCGCTGGCCTGGTTCAGCAACAGGGGCAGGCTGCTGCAATTTTAGCCCGCGCAAATAGCGGCTAAAGAAAAAGCCGCCCACAACTACTGCCACTACCGGGAAGAACCACAAAATCAGGTTTGCACCCCGGCGCGGTGGCTCAGCCAGCACGCCATCACCAAATTGCCGGGCAAAATAGGCCTGAATTTGTTCTTCCGTTTGCCCCTGCGACAGCAAATCCCGAATTTGCGCCCGCCAATCTATGCACGCCTGGGTGGGGCAAACATCGAGCGGGGTGGATTCGCAGACGGGGCAGTACAACCCTTTGGCGACTTCATTTACCTGGTCGTCGGTGACAGGCTGCTGGGCAACGGCCGTTTGTGCCAACAAAAGCAGCAGCAAAATCCCGATGGCGGTGATGGTGGAGCGTAGGGTGTAGGGCGGCATGATCCGCGTTAGGAAAAGAGTCTGTTTCATCAATCAGCTGCTCCTATGGCAGCGGGGTGTGGCTGCGTGACGCGCTGCCGCTCTTTGCGCGGGTCGGGCCAGGCGGCAATCAACGTGCCGATGACAAAAATAACGCCCCCGGCCCAAACCCAGTTGATCATGGGATTTAAAAAGGCGCGGAAGGTGGCGGCATCGGCAGTGGTTGGTTCCCAGTTGACCAGCAACACGTAAAAATCTTCGCTGATGGTGGCGCGGAGATCGGGGATGGTCATGGGTTGCTGGGTGCGGGTGTAGAGTTCGATTGTGGGGTGGATGGTTTTGACAAAACGGCCGTTTTTCATCACATCCACCGTTGCCTCCGTCACCACCAAATCATCCGGCCCGGCGTACCGTTCCACGCCATTAAACACCATCGTGTAGCTGCCCAACGACAGCGATTCCCCTTGCTCCAGCCGTATTTGCGTCTCCTGCTGGAAAATTTCCACGCCAATCACGCCAAACCCCATGACGATGACGCCCATGTGAATCCAGTAGCCACCGTAGCGGCGACGGTTTCGCGCCAGCAGGTTGGAAAAGGCTTGCCAGGCGTTTTCGCCGCGCCCCATGCGGGCGCGGGTGCCTTTCCAGAACTCCAGCAGGGTGAGCAGGGCGGCAAAGGAGACGATAAAGAGGCCGATAAGAGCGCCAACACTACGGATGCCAAGCACAAAGAGGAGGAGGGTAAAAACGGCCGTTGCCACCACCGGCCAACGCAGCGACATTTGCAGCCGCTCTATGCTGGTGCGGTACCACATTGTCAGCGGCGCAACCCCCATGAGCAGCAGCAGTACCCCAAACAGCGGTGCCAGTGCTTGCTCATACACCGTTGGCCCCACAAACCCTTTTTCATTGGTGATTAGCTCGGAAATGATGGGGTAGTAGGTAAACAGAAAAACGATAGCCAGGATAGCTAAAATGACAAAGTTGTTGTAGAGAAAAGCAGCTTCGCGTGACAAAAAGGAGGTCAAATGATTGGTGGAACTAAGTTCGTCGCGCCGCTTGCTCACCCAAAAGGCGGAAAAGATGAACATGAAGGCGATAAAGCCAAAGAAGAAGGGGCCAATGTCTGACCGGGCGAAGGAGTGGACAGAGGAAATGACACCAGTACGCACGATGAAAGTGCCAAGTATGACCAGACAGTAGGTGAGAATGATGAGGAACATGTTCCACATCTTGAACATGTTGCGCTTTTCCTGAATCATCACCGAGTGCAAAAAGGCGGTGCCGGAAAGCCACGGCATCAGCGAGGCGTTTTCCACCGGATCCCAGCCCCAGTAGCCGCCCCAGCCCAACACATCATACGCCCAGCGTCCACCCAGAATGAGACCTAGGCTGAGGAAGAGCCAGGCTACGAGCGTCCAGCGGCGGGTGGTGCGAATCCATTCGTCGTCGAGTTTGCCGGAGATGAGCGCGGCCATGGCAAAGATGTAGGGGACGATGAAGCCGATGAAGCCGAGGTAGAGCATGGGGGGGTGGATGATCATGCCGGGGTGGCGCAACAGGGGGCTGAGGCCATTGCCATCGGGTGGCACGAAGTCGAGCCGGGCAAAGGGGTTTTCGATGAAGGCGGAGAGGCCGAGGAAGAAGAGCTGGGTGAAGCTGCCGACCATGATGACATAGGGCATAAATAGCTTTTCTTCACCCCATTTGCGGAGCATGGCGGCGGCGAGAAAGCCGGCCATGAGCATGTTCCAAAAGAGGAGTGACCCGGCCTGGCCGCCCCACAGGGCAGTTATTTTGAGGATGGTGGGGGTTTCGAGGCTGCTGACGCGCCAGACATATTCCACGGAGAAGTCGCCGATGAGCAGTAGGCCAATCATGCTGCTGCCGGCCAGCAGCAGTAGGGGGAGGGTGGCGATGGTGGCGTTGCGGGCGCTGGCGATAAACAACGGCCGTTTCTGCCAACTACCAACCCCGGCCGCTACTACCGCGTAAAGCGACACAATAAACGCAATAACAAGAGCAAAGTAACCAATATCTGCAAGCATAAGAAGATCGGAGATTGGAGATTAGAGATTGGAGATTCTCAATCTCCAATCTCTATTTTTTTGCTGTCCACCAGTTAAAAATCATCATTGTGGCAAGCAGGCCAAAAAAGAGACCAGCCAACACGTTAACCTGCCCCAGGCTGAGACCGCTGCTGGTAACGATAGCCAGAACACCGACCGCTGCTAACCCTAAAATGCGGGTTAGTGTCCACACATTAAACCGCAGTTGAACAAGGCCAACCAGCAGCCCTACCAGTCCGCCCGTGGTGAGTGCATTGGGTAAATTGCCCGTTTCACCGGGGAGGTTGTAGACCAGCCCGACGCCGCCAGCGGCAAACATCAAGGCCCAGATGAGCAAGGTGCGGGTGGATTTGACCTTGACACGCAGCAGTCGCCGCCCTACCCACCAGCCAAGCCCGCCGAGGATGGCGATGGAGCCAACGGTGTTGGGGGTAAGGGCGTCTTGCCCGGTTGATTGTTTGGGGATGGTGAGTACGGCACCGAGCAAGGCACCGAGAAAGGTGGCACCGATGGTAATCCAGCGGGATGAGGTTCGCATTCCGCGCAGGGTTTTGGTCATGCGCTGCTGCGTGCCGCTGAGAGCGTTGCCTAGCCAGTAGCCAATGTAGCCGAGGATGGCAAGCGGGATGATGAGGTCGGAGAAGGTAACGGCCGTTTCCAGCTTACCTGTTTCTTCTGACAGGGCAGTGAACTGGCTCAGAAGGAGCAAGATGACAACGGCGACAAAGAAAATGGCGATCCAGGTGGCGGCTCGCCAGGAGGTGACGTAGAAAACCCCAGGGATTTTGAACGATACACCGCCCACAATGCCGACCAGCCATTTGCCCAGCCAGCCGCCGATAAGGGCGGCAATGGCTCCCCAGCGCAGGAGGGTGTTGGAAAAAACGGCCGTTTCTCCCTCCGTTGTTCCCATTGCCTGAAACAGCACAACGCCCACAGCCACCCCCACAATGATGCCAAAAACAATGCCGCCCCACTGCCGCTGCGATAGTTTGAACCGTTGCAACTGTTTGCGGGTGCTGCTTTGCCCAGCCGTTAAAATGCCCGCCAGCCACACCCCCAGGGGGAAGGCCAGAATGGCTCCTACAACGATGAGTTCCACGGGTACCATCGCCAGGATACCAAAGGAAACCCAAAGCAGGACGAAGAGCAGGGCATGGAGATAGTGGGTTTTTACGGCCGTTAATACAGGTGTCATGGGAAGATGGAGGTTAGAGATTGGAGATTGATGAAAGCTCACAATCTCCAATCTCAAATTCTTGGTTGTGACGATAATTTATGACGCTGCCGGCTGCATTTCCTCATAGCGGGTGGGGCATTTGAGGAACAGCCCCCCTTTGTTAGCCGTAAACGTACCCGACCCATCGGCCTGGCCTTCTACCAATGCCTGTGCCTGGTGCTGTAGCAAATCCGGTTTTGGCTCATTGAGTGCCACAATATGTAGCCGCTGTGTCGGGTTGTTCACGTCATCCACAATGTCAAACTCCAGCCGTGAATTGGTGGCATCAATTTGTGTATATTGGATTGAATCACCCATGACCCAGCCAGCGACGCGCAAATCACGCCCTGTTAACCGCGCTTGCTCACTATAAAATTCGTCAACGGTCTTGTAAAGCTGGGTGTTGCCACTCATGGCGTTTACAACCAGATAGACAATGGCAGCCACAAGCACAACGCCAGCCACCACAAACTTGAGCCGATTTTGCTTGGGCTGTTCTAAAGCCAGCCCTTCATCGTTATTTGTCCAAGACACACCAGACATAGTTATTCTTCCTCGTCAAGCCACGCTTCATTTTCGCGTTCAATTTCTGCCAACAGTTGGCTCGCTTTTTCGGCCAGGTCGGCCGGCACGGAAACGTGACCATTACCCAATAACCCAATTGTTAAGCCCAAAGCTTGACCAGCCCCTTCTTGCCAGGCGCGAGCGGGAATACCTTCTGCTTCCAGTCGGCCGGCAATAATTTGAGCTGGCGTCAAGCCCAGCGTTTTATACACTGTCACCCACCGAATTGATAGACTGCCACCAGGTGTGGTTGCACCATCGTTGTCGGCATCCTGGGGAAAAATTGTTGCTGTAGGCTCACTCATTCGTTAAAAACCCATTCTTTTTGTATTATACCGTAGGTTGCATGGAAAATGCGCCTTTCATGGAAAAATGCGCTTGCTTGGAGTAAACTTTACCCTTTAGCCAAGTTGGCATAATAGCATAGACTACTTTGGGCGCAAAGCAACCCTCTTCACTGCCTCTTATCTGTCATTACGTCAGCAAGGCATTGGGTGACGAAATTACCCAATCTACTCTATATTAAAATGTGCTCCTTGTTAAGCGTCAAAGGATGATGATCATATGGCATTCATAACATTCATCATTAGTTTTATGACCAATCTTGTTTATGCTTCCATTTTAAGTAAGTCCCTTGCTAGGAGGTCGTTATGCAGCGAAGGTTAGGATTACTCATTCTGATTGTATGTTCAGCCATTGTCATTGTTGGCTGTAAAGGTGAGCCTGGCGAAATTGGTGTTCAAGGCCCCGAGGGGGCGCAGGGCTTACCCGGCCCGGCGGGTGAACCAGGCCCACAAGGCCCGGCCGGCGCGGCAGGGGCAGATGGTTTGAGCTTTGAGCCACCGTCCTTTATTGGCAGCGAAGCATGTGCCGAATGTCATCAGGATACATATGATGTCTTTATGAAAAGTGGGCACCCCTGGATATTGACGCAGGTTGTGAATGGTGAAGCCCCGACTTACCCATTTACTGAAGTGACTAGCCCACCGGAAGGGTATGCCTGGGATGATATTAGCTACATCATTGGTGGCTACAACTGGAAGGCTCGCTTTGTTGATCAGCAAGGTTATATCATCACGGGTGCCGATGAGAATGCCACGACCCAATACAATATATATAATGGCGAGTTGAAAATGGGGGATGAATGGGTTGGCTATCATGCTGGTGAGGCGAATTTGCTCAATGATTGTGGCAGTTGCCACACAACGGGCTATTTGCCACAGGGTAATCAGGATGGGCTGCCGGGATCGGTTGGTACGTGGATGGCTGATGGTGTGCAGTGTGAGACTTGTCATGGGCCGGGTAGTCTTCATGCCAATGCTCCGCTTGCTTTCCGCCCTATTGTAGATCGGGATGCGGAGAGCTGTGGGTCTTGCCACTCGCGTGATGCTCAGGAAGATGTAAATGCTAGTGATGGCTTTATCCAGCACCATGAGGAGTATGACGAACTGTTCCAGGGCAAGCATGTAACGCTTGATTGTGTCGTTTGCCATGAGCCACACACGGGTGTGGTGCAGTTACGCAAGGCGGATTTGCCCACGACGCGAACCACGTGTGAGAATTGTCATTTTCAGCAGGCGAATAACAAAGCGAATGAAACTCATGCTGGCTTGCGGATGGCTTGCATTAGCTGCCATATGCCTCGCGTGACGAAGAGCGCGGTGGGCGATCCGGAGCAGTTTACGGGGGATATTCGTACCCATTTGATGGCTATTGATCCGAATCAGGTTGGGCAGTTCTCGGAGGATGGCACGATGGCTTTGTCGCAGCTTTCGCTTGATTTTAGCTGCCGTGGTTGTCATAATCCAGAAGGTGCTGGTCGGGTTCGGGATGATGCGGAGCTGATTGAGGCGGCAACCGGCTACCACGACCGGCCACAGCCTACGCCTGAAGCAACGGCCGTTTCCGAGCCATAGCAACGAGGAAATCATGATGAGTTATGCAAAACTCAGCCGTTTCCTTCTGGTAGGTGTTCTTGCCGCTGCTGGCCTCCTGCTCTGGTGGCACCTCCCCGTTTCTGCCGGGGTGCCACAGCAGACCGGGGATGAGGCTTGCCGCCTGTGCCACAGCGACACAAGCGAAGTGGTCACGCTACCCACAGGCGATGAAGTGCCGGTGGAGGTAGATTTGGCGGTGCTGGCACAGTCGGCTCACGGCAGCATGGCTGATTCGCCGTTGGCCTGTAACGATTGCCACCAAACGATTAATGATTACCAATACCCGCACGCGGACGTTATGGCAACGACGCTGCGTGAATTCCAACTGGAAAAGTCGGCAGAATGCCAGCGTTGTCACGTGCAGCCCCATCTGACCAGCCACCCTGAGCCGGAAGCGGAGAATGGCGTGGCGTGTGTGGATTGCCACGGTGGGCATGATGTGGCACCGGTGGCGAACTGGGAGCAGGCAGGGGCAACGGCAACGTGTGCCAATTGTCATACCCGTTCCGGGGTGGATTTGGTGGATGAGGCGGCATTAACGGCCGTTATTCAAAACGGCCTTTTCACCAACCAGACTGACACCAATTATTGTCTCTCTTGCCACAGCCAGCCCGGTTTGCAGGTGACGTTTGTCAATGGCGATACCAAGTCGGCGACGATTGATGCTAATGCGTTTCATAGTTCGGTGCATGGGGTGGATTCGGAACGGCCGTTAAACTGCGCCAACTGTCACGAAAACCACCAGTACCCACACGAACCCGTCACCGCCGAATCGGCACGAGCCTACAGCCTGGAAATGTACCCTCTGTGCGCCAACTGTCACGAGCAGAAGTATGACCAATCCCTGGACAGCACCCACCAGGCCGCATTAGATGATGGCAATCTGGACGCTGCCGTGTGTACCGACTGTCATGGTGCCCACGACACGCCCGTTCCCAATGAACCGCGTGAGCGCATCTCCCACACCTGCGAGCAATGCCACAGCACCATCTTTAACGAGTATGCCACCAGCGTCCACGGCGACGCTCTGCTCACCGAAGGCAGCCCTGATGTGCCGACGTGCATTGATTGCCACGGTGTTCACAACATCGGCGACCCCACTACCAACCTTTTCCGCATTCGTTCCCCCGAACTGTGTGCCGGCTGCCATGCCGACGAAGAGCTAATGGGTAAATATGAGATTTCAACGCAGGTCTTTGATACCTACGTAGCTGATTTCCATGGGTCAACCGTAGCCATTTTTGAACACCAAGACCCTACGGTAGAGACAAACAAGGCAGTTTGTTATGATTGCCACGGTGTGCATAACATCCAGAAGCCAGATGATCCGCAGAATGGCATAAAAGCCAACCTGTTAGCAACATGCCAACAGTGTCATCCAGATGCCAGTGCCAACTTCCCTGACTCCTGGACAAGCCACTTTGAACCGTCGCCACAGCACAATCCGCTGGTCTATTATGTCAACCTGTTTTACAACATTGTCATCCCCTTAACCGTTGGGTTCTTCGCGTTCATGGTCTCCACCGATGTGTATCGGCGTATACGGCTAAGTTTGAAATAAAAAACCCCGGCCGGGGTCTTTTGTAGATGAACAAAATAATCGGGTAAATGTCATTCCGAGCGGAGTCTTCAGAGCGAGGAATCTTCCCCCTCAGAGAAGCAGAAAGATTCCTCGGAAGACATCGGAATGACATGAAAAGGCATTTCGTTTTTCTACCCGCTTATTTTGCAAACGCCCAATAGGCTTCGGCCGGTCGTGATGTAGATGTAGATGTAAGGAGTGAATGGTGGCTGATAAAACGGAAAAACAGCAGCAGTTCCCCCGCTTTCGCTTGATGGCGCGTATTGAGCATATTGTCTTGCTGGTTAGCTTTACGGTGCTGTCGGTTACGGGGTTGCCGCAAAGATACATTGAAGCGCCATTTTCAGAGACGATGATTGGCTGGATGGGTGGCATTGAGGCGGTGCGTCTGATTCACCGCTACGCCGCCTTTTTGCTGGTAACAGGTTCAGCTTTTCATCTATTTACTGGTGCCTACCGCAGTTTGGTGAAGAAAGAACGGATGCGCATCATGCTACGGTTGTCTGATGCCCGCGACCTGTGGGATACGATTCGCCACAATTTGGGCTTTTTGCCAGACCCACCGAAGATGCCCAAGTTTAACTTTGGTGAGAAGATAGAGTATTGGGCAGTGATTTGGGGAACGGCCGTTATGGTCATCACCGGCTTTATGCTTTGGAACCCAATTGCCACCACCGCTGTCCTCCCCGGCCAGTTTATCCCCGCCGCGTTGGCTGCCCACGGAGGCGAGGCGGTGCTGGCTGT
This sequence comes from Chloroflexota bacterium, assembly GCA_041390905.1. Taxonomy (GTDB): domain Bacteria; phylum Chloroflexota; class Anaerolineae; order Promineifilales; family Promineifilaceae; genus JACKCD01. The sequence continues at coordinate 676,911 of JAWKPA010000012.1, forward strand.
TCTCTCCATCCTCATCTGGCACATGTACAACGTGCTTCTCAAGCACCGCAACTTTAGCATTTTCACCGGCAGCCTGCCCCGCCACCAAATGGAAGAGGAGCATGGCCTGGAGCTGGAGCGCCTGGAAAGTGGCGGCGACCCGTGGCCGGGCATGAGTCTGCCCGTCTTAAAGCGGCGGCGACGTAACTTTCTTATTATCAGTATCATTCTCAGCAGTTTGGTTATGGCTGTGCTGGTTTGGCTGTTTACGTTTGAGCAGACAGCCATTACGACCATTCCCCGGGTGACGCGGGAGGTGTTTGTGCCATTGGCAACGGCCGTTCCTTAAAACACGCTTACCAGTTAGTGACAAATAACCGTCAGGTTTTGTGACAAAATGCACTAAACGACCCCCTTTTTCCTACGTATACTGACCACTGTCATCATGCCCTCCCTTGCATCTGGTGGTTGCTTGATGGCCCTGGTCACTAGGTAACACATGGGCAAGCAAGGGTAGTAAATACGCTTGTTGCTCCCAGAAGGAGGGTTGTCATCAGTTATTAACTAATACCATTATCAATTTATTAATTCTGAGGGAATAGCTTGTATTCCTTCGTAACTGTTCAACAGGGATACCCTGTTACTGTTAATTTAGATGAGGAGAATGTAGTATTATGAAACGTAAACCATTGCTACTCGGCTTAGTTTTGTTTGCTGTTTTGATACTCGCTGCTTGTGCGGGGCCGGAAGGCCCTGCTGGCCCTGCTGGCCCTGCTGGCCCTGCTGGTGAAGCTGGTCCCGCTGGTGAAGCTGGTCCCGCTGGCCCCGCTGGCCCTGCTGGTGAAGCTGGTCCCGCTGGCCCGCAAGGCCCTGCTGGAGAAGCTGCCATGCTTATGGCTAGCGATCTCTCTTGTACCGAGTGTCATAATGATACAGCAATCATCACCGGCAAAAAGGCTCCGTGGTCAACTTCCGTTCATGGAAGCGGTACCGCCGCTGAATATGCTGGTGGCCGTGATGGGTGTACGGGGTGCCATTCTGGGGCTTCCTTCTCGAAGATGGTTGCTTCCGGCGAAACCCCTGCCACTTACACTGGTACTGCGGCTGATGTAACCCACCAGGACTGCCGTACCTGTCATCAAATCCACGTGACGTATACTGGTGAAGACTGGGCATTGGAGACGACAGCCCCTGTTGCCTTGTACGCCTTTGAAGATGCGACCTTTGATGGTGGAAACGGTAATCTGTGTGTCAACTGTCACCAACCCCGCACAACGATGACCGCGACTGACGGTGTGGTGAATTGGTCCAGCACGCACTATGGCCCGCATCATGGCCCGCAAAGCGCGATGCTGCTTGGCATTGGTGGTGCTGGTGATGTTGCCGGAACCCCCTCAGGCCATTACAGCGAGGTTGAGAACACCTGTGCTGGTTGCCATCTGGGTGAAAACGATAACCACACCTTCGTACCTACTGTTGCGTCTTGTGCAGAATGTCATGAAGGCGTCGAGAATTTCGATATTAATGGTGTCCAAACCGAAGTTGCGGAAATGTTGACCCAACTTGAGGAAGCCCTGGTTGCCAAAGGTATGTGGAATCTTGAAGCAGACGAACCGGTTGTAGGTGAATACCCTGAGGCCGAGGCTGCTGCTATGTGGAACTACGTGTACATTGCTCACGAAGACAAGAGCATGGGTGTGCATAATGCGGAGTATACAAAGGCTTTGCTGCAAGCGAGCCTGGACGCTTTGCAATAGCGCAATCCTGACAGCATGATTTAATGGTAAAGGCCAGATGTGTTTTGCATCTGGCCTTTATTATTTAACCTATTCTCTGCTACAATTTTTCCCGGAAACTAAACTAAGGAACGAGGATTAAATAAGTTACGCAAGAAGTTCAACTTCTTCTGAGAAGTTGAACTTCTAAATGGGCAAATTATTTAATTTCCATTCCTAAACTGGAAACAAGCATGAATCGTTTGGAAGCATTATTAGATAAGCTGGATGAAACGAGGGAAACACTGTTAATGGCGCTGGAAGATTTGCCCGATGAGGCGTTTGCCGAGCCAAATGCCATTGGCTATTGGTCAGTGCAGGATTTGCTGGCAAATATTACGGCATGGGAAGCGGAGCTGGTGACGGGACTGATGCGATTGAAGCAGGGGAAGAAGCCGGATCAGCTGCTGGCGGCGCTGGATGATATGGATGCGTATGACCAGGCGCGGTTTGCGGAGAACCAGCAACGGCCGTTAGAGACCACCTTCAACGACTTCCAGAAAGTCCGCATGGAGCTGGAAACGTGGCTGGAAGAGTTCAGTGACCAGGAGCTGACCCACCAGCGCCAGTTCAAATGGTTTCGGCGCGAATCGCTGATGCAAATTATTGAACGGCTGACCATTGCCCGCGAACGGCCGTTTGCCATCAAAGTGGCCGTGTTTGCCGAACAGTGGCTGGCTCGTGAAGCCGCCGCCAACGCCAACATCATCCCGCTGACCCTGGTGGAGGCACCTGATGACAACACAGATTGACCTGGCTGTTTATGCGGCAGCCAAAGAAACGGCCGTTCTCGTTGACCGCAGTAGCCTGGGAATGCTCAAAATTAGCGGAGCCACCCGGCTCGACCTTATTGACCGCATGTCTACGCAGGCGGTAAAGCGGCTGCAAAGCGGCGAAGGCCGCGCCACGATTTTGACCACCGACATTGGCCGCATCATTGATCGGCTGATTTTGTACACCAGCAGCGACACCGTTTACGCCCTGACCAGCGAAAACCACGCCGACCCCATCGCCCGCTACCTGATGCGCTACGTCTTTTTCAACGACGACTTTCACCTGAGCGATATTTCGGCAGAAACGGCCGTTTTTGCCGTCTATGGCCCCCAGGCCAGCACCAAACTCGCGGCGGCGGGCTTCTCCGAGACCGATTTGCCGCTGCACCATTGGCGGCAGGCCACCGTCGGCGGCGTGCGTGCCTACCTTCACCGCACCGACCCCATCAACGGCGATGGCTACTTTGTGATGTGCCAAACCAGCGACCGGGACGCGCTGTGGAGCCATTTGGTTGGCAGTGGGCTACCGGTGGCCGATGAGGCGGCGTTTGAGCTGCTGCGGATTGAAAACGGCCGTCCACGCTTTGGCCGCGAACTGACGCTCGACTACATTCCGCTGGAGGCCAACCTGTGGGACGACATTTCGTTTAGCAAGGGTTGTTACGTTGGGCAGGAAATCATTGCCCGGATGGACAGCCGGGGCAAGCTGGCGAAGAAGCTGCTGCGGCTCCGCGCTGCTGCACCGATTGCCGTGGGTGGTGAGGTGCTGGCTGATGGTAAAAAGGTTGGCACGGTTACATCGGCGGCAATGGGGCCGGATGGAGCGGTGGCGCTGGGGTATGTGCGGACGGGGGCGGAAAACGGCCGTTTAACCGTGAACGAGGCTGTGGTGACGGTGGTGGGGGAATAAAAAACGGCCGTTTGTTACGGGGGGTAACAAAACGGCCGTTTGGTCAACCAATTTGCCCAATCAGGCAGATCAGGCAAATCAGCGTCCTATTTTCTAATCACCCGTTGCAATAATTGCCACGTCGTCAATCCCCGCCTCAACCAAACTAGCCGAACCATTGTCAGCCGCTTCAATCAGCAGGTGAATCGTCTGCCCGGCAAAGTCGCTCAGGTCAAACGTTGCTTCTTCCCATGCGTAAGCATAATCCCAATCAGCCGCACCCCGTTCTTCAAACACAACCGTGGTGCTGCTGCCCACAACCGATATCCGCAGGAAGTCATCGGCCGAAGCGTTGTTCAGATGCGCCAGGTAGTAGGCAAATGACAAGGTGACATTGCCGTTGCTCGGCACCACAATGCTGGGCGATTGAATCGAAGTCACACCCCCATCCACATCGTAGCTGCCGGGGTCTGTGCCAGCCAAAGCACCCGTCACCAAATTCTTGTTGCCGCTGGCCGCTCGCCCGCGCTGCAGCGTGCCGTAATAATCGGTCCACTGTGCGTCAGCACGCTCCCACATCCCGGTAGTGGCAGTGTCGCTGCCGTTGGCGTTCACCGTCCAGCCCTGGTTGGTCTCGAAGTCATCAAAGAAAGCCACTTCAATCACGTCAACCGAAACATCATCCAGAGCGGCTTCCACCAGACTGCCGCCGCCATTGTCGGCCGCTTCTACCAGCAGGTAAACCGTCTGCCCGGCAAACGCATTCAGGCTGGTGCTGAATTCTTGCCACTCTGCATAGTTACGATAGGCGGCACCTGTTTGCTCGAAAATAACGGCCGTTGTGTCTCCCACAACCGATACCCGCAGGAAATCGCTGTTGCTCGCGTTCTCCAGATGCGCCAGATAGTAGGCAAATGACAGGGTAATGTCGCCACTGCCGGGCAGGGTGATGTTGGGGGAGCGCACTGAAGTCACGCCACCGTCCACGTCATAGGAGCCGGGGTCACTGCCGGCCGCACCGCCAGTCACCAAGTCATAATCACCGCTTACCGTGCGTCCTAACTGCAAGGGGCCATAGTAATGCGTATGCTGTGGATTCGCCCGTTCCCACATTCCCGTGGTGACGTTGTCGCTACCGTTCGGGTTGACCACCCATCCCTGGTCGCTCTCAAAATCATCAAAGAACAGGTTGCCCAGCGTCGGGCCGCTGTTGTCGCTGTTGGTGAACGTACACACAACATCTTCATTGGCATCCAGCGTCACCGTCACCCCTTCGGCCAAGGCCGTAAAGTCGCCACCGGTGCAGCTAATGCCCAGTTCCAACCCTGCTTGCAGCCCCTGGTAAATGGTGTATTCACCCGGCATCAAATCGCTGCGCTGTTCGCTTTCGCCATCGTTCAGCTCAAACTGCCCCAGGCTGCCGTAGTAGCCAAAACCCGTACCACCGGCAGGGTACGAAACCGCTTCGATGGTGATGGAGCCACCCATATAGGTGTTGGTGAAGGTACAAACGATGTCTTCATTGGCATCCAGCGTCACCGTTACCCCTTCCGCAAGGGTCACAAAGTCGCCGCCGGTGCAAGCCACGTCCAGCACATACCCGGCCGGAATACCCTGGTAAACGGTGTATTCGCCCGGCATTTGGTCAACGCGCTCTTCGCTTTGGCCGTCGTCCAGCAGGAACTGCCCAAAGTTGCCATAGTAGCTAAACCCGGTTGCCCCAGCGGGGTCGGAAGCGGCCACAATGGTGACTGTGCCGCCAACATCGGTGTTGCTGAAGGTACAAACGACGTCTTCATTCGCGTCCAGCGTAATGATGACACCTTCGGCAGCGGCCACATAGTCGCCACCGGTGCAGGCGAGGTCAAGCACATAGCCAGCAGGCACACCTTGGTAAACGGTATATTCGCCGGGCATTAGGTTAATGCGCTCTTCGCTTTGGCCGTCATCGAGCGTGAACTGCCCCATGTTGCCGTAATATTCAAAGCCAGTGGCTCCGGCCGGGTCAGAGGCAGCGATAATGGTGATGGTGCCGCCAACATCGGTGTTGGTGAAGGTGCAAACGATGTCTTCGTTGGCATCCAGGGTGATGATGACCCCTTCGGGCTGGGCTTCATAATCGCCACCGGTGCAGGAAAGGCTGAGAACATAGCCAGCGGGCACACCTTGGTAAACGGTGTATTCGCCGGGCATCAGGTTGGTGCGCTGTTCGTTCTGGCCGTCATCGAGGGTGAACTGTCCCATGTTGCCGTAATATTCCAACCCGTTGGCACCGGCGGCCACAATGGTGATGGAACCGCCAACATCGGTGTTGGTGAAGGTACAAGTGATGTGTTCGCTTGCTCCCAAATGAATGGTAACACCTTCGGAGAGGGCGGTGTAGCTGCCGCCGGTGCAGGCGACGCTGAGGACGTAGCCAGCGGGAACACCCTGGTAGACGGAATATTCACCGGGGGAGAGGGCGGTGCGTTCTTCGCTTTGCCCATCGTCAAGGCTGAATTGTCCCAGGCTGCCGTAATAGGCCAACCCGTTGGCCCCGGCGGCCACAATGGTGATGGTACCGCCCACGTTGCTGTTGGTGAAGGTGCAAACAATGTCTTCGTTGGCATCCAGATGCACGGTTACGCCTTCAGCCAGCGGGGTGGCATCGCCACCGGTGCAGGAGACGAAAAGGTCATAACCGGCGGGGATGGTTTGGATGACATCGTAGTCGCCGGGGAGCAGGTTTTCGGTGACGTGGCTGTCGCCGTCGTCCTGGGTGAAAACGCCAACTTGCCCAAAGTAGTAGAAGCCGGTGCCGCCGGCCGGGTTGGAGGCTGTGACCACGGTGATGGAGCCACCGACATCGGTGTTGGCAAAAGTACAGGTAATGTCTTCGTCGGCACCGACGGTGATGGTGGCGCCGTTGTTGAGCGGGGCATTGCTGCCGCCTACGCAGCTAATGTCCAGTACCCATCCGGCCTGGACGCTTTGGTAAACGTCATAGGTGCCGGGGGTGACGTTGGAAAAGGTTTGGCTTTGGCCGTCGTCCTGGGTGAACGAGCCAAGCTGCCCAAAGTAGAAGAAGCCGGTAGTTCCGGCGGGGTCGGAACCGGTCACGATGGTGACGGTTCCCGTTCCGGCTGTTTGCTCCGCCGGTGCGGCCAGTGCCATTTGTGTGCTGAACAAGAGGGTGATGGCGACACCGAGCATGAACAGGACAAAAGTGATTGGTCTGTTATGTGTTTGTGTATTCATGGTTCCCTTACCTTCCTAAAAACGTTATGTCAATTTTTTGACATGGAATAATAATTGCAACCAACGAGCGGCTGGCGTTCGCGGTGCCAATAACAAACGAAAAAAAACGGCCGTTTTTACAAACGAAAACGGGTGTCAATCTGTGTGGTGAGGAGGGGACGCGCAAAACGGCCGTTTTCCCTTAGCACACAGTTGATGATCACATTCCTTGGTGGGGCTTGAGGCTCACCCATTTACCCCGAGCTTCCCCAAAAATCTCTTAGCGCAAAATCATTTCAGATACTCACCCCTTGTTTGCCAGTTACTGCGCCAATAAATAGTACTGAAGTAATGGTACTTCAGTACTGTATTAAAGCGGGCGATTGTTACAAAAGACATTACAGCTTCAAATGGTGGCTTTTGGGAGGTGATGAATGCTTGAATTGTGGACGGACGTGGTAAACGGCCGTTGGCGACAAAAACCCTCATAAAAAAATCATAAACTGTAGCTGAATAAGGGGAGAAAAGCTCGAAATTTATGTCAAAATCGAGTATAATTTAGTAAATTAGTAATAGCTACATTTTAACCTACCACCCCTCGTTTTGGGGATTATTTTGACGAATTTTTGGATGGTACAGGCAAGCTAATTCACTCTTTTTTCTTCTCCAACCTGTTGCAAGTTATAACCATATGCCGCATTTGACCATGCGGCATATGGCAAGGGTTGGGTAAAATTATCTTTCGCCTAGACATTTGCAGGCATTGTGCGTTTGACGCAACGGCCGGAGGTACTCTTGGACATCGGTACTGTAAACACAATTGACATCAATCAGGAAATGCGCAGCTCGTATCTGGATTATGCCATGAGCGTAATCGTTGCGCGGGCGCTGCCCGATGCCCGCGATGGGCTAAAACCTGTGCATCGGCGGATTTTGTATGCCATGCACGACATGGGGATTCGCTCGAACACGGCGCACCGCAAAAGCGCCCGTATTGTGGGTGAGGTGCTGGGTAAATATCATCCGCACAGCGATACGGCCGTTTATGACTCTATGGTGCGGATGGCCCAAGATTTCTCCATGCGCTATATGCTGGTGGATGGGCAAGGGAACTTTGGCAGCGTTGATGGCGATAACCCTGCCGCCATGCGCTACACCGAAGCTCGGTTGGCCGCCATTGCCAACGAACTGTTAGATGACATTGACAAAGAAACGGTTGATTTCACCCCTAACTTTGACGACACGCTGCAAGAGCCAGAGTTGCTGCCCGCTCGCCTGCCCAATTTGCTGCTAAACGGGTCGGCCGGCATTGCCGTGGGTATGGCAACCAACATCCCCCCCCACAACCTCACTGAGCTTTGCGATGCCATCAACTACCTCATTGACCGCTTTGACGACATTGAAGATGTGACGCTTGAAGAGCTGATGCAGTTTGTCAAGGGGCCAGACTTCCCCACCGGTGGCCTTATTGTTGGCACCGAGGGGATTCGCAACGCCTTTGCCACCGGGCGGGGGCGGATTGTAATGAGGGCCGTGGCCGAAATTGAGGAGATGCCGCGCAACCCCAGCCGTCAGCAAATCAACATCAAGGAAATTCCCTACCAGGTCAACAAGGCGATGCTGATTGAGCGCATGGCGGAACTGGTGAACAAGGGGATCATTACCGATATTTCCGACCTGCGCGATGAATCGGATCGGGACGGCATTTCAATTGTCATTGAGCTAAAGCGCAACACGCAGCCGATGAAGGTGCTGAACCAGCTTTACAAGCACACCCAACTGCAAACGACGTTTGGGGTGCAGATGCTGGCACTGGTGGACAAACAGCCCCGGCTGCTCTCGCTCAAGCGGGCGCTGCAAATTTATATTGACCACCGCACCGAGGTTATTACGCGGCGCACCCAGTTTGAGCTGGACAAGGCACTGAAGCGGCAGCACATTTTGGAAGGGCTGCTGATTGCCCAGGCCAATTTGGACGAGGTGATCAACACCATTCGCCAGTCGGCCAGTGCCGATGCCGCCCGTACAGAGCTAATGGAGCGGTTTGCGCTGACGGAAATGCAGGCGACGGCGATTCTGGATATGCAGCTGCGGCGGCTGGCGGCGCTGGAGCGGCAGAAGATTGAGGACGAATACAACGAAGTCACAACCCACATCACCTATTTGCGTGGCTTGCTGGCCGACAACAAGAAGATTTTGGGACTGATTAAAGAGGATGTTGCCGAACTCAAGGATAAATACGGTGACAAGCGGCGCAGCGAAATTGTGATGGGGATGGAAGCCGACTTCAATATGGAAGATCTGGTGCGGGACGAGGATGTCTTTGTCTCGATTACGCGGCGGGGGTATGTGAAGCGCACCCCGGTGATGGCGTACCGCAAGCAGGCGCGGGGGGGTAAGGGGCTGATTGGGATGAGTACGCGGGAGGAGGATGAGCTGGAGCATTTGTTTACGGCTGGCACCCACAACACCATTTTGTTCTTCTCGGACAAGGGCAAGGTGTATGCGGAAAAGGCGTACCAGATTCCTGAGCTGGATCGGACGGCGAAGGGAACGTCGCTGATGAATATTTTGCCGCTGCTGCCGGAGGAAAAAATAACGGCCGCTTTACCAGTACCCTCCTTTGACGACGCCGAATATTTGATCATGATTACCCGCAAGGGGCGGATTAAACGGACGGAGCTGAGTGCCTTTGCCAATGTGCGCCCCAGCGGGCTGATTGCCATTACGCTGGATGAGGACGACAGCCTGGGGTGGGTGAAGATGACTGAAGGGGAGCAGGATTTGGTTTTGGTGAGCGAACAGGGGAAGGGGATTCGCTTTAGTGAGGAAGATGTGCGCCCGATGGGGCGGACGGCGGCGGGTGTGAACGCCATGAAGCTGGATGATTGGGACAACCTAGCCGGGGCGGATGTGGTGACGGAAGGGGATGACCTGCTGGTGGTGACGGAGAAAGGATTTGGCAAGCGCACGCCGCTGGAGGAGTACCGGCAGCAAAACCGGTATGGGCAGGGGGTGCGGGCGATGATTTTGACGCCGGAGCGGACGGGCAAGATTATTGGGGCGCGGGTGGTGACGGCTGGGGATGAGGTGACGTGTATCTCGACGACGGGCATTATTTTACGCACGTCGGTGGATACGGTTTCGCAGCAGGGTCGGATTACGCAGGGGGTACGGGTGATGGATTTGCGTGGGGGGGATGCGGTGGCTTCGATGGCGGTGGTGCGTGAGGGGCATTTGTCGGGGCAGAAGGGGGAGGAAACGGCCGTTAATGGCGCCGCCGAGACAGTGACGGAAGTGGAGGTGGTGGGGGAAGAAACGGCCGTTATTGATTAACCTTCCAACACCGGGCAAGGTGGGCGACACGCCTTGCTCGGTGGGCTATTTCACCCTGTCGCTCCCCAACGAATTGATGTAAAACGAACCATGCCAAGAGGGAAAAACGGCCGTTTTCCCTCCTTCTGCCGTTCCATGAGAACACCTTTAACCCCATCTCATCGTTATCTTAATTTTGCCCTGTAAATTACCCGATGGTATTTCAACTTTACAAGGAACACTTTACATGAATCTCATTGAAGCCATCATCCTCGGCATTGTGCAGGGCGCGACAGAATTTTTACCCATTTCCAGCTCAGGCCACCTGGTTCTCGTGCCGTCGCTGCTCAATATGACCCAGCCAACCCTGCCCTTTATCGCCATCATGCACCTGGGGACATTAACGGCCGTTCTCATCTACTTCTACCGCGACCTCCTGAAAATTATCCAAGCCGTTTGGACAGGCGTGCGCCAGGCCGCTCCCCTGGCAACCACCGAATCACGGATAGGCTGGTTTATTATCGTTGGCTCCATTCCCGCCGCCGTCGCCGGGCTAACCCTGTCAGACTTTTTTGACAGCGCGTTTGGCAGCCCCATTATCGTAGCTGGTTTGCTGTTGTTAACGGCCGTTTTGCTCATCATCGGTGAACGGCTCATGACTGGCGGCAAGCAGTTGTCGCAAATGACGTGGAAAGACGCCTGGGTCATTGGCTTTTTGCAAATGGCCGCCCTGCTGCCGGGCGTTTCCCGCAGCGGCAGCACCCTCATGGCCGGTCTCAAATCCGGCTTCAGCCGCGAAGATGCCGCCCGCTACAGCTTCCTGCTCGGCATCCCGGCCATTGTCGGCGCGGGGCTGCTCGGCATTCTAGACGTGATGCAGGCCCATCAACTCGCTACCCAGCTTCCATTCTTCCTTGTTGGCTTCCTCATCGCCGCCATCACAGGCTACCTCTGCATTCATTTCCTGCTGCGCTGGCTGCAAAGCCACAGTCTGTACGTTTTTGCTGTCTACTGCGTCGGTTTTAGCGTATTCAATCTGGTGATCGCATGGTTAAGATAACATTCTCGCCGCAAAGCAACATGGACCCTTTTGTCAAAGCACAGGTTTCGGCCGAACTTAAACAGCTTGCCCAGCTTTTACGCGCCGCTGGCACATCTATCAGCCGGGTTTTGGCCTTGACGTGGCGCTGGCTGTTGCTGCTGGGATTAACGGCCGTTTCCCTCACCCTCTCTCTCGCCACCCTCTCCGGCTTTGTCCCCTTGCTGGCTCCCACCAGCCGTCTGCTGCGGCGGCTCAACTGGGCGGCCGAACTCACCAGCCATTGGCGACCGCACTATCTGTTGCTGTTGCTGCTGCTGACGCTGCTCTTTGCCTGGCGCAAACGGTATGGGCGGGCGGGATTAACGGCCGTTTTTGCCACCATCAACCTCGTCCTCGTCGCCCCATTTTACTTCCCCGCCGCAACCAGCGTTGTCCACGCCGCCAATATTCCCACCTACCGCGCCGTCATGCTCAACGTCTACACCGACAGCAAGCATTACGGCGAAGTCCTCGACTTCCTGCAAACGGCCGACCCCGATGTCATTGTCCTGACCGAAGTGCTGCAAGGGTGGAGCAAGGCACTAGAACCCTTGCTGGCGACCTACCCCTACACCAATTACGAGGCCGCCAGAAATTTTGGTGGCACCGTCATTTACAGCCGTTTTCCGCTGGCGGCAGGCAGCTCATTTGCCGCGATCTCGGCCAATGGCAACGGGCGACCCACCGCCCTGGTGCAGCTTGACATGGCCGGGCAGCCCGTCACAATCATTGGCACGCACCCCCGTTCGCCGCAAAGTGTGGGGCGCATGGAGGAGCGCAACGCCCAAATGGTGGAGCTGGGCAGCATGGTGGCGCAGCAATCGGGGTCGGTTTTGCTGCTGGGCGACCTGAACACCTCGCCGTGGTCGCCCATTTTTAAGCAGTTTCTGGCGGTGTCGGGGTTGAAAAACGGCCGTTTGGGTTTCGGCCTCCAAGCCACCTGGCCCTCCTTCGTGGGCAGCCTCGGCATCCCCATTGACCATGCCCTCGTTTCCCCCAACATCCACATCACCCAATTCCAGCGCGGCCCCAACGTCGGCTCCGACCATTACCCCATCATCGTTGATTTTGCCCTGCCCCCCGCTTGACTTGCAGCCGAGGAGGCCAATTCTCGTTTTTTGGCCTGGTCTGAAGAGCGTGCTTTGGTCTGGCACCGCTAGATACTCGGCTAGGCTGAACCCAAAAGATTAGCTGACGGTCTATCGCCACGTGGGTTGTCCTTCCAGGCGAAGTCTTCGGAGCGAGCACCCTTTCTGCCGGGTTGTAACAGATTTTTCCATGCAGACTTGTCGGAATGACATTGTAGAGTGGGGGTGTATGCTTGTGTGTTTACAAAATAAGGAATGAGGATCAAACCAGTTACAAAAGAAGTTCAACTTCTCAGAAGAAGTTGAACTTCTAAATGGACAAGCTATTTAATTGCAGTTCCAGAAGTTCAACTTCTGAGAGAAGTTGAACTTCTACATCCCGGGTTATTAACGAATGAACCCTAAGCGAGCAAACAGGAGTTGAGATTGAGAGATAGGGAGATTGGCCTTCTTTACTCTTCCCATCTCTCAATCCCCCCATCGCTCAACGATTTCCCGCGCCGCACGGACGCCGGTTTCATAGGCCCCGTGGGCGGTGGCGACGTAGTGGACGTGGGTGGCTTCTCCGGCGAAGAAAAGACGGCCGTTTATTGCCTCCCCCAACACCTCCCGATCCGCCCGCGTGCTGCCCAGTTGCCCATAGCTGTAGCCACCCCGCGAAAACGGGTCATCGCGCCAGCGGGTGCGAACGTAGCCGGTGGGCGCGGGAATGTCGGAGCCAAACATGGTTCGGAGGGCGGTCATGGCGGCGGCCAGCAGGTCGTCATCGTCAAGCTGGTTGGCGAGGGCGGCGCGGCTGCCCGCATTGTGGACAACCAGCACTGGCTCATCGGTGAAGCGTGCCAGGTTGATCCAGGAGCCAAACAGGCTTTGGTCGTTGGCGGGGAGGTAATGGAAGTAGTGGGGGTGGTGGGGCCAGAAGCGGTGGGGGAAGCGCAGGGCGAGCTTTTCAAATTGCCCCATGCCGAGGCGGTTAACGGCCGTTACCTTCCCCTCCGGCAGCGGCGGGTCAAAGGTAATCATCCCCGCCTGCAACACCCCCAGCGGCACCGTCAGCACCACCCGGTCGGCGTGGTAGGTGCCGTTGCTGGTTTCGATGACCACGCCACTGTCGCTGGTGCTAATGTGGTGGACGGAAACGGCCGTTTCGATTGCCAACCCCTCCGCTAGCCCGTGCACAATCTGCCCATAGCCACCGCCGTGGAGCATCAGGTCGCCGCCCGGCAGCGTCAGATAATCCTGCTCCATCTGCCAATCCACGTCGGACGGGTCGGCCGCATCCAGCAACTGCATACTCACCGAGCCGATAAAGTCATAGCCTTTGCGCTGCGTGGGGGTCAGTTCCGTCAGGTCGGGCAGCGCCATCACCTCAGCCACTGATGCGCCCGGCGGCAGGGTGACAAGCTGGGAGGCGGTGAGGTGGGTAAACATGGCGACAAAGTGCTGCTTGCCCTCGGTGTATTCGGCCACGTCCAGCGGCGTGCCGTCGTGGTCAAAGACGAGCAGGCTGTCGCCGTTTTCGTTATCAAAATCGGTGTGGCTGCCGCCCACGCCAAATTTTTGCGCCAGCGGGGTCATGGGGTTGCCGTTCGAGCCGTGGATCCACGATGCGCCCAGATCAACGGCCGTTCCCAGCGAATAATCAGTATGCGTCCGCCCCCCAATCCTGTCCCGCCCTTCCAGCACCCGCACCGCGTACCCCGCCTCATGCAGCGTCCGCGCCGCGCCCAATCCAGCCATCCCCGCCCCGATCACAATAATTTTTTCGCTCATTTTTTGTTTTTTGACGGGATTAACAGGATTCTTCAGGATTGAAGCTCCTGCAAATCTCACGCCACTTGATGAATCACGTAAAGAATTCACCGCAGTGGGCGCAAAGGTTTTTTGTTTTCTCTGCGCTCTCCGCGTCCTCTGCGGTTCCAATTTCCCAATCTCTAATCGCCAATCGCCAATCGCTCATACACCACCCGCCCATCACACACCGTCAGCACCGCCGATACGTCGGCCAATTCTTGCGGCGGGAGGGCGAAGATGTCGGTGGAAAGCAGCACCAGATCGGCCCACATCCCCACCTTGATTTGCCCCTTTTTGTCCTCCTGAAATTCGGCGTAGGCGGCGTTTCTGGTGTAGGCAGCAATGGTTTCGGCCAGGGTGATGGTGTGGTCACGGCCGCCGGCCGCCCACGGCTGGCGGGCAACAGCGGCGGCTAGCCCTAGAAACGGGTTTTGTGTGACCACCGGCCAATCGCTGCCAAAGGCCAGCCATGCGCCGCCATCGCTGAGGGTACGCCAGGCAAAGGCGCGATCCCAGTCGGCCGGCCGTATCCTGCTGGGCCACACGTCGGGCGAAATGTTGGGCTGGGGGGCGTGGAGGGGCTGCATGGAGGCGACCACGCCAAGTTGGGCAAAGCGGGGGAGGTCGTCGGGGTGGATGAGTTCGATGTGTTCGACGCGGTGGCGGCTGTCTCGACGGCCGTTTATTTGCATCGCCGTTTCGTACCCGTCCAGCACCTGCCGCACCGCCCCATCGCCGCAGGCGTGGACAAAAATTTGCAGCCCCAGCCGATCCGCCTCCGTTGCCATCGCCGCAAAATGCTCCGCATCAAAAATCGGTTCGCCAAAGTTGCCCGGCTGGTCGGGGTAATCGTTAACCACCACCGCCGAATACGATTCAAACACGCCATCCATAAAAAATTTGACGCAGCCGCCGCGCACCATCGTGCTTTGGAACTGGTCGCGCAGGGCAACGGCTTCGCTGGCAACGGCGGCAAACGGGGTTTCGGGGTCAATGGAGTAGGGGATGTAGACGCGCAGCGACAGGTCGCCCGTGGCTTCAAGGTCGGCGTAGAGCTGAGCCTGGGCGGCGTCGCCGTCCATGTTGTGGATGCTGGTGATGCCAAAGGTGGCTGCCTCGGCCAGCCCCATTTTGAGCAGGGCTTGCTTTTGCGCCGCATCGGGTTCGGGCAGCAGCGCCAGCAGGGGGTCATAGGCGGGCGGCTCGCGCAGTTCGCCCGTTGCCAAACCGTCGCTGCCCATGACGACTGCGGCGCTGCCGCTGAGGTTGGGTTTGCCGTGCAGCAGCCCGGCTTTTTCCAGGGCGACGGTGTTGGCCCAGATGGTGTGGAGGTCGTAGGCGGTGATGAGAAACGGCCGTTCCTTTTCAATTATGTCCAAATGGTGCCGGTTGAGGGGTTCGTGACCCGCCACGTCATAGCGCAGCCCCCGCCCCACCAGCCAGGCGAGGTCGGGGTTGGCGGTGTTGTAGGTGGAAACGGCCGTTTGCACTTCCGCCAACGTCCGCAGCCCGCGCAAATCCACATGCCCCAGCCGCAGTGACCCCCACATCAGGTGGTAGTGGCTGTCAATAAAGCCGGGCAGCAGCGTCCGCCCCTGTCCGTCTACCAGCCGGGTGGCATCGCCGCGCCATGCCAGCGCCTCGGCGTTGCTGCCTACAAACACAATCTGGTTGCCCCGCACGGCCACGGCTTCGGCGTGGGGGTTGTTGTCGTCTACGGTGTAGACTTTGGCGTTAAAAATAATGAGATCTGCCTGGTTCATTTTCCCGTCCTGAGGATGGTGATTAGGAGATTGGGGGATTAGGAGACTAGGAGACTAAGAGACTATCAATCTCCCAATCTCCCAGTCTCCCAGGCTCTCAATCTCTTAATCGCCCAATCTCCCAATTTTCGTAACAATGACGATAATGTTAGCTGAACTGGGGGAAGGTGCCGAGAAAAAACGGCCGTTTATTGACATCCCGCCTCCTGTCCTATAAGCTTTGGCGCAAAAAATTGGGGCCACCGAACGAGGCACATGGCAGAACCGCCCGACATTCCGCCTAACCATACCGATGAACTCACTGTCTCTAGCTGCTTGCTGGCAGCCCTGGCTTTATTTGCGTTGGCAATCCTCCTCTTGAGCGGCTGGTATATCCTGATCAAGATGGGCAACTACTGGCTTTTTGGGATGTATGTGACCAGTTTGGGGCTGGTTGTTGTGTCGGTGGTGACGTTGGTAACGGCCGTTCGTGGCTCCCTCTGTTTTCCTCCCCGTCGTTCACACTCCACCTTTTACTGGCTTTTTGTTATCCTCTGTTTGCTCAGTGGGCTGCTGCTGTTGGCACTTTCGCTGCGCGTGGTTTGGGACACAGCAATTTTTTAAACCAGATTGGGGTATAATCTGCCGCAAATAACTGATTAGTAAGCGTTCATTATTAACTTAGCGATTTAGAAGTTCGACTTCTCGGAAGAAGTTGAACTTCTTGCCTAACCTGTTTTGGGACACTTACTTAGGAGGAAGATGCTAACCATGCCAATTGCCCAAGTGAATGGACAAGGAATTTTTTATGAGGATACGGGTGTGGGAGAAACGGCCGTTATTTTTCTACACGGCTTTCTCATGGACCACACCATGTTTGACCCCCAGGTTGCCGCGCTTGCCCCGCGCTATCGCTGTGTGCGCTTCGACGCTCGCGGTTTCGGCCAAACGGAATGGGACGGCCGGCCGTTCAACTTATACGACACCGCCGCCGACTGCATCGGCCTGATGGATCATCTGGGCATTGACCGCGCCGTGCTGGTAGGTATGTCGCAAGGTGGCTACGCCGCCCTCCGCGCAGCCCTCACCTACCCCAAGCGCGTGCAGGCCCTGGTGCTAATGAGTACCCGCTCCGGCACCGACGAAGATGAGGTGAAAGCGGGCTACCGCGAAATGCGCGATACCTGGCAGGCCGTCGGCCCCGTTGACCCACTGATCGAAGGGCTGCTCACCGGCATCATCGGCCCCCAGGAGGCTCATGCTGACCTGTGGACAGAATGGAAACCCCGCTGGAAATCGCGCAGCAAGGCGCAGATTTTCCACGCCATGAATAACCTGCTCGACCGGGATGAGATTGACCAGCGGCTGGCCGAAATCACGGTGCCGGTGCTGGTGACACATGGCGAAGAAGACGGTGGCATCCCCATTGCCCTGGGCGAAGCCCTGCACCGCGACCTGCCCAACAGCCAGGGACTGGTGCGCGTTCCCGGTGCCGCCCACGCCGCCAATCTTACCCATCCCCACGTTGTCAACCCGCCGCTGCTTGCTTTCCTGGAGCAACACGCCCGATGAATTGAGAATTGGAAATTGAGAATGGAGAATTGCGAACAAGTCATTCCCCATTCTCAATTCTTCATTCCCAATTCCCCATTTCTTCCATGCTGCTACAACTTGGCGAGATATTCTTCAACGTCATCAGCCCCGTTTTCGCCCTGGTGCTGATTGGCTACATCGCTGCCCCGCGCCTGGGGCTGGAAGCCCGCACCCTGTCCCGCTTTGCCTACTACATTTTGGTGCCTGCCTTTGTCTTTAACATCATGAGCAGCGCTACCATTGAGGCAGAGCTAGCAACCCGAATGCTGGTTTACATTTTGCTGGTGCATCTGGCATGTGCGCTGCTGGGGTATGGGGTAGCGCGGCTGCTGCGCCGGCCGCCAGCGATGGTGGGGGCCTATGTGCTGGTGGCCGTTTTTGGCAACGTCGGCAACTTCGGCCTGCCGCTAATCGAGTTCCGGCTGGGGCAGGCCGCGCTCATTCCGGCGACCGTCTACTTTCTGGCGATCATCATTGTCGCCTTTGTCATTGGCGTGGCGGCGGCCAATTTGCAAAAAGGGGGCAGTTTGGGGGCGATTTTGGCGGTGTTTAAAACCCCGGCCCTGCTGGCCTTGCCCCCGGCCCTGCTGGTCAATGGGCTAAACCTCACGCCGCCGCTGCTGCTGACACGCATCACCGGGCTGCTGGGCGGGGCGATGGTGCCGACGATGCTGGTGGCACTGGGGGTGCAGCTTGCAGCGACAAAAGCATTAACGATTGACCGGGATGTGGTGGTTGCCAGTGGGCTGCGGCTGCTGGGCGGGGCGGCACTGGCTTTGCTGATTGTCATTCCGTTTGGGCTGACGGGGCTGGAGCGGGGGGCGGGGGTGCTGCAATCGGCGATGCCAACGGCCGTTCTTGCCTCCATCATCGCCTTGGAATATGACCTGCTGCCCGATTTTGTGACAACGGCCGTTCTTTTTTCCACCCTCGCCAGCGTCATCACCCTCACGCTGCTGATGGCTTTGCTGTGAAAAATGGGACGCAGATTTACCTGATTTCTAGAAAATCTGCGTTCATCAGGTCAATCTGCGTCCTATTCTTCCAAAAAGGAAACGACCTCGACACTCAGAGCCGATTGTTGCAGGGCGGTGAGCAAAACGGCCGTTTTCATCATCACCGTCGTCCCCCGCACCCCAGAGCCAAGCGACACCTCATCTTCGGCCAGCACGCTGGCATCTAGCAGCACCCGCATCGGCTGCGGCAGACCAAAAGGAGCCACCGCCCCGATTTCATATCCTGTTACGGCGAGCAGTTCTTCCTCGCTGGCGGTTGTCACCCGCGACTGACCCAAATAGCGGCGCAGTGGCTTCCACGGAATTTGGGCTGGCCCCGCCATCAGCACCATGACAAAGCTATCGGCACCCAGCCGGAAAACCAGGCTGCGAACAACCTGCTCTGGTCGCTGCCCTCGCTCCGCTGCCGCCTGCGCCAGCGAATGTACCGGTCCGGCGTGGGTGAACAGGCGATGCGGGGCGTGGAGTTGGTCGAGGTGTTGGGAAACGGCCGTTTGCATCACATCTCCAAAAAGAGAACTGGACGCAGATTTACCTGATGAACGCAGATTTTCTTAAATCAGGCAAGTCAGGCAAATCAGCGTCCCATTTCTTCATTACCCTTTGCGGAACAACTCCCGCACAATAATCTCCCGCTGAATCTGGCTCGTCCCCTCATAAATCTGGTAAATTTTGGCGTCGCGCATCAGCTTCTCCACCGGGTACTCCGACATATAGCCATAGCCACCAAACACCTGCACCGCGTTCGTCACCACCTGCATCCCCTTGTCCGCCGCATACGCCTTGCTAAACGCCGAATGCAGCGTATTGCTCTGCCCCGCATCCACCGCCCACGCCGATTGACGCACCAGCAGCCGCGCCGCCTCCACTTCCATCGCCATATCGGCAATCATGTGGGCAATCGCCTGGTATTGCCACAGCGGCTTCCCCTTCACCATCCGCTCCTTGGCATACTTAATCGCCTCATCCAGCGCCCGCTGCGCCACCCCCACTGCCCCCGCTGACGTAGGCGGCCGGCTACGGTCAAACACCTGCATCGCAATTAAAAACCCCTGTCCCTCTTTACCTAGTAAATGGCTCTTTGGCACCTTCACATTGTCAAAAACCACTTCGGCCGTATCCGAGGCGTGCTGCCCCATCTTGTGGAACGGCTTGCCCGTGCTAACCCCCTCCCAGTTGCGCTCCACCACAAAACAGCTCATCCCATTGTACCGGTTTTCCGGGCTGGTGTAGGCAAACACGGTGTAGAAATTGGAAATTGTCGCTCCGGTGATAAACGTTTTGTTGCCATTCAGCAGGTAATGATCCCCCATATCCTGCGCCGTCGTTTTAATCCCCGCCACGTCTGACCCCGCTTCTGGCTCGGTCAGGCAGTAGGAAGCCATTTCACCCGCCACCAAACGGCCGCAATATTCCTGCTTTTGTTCTTCGCTCCCGGCAATCAGCACCGGCAAAATCGCCAGCCCATTGACCCCCATCGCCGTGCTCATACCAGAACAGCCCCAGGCCAACTCCTCCGCCACAATCACCTCTTCCAGCAGACTCAGCCCCATCCCGCCATATTCTTCCGGGACGTTGAGCGTGGTCAGCCCCAACGCCTGCGCCTTGCGAATAACCGGCCACGGGTATTCATGGGTGCGGTCATAATGCTCGGCCACGGGGGCAATCTCGTTACGGGCAAATTCCCGCGCCAAATCGCGGATCATCGTTTGCTCTTCGGTCATAGCAAAACTCATCGGTGTATCGCTCATCATATTCTCCTTACGTCGCTTCAACTGCGTCGTGTTATTTGTAAACCAGACAGAAAACAACCTACTGCTTGGGAACGAGAATCAAATAGCTTGCTCATATTAGAAGTTCAACTTCTCAAAAGAAGTTGAACTTCTTTCGTAACTTGTTTAATCCTCGTTCCTTTGTGAATAATTGCACACGAAAATTATAGTATGAGATGGTGGTTGGGTAAAGGTTGTGTATAATGCAGACATGATCAAGCAAGTTGTGGTTGATGAACCAGTGTGGGAAATTGCCCGACTTTTCCCACCGCAAGGGCAGTGGGCAGTGGATGATTATCTTGGTCTGGCTGCTCAAAGCGGCAACCATCTCATTGAATTTTCCCACGGCCACGTTGAGGTTCTGCCCATGCCATCTCTGCAACATCAAGCGATTGCGGCTTTTTTGTTTCACCTGCTTTATTCATTTGTCTTAAGCCGCCAATTGGGAATGGTGCGTTTTGCTCCGACCAAGGTGCGGCTTTGGGAAGGGAAAATACGGGAGCCGGATCTCTTTTTTGTGGCAAAAGAGAACAGTGAAAAACGAACGGCGCAATGGTTCACGCATATTGATTTGGCAATGGAGATTGTTAGCCCGGATGATCCAGGGCGTGATTTGGAAACCAAACGGCGTGAATATGCCCAGGCCGGGATTGCTGAATATTGGATTATTGACCCGCGTAGCGAGGAAATTTTGGTGCTAACGCTGGCGGGGAAGCAGTATGAAACGCATGGCATTTTCAGGCCAGGGGAGACCGCGACCTCGGTTTTGCTGACAGAATTTGCGGTGGCCGTGACGGATGTTTTTGCCCAGCGTTAGGTTCTCTAACAGGTTGTTCCCATCCCGATTATGAGAACGTATTGACACAGCCCTGTTTGTATGCCATAATGCCTCCATTATTGATTGATTTGCAGCGTTAAAAGCTGCACCGCCATTCTAAAAAACGAGGAGGTGGTGCATAAATGGATAGTTATTATTCTAAATGCACCGTAGCACTACCTTCTCGTGAGAGCAAGTAGTGCTACGGTGTGCAAAACGAAAAACCTCGTCTTCGGACGGGGTTTTTTGTTTTTGGGGGAAAGAAAATTGGGAATTAGAGATTGGAGATTGAGTCGGTTCGTGCTAATCTCCAATCTCTAATCTCAAATTTTCGGAGCGATTGATGAAACGAGTCCCTGTGATTGTGTATGGCGCGGGCGGGGTGGGCAGTGCCTTGCTGGCGCAGATTGTGGAGAGCCGGGTACGGGTGGCGGAACGGAATGGATGCCAATTTGATGTGGTGGCGGTGACGGACAGCCGCAGCTGGGTGTGGAATGCGGAGGGGTTGAGCAATGGGCAACTGCGGGATATTGTGGTGGCGAAGAAAAACGGCCGTTCTCTAACCCCCACCCCGCACGAACGGCCGTCTGACCTCGACATTCTCAACCACATGGCCGAGTCGGTGGTGACGGATGGCATTGTGGTGGATGTAACGGCCGTTAACGGCATGGAACCCGTCCTGGATCGCGCATTGGAATTGGGGTATGGCGTAGCCCTGGCAAACAAAAAGGCGTTTGCTGGCCCCTGGGTCACCGCCCGACGCTACTTCAACCATCCCCGCGTGCGGCATGAATCCACGGTGGGCGGGGGGCAGCCAGTTATTGCCACCTTGCGCTACCTGTTGGATGTTAATGATCCGATTTATGAAATTGAAGGGCAGATGAGCGGCACGCTGGGGTTTATTTGTGGCTGCCTGGACAAGGGGATTCCGTTTTCGCAGGCGGTGGCCGAGGCCAAGGCGAAGGGGTTTACGGAGCCAGACCCGCGTGAGGATTTGGGTGGGCAGGATGTGATGCGGAAGGTGTTGATTTTGGCACGGATGGCGGGCTGGTCGTTTGAGGCGGATGAGATTCGCGTGGAGTCGCTCTATCCGGCGGAGCTGGCGGGGTTGTCGGTGGGTGAGTTTTTAACGGCCGTTTCCGTCCTCGACCAACCCATGGCCGCACGGGCTGCCGCCGCCGCCGCCGAAGGCAAAGTGCTGCGCTACACGGCTCGCGTGGAAGAAGGGCGGGGGGTGGTGGGGCTGCAGGCCATTCCGGCCGGCAGTGCGCTGGCTAACATGAAATACATCAGCTTCCGCACCGAGCGGTATAACGACGAGCCGCTGCTCATTGGGGGCAAAGGGGCGGGCGTGGAAATGACCGCTGCCGGGGTGCTGGGGGATATGATTGATTTGGTGCGGGAGGCGGGAGCGGGGGGCTGAGATGAGGAGCAGGGGAGCAGGGGAGAAATTCCCCCCTGCTCCTCTGCCCCCTGCTCCCCTGCGCTGTTTTAGCCATTCAACCCAGGCGGTTCAGTATTATTGTCCGCTGGGGGTTGCGTGGGGGCGGGAGATGGCGTGGGCGTGGGAGCCGCGCCGCGTCCCGGAATGTTGATCACCTGCCCGGCACGAACCTGGTTGGGGTTGGTAATTTGGGGGTTGGCGGCGAGTAGGTCGCTGTAGCGTACGCCAAGTTTGGCGGCCACGCTGCTGAGCGTGTCGCAGCTACCCAGGATGTAGGTGGTACCCAAATCAACGCCGGGGTTTTTGCTACAGTCAACGGTGCTGCCGCTGCTGCTGGGCGTTGGTGTGGGAACGGTTTGCGTGACGGCGGTTGGGGTAGGCGTTGGTTCTTCAGGCGTTGGGGTGGGCGTGATGGCTTCGGCAACGGCACTGCTGACGGTGATGCTGACGGCATTGCTGCTGTCCTCGCTGCCCAGATTGCGCACAACCAATTCATAGGCCGGGGCGTCGGTTAACAGGGTGAATTCCCAGCTTCCGTCGCTGTCCACAACGGCCGTTCCCAGCGGTTCCTCGTCGTTCAAAATCTCAATGGTCGCGCCCGGTTCCCCGGTGCCACTAACCAGCACATCTTCACCCGTTACCTCCTCGCCATCTTCTGGCGAGGTAATAACCGGTTCGACGGTAGCCACTGCATCGCTTGCTTCTTCACCTGGTTCAGTGGAAGCCAGTTCCAAATCGTCCATCAGTTCGGCGATGGGGTTGTGGAGCGACCAGGCGCAGCGGAAGCCAATGCTGTCGTCGCCAATATCGGGCGTGGCTGAGAAACGGATGCTGCTGCTGGTGAAGTTACCGGTGTCGTACCATGAACCACCGCGCACAACCTTTTCGCTGCCTTCGCGGGGACCAAATGGATTGACGGTGGGGGATTCGCCGTAGAAAGCAGGGTTGAACCAGTCGGCCACCCATTCCCAGACGTTGCCACCCATGTCATAGGCTCCCACACCGCTGCGGCCGGCTTCAAAGCTGCCGACGGGGGCGGTGGTGGCAAAGCCGTCGTCTACCTGGGGGTTGGCCTGGGCTTCGGTGCAATTTTGGTCGCAGAAGTTAACGGCCGTTTCGTCGAAGGCATTGCCCCAGGGATAAGCCCGCTGGTCGTTTTCCTGCGGATCCCAGCCGGCCGCTTTTTCCCATTCGGCCTCGGTGGGCAGCCGGGCACCGCGCCAGCCGCAATAGGCAGCCGCACCGTACCAGCTTATGCCAGTTACCGGGTTGTTGAGCAGGGTGTCGTCTACGGAATAAACGGCCGTTTCGCTCTCAGCAATATCACTCGCATCCAACGAAATACACGATTGTCCAAAACAACCGTTCTCCGTCTCTCCCAAATCATTGAGAAACTCAACAAACGCCCCGTTTGTCACCTCAAAAACATCAATATAGAAATTATCAAGGTGGAGCGTGTGCGCCGGTTCAGCCGAGGTAAACCAATCTTCCTGGCATCCTTCGCGGAACCCCTCACACTCTGTCAGCAAATCAGCCGCACTGGCACCCATCTTGAAGAATCCTTCTTCAACCAATACCATACGCGCCGAATCACTTTCAATTTCCTGCGGAAGAGGAGTAGCCGTTGGCGTCTCCGTTGGCAAAGGGATTTCCGTCGGCAATTCCGTTGCTGTTGCTGTGGCCGTCGGAGCAGGTGTTGCCGTAGCCGCCACTGTGGCCGTAGGAAGTTCAGCCGACGTTGCTTCAGCCACGACTTCACCTGCTGTTGTGGGGACAGGCGTCGGAATGACCACCGGTTGTTCCTCACGGCAAGCCGCCAGCAGCAAAACCAGCACAAAAAGAATCTTAATTGAGCTACTTAGTTTTGTTTTCATACCAATAGGGATTGCGTGAAGTTGTTATTCACTTGCGTTTAAGCAGGCCTTGCAAAAAAGCATATTGCCTTTTCAAGTTTCCGCTTACACGACCGCTAATCAATTACGGGCTGATTGGGTGAACCAGCCCGTAATGATTTGTGTCGTATATTGTCACTCGTTTAGGTGGGGTCAGTCAGTTGCCTAAGGCCATTAACCAATGATTAGCGGCTAGCGTCGGCATCCCAATCAGCGGTACCGTCAACAATAAAGTTCTGTACATCAACATTGATACCATCGCTCATGTCGGTCAGGCTGATGTCATCCACAACAAACAGCGTCCAGGCGTTGTGGTCAGGGAATTTCATGCCCATACGCATGTGAATATATTCGCCACCGTTCAGGGCAACCGTTTCTTTGCGAGCCAGATAGTTGCACTCTTCGCCGCCATTGGGGCAAACACGGGTGTCGGGGAACAGTTCGCGCCATTCGCTGACGGAGCTGGGATCTTCAGAGGTACCAAAACCGTACCAGGCAACGCTATTATAGGCACTGTCTACATTTTCTTCCCAAGCGGTCAGGTGCAGTTGTACCCAGTAATGACCAGGAGCGGTGACGCTTGTTTTTTGCCACATATTGGCAAATTGGGAGCCGCTGGGGCCGGTGCGGAAGAACATGCCAACGGCGTTGTTAATACCATCGGTGTCCGGCTTGCGGGAAACATCAACCTGGGCGAAGTGAACCTCCCAGCCGGGGGTGATTGCTGGGGTGGGAACAGTCCAGTTAGCTGGCTGCCCACCAACCCAGTCGGTAAAGTGACCGTTCTGGATATATTGGGCGGCTTTCGGGTTGCTGGGTTTGAAATCCTTGAGGCGTACATCGTCGTAAGAAACGACGGAGAAACCACCGGCAAAGGCGGCTACGCTAACAAACAAACCGAGCAACAAGCTGGCGATAGCTGCTACGCGCCACTTGTTCAGTTTTTGAATCTGACTACCAATAAATCGCAACTCATTCATCCGTTAAAACTCTCCTTGAAGTTTGGTGTGGATTAGACAAAAGCGAACGGGATGTGGAAATTTACCTTTGGCAAAGGCTTTGTCGCTTTTGTGGGCTACCGATAATGCCATTAGGAACGAGAACTAAACAGCTTGCCCGTTTTAGAAGTTCAACTTCTTCTGAGAAGTTGAACTTCTTTCGTAACTTATTTAACCCTTGTTCTTTAGCATGATGCCATAAGGTCTATCAATACAACATCAATGCCACGTGAATATTTTCCTATATCAATTTGCCTTGTTTTTGGGGCCTGGTTGCTGCCGCCCTGAGCAAAGATTAGCCATATTTCGCAGGGTGATGATGGGTGCTGTGCATCTGTGCTTAATGGCAAATTAGCAACGAAAAGTTACAGGATTTCTTAAGGGTAAACAGGGGGGTTGGGAATTTTCGCCCTTTTCACTAGGGGGCGTTTTCAAGTTGGAAGGGGGCTTGAATGATGGTGCGGTTGCGGCGCAGCGGAACGTCGTTGCCATCGGGGAAATCAAAGGATGCCAGTGGGGGGGCATCGAGGTGGAGCATGGCGATGAGGGTGTCGGTGGCGGCCTCGTTGTCAACCAGAATGGTGATGGTGTGGTTGAGGCCAGGGGCAAGCTGGCTTTGGCCGAGAATTTGGTTGGGCTGCCCGTCGAGGCTGTTGTAGAGAACAAGCCAGCCGTCAATGTCGGTAATGGCGAGGGGGACGATGACAGAAATTTGGCCGTTGTCGTCGGCCGCCGGCCGAGGCTGGCTGCGAGAAATGAGATAGTTGCCGGGGTTGGTGCCAACGGTGAAGGGGGCGGGAACCTGACCAGAAACAGTCACGGGCAGGTCAGCTTCGGGAAAGTTAAACTGCCCCAGGGGGGCGTCGTCGTTGTGGAGCTGCAGGTAGAGGGGGTCGCTAACGGCCGTTAATCCCAAATCCACCACCACCTGCTCATTCACCCCATCGGCCAGCGGCGCGGAGGCGATGATGACACCGGGTTCGCCGTCGTTGTCGGTGTGGACAACCACCCACCCAGGGCCACTGCTCAGAACGCGGTCAATGATTAAACGGCCGTTTACCACCGGCTGGTCATAAATAATCAAATCAGGCGGTAGAGCCACGCGGAAAAGCTGCTGCGCCGGTTCATCATTCACCAGCAGCGGCAAATCCTCATCCGGCGGGTTGAGCGTGCCGGGGTCAACCGTGTCTTCGTAGAGAACGGCGTGGAGCAGCGGCGTGGCTTCGCGCCAGCGCAGCCGGATTTGCAGGTTTTCGTTGCGCCCCTCCACCAGTTTGGCTTCGCCAACGGCCGTTCCCGGCTCGCCCTCTTCATCGGTGTGAATCCGCACCCAGCCCGCCACCGGGCTAAAAATCAGGTCAATGGTTAAAACGCCGTTCTCCCCCACCTCCTGCTCGGCAATGGTGATGACCGGGTTGGGCAGTTCGATGTCTACAGCAAAGGCCGTGGGCGTGGTCAGCGGCTGGTCGCCATCGGGGAAGTCAAAGCGGCGGTTGCCGCTGCTTTCTTCGTGCAGCCGCACGGCCAGGGTGGCCTGGGCGGAAAGGGGGTCAATGGTGACGACCACATCCTGGCTGCTACCGGAGGAAACGGCCGTTTGCCCCAGCACCGCCTCTGAGCCGTCGGCCTGTGCCGCCAACACCACCACCCAGCCGTCTACGGGGCTGTCTACGCGGGCAATGGATAAACGGCCGTTTTCCCCCAGCGTTTGGTTATTGACCACCAGCAACGGGGCGATGGGCGTGGCGGTAGGCGTGGGGGCTGGCGTAACGGTGGGCGTGGGCGAGGGGGTAGCGGTGGGGATAATGGCCGAGGTCGTGATTTGGGTTGCCGTGGGCGCAGCGGCAGGGGTGGGCGTTTCTGCCCCATCCTGGGCGCAGGCCACCAGCAGCACAAGCCACAGCCAAACCAATTGCTTTACCCGCTTCCCAATCATATGGCCGGAATTGTAAGTCGTTTACCCCAAACCCCAAAATTTTCTCATTAACGGTATGCCTGAATGCGATACCCCACGCCGTCGCTGATAAATTCGATGGTACCCAGTTCATCGGTGCGGAGGACGGTGGCACCGATGGCGGCGAGGCGTTGCAGCGTTTCCGGGTGGGGGTGGCCGAAACTGTTGCCTGTCCCAGCAGAAATGATGACGATTTGCGGCTGCACGGCGGCCAGGAAGTCGGCACTGCTGGAGGTGCGGGAGCCGTGGTGCCCGGCTTTGAAAACGAGCGATTGCAGCGGCAGCCCGCTGCGCAGCATCGCCTGCTCCGCCTTCCCCTCGGCGTCGCCGGTGAGCAGCAGGCTAAACTGGCCGTAGACCAGGCGGACGGAGACGGAGTTTTCGTTACGGCTTTCTGCGTCGCGCTGGTCGCCGGGGTGGAGGATGTGGAGGTCTACGCCGTCGTCAATGTGGATGATTTCGCCAGCGTGGACGGGAAAAACGGCCGTTTTATCCCCCTCCGCCGCCAGCAGCACCTCATCATAAATCGGCGACTCCCCCACCCCCGACCCATCCGTCAGCAGCCGCTCCACGCGGTACCGTTCAAACACCCCCACCAGCCCCGACACATGGTCAGCGTCGGGGTGGGTTGCCACCACCAAATCAATCGCCCGATCCCAAAACGGCATTTGGCGGCCAAGCTGGTCGTTGAGCACGCTGGGGTAAAAGCCGCCATCCACCAGCACCTGCCGCCCTGTCGGCGTTTGGATAAAAATGGCGTCCCCCTGCCCCACGTTCAGAAAGGCCACGTGAAGCTGCCCATCCGGCTGGCTGCTGCCCCAGGCGGTGGTCAGTGCCAGAAAAGCCACGCTGCTGGTAAGGGCCGCCCGCTGCGTCAGATTTTTTCGCAGTTGCTCCAACGTGTGGCCGCGCCAGCTTGCCTCCTGTTTGGCAAACCAGGTCAGCAGCCCAATGAGGGCATAGATGAGCAAGACAGCACCGAGAGAAAGCTGGATTGGCACGGCGGCGTAGGGGACGGTGGCGAGGGCGCGGACGAGGGTGGTGGTGTAGGCCAGCAGCAGCCACGCCACCCAGGCAAAGGGCTGCGCCAGCGCGGGCGAAATCAAACCAACCAGGGTCGCCAACCCGCCCCAGGTCATGACGCCGGGCTGGGCAGGCAAAACGAGGGCGTTGGCGAGCAGGCTGACGAGCGATAGCTGCTCAAAATAGGCGATGAGCAGGGGCAGGGTGAGGATTTGGGCGGCGAGGGTGATGAGGACGGCCTCGGAAATGAGGCTCATAATGTTTTTGACCATGCTGGCACTAAACCGCGCCGCCAGTTTTTGCTCCACCCAGCGGGTAAGCGGGGTGGCGTAGAGCATGAGGCTGAGGGTGGCGGCAAAGCTGAGTTGAAAGCCAACGTCCCACAGGGTGAACGGGTTGAGCAGGGTCATGAGTAGCCCGGCGACGAAGAGGGAGGCGATGGAGTAGCTGCTGCGCCCCAGAAAGCGGCTGCTGAGGAGATAGGTGCTGCCCATGATGGCGGCGCGGACGACGGAGGCATCGGCACCGACAAGGAGGGTGTAGCTGATGATGCCGCTGAGGGCGAAAAAAACGGCCGTTTTCTTCGGCAGCAGCAAATCGCCCACGCGAATGAGGATGGCAACGAGAATGGCAATGTTGAAGCCGGAAATGGCGATGATGTGGGTGAGGCCAGTCAGGCGAAAAGCGTCGTCGAGGTCAGGCGGGATGCCGTTGTCGTTGCCGAGCAGGATGCCGACCAGCAGCGCGGCTTGGGGGTCGGGGATAAGGCGGTGGATGGTGGCCTGGGCGTGGGCTTTGAAGTGGAAGAGGGCGGCGTAAAAGGGGCTGCCCTGGTTTTCGGCCAGCACGGTTAGCTGGGGCAGGGAGATGAGGCTGTGGATGCCCTGGCGGGCGAGGTATTCTTTATAGCTAAAGTCGTCGCTGCTGGGTGGGGTTTCCAAACGGCCGTTTACTTCCACCCGTGTGCCATATTCGATGACAGGGAAGCGGTGGGTGCGGAGCAGAAAACGGCCGTTAACCGGCTGGCTGCTGCCGTCGGGCAGGGTCACGCTTTCGGCGGCTACGGTCAGATTGACAAAACGGTCGCGCACATCGGGTTCGTCAATGACTAGTCCGGTAATGGTCAGGCTGCGGCTGTTGTTGTAATAGGCCAAGTGGCTGGCATCAATGACAGGCTGGGCGAGGGTGTGGCGGATGAAGCCCAGCATGAGAAACAGCAGGCAGAGGCTGGCCTGGCGCAAACGCGGCCAGCGACCGGTGACAGTGGCAATGAGAAGGGCGGCAGCGGCGGGGGGATAAACGGCCGTTAGCCCCACCGCATACATGGAAGCCAACCATAAACCAATAAACCAACTTACAACAAGATAAATAACGAGCATAGGCAACCTGCCAGAATGTTTGGAACTGTTCAAAAGGACGCGCAAATTATAGATGAGGCTGTGTTTCTGCACAGTTATGGGTTAGGTAATTTGTACTAGCAAAATGTTTTGTTAGCTGCACCGACAGGTTTGTCACTGATAACGGCCTAAAATGATGCAAAGAAGCAGCGAGGGACTAGATTTTGGCAAAAATCCGTGTAAAGTAGATAACGTTTAAGCTGTAAACTTTAATCAACGCGGTTGAGTTCGTTAAGCTCATTTGTTACAATAAATTTTGCCGAACAGAGGCACTGTCTTTCTATTGGAAAAGCCGACTGTAAAGAATCCCCAATATCTCATTGCACGCTTTGGAAAGCGATATGACTCTGTTTTAATTTTTGTAAACTGGAAAGAACAACATGAAGGATTTCAATGCAGAAGCGTACCGTATTTTAGCGATTGATGATAATCGCTTTATTTTGCGGATGGTCACGGGGGCGTTGGAGCAAGCAGGGTTTCAAATATCAACAGCTGCTTCTGGTGAGGATGCTTTAGAGCTGATCAAGCGTAATGGGCTGCCGCATTTGGCGCTGGTGGACATTAATATGCCGTTTGGCATGGATGGGTTTGAGTTTTGCAAGACGGTGCATGAGTTTAGCGATTTGCCGATTATCATGTTAACGGCCGTTGACGAAGACGAAACCATCATCAACACCATTGATCAGTTTGCCGAAGATTACATCACCAAGCCGTTTAACCTGGGCGAACTGGTGGCACGGGTGCGTCGTGTGCTACGCCGCATTGGCGATTTTGCCTATGCGCTTACCCCCTATACACAGGTGGACAGTCGTTTGCAGGTTGATTTCTCCAATCAAAAGCTGATCGTGGCTGGGGACGAGCAGAAATTGACCCCCACGGAGACCAAGTTGCTTTATATTTTGATGCGTAATGCAGGGCGCACCGTCACAACCGACTTCATTTTGCGGCGGCTGTGGCCGTTGGAAACGGTTTATGAAGACCGTTTGCGGGTTTATGTCCATCGGCTGCGGCAAAAGATTGAAGTTGAACCCAGTAACCCACAATATATTATTTCCCAGCGTGGTGTGGGTTATACCTTTATGGTGTTAGAACCGGTATCAAGTAAAAAATAGCTGTTGGTCTTTGGGGTTTGCGTTGGATCGTGTGCCGCAAATTTCCAGAAAGCCATCATTGTTTGGGTGAGCCGTATAAAACTTAAGTAGACGACAAGATAGTTATGTCAATTGTAGAGTCATCTGATCAAGAAAAGACGGTATTAGCTGTAGACGACAATCTGTATACGCTTCGCATTGTGCAGCAGGCGTTAGAGCAGTCAGATTTCAAGGTCTTGACGGCCACATCGGGTGAGGAGGCGTTGAAGTTGATTAGCCGTTTGGGGCTGCCCCATTTGGCGGTGGTAGATTTGCACATGCCACCGGGGATGAGTGGCTTTGAGTTTTGTCGCTCGGTGCATCAGTATAGTGACATGCCGATTATTATGTTAACGGCCGTTAATGAAGAAAGCACCGTCGTTGAGGGGCTAGAACAGCACGCCGAAGATTACATCGTCAAGCCGTTTAATCCGGGCGAATTGGTGGCACGGGTGCGCCGCGTGCTGCGCCGTATGGGTGATTTTGCCTATACGCTATCGCCAGAAACGGCCGTTGATAAACGGCTAACCATTGATTTTCCCAACCGCAAAGCCATTGTCAACGGCAAACGCATTTCATTAACCCCCACCGAAACCAAATTGCTCTACATTTTGATGCGCAATGCGGGTCACACGGTGACAACAGAATTTATCTTGCGGCGGCTGTGGCCGATGGAACCAGCGTATGAAGACCGGCTGCATGTCCATATGCACCGGCTGCGGCGCAAGATTGAAGACAAAAAGGACAAAAGCGTCCGTTATATCACGTCAGAACGTGGCGCGGGTTATATTTTTCAGAGTACGGTGAAGTAGGAAGTAATCGGTAATCAGTAAACGGTAATCAGTCTGAACACTGATTACTGATTACCGTTTACCCAATTACTGATTACTGAAAAAGGGCCAGCAGCCCGTTGCGCTGCTGGCTTTTTTGTTGAGCGATGGTGAGGTTGGAACAGGTTGAGGCGGCATTGAGGCTGGCGGGTTTTGACACGCAGCATGCCCACGCCCAAATGGCTCCAATGCCGAGGGCAATGAAACGGCCGTTAACCCTTCCCGGCAAACCCCGTGTGGGTGGGGTGTTGGCGCTGCTCTATGACTGCCACGACCAGATCAACGTTGTCCTCACCCGCCGCCGCGATGATTTGAACGCCCATGCCGGGCAAATCTCTTTCCCTGGTGGCCGCAACGAGCCGCCGGAGCCGCTGCTGACAACGGCTCTGCGGGAAACGTATGAGGAAGTGGGCATTGCACCAGATGTCGTGCAGGTGCTGGGGGCATTGACACCTATCTACATTCCCCCGTCGGATTATGAGGTGCATCCTTTTGTGGCGTGGTATACAAACGGCCGTTGTCCCACCTTTTTGCCAGCCCCCCGCGAAGTCGCCGAAATTTTGGAGGTGCCGTTAACCCACCTGCTTGACCCAGCCATCAGACAGCATGAGGCGCGGGAGATTATGGGGCATCGGCTGCATGTGCCTTTTTTCGACGTGAATGGGCACAAGGTGTGGGGGGCAACGGCCGTTATGTTGAGCGAACTGGTGGAACGGTTAAAGGTGGTGTTGGGAGAAACGGCCGTTAATGCGCCACCGTTGCCTCCGGCATAGATTCATCCAGCGGCAGCCGCACCACAAACGCCGTCCCCTGCCCCACTTCACTGTGAACCTGCACTACCCCTCCGTGCGCTTCTACCAACTCCTTCACAATCGTTAGCCCCAACCCCGACCCTTGCTGATCATGTCGCGCCCGGCTGCTGTCTGCCTGGTAAAACCGTTCAAAAATACGCGGCAATTGCTCCCGCGCAATCCCCACCCCACTATCCTGCACAATCCCTTCCACAGCATGCTCCCCATGCCGTCGCGCCAGCAGCAACACCCGTCCTCCGGCTGGGGTATGGGTAACGGCATTTTCGGCCAAATTGACAAATACCTGCGTTAGCCGGTCAGGATCAGCCAAAATGGGCGGGACGGGCAGCAGATCAACCGTAAGCTGTACCTGTTTTTCCTGCGCCACCAGCGTCAGGCTGCGCTCTACGTCACGCAAAATATCGCCCAGGTTAAGCAGTACCTTGTTTAACCGCAGCTGCCCCGAATCGAGCCGGGCGACAACGAGCAGTTGTGCCACCATCCGCGCCATCCGTTCTGCCTCACTGTTGATAACGGTAGCAGCATGGGTTTGCTCTTCAGGGCTGTCCACCACGCCATCGAGCATGGCCTGGCTCCAGCCGCGAATGGAGGTGATGGGGGTCTTGAGGTCGTGGGAGACATTGGCAATAAAGTCGCGCTGCGATTGTTGTGAAGCCTGCACCTGGGTGGCCATGGTGTTAAAGCTGTGGGCCAGCCGCTGGATTTCTTCGGGGCCAACTGGCTCGATTTGCTGATCGTACTGTCCCTGGGCAATGGCTTCGGCGGCAACAACGGCGTGGCTCAGTGGACGATTGATGGAGCGGGAAATCCACATGGCGAGGACGAGAGCCAGCAAGAAAGCGATAACCCCGGCAATGAGCAGGGGGCTGAGAAAGAATTCGCGGAAGAAGAGGAAGATGGTGGGTTCGTGCTGTAGGTAGACAATTTGAAAGCGGTCAAAGTCGAAGGGGCGGCTGTAGAGGAGCCAACGGCCGTTTGTGGGGTGTTCATAACGGCCAACCAGCACGTTGGCATCGGTGTTGGTAAAGGCACGCACCGCCTGCACATTTTCGATGACCAAACCCAGCCACTGGTTGTTGGGGTTGGTGTCGTAGATCACTTCACTGGTGCGGCGGTTGGTGATGACGATACGGACATTTTGCTCAACGGCCGTTTGTTGCAAAAACGCCGCCAAATCATCCGCATTCCCCCCCGCCCGCACAATCTCAATCAACTGCTGCCGGCTGGCAACCCCAATCGCCACCAGCCTTTGCAAAGGCGACAATACGCGCAGGTTGGAAACCGCCGCAAAACCATAGAGTGCCGCCGCCACGATAAACAGCACCGTAAAAATGACGGCAAAATAGGAAAGCAGAAGACGGCTGCGTAGCGTTGTGAACATGGGGCTATTGTATCAGGGGATTATGAAGCAACGGTAAGGAATGTGTTATGGAAATGTAAAAAGTAGCAGGTAACAAGTGGCAGGTAGCATATCGGTAATCCTTGTCACGTGTTACTTGCTCGCTTCAGCCACAACCAGCTTGTAACCCATGCCCCACACCGTCTCAATAATGAGGGTGCTGTCAGCCAGTTTTTCGCGCAAATGGGCTACATGGACATCTACGGTGCGGGTTTGGCCGTAAAATTCGTACCCCCAGACTAGATCGAGCAGTTGGTCGCGGGACAGGACGCGGTTGGCGTGTTCGATAAGGGTCAGCAATAAATCAAACTCTTTGGCGCGAAGGGAAACGGCCGTTTCCCCCACCAACACCTCACGGCTGCCCGGATCAATCGTCACATTACCTAGCTGTCGCTTTTGCGGCCGGCTGTTGCCCCCTTCCGGGCTAACGCGCCGCAAAATGGCCCGCACCCGCGCCACCAGCTCACGCGGGTTAAACGGCTTGGTCAAATAATCATCCGCCCCCATCTCCAGCCCCACAATTTTGTCAATGTCGTCATCGCGGGCGGTGAGCATGATGATGGGCAAATTGCCCTCGGCGCGAACGCGGCGGCACACTTCCCAGCCGTCCATATCGGGCATCATCAAATCCAGCACCAGCAGGCTGGGCATTTCAGCTTTGATGTGTGCCAATGCCTCCATCCCGTTGGTAACGGTTACAATATCAAAGCCATCTTTTTTCAAATAAAGCCCAGCCAACTCACGGATGTTGGCTTCGTCATCGGCAATGAGAATGGTTTCGCGGGGCATAAGATTCTCAACAGTGGTGCTTAGAGATTGGAGATTCAACCAAATCTCCAATCTCTAAGCTCTCAATTAGCCAACTAAGGCCACAGCTTCAATTTCTACCAGCGCCCCCAGCGGCAGGGCGGCTACCTGAACGGCCGATCTTGCCGGTGGGTTTTGCCCAAAGAACTGGGCGTAAACGCCGTTGACGGTGGCAAAGTCTTTCATGTCGTTGAGGAAGACGGTGGTTTTGACCACATTGTCCAGACTGCTTCCGGCGGCGGCGAGAACGGCCGTTAAATTCTTCAACACCTGTTCTGCCTGCGCCGCCACATCCCCATCCAACATCTTACCCGTTTCCGGCACCAGGGCAATTTGCCCCGCCGTATACACCAAATTCCCCACCACCACTGCCTGCGAATAAGGGCCAACTGCGGCCGGCGCGTGGTCTGTATGAACAATTTTCTTTCCCATGCAAAACCTTCCTTTTGTAGTAATCAGTCATCGGTAATCAGTTATCGGTAGTCAGTAAGCAGCAGTCACTATCCTTACTGATTACTGTACACTGATGACTGATTACCGAAATCAGTGGGCATGATAAATCATCCCCTCGCAAATTGCAAAAGCAGGGGCATTTATGATAAACTCCACTGGTTATGAATGCGCTTGTTTGTTTGTGGCCCCTGGTCATCGAGCTAGGTGATTTTCAAATCCAAAGCGTCACCCCCCTGAGCGAAGTTGCCTGGTTTGCGGCCGGCCTGGTTTTGCTGGCTGGTTCATCGGCCGCCGTGCTGTGGTGGAACCGCCGAGCGTATTCTGACCCCTTTGTTGAAGAGTGATTGGAGATTAGAGATTTTTGGCCGTAGGAACCAAATGGCCGCTTTTATCTCCAGCCTGTAACCCAAAATCCCTGTAAATTTACCAAGATAGGAGCTTTGAATCACCATGATTGATGTCAATCAACTGCGCCGCAACACGGCGTTCTTGCACGATGGAAACCTGTATAAGGTAACTGAATATAGCCACAACAAGACCGGTCGCGGCAAGGCGACCATTCGCGTCACTGTTCGCAACATGCGGACAGGATCCATTGTCCAGCTCACCTTCAACTCCAGTGACCGGGTGGAGGATGTGCGTTTGGAGAAACGGACGTATCAATATTCATATGACGACGGCCGTTTTTATGTTTTCATGGACACCGAAACCTACGATCAAAAAGAGGTGGCGTACTATACCTTTGACGATCACAAACAGTATTTGCGCGAAAACATGGAAATTGACCTACTGACCTATGAAGGCGAAGTGCTGGACTACGAACTGCCCAAATCCATGGAGTTTGACGTGGTTGAGTCCGAGAATGCTGTCGCTGGCGACACAGCCACTGGCGCAACCAAGGAAATCATTACCGACACCGGGTTAAAAGTTAAAACCCCCCTCTTTGTCAAGGAAGGGGATCGCATCAAGGTCAACACCGACACTGGCGAATACATCACCCGCGTTAATTAAAAGCAAGCGTAGCCGCGTTTTCCACAACACGTTGGTTGAAGAACAGCCGAGGATGTGAATCCCCGGCTACGCTTTACACCATTCCTATCCCGCCACAATATTAACTAGTTTTTGCGGGATAATGATGATGTTGTGGATGGCCTGCCCGTTGATGGCTTGCTGGACTTTGGGGGAAGAAACGGCCGTTTGCTTCACCCTACCCTCCTCCTCCCCCACATCCACCACAATCCGATCCCGCACCTTGCCATTCACCTGCACCACCACCGTCACCTGCGCCGCCGCCGCCTTCGCCGCCTCAAACGACGGCCACGATTGCTGATGCACTGAACCCGGCTGCCCCAGCACAGCTTGCCACACCTCCTCGCTAATAAACGGCGCAATTGGAGCCAGCAGCCGCGTGTAGACATTTAGCATCTCCTGCCACTGCGCCGCGCTGCCCTCGCCCGCTTCCCATGCCGCCAGCAGATAGTTCAAATGCTCCATCAATGCCGCCACCGCCGTGTTAAAGCGGAACTGCGCCATATCATGGGTCAGCCGCTGCACCAGTTCATGCCGCCGCCGCTCAAACTCTTTTGACTCTTTGCGCCTTTGCGCCTTTGCGTGAAAGGCTTCCTGTGCCACTTCACCCACCAGCCGCCAAAACCTGTCCAGAAAACGGGCCACGCCCCGAACGGCCGTTTCCTCCCACGTCACCTCCGCATCAAACGGCCCCAAAAACAGCACACAGCCGCGCAGCGCATCGGTGCCATATTGCGCCGCCACCTCATCCGGCGTGACCACATTGCCCCGCGACTTGGACATTTTACGGCCGTCCACGTTTGACAGCAGCATCCCCTGGTTGCGTAGCTGCGTAAACGGCTCCGTGAACGAAATCAGCCCCGCATCAAACATCACCTTTGTCCAGAAGCGAGCATACAGCAGGTGCATGACGGCGTGTTCCGCCCCGCCAACATAGGTGTCCACCGGCAGCCAGCGGGCGACGGCGGCGGGGTCAAAGGGGCCATCTTCATAGCGCGGGCTGGCAAAGCGCAGAAAATACCACGAGGAGCAGGCAAAGCCATCCATCGTATCAGTTTCGCGCTGGGCGGGCTGGCCGCAGCGGGGGCAGGGCGTATTTACCCAGTCGGCGGCGCGGGCCAGGGGCGAACGGCCGTTTCCCGACGGGGCAAAATCATCAATGTCGGGCAGTTCCACAGGCAGTTGGTCGGCCGGAACCGGCACCGCTCCGCAGCTTTGGCAATGGACAATGGGAATGGGCGCTCCCCAATACCGCTGCCGCGAAATCAGCCAGTCGCGCAGCTTGTAGCTGACGTGTTGACGACCTTTTCCCTGGGCTGCCAAATCGGCGGTGATGCGGGAAACGGCCGTTTGTGAATCCATACCGCTGTAGTCACCAGAATTGATCAGCACACCGTAGTCAGAAAAACACGCTTCAACGCCCTGTGGCCGACCGTCGGGCGTAATCACCTCGATGGCTTCTAGCCCGTGCTGCCGGGCAAAGGCAAAATCCCGCTCGTCGTGGCCGGGAACCCCCATCACCGCGCCGCTGCCGTACCCCATCAGCACGTAGTCGGCCACCCAAACGGGGACGGGCTGCCCGGTTAGCGGGTGGATGGCGCTGCTGCCGGTAAACACGCCCGTTTTGGCTTGGTTGGTGGCCTGGCGGTCAATGTCGCTTTTGCGCCGGGATTGGGCGATGTAGTCGGAAACGGCCGTTTGCCGCCCCGCCGTCGTCAGCTTTGCCACCAGCGGGTGTTCAGGAGCCAGTGCCAGAAACGTCACCCCAAACAGGGTGTCGGGTCGCGTGGTAAAAACAGCGATCTCATCACCGCCAGCTGCCCGGAACACAACCTCTGCCCCCTCTGACCGCCCAATCCAGTTGCGCTGCATCAACTTAATCGGCTCCGGCCAGTCAATCGTGTCCAAATCAGCCAGTAGCCGGTCGGCGTACTCGGTGATTTTGAAATACCATTGCTGTAGTGCCTTTTTCGTCACTTCGTGGTCGCAACGCCAACAACGGCCGTTTTCCACCTGCTCATTTGCCAAAATCGTCTGGCAGCCCGGACACCACCACTGCTCCCCCAACGCCTGGTAGGCCAGCCCGCGTTCGTGCAGCAGCAGGAAAAACCACTGCGTCCAGCGGTAATAATCGGGGTGGGTGGAGTTGATTTCCCGCGCCCAGTCGTAGGAACATTCCAGCAGCTTCATTTGCCGCCGGTAGGTATCGCAAAACAGCCGGGTTGATTCACGTGGGTGGATGTTGTGGGTGATGGCATAATTTTCGGCCGGCAGCCCAAACGCATCCCACCCCATGGGATGCAGCACGTTGTACCCCTGCATCCGCATAAACCGCGCCGACACACACGTTGGCACATAGTTGCGGGCATGGCCCACCGACAGCCCTGACCCTGAAGGGTAGGGGAAAAAGTCCAGAATATACCGATCCGGCTTGTCGGGATCATGGCCCGCCGCATACAAATCCATTGCTTCCCAAACCGGCTGCCACTTTGCTTCCACTTGTTCAAAATTGTATTTTTTGCTCATCGTACACCTGTATGTTAAAGGTTCTAATTCTTTGCTTATTGATTGGTTATTGGAGATTGGAGATTGATGGTTCACAATCTCTAATCTCTAATCTCCAATCTCTCTCCCCTGCCATTCCTTGCCCAACACCGGCAGCGCGGGCAGGTGACCGCGCCAGGCTGGCGCAGAGGCCAGCCCCGGTGTTGGGCTGGGTAAGAGGAGTAAGTGGCAATAAAAAGTTTTGAACATTACTGTAGAGGCGAATTGCATACGCCCAGAAAATAAAAAAGCCACAGGGCTGGTGCGCCTGTGGCCTGAATCAACGTAAGAATGAGGGTAAAAGCTGATTTATCTGGCGGGCAAGCTCCAGCAACGCAAACTGACGCGGCTGTTAAGGTCGCGTAAGTTATTTAATCGTTGGGCTGCTAATCGCCAATTCATCATGTAATGCCTTTCCAATGAAGTGGGTTTCAAATTAGCATAGATTGGGAAGGGTGTCAAGCGGCTAGTTGGCAAATTTTTTTTCATCCTTTTCTTGCCGGTAGCAAGTGGCAAGTCATGAGTCTTGTTAGGAACGCAGATTAAATAAATTGCGGAAGAAGTTCAACTTCTCAGAAGAAGTTGAACTTCTAAATGGGCAAGTTATTTAATTTCCATTCCTTAGCAAACAAGACTTGCCACCTGCGACTTGCCACTTGTAATCCATATACCCAATGTCAGTTTATGACCATTGGCGATGCACAAACGGCCGTTTCCATCTCCCCACCTTTTTTACGCCCCTTTTGCTCCCAACTCATCGCCATCTTAATCTTTGCCCCTATACTGTCGAGTTTAGAGGTTATCAACATGCGCGTATTGTTTGTAGAAGATGAAACCAATATTATCCGCTTTGTGGTGCAAGGGTTGGCGGAAGAAGGGTATGCAGTTGATGTGGCAACAGATGGCACGGACGGGCTGGCTTATGCGTTGGCCGCTACCTATGACCTGCTGCTGCTGGACATCATGCTGCCGGGTATGAACGGGCTGGATTTGCTGCGCGAGCTGCGGCGGCGGGGCGATAAGACCCCGGCACTGATGTTGACGGCGCGGGACACGGTTGAAGACCGCGTGGCGGGGCTGGATGCGGGAGCCGATGATTATCTGGTGAAGCCGTTTGCCTTTGCCGAATTGCTGGCACGGATTCGGGCGCTGCTGCGCCGGCCGCCGCTGCAAACGGGGCAGGTGCTGCGGGTGGGCGACCTGGAGATGGATTTGGTGAAGCATGAGGTAAGGCAAAACGGCCGTTTAATCGAACTCCACCCCCGCGAATACACCCTGCTCGAATTTCTCATGCGCCACCCCAACCAGGTACTCACCCGCACCCAAATTGGCGAACACGTCTGGAACTTCGATTTTTACCACGAATCCAACGTCATTGATGTCTACATCGGCTATCTGCGGCGCAAACTAGACCCTGATGGCGATAGTTCCATCATCCAGACCGTGCGCGGCGTGGGCTATCGTTTAAGCACCGAGGCCACATGAAAACCATCCAGCAACTTCTCGCCTACATCCCGCTGCGGCTGCGGCTGGCACTGTGGTTTACAGGGGCGCTTGGTGCCATTTTGCTGCTTGTGGGGGTGTTTATCTATTGGCAAACTCAGCGCACCATGCTCTCGCAAATTGACCATGCCCTGGAGTTAGCGGCGGTGCAGGCCACCCTCAACGTCGAAAGCCGGAATGGTCGGCTTGTTTTTCAAAATCTGGACGAGAATCGGATTCAGGAGCAGCATCTGGACGATGATTTTGTGGTTTATTTGTTATCACCAGACGGAATCGTGTGGGAGGAGCTGGGAAATAACAAGAAAGAACCCGTTTACACCACGTTGCCCCCTGGCTACGCTTCGCGCAAGGAATATGGTGAGGCGTGGCGCATTTTGAGCCAAGAAGTGGTTATTGATGGCACGGTTGGCAACCTACAGGTGCGTCAGGATATGGAGCTGTTAGAGAATGCCCTGAAGGATTTGCGGCAACAGATGGCACTGGGGTTGCCGCTGGCACTGCTGCTGGCGGGGCTGGGTGGTTTTTGGCTGGCTTCGCAGGCGTTGCGCCCCATTGACACCATGACGCGTACGGCGCAGGGGATTACGGCTGATGATTTGAGCCAGCGTATTGGGCATCAGGGGCCGGCCGATGAGATCGGCCGGCTGGCGCAAACGTTTGATGGAATGCTCGACCGGCTGCAAACGGCGTTTGATCGGGAGCGTCGCTTTACGGGGGATGCCGCCCATGAGCTGCGAACGCCGCTAACGGTGCTAAAGGGGAGCATTGGGGTGACGTTGAGCAAGCCGCGTGAAACGACCCACTGCATGGAAACCCTGGCCGTGATGGAAGGGGAAGTAGATCGGCTGATTCGTTTGAGTAATGATTTGTTGTTTATGGCGCGGCTGGATCAAAAGCAACTGCGGTTGGGGCGGGAATTGATTGAGCTGGAGCCGTTTTTGGGGGCAGTGCTGGATCAAATACGGCCGTTGGCAACGGATAAATCCATCCGCCTTGAGGAAATTATCCCCAACAACCTGCAGGTATCGGGTGACATTGACCTTCTCATTCGCCTTTTTCTCAACCTGCTCGACAACGCCATCAAGTATACGCCGCAAGGGGGAGTGGTGCAGGTGCAGGCAGCGCGAATGGGTAGCCAGGTGGAAATTGCTATCCGTGACAGCGGGCCGGGCATTGCCGCCACCCATTTGCCGCAGTTGTTTGACCGTTTTTACCGGGCAGAGGCTGACCGGGCGCGGCAGATGGGGCAAAATGGGCAGGGGGGAGCGGGGTTGGGGCTGGCAATTGCCCAGGAAATTGCGCGGGCGCACGGTGGGCAGATTCAGGTGGCAAGTGAGGTGGGGGTGGGGACGAAGTTTACAGTTTGTCTATCATAACCTGGACAAGCCAACTGGCACAGAGTTTCATGGAGAATACGCAGAGAGACAACAATGGGCGATTTTCTGCTTTCTCTGTGTCACCCGTTCAGGCCATAAATGAGTTACACAAGGGCGAGACGACCCGGAGACGAGGCCATTCGCGTTGCCAGCGTTAACCCTGGTCATCTAGCCCCTCCCAGATGGTGGCCTGTTGGGGCGTATGCTGGGACATTTACAAAAAGGTGGGTAGAAAAACGGCGTGCCTTTTCGTGTCATTCCGAAGTCTTCCGAGGAATCTTTCTGCTGGTTTGAGGCGAAAGATTCCTCGTTCCGAAGACGCCGCTCGAAATGACATTTACCCGATTAATTTGTTAATCTGCTACAATACGCCCTTTGCCACAGATGGCAGTTACCCTAACATAGACCAAAATATAACGCACCCAGTCACAGGAAACGAGGACGCTGGATGACCCAACAAGAACTAAGATAGCTGATTGACCGCGCCGCCGCCGCCGAAGGCTGGACAGAGCTAGATTTGCGCGATCTAGGGTTAACGAGTATCCCGCCAGAAATTGGTAAGCTGGTCAGTCTACGGGTTTTGAACTTGGGAAGGATAGGCTGGGATTCTAGCGGTAATCACTTAACCACCTTGCCCTCGAACTATCTCAGCTGACTAACCCTAAATACACGTGACTTGAGCAACAATCGCTTAACAGCAATTTCTCCTGAGATTGGGCGGCTTGCTAAGGAACTGAATAGAGTTGTTTAACTGTAGCAACAAGATCACCCAAAGAGGGGTTGTACACCAGTTGCAGAAACGATTATCTTATGTTACGTTTGTATAGTTGGAGTAGCCTGCCATTGTGCAACCCTGGCTAAATAACTACCTGGATTGAAGAGGAGAATGGCGAGCTAGGTTACGCTCCCCTTTAAAAAAGCAAGGAAAGATGAGTTCTAACCCCACCATCCTTAGCGTTGAAAATGTGTCCCTTAGTTTTGGCGGAAACGCTGCCATTTCAAATGTCAGTTTTGATGTGCAGCAAGGTGAAATTCGTGCGATTATTGGCCCCAATGGTGCTGGCAAAACGTCAATGCTGAACTGTTGCAGCGGTTTTTATCGTCCCCAAAAAGGCCGTATCCTTTATAAAGGCAATGGTTTGGATCAGGACGTAACCAAAATCCCCCCTCATAACATTGCTTCCCTGGGCATTGCCCGAACATTTCAGAATATAGCTCTCTATACAGGTTTGAGTACCCTCGATAACCTGATGGCTGCACGTCACATTCACATGAAACAATCCATGCTGGATAGCATGGTGTTTTGGGGGCGGGCACTGCGTGAAGAAGTTGAGCACCGAGAGTTTATTGAAGAAATCATAGACTTTTTGGAAATTGCCCACATTCGCAAGGCGGTAGTAGGTGCGTTGCCCTATGGTTTGCGCAAGCGTGTTGAGCTTGGGCGCGCCTTGGCTCTGGAACCCAGGTTGTTGCTGTTGGATGAACCCATGGCCGGTATGAATGTCGAAGAAAAAGAAGATATGGCGCGGTTTATTCTTGATATTCATGAACGCCGTGGTGTTACCATTGTGTTGATCGAGCATGATATGGGTTTGGTGATGGATATTTCTGACCGGGTGGTTGTGCTTGATTTTGGCGTCAAAATCGGAGACGGTACGCCAGATGACATCAAGAACAATGAGAAAGTTATTCACGCTTATCTTGGACAAGAGTGAGGCATAGCATGAGTGAATCGCAAACATTACCCCAATATTTTGTTGCAAAAGCCAAACAATATGCTGATAGTCGAATTGCCATGCGCCAAAAGGAATTTGGCATTTGGCGTGAATTTACCTGGAAAGAGTCTTATGACCAGGTAAAACAGTTTGCCTTGGGTATGATTGCGCTGGGCTTACAGAGGGGGGATCATGTGGCGACCATTGGGGATAATGACCGACAATATGTGTGGGGTTACATTGGCTTGCAGGCGGCAGGGGCAGCGACGGTGGGGATGTATACTGATGCCATTCCTGCGGAAATGGAGCATATTGTTAACCACAGCGATGCCACTTTTGTCATGGCAAAAGACCAGGAGCAATGTGACAAGTTTCTGGAGAATCGGGAGAAATTTCCCAAAATCAAAAAGGTGATCTATTGGGAAGAGCGGGGACTGTGGGATTATGACGATGATTGGCTGATTTCGTTTGGGGATGTGCAGGCATTGGGGCGTGAGCTGGATGCAAAAGAGCCAGACCGGTTTGAAACAGAGGTTGCGTTAGGCACGGCAGAAGATACGGCTACGATTTGTTATACATCGGGGACTACCGGGTTGCCGAAGGGGGTTATTTTAACGCAAAACAATTTGATTAGTTCGGCGCGGATTAGTCTGGCAATTGACCCTCGGTATGAGACGGATAATCATGTGAGCTTTATGCCGATGGGGTGGATTGTAGAGCCTGCCTTTGGCATTGT
The DNA here is from genome assembly GCA_041390905.1 of Chloroflexota bacterium. Taxonomy (GTDB): domain Bacteria; phylum Chloroflexota; class Anaerolineae; order Promineifilales; family Promineifilaceae; genus JACKCD01. The sequence goes on from JAWKPA010000012.1 coordinate 720,803, forward strand.
GCCGCACGTTTTTACGGGAATGATTATGAATTTCCCGGAGGAACCGGAGACGGTGCGGGAGAATATTCGGGAAATTGCGCCGGAGAGCCTCTTTTACAGTGCCGGGCTGTGGGATAATTTGGTTGGCACAATTCAGGTGCGCATGAAGGATTCTAGTTGGCTGAATCGGAAACTGTATGATTTGTTTTTGTCGGTAGGTTATCAAATTGCTGACAAGCATTTGGCGGGGGAGCCGTTGGGGCCGGGACTGCAATTAGCGGGTAAGTTGGGCAATTTGTTGGTGTTTGAACCATTGCGGGGGATGCTGGGGCTGAATAAGGTGCGGGTGGCTTATACGGCTGGGGCGGTGTTGAGTCCTGATCATTTGCGTTATCTTCATGCGTTGGGGATTAACGTGAAGCAGATTTATGGCTCGACGGAGGTGACGGGGGGTATCGCTGGGCATCGGACGGGGGATATTAAGTTTGCTAGTGTAGGGGTGCCGTTTCCTGAGGTGGAGGTGCGTACTTCTGATGATGGGGAGCTACAGATTTGCAGCCCGACGGTGATGAAGGAGTATTATAAGAATCCGGAGGCGACGGTGAAGGATATTGTAGTGGAAAACGGCCGTCGGTGGTTTAAGACGGGTGATGCTGGCTATATTGATGAAGACGGCCACATTATTTTTCAGGATCGTGTCAAGAACATGATTCGGTTGGCAAATGGTGAGGTTTTTTCACCGCAATTTATTGAGGGGCGGCTTAAGTTTAGTCCGTATATCAAGGACGTGATGGCTTTGGGGAGCGAAGACCGCGATTTTGTTACGGCCATGATTATTATTGATTTTGCCAATGTGGGGCATTGGGCAGAGCAAAATGGGATTGGGTATACAACCTTTGTGGACTTGTCGCAGAAGCCCGAAGTTTACCAACTGGTTCAGCAAGCGGTAAATGATGTGAACAAGACACTGCCGGAAGGGGCGCGAATCAAGCATTTTGTTCATTTGCACAAGGAGTTTGATGCGGATGATGCGGAAATGACGCGCAGCCGGAAGTTGCGGCGAAATGTTGTGGCGGAGCGATATGAGGAGATTGTAGAGGCTCTCTATTCAAATCGAAAGGCGATTAATGTGCGTGCGCCTGTTAAGTACCAAGATGGCAGTGAGGGGTTTGTCGAAACGCAGATTCGGGTGATGGCCGTTTAGCGGGTTGCTGCCAGACGGTTGAGGCATTAGGAGAAGAATAGCTGATGAACTGGGTGTTGGTGCCGCAACAGATAATTAATGGGTTGCTCAATGGGGGAACGCTGGCGTTGATTGCGCTGGGGATCGTATTGATTTTTAAGTCGTCGGAAGTGTTTAATTTTGCGGCCGGCCATATGGTCATGCTGGGTGCTTTTTTAACCTGGATGTTTGCTGGGGGAGAGGGGACGGGTGAGGAGCTATTTCATCTTCCACTATGGGCGGCCGTTATTGCAGCTTCAATCGTTGCTATTGGCATTGGCTTTTTGATTGAGCGGTTGGCTCTACGTCCGATGACTGGGCAACCTTTGCTGGCAATTATTTTGATGACTTTGGGTTTGTCCCAGGTAATGGAAGGGTTGACGACTGTTGCTTATGGGGTGCAGCCTAAAGGTAATTTTCCGGCTCCGTTTTCACCTAGCGATGCTTTTAATATTCCCATTCCCAAGGTGAATGGTGAAAGCATTGTGTTTTTGGATCGGCTGCAGATTGGGCATGCACGTTTGGCGACTTTTGTGGTGGCGATTGTTGCGGCTGTTTTATTTATTTTGTTTTTTCAATATACAAAAACGGGTCTGGCAATGCGGGCAACATCTGAGAACCATGAGCTGGCGCAGAGTATGGGAATTAAGGTGTCACGGGTTTTTGGTTGGTCTTGGGCTATTGCCGGGATTGTGGCAACGTTGGGTGGGGTTTTGCTGGCAACGTTGAGTGGGGTGAGCGTTAGTTTGTCAACGGTGGCGCTGGTGGCGTTCCCGGCGATTTTGCTAGGGGGGCTGGAGTCGTTTCCTGGGGCTATTGTAGGGGGGTTGCTGGTGGGCTTGGCGCAGGAGATTGTGCGTGCTTCCACGGTTGTTGAGGTGCGGAACGCATCTGATATTGCTCCTTACATTTTGTTGTTGATTATTTTGGTGCTGCGTCCGGAAGGTTTGTTTGGTCAGCGGCGGATTGAGCGGATTTAGTTTTTTTGCTGAAGGTGGAGAATTTCTATGGCTGTCTTACGTCCCGCAGGTGATTTTGATCGAAGCTATCAGCAGGATATGTCTATTTTGCGTAAGCCGTGGCATCTTTTGGTGACGGTGTTGGCGATTGCGGTGTTGTATTTGACGCCGTTTTTGAATAGTGCCTATATTACTTTTACGTTGAACCGTATTGCTTATACGGTGATCGCGCTGCAAGGGCTGAATTTTTTGACGGGTTTTACCGGGCAGATTTCGTTGGGGCAGGCGGGGTTTATGCTGGTAGGTGGCTATGCTTCGGCACTTGTATCTACCTATTGGGGGTTGCCAATCTGGCTGGCGATTCCCGTGGCCGCGCTGGTGACGGGCGGGGTGGGATTGCTTTTTGGGCTACCGTCTCTGAGGGTGAAGGGATTTTATTTGGCGATGGCGACGTTGGCGGCACAGTTTATTATTCCATGGTTGACGCGCCAGCCGTTTTTGGCGGATTATTTGGGGGGTACGAAGGGGTTTATTGATGTTCCCACGCCAACGGTGTTTGGGGTTTCGCTAGGTGAGCAGTCGCAGTTTATTTATTTGTCGGTGACGGTGATGTTGATTATGACTGTGTTGGCGAATAATATTAGCCGGACGCGGCTGGGGCGGGCGTTTGTGGCAATTCGGGATAATGATTTGGCGGCAGAGCTTTTAGGTGTGAATTTGTTTGGCTATAAGCTACGGGCATTTTTTATCGCGGCTGTTTTTGCAGGGGTTGCGGGGGCTTTGCGGGCGCATTTGCAGCGGGCTGTGGGGACAGAGCTTGGCTATAATTTGGTGGAGTCGGTGCTGTTTTTGGGGATGCTGGTGATTGGGGGGCTGGGGACGAACCTGGGGCCTTATTTGGGGGCGATTTTTGTGATTTTGGTGTCTGATTTTGCACTGTGGTTTGGGCCGAGGCTGGCGGAAATTTTTCCGGCAAATGCGGCGGCACTGCAGTCGTCGTTCCGGCCGATCTTTTTTGGGATGGTGCTGGTGTTGTTTTTGATTTTTGAGCCACGTGGGATGGCTCATCGTTGGATGTTGATGAAGGCGGCGTGGCGTTTACGGCCGTTTGCACGATAGAGAATGACCGTCTGAAAAATTTGTGTAAGGGGGTGATGTAGGCTCTTTAAACTTGTTATTGGGTATGTTGTTGCTTATTAAATTTTGTGTTTACGAGGAGAATTTAACGTGAAGAGAAGCAAGTTGATTTTTATGGTGATGGCATTGCTTTTAGCAATGTTTTTGGTAGCTTGCGGTGGCACGGCAAGTGCACCAGAGGCTGAGGAACCGGCAGCCGAGGCTCCAGTGCAGGAAGAAGCTGCTCCGGCTGAGGAAGAGCCAGCGGCAGAAGAACCAGCAGCTGAGGAACCAGTGGCTGAGGAGCCGGCCGCAGAAGAGGAAATGGAAGCAACGGCCGTTCCTGAAGAAGCCCCTGCTGAAGAAGACATGGAAGCAACGGCCGTTCCCGAAGAAGCTCCCGCCGAAGGAGCTATGATGGATGGCTGTTCCGAAGATTTGACCGGTGAAACCATCGTTCTCTACCAGCAAGCCGGCCGTGAAGGTCCCCTTGCCGGTATCTTGGGTGAAGCATTCGCCTTTGCCACCGAAGACGCCCTCAACGCCATCAACAGCTCCGGCGGCGTGTGTGGTGCCAACTTTGAGGTTGTTTTTGAAGAAACCAACTACAACGTTGAACTCGAAGTAGCTGCCTACGAAAAATTCCGTGTAGCTGACCCCAAACCCATCGTTCTGTTCACGTATGGTAGTGGTGCTACCGTAGCCCTGAAAGATCGCGTCAACGAAGACAAGATCGTCAACTTTGCTGCTGGTGTAAATGGCCCCGCCATCTACGTGCCGCGCAACGGCTACACCGTTGGTGATGTTGCCATTTACTCTGACCAATTTGCTGGTTTTGTCCAATGGCTGTCCGAAAACTGGGCTGATGTTAAACCAGAAGGGGCAGGCGATACGCCCGTGATTGGTGTCATTGGCTGGGCCAATGCCTTTGGTGCTGGCGCAACCACCGAGGAAGCCCTGGCCTACGCCGAATCTGTAGGCGTGACCGTGCTGCCTTTGGAAGAGCAGGAAGTCTCCCCCGAAGCCGACGTTTCTGGTCAAATCCAGAACATGTTGATAAACGGCGCGAACGTGGTCTATAACCAGAACCTTTCCTTTAGCGTGGCGCAGGTCATTGGTACTGTGCGGCAGTTGGGCGTTTGGGATCAAGTAATCGTTGGTGGTGTTAGCTGGACTTTCAATGGTGATGTGTTGACCTTCCTTGGCGACAACGTTGGTTTGGCAGATGGTTACTACGGTGTTGTACCGCACGCAACCTGGCAAGATACCGATCTGGAAATTATTCAGGAAGCAACGGCCGCTTTTGAAGCCGGTGGGTATCCGCCACAAGAAAAGAGTAACACCTATCTGCTCACCTATGCCACCTTCTTTGCCATTCGTGACATCATGATTCACGCCATCAACGATTTTGGTGGGTATGCAAACCTGACCGGCGAAACGTTCATGATGGCGGCCGAAGATATGGGTACGGTTAGCGCTCGCGGCTTGTTTGACTTCGTTTTCTCCGACCAATACCGCGCTCCGCGCACGGCACAAATTCGCCAATGGCAGCTTCAGGATGACGGCTCTGTGATTGATGTTCCAATCACCGATTTCTTTGAATTGCCCGACACCCGGCCACCGGAACAGTAAACAGTAACCGGTAATCAGTTATCAGTTTTGATGGCTGGTTGGTATTGGCGTTTGGCTGCTAGAACTTCTAGCAGCCAAATGCTAACCATCTAAAGAACCCATTATGCTCAAAGTCAACAACATTGAGGTCGTTTACAGTGACGTTATTTTGGTGCTGCGCGGCGTTTCGTTAGAAGTGCCAGACGGCCAGATGGTGTCGCTGCTGGGGGCAAACGGTGCTGGGAAATCAACTACCCTTAAGGCCATTTCCGGTCTGTTACGTACCCAGGAAGGTGTGGTGACACGCGGCTCCATTGAGTTTGATGGGCAGCGGATTGACAATCTGACGCCGGATGAAATTGTGCGGCTGGGGATTGTACAGGTTATCGAAGGACGGCCGTTATTTCAGCACCTCACCGTCGAAGAAAATTTACGCACCGGGGCGTTGTTCCGTTCAGCCTCTTCTAAAGAAATTGCGCAGGATATTGAGGAAGTTTACCATTTCTTCCCCCGGCTGCGCGACTTCCGCACCCGCACCAGTGGCTATTTGTCTGGTGGGGAGCAGCAGATGATTGTCATTGGCCGGGCGCTAATGGCAAAACCCAAGCTGATGCTGCTTGATGAGCCATCACTAGGGTTGGCACCTATGTTGGTGCAGGATATTTTTGGCATCATCAAACAAATTAACGAAGAGTCCGGTGTTTCGATTTTGCTGGTGGAGCAAAATGCCAATATCGCCCTGAAAACGGCCGATTATGCGTATGTGATGGAATCGGGGCGCATCGTGCTGGATGGCTCTTCGGCGCAGCTTTCACAGAATGCCGATATTAAAGAGTTTTATTTGGGGCTGACCTCGGTGGGTGAGCGCAAAAGCTATCGTGATGTGAAGCATTACAAGCGGCGCAAGCGGTGGATTGGATAGATACGGTAATCGGTAATCAGTTGTCTGGATTACTGATAACTGGTTACTGATTACTGATTACTAAAAATGAGTGATTTAGACCGGAAGTTGAGAGAGACAGTGGCCCATGCGTATGCCAACGCAACGGCCGTTAAAGCCCGCTTTGATGCTGCTGGCGTTGCCCCTGACGACATTCAAACCATAGACGACCTTACCAAACTGCCCATTCTGCGTAAAGATGAGATGGTACAGCTCCAGCAAACCAATCCCCCCTTTGGCGGCTTTTTAGGGGTTGACCCCAGTCAGGTGAGCCACATTTTCTTCTCCCCTGGCCCCCTGTATGAACCCGCCCCCCCAGCCGATGATGACGTATGGGAAGTAAGCAAACAAATGCTGCTGACGTGTGGCTTTGTGCCGGGGGATGTGGTGCTGGTCAGTCTGTCGTATCATTTAACACCGGCCGGCTTTTTGTTTGATAACGCCCTGTCCCGTTTGGGCTGCACCGTCATTCCCGGCGGCATTGGCAACAGCGATTTGCAACTGCAAATGATGCGCGAATTGGGCTGCACAGGCTATGTTGGTACACCCAGCTTTCTGATGAGTCTGATCCGCAAGGCGGAAGAACAGGGGCTAAATTTTACCGCTGATTTTAAGCTGAAAAAGGCGATTGTGTCGGCCGAGCCGCTGCCGCCCAGTCTGCGGCAAACGTTCATGGAAACGTATGGCATGACCGTTGCCAACGCTTATGGCACGGCCGAATTTGGCATTTTGGCGGTGGATCGCGGTGACGGGATGCCGATGTCAATGCAGCTTTTGTCGGAGCCAATTATTCAACTGCTGGATCCGGAAACGGGTGAGCCGGTGGCAGCGGGGTTGCCCGGTGAGGTGGTTGTCACCAATTTTAGCCGCGTGTACCCGCTGATTCGCTTTGGCACGGGGGACATGGCGGTGAATGTTGACCCCAATCCAGGGCAAAGCAAGCAGGAAGAACGCTCGATGGTTTTGGTGGGGCGTTCCGGCGAGGCGGTGAAGGTGCGCGGCATGTTTGTGCATCCCAACCAGCTTCGTTTTGCGGCCAGCCAGGTTCCGGGGGTGCAAGGGGTGCAGGCGGTGGTGACGCGGCCGGATTTGAATGATGTGCTGACGTTAACGGCCGTTGTTGCCGATGGCACAGGCAGTGAGGCATTGGCAGAGGGGTTGAAAAAGGCAGTAACGGCCGTTTGTCGCCTCCGCGTAGACAGCGTTGAATTTGCCACCAGTCTGCCCGAAAACGCTCCCGGCATCGTAGATGGCCGCATGTGGAAGTAGGGATAATATTGGACAGGATTTACAGGATTCAAGAAAATCATGTATGTAAATCCTGTTGAAAAAACTTCTCCAGCGAGCCAGCATGTCTCCTCAAGTCACCATTTTTGGCGAAACTGATACCCTTGAAGAACAAATAACAGCCGAAGATGTAGGGCAGGATGATTTGTGGAAGGTCATTGCCCACGACGACCCGGTTACCACGATGGAGTTTGTGGTGCGGATCATGGTGCAAATTTTCAAAAAGCCGCTGATTTTTGCCGAAGCCATCATGTGGCAGGTACATAACGAGGGACTGTCGGTGGTGGACACACTGCCCAAGTCCGAAGCCGAGTTCCGCGTTCGCAAGGCGACGGCGGCGGCGCGGCTGGAAGGGTTTCCCTTTCATTTTACTATTGAACCGGCTGATTGATTTTTTTGAACCGCAGAGGACGTAAAGACCGCAGAGAAGAAAAACAAGAAATGACACAGAGTTACACAGAGAGAAGAGAGAGTTTCCCAGAGGAAGCAAGAAAAACAACACATTCTCCTCTATGCCTCTCTGTGTCTTCTCGGTGAACCTCTGTGTAATGTTTTTACCCCCACACGGCAATGAGGGCAATGCCGGTAACGATGAGCAGAGCCATAGCAATACGCCAGCGGGGGGCGGGTTCGTGAAAGATGAAAGCACCAGCGATGACACCCAGGACAATGCTAAACTGCCGCAGGGCAACGATGTAGCTGACCCGTTCGGCCAGTTGATAGGCCCACAGGATGAGGGCATAGGCACCAAACATGCAGGCTGAGGCCAGCAAGACGATGGGCCAACTGCGGCGGCTGGGGAGGGCGTGGATGGGGCGTTTGAGTAGTTTGAGGATTGTCCAGTAGCCAACGGCCGTTAATGGATACATCAGCGACACATAGCGAACGGCCGTTTGCCACCCCGGAGCCAACTGTGCCGCCGCCGCCTTGTCCACCAATGTGTATCCCACCGTTCCCAACGCTGCCAGCAGCGCCCACCCCATCATTGGTTGGTAATAATGCCGCCAGGAAAAGCTTTGCCAACTGTGCAGTGAAATGAGCAGGCAGCCCAGCGAAATCAGCACCATGCCCAGCCATCCCCACGGTGACGGTGACTGTCCTTGCCCCACGTCCACCAGTGCCAGCAGCAGCACTGGCAACGCCCGCGCCACCGGATAAACAACGGTAAAATCGCCGCTTTGGTAGCCGCGCAGCAGGCCGAAGTAGTATAGGGATTCAAAGCAGGCGGTAAGGAGGAGGAGGGGATAAACGGCCGTTAATACCGGCACCTCCCCCCATTCCGCCCACAACGCCGGCCCCACCGCCACTACCGCCACCACCAGCAGCACCGACAAAAAAATATCCCGCTGCTGCTGCGAACGCGCCAACAAATTCCACCCCGCGTGCATAAAGGTGGAGATGAAGACAATAGTGAAGGGGAAAAAGTCTATGGAAAAGGAGTAATCAGTAAATAGTAAACAGTAATCAGTGATCGGTACTGATTACTGTTTACTGTTTACCGATTACCGATTACCGATTACCGCCAAATGCCCGCCCGACTCAGCCTCATCCAGCACGGCCAAAATCGTTTGCACCAGCGACCGCGCCGCCTCGGCACTTAGCTCCACCGCCACCCGCGCCCCCGGCCCCTGCGCCTCGTTGACAAAATCAATGTTTAGCGCGTGTTCCAGCGGCGCGTGAAAGGGGTGGTCATAGGAGACATTGGCCTGGTTGACCCCAAACCAACCTTGAGTCCCCTTGCCAAAGCCGTCAATCGTCACTTTTTGCATAATCATCGTACACATAGCATTCTCCCTGTTAACCTAAATGTTTTGCCATAAAGGCAAACATCTTCTCCCAGCCATCTACCGCCTGCGCCTGCCGGTACATGGGCCGATTGTGGTAAAAAAAGCCGTGTCCCGCGTCTGGGTACATGTGGAATTCATAATCCTTGCCGTGCTTTTTCAGGGCTTCTTCCTGAATTGCCACCTGCGCCACCGTCGGGCTATGGTCTTCTTCGCCAAAAAGGCCGAGCAGTGGGCAGGAGAGGTCGGCGGTGTAATCTAGGGGAGCCACTGGGTAGCGGTCATTCAGTTCCGATTCTGCCATCACCACGCGCCCGCCCCAGCAATCAATGGCCGCGTCGAATTGCAGGCGGCAGGCGGCCAGATAAGCATGACGACCGCCAGAACAGGTTCCCCAAACCCCAACCTTGCCGTTACTGTAAGGCTGTGCCCGCAAAAAGGCCAACGCCCCTGCCATATCGCCCACAGCCTGCTCATCCGCCACGCCCCCATCGGCACGAACCTTGGCCGCCACGTCTTCGGGGGAGCCATGTCCGGCGCGATAATAGAGGTTGGGCGACAGAGCAGCGTAGCCGTGATGGGCAATCTTGCGCGTGGCTTCGCGGTACCATTCATCCCAGCCGGGCATGTGGTGGATGACCACCATGCTGGGGAAGGGACCTGGCCCCAGCGGCCGGGCGTAATAGGCGTTAATCAGGTCGCCATTGGCACCGGCAATCATAACGGTCTCGGCGATCATACCCTCGTACATATCAGTTTGGTACATCATGTTTCTCCTGTAAATGGGACGCGGACGAACACGGATAAACGCGGACAAAGGGAAAGAAATGGTGCTGTTTGTCTATGCTTTGTCCGCTCCAATCATGGCTTTGTGTTTCGCCCATAGAATTTCTTTGAGCCATTTGTGTCATGGATAAACAAAACGGTGTTGGTTGTGGTGTGGGTTGATTGTACCCGACATTGGCAGAGGGTCACGTTTTGGGCAGATTTCGGGTACAATGTGATCATTGAGCAACGAATGTGAATTGGGAGAGTGGATCTCCTACTCTCCCAATTTATACAGCAAATGACCACAATCCAGTTATGCCCAACATGCGATTATGTTAATCCAGCAGGTAGCACCAACTGCCAGCAGTGCGGCGCAAATTTGGCGCAGGCCGCCCAAATTGCGGCTCTTACTGAGCGCGTGGCGGCTTTGGAGCGGCTTTTGGCGGCGCAATCGGCTCCGCAGCAGGAAAAAACGGCCGTTTCCCCCCCACCTGCCACCACGCCCACCCCTCCACACCCCACACCCCACACCCCACCCGCTAAACCCCTCCTCCCCCCCGAAATGTGGCAAAGCGACTTCTGGCTCAACAAAGTCGGCATCGGGCTGCTGCTGCTGGCACTCGCCTTCCTGTTTAACTACGCCGTTGACCAGGGGTGGCTGACCCCCGCCGTGCGCGTGGGCATGGGGCTGCTGCTGGCAACCACCCTGCTGGGGCTGGGTCTCCGGCTGCAGCAGCGTCGCCCCGCCTTTGGGCAAGTATTGGCCGGGGGTGGCATTGCCGCCTACTACCTCTCCGGCTTTGCCGCCTTCCAACTCTATAACCTCGTTGCCCATCCCGTGGCCTTTGGCTTTATGTGTCTGGTCACGCTGCTGGCCCTGCTGCTGGCCCTGCGGCAGCAGGCGGTGACGCTGGCGCTCATTGGCGGGCTGGGCGGGCTGGCAACGCCATTTTTGCTCAACAATGGCTCCGGCAACGTCATTGCCCTCATCATCTACAGCACGATTTTGACCGCAGGGCTGGCCGCCATTTATTTGCTGCGCGGCTGGCTGCTGCTGCAATGGCTGGCAAATCTGGGCGGTTGGTTCATCATTATGGCGGCGATGATTGGCGAGGACATTAACCAACTGGAGCGGCTGACCCCGGCGGGAACGGCCGTTCAAGCTGGCATCATCATCACCCTCCTCCTCTTCTGGCTGCTGCCCGTTGGCCGCCAACTGTTTGCCCCCACGCTCCCCGCCCCGCACCTGGGGCTGGGAGATAGCTGGCTGGGTTCCTCTGGGCAGCGGCTGTCGGCCACGCATCCGCTGCTGGCAATTTGGGTCAATCTACAGCTTGGCTGGCTGCTGTCGCTGGTTTTGTGGGGTGGCGAGCGCGAAACGTGGGGCTGGGTGGCACTGGCAACGGCCGTTCCTCTCGCTCTCATTGCCTATGCCCTTGCCCGTTTCTTTGCCCACGCTGACCTCAGCTATAGTCATGGCATAACGGCCGTTTTCTTCCTCACCTTCGCCCTCATCCTGCTGCTGGAAGACGATTGGCTGCTGCTGTCGCTGGCCGTTGTCGCCCTTGGGCTGCATTGGGCAACACGCTGGGTGGATCGGCTGACGCTGCGTGGCCTGGCTCACCTGCTTTCCTTTATCGTTGCCATGTGGTTGCTGATGCGGCTGACAGATGGTGGGCTGACGCGGGGAGAAACGGCCGTTTTTAACTTCCACGCCCTTATTGATCTCACCATCATTGCCCTTGCTGCCATCACATTTATTGCGCCTGTGATGAGTATCAGCATTCGCAATATCTACGGCCTGTCCGCCCACGTCGCCTTGCTCATCTGGTTTGCACGCGAACTCAGCCCGCTCGACGGCGGGCAGGGGCTGGTGACGGTAGCCTGGGGCGTTTACGCCATCGCCCTGCTGCTGCTGGCGCTGCGCTATCGGCTGCAGCAGATACGTCTTATCGCTCTCGGCACCCTTTTCCTGCTCGTGGGCAAGCTGTTTTTGGTGGATTTGGCCGCACTGGAAACCATCTGGCGTATTTTGCTTTTTGCTGGTTTCGGTGGGTTGTTCCTGCTCATCAGCTACCATTACCGCACCTGGCTGGGGCTGGGGGAGGGAAGTAGTCAGTAAACAGTAATCAGTATACAGTAATCAGTTGTTGTCTACTGATTACCGATTACCGATTACCGATTACCGACAGAGGTGTTATGTCAACAACCAACGCATGGATAGACCAGCAGCGGGCGTTAGCGGAACAGCTACGGGCAAGCGGTTCGATTCAAACAACGGCCGTTTTTGAAGCCTTTTGCACCATCCCCCGCCACCATTTCTTGCCCAACACCCCGCTCGATCTCGTTTACAGCGACCGCGTGATTGCCACCAAATTTGAGGGCGAGGAATCCATCAGCTCCTCCTCCCAGCCGGCCATGATGGCGATTATGCTGGAGCAGCTTGACCTACAGCCCGGCCACAAAGTACTGGAAATTGGTGCCGGTACCGGGTTTAATGCCGCCCTCATGGCCCACATCGTTGGCTCCGGCGGTCATGTGACCACCGTTGACATTGACGACGACATTGTGGCCGCTGCCCAAACCCATTTGGCAACGGCTGGTGTGGGCAACGTGGCGGTGCTGTGTCATGACGGTAGCGCGGGGTACGCTGCCAACGCACCGTATGACCGGATCATTTTGACGGTGGGAAGCTGGGATATTTTTCCGGCATGGTGGGGCCAACTGCGGGAAAACGGCCGTTTACTCCTCCCCCTCTCCCTCAATGGCCCCCAGGTTTCGGTCGCCTTTGACAAACGGGGGCAGCAGCTTTACAGTGTTTCGATGGCTGCCTGTGGCTTTATGCGGCAGCGCGGCCCCCACGCCGAACCGCTGCAACAGCTTGCTTTGGGAGAGCAGTCCGGGGTGTCACTCCACTGCCTGACCCACCCCAACCTGCCTGATCCCGCCACAATCTGGCCCTGGTTGCTGCAAATTCCGCTCAGGCTGCCCTTGCCAATCACCACCACCGCCTCAGCTCTGTGGCGCAGCTTTCGCCTGTGGCTGGCATTGGCAGCGGCACAAAGCTGCCTGCTGGAAACCCACAACCGCCCTGACCTGGGGCTGCCAGCCCTGCTGCAAAGTGATTCGGGGCAAACATGGCAGCTTACGGTGGGTCTTTTGGCCGCAGACGGGTTGGCAGTGGTGGGACGGGCGGCTGGCTCACCCGATGAGCTTGTTATTCTAGGCTTTGGGCCAGGGCAAACGGCCGTTTCCCACCAGCTCTACACCGAACTCATCCGCTGGCACGCCGCCGGCACGCCCGACCTCAGCCAACTTCGCCTGATTGCCCTGCCCGCCGACGCGCCCGTCCCCGACGGGGAGTTGATGGTGTTAAAACGGCCGTTTTCCACCTTCCTTTGCCACTGGGATTCAGTAATCAGTCACCAGTAATCAGTCATCAGTCCACATGTCACTGATTACCGATTACCGTTTACTGATTACCGTTTACTGATTACCGTCATGAGTAACCAATTTGAATGGGAATTTGATGAAGAACAGGAGATGGAGGAGCCAGCCGCGCCTCCGCCAAAGCCGCCGTGGTGGTCGCCATTGTGGTGGCGCAAACGGCCGTTGTTGCTCCTCACCCTGCTGCTTGCGCTGCTGCTGGGCGGGGCGGGCGGCTGGCGTTACGCCCGGCTCCAGCTTGAGCAAACCGAAAACGCCCTCAAAGCCGATGCCCAAACCGTGCTGGACGCTGCCCACGCCGCCTGGTTGGACGGGGATGCCAGCCGCTTTTTTGCCACCCAAAGCCTCGACCCCGGCTGGCAGGCGGCACAGCTGCGCCCGGAAAACCAGGCTCCCCTGGCCGCTGGCCTGACCGCCACCCGCGCCGAACAGCACAACGACATCCTTTGGATCAACGCCTCCTGGCAAAACGACGAGGCCGTTGACCAGCAGCGCATCCTCTTTTTCCAGTGGCAGGGGGGGCAACTGGTGCAAATTCCCACCGACCCGCGCTACTGGGGAACGCGGGTGGGGGAACCGCAGGCGTGGGGGCGGCTGGTTTTGTATGAGGTGGATCGGCCGTGGGCGGATGAGGTAGCGGTGTTTATTGCTGATACGATTGCCGATTTGTGCGCGGTGGATTGTCTGGCCGACCGGCTGCCGCTGACGGTGGTGCTGGATGATCGGTTTGAGGAAACGGCCGTTTCTGGCGAACTCCGCCTCCCTTCCCCCCGCCTGCTGGGGCTAGGCGGCGACGGCGAACCCGGCCCCCTCTTTTGGCAGCACCTGCGCGACGGGTTAACCGATGCCCTGACCCCGGCCACCATCCGCTTTTTGGTGCCACAAAACAAAGACCGCGACTTCCAGTTAGCGCAGCTCAACATTTACCACGCCGCCGCCCGCGACTTCATGGCCGCCAACCCCCACATCACCATTGAACTGGTGGCCGTAGACGACGGCACCGGCGGCAATTTAACCGATCAACTGCGGCGCAGCGGCATCGAGGCCGCCGTTATTGCCACCGAACCGGGCAGCGAAGCCCTGCTACTGCCCCAGTTTGATGCTGTTGGCACGCCCCCCACTGAAGCGATGCTCCAGGCCGGGCTGGTGCGCGATTTGACCCGCATGACAACCACTGATGCCAGCTTTGACCCGGCCGATTTTTATGAGCAGGTGTGGCAGGGAATTGAGTGGCGCGACCGGGCGTGGATGGTTCCTTATGCTGCCACCATGCGACTGGTGTATTATGACCAGGAGGCCTTTGAGCAGGCGGGGCTGCGGCCGCCCTCGCTGCGCTGGACATGGGAGGAGATGGGAGTGAATTTGCGGGGGCTGACCACCAACCCGCCGCTGACGATGCCCACGTCGCTGGGGTTTATTGATGCGTCCACCGACACGCTTTATGCCTATGCCTACAACTGGAACAATGTGTGTGGCGAGAGTGCCACGGTGCGCTGCCAGCAGCGGTTGGGGGCGCAAAATGTGGCGGCGGCGTTGGCCTGGTACCAGGAGCTACAGGCGCAGCCCAATTTTATGCCTGACCTGACGACACTGACGGCGCAGGAGCGGGAAGACCGGGTGCGGGGGGAACAAATGCTGCGGCGGCAGGTGGCAATGTGGGTGGATGCGCCTAGCCATTATGAGGATTATCAGTTCGGCCGGCCGATTGGGGTGCTGCCGTTTCCGGGGTCAGACCGGTTTGACGGGATTACGCCGCTGGATGTGTGGGGGGTGTTTATGACGCAGGGGAGCAAACGGCCGTTAGCCACCTGGGAATGGCTCAAATTCATTAGCTATTATCCCCTGCCGCTGCCCCTTCGCGCCCTGCCCGCCCGCCCCTCCACGGCGGGGCAAACTGGCTTTTGGGAATCCATGCCGCCGCCGCTGACCAACGCCATGCGAACCGCCTTCCCCTTTGCCCGCCCCATCCGGCTGGATGAACGCGAGGCGATGACGTGGAAGATGTTAACGGCCGTTATCAACGATTCAGCTACCCCGGAAGAAGCGGCGGAAATGAAAACGGCCGTTTCCTGGTTTGGGATAAATGGAGATTAGGGATTGGAGATTGGAGATTATGAACCTTCATCAATCTCCAATCTCCAATCTCCAATCTCTACCAGCCTCGGTTTCATTTCCTCTGCCAACGGCCGTTCCAGCCATGTCGCCCACAGCAAAAGCTGCTCGTCTGCGACGTGGAAGGTGCCGGGCGGCAGATTGGCGTTGCGGATGGCAAGCCGCTTGAGCAGTTGCTCGGTGGGAACATCCAGAAAAAACAGCTCCGAATTGGCACCGAGGGCAGCGGCACGGGCGCGAAAATCTTCCCGTTCGCCGCGTGACCATAGCCCCCAGTCCAGAATGACGCTAACCCCTAGCCGCAACGCTTGCTCCGCCACTTGCCACTGCATTGTTTCCACCGGGTCGCGCACGCTGTCCAGTAGTTCTTGCGTCAGGTTGTCGCCGTATAAAACGGGAATCCATTCATCGGGGGTTAGCCGCAGTGCCTGGCGCTCCTCGGCCAGCTTTTTCGCCAGGGTGGTTTTGCCCGCACCGGGCAGGCCACAAATGAGGATAAGGGTGGGGGAAGAAACGGCCGTTTTCTACCCCTCCTCACTTTCTAAATAAGTCTGCAACACGTCCTGCGCCTCTTGCAGTTCTGCCATCTTTTCCCCATTGCCCAACCGCTTATAGTCAGCAATGGCGGCTGTCAGGTCATCCATTTCCCGCTGCAAAATGGCGGTGATGTCGGCTTCCGTCAGCAGCTTGCGCGGCACATCCCTGGTGACGCCGCTGACAGGCACAAAATGGGGGTCCACTTCCACCGCTTCAGCCTGGTCAATGGCCGACAAAGTCGCCCGCAGCGTTGCCACCGCCACCCGCTGCCGCGCCCGCATTGCCACCACTAAGTCAGCCTTTAATTGCTGCCGGATTGGTATTGCAGCTTGAGTTGTTGTCTGTCTTGTAGATTTTTGAGGTACCATTGTTTTCCTATCAGACATATTCCTTTTCATCATGGGCAAGTATAACTGTAGATGGACACATGTGCATAGATGGGAAGTTTAAGTGATGATTATAAGTGATTTGGTTTGATAGAGTGGTGCATGGAGCCATGCACCGCATTTATGGAGGACGAATGGGAACAACGCTTTGGGGTTTGCCGATGTATTTGTTTGGCTTTTTTTGCCTTTTTTTGATGCTGGGCTATGTGGTGCAATGGCCGAAACCGAAAGAAGGGCAAAAACGGCCGTTATTGCTCCACCTGCTCCTGCGCTGGGGTCACGCCGCTGTCTGGCTGCTGCTGGCCGTCGCCTGCTTCCTTTGGTATGCCAGCTACAACCCACTTGGCAACCAACTTGCCGCCAACGCCATGATTCTCTACCTTCTTTTTATCGTGGCACTCCTGTATGACAGGCGTACAGCCAAGGGGTAGGCAAACCGTATCGTGCTTGTTTCAATATGCTCACCGTATTGCCACGATAGCTGCCGTTGAAACGTCCTGTCCAGCGGCGGCACCGGCGGCCTGTTTTCCGGGTCAGACAGTTCATCCAGCAGCGGTTGAAGTGGCCTGAACGTTTTCGGTAGTTGTTCACGCGACATAATTCACCTCCTGGGCAGAATCCAGCTTTTCCATCTGCTGCCGCAGCCGCTTCAGGGCGCGGTGCAGCCGCACATAGACGCTGTCGGGGGTGCAGCCCAGCACGGCAACGATTTCATCGGTTGTTAGTTCTTCAAAAAAACGGAGGATCAGCACGTCCTGGTCGTGCTGTGGCAGTTGGCGCAGGGCGTGGTGCAGGGTGGTGTGGGTTTGACGGTGGGAAACGGCCGTTTCTATTCCCCGCTGCCCCGTGCCGCCCTGCTTCGTTGCGGGCAATGCGGTAGAGCCAGGCGGCCACGCTTTTGCCCTGCCAGGAAAACGAGCCGATGTGGGACAGGGCTTTCTCGAAGGAAACGGCCGTTATATCCTGCGCCACCGCCACATCCTGCACCTGCTGATACGCATACGCATAAATCCACGCCACATACCGGTCATACAGCAGCCCAAACGCCTCCGATCCCCCTGCTGCGCCCGCGCCACCAGCCTTTGTTCATCTGTTTCACTCATAAAAAACTCCAAACATAAAACAATTCACCTCTTCTTAACCCAATTCTTCTATCTTAATGCGTAAATTATTATTTTCTTGTAGCAGATACCATATCTGTTGGCGTTTACTGAGCGTTTTCAAGGTAAAAATTCAAGTGTTTAAAGATCAGTTCAGACAAATTGCAAACAAACCTGATGAGATTATCGGTGGGGTTAACTTTCAGGTTCGAGTATATAGGGCTGATATTCATATAATCTTTGCCACATTCAAAAATACAAAGCCTGCTCAGTTAGCTGAGTTTATTAGGTGCTATCCTCAGTTTGCTGGTCTAACTGATATTCTTTTCCCTGCCCAAGTACAACAGCCTGTACCTTTGTCAAGATTAGCCAAGGTACTGCAACTCCTATCATCAACAGTGCCAAGTAACGCCTTAATGATTGCAGTTGAGCCTGAAATAGCTAATTTACAAAAAGTGGAGCCGCCGCTCAATTTTGGCATTAATTATGTTTGGTCAAAGATAAGTGGCCGTTTAGAACGTCATATTGCTTTAGAGGCAGATTATGTTGGTGAGGGGTGGTTTTTGAAAGGAGTGCGCTATTGGCAAGTGCCACAAATCACTGCCAAGGATGATCAGTGGTTGCGACGTGACAGGATCGAAGGACAGGCTGTTATTGATTTTTTGATGCACGTTAAGCCCAATTGGCAACAAAGAAAACTCCCATTTTATATATCCCTTACTTTTAGCAATGCTGCAATCTTGTCTATCAATATCGAGAAAGTAACGGAGGCTGAACTATGTCTCAAGGTGGCGTGGCTTGCACCAGTGAGCCAAATTGAGATGGGACCGTTTGTAGACGGCTATGTTATTTTCACCAATACCGTTAGACCGGGGGTTCACCCACAGGAGCTAGGATTAAAGAAGCTTAAAGAGAGTGGGATTGTTTACTTGCGTGGCGAAGAAATAGCTCGTTTTCGAGATGTAGCGTGGTCGCTTGTTAAGCCATGGGCAACTGGGCATGTAAGACAATTTGAAACACAATACCCTGCTGTTGATAAGGCAAAAACAGCTCTTTTTACAGTTGGCCGCTCCGAACCTGCAAAAGCGTTACCAATACCGCCAAAACAAACGGCCGTTTTAACCTCTTCTACAGTTAGTCGTTCACCCACATCAGTTCCAGCTTTTTCTACAAGAGAGAAAACCTTCATACATTGGGCTAAAAAGCTGGAAAATTACCATGGAAAGCAAGCCAGCTTTGTGCCGTTCCAGCAATATTGGCCGCAATATACGGATATGACCAAGGAGCAGGGAAAATGGTATTTTTATTGGCGTGCTCAAGTTCGAAAACAACGATACCTTAATACGGATTTGTCCTACATTTTTGTTCACATCTACGAATTACTTAACCAAATTGGTGTTCGAGACAGTCTTGACGGCTATCAGCAATTATGTCGCCTCTGGCAAAATTATCATCATCATCGGTATCCTCAACTAAATCGCTATTTACTTGATTGGATAGCCGATTATGCCATTGTGTACCAATGTCCCGTCAAATTCCTGCAAATTTATGTAAAGGCTTTGCAAGAGCAAGTTAACTTGCACAATGGCATTGAAATTGCTGTCAATCATCACGCATCTATGTCTTTTTTGGAAATGCCTTTCTGGATACTAGAAAAATTAATAGACTATCAAGTACAGCATAGTGGATTCTATCGGTCTGGTAATCAAGAGCTTTTGGAAACTTGCATTCCCCAAGTGCTGGACCATGTTAACCATCGGTTACAGCAGCGGACAGGGCAAACGATTTGGGAGCGTTTTCACCCACAACAACACCAAACGATTCGTCGCCAACCCTTTGCCGGTGCCATTTATGCGGGGGTTACTGATGAAATCACGGTTGCCGTTTTGGTGCCTTATCACAAATATCAGCCGCTGCGTGATTTTTTGACTGGCGTGGTTAAGTACACAGAAAACAAATTGCGGGAACTCAGGGGGTTTAACGGCCGTTTACAACCCCCTTCTCTTGACCCCAGCGTAGCAACCTTCATTGACGCTTTCATTGCCAACATCACCGACATCATTGTTCCCCCACCGCCCAAGCCACAAATCACCATTGACCTAGCTGAAGTAACCCGCCTTGAAGACGATGCAACTGCGCTATTCCAACTGCTCCATGTTCCAGAAGAAGAACCCATTCCCACCCTGCATGCACCGTCAGACATAACCGAGCCTGGCACTCCTATCATTCCCGCTGCCGACACCACCCAATCAGCTCTGCCCGCCCCTCAACCCACCAACAACGCAACTGCACCCCTCGGTATCGAACAGAAACCAGCCAATTCGCATGTTGTGGCCGCAGAGACCATCCCTGCTTCAATCGTAACCCCTAATATCCAAAATGCACCCAGCCCCCCTGTTCCCCCTGCCGACGGAGTTAAATCATCTTCGACACCATTAATGATCGACCCTTCAGAACTTCTTCGCCTTGAACAGGAATCATCCGGCCTGTTTCAGTTACTACATATTCCCGAAGAAGAACCTGCCTCCTCCCCTGTCACCATACAACCTTTGGCCGATAACATTATCCCGGAAGAGTCTGCACCAAATCATCATTTACCCCCTGACTGGCTGGAATTTACATACCGATTGGCCGAATACCAACGAGCAGTACTTATTGCTATTCTCGAAGAAACCGACCCCCGTGAGACCATCAACAAAATTGCCAACATGCAAGTGACAATGCCAGCCCCCCTGCTTGATGCCATTAACGAATTAGCAGACGAAACCATTGGCGATATTCTTATTAAAGCACACACAATCCCCACAATAAGTGACGAATCGTATATTGAATGGCTGCAACAGGCTGTTGTCATCAGACAATAAAAGGCAGCTTGTCATACACCCCAACCCCTTTTCACATAAGGAAAATTTTCTCCAATGACCTCTCGAAAAATCCCAAAACGAATCTCCACAGCTATTGTTAATTCGCTCAGTGCCGGTGTCGTCCCTCGCGTTGGCCTGGAATACATTGCGGTAGGACGCAAGGATGAGATCGAAGCGTTGCTCCATGATTTGAACAACGTAGCCGAAGGTGGTGCCTCGTTTCGCTTTATTATCGGCCGTTATGGTTCTGGAAAAAGCTTCATGCTACAGCTACTCCGCAACCACGCTATGGACCGTGGTTTTGTTGTAGCCGATGTAGACCTTAGCCCGGAACGTCGGTTGACTGGCAGCAATGGAAGTGGTTTGGCAACCTATCGTGAGTTAATGCACAATCTTTCTACCAAGACACGCCCCGATGGAGGTGCTTTAGCGGCAATTTTTGAGCGATGGATATCCACAATTCAGGCAAATGTTGCTAAAAATGGGGAACTGCACCCTAATGATGCCGCGTTCCACACGGCTGTAGAACATCAAATTATGGATACCATCGTTGATATGGAAGGGATGGTACACGGCTTTGACTTTGCTACCGTGCTTTCCCATTATTGGCGAGGCCATCATTTGGGAGACGATAGCCTGAAAGAAGCCGCTTTACGTTGGCTGCATGGCGAATTTAGCACAAAAACGGAAGCCAGACAGGCTCTGGGGGTACGGGTCATTATTGATGACGATGATTGGTATGATTATGTAAAATTAATGGCGAAGTTTGTGGCAGGCATAGGCTACAAAGGGCTTTTGCTGGTAATTGATGAGGCTGTAAATCTTTACAAAATCAGCCAAACGATCTCCCGCACGAACAACTATGAAAAATTATTAACCATGTTTAACGACACCATGCAGGGCAAGGCTGAACATTTAGGGCTGTTAATTGGAGGAACGGCCGATTTTATGGAAGATACCCATCGAGGACTTTATAGCTATGAAGCTCTCAAATCACGGCTGGTCAGTAGCCGCTATGCCAACGACAACTATCGTGATACTTCCGGCCCGGTCATTCGTCTCAACATGCTCAATCATGCAGAAATCTATCTGCTTCTCACCCGTTTACGGGACATTTTTGACGGTCATTACCAGCATCAAAGTGCGGTAAATGAAGATGATTTAAAGCTTTTTATGCAAGAGGTGCTAAATCGTTTGGGTGCAGAAGCTCTATTAACGCCCCGTGAAGTCATTCGTGACTTTTTAAGCGTCCTCAATATTTTGCGTCAAAACCCTGAGCTTAGCTTTCACGAGATTATTCAAGGCAGTGGTTTCCGTCCAACCCAGCCTGGTGACGATCCCGATGTCGAGGTTGACAGCCCCTATGCGGAGTTTTCCTTGTGAGCGCAGAAAACCCTTTCCATCGGTTAGCGCCGTTTATTCAGGAATATATCTATGACAATCAATGGACAGAACTGCGCGATGGGCAGGTAGCAGCGTGCAAGGTGCTGTTTGACACAGATGCCCATTTATTGTTAGCCACAGGTACTGCTTCGGGAAAAACCGAGGCGGCTTTTCTGCCGGTTTTAACGTTGTTGCATGAGCATCCAGCTAACAGTATTGGCGTTCTCTACATTGGCCCTACAAAAGCGCTGATAAACGATCAATTTTTCCGGCTCGAAGGGTTGCTCAAGAAAGCCAATATACCGGTTTGGCATTGGCATGGTGATGTGGGTCAAAGTCATAAGCAGAAGTTGCTGAAACGGCCGTTTGGCGTGCTCCAAATCACCCCCGAATCCCTCGAAAGCTTGCTCATCAACCGCTCCCATGAACTAATCCGCCTGTTTGGTGATTTACGATTTGTCGTCATTGATGAAATCCACGTCTTTATGAGTGCGGATCGTGGTCGTCAGATTCTGTGCCAGCTCAAACGATTAGAGCGATTTGTGTCCCAGGAACCACGCCGTATAGGCTTGTCGGCCACATTGGGTGACTATGCCGCGCCCAAAGCGTGGCTACAAGCGGGAAGCAAACGCGAGGTCGTCTGTCCAGAATTATCTAGTCAACGCCAGGTGCGGTTATTCCTGGAACATTTTTACGTAGAGGAACAAGATAATGAGAATATTCCAGCAAGTAATATCCCCTATGTTCATTTTCTTTATGAACATAGCCGTGTCCGGTCGAAAAGTTTGATTTTTGCCAACAGCCGTGGAGAAACAGAAAAAGTTATTGGTAGCCTGCGGCAAATCGCGCAGCGTGAAGGGACACCCGATATTTACCATGTTCACCACGGCAGCATTGCTGCCCCTTTCCGCGAAGCCGCTGAAAATGCCATGCGGGATCCATACCAGCCGGCCGTTACAGCCGCCACAGTTACCCTCGAACTAGGAATTGATTTAGGCCAGCTTGAGCGTGTTTTGCAACTACAGGCACCCTATTCTGTTGCCAGCTTCTTGCAGCGTTTAGGACGGTCAGGACGGCGGGGAGCACCTTCGGAAATGTGGTTTGCCTGTACTGAAGGAAAGCCGACCGCCGAAACATCCTTGCCCGCTCAACTTCCGTGGTCATTGCTACAAGCCATTGCTATTATCCAGCTTTATCTGGAAGAACAATGGGTAGAGCCGATAACGGCCGTTCGTTACCCCTTCAGCCTCCTCTACCACCAAACAATGAGCATATTGGCTGCCGCAAGCGAACTCTCACCGGCGGCACTTGCCGAACGCACCTTAACCCTGCCCCCATTTCGCCATATTACCCAGGATGACTACAAGGATTTGCTACGCCATCTCCTTGAACTAGACCACCTGCACATGGTTGAAGAGGGCAAATTGATCATTGGGCTGGCTGGCGAAAAAGTGGTCCGGAACTTCCGCTTCTACGCCGTCTTTCCAGATGATGAAGCATTTCAGGTCAAAAACGAAGCCAAAGAAATTGGCAGCATTATGGCACCACCACCCCCAGGAGAACGCTTTGCTCTCGCCGGGCGTTCATGGGAAGTTTTAGAAGTTGATGTCAAGCGCAAGGTTATTTTTGTCAAACAAATACAGGGCAAAGCCAGGATAGCCTGGATGGGCAGTCAGGGGAACATTCACCTCAAGATTTTGCAGCGCATGCGCCAGGTGCTGCTGGAGCAAAAAATATATCGCTATTTAGGTGATGGAGCCATCGAACGCTTGCAATCGGCACGGCTACTGGCTCAACAATCCGGGTTAGAGCAGCATCATCTTGTGCTATCAGGTGGCAACACCGTCTGCATTTTCCCCTGGCTTGGCACGGTTACCAGCCGGACATTAGCTCGCTATCTGGAAGCCTGCTGCCATGAAACGATTCAGATTGAAGATTGTTCGCCTTATTACATCAAGTCTCATTTACGCCGTGGTGATTTACAATCTCTGTTACAAGAGCTAAAGGCCATAAGACAGCGTGGTATTCCAGAAGAAAGCCTGGTGGCAGATGACGAAAATCTCCAAATTGAGAAGTACGACGAATTTATTCCACGGCATCTCCTTCGGAAAGCTTTTGCCGCTGATCATTTGCGCGTTGATGAGTTGGCTACGGCTATCGCTGACTGGTAACAGGCGTTGGCGTAAATGACTGTAGAAAGAATAGCAGGGTGGGGAAAACGGCCGTTTACATCTCCCATCAACAACATTATAATGTTATCATGCTGTCATGTTATAAAAGGACAAGTGTAAAATGAGCAGCCTGAACAAGCGAACGACCATTTATCTGGATCCCCAGATCCATCAAGCACTCAGATTAAAATCTGTTGAGACTCACCGCACCATTTCCGACCTCATCAACGAGATGATCCGCGAGCAGTTGGCTGAAGATGCCGAAGATTTACAAGCCTTCAATGAGCGAGCCAACGAACCTTTGATTAGCTACGAAGCCCTCCTTCAGGCATTGCAGAAAGATGGCAAACTATAAAATCATTTTTCGCCAATCTGTTGCTAAAGATCTAAGGTCTATTCCCCAACAAGATATACAGCGCATCTTGCAACGAATTGAGGATCTTGCCAGAGAGCCACGTCCCATCGGAAGCGAAAAGCTATCGGGGGAAGAAAAATATCGTATACGACAAGGAAACTATCGTATTCTGTACCTTATCGAAGATGACATTGTGACTGTTACGGTTGTCAAAATTGGTCATCGTCGAGAGGTATACCGTCATTAAAAACAGGTCATGACAAACCCAGTTGATTTAATCCATAAAGAACGTTTAGTTGAACTCACCCGGCAGCTTGTTGCCATTCCCTCCGTCACCAACAGCGAGCAGGCCATTGCCGACTGGATGGCCGACCATTTCCGGCGGCTGGGGCTGCACGGCGTGCGGCGGCTGCCCGTGGCCGAATCGGGAGACTCCGTAGTGGGCTACATTGACGGGCCGGCCGACAAGCCAGCGATGCTCCTCAACTTCCACATGGACACCTTCGGCGTGTTCGACGGCTGGGAAACCGACCCGTTTACCCCTACCCTGCGCGGCAACCGGCTCTACGGACTGGGCAGCCACGACATGAAAGGGGGGGCGGCGTGTGTGTTGGGGGCGGTGGAGGCGCTGCTGCAAGCGGGGGTGGAACTGGGCGGGCGGCTGATTGTCGCCGCCACCACCGACGAGGAAAACTGGTCACGCGGGGCGCATGAGGTGATTAAAACGGGGCTGCTGGAAAATTGTGCCTACTGCCTCGTGCCGGAGCCATCCCACGCCGCCAGCCTGACGGTGGGGCAGCGGGGGCGCCATGTATTCCATTTGCAGTTTCAGGGCAAGACGGTTCACGCTGCCTATGGCAGCGGGGTCAATGCGGTGGTGGATGCGGCCAAAGTGGCGGCGGTGTTGAGCGACAAAAGCAACCTCGATTTGGGCTACAGCGAACAGTTTGGTCTGCCCGGCACGCTGGAAGTGATTGGGCTGCACGGCGGCGGCACGCTGATTTTGGTGCCGGAGCGGGCGGATTTATACATTGACCGCCACATTTTGCCGGGGCAAACGCTGGCCGAGGCGGTGGCGCAGATTGAAACGGCCGTTTCCCAAGCCCACATCTCCGGCAGCTACACCCTCACCTGGGACGAACGCCCCACCCCCGCTCCCTCCCCCTTCCTCGTCCCCAGCGACAGCCACTTTGCCCAAACGGTGACGCGCATCATGGCTGAGGAGCAGGGCGTGGCCGAAATCCACCACGTTCTCGGCCGCAGCGTGGCCGACACCAACCATTTTGCCGTCCACGGCGGCGTGCCAACGATGATCTATGGGTCGCAGGGGGGCAACACGTGTGAGTGCAATGAGTGGGTGGATGTGGCGTCATTAACGGCCGTTGCCCGCACCTACACCCGCGCCGTGTTAGAACTCCTGCAAAAATAAGGCGCTGATTCTCCTGTACGCGAAGCGGTTGTGAAACAACATTTTCCTGATAAAGAACGAGAAATCAGGCTTATCAGGCAAATCTGCGTCCTGTTTTCATTTTTCGTGATGCGTAATTGGTAAATCGAACGCAGACGACACAGATAAATCTGCGCCATCTGCGAAATCTTTGATTATTTGCCTACAGTTCCGTAATAATCTTTGCATTATCCGACGGCAGCGGCACCTGGCACATCTCCAGATGCAATCGCCCCCCTGTCGTGTACGGATGCGCCAAAACAACTTCCTCGTTTAGCACCACCCCCAACCCCGGCTCTGTTGGCGGCAGCATATAGCCCGCCTCCCACACCAGCGGCTTTTGCACAACCGCATCATGGAACGCCGTCTGAATCGTCTCCAAAATGAGAAAATTGGAGCAGCTAAAGGCCAAATGGGTGGCCGCCGCGTGGGCAATTGGCCCACAGTAAATGTGCGGCGCAATTTGCGCGTTGTAAACTTCGGCCAGTGTGGCAATTTTCTTGGTCTCCCAAATGCCGCCGCTGCGCCCAATATCGGGCTGCAAAATGGCAACCCCGGCCTTTAACGCCTGGTGGAACTCCACTTTTGTCGTCAGCCGTTCCCCCGTCGCCACCGGAATGGACGTAAACTGCGCCACGCGGCCAATCGCTTCCATTTGGTCGGGGGGGCACGGTTCCTCAAACCAGAGCGGGTCATAAGGCTCCAGCCGTTTTGCCAGCCGAATGGCCGATGAGGTGGTCATTTGCCCGTGGGTGCCAAAAAGAATGTCAGCCTTGTCGCCCACGGCTTCGCGGATGCGACGGGCGTTGTATTCGCTGCGCGATAGTTCGTGCAGCGACAGTTCGCGCCCACCCTGGAAGCTGTAGGGGCCGGCCGGATCTTGTTTAACGGCCGTAAATCCCATCTCCACATACCGCAGCGCCGCCTCTGCCGCTACATCCCCATCGTGATACACATCCCCCGTGCTGTTCAGAGGCATTCCCTGGCTGTCCACCGCCAGCGGATAAAGATAAGTATAGGTTCGCACCCGGTCATGGAACCGCCCACCTAGCAGGTTATAAACTGGCACCCCGTGCGCCTTGCCCAAAATATCCCACACCGCAATCTCAATCCCGCTAAACACCCCCATCATGCTGATGTCGGGTCGCTGCGTAAACCCCGCCGAATACACCCGCCGGAACATCGTCTCCACATTGTGTGGGTCTTCCCCGGCAATAAATCGCTCAAAGGTGTCTTCGACCATACGGCAAGCAATGTCACCCGACACCGGAATGCCATAACATTCCCCAAACCCCTCAATGCCATTGTCCGTTGTCAGCTTCACCAGCACCCAGAACGCCCCACCAATCCCCGTGGGCGGCACTGTCACATACGTTTTAATCTCTTTTAGTTTCATAGTCCTCTTTTTGCTTACGCCAAATGCCCCTTAATTGCCTCCGCGACCTCCAGCGGAATCCCCGGCACTGATGCGATTTCTTCCAGCGTCGCCTGACGCAGCTCCTCCAGCGAGCCAAAATGGGTTAACAACGCCTTGCGTCGCTTTGGGCCAATGCCCGGCACGCTGTCCAAAATAGACGCCACTCCCACCTTTGCCCGCCGCTTGCGGTGTCCCTCATTGGCAAACCGGTGCGCCTCATCACGCACCCGCTGCACCAAATACAGCCCCTCAGACCGGCGCGGCAGCAGGATGGATTGCGACTGCCCCGGTAAAAACAGTTCTTCCTCCTGCTTGGCTAACCCAGTCAACGGCACCTCGTTCTCTAACCCAAATTGCGCTAATACCTCCACCGCCATTGCCAACTGCCCCTTGCCCCCATCCACAATTAGCAGGTCGGGTAGCAGCGACCAGGCGGTGTCTTTCTTCTCCTTGCCAATGTCGCTCAGGTCATGGAGTTCCCCCGCCAATGATTCCTGGTACCGTTCAAAGCGGCGCGTCAGCACCTCTTTCATCGCCCCATAGTCATCGTTGCCCACCGTGCGAATATTAAAGCGACGATAGTCGCTTTTGCGCGGGGCACCCTGCACAAACACCACCATCGAGGCCACCGTTTGCTTCCCCTGCGTGTGGCTGATGTCGTAACATTCGATGCGGGCGGGTGGCGTGGGCAAATTCAGGGCTTCCTGCAGTTCGGACATGGCGGTCACATGCTTGGAACGGTCAGCCGCCCACTGCTGGCGCAATGTTGCCAGCGTGTCCTGGGCGTTATTGGTTGCCATGTCCACCAGCTCTTTTTTGCGCCCTCGCTGCGGCACCTGAATGGTTGTTTTGGTGCCGCGCTTTTGCTTGAGCCACTGCTCAATCACCATCGCCTCTTCCACTTCGCGGGGCAGCAGCACCTCCTTAGGCACATGCGCCGCCTCGTCATAGAACTGGGTCATAAATTCGCGCAAAATCTCTTCGTCACTTTCGCCCTCGGTGCCATCCAGCAGAAAATATTCGCGGCCAATGAGTTTGCCGTAGCGGATAAAGAAGATTTGTACGCAGGCGTCCCCCTGCTCACGGGCAAAGGCAATAACATCCTGGTCGGCGTTGGCGGCTGAAATGACCTTTTGCTTGGCGACGACTTTCTCCACGGCTTTTAGCTGGTCGCGGTATTCGGCCGCTTTTTCAAACTCCAGATTGCTGGCGGCAGCGGCCATTTTTTGCTCAATGCCCTGGGCAATGTGGTCAGACTTGCCATTAAGAAAATCCATCAGCTCCTGAATCATGGCGCGGTACTGCTGTTTGTTAACGGCAGCAATGCAGGGGCCGTTGCATAGCTTGATGTCAAAATAGAGGCAGGCGCGGTCATCCTTGCCTGTAATCACCCGGTCACAGGTGAGGTAGGGGAAGATTTTCCGCAGCATGTCGAGCGTTTGGTGGACGGCCCACACAGAGGTGTAGGGGCCAAAGTAGCGGGAGCCGTCGCGCACCATGCGGCGGGTGACGGTAACTTTGGGAAAATCTTCGCCCCAGTGGACTTTGATATAAGGGTAGCGTTTGTCATCTTTGAGCCGAACGTTGTAATGGGGTTTGTGCTTTTTGATGAGGGTCATCTCAAGCAGCAGGGCTTCCAACTCGGTGTCGGTGGTGATGATTTCGATGTCGGCGATTTGTTTGCGAAGTTGATGGGTTTTGACGGAATCTACGTTTTTGAGGAAGTAGGAGCGAACGCGGCTGCGTAGATTGATGGCTTTGCCGACGTAGATAATGGCACCGTTTTTGTCTTTATGTAAATAGACACCGGGGCGAATGGGCAGGTTATTGAGGATTTCCTGAACGTTTTCGGGAGGTGTGAAACTCATGGGGGAATTATAGCGGAAAGTGGGGGGATTGGAGATTGGGAGATTGGAGATTAGAGATTGGAAGTAGTCCTCAATTTCATCTCTAATCTCCAGGTACTTTTTAGCCAACGATTTGCTGAACGGCGTATTTGATGCTGTCTTTGGGGCTGACTTTGAAACGCACATCTTCAAGCCGGCCGTCACTGTCAATGACAAAGTGGCTGCGGATGACCCCCATGTATTTACGGCCATACATGCTTTTTTCGCCATAGCTGCTGTAGGTGGTGGCAACAGCGTTGTCGGGGTCGGAGAGTAGGGTGTAGGGCAGCTTTTCGGCGGCTTTCCATTTGGCAAGCTGCTGAGGGGTGTCGGGGCTGATGCCAACGACGGTGGCTCCGGCGGCTTCGATTTGGGGGAAGTTGTCGCGGAAGCCGCACGCCTGTGTGGTGCAGCCGGAGGTTCCGGCCTTGGGGTAAAAGAAGAGAATGACGCGCTGACCGCGAAAATCGGACAGTGCAACGGTTTTGTTTTCATCAGATACCAGGGCAAACTCTGGTGCCATTTCGCCAATTTGTAACATGATCTACTCCTGAATAGATGGGACGCGGACGAACACGGATGGCGATGCGATTTTTATTCGGGATGGTGTGCTACCGCGTGTCAAGTTGATGTTCTCTAGTTTACGTGATGTGGTGGTGTTTGGGAAATGGCAGTGCATCATTGCGCTGGTTGATGCAGTTGTATTCAACTTTACGTAAAGCAAAAAGCATGTTATATTAACGGCCGTTTTAAGCAAAGAAATCGTCGTATATGGACGGTTTCCAGCAGCGTGATCCCAACAGGGGTCACAGGGATGTGTGTCTAGCTGGTCGTTCAGTGGTCGTATTGGTTGAACGGCAGGCTCTTAATTATTTAAACTTGCAGCGGAGGAATGATTATGGAATCCCAGCGGCGTCTAATCAGTATTGTCATCCTTATTTTACTTACCGGTTTACTGCTTGTGGCCTGCGAACGGCCGTTGCCCGGCAGTAGTGACGCGACTGTAACCCCTGAACCTGGCAGTGGTGAAGTCATCACCGACGAAAACGCAGGCGGCGGTGCCCCTGGCGATAGCGAAGCGGGTACAGTCACCGAAGAAACTGGCGGCGAAGAGGCTGCCGAAGGTGAAAGCAGCACCGATACACCACGGGAAGAAGAGGCCGCCAGCGGTGAAACAACCAGCGATGAAGCAGCTGCTCCTGCCGAGGAAGGGTATCCCGCGCCAGAGGGCGAAGCTGCTGCTGAGGAAGGAGCAGCGGCTGGTGAGGGCGAGGCCGCAGCCAGCGAAGAAACTAGTGGCGAAGCTGCTGCTGAAGAAGGTGCCGCCAGCACTGAAACAACAACTGATGAGGCGGCTGCTGAAACAACGACCACTGACACCACTGCCGCTGAAACAACCACAACGGAAACGACCGAGGCCAGACCGGCCAGCCACGTGGTGGCCGGTGGGGAAAATCTGTACCGCATTGGCTTAAAATACGGCATTTCCTGGGTTACACTGGCGCAGTACAACGGCATTGCCGATGCCAACCGTATTGTTGTGGGGCAAGAGATTAAAATCCCGGGGGCAACGATTGAAGAAGCAACCCCCACGCCTACACCTTCGCCGCTAACCGAGGAAGTTTATACCGTGCAAGCGGGTGACACGCTTTTCCGCATTGGGCAGGCATATGGCCTGAGTTGGACGCAGATTGCTGAGGCCAACGGCATTGTTAACCCGAATCAGATTACCGTTGGGCAGCAACTAAAAATTCCGGTAGACAAACCCAGCGATACGCAGCAGTCGTTTGTCCATACGGTGCAGGCGGGTGAAACGCTTTTCCTGATTTCGCTGCGCTATGGGGTGGCCTGGCCGGCCATTGCTGAGGCAAACAATTTGCAATCGCCCTACGTTATTTTCCCCGGTCAAACGCTGGCTATTCCAGGGAAATAAGATTGCTGTGTTGTGTATCTTATGATGCACAGCAAGGTCATAAAGCTGTAATTTTTTGCAAGTAGCAGGTGGCAGGTGGCAAGTCTTGTTTGCTGATTAGACTTGCCACTTGTTACTTGTTACCTGAAGCCGCTAAACAAAATGCCAGTTTATGACCGTTAGTGGGATAGAAACCCCCTACTCTTCTGCTTGATCCAGGTAGGTTATCTCTAGCCAGCCAACTACGCCATCAACGGTGCGAATTTCTTGCCAGAAGGTGCTGGCGCGGCTGGCGTAGCCGGGTTGTAGAATAACCACGTCTCCCCCTTTGACCAAAACCAAATTTTGCCCGCCGGGAGTGCGCCGTATCCAAACGGTGCTGCTGCCGGTGTTGATAACGGCCGTTTTTCCCACAATCGGCGTCGGCGTCATGGTTGGGGTGGGGGTAATCGTTGGGGTACTCGTAGGCGTAGGTGTGGGAGAAGATGTGGTGCTGGCTTCAGCAGTGGTGCTGGCTTCAGTAGTGACACTGGCTTCAGCAGTGGTGCTGGCTTCAGCAGTGGCGCTCGGTTCAGTAGTGGTGGTCAGAACGGCCGTTGGCGCAAGGGTTGTTGCTGTTGTCGTAATAGCTGCTGTGGGGTTTGGCACAAAAGCACCGGTAGATGGTTCGGATGGCTCAGCTTCGCCATTGTTGTCTATAGGGGCAGCGGCTATGTTGGCCGTGGTGGGAACAGAGGTGACAGTGGGTAAAGGAGTGGCCTGGTCGTTTTCAGCAGAGAGGGTTGTTTCTTCAAGGGGGGAGGTGGAAGGGGTGGAAACGGCCGTTTGTTCCCCTAGCGGCACGCCAGCCAGAAAAAAGCCCATAGCCAGCAGCAGACAGGCAAATCCATATCCCACAAACAGCCGCAAACGCAAATCAAGCCGGTAGCCAGACAGCCCCAGCCGCAGCAGCCAGCGCGGCGATAATGCCAAATACGCCAGCCCCATCCATAACAAGGCCAAAAACGCTGTAATGCCCATGCCCCACAGCGTCCACATCGGAAATCCCATCGCCGCAGATTATAGCCAGTTTGCGGCAAAGATAACAGCGCAGTGCCAATCACTCATATAAAAGGTATAATGACCTACGGGGTTTTGGCCTGTTTTAAAAAGTAACAAGTGGCAAGTAACAAGTTTTGTATGACTTGCTTTACCTTTTGCATCCTGGTTCTTTGAGATTCTGTGGTTTTTTACGTGCAACCTGCCACCTGCAACTTGCCACAATGTGTCAACCCCCTGAATTTCAAAAGAACCTGCATCTTTTGTTTGGAGTAAATAATGGCTAATCAATATGACGTTGTTGTTTTAGGAGCTGGCCCCGGCGGGTACGTTGCCGCCATTCGTGCTGCCCAGCTTGGTAAAAAAGTCGCCATCGTCGAAAAAGAGTATTGGGGTGGCGTTTGCCTCAATATAGGCTGCATCCCCTCAAAGGCACTGCTGAAAAATGCGGAAGTGGCGCACACGTTGCAGCATCGCGGCAAGGAGTTTGGCTTTAGTGCCGATAATGTCACCTTTGACTACAAGGTGGCGTTTAAACGCAGCCGCCAGGTTTCAGACAGGCTGGTGAAAGGCGTGGGCTTCTTGATGAAGAAGAACAAGATTGACACCTATGATGGAACGGGCAAATTTGTAGACCCTCACACCATTGAGGTGGCACTTAACAAGGGTGGTACAGAACAGGTGCGCGGCGAAAACATCATTATTTCGACGGGTGCCCGCCCGCGCCACCTGCCGGGTGTGGATTTTGATGGCAAACGGGTGATTTCTTATGTGGAGGCCATCCTCTCGGACACGCTACCGAAAAAAGTGGTCATCATCGGCGGCGGGGTCATTGGGGTAGAATTTAGCTATATTTGGGCGAATTATGGGGTGGATGTGACGATTGTGGAGATGATGGATCGGTTGCTGCCCAATGAGGAGCCGGAAGTGAGTGCGGTGCTGGAGAAGGCGTATAAGAAGATGGGGGTGAAGGTGTTGGTGGGAACGGCCGTTAACCAAGTCACCACCAGCGATAGCGGCGTTACCCTCACCACCAAAGACGGCCAAAGCCTCGAAGCCGATCAGGTCATGGTCGCCATCAACTTCCTGCCCAACGTCGAAAACATTGGGTTGGACAAAAGTGGCGTGGTGCTGAGCGAACGGGGAGCCATTGCCATTGACGGTCAGATGCGAACCAACGTCAGCCACATTTACGCCATCGGCGACGTTGCCACCGAATTTCGCCTCGCCCACATCGCCAGCGCCATGGGCATCGTGGCCGCCGAGACCATTGCCGGACACCCCACCCGCACCCTCGACTACATCATGATGCCCCGCGCCACCTACTGTATTCCCCAGGTTGCCAGCTTTGGCTACACCGAAGCCAAGGCCAAGGAGTTGGGCTATGAGATCAAGGTGGGGCAGTTCCCGTTTATTGCCAACGGCAAGGCATTGGGAGCAGGGGAGCGTGATGGCTTTATCAAAATCATTAGCGACGCCAAATATGGTGAGATTTTGGGTGCCCACATGGTGGGGCCAGAGGTAACGGAACTACTGCCAGAGCTAACGCTGGCGCAGGCCAATGAGCTAACGGCCGAAGAGATCGCCCGCAATGTCCACGCCCACCCCACCATCAGCGAGGCGTTGATGGAAGCGGCGCACGCGGTGGAAGGTGAAGCGATCCATATTTAACTCCGGTTGCTACTGACCACTGTCATTTCGAGGTTCTCCGAGAAATCCCGTTCTTTTTTGCCGACGAAACGGGATTTCTCCCCGAAGACTTGTCGAAATGACATGCTTTTTGTTTTGTGGAAAGCTCCCGTTAGCGGGAGCTTTTTATTATGGGAACGGGATTCCTCACTCCAAAGACAGTGGGCGGAATGACCTTGTTTGTCGTGACATTGCCGGGGTTTACAAAAGCGGATAGCATTGCCTTGCGCTGAAGACAACGTTAGCTCGTATGGAGCAAGGATGTGCCAAAATGACAAGATTTATGCCCCTTTTCTGCCTTATCATCTTCTTGTTTAGCCTGTTAACGGGACACAGAGCGGTTGCTTTGGTGCCAACGGCCACCACGGTTACGTACACCGCCAGCAGCACCAATTTCGCCAACCCGGAACGTGGTTTTTACCACCATGTAGAAACACGGGGCAGCGATCCGACCAGCTATAGCTTGAGCCAGCTACAGGGGTATCGTACCAGCGAAAAGATTACCCTTATTTATTGCATCAACGTGCTGGACAGCTTTGTGACTACCGCCATTAGCCAAAGCTTTCTTGACCATATGCAAAGTAATTTTGACACGGTGCGAACGGCCGGTTTGAAATGTATCCTGCGCTTTTCCTACACCGACATTGTTAACGGTGGCAACGGCAATTGGCCGCCCGTGCCACCCTATGGCGATGCCACTAAGGCGCAAATGTTGGCTCATATCGAGCAGTTGCGCCCTGTGCTGCAAGCCAACAGTGATGTCATTGCCACAGTGCAAATGGGGTTTATTGGCATTTGGGGCGAGGGGTATTACACCGACTATTTTGTGGATGATCCCAACGACCCTGGCACCGTTTCGGCAGCGCGGTGGCAAGACCGGCGGGAGGTGCTGGATGCTCTGCTGGGGGTGCTGCCGCCATCGCGCATGACGGCCGTTCGCACACCGGAAATGAAGCAGAATATGTTTGGCACCAGCACCACACTGCCCCAGGCTAATGCTTACAACGGCTCCCCGCTGGCGCGTACCAGCTACCACAACGATTGCTTCCTTGCCAGCGACTCTGATTTTGGCACGTGGCAAAGCGCGGCCGGGAAAGCGTATATGGCCGACGAGTCGCAGTTTGTGGCGATGGGGGGCGAAACGTGTAACTATAATCCGCCCCGTTCGGCTTGCCCTTCGGCACTGGTGGAACTGGCTCTGTTTCATTGGTCATATCTCAACATTGATTACCACCCCGACGTGTTGACCAATGCCAGTTTGGCCGATAGCTGGGTTTCCGGGGGCTGCCTGGAGGAGATTCGCCAAAATTTGGGGTATCGGTTGGTGCTGCAAGCGGGGACATATGATGATGCGGTGCAGCCGGGGCAGCAGTTTAACGTTACCATCACGCTGCAAAACGTGGGGTATGCCTCGCCGTTTAACCCGCGCCCGGTGCAGCTTTTGCTGCGCAACCAGACAACGGGGGAGATTTATGCGGCATCCTTGCCCGAAGACCTGCGCTTTTGGTTTGGCGGAGAAACGGCCGTTCTTGACCACAACATCTGCTTACCCGGCACCATCCCCACGGGCAGCTACGATCTGCTGCTCAATTTGCCCGACCGTTCGCCATCGTTAGCCACGCGGCCGGAATATGCCATTTTGTTTGCCAACGCTGGCGGCGTGCAGGAAACGGCCACCGGCTATAACAAACTCCTCCACACGCTCAGCGTGGACAATGCGGCTTCCGCTGCACCGTGCAGCAACGGGATTACGGCGGCTCCATTCACGGCTGCGCCCGTTGCGCCAACGTTGGCGGCGGCACTGGGCAGCACTCAGGTAAACCTGACCTGGAATGCAGCTGCCGCTAACTGCAGCCTCACGCTTTATGGCGATACGTCCCCCTATTTCATGGCCGCGCCCAACGCTGTTTATGACGATATGCTGACGGCGGGGGTAACGGCGACCACGGTGGGGCTGGCGGAGGTGCCTTATTTTTACATGGTGGAGGCGGTGGGTTGTGATGGGGCGGAAACGGCCGTTTCCAACCAGGTTGGCTCCTTTCCCTTTGCCATTCAGCCGGGCGGGTAAAGCAGCAGCGGCTGGCTGCCAAAGCCGTGGCGCAGGTTGAGGTAGGTGAGGGTGAGGAGGATGAGGAGGAGAACGGCCGTTAATACCCAATCCCGCCCATGAAAATGCAGCCCGTGCAGCGTTGTCCGCGCCGCGCCGTGTCGCCCATACCCCCGCGCCTCCAGTGCCAATGCCAGTTGCCCGCTGGCCCGCAGCGAACTAATGATCATCGCCACAAAAATCGGCATCATCAGCCGCACCCGCTGAAAGCCACTGCCCTGGCTGACGTTTAATCCCCGCGCCTGCTGCGCCTCGGTAATCAGCGTAAACGTCCCCTGAAACGTGGGGATGTAGCGCAGTGCCAGTGCCAGCACCAGCCCCCAGGCGTGTGGCATTCCCAGCCGCACAAACCCCTGCACCAAATCGGGCTGGGTGGTGGTGTAGAGCCAGGCAAAAACCACCAGCGCCATTGTCAAAATTCGCAGCGCCAGCACTAACCCTTGCGCTAGAGCCACTGTTGTTACCTGGACAATCCACACCGTTAGCAGCGGTTCGCCCACCGGGTAAAACAGCACCCGCAGCAGCAGCATGAGCAGGGCCACCGGCAGCAGCGTTTTCCAGATGAACCTGATCTTTGCCAAGGGCGTGGCAGCCGACCAGTGCAGCAAATGCAGCAGCAGCAGGGCGTTTAGCAGCAGCCAGACATTTTTGAATAAAATGAGGAGAAAAATGGCGGCGGCCACAAACAGCAGCTTGACGCGGGGATCTGTCTGGTGCAGCCAGCTTTGGCCGGGGGTGTAGAGGTTAACGGAGATGGACATGGTTAAAGCAAATCGTTTTTAACCAGAATGTGTTCGACTTCTGCCAATCGGTGTTGTACGGTGCGAATGCCATCAACGGCCGTTTCCCAGGTAATCGCATCAGATTCAACGTCCCATGAATAATGATGCGCTTTGGTTATTTGTTGTTCTTCAAAAGCAGCAAACGACATTTGGTATTTTTTGCTGAGTTGTTTATTGGTTAACCGGTAATGGGTTAACTTGCGACGATATTCAGCCACCAACAAAAGCCGCAGCGTTTCGTCAATATCATCACCAATAGCCAGGTCATTGAGGTGATTAGCGACTTGTTCAGAAATCATAATAGCGGTTGACATGGTTTTACCTTTTGATGGATTGGTAGTTAAAGATTAATACCGTCCAGCATAGCTGTATTATAACGGCCGTTTTTCCCTGTCAAGCTCCAAACACAAATCACTCAGCATGAGGGCTGGGAAGCCCAGCCGTTGGCCGAGTTGGGCGATGGGGGGCGGTTCAAGCTGGGTTTGGTGCAGCAGAGCGGGCTGCTGGAAGATGTGGCGAGTGGGGGCATGGGTGAGTAAACGGCCGTTATGCAGCACCACACAACTTGGCACATGGTCCGCCACCAGCCGCATATCGTGGGTAATCAGAATAATCGTCCGCCCCTGCTGGTTAAGCTGGGTCAAAATTGCCATCAGCTCATCGGTGCTGCGCTGGTCGAGGCCGCTGGTGGGTTCATCGAGAATCAGAACGGCCGTTTGCATCGCCACCACCGCCGCAATACTCACCTTGCGCCGCAGCCCAAACCCCAGCAGTGCTGGCTGCGTGTCGGCATAGGCCAGCAGCCCAAATTGCGCCAACGCGGCTGCCGTTCTTTCATGGATTTCCGCCTCTGGCAGCCCTAGGTTGCGTGGTCCCGCCGCCACTTCCTCCCGCACCGTCGCGCTAAAAATCATGTGGTCGGGGTTTTGAAACACATACCCCACCGTCCGCGCCAGTTCTGCCACCGGCGTGGTGGCAATATCACCCCCGTTGAGCAGCACCCGTCCCTGCGTGGGGCGCAGCAGCCCGTTCAAATGCTTCACCAGCGTCGTCTTGCCTGACCCATTTTGCCCAATCAGTGCCACGAACTCCCCGGCCGCAAGCGTCAAATCAATGTTGTTGAGGGCAGCCTGGTTGCTGTTGTAAGCGTAGGAGAGGGATTCGAGGGTGAGGCGTGGGGTGTGGGGTGTGGGGTGTGGGGGTGTAGCAGCACCTCGTGCGGCAAATGTCCAGTTGCTCAAGGCCTGGGTTGCTTCGTCTAGCTGGGTGAAGTGGAATTGCGTCGCGTGGCGGCGGTTCAGGCATTCGGCTAGTTCGCTGAGCTGGGGAACGGACAGCCCAATTTGGCGCAGGCGGGTGGGCGGGGTGAAAATGGTGGCGGCGGGGGCATCCACGGCCACCTTGCCTTTGTCCAGCACCACCACGCGGTCGGCAAAGGCGGCAATTTGCTCGCTTTCGTGCGACACCATGATGATGGTCATCCCTTCCTGCTGCCGCAGCGTTTCCACGGCGGCAAATACCTCCCGCTTGCCAATGGGGTCAAGGTTAGCCGTGGGTTCGTCCAGCACCAGCACGGGGGGCTTCATGGCGAGGATGGCGGCAATGGCAACGCGCTGCTTTTGCCCGCCGGACAGTTCAAAGGGGGACCGGTGGCGAAAGTCGCCCATGCCCACCAGCCCCAACGCCCAATCAATGCGCTGCGCCATTTCGGCGGGGGGCAACCCCAGCGTTTCCAGCCCAAAGGCAAGTTCGGCCTCGACGGTCATGTTAAAAAGCTGGGTTTCTGGCTCCTGAAAGACGAGGCCGACGGTTTGGGCGAGTTCGGCGACGGGGTGATGGCGGGAATTACGGCCGTTTATCCACACCTCTCCCCCAATGGTTCCCCCCGTTGAATGCGGCACAATGCCGTTGAGCGCCAGACACAGGGTGGTTTTGCCTACCCCCGTTGGCCCCATAATCGCCACAAACTCCCCCGCCTGCACCGTCAAATCCACGCCATCCAGCACCCACACCGGCTGCGCCGTAGGCGAGTGGGTGGGATAGGCGTAGCTGAAGTTGTGGAGGGCGAGGATGGGGGGCAAGGGGAGTGGGGAGTGGAGAGTGGGGAGTAGGGTGCAGGACTCCCCACTCCCTACTCCCCACTCCCTACAAAGTTATCTTTCCTGAAACGATGGCGTCCCGCCAAGCTGGTCAATCTGCGGGTAGGCGCGGCGTACCAGTTGGTAGAGAACCAGACCGAGGACACCCAAACCTACCTGAAACAGGTTAAACGGCAGTTCGGCGGCGGCTCCAGCGATGCCATAGCCGTACAGGGTGGCTTCACCGAGGAAGTAGACGGCGACCAGTGCCAGCCCGCCAACGATCCAGGCGATAACCATGCCATTGATCCCTTTTTTCCAGCCCAAATAGCCCGCCAGAACGCCGAGGCTGCCGTGGGCGATGAGGGTGAGGGGAGCAAAGCTGCCGTAACCGAGGGCGAGGTCGGCAATGGCGGCGCCAATGCCAGCGGCTACGCCGCCGACAACGGGACCAAAGGCAAGGGCGATAAAGATTTCGGCGACGGCACCGGGGTGGGTGTAACCACCGGTGGCGGGAATGGGAATGGGGACAATGGCTACCAGAACGGCGACGATGGCGATACAAACGGCCGTTAATGCAATTCGTTGAACATTCATAAACCTTTCCTCTTCATATACGTGGCCGACAAACCAACCACAACTTTCCTTTCCACCCAGTATAATCAAGCCCGCCCGTTTGCGCGAATTACAATCACGCTTGTTTGTTGGGGACAATTACCCATTCTACCCGTTTCCCGTTATACTTTGCAGGTCTTTTGTACCCCAAAACGTTGCTTTGTATTGCTTTGAGATAAGTTGATGGGCAAAACGGCCGTTTTCACCAACGACCCGCTCATTTTAGGAGAAGAAAAGAATGAACCAGATAACCAGATTGATTGTTCGAGATAAATTGAGAGCCTTGGCAGATTTACCTTTTTGGATAGAAAAACACCCGATTAAAAATAAGAAACACCGAACCAGTTACCGGTGAACAGTAATCAGTAATCGGTAGTCAGTAAACAGTAAACAAGACTGATTACCGATTACCGATTACCGATTACCGATTACCGCAACAGGGTATGGTGTTTGAACAATCAAAACGATGGATACGAAATCTTTACATACCCTTGAATTTGACAAAATACGCCGAATTTTAGCTGGATATACCAGTTTTAGCGCCGGGGAGGAGCTGGCTCAACGACTGGAACCGACAACCGACCGCTTTGTGGCGGAGCGGTGGCAGGCGGAAACGCAGGAAGCGTTTCAACTTTTTAGCAGCGATCTAAACGTAACCATTGGCGGGGCGCGGGACGTGCGACGGCCGGCCGACAATGCGTTGCGTGGGTTTGTGCTGCCAGCCGAAGATTTGCTCGCCATTCGCAGCACCATCGTCGCTGCCCGTACCCTCAGCCGCCAGCTCAAAAAAGTGGAAGACCGCTACCCCAGCCTGGGGGAACATGCTGCCCTTATTGAGGATTGCCCCGGTTTGGTGACGGCCATTAGCCAGACCATTGACGAGCGGGGCGAGGTGCTGGACAGTGCCAGCCCCAAGCTGGCGAAAATCCGGCAGCAGCAGCGGGTGGTACATGGGCGCATTCAGGACAAGCTACAGCGCATCCTGAACAGCAGCATGAACCAATATTTGCAGGAAGCGATTGTGACGCAGAGAAACGGCCGTTATGTTCTCCCCGTCAAAGCCGATGCCAAAGGGCGCATTCGCGGCATTGTCCACGACCAAAGCGGCAGCGGAGCTACCCTGTGGATGGAGCCACTTGCCACCGTTGACCTCAACAACGAATATCGCGGCCTCTTCATCGAAGAGCAAGAAGAGATCAACCGCATCTTGCGCGAGTTGTCGGCACAGGTAGCCGACTTTGCCGACGTGATTAAGCGCATTGTGGAGAGCTTGGCCGATCTTGACCTCATCTTCGCCCGCGCCCGCTACGCCCTGCAAATTGACGGCATTCGCCCCGCCTTTGTGGAATGGCGCACCTTTGAACAGCCCAAACCACCCAAGCATCCCAACGAACGTGCCAAATGGGTGCCACCGCCCCCCAACCTGCACCCCGGCTCCACCGTCTGGGTCAAAGGGGCGCGACATCCCATGCTCCCGGCCGCCAGCGTTGTCCCTACCAACTGGACTGTGGACGACGATACCTTTGTGGTGCTGATTACCGGCCCCAACACCGGCGGCAAAACCGTCAGCCTGAAAACCATGGGGCTGATGGTGCTGATGGCGCAATCCGGGCTGCATTTGCCTGCGACCGAAGCGCGGCTGACGATGTTTAACAACGTCTATGCCGACATCGGCGACGAGCAATCTATTGAGCAAAGCCTCTCCACCTTTTCCGCCCACATGACCAATATTGTGCGCATTTTGAGCGTGGTGGATGACCGTTCGCTGGTGTTGCTCGATGAGCTTGGCTCAGGCACTGACCCATCCGAAGGGGCGGCACTGGCGATGTCGATCACCAACTTTTTGCGCGACAAAGGGGCAACAACCTTTATCGCCACCCATTACCCGGAGCTAAAAATCTACGCCAGCCAGACGGAAGGGGCGGTCAACGCCTCGCTGCTGTTTGATGTGGAAACGCTCTCGCCCACTTACGAGATGAGCATCGGCATTCCGGGGCGGTCTAATGCGTTTGCCATTGCGCGGCGGCTGGGGTTAGATGAGACGATTTTAGATGAGGCGATGCGTTTTGTGGGAGTAGACAGCCATCAGGCCGACGATTTGCTGGGTTCGATTCAGGATTTGCGCGACCAGATGGAGGCGGAAGAGGCGGCCACGCGGCTGGCGCAGCGGCAAGCGGAAAAGAGCCGCGATTTGCTCCAGGAGCGGCTGGCGCAGATTGAGCAGGAGCGGGTGGAGACGCTGGCGGAGGCGAAGCGGCAGGCGGAGAAGGAGCTGGAGAAAATCCGGCTGGAGCTGCGCCAAGTGCGCCGCCAAATCCGGGATGCGGAATCTATTAACGCCCTGAAAAAGGCGAGCAAGGCGGTGGATACGCTGGAAGAGGAGAAGGTTGAAGAGCTTCAGCCAGCTCCGGCCAAAAGCACCCAGACGGCGACGGTGCGTAAGCTGCGGAAGTCGCTGGAAGTGGGGGATGTGGTGCGGCTGAAGACGCTGAATACCAAGGGCGAGATTGTGTCAATGAGCAAAAACCAGGTGGTGGTGGCGATTGGGCGGCTGAGTATGAAGACGCAGTTGAGCGACCTGGAGTTTGTGGAACGGCCGTCTGCGGAAGATGAAGAAGAAATCATTGAAATTGACGAAGCGCCAATGGGACTTTCAGTGAATATGGAGCTGGATTTGCGCGGCGAGCGGGTGGAGGCGGGGCTGGCACGACTGAGCCGGTATCTGGACAATGCGTTTTTGGCGCGGATGCCGTGGGTACGGATTATTCATGGC
Source organism: Chloroflexota bacterium (assembly GCA_041390905.1). Lineage (GTDB taxonomy): Bacteria > Chloroflexota > Anaerolineae > Promineifilales > Promineifilaceae > JACKCD01. Next base: position 762,568 of record JAWKPA010000012.1, read on the forward strand.
AAGGGGACGGGGAAGATGCGAACGGCCGTTCGTGAAGCCCTCAGCCAAAGCGGCCACGTCACCTCCTGGGAAGAAGGCAAGGATGGCGAAGGCGGCGACGGCGTGACGGTGGCGCGATTGGTGGGGTATCGGTAGACGGTAATCAGTAATCGGTAATAGGTAATCGGTAAACAGTTATTGACTGATTACTGGTTACTGGAGCGGAAATGATAGAGGCGGTTGTTTTTGATCTTGGCGGGACGCTGATTGAATATGCGGGGGAGTGGACGGCGTGGCCGGATTTGGAAACGCCGGGGTTTGCCGCTGCTTATGATTATTTGCAGCAGCATGGGGCTGTGCTGCCCGCGTTTGCTGCGTTCCGCGAGGCGGGGTTTGGGTTGCTGCCGCAGCGCTGGCGCGGCGCGACGCGGGGGGAGCGTAATTTGCGGCTGGCGGAACTGTTGGGGGAGGTAACGGCCGTTTGTGGTGTGGATGTCCCTTTGGCGCAGCTTTTTCAGGCCAGCAAGCAGTATGAGCAGGCGATTTCGGGGCAGGCGCATGTGATGCCGCACGCACGGGAGACGCTGGCACTGTTGAAGTGGCAGGGGTACAAGCTGGGGCTGTTGTCGAACACAATGTTTACTGGGGAAGGCCACATACGGGATTTGCGCCATTATGGGCTGCTGGACTTTTTTGATGCGATGTTGTTTTCGGCCGATGTGGGCAAGTGGAAGCCAAACCCGGAGCCGTTTTTACATGTGTTGACGGATTTGGGCATTAGCGAAGCGGAAACGGCCGTTTATGTAGGCGATGACCCGGCCAGTGATGTGGTGGGCGGACGCAGCGCGGGGATGTTGACGGTGTTTTGTGTGGGAAACGGCCGTTTTCCCCAACCCAACGATGTGGTGCCCCACGCCAAAATTGCCAACCTGGCAGCACTGCCATCGCTGCTGGAGAGGTTAGATAAAGGTGAATAGAGATTAGAGATTGGAGATTAGAGATTATGAACCTTCATAATCTCCAATCTCCAGTCTCCTGGTCCCAATCTCCAAAACGCAATGAGCAGCGACGATTTAATCCAACAGCAGGCCAAAATCCTTTTTGAGCAAGCCTATCGCCACCAGCGCAAAGGGGAATTGGGCGACGCGATTGAGCTTTACAAACGCTCCATTGCCATGTTTGCCACCGCCGAAGCCTACACCTTTTTGGGCTGGAGCTACAGCATGATGCAGCGCTACGACGACGCCATTGAGATGTGTCACAAGGCGATTGAACTTGACCCCGACTATGGCAACCCGTACAACGACATTGGGGCGTATTTGCTGGAGCAGGAGAAATATGCCGAGGCGATTCCCTGGTTGGAAAAGGCGATAGCTGCCCCGCGCTATGAGGCGCGGCAATATCCCCACACCAACCTGGGGCGAGCCTATGAAAAATTGGGGCAGTATCGGCAAGCCTTGCGCTGCTACAACGAGGCACTGCGGCTTGACCCGCTGTATTTGCCGGCCGAATGGGCGAAAACGGCGTTGTTGGGGAAGCTGAATTGAAAATCGTAGCCGAGGATTCAAGCCTGGTTCTGTTTGGTTGCAAGTAACAAGTGGCAAGTCCGTGTGTAAAAAGAGTTGCCACTTGCTACCTGCTACCTGCTACGCCAAGACCCGCTCACTTTCCTCAAACCAGGCCAGCGTTTGGCGCAAACCTTCCAGGATGGATGTTTGTGGTTGATAGCCGAGAATGTTGCGGGCGCGGCTGATGTCGGCGTAGGAATGTTTGATGTCGCCTTCTCGTTCTGGGCCATAGCTGATGGGAATGTCGTGACCGGTGATTTGGCGCAGTGCGTCTACAATTTGATTGAGGCTGGTTTGTTCGCCGCGACCGACGTTGAAAACGGCCGTTGGGGTTTCCCCAGTGACCAGCTTCAACACCGATGCCTGGGCGGCGCGTAAATTGGCCTGCACCACGTCTCCCACGTACACAAAATCCCGCGTTTGTTCCCCATCGCCAAAAATCTTGACCCCTTGCCCCTGCATGGCGCGGCGGCAAAAGATGGACAGTACGCCGGAGTAGGGGGAAGATGGATCCTGGCGGGGGCCAAAAATGTTCATATAGCGCAGCCCGACCATTTCCGTGCCATAGCTGGCGGTGTAGGCTCCGGCCATGATTTCGCTCATCTGCTTGGCGGCGGCGTAGGGGGTGATGGGCGCAAGCGGGTCGCTTTCTTGCTTTGGCAGCTTGGGTAAATTGCCGTAGACGGCGGCCGACGAGGCATAGACAACGCGCCGTACACCGTGTTCGCGGGCGGCATCAAAGACGTTGAAGGTGCCGTTGACGTTGCTGAGATGGTTGTGCAGCGGTTGCTTGATGGAAAGAGGGACGCTAACGAGGGCGGCCTGGTGGAAGATGAGGCTGCAGCCAGAAACGGCCGTTTGTACCGTCTCCCGATCCGCAATATCCCCTTCAATAAACGCCACCGGCAGCCCGGCCAGGTTCTCCAGCTTGCCCGTACTAAGGTTATCCAATACCCGCACTCGCGCTCCTTCCTTCACCAGTGCCTCGACCAAATGTGACCCTAAAAAGCCTGCGCCACCCGTCACTAATACCATGATACGCTCCTATAATTGACGATAAATGAGTTACGATTTACGATTCGGCCACACGACGAGGCCTTTATTAGCTATTGATGGTAACGAGCGAATCTTAAATCCTTTCTTATGGCACTTTTTTCAGGACAAATTGCGGTGGTGGCGGTGGGCAAGCTGCGGAATCGGGAGTGGCTGGCGGCGCAGGCAGCGTATGAGAAGCGGCTGCGCCATTATGTGGGGTTTGGGTTGACCGAGGTGAAGGATAGCGTGGGGCGGGGGCAGCCGGATGCGGTGGCGTTGCAAAAGGAGGGGGAACTGCTGTTGAAGGGGGCGGAGGGGGCGACCCGGCTGGTTTTGTTGACGGAAAACGGCCGTTCTTTCACCAGCCCCGATTTTGCCGATTATTTGCAGAAGCAGTTGGAAATTTACGGCCGTTTGGCCTTTCTCATTGGTGGCCCTCTGGGGTTTAGTGATGATGTTCGCACCGCCGCGCATGACACCCTTTCCCTATCTCTGCTCACCTTCCCCCACGAAATTGCCCGCGTGCTGCTGCTGGAGCAGCTTTACCGGGCGTTTACCATTCGCAACGGCGAGAAATACCACAAGTAGGTTGACAAAACCCTGTAACATCTTATGCTTTTAGAAAGCAAATGAGTGATTTTGTTGAATCGTTGACCTGTTAATGATGTAGAGAGTAACTTTGGAGTCGTGATGATCCTGACGCTTGAATTGCCTAAAGAACTTGAAAGCGAACTCGCTGATGAAGCTAACCAGCTAGGTTTGTCATTGTCAGAATATACACTTCGTGTACTTTTTTCTCGGCCAATGGTGCAAGCTCCTCCGAAAACAGGAGGGGATCTGGTTGCTTACTGGCAAGATGCTGGGTTAATTGGGACTCGTCCCGATATTCGTGATAGTCTGCAACATGCCAGAAAGATACGTGAACAGGCGGAAAAACGGCTGAAAGACGCAGAAAACTGATGTTTGTTCTCGACACAGATGTACTCATTGATGTTCAACGTGGGAATCGTGCTGCGATTGGTTGGTTTCGCAATTTGCAAGAATTACCCATGGTGCCTGGTTTTGTTGTGATGGAACTGATGCAAGACGCGCAAAATTGGCATCAAGTTCGGCAGGTTTTACGATTAGTGGCTCCTTTGCCTGTTGTCTGGCCTACAGAAGCAGATTGCAATCGGGCGTTGTCTGATTTTACGAACTATCATTTGTCGCATAGTTTGGGGTTGATAGATTCACTTATTGCAGCATGTACCTTGGGGCTATCAGCAACATTGTATACGTTTAATGTCAAACATTATCGTGTTGTGCCAGGGCTACAAATTCAACAGCCTTACACACGCTAATGGGCTTATTGCTGAGGGAGCAAAACGATAAAGCGGGCACCGGAATGGGGGGTGTTTTCGGCTAATAAACGGCCGTTGTGCTGTTCCACAATCTCTCGCGCAATATACAAACCCAGCCCAGTCCCTGCCCCACTGCGCTTGGTGGTAAAAAATGGGGAAAAAATATGCTCGATCACGTCGGGGGCAATGCCGGGACCGCTGTCTTCAATGGCAAAGGCAAACGCCCCAACGGCCGTTATTGCTGCTGGCAGCCGTGCATCTCGTAGCTGCACGTCCCGTTCACCGGGTGCAATAAACCAGGAGCGAATGGTAATCTGCCCACCGGCCGGCTGCATGGCGTCGCGGGCATTGGTGAGCAAATTAACCAGAACCTGAGTTAGACGGTTGGGGTCACACACAATCGTTTGGTGTTCGGCATCCAGCTCGGTGCAGATGGTGACGTTAAACTCTTTCAGGAACTGCTGCTGCACCAGCAGCAGCGCATCCTCAACCAGAGCCGCAAAATCTGTAATTGCCAACTGTAGTTTGCCCTGCCGCGTGTATCCCCGTAGCGTATCGGTCAGCCGAATACAGCGCCAAGCACTGCGCTCGATCATTTGCGTATATTGCGTCAATTGATTGTTGTCGAGCGACTTATCCTGCATATCCTGCAAAATGGCGTGGCAGGTGGTGGTAATGATGCTGATCGGGTTGGTTAATTCGTGGGCGATGCTGGCCGTCAGGGTGCCTAACCCCGCCAGCCGCTGCGTATGGGTCAGCGACTGCTCTTGCTGCAACTGTTCGGCGGAGTTGGTGAAGGAAACCAAAATATGGGGCAGGTTGGGGGCAATGCGGCTTTGGGTGAGATTGACGGTGAGCCAACGGCCGTTTTTGTGCCGCAGAGCCGCCTCCACTCTTTTTGCCGGGGTGCCATTGAGCGGAGCCAGCGGGGCTGCACTGAGCCGCTGGTAGGGTACGCCAACCAGATTGCTGCTGGTATGGTTGGCACCATACCCCAGCATGGCTTCGGCCGCCTGATTGGCGTAAGTGATGAACTTGTTTTCATCCAAAACCAGGATCCCTTCAGCAGCGATGTTGGGTAGTGTGTGCTGGGTGGATGAAACACGCTCCTGTGATGTGGCATCCAGCATGCAATTTGTCCTTCCCCAGCAAAATACCGCTTGCAGGGTAGGGCAAGCATACGCCAGCCAGTTGGAACCGACCGTATTGGCACCGTAAATTCAGCGTGAACGGGACGTGAACGGGAAGGGCTTTAGGAAAGATGTCTTATGCGCTCATGTGAAGATTATCGTTCCTGAAAGTGGTTTGACACCCCAATCAACTTTAGGTAAAACTATACAAGAGATTCAAAGTAGGGATTAGTAGTTTCGCCTGATAAAAGTGATTTAAACAAGAAAATCCCGTCATTCTAAATCTGATTGTCCTAATGATTCTACAGCGTCATCAGCGTATGAATTGGAGCTTAACCAGAACGGCCGTTTATAAACGGCCGTTTCTGCCCACACGCGACGCTTATCACCCATTTATGCAACAATCAAACCGATTACAAAAACAAGCCTGGCTTGCTTGTTAGCTGGTTGCTGTTCTAGGAGAATTATTTTGAAAGTAGAAGGTTCCTATACATTTGCTGCCCCGCGTGATGTGGTATGGCCCATGCTGCTAGACCCAGAGGTTTTAGCCAATGTGATGCCCGGCTGTGAAGAGCTAAAAGAGGTTGGCGAAAATCAATATGTTGGCGTGTTAAAAATCAAGGTTGGCCCTGTGCAAGGTAAATTCAACGGCGAAGTGACCCTGACTGATATTGCCGCTCCGGATAGCTATAACATGGTGGTGGATGGCAAAGGGCCGGCCGGGTTTGTCAAAGGCGACGGCGGGCTGCGGCTGGAAGAGGAAGGTGGCACAACCATCATGCACTACAGCGGTGATGCCCAGGTGGGCGGCCGTATTGCCAGTGTCGGCCAGCGGCTGCTGGATACCTCGGCCAAGGCCATTATTCGCCAAAGCCTGGATGGCCTTAACCAGCAGGTGGAGGCGCGAATGGCGGCACTGGCGGTGGAAAAGCAGGTCGAGGAGAAGGAAATGGAGGGGGGAAAAACGGCCGTTTTCACCCCAACCTCTGAGCCCACCATCCCCGTCTCCCCTCCCCCCCCGCTTGCCCCCCCCACCCAAACCCAATTCGCCATCGGCGTTGCCAAAAACTTCATTGAAGAACTTATCCCCGAAGATCAGCGCGAAGACACCATCAGCAAAGCCATCATGATCCTCGGCGGTTTGTTTATATTCCGTCTAATAACAAAATGGTGGACAAAGCGCATTGCCCGTGAAGTCGCCAACATACTGCATGAGAAAGGAGGTTAAGTCACACCTAAACATCCACAGTTCAATCAACACATGTATGGAAGAAAGTGAATATCTCGATTTGCCATAACGGTGGTAAGTTGAGTGTAGAATCCAACCTTAAAATCCCATAGAAGGAGACATTTCTATGAAAGTATCAATGACAGTCAATGGCAAAACATACAACAGAGATGTTGAGCCACGCATGTTGCTTGTCCACTTTTTGCGTGATGAGCTGGGTATGACCGGCACCAACATCGGCTGCGACACCAGCCAATGTGGTGCTTGCACCATTCACATGAATGGCATGGCGGTCAAATCTTGCACCACCCTGGCCGTTCAGGCCGATGGAGCCACCATCACCACCATCGAAGGGCTGGCTAATGGCAGCGAACTGCACCCCATGCAGCAAGCGTTCTGGGAAAATCATGGTCTTCAGTGCGGTTACTGCACCCCTGGCATGATCATGGCCGCTACTAAGTTGGTGGAAAACAACCCCAACATCACCGAAGCAGAAATTCGTCACGGTTTGGAAGGAAACATTTGCCGCTGTACCGGGTACGAGAACATCGTTCGTTCCGTCAAGGCCGCAGCAGCCCAGATGGGCGGAGGTGACTAAATGGGTAACTACGTTGGCAAAAGCATGAAACGGGTCGAAGACCCTCGTTTTATTCAAGGCCAAGGCAAATACGTCGCAAATCTAAAAATCTATGGGATGACCCACGCTGCCATCAAGCGCAGCCCTTACCCTCACGCAAAAATCAATAGCATCAACACCGCTGCCGCCGAAGCATTGGAAGGCGTTATTGCTGTTTTTACCGGCAAAGATTTGGTTGAAGGGGGTGTGAACCCCATTCCCTGTGGCTTTACCCCGCCCGACATCAAACTGCCACCCCACCACGCCCTTGCCATTGACCGAGTGCGCCACGTGGGTGACGGTGTGGCCGTTGTCATCGCCGAAACCGCCTACATCGCCCATGATGCGCTCGATTTGATTGAAGTGGATTATGAACCCTTGCCGGCCGTTGTGGATGCCAAGGCGGCTGCCCAGGCGGGTGCGCCCCAGGTGCATGACGAGGTTCCGAACAATGTCAGCTTTACGTGGGCCATTGGGGATGAGGCTGCTGTCAACGCCGCCCTTGCCGCCGCTGACCATGTTGTCGAACTCGACCTGATCAACCAGCGCCTCATCCCCAACGCCATGGAACCACGCGCCGCTGTTGCCCAGTGGGATTCCGCCATGGAGCAAATGACGGTGTGGACATCCTCGCAAAACCCCCACACCATCCGCCTGCTGCTCAGTGCCTTCACCCTTGGCATTCCCGAACACAAGCTGCGCGTCATTTCGCCCGACGTGGGTGGTGGGTTTGGCAGCAAGATTTTTCACTATGCCGAAGAGGTCATCGTTCCCTGGGCAGCACGCAAAATCGGCCGTCCGGTAAAATGGGTCGCCACCCGCAGCGAATCCCACTCGACCGATGCCCACGGGCGCGACCATGTGACCCACTGCAAGCTCGGCATGAGCAAGGACGGCATCTTCCAGGCATTGCACATTGAAAACTACGCCAACATGGGGGCTTACCTCTCCCTCTTTGCCCCCATGATCCCCACCGCGCTTTACCACACGCTGATGGCTGGTCTCTACAAAACCCCAGTGATTTATGGCGTTACCTACGGCACCATGACCAACACCACCCCGGTGGATGCCTATCGTGGTGCCGGCCGTCCCGAAGCCAGCTATGTGTTGGAACGCCTCATTGACATCGCCTCGCGTGATCTGAACATGGATCCCATTGAGCTACGGCGCAAAAACTTCATCCAGCCCGACGAATTCCCATACCAAACCCCCGTTGCCCTTTTGTACGACAGCGGTAACTATGATGCCGTCTTTGACAAAGCTGTAGAAATGGCCGATTACTCCGCCATGCGTGCCGAGCAGGCGACTGCACGTGCCGATGGCAGACTAGTCGGCGTTGGCGTTAGCGGCTGTATTGAAGCCAGTGGGGCTGGCCCGTCGGCTGTGGTTGTGTCGCTGGGTGCGGCCATTGGTTTGTATGAAAGCGGCGCCATTCGCGTTCACCCAACGGGCAAAGTGACGGTTCTGACCGGGGCGCACAGCCACGGGCAAGGGCATGAAACGTCCCTGGCGCAGATTGTTGGCGATGAGCTGGGTATTCCGGTTAGCGATATTGAAGTCATTCACGGTGACACCGAACGGCTGCCTTATGGGGTTGGTACCTATGCCAGCCGCAGTATGGCCGTTGGTGGCGGGGCGCTGGTGATGAGCGCCCAGAAGATTCGGGACAAGATTACCCGTATTGCTGCCCACCAGCTAGAAGCGGCCGTTGAGGATATGGTCTATGACCGTGCAACCGGCACGGTTCACGTAAAGGGTGCGCCGGACAAGTCCAAAGCGTTTGGTGAGATTGCTTTTGCCGTGACGCTGGCAAATAATTTGCCCGCAGGTATGGAACCGGCTTTGGAAGAGACCTCGTACTTTGACCCGCCGAACTTTACTTTCCCCAACAGTGCCCACATTGCCAAGGTGGAAGTGGATAAAGATAGCGGTGAAGTGACGCTGCTGGATTATGTGGCTGTGGATGACGTGGGTAACATCATTAACCCGCTGTTGGTTGAAGGCCAGATTGTTGGTGGCGTGGCGCAAGGTGTGGGTCAGGCTTTGTGGGAACACGGGGCGTATGATGCCAACGGCCAGCTTTTGAGCGGGACGTTCATGGACTATGCCATGCCTCGTGCTGATGGTTTCCCCAACATTCGCGTGGGCCGCACGGTAACACCGTCTCCTTCTAACCCGCTGGGTGTGAAGGGTGCTGGTGAAATGGGAACGATTGCCGGGACGGTAACGGTGGTGAATGCGGTGATGGATGCGCTGGCACCTTTGGGCGTTCGTCATCTTGATATGCCATTAACGGCCGAAAAAATTAAGGCAGCCATTGCTGCCGCCAATGGAGGAGGCAACTAAATGTATCCACCCAAATTTGATTATTTACGGGCAGACTCCGCCGCGAATGCCCTTGAACTGCTTGCGGCAAACCCGGATGCCAAGGTCATGGCCGGGGGTCACAGCCTGATTCCGGCAATGAATTTGCGTTTGGCCGACCCTGGCACGATTATTGACATTGGCCGCGTGGCGGATTTCAAAGATTTCTCTGCCAATGGCGGCATTGTGGGCATTGGCTCTGGCATTACCCACGCCATGATTGCGGCTTCGTCTGATGTTCCTGCGGCGCTGTCTGAGGCAGCGGGGCTGATTGGCGACCCGCAGGTGCGGAATCGCGGTACGATTGGCGGCAATATTGCCCACGCCGACCCGGCCTCTGATTTGCCGACGGTGCTGGTGGCGCTGGGGGCAGCGATTTCGACGGTTTCCAGCAGTGGCTCGCGGATGATTCAGGCGGGCGATTTCTTTGTTGACCTGTTTGAAACGGCTTTGATGGATGGTGAACTGGTTGCAGAAATCACCATGGATCAGGATGGGGCGAACACGGGTTCTGCCTATGCCAAGCTGTCGAACCCGGCGTCGCGTTATGCGATGGTGGGGGCGGCGGCGCGGGTGACGGTGGAAGGTGGGGTATTTACGGCCGTTTCTGTCGCCGTTGGTGGTCTTACACCCAAAGCTCAGGCTGCGCCCTCGGTAAACGCTGCGCTGGTTGGCAAAGCTGCTACGGCCGACAACATTGCCGCTGCCGCTGCCGCCGTACAAAACGACCTCGGTGACGACGTGATGGGCGACATCCACGCCAGTGCTGACTACCGCCGCCAAATGGCGACTGTGTTTGTGAAGCGGGCGTTGACGAAAGCGACTGAACGGGCTGGGTAGCCAAATTCTTTTTCAATCGTTTGAATCGCGGTATCTTCTCTCCTGGAAAATGTCCTGTTTTCCAGGAGAGATTTGTTTATTCATGACTGAGCAATTTCAAAGAATCGAACCAGGAGCATATCTATGAAAATTGAAACAAGACAGGTTGGCGATGTAACAGTTATGGCACCGAAGGGGAAAATCACAATAGGTGTTGGGGATGTTGCTCTAAGAGAAGCAATTGACGAGGCACTTGAGGCCGGATCCCGCAAACTGGTGTTGAATATGGCGGGTGTTACAATGATAGATTCCTCTGGCATTGGTGAATTGGTCAGTGGATATACAACGACATCTAATAGGGGGGGAGGGTTGAAATTATGCAACCTGCCTCCTCGTGTTTCCGATATTCTACAGATTACCCAACTTATCACTATTTTTGAAGTTTTTGACGATGAGCAAGAGGCGATTGCTTCGTTTGCGTAGCTGAAAGCACGTCTGCCTGAAAGGGAACAAGACCCTAAAGGTTTTTAAAACCTTTAGGGTCTATCCTCAAATTGGGTGGGGAGACGCAAAATTTTGCGTCTCTACGACAGTGAATAATGGTATGCCAGTTCGCCGGCGTGGATGGGGATGGGGAGGCGGTTTTCGGGCGTGGGCAGGGGGCAGGTGGCGAAGGGGGAGAAGGCGCAGGGTGGGTTGATGGACTTGTTGAAATCTACAATGGTAGTGCCGTTGGGGTTAATCTGGTCAATGAGCAGGAAGCGGCCGCCGCCGTAGGTTTCCTTGGCGGTGGTGGCATCGGCGTAGACGATGGAGGGGTGGTCGAGGCTGTGGTGAACGTCGAGGCGATGTTCCTGCCCGCCCATGTTAAAAACCAATGCGCCTGGAACGTGGGTGGGGGTAAATGTCCCTAGCATGGTGGGAACATTCACCGTCTTGGGTGGGTCATAGGGGACAAAGGTGGCTTCGACGCGCCAGGCGGGGTTCCAGGGGTAGGTGCCAATGCCGTTGAATTGGGCGAGGTAGCTGCTTTGCAAATCCTTGAGGCGGATGGCAAAGAGGTCGCCCCGTTTGATGATGTACCAGGTGAGCAGGCCGTGTTCGAGGATGGTGGGGCCGCCTTCTTCCGCTTCGTGTTTGAGTTCGAGGTGGGTGACAGAACGGCCGTTACTGGTGACATTGGCCTGGGGCAAGAGTTCGACGGAAATACGGCCGTTTTTCAGCAAAAACGACCCCATAAACCCCGGTGCTTTACCTGTAGGAAAGACAATATCATTGCCGGGGTCACTGCCAAAGCTGTTGTTGCCCTCTTCCAGCCAAAACAGCCCGGCCAGCGTCAGCCAGCCACCGGGGGCTTTTAGTGCCGCTTCGCGCTCATCATGCCAGTTTTGCATGGTTTCGTGATAGGTTGTGGATGATTGGATCATGTTTTTCCTTATATAGAAACGCAACATCTTGCGTTTACGATAACATTAATGATTTTGCACAAAATCGAAGCGCAGCAAATTTTCATTGCAACTAGCACGGGTGGTAACGGTGTAGATTTCGGAGACAGGCGTGCCGTTGGTGGTTTCTAACTGTAGTTTGTACGAACGCACGACGGGTGAGGAAAAGACAAACTGTTCCCATCCAGATGGACTATAGGCGGGTGCGCCGCCCACGGGAACCCGTTCATTGAGACCGCTGTCCCAAATATGTACTTCATAGGTGTTTTTGGGGACGGGGTTGCGGTTGATGTCCAGCACTTCCCCAGCAATGCCAAGCCAGTTGCAGCCAGCGTTGTTGGCATAGTTTTGCAGGTAAAAGGGGCTGCTGTCTGACTTGGTAAAGGGAAAGGCGGCGCGGGTGGGGCTGGAGGTGGGGGTTGGCCCCACAGGGGTCACGGTAGGGGTATTGGTGGATGTGGCAGTAGGGGTGGCGGTGGGGGTGGCGGTGGGGAAGATGGGGATGGCGGTGGGGGTGCGGCTGGGCGGCGGGGTGTACAGGGGGTCGCTGTTGCTGTTTACAGTGGCGGCCTGAGGAGTCCAGGTGGGCTGAAGCTGGGCGATGGAAAGGGCAGGGGTGGCGGTGTTGGTGGGCAGGATGGCAATAGCGGCGGCGGTGGGGATAACGGCCGTTTCTTCCCCCTCATTTCCCTTTTGGGCGGCAAACAATGCAACATTGCCCAACAGCGGTTGCACCACGTTTGGAGCGGCAAAGAGCAACACAACCCCAGCCAAAAGTACAAGCCCAATGAGCAAGATAAGAAACGTAAGCAGATTAAAAAGGCGACCGAGACAGCCACCACCTTGTTTGGCAGCGCGGGAAGGTTGGTTGTTCATAGGTTTTGTGGGGATTAGAGATTTGGAGATTGCCCAATCTCCAATCCCCCATCTTCTAGATAAAGCGCGAAATATTGGCTTGCGCCCACAGTTGCGCCAGCCAGTCGGTAAAGGTTTGTTGCAGCAGGGTGGAGCGCATGGCAGGGGTTAACGGCCGTTCTCCATCCACCTCCAACTGCTGCACCAAATAATAAGTCGTTGCCCCACCGTCATCTGCCACCGTGATCACATCACTCACAGCGTTGGGGGTTAGGCCAAAGGCGGCTTCCTCCACCGCTGGCACCAGCAGCGACCCCCGCGCAAAAAAGCCCAGGTCGCCCCCCGCCTCGCCCGTTACCCGATCCAGCGAATGCTGCTGTGCCAGGGCGGCAAAATCGGCTCCGTTACGGATGTCGGCCAGTACCGTTTGCGCCAGCGTCAGGTCATCAAGCTGAATGTAGCGGGCGTGGACTTGCTCTATGGTAGCTGGTACATTTTCCGTTACCTTTGCCACCATTGCTTCCACAACCATATCCACCTGAAGTGCCTCGCGGAATTCCGTTTCAGTCCACTGGTTGGCTTCCAGCCACGCCTCAAAATTACCCGATTCCCCGGCGGCGGTACGCAGTTCGTTGAGCCTGGTATCTACCATGTCTGGCGTAACCGCTACACCTTGAAGGGTGGCTGATTGGGTGATGAGCGTGCGCTCGATAAGGCCATCCAGCACCAGATGGCGGTAATTGCTGCTGGCGTCCACTGGCTGCCCAAGCTGGCTTTGCGCTTGCTCATAACGGGCTAACTCGCGCTCAAAAGTGGCGATGGTGATAGGTTCATTGTTGACCAGGGCGGCAAGGGGTTCGGTAGGGGTGGGGGTGGGAGGAACGGCCGTTTCCGTTGGTACCACTGTCGGCATCGCTTCAACCGTAACCGCTTCTACCGCTGCATTGGGAGCAGAAACGGCCGTTGGGGAGGCTGGGTTGTCATTATTGCACGCTGCCAGAAGCAGCAAAAAAGGGAGTAGCAGGATAAAAATCCGTTTGTGTAACATAAACAAAGATTATACCTACCCCCCTCAGTTGAACAACTTGAGCCACAGCATAAGCACGGCAATGATAATGACCACCAAGCAGCCCAGCCGAAACAGCGTTGCTGTTAGCCGAAACATGCCGCGCACTACAAACAAGCCAACCAGCAGAATGGCAATGATGACCAAAATCTGGGTCAGATCGCCGCTTGTTAAACCAATCGCATCCAATAAGGCGTCCATAATCCTTCCTTCAAGACCTTGAATTTGCGAGTTTATTATAGCGGAGGAATGAAGTATTGGAGATGAGGAGATTTTTAGGGCATAGGCGATAACAGCCTTCGAGATTGAGAGACTGGAAGCGTGTTCCCTTCCATTGCTTTGTCCCAAGTTGTTTTTGGTGTGGAATCCGTTGTTTTGATACTGCCCTACAAAAACGGGTAGCGGCGCAATTGGCGCAAGCACCAATCATACACATCAGGCTGCCACTCTTTGCCGTTGGCAAAATAGAGGCTGTAGTAGGTGGTGTAGAGGGCGATGGGTTCCAGTACCTCCTTGCCATATTCGGCCACAATGAGCTGCCGCAAAAAGTTCTGGTCGGCTTCGGTGACAAAATCATAGACGGTGAGGAAGTTGAGCGCCCCGGCCAGATCCATGATGGGGTCGCCGTGGAGGGTGAGGGGGCTGAAGTCAAAAACGGCCGTTATTTCCCCCCGTTCATCACACATCACATTACCAAAAAAGTAGTCGCCATGAACCAGTTGTTTGGGAACGGCCGTTAAACCCTCCACGCGCCGCAAAAAATCAGCTACAAGTTGGTCAATGTTTGGCATGTCTTCGCGTAAAAAGGGGAGTGATTCACGCAGGTTGATTTCGGTGCGCTGCTGCAGGAATTGGGGCCAGGAAACGGCCGTTATGCTTTGCCGCCAGCCCAGCAGTTCGCCAAACGGCCGTTCTGCCAGCGTCACCTGATGCAAATAAGGCAGCGGCACCAGAAAAGAGCGCAGTGCCTGCCGCCGCTGTGCCTCATCCAGCGTGGGAAACACCAGACTCATATCACGTCCCGGCAGCCGCTTTTCTATGATATAGCTGCACCCATCTAACTGCCCCATTTGCTCAATATCTGGTAGGGCAAAGGGAAAAGCATGACGGTGAAGCTCCGCATAAAAAATGGCACTGTCATCCAGGTACGCCATATTGGTGTGGTCAAAAATACGTACCACCTGCCCCCGGCCAATGGCATAGACGCGAGAGGTTGCCCCACTGCCCAAAAATGTGGCCGCGCCTGCTCCAACAGTTTGCAGAATTTTTTGGTGTGTTGTGTTCATACCAGAATCTTGGAACCTCACAGCTAAATTTCACCAGCTCTTTATACAGGCAGTTGGCTGGCTGTGTTAGGATGAGAAAATGATGAATAGGAAAGCGCAACCCCTCGAAATTCATGTCCGATTGTTTGAAGAACGCCCCAAAGCCCCCCAAATTAAGACGTGCAGCCGATGTTCCGGCCGGCCGCTGTTTGCCGTTAACGGCGAATGGCTTTGTTTTTCATGTTCCAATGAAGTACGCAGCGCCCCAAAGCGTCCTTTGCCTCAACCATAAAGTCATTATTGTATTAGCAAATAACTTTACATAAAGGTGCCACTTAGGAGAAGTGGCACCTTTTTATAAAAATAAAAAAGCCACCTCAATTTGAGGTGGCTCTTGTTGCTCGGCAATCGAGCAATGCCAGAGTATAAGAGAGAGGAAAAGACATTGCTCTAGGCCTAATCAGTTCGTTCCAGTCGCGTTTCTCTCGTGCCAGTTTTGGGGGGAGGATTCTCTCATACTCTTTACTGATTAAACTTAATTGGAATTATAGCGCGTTTGCGTTAAAAAACAAATTAAAATTGAATGAATCCGGCAATTCTCAGTTTGAATAAAACACCGGACTGGCACCCATTCTCTGCGTGGGTACCTTTTTCACCCGTTCTGCGGGTTTCTTTGGGGTCACAGAAGGGTAAGAAACCCGCAGAACGGGTCAAAGCGCATGGGATGTAGAAGTTCAACTTCTGAGAGAAGTTGAACTTCTGGAACAATTGCCGGTACAAATCCAGAATTCTCGATTTGCCCCAAAACCGAAATGCACCCCTCTGCATGACATTCTTATGCAGCAAGATACAATAGATTGCATCATTAAAAGGAGCGTGGGTGGTATGGCAAAATTGAAAAAGGGTGTGAAGCAGCTTTGGGAAGAAGCAATGGCCGAGGTAACAACTATCTCGCCAGAAGAAGCCATCGCGCTGTATGGCAAGGAAGATGTGGTGTTTGTGGATATTCGGGATGTCCGTGAATTGGCACGTGAGGGATTGATCCCGGAAGCGGTTCATGCCCCACGCGGCATGTTAGAATATTGGGTGGATCCAGAAAGCCCTTATTTTAAGCCCGTGTTTAGCGAGGATAAAAACGTTGTCCTCTACTGAGCAGGGGGCGGGCGGTCAGCTTTGGCTGCCAAGGCTTTGCAGGACATGGGCATGGAGAATGTTTGCCATGTTCGCGGTGGGTTTAATGCGTGGAAGCAGGTTGGGGGTGCGACGGAGGCCTATGAAAAATAGGTGGGTAGTGGTTTGTGAGGAGTAGGGAGTGGGGAGTGGGGTGTACCCTCTACACCCCACTCCCTACTCCCTACTTCTTACACAGCCAGCATGGCTTGGGCAGCGGCCAGGCGGGCGATGGGGACGCGGAAGGGGGAGCAGCTTACGTAATCCATGCCAATTTGATGACAGAAGGCAATGCTTTTGGGTTCGCCGCCGTGTTCGCCACAAATCCCGATTTTAAGGTCGGGTTTGGTTGCGCGACCGCGACTGGTGCCAATTTGAACAAGCTCGCCAACGCCGCTTTGGTCGAGAACCTGGAAAGGATCATCGGGGAGCAGCTTGGCTTGGATGTAGTGGGAGAGGAAGCGGGCGCTGTCGTCGCGGCTGAGGCCGAAGGTGGTTTGGGTGAGGTCGTTGGTGCCAAAGCTGAAGAAGTCGGCGTGCTGGGCGATTCGGCCGGCCATGAGGGCGGCGCGGGGGAGTTCGATCATGGTGCCAATGCTGTAGGCCATTGTCATGCCGTGGGCGCCTAGGACTTCGGTGGCAACGGTTGCCACAAGCTGGCGTTGGTGCGCCAATTCGGCCTCGGTGGCGACAAGGGGGATCATGATTTCGGGGATAACGGCCGTTCCTTCTGCCTGGGCGGTGCAGGCGGCTTCAAAGATGGCGCGGGACTGCATGGCGGTGACTTCGGGGTAGACCAGCCCCAGGCGGCAGCCGCGATGCCCCAGCATGGGGTTGGCTTCGCGCAGCCGTTCGACCTGGCGCAGCAGCCGTTCTTTTTCCCAAATTTGGCGCAGGTGCTGGTCAATTTCGCTGAAGCTGTTGGCCTGCTGCATTTTGAGCTTTAGCTCGAACAGTTCGGCCTGTAGCTCTTCAAAATTGGGCAGGAATTCATGCAGCGGTGGGTCGAGGAGGCGAATGGTGACGGGGAGGCCGTGCATGGCGCGGAAAATTTCGAGGAAATCTTGCCGCTGGATGGGGAGGAGTTTGTCGAGGGCGGCTTCGCGGCTGGCGAGGTCTTCGGCCAGAATCATCTCGCGCATGATGGTGAGGCGTTCGTCGCCAAAAAACATGTGTTCGGTGCGGCAGAGGCCGATGCCTTCGGCACCAAAGCTGCGGGCGGTGGTGGCATCGGGGCCGGTGTCGGCGTTGGCGCGGACTTTGAGGCGGCGCACTTGGTCGGCCCAGCCCATGAGGGTGTGGAAATGTTCGCCTAGTTCGGGCTGTTTGGTGGGGACTTCGCCCAGCAGCACTTGGCCGGTGGAGCCGTCTACGGTGATCCAGTCGCCGCGCCGGATTTCGTGGCCGCTGACGTGGAGGATTCCTTGTTCGGCGTTGATGTGGAGGTCGCCCGCGCCGACGACGCAGGGGGTTCCCATGCCACGGGCGACGACGGCGGCGTGGGAGGTCATGCCGCCGCGTGCGGTGAGAATGGCTTTGGCGACGACCATGCCGTGGAAGTCGTCGGGGCTGGTTTCGTGGCGGACGAGGATGATGGGGTGGCCTTCGGCGGCTTTTTCTTCGGCATCATCGGGGTCGAAGACGACGCGACCGGCGGCAGCGCCGGGACTAGCGGGCAGGCCGGTGGCGAGGATGGTTAGCTCGGCACTGGTGTCTACGGTGGGGTGGAGTAGCTGGTCGAGCTGGTTGGGTTCGACGCGCATGATGGCGGTGTGCTGGTCAATCAGCCCTTCTTGCTCCATTTCGACGGCGATGCGAACGGCCGCTGCGCCGGTGCGTTTGCCGTTGCGGGTTTGCAGCAGCCACAGCTTGCCTTGTTCGATGGTGAATTCGATGTCCTGCATGTTTTGGTAATGTTTTTCTAGCTGGCGGGTGATGGTGAGAAGCTGCTGATGCACGCCGGGCATGTCGGTGGCGAGCTGGGCGATGGGGTGGGGGGTGCGAATTCCAGCTACAACGTCTTCACCCTGGGCGTTGAGCAAGTATTCGCCGTAGAGCTGGTTTTCGCCGGTGGAGGGGTTGCGGGTGAAGGCGACGCCGGTGCCGCTGTCCCAGCCGAGGTTGCCGAAGACCATGGCCTGGACGTTAACGGCCGTTCCCAACCCATCTGAAATACGGTGGATGCGGCGATAATCCTGGGCGCGACGGCCGTTCCACGAGTCAAACACGGCGGCAATTGCCATGCGTAGCTGTTCGTAGGGGTCTTGGGGGAATTCGTCGCCGTGGCGGTCGGAGAAAACAATGAGTTTATAGGCTTCAATGAGTTCGGCAAGCTGGTCGGGCGTGAGGTCGGTGTCGCGGCCATGTTTGGTTTGGGTCTTGAAGCGGTTGAGGGTGCGTTCAAATTTTTCCATGCCAACCCCGATGACGATGTTGGCAAACATGGAGATAAAGCGGCGGTAGGCATCGAGGGCAAAGCGGCGGTCACCGGTGAGGGTGGCAAGCCCTTCGACGGTTTGGTCGTTTAGCCCCAAATTCAGCACGGTGTCCATCATGCCGGGCATGGAGATGGCAGCACCGGAGCGGACAGAAACGAGGAGCGGGTTGTGCGGGTCGCCAAATTGTTTGCCTGTCAGGCTCTCAACCTCACGCAGGGCGGTTTGCGCCTGGCTCCACATGCCTTCGGGGAATTGGCGCTGGTAGGCGCTGTAGGCGTTGCACGCTTCGGTGGTGATGGTGAAGCCGGGTGGGACGGGGAGGCCAACGCGCATCATTTCGGCGACGTTGGCTCCTTTGCCGCCCAGCAAGGCTTTCATGTTGGCCTGGCCTTGGCTGAATAAGTAGACCCATTGATGATCGCGGTTCTCAAACATGTTGTTTCTCCTGATGGGTGAGTGGGTAAAACATTGTGGCTCCTGTTACAGGGCATTATAGGGAAACGGCCGTTTCCCGGTCAAGCACCGACTTTTTCAAGGTATGCGTCTGCGGCCAGCTTGGTATAATCCCGCCATGACCACACAAAACCCTGTTTCCCCATCCGATTTCGCGCACATTCGCGCCAGTTTTCCCCGTGCCAGCCGCAAGCTGTGGCTGGCCGCTGCCGAAACCCACCCCTTTAGCCGCCAGCATCTGGAAGCCATCGAAACCTACACCAGCTTTCGCTCTCTTGGCCCCGGCGAAGGGCGGTTGAGCTTTACCCCGGAAATGCAGGCGGCCACCAAAAGACGCTTTGCCAATCTGATCAACGCTGCCCCCCACGAAATAGCCTTTATCCAAAGCACCACCGACGGCGAAAATATTGTGCTGGCCGGGCTGGATTTGGCGCAGCGCGGCGGCAATGTTGTCATTGATGATTTGCATTTTGAAGCATCCAAATACATCTATACCCGGCTGGCTGAAGCTGGCAAGATTGAGCTGCGCGTGGTGCCGCACCGCAACTGGCAGGTTGATTTGGCCGATTTTGCCCAGGCGATTGATGCCAATACGCGGCTTGTTTCCATTGCCCTGGTCTCGCAAATCAATGGCTTTAAGGCCGATGCCAAAGCAATTAGCGACCTGGCGCATCAGTACGGGGCGTATCTCTACTGCGACATCATTCAGGGGGCGGGCTGCACCCCCATTGACGTGGTGGCGATGGGGATTGATTTTTGCGCCAGCAGCACCTACAAATGGCTGATGGGGGATTTTGGCATTGGCTTTTTGTACGTGAAGGAATTGCTGCAAGATGAGGTGGTGAAGCAAACCCGCTATGGGCTGCGGCAGGTGAAGGCGATGCAAGATTATCGCTTTGAATCGTATCCCGACGCTTCACGCTACGAAGGCACGACGACGATGCCGTTTTTGCCCGGTGTGTGCGCCCATACAGGGCTGGGGCTGATTGAGTCCATTGGCATGGAGGCGATTCGCGCCCACGCCAAACGGCTGACCGACCGGCTACAGGCGGAGCTGCCACTGCTGGGATATGAGCCAATTACGCCGGCCGACACTCCTACGCCCATTGTCAGCTTTTTGCCACCAAACGTGGCCGAAACCCGCGCCAAGCTAGACCGCGCCTTTGGGGAGCAGGTGATTTCGTTTCGGGAATGGTACAAAACGGGTGCCGATGGCACGCGAACAAAGGTGGAAGGGATTCGGCTGGGGGTGTCGGTCTATAACAATGAGGCCGACATTGATGCGTTTTTGAATGCGTTGGCGTAGGTAGAGACGCAAAATCTTGCGTTTACATTGCCCCCTGCGCCTCGACGTACAGGGTGTAGACCGATTGGCTGGCGGTCATAAACAGGCGGTTGCGTTTGCGGCCGCCAAAACAGAGATTAGACACGGGTTCGGGCAGGTGGATTTTGCCGATGAGGGTGCCGTCGGGAGCGAAGACGTGGACGCCGTTTTCATCGGCGTCGCCCCACCCGGCGCTTGACCAGACATTGCCGTCGGTGTCGCAGCGGATGCCATCGGAAACGGCCGTTCCCATGTCACAAAACACCCGCCCATTCGCCAACTGCTTCCCGTCTACCACTTCGTAGACAAAAATTTGGCGCGGATGCCCCAGCTTGTGCGACGCGCCGCTGTCGGCAATGAATAGCCGTTGGTAATCGGGCGAGAAGCAAAGGCCGTTGGGTTTTTCGATGTCGCCCACAACCACCGTTGCTTCGCTGGTATCGGGGTTGAGCCGGTAGACGTTGGCCGGGAGCTGTAACGGCCGTTTATTCCCCTCATAGTGCATCAAACTGCCATAGCCGGGGTCGGTAAACCAGATGTGGCCGTCGGGATGCACCACCACATCGTTGGGCGCATTGAGCGGCTTGCCACCAAAACTGTCCATCAGCACCGTGACCGTGCCGTCATATTCAGTGCGCGTGACGCGGTTGGTGGCGTGTTCGCAGGAAACCAGCCGCCCCTGACGGTCACGGGTGTGGCCGTTGGCGTTGTCTGACGGGCTGCGAAAGACAGTGACGGCTCCCGTCTCCTCCGCCCAGCGCATAATGCGGTTGTTGGGGATGTCGCTGAAAAGGAAAAAACGGCCGTCGCCAAACCACACCGGTCCCTCGGTCCACCGCGCTCCCGTGTAAATGCGCTCCACGGCGGCACTGCCCAGCACCAGCGAGGCAAAGCGCGGGTCAATGACCTCAATGGCCGGGTCGGGATAGCTCACCACACCATTTTCCCAATCTCTGTCTAGCAATCTGTTCATGGACAAGTCGGGGAATTGTCTGATGACAGGATTTCTCAGGTTTCTCGTGCCTAATCCTGAAAATCCTGTCAAAATTCTTCTAATAGGTAATATCGAGGATACTTTCGGCAATGCGGCGCAGCCCTTCGACGTTCATGCCGCTGAGGCGACGCGCCGTTTCCAAAAAGCTGACGTTGCTGGGGTTGGTAACAAACGCCTGCATTTCTGGCGACAGTCCGTGGAACAGTTTTTGCAGTCGCTGTTCCGCTTCGTGCCGCCCCAATGGCCCATGTTGTGTATCCACAAAAGCACTGACAGGTGCATCATAATGTCTGCACAATGCTTCTAACGTTAAATAAGGGATGGGGGTTTGGCCGGATTCATACGCTTCCAAATCTGCCGGGTCGCAGCCAACCGCCTGCGCCACTTCGGCCACCGACTGCTTGGCTTTGAGCCGCTCCTGGCGCAGCAGGACGGCGATGATGCGGTGGCGCAGGGCGAGAAAGGCGGTGTAGTTGGGTTGGGTAGGTTGTGTCAGTGTTGCTGTACCCCAAAAGTAGCCCATTGGTACTTCCAGAAAAATGGCGAGGGCTTCAAGGTCGGGGAGGGAAAGGGGAAAACGGCCGTTTTCCACCTCGTCAAAATTATCTGGCTCAATGGCCAACACAGCCGCGCATTCCGCCGCCGTCCGGCCGGCGTACAGCCGCGCCTGCTGGATGAGATTACCCAGGGTTTGGGCCCGTTGTTGTTCTTGTTTACTCATACAATCTGCTTCCGCTAATATTGGGGATTAGAGATTGGAGATTGGAGATTGAAGACGGTCAATCTCCAATCTCTAATCTCCAATCTCCTTTTCATATAATGCCGTATAATGACCTTGATCAAATAATGCCGTCATCTTAACACAACTAAACATAATTCTCAACCAGCACAATCTCACCCGACATACCTTCCAGGCGCGGATCAAACAGTCGAGCTGGCGTAATTTGGTTAAACAAATCGGCCGGGCCGTGGCCGTAGACACGAATGTAGTTGTCGGTGTAGCCCACCCAGCGCAATCCATGAGGATCGGCACCAACGGCCGTTTCCCACAGCACATCCATCGTCTCCCCCACAAAGTGGCCGTGAAAAGCGTGGCTCAACTGCTCCCCCAATTCAATCATCCGTCGCGTCCGCTCCTTCTTCACCGGCCCCGGCACATGATCAGGCATCGCCGCCGCCGCCGTCCCTGGCCGCTGGCTATAGCTAAATACATGCAGCCGGGCAAAGGCAATCTCGGCCACATATGCCAAACTGTCGGCAAAATCTGCCTCCGTTTCCCCCGGAAAGCCCACAATGATGTCGGTGCTAAGGTTGAGGTTGGGAATCGCCTCACGTGCCGCTTCGGCCAGGGCGCGGAAGCTGGCGCGTGAGGTGCGCCGCGCCATGCGGCGCAAAATCTTGTCGCTGCCCGACTGTAGCGGCATATGGAGATGGGGCAGCAGGCGCGGGTTTTCCCACAGCGTAAAAAAGTCGGGGGCAATATCCCACGGCTCCAGCGACGACAGCCGCAAACGCGGAATATCAGTATGGGTCAAAATCGCCGCCACCAGGTCACGTAGCCCCGCCTTGTTGCCAAAATCGTGGCCGTAGCTGCCCAAATGCACCCCCGTTAGCACCGCCTCGCGGTAGCCGGCCGCCGCCAACGCCTGAATTTCCGCCACCACATCCCCCAAATGACGGCTTTGCCCTTCGCCCCGCGCCACCGTCGTCACGCAAAACGTGCAGCGGTTGTTGCACCCGTCCTGTGCCTTGATAAAGGCACGGGTGTTGCCCACGCTGCCCGCCAAAAATTCTCGCAGCACCGGTTCCTGGTCAAAAACGGGCAGATCAATCCGGGCTTGCGGATCCAACAACTGCACCAGTTGCCCTTTGTCCTTGTTCACCACAACGTGGCTGGCACCGGGCAACTGCGCCAGTTCGTTGGGGGCAATGGTGGCATAGCAGCCGGTTAGCACAATGTCGGCGGTGGGGTTGTGGCGGTGGATGCGGCGGGTTTGGCTGCGGGCATCACGGGCGGCTTCGGCGGTGACGGCGCAGGTGTTGATGACAACTTTATCGGCTTGGCTGGCCTCGTTGACAATTTCGTGGCCGCTGGCAAGCAGTTGGCGGGCCATGGTTTCGATTTCGCTTTGGTTGAGGCGGCAGCCGATGCTGTGGAGATATACTTTCATAAGGTCAATTTTAGCCTATGGGCAAAGGGTGGTCGAGATTTGGTATAATGCGGCTCATGGTAAACTTTGGCTTTAAGAATAGGACGCAGATTTTTCTGATTTTTGGGATGAACCTGATAAGACTGTTGGACAACCGCTCCGCGATCAGGACAATCAGGAAAATCTGCGTCCCCTTATTCCTCCTCTTTTTAGTAGCCTGCGGCAATGCTGCCCCCGCCGACTTGCCGCCAGGGGAAATTGTGGCGCGGACGGCGGCGCGGATGGAGGGGCTGCCGGGGTTTCGCTTTGTGATTGACCGCAGCGGTGCGCCTGCCTTTGTGGACCCTGATCAGGCGATTTCTTTTGGCGGGGCGGTGGGCGATTATGTGGCACCTGACCGGGCGCGGGCGACGGTGCGCGTTATTTTGCCGGGGCTGGTGACGGAACTCAACGTCATCAGCATTGGCGCGGTGCAGTGGGAGACGAATGTGGCGACGGGGCAGTGGGATGAACTGCCGCCCAATTGGGGGTTTAACCCAGCGGTGCTTTTTGACCAAGAAGTGGGGCTGCCGACGATTCTGGCAAATGACTTGACCGAAGTGGCGTTGGTGGGAACAGAAACGATTGAGGGAACAGAGCTTTATCGGTTGACAGGAGTGGTGGCGGGGGAACGGCCGTTTCGCCTGAGCAATGGTCTCATTGGGCCAGAGCCATTGGCCGCGCAGCTTTGGGTTGCCCCCGAAACATTTGAACTTCACCGCCTGGTGGTGACGGAAGCGGCCGCAGGGAGCGACGAGCCAAGCGTATGGCAGATTGATTTTTCCGAGTTTGAGCAACTGGTGACGATTGAGCCGCCTATATTGCCGCGTGAATAGGTGGCGGGGCTGCTTGCTGGTACATGGTCAGGATTTGTTCGCCTAGCTCCCACAAAACGGCCGTTTTCCCTCTCTCCGTAGCTGCTTGAAACAAATTCGCCGGCAACCTGGCCGCCGCTTGCCACACATACTTCCCCACAATGTCCGCATACCATTGCGAGGCTCTAAAAAACGGCTCCGCCTCCACGCAGGCATAAACCCAGGCAGCCTCTTCCAAGTGGCCGGAAGCCGCCAAAGACAGTGCCATGCCAGCCAGCACGGTTAGCAGCCGCATCATAAGCCGCCGCTGGAGCGACTCCGCTAGAATGGGCAGCCAAAGCTGTTGGGCGTGTTCCCGTTGACCCAGATGGAACAGAACAAACCCCTGATAAATTTCAACAAAGCGCAAAGCTGGCTCGTTGTTGCGGATTTTAAACAGCGTGTGCGCTTGTCGCAGCGGCGATTCGCTTTCCTCATACCGACCCTGACCCATCACGATGAAGGCTTCTAACTGGTATGTCCAGGCACTTACCCGCTCGATACCAGCCCCATAAGACATTTGGCCCGTTTCGTGTAGCACAACACTGGCTTTTAGGTATTGCCCCAAATTGATTAAATACAGGGCGAGCCGATTGCGCCAGTAAGCCTCAAGCTCTTTGGCACCAAGATTGTTAAAGATGGCGATACTTTCTTCAACCAGGGGAGGAGCGAGGGCAACCTTGCCCGACCAAAGATAGGCGAGGCTTAGTTCAGCCAGCCCCTTGGCTAAAAAGCGTCGATCTTGAAGCTGGCGGCAAATAGCAACGGCTTCTTTGCCATATTGTTCTGCCAGATCGAACTGGCGGCTGTCGAGCTTGGTGGGGATAAGTGCAGCCAGGGCACTTGCCAACTCACTTTGGATGCCTAGCTGTTTGCGCATGGCTAGATTCTTCTCGCCGTACCGTTCGGCGATGGCATGTTGCCCCAGATCGTGCAGCGCGGCGGCCAGGGCTTCAAAGAGTTGGCTCATTTGCCAGGGTGCGTCTTGCTGTTGGTAAAGGGACAGGCTTTGCTCGTAGTAGCTTTTTGCCTGTTCGAGGTTGGTTTGATAAAAGGTTTGGCCGATTTGGAAGAGAATAAAGGCGCGGTCGAGCAGTGTTTCGCTGGCAACGGGGTCAATTTGGATCTGGGCTTGCAGCAGGAGGTGGCGGGCGGTTTCAGATTGGCCTAGCCCATTGGTGAAGAAGCCTTGCCAGGTGAGCAGCATGGCTCGTAAATGCTGTGCTGGGGGTGTAGTTTGTAGGCCGCGCAGTGATTCCTGGCACAGCTTGACACCTTCTTCGTAACGGTTGCGCTTGCTGTGGAAAATAAACAAGGCATCACGCCCGGCTTGTAGCAGCGGGATGTTTTGCTGGGCAAGGCTCCATTGCCACGCTTGCAGGATGTTGTCGTAGTTTTGCTCGATGAGATCCAGGGCGGCTGGCTGGCTGGCATTTTGCAGGCAGGGGCTTTGGTCAGCCAGGAGGTGGAGGTAGGCGTGGCTATGTTTGCGATAAACGGCCGTTTCCCCCCCTTCATCTTGCCCCAACTGCTCCGCCGCAAATTGCCGAATCAACTCATGCAGGTCAAAACGCCGACTTCCGGCCGGCCGTAGCAGCGATTTGTTACGCAGCCGGCGGCAAATTTGCGGTGAAGCGTCTGCCACTTGCAGTGCCATCTCCAGCGTAAAGCTGCCGCGAAAGACCGATAACTGTGCCAGCACCATTTGCTCTGGTGGCGTGAGCAGCCGCCACGAATGGTCAAAGACGGCACGCAGCGACTGATGGCGTGCCGCCACCCCTTGATAATGCGCTGTCAAAAAGTCCAGGTTGGCGGCGATAGCACTGGCAATGTCGGCACAGGTCAAATCTTCGATCCAGGCTGCGGCCAACTCAATGCCTAACGGCATTCCACTCACCTGCTGACAGATGCGGATGATGGCGGGTAAGTTGTCCCCGGTTAGGCGAAAGCTTTTGTCCAGCCGCTGCGCCCGGTCAACAAACAGTTCAATGGCGGCGTAGGTGGCGGGGTCTGCGTGAGAAACGGCCGTTTTTGCCTCAGGAAATGGCAGCCCTTCCAAATAAAACAGGTCTTCAGCGTGGGAATTGAGCCGCTCCCGCGATGTAACCAGAATGACCACGTGGGGGCAGTGGTTGAGGATGGTGAGAATCAGGTCAACGACATCGAGCAAATGCTCAAGGTTGTCTAACACCAGTAGCAGGTCTTTTTCTTGCAAATGGCCGAGAAGCTGTGACTCGCCGCCTTGTAGGCTGTTGTCGAATGCAATGCCCAAAGCCTGGGCAATGGCGGCGGGAACGGTGTCAATGGATTGCAAGGGAGCGAAGGAAACAAAGCAGATGCCGTCGGTGAAATAACGGCCGTTTTCGTTTGCCACCTGTGTGGCGAGCCGCGTTTTGCCCATGCCGCCCGGCCCGACAATGCTAAGTAGACGATAGCTGCGGTCTTGCAGTCGCTGTCGTAGTTGCTCGCGTTCCTAGGTGCGGCCGGCAAGGGGGGTGAGGTAGTGGGGCAGGCCTGGGGGGGGAGGCGGAGAAACGGCCGTTTTTTCCTCCGCAGGCTGTGTTTTTGCCGCAATGGGTTGGCTTGTTTGCCTCACCCGCAGCGTTTCTGCCAGCCACAGGATGTTGGCAGCGGGGGCCACCCCCAACGCTTGGTGCAGCAGTTGCTGGTATTGCTCAAAGTGGTTTAGCGCGAGATTGATTTGCCCGTGCTGTGCCCAAAGCTGTAGCAAATGACGATGGGCTTCTTCATGCAGGGGGTCAAGTTCTAGCTGGCGTTGGCGATGCGAAACGGCCGTTTCTGCTGCCCCCTGTCCTGCCGCAAAATCGGCCAACTCCCCCAAAACGGCCATTATCTGCAAATGATGCCGCTCCCGCTGCATTATCAGCCACTCATCAAAAGCAAGACAATCAGACAAATAAAAACCGTGCAGTAGCTCGCCCCGATAAAGGGTTGCCGCCTCCACCAAACGCTGCCGGCAAGCAGCACACGTAGCACGGTCATCATGGGAGTGTTTGTCACAAGCAGTTAGCAGACGCGCCATCTCCACCACATCAACCCAGGCATGGTCAGCCTGGAACCAAACCTCTTGGCGATTGCTCCCAATCAGCGCAGTGTTGCCCTTCCTCGTAAGTTGTAGCGCCCGCCTCAGCCCAGCCAGCACCACGCGCAAATTATTACGTGCCTCAGCTTCCCCCATTTTCGGCCACAGCAGCCCCAACAGTGCCTGGCGACTGTGCCGCCGATCATTTTCCAATGCAAGAAAGGCTAATAGCGCAATCTGCTTCTGACTCGTCATATGGTGCGAAACACCATCAACCGCCACATCCCAGACGTTGAAAAATCGTATCATGAATGGATGAGTCTCTTTTTTGGGGGTCATAGTAACGGTACGTTAATGGTAGCTCGCCATGATAAAGCGGTAGGAAGTTAGAACTAAGTTAGAACTAAAAGGAGATCTTATTGTGACAAAAAGTGAGATGGATAACAAGATTTGTGAAGGAAGAAGAAGGGCTAAGGGTTCGTTCGTTAATAACCTGGGATTTAGAAGTTGAACTTCTGGGAGAAGTTCAACTTCTCTCAGAAGTTGAACTTCTATAACTGCAAAGTTATTGTAGATTGAACCCTAATGGACGGTTGGTCCCGCAGAAACCCCAAGGATGACATATACCAGTTGCGTAGCTTGGGTAAGGTTTGCCTGGTTTGATCCATGTCATCCTATTAAGATATACTGAATTTTCAAATAGCATCTGAATATGAACGGGTGGTCGTTATGTCGCCCGTTTAGGAGAATGAATGAACGAGAAGCGACGGAATTGGATTGTAGTGCTGGTGGCGCTGGGGCTGTTTGTGGGCGGGTTTGGGCCGCTTTTTTTGATCCTGGATCCGCTGGATTTGCACCTGGTAGACAGGCTTTCGGGGGATTTTGACGCGGCGGCACTGGCGGTGCCGCCAGAAAGCATGGTCTATGTGGGGGTTAACTTGCTGGGGGCGGAACGGGAGCGGCTGGAGGCGGTGGGGGCGCAGTTTGCGGCGACGGGCGATGGCGGTATTTTGGCTGAGATGGGGTTGTCGCTGGAAGAGGATGTGTTGCCGTGGGTGGGGCAGTATTTGGGTTGGGCGTTGGTGAATGTGGAGGCAGATTCGTTTAACCAAACGGCCGTTTTTCACTGGGTACTGATCATTGAAGCCCGCAGTACGGGGCCGGCCGACGACTTTTTGATGCAGTTGGGGCAGAAATGGGCGGCGCGAGGGGGAACAACCGCGACGACCCAACGCTATGAGGGGGTTGACCTGACCGTTTTTCCTGATTTGGCAATGGGGCGAAACGGCCGTTTGCTTCTTATCAGCTCTGATGTTGCCACTGTGCAGCAGGCAATTGATGCCAAAAACGGCCGTGCCATTGACGAGACCGATGTTTATGCCGAGGCTGTCATCTCGCTGCCGCCCAGCCGCTTGTTGACCGTGTTTGTCAACGGAGCTGATTTGCCCACGCTGCGTGATGCGGCCAGCGTGTTGTCGGGAACCAACCTCGGCTTTGTGCCGGTGGCCGATGTCTACAGCGTGGGGGTGGGTGGCTTTTTGGTGGATGCCGGGGTGCGGCTGGATATGGCGACGACGTATGACCGGGCGGCATTGTCTCCGGGGCGGCTGGCGGCGGTGGACAGTGTGCTGGCGCAGCCACAAACGGCCGTTTATTTCCCCGCCAACACCATCCTATATCTGGCCGGGCAGCCGTTTAGCCAAACGTGGGCGGCGTTTATCGAAACCGAAGGAGCCGATGTTGCCGAATCCATGCTGCTGCTGGGGCAGCGGTTCGGCTTTGACCCGGCGGCAGCAATTTTCCCACTGCTCGACGGCGTGGCGGCAGTGGGGTTGATGCCCGGCAGCGATGGCTTGCTGGCGGCGCAAACGGGGCTAAACGTCGAGGGCGTGGCATTGTTGGGTACCAGCCAGCCAGATCAGGTGCAGCAGCCGCTGGACGGCTTGCTGGCCGCCATTCGCGCCATTCCGCTGCCCATCGCTAAATTGACTGATTTTCCCGTGGGGTCGGGGCAGGTGACAGAGATAGAAGCTACGCTTGGCTCCAGTTTGCGGCTGGCGGTGGGGGCAACCGATGGCTATATGGTGGTGGCGACAACGGGAACGGCGGCGCAGTCGCTTCGCTTTGACAATGCCAACACGCTGGCGCAAACCCCTGCCTTCCAGCAGGTGGTGGAACTGTATGCACGGGAAAATGCGCCGACGTTTTATCTGGATGTGGCGGGGCTGCGTGGGGCGATGAGAGAGGAGGGGGATGAGGGATTAACGGCCGTTGCCGCCTCGCTACAGCCCATCCACACCATTGCCGCCAATGCCAACGTCGTCGAAGGTATTGCTCTCAACCGTATTTATTTGGTGCTGGAAAAATAAGATGAGCCTCATTTCAAGACACAATTTTTTGACAGGAAAACGGCCGTTTGTTAGAATCCCTTTCTGTCCGTTCGCCCCGTTCGTCTAGCGGCCTAGGACGTAGCCCTCTCAAGGCTAAAACACGGGTTCGAGTCCCGTACGGGGCATGTAAAGCCGTCACTCATTGGGTGGCGGCTTTTTTTTGCCAAGAAAGCAGTTCGTCTACAGGACTTTTGCCCGATGACCGCATACCCATTGCCAAGATGCGTTCTGCCAGTAAAATTAGCTGGATGTTGACACGAAGACGGGCGGCCGGCGCAAAATTCCGCGTTTTTGTTACCCTGTGGCTGCTACTGGCAGCCCTCGCTCCCCTTTATTCTCCCTGGCTCAATCGTGATTTTGCGGCTTTGCAGCCTGAACACGACCATATCTATTGGGGGAAGCCCAACCTGGCCCACCATCATCAAGGGGGGCAGAAAAACACGGCTGGGGCGGGGGTAACAAATGTGCCGAATTTCAATGTGGGGGGTGGAACGGCCGTTCCTGTTCTCATCTCCCTTTTATTTGTCACCCTGCTTGGCCCCAATCTTTTCGCCTTCCTCTTTAAGGAACCCCGTTTAGGTATCAACCTGATTGTTTTAGCACCACTCGGCAAACCCCCTCGTCTAGCCATATAAATGCTTGGTTGTTTTTCATAGGTTTATTGTTCACCAGACAGGGTGAAGCATTTATTGATGCCACAAGGTGGCAGTTCAAGCAATTGATGAGGGATAACATGTTATTGACAAAAAAAGTATCTACACGCTTAATAGCACTTTTGGTTTTATTGATGGGCATGTTGGTGGTTGCCTGTTCTTCGGGTGGTGGCGAGCCAGCGATGGAAGAAACGGAGCATAACCATGATGCAGGAATGGAAGAGATGGATCATGATCATGGTGATGAACATAGTGAACGTATTCCTAATCCTGATGGGGCTACAGTCAGCATTATTGCCCCCGCCGATGGGGCAACGTTTTCGGCCTCTGATGAGGTGTTGGTTGAGGTCAGCGTCGAAAACTTTGAATTGGGTGCCGATGGCAGCCATTGGCACGTCTATGTAGATGGCTCATCGTGGGGGATGGTGACGGGTGGTAACACCGACCAGCCCTTACGGGGATTGGAACCCGGTATGCACGAGATTTCGGTCTACATCGCCGGTGGCGACCATATTGAATTTCAGGATGGGGATGCGATTATGATTACGGTTGGGGAATGATGATGGTAGAGACGCAAAATTTTGCGTCTCTACGTTGCCGTAATTGTTCGCCCTTTCCACTGCCCGCCGCCGTGCCAGTGCCACCAGATGGCCTGGGCGGCGATGCGGGTCATGAGGAAGACGGAGAGGGGCATGAGGAGGGAGGGGAGCCATTTCTCGGTATGTGTAAAAACGGCCGTTGCCAGCCGCAGCCCCACCCCTGCCAAGACCAGCCCCAGCGCCCACCACCCCCCGCCCAGCAGCAGCCAAACCCACGGACAGACAAACAGCAGCCAGTGGAATAGCGTGGAAACAAGCAGAAACAGGATGCTGTTGCTATGCCCCGCCAGGATATTTTTGGCAAACCCCGCCCGCACCTGATCCCAGTTTTCATACATGCGGCAGCCAATCAGGCGATTGCTGTCGGCCAGCCGCAGCCGCAGTCGGTGGCGTTTGATGCGCTGGGCAAAGGCCATGTCTTCGATGACGTTGCCGCGCAGGGCGGCGTGACCGCCGATAGCTTCATAGGCGGTGCGGCGGAAGGCAAGGCATTGGCCGTTGGCGGCGGCGAAGGCGGGAATGTGGGTGTGGTGGACAGGCAAAATGGGCAAATAGCACAAAATGGCAAAGTTGATGAGGGGCACGACGAGCCGTTCACCCCATGTTTTGGTTTGCTGGGTGGGCCAGACGGCCAGCAGGTCGGCCTGGTGTTGGCTGAAGTGGGCAACAACGGCCGTTAATGCCCCCAACTCCCACACCACATCGGCATCGGCAAAGAGCAAAACCTCCCCCCGCGCCGCCTGGGCAAGCTGGTGGCAGGCCCAGTTTTTGCCCAGCCAACCCGGTGGCAATGGCTCGCCCCTGATGAGGCGGAAGCGTGGGTCATTTTTTGCCGCTTGGGTGGCAAGAACGGCCGTTTCGTCTCCCGACTGGTCATCCAGCACCAAAACCTCAAAGTTGGCATACGTTTGCGCCAGCAGCGAGGCGACGGCGCGGCCAATGGTGCGGGCTTCGTTGCGAGCGGGGATGAGGATGGAGACAAGCGGAGTAGTAAGAGGCTCATCTTTGGCGTTGAGGCGTGGGAAGAGGAGGAAGTTGGAAACGGCCGTTAGCCATAAAATGACAAAGGCGAAGGTGATTACGAGGGGGATGATGGGGGACATAAATAGAGATTGGAGATTAGGAGATTAGGAGATTGGGAGACTGAATCTCTTAATCTCCCAATCTCCTAATCTCATCTTTCTTCTTTTGGCGCAATTTTGGCCGCTGGCGCAAATCGCCCCGGTATGTCCACAGCATAAGTGCGATGTGGGTGATGGCGACGGCGAGGAAAACAGGGTTTTGCCGCCATATTCCGACAAAGACTGCCACGGTTAACATTGTGAGCAGTACCGCCCAGCCGTGGGGCGTGAGCAGCAGTGCCAGCAGCACCAGCACCGGAATGCCCAGCAGCGGCACCACCCACAGCGTTAGCCCAATCCACGCCCCCAGCAGTGCAGCCACCGCCTTGCCACCGCGCCACCCCAGGAACGGGGAGAAGGCGTGGCCGAGCGGGGCGGCAAGGGCAATGGGGACGATTTCCCACCCGTGCCAGCCAAAAACCTGGTAGGCCAGACCGACGGGAACGGCCGCCTTGCTAATATCCAACGCCAGTGCCAGACCAAACCAGGCCGCGCCGCCCGCCCGAAGCACATTGGTTGCCCCCGGGTTTTGGTCGCCATAGCTGCGAATATTTTTTCCCAGCCCCCACTGCCCCACCCATACGGAAAAGGGGAGGGCGCCTAGGAGGAAGGTGAGGAGTGTCCAGAGAAGCGTCATTGGAGATTGGTTAATTGGAGATTGGCGATTGGAAATGATGAGACCGCAATCTCCAATCGCCAATCTCTAATCTCCAGCCTTGCCACACAAACACCCCCATCACCACCCCACCCACCGCCGCTGGCCCTGGCATGGCCCAAAAGAAGGCGAGGCCAAAGGTTTCGAGGAACCAGGTGAGGGTGTAGATGAGAAGTAGGGGGCGGATGGGGACGGGTTTGGGGCGCAAGAGGGTGGTGGCAAGAACGGCCGTTAACACCCACCCACCAAAATTGAGCCAGGGAATGCCGAAATAGCCGCCCGGCTGCTGCCACACCCACAGCCCCCACCCCACCATTTGCGGGTCAAGCATGAGATCCCAGGCGGTGAGGGCAAGGGCACTGAGCAGGGCAAAGCGCCAGCCAGAAAAGCGGGAAGCGACGACCCAGGCGCAAGGCAGCATCATCAGCCACGCCAGCGGGATGAGCAGCGGGACGTGGCCGAGCTGGGGCTGTAGCACGTCGGTGTAGTGGTAGCGGCCAAAGGGGTAGCCGGTGCGGGAGCCGATGAGTTCGACGGTGTAGGTGAGGAGAGCGATAATAACGGCCGTTTTCACCGTCTCCCGCCACCCCCATGCGCCAATCAGGATGGACAAAACGGCCGTTGCCTGCGCTACCACCCCCAAGCTCACCAGCCGCAGCATCGCCGCTTCCCCCCAGACCCAGTTGGCAATGGGGACGAAGATCATGATGAGCAGCCAGAGGAGGATGAAAACGGCCGTTTTGTGGGTTAACTGGAGATTGGCGATTAGAGATTGGAGATTGGTCATGAGTTCACCAATCTCCAATCTCCAATCTCTAATCTCTTGATCCGCTCATGACTTTCCTGCGCCAACACCAGCACCATGCCAAAGACAACCAGCACATTGGTGACGACAAAAAAGAGGAACTCTTCAATGGGGAGCACGCCGCCCAGCAGCCACCCCAGCGACTGCGCCGGGTCAATGGTCCAGGTGCCTGCCCCAATGGCAACGGCATCGGCAGCGGCCAGATAGAGGATGGCCGGGATGAGGCCGACGGCCACCAGCGAGCGATAGCGCCACAAAATGTCGGCTCCAAAGCTAAGCTGGATCATGATGGGGATGAGGGCCCAGGTGAGTTGGAGGGCTAGGTAGGTTCCGGGTTGCCAACCCGTGACCAGAATGAGGGCGTTGGCGAGCCAGATAGCTATGAGGAGGATGACGGAAATGAGGCGTAAACGGCCGTTTTCCCACCCCTCTGCCGTTTCCCACCACCGCCAGCGCCGCGCCCAAAAGAGCAGCCACGTACCCGTCAGCACCGTTTGCACCACAAAAAAGGTGTACTCTTCAATGGGAACCCAGCCAATGACGATGCCTGTGACCAGATTAGGGTCATACCACCAGACGCGGGTCGCCACTAAATAATTGTCCCAGGGGGTGGTGTAGACCACCGCCACCACGACGTGGGCCAGCAGCACCCACCACGGGTTATACCCGGCCAGCCGCCGGGGTTGCTGCACCCCCGCCCGCCAATCCCGCCAGGTGAGCCACAGCAGGACGGTGAGGGGGATGCCGATGAAAAGGAAGAGAAAGGTAAAATAGGTCATTGTCTACTGATTACTCGCATAAAAACCCCCGGTCTTGGCTCCAGGGTGGCGCCCATGTGGGGGTGAACTTCTTGCGGCAGGTGTACCAGTTGAAACCGTTGCAAAATGCGGGCTAGCACGACTTTGGCTTCAATTTGGGCAAAGGCGGCGCCGATGCAGTTGCGGGGGCCACCGCCAAAGGGGAGGTAGATAAAAGACGGCCGTTTTTTCCCCACCGGGTACCCGTTTTCTGGCTCTGCGCTGCGCCCAAACCGCTCTGGCCGAAACAGTTCTGGCTCGTCCCAGTAGTCAGGGTGGCGGTGGGCCAGGTAGATGGAGTACATGACGCGCATTCCGGCGGGGATGTCATACCCCTGCATGGTCACCGGGCTGTTGGTGAGCCGATTGCCCACGTGGATGGGCGGGTAGAGGCGCAGGGTTTCTTTGATAACCTGGTCGAGATAGGTGAGTTGGGGGAGGGAAACGGCCGTTATTCCCGCCATATCCTGCCCCACCACCGCTTCCACCTCCGCCACCGCCTGCGCCATCGCCGCCGGGTGGCTGCCCAGCAGATGCCACACCCACGCCAGCAGTGCTGTCGAGGTGTCGTGCCCGGCAATCATAATCGTCAACAGTTGATCCCGAATCAGCTTGTCGCTCATTTCTGGCTGCCGCACCAGCCGACTCAGCATATCGTCGCCCGTGCCGCCCGCCGCCCGCCGCTCGCGGATGATGCCAAACAGGTAATCATCCACCGCCTGCTGCGCCCGCGCATAGCCAGGGCGCGGCATATTCGGCCAAATAATCCACAGGCCGGGGGAGATGTAGCGCAAAAGCTGCAAAATGGGCTGCCATAATCGTTCCAGGTGGGGCAGGAAATCTACGCCAAAGAGGGTTTGCATGAGGATGAGCAGCGCCACTTTTCGCATTTCCACCAACATGTCGCGTTGGCCGTCGGCCGGCCAGCTTGCTAGCACCCGGTCGGTTTCCGCCACCATTTGCCCAATTTGCCCCGCCACCTGCCGCTTGCCCAACGCTGGCTCAAGCTGGTGGCGCAAGCAGGCGTGGCTGTCGCCATCTTCCACCAGCAGCCCATGCCCCAGCAGCTTGGTCACAGCATCGGATTCAGTGCGCCAGTTGAACTGGTCGCGGCCGGTGACCAAAAGCTGGCGGTTGGCTTCTGGCCCGACGACAAAGGCGGGGTCGAAGCGGGGGAGGGTGACGTGGAAAATGTCGCCCACTTCGGCGTGCATCGTTTCCAGCGCGGCCAGCAGCGACCGCTGTTTGACGAGGGCGCGTAGCACTTGCAGCCCGGTTTGGGCGTCGGCAAAGGGGAGTTTACTCACGATTTTTTGTAAACGGCTGCGTATCTTGTAGCAAGTGGTTTGCCCAATTTTTCACGTCAGCACAATATAAGCCTGCTTCTTCAAGACGGACGTCGGCAATGGTAAAAGACCAAGTGATACGCTGAAAATCTGCAAATTTTTTGCCAGCAAGTAGGGATTGTTGTTCTAATCTACTTTTGCTGTCCAGGGCTTTTTGTCTGTGCCAGTTGCTTGATGCACCATCGTGATTTACGAATTGTGCCAATAACTGCCTTGCTTCAAGCCAGGCTCCGTGATTATAGGCGTTGTGTTGCAACATGTAGCATAAAACCGTCAAGTGATGCACAGGCCAGTAAGCTCTGTCCCCGAATTCAAGTGACAGGCAACGGTCAAAGCGATCCTCACAGCTTTCGGCTGTGGCATAAGTGGCTTTGCAGTGAGGACAGGTTTTTTTTAGCATTGGAAGCGGAATAGGAAAAAGTTAGTGAAGGGGCTGAAAGCCGCGTTCCTGCAGCAGAATAGCTGCTTCGGCGCAAACAAGCATGATACGATGCTCAAACTGCTGCAAATGTGCCAGTTCTTCTTGTTCGCTTTCGATTAAGCCTTCCTGCTTATATTTTTGCAGCAGCCTTTCTACTTTGTCGCTTTTTTCGACGGGAACTGTTAGCCGGGCTGCTTGCCAGAGTTGATCATTGTCCAGAAAAGCCAGTTGTTCTAGCTCGCTGTCTATCTCTGACAAAGCAGCTTCTTCGGCGGTCGTATTGCTTAACGTCGCTTCAACCACTTGCTCTAGCGCATCTGCGACGGAGCGGGTGCGTTGGTTGGCACGTTTTTGCACACGCTGATAGGTTTGTTCCGACAAAGTAATGGTAATGGCTTGCGGATTCATTTTTACCTCACAACATTTGCCAACATTATAGCGACAAACCTGGTTAAAAAGTTCAACTTCTTTGGAGAAGTTGAACTTCTTTTTGTTAGGCGAGGGCGAGGTGGGAAACGGCCGTTTCTATCCCCTCCCTCTGCCCACTCTCCATAATCAAATCCTCCGCAATTTTGGACGACGACAGCACGCCGGGCAAACCGGCACCGGGGTGGGTGCCTGCACCGACAAAATAGAGGTTGTCCACATCTTCCGAACGGTTGTGGGGGCGGAACCAGGCCGATTGCGTCAGGATTGGCTCCACGGAGAAGGCAGAACCCATTTGGCTGTTGAGCGTGTTTTGGAAGTGGAGTGGGTCAATGTAGTGCTCGGCGACAATGTTGGCTTGCAGGTCGGGCAGGTAGTTGTCCTCCAAAAATTGCATAATCGCGTCGCGGTATGGTTTGGCGGCCGTGGTCCAGTCAATGTCGCCGCCCAGGTGGGGGACGGGGGAGAGGACGTAGAACGCTTCGTGCCCGTCGGGGGCCATGCTGGGGTCGGTGAGGGTGGGCATGTGGAGGTAGAGGGAGAAGTCGTCGGACAGCACCTTGTTTTTGAAGATGTCGGTGAGCAGCCCGCGATACCGTTCGCCCAAAATGATGTTGTGATGGGCGAGTTTGCCGGTGTTGTAGCGGCGTTTGGTGCCAAAGTAGATGACAAACAGCGACATGGAGTAGCGGGTGAGTTTGTCGTAGCGGAAGTCAGAGTTGCGGAGGCTGCGGTGTTGGGGGGCGATGAGGTTTTTGTAGGTGAAGGCAACGTCGGCGTTGGAGATGACGTGGTCGGCGCGGTGGATGGTGCCATCGGCCAGGCGGATGCCGACGGCGCGGCGGTTTTCGATGAGGATTTCGGAGACGGTGGTGTTGGTGTGAAAACGGCCGTTTAGCTCCTCAATCAACCGCACCAACGCCTGCACCAACGCCCCCGTGCCGCCCATCGCATAGTAAACGCCCCATTCCCGTTCCAGGTAATGGATCATGGCGTAGATGGAGGTGGTGTCGAACGGATTGCCACCGACGAGCAGCGGATGGAAGGAGAAGCAGCGGCGTAAAAAGTCGTCCTCAATAAATTGGGCGGCATAGTTGTAGACCGTTTTGTGCGATTGCAGCCGCAGCAGGTCGGGAATGATTTTGACCATGTCCCAAATGGAGAGAAACGGCTTGTCGGCCAGTTCCACAAACCCTTTTTGGAAGATGGCCTTGGTGGTTGCCATAAACCGTTTGTAGCCGTCTACATCTTTTTCGCTCCACTGGGCAATCTGGTCATAAATAAATTCGGGGTCGCCGTTGTAGTCGAAGCGGCGGCCTTCGTGGTTGAAGATGCGGTAGAACGGGTCGCAGGGGACAAAGGTGACGTAATCTTCGCGGCGACGGCCGGCCAGTTCAAAAATATCGTCGAACATGAAGGGGGCGGTGATGACGGTGGGGCCACCGTCAAATTTGAAGCCGTCTATTTCGTAGACATAGCCACGCCCTCCGGGTTTGTCCCGTTTTTCAAACAATTCCACGTCGTAGCCCTGAGCGGCCAGACGGGCGGCGGCGCCAAGACCGCCGAATCCTGTACCAATGATGATGACTTTTTCTTTCATGGGGAAACTCGGTGTATTAATGTGCCGGGTAGTTCTGCATTGCCCGGCACATGGAGCAGGTTTTCGGGTGGGCAATTGTTGCTGGCAATTAGGACGGGCTGGCGGTGGGAGGATGCGGGTTGGGTGGGGGAATAACGGCCGTTTCTCGCCCGCCACCAAATCCCCGGCAACCGCTCCAGCTTTTCCCGCCCCGTCACGTGGGCGCGGCGGCTGAACACGTCATAATTGTGCCGTTCAATATCTTCGAGAATGGCCTGATATAGCTCGGCGGCGGCCCCAATGGCAAAGCGGCCTTGGGGACTGAGCAGGGCAATGCCGGGCAGGGCTTCGGCATACAAACGGCGGGCGCGGCGGATCTGGAAGCGCATGAAGGCTCGCCAGCGGTGGTCAAGGTTGCGCTCGGCAATGTCGGCTTCGCTGAGGTTGAAGGCGTGGAGTTCGTCGAGGGGGAGGTAAAAACGGCCGTTTTCCCAATCCTCGCCCACATCGCGCAAAATATTGGTCAGTTGCAGCGCCACCCCCAGCTTGACCGCATATGGAATCGCTTCCTCGCTTTCG
This sequence comes from Chloroflexota bacterium, assembly GCA_041390905.1. Lineage (GTDB taxonomy): Bacteria > Chloroflexota > Anaerolineae > Promineifilales > Promineifilaceae > JACKCD01. The sequence continues at coordinate 801,114 of JAWKPA010000012.1, forward strand.
TACCCCACAATGTGCATGGACATTAAGCCCACGGTGGAGGCCACCCCGTAGCAATAGTGCGCCAGGTCGGCAAACGTTTGATAGCGGGTCACGGTCAGGTCGCTGGCAACGCCGTCCAGAAGCTGTTCAGCGTAGCGGATGGGAATATGGAAGCGGGTGCGGGCATCGGCCCAGGCCAACGCTACCAAACTGTCGGCCGGCGGGTTGGGCGACAGGCTGCGCCGTCGCCATTCCTGTAAATCATGTTGGCGATTGCTCCCGCCCCGATCTACCAAATCATCGCTGATGCGGCAAAACGCATACAAGGCCCGCACCGCTGCCCGCTGTTCTTTGGGAAGTAAAGCAGAGGCCATAAAAAAAGTCCGGCTGTGGGTGCTGGTGATTGCTTTGCAGTGGGCGTAAGCATGTTGCAAATAATGGGTATTGGTCAGAGAGGCGTGGCTAAATGGCAGTTCATAGCGTGCGTTTTGTGCCTGCATGACCAACTGTTGTTCCCAGGGCAGTAGATTTGTACTCACGCTGCTTTACTCCTTCGTTCGGAAATAGACAAAATGTGATTTGGAAAACCAAACTATGCTGCTATTGTAAAACAAAAACAGATTCTGTCAATATTTTGCAATGATATAAGTTATATTTTGTACAATATTTTCTTTTGCATGAGGAAAAAGCTGGACAAAGCGCGAGTAATCTAGCAGCCATGCCTGGGCTGATACGTTTGTTTGCGCTTAAGTGATGATATGGAGAAACACAGGCAAGGGGTATTTGCTTGTTTGTGTCCTTGTCTGTTTGTGCTTAGGCTTTTGGTGTCTGGCTTGCTTGGTTCTTTGTCGGCGCAATTAGAATGGCACCACGGATAATGCGGATCAGGGCGGATTTTTGCGGATGTAGAGCAAAAATCAGGATGAATGTCGGTGAACGGCCGTTTTTCGTACAGGAAAATCTGCGCCCCAAAATTCTTTTTTTGGCAGTTTATCAGGTTGTGCTATTGGCTTGGAAAAGGGAGGAATGACTGCGGGTGAGCCAAATGGCGGCACGGTTCGTGACGAAAGCAGCTAACCAGATGGTCATTACACATCCCCACAGCCTGCATAAAGGCATAGCAGATGGTTGGCCCCACAAAGTTGAAACCTCGTTTTTTAAGGGCTTTGCTCATGGCGCGGGAAACGGCCGTTTCTGCCGGAACCTCCCCCAGCGTCTGCCACTCATTTTGAATCGGCTGCCCATCTACAAACTCCCACAGAAAGCGGCTAAACGACCCCTCTTTGTCCATGATGTCCAAATACCCCCGCGCATTCTTCACCGCCGCCTCAATCTTCAGCTTGTTGCGTACAATGCCTGGGTTTTGCATCAACTCCGCCAACTTTACCGCGTCATACCGCGCCATTTTTTCCGGGTCAAACTGGTCAAACGCCTCCCAATACGCCTCTCGCTTTCGCAAGATGGTGATCCAGCTTAGCCCCGCCTGCGCTCCGTCTAAAATGAGCTTGGCAAAAAGCAGTTGGTCATCATAAATGGGTACCCCCCATTCCGTATCATGATATTCCACATAAAGCGGGTCAGTTCCACACCACTGGCAGCGGCCTGTTATGTTCATGAGCTTATCCTTTTACACAATGTATCAATATGGTATCTATTCAGGTGTCATACCCGCGTAGGCGGGTATCCATCTTCTGCGCAGGCTTGGATTCCCGCGAAAGCGGGAATGACACCCATTTTTGGGCATATTTTGAAGAGACCTGAACAGTTACTCAATATGCTAAATTGTACCGGGTTTGGCAGGTAACTTCACGTAAAGGTGTAAAGTTTCTTGGCGACTTTGCCCCTTTTTGATAGTCTGATTGACAACAGGTAGTGAGCTATGACCATTGATTATGTGACTTTTTCTAATTTGATCATTGACGACATTGTGTTTCCCGATGGCCGAACGGCGATGAATACGTTGGGCGGGGCGGGAACTCATGCGCTGGCGGGGATGCGGCTGTGGAACGGCCGTTTAGGCTACGCCGCCACCGTTGGATCCGACCTCAACCCCGTTCACCGCCAATCGCTGCAGCAGTTTGGCGTTGACTGCGCCGGTCTGGTTGTGCGTGATGGCTACGCCACCGCCCGCGCCTGGCAGCTCTTTGAGGCCAACGATTTGCGCGTGGAAGTTTTTCGCACCCGGCTGGAGGATTTTCTGCACAACATGGTTGAGGAAGCTGATTTGCCCCCGGCTTACCGCCAGGCAAAGGGCTTTCACCTCATTTGGGGCAGTTTTGCCAGGTTGGGCAAGCTGCTCCAGTCGCTGCGCCGCACCAACCCCACCATCGTGTTGGCGGTTGAGCTAACGCCGCAGCAGGAGCATGAGCCGGCCGACCACCTCAAACTTGTCCTGCCCCATCTTTCGCTCTTTTCGCCCAACCTGGCTGAAGCAACGGCCGTTTCCGGGCTAACCGACCCCGGTGAAATGGCCGACTTGTTTTTGACGTGGGGTGCGCCGCTGGTCGCCATTCGCATGGGGGCAGAGGGGTCGTTGGTAAAAACAAGAGCGGGAGAGCAGTGGCGATTAACGGCCGTTCCCACCCACATCGTTGACGTAACCGGCGCAGGCAACGGCTATCTTGGCGGTTTTCTCACCGGCCTGGGTGATGGCCTCACCCCCTTTGAAGCCTCCCTTCGCGCCGCTGTCAGCGCCAGCTTTGCCCTCAACCAGCTTGGCCTTCCCACCTGGACTACCCCGCCAACGGCCGAAATTGAGCGCCGCCTGGCCTGGGTCAGACAACACACACTCGCTCATTCAGAAGTTCAACTTCTTCCGAGAAGTTGAACTTCTCGCGCCACACTCGCTCATTCAGAAGTTCAACTTCTTCCGAGAAGTTGAACTTCTTGCGCCACTTATTTAATCCTCGTTCCTAAGAATTGCCGATGCCATCAACAACCAATCGCCCCGTCCCCCGTTCAGTGTTAAAATTTGGAGTATGGGAACACGACAGAAACACGTGAAAACGAAAACAATTCCGCCAACGGCCGGAAGCCCAGGGCTGCGGCTGGGGTTGGCTCTGCTGCTGCCCCCCCTGCTGGCGGGGCTGGTGGGCATTGTGACGGGGCGATTAACGGCCGTTTCCGACCTCACCAACCAAACAACCGCCCTCCCCCTGCTGGCTGTGCTGGGCATCAGCAGTTGGTTTTTAGGGCTGCGCTGGTATGGGCTGGCGGGGATGGGGCTGCGGGGAAAACGGCCGTTATTCGCCAGCATCGGGTTTGCCGTCCTGGGCTGGGTAGTGCTGCTGCTGGCCCGCATCTACACCGTCGAAAGCGAAACGCTGGGAACCGGCTTCCGGCAATTTAGCTACCTCCTCCTCTTTGAAGCCTTCGCTGTGCAGCTTTGGGCATTTGGGCTGGTTTTTCACGCCCTGGCCGACTGGCGCGCCCCGCTAACGGCCGCTTTTGGCAGCGGCATTCTCTTTGGCATGGTTGCCTTCCTCCTTTTTCAGGAACCCGCCTACTCCGACGGCAGCAGCTTGCTCTACTTTGGGGTATGGGGCATCTTTTACGGCATCATTCGGCTGCGGACGGGGAGCTTGCTGGGGGCGGTGCTGGTACAGGCGTTGCAAAGTTTTACTGCCTGGGTGGTGCTGCAGCCCGTTGCCAACCCGGAACCGGCACAGTTGGCGGCGTTGCACTGGATAACGGCCGTTTTTTACCTCATTTTCATTTGGCGGCTGTGGCCGAAGCAGGAGGACGATTACCGTGTCTGAACTGCGCGTGGGGCTGGATGAACGGGGGCGGCTGGTGGCGGCGGCACTGGCCGCCAGCAATTGGCCGCTGCTGGAGCAGGCGCAGCAGCCCCACGCCACCCACGCCTTTGCCAAACAGGCGCGGCAGTGGGGGCAGCCATTTGCCCACCATCCGGCGGTGCGCCACATGAATGACCAATTGGCAGCCAGTGGGGGCAGCCAGAATAGGACGCGGACAAACGCGGACGAACGCGGATTTTTGGCCGACGAAGGAGCCAAAAATCAGGCCAAATCAGGAACATCTGCGTCCCAAAATGCTTTGCTTGAGGCGATTTATGCCTGGGGGATGGGGGATGGGGTGCTGGATGGCTTTGCGGCGGAAACGGCCGTTTCGGAACTTTGGCTGCCGCAGGAGGAGGGGTGGAAAACGGCCGTTGGCGAACTGCAAAATCTGCTCAACCTGCCCGCCCTGGCCCACTTTTTAATCCAGCTCACTCGCCAACCTGTCCTACCCGCTATCCACATCAGCCCCAATTTACTCTTCCCCGCCCTGTCGCCCGTTCTGGCGCAGGCGGCCGACGGGCTGCACCTGCTGCTGCCGCCCCCCAAAGCCGTCGGCACATCCCCCCCCTGGCCCTACCGCGAAGACCCCGGCTGGGTGGTGACGCAGCTTGCCCAGGCACTGCTGCCCCATTTGCTGGCCGAAAAATCAGCCTCGCTGCTGCCAGCCCACCAAACCCTGCTCACCCATGCTGCCATTGCCACCTGCCTCGCCGCCACGCTTGACCCATTTGAGGCGCAATCGTACCTGCTGCGAAGCAAAAAGCTCCACAACCTCCCCCAGCTTCCCCAGGCGATGGCGCAGTTGGAGAAATATTTGGCGGGGGAGGGTGATTTGTTATTGGGAGATTGAGAGATCGAGAGGTTGGAGATTAGAGATTGGAGATTATGAACGCTCCAATCTCCAATCTCTAATCTCCAATCCCCTTATTTTGGAGAACCATGACCGAAGAGTTTATTTTGACCCGAACCGAAGGCAAAGTGGGCATTGCCCAAATTAACCGCCCCAAGGCGCTGAATGCCCTAAACGAGACAGTCATGAGCCAGCTCATGAGTGCGCTGGAGATGTTTGACGACGACGATGGTGTTGGCTGCATGGTTGTGACGGGCAACGAGCGGGCGTTTGCTGCCGGTGCCGACATCAAGGCAATGGCGGAGGCGACCCCCGTTTCCATGTCGCAGGGGGGGATGATTGACCAGTGGGACAGGCTGAAAAAGATTGGCAAGCCGGTGATTGCTGCCGTGTCTGGCTTTGCTCTTGGCGGTGGCTGCGAATTGGCGATGGCGTGTGACATGATCGTTGCCAGCGAGTCGGCCAAATTTGGGCAGCCGGAGATAAACCTGGGGATTATCCCTGGGGCGGGTGGTACGCAGCGGATGACGCTGGCAGTGGGGAAGGCGATGGCGATGGAGATTGTGCTTAACGGCCGTTTCCTCTCCGCCGATGAAGCCCTGTCCGTGGGTCTCATCAACCGCGTCGTGCCAACCGAAACCTATCTCGACGAAGCCGTCAAGTTTGCCGCCGAAATCGCGGAACGCGCCCCCGTCGCCATTCGCGCCGCCAAAGAAGCGGTCAACGCCGTCTTTGAAATGTCGCTGGCGCAGGGGCTAAACTACGAGCGCAAGCTGTTCTACATGCTCTTTAGCACCGCCGACCAGAAAGAAGGGATGGACGCTTTTATCAACAAGCGCAAGGCAACCTGGCAGGGGAAGTAGGGGTGTGGGGTGTGGGGCGTAGCACTCCCTACTCCCCACTCCCTACTCCCCACGCTCTGCCCTTGCCCAGCGGATAGCAGAATGCTACACTAACTCCAATGTCTCAGGCACTCTATCGCAAATGGCGGCCGGCCCGGTTTGATGACGTGGTTGGTCAGGAACACATCACGCGCACCCTGCAACAGGCGGTTGCGTCGCAGCGTGTGGGTCATGCCTACCTGTTTTGTGGGCCACGTGGCACCGGCAAAACAACCTCGGCGCGGCTGCTGGCAAAGGCCATCAACTGCCTGCACGAAGACCCAGCGCAGCGGCCGTGCGGCCAGTGCGCGGTGTGCAAGGCGGTAAGCGAGGGGCGTTTTCTCGACCTCATCGAAATTGATGCCGCCTCCAACACCGGCGTGGACGACATGCGCGATTTGCGCGACAAGATCAACTTTTCCCCCAGCCAGGGGCGGATGAAAATCTACATCATTGATGAAGTCCACATGCTCTCCACGGCCGCTTTTAACGCCCTGCTGAAGACATTGGAAGAGCCGCCCGCCCACGCCATGTTTGTGTTGGCAACCACCGAGGAGCATAAAGTCCCTATCACCATCAAATCCCGCTGCCAGCAGTTTAACTTTCGCCTGCTGACCATTGGCGAAATTTCGGAGCGGCTGGCGTGGCTGGCGGAGCGGGAAGGGTTGCTGGTAGAGCCGCTGGCTCTGGACATGATTGCGCGGCAAGGGGCGGGCAGCCTGCGTGATTCGGAAAGTTTGCTAGACCAGCTTGTAGTGGCTCCGGGGGACACGATTACACTGGAACGGGCGCAAATGGTGCTGGGGACGGCCTCGAACACGGCTGTGATGACCCTGACCGATGCCTGGCTCAATAGCGATGGGGTGGAGGGTCTGCGGATTATCCACCAGTCGTTGGCGGCGGGAACGGATGCGCGGCAGTTTTGTCGGCAGATGGTGGATTATTTGCGCCAACTGCTGCTGCTGCAGGCGGCGGGGGGTGAGATTGCGCTGGATGTGCCGGTGGAGCATAAGGATGATATGCTGGCGCAGGCGCGGCTGGCTTCGCGGACGGATCTGGTGGCGGCGGTGCGGCGGTTTAATGAGGCGGCGATGACTCCGGCCAACAGTTGGCAGCCGCAGTTGCCGCTGGAGCTGGCGTTTATTGAGATGTTGCCAGAACGGCCGTTTTCAGTGCGCCCAACTCCAGCCGTGCGGGAACAGCCGGAGCAGGTGGTGGAGAAGAAAGCAGAAGCGGTGGTGGAAAAAACGGCCGTTTCTCCCCCCCCAGCCCCATCGCCGCCAAAGCCGGAAAAAGCGGCCGTTGCCGAGCCACCACACTCAACCATGCCGCCCCCACCCGACGAGCCACCAGACTTTTATGAGGAAACGCTGCCAACACGGCCGGTTTCTGCTGCCCCTGCCAAAGCAGCTACGCCCAAAGCCGATGCACCGGCGGCGAAAGCGGCACCGCCACCGGCCAAACCCATTGCCCTGGTGCAAGTGACCCAACAGTGGCGTGAATTTATGAACCGGGTGGGGCAGGCCAACCGCAATTTGCCCGCCTTGCTCAACATGAGCAAGCCGCTGGCGGTGGAAGGCCAGGCGGTGGTGCTGGGGTTTGATTACGCCATTTTTAAGAAAAAATTTGACGACACGTCCGGCGCAGCCCATGCAGTGGGCGATATTTTGTCCGATCTGCTGCAAACGCGCTGTACCGTGCGCTGTGTTGTAACAAGTGAATACAATGTCCCTATTTCGCGCCAGGAGCTGGAATCGCTGGCCGATGAGTTGGGGGGCGTTGTGCGAGAAATAGATGAGAGGTAGTTATTATGTCAAAAAGACCATTTCGTGGAAAAGCAAAACCGAAGCAAAAAGCACCCAATGCTGGCAACATGCTGGCGCAAATGCAGCAGATGCAGCAGCAGATGGCGGAAACGCAGCAGTCGCTGGAAAATGAGACGTTGACGGTTACTTCTGGCGGTGGGGCTGTTTCTATTGTGATTACCGGCCATCAGCGGGTGCAATCTATTGAGATTGTGCCGGAACTGCTGGATCCTGAAGAGAAGGATATGCTGCAGGATATGCTGGTGGCGGCGGTGAATGCGGCCATTGAGCAGTCGCAAACGATGTCGGCGCAGCGGATGGAAGGGATTACCGGGGGACTGGGTGGTGGTCTGAGCGATATGCTGGGCGGCCTGGGGCTGGATCTATAACGATGGCGCACAATGTGCTGCCCCAGCCGGTGCAACGGCTGATTGATGAGTTTGCCCGGCTGCCTGGCATTGGGCCGAAGTCGGCTTCGCGTTTGACGTTTTTCTTGCTGCGTGGGGTGGAAAATCAGGCGTTGGAGCTGGCTTCGGCGCTGCAAGAGCTGCAGGCGCGGACGCGATTTTGCTCGGTGTGCTTTAACATTACGGAGATGGATCCGTGTGTGGTGTGCGAGGACAGTGGGCGCGATCCCAACTTGCTGTGTGTGGTGGAGGAGCCGCTGGATTTGCTGGCAATTGAACGGTCGCGGGCGTTTAACGGCCGTTACCACGTCCTCCATGGTGCCATCTCCCCTGTGGAAGGGGTGGGGCCAGAAGATTTGCGCGTGGCGGAACTGGTGCAGCGGGTGCAAGGCGGCACCTTCCGTGAGATCATTCTGGCAACCAACCCCACGCTGGAAGGGGAATCAACGGCTTTGTACTTGCAGCGACGGCTAGTTGGCACTAATGTCCGCATTACCCGGCTGGCGCGTGGGCTGCCTATCGGCGGTGATTTGGAATACACCGACGAAATTACGCTGAGTCGGGCGCTGGAAGGGCGTCAGGAGTTTTCATAAGGGTTTTGCCGTATCATGCACGCTGCCGGAAAGGGTGAACAGCCCAATCTCATCTTTCTCCACATTCCCAAATCAGCCGGGACAACGCTCAACTTTATTCTGGAAAGCCACTTTTCCCGTGAGGAGAGCTATTCTGTTAGCAAGAGCAACTATTACCCCGGTGGCAGCATTGATGGGTTCAAGGCGATGTCGCCTGAGCGGCATGCCAAAATTCGCTGGCTAACGGGGCATATGGGGTATGGGTATCATGACTACCTGTCTGGCCCCAGTGTCTATGTGACGCTGCTGCGTGATCCGGTGGAGCGACTCATTTCCAACTATTATTTTGAGCGTCACCTGAGAGAAAGCCCCATCCATGAAATGATTCGGTCGGGCAAGATGGATTTGCGGGAATATGTTTATTACTACTACGCCATCGAAATGGATAACTTGCAGACGCGAATGATTGCCGGGAATTGGGAGAAACGTGGGGATGGGCCGTGTACGCCGGAGATGCTGGAGCAGGCCAAGCAAAATTTACAGGATCATTTTGCTGTCGTGGGTGTGGCTCGCCGCTTTGATGAGTTCTATTTTTTGCTGCGGCATTACTTTGGCTGGCGTTATGTGCCTTATGTGACGCGCAATAAAACAAAAAGCCGGCCGCGTCGTGAAGAGGTGCCAACTGCGGATCGACAGATGATTAAAGAGTACAATCGGTACGATATTGAGCTGTTTAAGTTTGCGAAAGAGATGTTTGAGACGCAACTGGCAGCGTATTCGCCGAAAATGGTGCAAGCGAGTTTGACCACGGCTGCGTGGCGTAATGAGTTGTTTAAAAAGCAGCTAGGGCTGCGAACGTTTTCGCTGCGTCACTTTATTCGGGAGCATTCGGTGCGGGCATATCTGCGGCAGCGGTTGCACTGGGATTAGACAGAAGGGGGAGCCAAATGGCAACGGCCGTTCCCGTGCCAATCTCACTCGTAATTTTAATTTTCCCGTGGTGGAGCGTCACAATTTCCTTTACCAACGATAGCCCTAACCCTGCGCCCGGCACACTGTACTGCCCCGTTTGCTCACCGCGATAAAAGCGGTCAAACAGATAGGGAATTTCGGCGGCGGTAATGCCCGTACCGCTGTCGCTGATGGTTAAAACGGCACCCGGCGCATCGCTGGAGGTTGTGACCACGATTCCCCCTTCCTTGGTGTAACGAATGGCGTTGTCCAGCAGTTCGGCCACCATTTGCTCTAAATGGAGGGGGGAACCTATGAGCCAAAGCGGGGCAGGGGAAAGGTTTTCGTGGAGGTCAAGAACGGCCGTTTCTGCACTGACCCGATACACCCGCACAGCCTCCTGCACCACCCCGTTCAAATCCACCCGCTCCAAAACCGTTTGCTCCCAGCTTAAATCCAGCCGCGAGAGCGCCAGTGCCTTGTCAATCAGACGCGCCAGCCGCTTGGTTTCTGTTTGCAGCACCGTCACATAGCGGTCAAGGTTGTCTGGCTGTGTTCGCTGTAGCAGGTCAAGATAGAGACTAAGGGTGGTGACAGGTGTCCGCAGTTCGTGGGACATGTCATTAAAAAATTTGGCGCGTAGCCGGTCGAGCTGCTGCAACTTTTCATTGGCTTTGGCAAGCTCTCGTGTGCGTTGCTCCACGCGCTGCTCCAGCGACTCTAAAATGAGGGCGCGGTGGAAGGCACTCACGGCGATTTCACTAACGGCCGTTAACAGCCGAATCTCCCGGCTGGAAAAATCACGCGGCGCACACAGTCCCACATGCAGCACCCCCAGTGCCACATTTTCTTCCGTGTGCAGCGGCAAAAACAGATTGCTTTGCGCTTTGGTTAACGTTGGTGTCAATGTTAGCAGATCATTTGCCAATACGTCATCTTCTAGCCGCTGCGTCAGATAAATTTGCCCATGCGCCAGCACGTGGTTTAGTATCCCCTGGCGATCTTGGCGCAGATGGTTCATGGGCATGGCGGCCGGATGCCAGCCGGCGACCATCAGCTCTTGTTGTTCTGGTTCTGCCAGGAAAAAGAAGCCAATGGCATCCTTTTCCAGTCCCACAAGCTGCAAAATGGAGGGGAGCATGTCCGTAGCGCGGGTGGCCTGCCGCAATGTGGCTGATGTCCGCGCCAGCGATTCCAGCTCCTGGGCGTGTTGGCGCGTTTGCTCAAGCAGTTGCTCCTTGCCCAGCACCAGGCTGGTTTGCTCGGCGGCCTGCTGTGCCTGGGCAATGATGGCACTGGTGAAGGTTTGTGGCTGGGCAAACAGGAGAATGATCGCCCCCAAATGGTGTTGGTGCAGGGTGAGCGGCAGGGCCATGAGGGCGCGAATGGGCAGCCGCCGGGCTGATTCGATGGTGAAGAAGCGGCTTTGCTGGATGTCGGGGATGATGAAGGGGATGTTTTCCTGCTGTACCAGCGACGTGAGGGGCATGGCGTTGTTGGTGAGGAGCTTGGGAAAGAGGTTCTTGAAGGGACCAAAGGCGGCACCAAGAACGGCCGTTTGTTGTTCCTCTTGCCAAAGCGTCAGCAAACACCCTTCGGCATGGTGCAGTTCGCCCAGTCGGTCGGCCAGCATTTGTAATAGTTGTGAGCGCGGTATATTGCCTAATGCCGCCCGCGTAATGTCGCCCAACAGTGAAACGGTGCGGGCATGGGCAGCCAGGTGTTGTTGGGGGCTGATGTCGGTGAGCGTTAATAGCTGTGCTGGTTGCCCTTGCCATTGGATGGGGGTGGTGTGGATATGCAAAACGGCCGTTGTGCCATCCCTCCGCTCTATCTCCTGCTCTGACCAAGAGGGGAGCCAGCCATAGTGCGAGCCAACCATATATTCAACCTGGTCTCCCACCAATTTGGCTGCGGCTGCGTTGGCAAACAGCACCCACCCATCGGCATCCATTGCCACCATTCCGGTGGGCGTTGTCGCTACAAGTTTTTCAAAATCAGTTTGCTCCACCATTGCGACCTGTTCCTCAGAGCCATCATATTACGATGGTCGCTAGTGTTCGAAGGTTGAGAAGTTCAACTTCTCCAAGAAGTTGAACTTCTGGTAGCGTTAAGTGCTAGCTTACATCAAATGGTACCGTAGTGTTCGAAGGTTGAGAAGTTCAACTTCTCCAAGAAGTTGAACTTCTGATAGCGTTAAGTGCTAACTTGCATCAAATGGTACCGTTTGCGTCCTTTACGCAAAATCAAAAACTGTCCTTCGATGGTTTGCGCCAGCGATGCAATTTGATCGGCGTCGGTTACGCGCTCATTATTCAGGTAGATGCCGCCACCCTGGATGTCGCGCCGGGCTTCGCCCTTGGATCGCGCCAGACCGCTTTGGATGAGGAGGTCAACAACGGCCGTTCCTTCCCCTTCAAGACTCATCTTGTCCAACTGGCTCGATGGCACATCGGCAAAAATGTCCTGAATGTCGGCTGCGTCCAGCCCGTTCATCTCACCACCAAAGAGGACGGCTGCGGCTTGTTCGGCGCGGGAAACGGCCGTTTGCCCATGAATCATCCCCGTCACCTCTTGCGCCAACTTCCGCTGCGCCTCCCGCAATTCCGGCCGTTCCGTCACCAAACTTTCCAGCTCCGCAATCTCTTCCCGGCCCAGCCAGGTAAAAATCTTCAGGTAACGCCCCACATCCGCATCACCCGTGTTTAGCCAAAACTGGTAAAACCGGTACGGCGACATCCGCTTCGGGTCCAGCCACGCATTCGTCCCCGTCGCCGTCTTGCCCAGCTTGCTGCCGTCGGCATTCGTAATCAGCGGGTAAACCAACGCCTCTGCCTTCGCCCCCCGCGTCCGCCGAATCAGTTCCACGCCGGCCGTAATATTACCCCACTGGTCGCTGCCGCCCGTCTGCATCACACACCCATACGTGTCGTGCAAATGCAAAAAGTCATACGCCTGCAGCAGCATATAGCTAAACTCGGTAAACGAAATCCCCGACCCATCCCGATCCAGCCGCGATTTAACCGAATCCTTGGAGATCATATAGTTGACCGTAAAATGCTTGCCCACATCGCGCAGAAAATCAATCATCCGCACCGGCTCCAGCCAATCAATGTTGTTCACCAGCCGCGCCGGATTGCTTTTCACCTCGAAATCCAGCAGCGCCGTAAGCTGCCCCCGAATCGCCGCCACATTGTCCTCAATCTGCTCGCGGGTCAGCAAATTGCGTTCCTCCGACTTGCCGCCAGGGTCGCCAATCATCCCCGTGCCGCCCCCCGCCAAAATAATGGGGGTATGGCCCAGCCGCTGCAACCGCGCCACCGACATTAGCGGTACCAAATTGCCCACATGCAGGCTGGTGGCCGTTGGGTCAAACCCGTTGTAGAGGGTTAACTTCTCTTTGCCAAGTCGCTCGGCTAATCCTTCAGTTGCGTCGTAGACCAGCCCACGCCACTGAAGCTCTTCAAATGCTGTTGTCATGTTATTCTGCGCTCCTTTTTAGATGGTACCCATTGCCTGGAGGAGTGACAATAGTCCAATAGACACAAAAAAAGACGCGGTGCTGACCGCGTCTTTTGAATGTTTTGCTCGGTGTTTTACCGTCTTTGGCCTATTTGGCACACACAACAAAAATCCCCACGCGGTATTGTTTGCTTGTGGTCAAATAATAATAGCTAACGTGTGCCAAAGACATTTTTTGCAACATGGCGGCATCTTAACATGGGTCAGCAGGGCTGTCAAGCGTTAGAGGATGTGGCCTTTGTTTTAAGCGTTCTCATGTGTAGCAATGTATTCGAGTGCAGCTTGTGCGATTAAGCCTGAACGAGTTTCACCATTTTCAGTAGCGTATTTATCCATCAAATTCAAAATTCTTTCGGGTAACGTAATATTAACTCGCGTTGTTTTGCCTGATAATTTTGCCAAATCTACTGTGACCACCGCCCAAATGGCACCAGCATAATCAGCATCATTTTGATGATATTCAATCGAGCGAGGAACAGGGATAGATTCGCCATCTATTAACAAGCCCTCTAAATGGCATTCAATGGCTTCGGTTGCTTCTTGCAACGCTTCATCAAGCGTTCCACCCGCACTGAAACAACCCGGTAAATCGGGAACGGTTACGCCATAATCACTATTTGAATCTTTATGGATGACAACTGGATAACGCATAGAGCCTCACATTTTCTCTGACCAGGACCAACCTGCTTGACGATAAATGCTACGAATGGTGCCAATTGGTAAATCTCGTTTTGGATGCGGAACAGTCACTCTACCGGATTTGGTGGGATGTTTGAAATGATAGTGGCTACCACGTGTGTGGACAAGAACCCAGCCATCGGCTTTTAGTTTGGCAATGATGTCACGACTGTTCATACTTCAGATTATACACACAATACACACTGCGTCAATCTTTGAACGAAGCCACCCATCGAATTATCGCTTTATATCTTCTCTTGCTTGCAAGTTATGAAGCTGCTTCATCCATCGCCGCTTGCTTCAAAACATCAGTTACCCACTGATCAATATACTTGCTGTTGATTTCGGCCGCTGTAGCGACTGCCATATCGGTTTCTCATGGAAACGAATCGGCTGCATAGATCCGCTACCTGTTGCCAGGCTCCATTTTTAAGCTGCCACAAGCGGCTGAATACGCGCCACGTCGCTTTCAATGGCTTGTGTAGCTTCCCACAAGTCCACTGCTCGTTGTGCATTTAGCCAAAACTCTGGCGAGTTGCCAAGCAAACGCGCCAGCCGTAGCGCCATTTCCGGGCTAACGCTTCGGCGCTCACGTAATAATTCATTAATTGACTGGCGAGAAACACCAATTGCCTCTGCCAAAGTGGAAACGGTCAGATTATAGTCCGGCAGAAAATCTTCCCGCAGCATTTCCCCTGGATGCGTTGGCCTGCGCTGTAGTCCAGTCGTGTTAGGAATGCTCATGTTCACACCTCATCTTGATTAATGGTAGTCGTAAACGGCTAGTTGCGATTACACATAAATATTTAGGTGGTTAGCGGACATCGAGGAGTTTATCAACGGCCGTTGATAGCTGTGCCAAATTCCGCACCGTATGCACCCCATCGCAAATTGGAACATATTCCAGCATGTCGCTGTCGCCCGTGCCCCACTGGCGCGGATGCTCCGGGTTCAGCCACACCAGCCGCTTGGCGCGTCGCTGTAAGTCTTTCATCAAGTCAATGCGCGGGGAGTTGTAATTATTACGGCCGTCGCCCAAAATCACCACCGTCGTCCGTCCATCCACCGAGTCGAGCCACTTTTTGAAAAAGGTATCCAGGCTGTGCCCAAAATCCGTCGCATAGTGGCCGACTCCGTATTTATAGAAGCTCTCTAACGCCTCCTGCACCGCCTCGCCTGGCCGGTTGCCCGACATGATGATGCTGATTTCCTGCATGTCGGCATAGAAGCCAAAGCTGCGCGTTTTCGCCACCTGGTCTTGCAGCTCATACGTCAGCCGCAGCATAAACTCCGCCACCTGCAGCATCGAGCGCGAGGTGTCGCACAGCAGCACCAGCCGGGGCTTGAGCTTGTTTTTGCGGTGTTTAATCTCCACCGGCACGCCGCCGTACCGCTGGTTGGCGCGAATGGTGGCTTTGGCATCAAACTTGCCTTCCTTGCCCCGCTTGCGCCGCAGGGCAATGCGGCTACGAAGCTGGGCCACCAGCCGCTGCACCTCTTTCCGCAGGATATTGGTTTCGTCTTCCGTCAGTGAGCCAAACGGCTTGTGCATCAGGTCGGAGCCGTGCAAATCTTCGGGGCGGTTGGCGCGGTCTTGGGCAATTTGCAGCCCCACCTGTTGCGCCACCTGTTCGGCCAACGCTTCACGGTTGGCTTGTATGACCCCGGTCAGCTTTTCAATGGCTTCCTGGCTCATCCCCATCTCTTGCAGCTTTTGAATGAGCTGGCGGATTTGCTCTTCCAGATGCCCCATGCCCATTTGCTGCAACATGCGGCGGCTGACCCAGCGGGCATCGCCGGGGTTGTTGGCCCACTGCGCCCCGGCGCGGTTGGCAAGCTCTTCTAGCTCTTCCTTGCTGGGACCGTTGCCGCTGGTTAGCCAATCCATGAGCTGGTCTAAACGGCCGCTCATCGCCGCAAGCGCTGCCTTTAGCATTTCCTGCTCATCCCCGGACAGATCGTCCATGGCGTTTTGCATCACAGGGCCACCGCTACCAAAGTAGAGCGGGAATAGCTGGTCGAAGGCGGCAAAATCATCATGCTCTTTCACCAACGTTGCCCGCAGCGATTCGCGGAAGGTGCCTTTTTGCGTAACGCCCAGCACTTCCACCGCCCGCAGCGCATCCACCGACTCGGCTAATGAAACACGCACCCCGGCGGCGCGTAGTCCTCGTATGAAATCAACAACTCTGTCGTCCATTTGTTTTTCCAGTTATCGGTAATCAGTTATCGGTAATCAGTAATCAGTGTACTCATGACCGATTACTGTTTACTGACTACTGTTTACTGGTCATATCGTTTGCCTCGGTCGCGGCGGCTGCCGCTGTCGCCACTCCCACCCATCATCCGCTTGGCTTTTTGCACGTCGGTTTCATATTTGAGCAGAACGGTGAGGGTGGTGTTTAAGGTTTTCTCGTCAATGGATTGGGCGTTGAGCGTAACGAGTGCCCGCGCCCAGTCGAGCGTTTCGCTGATGCTGGGTACTTTGCGAAGATCCATGTTGCGTAGCTGCTGCACCACGGCAACGGCTTGCTGCGCCAGCTCTGGCCGCAGATTTGGCACTTTCAGGCGGACGATGTTCATTTCGTCTTGCTGGGTGGGGTAATCTACGTGCAGGTAGAGGCAGCGCCGTTTGAGGGCTTCGCTGAGTTCGCGGGTGTTGTTGCTGGTCAGCAGCACCATTGGCTGGTGTTTGGCCTTGATGGTGCCAAGTTCGGGCACGCTAACCTGGAAGTCGCTGAGGACTTCGAGGAGAAAGGCTTCAAATTCGACATCGGCGCGGTCAATTTCGTCAATGAGGAGGACGACGGGGACTTCGGAGGTGAGGGCGGTCATGAGGGGGCGGGGGAGGAGGAAGTTTTCGGAGAAGAATACGTCTTCTTCTTGGGCTAGCCGTTTGGCGGCTTCGGCCAGGCTGTTGACTTCGCCCAACACATTGCGGAGGGTGTCGCGCAGTAGCTGGGTGTAGAGCATTTGCTTGGCGTATTCCCATTCATAGAGGGCTTTGCTTTCGTCCAGCCCTTCGTAACATTGCAAACGAACAAGGGGGGCGCCAATGGCTCCTGCCCACGCTTTGGCAAGCTCGGTTTTGCCGACACCGGCCGGCCCTTCGGCAAGGATGGGTTTGCAGAGGGATTGGGCAAGATAGACAACGGTGCTGATTTCTTCGGAGGCGATGTACTGCTGGCTGCCCAAGCCTTGCAAAACGTCGGCGATATTTTTGAACATAACGGGTTTCTCCATTTTGGGACGGCTAGCGCTAGTAAGGTTCTTTGGCCGATGGGCTGCTAGCCACTCTCGGTGTTGTTTTACGGAACGAGGTTACTGAAAAAGGAGATTGGAGGTTGGAGATTAGAGATTGGTTGCTCTTTAATCTGCTAGGGAGTGCCTTCAATCGTTTGAGTTTGCAGTAACCGTTTATGGTGAGACGGGTTCGCTCGTGGTGAACCTGTCTGGCTCATGAAGCATTTTAGATCGGAAAGGGGAAAAGGTAAAGGTTTGGCTAAAGCTGGTTTGGGTAAACCGGGTTTGTTGAGGGGATGCTTAACGGGGGGTTAGAGATTGGAGATTGGAGATTAGTTGAATCTCCAATCTCCAATCTCTTGTCTTTAGAGGTGGCGTTTGAGGCGGTAGTGGTAGCTGTAGGCGTGGGTGAAGCTGGCGCGGGCGTAGAGGGCTTGCGCCGGCCGATTGGTGGCGACGACTTGCAGGTAGGCGTGGGTGGCGTGGTGGTGGGTGGCCCAGGTGGCGAGGTGGTGGAGAACGGCCGTTCCTACCCCCCTCCGCCTCTCGGCCGCATCCGTTAGCATGTTGAAAATGCCCAGCCAGCCCCGTTCGCACACGCCAAGACCGATGCCGAGAAAACGGCCGTTTTCCTCCACGGCAGCAAAGGCGGCGGCGGGGCCAATGCGGCGCATGATTTGCCCCCGGATGTGGGCCTGGTGAGGGGTG
This sequence comes from Chloroflexota bacterium, assembly GCA_041390905.1. Taxonomy (GTDB): domain Bacteria; phylum Chloroflexota; class Anaerolineae; order Promineifilales; family Promineifilaceae; genus JACKCD01. The sequence goes on from JAWKPA010000012.1 coordinate 818,510, forward strand.
TGGGCGTGGTGGTGGTTGTCAAAGGCCAGCCACTCGTCGCTGGGGGTGGGGGTGATGGTGGCGGCGTAGGGGGAGGTGGTTTGGGCGAGGAGGGTGGAGAGAACGGCCGTTTGTACCTCTACCGGTTCGTATAGCTCATAACCCTGTTCGGCCAGCTGTTGGTCAAGATCGGCCGGCTGCATGGCGGGGGCAATTTGGTAGCGGGGCGGCAGGCCGCGCCGTTGGTAAAATGTTTCCACTTCGGCCAGCTTTGCGGCCAGTGGCAGCGTGCCGCCGTCGCCATTGGGCCAGACGGAGTTGGCGCGGCCGTGCACCCCTTCGCTGGCCCGCAGCCGCCAGCCGTCGAGGTGCTGGGCAGTGAGCGGTGGCCAGGCGTTGGCGGCCAGTTCTTCGAGCAGGAGGATGGTTTGTGGATTCATGGCGGAGATTTTAGCAAGTTATTGTGTATTGTGTATCAAGCCATTGCAGGATCGGCTCAATAAAGTGGGAAAGTGTGTTCAGGTAGCCCGTCTCCCGTTGACGATGCTCTGCAAAAAGGGAGCCATTGATTCGTTCATTCGTTGTGATTCGTTGTCGTTGTGTGAAGAGGGTCAACGAATTGGAAACGAATAAACGGATAATACCGATTGTGCATACTATGCAATACGTGACTTTGTAAATATTTTTTGAAAATGACTGATTTTCGCCAAAAATTTTGTTGACAAAGGCAAAATTATTTTGTATCCTGTGGCTGTTGATGATTAAGGAGACTTTTTATGCGGAAACTGATTGAGCAATGCCCGGCGTGTGCGGGTGAGTTGATGGTGACGGAACAGACGTGCGTGCGCTGTGGAACGGCCGTTTCTGGTCAATTTCGCCCCACCATCTTCGCCAAACTGTCGGATGACAGCCTCGCTTTTGTGGAGGTGTTTGTCAAAAACCGGGGCAACGTCAAGGAGATGGAGCGCGAGTTGGGCTGGTCATACTGGACTATTCGCAACCGACTGAACGAAGTGATTGCCGAATTGGGTTTTGAGGAAAAAAGTGAGCCAGTTGCCCCACGCCCCAGCCAGCGTCAGGAAATTCTGGCGCAGCTTGACCGGGGCGAAATCACGGTTGAGGCGGCGGCTGAATTATTGAAACAGCTTCGCTAGACAAGGAGATTGGAGATTGGAGATTAGGGAACCTTCATCAATCTCCAATCTCCAATCTCTAATCACCAACTTCCCAAAAATTTTGTTGTTGTAACCAAATATTTTGCTGGCAGCGGCAAACGGCCGTTTGTTGCCCCCTGCCGGCACGGAGAAAACCATGCACGAAGAGCGAAAATCCATTTTAGAGTTATTGGCACATGGCAAGATAACTGCCGCCGAGGCCGCCATGCTGCTTGATGCGCTAGAAGGGCCGGAGCCGGTGGCGGCTGTGGTTGAGGAGCCAGCGTTTGCTATGCCCCACTTGCCCCATCTTCCTCATCGCCCCCATGCGCCGCAGCCACCCCGGATGCCCCCCACGCCGCGCATCCATTTTGGCTGGCAGCAGCGCCGCCAGCCAATTGACCCCCGGCTAAGTGAGGCATTGGCGCGGCTGGGGCTGGCCGATTTGTCCGAGGAGGATTGGCATCAACTGCAAATCCACCACATCAACACCGCGTTTGTGGAGCGGTATCGCGGGGCAGGGGTGAAAGCGTTGACGATTGAGGAACTGGTGCAGCTAAAAATCCACAACGTGCCGCCGGAGCTGGTGCAGGTGGTGCGGGAAGTGGCGGGGGCGGATGTGGCGATTGATGAGATTGTGCCGCTGGCAATCCACCGCGTGAACCCGGAACTGGTGCGCGAGCTTGTGGCGTGGAAAGGGGCGGATCTGGATTGGCACAGCGTGGCCGAGCTGGGAATTCACCGCACGCCGCTGGAGCTGGTGCGGCAACTGCGGAAGCTGGGAATGGATGAGGTCTCGCTGGCGGATTTGGCCGAGATGGGAATCCATCGGGTGCGCCCCGCGTTTGTGGAGGAGGTGATGGGGCTGAATTTGCCGGGCATAGAGCCGCATCATCTGGTGGAAATGCGGATTCACGGGCTGCGGAGCGGCTTTGTGCGGGAGATGGCGGCGTTAAATTTGCCGGACTTGACCCCGGAACGGCTGATTGAGATGGCGATTCATGGGGTAACGGCCGATTTTGCGCGGCAAATGCGGCGGCAATATGGTGACAAGCTGACGGCGGCGCAGTTGGTGGAGATGCAGATTACCGGCCATTTTGATCTGGGAGCGTGGGCGGAAGATTGGCAAAAGGAAGCCGCGTTCGAGCTGGAAGGGGCGCCGGTGTCTTACTTGCAGGCGTTGAAGGCGATGGGGCTGCCGGGTTTGGATGAGAGGATGATGATGGCGTTGTATTACCAGGGGGTGACGGTGGCGGATGTGGCGGGATGGCAAAAAACGGCCGTTTCTGACCTCAACGCCAGCAATCTCCTTGCCCTGCACGGGCTGGGGTTGACCCCGGAGCGAGTGGAGAAATTGGCGGCTGCCCACGGCGGCAAGCCCACCGTGGTTGAAATCATTGCTCTGGATGCCAAAGTATAAATCTTTACGCCCCCTTTATGAAAAAGTGGGCGGTGGGTTGGTAAGATAGGCGGGATGAAACGTTATCCCGCCTATTTTTGTGTTCTGTCTTTGTTGTTGATGATGGTTGCGGGGTCGGCGGCGCAGGAAACGGCCGTTAATCACCACCTCTACCTCCCCCTCATCCAAAAACACATTCCCCCCACAACCCCACCGCCCCCCTTGCCGCCCCCCATTGCCAAACAGGTAGATGACCCGGCCGACTTGCCGCAAATTCGTGCCGAGCTACAGGCAGAGGGGCTGGATTTGGCCTATAACAAAATTGGCTTTCACGTGGGGGCGGGTGGCAACCAGACCGGGCTGATTGAGATGCTGCAAACGCTGGATGCGGCCGGTATTCCCTTTTTCCTCAAAAGCGCCAGCAACGCCGAGCCAATTTTCCGAGCGCAGGAGATGATGAAGCAGAGCGGCGTGGCCCACACGCTGGTCTATCGCAGTGTCACCCCCTACGATGTTCCCGATTACCACCTTGACCCGGCGACGGCGGCGGCGATTCACTGGGCGCACCACAAGGCCGTTTTCCCGCCAGAGCTTGACCCCAGCCTGGTGTGGCTGGAGACAATGAATGAGGTGGACAAAAACCGGAGCGAGTGGCTGGCGCAATTTTCCATTGAGATGGCAAAGCTGACCATGGCCGACGGCTTCCGCTGGGCGACCTTTGGCTGGTCGTCGGGCGAGCCGGAGCCGGAGCATTGGGAAGGGCCCGCGATGTTGGAATGGTTGCGGCTGGCGGGGGCGCACCCCGACAAGCTGGCGATTGCGCTGCATGAATACAGCTATCGCACCGAAAGCATTGGCTACATTTACCCGTACCTGGTGGGGCGGTTCCAGTTTTTGTTTATGGCGGCCGACAAGCACAACATTCCGCGCCCAACGGTGCTGATTACGGAGTGGGGGTGGGAGTACCAGGATGTGCCAACACCAACCGAAGCAATGGCCGACATCGCCTGGGCATCGTGGCTTTATGCGGCGTATCCGCAGGTGAAGGGGGCGGCTATATGGTATTTGGGGCCAGGTTTTTCCGATATTGACGACCAGACGCAGCGGCTGATTGCGCCGGTTGAGGAATACAGCCTGCATAACTATTTTGTCATTGACCCTGGTTTTGGCTCGATTGACCCCGATTTGTTTGTAAGCAACCCGCCGACACGGTAATCGGTAATCAGTGGTCTGTACCGATTACCGATAACTGATAACTGATAACTGGTTACTGATTGAGGTTAGGCATCAGGTTTTTTTGCCGGGATGGCGCAGGCGGGGGTGCCGCCGGGCAGGCGATGACGGTTGTCGGCTACCCAACGATAGCCCCAATCTTGAAGCTGGCGGATGCCGGGCAGGTGGTAGAGCCAGGTGAATGGCTTGAGCCACCACAGATGACGCAGCAACCGATTGACCGCCTCGGCACCGCCGGATAAACGGCCGTTTTCCCAAAACCACACCTGTTTCATCCCATCCTTCGCCGTCAGCCCCAGCGTTGCCAACTGCTCTGGAATCATTTGCCATGAAACCACGTCCACGCACCCCGGCAGCCACGTCTCCACGAGACGCGCCGACTTTTCTCAGAAGCCACAGTCACCATCATAAATAAGAAGAGGTTTGTTGATCATAAACGGTAGGATAATAGGGTTGGGCGTAAGTCGCAAGGGGAAAATCCTGTTACTTGCTATCTGTTACCTGCTATAATCTTGACCTATGACAACCACAATACCTACCAAAACTCAAGTCTGGATTAGTGCCATGCGGCCGCGCACTTTGCCGCTCGCCGTGGCCTGTATTTTATTGGGGTCGGCTCTGGCGGCGGCCAACGGCCGTTTTCGTTGGCCTGTGCTGCTGTTGGCGGTGTTAACGGCCGTTCTCCTGCAAATCCTCTCCAACCTCGCCAACGACTACGGTGACTCCGTGCATGGAGCCGACAGCATCAAGCGAGGTGGCCCCCAACGCGCCGTGCAAAGCGGCCAAATCACTCCCGCCACCATGCGCCGCGCCATGGGGCTGTTTGCCCTGCTTTCCATTGTGTCGGGGCTGGCCTTGCTGTGGGCGGCTTTTGGCGGCGGCGGCTCATTTCTGTTTGTCATATTTATCCTGCTGGGCGCGGCGGCCATTGGCGCGGCCATCACCTACACGGCGGGAAAACGGCCGTATGGCTACGCCGGGCTGGGCGACCTCTCGGTGCTGCTCTTTTTTGGCTGGGCAGGAACCATTGGCACCTACTTTCTCCACACCCTGGCCTTTAACCTAGCCATCATTTTGCCCGCCACAAGCTGCGGCTTTCTGGCAGTGGCGGTTCTCAACGTCAACAACATCCGCGACATTGAATCTGACCGGGTGGCGGGCAAGCGGTCAATCCCGGTGCGGATTGGGCGGGCGCAGGCGGTGCGCTACCATTGGCTGCTGCTGGCGCTGGCAATGCTCATGGCGTTGGCCTATGTGCTGCTCAACTTCACCAGCGTCTGGCAATTTTTGTTTGTGCTGGTCACGCCGCTGTTGGTCAGGAACGGAACGGCCGTTACCCACAGCCAACCCTCCGCCCCCATGCAGCTCAACCCCTGGCTCAAACAAATGTCGCTGTCCACCCTTGCCTTCGTCATCCTGTTCAGCCTCGGCCACCTGTTGGCTTCCTAACAAGACCTCAAAGGTTTTCTGAAACCTTTGAGGTCTGAGCAAAATTCTGCCGCCGCGTGAAAATGTTGTGTTATAATGCCGCGTTTGCGCCGTTACGTAATTTGAAATGTAACTCGCCTTTGCTTGAGTAGGACGGATATTATCAATTACAGAAAGCGCACCCGTTTTTCTGCAATCTACACAAAATCAACGCAACAGAGGATTTCTATGCAATCACCTGCACCCCAACGCACGCTCAAGGATTATTTTGGCATCGTTTTACGCGGCATTCTCATGGGTTCCGCCGACATCGTTCCTGGTGTCTCCGGCGGTACGATGGCCTTTATCCTGGGCATCTACGAAGAACTTATTGACTCTATTCGCACCGTCGGCCGGCCGGAATTCATTCAGGCCGTCATTCGCTTTCGCATTAAAGATATATTCCAGATTTTAAACTGGAAATTTTTGGTGTCGCTGGCGGCCGGCATCTTTATCGCCATTCTCACCCTCGCCAAGGTGCTGGAATCGCTGCTGGAAAACCAACCCGTCTACCTGTGGAGCTTTTTCTTTGGCCTGGTGCTGGCCTCCGTCCTTGTGGTCAGCAAGCGGATTTCCGCCTGGAATTTGCCGCTGGTCGTCATCTTGGCTCTCGGTGCTTTGGGAGCCTACATTTTGGTGGGACTGGTTCCGGCGCAAACCCCCAATGCCTGGTGGTTTTTGCTCATCAGCGGGGCGGTGGCAAGCTGCGCCATGATTTTGCCCGGTATTTCCGGTGCCTTTTTGCTAGTGCTGCTGGGTAAATACCAATACGTGTTGGGCGCGGTCAATGACCGCGACATTGTAACGATTGCCCTGGTGGGTATCGGCGCGGTACTGGGTCTGGTGACGTTTGCCCAAATATTGGGCTGGCTGTTCAAAAAGTACCACGATTTTACCGTGGCGGCGCTGATGGGACTGATGGTGGGCAGTTTGCGGAAAATTTGGCCGTGGAAAGAGGAAGTAGATTGGCTGCGCGATGCGGCGGGGCAAATCATTACCAACAGCGACGGCCATCGCATTGTCATTAAAGAGCTAAACATTTTGCCCGATTTTGGCAGCAGCGCGGGGCTGACCCAGCTTGGTATTGCCGTTGGGCTGGCGTTGCTGGGTTTTGTGGTGGTGATCGCCATTGACCGTTTGGCGGCGGCGCAGGAAAATTAGGCACCTAGAGATTAGAGATTGGGGATTAGAGATTAACTGGTTTAATCTCTAATCTCTAATCTCCAATCTCCCATTGAGTAGTGAGGAGAGTTTGTTTGTCACATTTTGCCAGGCACATTGACACGGTTATTTTTGATTTAGACGATACGATTCTGGATTGGGCAAAGTTGGATGGTAATTTTGGTACGGTGAACCAGATGCACGTTGGGTACCTGTACGACTATTTGGCAACGGCCGATTTGCCATTACCCCCCAAAGACGACTTTTTGCAAACCTTTAGAAACACCGTCATCGAAAGCTGGCGGGTGGCGAAGCAGACGTGGGCAGGGGTGCGGTTTCAGACGGTGCTGGTGGATTCATTAACGGCCGTTAATCTCGACCCCACCCAGCTTGACATGGACGACCTGATGCAGGCATACCGCTGGGGGCCAATGCCCGGCGTGGTGCCATTTGCCGATGCCGAAGCCACGCTCTCGTCCTTGCGGCAGCAAGGGTACAAAATCGGTCTCATCACCAACGCCATGCTGCCCATGTGGATGCGCGACATTGAGCTGGCGCATTACGGCCTGCGCGATTACTTCCATGCTCGCATAACCTCCGGCGATACCGGCTACATGAAGCCCCATCCGGCCATTTACTGGCGGATGATGGGGCTGCTGGATACGACCCCGGATCGGGTGATGTTTGTGGGGGATCGGCCGGAAAATGATATTGCCGGGGCAAACGAGGTGGGCATGGTCAGCGTGCTAATGTCGCCCGACCATCTGGACATGCCGTTGAACGGCGTGGAGCCGCATTATACGATTACGCGGCTGGAGCAGTTGCTGCCTATTTTGCAGGCATTTGATGAGTAGCCGGAGTAGGGCAAGTTTGCAAACTCGCCCTACATTTTTAGGGCAGTTAACCATGCGGCGCGGCCGTACCACAGGGAATGAAAATAGGACGCAGATTTTCCTGATGAAACTGATCAGGAAAATCAGGTAAATCAGCGTCCTATTTTAGGATAGAAGAGATGAAGAAACCGGGAAGAAATGATTTATGCTACTGTGGCAGTGGCAAAAAGTACAAGCAGTGCCACTTGAAGATTGACCAAGAGGCGGAGCAGGAGAAGCGGCAGTTGGAGCAGGCGGCGCAGTTTCTGCGGCAGGATCTGATTGAGTATGCCCAGGATGAACGGTGGGAAACGGCCGTTTCTGCTGCCCTCCCCCACTACTGGGACAACTACTACGATGCCGACAACGGTGAAGAAATGAGCGACTACGAAGCCGACCGCTTCTACGACTGGTTCATGTTCGACTACCCCATCCCCGCCGACCTGCTGGAAGCGGACGACGACGACGACGATAGCGAACCCATCACCCGTTTTATCCAGCTCTATTACGTCGAAAGCTACGACGACCTTTCCAAGCCACAGCAGAAGGTGCTGGAAAGCTGGCTGGACGTGGGTGCGGCGGGTGGCTATGAGCTGGTTAGCTATGAAGGCCAACTGCTGCACCTGCGTGACTTTTTGACGGGTGAGGAAGTGGAAGCCTATGAGCCAACGGGGCGCGGCCAGGTTGAGGTGGGCGAAATCATTTTGACGCGGCTGGTGCCAGTGGGCGACCGGCTGGAGTTTAGCACCGGGGCGGCCTATTTGCCCAAGGACGAAATTGGCGACATTAGCGACAAACTGGCCGCCGTTAAAGCCACCTATTTGGCCGAAAATCCCGATGCCAGCCACACCGATTTTATGCGGCTGACCAACCATTTGCTGGTTCACCACGCCCTGGCCGAGGCTAAGCGGGTGGGTCGCCCCCCCGTAGACCGGCTTGACCCCAACCGGGGGCAGGTTTTACAAAAGACGATTCAGCGGTTTAGCCGAAAAATGCGTTAGTAGGGAGTGGGGTGTAGGGCGTTTGCTCCCTACACCCCACTCCCCACCCCCCACAACTTTACAAAATGACTCAAAATCTCCTAGTTCGTACCCAAAACACACCCTTGCGCGGCACCATTACCGTGCCGGGGGATAAATCCATTAGCCACCGTGCCGTGATGCTGGCGGCGATTGCCGATGGCACTAGCACCATTCGGGATTGGCTTCCGGCGGGGGATACGCTGGCAACGTTAACGGCCGTTCAGCAGCTTGGTGTCCATGTCGAAATAGACCAAAAATCCCCGCTGGCGTGGGATTTGCAAATTGAAGGGCGGGGGCTGCACGGGCTGCAGCCACCCGACCAACCGCTCGATTGCCGCAATGCCGGCACCTTTATGCGGCTCATGGCCGGGATTTTGGCCGGGCAGTCGTTCCCCTCGGTGCTGGACGGCAGCTATCAGCTTCGCAAGCGCCCCATGCGCCGCATTATGGATCCACTGGCGCAGATGGGAGCCAAAATCAGCAGCAACAACGGCTTTGCCCCCATGCACATCGAGCCAACCGGGCTACACGGCTTTGAATTCCAGATGACGATTGCCAGTGCCCAGGTGAAAAGCGCGGTGCTGCTGGCGGGGCTGTATGCTGAAGGGACGACGCGGGTCATTGAAATTGGCCCCAGCCGCGACCACACGGAGCGGATGTTGGCGGCGATGGGGGTGGACATCAAGTGGCAGGATAATTGGGTAGAAATGCGGGGTAAACGGCCGTTGCAACCCCTCGACATGGCCGTCCCCGGCGATCCCTCCTCCGCTGCTTTTCCCATTGTGGCCGCGACCATCGTTCCCCACTCCGAAATCACCATTACCAACGTCGGCATCAACGACACGCGCACCGGCATTCTGGACATGCTGCGCGGCATGGGGGCCAATTTCTCCCTGCTGAACGAGCGCGTTAGCGGCGGCGAGCCGGTGGCTGATATTGCCGTGCGCTTTAGCGAGCTGCACAGCCACGCGATTAACGGGCCGGTGGTGGTGCGGGGGATTGATGAGCTGCCGGTTTTGGCGGTGGCGGCAACCCAGGCGGAGGGAGAAACGGCCGTTTCCGATGCCGCCGAACTGCGCGTCAAAGAAGTAGACCGGATTGGTGTGCTGGCGGGCGAACTCAAAAAACTGGGTGTCGCCATCAGCGAACAGCCCGATGGCTTCACCGTCACCGGCCCCTCACGGCTTTACGCCGCCGAAGTGGACAGCCACGACGACCACCGGCTGGGCATGTCGCTGGCGGTGGCTGGCCTTGCCACCCACGGCCTTACCCTCGTCCACGATGCCGCCTGCATGGCCGACAGCTTCCCCGGCTTTGTGGAAACGATGCAGTCGCTGGGGGCTAACATGGAGTTGATTGAGTCTTAATCAGGCAATGCTGTATTTAGTAGCAACCCCCATTGGTAATTTGTCGGATATTAGCCTGCGGGCGTTGGAGACGCTGCGGGCGGTGGATTATGTTGCCAGCGAGGACACGCGCAAGACGGGTCTGCTGCTGCACCGTTTCGAGATCAAAAAGCCGCAAATTGCCTTTCATGAGCACAATGAAGAGAAAGCCGGCCGACGCATCATTGAGCTGCTTGCGGCGGGGCAGTCGGTGGCGGTGGTGACCAACGCCGGTACGCCGGGCGTGTCTGACCCCGGCTTTACGCTGGTGCGGCGGGCGATTGAAGAAGGGTTGCCGGTGACGATGATTCCGGGAGCAACGGCCGTTATTATGGCTCTCGTTCTTTCCGGCTTGCCCGCCCATTCCTTCACCTTTCGCGGCTTCCCCCCGCGCAAAAGCGGCAAACGGCAGCGTTTCTTTGCCGTTGACCAACATTCTCCCCACACCCTCATCTTTTACGAAAGCCCCCATCGTCTGCAAGGCTTTTTGGAAGATGCCCTGGTCGTTTATGGCGACCGCCAAGCGGCACTCGCCAACGAACTCACCAAGCTGTACGAATCGGTGCAGCGCGGCAGCTTGTCGGAGCTGCTGGCCTTTGTGGTCGCCAATGAGCCACGCGGCGAATATGTGGTGGTGATTGCGGGGAGCCAGTAAGGACTCTTATACCCCCTCATTCACCAGCCGCACAATCTCTCGGCGGCGAGCTTCATCAAAACGGCCGTTTGTTCGCACCTCGATTACCCGTGCCCCCGGTTCAGCCATTGCCGCCTGAAACGCCGCAGTAAACGCCTCGCGGCTGTTGGCCTGCGTGTAACCCAGCCCATACATACCCACCACCGGGGCAAAATCCAGCCCGTGAGGGGTAATGAACAGCTTGGTGAACGGCGGTTCAAGGGTTGCCACCGGCAGCCGGTTAAAAATACCGCCGCCATTGTTGTTCAGCAGCACAATCACAACGTTATCCAGCCCATGCTGCCGCACCGCCAGCAGCCCGTTGAGGTCATGGTAAAAGGTGATGTCGCCCACCACCAGAACGGTGGGGGCGTGGCTGGCGGCGGCCACCCCCAACGCCGTGGACACGTTGCCGTCTATACCACTGGCTCCGCGATTGCCAAAAATGTGGAGCGGCCGGTTGTGGGGCTGCCCAAACTGATCGAGGTGGCGGATGGGGAGGCTGTTGCCCATGATTAAACGGCCGTTTCTTGGCATCAACCGCACCACCTCCGCCACCACCGTCACGTCAAAAAATGGCTCGGCCAGCAGCGGTCGCAGTTTGGCCCAGTGGCGGCGTTCACTTTCGGCAATGGTTGTCAGCCAGGTGGTGGGGCGGCGTTTGGGCAATTGGGCGGCAAGCTGGGTGCAAACGGCCGTTTCGCTGGCTTGCAAAAACATCGTCACCCGGTGGCTATCATCGGCCCACACCCCGTTTTCGCGCACGTGGATAACGTGCGCCGCGTGGGCGTTGTCCAAATAGTCATTGAGCCATTTGGAGGTTGGCACCTGCCCAAACCGAATCACCACGTCGGGATGCCCCCACGGGTTGCGGTTGCGGACAAGCTGGCTTTCGTAGCTGGCAATAACGGCCGTTTCTTCCTGCCACCGCCCAAACCGTACCCCCGACAGCGGATCCGCCACCAGCGGGTAGCCACACGCCCGCGCCAGCCGCGCCACCGCTACCGGAAAATCCCCGCCGGGGCAGCGCGGCCCACACACAATCAGCCCCCGCTCATACTGCCGCACAACCTCCACCAACTGGCTCATCTGCCTGGACGACGGCATCACCTCCCCTCGCTCCATCACTGTCTGGGCTTCAACTGCTAACTGATAACTGTTTACTGATAACTGCTCCCCACCCGGCTCCAGCGGCTTGCGAAAGGGGAAGTTGACCTGCACCGGCCCCTTCCGCAGCCCGTTGGCGGTGGCATAGGCACGAACGGCCGTTGTTTTCACATTCCGCAGCGCCAGCTCAGTTGCCTCCGCCGTCGGCACATCCATGTCCACTGCCCACAGCACGTGGTTGCCAAACATCTTCACCTGGTCAATCGTCTGGTTCGCCCCGCTGTGGCGCAATTCCGGCGGCCGGTCGGTACTCAGCACCAGCAGCGGCACCTGCGACATGTGGGCTTCGATGACGGCCGGGTAAAAGTTGGCCGTGGCCGTGCCGGACGTGCAAACAAGGGCCACTGGTTCGTCGGTTTCCAGCGCCAGCCCCAGGGCAAAAAAGGCGGCACTCCGTTCGTCGAGGTGCAAATACACCTTGATGTCGGGATGGGCATCGAAGGCCAGCGTCAGGGGGGTGGAGCGGGAACCGGGGGCGATACAAACGGCCGTTAACCCCGCCCGCGCCAGTTCATTGACAAAGGTGACGGCCCAGGTGATGTTGGGATTCTCTGATTGGGAATTGGGAATTGGGAATTGGGAATTGGGAATTGGTGTCATTGACGAGACCTTTGTTTGTTTTTGGCAGTTCTTATGCTGGCGTGGATGATGCGACATAGCTCGTCACATTCACTAAACACGCTGGGCAAATTGCCCGTAGCTGGCATTTTGCTGCCAAGAATAATTTTAAGCCAAATACGTGATTCGTTGAGTTCTTTGACACACAGCTTGAGCTTGTGAATAAAATCATTCAGGCTTTCGGCTCCCCGCGCCTCAGCATAATGGGCAGCAGGACTGGTGCCACTTCGTAAAAGCTGCCCTGCCAGGTGATCTCCCGCCCGCGAACGGGGCATTTTGTCTGTTAAATACACAATCTGCACCGCAAAATCAAACAATCGTGCTTCAATATCATCACCCTTTGTCATACCACGACCTCTCTCCTTATTCTCAATTCCCAATTCTCAATTCCCCAATCTCCAATCTCAGACTTTCCAACATCGGCCGGAATTTCAGCGCCGTTTCGTCCCACTCTTTTTGCGGGATGGAGTCGCTGACGATGCCGGCCCCGGCGTAGAGCCAAACCCGCTTTTCCTGCGCCACGGCCGAACGGATGGCGACGGCAAAGGCGCCATCGAGGTTGTGGTCAATCCAGCCGACGGGGGCACCGTACCAGCCGCGTGTCACCGGTTCGGCTTCCTGAATAAACTGCATGGCAAGGTGGCGCGGCGAGCCGCCGAGGGCGGGGGTGGGGTGGAGAATTTCCACGAGAGGCATCACCCCGATTGCTTGCCGCAGCGTGGCGGCAATGGGGGTGTAGAGGTGCTGGATGTTGCTGAGTTGCAGCACGCCAGGCACGTCGGGAATATCGAGACAGTTGGCAATGGGTTCCAGGCGGCGGCGAATGGAGTCTACGACGATGGCGTGTTCGTGCCGGTCTTTGGGGCTGTTGAGCATTTCCTGGGCGAGGGCAGCATCGTCAACGGCCGTTTTCCCCCGCGCAATCGAACCAGCCAAGCCCATTGTGGTCAGGGAACGGCCGTTGACCCGCACCAAAAGCTCCGGCGTGGCCCCATAAAACGCATGAGCCGGGCGCGGCTCAAACAAAAAGCGATAGCTGCTGGCATACTTTTGCGCCAAAAAGTCCAGCGCCCCATCTACGTTCACCCGTTCGCCAAAGCGAATTTCGCAGACGCGGGACAGCACCACCTTGCTCATCTCCGTCGTCCGCGTGCGCGTGGTCGCCTCGTTGATCATCTGTTCCCACGCCACAAACGACATGGGATAGTTGACCGCCACGGGCGCGGGCATTTGGTTAACGCGGCCTGGTTCCGCCAACAGCAGCTCATACCGCGCCGTTAATGCTTCATGTAGCTGCGGAATAAGGGATTCAGGGGCTTCATCGGGCGGCAGTTGGGCGTTGATGGTGAGCCACGATTCGCTCCCCTGCTGCACCAGTTGGTAATGGGGCAAAATAAAGTGCGCCGGATGAAACGCCGCCCACGTGTTGTCGGGGGCAAAATCCTGGCGAAAGGCAAAGCCGCCAAACAAACGGGGGGCGGCCAGCGGTGCCTGCTCGTTTAGTACCAGCGTGTCGCGGAACAGTGCCTGCGCCTGCCGCTGAATGGATTCATACCGGCTCTCGCCCCAGGCAAACAGCTCCGTTGCCACGCCAAAGCCCGCAAAGGTAATTTGCTCCCGCCCGTCTTCCCAGTAAAACCGCTCATGCCCCTGCGCCCGGTGCAAAAAATCGGCGGCAGTGATGCCGGGGCTGGGCAGGCTGTAGCTAATAAGACGAGATTGGGGATTGGAGATTGGAGATTGCTCGTTTTCCAATCTCCAATCTCCAATCTCTAATTGCTTATTGTTCATACCCCACGCTCCGCAGCAACATTGGCAGCAATGTCTGCATAATTCGTTCCGGTTCGGGGTCGCCAGTGTGAACCCAGCGGATGATGACTTCGTAAATAGCCCCCATCCAGGCGAAAGCCACGACCTCCACATCCAGCGGGGCAATGTCGCCGACCGTTACCGACTCCTCCAAATTGACGGCGATGAGGTTGGCAAAGCGTTCGTTAACCTCGTTGCGCTTTTTCTCAAAGGTGTTGCCCAGTCCGGCCGCCTGCACCAGCAAAATTTTTGCTGGCCGACGATAACGACCAAAAGTGTTGAGGCAGGTTTCCAGGGCGACGCGCACGCGCTGGATACCTTGTTCTTCCTGCACAATGGCTTCGTTGACGCGCCGCTCCAGCAGGTCGGCAAACTGGTCAACGAGTGCCAAAAAAAGCTGCTCTTTGTTGGGAAAGTGGAAATAGATGGCACCTTTGGACGTGGCTGACTCGTCTACAATCTCATCGAGCCGGGTGTCGTAGTACCCTTTGCGCGAAAAGATGTTGAGAGCGGCATCAAGAATGCGCTCGCGGGTGCTTTGCGGGTTTTTGTTATTGGTGATCATACCGTTTCAGGACTGCCCAATCTGGCAAACCGACTGGTCAGTCTCGCTTTTGGGCAAAAAAATTATCCAGGTTCATAACTTTCAGAAGTTTTTGAAAGTTTAGGATGATTGTAGCATGGGAGATGGTGGTGGGCAATATTCACGGCATTGTCACAACAAAACGGCCGTTTCTTTCTTATCATTAGCTTGTGGTTCTGACTGCTCGTTGTTGACCACTGATTGAGCCTGGGGATGTATGGGAATGTTGAAAGAATCATTAGGTTGTGCAAGGTGCGAAGTTGGAATCAGTCATAATGACGCCTATGGTCGAAAGGCCAGCAGAAACGGCCGTTTTGCCAGACAAAAAAATGAGTGAAGAATCCCGTCTGGTACAGCAGGCATTAGATAAACAAGTGCGCGACAGCTTGCGGCTGGTGTCGTTGGGCGGTGCGCTGGTTTTCACCCTGCTGGCTGTGGCACATATGGTGCTGCTGCCACCAAACATAGCGCGTATCATGATTCCGATGGCGGCAGGAACGGCCGTTATGCTGTTTGCCTTCCGTTTTGTCCTTGCCCACTGGAAACCCCCTGCTATCCTCGCCCATCCTGTCGCCGTGGGCATCCTCTCGCTTTTTTCCATCAACAGCCTTCTCCATCTTTACCTGACCAACGAGCCGCGCCAGACCACCAACGTCCTGTTGGTGATTATGGCAACCGGTTTGTTTTTGCTCTCCGACCGCTGGTTTTTTGCGGTTGAAGTTGGCAATATGCTGGCATGGCTACTGGTCGTCCTGCAATTGCCCGCTTCCAGTGAGTGGGTACATTATGCCCTGGCTCTGCTGATGGGGCTTGTGGTTGCTGGAATCACTTTTCGCCTGCGGCAGCGGGTGTTGGTTCGCTTTGTGCGGCTACGCTTTCAGGATCAGGCGCAGCAAGAAATGCTGGTGCATCGGGCGCGGCAGTTGGAAACAAGTATGGAGCTAGGCAAGCGGATCACCGCCATTTTAAACATGAGCGAGCTGCTGGATGAGGTGGTAGAGCTGATTCGGCAAAAGTATCAACTTCGTTTTGTAGCTGTCTTTTTGCTCAACGATGTTGGCGATCAGGCGCAGCTTCGGGCTGGAACGGGGCGTGAGGGGGCTTTGCTGTGCTATGAAAAATTTGAGCTGCAAGCAAATGAGGCGACGTTGGTGGGGGCGGTGGCAAAAAACGGCCGTTGTCTGTGGCTAAACAACACCAATGAACCGTCGCAATACGCCCCGCTTAACGTTATTGCTGGCGCAAAAGCCGAGCTGGCACTGCCGCTGCAAATTAGTGGCGTGCGCCTGGGTGTGCTTGATCTGCAAAGCGACCAGACAAACGCTTTCGCTGTGGCCGACATCCCCTTTTTGGAGATGCTGGCGGACCAAATTGCGGTGGCTGTTTACAACGCCTATGTATATCAGGGCGAACAATCCACTCGGCTGCTCACAGAAAAGATGTATATGACGGGGCGGGCGCTTTCTGGCACGCTGGATCGGACGGAACTGCTGGATCGGGTGTTGGAAAATTTATCCCACGTGGTTTCATCCCACCGCACGGCCATTTTGCTGAACACTGATGGGGCGTTGATGATTGTGGCTGATTTGGGTTTTCCTGATTCGGGCAATGTAGATGCGCTGCGGATTCCGATTGACCTTAGCGAAGACAATTCGGTCTATGGCTGGATTTACCGGCATAAACGGCCGTTAGCCATCCCTGACGTAACCCAGCGATCCGATTGGCATCAGGTAGACAACATGGCCCCCACCCGCGCCTGGCTGGGCGTGCCGCTGCTGCGGGGCAACGAAGTCGTGGGCATCTTGTCCCTTGCCCGCGCCACTCTACAGAGCTACACCGACGAGGAAATTCGGCTAGCGACTGCCTTTGCCGAGCAGGCTTCCACCGCCTTGCACAACGCCAATTTGTATGACAAACTGTCGCGTTTCAACCAGCAGTTAGAACAACAAGTCAAGCACCGCACGGCCGACCTGCGCGACGCTGTAGACCGACTGGAAAAGCTTGACCGCACCAAGTCCGACTTTATCAGCGTAGCCGCCCACGAGCTGCGGACGCCGCTAACCTTGCTGCGTGGCTATAGCCAAATGCTGCTGCGTGATGAGGCCATTGCCAATAATGATTTTCACCGCGAGATGGTTACAAACATCCAGGCTGGCGAAGCGCGGCTGGAAAAAGTTGTCAATGCGATGGTTGACATGGCAAAGATTGATAACCGCGCCCTTGACCTGTATCCTGAACCCGTCTCGATCCCTGACATCTTGCAGCGGGTGATGGCTGAGTGGCGCGTGCCGCTGCGCGAACGGCAGCTACAGCTTGATGTGCTTGACATGAGCGATCTGCCTGCCCTTGAAGCAGACCCCGATGCCCTGGTTAAGGTTTTCTCCCATGTCATTGGCAACGCCATCAAATATACGCCCGATGGCGGCATCATTACCGTTTGGGGTACGCCCCAAATGGCGGCCAATGGCACGGGCAATTACGTGCAGCGGGTGGAATTGGTGATTCGTGACAGCGGCATTGGCATTGACCCCGCTTACCATGACCTGATTTTTACCAAGTTCTATCAAACAGGTGAGGTAACATTCCATTCGACGGGGCAGACTAAGTTTAAAGGGGGCGGGCCTGGTTTGGGGCTGCCCATTGCGCGGGGCATTGTCGAGGCGCACCAGGGTAAGATTTGGGTAGAAAGCCGTGGTTATGATGAAAAGAAATTGCCGGGAAGTGAATTTCATGTGCTGCTGCCAGTGAAGCAAAGCCGCGACCTAACCCCTGTAGCAGCCTGACAATTGTATCGCGTTTGTTCTGGTACTATATGCGGTTGTAGCGGATTAACAAATTAATCGGGCAAATGTCATTCCGAGCGGAGTCTTCGGAGCGAGGAATCTTTCCCCTCAGAGAAGCAGAAAGATTCCTCGGAGGACCTCGGAATGACATGAAAAGGTCTGCCGTTTTTCTACCCGCTTATTTTGTAAACGCCCAAGCACCGCATATTCCCCCTCAACCTGTTTTGTCTCCGGCTTGAATCGTGAAATAATAGGCATATGACAGAACGTAATGTCTATATTGCTTATACGGGTGGCACGATTGGGATGAAAAAGGTGGATGGTAGTTACCATCCGATGGCCGACTATTTGCAAATGCAGATGGCAGCCAATCCGCTGTTTCAGCACTCCGGTTTGCCGCGCTACACCATTCACCAATATCGGCCGTTGCTCGATTCTTCCGATATGGCACCCCGCGACTGGTCAACTATTGCTGCTGACATATGCGCCAGTTATGGGGCGTATGACGGGTTTGTGGTGCTGCACGGTACCGATACGATGGCGTATACGGCCTCGGCGCTGGCGTTTATGCTGGAAGGGTTGGGGAAGCCGGTCATTGTGACGGGTTCGCAAATTCCGCTATGTGAATTGCGGAATGATGCACAGGAAAATTTGATTACCTCGCTGCTGTTGGCAGCAAACCCGATGACGGTGCCGGAGGTGTGTTTGTATTTTAACGGCCGTCTTTTGCGGGGCTGCCGTGCGGTGAAAGTCAATGCCGATGGATTCGATGCGTTTGACTCACCTAACGAAGCACCCCTTGCGACTGTTGGCATTGAAGTGCTGTTTAACAAGCGTTTGCTCAACGATATTCCCCACCCTCGCCAAAGTGCGCTAAAATTTCAAGCCATAGCCCAGCCTCATGTGGGATCGCTACGGCTTTTCCCTGGTATTTCCGCCGATGTGCTGCACAATATGCTCCAGCCGCCGCTGCGGGGGCTGGTGTTGGAGACTTATGGGGCGGGCAATGCGCCAACGCACAACCCGGAGCTACTGGTAACGCTGGCTGAAGCAGCAGCGCGAGGGGTTGTCATTGTCAACTGCACCCAATGTTTGCGTGGCACGGTGAATTTGCATAAATATGCCAATGGAGCGGCACTGGCGCAGGCAGGAGTGATTAGTGGTTATGATATGACGGCTGAGGCGGCGTTGACCAAGCTGGCTTATTTGCTGAGTGTGGGTGATGATGCAGCATGGGTGCGGCAGCAGATGCAGCAAAATTTGCGTGGTGAGCTAACGCTGCCCCAGGCAGCAGGAGTGTAGGTATGTTGAAAGGTTTTTTTGTGAAAGAGAAGGCGGCGGGGGAAAACGGCCGTTTTTCCAGCGGCTCCCTCATCGAATTGCGAAATGTGACCAAAGCGTATGAAACGCCCGCCGGTGACTTTTGGGCGCTCAAAAACATCAATTTAACCGTTAATCGCGGTGAGTTTGTGGCCGTCAACGGCAAATCAGGCAGCGGCAAGACGACGCTGGTGAACATGATTACCGGCATTGACCGCCCTACGTCGGGCGAGGTTGTTGTTAATGGCAAGCCCATACACCATTTGAGCGAAGGGGCAATGGCCGAGTGGCGCGGGCGCAATGTGGGCGTCGTCTTTCAATTTTTCCAACTGCTGCCCATGCTCACCAACATTGAAAATGTCATGCTGCCAATGGATTTTGCCGGGATGTACAGCGGGCAGCGGGAGTGGAAGGAGCGGGCACTGCATTTGCTGGACGAGGTTGAGATTGCGGAACATGCGTTTAAGCTGCCCAGCGAAATTTCGGGCGGGCAGCAGCAGCGGGTTGCCATTGCCCGTTCGCTGGCAAACGACCCACCCATCATTGTGGCCGATGAACCAACGGGCAATTTGGATCAGACGACAGCACAAAACGTGTTTTCGCTGTTTCAGCGGCTGGTGGCGCAGGGCAAGACGATTTTTATGGTGACCCATGACCGCGATTTGGCGGAGCGGGTCAGCCGGACGATTACGCTGACCGATGGCGAGATTGTGGACGATTCGGCCGGCTAACGCCTTACCGCCGTTCTACCACCCGCAGCGTCACCATATCGCCGCGCCGCTTTAGCTCTACCAAATCCCCGGCGTTGATGTTGGCAATGATGTCGTGGTCAAAGCCGTAGGCATAGGGGATGTTTTCCAGTGAGCAGGCGGGGGCGCTTTGCTGGTCAATTTCAGTGTTGGCAATGGCAAGCGGGGCGTTGCCCCGGTAAAACAGCTCCAGCAGCACGTAGGGGGCGACGGTGGAGCCACTGCCCTTGGGGAAAATGGCAATTTTACCGGCCATGCTTTGGCCGTTGGCGGGGTGGCCTGGTTCCTCAATAACGGCCGTTTCCCGGTTCACAAACCCCAGCAGCGTAATCGGTGTGCCAGTGACAAACGCCTCACCCGTTACCGTAAAATCCCCTTGCGACGGCAGCCCGTGGCCGCTGGCGACAAAGATGCCAGCGGCCTGGGGCTTATGGCTGACCGTGGTGGCCTTTTTTGCGGGAGCAGCCTTTTTTGCGATTCCGGCTGCTGTTGGGCGTGTTTCGTCAATTCCCCATGCCCCCGTTGCCAGCCCCACGCAGTCGGCCAGTGGCATGACAGAGGTGGGGATGCCGTTTAGCCCTGACTTGATGTAATGCTCGGCTTTCATCGAGTTGGTGAGGACGTGCTTGACCCAGCTTGGGTCGTAAGGTACCACTTCGGGGCAGGTGTTTTCCAGCAGCAGCGCTCCGCTGCGGCGGATCTGGTCAGCCAGCCCGGTTTTTTCAGCAATGGCTTTGTTGGCGGAAGAGGTGAAGACCCACAGCGGCGGGGCAGTGGGGGCGACGGTTTTGCCCGCCAACGCAGCTGCAACGGCTCGCAGTTCACCCACGGATGCCTGGGGGCAGCCGATGACGATGAGAGAAACGGCCGTTTGTGGTCGCAAATCCTCATACCGCTTCGCCAATTCCGCCGCGCTAAACGTCAACGTCGCCTGAAAATCAGCGTCGTCGGGAATGGGAACCACCCCTTCAATGTAGAGCAGCGGACAGCCATAGTTGGCGGCGGCGGCGGTGAGGGCTTTCTTTTGTTCGTGGGTCAGGTCGGCCGGCAGCCCGCGAATCACCGGAATGGGGCCATACGGCGTGCGCCAGTGCGGCTGCCGCTGCATCCCAATCCAATCCCCCAAAAGCGAAAAATCAGTTGGATCACTCAGCATAGCGGTTACATGCACATCCAGGTTGGGGCGGCGTGCTGCCTCGTGCAGCAGCCCATATTTGGGCGAATACCCCGTCAGCGCACACGCCAACGCCGACAGTCCCGATTCGCGGTTGGTAATCAGCCCGGTGTAGGAGTTGCCAAAGCAAATAGCATTTGATTCTGCCCAGGCCGCCTCACCCTCAACAATCACCCCCTCCCACTCATAGGGAATACAAGACTGCGTGGGTTCCACACCTAATTTGGTATAAAGAGCCACAATTTCGTGGTTATGCTGCAAAAAATCGGGGGCGACAATCCGCATCTCATCAAACTGTGCTTCGTCACAGCCGGCCGAATTAAGCGTTGTTGGCACCGCCATGCTGACCCCTTCTTCGCTGCCCAGCCGCGCCAAAAACAGCCGCAGCCCCAGCCCCCCCGTCAAGGGCGACACCCCCGACAGATGAGCGCTTTTGATGGGTACAAGCTCGGTTGCCCCTGCCGCCGCCGCCATATCCAGCAGCAGCCGCATTGCCATTTGCTTTGCCAGCCCCCGTTCTCCCGCCAGCATCGCCTGTTGTTCATTATTTAGCTGCATATCCATTCCCAATTCTCCATTCTCCATTCCCCACTCTCAATTGACTATGCCGCCAACTCTACGCCCTCATTGGTCAGTCGTTCTTGCACCAGCCCCAGCAAGCGGGGGCGCATTTCCGCAGCGTGGCCGTAGCGGGCTTTGGCCGTTAGCGTCAGTTCTACATTTTGCCCCATTGTGCCTGTTTCTGTAATGATGTGCCACGGTTCCAGCAGATTGGGCAGCAGCATGACGGCTTCTTGACTTAATTGCTCCAAAATATAAATCACCTTGTTGAGGTGCTGACTGGGGATCTTCAGGGTAACATTGGCAATGGAGAAGCGGCCTCGGCTGAAATTTCGCACCACGCGCACTTCGCCATTGGGGACGATGTATTGTTCCCCGCTGGTACCACGCACCACGGTGGTGCGCAGGTTAACGGCTTCGATGACCCCTTGCACATCAATACCAGGCATTTCGACTTTTTCGCCGACATCAAAGGTGTCTTCAAAGATAAAGCTGATGCCGGTGAGGTAGTCGCTGATTAACGGCCGTAAACCCAGCCCAAACGCCGCGCTAAACAACCCAATCATCCACACCAGCGTATCCGAGGCAATAAACAGCGACAGGGCAAACAGCGTTGCTACCAAAAAAACCAGAAAGCTAAACGCGCTTGATAACAGCCCTTGCAGCGTTTTTAGTCGTTCCGCCCGCAGCCGTTCCCGCTTGCGCGAAAAGCGGTCAAGATAGAGCAGCCGTTTGGCGAAATGATAACCAAGCCGGTGCAGCAGCCAGGCTACCAGATAGAACAGCAGAATTTGCCCCAGTCGCTGCCAAAAAAGGGGCAGCGCGGCAAAATGGGTCAGAAAATTGGCAATCATGACGATTTACCCGGTTGGCTACTGCCGGTTTGTGGTTTGGGTGGTTTTTTACCTTCACGGTAATGGTCAAATTCGCGGGTTGTTTCGTAGGCAAAATCAATATCCCAGTGGTTGGCAAATTCCCGCAAAATCTCTTCATAAATGGCGTTTTCGCTGTTGCGCCGCTGCCGGGGTGCCACCAGATAGCGCATGGTAAGCAGCACGCCGCTGGAGGCAATTTGGGTATAGACGATGGGGGAGGTGGTGCCATAGGAAATGACAAAGCGGTTGGTAATACGACGGGCGTGTTTTTTCATATCTTCGCTGACATCGGGGGCATGGTGGCTGATGATCTCTTGCAAAATGTTCTTGGCTTTTTGCCAGTCACTTTCATATGTTACCAAAATAGGCATTTCGTTCCAGATGTAGGGGAAGCCCTGGCTGTAGTTGGCAAATACTTCCTTGAAAACGATGCCGTTGGGCAGGTGCAAAATGCGCCCGGTGGTTTGTTCGGCCTCAATCCGCTTGCCAATTTCCAGCATGCTGAATTGGAAGAGCCGAATGTCTATGACATCGCCGGAATCATCGCCAATTTGGATGCGGTCGCCAACGGCAAACGGCCGTACCCACATAATAAATCCCCAGCCCGCCAGGTTAATTACCAGGTCTTGCAGGGCAATGGCGATGCCGGCCGACAGCAAGCCCAGATACGTGACGACCGATTGCATACCCACCAGCCAAGTGCGCCCGACCAGAAAGATGCCGAGAGTGACAATGATGTACTGGGTTGCCTTGCGCCAACTGTAGAGCGTGCGTGCGCTTTGTGTTTGGCGGTTGATAAAGCGGACAGCCAGGGTTTGGAGCAGCCAGAGGGCAACGAGAATGAGGATGGTGCTGGCAAGTTTAGTAATCGTTTCCGGCGAAACGTTGGTAATGCCTTGCAGGGAGTCAGTTGCTGTTTCAATCATAATTACTTCTACAAGAATGGTTAATGGGAACTTGAGCGTTGGGCGACGGAATCGGGGTGGATGAGCTTAACAGGTACGTTGGTTTGTTGTTCTACGGCAGTGGCGAACTGTTCGATGGCATCATCACCAAAGACGTTGGCCGTGGTGCCACGGGGGGTGCCTAATATCAGCAAATCGGCGTGGGTGTCTTGCAGGAATTGGCAGATTTGGTCGGTGGTACGGCCGTGGCGCAGGCTGATTTCGGTGCTGAGTCCAGCGGCGTGGGCGCGGTTTTGGGCAATTCGCAGCAGGGTTTGGCCCATCCAGTGGAGTTCGGCAGAAACGGCCGTTTCCAGCGAATCATCCACCCCACGCAGGCTGTGCGGGTCAACCACATACAAAAACGTCAGCGCAGCATTCTCCGCCTTGGCCTGAGCAATGGCCGCCAACTGTGCCGCCCGGCTGCCCTCGCCACCCCGCGTGGCACACACCAGGTTACGCATGGTTCCCCCAGAAAGGGTGGGACGCGGACAAGCTCCAACAAACACAGGTTTTCTTACTCTGTCTCATCGCCTAACCCCCGGTTTGCCTGAATCAACTCCAACGCCGCTACCTGATCATTTAGCTGCCGCGCCAGGGCGTGCTGCACCTCTTCGCCCACCAGCCCCCGCTGCGCGGCATCGGCCAGGGCACTTTTTTCTGTCCGCAGCATGTCCAGCCGCGCCTGCAAATACATCTCTTGCTCCAGTTCGGGAAACTGCTGTAGATGGGTGCTTAAATCGGCCTTGTGGCGCACAATGTCGGCATCATAGACGGCATCCATCGCTTCCCAAATTTCGGGCGACAAAATGCCTTCCTGCCGCAACCGCGCCAGCTCTGTTTTACCCGCTTGTTTGGTGTAGAGCAATGTCTGCTGCCGCTGCTGCTCCACCTGCTGCGGCGACTTTTTGACCAGCCTCAGCCGTTTGATGAGCTGCTCGATGCTTAACCCCTGCACGAGCAGGGTAAACAGCACCACGCCAAAGGTCATCACCTGAAGTTCGTTGGCGAGTTCGGGGCTGAAGGTGTCGGTGAGGGTCAGGGCTAGTGCCAGGCTGATGGCACCGCGCAGCCCGCCCCAGAACATGACGTGGCGGTAGCTGATGGGGATGTGGTTGCGGGGTTGTAAACGGCCGTTAAACCACCCCAACGCATAGACAATAATCGCTCGGCTCACCAAAATTGCCAGGACGGCCACCAAAATCGGCACCAGATTGGGCGTAAGCTGGCGGAAAGCAATGCGAATCCCGATCAGCAAAAAGACCAGCGAGTTGACGACAAAGGTCAAGAACTCCCAAAAGTTGTTGAGCGTGATTTTAGTGGTAGGCGATGTGTTGTGTGAGCCGATATTGCCCACCATCAGCCCCGCCGCTACCACCGCTAAAATGCCGCTGAGGTGCAGCCCCGGCACGCCAACCATCTCGCCAAATGCTTCGGCCATCAAAAAAGAGCCAAACGCCAGGGCAACTGTCGTGGCCGTTTCAATCAGGTGATCATCTACATTTTTGAGGATGATGCTGGAGACGATGTAGCCCAAAATCAGCCCCACCGCCAGTCCGCCAAACGCCACAATGATAAATTCCAGCAGGGCTTCGCCAAGGGAAAAATGGGTTGTGGTCCCATTGGCACTGGCCGCTACGGCGATGTTAAAAATGACAATAGCAACGCCGTCGTTAAACAAACTTTCGCCTTCCACCAAAATGGTTAGCCGCTTGCTCACCCCCAGGCTGCGGAAAAAGGCGATGACGGCCACGGGGTCGGTGGCGGAGATGAGTGCGCCAAAGGCGATGGCGGCCGCCCAGGGGATGTTGAGAATTTGCTGCACCATGCCGCCAACAATGAAGGTGCCGATGAGCGTGCCCGCCAGTGCCAGCAGCAGCACTGGCAGCAGATCGCGCCGCAGTCTGTCCCACGGCAGGTGCAGGGTGGCTTCAAAGAGCAGCGGCGGCACCAGCAGTGCCAAAATTAGCTCGCTGCTAATTTCAAATTCGATGAGGTTGGGGAAAAGGGAGAGGAGCAGCCCGACTAGTACCAGGGCAACGGTGTAGGGGAGGCGAATGCGGCGCACAAAAATGGCGACGAGGGCGGCGATGGAGAGTAGGATAACAAAGCCTAGCTCTTGCTGGATGAGTGCGCCTTCTTCGGCCAGGTAGCGTAGGTTCATAGGAGGCTATTATACCATATGTGCGTGGTTGGGTTTTGGGCGTTTGTTGGACGATTGGTAAACGGCCGTTTGTCCCCCCTTCATCACAAAAGTAGCCGAGGATTCCAATCCGCGCTCTTTGGCCAGGTCGAAAAGCGCGGATTGGAATCCTCGGCTACGAGTCAACTATGGCATGATGCCTTGCAGCATTGGTTCTTGAAGTAAGGTACAGTTAAAGGTGTCTTGCGTAATGGTGTTAACCTGAATGGTGAACTGAACGCTTATTGATGCGCCAGAGCAAGGGCCGCCAAGAGATTTTAACGTCCCGCTGTAGCTGCCGGCCGGAAGATTTGTCCAATCGGATGTGCCAACGGGGAAGGTGTGTGATCCAAGGGCATTCACATCCAGCCGCAGCGACCCGCCCGTATTGTTGACAATCCGTAAGGTTCCGACAGGGTTAGGGGTTGGAGTAGGCGGCAAGGGAGCTTTGTTGATGATGGGCAGGTAGTTAAATTCATCCTTGGGGCCGCCACTGGTGGTACAGGTGTAGACACGCACATTGTCAACAAACCAGCCATAGTCGCCCACGTTGCTGTCGCTGCCAATGCGGAAGCGGAAACGGACGTTTTGCCCGGCCAGCGAGCTGAGGTTGAGGCGGCTGGAAAGGTAGCCAGAACTGTCGGCTACAAAAGCCGAACGGCCACCTAACGGATTGGTTCCTGTATCCAGCGTGCCATTGTACCCATTGTGCGTGAATAGCGAGCCAGCATCATTCCAGGAGCTGCCGCTGTTGGTGCTGTATTCCACCACGCCACCATCAAAGAAGGTTGAGCCAGCACTGTTGGATTCAAAGCCATAGGCGTGGTCAAAGCGCAGGAAGGTGTTGTTGGTGATGGCGATGTTTTTGTTGAGGGAAATACGGCCGTCGGAACTGCCATTTATATCTTCACCCCACAAATGGTTTTTGCCGCTAGTGGCATAAAAACTCGCTTCCTTCCATAAGGCCGTGCCGTTGGATTGCCAATTAGCAAAACCAGCCTCAAATTTATCTTCAAACAAGTTAACAGCTATCTGCCCAGCCCCACAAACAGGTGCTTCCGTGGCGGCGCAGTTAACCGGGTTTTGGTTCATCTCCACAGCGTCAAGCGCGTTTTGCACCGACTGCTTCTGGCTGTTGGTAAAGCCGAGGTTGATGCTGGCCTGAATCAGCGCGTCGTAGAGGTCGGCATAATCGGCCGCTGAGGTGAGCAAATGGGTTTGGGCTTCGTAGTAAAGGTCGGCCACGCGGGAAATGCCTAGTCCGGTGACAGTTTTGCCGTTGAAGGTGCCACCGTCAACCATCAAAAAGACGGCCTTGTTGTTAACCCCGCTGTTTGAATGAACGCCGCCATTGTCGTGTGTGGGAGCGTTAAGCTGCGTTTGCTCGCAAACATAAATAGGCGAGCGCATCCGATCTGGGTTGTCGAAGGCAGGCGGGTTTTTCATGTCGCGGATGGCACCAAAACCAGGTACATCTTCACCCATCAGCCAGCGCACATTGTTGCCATCGCTACCTGCGCCATTGGTTTGGTCTACAAATTCGCCCCATACATCGGACAAGGATTCGTTGATGGCACCCGACTGGAACCAGTAGAAGAGGTTGGAGGTGTGTTCGGTAAAGCCGTGGGTAAGTTCATGGGCAACCACGTCATCGGCAGCAGAGAAGCCGTTGCCATAGACCATTTGCGTGCCGTTCCAAAAGGCGTTGGCATAGGGGCAACTGGCGGCACTGGGGCAGTAGCGGGTGGTGGAGATGAGGGTCATGCCGTTGCCGTCCAGGCTGTCGCGGCCGTGTTCGTTGGCAAAGAAGTTGTATGTATGGCCGGCATAATCATAGGCGCGGTCAACGTCGGTAATGCCGGTTGGCCCCTCACCTTCTTTACGGACAAGATTGCCGGGCAAACCGATGGATGGGTTGTTGTTGTTGTCATAGTTGATGCGGTTGCGGGCGTGGGGGACTTGGTTGAAGTGGAGGGCGATGGCACCAGTTTGGGCATCAATGAGCATGAGTTCGCGGATGGGGTCAAGGGTGAGGCTGGTGACATCCATGCGCCAGACGAGGCGGCTGAGGGGCAAGCCGGGGCCGCCGAGAATGGTGGGGTCGTAGACCCACAGTTCGGGCTGGGTGGTGGAGAGGGTGTTGGGGTCAACGGCGTAATCTTTGCTGACTTTGGCAACGGCCGTTTCCACCGCATCCCCTTCCCCAATCGCCGCCGCCGTCTCTAATGCCAGTTCCGGCAAAATCTCGCCGTTGGCCGACAAAACCCCGTGCTGGGCGTCAGTCTGCACAATTAGCTCCGCTCCAATGACGGGAATACCTTGATAAACCTGCTGGAAACGGGTGAAAGAACGGCCGTTTTCCTCCGTCTGACCCTTCATCACCACCAGCTCATCCTGGCCGTTTTGCAGCCCAAAGAGCGAGCCATAGCTTTGTACAAAGGCGCGAGCCGCCATTTCGGGCGACACATCGGCTGCATTGGGAAACGTCTGGGCAATGGCGTGGTCAGGTGTAGTACCTAAAAAGCGCACCTTCCCCGTTTCATCGTGGTAGGAAACACGTAACTGGCCGCCGCTGGCCTGGCTAAGTTGGTTGATGAGGGTTTCGGGTGATTGCTGCCAACTGGCTGGCGCGGCAAGGGTGAGAGAAATAAGAGTGGTAAGCAAGGCAAAAACGGCCGTTGTTACCCCAACACGGCGCTGCATAAAACGATACATTTGATAGCCTCCATATAAAATTGGGAACCTATTTGGCACCAAGCAGCTCAAACGTTTGCTCAAACGCCTGGCGGCCTTTTACCTGTACAAGCGGAAGCGCCCGCACATCAACAAACCCTGACACGTGTGTATAAACATCCTGGCTAATGATGATCTGGTCTGGCTGAGCCGTTTCCTGCAGTCGCTTTGCCAAATTGACGGCATCGCCAATCGCCGAATAATCTTTCCGCAAATCGCTCCCCACGTTTCCCACAACCGCTTCCCCCGTGTGAATCCCCACCCCAAAGTGAAGCTGCTCGGCGGCCGGCAGCCGCTGCCGGTGCGCCATCAAATTTGCCCCCATCATCAACGCCGTCCGCACTGCCCGCTCCACGTGGTCTGCCTGCGGATTCAGCGGTGTGTTAAACAGAGCCATCACCGCATCCCCGGTGAACTTGTCGGTCAACCCCTGATAAAAGGTAATCGCCTGCACAGCTTCGGTAAAATATCCGTTCAACACCTGAATAAGCTGGCGTGGGTCAAAGTTTTCGCTATAGGTGCTAAAACCACGAATATCGGCAAACAGCACGGTGATGGTGCGACGCTGAGGGCGTTGAGCGGCATCAATATCACGCACCTTGTCCACCAGGGCAGGCGGCAAATAGCGGCGCACGCTTTCCAAACGCTTTTTTTCAGAAATGTCATCCAGTACCATCGCCACGCCCCGCGTAGATTCCTGGCTGGTGTTCAGCAGTGGCGAAAACGTCATGTTAAGCGTGGTGGTACCAGGTCGCTGCTGCACAGCCACATCCATCTCCAGATTGTGGATGCCGCCGTTGCGCTTCACATCATGGATAACGTTTTCGACCGGCAAACTGAGCGCATCCAGTGCCTGGGCATACACCTGATGCACCACCGAACTGGCGGGGACACCCAAAATTTGCTCGGCAGCACGGTTGTACAGGGCAATGCGGTCGGCTTCGTCAATGGTGATGACCCCGCTGGCAATGGACTCAAACACGTTGTCCATCAGCGTTTTCATCTCGGTAATTTCAGCCAGGTGGTTGCGGATTTGACGGAAAAGACGGGCGTTTTCAATGGCAACGGCCGCTTGGTTGGCAAAAGCGGCCAGCAGGTCGCGGTCGGTGTCGCTAAACAGCCCGGCGGCGACGCGGTTGTCGGCATAAATGACGCCAATGGAGCTTTCTTTGAGCTTGAGGGGGACGCAAAGAATGGAGCGCAGGTTGTAGCTGATGATGCTTTCCTGGGCGGAAAAACGGGCATCTTCCTGGGCGTTCATCGTCACCACTGGGTCGCCTGACTGCCAAACGCTGCGGACAATGCTGCGGCTGATTTCAAAGGAGGCGGAGCGCTCAATCGTCTCCCGATCCATGTTGCGAGCGACCTGCACCTCCAATTCGCCGTTGGCTTCGTTGAGCAGCAGCAGAATGGCGCGTTCTGCCTTGGTAATGCCGATAATGGCATCCATGACTCTGCTGAGAACACGGGTGAGATCAAGGGAGGAGTTGATGATAGCCCCGACTTCTTGCAAGGCTCGGAGTTGGTTGCGCTCTTTTTCTTGGGCTTCAATGCCGCGCCGCAAATCTTCGAGCGAGCGCCGAGCGTAAATGAGCGTTCGAGCCATTTCGGCACTTTCGCTAGCCGGAACTGCGCCTTTTTTGTTGATAATGGCTCCTAAATCATCAAGCTGTTGGTTTAGCCGGTCAAAATTATTTTTGGTTTCGCTCAATGTTCTGCACCGTCTTGTGAATCAGCACTACTTGTTATAGATCTGTTTATTTTGCGATTATAGCAGATTGCCCCACTTCCCGAAAGCAGGGAAACGGAAATTTAGAGATCACGCAAAGGCGCAAAGCCGCCAAGATGTATCGTTTTCTTTTGCGTCTTGGCGGCTTTGCGTGAAGTTTTCCGGCAGGCTGTTTCGTCGGGAATGGTGGGTTAAACGGCCGTTTCCACCCGCACAAACCCCTTGCCAATCAAATGAGCAATTACCCGATGGGCATTTTCTTCAGCCGTTTGTTCCATCGTATCAATGCGTAGCTCCGGGTGCTGAGGCGGTTCATAGGGGGCATCAATCCCCGTGAAGTTGGTCAACTCCCCATTACGCGCCCGCGCATACAGCCCTTTGGTATCCCGTTGTTCACACACAGCCAGCGGCGTATCCACAAACACCTCAACGTAATGCTCCTGCCCGACACTGTTGCGCACATCGTTGCGTGTGGCGCGATAGGGGCTAACGGCCGCGCAAACGGCAATCCCGCCGTGGCGCACAATCTCTGCCGCAATAAAGCCCATACGCCGCACATGGTCATCCCGGTCGGCTTTGGTAAAGCCCAGCCCCTCGGAGACATTGGTACGCATCACGTCACCGTCCAGAAGCGTAACCTGTCGGCCGTGTTCTTGCAGTAAAGTAGTTAGCACCGAGGCGGTGGTTGATTTACCGGCATTGTGCAAACCGGTAAGCCAAATGCAAACCCCCTGCTGATGGCGCGGCGGGTAGGTTTCGGCCAGAATTTGCGCCACTTCGGGGCGGGTGAACCAGGCGGGAAGCGTTTGGCCTTTGTGCAAGAACTCTTCGCGCACCTGGGTACCAGAAATGGAGGCTGTTTTGGTCTGTGGGGTAATTTTGTCTACCTCTTCGTACCGGTCTTCTTCGGGAAGGTAGACGAGCATTTGGAAAGGAACGGCCGTTACTCCCAACTCCTCACTGTGCGCCTCCACCATCTCCTGGGCATCATACGGCCCATAAAACGGCTTGCCGGTGGAATCATTGCCAGGGCCAGCATGGTCGCGCCCCACAATCAGATGGTTTGCCCCATAGTTGCGGCGAATCAGCGCGTGCCACACTGCCTCGCGGGGGCCTGCCATCCGCATTGCCAGCGGCAGCAGCGACAGCAGCACCCGGTCTGGCGCATAATAATTTTGCACCAAGGTGCGATAGGTGCGAACGCGGGTGAAGTAATCTACGTCGCCGGGGCGGGTCATGCCAACAACGGGGTGAAGCAACAGCACGCCGTCTTTTTCCTCCACAGCCCGCTTGGTAAGCTCTTCGTGAACGCGGTGCAGTGGGTTGCGAGTTTGGAAGGCAACGACGTTTTGGTGACCAAACGATTCAAGCTGGGCGCGGGTTTCGGCGGGGGTCAGGCGCAGGTTTTTGAAATCATAGTGGGCTGGCAATTGCAAAACCTGCATCGGGCCAGAAATGTGGTATCTGCCCCAGCGGTACATTTCAGCCACCAGTGGGTGGCGTAAATCCTGGGAGCCAAATGCTTTTTGCGCTACTTCGGCCAAATCCCAGGGGTAGATTTCTTCGACGGTCATGATGGCGAGCAGGTCGTTTTGCGGTGAACGGAGGGCGATTTGCTGGTTGAGGGAAACGGCCGTTTCTGTCTCTACCGAAAGCGTCACCGGCAGCGGGAACAAATGCCCGCTGCTCAACCGCATCTCGTTTAGCACTCGCCGATGATCCGCCTGCCCCATAAACCGATCCAGCGGCGAAAACGCGCCAACCGCCAGCATCTCCAGGTCACATACCTCACGCTCTGTTAGCCGGACGGCCGGCAGCTTGTTGGCATAGTGCGTTAACTCCGCTTTTTCTTCCGGGTCAACCAGCAAATTTACCAGCTTCCCTCCATATGGTTCAATCAAGGTCGTTTGTTTTGTTGCTAACAATGGTATTACTCCTAATCCATAAAAAAAGCGTCCGTTAGCTTGGCTACGCGGACGCTTTCTCGTAAAGTTAATGTTGCTTTTAGCAGACTATGTGCCAAAAATCACAATTATAGCATCGTTATCCTCAGGGGAAAACCTGACTAATTTGTTGTTTGGGTAATAACTTGCCCCAGGTCTAAGGCTTGACCCGGCTCAACCGTAAACAGGAATTGAGATCCATCCGGTTGATTCACCAAAAATTGAGTGAAGCCTAGATCAACTACCAAACCATATGTTCCAGGAGCCACGTTTCGGAAAATGAAAACGCCGGTCGGGAACAATTCAGCCTGTGGCGATGTTTGGTCATCTACACTGACATAAGCAGGCTCATCAGAAGCGGTATGGACAATTTCACCCAGCAACAATTTTTGCGGATTAAGTGGCATGAACCCTTGATCAGTCAACTCACGAATGAGAACCCCACCAACAACCCCAACATCTGCTCCTGCGGCAGGCAATTCCCGTTCCGGGTTTGGCGGTTCGGCTTGTAGCGTTTCATATTCTGAGCCAGGGTACGGAACGATTGATTGGTCTGTCTCAGGAGCCGGATAACCATTAGCATCGCTGTTATTATCACCCGGATCAGGAGCCACAATGCTTTCCGGCTCACTATTGGCAGGGGCATTTGTTTCAGGGATTGGGGTAGGTAAAGCCGATGATGTGTTCCCGCCACCACACGCTGCCAGTATCAGAACAAGGGAAAATAGTGCAAAAAATTGGAAAATCGAAGTTTTATGAATCATCATGGTCGGTAAACACAACGAGAGCCACCCTGCGGTGGCTCTCGCTATCTATGCCATCATATGGCAAAACCTGGTCTTAGTTGTTGAATGCTTCGTAGGTGAAGAGGAGGTCAGAAGAGCTGGATGCACCCAATTCGTTCACCACGGCGATGATTGCACCACCAGGAGCGGAGCAGCTTGCGCTACCAACATACTTGTCGGCAATCTTGCCATTCTGGACATCGTTACCGGCTGCATTCGTTCCTAAAGCAGCACTGTAGGTGCGGCTTGAATTGGAGAAGGTACAAGTAACTGTGGCTGAAGACCCAACGTTCATGATATTGAAGCCGGTGAAGAAACCACTATTGCGATCCATAATGAGCGGCATAACCAGAGAATCAGTGGCAGTATTGGGGTCAAAACCGTTATAAGCACTACCGTAGTTCTTGAAATTGGTCTGGTTAACAATGGCAACCAAATCCATGCTCGCAGAGTTTGCGGTTACAGCAGCGGAACCAACAAAGGCTTGGCCTTTGGTACAGTTATTGGTGCCGGCCGCTCCGTTTAAGGACAGAGCATAGAGGAAGAAGGTTTCGGAAGCGCCAGCGCCAATGCTTTTTGTTTCGGTACAAGTGGTACCGGGTGCACCAGCTGCCGGGGTGTAGGTCAAGGTAACATTTGTGGAGGTGTTACCCGTGTTCTGAACCTGAACACCAGTGTGGTAACCTGAGTTGTTAGCTTGAACCAGTGGCATCACCACACTGCTGGAACCAACAGTGAAACCATTGTAGGCAAACAGGGTGTCTTTACCTGTTTCAATAACGGTGGCAACAACCTCGCCGCCAGCAGCAGCAGCAACCGTTGCGGCACCGACATAGGTGCTGCCAAGGCAGGTGTTGGTAGATTGATCAAAGGTTGCGGCAGCACCGGGCTGAATGCTGGCAGTTTCGGTGCAGCTGCTATTGGCGTAGGAAACGGTTACGCTGGTTGCACTAGCGCCAGTGTTCTGAACGTTGAACCAGGTGCTAAAACCACCGTTGTTACGCATGATGAGGGGCAGGTTTACGGATCCGGCACCACCATCAAAACCGCCGTAGCTTGCGCCATAGTCAAAGCCATCACCCAGAACGTTGGTGATTGCCGCCACGGGCTGGTCGGAGGAGATAACAACGGAACCATCAAAACCGCTGGAAACACCACCCGGCAGCGGGAAATAGGTTTTGGAACCATTCAGCGCGATGCTATCATCTACCTGAGCTTCTACACTACCATCTTGATTGTAGAAAGTAATGTTGACCGTGGCAGCACCATCACCCAGGTTCTGGACTTGAAAGCCAGAGTCGTAGGTGGTGGGTTGGGCAGCAGCGGTAGCAACCATCAGCACCAAGGCTGATACGATTACGGTAAAAAGAACAATAAATTTTTTCATGTAAACTCTCCTAAACAGTTTGTTTTGACCAAGTTGAGGCCAGTATAAGGGGTAAAAGGCTGGTTTATCAATACTCCATATGGGTTAAAAAGGGGGAGTAGGGGTCAATTTTAGGGAAATAACGGCCGTTATTAACTCTCCAGCCAACCAAAGCAGCCGAATAGCGATAATGGTGATGATAGCTACAGGTAATGGCATTAATTGTGTTAGCAACAGCGTCAAGGAGACCTCGCGTACACCGATACTGGTAAACGTAATGGCTCCAGCCAGCGATACAGAGCTGGCTAATGCCCACATGCCAATGGTTGCCAGAAGCTGGGTAGCCGGGAGGGTCTGGAAAAAGTTGATGGTGCTGAACATAACAACGCCACCCAAAACCCAAATGATGACATAAAAACCTAGCCAGTACAGGGTGTCACGCCAGCGTAGGGGGTGTGTATTAGTTTCATGGCTGAGCTTTTGCCAGATTTTTTCAAGGATGCGTGGCTGGATGAGCAGAAAGGAAAGGGGAAGCAAGATAAGCAAAAACCAGGCGCGACCAAGATTTTCGGTGATTTCAGTTGGTAGTATCCAGAAGGGTAGTGTAAGCAGCGTGGTTATAATTCCGGATACAAAGATAAGTGCCAGTTCTAATCCGCTAAGAAGCGAGGTAGTACGTTTGCTCACACCGGCTTGTTCGTAGAGAATGGCACGGCTGGCAATATACCAAACAACGCCGGGAATGCGCTTGGCGAGATTGGCATACCACCATATTTTGAGGTTTAAACGGCCGTTCTCCACCCCCGCCATCCGTTTCGCCACCAAATGCCACGCCCAACCACCTAAAAACATGGAACCAAACATGACCAATGTTGCGATTAACAGCCAGTACGGCTGGATATGCCATTCGTAGGTACGCAATAATTCGCGGTTGCCATAGAGAACCGTCAGGATAACAACGGCCGTTAATCCCAAAAACACCCCTGTGACCACGCGCCGCCAGCGGCCAGTAAAAAGGGTGTGGGCCACACGGTTAACCCAATGGGTGATGCTTTGGACAGTGGGAAGCTGCATGTTAATTATGCTTTTAAATGGGCAAAGATGGTCATGATGGAGGTTTTGTTAAATGCCTCGGCCAGCTTGTAGATGGGCAGCGTTGCCAGCCGCAGCGGCAACGTGTAGAGCCGCTGGCTGCGCTGTTGCCAAACGGCTTCGGGAACCTGCCGGGCTTTGGCGCGAAATTCCAGGCTCATGAGGGTGACACCCAAACGGCCGTTAAAGCTCTCCACACTCGTCAACCCAAAACCCGCATCCCGCAAATAATTCTCCATCACCTGCGGCGTAAAAATATGCAAATGGCGCGGCCGGTCCCATCCCAGCCAATCGCCACCAAACCATTTTGCTTCAAACCCCGTCGGGTTTGGCAGGCTTGCCACAAACAGCCCACCCGGCCGCAGCACGCGAGCAATTTCTGCTAGTGTGGCTTTGGGATCCAGCACATGCTCAAACACATCCCACAGTGCCACCAGATCAAAGGCGTTGTCAGGGAACTGGGTTTCTTCCAGCGTTCCCGTTGCTACCTCAATCCCATACGTTTGGCGCGTAAACTCGGCGGCATAGGCACTGAGTTCCACCCCCGACACCTGCCATCCTTGCTCACGCATGGTCGCCAAGAACAGCCCCGTGGAGCTGCCCACTTCCAGCAGACGACCCGGCTGCGGCATGTGGCGCCGAATCCGCTTGTACCGTCGTTCCATCTCATGTCGCCGATGAAACCGCTCCATGGCTGACGCTTCTTCCCCCACAATGCCGCGCTGAAACGGCTCATATTCATCCGGGTACAGGCTGGGTAATTCGTCCCGCGTGGGCTGCGGGTTTTGGTAAATCAGGCCACAGTTGCGGCAGCGCACCAGCCGGTAGCTGCCGGGGCGGTTGAGCAGCAAATCCGGCCCTTCGTTGACTAATTCGCTGTTATCTTGCTCACAATAATTGCAATGGACGTATTCCATAAATCATGTCACTCAGGATGTTGGCTTGTGGCACAGAAAGACAAAGCAAAAAGCCAGGTTAAGCGGAACAAGCTGCGCCGCAGCCAGCCGCGCCAGCTTTTTGGGGCGGTGCAGATAGGCTTGCCAATCGTGGCGGGTGCGCGGCCGTTCCAAATCGTATTTGAGCGTTTGGGTGACGATCAGGCCGTGGCTTTGCAGCAAATCTTGCCATTCGTAGCGGCTGGCGTACCGTTGAATGGGCTGTTCGTCAATCATGGTACGCCCCTTGCGATAGGCGCTCCAGATGTTTTGCAGCAGGCTGAAGCTGTTGGGAACCAGCACCACGGCGCGACCGCCGGGCTTGAGGACGCGGGTCATTTCAGAAACGGCCGTTTCCATATCCACATAATGCTCCAGACTGCCAATATTGCTCACCACGTCAAAACGGCCGTTGGCATAGGGCAAATCCTGGCTGTTAGCCGTTACCAGCATCGGTGATGGCGGCTGCGCCCCACTTCGCAGTGCCGCGTAAGACAAATCCAGCCCGTGGGCGTTCACTCCCAATTCCTGCGCCAGCCGGGGTAACTGCGCCCGCCCGCAAGAAATATCAAGGTAATGCTCGCCCGATTGAAAAGCCAGAATGTTCAGCAGCCACAAGTAAAACGAATCCGTTTGCGAAATGTCGCTCTCGGTATAAATCTCGTCATACGCCTGCTGGCTGTCACTATCACTTTCGACCTCATCGAGCCGAATTTCAAACAAAACGGTTGCCTTTTTTTGCATAACGGGGGGATGGTAGCGAGGGGAAGGGGTTTTAGCAAATTTTGCCTAAAAAATGCTCCCCCTGTCCTGCGACACAGGGGGAGCAAACCACAGAGGGGATGTAGAGCAAACTTGTTGAGGTTTTCAGACCTCAGAGGTGTTGGCGGCACCAGAACAGTCGTTTTGTAAGCGTTATCTCCGTCGCAGGAAAGCAGGAATATCTAAATTATTGGGTGAAAACTTGGGCTGAACCGGCTCGCGGTCGCGGGCTTCCACCTGGCGGGAGGAGGTTGCTGGCTCAAACGGCCGTTCGTCCATCTCCACCTGCGGGCGCGGTTCCGGCGTCGTGCGACCATACTGCTGCTGCAAAAGCTGCCGCCGCGTCATCTGCTGCCGTTCAAACCCAGTGGCAATCACCGTGATCCGCAGCTCATCGCCCATGTTCTCGTCAATTACCGCACCAAAAATCATATTAGCATCAGGATCGGCCGTTTCCCGAATAATGGCCGCCGCCTGATTCACTTCATACAGGCTCAAATTCGGGCCACCCGTGACGTTAAACAAAATGCCACGCGCCCCATCAATTGTCACATCCAGCAGCCGCGAGCTAACCGCCTGTTCGGCCGCCATGCGTGCCCGGTCATCACCTGTGCCAACGCCCACCGCCATCAGTGCCGCGCCGCCCTCTGACATAATCGTTTGCACATCGGCAAAGTCAAGGTTGATCAAGCCCGGCACGGTAATTAACTCACTAATCCCCTGAATCCCCTGCCGCAGCACATCATCAGCCATTGAGAATGAATCAGTCAGCGAAACCCGCTTGTCAGCCAATTCCAGCAGCCGATCATTGGGGATAATAATCAGGGTGTCTACCTGCTCTTTTAACTTTTCAATCCCGGCATTGGCCGCATTGGTGCGCTTGCTGCCTTCAAACATAAACGGCCTGGTTACAACCCCAACCGTCAGCGCCCCCATTTCACGCGCCACGCGGGCAATAACAGGAGCTGCCCCAGTGCCTGTGCCACCACCCATACCGGCCGTGATAAACACCATATCAGCCCCCTTAAGGACTTCATATAGTTCATCGGAAGTTTCTTCAGCCGCTTTCTCACCCTGTTCCGGGTGACCACCAGCCCCTAACCCTCGCGTCAGCTTATCGCCAATTCGCACCCGCACAGGAGCCAAGGATTGGAGCAACGCCTGGTTGTCTGTGTTAACGGCAATAAAATCAACGCCACCGACCCCTTCCTGAATCATGCGGTTGACTGCATTGTTCCCGCCCCCACCCACACCAATTACGCGAATAATCGCTGAATGCTCCAACTCTGGTCCACGCTGCATCTTCCTACCCTCTTTACTTATTGTCCAGTCTACTATTGCCCAACATACGATATTTCCGAATTCCTAGAGCAGCGTTGCCTTGTTGCCAGGACGTGGATCATAACGGCTAGCATATTGCTCCAACATTGCTTTCTCTACAAGCCATTTGTTGCCAAATTTAATTGCTGGCAACTTCCCCTGGCGAATGAGCCGCCGCACGGATTCGGGGTGGATATTTAGCCGCTGGCTCACTTCGAACACGCCAGCATAATTGTCTAACAAATCATCTTTACTCATTGTAGAGTGTGCTTTGCCTGAATGCGGGATAATGCAACAATACTTATTGTTGCAACAATACAACAAAACATAATGTTCGTCAAGTAAATTGACGAGTTTTGTTGTAATTGCTCAACAGAGTTATTCGTTTCTCATTTGCAGGCTGGGAGGGGTCAAGACGAGATAGCTGAGGAGGAGACCGGTGCAGCCGGTGAAGACGGGGATGCCGGTGATGAGGTGGATGACCCACCAGACACGGCCGGTGCTGGTGAGGGTGAACAGGAAGAGGGCGTAGAGGATGGCGGGGAGGAGGAAGGCGAAGAGGTGGAAGGAAAACGGCCGTTTCCCCCCACCAACTCCCAAACCCACCAACAACCCATCCCCAATCAGCCCGGCCAGCACCAACGCCGGTACGCCGGTATAGTCGTCGAGCATCCAGCTCATCAGCAAAATGTTAACGGCCAGCATGAGGGTAACAGTGCCAAAGGGGACGTGCCAGCGGCGCACCACGGGCAGCAGCAGCCCCATGAGCAGGGCAGAATGAAAGACGCTGGTTAGCACCCCCAAAATTTGCGACGCATCGCCGGTGAAGCCGACGCGAGAAACGGAGGTTGCCAGCCAGGGGTTGGCGGGGAAGTAGGCGAACTGGGTGATGAAGGTGAGCAGCGAAAAGAGAAACGTGAGCGACAGGAGCATGGGAAACAGCGCCAGCCACCCTTGCGGGCTGCCGCGCCGTTGCCCCAGGGCGCGAATGGGGCCAGTAACAATGAGCACCATACCCGCAATGAGTGTCAGGTGGGAGGGGCTGAACAGGGCAGCGATGTTTTCTTCGATGCCAAAAAGGGTGTGCCAGGCCAGGTCGCCTGCGCCGCCAGCGGCAAAGATGGCGATGCCGAGCAGGGAGAGGGTGTAGCCGGCCGGAACGGCCGTTTTCCAACCATGCCCCTGCCGCCAGTTTTGCCAGATTTGCCAGCCGTGAACGGCCGTTACCGCCCCAAACCCACTGTAAAAAACAGCGTGCCACGGCGTAAAGAAGCTTTCCAGCCCGCCAAGGTTGTTGTGCGCCCAGCCGTCGAGATAGAGGCCAAAGATGAACCAGATGGCACTAATCGTGACCATCCAGTCAAAAGAGAGGGTGCTAAACGGCCGTTCTGCGGCCAAAACAGGTTCAACATAGGCTGG
This sequence comes from Chloroflexota bacterium, assembly GCA_041390905.1. GTDB lineage: Bacteria > Chloroflexota > Anaerolineae > Promineifilales > Promineifilaceae > JACKCD01. Next base: position 857,704 of record JAWKPA010000012.1, read on the forward strand.
GTTTTCGGCAAGTTGAGTCATGGGGGTCGAGGAGATTGGAGATTAGGAGATTGGAGATTGGTGAACCTTTATCAATCTCCAATCTCCAATCTCTAATCAATCAATAAACCAGAAATCGAAACCAGCGAATGATCTTCCGCATCCGCTGGACAGTGGTCATAGGCGACTTTATAGCCGCTGGCGTGGCCGTTGCCGGTGGCTTCCAAATAGCGCAGCATCAGGTAGATGGGCGAAAAGCCACACACCTTGTTGCGGTCTTCCACGGCCGCAATCTGGCGGTAAAAGTCGGCGGCATCGCCGCGCAGCACCGCTTCAATGAGCTGGTCATCCGTTTGGCGCAGGGCGGCGCGGCGGTGGCTATCCATGTTATAGTCGTCGCTAAAGGCTGGGCCGACGTGGGCAAAGTCTACGGAGGCAACGGCCAACACCTTTTTGCCAGCCGTTTCCCGCCGCAGCGTCTCAATGGCCGTCATCAGCAGCTCGTCGTTGGCCGGGTGGCCGCCGTTGCGGACAAAATGGTGAAACGAGCCGCACAAAATTGGCACCATTGGCTTGGGAGCCACGCCGTTTTTGTGGTAGATGTAGTGGAGCCAAACGGCCGATAATTCGATGGCGTGTTCCTTGCGGTGGTGCAGCTCCTCGGCATACGCTTCGTCGGGGCCAATCGCGTCGGCGACGGCAGCAATCAGGCCGGGGTCGGTGGGCAGCACGCCAAACGGGGTGGCGTAGGGCAGCTGCGTCAGGGTGAAGGTGCCACGTCCGCCGTTGTGGTCGGTGCCAAAGATGAGAACGAGGTCGGCTTCCAGAACGGCCGTTTCCGCCCGCTCCCACACCTTTGCATACACCGGCCCACCCCGCTGATAATCAATATGGGGTGACACGATTGCCCGGCCGCGCCACGGCTGCCAGGTGCTACGGTCGTCATCGTTGCCATACCGCGCTAACTGCCGCGCCAGCCGCTGCGGATTGTCGGGATAGCTCAATTTTGCCAGTGCCGGGGGGCGGTGGGGCTGGGCGCGGTACGCCTCACGCTGGGCGATTTGGGCTTGCGCCGCCCGTTGGTTGTCCAGCAAAAACGCCCCGTCAAGCTGTGCCAACGCCTCTTCAACGACGGAAAACGGCACGTTGTCGCCGGTGTGGCGGCAAAAAGCGACGTGGATTTGCTCTGGCGTATAGAGACCGTTGCAATAGAGCAGCATTTGCGCCAGCCCGCCGGGTATAATTAACTGTTGCTCGCTGAGTTCAAGTGGATCGCGCAGCAGCCACATCTGTTGCCCCTGGTAGGTGACAGGTTGAAAATCAAGAGGACGCAGTTTGGGTCTGTTCATGGGCGTTTAGTATGGGGTTTTGCGTATGAAAAAGCAAGCGTTGTTGGCAAAGATTTACAGGTTACTGATTACCGTTTACTGGTTACTGTTTACTGTTTTTCTGGGGGGGTGTAGAGAGGCGGTGACGACCTTGCCTACCCCGATTACGGTAGCGGAACTGCCCACAACGGCCGTTCCTCTCATCAACACCCCCACCCTGGCCGCCAACGCCCCCGCCGCACTGCCCACGGCCACCCTGTCCCCTTTGGCAACGGCGGGAGAAACGGCCGTTTTCACCAACCGCTCCATCGGCGACCCCTACACCCCTGAACTGGGCAACCTCGGCTACGACGTACAGGCCTACACCATCGCCCTGACGCTGGACCCGGCCGACCCGCGTGTGCAGCAAGCCGCCACCACCCTCGATCTGGTCATCACCGATCCCGCGTTGACCGAATTGTCATTTGATTTTATCGGCTTTGAGAACGTGGCCGTGAGCAGCGGAGCCACCCCCCTGCCCTTCCGCCGCGAAGACGACAAGCTGCTGGTGGAGCTGGCGCAGCCGGTGGCGGCTGGCACCCCCTTGGGGCTAACGGTGCGCTACAGCGGCGAACCGACGCGGCGGCAATCTCCCTATGTCGGTTTTGTGCAGTCGCTGGGGCTAACCTTTGCCAACGGGATGGTTTATGCGCTGGCGGAGCCGGACGGGGCGCGGTTTTGGTTCCCCAGCAACGACCACCCCCGCGACAAGGCGTTTTACCGCTTTGAGCTGACGGTGCCGGAGGGGTTAACGGCCGTTGCCAATGGCACCCTGCGCCAAACCAACGCCACGACGCTGCCAAACGGCCGTTCGGCCACCACCTTCACCTGGCAACACGACCACCCAATGGCTTCCTATTTGGCCGTCGTCGCCGTGGGGGAGTTTGAGCGCATAGAAGCCAGTTCGCCGCAGGGAGTGCCGCTGCGCCACTATGTGGCTGCCCCCGCCCGCGAAGATTTCCGCCGCATGGAGGCGGTCACGGGAGAGGCTTTGGATTGGCTGAGTGGGCTGCTAGGGCCGTATCCGTTTGAAACGTTTGGCTTTGTGACGGTGGATGCGCCGCAGGTGGCGCTGGAAACGCAGACGCTTTCGATTGTGGCGTTTGAGTCGGTGGGGGCAAAAACGGCCGTTCATGAACTCGTCCACATGTGGTTTGGCAACCATGTTAGCCTGCATTCCTGGCAGGAGATGTGGCGCAACGAAGGGTTTGCCACCTATTTTGAGCTGCTGTGGCAGATGCGGGGTGAAAGCCCGGAGGCGGTGGATGGGCGGATTGCGGAGATGGCGGGGGCGGTGGAACAAAACGGGGGGGGCTATCCGTTGGGCAACCCGCCTCCGGCGCAGTTGTTTGGCTTTAATACGTACTTTGAGGGCGCAACGGCCGTTCATGCCCTGCGCCGCCAGCTTGGTGACGAAGTGTTCTTTACCGGGCTGCGCCTTTATTTGGAACGATACGGCGGCGGCACCGCCAGCGATAGCGACTTTCAGGCCGTTATGGAAGAAGCCTCAGGTCAGTCGCTCGATGCCTTTTTCACCGAATGGCTTGAATAATGGCAGTAATCAGTAGCCAGTAATCAGTCAGACCAATTACCGTACACGAAGTGGTCGTGCAACGACATTACTGATTACCGATTACTGATTACCGATTACCCTTTCTTAACCATCACCTCTTCCGTCAGCCGCACGTTTGGCACAATTAGCACCTTGTCCGCCAATTGAATCTCAGCGTTGAGCGTGCCGATGCCTTCCAGCGTTCCTTCTTCACCGTTGATCACCACCGTGTCGCCCAGGTCAAAATATTCACGGGCATAGTAGCCAGCCAGCACGTTTCGCGCCACGTTTTGGCCGCCAAAGCCAAAGGCCAGGGCAAACCCGGCCACCGTCAGCACAATGACAGCGGTGACGATGTTGATCATGATGGACGCATCCAGCCCTAGCTGCTGCAAGATGACGATGATGACCATTATCAAAATCAGGCTGTTGACAATTTGCCCCACCTGCTGATGGAACTCTACCCCCATGCTTGCCATGGCGGCACTGGCGGTGCGCCCCAAAAACTGGGCGATCATGGCTCCCAAAACGAGCATGACGAGGGCACTGATGAGGCGCGGCAAAAAGCCGATGACGTTGCGCAAGGGATCAACGGCCGCTTGCAGCCCCAAATATTCCAGCCCGATGAGCAGGAAATTAAGGAAAATTGTCCAGAAAACAATCAACGCCAGCACATCACCGCCGGATGACTCAATTTGGGCGCGGTCAAGAAAACCGCTGATGCCCGTGCGCTGCAAAATGCCGTCCAACCCCACGCGCTCGGCAATGCGCTTGATGAGGGTGGAGAGAAAACGGGAAATAAACCAGCCAATCAGCAGGATGATGATGGTGGTGAGCAATTTGGGTATAAATGTGATTGCCTGGGCAAAGATGCCGGAAAATGCTTGCTGAATGACGGTAAAATCAATCATATCCTTCTCCCCTTGCTTTTCGTTTGGGTGGTGTTCCGGTTAGTGGGCGTAACAGGGCCAAGACAACATCGAGAAAGCCACTAAAGCCGATTTCAATGAGTTTGCCACTCATGTTTGAGCGATGGATGCGGTTGATGATGCGGCGTTCGCGGTGTTTGGGGGAAACGGCCGTTATTAACGAATTTGCTGCCTTGGCCGGCCCCAACTTGGACTGTGCCCACAGTTGCTCCACCTGCTCCAGGCACACATCACAATGTTCTAAATGCGTTAGCACACCGTCAGCCGCTGCGTTGCTTAACCGACCTGTCACATATTGTTCCAGAGTTTGTGCATCAATGTGGTTATTATTTTGTGTTGTCATACCATTACACCTCACCAGCAATTTGCCGGTAACTAACCCGCAGTGCCAGCCTGGCACGCTGAACGCGCATCTTGGCGGCACTCAGGCTAACGCCCAAAATCTCGGCAATTTCTGCATATGGGCGATCTTCAATATCTTTTAAATAAAGAACCTCATATTCTTCAGGTCGTACATCGGCCAAGGCTTCCTGGAGCAACCGGTGCTGCTGTTTTTCTTCGATAGCCGACTCTAAAAATGTATCGCTAGGCAAATATTCGGCCATATCCTCAACGGCCGTTTCTGCCTCTTGGGCGCGGCGTTTGCGGCGGCGGATCTCATTTTGCGCGGTGTTAATGGCAATGCGGTAGATCCACGTCTTGAACGATGAACGCCCCTCAAATTTATTTAAGTTGCGGTAAGCCTTGAAAAAAACTTCCTGCGTCAAATCCTCGGCATCATCCGCATTGCGCATCATGCCATAACAAGCCCGCCAGACAACTGCTTGATAACGGCGAAAAAGCTCCCGAAAAGGACGGTCATCCCGCCCCCCTCGTGCTTGAAAAAGCTGCACGAGTTCATCATCAGTTAAGTCTGGCGAATAGGCCAGGGTTGTCGCCATTGGGCTTCCGTAATAACAAAGTAGATACCGTCCAGTACGGTATCTACTCTATCTGACAATTTACAACACCTAAAAATGGATGAAGATAGCTAACCTGGGTTGTGTGTTTACAAATGAAGAAAATCGAGACTGTGAGACTAATCTCTCAGTCCCCCGGTCTCAACTTTTACACACTTTAATTGTTAATGCCCACGTTAAGGAATGGAAATTAAATAACTTGCCCATTTAGAAGTTCAACTTCTCAGAAGAAGTTGAACTTCTTCCGCAATTTATTTAATCTGCGTTCCTAAGTTGGCTATCTAAAACCAACACTATTTTATGGTGTATTGTTGTCAGAGCGCAAACCCGTCAGAAAACGCTCCACCTCACCACCGGCAATTTTGGTGCTGCCCAGCCCAAATGCCAGGGCGGCAGCTACGCCTAACGCCCCCAGCATAATGCCAAAGGCCATGTTCACAATGTCGTCGGCCACGCCAAGCTGCCGCAGGGCCATTGCCCCGGACAGGACAAGAATAGCCGCACGGGCGATGGTGGCGCTAAAGTTGGCCTTGCTGCCTCCGGCACTCAGAATAATGCTGCGGGTCATATTTGCCAGGTAAAGACCAACCCCAAAGATGATTAGTGCCAGAATGACTTGCCCCAGGAAGCCAATGAGCGTTGCCAAAATGTCGGCCAGGAATTGGGAGCCAAGCAGTTCGGCAGCAGAAATAGCAGCAAAGAGCATGATTGCCAGCAGAATGAGATAGCCTACCCATTCAGATGGAGTGCGGCCACCGGCCAGATTTAGCCCCAAACGTTCCGGCATGCTGTCAAAGCCAACCCCGGCAAGGAGGTCTACGATGAGGCGGGAGACGAGGCGAGCAATATAGTAGGAAATGATGAGTACCAGCGCGGCGCCAAAGATGGCGGGAATAGCGTTGATGAGGGTGTTGAGCATCAGCGTGGCCGGGCCAGAAATGGCTTCAATGGCAAGCTGATCCAGGGCGGAAATGAGGGTGAAGAGCAGGATGAAGGTATAGAGGATGGTGCCAACCAGTTTGGAAACTGATCGTTCTCCGCTAAGCCCGACGCGCTCGCCAATGGCATCTACGCCAACGGCCGTTAACAGATTGGTGACAATTTGGCGCACAATGCGAGCCACAAACCAGCCGATGATAAAGGTGATGGCGGCGGCAAAGACGTTGGGTACGTAGTCAAAAACCTGGGCAAACATTGCCTGAATGGGTTCAGCAATTTGGGAGATGCCCAGCGCACCTAGTACGGCCGGCAGGAAGAGCAGGAAGATGAACCAAAAACCGGCCGTTGCCAGCGATTCGCTCACCGAAACGTGTTCCCCCTCTTCCAAGGCAGCATGTTCAGATAGCCGTTCATCAATACGGAGCATTTGGGCACCGCGTGTAATGAGGAATTTGAGCGCAGTGGCGAGGAGCCAGGCTACTCCCAAAAGCAGAGCAGCGTAGCCAATGCTGGGTAGATAAACGGTGGTCACTTGAGCCAATAAAGCGTTGATGGGTTCGGCTACAATGGGCAGATTGAGCCGTTGGAACACGGCAACAAGCACAAAAAGCATGATGAGCCAGAAGACAACGCGGGCAACAATATCTTCGATATCAAAGCTGCTTCCCTCTTTGCCTCCGGTAAGTGCATTGGCAATGTGGTTGTCTAAATTAACGCGCTCTAGCAGGCGCCTGACGACGCTGGCGACGAGGCGGGCGACAATGTAACCAACAATCAAGATGACAAGTGCCATCAAGAAGTTCAGGATACCAGTGCCTAATGGGGTGCTAAAAAAGTTTTGTATGGCTTGCATGATAAAACAGATCCTCCTTGTTTTCTTGCAAAGTGGATGTGCGGGCGCACACTTGAACGGACAGACAGTAGCAAACACCTGTTCCCCCTCTTCCGGGAACGGGCTTTATGTGTTGTTATTTAGACACTTCGTTACGGGAAGGGTCACAAATTGTGCAAGGTGTTATTAGCCGCAGGCGGGGGCAAAACCAAAGGGGCCAAAGAGCAGTTCAAATAACGGCCGTATGGGGCCACAATAAAGTAAACGGCCTTGATCGTAAGCATCGAGGAAGAAAAGGGTGGCGGTGCAAAGCAGCAGGAGCAGGAGCAGACAACCACAGCCGAGCAGCAGCCGTCGCCGTGGGCTGGCGGTCTTGGGTGTGGGTTCTAGGGGACGGGGTGGGGGTTCCTGGTAAGTTGGTTCGTCGGTGCGGGACGGTTGGTAGGGGGGAACGGGGTAAGATGGGGTGTCTTCGGGGTCGAAGGGGGGCAGGCCGTGTGGGGGAGTGTCTTGTTCGGATAACGGCCGTTTATCTGCAAACGTCTCATGCTCCGCTTCAAACGGTTCCTGCGCCACAAACTCATCCACAAACAAAAGCTGGATTGACTCCCCCAAATTAATCGTATCATTATCTTCCAACGCCATCGTTCCAATCACCCGCTGCGTGTTCAAAAACGTACCGTTGGTACTCCCCAAATCATCCAGATAACAAATGCCATCTCGCTGCGTAATTTGCGCGTGCTGCCGCGATACCTCAGGGTCTTGCAGCACGATCTCATTACTGGTTCCCCTGCCAATTCGCATCAGGGGTTGATTGAGAAGGATTTCTTCGTTGGGGTTTGGCCCTTGCTGCACAATCAGGCGAGCTGGCATATGGTTTCTCTCAAGCTGAATCGTGAATGTATATCTGTGCAGTGGACAGACACCCACTGCTCACAATCTGTCAAAAACGATGTCGCTAGTTATAGAAGCTGGACAACCTTTTGTCAATAGATTTTCTATGTCAGCAGCCTACGACTCCCCAATGACTACTGATTTTTTGACCACATGCCTCGCTTCGTTGTATAGTTTTACAAAACACGTTGGCTTCCATTCTTTTTAAACACAAACCTGTTGAACACAAGAAAGGGGTAAGAAAATGCACGGATTTACAGGGAAGATTCTCCACGTTGACCTTACCAATCACGAGCTTGAAATCGAACAACCCAGCCAGGAATTTTATCGCACTTACATGGGCGGCAGCCTGCTGGGGCTTTATTACCTGTGGAAAAACACACCCGCAGGTGCCGATCCACTTGGCCCGAACAACACCTTAACGTTGGCCGTTGGCCCAGCTACCGGCATGCCCGTCAGTGGTCAAAGCCGCTGCACCGCTACCTGCAAATCGCCCAGCAGCGGTGGCGCAGCCGATAGCCAGGCAGGTGGCTTTTGGCCGGCCGAACTCAAATTTGCCGGGTTCGATGCCGTTGTTGTCAAAGGGGCTTCCGACACCCCCGTTTATCTCTGGATTCACGACGGCGAAGCCGAACTGCGTGATGCCAGTCACCTGTGGGGCAAAACGACGCTTGAGGTAGACAACATCCTTAAAGACGAACTGGACGATAAAAAGATTGAGATTGCCCAGATTGGCCCTGCCGGGGAAAAAATGGCGAACTTTGCCGCCATCATCAACATGAGCAACCGAGCCTGGGGGCGCACCGGCACCGGTGCTGTCATGGGCAGCAAAAAGCTCAAGGCGATTGTGGTGCGCGGCAGCGGCAAAATTGAGCCGGCCGACAAGAAAGGTATTACCAAATTGTCCAAGTGGGGTGCCAAAGCATATCCCGGTGGCGACATGGAAGAATTCGGGCGTTATGGCACGCCCGGCGTTGTCATGCCGCAAAACGGCAGCGGCGGCCTGCCCACCCGCAACTGGAGCGCAGGCTACATGGCCGAAGCCGAAGCCATTAGCGGCGAACGACTTTATGACGAAATCTTGCGCGGCGCAGCCGACGGTAAGCAAGATCGCCAGGGCCGCGACACATGTTATGCCTGCATCATTCGCTGCAAGCGGGTGGTGGCTTCGGAGTGGAAAAGCGAAGCCCACGGCAACCCGGAACTGATTCACGAATATGGCGGCCCCGAATATGAGACCATCGCCACTTTTGGCTCCTATTGTGGCATTGATGACCTTCATGCGGTGGTGTATGCCAACCAGCTTTGCAATGAGTATGGCGTAGACACCATTTCCTGTGGCGCGACGCTTTCCTGGGCAATGGAATGTTATGAGAACGGGGTGTTAACGGCCGAAGAGATGGACGGCATTCCGCTGGGGTATGGCAATGCCGAGGCGATGATCACGATGTTGAAAAAGACGCTGAACCGGGAAGGGTTTGGTGATATTTTGGCCGAAGGGTCGGCCAAGGCAGCTGATCGGCTGGGCAAGGGGCATGAGTATTTGCTGACCATTAAGGGGCAAGAGCTTCCAGCTCATATGCCGCAGGTGAAGCGGAGCCTGGCGTTGATTTATGCGGTGAACCCGTTTGGGGCGGATCATCAATCATCGGAACATGACCCGTCATATAGCCCAAATGCGTATGAAGGTGGTACCAGCCGCTATTTGGCACCGATTGGTCTGGACAAACCGCAGCCAACGAAGGTGCTAAACGCTGAAAAGGTGGAGTTTACGCTCAAGACGCAGTACAACTACAGCGCAATGGATACGATTAGCATTTGCCAATTTGTCTATGGGCCTGGCTGGCAGCTTTATGACCCGACCCATATGGCGGATTTGATGACGGCAGCAACGGGGTGGGACGTGTCGGTGGATGAGATTCAGGAGGTTGGTCGCCGTCGGTTGAACCTGATGCGGGCGTATAATGCGCGTGAGGGGTTGCAACGGGACAAGGACACGCTGCCGAAGAAGCTGTTTAATGTGGCGCTGGAAGGTGGCCGCAGCGATGGCATCAAGCTGGAAGATGCGGAGCTTCAGGCGGGCATGGATATGTATTTTGAGCAGGCTGGCTGGGATGTAACGACGGGTGTGCCAACGCGGCAGGCGTTGGTGGATGCGGGGCTGGCCTGGGTTGCGGATGATATGGCGTTAGCAAGTTAAGAAAATATCTCAAGGCAGCATGATAGATATTTCATTGTCTATCATGCTGCCTTGAGCGTTTGCAGCCATTGATAAACTTTTGCTGCTTTGAAGTGACCCATTTGCTCCAAAATAGCTAAACTTTCCTGCCCCAACTGTTCAGCTACATTTCTATTTATAGTCACAGTTACTCGTGCCAGGCCAAAAAGTGCCAACCCTTTTTGCTCAGGTATATTCAAAGAATCGGCCGTTTCTCTTACTTCCATGAAATCTTCTCGTGCAGATAGCAAATCAGCTTTTCGCAAACGCAACTCACCCCGATAGAACAGCGCGACAGATTTTAACCAAACAATATTAGCAGCCTGGCTGACTGAGATAGCCTCTTGAATGTAATGAGTTGCTAATTCCAAATCATTGGCATGAATGGCCAACCAGCCCAGATGTGCCAGTGATTGGGCAATCCCTTCTGGACTCTCTGTTTCACGCCCACCCTTTAGTGCTTCTGTCAATAACTGTTGGGCATGATAGTATTGACCTTGTTCTATAGCTATCAAGCCAAGAGTGGATAAGATGAAGCTCACTGCTTGCGTATATTTTAATGTCTGAGACATTGCTAAAGCTTCATTTAGCGACTTAACTGCGCTGTCAAATTCCCCTTGGGCAAAGAGAAGTTGCCCCAAATTTCGACGCAAAAGGATAGCATCTGGATGCTCTTGACTGTCAAGCAGTACAATCCCCTCGCGCCAATGAGACTCCGCCCGCTCCCACAATCCTTGTTCATAGGCAACATTGCCCAAGCTTGTTAACAATGTAGCCATGCGAGCCGGATCATTGAGCTGCTGGGTGTATTGGAGAGCCTTAGACAAATAGGCGTCTGCCTGGGCGTAATTACTATGGTAACCACCGGCCAAAGAGGCCAGATTGATGAGCAGTGTGCTAATCAGATTTGGATCATTGGCTTTGTAGGCCATCTGTAACCCTTCTTTATGCAAACGTTCCATTTCGGCTGGATTCCCGCGAGCAAAATTACAGGTTCCTAAAAAACTGAGAACGTGAGCCTGATACTGCCAGTTGTCAGTTTGACGTGCCATGATTAAGGCCTTCTCAAGATGGAAAACGGCCGTTTCAAGATTACCCTGAACATACCAGCTAGGAAAAACCTTTAACGTTCCCTCAATAAAAGCATCAATCATAGACAAAACAGAAGCTGCTTCTAAAGCTGCCCCTAAATTACTGAGTTCGATATTAATCGTTGAAAAATCCCTCACGTGTCGAGTTGCATAAGCTACAAAATAATTGACCATACGATGCATGTTTTGGTTATCAGCTTGCTTTTCTTGGGCGAATTCACGCAGCAAAGAATGCAAAACATATCGCTTGGCTCGGCTCGGTTGAACTAACGATAATTGAACCAGTTGATCGAGATTGCGAACGGCCATTTCCTTACTTGTATTGGCTACATAAGCAGCTGCTTCAAGCCCAAAATCTTCCCCTCCAAAGACACCCAAGGCGACAAAGAATTGTTGTAGATGAGGAGAAAGGGTCTGGTAGCTGAGTTCAAATGAGAGACGAACGTTACGATCTTCACGAATTAGGGCATTAAGGCGGTTATTGGCTGTCTGTAATTCGACCAGGTAAGCGGGGATGGTGATTTGATGGGTTGCCAGTCGGCCGGCTGCAATGGCGATGGCGAGGGGCAGGTGCACTAGGAGGGCGATAATTTTTTGCAAGGTGTCGCGCCAGCGGCGGACGGTGGATTGGCCGAGGAAATGGGTAAAGACGGCCAGGGAGTGATCACTATCAGCGGGAAAGCTTTGCAAGAGGTGGCGGTGCATTTCGTCGGTTACGGCCAGGTCTTGGCGTGTGGTGACAATAACGGCCGTTTTTCCCGTTGTTGGCGGTAATAAAGGGCGTACCTGGCTACTCGCTTGTGCATTATCAAGCACGATCAACACCTGTTTATCTGCCAGAATATGGCGCACCGCCGCTGCTCGGCTCTCAATATCGTGATGGTTGCTCACATCCTGACCGTACGCAGCTGCAAACTGGGTCAAAATTGCCATCGTGTCAGAAGTGTCCAGCCGCGCCCAAAGAACACCATCAACGAAGGTGTGACGCAGTTGATAGGCGAGATGAGCCGCTAGGCTTGTTTTGCCAACGCCGCCCATGCCGCGTAGACTGTGGATGGTGACAGAACGGCCGTTTTGCAACACACCCCCTAATTCCGCCAACATCTCTTCCCGTCCCACAAAATAAGGTAAATCAGCAATGGCCTGGAAAGGGGCCGTCTCGGCTGGGGGCCAACTAGAGAGCAGTTGTTGCTCGGTTTCAGTCGCCGCTTGCTGACGCAATTCCGCAATGGATGGTTGTGCCGCCGCTTGCAGCAGTTCTGTTGCCTCTATTTCGTTTAGGCGCAAGGCGGCAGCCACCTGCACCAGCCGCTGCCAATGATGGGGATGCCGTACCCGACCACTCAGCCAGTTAGTTCCTGTCCGGTTTGACACATCTGACAGGGTGCCCAATGTTTTATCTAGGCATGAATATGTGGTGCAAAAGCGAAAAAAGATTTTTTTGACAAGGTCTCACATATGAGGTTAAATGAGAACTCGTTTGAAATAGTTGATATGAGTAACGCGAGGAAATTTTAAGATGAAAATTCTAAAGACGGTAGTTTGGCAAACATTTCTTACAATATTATTTGTGATGCTTTTTAATGGGAGCATGGTGGCTGGTGCTGAGATACTAGCAATAGGCCGAGTTGCTTGGCCGCAAGTTATTTTGTAGGCATACTATCTGTAGTGCCTCAAAGTTCCCGTGATCGTTTTTCTATTGCGTATTAGGCGAGCATACAAGGTGTTAACGGCCGTTTCCAACTCCCAGTGCAGCCGCTGCAATTGCCCAAGTTGCTTTAATAAACGAAAGTGATGGTCACTCTCGTTTGTCGGCATATGGTGAAGACATTTAGCTACCACCGGCTGCCACTGCCCAATATGGTTAGCTCCTTCGATCCAGAAGAAGACCTGGAGAATCAGATCGGCTGTTTCTCGCCACGTTTCGGGCAGCATGATGCCTGTTTTTACCACGCGAAGCAAGTTAGGAAATTCAGGGTTTAGCTGATGGATGGCGGCATCATCCAGAACGGCCGTTTGCGCCAGCCAATAGTGCAGTGTTGCCTGCAAGGCTTTTAGAAAGCGGGGAGAGAGTTCAGAATCCATTGAAATGCCTTTGTCGTTCACCAAACTTCTGGCAAATGAATGATTTCGCTTTGTAGAAAGGCTTCCGTCAGCCGGTGGATGCCATATCGTCGTTCCCAAATAGTGCCGCGCACCTCTAGCAGCGAGCGATTAACCAATTCTGTTGTAGCCGCCAGAACGGTTGGCTGATCAAGCTGCCACATGGTTTGCATTTGTTCTGGCTTAAGGCCAATATCCCCGGCCAGCGGCATCATTTCCAGCAAAGCCTGGGCTTTGGGGCTGAGGCTGTGCCAGGCTTGCCAGTAGATGTGGCGATACATTTGCTCAATTTCGGTTAGCTGCGCTGCTTTCAAATCGGCCAGAATGGTTGGCAAGGGCAACACGGCGGCCAGGCCAACAATGAGTTTGATGGCAAGCGGGTTGCCACCGGTGACGGCAAAGATGGGGTGTATATCGGCATCGGTGGCTGATGCCAACTCTTGTACGCCAATGTTTTGCGCCTGGTGGCGAACGAGATCGGCTGCTGCCTTTGGTGGCAGTTCATGCAGCAAAAAATTGTAAGCTGTGGTGGTTGCTGGCAGCCGCACGCGGGTTGTGAGCAAGAATTGGCTGGGGTGGGCAAAGTCGTTTAATTTTTGCAGCAGTTGCTCCATGCCAACGGCCGTTTCTAGGTTGTCAATGACGACAAGATGGGGTGCTGCCTTAAAGGTGGTGCGTAACTGGTGGTCACGCTGAACGGCCGTTGCCGAAGGGGGAAGGTCTGGACACAGTTGGGCAGCCAACTCCGCTAATATGCCGTTTGCAACATCTTGCGGTTGATCCGGCAGGACGCGCAGCCACACAAGCTGTGCGTAGTCAAAATGGGCGATAGCGGCGCGAACAGCAGCATCGGCCAGGCTTGTTTTGCCAATGCCGCCAATTCCGACTACAGCAATGACCCAGGGGGCGTTGGGATTACGGAGTATCTGCACCAATTCGGCCACTTTTTCCTGGGTGCCAAAAAGTTGATGATAGCCCGCGGGGGGGAGTTGGGAATGAAGCTGCTGCAGGCGTGCCTGGCGAACGGCCGTTTCCTGTTCCCATAAAATTTGGGTAAGCTGCCGGATCGCCTCACGCTGTCGCCGCTTGGCCTGGTCTTCACTGAGCTGGAGGCGATGGGCGGCCATGAGCATGGTGTCGCCATCCATAAAACGACTGCTGAGAAGCTGCGCCGCCACGGGGTCTTGTTTTTGTAACCGCTCAATGCCCTGGTGCAGCACCCGGTTGGTCATCAGCCGCCTTGTTGTTGGGCTGTTGCTAACGCTGTTGGCAACAGCGTTGGCAACAGCGTTGGCTCTTTCATGTTGCACAATTAAAAGGTGTTCCAGCAGGTCGGTGGGGGTGCCGTCTAAGGTTTGCCATGCTTTGAGCGCAGCATGAACGGCCGTTTGTAACTGTTTCAAAATCTCGTGCCTTGTTGAGTGAAGATTAACTGGGCTACGTTTGCAATCTACCACTCCTTTCCCGCCAATTCACCCCAATCATACCCCACAATTCCCCCATCCGCACTGTCTTTCCCCCATTCTTGCCCGATCCTGGCCGAACATTGCCCCATATCCGCACGGCTTTGCCCCAAATTTGCCGTGAATGCAAGCTACACTATGGGCAAATTGTTCCACCGAAGGCACAACAGAGTAGCCTGCCAGGTTGCTCGTTGCTCTGTTGATATGCCTTCCCCGGTTGATGTATGTGCAAAAACCCGAGGCCAAAGCAAATGCCGACCAGGAAGAAAAAGACCGTGCCAGACATCCTGATTTTGGTTGCGCCCTATTTTGAGGAAAAAGCGGTTGTCTACTGTTTATCGAAACTTCGGCAGCAGGGGTTTATGGTTTCTTTGGTTAGCGTAACACCGGGCCAGGTACAAAGTCAGCAAGGTGTTGGTCTGTGTCCCAATGCGTCCCTTTCTGAAGCCGATGAACTGCTGGCTGACGCTGCAGCCGATAAGCCACAGCTTGTCTTGCTGGCTGGTGGGTCAGCGTGTGCCGCTGTCGTTCTTGCCGACCCGCGCACACACAGGCTGGTGGAGCGTGTCTTGCACCGAGGCGGCTACGTGGCGGCCATGACTGAGACCTTTGCCTTGATCAAGGAGACCGGGCTTTTACGGGCGGAATGGGGGGAGCGTTTTTTAAGGCAGGAGGGTGGGGTAGAAACGGCCGTTTTTGTTCAGCAGATTACTAACCAGCTAAACAAAACAGGAAATATGAGGAGATAGAAAAAATGGACAGACAGCAAAAAACCTTATTCATGATAGCAATACTTCTCCTGCTGATAGTACCAGGTCTTGCAGGATATACACAACCAGCCCAAGCCGCTCCCTGCAATGTTGCTGGTCTCATTCAAACAAATACAA
Organism: Chloroflexota bacterium; assembly: GCA_041390905.1. GTDB lineage: Bacteria > Chloroflexota > Anaerolineae > Promineifilales > Promineifilaceae > JACKCD01. The sequence continues at coordinate 872,917 of JAWKPA010000012.1, forward strand.
CCTGGTCACCCGCATCGTGCGATCCTTACATTGTCACAGGCAACGTTATCATTGATAACAATACAAGATTAACCATTCAGCCAGGGACAAACATTAAATTTAACAGCGGGATGGGATTGACAGTGCGTGGTGAACTGGTTGCCAGGGGAACGGCAGGCAACCGAATTACTTTCACCTCCAATCGAACAAACAAGGCCGCCGGAGATTGGACAGGTATCTTGTTTGAAAACACAGCAGTTGATGCCATCTTGAATGGACTCAATTACGTTTCCGGCAGCATTATTCAATACACTACAGTCGAATATGCGGTTAGCGGCATCAAACTTGATACCGCGTATCCTTTCATAGACAACAACACCATCCGCTTCAACCACAAAGGCTTACACGCAGAACGCATCCTTGGGGATAATAGCTCTGCTGTTGTCATCTCAAACAGTAACATTGCCGACAATGGCCTAAATACGGGTGAAGCGGTTATGGGACGGCGAGGCGGTGGCATATATAGCTATCAGGTTCAGATGTTCATCAGCCAGAATACGATTCGCCGTAATCGGGCATCCCAAGGAGGGGGCGGTATCTACATCGAAGGGGCATATGGAGATAACAATACCATTAAGGACAACTTCATTGAAAATAATCACGTGCCACCCTATTATTTTAACGCCGGTGGTGGTGGTGTTTTTCTTTCCAACGGTGGTAGTAACATAGAAGCCTACAACAATACCATACAGGGAAACAGCGCGACTGGCAGCGTGGGTGGTGGCATCTTCTTTTCAGGAATGATTCCCAGGAACATTCATGACAATGTCATTCGGAACAATACCGCAAAGCAAGGGGGTGGATTTTACTTTAGTCTTGTCTCAGTAAACGCCTACCCGGTACAAGTGGTGAACAACATGATCACCAATAATACAGCAATCGAAAAGGGTGGCGGCATTTATTCCCACACACCAAACAGGGACAATGTCTTTACCTTTGCCTATAACGACATTTATGGAAATATCGGGAATGGGCAGCCCAATGATTTTACAACCCATAACACAGAATCATTTAGGGAGGATATTATCGCCATCAACAACTGGTGGGGAACCACAAACCGAACCACAATTGAAAATCATATCACCCATGCCGTTGATAATGCCAATCTAGGGTTAGTCATCTTTGAACCATTCTGTACGGCTCCTTGCGAACCAGTGTTGCCCAGAACAACCGTCTATTTGCCGATTCTGGCAAAGAACCTTTCGTCTACGACACCCCCACTCCCAACACCAACTTCGCTGCCGGCAACCCCAACCAGCACGGCAACAGCTTTGCCGCCAACATCCACAACTACTCCCACCGCAACACCAACAATACCCCCTACGGCTACGCCGACATCCCAGCCGGGGCCACCAAATGACGACTTCAATACGCCCCTGTTAATCAGCAACATGCCCTACACAAATGTTCAAGACACAAGTCACGCCACTACAGCCAACGATGACCCGCTCCTAACGTGTTACTCAGGGCAAGGCAACCGATCTGTATGGTATCGTTATATACCAACGTCATCTGGTCGTCTCTCGGTCAACACATTTGGGAGCGACTATGACACTGTTTTAGCTATCTGGACAGGAACTCGTGGCAATCTAACTGCGGTGGATTGCAATGATGATGCGAGTGGCTTACAGTCTGAACTGCTTGTTCCTGTACAAGCTGGTACAACCTATTTCATTGAAATTACAGGCTTTGACAATGCGACTGGCATCCTCAACTTAAGAGCCGATTTCACAAACGCCCCTGCTATTACTGATCTACAGTTACGATATGACACCGCATCAGGGTTAGTCGTCATTTATCAAGATGTATTCTTTTACGACCCGAATGGAGACGCTACCATCATTGATTGGGAATTGCTTTCTGTTGTTGGTGGGAATCCAGATGACATCACCATTACTGATGGCACTATTTCTATTCCGCCAGTGCAGCAAAGGGCTGGGGCTGTGGTAACAGGTGCATTTACTTGTCCTGCTGACTTTACTGGCAGGCTCAATATGGACGTCACCTTAGAGGATGCCTCTGCCCAGCGCAGCAACACGATCTCATATTCCATGGATTGCAGTAATCCGTACCCATAACGAGGAGATAAAAAATGTTCACATTTCCCATAAGCCGATCAGCACTGGTTTGGTGGATTATGCTGACGCTTGCTTTTTTACTGGTTGGTTGCCAGGCTGAAACAACGGGTGAAGGAGAAACGGCCGTTAACCTGAATCAAACCCTCGCCGAAAGCCCGACCGCCGAACCGACAGCCACGCCGGAACCTGCTCGCCCCACCCCGCAACGTGGTCCCGATGCCGACGGTGACTGGGTATCGGACGTGGACGAAGAAAAATTTGGTACCGATTCGACCAAATGGGATACAGACGGAGACGGAGCAACCGATTTTGAAGAGATATTTATCATTGGTTCAGATCCAGTTGTGTTTGAAGGGGATAGTGATGAAGATTTGCTGCGTGATGTAACCGAAGAGTTGGTTGGCTCAGACCCCAATACCCCTGATGAAGACAGAGATGATGATGGCATTCCCGATTTGGTTGAATTGAAACTGGGCGCGGATCCAGGCAAAATGGATACAGATGGCGATCTACTTTCAGATTTTTTGGAACTTTATTTGACAGAAACCGACCCAGCCAGTGCTGATCCCGTGAATGAATATGGCTTCCCGCAACCGCTGGTAGAGTGGCTGCCAGAGCAGCTACAAAATGTGGAATGCGAAGTTGCCGTTGTATTTACAGTGGATGAGGTGGCCGTACCTGACCCAGAAGAAGCTGATTCTGGTAATGACATTAATGCTGGTGATGAAGTCTATATTAAATATGGCCTTTGGCTAGATGTGCCAGCCGATTTTGACTTTCGCGTTAAGGAAAGTGCCAAAGATACGGCCACTTGGTTTGGCAAAACATATCAAGATACGCGTCTGGATCGCACCAACTTCCCTGTATTGAACCCACTTATTGCCAACTGTGGGCAGACCGTTACTCTAGGGCTGCAGGCACTTGAAGATGATAGTCCATGGGGTGGTGTTTGGGATATGGGAACCTGGCGTGATGATTTGCACCTTGTATTTAACCGCCTTCCCTTTGGCTGGTGGCATTCTCAGCAAAACAGCTTCTATTTTTATGGAACAACCCATGATAGTGATTATCACTACGATTTTACCTACAGCTTTGCCGTGCAGATGCTTTCTTCCATTACCAGCAGGGCTGATGTTGTGGCGGAATATGAAAAACTGGTGAGCAACAGTGCTGTCCAGCAAACAGCACTAACCAATGAGCAGACTGCTCAAGCAATGATCCTGTCCTGGATGTTGCTAGGGCTACTGGATAATTCGACTGGAAGCGATTACCAGGAAATTTGCATCTATGGCATAGATCCTGCCACGGGAGCATGTTATCCAAACGATGTTGTAGCTATTTTGCAAAATCGCCATGCAGGACTGACTGATTTCGGTGGCCGCCAGCCGTGAGTTTTTAAGAAAAACGGCCGTTTATTCCCCCAAAACGGCCGTTTCCCCAAACCTGTCCACCAGCACCACCAACGCCAACGACAAAATAGCCGGCCGACGCAACGGCCGTTTACCGGGCAAATCCAGCACAAAATCATACCCATTTACCTGTTGCCGCACAGAGCCAATGGGCGGGTTGGTTATCTCATCAGCCTGATTGGTGCGGAGGCGAAAGCTGGAGGGGGCATTGTCAAACAGATTGAAATCGTTGCTGTGTGGGTCGGGAGCAACAAGCCAGCGGGATTCTTCAACTTCGACGACGATTAACGGCCGTTTTCCCTCATGCACCTCAAACACCGCATACACCGCATGGTCAACAAGGACAGCGTAGTTTAACGGCCGTTTTCCTTCCTCAACATCCTCCCACGGCAAATTGAGCGTTGCCACCAAATGCCCATCCGTCCGCGCCAGCCGCACATAATGCTGCGGGTCATCCGTCAGCCACGGGCTGCCCTGATCGGCCACAAAGCGCAGTCGATCCCACTTGTCGTACAGATGATACAGCCGAGCCGTTCCCAGTTCGCTGTTTAGCCGCTTAACGCCAAAATCCATGCGCAAATTGTACAAAGCATCCGCAGGCAAGCCAATCAGGGTATCCATTCCGAAGTTTCAAATTGTGTGCTGCGGGAGAAAGTTTTCTGCACTATTTCAATAATGCCCCCTAGCAGTGCTGTCAGCACTGACTGCGCCGCCAGCAGCAGCGACAGTGCCACCGCTTTTTCGGCGGTTACGCCCATGGTGGTCAGCAAGGCCAGTAGCCCCGCTTCGCGCACGCCGAGGAAGGCAAAGGGGATGAGGCTGGTGAATTGCAGGGCGGAGCGGATGGCCCCCAGCAGCAGCAGGGGCAAATTGACGCCAACGGCCCAGGCGAGGAAGACAAAGGTGAGGATGGTGGAGAGGAATTGGGCGGCACCCACTAAACCGAGCAGCAGGAGATCCACAACGGCCGTTTCTGCAAACGCCACCGTCCCTACCAGCAGCCGCGCCACCCATTCCAGCAGCCACACCAGCCAACGCTGCTGCCAGCGTGCCATTTGGCTGTGCAGCCAGCCGAGCAGGTGGGGGGCCAGACGGGCAAAGAGGAGCCAGCAAACGGCCGTTAATCCCACCATCCCCAGCAGCACCACCCACCCCAGCACCACATCCCCTTGCCGTGCCAGCAGCCAAAACGCCAGCCCCAGCGTCACGCCAAAAAACGCATCGAGCAGCCGGTTGAGCGCAACGGCCGTTAATGCCGCCCCCTTCTCCCCCCCCGCCTGCGTCATCCTGTACCAGCGCAGCCCGGCCCCCGCCACCGTTCCCGGCAAAAAAAGCTGGTAAAAACTGACGGTCAGGTTGATTGCCAGTACCTGGGGCGTGGTGAGGGCAATTTGCTGCCGCGTTGCCAGCAGCCGCAGCCGCAGTGCCGTCAAATAATGCTGCAACCCCCAGCACAAAAATGCCCACAGCAGCATGGAGGGGGTGATGGTTTGCAAAACGGCCGTTATTCCCGGCAGCGGCACCAGCCAAAAAACGGCCACGGCAAACAAAACAACCACCGCCAGCCCACGCCACCGCGCCCACTGCGCCTTCCAAGCTGTCCACCTGTGCAACATCAATAACTTGTCCTTTACTTCAGAAAATTGGGAGATTGGAGATTGGGGATTAGAGATTCATTCAATCTCCAATCCCCAATCTCTAATCCCCCCACCCTAAAGGCCACCGCTTACACCACCACTTACGCCACTTTTACCTTAAAATTTGGGGGAGAAACGGCCGTTTTATGCTATACTCCACTTGCGGGACATTACAACAATTGCCCCACCGCACCAAAGCAGAAATCATAAATTCTTGATAATCGTTCACAAAGAACGCGACGGGAGATTAGAGACTAGAGATTATGAAGGTTCATCAATCTCCAACCTCCAATCCCCAATCTCTAAAACCAACGCTTGCCTATGTCTTCTTTTGCCCATCTGCACTGCCACAGCGAATACTCCCTCCTCGACGGCCTCAGCCGCATTAACGAGCTAGTAGAACGCGCCCTAGAGCTAAACCAGCCAGCCATCGCCCTCACCGACCACGGAGCCATGTACGGCACCATGCCCTTCTACCGCGCCTGCAAGTCGGCCGGCATCAAACCCATCATCGGCATCGAAACCTACCTCGCCGCCCGCACCATGACCGACAAAGACGCGCAGCTAGACAAAAACCGCTTCCACATGCTGCTGCTGGCGCAAAACCAAACCGGCTACCAAAACCTGCTCGAAATCGCCTCCACCGCCCAGCTAGAAGGGTACTACTACAAACCCCGCATAGACCGCGCCTTCATGTCCCGCTTCAGCGATGGCCTCATCGCCACCACCGGCTGCATGGCCGGTGAAATTCCCCAGGCCATCAACCTTGGCCGCATGGATCTGGCCCACCAGCTTATGGGCGAATACGTGGACATCTTTGGCACCGACCGCCTCTTTGTCGAACTACAGGAACACAGCATCCCCGAACTCAGCGACATCAACAAAAAGCTCATCGAAATGGCTCCCCGCTACGGCCTACAGCACAACTTCCTTGCCACCAATGACGTTCACTACACCCGCGCCGAAGATGCCGACCCGCACCAAGTACTGCTCTGCATCCAAACCAGCTCCACCCTCAGCCAACCCAAAATGACCTTCTCGGATCGGGAATATTACCTCAAATCCTACGACGAGATGCTGCGCCTCTTCAAAGGCTACCCCCAGGAGATTGTCCTCAACTCACTGCAAAACAGCCTCCGCATTGCCGACATGTGCAGCGTCACCCTCGATTTTGAAGGGTACCACCTCCCCATTTTTGACGTTCCCGAAGGGTTCACCCCGCAAACCTACCTGCGCCGCCTGTGCGAGCAGGGGCTAATCTGGCGATATGGCGAAAACCGCGCCCAAAACGACGTGGCTTTGCGCCAGCGGCTGGATCACGAACTCGGCATCATCAGCCGCATGGGGTTTGAAACCTATTTCCTTATCGTCTGGGATTTGTGCGAATGGGCGGTACGCAACGACAGTTGGTGGGAAACCCATCAAGACCCCTACCCATATGACAGCTACAGCGAATGGAAGAAAAACGACATCTGGTTCAACGTGCGCGGCTCTGGCGCGGGTTCGGTGGTAGCCTACACCCTGGGCATTACCAGCCTTGACCCGCTGGCAAACGGGCTGATTTTTGAACGGTTTCTCAACCCCGGCCGCGTTTCCATGCCCGACATTGACCTTGATTACCCCGACGACGTGCGGCCGCAAATGGTGGCCTATGCCCAGCGCCGCTATGGGCGGGAGAAGGTTGCCCAAATCATCACCTTTGGGACGATGGGCGCACGGGCGGCCATTCGGGACGTGGGGCGGGCGCTGGATATGCCGCTGCCGGAGGTGGACGCAGTGGCGCGGCTGGTGCCTGCCATCCCTGGCAAACCGGTCAAAATCCAGAACGTGCTGGACAGCGACCATGAATTTTATTCGTCCGAACTGGAAACGCGCTATAAGGCCGAGGAGCAAATTCGCACGCTGCTGGACACGGCGCGAAATCTGGAAGGGGTGTCGCGCCACGCCTCCAGCCACGCCGCCGGGGTCATCATTTCCGACAAGCCATTGCAGGCGTATGTGCCGCTCAACAAACCGACCAGCGGTGATGAAGGGCTGGGTGGCGTTGACCGCGTGACGCAGTGGCCGATGGAAATTGTGGAATCTATTGGGCTGCTCAAGGTGGACTTTTTGGGGCTGAGTACGCTGACGGTGATGCGGCGGGCGGCGCGGCTGATTGAGGAGCGGCATGGTGTGAGCTATACCATGGACAACATTCCCTATGATGAGGGGCATGTGGGGCCAGACCCTGCCAAAGACCCGAAAAAGTTGTTTGACATGCTGGAACGCGGCGACGTGGCAGGTATCTTCCAGGTCGAGGGGGCGGGAATGAAGCGGCTGATGATGGATATGCGGCCGCGCCGTTTTGACCATATCATCGCGGCAATTTCGCTGTATCGGCCGGGGCCGATGGATAATATTCCGGCTTATATTCGCCGCATGCACGGTGAGGAGCCGGTTGAGTATCATCATCCCGCGTTGGAGCCGATTTTTGGGGATACATACGGGATTTGTGTGGCGGGGGATGCGGTGGTAATGGATGCGAGAAACGGCCGTTGTTATCGTCTGGATGAACTACAGCACGTTTCTGATTTTGTCATTCAAGGGGTGGATGAACAATGGCGGCCGGCCGCAGGGCGAGTAACTCATTGGATAGACAGTGGTCACAAAGAGGTCTATGAGGTCATGCTGCGGAACGGGGCAGCAGTGAAGGTGACGGCCGATCATCGTCTGTTAACGGAAGAAGGATGGCTACCCTTGTCTGATCTGGCGGTGGGGGATTATATTGCCACCCCGCCGTATGTATTGGGCAACAACCAGCAGCAGGCGGAACAGATTGATCGCCGTAAGCTACGCATACTGGCCTATTTGATTGGTGACGGTAGCCTCGCAAGCATGGCATCGGTTGATTTTGTCTCCAAAGAGGATGCGCTTCTAACAGAGTATGTTCGCTGTTTATCGGTTTTTGAAGATGTTCGCCCCTCATATACCGATCAGGTTCGTGGTGTCATGCGGGTTGGAGCGGCAAAAAACACGGCCGTTTTTGATGCCCACTACCATACTCCTAATTCGCTGTTAGCTTGGCTGCGTGAACTGGGGCTAAAAAATCCGGCTGGCAGCCATCCAGGAGGGGCACGTAGCCATGAAAAATTCGTGCCGCCTTTTGTTTTTGAGTTAGCAAACGAGGATATTGCCTTTTTCCTGGCCTCGCTCTGGGATTGTGATGGTCATTTTGGCAAGAAATTGTGCCACTACAAAACAATTTCGGCTCAGTTAGCAAAAGATGTGCAAACGCTGCTGTTGCGATTAGGGATTCAATCAACGATCTATCGGGGTCGCTATGAAACGCGAGATGAGAGTCGTGAAAGCCACCAGATAACGGTTTATGATACAAAACGGTTGATGGCGCTTTTACGGCCGTTTATGGCCTCCGCCAAACGCGACATCATAAGCAATGGACAACAACACCAGACTATCGCACGTCTACCATTTGTTCAAGAACTCGATGAAACAACAGATATTTCACGTCGTGAACTCATGGCACAATATGGTATTGACCGACAACATTTTATGCCACGGCACCTTGCCAAACGGCCAAGAATTTCTGCCCATATTGTAGCCCCTGTTGCCACAGAACTGGGGCTGCTACAAACGCAGCAGCGGCTAAATGTTCATTGGGAAGAAATTGTTTCGATTGAATATGCCGGGGTTGAGCACGTGTATGATTTAACCGTGGCTGGGTTGCACAGTTTTGTTGCCAACAACATCATCGTTCACAACTGCGTCTATCAGGAGCAAATTATTCGTGTCGCCTCTGATCTGGCCGGGTATGAGCCGGGTGAAGCGGATATGATTCGCAAGGCGGTGTCAAAGAAAAAGAAAGATTTGATTGATAAGCACCGCATTCAATTTACGGACGGTGCCATGGCGCGGGGGTTTAGCCAAGAGGTTTGTGACGCGATTTGGGGAGATATTGAGTTTTTTGCGCGGTATGGGTTCAACAAAAGCCACGCTGCAGATTATGCCAAGGTGACGTGCCAGACAGCGTTTTTGAAGGCGCATTATCCGGTGGAGTATTTGACGGCCATGCTTTCGGTGGAGCGTGACAACACCGACAAGGTGCGGCGGTATTTTGCCGAAGCGAAGAATTTGGGGATTGATATTGCACCGCCGGATGTCAATTTGTCGGGGCTGGACTTTACTATTGAGGATGGGGAGCGGTCGCGGATTCGGTTTGGGCTGGGGGCGGTGAAGAATGCGGGTGAGGGGGCGCTGAATTTGCTGCTGGAGGAGCGGGAGGCAAACGGCCGTTTTTCCTCCCTGCAAAACCTGTGCGACCGAGTAGATTTGCGCCGCGTGGGCAAACGCGCCCTGGAATTCGTCATCAAGGCGCGGGCGTTTGACGCCTGGGGGCAGCCAGACCAACTGCTGGCGGGGCTGGATCGGCTGGTGAGCTATAGCAGCAACACCCATTCTGCAGCCGCCGCCGGGCAAATGAGTTTGTTTGGGTCACTGTCGGGGCCATCGCTCAAAATGAAGGTGGATTTGCTGCCGGCCGACGACGATTACAAAAAGCTGGATCACAAAACGCTGCTGGAGTGGGAAAAAGAGGCGTTGGGGGTGCATGTGTCGGAACATCCACTGGAACGGCCGTTAGCCATCCTTGAAACCCATACCAGCACCAAAATTGGCGATATTGACGTGAACTGGAGCGGCAAACAGGTCAAACTGGCGGGGATGATTAGCCAGCTTCGCACCCTGACCACGAAAAAGGGCGACCCGATGGCGTTTGGCACGCTGGAAGATCTGGATAACAAAATTGAGGTCGTTTTCTTCCCGCGCACCTGGCGCGAGGTGCGGGATGAGGTGCAAGTGGACCAGGTGATGCTGGTGACGGGTAAGGTGCAGACGAAGGACGACCAGGCCAACATCATTGTAGACCGGGTGCAAACCAAGGTGGAAACGGCGCAGGCGGCAGATGTGCCAATGGCAACGGATGATTGGAACTATGGTTTTGCAGAGGAGATGATGGAGATGCCGACAAACGGCCGTTTCTCCCCACCCCCGCCACCCACCAACGGCAACGGAAACACCAAACCCGCCGTCGCCGAACCCGCCAACGGATACACGACCCCACCGCCGCCGCCTAATTTTGAAGCGGAGGACGCGGCGATGCCTGCGGCGCAGCCTGCTCCGCCGCCTAAACCTGAACCTGCGCCAACCCCACCGGCCGCGCCGCTGGTTTTTGGCGAGAAGCATGGGGGGATAAACGGCCGTTCTAACGGCAAACACAAACTCATCATCGTCGAGGTCAAGCCCGTGGGCAACTGGCACCACGCCTTCCGCCAAACCGTCAAGCTGGCGCAAGCACACCAGGGAGACGACCAAATCCGCTTGCGGCTGGCCGGTCAGCCCCTTGCCATAGACTTCCCCGACCACACCACCTGTTTTTCCACCGAACTGGTTGACCAAATTGAACGGCTCCCCGGCATCTTGCGGGTGTATGCTGTTTAAAAAACATGCTTGTTAGAAAAGTCAGAATAGCATCGCCGATGACGCGGATTTTGGCGGATTTATACGTTTTTTTTGCTTGATCCGTGAAAATCTGCCTCGATCCGCGTTATCCGCGCATCCATTTTCTTTTCCGACAGGCCGCTAATCAGATACAGATTGTTTTAATCGTGCCATTTCGAGGTTTTCCGGGCAATCTCATTTCTTGCCGCCAAAGGCGCGAGATTGCCCTTGCAGACCTGCCGAAATGACCAACTTCTCAGTTAGCGAGGTAACGGATCGTCCATGCGAATTTTGATTACTGGCTCCAGCGGCCAAATTGGCACCAATCTTGGCCTGTATTTACAGCAGCAAGGGCATTATGTCTTTGGTGTAGACAAACGCCCCAATGGGTGGACAAGCGACATTGAAACATTGCTGCAGGATTTGTCAAAACCCTACAGCCATTTCCAGGGAGGTATCGGCCACGTAGAATACCCCGACAAGCTAGATGCCGTTGTCCATTTTGCCGCCCACGCCAAAGTCCACGAACTGGTGGAGCAGCCAGATCGAGCCTTGGAAAATATCACCATGACCTACAACGTGCTGGAGTTTTGCCGCCAAAACAAGCTGCCCATCATTTTTAGCAGCTCGCGGGAAGTCTATGGCGACATCCACCGCTACATCACCGAAGAATCCTACGCCGATTTTGCCTTTACCGAAAGCCCCTACTCGGCCAGCAAAATTTCTGGCGAGGCACTCATCTACTCCTATGCCCAATGTTACGGGCTAAAATATCTGGTTTTTCGCTTTAGCAACGTTTACGGGCGGTATGACAACGATATTGAGCGGATGCTGCGCGTCATTCCCTACTTTATTCGCCAAATAAACAATCGTCGGCCCATTACCGTCTATGGCGAGAAAAAGGTGTTGGATTTTACCTACATTGACGACTGCGTGGGCGGTGTTGCCACCGGGCTGCAAAAGCTGGTGAACGGCGAAATCGGCAACCACACCATTAATTTGGCCTATGGTCAGGGGAACAGCTTGGTCAATATGGCGCGGTTTATTGGCGAAACGCTGGGGGTGGAGCCGGATATGACGATTGAGCCGTCGCGGGTGGGGGAGGTAACGCATTATGTTGCCAACATTGGCAAGGCGCGGGCGCTGCTGGACTACACGCCGACCACCTCGCTGCGGGAGGGGATTGAAAAGGCGGTGGCGTGGTCGCTGGATTGGTGGGCAAAGCACCCGGGCTAGAGGCGAATAACAATTTAATCGGGTATAAAACGAGATTTGGAGATTAAGAGGTTGACCCTGTTTAGTCTCCTAATCTCTCAATCTCTTAATCTCGTTGCCATTCATCTCGGTCTTGATTTCGGTATAACCAAATGTTATACTTTTGGTTATGAAAACAGCAATTTCTCTTCCCGATGCTCTTTTTGAACGAGCCGAACAAATCGCTCAGGTAATGGAAATCAGCCGCAGTCAACTCTATGCGACTGCATTAGAAGAATACCTAAACAAGCATGATGCCAAGCGTATCACGCAAATCTATAACGAAGTTTATGCAGATGAACCTTCTGAATTTGATCCTGTGCTGATGCAACTTCAGGTCGAATCTCTGTCCAAAGAAGAATGGTAGATATTAGGCAAGGTGATATTTGGTGGGCAAATTTGCCTCCGCCACAAGGGTCAGAACCTGGTTTTCGCCGTCCTGTGCTTGTGGTTCAACGCAATGAACTCAATGAAAGTCGCTTGAATACGACGATCTGTGTTGTCCTAACCAGCAATTTAAATTTGGCTCGAATTCCGGAAAATGTGTTGCTATCTGAAAGGGATACAAACTTGCCTAAACCATCAGTTGCTGTGGTCTCCCAGTTACTAACAACCGACAAACGTTTCCTGGAGGAGCATATAGCCACTGTCTCAGATCAAGTTCTGCAAAAGGTGCTTGCTGGCATTGAATTTGTGTTAGGAAGATAGTTTGGGCAGTTTGGCGACTGCATTGGCTGGCTGAATGCGTGGCGGGAGAATTTGGAGAGCGGGGCGTTTTAACGAACGGCCGTTTTGCCGAAGGTAAGCAGCAGCGATGAGTGATTTGGTACCGATTGAACAAAAAGAGGTTGATTTTTATGGGGACGAGGTAACGGCCGTTCTCATCAAAGATCACGTTTATGCGAGCGTGACAAATTTGTGCGATGCTTTAGGGCTGGATGCCCAAGGCCAGCGGCGGCGAATAGACCGACATAGCGTTCTGAGCAAGGGGTTAATGGTAGCCAAAGTGTCTACCATAAAAACAGATGGCGCAACTCGCTGACCATGATCGTTGTTTGGAGGCGTTGGAAACGGCCGTTTCCACCCCCGACCGCAAAATTAGTGAGGCGCAGGCAATGGAAATAAGCCAGGCGGTCAAAGCGGTGGCGATGCTGCTGTCAAAACAAACCAAACGCAACGAGTTTGGCGGGGTCTATGGCGAGGTTTACCGTCGCTACATCATTACCGGCTATAAACAGCTTCCGCTGTCGCAGTTTGATGACTGCATTGGCTGGTTGAATGAGTGGCGGGAGAATTTGGAGAGTGGGGTGTTTTAACGAACGGCCGTTTTGCTCCAATAATGAAACAATGGCGGTTACTCAGACTTTGTGTTTGTCCATGCTTGCCTGTTTAACTGCTAACAAAAAATGAAGATATTGGCGAATTTGGCAAATGCAAAGGGTAATCAGCTGCATCAAGATGGTGATTACCAACAAGCCATTAAACAGTTTGAAAAAGCTATTAAGTTGGCACCAGGTTGGGCTGTCCCTTGGTATAATTTGGGCTTGGTTTACAAACATATGAAGTCATGGTCTCGCTCCCTGGAATGCAATCAACGTGCCGTAAGCCTGAACGCGAGTGACGAGGCAGCATGGTGGAATCTAGGTATTGCAGCAACGGCATTGGGTGTGTGGGAAGAGGCTAGAAGAGCTTGGGCTACATACGGTATTTCGTTCCCTCCGGGAGATGGTCCGCTAGAATTAGACTTGGGCTTGACACCTATTCGGCTCAACCCCAAAACTTCTGCGGAAGTTGTTTGGTGTGATCGGATTGACCCGGCGCGTGCTTTAATTAGAAACATTCCGTTTCCAACTTCGGGGCATCGTTATGGTGATCTTGTTTTGCATGATGGTGCACCGAATGGGTATCGCCAGTTAGGGGAATCGGAAGTTCCCGTTTTTGATGAGCTTGAGCTACTGGAAGCTTCGCCATTTGCAACGTATGAAATTGTTGTAGAGGCTGCGAATAAAGAGGATCGAGAAGCCTTAACCTTACGGGCAGAAGAGTTTGAGTTGCCTATAGAGGACTGGTCTACTGTTCGTATGCTTTGCTACCTTTGTAGTACAGGACGTCCTCATGCCCATCATGAACCTCAAACCAATAATCAAGGGTCACTCGTGCGTTACGGAATTGCAGCGAGGGATGAGATAGAAGTAACCAATTTGTTGGAGGCATGGCAAAAAGGGTGTAAGGGGGGCGTGGTCTTGGAATTCAGTTGTGTTTTGCCCGTTGAGATGGAAAGATGATTTACGTTGACATTTCGGCGGCGGTGCATTCCAAGGCGGGGATTGGGCGGTATAGCGAGAGTTTGGCGCGGGCGTTGATTGCGGCGCAGCCGGAGCGGTTTGGGCTGTTTTATAATATGGGGAAAAACGGCCGTTTTCCCCCCACACTCCCCACCACCGTCCCCACCGCCTCCGTTGGCTACGGCTACAAGCCGTGGCGCATGGCCGTGCTGCTGGGGCAGCTTGCCCGCTTGCCCTTCAACAAGCTGCTGCCTGGCGCAGAACTGTTTCACAGCACCGAACATTTGCTCATGCCCCTGCGCGGCATCCCCACCGTCCTCACCATCCACGACCTCATCCCCAAACTGTTCCCCGCCTACCACAAAAAGCTCAACTACTGGTATTTGAACGCCGCCATGCCCCTTTTTTGCCGCCGCGCCGACAAAATCATTGCCATTTCGCAGGCAACCAAGCGGGATATCGTCCAACATTACGGCATAGACCCGGCTAAGATTGCGGTTGTGTATGAGGCGGCATCCCCCCTCTTTCAACCGCCACCCCCGACCAGGGTCACTTCGGTGAAACAGACATACAAGCTGCCAGAGCGGTACCTCATACACCTCAGTACAATTGAGCCTCGCAAGAACCTCTCCAGACTGCTGGATTCCCTCCTTCAACTCCGTCAACGCTTCCCAAACTTAGCTCTAGTCCTGGTCGGGGGGCGGGGGTGGCTCTATGACGACTTTTTTGCCAAAATTGAGCGGCTGGGGCTGCAAAATGCGGTGATTGAACTGGGTTGGGTGGAGGATGAAGACCTGCCCGCCATTCTCGCCGGAGCCGATCTGGCCGTGCAGCCAAGCTTGTACGAAGGGTTTGGGCTGCCGATTCTGGAGCATATGGCGGTGGGGCAGGTGGTGGCGGCCAGCAACACCAGCAGCCACCCCGAAGTGGGGGGCGAGGCGGCGGCGTATTTTGACCCGGAGAATGTGGCGGAAATAACGGCCGTTATTTTCCGCCTCCTCACCCACCGCGACGAATACCGCCACCGCCAACAGCTCGGTTTTGCCCAAGCCGCCCAATTTAGCTGGCAGCGGGCAGCGGCAGAGACAATAGCGATTTATGACGAATTACTCTAAACAGTGGGGCGTGGGGCGTTATACTCCCTACTCCCTACTCCCTACACTCCTCCTCATCCTTCCCATCCTCTATCTCGCCACCCTCGCCCAAACGCTAGTGCTGGGCGACCCCACGGAATACACCTTTATTGCCAACATCGTCGGCGTGGCGCACCCGCCGGGGTATGTCTTTATGACGCTGCTGGGCAAGCTGTTTCAGATTGTAGTTCCCATCGGCACCATTCCCTGGCGGATGCACCTGCTGGCGGCAACGGCGGGAACAACGTCGGCGCTGTTGGTCTTTGGCACCATCCGCTGGTTTGCCGATCAGACCACGGTGGTTTCTAAAAACCTCGGCAGTTTGGCCGGACTGTTTGGGGCATTGGTGGTGGGAACGGCCGTTAACCATTGGCAGCACAGCATCCACGCCAACCCCCACATCGTTACCCAAACCTTCCTCGCCGCCAATCTATACTTTCTCACCCGTTGGGCGGCCGGCAACCAACATTCAATCCGCGTTCGTCCGCGTTCGTCCGCGTCCCATTTCCCCGACAAATGGCTCTACATTTTCTGCCTCTCGGCCGGGTTGGGGGTGACGCATCATCCGCTGACCGTCTTTGCTTTTCCGGCCTATGCGGTGTTTGTGGTGTGGCAACGGCCGTTAATCCTGCGTCAATGGCAAACCCTCCTCAAAATGGTCGGCTGCGCCCTGCTCGGACTTTCCTTGTGGCTCTACCTCCCCCTCCACAGCCCCCTGCCATCGGCCGTCGGCACCGTTGACCTCCGCACCCTCGATGCCTTCCTCACCCACGTTCTGGGGCGCGGCATCAGCGACGACCTCGGCTTCTACGGCCTCGCCGACCTGCCCAACCGCCTCCTCGTCCTCTGGAGCATCCTCCGCCTGCAATACGCCCTCCCCGTCCTCTTTCTCACCCTCCTCGCCCTCACCTTCCCCTTCCTCGACCGCTTCACCCCCGCTCCTCCGCCCCCCCGCTCCCCCGCCAGCCTGCTCACCCTCTACGCCCTCGCCCTCCTCGGTAACCTCACCTTCACCCTCAGCCTGCAGCGGCAGGACATCATGGCCTACATTTTGGGGCCAATGCTCATTGTGGGGCTGCTGGCCGGGATTGGGCTGCTGGGGCTGCTGACGCGGCTGCAAACGGGGTTCAAGTTGGAGCGCGGCTGGCTGCTGGGGCTGGCAGGGGCGATGCTGCTGCTGGGCGCCCTGCTGCCCATCGTGCGCAACGCGCCCCTGGTGTCGCTGCGCGGCTATAGCGAGGGAAGTGAGTATGTAACGGCCGTTTTTACCCACTTTGCCAACCAAAACCAGGGCGCGGTGCTGCTCAACGACTGGGAACACATGACCCCGCTCTGGTACACCCAGCTTGTGGAAAAGCGGTGGCCCACTGCCGCCGACGTGCGCCCCGAATTTGTCTCGGCGGCGCGGCCGTGGCTGCCCAGCGTTTTTGACTTTTTGCCCGGCGGCCCTGTCTACCTCAGCAACTATCGGCGCGAAATTGTGGATGCGGGGTTCCGGCTGCGCCCATCTGGCCCCTTTTACCAGGTGGTGGAGCCGGGCGATGAGACCATTCCCGCCGAATTGACCCCAGCCTCTGCGGTTGGTGAAGCAATTGAAGTCGTGGGATACGAGTTGAGCGACGACATCGCCATGCCCGGTGACTATATTCCCCTCACGCTGGCATTGCGAACCCCCGGCGGAACGGCCGATTTTTACGTCCCCATCGTGCGCGTGGGCGATCTCACCTTCCCCTTCACCACTGACAGCCACCTGACCACCCCCGACTGGCTGCCCGGCGAAATCATCGTCGAGCGGTTTGATGTTGCTTTGCCGCACCATTTAGCGGCTGGCGATTACCCGGTGACAGTGGGGCTAAAAAATCTTAGCAGCGATACGGAAACGGCGTTGCAGCTTGATTTAGGAACGCTGCAAGTGGGCGCGAACCGCTACACCATTGACACCTCGCGGCTGCTGGCGAATTTTCGGCAGCGGGTGGGGCTGCGGCAGGCGACGGCACGGCTAAACGGCCGTCGCGCCACCGCCCCGTGGCCGGAACCGCTGGCCGCCCGGCCGGGTGATACGGTCAATCTGGTGCTGCAATGGGAGTCACTGGATTATGCCGAGGAGAGCTATACTGTCTTTGTCCACCTGATTGATTTGGGAAATCGGCCGTTGGTGACGCTCGACTACACGCCGCTGGGCGGGGCCGTACCCACCCATTTGTGGATTCCCAAATGGCTGCCGGGGCAGCGGCTCTATGACCCCTACCGGCTGCAAATCCCCCCCGACCTGCCGCCGGGGCAATATTTGATTGAGGTGGGGCTATATGAAATGGTCAGCAAGCGGCGGCTGCATATGGCGGACGCGGCGGGAAATCTGGTGGGGGATCGGTATATTTTGGGGAGCGTCACGGTTGCGCCATAGGCTTCATGGAACTTTTTCCCCTGTTGTAACGTTGAGATACATAGAACCTTCGTTACCATCTGGGTGGTGACTGGATACAACGTTTGGATGTTTGTGGAGAAATAAGTGATGAAGCACATTTTTTGGGTAATGGTAGCGGTTGTGATGGTGTTGGTGGGGTGTAGTGCGGGCGAAACGGCCGTTCGTGAACCAGATGTGGTGTCGGTGGCAACCGTGGCCGCCACCCGCGCTCCGGCATTGCGCTCGGTAACGGCCGTTCCTCCCATCAGCGAAGCCACCCTGGAGCTAACCAGCAGCCAGGCCGACCCAGAGCGAATGAAAAAGCTGGAAGCCGAGTTAGGCGACGCGGTGATTTTGTACCAGAAAAGCGGTGGCTTTGCCGGGGTGACTGAAAGCTGGTGGGTGTATGAAAACGGCCGTTTGCGCGACAAAGCCGGCAATGAATGGCAGCTACCCGCCGAGGATGTTGCCGCCTTCCTGGCAAACAGCAAAACGCTGGGGCTAACGCAGATGGAGCCAACCTATATCCCCGATGGTTTCTGCTGTGACCAGTTTGTCTACAGCCTCATTGTGCGGCAAGGCGATGGCATCTACCAAACCACAACCGCCGATGGCGTTGAAACAGCACCGCAAGCACTGTTCCAGTTGATAGAAGAAATCTCAACGCTGGTTGCCGAACGCGACACAAACTAAACGACGACAGAACAGATAGCTAGGCATGATAATGACATGCCTGCTACCACTCATCCTTTTGCAAAACGTGTTGCGTATGTCTTGCCTGGGGTTTCTTCTGTTTTTATGTGCAGCTTGCACGGATACTTTGCCCGTAACGGCCGTTTCTCCCACACCTACTGCCCAAACAGTCTCAACAATTGGCATGAAGGAAGCGGTGGTGGAAACGGCCGTTATCGTTCCACAACCGCAGGCAAAAACGTTTCCACCATAAACGTTACCAGCTCGTCATGGGGGTGGGCCTGTTGGCGATCCACTGCCTCAATCAGGTCACTTTGCCACTCTTCGGCTTCCGCCTCGGCTGCATCCGTCACCGTGCCTACATACAGGCAGCTAATTTTCTGCCCGGTGGTTCTAGCGCAAACGGGAGCCACAGCATAGATGGACAGCGTGTCCATATTGACAATGTGGCACCCCTTGTTCCTCATGTGTGTTATAGTTTCCGGGTATTCGCGGTAGAGGCTGTTGCCATTCCAGACGGTATATTCTTCCCAAGGTTCCTGTCCCATACATTCGCGCAGCAGGGCTAACAGGTTTCCTGTTGGTTCGCGGGGCTGAAAAGCGGCCGTTCCATAATGCGCTGCCAGGGGCAGATCGGACATAGTTGATCGTGCTACAAATCGCTGTCCCAACGATGCCCCACCAAAAGCCCCAGCATAGCCAATCCCTATGATGTTGTTTACCCCATAATGTATCAATTCTTCAACTGTCGTTGCCCCCACCGCAAAGCCATATACTTCACTTATGACCAAAAACGAGATATTGCTAAAACGACACAACCTTACTTCACTGTTGGGACTATGGATAAAGTAGCGAGAAACGGCCGTTTCTACCACATACGGCTTAAACCCATTAGGAAATGGCGTAAAACAGACAAACGCCACCTTTGCTGCTTGCCAGTCAGTCGGTAGCTGTCGGTTACCAAGTAATTTTTGGGGTGTTAAATGGGGTGTAGACATATCATGCTCCTATTTGAAGTGTCTTACATTCATGCAATATCCTTGGAAGATAAATAATCCCCCAAATCCACCGACCCATACGCCCCCTTGCGGAACTTGTCGGGGTCGCCATCCCAGGGGATGGTGCAGTCGAAGCCCAGCTTGGCCGTCAGGCTTTTTTGGCCGGGAACATGCCGGCCGGACGGGTCAAGCGAACTGCCGGGCATATTTTCCATGATCATCAAATCCCTGTCCGCCTGAAACCGGGTTGCCATCGCCCACTCCACCTCATACGGGTTGTAGATGTCAATGTCGGTGTCCACCACCCACACGTGCTTGAGCGAGCCATGCCCCTTGAAGGCGGCTTCGATGGCTAAACGGCCGTCTTCCGCCCCCTGTTTCTCAATCTGAATCACCGCATGAAGCCACGAAGCCCCGCCTGGCGTAATCGCTGCCCCGGTGCAGCGCGTCACCTTGTTCACCTCGGCCAACATCGTTGGCTCCTTGGGCATCCCCATCAGCAGCTTGTGTTCCAGCCCGCCCGGCAGCAGGGCATGGAAAATCGGGTTGCGGCGGTGGGTAATCAAGTCAATTTCAATCACCGGCTGTTGCCGCGTAATGTCCATCGTCTCCGTCAAATCCATAAACGGCCCCTCGCTCACCAGCCGTTTGGTTAGCCGCCCTTCCAGCACAATTTCGGCGGCGGCCGGCACCTCCAAATCGTTGGTGATGCACTTCACCAGCGGCGTGGGAGCCAGCGCGTGGGCAACAGCCAATTCATCCTCATCCGGCGGCGGCGACATCGAAGCGGCCAAATGGGTTGCCAGCGACACCCCGATGCAAATCGCCACCGGCAAATCGCCCTCCACCTTTTGCATCGCGTTATACGTACCGCGCCGCTCCACAATTCGCGCTGCAAACCGCTTGCTGTCCAGCCGCAGCAGCCGATGGTAACACATGTTGCGCCCCAGATCCGGGTCGTTGGTAATGACCACGTTGCTGGCAATGTAATGGCCGCCATCCTGCGGCAAATGGAGCAAAATGGGAAGCTGGTTGAGGTCTACATTGTCCACGATGACCTCCTGGCAGGGGGCGGTGGCAATGACGGGTGGCGTTTGTGGCTGCGCCATGGCCTGCGCCAAATGGGGGGCAAGGTCGGGAACAGCCACGCCTAGATCCATGCTGAAATAGCGCCGGTCAGAGCAAGCCCCGGCGCACACGCGCCAGCCGGGATACCCTTTAATGTTGGTGAACAGGACGGGCTTGCCTTCCAGGGCGTGGGCGACGTTGGCAAGTTCAAAGGTGGTGTCAACTTCTTTGTTAATGGTTACGAGGTCGCCGCTGTCGGCGGCTTTTTGAATAAACGTGCGAAAGCTCATTTTTTTGATTGCCTTGTAGGTTTTGCGTACAGCGAGCGCGGTTTGGGAGTTGGGCAAGGGGGGCTTGCTGTGTTTATGATTGTGTAAACTATACAGAACACGGTCGTAGATTACATTTTGCAAAAGAGATTGGGAGATTGTGAGATTAGGAGAGTCGTCTCTTAATCTCTCAGTCTCTCAATCTCCAAAAAATGTCAGTTTATGTCCTTTGAAAGGGTAACATTTGTAATGGTGCAATTGTAAAATAGGTTTATGGTTACGCAAGGTAAGGAGTAGGGTCATGGCGCAACGACGCTTTCTTTGGCTGATTATTTTGTTGATTTTACCGGCATTGGCGTGTAATGCTTTCGCGGGTACTGGCGGCGAGCCAACGCTGGCGCCACCGCCGACGCTGGTGGTTGATGCGCCAAACTCGGCTGAGGCAACGGCGACGGGGAATGAAGGGGGAGAGATTGCCCCAACGGCGACGCTGCCGGGAACGGCCGTTAACCCAGAGACAGCAGCCACCCCCAAAGCCACCCCCAATTCGCCTGCGGTCGAGGTGCTGGTTGACTTGAACGTGCGTAATGGCCCTGGCGTGCAGTATGACCGGGTGGGGTTTTTGACACAGGGCAGTTTGGCAATGCTGGTGGGGCGCGACCCCGCCAGCGGTTGGTGGAAGATTCAATGCCCGGTCAACGTCAATTCGCCGGAGTGTTGGGTGTCGGGTGGAGCGCAGTACACGAGGCCATTTAATGCGGAGGGGGTGCCGGTGGCGGTTGCGCCGCCGCCACCCACGCCGGTTCCGGCCGTTTTGCCCGATGATACCGGGCTTTTTGTGTTTGTGGATAACGGCCGTTTACAGGCTACCCAACTCAACTTCAATCAAACCCCGCTCGTCCCCGGTGAACTGGTCACGCTGGAAGAATCGTCCGACGTGCAGCAGGCGTTGATTGCCCCAAACGGCCGTTCTGTGGCCTACCTGGTGCGCGTGGTGGGCGGCAACGAACTGCGGCTGGTCAACATAGACGGGCGCAACGTGCGCGTGCTGGTGCAGTCGGAAACGCTGCCCTTTGTGGGCAGCGCCACCGAGCTGTCCACTTTGGCAAACCAGAATGACCCCAACCAGACGGTGCAAATTTTGACCATGCAGTGGCTCGACGACGAGACGCTGGTGTTTAACACGGGCATCGTCAACGCCGCCGGTTTTTCGCCCGGCTCCCACAGCGATTTGTGGACTGTGACCACCAGTGGCGACCTGATGCAGCGGTATTCGGCGGGGCAGGGTGGCCCCATCTTTACCATTTCTCCGCGCAGCCAGGTGCTGTTTAGCCGCACCGACGCCATTTTGCGCGGCAACGTGGACGGCAGCGGGCTAAAAACGGTGCTCAATTTTGACCCGGTTGGCATTTCCGAGGCGTATTACTACCCGCGTCCGCAGTGGGTGGACGGTGGCGACCACGCCTATGTTGCCATTTCTGACCCCCTGTTGAGCAACACGGGCGAAGTGCCGCAGCCCAGTGCCACCTTGTACCAAATTCCCGGCAGCGGCGGGGTGGAGAAGATGGGCAGTTTGCTCAGTAATGTCGTGGGCAATTTGCCGCGCTGGTCGCCAGACGGCAACCGCCTGGGGTTTGTCACATTGCCAGCGGGTTCGGCTCAGCCGGAACTAGTGATTGGCGATGAAGCAGGGCAAGATGCCGTGCCTTATGTCAATGAGGGGTCGCCACGACTTTGGGGCTGGAACAATAACAATGAGCAGTTTTTGTTTGACACTGGCCGATATTACGCCATTGGCAAAGTCGGGGAATCATCAACCCGCTTTGCGCTGGGGGATGGGGATGTGGTGATGCAAGCAGAGTGGGTGACGCGGGAATGGTTTTTAACGGCCGTTGATTCCGCCAGCAGCAACGCCCTTATCTACCGGCTGCACAATCGGGAGGGGGGCAGTGATGTGGTGGCGCAGACAAACGGCCGTTTGCCCATCTACGATTTGTGGCTCCCGTAGCCGCTTGTTGGAATAAGGAAAATGGATGCGCGGATGACGCGGATTGGAGCGGATTTTCGCGGATAAGTAAAGAAAAAGCCGTATTAATCCGGCCACATCCGAGTCATCCGCGCTTCTATTCTGGCTGCTCCGGCGAGTTAGCAGCCAGAATAGCATAGTAAAATTGCTCCAGGTTGGCGGCGATGCGATGGCCGTTAAATTGCGTTTCGGCCAGAAAACGGCCGTTTTCCCCCAGCCGCTTCCCCAAATCCGGTTCGGCCAGCAGTTGCAGCGTTTGTGCTGCAAACGCCCCCGCTTCATCCCGCGCCACCAGCCCAATGGGACGCTCGCCGGTAAACAGGGGGCGCAAATCGCCAATGGCGGTGCTGACCACCGGCCGCCCGCTGACCATGTAGTCGCTCAACTTCATCGGCCAGCGGCCGCGATTGGTAAGCGTGTCTTGTAGCGGCAGCCACAGCACGTTACACGCCGCCAAATATTGGTGCAGCGTCAACCCCTGGACAAAACCGGTATCAACGGCCGTTTCCTTCTCCACCACATGCGCCAGAATCGTCTGCCGATAATCGCCAATGATCAGCAGCCGGCTTTCCGGCCGCGCCGCCTGAATTTGGGCAAACGCCGCCGCCATCATCCGGCCGTCGTTGGGCAGGGCGTGGCCCAAATGGCCGATGTAGAGCGCGTCGGGATCCAGCCCTAACGCCTGACGCGCTTCCGTGCGGCTCCAGCGGGGGATGCCTTCGGGTTCGGAACCGTTGGGCAGCCACAAAATGGTGGCAGGATCAATACCGAGTTGCTCCGCGCGGCTTTGCAGGGTCTGGTTGATGACGGTGGTTCCGGCCGCCTGGGTGCGAAAGTGGGTTTCGTAAAAATCTTCAACGTGGCGCAGCAGCAGACGGGTGGCAAACGGCCGTTCTTCAATCAGCCCCCCCGTCCCCAGCCAGTCGCACCAATCGAGCAGCAGCACGCCGCCCCGTCGCAGTGCCGCCCGTGCCGGGTGAATGACCACCGGGCGGGATTCAAAGCCGTGGATGATGTCGTAGGAACGGCCGTTAAGCCAAAACCAGCGCCGCACCGCCTCATACCCATCCCAGCCGGAGCGCAGCTTGCCCCCCAGCAGTGCCGGTGAAGCCACCACATCTACGCCGTCCACGGTTTCGCCGGCAAAACGCCACTTTTCCTCCGGTGCCGTCGCCAGCAGCGTCACCCGATGCCTCCGCGCCACCAGGTTTTTGCCAAAGCCCAGCGCCCGGTAAAAGGTGCCGCCCCCGCGCCACGCCATGTTGGAGGTGAGAAAGAGGATGTTTAACGGCCGTTTGTTACTCAACTCAAGAAATTAACCGCAGAGGACGCAGAGAACACAAAGTAAAGAAACTCTGCGCCTTCTGCGATCTCTGCAGTTAGCTAAATGCTCAAACTGCAACCTTCGCCTGCTCGGCGGCGATGATCTCGTCAATGATCTGCTCCACCCCGATGCGAATATCCCATTCCGGGTAGTCACGGCGCAGCTTCCGCAGGTCGGACATATAGCAAATGTGGTCGCCAATGCGGTTTTGCTCGGCGTAGGACCAGTTCATCGGCCGTCCCGTTTTTGCTTCCAGCATGGCAATCGTTTCCAAAATAGACATCGAATTGCCGCGCCCGCCGCCCAGGTTGTACACCTCACCGGGGCGCGGATTGGCGGCAAAGGCATCAAAGGCGCGGATCACGTCCAGGCTGTGGATTTGGTCGCGCACTTGCTTGCCCTTGTAGCCAAAGATGGTGTACGGCCGGCCGGTGACGGCCACTTTGACGATGTAGGAAAGAAAACCGTGCAGTTCCACCCCGGCGTGGGCGGAACCTGTCAGACAGCCGCAGCGGAAAATGCCAGTTTTAAGGCCAAAATAACGGCCGTATTCCTGTGCCACAATATCGGCCGCCGTTTTGGAAGCACCAAACAGCGAATGAAGCACCTGGTCTACGCGGCAGTTTTCGGCAATGCCGTGGTAGTCGGCGGGGTCGGCGTATTCCCAGCGGGTGTCGGTTTCGATTAACGGCCGTTCATTCGGCGCATCCCCATACACCTTGTTCGTGCTGACATGAATAAACACCGCCTCCGGGCAATGCCGCCGCGTCGCCTCTAGCAGGTTGAGCGTCCCGTTGGCGTTCACCTCAAAATCCAGCAGCGGAATATCCCGCGCCTTGTCGTGCGAAGGCTGCGCCGCGCAGTGAATAATCATGTCAAATGAATGCTGTTGAAACAGCGTAAAAATTGCTTCGCGGTCACGAATATCAATGTTGTGGTGGGTGAAATGGCTGGTCGCCTCCTGCAAACGCGCCAAATTCCATAGCGTATCGCCGCCGGGGCCAAAAAACACCGCCCGCATGTTGTTGTCCACACCCACTACCTGCGCCCCGCGCTGGTCATAAAACCGAACGGCCTCCGAGCCAATCAGCCCATTCGAGCCGGTTACTAATACTTTCAATTGATTACCCTATGATGAAAACAGGACGCAGATTTGCCTGATTTTCCTGATCGTTTTGCTTATTTTATGATCCAACAATCCACATGTCATACCCGCGAAAGCGGGTATCCAGTTTGGCGATGTTGGATACCCGCCTTTGCGGGTATGACACCTATATATCAACATTAAAAAAAGGATTTGGGCTTGACTTATATCTGAGGATTCCAATCCTCGTTCTTCGGCTTGGTCTGAAGAGCGAGCTTTGGTCTGGCGATAGCCAGATACGAAAGCCTCGGCTATGCCGAACCCAAAAAGATTATCTGAAGGTCTATAGAAACACAGATTTGCCTGATGAACACAAATTTTAAAGGCAACTCTGCCTGGTACTACTTTCAAATCAGGAAAATCAGGAAAATCAGCGTCCTATTCATGATCTGCCAAAATTATAGTTCTTCGCGCAAACCATGCCAAAGCCCGCGCCAATAAGCCCGCAAAGCGGCCGTTTTGCCCCGCCGCAGCAGCCGCAGCGTGGTGCGCCCGGCACTGGCGGTGCGCCACGGTACAATCGCCCACCAGTGCCGCCCGTGCTTGCGAAAGTAGCGCACGCTCGACCGCGCCATCCAGTACCGTTCGTTGGGGCTGTGCTGCCCGCCGCTGCTGGCCGACACGTCGTGGTAAATGACGGCGCGGGGTTCATACCAAAGTTGAAAGCCTGCCTGCCGCGCCCGCCGCGCAAAATCCATGTCTTCGTAATACAAAAAGAAGCCGTTGTCGAGCAGCCCGATGTGGCGCAGCAGGCCAGGGCGAATGAGAACGGCACAGAGGGGGGCAAAATCAATCGCATGGGGGGTGTCCCACTGGCCGGTGTCAAGCTGGTTGTCCCCCTTGTCCACAATTTCCAGCGTCAGCGGATGAATGCCACCGCCAACGCTCCACAGCCGCTGCCGTTCGCCGTTGTAATAAATTTTGCCCGTCACCATGCCCCGCTGCGGGTCGGCTTCGGCGGCGGCAACGAGGTGGGTGAGGGCATCGGGCTGGATGAGGATGTCATTGTTGATGAGGAAGATGTAGTCAAACGGCCGTTCCAGCACCCACTTCAGCCCCAAATTATAGCCACCGGCAAATCCTAGGTTGGTCGGTGATTGGATGATCTCCACCTGGGGGAACTGCTGCCGCACCCGCGCCACCGTGTCGTCGCTGCTGCCGTTGTCCACCAGCAGCAGTTGTACGGGATGGGGGTAGGTGAGGGAAACGGCCGTTTGCAAACAAGTCAGCGTTTTATCCACCTGGTTCCAGACGGTGGTGAGAATGCAAACCGAAGGTGAGGACACGTTTACACCACCGTTTCCAACGCCGCCACAGTCTGCTCCCCAAGCTGGCGGATGGTGTTGCCCTGCTGAAAGCGGGCATAGGCGTTCTGTCCCAGCGTTTGGCGCAGGGCGGGGTTGTGTTGCAAATGGACAATAGCCTCGGCCAATGCCTGCGGGTCGCGGCGCGGCACCAGATAAATCGCCTCGTTGTGGCGCAGCGCTGCCCGCACCGTTGCCGAATCGCCGGAAACGATGGGTCGCCCCATCGCCGCCGCCTCCCAAATTTTGTTTTGCACTGTCATTTGCGACTGCGGCGTGGTGCCAAACACGCCCAGGCACAAATGCGATTGCGCCATGACGGCCGGCAGGTCGTCTTTGGCAATCCAGTCGTGGAAGGTGATGTGGGCGCGGGTTTGTTGGGCAAGCTGTTGCATAAACGGCCGTTCTGGCCCCTCGCCATAAAAATCAAACGCAATCTCTGGCTCGTCGCGCAGCAGCGCCGCCGCCCGCACCATCGTCTCCACGCCGTGGTTGGGGATGTAGGTGCCGTAGTACAACACGCGGAAGCGGTCGGCTGGCGGCTGAAGCTGAGGGCGGGGGTAAAAAAAACGGCCGTCGGCTCCGGCCGGAACCAGTTGGAAGCGTTCGGGTGTTAACCCATAGGTGCGGCAGTGGTAGGCGACATATTCGGCCGTGTCGGAGATGAGCCGGTCGGCCAGCTTTAGCCCCACCCCTTCCAGCGTGCGGATGAGCCAGCCGGTGGCCGGGCTTTTGCCAACCAGCCCACGCTCCTCGGCGATCAGATAGAGCGACATGTAATGGTCAATGACCATGGGCCTGCGCCGCCACCAGGTGAGCAGCCGCCCCAGCCAGGCATCAAATGGGCCGGGGTAGCCGATGAGCATTACGTCATAATCCGGCAGGCGGCGGTGGGCGCGGGCAAGCTGCCACCAGGCCTCCACCACCCGCCGCACAAAGCCAAAACTGCGCCAGCCGCCGCTGGCCTGCTGTACCCGGTCTTCGATGCCGCGCCAAAGGGTGGCGTGGCACACCATTACCTTCGCCCCAGCTTCGCGTAGTCCGGCGAGCATGATTTGGTTGCGGGAATATTCCTGGCGGTAGGTGCCAAAGTAGCAGATGCGTAACGGCCGTTTTTCTTCCATAACAGCGTGATTATACCGCCAAGCTGGTACAATACCCGTATGCAAATTTTGGTGACTGGGGCAACTGGATTTATCGGCCGTTCGCTGACGCAGGCACTGACGCAGGCGGGCATCGAGTGGCACGCCTACGAAGGGCGCATCAACGACCCCATTGCCCTGCGGCAGCAGTTGGTGGGCATTAACGTCGTGGTGCATCTTGCCAGCTCCGAGGCGCGGGGGCGGACGCGGCTGCTACAGCACGTGGATTTGGAAGGAACGGAACGCTTGCTGGAAGAAGCCCGCCGCGCCAACATCATGCACCTCATCTACATCAGCCGCATCGGGGCCAACCCCAACGCCCTCCAGCCGCTGCTGCGGTTCAAGGGGCGCATTGAGCGGCGGATTGAGCGCAGCGGCGTACCCTACACTATTTTGCGCTCGGCCACCCTCTTCGGCCGGGGCGACCGTTCGCTGGAGATGATTTTGTCGCTGGCGCTGTGGAGTTGGCCGTTTGTCTGGCTGCCGGGTGGCGGCAAGGTGGCGATGCAGCCGCTGTGGGTGGAGGATTTGGTGCGCTGCATTGTGGCAACGATGCAGCGGCCGGAGCTGCGCGGCCAAATGGTAACGGTGGCGGGGGAGGAACGGTGGCGTTATCATGAGCTGGTACACCAAATTTTGGCGGTGCGGGAGCTAAACCGGATTGGGCTGCCGGTGCCGTTGGTGCTTTTACGGCCGTTTGCCTACACTTTTTTCCGCTGGTGGCGCTGGCCGGCCGTCAGTCGCTTCTTTGTAGACCGTTTTTTTGTGCCGGAAGTGGCGGAAACGGATGTGGTGCTGCGTCATTTTGGTTTTCGGCCGGCGCGCCTCAGCGAGTCGCTGGCCTATTTGCACCGGGCGGGGATGACGGGGCGGTTGTGGCGGCATTAAGAGATGGAGATTGGAGATTAGAGATTGGGCGAATCTCCAATCGCCAATCTCCTATTCCCCCCTTGGCGCAATTTTCACAACAGCAGCAGTTTTTTTATGCGGCGTGCGTGGGGATTAACGGCCGTTTCTGCTATAATTGGCAAAATCCAATAAAGGAAAGATTGATGATTAACGGCCGTTAATCTCCAATCGCCAATCTCTAACCCTGGAGAACAAATGGCTACAGAAATACGCATTGAACAAATCGCCGACTACGTCGGCCAAAAAGTAACCATCAAGGGATGGCTCTACGCCAGCACCCACAAAGGCAAGCTCATGTTCGTCCGCCTGCGCGACGGCTCCGGCATGACCCAGGGCGTTGCCTTCCGCCCCGAAGTCGGCGACGACCTGTTTGAAACCCTGCGCTCGCTGGGGCAAGAAAGTTCGCTCATCGTCACCGGCATGGTACGTGAAAACAACCGCGCCCCCGGCATCCCCAGCGGCTACGAAGTCGGCATCGAAGCCGTTGAAGTGGTGCAAAGCGTCTCCGACTACCCCATCACCCCCAAGGAACACGGCATCGAATTTTTGATGGATCAGCGCCACCTGTGGCTGCGCTCCAGCCAACAGTGGGCCATCATGCGCATCCGCACCACCATCAAACGCGCCATCATGGACTTCCTCGACAACAACGGCTTCCTCAACATAGACACCCCCATCATCACCCCCGCCGCCGCCGAAGGCACCAGTACCTTGTTTGAGCTAGGCTACTTCGACGACAAGGCATATCTGGCGCAAACGGGGCAGCTTTACAACGAGGCCAACATCATGGCCTTTGGCAAAGTCTATTGCTTTGGCCCCACCTTCCGCGCCGAAAAATCGAAAACGCGCCGCCACCTGACCGAATTCTGGATGGTGGAGCCGGAAATGGCCTACTTTGACCTCAACGACCTGATTGACTTTGAGGAAAAGTTCATTGTCTACATTGTGCAGCAGGTGTTGGCAAAGCGCCGGCCGGAGCTGGAACTGCTGGAGCGCGATCTGGCACCGCTGGAAAGGGTGGCTGAAGGTGGGTTCCCACGCATCAGCTATGACGAGGCGGTGGAACGGCTGCACGCGCTGCGCGAAGCGACGGATGACCCGGAACAAAAAGAGCTACTTGCCATTGAATGGGGGGATGATTTTGGCTCGCCGCATGAAACGGTGCTGACGCAGCAGTTTGACAAGCCGCTGTTTGTCTATGGGTATCCAACGGCCGTTAAAGCCTTCTACATGGAACCATGGCCCGGCCGGCCAGAAGTGTGCAAAAGCGTAGACCTGCTCGCCCCCGAAGGGTACGGCGAAATAATCGGCGGCAGCGAACGGATGAGCGACCCCGAAGTGCTTGTCGCCGCCATCAACCGGCATGAACTACCGCTGGAACATTACCAATGGTATGTTGATTTGCGTCGCTATGGCAGCGTTCCCCACAGCGGTTTTGGGCTTGGCCTGGAGCGCACCGTCACCTGGATTTGCGGCATCTCCCACATCCGCCAAGCCAGCCCCTTCCCCCGCACCATCAACCGCATGAACCCGTAAGGATGGTAATCAGTAAACGGTGATCAGTAATCGGTGAGTAACCTAACACCGATTACCGATTACCGATTACTGATTACTAACGAAACGGGGGAATGTCGGCAGCGGGTCGCCACCCCCATTGATGACGACGCACCGGGTCGCCAGCACCGTGTGCTTCGTTTTCCCACCAAAAATCCACATCAGGTAATCCAGTCACTTCGGCCTCGATACGATGAACCGTATATCGTGTGGGTAAACCTGGATAGGAAGGCGAAACTGTGTCACGATAGAACTGCCGATAGCTATCGGCAACAAAACAAATGTTTTCCGGGGCAATGCCCATCTCTTCGTACAGGCCACGAACGGCCGCTTCCTGATAACTCTCCCCCCCCCGCAGCTTTTCCGACGGCGGAATCAACCGCTGCCGCTGATAGCCACTGTCAAACTCCTGCGCCAGTTCAAGCAACACTTGCTGCTCGCGCCAAATAAACACCTGCACCAATGCTACCTCACGCAGCGGCGGGTCGCCGTGGAGCTTAATATCCCCATTTTGCAATTCATCCCAAAGATCGGAAACGGTTTTGGCTCCATTCCTCCCCCAGGTTGTGGTGTCAATGCCCTGTTCGGCAAGCCAAAGCTGCAGGGCAACAACTGTATTTTCCTGTGTCATAACAATACTCTTTTTGTAACAATGCTGGTTGGCAGAAAATGGGTGGATAAAAGAGGAAAAATGCCCTCGGCAAGAATCGAACCTGCGCTCCTGGCTTCGGAGGCCAGTGCTCTATCCACTGAGCTACGAGGGCTAATTTATAAACGGAATTGTGCCATAAAGTGCAAAGTTCGGCAAGCGGAAAGTAACCGGTAATCAGTAACCAGTAATCAGTAGCTTGACCGATTACCGTCCACTGATTACCGATTACCGTCCATAAAGCTCGGTCATCTCCCGCAGCCGGAATTTAATCTGGTCGGTGAGCTGGCGGGGCTGGTAGCGCCAGCACCAGTAGCCACCGACTTTGCCGGGGAAGTTCATGCGGGCGGTGTTGTCCAGGCTCATCAGGTCTTGCATGGTGCAAACGGCCGTATCTGCCACCGACCCCCACGCTAGCCGAATCATGTCCCAGGCAATATCCTGGCCGCTGACAGCCAGATAACGACGCACATGGTCTTTCTCACGGTCGTTGGCGTTTTGGTACCAGCCAACCGTTGTTTCATTGTCGTGGGTGCCGGTGTAGACCACGCAGTTGGTCGTTTTAAAGTTGTAGGGCAAGAATTCGCTGTTTAGCTCGCCGCCAAAGGCAAACTGGAGGATTTTCATGCCGGGGAAGTCGAAGGTGTCGCGCATGGCGCGAACGCCTTCGGTGATGACACCCAAATCTTCGGCAATGATGGGCAGTTCGCCAAGCTGCTGCTGGATGGACTGGAAGAAGCTGATACCGGGGGCAGTGACCCAGCGGCCAACAACGGCCGTTTCTTCCTCCGCCGGAATCTCCCAATACGCCTCAAAACCGCGAAAATGGTCAATCCGCACAATGTCGGCCTGGGTAAACGTCATCGTCAGCCGCTTCACCCACCAGGCGTAATTGTTCGCCGCCATCACATCCCAGCGGTAAAGCGGGTTGCCCCAGCGCTGCCCCGTTTCGCTAAAGTAATCGGGCGGCACCCCGGCAATGACCGAGGGGGAGCCGTCGTCGTTAAGATAAAACAGGCTGGGATTGCTCCACACGTCGGCACTGTCGAAGGCAACAAAGATGGGGATGTCGCCGATGATTTTGACCCCTTTGTCGTTGGCATATTGCTTGAGCGCCAGCCACTGGTTAAAGAAGTGGAACTGGAGGAATTTGTGCCGGGCGATCTCATCGGCCAGCTTTTCCCGCCAGGCAGCCATTGCCTTTGGCTCGCGCCGGGCAATGTCGCGGGGCCAATGGGTCCACACCCCCCCTTCGTGGTCTACGTGGGCGTTTTTGAGGGCCATGAACAGGGCGTAATCGTCGAGCCAGTTGGCCTGGTCGGTGCAGAACTGGGCAAAGGCGGCTTGCTGAACGGCCGTTCCCTTCTCCCGAAAATACTCATACGCCTGCTGAAACAGCTTCGTTTTGTAATCAATCACCCAGCCAAAATCTACGGCATCGGCGGGAAAGGGGGGTGGGGTGGAAACGGCCGTTTGCGGCAAATACCCATCCCGCACCAGCATATCGGGGCTAATCAGCAGCGGATTCCCGGCAAACGCCGAAAAGCTCTGATACGGCGAATCCCCATACCCCGTGGGGCCAAGCGGCAAAATTTGCCAATACGCCTGCCTAGCCTCCACCAAAAAGTCAACAAAGCGATACGCTTCATTGCCCAAATCACCAATTCCATAGCGGCCTGGCAAAGAAGTTGGATGAAGCAGCACCCCGGCTGCACGTTCAAACCGCATGTACTATCTCCTGTTTTGAAAATAGGACGCAGATTTACCTGATTAAACTGATCAGGTAAATCAGGTAAATCAGCGTCCTATTCTATTCCTCGGCACTTTCAAAGTGCCGGTCACGTTTAGCCAAACACCCGCGCCTGCGCCCATTCGTAAAGCTGTTCATACCCTTGCGCCGAGCGTGTCCAGGAAAAATCGGACAGCATCCCGTTGCGCTGCATTTGTTGCCAGCGGGGTTGGTCGGTGTAATAGGTGTGGGCGGCACGCTGAATGGCGTGCCAAAAGGCGTTGGCGTTGTAGTCGTGGAACATAAAGCCGGTGTAGCCATCTTGCACGGTATCCACCAGCCCGCCGGTGGCACGAACAACCGGGATGCTGCCGTAGCGCATGGCGATGAGCTGCCCCAACCCGCACGGCTCAAACAGCGACGGCATGAGGAACATGTCGGAGCCGCCGTAGATGAGGGGAGCCAGACCGGCGCTGTAGGCAAGAACGGCCGTCATTTTGTCACGGTGGTAGCGAGCAAACTGGGCAAACATATTTTCAAATTCGGCCGCCCCCGTGCCAAGCACCACAAACTGCGCGTCCCCGGCAAAGCCATTGAGCAGCAGGTGCAGGGCATGGCCGGTAATGTCCAGCCCCTTTTGCCCATCCAGCCGCGAAATGAGGCCAACCAGCGGCACCCCCTCTTTTTGCGGCAGACCAAGCTGCTGCTGCAAGATGCGGCGGTTGTCGCGGCGGCTTTCCATCTGGTCGGCACTAAACGGGCTGGCAAGGCGGGAATCGGTTTCCGGGTTCCATTCGTCATAATCCAGCCCGTTGAGGATGCCGTGCAAATCTATGCCACGACTACGCAGCAGGCCGTCCAGCCCGGCTCCGCCGCTGCGGGTGGTAATTTCGCGGGCATAGGTGGGGCTAACGGTGTTGACGAGGGTGGCATGGTGGATGCCCCGCGCCATGAAGTTGACTTCGCCATAGCCTTCTTCGGTGAGCGAATAGGTTTGAATGCCCAGATAGTCGAAAATGTCCCAACTGGTGCGCCCCTGGTGGGCCAGGTTGTGGATGGTAAAGATGGTGGGGATGTTGCCAAAGTGGGGGTGCCAGCGGCCGGCCGTTGCCAGCCAGGTGATGGCCGGGGCGGTGTGCCAGTCGTGGGCGTGTACCAAATCCGGCCGCCAGTTAATAGAGATGGTTAGCTCTAGGGCGGCGCGGCTAAAGAAGGCGAAGCGGTAGGGGTCGTCGTCGTAGCCATAGACTTCGGGGCGGTTGAGCAGGTTGCGCTCGGCAATGAAGTAGATGGGTACGTCGCTGCCGGGGAGGGTGCTTTCAAAGGCTCCGGCCGGAATTGTCCCCTGGCGAATGGGAACGTGAAGCTGGAGGGGCATGGAGCGCACGCCGGGGTAGCCAGCTTCGATGTTGCCATAGGCGGGCATGACCACGCGCACGTCGTGGCCGAGTGCGTGCAATGCTTTGGGAAGCGAGCCGCCAACATCGCCCAACCCGCCTCGTTTGGCGAAGGGGCTGGCTTCGGCGGTGATGAACAGGATTTTGAGTTTTGTAGCCATTGGTTACTGCCTTTTTGAAGCGGGCGTGATGTTTATTGCAGGTAGCAAGTAGCAGGTCGCACATGTTGTTTGTTAACGGGACTTGTTACCTGCAACTTGTTACTTGCAACCAGTTCTTAATGTCCTTACTTCATTTGTTCAAGTGATGATGCCAACCTGTATTTTCTCTCATTTGCTGGCTTTATCCAAATTGACTGATTACAATAGCGAGCAATGTCTGTTCGACGATTACTCCCCATGATTTTGATCAATATTGTGGTGTCGGCCCTGGTGGTGCTGGCGATTTTGTTTTGGTGGGACGGCCGTTTTTCGCCGGAACCGGTGGACGAGGTGGGGCAAGAAACGGCCGTTTCGGCCACCGCCACCATTGTCATTGCCACCGCCCAGGCCATTGACGCGATACAAGCTACCAACGCCCCCGCCGAACCCACCGAAGGGCCGTTAGTGCATGTGGTTAGTGCCGGGGATACGCTGGGGTCTATCAGTGCGTTTTATGAAGTGTCTATGGACGACATCATGGCGGCCAATGACATCAGTAACCCAAACATTATTTCGGTAGGGCAGCAACTGGTTATTCCGGTGGGGGGACTGGTGGAAGAAACGGCCGTTCCGCCCACCGCAACCCCCGCTTCTGATGAGCCACCCACGCCTATCCCCACCGTCCCCGCCGACAGCGGTGAAGTTGCGGTGGAGATAACCGGCGTGCAAAACGCGGGGCAGCTTGAGGGCGAGGCGGTGCAGCTTGTCAACAATGGTAGTCGGCAGGTAGGCTTGCAGGGGTGGAAATTATCAGACAGCAATGGGTTTGTCTACACCTTTGGGCAAGTAACGGTTTTTGGTGAAGGGGCAGGGGTGCTGCTGCACAGCAAGGCGGGGCAAGACAGTGCCGTGGATTTATATTGGGGGTTAGCTGCGCCCGTGTGGGAAAGTGGGGAGCAAGGCACGTTGGTTGACCCTGAAGGGACAATTCAGGCGACGTTTGTGGTGCCATAATGCGCGGGCTGGTGGATCGCAAGGGTGAGCAGTTTGCCTACCTGGTTGACGGGGTGCTGTATACAATGGAGGGGGAGAAAAGCGGCCGTTTGGAAGGCAATTTTGTGGTGGATTTAGCCGGCAATCCCGTTTGGCGCGTGGTGGGCGATGGCGTCTACACGCTCAAGGGGATGGAGCCGGTGGGCTTTTTTACGGGCGAACGGTCACGTTTGTAGGGCAATTTGGCAAAATTGCGCTGCTTTGTGAGGAAAATATGCGATTAGGGGCACATATGAGTGCGGCGGGTGGGGTGTACACGGCGTTTAAGCGGGGGCATGAGGCGGGCTGCGATTCGATGTTGATTTTTACCAAGAGCAACCGGCAGTGGAAGGCCAAGCCGCTAACGGCAGAGGATATTGCCAATTACAAAGCGGCGGCGGCTGAATATGCTGACATTTACCCAGTGGCGGTTCACGCCAGTTATTTGATCAATGTGGCCTCGCCTGACGCGGCGCTGTGGGAAAAATCGTACCAGGCACTAAAGGAGGAGGTGGAGCGAGCTGGGGTGCTGGGCATTCCGCTGCTGACGTTTCATCCGGGGTCGTTTATGGAGGCGGGTGAGGAGGCGGGGCTGGATAATATTGTGCGGGCGTTAAAGCGGTTATTGGCGGAAACGGCCGTTTCTGCCCCCCACACCACCGTCTGCCTGGAAACCATGGCCGGGCAAGGCACCAACATCGGCCACGCCTTTGAGCAAATCGCCTATTTGCTGCAAAACACAGGGACAGATGAACGGCTGGGCGTTTGTTTTGACACCTGCCACGTGTTTGCCGCCGGTTACGACATTCGCACCCCTGCGGCTTATGAGGTGACAATGGCCGCCTTTGACCAAATTGTTGGCCTGCACCACATCAAATGCTTCCACTTCAACGACAGCAAATTTGACCTGGGTGCGCAGAAAGACCGGCATGAACACATCGGGCAAGGGTTTATTGGGCGCGATGGCTTTGCCAACTTTGTCAACGACCCCCGTTGGGCAAACCACCCGGCACACCTGGAAACGCCCAAGACGGAAAAAGATGACGACGGCAATGAGATTGACATGGATGTGGTCAACCTGGCTGTCTTGCGGGAATTGATTCGGTAGGGGCGTATGCCATACACCCCTATGGTGTGCCATGCTTATCATTGATGGGCATCTAGACATAGCCTATAACGCGCTCAACTATGGGCGGGATTTTACGTTGCCGCTGGCTGATTTGCGGGCTAGGGAGCGGGGGCGGTCGCCTAATGGGGTGGCAACGGTGTCGCTGCCAACGCTGCAAGCGGGTGGGGTGGCGGTGGTGTTTGGCACGTTGTTTGCCCTGCCGGCCGCTTCGCCCCTGGCCGAAACGGCCGTTTCCACCCTAACCTATCGCAACGCCACCGAAGCCCACCATGTGGCGAGCCGCCAGCTTGATTATTATGCGCGGCTGGTGGATGAGGAAAACGGCCGTTTGCGCCTCCTCACCGATCAAAAAACCCTCAATGAAGTTCTTGAAAGCCACACAAGTGAAAACCCGCTCCTGGGCATTCTTTTGCTCATGGAAGGTGCCGACCCCGTGCGTGAGCCGGCCGAACTGGAAATGTGGGTTGAACGCGGGTTGCGGCTGGTTGGTCCGGCCTGGGATGACACACGCTATGCGGCCGGCGCGTGGCGGCGCGGCGGTGGTCTAACCCAGGAAGGGTATGCCCTGCTGGAAATGATGCAAACCTTTGGCTTGGGGCTGGATGTTTCTCACCTGAGCGAGCGCAGCTTTCAGCAGGCGGTTGAACGGTATGAGGGCGTGGTCATTGCCAGCCACAGCAATGTGCGGGCATTGGTTCCGGGTGAACGGCAGCTTAGTGACCGCCAAATCCAGCAGCTTGGGGAACGGGACGGGGTGATTGGCATTGCGCTTTGCAACGCTTTTCTACGGGCGCATCATCGCTTGGGGGAACATAAACAGCTTGTTACAACCGACCATGTTGCCGCCCACGTTGACCACATTTGCCAGCTTCTGGGCGATTCACGCCATGTTGCCATCGGCAGCGATTTGGATGGCGGCTTTGGAGCCAAGGATATGCCGCTGGAGCTAGACAGTGCCGCCGATTTGGGGCTGATTGGTAAAAAGTTGATTGAATGGGGGTATGGAGCCGAGGATGTTGCCAACGTTATGAGCCAAAACTGGCTGCGAACCATACAAGCCTTACTTGTTTAATTTGTGTTTGTACAAAATAAGTGGGTACACAGGAATCGGGATTGAGTGATTAATCGTACTCAATCTCCCAGTCTCTGTTTTTAATGCTCCATTGATTGCTATTTGCGTTTCGCCCATAACAAAGCAAAAAGGGCGAGAAAACCCCTTAACTCGCCCTTTCAATGTCCCCTAACCAATGGCTGCCAAGCTTGTTGCCTGCGTGCCGATTAGAAGAGGAGGAAGATTCATTTATTAGTATATAACAGTGTCCAAAAAGTGTCAAATAAGTGGCAAAATGGTTTATATTTGGTTTCTATTAGGGTTGTGGCTGCAAATAGCCCATTGCTTCCAGCGTGGCGTACAATTCGGTTGAATTACTCATGCGCATGGCACCGAACCACCAAACCCCTTTATCACCGCGAAAGAAATAGTTACGGCCGGCGTGGCGGCCTTCAATGGGAATCAGAATTTGGGTTGGGTTGCCTGCCCGAAACGGGGCATGAAATTCAATTGGGTTATCGTAGAACAGTTCCAGAACAACGCCCTGGGTATCAAAGTATTCTAATGTTTCGTCGCCAAAGCCCACATCAATCAACGCTGTATTGTTGAAGTCGCTAATCGCCCGATCTAGTACATCAGCCAACGCTTGATAATCATCATGCCCTGGCTGGATGAATGTTTCGTTGCCATAATAACGAATTCGCAGCCGATCTGGGTGGGCGTCTAAAGCCGTGGATTGAAACCAGAGCCAATCGCCGGTATTGAAAACGTTGATCGCATAGATAATGCCAGCAAGAGCGAGTAAAACAACAAGCAGGGGTTCCCACACACGTATCTTTGCAGGTTGTTGAATATAATCTGTCATATGTTTCTTTACGAAAAACAGCCGAAAATGTTTCGTTTTCCTTAGCTAAAAGATTGTGAACCAACCTGCTATTTTGGCTGATCTGGTGTGGAAAGGCGAGAAAAACGGCCGTTTCTCACCCCCCACACAACTGTTTGACCAAGCTACAATTTCAACCTCGGGTCAAGGGCATCACGGAGGCCATCACCAATGTAGTTGAAACAAAGCGAGGTGATGAAAATCATAAACCCCGGATACAACGCCTTCCACGGAGCCGTAAACATATCCTTCTGCACATCTTGCAGCATGTTGCCCCACGTCGCCACCGGCTGCTGTATCCCAAACCCCAAAAAGCTCAGCGCACTCTCCAGCAAAATCACACCCCCCAACCCCAGTGTCGCGTTCACAATCACCGGCGGCAAGGTGTTGGGTACCATGTGGCGGGTGATAATCTGCAAGTCCGACATCCCCAACGCCTTCGACGCTTCGGTAAACTCCTGGTTGCGCAAACTCAACGCCATCCCCCGGCTCAACCGCGCCGCTCCCGTCCAGCCAAATAAGCTCAGGATGATGATAATCACCACCGCCTGGCTCCACTCTGGCGGCAAAAAGGTGATTTGCACCCCCCGCAGCAGCGACGATAACGTCAGCAGCAGCGGCAGCAGGGGCAGGATGATGATGAACTCTACCGCTCGCTGGATAAAGCTGTCTACCCAGCCACCAAAATACCCCGACAAGGCACCAATAAATATCCCCACCGTCTCCCGGACAAAGACCACCGTAAAGGCGATGAACAAGGAGAGTCGGCCGGCGACCAGCAGCCGGAATAGCACGTCCCGCCCCAGTTCATCCGTCCCCAGCCAGTGGTCGGCACTAGGAGCCGCATTGCGGTTGGCTAAATCCTGGGTGTCGCGGGCATACAGGGTTTCTTCATTCTTGCTAATGTTGTAGTAGGTTTGCCGCGACAGCACCATCGGGCCAACTACCATCAACAGGATGACGGCTCCCAGCGTGATCAGGCTGAAGGTGGCGAGCTTGTGCCGCCGCAGCCGTTTCCAATAGGTGACAATCAGGGCTTCGGGTTTATCAGTTAGCAATGCCTCGGCTTCTAACGCCTTGATATCAATTTCAGCTACGCTCATAATTTGCTTCCTTTATCTTTAGTAATCGCCCAGAAACAAGTTCGGCAAGAAGTTCAACTTCTTCAGAGAAGTTGAACTTCTAAATCGCCAAGTTAAAAACGAACGAACCCTTACTCAAAACGGATGCGGGGGTCAACGATGGTGTAGAGGATGTCACCCACCAGCGTGGCGATGACCACCAGAATGGCGGAGATAAACAGATACGCCATCACAATCGGCCAGTCGTCCCGGTTGAGGGCATCAATAAACAGCCGCCCCATCCCCGGATAGTTGAAAATGGTTTCGGTGACGATAGCACCGCCAAAGATGTCGGGAATCTGGAAGACGACGATGGTGATCAGCGGAATGAGGGCGTTGCGGGTGGCGTGTTTCAAGATGACAATCCGCTCGGTTAGCCCTTTGGCGCGGGCGGTGCGCACGTAATCTTGCCGCAGCACTTCGAGCATGGAGGAGCGCATAAACCGGCTCCACCCGGCCAACGAGAAGAGGCTGAGCATGGTCGTGGGCAGGATCAGGTGGACAATCCGGTCGGCGACGGTGCCGGGGGTAACGCTGAGGAGATCCTGGATGCTGCCGGGAGTGACGCGGGTGGTGAATACGTCGCCCGTGGGGAAGTAGGGAAAACCCCACTGCTGGAATTTGACACCAAAAAGGATAATGAGCAGCAGACCGAACCAGAAGACGGGCATGGCGATGCCGAAGAAGCTGAAGGTAGTGACGGCGTAATCTAACGCACTGTACTGTCGCACGGCACTGATGATACCGATGGGAACGGCAATGACCAGGGAGATAATGGAGACGATGGTCATGAGGATGATGGTGTTGCCGACGCGACTTTCGATGATGTTGGAGACGGATTGTCCCCGTGCCAGTGACCATGATTCACCCCAATCCCAGCGCACGATGCCGCGATTGCAGGGCATGAGCCGGTCGGGGTCGGCTCCGGCGTTGCTGCCGCCAGCTTGCTGGCAGGTGGGTGATTGGTAGTCGCTCCAGGTGCCGGTGAAGACAAGTTTGCCGTTGAGGTCGGGGTTGCCAACGAGGTTGCCGAGTTCGTCAACCCAATCTTCGCCGCCGACCCAGGTGAGGTATGCCATCCACACGGGGCGGTTGAGACCGAGGGTGGCTTCAATGCGGGCGATGTCCTGGGCGCTGAGCCGGTCTTTTTGGTTCCCGCTCAGGTTTAGCCCGGACAGGGGGCCGCCGGGTACGGCGTTCAGCAGTCCGTAGATTGCCATCGTGGCTACGATGACCACGATGATCATCTGGAAGCCGCGTCGGATTAGATAGTTGGTCATTTTCTTTCTCCTGTTGATAGTGGGACACGGACGAACACGGACGAACACGGATGGATTTGTGATCCTTGCCTGTTTTCATTCATGGCCTTGATGGGAAAAGTTCAACTTCTTTGAAGAAGTTGAACTTTTTCTTATCTTATCATAGGGCAAACGGCCGTTAAAAACTGCCCCCAATCCGTATCAAAACCATATCAAACGGCAGGAACGAGGATGAGTCACTAAATTGCCATTGTTTTGACACTGAAAGAACCAAAATGGGGTGATTTAATACGAGAGGCATGATGCAATGTGGTTGCATCGGCAATGAATGAAAATTGGGAGACTAAGAGATTGGGAGACTGAGAGATTGGCTAAATCTCTCAGTCTCCTAATCTCCCAATCTCTATGTATTTGGGTGATGACACACTTTCTGGCTGATATTTTGCGAACTTATGTGGCGCGGTCTGGTTATACGCCGGGGCAGCTTGCCCGGATGGCGGCTATTCCCAAGCCAACCATTGTCAACTGGATGGAGGGGCGGGTGAAGCGGCCGCGTGCGGTGGAGGAGTTGCTGCGCTTAACGGCCGTTCTTCACCTCACCTCCCCCGAAGCCGATGCCCTGCTGGCCGCCGCCGGACACCCCACCATCGCCGAATTGCAGGTGACGGCCCAGGCGACGGGCGACAAAACCGTGTTGTCCCTGCTCCACCCGTGGCAGCAAACCGCCAAGCCCCCGGCCAGCCAGCCCCCCTTTCAGGCCGTAGCCGATCTGTCCACCTTCGTGGGGCGCAGCCGGGAGCTGGCTGAAATGGAGGAAGCGTTGCACAGCGACCACCATGCCACCCTCTACGCCATTCAGGGAATGCCCGGCGTGGGCAAAACGACGCTGG
Organism: Chloroflexota bacterium; assembly: GCA_041390905.1. Taxonomy (GTDB): domain Bacteria; phylum Chloroflexota; class Anaerolineae; order Promineifilales; family Promineifilaceae; genus JACKCD01. The sequence continues at coordinate 914,360 of JAWKPA010000012.1, forward strand.
CCGCCCGGTTGGCCTATGGACTGCGCCACCATTTTAGCGACGGCGTGCTGTGGGCGCGGGTAGATGTGTCCGATCCGCTGGCAATTTTGGCAACATTTGCCAATGCCTATGGGGTGGACGTGAGCCATTATGCTGATTTGCCCAGCCGTAGCCGCCTGGTGCGCGAGCTGCTGGGGCATAAGCGGGCCTTGCTGGTGCTGGACGGCGTGGAGAGTAGCGAGGCGATTTTGCCGCTGCTGCCGCCCACCGGCCCTTGTGCCGTGCTGATTACCACGCGCAAACACCAGTTGTCGGTGCTGCGCCGCGCCCGCCGCTGGCTGCTGGCACCCTTTGCCTATGATGGGAATGAGTCGCTGGAACTGCTGGCGCGGGTGCTGGGCCGCGACCGGGTGCAGGCGGAGGAACCATTGCTGCGGCGATTGGCTACTTTGCTGGGGCATTTGCCGCTGGCGCTGGATATTGCGGCGAGTCGGCTGGCGTATGAGGTGGGGTGGAAAACGGCCGTTTTTGTCCAGCGCATCGAACAAACCCGGCAGCGGCTAAACGAGCTGACCTTTGAAGACCAAAGCCTGCATTTGGCATTCCAACCCAGCTATGAGGCACTAACGCCAGAGCTAAAGCACTTTTTTGCCCAGCTTGCGCTGTTTGTGGCCGAAGATTTTGACGATGAGGCGGCGGCAGCGGTGGCTGGGTGGCCGTTAGCCGTTGCCCAGGATGCGCTGCGAACGTTGTATGGTTTGTCGCTGTTGCAAACGGGGCGGCAGCCGGAGTGCTATCAGTTTCATCCGCTTCTGCGGGATTATGCGCGGCGGTTTTGGCAGGCGGACGAAGACGGGGCGGCGGTGGCGCGGTATGAGGCGTATTTTGCCCAAATGGCGACCACACAAGGACACAATCTCGCCCAGTTGGCGCAGGCTTGGCCGGATATTGAGGTGGCTTTGGCGGCGGCAGAGCAACGTGGGGCGTGGGGGGTGTTTGTGCGCGGGGTGAACGGGCTGTACCGCTTTTGGGAGGCGCAGGGGGCGTATGGGGTGGCGGAGGGATATTTGCAGCGGGCGGAAACGGCCGTTTCCCACCTCAACGACCCCGCTGCCCAGCTACAGCTTCATTACCACCGGGGACGGCTGGCCGAACGGCGTGGCGATTATGTGGAGGCCGAGACGCGCTATGAGGCGGCGTTGACGCTGGCGCGGGTGCTTGAAGATACGTCTTATTTGAGCCATTTACTGCGTGGGCTGGGGGTGTTGGCGGCGCGGCGCGGCGATTTTGGGCTGGCGGATGCGTATTACAAGGAAGGGCTGGCCGGGGCAAGGGCAGTGGGGCGCGGCAGTGGTGTGAGCGATTTTTTGCGTGGGCTGGGGGTGCAGGCGTTTATGCGCGGCGATTTTGCCCGCGCCGAGGCTTTTTATGAGGAGGGGTTGGCGCTGGCGTTGGGCGAAGGGGCAACCGAGGCGGCGGCGGAAGGGGGAATGCTGTGGGGGCTGGGGACGCTGGCCGAGGAGCAGGGGGATTGGCCGCAGGCGGCGCATTATTACCAGCGGGCGTTGGTTCAGGCGCGGGGGGTGGGGCATGTGGAGCGGATGATTGTGCTGCGGCGGAGTTTGGCGGGGCTGGCGGTGGCGCAAGGGCATTATGATGAGGCTTTGGTGCATTTGCAGGAGGCACTGACGCTGGCGCGGCGGATTGGGCAGCGGCAGCAGGTGGGGCGGGTGCTGGCGGCGTTGGGGGAGGTGCAGTTGGTGGCGGGGGTGGAAACGGCCGTTTCTACCTTCCAAGAGCTGTTTCATCTGGCGCGCACGCTGCAAAGCCAGGAGCTGGTGGCGTTGGCTCTTTTTGGGCTGGCGCGGATTGCGGCAAGGGGGGGAGAAACGGCCGTTGCCCGGCAGCGCGGCCAGGAAAGCCTCACCGGGCTGGTTGCCATCGGGCATCATCGCGTTCATGAAGTCCAACAGTGGCTGACAAGGGTGTAGATTTGTGTAAAGAGAGTTATGTTAAGCGGCTGAGGAAGACGCGCACGGCAAAGTGGGGGAGTGCCAGCATCCGCCGCCAGCGCCACGGCTCTTTGATGAGACGGTGGAGCCATTCCAGCCCCAGACTTTGCACCCAGCGTGGGGCGCGGATGGCGCGGCCGGTGACAAAATCGAGCGAACCACCTACGCCGATGGCAACGCGGACGGTGGGCAGCCTGTCGCGGTTGCGGGCAATCCATTTATCCTGGTTGGGCGCACCGTAGGCCACAAAGAGTATGTCGGCCTGGCTGGCGTTGATGCGGGTGACGATGGCATCATTTTCGGCCAGGGCAGGGGAACCGGCGTAAGTGCCGGCAATTTGCAGAGAGGGGTGGCGGCTTTGGAAGATGGCGGCGGTTTCTGCGGCCACGCCGGGGGCGGCACCGAGCAAAAAGAGGCGTTTGTCTTCGGCAGCGGCCAGGGCAGCCAGATCATGCACCAGTTCGGAGCCGGGGACGCGCTCTGGCAGGGGGGTGCCCAGCCAGCGGGCGGCGTAGAGCAGCCCTACGCCGTCGGGGATGCAAAGGTCGGCCTGATGCAGGATGCGGCGAAAGTCGGAATCGCGCTGGGCAAGCATGACGAATTCGGGGTTGGTGGTGGCGATTTGGTGCAGGCGGGAGCCGTGGAGCCAGCGGCGTACCAGCGTCAGGACGTCGGTTTTGGTGACGCGGTGGACGGGGGTATTGAGGATGGTGAGGGTTAACGGCCGTTTATCGTCATCCATCATCTGCAAAAAAACAACCTCTCAGTTAAAATTTGCGGTAACTCTAGCACAAAGTTGGGGCTTTGTCTTACGCGAGGCACGATGAACAGCTATGTCATTTTGAACGATAAAACGATGCAGCAGGGGTTGGCGGCGTTGGCGGCGCAGGATGCGGATTTGGCGCGGCTGTGGCAGCAGCAGGGAACGCCCCCGTTTTGGTTCCGCGACCCCGGTTTTGCCACGCTGATCCACATCATTTTGGAGCAGCAGGTGTCGCTGGCCTCGGCGCAGGCTGCCTTTGACAAGCTGCTGGCAATAGCCGCGCCGCTGACGCCGGAGAAGTTTTTGGGGCTGGATGATGGGGTGCTGAAGCAGGTGGGGTTTAGCCGCCAGAAAACCGCCTACGGCCGTTTTTTGGCCCATGCCTTGCTCAGCGGCGAACTGGATTTGGGTGGGTTGGCGGGGCTGGATAATACGGCCGTTCGCGCCGAGTTAACCAAAATCAAGGGGATTGGCAACTGGACGGCCAACATCTATTTGCTGATGGTGCTGCGCCGGGCTGACGTGTGGCCGAGCGGGGATTTGGCGGTGGCGGTGGCGGCGCAGCAGGTGAAGGGGCTGCCGCATCGCCCCAAGAGCGATGAGCTGGATGGACTGGCGGCGCAATGGGCACCGTGGCGCAGCGTGGCGGCGCGGCTGCTGTGGCAACATTATTTGAGCCGCTGAGTTGGTTGGTTATTGGCAGCGTTCCATAACCAATAACTAATAACCCTAGCCCGCCTCTTCAAGCAGGTTGAGGACAGAAACGGCCGTTTTCTCCCACCTAAACCGCCTTACATTTTCTTGCCCTTTTGCCACCAGCGTTTGCCGCAGCGTGGCATCTTCTGCTAGCCGGATGATGCCGTCGCGGATGGCGGCGGTGTCCAGCGGGTCAACCAGCAGGGCGGAATCGGCGGCGAGTTCGGGAAGGGAGCTGGTGTTGGCGGATAAAACGGCCGTTTCGCACGCCTGCGCTTCCAGCAGCGGGAAGCCAAACCCTTCATAGAGCGATGGATACAGCAGGGCGGTGGCACCGGAAAGCAGGGCGGCTTTGTCGCTGTCGGGGATGAAGCCGGGGAGGGGGATGCGATTGGAGATTGGAGATTGGAGATTGGCGATGGTTTGCAGGATGGGCTGCGAGAGCCAGCCGGGTTTGCCCGCTAAAACCAACTGGTGGGGGAGGTTGGTGGCAGCAAATGCTTTGATAAGACGGATAAGGTTTTTGCGCGGTTGTAGGGTGCTGAGGTAGAGGAAATAGGGCGGGGTGATGGCGTATTTGTGACAAACGGCCGTTATTTCCGCCTCACTTGCCCGCTGTAAAGCCGGATCGATCCCTGGGTACACGACCTTGATTTTGGCGGCCGGCGTGTGGTAGAAGCGAATCAGGTCGTCTTTGGTGGCCTGGGAGTCAGCGAGGATGGTATGAGCAGAACGGCCGTTGTGGTGCGTAGACCAGCGCAAATACGCCACCTGCCGCCGCGTGTGGGCTTCAGGAAAATGATGGTAGCCCAAATCATGCACCGTCGCCACGCTGTGGCGGCGATAGCTAAAAGGAATGACGTGGGCGGGGGTAAAAAAAACGTTGGGCGGGTGTTGGTGCAGTTCCCACGCCAGCCGGAGATGAGTCCACAGCCGGGGAAAGGGAATGATGCGCTGTTCGACGTGGGGCAGTGGTGGGAAGAGACCGGGGGCAGGCGGCTGGTTAAAATAAAGACGAACCGTATGTCCGCGCTTGCCTGCCAGCGGCAGCAGTGCCTGAATCAAAAAGTAGGCATACGCCTCGGTTCCAGTGCGCTGCGTTGTGGCCGCTCGGCTGGCATCAATGCCGATAATCATATGGGCGTAGCAAGTGGCAAGGAGCAGGTGGCAAGCCGCACCAATGTAACTTGCCACCTGCCACTTGCTACCTGCTTAATTACAAGGGGCGCGAATAGTTAGGAAATCTTCTGCCACCCAGCCTTCATCGCCGCCAATAAGCCGTACCTTGCGCCAGGCAAAGCCGTTGACTTCCTGCGCCGGGTCTTCCAGCAGGGTGAGAATGGTGCCGTCGGGCAAAATTTCCATTTCCGCACCGCCAGGCACATCGCGCAGAGTTAGCCCGTTGCCACTGGTGCCATCTACAATGGCACGGCAGATGAGGGGAGTGGGCGTGATGGTTGGCTCATTGGCATCAACCGTGGGTGTTGGCTCTTCCGTTGGCGGGAATTGTTCGACGTCAGGCGTGGGGGTTTGGGTTTCAATTCCTTCAATTACCTCGCCGGCCGTAACCGCTTCTTCGGTGGCTTGCTGCTGCTGCTGGAAAAGCAAATAGCCAACGGCTCCAATAAACAGGATGACGCTGAGGAAGAGGGTGAGGCTGGCGCGGCGCAAAATGGCTTCGCGCTCCAGCGTATAAAAGCGGGCACCCCCTTGCCGGATGCCACGATAGGTGGCAATGGCAGCAAAAAAACCGGCTGCGGCCATGATTAGGGGAATAAAAAGCTGGCTCATGCGGGGGGCATCCTCAGAAAGTCGAGATCGTTGGCGGTGATGGGGCCGGGGCGGACAATCACCGGCGTTTCGCCCTGGCAATCAATGACGGTGGAAGCGACGGTGCCGGGAGAACGGCCGTTATCCAGCACCACCGCCACCTGATTTCCCAAATACGCCACCGCTTCGGCCGCTGTCAACGCCTCTGGCTGCCCCGACAAGTTGGCGCTGGTGGCGGCAATCGCCCCACCCGCCTGGCGGATGACCGCCCGCGCCACGTCACAATCGGGAATGCGTACCGCCACGCCGTCGTAGGGCGATAGCACATCGGGCAGGGTTTGCTTTTTGGGCAGCACAATGGTTAGCGGCCCCGGCCAAAATTGATCAATGAGTGCCTGTGCCAGCGGTGGCACGGCTTGCACCACTTTGTCTAAATCGGTGGGGTCGGCCAGCAAGATGGGAATGGCTTTGCTAAACGGCCGTTGTTTCACCAGGTAAAGCCGCCGCACCGCCGCCGCGTCAAAAGCCAACGCCGCCACCCCATACACCGTATCGGTCGGCAGCACAATCAGCTTTCCCTGCCGCAGTGCCGCCGCCGCCTGTGCCGTTTCCTTAGCCCGCAAAATAATTGCCAATGATTCCTCGCTTCCCGTCTATTTTAAAAGCAGGACGCTGATTTTCCTGATTTTCCTGATCAAGTTTATCAGGAAAATCAGCGTCCTGTTCTCCTTCACCGTCTAACTTTTCTGAACAATGACAAACCGTTCATGCCCGGCAAAATCGGGCTGTAGCGTGATGCTGGCGGTGGGGAAAAGGGTTTGGGCAAAGGTGGCAACGGCCGTTCCCTGCTGCCAACCTACCTCCAACAGTATCGCGCCGTCACCCGCCAGCTTGTCCACCGCCTGCCGCAAAAGCTCCCGCACCAGCAGTAGCCCATCGTTGCCGCCATCCAGTGCCAGCCGAGGCTCAAACAATTTTACTCCATCATCTAGCTCCGTCCACTCTGCCGTGGTGACGTAAGGCAGGTTGGCAACGATGAGGTCAACTGGCTCCGGCACTGGCTCCAGCAGTGACCCCTGGACGAAGGTGATTTGGTTGGGGGCGTAGCGGTTGGCGTTTTGCCGGGCAATGGCAAGGGCGGCGGGGGAGAGATCAACGGCCGTTAATCGCGCTCCTGCCACTTTTCGCGCCAGGGCAATGGCAATGCAGCCGCTGCCCGTTCCCACATCCACCATACGCGGTGATGCCCACTGTCGGCCGGCCGTCACGGCCAGCAGCACCAATTCTTCAGTTTCGGGGCGCGGAATGAGGACGGCGGGCGAAACGGCTAAATCCATCTCAAAAAAGGGGGCGTGGCCGATGAGGTAAGGAATGGGTTCCGCCTGGCTGGCGCGGTCGAGCAGCGTCTGGTAGGCTGCCGCGCTGTTGGTGGGCATGGGGTCGTTGCCATGCGCCACCAACTGGCTGTGGCTAAGGGACAAACTGTGTTCCAGCAGCAGGCGGGCGTCGAGTTGAGGGGTGGGAGAGGTGGGGGTCAGGTATAAACGGCCGTTTTCCCACGCCTCCCGAATGGTCATTTTCAAAAGGCAAGTAATCAGTAATCGGTAATCAGTAATCAGTCAGTAGCGTTTTACACTGATTACTGTTTACCGATTACCGTTTACCGGAATAAACCCCCGTGCTTCCAACGCCTCAATGATAATCTGCGTACTCTCGGCCACCGTCTGCTGGTCGGTTCGTACGTGGATGTCGGGGTTGGCCGGTGCTTCAAACGGGTCAGAAATGCCGGTAAAGTTAGGGATTTCGCCAGCAATGGCTTTTTTGTACATACCCTTCACGTCTCGCGCAATCACGGTGTCCAGCGGCGCATCCACAAAAAGCTCCAAGAAGTTGGTGGTGTTCTCGCGCACATGATCGCGCACCGACTGGTAGGGTGAAATAAAAGAGCAAACGCAGCCCACGCCATTGCGCGACAGCAGCTTGGCAACAAACGTTACCCGCTCAATATTTTTGCGTCGATCTTCGGCCGAAAAGCCCAGGTCACGGGTCAGGCTTTCGCGCACCACATCGCCGTCCAGGCGTTCAAATCGAACGCCACGCGCTTTCAAATGTTTTTCCAATTCCAGGGCAATTGTTGTTTTGCCAGCCCCAGAGAGGCCAGTCATCCAAAGGACAAAGCCGGGATGTTCAATCGTCATTATGACACACAAAAACCGGGCAGCTTGTGCCCGGTATCTCCTTTATCTGTTAAATTGTTTGGTAAAAACAGGCCAATTGCACCGCAGAGGACGCAAAGGGCACAAAGAATTTGACCAGGTTTTCTCTTTCTTTGCGTCCTCTGCGGAATTTGCGGCTCAAATTTTGAAAGGCCAACTGCGATTGACGTGACCAACCTTAGCGCCAGCGATCAAACCGATCTTTTTTGCGCTGGGGGTGACGCCATTTCTCCCACCAGTTTATCACGCTTTGGCGGAACAGCAATGGGCGCAGCACGCGCCACTCGGTGCGTGGGTCAAACGTTTCATCCATTTCATGGGTGGGGCTGAACTGTTTGCGGACAAATTGCTGGGTTAGGTTGCGCACGGGGGGGCCGCTTTCGGGAATAACGGCCGTTATCATATCAGCCCGTTCATAAGGGGTGTGGGTTGGCTGCAGCGACAACCCCAGCCAACGGCCCCAGTTGCCTAAACGGCCGTAACTGCGTTCCACATCGTTCTCCACCCGCTTGTTCATCTCATTGGCACTAAACAGCACCAGCCCGGCTATGATGACCAGTACAATTGCCCCAATTACCCGCCACGATGGCAGTCGTTCCAGCAGCGAGGGCTGGGTGTTGATGGGTGGGGTTAGCTCGCCACTGTCCAAGGCTCCCGGATCAAAATCCTCGAAGTTTTCCTCTGGCAGCAGGTCGCTGCGGTCTGGCCCACCAAAGACAGGGGAGGCAAAGTTATCACCGCCTCCTTCATTGGTCGTTTCCGGGCGATTGTAGACGGGAATAGAGGCCGTTGGCTCAAATTGAATCCAGCCATATCGTTGGAAGTAAACTTCCACCCAGGTGTGGGCGTTGCTGGCGCGAATGCGGTAGGAGTGGGTTTTGTTATCGTATTCGCCCTGGGCATAGCCACTTACCACGCGGCTGGGAATTCCCTGCGAACGCAGCATCATTGCCATTGCTGAAGCATAGTAGTTGCAATACCCTTCGTGGCTGATAAAGAGCGTGTAGTGAACAGGGTCTATGCCGTCTGGTGGTGCCGGAATTTGGTCGTTGTAGGTGATGTTTTCCCGCAGATAGTCGCGCACGGCGATGGCCTTGTCAAACGGGTTGTTAAACTGGCTGGTGATGTCGCTTGCTAGTTTTATGGTTTCCGGGGTAATGGTATCAGGGACGGGGAGATAGTGTTGTTGTATCCAGTCGGGATAATCGGTGGGGGAACTACGCAGCCCTTCGGCGTCGGCCAATGAGAACTGGGATTTCACGTTGTATTGGTCTCCCTGGCGCAGCACGTAGCGGGAACGGACTGAGGAAACAAGCAGCCGGCCGGTAGGATCATTTGCGGCTTCGATGACAATTTGGCGGTCGGTGGAGACAATCTGCGGGGCGGCGTAGAGGAAGCTGGAGTTGGGCAGGTAGTTGACGACGGTTTGGGTGATTACTTCACGGCCGGCCGACAGCGGAATATCGAGATCACCGTCGTCAGGAAAATGGAGAACGGGGTCTTGCACAAACTGGGCTGACCAACGGCCGTTTTCATACGTGTCATAGGCAATTGCCTGCCAGTAAACATACGGCAATTGACCACCCACATACACATCCATGATGGGCGTGTTGCCCACGTTGCGCGGCCCCCCCAGCACCAACGTATCCTGGTACGGGTCGCTGACCCCCGACCCATACGAACGCAGCGATGAAAACAGCCGCGTCCAGTTGTCCTGGAACTCCCGCCAGGGGCCGCGAGTGCCACCCAGCGCGTCGCCCACGGCGGCACTGGCTGAAAGCGACGGCATTCCCCAGGCCAACACCAGAGCCAACAGTGCCGCCAGCAGTGCCGACCGCATAAAATCGAAGTGGATGCCGGTGTCAAAGCGCACTCGGCCAGAACGCCACTTTTTTTCCTGGTCGGCCAAATGGGTGCGAGCCACGTAAATGAGTGCCAACAGGGTGTAGGCGGCCAGATACAGAGCCAATGGTTTTGGCCCGTTGTAATAATAGACAACACTGAGCAGCACGATGCCGGTTGGCACCACCGCCAGCCAAACCCGCGATTGGCGAAAGGTGAACCAGGCACCAGAGTAGCCCAGCAGCCAGTAGATGAAGGAGGTTTGGATGACAAAGATGAGGCCATCGCGGCTGGTGCCGCCGTTAAACGCTTTTTCAAACCAGTCGGCCTGCCGTGTAAAGATTTCGATGACCCGCACCCGCCATGTTTCTTCGGCCGGCAGGATGCTGGCAACGAGCCAGGAGACGACAAAAAGGCCATAGATGAAGGAGAAAACGTGGGCGGTGCGGTTTTGAAAACGGCTTTTGGCGAGCAGTACCCCGGCAAGGACGGCGAGGCTGCCGGTGAGGGGAACAATTTGCAGCCCGTCAATCAGGTCGGCCTGGTTGAGGGCAAGGGCGGCTACAAGGAGCATGGCCCAGAGCAAAAACAGGGTTGTCCAACCTTCTTCCAGTTTTAAGCGAGCATCCATTGTCAAGCCTCCTCTGAAAATGGGACGCTGATTTGCCTGATTTTCCTGATGTCGCCCAGCGACCGCTTTGCGTACGTTTTAATCAGGCGCATCAGGAGAATCGGCGTTCTATTTAGTCAGCATCTGTTCAGTCAACTTGGGATTATAGCAAGCTGCCACTGAAATGACACCGAATTGTCGAGGAGTTAAGGGGAGATTAAGCTGGGCGGTTGGGGCGACGGGGTGGGGGGGGAGAAACGGCCGTTTTTTGCGCCATCCACCCCTGCCAAACCGCCCAAAACGCCACCAGCCCCACCGCCGCCACGGCAATCCAGCCATACCAGCGGTTGCTGGCTGGCCGCACCACCATGTCAAACGCCACTTCACCATTCCCAACCGCATTGGTAACGGTTACAACAATGGTATAGGTGCCGCTGTCAGCCAGGGTAAAGTCTGTTTCGTAAAACAGCTTGTTAATAGACTGATCGGTTGTGGCCGATGTGGTCAAGACCGGTGTTTGGGTGTCTGTGGTTAAGATGTCTAGCTGGACAGCCGCATCCAGAACAGGTGCTTGCGTGGTTGGGTCGGCCAGACCCACGGTGATGTGGATGGGCCGATTGGTCAACGCCGTTGGCGGGTTCATCCAAACCGACACCAAAAAGGGGCCAACGGGTTCATTATTGACCTGAATATCGCCCCCGCCGTGGGCAAACAGGGGGGCTGGGAGCAAACGCCACATTGTAACCAAGAGTAAAAGCAGCATCACGTGCCATCTTTGCCGCCAAACCAAATCACCACCTCCTGCGTCCATGTAGGGCAAGTTTGCAAACTTGCCCTACGTTAGAAATAGAACGTCGCCAACCGTTAGCCAGTTGCTCGTCCTCCATCGTCCGTCATTCCCCTGCATTATAGCCCAATACCCCACGTAGAGACGCAAAATCTTGCGTCTCTACCTCACCCGCATGTTACCTGGCTGCATATCCCATACCCCACTAGCCCATTAGTCCTATTCCCTTGCCATTTTCGCCGCTCCCGCTATAGTTTGCGCCATCCTGATAGAAGTTGTCAATAAAACCATCATCCAGTCGCAAACTGTGCTGCTGGTTTTGCCCATCAAACCAATGTGGCTCCTTGTCCCATGCCAGCCACTTTGCCGGGAGGAAAGAGTGTGTTAACCCCACGTCGTCTTGTTGTGTTCAACCTTGTCATTTTTTTGCTTGGCCTCACCGTTCTCTACAGCGCCGCCAGCACCACAGCCCCCGCTGTGCCGCCCAGCCGCCCCTACAAACCGCAGCCTTCTGCCGGGGCAGGGGAGGCCACCCACCTTTCGTACATCAGCTATACGAAAAATGAGGGGGGGGGGTGAAACCAGTACCCTGACCCATCCCCTGAGTAGCGACCGCCGCGCCCTCCAGCCCGCCGCCGCTGCCCGCCCCCTGGTCAGCCAGCCCGAACCCACCGCCTGCGAAGCCGACAGCCTGCACGCCTCCCCCAGCGGGGCGTACCTCATTCAGCAATACAACTGCCACGGCAACCTCATTGCCCAGCTTATCCCCACCACCACCAACAGCCCAACCCCCACCAGCATCAGCCGCAGCTACTTCCTCGACTGGTCGCCCGACGGCAACTGGTTCCTGCTGCGCGACGTAGACCAGCTTGAGGCCAACCAACTGCTGCTGATGGCCGCCGATGGTTCAGCCAAACGGTGCCTAACCTTGCCCTGTAGTATCAATGGAATTTATGAACGAATCCAGATGAAAACAAGCACGTAGAAAAAAAACACGATTGCGTAACTGATCACATTAATGATAACGGCCGTTTGCCATATTGTCCGACGGGGTTTGCTTTTGAACAGAACCATTAAAACAACCCCCTCTATCAATATCCACCAAATTAAAGTTGGAATGGAAAACAGAAATTTCCAGAACGCCTTGTCTTCTGCAAGTACAGCAAACAAGTTTCCTATGTCAAAAACAAGAAATTCCCTTTGCAGGATACCACTTTCTATCCTATGTGTACTAATATATAGACCTAAAAACGCTGAGACTAAATTCAAAAGGACAGCTTTACTTATTCCCTTGCCAAATGATCCATATTTCAATCTGTACAGTAAATATCCTTCTAAAACGATAAAAACTCCAGTTAACACTATCAAAGCCGCTAGGCCAATCATTGCAGGAAGAGCGTATTCCATTTTATGCCTCCAAGTGGTTTATAAGAGAGTAGCTGATTTGCCGCTTATTGCCTAGAAAATAGCTACACATGGTATGGATTAATCAGATCTGAGCTTGATGTCTGAAGAAAGGAGAATCAATGTCAACCCTCAAAAACTTAACGATTTGTGCCCTCATGATAATATTAATCATCAGTTTGCCCGGAAACGCAATAGCTCTAGCATCTCCTGAATTGCTTGAATTGCAGTTTCTGGCTACTCTGTCGAAAACAGAAGTCAAACCCAACGAAAAATTTGATTTGATTATTAGCATCAAAAATGGTTTTTTGGCTGTTGATAGTGAGTTTACACTTTTTCTTACTGAAGGATTGACCCTGGCTGCGAATTCCGCCCCCCACAATTTATATCAACCTGTTTTGAAGCAACCCTTTTCCTACACTTCATTGAGTGATCAACAAATAATAATACCTTTGCTCGCATTTCAAACGGCAACTGACTTGGAAGGTATATTCATTATGAATCAGGAGATGGTAGTTGCTCGCCTGGATGTGCCTGTTACTGGTGTAGATCCTCAATTCCGAAGACCACTTGCGCCAACAGGTAATTATGAGATGCCCATTCCCCCAAATATATCATGCCCCTCGGAGCCACCGCTATCTAGCATTGGTTTAGCAGTTAGTGACGCTTATAATGCTTATTATTTAAGTGACGAGTATACGGCTGGCAGTTTCTTTACCACACATACATGGTGTAATCGGCTGGCAGGAGATTGGATATTAGATGTTCCTAATGTAACTGAAACCACTACACCTATTAATGCTGAAGAATTTTACGAAAAGACATCTGATTTATTAGCAAATACCCAATACACCTTTTCTATATCAACACTTCAATTCAACACACATGAAGCCTCCATAGAAGAGCATAGACTGGTTAGACAATATCTTGCGCCAGCTGTTCGTACCCTACATGATAATACGCCAACAAATGGAACCTTTCCTCTAATTCGAATCATTTACTCGGCTCCACCACTTGGGTTTAGCTCAGATAGTAAACAAGACATTTTAGCAGATTTAACAGCTGAGTTACCAGATCCAACTATAGAACCTTGGCGTGTCAGTATCGCAGTTGCTCAAGTTGGGGTAATGCTCGCAGTCCCTTGGAATCATTCAAAAATTGCTGTCAGTGACTATCGCTTTGCTATTGTCGGCGGTATGAACTGGGTCTTAGATTACGTCACCCCCATGGATGATCAGCCAAATCCAGACAACCGGATTCCCCATCGGCTTTATGATTTATCTATGAATATTGAAGGAGAAGCGGCTAAAGTAGCGTCCGTTTACTTCGACAAGCTCTGGCGGCGAACTATAGACCCCTTGGGTGGTCATCTCAGCATCAATTGTATTTCCTCATGGGACACTAACCCACCACCTGGTGAAGAGTGGGGGAATGATTGCCAATTAGAACAAGTTCCCTCCTATGCACCTAATCATAATGAAATTCCCGGCTATGCGATAACTAGCATAAACAATGTCTTTGGCCTTGGGAGAGGCCACGCCAATTGGTATGGTGTCGGTGAACTAGATTTGAGTGCTGACAAGGCTATTCTGGCAGCTATAAATACCGCTCAAGAGAGCATTCTTTTAAGTCAACATCAACTAACATCACAATTGGGAACAACCGTCCCAGAAATTATTGACGCTTTAGTCAATGCTACGCTTCGGGGTGTTCAAGTTCGGATTGCTCTTTCCGAAGTTTGGGGCGGTAACATTGTACCTTATACGCCCCATGAGATATTTGTTCAGTTGCAAAACGAAATTTATACAGCTGGACTCAATCATTATGGCATTGAAAACCTCCAAGAAATCTATAATGCACAGTGTAAATTATCGCTTGGCCCATTCCACGTCGCCAATCACCCATTCCCTGAAACATTAGACCACATTTACTATAATCACAGCAAACTTTTCATTGTTGATCAGAAGGCTTTTTACATAGGGTCACAAAATCTGTATCCCAGTGGCGTTGACGCAGGCGGTTTAATTTCTGAATTGAACGAATATGGCTTTTTAGTAGATGATGCTGAATTAACGACTCAAGTAGTACAAGAATATTGGGATCCAGTATGGGAGCAAACTGGGGAACTAGCTTTTGATGTTTCATTGCCTCCTGGTTGGACGTGTGTGGATGGTCTCGCGCTCCTCAACCTTGATTATGACCAATTCAGCCATAGCCAAACATCTCATTTTGGCGAAGCCGTAGATATTAGTGGAAATTATGCAATTGTAGGTGCCCCCTTCGCTGATAACCTTGATTTACCTGGAGAAGATCATGGCGCAGTATACTTTTATGAATACGACGGTGACACCTGGCATGAAAAGGAAAAAATATTTGCTAGCGATAGTGATGCAGGCGGACACTTTGGGAAGTCTGTCGCCATATCCGGTGATTGGGCTATTGTAGGGCATGGTCAAGCCGTTCACATATTTGAGCGCATAGGAGGACAGTGGACTGAGCAGCAAATTCTGCTTCCAGATTTCCAATACTATGGAGGGGGTTTTGGGAAGTCTCTTGATATCGCAAACAACTATATAATCGTGGGAGATCCTTACGACACTGCAGGCCCTGGCTGTCGACTATCGGCTAATGGTAGGGTTTATTTATTTGTGCATGAGGGAGGCCAATGGACTGAAGTACGAAACTTTCATGGCTATGATTGTTTAGTGGGGCAAAGTGTGGCACTGAACAATCATCATGCATTTTTTAGCAGTTATAATGAGATAGAGGGTTTTGGTGAGGTGAGCGCTTATTCCCTAGGTAGTGGTTCATTTTCAACTCCATACTCCGAACGTTTTGCTGACGTTGGAACAGTACGTGCAAGTTCAGATCATCTTTTGGTTTCTAGTCTTGATGCGTACAGACAAAGCAGAAGTTATCTTCTACATGCAGAAGACCAAACTTGGAATCTGCAACAAGAATTTTTGTATAGTGGTCGTGTGGCTATTAGCGAAGATTACATTTTTCGTGACACAGGGTATGACAAGCCTAAGATTCTTCTAATTCGAAAAGATGAGGCATGGAATTACAACTCTGTTTTGATTAGCCACCTCTTAGGGGAAACTGAAACGATTGGCCCCCTTCAGGACGTTGCAATAGATGGGCAGCAGCTTCTTATTGGTACTAGCGGAAAAATCTATTTTCTAGACCTTGATACACCACAGCTATTACGAGCAGATTTTTCTGCACAGCCTAGAGAAGGTGTGCAGCCATTGGCTATCAGCTTTACAGATCGCTCAGTAGGTACTTCTACAACTTGGCAATGGGACTTTGGCGACGGCACGCCTTTATCCAACGAGCAAAACCCCGTCCATGAATACACCCAGCCCGGCAGCTACACTGTCTCCCTCGCCGTCAGCAACGCCAACGGCAGCGACACCGAAACCAAAACCAACTACATCACCGTAAGCGAGCCGTCCACTGCCACACCCACTGCCGCCCACCCTCTTGTGACCCAGCCCGAACCCCCGAATAACACCTTTGGGTCATTCGACTCAATAAATTGTTATGCTCTTGCTTGCCCATCGCTTAAAGATGGATAAGGTTTTTTTGGAAGCCAAGCGAGGCATATTTGAGCACAAGCTATCTTGTTTGATGGAGGATGAAAAATGTCAATGGCAAAGCGAAGCATATTGAATAAAAAAAGACTATGGATCATTTTAGGCTTGCTGTTTTTGTTGGCTGCCTGTAGGTCACCTGCTTCAACGGTAAAAATCATAGGA
The DNA here is from genome assembly GCA_041390905.1 of Chloroflexota bacterium. GTDB lineage: Bacteria > Chloroflexota > Anaerolineae > Promineifilales > Promineifilaceae > JACKCD01. The sequence continues at coordinate 930,200 of JAWKPA010000012.1, forward strand.
AACATTACCCCCGACCCTATTGTCGGGCAAACTGCAACGTTGTCTGTGGAAATGGCTACTGAACATGATACCGATGACGGGCTGCTGCAGATAACGTTACCTGATGGTATTCGCCTGATGTCTGGCAATTTAGTTTGGAAGGGTTCGCTAATAGCTAATACACCGATTCGCCACGAAATAACGATTTGTGTTCTCTACCCAATCGAAAAAGCAATCTACTTATCTGGCGGAAGCCCCAAAGATGCAGAAAGGGCAAATTTATATGTAATAAGTAACTACGATTCCGCTGAGGTTGTTCCCGGCTCAGAATACAGTTATGTGCAACCAAGTGTAAACAGTACGCAAACACCAACACCCTCACCAGATGTTGTTTCACAAGAGTGTTTGGGTGAAAGTTAAACCCGTACCCTGACCCACCCGCTGGGCAGCGACCGCCACACCCTCCAGCCCGCCGCCGCCGCCCGCCCCCTGCTCAGCCAGCCCGAACCCACCGCCTGCGAAGCCGACAGCCTGCACGCTTCCCCCAGCGGAGCCTACCTCATCCAGCAATATAACTGCCACGACAACCTCATTGCCCAGCTCATCCCCACCACCACCAACAGCCCAGCCCCCACCAGCATCAGTCGCAGCTACTTTCTCGACTGGTCGCCCGACGGCAACTGGTTCCTCCTGCGCGACGTAGACCAGCTTGAGGCCAACCAACTGCTGTTGATAGCCGCCGATGGTTCGGCCAGGCAGCCGCTAACGCTCCCCTTCGGCACCTATGGCGCCACCTTTACCCCCGATGGCACTGCCCTTGTTTACACGGCCAGCCGTGGGCTGGGGTTTGGCAGCGAAATCGGCCGGTATGACCTTGCCACAGGGGAGCTAACCCACCAGCGGCTTTTTCCCCAGCAAACCGTCGCCTACCCGCGCTGGTCGCCCGATGGACAGCAGCTTGCCTACATCCTCATGCCAGACAGCAACATTCCCTTCACCGTGGGCGACCTGTGGCTGGCCGATGCCACGGGCAAACCAGTGACGCGGCTGGACGCGGTGGATGCGGGACACGGCTACCCGCCCGCCTGGTCGCCCGACGGCCAGACGATTGCCTATGTTAAGCGGGAAAACCCCCAGTCGCAGCAGGCCAACCACAATGCCACCGCTCTGCATAGCAATCTCTACCACATCTCTCCGACTACCCAACGAATTACCCAGCTAACGCATTTTGCTGAGAGTTTGGTATATGATATTGCTTGGGTACCGGATGGGCGGCTGGCTTTTACCGCCAATGATGCGGTGTGGGTGTTGGAACCAGGACAAACGCCGCTGCGGGTCACTGCAAATGGCATCACCCGCCACCCAGTCTGGCTGGTTGCCCCGTCACCCTGACTCGGTTTCGCAAACAAAAAAGGAAAGAAAGCATGACTATTTTACGCTTCTTGAGTTTGTGTTTACTCCTGCTGCTCGTTGCCGCCTGTTCAGCAGGGGAGGCGGCGTTGCCAACGAGAGCGGTGATCAGTGAAGTAACAACCAGCCTGCCCACCCATACCCCAATCTCCCAAACGGCCACACCCGCCACGCTTCCCGCTACCAACACCCCACTGCCCCCAACGCATACTTCCACACCGGAGCCGTCGCCTACAGCTACCCCCCTTCCAACTGCCACCCCCTTCGTTCCCTTCACCCAGGGAACCCTCTATTTCATCTGGCATCCAGAACCCAAACCTGCGCCCGAAGATATGGGACAAGACGAAGTTCCAGCCAAGAATTTGTATGCTGCTATCCCTGGTCAAACGCCAGGCGAATGGGAAATAAGACTTGTACTGCCCAATATACGCTGCTTTTGCCAGCCTAAGCTCTCGCCAGAGAAATCCCAGATGGCTTTTGTCCAAACAGAAGATAGCAATCAGGATGGCTATTTCTATACCTCGGAAGATAGGCAAACACTTTACACTTACAGCTTTATAGAACAACACTTAACCCGCTTAGATCATTTCGATTTCTCGGAACAATTTAGTTGGTTAAGCAACAATGAAACTCTTTTGTACAGATATAGATACAATATAAATTGGGGACTTGCTAAGACAGATGGTTCCCCCTCGGTACCCTTAGGTGGTGACTTACAAGCGACTCCTGAAGCCCCCCTCAATATTCGTCATTTAGATAATTCCCCGAATGGATTGCTACAAACCGTTGCCATTTGGACAAGCTCTTCAAGAATCCAACTCGCTTTGTTTGACATAACTCAAAAAGCGATAACACCAATCCTTGATGCCAATGGAATTGACATTTTAGTTACTTGGTCTCCTGATAATCAATGGTTAGCCGCAACACTAATCGCCGGAACCCAAGAGCTTTATGTGATCAATATGGAAACACTGATAGCAACCCAAATAGTAACCACGGAAAACTCGGAAAAACGAGTTTACCCACCCGCTTGGTCTTCTAAGGGAGACTGGTTAGCTTTTGTGGAGGACAACACAACCCTCTGGAGTTGGCATCAGCCAACAGCCACGGTCGTGCAGCTTGCTAGTAAAAACTTTGTTGGCTCGCCAGTTTGGTCTCCGCATGAAGATGTGGTTGCCGTCAGCTTTATGACAGATGAAGGAGGGGGTATCCTGCTCGCCAGCCCAGGAGAAAAAAGTTTAGCCGAACTAGCCCTCGACAGTAGGCCGATTGGCTCTCCAATTTGGACACCCGATGGGCAGTGGCTCCTGTTTCCCGCCAAGCAAGATGTGACAACTGGTTATTACATGATTCACCGTCAAGGCGGTGAGGTCTATCTAGTTTTTGACACGACAGGTCTTTATGAACCAAGCGAATTTTTCTGGCTTTCTGACTAACCGTTAAAACCGGCCTTTACAAAACAAGCATCTAACGCGAGGTTGCCATGCACAAAAAACTACTCTTCCTCTCTTTCGCCCATATCATTTGTTGGGTTAATCTTTTTTACTTGGCGAAAACAGAATTCCTCCCGATCAATACTTTGGCGATAGCCCAAGCGCAAACACAACCACCTGACCCATTTTTAGGGGCAGTTTATTATGGGCAAGAAACCATTATAAATGTTTTAGACCATGAGTTTCCACAATTCGGTGGAGATGGTGAGCTAAATGTTCATGTAATGCATTATGATGGGATGCCATACGGTAACAATGGTACAGAAATTCCAAGTGGGTATGGTTATGACGCACATGTGGGCGTTGATTATGCTCTAAAATATCAGCCTGTTCTTGCGGCAGCTACCGGCCGCGTTGCTGTAGCCGATTGGTCTAAGAAGGATGATCATCGTGCCCTCTATGGATTGCATGTTCGAATGATCCATGACGCAAACCCGAACTACCTTGTTTGGTATGGACATTTAAGTACGCTCACAGTCCAGAAAGATGATAGGATTATTTTGTCAGATATTTTAGACAACGACCGTTAAAGAATTTTAGGCATTAGTGGCAATACAGGTAAAATCAATGGATGTGATGATGTCTCTATTTCCGAGAAGCCATTATGCTCTGCCCATCTTCATTTAGAAGTTCGGACTCGCGATCAGCCAGAGCCAGAAAAAAATAATATCCCTGTTGATCCATATGGCTGGATTGGAAGCATTCCAGATCCTTGGGCTGGTCAAGCCAAAGGATTTATTAGCTACCCTCTTTGGCAAAACCGACCGGCAACTGGGTCTCCTCAATACGATGCCAGTGGTGGGAATGGCCCCGCACTTGCACCACCAGATATTGACCTCTCTACAGCTATCGAAATAGACGACATCAGTCAATCTAGCTCAGATAGTCCCTGTTGGAGTATCCATAGCGACCCAACCGCTATTCATGGAACCTATTTTAGAACCACAACCATCACAAATAGAGGGTAGGACGGGAGATAAAGAGCGTATCTCTGGTCGCGTTTTGTGAAATTAGTCGGGAAAATGGCACCCCCCATTGAAACTAAGCCTTAGCAAAATTTCGGTCGTTGGCGTAAATTTGCAACAGTATAGACTCCCGTTTCCACGGGGTGAAACTGTTAGAAGAGCATCCCAAACTGGCTGTCTACGGTTCTTTTTCTGAAGCTGGTGGCTATCCTGTACCGACAATGTTTGGCAAAATGGTAAGTTGATAGGTGCAGGTTGTTGGTTACATCAAATTTTTGTGGCTTTGCCTGAACCACATGGCAAAAAGGTAGGAAAAACGGCCGTTTTCTAAGCTATTTTGCTCACAAAAGGTAAGAAATGCGCGTAAAAGACTGCTTATTTTGAGCGCGACGGGAGTTATCTTCCACTACGAAAAACGCGACTTTTTTTGCAAGCATCGTTGCGGCAACCACGAAAAACGCGACGGGAGTTTTAGTCCTACCACGTTTTTTTCCCTCTATGTTATACTAAACGTAGTGGCCACTACGTTTAACGCGACGGCAGTTATCTCCCGTCCTACCCTCACAAATACGGTTGAAGCATGTCAGGTGCAATGGACGATCCCGAAATTAACAAACGCGGACGATTTTGACATATACGTTCACATCCCTGATCCTGCCACAGCACTCAATGCCACATATACCATTCATCATGCTAACCAAGAGAGTACGGCGATTGTTGTTCAAGCGGCTTACCCCAACGAGGAGCATGATGCCTGGGCTTATATTGGTCGTTATAACTTCTTGGCAGATGAAACCATTCCAGAGTATGTGGTTCTGTCAAACGAGACCACGGATGATGATTTTGGTAGCATTGTTGTCGCGGATGCTATCCGGCTCATTCCCACAAATCCCAACACAGTTCTCGGGTTTACGCATAATGACACCCCCACAACGACTGAAAACACACTCGTTACCATTGACGTGCTTGCCAATGATGAAGGGACTGGGTTAAACATTATGGCAGTGACCCAGGCAGACCATGGCACTGTTACCATCAACAATGATGGCCCTTCCGCCCCTGCCGACATCAGCGGCATAGACACCGTAACCTACACCCCGACGCCGACGCCACCGCCCTGCACAGCAATATCTACCACATCTCTCCGACTACCCAACGAATCACCCAGCTCACGCATTTTCAGGCCAGCCTGGTGTATGATATTGCCTGGGCACCGGATGGGCGGCTGGCTTTTACCGCCAATGATGCGGTGTGGGTCTTAGAGGCATTAGGCGAACAGCCAAAGCAGGTAGCTGCCAATCAGGTTTCTCGCCACCCGGTTTGGATCAACAAAGATACCCAGGTACACCCATGAGCTATGCAAAATCTTTTCCAACATTGTTTATCTTGTTTGGGCTGTTAACAATAACGATTGCCTGTAGTGCTGTCAACGAAACTTTGCCAGTTACGCCAACAGCCTCTCCCATTCAATCGCTTACAGCGACGGCACCAGCTCTAAAAGCAGCTACGCCAGAACGCTCGGAAACGGCTTTGCCAACTGCGACCAGACTTGCAGAAACGGCAACTCCTTTACCAATCAATACCTCCACGCCAACGCCTGCCCCGTCGCCCACAGAAGCAATTGTGTTGCCCCAAGAGCAACTCTTGTTTTTATGGGATGCAGAACCATTACGACAAAAAGATGATCTTAGTAGTGGTGATCCCATTCAAGACTTATATTTAGGAACGTTTACTGGCGCACCAGCAATATTCAACTATAAGCCCATACTCACAGATCTTACAGGTTGGCCTACCTTAGTATTGTCTCCAAATAGCCTAAACTTGCTACTAAGCCTGTTAGAAGACTCAAATCTAGATGGTTATGTTAGTCAAGAAAGTAATAATCAACAGTTTGATTTTTACAACCTCTTTACTTACGAGCTACCCACAGGTCAGCTAAATCGCTTAACTGACAACAATTTCAATGCTTTTTTCCCTCAATGGCTACCTAATGGGCAAGCCGCACTGTATCAAGCCTCACAGGATGGTATCGTTATTATAGATACTGTAAACAGCACTTCTTTGACAAGTTTTGCCCTAAATATGATTGATGGTGTTTCTATCTCTCCTAATGAGCAAACAATATTGGCTAACTTCTATCATGAACTTGTTCTTCTCGATGCAAATACAGGCGAGAAACTCTTTTTGACGAACGAAATATATGGCCCAACGGCCGTTTGGTCTTGGTCTCCCGATAGCAAATGGGTAGCACTCCTCGACCATCGGCGGCAACTCTATCTCATCAATGCAGAGACATTAACCATTCAGCGGTGGGAAACGGCCGTTTCTGTCCATGAAACACAATGGCTACCTGCTGAAAACATACTAACCATTATTCAGGAAACCAATGGAGCCTTCTCCATAGCGTATTTAAACCCAGAGACGTTGGATGCTCAGCCACTTTTGAATGGAAACGGGACAATCAGATATTTACTTTGGTCTCCAGATAGTTCACAGCTTACTTTTAGTGAAGAGCAGGATGGTCTATTCAATCTTCACCTCTATGACAGGACGGAACATGTAACAAAATCGCTCTGGCAAATCGGTGATGTTGATGCCTTATTCCCCCTCGAATGGTCAAAAGATCAGGAATGGCTCCTTTTCCAAACGTGGGCCGACACCGAAATCCGCTCAAACGTCTACATCCTGTCTTCCCAGCAAAACGCTGTTTATCCCATTTTTGAAACAACTGCCACGTTTGCGCCCTATGCTTGGCATTGGGTATCCATTGAGCAAAGCTTGCCTTAAATCACTGCTTACCAAGCGCAGTGATTACCAACTCTTGCCAAAATAAATATCTCATCTTTACGCTCAACCAAAACAATTTGAGTCCATTCCTTGTGGTTATTTACCGCAAGCTTTATGGAGGAGATCAACGTCTTCTGCAAGTACAGCAAAAAAGTTTCCTATGTCAAAAACAAGAAACTCTCCTTTTTATACGATCAAAGCCGCTAGGCCAACCATTCCAGGAAGAGCATATTCCATAATGTGCCTTTAGAATTGCCAACCTAGACCGGTGAGGTTGAACTCTCATTTTTCAAGCTTTTGTTGACCAAAACGAGATAGCCGATGCCGCCAATGAGGGCAAAAATGAACCATTGGATGGCGTAGCTGAGGTGTGGCCCTTCGGAAAGGTCAATGATTTGTTCGGCGCGGAAGGGTGGGGTTTGGTTGTCGCCCTCCTGCGGCGTTTGGATGAGATAGACGGGGAGCAGGGTGTAGGGTAGCTGCGGCTGGATTTGGGCGATGTCTACGCGGAACCATTCGAGGGGGGGCTGGTCGCTGCTGCTGCTGGCGCGAGAGACAGTTTCGGTTAGCCCAATGTAGCCGTGAATGGTTTGTTGGCCGGGCTGGTCGTATTGGTGGCGGGCAGAAACGGCCGTTTCTGCCTCAGGAATCCAGCCCCGGTTGACCAAAACGGCCGTTTTTCCATCCGCCAGCACCAGCGGAGCCAGCAAATAAGCCCCCGGTCGCCCCTGCCAAAGCTGCAATTTCACAATGCCTTGGTAGTCAAAGTCAAATGTGCCGGTGGCGACGGCCTGGCGGTCTTTGAGGGGGGTGAGATCGGGGGGAAAAACGGCCGTTGCTAAATCCAGCGGCTCCGATTGCAGCACCGTCAGCAGTGTCGCATTCGCTTCCCGCCGCTGCGCCAGCCGATCCAGTTGCCAAAAACCCAGCCGCACAAACAATGCCATGATTGCCAGCACCAGAATCGTCACCCACCACCATTTGCGGCTAACCAAGGCTGCCAGCAGGGTGCCAAACGCCGTGATGGTCATGATGGCCTTTTAATGCCAGGGGCAGCAACGATCTCATCATTGCCCCAATTGTCTTTTTCCGACAATCGTGGCTTGCGGCTTTCCCCGCCCAGCATTTGGGCAATTAAAACCAGTGCCGCAATCAAAAACATCATGCTGCCGGGAATCCACATGATGATACCGCCGATGCGCTGGTCGGTGAGGGCGTCAATTCCCCACAGCCGGGGGACTGACAAATAGTAGGTGTAGGCAACCTCTGGTAAAAACGCCAGCACAACGCCCACCACCATATTGGGCGGCACTGCGCCAATCAAAAAAGCAATACGCCCTAAAAGGCTTTTCTGTTCGTGAATGTACGGCCCGGCTCCGGTGGCGTACCACCAGAAAACCATACTTGCTATAAAAAAGGTCAAGTGTTCGAGATTATGGATCCATTCATAGCGCAGTGCGGCATTGTACATATTGGGGTCATGCCAGCCAATGACCGACACCACCCATACAATCCAGATGATGCCGGGGGAGGTTGCAACCCGCAGCCCGTGACGGAACGATGATTGCCGGTGCAGCAAGCGACTTAGACCCGCGCCAACTTTTAGCCGCCAGTTGTCGGGCAGCCCCCAAAGTATGAAGGGCATGGGGTTGGCTAAGAAAAGCAGGGGAGGGGCAACCATGATCAGCAGCAGGTGCTGGATCATGTGCATAAAAAAGAGTTGTTGCCCCAAGGGGGCGATGGGGGAGAGGAGGGCGAGGGCAATGAAGAAGATGCCAAGGAGGTAGGAGCTGAATCGCCAAGGGGATGCTAATTTACGGCCGTTTCTTCCCCTTGCCTTTGTCCGCCGCCATAAACGCACCCACCCCCTGGAATAAAGCGTCCCGGCCAAGGCCAGGACGACAATGACTTCTATACGCCAATCCCATGAGAGCAAAACTGCTTTTAAAACGGGATCCATTTTCAGTGTTCAGTAAGCAGTAAGCGGTATTCAATGGCTGAATACCGCTTACTGCTTACTGTTTACTAGCCGTGAAAAGGTGTGCCAATGAGGTAAAGTGCCGGGTAGAAGAAGACCCAAATCACGTCAACATAATGCCAATAAATCGCACACGCCTCAACCCCCCAATGTTTTTCCGCAGAAAAATGGCCGCGACGGCCGTTATTCCACACAATCAACAAAAAGATAATACCGCTCAACACGTGCAGCGCGTGCATTCCCGTCATGGCAAAGAAAATGCCCGCCTCGACACCATCCGACGGTTTTAAATGACCAAACACCTCAATCCCGGCCACGTTTGCTTCCAGGCCAAAGATATTCCATTCCATTACCACCACGCCAACAAAAAAAACAGCACCTAACAGGGCGGCAATAAGATAGCTGGACAGGAAGGTACGACGATCACCATGCCCCATAGCTGATTCGCCCCGATAGACAAAATAGCTACTGACCAAAAGCACGCTGGTGGTAATTAACCCAAGCTCCTGACTCAATTCTGGCCGATGGTTGCCCCACAATACAAAGCGGGCAGACAACAGCGCAATAAACAGAAACAGCTCTGAAAAGCAAAACAGCCATAAACCCAGACGATTGCTCTTCAACTGGACTTCATAGGGCATTTCATGACCATGTGCATGGTCATCATGATGTGCAGTAACGGCGCTCATCAATGACTCTCCTCACGCCAAAGGCGATACACGTGCATAAAGAAGTTGACAATTAAGGCCGCTTTGATAAGCGCAATAATGAACAAAGGAACTGTCAGCGGAATAGAGGCTTGAGCCACAATATATTCGCCGATGGTCAAAATGGCTAAGGCAATGAAAACGGTATACCCTGTTCGCACTGCTGCCGCTTTATTTTCGCTACTCACCCGTTAATCTCCTCGTAAAAATAGCCGCCTGCATTGTGTTGCAGGCGGCACCTGTATTCATCAAAAACCTAGTCGGCTGCGGCCATTGCTTTGGTATAAACCGAGTCAGCCAAACCGTAATCATATGGTTCACCAACCACTTCAAACGGAACATCGTAATTGAATTCTGGCAGTGGTGATGGAACTTGCCATTCGGGAGAACGGGATTTCCAGGGATTGGTTTCGGCAACACGCTCGGTACGAGCACTGACGGCAAAATTGTATACCATAATCAAGACAGACCAGCCAATGACCAGCCCGGCGAGAGTGATCATGATATGGGTTGTTTGCAATCCCAGGCTGGGGTCATAGTCCCAGATACGCCGCCGCATCCCAAAAATACCGGCACTCATTTGCCCAAAGCTCATTACCCAAAAGCCGGGAACCATGAGCCAGAAGTGCAGCTTACCCAAATTTTCCTTGTACATGTGGCCGGTAATTTTGGGGTACCAATAATAGAGTGCTGCAAAATAGGGGAATACAAACCCCCCAAACATCGTGGCATGGAAGTGTCCTACAACCCAGTAGGTATCATGCAGGTGCAGATCGGTGGGGATGGTACCGAGAATGGGGCCGCTGATGCCGCCGATAAGGAACACTGAGATGGCACCCAACACAAACAACATGGGCGTTTCAAAGCTCATCTTACCGCCCCACATGGTGGCAACCCAGCTAAAGAATTTGACCCCGGTGGGTACTGCAACGAGCATGGTGGCAATCATGAAGGGGATGCGCAGCGCATCGTTCATGCCAGAGGTGAACATATGGTGTGCCCAGACAAGAAAGCCGACGAAGGCAATACCCAAGCTGGAAAGCGCAATCCAGCGATAGCCGAAGAGGGGTTTGCGGGTAAAGACGGGGAGGAGTTCGCTGATGATGCCTAGACCCGGCAAGATGAAGACATAGACAGCGGGGTGTGAATAGAACCAGAAGATGTGCTGGTAGAGAATAGGATTACCACCCGTTTCCGGGTTAAAAAAGGTGAGGCCAATGGCGCGTTCGGCTACGGTCATGGTTAAGGCAACACCCACGGTTTGGGTGGCTGTGAACTGGATGAGGGAGGCGGCAAGGGCTGCCCACACAAAGATTGGCATTCGGAAGAGTGACATGCCTTTGGCTCTCATGGTGGCTGTGGTGACGATCATGTTGATGGAACCGGCAATAGAGGAGAAGCCATTGATGTAGAAGCCGAGCATGAAGAGCAGCACGCCGGCCGATGTGCGTAAGGCCAATGGTGAGTAGGCAACCCATCCGGTGTCCCAACCACCCAAAACCATTGCTAAAAGCACCAGGGTGATGGATGGAATACCTACCCAATAGCTAAAGGCATTGAGACGCGGGAAGGCCATGTCCGAAGCGCCAATCATGATCGGGCCAAGGTAGTTAATCATGGCACCAACCCCAAGCAGAATGGCGACAATCATGACGATGCCGTGGGCGCTAAAGAGGGTGTTGAATTGATCCGCTTCAAGATATTGGAAACCGGGTGCAACCAGTTCCAGGCGAAATAGAATGGCGAAGAGACCACCCACGAGCAGGACAAAAACGGACGTATAGCCGTACTGAATGCCGATGACTTTGTGGTTTACATCGGGGAAGAGATAGCGAGCCCATTCTGGCATCCCTTCGGGGGCACCATGGTGCAGCGGCGTTTCGGCACCAACCATCCACTTGAACCAGTCGGTAAGAACCCCACCAAAGATGAGGAAGGTGATGACGCTGAGGATGGCGCCGAAGACCATAGCTCCTTCGGAAAAGGTGATACCGGCGAATTGGATGTTAGCGGCATCGCTGGTGTAACCCAGTGCGGCACGTAGCCCGTCAATGATGCCAATGCCGAGGAGCAGCCCGATAGCCTGACCAACGAGACCCCATACGTAGGCACTGGCACCTGCATAATAGAGGAAACGGCCTAGTCGCGTGTTGTGGAACAACCCCACGCCGGAGCCTAGCCCGATGACGGTATGGATGGCGACGAGGAGGGCACCAATGGTGGGGTAGAGGAAGTCATAGGCAATTTGTGGCGGTTTGATGATGGTGAGTGAATTGACTATAGCGTCGTGGATGCTACGGAGCGCAAGCGCGATGACAAGCCCGATGACTGCACCAAAGATACCGGAGACAATGGCGTGGGCGCCTTTTGAACGAGTGATTTTAAGAATGAATTCCATGAATAGCGTTCTCCTTACTGGTATTAACGGCCGTTTCTATTGCAACGTTTCCATAAAAGCAATCAAGTCGTTGATAATGTCAACCTCAGTCCCCTGGGTATCCAGAATATTTTGTTCGATCTCGCCAATCGTATCAGCCAGGTTTTGTGGCATCACATTTGGCTGGAAGCCAGCCACAATTTGGGCATTGGGATCCAAGACCGAATTGCGGATGTAGTCAGCATCAATCACAACCGACGAACCATCAGCCAGTGCCTCTTGCCGCCCAATAATTGCTTGCCAGGTGGGGCCAGCCAAAGCCGTTCCATCTGCCGAATGGCAAGCCACACAGTTCAGGTTTGGATCAGAGTACCAGAGTTGCCCGCGTTCGGCCGGCTCTAGCTCAGCATAAACAGGCACGTTAGAAGCCTCTTCAATCCAGGCCGCATACGCGGCCGGCTCCATCACCAGCACCTCAGCCCGCATATCAGCGTGGCCTGTACCACAAATTTCAGCACAGCGAACCTTGTAACTACCTTCTTTTGTCGGTTCAAGGCGCAGCGTGGTCGTCCGCCCAGGTACCAAATCCTGCTTCATGCGGAATTCAGGCACCCAAAAAGAGTGCAGAACGTCTACAGAACTCAATTCCAGCACAATAGGTTGCCCGATTTCCAGAGCCAATTGCCCGGAAACCAGGTTGTCATGTTCAGGATAAGTAAACTTCCAGCCCCATTGCCGTGCTTCCACCTGGATCGTGATTTCTCCCTGTTGGGGAGCAATTAAATTGTTAAGCAAAATTGCCCCATAAACACCAAAGCCCAATACGATGACCGTAGGGATCACCGTCCAGCCAATTTCCAGAGCTGTGTTGCTGTGAATATGAGGGCCATCTTCATGGTCATCGGGGCGACGACGGAAGGCAACAGCAGAATAGAGCATTAGCACCATGATGAGTGCAAACAAGAATGAGATCATCCAGAAATGAATGCTAAAGAATCCATCAATGGGGCCGGCTTGGGTGCTGGCAGCAACTGGCAGCGTGAAAAGCCAACCGAAGAACACGCGTAAGAGCAGTGTTGCAACAACAATTAGAACAGCAACGATAGCAAGGTGTCTGCTATTATTCATCTTTCTTTCCTACCTACTTCACGTGCAGCAAACATGCAGCACCGTTATACGGGGGTGTTTAGATAGACGGCAAAGCCAATGCCCAGGCCTACAACAAGCAGCCCGGTGAGAATGACAACAATCATATCCCAGGGAATGCTTGGGGAATCGGTATCTGCTTCTTTAAGGCGACGGGGGCGCATCCGCAAAGCCAGGTAAATGGCAAAGACCACGATGACAATCTTGGTTATCATGGACGACACGTTGATGATGGGGCCACCAAACAGCGTGCCAAGCAGGGAATCCCCAACCACTAGTTCGTTGGTAGGGTAGAAGGTACGCATGACCATCATCCCGAAAAAGATGCCAAACATGATGATGATGAGCGAGGTGGCCCAAACAGACCAACGCGGCATTTCATGAGAGGGCATTGGATTAGGCTTGCGGTTTGTGCGCATTTCCTTAATATCACTATTGACCTTTTTCTCCAGGGCTTGTTCGCTGGCCTTATACGCATCTTCATCCTTCGCCTGCTGAATGAAATTATCCAGAAAGCGATAGAGGAAGGCCAAAATGATGCCAGATATGATGACTGCTCCAATGAAAAAGGCGGCTAATACGCCAAAAAGGACAAAGCCATTGACTGCATTCACGTTGAGCTGCTCTGCCAACATGGGGCCAATGCCGGGAATTGTGTCCAGGGCAATTTGCTCTGCTGCGACGGGGACACGTGAGGGTGTGATGCCACCACCGCCACCACCAAATAAAGAGGGCCAAACGGCCGTTAAGACACTCGTTGCCACCAAAATGGCAATAATAATTCCCCAGTTTCGTAAAGATTCTTTGTTGCTCAAGAGACTCTTCTCCGCTTACTTGGTTATTGGCAAACAAACCATTGTCAGTCAAATAGACGATATATGTGCTGTTTGCGCTAACATCTCTTCCGTTTGTGTATTTTAGCACAATCAAAAACGCAGGCAATTTTACAAAATTGCCCTTGCATTGGTGCGGCCACTGCCCAAACGGGTCAGATAGACGTTATTTCCCGCTATTATACCTACTCTTCGCTAAACAGGAATAGCAATTAACCCCAAAGCACCGGGGCCAAGATTAATAGCAACTGCCACGGCCATGTCCACCGTCATCAGCTCATGAATGTTGAAAGTAGCCTCGGCCTGTTGCCGCAGTTGGGCAGCGTCAGCCGGGGAGTTGGCATGGATGACGGCGAGCTGCACGGGCTGGTTCCCCACGCCCTGGTGAACGGTGTCAACAATATGGCTGATGGCACGTTTCCGGGTGCGAACCCGGCCGGCTTCCACCACCACCCCATCCTCCAGCCGCATAATGGGCTTGATGTTAAGCAAAGAAGCCATTACCGATTTAAGTGAGCTAACGCGACCACCCTTAACGGCATACTCCAGGCTGTCAATGGTAAAAATGACGACCATATCATTTACCATCTTTTGCAGCCGGGCATTGATAGCCTCGGCCGAAGCCCCTTCTCGCGCCAGCCGTGCCGCTTCGATAGCCATAAACCCCTGGGCGGCGGTGGCAGCTTGCGAATCGAAAATGTGAAATGTACCTTTTCCATCCAGCTCATGGGCAGCCTGGGTGGCAGAGGCGTAGGTGCCGCTGAGCTTTTGGCCGACCGTGACGGTGTAAATCTCGTTTTCCCCACGTGCCAGAATTTCTTTATATTTTTGCACAAATTGATAGGGGGTTGGCTGGGAGGTTTTTGGGAAGCTGCGAGCCTCAACGGTTTTGGCACGATCATAAAACTTGGCATGATCCATCTCGATGCCGGACAGGTATTGTTCGGTGCCGAACATGATGTTGATAGGGATGATTTCGACATCATGTTTTTGGGCAAGCTCTGCTGGTAAATCGCCAGCATCGTCCATGAGGATTTGCATTTTCTTTTCCCTCGCTTTAATAAGTCGGGTGGGTTGCTACCGTTTGCGGCCAAACGGCCGTTGTAGAAACCGCAGCCCTTTGTTTTTACTTTCTTCCTGGTTATTTGCCCCTGTTAGCTCTTCACGCAAGGAAAGCAACGTCCGATGATACAGAGACTTGATGGCTCCTTCGCTGCGCCCCATGATGTCGCCAATTTCTGCATTGGATAACCGATCCACAAATTTGAGCGAAAGCAGTTCCTGACGGTCGGCCGGTAAACGGCGAATTGCCAGCATCAGCGTTTCCTTATCTTCCATCATTTGCGTGGCAAATTCTGGCCCTTCGCCGGCAAGCTGCCATTGCGATACGTCATCCAGGGCAATGAGTTTGCGGCGGCTGTTGTCGCGGTGCCAGTTGGCAACCAGATTGTGGGCAATACGATAGAGCCAGGCAGAAAACGGCAGACCCTGGTCGCGGTAATTTGGCATGTGGTTCATGGCTCGCATAAAAATTCGCGCTGTTAGATCTTCGGCATCATCGCTGTTGCCGGTGCGATAGTAGACATAACTATAGATGCGGTCAACATACCGCTCATATAGCTGCCCAAATGCCTCTTTGTCGGTTTTGGCTTGCTCGATGAGAGCGTTTTCGTCAATGCCAGAATCCAATGGTCTATCCTTTGCCGCTGTTGTCTACTGTTAGCAGTATATCAAAATCAGGGAAAGTGTCAGGTTTCTGGCTTGACGCACTTTTCGGGGTACGCTATGCTCCCATCTTATGACAGAACGGAGTTCATCAGAGCGCGGTGGGGTTGATGGGGTGGGGTGTGTAGCCACCCTCCTGGTTTTGTTGTTGATTGTTTTTGTGGTTAGCACGGTGTTGGGTCGTGGTGGGCAAGTGGAAGAGGCTGAGGCAACGGCCGTTTCCCCAGCTTTGGTTGCAGTGACGGCAACAAGTACACAAACGGCCGTTCCATCCTTCACCCATACCCCTACCAACACGGCCACCCCCACGCAAACCGGCACGCCCACGCAAACGGCTTTGCCTCCGGCCACCTCTACCTTGATTCCAACGGTGACAGAAACGGCCGTTCCTCCCACCGATGCCCCACCCACGGCCACCTTCTCCCCTACCGTTACCCCCACCCTGCTCCCCTTGCCCACCCCCAGCGGCACCTATAGCTGGACGCTCAAAGTGCCGATCCTCATGTACCACTACATCAGCATTCCCCCCGAAGATGCCGACGTGTACCGTACTGATCTCTCCGTAGCTCCCAAAGATTTTCGGGCGCAGATGCAATATTTGGCCGACAACGGCTTTACCACCATTGATTTATACGATTTGTCGCTGGCAATTACCGCCAAAATTGAGCTGCCAGAAAAACCGGTCATCATTACAATGGATGATGGCTACCTGGACAACTATACCGAAGCGTTTCCCATTTTGCAGGAATTCGGCCAGAAGGCTACCTTCTTTATTGTGACCGAGTTTGTGGATTTTGGGCGCGAAGGGTACATGACGTGGCCGATGATTGAGGAGATGGCGGCAGCCGGGATGCGGATGGAGCCGCATTCCCGCACCCACCCCGACCTGCGTGAACGGGATCCGGATTTTCTGGTTTGGGAGATATTGGGGCCGCAGGAGACGCTGGCGGCGCATATTGGCTATCCCCCCCGCTTTTTTGCCTACCCCGGCGGCAGTTATGATGAAGATACGATTGCGATGCTGCGCGAACTGGATTTTTGGGGAGCGGTGGTGACGGCCGGCGGTAAGTGGCACGGGTTTAACGACCGGTACGAATGGACGCGGGTGCGAATGCGTAACACGACCCACATTGCCGAGTTTGCTGATTTTGTGGATGCAGGCGACCACATTGGCGGCAAGCCGCCGGGTGGGTAGGGCGTAGCGTGTACGCTCGACCTGCTGAACAATGGAACGCAGATTGGCCTGATTTTAAGGATGGTTGTTATGGAAAAACGGCCGTTTCTTTCCCTCATAACTACGTGTTTGCTGCTGTTCAGCCTGCTGCCCACGCGCAGCTTGTTCGCTCGCGTTAGCCCTGTTGTCTATTTGCCCATCGTTAAAACGAGTTATCCTTTTGTGAAAACGGCCGTTAGCCCCGCCTATCTGCAAAACTTTGCCAACAACGCTGGCTGCAACTGGCTGGGCATGGCGGGTGAACTGCAAGATGCCGAGGGCAAACCGATGGGTGCAGGTGCTTACCAGGTACACGTTTGGGGCAGTGGCATTGACAATCGTGTGTTGATTGGCAGTGTCACCGCCTATAGCCCGGCGGGTTGGGAGGTATATTTGTTTAGCTCGCCGGTGGTTCGCAGCTATCAGGTGCAGTTGGAGTTGGTGGATGGACAAACGGCCGTTTCTCCCATTTATACCGTTACCACCCGCGCCAGTTGCAGCGAAAACCTGGTGCGGTTTGACTTTCAAACCAATCAGCCGTAACGTTTCCTGAACAAGAGCGAGGATTGGAATCCTCGGTTACAAATCTTTGAAGAAGTTGAACTTCTGGCAAGGAGAACAAGAAGAGGAAAGATGATTCAGCATAACCAAGGAACCTTTAAAGGCGCAGATGGCCTTGACCTGTTTTACCAAAGCTGGCTTCCCGAGAGTGGTGCCGATGCCACTTTGGTCATTGTTCATGGGCTGGGGGAACACAGCGGACGGTATCAAAACGTTGTCAACCACTTTGTCCCCCAAGGCTACGCCATCTACAGCTTTGACCATCGTGGACACGGCCGTTCACCGGGGCAGCAAGGGTATGTCAACAGCTTTGATGAATTTGTGGCGGATCTGGGCGCATTTGTGCAGATGGTGTCACAACGTGAAACAGGCAAGCCATTTTTTTTGCTGGGCCACAGCATGGGTGGCTGCATTACTTTAAACTACGTTATCAGACACCCCGAAGGGCTGGATGGGGTGATTGCTTCGGCTCCGGCGGTTGGCGCACTGGACATTCCCCCCATTTTGCTGCTGTTGAGCCGCGCTATGGAGAAGCTGGCGCCCAAGATGAGTGTGGCAACCGGGCTGGACGCAACGGCCGTTTCTCGTAACCCAGATGTGGTGGCTGCGTACCAAAACGACCCTTTGGTTCACGGCAAAGGGTCTCCCCGCTTTGCCATGGAGTTCAAGCGGAGTGCAGAATGGGCGCAGGCCAACGCCGGCCGCATCCAACTTCCTTTCCTCATGGTACACGGCAGCCACGACCGGCTGGTCAACGTGGAAAACAGCCGCACCTTCTTCGCCAGCCTCACCCAGTCCGACAAAAAGCTGTTGGTGTATGAAGGTGGCTTTCACGAACTCCACAATGACATTATTTATGAGCAGGAGTTGGCGGATATTGAGGCGTGGCTCATGGAGCATCGGTAATCGGTAAACAGTAATCAGCAGAACGCCACTGATTACCAATTACCATTTACTGATTACTTCTCTTAAGTAAGCGTTCATTATTAACTTGTAACTGTTCAGGTGTCATTTCGAGGTCCTCCGAGAAATCCCATTCCCATTGGCAAGGTAAGCGGGATTTCTCCTCGAAGACTCGTCGAAATGACATATTTTTGACCTAAAACCGGTTCATTAACGACAGACCTGAGCAGTTACATTAACTTAGCGATTTAGAAGTTCAACTTCTCGGAAGAAGTTGAACTTCTTGTCTAACTTGTTTTTGGACGCTTACTAAGGAGCCGGTGTAGGGGTAATGGGTTCGGGGGTGGAGCCGACAAGCTGGGGTTGGGGCAGGATGCGTTCGGCAAGAACGGTGTCGAGTTCATTCCAGGCTGTTTCCAAATCAGCGGCGGCGGTGGTGGGGTCATCGGGCAGGTTGGCAAAGGCCAGCGCCAGCCGCCCCTGCACCGCTTTGTAGCTTTCGGCCACAGTGACGCTGCTGGTGGTGACGAGCAAATCCATGGTGCGAACGGCCGTTTCCACATCGTCCCCCGCCAACCCCACATTGTTTTCCGCCAGCCGCAGCCGCGCCCGCGTAATCAGCTCCCACACGCGGAACAACGCCAGCACTTCACGTAGTTCCTGCGTCCGTTCGTCATTTTCTGCCGCCACCTGCAAATCGGTGACGGAGGTGTCAATAACGGCCGTTTGTTCCTGCAATGTTGTCACCGCCTCGTCAATTCGATCCACCGTTCCCCCCAGCGCGTCAACTTCCCCGCCGGTGCGGTTCAAATCCGCTTGCAGTGCCGTGATCGCATCCCCCAGCGAAGCAATGTCGTCGAGTGCCGTTTCACCGCTGCTGTTGGCGGCAACAAGCTGGCTGTTGAGGGCATCGAGCAGTTCGCCCTGGCGGGAAACAGAGTCAGAGAGGGCATCGGTAACGGCCGTTTGTTTCTCTGCCAGTGCCGCCAGTTCCCGCTCCGCCCCATCCAACTGCGCCTGCCGCGTCATTTGCGCCGTTTCCAATTCGTTGATTTGTGCTGTCAATGCCCCGATCTCCCGCGAATTGGCCTCGATTCTGACTGTTGTGCTGTTAAACGAACGCTGCATTTCCTGATAGGCAAAAAAGCCCAGCAGCGGCAGCCCCACCAAAAAAGCAATCAAAATCAGGGTGATGATCGTCGTGCGGAAAATCCAGTACAGGCTGCGCCCCAGCCGCTGACCGAAACCGGGTTGTGATTCTGAACTCATAAGAAACTCCTGAAGGAGCAGGGGAGCAGGGGAGCAGAGGTGCAGAGGAGATTTCCCGCTGTTCCTTTGCTCCCCGCTTCCCCTGCCATATTACCCTGATGGCGCAAAGGCGGTGGCCGTGGGGCGCGGTGTGCGGGTGGCGGGTGGCGGGGTGGTGGGCGTGGGGGCTGGGGTGGGTGTTTCGCTGGCGGTGGGAACGGCCGTTGGTGTACTCATTTCACCCGGCGGCACATCCAGCGTCAGCAGCAACTCCCGCAGCCGCGTCAAAAAGGTGTTGAACGTCTCAGCCGCCACTGTAATCGCGCCAATTTCCTGGTCTAACTGGGTTGTTGTTTCCGACAGCCCAGCGATGTTGGCCTGGGATGTCGCCACCGCGTGTGCTGCTGCGGTCAAATCGGCCTGGGCAGTGGCAATGTCGCCGCTGCTTTTCTGTTGTTGCAGCACCAAATCGCCGCTGCGGGTGGCAAGGATGCTGACGGCGTTGCTCAACTGCTCTACCTGCGCCGCCAAATCCCCTTGTGCGGCTTGCGCCCCGGCCAGTTCTTGCTGAATTTGGGCATCGGTGCGGCTAAAGGCGAGGGAGCCGCCGTTGATGGCGGCCAGGATTGCCAGCGTTGTTCCCACGCCAATGAATGCGCCAAGAACAACGGCGAGGGCGGCAAAGAGACAGCCGCGCCGTCGGGAGATGCCGGGCGTGGGCAGGGGAGGCATCATTTCCAGCCGGGGAGGTGGGGGAATGAGGGGTGGGTTGGTTAACGGCCGTTCGTCTTCCGCGTCCCCTTTCCCAACTTCAATGGATTCGGAAACATGGATGAGAAGGTCATCGGCTTCATCCTGGTTGCCCACGGTAATTTGGTTGGCAAAAGCCAGCACCATGTGTTCGCTGATGCCAGAAACGGCCGTTAATCCCATAACCTCCCGAAACGGCCCCGTCGCTTCCCGGTGCGCCACAATCCGTGCCGCTAGATGTTCACCAATCCCTGGCAGCCGCGCCAGCACCTCTGCTTGCGCCAAATTAATGTTGATTAGCGTTTGCTCTTCAGCCATAACCCATACCTGCTGTCGCTGATTACCGTTGACTGACAGTAGCTTACACTGTTGTAGCCGAAATAGCTACTGCCCCAAATAACCATCTGCTACCGCTTGTTCCAACGTCATCTTTGCCACTTCCCACAGCGTTTCCGACCCTTCGCGCATGTACTCTATGCGGGCAATAACCGTGTCAAACGTCAAATGATGCCTTTGCCACGACGATGCTTCGCGGTTGGCGTAGTTGAGCAGCGTGGGTGCAACCCGGTCAACGGCAGCGGCAAATTTGGCATCGGCCGTCTCACGGGCTTCAAACTCTTCCCACAGCGCACGAAGCTCGGCTTGCTGGTCGGCCGGCAGCAGGCTAAAAAGGCGGTCGGCCGCTTGCTGCTCGCGGGCAGCCTTGGTGCCGTTGCCGCTGGTGTCAAAAAAGAAGGTGTCGCCAGCATCAATTTCTACGATGTCGTGAACCAGCACCATTTTAAGAACGCGAAACAGGTCTATGGGTTCGTTGGCATATTCGTGCAGCACCAGTGCCAGCATGGCAAGGTGCCAACTGTGTTCGGCGCTGTTCTCATAACGCTCGTTGGTGGTGATGCGTGTTTGCCGCAGAATGGTTTTGAGTTTGTCAATTTCGAGGATGAACTGAATTTGTTGGGTTAAACGGCCGTTAATCATATCTAAAAAATCGCGTAGCCGAGGTTTCCAAGCCTCGCTTTGTGTGCCTACGCCTTGTCCAATAAAAAAGAAACCCCCTGACCAGAGCTGATCAAGGGGGGCCGACTAGATAATGGAAGGCGCTCATTGTGGAGCCACTTTCTTCTTATCGCCACGTGCTTTTTTCTTCAAGCGGCGGATGGCCTTTTTCTTTTCAATCCGATCGAGTTCGCTTTTGGAAACAAACCAGCGCTTACGCCGAACGTCAGACAAAACCTTGCTCTTCATCACCGCTTTCTTGAAGCGGCGCAGCAGTTGCTCTGGTGTTTCGCTATCGCGTGCTACAACTTTTGGCAGAGTACTCACCTCCTTCTTGGTAAAAATTCAACAATCGTCAATTCTAACGGCTTTTAGCGACTTTTGCCAGACGAATTCGCACCACTTTTTTCCCAGGTTACGCAAAATTCACGATTCGGTCGTGGGTTGTGTGTCTGGCTATGTTATAATTTTATGGGAAGTATTCTGTTTAATATCCGCATTGGTTGTTCCTTGTTTAATATGAGATGTAATGAGCAACTCCTATGATCTATGGGTTCAATCAAGAATAACTTTGCAATTCCAGAAGTTTAACCTCTCGCAGAAGTTGACCTTCTAAAGCCCAAGTTATTAACAAACGAACTCTATGTAGTGATGTCGGTGGAAAGTGGGTCTGCTGATGCTTGTTTAAAGGGCGACATCCAGATTAAACCTGATGCGTTATAAGAGATGTATGTATGAGTGGCGAATTCATCCTGGTTATTGATGACAGTAAAGAAATTATTACCCATTTGACAGAGCGCGTGCTGCCGACGTTCGGCTATAAAACGTTGGCGACCAATAACGGCCGTTCTGGTCTACAAATGATCCGCAAGCACAAACCCGATCTCATCATGCTGGACTACAACCTGCCTGAGATGACCGGTATAGACATATTGCAAGAGATGGCACAGGAATCCATTAGCATTCCCGTCATCCTCATGACTGGCTACGGTTCCGAGTTGGCCGCCATTGAAGCCTTTCGTTTGGGCATCAAAGATTATCTTATCAAGCCCTTCACCGTAGACGAAGTGGTTGAAACCATTGAACATGCCTTGTCCGAAAAGCGGCTGTTGCAGGGGCAGGAAGAAATGGCCGAGCAGTTGCGCCGTCTTAAAGTGGAAATGAGCCGCCAAACGCAGCAGATGAAAACCTTGTTTCGTATAGGCAAAGCAATCACATCCCTGCTTAGCGTTGACCAGGTGCTGGAGCGCGTTCTGGAAGCCGCTACTTTTTTGACCAGCGCCGAAGAAAGCGCCATTTGGCTGCCTGATAAAATGGGCAACCGAATGCAGTTTTACGGCGGAGCCAAGGGGAGTAGTAATAAGGCAACCAAATCATTACCCGCTCACCATTCGCAATTGCGCCAGGTACTGCAAACCGGGCAATCACTGCGTGAATCCCTGTTTACCGGCAGTGGCATTGAAGTGGCCGAAGGGTATTTTGCCCGTGCGGTGGTGCATGTACCGCTCAAGCTGCGCGGCGATACCATTGGCATTTTGACGGTGAGCAACCAGCTTGCCCCCCGTTCCTTTAGCAAGCGCGACGAATTTTTGCTTTCCTTTTTGGCCGATTATGCGGCCATTGCCCTGGAAAATGCCCAGGTGTATCAGGAAACCGACCAGGCACTGGCGCGGCGGCTGGAAGAGTTAAATACGCTGATTGAAATTACCCGCACCGTGACATCATCGTTGGATATGAACGAGGTTGTGAATTTGGCGATTAAGCAAGTACATAAAAGCTGGCAGATCGAGGCCGCTTCTGTGTGGCTGCTGGATGAAGCCAAGCAGACGTTGCGTGTTCTGACCAATGTTGGCACGCCGCCAGAGAAACTGGCGCGGCTACAGATACCCGTGGGCGAGGGCTTTGTGGGGCATGTGGCCGAAACGGCGCGGGTGGTGTACACCAACGATGTGGCCTCACACCCGCTCCATTATCGCAAGGCCGATGTTCAAACCGGTTTTTTTACCCGTTCCATTTTGTGTGTACCGCTAGTGTTTCGCGGCAGCGTTATTGGGGTATTGCAGCTTTTAAACAAGCGGGATGGCGATTTTGATGAGGCGGATGCTGACAAGGCGTTGGCGATTGCCTCAGCGGTGGCAATTGCGCTCACCAATGCCGTGTTGTTTGAAGAAGCCGAAGCTACGAAGCAGTATAAAGATGATTTTGTGGCAACCATTTCCCACGATATGCGTTCGCCGCTGGCGACGATTAGTGGGTTTGTGGCTGAACTGCCTTTGGCGGGCAACCTGAATGAGGCGCAGCAGGTGCATGTGCAGCATATTGACCGGGCGGCCAGCCATATGATGGATTTGGTTAATGGCTTACTGGATTTAGCCAAGGTTAGTGACCCGCAGGAGCGTTCGCTGCGGCCGCTTGATGTGGCGGGGCTGGTGCAGGGCGTGGTGCAGGAATTTCAGGGGCAGGCGTGGGGGCGCAATATTACGCTGTCGCTGGATACGCCATCGTCGCTGCCGTTGGTGGAAGCGGATGCGGTGCAACTGCGCAGCGCGATTGGCAATTTGATTGATAATGCGATTAAATATTCGTATGAGAATCAATCGGTTGAGGTTTCAGTTACAGCAGACGGTCGAAATGTATTGGTGCAGGTGGCTGACCAAGGGGTGGGGATTACTGAGTTGGAGATGCCCCACATTTTTGAGAAATTTTACCGGGGGAAGTTGGTTAACGGCCGTGGTGGGGCTGGTCTGGGGCTGGCCCTGGTGCGTTCTATTGCCGTGGCGCACGGGGGCAGTGTGTGGGCCGAAAGCCGTGGCGATGAAGGCAGCATTTTTACGCTGCGTTTGCCGGTTATGGTGCCAAGAGCGATTGCCTAGCAGCCTGTGGGAAAAAGAAAATGGATGCGCGGATAACGCGGATCAGAGCGGATTTTCGCGGATAAACAAGATAAAAATCCGCGTTGATTCCTATAAATCCGCGTCATCGGCGCATCTATGCAGGCTGTACCGACAAGTTCCCAGCCCGCTTGTGAACCGACAATTGATTGTTTTTGGGCGAACCGTGGTTCTGTGGGGCTGCGGTTTGTTGTTTTTGTTGGCAGGGTGTGGGCAGGAGCGTGTGGATGTAGTGGTGCCGACTGTGCATCCAACGGCCGTTTTTGCAACCCTGCCCATAGCGACGAAAACGGCCGTTTTTCCCACTGCCCTCCCATCTCCCCAACCCACCGTCACATTTACCCCTGCCGCCACCGCGACGGTAGAGCCGACCCCAGCGGCCACCGCCACCATGACTCCCGACCCCTACCCACCATATGCCATTGACGCTTTAGCCGCCCGCAGCTATGGTGGCGGCGAACTGGAGATTGTTGAGACGCTGGAGGAAACGGATTTGTTTACCCGCTATCTGATTCGCTACCCCAGCGATGGGCTGACGATCTATGGCTTTATGAATGTGCCGCATGAGGGGGTAAAGTTTCCGCTGGTTGTGCTGCTGCATGGCTACATTGATCCGGCCGTTTACCAAACGGTAGACTACACGCGCCGCTATGCTGATGCGCTGGCGGAGGCTGGCTTTTTTGTTATTCACCCCAATTTGCGTGGCTTTCCGCCGTCGGATAATGGCGACGACCGCTTTCGCGTGGGGTTGGCGGTGGATGTGTTGAATTTGCTGGCGATTGTGCGGGCGCAAAGCCAGGACCCGGTGGGGACGCTGCGCCGGGTGGATGCTGACCATATTTATTTGTGGGGTCACAGCATGGGGGGCGGGGTGGCACTGCGCGTGGCAGTGGTGAACCCGGCCGATTATTTGCGCGGGGTGGTGCTGTATGGGGCGATGAGTGGTGACGAGGGCTGGAATTATGAGCGTATTCAGGTGTGGAGCGGGGGGCAGAATGGGGCGTTTGAGTTAGCGGCGGGGCAGGAGATATTAACGGCCGTTTCCCCCATCAACCACCTAAACCGCCTGCAAGCCCCCATCAGTATTCACCACAGCGACGCCGATGATGTAGTGCCTTATGCCTGGGCGGTGGATTTATGCGAACGGCTGACGGCCATGGCGCACCCGGTGGACTGCTATACCTACCACGCCCAGCCCCACACCTTTAACGGGGAGCAAGATCGGCTGTTTATGGAGCGGGTGGCGCGGTTTTTTGGCGATTAGAGATTGGAGATTGGAGATTGGCGAGGCTTCCAATCTCTAATCGCCAATCTCCACCAACGCCTGTTCAGCCAGCGCATAACCGGGGCGAAGCTGGGCGGCGCGTTTGAAGGCGAGGGTGGCAGCGTCGGTTTGGCCAAGGGCGCGGAGGGCAAGCCCCTGATAATAATAGGTTTCCTCCACGTTGCGGCCGCCCTGGCTGATGAGGGTGGCTTCGGCCAGGGTTAACACGTCGTCATAACGGCCGTTTGCCAGATACGCTTCATACGGTTGGAACTGATACCACAACATGCGCGGTGGCAATCCCAGCAGCCGTGCCTGGTCAAAAGCGGTGGCGGCTTCTTGCCACAGGGCGGCATCATTGGTTTGGGCGGCTAACTGCGCCAAACTGCTGCCCCGGTTAAACCAGGCAAAAGGATTAGCCGGGTCAGCCTCCAGGTCGGCCTGGGCGCGGTCGGCGGCGGGCTGCCAGTTGTTTGCGGGGCCGAGGATGCGGGAAACGGCCGTTTCCTGTTCTGGCCGATAAACCACCAGCAGCGTGTCGTTAAAATGCTGCCAATACGGCAGTAGGTCAGCATAGGCCAGCAGGTCGCCCGTCCCTTCCCATGGCCCCAGCAGCGTGTCGAGTGTTAAAAACGCTTGCTGCCCCTCATCATATCCCGCCAACGTCAGGTAATGGCCGATCCAGCCTTCTTCTTCACTGTGAATCAACCCCTTTTCGATGATCACCGGGATGCCCGCTGCCAGCAGTTCCTTTAGCTGGCGCAGCGTGCCGCCGCTGTTGGCGCGGGCGCGAAGGGGCGTTTGCTCATTGACATAAGCCACCATTTCCCATGGGGTAACGTTGCGGTCTTCGTAACGTGGGCGAATGTGGGACGCGACAGCAAATTGGTCGGTTTCTTGGCCGTAGTAGTTGAGGCTGATGGTAAGGTTGGTGGGACCGCAGTTGTTGAATTTTTGTGGGATGATGTGGAGGTTGTCGAGAGTGACGGCGGCCGGCAGGGGGTCGGGGGTGGCGGTGGGTGGCGATGGGTTAACGGCCGTTTCTGCTGATATTGTGGCTGTTGCTGCCGGGGTGGTGCTGGGGGTAAAAACGGCCGTTGGTGTTACACTGCGCGTAGCCGTGCTGCTTGGCAGTTGTATTGTAGGCAACGTTGGCAGATTGGGCGTAGGTAGTGCCGGTGGCAGCGGCGTTGTGATGGCAACCAGCACCGATTGCGGCAAGTAATAGCGCCAGCGCCCCGGAATATTGTCCACAAGCTGGGGTAAGAAAAACCAGCTTACCACACTGCCGACCAACAACATGGCACCTAGCCATAAACCAAGACGGATTCGTTGCGTCATGGTGCAAGCATAGCGCAATTTGGGGCAGTTGGGAATGATGCGAAAAAAGGCTTGGCTCCCCCCGATCAACAGGGAAACATCATCACAGCATGTTATGTTTGAGGCACAACACGTGAATGCCCATTCAAGGCTTTGGCAGACTGTTCTGTGTGTTTGCGCACATCAATCAACGATTGGATAAATTCGTTGGTTGGTAAACGCTCCTGCCGTAAGAACTGCGGGTGGTTGTATTGTTTACGTAAAACTACCTGTGCCACAAGTTCTTGTGTGTCTGTAGTTGCTGCCACATAGCCACTGCTCTGGAGGGTGTTGTTAGCCAGAGTGTGAGTACGCGGATCCGCCAGCAAAGTGGTGATACATTGGCGATTGCCAGGGAAAATGACCATTTGAAAACAATCTTGCTTGTAGACTTCATCCAGCGTATGGTCTGGCTGGACGATGATGCCGTGGGTTCCACGCACGGGGTTGCTGTTGGGGCTAATCAAATAGGCTGGTAAGCCAGCGTCCCGCATTTTTGCCACGGCTGACAAGGCAAACTCATCATCATATCCGGATGTTAACAAAATGCCTATGCACTGCGAACTGGCACATGATCTTAACATAATACATATCCTTTTGTTATGGAGTTTTATGCAGTACCAGCAAGCGTAGATAGGTGAGTGAATGAAGAATGAGGCCGCTGCAATGACACAGGCTGGTTGTGGCAAGAAAAAACCACGCTGTGGGGCGTGGTAGGCATAATTGGTTTGCTAATCCAATGGTACTGCAAAAAGCCCCCCAAAACTGACAACCAAAACCAGCAATTATAAGTTTGTAAAAATGGGTACAAACGTAAAAGCGACGATGTAGACACTATAGCATAGGATGGGTGATTTTGTTTTGTTATGTTTTCCCAAACTGTTTCTTATTTGTGTGGAAAGCTGTGAAAAGTTGTTGATGATTGTCTTTTATTTGTCTGATTGGTGTATTATGCGAATTTGTGCGCTTTTGTGTGCTATTCTTGGCAAAGTTGGCGACCTTGTAAGATCGCATAGAAGTTCGACTAGCAGTATGGTACTATTTGAGTGTTAAACAGGTGATTCTGGATGTGGCAGAGAGGAAGCTTATGGCGAAGAGACTCATAGAAAAAAGTGAGCTAAAGCGAAAAATCCACAACGCTTTGCGAGCCTGGAAGAATGTTGATGGGGTAGATGGGGATGTGTTGAGTGATTTGTTGCTGGTGCGGCAGCGGCGGGATCGAGAGATGCTGACGACGCTGATTCCGGCAGTGGCGCTTCGTTTGGCGGCTAACGATATTTTGCTGGAGGGGTTGGATCTGCTCAAAGACCAGAATGAGGTGAATGCTAATATCTTGCGCGATCGTTTTTTGACTGGGCAAAAAACGGAGCAGGTGGCTAACAAAATTGGTTTTAGCACGGACACGGTGAACCGAAAGCAGCGTGAGGGGTTGGAGATGCTGACGGAGCTGGTGTGGCAAATGGAGGAGGATGCGCGGGCGCGTCGGGTGGAGCAGATGTTGGAGCAGTTGCCGCTGCCAACGTATTCGCGGTTGTTTGGGGTGGAGGAAAAGCTGGCAAAGTTGGTGGAGCAACTTTTGGGTGGTGAGGGGGTGGCGTATATAACGGCCGTTGAAGGCATGGGGGGGTTGGGCAAGACGGCGATGGTGGATGCGGCTATGCGGCAGGTTATTCCGGCTTTGCATTATGAGCGTATTTTTTGGGTGAGTGTGCCGCGCCCCATGCTTTTGGGGCAAAGCTCTGATTCGCCGGAGCATATGTTTGGGCGAATAATACATTCGCTGGCGCAGCAGATATGGCCGGGGCAGCCGCTGTCGTTAATTCCATCGGAGCAGCAGGCGCAGGTGGAGATGCTGCTGAAGGAGACGGCGTGTTTGGTGGTGATTGATAACCTGGAGAAGCCGTCAGATGTGGCGTATTTGCTGGAGCGGTTGCCGCTAATGACGCAGCCAAGCCGCTTTTTGCTAACGTCGCGGACTAATGTGCAGATGGGACAAACGGCCGTTTACCGTCTTCTCCTCAATGAACTCTCCCTTCAGGATGCCGAATCATTAATGCGCCACCACGCTCACCAACAAGGCAGCACGATGCTTGACGACGCAGTTCCCGAAGATTTTGACGACATTTACAAGCTTACAGGTGGCAACCCCCTGGCTCTCAAAATGGTAGTGGATCTGCTCGACCGGTTTCCCCTGACACAGTTGTTAAGCGGGTTTTCTACTTCTCATGTAGAGCGAATTAACGTTGAGGTGTATGACCGTATTTATCAGCATACCTGGCAAACATTAAGTGAAGATGCCAAGTTGTTGTTACAAGCTATGCCGCTCATTGCCCAATCCGGTGCTACACCCGATTATTTGCGCCGTATGACCGAGCTGGATGCGGATGTGCTATGGGCAGCGATTCAGGAGTTGCTAACCCGGTCTTTAATTGAAAGTCGTGGTTCGCTGCGTGAGCGGCGGTATGGCATTCACCAACTAACCGATTCATTTGTGCAGCGGAAAATCATTGGCGAAGGTGGCACAGCAGCATGAGCGGTGACAGCCACAAGTTGAATACACCGTTTTTGCGAATTTTGCACAATACTTTGGTGGTATGGTTGGCTGATACCAGCAAGTTTAGCGAAGCACTCGTTCAAAAGCTGTTGGTTGAAGCTGAGAATCTATACCAAGTGCTGGATTTTGGCTTACGGCATGAGGCGACATGGGAGGTGGCTGCGCGGGTTGTGTGCCAGACGCGGCTATTTGCGTCGCGGTTGAGCCAGCAGAGAGTATGGCTAGAGCTAGTGGTAAGGGCATTGGTCTGGTGCCAAGAGGCAGGGCATCTGTGGGCAGAACTGTTGTTGGTGCAGGGGCAGTTGCAGCGTGACCTGGCCGAATTGAAAGCGGCGTTTGCTACATTTGCCGAGGCAGAGCCGATGATCACGGAACTGGGCAATCGGGAATTAATAGTGCGCTTACTTTACAACCTGGCAGAGACTTATCAAGAGGATGATCAATTGCAGATTGCCAAGCAACTATGTCTACAAGCTATTGAGCAACTAGAGGCGGGGGAAGACATGCCTTATTGGCGGGCGGCAACTCTGCATATTTTAGGAAATGCACAGCGTGATTTAGGCGAATTGGATGAGGCACTGGTGTCATTAAAGCAGGCTTTAGTCTTGGAAGAAAAAATGGGAGATAGTCTGGCTTATGTGCGGGTTCTGAATAATTTAGGTCGTACATTTGTTACGGCGGGGCAGTTTGAGCAAGCATTTATGGTGTTTACTGATTGTTTGGAATTATTAGCCGACATGCCGTATGAGAATGACAAGTTAGTTGTTTATATTACTTGTGGCTCTTTGTATGTTGAGCAATCTCAATTGGAACACGCAGAGGAATTTTTTACGAAAGCTATTGCGCTAGTACGCACGACCCCAATACCACTTAACAGTCAGGCAATCGTTTTTAACAATTTGGGTTATTTGTTTTTTCTACAAAAGCGTTTGGCGAATGCACGTTATTTTTTAGGTGAAGCCATTACCTTGCGGCGGATGTTGTCACAAGATTTGCGGCTTGCTAATTCTATTGGCAGCTTGGGAGAGGTTTTATTGTGTGAGGGGGACAGGGAAGGTGCCAAGAGAGCCTTTGATGAGGCGTTGGCGTTGGTTGAGCCTTTACAGAATGTGCCGTGGGGGGCAAGGATGCGGCAGAGATTTGCGGATCAGCGACAGTTATGTATGTGATGTGGACAGAAAAAACAAAAGCCAGCCAAAGTGGCTGACTTTTGTCTCTGAATTAACAGGCTATGTTACTTGCTGCAAAGGCCTGCGCTCTCGCACTCTGTGGGGAGCATGACGCGGCCAGAAGCAGAAACAGGGCTGAGAAGAACGGCGAACAGGGATACAACGGCGACACTGTAAACGAACTTTTGCCAAATGTTTTTAAGGGAATGCATGACGTGTTTACCTCCAAGGGTTGGTTGGTAACCGCGTTATGCAGCGCGCTGGGCCAGAGGCCACTCTAGAGTTAAACGGGTTAAAATTTGGTTTCTGTTGATAAGCCTTTTCTGTTCCGGAGCAGATATTTACAGGATAGCAGATGGGTACAGGCAAAGCCTGAGGGAGGTCTGAGGTTTTTCTGAAGTTTCTGACGGGTTTCTGAGGATTGACTGGGGAAGGGGGTGAATTTAAGAAGTGCCAGTTGCTGTGCATGGTGGCAGGAGGATGTATCATGGGAGAAACAAGAGGCAGCAGGGGGGAAAACGGCCGTTATCATTCAAATTTTCGTTTAAAAGAGCGAGAGATTATTTTGCGCTGGATTCGGGCTGGGGCGAGTGGATCTGTGGTGGGGCTGGCAGGAGCCGGTAAATCGAACTTGATTGGATATTTGTGTCGTGAACAGGACATTGAAGAGATAGAAGGGTTAGATGGCCGTTCTGTTGTATTAGTGCCGGTTGATCTAAATGATGTGCCAGACAACCATATTGCAACGTTCTATCGAATGATATTGCGTTCATTTCATGAAGTACGCTGGCAGTTTGGCGGGGGCCTGCAAGAAACATTAAGCGAGCTGTATCGGCAGCATCGCGCAGTAACGGATCCTTTTGTTTTACAAAGTGTTTTGCGTGAACTACTCTTACATTTAGATGACCAATATATGCAGGTTGTCCTGGTATTGGATCGTTTCGATGATTTTTGCAAACTGGCGGAGCAGGCAATGGCAAACACCCTGAAGGGTTTGCGTGATAGTTTTAAAGACACCCTTTGTTTTTTAGTGGGTATGCGTCAGGAAGCGGCTTATGTTTCAACCAATGATAAGCTGGGGGAATTGCGTGAGTTGGTTGATGCCCATATTTGCTGGGTTGGGCCAATGTCAGAAAATGATACGCGCCATATGTTGCAACAGCAGGCTGAGCAATTAGGGCGTGGCCTGGAAGAGGAGCAAGTAGCTGAATTGTGGCGTTTGACAGGTGGATATCCCGCCTTGGTACGGGTAGCTAGTGACTGGTGGCGCCTGGAAGGATATTTGCAAGAGATTTCGGTTTGGGAAGATATTTTGCGCCATATGCCTAGCTTACAACACCGGCTTCGGGAGATTTGGGACGGGATACCACCTGATGAGCAAAACTTGCTGTTGGAAATTCAGCGTATCTGGCTGCAAACGGCTGTTGTTAACATGAGCAATGAAGAGATATGCCAGTCATTTGCCCATTTAAAACAGCAGCAATCTTATTTATTCAGAACTTTAGCCACAAAAGGGTTGTGTGTTTGCCAGCCAGATCAGACCTGGCATCTTTTTAGTGCCTTGTTTGCAGATTTTGTGGCGGCAAATGTCGAGCGTGGTTATGAGGAAGTATGTTTGGATGAGGAAACATCAGAAATTTATCAGGGCAAACGGCCGTTAAGTGATTTATCGAATCTTGAACGTTCGGTCTTAACTTTTTTTCTGGAAAATCCTCGCGTTAAATTGACAAAGGACGAATTGATTATGAACGCTTGGCCGAAGGAAGTAGTCGAGGGCGAAAATGTCAGTGATGAGAGTTTGTATCAGGTGATTTCGGCATTGCGACGTAAAATCGAACCGCTGCGCAGTAAAAAGCCGCGCTATATTGTGACGTGGCACGGTAGAGGGTATCAATTTTTTCCGAACGGGCAGCCAAATGGTGAAGGTTGAATGTGACTGGCTTTAGCTTATAATTCCGGCATGATGATTCAAGCTGGGGTTTTGCTGTTAGTGCTGCTGCTGATTTCCTGGGAGATGTGGCAGGATTTGCTGGTGGTGCAAAACGGCCGTTTTCTCACCCCCGCCCAACAAGAAGCCCTTACCTGGCAAATTGCCGCCCAGTATTTGGCTCTGTTTTTGTTCCTGGCCTTTTTGGTGTTGACAACGACGATGCCGTTGGCAACCTGGGTGCGCTGGGTGCTGGTGGGGGCGGTGGGGTTAACGGCCGTTTATACTGCCCACAACCTCCTCACCCACCAGCTCTATCTCTACCGTCGCCGTCCGCCCCGCCGACAGTTGGGCGAAAAAAGATCATTACCCCAACGCCAAATCTTGCAAGGCATTGCCGCCGTCAGAAGCGGCCGTTGGTACCTCGTCGCCCTTGCCATCATGCTCATCTTCATGTTCTACCAAGAATACCGCTTTTTAACCGGAATTTGATCCTACCCCTGCCGACCCGTAATGTACGATTCCGTTAACTCCTGCTTTGGATTCGTAAACAACTCCCCCGTTGGCGCAAACTCAACCAATTCGCCCAGCCAGAAAAAGCCCGTCCAGTCCGACGCCCGTGCCGCTTGCTGCATGTTGTGGGTTACGATCACAATCGTGTATTCGTCTGACAGCTCCCGCATCAGCTCCTCCACCGACAGCGTTGCCACCGGATCCAGTGCTGAACAAGGCTCATCCATCAAAATCACCTCTGGCCGCACTGCCACCGCCCGCGCAATGCACAGTCGCTGCTGCTGCCCAGGGTTCAACTCTGTTGCCACATGATCCAGCCGATCCTTCACCTCATCCCACAAAGCCGCTTCCTTCAAGCTCGCTTCCACAATGCTGTCTAGCTCGGCCCCTTTTTGGGCAATACCCAGCACCCGTGGCCCAAACGCCACGTTGTTGTAAATACTTTGCGGGAACGGATTCGGCCGTTGGAACACCATCCCCACCCGCTGCCGCAAATCCACCACATCCACATCCGGGTCATACACATTTTTGCCATTGAGCAGCACCTTGCCTTCGGCCCGCGCACTGCTAATCGTGTCGTTCATCCGGTTCAGCGACCGCAAAAACGTAGATTTGCCGCAGCCCGATGGCCCAATCAGCGCCGTGATCTGGTGTTCCCGGATGGGGAGGTTCAAGTTTTTTAACGCCTGAAAATCCCCATAGTAGAAATTAAAATTCTCAACATTAATCTTGTTTTTGATCATCGTTATTACCCAAAACGCCCCGTAATGTAATCTTCCGTCCGTTTGTCACGCGGATTCAGGAACATTTGCTGCTGCGAACCCACCTCAACCAACTCCCCATCCAGCATAAATGCTGCACGGTCGGCCACTCGTGCCGCCTGCTGCACGCTGTGTGGAACCATAATGATGGTGTAGGTTTGTTTTAGCTCATAGAGCGACCGTTCAACCGTTGCCGTGGAAATCGGGTCAAGCCCAGAGGTGGGGTTGTCGAGCAGAATTACCTCAGGTTCAAGTGCCAAACTGCGTGCCAAACAGAGCCGCTGCTTCTGCCCACCCGACAGCGCAAAGGCAGAGCTATCGAGCCGGTCTTTGACTTCATCCCAAATGGCGGCCTGCTGTAGCCCACGTTCGACGCGCTCATCAATAACCACCTTGTCACGAATGCCAGCCATCCGCAGCCCATAGGTCATGTTGTCATAGATGCTGCCCGGCAGCGGCGTGGGAATGGCAAACACCATGCTAATACGCCGCCGCAGGTCGGTAATATCGGTGCGCCGGGCAAAAACATCTTGCCCGTTGAATAAAATCTCACCTTCTCGTGTGATGCCTTCGGTCAGGTCAGAAAGCCGATTCATTAGCCGCATGAGCGTGGTTTTGCCGCTGCGCGAGGGGCCAAACAGCACAAACAGTTCGTTGGGGCGCACATCCAGATTGATGTTTTTCAGCGCGTGTGTGCCGTCGGCGTAGGTGAGCGATGTGTTTTTTACAGAAATTTTTGCAGTTGTCATAGCTTTTTGCCTTTTTACCATTCCCGCCGCCGCCGCATGGTGGAGCGGATGAGGGTGGCAACCAACGTGAGGGACAGCACAATAAAGAGCAAGACCAATGCCGTGCCATATTGAATGCCCAGCGGCATCCCCGGCACCTGGGTGGCAATGACATAGAGGTGATAGGGCAGGGCCATGGACTGGTCGAAGATGGATTGGGGCAGGTTGGGCAGGTAGAAGGCGGCTACGGTGAAGAGGATAGGCGCTGTTTCCCCGGCGGCGCGACCTAGCCCCAAGATGACACCGGTGATGATGCCGGGCAGGGCGTGGGGCAGTACCTGGTTGCGAATGGTTTGCCAGCGGGTGGCACCGAGGCTGAGGCTGACAATGCGAAACTCTTGCGGTACTGACAAAATCGCTTCTTCGGCGGTGCTGATGATGACGGGCAGCGTCATGAGGCCGAGGGTGAGCGACCCGGCGATGATGGAGGTGCCGTAGTTGAGGAACAGGACAAACATGCCCAGCCCGAACAGCCCGTAAACGATGGAGGGGATGCCTGCCAGGTTGACGATGGCGAGGCGGATGGCGCGGGTGAGGGGGTTGTCTCCGGCGTATTCGGCCAGGTAGATGGCGGCACCAACGCCAAGGGGGATGGCAGCAACGGCCGTTCCCAAGGTCAGAAAGATCGTCCCCAGCAGCGCGGGGAAAATCCCGCCTTCAGTCATGCCGTTGCGCGGAGCTTGCGAAATAAACTCCCAGCTGATGGTGCCGATGCCGTTATAGAGCATATAGAGAATAACGACAAGAATGGGAAGAACGACGATGGCAGAAACGGCCGTTATCACCCAAATTGCCAGACGTTGTGATTGTTGACGTGTCATATCTGACCTCCGCGACGCCGCTTGCCACCGCCACCGACAAAATAGGTCGCCAGCGAATTAATGGCAAACGTGATGAGAAAAAGCACAATGCCGATGCCAAAGAGAACGCTGTAGTGCAGGCTTCCCTGCGCCACCTCACCCATCTCCGCTGCAATCGTCGCCGTCATCGTGCGAACTGGCTGGAACAATGCCCCCAGCCCCAAATCAGGAATGTTGGCCGCGTTACCCGTGACCAGCATCACCGCCATCGTTTCGCCGATGGCGCGGCCAATGCCCAGCATCACCGCGATGACAATGCCCGACCGAGCGGCCGGCAGCACCACGCGCCAAATCGTTTGCCACTGCGTTGCTCCAATCGCCAATGCCCCGTCGCGGTACTCCTTCGGCACGGCATACAGCGCATCTTCGGTGATGCTGATGATGGTGGGCAGTGCCATGTAGGCCAAAATGAGCGAGCCAGTGAACGCCGTCAGGCCACTGGGCGCACCCATGCTTTGGATCAGCGGAGCCAGTGCCACCCAGCCAAAGAAGCCCAACACGATGGAAGGAATCCCTGCCAGCACCTCGATAAACGGCTTGAGGATTTCGCGCTGCCACGGTGGGGCAATTTCGCCCAGGTAAATGGCGGTGGTTAACCCCAGCGGCACGGCGATGACCACCGCGCCAATGGTGACAAGCAGAGAGCCCGCCAGCAGTGGCAACAGCCCAAATTTGTCTTCAATGGGGTACCAGCGGCTGCTAAATAAATCTGAAAGGGGGACTTCTATAAAAGCGGGAAACCCTTCGCGCAGCAAAAAGAGAAAGATGAGTGTGATAATGAGGACGGCAGAAATGCCTGCCAGTCGGATCAGATTTTCAATAAACAGTTCGCGCCACTTAGTTGGGGCGCTGTCTCTGGTTGGGGTAGGGTTTGCGTTCAAATTGGTTTGCGTTGCCATCGTGTTTCCTATTGATTTGTAAGCGGGACAAAGCCTAGCTGGGCAACAATGGCCTGCCCGTCGCTGCCTAAAATCCAGTCAAGATAGGTGGCTAATTCGCCCGTTGGTTCACCAGCGGTGTACATAAACAGATTACGCGCCAACGGATATTCGCCTGATGAGGCGGACTCAACGGTGGGGTAAACATAGTCGGTGCTGCCGGGGGGAGCTACGGCCAGCATTTTTTCGTGTTCGGGGTCTACATACCCCAAACCATCGTAGCCAATGGCGTTGGGGTTGCGGCGTAGCTCACTGGTGATGCCAACGGAGGAGGGCATGAGCAGGGTTTGTGGGGCAAAGATGTCTTCACTGTCTTCCCCTTTACGAACAACTTCTTCGAGGAAGTAGACGTGGGTGCCGGAGTTGGTTTCGCGGGAAAGCAGGACGATGGGGGCGTCATTGCCGCCTACGTCTTTCCAGTTGGTGATGCGACCGGTGTAAATGTCGGCCAGTTGGTCAATGTTGAGTTCGCTGATGGGGTTGTCGGGGTGAACGATGAC
Source organism: Chloroflexota bacterium (assembly GCA_041390905.1). Taxonomy (GTDB): domain Bacteria; phylum Chloroflexota; class Anaerolineae; order Promineifilales; family Promineifilaceae; genus JACKCD01. Next base: position 966,795 of record JAWKPA010000012.1, read on the forward strand.
GGCTAAAGCGTCAATGGCAACGACAAATTCGATGGGTTCGATGCCGTTGGCAATCGCTTCTTCTTTTTCGCCGTCTTTCATGGCGCGGGAGGCGTTGGCAATGTCTACTGTGCCGTTGATGAGGGCGGCGATGCCGGTGCCGGAGCCGCCGCCGGTGACAGCAATGGCGACTTCGGGTTTAACGTCACGGTATGCCTCGGCCCAGGCGAGGGCGACGTTGACCAGGGTGTCGGAGCCTTTGTTTTGGATGGCGCGTTGGCTGCCATTAACGGCCGTTTCTGACTGTTCCGGCCGGCAAGCCGCTAAAGCACCCAACGCAAGCAGTAGCAACATGAGCCATCTAAGACGATGGCGTTGGGGAATGTTTTGAACCATTTCTCCACCTCTTTATGGGGATCGTTGACATTGTTAACAAAATCACAATCAAACATTAATTCTAGCTACTTTACAAAAGTTATTGTTAACAGCTTGTTAAGGTTTCCAGATTGCTTTGTTAATAAATGGTTAACAGAAGAGGTGGCAACAAAAAACCGCCTGGTTCGAGGGTGGAAAACCCCGACAGGCGGCTTGAGGTGCAAGATGGTTTATGGCAGATCCAGGGAATTACCGAGAAACCTGAATAGATGCGCGGATGATGTAGCTTTGTTGGAAGAAACGCCGATTTTTCTTTTTATCCGCGAAAATCTGCTCCCTGCATCCAGCTTCTTTTGCCAACGGGCTGCTAGGCGATCTCGACGTATTGGTTGCGAACCATAAAGATAACGCGCTCGGCAATATTGGTAGCACGGTCGCCAATACGCTCCAGGTTATGACCAACCCAAAGCAAGAAGGTAGCGCGACGAACATATTGATCATCGGCCATTTCGGTGAGTGTTTGCTGGAACAGCTTATCATACTGTTTATCCAGCTTGTCGTCTTGCTTCACCATGTTGTCGGCAATGGATACATCCTTGCGCACGTAGGCCTGGACACCAGCATTTACCATGTCGCGGGCACGCTGCGCCATTTTGGGCAATTTGTGCAGCGTCAACAGCGCATCTTCGTTTTCCATGCGTTCGACCAGCTTGGCAATGCCGGCCGCATGGTCGCCAATGCGCTCTAGTTCAACTGCAAGGTGGATGGCGGCAATGACGGTGCGTAGGTCAATGGCTGCTGGTTGCTGGGTTGCCAAAATACGTAAGCATTCTTCTTCAATCTCGTAACGAAGCTGATTGGCCTCGGCATCGCCGGCGACAACCGAATGGGCCAAAGAGACGTCTCGCTTGTAGAGCGCGTCCATCGCGTTGGCAATTGCAGTGTCAACCATGCTGGCAAGACGCAAAACATCATTGCGTAACTGATCAAGTTCTTTATCCAAGAGAGAGCGGGTATGAAGAGACATGAGGGTGCCTTTTAAGAATTTAGGGCAAACCAAAGTTGGTGGCTTTGGTGTGTCAATATAATAAAACTTGGCTCCATTGTAAGGATTTTAGTCGGGATATCAACTATTTTGTCAATTTTGATCAAGATATTGCAGAGCCAGGCGCAATCGTTCGTCCAGTTCTCCAACCTCGCGGGGGAGCTTTTGCAGGGCGGATTGGGCTTCGACAATGCTGTAGCCTAGCCCCGTAAGCATGTCTATCACATCAGCATCTATGTCGCTGACGAAGGAAACGGCCGTTGTTGCCGCCGTCAGATCCAGCTTGTCGCGCAGTTGGAACATCATTCGTTCGGCCGTCTTTTTGCCAATGCCTGGCACGCGCTGAAGAACGGCCGTTTCTTCCCGCAGCACCGCACTTTTTAGCAATTCCGGGCTGAGCGTTCCCAAAATGGACAGTGCCACCTTTGGCCCCACGCCGCTAACCGACAGCAAAATCTCAAAAAGCTGCAGGTCATCTTCCGACTCAAAGCCATAGAGCGTTAGCTCCGTTTCCCGCACCATCAGGTGCGTGTGCAGCCGCAGCGAACGGCCGATTCCGCCCACATTTTCCAGCACGTTGCGCGGCACAAACACCCGCACCCCCACACCACCCACGCCAATCACAAGGCTGGCTGCTTCAACTTTTAGAATCGTTCCGCTAAGGCTGGCAATCATTGTTGCGGTATTAGAGATTAGAGAGTAGAGATTGGAGATTAAGTGTTGCAATCTCCAATCTCTACTCTCCAATCCCTGGCTTAGAAACGAGGATTAACCAAGTTACGCAAGAAGTTGAACTTCTCAGAAGAAGTTCAACTTCTCAGAAGAAGTTGAACTTCTAAATGGGCAAGTTATTTAATTCCCATTCCTTATTCTGTATACAGCGTTTCAAATCGGTAATATTGATAATGGGCAATAGCAACCGCCAGCCCATCGGCAGCATCATCGGGGCGGGGCGTTTCTTCCAGGTCAAGCAGGTTGCGCACCATTAACTGCATTTGTGCTTTGTCAGCCTTGCCATAGCCAGTTACCGCATCCTTGATTTTGGGTGGGGAATATTCGCCGACAGGCAGGTTGGCGTTGGCAAGTGCCAACAAAATAACCCCTCGTGCTTGCCCCACGGTGATGGCGGTGGTGATGTTGCGCCCAAAAAACAGCTCTTCCACGCCGGCCGTATCTGGCTGGTATTCGTTAATAAGTGCGGTGAGATCCTGGTACAGCGTTTGCAGCCGTTGGGGCATGGGGGTGTTGGCCGGGGTGGTGATGATGCCGTAGGTAACGGCCGTTAACTGACCATCCACCGCATCAATCACCCCATACCCCGTGCGCCCCGTACCAGGGTCAAGCCCTAAAATTCGCATTAGCCCATCGCCGCAATCGCTTCGTCGGTAATTTCCAGAGCCGAATACACATTTTGCACATCATCCAGCTCCTCCAGCTTTTCAATAAGGTTCATCACCTGCAAAGCCGGCCCCTGCTCAAGCTCAATCGGGTTATTCGGTTCGTAAATCAGGTTCGACTCCTCAACCTCAACCCCGGCCTCTTCCAAAGCCAACTGCACCGCCTGGAAATAATCAATGTCCACAAAAATTTCGGTGATGTCGCCAAACTGGATGTCATCGGCACCAGCGTCAGCGGCAACCAGGAATATCTCATCCTGGTCAACCTTGTCCGTAATGCTCACATACCCCTTGCGGGTAAACTGCCATGAAACGGCACCCGACTCCGCCATCGAGCCACCATATTTGCTCACGGCATGGCGCACATCGGCAATAGCGCGGTTGCGATTATCGGTCACAACCTCAATGAGGATGCCGACACCATGCGGCCCATATGCTTCATACATATTTTCCAGCAGTTCGCCACCTTCTAGCTCTCCCGTGCCGCGCTTGATGGCTCGCTCAATATTGTCTTTCGCCATATTGGCTGCTTTGGCTTTGGCTAACATCAGGCGCAGCTTGTTATTGCTGGCAGGGTCGCCACCACCATCACGGGCGGCCATCGTAAGCTCTTTGGCGATGCGCGTAAAAATTTTGCCGCGCTTGGCATCAGTTGCTGCTTTTTTGTGTTTAATGGTGGACCATTTAGAATGTCCTGACATGACTCTACTCCATCAATACGTTTTGTAAGAAAAAGTTTTGCGGCCTATTATAGCACAACCCGCTACCAACCATGTACAGGTGCGGGTGCTTCGCCCGGAAACATGACGGCCAGCATTTCCGGGGCATAGGTGGCAGCCATGTCGCTGCTCAGGCTGTAGCTGCGGCAAATTTCCTGATAAAGGTTGGCACTGGGTCGCCAGGCACGCGCCTGGGTTTCCGGGTCAAGGCTAATCAGCCCAAATCGCTGCGTCCAGCCACGATCCCACTCAAAGTTGTCTACCAGGCTCCAGTGATAGTACCCCATGACCGGAAAGCAGAAGCTAATGGCCTGCCACACCTGGCGCAAATGATCCAAAATAAACGCGGGACGCAATTTGTCGGCGGCATCGGGCAGGCCGTTTTCGGTGATGTAGATCGGTTTTTTATAAGGCAAGGCACTTTTGATGACGCGGTAGAGGCCGTAGGGGTAAATTTCGCCGTAGTTGCTGTCGCTGACAATGGTTCCGGCCGGCCATTCATGCTCAATCCAGTCGAAGCGCAGGTTGAATGTGGTGTAGAAGCGGGTGTAGTAGTTGATGCCCACAAAGTCGAAGCTGTTGGCAAGGTGGGGAATGGTGCCGCGACCAAAGGGGGAGGGTAAACGGCCGTTAACCATCGCCCCCATCCACGCCTTGTTAAATAGCCAATCAACCCGGCCGGCCCACCAGCGGCTCGCCACTCCGCTGCCCGGCTTCGCCTCAAAAATCGGCATGTTTTTGGCAATCCCCACTTCTGCTGTCCGGTACGCTTCCTTTATAATGTGATACGCCCGTGCGTGGCACGCCAGCAGCCGCCCAAACGCCTCCCGTAGCCCGCCCCAGCCCGGTCGCTGCGGCGGCGGAAAGCTGCCGTCCAGATAGCGCATAAAGAGGTAAACCATTGGCTCGTTGATGGTAATCCACTTCGGCACCAAATCCCCCAGCCGTTGCACCACCTTGCTCACATAGCGACCAAAATAATCCAGCACAATTTCGCTATTAAAATCCCCTTTTTCCACCAGCCACAACGGGTTAGAAAAATGGTGCAGCGTCACCATCGGCTCAATCCCCCGGTCAACCATTCCCTGCAAGATGGTGCGATACCGTTCCAGGGCTGCTTCATCAAAAACGCTAGGCTCTGGCTCAATGCGGCTCCATTCCAGCGACAGCCGATGGGCGTTGGTGCCCATCTCGGCTGCTGCGTCCAGGTCAAGCTCGGCATTAGCCCACCAGTTGCTGGCTAACCCCGAATGGTGGCTGTTGAGAATGGCACCCGGCTGCGTTTCCCACACCCACCAGTCGCTGTTTTTATTGTTACCCTCAACCTGAAAAGCGGCCGTTGCCGTTCCCCAACGAAAATCTGGGGGGAAAAGCATTTTTGCTGTTGCCACTATCGTCTCCCAACATCCGAATCATTAATTTTTGCCATACCTACTAGCCTATGGTAATCTTTTTTCGTAAAGTACAGCACCTTCGACAAAGCATAACAGATTTTTAGTAAAAAGGGTCTACTGGGGAGCAAATGCGTTTTGTTGAAACAAAATCGCTTGTTATACTTTATTCCTTGTTATTTAATATCCAATGTTTTAATGATGCAGAGGAGAGGGTCAACCAAACCGCAAGGTGATTTGGGAGGAATCCGTGAGAGATTTAGTTCCGCTAAGTGGCTATTATTACCCTAACAAAATGGGACGCATTCTTTTGGTTGCGATGGAAGAAGTTATGGGGCGCAATGGCTTAAATGCCTTGCTCAACCTGACCAGTATGCAGCAATTCATTGATACCTTGCCCCCAGATAACCTGGAGCGTGGGTTTGATTTTGCCAATATCTCTAACCTTAACCAAGGGTTGGATGAAATTTATGGGCCGCGAGGCGGCCGTGGGCTGGCCCTGCGCGGGGGACGTGCGATCTTTTCACGTGGTCTCAAGCAGTTTGGTGCTTTGGCGGGCGTGGGCGACCTGGCTTTTAAAGTGCTGCCGCTGCAAACCAAGCTGAAAATTGGCGTGCCGGCCGTCGCCCGTATCTTCTCTCAATTCAGCGACCAAACCAGCCGCGTTCAGGAATTCGATGACCATTTCATCTATTACATTGATCGCTGCTCGATGTGCTGGGGACGGCACGCAGATCGCCCCACCTGTTTTATCGCCGTTGGCATTTTGCAGGAGACGTTGCGTTGGGTAAGCGGTGGGCTAGAGTTCCGTGTAGATGAGCTGGAATGTATTAGTATGGGGGCCAAGAGTTGTGTCTTCAAGATTGACAAGGAACCCATCAAATAGGTCGCCGAGGTAATGTGTGGTTGACGAAAAGAGAAAACAAACCATTTTTATCGTAGAGGATGAGACTGATCTTTGCGAAATGCTAACGGCGTATTTCCGGGCGCAAGGCTACGACGTGAAAAACGCCAATCGGGGCGAGGATGCTGTCACAGCCATTCAAGAGGTTCTGCCTGATCTTGCCATGCTGGACATTCGCCTGCCCGATATAGATGGTTTTGAAGTGTGCCGCAGAATGCGCGAAGGGCGGCGCACACAAAATATCCCCGTTATTTTTCTCACCGAAAAGCGTGAGCAGACAGATATTTATGGGGGACTGCAACTTGGTGCCGTTGATTACATCACTAAGCCGTTTGACATTCAGGAACTGCGGCTGCGTGTGCGCAATGCGCTGAAGCGTACCCAGTTGCCTAACCAGTTTAACCCTGTCACTTCCCTGCCGGAAGGTTCTATTGTTAGTGAACAGCTAGAAAAATTGCTGGCGCGGCCGGATTGGGGAGTGGTTTATATTCAGATGGGGGGGCTAACGGCGTTTCGGGATAAATATGGCTTTGTGGCGGCGGATGATGTGACGCGGGCAGTGTCGGTGATGATTGGCAATGCGCTGAAAGATGCCGGTAGCCCGGATGATTTTATCGGCCATACGAACAGCCACGACTATGTAATTTTGACGACGGCCGGCCGACAAAAACGGTTAGCAGATCGGTGTCGGATGCGCCTACAGCCTTCGATCCAATACTTTTACCCAGCCCTGGATCGAAGCCGGGTGAAACTGCTGCCAGAAGCAGAACGGCTTTCCATTCAGGTGTCGAGTATGTCGGCCGCCGATAACAGCCCTGGCGAGGTGAGGACGTTGATTCGGACGGTTCCGGGGTGGGATTAACTTCTTGATTTAATGGGAAGGGCTAGCAATAGCCCTCTTTTTTTGGGTATGAAGCGATTGGGAAAATACAAGATTGATTTATTGATTCTGGCGAGCTATCTAGTGTTGCCGCTGCTGCTGTTTGGCAACGTCACGCTGGGGGGCAAAACCATGCTGCCGGCCGACAACCTGTTTCAGTGGGAACCGTGGACGGCCGTTTCTGCCCAATTCAACCTCCCCCTTTCGCCCGACGGTCGGCCCATCCCGCAAAACCCCCTCATCGGCGACCTCATCATCCAGAACTACGTTTGGAAGCAATTTGTCAACGACAGTCTGCGCGACGGCCAAATTCCCCTCTGGACATCCAACCTCTTTGCCGGCGTTCCCTTTCTGGCAACCGGCCAGCACGCCGCCTTCTACCCCTTCTCCATCTTCTTTCTCATTTTGCCCCTCACCAAAGCCTACGGCTGGTATACCGTTAGCCAAATCTGGCTGGCGGGGACCTTGGCCTATGTTTTTGGCCGCGTGCTGGGGATGAAACGACCCAGTGCCATGTTGGCCGGGTTAGCCTATCAGGGCAGCGGCTTTTTGCTGGTCAGTGCCGCCGTTTTTCCCATGATCATTGGCGCGGTGGCGTGGCTGCCGCTGCTGCTGGCCGCCATTGAACAGGTAGTGCGGCGGCGCGGGCAGCCGCTGATTTGGGCGACCAGTGGTGCCATCGCCCTCGGCTGCCAAATTCTGGCTGGTCATGCCGAATTCACCTACTACACGCTGCTCATTATGGCACTCTACACCGGATGGCGGCTGTTAAGTGAGCTTATCTGGTCAGATGAAACAGCCCCAGGCAATCGCTTCCGTCTGCGGCTGCTGAACCCGGCCGGCTGGCTGGTGGGCATGGTGCTGGTGGGGCTAATGCTGGGGGCTATCCAGTTTGTGCCCCTGTTTGAAGTCGGTCAAACCAACTTCCGCGAAGGATCCAGCAGCTACGAAGAGGTTATTGGCTATGCCTTCCCCAAGCGGCGCGTGCTGACGCTGGCACTGCCCAACTTCTTTGGCAACCCGGCGCACCACAGTTATGTGGATGTGTTTAGCGGCCAGCGCGAGCCGTTTGTGACCAATGTGGCGGGCAATGTCAACCCCTGGGGCGCCTACAGCAGCAGTTGGGGGATCAAAAATTATGTGGAAGGCGGCATCTACCTCGGCATTTTGCCGCTGATTCTGGCACTGTTGGCGGCCTGGGCGCTGTTTCGCCCCGGCATGAATCGCGCCCGCCGCAGCCAAACCGTTTTTCTGGGTGGCCTCAGCCTGCTGTCGCTGGCCTTTATCTTTGGCACGCCGCTCTACGCTCTTTTGTATTATGGTCTCCCCTTTATCAACCAGCTCCACACCCCGTTTCGCTGGGTTTTCCCGCTGTCGCTGTGCGTGGCGGTGCTGGCGGGGTTTGGGGGGGATTATTTGGGGCAGCAGGGATTGGAGATTGGAGATTGGAGATTGGGAACCCGGTCTAAATCTCTAATCTCTAATCTTCAATCTCTCTTTTTCTTACGCGCCAAGCCAACCTTTGTGACCTTTTTCGCTGCCCTGCTCGTCTGGGGTGGATCGGCGGCGTTACTGGGGTTGGCGGGGTCGTGGGTGGTTTACGGCCGTTTACAGCCTCTCATCGAGCGTGTTCTTCTCAGCATGGCACTGGCCGCTGACGCCTTCCCCAACGCGCAAGCGTTCTACAGCTATCTGTTCCCCCAATTTTTGCAGTTGGGTATCATGCTGGTCGGGTCGGGGGTGGTGTTACGGATGAGCCAGGGGAAAAACGGCCGTTTTTCCCCCCACCTCGCCGCCCTCCTCCTCATCCTCGACCTCTTCCTCATCAATCGCGGTTTCCACGCCGCCGTTGACCCAGCGTTGTTAAGCTACGAGCCACCGTTGGTGCACTGGTTGCGCCAGCAGCCAGGGCCGTGGCGGCTCACCACCTTTGATTCGCAGGGGCAAAAACCGCTCAACGCCAACGCTGGTTGGCTCTTTGGGTTTGAAGATGTGCGCGGCTACGACTCCATCATTCCCAAACAGTTTACCAACTATATGGCCGCCATTGAGCCACAAAATGAACTCCCCTTTAACCGCATCCAGCCTGTTGCCAACTGGGAATCACTCAACTCGCCGCTACTGGACGTGTTAAACGTCAAATACATCATCACCCAGGAAACGGTGGAACTGCCCAAGCTGCAGCAGGTGTGGCAGGAGGGCAACCTGCGCGTCTACGAAAACCTGGCCGTTGCTCCCCGCGCCTACACGCTGCCGCAGACACAAACGGCCGTTGTTCCCGATGCGTTAACGGCGATGACGACCCAGTATGACCCGCGCAACTTTGTGGTCGTTGAGACTGGAGATTGGAGATTAGAGATTGATGGTGAATCTCCAATCTCCAATCCCCAATCTCCAATCCCCTACACCCCCGCCACCATCACCAGCTACCACAACATCGAAGTTTGGGTAGATACGGCCGTTAACGAACCGTCCTGGCTCATTCTCAACGATAGCTATGCGCCGGGGTGGAAGGCATTTTTACGGCCGTTTGGCGGCGAAGAAAGCGACGAACGCGAAGTTGAAATCGTCCGCGTCAACGGCAACTTTCGCGGCATTCGCCTTGACGAACCCGGCGCATGGACAGTGCGCTACCGCTACAGCCCGCGCAGCTTCCAGCTAGGCGGGCTCATCAGCTTTATGGGAGCCATTTTGCTCGCCTTTGGCCTCATCGTCGGCGGCTGGCGGCACTATGTTCGCAGCGACGGCCAGCTTTCCGCCACCCACAGCGTCATCAAAAACAGCGGCGCCCCCATGCTGCTCAACCTGTTCAACAAGCTCATAGATTTCGCCTTTGCCGCCTTCTACCTGCGGCTGCTTGGCCCCGCCGACGCTGGCAGCTACAGCTTCGCCATCGCCACCGCCATCATTTTTGAAATCCTCTCCAACTTTGGCCTCAACATCCTCATCGTCCGCGATGTGGCCCAGGCCAAAGACCGCGCCAGCAGCTACCTGCTCAACACCACCGTCCTGCGGCTTTTCACCAGCGGCGTGGCCTTGCTGCCCGTCATTGCCTTTGTCATCGGCTCCCGCTTCTTTGCCAACCCCATCAGCAATCCCGAGTTGCTGGCTCTGGCCTTGATCATCATCGGAATGCTCTTTTCCGGCATGTCGCAGGGGGTGACGGGGCTGTTTTATGTCTTTGAACAGGCGGAAATCCCGGCAGCGATGACCACTGTCACGACGCTGCTCAAGGTTGGGTTTGGCGTGTTGGTGCTGCTGCTGGGGTTTGGTTTTGTTGGATTAGCGGCCGTTTCCATCGTCGTCAACCTCATCACCCTGGCCGTGCTGGGGCGGCTGGCGTTCGGCCGCTTCCCGCTGTCCGGCCCTTGGCGGGTAGATTGGTCGCTCCAGCGGCAAATGGTGGGCAAAGGGTTTCCTCTCATGCTCATCCACCTGCTGCAAACCGTCTTTATCTCGGTGGATGTGGTTATTCTCCGTTTCCTCAACGGCTCCGAAGTGGTGGGCTGGTACAACAGTGCCTACAAATGGTTCAACGCCCTGCAAATCGTCCCCTCCTTTTTCACTCTGGCTCTTTTTCCCATCATCTCCCGCGCCATCCATGAAAATATGGCAACGGCGCAGCGCATGTACCGGCTGTCGCTCAAGCTCATGCTGCTACTGGCCCTGCCCATCGCCACGGCCACCCATTTTCTGGCCTTTGAACTGGTGGGTCTGCTGGCGGGGGATCAATTTTTGCCGCATGGGGCCATTGCCCTGCAAATTATTATGTGGTCTATTCCCATTGGCTGGCTCAACAGCGTTACCAACTATGTGCTGATTGCGCTGGGGCTGGAGCGAATGCAGCCGCGAGCGTTTGCCCTGGCGGTGGGGTTCAACATTGTCACCAACCTCATCTTCATCCCGCGTGTTGCCAATGGTTACCCGGCGGCAGCAGTGACGACGGTGCTGTCGGAGCTGGTGCTGCTGGCAGTGTTTGACTACTATTTGCGGCAGCGGATGCCAGGGTTGAACTGGCTGTCGTTTTTGGCACGGCCGTTGGCAGCAACGGCCGTTATGTTCCTCACCATGTGGGTCACCAGCCAGCTCCACGTACTGCTGGCCGCCCTACTTAGTCCCTTGGCCTACCTGCTTGCCCTCTGGCTGCTGCGCGTCGTTGGCGACGAAGAGCGAGCTATATTGCGCTCCATCCTGCCCACCCGCCTCGCCGCCCGCCTCAAATTTGCGTAAACAGGTGATTGGAGTTGGTCAGTTGTCATCATAGACAGATCCCAATTTTGTCATAAAATGTTTTCATGAACACGAAATTTCAACCACCTCCCATTGATTGGTATCATATTTCCCTCATCCGCCAAATGAGTGTTAGTCAAAAGAATCGGCAAGCATTTGCAGCGGCTGAATTTGCTTTGCGTCAGAAACGGTTGTTAATACGTCATCAGCATCCTGATTGGGATGAGGTGATGATCGATCAGACAGCGCGGCGGCTTGTATTTACAAAGGATCATCGTCGCAAATGATGGCGCAAAATCCTCTTGAGCAAGAAAAAGCATTTGGCAGTGTGTTAGATGTTCTGAATGCCATTGGAGCCACCTATGCCATTTGGGGAGGATTGGCGGTTGTTGCTTATGGAGAACCCCGTTTTACGCTGGATATGGACGTTTTGTTAAGCCCTTATGGTTTTTCAGAAAATCTGTTTGTTAAGCGATTAGCCGAAATGAGCTATCATGTTGATAAAGGCACTGTACTAAATGCATTGGGTGGAGGGTATTTTAATGTCATTCATTTGCCCACGGGAATAAAAACTGATTTCTATGTCCCTACAGAGATTGCAATGCGCCAGATGCTACAAAACCGGGTGTGGTTGCCATTTGACGAAGCACGCACGGCCGCTTATGTTTCTGCAGAGGCTGCTATTGTAAGCAAACTAATTGCTTATGTGGATAGTCATGCTGATCGACACTTGGCAGATATTGCTTCCATTGTTCGTGTACAGAATGAGAATTTACAACGATCCATGATTGAGCAAGAAGCGATCAGATTAGATGTGTTAAGCTTGTGGCGTACCATTTGGGCAGAAAATTGTGAGTCATAAATTATCGTGCGTCACCGTTTTCTGCTTCTTTCCTTTCTCCTCCTCGCTGCCTTTTTTCGGCTGTATGGCCTTGTTTCCCTCTCTCCACCGGGATTAACCCACGACGAAGTTGCCAACTGGCTGATTGTCCAGGACATTTTGGCGGGCAAACACGCCATCTATTTTACCCGCGCCTACGGCCATGAGGCGGGATTTCACTATGTGCAGGCGCTGTTTGTAACGCTGTTGGGTGACAATGCCCTGGCATTGCGCTTGCCGGCCGCCTTTTTTGGCCTGCTGCTGGTGGTGGTGGTCTATGCGCTGGGGCGGCAATTGTTTGGGCGGCAGGTGGGGTTGTGGGGGATGGGATTAACGGCCGTTCTCTTTCCCGCCATCTTCTTCAGCCGCCTCGCCTTCCGCGCCATCTCCCTGCCCGTGCTGGCCGGGTTAGCGGCCGTTTTTTGGTGGCGGGGGTGGGGAGCAGGGGAGCAGGGGAGCAGGGGAGCCTTGTCCGCGTTTGTCCGCGTTCGTCCGCGTCCCATTTCCAGCTTTGCCCTAGCCGGTGTTTTTGCCGGGTTAAGCATCCACACCTACATGGCGGCGCGGGCGGTGCCGATTTTTTATGGGCTGTGGGTGGGGTATTTGGCGTTGTTTCACTGGCCGGAGCTAAAACAGCGTTGGCGGGGCGTGGCCCTCTTTGGGCTGCTGTTTGTGGCCATTGCTGCCCCGCTGTTTATTTACCTGCAAACGAACCCTGGCTCCGAGTTCCGCATTAGCGAAGTGGATGCGCCGCTGCGGGCATTGCGTGAGGGGGACATGGTGCCTGTGGTGCAAAATGGGCTGAAAATTCTGGGCATGGCGGGCTTTGCTGGGGATCCTTTGTGGCGGCAAAATGTGGCCGACCGACCGCTGTTTGATCCGCTTCTGGCAACGCTATTTTACATAAGCCTTCCCCTGTTTTTGTGGAAAATGGGGGATAAAAAGTACGCTTTTTTGCTGCTCTGGCTGGCAACGGCCGTTTTACCCAGCCTTGTCACCATAAATGCCCCCAGCAGCATACGAATGATCAATATTTTGCCCGTTTTGCCCCTTTTTACCGCCGTAGTTATACACAATCGCGGTAGGTTATCCACAGTTATCCCCAACTTATCCACAGTTTTTGTGAATATCCTGGGAGTAGCGGTACTGGGGTACCATATCTGGTGGACGGCCGTTTCTATGTTCCAGATATGGCCGCAAAACGAGGAAGTGCGCTTTGTTTGGCAGGCGGGGTTGACACAAACGGCCGTTTTTCTCGACCATCAACCCATCACCGCTCCTGCCGCCATTGCTGGCTGGTCGCCCGACACCATGGACGTGCCGACGATGCAGTTGACGCTCCGGCGCGACGACATCCCCCTCAGCCATTTCAACCCGCTGGATGGCACGCTCATTCTTCCCGCCGCCAATGGCGCCATCTACCGTCCTGCTATCCTCGATCTGCACCCGTATTGGCAAAACCAGCTTGCGGCGTGGGGGGCAACAGAGCAAACGCTCGGCGAGTTTGTGGCGATTGGGCTGCCGGATGGGTTTGTGCCGGAGGTGGGGCAGGGGGGAAAAACGGCCGTTTTTGCCAACCAACTCCAGCTACTCGGTTATGATCTCGTCGGCGACCAGGAACTCGTCACCTACTGGCGCGTGCTTGCCACGCCCCCAGTCGCCAGCCGCCTCTTTGTCCATCAGCTAGATGCGGCCGGCAACCTGCTGGGCGAAGATTACCGCCTTGATGCCCTTGACCCCCAAGCCATCTGGTTTCCCCACTGGCGGCCCGGCGACCTCATCCTGCAGCACCACGACCTGTCCGCCCCGCTGGCCGACACCGCCACCCTGCGTCTCGGCTGGTTCAATCCCTATACCTGCGCCCCTGGCCCTTGCCAAAATTTGCTCACGCAAACAGGGGAACCGTTTTTGCTGTTGGAGATTGGGGATTAGAGATTGGGAGATTGCTTTATGCCAATCTCTCAATCTCCTAATCTCCTCTTATGGCGTCAGCCGCTGCATGTCACGGGGGAACAGCGTTGCCAGGCGCACGTTGGGCAGTTGCAAAAGCTGCATCAGCAGCCGCTCCAGCCCAATGGCAAAGCCGCCGTGGGGCGGCATGCCGTGGCGAAACGCTTCCAAATAGGTTTCAAACGGTTCGGTGGGTAGCTTGGCCGCCGCCAGTGCCGCCAGGTAGTCATTATACCGATGCAGCCGCTGCCCGCCGGTGATTAGCTCGGTGCCGCGAAAGAGCAGGTCGAAGGAGTTGGAGTAGGCGGGGTTGGTGGGGTCGGGGTGGGTGTAAAACGGCCGTTTTCCCATCGGATACCCCGTCACAAACAAAAAATCGCTGCCATGTTCCGCCTGCGCCCACGCCCCCAGCCACCGCTCATCCTGCGGCGACAAATCCGGCTCGCCGCGCACATCCACCCCATGCAGCCGCAAAATCAGCTCCTGCGCTTCGGCAAAATGAATATGGGGAATCGCTTCCGGCACCGTTGGCATCTCTGCCTCTAACAGTGCCAATTCGCTGGCGTAATGTACCGTCAGTTCGCTCAAAATCCCGGCCATCACCTCGCGCACCAGCGCCATCACCGTAAAATGGTTTTCGATAAAGCCAAACTCCACGTCCAAGCTGACGTATTCGTTGATGTGGCGGATGGTGCTGTGGGGTTCGGCGCGGAAAACCGGCCCCACTTCAAAAACACGCTGGAAGATGCCAACCATGATCTGCTTGTAAAACTGCGGGCTTTGCGCCAAATAGGCGGGTCTGCCAAAATAGCCCAGTTCAAACACATTGGCCCCGCTCTCGGTGGCCGAGGCCACCAGTTTGGGTGTTTGCACTTCGGTGAAGTGGCGTTCGTTGAGGGTGCGGCGAAAACCAGCCATCGCTCCCGCCGCCAGCCTGTAAACGGCGCGGCGCTGGGGGTGACGGTTAACCACTACGGCGTGGTCGAGCTGGGTGGGCAGCCCGGCGGTGATGGTGGGTTTATGCAGCGGCACGGGGGGAGCGTCGTTGGTGGCAACCAGGAGCGAGAGGTGGGGCTGGTGTAGCTCTACACCGCCGGGGGCTTGGGGCGAAGCCACCACGTTCCCTTCTAGGGCAATAACACTTTCTAAGGCGGCGTTTGCCAGCGGGGCTAGATCTGCTTCGCTTTCGGTGACGGCCTGGATGGTGCCCCAGCCGTCGCGCAGGACAATGAAGGTGATGCCGCCGAGGCGGCGCAGGTTGTGGAGCCAGCCCGTCAGGCGCACGGGTTGCCCAATGTGCTGGCTGGCTTCAACGGAGCGTATGGTTTTCATAGGAACCTCCAAAAGTTGTGTATGAGGGGCATAAACAAGCGTTTTGTTGGAGATTGGAGATTGGGAACCATCATCAATCTCCAATCTCCAGCCTCCAATCTCCTTTTCCAAACGCCCATTTCTGACCGTCATCACGATAAATAAAAAACGCCCTCGTCCAACAGGAGGACGAGGGCGCAGTGCAAAATAAAAAAGCCCCCGTCCTCTTTTGGAGGACGAGGGCTTGGGTTACACCAAATGCCGCATCGTGGTACCACCACCATTTGCCCCCACAGGGGCCTTTTGCTGCCGCTGGGTTTTGCTGCCACAACGGCCGTTAACGCGATAACGGGCGCTCCCGGAACTGCCTACTGGTTCGGTAATCAGTAATCAGTTATCAGTTATCAGTAGGCTGACTGATTACTGTTTACCGATTACCGATTATTAAAAGTTCAGCAGTCGGCTCAAGGGTGTCACAGACTCAACATTGCAGATGACAGTTGCAGCAACTCTGTCACTCTCTGGGCAGCAAGCGGTTTGTCTGCCTGTCCCTTTCATCGCCTTTGGGTTGTTAATTGTTGCACCTTCCTGTCCAGGAAGGTGGGGAGCATCATAACAAAGATGGTGCTGTTTTGTCAATTAGGCAATAGATTGAACTTGCAGCCGAATCTCACCAGCCGGGCTGCTGGCAACGACGATTTGCCCAATTTTTGCCCCTATCAACGCCCGCCCAATGGGAGATTGGTTGGAAATACGCCCTTCGCTGGGGTTGGCTTCATGGGGGCCAACGATGCTGTAGGTTTCCGCATCGCCATACTCTTCATCAACGACGGTGACGGTGCTGCCCACGCGCACGCGGTCGCTGGGGCCAGTTTCTTTGATGACCACGGCTCGCCGCAGCGCATCTTCCAAATCACGAATGCGGCCTTCGGTAAAACCTTGTTCTTCCTTGGCAGCATGATAATCGGCGTTTTCTTTGAGATCGCCCTGGGCGATGGCAACTTCCAGCTTTTTAGCCAACTCTTCGCGTTTGGTTGTCCGAAGAAATTCCAGTTCTTCTTTAATTTTTTGTAGACCTTCATCAGTGATGTAAAAAGCCTCTTCGTGCATCATTTTGCCTTCTCCTGTCAAACTAGACCCCAAGGTTGCTTCCCTCGTAGGTTGATAACAGCCCCTGGCTGTGTCTGGGTGCTGCTGTTGGTTATGTTCTGTTGAATATACGCTAGTGAAGATAGTTGAGGTTACAAACTTATAAGCATTCTAATGTGTTGGCTGGGATGTTTCGTTTTGGTTCCGTTGCTCAGTGAATAATCATTGCCTAAATTAAAGAACCCCGCCATCAGCGGGGCTGTTGCCCTGGTTGTATTGCTTACCACGGTGACCCGGCGGTTTGTTACCATGGGGCTGGCTCAATGAACGAGGCATAGTATAGCGTAGGCTGTTTGTTCTGTCTAGGGCTGAAAAAGGGGGGGATGGGGAGATGAGAGAAGTCTTAGGTGGGGGGTAAAACGGCCGTTTTTGGCGTAAAAAATGCGTGAAAGGGGGAGCAAAACGGCCGTTTCTCAGGTATAACCTGGCTCCACTGATGTAATGCGATTCGTAACGAATTGATGTAATACTAGAAGAAAACGCAGGCAAACGTTGTTATGATCGTGCAAAAAGGAAAGAACGTTTGCGGTAATCCATTAGCAAGTTTAAGTGAAAATTTGAGTGAGATAAGCATGGCAAAAGCGTGGGAAGTTTTGGCGAGTGAGGCAATTTTAGAGCATCCACTTGTAACAGTTTCCCTCGAACAGATCCGGTTGCCCAGCGGCGAGATCATTCCCGATTGGCCCAGAGTGCAGGGGCGAGATTGGGTGAATGCAGCGATTTTTAACCCGGACGGCAAGGTGTTGGTGTGGGAAGCGTACCAGCACGGCACAGGGTGGGTCGTTTGGCAAATTGTCAATGGGTATGTAAATACGGGTGAAGATCCGATAACGGCCGTTAAACGCGAGATGGAGAAAACCGGCTACACCAGCGAAGATTGGATCTACATGGGCAGCTATGTCGCCGATGCCCATCAACATGTGGGCGTAGGCCACTTTTTCAGCACCCGTCGCGCCGTTGCCCTTCCCAACTTTGTACCCGATTACCAAGACAGAACACCCAAATGGGTATCGTTGCAAGAACTGCGCCATGCGTTGGTAGACGGCCGTTTAGCCACCGTCAACGCCGCCATGTGCATCGCCCTCACCCTCCTCACCCTCTAAAAACCCTCACTCATGGCCGGGGCCTGCTTCCGCCTGTTTCTCCCACGGCCGAACAAACGTTTCCGTCTCCACCCCCAGCGCATCTGCCACCCGATTAATGTAATTAAAATAGCTGATGACCTGCGTCGCATCATGAATGGCACGGTCGTCAAAACCATGCTGCCGCAGCACCGCCAGGTCATAGGGCGACATGGCATCCGGGGTTTTCGTCAGCTTTTCAGCATAAACACACAGAGCCTCATTCGCCGCATCTAGCCCCGCCAGCCGCCAATTGCTGGTAATCCGATGCACAAACAAATCTGCTTCCGCCTCATCCGTTAGTCCAAAATCATTGCCAACCTCAGCACGGAGGTCATGAGCATGTGAACGAAGTCAGTAGAGGCAATGGTTTGCCACCGACACCACTACCGCCAGCATCTCCCGCTGGCTGCGGCTCAGAGGCGACGGCTCAAACATGGTCGCCCCATACATCCCCATCGAAGCTTTCATCACTCGCGCATTTTGGCTCATGATCGCCACAATATTCCAGATACGACCGGCGCGTTTCACCGCTTTTTCCAGCTCCCGTTTCAACGCCCCCGTTGCTCTTTCCAGCGAAATCACTTCAATCCAAGGCATAGCATTTGCCGGAGGTTGGAGATTAGAGATTAGAGATTCTGAATCGCCAATCTCCAATCTCCAATCCCCAATCTCCTATTCCGTTTCATAAGGTTGCCCAACGGCCGCGGGCGGAATCGGGCGGCGCACAGCCGCGACCACCACCGTCAGCACATAGGGCAGCATTTGTAAAAACTCGGCGGGAATATCGGGGTTGAGCGTTTGCGTACGAATCTGGATGGCGTTTGCCAGGCCAAACAGCAGTGCCGCCCCAAACGCCCCAAACGGTGTCCAACGGCCGAAAATCAACGCCGCCAGCGCAATAAACCCTCGCCCGTTGGTCATATTGATGTTAAACGTACCGACCCACTCCAGCGACAGCCAAATGCCGCCCAGCCCGGCCAGCAGCCCGCCAATGATTACATTCGCGTAGCGAGTAAAGTAAACGTTGATCCCCAACGTATCGGCGGCGCGAGGGTGTTCCCCTACGGCACGCATTCGCAGCCCCCACGGCGTATAAAATAGTACGTAGTGAATAACACCCGTCAAAATTAGCATCAAATAGACAATGGGCTGGTGCTGAAAGAAGATGGGGCCGATGAAGGGAATTTTTGACAGCACAGGAATGGGCATTTCCGGGAACGTGCCGGCCGAACCCGGCCAGCGCGGTGGCACCAGATAAATTTGGTAGATGTGGCCTGTTAGCCCGGCGGCCATAAAGTTGATCACCGTGCCGCTGATGATTTGGTCCGTTTTGAAGCGGATGGAAACGACGGCGTGCAGTGCCGCCATCAGCCCGCCACTGAGCAAGCCGCCGATGACCCCCCAAAAGAGGCTGCCAGTGTAGCCAGATACAAATGCGCCTACCATTGCTGCCATCAGCATCATCCCTTCAATGGCGATGTTGACCACGCCTGCCCGTTCGCTAAAGAGCCCGGCGTAGGCTCCCAGGGCGATGGGAGTGGCCGTTGCTACCGTTAGCTGCAATAAGCCTGCAAGAATGACAAAATCCATGTTAGCCTCCCCAGCCGCGTGACAAGGCGGCTCCCTCATTGTTGGTATCAAGTTTTAGACGGTAGAGATAGCGCACGATGGCTGTGGCCGAGACAAAGAGCAGAATCAAGGCCTGGAGGATGGAGACGATGTGGATGGACAGCCCGGCGCGGATTTGCAAGAAGTCGCCGCCGATTCGCAAAATGCCAAAGACGAAGGCGGCGGGGATGATGGCGAGGGGGTTGTTGAGTGCCAGCAGGCTGACGGCAATGGCATCGAAGCCATAGCCAGAGGCAAACCCTTCGGTGAGGACTCGCGTTAGCCCCTGCACTTCAAGCACCCCGGCCAGCCCGGCTAGCCCACCGGCAATGACCATGCTTTTGATGTATTCGTTTTTGGGGCGAATGCCAGCGTATTCGGCGGCGTCGGGGTTTTGACCGGTGGTGCGCAGGGAGAAGCCCCAGGTGGTACGGAAGAGGAAGTAGTACATGATGGCGGCGACGATGATTGCCACGAAGAAGCCGAGGTGGAGACGGCCGGCGATCCGCAGCATTTCGGCGGATTCCTGAATAGGCAGGGTTTGGATGCTGGTGGTGTTGGGGTCTTTGAAAGGGCCGCGCACGGCAAAGTTGACCAGGAGGATGCCGACGAAGTTGAGCATGATGGTGTTGATGACTTCGTGTGCGCCCAGCCGCGCCCGCAGGAAGCCGGGGATGAAGCCCCATAAGGCACCTCCGGTGAAACCGGCGATCATGACGATGATGGCGTGGATGACGGGGGGGAGATCGAGATAAATTCCTGTCATGGTGCCAACAAAGGCACCGATGATAAACTGCCCTTCGGCACCGATGTTGAACAGCCCGGCCTGGAAGGGGATGGCGACGGCGAGGCCGGTGAGGATGAGGGGGGTGGTGGCGACGAGGGTGTTGGTGATGCCGTTGCGCCGGAAGAGGGCGCCGTCAATGATGCCCCAGTAGCCTGTGGCGACTTTTTGCAGCCCTACCAGTGGGTTTTCGGCGGTGAAGATGATGACGAGGGCGCCGATGATGAGGGAGGTAAGGATTGCCAGCAGGGGGATGACCAGCGGTTGCAAAAGTCGCTGGGTTACAGTTTTTTGGGTGTCTGGATTTTTTGCCATATTTTTGATCCCGGTAATGTCGTTTCACGACCACTACGTGTACGGTAATCGGTAATCAGTAAGGCCACTGGTTACCGATTACTGATTACCGCTTACTGATCCGACCCTGCCATGAGCAAGCCGACACGTTCGCGGGTGGCTTCGCTGGCGGGGAGAATTTTGACGATGCGGCCGTCGAACATGACGGCGACGCGGTCGGCGAGGCCGAGTACTTCGTCTAGTTCGGCGGAAACAACAAGAACGGCCGTTCCTGCATCCCGCTGCGCCACAATCTGGTTGTGAATAAACTCAATCGAGCCAACATCCACGCCACGAGTGGGTTGGTTGGCAATGAGGAGCTTCGTGGGGCGGGAAAATTCACGGGCGACGATGACCTTTTGCTTGTTGCCGCCAGAGAGCGACCCGGCGTGGGTGTAGATGCTGGGGGTGCGAACATCGTATTCGGCCACCAGCTCCGTTGCCTTTTGGTCAATGACCGGCTGGTTTAACACGGGGCCGTTGGCAAAGGGAGGCAGGTAATATTGGTTGAGGACGATGTTGTCGGCGATGGGGTAGTTTTTGACCAGGCCGTGTTTTTCGCGGTCTTCGGGGATGTGGGCCACGCCCAGTTCGGTGACCTGGCGGGGGAGCATGTGGGTGATGTTGGCTCCGCCGAGGGTGACGCGGCCGTTTTTGATGGCACGCAGCCCGGTGATGCCTTCGACCAGTTCGCGCTGGCCGTTGCCCTGGATGCCAGCGATGCCGACGATTTCGCCTGCGCGTACCTGGAGGTTGAGGTGATCAACGGCCGTTTGTCCCCGATCATCCTCCACCACCAAATCGGCAACGTCCAACACCACGTCGCCGGGGTGGGCTTCGTCTTTCTTTACGCGCAGCAGCACCTCGCGCCCCACCATGAGAGCGGCCAGGCTTTCCTCGGTGGAGGTTTTGGGATCGGCCGTTCCCACCATTTTGCCGCCGCGCAGCACGGCAATGTTGTCGGCCACCGCCAGCACTTCTTTTAGCTTGTGGGTAATGAAGATGATGGAGACCCCTTGGGCAGTGAGGTTGTGCATGATTTCAAACAGTTCGTCGGCTTCCTGGGGGGTTAAAACGGCCGTTGGCTCATCCAAAATCAAAATATCCGCCTTACGATACAGGGCCTTGATAATCTCTGCCCGCTGCTGAATGCCAACCGACAAATCCTTAATCGTATCATCGGGGTTGAGTGCCAAGTTGTACTTTTGCGACAATGCCCGAATTTCATCCGCCACCTTTTTGCGATCCAAACGCCCCAGCAGCGGCAGACGGCTGAGAAACCCCCGCGTCTCCTCCACCCCCAGCATGATGTTTTCCGTCACTGTCATCACCGGCACCAGCATAAAATGTTGATGCACCATGCCAATGCCGGCCGCAATCGCATCATTCGGCGAGTCCATTCTGACGGGCTTGCCATTAATCAAGATTTCGCCTTCGGTGGGGTGGTAAAGACCGTAGAGCATATTCATCAACGTCGTCTTACCCGCCCCATTTTCCCCCAGCAAGGCCAAAATTTTTCCTTTGTGCAGCGTCAAGTTAACCGAATCATTGGCGACCACGCCGGGAAATCGCTTTGTCAATCCTCTTGCTTCCAGAACTGGTGTCATAGGTCTCTGAGATTAGAGATTAGAGATTGGAGATTAGAGAGCAATAATCTCCAATCTCCAATCTCCAATCTCCAATGAACAAAAAAAGGCCACCCATAGACATGAGTGACCTTTTTTATTTAATTCATCAGGCGATTGAGCCAGCCATTAGGGGGTATAGCCAGTGCTGATGGAGCCATCGGCCAAACCAGCCTGAGCCGTTTCAACGGCCGCTTTACACTCTGCCGGGACGGAGCTATCCAGATCATGGTAGGGAGCCAACCCCACACCACCGTTGGCAACGGTTGCCAGGTTGATGCCAGCCGCCAGATTACCATCAGCAAAAGCGCGAACGGCATCACCCGTAGCCACATCCATGTTCTTGGCAGCACTGGTAAGCAGGGAAGAGGCTATTTCGGGATAGGTGTTGTATTGGTCAACGTCTACGCCGATACCGTACAAACCAGCTTCGTGAGCTGCCAGCAAACCACCATTACCCGTGTTTCCACCGACACCGAAGATAATGTCGGCCCCTTCCGCAATCTGGGTTTCGCCAGCTTGCTTGCCAGTGGCAGGGTCATTGAAGTCGGGGATGTAGACATTCAGGGTTTCAATGCTGGCATTCTGCGCCTTTGCACCGTTCTGATAGCCAACAACAAAGCGAACAACAGGCGGGATTTCCATGCCGGAAACAGAGCCGATGACGCCGCTATCGCTCATGCAGCCTGCCAACGTGCCAGCCAAATACCCCACTTCGTCCTCAGCAAAGAGCAAGCTGGTAACGTTGCTCAGGCCACCTTCTTCACTGTAGCAGTCAGCTACACTTGCATCACAACCAGCGCCGGGGAAGTAGCCGACGTCAACAATGGCGAACTTGACATCGGGGTTGGCTTTGGCAGCGGCGGCGGTGGCATCGCCCATCAGGAAGCCAACGGTGACGATCATGCCGCAGCCTTCGTTGACAAAGTTGTCAATGTTCTTTTCGTAGTCGCTGGGGGATTCGGAAACGATGTGGGCAAATTCCAGCCCTTTTTCCTCGGCCGCTTCACGTGCACCCTTCAGGGTAAATTCGTTGAAGCTTTTGTCGTTTTCACCGCCGGTGTCCAACACAACGCATACTTTGTCGCCGCTGGCTCCGCCGGTACAGGCGGCCAGGATGACGCTAAAGATCATCAAGGCCACGACTGCTGTGCTTACTCGTTTTTGGTACATGTCTTTTCTCTCCTCAAGAATCAAACCTGTTAAATTGGTTGCTGCAAATTATACTGATTTTTGGTTTTCTTCAAAATGGGGTGCCGGATTGTGGTTGTGAAAGGCCATTACCGATTGCCGATTTCTGGTACAATGGGGGAAAGGATGAAGCTCATGAATGATTTTGAGATGCCGGAGCAGGAAGCAGAAACGGCCGTTTTGCCTCACAGAGCCAACCCTGAGCCGGAAATGATGGAGCCAGCAACGACGGGTCAGCGTTTGATTTTGTTTGTGATAACGGCTGTTGTGCTGCTGCTCGATCAAGGTAGCAAATATTGGATTGAAACCAACCTGCGGCTGGGCGAAGTGTGGACACCGTTTCCCGGCATCGAGCCGCTTTTTCGTGTTTTCCACGTCAGCAATACCGGGGCAGCTTTTGGGCTGTTGCCATCAGGCGGGGTGATTTTTGGCATATTGGCAGTCATGGTTGGGGCGGCCATCATTTATTACAACCACACCTTGCCCAACGGCCAGCCTGGGTTGCGCGTGGTGCTGGGGCTGCTGCTGGGCGGGGCGTGGGGCAACATGATTGACCGGGTACGCATCGGCCACGTCACCGATTTTCTGGATTTTGGCCCCTGGCCCGTGTTCAATGTGGCTGATATGTCCATTGTGGCCGGGGTGATCATCATGGGCTGGTTTACCTACCAGGAACATCGCCGGGAGCAGGCAAGGCACGCTGCGGAAGAGGTGGCCGGTGCGCCGACCGTTGTGAATGAGGGTTTGGAGATTGAGAGACTGAGAGATTGAGAGATTGGGAGACTGGGAGACTATAATCTCCTAATCTCCCAGTCTCCTAATCCCCTAGTCTCTATTCTGCTGGATGAGTAATCAACAGGTTTATTTGACGCTTGATGCCCCTGGCGAACGACTGGATAAGGCACTGGGGGATGCGCTGCCGCAGCTTTCGCGGGTGCAGTGGCAGCGGCTGCTGAAGGAGGAGCGGGTGTGGGTTAACGGCCGTTTAGCCACCAAACCCAGCCAGCGTCTCGTCGGCGGGGAGCAGGTTGTTGCCACACTGCCGGAACCCGTGGAAACCGACATCATCCCCGATGACATTCCCCTCGACATTCGCTACGAAGACAACGACATTCTGGTGGTCAACAAACCGGCTGGGATGGTGGTGCATTTGGGTACCGGCCACCTGCGCGGGACGTTGGTCAATGCGGTGCTGGCGCACTGCCCCGATGTGCTGGGGGTGGGGGGCGAGGTGCGCCCCGGCATTGTCCATCGGTTGGACAAGGAAACATCGGGGTTGATTGTCGTTGCCAAGCATGATGCCGCGCTGCGCCATTTGCAGGATCAGTTTAAGGCGCGAGAAGTGAAGAAAGTGTATCTGGCACTGGTGGAGGGGCAAATACGGCCGCCGCAGGCACTGATTGATGCCCCGATTGGGCGAGATGTGGGGCATCGCAAGCGGATGCAGGTTGTGACGGATCCTTCAAGGGAGTCGCGGCCGGCGCAGACGGAATATTACACGCGGACGCTGTATGACCAGTTTACGCTGGTTGAATGCCGGCCGCTCACCGGGCGCACGCATCAGATTCGGGTGCATTTGGCTTATTTGGGCTTTCCCATTGTGGGGGATAGGGTGTATGGGCGGCGCAAGCAGCGGCTGGCAATCAAGCGGCACTTTTTACACGCGGCGCAGTTGGGGTTTAAACGGCCGTTTGACAACCAACCCCTCACCCTCACCGCCGAACTCCCCCCCGAACTCCAGGCCATCCTCGACCAGCTTCCAGCCGTTGGTTATGCTGGTGAGATGATCGATTATTAAACCTCACGTAGCCGAGGATTCCAATCCTCGTTTTCTGCTTTGTCAAATAGATGGGGGTTGATATGAAGAACGAGCTTTGGTTGCCATACCAGCAAAAATCCGGCCACCGTCCTTAAGAATTGGGCTATTTTACCGATGGGGTATTAACGGCCGTTTTCTCCCCCCGACCATTCACCCCCACCTTTGGCTCAATTGGCAGCGCCAGGTAAAAGGTGCTGCCTTTGTCAAGCTGGCTCTGGCACCAGGCACGACCCCCGTGCCGTTCCGCAATCGAGCGTACAATCGCCAGCCCCAGCCCCGAACCCTTGATTTTTTCCGTTCCCCGCCGTTTTACCCGGTAAAACTTTTCAAACAAACGAAGCTGATCCTTTTCGGAAATTCCCGGCCCCCTGTCCTGCACGGCAATAATCACCTGCCCGTGACTTTGCTCGGCGCGAAGAAGCATTTCGCCACTTTGCGGCGCATATTTGATGCCGTTGGTCAGCAGGTTGGTCACAGCTTGCCGGATAAGTGCCTTATCGCCGCGAATGGTGGGCAAATCAGCGGGCGCGTCCACCTTGAGCTTGATCCCCTGCATGTGGGCGTGCTGCCAATGTTCCTCAGCAATCGTTTGCAGCAGTTGGTCAATCTCAACGGGTTCAAACACCAGCTCAATCCCCGCCTCGATGCGGCCGAGGTCGAGCAAGTTGTTGACCAGCATTGCCATCTGGTCAATGCCACCCAGAATCTTTTCCGTATATTTGCTCTGCTGATCATTAAGTTCTCCCGCCATCGAAAGCATGGTGGCATAGCCGCGCATGTAGGTAAGCGGGCTGCGAAGGTCGTGGGAGACGGTGGAAACAAAGTCAGATTTTAGCTCATCAAGCTCTTTAAAATGGGTGATGTCGTGCAGCACCGCCACGCGCCCAACGATGTAGCCGTCGTTGCCGATGATGGGGGAGGCACTGGTGTAGAAGGTGCGGCCATCGTCCAGCGGGATTTCAAAGTTGCGTGGTCGTTTGTCGGGGCTAAGAAGTGCTTCCGCCAGCGGCGGGATTTCAATCATATCGCTGACGGTGCGCCCCATGAGGTCGGTGCCTTTTTGGCCGAAGGTGCTTTCAAAGGCGGGGTTGACCAGGTGGATGCGGTTGGTTTGGTCGGTGACAATAACGGCGTCGGGGGTGCTGCTGAGAACGGCGGCGAGGCGGCGGCGCCCCCCTTCGGCGCGGGCAAAGTTGTAGGCGTTTTCCACAAGAACGGCCGTTTGTCGTGCCAACGTTCGCAGCAAATTAATCTCCCCATCATTAAACTGATGCGGTTGGGCATAACCCAGCCACAGCAGCCCACGAAAGCCGCTGGGGGATGAAAGCGGAATGGCGATAAGTGCCTGAACCGGCAGCGGCATCTCGGTACCTGGCTCAAGCTGCTGCTGAATTTGGCTGGGGTTACTAAGGGTGCTGTCTTCACTGTGGCGCAGCCGTGCCATAATCACCCGATCCAGCACAGACATGGCCTCGGCGCGAGGCCCTTCGCCAAACTGGAAGGGGTGGGGGGTGTTTGGGTTGAGAATGATGGCGCGGGCACCAATGGCTCTGGTGCCACGCAATGCCCCTTTTAGAATGGCCGGCATCCCCTCCGACAAATCCATGCTGTTGGAAACCTCAGTGCTGATGCTGAGGAGCAGCGACAGGTCGTCTACACGCTGTTTGAGCGTTGTTTGCATGTCGGCAAAGGCCTTGCTTAGTTGCCCAAGCTCATCACTGCGCTCCTTGTGGATCTTTAAATCGGTGGGGCGGCCGGCTGCAACAGCACGAGTAGCCTCTACCAGTTGGCCGATGGGGGTGGTGATGTCGCGCCCCAGCAGGACAAGATTGGCGTAAAAGGAGGCCGTGATCAGCAGCAACACCAGTGCCAACGGTGTCCCAATGTTGACCGCTAAATTCAGTACCACGTCATAGGGAGCCGTTGTCACCACTGTCCAGGGCTGGTTGGTGGCGGGGATGGTGTAGACCAGTTCACGGGCATTGGTTTGCTCATCCCGCCCTTCATAGGCCAGGCCATCCACATTGCTGCTACTGCGAAGCTGACGCGGGGCGACGGGTGGCTGCCACGTTGCCAGCAGTCGGTCGCTGCCGCTGGCGTTGCTACTGTTACCTGCGCTGTAGGCAATGATGCGCGATTGCTCATCCACAATAAAGCCATCACCCTGCCCAACGGTGCCGCGCAGCCCGGCGACCAGGCTAGCTAAAGAAAGTGCGGGAACGCGGCCAATAAGAACGGCTACGGGCTGGTTGTCGCCGCCAGAAACGGGGACGATAAAGCTGACAACGGCTTCGTCGCTGCGGCTTTGGGCGGAGGTGAGGGTGGGGGCGTTGCTGGCGAGGGTATCGGAAACGGCCGTTTGTTCCACCTCTGTCAAATCCACCACCGTGTTGTCAATGGGGTAAAAATTGAGGATGGTGCCATTGGCTGCCACCAGCAGCACCCGCCGATAAACCGGGTTGGTGCGGTGAAGCTGGCGCAACAAGCTATTCTGCTCATCGGAATTGCTGGTGAGCAGCGTTGCGTCCTGGCTATATTCCACCAGCAAACTTTGCGCTCGCGCCTGAAAATCGGGGATTTCTTGTGCCACCGTGCTGGCATTATACGCCATCTGGTCTACCACAAGCTGGGTGGAAACGCGCAGCGACACGGTGAAAACAACGGTGACAAGCAGCACCAGCAGCAGCACGGCAAACAAGACAAAGTTGCCCAACAGCCGCTGCATCAGGCTGCGCTGCTGGGGCGATGGAGCCAGCGTAGGTGCGGGGCGCAGGTGGGGCAAGGCGCGGAAGATGAGCAGCAGCAGCAGCCCGCCAAACATGCCCTCCAGCAGCAGCGGGAGGAGGTGGGCATTGCCTGTGCTGATCGCCAAATCCAGCTCAGAGAGTGCGCTGGCACTGCTGTTACTGTTGGCAAAGGCGGCCAGCCCCAGCAAAATAAAGGTTGCACCGTAGCTGAGACCACCGGCCAAAACGGGGTGGCGCAACCAGTGATAGCCGCGTCCCAGATAGTTTTGCCGCAGCAGGTGGCTGGCAAGGGTGGCGGCCAAAGCGGCGTGGAAGATATCGAATAGTTGGTGGCTGTGCCCCAGCGAATGGCCGAGTCCGCTAAATAGCCCGACGATGAAAGCGGCGGCGGGGTTGAGGGTGGCGGCGGCGAAGAGGGGGGCCAGGGTGGCAAAGGGGGCGACAATGGGCGTTAATTCCTGGGTGGCAGCCACGGGTACAGCAGCGAAGGGCAGGGTGAGGGGGAGCAGTTGGCTAAGGAGAAGGGCCAGGAGGGAGAGAAGAAAAACGGCCGTCCACTGTGACCGGGTTTGCCGTCGCAATTCGGCTTGGTAAGACCAAAGCAGACCAACGGCCACGGCCAGATAAACGCTTAGGAGCAGGTAGCCGAGGAGTTGGGCAGGCAGGGAAAGGGCGAGTGAATCTGTTGTCCCCCACAGTTGATTGGGCATTTTAGGTTAGTTCTCGCTGATGCAGCCTTTGACAAACACCGTTGCTGCAACTTGACCATAACAATACATAGGCTGGCATTATAGCATGGCGAGATAGCCATCGCAATTGGTTGGACAACGGTACTAGGAAACGGCCGTTTTTCCCTTGTCATATCTACTCTACTCCATTTCTGCATATCCCCTGGCGGGTTTAAAAACAAAAAGCTCATGGGATTTCCATGAGCTTTTGTTACTATAGGTCTGGCGGGAGCGACAGGGATCGCTCACCCACGTGTATAAAGCTAAAGTCAATTTACTTCCTGCCAAAACATTTGCCTCTAACGCTAGGGATTGATTCAAAACACGCTTTTACTTGTGTGTGAGCAGAGTCATTCACTCCGCTCTAACTGGGCGATTATCTCATCTAGCAAATCCTTACGAATATAAAGGGTTGAACGGTTTGGTAATTCTTGGAGAAGGTGCATGACGGCATCTTTTGTTAATTGGTTTCTACGAATTGCTCGTAACAATATGCCAATACTACCGTGTACTTGATAACCCAACGTAATCGCTGCCAACCGCGCAGCAGCATCATCGGTTAGAAATATTGCCTCAGGATATTTTTTCATTAACACGAGAGCGGCTTGTTCGCCTAAATCGAGAGAAAACGATTGTGCAATTGAAGAAAACAGTGTCCCGGAAGTAATAGCCACATCTATTTTTTGGAATTGCTCACCTACAGTTATTAGAGCAGAAGTTGATGCCTATTGACCTCATTCCAAACTTGCGCGGGAATGTAGACTGTTACGAAATCCTCTAGCAAAGATAATTGACCTAATTCATATCATAAAGGTGAATAATGAGTCCTGCATCACAAATAACGATACTGGGCTGATTACTCGTTTCCCTTTAGGCCCCATTCAACATCCTGGCGGATAAAAGCTTCCATCAAATCTGTACGATGAGATTCTAAGGAACGAAGATTAAATAAGTGGCGCAAGAAGTTCAACTTCTCAGAAGAAGTTGAACTTCTAAATGGACAGTTATTTAATTTCCATTCCTAAATAGCGCCGTAGGGCTTCCAGCATAATGTCATCAATGCTGCGAAACCAACCTTGATTAACTAAATCTTGAACTTGTGAGAATAATGCCAGCGGCACTTCAGTTTGAATTGTTGCAGTTTGTATTTTATTCATAACCCTGTTCTCCCATAGAATACCTATCCAATTTCATTATACACCATCAACAAGCGGATTAACTTCTTGATTGTCACAGTCAGCATCCATGGCGAAGGGGCAGCCTTTTATCTTTAGAAGAACTATGGGATGTAGAGACTATTGAGAAAACAAAAAGCTCATGGAAATCCCATGAGCTTTTGTCGTTACTATAGGTCTGGCGGGAGCGACGGGGATCGAACCCGCGATCTTCGGCTTGACAGGCCGACGTGTTAACCACTACACCACGCCCCCTAGAGAACGAGCGGAATAATAGCAGAGGTTGGGGGAGATGTCAATATCCAGGGGAATGAATTTTGGGGAAAACGGCCGTTTTCCTTACCGATTTAACCTTTCTTCACTGGCAGCAATGGCTTCAGCAATGGTAACGGTGTGTGGTTGAGCCAGCGGGTCGCTTGTGGGGTGCCACAGAGTTGTTAGCTGGCCTTGCGGCGCGTAGGGGCCAGACGTTTCTGGCGAGGTTGCGCCAAATATGACCACGGTTGGACATTCGGTGGCAGTGGCGATACAACTGCTACCCACGTCATTGCCAACATAGAGGTCGGCTACTTCGCACAAGGCACCTAGTTCGCCCAACGTCAGTTTACCTGTCCAGTTGGCAACGGCCGTTATCATCATTCCCCCCACATCTCGCGCTATGGGTTGGTCGGCCGCTTCCCCCACCAGTATTACCCTGGCTCCGCAGCGGCGCACCAGATGGTTGCCCAGCAGCACGTAGCGCTCCAACGGCCAATAGCGTGGATCGCCTGGGCCTGTGCCACCGCCAGGATTCAGTATCACTAATGGTGCATCGCCCAGCCACTCGACTTCTTCAACTAACCGCCGCGTAACGGCCGTTCTGTCTAAATCAGACGGGTAAAACCACATTTTGCGGCTTGCCATGGTGCGCGACGGTGGCAAGCCCATTGCTGGCAGCAGCGACAATTGCATCAACGTTGGGTGCGTGGCGGTGGCAGGAGGATAAGCCGAGAGTGTGTGGGCAACCCCGCGCCCACCGGTATTTAACCCCACCCGCTGCGGAATGCCAGCCTGCCAGCCTAACCAGGAAAGCAAACTGGAACTACGGGGGATGATGGTCGTATCGTATCGCTCGCGCCGCAAGGTGTCGGCCAGTTGCCGTAATTGGCTCCATCCCATTTCATACAGTCCCGTGTCACCAGCCGACTGTAGCCGGAAAAGATGTGGATTGCCCGATAATGCCGGCCGCAGAGGGTCGTTGATCAACCAATCTATTTGCGTTTGTGGGAAATGTTCATGCAGCACCGCCAGCAGGGGTGTTGTGTGCATAATTTCTGGCAAACAACAGGGCTGGAGGATGAGCAGCTTTTGAGGAGCAATAAACGGCCGTTTTCGCTGAAACCAGAACGGAATACGAAAAAGGCGCGTAATAACGGCCGTTAAAGCATTTTCCCGGGGCATAAAAAGATGCAAAGCCCCACAACAGGGATTTGCTTAACCATCCTCAACGGTGATTTGGTCTTTAATCTTATCAAACTTCCCCTCCCCAATGCCAGAAACATTCATAATATCTTCGATCTGGGTAAACATTCCCACTTCGTCTCGATAATCCACAATTTTTTGTGCTGTGCTAGGACCAATACCCGGCAATGTTTCCAGTGCCTCCTTGGTCGCTGTGTTGATGTTCACCTTGCCTGCTGGCTGTTCTGGCTGCCCACCACTACCCACATTGAGAACGGGGACGCTAACAACGGGAAGTGAAGCAGTTGTTTCCGTTTCTGATGGCACATAAACCTGGCTGCCATCTTGCAGTTCCTGCGCCAAATTGACGACATCAGCGGCGGCATCGCCTGTAAAACCGGCGGCGGCGGTGATGGCATCGTTGACCCGACTACCGCGTGGCAGAGCATAAAGACCGGGGGCGTTGACGGCACCATTGACAAAAACGGTAATGGGACCAGGGGTGGCGGTGGGTTCAGGAACGGCCGTTGGCGGCACCGGTGTAATCATAATGGCGGCTGGCTGCACCTGATTAAACAGTGTCAGCGTCCCCACGCCGCCTGCAGCCCCCATAAACAAAAACACCACATAAGCCATCAGATTTTGGCGATCAAACTTCATCGTAAAATCTCCCTGCAACAATGATAGGCTTAGCACGTTTCTCCAAAACCCAACCAAGATTAGCCAGCAGAAACGCACTGCTTGTTTTTACTACACACTGGATAGGGTCACATTTTAGCAATCTCGCTTTGACTCGGCAACTTTGTCCGCAGCAAACCAGCAATTCTCAATCTGAAAATGATCGTAAGACAGTACGGTATGGCCTATGTTCTGACAAATGGAAATCCAACGCAGTGTTTGTCCATTGGTACCCTGGCCTACATGGCGATGCCATACGTTTCTATAGACATTAAGAGAAAGATTTGGGCTTGACTTGTAGCCGAGGATTCCAATCCTCGTTCTTCTGCCTAGGCAAAAGAGCGAGCTTTGGAAAGCTCGGCTACGCTGAACCCTGAAAGATTATCTGAAGGTCTATACCACCCTTTAGATTGAGAATTGCTGGCAGTAAACAATTTGGCAACAACACGCTAATCACTTTTGGCAACATCGTGTAATATAGGCTTTAGTAACATGCGCACGGTAAAATCTTCTACAGGCATTAACCATTTGAGCAAATAACATCAAAAGATTCAGAGATGAGGAGATTCGACAAGGCTAATCATAATCACTCAACTCCCAATCTTTTCTAAAAATAGGAGGTGGCTTATGAACCAACTACGAGTCGGCTTGCTGGGAGGAGGGTCTTGGGGGACGACAGTTGCCTCGCTGCTGTCGCGCAATGCGCCCACGCTGATGTGGGCACGCAATGAAGAAACGGTGCGGGAAATCAATGAAAACCACAGCAATGAACGGTATTTGCCGGGAGCAAGGCTGTATCCAGCGCTACGGGCAACCAGTTCTGTGGAGGAGGCTGTGCGGGCAGCGGATGTGGTGGTCATGGGGGTGCCGTCGCAAAGTTTTCGCCGCGTATTGGAAGAAACACGGCCGTTTATTCGTCCTTGGGTACCCATCATTAGCCTTTCCAAAGGGTTAGAACAAGGCACATGCCGCCGCATGACCGAAATCATAGAAGAAGTGATGCCAGGGCATCCAGCAGGGGTGCTAACCGGCCCGAATCTGGCGCGAGAGATCATTGCTGGGCAGGCTGCCGCCAGCGTGCTGGCAATGGTTGACGACTCGATTGCCAAAGCTTTGCAGCAATTATTCCGCACAGGTCTGTTTCGCGTCTACACCAACGACGACGTGATTGGCTGTGAACTGGGCGGGGCACTCAAGAATGTGATTGCTATTGCGGCCGGCATGGGAGACGGTGCGGGTGCGGGTGAAAACACGCGGGCGATGGTAATCACCCGTGGGCTGGCCGAGTTAACGCGCCTCGGCGTGGCGATGGGGGGCAAACCCGCCACCTTTGCCGGGCTGGCCGGGATGGGCGATTTGGTTGCCACCTGCATTAGCCCCCTCAGCCGCAATCACCACGTCGGTTTTGAAATTGGGCGCGGGCGCAAGCTGGACGAAATTATTGCCGAGATGAATATGGTGGCCGAAGGGGTTAAAACGGTGGGTGTGGTAGTTGAACTTGGCCGCGTCTATGGGTGCGATATGCCTATTGCGCAGGAGGTGTACAAGATTGTCCACGAAGGGGCAACGGTTTTTGATGCGTTTCGCGGTTTGCTGCGGCGCGAAAGCGGGTCAGAGGCGGATCCGCTTTAGATAAACAAGCAGTCATTAGCACACGGCACTGATGACTGCTTGTTACCGAGAGGCGGGAGAGGATGGGAGTCGAACCCACCGCCGCTTGCTCTGCGCAACCGGCCACCAGTTTTGAAGACTGGGGCGCCCACCGGGACACAACCACTCCCAAGTTAGCCTAAGTCTACCGCAGAATGGGCGTTGGTCAACCGCACGCCAGGCTCAATCCTCGCATCTGTTTAGCCAAAGATCGCACTTGGGTCTGGCATGTCAGCCGCTCATCGGAAAAGAATTTTGAGTCGTATATGCTTCAGTAGGGCAAATGCCAACACCCCCTGAGCCAATTTGAGCCGATTCGCTGCCGTTTTTTCCAGAAAACGATGGTCTCTAACAGCCACCCACAGGTTCCCAGGCGGCAGCGCGGCCATTGACCAAGTGGCTTTAGGCTGTCGGCATCCAACCTTAGGGGTACCGTTGGTACAAGATCAGCGGGGAACGGCGCGGCCATAAGGGCAGCTTGTGACGTAGGTGCTGTGGAAGCCCAATAGCTGGGGCGTATTGATTTGGGCAAACACACAGGTTCGGGGTATGCCTTGAACCTGTGTGTTTACCACTCCGTTGGGTTGGCAAACTGGCGGCGCAGGTCGGCCAGGTAGTCGGTTTCAAAGGGGGTGCCGCAGTCGCCTAGCTCCCAAGCGTAGGCGGCGAGGGTTTTGAAGCGCATGAAGTAGGGGAGGGCGGCGGCAGTGGCTTCGCTGAGGGGACGGATTTGGCGGTAGCCGTGCAGAAAGGCGGCCATGAGCTGGCGGCGCAGCGGCAGGGGGAAGTCCTGCATTTCGAGGAAGGGGCGGGCCACGTCGGAGGCAAACCAGTTAACCATCGGTTCGTCGAAGTCTATGATGGTGATTAAACGGCCGTTCCAAACAAAATTCCCCGCATTACAATCGGCATGGGTAATCCCAAAACCGCCGTCAATAGGGGGCATTTGGTCAAACCAGTGGCGCAGCCGCTCAAACTCCTGCCAGGCAATGGTGTCATGGGGCGGCAGCCACGCCTGCGTATCCTGAAACTCCTTTTCCCAGGTGTGAAAATAGAGGTCGGGGGCGGGCTGGTAATGGATGGCGACCTGGTGCAACTGCGCGATGGCCTTGCCCCATGCTTCGTAAATAACGGGGTCGGTGCAGCGGTTGGTTAGCGTTTCACCCACGGCTTCGCTGTAGACGCGACAAATATAGCGGTCGCCGCTGCGGTCGCCGCTGCCGCTAAGGGTGTGGTAGTTGATAAAACGGCCGTTTTTCGCCGCCACCGGCGCACAAACCGGTGCCCCCCCTGCCCACAAAAAGCGCAAATAGTCGGTCGCCCCAATAATCTTCTTCGGTTCCCAAAATTTGGAAATCCGCAAATACCGCCCCCCTTGCCCCGGCTCCTCATAGCGAAACACCACGTTGATGATGTCGCGCACCAGCTCAATCGAGTCGGGATCCCCACCCCACAGCACCACAATGTCACGGACAAAGTTGTAGTTTGGATCCAGCATGACAGTGCGACAGGAGATTGGGGATTAGAGATTGACCCTCTCCAATTTCCAATCTCTAATCTCCAATCTCCAAATCCCGTGCTTCCATGGCGGCAATTTGGCGGTGCAAACGGCCGTTTAACAACCCATACTTCCGCTCCCGCGCCACCGGTTCATACCCCACCTTGTCCACATCCAGCACCATCCAGCCCGGTTCCGCCGGATCAAACAGCTCCCACTGCGGACGCTTGCCCCCATTCGGGTCGCCCGTCCTGGCAAACTGCGTCCAATACCCCATCATCGTCGCCGACAGTGCCAAATCGGCTGCATTCAGCGGCAAAACCGGGTTGCTGCTGCCGTGGACAAACGACAGTTCGGCGGCGTGGAACGCCCCGGCCGTTTGTGTGGGGCTGGGCGGCACGCGGGTAAAGAAGTAGAGGAAGGCGGGCTGGCCTTGCTGGGCAGCACATTCCGCATAAAACCGCGCCCTGGCGCCAAACATCAGGTCGCCCAGAAAATCAATCTCGCTTTGCAGGCTGCGCCGTTCCAAACCAGGATAAAGCTGCACCAGTTCCGCCAAATCCGCGCCAAACGCCTCGTGCATAAACGCCGGCATTTCATTGGCAGGCAGCGGCTGTTGGTAATATTCCGGCAGAGGCGAGGCGATCATTGGATAGAGCAGCGTTGCTTCATCAGCGTTGCTGCCAATGAGCAGCGGCACATGGGCCTGCTGCCCGTGCTGGAAGGCAACAAAGGGGCTGGTGGGCAGCACATAGCCATCAATAACGGGGTAGAAACTCCCCATCTCTTCATTTTGGCGCACGGTTTTGTAGAGCGCGTCGGCCGATAGCTGCCGCAGTTGGGCGAGTTGGTTGCGCCCTGTGACCCCGGCTTTGGCGGCAAAGGCAAGGCTGCTTTGGATGGCGGCGGGGTGGGTGAGAAACGGCCGTTTTAAATGAATCATCTGCCCCGCATTCGCCGCACTTTGGGCAATCGCCTTGTGGAACAGCCCCCGCGCCAGCGGCGAAGTCAGCATGTGGATCACCGATTCCCCACCCGCCGACTCGCCAAAAATCGTCACATTGTCGGGGTCGCCCCCAAATGCGGCAATATTTTCCTGCACCCAGCGCAGCGCCGCAATCTGATCCAGCGTCCCATAGTTGCCCGCCACCCCTTGCGCCGACTCCGCCATCAGTTCCGGGTGGGCAAAATACCCCATCAGCCCCAGCCGATAGTTGATGGTCACAGCCACCACCCCCTGCTCCGCCAGCCCGTTGCTGTCATAAAAAATTTCCGACCCCGCCCCATCCTGATGATCCCCGCCGTGAATCCACACCATCACCGGCAGCCTGGCCTCGCTGTCCAGCGTCGGGGTACGCACATTCAAATAGAGGCAATCCTCTGACGCTTTGGGCTTGGGAGCCACTTTCAGCAGCAGCTTCACCCCCTCGCGCCGGGCAAACCCCCACCCCTGACCGTTAACGAGTCCATCAATAAACTTCTCAATGCCGGTCGCACGCTGGTAAGCCGTCGGGCTAAACTTGGTCGCCAGCCGCACCCCAATCCACGGCTCCACCGGCTGCGGTGGTCGCCAGCGCCCTTCACCCACCGGCGGTGCCGCAAACGGCACCCCCTTAAAAACAAAAATCCCCTTTTGGTTTACCCCTTGCAGTTGTCCTGCTTTCACGGAAACAATTGCTTCTGCCGCCATCTTTCACTTTCCTCCATAAATGGGACGCAGATTATCCTGATTTTCCTGATTCTTTATCAGGTTCATCAGGTAAATCTGCGTCCTATTGTTACCCTGATTTCACCTGATGCAAATCATACGGGCTAACCACCCCCTGTTTGGTAATAATTCCCGCCACCAAATGGGGCGGCGTAATGTCAAAGGCCGGGTAATAGGCATCAATGGCCGGGTTGGTGGTGGGAATCCCGGCAAACTGCTTGATTTCGTTGGGGTCGCGCTCCTCAATATCAATCGAGGCGCGATCCGGCCGGTTGGGGTCGAACCCCCAGGCGAAGGCAAAGTAAGGGATGCGGTGGTAGCTGGCGGCAATGGCGTGCTGGAAGGTGCCAACTTTGTTGACAACGTGGCCGTCGAGGGTAATCAAATCGGCAGCGGTGAAATATTTCTGGATCTTGCCCTGTGCCATCAGCGCCGCCCCCATGTTGTCGCCAATGAGGGTGACGGGAATGCCGAGTTCGTGAATGCTGGGGGCGGTGAGTTTGGCTCCCTGCAAATAGGGGCGGGTTTCGGGGACGTAGACGTGGATGCGTTTGCCTTCCTGGTGTGCCAGGGCCAGCGTGAGAATGAAGGCGGCTTCGGCAAAGCACATGGTTAAAATGCCGTCACCGTCGCTGATGAGTTTGGTGGCGTGGCGGGCGCGGGTGAGGTAGTCGCCGTAGATTTGGACGCGGGTGTTGTGGAGCCAGTGGAGAACGGCCGTTTCCACCCCCACCCCACTCCCCTCCTCAGCCAACGCCAGCCGCACCGCCCCCATTGCCAATTCCAGCCGCCGCGCCAACGCCGTGTTCGTGGGGCGCGGCGCCACCAGCCGCTGCTGCGCCTGCACCATGTGCGCCCACGCCGCCGCCGGTGCCAGCTGCGTCACCTGCCGCCCCGCCAGCGCCAGCCCACACGCCGCCGCCTGCCACGGCCCCGACCCCTGCGTCACCATCTGCTCAATCGCCCGCGCCACGCTTTCCACATCCTCGCAGCGGACAAATTCCTGTGCCAGCGGATACCGCCGCCGGTCGCCAATCACCACCACCCCGTCTTCATAGCGGGCAATATTGTCGGGGTTGAGAACAAAGGGGAGCAAGTGGGCAATTTCGTTCATGTCAACGGCTGCCTTGCTGGCAAAATCCAGGCCGAGGGATGCGCCGTAAAGCCAACTTTGGGGTAGTAATTGACGGCTTGCGGAGCTGCCAGCAAAATCACTTTGGCCTTATCGCCAAGCTGGTTTTGCGTCAGGCAAATCAACGCCTTGCCAATCCCCTGATGCTGATAGGCTACGTCCACTGCCAGGTCAGACAAATAGCAGCAATATTCAAAATCCGTCACCGATCTGGCAATGCCAACCAGCTTATCGCCATCCCAGGCGGTGCAAAGCAGGTTGGCGTGCTTGAGCATGGCCGCCACGCACGTGGGGTCATCGGCCGGGCGGCGTTCGGCCAGCGTGGATCGGCGCAGCAGGTCAACGAACTCGCTGTCGCTAATCTTGCGGTCGCTTTCATATTGAATGGTCATGGCTGTTCTCTTCACCTTTTCGTTCAAAGTGAGCAAAAGGATTGGTGGATAATTTGGCGGCTATGGTAACAAGCATTGCATCGAATGCCAACGTTATTGGGGAACCTTGCTGCCAACGAAAGCAATGAGAAATAAGCCATTTGTGCTAAAATACCCACATGGCAATCAAACTGTTATCGGATCAACTGGCGTCGCAGATTGCGGCGGGTGAGGTGGTAGAACGGCCGTTTTTTTGACGACACTGGCAAAACCCTTTTCCGAACCTCAACCAAGGATAGACCAATGACTTTGTATCAATATAAAAATGTTTTACAGATGACAAAGCAGCTCAATTTAGCGGAACAATTACAGTTGCTTGAAACCCTGTCGCAAATAGTACGGCGTCAAATAGAAGTAAACGGAGAGATGCCAAGCATTTTAGAGCTAGATGGTTTGGGCGCAGACATTTGGCAAAATCTTGACATACAAAACTACCTCGATCAGGAACGAGATTCATGGGATTAAATGAAACATTGGTCGAGGGGTCTCTCATTGCTCTTGATACCACCCCGCTCATCTATTTCATTGAGCAAAACCCCAACTATTACCCCCTGCTTAGAGCTTTTTTTGTTGCCCTAGATAAAAGACAATACGAAGCGGTTACGTCAACATTGACCCTAACAGAAACATTGGTTTACCCCATACGTTTAGGACGTACTGATTTAGTACAGGCATACAAACGCATTTTGCTGCACACACCGTACCTGACAATTTATGGAACAGATAGCCAAGTTGCGGAAACGGCCGCTGGAATCCGGGCAGAATATAATTTCCGCACGCCTGATGCTATTCAGTTAGCAACCGCTTACGTAGCAGGAGCCGCTTATTTTCTGACAAATGACCGTGCCTTGCGCCGATTTGATAAATTAAAGGTGGTTTGCATTGGCGATTTGGCTTAAACAGGATGATTTTGGGTAAGGAAGAACCATTGCATGGCAATTAAACTGTTATCGGATCAACTGGCGTCGCAGATTGCGGCGGGTGAGGTGGTAGAACGGCCGTTTTCCGTCGTCAAGGAGCTGCTGGAAAATAGCCTCGATGCCGGAGCCACCACCATTAACGTGGATATCCGCGATGGTGGCCGCACCCTCATTCAGGTCGCCGACAACGGTGATGGCATTGGCGAGGGCGAGATTGAGACCGCCTTTTTGCGCCACGCCACCTCCAAACTCAGCAGCAGCCGCGATTTGGAAGCCATTGTCACCCTCGGCTTTCGCGGCGAAGCCCTGGCCGCCATTGCCGCCGTCAGTCAGGTGATGATTGTCAGCCGGGCGGCGGGGGAAAAAGCTGGCACGCGGCTGACGCTGGCCGGGGGCAAAAAGACGAGCCGCGACACCGTGGGGGCGCCGCAGGGAACCGTGATCGCCGTGGAAAACCTGTTTTACAACGTCCCCGCCCGCCTCAAATTTCTGAAAAGCGACAACAGTGAAAAGCGGCTGATTGATGAATTTGTCACCCGCTACGCCCTGGCTTATCCTGCCGTGCGCTTTCGCCTGACCCACAACGGCCGGATTACCTTTCAAACCAGCGGCAACGGCAGCGTCCGCGATGTGCTGCTGGCGATTTATGGGCCGGAGGTGGCGCGGCAGCTTTTGGAGATTGGCGATTTGGGATTGGAGATTGAAGAAGAGAGTGCGGTTACGGTTCCAAAATCTGCAATTAACCAATCCCCAATCTCCGTTTCTGGCTTTGTTGGCCCGCCCAGCCTCCACTGGTCAAATCGCAATCACATTACGCTGTTTGTAAACGGCCGTTGGATCCGCGACAACAGCCTCACCTACGCCATCATTCAGGCATACCATACCCTGCTGCCCACTGGTCGCTACCCGCTGGGCATCATTTTTATTACCGTGCCGCCGGAGCAAGTGGATGTCAACGTCCACCCCGCCAAAACCGAGGTGCGTTTTCGCCACGACCAAACCCCGTTTGGGGCGGTGCAGCGTGCCGTGCGCCGGGTGCTGATTGCCGACAGCCCGGTTCGCAGCGTCAGCGGCGGCTGGGGGATGAACCAGTTCCAGCCGCAAACCGGCAGTTGGACGGGATCGCTAGGGCAGGGTTCGTTTACGCGGCGAGAGGAGGCGGCGGAGCAGGGGGAGATGGATTTGGAATGGGGGGCGTTTGAGGATGAGGCTGTGGAGCATGGGGAGGTGGGGCGTGGAGAGCGTGAGGAGGTGGCACAACGGCCGTTTCCCACCATGCAAGGGGGGGACAAGCTGCCGATTATGCGTGTGGTGGGGCAAGTCGGCGCGTCCTACATCATTACCGAGGGGCCGGAGGGGATGTTTCTCATTGACCAGCATGCGGCGCATGAGCGGATTTTGTATGAGCAGTTTTTGGCTGAGTGGCAGAAGAAGCGGGTGGTGTCACAGCAGTTGCTGGCGGGAACGGCCGTTCATCTTTCCCCCGGCCAAACCAGCCTGCTAGAGGAATACATTCCCGCCCTTGCCAACATTGGTTTTCACGTCGAGCCGTTTGGCCCTCAGGCGTTTATGGTGCGTGGGGTGCCGGGTATTTTGGCGAAACAGGATCCGGCGCGAGTATTAACGGCCGTTGTCGAAGACCTCGAACAAGGCGACACTCCCCTACAAGACGAAATCGAAGCCCGCCTCGTTATGCGCGTCTGCAAAACCGCCGCCGTCAAAGCCGGCCAAACCCTGTCCAACGCCGAAATGGAAGCCCTCATCCAGCAGCTTGAAGCGTGCCACAATCCCCACACCTGTCCCCACGGCCGGCCCACCCTCATCCACCTCTCCGTCGCCCAACTCGCCCGCGAATTCGGCCGCACCTAATCCGTCATTCTTGTAGGACAAGTTTGCAAACTTGTCCTACGCCATTCTGACAGCAACCCTCACGGTGCAGGGGTTGTCACCACCAAATTTTGAAATGTCAGCAGCCAGCCTCCGGCCGACCCGTCGGCACATGGTTTAGCTTGCAGGTCGGGGATTTCGGGGCCGCCGTCTACAAGCTGGACGGTGTAGACAACGCCGGGCTGCATAGTGAAATCGCCATAGCCGGGGCGAGCTTCTGGTTTGAAGCCGGTGTAGAAGCGATCACGGCCGTTTTCCCAGCGCACCGCCACCTCTACCCCTGGCAAATCTTCCAGCAGGGCATCGAGGGTGATGACCGCCAGCAGGGGAGCCGTATCGCCACAAAGCGGCTCCTGGGTGAGTAACCGGTAGCGGAATTCGCTGGGGGCGGGGGTGGGGGTTAACGGCCGTTCCTCCACCTCCGTCACCAATTCAGCCACCGCTGTGGGCAAAGGCGTGGGGGAAGGCAGCGGCGTTGCGCCAGCCGGGAGGGGTGTAGGGAGGGGGGCGTTGGGCGTGGTTGCATTCGCTTGGGGGGCAAACAGATCAACCGTTGGCCCTTCCACCCCCAGCAGCCGCGCCAACTGCGCCAGTGCCGCCACCGTTTCTGTGTCACGCTGTTCCCGCAAAGCCGCATCCAGCAAATTGGCGACCGTTTGCGCCAGGTCAGGGTCGGCCAATGCCGCCAGCCGCTGCTGCGCTTGCGCCTCGTTGCCCGTTGCCGCCAAACTTTGGCTCACCAGATAGAGGTACTCAACCTTGTTGGCATCGCTCAGTCTGGCGGGGCTGGCATCTACAAAGACAACGGGGTCAACCAGCCAGGCATAATACAGCCCGCCGATGACCCCCAGCAGCAGCCCCAGCAGCAGCAGGCTGGCGTTGCCCAAGCCGCGCCGCTCGTTCATGGCGCACCCCCGGCATACCGCTCAACGGCGGGCGAAGTTAACCCCACGTCCCGCGCCAGCCGCGCCAGCAGCACGAGGTCGGCTTCGGGGGCTTCGCGGACGATCATGTTGAGCAGGGTGTCGAGGAGGAGAGAACGGCCGTTTGTCCCCATTCCGTCCAGCCGCGCTTCTGCCAGAGCCAGGTCGCCATTATCGCCATAGACGGTGGCAACCATCAGCAAATAATCTTGCCGATAGGTTTCTTGTAGAACAGCCGGGTTGGCCTCGCTGTATTCCACCGGCCAGGCCACCCAGCCCACATACAGCCCCACCGCCGCCCCCAAAAGGACTCCTGCGGTTATCCAGCCAACCCAGCGCACCACATTTTTCATGCCTCAAACAACCCTGTTTTTAGAAGTTCAACTTCTCTCAGAAGTTGAACTTCTGACAAACTCAATCTCCTAATCTCTATTTCCAAAGCCACATACAAAAATAGGGTTGTCCATTTTGGACAACCCTACTTTAGTTGCTTATAATCCAGTGCCGAAGGTGGGAATCGAACCCACACTCCCGAAGGAACACGATTTTGAGTCGTGCGCGTCTGCCAGTTCCGCCACTTCGGCGTGAAGTGGACGGGAGTATAAAACATACGGATTTTTCTGTCAATGCTTATTTTTTTTCAATGATTATGGATGAAGTAGCGTTAATCGAGCGGGCACAAAAAGGGGACGTGACGGCATATAACCGGCTCGTGGTGCAATACCAGGAGCTGGTTTATAACGTGACCTATCGCATCATGGGTGAACCTCAGGGAGCAGAGGATATGACGCAGGAGGCGTTTATCTCGGCCTATAAAGCACTCAATCGGTTTGATGGCAGCAATTTTAAGGCGTGGCTGCTGCGGATTGCCACCAATGCGTGTTATGACGAACTGCGGCGGTATAAACGGCGGCCGCAGTCGTCGCTGGATGATTTGACAAGCGAGAATGAGTCGTTTGCCTTTTTGCGTAGCCCGGAGGAGGGGCCGGAGCAGCACCAGCAGCGGGTAGAGTTGGTGCGGGCGATTGAGAACTGTTTGCAGGGGCTACCGGACGATCAGCGGATAACGGCCGTTCTCTGCGACGTTGAAGGGTACGATTACAGCGAAATTGCCAGTATTACCAAAACATCGCTTGGCACGGTCAAGTCGCGCATGAGCCGCGCCCGCAGCAAGCTGCGCGACTGTTTGCAAGGGTTTGGGGAACTTTTGCCCCGGCAATATCGTTTAGACAACAACGCTGCGGCGTAATGGTATCAAAAACCTGTGGGCATAAAGCATGTTTGATTTTGTACGTAACCTAACGAAATCGGCCGAGGAAAAGCAGCAAGAGCTGCTGGCGGCCTACATAGATGATGCACTGCCCGCCACCGAGCGGCGGCAGTTTGAGGCACAGCTGGCACAAAACGAGGCTCTGGCGGCACAAGTGCGGCAGCAGCAGCTGATTAAGCAGCGGTTGAACGCCATGCCGCGCCGCCGCGTGCCGCGAAGCTTTGCCCTTGACCCGGCGGTATATGGCAAACCTACGCCCAAGCCGTTGTTCCAGTTTTACCCGGTGCTGCAAACGGCGACGGTGCTGGCGGCTCTGGTGCTGATGTTTTTGGTCGGGCTGGAGCAATTTGGTGGGGCAGCGCAGCCGGCCGCTTCAGAAGCCCCAGTGGCGATGGTGGAGGAGTCGGC
Organism: Chloroflexota bacterium; assembly: GCA_041390905.1. GTDB lineage: Bacteria > Chloroflexota > Anaerolineae > Promineifilales > Promineifilaceae > JACKCD01. The sequence goes on from JAWKPA010000012.1 coordinate 1,010,084, forward strand.
GGAAACGGCCGTTATGTCGGCGGCCGAAGAAGCTGCCCCGGCAGGGGCCGAAATGGCGGTGGCTGAAGATAGTGTTGCTAATTCAGCCGCAGCCGATGAAGCGGCTCCAGAAGAACCGGCGCAAGGGTTTGCCGCCCCGGCCGCCGAGGGTGAAGCAGTACCAACGGTTGCTAGTATCCCGCGTGCCGACGAAGCGGCGGAAGAGATGCGGGCGGCTTCGGCAGAAACGGCCGTTTCTGCCGAAGAACAGCTTGCCCAAAGCACAGAAGCATATGCCGCCACCGTGGAAGCACCCGTTTCAGAAGTGGAACAAACGGCCGTTGAACCCACCCAATCTCCCTTGCGTGGCCTGCAAATCGGCCTCGCCCTCACCTTTGTCATCCTGCTTATCTTGACCCTCCTGGTGCGCCAGCGGGTTCGGTAATCGGTGATCAGTAATCGGTAATCAGTACAGGTCACTAATTACTGTTTACCGATTACTGATTACTTTCTTCATGAACACAGCCCCCGACCACATCCAATTTTGCGTTCGCTGTGGTGCGCCAATGGCGACGCGGCTGGTGGGCGATAAGCTGCGCCGGGCGTGTACGGCGTGTGATTCTGTCCACTTTACCGACCCAAAAGTGGGGGTGGGGGTGTTTGTGCTGGACGGGGCGGGGCGGGTGCTGCTGGTGCGGCGGGTGATGAACCCGGAGCGGGGAAAGTGGAGTATCCCGGCGGGCTTTCTGGACCAGGGGGAGGATCCGGCGGAAACGGCCGTTCGTGAAGCCCACGAGGAAACAGGTCTTGAGGTGGTTATTGACGGGTTGGTAGATGTTTACCACAACCCGCCTGGCGAGGGGGGCGCATCCATCTTCATTCTCTACCGCGCCCACACGGTAGGCGGTACGCTGCAAGCGGGGGATGACGCCGACGGGGCGGGCTTTTTTGCCCGCGATGCGCTGCCCGAACTGGCCTTTATCAGCACACGAGACAGCATCCAGCGGCTTTGGCCGCAGACTAAACCAGACCGTTGAACCTATTGTTGCGCCTATACGTCTTCCCAGTCAGTGGCGTTGGGCCAATCCACAACGGCATGGCGCTGGACGACGAGCAAACAGCCGTTTTCCTCGCGCAAGCCAATACTGCTCAAATCCCACCATTCAACGTTGCCCGCCAGCGTTTGGCCGGAGCGCAGCTGTAGTTCAACTGGGGTGTTGTTTCGCATGGCTTCGGCCACATAAAAGGTGAGAAATTTGCGCGGGCGGGCGTTGTGCCACTCGAATTCCTCTAACGGCCGTTTGTAATAATCCGCCAATTTGGCAATCAACGCCTCATCCCGAATCGGGCGGTAAGCCGTTTCCGCCGTCATAATCCCCTTTTCCACGCCAATCGCCTCATAAATGGCGTTTGGATGCTCCCCGCCGTTGATTGCCCGTAAATAGCGCAGGTGGTCAGACAAACTCATGCGGCCTCCACGGCGTAATAGGCCAACGCCATCTTGTTCAGCACTATTTCCTGCCCATCCCGCTGCCGAATGTTAATGTTGTAGGGCGAAAATCCAAGCACTTGCCCCGTAAACACCTTGTCGTTGAGAAAAGTAAAGGTGACAAACTCTCCGGCTTCAACCCGCTCTTGCAAATAGTTATTTTCAAACTCATCAACGCTTTCGGGCAGGTGGGCACGTTTGCGGCGGGTATCCGGTGGCCGCAGGCTCAATTCTGCCCTGTTTTCTTTCCAAAGCTGCATATAACGGCCGTTTATCCCCCGCGCCTCAAAATAAGAAAGCTCCTCCAGCGGTTTGCCCAGCTCGGCAACAACGGCCGTTTCCTCCACCCCCAACTTAGCCCACAATGTCCGCAAATGTTCCAGTTGCCCCGGCCGCACCGTACCCGGCTCCCGGTCTTTTGACAACCGCTTTTGTTTCCTGGGTTTGTCCTGCCTGGTTGGAGCCTTGTCTGTTTCCACAGGCTGCTCCACCACCGTTGGCGCAGCCTGTTCTGGCGGCGGTGGCGCAGGTGGGCTTGCTTTGGTTGGCGGATCAGACTGAATTTTGATTTCACTCGCATCCACATACAAAGCCTTTGCCAGCCGGTTCAAATCAGACAGCCGGATTGGTTCACCCCGTTCATAGGCATACAAACTGTTTGGCTGGATCCCGGCCTTGCTGGCTAACTGTTTTACGCTCATCCCCCGCCGCTTACGCAGCTCCCATAAATTTTCTGCCATTCTGCTTCACCCTTTCTCTTAAATGGTTGTTCTCTAGGCACTTGTCGGAAGAGTCTGAATAGATGCGCCGATGACGCGGATTTATAGGGATAAACACGGATTTTTCTTTTTATCTGCGAAAATCCGCTCCGATCCGCGTTATCCGTGCATCCATTTTCTTTTTCCGGCAGGCTACTAGCGAGGCTTGAACCCTCGATGACGAACCAACCCAAAAACTTTTCTCTCATATTAAACCATAGCTGCAATGGATTTTCAAAACGGCCGTTTTTGCTGGTACAATCCCACCCATGCAAACCCTCTACAGTTGGAACGTCAACGGGCTGCGGGCAGCCCAGCGCAAAGGCTTTCTCGATTGGCTCCACGCCACCCAGCCCGATATCTTGTCCGTGCAGGAAACCAAATGCCACCCCGACCAGCTTGACGATACCCTGCGCCAGCCAGACGGCTACCACACCTACTGGGCCAGTGCCGAGAAAAAAGGGTACAGCGGCGTGGCACTCTACAGCAAAACCGAGCCGTTGTCGGTGCAAATTGGGCTGGGCGTGGCCGATTATGACCGCGAAGGGCGCACTATCGTCGCCGAATACCCCGATTTTGTATTTATCGGTGCCTACTTTCCCAACGGCGGCCGCGACCACAGCCGTGTGCCGTTTAAAATGGCATACAAGGCCGACTTCCTCGCCTTTTGCAACGAGCTGAGAACGGCCGGAAAACCAGTCATCTTTTGTGGCGATGTCAACACCTCGCACCAGGAAATTGATTTAGCCCGGCCGCGCCAAAACCAAAAAACCACTGGCTTTCTGCCTGAAGAGCGCGTCTGGGTTGATAAACTGATCGCGGCCGGCTACGTGGACAGCTTTCGCCACTTTTACCCGAAACAAGCCGGAGCCTATAGCTGGTGGTCCAACATCGGCCAGGCGCGTGCCAAAAATGTTGGCTGGCGGCTCGACTACTTTTTTGTCAGCAGTGATTTAACCAACCATCTGCACACGGCAGCCATTCACCCTGATGTGTTAGGGTCAGATCATTGCCCGGTTTCGCTGGTTTTAGACAAGTAACAGGTGGCAACGGGCAAACCTTGCCACCTGCTACTTGTTACCTGCTCACCCAAATGGCAAACAGAAAACAAGACATTTTGTGGTTAACGCTCATCTTGCTGGCCGCAGTTGTGGCGCGGCTGGGCTGGCCGGGGCTAACCGAGTTCAAGGCCGACGAGGCGCGGCTGCTGGCGTTGTCGCTGGAAATGGCAAACGGCGGTGGGCTGGCACTGCGCGGCATCAGCAGTTCCGTGGGCTTCCCCAACTTTCCCATGAGCGTCTGGCTTTACGCTCTGCCATCGCTGTTCACCAGCCACCCCTATGCTGCCACGCTGTTTACCGGGCTGCTCAGTACGCTGGCAGTGCCGGGGTGCTATTGGTTGGTGCAGCGGTATTGGGGGACGCGGGCGGGGCTGCTGGTTGCCTTGCTGCTGGCACTTAACCCATGGGCCATTTTGTATTCGCGCAAAATCTGGGCGCAAAATTTGCTGCCGCTGTTTGTGGTGGGGTGGGCCATCAGCGGGGTGCTGGCGTTTGTGGAGGGGCGGCGGCGGTGGCTGTGGCTGCATTTGCTGCTGCTGGCGGTGGCGGTACAAATTCATCTAGCGGCGGTGGCATTGCTGCTGCCAACGGCCGTTTATCTCATTTATTTCCGCCGTCGCATCCATTGGCAAGATGTGGTGGTGGGTGGGGTGCTGGGGTTGTTAACGGCCGTTCCTTTTTTGGTCTATCTATGGCAAAGTGGGGCGTTGGGTGTGGGGAGTGGCGGTGTACCTGTTAGTGAGGAAGGGCTGGCGGCGTTGCGCTATATGTGGCTGCTGGCGACGGGACGGGAGGTTTATTCGCTGGCGGGGCCAGAGGCGTTTTTAACCTTTGTCCAAAAAATACCCGATGTGGGCAGCATTCACCTGCTGTGGACGATTTTCCTGCTGCTGGGGCTGGTGGCATTGGTTAAGCCCGTTCGGGAGCGTGAGGCCACACCCCGCAGTGAGGTGAGCCTGATGTTGCTGCTGTGGCTGGTGCTGCCACCGCTGTTTTTTCTCTTTTGGCGGCGTTCGCCCATTTTTACCCACTACTTCATCAGCCAACTGCCCGTGCTGGCAATGACGATGGGGATTGGGGTGGGGTGGCTGCTGAAAAAAAGCTGGATGCAGCCGGGGACAAAAACGGCCGTTATTGCCGCTGTCGTTGTCACCTCCCTGGTGCAACTATACGTTTGGCTCACGCTGCTCTTTTTTGTAGGCCGCAACGCCACCCCCGGTGGCTTTGGCGTGCCGCTGGCGCGGCAGTTGGCGGCGGTGGAGGCGGCCAAGACGATGATGGCGCAAACGGGAGCCAGCGAGGTGCTGGTGGCCGGGGTGGGGGAATCCCCCCGGCTGGCGGAGTTCCCGGCGGTGTATGACACGCTGCTGTGGGGGGTGGCGCACCGCTTTGTGGATGTGCAAACCTCGGCGGTGTTCCCGGCAAAAACGGCCGTTATCCTCCACGACAACACCATAGACAGCCTGTATTTATCGCAAGCGCAAACCGAGGAGACGATCCCGCTGCGAACGGGCGAGCCGCCGCTGCGGGTGCTGCTGCTGCCGGGCGGCAGTGCGCCCGCGCCGCAGGTGGCAATGGAGCCGGTGCCGATCTGGACGAACTGGGCGAGTTTGGCGGGGTATAGTGGGCCGGAAGTGGGGGCAGAGGGGGGAGAAACGGCCGTTTGGCAGCTCCATTGGCACACCGGAGCCAATCCCGACCCCGCCGACTACCACTTTTTTAACCATTTGCTCGACGGTAGCGGCCAACGGGTGGCGCAGGCCGACGGGGTGCTCTTTGCCCCCAGCCAGTGGCGCGATGGGGATGTGGTGGTGAGCCGCTTTGAACTGCCCTGGTCGCCCACCCTCACGCCGCCGCTGATCATGCGCATCGGCATCTATCGCTACCCGTCGCTGGAAAATGTGCCTGTTTTTGACGTGGCGGGGAACCCGTCGGCGGACGCTGTGGAGTTGGTAATTGGTAATCAGTAATCAGTTATCGGTTATCAGTCACACCGACTACCGATTACTGAATACTGGATCGTGTGAAAAACGGCCGTTAAATCCCCCTCATCGGCAAACGAAAAATAGACGGTGCGGTGGCGCGGTGGTGGCTCTTTTTGGTTGTCGGGAACAAAGTAGAGCTTGCCATAGTCGGCAAACGCTGGCCCCCAGTTGAGGGCAAAGGTGATTGCCAGCGACCGCTTGGGGGTGGAGCCAAACGCCAGCCACCCAATTTCTACTTTTTGAATGGTGTCGGCGTTGAAAAACTGGTAGAGATACCGCTTTGGCACCTGCTCCACCATGATGATGTGTTCCCCCAATGGCACAAACCAATAGTCAGCCGGAGCCAGCAGCACCGTTGCTTCGCGGTCGTTGAGGCTAAAGGTGCCGGTGGCCCACAGCTTGACGCGCCGGTTGGCAAGCAGCGGCGGTACGGGGTCGGGCGACGGGGCGGGGTCGGCGACAAAGCTTTTGTAGCTGCGTCGTTTGGCGTGGCGGTAGACAAGCTGGGTGAGTAGCGACAGGGTGGCGAACAGGATGAACAGGGGGAGGGGCCAGCCGCGTACGAGGGAAACGGCCGTTAACAGCAGCGGAATTCCCTTTACCCACCGACTCAACGGCACGCCCAGCACCCGCCGCAGCGTACTCCAGTAGGTATAGAAATAGAGGCGGCTGAGGCCGATGAGAAGGGTTTGGCGAAGGGGTGAGAGGGTGTGCATAAAAGAGAGAATTGGGGATTGGGGATTGGAGATTGTGAACCTTCAACAATCTCCAATCTCCAATCTCCACTTACCTGCTGGCCTCCGCCAGAACGGCCAGCATCTGCTCATGGATATGCCCATTGCTGGCGACAAGCGGCAGTTCGGCGGCGAGGGCATAGGGAGTGCCATTGGTTTGGGTGATGCGGCCGCCCGCTTCCTGCACCAGCAGCGCCCCGGCGGCGTAGTCCCAACTGCTGAGGCGCAGCTCCCAGAAGCCGTCGAGCCGGCCGGCGGCGACGTAGGCGAGTTCGAGGGCGGCGGAGCCGAGGCGGCGGATGCCCTGGGCGGCGTGGAGAAAAACGGCCGTTTGGGGCAAATTGGTGATGCCGGTGAGACGGCGGTTGTGGGGGTAGCCGGTGCAGAGGAGGCTGGCCTGGAGGTCGGTGGTGGGGCTGGGGATTAACGGCCGTTTTTCCCCCCCAGCCTGCACCACAAACGCCCCTTCTCCGGCCAGGGCGTAAAAACATTCGTCGAGCATGGGGCTGTAGACCACGCCGAGCAAGGAACGGCCGTTGTGAGCCAGTGCCAGCGACACCGAAAAAAACGGCAGCCCGTGGGCATAATTCATCGTCCCGTCCAGCGGATCCACATACCAGACAAACGGGCTGTTGCCGTTGGTTGCCCCCGTTTCTTCCCCCACAAAACCGTGATCAGGCAGCGCCGCCGCCAGCCGCGTTTTAATCAACTGCTCTGACGCTTCATCATACTGCGTCACCCAGTCAATGGCCGTGCTTTTCGTTTTAATCTGTTTTGGCCGCGCCAGCCCATCGCGCAGCAGCGCCCCCGCTTCACGGGCAATGGTTTGGGCAAGGTGGCAGGTTTGGTGTAAATCCATGTCGGTTGTTGGAGATTGGAGATTGGAGATTGATGAAGGTTTGCAATCTCCAATCTCTAATCTCTAATCTCCAAATCGCCCAATCCCTACTCCCCCCTCACATCCGCCCCGGCCGGGCTTTGGTAAACGCGCAGGCCAAATTCGGGGATGGTGGCGAAGAGGTGGTCGAAGATGTCGGATTGGATGTTTTCAAATTTTTCCCAGTTGAGTTCGTTGCAAAAGGCGTAGATTTCCAGCGGCAGCCCATTGGGGTCGGGAGGAAGCTGGCGCACGATGAGGGTGCGGTGCTGGTCAATGCGGGGATGGTTGCGCAGGTAGGCGACGACGTAGGCGCGGAAGGTGCCGAGGTTGGTGAGCCGACGGCCGTTTACCTTGCTCAACGTATCGTCAAACCCGTGTTCGTGATTGTAGCTGGCAACCTCCTCCCGCTTTTGGGCAATGTAGTCGCTGAGGTGCTGAATGGCGGCAAATTTATCCAGCATGGGCGCGTCGCACCAGGTGACGGTGTTCATGTCGAGATTGATGGCGCGTTGGATGCGGCGCACCCCCACTTCGTCCCGCTCGCGCCAGTTTTTGAATGATTCGCTGATGAGGGCGTAGGTAGGAATGGTGGTGATGGATTGGTCGGCATTGCGAACTTTGATGGTAGTGAGGGCAATATCAAGAACCTCGCCAGCCGCATCAAATTTGGGCATTTCGATGTAGTCGCCGAGGGCGACCATTTTGTTGGCGGTGAGCTGGATACCGGCGGCAAAACCGAGGATGGGGTCGCGGAAGATGAGGAGCAGAACGGCCGTAAATGCCCCCAACCCACTGAGCAGCACCGCCGCCGACTGGTTGAAAATGATGGAGAGGAGGATGAGGGCGGCGACAAAGACCGTCACCAGCTTTAGCACCTGGATGGTGCTGCGCAGGGGCATTTGGCGCGACCGTTCAAAGGTGGTGTAGATGACCATAAAGCCATCGAGCAGCGCCAGCACCAGCCCGGCACCAACGAGGGTGGTGTAGAGATGGACGATGGTATCAACAAGGTCGGTGAGCCAGAGGTAGCCTTCGGTGACAAACGGGTTCATGAGGTAGACGGCGGCGGCGGGGGCGAGGTAGGAGAGGCGGATGAAGATGTCGCTGCGGAGGAGGATGTCGTCCCATTCGGTGTGGGTGTGTTTGGCGCTGTAGGCCAGCACGCGCACAATAACGCGGCGGCTGAGCCAGTAGGCGAGGATGCTGAGGAGGATGGTGAGGACAACGCCGCTGAGTCGGGAGAGGAGAACGGCCGTTAAATCTGATGCGCCGAGGGCAAGATACCAGCGATAAAATTGTTCAAACATTCCCCGATTATGCCGCGAGACGGTTTCTGTGCCAAAATTAGACGCAAAGAACAATAGGACGCAGATTTACCTGATGCTCCTGATAAAGGGTGATCAATCAGGTAAATCAGGTAAATCTGCGTCCCATTTTCATGCTAAAGGAACGAATAATGAGACGAATGGTGATTTTGTTATTGGTGCTGGCAGGTTGTCGGCAGGGGGTGGTGGTGCCATCGGTGGGGCCGACGGCAACGGTGAGTGGGGTAGTGGCGGTGGAAACGGCCGTTTCTTCCCCGCCCACTGCCACCCCGCTGCCCCCCCAGCCGACGGCCACAAGCGAAGTTGAGGTTGTGGTGACGGAAACGGCCGTTTCCCCTGCCCAGGACACCTTCAACCAGCTTTGGCTTACCGAACCACCCGAACGGGACGACGTGGCACTGGCAATGGCGTATCGCGGGCTGGCTGAACGGCCGCCCGAAACCGCGCCGCTTGTGACCACGCCGCTCACCGAAGGCATCCACCAATCGTTTAACATTCCCAATATAGACACCAACACCGTGGCCGTCATTGATGCCCAACTGCGCTGGGTCAGCGACCACGCCTACTTTTGGTTTGACACCGGCCCCGGCAGCACCCCCCTCAGCCAATCAGCCCTGCGCGAGGCCGGGGAGTCGTTTGACGCGATGTATGAGCAGGTGGTGGGCTACTTTGGCAGCGAAGCCAACCCCGGTTTGGACGGCGACCCCCGTGTCCACGTAGTCAGCGCCGCGCCGGGGGTGCTGTGTGATCTGGAGCCAACGGCCACCGGCGGCTGTCGTCTGGGTGGGCTGGTCAACGCCACCGACCTGCTGCCAACGGCCGTTGATCCCCGCTCCAACGGCCGCGAAATGTTTGTCATGAACAGCAGCCTCTTTGGCAGCAGTACCTTTCGCAGCGTCCTGGCGCACGAATTTCGCCACATGATCGAAGACAACCACGACGCGGGCGACGATGATTGGGCGGTGGAGGGGTCGGCTTCGCTGGCGCAGGTGCTGGTGGGGCTGCCGGAAAGCACCATTAGCCGCGCCAACGACTTTTTACGTAACCCTGACCAGCAGCTAAACAGTTGGCCCGATGAGGGGACGGGGCCGTATTACGGGCAGGGGTATCTGTTTAACCAATATCTGTTTAACCGGCTGGGGGCGGCGGCGTACCGGGAATGGGCGACTAGTCCGGCCAATGGCTTTTTGGCGCTGGACCAAGTGTTGGCGGCGAACGGGCTGGATGTGCAGGCGTTGGGGATTTGGCGCGACTGGCTGGTGTCGCTGGTGGCCCACACCGACCCCAACGCGCCGCCCCGCTTTGATTATGGGGAATTGGGGGTGGAAACGGCCGTTTCTACCCCCATTCTCACCCTACCCCACGCCACCGAATCCACCGTCCACCAATTTGCCGCCGACTATTACGAGCTGCCACTCAGCGGCGGCTACATGGTGGAGTTCACGGGCGAGGCCACGGTGTCGCTGCTGGGGGCAGAGCCATTTGCCGGGGAGCGGATGTGGCTGTCGCAGCGGGCCAACTACAGCAATCCCCGCCTGACGCGGCGGCTCGATTTGCGCGGACTGTCCTCGGCCACGCTGTCCTATGCGGTCTATGTGGATCTGGAGGAGGGGTATGATTTTGGCTATGTGGCGGTGTCGGGGGATAACGGCCGTTCGTGGCAGAGCCTCGTTGCCGACCACATGCAAGGATTAGACCCGGCCGACGACCCGGCCGATGCCGCCCTGACTGACCGTTTTTATACCGGCCGGCAGCGCAGTTGGACGCAGGAAGTGGTGGATTTGACCCCGTTTGCCGGGCAGGAAATTTTGCTCCGCTTTGAGGTTGTCACCGACCCCATCAAAACGTTTGGCGGGCTGGCACTGGACAACATTGCCATCAGCGAAACGGGCTTTTTGGATGACGCGGAGATATTGGCCGAGGGGTGGGAGGCGGAAGGGTTTGTGCGGGCGGCGGGGCGGCTGACGCAGCCGTGGCAGGTGCAGGTGGTGCTGTTTACGGCCGATGGGGTGAGCGTGCTGCCGGTGTTGGCGGTGGGGGGAGAAACGGCCGTTTTTACCATTCCCGCCGCCACCTACACCCGCCCCCCCGTCCTCATCATCGCCGCCTCCGCCCCGCAAACGCTGGAGCTTGCCAGCTATCGCCTGCTGGTGCGTTGATGGTCTGACCAAAAAGAGATTAGGGATTGGAGATTGGAGATTAATGAAGGTTCATAATCTCTAATCTCCAATCTCGCTATGGCATTCGCGCCCCGCGTGCTGCAATGAGCAAGCTGTACCATTCCTGCCGCGTCAGGATGATGTTGTCGGCCTGGCAGCTTGCCACAATGCGCTCCGGCCGCAGCGTGCCGATGATGGGCTGGATGCCGGCCGGGTGGCGCAGCAGCCAGGCAAACCCAATCGCTTCGGGGCTGGTGGCGTATTTTTCCGCCAGTTCGGCAATCAGCCGCGCCGTTTCCTTCACGTTTTCGGGGGCATCGTCGGCCGGGTTGAACAGTTGCCCCCCGGCAATGGGCGACCACGCCTGAACGGTGATGTCGTGGACGCGGCAGTAATCGAGCAGCCCATCGGCGGCGGCAAAGCTGGCTTCATTCTGGTTGACCATCACACCATCGCTGATGAGGTGGCTGTGCAGCAGGTTTAGCTCTAGCTGGTTGACGATGATGGGGTGGTTGGTGTGTTTCCGCAGCAGTTCAATTTGCATGGCGCTATGGTTGCTCACGCCAAAGTAGCGCACTTTGCCGCTGCTGTGCAGGTGGTCAAAGGCGCGGGCCACCTCTTCGGGTTCAATGAGGGGGTCGGGGCGGTGGAGGGCCAGCACGTCTACGTAGTCGGTGTGGAGCCGCTGGAGGGTGGTTTCGACGGAGCCGACGAGGTGGTCGTAGCTGAAGTCGTAGCGGCCGGGGCCGCCGCGCACGGGGTCAATGCCGACGATGATGCCGGCTTTGGCCTGCAAATAGAGCTTGTCGCGCAGACCAGGGTTGTTTTTGAGGGCTTCGCCAACGACAGCATCGGATTTGCCGAGGGTGTAGATGTCGGCGAGGTCTATGAAGTTGATCCCTTGATCAACGGCCGTTAATAACAACCTCTCCGCCCGTTCTTTCAATTCGGCCGTTAGCGGGTCCTGGTTCCACGAGCCGCCCATGTGCCAGGTGCCATAGGCCAGCCGGGAGATGTGTAAATCGGTATTGGGGATGTGATAGGTTTTCAACTGCTACTCCAATAGGAATAGGACGCAGATTTTCCTGATTTCGCTGATTTACCTGATCAGGAAAATCAGGAAAATCTGCGTCCCATTTTAATTCTTCGCCTAATTGTTAATGATGGGAATCCATTCGCCCTCATTGCCGTTGTACAGAAGATAGCGCATCGTTTGGCCGTCGGGCAGGGTGATGATAACGTGGTTGGCGATGATTTGCCAGCGAGCGGTGTAGGTTTGGGCGGGGTCTATGCCCCAGCCGAGTTGGTCGCGGAGGGCGGGGTAAAGCTGCCAGAGGTCGGCAAAACGGCCGTTTGGCGGATACAGCCCGGCAGGCGGCTGGCCGGGGTCGGGCTGGTTGCCTTGCCAGATGTGGTTGTAGGCGTTGGAAACGTGGTCGGGCAGGAGGACGAGGGTGTTGTAGCCATTGATGCTGTTGTGGTAGAGGAGGAGGCCATGTTCGAAGGGTTGGAAAACGGCCGTTTCTTCCGTTTGAATTGCCTGCCGGGGGCAAATGCCCGCCGGAAGGGTGGGATCGCCCGTCAGCCGTTCAAAGGCACAGGTGGCAGTGGCGGGGACGCTGTAGCTAAACGACTGCCCGGCAATGGTGCCTTGCAGCGTAAAAAGACCGCTGCCGGGGATGACGTCTACCGTCGTTTGCAGCGTGCCGCTGGCGGTGGTGACGGGAATAGGGTTGTTGGTGGGCAGGTCGTTAAACAGCCAGTTGATTTCCGCCCAATCGCTGCCGGGCTGGAACCCGGCCATATTCCAGCTAAAGGTGACGAGGCCAGACTGGGTGAGATTAGTGGGACTGACGGTGAGGGTGTCGGGCAAGGGAGGCGGGGTGGGGGTTTGCGTGGGGGTTGGTTTGGGCAGTTGCGGCAGGACGATGATTTGGCCGACGGCCAGCAGGCGCGGGTCGGCGATGCAGTTGGCGGCCTGGAGTTCGGCGACGGTGCTGCCAACGTGGCGGGCGAGATTGTAGAGGGTGTCGCCGGGCTGAATGACGTAGGTGGGCCAGTCGGTGCGGGGAACGCAGTCGGGGCTGGGGGTGGGGGTGGATGGCAGGGGTGGGGTGGGTGCGTCGGGGGTAACGGCCGTTAATTCTGCCTCCGGGGTTGGCGACGGTGGTGTGGTGGGTGCGTCAACGGTTGGTGGGGTGTCAACGGGCAGGGTGGGCAGGATAAGGGGGGTGGTGGGTTGTTCGGAAACGGCCGTTTCGGCGGCACTGGTTGGTGTGCAGGCGCAAACAAGCAAAACAAATAGCAAAAGATAGTTTTTCATCGTACTTTCTCCCGGTTCAGTAACGAGTATTCGGTAAACAGGTATCGGTGGTGTGGTGGGTTACAGGTTAGTGAATCCTGGGAGGCATTATGGGGGAAAAACGGCCGTTTTGCTTCACGCCCACACAACGACTTGCCACCTTTTGGTCGTCGTTATAAGGTGAAATTCGTGGGCGTATGCAATACGCCCCTACAAAATCAGGAACATCAGGAAAATCTGCGTCCTATTCTTTCTCTTTCCGCTTAATCATCCGAATGGTGAGGTTGCGGAAGCCCTGGCGTTCCCAAAAGGCACGAGATAGTTCATTGGTAATGGCAACGTTTAGCTCGATGTGGTCTACGTTTTGCTGCTGGAACCATTGCTCAACCACACCATACAACGCCTGTGCCACCCCCTGGCGGCGGTGGGCGGCGGTGACGGCCATGTCTTCGACAAAGCCATAGTGATGCCCCCCGTATTCGGCCGGCCAGCGGTTTTCGCTGGTCGCCACGCAAAACCCCGCCAACTCCCCCTTCTCCCCTTCCGCCACCACCACCAGCCATTCCTCGCTCCCCAGCGCCTTTTCCACAAACTGCTGATAATGATGGGTCAATGAGGGGTAATCTTGCTGAAAAAAGGGGTCGCGCTCGGCGTGGAAGCTAATAAACTCCACCCACAGGGGCAAAATGGCGGCAATGTCGTTGGTGGTAGCGCGGCGAATGGAGGGAGGCATAGGGAAACGAGATTGGGAGATTGGAGATTGGAGATTGCGAACCTTCACCAATCTCCAATCTCCAATCTCTACTCTCCACTTTACCCGTTTTGCACCTTCGCCCACGTGTCGCGCAGGGCGACGGTGCGGTTGAAGACGGGTTTTTCGGGGGTGTGGTCTTCGCTGTCGGCAATAAAGTAGCCCTGGCGCATAAACTGGAAGCGGCTGCCCGGTTTGGCTTCTGCCAGGCTTGGCTCCACTTTGACCGTTTGCACGGTGAGCGAGTCGGGGTTGATGTAGTCGAGGAAGGTTTTGCCTTCTTCGGGGCTATCGGGGTTTGGCACGGTAAACAGCCGGTCGTAGAGGCGAATTTCGGCATCTACGGCATGGGCGGCGGAAACCCAGTGGATGGTGCCTTTGACTTTACGGCCGTCGGGCGTTACCCCGCCGCGAGATTCGGGGTCGTAGGTGCAGCGCAGTTCGACAACATTGCCTGCTTCGTCCTTTACCACATCGGCACAGGTGATGTAATAGGCTTTGAACAGCCGCACCTCGCGCCCTGGGGCCAGCCGAAAAAATTTGCTGGGGGCATCTTCCAGAAAGTCGTCGCGCTCAATGTAGATTTCGCGGGAGAAGGGGACAATGCGGGTTTCGGGGTTGTCTTTGTCCTGCGGGTTGTTGATCACTTCCAGCTCTTCGACCATGCCTTCGGGGTAATTTTCAATGACGATTTTGATGGGGTCAAGCACCGCCATGGCGCGGGGCGCGGCGTTGTTGAGGTCGTCGCGGATGGCGGCTTCGAGCATGGCGATGTCTACGGTGCTGTTGGCGGTGGCAATGCCGATGCGGTCGCAGAAGTCGCGGATGGAGGCGGGGGTGTAGCCGCGCCGCCGCAGCCCGGAGAGGGTGGGCATACGCGGGTCGTCCCAGCCGCTGACGTGGCCTTCGTTGACAAGCTGGATGAGCTTGCGCTTGCTGAGGACGGTGTAGGTAAGCACCAGCCGGGCAAATTCGATCTGCTGCGGGTGGTAGATGCCAAGCTCATCGAGGAACCAGTCGTAGAGGGGGCGATGGTTGACGTATTCGAGGGAGCAGAGGGAGTGGGTGATGCCTTCGATGGAATCTGATTGGCCGTGCGCCCAGTCGTACATGGGGTAGATGCACCATTTGTTGCCGGTGCGGTGGTGGTCTTCGTGCTTGATGCGGTACATGACGGGGTCGCGCATGTTGATGATGGGGGAAGCCATGTCAATTTTGGCGCGAAGCACTTTTTCTCCGTCCTGAAATTCGCCGTTGCGCATCCGGGCAAAGAGGTCGAGATTTTCGGCGACGGAGCGGTCGCGGTAGGGGCTGTTGCGCCCTGGCTCGGTGAGCGTGCCGCGATAGTCGCGGATTTCGTCTACGCTAAGGTCGTCTACATACGCTTTGCCCTTTTGGATGAGTTGCACAGCCCAGTCGTAGAGCTGCTCGAAGTAGTCGGAGGCGTGGTAGAGCCGGTCTTCCCAATCGAAGCCGAGCCAGCGGATGTCGTTGAGGATGCCGTCAACGTATTCGGTTTTTTCCTTGGTGGGGTTGGTGTCGTCGAAGCGGATGTTGCAAAGGCCACCGTAGTCGGCTGCAACGCCGAAGTCTACGCAGATGGCTTTGGCGTGGCCGATGTGGAGGTGGCCGTTGGGTTCGGGGGGGAAGCGGGTGTGGACGCGGTTGTTAAAACGGCCGTTTTGCAAATCTTCTACAACCCGCGTGCGAATAAAGTCGAGTCCAATGGTAGATTCGTCGGTTGTCATGATGATACCTTCTCCAATACAATCGAATTTTCTGGCAAGGGAGCGTTTTTTTTGACAGGATTTACAGGATTATTATTTTGTTATCGTGTTGATTTTTCGGATTGACTGACCCATTTGATTGAACCGCAGAGGGCGCAGAGGGCAAAAGAAAAAACTTTGCGCTCTTTGCGGTGAATTCCTGAATGTGTTAGTCAAACAGGTTAATCCTGTTAATCCTGTTAATCCTGTCAAAAGATTTATCTTCCTAATTGCTTGCTTTCTTAATTGTAATGCAAAAGTGGTGAATGAACAGAAAGAGGGCGCAAATATTTCAATTTAAGCAGTTTGCCATCCGGCAGGCGCGTGGGTTTAAGGTGGGGACGGATGGGGTGTTGCTGGGGGCGTGGGCGGACGTGGCGGGACGGCAGCAGGCGCTGGATATTGGCACGGGGACGGGGCTGCTGGCGTTGATGCTGGCGCAGCGGAACCCGGCGTTGCAGGTGGATGCGGTGGAGCTGGATGAGGGAGCGGCGGCGCAGGCGGCGGAGAATGTGGCGGCATCGCCGTGGGGGGAGCGGGTGCGGGTGTGGCAAACGGCCGTTCAGCAATTCCATCCTCCCACCCGTTACGACCTCATCATCAGCAACCCGCCCTTTTTTGCCGCCGGGCAGCACATGGCCGCTCCCGACGCGGCGCGGCGGCAGGCGCGGCAGACGACAACGCTTTCGTTTGCCGATTTGCTGGCGTGTGTGGGGCGATTGCTGGGGGAAAACGGCCGTTTTTGCCTCATTTTGCCGGTGTTGGCGGGGCGGGAATTTGTGCAATTGGCAGAGGAGCGGGGGTTGTGGTGTGGGCGGGAAACGGCCGTTTGTCCCAAACCCTCCAAACCACCGCACCGGCTGCTGCTGGAACTGGGCTGGGAAAAGCGTGAGCCAGAGCGCGACCGTCTAACCATTGAGACGGAGCAGCATCATGTTTATACGCGGGCGTTTGGGGCGTTGACGGCCGGCTTTTATGTGTAGAAGGGGGATTCCATGTCATTCTATACCCCATTGTCGAAAGAATAATCACATGGTACTCTATCTATTGTTGCAGCAAAAGCTGTGGTTTCTAGCAGCTTGTCGGAGAAGTCAGAATAGTATCGCAAAAAAAACCGGGTTTCTGACGGAAACCCGGTTTTTTGATCCTTATTTGCCGGCCGCAAATTCCGCCGAAGCCAGCTTGACACACAGCGCCACAATTTTCATCGCCTGCGCCACCTCGGCCACGGGCGGTCGGCTGGGGGACAGGCGAATGTTGCGGTTGTGCGGGTCTTTCTGGTTCGGGTAGGTGGCCCCAGCAGGGGTTAACGATACGCCGGCCGCATTGGCAAGTGCCACCACACGGTCAGCCACCGGCTCAGCCGTGTCCAGACTGACAAAATAACCACCCTGCGGGTTTGTCCAGCTTGCCAGCCCACTGTCGCCCAGCTCTTCACCCAAAACCGTTTGCACGGCGTCAAACTTGGGCTTTAGCAGCCTGGCATGTTCGCGCATCAGCCCGGCAATGCCGCCGGGGTAGCTGGTGAGGAAGCGCACGTGGCGGTATTGCTCAATTTTATTGGGGCCAATGCTGGTCGCTCCCAAGAGTTTGCTGATGTAGGCGACGTTGGCGATGCTGGTTGCCATAAAGCCCACGCCGGCCCCGGCAAAGGTGATTTTGGAGGTGGAGCCAAAGATGTAGGCGCGGTCGGGGTTGCCGGCCGCTTCGCAGGCGCGGAGCAGGTTGGGTGGCGGGCCGGCGGGGGTGTTGGTCAGGTGGTGGATGGCGTAGGCATCATCGGCCAAAATGGTGAAGTCAGGGGCGGCTGTTTGCATGGTAGCCAGCCGTTGCACGGTGGCTGCGGAAACGGTGTCGCCGGTGGGGTTGCTGTATGTGGGGACAAAGAAGATGCCCTTCACCGATGGGTCTGAGACGGCAAGGGCTTCCACAGCGTCCATGTCTGGCCCTTCGCTGGTCATCTCCACCGGGATCATGCCGATGCCAAGCTGTTCTAGAATGTGGAAGTGGCGGTCATAGCCGGGAACGGTGACGATCATTTTGGGTGATTGCTGTACCCAGGGGCGGTCACTGTCTTTTAACCCGCGCAGCAAGGCCCACATCAGCACGTCGCCCATGAGTTCAAGGCTGGCGTTGTTGCCGACAATCATTTCTTCGGGGCGCACACGCAGCACCTCGGCAAACAGTTCCCGCGCTTCGGGCAGCCCGGCTACGCCGCCGGGGTAGTTGCGTAGTGCGATGCCACTAGGGGTGGTGAGGGGGGTGTCGTCGGTAACGGCCGTTAATAACCCATTCGACAAATCAAAATCCGCATCACTTGGCTGCCCCCGCTGCATATTCAACTTTAAACCAAGTGCCTTCACAGCTTCATACTGTGCCTGGAGTGATTCCAGCGTTTCCATGTTTCGTTTCTCCCAATCAAAAAATCTGTTTTGCTCGCACAACACGCAAAAAAGAAGCACCGAAACGGTGCTTGCGGCCGCAGCAAATGGTGGGAACCAGAGTATAAGTGAATTATTTCACACGTGCCAGTTAGAGGCTCAGTTTTCAGCAATTCCAACGATGGAAATTGTGAAGGGGTGATGAATTCAAAACAGCAAATGTGCCAGTGTTGTTTGTGGCTGGCGCAGAAAGGCCGTTTTGGCCCAGGGAACAACATGCGGCCGCCAGTGCTGCCCTGGTTATGCGGTTAACTGGGAGTACCCACAGGAATTTGACGGGCTTATGCTGGATTTCCTGTCCAGGGTATGTGGCGGTCAATGAGTGTGGGTAACAAGATCGGAGGTTTATCGCGGGGAAAACGGCCGTTTCCCACCTTGCACCATCCCCTCCCTTTCTGCTATAGTGATCTGGAAACAATGAGGGAAAGGCATGTCAACGACGAGCAAGCAACACGTTTTACAAAAACTGAAGGCACAACATCCAACAATGCGCCATTATGGCGTGCGCCGCTATGGTTTGTTTGGTTCATTTGCCCGCAATGAAGCAACCATTCAAAGTGACGTGGATTTACTGGTAGAATTTAAGCCTGAACACAAAACCTTCCTGAACTTTAGTAATCTTGCCTTTTTTCTTGAAGAGATACTCCAGCGTCGTGTCGAACTGTTAACCCCAGAAAGTTTAAGCCCCTATATGAGCCAAGAAATTTTACAAAGCACAGACTTTGTTTCGGTTGCTTAACAACTTTTTTGTGAAGCTTCATGCTGCACTTGGAGCCTCTATCTCACGCGATTAAAAACATGTTGGCACAGAATCAAGAATAATTGAGTGCCAATGGAGAAAAACAACATGCGTAAACAGCATATCATCCACTTTGGTTGGTTGCTTCTCGTTCTGTCCCTGGTGCTGGCCGCCTGCGGTGGCCGCGCCGATGACGACGTGCTGCCAACCACCGTCCCAACGGCCGTTTCCCCCACCACCGACAGCACCACTAGCGATAGCGACGAAAGCAACGAAGGCATCGCCGCCGCCGAACCAACAAAACCAGCACCAACGGCCGTTCCCGTTCCCGCTGTAGACCCCGCCGACATAGATTGGCCCCCCCAACTCGTCTACAGCAGCCCCCAACCCGGCGAACCCGTTCGCCTCGACGGGGCCATTACCCTCCGCTTTGACCAACCCATGGATCAGGCCAGCGTCGAAGCCGCTTTCACCATCGAACCCGCCGTCGAAGGCGAGTTCACCTGGGAACGCGCCGACACCGTCATCTTCACCCCTCGCGTCAAGTTGGAACGCCGCCAAAATTACAAAGTCCGCGTTGAACGGACCGCCACTGGGCTAAACGGCCGTTCCCTCCCCGAACTCGTCGAACTCGACTTAGCCACCGTCGGCGGCCTCACCGTCAGCCAAGTCATCCCTGCCAACGCCGTCAACGGGGTCGAAACCGACAGCAGCATTACCGTCATCTTCAACCGCCCCGTCGTTCCCCTCACCCCCAGCAACCAGCAGGCTAACCTGCCCCAGCCGCTTGCCATTACCCCCGAACTGGCCGGGCATGGCGAATGGGTTTCCACCAGCATCTACCGCTTTGTGGCCGATAGCGGACTGGCGGGCGGCACCAACTACACCGTTGCCATTGCCGCCGGGCTGGAAGATGTGGTGGGGGCGACGCTGGAAGATGATTACAACTGGCAGTTTACGACGGAACGGCCGACTGTGTTTTCGGTGGAGCCGGAGTTGCAGGAACGGCCGTTAATCCTCACTCAGCCCATCACCATCACCTTCAACATGCCCATGGACACCGCCGCCACCGCCGCCGCCATCACCCTGCGTGGTGAAGACGGCGACGCCCCCTTCACTGCCACTTGGCTCAACAATGACCAAACCGTGGCCCTCACGCCCGACGGCAATTTGCCCATCGGCACTAGCTTCCAGCTTGCCATCGGCAGTGGTGCCACCTCCGCCAGCGGCGGTGCCACCTTTGCCGAAGAAGCCATCTACCCGTTCCGCACCGTGCCGCTGCCCGCCGTCGTCAATACCCAGCCAGCCAACGGGGCGACCGCCGAACGGTGGCAATCCGGTTTTAACATCTTCTTTGCCTCCCCCATGAATCTGGACACCCTGGAAGGGCGGCTGCAAATTGATCCGCCCCCGGCCAAAGAGCCAGATTATTACTTCAACGACTACGACTACAGCTTCTACGTCGGCTTCCCGCTGCAAAGCAACACCGACTACACCATCACCGTTCCCGCCGCTGCCGCCGACCCGTATGGCAACACCCTGGGGCAGCCCTACACCCTGCGTTTTCGCACCCCCAACCTCGCTGCCGTTGCCTCCTTCAATTTGCCGCAGCAGGTAAGCCAGCTCAGCACCAGTTTCCCCAGCAATATCGAACTCATCCACCGCAACATCTCTGCTTATGATGTGGCTCTCTACAACCTGGGCTTGCCGCTCAATCTCATCAATGAGTCCTACACCATCTATGACTACAACCCAGCCACCACGCCCGACCGCACCTTTAGCACCACGCTCGACACGCCCGACGGCGAGGTAGGGATTGCCTCAATCCCCCTTGCCGATGGCGGTGTGTTGCCCACCGGTGTTTATCTTGTGGTTGCCACCGCCCCCGACCTGCCAGACGATTCACGCTACTGGCAAAACCAGCGCAACCTGCTCATCGTCGGCGACACCAACATCGTCGTCAAGGAGATGTTTGACACCGTTCACGTCTGGGCAACCGACATCGCCAGCGGCCAGCCGGTGGCCGGGCGCAATTTAACGCTCTACAGCCAGCGGGGGGTGGAACTGGCAACGGCCGTTTCCGACAACAACGGCTTTGCCAGCTTCCCCTACCAGCCCAGCGAACCGTACCTCGAAGGCGTGACCGTGGTTAGCGAGCAGCCCGGTGCGGCCGGTTTTGGCGTGGCTCGCAGCCAATGGACCGGCAACATCAGCATCTGGCAGTTGGGCATCCAGCAAGACAGCGGCCGCGAAGCCCCGCTCTTTGCCTACATCTACACCGACCGCCCCATCTACCGCCCCGGCGACACCGTACACTTCAAAGGGATTGTGCGGCAGCCCAATTACGGCCGTTATCGCCCCCCCACCGCCGAAACTGTTATCGTCCACCTCAACACCGCCTTCTACGACCCCAACGGTGGGCTGGATGAGCAGTTTGAGCTACCCGTCAACGCCGACGGCAGCTTTAGCGGCGAATATGTGCTGCCAGAAAACGCCCAGCTTGGCAACTTCCAGCTTTGGATTGACGCGGCCAACGACTCTTACCGCCAATTTGCGGTGGCCGAATACCGCAAGCCGGAATTCCAAGTGACGCTGACCCCCGACCAGGCCGAAACGCTGCGCGGCGAAAGCGTAGACGTAGACCTGCTGGCCGAGTTTTTCTTTGGCGGCACCGCCAGCGATTTGCACATCAATTGGACGGCGTATGAAACGAGCTTCCAACCCAACGTGCCGGGACCGTACTATGCTTTTGGCGATTACGGCGGCTACTACTACGAAGACAACTTCTTTTTTGGCGGTAGCGGCCCGCTGGGCAACTATGTGGCTAATGGGGAAGGGAAGACGGACGCAAACGGCCGTTTCATCATCAACCTCCCCGCCGACTTCCTGGCCGAAGCCGACGCTGGCAGCCGCCGCGTCACCATCGAGGCCACCCTCACCGACATCTCCAACTTCCCCGTTTCCGCCCGTACCGAGGTGATTTTCCACGCCGCCGATGGCTACGTGGGCATCATTCCCACCGACTATGTGGCCGTGGCCGGAACCAACGCCGAAGTGCAGCTTGTGACGGTGGATTGGGCGGGGCAGCCGCTGCCGCAGCAAAACGTGGAAGTGGTGTTCTACCAGCGCGAATGGCGCAGCCAGCGCGACACCTCCTTTGGCATTTACCGTACCGTGTGGGAGCCAGTGGACACCGAAGTAGACCGCGCCAGCGTGACCACCGACGACGCAGGCAAGGCGGTTGCCAGCTTTGTGCCGGAAGAAGGGGGCAGCTATATCGCCCTGGCGACATTGACCGACGACGCTGGGCGCGAAGCGGTTAGCTCCACCAACATCTGGGTGCTTGACCCCACCTATGGCGGTTGGCGCAGCGACCCCACGCAAAAATCTATGGAGTTGCGCCCCGACAAACCGGCATACAGCGTCGGCGAAACCGCCCGCCTGCTGGTGCAGTCCCCCTTCACCGAGCCGGTGAACGCCTGGCTGACGATTGAGCGCGGCGAGCTGATTGAACAGCGCGTCGTCCGGCTGGACGGCAGCAGCGCCCTGCTGGAGATTCCGATTGCCCCGATTTTTGCGCCCAATGTGCATGTGATGGTAACGGCCGTTAAACCCGTCACCCCCGGCAGCGATTTCCCCTATGCCGACGTGCGTCTCGGTCTGGCCGAACTCAAGGTTTCGACGGAGCAGTTGGGGCTGAATGTGGAGCTGATTCCGCAGCAAGAGCAGTTCCAGCCGGGAGAAACGGCCGTTTACGACATTCGCGTCACCAACCACCTCGGCCAGCCCGTTCAGGCCGACCTCTCGCTGGCGCTGGTGGATTTGGCCGTGCTGACCCTGATGCCCGACAACGCCCCCCCCATCGTGGAAGCGTTCTACAAACTGCAGCCCCTCCGCAGCCAAACGGGCGGCAGCCTGTTTATTAGCGGCGAAGGGCTGGAGCCGGAAATTCCGCTGGAAGGAGGCTTTGGTGGCGGCGGCGGCGGCGGCGAGGAAGCCCGCTCGGCCGTGGCTCTGGAAGAAGAAGACGAAGCGCGGCGCGAATTCCCTGACACCGCCTACTGGGCGGCCAACATCAGCACCGACGCTGACGGTGCCGCCACGGTGGAAATTCCGCTGCCCGACAGCCTGACGACGTGGCGACTGAGCAGCAAAGCAGTGACGGCCGATACCCTGGTAGGGCAGTCGGCTGTGGATGTGCAGGTGTCGCTGCCGCTGCTGGTGCGCCCCGTCACCCCGCGCTTCTTCACCGTGGGGGATGTGGTGATGCTGGGGGCGATTGTCAACAACAGCACGGGGGATGCGCTGGAAACGGCCGTTACCCTGCAAGCCACCGGTCTCACCCTCAACGACGAAGCCACACAAACGGTGACGGTGCCAGCAAACGGCCGTCAACTGGTGCAGTGGCAAGTCGTGGTGGACGACGTTGAATTTGCCGACCTCACCTTCCGCGTGGCGGGCGGCGATTACCGCGATGCCAGCAAACCGACGCTGGGCGTTGGCCCCAACCAGCTTGTTCCAGTCTATCGCTACACCGGGCAAGACGTGGTTGGCGCGGCCGGGGTACTGGACGAAGCCGACCGGCGCGTGGAGGCAATTTTGCTCCCCGACGGCGTGGATTTGCGCCAAGGAAGCATAGATGCCACCCTTAGCCCGTCGCTGGCGGCGGCACTGCTCGACAGCCTGGAGGCGATTGAGCAGCGTGACTATGACTTGGATTGCGCTCATTCTGTGGCCTACCGGCTCATTCCCAACGTGGCAACGGCCGTTGCCCTGCGCGAACTCGATTTGAACAGCAGCTTGCTGGCACAGCTTGATCCGCTGGTGCAAAGCGATATTGACCGTATTGGTCAATTGGCTAAGCCCAACGGCGGCTGGGGCTGGTGCTACACGCTGGAGCGTGACCCGTTCCTGAGTAGCCACATCCTGCTGGCCCTGCTAAAGGCAGAGCAGGCTGGCTACACCGTACCCAGCCAGGTGATGGATGAGGCTGTGGGCTATCTGGCTGGCCTGCTTTCCCCCACCCGCGCTGAAAATCTGACCGCGCCGTGGGAGATCAACCGCTGGGCGTTCTATGTTTATGTTCTCAGCGAAGCCGATTATGATATTGACAGCGTGCGCGATGCCCTCTTTGCGACGCAGCGGGTGCGGTTGTCGCCATCGGCCGAGGCGCTGCTAGCGTTGAGCTATGAGCTGGGCAGCCCGGACGCGGCGGCGCAGGCGACGCTGCTCAACGACCTGAACACCAATGCGGTGGTGAGTGCCACCGGCACCAATTGGCAGGATGATGACCCGGAGGCGTGGCAGCATTTGGGGAGTGATGTGGCAGAAACGGCCGTTGTCGTCAACACCCTTACCCAACTTGAACCCGAAAACGAACTGCTGCCGGGTGCCATTCGCTGGCTGATGAACGCTCGCACGCTGGCCTACTGGCCGACCCAGTATGAAACGGCGTGGAGTGTGCAGGCGTTGGCGAACTGGATGCTGGTGAGCGGTGAACTGGATGCGGATTACGACTATCTGCTCAACGTCAATCTGGACACGCTGGCCGAAGGCCACTTCCCGCTTGCCAATGTGACAGGGAGTGAAGCGATTAGCGTGCCGTTGAAGGATCTGGTGCCGAATGAGGTCAACTTCTTTGATGTGCAACGTGGGAGTGGAAACGGCCGTTTGTACTACACCCTCCACCTCAACGCCGCCCTGGATGTTTCCACCATCAGCCCGCTGGATCGGGGCTTGAGCATTCAGCGCACCTACTACGACGCGGCTTGTGACCCGGAAAGCGACGACTGCCAGCCCATTGACACCATTGCCGCCGGGCAGCAGGTGCGGGTGGTGCTGGACATCACCGTGCCAAACAACCTCAGCTACGCCATCGTTGAAGACCCGCTGCCGGCCGGTGCCGAAGCGATTGACCCGAATTTGGCAACGAGCCAGTCGGGGCAAGGGCCGACGATTACCGACCAGCAGTATGCGTATGGGTACTGGGGGTACTGGTTCTTCAACCGCATCGAATTCCGCGATGAGAAGGTGGTGTTCCATGCGGGGTTCCTGCCAGCGGGTAGCTATCAGTACAGCTATACGCTGCAAACCAACATCCCCGGCAGCTATCAGGTGCGACCGGCGTTTGGCTATCAGGAGTTTTTCCCGGAGGTTAACGGCCGTTCGGATGGGTTTGAGTTTGAGATAACGAAGTAGGAGCGGAGATTGGAGATTGGAGATTGACTCCAGTTTCCAATCCCCAATTCTCGACCAATAACTTGTGGTAGACGTTAACTGGATAGCGACTCCAGCCACGCTACCCACTGCTCAAAATGGTGGCACTGGTGGCGAATTTGTGCCAGGCCAATGCGCTGGGCAATGGTGACTCCGTGAAATGGCTTTTTATACCCCCGTACACAAGCCTGAATGCGTGCGGCTGGGTGCGTTTCCCGTCCCTGATTAATCTCTTCTGGTGAAGTAAAACGGTTGCGGGCATCCTGCAAAACGGAGCCAACTTCTTGACCGGGAAAGGCATTGGCAATCATTTCCGGCTGGCTAAATAGCAGTGCTTCATACTCATGCAAAACCAAAAACGGCCAAAAACGGGTGCTGCCAATGTCATTGGCAAAAGACTGTTCCAGATAGACTACCTGCTCATAAGGAGTACCTGTTGGCTTTTGCGCCACCCCCGGGAAATCATCTGGCAAACCGTAAAAATCAATCATGGTTGTAACCATCGCGTTCTTGTCAGCCAAAGCATTACGGACATCCATTTTGATCTTGGCGTAAGAGGTGATTCCCCCTTTGTAACTGCGACCTGGCATCATCTGCTCGCGCCCACGTTTGCTTTGGGTACGTTTTGTGGTCAGCAGAATTGGCGTAACAAAAACACCCCGCAGAGCTAAATGCTCCGCCAAAAGACCGTTGACAAAAGATTCCTCAGTTTGGCCTTCAACCACAATTTTGACGCGACGCATTAAGTAGGGCGGCCTCCCAAAACATTTTTCTCCCACAACTCACCCAGTCCATAATCTTCTAACCAGTCATCAATGGCATCCGGCGCCAGATGACGGAATACAGATTGACCATCTTCTCTATCCACCACAATAATATCTTCCGGATCAAATTGATTAACCAACGTTACCGACTGGGTTGAGACGATGACTTGGGTACGCTCGGCCGCACTTTGCAACAAATTGGCAAGAACGGTAATAGCATATGGATGCAACCCTAGCTCTGGCTCATCCAGTAAGATCGTGGAGGGCAACTTATCCGGCGGCTGCAGCAGCAACGTTGCCAAACTGATGAAGCGTAATGTACCATCAGAAAGCGCACTGGCTCCAAAAAGCAAGTCAGAGCCTTGTTCATGCCACTCCAAACGAATTTTTTCGGGGTTAAAGGGAGATGGCCGTAAGGCAAAATCATTGAAGAATGGGGCGATCAGGCGAACAGCGTCTACGATGTTGCGATAATAAGCAGGTTCTGTCTCTTGCAGCAAATAGAGATAGGCGGCAAGATTAGAACCGTCGGGACGCAAAAATCGGTTGTCGTACAAATCTCCTGTAAGCTTGATTTTAGCCGAGTCGCTTGTGTCGTGGAAATGATAGATGCGCCAACTAAACATAGCCTCTCGCACATAACGAACGACATATTGTTGCCTTGCGTGTTGATTTAATTGAGTTTCCGGTTTGCCCCATCCCAGGGACAGAGTAAGAGGCTCGGAATATTGTTTTTGATTGTGAAAAGAGGCATGTTCTTTAGCAAAGACAAACACATCTTCGGTTGAAGGGACTAAGGTACAGTCATAAGCGTTTGCCAGACCTTCCTGGGGTTGGGCAAACTGGACATATAGATATAGTTGACTGGTTACTTGCTGTCCAAAATACAGGAATGTCTCTGTGCCGCCCGCTTTGGCAACGTGCAATTGTAGATTTTCGCTGGCTAGTTCATGCAGGAACTTGAAAACGCTAATGAAGTTGGATTTGCCAACGCCGTTGGCTCCGATGAGGATGTTTAACGGCCGTAAATCCAGCTCCATTTCCCGTATTGACTTGTAACCCTGAATCGTCATCCGTTCAATTGCACGCATAGTTATTCACCCACACATTACCTTCAACAACTGCTTCAATTGTAACGTATTTCTCCTACCACGTATATCACTCACCGCCAGCAGCCAATAATCCCCTCTTCGTTAGCCGTTAGCCCCAGAAAAAGGGCAGGATCATACGTGTTGCCAATTTGGGTTTCGTTGGTATAGCTGCCGTCGGGTTTGCTGGTGGCAATGGAGAAGTGGAGGTGCAGCCCGACGGGGTCGTTGGGGCGGCCAGACCAGGTGCCTTGGTACCCTAGCAGCGTTCCGGCGGTGACAAATTTTTCGCGGGTGCCGGGGGGGAAGGCGGGGTCAACGTAGGAGATGGAGCCATCGGGCGAGGCCATGTGGGTGTAGTAGCTCCAGATTTGCTCGCCGGGGGCGAGGGGGGAACCGTCAAACGGGGGAAAGTCGGGGTGGCGAATGATGACGGTGCTGAGCCAATCGGTTTCGCGGGTCAGGTAGCCGTCGTAGGCGGCGATGTTGGGGGTGACGTTTTCGGCTCCGGCGGGGCTAAAGATGTCGTAGCCGGTGTGCTGATAGAACGGCCACAGCCCGTCGCCCCAGCCCACGCCGATGAAGCCAGTTGTGGGAAAGATCATGGGGGCGTTGCCGCAGCGGCTGCCTATTTCGACTTGCCAGTCGGCATGGGCGACGGGGTTGGCGAACCAGGGGCCAATGCGGGGGATGCGTGGCCCAGCTAGTTGGCGGCGGAATGTGTAGAGGGTGAGGAGGGTGAGGAGGAGGAGGATAACGGCCGTTAATACCCGTCGTCTCGTGAAAAAAGTCAACATAATTTCTCAAATCGGCATTGTCTATTTGTCATATTCATCCGCTTATAAGATCATTCAGCCTATTATACTGGCAGCGATCACGAAGTAATATTTTTTCAATGAATATGAAACCACAACTCATGTTTGACCAACCTTCCACGCGGTTTGACGAAAGCTTGCCCATTGGTAATGGCAGGCTGGGTGCCATGATCAATGGTGGCATACAGGAAAAACAGATCCTGCTGAATGAAGAAACAGTTTGGTATGGTGGGCCAAGAGACCGTAACAACCCTGATGCCATTCACCAGATGGGCAAAATCCGCTCCCTGATGCGCGAAGGGCGCGTTCGGGAGGCGGAGCGGCTGGCGGTGCTGGTGCTGACGGGCGTTCCTGAAACGCAACGGCATTATTCTACCCTGGGCATGATTGTGCTGGATTTCTTCTATCATGATCGCCCGGTTGAAGCGTATCGGCGGGTGCTGGATTTTGATTCGGCGGTTGTGACCGAAAGGTATGTGATGGATGGGGTAGCCTATGAGCTGACGGCGTTTGCCAGTTGCCCCGACGCAGTGATTGCCATTCGCCTTTGTGCCTCAGAGCCTGTTTTGCACTTTTCCGCCAACGTGGAGCGCGGTGAGCGGGTGGGGAATTTTAGCTATGGCACTCATATGGATGAGACGGTGCGGTATGGGGGGAATGGGCTGGTGATGCGCGGTAGCTGTGGTGGTGAAACTGGGCTGCGGTTTCGGGGGGCGTTATTTGGCGTGGGCAATGGGGAGACGGCCATCATGGGTGACAAGCTCGTGTTTATCAACGCCAGTGAGGTGGTGCTGTATTTTGCGGCCGGCACCAATTTTGAGACGGCCGACATTGAAGCGGTTTGTGTGGCGCGGTGCCGGGCGGCGTTGGACAAGGGTTTTGCGGCTACGATGCAGGATCATATTGCTGAGTGGAGCGCGTTGTTCACCAATGTCTCCATTTCGCTGGAAAGTGCGGAGGCGATTGCCGGGCCTGTTGCCATGAATAGCGTGTTTGAAGCATTTGCAAAGGATGATTTGACCGGGCTGGGTTTGTCCGGGAGCTGGCACGCTTTGGATGATTATCTTGTCTTGCAGCTTTTTGCTTTTGGCCGGTATATCCTGCTCAGTTCGAGCCGCCACTGTGTGCTTCCGGCTAATTTGCAGGGCATTTGGTGCCGCGATTTGTTGTCTATTTGGGATGGCAAATTTACGACGAATATCAACCTGCAAATGGCGTATTGGCCGGCCGATTCCGCTAATCTTTCCATCTGCTTTGAGCCATACATCCAGTTTGCCGAACGAATCAGGCGCAATGGCACGGTGACGGCGCAAAAAATGTATGGCTGCCGGGGTTTTGTGCTGCATAACAATAGTGATATTTGGGCGGATACGGCCGTTCAGGATGCAGGCACCCATTGTTCCTATTGGTTTTTGGGTGGGGTGTGGATTGCTGTAGACATGTGGGAGCATTTTCGGTACACGCGGGACAGGGATTTTTTGGTGCGTGTGTGGCCGATATTGCGGGATGCGCTGCTTTTTGTGCTGGATTTTATGGAGGAGGTGGATGGGAAGCTGGTGATGGGGGTGACGACTTCACCGGAAAACAGTTATTTTTTGCCCAATGGGGATCAAGTTTCATTTTGCCGCATGTCGGCGATGGATGCCGAGTTGATCGCTTTGCTGATGCGGGATTGCCTGGAGGCCATTGCTGTTTTGCGCTCAATGGGTCAGGATGATGCGGTGCTTCCTGCCGGGTTTGCTGAAGAAATTGCGCTGGCGTTGACAAAGGTTGACCCACCGCTGATTGGGGAGGATGGGGCGATATTGGAGTGGGGGGTTGAGGTGGAGGAAGCGGAGCCTCGTCATCGGCATCAGTCGCATGTGATTGGGGCGTATCCGTATCATGGGATTACGGAGAGGGAGCCGGGGTTGTTTACGGCCGTTCGTAAAAGCATTGAAAAACGAATGCGTAACGGCGGGGCAAACACGGGCTGGAGCCGGGCATGGGCGGGTGGGCTGCTCGCCAGGCTGGGTGATGGCAATCGTGCGAGGGATATGGTTGGCAGCATGGCGCGGTATTCGGGGTTGCCCAATCTGTTTAGCTGCTGCAACATCAGGAACGTGCCGAAATTGATGGAAGATGGGAAGCCGATGCAAATTGATGGCAATTTGGGGACGGTGCAGGCGGTGATTGAGATGTTGCTGCAAAGCCACAATGGGGAGATTGTGCTGCTGCCGGCGCTGCCGGAGAGTTGGCAAAAGGGGCGTTTTGCGGGGCTGGTGGCGCGGGGTAATGTGGTGGTGGATGCGTGGTGGGATGGCGGGCAGTTGACCCGCGCCTGCATTACGCCGCGTCTTGCGGGGGAGGTGGTGATTGTGACGGGGGCGGGTTTTTGCTTGCGGTTGGATGATGGGGGCGTGGTGGGGGATAGAAACGGCCGTTTTCAACTCCCCTTAGCGCAAGATGTTACGTATTCTATCGAGCGAAGTGAAAAATAACAATCAACGTTTCGCCTGCGCCCCTTGCAGCTCGTCGGGGGTGTTGAGGTTGGTGAAGGATTGGCCGGCCGGGTCAAACTGGGCAATGGTGTCGCGCTCTACAAAGTGGACGGCGACGCGACCGAAAAAGCTGGTGATTTTTAGCTGCTGTGCCTGCAGCTTCTCTTCGATGGCGGGCAGGCACGCCTTGCTATAGACGGCGTGGAGAGGTTCGGGGTATTTGTCCCAGCGGGGTACGACGACATCGGCGGTGTGGCGCTGGTCGAGCATGTGGTGGAGCAACGGCCGTTTAAGCCACGGCATATCACAGGCAACGACCAGGGTGTGGGGGTGGCTGGCGTGGTAAACGGCCGTAAATATCCCCCCCAGCGACCCATGATCCGGGTACACGTCGCCAAACATGGGCAGCCCCAAAAAGGCATAGTCGTCGGGCTTGTTGGTGATGAGAATCAGTTCGTCCCCCAGCCCAGTGACCTGATCAAGGACGTGGTGGATGAGAAAACGGCCGTTTAGCTCCACAAACGACTTGTCCTGCCCCATTCGGCTGCTTTTGCCTCCGGCCAGAATAGCTACCGTCACTTTGGTCATGTTAGCACCTCTCACTATCTCTTATGGTTTAATCAAAAATAACTTTGCAGTTCCAGAAGTTCAACTTCTCTCAGAAGTTGAACTTCTAAATCCCAAGTTATTAACGAACGAACCCTTGTGGTAGACTTTTTGTTAGTAGCCTGGCCGGAAAAAGAAAATGGATGCGCAGATAACGCGGATCGGAGCAGATTTTCGCGGATAAAGAGAAAAATCCGTATTCATCCGCCGAAATCCGCGTCATCCGCAATGCTATTCTGACTTCTCCGGCAGACTGCTAGTTAGTTATAGCTTGGCAAAGGTGGAAAACCAAATGAGAGTTCTTAGTGTGAATGTTGGCAAGGTACGAGCCATCCAAAACGGAAAGCCGTCTGGTCAAACGGGCATTTTCAAAGAACCCGTTGCTGTACCGGTTTATGTGACGACCGAAGGGCTGGCGGGCGATGCCATTTGCGACACCGAAAATCACGGCGGGGTTGATCAGGCGGTTTATGTTTTTGGCGCAAAAGATTATGAATGGTGGGCAAACAGCCTGGGGCAGCCGCTTTTACCCGGCATGTTTGGGGAAAACCTGACTATTTCCGACTTGGAAAGCGGCACACTGTTTGTTGGCGATCAATTCCAGGTTGGCGAAGTCGTGCTGGAGGTGACTGCGCCTCGTATTCCTTGTGTGACATTGGCGGCGCGAATGCAAGACAAGACGTTTCTCAAGACGTTTCGGGCGGCGGAACGGCCGGGCGTGTATTGTCGTGTTTTACAAGAAGGCCGCATCTGTGCAGGTGATCCTGTGGCTTATCAAAGCTATCGTGGTGACCGGATTTCCGTATTGGAAATGTTTCGGGAGTTTTTTGAGCCGGATCATAGCGAAGCGACGCTTAACCGGTACCTCAATGCCCCCATCGCCATTCGTGACCGTCAATATAAGGAAGGGCTGCTGCGTGAGCTGCGAGCTACACAAAGCGATAAAAAACCTGGTTGCTGAGAAAACGGCCGTTTTCCGTCAGCAACAAACGGCCGTTTTTCTCCCACACCAGCCCCCACTCCGTCAACCGCTCCACCTCACCCGGAAACGCCGCGTGCAGCGACTCGCCAAACGTGTTGGCAAACGCCACCAAGTCCAGCCCCTCATTTAGCAAGCGAAGCTGCGTCATCACCGTGTCGGCCATCGCCTCCGCCCGCGACAGGTGGTGGCTGTCGGCCACCGCCGCCGTCAGTGGATAGGCAGCGGGCTGTCCCTCGGTCATGCGGCGCAGATAGACGCGGGGCTGGCGCACAATGTGGTAACGCTGCCCGGCGGCATAGCCGTGCGCCCCGGCTCCCAGCCCCAAATAGGGCAAATTGCGCCAGTAGGTGAGGTTGTGTTCGCACTGCCGCCCCGGCCGCGCCCAGTTGGAAATTTCGTAATGGTCAAAACCGGCGGCGGCCAGTCGCCGGGTCGCCCATTCATATTGTTCCGCCGCAAGATCGGGGTCGGGGGGGGCAAAACGGCCGTTTTCCAGCCATCGCTGCATCGGCGTACCCGGCTCAATCGTCAGGCAGTAGAGGCTGAGATGGGTGGGGTGCAGCGTCAGCACCGTCTCCACGCTCTCCTGCCACGAAGCCAGCGTTTGCCCCGGCACCCCGTAAATCAAATCCAGATTAAAGTTGTCAAACCCTGCCGCCCGTGCCTGGGCAACCGCCCCCACGACGGTGGCAAAATCATGCGACCGTTCCAGCAGTGCCAGCTCGCTGGGAATGACGCTTTGCACGCCAAAGCTGAGGCGATTGATGCCGAGGGCGTGAACGGCCGTTAAATACCGCTCATCCACCGTCCCCGGATTGGCCTCCATGCTGATTTCGGCGGCGGGGTGGAGGGTGAAGTTGTGGGAAACGGCCGTTAAAATCTGCGCCAACTGGGGTGGGGTCATCAGCGATGGGGTGCCGCCACCAAAGAAAAGGGTGTGGGCGGCCGGCTTGTGGCCGTGATGCACCCGTGCAAGCTCTCCCGCTTGTGCCACCTCCGCCGCCAACGCCGTCGCATAGTCAGCCTGCAAGCTGCTCAAGCTGGTATAGGTGTTGAAGTCGCAGTAGGAACAGCGATGGCGACAAAACGGGATGTGCAGATAAAGACTAAGCGAAGGTTGCCTCATGGGTTCAGTTTTCATAGGCCAAATTATACTCGCAAAGAGAAGTTTGACCCCGTGGAACCCAATGTCAACAGAACCTGGCAGCCTGGCGGAAAAAGAAGACCCCTACCTTCTAATTAGCGGGCTTGTCTAACGCTTGCTGTAATGCCTTGCGGGCCTGGGCGAAGGCTAAACGGCCGTTTTCCAGCGCATTTGGGTTTGCCCGCGTCAGGTTCGGGACGGCCAGCGTAACCATGTTGTCGCGCTGGGGAATGCGGAGGGAGGGGCTGTTTTTGCGCCGCCAGGGGGAGCGGGAGGCAATGTGGTGGTAAAAAACGCGCTCGCCGTCGGCCACACTGGCTAAACCGGGTCGGTCTTGGATGCCGCCGTCGGCATAGAAACGGCCGTTAATCCGCACCGGCTGGAAAAACCCCGGCATGGCACACGACGCATACACCAGTTCCGACAATGGCCCCTGGCTAACGGCCACTGTTTGCCGCGCCAAAATGTCATAGACCGAAACGGTGAGCGGGATGGGGCATTTTTCCAGCCGCTGCACGGGGGCAATCTGGCCGATGAGCCGCCGAAACTGTCGCCCGCGCAGCAGCCCCAACCCCAGGCCAGGATCCCAAAAATCCTCCTTGCGCAGCGAAAAGGTAAAGTCGCGCAGCAGTTGGGCGCTGCACCCCGCCGCCCAGCCCGCGCCAATCATTGCCCCGGAACTGGAGCCGGTGATGCGTGCTGGGAACAATCCTTCTTCTTCCAGCACGGAAACAACGCCGCAGTGGGCAAAAAAGCTAAAAAAACCGGAGGACATGGTGAGGGTAAACGGCCGTTGATGCAGCCATTGACGTAAAGTAGGTGTTGACATAATAAATGGCTTACCGAGACCGTCCATGGCACTGCTTAAACTTCTTGCCACTGCCGCAGGGGCAAAGGTCATTGCGTCGTGCTTGAGCATAGGCTTGTTGTAATTGTTTTTCATCCTCGGCCGTCATCATCGCCATAATTTCTGCCGGGGCGCGACGCTGTTGGATGAGATTTGCCATGATGCGCATGGGGCGATCTACATGGTTAAAGAACGCTTTGTAACCAGCACATAAATAATTCAGCCCTGGCTCACCATCGGGCGTGTGGATAAAGCGGTTTTTGGGGCAGCCGCCGTGACAGGCAAAACGCACTTCGCACTGGCGGCAATATTGGGGCAAGGTGTCGGACTTGTCTTGTCCAAACTGTTGCTGTTTAGCCGAAGCGACCAATGTCAGCATGTGGTCGCTTTGGATGTTGCCCAGCAAATGATCTGGTTCTACGAAATGGTCGCAGCTAAACAAATCGCCGTTGTGTTCCAAGGCCAAAGCCTGGCCGCAGGTGGGAGCAAAAACGCACAAGCCGCCGGGCTGCCCCAGCCAGGCTCCTAAAGCTACATCAAATATCTGTACATAAATCTGGCCGACATCATGCCGTACCCATTCATCAAAAATAGCGTTGAGAAAGCTGCCGTATTTGGCGGCGTTGATCGAGCGTTCGGAAGTGAGGGTGCCGGATTGGGTGTATAACGGCCGTTCTCCCCCATTCCTTTCACTCCAGCCAATATTCGCCAGCGGCAGCAATTGCGTCGTTGCCCGCTCAACGATCGGGATAAACTGGATAAACTGCGTTTTCAACGCATCGCGGAAAAAGCGATAGACCTCCAATGGATGGTCTTGATTGGCGGCATGAACCGTGCAAAGCACATTGTATTCCACCCCATGTGCAGCCAACAGCCGCCAGCCGCGCATTACTTGCGTAAAGCTGCCTGCCCCACCCTTGTTTACCCGGTAAGCATCATGCAATTCTTGTGGCCCATCAATGCTGATACCAATCAGAAAATTGTGCTTTTTGAAGAATTGGCACCAGGCATCATCCAACAGCGTGCCATTCGTTTGCAGCGCATTGTGAATTTTCATGCCGGGTCGGGCATGTTTTTGCTGGTAATGGATGACTCGTTCAAAAAAGCTCAGCCCCATCAGCGTGGGTTCGCCGCCCTGCCAGGCAAAGGTCACTTCCGGCACTTTTTGCGATTCGATGTACTGGCGCACGAATGTTTCCAGCAGCTCATCGGCCATGCGGAAGCGGCTGCCGGGGTACATCATTTCTTTAGAGAGGAAGTAGCAATATTTGCAGTCCAGATTGCAAATAGCCCCGGTGGGCTTGGTCATGATGTGGAAGGCGCGAATGGGGGAAACGGCCGTTTTGTTTTCAGTCATTATTGAATAACCTGTAAACATGTAGGACAAGTTTGTTGTGTGTTTATAAAATAAGCGGATAAACGAATATTAAGATTGGGAGATTAGCTGTATTCAATTGCCCAATCTCTGTAGACTTTAGCGAAAAATGTAAATTAAGCCAGCCAGGTTAGGTCAGGGACGCGGCTTTTTCACTGTTTGAATGTTGCCGTTTACTGAAAACCCTGGAGACCCTATGAATTGGGTGTCAGGACGCTTGACGTAGGGTACATTTGCATCATCATTGAAACAAACCCATTGAACCAGGCTGGGTAACTGGTTTAAGGAGATGAACTGTGACGGAAACGTATATTGTAACGGCCGTTCGCACGGCTATTGGCAAGTTTGGGGGTACGCTCAAAGATGTGGCTCCGGTTGATTTGGCTGCCCACGTCATGGGGGCGGCACTGAATCGGGCGCAAGTGGCGGGTAGCGATCTCGATTTATACATCATGGGGCATATTTACAAGCATGGTCAAGGCCAGCTTGTGCCGCGTCATGCCGCCATCAAGGCGGGGATTCCCAGCGAAGTGGATGGTTACGCGCTTGATATGCTTTGTTCGTCGGGGATGATGGCGATGATGAACGGCGACATGGCGATTCGTGCCGGGGATGCGGAGCTGGTGCTGGCGGGCGGCGTGGAGTCTATGTCGCAAACGGGGTTTTATTTGAGCCACAAGGCGAGGTGGGGCTACAAATTTATGGTGGGCAATCAGGAGCCGCTGCTGGATGTGCTGACGCATGACGGGTTGACTGACCCGTTGACGGGTGAATTGATGGGGGAGGAGACGGAAAGGTTGGCGCGGGAGCATGGGGTGTCGCGGGCAGAATTGGATGAGGTGGCGTTTTTGTCGCATGAACGGGCGGCGGCGGCGCGGGAAAACGGCCGTTTTGCTCACGAAATTGTCCCGTTTCCTGTGGCCCAGCGGCGTGGCGAGATGTTGTTTGACGCTGACGAGGGGATTCGGCCGGCAACGACGATGGATTCATTGGCAGGATTGCGGCCGGCGTTCCGCCCGGATGGGCTGCTGACAGCGGGGAACGCCAGCCAGATGTCGGATGGGGCGTGTGCGGTGCTGTTGGCGGGAAAAACGGCCGTTGAAAAATACGATCTCAAGCCCGTTGCCCGCATCGTCGGCCACGCCTGGGCGGCCGTTGAATCGTGGCGCTTTGTTGAGGCCATTGTCCCCGCTACGCAAAAGCTGATGGCCAAAACGGGTTGGTCAACCGCTGACTTTGAACTGGTAGAAAATAACGAGGCGTTTGCCCTCAACAATATCCTGCTGCGGAAATATCTGGAAATCCCCTACGAACGGATTAACGTTCACGGTGGCGCGATTGCTCTAGGGCATCCACTGGGGTGCAGCGGGGCGCGGATTGTGACGACGCTGATTCATGCGCTGCA
The DNA here is from genome assembly GCA_041390905.1 of Chloroflexota bacterium. Lineage (GTDB taxonomy): Bacteria > Chloroflexota > Anaerolineae > Promineifilales > Promineifilaceae > JACKCD01. The sequence continues at coordinate 1,046,175 of JAWKPA010000012.1, forward strand.
ACAAAACGGCAAAGAGCGCGGGCTGGCAACGTTGTGCCACGGTGTGGGCGGTGGCACGGCGCTGGCGGTAGAACTGGTGCCGTAGGCTGGCTGTGTTTCAGGCATAAATGACACAGCCGCGCTGCTCCAGGTGTGTTAGCCAACCGGGGAGGTGGGCAAGCTGGTTCCAGCGGAGGTCGAGTTTTTCCAGGGCGGGGAGTTTAGCTAAAAACGGGGGGAGGGTTTGCAGGCGGTTGGAACGCAGGTCGAGGAAGCGGAGGCGGGGAAGCTGGGCGATTGTTTTGGGCAGGGTGTGAAGCTGGTTGAAGCGTAAATCGAGGTGCAGAAGCTGTTTTAGGTTGCCAATGGTGCCGGGCAAGGCAGTGATTTGGTTGTTCATCAGGTGCAGTTCTTTAAGCTGCGTCAGTTGGCCGATGGTGTCTGGCAGGCTGGTGAGGTGGTTGTTGTAGAGGCGCAGCTCTTGCAGGTTGGGGAGCTGTCCAACCCAGTCGGGCAAGGTAGCGAACTGGTTGTCGGTGAGGTTGAGGTAGCGAAGTTGGTGCAATGTTTGCAGGGTGGGGGGCAGGTGGGTGAGCTGGTTGTTGCTGAGGTAGAGGAAGGTGAGTTGGGTGAGGTTGCCGAGGGTGGGGGAAACGGCCGTTAACCGATTATGCCCCAAATCCAGCATATGTAACTTCGTTAGCCGCCCAATCTCGTCCGGCAGGTCGGCCAATTGGTTGGCACTTAAATTCAACACCTCCAAATCGGTCAGCTCCCAAAGGGCATCGGGCAAGCTGGTTAGCTGGTTGTTGTAGGCGCTGAACTGGCGCAGGTGGGGTGGAAAGATGGTGGGCAGGTTGGTTAGCTGGCTGCTGTCGAGGTTGAGGATGTGGTTGGTGGGAATAAACGGCCGTTGATGAGGCAGCATCGTCACCTTTCCTGAATTGTTAACGCATCGTGCCCTAACTGCCTGAGTTGCACGACAACAGGAAACGGGAAATTCTCGTTGGCATATAAACGAGCCATCTAGTCGGTCTCGTTTGAATCTTTTCTGTTACCGACATTTTGGACAAGAGTTGTTCTGCTTGCTGTAAAGTCGTCATATATAGCCCCTTTCGTCAGGTTGGCTGCATTATACCATGACTCAAGAGGCTGTTTCCAGAGGGCAATTATCCTTCAGCGAGAAGTTCAACTTCTCAGAAGAAGTTGAACTTCTAAAATAGCCGCTATTGCCACGGGTAGGGGGTGAGAGGGGTGATGTTGTAGTAGAGTTCGACGATGCGGCGGAAGATGGGGGCGGCAACGGCCGATCCTTCCCCCCCGTTTTCCGCAATCACCGCAATGGCAATTTCCGGCTCGTTGACCACGCGGCCATCGGCCAGGGTGACGGGGGCGGCAGGGGCGTAGCCAGCAAACCAGGCGTGGGAGTTGCGCGGCGGATCTTCGGCCGTGCCCGTTTTGCCCGCCACCTTGATTGGCAACCCGACAAATTTGTCGGTGGCGGTGCCGGTGGGGCCATTGGCAACGTTCCACAGGCTTTGCTGGATGACGGCCAGATTTTCCGGCGATAGCGGCAGTTCGCCGCGCACGTGCGACGGCCACGGCTCTTCCGGCGCACCGCCACCCGCGCCAATGCGGTCAATGAGGTTGGGCTGGTAGAGCGTGCCGCCGTTGGCCACAGCGGCCAAAATGTCGGCAATTTGCAGTGGCGTGACCTGCACAAACCCTTGCCCAATGGACATGTTGACCGCATCGCCGGGAACCCAGCCTTCGCCAATGTTCTCGATTTTCCACTGGGGGCTGGGGATGGTGCCAGACGCTTCGGCTTGCCCCTCGATGCCGGTGACGCTGCCGAGGCCAAAATTGAGTGCAGTGTTGGGCAGCAAATTGCTGTCCTGGCCGTCCATGTTGAAACCGGCATCATAGAAGCAACTGTTGCAGGAGACAACCAGGGCTTCGCGCAGGGTGATGTTGCCGTGGCCCCCTTCGCGCCAATCCCGCTTGATAAAGTTGTCGCCCAGTCTCGCCCAGGTGCCGGTGCTGTTGTAGCGGGTGTCGGGGGTGTAGAGGCCGCTGTTGAGGGCGGCCGACATGGTGACAATTTTGAACACGGAGCCGGCCGGATACGCTCCCTGTGTAGCGCGGTTAAACAACGGTCGGTTGGGGTCGCTGAGGGTGGCACCGAGGGCAACGGCCGCTTCCGGGCGTACGGCATCAAAAATGGCGGGGTTGTAGCTGGGGTAGCTGGCGATGGCGCGAACGGCACCGGTGTGGACATCGAGCACCACAATCGCCCCGGCATTGCTGCCGCCATAGCTGAGAAGGGCATCGGCCAGGGCTTGCTCAACGGCCGTTTGGAAATCCCGGTCAATCGTCGTGTAAATGCTGCGTGCCTGTTTCGACTCCCGTTCTTGCAGCGTGGTAATATAGTCACCGTTGGAGCCAACCACCGCCAAAATGCCCCCCCGGTCGCCGTTCAAATAATCTTCGCCCCACGCTTCCAGCCCCGCTTGCCCCACCATTTCGTCGCCGCGATACCCCAGGGCGCGGTACTCCGCCAGCTCTTCGGCAGCGATGAAGCCGGTGTAGCCGATGAGGTGGGGGGCCACGCCGTTGTCGGGGTAGACGCGAGCCAGGCGGGATTGGGGCGGGGCGAGGCCAGCACCGATGTAGGGCTGGAGGGCATCGCCGCTGGTTTGCATCGTCTCTTCGGGAATGTCGCCAATGGGGACGTACCAGTCGGGCAGGGCAGCGGCGTAGAGGGCTTTGATTTCTTCGGGGGTCTGGTTGAGGATGGGGCTGAGGGTGGCAAGCAGGCCGGGTTCGTCCACAATTTGTCCGGGGATGATGCCGAGGCTGATGACGTTGCCTTGGTAGGCGAGGGCGAGGCCGTTGCGGTCGTAGATGTTGGCGCGGCTGGGGATGCGGTATTCGAGGGTGAGGCGGTTGCCGCCTGTGAGTTCGGGCAAAATGAGTCCTTCGTCCCAGACGATGCCCCAACGGCCGTTTGCATACACCAGCGGCACGACGTAATCACGCACGAGGTCGCCAACAACGGCCGTTTGCCACGTTACGCGCACGCTAAACTCGGCGCGGTCGTTTTCCTGAAAGATGGAGAGGGGCTGGCTGTGGATTTGCAGGACGGCGGCAGTTTCGCTGGCTTCCTGGTACCGCTGGACAAAGGCGGCCTGGTCTACAAGTGTTTGGCTTTGGGGGGAGAGCAGGCTGTACATGCCTACGTAGTCAAATGCTTCCCAGGCGCGATAGAAGGCGCGGGCGTAGCCGGTGGCATCTTCGGTGACGGGAACGGCCGTTGCTGCTGCCGTGGGTTGGGGAACGGTGGCGACGGGGGCGGGGGTGAAGGCATCGCTGGGGGCGGGAAGCAGGGAAGCCACATCCCCGCCACTGCACGCGGTGAGCAGCAGTAGCCCACTGAACAGAATCTGTTTCCACCTTGCTCTCATGGAGGAGGATTATAGCGCAGAAACGGCCGTTTTGCTTTTTTCAACCACGGGTAAACACAGATACACACCGATTTTTTATCTGTATTCATCTGCTAGCCATTTTCCACGCCTATCAAAATCCTTTGGCTAATGTTATAACGTTTCGCGTGAGAATACCTGAATTATATCAAACCATTGCGCTCATAAAGGATGTACCGGCAGAAAATTTGCGGGAAGGGGATGTGGCAACATTGGTAGATATTGTGCCACACCCTGCTGGTGCTGAGAAAGGTGCAGTACTGGAATTGTTTAATGCCGTTGGTGAATCTATCGGGGTAGCTGTTGTCCCCCTATCAGCAGTTGCTTCCTTGCGTTCCGACCAAATGCCCACTGTGCGGCCACTGGTTTATGTCAATAAGGTGGCGTAGGGGCAACCGGCCATTATCGGGACATGGAAAAACGGAAAAAGCCCCACGTTCTTCCGCGTCCAAATAAAAAGGCGCGAGCTATGCCCGCGCCTTTTTTCGGAGGGAGATATTTTCCGTTAGGAATTAACGTTGGGGGGTGTCGCCCTGCTGTTTGCGGTGGGCAAACTGCTGGGTGAGCCGGGCAAGCAGCCCCGGCTTGCTGTTCATTTCCTGTCCCCCGTCCTGAAACGGGGTGTTTTCCAGTTGCTTAATCCACATCCGGTAATGTTCTTGCGCGTGCTGGACACGTACATCGTATAAATCGTTCATGATAGCGGTTCCTTCCTCTACAAAAATAACCTGCACTAAATTAGCGATAGCTGTGGGCGGTTTGTGACAAACGGTGTCCCTGCAAGCGGTTGCCCAGTTGGGCTAATTGATGACTAAGGCGAGAAACGGCCGTTTCGCCACCCTTTACTTCCTTTGCCACCTGATTTTCCTGTTCTGCAACGACAACCCATTCCTGATAGCGAGCCTGTGCCGTGTGAATATCGTTAAAATTGATCATCCTGACCTCCACAAAAAAAGCATTCCCAAAACCATGCTGCCGTTCGGAAATGCTTGAAAATTCCTTGTTCTTAAGTATGGGCAGAGTATAGCAAATTGGTATGAGGGATCGGTGCAACTGACCTATCAAAGCCATGTAAATTTTTGTCGGGAGCGATCAAATTGATATAAAAGCCTAGATGCTTCTAAATCACGCTGTGGGGATGCTCGATCAACGCGAAAGTATTGCCAAAAATTAGGTTGCAGACATGGTAAAAAGCTGAGAGGAAAGCCGAGGCGGAACTCATTTAGCTTGCCCGCATGATCTAATTGCGTATCTGTAAGCGTAAAATCCAGTGTCCCCAAATTGTCTTTAATTTGCGCCACCGTTCGCGCCCCCACAATAGGAATGACCCCCGGCTGCTGCCGTACCTAATAGGGAGGCGCGGTTTCGCTGTGAGCAAGCTGTTTGAGCCGGGTTTCGACGTGGGTTGGCTGAACGGCCGTTTCCCGCAGCACCTGCTCCAACTCCTCCCGCCGCAGCATCCCCCGAATCTGTTCGGCCGGCAGCGCCTCACCCAGTTGCCATTTTGCCCGACACGCTTACAATCCAATACAATTCTTCGATAGTTGGCTCCCATAAACGAGTCGCTTTTACTTTGAACACGGAGTGATTCTGAAAATCATAAGCTAAAACAAAATCATGAAAAGTCTGACCAAAAAACAAGCCCAGGAAGAAATCGAGCAATTGATTGCCAACTATCGCGCTTTGGAAAACCCTCAACTTCAAAGCGAGGCCAATGTTCGCGCCAATTTTATTGATCCCTTGTTTGCCATTCTGAATTGGCCGGTAAACGATACTCGCTATTACAACCGCGAGGCCTATGTGCGAGGTGCCGGTTTTGCCGATATCGCCCTGCAGCTCGACCCCGAAGCCGCTACCCCCCTTATTTTTGTGGAAGCAAAACGGTTTGGTGCTATTGAGCCGTTGGAGCGGGTGCAGGAACGGCGTAATCGGGATGTTGCCCATCTGCGCCTGAATTTGCCGGGAATGTCGGTGGATCGCACCAGGGAAGAGCAGCAAGCCATCAACTATGCTTATCAGAAAGGAATGCACTGGGCGATTTTGACCAATTTTACGTCGCTGCGGCTGTTTAATGCCCGCCGCGACACCCTGGTTCTCAGCTTCGACAGCCCGGTAGATTTGCTGGAGCGTTTTGATGAGCTTTGGCAGCTTTCCTTTACCGAGGTGGCTCACGGCAGCTTGGACAGCTTGCGGGGATATCGTGAACGTCTAGATGTGGATGAAGAATATTTGCGGTTGATTACCATTTGGCGCTTGCGCCTGGGGCAGGACATTCTTTCGCATCGGGAAAACCGGGTGCTGCTGGCAGACCCGCAAACTCAAACGGTGGATATTTACAAGCTGCGCGAGGCAGTGCAGCGGGTTCTGGATCGTCTGGTTGTCATTCGCTACGCTGAGGATCGGTTTGTCATTAAGGCGGATCAGCTGCGCTCTATTGTGGAAATTCGGGAGCGGACAGATTATGGTGTGCCGCTGCTGGATCAAATACGCCACTTTTTTCAGCAGTTTAATGTGCGGCATAATGGCACGTTGTTTGCCGACCATATTTGTGATCGGTTGACAATTAGTGAGGATGTCCTTCATGCTATCATCGTGAATCTCTATGATGCTCGCTTTCGGGCGATGTCGGCCGACATTATGGGGAATACCTATGAGCAATATTTGGGGCAAACGCTGGCGGTTAAGGATGGCAGCGTTGAGGTGGTGGACAACCTGGAAACGCGCAAGGCGCAGGGGAGCTATTACACGCCTGAATATATTGTGCGCTATATTGTTGACCAGACGGTTGGGCGTTATTTGTACGGGACGGACAACGGCCGTTTAGATGGTACCCCCCTCCCCGACCAACAGCCCAAACGGCTGGAAGAGATTGACGGCACCAACGGCCTGCCCCCGCTCACCATCCTCGACCCATCTTGCGGTTCGGGCAGCTTTCTCATGAATGTTTACCACGTGCTGGAAACATTTTATGAACGGGAAATCGGCCGTTTGCAGCGCGAATCTGAACAGCAGGCAGCGGCCTTGACCCGGCAAGGATTGTCACCCGTTGAACGGCGAATTGAATTAGCCAGCCAAACACAGCGGCTGAAACAGTTGGCTGGCTACAAAAACCAAATTCTGGAAAAACATCTTTACGGGGTGGATCTGGATCCCCAGGCGGCTGAACTGGCAGCCGTTAACCTGATGCTGCGAGCCATGAGCCGGGATATGCGGCTGCCTCTGATTTTGAACCAGAATATCAAGGTTGGGAACTCGCTGTTAGGGGGAGTGCCGCTGGCACCGGAACAAGCAGACCCCCTTCTGGCTCCGTTTCGCCGCCAGCTTGCCGAACTGCGGCGCATTCGCCTGGCACAGCAGGGAAGCAGCCACGACGATGCCGACGGGATTGGGCTGCAAGGGCAGTTTGAACGGCTGGCAAAGCAGATCAATGACAGGTTGAATGAGTCGCTGCGTGTTTACTTTGGGGAGGGAGTGGGGGAAAAACGGCCGTTTAACTGGCTAGTCGAATTCCCCGAATGCTTCCTCAATGCCGACGGCACGATACGCCCCGATGCCGGCTTCACCTTTGTCATCGGCAATCCCCCCTACCTCAGCGTAGACGACACCTGGGGCAAAAACTCAGCCGATGCCGCCTACCTCAAAGATGCCTTCGCCAATGTGTGGGCTGGCAAAAGCGACCTCTACTACTACTTCATCCAGCGAGGGTTGTCGCTGCTAAGGCTACAGGGAAAACTGGGAATCATTACCGCCCGCTACTACCTCGAAGCCTACTACGCCCAAAAGATCCGCGAACTTGTTTTGCAACAGGCAACCATAGAGCAAATCGTGGACTTTGGCGACTACACCGTCTTTCCCGGCATCGGCACCAAGACCTGTATTATCCTGCTGCAACGTGAGCCAGATGCCCCGCACCGTGAGGCCAACGTCCTGCTTTCCGACAAAGCAGCTCACAGGCGCGTTGATATTTTGCATTTTCTGACTGCCTTCCGCCAGACGGCCTATCCCTTTTCCCAGGCTAATTTGACTGGTGACAGTTGGCATTTATACGGCCAGACCGTGGCGCGTCTTTTAGCTGCCATTGATCAGGATGCCCAATCATTGGGCAACCTGGTATTTATCGGAAAAGGAATGGAAACAGGGCGTAACGAGGTCTTTGTTATTGATCAGAAAACGATTGACCAGTATCAGCTTGAGCCGGAACTCATTCGCAAAAACATCAAAAATCAGGACATCCGACGGTATAGTCTCGCCTTTCGTGGTCTTTACCTGCTCTACCCCGACAGCATTGAACAATTGGAAGATTACCCCCATACCCATGCTTACTTGGAACGGCACCGTGCCATGCTGGAACAGCGGGCAGCTTTCCAGCGTGGTAATTGCGCTTGGTGGCAGTTCACCTGGCCCCTGCACAAAGAGCGATACCATACACCCAAAATTGTGACCCCGTTTATTGCCCCTGAAAACCGCTTTGTGCTGGATCAAACCGGAGAGTACATTGGACTAACAGATACCTGCGCCATCTTCCCAGTGGATAATTCACTAGACCTGCGCTACTTGCTGGCATTGCTCAACTCCAGACTGCTCACGTTTCGTTTTCGCTATATCGGCAAGGCCAAAGATTATCGCTACGAATATTTTGAAAATGGGCTGCGGAAAATCCCCATTAAACTGGCGGCGGATGATGTGAGGCAGCAGTTTGTGGCGTTGGCACAAAAAATGCTGGATTTGAACCGGCTGCGCCAACTGCTGTACGATGAATTTCGGGAAATGCTGCAAGCCACCGTCCACACCACCCGCCATTTTGACGGTGCCTATTACAGCCACAGCGAATATCGCGGCCACGCCCTTTACCGCACCGGGTCGGCCGATGCCATCGCCACAGGCACCGTTACCGCCATCACCGTGCGCCAAGTGGGCAGCCAGCTTCGCTTCACCATCACCGAAGCCGAGTCCGGCACACTCCCCCTGATTACGTTAGAAGTCCCCGACCCGGATTTTCGCCACTTTCTGTTCCTGTCCCTCCGCACCGACTTGCTTGCCAACGAGCGCAAACAAATCTGGGTCAGAGGGCGCTTGTTGGGCGGAACGCTGACGGCACTCACCGTACCCGTGTTAAATGAAGCGGTTGGGGCAACCAATCTGGCGCAAATTCGCCAATTTATGCAGGAATTACGCCACTACGCTGCCCGTGCCTGGGGTACAGATTCATTACCGGTAGCCGACATCCTTGATCTGGGTGCGGTGGAAGCGGAACTGGAACAAACCGACCAGCAAATTGACACCCTTGTTTTTCAACTTTATGGCATTACAGACAGAGAAGATGTGGCGTTTATTCTGGAAACCTTGTCATAAATTGTTTCGGAGGAATGTAACCTATGACCATACCAATTGCCCTACAACTGTACACACTGCGCGATGCGCTGGCGCAGGATTTTGCGGGCGGCATTGAAAAAATTGCCGACCTTGGCTTTGTTGGCGTTGAGACAGCCTTCTTCCCCGAAGGGTTCACCGCCGCCGAAGCAACGCGGATTATCCAGGCCAATGGGCTGAAGATAATGGCGGCGCACTGCGAACTGCCGCTAGGGGATGACCAACGGCCGGTTTTGGAGATGATGGCAACCTTTGGCTGTGAGATGTGCGTCTGGCACGGCTGGCCGCGCCACGATGATCACGGCTCGGTGGATGGGGTGAAGCGGCTGGCAGCGCGGTATAACCAGGCCAACGCCGTAGCCCAAGCCCACGGGCTGCGGCTGGGCATTCACAACCATTGGTGGGAGTTCGAGCCTGTGGGCGAGACGTACCCATACCGCATTTTGCAGGCGGAAATGGATGAGGGGATCTTTTTCGAGGTGGACACCTACTGGGTGCGAACGGCCGGTTTAGACCCCGCCGCCGTGTTACGTGAATTAGGCAGCCGCGCCCCGCTGCTCCACATCAAGGACGGCCCGGCCACGTCCGATGGCGATATGGTAGCTGCTGGCACGGGGGTGATGGATTTTGCCTCGGTCTTTGCCGCCGCCAGCAGCCCGCAGTGGGCGGTGGTGGAGCTGGACCGGTGTGGGACGGATATGTTAACGGCCGTTTCCCAAAGCTACACCTATCTCACCCAAAACGGCTGGGCATACGGTAGGCGGTAAGCGTGAGATTGGAGATTGGAGATTGGCGATTGATGAAGGTTCACAATCTCTAATCTCCAATCTCCAGTCTCCCATAAGTGATTGAATGACCAGCTTTTCCGACACGGTTTTACAGACAATGGTGCGGCGGTATCGGCCAAACGGCCGTTTAGCCATCACTCCCATCGCCACCGGCAAATTCAACAGCTCCTACTGGGTGCAGGTTGGCGATGAGCTGCTGGTGCTACGCATTTCGCCCCCCAACGATGCCGTTTACGTCTTTTACGAGGCGCAAATGATGCGGCAAGAACCGGCGCTCCACGCCCTGCTGCGAGCCGAAACCACGGTGCCGGTGCCGGAAATCGTCGCTTTTGACTGTTCGCAAACGGTGGTTGAGCGGGATTACATGCTGCTGCGGCGGCTGCCGGGCCGGCCGTTAAGCGAGATGCCCCACGTAAACCACGCCTATGTGCTGCGGCAGGTGGGGGAATGTTTGGCGCAGGTGCATCGGTTAACGGCCGTTAACCACGGCTATCTGGGCGACCACCGGCCCATGGAGCCGCAAGCTAGTTGGGCGGTGGCGTTTGTCATCATGTGGCACAAGCTGATTGACGATGTGGTGGCCGAAGGGTTTTACAATGCCGCCGAAAGCCATTATTTGCGCCACCTGCTCGACCGCCACCTGCCGCTGTTCGACCGCCCCGTCACCTCCCGCTTGCTGCACATGGACGTGTGGGCGCAAAACATTTTGGTGGACGACAACGGCACGCTGACCGGGCTACTGGATTGGGATCGGGCGCTGTGGGGCGACCCGGAAATTGAGTTTGCCGTGCTGGATTACTGTGGCATTTCCGAGCCATCGTTCTGGCAAGGATACGGCCAACTTCGTGACTGGTCGCCAGCGGCGCAAATTCGGCAGCGGTTTTACCTGCTATATGAGCTGCAAAAGTATATTGTGATCAGAAACGGCCGTTTGCACGACCCCATCGCCGCCCAACGATACAAAGAGCAAGCACTGGCACTGGCCCTACAAATTCCCACGTAAACCCACCTGTCCATTTTTTAAACCGCAGGACAAGCTTGCAAACTTGCCCTGCCTCTTGAGGAAAACAATGAACAACAGGTCTTCTTTATCCTGGTGGCAAAGTGGCGTGGTGTACCAGATTTACCCACGCAGCTTTCAAGACACAAACGGCGACGGCATTGGCGATCTGGATGGCATTATCCAGCGGCTCGATTACCTCAACGACGGCACGCCCAACTCGCTGGGCATTGATGCCATCTGGATTAGCCCTTTCTATCCCTCGCCGATGAAAGATTTTGGCTACGACGTGGCCGATTACTGCGACGTTGACCCGATGTTTGGCGACCTGGCAACCTTTGACCGGCTGGTTGAAGCCGCCCACGCCCGCAACATCAAGGTCATCATTGACTGGGTGCCAAACCACACCTCCGACCAGCACCCCTGGTTTGTCGAAGCACGCCGCAGCCGCGACAGCGCCAAACGGGATTGGTACATCTGGCGAGATGCCAAGCCCGACGGTTCGCTGCCCAACAACTGGGGCGGCTTTTTTGGCGGCCCAGCCTGGACGTGGGATGAAGCGACCGGGCAATATTACCTGCACCAGTTTGTGCCGGAGCAGCCCGAACTCAACTGGCGCAACCCCGACGTGAAGGCGGCTATGTTCGACACCCTGCGCTTTTGGCTGGATCGTGGCGTGGATGGGTTCCGCATGGATGTCATTGGGCTGATCATCAAGGACGAACAGTTGCGCGACAATCCACCCAACCCCAACGCCCCGGCCGATCTGCCGGAAAACGCCATTTTCCACCGGCTGCAGCAGGTTTACAACATGGATCAGGACGAGGTGCATGAGGTGATGCGCGAAATTCGCCAGCTTTTTGACGAATATGAGGCGCGGGTGGCAATTGGCGAGCTGTGGGGGCCGCTGGAGCGGTGGGTGAAATATTATGGTGAGCAAGGGGAGGGGCTGCACCTGCCGTTTAACTTCCGGCTGATGGATGAAAGCCGGTGGGAGGCGCGGGTGATGCAGGGGCTGGTGGATGCCATGGAAGGGGTGCTGCCACCGTTTGCCTGGCCGAATTATGTGTTGGGCAACCATGACCGCATTCGGCTGGCGACGCGCTTTGGCGGGCAGGCGCAGGCACGGTTGGCGGCCATGATGCTGCTGACGCTGCGCGGCACACCGACGCTGTATTACGGCGATGAGCTGGGGCTGGAAAACGGCGACATCAAGCCAGAGCAGATGCACGACCCGCAGGGGATTAACCTGGGGGTGGCGTTTACGCGGGATGTGGCGCGAACGCCGATGCAGTGGGATGCAAGTGACCACGCCGGTTTTTCCTCGGTGGAGCCGTGGCTGCCTGTTTCGGCCGACTATGCCACGCGCAATGTGGCGGTGCAGGGGGCGGCGGCAGATTCGATGCTGGCTTTTTACCGCGCGCTGCTGTGGCTGCGGCGGGGGTCGGCGGTTTTGCAAGGGGGCAGCTATCGGTCGCTGCCTTTGCACGAAGCCTGTTTTGCCTATGTACGCGAATTGGACGGGGAACGGCTGCTGGTGGTGCTGAACTTTGCTGCTGCGCCGTGCCGGGTTGCGGTGGGGGAAAACGGCCGTTTTCTCCTCTCGACCCACCCGGATCGGGCTGGAACGACGGACGCCTGGCTGGATTTACGGCCGTTTGAAGGCGTCGTCATTGCGTTATAATTTCACCGCAGAGGACGACAAGGGGCAGAAATTTCTCTGTCTTTCCCTTTGGCGCTCTCTGCGGTTTAAAGAGAGGGTTAAACAACCATGAGCGATATTCGCAACGAAGATTTTGTTAATGGACTGCTCAACGTCTTGAGCGAAACAATGGTGGGAGTCCAAGGATTTTATTTAGACGGCGGCGACTCCCTGTTTGAAACATTGGCAACCGTCACCGCCGCCGAAGCGTCTGTCCCCGTGGGGGGCAAATGCGCCACGTTGGCAGCACAGGTCAAACACACCGCTTTTTATCTCCACGTCATAGACCAGTCTGTCCGCAACCCCGACTTTCCGCGCCCGGACTGGGGCGAAATCTGGCGTACTGTCAACACCGTCACGCCTGATGAATGGGCAGCGATTCAGGCCGAACTGCGTTTGCGCTATGACGAAATTATCCAGTTGGTGAAAGACACCCCTGCCTGGGGCGAGGCGGAAATGGGTGGAGCTATTGGCATGGTGGCTCACTGTGCCTACCATTTGGGCGAAATTCGGCAGGCGTTATGCAGCCTGAAATAGATTTTGTGTCTTTGCTGGCGCGGGTGGTGCCAAACGGCCGTTTGCAGCGCACCTGGTCATTAGACGGCGGCATGTCGGCGCGGTTGACGGCACTGGAGGTGGTGCTGCCAGACGGGCAAAAGCAAACCCTGGTGGCACGGCAGCCAAACCCGGCCGCGCTGCGCCACAACCCGCAGGCGGCGACGGTGGAATATCGGCTGCTGCAACTGCTGTGTGCCGCTGACGTGCCTGTGCCGCAACCGCTGTGGCTCGATGAGTCGCCCTGCGTGGTGACGGCGTTTGCGGCGGGCAAAATGGATTTTGCCCTGAAACATGCCAACCGCTATGCCGTGCAAATGGCGGAACAGTTGGCGGCGATTCACCGGGTGACGGGCTGGGAAGGGTTGGGGCTGCCGCAGGCGGGGGGCTGTGGCGAGTTGGCCGCGCCGTTCCACCTTAATGAGGCACTGGGCGAGGGGTCAATTCGGGCGGCGTTGGCAAAACATGGGTTGGCGCGGCCGCAAAATGGGTCGGTTTTGCTGCACGGGGATTTTTGGCCGGGGAATGTGCTGTGGGAGGCGGGGGAATTAACGGCCGTTCTCGACTGGGAAGATGCTAGAGTCGGTGATCCGCTGCTTGATTTGGCAATTAGCCGGCTGGATCTGGCCTGGATTTTTAGCCCGGAGACGGCGGGGGTGTTTACAGAGCGGTATGGGGAATTAACGGCCGTTTGCCACACCAACCTGCCCTATTGGGATTTGTGCGCCGCACTGCGCTTCATCCGGATCACCGGAGCAAACCTGGCACCCTGGGCCGCCTACTACCAGCCCTTCAATCGCCCCGACATCACCGAACAAACCATTCGTGGTCATTATCAATGGTTTGTTAATCAGGCATTAGGGAAATTGGGAGAACCGCTGATTGGAGATTAGCGATTGGAGATTGGAGGTTGATGAGCTTTCACCAATCTCCAATCTCCAATCCCCCAATCTCAGGTTGCTTCCATGTTTTCCTCATAGGCAAAACGATATCCTAAATCTGGAATCGTGTGGATAAACTTGGGGGCATCGGCCGTTGGCTCTAGCTTGCGCCGCAGCCGGCTGACCAGGCCACGCACCAAATCCCGGCTGCCTCCTTCGTCATACCCCCAAACGCGCTCCACAATGACATCAAACGGCACCACCTGCCCCTCATTGGTCATCAGCACATAGAGCAAGTAAAACTCCAGCCGCGTCAAACGCTGCGGCTCTCTGCCCATCACCGTCACTGTGCGTGTTTCGGGGTCAAGCGAAATGAGTTCTTCTTTTTTCAGGCTGGGCAGCACAAACGCTGGAATGGCTTCAATGCGCCGCAGCAGCACCTTGGCATAAACGGCCAGCAGCCGGGGAGAGACGGGGCGCGGCCAAAACAGGTCAGCTCCGGCCTGGAGAATGGCAACTTGCTGGTGTTCAGGAATGGGGTCGGAGATGACAAACAGCGGCACGCGGGTCACATTTCGCAGCCGCACCACGTCTTTTTGCATGGTGCTAGTCTTGTCATAGGCCAGAATCAGCAGGTCGGCCCAGTCGTGCATCCAATCTTTAAGGACATCGCTTAGACCAACGCGGGGAACCGCATTGAGACCTGTGCGCTGAAGGGTCATTTTGTACATATCCCGCTCTTCCTGGTCTTCCGCTACGATAAAAACTTTCATGGGGGGATTATGGCAAGGGTGGGGGAATGGGGCAAGGGAAATGGTAATCAGTAATCGGTAATCAGTAATCGGTAATCAGACTGATAACTGGTTACTGATTACCGATTACTTTTCTTCAAACAAGACCCGGCATTTGGGGCACAGGTTTTCCAGGCCAATGGTTTTGAGGCGGGAATGGGCGCGGCGCTGGCGGATGGGCTGGCCGCAGCGAGCCAGGGTGGCGTGGCGGCTGTCGTCTACGATGTGCCACTGGTCGCCGCTGAGGAGGACGACGGGGTTGGTTTCGTCGTGCATGGTTTATGGTTTTAGCTGGTTGAGGAAGGTGAGGATGGCTTGATTAACGGCCGTTGCCTCCTCAATCGAGGAACTATGCCCTGCCTTCGGAATCATCACCAGCTTCGAGCCACTGATTTGCGCCTGAATGCGGCGTGACTTTTCCGGCACCGTTGCCACATCTTCATCTCCCACAAGGATCAAGGTTGGAGTCGTAATGCGGGAAATTTGCTCATATACCCCTTCGCGCTCAATGGTTCCCACCACCGCCCGCGTAATCCCGATGCGGTCATTTTCAATCAGCCGCTGCTTCCAAAGCTCCCGTTCTGCCGCCCG
Source organism: Chloroflexota bacterium (assembly GCA_041390905.1). GTDB lineage: Bacteria > Chloroflexota > Anaerolineae > Promineifilales > Promineifilaceae > JACKCD01. Next base: position 1,061,314 of record JAWKPA010000012.1, read on the forward strand.
CGCCGGGTCATGCAAAAACGTCTGCCCAAACATAATTGGCATAATGCGGCCGGCAACCGGGCGAATGCCAAACCAGCGGGCGATAAAGTTGAGCATTCTGTAGCGGCCGAGATTTTCCTTTGGCTCCGGGTCGGCCGATGTTTCCAGCAAAATCAGCGATTTCAGCAGTTCCGGGTAGCGGATAGCCAGCCGCATTCCGACAAAGCCGCCCATAGACAGGCCAACAAAGTGGCAGGGTGCTGCATCCAGCGATTTGATGACACCCCAGGCATCTTCGGCCAGCGAGTCCTGGTCATAGCCAACGGCCGTTACTTCACTCTGCCCCTGCCCGCGAAAATCAAACGTAATACAGCGATACCGATCATGCAACGCTGCCACTTGTGCCGCAAACATCTTCCCGCTCCATAGCAGCCCGTGGGCAAAGACAATCGTTTCTGACCCTTCTCCGCTTATCTCATAATGAATATTGGCTCCATTTACTTTTAGTTTTGGCATGATAATTTATCCTCCTGCAATTGTTATCAGGATAGTACCATCATTGTTCCCGGTTCGTCTAATTGGAGTGAGGCTCACACTTGCCAACTTGGCAACTTCCGTTTATAAATAAAGTACAAGATACCGATCTTTTGTTACTTAAATAAGTCAGAGATAATCCCCAAAATTGTTCGTAAGTTGATACTTCCAAACAGATCTTTCGCAAGGATTCATTAAAATTATGAGTGAGAAAACAGAGTTCACAGGTTTAACCATGCCTGTGTTTACAGCCTTTGGCTGGGCAGGTCAGGAAACCGCACTTAAATATGCCCTTTCCCAACTTGAGCAGTTTATACAACACCTTCATGCCAGCTTGCCACATTCGGCGCGGGTAGATTTTCCTCATTATGGGTTGAGCGTGGTAAACCGCACTGTTTACCTGGCGGCTGAGGCTGACACCGAAAAGGATATGCACATTGCTTTTAATGCCCGTCCGATGAGTTTTGAAATACTCATTTCGGTGACAGACAAGGAGGTTTTGAGCCGTACCTGGAAGTTGCTGCTGCGAAATTTATCTAACACGATGTCGTTGATCAACAAGCTTGACCCCAGTTGGACGCTGCGTGTGCAGCAAATGCAGCTTGTGGAAGATGCTGATGAGCCGATCCATTACCAGGATTTGTACCGCGATACGGCGAAGAAGCTGGATGATGTGGCAGCTCAGGAGATATTTGAAAAGGCTGATTATTTGAATAGTGAGGAAAAGTGGATTACGCCAATTTATTTGAGCCAGCGGATTCCTTCGGAGCAGATTGCGGCGATGGGGCGTGGGGTAACGCAGGTGTTGTCGGAACGGTTGGCCGCGATGATGCCGCTGATTCTGATGTTGGGTGGTCGGGTGGCCGGGCAGCGTTCGCGCCCCAAACCGGCGAAACCGGTGAAACAAACGGCCGTTTCTCCCACTGAAACCCCGACCACCTTGCCCCGTCCTGTTGTGCGTGCTGAGATGGAAACGGCCGTTTCCATCGGCCCCCAGGAACTCTTCACCTTCTCCACCGTCCTCAAACCACTTCACATCCGGCGCGGCTTCATCAATCTTACCCCCGAACATTGGCCCTTCTTCGCCGAAGGCGCCCGTTCCGAAACACGCTCCGTCATTCTCAAATTTGGTAGCCAGGTTGACAAAGACAGTGCCGTTTGGCGGTTGCAACCCTCCGACATGGCCCGCATCGTTCTCAGCCCCACCGCTCACCAATGGCTGGAAAACACCTTCAACGCCGAAGATACCATTCACATTCGCGCCGCCGAGAGCGTTAGCCGTCAAATAACCATTGACCTAACCAGAAACAGCAAGGCGTAATGTTTATTATATCGCCAACGGCCATAAACTGACATTGTGTTTGTCGGTTACAAGTGACAAGTAGCAAGTTTTGTTCGCCGACCAGACTTGCGACTTGCGACTTGTGACTTGCATGACCTTGATGCGTATAAATTTACTTGTAATCTTATAACATTGATTTTGGCAACTTTCACGAAACAAGGGTTGCCATATCAACGCGCTTCATTACAATTAAGGCAGGGATGAGAGAAAGGGTGCTGCAATCATTGCAGCACCCTTTTTTCATGGACGAAACGAAACGCCCACGGGCGGGTTATCTGCTTGTAGAATGCAAAAACCCATGCCCATTCTCCCAAAAATCATGACAAACATAGGAAGAGTATGTCTCGAACAAAAATAGTTGCAACCATAGGCCCCGCCTCAAACCAGCCCGAAACCATTCGCCGGATGCTTGCCGCTGGCATGACGGTCGCTCGCATCAACTTCTCACATGGCGACCACGAATCGCACCGGGCAACCATTGAAACCCTTCGCCGGGTAGCCGATGCTGAAAACCGCGTCCTGGCCCTACTTGGCGATCTGCAAGGCCCCAAGCTGCGGCTCGGCCAGGTCAAAGCTGGCGGACTACAGCTTGCCCTGGGCGATGAAATCCTGCTTACCTCTCACCCCGGCCAGCCGGCCATGATCCACTTTCCCCACGAAGAACTGTTTCCTTCCATTCGCCCCGGTGCCCGTCTGGTTATTGGCGATGGCGAAGTGGAGTTTACCGTTGCTGACAACACCAACAACGTCCTGCGCTGCATAGTCACCGTGGCCGGTCTGTTGGAATCGCGTAAAGGGGTTAACATCCCCGGCACTCTTCTCCCCATTTCCAGCATCACCGATAAAGACAAAGAGGATTTGGCCTTTATTTGCCAAATGGACTTTGACTACGTGGCACTCTCTTTTGTGCGCGAAGCCAGGGACATTCATGAGCTGCGTGAGCTAATGGGAACGCATGGTAAACGCATCCCCATTATTGCTAAAATTGAAAAAAGCGAAGCCATTGAACATTTGGAAGACATTCGTGATGCTGCCGATGGCATGATGGTGGCTCGTGGCGATTTGGGTATTGATATGCCGCCGCAGGAAGTGCCGCTGCTGCAAAAGCGAATCATTGAAACGTGCAACATGGTGGGCAAACCCGTGATCACCGCCACCCAAATGCTACAATCTATGGTGGAACATCCACGCCCCACCCGTGCCGAAGCCAGTGATGTTGCCAACGCCATCTTGGATGGTACCGATGCGGTAATGCTGTCGGGGGAAACGGCGTCGGGCAAATATCCCGTGGAATCTGTTTTGATGATGAAGCACATCAGCGAAATTACGGAAAAGGCGTTTCCTTATGACAAATGGCGCAGCCAACGCTGGCGGCGTTGGTCGGATCTGAACACGGTTGCCGAAGCCATTAGTGGGGCTGCCTGTGATATTGCCGAAGAGGTTTCGGCGCGGGCAATTGTGAGTGCCACGATGAGTGGTGGAACGGCGCGGCATATCGCTCGCCATCGGCCACACGTGCCGGTGATGGCCGTCTCACCCTCGCGCAAAACGCAGCGTTTGCTGGCGCTGATTTGGGGTGTTGACTGCGTGTTGGTGCCAGACTTTAGCAGTACCGATGTGATGCTGCGGGAAACGGTTATTGCCATGAGACCGTTTAATCTTGTTTCGGGTGATAAGTTGGTCATTACGGCCGGCGTTCCTTTTGGGCAAACAGGGCTGACTAACTTGATTCAGGTCCATGAAATTTCCTAGAGAATGACTTTGTCTCTATTGACAAGAGCGTTCGCTTCGCCCAAACTCGCCCAAACCTTTCTCGCCGACTGTATTAATGTCGGGTAGGAGATATTATGTTAATGAATACAGCTGTAGAATCATCAATCTTGGAAGAACGCGGGGGATGGTCTCCTTCGTCTATTAACCGGATTGAGGATACAGGTTTGCAGCAGGGATTTCTGCAAGATTTGGCCTTGAAAATCATGTATTTTCGCGGCCAATTGACTGGCTCTGAGATTGCCGAGCATATGCACTTGCCATTCCAGACGGTAGTTAGCTATGTCATGGAATTTCTGAAGCGCGAGCAAATGTGCGAGGTACGCGGTTCCGGCGGGTTAGGGGCTGGGGCATATCAATATGCCATTACAAGCAAGGGGGTGGCGCGGGCAAGGGAGCAGCTTGAGCGCACGGCTTATGTGGGACCAGCCCCGGTGCCGTGGGAAGTTTATGTTGAAGCGATTCAGGGGCAAGGTGGCAATCGGCTACAGGTGACGCCCAACATTATGAAGCAGGCACTTTCCCATTTGATTATGTCGGATTCGGTTTTTGGCAAAATTGGGCCGGCCGTCAATTCTGGTAGATCTATCTTTCTTTATGGTCCTCCCGGCAATGGCAAGACAACTATTGCCGAGAGCGTTGGCCGTCTGGTGCTGCAAAACGACATGTGGATTCCCCATGCAGTGGAGGTTGACGGGCAGATCATCAAGGTCTTTGATGAGATTAACCATGAGATGGTGCCGGAACCCGAAAGCCGTAACGCTGGGGGAGCCGGCCGTAAAGACAGCCGCTGGGTGCGTATTAAACGGCCGGTTATTACCGTTGGTGGTGAACTAACACTCGATGGCCTGGAGCTGGTGTATGACCCGATCAACAAATATTACGAAGCCCCCTTTCAGATGAAGGCGAATGGCGGCATGTTTTTGATTGACGACTTCGGCCGGCAGCAAATTCGTCCCCGCGACCTGCTGAACCGCTGGATTGTGCCTATGGAGAAAAACATAGACTTTCTGGCACTCCACACTGGCCGCAAAATCGAAGTCCCCTTTGCCGTTCTCATCGTCTTTTCCACCAACCTGCCTCCCCGCGATCTGGTTGACGAAGCCTTTTTGCGCCGTATTCGGCACAAAATCGAAGTCGTTTCCCCGACCTTTGACCAGTACCGGGAAATTTTTGAGAAGGTGTGCAAAGCGTACCAAATTCCCTATGATAACCAGGCCGTTGTCTATTTGCTGCAAGAATATTACATCAAGCAGGGGCGCAAAGTGCGGGCAAACCATCCCCGTGACATTGTGGAGCAGATAGTAGACATTGCGGCTTATCTGGGTGCTGAACCACGACTGAGCAAAGAAATGGTTGATCAGGCCGCCCAATCCTACTTTGTTGATTTGTCATAGCGGGAATCAAGCCCACCATTGTCCCATAAAAACGAAAAGAGAGGCTAAACAGCCTCTCTTTTTTTATGAGACAAAGCCCCGCTGTGCCGTGTGAACCCAGTTGCATGAACCTGCAGTCGCAGGTGGGGATCTTTACAAACGGTTACTGCCTTGCCTTTCAGCTACTACATCCCCTCTTGTATTTGCGATCCCCTTATACATCGCGTTGGCTCAGCACGTGAAATTCATCACGCACACCGCAGGGTTATTTCCATACTAACACAGTCGTTTTGGGCTGACAAGTTGTACTTTCATTCACAAATCATCTGCCTGGGTGACAGGCAAAATGAGCGTTGTCCATGTTTTGTACAGATGTGGGTGTTTTTGCGGCCTGTTCGTGCTATGATCTCATTAATTCAATAGAGGTTCGAGCGACAAGATGCAAAAACGACTTCCAAGACAGATTTATGCTTTGTGGGGCGGTGCAGAAACTGTCCCCTATCCTTCCTGGCAAACCCTATCATCGGACATGCCGCTGATTACATTGCGCCAACTAACAAAAACATTTAGTGAAGGGGGGCAAACCCGGACTGTGCTGGACGCGATTGATCTGACGGTGGGTACTGGTGATTTTGTGGTGTTGTTGGGGCATAGTGGCAGTGGCAAAAGCACCCTGCTCAACTTGATTAGCGGCATTGAAACCCCCAGCAGCGGCACGGTGGAGATTGGGGGCGTAGATATTACGGCTTTGCCCGACCACCAGCGCACGCTGTTTCGGCGGGATCGGATTGGGTTTGTGTTTCAGTTTTTTAACCTGATTCCGACGCTGACAGTGCTGGAAAATGTGACGTTGCCGCAGGAGTTGGCCGGGCGGGAAAAAACGGCCGTTTCCACCCACGCCCTCCACCTCCTTAACCGCGTCGGTCTGGCCGACCGCGCTCACGCCTTCCCCGACAAACTATCCGGCGGCGAACAGCAGCGCGTCGCCATTGCCCGCGCCATCGCCCATGACCCCATGCTGCTGCTGGCCGACGAACCCACCGGCAACCTTGACGAAGAAACCGGGCAGCGCGTCCTCGACCTGCTGCTGGAGCTGACCCACGCTGCTGGCAAAACCCTGATCATGGCAACCCACAACCCCGACATCGCCCAACTGGCCGACCGGGTGCTGCGCGTGCAGGATGGGGGGATTAGTAATCAGTTATCAGTAATCGGTAATCAGTAAGCAGTCTGAGCAACTGATTACTGATTACCGATTACTGTACACGACGTTGTACATGACATGGTTGTGCAACAACATTACCGATGATTAATAACACTCCCCTGCGGCGGCTCACCTGGCGGCGGCTGCGCCAACGGCCGTTTCAATACATTTTGCTCATCGTCGGCGTCGCCATTGGCGTGGCGATGATGGTCTCCATTGACCTGGCGAACGGCTCTGCCAGCCGCGCCTTTGCCCTCTCCACCGATGCCGTCACCGGGCGCACCACCCACCGCATTGAGGGCGGGCCAAACGGGCTGGATGAAGCGGTTTACCGGCGACTGCGGCAGGAGTTGGGCTACCCACTGGCCGCGCCCGTGGTGGAAGGGTATGTGCAGGCAGAGACGCTGGGACCACAGCCCATTCGGCTGGTGGGCATTGACCCGTTTGCCGAGCCGCCGTTCCGCAACTATTTTGGCTCTGGCGCGGGCGGCGACGCGGGCGGCCTGACCCCGTTTCTCACCCGACCCAACGCCATCGTGCTGGCCGATTCATTGGCCGAACCGGCGGGGCTGGGGCTGGGGGATGAGGTGGTGGTGGAGATTAACGGCCGTTTCCACCCCACCACCATCGTCGGCCTGCTCACCCCCCAGGACGACAACAGCCGCCGCGCCCTGGGCAACCTCATCTTTGCCGACATCGCCACCGCCCAGGAGCTGTTTGGGCAGGTGGGGCGGCTGAGCCACATTGATTTGATTGTGCCGGATTCTGCCCTGCTGCCCGTCATTGAGGCCATCTTGCCCGCCGATGCCCGGCTGGAAACGGCCGCTTCGCAGCAAAACGCCATCCAGCAAATGACCGCCGCCTTCAGCCTCAACCTCACCGCCCTCAGCCTGCTGGCTCTCGTCGTCGGCATGTTTCTCATCTACAACACCGTCACCTTTAGCGTCGTGCAGCGACGGCCGCTTTTTGGCGTGCTGCGCTGTTTGGGGGTCACACGGGGGCAGTTGTTCCAGCTCATTTTGGCTGAATCGCTGATTTTGGGGCTGGTGGGAGCTGTTTTGGGCGTGGGGCTAGGGATTGTGCTGGGGCAGGGGACGGTGCGGCTGATTACGCAAACGATCAACGACCTCTATTTTGTGGTCAACGTGCAAAGCGTCACCATTCCCCCCGCCACCTTGCTCAAGGGGGTGGTGATTGGGGTGGTGGCCGCCGTCGCCGCCGCCGCCGTGCCGGCCTGGGAAGCGATGCGAACCACGCCGCAAACGACGCTGCGCCGTTCAGCCGCCGAGGGACGGATTCGGGAATTACTGCCGTGGCTGCTGCTGGCGTGGGGAGCATTAACGGCCGTTGGCGTTCTCCTCCTCTGGGCGCAGGCGGGCGGGCTGGTGGCAGCGTTTGGTGGGCTGTTTGCCGTGCTCATTGCCGCCGCGCTGCTCACGCCGCCCACAACCGCCGTTCTCATGGACTGGCTGGCTCCTCTGGGCGACAGGCTGCTGGGGGTGCTGGGGCGCATGGCTCCGCGAGAAATCGGCCGTTCGCTCAGCCGCACCTCGGTGGCGATTGCCGCCCTGATGACGGCCGTTTCCGTCATCGTCGGCGTTTCCATCATGATCGGCTCCTTCCGCAGTACCGTCATTCAGTGGCTGGAGCAAACGCTCCAGGCCGACATTTACGTGTCGCCGCCGGGGGCAACGGCCACCCGCGACACCGGGGCAATTCAGCCCGACATCATTGCTGAGTTGAGCGCGTGGCCGGGGGTGGCACAAACGGCCGTTGCTCACCCGTCCGAAGTGTTTGCCCCCGATTTAGGCCGCACGGTGCAGTTGGTCGCCGCCGCCGGGGACGTGTCCCGTGGCAACCGCCCCTACGCCTGGAAGCCCGACGGCGTAGAAAACCCGTGGCTGCTGCTGGGCGAGGGGATCATCATTTCCGAGGCGTTGGTGCTGAAGGAAGGGCTGCCGATTCCGCCGCCGCCGCTGACGCTGCAAACGGCCGTTGGGCCGCAAACCTTCCCCGTGCTGGCCGTCATCTACGACTATGCCAACGACCGTGGCACCATTTTTATGGACAAGGCGCAGTACGCTGCGCTGTGGCGGGATGAGGCCACGTCGTCGCTGGCGCTGTTTGTGGAACCGGGGGCGGATGTGGACAGGCTGGTGCGGGAGATGCAGGGGGCGATAAACGGCCGTCAATCCCTCGACATTCGCTCCAACCTGGCGTTACGCCAAACGTCGCTGGAGGTGTTTGACCGCACCTTTGCCATTACGTCGGCGCTGCGGCTGCTGGCGGTTATCGTCGCCTTCATTGGCGTGCTGAGTGCCCTGCTCAGTTTGCAGCTTGAGCAGACGCGGGAGCTGGGGATTCTTCGCGCCACGGGGATGACGCTGCGCCAGCTTTGGGCGCTGACGCTGCTGAAAACGGGGCTGATTGGAGCCGTGGCGGGGGTGCTGGCGATGCCGGTGGGGTACGTGCTGGCCTGGATTTTGATCTATGTGATCAACGTGCGTTCGTTTGGCTGGACGCTGCAAATGCAGCTTCAGCCGGGTTACTTCCTCCAATCGCTGGCCGTGGCGGTTATCGCCGCGCTGCTGGCAGGCGTTTATCCGGCGTGGCGACTGGGGGGGATGGTGATTGCAACGGCCGTTCGTGAGGAGTAGGGTTATGGGGTAGCTCTTGTAGCGGTGGGTAAAAGGGTTGGGTTGCATTCGATGGTAACGGCCGTTTCCGCAAAAGGATGTAGGCCACCCGGACGCAAAGCTGCCACCTTCACCTGCCAATCTTTCCGCTTCAGGCATTGTTCTTGTGATTCTGCCAATCGCGGTGCATCTGCTTGCGGCACCAGAAACTGAGTAACATTGGCCTCTGTCTCGTAAACAAATTGTTCACCGCTTTGGGGATATTCCAAAACAATCTGAAACCCGGTCTCATCAGTAAATTTGTCAATCCAAACGATGCAGAAGGGAGCGGCAAGAATGTCTACTTCTGTTTCCAGCAGGTCTGAAGGCGGCAAACAAACGGTGGTGTCGGTTTGTTCGGTGAGAGTAACAGTTTGCTCGGTTGAACTCTCTTCAAGAATTTTAATTTGTAGTACCACCAGTCCCATTGTTGGATTACCAACTAGCAAGTATTCATTGTTTACACTTAATTCACCCTTTGTTGGTAAAGCGAAACGCCCAACCAGCCTAGGTACCGATGGTACAGTTGAATCAACCGCCAATAAACCATGACTGCTATCAGCTATGGTCGTAGCAAAGACAATATTATCTTGAATCGCTATCCGGTAAATTCCTCCAGGAATAAGCAACTCTCCATTAATATGGATATTGGCGGGATCATCGGCTGCAACTGTCTTGATCCCTGTAACAGTCGCAACAATGGCAGTGTTGTTCAGTAGTTGAATATCATTAATACTTTCTGAAAGGGTAGCGACCCCCAACGCCCTTGGTTCTGGGCTTACTATATCGAACAAATATATCTTACTGCTTTCACCATCAGAGGCGTTAACTGCTACAAAGAGAGTATCATTGTTAATAACAAGTTTCTCAATACATCCCTCAACCCCAATTTTAGATAGAAGATGAGGATGATATAAATCGAGCAAGTCAACGATCAGCAAATTGAGACCATTACAGGATCGGTTGGTAGCAAAGAGTCGTTTGCTATCTATTGCCATAGCTGCAACTCGAAAATCGCTAAAGCCGTTTGTTGCATCTAAAGAGGCAAGCAACTCCGGGTTGCCCTGATCCTCCAAGCTAATTACTCGTAAACCATCATCAGAAGCACTAACATAAGCGATATTATTTGCAATTTCAAACTCAACAAATGAAGAATAACAGCGTTGGCATCGCTTTTCATCAGGATATTGCCCCAATAGTCCAAGATCAGGCAAAGTAACGGTGTATAGAGCGCCGTTATTGTTCGCTTGTTGCTCGTTCCCATCAATAAAAACCCCAATATCATCAGTTGCAGCTACATCCCATACTTCTGGGTTTGCAAAGCCTCCAACAGGCGCATGGCCTCCATGAATCACATCATAAATGGCCAGTTCGCCATCTGCAAAATATATATACCCGTCTTGATAGGCAACCGATGATGAGGTTTGTATAGCTTGATTACCTTCTACGGATGTGGGAACTTCCAAGGCAAGGGAGCCAATTGTTTGACCGTGATAGCTTATAACGCCTAAATAAGCAATGTTTTTAACAATAACAAAGTCTGTTACCACACCAAGCCCAAAATCTGAATCTGGTTCTGCCTGAATCTCCCATAATTTTTCTGGCCGAGACAGAGAATCTATTTTCCAAGCACTCAAGTTTGACAAACCGCCACCCACAAACAGTGTCTGATCTTGAACCTGTAGGCTATAGGTCAGAGGTGCCACGGAAAATGCTATGGGGTCAGGTAGGTTAGTTGGATCGGTGATATTGACAGCATAAAAAGTTGCGTCGGTAGGATTACTAACATAGAGAACTTTATTGCCCAATACCATAGCATTGATAGGCCAAGGCAGGACTACAAGATCAAGTTGTTGCAAGTGGTTAAGCTGGCTTATGCGAATTGTAGCTAATAGCCCTAGTCCATTTTCATGTGAATCAGACGGGGTAAAATTTGTACCTGCTACGAGTATGTTGTTTTCTAATGCTAGGTGAGTTACAGACCCAGGTAAACTTATTTCATCTATAATAGTTGGCAACTTAGGATTGCTAACATCCAAGGCAATAACCGATGCGCCCACCCCAAGATAGGCTATGTTCTCTCTCACGAGTATGGCATGGACAATATCGGAGAATGTTTGGCTCTGCCCTAATAGTCTAGGTGCAGGTGGATCGGCAATACTCAAGATAGTAAGGTGCATTCCCTCACCCAAATAAGCTATATTGTCTGAAATAGCTATGGCTTCTACTTGTCCTGCCCATTGATTGACGAGCTCAAATGACACTTCTTCCGTGATAGCTAATATAGGATATGAGGATATGACTTCGACAGGTGAGGCAATTGTTGGCGAAGGTACTGGAGTTGAAGCGGGAACTATCGTAGCCGTTGTTGAGACAATCTTGGTTGCTACAACCATCAACGAGGGTGTCATTGTTTCCTCAGATGGTGTTGAAAGGGGTGTGATGGTATAGGTCGGAGTTGGTGGGAGAGACGACGCTACTGTATCACAGCTGATCAAGGTTATCAAAGTGATTGTCGTCACAATCAGCATCGTGAAAAACTTGGTAAATGTTGTGAATTTACATCGTCTTCTTTTAGCCATGATCCCTCAAACAAGTAAAACAACCCTGATTCTCTCATCTGCCAAGCCTATTGTAATCAGCAGGCAGCCGTACTCCAACTATAAATAACAGTTGTACCTTGGGTGACATTAGAACCACAAGATACATGCGTATTTCCACTATTTATGGTGAACCCCATTGTCAAGACCACAAAACAGGGAAAATAAGGTGGATCTACTAAACATAATCATGGGAATAAAGGGTCAACCTTTTTGGAGAAAAGACGAGCAGCAAACGGGTTTGCCGCTCGCCCTTTCTTGGGGGGGAGACCCACTTTACCAAAGGATGCGTGCCAAAACAAGTTGTCCGCTCCATCCAACCTGACCCTTAACAAGCCCCGTGGACAACGGCCGGAGTGCGATATTGCAGATGCTGGTGAGGCCGTTCAAAATTGTAAAGTTGGAAATAGTCCCTCAGCCCCGCTTCCAAGGCGGAAACCGTGGCGTATTCCTTTAGATAGATGTCTTCATATTTCAGGCTGCGCCAGAGCCGTTCAACAAAGATGTTGTCTACAAATCGGCCTTGCCCATCCATGCTGATGGCAATACTGGCTGCTTGCAGCTGATTGGTAAAGGCGAGGGCGGTGAACTGCACGCCTTGGTCTGTGTTAAAGATGGAAGGGCAACCCTTCTGCAAGGCTACCGTAAGGGCATCAAGACAAAAAGCACCATCGAGAGTGTTGGAGAGCTGCCAGGCCAAGACAAAACGGCTAAACCAATCCATGATTGCCACTAGGTACATGAAGCCGTGGGGCATGGGCAGGTAGGTAATGTCGGCTGCCCACACCTGATTAGGTCGGGTGATTGCCAATCCTCGCAGCAAATAAGGATATTTTCGGTGCTGCGGCTCAAGCCGTGTCGTCCGTGGCCGTGGGTAGATAGCCTGCAACCCCATCAGAGCCATTAACCGGGCAACCCGTTTGTGGTTCACAGGGTAGCCATGCTGGTGGTTGAGCCGGGCGGTCATTTTGCGGTAGCCATAGAACGGTGCGCGGGTGTACTCCTGGTCAATCAAGCGCATCAAGGCCAGATTCAGAGCCGATTCACCCGCTGGTCGCCAATAAAAGGTCGCCCGGTTCAGTCCCACCAGTTCACACTGCCGACGAATGCTGAGGGTTGGGTGGTGCAGCTCGATCATGGCTCGTTTGCTTTCAACCGGCTGGGGTAGCTTTTTTTTTCAGCCACTCCAATTCCATCTTGAGGCGGCCAATTTGTTCATATAATTCTGCTTCCTGCGCGGCTTGTTGCTCTTGTTGCCGGTCAACCCGGCGGTTGAAGAGGCCGGGACCCTCTTCAAGCAACTGTTTCTTCCAGCCGCTGACCTGGTTGGGATGCAGGTCATAGTCGCTGGCAAGCTGGTTGATCGTTTTAGACCCTTTGGCTGCGTCCAGGGCGACCTTGAACTTGAACTGCATGGTGTACTGCTTACGTTTTTGTGTCATTTTTGCCTCTACAAGCTGACGAAAAATTATACGCTTATCCACCTTAGCTTGTGGTCTAGTTTTTGGGGTTCATTATAACTACCTAAACCGTGCTGCCAGGCCCAACTGACGGCCTGGGTGCGGGAGTAGACGTTGAGTTTGGCGTAGATGTTGGTGAGGTGAAATTTGACGGTGCGCTGCTCGATGCACAGCACGTCACCCATTTGCTGGTTTGTCCAGCCGCGTGTGAGCAAGGTTAAGAGCTGCGTTTCGCGGGCTGTCAGGGGGCTTTCTGGTTGCTGTGGTTGCGCCTGGGGGCTGTCTTGCAGCAGGATGTGGAGCAGTGGCTGGCTAAACCATAATTTGCCTTTGTGGACGGCACGGATGGCTTTGGCAAAGGTGTTGGGGGGTTCGCTTTTGAGGATGCAGCCGCCAGTGCCAGCGGCAACGAGCTTGAGGGTGCGAAGTTTTTCTGGCTGGGTGGTGGTTGCTAAAATACGGCCGTTGGGAGAACATTGCTTCAACGTGTCCACAACAGACGCAATTGCCGTGGGCAACGAGATGTTTGGTAGCTCAAGGCTTAACAGGAAAAGATCAATGGCTGTGGTGTTGGGCAAGGAATCCAGGCAACTGCCTATGCCGACAAGCTGATAGTCGGATGCGGACAATGCTGTTTGTAGACCAATACCAAACATGGGAAGTTCGTCAAGAATAAATAACCGAATCTGAGACATCAAGCAATATCCTGTTTTATCAGCGATTTGGGCTGTCCGTAGCAAAAAGAGCGCGATGGAACGGACTATGGCAGATAGTATAGCGGTGCGGATGATAACAAAAAGGTATTTATAAGCAAGCTATTATTGAATGATTTTATAGCATCAATGAAAGGAATGATTGATTCATGATGAAACGAGTTGGGTTTATTGTTTTATTGCTTGTGATGGGTGGGTGGTGGGCGCTTCGCTGGTGGGGGTGGGGAGGTGAAACGGCCGTTTCCTCCCCACCTCCCCCCTTCATCCCCCTCCTCACCGACGACGGCGATGCCAGCCGCTTTGCCCGCGTCACCGAGCCAAGCGCGGTGCAATTCCCGCGTGATCTGGGGGCGCATGAGGATTATCAAACGGAGTGGTGGTATTACACGGGGAATTTGGTGGGGGAAAACGGCCGTTTATTTGGCTTCCAGTTCACCATCTTCCGCCGCGCCCTCACCCCAGAGGCGGCCGACACGGATTCGGACTGGCGCACGAACCAGGTGTATTTGGCGCATTTTACGGTGAGCGATGGGGAAAACGGCCGTTTTTATGAGCGCGAACGGTTTAGCCGGGGAGCCGCCGGGCTGGCCGGAGCGCAAGCCCAACCGTACCGCGTTTGGCTAGAAGATTGGTCGGTGCGAGAGACGGCAGCCGGGCAGGTGCGGCTGCAAGCTAAAACTGAGGAAGTCGCCGTTGACTTGCTGCTTGGACAGACCATCCCCCCCGTTTTGCAGGGCGACGGCGGCCTGAGCCAAAAAGGGCCGGAGCCTGGCAACGCTTCCTATTACTATTCTATTGTGCAGCAGCAGGTGCGCGGCACGGTGACGCTGCCGGAAGGAACCGTTGCAGTCACGGGCATAGCCTGGAAAGACCACGAATATTCTACCAACGCCTTGCCTACTGATGCGGTCGGCTGGGATTGGTTCTCGCTCCAGTTTGACAACGGCGCGGCACTGATGCTGGTGCAAATTCGGCGGCAGGATGGCTCACTTGCCTTTGTGCCTGACGGCATTTTTGTGCAGCCCAACGGCACCACGCAGCTTTTGCCCGTAGACAGTTGGCAGCTTGAGATACTGGATAAGTGGACGAGCGAGGCATCGGGGGCGACGTACCCGATGGGGTGGCGGCTGCGAGTGGCGGATTTGGGGTTGGAGGTTGAAGGCCGGCCGTTAATGACCAACCAGGAGCTAACTGGTACCACCATCTATTGGGAAGGAGCCGTTCAGTTTAGCGGTACGCTTGACGGCCGACCCATCACGGCTCAAGGCTACATTGAAATGACAGGCTATGCCGGTTCACTCATTGGGCGAATTTGATATGGGGACGTAGAACGTGATAATTTTCACGCCCTATGCCCCCCAATTGCTCATCCTGCCAATGCGCCTTCTTTGATTTCACTTCGCTCCCGCACGTCGTCAAAACCGTATTGGCGCAGGATTTCCCCATTTTCAAACACCGCCACCAGCTCATCCGGGCGCGAATCGGTCTCGGCCACCGTCTCATAGCCGCCCCAGTTATTCCGCACCAGCTTCAGCCGTCCCCGCTTCGACGACTTGCCAGGGTCACTCACCGGATCCTTGTACACATCCCGCCACGCCCCCGCCACCTTCACCGCGCTGGCCTTAAAGGCAAATTTGTGTGTGTCGCGGTCTAATTTTTGCAGTAACGCCCCGCCCATGCCAAAAACCATGTTTTCCACGCTAAAGCCAGCCCCGCTCACCGCCGCCAAAATGTCGCCAATCGAGTCATAATCAATGCCGTCGCCGTAAATCACGCCAATTTTGGGGTTCAGCACCTTGTAGCCCTGGGCATTGACCGTGCCGCCAAACCGCTGCCACAGCATGTCCAGCACCGCCACCGACATCGTGGGCGGGTCGCCGCTGTCGGGGCGCACCACAAATTTGCCATCCCGCGCCAAAATCTCATCTTTTAACGCCACGCCAAAAAGCTGGTCAACGGCGTGGTAAATGTCAAATGAATCGGCCACGACCGACATTAGCCCCGTTGGGAACTGCTCAATAAAGTGGCGATACGCCTCCAGCTCATGCTCACGCCCCCATGAAGTGACGGTGGAATGCTCGGCGGCCATCACCGAAAAGCCGCACACGTCGCTGTCGTAGTAGCGCATGGCGTATTCGATGCCCGCCAGGGTATCGGTTCCCCAAAAGTTGACCAGGTGCGCCATGCCACCCAGCCCGGCACTTTCGCTGGAAGAAACGCCGCGAAAGCCAAAGTCGTTGAGGAAAAACGGGTTCCACTCGGCTCCCGTCAGCGCGGCATATTGCCCAATGCGCTGCTTGATTTGCCAGCTCAGGGTGGCAACGGTGGTGGGATACCACACTTTCATCAGCAGGGTTTCGATGAAGTTGGTAAGGAAGGGAACGCGGTCGTCGGTGTTTTCGACGGTGGCGAGAACGTTGCGGACGGGGACGACACTGCCTTCGGGGATGGCTTTGATGCGGAGGGGTAAACGGCCGTTATGCTCCCGCACAATCAAATCCCACCCCGCCCGGTTAAAATAATCCGCCCCAAACAGCTTGCGGCAAAACCCCTCCGCCTCATCCACCATCCACGGCTCAACCACCACCCCCGCCAAATACGCCCGCAAATAATATTGCAGCCCAAAAAAGAGCGTCTCATCAAACCGCCCCCCCCGGCTTTCCAGATAAGAATAAACGCGCTCGGTGCGCGGTGGATATTGTTTCCAGTGGGTATGTTTGTAGGCATCAGTTGCCAAAATCAGGTTTCGCTTGGTCATTATGTCACCTCTGGTAGTTAGTGTTTCTGTTACACTTTTGCATTATAGTGTCTGGTAAACACTTTGTCAATAACGCAAAAATGATAAAATGGCGTGCAGCGATATGAGAAGTTGTGACTTGCAAATGGAGTGAACTTATGAATGACCACGAACTACGAAACCAACTGGTTCGGCTGCTGATGGTGCGGCAGGCGCACATGGATTTTGCGGATGCGGTGGCGAATTTCCCCGCCGACCAGATTAACACGATGCCGCCCAACTGTGACTATACGTTTTGGCACTTACTGGAGCATATGCGGATTTGCCAGAAGGACATTTTGGACTACATTGTGAGCAGCGATTACCGGTGGCCGACATTTCCCGATGATTATTGGCCGGAAAAAACGGCCGTTTCCACCCCCACCCTCTGGCAGCAAACCATCACCCACTTCCTCGCCGACCGGCAGGCATTGGTAGACATCATTAACGACCCCGCCACCGATCTTTTCGCCCCACTGCCCAACAGCGGCGAACATCAACACAACATCCTGCGCGAAATCCACATCATCGCCAGCCACAACGCCTACCACACCGGCGAACTCGGCGTACTGCGCCAGCTCATGGCACTGTGGAACTAAATTTCACGCAAAGACGCAAAGCCGCCAAGATTTTTCTTTGCGCCTTTGCGCCTTTGCGTGACACATTTTGTCACGTTATGGACATTGAAAAAGAAGTTCTGCGTGCCGCCCAACGGCTGCACGGCCATATTTACCAGACCCGGCTCGACCACTCCCCCTATTTTAGCCAGCTAACGGGTGCCAACGTCTATTTCAAGCTGGAAAATTTGCAGCAAACGGGGTCGTTTAAGGCGCGAGGGGCGTTGAATAAGCTGCTGTCGTTGACGGCGGCGGAGCGGCAGCAGGGGGTGGTGACGGCTTCATCGGGGAATCATGGAACGGCCGTTTCCTACGGCCTCTCGCGTTTAGGCATGAACGGCGTGGTGTTCGTGCCGGAAAACGCCTCCCCCACCAAGGTCGAAGCCATCCGCAGCTACGGTGCCGAAGTACGCTTCCACGGCCACGACTCCGGCGTGACCGAAATTTACGCCCGCCATTACGCTGCCGAGCGTAACCTGGTCTATGTTTCCCCCTACAACGACCCCCTAGTGGTGGCTGGGCAAGGCACCATCGGGCTGGAAATCAGCCGCCAGCTTGAGCAGATAGACGCGGTGTTTGTCTCTCTGGGCGGCGGTGGGCTGATTGGCGGCATTGGCGGCTATCTCAAAGCAGTAGCCCCTGCTGCCCAAATCATCGGCTGCTCCCCGGAAAATTCCAAAGTGATGGCCGAATCGGTGGCGGCGGGGGAAATTCTTGATTTGGAATCGCTGCCTACGCTGTCGGATGGCACGGCCGGCGGGGTGGAGCCAGGTTCCATCACCTTTGACCTGTGCCGCACCCTGGTTGATGCCTTTCCCACCGTCACCGAAGGGGAAATTGCCGCCGCCATGCGCCACTTTATGGCAACCCACCACATGCTGATTGAAGGGGCGGCGGGTGTCGCCATTGCCGCCCTGCTGCAAAACCCGGCTCCGTTTGTGGGCAAAAATGTGGTGGTGGTGCTGTGCGGGGCCAACATCAGCCTGCCGACGCTGCAAACGGTATTGTGAAACGATACTGCTAACGTCTATAAACTGTCATTTTGTTTCTCGGCTTCAAGTGGCAAGTAACAGGTGGCAAATTTTGTTTGCTGGCAAGACTTGCCACTTGCGACTTGTTACTTGCAAGCAAAAGAATGTAACTTTATGACCTTGATACGTATAAAACTTTGTGTCCTCTGCGGTGAAATCAGGGACATCATGCGCGGGGCAGGCTGTTGGGTGGAATGTCGGCCAGCAGCGGGTTGGCGGCATCGCGGCCGGAGAGGATGGGTGGGGTGGTGATCTGCCAATCGAGGTTGAGGGCAGGGTCATTCCAGGCGATGCCAAATTCGTCGTTGCCGTCATAGTAGTTGTCTACGATGTAGGTGAGGGTAACGGCCGTTAATGCCACAAACCCATGCGCCACCCCTAGGGGAATAAACAGCCCCACGTTGTTTTCTTCCCCCATTTCCACCGTTTGCGTTGCCCGATAGGTGGGCGAGTGAGGGCGTAGATCTACTAATCCGGCGCGGATTCGGCCGGCCAATACATACCAATAATCTACTTGCTTGTGATGAAAATGCAGGCCGCGCAGTACCCCCGCCTGCGAGTCTGACCGATTCATTTGCACAATATTCCAACTGCGCTGGGGAAACCACTCCTTGCGAAACGTCTCTGTAAACCGCCCGCGCTCATCGCCAAAGGTGCGGAGGCGGGCAAAATAAACACCACCGATGGTGGTTGATTCTTCAATTTGCGTCATGTTATTGTCCCTTCCTGTCTGTTTGAAAATTAGCTTTTGAGTAAATTACTGAGGAAAAACCAGAGGTTGGCCGGCCGTTCCGCCAGTCGCCGCATAAAATAAGGATACCAGGCCATGCCATAGGGTACATAGGTTCGCACCCGGTACCCCTGGCGCACCAATTCCTCCTGCCGTTGCCCGCGCACCCCATACAGCATCTGGAATTCATAATAGTCGGTGCTGACGTTGTGGCGGTTGGCATATTCGATAACGGCCTCAATCATCTTGTCGTCATGGGTGGCAAAACCGGTGTAGACGCCGTTCTGCCGGGCTTCGTCCGAGAGCAGCAGATGGGCAAGGTGGACAAAGTTGCGGTCAGTGTCGGCTTTGTTGGGGTAGGCGCGGTCGGGTGGCTCGGCATAGGCACCCTTGACCAGTCGCACCCAAGCCCCCTCGTGGACAAGCTGCCGGATGTCGTTTTCGCTGCGGTAAAGATAGGCCTGAATGACCACGCCGACGTTGTTGAAGCCGTCTTCGTTGCGCAAGGCGCAATAAAGCTGGAGGGTGGGGTCAATGAGGTCACTGTCTTCCATGTCCAGGCGGATTTTGTTGTTGGTTTGGCGGGCGCGTTCCAGGATTCGGCACAGGTGGGTGCGGGTTTGCTGGGGGCTGAGCTTGAGGCCAAGCTGGGTGGGCTTGATGGAGACATTGGCCTGGAGTTGGTATTGGTGGATGGTGTCGAGCAGGGCGAGGATTTGGTCGCGGGCGGCTTCGGCTTCGGCGGGAGTGGCAACGGCTTCGCCGAGGTAGTTGAGGGTGGCAACAAGCCCTTTTTGGTTGAGTTGGCGGGTGGTGGCAACAACGGCCGTTAAATCCTCCCCCGCCACAAACCGACCAGCTACCCGCCACGCCAGTGGAAACTCCGTCACCAGTCGCCGCGCCCAAACGGCCTTTGACAACGCCAGCAGCAGCGTTCGCAGCAGCCGTTCACCAAGCAAATAAGCCACAGCCATGATGGTTGCCAACCCCGCAATAAGTACCCCTTTTTGTCGCATAGTGCCTCACCTAAACATTTCTGAAATAATATAAAATTGTACCACATCCTCTTTTTTGTTATGGAATCTTAAAGGTTTCCTTGCTATACTTTTTTTAATATGATCTATGATGATGTTGATGATTTGTAATGGTAGACACAGCGATGCAAACAACACCCAATCCCCAATGAACTGGATTTTGAACCCTCCATGCAGAGTACAACACAAAGCTCGTTAACGAGCCAAAACCGCTCCCGAATTATCTGGGAAGGTGATTTGAAAACGTTGGCTTATCTGTATATTGCTCCCGAAGTGGAGCAGGTGTTTGGCTATGCAGCCGCAGATTGGACAGCGTCAGCCTCCTTTTGGCAACAGCACATCCACCCCGATGATCGGGCGGATGTGCTGGCTGTGCTAACGGCGGAACATGTTGAGCCGTTTGTGCTTTCTTATCGGTTTGCCCTGGCAAACGGCCGTTTTGTGCTAGTAGATGACCATATTCACCCGCTGCCGCAGCGGGGGCAACTGTTGGGGTTCAAGGAAATTCGCCCTTATGCCGAAGGTGGCACAATGATTTCGGCGGGTGATGCCATTGCTTTTATCAACCAGACGCTGTTTGTGCAGGGAACGTTTCGGGAGCGTCTGGACGAGTCGCTGATTGCGCTGGGGCAGGCGTTGGGGTTAACGGCCGTTTACATCGTAGAAAATGACCGTGAGGCTGTGGCCGACCGTGTGGCTGTGCGCTATATGTGGGAAGGGGGAAAAACGGCCGTTTTATCTCCCGCCCAACGGCAAAATCTCACCTACACCACCCTCGGTATCGAGGCTGCGGTTCCGCAGTTGCAAGGCGGTCAGGTTGTTGCCTGTACCAGCCCCGCATTCGCCTGTGTTATAGCCCCCATTGTTCACCAAAATGAATGGCAAGGAAGCGTGTTGTGTTACGCTGAACCTGCCAACCGGGTTTGGCTTCCCGTTGAACTTGAAGCCGTTGTTACCGTCGCCAATTTGCTGTCGGCCGCATTCCATCGCGTGCGTTCCTATGAACAAACCCAGCAGCAGCTTTCCCAAACCACCGAACAGCTCCAGGCTGCCGAAGCCCTCAACGAAATTGCCCGCTATTTAAACAGCACCCTCGAACTAGACGAAGTACTACAGCGTACGGTAGATGCCCTGCGCCGCTATTTGACCAACGTCCAAAGCTGTAGCCTGACCATTCTGGAAGAGCAAGGCACCGTCATGCGGATGCGGGCGCAGTGGGTTGAAAAGCCAGAATACAGCTTGCTGGCTATTGGGCAGAGCCGTCTGGTGGCAGATACAAATTCCACCCGGCGCGCACTACAAACGCAAAAACCGGTCATTATTACTGATTTGGAAAAAGATACCCCTTCCCACAGCTACGTTTATACCCGTAAAGCGGTGGAGCAGGGGCTGCGTTCCCTCCTTTATGTACCCATTATTATTCACGAAGAGCCAATTGGCCTGATTCATGTCAACGCCTGGAGGCGGTCACGCTATTTTACGGCAGAAGAAGTAGCCTTGTGTGAAAGTGTGGCAAACCAGGCAGCACTTGCCATTGAAAGCGCCCGTCTCTTCCAGGCAGAGCTACAGCGGCGGCGTGAGGCGGAAACGTTGAGCGAGGTGGCAGGCTATCTTAGCAGTACGCTGGACAGCTATGCCATTCTGGATCAAGCGGTGCAGGCGGTGCGTCGCTATATGGTCAATGTCCATAGCTGTTTGATAAGCATTTTGGATGAAGATGGTGAAACGCTGGTGGCGCAGGCTGAATGGTTTGACCAACCGCACCACAGTGTACGTCGTCTTGGCGACCGGATCAAGCTGAGTGAAACGGTTTTAACGCGGCAAGTGATTGAGGCGAGGCGGACTGTTGCCATTGAAGACACGTCCGCGCATCCCCTGATGGTGGCTTCGTTGAAAGAGCGAGCCAATGAATTATATGTGAGCGGGGTTTGTTCCGTTTTATACGTACCGCTGTTGTCGAAGGGAACGGCCGTTGGGGTTTTGCACATTACCGTTTGGGATGAGCCACGCCCGTTTTTGCCCCAGGAAATATCGCTCTGTCAGGGCGTTGCCAACCAGGCCGCTGCTGCCATTGAAAATGCTCGCCTGTATGCCAACGCCCAGGAACAGCTTTCACAGCGCAACGCCTTGCTGAGTGCCACAACGGCTATGTCCACCAGCCTTGACATGGCAACCATTTTGTCCAGATTGGCCGAACAACTGGTGCAGGCACTCGATGCTTCCAGTGCTCATATTGTGCGGTCAAGCTACCAGGCTAACGTCTGGCAGACCTTGACAAGCTATGTGATATCAGAAGATGGGGGGCAAACAGGCTTGCGCCAGGACATCCCGCCGCTGTTTGTTGATGAAGAGGTCAATCGCAAAGTTTTGGCTCGGTTGACGAGGCAGGAGGCCTATATCTGCTATCGTGATGACCCGCAAATTTTGCCCTGGGAACAAACGTTTTTGCAAAAACGACAAATCAGGTCGTTTGTTACCGTGCCGATCTTTGTTGAAGGCCGGTTGTGGGGCGGTGCTGTGGTAATGGAAAGCCGCCGCCAGCGTGAGTTTGTTGAGATGGATTTGGCACTGGCTTTTGGGATGACGCAGCAAGCCTCTGTTGCTATTGAGCGGGCAAACCTGTATGCCCAGCTCCAGGAATATGCCGATCATTTGGCGGAAGAGGTATCGGCGCGAACGGCCGAATTGCAGGCGGAACGAGACCGCACGCTGGCGATTCTGGAAAGCGCGGGTGAAGGGATTATCCTGACCGATGTTGAGGCGACGATTTTGTATGCTAATCCGGCGATTGAACAGCAAACGGGGTATAAGCGGGACGAATTGCTAGAGCAGAATGTGCGGATATTTTCCAGCAACCAAACGCCAACGGCCGTTAATAATGCCATGTGGGAACGCATCTTACGCGGTGAAACCTGGTCTGGCACCGTGGTCAACCGCCGCAAAAACGGCACCCTCTATGATGTCAGCCTTACCATTACCCCTACCGTTTCTTCCAACGGCCAGATCAACGGTTTTGTTAGTGTGCAGGCCGATATTAGCCGCTTGAAAGAGCTGGACCGGCTGAAATCAGAGTTTGTTTCCAATGTGTCTCACGAGCTGCGTACCCCGTTGACCAACATCAAAACCTACCTGGCACTGGTTGAGCGCGGACGTTCGGAGAAACAGCCGCATTATTTGAAAGTGCTAAACGAAGAATCGGATCGGCTGGGGCGGCTGATTCAGGACTTGCTTGATTTGTCGCGGCTGGAAACCGAGAGTTTGCCAGAGCGAATTGAGCCATCCGATTTGAAACGGCAATTATTCAAACAAATTGACGCCTTTGCCGTGAAGGCCAGTACCAAGCATATTTCCATCCGCCTTGATCTTCCCGACGATTTGCCGCTGCTGCGGATTTCCGATAGCCATTTGGGTCAGCTTTTTACCAACTTGTTTGGCAACAGTATTGCCTATATTCCAGAGCATGGTAATGTGGTGGTGCAGGCACGGGTTGTTACGCAAGGGGGGCAGCAGCGGGTGGTGCATATTCGTTTTCAGGATGATGGCCCCGGTATTCCACAGGAGGAACGAGCCAATATTTTTGACCGATTTTACCGTGGTAAGAGTACGCGTAACCGTGGTATTCCTGGTACGGGGTTGGGGCTGGCTATTTGCCGGGAAATTGCGGAACGGTACGGTGGGAGCATTAATCTGGATAATGAGGTGACGGTAGGAACCACGTTTTTGGTGCGTCTGCCGGCCGTCAAATAGATGATGCGTCTACAACGGCCGTTTTTTGCCCGTCCTGCCCGCGTGGTGGCTCAAGATTTGCTGGGGAAACGGCTGGTGCGGTCGGTAAACGGCCGTTTGTTGGCTGGTACCATTGTGGAAACCGAAGCGTACTGCGACAGTGACGAACCCGACCTGGCCTGCCACGGCCACCGTGCCAACGGTGGCAAGCCGACCAGCCGAACGGCCGTTATGTTTGGCTCCGCCGGTTTTGCCTACGTTTACTTTAGCTACGGCATCCACTGGCTGTTTAACGTGGTAACGGGCGAGCCGGGGCAGGCCAACGCCGTGCTGGTGCGGGCGTTGCAGCCGGTGCTGGGGGTGGATGAGATGCAAAGGGGGAGAAACGGCCGTTCGGTGTCCCAACTCACCAACGGCCCCGCCAAGCTTACCCAGGCCCTGCAAATTGATAAATTGTTCGACGGGGCAAACCTTTGTGACCCCAACGGTGTTTTATGGATTGACGATGCGCCCCCTTTGCCTGCTGCTGCCATTTGCTGCGGCCCCCGCATCGGGCTGGGCAAAACGCCAGAGCCGTGGTTTTCCATGCCCTGGCGCTATTGGGTGCGCGATAACCCATTTGTCTCTGTTTAAGAACTGAGAGATTGGAGATTGGAGATTGTCGCTCGGCCAGTGTCAATCTCCAATCTCCAGTCTCTAGTCTCTTTCCCCAAGGAGTTTGTATGAAGTTGTTAGAAGGAAAGAAAGCCTTGATTTTTGGGCTGGCAAATAAAAATTCTATTGCCTGGGGCATTACCGAAGCGTTTCACCAGCATGGGGCGGAAATTGGCATTAGCTATGGCATTCCCCAGCTAGAGAAGCGGGTGATGCCGCTGGCCGAATCGGTGGGGGCGAAGTTTGTGACCAAGTGTGATGTGGCGGTGGATGAGGAGATTGAGGAGACGTTTAAAACGGCCGTTTCCCACTTTGGCACCCTCGACATCCTTGTCCACTCCGTCGCCTATGCCCCCTCCACCGAACTCGAAGGGCGGTTTGTCAACACCAGCCGCGAAGGGTTCCGCGTCGCCCTGGACATCAGCGCCTATAGCCTCATCGCCCTTGCCCGCGCCGCCGCCCCCCTCATGGCTGACGGTGGCAGCATCATCAGCATGACCTATTACGGTTCGGAAAAGGTCATTCCCCACTACAACGTCATGGGCGTTGCCAAAGCGGCTCTTGAAGCCAACACTCGCTATTTGGCTGCCGACTTGGGGCCGCAAAACATTCGCGTCAACGCCATTTCGGCTGGGCCAATTAAAACGCTGGCGGCGGCTGGCATTGCCGGTTTCCGCAAAATGCTCAGTTACGTTGAACCTCGCGCCCCTCTGCGGCGCAACGTAGACCAAAACGAAGTCGGCCAAACCGCTCTCTGGCTGTGCAGCGACCTCAGCAGCGGTGTAACTGGTGAAGTGATTTACGTGGACGCCGGCTACCACATCCTCGGTATGCCGGAGCCACCGGAGCATTGGGCGGGGTAGCTTGTTTTTGCTGGCGACGGATGACGGGGGGGTGAGGAAAACGGCCGTTTTCCCCCAACATTTTTATGGGACGCGGACAAACACGGACAAACACGGACAAAACGGCCGTTTCCCCTAACACTTCTCTAGGACGCGCACAAACACGGACAAAACGGCCGTTTCTACCCCAGCTCCCCTGCCAAAAAACGGCCGTTCCTTCCCCAAAAAATCTCGCAACTACAGATAAACACAGATGAAAACAGATAAGAATCCGTGTTTATCTGTGTTTATCTGTGGTTTCATAAAACGGCCGTTTCCCATGTCCTTCCGTGTACAAAAACGGCCGTTATCCCATCACCCCCCCACGCGGTTGCTGCTCTTGTTGGAAACGGCCGTTTTCCCCCATCTCGGCTTGATTTTGCCATAAACTCTTGACATGTCCACAAGTTGGTGGCATATTTGCCACCATGAGGGTGATTTTAGATACCAATGTACTTGTTGCCGCCTCCCGTTCACATCGTGGGGCCTCATATCGTTTATTGCAGTTGATCCCTGACAAGCGTTTTCAAATTTGCCTTTCCCACCCTCTCTACTTGGAATATCTTGATGTCTTGCTTAGGCCAGAACATCGCCTTCGCACATTATCAGAGCAGCAAACAATAGGGGCAATTCGTTACCTACTGTCTCAGGCACACCTTCAAGAAATCTATTTTCACTGGCGACCATTTTTACCAGATAGTAAAGACGACATGGTTTTGGAACTAGCTGTGGCAGCACAGGCCACCAGAATCGTCACGTTTAATTTAAAGCATTTCCGAGGAATACAGGTCTTTGGGATAGAGGCGACACAACCACGCGACTTTCTGGTTGAAATTGGAGAGATACAATGACAACACTTACCATCCGTTTACCCGACAGTTTGCATCGTGAGATTAAACAACTCGCGCAGGATGAAGGCATTTCGCTCAATCAATTTCTCACTTTGGCAGCGGCAGAGAAAATGAGTGCGCTGCGAACAGTCAGTTTTCTACAGGCAGAAGCTGCCAAAGGCCGTCGTGACGATTTTGAGGCCTTTTTAACGGCCGTTCCCGATATAGAACCCGCTGAGGAAGACAAGCTGTAACCTTTGTATCCGATAATAACTGGTTGATGGGAGTGTAAACGGCCGTTTTGCTCTAAAAAGCCAACCGACGACCGACAACCGACGACGGGATGAATGGGGAAACGGCCGTTTTCAACGTTTTGCCTTGCCAAAATAACCAACCGCCTCTGCGTTCATCTCTATTGGTGTGCGTCCTATTTTAGTTTCTCTGACAAACTGCTACTAATTAACAAAGTCATAACTACACATGCAATACCAATAAGTGTTAGAAATAGCGACGCCTCCAAGTTCTTATAAGCGAAAAGCAAGCCTAATCCAGAGAGTATAAGTAGCATAGCACTGATCCCCCAACCAATTGTAGCAACTATTAACCCTCTGCCTGATAATACAATTGATTGTACCTTAGTTGCTGGACCAGTAATTAAAGTGACTTTTAACTTCTTGTCTCGTTGCATACGATATATCATGATACATAAAATTATGGCTCCACCTAAATTGAATAGTACGAACATGATTGTTATACTTTCAGTTCATCTAAATTCACTTGGTGTGTAGTTTAATTCTATCGAGAACCCTGCGAATTCAGCATGAATAAGATTTGAGTAACTTACAGATAGCTCAGGCTGATTAGAAACGGTAGTAACTTCTGTTCCTCCCCAAATACCAACCCCTATATTTCCAACTTCTCCACCTACCCAAGTCCAGCTTCCCCTGAGCATTCACCTCCAGTGCCACCACCTGCCCCCACAAAGACGACGGACGACCGGCGACGGAGTAAATGATGGAAAACGGCCGTTCCGCCCCTGCTCCCCTGCTAAGAAACGGCCGTTCCTTCCTCAAAAAATCTCGCAACTACCGATGAACACGGATGAAAACAGATAAGAATCCGTGTTTATCTGCGTTTATCTGTGGTTTCATAAAACGGCCGTTTTCCCCCAAAATTTTTATGGGACGCGGACGAACGCGGATGAAAACGGCCGTTTCTCCCCCCTGCTCCTCTGCCCCCCTGCCCAAAAACGGCCGTTTTCCCCCAAAAAATCTCGCAACTACCGATGAACACGGATGAAAACAGATAAGAATCCGTGTTTATTTGTGTTTATCTGTGGTTTCATAAAACGGCCGTTTCTCCCCCCCATGCACCACCCGACTCCAATCTAAAAAAATGGCATCGCGGATGACGCGGATCGGGGCGGATTTTCGCGGATTGTTTAACGGCCGTTTCCCGTGTCCTTCTGTGTGCAAAAACGGCCGTTAACGCCCCACCAACCCCGCCACAAATGCCCCACCACCTGAGACGACCGACAACCGACGACGGAATGAATGATGGAAAACGGCCGTTTTTCCCCAAAAGTTTTTAAAGTACAAAAGTTCCAGATTCTTCTATGGTCTCAAAAACGGCCGTTCCCTCATACAACATTCTTACTCCAATATTCCACTACTGAGTTTTTTTCTTATCGTTATCACCTCATTAATAATTACAAAGCTGATAAACACCATGATAATCAACCACCACCAAGCCTCTGGTGACATGATCTTTAACATAGCTTTACCTCTTCGGCAGGCCGATAAAACACATTGCTCTGTTTGACTGATATTAATTAGTCCTGATTGCAACATCATCGCATTGAGCCATCCCATTATGAGAATTAATCCATAGCCCAAATAGCGAGTAAAGTGATTACGTTGAAAAAAGCTTTGGATAGCATCCAAACCAGGAGTTTCTTTCATAGTTATTTATACTACTCCAATGTTGTCAATATTGATATTGTCAATTTAAGCATGCAACTTCTAACCCATGCGCCTTAATTATGGTGCAAATGGCTTTGTAAAGTAGTAGTCCAATGGTGACCTTCCAGTATAAATCTTGTAAATATTGAGATCGGGACTGGGAATACTATTGTAAATAGTTTCGGAAGCCGACTCAACATAAGGTGTAGTTAATTTATTTAATTGTACATTAACTGCAATAAAAGTTATCACGCCTGATGCAGGCGCAGCTAGCGGTGA
This sequence comes from Chloroflexota bacterium, assembly GCA_041390905.1. GTDB lineage: Bacteria > Chloroflexota > Anaerolineae > Promineifilales > Promineifilaceae > JACKCD01. Next base: position 1,089,486 of record JAWKPA010000012.1, read on the forward strand.
AGCCTCTGGAGCCATTCCGGCTATACCCAAAGCCACTCCCGTGCCAACCAGTGTAGATATACCATCAACAGTTTTGTCTGCTGCTAAAGCCATTGGGATTTCTATAGCTGTTTGCCCCCATGGTGTCCCTTCAAACTCGTTTTGTGCAATTACGCCAGCGATAACCAGACCGGTTCCGGTAGAACCAGGAAGCAAACCCCCGAGTTGTCGTTTTATAATTGGATCCCCTCCCAAATTATCATATAATCCAATTCCTAGTTCAAGAGAATCTACTCCTAATTCTAAATGTCCTATAACCCCAGCAAGCTTACTCTCCGAACCACTACCATCTGAACTGGTTCGCTTATCAGTTGGGCGTGCTTTATAAGCGTAATACTGCTCCTCTAAAAAATTACTGCCATATTTTTCCCACCCATATTCACGGCATCTTGGACAAAGCTTCATAACTCTATCATACCAACCCCAACAACCATCATCGCCAGTTTCTGCACAATGCCCTGTCGGGTCGGAGTAGTTAAGAGGCGAATTTAGCGAATAGGTGTACCTATTAAACTGCTGCGGGTTGGCGGGGTCGGGAACCAGCGTATCTGGCGAGATGAATCGGCCACTGGCGGGGTGGTAAAAACGCGCATTATAGTACAGCAGCCCAAGCTCCCGGTTCTCGCGCTGGCCGGTAAAGTCGCGGTCGGTAATTGTCTGCGTGGGCGCGGTGCGGTAGCTGCCGTAGGGCCTGTACCGCGTCAGCGACCCCGCCACAAATGCCCCACCACTCGTCCCCAGCATCGTCGTCGAACCTAGGTGGTCGCCATAGATAAAAAACAGCCCCGACACCCCAGGAACATCCTTCGGCACTAGCTTCCCCTGGGCATTCACCTCCAGTGCCACCACCCGCACCGCCACCACCTGCCCCCACAAAGACGACGGACGACCGACGACGGAATGAATGGGGGGAAAACGGCCGTTCCTTAACCCAAAAAATCTCGCAACTACAGATGAACACGGATGAAAACAGATAAGAATCCGTGTTTATCTGCGTTTATCTGTGGTTTCATAAAACGGCCGTTTTTCCTCAAAAGACCACTGACGACGGACGACCGACGACGGATGACGGAATGAATGGGGGAAACGGGGCATCTATTCGTTTATTCGTTCTTCCAATTCGATGCCCCCATACCCCTCACCATCACATACCTTAACGGCCGTTTCTCCCCCAACACTTCTACAGGACAAGGACGAACAGGGACAAAACGGCCGTTTACGCCCCGTGTGAAGTACGACTTCACCCTAACAAATGTTTTTTTGCATATACTTCAATCCTGCCAATCAAAACCCACAACTTGGTTACAAAATCCGGCATCCCCCTTTTCAATCGGTGGCGTGTTTAGGTTATCAATATCAACAATATACAATTGGCAATCTGCACTTAGATAATATTTATACGTATAAAGTAGCTTGTTGGTCTTTGTAGACCAAACTGGGCTGTATGCATCGCCACCTTCAATATCTATCATGTTTGTCCCATCTTGATCGATCACAGCGATAGATGTGTTGACATTGATTCCAATAGCCGATAGTTCCAAGGCAAGCCGCTGACTATCAAATGACCAGTCGATTGTGCTTATTACATTACCCTTTCTTGAGTAAATAGTTGTCACTTTGCCTGTGTCCAATTTTAAGACATTAAGGTCTGATGTCTTGTCAGTAGGCTCTTTTGATGAACTAAATGCAATATATTGTCCATCTGGAGACCAGGCTGGCGTGTGATTATGTCCTGAAAATGTCAATTGATGTTCTTTAAAGGTTGTTATATCCAGTAAAAATATTTGCCAGTAACCATTTACATCTTTTACATAAGCGATACTATGACTATTTGGAGACCAAGCAGGAGACGTATCAAGAGAAGAGTCGTTTGTTAGCCGAAAAACCTCTCCAGTTGATAAAGTAACCATAAAGAGGTCCCATACTTCCTCCTCGAAAGCACTAAATACAATGAACTCTTTATTGGGGGATAAGATGGGTCTAAAACCATAAGGAATTGGCGTTTTTGAAAGCTGAAACACATTCCTTTGTGAGAAGTCGGAAACCACCAGGTGTATATCTCCTGATTCTAATTCTGGCCGGTCACTAGAGTAAACAAGGTACTCATTCCATCCTAGAGCATCAAGCGACACTGGATTGAATTCATAAACAGTCGTTGGGGTCAACTGTATTTCTACAGGTGGTGGGGTCATTGTAGGTGTAGGCAACTGTGTAGGCGTTGATGACACCATAATGACTGTTGGGCTTGGTATGACGGTGGAAGCTACTGTTGCTGAAAATATTGGCGTAGCGGCCAAGGTTGTTGGCAATTCGATGGCTTCAGGTGTAAAGGTGTTTAAGGCTACGGCTTTTGATGGAAAGCCTTCGCTACCAAGCTTTGGACTATCGGTACTTGGGGGAACACAAGCCGTTGCTGAAATCATCAAGAGAAACACAGATAATTTGAAGCTAAGTAAACGTTTAATGTTCATTACTCATTGCTCCCATAGCCATATTCAACCAATAAGGCTTCAAAAAGAGGTGCGGTTTCCATAAAGTACTCCCCAACCGTTCCTGTATACGCATTGCCAAACTTTTTGTCGTCTTTATCACCGTTTACCAAGTCACGGGCATTATAATAATCAACGTGACCATTCTCGTCTGTATAACCATCCAACCTCGACGTAGTTATTCCAAGTAAAAGGTGTACAGCAACAGCCGGATCGGCAACCGCGTCTGGATTTTCTGCATATCCTCGCGCAGTATAGTTAGCCCTACCAGTTAGCTGAACAAAACCACGTCCTCTATATTTATAGCCATCCCCAGGTTGCGTATTGCCTAATATCGTACTATTGGGGCTTCCAGGCCCATATTTTTTATTGGCAGTCTCCTCACCTATGGCTTCATACATCCAAAAGCCCATATGAGTCTCAGCCTGTGCGGTTGTTAACACATAAGCCATTTGCGATGCTGTGAGGTCATATGATTCTCCTTTTTCTAAAATCAAGGAGATATTTGAAGCGATTTCATTTTGGCTTAACCGCGAATGTCTAACAAGCGGATCGTCGTAAGCAACCTTTGCAAGGCGTTGGGACAGTTCATTACGTTTAGAGCTTTTGCAACTCCGCATATCACTCGCTTCACCCAATAGGCCACAATCCACATGCCCTGTTGGATCAACCCGGCTGAGGGGTGAATTTCGGACATAGCTGTAGCGATTTAGGCTTTGCGGGTCAGATGGGCTAGGAACCAGAAAGTCAGGCGAGATGAATCGGCCACTGGCGGGGTGGTAAAAACGCGCATTATAGTACAGAAGCCCAAGCTCCCGGTTCTCGCGCTGGCCGGTAAAGTCGCGGTCGGTAATCGTTTGCGTGGGCGCGGTGCGGTAGCTGCCAAACGGCCGATATCGCGCCAGCGACCCCGCCAGGTGCTGCGCTTCCCCGCTCTTTTGCAGCACACTGGTCGAACCCAGGTGGTCGCCATAGATAAAAAACAGCCCATTATTTGTTGCCACCGGGTCGCCCGCCACCCGAAACGCCACCACCTGCCCCGCCAGCGCATAGCTGCTCCGCTTAATCGTACTGCCCCCCACCACCGTCTCCTCATAATTCCCAAACGGAAAATATGTCGTCTTCCCCCCCGGCTCCACCGTCTTCACCCGCTGCCCGCTGGCATCATACGCAAACGTCGTCGTCGCGCTGCCCACCGCCATGCTCACCAGCCGGTTCTCCACGTCAAACTGCTGGTCATACGTCACCCCACCCTCAATCCGCTTTGTCATGTTGCCATTGCCATCATAACAAAAATAGTCGCTCGCCCCAACCTTCCGCACCGCGTGCGGCATCGTTTGGGTCGGAGCCGTACAGCCAGGAGGGTTGCCACTCACATTGTTATAATCATACGTTTTCCCTTCAAAGCTCGTAATATTGCCAATCTCATTATACACATACGACACCGTGCCATAATTCGCCGCCCCACCCGTCGCCCCGGCCGAAGTCAACCGACTCAAATCATCATACCCAAACGTCTGGTTATCGGGACTGCTGCCGCTCATCGTCGTATTCAGCGTCAGAATATTCCCCACCGTGTCATACGTATACGCCATATCCGGCCACACATCCGTGTTACCTCCATGCGCCATCGTTTTCAGCCGGAAATTGCTGTTCCCACTCGTTCCTGTCGCATTGTAATACGCATACGTCGTATCCACCGCCGACCCCGCCCGGTCCAGCTTCAGCATCTGCCCCCGCGCATTATACGTCAGCGCACTCACCAAATCATTGCTCCCTGCCTTCAGCGTATTCTCCCCCTCCCGGTCATACGTCAGCGTCACCACCTCATTCGTCGGATATTTAACCGTCAGCGGGCGGCTCAACACATCAAACCCCGTCGTCTCCAGCGCATAACTCCGCCCATCAATCAACCGCGTCTGCTTCGTCAGCCGCCCAAAACTGTCATAAACAAACGTATCCTTGTTCTGCGTCGGGCTTGCCCCCCAGCTCACCGTCGCCAACTGCCCCTTCCCATTCGTCGCATCATACGTATAGCTCGCCAAATGGGTTGCCCCTGTGCTGGGCAAACTGCTGGGACAATTATCCGCTGGCGAACTATCCTGAGCGCGGCGTGTCAACCTGTCCAAGCTGTCATACGCAAAACAAAGCTGCTGCCCCTTTGCATCCTTCTGCTGCACCACCAAATTGCTCGCCTTGTCATACTTGTATGTCCAACTACCCATATCCGGGTCAACCATCCCCGTCTTCCGCCCCAGCGCATCATACGTCATCGTCGTCACGTTGCCCGCATCATCCGTCACCTGCGTCAAATTTCCCAGCACGTCATACCCATACGTCGTTTGCGAATATTCTGTAGCCCCGCTACCCGTCCCCTCATACTCCCGCACCTGCACCATCTCCCCGGCTGTTGTACAGTCGGTTCACCACATGCCCCGCCGCATCAATGATTTGGTCAGCCAACACCGGGGAAAACCATTCACCGTCCAGCTCATCATATAAACCGAATGGTCTGTCTCATATCCATCCGGCGTTTTCGTCTTGTCCACCCGCCCCAGCGCATCATACGTCATCGTCGTCTTGGCGCTAAATGAACTACATTTAGTACTGTAAAAGGTATTGCCAATTGTAACGTCCAGCGGCACCGACACACACGCCGCCTGCCCCAGCGCATTATAATCTGTCACCACCACCACATCCTTCTTGGTGGCATCCACCTTCACCCCCGCTGCCGCTCCTGAATCACCCGCCCAAACCCATCATAATAGGTAATCACATCCAGGCTATCGCTGCTGCTCGTCGGTGGGTCAGGATACGTCTCTGGCCGCGTCTTCTCTGTAATTGCAAATGGTGACGTAACAGACCCGCCACCCCATGTATTATCCCAATAATGATACCGTTTTAATGGATTGCCATCATTGACGGTACTGTTACCAAACCCCGTAAAACCACCCACGCCATCATAGACCGCATAGCTTACCGAACGGATCATACTCATATTTCGTCACCACATTATTCGGGTCTGTCACCTGCTTCAGCAGCCCCGGCTGCTTCTGGAACCCATCCACCGCCACCAGTGAATTAGCCGCATTCTTAAACCCATACACATCATACTTCGTCACATGCCCCGCCGCATTCGTCACCTGCACTGGATACAAATTATAGCCACTATCATATACAATCGTGGTGCTGTTACCCCGCGCCGACGTGGCTGTTGCACATTTCCATAAACATCATAAACCGATTCACTCACCGCCACCGCCGACAATCCAGAGCCTTGTACCGTTACCTTTGTCACATCCCCCTTCGTTGGGGAATCTGTGTGGCTGTCGCAATGTCATAAAATAGCGCGTTTCCTGTTTGGCTGTGCTGCTTCCTCATACACAATTTCATAGGCTACCTTATCCACTATCCAATTTGCCGTATTTGGTTTATACCACCGCATCGTTGTCCGGTACGGTGACGAAGCCGTCGCGCTGTCATACTCTGAATATGGGTTATATTGCCATATTGATTGCCATTCTGGTTGCCATTGCTGGTACCAGTTCCACTGTTATATTCGTAAGTTACCTTATGCGTCAGCTCCGGGCTGCTGCTGTTGTGCTTTCCCGTGTGACCACCGCCTGGGCAACGGTAAAACGCGCTGCATTGTTAACCAGAGTCGTGGCATAGTTGTCTCCACCTTGCTCAACAAGGTGGAGAGATTCCCGCTATATACCTCTTGCGTTTTGGGCTGTCCCAACAACCCCCGTTGCTGCCCACAGCCGGGTAAGGATTTTGCGAGAATGTTGTTACCGCAGAGAGCTTAGGACAGTGCTGCCATTATAATCGTAATGCCTGACCGTTGTTTTCCGAACCCGGCAATAGGACTAAAATCAGGGAAACAGATGCTGTGCCTCCAGGTGGTGCCGGATCGAGCATAAAAGCAAAGGCATACTGGCATTGGTTTGGCTGTAACATGGCGTTTCATAAGCATACGTTGTCTTTACCACAGATTGCTACCGTCATTGCCCAATTTTTCTGTCACAAAGTAGCTAAAACCAATATCCGGGTAATGTGTGTTGTCTGTGGCTGCATGGTAATAATAATATCCAAACGCCCTGTTATCCGTACCATACGTAAAAGTCGTACTTCCCCCATACCCATTAGCCACCGCTGTCAAATAACGGAATCGGAAACATTTAATCCCGCTAATGATATAATGATGATAGGCTGCATAAGTAAACGTGGTAGCTGGCAAGGTGTAGCTGCCCACTTTCTCCGTAATGCTGTTCAGCACATAGTTTGTTGTGCTGTGGCACAGCCCGGCGTGAACACCGTTCATTATCACCTCCCGCCGTAGCGTTGGGGTCGCTGTCGCTAGGTCAGTAAAGGTGCCGACATTCAACACATATTCCCGCACAACACTGGATAGGGCCATGGTAGATAGCGACGTTGCTAATGCGGTCAGTATTGGCCGGTGAAAACGCAATCCGGCTGCCGGGTTGCTGGTAAAACGGCCGTCGTTAATCGGCACTGGCAGAGAGGTTTCACGTTCCGCATAGTTGTAATCAATTTTTGCCAGCCGGTTTTTCTGCGTCGTCAGCGTAAACCCCGCGTCATTTTCATTAACAAGCGTCGTATAATAATCATATTGCATCCGGTTGCCGTGTGTCCGTTACCGTGTCCACATGCCAGGCAAACACAGACGTTTGCCAACGCTTCCCTGTGTGACCCAATTCCGAAATGCGTGAGCTACTAGCCACCTCATTCCATTCCACCGAGTCAGATGTAAACCCAGTCGGTACCGCGTACCGTTAGGCGCATCTACAATCCAATACAGGCCGTCTATATTGCCAATGCTTGCATCATAGTATCGGTACACCTGAAACCCTGGTGCGTTTTCCACATAGTAACGCACCGTGTTGCCCGTGGTAGCGTTGATGTCACTAGGGATAAGGCGATAGCCAGCCCCGCTAAAGACAAGGCGAAAGTCGTTGGGATGTAAGGTGCCTACCGTCGTGGTGTAGTTAAGGTAATCCAACTTCACCCCGACACGTACCACGCTAATATCACCCAGAGACCAACCGTCGCCAATGGTTGCTACTTCCCGGTTCAGAATACGGCCGTCCACCGCCCGGCTGGAATACGAAAGCGTCAGATCTGGCTGCATCCTGCGCCCCGGCGGAATGTTGAAGCTGTAGCTGTAGGTAGCTGCCCCGCTGAACGTAGACCATCAGGTGGCACCCAGCTTGGTTGCCACCGTTCTGGCAGTACCCTGCCGCCCATTCGGAAAAATGAGGAACCTCAGCACTAATGAGTCCATCTTCCTGGTATACAGTGGTGTCCACATGGTGCCATGCTTGCTCTGCTTCATCCCAATATGCCAGAAAATAGTTACTGTAAACCGGGTTAATGTCCATCGTCAGGTCACGCAAATCCACTACAATACGGACTTGTTTGTCCAGTTCTACCAGGTTGGTTATTTTCCGTCAGTTCGATGTCAAAGCGGTAAAAAATGTGGCTGTCGAGCGGTTGACTAATCACCCGGTTTCGGTAATAGACACCGAAGCAGCCAGCATTCGGGAGGTTTGTTGTCGTTAGTGGCGTTGTAGAGACAAGGGTGAAATCAAGGTCACTGCGGTTGGGGCGCTGTTGCGCTCCATGATGACGGCCACCTTGTCGTTGGCATACGCCAGCCGTCGCCGCTGCCCCGGTTCAGGTTGGCTTTGATTTTGTGGCCGGGTGGGGTGTCGAAGCGGCGCAAGCTGACACCGGGGAGGAAATCTTCCAGGCTGTCGGCATCGGCCGGGGCTGGAAATCCATTGGCGGGCGGGGTTGTCGGGTGGGGGTGGGTTGGGTGGGTCAAAGGCGAGGGCGTGGCTGGGTGCCAGGGCTAACAGCAGCAGCAGGCAGGCAATACGGAACGAACGAACGAACGAACGAACGAACGAACGAACGAACGAGTGAAGAACGAGCGAATGGACTTCATCACTTCTTTGTCTCCGAGAGGGTGGCTATGGGTTTGGTGCTGCAAGTGGCAGCATGGGCGGAATTATAGCGAGGGGGTTTAGGCGTACAACGGGACGTTGTGGGTGTGGGTTGGGGGAAAAACGGCCGTTTTTCCCCCAACCCACACCACGCTCCCGCAATATCACAGAAAACCACACGCCCAAAATGCTGCCGGAATGACACGATTTTCGAGCCGAGGCGTAAACCCTTTTGGGTCTTCGGAATTTTGGCTCTGCACCAAATAGTGTGCCAACCCTGCACAGCGAACTCGTCTGTCATTCCCGCGAAGACGGGGATGACCTGTACCAAAGCGGCCTCATTAAGCACACCATTTGACGATGAACTGGAATGTCGTGGATGTTTATCACCATGACCAACCTTTTCACCCTTATCACGCATATAGCTTGTACGCTGTATGGCGTATATTCAAGCTATTTTACGCAATACGCATTACACAATAAATTGTCAACCCACCGGATTCTCAAAGAACCATCTTTATATAATAATGAGTTCTAAACAATTTTGACAACAACAGCCAATTTGTTATACTATTTGGTGGTTTAACGATAGATAGTTAAAAGCCCTTATCATGAGCAGTGGAGGGACCGGCCCGATGAAACTGCAGCAACCCCCGTGGTGGGAAGGTGCTAATTCCGGCAGCGTTGCTGAGAGATAAGAGGTGAACGGTCTGAAACTGGGCGCCTCTTGAAAACAAGAGGCGTTTTTTGTTAAACGCCCCCGGCACGCTTCCCTTGCTTGTGTGTGGACAAATTAAAAAAATCATTTGGAGTGACAAAAAATGACAACGACATTTATGACTGCCCCCAGCCTGCTGTTCACCTCGGAATCGGTGACAGAAGGCCACCCCGACAAAATGTGTGACCAGATTAGCGATGCGGTGCTGGATGCGATTTTGACCCAGGATCCAAATGCGCGTGTGGCGTGCGAAACGGCCGTTAAAACTGGTTTCGTTATGCTGCTGGGCGAAATTACCACCAACGCCAAAATTGATTACGATGCCGTCGTGCGCCAGGTTGTCAAAGACATTGGCTTTGATGACAGCAGCAAAGGATTTGACGGCAACACCTGTGGCGTACAAGCGGCCGTTGCCGCCCAAAGCCCTGACATCGCCCAGGGGGTGGACACTGCCCTTGAATATCGCAGCAATGGCGATGGCGAAGCAGCCATTGAAGCATTAGGCGCGGGCGACCAGGGGATGATGTTTGGCTATGCCTGTAACGAAACCGACACCCTCATGCCGCTTCCTATTTATTTGGCGCATCGGCTAACGCGGCGGCTGTCCCAGGTGCGGCGCGACGGCACCTTGCCCTGGGTGCGCCCCGACGGCAAATCGCAGGTGACGGTGGAATATAGCAAGGGGAAACCAAAGCGCATCCACACGGTGCTAATCAGCACCCAGCATTCGCCCGATGTCAGCAATGAGGCCATCCGCCAGGGCATCATTGATCATGTGATTATGCCTACGCTTCCTGTAGAACTCGTAGATGACCAACTGCGTATTTTTGTAAACCCTACCGGCCGCTTTGTTGTGGGTGGACCGATGGGCGATGCTGGTCTCACCGGGCGTAAAATCATTGTAGATACCTATGGCGGGATGGGGCGGCACGGCGGCGGCGCGTTTAGCGGCAAGGATTGCACCAAGGTAGACCGTAGCGCAGCCTATGCTTCGCGTTGGGTGGCAAAAAACATCGTGGCTGCCGGACTGGCTGAACGGTGTGAGGTGCAGGTGGCCTATGCCATTGGCGTGGCCGAACCTGTGAGCATCAACGTGGAAACGTTTGGCACCAGCGATTACAGCTCTGACCAGCTTGTGCAAATCATTAATCAACACTTTGACCTGCGTCCAGGGGCAATTATTCGTGACCTGGGGCTGCGCCGCCCCATTTTCCGTAATACGGCTGCGTATGGTCACTTTGGCCGTGACGATATTGATGCGCCGTGGGAAAATACCGACCGGGCTGATGCCTTGCGTAAAGCGGCTGCTGCTTTATAATTGAGTGGTTGAGAAGTTCAACTTTTGTCAAAAGTTGAACTTCTGTTTATAATTTTAGACCGTCTGTTTATTGACAAAAACAAGGTGATCTGGTGTTTGAATCTTTAGGAAGTCGCCTGCAAACCGTGTTCGACACTTTGCAGGGGCGCGGCAAGCTAACTGAAGACGATGTTGACAAAGCAATGCGCGAGGTGCGTTTGGCTCTGCTAGAGGCCGATGTGAACTTCCGTGTGGTTAAAGCTTTTGTTGAGCGGGTGCGCGAACGGTCTATCGGCCAGGAAGTGATGCGTAGCCTGACACCGGGGCAGCAGGTGGTTAAAATCGTCCATGATGAGTTGATGACCACGCTTGGTGAACCGGGTCGTCTGAACCTGGGGATGCAGTCACCGGCGGTGATTATGCTGGTGGGTCTTCAGGGTGCAGGCAAGACGACGATGGCGGGCAAGTTAGCGCTTCATTTGCGGCGGCAGGGAAGACGGCCGTTAATGGTGGGGGCTGATGTTTATCGGCCGGCGGCCATCAACCAGCTTGTTACCCTGGGAAAACAGCTGGATATTCCCGTCTACCATGAAGGCACTGATGCCAACCCGGTGGACGTGTGCGTCAACGGCGTTAAACAGGCCAAGTTGCAGGGAGCCACTACCGTTATTCTAGATACGGCCGGCCGTCTTAACATTGACGAAATGAAGATGGATGAGATCAAGGCCATCAAAGCCAGAACCGAACCCATCGAAACCCTGCTGGTTGCCGATGCCATGACCGGGCAAGAAGCGGTGCGAGTGGCTACCGACTTTAACAACGCCGTCGCTATCACCGGCCTGATCATGACCAAGATTGACGGTGATGCCCGTGGTGGTGCTGCCATCTCCATGCGTGAAGTCACCGGCGTGCCGATCAAATTTTTGGGTACCGGTGAAAAGCTGGACGCCATTGAGCTATTCCACCCCGACCGGCTTGCAAACCGTATCCTCGGCATGGGCGATGTACTGACGCTGATTGAACGCGCCCAGCAGGAAATGGATCAGGAAGAGGCGCAGAAAGCCGGGCAGCGGCTGATGAGCGGCGAGTTTAACCTTGACGACTTCCTAAAGCAGATGCAGCAAATTAAAAAGCTGGGGCCGTTGGGGCAAATTCTGGAAATGATTCCCGGCATGAATCAGATGAGCAAGGACGTTGATCTGAGCAATGCCGAAAAAGACATTAAACGCATTGAGGCGATCATTCAATCCATGACGCCTTACGAACGGCGTAACCCGAAAGTGATCAAGCGCAGCCGCAAGCTGCGGATTGCTGCTGGTTCGGGAACGTCGGTGCAAGAAATTAACGAGCTGCTCAAGCAGTTCCGCGACATGCAGGGCATGATGAAACAGCTTCGCTCTGGCAAGGGGCGTGGATTACGGCAGCTTTTGGGTGGCAGATTTGGCATGTAGTTGTTCGCGGGTGAAAAAACGGCCGTGGGCAAAAATTAGAAAACGGAGTTAGAAAAAGAGCTTATGTTGCGAATTCGTTTGAGCCGCACCGGAAAAAAACGGCAGCCGTATTATCGTGTAGTCGTTGCTGATGCTGATGCAAAGCGTGATGGTCGTGTTGTAGAGCGTATTGGGCATTACAACCCCCATGTAGAACCGGTTGAATTTACCATTGAGGAAGAGCGTGCACTGCATTGGTTGAGCGTTGGCGCACAGCCGTCGGATGCGGTTCGTCGTTTGCTGGACAAACAAGGCACCTATGATCGGTTGTCTCGTTTGCGTGGCGGTGAGCCAATGGCGGCATTGATGGCAGAATATCAGGGTGTGCCTTATGAGGCCGAGGCTGCTGCTGCGGTTGCTGAAGCGGTTGCCGTGGCAGCGGAAGCTGTCATTGTTGACGAAGAAGAATAGTTGAATGAAAGAACTCGTCGAGTTTATTGTCAAATCAATCGTTGACAACCCGGACGAGGTAAGTGTCGTCGAAATAGATGGCCCCACCGAGACCTTTATTGAGTTGAGCGTTGAGCAAGGCGACATGGGCCGGGTTATTGGTAAGCGCGGGCGTGTTATTAACTCTATCCGGGCACTGGTGCAGGTGCTGGCAGCAAAAAAGGGCAAGAATGTTTCTTTGGAGCTGGTAGAGGATGATGCGTAATTGCGCTGGGAGCAGCGTGGTTGAAAGCTGAACAAGCCTCTAACGATAGAGAATCGAAAGATAATAGCCAGAGAGGCTCAGTGGAACCGTCCTCTGAGCCTCATTTTTTGGTTATTGGTGAAGTGGTGAAGCCACATGGGGTGCGCGGCGAAATGCGTGTGCTGCCTCATACCGATCTGCCGGAACGGTTTACCTGGCTGGAGCAGGTTTATCTCGATGAAGGTGAGTCGCCGCCGGTAGAGGTGGAAAGTGCGCGTTTGCACCAAAACATTGTGCTGTTGAAGCTGGCTGGGTATGACAGCCGCGAGGCGTGTGAGGGGCTTCGTGGGCGGTTGCTGTATGTGTCGGAAGAAGACGCAGTGCCGCTGGAAGAGGGTGAGTATTTTCTTTACCAGTTGGTGGGGTTGGCGGTGTATACTGACGCTGGCGAACATTTGGGGACGCTGGTGGAGGTGCTGGAGACGAAAGCCAACAATGTGTTTGTGGTGCATGGGGAGCGTGGTGAAGTGTTGTTGCCGGATATTGACGAGGTGGTGCAGGGGATTGATTTTGAGGCGGAGCGGATGGTTGTCCATTTGCTGTCGGGTTTGTTGCCTGATTGACGCTTTTTTGTTGCTGATGTTCTGTCGCGTGGGGGTATCTGACTAGGATGCCCTGTTTGGTGTATGTCCGATTTGAAGTATTGGTTGGGATTTAATTTGGTGAAGGGGATTGGCCCAGCGAAGCTACAGGCGCTGTTGGATTATTTTGGCGCGTTGGGGCGGGCCTGGCATGCCACGGAGCTGCAACTGGAAAAGCTGGGGTTTGACAAGCGGGCGATTCGTAATTTGCTGGTGGCGCGGCGTGACCTTGATCTGGATTGGTGTTTGGCGCAGACAGAGAAGGCGGGGGTGATGCTGTTGACATGGGCTTCGCCGGAATACCCGGCGTATTTGCGGGAGGTACCGAATGCGCCGCCGCTGCTGTATGTGCATGGGGCGTTGACGGGGCAGGATCGGCTGGCGGTGGCGGTGGTGGGGACGCGACGGCTAACGAGCTATGGGCGGCAGATTACGCGGGAGCTGGTGACGGGGCTGGTGCAGCAGGGGGTGACGGTGGTGAGTGGGCTGGCACGTGGGATTGACGCGGTGGCGCACAAGACGGCGTTGGAACTAGGTGGCCGAACGATTGGGGTGTTGGGGTCGGGTTTGGATTGTATTTATCCGGCGGAAAATCGGCCGTTGGCGCAGCAGATACGTGAGGGGCAGGGGGCGGTTATTTCGGAGTATGCGCTGGGGGTGCAGCCGGAGGCGAAGAATTTTCCGCCGCGCAATCGGGTGATTAGTGGGTTGTCGCTGGGGGTGATTGTGGTGGAGGCGGGGGAGAAGAGTGGGGCGTTGATTACGTCGAATTTTGCGTTGGAGCAGAACCGGGAGGTTTTTGCGGTGCCGGGGAATGTGAATAGCCCGGTGAGCCGGGGGCCGAATCGGTTGATTCAGCAGGGGGCGAAGCTGGTGCTGTCGGTGGAGGATGTGTTGGAGGAGTTGCAGTTGGGCAGGGTGGTGGCACAAACGGCCGTTCAGCTTGCCCTCCCCGAATCTGCCGAAGAAGCTGCTCTGTTAGCCCATTTGTCTGCCCAGCCGGTTCACGTAGACGATTTGTGCCGCGAAGCAGGGTTGCCTGTGGGTCAGGTAAGCAGCACCCTAACCATGATGGAACTCAAAGGCATTGTGCAGCAGGTAGGCGGGATGCGCTACGTGCGGCTGCGCGAGCCGGGTGTTTCGTATGATTCAGTAAACAGTAAACAGTAATCAGTTATCAGTGAAGAAGGATGCTACCGATTACCGATTACCGATTACTGATTACCGATTACCGATTACTACAAATAGGGTGTCTCTTACTTAATGGGGATCGTAACCTGTCTATGTTTCAATCAGCCCATGATCGTGATCCCACTTGATTCATACGACATAAAAGAAACTCAAAAAATGGATGGTACTCAGTATGAAAATCGTTATTTTTGCCGGTGGTTCTGGCCGTCGTTTGTGGCCCATTAGCCGCCAAAAATCCCCCAAGCAGTTTGAACCCATCATTGGCAGCAAATCTACCCTGCAACTGGCCGTAGAGCGCGTGCGCGACACCTATGGCGCCGAGAATGTTTTTATCTCCACCAATGAGAAATATGTGGAGATTGTGCAAAAGCAGCTTCCCGAATTGCCATTGCAAAATGTGATTGGCGAACCGATGCGGCGTGATTTGGCAGCGGCGGTAGGGCTGTCGTTGGCGCATCTATCGCGGGCAGCCAGCAGCGACGACGAACCCATTGCCATTTTGTGGGGCGATAACTATATGGACAATGTGCCCAATTTCCTGCGGGTGATGGGGGCGGCCGAGCAGCTTTTGGCAGATGATGAGGCCAAAATTTTGTTCATAGGGGAAACACCTCGCTTTGCCAATGAGAATTTGGGCTGGCTGGGGCTGGGTGAGCAGATTGGCTCGGTGGACGGAATGCCTTATTATGGGTATAACTCGTTGACTTATCGGCCGGCGTTGGCACTTTGCCAACAAATGTTTGCCGAAAAGAGCCACGTGTGGAACACAGGCTATTTTGTCACCACTATCGGCTTTGTGCGGTCACTTTATGCCCGGCACCAGCCTGGCATGGCGGCTTGCTTGGGTGATATTGAGGCGGCCATTGGCTGTTCACATTACCAGGAAACATTGCACCGCATTTACCCAGCGCTTGATGAGATGAGCTTTGACGATGCCATTTTGGTGCATGTGGCTCCAGAGCAGGCGCGAGTGCTTCATGCGGAGATGGGTTGGAGTGACCCCGGGACGCTTTATGCGTTGAAAGAAGCGGTCAATTCTGACCTGATGGCAAACGTGACCAAGGGGTTGACCGTGGTGGATGATGCGCGGGATTGTCTTGTTTATAACTACGAAGATGACAAATTGTTGGTTACGATTGGACTTGATGGCGTGATTGTGGTAAACACGGAAGATGCCGTGCTGGTGGTGCATAAGGATAAGATACCGCTGGTAAAGAAGATTGTAAACGGCCTGGATGGAACTGATTTAGAAAAATATAGCTAGTTAAAACTGGTATACATACAGTAACAAATTGAGAATTGAGAATTGAGAATTGAGAACAAAAGCCTCATTCCTGGTTTTCGATTCTCAATTTTCGCGTCTTTTAGGCAGTGCTATTTATTGGTGGGGCGTTTGTTTGGGTAAGTTTGTATCCAGTTGAAGGAAGAAGAGCAATTGGAAGGTTATTGCTTTAAGTGTCGAGAAAAACGAGAAATAACAGACCCCAAACCAGAGTTTGCGGCGAATGGGTCGCCGGGGACGCGGGGGGTATGCCCAGTTTGTGGTGGAACGATTTACAAGCCGGGGTATACGGCGGCGCACGATGGTATGGAAAAGCCGGTTGTAAAACGCTCTAGCAAGAAAAATGGTAAGGGGGCGGAAAATGAGCCGCGCCGTGCTGGCAAGCTGGTTGTGGTGGAATCGCCAGCGAAGGCGAAGACGATTGGCAAATATTTGGGGCGTGGTTACACGGTGAAGTCGAGTGTGGGGCATGTGCGGGATTTGCTGAAGTCGCGGTTGAGCGTGGATGTGGACAACGGGTTTACGCCGGAGTACCGGGTGCCGAATGATAAGCGCAAGACAGTGAATGACCTGAAGGCGGCGGCGGCGAAGGCGAAAGAGATTTATCTGGCGACTGACCCTGACCGCGAAGGGGAAGCGATTGCGTGGCACGTGCTGGAGTCGGCGGAGATGGAGCCGGAGCGGACAAAGCGGGTTGTGTTCCACGAGATTACCAAGAAGGCGGTGCAGGAGGCGTTTAACCATCCGCGTGAGATTGATATGGATCGGGTGGAGGCGCAGCAGGCGCGGCGTATTTTGGATCGGCTGGTGGGGTATAATTTGAGTCCGTTGCTGTGGCGGAAGGTGCGGGGGCGGCTGTCGGCCGGGCGGGTGCAGTCGGTGGCGGTGCGGCTGGTGGTGGAACGGGAGCGCGAAATTGAGAGCTTTGTGACCGAGGAGTATTGGTCGCTGGAAGCGGAGTTGAGCCAGAGGAAGTATGCGGGGGAGGCAGAACGGCCGTTTTTCCGCGCCAAATTCCACAAGTTTGAAGGGGAAACACCCAAACTCGATTCCCAGGCCGCCGTGCAGCCCCATTTAGACACGCTGCAAAAAGCGGTGTGGACAGTGGGCGAGGTGAAGCTGGGGCAGCGGCAGCGCCGTCCGGCGGCTCCCTTTACCACCAGCACCTTGCAGCAGGAAGCCTCGCGGCAGCTTAACTTTGGCACTAGCAAGACGATGCGGCTGGCGCAGCAGCTTTATGAAGGGGCTGATCTGGGCGAAGAAGGCACGGTGGGGTTGATCACCTATATGCGTACCGACAGCGTGACCGTTTCGACGGAGGCGCAGGAGGAGGCGCGGGCGTATATTGGCAAGAAGTTTGGCGCGGAATATGTGCCGGAGACACCGCCGGTGTACAAAACGCGCTCCAAGACGGCGCAGGAAGCGCATGAGGCGATTCGCCCGACATCGGTGATGCGGTCGCCGAAGGGGATGAAGGAGCATTTGGCGCGGGATTTGTACCGGCTGTATCGGCTGATTTGGGATCGCTTTGTGGCAAGCCAGATGGAAACGGCCGTTTATGACACCGTGGCAGCCGATATTTGGGCGGGGCAGCCGGGCAGTGCGGTGGAAAAACGGCCGTATTTGTTCCGCGCCACCGGTTCATCCCTCCGCTTCAAGGGGTTTTTGGCACTTTATGAAGAAACCCGCCCCGAAGACCGCCCCGACGACGATGAATCTGTTGTTCCTGCCGATTTGGGCGAAGGTGAGCAGGCCGACCTGCTGCACCTGCTACCGGAACAGCATTTTACCCAGCCGCCGCCCCGTTTTTCTGAGGCAACATTGGTGCGGGCGCTGGAGGATAACGGGGTCGGCCGGCCGAGTACCTACGCCTCGATTATTTCGACCATTCAAAAGCGGGGGTATGTTGACCGAGACGGCCGGCGGCTCATTCCCACGGAAACAGGGCAGGTCGTTAACGATTTGCTGGTGGAGCATTTCCCCAACGTCCTTTCGGCCGACTTTACGGCGCGGCTGGAGGATGAATTGGACGACATTGCCAACGGCAAACCGTGGGTGCCGGTTATTGACGAATTTTACCAGCAGTTCAACCGCAATTTGCAGGCTGCCGATGAGGCGATTCCCAAGATTGACCTGAAAAAAGAGGTGGATTATGTGGGGCGGGCTTGCCCCGACTGTGGCAACGAGCTGGTTTACCGCGAAGGGCGGTTTGGCCGCTTTATTGGTTGCTCCACTTTCCCCAAATGCCGCTTTACCGAGCAGATTGTGAACAAGATTGGGGTGACCTGCCGCTTTGGCGGTGGGGAAATTATTGAGCGCAAGACGAAGCGCGGCCGCACGTTTTATGGCTGTTCGCATTACCCGGAGTGTGAATGGAGCAGTTGGAAGCTGCCGGTGGCGGACACGGCCAACAAATGCCCCGACGGGTTGCTGGTGCAGGCGACGGAGCAGACGACGGAGTGCGTGGTCTGTGGCTTAAAAGAGAAACCGGCCAAGAAGGGGAAACCGGATAAGCCGGAGAAAAAGAAACAGAAAGCGGCGGCGGATTAGAGAAACGGCCGTTTGCTAATCGTAGGGCGTGGGGCGTGGGGCGTGGGGCGTACTCCCTACTCCCCACACCCCACAACTTTTCTACCCACGTATCTTTGCCAAAGGATACGTGGGTACTTTTTTTACAGGAACAATGGGTTATGTCTGTCTTACAAAACCTGACGGCTCGCTTTGAGCGGGATGTGCCGACGGAGCATCGGCAAAATTTTCGCCATCTCTATTTTGATATTGGCTGGTTTGGCATTCTCAACAGTAGCTCCATCGCTTTTGCGGCGGTTTATGCCACGCGGCTGGGGGCATCGGGGTTGGAGATTGGGCTGCTGAATGCGGCTCCGGCGCTGGCTTCGCTGCTGTTTGCCCTGCCGGCCGGGCAGATGTTCCGCAACAGGCCGATGAGCCGGGTGGTGTTTTGGTCGGCGGTGCTGCACAGGCTGCCATATGTGCTGTGGGTGGCGCTGCCGTGGCTGCTGGCTCCGGCGGGGCAGGTGCGGACGCTGCTGCTGCTGGCATTTTTGATGAGCATACCGGGGACGGTGCTTTCAATTAGCTTTAATGGGATGTTTGCAACGGCCGTTCCTGTGCGGTGGCGCGGCCATGTGGCCGGTATTCGCAACGCCCTCTATGCTCTCATTGCCGTCATCACCTCGCTGGTATGCAGTTGGCTGCTCAAAACCTATGCCTTTCCCGGCAACTACCAGCTTGTGTTTGCTCTGGGCGTGGTGGGAGCGGCGTTAAGCACGGCGCATTTGTGGTTTATCAAGCCGCAGGAGGCCATGCCGCAGCTTCGCAGCAACAGCCGCCCCATCTACGATTGGGCGCGGCCGGGTTCGATGCGCTTTGCCCCAGGAAACACGGGAGCGATGGGGCGGCGTTTTATGCTGGCACAATTGTCGTGGCGACGGCTGCGGCGTTCACTGCGAACAGACGGCCGTTTTCGCATCGTTCTCTTCCTCGTCTTTTTCTTCCACGTCAGCCTCTATCTCTCCAACCCGCTTTTTCCCGTTTTTTTGGTCAACGAGGTTCACATTCCTGACCAGTGGTACAGCATTGGCAATGGGCTGTTTTATGTGGCACTCTTTTTGGGGTCTATGCAGCTGACACGGGTGGTGAATCGGCTGGGCAACCACAAAACGCTGGCGTTGGGGGCTTCGCTTAGCTGCCTTTACCCGCTGTTGGTGAGCCAGACGAGTGGCGTGCCGCTTTTTTTGCTGGGTTCGATGGCGGGTGGCTTTGCCTGGTCTATTGCGGGTGGGGCGCTGGTGAATTATGTGCTGGACCAGGTGCCGGATGAGAACCGGGCGCCGTATTTGGCCTGGTATAATTTGGCGATACAAACGGCCGTTTTGGTCGGCTCCCTCAGCGCACCCTTCATTGGCAACGCCATTGGCCTGGCGCCAGCCCTGCTGCTGGCAGCGGCCGTTCGGTTTTTATCCGGGGTGCTGGTTTGGCGGTGGGGGTGAGGGGGGGATAGTAATCAGTAAACAGTAATCAGTAAACAGTAAAGAGTGAATGGTTGAGCTAATTACTGATTACCGATTACTGATTACCGATTACGCAAAGTTGCGTTTCATTTCGGCTAGGTGCAGTCGCTCAATGCGCCGCTGGATGTAGGGAGAGAAGTAGCCAGCGTATCGTTCCTGTAACTCTGGCAGCATCCAGTCGTTGCCCGTAATTTGCCCACGGCAGTTTGCTGCGCCACAGGCACACTCAAATTCGTCATAGGGAGTGGCATCACTCATGGCGTAATCAAAGCAAACTTCTTCGTCGGGGTAGATGTCGCGCATGGCGACCAGGGTGATGGGGCTGGAGAGACCAGCGTTGGGGTTGCAGCAATGGTTCAGAAAATCGCCAGGTTCAGGGTCGCCATAGGGAACCTGGTAGAGGTTTTCTTCAACCTGTACGCTGTGCATTTGTTCTCTTTCAGATAGTTGAAAAAAAATGGCTCCGGGGACAATGGCTCCGCCCCACATGACTACTAGTTCCCCTGCCGGGATAAATTCTTTGGCTAAAACGGTGAATCCACCTTTTTCTGGGCAGGGATATGCTTCCAATTTGGGTGATACAAAGTGTGTGGTTTTGTCATTCATCGTAAAAAGTTCCTCCAGGTCGTTTTTGTCGAAAATTTTTGGTGCGTTTAGACGAAGCCCGTTTAGACGCTGGTTTGGAATTGAGCAATTGACTCATGTGTGTACCCTCCACATGCGAAACAATAAATGCCAGTGCGCCGTGAAAAAACGGCCGTTTGGCGCTGGCAGAAGCATCCCTGCTTCCCGGTTCCAGTGAAGGTAAGACGGTGAACAACCCAGAGACAGGCGACATGAAAGTACTGAGTAGAGGTGCGGAACGGGGTCAGCGAAGGTCAGCATTGCCGGGGAAGGGCAATACCTACGCTTTAGCAAACGTCCTGATGCTCAGAATGCGTTCTGGTCGTCAGGTGAATACCTTCACTGATGAAAATGTACAGAGTAACATTGATGTTACTTTGTCCAACCACGATAGTATGATATACACTTCCATGTAAAAATCAAGCGTTGTTTATGCAGCGCAAACAACTGGAGGTGTATTTTGTCTGAAATCCCGGTAATTGATTTGGCTCCTTATTTTGCGGGAACGGAGGCGGGAAAAACGGCCGTTTCCCAGCAAATTCGTCGTGCGTGTGAAGAGATTGGCTTTTTCACCATCGCCAACCACGGTATTCCGCAGGAGGTGATTTTGGCGGCACATACGGCCGTTTCCACCTTCTTCGATCTGCCCCAAACTGACAAAGATCTTGTGATTGCCCCCGGCGGCTTGGGCTACATTCGTGTTGGTGGCGAAAATTTAGCCGCGAGCCTGGATAAAGCCCAGATTACTGATGTCAAAGAGTCGCTTAACCTGATGCTACCCATTAGCGATGCCATTTGGCCCACCCAGCCCGACAATCTGCGCCAGGATTGTTTGCGCTACTATGAAGCCCTGATTGCCCTGGCTGCCGACCTTATGCGCCTGTTTGCCCTGGCCCTCGACCTGCCCGAAACCTTTTTTGATGACAAAATCAACGACCCGCGCACCATTTTGCGGCTGTTGAACTATCCCCCCATGCAGGGTGAGGTGCAGGAAGGCCAAACTCGTGCGGGGGCGCACACGGACTATGGCACGCTCACTATTTTGTGGTCGCCTGATTCACGCGGGTTGCAGGCGCAGGATCGGGGCGGCAGGTGGGTGGATGTGGTCGCTCCGGCGGAGCATTTTATTATCAATATTGGGGATTTGATGATGAACTGGACGAATGACCGCTGGATTTCGACGCTCCATCAGGTGGCTCCGCACCCGGAGACAACGGGCAAGCGGCGGCAGTCCATCGCCTTTTTCCACAACCCGAACCCCGATGCGTTGATTGAGGTCATTGAGACCTGCACCAGTGCCGACAACCCACCCAAATATGCCCCCATTTTGGCAAAACACCACCTGGAAATGAAGATTGCCAAGAGCCTGGGCGAGCAGGTTAAATTATGAGAGTGTAGCGAGCTGATGTACCTTCTCTTGAAGCCAAAGATTGATCAAGGTTTCGGCACTGACACCGCGCACCAAAGCCAGCTTTTCAATGGTAGCTAATAACTCCGTTTCAATGCGGACTGCATCCTGGATATCAAAGGCAACATCAGGGAGGTTGGGATCATCAAAATCGGTAAAATCGTGATGATCCCAAAAATCTCCCATCTGCTCATAGCGGGCTGCATCAGAAATTGAACTTTTATTTTTTGCCATAGCTTCGTCTTTCTTTTTGCGTCATATCTCTCACGTTTCTATGTGCATCTGGTACATTATAGCAGGCTTTATGGCAATTTTGTTGAGAGGTTTATCATGCAAATTATAGTGCGGGTGAATGGGGTGTTGGTGCAGAAGGTGGGAGCGGCG
Organism: Chloroflexota bacterium; assembly: GCA_041390905.1. Taxonomy (GTDB): domain Bacteria; phylum Chloroflexota; class Anaerolineae; order Promineifilales; family Promineifilaceae; genus JACKCD01. The sequence goes on from JAWKPA010000012.1 coordinate 1,111,683, forward strand.
CGACTGTTGTTGGTGGTGGCGGATGGGGCCACGGTGGCGGATTTGCTGCGGGTGCTGGTGGAACAACATCCGCAGGTGGCGGCAGAGGTGGCGCGGGCGGTGGTGGTGGTGGCGGGGGTGCATGTGGAGAAAACGGCCGTTTTATCCCCCAACCAGGAAGTGGCTTTGCTGCTGCCGGTAGCGGGAGGGGAGTTGTGATTGGGGATTGGAGATTGGCGATTATAAACCTTCATCAATCTTCAATCTCCAATCGCCAGGAACCAGCTTTATGTTTGAAACAAGGAGTGTGTTATGAGTACAAAAGTGCAGAGTCAGGTGAGTGTGGGAACAAACGGCCGTTCTAACGGCCACGCGGGGCATGAAACTGTCTACGTAGATCAATTTATTGACGGCATTCTGGACCCCAACAAGCCGATGCTTGGTCCCGTGCGCGATGGCGGCCATATTATTGCCAACACTGCCCCCGGCTGCTGGGGGCCAATGATCACCCCCGAAATACGGGGCGGCCATGAAGTGACCAAACCGGTGGCGGTGGCCGGGGCCGAGGTGGGGGACGCAATTGCCATTCGCATCAAAGCCATCACCATCACCTCGATGGCGACCGCTTCCGGCAACGACATTATTTTGGGCGAGCGGTGTTTGGGCGACCCGTATGTGGCGGGCAAGTGCGAGCAGTGCGGCACGGTGTATCCCAAAACCGTCATTAAAGGGATTGGGCAGGAGGCGGTGCGCTGCGCCAACTGTGGTGCCGATGCCACGCCTTTCAAATTTGCCAGCGGCTACACCATCGCCTTTGACAACAACCGGGAGATTGGGGTGACGCTGGCGCAGGAACCGGCGGAAACGATTGCCCACGATGCCAATTATTATGCGGCGATGCCGGAGAATTCGATTCAGAACTCGGTGTTAACCTTTTGCCCGACGGATTTGGTGGGGCTGGTGGGGCGTTTACGGCCGTTTATGGGGCAGCTCGGCACAACCCCCTCTATGCCCATGCCCGACTCCCACAACGCCGGGGATTTTGGCTCCTTCCTCATCGGTGCGCCGCACGAATACGGCATCCAGGCGGCCGATTTGCACCACCGCACCGACGGCCATATGGACATTGACGCGGTACGTGCCGGGGCAATTCTCATCTGCCCGGTGAAGGTGGCGGGCGGCGGCGTGTACATGGGCGACATGCACGCCATGCAGGGGGACGGCGAAATTGCCGGACATACCACCGACGTTTCCGGCACGGTGACGCTGCAAGTCCATTTGCTGAAGGGGTTGAACATTGACGGACCGATTTTGTTCCCGGTGGCCGACGATTTGCCCTTCCTTGCCAAACCGCTGACGGCTGAGGAAAAGGCGCAGGCGGAAGCAGTGGCAAAATCGTGGGGGATGAGCGGTGTGGAAGAGTCGCTGCCGATTTCGGTGGTGGGCACCGGGCCAGACCTGAACAGCGCGACGGATAACGGGCTGGAGCGGGCGGCGCGGCTGCTGGATACGACGGTTCCGGCGATTAAAAACCGGGCGACAATTACAGGGGCAATTGAGATCGGCCGGCATCCCGGCGTGGTGCAGGTGACGTTCCGCGCCCCCGTCAGCAAATTGGCCGAGAAAGGGCTGCTGGGGTTTGCCCAGGATCAGTATGGCGGTTGACGGTAATCGGTAGGGGCATATTGCATATGCCCTGGATGCGACAAAGAATTGAAACAGGACGCTGATTATCCTGATTTTCCTGATACAAACTCAATTGGGAAAATCAGGGTAATCTGCGTCCTGTTTCAAGAAGCCAAATTTGTCATGTGGATTAAATCAATGTGGTTAACGAGGAAATATGGCAAGGCAACGATGGTGGTTGGGTGTGGTGGTTGTATGGTTGGTGGGGTGTCAATTGCAGGCGGTGCAGTCGCAGCCGCTGCAAGGAGGATGGGAGCGGTCGAATCCGGGGGCGGGCGGGGCATTTAACGCGATTGGGGCGGGACCAACGGGCATTCTTTTAGCGGGTAGTGATTTAAGCGGGGCATACCGTTCGCTGGATGACGGCCAAAGCTGGCAGCCGATTGGGGCGGCCAACGGGCTGTTGCCGGTGCATATTGACAGCGTGGCGTTTGACCCGGTGGACGAGAATGTTTTGTATTTGGGGTCGTCGAACGGCATTTACCGCAGTGGCGACAAGGGGGAGACGGTGCAGCGGGTGCTGGAGGATGGGTATATTCCGGCGATGGTGATTGCGCCCAGCCAGCCGGAAATTGGTTATGCTGCCGTGCAGATGCCGCCGGATTGGGGGACGCTAGATGGGGAACTGTTCAAGACGACGGATCGGGGGTTGAGCTGGCAGCAGGTGAGCGTGGATTTGCCGGAGGAGCTGCGGGTTGTGAAGCTGCTGGTGCGGCCGGATGAGGCAGATGTGGTGTATGTGCTGGGGGGGAAGGCGCGGTTTGGCTGTGGCGCGTCGGCGTTGTTTCGCAGTGTGGATGGTGGGGTGCATTGGGAGCGGGTGGCAACGGCCGTTAATCAAATCATGGATGTCGCCATTTCCCCGGCCAACCCCGACATTCTTTATGCTACGAACTATGGCGACGTGTGGGATGAGGGGTACAACCCGTGTGTGGTGGATGATTTGGACGGCGGCAAGCTGTATCGCAGTGACGATGGCGGGGATAGCTGGACGGCCGTTTCCAACCGCAACGGCTCTATCTGGCTGGACTACGACGATAGCAACATTGTGCGGCTGATTGATTTGGATAACCAAGTGGCGTGGCGGCCAGAGCAGAGCGGCATTTGGGAAACGACGGACGCGGGGCAGACGTGGGGCAAGGTGAGCGGGGTGGAGGCGTGGGACGATGGCTGGTGGGAGGGGGATTGGGTGTTTGGGGCGAATTTTGATGGGGCGGCGCATACGTTGGGGGTGGATATGGGGAATCCATCCCGGCTGCTGTGGGCGGCGGGGCATATTTTTCGGGTGGAGGAAAACGGCCGTTTTGTTACCTCTCTCTACACCGATGAAGTGGCACCCGGCCAATGGCGCGGCCGGGGAGTAGACAACATCGTGATGTTTGATATTTCCATTAGCCCCGCCAACAGCGATGATATTTACTTGGGGTATTATGATATTGGCTGCTGGCACAGCCCCAACGGTGGGGAAAGCTGGCAAAATTGTAACCATTATGAGACGGGGGATTGGCCGAACGCAACGGCCGTTTTAGCTGACCCTTCTCGCGTGGGGGTGGTGTGGTCGGCGCAGGCACCCGACACCAGCGACCCGTTTTTGCTGTTACGCAGCGACGATCACGGCCAAACCTGGACCGAAGCCAATGCTGGATTACCGGCCGGCCCCATTTCCGGGCTTTCGCTGGACAACCACAGCCCGTCGAACGGCCGTTCGCTGTTTGTGGCGGCTGACCAGGATGTGTATGGCAGCACGGATGACGGCTGGCAGTGGGAGAAGCTGTTTGATTGTGGGGGGTGCTGGTTTACGGCCGTTGACCAGTTCAATGGGCAGATTGTTTATGCCGGGGGGCAGGCCGGGCTGTTTCGCTCTGTGCAGGGTGGTGCGCCGGGAAGCTGGGAAGCGGTGGGATTGCCCCAATTTGTGGGGCGTAATCAGGGAACCCCCTGGTTTCCCGATGGCTGGGAGCCGTGGACGGGTGTCCACGCCATTCGTACCGACCCGGTGCATGAAGGGTGGGTTTATGTGGCGGTGGATGCCGAGGGGGAGGCGTCACCAGTTGGTGGGCTGTATCGTAGCCAGGATGCTGGGCAAACCTGGGAGCTGCTGTTGGCCGATGGCTTTATGCGTGACGTGGCGATTTCGCCCGCTGACCCAAATATTTTGTATGCCACGTCGTCGGGGTCATTTTGCTGTGGAGCTGTTGCGGAGGGGTCGCACGGGGTGCTGCGAAGTGAGGATGGGGGGGTAACGTGGACGGCCGTTAATGAGGGAATGGTCTGGCCGTTTGCCCACCGCATTGCCCTTGTGCCGGGTGCGCCAGAGTGGGTGTGGGTGGGGTCGCCGGGAACAGGCTTTCAGCGGCGGTGGTTTGGGGAGCAGGTGGCGTGGTGGCGGCTTTTTTTGCCATTGGTACGGGGTTAACGGCCGTTTGTCACGAACAGAACAAAAATCAGAAAATTAGACCCTAAAGGTTTGATTGGGCATTCACAAATTAAGCGGGTAAAAACAGAGACTGGGAGATTAAGAGACTGAGAGACTAACCACGGCTAATCTCTCAATCTCCCAGTCTCGCAATCTCAATTCCTGTTTGCTCGTTTATTTTGTTAACCGCCAAAAAAACCTTTAGGGTCTAGGTTTTATATTGCGTTAATTATTGGTGCGTCCAGTCAGTCCAGCCCATGCCTTTGCCGGGGGAGGTGCCAGCACTGGCGGGGTAATTGGTGCCGTAGACACTGTTGAGCAGCCACGGTTGCCATCTGTCGTCGCCTGAAGCCTCCCAACCAATGCGGTAGAGGAAGTCGGCGGCGCGACGGAGAGCCTGATTTTCCCAATTCCAGGTGTCAAAGCCAGCTCGGTGCAATATCTCTGCTTGAACGATAGCCCCTTGCATGCCTTCCCAGGCATAGCCCGTTGATTTGGGCGGCCATTGGAAACTGCCACCGCGCCGCATTTCTTCGGGCAGGGCGCCGTCAATGTTGTGTCCATCCTTGCTACAGCCTGAAGGGTTGATGCCTACCGGTTTGCTGCTGTTACACTGCCAGGAGAGGTCGCCGTAGCTAAAGCCACTGTAGGCACTGCGGTCGCCCAGCCAGCCGTGGAATACTGCTGCTGTGCGGGTCAGGTCGGCTGTGTCGCCCAGGTAGACAGCGATGGCGGCTCTGGCGGCACCAGCATGGGTTCCCCAGTTGTTGGGGCGGTCTTCATGGGTTTCAATAAGAGAGCGCCCATCCAGCGATTTGGTACGCACGCTGTTGAGCCAGCTTCGGAAGTCACGATCCAGGCCAGGGTCGGTACTGCTCAGGTTGATGAGGTCGGCGGCGATGATGTAGGGGGGCAGGTTGCGCCCCAGGGCAAGGGTGCGCCCGCCGCTTTCGCTGCCAATGGCGGCGCGAAGGGCTTTGACAACGTCGTCGCGGTAGCGGGTTTCGCCGGTGCGGGCATAGACCAACGCTTTCGCCATGACGTAGACATCGGTGTTGTCGTCCTGGTTGCTGATGTTGGGGCTGCCGGTGTTTTGCTGGGCAGCGCGGAGCATGTTGTCCCAACTGCTGCCGGAAGTGGGCAGACTGGCTATTTCAGCGGAGGAAATCCAGATGCCCTGGTTGTTGCTGGGGGGCGGTGGAGCCGGAACGGTGGCGGTGGGGTCGGGCGACGGCGGCTCTGGCTCGTCGGTGGGGTCGGGTGTTGGTGGCTGTGGTTCGTCGGTGGGTGTGGGGTCGGGTGTGTTGTTACTCATACAGCTAACCGTGAGTTCTGTGGCATTGACGGGTACAACCTGTAGGTGATCAGCGGAGCATGTTACCTGGAGTTCGTCGCCGCCGCTAAGGGCTTGCTGAGTTTCCTGGGCAAATAGTTGTGTGGCGGCAATGGCGGAGAGGATGAGGATAAGGAGGGTTGTCAGGATGTAAAACGGCCGTTTTGGCCTTTTACCAGAGAGTTGATACTGCACTTGCTTCTTATACATTTCTTTTACCTTTACATTTCTTTGGGAATGGGAATTAAATAACTTGCCCATTTAGAAGTTCAACTTCTTCTGAGAAGTTGAACTTCTAAGAAGAGTTGAACTTCTTGCGTAACTTATTTAATCCTTGTTCCTTATTTGCGCCTGTGACGAGAAAACGGACATCAAAGGCATTGTTTACCATTACAAAGTATCGCAAACTCTGGGTGGACTATACACGGGTGCGGAGGGGTTCGTAAATGGGATAATGGCGATGGGGCAAATGTCCTGGGTGGTTCTGTGGTTCTATGGTTCACTGACCGGGTTTGGTGCTTCTGGCTCATCGGCCGGCGGGATGGTTGCGATGGGGTAATGGCGTGCCGGTTTGCCACCTGCCTTGTCTGGGTTGTGGAGCAATATGAGGGTACCAGTTTTAAGATTCCTGATTCGGTTTCTCCGCTTCGCTGCCGCTTTGGATTTGCTGAGGTGAGCCAATTCAGCGGCAGAAATCCAGATGCCCTGATTACCGCTGGGCGGTATTGCTGTGGGAATGGTTGCGGTGAGGTTGGTTGGAGGCGGTTCGGGGTTGTTGTTGGTCGTTTGAGACAAGGACTGTGATTCGTTGGTGGATGTGCGGGATGCTGTTTTGGGGCTAACGCAACTGACTTTGACTTTGGTGGTATTAACAGGGGCAACCTGTAGATCGTTGGTGAAGCATTTGACTTGAAGTTTGTTGCCACCTTTGAGGATTTGTTGGGTGTCATGGGTAAATAACCCTTTGGCGCCCATGAGGGTTATGATGAGAAGTAGGAGGGCGGTGAGAATGTAAAACGGCCATTTTGACTGCCTGACAGAGAGTTGGTACTGCTCTTGCTTTTTATACATTTTGTTTACCTTTACATTTCTTGAGCTATGCCTTTGATGAAGCGGGAAGCGACATTGAAGGCTCTTTTACCAATACATTGTAAACTTTGTGTGACTATACAAAGGGGGATGGGGAGGCGTAAATGGGATAATGGCAATGGGGCTTGTTTCCTAAGGGTTTAATCAAAAATAACCGGGTCTTTGGGATCTCATGGGGTTGACGGAACAAATTGTAGTGTCGAGGCATGCCTCGACACTACAATTTGGGGTGGTCCCACGAGTTCCTGAAGAACCAAATAACTTTGCAGTTCCAGAAGTTCAACTTCTCTCAGAAGTTGAACTTCTAAATCACAGGTTATTAACGAACGAACCCTAAAGTGGCAGTGTGGTTGTGGTGGGTTTATTATTATGAGGAACAATTTTAGTGAGGTGGATGATGAATTGTTGTCAATGTCAGGGGATTGAGCAGGTATTTGATGATGCGCGGGCGCGGGCTGAACTGGAGGCGTATCGGAGGAAGGGGGTGAAGAGGACGACGCGGATGTTGTTGCGGGCGGTGGAAACGGCCGTTTCTCATCCCCATTCCCTGCTTGACATCGGTGGCGGCGTGGGGGGCATTCAGCACGCGCTGGCGGACAAGACGGAGCGCATTGTCAACGTAGACGCCTCATCGGCCTATTTGTCGCTGGCGCGGGAAGAGGCGCAGCGGCTGGGATATGCCGACAAGGCGGCGTATCGGCACGGCAACTTTGTTGAGCTGGCCCCAGAACTGGAGCCGGTGGATGTGGTGACGCTGGATCGGGTGATTTGTTGCTACCACGATATGGAGGGGCTGGTGTCGGCTTCGGTGGCGAAGGCGAAGCGGCTGTATGCGTTGGTTTACCCGCGTGATGTGTGGTGGCTGCGGCTGCTGCGGCCGCTGTCGGTGCTGTGGCTGTGGGCGTGGCAGACCCCGTTTCGTATTTTTGTGCATTCGGAAACGGCCGTTGATGCCCTCATTCGCCAGCATGGTTTTCAGCAGCGTTACCGGGAAACGGCCGGCATGTGGCAGGTGGTGGTGTATCAGAAACAAGATGCGATAGGATAGAGTTTTGTGCTATGTCTCCTACAATACAGGTTTTATCGTTATTGGTTGTACTAGCAGGCGTTATTAGCTACTATTTCGTGATTATTCTTTTGGCAAGACAAGCCATTCAGCGTGAAATTGAGCAAGCTGGGGGACGAGTGATTAGCGTTAGACAACGGCCATCTAAGGCGGCAGGCATCGTTTTTCACGTGGTATTCAGGGTCGGAAACGATTGTCAATTGAAAGCCCAGTGCGGCCTGTACCGCCATAAGCTGTATTGGTCAGCTTTGCCTGTTGATATAAAGAGACACCGCCGTGAAGCATGGCAATGGACATATGACGATGTTTTATCTATGGTGGTTTTGGTTATAGATAACCTGCATCATCCTTTTTCCCAAGTGAGAAAGCAAGCACTGAAAGATTTGTCGGCACAGCGTATGCACACGCCAAGGTTGCAGATGGTTGTAGGTGACTTGGCAAGCTATGATACGGATGATACAGTGCGGCAATTGGTTAACGAAACGCTACGCAAAATGTCAAAGTACTCCTGATTTGTTGAAGAAGAGCTTATTGGTTGCTTTGCAGGTTAAGGATTGCTTTTTTAGTCCATCTAATTTGTTTTGACACACATCGAAGATTATCTCAGCGTCGACTGTGAAATAATGATGGCTGAGAAAGTCGCGGATTCCTTTTGCCCCTTTCCAATCAACTTCGGGGTAATGTGTTTCAAGATCGACTTCTACGACCTTATCAAGCTGCTTTAGCTGTTCTCCTATGGCGATAAGCATCATGGTAATGCCGTCAAGTCGATCAATGCCAGAATCATCCATCACAAAATCATCCGGCCGCTGGATATTTTTGAAGCGACGTTCGATTCGAGAAACGGCCGTTAAGATGTTGGTTAATATGTTCTGTACCAATTCTGGATCAGACATAAATAGCTTCCCTATCAATGCGCTTTTTAAGCAACGCATTGAGATGTTTCTGGTAACGGATTAAATCTACAGGCGTAACCAACAGGTTTTCCAACTCATCTTTCAGGTGAACCATTTTAAAGAGGTCGGGTGGCATTTCGACAACAATATCTATGTCACTGGCTCTTGTGGCTTCGTTGCGGGCAATCGAGCCAAAGATTCCCAGGCTCGTTACACCATACTCTTGGGCAAGATGCTGCTTATGTTTTTTTAGAATGATTAAAATTTCTTCGCGTTGCATATCTGTCTTCGCTCTTCACAGGTGTTGCAATGTTGCCAATCCTTTCGTCGGGATGTTGCTGATGGCTATTATAACATGAGTCACGAGGAGAAAGTGTTGCTTGGCGGTTGCAAAGAACACTAGCTCTGGCTATCCGCCAGGATCGAGAGCGGCGACGAGGGCGGGGAGAACGGTGCCGGCCGACCCGCGCAGCACATAATCCATGTATGGGGCAAGCGGGGTTGGCTGGGGATTGATCTCAACGGCCGTTTTTCCCCTTTCCAACGCCTCCAACGGCAGCGAGGCGGCCGGCTGCACCAGCGACGACGTGCCGACGGAGAGAAACAGATCACAGCTTTGGCTGGCGGCAACGGCTTGTTGCAGCGCGGCGCGGGGCAAATTTTCGCCAAACCAGACCACATCGGGGCGGAGCGGGCTGCCGCAGTGGGGGCAAGGGGGAGGAGAAACGGCCGTTTCTCCTGGCAAAGCAGCGTCCACTAGCGCAGCGTCCACCAAATGCCCTGCCGCCAAACATGTGCAGCGCGTCAAATTGCCGTGCAGCTCAATCACATCCGTGCTGCCAGCGCGGGTGTGGAGGCCGTCTACATTTTGCGTGATGAGCGTCAGCCGTGGCACAAGCTGCGCCAGCCCCACTAACGCCCGATGCCCCGCATTTGGTTCAGCTTTTGCCACCAGTTCCCGCCGCCACGTATACCAATCCCACACCAGCTTTGGATTCCGCCGAAACGCTTCCGGCGTTGCCAGATCTTCCGGGCTATAGTTTGCCCACAGCCCTGTTTGCGCTTCGCGGAAGGTGGGAATGCCGCTTTCAGCCGAAATACCGGCTCCTGTTAACACTGCCAGGTGCCGGGCATGTTGTAAAGCGGTGATGAGGTCTGAAGGTAAGATCAAGTCACTCATTAGATCACATCCAGAATAGTTTTGGCTAATAAAAAGTAGATAAGCAGCCCGGAAGCATCCACAATCGTGGCGATCATCGGGCCGCTGATGACAGTGGGGTCAATGTTGAGCCGGTCGGCCACAACGGGGATGACGGTGGCGACGGTGGTAGACCAGACGACGACGATGGGCAGGGTGAGAGCGACCACCAGAGCCACATCAAAACCGGTGTGCCACAGCAGGGCGCGAACAATGCCAACCCCACCCATCACCAGCCCCAAAATGAGACCGACACTAACTTCGCGCCGCCAGGCGGCTCCCAAATTGCTCAACCGAACCTCATCCAGAGTGATGGCGCGAATGATGGTGGCGACGGTTTGCGAACCAGCGTTGCCGCCTGTGCCGGTGATGAGGGTAATAAAAAAGCCGAGTGCCACAACTACGTCTAATTCGTGCTGGAAAAGGCGGATGACTTCGCCCGAAAGGGTGGAGGCGACAAAGAGCAGCAGCAGCCAGCCGATGCGTTTGCGGATGATTTGAGAAACGGAGACGGCAAAATAGGGCTGGTCGAGTGGTTCAGAACCACCCAAGCGCTGGATGTCTTCGGTGACTTCTTCTTCAATGACGTCTAGTACGTCGTCAACGGTGACAACGCCGAGTAGGCGGTTTTGGTGGTCTACAATGGGGATAGCGTAGTAGTCGTAGCGGGAAACCATGTCGGCCAGCTCTTCCTGGTCAATGGTGACGGGTACGGCTACAATGTCGCGGGCCATGATGCTTTCAATGGTGGCATCGGCTTTGGAAATGATGAGTTTGCGGAGAGGGACAACGCCGATGAGGGCATCGTTTCTGTCTACAACATATAGATAGTGCAAGGTTTCGGCATCTTCCAGAGAGCGTAGATATTCCAGCGTTTCGGCCACAGTCCAATGGCGGCGCAGGGCGGCAACATCGCGGGTCATGAGGCGGCCGGCTGTCTCTTCCTCGTACCGCAGCAGTTCGCGCACCTCTTCCGCCTCTTCTGGCTCCATCAAATCAATGAGCCGGTCAGAGATGGTGTCGGGCAAATCCTGAAGGAATTCGGCGGCATCGTCCATGGGCAGCTCGTCGAGGAGGTCGGCGAGCTTTTCATCGTCTACTTGTTCCACAAGTTGCTGCCGTACCAGGCTGCCTGTTTCGTCCAGCACCTCGCTGGCGGCTTCGATAGGGAGCAGGCTAAAGGTGACGAGGGCGTTTTCCGGGTCGAGTTCGTCGAGGAGGTCGGCGATGTCGGCGGGGTGAGTATTGGCGAGGAGCTGTCTGAGCTGGTCAAACTGCTTTTCCTCAATTAAATTTTCGATGAGTTCTTGCGTTGGCAGGTTGACAAACTGTTCTTCCATGTTGTTATCTCCTCATGGCAAAATTAGGATGGTGTGGGTTGTGTGGGAAAACGGCCGTTTTTTTATTAAACGAACATCTGCTGGCTCCCAACAGCGCGTAATTATAGCTTTGAAGCAGATAATGGCACGAAAAACAAAATTCTAACGACATTCTATTTGCGCTTATTTTCACTTTTTATATAATCAAGAGGCTGGCTTAGTGTAAGAGCTGGTTCCCAACTGTATACGGGAAAATTAACATTCTACACATGCCTGGACTAAAACGGGTGTGCTTGCCTGGCTATTCCAGTTTGTAAACAATCCCCAGTATTTATAAGCAACAGATAGATGTTTTATTGGCTGGCTTTGTTTGCGCCCCCGGAATGGCCGTCGGCCTGGTAAGCTCTGTTTTGGGATGAAGGGTGTGGAAGCAAAAAACACATTATTTTAAGGAGAATAACCCCAATGGCCGTCGTTTCAATGAAAGCATTGTTGGAAACGGGTGTTCATTTCGGACATCGTACCCGTCGCTGGAACCCCAAGATGAAGCCGTATATTTTTACGGAACGTAACGGGATTCATATTCTGGATTTGCAGCAGACGATTGTTCTGATTGATGACGCTTATAACGCCATTCGTGACACTGTAGCGAATGGTGGACAGGTTTTGTTTGTCGGTACCAAGCGCCAGGCGCAGGATACAATCGCCAAAGAGGCGGCGCGTGGTAATCAGCCGTATGTGAATATGCGTTGGCTGGGTGGTACGTTGACAAACTGGCAGACGATTCGCAAGCGGACGCAATATTTGCAGCGTTTGGAAGACCGTCGCAATGCGGGTGAGTTTGATCTGCTGAAGAAGCGGGAACGTTTGCGGGTGGAACGTGAGATTACCAAGCTGAACGAACGTTTGGGTGGTATTCGCAAGATGACGAATTTGCCCCAGTTGCTGTTTGTGATTGATGTGAACCATGAGGAAACGGCCGTTCGTGAAGCCAACTCCCTCGGTATCCCCGTCATTGGTATCGTAGACACCAACTCCAACCCGGATCCCATTGACTACATCATTCCCTCCAACGATGACGCTATCCGCGCCATCAAGCTGCTCACGGCCAAAATGGCTGATGCAGCCCTTGAAGGGCTTGCCATGCGTAAAGAAAACGTCCTGGATGAAGCCGCCGATTATGACGACTACACCTACGAAGATTTTGACGGGCTGGGCGACGAAGATGATGAAACCTTGCTCGGTGAATCCACCCTGGCAAAACTGCGCGGGCGTCGCCTCGTTATCGAAGATGATGATGAGGAAGACGACATGGATGATATTGGCGATGTAGATGAAGATGTCTCTGGCGACGATTATGACGACGAGGACGAAGAGTAAATAGCCAGTTGGGCAGACTGGAAAGTCTGCCCACATAACAAACAATCGCTTCATAGATGATAACGTTAGGAGACAACAATAGTAAGATGAAGATTACAACCCAAATGATTAAAGAACTGCGTGACGCAACTGGCGCAGGCGTTTTGGAAGCCAAGAAAATCTTGGAGCAAGTCGAAGGCGATTTTGACAAAGCCGTTGATGAGCTGCGCAAAAAAGGTGCTGCCCGCGCTGCCAAACGAGCAGACCGTGAAGCATCGGAAGGCATTATTGAGCTTTACACCCACCCTGGTAATCGGTTAGGCGTGATGGTAGAGCTGAACTGTGAAACCGACTTTGTGGCGCGGAATGAGAAGTTTATTGCCCTTGCCCACGATTTGGCACTGCACATTGCCGCCAGCGCACCCCGTTACATTTCCAAGGATGAGGTTGCTCAAGAAGAGTTGGAGCGGGAATTAAGTGTCTTGCGTGACCAGGCGTTGGCTGAAGGCCGGCCGCAAGCTGTAGTAGACAAAATCATTGAAGGCCGGATGCGTAAATTCTACGAAGAAGTGTGTTTGCTAGAGCAGCCCTTTTTCAAAGACGAGTCCATGACGATTAACGAAGTAATCGTTGACAACATTCGCACCATCGGTGAAAACATTAGAGTACGACGCTTTGCCCGTTATGCGCTGGGGGAAGCACTGTAAAATTTGTTGTAATTTAAAAAGGGTACTCATTCGTAAGTACCCTTCTTAATCTTCTTTCAACGGGAGCTCAGATAACATGCCCAATATTCGTTACCGACGTATACTGCTCAAACTAGGTGGAGAGGCTCTTGCTGGCCCTGGTGGGTTTGGTATTGATCCGGAAAAAGCGGCTGAGGTTGCCCAAACTGTCAAGGGTGTTTATGATTTAGGGGTACAGATTGCTATTGTTATTGGTGCAGGCAACTTGTGGCGTGGCTCAATTGGCACCAGCAGTGGCATGGCTCGCTCAACGGCCGATCATATGGGTATGGTGGCGACGACGATGAACGCCCTGGCGTTGCAAGACGCTCTGGAACGGATTGGAATTGTCACCCGTGTGCAAACGGCAATTGAAATGCGCAGCATTGCTGAACCCTATATTCGTTTACGTGCTATCCGCCATTTAGACAAAGGGCGTGTGGTTATTTTGGGGGCAGGAACCGGGAATCCCTACTTTACGACTGATACGGCAGGAGCTTTGCGGGCATTGGAAATTGGTGCTGAAGTGATGATCAAGGCGACAAAGGTGGATGCTATTTATGATGATGATCCACAAAAGAATCCCAATGCGCAGCGTTTTGACCATATTTCATATATTGATTTTCTTAACTCCCGCTTGCGGGTGATGGATAGTACGGCTGTTTCGCTCTGTATGGAGAACAATTTGCCGATAGTTGTGTTGAATTTCTGGCAAAATGAAAGTATTAAGCACCTGATTCTGGGTGAAACGGTTGGGACAACGATTGGTTCATAGCGACGCAGACGTTCAATTGTGACCAGACTGCCGATTAGTTGCCCAAATGTCACGCTAAGGGTTCGTTCGTTAATAACTTGGGATTTAGAAGTGTAACTTCTCAGAAGAAGTTGAACTTCTGGAACTGCAAAGTTATTGTTGATTGAACCCTAAGGAACGCGGATTAAATAAGTTACAAAAGAAGTTCAACTTCTCAGAAGAAGTTGAACTTCTAAATGGGTACGTTATTTAATTTCCATTCCTGATTATGGAGGGTCTGTAATGATCAAGGAATTGCTAAAAGATGCTGAAGACCGGATGAAGGGGGCGATCATTTCACTTGAGCATGATTTGGATGGCTTCCGCACGGGGCGGGCGTCTCCTGCTCTGGTGGAGCGGCTGAAGGTTGAGGTATACGGGGTGGAGATGGATCTCAATCAGATGGCTGTTATCTCTGTGCCTGAACCACAGCAGTTAGCAATCCGACCCTATGATATCAAAGCCATTGGCTCAATTGAACGGGCGATCTTGAAATCTGATTTGGGGATTATGCCCAATAATGATGGCAAGATTATTCGTTTGAATCTTCCCCGGTTGAATGAGGAGCGGCGACGTGAGCTGAACAAGCTGGTTGGTAAACGGGTGGAAGAGGGGAAGGTGGCTGTGCGTAATGTGCGACGTGATGTGCTTAGCGATCTGCGCGAGATGAAAGATGAAAAGATGATCAGTGAGGATGAGTTTTTTCCCGGTCAGGAATCCCTTGATACATTGACGAAAAAATATGTTGAAGAGATTGACGGGATTGGCAAGCGGAAAGAAGCGGAGATTATGGAAGTTTAGGGTGGGTTGAGTGTGTCGTGAACTTTAATTTGTAAGGAATTTCCATGCGATGCTGAAAACACAGAAGAAAGAGCTTGACTTGTCGCCGTATGTGATCCCGCAGCATGTTGCTATCATTATGGATGGAAACGGCCGTTGGGCGAAGCGACGCGGGTTGCCACGGCAGGCGGGACACCGTGCCGGGGCGGAGAATTTGCGGCGTATTGTGCGAGCCAGTGTGGAATTTGGAATTAAGGTTCTGACGATTTATGCGTTTTCCACGGAAAACTGGGGCCGGCCGGAAAGCGAGATTAGTGCCTTGATGCGAATTTTTGCGCGGGTGCTGGATCAGGAAATTGACCAACTGCATGCGCAGGGGGTTTGCCTGCATCATTTGGGAGAGCTACAGGGCATCAACCCGAAATTACAAGACAAGGTGCGGCGGGCGCTGGAGCTAACCAAGAACAATGACCGCTTGATTTTGAACGTGGCGTTTAACTACGGGGGGCGGGCAGAAATTTTGCACGCTGTGCGCCAAATGCTGGCTGATAATATCAGGCCAGAAGACCTGACTGAAGAATTATTTAGCTCATACCTGTTCACAAGCGGGTTGCCTGACCCGGATTTGGTGATTCGTACCAGCGGTGAGCTGCGTATTAGCAACTTTTTGATCTGGCAGGCGGCCTATGCAGAGTATTATCCAACGCCTGCCTTTTGGCCTGATTTTGGTCGTGAAGACCTGTATGAGGCGATTGTGGCTTTTAATCAACGTGACCGTCGCTATGGACTTGTTTCTGATGACGCCGGTTAATTTGCCCTGATGTTTTTGCAGCGGGCGCTTGTTACCCTAACTTTAGGTCCACTTGCTCTGTATTTGGTTTATTTGGGTGGGTGGTGGCTGTTTGTGCCGGTAACAGCCGTTTTTCTTGTCGCAACCCATGAATATCTTCATATGATAGAAGGGTTGGGCTGGAAGCCGGCACGTTGGTTGCTTTATGGGGCGGTGCTGGCGCAAATGGCGGTGGCACAATGGCCGGGGCTGGGATTAACGGCCGTTGATCTGCTTGCTCCCATCACACTCATCAGTTTCCTCATGGCCTTAGCCTACACCCTCTGGCTGTATGAGTTTGACAAAAGCAAAACGGCCGTTGCCGACTGGTTCTCCCTCATCGCTGGCATTCTTGTCATCGGTTGGGTAGGCGGCCACTTACTCCGCATTCGCAACCTGGAGCAAATGGCTTGGCAATGGACTATGCTCGCCCTTGTCGCCATCTGGATTGCCGATACAGGTGCCTATTTAGTTGGACGCTTTTTAGCCGGAAAGCTCTTGGGGCATCACCAGCTAACCCCGCGCCTAAGCCCCAAAAAAACCGTTGAAGGCTATATCGGCGGTATTATTTTGAGCATTGCTGCAACCGCCCTGGCCGCCCATCTGCTAACCTTACCTCTCCTTGCTGGCATTTTAATTGCAGCAATCGTTTCATCACTCGGCCCACTAGGTGATTTAGGCATTTCCATGTTAAAGCGTCAGGCAGGGCTTAAGGATTCTGGTGTACTCTTTCCAGGACATGGAGGAGCTTTTGATCGCATCGATTCCCTAATCTGGTCTATTGCTATCACCTATTATTTAATCCTGTTTATTGGTTAAATTGGCAAGAAAGACCCCACTTCTCTCTTGCTCAAACAAATAGTTTTTCCCATAATCCCATGAACTGAGGAGCGTGCCCTAGTAATGAGTAGTAAAGTTGAAACAATCGAACGATTTATTTTAGATAGTCAGCCTGATTATGCCCGTGGTGAGTTCACCAACCTGCTTTACGACATTGCTCTCGCAGCCAAAATTATTTCCCATAAAACCAACCGCGCTGGTCTAACCGATATTTTGGGTGAAGCAGGAGCCGTCAATATCCAAGGTGAGCACCAGCAAAAGCTGGATGTTTACGCCGATGACGTAATCTTTCGCATGTGCGACCATACCGGCCGTTTATGCGCCATGGCCTCCGAAGAAAAAGAGGAGATGATTGTCATTCCTGAGCAATTCAAAAAAGGCAGCTACGTTCTTGTTTACGACCCCTTGGATGGTTCCTCCAATATAGATGTAAACGTTAGCATTGGCACTGTCTTTGGCATCTATCGCTGCCGCGATTGGGAACACCGGGGGCGGCTTGAAGATATTCTACAGGCACCGCGCCGCCTCGTTGGGGCAGGCTATGTCCTCTATGGAGCTAGTACCATCCTCGTTTATAGTACCGGTAATGGTGTACATGGTTTCACGCTCAACCCTGAACTGGGCGAGTTTTTGCTTTCCCACGAATACATGCGTTTTCCTGAACCACCCACCTATTACAGCGTCAACCACGCATATTTTGAGCGTTGGACACCAGAAACG
Organism: Chloroflexota bacterium; assembly: GCA_041390905.1. Classification (GTDB taxonomy): domain Bacteria; phylum Chloroflexota; class Anaerolineae; order Promineifilales; family Promineifilaceae; genus JACKCD01. The sequence goes on from JAWKPA010000012.1 coordinate 1,128,711, forward strand.
CAGGAATTTTTGCGCTGGCTGCAAGGACGACGCGGTGATGATGCCCCCAAACTATCCTCACGTTATATTGGCTCCCTTGTCGCTGATTTTCATCGCAACTTGTTGCGTGGTGGTATTTTCTGTTACCCAGGAGAACTTGATAAACCAAACGGCAAAATTCGGCTGCTCTACGAAGCTGGCCCACTTGCCTTTTTAGCCGAACAGGCAGGCGGATATGCCTCCACGGGTACCGGCTCCATTCTGGATGTTGAGCCAACTGAACTGCACCAAAGAACACCATTTTTTGTTGGGAATCGTAGTCTTGTATATAAAGCCGAGTCTTTTATCCAAGCCGGGAAACAAGGAGGCTGATGAACGATCCTCTGAGGGATTGACTTGCATTATTCCCCGTGCTATACTCCCATCGCCTACTCGGTGGAGTCTGGATGTATTCCTTATTTCGCTTGCAAATTGCATCTTCGACAGCATCTGGCAACCCATCGCCCAGTTCCCCAATAACAAAGAACAACACGGCACGATAGAGTACCTAAACTTTTAAAAAATTCCTAAAACTTTTTGTAAGACCCAAAACAAAATTTAATTACTTAGGGTTCAATCAAAAATAACTTTGCAGTTCCAGAAGTTCAACTTCTGAGAGAAGTTGAACTTCTAAACCCCAAGTTATTAACGAACGAACCCTTAGCTTATCTCTGTAGTTGATAGGCTTTGTCAAATACTAATAGCGTTATAACCTTATCCTTGTTTGGAGTAGACCTTAATGGACATTGGAGCACTTGAAGAAAAGAAATTAAGTGAGCTGCGTGATATAGCCCGCGAAAACAACATAACCGGGTTTAGCACGATGAAAAAGCAAGATCTTATATTTCATATTATGAAAAATACGGCCAAAGCAGACGGTAATGAGTTTCGCGGTGGCGTATTAGAGATTATAGAAGACGACAAGCAAAACATGGGCTTTTTGCGGTCGAAAAATTTCCTCCCCGGCCAAAACGACATTTATGTTTCAAATTCACAAATTCGCCGTTTGGGTCTGCGCACGGGGGATATGGTTGCCGGGCAAGTCCGGGTGCCTAAAGAGAACGAGAAATATTATAGTCTTCTCCGTGTAGAATCGGTTAATGGCCAAAGCCCGGAACTGATCAAGCGACGGCCGTTTTTCTCTGACCTCACTCCCATTTTCCCCGACCAAAAATTAAAACTTGAAACCGCCCCCAATATTTTATCAACACGCCTTTTGGACTTGGTTGCGCCGATTGGGCGTGGTCAACGCGGGTTGATTGTGTCGCCACCAAAGGCTGGTAAAACGACCGTTTTGAAAGATATTGCCAACGCGCTGGCGGAAAACTACACCGATTTGCATTTGATGATTGTGTTAATTGGCGAACGGCCGGAAGAAGTAACCGACATGGAGCGCTCGACCCATGCCGAAGTGGCAAGCTCGACGTTCGATGAGCCGGTGAAGCAGCATTGCCGCGTGGCTGAAATGGCACTGGATCGGGCAAAGCGGTTGGTGGAAGCCGGCAGTGATGTTGTCATTTTGCTCGACTCTATTACCCGGTTGGCACGTGCCTATAACCTGACGGTTCCGCCAAGCGGCCGTACGCTTTCGGGTGGTTTGGATCCAACGGCACTGTACCCGCCTAAACGTTTCTTTGGGGCGGCGCGTAACGTTGAGTTTGGCGGTAGCCTGACGATTATTGGGACGTGTTTGGTGGATACGGGCAGCCGTATGGACGACGTGATTTATGAAGAGTTTAAGGGGACGGGTAATATGGAGCTGATGCTCAGCCGTCGCCTGCAGGAACGTCGTATCTTCCCGGCGTATGATATTGAACGGTCTAGCACGCGGCGTGAAGATTTGCTGCTTTCGGGTGATGAGCTGGCACGGGTGTATACGATGCGGCGTATGCTGGGGCATCTGATGGATACGCCAGGGTACGATATCAGCAGTGCAACTGGTGCAGTGCTGCAACGGCTGCGCGATACGCGGACAAATTATGAGTTCCTGGAAGAGTTGACCAAGGATATGATGTAGTTTGCCGATTTTTTACTGAGCAAATGTTGAGAAAGCGAGGCTGAAAATCAGCCTCGTTTTTATTTTTACGGCCGTTTGTGGTAGCATGTTGCCCGTTTGAAGAGTAAAAACGGTATTGTATGGTGAATCAGTTGAAACAGTGGCAACGATATGTAGGACATGGAGCCTTGCTGGTGGTAGCAGGGGTTTTCTTTTTTATGTGGCGTTTGGCGGGGCAAAGCCAGCCAACCGAACAGGTGGTGGTGTCTGCGCCAGGCGAGGTGGCAACCTCGGCTGCTGATAGTGTGGTGATTGAGCTACCAACGGCCGTTCCGGCCGGCTTTCCCATTAGCGACCTGCCCATATTGCAAGACGACAGCCTTGTTCCCGCCTTCAATCCCCACACCTACCAGGGCAATCGCCCCAACCACACCTTTCAAACCTATGTAGTGGTGCGTGGTGACACCCCCAACAAAATCGCCGAGCGTTTCGGCATATCAGCTGAAACACTGCTGGGCGGCAACCCTAAGCTGAGCGAAGAATCCAATCTGTTGCAAACAGATGCCGAACTCATTATCTTGCCCATTGACGGCGTGCTGCATGATGTCGCCCCTGGCGACACCCTGGAAAGCATTTCCCTGCGCTACGGCATTGCTGTTGAAGACATCATTGCCTATGGGCCAAATAATCTGGAATTTCCTTACCGACTGTACCCTGAAACGCAAATCCTGGTTCCGGGGGCAGTGCGTGACGTGTTTGTGTGGACGCCACCCTCGTTGGACACGGTGCGGACGAGTAGTGGTGGCATTGCACCGCTCATTGTGGGGACGGGAACGTTTGTTTTTCCCGTTGGTTCACGCAACTACACCCAATTTTACTGGTATGGACATCGCGGCGTTGATATTGGCCTGGCCGAAGGTTCGGCTGTGGCTGCGTCGGACACAGGCACGGTGACGTTTGCCGGGTGGAATATTTATGGCTATGGCAACCTGATTGTGGTAAACCACGGCAATGGTTTTGAAACGCTGTATGCCCATTTAAGCGGCATTAATGTTGGGCCGGGGCAAATTGTGTACCAGGGGAATGTGATTGGTGCCAGCGGCAACACTGGCAACTCGTCTGGCCCCCATTTGCATTTTGAGATTCGGATTAATGGCAACCCGGATGACCCGTGCTGGTATTTGGGATGCTAGTGTACGGTAATCAGTAATCAGTAATCAGTTATTAGTTATCAGTGTGACCGATTACCGATTACCAATTACCGATTACCGGCAAGAACGCGGTCGCGCAGTTGGCCGCAGCCGGCCTGGATGTCTATGCCGCGCCGGACGCGGACAGTGCTGCTAACGCCGTAACGGGCGAGTTCATCCTGGAAGGCCTGCACGCGGTCGCGGGAGGAGGGGCCGCCGCTGTAGCCTTCGGTGGGGTTGAGGGGGATGAGGTTGACGTGGCAGAGCATTCCTTGCAGGAGCTTGCCAAGTGCCTGGGCTTGTTCAATGGTGTCGTTTTTGTAGGCAATGAGCGCCCATTCAAAGGTGAGCCGACGGCCGTTTTTTGCCAAATAATAGCGACACGCCTCCATCAGTTCGGCAATGGGCCACCGCTTGTTGATGGGAATCAGCTTATTGCGCTCCTCGTCGGTGGCGGCGTGGAGGGAGATGGCGAGGGGCGTTTGCCGCTGCTCGTTGGCGTAGCGGCGGATGGCGGGGACGAGGCCGACGGTGGAGATGGTGATTTTGCGGGCGCTGAGGTTGAGGCCGGTGGGGTCGGTGAGGCGATCAACGGCCGTTAATGTCTCCCGATAATTGTGCAGCGGTTCACCCATCCCCATCATCACAATATTGCTCACCCGTTCTCCTTGTGGTGCCAGCTTGTGGGCAAAATACAACACCTGGGCCACAATTTCCCCCGCCGACAAATTCCGCGCAAACCCCATTTGCCCGGTGGCGCAAAAAACGCACCCCATAGCGCACCCCGCCTGGGTGCTGATACACAGCGTGCGCCGGCCGTCTTCGTAACCCATTAGCACCGTTTCTATGAGCTGACCGTCAGGCAGGCGGAACAGCACTTTTTGCGTTTGGCCGTCGCTGGAAAGCTGTTCGGCGGCAATGGTGGCGGGGTTGAGAACGGCCGTTTGTACCAGCTTCTCCCGCAACCCCTTCGGCAAATTCGTCATTTCGTCAAACGTTGCCGCATATTTTTCATAGAGCCATTGCCAAAGCTGCTTTGCCCGAAACGGCCGTTCGCCCAATTCCTGTAAGAACGCCGTCAGACCGGCAAAATCCAAATCGTATAGCTGCACCAAGTTCATCATGAGCCTGATTATAGCTGAACCGTAGGGAAGCGGTAGATTGGAGGGCATGGAGCGGGGTGTTATAATTCGCCAACTTTATTGGGAAGGTGAGAGATTGTGAGATTGTCAGTGATTATGCCCGTCTATAACGAACGGGAAACAATAAAAGACGCGGTGCTGGCGGTGTTGGCGGTGGAGCGTGCGGATGAGATTGTGATTGTGGACGATGGCTCGACCGATGGCACCCGCGCTCTGTATGATGAAATTTCCGACCTGGACAGTTGTATTCAGGTACATTTGCACCCGCAAAATATGGGCAAGGGAGCGGCTGTTCGCACTGGCTTTGCCAAAGCCACCGGCGACATTTTGCTCATCCAGGATGCCGATTTGGAGTATGACCCGCGTGATTATCCGGCGTTGGTGCGGCCGATTGAGGAGGGAAAAGCGGTCGTTGTTTATGGCTCCCGCTTTCGCGGTGGTCCCACCAAGACGATGTTTTTCTGGCATATGGTGGGCAACAAGCTGCTGACGCTCATCACCAACATCGTTTACAACACCATTTTGAGCGACATGGAGACCTGTTACAAGGTGTTTCGTGCCGACGTTGTTCGTGCCATTCCCCTACGTGCCAAAGGGTTTGAGTTTGAACCAGAAATTACCTCCAAAGTGCTTAAACGGGGTCATCGCATTTATGAAGTGCCGATTTCCTATAACGGACGTGAGTTTGACGAGGGGAAAAAGCTGAACCCGTGGCGGGAGGGGCCAAAGGCATTGTACTATCTGTTGAAATATCGGTTTGTTGATTGATGGAGATTGGAGATTGGAGATTAACCAGGCACCAATCTCCAATCTCCAATCTCTAATCTCCCTTCCCCTTGCTCCGTTTAGTTAAACAATGGCTGCTTTTCCTCTTTTTCCTCGGCTTTTTTTTGCGGCTGCGGGGGCTGTTTGCCAATACGTTCCATGCCGATGAGGCGTTGTTTACAAGCTGGGCGCGGTGGGTGCGGTCGGGTCATGACGTTTTTTTGCTGACGCAGCAGGTGGATAAGCCGCCGCTGCTGGTTTACTTGCAAACGGCCGTTTTTCTCCTCTTCCCCCCCACCGCGATGTGGGCGGCACGGCTGCCCAACTGGGTGGCCTCGCTGCTGCTGCCGCCGCTGGTGGGGCGGAAGGTGTGGGGCTGGTTTGGGGAAGCAGAAACGGCCGTTTTTGCCACCACCTTCCTCACCCTCGCCCCCCTCGCCATCCAATTTAGCCCCACTGCCTTCACCGACCCGCTGCTCGTTTTCTTTTTGTGGCTGGCGCTGCCGGGAATGGGACGCGGACTAACGCGGACCAACGCGGATAAATCTGCGAAATCTTTGACTTGGTATGGCTTTTTCTTTGGCTGCGCCCTGCTGACCAAGCACCAGGCGTGGCTTTTTTTGCCGCTGATTGTGGCAATGGGGTGGTTGGCGGGGTGGCGGCGGCGGAATTGGCAACGCTGGCTGGCGGGGTGGCTGCCGCTGCTGCTGGTGCTGGTTGTTTGGGAGGTGGGCAGAAACGGCCGTTTTCTCCTCTGGCAGCAACAGTTAGACAACTTTGGCGGGCTGCGGCTGATTTGGTCGTGGGAGCTGTGGCCTCGGCTGCTGGCGTGGGGGAAGCTGGGAAAAACGGCCGTTGGCGGCACATTCATTGGTCTCATCCTCGTTTTTTACCTCATTTGGACGCTGTGGCACACGATTAGGGGGGCAAACCGGGAAATTCCACGCAAAGACGCAAAGACGCAAAGAAACACACGCTACCTTTGCGCCTTTGCGACTTGGCGTGATCTTTTAAATATGCCACATCCGCTGGATACTGTCCTGGCACTCTACCTCATTAGCTATCTGGCCTTCCACTGGCTGCTCGCCATTCCCGTCTGGGATCGCTACTGGCTGCCGCTGCTGCCGCTGCTGGCCGTGCTGCTGGGCAGGGGATTGAAGAATTTACCGCAGAGGACGCAGAGATCGCAAAGAAAAGAAAAATCTCTGCGCCCTTTGCGGTTCAATTTCTTCTTCTTACTGCTGATGCTGCCAACGGCCGTTCAGGCGCAAAACGGCCGTTTTCCCATCGGCGGCTACCCCGAAGCCGACGACGGCGCGGCCATTGTGGGGCAATATTTAGCCACTCAACCCTACGGCACTGTCTTGTATGACCATTGGTATAGCTGGCAGTGGCGTTACCATTTATTCAACCAGCGTGTTTACGTAAGCTGGTTTCCCCACCCCGCCGCCCTGGTCGAAGATTTGCAGGTGTTTGGCGATGGCGACGGGGAGCGGTTTTTGGTGCTGCCCCCCGGCGACAGTGGGCAACCAGTGCGCCGCGCTGTAGAATCGGCTGGCTTTTGGCTGCGGCCCGTGCCGCTGCCCATGCCCACCCGGATGACGCTCTATGAAGTTGAAAAACAGCCTGATGCAACAAGATGAGAATGGAACGCAGATTTCCCTGATTGGCTTGATAATCAGGAAAATCTGCGTCCCACTTCTTCTTCTCACTCTGATACTCCTTTTTTTGCACAAGCTGGCTCTGGGCAACCTGATTTTGGCGCGGGGTGATACTTTTCTCTACTTTTACCCCTATTGGTATGCGGCGGCGGCGGCGCTGCGGGCGGGGCGCGTGCCGCTGTGGAACCCCGACATTTTTATGGGTGTCCCCTTTTTAGCCAACAGCCAGGTCGGTTTTTTCTACCCGCTCAACTGGCCGCTGTGGCTACTGCTGCCCACTCCCTACGCCGTCACGGTTTCGATTGTGCTGCATCTGGCAATTGGTGGCGCGGGGGCGTATGGGGCGGGGCGGCGGCTGTTGAGGCTGGGGCGAACGGGGGCGTTGTTAACGGCCGTTTCCTTCACCCTCGGCGGTTATGTCACAGCCCAGGTCGAACACGTCAATCAGTTGCAGGGGATGGCGTGGCTGCCGTGGTTTTTTGTGGTGGCAGGGAGATTGGAGGCTTGTCCTGAGCAAGGCCGAAGGATTGGAGATTGGAGATTAGCGGGGCGGCGGGCGTGGTGGTTGGCGGGGTTGTTTGCGCTGCAACTGCTGGCGGGGCATACGCAAACGGTGTTTATCACGGTGGTGGGGCTGGGTGTATGGTTGCTGGTAACGCTGTGGCAAACATTACGCCACACTGTCCGCGTTCGTCCGCGTTCGTCCGCGTCCCATCTCTTGCTGCCATTTGTGCTGGGCGGGGTGATGGCACTGGGGTTAACGGCCGTTCAACTCCTACCTACCCTCGAACTCAGCCAGCTTTCCAGCCGCCAGGGGGGGCTAAACGTCAACGAAGTGCTGTCCTTTTCCTGGAACCCGCTGCTGGCGGCGCATTCGCTGCTGCCTGCCTGGGGGCAGTCGCTCTTTAGCGAATACGTTGCCTTTTTGCCGCTGACAGTGCTGCTGTTGGCGGGGGTGGGGGCGTGGCAATGGCGGCAAAACGGCAAGCCCGTTTTGCCCCTCATCCTCCTGGCAGTTGTGGGGTTGCTGCTGGCGTTGGGGCAATTTAACCCGCTCAATTGGCTGCTGGCGCGGCTGCCCGGCTTCAACCTGTTTCGCGCCCCCGCCCGCTGGCTGCTGCTCTACACGCTAGCGGTGTCGCTGCTGGCGGGGCTGGGATTGGAAACGGTGGCGGCGAGCAAGCTGAGTAAACGGGCAATGGGCTGGATAACGGCCGTTCTCCTCCTCCTCATCGCCTGGGGCATTGGCAGCCGCTGGCTGGCTGGCCTCATCCCCACCGGAGCCGAAGCCCCCTACCAACCCATTGCCCCCGCCACCATGCTGCTCTGGCTGGGCGAACTGGCCTTGTGCTGGCTCATTATTTGGGTGGGATGGAAGAATAGATGCGCGGATGACACGGATTTAAGCGGATTTTCGCTGATCAGAACAAAAAAAATCTGCGAAAATCCGCCACGATCCGCATCATCCGCGCACCCATTTCCTATCCGCGTTCGTCCGCGTTTGTCCGCGTCCCATCTCCTCCTCGCCCTCGCCGTTATCAGCCTCTACCTCAGTTCCCGCAGCCTCCCCTACAACCACCCGACCACTCCCGAAGCGTTTTTTGATTTGCGCCCCCCCAGCACCCGTCTGCTGGCGGGCAATCGGGATGCTTTGCCGCCAGACCGCTTCCTCAGCTTGTCCAACATCTTTTTTGACCCCGGCGATCAGGCTGAAATTGACACCATTTACGCTGGGCTGCTGGACGAGCAGGCGCGGTTTGATTACACGGTGGCGATTAAGCAAAAGGAGATCATCGGCCCCAATTTGCCGATGGTTTATGGGTTGCCGACGGTGGACGGGTTTGACGGGGGGATTTTGCCGCTGGCTGCGTATAGTCGGTTTGTGCAGGCAGTTTTGCTGGACGGCCAGCCGACGACCGACGGCCGTTTACGGGAATTTTTAACGGCCGTTCCTCCCCCCCACTGGCTCGACCTGCTCAACGTCCGCTACCTCATCACCGACAAGGTGGGGGATGCCTGGCGCGAGGGGGTGTTTTTTGATTTGCAGCACCCGGTGGCACTGGGCGAAAACGATGTGGCGACGGTGGGCTACGTGCCACCGTTTGCCGCCACCGAACTGTGGCTGGTTGCCAGCGGCGAAGCGGGGGAAGTGCAGGTGACAACGGCGGCAGGTGAAACCTGGCAGTTGCTGCCGGAGCAGGCGGGGGAAGATTGGCGGCGCGTTGTGTTGCCCAAAGCTGCCGAATTGACCGCGATAACGCTGCAAGGGTGTAGGCAACCTTGTGATGCCGCGTGGCAGGTGGCCGGGTTGACGCTGGTAGACAGCCGCGACGGGGCGTTTCAGCCGCTGGTGCTGGGTAACTATCGGCTGATTCATTCGGGGGATGTGAAGATTTATGAGAATCTGGACGTGCTGCCCCGCGTGCTGGCGCTGACGGGTTGGCAAGTGGGGATGAACGCGGCTGAGGCTTTGGTTTTGTTGCAGGGGGTGGATGTGGGGAAAACGGCCGTTATTGACGCATCCAAGCCCCCACCCCCACCCAGCGGCACTCCCCCCACGGCCACCATCACCGCCTATGCGCCGGAGCGGGTGGTCATTGCCACGGCTGGTGAACAGCTTAGCCTGCTGCTGCTGACCGATGCTATGTATCCGGGGTGGGAGGTGACGGTGGATGGGGAAACGGCCGTTTCCATCACCACCGATGCCCTTTTTCGCGGCGTGTTCGTGCCAGCGGGCAGCCATGAGGTGGTGTGGGAATTTCGGTCAAGGGCGTGGGAAAACGGCCGTTTGCTTTCGCTGCTGACGCTGCTGCTGTGGGGGGCGAGTGGCGTTTGGCTGTGGTGGTGGGTGGGAAGGAAATAAACGGCCGTTTTTCCCTGCTGCGATCTTTAGGGGGTTGTGCTATTGTATAGGCATGATTGATGGAAAATAAGAGTCGGCGCCGTTCGGAGCGTCCTCAAAGGTGGTTTTTTGCTGATAGCAATGTGGCCGAGATTGTTTTGGTACCAGGTACACGATAAGGAGTAGAGTATGGCAGAGGTAATCTTAACTGTTCAACATGAAGCTGGGCTGCACGCCCGCCCCTTAGCCCAGTTTGTCAAAGCAGCCAAGCAGTTTGATGCCAAAATCCAGGTGACGAGCCTGACGCGGGGCAAAGGGCCTGTGAACGGTTCAAGCCCACTGCATTTGCTGCTTTTGGCAGTATTGCAAGGGCATCAAATTAAAATTGAGGCCGTTGGGCCTGAAGCAGAGGAAGCCGTGGCGGCTTTGAAAGCACTTGTTGAAGCGGATTTTGTTGACGCGGAGTTGAGGCACTAGTTGTTGTATAGGCGGCTGAATCAGATGGTGTGTTGTGGTTGACTATCCAATCTTTTTGAACTGCCGAGAGCGTAAAGGGTGGAGAAGGTATTGGACTATAAACGTTAAGAAAAAGACTTGTGCTTGGCTTGTAGCCGAGGATTCCAATCCTCGTTCTTCTGCACAGGCGAAAGAGCGAGCTTTGGTCTGGCGAAAGCCAGATACGAAAGCCCCGGCTACGCTGGAACCAGAAAGATTAGAGAATATCGGGAATAAGAATTTCTCACGCAAAGACGCAAAGGCGCCAACTGTTTTCCTTTTGTGCCTTTGCGCTTTTGCGTGACATAAAGTTAATTCCGATAATGTCTATAATCTCCAGGCTCTAATCTCTGTTTACATTTATGAACACAATGACAGGTTTACCTGCCTCGCCGGGGATAGCGATTGGGCCGCTGTGGGTGTATCGGCCCGTGGCGTTGGACGTAGCGGCGCGGGTGGTGGCGGATGTGGCGACGGAGTGGGGGCGGGTGGAAACGGCCGTTTCTGTTGCCCAAAGCCAGCTTGCCACCCTTTACGACCGCGCTTTAGCCGAGGTGGGGGCGGAAGAGGCGGCCATTTTTGAAGCCCACCAGCTTTTTTTGGAAGACCCGTCGCTGCTAGAGATGATTCAGGCATCGGTAGAAGGGGAGAGCATCAACGCCGAAATGGCTGCTTACCAGGCCGCCGAAAGCTATGCCGAGATGCTGGAGGCGATGGACGACCCTTATTTTCAGGCGCGGGCGGCCGACATCCGCGACGTGGGGCGGCGGCTGGTGGCCTGTTTGCTAGGGGTGTCGCTCGACAGTGCCGCCATGCCTACCCAGCCGGTTGTGGTCATTGCCGAGGATTTAACGCCGTCGGATACGGTGGGGTTTGACAAGGAGAAGGTGCTGGGGCTGTGTACCGTGCATGGTGGCCCCACCTCCCACACGGCCATTTTGGCGCGAAGTTTGGGCATTCCGGCGGCAGTGAGCGTGCCGCTGCGGCTGCATCAGTTGGTTGAAGGGGAGATGGCGGTGTTAAACGGCCGTTCTGGCACCCTCATCCTCAACCCCGACCCCGACACGCTGGCCGCAGCCCAGGCCGAACAGCAAAGCTGGCTGGCACTCCGTTCGGCCGAGTTGGCCGAGGCGCAGGCTCCAGCCATTACCACCGACGGGCATCAGGTGGAGGTGGGGGCAAACGTGGGCAGCGTGGCCGACGCGGAAATGGCGCTGGCGTATGGCGCGGAAGGGGTGGGGCTGTTCCGCACCGAATTCTTGTATCTGGATCGGGAGACGCTGCCCAGTGAGGCGGAGCAAATTGCGGGGTACAAGGGAGTGTTTGCGGCGATTGATGAGGGTGGGAAGGAAAAACGGCCGTTGGTCGTCCGCACCCTCGACATTGGCGGCGACAAAGAGGTGCCGTACCTCGGTTTCCACGACGAACAAAACCCGTTTTTGGGCTGGCGGGCCATCCGCATGATGGACGAACGGCCGGACGTGGTGCTGACGCAGTTCCGCGCCCTGCTACAGGCCGGGGTCGGCCACGATTTGCGAATCATGGTGCCGATGGTTTCCAATCTGGACGAAGTGCGTCGCACCAAGGGGCTGCTGGCCGAAGCGCGGCAGCAGCTTGTGGCCGAGGGCAAGCCGGTGGCCGCGTCGGTGCAGTTTGGCATCATGGTCGAGGTGCCGTCGGCGGCAATTTTGGCCCACCACATTGCCGCCGAGGTGGATTTTTTTAGCATTGGCACTAACGATTTGACGCAGTATACGCTGGCGGTAGACCGCACCAACGAACGGGTGGCAAAACTGGCGAGTCCATTTCACCCGGCGGTGCTGCACTTGATCAAAATGACGATTGATGCGGCGCACGCCCAGGGCAAATGGGTGGGGGTGTGTGGCGAGTTTGCCGGGGAACCGGCGGCACTGCCTTTGCTGCTGGGGCTGGGGCTGGATGAGTTTAGCATGGCGGCAACGGCCGTTCCTACCATCAAACGCCTCATTCGCCAGTTCAGCCTGCCGCAGTGCCGCGACATCGCCGCCCACGCGCTGCGGCTGCCGACGACGGAGATGGTGGCGGCGTATTTGCGGGGGCAGGTTGGGGAGTAGTGGAGTGTGGGGGTGGGGGGGGAAACGGCCGTTTTTCAATCAAGCAATGGATAACGGCCTATTTCCATTAAACTTTGCCTGTGCAGCAACTGTTGCGGGCTGTTCATTTGCAATAAGCGAACGGTAGCGCGGCCAACGGCCGTTTGACCGACAATATAAACTCCGCGCAACACAAAATGCTCATCCCATCGTTGGGCGCGAGGGTTAGAAAGTAACGTAAGTTCCTGTGTCACAGGATCAAATGTTGTTAAGTCGGAGCCTTTGTGACGATTGCAGAGTAAGCAAGAAAGTGCCAGATTCATTAACTCTGTTTTGCCTTCATGTTTGAGGGCGATAACGTGATCAATTTGGTGGGAGAAAGGCGTATCATCCTGGTGGATCAGGCAGTATTCGCATAAGCCATGAGCGCGGGCAATCACCTGCTGGCGCAATTCATTGGGAATGTAGGCGGTCATGAATTAATTGGAAGTAGAGAGGGTTTGGCGGGCGCGGGCTTTGAGCAAGATAAAGAGGTGGTTGATTTGTTGGTAGGTATCGAGTTCGGCTGACTCAACGGCCGTTAATCCCTCTTCCCGATTTTTCGCCAATAGCGTTTCGAGGCGAAGCTGCGTTTGGGACGACACTTTATAGGCAACAATTTCGGCTGGCGTAGGGCCAGCAGCCAGGAAGTCTAACAGTTCAGTAAACGCCGGATGCCAGCCAGTGGATGGCTGCATTTGGCTGCGATCCTCATGCAAGGCCAGTGCTAGGGAGAGCAAGGCTGGTAAATCACGTTTCATCTCTGGTAAACGGGTCGCTATTTCATCAGGAACATCTAAAGTAATCACTGTCATAGAGCGCATTGTAACATAAATAGCATGGATAGCGATGATCATTTTACGCCGTTCCGACCATCAAACGCCTCATTCGCCAGTTCAGCCTGCCGCAATGCCGCGACATTGCCGCCCACGTGCTGCGAGGGCAGAGTGGGGAGTGGGAAATGGGGTGTGGGGGGAAAACGGCCGTTTTTTAATCAAGTAATGGATAACGGCTTGGATGAATTAAGAGGAGTCAGACAAATCATTTTCTCGCGGTGGATGTTCGGAAACTGCAAATAATGCTTGTCGCAAATTCACCAAACCAGGACGATTCAAATGCAATGTGACAATCGTAGCACGGCCGATGGCTGTCAAGCCTATCATCTGCAAGACATCATCACTCCAGGCAAAATGTTCCCGCCATTTGTCTTGTCTCGGGTTATAAAGTGGCACGACTTCGCGGGAAACGGGATCATGCCCTGTCGTTTTCATATGCTTAAAGCTGTTGCATCCTGGGCAGGCGAAAGCCAGATTGGACAAAATCGTAGAGCCGCCTTTTACTCGTGGGAAGATATGTTCCACTTCAAACGCTTTGACCGAAAACGAGGCGGGTATTTGGCAATATTCACAGCGGTTGCCTGCTCGTTCAGCCACTCGATGACGTTGTTTGATTGTCACACGAGCATGAGACATGACTGGATGGGTTTATCGCTAATGCACTCATTAGCTGGGTGAGCGTTTGTCCGCGCAGTTGGGCTAATTGAGCCAAATAGGGAATACGCTGTGCTTCAGCTGTCTCTATTTGATTCACTAAATCATATAATTCAGCTTCTTCAGCCACAGACAATGTTCGCTTTGTTTGCTGCTCACTCAGGGCATCAAAGCGAGTTAGAAGTTCCTCTGGTACCCCTTCGTTGACTTTCTGCAAGAGTTCCGATTCGGTGGGAGAGAGGATGGGGGCAATGCGCTGGGCGCGAACCAGCATGGCTTTGTGTAAAAAGGCCTCTAATTCGGATAAATCGAGTTGTTCGACGGCACCAAGCAGTTCTTTGGTTGACAGTTGAGCTTCCAATTGAATCGTTGGCATTTTTTGTTCCTTTACCTATCTCTATATACCTGCTTGAGGAATTGTAGCACATGATGAGGGAGTCGTGGTGGTGGTTTTTCGTTGTTGCGACATTGCCGCTCACGCGCTGCGGGGGCAGAGTGGGGTGTGGGGTGTGCGGGTGTGGGGAAAAACGGCCGTTTTTCCCTTCCACAAATTCAGTGCCACTCGCCTTTTGCGGATGATAGCAGATTTCGCTATCATCCGTGCCATGAATAAACGGCAACAAAGGACTCTGGAAAATTCGTGACGCACGCCATTTCTTGGAACAAGCAGGAGTCCAACCATGAAAACAATGAGTTATAAAGAGTATGCGGCGCAAATTGAATACAGTGATGAAGACCAATGCTTTATTGGTCATATTGCCGGGATAAGGGATGTGGTGGGTTTCCACGGTGAATCTGTTTCTGAATTACGTGCTGCTTTTGAGGAAGCCATGGACGATTATCTGGAAACCTGCGCCCGGTTGAATCGTTCGCCGCAGAAACCCTATTCCGGTAAGTTGATGCTGCGTGTACCGCCGGAAATTCATGCTGCTGTGGCTATGGCGGCAGAAGTTAGCGGTAAAAGCATTAATCAATGGGCCATTGAGACGTTTGCCGATGCGGTGCAGTCGTGAAGTAATAAGCCGGATTGTGTCATGTGTTTTGCCCATGCCGTGCGGCGGCTGGTGGCGGCGTATTGGTTGGGGTAGATTGGGGCGTAGCGGGTATGGGAGCGAAGGGTACACAAAATTTGTTAAGCAACCACTTCGCACATCCTGATTGACACGAGGGGTACAATTAGGTTCAATGTGATGTCATGGATATTGAAGCGATAAAATCATGCGTCCGTACCGACCAATACGTTTATAGCCTCCATGCTGAAATAGAAAGGAAGGCTGATGAGTTGACTTTCGCCCAGGTGGAGGAAGCGTTATTAAATGGTAAGATTTTGGAACAATATCCAAATACCGGCCGTGGTGAAAGTTGCCTGATCGTTGGTTTTGCCGCAGAAATACCGGTTCATGTTGTTTGTGGATGGCGTGGCGAAAAGGTTGTGTTGATAACGGTTTATATCCCAACGCCGCCAAAGTTTGTGGATCCCTGGACGCGAGGAACTGTAAGTGATGAATGAAAAAACGCGAAAGGTGAAGTGCAATTTTTGTGGTAGCGAGCAGTATGAGGAACGACGTATTGAATATTTATATAGCTACAAGGGAAAATATTTGCTTGTACCTAATACCCCTGTCGAAGTTTGCGCCAATTGTGGCATGATTTATTATGATGCGGCTGTTTTAAAAAAGATTGAAAAACGTTTCTTTGCCATTCAGGAAAATACGGAAGAACCAGACAGGTATATCCAGATGCCAACGGCCGTTTATGCCTGACCCGCTACACGCTGGCATAAAAACTGCGATATTGCCGCCCACGTGCTGCGAGGGCAGAGTGGGGAGTGGGAAATGGGGTGTGGGGGGAAAACGGCCGTTTTCTTCTCTCCAAGGCTTAGGGAGGTCTAGCGTTGATGGTGCTTGAAACGGCCGTTTTCCTATGCTATGCTTGGAGTCATACTCAAAGGCTTAAGTCTAGGCTCCTGTGATCTCCGTACTTATGTTAAGCTGCTTTAGTTGATGTATGCGCGGAGTGCCTTTTTCCTATTTCAACATCATTTGAAGTGGAAAAACGAAGATTTTTGGGCTCAAAATGCGGCTTAAATAGTGGACACTTTCTGGGCAAGCCCGCATGATAAGCGGGCGTTTATTTTGGTCTCACGTTCCACGTTTTCCGGCACAATTGGCGAGAGGGAGCCACAGAGAAAGGCTGTGGCATTCCTGCTGGATGCAGCAGCGTAAAATGGTCAGAAGCGGCTATCCGTGGCACAATACGGCTGGTTAAATCCAGAAAAGCAGGAGTGAAGACGAATGGCGCGATTGAGCGACTACAAGGTTCTGACATTTGATTGTTACGGAACTCTTATTGATTGGGAATCGGGGATTTGGGATGCCTTTCAGCCCCTTTTGATGGCAAACAACTGCGCGGAGATTAGCCGCGAAAAAGCGTTGGTGGCGTTTGCCACGCTGGAAAGCCAGCAGGAAGCCGCCACGCCAGCGATGGTGTATGAGGATGTTTTGCGCCAGGTGCATCGGCAATTTGCGGCGCAGTTTGGGCTGCAAACCAGCGACGCGCTGGATGCCGCTTTTGGCAACTCTCTCCCCCACTGGCCCGCCTTTCCCGACAGCGCCGACGCGCTTCGTTTTTTGAAAACGCGGTTCAAGCTGGTCATCTTGTCCAACGTCAGCCGCGCCGGGTTTGCCGCTTCCAACCGCAAGCTGGGGGTTGAGTTTGACGCCATCTACACGGCACAGGATGTTGGCTCCTACAAGCCGTCGCCCGCCAACTTTGAATATCTTTTGACCCATTTGGCGCAGGATTTGGGGCTACAGCCGGCCGACATTCTCCACACCGCCCAAAGCCTTTTCCACGACCACGTTCCCGCAAAGCAGGCCGGCCTTGCCAATGCCTGGATTGACCGGCAGCGGCTGTCGCAATCGGGAAAGTGGGGGGCAACGGCCGTTATTGACACCCTCCCCCCCATTGACTTCCACTTCTTCTCCATGAGCGAAATAGCCCAAGCAGTCGCCCAAGACACCATGTGAGCAATAGCTTAAAATAGGACGCAGATTTACCTGATTTTCCTGATTAAAAAAATCAGGTAGATCAGGTAAATCTGCGTCCCATTTCTTGAGGAGATAGCTAACCATGACCCATCTCAACGACACAACTGACCCCCTCCTGCAATCATTTACCATCAAAAACGTCACCTTCCGCAACCGAATTATGAGCACCAGCCATTCGGAAGGGTTTTCCAACCAGGGCATGCCCACGGAGCCGCTGCAGCGATACCATGAGGAAAAGGCGCGGGGCGGCATTGGTTTGACGATGTTTGGCGGCTCCAGCAACGTGGCCCCGGACTCACCCAACGTTTTTGGGCAGCTTAACTTTGGCACCGATGAGGTGATCCCGTACCTGCAAACCTTCTCGCAGCGTGTCCACCAGCACGGGGCGGCGATTATGGTGCAGTTGACCCACCTGGGGCGGCGCGGCCAGGCGACGATTGACCATTGGCTGCCGACGATTGCGCCAACGGCCGTTCGTGAAACCGTCCACCGCAGCATCCCCAAAGAAATGGACCAGTACGACATCCAGCGCGTCATTCGCCAATACGGCGAGGCCGCCGTGCGCTGCCAAGAGGGCGGGCTGGACGGGCTGGAAACGATGACCGGCGGCCATCTCACCGGGCAATTTCTCTCCCCCATGACCAACCGCCGCACCGATGAATACGGTGGATCGCTGGAAAATCGGCTCCGCTTTATCCGCGAAGTCCACGCCGAAATTCGGCGGCGGGTGGGCAACGACTACGTGGTTGGCATTCGCTACGTGATGGATGAAAAGACAAAGGGGTGGCTGACGCGGGATGAGGCGTTACGCGCTGCCCAAATTTTGCAGCAGGACGGCACGATTGACTTTTTTAACCTCGTCATGGGGCGTATTGACACCCAGCGCGGGCTGGCTGAGGATTGTATGCCGGGGATTGAACGGCCGTTAGCCCCCTTCCTCGAAGACGTGGCGCAGTTTCGGGCGGAAATTAAAACCCCGGTCTTCCACGCCGCCCGCATCATCCATGTCGAAACGGCCCGGCAAGCGGTGCGCGACGGCATTCTCGACATGGTAGCCATGACCCGCGCCCACATTGCCGACCCCCATTTGGTGAACAAAATCCGGCGCGGCGAGGAAAAGCGGATTCGCCCCTGCGTTGGCACCCAGTTTTGCCAAATGACCAAACCCGCCACCTGCATCCACAACCCCGCCACCGCCCGCGAAGGCAAGCTGCCCCACATCATTACCCCCGCCGCCGCGCCGCGCAAGGTGGTTGTGGTTGGCGGCGGCATTGCCGGGCTGGAAGCGGCGCGGGTCAGTGCCGAGCGTGGGCATCAGGTGGTGCTGTTTGAGGCCGATGCCAAATTAGGGGGGCAGCTCAATCTGGCAGCCCTGTTTGTCCATCGCCGCAATTTGCGCGAGATTGCCCAGTGGCGCGAGGGTGAGCTGGCGCGGTTGGGCGTGGATGTGCGGCTGCAAACGCGGGCGGAAACGGCCGATATTTTGGCCGAAAAGCCGGATGTGGTCATCATTGCCACCGGCGGAACCCCCCATTTTGCCGACTTCACCGGAGTGGAACTGTGCCATTCGGTGTGGGACGGGATGCGCGATGCGGCCAAATTTGCCAACCGCGAGGTGCTGATTTACGATGGCCTGGGGCGACACCAGGCACCCAGTTGCGCCGTTCACCTGGCTTTGGCAGGGGCGCAGGTCAATTTTGTAACGATTGATGATCGTTTGGCGGAGGAAATGGGGGGGTCGGAGCGGGTGATGCACCGCAAGCGGTTCCAGCAGCACGGGATTCCGGTGCAGATTGACCTCCAGCTTGAGGCGGTGGAGCGCGTGGGCGAGCGTTTGCGGGCCACGTTTGTCCATGAGCTAACGGATACGCGCCACAGTTTTATGGCGGATGCGGTGGTGGTGGAGCAAGGGACAACCCCGGCGGATGGGCTTTACCATGCGCTGCGGGAGGGGGCGTGCAACAAGGGCGTGACCGACATCACCGCGCTGCTGGCAACTGAGCCGCAGCCGCAGCGCGGGGCGTGGGCGACGGGGTATGAGCTGCACCGCATTGGCAGTGCGGTTAGCAGCCGCGCCATTCATTCAGCCGTTTATGATGCGCTACGGCTGTGTCATTTGGTTTAAGAGAAGGGAAAAACGGCCGTTTTCCCCATTTCTCGGAGGACCTCGAAATGACACCTGTATAGGTATGATTTTTATATGCAAAAGGTGGCTGGTAAGGCCACCTTTTTTGATCTACCATTTCTTTTTGCCCGGTATTTGCTAGAATCTACAGTGGAAACTTGAAGGGATTAGCAACTGGAGCTTCGCATCCTGGTCTGTCATAAATCCACCAGACACATAACAACTGCATGATGTAAGAGCTAGCCCCGCTGGATTGTCTAAAGACGGGTATTGTCCTGAGATTGAAAGGAGAAAAACATGACTCCAACCGCAGATATTGGCTTAATTGGTTTGGCCGTAATGGGTCAAAACCTGGTTTTGAACATGAACGACCACGGCTATACCGTGGCCGTCTATAATCGCACCACTAGCAAGGTGGACGCTTTTTTGGCGAATGAAGCCCAGGGAACACGGGTGATTGGTGCCCATTCGATTGAGGAATTGGCGGCAACGCTTAAGCGGCCGCGCCGGGTTATGCTGATGGTGAAGGCGGGGGCGCCGGTTGATGCGCTTATTGAACAATTGCTGCCCCATTTGGAGCCGGGCGACATTATCATTGACGGTGGCAACTCCAACTATACCGACAGTACACGGCGTACCCATTATTTGGAAGAAAAAGGGCTGCTGTTTATTGGTACTGGTATTTCGGGTGGCGAGGAGGGGGCGCGGCACGGCCCTTCGATTATGCCCGGTGGTTCTCCGGCGGCGTGGCCGCATGTAAAGGCCATTTTTCAGGATGTGGCAGCCAAGGTGGATGATGGCACGCCATGTTGCGACTGGGTGGGGGAAAATGGAGCCGGTCATTTTGTCAAAATGGTGCATAACGGCATCGAATATGGCGATATGCAGCTTATTACTGAGGCGTACCAGCTTATGAAAGATGGGCTGGGGATGAGCAACGACGAGATGAGTGTTGTTTTTGGGGAGTGGAATAAAGGGCATCTCGATTCGTACCTGATCGAAATTACCCGCGATATTTTGGCCTACCGGGATGAAAACGGGGAGGCTGTGGTGGATGTGATTTTGGATTCGGCCGGGCAGAAGGGGACGGGGAAGTGGACGGCCGTTAATTCCCTCGAACTTGGTATCCCGCTAACCCTCATTGGTGAAGCCGTCTTTGCCCGCTTCCTTTCGGCGTTGAAAGAGGAACGGGTGGCGGCGGAGCAGGTGCTACATGGCCCTGCCGAACAGTTTACTGGCGACCGGGTGGCATTGCTGCACGCTTTGCAAGACGCGCTGTATGCAGCCAAGATTATGTCCTATACCCAGGGCTATATGTTGTTCCGGGCGGCAGCGGCGGAATATGGCTGGAACCTCAACTATGGCGGCATTGCGCTAATGTGGCGTGAGGGGTGTATCATCCGTTCGGCCTTTTTGGGCAAAATCAAGGAGGCGTATGATGCGGAGCCAGGGTTGACGAATTTGCTGCTGGCACCTTATTTTACAGAGGCGGTGGCAAAGGCGCAGGCGGGTTGGCGAAAGGTGGTGGAAACGGCCGTTTCTCTCGGCATCCCCGTTCCCGCCATGTCCAGCGCCCTCGCCTTTTTTGATGGCTATCGGCACGGCCGGCTGCCCGCCAACCTGCTGCAAGCCCAGCGTGACTACTTTGGTGCGCACACTTACGAGCGCATTGACCAGCCACGCGGCCAATTTTTCCACACCAACTGGACAGGCACAGGCGGTCGTGTGACCTCCAGCACTTATCAGGCGTAGAGGCTAGTCTCAGACCCACCCCTGCGGCTTGTCTGTTATTGATGAAAACAAATGATATAGATAGAGGAGAGTGATGATAGATTTTACACCTGTGCAAAACAAAGAAATCACCATGGCTGAATTGGTGGCTCGTTTTACAACGGAGGATTTACGGCGCTTCACCAATGCAATGGTGAACGAGATGTTGACAATTATTGCTAACTGCAATGATGACGATGTAGTGTTTGTGCCAGAAGACCCGGACGCGAATGACACCTTTGCCTCCAGTGATACAGATGTCAATCTGGCGTGGACGTTAGGGCATCTGGTGGTTCACGTCACCGCTTCTGCGGAAGAGAGCGCGGCACTGGCAGCGGAATTGGCGCGGGGGGTAGAATATCACGGCCGTTCCCGTTCTGAGGTGCCGTGGGAAACGGTGACAACCATTGCCCAATGTCGTGAACGGTTGGAAGAAAGCCGTATGATGCGTCTGTCTAGTTTAGGCATGTGGCCGCGTCAGCCGCATTTGGATAATGTATATGAAGGGTATAATGGCACAAAAATTAACCCACTGATGCGCTTTGTCTATGGATTGAGCCATGATGACAGCCATTTGGCGCAGATGCGCGAGGTGGTGCGCCAGGCCAGGGCAGCACGAGGGGGTTGATTGCTGGTCTCAAATGGTTTGATTTGCGCTACAATATACGCATCAAGGTCATAAAGTTATATTCTTTTGCTTGCAGGTAGCAAGTCGCAAGTCGCAAGTCAGGTCAATAAACAAGAGTTGCCACCTGTTACTTGTTACCTGGAGCCGGGAAACAAAATGTCAGTTTATGATCGTTAGCAGGTACATCAGGTGTGGATCATACGCTCAATGATGGAGGGCTGTTATGGGTAATGAACATATTCTCTTAGTTGGCGGAACAATGCTTGACACTAAGGGTAAACCCACACGTGGTTTAGTGCCTCATACCTCTAACCCGGGCTTTATTCGCTCGACGCGGGGTGGTACGGCACGTAATGTGGCGGAAAATCTGGCTCGTTTTGGGGCAGATGTGGTTTTGATGTCGGCGGTGGGGGATGATGCGACGGGGCGCCAGTTGTTGGCACAAACGGCCGTTTCCGGGGTCAATATCGAATATGTCCAAACCATTGCTGGTGAAAACAGTGGTGCCTACATTGCCCTGCTTGACCCGGACGGTGATCTCTCCATTGCCCTCGATGATGTGCGCGTTATGCGCCACATCACCCCCGAATACATTTACCGTAACCGTCGCCTCTTCCGTGATGCGCAAATGGTGCTGGTGGACGGCAGTTTGACCAAGGATGCCCTGGCAACGGCCGTTCGTCTTTGCCAAAAATACAACACCCCCCTCTGCGCCGACCCCTCCTCCACCCGCCTCGCCCATCGCCTCTGCCCCTACATCCCCGATCTGAGCCTGGTGGTTCCCAACGAAGCCGAAGCCGCCGAACTGTGCGGCGTCATCTTCCAGGGCAACACCCCCGAAGCAAACATGAACGTGGCACGGCAGCTTGTGCAACTGGGCGTAGAAATCGCTGTCATCACCATGTCAGACTACGGCCTTGCCTTTGCTACCTTTGACGAAACGGGCTACCTGCCCGCCAACTACACAGAAAAGGTGGACAGCACTGGCAGCGGCGACGCCGTGACGGCCGCCATCATCTTTGGCCTCATCAACGACCTTAGCCCCGTGGAAGCCATTCGCCTGGGTGCCGCCGCCGGCAACCTGACCCTGCAAACCAGCGAAACCGTTGTGCCTGACCTTAGCCTTGATATGCTGTATGAACATTTAATTGTATAGCGATTAGGAGACTAAGAGATTGGGAGATTGCACGTCCAAGTCGCAATCTCCTAATCTCTTAGTCTTCCAGTCTCATTTTTTTATGTCAAACTGGCTCGGCCTTTTCACCTGCTTTCTTTACGTTTTTGCCGTCATAGGTCTGGCTGAAGGGCTGCGCCGTTGGCGCGGGTACAGCAGCAGCTTCACCCGCAAGGTCATCCACATCGGCGTGGGGATGATGGCCTGGGGACTACACTATCTCTTTGACTCCCCTTGGTACTTTATCGCCGCGTGCGCCGCCTTCATGCTCATCAACTTCCTCGACTGGCGCTATGGCTTTTTCGCCGCCATGTCCAGCAGCGATCAGGCGAATCTTGGCACTGTCTACTTCCCGCTCATGGCCGGGATTGTGGCCTATGTTTTTTGGCAGCAGCCTCCGCTAATGGTAGCCGCGCTCATGCCGCTTACCTGGGGCGATGGCATGGCTCCTGTTATCGGCAAGGCTTACGGCCAGCGTCAGTACACCGTCTATAGCAGCGTTCGCACCATTGAAGGGTCGCTGGGCTTTTTGGTGGCTGGCTTTATTTTTACCTGGCTGGCATTGTGGGCTGTCAGTGGCTTCCCAGACATTAGCCCTGGTGCAGCTTTTGTTCCGGCTCTTGTGGTCACGGTTGTGACCATGTTTATTGAAGCCATCTCTATCTGGGGGGTGGACAATATCACCATAACGGCCGTTGCCATTTTCATCCTCCGTGCCTGGCCGTTTTAACCAACTCCATGAACAACAAAACTGTTAACACAACGTTTGGCGCTTTTTCTCAACTCTACGGTGTTATCATCGAAACCATCAACCGCACCCTCGGTCTGCCCGATGCCGGAGCTTACTTTCTCGGTCTTCGCCCGATGAAAAAGATTCGCCTCCAGGTGAAAATTTTGCGCGATGAGCAAGGCGTACCGGTGGCCGATGAGGCTGCCACGGCTGAATCTATTGCTACCGCCACGCAAATTTTTGCCGATTTGCTGAATGTGCGCGTGATCATGCTCGATCCGCCCGTTGTCACCCTGCCCGACCCGGCTCCCACCGCTGCCCTCAGCGTCCACTGTGATGCCGATGGCTGGAAGGAGGATTTTGCCGAGGCCGGCCGCTATTTTCGCACCCATATGGCAAAAACGGCCGTTGGTACCCTCACGGGCTATGCCTCTCCAGTCACGGTTTTTATCGTCCGCGAGATGGCGGTTAAGGCGGGCTGTTCTCTTGGCCCCCTTGCCAACTACGTCACGGTGGTGGGCAAGGTGCTGAACAAAGCCAACGCCCGCATTCTGGCGCATGAAGTCGGCCACGCCTGCCTGCTGCTCCATTCGCCCGATGAAAACAACCTGATGTACCCGCGCCCCGGCCAACACATTGAGCCGTGGCAAGCGGCCATGGCGCGTAACTCACGCCACGTGACCTATTTGTAGGTGGTAATAGGACGCAGATTAGCCTGATTTACCTGATTAAAAGAGTCATCAGGTAAATCAGGTCAATCTGCGTCCTATTTTAAGACCGCTAGGGCTTAAGCAGGGGTGGGGGCTTTTACGTTTTGCAATAGATCGGTAATCAAGGCATCGGGGGTGATGCCTTCGGCCTGGCCTTCAAAGTTGAGCAGGAGGCGGTGGCGCAGGGCGGCGGGGGCGATGGCGCGAACGTCGTCGAAGCTGACGTTGTAACGGCCGTTTAACAACGCCAAAATCTTCCCCCCCAGCACCATCGCCTGGCCTCCGCGTGGGCTGGCCCCATAGCGCACAAAGCGGCGCACCAGGTCAGAGGGGCTGTTTTCGGGGTGGGTGGCAACCACAAGCTGGCTGATAAAGCGGCTGACGTTGGTGGGCAGCGGTATCTGCCGCGCCAACTGCTGCATGGCAACGATTTGGTCGCCGTTGGCAACGGCCGTTACCGCCGCCCTCTCTCCCCCCGTCGTCCGCGCCAAAATCTCATCCAGCTCCTCGGCCGAGGGGAACCCCACGTTGAGCTTGAACAAAAAGCGGTCAAGCTGTGCTTCCGGCAGCGGGTAAGTGCCTTCCTGCTCGATGGGGTTTTGCGTGGCGAGGACAAAAAACGGCCGTGGTAGCGGGTAGGTGTGGGTGGCTACCGTCACCGTTTGCTCCTGCATCGCCTCCAGCAGGGCGGACTGCGTTTTGGGGGTGGCGCGGTTGATTTCGTCGGCCAGCACCAGGTTGGCAAAAACGGGGCCGTGCTGGAAGCGGAAACCGCGCTGGCCGTTGGCCTGTTCTTCCATGATGTCGGTGCCAGTGATGTCGGCCGGCATTAGGTCGGGGGTAAACTGGATGCGGCTGAAGTGCAAATCCAGCACCTGCCCCAGCGTCCGTACCAGCATCGTTTTGCCCAGCCCCGGCACCCCTTCCAGCAGCACGTGGCCGCCGCTGAGAATGCCAATCAGCGTTAACTGCAGCACGTCGGCCTGCCCGACAATGACTTTGCTGAGTTCATTTTGGATGGAAACGGCCGTTTCACGAAAAAATTCAACCGATGTGTCTGTTGTTTGCCTAGATAGATTTGATAATTCGCTCATAAATTGGGGTGCTGGCACCAGCCTTGATAGTGGCTAAAGCCTCATCAGCTAGTTGATCTAAAGCGGTTTGCCCTCCGTCAGAAGCAAAAAGGGTACCCCATTTGGCATCACCTTCAGTTGCAACCACCTCATTCAGAAAGTCCAGGTCTATTGTGTTGAATGTTTCAAACGCTAAAAAGCGAGCAAAGTCCAGCAGTTGCTTGCCCCGTTCTGCTGGCAGTCGCCGGACAATTGCCACCAATTTTTTCTCATAGTTCGCTGTTTCAACTGTCATGATTTTATTCTCACGCCGTCAACTACAAATATACGGATAAAAACAGATGGGTTGATTATACACCTGATTTATGGTTTGTAGTTTCGAGGCATGCCTCGAAACTACAAACCGGCGTTACCTTGTAGATTTACCAAGAAACCTTTACGGCTCCAGAGACGAAAAATAATCCCGTACATACGCCTTTAGCCCCAGCGGGATGTAGTCGTCCTGCAATGCTTCGTTGGCGGCGGTGCGGTAGTCGCCAAACACGTCGGTGTAGGGGACGAGGCTGGTTTCATTGCCAAATTCGGTGGGGGTTTCGTTGAGCAAGCCGCCACAGTCGGCCGGGTTTGCCAGGCATTCGGCGGGAAGCTGAACGTCTTGGCCTTCGATGGTGCTGAGATCAACGGCTGGGGGGACGTAGACTGTTTCGGCACTGCTGCCGCCGGGGCCGGGGCTGCCGCCGCCACTACCCCGGTTTTCGCTCAATTGACCCGTACTGCCTTCGCCGCCCGTTTGCCCGGCCGTGCCAGATTGCCCACCGCCCAGCCCCGCACCGGTGCCTTCGCCCTGGCTTTGCTGGCCGGGGGTTTCACCAACGGCCGTTTCTCCCCCCTCCTCTTGCTGCTGTTCCTGCCCCGCCTGCGCCACCGCCTGACGGCTCTCGCCAAGCTGGTTGGCGGTGGCGGCGGCTTGTTGGGAAACGGCCGTTTGCGCCCCCCGTTCCTGCAGCTGCTGCGCCAAATCTTGCAACGCCGCCTGCGCCGCCGCCAAATCTTCGCCGGTGAGGGCATTGGCCGCTTCCTGTGCTGCGTCGGCAAGCTGCTGGTCACTCGTTTGCAGTGACTGCGCCGTTTCTGCCAACGCCTCGGCCAACTGCGTCACCGTTTCGTCGTTCAGCGTCGGCAGGTTGTCGGCAAGCTGGGCGGTGGCGGCACTGGCCTGGTTGAGATCGCCATTTTGCAACGCTTCGGCCAATGGTTCCGCCGCTGGGCTGTTGCCCAGCGTTTCGCTGGCTGCATCTAGAGCAGGCTGCAAATTGGGCGGAGCGAGTTCGCTACTCAGCTCGCGCAGCTCCGTTTCCGCCTGCGACAACGCCGCTAGCGCTTCTTCCTGACTGTCGCTGGCGGCCAGCGTGTCCAAAGCCGTCTGCACCGGCTGTAGCAGTTGCGCCTGCTGCTCGGCGGTCAAAGTGTCGTCCTGGCGAATCTCTTCGGCCACCTCTGCCAGTGCCGCCGTCTCCTCGGCAATCGTTTGGGCGATGGCTCGCTGGTTCAGGAGGGTGGAGGTTTGGGGGTTGGGGAGGAAAACGGCCGTTATGACCAACCCCGCCGTCGCCAATAAAATCAGCCAATCGCGCCGCCGCAGGGTGAACGGCAGGGCGGCGGTCAGGTCAACGGCGTGGAGGGCGGCAACGGCATCGGCCAACTGCCGGGCAATGAGCCAGTCGGGGGCGGTGATGGTTTGCTGGTGGAGTTCAACGGCCGTTTGTGTTCGCTCCTGTAGCTGCAAATGCTGGTCGGTGCGGTGGGCCTGCGCCAGCAGCGACGGGCGCGGCAGCCAGACGGCCAGCAACCCAATGAGCAATCCTAGCCCGGCCAGCCCCAATGCCACCCACGCCAGTTCGCCGTTGGTGAGCAGCGGCCGGAATCGCGCCACGGTTGCCACCACGGCGGCCAGCAGCAGCCCCAGCAGCAGCCCACGCGACCCCCAATCGAGGCTTTGCTGTTGGCGGAAACGGCCGTTTGTGCGCCGCAAGTGGTGGGTGAGGGTGGAAAAATCGGGAGGCATAAAACAGGGGCTTAGGGATTGGAGATTGGAGATTGCAAACCTTCATCAATCTCCAATCTCCAATCTCTAATCACTAATCTTCCTCACGTAACGGACGCACGCCCGATAGAGCAGCCAGGCGGCGAGGGCGTAGACGAGAATGAAGAGGGGCCAGGGGGAGAAAAGCCAGACGGAATGGCCGCGTATGGACTGGGCGTAGAAGAACAGGGTGTTTTCCTGCTGCAAAATTGTTTCGCTGAGAATGAGCGTGGCGGGGAGGTTGGTAGCGGAAAGGGTTAGTCCCAAGTAGGTTAGCGTGGCCTCTGTGACCCAACTGACGGTGCCGGTGGTGATGAAGGCGGCGCCGGTGATGAGGGTGACGAGGACGGCTACGAGTGGGGTGCCGACGGTGAAAAAGAGGGCACCGCCATAGGCAGCGACGATGGCGGCAAGGGTGGTTTTCATGCGGGCGGAGCAGTAGAGGCCGTAGAGGGCGAAGGTGACGGCGGCAACGAGGATGAGGGCCTGGGAAATAAGTAGCTCCTCGAGGGAGAGGCCGCCGAGGAGGAAGGAGATGCTTTGCAGGGGGATGGAGGCGAGGATGAGGAGGACGACGTAGCTGAGGGCGGAGAGGAGTTTGCCGAGGACGAAGGCCTGGGGGGAAAGCAGGGTGGTGCGGAGGAGGTCGTAGGTTTGGCGTTCTTTTTCGCCGCTGATGGCGCTGGCGGTGAAGGCGGGGGCGATGAAGATGACGAGGAAGATCTGCATGCCAAGAACGGCCGTAAACATAATTTTGCCTGCGTCCCGCGCCCCGCTGCCGCCCGGCCCGGTGGTGCTGAGGTAGGCCAGGTAGATGAGCGCCAGAAAGAGGCTCATGAACAGCAGGTAGACGGTTAGCACCACAAACGCCCGCCGCCCGCGCATCCGGCTGCGTAGCTCCTTGAGGGTGACAGGGTTTTGGCGCAGGGCGTGCCAGAGGGTGGGTTTAACAGGGAGGTTGGTCATGGGAAAATGGGGAATTGAGAATTGGGAATTGGGAATAGAAGCTCTCATTCCCCATTCTCAATTCTTCATTCTCAATTCTCAATTCACAACTCCTTTGGTTAGCTGTAAAAACACGTCTTCAAGGTCGTGTTCTTCTTCGCGGAAGGAGACGAGGGGGATGTGGTGGGAAACGGCCGTTTGTATCAACCCACTCAAGGCCACATCATCGCCGCTAAAGTCAAAACGGAGGGAGTCGGCCGGCAGGTCGTCGGTTTGCAGGTGGACGACGCCGGGGCTGGCCTGGAGCAAATTGACCAGCGGCTCGCGCTCGCCCAGCAGCCGGACGTGGATGGTGCGGTTGGCGCGAAGCTGCCGCTGGATTTGCTCAATGTTGCCGTGCGCCACCAAATTGCCCGCTTCCAGAATGGCGATGCTGGTGCAAACGTCGGCAATTTCGGAGAGGATGTGGGAGGAGAAGAAGATGGTTTTACCCATGTTTTGCAGCTCGCGCAGCAGTTCGCGCATTTCGATGCGGGCGCGGGGGTCAAGACCGCTGGCGGGTTCGTCGAGAATGAGCAGTTGGGGGTCGTGGGTGAGGGTTCGCGCCAGGCAGAGCCGCTGCTTCATGCCGCGACTCAGCCCCTCGACGTATTCCTCTTTTTTATGCCCCAAATCCACCAGCCCCAGCAGGTCGTCTATCATGCCGTGGCGGGTGGCGGGGGGGATGTCGTAGCAGGCGGCAAAAAAGTCGAGATATTCCCACACTTTCATGTCGTCATATACGCCAAAAAAGTCGGGCATGTAGCCGATGGCGCGGCGGACGGCATCGGGGTTTTGCGCCACGTCGTAGCCTGCCACCCGCGCTGTGCCGCTGCTGGGGCGCAGCAGGGTGGTGAGAATCCGCATGGTGGTGGTTTTGCCTGCGCCGTTGGGACCGATAAACCCAACGACTGCTCCTTCCTCAATGGTGAGGTTGAGGTCGTTGAGGGCAACGAGGTCGCCGTATCGTTTGCTTAACCCTTCAATTTCGATGATGTTGCTCATGGGGAGGATTATAGCGGGAAACGGCCGTTTGGTGAACCATCAGGCAGCAAAATGGGTAGGAGTGGGGAAACGGCCGTTTGGTGAACGGCCGTTGGAAAATCCTTGTTTCCTGAAGATATTAACAAGCCTCAGCAAACCTTCGATAAAATCAAGATTTAACTATGGGTATGAACAACCTGATCCTTTAGGTCCATTTTGCCAACAGGACGAGCTAGCATATTTATTTCCGGACTCTGTAGTTGTATAGCCGTAGTACTTAGTTGCACCATAATATTTTTGAAAGATGTGCTTTGACATAGTGATTCCCCATATATTGTGCGATACTTTTGGGTCTGGTGTAGATGTTCGCCGAACATTTGCTCCGTCTCTCGAATCTTTGTCTTTGACTGTCCACCCAGTCGGGCAGCCCATATCAGGGGAACATTGCCCCCAGCGACGGAGGCTTACGCTTACGAGATACTGTGTGCCAGCCGTATTCCCATCAGAATATGCGCGATCGACACCTCCTGAATCATCATATGAGACACCTACTGCCGTTCCTTGGGGCGTTGTAACAGCAACTGCATTCAGACAACATGCTTTGACTATGTTGGGGACAGAAAACAAACAAAGAACAATTAAAATACCTGTAATAAGCGCAAGGTTTAAGTTGGTTCTGTTTTTCATGAGCTTCATGCTTCCTTTTCATTTGCACTGGGTTCTATCAGTGCTTGCACACTCAACCTTAATGATTTGACCTTCACTTTCTATTCCACTATCAACAGTTTGATCAAGGTGAGAATTAAGCAAATGCCACATAATTGCATTGCCATCTTTTATCAACAATGATTCCGTACTTGCTCGCATACTTCGACTCAGTGGGTGAGTAATTTCCTGGTTTGCAACCTCTTGATCCTCGAATTTTTGAATATCATCCTCGCTTCCATCAATCTTGTAAGAATAAATATAGAAATAATTTGAGGTCTTGTATCCTTCAAATCCATCATCAAAAGAAGTATATATGTTTGGCAAACCTACTAGCCTGGCTAACTCATCTCCTGGGATACCAATTCCAACGACAACTAATGCTTGTCGAAGAAACAAGGTTTTTAGTTCATCTTGCTTCACAGATGAGACGGCATCATGATGAATGATTAAAGCTTTTAAGGTTTGAGCAGATGCTAATTCACTAATTGTCTGCCAGCTAGAGGTAACTGTTACAGGTTGAGGTGCCTCTGCAAGCAACTGTGCCGGTGCTAATTGTTCTTCTACTGCTGAAACGTTTTCTGGAATTAGATATACAATCTCAATAGGTGATTCGGCTTTGGCTGTGCTTTGCTTTGTATGAGTACGATACCCGATCATGATGATACTTGTTAATAATGCTATCAACAGTATTGTAGTCGTTCTTTGATTTAGAATTTTTGCCCACATAAATCTTACTCCTGTATTTATCACGTACACAATAATGACAAAGATAGCTCTTGTTTGCATGGATTCCTATACTGGATTTCCAGTATTTTTTGTGGGAGTGTGGGCTTGCCAGTAGAGGGTGGTGGCTTCGGTGCGGTTGGTTATGTTGAGTTTTTGGTAGATGTGGCACAGATGTTTTTCGATGGTGTGGGGGGCAATGCCCAACAGTTGGGCAATTTCTTTGTTTTGCTTGCCATGCGCCAAATGGCACAATATCTCATATTCGCGTTTGGTTAGTTTATCCACCATTTTTCCCTTCCTCTGCACACTGAAACTGTTTGTCACAACTGGTGGGTTGCAATCCTGTTATTGATTACGACCCGCTTGGTGTGTGTTTATAAGCATCACACAAAAATCACCAAGCTCATTTTACCCCCCAAAAAAAAAAAAACGTCAATGGCGCGGTTTTTGACATAGATTTTCACTATGGATATTTAGGGTTTCCCGGTTATATGCTTTTGGATTGATAGAAAACGATGATGATTTGGAAAGGGGGCATTTAGAAATGGTTAATGTGGATGACGGGAATGGGTGAGAGGTGATGGGGTTGTGGGGTGGGGTGGGGTGTTTGTGGGGTGGGGAAACGGCCGTTAATCGCCCCGTAACGATGCTTTTTTTCGACAGGATTGACAGGATTTTACAGGATTAACCTGTCAATCCTGCAAAATCCTATTAATCCTGTCAAAACTCCCCCATTATTCCAGATTCCCCGTAAACACCAGATACACATCCCGAATATCCACCCCCAGCAGGCTGGCATCTTCCACGCGGAGGCGGGCGGCGTTGGCGGGGCTGACGAAGCGGGTGGGGTTAAGCTGTTAGATGAGCAAAAGAATGGCTTAAAGCTGTTTTCGTATCTTCGGCCAACTGAATAAGCAGAAAATAGTGGGCGGGGTACAGATAATCCTCACCGCTTTCGTCAATTACACGCAGATCCCCCTCTGTGGCAGCATCATTGTCTGGAAGCACGCGATACACTTTATGTCGCTCCAGAGAGGCTGGATATCCATCATTGTTAATGCAGATTGCAAATTGGACCGGAGGATTTTCTTGTTTTTTCATTAGATTAACCCAGGTATCGTTTTCGCTTGAATTCAACACGGCCAATGCCGCTGGCTTCATACCAGTGTAATTCTGCTTGGCGAATATGACCGCTGGCTAAAAGAATGGTGGCATTCCCTTTGCACTTGCGCCAGCGGCCATCGCCATGTTGCTTTCGCAAGCGGTTTACCTTTCGAATTGCAGACCCAACGGCAATGGTTTCAATATCGGTGATGTCGCCAACAATTTCAAAGTGCATTGGTGTTCATAGTAGCATGAGTAATTGGCGTACACAAGCTGCTCTTATTCCAGATTCCCCGTGAACACCAGATACACATCCCGAATATCCACCCCCAGCAGGCTGGCATCTTCCACGCGGAGGCGGGCGGCGTTGGCGGGGCTGACGAAGC
The DNA here is from genome assembly GCA_041390905.1 of Chloroflexota bacterium. GTDB lineage: Bacteria > Chloroflexota > Anaerolineae > Promineifilales > Promineifilaceae > JACKCD01. Next base: position 1,160,656 of record JAWKPA010000012.1, read on the forward strand.
GGGTGGGGTTGGAAACGGCCGTTTCTCCCCACACCACCCCCTCCACCGGCACCCACGTCTCCTGCGCCCAATCCCACAGGCTTAGGTTTGGCGGTGGCTGGCGCGTGGCCGGATCCTGGTTGTTGAGGATGATGTTGAGATTAGTCGTCCGCAGGGCGGCAAATTCGGCGCGGGGCTGGTATTCAAAATCCACCCGCCCCCCGGCTAAATAGAGGTTGCGGATGGCTGGCTCAAACACCTCTTGCGCGTCAATGACGCGCCAGTTGACAAAGGTGAAGGGGACGGTGAGGTTTTGCCCGGCGATGGTGGTTTGCGCCACGGGAAGGTCGAGCAGGTAGAGGGTGGTTGCCAGCGTTTCAAAGGGGCGGTCGAGACCCACTTCCAGCTTTGGTTCGGCCGTCCAGCCAATGAGGGTGACGACGTTGGTGGCAAGGGTGCTGTTGAGGAACTGCCCGCCGGATGCTTCGATGGCTTGCAGCAGTTGCCAGCGGGGGAACGCTTCGGGGTCGTTGTAATAATCGGCCGTTCCCAGCAAAATTTCCGGGCTGCTAGACAGCGGCGACCGCGCTCCCCGGTCAGGGGTGAGGATGGGCAGCCCTGCGTCCCGTTCGGCACTGGTTTGGCCGATGCGCTGGGCAATGCTGGCCTCCTCGCCTGCGGAAAGCGTGCCGAGCGGGATGGTGACATCGCCAAAAAGCAGAGCTGCCTTTTCCAAATCAACGGTGCCGTTGTTCTGAACCTTTACGGTAAGCTGAAGCTGATTATCAACCAGCGCGAGAGAGGCCTGCGCGGTGATGGGTGGGGCGGTGGTGGTACTGTCGGCCAGAAATGTTTTGATGCCCCCTACGTCGGTGCGAATGTCGTTGACGGTGGTGTCGAGGCTGCGGCTGATGCTGTCGAAGCGGTTATCAAACGAGGTGAAGCCGTCGTTGATGGGGCGGACGGTGCTGCTGCCGGGCAGGGTGAGGGTGTAGGTGGTGCGGCGCGGCGAGTAGAGACCTACCAGGCTTTGCAGGGTCACGGTGTCGCCGTCGCCGAGCTGCCCGTAGACAACCGACATTTGGTTGATGATGGTGTCGTTGCCCTTGAGCTGGAAGCCGGTGAGGTAGGTGCCGATGGTGAAGAGGGCGATGATGGCGGGTATGGTGACCCAGGCCAGTTCGCGCCGCTGTAGCCGCTTGAGGACGAGGTAGTTGATGGGGCCGATGAGGGCGATGTAGGCGAGGAGGAAGAGGATGAGGCCGGTGAAGGAGGGGAGAACGAGGGAGGGGAGGCTGCTAACGGCCGTTGCTGCGGCATAATAATTTTGCACCCCCAGCCCCCACGGCTGCAAACCGGGCTGCGTGCGCGCCATGTCGGCCCAAATGCGGTTGCTGCCGTCCCAGTCCTGCAGCGGTGCCAGGGTGGGGTCGAGGGCGAGGAAGGTGACGGTGCCGCGTCCCCAACTGCGCCGCGCTACCAGCGGCAGGCCGTCTTCGTGGTAAATGGCTTCGCCGCCGCTGCGGAGGCTGCTGCTGGCAACGATGTAGGGGCCAGCGTCGCGGAACGGGATGCCGACCTGTTCAGCCAGGCCGGGCAGGTCGCTGCGGCTTTCGCTGCCGCTGATGGTGACGGGGAGCAAATCGGCCAGGGCGGTGCTGGTTTTTTGCCAGCCGGGGCCGCCCGTAACCACAAGCTGGCCGCCACCGTTGACCCACTGCCCCAGGGCGGTGCGCTGGTCGGGGGTGAGGGTGTTGCTGTCGCTGTCGTTGATGACGAGGACATCAAGGGGTTGCCAGCCGGCCATCAGGTCGGGCAGGTCGTCGAAGGTGAGAACGGCAACGGCCGTTCCTGCGTCCACGTTAATCGCATCTTCCAAAAAGGTGAATTCGTCTGGTTTGGGGCTGATGACCCCATAAAGCCGCCCTTGCAGCGACCAGTTTCGCATTTGGTTGCTGGGGGCGGTGTGGCGTAAACGGCCGTTGTTGTCCACCAGTTCAGCCGTTACCTGCTGGGTCAGATTATTCAGGAAGATGTAGATAGTCAGCCGCTTGTTCGACTGGGTGGGCAGATCAATGGGGGCGCTGTAGATCACTTCGTCGTTGGTCAGCTCGCTGCCCGTTTTGATTTGCAGGCTGCCGGAAAAGCCGGGGCCGCTGTTGGCAACGGTGATATGGACGGGCAGCCAATATTCCTGCTTGTAGTAGCCGTCAAAACCAGCGCGAACGCTCATTTCAAGGCCGCTGTCGTTTTCTTGGGCGAGGGCGGATGGTATGAGGTTAAAGAGGAGGATAAGGGTGAAAAGGACGACGGACGACCGACGACGGATGACGGACGACGGGCGGTTGTCGGTCGTCGGTTGTCGGTCGTCCGTTTTTAATAAAGACAGAATTCTCATAAATTGTTACCGAAATTCGATATAATAGCTGTCAATGGGTGCATCGGGGCGCTGGTCTTCAATCCAGGCGACGGCTTTTTCCAGCAGGCCGTGCAGGTAGCCTTTGTCGTTGCCAACGGTGACCAGGGCGATAACGGCCGTTTGCCACACATCCTGATGATCTACCTCGGCGACGGCGACGTTGAATTGGCGCGGCAGCCGGGCGGTGATAGATTTGACGACGCTACGTTTATCCTTGAGCGAGAACGCTCCTTCCAGACTGAGGGTAATCACACACGTTGCAATGAACATGGGTATAATTTTCCTCTAACGCAACGCTGATGCAAACGGGGTGACGAAAACGGCCGTTTGCACGTCCAAAAGATAAGAGAATGGGACGCAGATTTACCTGATATACCTGATTAACCTTTTTGAAGCCGCAGAGCGTTTGCGGCACATACAGGAACATTGTGACAATTAGCGTCCTGTTATTTATAAGGAGATGCAGATGTTACGCAAACTCGCCTATCTTTTTCTCATCATTTTCTTTGCGGTAAGTGCTTTTGCCATTTATACCCTGGTGCGCGGCGTGCAGACCGTGGATAACGCCGTTTTGGAGCCAGTGGGGGAGTTGTTCCGCCAACTTGTGCTGCCCGTCACCCCCGAAATTTTGCCTAACCCCACCACCATTGTGCTGGAAATTAAAGATTTGGCGCGGCTGGAGACTGCCTCCTATGAGTTGGAGAAGGTTGTCACGGCCGAATCCAATACCGATGTGCTGTGGGGGGCGCTGGGGGAGAAGCTCATCTTTGTGGCCTATGGCAAGGTGGTGGCCGGGGTAGATATGTCAGCGATGCGAGCGGAAGATTTGCAGGTGGTTGACCCCAAAACGGTGTGGGTGCATTTGCCGCAAGCAGAACTATTTGATGATTTGCCGGTGCTGGACAACGACCGTTCCTATGTGGCTGACCGCGATACGGGGCTGTTTACCCGCGCCGACCCGGAGCTGGAAACCCAGGTGCGCCGTGAAGCGGAGGATGCCATTGTCGAGGCGGCGCAGTCGAGTGAATTGCTGGCACGAGCCAATGAAAACGCCCAGGCGTATATGGAAAATTTCTTGCAGGGACTAGGCTTTGAAACGGTGGTCTTTATGGAAGAAACCCCTCCAACCCCGCCGCCGTATGAGCAGCCGGTGCCGAAGGGGTTTGCCGTTACGCCAGTTCCGAATCGGTAATCAGTAATCGGTAATCAGTAATCGGTAATCGGTAATCGGTAGTGCCGTTTTACGAATAACTGATAACTGTTTACTGATTACCGATCAAGCGGGTATTTCGTCGTCGGGGCGGGGGCCGGGGTCAGAGAGGCCGCTGGTGGAGAAGCGGTTGGGGGCTTCTACGGCCATGTGGCCTTCGCACAGAATGTGGCAGGAAAGACGGTATTGCCCCATTGCGCCGTTGTTTTCTAGCTTGGTTTGTTCGCGGGGATGGTACGCTTCGGGTTCGCCTTCGCTGAAGGTGACGCGGCAGGTGGTGCAGCGGGCGTTGCCGCCGCAGCGGTGCAGCATGTCAATGCCTTCGTCAATAAGAGCCAAAATAAGGCGCTTGCCGTCTGGGGCTTCAAAGGTTTTGTCGTCTATGGTAATGGATGCCATTAGTTTCCTCCTCGAATGGGACACGGACGAACACGGACGAACACGGATTTTTCCTCAACATGGTACGCCGCTATTCATGGTGTCGTTTAAAATGGATTAGTCAATGGATAGGTTTTAGCATGATTCGGGTGGGAAAACAACTGTGGAGTCTGCGGGGGTTAACGGCCGTTTATTTCCTCTACACCCTCATCTGGATTCCCCTTGAAGGCAATTTGCGCCGGGCGGTGGGCATGGGGGTGGCAACAACGGCCGTTTTGCTGGCGCACGGCTGGCGGCGGTATGGGGCGGGGCGGGGAGTATCGTGGGGGTGGTGGTTGGCAAAAACGGCCGTTTTCGGTCTTCTCTTTGGCGTGGGCAGCAGTCTGCTCACCCTCCTTGCCATGGCCGTCAAAACCGGCTTCCACGCCCACGGCCCCGAATTCACCCCCGCCGAAATTGTGTGGGTGTTAAACCAGCTACCGCTGTGGGCAGCCGCCGGGCTGCTGGCCGGGCTGGGAGGGGGATTAGTAATCGGTAAACGGTAATCAGTAAACAGTACTGATGACCGTTTACTGATTACTCTCCAACTTCCTCTCCAACCCCTTTAACGCTTCTTCCAATTGCGCCTGGCGCAGGCTGGTGGTCACATCGCCACGGGTGCGCTCTAGCACGGCGCGAACGGTGTCGGTGCGGCGGCGCAGCCCGCCGGTCAGATTGTCGTTGAAGTCAATGGTCACTAGCAGGCTGTAAATCTGGTCCATGTTGTCCAGCAGCCGCTCCACTTCGTCGGTGTGGCCGTGGCGAATGATGTCGAGAATGCGGCGGCGCAGCTCGGTGGCGGCTTCGGCCAGCCCATTGAGCCAGGTGCTGGCTTCCATGTTGAGTTGTTCAGGGCGCGGTAACGGCCGTTCGCGCAGCATGGCATGAAGCAAAAACGCCTCCGCCACCTCTTTCAGCGCATCCTGCGTATAGCCGGCGTGGTAAAGCGAGGGGAAAGCTGCCACCCCGTCGGTCATTACCTTGGCTTCGGCTTGAGCCTCGGCCATTAGCTTTTCCGCCTTTTCCCATTCATCCCGATGCAGGGCGCGGATGGTGCGGGCGCACAGGCTAATTAGGCTGCGCGACTGCTGGTAGGCTCCATCCCGCGCACTGTTCATTTCCTCCAACTGCTGGCGGATTGTGTCAACTGTCTGGTCAAGCTGCTCCATATGTCGCTACTCCTCCGGTTTGCCCGGCTCTGTAAAGCCAAAGAAATGGTCGGCCATGGTGTCGCCTGGCAGTTTGATCGGGCCGAATTGCTGTTCATATTTTGCCAAATTTTGCGCCAGCGCATTTTGCAGCAGTTTGGCGTGCAGTGGCGTCATGATGGCCCGTGCCACAATATTGCCACGGGGTGAGTGCGGCAAGATTTGGGCGAAATCGAGAAAAAACTCCATCTGTTTGTGGCTGATAAAGGCCAGATTGCTATAAACTGGCGTTACTTCTTTGGGAATGTCAATGGCAATTCTTTTTTGTGGTGTTTGCTCTTGCTGATCCATAAGGGTTTTTGGTCTTGGGTGCAGATTCGGCTGAATCTGACCATCATCTAATAAATGGGCATTTGTCTATTGTTTCAGACCGCCCATTGGTACAAAGGTCACAAGTTTTAATGATATAAAGATACTTCAGTTTGGTGAGCAAGCAACATTGGGCGAGTGGCGACGCTTCATCTGAGCAGAACCCAAATGGCAACGGCCGTTAATAGCACCCCAAAAATCTTGCCCTGCCACTTCACCCCAAACTCCGACTGGAATAGCCGCTGCAAAAGCGAACCCCCGATGACCCAGGCCGACAGGCTGGCAATAATCAACCCAAACAGCGTTAGCGTCAGCGTGACCATTTGCGTTTGAGTGGCTGTGGTTGGGTCAAGGAACTGCGTGTACATGATGAGTGGCACCGTGAGTGCCTTGAAGTTAAAAAATTGCAGCAAGGCTCCTTCGCGGAAACCAAGCTTGGTTTCCGCCGTGGCTTTCATACCCGAAGCGCGAAAAAATTGCCACGCCAGATAGAGCAGGTAAACAGCCCCCATAATTTTGCAAGCGGTAAAGAGGGTGGGAAAGCGAAAGATAATTTGCCTAATGCCAATGCCAATCGCCAGAATTTGCAGGACAAAAACGACCACAATGCCCCACATCACGGGCAGCGTGCGCCGCGTGCCATAGTGTGCTGAGGTGGAGGAAAGCAGAATGTTGGCTGGCCCAGGGCTAATGGTGATGGGAAAAAAGGTAAGAAACCAAGTAACAGCAAGCGGAAAGGTCATGGGCAATTCTTGGCGTAGGCTATTTGTCTTGCACGATCTTGCTCAAGTGGAGAAGTTGGGCAACCAGTAATCAGCCGCCTGCTGATTACTGGTTGTCAGCTACCATTTGCTTTTAGGCAGCAACGGGTTCGCCAATAACTTGGTTGACAATGACGCGAACAAACGGCCGTTTGCCCGTTTCCGCATACAGATAGCGGCTTACCGCATCTTCCAGCCGATTCTCAATCTTTTCCTTGGCACCCACGCTATTCTTCACAACGCGAGCAATCGTATCCTCTGCACCAATAAACAGCTCTTCGGCCTCTTTGCGGTCAACCATGCCCTGTGTAACAAAATTGGGTTTGCCCAGGACATCCCCTTGTCCATTGGTCACGGCCACCGCCATGAAAAAGCCGTTGTTTGCCAGCTTTTCCCGTTCCCGCATGACCGGCCAGCCAATATCACCCACACCAGAGCCATCTACAAAGACATAGCCTCCAGGCAAACGAGGTAGCACTGTCATGCTAATTTCGTCCAGTTCGATGGGAGTCCCGTTTTCGATAACAGCAATCTTGTTTTCCGGGAACCCGATTTCTTTGGCAAGTTTGGCATGTTGCCGCAAATGGCGCAGTTCGCCGTGGACGGGGATCAAAAACTGTGGGCGCACCAGGTTAATGAGCAACTTCATTTCTTCCTGACTGGCATGTCCAGAGACGTGGACATCGGCCACCTGCTCATAAAGCACGTTAGCCCCGCGCTGGAAAAGCTGGTTGATGGTGCGATGAACCATTTCCTCGTTGCCGGGGATGGTGTGGGCGGAAAAGACAACCGTATCGCCTTCCTTGATGCTGAATCGCTGGTGGCGACCACGCGCCAGACGACCCAAGACGGCCGATGGCTCACCTTGCGCCCCGGTCGCCATGATAACAACCTGGTTGGCCGGGTAGTTGTCAGCTTCGCTAATATCAATTAGCAGGTCGTCGGGAATGTCGAGATAGCCAAGCTTGCTGGCGATTTTTGTGTTGTCGCGCATGGAACGGCCGGTAATTGCCAGCCGCCGCCCATATTTTATGGCCGCATCGGCCACCAAATGGATGCGCGAGATGAGCGAGGCAAAGGTGGCGATGATGATGCGCCCCGGTGCTTCCTGGAACACTTTCTCCAGACCCTCGCCCACAATCTTCTCTGATGGTGTCCAGCCAGGGCGGTCGGCATTGGTGCTGTCGGCCAGCAGTGCCAGTACGCCGCGCATGGAAAATTCAGACAGCTTGGCGAAGTCGGGCGGCCATTCATCCACGGGGGTATGGTCGAATTTGTAATCGCCGGTGTGGACAATCAGACCCACGGGGGTGGTGATGCCAAAGCCCACGCCATCGGGAATGCTGTGGGTGACGTGGAACGGCTCAACGGTAAAGGGGCCAAAATCCAGCACGTCCCCGGCGTTAAACACAACGAGATCAATGTCGTGGGGCAGCTTAGAGCGACGCAGTTTGGCTTCGATTAAACCGGCCGTTAACGGCGTGGCGTAAATCGGTGCCTGAATGTCCTGCATTAGGTGGGGCAGTGCGCCCAAGTGGTCTTCGTGGCCATGGGTAACAAGGATGGCAAGCACCTTGTCGCGCTTGTCCATCAGGTATTTGTAGTCGGGGATGATGAGATCAACCCCCAGCATGTCGTTTTCGGGAAACATGACGCCTGCGTCTACAATGAGAATGGAATCCTCATATTCGAAGATGGTCATGTTTTTGCCGATTTCCCCCAGTCCTCCCAGGGGTAAAATTCGCAATTTAGATGACATATGTACTCCGGTGAACCGGGGATTGCCACACGTTACGTCTGAAGTTTAACAAAACTGGCAGAATGCCACTGCTAACTGTGGTACAGCAAACACAGCCGAACGAGGTTGTTCTGGCTAGTAGATATTGGGTTTGTGGGTAGCCTTTATCCGTGTTTGTGTAAAGATTGCCGTCAGGTTGTAATTCGTGACAGGCCCCCGTTCACATATTTAGGTTTAGTTATAAAGTTTTTTAAATAAGTGGTCTCGTGTTGAGAACCCACATACGTTTTTTTAGACGCGCAACCAATACCAAACAAGTAGAATGAGGATGGTTTGCACGATGGATAGGAGGAAGGTATAGAGCAGCAGGGTGGTTTGGCTTGCTGGGGCAGTGATGGCTAAAACGGCCGTTTTGCCCTCTTCCTCTGGTTGGGCAGAAAACCGCAAAATCCCAACAGAAATGTTGTCTTGCCCGCCCCGACTGTTTGCCATAGCTATGAGCCGGGTAGCGGCTTCGGTTGGCGGTTCATTTTCAAGCACGTGGCCGATTTCTTCGTCGGCAACGTGACGGGTTAGCCCGTCGGAACAGAGAATAATGGCATCATCGGGTTGAATATTGACCCGGAAAAGATCCATTTTTGGGGAGCGTTCGGAGCCAATGCTGTAGAGGATGACATTTTTGTGCGGGTGGTTTACCGCTTCGGCTTCGGATATGGCACCTTCTTCAACCAACTTGGCAACCAGGCTTTGGTCTTTGGTAATTTGGCGTAAACGGCCGTTGTGCCAATGATACCCCCGGCTGTCACCAACGTTACCGATGAGAGCCTGTCTCCCCTGAATAACCGCCGCCACCATGGTTGTTGCCATACGCTTGTTTTCATTGCGATCCATCACCATTTGGCGCAAATCAGTGTTGGCAGCCTGCATGGCATCTATAAGGCGACGCCCCCAATCTTTGGTTTCACTTGTGGCTAAATAGTGAGCAATGACTCGTTCGCTGGCAAATTGGCTGGCAACTTCCCCCGCATCTGCGCCACCGACCCCATCGGCAACAATATAAAGCCAACCATGCTTGGTGGCTTCCCCATCATTTTGGGGTTCCCAGCAAGTAACGTAATCTTCGTTATGATCACGAACCAGTCCCTGGTCGGTTTGTAGCGAGACGTTGATGCGCTCGTTTATGCCCATAGCGGAGAATATATACGGGAACGAGATAGAGGGCAAGACATTTTAACCAATCTTCTACAAATTGCGTGGTTGCTAGCCGAAGGAAGTAATGACGATGTAAAGGAGCAAAATTAAGACAACGGCGGCAATAACTATAAGGAAGATTAAAACGCGGTTAAGCCAGGAGTCGCTCTTTGCTGCTGGCAGTTTGTCTGGCACGAGCGGCGGTGGATCTGATTCTTGAAGCTCACGCGCCACGTCAATCACCGATTTAACCGGTAGGGGGTCTTTCATAAGTTCTAGTTCGTCGTCGTCTTCTTCGAAGGTGTCCAAATCTTCAAACTGATCTTCTATCTGTTCCCACGGTTTTGTCGCTGTCCAGTCATCAATGTTGGTATTGGTCAGCCAATCAGGCAGGTCATCGGGATCAACGGAATCAGAAAAATCGGGTAGTGCTTCGGCTGCTAATGCTTCCGGGGTAAGAACGTCCTCATCATCTGCGGATAGCCAGGCAGGTAGTTCATCACCATCATCTTCAAATAGTTCGTCGTCATCATCGGTTGCGAAAAGCTCGTCTTCTGCTGACTTGGTAAAAGTGACAGGGGTGGGCTGTTCTTCTGGTTCAGCGAGGGCAACAACGGCCGTTTTTTCTTCCACAACGGCTGGCACATTTTCTACAACTGAAGCAACTCCCTCTACAATCGGGTCTGTCTCTGGTGGCACTAACTCGGTTAACCGTTCCCTGGCCTTCTGATGATTGGGGTCAAGGTCTAACACCTTTTGTAAAAATGCCACTTTCTTCTCTTTGCTTTCCACCAAGTGGCTAAGCAAGAACCAGGCGTGAACATTTTGGGTGTCTTCTTTTAAAATTTGTGCCAGCAATACTTGGGCTTTCTGCGATTCACCAGCCCGTGCGGCTCCAATCGCCTGTTGTAATTTCACGTTCATGTACTTTCCTCTACTTTTTTACGCTAAAAAGTTTTGGAGTGTTGGTTATGTCAAACATTGTAACATGCCTTCGGCAAAATAACGAATTCTTTTGTTAAAAATATGCGGTTTCTAACGGGATGATGAGGTTGTTAGGGTAGCGAGTATGGGGCAGGAGAAGTTAGCATGGGCGTGGGAAACGGCCGTTAAGTCTACCTGATCTGGTAACTGCCACTGCCGAAACGCTAGAATCAGTTGGCAAACCGACAGCCCCATCACACCCGTAAAGCAGCCATCTAAATGCGAGACGGGGCGAAAAACGGGGTGTTGAATGGCATAGGCACCAGCCTTGTCTAGGGAGTCACCTGTGGCAATATAGGCTTCAATCTCTGCATCGCTGTAATTGCGCATGGTGACCACAGAACTGTTTACAAGGTGCTGCATTTCGCCTGACTGGTTATCCAGCAATACTAACCCGGTATGGACTTCATGATTGCGGTCGCGCAGTGCTAATAGCATTGCTCTCGCCTCATCTGGGCTTTTGGGTTTGCCCAGCATTGTTTTACCCAGGGCAACGGTTGTATCGGCGGTAATAAGTATGGTGTGGTTCGCAGTGGGAATGGTTTGGGCGAGGGCGGTGGTTTTTAAAACGGCCGTTTCCACCACATTCACCGCCGGATCCGGATGTGTAACACTTTCCTCATCCACATTCGCCACGCGCACCTCAAACGGTACACCCAGCAAACCAAACAACATCCTTCGCCGTGGTGATTGCGATCCAAGTACAAAATTCGGCATAAAAAACAACAAAAGGCCAGCCAAGCTGACCTTTTGCCCAAATCTCAAGAAGAGAACTGTTATTTGATTTCGACCACAGCCCCAGCTTCTTCCAATTTTGCTTTGGCTTCGGCAGCGGCTTCCTTGCTCACACCTTCCATCAGCGTGCCCAAGTTGTCCACAACTTCCTTTGCTTCACGCAGTCCCAGATTGGTCAGTGCCCGAACTTCCTTAATCACGTTAATTTTCTTCGGCCCGACGTCCTTCAAAATTACGGTGAACTCAGTCTGTTCTTCTACTTCCTCTGCCGGAGCAGCAGCACCACCAGCCATTGGCATCATACCCATAGCAACAGGAGCAGCAGCACTAACACCCCATGCCGCTTCCAGCTTTTTCGTCAACTCAGCCGCCTGCAAAAGGGTCAGACTGCTCAACTCTTCAACCAATTTATCTAAATCAGCCATTTTTAATTTCCTCCAAATGTAAATACAGAATTTCTGGCGATGACATCATGAAGTATGTCATACATATTAATAACCTAAGCGGCCTCAGCCGCAGCATCGCTGTCTGCTTTCTTTGCATAAGCATCCAGCACGTTCACAATCTGACGGACCCCGCCCGCAATAACCCCAGCAATATTCTGGGCAGGGGCGTTGATAAGGCCAAGAATTTGCGCCCGTAGTTGATCCAGCGGTGGCAAGTCAGCCAACGCCTCCACCTGCGCCGGGTTCAAGATATTCTGGTCAAGAATACCCCCCTTGATCTTCAAATTGGCCTCACCCTTGGCATATTCCGTCAACGCTTTTGCTAAGGTAGGAACTTCACCCGTTGCAAAACCAGCGGCCACTTGACCGACCAGTAGTTCTTCAGGAACAGGACGGTTCTTTTCGCGCAGCGCATAAGCCAACAGCGTGTTTTTAGTAACAAAAACAGCACCGTTTGCCTCCCGAGCCTTTTGCCGAAGCCCTTCAAGCGACTTCACATTCATGCCGCCATATTCGGCAATAAAAATCGCCTGGCTTTCATCAATCAAGTCCATGTACTGCTGTACAAGCTCTTCTTTACGTGCTCTTGAAATAGCCAATGTGCTTTACCTCCTTTTCAGGTTTAAAATAAAAAATCCTCATGCAGCCAGCATGAGGATTTTGCAAACAAATTAAAACTTACTTTTTGAGTAAGTAAAACACAAGAACAAACGCTTGTGCCTTATTTGCGAAAAACCCTACCTCGGCTGGCATTTTTAAAGCGAACGGATTCGCTACCAACTGTCTTGAGCAGAAAATTTTTCTTTCAAGCCGCTATGTAGTTTTCAAATAATCAAAAGGGTCAAATTACCCAGCGGCCTCAGAAACATCCATGCGGATACCAGGCCCCATAGTGTTTGCTGCCGTCATTTTTTGAATGTAACGGCCTTTTGCCGCAGCAGGACGAGCGCGTTTGATAGCTTCAATCAACGCTTGCATGTTTTCCAGTAACTGTTGTTCACTAAAGCTTGCTTTGCCGATAGGCGCATGAATGTTTGAAGTCCGATCAACACGAAACTCAACGCGCCCAGCCTTGGCTTCTTCAATGAGTCGTGCAATTTGGTTTGCCGGAGCAACGGTACCTGCACGGGGGTTTGGCATTAAGCCACGGGGGCCAAGGATACGGCCTAGACGACCAACCTTACCCATCATACTGGGTACAGCAATGGCAACATCGAAGTCAACCCAGCCACCTTGAATTTGCTTGATGACTTCATCATCACCAATGTAATCTGCCCCTGCTTCACGTGCCGCCTCAGCATCTTCGCCTTCAGCAAAAACCAGTACGCGAACTGTTTTTCCTAAACCATTTGGCAAAACAACAACATCGCGGACTTGTTGGTCGGCATGACGAGGATCAACACCTAATCGAAGATGCAGTTCAACGGTGGGGTCAAATTTGGTAACGGCCGTTTCTTTAATAAGCTTGACGGCCTCTTCACGTGTGTAAAATCTGGATCGGTCAACCTTTGAGGCTGCTTCCTGATATTTACGCCCTCTTTTTGGCATTATTTACTCCTTGTGGTATTGGCGGACTTTACAAAAAGCCCTCCCACTACATGTTTCCGTAAAAACGGAAAAACAATTAATCAATAACGGTTAACCCCATGCTGCGAGCAGTACCAGCAATGATTTTCATGGCACCGTCTATATCAATCGCATTCAGGTCTTTCATTTTTAGCTCAGCGATCTCACGCAGTTGAGCCGAAGTAATGGAACCAACCTTGTCGCGGTGTGGCACGGCAGAACCACCTTTCACACCAGCCGCTTGTTTGAGCAAATCAGCTGCTGGTGGCGTTTTCAAGATAAACGTGAAACTGCCATCCTGGAAAACCGTGACTTCTACAGGCACAACCTGACCAACCATGTGGCTTGTTTTGGCATTATATTCTTTACAGAATGCCATCAGGTTAATACCTTGCGGCCCTAGTGCAGTACCAACAGGGGGGGCTGGGTTTGCCTTACCGCCTTTAATTTGAATTTTAACAACAGCTTTTACTTTCTTTGCCATGGGTTAAACCTTTTCTACGTGCAAGAAATCCAGTTCGACAGGGGTCTCGCGCCCAAAGAACGACACCATGACGCGAACTTTGGCACGGTCAATGTCAATTTCTGCCACCGTTCCGATGAAATCAGCAAACGGCCCGGTGCCAATGCGAACTTTTTCACCGATTTGGAAGTCGAACTTAACTTTGGGTGCTTCAGCTTCCATACGGTTCATAATCTTGGCAACTTCGTCGGCTCGCAAAGGGGTAGGATCATTACCCATACCAACAAAGCCTGTAACACCCGGAGTATTACGTACAACATACCAGGAATCTTCGCTCATGATAAGCTGCACGAGAATATAGCCAGGAAAAACACGACGCTCTACGGTGCGGCGCTTGCCATCTTTAATTTCAATTTCGTCTTCTGTGGGAACAACAACATCAAAAATTTTGTCCTGCATTCCCATCGTTTCAATACGTTGCTCAATACTGTGACGAACCTTGTTTTCATAGCCCGAATAGCAGTGTACGACGTACCAAGCACGACCATCAGACGGTTGATCACTGCTGTCTTTGCCGCCTAAGGTGACAGATTCAAAAAGATCATCTGCTACCTTATCGTCAAACAAATTTGGAACTTTGTCCACGTTTTCGTCACTCATTACGTTTCGATTCCAAAAGGCAGAATGCCTATGCTCCAATAAACAGACTTAGGAGTTGTTGAATTCCGTTTGAGAAGATGGTGTCAAAGACCCATAAGAACAGGGAAAAGACAAGCGTTGAGGCCAAAACGATGCCTGTTAGGCGCCACGATTCTTCTCGGGTTGGCCAAGTAACCTTACGCAGCTCTCCTCGTGTTTCGCGATAGTAGCGTACGATAACATTGGGCTGTTTAACGGCCGTTTCCGAATTGCTTTCACTCACAGTTAAAAATACCCTTACTAAATCTACGGGAAGCTGAGAAACCTCAACTTCCCGTAGATTAGACCAGATTCTTTTGGCATGTTGTTTAGAAAACGCTTTTCTAAACAACGAAACAGGGGGTGCAGGACTCGAACCCGCAGCCTACGGTTTTGGAGACCGTTGCTCTACCAATTGAGCTAACCCCCTATACAGGTTTAGCGCGTTTCCCGATGGAGGCGATGCTGCCGACAACGCGGGCAATACTTGTTAAACTCTAGCCGGCTTGGGTTATTGCGCCGGTTTTTCTCACTAATATAGTTGCGTTCTTTACATTCTGTACATGCCAGAATAATATGAGACCGAACGGCTTTTTTCGCCATGATGCAACCTCAGAAACAAGGGTTGGCGCACATGCGCCAACCCTCTATCTAATAGCTAATTATTCCAGAATTTTGGTAATAACACCAGCACCAACAGTCAAACCACCCTCGCGGATTGCGAAGCGGCTACCATCTTCCAAAGCAACCTTGGAAATCAGTTCAACCGTAAACTTGGCATTATCCCCAGGCAAAACCATTTCCACACCTTCGGGCAAGGTAATCTTACCCGTAATGTCCATGGTACGGATATAGAACTGTGGACGGTATCCATCCTGGAATGCCTTGTGACGACCACCCTCATCTTTCCGCAAAACATAAACTTCGCAGTCGAACTTGGTGTGAGGGGTAATGCTCTTGGGTTTTGCCAAAACCTGGCCGCGCTCAATTTCATCCCGGTTGATACCGCGAAGGAGCAAACCAGCGTTGTCACCAGCTTCAGCATAGTCCAAAGTTTTGTGGAACATTTCAATAGACGTGACAACGACCTCGCGGGTATCTTTGATACCAACAATTTCTACCTTTTCACCCGCCTTAAGCGCACCGCGTTCCACGCGCCCAGTCACAACCGTACCGCGCCCCTTAATGGAGAACACATCTTCCACTGGCATCAGGAATGGCTTTTCTTTATCGCGTGTCGGAGTTGGAATCCATTCATCTACAGTTGCCATTAACTCGTAAATGGGAGCATATGCTGGATTATTAGGGTCTGCACTGTCACATTCCAGAGCAACAACGGCACTGCCACGAACAATGGGAGTATCTTCTTCGTAGTTTTGGGATGCCAGAAGTTCAGCCAATTCAAGCTCAACCAGTTCCAACAATTCCTCGTCATCCATCAAGTCAACTTTGTTAAGGAAGACAACCATCTTGGGAACGTTTACCTGGCGAGCCAACAAGACGTGTTCACGGGTTTGCGGCATGGGGCCATCAGGCGCAGACACAACCAGAATTGCGCCATCCATCTGAGCCGCGCCGGTGATCATGTTTTTGATGTAGTCACGATGCCCAGGGCAGTCAACGTGTGCGTAGTGACGTTTTTCAGTCCGATATTCAACGTGGGAAATAGCAATCGTGATACCGCGTGCCTTTTCTTCTGGAGCATTGTCAATCTCGTCAAATTTCGAGAAATCAGCAAACCCTTTTAAAGACAGTGCCTTTGTGATAGCAGCTGTCAGAGATGTCTTACCGTGGTCAACGTGACCGATCGTACCAATATTTACGTGTGGTAAATTGCGATCAAATTTTTGCTTGGCCATCTTTCGTAACTTTCACCCTTTTAAGATTTTTGTGCGATGGTCACAGTCTGCAACTGCCGAATCACACTTGATTTATAGCCCAATGCTTTCACAAATAGACCCTGCCCATCAATTTTATTAATTTTGCCGGAGATGAACGGGGTATAAAAGCCCACGATGGGATTTGAACCCATGACCTCATTCTTACCAAGAATGTGCTCTGCCTACTGAGCTACGTGGGCAAAATGGAAATGAATACGACCAAAAAATCAGCACTTAGACTGGGCATCCAAGTGCTGATTGAATGGGCCAGGTAGGACTCGAACCTACGAAGGCTTCTGCCAGCGGATTTACAGTCCGCCCCCTTTGCCACTCGGGACACTGACCCTTATCCATCTATTTGGGGTTCGTTTTGTTTACCATGTATCGTAACGACCCTAGAGCCGACGATGGGAATTGAACCCATAACCTATGCTTTACAAGAGCATTGCTCTGCCAGTTGAGCTACGTCGGCGCAATTGACAACTATCTCTGTTGTCGTGACATGGTTAGCAAAACATCTTGTTAAATCTGCGAATTTGCTTTTAATAAGGCAAGCTAACCTAGCTGCGCCAAACACGCAAGATATAGTATATCACTCGCGTTCGATTCGTCAAATAAAAAGAGCGTAAGATTTAACTTTCTTTTGAAAAATCGTTTTAGCAAATCTGGGTTATAATAGAGTACATTGCATAACGCATGTATAAGTATAGCGGATCGCTGGGCAGGTTTCAACTTCTGGCTGCAAGAGGTGGTGCAAGAGGCAGTTCATGGATATTTCTGTAACTCAACTGAACAGGCGTTTGGCAGTGCAATTGCCAACGCGCCTCCCGCTGGGGCTGGTGTTTGTGGTGGGGCGGGTGGAGAATTTGCGGTTGTTGACGGAGCGTAAGCTGGAGGTGTTGCGGGTTAACGGCCGTTCTTCTCGCGTACAGTTTATGCTGGTTGAAAAATCCCACCGCTTACGCTGTGAACTGTCGGCGCGGGCGGCGGGTGAGGTAGACCTGCAAGAAGGGGATTTGGTACGCGCTGGCGGTCACCTGGTTTTTGATCCACTACAGGCAGAATATTTTTTGCTGGCTCGTGATGTTGACCTGGTTGAGAAAGAAGAGCCAGAGCTAGTGGCAGAGAATGGTCTTAACGAGCCGCCGCTGGGGCGGTTGGCCCTGACCCCGATGCTGGCCGATATTAAAAAGCGGTCTGAGGCCGCACGGCAAGCACCAGAGGATATGCCGTATTGGGTGCAGAAGATTGCGCCGCCTGATTTCCAGCCGATAGAAGTGGCAAGGGAAGGGGGAAAAACGGCCGTTTCTACCCAACCCGTTGAACCTGAGCTGCCACGTCTGGATACGAACCTTGTCAGCTATCTGTCTAATGCAATGGACAGTGACGAAATTGTTGAACTTACCCCCGAACTGCTGGCAAAATATTTGCCCTTGCCGCCTGAAGCACCAACGCCAGCCTTGCCACAAGCTGAGGTGGCAGAAGCCATGTCGCCTGCGACCGCAAAAAAGAGTCAGCCGCCGCAGCACCGCACAGAACAACTTGTTGGCGGCTTGATCTTGCTTATTGTGCTGCTCACGCTGATTGCCCTTATTGGGGTCATCTTTTTCCTTTAACCAAACAGGACTTGACATGCTATGACAGTTACTATTCTTTGTTTAGCCAGCTACTTTAAAGGGACGACCTTTCTCAAGGCTGCCAAAGCGCAGGGAGCGCGGGTCTTGTTGCTGACGCGAGAAAAAATTGCCAATGAGCCCTGGCCGCGTGAAAGTATTGACGAACTGTTTTTAATGCCCAATTTGTCCAAGCAGCCGGATATTACCTATGCGGTAAGCTATTTGATGCGCGGCAACAAGATTGATCGGATTGTGCCGCTGGATGATTATGATGTGGAAACGGCGGCGGCGCTGCGGGAGCATTTACGATTGCCGGGGCTGGGGGATACGCCTGTGCGCCATTTCCGCGACAAGCTGGCGATGCGGGGGCGGGCGGCGGCCATTGGCATTCCGGTACCTGCCTTTACACCGGTGTTTAATTATGACCAGTTGCGCCACTTTATGGCGACAGTGCCGGGGCCATGGCTGCTCAAGCCCCGCTCAGAGGCGGGGGCAATGGGCATCAAGCGCATTAATCACCCAGATGAGGTGTGGCACTGGCTTAATGAATTGGGCGACAAGCAGTCGCATTTTTTGCTGGAACAATTTTTGCCGGGCGAGATGTACCATGTGGATTCGATTGTGTGGGATGGTGAAGTGGTGTTTGCTACGCCGCACAAATATACGCGCCCACCGCTGAGTGTATCGCACGATGGCGGGGTGTTTGCTACGCGCACGCTGCCGGCCGACAGCGAGGAAGCACAGCAGTTGTTGTCATTAAATCGGCAGTTGCTGCCCGCTTTTGGCATGGAACGCGGGGTGGCGCACACGGAATTTTTGCGAGCCGAGACAAACGGCCGTTTTCACTTCATCGAAACAGCCGCTCGCGTTGGTGGTGCCAACATCGAGCAGTTGGTTGAAGCCTCCAGCGGCATTAACCTGTGGGGTGAATGGGCCAAGCTCGAAATTCGCCATGCCCAGGGACGACCGTATACCCCGCCCACGCTGCTGGGGCAGTACGCCGGGGTGCTGGTTTGCCTGGCGCGGCAGCAGCATCCCGATTTGTCTGCTTATCAGGATGCCGAAATTGTGTATCGGGTACATAAGGAACAGCACGCCGGGCTGGTGGTGGCATCACCCAGCGTGGCGCGGGTTGAGGAGCTAATTTACAGCTACGCCGAACGTTTTGCCCATGACTTTTTGGCCTACGCGCCACCTTTGGACACGGCACCAACGTGATTATGGTTGGAATTTCAGGCAAACGGGCGTGGCGCAAACTGTTTGGTGAATGGGGGTAAGCTGCCCGCTGCTGGCATCGAGCCGAAAGACGATGATGTTGTCGTTGTTTTGGTTGGCGGCGAGGAGAAAACGGCCGTTTGGCGCAATCACAAAACCGCGTGGAAAGCTCCCCTGTGTGGCTGTGTGACCGAGCGGGGTGAGCAGCCCGGTGGCCGGGTCGCAGGCGAAGGTGGCAAGGGAGTCGTGGCCGCGATTGGAGGCGTAGAGAAAACGGCCGTTTGGTTCCAAATGTACATCCGCCCCGTAATTTTCGCCGTCGTAGTCCGCTGGAATAGTGGGGACGGTTTGCAGCAGGCGCAAAATGGCTCCGTCGGGTTCATAGGCATAAACGGCGAGGGTGGGGGTGAGTTCGTGGAGGAGGTAGGCAAAACGGCCGTTTGAGTGAAACACCAGATGGCGCGGTCCACTGCCGGGGCTGGTGCCGATGGTGCTAACCTGTTCAAGCTGCTCGTTCTTACTTAGCCGGTAAGCAACCACCTGATCAATCCCCAAATCAACCGCTAACAGAAAACGGCCGTCGGGCGTAGGCAAAACGCAGTGGGCATGGGGGGCTTCCTGGCGGGCGGGGTTGGTGCCGTGGCCGTGGTGCTGGGCGTGGTGGCTGGCGGGGTGCAAACGGCCGTTTTCGTCAAGGGGATAGACCGCCACGCTGCCGCCGCCATAGTTGGCTGTGAAGAGAAAACGGCCGTTTGTGCTGACATAGCACGGGTTTGCCCCGGTGGCGGGCTGGCTGTTGAGCCAGGTAAGCTGGTTGCCGTCAATGGCAAAGGCAGTGACCAACCCCTCCCCACCATCGCTTGTGGCTTCGGTGGCGGCGTAGAGAAAACGGCCGTTGGGATGCAGTGTCAGATATGATGGGTTGTCCACATCCAGGAATTTGCTGGCAAAGCGCAATTCCCCGTTGTCACTATCAAACCAATAAACCTGAATGCCATCACTTTTACCCGCCACATGCGGGAATTCCATCGTATAGGTGCCAACAAATAAATACATCGCTCATCCCTCTCAACATTGTAAGCACCCATTGTCGTCAACCTGCAGCAAAAAAGCCAGCAAGTCATTCGCTGGCTTTTAGTTATACGGTTAAAGAGACGGCCGGATTTATGCTTCCTGGGGCGGCTCCTTTTCTTCGCCGGCCTCCTGGTGATGTTTGTGGCAGTGGTGATGATGATGCCGTCCATGTCGTCCTCGGCGACGATGCCGGCCGCCAAACATGGGACCAAACATGGGACTAAACCCTTTGCCAAACCCCATATTGTTCAGAAACTCTTTGTCACCATTGATTTCAACCCGAAAGCCGGTGTCCGTTTCAATAAATTTCACTTCGTGAATTACTTTCTCAGTCATAATTTGTATACCTTTTGTTGAATTGTATGATATTGAATTCAATATCATTGTGAAAAAATAAGTGGCTACAGCCACTCACTGTCGCTGTCGCCATTGAGGTCATCAGCTAATGTTTGCAGCACCTCGATGGCTTCCAATAGTTTTGGGCGTACAATAGCCTTCAAATTGGCTAACTCTTGTTTGCCCTTCTCCGTTAACTCATAGATCCGCACCGTGCGCTTGCGCGGGTCTTCCCATTGTCCCTGGACAATGCCTTGCTCTTCGAGCACCGTCATCAGTGGATAGATAGCCCCCGGGTTGGCTACCCATTGGTTGGCAGTGCGCTCGGCAAGCTTCTCCATGATTTCGTTCCCGTACTGCGGCTGCTGTTCCAGCAGATGCAGCACGTAGAGGGGGAGCAAACCGCCCCCTTTGCTAAGGAGGCTGGCAACAAACGGGTTAAAGCTGTCAACACCTTGGTGCCAAGGATTGAAACGACGACCGCTAAACGCCCAATGGCGCTCTGGCGCACTTCCCGTAAATTCGTGAAAGAATTCACGCCAATGCTTGGCTCGCTGGCGTGGCTGGAAAGGAGGCGGTGGCGTTTGCTCACCTTCAGTTAGCGTGTTATGCAGTTCTTGCTGCCTTTCTTGCCAATCGTGCCAAAAATCCTGCCGGTGCCGTCTACGGCCACGATGCCGTCGCTGTTTGTCGTTCACATGATCCTCTTTATTGAACTATAGCTATATTGAATTCAATATGAATAGATATTATACAACTTTCTGCCCGCTGTCAATCCTCAAAACTGGTTCTTACGTGGTTCTTATGATACTGGTAGAGAAACGGTAAATGTTGTACCTTGCCCAACCTCGCTGTTTACTGTAATCGTGCCATCATGCGCCTGTACGACAGCGTGGGCAATAGCCAGACCCAGGCCAAACCCGCCTGTATCCCTGGATCGAGCGCTATCGGCACGATAAAAGCGTTCAAACAGGTGGGGTAAATGTTCCGGCGAAATGCCCTCCCCCTTGTCGACGATAGACACCTCGATAGTTTGCCGGTGGCGTGAGGCATGTATACTTACCTCTCCCCTTGGTAATGTATATTTCAATCCATTTTCGATTAAATTGGTAAACACTTGCCGTAGGCGCTCGCTATCACCAGCCAGATGAAAATCTACTTGTGATGGGATATCTACCCACAGTGTGACTTGCTCCGTAGCAGCTTTGGGCTGCAACTGGTTGGCAATATCACGCAGCAGGTCGTCCAAGGCAACCGGCACAAACTCACCCAGCCCGCGCTGCTCTACTCGTGCCAGGGTGAGCATTTGCTCAATCAAGACTGTCATACGATCCACGTCGTTCTCCATATCGGTCATCATGATCAATAGCGCAGCGGCTTCACGTGGACGGGAGCGAGCTAGGCTAAGCTGGGTCTTCAGCATACCCAGTGGTGTGCGTAACTCATGTGATATATCGGACGTAAGCTGCTGTTCACGCTGAAAGGCGCGTTCCAGCCGCGCCAGCATCTCGTTAAAAGTGTGAGCCAACTTGCCAATTTCATCGGGTGGTAAGTGCAGGTCTATGCGCTGGCTGAGGTTGGCGGCACTGATTTGCCGCGCCGTTTGGGTGATGGCTGCTACCGGCTGTAGTGCGCGTTTGGCTAAAAACAAACCGCCAACGGCCGATAACCCCAACATCAGGGGAATGGCGATAGCAAATCCCAGCAAAATCTGCCACAGGAATGCCTGGCTGTCTCTCAGCGGCAGGGCGAGGACGATGGTGCCCAAGTTATTGTTTCCTTCGTTAAGGGGAACAACCAGAAGGCGGATGGGGGTTGTGTCAGGCAAGGTGCTTTCTAGCGTTTGGTCGGTTGAGGGGATTGTGTTTGGCAAGGGATAATCGCCCGCGCTGCCGATTGTGAGGGCGAGGTGTCCATTAGGGGTTAGAATCCAGGCCATTAAGCCCCGTGCACGGAGATCGGCTGTTTCGGATGCCGCTACCGTGTACTGCCCATTGCGCACATCTACCACTGCATTTAACTGAGACGCACCCAGGTGTAGTGTCTCATTGATTTGCTGGTTTTGGGTATTGCGTAGGACAAACACAAAAACGGTTGCAAATGTTACCAATAGCACTGCTTCCAAAGCCACTGTCCATAAAACAAGTTGGGTGCGTAGTTTAGCTTGCTTCATAATCTCCCAGGCGATACCCCAGGCCACGCACGGTATGAATCAACTTCGGCGCATGGTCTGCGTCAATCTTTTTGCGCAGGTTGGAGATGTAGACCTCGATGAGTTTAGAGCCAGATTCAAATTCCATGTTCCAGACGTGATCGATGATCTGCTCCCGGTTCAATATCTGGTTGGAATGGCGCATCAATGTTTCCAGCAGGGCGTACTCTTTGGCGGTTAGCTCGATGATGTCATTGCCGCGTTGAGCCAGTTTGGTGGCAGGGTTAAGGGTTAAATCCGCGACGGTGAGAACGGCCGTTTTCACTGGAGCATCCCGTCGAGCCAATGCCCGTAAACGAGCCGTCAGCTCTTCGATGGCAAACGGTTTCACCAGGTAATCATCCGCACCACTGTCCAACCCTTTGACCTTGTCAGGCAGGGTATCGCGAGCGGTGAGCATGAGGATGGGCATGGTGTAACCTTTAGCGCGAAGCCGGTGGCAAACGTTGAGGCCATTCATGCCGGGCAGCATGATGTCCAACAGCACCATATCATAATCGGTGCTTTGTACCCAGTAGAAAACATCACTGCCGTTTCCCACCACATCCACCGCGTATGCCTCTTCTTCCAGCCCTTGCCGAATAAGCGCGGCCATGCGGGGTTCATCTTCTACCACTAATACACGCATATCGTCTCCCCGGAAGCCCGATTTTTCCAAAACCAGGCTTCTGTCCGTTTGCTTTTATTCTACCCCACCTTCTGCGCCGCCGGGATCTTTGTCTACGCTGCCAATTTGCGGAGCAAAGCCGGCAGCGTGAAGGGTGACGTTTAGCGTCAGGCCGTTTTGGTCGGTATAGAAGGCACTGTTGGGGTTAACGCTGAAATGATCTGGTTGGCCGGTGTTGTCAAAATGGATAGTTCTGGTTTCACCCGCCTTTACCGTTAGAACGGGCAAGGTTTGATAGTAGCCCTGCACATCGCCCGTTGTTTGGTCGGTAATGGTGGTGTAGATGTCAAAATTGGTCAAATCGGCCGTGCTGGTGTTATTGATTTTGAATTCCAGATGGTCGGGTACGTCCGCGCCATCGGCATCTACGTTGTTTTCCACTTGCAGGCCGCTGAGGGTGAAGGCAACGGCCGTACTGCTTTCCTGAATCGGGTTATCAGCCATCATCGGGTTCTGGTCGGCCAAATCGTTTTCGCCATCGCCATCGGTATCGGCGTTGTTGGGGTCTGTACCCAGCAGCGTTTCGGCGGAATCAGGGATGCCGTCGCCGTCCGTATCGGGGTCATCGGCAGTGGTATTGCTGCTGTTGGTGCTGGTCGTAGGCGATGGTGCTGTGCCACAGGCGGCCAGTAGCAGTGCGGTGAACAGCGCGGTGATGAATAGAAGGGTGTAGTTTTTCCTGAACATGATTGATTTTTCCTTGTTTGGTAGTTTGGTATTGCAGTTGATCCAGTCATTAAGATGAGACCAATTTGGATTTAGGCCAAAGCCCAAAATAAATGATCCGAACAAAGTGCATTTTTGGGCTTTGACTCACGGCTTTTTCAGTTTGAACAGGATCGTTATTGAAAAAGCCTTAGCTTGTTTCTTGCCTGAGAAAGGTGATGTATGAGGCACTTAAGAGCAGGACAATGGGTACGAGTAAGCCGACCAGGTTGATGAGCTTCAACTGTAGGACTTCCTGCCAGGTGTTGGTCAGAAAATCCTTTTTGACGCCTAGCAAGGCAAAGCTGATGCGCTCGTAATGCTTGGTTGGCGACAGCTCTTCGACGCCATCACGCACGGTTTCGTACCATTTGAACTGCTGCAAGGCTTGTTCCTCTCCTGCTCTGTCCATGCCCAGCGTAGCGAAAAAGCCGCCAGGAAGCTGGTTGTCCAAGTCCATTGTGTCACCAATTTGGGGCAAGATAAAGGCAAAGATGAGCCAGACGATGACGGTGAGCAGCAGAGCCTGGTTGCTGTTGGGGCGGTGCAGGGCGAAGAACTGAGCCAGGAGATAAAAGGTGAGCAGATAAAGCCAGGACATGACCATGGTGAGTGCCAACTTGATGGTGAGGTCGGCTGTAAGCCAAACGTGACCAATGAGACCGACAGCCAAGTAGGTGACGCCGCCAACGACGGCCATTAGTGCTGCCAGCAGCAGGGCGTTGCCCAGTACTTTGCCGGTGAGGAACTGGTCGCGGTAGACGGGGCGGGAGAGAATGAGGGGGAGTGTGCCGGCCTGACGTTCTTTGTAAACGGCCGTAAATCCCAAAATCATCGCCAGCAATGCGCCAATCATCGCCAGATAGTTGATAAAGTTTTTAGACACGGCCAGCGGATTGACCGGTGGTGCGGTGGGAAAGTCGGTGCGACCGAGATTGGTCAAAATGTCAACCGCTTTCAGGTAATCGGCCATTTGTGAACGTACGCTAAACGCGCCCAGGGTAACGGCCGTTAAGCTCAACCCGAGCAGCATCACCAGGGCAATAACAAACAGGCGGTTGCGAAACGCATCGCGGATTTCCTTACGGGCAATCACGCCAATGGCATGGCTGCGGCGGGGGAGGGAGAGAGTTGTTGTAGTCATGAGTTTTCCTTGTAATCGGTAATCGGTGAACGGTAAGCGGTTACTTTTTACCGATTACTGATTACCGGCCACTGATTACCGTTCCTAGCGGCGCCCTTTGCGCCGAAAGTAGAGGATGGCGGCGGTAATGGTCAGCCCCATCAGGCCGATGGCCGCGTAGAGGAAGGTGGGGCTTTTTTGCACGCGCACCGTCAGGCTGCTGCCCGGACTGGTCGCCTGGTTGCTGGTCAACAAAAGCTGAAGCGTCTGGTCGCCAGTGACTTGTGAAGATGGAATAAGTACCTGGGCGTGAATGGTGGTTTCTGCGCCTGGTTCCAACGCGGGTACAGCGGCCGGGTCGGTACGCACCACCCATTTGGCGGGCGTATTAATCGTTAGAGCCAGGTTATCGAGGGGAGCCGCGCCACTGTTTACGGCCGTCACATCAAAGCCAAACTCTTGCCCGCTAAAAGCCGACACGTTCAGGCTCTGGCTGGCAATCTTGACGGCGTAGGTGTTTTCCACGTTGAGCATTACCGGTTGGGTGAGCGTTTGTCCGTCGTCGCGGGTGGTAGTGAATTGGGCCTGGTAAGTGGCAACGGCCGTTTCCACCGGCACATCCACCTTCATCTGCACTTGACCATAGCCGCCAGCGGCCACGTCTATCTGTGTCAGCAGCGGCCCACCTTGCGTGAAGGTGACGGTCAGGCTATCCGGCAGACCGGTCAGGGTCAGGTCGTACGTGTGGTCGGTTTCCGTTTCGTTGTGCAGGGCGATTTGATAAACGGCCGTTTGGCTAGCCTGTACCATTTGCGCCAGGGTAATTTTGTCGGCGCGGGCAACCAGCGGCGTCAGTGTTAGCAGCGCGAATAAGAGGAGTAGCTGTGTGCGTTTCATAGGGTCACTCCAGCACCAGCGTTTCGTTACGCAAGAAGGTCGTGAACGAGGCGGCTATGAAGGCCACAGTCGGAGCCAGCAGGATGAGCAGCGTCGTCAGCACGTGGGCGATGAGCGTGCCGCTGCTCATGGATCCACTGCCGGGGGCGGATTGCAGCAGTTGTCCGCCAATGTTGCGTAGGTGCCAGGTGGGAGAAAAGGCGTTGATGGTTTGGGAAACGGCCGTTTCCTGCGGAATCTGGTTAATCGCGCCGCTGATGCTGTTAACCACGCTGCTGTTGACCATTTGTGTCTCGGCCATCTGCGGCAGCACAAAGCTGACTACCATCCAGATGACCAGTGAAACCAGAAAGACGTTGGCACTGCTGTTCAGGCGCAGACTGAGGAATATGGACAGACTTAAAAAGGTGAGCAGGTAGGCCAGAGCCATCAGGGTGAAGACGAAGAGGCGCAGTAGTTCGGCACCGGTGGGGATGATGCCGCCGACTACCACCAGCAGCACGCTGTTAAACAGGAAGACGAGGCCGAGCAGGGTAGCAAGAACGGCCGTATTCCCCAGCCATTTCCCCCACAAAAGCTGGTCGCGGTAGACCGGGCGGGACAAAATTAGCTTTAGCCCACCCGAATCCCGCTCTTCGCCAAGGGAGTTGTAGCCCAAAATGACGGCCAAAATCGCCCCTACGATGCTGACGTACTCGACGAGATTAGCCAGGATGGTCAGGGTATGGATTTCTGGCGTGGCAGGCAGCACGACCGCACCTTCGGCCTGCAGGTTGGTGATGGTTTCGTTGTAAATGCGCATTTCCGCACGTTTGGTGGTGCTGCCGATGTAGACCGAAAGGATGGACAGTCCCAAAAAGAGCAGGGTAATGGTCAGAAAGAGCCGGTTGCGAAAGGCAGTACGGAACTCTTTACGGGCAATAATCAGCGAGGTAGTCATGATTAGGCAACTCCTGCGGTATTGGGGAAACGGCCGTTCTGCGCTTCTACATGCAAATAAATTTCTTCCAGGGATGGGGCATCAGGGAACCGGGTCATCACGTTTTCCAGCGTGTCGGCCATGACAAGACGGCCGTGATTCATAATGCCGATGCTGGTGCACAGCCGTGCCGCTTCAGCCAGCCGGTGGGTGTTCATGAAAATGGTAATGCCGTAGTCGCGGTTCAGCGTGGTGATGAGGCGGCCAATATCACGCTGCCCTTCCGGATCCAGGCCGGAGGCGGGTTCGTCCAGAAACAGCACCTCTGGCTTGTGCAGCAGTGCCTGGGCAATACCCACGCGCTGGCGCATCCCTTTGGAAAAGCCGCCGACGCGCCGGTCTTGCCATTCTGGATGCCCAAGCAAATCAAGAATTTGAGAGATGCGGTCGTCCACGTATTTCACCTCCGATAGTTCCGCCAAAAAGCGCAAATTTTCGGCGACGGTAAGATCGTTGTAGAGGCGCACGTTTTCCGGAACGTAGCCAATGAGTTGGCGTACTTCACGGTTGTGTTCCACAATGTCAAAATCCAGGATGGTTGCACTGCCGGAGGTGGGCAGTAACAGTGTGGTCAGTAGGTTAACAGTAGTTGTTTTGCCGGCTCCGTTATGTCCTAAAAAGCCAAAAACTTCGCCTTGAGGAATGGTAAGGTTGAGTTGGGAAACGGCCGTATTTTCCCCGTAGTGGCGGGTTAATTCGTATGTTGTAATAGCCGATGTTGTCACAGGTGAGTCTCCTTACGTTTATTTGTGTTGACGTTAGCTATTTAATAACCGTAAGGTAAAGTGAAGTTTAAGCAGCGGGTAAAAGCGTTCCTGGCCTGTTTTGTCGTTCTCGTGATCCCCATGACGGATGTGAAGTGCATTAACCGCAATGTGAGTATTTCCCATATTGTCTATATTTGGCATAATGATTCTGTTTTATAGCCCACACAAGTATAATCAGTGCCTTGATGGCTCAGAAACGGCTGGGTTGTTGTTGATGGCAGTGCCAACCTCATGTTTAACCTGGC
This sequence comes from Chloroflexota bacterium, assembly GCA_041390905.1. GTDB lineage: Bacteria > Chloroflexota > Anaerolineae > Promineifilales > Promineifilaceae > JACKCD01. Next base: position 1,188,476 of record JAWKPA010000012.1, read on the forward strand.
TTGGTACTGTGTAAGGAGCGGATGTCATGAATGAGTTTCCGGTGTTTGATGGACATAATGATACGATTTTAGATTTGTATGTGGGCAAAAATAAGCGGTCATTTTTTAAAAAGAGTAAGCGGGGGCATATTGATTTGCCGCGAGCACAGGAAGGTGGGCTGGGCGGTGGTTTTTTTGCCCTGTTTGTGCCGTCGCCCAAGCCAATGAAGGAGATGCCAGGGGAAAAGCTTGATGGCGGCGGATACAAACATCCCAAGCCAGAGCCACTTTCGTTGGAATATGCGTTGCATACCACCATTTCGATGATGGCGGTGATGTTGAAGGTGGAGAAGAAGGCGAAGGGGAAGGCCAAGATTGTAAAGACAGTGGCCGAGTTGGAGGAATGTTTGGCAAACGGCACGCTGGCAATGATTTTGCATTTTGAAGGAGCCGATACCATTGACACTGATTTGCACGCGCTGCATACATTTTATGCTGCCGGATTGCGTTCATTAGGGCTGGTGTGGAGCCGGGATAATGCGTTTGGTACAGGGGTGCCGTTTAATTTTCCCGATTCGCCCGACATTGGCCCTGGCTTGACGGAGGCGGGCAAGCGGCTGGTGCAGGCGTGTAATGAGCTGGGGATCATGGTTGATATGTCGCATTTGAATGAGAAGGGGTTTTGGGATGTGGCGGAGCTGAGTAACGCGCCGCTGGTGGCAACCCATTCCAATGCCCACGCCCTGGCCGCTTCGCCGCGCAATCTGACGGATGAGCAGTTGAAAGCGGTAGCGCAGTCGAATGGGATAGTAGGTATTAATTATCACAAGGGGTTTCTGCGTGAAGACGGCCGTTCTGATAAAAAGACCTCGCTGAAACAGATTGTGCGCCATGTCAACTACATAGCTGACCTGGTGGGGGTGGAGCATGTGGCGTTAGGGTCGGATTTTGATGGGGCGCAGATGCCGGAGAATTTGCGGGATGCAGCGGGGCTGCCTAAGTTGCTGAAGGCTCTGCGGAAGAGTGGGCATGATGATGAGTCGTTGAAGAAGATTACGCACGGGAATTGGGTGCGGGTGCTGGGTGATACGTGGAAATAGTGGGTCAATAAGAAGTGAGGTGGGAGGCTACTCAATCTCCAATCTCTAATCTCTTGCCGAATATATCCTTATGTTTCTTTTAGGTTAGGCTCATGTTGGGCTAAGGTAAGGGAAGTATTCTTTTAGGCGTATCGAGACTTTCTCCTCATCCTCCTTTATGTGTGTGGGACTGCGCTGTGGTGGGCGCAGTCCCCTTTTTTTGCCTATTCTGAAACTTTAGAAATATATAGTTGACAAAGACACCAAAAAATGCTCTAATTGTCACTATAATTACACCATTTGGTTTCTCAAAAAAGCCAGATTATGCAGGAGGTGATGTAACTGCTGTGGAGTTGGTAGCCGTGTTTTGTTTGGGTGCGGGAAAAACGGCCGTTTTTCCCACCCTCATGACCCAAAAAGATTGACAAACAAGGAGATGAAGATGTCTTTTAAACGCTCTGTTCGATTGTGGCCGCTTACGCTGCTGCTGTTTTTGCTGGCATGCCAGCCCCAAACCATTGTCGAGACGGTAGAAGTGACCCGTATGGTCGAAAATACGGTTGTCGAAACGCGAGTGGTTGAAGTTGGAGGCGAGGATGTGGTGGTGGAGGTGACGCGGGTGGTGGAACCAACGGCCGTTCCTGCACCCCAGGGCGGCCACGTCATCTATTCCAACTTTGCCGATGCCAACACCTTTAACCCCGTACTAGGCAATGACCAAGCCTCCAGCGATGTTTACAGCCTCATGTTCCTTGGCCTCACCCAGCTCGACCCCTTCTCCGGCAGCATCGTGGGCGATTTGGCCGAAAGCTGGGACATTTCCGAAGATGGCCTAACCTACACCTTCCACCTGCGCCCCGATGCCGTCTGGTCAGATGGTACCCCCGTCACCGCCCAAGACGTGGTTTTTACCTTTGACGCCATCAACAACGACGCCGTTGCCTCCCCCCGGCGTGGCGACTTCGCCTCGGTGGCAAGCTGGGCGGTAGTGGATGACCAAACAGTCGAGGTCACGATGTCGGCCTTAGACTGCACCATTCTTGCCAACATCGGTACTGGCATCATCCCCGCCCACGTTTATGGCAGCGACCCCGAAGCCATTCCCGAAAATCCGGAAAACACCGCCCCCACCGTTGTTTCCGGCCCCTTTGCCTTCCAGGAATGGGTGGCCGATGACCACGTAACGCTGGCTGCTAACCCCACCTACTTCCGGGGCGCACCCAACGTAGCAACCTGGACGATGAAGGTTTACGCCGACCAGTCGGCCGAACTGGCCGGGCTGCTGGCTGGCGAAGCCACCTATACTTCCCCCGTTGGCCCTGCCTTTGTGTCTGTTATTGAAGGCCAAATCGCTTCTGGTGCGCCGCTGTCCATGCGTAAATATTTCGACAATGGCTTCACCTTCCTTGGCTACAACCTTGCCAACCCGGAAAACCCGCAAAACGGGTGGGATGATCTGGATGGCGACGGCAAATATACCGAAGGTGAGCCACCGCTGCCGCAAGATCCGCACCCCATTTTGGGCGATCTGGCCGTGCGGCAGGCAATTGCCAACTCCATTGATTACCAGGGCATCATCAACCAGGTGGCTTTTGGGCAAGGTGGTCCCATTGTTGCCAACGTTTGGCCTTCTATCGAATGGGCCTACAACACCGAGCTGGAGCCATATACCCAGGATTTGGACAAAGCGCGGCAAATTCTGGACGATGCGGGCTGGGTGGATAGCGATAGCGACGGCGTGCGCGAAAAAGATGGCAAGCGACTGAGCCTGAGCCTGATGACCAACGCTGGCAACGAAAAGCGGGAAAACATTGGCGTGCTGCTAAAGGATGTGCTGGCGCAGGTTGGCATTGAAATTCAGCTTGATTTTCTGGAGTTTGGCACGGTGGTACAGCGGCTGGTTGGCCAGACCTATGACATGATTGTGATTGGTTTTGGTGGCGGCGCACCAGACCCCGACGACACCAATTTGTTCTCGTACATCAATGACGAACCGGGGGCAGGCTTCAACTTTGCTTCCTACTATAACCCGGTGGTGGAGGAGAATTTGGCAAAGGGGAAGGCGATTGCCGGCTGTGCGGAAGCGGAACGGGCACCATACTACCATTCCAATCAGGTGGAAATTTACAACGATTTGCCCGCTTCATTCCTGCATGTTGACCTGGAAAACACTGTTTGGTGGAATAATCTGGAAGGGATTGACCCGAACGTGTGGAGTCGTGAGTACAACGTTCAGGAGTGGTATTTTACGAATTAGGCATGGAAATTAAATGCCCATTCAGAAGTTCAACTTCTCAGAAGAAGTTGAACTTCTTGTGGGTGATCGGTAATCGGTGATCGGTTGCTTACACGGATTACCGATCACTGATTACTGGAGAAGACAGCATGACGACATACCTCTTCCGGCGGCTGTTGCAGGCGATTCCCACGGTGTTTGGGGTGACGTTGATTTCGTTTTTGATTATGCAGGCGGCGCCGGGGGATCCGGTGCAGATTATGACGTTTAGCCCGACGTTTACGGCGGAGGATCGGGTGCGGCTGGCGCATGAGTTGTGCCTGGATCGGTCGCTGGTGGAGCAGTATGTGGTATGGCTGGTGGGGGATTTGCGCGGGGAGTGCCAGATGCGGGGGATTTTTCGGGGGGATTTTGGGGAGTCGTTTTTTGAACGCCGGCCGGTTTTGGAGTTGTTTTTGGAGCGTGTGCCGGCGACGTTGGAATTAACGGCCGTTGCGCTGCTCATCGGCGGCACCATTGGGCTGTTTGTGGGGGTATTATCGGCCGTGAAACGCGCCACCCTTTTTGACAACATCGCTCGCCTTTTCTCCGTTCTCTTCGATGCCCTGCCCCAATTCTGGTTTGGCCTGTTGCTCATCATGCTTTTCAGCGTTCAGCTAGGCTGGCTGCCCGTTGGCGGCCGTTTCCCCCTCAACAAACCCGACATCACCCTGCTAGATCGCGCCCGCTATTTGGCAATGCCCTCCTTTGTGCTTGCCATCAGCTGGATCGCCCTCATGTCCCGCTTTATGCGGGCCGAAACGCTGGAAGTCATTCGGCAAGATTACGTCCGCACCGCCTGGGCCAAAGGGCTGGAGCCATCCAAAGTGTATTTCAAACACGCTGCCCGCAACGCCCTCGTCCCCATTGTCACCATCCTCGGCCCCGCCATCACCTCACTCATCACTGGTGCCGTCGTTATCGAGCGCATTTTCTCCTGGCCGGGCATGGGGCGGCTGACAGTAGATGCTGTTTCATCCCGCGACTATCCCATTGTTATGGGCAGCGTCATCTTTGGTTCCCTTGTCGTGATTTTGGGCAATTTGCTCTCCGACTTTTTGCTGGTGGCGGTTGATCCGCGCATTCGGCTGCAATAGTAGCCGAGGATTCCAATCCTCATTCGACGAGCTTTGGAAAGCTCGGCTACGGAAAATGAAATATGAGTGTACAAAATTTACCCATTATGAGCCGCCAGGAGGCATTGCTAAAGCTGGCGGAGGAGGGGCGGCTGGAGGCACTGCGTGAGGGTGCGCCGCTTTCTTTTTGGCAAATGGCACTGCGGCGGCTGCGGCGGGATCGGCTGACGATGGCGGCACTGCTGGTGCTGCTGCTGATCACGTTGCTTTCAGTTGGAGCCAGGTTTATCAGTAGCCAGGTGTTGGGTGTGGATCCCGATTTGACGGAGATTGCAGCTACTTTTAAACCGCCATCGGCGGAGCATTGGCTGGGGACGGATGCGCTGGGGCGGGACCAACTGGCGCGGCTGCTGTTTGGGGGACGGATTTCGCTGGCGATTGGCTTTTTTGGCACGATATTTACGGCCGTTTTTGGCATCACCATTGGCATGACGGCGGCGTATTTCGGCCGGCGGGTAGACGACTTCATCATGTGGGTCATCAACACCCTCGACTCCATCCCTCAGCTTTTTTTGCTGCTCATTGTGGGTGCCTTGTTTGAACTGTCGCCCGCCGCCCTGACGCTACTGTTTGCCCTGTTGGGGTGGCCGTTTATCAGCCGCCTCGTTCGCAGCAGCGTCTTTTCACTGAAGGAGCGGGAGTATATCTCCGCCGCGCATGCGTTGGGCATGTCGGACGGGGCGATTATGTGGCGCCATATCGTGCCAAACGTCATCCCATTGGTCATCATTGCCACAGCGCGGCGGGTGGGTAACCTCATTCTGGCAGAGTCGGCGCTCAGTTTTTTGGGATTTGGCGTGCAGCCGCCCACCTCCACTTGGGGAACGATGCTGACCAAGGCGCAGCAGTTTATTCTGGTGCCAGATGCGCGGCATTTGGTGGTGGCTCCGGGGGTGATGATTGCCCTGACGGTGCTGTGCCTGTTTATTATTGGTGATGGTCTGCGGGATGCGATGGATCCGCGTTTGAATTAAATCAAGATACGCTACAGATACGATATTGCCCTATGTTTCACCTGTCAAACAGCACCCGCCGGGGTGCAAAGGAAGGTGAACATGATTTCGGTAACTGTACGACGCTTGAATGTTGGGTTAGCGGCGCTGTATGGGCTGTTAGGTGTTGTTCTGTTTTTGGCTCCCGCGTGGTCGGCAGCCAACTTTTCCTGGAAGATTTCGCCGTTTGTGGCGATGACGATGGGGGGATGGTGCCTGGGGAATGGGTATTTTGCCTGGGAAACGGTGCGGCTGGGGCGGTGGACGGCCGTTTATTTGCTCCAACTCTATCTTGGTCTGTTTGGGTTGCTGGAAACGGCCGTTCTCATCCTCTTCCGCGACAAACTCATCCTCAACGTCCCTCTCGCCCTGCCCTACATCCTGGCTCTAGCGCTAACGGTCATAACGGCCGTTTTCTCCCTTCTCAACTGGCAAAAGCAGCACCCTAAAAGCAAAAGCCATAACTTTCCCACCTGGGTGCGTGTCATTGTCCTCGGTTTCGTTGCCTTCGTTGGCCTCATCGCCTTCCTCGTTCTCCGCGCCCAGCCCGGCGGCCTCGCCACCGAAGGCGGCGCCTTTCCCGAACCTCTCACTCTCTTCACCCTCCGCGCTTTCGGCTCCTTCTACACCGCCCTCGCCATCGGCCCCATCCCCGCCATTTGGGACCGCCAAATCAACGGCTGGATGGCCTTCATTCGTGCCGGGTTAACCCTCGTCCTCACCATCCTGCTGGCCTGCCTGCTCAACTTCGGCAAATTCGACTTCGCCAGCCACCCCGGCCACTGGCTCTACTTTGGTGCCTACGTCATCGTCGCCATCGTCGCCATCGGCCTGCTGTGGGTCTACCGCCCCCATACGATATTGGAGCATAGCCTGGCTGAACAAAGCTAACAGGAGAGACTCAGTTCCATATTTTGGAGGAAACCATGAGCCGCCACTCTAATCCCATTTTACCGCTTACTCGCATTGTCTCTATTGTCATCACGGCCATTCTGCTCTCTGCCTTCATCATTCTTTACCTGTTCCCCGGCCGCACCGAGCAGCTTTTCGCTTGGACCATCCGCCCCGACCTGACCCCGATGGTCATGGGAGCGGGCTATCTGGCCGGTGCCTACTTCTTCATCCGCACCATCACCGGCCAACGGTGGCACGAGGTTGCCAATGGCTTTATTGCCACCACCGCCTTTTCCATCCCTATGGCACTGGCAACCTTGCTCCATCTGGATCGCTTTAACCACAGCCATATCACCTTTTGGCTATGGCTGGCAACCTATTTAGCCGTGCCTGTGCTGGTGCCATATGTCTATTGGCGCAACGGCGGCAATGCACCCAACCCTGGCAACAGCTACGGGGTTCAGTTGCCTCCCTTTGTGCGGCTTCTTATGGGGCTGGCGGGAGCCGGGGAGCTGCTGCTGGGCATCGCCATGTTTTTGTTCCCCAACTGGGCAATGTCTGTCTGGCCGTGGGCGCTCACGCCGCTGACGGCACGCATTATTGCTGGGTGGCTGGTGCTGCCCGGAGTGGGGGCATTGCTCATTGCCCTCGACCCGCGCTGGTCTACGGCGCGGATTATGCTGGAGGGGGATTTGCTGTGGGTGGCACTGCTGCTGCTGGCTGTTTGGCGCGGCTGGGGGGATTTGGTTCCCAAGACGTGGATTACGTGGCTGTATGTGGGGGCGTTGGGGGTGGCATTAACGGCCGTTCTTGCCCTCTACTTCTGGATGGAAGCCCGCCAAACGGCGAGCAAAATCATGCCATTACGTTCATCAAAAGGAGTTTGACCCGTGAAAGTTATTACTTATCGTTTGTTGATACTTGTTGTTTGTACCTTATTGTTTGTGGGCTGTGGCGGCAGCAATGAGCCGACGGTGATTACGGGGGTGGGGGAGATAGAAACGGCCGTTGAGCAGTACCGCCAACTCCTCGGTGGTAACAATAACGGCGGCGACCCCGGCAGCAAAGGCAGTGGCTACCGCGAAATCAACTGGGACAGCCTCCCCGACGAACTGTCCGACCCCAATCCGTACGTTCCCGATTTCTTCAACGCCCCCGAAGCCCCCCGCGCCCGTGGCATCGTCCTCAACACCCCCGGCACCGCCCTCATGGTCAGCGCCGACAGCGACAACCCGTATGGCGCACTCCCCCGCTTTGGCAGCATCAATCCGCAATATGCCGACAGCTTCAAAACCTTTAGCGAAGAACGGCTCTTTTCCCCCGTTGGCAGCAACATCGTCAACATCACCTTCTTTGTCCCCGGCACCACCACCCCCGCCACCGTGCGCGGCTTTGGTGCCGTCTACACCGACGTAGACACCGACCACACCGCCTTCACCTACTTCGACATCAACGGCAACATGCTAGGCGAATTCGCCACCCCCATTGCCGACAACGCCCTCTCCTTCCTCGGCGTTGCCTACCCCGACCCCATTGTCGCCCGCGTCGAAGTGCGCTATGGCACCGCTGCCCTCGGCCCCGATGACGGCAGCAACGGCGTAGACGTGGCCGTCATGGACAACTTTATCTTTGCCGAACCGCAAGCGGTTGGGAATTAAAACAGGCACTTCTAAAGAAAGAATAACAGGACGCTGATTTACCTGATGAACGCTGATTTTTTAAGTGAGATTTGCCAAAAAACTTGGCTTATGGACAAAAATGTGGATTCATATGCCAGGCGCGTCCGATAAAGACGATAAAATCAGGCAAATCAGGAAAATCAGCGTCCTATTTCCTCCGAAACCGATCCCGAATTTGCTGAATGTGGGCAGGCGTGGTGCGGCAGCAGCCGCCAATGACGGCCGCCCCCAGCTTGCGCCATTCGCGGCTGTAGGTGCCAAACGTCGCCGGAATGGTTTCGCCGTACCACTGCTTGCTCACTGCGTCATAATCTTCACCAGAGTTGGGGTAAACGATGACGGGCTTATCGCTCACGCTTTGCACTTCGCGGATGAGGTCGGGGATGAAGTGGGGTGGGGTGCAGTTGATGCCGATGGCAACCACCTGCGGCAAGGGATCAAGGAAGGCGGCGCAGTCGGCAATGGGGGTTCCGTCGCTGATTAAACGGCCGTTCTGACAGCTAAAACTAAACCACGCCCCCAGCTCCGGCGTTTCCGGCAGCAGCCGCGCCAACGCCCGCGCCTCGGCAAACGACGGAATCGTTTCACACGCCAGCAAATCCGGCCGTTCCCCCGCCAAAATATGCCAACGCCGCCAGTGGAATTCAACCAGCCCCTCCTCATCCAGGTCATAATCCCCCGTATACTCCTCTCCATGCGCCAGATACGCCCCATATGGGCCAATGCTGGCCGCCACCAGCGGCCGCAGCCGGGCATGATCCGCGTTTTGCGCCCAAAACTTGTCCCGCGCCTCTTTTGCCAGCGTTACCGCCAGCCGCAGCAGCCCTTCTGCCTCCGCTTCCGTCAGCCCGCGCCGCTGAAAACCGACCAACGTTGCCTGATAGCTGGCGGTAATGATGCAATCTGCCCCCGCCCCCAAATAGTCGGCGTGTACCTGACGAATGATGTCGGGGTTTTCCAACAGCAGCTTGGCCGACCACAGCGGGTCATTAAGGTCGCACCCCCGCGCCTCTAGCTGGGTTGCCAACCCGCCGTCGAGAACGAGGGCGCCATTTTGGGAAATAAACGGCCGTAAAATATCCATCATTTGAAAACAGCAACTCCCTAACTCTCTTCGTGGTTCGACAAATGCGCCTTAACGGCAAACTTGACATAATCAGGAATAGTGGAAGATGTTTTTCTGGCAGCGTTTTTTAGCTGCTCGTAGACTGCCAACTCTTCACTATCCCAGAAAATATCTACACGACGAACTTCACGAAGGGCTATGTGAGTATATTCATAGGGGAACGCCCAGTAACATGGAGTACATATTTTAGAGGACTTCGTTTCCCAATTGGGGCAATTTTCGCATGACCATGACTTTGCCCGATTGCAACCTGCACATAAAAGCATGTAATCGTTTGTGTCACTGTCAAGATAGTTAACATCACCGGCTATGGCATAGGGAACTCTATGATCTATCTGCAAGTACCTTTTTTCAAATTTACCGGCACAAACCGCACATTTTCCAGCTTGAAGCGCATAAAGCGTGTCTTTTAACTGCTTGGCAAAAACCTTTCTGCCGCCCAACCTGCCTTCTTCAATATCTTCCAGATTGCCAAACTTGTAAGCTGCAATGGAGCGACCATCTGAAGATTTCACCCGAAATGTTTTGAGCGGTATTCCTTGCTCTCGCACATCACGGGCAGCACGGGGAGGGTGGTTGTAACCATAGATTTTTTCCAAATCTTCGGTTGTGACGTAACCGTTCTCCAAAATATGATCAATGAGAACCCTGGCTCGCTTGTTGGTTACGGCCAATAGCTTTTCCAGAAATGCCTCGGAGAATTCGGGATGCTTTCTCATCCGATTCCTAACTCTAATTGAACAGGTTGAGTATCACGAGAAGGCTTGTTTAAAACCGCTGATGTCGTGCTGAATGTGTTATTGGCGCGTAAGCGACAGACAAGAGCAGGCGACAAGTACAGTGACTCATATGTTTTAGACTGGCTTCCTAACAGTGTCGCTTGACTTGATCTTCCCGCACAAATCTCAAATCGTTTGAGCTTTAAATGCGTTGGCAGCATTGTGCCATACGTTTTTTCACCTGTGCGGCCGTCGTAACTTAAGAGAAACAAAACCTGCCGTTTATTTAGTTCTACCAAAAAATCAATCAACTCATCAACATCAATCCCACTATAATAACGGGGGTCTTTGCTCTGCGAAGTTCCTTGATACGGGGGATCCATATAGATCAAATCTGATTGGGAAATGACATTTAACGTATCTTTATAATCATGGCTGGCGAAAGTCGTTCGATTTTGCAGCAAGTTAGAAACAGCAAAAATTTCCTGCCTCATACTCGTCGGCCGTCGCCCCTTACGCCGATTATCCGGGCTTTGGTTAAACGCGCCTTCGGCATTGTAGCGCACAGATGCCTTCACACATCGTGCCAACAAATAGAGAAGATAGTCAGGATGATGGGTCTTGTTGAACTCGTCACGTATAAAGTCATAGAATGCCCTTTCACGTCCTGATTGAGCATTCCATAAATCTTCATACGCATTAGCGATCTGGGCTGGTTGGTTAACAATCTTGTCCAACAAATCCATCAAAGGCTTGTTGAGATCGTTCAGATAAAATTGGTTTGCTTTTCGATAGTAAGCGGTCGCAACAGAAAGAGCAGCCGAGCCTGCAAATGGTTCAATAAGTGACCCAAATTGCTTAGGGAAGGCAATCATGATTTGTTGAGCGATGTTTCGCTTGCTTCCCTGATACGGAATAGGCTGAGGAATTCGTTGCATAACTTCTAGCTTCAAGTGAAGTCCGATTCTTTAGATATTCAGAGGGTAACAATTTATTGCATATTGCGTATTGGGTAAAGAGAAGCGCAATACGCAATATGCAATATGGTTTCTTACCGCTTTTTCAGTGGCTGTGCCGGGGCAATAAACGTATGGCCGACGATGCCGTCGCTGCGGGTAAACAAGCCGGTCATCCAGATGCGGCGGATGGTCATGAAGGGGGAGATGGCGGCGTGTTCGTTTTCCGATAACGGCCGTTCCGAGTAATACCCCGCAAAAAACGCCTCCGTTAAATCCTCCGGGTGGTGCAGCAGTTCGGTGTTCAGCAAGAAGGTCGCAATGTCATACGCCCGCCAGCCATAACCGCATAGGTCAAAGTTAAAAAACGACGGCTCATTGCTGCCATTAAAATAGACGCTGGAGCTATGGAAATCCCCGCCAATCGGCCCCCAACTATCCGGCGTGTGATATTCGTTGTTGATCAACGCCAAAATTTCGTCCTTCGCCTCCGCTGCCGACATCAGCAAAATTTCCATATCGGCCGAATGCGAATCCCCCCAAAACTCCTTCACCCGCGCCACCGATTTATCTACCAAATATTCCAAATTCATCGCCTGACGATGGTGATCCGACTCAAACGCATTTGATGCCTTATGAATTCGCGCCATCTGCTGCCCACAGATAAAAAGCTGCTCTTCATTTGTTACCGTCAGAGCTTCCCCTTCAGACAATGTAAAGAGCGCATAGTAACGAATGCCTTCTGGAGCCAGCAAGCTGCCCAGATGGCTGCCGTTTTTACGCGGAAGTGGGTAGGAAACGGGCAGACCATTGTTGTGCAAAAAGAGCAACCAATCCAGCTCCCACAAATAATCCGACTCTTGCCGTTCCAAATGTTTGCCGGATTGATACACCCGCACCACAAACTTCTCGCCATTCCCCGTATTCACCAGGTAATGGTCATTATCCTGCGTGCGAAGCAGCTTGCTAAACAACTGGCAGCTTACCGGCGCAGCCAGCTCATACTCAGATTCCAACAGTTCCGCCAGGGCATCGGCGGCCACGAATGAACGTGCGACACGAATTTGTTCCACAGTTTTTCTCCAATGTTTCAGTTAGAAAGTGCGTACACGCTCGGCGTGCAGCGCACCAAAATTTCAATTACCCAGGGTTCAATCAAAAATCACTTTGCGGTTCCAGAAGTTCAACTTCTGAGAGAAGTTGAACTTCTAAACCCCAAGTTATTAACGAACGAGCCCTTATTCACCTTCCGGCAAAATGCCTTCCAATTTGGCAATGATCCGCAGCATAATCTCATCTGCCCCGCCGCCAATGGACATCAGCCGCGAGTCGCGGAAATAACGCGCCATCGGGTACTCTTCAACGTACCCCATACCACCGTGAAATTGTAAACACCAGTCGGCGGCTTCCCTTGCCAAACGGCCGCCTTTTAGCTTTGCCATCGAAACTTCGCGGGTAATATCCTCACCAGCTACAAAGCGGCGGACGCAATGATACGCCAATTGCCGCTGTGCCTCAACTTCCGTCAACAATTCGCTAATCTTGAAATAAATCCACTGGTTGTGCAGCAGCGGTTTGCCAAAAGCGTGGCGTTCACGGGTATAGTTGATGGTAGTTTGGATGATTTGCGCCACCCCCGACACAGACATCAAAACAGCCGCTAATCGCTCCTGCTGAAACTGCCGCATTTGCAGCATAAACCCCATTCCCTCTGGCCCAATCCGGTTGCGGGCGGGCACGCGCATGTTGTCAAACGACAAAATGGCGGTGTCGCTGCTGTGGTTGCCCAGCTTTTCCAGCTTGCGGCTGACGCTAAAACCGGGGGTGTCGGTTGGCACTACAATCAGCGACATGCCGCGAAAGCCATAGTCGCCGCTGGTGCGCGTCAGCAGGCAGAGAAAGTCGGCCTGGGTGCCATTGGTAATCCACATTTTGGAGCCATTGATGACGTACTCGTCCCCATCCAGCACCGCCCGCGTGCGAATGGCAGCCACGTCTGACCCGGCATCTGGCTCGCTGACGGCAATAGAAAAGACGGCATCGCCCGCAATGGCCGGCCGCAAAAACGTCTCCTTCTGGTAATCATTGCCATGCTCGGCCAGGGCCGGGGTTGCCATGTCGGTTTGCACGGCAATTGCCATTGGCACGCCCCCGCATTGGGTGCGGCCAACTTCTTCCAGCAGAATGGCGTTGTACCAGTAGTCCACACCACCACCGCCGTATTGCTCCGGGTACGTGAGACCCAGCAGCCCCAAATTGCCCATTTTTTTGAACAGGTCGTGGGCGGGAAAAATGCGGGCTTCTTCCCATTCGTCTACGTGGGGGTCAATTTCCGTTTGGACAAATTTCCGCACCATTTGGCGGAACATTTCGTGTTCGTGTGTGAATTCCATTTTTTTTGACAGGATTTACAGGATTAACAGGATTGGGATTTGGTGATTTGGGAGATTGGAGAGTAGAGCTTGGGGATTGGAGATTCAAAATCTCTAATCTCTAATCTCCAAGCGCTACACGGCTGTTAATCTTGTCTAAATTTCTCGATAGTTGTGCGCCAGGCAGCGTCGTTTTCGCCGGGGGTGAAGGGGAGGTAGTAGCTGAGGCGATCCAGCAAACCTCCCTTGTAGCGGCTTTTGATTTGACCGGGCAGTTCGGCCCAGGTGCCGCTAACGGCAAATTCGGCCAAAATTTCATCGCTGATGGCGTGGGGCATCTGTTCCCATTCGCCGCGCCGCGCCATTTTGCTCAGTTTCCAGGCGGTTTCCTGCCAGCCGTGCAGTTCAACGACGACGCGGTAGGCGGGGGTGCTCATGTAGAAGGAGAGCTGCTGTTTGGCGAACAGTTCGTGTTCGGCGGCGGGCTTGTGGTCGTCGGTGGGGACAACGAAGAGGCTGGTGTTGATTTGCAGGTCGGCGCGGCTGCGGTTGCTGTCGGTTAACCCCACTGTCAATTCGGGCAGGGCGACTTCGCGCAGGTAGCGGGGGGTGTGGAAGGCGTGGATGTGTACGCCGTCGCAGAGCCGGCCGGCCAGCCGCAGCATGTTGTGGTTAACGGCCGATATATACACCGGCGGCCGACCCGTTGGCAACGGGCCGCTGCTAAAAAACGGGGTCATCAGGTTGAGCTGGAAAAATTCGCCCTGGTAATCTAACGGCGTGCCATTTTGCCAGCAGTTCCAAATGGCGTGCATCGCCTCAATGGTTTCGCGCAGCTTCCGCACCGGTTTTTCCCACTTTACGCCAAAGCGGCGTTCGTTGTGGGCTTTGACCTGGGTGCCGAGACCGAGGATAAAACGGCCGTTACTGTACCGCGCCAAATCCCAGGCCAAATAAGCCAAAGCTGTAGGGCTACGCGGAAAGGCAACGGCAATCGCCGTCCCCAGCGTGAGCTTTTGGCTGTGTTCGGCGGCCAGTGCCAGCGGCAAAAACGGGTCAGCATTGGTTTCTGATGTCCAGATGCCGTCAAAGCCAATGGCCTCTGCCGCCTGGGTATAGGCGGCCATGTCGCTGAGGTTAGGGAGGAGGAGGGCGGTATCAAATTTCATGGCGGTAAATGGCGGAAGGCGTAAAACACGCCTTCCGCCATCCCTATTTACTGCTCGGCCAAAAGCCCATCACGCAGTTGGGTAAGCAGCGTTTCCAATTTGGCGATCTCTTTTTCGGACAAGGTTTGCCAGGGTTTGTAGAAATAGCTGTTGGTCAGATGTTCTACGTCGTCCCAAACGGCTTGCCCGGCGGGGGTGACAAAGTAGCTGCCGGGGCGTTCTTGCTCCAGCCAGCCGCGTGCGTGCAGTTGGGCGAGGGCGTGGGCGTATTCGTCGCGGGTGTAGCCCCGGTAGGCGATTTGCTGGTGGATGGAAACGGCCGTTTTTCCCTTACCACCACACACCAGCGCAAACGCCTCCCACGCATACCCCATCACCTCATAGCCACCCCACGCCGCCATGTGGGCATCATCCCGAAAGGCGTTAAAGTCGGCCACATATTGAAAAATCTTTTCGGCATTTGTGGCAGTATCGGCCGGGGCGCGCCGCCGTGAATGGGTCAGACACCAGGTGCCGGGAGGGGCATCCGCTTGCAGGCTGGCCTCCAGCAGTTGCCGCATCGTTTGTTCCAGCCAGGCAGCGTCCCGTTCGGCGATGGGCAGGGTGAGTTGGGAGAGAACGGCCGTTCTCTCCCCCATTCGCCCCAGCACCTCCCGCCCCTGCTCGGTGAGCATGTATCCCTCATCCGTCAGGTCAAGCCACATTTCGCTCAACATCAAATCCAGCAGCGCCTGCACCATACGCTCCGCCGCATAAATATCCCGCACCCGCAGCCCGGCCACCGTCAACGGTTCCGGGTCAAATTCGGCCGCCTGCACCATAAACCAGCCGGGGCTTTCCGCCAATCCGCCGCGCAATTGCAGCAGCACCGATGGCGACGAGGGGGGCGTTGCGCCATGACGACGCATGGCCTGGGCAAAACCACCCCATAAACTTTGAATCAGGTTATAAAATTGCGCGTCAAGCATCATAACCACTCCTTCATGAAATGGATTATACTGGTAAAGTGATGATTTTGGCAGATTTAGAGGTAATAGGACGCAGATTTACCTGATGCTCCTGATTATCAGGTAAATCAGGTAAATCTGCGTCCTAATCCTGTTTTGTTGGAGAAGCAATGGCGGAACATTATTTGGACGACAGCGTGGTGCACCATTTTTGGGACAACAGCTATGCGCCCCGGCTGGAGATTGTGCCGGGGGACAGTGTGGTGTTTGAGTGCCGCGAGGCGAGCGATGGGCGGGTTACGCCGGGCGTGACGGCGGAGGAGCTGGCAACGCGGGAGCGAATGCCGGGGCATCCACTGACGGGGCCGGTGCTGGTGAAGGGGGCGCAGCCGGGTGATGTGCTGGCGGTGGAGGTGCTGGAACTGGCACACAAGGGATGGGGCTGGAATAGCCACAGCCCCAACTTTGGGCTGCTGGCAGCGGATTTTGACTTTTTGTTTGTGCAGCATTGGCGGCTGGAGGGGGATAGCTGCCTGTTTTGGGAGAGCGACAAGGTGCGGGTGCCGTTTGAGCCGTTTTGTGGGGTGATGGGGGTGGCACCGGGGGAAAACGGCCGTTTACGCACCGGCCCACCCGGCAACTTTGGCGGCAACATGGACATCCGAGGGCTGGTCGTTGGTTCCACCCTCTACCTGCCCGTCCAGGTTCCCGGTGCCTTGTTCTCCACCGCCGACTGCCACGCCGCGCAGGGGGATGGCGAAGTCAGCGGCACGGGGATTGAGTCGCCAATGACGGCCACGCTGCGCTTCCAGCTTCACAAGGGATGGACGATTCAGGAGCCGCAGTTCACGACCCCCAGCCCGTTGACCAAAACCGATAGCCACGGCTATTTTTGCACCACTGCCCACGGCCCTGATTTGTTTGCCGATTCGCAAAACGCCGTGCGCTACATGATTGACTGGCTGGAAGCCAACCACGGGCTATCGCGTAGTCAAGCGTACTGCCTGTGCAGTGCCGCCGCCGACCTCAAGATTAGCGAAATTGTGGACGCGCCTAACTGGCTGGTGTCGTGCTATTTGCCGCTTTCGGTTTTGCGGGGTTAGTCTCCTGACGATGAAATTTTGGCACAAAACAGGAAGTATCACAGAGTTTCACGGAGTAAAGAAGAGAGTTTCACAGAGAAAGCAAAGAAAAATCCCCTTATTTCTTCTCTGTGCTTCTCTGTGTTTCTCTGTGAGCCTCTGTGTAATTTTTTGGCTCTAGCTTGCCCAGGTTGTGTAATGAAAATAGAGATTCGTCTGCTGCGGGAGGCAGAACTAAGTCTGCTGCTTGATTTGTA
This sequence comes from Chloroflexota bacterium, assembly GCA_041390905.1. Taxonomy (GTDB): domain Bacteria; phylum Chloroflexota; class Anaerolineae; order Promineifilales; family Promineifilaceae; genus JACKCD01. The sequence continues at coordinate 1,205,138 of JAWKPA010000012.1, forward strand.
TGGTCATTTGCATGAGGTGGATGAGCCACTGCCGGCGTGGGAGGCAGTAACGGCCGTTTGGCAAACCATCCAGGCCAGTAACCATTTCCACTACTTTGGCGGCTTCGTGGCCGGGCAGCTTGTCGCCAGTTGCACCCTGTCGCTCATCCCCAACCTCACCCGTGGCTGCCGCCCTTATGGCACCATTGAGAATGTGGTGACGCACCGCGCCTTTCGCGGGCGCGGCTATGGCAAAGCCATTTTGCACCACGCCTGCCACTTTGCCTGGGAGCAAAATTGCTATAAGGTTATGCTGATGACCGGGCGTTTGAACGAGCAGACCTTTCGTTTTTATGAGGCAGCGGGGTTTGACCGCCATGCCAAGCAGGCTTTTGTTGCCAGGCCGCCTCGTTCTGATGACAATATTTTGCCATGATTGACGTGTTTGGTAGCCTGCGTTCCAATGATCAAGCATGGTGGGGCATCCACAGTGGGCGGAGCATGGATCGGCTACCGTATGGTGCAAAATAAACAATGTTAAACATCCCAACTTTAGAAACAGGCCGTGTACTTATTCGCCGCTTTCGGCTGGAGGATGCCGAAGCGTATGAGGCTATTAACAAGGCGGTGGGCTGGAGCAATACCAGCCGCAGTGAGGCCGACAATTTGGCCGCCCGCCGCGAATGGCTGGAATGGACTGTGCGTAATTATGACGGGCTAGCAAATTTGATGCAGCCGCCCTATGGCGACCGCGCTATTGAGCTAAAGGCTACTGGCGAATTGATTGGCAGCGTGGGGCTGGTGCCTTGCTTTCATCCCTTTGATCAGCTTCCTACATTTGGCAGCATCGAAAATGCGCTGTTTAGCGTCGAAATGGGGCTGTTTTGGGTTTTGTCGCCCGATTATCAGCAGCAGGGGCTGGCGACTGAGACGGCGCAGGCACTCATTGGCTATATGTTTCACACGCTGCGGCTAAAGCGGATTGTGGCAACCACCGACTATGACAATTTGGCTTCGCAGGGGGTGATGCGCAAGCTGGGGATGCGGCTGGAGCGCAATCCATTTGCCAAACCGCCCTGGTTTCAGGTGGTGGGCATTTTGGAAAACATGGCGACATGATAGAAACGCTGGCGCAAACGGAGCTGCATGTTCATTTGCCGGGTTGCTTAACCCCGGCTGATGTGTTTGCCCTGGGGCGCGAAGTCTATCACCTGATTGATTGGGATTCGTTTGGCTATCGCCAGCTTTTTACCCAGATTCACGGCTATGACCCGCGCCCGGAGCGGCTTTTTGCCCGCTTGCAGCAGGGCGACGCTACGGCGTGGGATGAATTTGTCTTCCTTCATACCTATCGAGACGAGGACGCGCCGGGTTTTGACAATTTTTTGGTGAAGTTTCGCTTCTTTTTGCACATTTGGTGGCAGCGTTGGGGGACGGGCGAGCAGGTGTTGTTGGAATTGTTGACGCGGGCGGTGGCGGGGCATCAGGCGCGAGGGCTGCACTATGTGGAATATCGCTGCGGGGCAAGTGGGTCGCAGGAAGCGCAGGTGCAGTTTCATCGGCAAACGGCCGTTTTTCTCCAACAACTCACCACCCCCACCTTTCAAGCCTGCTACATCATCTCCATCCCCCGCCACGACCCGCTGGCTGGGCTGGACGTGGTGCTGACGCTGCTGGCGCAATACCCGGAGCTGCGTGACACGGTGGTCGGCGTTGATTTCGCCAGCATTGAAGAAGGCCAACCGCCAAAAAAGTTCCGCGCCGTTTTTGAGCGGCTGGCGGCTTACAATCGGGTGCATCAGGAACGGCCGTTAGCCATTGTCTACCACGTCGGTGAATCCTTCTACGATAAATCGCTGGAAAGCACCATCCGCTGGTGCCACGAAGTGGCGCTCATGGGGGCCAGGCGGCTGGGTCACGCCATTGTGCTAGGGCTGGATCCGGCCGTTGCCATTGCCAGACGGCCGTTTGCCCATGTGCAGGAACCCGTCAGCGAACGGCTGGATCAAATCCGCTATGATTTGGCGCACCGCCAGGCGCTGCGCCGCTATGGGGTGGCGGTGGATGAAGACGCGCTGCTGGCGGAGGAAAAGCGGCTGCGGCAGAGGAAGGGGGATGAGGTGGTAGAACGGCCGTTTACCCCCCAACGTTTGGCCGATATTCGCCAGCGGCAGCAACTCGTTCTCGACGACCTGGCTCGTCTCGGCACCGTCATCGAATGCTGTCCCACCGGCAACCGGCTCATTGCCGGCATTCCCGACCCCCGACATCACCCCGTCCACCGTTTCCTGGCTCATCCAGTCAACCTTGCCATTTGCACCGATAACCCCGGCAATTTTGCCACCACCCTGGCCGACGAAATTGGCTGGGTGTTGCACCACACCCACTACACGTCGCAAACGTTGCTGGCACGTCTGGGCAATCCGCGCCGTTTTGGTTTGCCCTATGGCGAACACACAATGTTGTAATCGTTATTTTTAGATTCCTGGCTATACTTGAGGGGCGGATTTCACTGACAATGACGATACAACCATCATGACTTGGCAACTCAACCCATTTGCAGTGCCTCTCCAACTGGGGGCATTTATTTCGCTTATTATTTCGTATGCTAGCTGGCAGCGGCTGGCCGTGCCGGGGCGTAAGCCGTTCGCCTTGTTTATGCTGTCGCTGGCGGTGTGGATGGTAGGGTATGGGGTGGAGTTAACGGCCGTTCCCACCGACCCCAACAACCTCTGGTTTGCCCAAATTGAGTTTGTAGGCATTGCCCTCGTTGCCCCTTTCTGGCTCCTCTTCCTGCTCCAATACGGCGGCTACAAATGGTGGAACAACTGGCGTCATCAGAGCCTGCTCTTCATCATCCCGCTTGTCGTGATCACAGTTGTCTGGATTGATCCCAGGCTGATGTGGCCCAGCACCAGCATCCAGCAGGTTGGCAACTACATCATCCTCAGCTACGACGACCATAGCTTTTGGTACAATCTCATCCATGTCCCCTATGCCTACACGCTTTTCCTCATCAGTGCCATTCTGCTCATTTATATCGCCTGGCGTTCCCCTTACCTGACGCGAGGACAGGGGGCGGCACTGGTTGCCAGCTTTTTTATTCCCTTTACCAGCAATGTGCTTTACGTGGTTGGTGGTTTTAGCCTCTTTCCCGGCGTTGACATTAGCCCCTTTGTCACCATTATCTTTGGTCTGGTAGCCTCCTGGGTTGTCTTCCAACTGCGGCTGCTCGATACGGCTCCCGTGGCTTATCAGGCTGTGGTCAATGGCTTGCCCGATGGCGTGGTGGTGCTAGACCAGCGTAACGCGGTGGTGGAGCTTAATGCCACGGCGCAAAAGATTTTCTGGCGTACCCAGCAGGCGGTGTATGGGTTGTCGGCTGATGATCTATTGCCCCCGGATTGGCAAACGGCCGTTTCTGCCATCCCCCCCGAAATCGAAAAAAACATCGAGCTAACCCGCACCATAGACGATAACACCGAACATTTCGAGATGCAGGTGGCTCCCCTTTACGACCGTCGCCACCGCTTTATTGGCCGCGTCCTTGTGCTGCGGGATGTAACCGCTAACCAACGCGCTACCGCCGAGCTTTTTGCCAGCCAGCAGCGGTTGGAAACCGTTGTCTCCAGCGCCCCCGTTGCCATCTTTGCCTGTGACGCTCAGGGCATTATTACCGCTGTCACTGGCAACGAGGCCGCACGCCTCAATCTCCATGCTGCTGGCCTGGTTGGCAAATCCGCTTACCAAATTTTCCGCAACGATCCAGAACTCATTGATAACCTGAACCGCGCTTTGGCCGGAGATAACTTTGTTACCACCTTTGTAGCTCGCCGCCAAACCTACGAATTATGGTACAAGCCGTCAAAAGATGCGGCTGGGCAGATCAACGGTATGACCGTTGTCGGCATCAATATCACCGAACGCAAGCACACGGAACAATTGCTGCAAGAAGCCCAACGGCTAGAAAGCATTGGGTTGCTGGCCGGGGGCATTGCCCACGACTTCAACAACCTGCTGGCAAGCGTCATGGGGCAGGCATCCCTGGCTCTGACCCAGCTCCCCGAAGGCCATACGGCCGCCTCTCACATTAACCTGGCGTTGGAAGGGACAGAACGCGCCGCTGATCTGACACGCCAACTGCTGGCTTATGCTGGCAAGGGCCATTTTGAGCAGCGCGTGGTGGATTTCAATGAACTGCTGCAAAGTAATGCGGAGTTGTTGCAAACAACCATTTCCAGGCGAGTTGAGCTTCAGCTTGATTTGTCGCCTGCGCCTGCCACAGTCATGGGGGACAGAGGGCAGTTCCAGCAGTTGATAATGAACCTGGTGATCAATGCCGCCGAGGCGATTGAAGGGTTTGATGCCAACGGCGACCAGCATGGTGTGGTTGTCATTCGCACCCGCCACCAGTTGCGTCAGGACATTGCCGATAAAAGCAGTTGGCGTGGCGGCGAGCAGCTAACGGCCGAAAATTACATGTTGCTACAAGTGATAGACACAGGTGGCGGCATTTCTGAAGAGACGATGACACGCATTTTTGAGCCGTTTTTTACCACCAAACCAATGGGACGCGGCTTGGGGCTGTCGGCTACGCTGGGCATCATTCGCTCGCATGGCGGGGCTCTGAACATTAGCAGCAAGCCAGGGTGGGGGACAACGTTTTCGGTTTTGTTACCCTACACGTCAGCGGCTACGGTGCCGCCAAATGGTGGTGGCGAGGCGCAGAAAACGGATGTGTTGCGTGGGGTAACGGTGCTGATTGTGGATGATGAAGCGGCGGTGCGCCAAACGTTGACCGATATGTTGACCAGCCAGCAGATTAAGGTGCTGGAGGCGGCAAACGGCCGTTTCGCCCTCGACATCTTTACCGCCCATAAAGACACAATAGACCTCGTTTTTCTTGACATGCAAATGCCCGTCATGGACGGTGCCGAAACATTCCGCCAGTTGCGCCAGCTTGCCCCCCAGCTAAAAGTCATTGTCACCTCAGGTTACAGTGCCGACGATGCCATGTACACCATGGCTCAAGACCAGTGGGTTGATTTCATTCAGAAGCCATTCCGGCTACAGCGGCTGCTGCAAAAAGCGGCCACCATGATGAGCCGTCACCAGCTATAACGTTATTGCTGATACCCCCCATTTTTTGATTGTAAGAGCCAGCCTCGTGAACGAGACGCAAAATTTTCTCCCTGTTGGCACAAAAACGGCCGTTTTATGCTATCCTGACGCAAATTTTATAGGCTCGTAGTACCGGTAGTTTTATGTAGAAGAGCCACCTGGCTCTGGGAGAGTATGTATGTATCGTTCTCTTGGGCGTGTGCAGCGTCCGTCTTCATTTTTGTTTAGTACCGGTAGTCTAATCACATCCTTCACCGTTCTTATCACCCTTTCCGCCCTCATTGCTACATTTTGGACTACACCAGCCGTTGCCTCGAAAACGGCCGTTTCCCTTCCCACCGCCGCCAGCAACTGCTTCGATGCCGTTGCCGACAGCTATACCAGCTTCTTCAACCCCACCGCCAACTTTGGCAGCGATGTCGAACTCCATCTCGTCAGCACCCCCAACGGTCAGGAGCAGCTCTTTGCGACTTTTGACATCAGCAAAATCCCTGTTGATGGCACCATCATCTCCGCCACCCTCAAGCTGGAACTGCTCAGTGCCGATGCCACCGACCTGCCCAGCACCTTGCAGCAAGTAGACCGCCCCTGGGACGAAGCCACCGTCACCTGGAACAATCAGCCCCTGGTCAGCGGCAGCTACGATAGCCCCATCCACAGCAACGTCCCCGGCAGCAAAACCTGGATTGCTACCGACCTGGTGACCAACTGGCACACAGGCAAGCTCGACAACTACGGGCTGGCGATTGTGCCGCCCGCCAGCCGCACCGACCGCTTTGCCTTTTTCGCCTCGCGGGAAAGCACCAAAGGGCAGGGGCCGCAGCTTTGCGTGGAGTGGGAAGAGCCAGTGGTGCCAACCGACACCCCCACCGCTACGGCCACCGCGACAGAAACGGCTACTGTGACCGCAACCGCAACCGCAACGGCCACTTCTACCGCGACCGCGACGGCCACGGCTACCGAGACGGCCACCGCCACGGCGACGGCAATAGCGACCAATACCGCCACGCCAACCCGCACCCCATTGCCCACGTGGACACCCGTACCCACCAACACCCCCGTCCCTGGCCCCACCGCTACACCCGTCCTGCCCATTCTCGCCTACCCCTATTTCCCCGTGCAGCAATTTGTCTCCCTGCCCCCCCTCACCCCGCCCGACCTTGCCATTCACGGCATTGAGCTGACTCAGGGGATTCAATGTTTTAACACCAGCCAAGGGTTGACAGGTTGTGCCGATAACTCGCTGCCGTTTATTGCCAAAAAGAACGCCACCGCCCGCATCTATCTCGACTACAACGCTGGCCTGGGCAGCAGCATGAGCGGTGTTCCCGTGCGGCTCTACATTCGCGCCAATGGCGTGTGGTATACCGCCAACGTTAGCGGTAAAGCGACCCAAACTATCAACCAGGCCAACAGCGACAGCGCCGATGTTTACTTTAACGTCAATTTTGCCAACGATGTCGTCGTTGATTTCTACGCCGTGGTTGACCCCAACAACAACATTGCCGAATCCAATGAGAGCAACAACCGCTATCCCGCAAATGGCTACATTACCAAAACGTTCCGCCGCACGGAAACGCTCGACATCGTGGGGCGGCGGCTGCGCTATCACCCCAGCGGCTATGGCGGCAGCCAGTACGCTGGTGGCTGGTCGGTGAACGGGGGGGCGGCCGATTACTTTGAGCAACTGCTGCCCATCCGCACCAACGGCGTAGATTACAGCCTTGCCAGTGGTTATCTGGACTGGACTAAAAACCTGGGTGTGGACACCAACCAGCATGATTTGATTGGCACGCTTAACTTCCAGTGGATTCAACAAAATCTCTTTAGCTGGATTTTTGGGACAGGGGCATTTACCGGGGCTGAACACGTTTACGGCTGGGCGCCCAATGATGGCTACAGTGGCGGCCATGCCGATATGCCCGTTTATCCCCATGCCGGGGGGCTGGGGGTGGTGGGCATTGGCACCGACCGCCCTGGCACCAGTACTGACAACCCCGGTGGCGGTACCTACATTTTTGCCCACGAACTGCTGCACGATTATGACCTGAAGCACACCGACACGGGGAGCGATGACTGTGGTTCCAATGACGACAGCTCGACCTTCCCCTACTCCACCTCCAGCATTCAGGAGTTTGGCTTTAACCCGATTACGGGCAAGATTTATGACCCGGCCAACACCCACGACGTGTTGAGCTACTGCCCCGGCAATGGCTCGAAAGAGGGGTGGATTTCACCCTATACGTGGAACTATATGTACAATCGGCTGGATGCGCTGGCACAGCAAACGGCCGTTCGTTCCACCCAACCCTCCGACGGCGAATCCCTCATCGTCAAAGCTACCATCTACAACCCCGAAGCACCCGGCTACGACCCCAACACCCCTGGCACGCTCGATGACCTCTACCGCGTGGCCGACGGCTTTGCCTATCCCGTTGCCCCCGGTGATTACGAAGTGCAGTTGCGTAATGGCGACACGGTATTAGCCAGTCAGACCTTTGCCGTTGGCTTTGAGAGCGAATATAGTGCCCACCCCGGCTTCCCCTTTGGCGATGACGACCCGCCGTTTCCGTCTACGCCAACGTTGTTTGCCAATGTTGCTTTTGTCATGCCCTGGGTGGAGGGGACGACGAGCGTGGTGTTGGTGCATGGGGGAGAGGTGTGGGATAAACGGCCGTTAACCCCCAACGCCCCCACCGTCACCATTACCAGCCCAACAGAGCAGACAACGTGGACGGCCGGCGGGACGGGCAGCCTCAGTTGGGTCGCCAGCGACGCCGACGGCGACCCCCTCACCTACGACGTGTTCTACAGTGCCGACAACGGCCAGTCGTGGACTTTGCTGGCGGCGGGTTTGAGCGAGACAACCTATGAGGTGGAAGTGGACGCTTTGGCGGGCAGCAGCGACGGCCGTTTCCGCGTCGTTGCCAATGACGGCCTCAACATCGGCTATGCCGAAACCCCCGCCGCCATCGTCATCCCCAACAAAGCCCCCTTCGTCACCCTCGCCAACCCGCTCGACGGTAGCGAATTTGTCCCCGGCGGGCTGGTGGTGCTGGTCGGCAGCGGTACCGACCTGGAAGATGGCAACATCCCCGACGAAAAGCTGGTTTGGGCTAGCGACCGCCAGGGCGAACTGGGCTACGGCTCCTCCCTGCCCGTCGCCGCCCTGGAACCCGGCACGCACCAAATCACGCTCACGGCCAGCGACAGCTACGGCATCAGCAGCAGCGAAACGGTGTCCATCTTTATCGGCTATCGCCTTTACCTGCCGGTGGCAGCCCAAAAATAACCCCCGTTTTGTAGGGGCGGGATGACCGGGGTTGACGCTGGCAACACCGCGTGCCTTGTCCCCCGGTCGTCTCGCCCTGTGGTCGCCCCCCAAATGGGATGGATGGGTAACGCATGGGCGAGATGGCGCGGAGAAAATGTGCCGTTTGTTCACCATGTGCCATTCCGCGCCATCCTGCCCCTACCGTGGGCTTGACGATTCTTGTGGGGCGGGGTTCAATTGCGCCACGCTATGGACACACAAGACCCCTTCCACCTTCATGAACTGGCGCAGCGGCAGGCGCGGGCGCGGGCGATGGGTGGCGACCAAAAGGTTGCCATTCAGCACAGCAAAGGGCGGCTGACGGCGCGGGAGCGCATCGAAACGCTGCTCGACCCTGGTACCTTTGACGAAATCGGGCTGTTGGCGCACAGTGACCTGCCGGAAGCGGCGGACAGAAGTCCGGCGGATGGCAAGCCGACGGGGTATGGGGCGATTGCGGGGCGCACCGTCCTCGTTTCCGCCGATGATGTGACCGTGATGGCCGGAGCCGGGGGGCGTGTGGGGGTGGGCAAGCAGTATCAGGCGATGGCCTACGCCACCCAAAAAGGCATCCCCTGCATCCATTTGGGCGACGCCGGTGGGGCGCGAGTCCCCGACATCATGGGGTCAGACGGCATGATGAGCATGGTCTACCCCATCAAAGCTGCCCCCCGCGACCGGCGCGTGCCGCTGATCACCACCATCATGGGGGAATGCTACGGCGGCCCCGGCTGGACGGCTTCCGTGTCCGACATTGTGATTCAGGTCAAGGGGGCGATTTTTGCCGTCGGCGGCCCCGCCATTCTCACTATTGCCACTGGCGAACAATCTACACCGGAAGAGCTGGGCGGCTGGGAGCTGCACGCCCGGCAAACGGGGCAGGTGGATTTGTTTGCCGAAAACGATGCCCACTGCCTGTGGCTGGTGCGGCAGGTTCTCAGCTATTTCCCCAGCAGTGCCGACCAGTTGCCCCCCGTTTACCCCGCCACCGACCCGCCTGATAGCCGCGTGGAGGCACTGCTGGACGTGGTGCCCGAAGACCCAAAGCAGGTGTATGACATGCACCACGTCGTTGAGCTGCTGGCCGATGCCGGGAGCGTGCTGGAGCTAAAGCCAGAGTTTGACGGCAGCCTGATCACGGCACTGGCGCGGCTGGACGGCCACAGCGTGGGGATTCTGGCGAACAATCCGCTGGTGACGGCGGGGGCGATGGGGCCGGGGGCGTGTGAGAAAGCGGCCAGCTTTATCGCCCTGTGCGATTCCTTCCACATTCCGCTGATTTTTTTGCACGATACCCCCGGTTTTCTGATTGGCAAGGGGGCGGAGGAGCGCAAGATGCCGCTGAAGATTATGACCTGGATTGAGGCGTTGCAGCGCAGCACGGTGCCGCGTGTGAGCGTGATTGTGCGGAAGTCGTATGGGATGGCGCACTGCAACATGGCCGGGGGCAATATGGGGTGCGATGCGCTGCTGGCGTGGCCGACGGCCGAAGTGTCGTTTGTGGCTCCGGAGGTGGCGGTGAGCATTGTCCACGGGCGGCGGCTGGCGCAGCTTGATGACCCGGAAGCGGCGCGGCAGGCGCTGATGGCGGAGCTTTACCGGGCAAATGCGCCGTGGGCGGCGGCCGGCCGCAACTTTGTTGACAAGGTAATTGACCCCCGCGATACGCGGTGGGAGCTGATTCGGGCGTTGCGGCGGGCGCGGGGGAGTGGGGGCGAAAACGGCCGTTCGCGCCGTCTCCTCGCCAACTGGCCGCGCATGTTTTAGGGAGATAGGACACAGATTTACCTGATTTTCCTGATGATAGAATCAAAATCAGACAGATCAGGTAAATCTGCGTCCCATTTTCGTAAGAGATCAGTAATCTCTAATCTCCAATCTCCAATTACCCATTCACGGCTAGATAGATGAACCTCCGCTGCCGCGCTCGATGCGCTTCCAGCCGGCCACAACGGCAACGGTGATGATGGCGGCAATGATAATTTCAGCAATGGCCTGCGGCACAATGCCTGCCACAGCCGCCGCTGGAATCAGGCCAAAAGCCACCAATGCCCCAACAACCAAAATGGAGTTGGTGAGCGTGCCGACGATGCCAGCCGTGATGAGTGCCATGATTTCGCCGCGTGGTTTAACGGCCGTATACGCATAATAAGATGTGACACCGATGAGCAGGCGGGGGATGACGGAGACAACGGGGTTGCGGAAAAGGCCGGTTGTGTCCTGGAGCATACTAAACAACCCAAAAATACCACCTACAAGCATCCCAACCAGCGGCCCTTCCATCACACCACCGATGATGGCGGGGACGTGCATAATGGTGGCGTTGCCAGAAAGATTGGGAACGGGAATAAAACCTAGGCGGGTAACGCCCAGCAAAATGGCGATAGCGGCTAAGATACCGGTAATAACGATTTTACGAACATTTAAAGCTCCACCAGCAGTTGCAGTTGTCATTTTAGTTTCTCCTCTCAATTCAGTAAACGGTAAACAGTAATCAGTAAACAGTGCTTGGTTTGGTCAATAGGCTTCTCCTTTCTTTCGGTAATTGGTAATCGGTGGTTGAACTGACTGCCGATTACTCGTATGATAGAGTCCGCGCAGCGGGGATGCCGGCCAGGGTGGTGGCGTGGTTAACGGCCGTTAAAATCCCCTCCGCCAACACATCCGCCGCCAACGCCCCAACCAGGTTCACATCCGCCCGCTTTTTCCCATAAGACAGCGCAAACACCACATCCCCATCCAAATGCGTATGAATCGGGCGAATCGCCCGCGCCATCCCGTCGTGTGCCATCTGCGCCACCTTCGTCATTGCCACCTTGCTCAATTTGGCATTGGTTGCCACCACCGCCAGCGTCGTATTAAAGCGACCATACGACACCCGCGCCGCTGCTTGTCCAGCGCGGCTGCTGGCAAACGCCACCGTATCCACAAAGCCACCGCCGCGCAGCTTCCGCGCTCCGGCCACAATCTCGCCCGTTTTGGGGTCAATCACATCACCAAAGGCGTTGACCACCACCAGTGCCGCCACAATGATGCCCCCGGCAATTTGCACGCTGGCACTACCCAGCCCCCCCTTGGTAGATTGCCCAACGCCCAAAATTTTGCCCACCGTCGCCCCCGTGCCAGCCCCCACATTCCCCAGCGGAATGGGGCCACTGCTGGCATTTAGGCAGGCGGCATACCCATCATCGGCCGTTGGCCGCACGTCGGCCTTGCCAATGGGCAAATCAAACAAAATCGCCGACGGCACAATAGGCACCCTGGCGACCCCGACGTTAAAGCCGTATTTATGCTCTTCCAGCCAGCGCACCGCCCCATCAGCCGCCGCCAGCCCAAAGGCACTGCCGCCACTCAGCATGATGGCGTGAACTTCCTGGACGGCGCAAACGGGATCCAATAGTGCCACCTCCCGCGTGCCGGGTGCCGTGCCGCGCACGTCCACCCCCGCCACCGCCCCATCGGGGCAAAGCACCACCGTGCAGCCTGTCGCCGCCTCTGCGTTTGTCCAATGGCCTACTTTGAGGCCGGGAATGTCGGTCAACATCGTTATTGGGTATTGGGTATTGGGTATTGGGTATTGCGGCAGTGCCAATAACCAATACCCAATACCCAAGTATCTTAAGCTTCTTGTTCTACGCCGCTTCCTGTAACACCCGTTCCAGCAAATCACTCACCTTGAGTTCCGCAGCCCACTGGCGCAGATAGCCCAAATCCAGTTCACCCTCACGGGTTTTCAGCACACCCAGAATATCTCGCCATTGCCGTTCAGAAACCTCCCCACCCAAGCGGTACCATTCGAGTTTCGAGAGGATGGTATCTTCAGGGCTGGCAAAGTTCGCGCTGACTTCCGTTTCAAGCGCAAACACCTGTCTTTGGACACGGGCAAGCTGGGAGCGAAGAAAGGGGCGTGAACGCGGGATAAACACATCTACTTTGAACATGGTTTCGCGGTGGATCATGTTGAAGCTGGAATTGCGGCGAATGGCTTCAGCGATCATTTCATTATCTACGTAGAATTCACCTTGCAAGATTGCAACAAACGGCCGTAAATGTTCGAGTCGCATTTCGGCCACAATGTCTGAATCCTGCGTGGTGCGTACCATGCCATATAACGTGCTGGCAAGCGAGCCGCCAATGAGATAGGGAACATTCAGGTTCTCAAAAACATCCGTCACTTTCAGCGTGACCTCAATCGGCTCATTTTGCATCAATGGTTTCCCCGTAGACTTTGTGTGCCAGGTCATCGCCCAGGATCAAGACCGCCAGTTTGAAGCGCAATTCGGCTTCACTGGCATGGGGGAAGCGTGAACGCAAGCCCGCCAAAGCTAACAGGCGGGCAGACGCATTTAGTTGCGCCACCATGTGCATTTTGCGTGTGGGAGTAGCCTGCCGCCACAGCTGGATCTGCAAGGCTTCTATTTTGGGGTGGGTGTCAGAAGATAGGACGCTCATGGTTTCATTCTACTCCAAAATGGGACGGTAATCAGTAATCGGTAATCAGTTATCAGTTAAAAGTGCCAACCGATTACTGCTTACTGTTTACTGTTTACTGTTTACCGGTTACTGTCCCCAAATACCGCATCGCCGCCACCACATACAGCCGTGCTGCCTGCTTGATTTCGTCAATACTCACCCATTCGTCAATGTGATGGGGAATATAAATGTCGCCGGGGCCGCAGGTGACAATGGGAATACCGGCATGGGCGTTCAAAATGGTGCCGTCAGTGGAGCCGGGAACGCCGCCATAAATGGGTTCGGTGTGGGCCAGGTCGCGGTAGGCGCTGGCAAGGGTGGTGACAACGGGTTCGCTGCGGGCGGTTTTGGTGGGGTGGCGCAGTTCCAGCAGTTCCAATGTGCCGTTGAGTCGTTGATCAACGGCCGTTACTGCCATCAACATCTGCCGCACCTGCTCTACAATCCGCTCCGGCTCCTGCCCCGGAATCAGCCGACAGTCCAAAATGACCTCGGTTGCCCCCGGCATCACGTTGTTTTGCGGCTCACCCGTACGCGGCGAGCGCAGGATGGTTGGGGTAATACTCGGCTGCCCCAAAAACTCATCCCGCCCGTGGCGACTGATTTCCCGTTCCTCCAGCCCATGCACCAGCGTCAGCAGCCGCGCCATCGGATAGGCCGAATTCACCCCGGTCAGCGGCATCGCCCCGTGCGCCATCACCCCTTCAATGACGACGCGCAGCCACATCACCCCTTTTTGCGAAATGCAGAGGTGATTCTCTTCCGGCTCACAAATGATGGCGGCATCCACGCGCTTGGCCCACCCCTGCTCGACAAAGTGCTTGATGCCAATCATCTGCCCTTCTTCGTCGCACACGGCACCGATGAGGATATTGCCCGCCAGCTCCACGCCGCTTTGGATGATGGCTTTGGTGGCGATGAGGGCGCAAACGAGTCCAGCTTTCATGTCGTTGGCACCGCGCCCGTAAATACGGCCGTTTCTTATCGTCGCGCTAAACGGAGGATCCGTCCACGCTGCCGGGTCACCTTCCGTCACCACATCGGTGTGGCCTTCAAACATCAGCGTTTTGCCGCTGCCGCCACCCCAAATGCCAATCACGTTCGGCCGGCCGGGCTGCACCCACTCAAAAAACGTTTCCAGCCCCATCTCGCGGCAGCGTGCCTCCACCCACCGCGCCGCCGCCTCTTCCCCAACCCCCTCCTGCGGCCGCCAGACGCTGGGAATCTGCGTTAGCTCCTGCACCCAGCGGATCAATTCGTCGTCGTTAATGTGGTCAATGACCTGTTGTTCTAAAGGTGAAAGCATTTCTGAGATTAGAGATTAGAGATTGGAGATTGATCAACAATCTCCGATCTCCAATCTCCAATTAACCAATCTCTATAAAATATCCAACCCCAACCCCAGCAAAATGATGCGAATAGACGGCCAAGGAATCAGCTGAATGATGGCAAAGAGGAGGATGGTGCCAGCAATGACAATGTAATCCAACCGGGTGCTTTTGAGGGTGATAAATTTGGTGCGGCCGTCACCACTGATGTAGCAGCGGGCTTCCATCGCATAAACCAGCTCCTCGGCGCGGCGAAAGGCGTTGATAAACAGCGGCACAATCAGCGGCAGGTAAGCCCGCGCCGCCTTGTCTGGCCGCCAAAAGCTGCGGCTCAGGTCGGCGCAGCGGCTGGCTTGGGCTTTCATCACCCGCTCCATTTCCTCGGCAAAGGTTGGCACAAAGCGCAAAGCAATCATGACAATGAGCGCCAGTTCGTGTGAGGGCATCCCAAAGCGGCGAAATGGATCCAGCAGCTTTTCCACTCCGTGGGTTAGTTCGGTGATGGTGCTGGTCATGGTGACAAGGCTGGTGAGAAAAATTAGGGCAATAATTCGCAGCAGCCCCAGTACAATCAGCCAAATGCTGTTGCGCGTCAGCCGTATATACCACCATTCAAAATAGACACGGCCGGCCGGTTCCTCCCAACCGCGAAAGAGCAGTGAAAGAGTAAAAACCATAACCAAAATCGGTATTCCCAACACCATGCCGCGCAGCACATATTTGGGCGAAATTTTGGCAACGGCGGCAATCAGCAGGGCAATTGCCAGCAGCAGCAATGTTTCCAGGATGGAACGGGCAAAGGTGGTTGCCAGCACCAGAAAAAAGGTCATGGCAATTTTGGTGCGCGGATCCAGCCGGTGGATGACGGAGCTGGTGGGGATGTATTGGCCGATAGTGACGTTGCGTAAAAGTTCAAATTCGCTCATGGGGGGAAGGGGGTTGGAGATTAGAGATTAGAGATTGAACTTCTAATCTCCAATCTCCAATCTCTCAATCTCTATTCTTAACCAACTCCTGCAACACCGCCGCCGCCTCTTCCACCGTCAACACCGTGCCAACATCGCCCAGAATGCCAGCCTGTTGCAGTTGGTCAATGGCATCGGTGACGGCGGGAACGCCTAGCCCCAGTTCGCGCAGGCGGTCGGGCTGGCTAAAAATTTCCTGCGGCGTACCAATGGTGACGACGGTGCCGTGGTTGATGACGCAGATGCGGTGGCACAGGCGGGCCAGCTCTTCCATGTTGTGGGAGACAAGCATCAGGGTCATGTTTTGCTCCCGATGGAGGGTGAGGAACGCCTCCAAAAGCTGGTCGCGCCCTTCGGGGTCAAGCCCGGCGGTTGGTTCGTCAAGGACAAGGGCCTCTGGCTCCAACGCCAGCACCCCGGCAATGGCAACGCGCCGCATTTGGCCGCCGCTGAGGCTGAAGGTGATGCGGTCCTTAAATTCCTCAAACCCCAGCCCGACGATTTTCATAGCGCGGCGGACGCGCTCGCGGATTTCTTCGCGGGGGAGCTTGAGGTTGCGCGGGCCATAGGCGATGTCGTCGCCGACGTAATGCTCAAAAAGCTGGGCTTCGGACTGCTGGAAGACAAAGCCGATGCGGCGGCGGATGCTGAGGGCATCGAGCCGGGAGTCACTGGTATCGGCATCAAAAATGGTGACTTTGCCTTCGTGGGGGCGCAGCAGGGCGTTGAAATGCTGGATGATGGTGGATTTGCCGCTGCCGGTGTGGCCGATGATGCCGATGATTTCTCCTTGGCGCACGTCGAGGGTCACGTCGTGGATGGCTTTGACCTGGAGGGGGGTGTCGTGCATGTAGAAGTAGCCGACGTTGTGCATTTGGATGATGGGAGCGGGGGAGCGGGGGAGCGGGGGAGCGGGGGAGCGGGGGGGAGCGGGAAGTAGGGAATGGGGGGTGGGGTGGTGGGTTTTAACGGCCGTTACCAACTCCGCCACCGTCAGCACATCATTGGGAAAGGCAGGGTTGTGGGCGTGCAGGGCGTGGGCAAGCTGGGTAATTTGCGGCACGTCAATGTGCAGGTCACGCAGCCGCTCGGCCTGGGCAAAGATGGCACGGGGGGTTCCTTCGAGGACAATACGGCCGTTTTTCATAATCACCAGCCTGTCCGCCCGCACCGCCTCCTCCATATAGTGGGTAATGGCAACCACCGTCACTCCCTCATTCTGGTTCAGCTTGTAGACAATATCCAGCACCTCTTTGCGCCCCAGCGGGTCGAGCATCGCCGTGGACTCATCCAGCACCAGCACCTCTGGCCGCATCGCCAGCATCCCAGCAATGGCAATGCGCTGCTTTTGCCCGCCAGACAGCAGGTGCGGGGCGCGTTTGCGGTACGGGTTCATCCCCACCTGCTCCAGCGACCAATCCACGCGGCGCACGATCTCATCGTGGGGCAGCCCCAGATTTTCCGGTCCAAAGGCAATGTCTTCCTCCACAATCGTCGCCACAATCTGGTTGTCGGGCGTTTGGAACACCATACCGACGGTGGAGCGAATGTCGCGCAAATGCTGCGTT
This sequence comes from Chloroflexota bacterium, assembly GCA_041390905.1. Taxonomy (GTDB): domain Bacteria; phylum Chloroflexota; class Anaerolineae; order Promineifilales; family Promineifilaceae; genus JACKCD01. Next base: position 1,221,885 of record JAWKPA010000012.1, read on the forward strand.
TGCCTGGTGTTCCACGCCTTCACCCATACATCCCCTTCGGTGGGGGTGAGCAGGGCGTTGAGGTGCTTTGCCAGGGTGGATTTGCCGGAACCGTTGTGACCGAGGATGACGACGTATTCGCCGGGTTGCACCGTCAGCGACACGCCATCCAGTGCCTTCACCGGCTTCTCGCCGTCGGCTCCGTAGGTGTGGGAGAGGTTTTCGAGGCGGATAACTGGAGACATGGAATGGGAATTATGAATTATGAATTATGAATTATGAAGGTTCTGATTTCATAATTCATAATTCATAATTCATAATTTTAGAGTGGTGGGGAAAAACGGCCGTCTATGGCCGTCCAGCCAGCATCTACAAACATCAGCGAGCCGGTGACGTAGGAGCTGGCATCGGAGGCCAGATAAACCACCGCGCCAACCATTTCGTGGGGCTGCGCCCAGCGGTGCATGGCGTTGCGGTTGCCGTAGGCGTTGTACCAGTCGGGGCTGTTTTTAATTTGCTGCGTCAGCGGCGTTTCCACCACGCCGGGGGCGATGGCGTTCACACGCACCCCTTTGTCGGCCAGCTCCACCGCCAGCGCCTTCACCATTTGCACCGCCCCTGACTTGGTGGCGGCGTAAATGCCTTGCCCTGGCTCCACTACCTGCGAGCGAATGCTGGAAAAGACGATGATGCTCCCCTTGCCCCGGTCGGCCATGCGCCGGGCAGCGGCCGTCATCAGCAGAAACGTTCCCTTCATGTTAAGGCTCATCACTCGGTCAAATTCGTCGCCGGTAATTTTTAGCATGGGTTTGCGGACGTTGATGCTAGGGGTGCTAACCAGAATATCAATGGGTTTGGCATCGGCCAGCACTTCATTGATCATGGCCTCATTGCGAATATCCAGATTGACGGCTTCCCCTTGTCCCCCGGCGGCATTGATTTGGGCGACAGTTTCGGCAGTGCCGTCAGGGTTGATGTCGGCGCAGTAGACATAGGCACCAAATGAGGCTAATCCAACGGCGACCGCTTGCCCGATCCCGCTGCCTGCTCCGGCAACAAGTGCTACACGGCCGTCTAAATTAAACATATTGCGATAATCGTACATCCTCTCTCCTCAAAATTGGGGCAAGCAGGATGGGGGTGTTATGTGGGTTGGGTTGGGCGCACTGCTTGTCGCCAATGTTTCTGTGTATGATAACACACAGAGGGGGGAAGAAGTTACTGATTCTGGCAGACAAGTTTGTTGTAGATTAGCCCAAGTTGCCACCTTAAGAAACAAAGCATAAAAAGCTGTTATTTCGACGAGTCGTTGAAGAGAAATCCTTTTTTGTTGGCACAATAGCGCGAGAGTTCCCGGGGGGTCTTGAAATAGCGGTGGTTATGAACGAGGATAAAATAAGTTACGTCAGAAGTTCAACTTCTGAGAGAAGTTGAACTTCTGGAACATAACGGCATCAATCGGCCGGCCGGTTAGCTGCGTTTTAGTTGTTTATTTCATTCCCGTGGTGGCAATACCAGTGGTGATGGATTTTTGCAAAAAGGCAAAAACAACCGTGATGGGCAGCAGCGTCAACACTGTCATCGCCAGCACATAGTGCCACTGCACATTAAGCTCCCCCTGAAACGAATTTAGCCCCACTTGCAGCGTAAACACCTCGCTCCGCGTCAGCACAATCAGCGGCCAGAGGAAATCATTCCAGCGCCACATCACCGAAAAGATGGTTAGCACTGCCAACGCCGGCCGCGCCAAAGGCATCACCACCTGCCAATAAATACGCCATTCACCCGCGCCATCAATCCGCGCCGCTTCCAGCAACTCGTCGGGAATGGTGAGCATGTATTGGCGCAGCAGAAAAACGCCCGTCGGCGTGGCCGCTCCGGGGATGATGACCCCCCACAAGCTGTTATTCCAGCCAATGGTAGTGATGACCAGGAAGACCGGGACAAGAACCACCGAAATGGGGATGAGCAAGGTGCTGATGATGATGACAAAGATGCTGTTTTTACCGCGAAAGTTGTACTTGCTGAGGGCAAACGCGGCCATGCTGTTGATCAGCAGGGTGAGCAGGGTAGCGACGACGGTGACAAAGACGCTGTTCCGCAGATAGACGAGGAAATTGAAGCGTTGCAGCGGTTCGGTATAGTTGTTCCAGGCAAACTGCACCGATTCCACCGGCTCCCGTGCATCAATTGGCACTTTGATGATGTCGCCTTCGGGGTTGTTGGGGTCAATGAGCTGGGCTTCCAGACCAATGCGCCGGATTTGGGCCAACGTTTGGCGGCTGCCGTCGGGCAGGGTGACGTTAAACAGGGGCAGCGGTTCGTCATATCCCTCCACGGTCACGGTTTCTTGCGAAACGGGGAAAAAGGAAGGGGGAAATTCGATAAGTCCAGCCGGGGTTTTGAAGGAGGACATGACGAGCCATAGAACGGGACCAAACATCAGCAGCGTGCCAAAAAAGAGGTAGAGGTAGGTTACAAGGTCGCTCCAGCCTAATTGGCCGGGTTTGCTGGTGCGGGTGATAAATTCGTGTACTTTTGTCATGATTGTCCTCTTTTAAGCTGCCTCTGTTTGCTGGCCGATGCGTAATTGGATGAGGGTGAAGATGAGCAAAACCAGCCCCATGACAACGGCCGCTGCCGCCGACAAACCAAATATTTGCACTTGATTGGAAAAACCTGTCGAGTAGATATATTGCACCAGATACAGGGTGGCCGTGCCAGGGCCGCCGTTGGTTAACACGAAAACGGCATCGAAAATCTGGACGGCGCGAATGAGGGAAAGCACCAGCACGACGAAGAGGGTGGGCATGAGCATGGGTAGGGTGATGTAGCGGAAGGCTTGCCATAGGTTGGTGCCGTCGAGGGAGCCAGCTTCGTATAGATCGGCGGGAATGGATTGCAGGCCAGCGAGGAGGATGAGGGTGTAGAACCCCATGTAGGCCCAGATGCTGATGAAGATAGTCCAGAATTTGGCCCAGGCGGGAATGAGCAGCCATTGAACTGGCTCCAGGCCGATGCCGAGCATGAGGCCGTTGAGTACGCCTTCGCGCTGGAGGATCCATTTCCAGATGAGGGCGACGACGACGGGGGAGAGGAGGACGGGGTAGAAGAAGACGCTGCGGAAGAAGCCGCGTGCGCGTATTTTGCTGTTGAGGACGAGAGCGGTGATGAGGGAGATGAGAACCATGCCGCCGACCTGGAAGAAGACGAAAACGGCCGTATTAAACACCGCTCGCCAAAACAAATCCTCACGGCAACTGTTGGGGTCGAAGAAGCTGCGGCAGTCGAAGAGGGTGGCAAAGTTGTCCAGGCCGACAAACGGCCGTTCCTGTGGAAACAAATTCGTCCCCCCCGTCAGCGCATAATAAAAATTCAGCAGCATCGGAAAAAGCACAAACACGCCAAAAATCAGCAAATTTGGCAGCAAAAAAAAGTACGCCATATTGTTCGTACCAATCCACCGCTGCAGCCGATCCAGAATCGGGTCAAGAATTGCCATCTCCCATCCTCTTTGGAAGTACTCAGTAATCAGTAATCAGTTATCAGTAGGTGCGTTCCCACTGATTACCGATTACCGATTACTGTTTACTGATTACCGATTACCGAATCAACCGCCAGCTTCCGCAATCGCCTGATCCACATCCTCCTGGATACGAACCATCGCTTCATCCAGCGTCAATTCGCCCAAAATCACCTGCGTCAGGCGATCACGGGTCGCATTAAAGATAGCAAAGTTAAACGGATAAGCCTGTAGGTCAAAGGCCACGGGGCTAAGTTCACCCACCTGGGAGACAAAGACCGACAGGGCATTAGAAGCAGCCGCCAAATCTGTGTCATACTCTACCCCGGAAGCCGCCAGCCCCAGATGCCCAGGAATAAACAGCGTCCGCGCCGAAAACTCGCGTAGCACATCCTCTTGCGCCAGGAAATCCATCACGCGGGCCACCTCTGCGGGGTGTTCGGTGTCCTTGATCGGCACCAGCGCCGCCCCGCCGGGCATCCCGGTGCAGGCAGCTGGGCCACATGGGTTGGGGACAACCTGCCAGTCAAAGTTATCGCCAATGGTGCTGGCGAATTGGCCGATTTGCCAGCTACCCGACATGTACATGACGACCTGGCCGTTGACAAACATTTCGTTGGCCGGGGCATAGCCCGAAGAGCCAGCCCACACGTCCAGCGGCATCGTGCCGTCGGCGTGCCAATCTACCAGCATTTGCGACATGGCGCGGAAACCTTCATCGTCAACGACGGGGTTGCCGTCGGCGTCAAAGTACATGGCTCCCTGGCTGATGGCCGGGCCAGCAAAACGATGTCCCGTGCGATCCATGGCCAGGGCAAAGTCGGTGCCGGTGGCTTCGGCCACCTGACGCGACAGCTCGGCCCACTCTTCCCAGGTGACATTCCCGGTTGGCACTTCCACGCCAGCCTGGTCAAACAGCGTTTTGTTGATGTAGGGGCCAGTCACGGTCAACTGGGTCATCATGCCGTAAATGCCGCTGGTGTCACCGGCCGGCCGCACCCAGTTGAGGAAGGGGCCAAAGTTTTCTTCCCAGTAGGCGGCGTTGACATAGGGGCTGATGTCGAGATAGAACTCTGACAGCCCGCCCAAATTGGTGACACGCGCCAAATCGGGGCCTTCACCGGCGGCCAACTGGATGGGCAGGTTTTCCAGAATGGTGTTGTAGGCTACCACGTCCATGACGACGGTGATGCCTGGGTTTTCGGCTTCAAAGCGATCCAGCAGTTCGCGCATCACCACGTCTTCGGTGCCGTCGCTGTACCAGGTCATGCGGAGTTCAACGGGTTCGGCTGGGGGGACGGGGGTGGCGGCAGCAACGGCCGTTCCCGTCGCCTCCGCAATCGCCTGATCCACATCCTCCTGAATACGAGCCATCGCCTCATCCATCGTCAACTCGCCCAAAATCACCTGGGTCAGGCGGTCGCGGGTGGCGTTGAAGATGGCAAAGTTAAAGGGATACGCCTGCAGGTCATACGCCGTTTGGTCGAGCAGCGGCACTTGCGCCACAAAAGCAGACAGGGCATTGGCTGCAGCTTCCACGTCCGTTTCATACGCAATCCCCGCTTCAGCCAGACCGAGGTGGCCGGGGATGAACAGGGTGCGGGCAGAAAATTCGCGCAAAACATCTTCCTGCGCCAGGTAGTCCATGAGCATCCCTACTTCTTCGGGATGTTCGGTGTCTTTGATCGGCACCAGCGCCGCGCCACCGGGCATACCGGAGCAGGCGGCGGGGCCACACGGATTGGGGATAACTTGCCAGTCGAAGGCATCGCCGATGGTGGTGGCGAATTGGCCGATTTGCCAGCTACCCGACATGTAGAGGACGATTTGGCCGTTGACAAACAGTTCGTTGGCCGGGGCATAACCCGAAGAACCAGCCCACACGTCCAGCGGCATGGTGCCGTCGGCGTGCCAATCTACCAGCATTTGCGACATGGCTTGGAAGCCAGCGTCGGCAATGGCGGGGTTGCCGTTGGCATCAAAATATTTGGCGCCCTGGCTGATAGCGGGGCCAGCAAAGCGGTGGCCGGTGCGATCCATCGCCATAGCGAAGTCGGTGCCGGTTGCCTCAGCTACCTGGCGGGTCAGGTCTGCCCACTCTTCCCAGGTGGTGTCGCCAGTCGGCACTTCCACGCCAGCCTGGTCAAAGAGGGTCTTGTTGATGTAGGGGCCGGTAACGGTGAGCTGGGTCATCATGCCGTAGATGCCGCTGGTGTCTCCGGCCGGCCGCATCCAGTTGAGGAAGGGGCCGAAGTTGGTTTCCCAGTAGGCGGTGTCTACGTAGGGGCTGATGTCGAGGAAATGTTCCGACAGGCCGCCGAGGTTGGTGACGCGGGCAAGGTCTGGCCCTTCGCCAGCGGCAAGCTGGATGGGCAGGTTTTCGAGAATGGTGTTATAGGCGACCACATCCATAACAACTTTGATGTTGGGATGTTCGGCCTCAAAGCGGTCGAGGAGGTCGCGCATGACCACATCTTCGGTGCCGTCGCTGTACCAGGTCATGCGGAGTTCGACAACATCTTCAGCGGGCGCTTCTTCAACTGCTGGCGCTTCTTCCTCGGCCGGAGCTTCTTCAGCAGGCGCTTCTTCGGCAGCCGGGGCTTCTTCGGCGGGCGCTTCTTCGGCAGCGGGGGCGGCTTCTTCCGGTTCTGCGGCACCGCCGCCGCAGGCAACGAGGAGGAGTGCTGCCAGTAACAAAAGTAAACGAGTATAGTGGGTAAATTTGAGTCTCATTTGCTTCTCCATTTGGTTAATTTTAGATTACTTATGACAGGTTAGGGCATAGAATGAATTCTATGTCTACGGAAAGGAAGTCTGTTTTACACAGACTGTTTGTTGTGGTTTGCGGGTTTTGCTTCACCTCCTTTTATCGTGAAATACCATATCTTAAACACGGGTGCCGGTGCCGAGGGGTGTGGCGGGGGTGTGGGCGGGTTGGCGACCCTGGGCAATGGGCATGGAGATGGTTTCCAGCTGGGGTAGGACGTATTGGGCGAAGCGTTGGCATTCGTCTAGGTGGGGGTAGCCAGAGAAGATGAAGGCGCGGATGCCCATGTCCATGTAGCGCTGGATTTTGGCAAGGATTTGGTCGGGGCTGCCGACGAGGGCCATGCCGCAGCCGGAGCGGGCGCGGCCGATGCCTGTCCACAGATGGGGTTCGGCGTACCCTTCATTGTCGGCCTTGGCGCGGGCCTCGGCCTGCAGGGCGACGCCGTAGGTTTTGGCATCGAGGGCGCGGTTGCGGATTTCGCTGCCAAATTGGTCGTCTAGTTTGGAGACGAGGCGGTCGGCGGCGGCGCGGGCTTCGGCTTCGGTTTCGCGGACGATCATGTGGACGCGGAGGCCGTAGTCGAGTTTACGGCCGTATTTTGCTGCCCGCGCTGTTAGATCTTCCATGTGGCCGCGCAGGTTTTCTTCGGTGTCGGGCCACATCAGGTAAACGTCACAATGTTCGGCGCAGAGATCTTTGCCGTCGGGGGAGTAGCCGCCGAAGTAGAGGAGGGGGCCGCCGTTTTGCTGGTAAGGTCGCACGGGGTCGGTGGTGCTGAGCTGAATGTTATAGAAGTCGCCGGAGAAGTCTATGTGGTCTTGTGTCCAGGCTTGTTTGAGGATTTGGATGACTTCGCGGGAGCGCTGGTAACGGCTGGCGGAGTCGAGGTTTTCGCCGGGCATGGGGGAGGAGATGATGTTGACGGTGAGGCGGCCTTCGAGGATGTGGTCGAGGGTGGCGATGGTGCGGGCGAGCATGGCGGGGTGGATTTCGCCGCAGCGAACGGCCGTTAACAAATTAATCTGCTCCGTCATGGGGGCAACCGCTGCTGCAAACGTCAGCGTGTCCTGCCCCACCTGGTAAGAGGACGGGCAGAGAATGTTGCGGTAGCCCAGCTTGTCGGCGGTGAGCAAAATGTTGGAGGTGTGGGCAAAGCTGGAGCGTAAACGGCCGTTTGGCACGCCTAAAAACTCGTAATCATCGCTGCAAATGGGCGCAAACCAGGATATTTCGGCGCCGGTGAGGTGGGGGGAGCGGATTTCGATCATGGTTCCTTGTAGGAGATTGGAGATTAGAGATTGGGCAATCTCCAATCTCCAATCTCTAATCCCTTTTCTTAAATTGATATGTTATATTGAGCCAGAAAATCGTTGATAACAACAACCTGACCCTGCTGGATAGATTCCTGGGCGGCGGCGGCGACGACGATGGACCAGAATCCTTCGCGGGCGGTGGCTGTTTGCGTGGGTTGCCCTTCGATGTTGTTGATGAAGTTGATGTGTTCGTAGTAGGTGGCTCCGTGGTGGCCGCTTTGTTCGATGATGGCGGGATAGTTGGGGGTGGAGCGGCGGGACGGTTTGTTGTCGCCGCACATGATTTCGAGGGATGTTTTGGAGGAGGATTGGGGGAGGAAATCTACTTGCTCGCAGGCTTTTAAACGGCCGTTATCCCCACACACAATCAGCTCCTCATAAAACAGCGGCGCAAACATGCACAGGTTAAAGCTGGCCCGCACCCCGTTTTCATAGTTCACCACCACAAACGCATTGTCCAAAATGTCGGACTTTTCGCCGTTGTATTCAAACTCCGTGAAGTTGACCGCCATGCTGCCCGAAGCGTAGACGGTGGCCGGGCGGGATTGGGCAAAGAGGTTGAGCAGGTCGAAGTAGTGGCAGCATTTTTCCACCAGGGTGTCGCCGGAAAATTTGGCGAATTTGTTCCACTGGTTCACCTTGTCGAGGAAGGGGATGCGGTGTTCGGCAATGGAGATGGTTTTGACGCTGCCGACGGATTGGCGGGTGAGCAGTTCGTAGATGGCTTCGCTGTAGGTAGGTTTGTAGCGGTATTGGAGGCCGATTTGAAAAACGGCCGTATATGCCTCGGCCAGCTCCATAATTGCCAGCGCATCGGGGACGGTGGTGGCGATGGGTTTTTCCAGCAGAATGTGCTTGCCCGATTGGGCGGCAACCTTGACGACCTCCAAATGGGTGTAATTAGGGGTGCAAATGATCAGCGCGTCTACAGCGGGGTCGTTGCAGGCGGCTTCCAGCGACTCATAGACGACCAGTTCCTGGCCGCGTGACCATTTTTGGTGAAGCTGCCGGGCGGCGGCGACGCTGGAAGGGTTGGGGTCATAGATGCCGTGAATGGCGGCGCGACCTTCCAGATAGGTGACGAGGATATGTTCCTGGCCGTTCACGCCCACGCCGATGACGTTGAACCGCAGGTGCGGCCGGCCGAGTGCCAGCAGGTAGCGGTCGTGATCGGGCAGATAGTTGAAGGTGGGGTCGAGGGCAAAGGCGCGGCTTTTGATTTCCTTGGACATGGTAGTGATACCTTCGTGTTATAAGGAGATTGGGGATTGGAGATTGGAGATTATGAACCTTCATTAACCTCCAATCTCTAATCTCCAACCCCTAGGAAAAGTTAGTCGGTGTCTGCGTTTGGTTCGCAGATGGTTTGGTAGTCGCGGTTCCAGTAAATGAGTGGTTTTTGATCGGGTTCGGGGACGTGGCTGGCTTTGACTTCGCCGATGTAGATGGTGTGGGTGCCGGCCGTGTGGCGACTGTAGACGGTGCAGTCGAGCCAGGCGAGGGCGTTGGTGAGGATGGGGGCGCCGGTAACGGCCGTTTCCCACGCCCCAACCCCAAACCGGTCTTCCTTTTGCCAGGCAAACTGGTTCGACAAATCCTGCTGGTCTTCCCGCAAAATGTTGACGGCAAAAACCGCGTTGCTCCGTTCCAGCAGCTCATGCCCCCGCCCGCGATGGTCAATGACCACCAGAATGAGCGGCGGCGTGGGGGAAACCGAGGCAAAAGCGGAAACCGTCATCCCGTGCACCGCTTCGCCTGATTTGATGGTGACGACCGTGACCCCGGCGGGGAAGTGGCGCAAAGCGTTGCGGAACTGTTCAGGGTTGATACGGCTGAATATATCTTCTTGTAGTTGCAGCATAATTAATGAGTTCTTATGTTTGGATAAGCGTTTACAAACAACTTTTGCAGGTGTTGTGCATAACAAAAAGTGATTTTCGGCGCATATTGCACAACGTTGGGTAATATAGTCAATTATACTATGGGTAACGTTCAAGTTAGTCGAATGGACTTTTGTATACAAAAATGGTATTTTCTGTCGGATAAGGACAGAGTTTTATGACGAAGGCATATATTGAACGGTATTTTGGGGAGCAATGTTTGGTTCCGGCGCTGAAAGCGATTGGGCAATCGCGGCAGGTGGAGGCGCGGGAGGGGATGCTGCCGCACCATGAGCTGTATTATGAATTTCACCTGGTGCTGGATGGTGCGGTGACGTGGTGGGTGGAGGATGAGATTTACCCTTTGCAGCCGGGGTCGGTGTTTGTAACGAAGCCGGGTGAGACGCATGGTAGTGTGGAAAACCTGGTGCAGCCAAGCCAGTTGACGTGGCTACAGGTGGATGCAATGGTGCTGCCCGATAGCTCGATGCAGGCGGAGTTGGCGGCTTTGCAGCAGCGCACGTGGCTGGGGGCGAATGATCTGGTGGGGCAGGTGCAGCAGCTTCTGGTGGAGATTCGGCAGCCGCAGCCAGATAGCCCGCGCCTGGTCAGAGCGCATTTGCAGCTTTTTTTGGCGCAGCTGCTGCGTCAGTATGGGCAGCGGCGGGATGAGCCGCACTTTCCGCCCCAGTTTGAGGCGTTGATGGTGTTTATTGAGGCGCGGTTAACGGCCGTTCCTCCCCTCACCATTGACGATTTGTGCCAACAAGCCAGCTTGAGCCGCAGCCGTATCTTCCAGCTTTTTGAGCAGCATGTTGGGCAAAGCCCCATTTCCTATATTAATAGCAGGCGTATTGAAAAAGCCAAACAGATGCTGCGAACAAGTGGCAAGATAGTCACTGATATTGGTTTGGAGTTGGGCTACAGCAGCAGCCAGCATTTTGCCACTGCGTTTAAGCGTATCACCGGGCTTACCCCCAGCGATTACCGTCAGTTGGAGATCATAGGGCTGGATTCACAGCGGCGTGAGATTGGCCGATTGTATCAGCACGGCCATTGGCATTAGGGGGCGTGCAGCGGGCCGGAAGTTCAAACATAAGTGGCTGCTCAACGTTGGTTAGCACCGGTATGTGAGACAGTCGGTTTTGATTTTTTTACGCTAGTGTCGCTAACGGCCGTTTGTTTGCATTGAGCTGTGGCTGGGTTCGACAACGGGCGAGGCGGCTGGAGGAAACGGCCGTTTGTCACCATCAGGCCACAGCCAACCTCCCCATCACTGCCATTGGCTTTGGTTAAACTGAGAATTGCTGGGATAGAGAAGGTGGCGTTGAGAGCAAGAGCCTGGCCGGGATGGGTTTGGGCATCGGCAGTACGGCCAAGCCGCTGGGCGATCATCCCGGCATGGAAGTGGAGCATCGCGTCCTGAGTGCCGAGGTGCAGAGCCTCCTGGGCATACGGCCAGGCTGCTTCAGGGTCGCCGTTTTTGTAAAGTGACCATGACAAGGCATCGGCAGCGTAGATGCTGGGGCGGCGGTCATAGGCGGCCGTGGCCAAACGAACTGCCTGGGCAGGGTCGCCGTGGTTGGCTTCAAACAAGGCTAACTCCAAATCCACATCCATCCCGGCATCGGCGTTAAGCTGTTGGATGAGGTGAACGAGGTCAAATTGGGCTTGGGCTTTTTCGGGCTGATCGGTGGCAAGGTAGAGTTCACCCAGGGTAATGGCAAATTCGGGCAGGGGGAGCCGGCCGACTAACTGCTCAAAGGTTTCAATAGCACCCGCCACATTGCCCTGGGCCGCCTGCACTCGCGCCAGCCCGGCTTGGGCAAAGGGGTAGTCGGGGCGGCTTTGCAGGGCTTGCTGATAAACGGCCGTTGCTTCCCCCCACTCCCCCCGATTCAAATACAAATTCCCCAACTGCACCAGCGTCCAAAGCGTGTCTTCCTGCCCCGGCGCACCCGCCTGCGCCGCCTGCCCCATCGCCACAATCGCCCCGTCTACGTCGCCATGCAGCTCACGCAAATAGGCGATGCGGCTGTAGCTGGCAAGATTGGGGCGCAGGTTGACCATTTGCTGGGCGGTGGAAACGGCCGTTTCATACCGACCCAGCTCCACATTCGCATCCACCAGCACCCCCAGCGCCTCAGCACTGTATGGGTTAAGCGTGCTTGCTTGTTCCCCCCACACCAGCCCCTGCTGGAAATCGTGCCGCGCCAGCGCCAAAATCCCCTGCCCCAGCACCGCCTGGAACTGCTGCGGCTCACGGCTCAGGGCTTCGTTGAATGCTTGCTCTGCTAGGCCATAGTAGTTGGCATCGGCCGTTTCCCGCACCTGCTGCAAATACGCCAGCCCCAGCATGGCATACCCTTCGGCATCGTTGGGGTTTTGCGCCACCCGCGCCTGCAAGTCGGTGATGGTGGTGCCAACGATGCGGTCGCGGCCAGCCAGGGCGGGGGCAGGGGGCGGGGCGGCGGGGGCGGCGAGTAGCTGCCAAAGCAGGGTGGCGAGGAGGAGAAGAACGGCCGTTATTAAGAAGAGGGCGGGGCGGGTAAACGGCCGTTTGGTCAGCGCATAACTGGTCATGGGGTTGCTCCAAAAAAAAGAGATTAGAGATTGGAGATTGATGAAGGTTCACAATCTCCAATCTCCAATCTCCCAATCTCTACTTACTCATTGTCACGGCGGCGCAGGAACCAGGCCAGCGCAGGCAGACCAAAGAGCGCACTGCCAGTAGCCGTGGCCGCTACCGGATTCTCGGCAGCGAAGTCCGCGACTGCGTTGCTCTGCTTTTCTACCACAGGCAGGAAGGTGTGGAGGATTGGGTTCTTATGCTGGTGGCTTTGTCCCGACTGCGCCTGCCCCATATAGGGGAAACTGTCGCTAAAGGCCACATCATTGCCATACAGCCCATCATCCAGCACGCTGATAAACGCTGGGTTAAAGCTAAAGCTCTCGTCGCGCCCATCCAGCACTGGGTAGGCCGCACCAGCCACTGCCAGCAGCTCAATCTCAACCACGTCATCGGTCAAACGACGGCCGTTGGGGAAACCACAAGCATCCCCACCCAGCACACCCAGGCGGCTCGGCTCCGGCTTGCACAGCTCACCCTTGATGGCGGTATTGATGCGAATCATTTCCGAGGGAACCACACCGGCCGGCTGGTTGACGTTGAACCCGGCAGGCAAGGTCACGGGGCCATTGGCCGTTTCGATGGTGAACTCATTCGCCAGCACCATACCGGTCAGGAAGATGTCGAAAATGTCGCCCCGGCCAGAGCGGGGAGTACCAGCCACAAAGTCGGTGGCACAGTCGTCATTGGTATCACCCGGCAACGGCACGCCGTAGAGCGCACACAGCAGGTTGCCTACTTCAGGGTCTTCTACGCTGCCTTGCAGGATGGGGCCAAAGTCGGGGTGGGTGTAGATGGTCAAATCCTGCTCCGGTTTGAGGCTGTTGAACGCATCTTTCAGACCCAGCGGCAACACCACTTCATTGACCAGGGGCATACCCAGACGGGAGACCTGTACCAGATCGCCGCTGTGGGTGGAGGTTCCTAAACCGCCCAACCCTTCCAGAACGCGCATGGCGGGGCGGCGTGTGCCAGCCCAAACGCCTAAAACGGTCTCTTCGCCCTGCACCAGGCGGCTGATTGGCACTTCCAGAACGAGGCTGTGAACGTTGTAGCCGGAAAGAGAGTCAACGGGGATGTTGTTGCCCGTGCCGTAGCCAACCGGGGCATCTTGGCCGCGCAGGGTCAGCAGGTCAAATACCTGCAAATCTACCCAGAAAGCGTCGTCGGTGGGGCCAGCAAAGATGTGGAGGTCGTCGCCGTTGCGGTCATCGTGCCAGCTATAGGTGGCGGCTTCCACCAGTGCCGGGTAGTCCGGGGTGGATTTGCTGCCGATGTTGGCCGGGGGTGCCAGCTGATCCTCGACAATCATTTGGGCATGGTCGGTGGGGGCAACGGGGGCCGTTCCGGGCTGGGTGCCTGGGACAAAGTATTCGGTGACGGTGTAACGCTGCTGCCGGTTCCAGTTGGGGGAGTCAAGGGCATCAATGGGGCCAGTGTTGTAGAGGAAGGTGCCGGGGTTTTGCAGGTCTACGCGGCTTTTGAGGGTGTAGGTGATGTCCGGTACGGCATCGCCATTGTTATCTACGTAGATGTCGTAGTAGGCACTGTCGTCCCATTCGTAATAGTTGGGGCCGCCTTCGGCACCTTCAAAGGGGATCCAGCTGGCGATGAGGACGAGGTTGTCGGGGTCGTTGGGGGAAACAAAGACGTAGGTGTCGGTGGTGTCGGCAAAGGGGTCTTTGGAGATCAGGGGGGCTTCGCGGTGGCTAGATGCCCCGGCAAGCCCGCTGCTGAGAAGAACGGCCGTTATGACCAACAGAGCCGCCAACCCAGCCGATGCGAGATAAAGAACTCTTGAATACAAATTGGATTTTGTGATTTTTATCATTTTTCCTAACTTTCCTTTTTTAACAAGATTTACAGAACAGGTTTAGTCGTACCAATAACCGTTTTTGTTTACATAAATCCTCCCGTTATACTTGTGAGATAATGCGAAGGAATTAAATAACTTGCCCGTTGAGAAATTCAACTTCTCAGAAGAAGTTGAACTTCTTTTGTGGCTTGTTTAAATCCTCGTTCCTAAATTAGCCCAATATCCAGAAAGGCTCTGAACGTAATGCCGAGGCCGACAAGCGTGATGAACAGGGCGCTGAGGACGGGAATGGCCTGGATAAAACGGCCGTTATCCCCCGGCAGCCGCTGAAACAGCTTGCCCGCATAGACCAACACCAGCCCAATGCCCGTTAACACGCTGGCTAACCCCAGGCTAAATACCGTAATGAGTGCCAGCCCCAACGCCACCCGCCCCAACGCAATGGCACTGAGCAATACCACCAGGGCAGAAGGGCAAGGAATCAGGCCGCCGGAGATGCCCAGAGCCAGCAAATTGCGCCAGGTGATCTCTTCGTTGTGCGGGTGGGCATGGGTGTGGCCGATGCCAAAATGGGTGTGATAACCTGCCGGGTGGTCGTGATCATGGTCATGGTCATGGTCATGAGCGTGGTCATGGTCATGGTCGTGGTCATGATGGTGGTGGTGGTAGGCTGGCTGGTGCATGGCTCGCCAACGGCCGTAAACCAGCGAGAGGCCAATCCAGACGACAAGCAGGCCGGAGATGACACCCAGCCAGGGGTAAAGCTGTTCAGGCAGGATGAACTGGGAGGCGAAGAGGACGATGAGGCCGAACAGGAAAACCCCGGCGGTGTGGGTGATGGTGGTGGTTAGCCCCAAAAAGATGGCGTGTTTGGCCGTGCCGCGTGACCCCACAAGGTAGGCTCCGACAACGGTTTTGCCGTGGCCGGGGGTGAGGGCGTGGGCGGCACCCAGGCCAAAGGCGGTGAGCAGGGTGATGAACAGGACTGTGCCGCGCAGTTGGCCGTCGCCGGTGAGCAGGTTGGCAAATTCGTCGCTGCTAAAGCGGTTGGTGGCCGAAACGGCCGTTTCTGTCGTCGTCTGGCTGCTGCTGGTGGCGGGCAAAACGGCCGTTGTCGCTTCCACCTGCGCCGAAACCACATCCAGCGGACTTTGCAGCAAATCTTCGGGGTAGCTGGTCAGCCCTTGGGTCACATCCTCGCTGAGGGCGGTGCTGCTGGGCAGGCTCACCCCTTCGCCTGGCTGCACCACCACCTCGCGCCAGCCCAGCCGGTCGGCAAAGTTGTGGTCATGGTAGGCGATATTCCAGTTGCCTTCGCGGGGCAGCGGGGCGACAAAGGTGGCTTCCAGCCGCAGCGTGGGCAGATCGCCCTGGCCGGGGGGGAAGGTGAGGCGTTGGCTGTGGGGTTGGAGGGTGAGCAAACGGCCGTTTGCGCTCAATTCCAGATTTTGGCCGATGGTCGTGAGTTGGTTGGTGAGAAAACGGCCGTTTTCCGCCGCATCAATTTCCTCATTCCCGTCGGTGTCAATCGCAGCCCACGTTTGGAAGGTGGGAATTTCAGCCATGTCTACCACATAAAACAGTTCAACGTTGTCCTGGTTAATCTGCAAACGGCTATAGCGGTTGACGCTGAAATTGCCCAGTGGGTGGGCGGCGGCTGGTTTGGCCGGGCGAGCCAGCAGGGAAAGCAGGATGAGGGCGGGCAAAAACAGGCGTAGAGATAGACGCAAACGACCATTATGCCGCAGCAAAGAGCGAGTAAACATGGTTTTTCTCCTTTTGGAGGGGTTATAGAGGTCGGGTAGAAGCCAGACGCTTGTTGGTTGAACCGTTGCTTACATGCAGACTATTTGCCGGTTCACAAGCTATTACGCAGCCCGTGTCCGTTTGCATTCATTGAATTTGAAATTGGGGGAAAATGATTTTTGAGGGGTTTGTTTGTAGAGACGCGAAATTTTTTGCGCCTCTACACTCATTAGGTAGAGCTGGGGGTGAGGAAGCCAAGCATGATGACGGTGGTGGGCTGTTCGCTGCCACCAGCCGGTTCAAGGGAGATACCAACGGCCGTTAAACTGCCAATGGCGCGGTCTGCATCCACGCGGAGGATGGCATGGCCGTCACCGCTGACGGTAAGCAGCCCGGCAGAGTGGGCGCCCGTGTCGTCAATCAGCCACGCTTGGTAATCCTGCGCCTCGGTGAGGGGGGCAAGATCGGCCAGGACAAAAACGGCCGTTTCTCCCTCCCCCGTAAACAACAACTGCCCCGTTGCTACACCCTGTTCGCTGTTAATCGCCACCAGTTGGGTCTCCGGTTGCGTCAACTGCGCCAAAACGGTGTCGTAATCAGCCAATTGCTGCTGCAAAGTGGCCGCATCATTGTTCAACGCCGCCAAAGCATCATTTTGTCCGGCCAGCTCATTTTGCAGCGTTTCCACCAGCGCATCCCGCTCGGCCAACGTCGCCCCCAGGCTCATAATGGTAGCCTCCCGGTTAATCACCGCAGCTTCCAGGGCCGCAATCTTCTCCTGCTGGCCCGTCATTTGGCCGCGCAGCGAAAAGGCCCAGAACAGCAGAATAGCCGCCAAAGCCATAGAGCCAACGGCCAGGCTGGGCATCAGGCGGCTTTGACCCAAACCACGCCACCAGGCGACTAGCTGCTGCCAGAAGATGGGGGACGGTGGGGACGAAACGGCCGTTTTTCCCCTTTCTACCTCCACCTTCGATGCCCGCACCCGCGCCATGAGCTGGGTCTTGGCGTTAGCACTGAGGGTAATCGGCGGCGCATCATGCGGCAAGAAGGCAGCTGGCTCGGCCAATGCGTCCAGCCGCTGCCGTGCCTCCGGGTTGGCTGCCAGGTATGCTTCAACAACGGCCGTTTCTTCATCTGTCAGCGCTCCTAACACATAAAACGGGAGCAGCTCTTCGATCTGTTCGTTCATAGTCAAAGAATGCCTTGCTCGCGCAGCAAGTCACCCAACTTCAACAGTGCCAGCCGTGCGCGGGTATGGACAGTTCCCAATGGAACCGCTTCTTTCTCAGCAATCTCGCGGCGCGTCAGCCCGTCGAAATAGGCCAGCCGCAGCACCACCTGCTGCTCATCCGGCAGCGTCGCCATTGCCTGTGAAACCTGATTGTGGGTCATATTGGCAACCGCCACAGCCGCCGTATCACTATTCCTGTCTGGCTCACGTTCCAGCAATATTTCCATATCGCTGCTTTCGGCCGCCCCAGGGCGTACCTTTTGCCGCCGCAGCGTATCAATTGCTAAATTACGGCCAATGCCTAGCAGCCAGTTTTTACAGCTACCGCGCCGTACCTGAAACTGGCTCGCATTTTCCCAGGCACGCCAAAACGTTTCCTGCACCACGTCTTCGGCTTCGCCGCGATTTTGCAGCACGCGGTATGCCACGCCCATAACGGCCGTTGCATACCGGTCATAAAGCAGCTCCAGCGAGGCCTCATCGCCCGCCGCAATCTGCGCCATTAGTTGCTCATCGCTTTGTGTATGCAGCATAAAGTTTGCTTACAATGGGCGCAGCCATTGCTTCTAATCATTAATACGGATGGAAACGTTTGTTGAATTTATCATGACCAGGAATTGACCGATTTTGGCGTTAAGGTGCTACACAGCCGGCCGGAAGTTCAAACACAAACGGCTGGTCAATGTTGCTAAGGGCGTAGGTGAAGTGCAAACGGCCGTTTTCCAACGCCACACCCGGTGCCAACGTCACCGACCCTTGTCCATCCAGCACAAACTGTACCAGGTAGTTGCCATCCAGTGCTACAAAATAGTCCCCACTCACCTGTTCCAACTGCACCTTTTCCGGGTTCAGTAAAGATTCGTCAATGCGATAATGGGCCGAGGGAATGCCGTTGATCGTTTCATCGGGCATGATTCGCTCGGCCTGATCAAGGTTGGTCAGCAGTTGATCCGGGGCAAGCAGGGAGGCAAAGGGCGAAGCAAGCTGCTCCACCGTGCTGGCACCGCCTACGCAGCCAAAGCCCGGCAGCACGGCACTGGTGCGTCCGTCCAATTCATACAGACTAATGTCGGCATTGGTCAAATTCATCATGCCATCAATGGTGGCGTCCAACCCTTTGGCCTCTGGCTCGCCCTGAAAGCGGTAGACAATGTGGCCGCTTTGTTCCTGCTCCACGCCGTTGGCGTCAGAGCTGATGAAGGTGATATCAACATTGAACTGGTAGCTATCAAACGTCTGTTCGTTTTCCAGGGTGATGACGGAGAGTTCGCTGAGGGTGCCGGAAACGGCCGTTTCCGTAGCTACCGCCGTTTCAGTGGGCAAGGGCGTGGGCGTGGCTTCCAGCGTGGCGGTGGGTTCAGGGGTGGGGGTGTCAGGAACGGCCGTTGCCGTTGGTCGCAGCGTCGGCGTGGGCAAGGGCGTGGCCGTGCCAAAAATCAGCGATGAGAGCGACACAGGTCGCGCCGTGCGCCAGGTGAACACAACATAAGCTGCCGTCAGCAAGACAAGCATGATGCCAATAAGCAGACCAATACCAACAACTTTTTTCATCTTTGGGGAGATTAGCGATTAGAGATTGGAGATTTTGCAGTCATCAATCTCCAATCTCCAATTGCCACTTAGGAACGAGGATTAAATAAGTCACGCAAGAAGTTCAACTTCTCAGAAGAAGTTGAACTTCTAAATGGGCAAGTTATTTAATTTCCATTCCTTATTTATACTTCGTAGCTGTCCTCAACGCCCATCACAACCACCTTCGTGCTTGTTTCCGCCTCCACCCGCGCTGCCCAAGCGTGGGCATCCTGGGCGATGGGCGGCCAGGTGTTGTAGTGGCAAGGAATGGCAACCTTGGGATTGAGATACTTAATGGCTCGCAGCGCGTCGTCTGGCCCCATGGTGAAGTTATCGCCAATGGGCAAAATGGCAACGTCAATGCCTGCTTCGCCAATGAGTGCCATGTCGGAATAGAGAGCCGTGTCACCGGCAATATAAATGTTCTTGCCATCTACCGAGAGCAAAAAGCCGCCGGGGTTGCCGCCATAGCTGCCGTCTGGCAAGCCGGAGCCGTGGAAGGCGATGGTCATTTTGACGCGGCCAAAGGGATGGTTATAGCCGCCGCCGATGTGCTGCGCGTGAATCTTGTCAACGCCTTTGCCGCCTAGCCAACCAGCAATTTCAAAGTTAGCAATGACGGTGGCACCAGTGCGCTGTGCCAGCGGAACGGCATCGGCAATGTGGTCGCCGTGGCCGTGGGTCAGCAAAATGTAGTCAGCTTCGACTTCGGCAACGCTTCTTGTGGCAACGGGGCTGTTGCCCGCGAAAAAGGGGTCAACCACGAGCTTGGTGCCATTGACATCAAGGGAAAAGGTGGCGTGACCGTGAAAGGTGATTTGTACAGACATGGGAACCTCCTGCTAAATATGAGCATGGAACGCGACGAATCGGGATGGCTGTGGGCGTTGGGTTCGGCGCGTCAGATGTTGCGGATATTCAATGAAAGTATAGGAGGGTGGGGGAAGGGCGTCAACCAAACAAAAACGGCCGTTTTGCAAAACGGCCGTTTTTTCACATGAAGAATTGGTTTCGCTTATGGCAGCCCAAGCCGGTTGGCCGCCTGTCGGCAAAGCGAGGCCCCACCTGCTTCCATCCAGCGTTGGAGCGTTGGGCTTTGGGTCAACCCCGATTCAATATCGCCGACAATGCCCGTGGCCCAGGTAAAGTACCGCTGGGTTTCCGGTGCCCAATCATCCCAGCCGCTGGCAGCAGCCACGTGGCCGCCGTTGTAGCCAGCAAACGCCAGCCCTACGTTGCCGTTAGTCTGCGCCAGCCGTTCGGCAAAATAGGCAATGCCGCGCTGGGCATTGGTTTCGGGGTCAAGCATATTTTCCTCCGCCGCAAAGTGAAAAGGCATTACTTGAAATAGCCCCTGTGCGCCCGCACCAGAAGCCGCCATCGGGTCGCCGCACGACTCAATCTGCATGATGGTGGCAATGTAGTTGGCGTCAATGCCGTACTGCTGCGACCAGGCCGCAATTTGCGGTTCCCAGTGACGCACTTCGGGCGAAAAAATGGGGGAGATGATGCCGGTGACAGCGGGGGCAACAGCTACCTGTGCCGGTTGGTTGGTGGTCAGGGCTGCTTCTGGCGTGCTGCGGAAGCCACGCGGCATGATGAAGATGGCAAAGAGGATGATGGCAATGATGGCAAAGGCCAAAATGATGATCATCCGCTGCTGTACCTGGGCCAGGGGATTAACGGCCGTTTCAGCCGTCATGTTGTTGTAATGGGGAGAAGGCTCACTCAATCTTTTACTCAATGGCGTTGGTATCGGTTGATAATTTATCGTCATTAGTTTACCCCGAAAAAAAGCGTCTGTAAATCGGTTGTTTTTAAGATTGTGTGAACATTATCCAGTAATCGGTAATCAGTAGAGCTACTGATTACCGATTACTGATGACTGATTACCGTTCTTGCCACTAATGTTGCTCTTTACTCTTAGCCCCCATTGGCATCCGGTTTAGCGGGCCGCGATTGGGTACGGGGGGGCGTTGACGTACACGGCTGGTTCCCGGTTGGCTGGTGGGTTGGCGCAGCGGCGTGGGGTTGCCGGGTGCGCTGGGCAGCGGCTGCGGTTTGGGTGCCGGCTGCGACATCACTTGCGTGGCCTGTGCTGAAGCGGGCAGCGGTTCATAGGTGGGTTCAACGGGGGCAGGGCGGGTGTGAACGGCCGTTCGCTGCGGAGCTGCTGCCTGTCGTGGTGCAGCCCGCCGCTGGGCTACCGTGTTCATTGGCCCTGTTGGTACCGACTGCCGCTTGGGGCTGCTGTTTTGGTTGCTGTAGCCAAAGTCAAAAATATGTTCACCTGCTACCGTAAACGCCCCAATAAACAGGATGCGCGTTAGCCAGACCAGCACCGCTACAAAAATCGGCACATAGGTCAATAGTTGTTCCCGGCTCAAAACCTCATTACCAAAGGAATGGTTGAGCAGCGTCAGGGAAACGGCCCACCACGTCATGACGGCGTTCATGGCCGCGCCCAAAATCCAGGCACCCATCAGATACCACACTTCGCGTGGTTCACTGGCTCCTTTTTGCGGGGTGAAGATGCGAATAAGCCCGGCGAAATCAATCGAACAAAAGGCGATTGCCAAAATGCTGGCCCAACCCACCCCCAGAAAACGAACATCCCCCAGCAGGCTGCGGAGGGCAAACTGCGTGGTGTCAAAGTTAAAAATTTCAAAGGCAAACAGGGCTATCATCAAAATAACCCCAACCATGGTTTTGCGCTGCATACTCATGGAGGCAACGCGCATCCCAAATGAATTTGCTGGCCCCAAAAGATAATCATTCTTCATGTTTTTATCCTCCTTATCGGTTTAGAGATTGAGGCAGTAACCCACCGCCCACTACCCAGTTTGTTGTGATTTTGGCTAAAATGCTTGAGTGCGAGCTTGTGTTCTAGTATAATTCAGAACAATTGTTCGCATTGGTGAAATATTAGCACGCATGTTCTACTGTGTCAACGGCCGTTTATCCCAATGTGACATTACTTGTCACTGCCAAACACCAGCTTTTATGGCTTCTTCACACGCCCGTTTTTTCCCATTCATGCCGTCGCTGGTCGTCCGTCGTTTGGCTATAATTCGCCGCCATGAGCAAACTCACCAATGCTGCGCTACCTCGTCCGCATTTGGGAGCGCGACAGCCAGAAAAAGCTGATGCTACGCCCCATCATCCCTGTGGTTGTTTACCACGGTCGGGAGCAATGGCAGATTGCCGCCCAGTTTAGCGGTTCTGAACCGCTGCGCCCCTATTGGCCGACCTTCCTCTATGAACTCCACGACCTGTCGCGGCTCGATGAGGCTGAAATTCGCGGGCAGGCGCGGCTGCAAATTGGCCTGCTCATCATGAAATACATTTTTGACCCGGCGCTAAACGGCCGTTTGGCCGACATCCTCTCCCTTTTCCACGACCTGGACAAGGCGGAGACGGCACTGGAATATTTAGGCACGGTGTTGTATTATGTCAGCAGAGCCAGCACCCACCTGGCTCCCGAAGAGATGGGCAACATTGTTCGCCAGACATTGGCAGACACAGGAAGTGGCGCAATGAAAACGGTAGCGGATTACTGGATTGAACAGGGAATGCAAGAAGGTATCAAACAGGGTATTGAGCAAGGCATCGAACGGGGGCGAATTGAGGCATTGCAGGATGATATTCTGGATTTGCTGGAGATCCGTTTTGGGCAGGTGAACCGCCAACTGACACGACAGCTAACGGCCGTTTCTCACCTCTCCACCTTGCGCCAACTCCATCGTGAGGCGGCCACCGCCCCTACCCTGGCTGCCTTCACTGACCGCTTTAACCAGTTGATGGCAGATGAATAAGTAAAACGGCCGTTTGTCCCTATCTCGCCCGGTCTGTGGGGAGATAAAAAACTGCGTTATTTGCGCTGCCATTTTTTGTGGGGCGAAACGGCCGTTTTCCATATCCCCATCAAACTCCTGCAAGCGTGTATAATCCCCCTATGCTGCTCATTCTCACCCACGAAAATGCTGATTTTGACGCCATCGCTTCGTTAGCGGCGGCCAAACGGCTGTACCCGGAAGCGATGGCTTTGCTGCCGCGCCAACTTAACCACAATGTGGAGCAATTCTTGCTGCTTTATGGCGGCGCGTTTGGGCTGCTGCGGCCGGAAAATTGGCGGCGGCGGCGGGTAGAACGGCTGCTGCTGGTGGATACGCAGGTGGTGGGGAGTGTGAAGGGAATGGGCAAACGGCCGTTAATCTCCCTCATTGACCACCATACCCAGCAAACACCCCCCGCCGACTGGTCGGTGCAGTTGGAAGCCGTGGGTGCCACCACCACCCTGCTCACCGAACATCTGCAAAACGTCGGCCAGTCGCTTTCCGCCGAGGAAGCCACCCTTTTTTTGCTGGGCATTTACGAAGACACCGGGGCTTTGACCTATGACATGACCACCCCCCGCGATGCGGCAGCGGCGGCATGGCTGCTGGAACAGGGGGCGCAGCTTGGCATTGTGCGCCAATTTTTGCAAATGCCCCTCACCCCCTTGCAGCGTGAATTGTATGAGGCATTGCTGGCGGCGGCGGAATGGCACACCGTTCACGAACAGCCGATTGTGGTGACAACGGCCGTTCTTCCCCCCGGCTTCACCGACGAAATTTCTGGCGTTGTCCATCGGCTGCGCGAAACGCTCCAGCCGGCCGGACTGCTGGCGCTGGTCTCATTGGGGCGGGATATTCAGCTTGTGGCTCGCAGTGCCACCGACTATGTGGACGTGTCGGCGGTGGCGCAGGCGTTGGGTGGCGGCGGCCACAAGCGGGCGGCGGCGGCGATTATTGTGCATGAGACGTTAACGGCCGTTCGCCAAAAGCTGCTCAACCTCCTCCCCCAAGCCGTCAGCCCCCCCGCTCGCGTCGAGCAAATCATGTCGTTGGGGGTGCAAACTATCCCCGCCGCCCTGCCCGTGCGCGACGCCACCGACTTTATCAACCGCTTTGGGCATGAAGGCTATCCCGTTGTGGCCGACAACCAGGATTCCCCTCGCCTGGTGGGGTTGCTCACTCGCCGCGCCGTAGACCGCGCCCTCAACCACCACCTCGGCCACCTGCCCGTGCGCCGCATCATGGAAGCCGGAGCGGTGACGGTGCGGCCGTCGGATTCGGTGGAGCGGCTACAGCAGTTGATGCTGACTACCGGCTGGGGGCAAATTCCGGTGGTCAGCGAAACGGCCACGGAGCCAGTTCACAGCGATGATTTGCTAGGCATTGTTACCCGCACCGACCTGCTTGGCTTTATTTTCCAGCGGGATGGCCGGCTGGCACAAACAACGCTGCGGCGACTGCTGGATCAATCGCTGGGGGCGGCTCTGTGGCACATGGTGCAGGTGGTGGGCGAGATAGCGGCCACCCTGTCTACCCCGCTTTACATTGTCGGCGGCCCCGTGCGCGATTTGCTGCTGGGTCAACGACCAACCGATTTGGATATGGTGGTGGAAACCAACGCCATCCCCCTGGCGCGGCGGCTGCAAACGTCGTTTGGCGGCGAAATTTATGTCCACGACCGCTTTGGCACGGCTAAATGGCAGATGACAACGGCCGTTTGGCACAAGCTGGCACCCCAGGCTAACCTCGACAATGTACCCACCTCAATTGATTTTGTCACCGCCCGCACCGAATTTTATGCCGAACCATCGGCGCTGCCGGAAGTATCCTACGCCTCAATCAAGCTCGATCTGCACCGGCGCGATTTCACCATCAACACGCTGGCGGTGCGGCTCGATGGCGACCATTTGGGGCAGTTGCTCGATTTTTATGGCGGGCGGCGGGATTTGGAGGCGGGGGTGATTCGGGTGCTGCATAGCCTCAGCTTTGTTGATGACCCGACGCGGGTTTTGCGGGCGGTGCGCTTTGAGCAGCGGCTGGGTTTCACGATTGAACCACGCACGGCCGACCTGCTGCAAGAGTCGCTGGAGATGCTGGAGCGGGTGAGCGGCGACCGCATTCGCCACGAAATTGAGCTGTCGCTGCGGGAGGCTGACCCGGCGCAGGTGCTGGCGCGGTTGGCGGAGCTGCGGGTTTTGCCGTCGTTACAGGAGGGGTTGCACTGGGTGGGGGAAACGGCCGTTTCTTTTGCCCGTGTCCCTGGTTTACTGGCCGACCCGGCCTGGTTGGCGGCACTGGGGGGCGACACCCCGGTCTTTGTCTATTTTGCCCTGTGGCTGCTGCCGCTGTCGGAGGCCACGCGCACGGCGACGATGAAGCGGCTGCGGGTGCGCAAGCGGACGCGGGAGGATATGGCGGCGGTAGGGGTGTTGCACGGGCTGCTGCCTACGTTGACCCCCGATATGCCGCCCAGCGAGGTGGAGCGGCTTTTACGGCCGTTTACCCCCCGCGTGCTGTTGTCTATTATGGCTTCGCTGGAGCCAACGGATTGGCGGGCGGGGCTGCTGGATCGGTATTATCATGTGTGGCGAGGGGTGAAAACGGCCGTTAACGGCCATCACCTGCGCCAGCTTGGCCTCAAGCCTGGCCCCATCTACGCCGAAATTCTCGACTTACTGCTCGCCGCCCGCCTCGATGGCCGCATTAGCGATGAAGCAGGAGAGCGGGCTTTGCTACGGCAGTGGCTGGCTCAAAACAGCGAAAGCGTGCCTTGACTTTCGGGAATCGGCCAATCTCCTTCAGCCAAATAGCCAACCGCCTCATCCCGCGACCCGTTCATATAGACATTCAGCCGCTTGTTGTTGCAGGTTGTGGCAATATCAATCACCCGCAAATAATCGCTTAGCCCGGCATCTTCGGGCGAAAGCTGCGCCAAACAGTTGGGTGACTCGCGGAAAAACGCCCAGTTCAGGCAAGAATCGGGGTCAGCCAGGTTTAGGGCCAGCGAATAAATCCCTGCCTCCACCAAATCTTGGAAGAAATGAGTGCCATACGATAGCTCTGGCACCCGCCCTTCATGCGGCACGGCAATCTCAATCAAGATCTTGGTGTGGAACAGGTCAGCGTAGGTGACATGCACCCCCAAATCAATGTTGGCACTGCCCCACCGCCCCGGCCCCATCATGATGAATTGCTCGCCTTCCAACCGTTTGTTGAGCCGCCCCACGACGCGCCCTAGCTCCTTTTTGATTGTGTAATCTTCAATGGTTGAATACCGCTCCGGGTCTACGAAAATAACATAGCGTACTCCCTCTGCCTTGCCATCTGGCACCAAATGGTGGGAGCTAAACAGTTTATTGCCTTCTGCGATGTCTGTTGGGATGGAAACAGACCCTTCATTACTGCGCTGGCGCAGCGGCCGGCATTGCAAAAGGTGAAGCTTGTAATCTGGGTAAGGATATTTGGGAATGATTTCTACCGTAAACTCCACATCAACAGGCGTTTTGTACATATCTTCCAGCCGCCGCAGTGCCGTTCGCATCAGTTTGACAAATTTGGCATCCTTGGTTAAACCGTCAAAGGTCAGAACAAAATGAGGCTCTTCGTTACTGGAGGCATTGGAAACGATGTCTTGCAAGAACTCTCCCCGATCAACCGAAGCCAATAAACGTAAGAAGGGGTAGTCAGGCGTTAATATCTCTTCAATGGGCAGCGTTTTGAACTTGTTTTCTTCCAGGTCAATCACGTCAATCATGGTTTGGGAATATTGACGGATGGCGGCAGCATTGGTTTCTGGCCGCAAACGGGGGTGGCTAAGGGCAATGAGGCGGGGGTAATCATGTGCAACGCGGTCTACGGCGCGGGTTCCCAGCCCCCAAACCAGTCGCAAAAAGCCATCTTCGCGCCGAATTTTGGGGTTCCAGCGGAATGGGTTGCTGCTGTAGGCGACGCCGGCAAGGACAGGGAAAAAATAACGGCCGTAACGCTGTCCGCGCAGCTTTTGCACCAAAATCGCCATGCGCTCATCATAATCAATTAGCCCGTTTTGCTGCCGATAGAGCAAGGCATTGGGGTTGCCGACGCTGGCATAGACACGACGAACCGCATTGAGCAGTTCTTCCAGATTTTGTTCTGGTGTTCCCTGGTTGGGGCAAAAATGGCTTTCATACTTTCCGGCAAAGGCGTAGCCAAAGTTGTCTTCCAGCAAGCTGGACGAGCGCACAATAAGTGGGCTATCTCCAACCTGGTCTAAAATGTTGCGTAGGCCTGTGACAACTGCATCAGGAAACCGGCCGGCAAGATGCGCCTTCACGACCAATGGATGGCTGTTTTTTACCTCATCAATCGGTCGGTATTTCTCATTCATCATGTGGTCGAGCTGGTTGATTTGGCGAAAATCATAGAATGCCTCGGTGCCCACGTAGAAAGAGTCCGGAATGCTGACCTGTTGGCTAAGTTCTGGGCCTAGTTTGGGTGACTTTTGCTGCAAAATTTTCCAGGCCAGTGCCATGCCTGCCGCCTTGCCCCCAATTTTGCCCCCGCCAATCCGCTTTTTGTAAATAATGTGCAGATCGGCCATGTCAAAGACTTTTTTGGCAACGCCAATAAAGGGTAGCTGGTCGCTGATCATTCCCTTAATTAGCACCACTTTGATTTCTTCCAGATGATGGGCCACCTTTTCTCGTTCGGGTGGGGGCAGTGCCTCATAAATTTTGCCCTGCTTGAACAGCATCTCCCAGGGTGAGATTTCGGGGTTGAAGGTTAGCTGAATTGTGTCGGGTTTGTTGCCGGGCTGGTCGGCCAGAACTTCTTCAATCAGGTGGTCAAGTAGAGAAGCACCTAAATTAAAGCCAAAATAGGCATCGGTTTGATAATCCCGGATGCGATCTTTGCGCCGCTGCCACTGGTTGGCCTCTTCCTGGCTGAAGGGGTCGGTTAGCCCTTCACGCTGTTGTGATTCGATGGCTTTTTGCTTGACCTCTGCTTCAAAGTCGGGCATGTTGACAATGCCGCGACGGAATAGTTCTTCGCGCATTCGCAGCCGAATACGGTCGCACAGGATGGGATATTGGGCGAGCTTAATGTAGATGTCTATGGGTGGGGTAATTGAGCGTAACGGTTCTGTGGGCATAGTTATCTCCTTCTTTTTATTATAGCAGGTTGTCAGAGATTGCTGATAGGGGTAAAAAAGTTGGAAAATTTTCAGGTAATAAGGGGATAGAAGATGACGACGCTTTTTGCAAAGATTATTCGGGGTGAGATTCCGTCGGATATGGTGTATCAGGATGAGTTGGTGACGGCGTTTCGGGATATTAGCCCGATGGCACCAACGCATATTTTGATTGTGCCAAACAAGGTGATTCCGACGGTGAATGATTTAGCTGAGGATGATGAGCAGACGGCCGGCCGTCTGTTCATGGTGGCGAAAAAGTTAGCCGAGCAGGAAGGTATTGCCGAGGATGGGTATCGGCTGATTGTTAACTGCAACAAACATGGGCATCAGGAGGTGTTTCATTTGCACATGCACCTGGTGGGCGGCCGGCCGTTGGGACGGATGTTGTCGAAGCCGAATTAATGGAGAATTGGGAATGGAGAATTGAGAATGATTAACCCGTTCTCAATTCCCAATTTTCAATTCCCCATTCTCAATTCTTCAGTCTGCGGTAATGGCGTTGATTTCGTCCCAGCATTGACACGCCTCTTTCACAATGTCACCACGGACGAGACGGCCTTCGTATTCGATGCCGTTGCCCTGGACGACCCAGCCGCTCATGTTGAAGGGAATGGCACCATCGGCGGAAACCCAACGGCCGTTAAATGTCCGCGCCAAATGAACATGGGTGGCATTGGAAAAACCACCCTCGCACGAAGGATGGCCGAGCCGGTCGCCTGGCTGCACCGGCGTTCCCACGGCAATGCGGTCGCGGGTGGCAAGGTGCATATAGGTAATGGCCCAGCCTGTCCCCACGTAGCCGTCGCCGTCCATATCCACCACCACCGCCCCAAAGCCACTGCGAACCACCACGCCGGCCGACATGGCCGTCACCCAGGCGTCGGAATCGCCGCAGCCAAGCTGCTCTCCCTCCGGCACCAAATCAATGGCGGCCCAGGCGGAGCCGCTGTTCCAGCCGCCGTGGGGGCCACTGGTTAGATACCACGTTTCGCCGCTGGGCCAGGGGATTCGCAAAGGGGGTTGGCTGAGGTCGGCCGGCCATAGCGGGTCATAGGTGTAGGCGAAAGGGTTGCCAAAAAGCTGGTTGAAGGTGGCAAAAAAGCCGTTTTCGCCCACATCATGCTGCCAGTCGCCATAATTGGCACTGGCGGCCAGAACCCCTTGCACGGCGGCGGTGCCGTCGTTGATGTCGGGGGCAAAGGTGAGCTGGGTGCCGTCGGCGGTGGTGAAGCTGGTGCGGTTGCCTTCAGAACGGCCGTAAAATCCCAAGTTAAGCAAATTCGCCGCCCAACTAAGCTGCCGATACAGTCCACTGACGTTGCCATTTGCATATCCCATCGGATAGTCCACATTGGCCGGGCTGGCCTGTGTCAGCCAGTTGGCGCGGTATTCCAGCAGTGCCAGCAGCAGGCGGGGGCTTAGGCTGTGGCGCTGGGCAACCAAATCCACAATCGCTGGACCAGAGAGAAGCTGTCCTTCAACCGTTTCTTCATAATGGAGCAAGTAGCCGCCGAAGACGTTGGCAGTGGTTGATGTGTCAAACCCAGCCAGGGCGGGGCCAAGCACCAGTTCGCTGTCGGGAATGAGCTTGAAGCTGGGCGAGGCGAGGCCAGATTGCCCCGGCACCAGAAGCTGCTGCCCCACAAAAATAACGTTGGTGTCGGTGATTTGGTTGGCGGCCATCAGCGATTCGATGGTGGTGCCGTAAAGCTGGGCGATGTAGCCCAGCGTTTCGCCGGGGTTGACAATGTGGGTTCCTTGCGGCGCGGTGCTGGTTTGGTCAGGGGAAACGGGGTTGGGGGTGGGGGTGCCGGGATAGGTGGGCAGGTTGGCCGCCGACAGGAACCCGATGGGGGTAATGGGTGGGGTGGGCGGGGGTGTGGTGACAAGGGTGGCGGCGATGACAGTGACCTGGGGGTCTGGCCGTTCGCAGCCAAGAAGCAAAAGGGGGAGAAGCAGGCAGAGCCAGCCAGCGTGGAATGTTTTCATGGGACGGTATTTTAGCTTAAAAGTGGGGGCAATCGCTAGATGAACGGTTGTGAAGGATTTTGCGGGTTTGGCAAACAGTTCATATACTACGGGTCACACATTTATTAACCCTTTTCGCAGTACAACATGTTGTTGTGCAACAGCATTGAAGCCACAGGATGTCCCATCAAGGAGTTGTGTTCTATTTGGTGGGCTGAAAGGAGATGGTATGACCGCTACGCAAGATGTGAATCGTTGGTTGGCTGAGTTTGGCGCGGCTTTGGAGGGGAATGATGTCGAAACGGCCGTTTCTCTCTTTGCCGATGAATGTTATTGGCGTGACCTTGTTTCATTTACGTGGAACATCAAGACGATGGAGGGAAAGGCGCAGATTGCCGACATGCTGACGGCGACGCTGGGGCATGTGCAGCCCGGCAACTGGCAGCTTGAGGGGGAGGCGAATGAAGCTGGTGGGGTGACGGATGGGTGGATTTGTTTTGAAACGGCCGTTTCCCGTGGGCGCGGTCACATTCGGCTGATAGACGGCAAATGCTGGACCCTGCTCACCACCATGACCGAACTCAAAGGGCATGAAGAGAAAAAAGGGCCGACCCGCCCCATGGGTGTCGAACACGGCGTATTCAAAAACCGCCAAAGCTGGCTGGAGCGTAGACAGCAGGAAGAAGCCGAATTGGGCTACACCACCCAACCCTACTGCGTCATCATCGGCGGTGGACAAGGCGGCATTGCCCTGGGCGCACGCCTCAAGCGGCTGGGTGTTCCCACCCTCATCATCGAGAAAAACCCGCGCCCCGGCGACTCATGGCGCAATCGCTACAAATCTCTTTGCCTCCACGACCCCGTTTGGTACGACCATCTTCCCTACCTTCCCTTCCCCGACCATTGGCCCGTTTTTGCCCCCAAAGACAAAATTGGCGACTGGCTGGAAATGTACACCAAGGTCATGGAACTCAACTATTGGGGTTCGACCCTGTGCCAACAAGCTACCTACAACGAAGAAACCCAGGAATGGGAAGTCCACGTCAATCGTCAGGGTGAAGAGCTGGTGTTGCGCCCCAAACAGCTTGTCCTTGCCACCGGCATGTCGGGGATGCCCAATGTCCCCAGCATTCCCGGAGCCGACACCTTCCAGGGCGACATTCACCATTCCAGCGCCCACCGTGACAGTGTGGCCTATGCCGGCAAAAAATGTGTTGTTCTCGGCTCCAACAACTCTGCCCACGACATTTGCGCTGCCCTGTATGAAAACGACGCCGATGTGACGATGATCCAGCGGTCATCCACCCACATTGCCCGTTCCGACACCCTCATGGATTTGGCACTGGGCGATCTGTACTCCGAAAGAGCGCTTGCCAACGGCGTAGACACCAATACCGCCGACATGATTTTTGCCTCGCTTCCCTACCGCATTCTCCACACCTTCCAAATCCCCGTTTATGAAGAAATGGCGCGGCGTGATGCCGAGTTTTATGAACAGCTAGAAAAAGCTGGTTTTATGCTCGACTGGGGCGACGATGGTTCTGGTCTCTTTATGAAATATTTGCGTCGGGGTTCCGGCTATTACATTGACGTAGGTGCTTCACAGCTCATCATTGACGGCAGCGTAAAGTTGCGGAGCGGGGTCAATATTGACCACATCAAGGAGCATTCAGTTGTGCTGACCGACGGCAGCGAACTTCCGGCCGATCTCATCGTGCTGGCAACGGGTTACGGCTCCATGAACGGCTTTGCCGCCAAACTCATCTCGCAAGAGGTAGCCGACAAGGTGGGTAAGGTGTGGGGGCTGGGTTCTGACACCAAGAAAGACCCCGGCCCGTGGGAAGGGGAACAGCGCAATATGTGGAAACCGACCCAGCAAGAGGCACTGTGGTTCCACGGCGGCAACCTGCATCAATCGCGCCACTATTCGCAGTTCCTGTCGCTACAGCTAAAAGCCCGGCAGGCAGGGATTCCCACGCCGGTTTATGGGCTGCAAGAGGTTCACCATCTGAGCTGATTCTGCCGCAGGTTTTTGGCATTGTCAGAGATCACGCAAAGCCGCCAAGACGCAAAGAAGAACAGTGTGTCTTGGCGGCTTTGCGCCTTTGCGTGAGACTGTCCGTTTGCTTACGTTATGGCAAATTAGCCCATTCTTATACAATAGAGAGTTATGCAAGCTAATTATGTACAACGACTTCGTTTGACGTTTCGGAAATTTGGGCCGACGCGGTTTATTGGGCATTTGGATTTGGCGCGGACGCTGGAGCGGTCGCTGAACCGAGCGCGGATTCCTATGGCGTATACGCAGGGGTTTAACCGACGGCCACGAATGCAGGTGGCGGCGGCGCTGCCGCTGGGGTTTACCAGCGAATGTGAGATGGCGGATATTTATTTGGCTGAGGCGATGGAGCCAGAGGCGGCGCGGGCGCAGATGATGGCGCGGATGGCACCGGGGATTGAGGTGGTGCGGGTGGAGGAGGTGCCAATTCAGGAGCCGCCGCTGCAAACCGTGACCCATGAGGCGGTGTACCGTGTGACGCTGCTGGACAGGGTGGAAACGGCCGTTTTGCAACAGCGCATAGATGACCTGATGGCGGCGGAGACGGTGGTGCGGGAACGGGGGCATGAGCGCAAGAAGAAGGCATATGATTTACGGCCGTTAATTCTTACCCTTGCCATTGAGCAGGTGGGCGAAGACGACACCGGGACAACGCTCCACATGCGGCTAATGCTGCAACATTCGCGCACTGGTCGCCCCGATGAAGTGCTGCATGAACTGGGACTTGACCCCCTGGCGGCGCGAATTCACCGGACAGAGATTGTGTTGGAGGATGACCGACAACCGACAACCGACGACCACCGACTGTCGTCTGTTGCCCAGCTTGATTAAATTTTGTTTCTCTCTAACGGCCGTTTGTTTGCTGCTAGGGTGCGGCGGGGAACGGCCGTTGCCGACACCGATTGTCCCAGCCGTTGTGCCAACCTTGCAGCCAACGCCGACGCTGTGGCCGACGGTTGCTGTGGGGGAAGAAACGGCCGTTTCTGGCTGGCAAACCATTCAACCAGGACTGGAACAGCAAACGCTTGATGTGTTTGGCGACGACGGGCAGCAGGTGGAGCAGCTTTATCTGCTGCGGCTGGCGCCAGCGGTGTTTCGCTTTCGCGTGGGGTATCGGCCGGGTGCGCCGCTGACCCTGCCCGAGTGGCAGGTAGAGACAGGGGCGGCCTTGGTGGTGAATGGCGGTTTTTTTACGGAGGCGTGGCAGGCAACAGGGTTGACGGTGGTGGATGGGGTGGCGAGTGGTGTTAGCTATGAGGGGTTTGGGGGTATGTTGGTGGTGACAGAAGCTGGGCCAGAACTGCGAGGATTGGCGGAACGGCCGTTTGACCCCGCTGAACCGCTGCTTTACGCCCTGCAGTCCTTTCCGCTGCTGGTGCGGCCAGACGGCACGGGTTTTGCCGACGAAGACAACCAGCCCAACCGGCGGACGGTGGTGGGGGTGGACAAAAACGGCCGTTTTCTCTTCATTGTGGCTCCCTGGGGGCATTTTACGCTGCACCAACTGAGCCAATATTTGCTTGAATCTGACCTTGAGCTTGATATTGCGCTCAATTTGGATGGGGGCACGTCTACGGGGCTTTTGCTGATGGCAGGGGATGGGGGGGAAACGGCCGTTGACATTCCGGCTTTTGTCCCCTTGCCTACTGTCATTTTGGTTGATGCTGTCTCTGGCGGGTGATGGGTGATGGTGGGGAAGAACGGCCGTTTGCCCACGCATTATAGCCTGGTTTTGGTGGCGATCATTTTGTGGTTTTTAGGGAGTAGGGGGTGGGGGAAAACGGCCGTTTTCCCCTTCAAGCAGCGGCTTGGATATATGGCAGTCCAGAGGGTATAGACTTCTTTCGTCTATTGTCTTCACTTCCAGCTGTGTTTATACTACCAACTAGATCATCCGCATTACCCAGCAATTAGGTGACTTTGCTTTGCTACCGGGCTTTCCTGCACGGAGCGCTTAGTTCAACAACAGCTTAATGCTGACGCGCCATGAGGAAAAGAGCGTGCAGCTTAAGCAACTGAACGGCGGACAAATTGAAATTCAAGTTTTAATGCTCTGCAATTTAGAGGGGAATGAAAATGGGAATTCAAGCAAGACCTTATACAGATAACGATTTACCTGATTTACAAAACTCCCTTGCTACATGGATACGAGAAGTCGGCAATTTAGGCTACTTTCATGTCGGTGATATTCCACACCGAATCTATAATAGTATTCGCGGCCGTTTACCGCTACATGAACTTGTGAAGGTATGGGAGGAGTCCGACAAGATAATTGGCATGATGATAGCAGTACCTCACTACGAAATGTTTAACGTATGCCTCAGTCCACAATATCGTGGAACTCAAGTTGAACAAGATATGCTTGCTCAAGGGTATACCATCACACGCCATTACATGAATGAAATTGGGCTGGTAAACAAGCCCGTCATCACTGAAGTACATCAGGGGGATGAAAAACGCATTGAGGCAGCCTTAGCAGTAGGGTTTGAAGTCGGTGATATATATGGTAAGGTTACAGAACGCCCCCTCGATGATGCAATGCCTGCTCCCCAATTGGCAGACGGCTTTTTCATACGGAGAGCGACATTTGATGACTACGAAAAGTTAGCCAATGTACACAATAGCGCATTTGGCGGTAAACGGGCACCTGAAGTTTATCGAGACGAAGTGATGCGCAAGCCTGGTTACGCTCCAGAACGTGAATTTATTGTTGTCGCGCCTGATGAACAATTCGCTGCATTCACAGTAACTTGGCTTGACGAGATAAATAAAGTTGGTTACTTTGAACCTGTTGGTGTGCATCAAGCTTTCCATCGTCGTGGATTAGGTCGCGCTTTAATGCTACACACCCTTCACGAGATGAAGCGCTTAGGCATGGAAAGAGCACAAGTCGTACATCAAATAGATAATCGTGCGTCTACGGGTCTTTACGATAGTCTGGGTTTTCGTCCAACTTATGAACTCATCGACTATATAAAATCTTGAGCAAATCGTTTTTATAATATCTTTTTTCCCAAGCAATACATAATCTGCCTTCAAAGAGATTCACATTAACGGCCGTTTCCCCATCCCCCCATCCCTCCCCGCACCACCCAACCATCATTCAACCAGACAGAGAGACGATATAGTTGCTGGTTTGCCGGCAGGCATCTATACTGCCCTATCTTTTGGAAATGGTGCAGGTGAGCGTGATGCAAGTAGACCTTTATGTGAAAAATGGACAGGTGGTGACAGAAACGGCCGTTTTCCCCGGCGGTGTTGCCATCAAAAACGGCCGTATTGCCCAGCTTATTCACGGTGATGCCGAGTTGGATGCCCGTGAAGTGATAGACGTCGGCGGCAACCACATCTTGCCCGGCGTGGTGGACCCCCACGTTCACCTCAGCGAACCCGGCACCGATTACGAAGGGTTCGAGACGGGCAGCTATGCGGCGGCAGCGGGGGGCATCACCAGCCTGATCGAAATGCCCATGAACGCCATGCCGCCCACGGTGGACAAAGCCAGTCTGGAGCTAAAACAAGCCGTCGTGCGCCAGAAAACCATCATGGATATTGGGCTGTGGGGGGGGCTGGTGGATAAAAACGAGGCTAACCTGGCTGATCTGGCGGCTGGCGGGGTGCTGGCGTTAAAGGCGTTTATGAGCGACCCCGGCCCCGGCTATGACCGGGTGGACGACGACGTGCTGTATGCCGGGATGCAGTTTGCGGCGGCGCACGGGCTGCCGGTGGGGGTTCATGCCGAAAATGAGTATCTGACCCGCCATTTGCGCCAGACGCTGGCGGCGGCCGGCCGCACCGATTTGGCCGCCTGGCCGGAGTCGCGCCCGCCGTTTGAGGAGCTGGAGGCGATTCAGCGGGCGATTGCGCTGGCGCGGGCGACGGGGGTGCAGCTTCATATTGTCCATGTGTCGCTGGGGGAGGGGGTGAAAACGGCCGTTTCTGCCAAAAACAGCGGCGTCAACCTCACCGTCGAAACCTGCCCCCAATATTTGCTGCTCGACCACGACGACTTTCTTCGTATTGGCCCCACCGCCAAATGCGCCCCGCCCATTCGTTCCCGCGCCCACGTCGAGGCACTGTGGGAATGCGTGCTGGCCGGGCAAGTGGACGTGATCGCCTCCGACCACTCCCCCTGCTTGCTGACGCAAAAAGCCACCAGCAACGTATGGGACGTGTGGGGCGGCATTAGCGGGCTGCAAACGATGCTCCCTGGTCTGCTTACCGAAGGGGTAATCAAGCGCGGCTTGCCACTGCCTGCCCTGGTGCGGATGATGTCGGCCAACCCGGCTCGCATTTTTGGCCTCTATCCCCGTAAGGGAGCCATGCTCCCCGGCAGCGATGCCGACCTGGTGGTGGTGGACATGGACCGGCCGTGGACGCTGACGGCTGACCAACTTTTCCAGCGCAACAAGCACAGTGCCTTTGTGGGGTATGGGTTTAAAACGGCCGTTGTTCAAACCATCCGGCGCGGCGAGACCATCTACGCCAACGGCCAAATTACAGCGCGGCCAGGTTCCGGGCAATTGCTTTCCCGCCGGCACTCGCCTGTGTGAACAACCCAAAATAATTTTGACAAGGCGTAGTCCCCCGGCTATAATTCTCTTTCGTGTTTACGCGGGTCAACCAACCACTGCCCGTGAAACTTAATAACCTACACCACAATCGGCATCTAAGGTGCCGATTCTTTTTGGAGGCAAATGTGTACGCAATTGTAGAAAGTGGTGGCCGGCAATACCGCGCCGAAGAAGGTCACAGCTTCTCGGTTGAGAAGCTGCCTTATGAAGTCGGTGACGTGATCGAACTGGCAAACGTACTCCTTCTGGCAACAGAAGATGGCGTTCAAGTTGGACAACCCACCGTCTCTGGCGCAAAAGTAAAGGCTACTGTTGTTGATCAATACCGTGGCAAAAAAATCTTTGTTTGGAAATACCGCCCCAAGCAGCGGTATCGTAACCGCAAAGGGCATCGGCAAAGCTACACCAAGCTGCGCATTGATGAGATTATTGCAGGGTAATTAGTTCTTCAGGCATCGCCTGAGTAGGAGGCATCATCATGGCACATAAAAAAGGTGCTGGCTCAAGTAAAAACGGCCGTGACAGTAATTCCAAACGGTTGGGTGTCAAGCGGTATGGCGGCGAACTCGTCATTCCCGGTAACATCATTGTGCGCCAAAAAGGCACCAAATTTCATCCCGGCAACCACGTTGGGCTGGGCAAAGATTTCACCATTTATTCTCTTGTTGAAGGGCATGTCAAGTTTGAAACCAAACTTGGCCGCAAAGTCGTCAGCGTATATCCGGTGGAGGGGTAGAGGATGAGAAAAGATATTCACCCGAAATGGTACCCTGATGCCAAAGTGTTGGTTGAAGGCGAAGTCGTTATGACTGTTGGCTCAACGCAACCGGAGATCAACGTTGAAATCTGGTCTGGCACGCACCCATTCTACACCGGTACCCAGCGTTTGCTCGATACCGAGGGGCAGGTTGACCGCTTTATGCGTCGTCTACAGCGGCGTGAGGAGCTACAGAAAGATCTGGCTGTGGCTGAAGAGAAGCGGGACGCACGCAATTTGGAAGTGGATGCAATGGCTTTGGGTACGCGAGCAACCAACGCGCTGCGTGAAGCCAATGTCACAACTGTTGGTGACGTGCTGAACCTGCTGAACCAGAGCGAGGACAATTTGCTGGCACTTCCGGGTGTGGGGCAAAAAGCCTTGATTGACATTCGGCGGTTCTTACGCGCCGAGGAGTTGATTGATTAGCTCTGCGGTGGGCTGATTGCATTAAAAATAAAAGGGCAGATGCGCTTTATCGTATCTGCCCTTTTCTGTTTTGGGAAGAGAAGCATGGCAAGACATACCAAAGGCCGTATTGAGATGGTGTGCGGCAGTATGTTTAGTGGCAAGACAGAGGAGTTGATTCGGCGCGTGCGCCGGGCGGTCATTGCCAAACAGAGGGTGCAGGTGTTTAAACCGGTGATTGATGATCGGTATCACGTGCAGCGGGTGACTTCGCATAACGGGAGTGACTTTGAGGCGGAGCCAGTGGATGAGCCGGCCGACATTTTGACACGCCTGGAACCAGATACAACCGTGGTGGCAATTGACGAGGTGCAATTTTTTGACCGGGAGATTGTGGCCGTGTGTGAAAAGCTGGCGGAGCAGGGGAAACGGGTCATTTGCGCCGGGCTGGATATGGATTTTCGGGGGGTGCCATTTGGGCCAATGCCAGATTTGCTGGCACGAGCAGAAGATGTGCATAAGCTCCACGCGATTTGTGTGGTGTGCGGGGAGGAAGCCAGCCGGACGCAGCGATTGATTAACGGCCGTCCTGCGGCCATTGATGACCCCATTGTGCTGGTGGGGGCGGCTGAAGTGTATGAAGCACGCTGCCGCGAGTGCCATGCGGTAGCACCTGCCCAAAACGGAGTCCATTCATGAAAGATTTATATAATGACATTGACCATGTTCTTATTGATGAGGCAACCCTGCAAAACCGGATCAACGAGCTGGCAGCTACCATTACTGCTGATTATGATGGCATTGATGATTTGATGCTGTTGGCCGTTTTGAAGGGGAGCTATATGTTCCTGGCTGATTTAAGCCGGGCATTGCGCCGGCCCCACGCGGTTGATTTTATGGGGGTGTCCAGCTACGGGGGTGGCACAAAAAGCAGCGGTGCAGTGCGGATCATGATGGATTTGAAGGAGCCAATTGAAGGGCGTAATGTTGTCATTGTCGAAGACATCATTGACAGCGGTCACACGTTGTCCTATTTGCGTCGCGGCCTGCTGGCGCGGAATCCACGCTCGCTACGTATCTGTTCCCTGCTAAACAAGCCGGTGCGGCGGGAGGTAGAGGTGCCGATGGATTACATTGGCTTTGATATTCCCGATGAGTTTGTGGTGGGGTATGGGCTTGATTTTGACGAACTGTACCGCAATTTACCGTTTATTGCCGTGCTGAAGCCAGAGGTGTTTGCCCATTTGTATCAGTAATTGGCAGTTGGTAAGGGTTCGTTATTAACTTGGGATTTAGAAGTTCAACTTCTGAGAGAAGTTGAACTTCTGGAACTACGAAGTTATTTCTGATTGAACCCTAAGGAATGAGGATTTACTGGTTATTGGTTATTAGAGACTCGGATAATAACCAATAACGAATAACCAACAACAAATTTCATGATGCAAGTTCATTCGTTCTCGTTCCTAATCGCTATTGAGTGGGTGATTTGATGAATCTTGCGGCTTATGCGGGGCGGTGGGTGGCGCTGGTGACGCTGCCGGGGGGCGTGCGGCAGGTGGCTGGCGTGGGCGAAACGGCGGATGAGGCCAGGCGATTGGCGCAGCATAACCGGCCGCGTGAGCGGGTGACGGTGCAGTTTGTGGAGTGGGAGGGTGGGGAACGGCTGCAACTGCCGCCTTTGCTGGCTGAATTACGGCCGTTTTTTTTACAACAAGCAACGGCCGTTTATCTTGTTGGTGGTGCCGTGCGGGATGCCGTCTTGGGTCGCCCCAGCCACGACCTGGATTTTGTGGTGGCGCAGGGTGGCATCAAGCTGGCACTGCGGCTGGGGGATATGCTGGGCGCGCCAGCCTACATTTTGGACAGGGCGCGGGACACGGGGCGGGTGGTGCTGGCCGATACGACACTTGATTTTGCCTGTTTTCGCGGAGAAGACTTGGCAGCCGATTTGCTGGCACGGGATTTTACGATCAATGCCCTGGCGTTGCCGGCAACGGCCGTTTATGTACACAGCCTCATTGACCCCAGTGGCGGCCTGGCCGATTTGGCGGCGGGGCGGCTGCGCCCCACCCATGTCGAGGCGATTGTCAGCGACCCGGTGCGGGCACTGCGCGGGGTGCGACTGGCACTGGCGTTTGGGTTGGCGGTAGATGAGACAACAACGGCCGTTTTGCGTGCTGCGGCTCCGCTTTTGCCCAATGTGTCGCCGGAGCGGGTGCGAGATGAGTTGGTGAAGCTGCTGCAAACGGCCGTTCCCGACCAGGCTATTGGTTGGCTTCATGATTTGGGTTTGCTGGCCGTTGTGCTGCCCGAAATTACTGCTCTGGACAACGTGGCACAATCGCTGCCCCACCACGAGCCGGTGCTGGCACACACAATTAGCGTGCTGCGCTGGCTGATGGCGGTTGAGCGGGCAGTTGTAGGGCAGGAACCGGCGTTAGCGGCGGTGACGGAGGTATTGGCTCCCTGTGCCGAGGCGTTGCAGCAGCATTGGGCAAGGGGTGTGGATGGGGGCATTAACGGCCGTTTGCTCCTGCGGCTGGGTGCTTTGTTCCACGATGTGGGCAAAAAAGAGACGCAGACGATGGAAGAAAACGGCCGTATTCGTTTTCTCGGCCACGACATGGCGGGGGCAGAAACGGCGGCGGCGTGGTTGCGGCAGTTTGCCTTTAGCAATGAGGCCATTGACCATGTGCGCTTGCTCGTGGCCGGGCATATGCGTCCGCTCAATCTGGCGCAAAGTGGCTCCCTGTCGCGCCGTTCAGTCTATCGCTACTTTCGCCAAACACGGCTGGCGGGGCTGGATATTGCTGTGCTGTCGTTGGCCGACCATTTGGCAACGTACAATGGCCCTGGGGAGGCCGAAACGTGGGAGCAACTGTTGAAAATTACAGGGCAGCTTTGCCACCATTACATCCACGGCCACGCTGAAACGGTGGCTCCCCCGCCGCTGCTAAATGGCCGTCAACTCATGGCGGCGTTGCAGTTACCGCCGGGGCCGGAGATTGGGCGGCTGCTGCGGCTGATTGAGGAAGGACAGGCGGCAGGAGAGATTGCCTCGGTGGAAGAGGCACTGGCGTTTGCCTGGCAGGTACGGCAATAGATGATTAACCAGCTCACGTAAAGCCGCAAAGCCGCCAGGCTAAAGCGTTTTTCTTTGCGCCTTTGCGTGAAATTTCATGACAGGTTGTTCGTAGGCCTGCTATTTGCTGATGCGCTACGTTAAAAACGGGGCTATACTTTATCTTGACAGAAAAATAGATCTTACGGCCGTTTCTTGTGAAAACAAACCGCACGCACAGGTGACAGGACGTGTGAGAGAGCTATAGTAGTCGAAAAACGGCCGTTGCTCGTTATCCTGTGCAACAACAATTGGAGTGAAAAATGTCCAAAGACACCCTGACAATTACTGATAATCGAACTGGTCGTAGCTACGAAATTCCCGTGACTCACGACACCATTCGGGCAATGGACTTGCGCCAAATCAAGGTCAACGACGATGATTTTGGGTTGATGACCTACGATCCAGGCTTCACGAACACGGCATCAACCAAAAGCACCATCACCTACATTGATGGCGATAAAGGCATTTTGCGTTATCGTGGCTACCCCATTGAGCAATTAGCCGAACAATCCAACTTTATCGAAGTTGCCTATTTAACTTTATTCGGCGAACTGCCCACGCAGGAACAGTACGACACCTGGGAATATGAAATTCGCCATCACACCTTTGTTCATGAAAACATCAAACAGCTCATGCAAGCATTTCGTTACGATGCCCATCCGATGAGCATGTTCATTTCAACGGTTGCGGCTTTATCAACCTACTATCCCGAAGCCCGCAACATTGACGACCCCAAAGCTCGCATGAAACAAATCGTGCGGTTGATTGCCAAAGTTCCCACCATCTCCGCCTTTTCCTACCGACACAACCGGGGCTTGCCCTACGTTTACCCCAACAATGATTTAGGCTACTCTGAAAACTTCCTGTACATGCTGGACAAAATGGGGCAGACCGATTATGCAGTTAACTCGGTTTTAGCGCGTGCGCTGGATGTTTTGTTTATTCTGCACATTGATCATGAGCAAAACTGCGGCACGGCAACCATGCGAGTAATTGGTTCCAGCCATGCCGACCCTTACGCCTCAATGGCTGGT
The DNA here is from genome assembly GCA_041390905.1 of Chloroflexota bacterium. Classification (GTDB taxonomy): domain Bacteria; phylum Chloroflexota; class Anaerolineae; order Promineifilales; family Promineifilaceae; genus JACKCD01. Next base: position 1,263,280 of record JAWKPA010000012.1, read on the forward strand.
GCTGCCGCTGCCTTGTTTGGCCCATTACACGGTGGTGCTAACGAAGCGGTGCTGCGCATGTTGTTAGAAATTGGCGATGTGAAGAATGTCCCCGAATTTATACATGGTGTTAAGAATCGAGAAAGGCTGTTGATGGGCTTTGGACATCGCGTTTACAAGAATTATGATCCGCGTGCCAAGATCATCAAGCGGATTGCTGATGAAGTCTTTGAAACAACGGGTCGCAACCCGTTGCTGGACATCGCTCTGGAACTGGAGCGGATCGCGTTGGAGGACGAGTTCTTTGTGCAGCGCAACCTGTACCCGAACGTAGATTTCTACTCCGGTATCATTTATCAGGCGATGGGTTTCCCGGTGAAGATGTTCCCCGTATTGTTTGCGATTCCGCGTACCGTGGGCTGGCTGGCTCAATGGCAAGAGTTATTAAGCGACTCTGCACAAAAGATTGCCCGTCCGCGCCAGATTTATTTGGGTTCCGATACCCGTGATTATGTATCAATGGCGCAGCGATAGACTATGATCGTATCCCTCCGAGGCCGCTTGGCAGATTAACAAATTAATCAGTAAATGTCATTCCGAGCGGAGTCTTCGGAGCGAGGAATCTTTCGCCTTTTTTGAGGCGAAAGATTCCTCGGAGACCCTCGGAATGACATGAAAAGGCACGCCGTTTTGTTACCCGCTTATTTTGTAAACGCCCAATAAGCCTCGGAGGGCTTTTTTTATGCTTATCTTTGCCACGGCTCGTATTTATCAAGGATGGAGCCACCGATAAATTCACGGACAATGGCATCGCTGGGAATATAGGCCAGCATTTCCGGGGGGAGAGGGTCAAACCATTGCAAAAAGGCCAACAGCCGGTTGGCTTCAATGCGTTCCGGGGTGCCTGGCTCAACTTGCAGCAGCAGGGGATAGGCCAGAGTTTTTAAGACTGAAAGTTCATAGACCAGGGCAGAATTAAAGAAGACGTTGGCGTTGTTTTGGTGCGGAAAGATGTGGCGTTTTTCGCCGCGCCGCACGCTTTGCCAACGGCCGATTGTGTCAGTAGCGGTATAGCCACGATGGGAGGCATCGCGGACAATGCGGCGCAGCAGGCGGGTGTCGGTGGTGGGGACGCGGTTGTGTTTGTCCAAATTAAGCTGGGTAAAAGCGGAAATGAAGATGCGATAGAGTGCCTGGGGGTTAACACCTTCGACTAAACGTGGGTTTAGCCCATGAATCCCTTCGATAATGATCACGTGGTCAGGCCCGATGGATAGTTCTTCACCCCATTCGCGGGTGCCGGTGTGGAAGTTGTAGCGTGGCTGAACGATTGTTTCACCAGCCAGAAGCTGCTGTAGGTGGTGTTGGAAGAGATGAATATCAACGGCTTCGATAGTTTCAAAATCGTAGTCACCGTTTTCATCGCGGGGGGTTTTGTCGCGGTTGACAAAGTAGTTGTCCATGCCCATGGTGATGGGGTACATGCCTTGGGCCATTAGCTGAATGGCGAGCCGCTTGCTAAAGGTGGTTTTGCCGGCCGATGTTGGCCCTGAAATGAGAATGATTTTGACCAACCCGCGCTGGCTGGCGATGTCGCTGGCGACATTGGAAAGCTGGAGCTGGTGGAACGCTTCAGCGACAAGAATGACTTCCTGAATACGGCCGTTTCTGATCGCCTCATTCATAGCCGTCACATGCGGCACCCCAATAATCCGCAGCCATTCCGAATACTCCTGAAAAACCCGCGCCAGCCGGGGTTCATCCTCAAACGGCTGTAGCTTGTCTGGCTGCTGGCGGCGGGGATATTGCAAAATAAACCCATTGCCATAATGGCGCAGCGCAAACAAGGAAAGATAGCTGGTGCGCGGCACCATAAAGCCGTGAAAATAATCACGCACCCCATTTAACTCATAAAGCGTCAGATAATCTTTGCGCCGGTTGGCAAAAAGTTCTGCCTTTTCCAGGTCGCCGCTGGCGCGGAAAAGCCGTAGTGCTTCAGCCAAAGGTACTTGCACCTGGTTAATGGGCAGGTCGGCATCAACCAGGGCCTGCATTCGCTGGCGCAGCCGCTCTAACTCCTCATCGGTAAGCTGCTGCCGATCCTGGCGTTCGCAGTAATAGCCGCCAAAGGGCATGGAGTGGTGGATGGTGATGATGCAGCCGGGAAAAAGTTCGGCGGCGGCGGCGATGAGAAGGAAGCTGAGGGAGCGGCGATAGATTCTCATGCCGTCGGAGTAGGACAGCGTGATGGGGACAACGTCGGCATCACGATCTACGGGACGAGAGAGTTCGCGTAGCTGCCCGTTGCGTAGGGCGGCCACGACCGGACTGGTGGTGGGTAGCTGCGCTGCCTTGACAAAGGCTTCGATGGCATCTCCTTTGGGGCCTTCAAGAATGGTGTTGTTGGGAAAACGCACTTGAACGGTTTGACGTTCAGGGGCGGGGTAAATGAGGTTGTTCATTAGGGAGCCTTAAGGGACATTTTTGCAAGTGGCGGCAAAAACGACTCAGTGGTGCGTGACCAAGGCCACGCGGGGTTCAGTTACTGCGTAAAATAGTTGGAAATGAGGGTGATACTGCGCGGGACAGCATCTTGCAGGATGGTCTGGACGTTGGCAACGGGGATTTTGCCAAAAACGTGGGCCTCCATCCATGCCGGGTTTTGCAGGCTGGCGGCAAAGCGGTCGGGGGTTATGCCAAGCCGCTGGGCGTAGATGTTGATGGTTTGGCTAGTGGCACCGGGCTGGAGCTGGGCAACGAGCATGGCTTGCCAATCGTTGAGGGCGGTGTCTGGGGCGAAAGGGAGCCATTGTTGGGGGCGAGCGGCGGCGAGGGTATGAACGGCCGTTTGTGGCAATTCCGCCTGCGCCAACTGATCTAGATAGGTGAGTAAAATGTTGTGCGCCAGGTGCCGCTGCTCATGACTTTCCCACATCTCCCGCTGGCGAAAGAAAGCGTACACAATTTCCCGTAGCCAGATGAGGTCAAGGAGCAAATGCGCTGCATAGCCAGCGATAAAGACAGCGTGGTTGGGTTCCATCATGGCCGGATTAGCAAGGGCGGGGTAGGCGGCAAACATTTCCTCATATGCTTCCAACTGCGGTACGGGGGGCATGGTGTAGAAGTGGGTGGTGTCTCGCGGGACGCTGGAAACGGTGGAGAGATCGGCGGCGACGCTGCCCAGGTAGAAGGCGGGCCAATGTTGGGTGAGGTGGTGGGAGAGAAAACGGCCGTTTTCCCCATCATCTGCTAACCGAACCAAAATTTGCTCGGCAACCGCCAAGTGCATAAATGGCGTAGGCATCGGAGTTTCCTAACGGTGCCAGGCGGGGCATTGCGATGGGGCAAACCAGCGCGTGCTAACCCGACCCCGCAGCCGATCCAGGCTGGGCAAACAGGCAATGAGGATATTTGGATTACTGTTTTTAACCACTTTGGGGTCGCCAATACCCAACCGTGCTTGTAGCTGTGGTTCAATTTCGTCGTCATCGCCAAACAAAACAGGGTTGGTGTCAATGGGCTGAACCAGTGCCACCGGCACGGCGTAGCCCTTGATATACAAAGCTCGCCCTGAAGCGTCTATATAATCATACACAATATGCTCCCCATAAGTATGTAAGCCAGAAATGGGCTGCTGCCCCAGCACCAGCAGGGCTTCTGTTGGCACATTCCCCTGCCGAATTTCTAGTGCCACAGTCCACTGGGAGGCGATTTCCGGGGCTATGCCGCTGCGTGAAGCAATGGCGCGGCCATAAGCATCCAGCACGTCAACGGCATAGGCGCGTGGCACGCGGCTCTCGGCATATTCCCAACCGCCGCTGTAGGCTGTAAGGGCAGCAAAAAGATCGCCCCCGGATTGGAGAATGATTTCGGCCAAAATGGCACCACCCCACCGTAGATTGGTCAGGGGATCTTTGAGTTCGTCAGATGAAGGTCGCCATTCCAGACCTGGCCCGGTTGGCATAACACCCATCAGGCCAACGGCTCCGACGCGGCTTTCGGCAAATGGGTCGCCATTTGATTCGGCAGCTACAACGGCGGCAATAAAATCCGGATCGATCCCGTATTTATGGGCGACTTCCTGAATTTGCGGCGACCAGCGGCGAATGGCCGGACTCCAAAGGTTGGACAGGATTATGGGCTTGCTGTCTGTTTGCTTAAGTCCCTGAGTAGGTATGGCGTGAATCTGAGCAGGCTGGGCATTCAGTCCTACTATCGCCAGGATGATCCCGGTAAAAAGAACGAGGGCAAAGCGTAAAATACGTCTCATTTCTTTTGCCAACTTGCGCTTGAACAGCCAGCATCTTGAAGGAAATTCTTATTCTTGGTGCATTCCGAAACTTGTGCGGATCGGCTACCAGGGGGCATTCTAACATATGGCAGGAAAGAGTGTCAATTAGTTATGTTAACCAAACGCCTCCATTTTCTGAACAAATTTTTTGGATATTTTTAAGGAGGTGGGGCAAAACGGCCGTTTCTCGACAACTACTTTAGCTGGGTAATGTTTACTACTTAATAGCCAAAATAAGCCGTAGGCGGTATAACTGCATGTTAGAGTATTTTGCTGTGGATGGAGAGAATATGCCCGTTATCCTTGTTGTTGATGATAACCCACAAATGGCTGAATTGATACAAGAACTGGTTCAGATTGCTGGCTATGAGACAGAAGTTGCCTATAGCGGCCTGGAAGGACTGGACAAAGCCCGTGACGGTATGCCTGACCTGATTTTGGTGGATTTGATGATGCCAGAGATGAACGGGTGGGAAGTGTACCAGCAGTTACGGGAATTTTCGTCTATCCCGGTTATTTTTGTGACCGCGTATGATTCGCCGCAGAACAAGGCGCGGGCGCAGCAGTTGGGGGCGGCAGCGATGATTAGCAAGGAAAAAGCGCCGATTGAGTTGGCACACCAGATTCAGCTTGTGTTGGGAAGCGAGGTGGGGGGACAGAAAAAGTACAAGGAATATTTGCACTAAAACCCTTCTTCTGCCGGTGCGTTAAGTAGGTTGAAGTTGAAGCTGGTGGTCTGGGGTGGCAGTTGCCACCAGCTAAGACGGGCCGAGCGCAACGGCCGTTTAATTTCCCCCGGCCTTTTCACCCGCACTACATCCGTTGTTCCCTCGGCGGGCAACAAGACCCCACTTAGCAGCACCCCTGTTTCCATATCTGCCTTGCGGTTGGTATAGACATAGCAAGGCAGCTTCGCATATAGCTCCACGTCGCGCAGAAAAAGCTGTGTTTCCTGCCCAAACTGCGACACACCAAAAATTTCCGCACGCGGAAACTGTTCCCCAAACTCGCGTATCCACTCATAGAGCTTGAGCGACCGCACTTCGTTACCCCAATCATCGAGCAAGAAGGCGGGGAACAGCAGTGCCTCGGTGCCGCGCTGTATCAGTGGATAGCGCAAGAAGAGAATGTCGCCGGTTGTTTCTTTGTCGGGTGTGTCGTTGAGGAGGTGCAAAACGGCCGTTTCTCCCGCCTGCCAAAGTTCACCTTGCACCCGCTGCGTTGCCAAATTCATGTTTACCATAGCCATTTCCATCTAAAAGTCTCCCACCTATTTTCCCCTGATTAAAAAGATCACGCAAAGCCGCCAAGGCGCAAAGATAAATTGCCCAAATCCCTCACCCTGTTTATCATTCTCAACGCATCATGACGCGAAGGGTAGAAACCATTTCGCGTCTCATTTTGGAGGAAAGAACGTTGAGTAAAGAAGCAACCATTGCCCAGGCCAAAAAGCTGCGGCAAGAAGACCAACTGGAAGAGTCACAAGAACTGCTGCTGGAATTGCTGTATGACCACCCCGACGACCCGCTGGTGCTGTACGAAGTCGGTGGCTCGTATGACGTGCTGGGCGAAGAGCCAGAGGCAATCCCCTATTACCAGCAGGCCATCGCCGCCGGGCTGGCGGGCGACGACCTGCAAGAATGTTTGGTATGCCTGGGTAGCAGTCAGCGTTATGTGGGCGAGCCAGAAAAAGCGATAGCGATTTTGCAAGAGGCGCAGGAAAAATTCCCCGCTAACCGTAGTGCTGCTGTCTTTTTGGCGTTGGCATATTACAGTGATGGGCAGGAAGACAAGGCGGTGAAACTGCTGATGGAATTGCTGCTGGAAACCACTAATGATGACAATATCCTGGCCTATCGCCACGCCCTGGAATATTACAAAGACCATCTGGACGAAGAGTGGTCGGATGAGGACGAGGCATAACGGATGCGGCCGCTGGAATTGTTGTCACTGCTATTAACGCTGCCGCCGCTGGTGTATTTGTTGCTCGGCCGGCCGTATCCGCGCTGGTTGGGGTGGGTGGGATTAACGGCCGTTCTTCTTACCCTCCTCCACCTCCTCATCGAACGCTACCGCTGGCAAATGGTACCCGCCTATCTGCTGGTGGGCTGCATCGGCGTGGGGGCCATATGGCAGTTGTGGGCAGGGGGAACTGGTTTGCCCCGTCTTGCCGCCGTCGTGCTGGCCGTGCTGGGGCTACTGCTATTCCTCGTGGCGGCAGCATTGCCCATTGCCGTCCCCATTCCCAAACTACTGCCCCCCACCGGCCCCTACGCCATTGGCACCGTCACCTACTACCTGCGCGACGAAGGCCGCCGCGAAACCTACAGCCCCACGCCCGGCGGCTCCCGCGAACTCATGGTGCAAATTTGGTACCCGGCTGCTGCTGGCAGTGACGCGCCCCGCGCTCTCTATCTGCCCGACTACGCCATTGCGTCTCCGGCCATTGCCGCCGAACTCAAATTGCCGGGTTTTATGTTTAGCCACCTGAACCTGGCGTTGACGGAGGCGCGGCAGGGGGTGGCGTTTGTGGAGGAAAACGGCCGTTTTCCCCTCCTCATCTTTTCCCACGGCGTTCGCGCTGGCTTTCGCAGCCAAAACAGCAGCCAAATTCAGGAGCTGGTTAGCCACGGCTACGTGGTGGCGGCACTTGACCACACCTATGGCGGTCTGTTCACCGTTTTTCCCGATGGCCGCATTGTCTTTTTTAACAACGACACTGTTTTTGGTGGTGACTACACCAATTTGCCCGACGCGGTGCGGCTGATTGGCGTGTGGGCTGACGATATTGGCTTTTTGTTGGGCGAAATGGGGCAGTGGGATGCGGGTGAGGGAGAGGGAGGTGGGGTGTTTAACGGCCGTTTAGACCTCACCCAAGTCGGCGTTTTCGGCCATTCCACCGGTGCCGGTGCCGCCGTCACCTTCTGCAATCGGGATAATCGCTGCCGTGCTGGCGTGGGTCTCGATAGCTGGGTTGAGCCGCTGGATCCGGCCGCCATCCACCTGCCCCAGCCCTTCATGTTTCTCAGCACCCCGCGTTGGCTGGGCGACGCCAACCGCGCCAACGGGCAGCAGATTTTCAACCAGCTTGGTAGCCAGGGGTACTGGCTCAAAATTGCCAACACCGAGCATTTCGACTTTTCTGACCTCCCCCTCTTTTCGCCGCTCACCCCCCAGCTTGGTCTTTCGGGCACCATCAACAGCCAATACAGCCAGCGGCTGATAAACGCCTATCTGGTAGCCTTTTTTGACCAAACGCTAAAAAACCAGCCCGCCGACCTGCTCACCCGCCCGGATTCGCCGTATCCAGAGGTGGCGTTTATGAAGAAGGGGTGATTGGTATTGTGAATTAGGAAGTATGAAGTATGAATTATGAAGCGTCCCTTTCATAATTCATACTTCATACTTCCTAATTCTTAAATCACTCAACCAAAACGGCCGTTTTTCCCCCCACCACCCGCCGCAATTCCGCCAGCGACAGCCGCAGCAGGGCATCCAGGTCGCCGCCGCCGCCGTAAATGTCCCCCGTCAGCGCCAGCACCTCCGCTTCCAGCACCGTTGCCAGCGGCTGTAAATGGCCGAAGGGGGGAACGGAGCCGGGGATATAGCCAGTAACGGCCGTTACCTTCTCCCCCAACGCCACCCGCACCCGTCGCCGTGCCAGCCCCAAATGGTCGGCCAGCAGCTTACTGCTAATCTTGGCTTGTCCGCTGGCAACCACCAGCACCGGCTCCCCATCAGCCACAAACAGCACCGACTTGATAATTTGCGCCGGAGCCACCCCCAACGCCGCCGCTGCATCCACCACCGTTGGCGTAGGCACCCCCGGCCACACCAGCGTCGCCGCAATGTTTTGGGCGGCAATAAACCGTTCTAAATCGTTTGACGTTAACATATGGGTATAATAGCAAAATCACGGCGGATAAGCCGAAAAACGGGTTTGAGTATCTTAACGAGGAAATTCTTTTACGCTGAACAAGATAATTTGGCACGCGAAGGCGCAAAGACGCGAAGGCAAGAAACTTTGCGTCTTTGCGCCTTTGCGTGAGCTATTTTGGTTCTGGCTTGCCCAGGTGATGCAAGGATGATGTTACAAAAACGGCCGTTAGGCACAAGCAGTATTGCATTAGGGGTTTTAGCACTGTTGCTGTCGGGTGGCGTGATGCTGGTGCGGCAGCAGGGGTGGCTGGCACTCTACCCCATTCCCTTTTTTGTGGTTGCCACCCTCCCCTTTTTTCTGGCCTTGCTCGGCTTCATCATGGGCAGCACCGCCCTTTTTGCCCGCGAGCCGGGGCGATTAACGGCCGTTTCCGGCCTCACCCTCTCCCTCCTCACCCTCTGCTTCACCCTCTACACCCTCAGCACCATTCTGCCAAAATAGGCGATTAGCGATTGGAGATTGGAGATTATGAACCCTAATCAATCTCCAATCTCCAATCCCCAATCACTCATTTTCCCCACCCCCGCACCGTCCCATCATTTGCGCCGGAGACAAAAAATGCGCCACCGGGGGCGAACTGAACGGCCGTTACCGCCGTCTTATGCCCCGTAACCAGAGCCACCTGCTGCCCCGTTGCCACCTCCCACAGCCGCAGCGACGCATCGGCCGAGGCGGAAAGCAGTTGCTGGCCATCGGGCGCAAGTGCCAGTGCGCGGATATCTGCGGTGTGGCCGGTGAAGGTTTGGAGCAAACGGCCGTTTTCTCCATCCAGCAGCACAATCTCCCCATTTGCCAGCCCTGCCGCCACCCAATTCGGCCCCAGCAGCACGCTGTAGACGGGGTTGTCTGGCTGGGCTGCTTCCCATAGCAATGTCGGCGCGGCAAGCTCCCAAAGCTGCACCGTGCCATCATTCATCCCCAAAACCACCCGCGACCCATCGGCGGCAAACGCGGCCTGGTTGAGAACACGCCCCGCAGGCGGCAACAGTTCCGCCGCCTGCCCATTTGCCAATGACCAACGCCACACTTCCCCATTCACCGCCGCCGACAACAGGGCCGCGCCGTTGGCCGTAAAGGCCACGCTGTGGATGGTGCTGCCGTGTCCCGTTAGTGTCTGCACTTCGGTTCCCGTTGCCCAATCCCATACCTCAATCATGCGGCTTTCCCCGGCGGTGGCAAGCTGCGTCCCATCGGGGCTAAAGGCCAGCCCCCAGATCGTGCCATCCGCGCCGCGCCAATGCGCCAACTCGCGCTGGTCTGCCGCCGCCCACAGCCGCACCGAGCCATCGGCAAAGCCGGCCGCCACGGTATTGCCATCGGGCGAAAGGGCGACGCTGCTGACGCGGTCGCTGTAATCGGCCAGCGTGCGGATCGGTTCGCCGGTGCTGGCCTGCCAAAAGCCAATCGTGCCGCTGGCGGTGCGGGCGGCGATGAGCGTGTCGTTGCTCGTCAGTGCCAAATCGAGGATGCTGCCTTGGGCTAAAGCAACGCTGCGGGAAAAACGGCCGTTTCCCCCCGCGTCCAACTCCCAAAACAGCACCGCCCCATCTTCCCCGCCAGCCGCCAGCGTGCGCCCACCCTCACCAAAGGCGACGGCGGTAACGGCCGTTTTGTGTTCCGCCAAAATCCCCCGCAGCTCACCGCCGGCAACATCCCAAATAAAAACCGCCTGATCTGCCGCCCCCGAAGCCAGCCGTGTGCCATCGGGACTAAAGGCCAGAGCCAGCACCGGTTTGGTGTGCTGCTGCAACTGCCGCGCCTCTGCATCACGGGTCATTTGCCACAGCCAAATATTGCTATCTTGCGAGGCGGCGGCCAAAAGCTGGCTGTCGGGTGCAAAAAGCAGGCTGGTGATATTGTCCTGTGCGTCTCGCAGCAGCAACAGCTCTTCCCCGGTTTCCGCGTCCCACACCCGCACCGTTTTGTCCGAGGAGGCTGCAGCCAGCAAACGGCCGTTTGCCGCCACCGCCAACGCCTCAATCGCCCCCGTGTGGCCGCGAAAACTTTGCACCAGTTCCCCGTCCGCCAGCCGCCACAGCCGCACCACCCCGTCCGACGACCCCGTGGCAACCGCCTCGCCATCGGGGGTAAACGCCACCTGCCACGTTAATGATGGCATTTCCCAAAATTGCAGCCGTTCCAGCGTGTCTGCAGCATAGATCGCTACCCCCAGTGCCGAGCTAACCACCATTTTGTCCCCGGCTAGACTCAGCGCCATGTCGCTGCTGGCTCCTGCCCCCAGCGTCCATTTGAGCGGTACTGGGGAAGGTGTGGCGGTGGGTGTGGCGGTGGGCGGTGGAATGTTGGGAGTGGGGGGTGGGGTGTTGGTGTTGGTGGGGGTGGCCGCAATGGTTGGGTTTGGAGTGTTGGTTAGGGTAGCAGAAACGGCCGTTTCCGTCACCCGATCTGCTGCCAAAGGCACCAAATGTTGATCCCGCGTCAGTTCGATATAGACAAGCATGGCGGCAAACAGAATTGCCATCAAAATGAACAACGCCCAGGTAACAGGGCTGGTATCAGGATATTTTTTCTGGGGATCGTGTAACATATGGGTGGGTTTTAACCAAAATGAATCTTTACAACAGAGTACCCTTCGCTGCTTTCATCTTAGCTTATGATTGTTATAATGACCGTGACTTTTACGTGAGATTTAGGGCAGTTGGAGAAGTTCAACTTCTCGCAGAAGTTGAACTTCTGGATTGTCATTTGAAAACAGGACCACCGACGACGGAACCAGGATACCATCCGTCCTCCGTCCACCGTTTGATTCCAAGACGCAACACAAAATTGGATAATTTATGACTCTGTTAGACCCACAAAACGGCCGTATTCTCCTCATCACCACCCCCCACACCTACCGCACTGAGGCATTCACCGCTGCCGCCAGCAAATTGGGCATTGAAATCGAGCAGGCGATTGATTTGCCGCTGGATCTAGCCGCCGATTGGCAGGTGCCGCTGGGGGTGGATTTTCGGGATTTGGCGGCAGCAACTGGGGCGATTGTGGATTATGCCCAAAAACGGCCGTTTTCCGCCATCCTCGCCGTAGACGACAGCGGCACCCTGCTCGCCGCCCACGCCAGCGCCGCCCTCCACCTGCCCCACAACGACCCCGACTCCGCTCTGGCCGCCCGCGACAAACACAAAATGCGCCAAATGCTGTCCGGCGCGGGTATCAACGCCCCCCGCTTCCAGCTTTTCCACACCAACGACGACCCCCACGCCATTGCCGCCCAGGTTGGCTACCCGTGCGTGGTCAAACCCACCACCCTCTCCGGCAGTCGCGGCGTGATCCGCGCCAACGACCCGGCCGAACTGGTGGCGGCGGTGCAGCGGCTGGCGCGGCTCATCGCTCCGGCTGGCTCGCCGCCGCAGCCGTTTTTGGTGGAGGCGTATATTCCGGGGATTGAGGTGGCGCTGGAGGGGATGGTGGATAACGGCCGTTTAACTATCCTCGCCCTCTTCGACAAACCCGACCCCCTCGAAGGCCCCTTTTTCGAGGAAACCATCTACACCACCCCCTCTCGCCTGCCCGAAGCCACCCAGCAAGCCATCGCCGACTGCACCGACAAAGCCGCCCAAGCCCTCGGCCTTCGCACCGGCCCCATCCACGCCGAACTCCGCCTCAACGACGACGGCCCTTGGCTGGTGGAAATTGCCGGCCGCTCCATCGGCGGCCTCTGCTCCCGCGTGCTGCAATTTGGCATCAGCGCCGCTCAGGACAACGCCACCCTCGAAGAGCTGATTTTGCGGCAGGCGGCTGGGCTGGGGCTGCCCGCTGCCCAGCGCGTGGGGCAAGCAGGTGGCGTGATGATGATCCCCATCCCCAAAGCGGGGCTGCTGCGCCGCGTAGATGGCCTTGCCGCCGCCGCCGCCGTCCCGCTCATCGAATCCATCGAAATCACCGCCAAGCTCAACTACCCCCTCGTGCCGCTGCCCGAAGGGGAAAGCTACCTCGGCTTCATCTTCGCCCGTGGCGACTCCCCCGCTGCCGTCGAAGCCGCCCTGCGCCAGGCCCATCAGCAGCTCCACTTTGCCATTGAGCCGCAAATTGTGCTGCAAATAGTATGAAATCAAGGGGTTGGAGATTCGAGATTGGAGATTGGTGACGGTTCATCAATCTCCAATCTCCAACCCCCAATCTCTTTTTTGCCAAGGAACTGACATTGAACAAATTCTTTAACCGCATTTTTTTTCTTCTTCTCCTCCTTGCCGCCTGCCAGCAGCAGCCGGAAAGTGTGAGCGAGGCAGAAACGGCCGTTCCTCCCTCCCCCACCGCCACCACTGCTCCAGCCGAACCAACCGCCACGGCTGAACCAACCGCCACGGTCGAACCGACCGCCACGGCTGAACCAACGGCCACGGCCGAACCGACCGCCACCCCTGCCCCCGCCTACGAACCCACCTTCACCGCCGCCGACTGCCAATTTACCCTGCCCACCTCCCATGAAGTAGAATGCGGCTATCTGGAAGTGCCGGAAAACCGAGACAACCCGGCAAACGGCCGTTCTGTTCGTCTCCACGTCGCCATTTTTGCCAGCGAAAGCAGCAGCCCCCTTTCCACCATCGTCTACCTGGAAGGCGGCCCCGGCGGCGACGCGCTGGAAACGCTCCCCTTCACCTTTGAAGACAACTTCGCCCCGCTGCTGGCAAACCACGAACTAATCATTTTTGACCAGCGCGGCACCGGCTACTCCGAGCCGTCGCTGGCCTGCCCCGAAAGCCGCGACCTAACCCTCGCTACCCTGGATGAGGATTTGGACAGCGAGCAGTACAAGGGGCTGCTGCTGGAAATGGTGACGGCGTGCCGCGACCGGCTGCGCGGCGAGGGGATTGATTTGGCCGCCTACAACAGCCGCGAAAACGCCGCCGATGTGGAGGATTTGCGCCGCGCTTTGGGGTATGACCAGTGGGATTTGTATGGCATTTCCTACGGCACGCGGCTGGCGCAAACGGTCATGCGTGACTTTCCCGATGGCGTTCGCAGCGTGGTGCTGGACTCCACCTACCCGCTGTCGGCCGACCTGACGGTGGACACCATTGCCAACATGGATCGCGCCTTCGACACCTTTTTTGCCGGTTGCGCCGCCGATGCGGCCTGCAACGCAGCGTACCCGGAGTTGGAAAGCCGCTTTTTTGCCCTGGTAGAGACGCTCAACGCCGCGCCGGTGCTGGTGCCGGTGCTGCATGTGTTCACCGGGCAGCAGCTTGAGGCGCTGGTGAACGGGGACACGATGGTGGAGGTGCTGTTCCAGTCGCTTTATTCGGAGGAGCTGATTGTGCAGTTGCCGAAGATGGTGGATGATATTGAAAACGGCCGTTTTACCACCCTCTCCACTCTGCTCTCCAACTTCCTCATCAGCGAGGAGTTTGTCAGTGCGGGGATGAATTTGTCGGTGCAATGTTATGAGGAGGTATCGTTTAGCACGGAGGCCGAGGCGGAAACGGCCGTTGCTGCCTACCCCCACCTCGCCGAATCCTTTGCCGTTGGCACCAACACCGGCCCCTTCGCCCACACCGTTTGCGCCACCTGGGGCGTGGGCAGCGCCCCGGCCATCGAAAACGAAGCCATCCGCAGCGATATTCCAACGCTGGTGCTGGCAGGCGAATATGACCCCATCACCCCGCCCGCCTGGGGGCAACTGGTCGCCACCAACCTGTCCCAGGCCATCTACCTCGAATTCCCCGGTCTCGGCCACGCCGTCAGCACCACTGGCGACTGCCCGCAGGGGATCACGCTCGCCTTTTTTGCCGACCCCGCCGCCACGCCCGACGCAAGCTGCATCGCCGACATGGGTGGCCCGGCTTTTGTGGTGGGCAGCGAAACCGCCGCCGAAATTGTGCTGGAGCCGTTTAACGAGACAGACCCCTTTGCCATGTCGGGTCTGGTTCCGGCAGGGTGGGAAAAGGCTGGCCCCGGTACCTATGTGCGCGGTGCGTCCATCCTAGACCAAACGCTGATCATTCAGGTGGCGGCTCCGGCTGCCCCCGGCATGACGGCCGACGTATTCACCAGCAGCCTGCTCAACTCGCTGGGGGTGGAAGAGCTGGGGGAGAGCGTGGGGACGTTTGTGGATAACGGCCGTTTCTGGTCTCTCTACACCGCCACCGTCCAAAGCCTGCCGCTGGACATTGCCACCGCCGAAACGGCCGACGGCGTGTTTATGGTGGCGATGATTAGCGCGGAGGAAGAAAGGGAGGGGTTAATAACGGCCGTTTTCCAACCCGCCCTCACCGCCCTTACCATAGACCAGTAGAGAGGGATTGCCGTTACATCGAAAAATGGGACGCAGGTTGGCCTGATTTTCCTGATCAAAAAAATCAGGAGAATCAGGTAAATCTGCGTCCCATTCTTAAGATAGGGGAAATTGCGTGTGCAATACGCCCTGGTTACGAATTGCTCAGGCCGAAGCGGGGGAGCCAGTGGAAGCCGTGGCCCCATTGCCCCACCAAGGGGGTGAGGTCGAAGAGGGTGTCGGCGGCGGTGAGGGCGAGGGTGACGCGGCCGTCCTGGTTGGCAATCATCGCCCCGGTGCCGTCGGGGAGCCACTGCACGCTGGTTTCGTAGTAGGCGTTGGCCGGGGGGATGCCGGTGAGCCGCGTCAGCGTGTCGTTGATCCCTTTGAGAGCGTAGAGACCGCTCATTTGCCCGTCGTTGGGGTGGGAGAGGGCAAAGCCAAAACGGCCGTCGGGCAAATGTTTGGCTCCGGTGGGGAAGCCGCGCAGGGTGGTTAACGTTTGTGCCGCCTCGCGCACAAGTTCGCCGCCGCTGTCGGGGACGCGCCAGATTTCAATGGTGGGGCTGCCTTCTAGCGGGTTGGTGCCGTCGGGGCGCATCACCAGCAAGCGGCTGTCGTCCATCCAGGTGGCTTCGGCAATGGCGGGGCTGGCGTAGACAAAGCTGTCGGGCAGTTCCAGCACGCGGCCGTTGGTCACGTCCAGCACGGCGCGGTCGCCCCCTTCGTAACGCCCCCGCCAGATGAGGAGAAAACGGCCGTTTCTGGCCCAACTGTCCGGCGCATGAATCAGCACATCGGCCGGCTCTGCGGCAAAGGTATTGGCAACCAACCGCATCGGCTTGCCGGACAGATTGAGCAGCCACAACCCCTGCTGGTCTGACCAGACCACATTTTGGTTGTCGGGGTGCCAGGCAAAGCTGCCGCACGGCTGCTGGCAGTCGGCAATGGCGCGGGGCAGCGACCCGGCTCCCGTTTCCAGTAGGGTGATGGCGTACTGCTCACTGTTGGGGCTGGCCGGCCGCTGCGTCACGTAGATGGCGTGTTTGCCATCGTTAGACAGGGCAAACTCCACGTTGCCGCGCAGCCCAGCGGCCAGGGTGGCACTTTCGCCGCTGCGTAGGTCAACCCAGAGCAGGTCATAGGTGTAGGCAATGCCTGCGTCGCCGCCGTCGGTGCGGTCTGTCACTTTGAGTGCCAGCAACTGCTTGGCTTCGTCGCTGACCACAAAGCGGCTGATGTCGCCCACGACGACCTCGGTTTGGAAGGCACGGGTGGCAGTGGCGGGGCCGCCGGGTAGCAGGGTTTTGGTTTCCTGCGTGCCTTGCCCCCACATTTTTAAGGCACCGTCGGCCATAAAGACTACGCCGTGGCCGAGCATGGGAAGCTGGCTGAGGGTTTCGGTGACAGGAGCGGTTTGGGGAGCGGAAACGGCCGTTTCCGTGGGCATCAACGTTGGCGTGGGGGCCAGGGTGGGGGTGGCAACTTCACCAGCCGGGGCGGTGGGGAGTGGGGGGATGGGTGTGGGGAGTGGGGTGTTGGGGGTGTCAGAAACGGCCGTTGGTGCTGCCACCACAGGCGTAGGCACGGTTAACACTTCGTCTTCTCTTCCACCGCAGGCCACTAACAGGAACAATCCAAACAGCAAGTAACGAAACCAATGCTTCATAATCTCCAATCTCCAATCTCTAATCCCCAATCTCCAATCCCCCATGCGCCGCCTCAATCCCCCGCTTTTCATTGACCCACAGCAGGAGCAGGAGGCCGACGATGAGGAAAACGGCGATGGTGAGGATGGCGGCGCGTTGGCCGAGTTGTTCGGCCGTAACGGCCGTTTTTCCTTCCGCCGCATACAACAGCGCGATCTCGGCGGCAAAAATGCCGTAGAGCGTGGGGCCAATAAAGGAGGAGGTGCGGCCGGCGACGGCAAAGAGACCGTAAAACTCGGCACTTTGCCCCGGCGGGCTAAGTTTGCCTACCATCGTGCGGCTGACCGACTGCACGCCCGTTAGGGCAAAACCGGCGAGGGCGCCAATGACAAAGAAAATCGTTTGGCTGGTGGCAAAAAAGAGCCAGACGACGGCGGCAATCATCAGCAGCAGCGAGATAATAAGTGCCTGTTTGCCGCTCCAGCGGTCGGTGGTGATGCCAAAAACGTAAGCTCCGGCGACGCTGGTGATTTGGACGATAATGATGAAAATAA
Organism: Chloroflexota bacterium; assembly: GCA_041390905.1. GTDB lineage: Bacteria > Chloroflexota > Anaerolineae > Promineifilales > Promineifilaceae > JACKCD01. Next base: position 1,279,928 of record JAWKPA010000012.1, read on the forward strand.
TCAGCCCTTGCTGTTCCATGCCAAACAAGACGGTGCCGATGATGGCGGCGAAGTCGAGGGCCATGATGATGCCGTCGTTGAAAATGAGGAAGGCGATCATAAATTTGATAAATTCGCGGTAGTGGCGGGCTTTTTTGACTGTTTGCCACAGCCGCTGGAAGCCGATGGTGATGATGTTGCTGCCGGGGGGCAGGGGTTGCGGCTGTGCTCTTTCGCGTACCCAGAGGAAGAGGGGGAGAGCGGAGAGGGCGAAGAAAACGGCCGTTATTAGCAGCGACACCCGCACGATAAACCCGCCGCCGATGACCACAATCAGCGGCAGGACGATGAGCAGGCAGACGATGCCGCCGGCCGAGCCAATGGCCCAGCCGTTGCCAGAGATGCGCCCCATTTCGGCCGGTTTGGCAATTTCCGGCAGCAGCCCGTTGTAATAAACCTGCGATGCCCGGTAGCCAATTTCGGCCATGATAAACAGCACCATCCCCAGCACCACGTCACCTGCCTGCACAAAAAAGAGGGTACCGGTGAAAACGCAGGCGATGGTGGTGAAGAGCAGCAAAAACCGCTTTTTGCTGCCGGAAAAGTCGGCAATGCTGCCCAGGATGGGGGAGATGATGGCAACGACGAGCATGGCGATGCCGACCGAAATGCCCCACAGCCGCGACCCTTCAGCCCCGCCGACGACGGTGCCTTGAAAGTAGGCGGAATAAACGGCAAGCAGGACGACGGCGGCATAGGCGGAGTTGCCAAAGTCGTAGAGGTACCAGCCCCAAACTTCTTTGCGACGGGATGGGGCGGTGGGTTGGTGGGAAACGGCCGTTGTTTGCATCAAAATCCTCCTCAAGAAGAGATTGGGAGACTAAGAGATTAGGAGATTAGGAACCCCCCAATCTCTCAGTCTCCCAGTCTCCCAGTCTCTCAATCTCCATCTTTATACAACTCATGATACGGATATGCCGCCACCGCCTCGGCTGCTTCCCGCAGCACCGGGTCGCTGGAAAAAACGCCGTGCTGCTCTGGTGGCAGCAGCGCGGCAATCTGACGCATAATCTCCTCGCTAATCGCGTCCAGCTCCTCCCGCTTTTCCTTGCCTCTGCCGTTCACGGTGAAGGGGCCAAACGGCTTGCCCACGCGCACCGTGACTTTGGGGCGGCGGTGCTGGCTAAACAGGTCAAATACGTTGGGCATCCCGTCCAGCCCAATGGGCAAAATGGGTGCGCCCGTTTGCACCGCCAGCAGCGCCGTGCCGGGGCGCGCCGGCCGCAGCACCGTTGCCCAAGAGCCAGCTTCGGGAAAAATGCCCATGATGCCGTTTTGTGCCATGACGGCCTGTGTGGCGCGGAACGCTGTGCGCGACACTGCCCCGCGATGGACAGGGTAAAACCCCCACAACTTGGGGATCCAGCGGATGGCGGCCGGCGCGCCAGGCATGTGGAAGCCGCCGAGAAATTCCAGCGGCCAGGGAGCCACGCGCAGCACGGCCACGGGGTCGGCAAAATGGAAATGGTTGGCAACGACGATGAGGGGGCCAGTTTGGGGGAAGTTTTCGGCACCAACAATGGTGAAGTCGCTCAAAATGTTGAACAAGAACGCTGCCAGCTTTTGGTAAAACCGGCGCCGCCAGACATAGCGGGGGTAGGGGAACTGTTCTTGGGGGTTGGTGGGCATACGCTATTTTTGCGGCAGGTGAAAGACGTGGATAACGGGTTGTGGTTCAAATTCATCCGAAACGGTGTCGGCACCAGGCTGGATGATGTAGAGGTAGCCGTTGTCGGTGTCGAAGGCTGCGCCGGGGAGAAAGCCTTCGCAGGTGGGGAAAAGGATGTCGGTGACAGTCCAGCGTTCGTAGGGCAAAACGTCCCATGGTTCCACCTCTCCCCGCGCTGAGGCGGCCAGGTCGGCCGGGTCGTAAAAGAGGATTTGCGGTTCGTAGGGGTCGCCATGATACCCTTTGTAGGGGTCGCAATCGCCGGGGCGAGCCTCGCCGTAATACTCTTCGCCCAGCGATTTGCGCCCGGTGATGACGACGGCCTGTTTGCTGGGTGCGGTGAGCCAGGCACCCCCTTCCCACTCATCGGGGATTTTGTGGTCGGGAATTTCGTGTTCGTCGAGGGTGTAGTAGACGAGGGGTACCACGTCGAGGGTGGCACCGGGGGGCGGGGGTTGCACGGGGTGGAGCCAGGGGGCATAGGCAAACATGGCTGGCCCGGCGCTGGAGGCGGAAACGCCCTGGTTGATGTTGAGGCCGGAGATGAGCCGTTTGCCGCCAGTGTGGGCGTTGGCCCAGGCGGCGGGGGCGGTGAAGAGGTAGCCGGCCGTCATCTGATTATGAAAATTGCCCAGGTTCCAGCCACCTTGGGGGTCGGGGTTGCTCATGTCGGGGTTGGAGTAGCCGTGGCCGGCAATGGGGTCTATGGCGACGTTGTACCATTTGTAGACAGTCCAGTACAGCTTGGGGCCATCTTGACCAGGCTGGGCGGGCAGATAGGCGAGGCCGCCGATGCGAGGGTCGTCGGTGATGTCGAATTTGCGGCCGCCGGTGACATCGGCGAAGGGTTGGAGAACAACGGCCGTTTCCAAATCCAGCACATTTTTACCGGGCGAAATGGTTGGCCGGGGGATGTTGATTTCCACGATGAGCTGGTCTAGCTCAAAGCCATTGAAGTAGAGGGAACCGGGAAAGCCATCGTCAGCCCCATTGGGGTCGCCATCGGGGCGGAAGGCCAGATTGTGGCCGGAAAAGCCAAAGCGGGAGCCGCCGGATGAGCCGGTTGGCACTTTGAAGGCACCTAAATAGGTAAGGTCGCCAGGGTATACCAGCCCCGTTGGCTCAGCATCGGGGGGCGTTTTGATGATGGGTAGGTAATCGGTGGTGTTGGCTTGCGGTGATTGGGGGGTGGAAACGGCCGTTTCGGTTAAGGTGCGGCTTGTGGGTTGGCAGCCCACAAAGTAGATGAGGCATATGGTACAAAGGAAAACTTTTTGCAGGGTATTGGAACACATCATGTGCTTTTGTCTGTCTCCTTGAAGGCCTGGTGACACAGCTTCTGGTTGTGTCGACTTTTTAACCGCTGCTATTATACCCAAAGGGTTTAAATAGGATAATTTTGCCAAGGAATGGAAATAAAATAAGGGTCTTTGGGATCTCATGGGGTTGACGGAACAAATTGTAGTGTCGAGGCATGCCTCGACACTACAATTTGGGGTGGCCCCACGAGTTCCTGAAGAACCTTAAATAATTTGCCTATTTAGAAGTGCCTATTTAGAAGTTCAACTTCTTCTGAGAAGTTGAACTTCTTCTGAGAAATTCAACTTCTTGCGTAACTTATTTAATCCTCGTTCCAAAGCGAGCATATAATTTGGTGAAGAAATTTGTTGCTTGAACCAGGCAGATTGGTTGGGTTTTATGTGATGTTGATTGAATTTGATGGTAAGAAGCCAAAAATTGGCAAGAATGTGTTTATTGCGCCAACGGCCGTTTTAATCGGTGACGTGATTGTGGGTGATAACAGCAGCATTTGGTTTGGGGCCGTGCTGCGGGCTGACTTTGGCGGGCAGATTGTGGTGGGGGCGGGGTGCAGCGTGCAGGATAACACCACGCTCCACGTTTATGACACCGTTTCCACGGTGCTGGCGGAGAATGTGACGGTGGGGCATGGAGCGGTGCTGGAGGGGTGCCGCATTGGAGCCAACACGGTCATTGGCATGAACAGCACGGTGCTGCCGTTTGCGGTGGTGGGGGAGCAGGTGATGGTGGCGGCGGGGAGCGTGATCCCGGAGCGGATGGAGGTTCCGGCGCGGGTGTTGGTGGCGGGGGTTCCGGCCAAAATCAAGAAAGAATTGAGTGGCAGTGCGCTGGAATGGACGGGGAAGGCGGCGCAGGATTATCAGCGGTTGCAGGCGCGGTACCGGGCGCAGGGGATTGACTGGCTGTTAGTTGAGGGTGATGGGGGTGGAAACGGCCGTTAATGGCACCTTGATCGTAAAAATTGCTCCCTGGTTTGGCTTGCTTTCTACCTCAATGCTGCCCCCCATAATCTGGCAGAATTCTTGCGTAATCGCTAAACCTAACCCCGTCCCGCCATAGCGACGTGTGGTTGAATCATCGGCCTGGGTAAACGGGCGAAAGACCTTACTCACCTGTTCCGGCGTCATGCCAATGCCCGTATCCCTCACGATACATTCCAGCCATTTATGCCAATGCTTGTCGTAAAAAACACTCACTTGCAGCCGCACATCGCCGTTTTGGGTAAATTTGGCGGCATTGCTGAGCAGGTTGAGCAGGCTTTGCTTGAGCTTGTTGGCGTCAACCACGGCGTTGTTTACTTCGTCGGCAATAGTAACCAGGAAGCGGTTGTTGTTGGTTTCCATCAGAGGCTGGGCGGTAATTTGTACTTCTTGAAGCAGTTTCTGTAGATCAATGCTGTCTAAGTGTAGATCCATTTGCCCAGCTTCAATTTTGGACAAATCGAGAATGTCGCTGATGATGTTGAGCAAGTTATTGGCCGAAATCTGGATGTTGGTCAGGCGGGGGATAAATTTTTGATACCCCAAAAGCTCGGCTTGCTCTTCCAGCAGTTCGCTGTAGCCAATGATGGCGGTTAGGGGGGTGCGGAGTTCGTGGCTCATGTTTGCCAGAAAGCGGGATTTGGCGCGGCTGGCTTCTTCGGCAGCCGCTTTGGCTTCAATGAGTTCCTGGTTGGTGGTTAGTAAATCGGCCGTTCGCTCCTGCACCCGTATTTCCAGCAGGTCACGCGCTTTGCGTATCTCTTCTACCCGGTATGCCTCGGCGTTTTTGAGCTGACGAATGGCGACGGCAATAAGGCTGAAGGTGACGCTAAAAACGCCAAACAGGTAAAACCAGTCGGAATTGGTGATGCTGCCTAGCAAGGCCAGGATGGAAAGCCCGACGATGTAGACGACCGCCAGACTGAGTACGTTGATGGGGGTGAAAAAGATGATGGTTAGCAGCAATGGGGGGATGGCCCAAAGCATGGCCTTCAGGTCGCCATCATTGCGAAAGTAGATGGTTGCCAGGGGAAGGAGAGAGTAGGCTGTGATAGAAGCGATGGCTCCCCACCTGAAATATTTGCTGCGGCTCAGGGTGTAGGCAATGGCTTGGACGATGATGGCCGGAATGAGCGCGTATTTGGCGGGAGAGTTAACGCGAAGCACAAAGAAGAGACCAATGCCTGTAAGTGCCCCAAGCAGCAGGAGGAAGGGAGAGAGCAAGCGTGCTTGTTGCTGGGCAATGGGGTCTTTAATAGATGGATGAGGGGCAAACAATTTTTTGTTGATGATGGTTGCCCAAGTTGTCTTGGGTGTTTCCATAAGGTGTGGTTTCCATAGTTGTGCAGTGTTGTGATGTTAGTTTATAGCAGAAGAGATGGGGGGTTGTAAAGGTGAATTTTGTCATGAAAAACGGCCGTTAAATCTTACAAAAGGTGTGATGATAACGGCCGTTTTTCAAACCTTGGATGCGGAACCTCCACCTGTAACAGCAGCCCCCCGCTGCGCTGGTTGTGAAAATTCAGCCGCCCCCCCATCAACGCCACCCGTTCGCTAATGCCCAGCAGCCCGTAATGCCCCGCGTTGCTAAGAGAAGCCAGGTCAAACGGCTCGGCCAGCCCTGTGCCATTGTCGGCGATGGAAATGAGCAGCAGGCGGGGCGAGGTGTGGGTGAGGGAAATCTGGACGTGGGTGGCGTTGGCATGTTTCCAGATGTTGTTTAGCCCTTCCTGCACAATGCGGAAAATCGAAAGCTCGATGGGTTCCGGCAAACGGCCGAAATTGGCATCCAGCTTCAAATCCACCACAATCCCCGTCCGTTCGCTCCAGTTGCGTGTTAGCGACTGGAGGGCAGCACCCAGCCCCAGGCTGTCAATGGTTGGCGGGCGCAAGTTGCCACACACCCGCCGCAGTTCCTCCACCAATTCCCGAATGCTGCTGCGAACATCCACCACATCATCAATAATTTCCAGCGACTGCGCTGCCTTGTCTTCAATCTCTTCAAGCTGGTAATTGAGACTGAGCAAATCCTGCATAATCTGGTCGTGGAGTTCCCGCGCCAGATATTTGCGCTCCTCCTCACGCTCGGTCAGCAGGCGGCGCTGGGCATCTTGCAGGGCGTTGTTGGCACTGTCCAAAGCCTTCACCTGGTCAGAAAGCTGGTTGAGCAGTTGGCGGTTGAGCGAATCCTGGGCGGCCAGGTCGCGCTGGAGCAGCATTTGGTTGTGCTGTAGCGTTTCGGCCTGCTGGCGGGCGCGGTAATAGCTGTCGAGCGCCCAGAGGACGGGGGTGTGTTGCTGGCGGTCATCGGTGCCAACAAGGGCGGCCACCACTTCCTCGCGGCTGGTTTCGTCGCTGCGGAGATTGGCGACGAGGTTGCCCTGGCGCAGAACGATGATGCGGTCGGCGACGGCGAAGAGGTGGTCGAGGTTGTTGCTGCTGAAGAGAACGGCCGTTTCCCGCTGCTGCCACTCCCGAATCAAGCCCAACAGCTTCTCCTGGTACGGATGGCTCAACACCCGCCCCGGATTATCCACCATAATTAGTTTGGACGGGCGTACCAGCAGTTGGGCAATAGCCACCAACTGCCGCTGCTCGTTAGACAGATTGGCCGCCTTTAGCCGCAGCGACGGCAACCGCACGTCCAGCGAAGCCAGCAGCTTTTGCGCTTCCTCGTCCATGCGCCGCTGGTTTGGCACACGCAGCCAGTTGCCCAAAATCGGCCAGCCCAGTTCGTTGCCCAAAAAAATGTTGCTCGTCACGTCTAACCCGTCCACCAGGGCTGGCTCCGGGTAGAGCATATTGAGGCCAAGCTGCTGGGCGTGGAAGGGCCATTGTAACAAACGGCCGTTTAACCTCACTTCCCCCTTGTCTGGGGCCAGCGCCCCGTCCAAAATGCGAAACAGCGCCATTTTGCCCACTTCCCCCCGGTCAGCCACCCCCACCACCTCGTGCGGCGCAATCGTCAGCGACACCCGCCGCAGAGCCGTCAGGTTGCCCAGCTTTTTGGAGATGCGGTTGATTTCTAGGAGTGGTGTCATGGTTGGGAAGTAATCGGTAATCGGTAATCGGTAATCGGTAATCAGTACTGGTTGCCGTACAGGCAGTGGTCGTGAAACGAGATTACCGAAACGTATCTTCAATAATCTGCTGCAAGGCGGCGGTGTCGAGGTCTTTTTTGTCCACCAGAGCGGTAGCCCCGGCATCCAGCCCGCGCCGATGGAATTCGCGGTCGGGGTAGGCACTGATGAGGATGATGCGGGAGGTGGGGGAGGCGTGTTTGATGCGTCGGGTGCAGTGGATGCCGTCTTCATCGGCCAGCACCACGTCTACAAAGGCGAGGTCGGGCAATACCTGACCGGACAGCCGCACGGCTTCGGCGGTGTTGGGGGCTTCGTAGATCAGGGCCTGGGGGTGGACGCGCCCCAGCATGCGGCGCAGCTGGGTGCGGTAACGCTGGTTATCGTCTACGACGAGGATGGCGGTTTGGGTGGTGGGGATGTGGGGAAGGGGGAAAACGGCCGTTTCTGCCGCCTCACGCCGCTCTCCCTGGTGGGCAATTAGCTCCGGGTGGGTTTGCACATAGTGCGCTGCTTCCAGCCTGCTTTGCACATCAATTTGCCGATACAGCCGCGTCAAATGGTTTTCAATCGTTTTTACGCTCAGGTTGAGCCGTTGGGCAATGGCGCGGTTATCCAGCCCTTCGGCAAGCTGGCGCAAAATGTCTTTTTGTCGTTGGGAAAGCTGGGGAGAAACGGCCGTTTGTGCCGTCGGTTGCAGCAACTTGTCCAGCAGCGGGCTGGAAATCCACCGTTCACCCGCCAGCACCCGCTCCACCGCCAGCCGTAAATCGCGCAGCGGCTGGTCTTTCAGATGATACCCATTTACCCCCGCACTCAGCAGCCCCTGCACATACACATCATCATCATACGCACTTACCACCAAAATCCGCAGCCTGGGGTATAACCCCCGAATCCGCCGGATGGTACTAATCGGCTCAAAGGCAGGCATCGTCACATCAATCAGCAGCAGATCGGGCGACAGTGCAGCCAGCCCTTCCATCAACTCTGGGCCACTGCCCACCTCACCCACGATTGTAATTTGCGGCAAATCCTCGATGGCGTTGCGGATACCCGCCCGCACCACCGCATGATCATCAGCCAGCAAGACTCGGGTTGAAAGCATCATAAATCAATTATGCCATCCCCTTCCCTCCCTGCCTACCACCATTTCCCCCCGCCATTAGGGGAAATCCCCTAATCCAACAAGGGGAAACCCATCAAGCAAAAGAGGGTTTAGGGGGTGCATCACCATCTACAGGTGGGGTATAACTTGGAAAACTAGCTGAATTCACCGCTGCAAATTTAGTCATATTGCCCAACGCCGGGTAAAAGCGAGGTGATCATTCGTTTGTTTTGTTGTTCCCCCCTTTTTGTTAGTCACATCATTTTTAACACGCAAAATTGTTACCCTCAATTTTGCAGGAGGAAAAGTTAGATGAAAAAAAATGTAACTGTTCTTTTGTTGCTGCTGCTGGCGCTCATTTTGGTGGCGTGTGGCGGCACCGAGACCCCGGCTCCGGCTGAGGAATCTGCCCCGGCCGAAGAGGCTGCTCCGGCCGAAGAGGCTGCCCCCGCTGCCGAGGGTTCCATTTGGGTGCTGCTGCCCGATTCAGCCAGCTCTGCCCGTTGGGAAACCGACGACCGCCGCTTCTTTGAAGGTGCTTTCGACGCTGCCGGTGTTGAATACAATATCGTCAACGCTGAAGGGGATGCCCGCACCCAGCAAACCCAGGCTGAACAGGCCATTACCGCTGGGGCCAAAGTCATTTTGCTGGTTAACCTCGATTCTGGTTCGGGTGCTGCCATTATCGCGGCTGCCCACGAAGCAGGTGTCAAGGTGGTTGATTACGACCGTTTGACCATCGAAGGGCCAGGGGCGGACGTGTACGTGAGCTTTGACAATGTGCAGGTGGGCAAGACGATGGGTACCGTTCTGGAACCATTGATTGATGCCCAGGATGCACCGAAGGTGGCTTTCCTGAACGGTGGCCCGACCGACAACAACGCCACGCTGTTCCGTGATGGGTATGCTTCGGTGGCACAACCTCACTTTGATGATGGTTCTTGGACGCTGGTGGATGACCAGGCTGTGCCGGAATGGGACAATCAGCAGGCGCTGGTGGTGTTTGAGCAGATGTTGACGGCAGCGAGTGGGGAAATAACGGCCGTTTTTGCCGCCAACGATGGTCTTGCCAACGCCGCAATCTCTGCCTACAAGAACGCCGGTGTTAGCCCCGCCGAAGCTGGCATTCCGATCTCTGGTCAGGATGCAACCGTTGGTGGTATCCAGAACATCCTCGCTGGCGACCAAGCCATGACCGTCTACAAGCCAATCAAGGCTGAAGCCGAAGCCGCTGCTGCCGCCGCTATCGCCTTGCTCAACGGCGAAGATCTGGCCGGTATGACCGGTGGCCTGACCCTGAACAACGGCACCAACGACATCCCGTTCATTGCCCTTGACCCCATTGGCGTGACTAAGGACAACATTGCCGACACCGTTATTGCCGACGGCTTCCGCACCTGGGAAGAAATCTGCGTGGGTGACTTTGCCCAATATTGCCCCGATGCCGAGGCTGCGGCTCCGGTTGAGGAAGAGGCGATGGTGGAAGGTTCTATTTGGGTGCTGCTACCCGATTCGGCCAGCTCTGCCCGTTGGGAAACCGACGACCGCCGCTTCTTTGAAGCTGCTTTTGACGCTGCTGGCGTTGAATACAACATTGTCAACGCTGAAGGGGATGCCCGCACCCAGCAAACCCAGGCTGAACAGGCCATTACTGCTGGGGCCAAGGTTCTCTTGCTCGTCAACCTCGACTCCGGCTCTGGTGCTGCCATTATCGCTATGGCGCGTGAGGCTGGGGTGATGGTTGTAGATTATGACCGCCTGACCATCGAAGGGCCAGGGGCCGACGTGTATGTGAGCTTTGACAACGTGCAGGTTGGCAAGACGATGGGGACTGTTTTGGAACCATTGATTGATGCCCAGGATGCGCCGAAGGTGGCTTTCCTGAATGGTGGCCCGACCGACAACAACGCCACGCTGTTCCGTGATGGGTATGCTTCGGTGGCACAACCTCACTTTGATGATGGTTCCTGGACGCTGGTGGATGACCAGGCTGTGCCGGAATGGGACAATCAGCAGGCGCTGGTGGTGTTTGAGCAGATGTTGACGGCAGCGAGTGGGGAAATAACGGCCGTTTTCGCCGCCAACGATGGTCTTGCCAACGCCGTCATCTCCGCCTACAAGAACGCCGGTGTTAGCCCCGCTGAAGCTGGCATTCCGATCTCCGGTCAGGATGCAACCGTTGGTGGTATCCAGAACATCCTCGCTGGCGACCAGGCCATGACCGTCTACAAGCCAATCAAGGCCGAAGCCGAAGCCGCTGCTGCTGCCGCCATCGCCCTGCTCAAAGGCGAAGACCTCACCAGCATGACCGGTGGCCTGACCCTGAACAACGGCACCAACGACATCCCGTTCATCGCCCTTGAACCCATTGGCGTAACCAAAGAAAACATTGCCGATACCGTCATTGCCGATGGTTTCCGCAACTGGGACGAGATTTGCGTGGGTGACTTTGCCCAATATTGCCCCTAGTTCCTGAGGAACGAGATTAAATAACTTGCCTATGTTAGAAGTTCAACTTCTTCTGAGAAGTTGAACTTCTTCCTTAGGACACGCAATACGCAATACGTAACACATTTAGAGGAAGAGAAGATGACAGCAACGCTTGAGCTAAAAGGGGTATCCAAACGATTTGGCGCGGTGCAGGCACTTTCCAACGTGGATTTTGTGGCGCGGGCGGGCGAAGTGATGGCCCTGGTTGGTGATAACGGCGCAGGAAAGTCCACCCTCATCAAGGGGATTGCCGGGATTTATCCATTTGACGGGGGCGAGGTTTCGTTTGAAGGGAAGCGCGTTAATATTCACGGGCCACGCGATGCCGCTGACCTTGGCATTGAAATTGTGTACCAGGATTTGGCTTTGGCCGATAATCTGGACGTGGTTGCTAACATGTTTTTGGGACGGGAGCGCACCCTCAGCTTTGGCCGAATTGATGAAGTGAGCATGGAGCAGGCGTGCCTAGAGACGTTGAACTCACTGTCGGTGACCACCATCCGCTCGGTGCGGCTACCGGTTGCCAGCATGTCGGGGGGGCAGCGGCAGGCCATTGCCGTTGCCAAGGCAGTCATGTGGAACTCCAAGCTGGTGATTTTGGATGAGCCAACGGCCGCTTTAGGGGTTGCCCAAACCCGTCAGGTACTCGATTTGGTGCGCCGTTTAGCCGGTCGGGGGCTGGCCGTTGTCCTTATTTCCCACAACCTCCACGATATTTTTGAGGTAGCCGACCGCATTACCGTGCTGCGGCTGGGGCGTAAGGTGGCCGAATTTAAGCGCAGCGAAACAACCCAGCAGGAAGTGGTTCATGCCATTACCGCTGGCAGTCTGGAATCCGTGCCGGGCATGGTGGAGGCATAACCGATGAGCAAGGTGACAACTGCGAAGATGAAGGAAGAACCAACGCGCATGGAACAAGAAAACAGCTTTGGTGGTTATGTGCAGGGGTGGCTGCGCCGCGTTCGCGCCGGGGATTTGGGGTCATTGCCCATTATTTTTGGTTTGATTGTGATTGCCATTATCTTTGGCATTCGTGAACCCATCTTTTTTGTGCCGCGCAACTTTGTCAACCTGCTGCTGCAAATGGCGGGCATTACGACGATTGCCATTGGCATTGTGTTTGTGCTGCTCATCGCCGAAATTGATTTGTCGGTGGGGTTTGTGAGCGGCGTGGGCGGGGTGGCGATGGTGCTGCTGCTGCGGGAAGGGGAAGGAAACCCCAATTGGCCGTGGTGGGCGGCGATTTTGGCGGCTTTGGTGCTAACGCTTTTGATTGGGCTGCTGCATGGGTTGATTATTACCCGTTTTGGGGTGCCGTCGTTCGTGGTAACGCTGGCTGGCCTGCTGGCCTGGAGTGGCGTGGTGCTGATTATGACCACCAAGTTTTCAACGGCCGGCACCATTGTGATTCAAAACGAGATTGTTTTGGGCATTGCCAATAGCTTTTTGCCGGTGATGTGGGGCTGGGCTTTGTTCGCCATTGCTGTAGGAAGCTATGCGTTTTCAACGTTTAGCCAGCGGCAATCTATGGCGCGGCAAAATTTGGTGGCTCGCCCGCTGCTGGTTGATTTACTTTCTGTTGGTGGGCTGGCATTGGTGGCTGGCTTTGCTGTTTGGTATGCCAATCAGGATCGCGGTGTACCGGTGGCGGCCGTGATTGTCCTTGTCATGCTGATTTTCTGGTCGTTTGTGGCGAATCGCACCCGTTTTGGGCGGTACGTCTACGCCGTGGGTGGCAACCCGGAGGCGGCGCGGCGTGCCGGTATCAATGTGGCGCAGATTCGGATTATGGTGTTTATGATTTCGAGCTTTATGGCCGGGGTTGGCGGTATTGTGCTGGCTTCGCGGTTGCGCTCGGTGGACACCAATACGGGGGGCGGCAATTTGCTGCTGAACGCGATTGCGGCGGCGGTTATTGGCGGTACCAGTCTGTTTGGCGGCAGCGGCAAGGTGAGCAGTGCGCTGCTGGGGGCATTGGTCATTGCCTCGGTGGAGAACGGCATGGGGCTGCTGGGGCTGGCTTCTGGCACCAAGTTTGTGGTGAACGGGCTGGTGCTGCTGGCGGCGGTGCTGGTGGATGCGGTTTCGCGCCGCAGTCGTGAGTCGTCGGGTATTGCGTAAAAATGGGGATTGGAGATTGGAGATTAGAGATTCCATATACTCTCCAATCTCCAATCTCTAATCTCCCAATCTGTATACGCCCCTACGTGTGTTTTGTTATGAAGAATAAATGGATGGTGTGGATTGGGGTGGTGGGGCTGTTGCTGTTAAGCGGGTGTGGGCTGTGGGGAGAGGGGGCTGGGCAGACGGTGCCGGTGGCAGAACGGCCGTTTCACTTCACCAACGTCACCCAGGCAGTCGGCATTGATTTTGTCCACGGGGCATTTCGCTGGGGCATGTCGGGCGACCCGGTGGCAATGATGGGCGGCGGGCTGTGCTGGGTGGATTATGACCAGGACGGCTGGCTCGATTTATACGCCATCAACTCCTATGCCGAAGCCGAGGCGGGGCAGTGGGAAGCCAACGGTGGGCTGCCACGCAACAAGCTGTATCGCAACATGGGCGGGGTGTTTGTGGACGTAAGCACCGCTTCGGGGGCGGATTTGGCGCTGCGGGGCAACGGCTGCACGGCGGCGGATTTTAACCTCGATGGCTACCCTGATATTTACATCACCACGGCGCGGTTTAATGCGCTGCTGTGGAACAACGGCGATGGCACCTTTACGGAGGGGGCGGAGGCGGCGGGGGTGGATGCGTATGGGTGGCAAACGGCCGTTTCTGTGGCCGACCTCAACCGCGACAACCTGCCCGATCTCTTTGTGGCGGGGTATGTAGACGTAAACAACCGCATCCCCGACGCGACCAAAGGATTTCCCAACACCAATTTGGGGCTGCGCGATCTGCTTTACATCAACAACGGATTGGACGCGGCCGGACGCACCACCTTCCGCGAGGTGGGCGAGGCGGTGGGGCTGGAAAGCGACAACTTTGCCTACGGGCTGGGGTCGCTGCTGACCGACGTGGACGGGGATGGCGATCTGGATTTACTGATTGCCAACGACACCAATCCCAACTATTTGTATGAAAATGTGGCCTGGAGCGATGGTGTAGACCCGCTGGGGCTGGGGTTCCGGCTGGTGGAGCGGGGGGCGGCGGCGCAGGTGAATGATACCAACAGCGGCATGGGGGTGGCTGGCGGCGATTTTGATGAAAACGGCCGTTTTGACTTGGTAATTACCAACATGGGCGGCCAAATTCACTCCCTCTACCGCCACGGCGACGGGCTGACCTTTGCCGACGCGGCCGGGCAAATAGGGGTGGCCGAATTTGGCAACACCCTTACCGGCTGGGGAACAAGCTGGGCCGATTTTGACCTTGATACCGATTTGGATTTGGCAATCATCCAGGGAGCTATTCCTGTGCTGGATTTAGCCAGAGACAGGCAAACGGCGCAGATTTTGGTCAATTTGACGGCGCAAGGGCGGCCGGGGCAGCTTGAAGACCGTTCGCAGGCGGCGGGGCTGGGGTATGTTGGCCCGCTGTTGGGGCGGGGCGCGGCGGTGGCCGATTATGACAACGACGGTGATATGGATATTGCCATTGGCACCATTGGCGGGTCGCTGGCGTTGCTGCGGAATGAGGTGACGGGGGGGAACTGGCTGGCGGTGGCGGGTGTGGCGGCGGGGGGGGAAATAACGGCCGTTCTTCCCGACGGCCGTGAACTGCGGCGCGAACTCTACGGCGGCAGCAGCTACCTCTCCGCCGAGGATCCCCGCGCCCATTTTGGCCTGGGCGACGTGGAAACCATCCCCCTCTTGCGCGTCCGCTGGCCCAATGGCACAATCACCGAGCAGCAAAATGTGGCTGCCAACCAGCTTCTGCTGGTTGTGCCGTGATAAAATGTAGGACAAGTTTGCAAACTTGTCCTACATTTTGAATTGAGGTTGCATCATGGTAAATGAACCCCACCTGGCCCTTTGGCACGACATTGTTGCCAACAAAGACACCAGCTGCCTGGGAAACCTGCTGGCCGACGATATTTTGTTTTATTCCCCCGTCTTTTGGAAGCCCAAACAGGGCAAAATGGCGGCGTTTATCATTCTCAGCACCGTCATTGAGGTGTTTGAGGATTTTACCTATCACCGTGAATGGCTGATGGGCAACGACTGGGCGCTGGAGTTTAGCGCCCGCGTGGGGGAGAAGGAGATTAAGGGGATTGACCTGATTACGTTTGATGAGGCGGGGAAGATTGTGCGGTTTGAGGTGTTAATACGGCCGTTAAATGGCCTGCAAGCACTGGGAATGGAAATGGGGCAGCGGCTGGCGAAGTTGGGGATTGATATCAAGCAATAGGACGCAGATGTACCTGATTTGCCTGATAGGAGATCAAAATCAGTTAAATCAGGTAAATCTGCGTCCCATAGTTTATGTGAGCTGCTGCCAGTTTTGGCCGTGTGTGTCAAAGCGGCGGTACAGTTCGTGGAGGGTGGTGGGGGAAAGCGGCCGTTCGTTGGTGAGCATGGCAACATTGGCCGTCATGTGGCGCGGGTTGTGGGTTCCTAAAATGGCCGTGTCCACTTCTGGGTGCGCCAGCACAAACCCCAGTGCCAGCCAGATGCGGTTATCGGGGGCATCGGGCAGTGGCCCATCGGTCAACATCGTTTGCGCCCGGTTAAAGTAGGCATCGGCATAGCCGCTGGGGCTACTGCTGACCCCCCAGGCGGCGTTGGCTATGGGGCGCTTGATGATCACACCCATGTTTTGCGCCCTGGCGGCAGCCAGTAGCCCATAGCGTGCCTTTTGCTCCACCAGATTAAAGCTCGTTTGCAGCGTATCAAACAGCCCGCTGTTGACTGCCCACATTGCTGCCTCATTGTCGCCGCTGTAGCCAATAAAGCGCACTTTGCCAGCGTCCCGTGCCTGCTGTAGCGCTGTAATGACTTCGCCCCGTTCCAGCACGTCTACACCGCAGGAGTGGAGCTGCACCAAATCGAGGACATCGGTTTGCAGCCGCCGCAGGCTGCGGTCAATGCTGTGGGTGACGGTTGCCGCCGTCCAGTCGGGGCCAGTCCAGTCGCCGGCCGCATGGCCGCACTTGGTTGCCAACACATATTCACTGCGGCGGTGGGCAACGGTGCGCCCAATAAGCTCCTCGCTAATGTTGTAGCAGGCGCTGGTGTCGAGGAAGTTGATGCCGCTGTCGAGGGCTTGGTTGAGGACAGAAGCGGCCGTTTCTTCTTCGGTCAGCGTCAGCCGATAGCCAATTTCGGAGAGACCGGCACCCAGGCGGCTGATTTGCAAGCCGGTGCGGCCAAGTGTTTTTTGTTCCATGTGTTTTCTAGAAGATGGTCAACTTCTGCCAGAAGTTGACCATCTAAATGATTAATAGGTCATGACGCGGGGCAGTTCTTTGGCTTGGCTAACCCAGTCTTCTACCTGGCTGATGGTTGGCAGGCGGTTGACAGTCTTGCGCTGGTCGTTGGCTTCTGCCATTGCCTTCAGCAGGTTTTCCGGGACGCGCCGCGCCAGGGCGGGTACGGTGTCTACGCCGGCCACTTCTAGCAGGTCGGCATATTGGGTGCCAATGCCTTTGACGCGAGCCAGATCGGCGCGGTTTGCCCATTTGAGAATGAGTTTGCCACTGATGCCGGAACTGTCGGCCAGGGTTTTACGGCCGGCCGGAGTGGCGCATTTTTCCAGCAGTGATTCGGTGGAATCAATGCCAGCCTCTTTGAGTTTGCCCATGTATACGTCGCCAATGCCTTCAATAGCGGTTAGTGCGGTCATTTTCTCATCTCCCTGTTGTGTGATTGAGCATCGTTTGGGGTAACGATGCAGGTTTTCAGGGAATGATAGCACATTATTGAACGGAGGACGGAAGACGGAGCCTGTTTATCCACTATTGTGCTTGCCATCAACTGATATAGCGTGATGCTGGTCTATGACCGTGATAGATATCATCAAGATGGAAGCCTGTTCAACAGTTGTAGTAAGCGTTTGTTATTAACTTCGGAATGGAAATTAAATGCCCATTTAGAAGTTCAACTTCTCAGAAGAAGTTGAACTTTTTGCGTGGCTGATTTAATCCTCGTTCCTTGGCGATTTAGAAGTTCAACTTCTCAGAAGAAGTTGAACTTCTTGCGTACTTCTTGCCCAAGGTTGAACCATCGCCCGTTTTTCACCAACGCACCTGTAGCGATTCCAGCCCGTGAAAATGATAGGTGTTGCGGTAGCGGGGCGTGGTGATCAATTCCAGCGTGGGCAGCCTTTGCAGCAAGATGGGTAGCGACGTTTGCAGCTCTAGCCGCGCTAGTGGTGCGCCGAGGCAAAAATGGATGCCCGCGCCAAAGGAAAGATGCGGGTTTTTCTCGCGGGTCAGGTCAAGCTGGTCGGGGTTAGCGAACTGCGCCGGGTCACGGTTGGCCGCCCCCAGCAGCAGCGAAACCTGTGTGCCTTGTTGAAACTGCTGCCCACCATATTCCAAATCTTCCAGCACCCAGCGGTTAAACTGGTGCAGTGGCGTGTCGTAGCGCAGGAGTTCTTCAACGGCCGTTTTTGCCAACCCCTCCCCATCCTGCTGCCACTGTTCCCACGCCCCCCGGTTTTGCAGCAGCGCCGCCACCCCGTTGCCCACCACATTCACCGTCGCCTCATGTCCCGCATTCAGCACCAGAATGCAGGTTGAAATCAGCTCATCCTCCGTCAGCTTCTCCCCCGCCTCCTCTACCGCAATCAGGTGGGTAATCAAATCATCCTTGGGCTGCCGCCGCCTCTGCGCCACATAGCCGCGCAAATAGGTGGCAAATTCTACCGCCGCCTGCACAGCGGCTGCTTCCATTTCGGCCGTTCGCGCCAGCTCATACATCCGCACCATCGCGTGTGACCAATCCAGAAGCTGCTGGCTCATGTCGGCCGGCACGCCCAGCATTTCGGCAATGATGATGACCGGGATGGGGGAGGCAAAGGCAGGCAGTAGATCGTCGCCGGGCTGCATCTGGTCAATGAACTGGTGGCTGAGTTCGGCAATGCGCCCGCGCAGCCGTTCGATGTGGCGGGCCGTAAACGCCTTGTGTACCAGCCCACGCAGCCGCGTGTGGGCTGGTGGCTCCAGATCGAGCATGGAAAGGCGGTCAATGTCGTAGAATGGTTTGAGGTGGGGTGGTTCGGCCGGCCAGCCCAGATTCTCCCGGCTTTTGATATGGGTAATCTGGCGGCCAAAGCGACGGTCGCGCAAAATGGCGGACACGTCTTCATGGCGGGTAAATGTCCATAAATCATGGTTTTCCCAGTAAAAAATGGGTACACGCCGCCGCAGTTCGTGGTAGGTGGGGTAGGGGTCGTTATAAAAGGCGGGGTCGCGGATGTCCAGGTTAACGTGGCGGGTGGGGCTGTTTATCTTCATGGTGGGAATTGTAAAAAAGGTGGTTAGATTTGCAAAAACTCACCAGGTATTGTGCTGGTTGACTCTCCATGTTGAATATTGCAAAACCCTGTAAATGTATTGGTGACAAGTTAAGGATTTGACAAACATGCCAAGCTCTGGATTTAGATAAATAAACAGCTATGCTTGTGGTATGGTTGAGAAAAAGAAACCAAAAAAAAAGTCCTTGCCCCATACCTGGTTCATCTATACTCTGTGCAATTTGAAACACATGGTTTTTTTTGGCACCTGTCAGGCAAAAAACCATAGGTTTCATTCTGATTTGAGTATCGTTTGAAAGATTCGACCAGTTGACTGAGCAGAATGATGGCTTTGTGACCTGACCCAAAAGCGACACCCGCATGAAGCAAGTAGCGATGTTGAGCAAAACGACCAACATCCATGACACTCTGATTATCCTGGGTGACTCACAATCGTTTCCGCTCCCGACGTTCCCGATACAAAATATACACCCCACTCAACACCGTCAAAAGCGCCCCCGCCCACATCGCCCATGTTGGAACCTCCCCCCAAATCACAAAGCCCCACATCACATTATAGAGCAGTGCCACATATTCAAAGGGCGCGGCCACCGAGGCCTGCGCCATGCTGTAGGCACGTGCCGTGAGGAACATGCCGCTGGCCCAAACCAGCCCCAGTCCCGACATAATCAACCAATCGGTAAACGTTGGCATGGCCCAGGCGCGAAACAGAAAAGCAATGCTGGGATGTGCATTGGGCATTTCACCCACCAAAGCCGCCAGCGGAGCCAAAACGAATGCTGCCACCAGATAAACCAGCGTGCTGTAATAGGCCATGGTGGCACTGCTGTCTGTGGTTCGCAAATAGCGCACAGTCATGACATTGAAGGCATAGAAAAGGGTGGCGATCAGGACAAAGATCGAGCCAAAATTGAAGGTTGTTGCGCCTGGTTTCACAATCAGCAGCACGCCGATAAAGCCCACGAGCAAGGCTAACCAGCGGCGCGGCCCCACCTTTTCGCCTAATACCACGACCGACAAGAAGGTGATGAAGAGCGGGGCTGAGTTGCGAATGGCGGCTACATCGGCCAGGTGCAGCGCGGCCAGCCCCATGAAATAGGTGGTGTAGGAGATAAAGAGGAAGAAGCCCCGCGCATACTCTAGTTTGGGTTGTCTGGTTTTGGGCAGCCCTCGCCCGCCTTCCATGTAAAAGAGGAGGAGGGTGCAGGGCAGGGCTACAAAGCTGCGAAAGATGACGATTTCTAGGACGGGGTAGCCGCCGCCAATCCATTTGACGGCGATGTTTTGCAGGGAGAAAATGAAGAAGGCAACTAGGATGAAGCCGATGCCTTTGATGTTGTCGCTTGCTGTTCTCATGTTTTTTGCTCGTTTATTTTGCAACAAGAATTCTCATGGCACAGTCACCTTTTTTGCGCGTACGCTTTGCTCTCGATACAAAATATATAGTCCACTTCCTACCGTCGGCAAGATCCCAACCCAGGTTGTCCACGAAGGGATTTTGCCCCAAATGGCTCCCCTCAAAATATACTAAAAAGCAGTCCCACGTATTTAAACGGGGCAGATGCCGAAACCTCCGCCACGCTGTAAGTGCAGAGTATGAAAGATATGCCGCTTGCCCACAGCAAGCCTAAACCCGCCATGATTATGACATCAAATAGGGTTGACATGGCCCACGTGCGTAGGAGAAAGGCGATGCGGGGGTGGGCGTTGGGAATCTCGCTTGTCAAAAGTGACAATGGTGTTAAAACGAAAACGGCCGTTAAATAAACAAGCGTACCTGATTGACTGATAGATATTAGAAAAGAAATAGGTGGAGTTTCCCAAAATTGAGTTACGATAAGAAGCTCTTATCTTTCCTCTGGCTTAACCCAGAACCTGACCCTGAACCAGCTATGGCTTCTCGTTCTTCTTACTTCAAACCTCAGCTTTCTTTTTCTTGCATCGAATGGGTATGATTTTGTCAAGGTTCGTTAAATAAAATTTGTCAGTCAATCAGGTTTAGGTCTCTCACCAGCGAACAAGTTTTAGGTCAAAATATGTCATTTCGACGAGTCTTCGAGGAGAAATCCCGCTCCCTTTGCCAATAAAGAATGGGATTTCTCGGAGGACCTCGAAATGACACCTGAACAGATACAAATTATTTAATTTCCATTCCTTAATTGCGACTTGTCGCTTGCAGCCCCGTGATTAACTGATCAATTTCTGACTGCGTGAGCTTGGCTTCCGGGTGCAGCGGCAAATATTTCTTTAGCGGCATTTGCCCCTTTTCCAGCACTTCCCACATTTCTCCAATTTCTCGCGGCTTGCCTCCCTCATTCCATTCCGAAAAGTTTAGCTTCCGCCGCCCATCTTCCACATCGTGTTGCACCAGCCAGGAAGCCGGTGCTACGCTTGTATACCAGGGTGTCCAGTTTGTTTCGTTGCTGTGGCAATCAAAACAGGCGCGAACGGCCAGCGCCCGGGTTTCGGGGCTGTCCCAGTTCGGTTCACTTTGCACGGGTGGGTTGTCGTGACTGCGACCATATGGTACGAGCTGAATAAGTATAAAGCCGCCAACCGCGATGATAATGACCCATTTCAAAAGTTTTTGTATTTGCATTGTTATCTCCTTGGTTAAAATGACATGCCATAGAGTATATGATACTTCGTGGTGTAGGCGAGAAAAGGAGGGAAAAATCGGATAGATGTTGGAGATGGTTTACGCTATTTGGTGGAAATAAACGGCCGTTTCTCCATCAAATGACATAGACAACCCTTTTTATGTCAAATTGGGGATGATAAAGCGAAAGAGAGCCAAAAGATCGAGACCGACGAGAGCCACAGCCAGCCCCAGCGGCAGCAGATTGGGCAGGATGGGCCAGCGGCGGGCAAACGGTTGCAGCCAACTGCCCAGCCCCAGTGCCACGCCGAGGCCGATGGGGATGAGGGCGGGGAAGAGGTAGCGCCCCTGGTGCTGGACAAAGACGAGGTTGTAGCCGAGGTAGAGGGTGAGGGTGAGGAGGAGGGTGAGGAAGAGCATGAGAGTGGGGAGTGGGGAGTGGTCACTCTTCGAGTGGGGCGTGGGGTGTGGGGTGGGTTTGGTGCGCCAGTGGATGAGCAGGCCGATGAGGACGAGGAGGGTGAAGAGGATGAGGGGGATGTAGACCCAGCGAGGCATGGGGACGGCCATCCAGCCGAACTGTCCCCAGAAACTGTTGAAGGTGGTGGTGGCAAAGCGGCTGAGGGTGCCGTCTACCCCATATTTGGCAACCCATTCGGCGGTGCGCGGCTGGCCGACGACGACGCTGCTGTGGGCGGCGGAGGCCATAATGTCGAGGCCATCATAGACGATGACGTTGCGCCCCCACCAGAATAACCCTAACATGAGGGCGGGAGCGAAGGCAAGAACGGCCGTTTGCCACAACCCACCCCAATTCTCCCGGTACCGCCACAAAATCACCAGCCCCGCCACCGGAGCCAGCAAATACACCATCGCCTTGGTCAAAAACCCCAGCCCCAGCAGTACGCCCAGCAGCACCAACTGCTTTCTTCCAATCTCCGATCTCCAATCCCCAATCTCCAACAACCCCAACAGCACAAACAAAATCCCCCCAATGAGCAGTTCGGCCAGGCTGTCGTTGTTGACGGAGGCGAGGATGGCGAGGTGTTGGGGGAGGAAGGCGATAAAAACGGCCGTTGTTGCCGCCACCCACCGCTGCTCCGGGAAGACGCGCCGTGCCACGCCATAGCCCATCGCCACCACCCCTGCCCCCAGCAGCAGCGAAAACAGCCGCAGCGCCAGCAGTGAGCCGCCGCTGAGCCAGTAGACGGGGGTTTGCAGCAGATAGTAAAGGGGGGGCTGCCAATCTTCATAACTCAGCGGCGCGACGCTGTACTGCGGGTCAAAGCGGGAGCCGACGATGGTTTCGATATATTTCTGGTCGTAGTCGCCCGGCTCGATGACCGGGAGCTTGCCCGCTGCCAGTTGGCGCACGTAATTATAGTGGGCAGGTTCGTCGGGGGCTTGCCAGGCGGGGGTGTAGGCGGCGTACAGGCTGCCGACAAAGAGGTAGACGAGGAGGATACAGCTTAGGATAAGGCCATCGGTTTGTTTCATGATGGGCTAATTGTATAAAGTTTGCCGGGGTTGGGCGAGGGGCGTAGGGGAGTTGGAGGGTGGGAGCGTGCGGGGAGTAGGGTGTGGGGCGTGGGGAAAACGGCCGTTTTTCACCCACACCCCACATGCGCCAAAAAATTTTCCGGCGTAACCACCGTAAAAGCAGAACCTGGATACGTTTCGAGGAAGGTTTGAGGCGGGCGAACGCGCCGAGGCTGCCATTTATATTCAAATGCAGTCAGTTGCCCCCCGCGTTCCTCCACCAAATCTACCTCAGCCCCGCTGTAGGTGCGCCAAAAATAGACGCTTGCCAACGCGCCCTGATAGGCCAGCCATTTCCGCCGCTCGGCAACCATGAAATTTTCCCAAAGCTGCCCCACATCCGGCCGTTCAGTTAGGGGGTTCAAATTCTCAATAATCATATTCCGCACCCCCAAATCCCAAAAGAAGATTTTGTCTTGCTTCACCACCTCTTTTCGCAGGTTGCGGCTGAACCCTTTGAGGCGAAAAATGACGTAAGATTGCTCTAGCAAATCAATGTAGCTGGCAACGGTGTCTTTGCTCATCTCCAACTGCGTGCCAAGTTCGCTGAGTGACACCTCTTGCCCAATTTGAAACGCCAACAGCCGAAGCAAATTGTGGAGCTTGTGGGAGTGGCGGATGTGGCTCATTTCCAGCACGTCTTTGTACAAATAGCTGCTGGTGAGCTGGCGCAAATAATCCTGTTTGTTGCGCTGCCCGGTCAGGGAGAGCAGCTCTGGGTAGCTGCCATAAACCATGCGCTCCGGGAGCATCGCTTTTAGCTCAAATGGGTTGTGGTGTTGCCCCAGCTCGCAAAGGGCAACCGGGTAGAGGGTGTGAAGCCAAGCGCGGCCGGCCAGGGATTCCTGAGTGCGGCTGGCTAAGTGGAGCGATGAGGAGCCGGTGACAACGAGGCGCAAAGTGGGCAGGTGGTCGTGCAGTAGCTTGAGGTTGAGGCCAATTTCTGGAATGCGCTGGGCTTCGTCTATAAATAACAGGTCGTATCCGCCGACCAAATCTTGCAGTTGGCGCAGGTCGCGGCTTGACAGGACGTTGACATAGCGCAGTTCGTCGGCGTTGATATAGAGGCTGCGGTAGGGGAGGTGGGGTAAGAGCTGTTTGATGAGCGTGGTTTTTCCCACTTGCCTTGCGCCAAAGAGCAGGATGATTTTGCTGCCGGTTTGAATGCGTTCGTTGAGTATGGTGGTTATGGCTCGTGTGATCATTGCCCTATTGTACCATTGATTGGCGGAACAGGCTTAAATTGGGCTAATTGATTGGCGGAATTAGGGCTAATTGGGCTGGGTTTGGGAGGGATGTGGGAAAACGGCCGTTTTTCACTATACTTCTATCATCATATGCCCATGCCTGCCGTTTGTTCTGGCGGGCATGAGGCCTGCACCAGTAGAGGGAAGTCGCTTATGAAGTCGTTGCGTTTACTGTTTTGTGTCATTTGGTTGTCGCTGGTGGCGGCTTGTGTCACCGGGGAGGCGGATGTGGTGGTGGGGGTGGAAACGGCCGTTAACGTCACCCCACGAGCAACAACCCCCTTGCCCACCCACACGCCCATCCCGCCCACTTCGCCCCCCACGCTGACCTCCACCCCGGAACCGTCGCCTACGGCTACCCCTGTTTCAGCTACTAACACCCCGATACCCACGGCAACATTGGTGCCGCAACCCACTCCAACTGCAACTCCAATACTGAAGCCGCCAGTAGGTCGCCTCTATTTTCTTTGGGACTCACAACCGTTAAATCAGGATAATGTCAGAGATGCAAGCTACCAACTATTTTTGGCAAGATCGCTAGAAAATAGCGGCGAATGGTATATTGAGCCTATGCTAAATGATTTAATCGGCTTTCCTGACACCGCGCTTTCGCCTGATCAAACCAAATTAGCTCTCACCTACATCATAGATTTTAATGGAGATGGTCATGCGAGCCAAGAGAGCGTTAATAGGGGGTTTGATGGTTATCTACTTGGTGTTTATGATTTAGTTTCGCAGCATTTCACACCTCTTAACCCTAGCCAGGCAAATCCTTACAATCTTGACTGGCTTGCTGATAACGAAACTATTATTTTTCGCGTTTCCCAAGATATCCTCACCCATCATATAAGCAACCAGCCTTCGCAGAAACTTATTCCATCCCCTTCAGACCGAACGCAATTTTTGTCTGTCTCTGCTAACAAACAAGTAGCCATGCTTCGCCTCACTTCAGGCCAAAACCTCTTCATTGATACAAGCACAGGTGAAATTATCTTCACGACCGAAGGGCTTGAACAAGTTGCCTGGTCACCCAATAATCAGTGGTTAGCTACCGTAAAATCAGAAACAAAGGAGGTCATGTTGCTCAATGCCCAAACATTTGAAACTTTGCCACTACAAACGCTCAATTCAGTTGAGTGGCTGGCTTGGTCTCCTGATAGCCAAACGCTGGCGGTGATTCAGAGTAATGATGTGCAGGCAACACTCCAATTTCTAACGGTTGCAGATTTTGCCTTCCAAGAAATCTTAACTGTGCAGGGGAAAATGAATCGGCTGAATCGGTCAATTGATCCTCAGTTTGGGTTTAGCTGGGCCCCCGACAGTTCTCAGCTTGCCCTCGCTGTTCAGCAAGAAGGGGTGATTAGCCTAACCTTAATTGATCAGCAGACAAAGGCTTCCCATCCAATCTGGCAATCTGGTGATCACAAAAGGTTGCATAAGTTTACTTGGTCGCCTGACAGCCAGTGGCTTGCTTTTATTGCGGGGCAAGCGGCATTTTACCATTATGAAGAGGAGGAAGCGGGTCTTTATGTCATTCATAAAAGCGGGGGGGGCTTGCAGCAGGTACAGGGCACAGCTACATCAGCCGATCCATGGGTTGTTTTTTGGTTGCCGTGAAAGTTGTAAGCGGGGTGTTTTTCATGAGGTGTTGGGAAAAACGGCCGTTTTTCCCCACCATTCCTCCCGTCGTCCGTCATCCGTCGTCCGTCGTCAAAACGACCCGGAAGGCGAGATAACGGGCGGCAACGGCCGTTCCTCCACCACCAACCGAAACACATCCGGCCGCGCATAATGCCCCACCACATCAAAATCCAGCTTCCCCTGCACCACCTCCGCCAGGTCAAGCGTCGCCGTCAGGATGCCCTCCTGGTTATAAAGCGGCCCCGCCAGCACCTGCCCCAGCGGCGACACAATCACGCTGCCGCCGCGACACATAATCTCTGGCTGGTCGGCCAGCTCCTCAATCCCCACCAGGTCGGCCGGGTACATTGACTTGGTGACAAACTGGTTGCACCCCAGCACAAAACAGCGTCCCTCCGTGGCAATGTGGATCATCGTCGCCTGCCACGTGTCGCGGGAGTCGGCGGTGGGGGCCAGATACAGCTCCACCCCCTTGCCATACATCGCCATCCGCGCCAGCGGCATATAGTTTTCCCAGCAGATGAGGCCGCCGACGGTGCCAAAGGGGGTGGAAACGGCCGTTAAGGTACTCCCATCCCCCTCGCCCCAAATAAGCCGTTCGGCGGCGGTGGGTTTGAGCTTGCGGTGTTTGCCCAGCAGCGTGCCGTCTGGCCCAAAGTAGAGCAGCGTGCAATACAGCGTGCCACGGCTATAGGTGCTGTCCCGCTCGATGACCCCAATGGCAAGGTAGGTGTTGGTTTCGCGGGCGACGGCGGCAAGAACGGCCGTTTCCTTCCCCGGCACATCCATCGCCCCCTCCCAATACCGCTGCCACGTTTGGCGGCCGGCGGGCGTGCGCGACCCCACCACCATGCCAAAACTCAGCCCACGCGGGTAGCACGGAATAAACGCCTCCGGGAACAGCACCAACTGCGCCCCCAACCCCGCCGCCTCGCGGGTAAGCTGGCACGCCTTGGCAACAGTCGCCTCACGATCAAACAAAACAGGTGCCGCCTGCACAACGGCGACGGTGACTTTGGGAAATGGGTTCATGGGGTTTGGTAATTGGTAATCAGTAATTTGGTTGTAATAGCTACTCATCTTTTGCTTACTCACGGTTCATCCGATTAAAAGCGTCGGCCATCATCTCACGTAAAATATCCTTATGTTTAGCTAGGTCGCCTGGCTTAAGCCGCAGCCGGAAATTACTGTGACGAGTATCATAATCCATAACTTCAAGCCCAGCGTTTTCAAGTTTTTCGCTGGTTTCAACTGAATGAGGCACTTTAATCTCCAAGCGTGCAAATTGTTTCTTTGGTCGAATAGTAACAAAGTTAAAGGCGCGACCATTTTGCACGATACCAATATAAAATTTGTTGTATTTTAGCTCCAATGATGGATCAAACTGGTGAGCAAACTCCAATACTTGATCCGCCATTTTTACCGTTTTGTTAGTAGCGCGGCTTTCCCAATATGCTCTGTCGGTTACTTCAAAAGCCTCTTCATCCTCATCTACTAATCCCAACGAGACTTGATCAAGCACTTTTGTAAAATCTAGCCCAATATGATTGTCTAGCTTGAGTGCCTTCATTTGGATAGCGATAAGCGGAATGGCTCCATTAAAAAGGCTAATAACGTTAAGAAATCGGCTTGTTATATCTTCGGCAATAATAACGGCCGTATGTTCATATTGCGGGTATCGTTTCCGTTCAATATCCCAATATTCAATTGTGCGGATAATATGGCTTTCATCCACGCTGCCTAACTGAATTTCAACCTCATAGCGCCGATTTAGTTCCGCGTCTTGCAGCAGCAAATCAAGTCGCCCAGCACGTGGTTGCTTTCGTTCTCTGTCTCGCAGGATGACATCTCCCAACCCCAAAATCGTTGGGTCTTCGGCAATTCGGTCTTGCACCCATGCTTCATTGAACTGAGAATGATTTTTCAGTGAAATTTGTTCAAACCTTGTATATTCCATAATACTCTTGCCAAAAGAACGATTGTAGCCTGTGCAAAAACGAGATTTGTAGCGGATTCACAAATTATTTGGGTAAGAACTATGTCATTTCGACGAGTCTTCGAGGAGAAATCCCGTTCACTTGGCTGTTGCTAACGGGATTTCTCGGAGGATCTCGAAATGACATGATTACTCGTTGATATTGTTAACTTCCAGGAAAGTGCGGCTACTAACTGATTACCGATTACTCCTAATTCCGCCGCAGCTTACGGTACGTAATCCGATGCGGTCGGTCAGCCACCGCGCCCAGGCGACGGCGGCGGTCTTCTTCGTAATCGTCGTAGTTGCCAATGTGCCACACCGCCTGGCTTTCCCCTTCAAAGGCGAGGATGTGGGTGGCGACGCGGTTGAGGAACCAGCGATCATGGGAAATAATGACCGCCGACCCGGCAAAACTGTCCAGTGCCTCCTCCAACGCCCGCAGCGTATTCACGTCCAGGTCGTTGGTTGGCTCATCGAGCAGCAGCAAATTGCCGCCCGACTTCAAAATTTTTGCCAGATGCACCCGGTTGCGCTCCCCACCAGAGAGGTCGCCCACCTTTTTTTGCTGGTCGCCGCCGCCAAAGTTAAATCGCCCCACATAGGCGCGGGAGTTGACCCGTCGGCCGCCCATGTCCAGCGTTTCCTGCCCGTCGGAAATTTCCTGCCAAACCGTTTTATTGGGGTCGAGCGTGTCGCGGCTTTGGTCTACGTAGGCCATTTGCACCGTTTCGCCCACGGTCAGCGAGCCGCCATCGGGCGTTTCCTGCCCCGTAATCATGCGGAACAGCGTCGTCTTGCCCGCCCCGTTGGGGCCGATGATGCCGACGATGCCCCCCGGAGGCAGGTCAAAGCTCAGGTTGTCATAGAGCAAATTGTCGCCATACCCCTTGCTCACCCCGTTGGCCTGCACCACAATGTTGCCGAGGCGGAGGCCAGCAGGGATAAAAATTTCCATATCGCTGGCCGCTTTTTCATTTTGCTCCGCCAGCAATTTGTTGTAGGAAGCAATACGGGCTTTGGATTTGGCGCGTTGGCCTTTGGACGACATGTTGATCCATTCCAATTCGCGCTGGAGGGTGCGCTGCCGTGCCGATTCGCTTTTTTCTTCCTTTGCCAGCCGCGCTTCTTTTTGTGCCAGCCAGGAGGAGTAGTTGCCTTTCCAGGGGATACCGTGGCCGCGATCCAGCTCCAGAATCCACCCCGCCACGTTGTCGAGGAAGTAGCGGTCGTGGGTGACGGCGATAACGGTGCCTTTGTATTGCTGTAAATGTTTTTCCAGCCAGGCTACCGATTCAGCGTCAAGGTGGTTGGTGGGTTCGTCCAGCAGCAGGATGTCGGGTTCCTTGAGCAGCAGCCGCACCAGGGCAACGCGCCGCCGCTCGCCGCCGGAGAGGACGGAGATGGGGGTGTCGCCAGGCGGGGTGCGAAGCGCATCCATTGCCAGTTCGAGGCGACTGTCGAGATCCCACGCCTGCATGTGGTCGAGTTTGTCTTGTAGGGCGCCCTGTCTGTCGAGCAGGGCATCCATTTCGTCGTCGCTCATTGGCTCGGCAAATTTGGCATTGATTTCGTCGAATTCGCGCAGCGCGTCTACGATTTCCTGCGCCCCTTCTTCAACGATGTCGCGCACGGTTTTGCTGTTGTCGAGCTGGGGTTCTTGTTCGAGATAGCCGATGGTGTAGCCGGGGGAAACGGCCGTTTCTCCCACAAAATCCTGATCCACCCCCGCCATAATCCGCAGCAAACTACTCTTACCCGACCCGTTCAGCCCCAGCACCCCAATTTTGGCACCGTAAAAATAGGAAAGCGAAATATCGCGCAGTACCTGTTTGTTGGGCGGGTAAATTTTGCCCACGCCCATCATGGAATAAATTACTTTTTTATCGTCACTCATGTTTCACCAGTTAAAGGGTTTGTTTGCGCCAATTATACCCAACATTGCTCTAAAAGATGACGATTATCACCACACTAACTGCTTATTGTAACTGGTTCTGCGGCTTTGCTCGCCCCATAATAGCCATAACAAACCGTTTGCAAGCAAGCTAAGGGTTCAAGCAAAAATAACTTTGCAGTTCCAGACGTTCAACTTCTCTCAGGAGTTGAACGTCTAAAGCCCAGGTTATTAACGAACGGACTCTAAGGAACGCGGATTGAATAAGCTATGCCAGAAGAGCTATGCCAGACGTTCAACTTCTTCTGAGACGTTGACCTTCTAAATGGGCAAGTTATTTAATTTCCATTCCTATCTTGCAACAACACATTTAAGAGGCAGGATTAAAATGACACCACATCTTTACCTTTCGCTGATTCCTGAAGCCCTTATTGCTTCTATGCTTTCCCCCGAAGAATTTGGCTCTTACTACGCCGTTGGCCGCCACAAAAAACTGCACGGGCAGGCTGTCTTTGCCGAGGTTGCTCCCGATTTCACCAGCGACTACTTCAATCTGGAAGGTGGCCTTAAGCGGTGCGTCCCGCATGAGGACGGCAGCCCCAAGCGCAGCGTTTATATCTCCACCTACCGCGTGCTGGAACATATCCCGATGGACGCAATTCAAAAGTTGTATTTGGTGACAGCTTATGGCGAAGTGTTGGGGCTGGATCCTGGCACCGACTACCTGGATAACGGGGGTGGGCTGCATATGTATCAAGAACTGGCACCGGTTAGCCCGCTTATTGTTAGTACGCTTGGTGCTATTGATTTTTATGAATTTGTTATTCAAGACCCTAATAATTTTATTCATCTCCCCGCTGTGTCCTTTGTCGAACTGGAATTAGGTGAATTGGCTACTAATCCTGAATATGGCAATCTGCAAGATTTGCCTTATCAATATGTTAACCATTTGCGCGAATGTCTTGTGGGGCTGGAGGAAAAAACGGTTCAGACTAAAATGGTGAATCGCACGCAATCGCCTGAGTTTTTCTATCGGACGATTAAGGGTGGTTTGTATATTGGCAACAGTGAAAAGTTGCTTTTCTTTCCGCTGCCCTCGCGTGAAGAGCTGCGCAGTAAATATTACCGCTGGTGGCGTTCGGCTAATGCCATGTCGTAGCCTATGACGGCATTGCCTGACGGTGTGGGCTGAATGGCTCATGCTGCTGTTTAACGGCCGTTTCCCCATCTCCACGCCAATCAAAACGGTGAGTGAGGGAAAACGGCCGTTTTTGTTTCCCCCACCATCTCCGAAGTTGCACATGATATAATCCTGTAAAAAGGACATCTCATGAATCTAACCCGCGAACTCCCTTTAGACATCACCCAATCAGCCTTGCTGTTTATTGACGTGCAAAATTTTTCCGCCCACAGGCAGGGCGGCGAATTCCAAGAGTTGACCGAGGCCGAATTTGAGCAAAAGTTTGGCTGGTTTTTTGACCAATTTGAACAGCGCGTCTTGCCCAATATGCAACGGCTGCAGGCGTGCTGTCGTCAGGCGGGGATTGAGGTGATGTATACGACCATTGAAAGCCTGACGCTCGATGGCCGTGATCGCAGCCTCGATTACAAAATTACCGGTTTTCATGTCCCCAAAGGGTCATGGGACGGCAAAGTCATTGACACCCTGGCTC
Organism: Chloroflexota bacterium; assembly: GCA_041390905.1. Lineage (GTDB taxonomy): Bacteria > Chloroflexota > Anaerolineae > Promineifilales > Promineifilaceae > JACKCD01. Next base: position 1,310,601 of record JAWKPA010000012.1, read on the forward strand.
CCATTGGCGACGAGATTGTCTTGCCCAAAACCTCCTCATCTGTCTTTATCTCCACCCATATTGACTACATTTTGCGGAATCTGGGCGTAAAACAGTTGATCATTAGCGGTTTGGTGACGGATCAATGTGTTGAGAGTGCCATTCGGGATGCTTGTGATCTAGGCTATCTGGTGACAGAGGTGACAGATGCTTGCCTGACTTACAGCGAGGTGCGACACCAAAATTCGCTGAGTGCCATTTCTGGCTACTGTCGCCAGGTAACAACTGACATGCTTGTTGCGGAAATTCAGAGCCAGAGTTTTGGACAGGATTAACAAGATTGACAGGATTAGGCTTAAGAATCCCGTCAAAAACTTCTTTTGTTCTGGCTTGTTCAGGATATAGACTGGGAAAATAATGTTATGCTTATCTTCATTGGGGGTGCTGCACGGACGGGCAAAGGGATTTTGGTGCGCCGCCTCTTGGCGGAGAGACAACTGCCTTATTTAAGTCTGGATGTTCTCAAAATGGGTCTGGTGCGCGGCAAGCCAGAGTATGGCCTTGATCCCAATACTGGTACCATGCAAGTCGCGGCCTGGTTGTGGCCGCTGGTGCGAGAAATGAGCATCAGCCTGCTTTACGACCGGGTGGATTATGTTTTTGAAGGTGAACTATTGCCGCAGGACATCGCCGAACTCCGACAGATGTATCCCACTCAAGTCAGAGTTTGTTTTTTGGGCTACTGCGCCATTGCCCCAAGTGACAAACTCCATCAAATTCGGACGCATGGTGGGTATCCAAACGATTGGCCTCAGGAGGTTTCGGACGCTGATCTGCTGACCATTATTCACCGCGAAATTGCGTTTAGTCACTATTTGCAGGCTGAATGTATGACGTATCGTTTCCCGTATTATGATGTGTCCTATCGGTTTAGCCGCGTATTGGATGAGGTTGTGGCGTATGTGGGAGCGGGTTAACGGCCGTTTTCCCGTCGTTAGGGTGGTTGGGTCGGTTGGAAGGAATGGAAACGGCCGTTTCCATTCCCCAAAAATACCTACACAGGTGTCATTTCAAGACCCTCTGAGAAACCCCATTCTTATCGGCAAAAGGAATGGGAATTCTTCTCGAAGACTCGTCCGAATGACATATTTTAGTCGGAAACCAGTTCATTAACAGCAGACCTGAATAGTCGCGTCAGGCACCTGATTCTGCGTCCACTTCTTCATCATTCGCTTCATCAGCATCAGAAAGGTGGGGGGTAGAAGCCGATTCAATTACCTGCCCATTGGCATGATGCCCAATCGCCACCAACTCACCCCTTGCTGCCAAAATCACCTGCTCCACCTCGCGGCCCGTTAGCGAATCGCGCTCCAGCAATGTCTCTGCCACCGCTCGCACCTCATCACCGTGCAGCCGCACAAATTCATCCATTGCCCGCTCACACTGCCCCCAAAACCGCATGTAGGTATTATCCTCGCCATGATCCAGCTTCATCTCAAACGGATCGGTGACAGGTGGGCCAAAGTGACCAAGCTGCGCTAGATGGCGAATGTTGCGGCGTACATTTTCAAAGTCAGAGTATGCCCCTGTCCAATATTCGCCGAGAAAAACGTTGGTAGCAACGTGTCCGGCCAGATTAACCATAATATCGGAAATAATTGTTTTGGTGGGGCGTGCATACTCCTCGAAACGAGGCACGTGTTGCACATACCCCAACGCCCCACCCCGCCCGATGATGGTGGTACGCACAATGCGGTGTTCTGGGCGGTAATAGTAGGCGGCTACGGCATGACCCGCTTCGTGGTAGGCAATTTGTCGCCGTTGGTCGTCAGGCATCTCTTCAATGGGTCGCTCCAGCCCGAACGACTGCTCCTGAAAGGCCAAATCAATATCGCGCTGGTTGACCAAAAAACGGCCGTCGAACAGCGCCAGCCGCACAGCATCCTTGGTAATCGCCGCCATAATTTTGGCCGGCGTGGCCGAAACCGTATCTTCTACAATCGCTTCCACGTCAATCGTATCATCGTGCTTAATTTGGCTCAGGTAATATTCCACAATTGCCCGCCGCCCCGTTTTGTCCGGAGGAGCCACCTCAATGGTGCGGTCAAAGCGGCCGGGGCGGGTTAGTGCCGGGTCAAGCACATCGGGGCGGTTTGTGGAACCCATAAACAGTACGTGCCAATCACGCGGCGGCGGTTTGCGACCACTCAACTGGCTAATCTTTTCCATCAGCCGCTCCCAGCGCGTCTTTTCCTCCACCCCGTCCATTTCATAGAGCAGCCGCGTCAACGCCCCGGTGCCGCCGCCCATCATGCCACCCATCCCCATGCCAACCGGCCGGTCGCCCATGACGCTGCCACGCGACGTGCCAACGGCATCAATTTCGTCAATAAAGGCGATGCACGCCCCGTATTCCCGCGCCAAATTACGCGCCTTGCGGATAAACGAAATCATTCGCAGTACGTCCATGCCCCAAAACATGCCGCGAAAACCGGAGCCTTCAACCGAAATAAAGGCCACCCCGGCCTCACCGGCCATACATTTTGCCAGCAGCGTCTTGCCCGTGCCGGGAGGGCCATAAAGCAGCAACCCGTTGATAAATTTGCCCCCCATCTGCTGGAATTCGGTGCGGTCATAAAGTAAGGCCAGCCACTGCTTGACCATTTCCACCAGTCGCTCCTGTCCTTTGTAATCACGGAAGGTCACGGCTTTGGGGTCGCCGGGGCGAATCATCTCAACCTTGGTTTGGGACATGAACCAGAAAAGCGCCCCAAACTGGACGATCATAAAGACGATGGCGAAGGCAAGCTGGAGGATGATTTGCAGGAGACTGAGGACGGCGTTGAAGGCGAAAGGGCTGGAGCGGGCGTAGAGCCACAGCACCACGATGAGCATAATGAACCAAAAGCGGCGGATAAAACGGCCAACCCGCCGCAGCGGTTGGTTGCGCCGGGCAACAATGTCGTTTCGTCGCCGCCGTGCCGCCTGTGCGGGGTCAATTTTTTTCTGTGGCTGCCCACCGTCTGCTGCCGCTGCTGCGCCAGTTGTCGCCTTGTGAATGTTTTTTTCGCCCATGAACAGTCTCCTTAAAGTGCGTTTCGGGGTGCTGTGCCGCCTGGCTGTTGCGCAAGGGTCACAGGATAAGAAAAGTTTAAACTAGTCTGGATCGTTGATCAAATTGTGCTATTTTCTTTGTTAAGAGATTCTCATACAGGGTACTAAAAAAGCAGTTTGGTCATCCAGAGATGGGGAGAGGAGAGATTGGGAGACTGAGAGACTGAGAGATTGAAGACTGATGACCGCCAATCTCTTAATCTCAAAAACGCCAAAGGCAAAAATGATCACGCCCTAATCTGGTTTTTATCTACGGCCGTTTTTCGTAAGATATGTGTTGGAATGGTCATCTGACATATTGACGAAGAGGTAGTACTTATGTCAAAATCTAAACAATCACAGGAAAAAATGATGACTTTAACTTACTGGTTTTTAACTTTACCGACATTTCTGGCTGGGGCGTATGGCTTGTATCGTTTGCTGTTGCAGGCGGAGGATAAGAAGAAACGGCCGTTAACCGCACCAGTACCCATCTCGCAAAGAGGACGCTAACCGATGTTTTTTAACCCCCTTTATCTCGTTTTTGCTTTGCCGGGGTTGCTGCTCGGTCTATGGGCGCAATCACGGGTCAAATCCGCTTTTAACAAATATGCGCAGGTACGAACCATGCGGAACGTCACCGGGGCGCAGGTCGCCCGCGCCCTGCTGGACGCGCAAGGGCTGTACCATGTGGAAATTGAGCGCGTGGATGGTTTTCTCAGCGATCATTACGACCCACGTGGCAAAGTGCTGCGGCTGAGTCCGGCTGTTTATGACACGCCCAGCATTGCCGCCGCCGGTGTAGCCGCGCACGAAATGGGCCACGCCCTGCAAGACAAGGCCAGCTACTTCCCGCTACAACTGCGAAGTGCCATCGTCCCGGCAGCCCAGTTTGGCAGCACGTTGGCTCCCTGGCTTTTTATGGGCGGCCTGCTGCTTAACTTCACCACGCTGGCCTGGGCCGGGGTGGTTTTGTTTGCCGGGGCCGTTGTCTTTACACTTGTCACGCTGCCGGTGGAGTTTGACGCGACCAAACGCGCCAAGCAGCTTTTGGTGAGCAATGGTATCTTGATTGGTGACGAGATCAATGGCGTGAACAAGGTGCTGGATGCGGCGGCACTGACCTATGTGGCGGCGGCCGTGACGGCCATTGGGCAGCTTCTCTACTATGTCTTTCTGCTAACAGGCGGCCGGCGGCGGTAAAACGACAGTGATTCAGAAGTTCAACTTCTTCCGCGAAGTTGAACTTCTCACCGCTCCTCTTAATGCTTTACGCCGCCATTAGGACAATGGGAAAAAGTTCAACTTCTTCGGAGAAGTTGAACTTTTTGGTTTTATTATGCTGCCATCAGCACTGGTTCAATCTGGTTCAGTGCCCAGTCAATTTCTTCTTTTGTAATCACCAGCGGCGGGGCAAAGCGAATCACTTTTTCATGCGTTTCCTTGCATAGCATTCCCTGGTCTCGCAGAGCTTCACAGAAGCGGCGGGCGGGTAGGTGAAGCTCCACGCCAATAAACAGCCCGCGCCCACGAACCTCCTTAATGTGGGGGCTTTCCATACGCTCCAGCCGCCCCTTGAAATACGCCCCAAGCTCGGCCGAACGGCCGATTAAATTTTCATCTACCAACACCTTCAACGCCGCCCGCGCCACCGCCGCCCCCAGCGGATTGCCACCAAAGGTGCTGCCGTGGTCGCCGGGGCGAAACAATCCCAGCACCGGTTTGTCTGAAAGCACGGCTGAAACGGGGTAGAAGCCACCACCCAGTGCCTTGCCAATGATCACCATGTCGGGACGCACCCCTTCATGGTCACAGGCAAAGAGCTTGCCGGTGCGCCCCAGCCCCGTCTGGATTTCGTCGGCGACAAAAAGGACGTTGTGGTGCTGGCAAATGGCGCGGGCAGCCTGCAAGAAGCCATCGGGCGGCAGCACCACGCCGCCCTCGCCCTGGATGGGTTCAAACAGGAAGGCGACGGTGTTGGGCGTAATGGCGGCTTCCAGCGCAGCGGGATCGCCATAAGGCACGGAAACAAAGCCGGGGGTGAAGGGGCCAAAATCTTCGCGGTATTGCTCCTCGCTGGAAAAGCCGACGATGGTGGTGGTGCGGCCGTGGAAGTTGCCGTCACAGACGATGATTTCGGCCTGGTCATGGGCAACTTTTTTGACTTTATATCCCCATTTGCGGGCAGCTTTAACGGCCGTTTCCACCGCCTCCGCCCCCGTATTCATCGGCAAAGCCATCTCATACCCCGTCAACTCACACAGCTCCTGCAAAAACGGCCCCATCTGGTCATTGCGAAACGCCCGCGAAGTTAGCGGAATTCGCTCCATTTGGGCAATCGCCGCCGCCATGATTGCCGGATGTCCATGCCCCTGGTTCACCGCCGAATACGCCGCCAAACAATCAAGGTACTTCTTACCCTCTACATCATAAACCCACACGCCCTTACCCCGTTCAATGACAACATCAAGCGGGTGGTAATTGTGGGCACTGTATTTGTTTGCCAAATCAATGTAATACTGACTGTTCATGACACACTATCTCCTAAGACAAAAAAAGCCTGATTTGCATAAATCAGGCTTTGCTCAGACCGCTTGACCCCTATGAGGAACCAAACGTCATCTTTTCATCAGTTTTTCGTTCGTGTCTATGATAATCCACTCGACAGCATTCGGCAAAATGCAATTCTGGCACAAAAAACAGGAAGTATCACAGGGTTTCACGGAGAAAACACAGAGAAGCACAGAGAAGAAACAAGGCGGATTTTCTCGCTTTCTCTGTGAAACTCTCTTCTTTACTCCGTGAAACTCTGTGTAACTTTTTTAGTTCTGGCCTGTCCAGGGATAATGCAGTGCGTAAAAATCAAAGATTGCCCCGCTTCATCCGTGTTGAATTTGCGCCACAATCTCCTCCAACGCAGGCATGTAATCCCCTTTGGTGGCAACGTGAAGGGTTGGCAAAGCCAATGCCGGTGCCATGTAATCGCCGGGGGCGGCCATCACGCCCGTTTCACGATAACTCGCTACGCGCCTGTCACCATGATAAAACTCCCGCCGGGAATCATCCAGTCCCCGCTGGAGGTGGCGTTGGGCGGCTATTCCACCCTCTACCGAGCAAACAATCATAAAGACCGCGCTATTTTCAGCAATTGGCGGCAGCCTTGCCGCCCAAACCGGGTGCTGAAAGGCAGCCTCTATGACGATGGAAACCTTGCTTGCCAGATAATGCTGCACGATTTCAAAGAAAAGGTTGGAAACAACGCCGTTGGTATCTGGTGGAAGCTGGTCGTGTTTTACGCCAAAGGTATTGACATAACCCTCTTTGATTTCATCGCGTGAAACGACCGGCATCCATAGCCGCCGGCCGAGCCTTTTTGCCAATGTTGTTTTTCCCGAACCAGGTCGCCCTGTAACCACAACGCATTTGGGTTTCATGTTCATACCAATTCAAACAAAATTGTAAAGCGTACTTGACATTAAGAAAAGCAACCTTTACAATAAAATATGGAAGTAATCTTGTTCCCGCAACAATAGTCAGTGAAATTCTTGCGCGAAGAACAGGATATTTGGTTATCGTGGTGGCTGGTTGCTAGTGGCTGGTAAGCAAAGAGGGGTTGCACCAGCCACCCGCCAATAACCACCAGCCACTTCGGTTTATCCGCATTAGGAGACAACGATGATTGATAGTAAAAGAATAAAACAGCGGGCAAAACTAACCCGTCCGCTGCTCATACCGCTTATTTTGTACATCGGGTTATTAATTTTTGCGACCTCGCAGGCACCGGTGATGCCAACGCCCGTGCTGCGCTACGCCGTTGCCCTGCTGCCAGTGGTTCCCGGCTTGTTTTTGGGCTTTGGCATGGTGCGTGCCGTCGCCAAATTGGATGAATTGGAACGCCGCATTCTGCTTGAGGCGGCGGCGTTTAGTTTTGGCGTCACCCTGATTTTGCTGGTCAGCCTGGGGCTGCTGAGCGAGGTTGGTGTGCCGGTGCCTAACCCCATGCTCCTTGCGGCCATCATGGCAATTCTTCTTATCGTTGGGAAACTTTGGGGCAACTGGAGGGCTTAATGAAAAACAGGCTGCGCGTTTTGCGAGCCGAACGCCACTGGTCGCAGGAGCGGTTGGCGGATGAATTGGGCGTTTCGCGGCAAACGGTCAACGCGATTGAAAACGGCAAGTATGACCCCAGCCTGCCTTTAGCGTTTAAAATAGCATCTGTTTTTCAACTGCTAATTGAGGATATTTTTCAACCAGAGGATGAGGCTACCCGCACGGTGTAAACGGCCGTTTAGCCAACATCACCACAGCAGCGTCCGGCGATAACAGCACTGCACCCAAACACGGCAAAACGGCTACTCGCAATTATTATGTAGTCGCCACATTTCCGGGTCATGCCCTTCTGGGACATTTTGGCAAGGATCGCCCGATGAATAGCCTCTTAGCTCATTATATTGCGCCACCTGCTGCGGCGTAAGCACATCCACCATGTACAAATGGTATTTTAAGTGGAGTATCCGCAACTGAGCATACAAATCGGTACTTTCTATAATCTTTTCCTCTAACAAGGCTTCGGTAATCGTTCCATTCTGGAAAGCATCATCCAGTGCCTTCTCCACATCAATGATTTGCGTACCCAGGGCAATCGCTTCCGAGCGCATTTCGCCATAAAGCGTTTCTACCTGCTCCCGCTGGTCAGTTGTCAGCTCAAATTCACCCGCCTCCACGGCATCCAACACGTGACGCGGGCCGGGATAGCCATTGAGTTCGGCCGACTTTGCCATGCCGCCAAAAGGTGTGCCAGCTCCAGCCAGCAACCCCTGTATATCGTCCTGCGACAATGCTTTAATCCCTCTCGATTCTTGCCCCACATAAGGCGAATGGATGGCACTTTCATCCACTGCTTCCGTTGGTGCGGCATCTTGTTGCCAAAACCAGACGCCCGCCAACGCTATCAGCCCCACTATAATAATGCTTGCAAAGATTTTTGATTGATTCATTCTTCTCCCTTTCCAACCGACCTGCCGTCCTGGGAGGCAGCGGCATAGCAGTTCAATGCCTATAAGGCGCGGGCGGCCGTCCGGTTCTCACCCTCATCTATCTTAATTACCCCTGGCTTTTACCTTTGGCACCCAAACGGCCGTTTTCTCCGCCTGCTGCCCCAAAAACAAGCTCAACTGACCTCCATGTTCCTGCACGTGTCGCATATTGTACAGCCAAAGCTCCGCCACACACATCTCCGGCCAATCTGTGCGGCACCGTTGGTGCCCCAACGCATCCGTCAGGTTGGCAATCGTTTCCTGGCACTTTTGGCGACCATAAGCCAGGTAGCTCTGCAATTCGGCCTTTGTATACACCCGTTCCGGCAGCAGCCCCGCCTCAAACTCGCTGAGCGTAAAGGGGGCGGGTGGAGCAAAGGTCTCAATGGCGTCGGAAAGGTAAAAGTCGAGCCAAAAGAGGGTGTGGTAAGCCACATACCAAAATGCCGTAAACGCAGGTTCTATGGCGGGTTCATCGTACAACTGCGCTTGCCAAAGGTCGTCGGGGCAAGCGGCTATGGCATTGCCCAGCATGTCAATGGCCGCCCCAAACTGCTGCCAAATGAGTGTTCTCCACGGTTTATCCATCTCAAAACACCTCGTATTCTCTACCAGAGTTGTTTGTTATCTGGTCAATTACGTTGTTGTAGCAGCACAGCATCAGGTTCTGTTGGCTTTTCAGAATTTGAGAATTCTGCTTCTTTTTACCAAATGTCAACACAACCTAAACACTGCGCACTTTGGCCGAGACAATTCTGTACCCAGCATCCAGGGATGACAACCCCAAAATGGCGCGGTTATTTTTTGCCCATATGCCACGCTTGAGGTCATCTTCCAACTTTTGTAACCCTTCCGACAAGTTTGTTACCTTGGCAAAAGGCGACATCGCCTGCCGCACCTGCGAACTCAAATAAGCTTCTGGTCTTTGCCAAAAGGCGGCAAAAAAACCGTCCTGGCAATCATTCGGTATTTGCAACGGGCGCACCACCACATCATCAAAATGTTCACCGAACGCTTCCATTTTGGGAAAAATACGCTTGTCCATCTCATGGATTTCTGGAAAGTAATCTCGCGTCAGCCAAAACGGCTCCGATTGCGGATCCCACGTAATTGCCACAAACTTTTCCGTTGCCACCCTGTTTATCTCGCTAAACGCAAGTGCTCTGTTTTGCCAATGGTGCATGGAAAGCACGGTCATGGCATGGGAGAAGCTGTCATCTGCAAAGGGGAGCTTCTCCGCAAATGCCTGCTCAACCCTGTAGGAGCCAGCTTTCCGCTGCGAAATCATTTCTGCCGATGGCTCCACAGCGACTAAATCCACGTTTTCAGGTTCATAAGACCCTGTGCCGGCACCAATATTGACGATTCGGGTTGCCCCTTGTAGTTCAGCATAGAGCTGCGCCGCTACTTTGGGATCGGTACAGCGCATAACCGAATAACTCACGCCAATCTTGTCATATAGTGCATCCATTCGCTACCTCCGGCTGTTGACTGGTTTGAGTATACAGGAAATGTGGGGAAAAACGGCCGTTTTCCCCACCCATAAATATCAGCGATTAGCATGGAAACGGCCGTTATGGAGGTTTGGTTAGAGAACTTTCTGGGGATTACACGGCAACTGGTAACTTAAAAACGGGGACTTCCATGATTTCTATAGGCACAATCTCTTCTTGTTTTTCCGCCTCCAAAAGTTTCTCCAAAGAGCGAGCTATCTTGGCCTGAAAGAAGCGATGCCCATTGTCTTCACATTCTCGTATAGGCACATCGCGGACAACAATCAGGTGCCCACCGCTCCAATCGCTGTAATCAATGATGATGTCCATCAGTGGACTGCCACAAATTGAACAAATTGATTGTTGATCACTCATAATTTCACCTGCGCCGATAGCGATCGCGTGACCATTGAATACGGCCGTTATGCCACAGCAAGAACCTTCAAGGAAAACAGTTTGTAAAGAGGAGACAACTTTAAGATGCGGCGACAGGGAGATGAGCGACAGGGATAACGGCCGTCCGTTCCGGTTGTCGTTTGCCGGTGGCAATCTCATGGACAGTGTGCAAAATGTCGGCACTGTAGTAACGATTGCCGCAATTATCACAAACACCAATCACCACATTTTCCAAAATCACAAAACCATTTTTATGCTTAAAGGCTTCCTTCGCCACCAAGCGAGGTTGAACTGTACCTTCACAATATTCACATTCGTAACCGTACTAACGCCTCGATGACCGTTGCATCAGCATCAATCAACTCAATGTCGCCTATCGCACCTGTTCGCAAGTCAGATGCTTCATGAGCTGATAAAGGCTGGAGATATAATGTCGCATAGCTCTTTATGTCATGAACGAGGAGCCTGTATATTGCAAAGACTGCGATTACAGGAAGGCGTGCGCTGTTTTTTAGCGAGAAATGTTGGTTCAATGCGTCAATAATATCAACGATCAGTATGTCATTTGAAACGGTCTGCTTTGCCAGTTTCGAGATGAGTTGCTGTTGGTTTTGTTTATCCTCTTCCTCAAGTATGAAAAAATAGACAAGAATATCAACAGCTGATTCATTTTGATTTGCTACCTTGTCCAAAATAGACAAAAACTCATCTTTGACGTGTGCAATATTTTCGGGATAGTCTAATGAGTAGGGTCTTGGGCGTTCAAAGGTACGAGTCTGCCAGCCCGATTTAGCCGTTCTATATCCTTTCGCGGTCATCCATGGATAGATCACCTGTTCACTAATTGCTCGTCCAGAAAACCAATTATCATTTCCCGAGGGAGGATATGGCATTTCGTCAGAGGGTTGCCGATGATAACGAGGGTCTATGTTTGAATCATGTGCATTTGCAATAAGGCAGGTTATCAAATGGGTAAAAGCAGATGTGGCAACTGGTATCTTTTGATTGAACGCTAGAATATCCGCCTTTGTAGAATGAGCTAGTTTGTACCGATTGGTTGCAGCCCGTTTATGAATCTCATCTAATTTTGATTCAATTTCAGTTCTGTTCCTGATAGTTAAGCTCATGAGGAATATACCCATTTTCTGAGGCAATTAAGCGCAAATCGCCCGTTTTATGCTTGCCAATATCTGTCCATGGCACAAAGGTCTTTGTACTTTTAGGCAAAGTATAAGGATAGCAAGGTTTCCAAAACCCACTTGGAATTGTTCGGTTCGTTTCATGTACCCTTACATCAAATCCATGCTTTCGAAGCTTTTTGACAAACTCTGCTGTTGACATATTTGGTTCAACAAACTGTTCTAATGTTTCCAATGGATACAACCTACCTAAATACTGAAACTGCGCCATTTGCTGAATCAAACGGGCTATTCCAGAGTCAGAGTTGTCAATATTTAAGGTCAGGGCGAATTTAGGATATGGTTCGGTAAAGTGACCATATAGAGGGTGCAAACTGTCATATGAACTGCTTAGATTGACAGCATTATGTATGGATTCCCAAAGGATTTGAATATCCCACAAGGTAGAAGTACTAAATTGGGCTTTGATACGTTTGAAACTTTCATTTACGGGAAAATTAAAATGCAGGTCTGCACTTACCTGAAAACTTGTTTTGACAGAGCCAACTGGCACTATAGAAATATTCCAAGTTCCATCTTCCAAAAGTGCCGAGCCTGAATACATGTCAGCTATCTCTTTTATTGGATAGTGTTTGCTCGGCCAATCGGGTTGAGCGTCTTGAAATAGAGAAAGTTGGTGATTATTGCCATTGGCTTTTCTGTTTTTCTGGGTCTTTTGACGGGTGCGTTGTGCTTTTTTACTCTTTCTTTTATCAAAGTGAAGTTTTTCACTTTCTGAAATATAAGTTTGTTTTGCGAATCGTTCTTCAAAGTACTGATTCATGACGGCTTTTGCAAGCTCATAGCCAAACAAGGGAGCAACAGAGTTCCCAATTTGACGAATCTGGGAAATATTTGAACCATATAGTTCATACGAATCTGGGAAACTTTGAATTCGTTTTAGTTCGTTTATCGTGAGTTTTCTGTTTTTCCAGTGAAAAGGGCCATCATAACGTCCCTGTTGAGTAACTATGGTCTTTGATGGCTTGTCAGGGTCTAATTTATAAAGAAAACCGGAAAATCGTGAACGCCATGCAAATCTAGGTTTGGGATGCCCCATCCGTTCCGTAAAGTGAGAATAATTAAGACCCGGTGGAATTTCTGGCAACAAATCACCATATTTACCCCCATAAGGCGGCACAACTTCATTTGGATCATCTAAGTCGGAAATCACATCACCAGATGTTACATACGGTGTTTTGTCAACACTGTCAGGGCCATGGGTTGGACGTGGGAAGAGAAAGCTCTCTCTTTTGTGTCCGACCATGATAACTCGTTCACGATGTTGGGGGACTCCATAATCAGCTGCATCTAATACACGGTAACTCAAAATATAGCCTAATTCAGCGAAGGAGTTTTGAATTATGTTCCAATCTTTACTCTTATTGGCTTGCAAAATGCCTCGCACATTTTCAAATAAGAATCCGCTAGGCTGGAACTGCTCTAATAACTTGCAATAATACCAGAAGAGTGAACCTCTTGTGTCATTCACACCTGTGACCCCACCTGCCCGTCTTCCCGCCGCCGAAAAACTTTGACAAGGTGGGCCACCAATCACAAAATCTACTGCACCAACACGATTGTATAATTGTTCAAAGTCAATTTGTGTAATATCAGAATCGAAGACCAGAGTGTCAGGGGTTAAAAATGTGCCTCGATTTAGCTCAAGTGAACTGCATGAGTCACTGTCAATATCAATGCAGGCGACAACATTAAACCCAGCACGATGGAAGCCAATATCTAGTCCACCTGCTCCGCTAAAGATGCTTAACACTTTGGGTTGACTCATAACGATTTATCTCTCTAAAAACAAGAACATTCTTTCTGTATTCTATCAGAATACCGTAATAATGGCAGAGTTAAACCTACAGATAGGATGTTACTCGACCATCTCCGCCGCCTAACGGCCGTTAACACGAAACTGACTCGTATACAGGTGATGATAGAAGCCGCCCTGGCCCAGCAGGGCTTCATGTGTGCCGCGCTCAATGACCTGGCCGTGATTGATGACCAAAATCTGGTCGGCATCGCGGATGGTGCTCAGGCGGTGGGCGATGACGAAGCTGGTGCGCCCCTGCATCAAGTGCAGCATCGCCGCCTGAATATGCTTCTCCGTGCGCGTGTCCACACTGCTGGTGGCCTCATCCAAAATCAAAATGGTGGGGTTGGCCAAAATGGCGCGGGCAATAGCCAGCAACTGCCGCTGCCCCTGGCTCAAATTGCTGCCCCGCTCCGACAACGGTGTCTGGTAGCCCTGCGGCAGGCGATGGATGAATTGATCGGCGTTAGCCAGCCGCGCCGCCGCCATCACTTCCTCATCGCTGGCCTCCAAACGGCCGTATCGAATATTGTCCCGAATCGTGCCGCTAAACAGCACCGACTCCTGCAACGCCACACCAATCTGCCGCCGCAAAGCCGTCTCGTCAATCTGGCGAACGAGGAATCAAATTGATCAAACTGGACTTGCCCGACCCCGTCGCCCCCAACAAAGCCACCGTCTCGCCTGGCCCCACCACAAAATCAATCCCCTTCAACACCGGAGAAGCCCTGTCGTCGCTGTAGCTAAAACGCACCTGCTCAAAGGCCACGCGCCCCTTGAGGGCAAAATCCGCGACAGGCGCAGGGCTGGCTTTCACCTTCGGCTCACTCTCGAACACTTCCAACACACGCACGGCCGAGGCCTCCGCCCGCGACACCCGCATGACCAACATGCTGACCATCATCATGGACATCAAGGTCTGCATCAAATAGTTGATGAAGGCCACAATCTGCCCCACCTGCAATGTGCCATCATTCACCTGCATGCCACCCAGCCACAGGGCGGCCACCACGCCGGCATTCAGCACCAGCATCATAAAGGGCATGGTGGTGGCGATGGTGCGAACGGCCGTTAAATTCTGCATCATCTAGGCATCATTGGCCTGGGCAAAACGGCCGATCTCATACCGCCCCCGCACAAAAGCCTTCACCACCCGCACCCCGCCAGATTCTCCTGCATCACCGTGTTAATGCCATCCAACTTCTGAGGAAATGCGCTAATTTTCGTTCTCCGAGTGAATGAATGGCTGTGTTTATACCCAACAGTTCCCATTTGGCCGAACCCAGCACGATTTTGTTGGCATATAACGATAAAGCCGACCCATAATAGGGTGGCTAAATGATTTCAAAAATTGATTGGTCTATATTGATTGGTCTGAAACTGTTGGACAACACACTTCAATTATGGCGCGAACACCCACGCCAGAAACCTGATTCCAAGAACACTGCTTAACGCCCCCCTGTTATATTTTTCATAGCTAAATGGAGGGTGAATAGGGAAACGGCCGTTTCCATTCCCCCTTTCAACTTACACAACCAACCAGACAACTGGAAAACGGCCGTTATGCCTTCCCCCTCAAAACTCAATCCCTATTAAAAATCAGTTGCTCAATTTCCTGGAGAACATCGCTCAGATCAGGCACTTTGGCAGGTTCAACTGTAGCCCCTACATGTTTGTGATGAGGATAGGTGATGATATTGGGATAATGTGGGGCGTTATCATAGCGGAAGATGACCTCTCCCGATTCAGTTTGATAATGGTAAGCGTAACGCAATTTCACAATGCGCCTATGCTGCACCACGATGACTTCACCAAAATCCAACAACGAATCATCATGAAATTTCAGCCGCCCTCGAATTGTGCCATTTTGGTTTGAACGGTTATCAAAGGTGAGTTGTTCAATCTCAATATAGCCGCGAGAGAGAATGGTATCGTAGAGGCGTTACAAATAGCGATCTACCATTAAACCGCTACCGCTCTTTTGGGCAATTGGCTGGCAATTTCTTGCTTGGCTTCAAGGTACACTTCGTATCGCCCAGCCCACATGATAAAAGGTAAATCATCTCCCATCTCACCACGCATGAAACGAGCATAGAAAACATCACTGCCCATGTCGTATTTTTCTTCATAGGCCACTAATTCTCGCATCAAGCCTAGAATATCATCCAATGCGGAACTTCGGGCTGTTGTCTGCTCTAACAATACCTTGAATTCGTCAAGCGTGAGTAAGTTATCTTTTGTGATTGTTATCTTTGCCATTAGATGCTCCTTTCTTTTACGAGCGTTCAGTAAGTTAATTCTAGTTCATCTTGCGCCAAAATATCAATGCCAGCTTGCAGCGATTATAGCCTGTTATGAATTAAATATGGTAGGTGAGGGGAAAACGGCCGTTTCCATCCCCCTTTCAACTTACACAACCACCCAAGCGACTGGGAAACGGCCGTTATGCAGCTAAAGGCGACCCTGGTGTACTGGAAAACGGCTCAATCGTTTGCAGGGCATGTGCTTCCGATTGTTGGGCATGATAGAGATCCCAGCGCAGTTGCAGATTCATCCAAAACCCTGCCGACGTGCCGAAAAATTTAGCCAGTCGTAAGGCTGTACTGGGCGTAATTCCGCGACGGCCGTTGATAATCTCATTGATGCGC
The DNA here is from genome assembly GCA_041390905.1 of Chloroflexota bacterium. Taxonomy (GTDB): domain Bacteria; phylum Chloroflexota; class Anaerolineae; order Promineifilales; family Promineifilaceae; genus JACKCD01. Next base: position 1,326,243 of record JAWKPA010000012.1, read on the forward strand.
TGATAAGGAACGTGAATGCCATCGGCCAATTCACGCTGCGTCAAATTCATAGGGGTTAAAAACTCTTCAAGCAACATTTCCCCTGGATGAGTTGGTGGTCGGTGGGTAGGAATGCGAACCATAATTATTTCCTCACTTTAGAATCAATGATAATCCACAATTTCCACATCATCAGGCCCGTTATCGTACCAGACAAAGCAGATTCGATATTGAGCATTGATAGGAATGCTGAATTGACCAAGACGCTCTCCCTTCAAGGCTTCCAGACGATTGCCTGGTGGAATACGAAGATCATCAACGGTTTCGGCGGAATCTATCTGTTCCAGTTTTCGCGCAGCGATACGCCAAAGGCTATTGGGGCAGCTTTTTCGTGCTGCTTTGGAGTTGACACCGTTGAAAACATCTTCTGTTCCTTGATCGTAAAAGGAGCGAATCATCAGCACCTGATAGCATGATGCTCATGCTATTACAACCTAGTCAAGTAATTTGCCACCAGATGGAGATAGGGTATGAAGAAGTAGATGAGTAGGGAAACGGCCGTTCCTATTCCCCCTTTCAACTTACACAACCAACCAGACAACTGGAAAACGGCCGTTAGGTCTGTAAATAGTTTGACAATGTTAAATTAAACCCAGAAGGTAACTGTCCAGGGTTTGGGAACATCATCTGGCACTGACCATGGAGAAGTTGAACGTTTTCCATACCTCACCAAACACCGACCACCGATTACTGCTCACCGCTCACCGCCACGACCAATACGCCATCAACCCGTTGCTAATGGCACGAGGCTGCAGATTACTTTCCGTGGAAACAATCAAAATTTCCGGGTTGGGCGACTGATAAAAACCGCTGACCACCAAATTCTTGCTATCTGGCGACCAAATGGTGGCCGACTGCTGATATTGGTCAAAGAAAGCGATCATGTTGACAAATGCCGGCGTAGGCTGGAACGTCGCCAGCGTTGTTTTGCTGCCACTGCTCACATCCAGCAGCCGCAACGATAGCACCAGCGGCGGCGACTCCCCACCCGACGATTGCTGCTCTGGCTGCTGCGGCACAAAATAGGCAAGCTGGTTGCCATCGGGTGCCCAGAAAAAGGCGGCAACGAGTTCATCTACGGTTAAACGATCCCCGTTCTCCCCCACATCTTGCACCACCAATGGCCCGATTAACCCTGTGTCCGGGTTGCTTGCCAGAATATAGGCAAATTGTTCGCTGGTGGGCGACCAGCCAAATGCCGCTGTCTGGTTTTCAGCCAGTGGTTCAACCATCTTTTGCAGACGCCCTTCATTGTCTGTTAGCAAAATCCCCTTTTCAGCCGTGTCAGTTTCGCCTCCCAACACGATGTGGCTGCCATCGGGCGACCAAGCGGGGGCCTGAAACGGTGCCAGCCCATAGGCCAACCCTTGCTCTACGATGGTGCCGCCCACGGCTAAAAACGAAAGCCGTTCCAAGCCTGTTGCTCCATTGATGTGCATTAGCAACTGTTGCCCATCTGGTGCCCAACTCCAGTAGATCGGCTGCCCTACGTCCAGCACCTGCGTGCGTTCGCCATTGGCCGCCGCCAACTGCAGCATCATTTGTGAATTGGCGGCACTGGAGAGAAAGGTTACGTTCTCATTGTCGGGTGACCAGTAAAGGTAAAAGGGGAACCGGGTCGTGTGGTTATAAATCTCGGTCAGGGTGGGGGCTTCGCTGCCATCGCCAAGGCTGGTTGTGTATAGTGCCGCGCTTTCCGTTTGCTGGGTGGTGGCGTTTAGCCCCACAAAGGCCAACTGCTGGCTGTCACGCGCCCAGGTGGGGAACTGATAGTAGCGGAAGCTGCCTTCGTTGTCGTTTTGCGTGGGTAGCCTGGCATCAGTGGTAATTTGCAGTTCGTTACTTCCGCTTTGGTCGTTGACATAAATATTGCCATCTACGCCAACGTAGGTAATACGCCCTTCCTTGCTTTCAAAGTAGGCGAGCAGCGGGCTTTGTTCGCCGCTGACAAAGTTGGGGGCGCTGATGCAGCCGGTGAGCAGCAACAGCAGCAGCCACGATTGTTTGACCCATGAAGCCATGACTTATCCTCCGTTGTTGCTGGCGAGATTAACGGCCGTTTCCCGCACCGCATCCACCTCAGCCGACACACTATCCCACGTCGCCGCCACCAACACATCCGGCTCCACCCCCAACAGCCCAATATCCCGCCCCGTTTCCGTGCGGTACGTCGTCGTCGTCAAAAAAAGCTGCGACCCGTTGGGCAAGAAAAACGACTCCATAATCTCCACCGAACCCGGCGTATTTGCCCCCACCACCGTCGCCCGCCCCGAATCCTGCATCGCCGCCGCAAACACCTCGGCAAACCCCGTCGTGTTTTCCCCCACCAGCACCGTCAGCGGAACTACCTGCGAGCCAAACACATTTTGCCCCTCAACCGTCAGCGGGTTTTGCTCGGCGCGAGAATAAAATAGCCCCAGGTCGCCGTTGGCAAACAGTGTCAACATCGAACCCAGCGGCCAATCGGTGTCGCTGGCATGAACCGCCCGCAAATCCAGAATCAGCGAAGTCATGCTCCCCTCGTTAAACGCCAACTGTAGCCCCGTTACCAAATCCTGCATGATCGCCTCATAGGTGGACGGCGGGAAAGCGACATACCCCACCTTCGTTTCCGGCAAAACCTCTACTTTGACCGGGGTGACAAGCTGGCTGCGCTCCACCCGCCCCCGTGTCACCGTCACGTCGCGGGTTCCGGCCAGCGGCGTGCGAACTTGCAGCACAACATCGGTTGCGGCCGGGCCACGCACGCGCAAAATCACGTCATCCCCTTCTTCGGCTCGCACCGGCTCACCGTCTACCGCTAAAATGCTGTCGTGGGCTTTAATCCCGGCCGCTTCGGCCGGCGACCCCGGCATCACTGACAAAATGACCACCCGTGGTTCCGGCTCGGCCAGCACCGACACAAACGCCCCAATTCCTTCATAGGTGCTGGTGTCGGTGGCCGTCACCGCCTGCTCAATGCGCTCCTCCCGCGTCTGAAACGCCACCGACTGTTCGGGTAATGGCGCAATTACCTCACGCAGCAGCTCGGCAAATGCTTCGCCTTCGGCTGCGGCCGCCTGCGGTTCATAAGTTTCCAGCACGCTGTCCCAATTTAGCCCGTGGAAATCGTCATAGACATAGCTGTCATTGATTTTGTTCCAAAGGGCTTCCAGCGTTCGCACCTGTAGCGCGGCTACGTCGGGGCTGACGCTGGGCGTAATGGGTTTGGCCTCCTGGCTACGGCTGCACGCCAGCAGCAAAAGTGGCAGCGATACAAAGCTCAACAACTTTCTGAATTTCACCATTCTCATCTCAACCATCCTGGTAGAAGAACGAGGATTGGAATCCTCAGCTACAGCATTTTGTCTGATTTGATTTTAGCACAGGACAAATAGAGTGGATAATGCTTGCGGATCACGCTGCTGATCTCTAATATTGTGCATCAAGGTGCCTGGCACTTCCTTGGGCATTCACAAAATAAGCGGATAGAAAAACGGCGTGCCTTTTCATGTCATTCCGAAGTCCTTCGAGGAATCTTTCCCCTTCAATAAGTGAAAGATTCCTCGCTCCGAAGACTTCGCTCGGAATGACATTTACCCAATTATTTTGTTAATTTGCAACCAAGTGCTTGGCACCTCCGGCTAGATTACAGGTGCAAGAGGGACAAATGATTTTACCGCAGGCGTTAGAAGATGGACTGGTATTGCGTTGGGCAACGGAAGCAGACGCCGAGGCGATTGCGGCATTTAATATCCAGCAGCACAGCAATGACCCGGTGAATGAGCCGGAGCTATGGCTGGGTGACTGGGTGCGGGCGTTGATGCTAGGGGAGCATCCCACCACGCGGGCTTCGGATTTTACGGTGGTGGTGGATGGTGCAGGGCAGGTGGTGTCGTCGGCGTGTCTGATTGGCAACCGGTGGATGGTGGAAGGGATTGAATTTGGCTGCGGCCAGCCGGAGCTGATTGCCACCGACCCGGCTTACCGCCGCCGGGGGCTGGTGCGGCGGCAGATGGAGGCACTGCACGCCAAAAGCGCGGCGCGGGGGGATTTGATGCAGGCGATTACGGGCATCCCCTGGTATTATCGCCAGTTTGGTTATGAGATGACGCTGGAGCTGCATGGCTCACGGCCGTTTTTTTTAACCCCCCAACCGGCTAATCAAGGACAAGAGGAGACGTATCGGTTACGAACGGCCGTTTCCGACGACCTCCCCACCATCCACGCCCTTTACCAGGCCGACTGCCAGCGCGGCACAGTCGCAGCTATCCGTTCGCCCGATTTCTGGCACTACGCTGCCTTTGTCGTGCGGCGCGATTTTCCCATGGCGTTTAACTTGCGGCTGGTGGAAACCCAGGCCGGGGAAGTGGCGGGTTATGTGGCTGTGCAGCAGGTTGGTGAACAGTTTAGCGTGCGTGAGATTGGGGTGGTGGCGGGGCATTCGCTGCGCGACATTGGGCTGTGTGTGGTGCGGGCATTGCAGCAAGAGGCAGCAAGGTTAAACGTTGCCCGCGAAAAGCCCATCAAGCAAATCAACTTTATGCTGGGCAGCAGTCACCCGCTGTATGCAGCCCTGGATCAGCAGTTGGGAACGGGGCGACCGCCGTATGCGTGGTATGTGCGGGTGGCGGATGTGGCGGCATTTTTGCGCCATATTGCCCCGGTTTTTACGCCGCGTCTGGCAGCCAGCGTGATGGCTGGTTATTCAGGCAAGCTGCGCCTCAGCTTTTACCGTCGCCACCTGGAAATGGTGTTTGAGCGTGGGCAGTTGAGGACGGTGGGGGCGTATACGCCGGATGATTATTTTGATTGTGATGCGTTTTTCCCGGAGCAGACGTTCCTGCATTTGCTGCTGGGGCATCGGTCACTGGCGGAGGTGCGCCATATGTGGGCGGATTGTTACACGCGGAAGGAGGAAACGGCCGTTTTGCTGGATGCGCTGTTCCCAAAACGGCCGTCTTGCATTCGTTCACTTGGTTGATTAGTGAATAAGCTGTAATTCCGAAAAAGGCCAATAGGTGAGCCAGGCGCGACCGCTGATTTGGTCAAGGGCCACGGCACCGAAATAGCGGGAGTCGTTGGAGTTGTTGCGGTTGTCGCCCAGCACAAAGATGTGGTTGGGCGGCACGGTGACGGGGGCAAAGTCGGGTTGCCCGGCACTGTCGTCCAGGTAGGGTTCGTCAATTAAACGGCCGTTAACATACAACTCCCCCTGCCGCACTTCCAACACCTCGCCCGGCAGCCCAATTACCCGCTTAATCAACCGTTCCTGTCCCATATTACGCAAAATTACCACCACATCTCCACGATGTGGCAAGCTAAAGCGATAGCTTAGTTTTTCTACAATCAACCGCTGCTCCGGGTGGATCGTTGGCTCCATACTGTGGCCGTGGACAACATGCGCCTGTGCTACAAAAAAAATGAGCATCAAGGCTACCACAACCCCTCTGGCCCCCGCGCCTATCATTTCAGCAATAAATTTAAAAAACCGACCCAATACAGTTGTAACCGCAGCCCCTAATGCGGGACGAGTACCCAGTGATTCCATTGTTTCATTCATAACAGTACATCAATTAACAATACACAGATTTTGCGATCAGAAAATTGCTCCTTTTATAAACTTTGCCAGGCAGCCAAATCTGAATCTGGTGTAGCATAGCATAGCGTTACCTACAAAGACTCTTACGCTTTAGTACCAGTCACAATCATTTATGCCCTTTTCACGTAGGAGAATGGTCACTTTGGCGGCATTAAAAGGAGTAGCCGAGGTTTCCATACCCCGTTCTTCAGCATGAAACAACGAGCGACGTTTTAAACCCTCGGCGGCAAGAGTTGCATTTTGCTGTCAGTCGGGTCAGAATACTTTCATAACTTTGTCCAAATAAACAAGGAGCATTTTTTGATGAAAAGAAAAGCAGAGGCTGAATGGAAAGGAACCTTGCAGCAAGGTTCCGGCGTGATGAAATTAGGCAGCGGGGTCTTTGAAGGTGCCTATAACTTTGCCACCCGTTTTGGCGAAGAGCCTGGCACAAACCCGGAAGAGTTGATTGGTGCCGCCCATGCTGGTTGTTATTCGATGTTCCTGGCGGCTGTTTTAGGCAACAACGGCTTTCCGGCTACCAGTGTTCACACCACCGCTACGGTAACGCTGGGTCGTGATGACACCGGGCCAGTTGTTAGCAATATTGACCTGGTATGCGAAGCCGAAGTGCCGGGGATTTCGGCGGAGCAATTTGCTGAATTTGCTCAACTATCAAAGAAGAACTGCCCCATTTCCCGTGCTTTAGCCGGGCCAGAAGTTTCGTTGACGGCCACATTGCTCTAAACAGGGTGCGCGGGCAAACACGGATATGGGTTTTTGCTCTAATCCGTGTTTGTCTGCGTTTGTTAATGCCTCTGCCCGTGTACTTGCCCCACGGGCGGCGTTGTGGGCTGGTGCAGAGGTGTTAACGGCCGTTTATGCCCCATAGAAATACAGCGCGATTTGCCAAATCGTGTTGCAGATTTTCATTTGTGGTACCGTTCACGAACCCCCCGGCGCAAATTTTATGGAATCGTATTACCGTCATTTAGAACAACTGGAAATGTCAAACCCATCGAGTGCCTATTATGCGCCGCAGATGGAAGTGGGGGAGGGAACGGCCGTTTGTACCATCACCATCCGCCCCGAATTTTTGCACGGGGGCGGTGTTGTGCATGGCTCCGTCTACTTTTTTGCCCTCGATGACGCCGCCACCTTTGCCGCCAATTCGGTGGTGGCCGAGGGGGATTTTTTTATGACATCCGGCTTTACCATCCACTTCTTGCGCCCCACCGCCAGCGGCATCATTCGGGCAACGGGGCGCGTGGTCAACCGCTCCCGCCGTCAAATTTTGGTGGATGTGGTGGCCGAGGATGAAAACGGCCGTTTGCTGGCACGCGGCACCGGCACGTTTATGGCCGGTCGGTCGGCGCATAATCGGGCAGGTATCCCATGATCAACCGTTCCCAGGCTATCGCTTTTGTCCAGGCCAACGGCAACCCGTGTGAACTGGCGCGTTTGGCTTTTTTGACCGAGGGAAAACGGCCGTTTGCGGCCATTGTTGCTGAATTTGCGGCCAGCCAAAGGGCAGACGGCGGCTGGGTACCCTTTTGGGCGGATATAAGTTCGGTGGATGCCACCTGCTACCAGCTTACCCAGCTTGAACAGCTTGGGTTAGCGGCCGACGAGCCGGTGGTGGCGCGGGCGTTGGCCTTTTTGCACCAGCGGCAGCGGGCAGATGGGTCGTGGGAGGAAGAAACGGCCGTTGCTGACCAGGCTCCTCCCTGGGCAAAACCGGGCGATTTGGCGGCCATGCTCTATCTCACGGCCAACTGTGGCTTTTGGCTGGCTGTGCTGGGTCATAGCGAAGCGTCGCTGGCAGTAACCGCCCACCTGCTGCGGCAGCACCTGGCCGCCGATGGTTCCCTGCCGTCGTTTTTGCACACCCACTGGCTGGCGGCGGCACTGTGGCTGTCGCTGGGCGAGAGGGAGCCAGTAACGGCCGTTTTGCGCCATCTCACCACCCATCTCGACAAACTCAGTGCCAACAACCTCACTTGGCTGTTGACCGCGCTGCAAGCCACCGGGCAGCCCATTGACCACCCCTTCATCCCCCAGGCGCGGGCTAAATTGGCGGGTTTGCAGTTGGAAAACGGCCGTTGGCTCAGCGACGATGCCATGGAGCGTGATGTTCACGTCACCCTGGAAGCCCTGCGCGTTTTTACCCCTACGTGACCAATCTCCCGGTTTCGTGTCCAAGAGAAAGACACTTGTTGGCAAATCCCCATGAGCAATGGCTTGTGACAAATAAAATGGGACGCAGACGCACCTGATTATCCTGATGTCGCATGGCCGATCAGGAAAATCTGCGCCCCATTTCCAGAAAAGGAGTACTGTGACAATGACAACAAAGACAAGTTTTAGCGAAGAAGAATGGTTTTTGGTGAGCAGCCTGCCCTCCATGATTGGGGCAGCCGTGGCAACGGCCGGTAAAAGCGGTCTGATTGGCACCATGAAGGAGATGATGGCAAGCGCCCGCGCCATGATGGCAGCAGGTGAAACGTATGCCGACAACGAACTCATTCAGGACATTGTTGCCAAGATTGAGAACAAGGATGATGCCAAAGCCCAGGCGGAGAAATATCAGCACATGGCGATGGAGAAGATGGAGGCGGCGGGGGTGAAAACACCAGAACAGCTTGCCCAGCTTGTGCTTGACGATTGCCAAACCGTGGTTGATTTGCTCAATGACCGTGCCACCGCTGCCGAAACGGCCGATTATAAAGCGTGGGCGTTTTCAGTGGGCAAAAAAGTAGCCGAAGCGGCCAAGGAAGGAGGCTTCCTCGGCTTTGGCGGCGAACAGGTGAGCGAAGGGGAGGAAGCACTGCTACAGCGTGTAGCCGATACCCTGGGCGTTGCCGCCTTTTAGCCCGTAATCGGTAATCGGTAATCGGTCACAGGCTACTGATTACCGATTACTGGTTACTGATTACCGATGATTACCATTACGATACCCGAATCTGCGATCCGTTTAGCCCTTTTTCAACCTCAATGCGCGTCGGGAAAGCGTCGCGCAGTTCGTCTATGTGGGTGATGACCAGAATACGGGCAAAGTCGTTTTGAATGGTGTTAATGGCCTCAATCAGCCGCTGCCGGCCGTTGGGATCCTGACTGCCAAATCCCTCATCAATCACCAGCGTTTGCAGCCGCGCCCCGGCCCGCTTGGCAAGAAGCTGCGATAGTGCCAGCCGGATGGCGAAGTTGACGCGGAACTGTTCGCCGCCGCTAAAGTTATCATACGGCCGTTCCCCCGCACTATCACTAATCCGAATATCCAGCGTCTCGGCTACCGCATCCCGGCTTTTTAGCTGTTTTTGCGTCTCAAACAAAATCCGCATCTCGCTGCCCGTCAGCCGTTCCAACAGTTCGTTAGCGCGGTCTTCGATGTCGGGCAATGCCTGTTCAATGAGCAGTGCCTGCACGCCGCCACGCCCGCACGCTTTTTCCAGCAAGGCCAGCCGCTGCACCCGCTGCGTCAGTGCTGCCCGTTCTGTTTGCAGTTGCCCTTGTTGTCGGCGCAAATCATCCAGCACACCGACAAGCTGCTGCGCTGCCCCCACGCGCCGGTTGATGCTGATCTGCACCTCGCGCAGCCGGAATACCTCGTCTTCGATGGCGCGGCGGTCACTGCTGTTGGCGCGGAGGCTTTCCAAATGGGCAACGGCCGTTTCCTGCTGCCCTGCCAATGTCTCCACCAATTCGGCCTGCTCGGTCAAACGCTGCCCCAGGTCGGCCAGCGCATCTTCCAGCGGCTTCACCGCTGCTTCCGCCTGACGTAGCTCCTGGTGGCGCGAAACGGCCGTTTGCAACCCCTTCACCCGCTGCCGCACAGCCTCATGCGCCGCCGCGTCATACCCCACCGCCGCCGTTTGCGCTTCCAACTGCGCCAATGTCGCCTGTGCTTCAGCGGCAAAATCGCCTCTTGCCAGTTGCCGCACCACTTCGGCCAGAGCCGCCGCCCCCTCACCTTCCCACGCCGCCGTTAGCCGGTCAATCTCGCCCAGCCGCGCTTCATGGGCAGAGAGGGTACGCTGCCCGGTCTGCCGTGCTTTTTCCAGCGTCGTCTTGCGCCCAACGGCCGTTTCCAGCGTTGCCACCTGCTGCTTTTGGGCAGAAATGGCCGTTTCATCCCCCAACAGCTTGTCCAATTCTGCCAGCCGCACCGCCCCCGCAGCCTCCCAATCCGTCACCGCCTGGCGAATTTCCGTCAGCCGCGCCTCGGCCTGTGCCAGCCGCTGCTGCTGTGTTTGCTGCTCACGCTCCAGCCGGGGCGTTTCTTGCAGGGTCGCTTGCAATTGGTTGATCTCGCTTTGCAGGTCAGCCAGCCGCTTTTTATTGTCGCGGAAGCGTGCCGCCAGCTCCTCGCCATCCTGCTGTAGCTCGGCCAACACTTCCTGGCGGTGGCTTGCGGTTAGCGGCTGGCCGCACAGCGGACAACTGCTGCCAGCCTCTTCGCTTAGCCGATCCAGCCGTTCCTTGAGCTTGTTCATTTGCTCTCGCAGCCGGGGCTGCTCTGCCTGCACCGAATCGCGTTCGGCCAGGGCGGCGGCGTGACGCTGGCTTTGGCTGCCAATGGCTCCCAACTGGGCGGCGAGTTCGATGAGGCGTTGGTTGGCGGCGGTGAGGTTTTGCGAAACGGCCGTTTCTTCCTCCTGCCATCGCCCCACCTGCTGCCTTTGCCGCGTCAACTGCTGCTGCTCCTGTGCCCACAGCCGCCGCTCGCTTTCAAGCTGCTGTAACGCCAGCCGCGCCTCCTGGTACGCCTGCTCCTGTGCCGTCAGTGCCGCCATTTCCCCCTCAAGCTGGGCAAGCTGCGCCTGCCCGGCAGCGATTTTGGCCGCAATTTGCACCCGTTCGCTGGCTGCCTCTGCCACCTGCGCCGCCTGTGCCTGCCCCTGCCGCTGCTGCTGCTCCAACCGGCTGCGCGTTTGGGTGATGGTTAGCTCAAACGGCCGTTTCTGCTGCTGCAACTGATACGCCTGATCCGCCTTATCCTGCCACCCCTGTAATTCCCGGTCGGCCGCTTGCCAGGCGGCAAACTCCGCTTCGATGGCGGTGGCGGCAGCCAGAATGGTGGTGTAGCCGTCGCGCTCCTGCTGCCGCTGCTGCTGCTGCTGCTGCCAGGTAGCCAGGGTGCGCCGGGCTTGCGCCAGGGTGTTGGCACCTTGCTGCACGGTGCGCTCCTGCTGGGCAATGGCGGCCTCGGTTTGCCGCGCCTGGTTGAGCAGTTGCTCTTGCAGGGCAAGCTGCCCGCCCACCCGCTCTGATTCGGCCTGGATGTCGGCAACGGCCGTTTTCCGCGCCTCTTCCTCAGCCAATTCGCGCTCAATTTCCTCTAAACGGCCGTCCAGCAGCCGCAAATCCAGCTCTGTCCCTTTGCGCCGTTCGGCCGCCGCTTCTTTGTACTGCTCCCAAATGCTCACCCCCAGCAGGTCGGCCAAAACTTCCTTGCGCTGGTTGGGGGTCTTGGTGGTAAATTCATCCGCCTTGCCTTGCAGCAAAAAGCTGGCGTTGCTAAAGGTGTCGTAATTCATCCGCAGCAGCTTTTCAATCGCCTCCTGCGTTTCGCGCACCTTGCTTTCGCTCAGTGGCTTCCAACTCAGGTCGCCCAGCGGCTGTTCGGGGTTGGTGGCGACTTGCAGCTCCAGCAGCAGCCGTTTGCCCGCCGCCTTGCGCCGAATGACGCGGTAAAGACCCCCTTCCAGTTCAAAAATAAACTGCACTTCCGCCGGGTCGCCATTTCGCGCTGCCAGCCGGTTGACCAAATCGTCGTCGCTGCGGCTGCGGGCGTTGCCAAACAGGGCCCAGGTGATGCCGTCCAGAATGCTTGATTTGCCCGCGCCGTTGGCTCCGGAAATGCAGGCGGTGTGGATGCCGTCGAATTCAAGAACGGCCGTTTCGCGGTAGGATAAAAAATTGGTTAACTCAAGTCGTCGTGGAATCATAGGAAATTATGGATTATGAATTATGAAGTATGAAGTTTTGTTCCTAATTCATAATTCATAATTCATAATTGCTCAAAATCTCTTTCGCCAATGCCTGCATCGCCGCTGCTTCCGCGCTGTCGAGGTTGATCGTTTGCCAGTAGGTTTCCAGCAGTTGTTCCGGGGTCAGCGATTCAACGGCGGCGGTGTCGCCGAGGCGGGTGCGTTTTTCAACGTCGTAATGTTTTTGAATCTGGATGCTGAGGGCGCGGCTGAAATGGTCGGCAATGGCGCGTTCATCCAGCAGCGGCTCCCAGTCGCGGGGGTAGCGCAGTTGGACGCGGCAAATAGCATCGGCCACGCCGTTGGGGTCAGGCAGTTGTGCCATGATGTCGCTCATAAAGTTGTCGGCATTGCGGGTTTCGGGTTTGAAGTCGAGGAAGCGACGGGTTTTGAGCTTGATGAATTCCCAGCTTGTGTGGCCTCGGCTGATTTCGGCCAGCACAAACCCTTTGGTTTCCCGCGCTTCGCCAAAATCTATGCGTTCGATGGAGCCGGGGTAGACGACGGGAGGGTGTTGGTTAACGGCCGTTAAACATTGATGCTTGTGAATATGCCCCAGTGCCACATAATCCAGACGCGGGTTGTTGACCAAATTACCGCCCAGAACCAGTTCATGCCCCAGCATCACCGTCCGTTCGCTGCCATATTTGGCACCCTGTACGCTGGCGTGAGCCGTTAAAATAAGCGGTAGCGTGGGGTCAGCCTGCTGAATGAATCGCTCGACAATATATGTCACTTGTTCTTCGATGTCGGTCAGCACGTCCTGCTCAGACTGCCCAGTCGCATCTTGCCGCGTCATAAATTGGCTGCGAGACACCCAGGGAATGGTGATGATTTGTACCGGCACGCCAAGTTGGTCTGGCCCCAGCAGCCGCATTTTGTCGGCCACGTGAATGTAGGGAACGGCCAGGGTGTTGAATTCGTGCAGGGTGTGGGCGCGGCCGGCGGCGGGAGAAACGTCGTGGTTGCCCACAAGCAACACGGTGGGGATTTTGGCAGTGGAAAGACGCATCATCCGCTGCCCCCAGGCGCGTTGAAAAGTGGGCTGCGGGTTGCGGTCTTTGTAAGCGTCTCCGGCAAAGATGACGAGGTCTACTTGTTGGGAAACGGCCGTTTCCACAATTTGATCCAGCGCCCGCAAAAAATCTACCACCCGCAGCGGTAGCCCCGTTTCCGGGTCATGGCGACCATAGTTAGCAATATCAATATGGGCATCGGCAAAATGCAGCACCCGTAACGGCTTATTTGTCATTCCCCATTCTCCATTTCCAAATCCTCATCTTTAGGGTTTGTTCATCAATAACTTGGGATTTAGAAGTTCAACTTCTCCCAGAAGTTGAACTTCTGGAACTGCAAAGCTATTTTTGATTGAACCCCTAACACCTCAGCTTTGCACGTTCACCCAATAATGTTTTGTTTCCGCCTGATTTAGCGGAAAGGTACGTTCAATAACCACATAGTAACGGCCAGGAGCCAGGCCGTTGAGATGCACATTTTCGCCGTCGGCCGGGTTGATGTTTTTGCTTTCGCCCCACAGCGTCTTGTTGGCATCATAAACATAGAGGTTGTAATCACTGCTGCTGGGGATGTTGCGAAGCTGTACCCAAACGCTGCGTGGTGTGGTCAGGTCAAAGTAGAAGGTGTCAAAATAATCGGTGCGTCCGTCAAAGATCGGCTGCCGAGGCTGGTTGAGGTTAAGCTGGACAGCACCGCCGAAAACATCGTCATTGACACGCCACCCATGGCGTACAATCGGCAAATTGGCCTTTTCGCCGGGGAAGAAAATCCGTACTCGTTCAACCAGGTTGAGTGCTTGCACCCCGGATTGGAAGTCGTAGAAGTCGCCGCCAATGGCCCACAGGGCGCGACCAATAAAACTGCCACGCGGCCAGGAGCGGGCGGGCAGGTTATCACTCCCGCCCAAATCATAGCTGACCCCCAGCTCTGACCATTGGTCGGTGGCTGGGTTATACACCTCGGTGACAGAAACTTCCTGCCCGCTGCCGTCCAACCCGCCAAAGACATACCAACGGCCGTCTGGCCCTACGGCACTGCCGGCCATATAGCGGGGAATGTTCATCGAGTTAATGGCTTGCCAGCCGCTGCTGCTGCTCCAGCATTCGCCGTTGCTCAACAGGGCCAGGGCTTCGGTGTCGCCCGTTAGCCCACCCACCACGCAGACGCGGCCACCTACCAGGGCGGCGGTGTGGGCAAAGCGGGGGCTGAGCATACTGGGCTGTGCTTGCCATTGGTTGGTGATGGTGGAGTAGGTGTAGAAGGTGTCGAGGATGCGTTCGGTGGAGGTGGGGTGGGTGGAGCTTGCCAGCCCGCCGAGCAGGTGGTAGCGGTCGTTGTTTTGAGCAACGGCCGTTCCCCAGGCAAATGGCAACCCCAGCGGCAGCGGTGGCGAACCGGCATCGCCCAAACTGGGAATACTGTCTGACCAGGAATTGCTGGCAATGTTGTAGACCCAGTGGGTGTTGTCAAAAAGCTGGTTGTTGCCATTGTAGCCGCCGGGGATGTAGATTTTACCGTTGGTGTAAACGGCCGTTGTGTTTGACAATCCCGCCGCGCCCGGCATCGGCTGTAGTTCCGTCCATTGCCCCGTAAATGTATCCAGCCGCATCAGCCGCCGACTGACCACCGGCGTTTCGCTTAGCGTCGTTTGCCCTCCCACCACATACAAATACCGCGCCCCATCTGAGGCCACGGCGTGGCGCGTCAGTGGCCCCGGCATGTTTTCCGGCGTGCCAATTGTTGACCATTGCGAGTCAATTGGCTCGATAATGGCCGACAGTCGCAGCAGCCCCGGCCCGGAAACTCCGGCCTGCCAGTCGGCTATTTCGACATAATATTGCTGCCCACGCCGCACAGCAAACCGTACCTCCGAATCAAACGCCCGCTGGTCGTCGTTGCACGTCACGCGCACCAAATTTTGCTGTGGGTCGGCACAGGCATTGGCAACGTCCTCAACGTTTTCGTAAACGGCCAGCACGGTATCATAGGTGCTGTCATAGGTATTGATGACGACGACGCCGTTGCGTGGAGCGGTGAATTTGTACCAGGCGGTGCGGTAGCCCTGGCTGCTGCCAGACGCGCCCCACATGCAGCTTTGCAGGCTGGGGTCGTTGGGGTCGGTGGTCATGCTGTTGACAGTGGTGGTGCCGCCATCGGTGGTGCGGCCGTTAAACAGTAGCGGCGCGGTGGTGCAGCTATCGGAGGCGGGTGAAGCATCTGGGGCCTGGGGCTGCACGGCCGGGTCGTAGGGTTCCAGCGTTAAGGCTTCCTGTCCGGCCTGGGCAACCATTTGCGCGGGCATGGGGATGGGCCGTTTTTGTTTTTGGGTGGCCTGGGCTAAAACGGCCGTTGTTACTAACACAAATCCCAGCACAATTGGAAGTAGAATAAACGTAAAGCGGCGCATAGGGCCTCCTGAAAAAAATGGACACGGACGAACACGGACGAACACGGATGGATTGGCCTGATGTTGCTTTTCATTCGTGGTGGTGCGCCACGCTCGTGAGATTGCCTCAGCGTGCAGGCTGATGGTATGAACAAATAATCTATCCCCCAATAGTACGCATTGCCGAAAAAAAAACCAGCCAACCCTCGTGAAAAGGTTGGCTGGCTTAGAGACAGGTTAATGTATGGGGAGTTGGGAGATTGGCGGTTGGGGATTGGAGATTGGTTGAATCTCCAATCTCCAATCTCTAATAACTGCTTACGCTTTTTGCAGCGAAAGTGTGACATCCACGTCGCCGACCTTGACCGTTTGGCTGAATTGGGGGTTGGCGAGGGGAGTGGGGTGAAGAACGGCCGTTAACGTCTCACCCTGCACATAATCCGCAAAATTCACCATCGCCTCCGCCACCTCACCCGTCGCCGCATAACCAAGCGCAATCCGGTCCGAGATTTCCAGCCCGGCATCCTTCCGCATCGTGTTGATCGCCCGCACCAGGTCACGCGCATACCCTTCCTGCACCAGCTCTGGCGTCAGGTGTACGTCCACCGCCACCGTCACACCCTTGTCGCTGGCAACCGCCAGCCCGCCGCGTGACTCCGTTTGCACCAGCACCTCTTCATCATTCAGGCTCACCGTCTCGCCGCCCACCGTCACCAGCAGCGGTTCACCCGCTTGCAGCGTCCGCGCCGCTTCGGCCGGGTCAAGTGCCAGCAGCGCATTCCGCACCTGCGGGAACGCCTTGCCAAAGCGGGGGCCAAGCAGCCGGTTGTTGGGCAGTAGCTTGTAGTTCACCAGTTCGCCCACCTCGGAAACCACCTCAATTTCCTTGACGTTGATCTCTTCGGCCAGCACGTCGGCCAGCTCCTGCAAATCGTCCTGCGCCTGCTGGCTGCCTACGTTCACCCGCGCCTTCGCCAGCGGCTGCCGCAGTTTCACATCCGCCGCGCCCCGCGCCGACCGCCCCAGGCTGGCGGTGGTGATGGCTAGGCGCATTTTTGCCAGCAGCCGCTTGTCCAGCGCGTCGGCATCAGCTTCGGGATAGAGGCAATGGTGGACGCTGGTGGGGGCGGTGGGGTCAACGGCGCACACCAGATTTTGGTAAATTTCCTCGGTGACAAACGGCACAAACGGTGCCAGCAGCTTGACGTATTCCACCAGAACGTGGTGGAGGGTGGCGTAGGCGGCGGCTTTGTCGGCATCGGCCTCGCTTTTCCAGAAGCGGCGGCGGGAGCGACGCACGTACCAGTTGGAGAGGTCGTCGAGCATGGCTTCCAGATGCTGGGTGGCCTTTTCCGAATCGAAGCCATCGAGCGCGGCGCGAACGGCCAGGGTGGTTTCATTCAGCCGTTCCTTGATCCATTCATCCAACTGGGCATGAGCCGGATTAGGTGACTGCTCACCGTTTGCCGATGACTGATTACCGTTCGGCAACCATCCATCCAGCGTTGCATACGACACAAAAAACGCATACACATTCCACAGCGGGATCAAAAACTGCCGCCGCGTCTCATCCCCTCGGTTAAAGCCAAACAGTAAATTTTGCTCCGGCTTGCAGCCTGCGTATAGCCAGCGCATCGTGTCTGCGCCCATCTTGTCGGCCGCTTCGTTAAACTCGATGGAGTTGCCCCACGATTTGTGCATTTCCCGCCCGTCTTCGGCCAGCAGCGTCGAATAGCCAAACAGGTTGAGGAAGGGCGGTTCATCCCCCAGCACCGTGCTTTGCGCCAGCAGGCTGTAGAACCAGTTGCGGAACTGGCCGGGGAAACTTTCGCTGATCCAGTCGGCCGGGTACCATTTCCGCCACAAATCATCGTGGTGTTTGCGGTAGCCCAGCGTGCTAAAGGCGACGATCCCGGCATCGAGCCACGGGTTGCCCACATCCTTGATTCGTTCACTTTTGCTGCCGCAGTGAGAGCAGGCGACTTTAACAGCGTCAATGTGGGGGCGATGGGGGGTATGGCCGACAAAGTGATCCCACCCTTCCACCGCCCGTTCTTGCAGCTCTTGCTCGTCGCCAACCACGGTGAAGTGGCCGCAGTCGCTGCACTCCCAGATGGGCAACGCCAGCCCCCAATACCGCTTCTTGGAGATCATCCAGTCGTGCATGTTGCGCAGCCAGTCCATCTCCCGGTCGTAGCCAAAGCCAGGGTACCAGTTGATTTTTTCCACCCGATCCATGATTTGGTAGCGCAAACTAGCCGCTTTTTCTGCTGCGGTCACTTCCTCACGCGGTTTGTCATACAGTTCGCCCATGCTGATGAACCATTCATCCACCAGCCGGTAGACCAGTTCTTCGCCGCAGCGCCAGCAGTGGGGGTAGCGGTGGGCGTACCGCTGTTTGCGATAGTAAGCACCCTTGCCGCGCAAATTTTCAAAGATGTCTTCGGCCACGCCCTGTACATGCCGGCCGGTTAGCCAACCAAACCCCGCCACATAGATGCCGTTTTCGTCCAGTGGGGCGACGATGGGTAGGTCGTTTTCCTTGCTCAACTGGAAGTCTTCGGCACCGCAGCCGGGAGCGATGTGGACGATGCCCGTCCCTTCATCGGCCCCAACCTCTTTCCAGCCGATGACGCGGTGGGTGTAATTGGCGGCAGTGAACGCTTTTTCCACCGCCTCCAGTTCGTCAAAGGGGCCGCTGTATTGCCAGCCCAGCATCTCTGCCCCTTTTAGTTCGCCGACGACTTCATATTTGCCGATGAGGCTGTTTTTCACCGCTTCTTTGGCAAGGTAGTAGACCCAGCCGTCTTCGTGCTGCACTTTCACATAGGTGAGTTCGGGGCCGACGGCGGCGGCGACGTTGCTGGTGAGCGTCCAGGGGGTGGTGGTCCAGACGAGCAGGGCTTCGTTGTCGCGCCCCAGCAGCGGGAATTTGACAAAAACGGAGTCGTGGGTGATCTCGAAGTAGCCGTCGGTGACGATTTCGTGCTGGCTGATGCCGGTGCCGCAGCGGGCGCACCAGGGCATGACGTCGCGCCCTTTGTAGAGCCAGCCGTTTTCGTCACACGTCTTGAGGAATTTCCAGATCATGTAGTTGTTTTCGTCGCTGAAGGTGAAGTAGGAGCCGCCGACTTCGGGCAGCCCCAACATGCCAACGACTTGCTCAACGGTGCCGGAAACGGGCCCGTTTGGTCCCTGGATGGTGGTCTGTTGGTTGGGGTCGGCTTGCAGCAGGTCGCGCAGGCGGCGCAGTTCGTCGGGGTCGTTCCAATCCATCCAGTAGCCCAGCCGGATAGATTGCTCGGTTTGGACGGCGGCGTAGTGGAGGACGCGCATTTTGCACAGCTTGACGAATTCGTCGAGGCCATACTCTTCGATGTCGCGCTTGGATTTGAAGCCAAGCTCTTTTTCGACGTTGACCTCGACCCAGAGACCCTGGCAGTCGAAGCCGTTTTGCCAGCGCAGGTTTTTGCCCTGCATGGCGTGGTAGCGTTGGTAGAGGTCTTTGTAGGTGCGCCCCCAGGCGTGGTGAACGCCCATGGGGTTGTTGGCGGTGATGGGGCCGTCTATGAAGCTGAACCGTTTGTCGCTGCTGGCGCGAAGCTGGCGCAGCTTGTTGAAGGCGTTGGTTTCTTTCCAGAAGTTGAGGATGTTTTGTTCGAGTGTTACGAAGTCTACTTTGTTGGATACGTCTTTAAAGCTCATGGTATCTCTCTTTTGGTTTTGGGATTGGAGATTGGGGATTGGGGATTGGAGATTTTGAATCTTCAGTTCTTGATTCCCAGTCTGCCTGTAAACACGGATTGGAGGGAACACGGTTGTTTGGCCGTGATGGATACGAGGGATGCCAGCATAGCCTGCAGGTTATGCTGGGTTGGTAATTCGTAGGAGATTTACAAATTTGGTCATTGATCTTTCTTTAGGGCAAATCAGGAAATTCAATCCGAAAATCTGAGTAACCAGCGACTCCTGCAGAATCCCATAAATCCCGATTTATAATTTGCATAATGGTTGGAAATTCGTCCCTAGAACCAACACTAATACGAGGAATCATCAAGGGGTTTTCCTCAATAACTCTCGCTCGTCCGTAACGAAACCGTCCTATTTGTAATTCACCACTAATTTTTGATAGTTCTAATTCCAAACCGTATTCAACATTAAAAAAACCCGAATTCTTTCTAACTTTTTCCAGTGTCAATAGTGCATTCCCTACCCAGCTGAAAATATATTCAGGGCGAAACCGATTACTGCTGTCATCTTTAAGATCAAACCGAGTTAGGAAAACATATTCAATAACTCCATCACTATATATTTCTTGCGAGGTTATGATATTTTGATCATGGTGATAATATCTTGATCCTCTAAGAATTGGTCTATGGTTAGAGGGTGCAAAAAAATCATACCAGTTTATATTGATAGATTGGGTTTCAACAAAGGCAGAGAAATCTACTTGTATAGGCGAAAATCTATCATCGTGGACTCTATCTATCCAGACATTCCCCGATATTGGTATTAAGGTAATCCGAAATCCATAGCACTCTTGTTGGTCAAAAGCTGATAGCATTAACCTTTTAAATTTATGATGTCTTTCAACAAATTTGGTATCGATTTGTGCAGAAGTTTGATAGCGGCTTATAGTCAGATCTTGTATCTCTCGCATAGTCATCTTTTCGCTGCGATCATTTCTACGAATATAACAATGTGCATTTTGTTCCAATCGGTGAGGTGCTAAACGCGATTGTGCTACATAACAAACTACAACTCCTGACCCATCTTCCTCGAATACAATTTCTTTTGTGTTGAGCAACGGCAGCATTGGGCTAATACAATCACGTGCTTGAAGCCGTAGCTTTTCTGCTAACTCAGCACATCTTGGTAAAGGCTTTATACCGGCAGCCTTTGGGGGCTTTGTCTTGCTTTCTTCGATACCAAGAATTAGATAACCGCCTTGGGCATTGGCAAAGGCTACAATCTCTTCCAGAATTTGATTCCTTGCATAATCGCCAATATTTGGGCTTCCAGTTAGCCAAGAGTCGCCCGAAGGATTTCTGCTGGGAAGCTCTTGCTTAAACTCAACGTAGGTTCCTTCAGGGTAATCCTCAGTAACTAACGCCTCAATATCTTGAGGCTGTAGGTCTTCTAAGGCTTTTTTAAAGATAACGCTCATAAAAATAAGTTTTGACCACTACTGATACCAAAAATAGCGGGTGGCAACGGCCGTTAATCCATCCATCCACCCCACCCACACCGGGTAACCCGCCTGCACCTGCCCCAGCCGCATCATCTGCTGTTGATCCCAGATGAGCTGTGTCCAGTAGTAGGTGATTTCCTTTTGCCCCAGCATCATCGTTTCGCCGGGGCCGGGCAGGGGCAGCACCGACAGGCTGGCAACGGGCTGCAGAGCCAGCGAGGGGGTGAGGGTGAGGGCGTGGCTTTGCAGCCTGGTGTGGGAAAGAACGGCCGTTCCTGCCCCCGCCGCCGACGAAAACCAAAAGCCATACCCGGCCGCCAGCGCCATATCTTCCTCAAACGTTGCCCCGTTAACGGTGCGCGTGCCGATGACGCTTGTTTCGTTAAAGAGCAATTTACCCTCAATCCGCGTCGTGCCGTCCCACAGCCGATAGTTGAGCCGTTCGGGACGGCCGTTTTCTTGCTGTAAAAAGTGGTAGAGGGTGGAACAGCCGTTTAACGGCCGTTCATCCACATCCACCCGCAGCACCACAAACCCCTCCGTCGCCTGCGTCAGCCGCCATTCTTCCACCGCCCCCGTCGGGCGCCCGTCGCGCTCATAGCGATAGGCACCGGCGGCCAGCGGTTTTTCATAGGGTTGTTCGTGGATAAGAAAACGCATGGTGGGTTATTGGTTATTGGTTATTGGTTATTGCGCTGTTGTCAATAACCAATAACCAATAACCAATCTCTATTCATCCAATTCAACATAAATCCGCTTGTTAATTTTGCCCTTGCTCTTGTAATCCACAATCCGCATCCGGCCTACCTCGCTGGTGTTGGCGACGTGGGTGCCGCCGTCGGCCTGCAAATCCAGCCCGACGAGTTCAACGGTGCGAATCTCGCTGATGCCTTCGGGGAGCAAATTGATTTTGGTGCGAATGAGGTCGGGAATTTGGAACGCCTCTTCGCGGGGCAAAATTTGCACGCGGGTGGGGCGGGCGGCTTCGACTTCCTTGTTAACGGCCGTTTCAATTTCCGCCACCAGTTCCTGCCGCATCGTCTCAAACTCAAAATCCATCCGCCCTTGCAGCGGATCCATGTTGCCGCCCGTCACCGAGGCGCCATAGTCGCGCCAAACCACGCCGCAGAGGATGTGCATGGCGGTGTGGGTTCGCATCAGTTGGTAGCGGCGCGTCCAGTTGAGCTGGCCGGTAACGGCCGTTTCCACCGCTGGCGGCTCCCCGGCGACAAAATGGACAACCTGCCCGGCAACCCGTTTAACGGCCGTTACCTCCCACGTCTGCCCATTGGCGGTCAGGTTGCCCGTGTCGGCCGGCTGTCCACCCCCACCCGGATAAAACGCCGTGCGATCCAGCACCACACCACCACCTTCGAGAACGGCCGTTACTTTGGCATCAAACGCTTGGCAATATGCATCAGTCACATACAGTAATTCGCTCATAAAATTTCTGTCCTAAGGGTTCATTCGTTAATAACCTGGGATGTAGAAGTTCAACTTCTCTCAGAAGTTGAACTTCTGGAACTGCAAAGTTATTTTTGATTGAACCCTAAGATCAAAAAAGCCTTCGCCCAAAAATTGGGACGAAGGCTCTGTCTTCGCGGTACCACCCAAATTTCTGGTGCAACAGACACCAGACACTCAGTGCAACAACTAACATTGTCGCCATTCCGTAACGTGGAATGAATTCGGCTGGGCTTACTAATATCGGTAATCGGTAATCGGTAATCGGTAATCAATAAGACTGATTACTGTTTACTGATGACTGTTTACTGAAACATTCAGTCAGCAGCTCCAGAGGGATTTTCAACGCCGCGCAAGTACCTGACTTCCACCAACTCAGGCTCGCTAGACCAATAGCAAGCGTTTACTCGTCTCTATCATCGCTTTTAGTTTGTTAACTGTGGGGCAATTATGACAAAACGGCCGTTGAAAGTCAACCAACGTTAACCAAAATTATACGCCCCTGTTACGAAGTAAAGTAAAATACTGTTTTGAACCGCAGCCCATTATATGATACCCTCTTGTTTGACTATGTTTATGCAATTTACAAAATAAACAGATACAAGACAAACAACCTGTAAACGAGGTATTGGCATGTCTGCTCAACGAAAACGTGTCGTCTGCATCGAAGACGAACAAGAAATTATAGATCTTGTAACCCATATCCTTAGCCGCGCCCACTATGAAGTGATTGGTGCGATGGGAGGGCAGGCCGGGTTAGAGACCGTTATTAGAATAAAACCAGATCTCGTCCTTCTGGATTTAATGATGGCCGATATGGATGGCTGGGAAGTGTATCAAAAAATGAAGGCTGATGATGCCACCCGCCATATCCCTGTGATCGTTGTTACGGCCAAGGCGTTAAGCATTGATCGCGTTCTAGGGCTACACGTTGCTCGTGTTGATGATTACATCACGAAACCTTTTGGTCCTCAGCAATTGCTCGACAGCGTAGACAAGCTGTTTGCCAAAACCACAGAAATTCACCCAGCCGAGCCATAGGGTTCAATCAAAAATAACTTTGCAGTCCCAGAAGTTCAACTTCTGAGAGAAGTTGAACTTCTAAATCCCAAGTTGTTAACGAACGAACCCATAGCCGCTGTTAGGCTCATTTCAGCCGCACTGCCTGTTAATTACTGGCCGCTGAAGAGCGCATAAATTAGGAAAACCATCGTGCGAATTCGATTTTGGGGTGTTCGGGGAACCATACCTGTTCCTGGGCCTGATACTGTGAAGATGGGGGGTAATACCTCCTGCATTGATGTCTTGACCTCTGACCGTCAGCTTATCATCCTTGACGCTGGCTCTGGTATTCGTCGCCTAGGACAGCAGTTGCAGAAGGAGTACCCGGAACGTATCGTTGGCAATATTTTGATAAGCCACACCCATTGGGATCACATTCAAGGATTCCCCTTTTTTGCACCTGTTTTTGGTCGTCAAAATCGCTTTGTGCTAATCGGCCGGCGGCGGGTTAACAAGCGTCTGGTTGAGACTCTGGCCGGTCAATTTATAGAGCCGTACCTCCCCTTTTCTTACAAAGCCCTTCCCGCAGATCTAATCGTCAAAGAGATAGAGGGTGGTGAAACGTTCATCATCGGCGACAACACCAAGGTGC
The DNA here is from genome assembly GCA_041390905.1 of Chloroflexota bacterium. Lineage (GTDB taxonomy): Bacteria > Chloroflexota > Anaerolineae > Promineifilales > Promineifilaceae > JACKCD01. Next base: position 1,349,544 of record JAWKPA010000012.1, read on the forward strand.
TGGCGGCTGATCTCAACCATCCTGGTGGCTGCCTTGGCTATCGCATTGAGAACGATGGCGTTGTTTTTACCTATTGCAGCGACGTTAGCCACTATGATGACCGTTTTGACCCTAACGTTCTCAGACTAGCACAAGGAGCCGATCTGTTGGTTCACGATGCCCATTTCCCCACGATGGCTGAGCGCAACCAGTTTTCCGATTGGGGGCATAGCTGTTGGGAAGAGGCTGTACAGGTTGCCATTGAAGCTCGCGTCAAAACATTAGCTTTGTTCCATTATGCGCCTGATCTGACGGATGAGCAGGCGGAACAAATTCTTTATGAGGCACGCAGGCAGTTCCCCAACACCATTCTGGCACGCGAAGGTGCCGAGATAGAACTCCCGCTTCGATAATCTTATACCTTTGCTTATAAGAGAGAATTGAATAAAATTAGCGTCAGATGCGGATAAGGCTTTCCTCATCTTTATTCGCTTGGAAATGTTCAAAAAAGTGTTTTGGGCAGAAACCCTAACATTGGAGATGTTTTGACCAAGTCTGTGCTCATTGTAGATGATGAACCGATGGCTCGCACACTTTTGCGTCTAACGTTGGTGCGTGCTGGTTTTCACGTGACCGAAGCCGAGGATGGGTTTGATGCGTTGGAGAAGATCCAGGAATCGCTGCCCGATATTATTTTGCTGGATGAGATGATGCCGGGTTTAAATGGTTTTTCGGTTTGTGAAATTCTGCGACGTGATTATGATAAAGCGTTGCTGCCCATTATTATGCTCAGTGCCCGGACAGACCTTGAAAGCGTGAATAAGGGGTTGAGTGTTGGTGCAAATACCTATTTGACCAAGCCAATCTCGCGTGAGGAACTGATGCAGCATGTTAAGGAAGCGTTGGCAGGTTAGCTTTTGGTTTTTCATGGTTGGTTGTGGTGCTGTTTGTTAAAATTTGAGGAAGTTCATTGATAATTCTGGAGGATTGAAAGATGCTTATAAAACGGCTGGCCTTGATGGCTATTTCTTTTGCTGTTGGTTTTGTTCTAACCCTTGTTATCACTTTTGCCATTGGGACAACGCTTGAGGAGTATGGTGGTATCTACACCTTTTTTACGGCGTTGTCATTGGCATGTGCAGTTGGTATTTGGTTGGACAAGTTTATGGGTACGGAACTGCTTCCAAAGTAGTTGGGCTTATTGAGTTATTATGAGTGCTACAATTATTGATGGGACAAGGATTGCACAGGAAGTCCGCGAAAGTGTGCAGGCTGGTGTGGCAAAGATGCAGGCGGAGCATGGGTATGTACCGGGCTTGGCAACGGTGCTGGTTGGGGATGATACAGCTTCGGCTACATATGTTCGCAGCAAGCAGCGGACGTGTGAGGCATTGGGAATTCGTTCGGTAGGGCATCATTTGCCGGCGACGGCTACTCAGGAAGAGGTGGAGGGGCTGGTTGCCAGCCTGAATGCTGACCCTAATGTGAACGGGATTTTGGTGCAATTGCCGATGCCCAAGCATATTGATGAAGAGGCGGTGCTAAACTCTATTTCGCTGGAGAAAGATGTGGACGGGTTTCACCCGATCAATATCGGCCGTTTGGCGATGAAGGGGCGTGAGCCGCTGTTTATCCCCTGTACGCCGCATGGCTGTATTGTGCTGCTGGAAAAAACCGGCGTGAAGATTAGCGGTGCTGAAGCGGTGGTTGTGGGTCGGTCGAACATTGTGGGGCTGCCGGTGGCAATGCTGCTACAGGAGCGTAATGCAACGGTGACGATTTGCCACAGCCGCACGCGGGATTTGCGGGAGCATTTGCAGCGGGCGGATATTGTGGTGGCGGCCGTTGGCATTGCTGAGCTGATTACGGGCGATATGTTGAAGCCGGGGGCGGTGGTGATTGATGTGGGTATCAATCGCAAGGATGACCCGACGGCGAAGCGTGGCTATCGGCTGGTTGGTGATGTGGATTTTGAGTCGGCCAAGGAAGTGGCGGGGGCGATTACGCCGGTGCCGGGTGGCGTTGGCCCGATGACGATTGCGATGTTGATGCAAAATACGTTGCGGGCGGCGGAGATTGCGTTGGCGAAGGCTGGCAAGTAGGCGAGTGTGTCATACACGGGTGTAGGCAAGATGCCCCTGCATATTAAAATAAACCGCAGGCTTTTGGGTCTGCGGTTTTTTGTTGTGGTAGGCAAATTGGGGTAAGCTCTAGGGGGCTGTTTGGATGAAAGATGATTGTCTAATGGTAACGGCCGTTAAATTTTTTTCGCATCTGACACCACATCCAAATTCGTCAGATGACACGACCCATCATCCCACTGATGGAAGGAAGAGGTTAGGAGCATGGCATATAATCTAGATCAGGAAATTTCCCGTCGGGGAACCAACAGCTTGAAATGGGAATTTGAGTTTGGTGCCAATGGTGCCAGCTACAGCGACCGCACCGACCCGAAATATGGATCGGAGCGGCTGCTGCCGATGTGGGTGGCGGATATGGATTTTCGCTGTCCGCCGGCCGTTGTGGAGGCGTTGGTGGCACGGTCACAGCATGGGTTGTTCGGCTATACGTCGCCAATGGCCGATTATTACGATGCCTTTATTGGCTGGGTGCAGCGGCGGCACGGCTGGACGGTGCAGGCCGACTGGGTGGTGATTACGCCCGGCGTGGTGCCAGCCATTAACATGATGGTGCAAACCTATACCCAGCCGGGGGACAAGATTTTAATCCAACGGCCGGTTTATCACCCTTTTACCCATGCCATTGAAAACAATGGACGGGTGGTAGTGTCCAATTCGCTGGTGGCGGAAAACGGCCGTTATTCCATAGACTTTGACGATTTTGCCGCTAAAGCTGCCGACCCTGCCGTGAAAATGTTTGTGCTTTGCAGCCCCCACAACCCCGTAGGGCGCGTCTGGACCCGCGAAGAGCTACAGCGCATGGGCGAAATCTGCTTTGCCAACGATGTGCTGGTTATTTCAGACGAAATCCACTGCGACTTAATTCAGCCAGAACACACATTTGTTCCCTTTGGCTCCATTAGCGACGACTTTGCCCAGCGTTCCATCTCCTGCATGGCTCCCAGCAAAACATTTAACCTGGCCGGCCTCAAAACCTCCCACATTATGATTCCAGACCCGGTGCTACGGAAACAGCTTGATACGTTTATGGGTAATTTAGGCATCAAAGGCATCAATGCTTTTGGGCTAGTTTCTACACAAACGGCGTATATGCACGGGGATGAATGGTTGGATGAGGTCATTGCCTATATTGGCGATAACCATCGCTATATGGCAACCTTTCTGGCCGAGAATTTGCCCCAACTTTGCCTCTCGCCGCTGGAAGGAACCTACTTGTCCTGGCTAGACTGCCGGGCGCTGGAGCTGGATCGGGATGAGCTAAAAGCATTGCTGTATGATCAGGCGCACCTGTTTTTTAACCAAGGGTATATTTTTGGGGACGAGGGAGAGGGGTTCGTGCGGATTAACCTGGCTTGTCCCCGTTCGTTGGTGGTAGAGGCAATGGAGCGGTTGAAAACGGCCGTTTTCTCCCTGCAACCAGCGTAGAAGAGTAATCGGTAATCAGTGACCAGTACTGATTACCGATTACTGGCTTCTGCAATCAAGGTGGGTTGGTGGGAAAACGGCCGTTTTTTCACCAACAAATACACCCCTATCCCAAACACCGCTACCCCCACCAGCAGCCCGCTAAAATCACTCACAAACTCACTAATCACTTCCCACTGGCTGCCAAACGCATACCCCAGCCCCCCAAACAGCAGCAGCCACGTTAGCTCACCCGCCGCGTCATACATCAAAAAACGGCTGACCGTATACCCGCTGCTGCCCGCCACCCAGTTGACCGGAATAGCAATGGGCGTTAACAGCCAGCGTGACAAATAAACCGCCACCCCGCCCCGATCTTGAAAGGTGGACTCGGCCTGCTGCCACGTTTTGGAGTTACCAAACCGCTTTTGCAGCCAAACCCGCGCCAGGCGGCCAATGCTGTAGCTCAGCACATCGCCAACGACAACCCCAACCAGCCCAAATAACAGAGTGTCACTGATGCCCAGCACCTCTTGCCGCACAAACGCCCCAGCCGCTACCACAAACAACGTCCCCGGCACTGGCACCCCCAATGCCCCCACAAACAAAGCCAGGGCAAACATAGAGGCACCATAAATCAGGAACCAACTTAAAAACAGGTCACTAATATTTGAAAAATCCGATAATGTCATGGTGCCTTCTCATAGCCAGCCAACGCGCTCTTGATTGTGTCAACCAATGCCCGCAGGCCGCCTTTGTACCGATATTCTTTGTCTAACAGCCCCAAATCTTTAAATTCATTGTCATTTTCGGCAGGAATGCCGACTTGTTCAAAAATATACGTTTCGGGGACACCTGTGCTGACAGAAATATAGCGCACCGTCATCCACGGCCGAATGTCATCCAACCCTGTGACCACAGGATTGGTGCGGTATGCCTCAATTGCCTCTGCCACCGCTTCCGTCACACGCTGGTCTTGCCCATCAGCAGACAGCCCCAGGTCATACAGGCGGTTGAGATCGCGCAGTGCCTCATGCCCGTTGCGTTGCTCAAACGGGATGCCCAAATAGTTCAGCAAATACTCCTCTGGGACGGCATAGGCGACGGCAACATAATCAAGCGTCATCCAGCCGCGAATTGCATCCACCGACGCTTCTCCTCGATCCAACCCTTGGTCACGCACATAGCGCATTTGGTTAAAAGAGCGAAAAGAGCGGACGCCAAAAACAAGCATCAGCAACAACCCCAGGGCAATAAAGCCAAAGGTCAACCATTTTGTGAGCGGGATTTGCGTTAGTTTCTTCATAGTCGCTGCCAGCATAGCAGATATGGGCATTATAGGCGAGGGATGTGAAGATTATATGAAGTGGCGGCAAACGGCCGTTTGCCCCGCCCGTCCAGCCGCATTACAATCACAAAAGATAAGTAGAGATTGGAGAGTGGGGATTGATGAAGGTTTGCAATCTCCAATCTCCAACCGCTAATCTCCAGATATATGAAACGACTCTTGATACCCATCATCCTGCTCCTCATCCTGGCCGCCTGTGCCGACAGCACCACCGAACCGCGCCGGGTGGATTTGGCCGAAGAACCAACGCCGATCCCAACGGCCGTTCTTCCCCCCAAACCCACCTATATCGTTGAGCGCGGCCAGGTCGTCTACCAGATTGATTTCGCCGGCCGCATCGGCCCCGCCTTTGAAAAAATCCTTGCTTTCCCCCGCGACGGCGTGGTGGCTGAGGTTTTTGTGCAGCGTGGCGACATGGTAACGGCCGGCGACGTACTGGCAACGCTCGACACGCTGGCACTGCAAGAAGAGCTGCTCACCGCCCAGGCCGAGCTGGACATTGCCCAAAACCGGGTGGCCGCGCTGGAAAAACAGCAGCAAGCCGCCCAACGCCGCGCTGAACTCCAGCGCGATTTGGCGCAATTGGAGCTGGAGTTTGCTGTGGCGCAGGGTGGGAATGCCCCCAGCCCGGCGCAGCAGTTGGAAATCAGCCGCCGCACCATTGCCCTGCAACTGGTGCAGCTTACGCTGGATGAACTTGACATTGGCATTGACCCGCTGCTGCTGGCCGACATTGAAGAGGCCAAATTGCGGGTGGATGTTTTGCATGAAGCGTTAGCCAGCAATGACCTTATCGCCCCCTTTGACGGCCAAATCACCTCCTTTAGCGTCTCGCCAGAGCAGCGGGTGGTGGCGGGCAACCGCGTTGGCCTCATCGCCGACATCACGCTGCTGGAGGTGCAGGCCACGCTCATCGAAAGCCAACTGCTGGAGATGGGCGAAAACATGACGGCCACCATCACCGCCGCTAACCGCCCCGGCGAAACCTTCCCCGCCTTTGTGCGCCGCCTGCCGCCCCCCTACGGCAGCCCCGGCAGCAACCAGGATGTGGCTGAAAATGACACGACCGCTCGCGTGGCCTTTGCCAACCCCGAAGATGCGGCTCAATTTACCAGCGGCGACCGCGTACAGGTCAATATTTTTCTGGAAGACCGCCCGGATGCGCTGTGGCTGCCGCCTGCGGCTTTGCGGGAATTTAACGGCCGTCAATTTGTCGTCATCCAGCAGGACGGCGGCGAACGGCGCGTAGACGTGGTGCTGGGCATTGAAGGGGACGGGCGCATTGAGATTGTGTCCGGCGTGGCAGAGGGAGATGTGGTGGTGGGGCAGTAATCGCTAATCAGTAATCGGTAATCGGTTGGTTGACTGATAACTGATAACTGATAACTGATTACTGGTCACCGATTACCGGAAAGATGGCAACCGTAATCCTGACCATCAGGCGCTTATGGGCGCAAAAGGGGCTGAGTGTGGCAACGGCGGTGGGATTAACGGCCGTTGTTGCCCTCATGATGCTTACCCCCCTCTACGCCAGCGGCGTTTACTATCAACTGCTGCAAGACGACCTTGAGCGCGTGGCGCGGCAAACCAACCGCTCCGCCTTCACCTACCTGCTGCAATACCAGGGATTTAACACCCGTTCCCTCTCGTGGGACGAAGTGGCTCCCGCCGATGACTACCTTTCCAGTGACGAACCCACCCTGGGGTTGCCGGTGCAAACCCAAACCGGCATGATGGTGAGCCAGCGGTTCCGCCTGTTCCCGCAGGGTGGGCAAACGTCGCTGGGGCGGGTGCAGTTGGCGGTGGTGAATGGGCTGGGGGAAAACGGCCGTTTGTTAGAAGGCACCTGGCCGCAAGATGCCCCCGACAACCCCTCCACCGCCATCGAAGTCACCGTTGGCAACAGCTTTGCCCAGCGCACTGGCGTTCAAATTGGCGATCTGTTCACCATTGTGGACGAATCCGCTAACGGTACCAACTTCCCGCTGCAAATCGTCGGCATTTGGGAACCCATCAACCCGCGCAGCCCCTTTTGGGTGCTGCCCCTGCCAGATTTTGCCAACTACTTTGTCATCCCTGCCGCCAGCTTTGCCAGCCGCATTGCCCCCAACATCGAGGACGATGTGGTAGAGGCGGCGTGGCAGGTGGTGCTGGACGGCAGCGAGGTGGGCATTGACCAGATACGCAGCATGGGCAGCCGCTATCAAACGGTGGAAAACCGGATGGCAACCTTGCTCCCCGATGCCCGCGTGCTGCAAACGCCGGTCGAGGCACTGGCGCTATACAACAGTTCCGTCACCTCGCTGGTGCTGCTGCTTACGGCGTTTAACGTGCCGATTCTGGGGCTGGTACTGGCCTTTGTTGGGCTGGTGGTGGGGCTGTCGGTGGGCGAACGGCGCAACGAGATTGCCGTGATGCGCAGCCGGGGGGCAACGCTGGCGCAAATGTTGACAATGGGGCTGCTGGAAGGGGTGGCGCTGGGGCTGATTGCCCTGGTGTTGGGTACGGCACTGGCACTGTGGCTAACGGCACTAATCGGCCACACGCGCAGCTTTCTGGACTTTTCGGCCGAGTCGGAGCTGCGGGTGGTGTTGACGCAGGGGGCTATTCGGGCGGGATTAACGGCCGTTTTCCTCGCCCTTCTCGCCCGCATTGTCCCCACCCTGACCGCCGCCCGCCACACCATCATCACCTACAAACAAGACCGCGCCCGCGCCCAGGCCAACCCCTGGTGGCAGCGCACCTGGCTCGACCTGCTGCTCATGATCCCCGCCGCCTATGGCTTTTATCTGCTGTGGCAGCAAAACAACCTGGATGCCACCGTCGAAACCGCCACCGAGGCCGCCAGCTTTTCCACCGACCCCTTGCAAAATCCGCTGCTGCTCATCCTGCCCGCCCTCACCATCTTTGCCCTCACCCTCTTTTTTCTGCGGCTGCTGCCCCTTGCCCTGCGCGGCCTAAGCTGGCTGCTGGCGCAAAGCAACAGCGTCGGGCTGCTGCTGGCCGTGCGCCAGCTTGCCCGCACCCCCGGTTTTTATGCCACGCCGCTGATTTTGCTCATTCTCACCGTCAGCCTGGCCGTCTTTACCGCTTCGCTGGCGCGAACAATGGATTTGCAGTTGTTTGACCAAAGCTACTACGCCGTGGGTGCCGATGTCAGTGTCTATGATTTTGCCACACAGGGTAGCCGGCCGGGAACGCAAAACGACTACTTTTTTGTCCCTGCCACCACCTTCCGCGCATTGCCGGGGGTGCTGGGCGCGGCGCGGGTGGGGCGGTATGAGACCGAGGCAGAAATCGGCCGTTTGCCTTTTGACGGGCTGTTTTTGGGGGTAGACCGGGCAGAATTGGCGCAGGCGGCGTTTTGGCGGCGCGATTTTGCCGCCCTGTCGCTGGGTACGCTGCTCAACCGGCTGGCGCAAACGCCCAACGGCATCCTCTTGCCCGATGGCTTTATGGCGGAGCGCGGCCTCCAGGTGGGGGATGTGTTCCGGCAAACGGTGGTGGTGCCGGGCGGCACGGTGGATCTGGTCGGCCAAGTTGTGGGGTCGTTTGCCTACTTCCCCAGTTGGTACCCGGCCGAGGCTGATTTTGTGGCTGTGGGGAATCTTGACTACCTGTTTCAGCAGGTGGGGGGCGACCTGCCCTACCATGTTTGGCTGCGTACCGCGCCGGGGGTGGATGTGGCGGCACTGGAGACGGCACTGCCGGGCAGACGGGAATGGGTGACACCGTTTGAGCCGATTCGCCGGGCGCAGCAGCAGCCGGAGCGGCAGGGGTTGTTTGGGCTGTTGTCGGTGGGGTTTGTGGCGGCGGCACTGCTGACGGTCTTTGGCTTTTTTCTCTACGCTCTTTTTTCTTTCCGCCGCCGCTTTATTGAACTGGGGGTGCTGCGGGCTGTTGGGCTTGGCACCGACCAAATGTTGACGCTGCTGGCGTTTGAGCTAGGCTTGTTGATTGTGTCTGGGCTGGGGCTTGGCACGGGGCTGGGGGTGCTGGTGAGTCAGGGGTTTATTCCGTATTTGCGGGTGGGAGAAACGGCCGTTCCTCCCGTCCTCGTCGAAATTGCCTGGTCTGCCATCAGCCAAATTTACATACTCTTCGGCCTGCTCTTTCTAGCCGCCCTCGTTGTTCTCGGCGGCCTGCTGCTGCGGATGAAAATTTTCCAGGCGGTGAAGCTGGGTGAAACAATTTAGTAGAGATTGGAGATTGGAGATTGCCACTAACGAAGCGACAATCTCCAATCTCCAATCCCTGATCTCCAAATGACAGAACCAATTATTATTTGCGAAAATTTGGTCAAAATTTATAAAGTGGCTGATTTGGAAGTGCTGGCACTGCAAGGGCTGGAGCTGACCATACAACAGGGTGAGTTGCTGGGGATTGTTGGTGCCAGCGGCAGCGGCAAATCCACGCTGATGAATGTGTTGGGAGGGCTGGTGCGGCCATCGGCCGGCCGCGTGCTGGTGGACGGACATGATTTGCTCAAGCTAAGTAACGCCGCCCTGGATCGGTATCGCCGTACCAAGGTCGGTTTTGTCTGGCAGCAAGGGGCGCGAAACCTCATTCCCTATCTCAACGCCGTGGAGAACGTGGAGATGCCAATGACGCTGGCGGGGGTGGCGAGGACGCGGCAGCGGGCGCAGGAATTGCTGGAAATTGTGGGGCTGGCGGAGCGGATGCACCATAAATTGCCCCAGCTTTCTGGTGGTGAGCAGCAGCGGGTGGCGATTGCCGTGGCACTTGCCAATGAGCCTTCGATTTTGCTGGCCGATGAGCCGACGGGTGAGCTGGACAGCGAGACGGCGCTGACGATTTACCGTGCCTTCCAGCAGCTAAACCGGGAGATGGGGCTGACAACGCTGATTGTGAGCCATGACCCCGGCATTGCGCGGCACGTCAACCGGGTGGTGGCGATTCGGGATGGCAAAACGTCGAGCGAGACGCGCCGGGCGCGGCCGGTGAACCCGGAAACGGCGCATGAGGAAGCGCACGAGGAGCATTTTGAGGAGCTGACGGTGCTGGATTCGGCGGGGCGGTTGCAGGTGCCAAAGGCGTTTTTGCAGGAGCTGAATATTCAGGGGCGGGTGCGAATGGAGATGACGGAAACGGGTATTTTGATTAAGCCGGTGGCCGACTCCCCGGCCGGGGATCTGGTGGCGGTGCGTGGTGGCGGAGGAGAAACGGCTCCCACGCCCACCAAACAACCCTCCGGTCTGCGCCGCTGGCTGGGGAAGATGAGATTGAGAGACTAAGAGATTGGGAGACTGGTTTCCTAATCTCTCAGTCTCCTAGTCTCTTAGTCTCATTCCAACTATGACACAACCAACCAACACCCTCCTTGCGATCAACGTGCAGAACGTGGAGCGGGTTTATAACATTGGCTCCGGGCAGCAGGTTCATGCGCTGCGGGGGATTAATTTAGAGGTGGAAAACGGCCGTTTTGTGGCTCTCAAAGGACGTTCCGGCAGCGGCAAGACAACCCTGCTCAACTGCCTTGGCGGACTTGACCAGCCCAGTTCCGGCACCATCGAACTATTTGGGCTGCGGCTGGACGCGATGAACGATCGCGACCTGACCCAGTGGCGGCGCAAGGAAGTCGGCTTTATTTTTCAATCATTTGGGCTGCTGCCCACCCTTTCGGCCTATGAAAATGTGGAGCTGATGCTGCGAATTGCCCGCGCCCCCCGCCGCCAGCGGCGCGAACGGGCCATGGCTTGTCTGGAATTGGTGGGCATTGGCAAATGGGCCGACCATCGTCCCTATGAAATGTCCGGCGGACAGCAGCAGCGGGTTGCCATTGCCCGCGCCCTTGCCAACAGCCCCCGGCTGATTCTGGCCGACGAGGCCACCGGGGAACTGGACAGCGAGACGGCGCAGGAGGTGCTGGCACTGTTCCAGCGCATCGTGCGTGAGGAGCAGCTTACCTTTTTGCTGGCTTCCCACGACAGCCTGGTGGATGAGTACGTGGACGAGGTGCTGCATCTGAAAGACGGGCAAATTGTGGAGCGGGCATCCATGCCCGCTCCACCCGCTGATAGCCAACCATGACCGGGCATTTTGGACATTGACAAAATAAGCGGGTAGAAAATGGCCTTTATCCGTTTATTGTGTTAACCGCCAACATGCCCGATATACCAGCAGTGAATGCTGCGGAGGATCAGACCCTGTTACAAAACATCACCCAACTTGAAAACAACCTGTGGGAAGCGGCCGACCAGCTTCGCGCTAACTCCAAACTGACCGCCACCGAATACAGCCTGCCCGTTCTGGGTCTCATCTTTTTGCGCCACGCCACCAACCGCTACCTCACCGTCAAAGCCGAAATCGAGAAAACGCTGCCCTCCCGTGGCGGCCGTACCCGCCCCCTCACCGCCGCCGATTTCCAGCAGAAAGCGGCCATCTTTCTGCCCGATGCCGCGCAGTACGAATATCTGGTCAACCTGAGCGGGCAGGAAGATTTGGGTAAGAAGATCAACGACGCCATGACCCTCATCGAAGGGCAGGTGGACTTTTTGAAAGGCGCACTGCCCAAAACATACACCCGCTTTGAAAACGAGCTGCTCAACCGCCTGCTGCGCATCTTTAACCGGGACGCGCTGCGCAAAGCGACCGGGGACGTTTTCGGCCGTATTTACGAATATTTCCTCAACAAATTTGCCATGACCGGGGCGCAGGAAGGGGGCGAATTTTTCACCCCGTATTCACTGGTGCGCCTCATCGTCAACGTGATTGAGCCACAACAGGGAATTGTGCTGGACCCGGCCCTGGGCAGCGCCGGGATGTTTGTCCAAACCGGCCACTTTTTGGAAGAGAAGGGCAGCTCCCCCAGCGCCGCGATTACCTTTTACGGGCAGGAGAAGTCAGAAACTAACGTCAATCTGGCTCGGATGAACATGGCCGTGCATGGGCTGGAAGGCACCCACATCCGCCAGGGCAACACCTTTTATGAGCGGCTGGATCATCTCATTGGCCAATGCCACCGGGTGATGGCCAATCCGCCGTTTAACGTCGATGGCGTGGACCCCGACCGCATCAAGGGGGACGGCCGTCTCTTCACCCAAAAGAAAATCCCCGGCATTTCCAGCAAGACCAAGGCGGTGAGCAACGCCAACTATCTGTGGATTCAGTATTTCTACAGCTACCTCAACGCCACCGGCCGCGCCGGGTTTGTTATGGCTTCATCGGCCACCGATGCCGGGCATGGCGAGCGGGAGATTCGCCAGCAAATTATCCAGACGGGGCACGTGGATGCGATCATCGCCATTGGCACCAACTTTTTCTACACCCGCTCGCTGCCCTGCACGCTCTGGTTTTTTGACAAGGGCAAGCCGGACGGCCGTCTGGACCAGGTGTTGATGATTGACGCTCGCCACATTTACCGCGTTGTCACCCGCAAGATTCGGGATTTTAGCGATGAGCAATTGGCCAATATCACGGCCATCGTCTGGCTGCACCGGGGGCAGACGGAGCGATTTTTGACGCTGGTCGGCCGATATTTGAGCCAGGCACAAACGGCCGTTTCCCACCTCCCCACATCCCTCAACCAACTCGATCAGCCATTGGAAGCCCTGCAAACGGCCGTTGCCCATCTGGCCACCACCGCCCAACCCAACGACGACCTCACCCCCGCCGCCATTGCCGATTTCCAAAAGCAGGTGGCGACGCTGGCCGCCGACGGGCGAGCCTTCTGGCAGGAGCGGGAGGATTTACTTGCAGATTTGCTAGGCAGGGATGCCCAACGTACAGCGGACATCCTTGTCCGCAACAGTGACCAACACGCCGCCCGTGAGCGGCTGGACCCATTCATCCCTCGACTCAAGGCACTGCAAAAGAGCCTGACTGCCCTGGTGCGGGAAGCGGGTCGCGCCCGCGATGCCGCCGAAAAGGAACTCAACGGCCGTTCCGCCACAACCTACGACCACAAAACCGCCCGCACCGCCCTAGCCGACCTGGAAGCCGTCCGCGATGATGCCACCGCTGCCCTGAAAGCACTGATTTACTGGCACACCCAGGCCAACTGGCTGCAAAGCCGCTTTCCCGATGGCGTGTATACCGACGTGCTGGGGCTGTGCAAAGTGGTGAGCCGCGCCGATATTGCCAAACACGACGACAGCCTGACCCCCGGCCGTTACGTGGGCGTAGCTCCACTAGAGCAGGAAGACGATGAAGTTTTTGAAGAGAGGATGCTGGAAATCCATCTTGAATTAGAGGGGCTTAATCAAGATGCATCCGAATTAGCGAATGTTATTTCTGAAAACTTTCGAGATTTAGGATTGTAATCATGTTCAATAGTAGTTGGCGTGAGGTAAAAATAGGTTCGCTAGGCTCTGTGCTTACAGGCAAAACCCCTCCTACTGCAAAGCAACATTATTTTGGACGTGATTATCCTTTCATTACTCCTACAGATATTGATGGGATTAAGAGAGAGGTAAAAACGGAAAGATTTCTTTCAGAAAGTGGTAAAGAATATCTTGGAAACCTATTGCTTCCTCCAAACACGGTCTGTTTCGTTTGCATCGGTGCTACGATCGGAAAAATGTGCATGACCGATCAGCCTAGCATCACAAATCAACAGGTCAATAGCATTATTGTTGATGAAGAGAACTTTGATCCCCGATTTGTATATTATGCTCTCAGATACGCGACTCCACGTGTGATAAACGTTTCATCGGGCGCAGCTACGACCAAGTTCGATTGAATCACTAAAACAGTTCAGATTACCTCGATTCTGACAGGAAAAATTGCTGGAGATTCTTTCGGCGTATGATGACCTGATTGACAACAACAACCGGCGCATTGCCCTGCTGGAAGAGGCGATCCACCGGCTGTACCGGGAATGGTTTGTCCACCTGCGTTTTCCCGGCCATGAACACACCCCGGTTGTGGCTGGTGTGCCGGAGGGTTGGGAGAAACGGCCGTTGGCTGAAATCGCTCACATCAATGCTGAAAGCATTCGTAAAAATAACGCTCCCGAAAACATTGAATACATTGATATTTCTTCTGTTGGCACCGGTATTATCAACGAAATAAAAGCCATTGATTTTGCTGACGCTCCAAGCAGAGCAAGACGGATTGTTAAGCATGGCGATATAATCTGGTCAACGGTCAGGCCAGGAAACAGAGCTTATAGCCTTATCCTAAATCCCAATCCGAATACGATTGCTTCAACGGGATTTGCTGTTCTCACGGCTCAAATTGTGCCGTTTACCTTTTTGTATCAAGCCGTCATAACCGATGAATTTGTTGAACACATGGCAAAAGTAGCAAAAGGGGCTGCATATCCTGCTGTTTCAACCAGCGATTTTGAGAAGGTAAAAATCCTTGTGCCGTCACAATCGCTTTTGAATGAATTTGAGCAAATGGCTAAACCAATCGCCCGACAAACACAGACATTGCGTCTGCAAAATGAAAAGTTACGGGAAGCCCGCGACGCCCTTCTGCCCCGTCTCATGAACGGCAGCCTGCCCGTGTAACCACCCTGGCGGGCAGGGATGCCCGCCGTACGCCGGACATCCCTGTCCGGCAAGAAAAAAGATGAGTTCACTCGACTTCAAACCCTTCTACCGCAAAAACCTCCCCCACATCCAACCGCCGGGGGCCATTCTTTTTGTCACCTTCCGCCTCGCCGATTCCCTGCCACGCCACGTCATCCAGCAGCTCTGCGACGAACGCGATGCCATCGAAAAACAGATCGCCGCCCTGCCCGACGCCCAACAAAAAATGGAACGTTACCTGGCCCACAAAAAGCAGTTCGCCAAATGGGATCGTTACCTGGACCGTGCCGATTCCGGCCCGATGTGGCTCAAAGAAACGGCCGTTGCCCAACTCGTCACCAACAGCCTGCACCACCTGGATGGCGATAAATATGATCTTGACTGTTACAGCGTGATGAGCAACCATGTGCATGTTGTGTTTCAACCACTGTGGGGGAAAGACGGCCGTTATTTCGCCATCGCCCGCATCATGCACAGCCTCAAAGGGTATACGGCGACGGAGGCGAATAAGGTTTTGGGGAGGAACGGCCGTTTTTGGCAAGAAGAAAGCTACGATCACGTCGTCCGCGACGAAGCCGAGCTTAACCGGATTCGTCAGTACGTTTTGTATAATCCTGTTAAGGCCGGTTTGGTGGATGATCCCAAAGATTGGCCCTGGAGTTACTCTAAATATTGGTGATGGTCGGGCAGGGATGCCCAACGCACGCCGTACACCGGGCATCCCTGCCCGACAAAATAACTATGAGTTACGAATACAGCGAAGACCGCCGCGCCCAGCAAACCAGCAGCGACTTTATGCGCGATGTACTTGGCTGGGAAACCGCCCTCGCCTACAACGACGAAATTCTGGGGCCAGACGGCACCTTTGGCCGCAGCAGCACCCGCGACGTGGTCCTCACCCGCTATCTGACCCAGGCCATCCGGCGGCTAAACCCCACCGCGCCCCCCGACCTCATCCCCGAAGCCATCGCCACCCTCACCCGCTACAACACCGCCAAAACGCTCACCCACAACAACCAGGACAGCTACACCCTGCTGCGCGACGGACTGCCCCTCACCTGGCGCAACACCCAGGGGGAAGAAGAAACCATCCGCCTGCGCCTCTTCGACTTCACCGACCCGGCCAACAACCATTTCCTGGCCATCCGCGAAATGTGGTATGAAGGGCCATACGGCCTCATCCGCCCCGACATCATGGGCTACGTCAACGGCCTGCCCCTGCTCTTCATCGAATGCAAAAACACCCACAAAAGCCTCAAAGCCGCCTACAACGTCAACCTGGCCAACTACAAAGCCAAGCTGCCAGAACTGTTCCACCACAACGCCCTCATCATCCTCACCAACGGCATTGACAGCCGCTTTGGCTCCCTCACCAGCCCCTACGCCTACTTCCAGGAATGGAAGCGGCTGCAAGAGGAAGCCGTCGGCCGCGTCGATTGGGAAACGATGCTGCGCGGCATCTGCGCCAAAGACAACTTCCTCGACATCTTTGAGAACTTCATCCTCTTCGACGACAGCAAAGGGGAAACGCGCAAAATCATCGCCCGCAACCACCAATATTTGGGCGTCAACCGCGCCGTGGAATCGGCCAAAAAGCGACAGGTGCAGGCGGGCAAGCTGGGCGTCTTCTGGCACACCCAGGGCAGCGGCAAATCATACTCGATGGCCTTCTTCACCCGCAAAATCCACCGCAAGCTGCCCGGCAACTTCACTTTCCTCATCCTCACCGACCGCGAAGATTTAGACACCCAAATCTACAAAACCTTTGTCGGCACCGGCGTCGTCAATGAAAAAGACCAGTGCCGGGCCACCAGCGGCGTCAACCTCAAGGAGTTGTTGCAGCAAAGCCAGCGCTACGTCTTCAGCCTCATCCAAAAGTTCAACCTGGATGAACGCCAGCCCTACACCCCCCGCAGCGAAATCATCGTCATTTCCGATGAAGCCCATCGCACCCAATACGGCCTCTTTGCCCGGCGGCTGCGCCACGCCCTGCCCAACGCCGCCTACATCGGCTTCACCGGCACCCCCCTCATCAGCGGCCCCGACGACGAGCTGACCAAAGAAACGTTCGGCGATTACGTTTCCACCTACGACTTCCAACGCGCCGTGGAAGACGGGGCCACCGTCCCCCTCTACTACGACAATCGCGGCGAAAAAATGGGCATCGTCCCCGAAGGCAATCTCAATGAACGCGCTGCCGAAATCCTGGAAGATTACGACCCCGACGAAGACCAGGAAGCCCGCCTGCAACGTGTCTTGGGGTCTGATTACCTCATCCTCACCGACCCCAAACGGCTGGACCGCATTGCCCAGGATTTTGTGGCGCATTACAGTACCCGCTGGCAAACGGGCAAGGCGATGCTGATTTGTGTGGACAAGGTAACGGCCGTTAAAATGCACGGCCTCATCAACCAGCATTGGCAGGCCAAAATCAAAGAACAAAAAAAGCGGCTGCGCCACGCCACCGATGAACAGGATGAGCAGGAGCAGCAGCGTTTCCTCGACTGGCTGGAAGAAACCGAGCGGCTGGTCGTCATCAGCGAAGCCGCCGATGAAATCCACACCTTCAACCAATGGGGGCTGGACATCCTGCCCCACCGCCAAATCCTGAAAAGCCGCGATCTGGAAACCGAGTTTAAAAAAGACAATCATCCGTTCCGCGTGGCTATCGTCTGCGCCATGTGGCTCACCGGCTTCGACGTGGAATCATTGGCCACCCTCTACGTGGACAAGCCAATGAAGAGCCACACCCTCATGCAAGCCATCACCCGCGCCAACCGCGTTAAGGAAGGCAAACCCAACGGCCTCATCGTTGATTACAATGGCCTGCTCAAGAGCCTGCGTAAAGCGTTGGCCACGTTTGCTACAGGTCGGGGAAAACGGCCGTCTGGACCCGATCCTGTGCCGCCACAAAGCGAACTGCTCAAAGCATACATCGCTGACATTCAAGCGTGTGTCGATTATCTGCAATCGGTGGGATATGATTTGCAAGATTTGCTCGACGCCAAAGGCTTCGACAAAAACCAGGAAATTCTGCAAGCGGCCGAAGCCGTCTCCATCAACGACAACACCCGCGCCCGTTTTGAAGTATTGGCGCAAGAGGTGTTCAAAAAGGGGAAATCGTTGATCAGTCATGGGTGGTACGGCCGTTACGTTCACCACCACAACGCCCTTGAAGCCATCTACAAGCGGCTCAAAATGCGCGAGAGCGATCCGGCCGACATCATCGAAATCCTGCGCCACCTGCAAGGCGTCGTTGATGAGTCCGTCACCCTGCTGGGCGAACCCAAACCGGGCGAGGCATCGGGCAACATCTACGACATTAGCAAAATCAACTTTGAGCGGCTGCGGCAGGAGTTCCAGCGCACCAAACGGCCGAACACGACCGTGCAAACGCTCAAGCAAAAGGTGGAGCAGAAGCTCACCCGCATGGTGCAGCAAAACCCGACAAGAGTGGATTTATACGGCCGTTACCAGGAAATCATCGAAGAGTACAACCGCGAAACCGACCGGGCCACCATCGAAAAAACCTTTGAAGCCCTGCTCAACTTTATCGAAAATCTGAGCGAAGAAGAAGACCGCGCCACCCGCGAAGGGCTAACCCAGGAATATCTCACCGCCTACGACCTGCTCGCCAAACAGAAAAACGAATTGCCAACCCGCACCCGCGAGCGCATCAAGCACATCGCCGCCGACCTGCTAGACGCCATCAAAGCCGAAATCGCCAGGATGGACAACTGGACCGCTAAAGACAGCACCCAGGCCCAAATCCAAACCTTCATCTACGACTATCTCTATGACGAAACCACTGGCCTGCCCGTTGATGCCTACACCGACGAAGAAGTCCAAGCCCTGGCCGCCGACTTCTTCCGCTACGTTTCGCAGCAGTACCCGCAAGGAATGGTAGATGTTTTTGGCGAGAATGGGCAACCGGGCAGGAATGTGTAAACCGGACATCCCTGTCCGGTTTACGGTTCAGGAACGAATAATCGGCAAATGGGTAAACTGTTTGAACCCAATGGGCCAGCCAGGTGGGGTGAAGTCGGGGAGAAAGCCGAGGTCGGTGGAGAAGGGGGTGGTTAACGGCCGTTCTCCACTCACCACCCACTGCACCAGTTCCGCCAGCACCAGTTCCACCTGTTCCGGCGTAAACGAACAGTGTCCCACCGAATCGGTATAAACCTGGAATAAATTGGCCGCCGCCGCCACCTGGTCGCGGTAAACGGCTTCATGGTTGACCGGCACCAGTCCATCGTCGCTGGTGTGGGCGGTGAAAACGGGCAGCGGCAGGTTGCCGGTGAGGGTGGCGTTGGCTTCAACATAGGTGCGGGCGGCGGGGTTGGCGGTGTAGATGGAACGGCCGTTCATCTCCGCCAACAACCCCTCTGCATCCACATTTAGCGTCGCCAGATATTGCTTGTCCGCCGCACTCAGCCGGTAAATATGGTCGCGGTTTTGCGTGACTGCCCCACCCGCCCGCCGCTCCAGCTCGGCGCGGGCTTCGGTGGCGTAAAACATATTGACAAACAGCCAGTTGTTGCCCGACATAAACTCCTTGTCGGTGATGCCCGTCACCAGCCGCATAAACTCAAACTTACCCTGATTGGCGGGGTTGAGCGTTTGCACAAAGACTGGCCCAACGACTTCTCCTTCAAATGAAATGTCGTCGCGCACATCGGCCACCGTTCCCCAGCTTTGCGGCCAGCCAAAGGCCACATCATATGCCAGGGAGAATGCCAGGGCTGCGTCCCACGCCATGGGCGCACCGGCGGCCGGGGGGCACAGTGCCAACACGCCATCGTACAGATCGGGGTAGCGTTCGCCGCTGGCGAGGGCAACGAGGCCGCCCATCGAGCCGCCCAGCAGGATGGTTTGCTGTGCGGCTCCCACTTCCTGGTTAAAGAATTGCACCAGGGCGCGGGTGTCGTCAATCCCTTCGCCCACCGCCCAGCCGTTGTCTTTGTACGACGAGCCAGCGATGGCGTAGCCAGCGGCCAGAAAAGCGTCTTCGCCAGTGGTGCCGCCGGGGGCGGCTTCGGCGGCGCGGTTGTCGGTTTGGCCGGGCTGGTCGGCTTTGTCGCGGTAGCCGTGGGCATAGACGACCAGCGTTTGCCCGTCCCAGCCGTCGGGAACGCGAATGCGGTAGTTGGCGCCGTCAATTTCCCCTTCGAGCAGGATTTCGGCCTGGGGGACGGCGTAGAGGGGTTGGGTGAGGGTGAGGAGGAAAACGGCCGTTAACAGCCAGCGGGTCATTTTTTGCGAAAACATGAGGTACTCCTTTGATGGCAGGGGAGCAGGAGGGCAGGGGAGCAGGGGGGATTTCTCCTCTGCTCCCCCGCTCCTCTGCTCCCCCGCGCTTAAGAAAGCTGTGCCAAGTGCAGCAGCAAGCTCGCCGTCGTCCGAATTCCCTGCTTAATCCGCCACACCTCCATATTTTCGTTGGGGGCGTGGTTCGATTCGTCGGCGTTGGCGTAAGGGATGACAAAGGTGTGGAGGCCAAGCGTTTTGGTGAAGACGTAGTTGGGCAGGCTGCCGCCCATGGCTGGCATCAGCAGCGGCTCCTTGCCTTGCGCGGCCACAATTGCCTGGCGAATCGGGGTAGTGAAAGGGGAATCAATGGGCGTTTTGGACGGATCCATGCCGCCCAGCCGCACAAATTCCACCTCCGGCGCATGGCGTTGGACATGGGCTGCCACTTTATCCATGATGTCGGCCACGGTTTGGTTCGCCACCAGCCGGATGTCGCATTTTGCCACTGCCCGGCAGGGCAGCACCGTTTTGGAGCCGGGGCCGTCGTAGCCGCCGTGCAGGCCGTTGATGGTGAGGGTGGGCCAGATGGAGAGGCGGTCGAAAAACGGCCGTTTTTCCGGCATATCCAGCCGCGCCAAAGCCAGCTCCGCCATCACCCCGTCCACATCCACCGGCAGCTTGTCCAGCGCCTCCCGCTCCAGCGGCGACGGCGGTTCCACATGCTCATACAGCCCGTCTATCGTAATCTCGCCCCGGTCGTTTTTCATCGTTGCCAGCAAATGAATCAGCGTCCACAGCGGGTTTGGCACCACGCCCCCCCAGTTGCCCGAATGCAAATCCTGGTTAGCCCCCCGCGCCCGCAGTTCAAAGGAAACGATGCCGCGCACGCCAAACTCGATGGTAGATTGGCCGCTGTGTTCCACGGGGCCATCGGAAATAATGACCAGATCGGCGTTGAGTTCGTCCTTGTAGTCAGCAATAAACTGGGCGATGTTGGGGCTGCCAATCTCTTCTTCCCCTTCGAGCAAAAAAATGACGTTGCAGGGGAGCTTGCCGTGCGCCGCCAGCAGCGACTCCATCGCAAACAGGTGGGCGGTGTGCTGCCCTTTGTTGTCGCCCACACCGCGTGCGTATAAACGGCCGTTTCGCACAGTTGGCTCAAACGGCGGCGATTCCCACAGCTCCAGCGGGTCGGCCGGCTGCACGTCGTAATGGCCGTATAGCATCACCGTCGGCAGGTTGGGGTCTTCGATGCGCCGCCCCAGCACCATCGGCCAGCCGGCCGTTGGTTTGAGTTCGGCTGTAAACCCCAGCTTCTGCAGCCACGCCAGCAAAATCTCGCCGACCTCGGCAATGCCCTGTCCGTGGGCGCTGATGCTGGGCTGGCGCAAATATTCCATGAGCCGATCCAGATATGCTTGTTCGTGCTGGTCAATGTGGTGGAAAACGGCCGTTAATTGTTCCGATCCGACAGAAGCAGACATAATCCCTCGCAGTGGTGGCCGAGACCAACCGCATAAATTTCAATTGGTTCATCCACCATTTGTTTGTTAGCATCCACACAGCCTAGTTTAGCCCATCCAGGGCAGTGGCAAAAGAGGTGTTTATGAAAATAACCTTGTTGGGAACCGGTACACCCACCAACCCCCATCGTTTTCAGAGCAGCGTTGTTGTCGAAGTAGGCAACGACGTGCTGCTGTTTGACGCCGGACGCGGCACCGTTCACCAGATGTACCAGGCGGGTATCGCCGTGCAGCGGGTCAATCCGGTTTTTATCACCCACCACCATGTTGACCATATCAACGATTTGTTTGATGTCATCATCTCCACGGCGATGCAGGGACGCGCCGTGCCGCTGCAAATATTTGGCCCGGCCGGTACCCACCGCATTGTGCAAGCACTGCTGGAGCAGGTGTATGCAGCCGACATTCGCTTCCGGCTGGAGGAGGATCGGGAGGTTCGGCAGGCGGGTGGGAGCTGGCAAGAGCAGCCACAGGCAATTGCCCAAATAGCGGGGCGTGATGTGGGGGCGGAGCTGGTAATGGCTACGGACAACTGGCGCGTCACGGCTGATTTTGTCCAGCACGGCACCTTTCCCAACGCCCCCGATTTTCAATGGCACTGCCTGGGCTACCGAATCGAGGCCGAAGGACAGGTTGTGACCATCAGCGGCGACACAGTGCCTTGCGATGGCGTTATTCGGCTGGCGCAGGATGCCGATTTGCTCATTCAATGCTGCCACATGCCACAAAGCGCGGTTAACAACCCGGCTATGCAGTATCTGGCCGACGAGGTGATCGCCTCATCAACTCAGGCTGGTACCATTGCGGCCGCTGCCAACGTGAAGCAAATGGTGCTGACCCACCTCAGTGCGACCATTCATGCGGGCAACGTTGACGAGATTTTGGCCGATGTCAGGCAGTCGTATGCGGGCGAGGTGCTGCTGGGGCAGGATTTGCTGGTGCTGCATTTGCCGCCTGTGTAAGCTGTGTCCCTTGACGATGAAATTCTTGTACGCAAACTCGCTACCTGGAGCAACCATGATAAACCTGCCACCCCCCGAAAACCTGACCATCTGCTTTGCCCATGCTGCCTACCAAATGGCGGCCACCTTTAATCGGCACATGCCCCACGTTCCCCATTTTCAGGTGTGGACGGCGGCTGATTTGCGGCAGCGCGTTGCGCCAGCCCAGGTGCTGGTCACATCCGGCTTTTGGCACAACGATTTGCTGCCCCTCGCTCCCAACCTGCGCTTTATCCAATCCATCAGTGCCGGGGTCAATCAATACCCGCTGGACACATTGCGCCAGCGCGGGATTCGGCTGGCAAGCGCAGCGGGGGTCAACAGCAGCGCCGTGGCGCAACATGCGATGGCCCACGTGCTGGCCTTTGCCCGCCACATCCACACCGGGCGTGACAACCAGCACCGCCGTCTGTGGCGCGGCATGATCTCTGATTTGGCGCAGCGGGAGGACGAATTGGGGGACAAAACGATGCTGATTGTGGGGCTGGGGCAGATTGGGCAGGCGTTGGCGCGATTGGCACAGGCGTTTGGGATGCGAGTTCTTGCCACCAAGCAGCGGCCAGACACGGTTAGCGACAACACCCTGGCCGTTTATCCGCCCGGCCGCCTGCTGGAACTGCTGCCGCAGGCGGATTATGTGGTGCTAACCTGCCCGCTCACGCCGGAGACGGAGCGGCTGATGGATGCAGCGGCGTTGGCGGCGATGAAGCCGTCGGCGACGTTGATCAACATGGCGCGGGGGCGGGTGGTGGATGAGGGGGCGTTGGTGTGGGCGTTGGAAAACGGCCGTTTAGCCGCCGCCGGTCTCGATTGCACCTGGGATGAACCGCTCCCCGCCGATTCGCCGCTGTGGGGCATGGAAAACGTCATCATCACCCCCCACACCGGCGGCGAAACCCGCCGCTACGAAGAGCGCGTCATCGCCATCCTCTGCGAAAACCTCAACCGGCTTTGGCGCGGCGAGGGAACCCTGGTCAATCAGGTGGTTTAGACAGACGACGGAAGACGGAAGACCGAGGACGGCTTATTTCCTCCGTCCTTCGTCCTCCGTCCTTCGTCCTTATCAAATCTTCACCAGCATTTTGCCCATGTTCTCCCCCTGAAACAGCCCCACAAACGCCTCTGGCGCGTTTTCCAGCCCTTCGACAATGGTTTCGTGCCATTTGATTTGGCCGGAAGCGACCCACGGCCCCATGTCGCTGTAAAACTGCATCGCCTGCCCCATATAGTCGGAGACAATAAACCCTTTCAACAGCAGCCGCTTGCCGATGATGGCTGACAAATTGGTGGGGCCAGGAGGCGGCGTGGTATCGTTGTACTGCGAAATCATGCCGCAAACGGGAATACGGCCGTTATTGTTCATCACCGCCAGCGCCGCCTGCAAATGGTCGCCGCCCACGTTTTCAAAGTAAACGTCAATCCCGTTAGGGCAGTAGCTCGCCAGCGTTTTGGTCAGATGGTCGCTTTCCTTGTAGTTAAAAGCGGCATCAAATCCCAGTTCGTTGACCAGATAATCCACTTTGGCGGCAGAACCGGCGCTGCCGACCACGCGACACCCTTTGATTTTGGCAATTTGCCCCACCACCGACCCCACCGCCCCGGCTGCGGCCGAAACAAAGACGGTTTCGCCGGGCTGCGGCTTGCCAATGTCGAGCAGACCAAAGTAGGCGGTCATGCCGGGCATTCCCAGCGTGCCAAGAAAGGCTTGAATGGGGGCGAGGTTGGGGTCAATGGGGTTGAGGCCACGCCCATTGGAAACGTAATAGTCGCGCCAGCCGTCCATGCCGAGGACAAAGGTGCCGGTGGGAAAACGGCCGTTATTCGACACCACCACCTCACCCACACAGCCCCCCGTCAACGGCTCGCCCAGTTGAAACGGCGGCGTATAGCTTTTGCGATCCACCATCCGCCCACGCATGTACGGGTCAACCGACATGTAATGGTTTTGAATCAACATCTCGCCATCGCCCGGCACGGGGCGCGGCACCACAACAAGTTCAAAGTTCTCCGGGCTTGGCATCCCCACCGGGCGGCTTTTTAGATGAATCTCGCGGCTTGTTTCGCTCATGCTTTCTCCTTGTAAAAAATGGGACGCAGATTCGCCTGATTTCACTGATTATCAAAAATAAATCAGGTAAATCAGGTAAATCTGCGTCCTATTCCTCTTAATACGGCGAAGTGCTATCGGCCTGGACAGTGGCAGTGCCTTGTTTAACGGCCGTTACCATCTCCGCCCCCATCGCACTCACAAACGCCCTGTCCGTTCCCACCGTCACAAACTTGAACCCCATCTCAATCAACATCCGGGCATCATCGGGCGAACCGGTGTGGGCGCCAGGCACCACCCCATGCTTCTGCGCCGCCGCCAAAATTTGCGCCACCGCATCCGAAAGCGGCGGACGACGGTAATGCACCGCCGGGCCAACCCCCAGCGTCCGGCTCAGGTCGGCCGGCCCAATGTAGATGGCATCAAGCTGCGGCGTGGACAAAATATCGTCCAGATTGTCCAGTGCCTGCTGCGTTTCAATCATGGCAATGGTGAGAATTTCCTCGTCGGCGTGGGCGCCATAATCATCCCCGGCGTAATAGGTGACGCGGTTGGGGCCGTGGCTGCGGTAGCCGTGCGGCCAGTAGCGGCACGCCCCCACAAACTGCTCGGCCTCGGCGCGGCTGTTGATCATGGGGCAAATGATGCCGTAGCAGCCAGCGTCGAGCATTTTCATGATGATGCCCGGTTCGTTCCACGGCACCCGCGCCAGCGGCACGGTGTCGGTGGTGGAAATGGCCTGGAGCATGGGAACGGCCGTTACATAATCCACCGGCCCATGCTGCATATCAATCGTCAAGCTGTCATACCCCACATGAGCCATCGCCTCGGCCGCAATGCTGCTGGGAATTTGCAGCCAGCCATTGACGACGGCCTTCCCCTCTGCCCAAATTTTGCGAATTTTGTTTTGACGCATTCTTCCTCCGAAAACGGAGATTGGAGATTAGAGATTGGAGATTGGCACTGGCAAAGCGACAATCTCCAATCTCTAATCTCCAATCATCTTACTTATTTGCTAAACCACAAACTTCAACTGACTCGCTTCCCCCGCCCGCACCTTTGCCAAATGGTCGGCGGCGTTGGTCAGATCTACCAGGCTCACGCCGGCCGCCATTTGGGTCATCAGTTTGTCTTCGGTGGTCTGCACGGCTTCGGCAAGGGGGATGAGCTGGGCAAAAACGGCCGTTTCCCCCACCACCAGCCCATCATCATCACCAAACACAATCTGCCCCGGCCGCACCACCGCCCCCCCACAGTTCACCGGCTCCTGCACGCCAAAAAAGCGGCTCGTTGTCCCCGCCATCGGGTTGGTAAAGCGGGCATAAACGGGAAAGGCCAGCTTGCGAATGCCTGCACTGTCGCGGCAGGCCCCGTCCACCACAATCCCCGCCAGCCCCCGCCGCGCCGCCTCCGTCGAAAACAGCTCTCCTAGCACCGCCCGGCGGCTCTTTTGCGTGTCAATCACCAGCACATCATCCGGCTGCGCCTCCATCAGCCCGTGCAGCACCGTCAAAAAATCTTCGTAGCAGCGCACGGTAAAGGCGCGGCCAATGAGCTTTAGCCCCGTTTGCACCGGCCGCAGCCCGGCATCCAGCACCTGGAAGCTGTCTTCGGTAAGATTCTGCCGTTTGGCCGCATCACAAAGAGAGGCTACGTCAAGCTGGCTTAATTTTTGCTTAATTTCGGAAAATTCCATATATTTCACTCGCTCTCTATGTCTTTCTCTGCAAAACTGATGCAATACTACCCTGTGGTAAGATAATTGAACAGGAAAACCGCCAGGGTCTTTTAGTTCCTGGTGGTTTGAGGGATTGATGACAACTTCTGAATTGAACGCCAATATCCAAACCTCCTTGTCGGTGGGGCAGCCTGCACCTGATTTTCAACTGCCGTCGGTGCAGGGAACGGCGGTTTCGCTCAGCCAATATCGTCACCAAAACAGCCTTATCCTCTGGTTTTCACGCGGCATCACCTGCAACTTCTGCCGCAGCTACATGCAGGGTTTTGAAAACGAGTACGACAATCTGCGTTCTCATGGCATCGAGGTTGTGCAAATCGCCCCCAACCTGCTACAAAGTGCCCAGCGTTTTTTCACCACCTATCCTCCATACCCCTTTGTTTGTGACCCGGAAAAGCGGCTTTATGCGCTTTATGGTTTGGGGGATCGGGGGGTGTTGACGGCGGCAAAAACGGCCGTTGTCAGCTTTGCCACCGCCGCCCGCGAAGGGGAATTTGGCAACAACGTGCGCGGCTCGGTGCTGGACATTGCCAACCGCAACTTTTTGCGCCGCCTGCACCACCACGCCCTCACCGCCATTGACCAGGGCATTTTCATCATTGACCAGCAGGGAATCATCCGCTACCGCCTCATCATTGGTGCCGTCGAACCCATTCCCGGCGGAGCAGAGCTGCTCAAGATTTGCCGGGCAGTGTGCGCCTAAAAGAGAAATTGGAGATTAGAGATTCGAGATTGAACCTGACCAATCTCCAATCTCTAATCTCCACGCTCCATGCCCTATGAACCTCCACCAGCGCCTCACCTATCTCAGCGAACTGATTATTACGCTCACCAGTTCCCCCGTGCCGACGCAGCAGTTTCAGGCATTGGCCGACCATTTGCCGACGCTGCTGCCCTGTGACTATCTTGGCCTCTGTCTGTTGTCGCCTGATGCGCCCGGCTATCTTGTCCATTCGCTGCTGGGGGAGGCCAGTGGCTTCATTCCCTACCGGCTTTTTGCCCTTGATGAGGGGGCAGTGGGGCAGATGTTGGGGCGCAACCGGACGCTCCATGTTTCCAATTTGGCTGATTTTCCCCAGGCAACGGCCGATTTTGAGCAAATTTTGCTGCGGTTTGGGATGCAAACGGCCGTTTGTCTCCCCCTGCGCCAGGGCGAAAAACCACTCGGCGCGTTGTTCATTGCCGCCAGCGAACACGGCAGCTATGGCGAAGACGAAATTCAAATTGGGCGGCTGCTGGGGGCGGGGGTGTCGGCAGCCCTGGAAAACGCCCGGCTCTATCAGGAACTGATTGACGAACGGCGCACGCTGGCCGCCCTTTTGCAAAGCAGCCAAGATGCGGTGCTCATGCTCAACGAGGCTGGCGTGGTGCTGCTAGCAAATCCAGCCGTGAAGCAAATGCTGCACTTGGAACCCGACCTGCTGACGGGGCAACGGCTGGAAGAAATGGTGGCCTACCCCGCCTTGCAGCAGCTTTTTGCCGCCCAACGCCCCGATTTGGTGGAGCTTGCCATCCCAAACGGCCGTTTTGCCCAGGCCAGCCTCATCCCCGTTCAATCCGAATACGGCGAAACCATCGGCTGGGCCGCCCTGCTGCGCGACATTACGCTGTTTAAAGAGCTGGAGCAGATGAAAAACGACTTTGTTGCCACCGTCTCCCACGACCTCAAGAACCCAATCCACGCCATTGTGCTGGCCGCCGACCTGCTGGGGAGGTTTGGCGAGCTAAACGAGGGGCAGCAAAATTTGCAACAGCGCATTGTGACCACGGCCAACTATATGAGCGAACTGGTTTCGGACTTGCTTGATTTGGGGCAAATTGAGGCGGGGGTGAACCTGCGGCGCGACCCGGTGGATTTGACGCTGCTGACGGCTGATGTGGTGGGCGAGTTGGGGGTGCAGGCGGGGGCAAAGGGGGTGGCATTAACGGCCGTTCTTCCCCCCGATCCCCTCATACTCATTGGCGATTCCGGCCGGCTCAAACAGCTCCTGCTCAACCTCATCGGCAACGCCATCAAATACACCCCCGGCGGCGGCACCGTCACCACCACCCTGCTGTCCGAACCCACCTGCGCCCGCCTTACCGTCCGTGACAGCGGCATCGGCATCCCCGCCACCGATCTCCCCTTCATCTTCGACAAGTTCTACCGCGTCCACACCCCCGAAACCAAAGAAATCAAAGGCACCGGCCTCGGCCTCGCCATTGTCCACAGCATCGTTGAAGCCCATAACGGCCGTATTTCCGTCACCAGCACCCCCATCCAGGGCAGCACCTTCACCGTCACCCTCCCCACTCATCTCTCATCAAATCTATAAATCGCCATTCCCCTGTTTTTACCCCTTGCGAATATATTTCACACCGGCGATTGGAGCGAAATCTGCATCTTGTGTCCAAAGTATCGCATCAGATTCACGTGCTGTTGCCAGCATTATGCTGTCAGCCATTGGAATTTTCAACTCATCAGATATTTTCGCAGCACTGATCGCAATGGCAGCATTTAAATCTACAACTTGCCCTTGCATCATCACAGCAATTGCTTCCAGAGCTTTATCTTCCCCTTTTTGTTGCAAAATTCGTTTAAACACTTCATATAAACTGATTGCAGGTACAAGTAAATCATCCAGATTTTCTATCGTTGCAGCAAAAAACTCCGCATTTTCCCCGTCAGCGAAATACTCTAGCCAACCTGAAGAATCTACCACATTCATACACGATCCTCTTCACGGTTTACCGATGTATCAATCCCCTTCAAAAAACCACGCGCCAATTTAACAGGGCGGATAGGAATGAGTTCAATGCGATTTTGATACTGGATAACCTGAACTCGTTGTCCAGGCTGAATGTTCAAGGCTTCCCGAATCGTTTTAGGAATAACGATTTGGAATTTGGGTGAAACAGATACTGTAGTCATACAGATCTCCTACGATCAAAAGATGGTATTACTAAAAAATATTTTATCCATAATATCCGAACGATACAACAACACATTTGATTTTATGCTTGCGATCATCCAATACAGCCACTATTAATCACCCTTATCTGCGTTTATCTGCGTTCCATCCTCTTCATCAACGACCGGCTCCGACACCAGCAGCCGCCGCACCACCTTGCCAATAAACGACTTGGGCAGTGATTCGCGGAATTCGATGGCCCAGGGAACGGCGTAGGGTTCCAGCCGCCGCTTGCACAGTTCGACGAGTTCTTCGACGGTCAGGTTGCTGCCAGGGCGGGCGACGACGTAGGCTTTGACTTTTTGCCCGCCTTGCCCGCCAATGCCAACAACGGCCGTTTCCAGCACCTTGTTGTTCTCATACAGCACCTCCTCCACATCACGCGGGTAAATCGTATAGGCCCCAAACATAATCGTATCTCGCTTGCGGCTAATAATTTGGAAATATCCATCCCCATCCATCACCGCCACATCCCCCGTAAACAGCCAGCCATCGCGCAACGGCCGTTCCTCACCCACCCCCGCCTCTCGCCAATACCCCTGCATCACCTGCGGCCCCCGAATCACCAGCTCGCCAATCGTTCCGGCCGGCACCGGCTCACCCGTCCGCAAATCCACAACCCGCGCCTCCGTGTTGGGAATCGGCACCCCAATCGAACCCGGCTTGCGCCCCCCCGCCAGCGGGTTGGCGTGCGTCACCGGCGCCGCCTCCGTCAGCCCATACCCCTCCACCAGTTGCCCCCGCGTCAGCTTCTCAAACGCCTCCTGCACCTCAATCGGCAGCGGCGCCGCCCCACTCACACACGCCTTAATTGATGATAAGCCATATTCACGCACATTTGGCACCTGGTTAATCGCCGTATACATCGTCGGCACGCCGGGGAAGAGCGTCACTTGGTGCTGCTTAATCTGCTCCAGCACCTCCACCGTGTCAAACACCGGCAGCAGCACCATCGTTGCCCCAATCGCAATCGGTACATTCATGGCATTGGTCAACCCATAGCTGTGCAGCAACGGCAGCACCGTCAGGCATACCTCCTGCCCATACAGCAACTGCGGAATCCAGTGGCGCGTTTGCATGGTGTTTGCCACCAGGTTGTTATGGGTCAGGCACACCCCTTTCGGTTTAGCCGTCGTCCCGCTGGTAAAAATAATTACCGCCAAATCGCTGCTCGCCACCCTGATGCTCGGCGGCTCCAGCGGCGCGTCCTGCATCAGCACCGACATCCGTTTGCCCAGCGTTTTGGCTAATTCATAATCCTGCGCCTCGCTTTCGGCAATCCCCCACCGCTCCAGCAGCCGCTGATAGGTCAGGCGACTGACGGCGTTGCGAATGTCGGCAAAAACGATTTTGGTGACTTTGCTGCGCTCCTGCACCGCTCTGGCCATGCGGCTAAAGCTGGTCAGCGTCACCAGCACCTTGGCCTCGGTGTCAATCGCCTGCTCCACGATTTGTGCCGCGTTGGCATCGGGGTTGGGCAGCACCACCACGCCGCCCACTTTGAGCGTGGCATAGAAGGCGATGACCATTTGCGGCATGTTGGGCAGCACCACCATGACGCGGTTGCCGGGGCTAACGCCCAGCCCATGCAGCACGTGGGCAAACTGGTTGACCATTTCGTTGAGCTGCTGGTAGGTGAGTTCGGAGCCGTAGAAGACGGTAGCGGCCCGTTTGGGTAGCCATTCGGCGGTGGATTCGAGGAATTTGGTTAACGGCCGTTTCGGAATCGGAATCGTCGCTGGCACATTCGGCGGATAGCTGCGTAACCACGGCCGTTCCCCGCCCAAACCCGGCCGCTGCGCCTGCGACCGCCACGACTTCTGCTGATCCCCATCCACAAACCGCTCAATCGCCCGATTCACCGCATCATGCCGCTCCAACTGCACCTTATGCTTCGCCGACCCCACATCCACAATCTCCGCCCCCGGAATCGTCGTCCCCACATTCTCATACACATAGCGCGGAAAATAGTTGTCCCGTTCCCCCGTAATCACCAGCGTTGGCGTGGCAATGTTTCGCAGCAGCTCCCACCCCTTCCAATGGCGCATATTGTTCGCCATCAGCCGCTTCACCACATGCAGCTCCGCATCCCAGCGCGGCCGAAAGCGCCACAGCGGCCGAAACAGCCGCAGCGGCAGCCGCAAAATCCAGTTAGCAATCTTTGGCAGCGGAAACTCCCCCGCCGTGGCAATCAGCACCAGCTTCTCCAGCCGTTCCGGGTAAGCATTGGCATACTCAACAGCAATCGAACCGCCAAACGAATGCGCCACCAGCACAAATTTCTCCGGCAACGCCAGCTCCTCCACAATCGTTTGCAGGTCGCTCACCAGCTCATTCATCGTGTATTGGGTATACGGGGCATCGCTCTGGCCGTGGCCGCGCAGGTCGGGGGCAATCACGCGAAAATTCTGGCTGACAAAATGGTTAATCTGGAACTCCCACGACTCCAGAATCCCGGCGTAGCCGTGGACAAACATGATGGTTTTGGTCGCACCGTCCGGGTGCAAATCCAGCACGCTCAGTTTCGCCCCCGCCACCCCGCGAATCGGCACCTCCTCCCGGTACAAATCAAAATCAAATTGAACATCCTGCCGTTTCAGCCCACGCAGCTTTTTCTTGCTCATCGCCACCTTCCTGTTGTTAACGCCTCACAGGATTGTAGCATATTGTGGGATCAAGCTACACGGCTTGCAGGTATAACCGCGCTTTAAAGTCAAGCTGTCTCAGCATATGGCGTAATTCTTCCCATGAAAGGTCAAAGTTTTCCGCATCTGCTACCCCTAGCCGATAAATAATCTCGGTTTCGACAGGATTTGCGTCAAATCCATCCATCACGAGTCCTTCAGCCCAGTGAACCAATTCAGCCAAACTAATTTCACCATCCAAATAGGCACTCATTTGTGCCACTAATGGCGTTTTCATAATTTTACATGCCCTTATCTATAGGATACTTTTCATGTATTTCCCGCAATACCCCATCCTGGTCTCTCATTTCCTGCCAAAAACGGGTTGCGGTGAACCTGTTGAGACCCGGAGCCGTCAGCGATGTAAGCGGCTTGCAAGGCTTTGGTTTTGACTTGCCTGAGGGGGCGGCCTACAATATTTACTGGTTAGAAGACATCATGGCTGAGGCAGGCTTGGAATTGCTACCGATGTGCAGGAAAAATAGCCAGCGACCCCGAACTGTGGCAACGAGGCTTGCAGCGACTGTGCCGTCAATCAGTCGAAACGGTGGGAAGTATGATTGACCGCAAGCTCCCCAAGTCAATCCATGCTGTGACCGCTGCTGGTTTCGAGATGAAGGTTATCCTCTTCGTTCTTGGCTTTAGTCTGGACTGTTTTTTACAGTAGCAACTTGGGTTATCTATGATTCTAAAATACGTTCTCAAAAACTTTGGCCGCCGCAAGGTTCGCACTATTTTGATGATTTTGTCGCTGCTGGTGAGCATTGGGCTGATTGTGACGATGAGTGCCACGGTGGAGACGGTGCGGCAGTCGAACGTGGATTTGATTGCCAGTGCGGTGGGTCGGTATGATTTGTCTATTACCAAGCGGGACACAAGCAGCGACTTGTTTATGCGGTTTGACGAGGTGGCTCCCCGGATTTTGGCGGCGGATGGGGGGATAACGGCCGTTTATCCCCGCATCGAAACCCAAATCGAACTCAACATTGGTGGCGAACTGCACCAGGGCTACCTGCTGGCACTTGACCCCACCCGCGACGATGTGGGATTTATCAACGTCGTTGAAGGGGAGTACGCGCTGGGCAACGGCCGCGCCGCCATCTTTGAAGAGACGGCACGGGCGCAAAACCTGAAGGTGGGCGACCAGATTGACGTGGCCTACAGCTTCCCCGTGCCGCGTGAGGTGGGAAAAACGGCCGTTGCCGGGGCCAGCCAGCAGCGCACCAACGAAAACTTTTTCATCACCGCCATCGTCCGGCAAGACGGCGTAACCGGAGCCAACATTTCCCAGGGACTCATCATCCATCTGGACGATGCCGAAACGTGGCTGGGACTAAATGGCCGGGTGCAATCCATCGTCGCCACCGTTGACCCCCGCCTCTACGAAACCAACAACGCCGAAACGGCCGCTTTGCGCGTGCGCGACATTGGCCGCAATGTCCAGGCTGCCCTGGGGGATGAATATCGGTACAGTCTGGCAAAAGCGGCCTTTTTACGTGACTCAGCACAAGGGTTCCTTGCCATCCAGGCCCTCATCAACACCTATGGCCTCATGGCACTGGGGGTGGTGGGGCTGCTGGTCTACACGCTGGTGATGACCAACGTGCAGGAGCAGCGGCGCGACATGGCGGTGCTGCGGATTTTGGGCGGGCAGCGCAACTTTCTGTTCACCCTTGTCATCGCCGAAGTCCTGGTCATTGGCTTTATTGGCATGGTGCTGGGGGTCATTCTGGGGCAGGTGATTACCACCTACGTCGTCGTGCCGCTCATTGAGCAGCAGATGGCCGAGGTGGGGATCAATTCGCCGCTGACACCGCAATTGACATTAACGGCCGTTCTGCCCGCCATCATCGCCTCCGCCGTCGTCCTCATCGCCAGCAGCATCCGCCCCGCCCAGGAAGCCGCCCGCACCAAGGTCATGCACGCCATCAACCCCGGCGTCGCCGATAACATCCAAATCGAAGACATCGCCGCCCTGCGCGAACGCCGCCCCAGCTTCCGCCTCTTCCTCAGCGGCTTTGCCCTCATGCTCATCTTCGCCCTTATCGCCGGTTTCCGCATTGTCGAAAACTTTGGTGGCCCCGCCCTCGAAGTCACCTTTATTTTGCTCAGTCTCGGACTCATGGTGCTAGGGTTAGGGTTCATGTTTTTTATTACCACTGTCCCCTTTGAACGGCTCGCCCTGTTTCTCATGGGGCTAGTCGTCCCACGGCTCACCTACTTTGCCCGGCGCAACATTGGGCGCGGCCAAACCCGCAACACCCTCATCTCGCTCTTGGTGCTGTTCAGCGGCGTGCTGCCCAGCTTTCTGGCAACAACGCTGGCGATGGAAAACGCCAACTATGCCGAAAGCTCCCGCCAATCGTTTGGCGCGCCGGCCACCCTCAACACCGGCGGCTTTTGGTTGAGCAGCGAGGAAGCCGCCAACTATCGCTTGTCCTCCAGCTTTCGCACCGATGAGCTGATGGCGGTGGCTGGTGTGGCACAAACGGCCGCTTTAACCTACGCCTACCCCTCCGAAGCCGCCGACTCCCTCCGCTTCCGCACCGCCCCGTTAACCGTTTACGGGGTAGATGGCGATCTCAACGACGTGCTTTTTAACGACCTGCTGGAGTTTGCAGGCGGTTCGCCCGCTGCCCTCACCCAGCTTGGCACCAATGACCAGGGGATTATCATCAGCGAAGGGCTGGCCGATTATCTCTCTCTGGCAGTGGGGGACAAGATCAAGCTCCGGGGTGAAGGCACAGACCATGAGACAACGTTTACCATTGTTGCCATTGCCCGCAAGCTCCCCGGCTTTGACAATATTGGGCGCAGTCGGCTGACGGCGGCCAGCGGCAGCGAGGTGCTGATTTCGCTCAATGCGTTTCGAGACCTCACCACGGCTCTGGACCAACCATTGCCCGCGCCAGATGCCAAGCTCATGAGCAAAATCTTCTTCACCTATGCGCCCGAAACGGACGTATCGGCCTTGTGGGAGGCCATTCAAGAGCGGTTTAGCCAGGATTATGAAATTTTTGCCCGCTTTCTGGAAACAGAGTTAGAGCAAAATGCGCGGCAGCAAGGGTCGCAGCGCATCTTTTTGCTGGTGCTAACGGCGATTTCATTCACAACGGCCGTTTTTGGGGTCTTTGCCGTCATCTTCGTCACCATCTTCTCCCGCCGCCTGGAAATTGGTATGTTGAAGGCGGTGGGCATGAAGCGGCACGAACTCACGGGGATGCTCATCGTCGAGTCCATTACCATGACCCTGGGGGCGGCACTGGCAGGCATCACCGCCGGAGCCAGCATGGGGTATATCGCCTTCTACAGCGACCGTATTCTGTCCCAAGTCCCCACCGTGTTCACGGTAGACACCACCGTCGTGCCGTTTATCGTCATCCTGATTGTGATTGCCAGCATCATTGGTGCGGCTTTTTCAGCGCGGCGCATTGTTAAACACCGCGCCATTGAAATTCTGCGAATGTAGACATTTTTTTTCACGCAAAGGCGCAAAGGAAATTTTGGCGGCTTTGCGTGAAATATTTCAGACAAATTCTTATGAAAAACAGGCAACCCTTTACACCCATTTTCAAAACCGCCCTGCTTTTGGTGGGGCTATTGCTGCTGGGCATTGGCTGTGCCAATCGTGGCGAGCAACCCCCGCTGGAGGAAACGGCCGTTACTGCCACCCCAGCCACCGAAACGGCCGTTTCCACCCCCCTGCCCGTGCGCGGTACCACCATTCTGGCCGATGGCCGTTTAGTAGCCGTGCAGCCCAAGGTGGAAGTGAGCTTTGTCGTTAACGGCCGTTTGCTCTCCCTCAGCGTTGCCCCCGGCGACCAAGTGGCCGAGGGGGATGTGATTGCCCAGCTTGACGATGCCACCTTGCAGGAAAGCGTTGTCGAAGCCAACCTCGCCGTCACCCAGGCCGAAACCGACCTCGCCCAGGCCCAGCTTTCGCTCGACAATCTGGTTAACTGGGAGCCAGATGCCGCCGCCGTGGCCCTGGCCGAAGCCAATTTGACGGCTGCCCAGGCTGATTTGCAGTCTGCCAACACCCAGGATTCAGTGGCGGGCAACTCGGTTACCTCGGCCCGCATTCGGCTGGAGCAGGCGCAGCGCGGTTTGGCCGATGCCCAGGCCGCCTATGACACCGCCTTTGACCCCGGCCGCGAATGGGAGCTGCATTACAACGAACCAACGTGTAATTTTGGCGAAGGGGGTGCCATTCCTTGTTCTGGCCCCACGTTTAGCAAGCTGATGGAGCAGGAGCGCGAGGGGGTGACACGCGGTTTGCAGGGTGCCAAGGACAATGTGACGGTGGCGCAGGCGGATTACAACCTGGCACTGGCGCAGGTGAACAGTAACCGGGGGTTGTCGGCGGAAGCGGCCGTTGCCAACGCCCAGCAGTCGCTGACGGCGGCCACCACCGGCCCCAAAGCATCGGAAATTGAGGCGGCGCGGCTGACGCTGAGCAAGGCGGAATTGGCGGTGGAGCAGGCAAAACTGAATCTGGCGAAGGCGGGAAAGGCGCTGGCCGATGCCCAGCTTACGGCTCCGGTTGCGGGGACGGTTCTAGCGGTGAATGTGGCTCCGGGGGCACTGATTAACGCCGGGATGCCGGTGGTGGTGGTGCAAAACACAGCCGTTCTTCAGTTCCAAACCAGCAACCTCAGCGAACGGGATTTGGCGCAGGTGACACCCGGCCAGTCGGTTGAGCTGACGCTGAAAACGTTCCCCAACGACCCGCTCACCGGTACGGTGGCGCGAATTGTGCCGGAAGCGAGCGGTACGGTGGGGGATGCGGCCACATTTACGGCCGTTATTGACCTCGACCCTACCGAGATGGCGCTGCTGCCGGGCATGACGGGGCGGGTGGAGATTCGGCGGGAGTAGACGGTAATTGGTTATTGGCTAACGGCCGTTTCTCCTCATCTGTTTGGGTGGGGAAAAACGGCCGTTTTTTCTTCCCCTAGTAAGTTACAATGTGATAATTTACAGGTATGATCCCCAGTGGGAATTGGAGCCATACCCTGTGAACCGCACAATCCCCTTGTTGCCAAAAGATGCCTAAACAGGCTCTTGGCAAGACAGCCACAACAAGATGACCGGCAGCAATCACGCCAGCATTACGTGTGGCAAAGCCAACCATAACCCAGTTGTATCGTTGCCACAGGCTGACACCCTGCGTGGCAACATGGACATTCGCTTGCAGCCAATAACAAACTGTCAGTTTGTGACAGTTAGGAATGAAAATTAAATAACTTGCCCATATTAGAAGTTCAACTTCTTCTGAGAGGTTGAACTTCTTGCGTAACTTATTTAATCCTCGTTCCTTAGCAGGATAGTAGGAGGTAAACGTTTACGCATTAAAAAGTCAACCCAGAAGACCTACACCTATCAACCAAATGTGGCAGCGCAAACGGCAACAATGCGCCACCCCATTTTGGTACCATGATACGGAACAACAATCATCCAGAACAGAAACTGTAGGAAACACACATAAGGAAACTTAAAATGCAAATAAAGCAACAAACGCACTCTACTTCCCTGTGGGCAAATAGCTGGCAAGCCTACGGGGCAGCTCTCCTGCTCTTGATACTGCTGCTGTCAGGCAGCCTTTATAATCTTGTCCACGCCCAAACAGGCACCGTCACCGGCATCGTTGCCGTTGGTGATTACCACAGCTGCGCCTTGAAACCAGATGGCAGCGTGCAATGCTGGGGGTACAACGGTAAGGGTCAAGCGGAAGACCAGGCCGGCCCCTTTACCCAAATTGTCGCTGGTTATAACCACAACTGTGGCTTGAGGCCAGACGGCAGCGTACATTGCTGGGGGGACAACTCCGATGGTCAAGCAGAAGATCAGGCCGGCCCCTTCACCCAGCTTGTTGTTTCTGCATCTTATCATACCTGCGGCCTGAAGCCGGACGGCAGCGTGGAGTGCTGGGGATACAACTCTGATGGTCAAGCAGAAGACCAGGCCGGCCCCTTCACCCAGGTTGCCGTTGGTAAATACTACAGTTGCGGCTTGAGGCCAGACGGCAGCGTCGAGTGCTGGGGATACAATGATTCTGGTGAAGCAGATGCAAAGACCGGCCCTTTCACCCAGATTATCGCGGGTTATTACCACACTTGCGGCTTGAAGTCAGACGGCAGCGTCGAGTGCTGGGGGTACGACGGGTATGGCGAGGGAGAAAGCCAAACCGGTCCTTTCACTGAGATTGTCGGTGGTTATTACTACAACTGCGGCTTGAAAGCGGACGGCAGCGTCGAGTGCTGGGGATACAATGATTCTGGTGAAGCAGATGCAAAGACCGGCCCCTACCTTCAGATTGCTGTTGATTATTACCATACCTGTGGTTTGAAGCCAGACGGCAGCGTCGAGTGCTGGGGATACAATGATTCTGGTGAAACGGACAACCAACCCGGCCCCTTTGGCCCATATGTAGCTCCTGTTTGTGACCTTGCTTCCGGCGGCAACGTGATTCATGGCACGGCTGGCAATGACAAGATTAAAGGCACGGCCGGCAACGACATCATCTTTGGCTACGGCGGCAACGACCGTATCGAAGGGTTAGGTGGCGACGACTGCCTCATTGGTGGCCCCGGCAATGACCAACTCTTTGGCGACGAGGGCAACGACGTTCTGTGGGGCGGCGAACTGGACAACGAAACCGTGTACACCAGCCAGGACCGCGACAAACTCTATGGTGACGACGGCGACGATGAACTTTACGGCGGCGGCGACAAAGACCGGTTGGATGGGAACGACGGCAACGACGCGATGTATGGCGATGACGGCGACGACACGATGGTCGGTCACGATGGCAACGACACGATGTATGGCGGCAACGGCCACGACAACATGCGTGGGGACGACGGTGCCGACATGATGTATGGCGAAGCGGGCGATGATAAGCTGTATGGTCGCCAGGGCGACGACCTGCTGGACGGTGGCGACAACAATGACCAGCTTGACGGCAGCGCGGGGACTGATACCTGTGTCGCAGGAGAGAAGTTGAAGGGCTGTGAACAGTAAGCGGTAGTTGGTTATTGGTTATTGGCTAACGGCCGTTTCTCCTCATCTACCTTGGTGGGGAAAAACGGCCGTTTTCGATCCCTCTGCCACACTGCAGCCAACTGGTCACGTTTTGGTCACACAGCAATGCTAAACTGTAATGTAAGCGACAACGAAAGTGAGAGCGGCTATACTGGGGTGGCCTCACTCGACCATGGGAGCAGGGGCCGCAGCAGGCGGCAAACAATGGTGTTGGCATAGGTAAAGCGGGGAGCATCAGGACACGATTTTCAACCGTTTTACTTGATTAGGAATGGCAATTAAATAACTTGCCCATTTAGAAGTTCAACTTCTCAGAAGAAGTTGAACTTCTTGCGTAACTTATTTAATACTCGTTCCTTAGGGTTATTTGTCACAGCAGGAGAAGAACGGTTCCAAGACAACAGGGAGTGCCCTGACCCGGCACACAGTAAACGGGGTACGGAGACGCAGCAATGCTGCCACTCCATTGGCGTATGGTGTAGCATAAATGATTCCCAATGTGAGACAACAGGAAATAAACCTGGGGAGAGACAAATGACAATCAAACAACTAAAACAACAAGACACTTTGAGGCAGAACCATTGGCGGCCGGCGACTGCAGGCCTGCTGCTGGGGCTGGTCGTGCTGCTGGGCGGGCTGTATGGCAGCGTCAGTGCCCAAATCAACCCTATTAATGGCGTCATTGCCACTGGTGGTGCTCACACCTGTGGCCTGAAGCCAGATGGCAGCCTGGACTGCTGGGGAGACACCAGTGATGGTAAAGCCGACGACAAACCTGGCCCATTCACCCGGATTGCCGCTGGTACTAGCTACAACTGCGGCCTGAAACCGGACGGCAGCGCAGACTGCTGGGGCGTGAACAATTTTGGTCAAGCGGAAGACCAAAGCGGGCCATTCATCCAAATTGCCGCTGGTACTTTTCACACCTGTGGCTTGAAGACAGATGGCAGCGTGGACTGCTGGGGAAATAACAATTTGGGTCAAGCAGACGACCAGACCGGCCCCTTCACTCAAATTACCGCTGGCGGTAATCACACCTGCGGCCTGAAGCTCGATGGCAGCGTGGACTGCTGGGGGTGGAACTTTTATGATCAGGCGAACGACCAGACCGGCCCTTTCATCCAGATTGCTGCTGGAAATAGCCACACCTGCGGCCTGAAGCCAGACGGCAGCGTGGACTGTTGGGGATGGAATTTGTTTGGTCAAGACTCCGACCAGACCGGCCCCTTCATCCAGATTACTGCCGGTGAGTTCCACAACTGCGGCCTGAAACCGGATGGCAGCGTGGACTGCTGGGGGTGGAACAATGATGGTCAGGCGGAAAACCAGAGTGGCCCTTTCATCCAGATTGCTGCTGGCGGGAAACACACCTGCGGCCTGAAGCCGGATGGCAGCGTGGACTGCTGGGGGTGGAACGTCCTTGGTCAAGCCGAAGACCAGATCGGCCCTTTTGGCCCGTATGCGCCTTCTGTCTGTGACCCTGCTCTTGGCGGAAATGTGATTCACGGTACGCCCGGTAATGACAAGCTGCAAGGAACGCCGGGGAACGACATCATCTACGGCTATGGCGGCAACGACCGGCTGGAGGGAATGGGCGGTGATGATTGCCTTGTCGGTGGCTCCGGCAATGACCAGCTTTATGGGGACGAAGGCAACGACGTTCTGTGGGGCGGCGAGGTAAACAACACCACCGTTTACGATAGCAAAGACCGGGACAAGCTATATGGCAATGACGGTGACGACGAAATGCACGGCGGCGGCGATAAGGATCGGCTGGATGGCAACGACGATAACGACGTGATGTACGGAGACGGCGGCGATGACACGCTGGTGGGGCATGATGGCGATGACCTGCTGGTGGGCGGTGCCGGCCGTGACAACATGCGTGGCGACGACGGCGATGACATGCTGTATGGGCAGACGGGGAATGACAAACTGTACGGCCGGCAGGGTGACGATATCCTCGACGGCGGCGACAACAATGACCAGCTCGACGGCAGCGCGGGGACAGATACCTGTATAGCAGGAGAGAAGTTGAAGAGCTGTGAACAGTAAGCGGTAATTGGTTATTGATTATTGGTTAACGGCCGTTTTTTCTCATCTGTTTGGGTGGGGAAAAACGGCCGTTTTTGTTATCCCCGTCAGTTTGCCAGACTGAGTTCTTCATATCCCCACGTTTGCCACAATTCTTAATCGGTTTTGTAAGATTATCGGCGCACGCTTGCGGTGGGAAAAAGGCTCTAGTCGTGTTAGAGGCCGTCGTTTTTGTGTCATATGTTTTGGGCGGTAACGGCCGTTTTTGCTCATGAAAAACAAACCAAAAGCAACACAAACTGTTTCTTGCTGTTTTCACAGCAACCAGTCGCGGCAAAGCCGCTTTCTGGCAATCACGGGATTGCCATCAGTGCCGACCCTTACTTGCCTGTTTCGCTCGCAGCTATTGAGGAAATCATCATGAACCAGAAGAGAAGCTTGTCCATCCTGTTAGCCACCCTGCTCATCGCATTATTCAGCCACGCCATTACCTTTGCCAGCCCCTTCCAGCTTTCCGGCCGCATCACCAACCAGTCCGGCACCCCCATTGCCGATGTGACCGTTGATGTCATTGACTCCACTGCCAACACTATCGTTACTACCAACATAAGCGATACCAGCGGAAACTATACTGTAACAATTGACGGAGGCTCTTACAATATCCAAGTGATACCTCCCTCAACAAGTAATCTAAGTCAAGCAACCACAGCAAACTACAATATTAACGATAATATGACCTTAGATTTTGTGTTGGTGCCAGCTAGTGCCATCAACCTAAGCGGTCAAGTACAAGACCCTTTAGGAAACCCCATAGCAAATCAACAAGTAAACTTAACGAGTGGAGGCATTTCAAAAACAAGTACAACAGACACAAATGGAAACTATTCTTTGCAAGTTGCCCCTGGGAGTTACTCCCTAAAATTAAATAGCTACAACATCTATGGTGATTTCGTTAATTTACCATATTCATATGATCTAGAAAGCCGTGATCCTTCCTCATTGCTCTCACTGACTCAAGATAGTGTGTTAGATATTACGATCCCACTGAAAAAGGTTGAGGTTCTTGTCCAAGACCCATCAGGAAATCCTGTTGAAAATGTTGCCCTTAAAACAACAAATGCTATTGGGTATTGGCATACTTTTGACTTAACGGTAGGAGGTATAACAGGTTTTAAAGGACATTCCGAAGATAGAGCATCTACAGATGCCTCTGGCAATGCTGTGTTGTGGTTGTTTCCCTCAACAGGTAGCTACCTGTACACTATATTAGCGACACCTCCTGCTGATCAGCCTTTTGTGGAAACTAATCTATTTGGGGTCAAAGTTACTTCAGATACATCACTAACAATTACTTTGGCAACAGCTATTAACCTAAGCGGCCAAGTACAAGACCCTTTAGGAAACCCCATAGCAAATCAACAAGTAAACTTAACGAGTGGAGGCATTTCAAAAACAAGTACAACAGACACAAATGGAAACTATTCTTTGCAAGTTGCCCCTGGGAGTTACTCCCTAAAATTAAATAGCTACAACATCTATGGTGATTTCGTTAATTTACCATATTCATATGATCTAGAAAGCCGTGATCCTTCCTCATTGCTCTCACTGACTCAAGATAGTGTGTTAGATATTACGATCCCACTGAAAAAGGTTGAGGTTCTTGTCCAAGACCCATCAGGAAATCCTGTTGAAAATGTTGCCCTTAAAACAACAAATGCTATTGGGTATTGGCATACTTTTGACTTAACGGTAGGAGGTATAACAGGTTTTAAAGGACATTCCGAAGATAGAGCATCTACAGATGCCTCTGGCAATGCTGTGTTGTGGTTGTTTCCCTCAACAGGTAGCTACCTGTACACTATATTAGCGACACCTCCTGCTGATCAGCCTTTTGTGGAAACTAATCTATTTGGGGTCAAAGTTACTTCAGATACATCACTAACAATTACTTTGGCAACAGCTATTAACCTAAGCGGCCAAGTACAAGACCCTTTAGGAAACCCCATAGCAAATCAACAAGTAAACTTAACGAGTGGAGGCATTTCAAAAACAAGTACAACAGACACAAATGGAAACTATTCTTTGCAAGTTGCCCCTGGGAGTTACTCCCTAAAATTAAATAGCTACAACATCTATGGTGATTTCGTTAATTTACCATATTCATATGATCTAGAAAGCCGTGATCCTTCCTCATTGCTCTCACTGACTCAAGATAGTGTGTTAGATATTACGATCCCACTGAAAAAGGTTGAGGTTCTTGTCCAAGACCCATCAGGAAATCCTGTTGAAAATGTTGCCCTTAAAACAACAAATGCTATTGGGTATTGGCATACTTTTGACTTAACGGTAGGAGGTATAACAGGTTTTAAAGGACATTCCGAAGATAGAGCATCTACAGATGCCTCTGGCAATGCTGTGTTGTGGTTGTTTCCCTCAACAGGTAGCTACCTGTACACTATATTAGCGACGCCTCCTGCTGATCAGCCTTTTGTAGCTTTTAACGTTACGGGTGTTAAGGTAGTCGATAATTACTCTATCATTATTGTTTTACAATTTGTGCATGCACCACCATTTACGGCCGTTTCCACCACCCAAAACCCAAACGAAGAAGGCGTCTACGAAGAGTCGGTAACAGTCTCGTTATCAGCAACGGCAACGGCCGATTTTTCCATTGATGCCACCTATTACCAACTAGATGGTAGCGACCCGATTGAATACACTGACCCGTTTGTCATCAGCGAGGAAGGGACGCACACCATCGAATACTGGTCGGTTGATAGTGCGGGGGTGTATGAAACGCCCAAAACAAAGCGTATCGAGATTGTCACGCCTGCCCCTGTCCCGACGCTAACCAGCCTTTCGCCAACCAGCGTGGTTGCCACCTCCGGCGGCTTTACTCTGACGCTGCGCGGAACAGGCTTTGTACCGTCGTCGGTGGTGCACTGGAATGAGGCTGCGCGGCAAACGACATTTGTTTCGGAGACGGAATTAACGGCCGTTATCCCCGCCACCGACCTAGCCACCCCAGCCACCGCTACCCTCACCGTCTTTAACCCCGCTCCCGGTGGCGGCACCTCCAACGGTCTGGACTTTGCCATCATCACCCCAGCCCTCGTGCCGGATTTGTCCGTTCGAGCCACCGGCATCAGCTTCTCGCCCGCTAATCCCAACCCCAGCCAAACGGTCACGCTCAAAGCCGACATCACCAATCTTGGCACGGCGGCAGTCAACGACCTTGTGGTTGGCTTTTACGAAGACAACACCTTGCTGGGAGAAACCACGCTTGATCTGGCGGTTGGGGCTACCGCCAACGCCACCGTACAAACGGCGTTTGCCACCGAAGGATTTCATCTCATCACCGTCAAAGCTGACCCCGACGATGCCATCTTTGAAAGCAATGAAGGCAACAACAGCGCCAGCCAGCTTTTGCGCGTCGGGCACCCCAGCACAAGCGAGGCATCCATTGTGGTACAGGCCAACAACGTATCGGCCTGTCGCGGTGGTGCCATCACCATCACCGGCCATGCTGATTACGATTTGGCGGCAGTATCAGGAACGGCCGATCATCCCGTGCAGGGAGGTGCCGTAACAACAATGCTGCTCGACCCCAGCACCAACACACCGCTTACGGTCTTTACGGGTGCCAGAACCAACAACAGCGGCAGCTTTAGCCAAACCATTCTGTCACCTACCAGCAATGGCACTTATCCCGTCACCATTGCCGTCACCGACCATACGATTGCCGCCGAAACCCAAATCACGCTGACTGTCAGTGGTGCTTGCTCGACACCCCCACCGCCCCCGCCGCCCGACCCAGGCACGCCACCCAACGGTCTACCCGGTGGTTCGCCCGGCGACCAAGCCGATGTCTATGTCTATGCCGAGCATGTTCTGTTTAGCAACGAACATCCCGACCCCGGCGATACCGTCACCATCTTTGCCTACATCAACTATATCGGCGATGACCCGGCTGCTGATATGGCTGTAACGAT
This sequence comes from Chloroflexota bacterium, assembly GCA_041390905.1. GTDB lineage: Bacteria > Chloroflexota > Anaerolineae > Promineifilales > Promineifilaceae > JACKCD01. Next base: position 1,394,177 of record JAWKPA010000012.1, read on the forward strand.
CAACGACATTCGGCCAGTTGCCGGTGCCTTAACGGTTGTCCCCATTGACACCACCTTTATTAGCTTCCCCAACGGCACTACCAGCAGCCCCGTTGTCATTGCCATTCCCTGGGCGCAAGTGGCGGAAGGGGCGCACATCATTCAGGTAGTTGTTGAACCCGCTTTTAGTCAGTTTACAGGCAACGACAAAGCCACGCGGCTCATCTTTGTTGGCGATGCGCCACAGATCGAAATCGTCAAAGAGGTCGCATTGGCTGTAGATGGAGATGACAACGGCATTGTCTCCGGGGGTGACACGCTGGCCTATACCATTACCTACGCTAACCAGAGTGGAAACAGGCTTGAGGGCGTGGTAGTGCTGGATGATTATGATGAGTTGTTGCTGGAAACACCAACGCAAATCAGTGACGGAGGAACGGCCGTTAATGGCACCCTGCGCTGGGAACTGGGTACAGTCGCTGCCCACAGCAGCGGTTCCCTCACCTATCGGGTCAAAATTCGGCCGGCCGACGAACTGCCTAGCGGCCGTTCGCTGCTGACCAACTATGCCCTTTTAACCGCCGATGATGCACCAGCGGTTGGTACCTCCCAGGAACTCGAACTCGTTGGTGCACAATCGCCAACCGTGACCACGGCTGCCAGCTATGAGGTGGCTGAAGGCAGCACGGTGCAGCTTTCGGCAGCAGGCACCGACCCCAACAACGACCCCCTCAGCTACGCCTGGGATTTGGACAACAGCGGTGATTATGAAACGGCTGGGCAGTCGGTTATCTTCTCGGCCATTAACCGTGACGGGCCAGATTCGCAAACGGTTGGGGTACAAGTGATGGATGATGGCGGCTTAACAGGGACAGAAACGGCCGTTGTTGCCATCAGAAATGTCACCCCCACCGCTTCTGCTGGCAGCGATCAGATCGTTTATGTCAATGAAACCGTCTACCTATCAGGCACATGGTCAGATCCCGCTGGCAGCCTGGACAATCCCTACCGCTGGTCATGGGATCTGGATGGGGATGGCGTAGCCGACATCCAGGGAACGGCCGATTTTGCCACGACCATCACCCAAACAACCCAGTTTGCCCAAAGCGGCATCTACACACTGACATTTGTCGTGATTGACAAAGACAACGGCCGCAGTGCCGCCACGCTGCAAATTGAAGTTCTGGGGCAACCTGCCACCTGTGATGTCACCGCACCGGGAGTGAATGTCATTCAAGGAACTGCGGGCAACGACAAACTCATTGGTACCCCGGCCAATGACATCATCATTGGCTACGGTGGCAACGACCGGATTGAAGGGCTGGGCGGCAACGACTGCCTCATTGGTGGCTCCGGCAGCGACCAACTTTTTGGCAACGAAGGGGACGACATCCTGTGGGGTGGTGAAGTGGACAACAGCATTATCTACGCCAGCCAAGACCGGGACAAGCTATATGGTAATGATGGCGACGACGAAATGCACGGCGGCGGCGATAAGGATCGGCTGGATGGCAACGACGGCGACGACTGGCTCTATGGTGACGACGGTGACGACACGATGGTCGGCCACGATGACAACGACACTCTCTATGGCGGCAGCGGCCGTGACAACATGCGTGGCGACGACGGCAACGACATCCTCTACGGCGAAGCAGGCGATGACCGGCTCTACGGCCGCGCTGGTGACGATATCCTCGACGGCGGTGACAACAATGACCAGCTCGACGGCAGCAGCGGCACCGACACCTGCACGGCGGGGGAAAAGTTGAAGAGCTGTGAAGCGTAAACGGTAATCAGTAAACGGTGACTGATTACCGTTTACCGATAACTGATTACTGGCTGTAGAAGTGCCAGGCATCTTGCAGGTGCCTGGCACTTTTCACTCAAACACCAGCTCACCCAATTCATCCACACAACGGCCGTTTGGCTCCACCCACGGCTCCTCCCAAAACGCCTCCATCAAATCAATCGCACACTGATTCGTCGAAAGCAGCGAATGGCCGCCACCCGGCAGCTCAAACAAATAGCCATTCGCCAGCGTCTCCACCGTCAACCGCGCCCAGGCCGGCGGCGTAGCCGGGTCATACTCCCCCACCAGCACCAGCGTTGGAATATCGCTGACAACCGCCTCATTTTCCACCGCCGCCGCCACGCCCGCTCCCCAATAGCTGCACGTCTCATAAAGCTGGAACGTCGTCAACGCCAGCCCCGTTTGCAGCGGCTCTGGAATGTTGGCCGCAATTTCCGCCTCGGCCTCTGCTTCGCTGGCAAAAGCATACTCATCGCGGCAAATGACCGAGTTGTACATCCCCTCGCTACTGTTGCCCTCCTCATCTGCCTGCCGCCGCGCACGCCCATACCCCAGCAGCTCCTGCGTCAGATACTCAAACAGATCATACTCCCCGTTATACACCTGCTCAATCAACAGCGGAATAAGAGAGCCATACTCCTCGCTGGAAAACATCATCTTTTCGATGACGGCCAAAATGTCGTCACCAATCAGGTTGCCCAGCGGCTCCTCGTTCAACTGAATGACCGCCTCAATCAGCTTATCCTCTAGGTCGGGGTAGCGGTCGGCGCAGTCGGGGTCGGCGGCACAGTCGGCCAGCACTGCCTGAATGCCATCCCAAATGGCAACGGCTTCCTCCTGCGGCGTGCGGGCGTTGGGCGGGAAGGGAGAGTCGAGGACCACGGCGCGAACCCCGGCGGGATGGTCGCGCATGACCACCAGCGCCAGCCGCGTGCCATAAGAAACGCCGAGCAGGTTGTATTCGTCAATACCCAACGCCTGCATCAGGTCGGCCACGTCGGCGGCGTTTTCGGCGGTATTATAGGCGGTCAGATCAATGCCTTCGTCTAACAGCCGTTCGTGGCACTGCTGCTCGCCATTTTCACTGTCTTCGTCAAATTCGGGGCAGTCCAAAAACGGCTGTGAATAGCCGGTGCCGCGCTGGTCAATAAAAATCACGTCCCGCAACTCGGTGAAGGGATATTCTGTCCAGCTATCGGCGGCGGTGGCGAGGTCGGCCAGGGCGCTGTCGCCGGGGCCGCCGGTGAGAAAGACAACGGGGTCGCGCAGGGGGTCGCTGCTGGCGGCGCGGAGAATGCCGATGGCAAGCTCGATGGTGGGGCTATCGGCCAAAGTACGGTTTTCGGGGACAACCAGGATGCCGCAATCTACCTCGCGGTCGGTGTCGGCAGCGAAGGGGCAATCGGTGGGAGTGTAGGTGGAAGATGGTGGGGGAGAAACGGCCGTTTCTCCCCCACCATCTTCCTCTCCCCCAAATTCAACCACTGCACTGCCCGTCGGCTCATCCACCAACGCCTCATCATTACACGCCGCCACAAACAGCAGCAGCCAAGCCAGCAAAACCCATTGTTTCTTCATCGTCTATTCCTTGTTTGCATCATGTCGCCCCCCAACCATGTGGGCAGGAACATCCATTTTACAACGTCTCCGGGCAGGTTGGCAGAATCGTTTCAACCTGCTTGCGGCGTTTTGCTTACATTTTAGTCACACCCATTGTCTGACTGTATCGTAAGTTACAATGAAATCGAGTTACAGTATACTGTAGGGAATGGGTAGCCAAAGTTTTGGCCAAAGCTTTTGCTGAAGCTGATAACGGCTGGTCGCTAGTAGCCAGGAAAAGGAGTCGTTCTTTACCAGCCACCAGCAACCAATCACCAGCCACTTTCCCATCTTAGGACATTAGTCCCAATTTCAAGACATCTCATGCTTCATCACATCGGGGTGATATAATTTTAAAAGGGCTAATAGGGAGTGTCCTCACAAACACCATCTTAATATTTATTTACGCATAAGTACATGATTGTTTTTATTTCATGATTAGCTAGAGGGCAAATGACCGACGCACCAAACAACATATCGCCCCTGCGCAGCGTCTATACCAACAATCTGCCAAACTTGTTGACCCAACTCGGCATCAGTCTGGCGGTTTCCACTTACCAGGCGGGCAAGGTGATTTTGGTGCGGGCCGACGGCAATACCCTAAACACCCACTTTCGCAACTTCACCAAGCCAATGGGCATCGCCAGCGACTACACCCGCCTCACCATTGGCGGAGCCAACACCGTTTGGTTTTACCGCAACATGCCGGCCGTTGCCCCCCATTTAGAGCCACAAGGCAAACACGATGCCGCCTACCTCCCCCGCTCCATCCACGTCACCGGCGACATTGACATTCACGAAATGGCCTGGGCCAGCGATGACGTGCTGTGGCTGGTCAATACCCGCTTCTGCTGCCTTTGCACGCTCGACCATGACCACAGCTTTACCCCGCGCTGGCGACCTTACTTTGTCTCCCACCTTGCCCCCGAAGACCGCTGCCACCTGAACGGGCTGGCGATGATGAACGGCCAGCCCAAATACGTGACGGCACTGGGCGAAACCAACACCGCCGGAGGCTGGCGAGACAACAAAGCCAGCGGCGGCATCCTGATGGATGTCGAACACAACAAAATTCTCCTGCGCGGGCTATCCATGCCCCACTCCCCCCGCCTATATGCCGACCGCCTATGGCTTTTGGAGTCGGGCGAGGGCAGCCTGTCCTGGGTAGATTTGCCCAAGCGGCGCTGGCACCACGTTGCCAAGCTGCCCGGCTTCACGCGGGGGGTTGATTTCATCGGCCCACTGGCCTTTATCGGGCTGTCGCAGGTGCGCGAAAGTGCCACCTTTAGCGGCATTCCCATCGTGGATCGGCTAAAGCCTGAGGAGCGCACCTGCGGCGTGTGGGTGGTCAACATCCAAACCGGCCAAACCGTTGGCTTTCTCCGCTTTGAAGAAGGTGTGCAGGAAATTTTTGCCGTGCAGGTGCTGCGCAACGCCCGCTTCCCCGAAATGCTGGAATTTGGCGACCCGCGTTTGTCCAATTCCTATGTCTTGCCTGATGAAGCGTTAGCCGATGTGGCCCCCGCTTTAACACAAACCCATCAGCCGTTTAACAACGGCGAAAGCAGCAGCGGCTATGTATCATAACGCCGTTTTCAGGAATGTGTATCTGATAACTTGGGCATTGCAGATATGGAGTTACTGGCTATTGGCTACAGTTGGGCAAGAAGTTCAACTTCTTCTGAGAAGTTGAATTTCTAAATGGCAAGTTATTTAATTTCCATTCCTTAGCAGCAAAGGATTATTTTTATGTTATTGACAAGCGACATCTATACCTTGCAAAACGTTTGGGAAGAAAAGTCAGACGACTTGAAAGAAGAAATTATTGACTTTTGGTTGAGCGAACGCGCTCTGGGCAGCCGGGAGCAGGCGGAAAAGCGAGTCAACGAAGTGGTGTTTGTGGCGCGGGATTCGTTTGGCGAGATTGCCGGGATTTGCACGGCTTACGCGCAGCAAAATTTGCAGTTGCGCCACAACTTTTACCATTACCGCACGTTTGTGGCGGCGGCGCACCGCAAGGGCAACATTGGTATTCGGCTGTTGGTGGAGGCGCGGGATTATTTTAACGGCCGTTTCACCCAGGGTCACAACCCCGACATCATCGGCATCATCATCGAGATCGAAAACAAAGAAGTCAGCCGTCACTTCACCGCCGCCATCTGGCCGCGCACCGGCTTTGTCTTCGTCGGCTATAACCAGCGGGGCGACCATGTGCGCGTCTACTACTTTGATGAGGCTCACATCAACCCCGGTTAATGGTTTAGACGTTCAACTTCTGTCAGAAGTTGAACGTCTCTCAAAACATCTCTAACTGTCAGCATTGCTGGCGTTAAGGAACACGAAGATGGATGGCATAGCCATTTGGGAGCTATCTCCAATCTTCAAATTTGCATCATGCACAAGGAGAAAGTTATGTTTGAAACCGATCAGCAAAAAGCAGCGGTGCAGGCGTGGGACGAAGAACTCCGCGCCAAGCACAACAACCGTTGGTTCGCCAGCCTGCTGTTCAAGCAGGGGGAAACCGTGTTCCAGCGGTTTAGCGGCTATTACAGCCAGCTAACCGCCCTACCCCGCCGCACGCGGCGCACCTTGCAGCGCAAATGGGCCGTCACGCTGGCCGCTGCCGCCATGGCCTTTGCCCTCAGCGGTGCACCCAACATCAATGTGGCGCAGGCTGCCGCCGACATCATGGTAGACGGCAAAAACTGTACCCTGATGGATGCCATTACGGCGGCCAACACCGATGCGGTCGTTGGCGGCTGCGATGGTAGCAGCAGCGATACGCTTGTTTTGACCAAGGACATTGTTCTCAAAGCCATTGATAACAGCGACTTTGGCAACAGCGGTACGCCTGTTATCACCAGCAATATCACCATTCAAGGCAACGGCCACAAGATTAAGCGGGACGGCAAGGACCCGTTTCGCATCCTGACCGTCGCCAATGGGGCGCAATTAACGCTGAACAACAGCGTCATCACCGGTGGGCTTGCCGACGTGGGCGGCGGAATTCTTGTCCACGGCGGTACGTTGTATATGGATCATAGCACTGTCTCTGGCAATGACGCCGAAACGTCAGGGGGTGGTATTGCGCTTGTTGGTAACGGTAGCGATGTCAAATACAGTTCTGCCCTCATTCTTTCCAGCGTTGTGGAAAAGAATGCGGCTGGCGAAAACGGTGGCGGTATCGCAGCCATGAACGGTGGTTTTGTGCTGGCAGTGCAAAGCACCATCAGCGGCAATGAGGCTGGCCTGTTTGGTGGCGGCATGGCGGCGCAGAACTATTCTGTTGCCTGGTCTAAGTATAGTACCATTGCCGATAATACGGCCGTTCAAGGTGGCGGCGGCATCGCCAGCGTTGACAACTCATTCTTGATCGTTGGTGCCAGCACGGTAAGCGGCAATGAAGCCACAGACCCGGACTCATCAGGCGGTGGGGTGCTTAGTATAGGCAATTTTGAAAGCAAATATGCCATTGTTGTCAACAGCACCATTGCCCGGAATGAGGCCGGTTTTGGCGGCGGTGTTAGCAACTACAGCTCGGGCATGGGCATCTTGGCCAGCACCATTGCTGGCAACAGTGCCAGCCAGGAGGGTGGTGGTATCTGGAACGATGATAGTGACATGGGTCTTTTTGCCACCATTGTTTCCGGCAACAGCGCCAGCAACGGAGCTGAGGTTGTTAATAATGGCAGCCTGGACAGCGAAGACAACTTGTTTGGTCACAGCGGGATTAGCTCCGGTCAGGCGTTTGCCGGCTTTACGCCAGACGGCACCGACTTTGTGGCGACCAGCGATGCCAACAACGTTGCTCTGGGCAGCATCATTGATACAAGCGGCTCCAACCCGCGTCTGCGGGATAACGGTGGCCCCACGCTAACGATTGCTCTGGTTCCGGGCAGCCCAGCTATTGATGGTACGGGTGATGATCGGACGGGAGATGACTTTGTCAGTTTGGATCAACGCGGTTTTGTCCGCGACACCAACGCCGACATTGGTGCCTATGAATTTGACTCTGAAGCACGACCGGCAGTTTGTGATGCCCCCCCAATCTTTAATGGCCCGGTCAACATCATTCACGGTACCGAAGGCAACGACAAGATCAAGGGTACCTCTGGCAACGACATCATCATCGGCTATGGTGGCAATGACCGCCTGGAAGGGCTGGGTGGCAACGACTGCATCATCGGCAACGCTGGTGACGACCAGCTTTATGGAGATGAAGGCAACGACATCCTCTGGGGTGGCGATCTGGACAACGTGACTGTTTACAGCAGCAAAGACCGTGACAAGATTTATGGCGATGCTGGTGACGACGAAATGCACGGCGGCGGCGACAAAGATCGTCTGGATGGTAATGATGGCGACGACGTGATGTATGGCGACGACGGCGACGACACGATGGTGGCGCATGACGGCAACGACACGATGTATGGCGGCAGTGGCAAGGACAACATGCGTGGCGACGATGGTAATGACAGTATGTATGGTGAAGCTGGCGATGACAAACTGTACGGCCGGCAGGGTGACGACGTGCTGGACGGTGGTGACAACAACGACCAGCTTGACGGCAGTGACGGCACGGACACCTGTACAAATGGTGAGCAGTTGAAGAGCTGCGAAGCGTAAGTTGTAATTGTCGTTTGTTTAACAGAAAACGGCCGTTTTTCTCATCATGCGTGTGGTGGGGAAAACGGCCGTTTTTTCCTGTCTCCACAGAACATAAAAGTGGTCACGATTTGGTCACAACAAGATGTTATATTGGTATTCAGGAAGCCCTTATGGCACAATTAGCGTCTCGCGGAACTGAAGTCTGCAACAGGACATCGTGCTGGGGATGACCAGCAGCGGTGTTCTGTCGCCTACAACAGATCGTCCCGAAGAATAAACGCAGATTTATCCGTTCCTCCAAGTCAATCGGGAAAATCAGGCAAACCTGCGTCCTATTTATAAGAGGAGGAGATTCTCATGCCTCGCACAGCCAACGACCTAAAAGGTTTTTCCCTTTTCTGGCTCAATTTACGCCAGGAATTTGAGCCAGGCCGTTTCATTCCAAATCTCACAGCCGGGATCGTTGTTGGGCTTTTACAAATTGTCAGAAGCATTTCCTACGCTGCCCTCATCTTCACGGGGAGCATGTCTGGTTTTGTTGCCAACGGTATCGGCCTTGTCCTGCTCGCTACCATTATTATTAGTCTCCTTCTTACGCTTTTTACATCTCTGCCTGGTGCAATTGGCAATGGTCAGGACATCCCTTCCGCCATCCTGGCTGGTGCTGTCGTTGCCATCAGCCAATCCCTATCTGTCTCAACCCCCTCCGAGGAGATTTTTCTAACAAATATCGTTGCCATAGGCGTTACCTCGCTGGCTACCGGCATCTTTTTATGGGTGCTTGGTCAATTCAAACTGGGCAGCCTTGTTCGCTTTCTCCCCTACCCCGTTGTCGGTGGCTTTTTGGCGGGAACAGGCTGGCTGATTACCAAAGGTGCCTTTAGCACAATGGCGGATCAGCCCTTGAGCATGGCTCTCCTGCAGCCAGATATGCTCTTGCGCTGGATACCGGGTCTCATTTTTGCCATCGCCCTCTTCCTGATTCTTCACTATGTTAACCATTCGCTGATCATTCCCGGCATGGTCATTGGTGGCACGCTGCTTTTTTATCTCATTGCCTTTTTAAGCGGCTCCATTGCAAACCTCAGTGCCCAGGGCTGGGTTTTGGGGCCATTTCCTCAGGGTGGGCTGTGGCAGCCTGTTTCGTTGGCTCATCTGGATAAGGTGCATTGGTCTGCCATTGGAGGGCAGGCTATTAATCTGGCAACGATTCCCATCATGAGCGCCATTGCCCTGCTCTTGAACAGCACGGGGCTAGAACTGGCTACCCGACGTGACATGAGGCTCAATCATGAGCTGAAAGTGACTGGTATTGCCAATGTCCTGTTGGGCTTAACAGGTGGTGTGGCTGGTTATGTCTCGTTGGGGGCTTCTTCCATTAATCACAAATTGGGGGCTAACGGCCGTTTATCCGGGTTCATCATCGTCGGCATTGGTCTGGTTACGTTGCTCTTCGGAGCCTCAGCCCTCTCCCTGTTCCCCAAGGTCATTTTAGGTGGCCTGCTTCTTTACCTGGGTCTCTCTTTCCTCAAGGATTGGGTTTACCACGCCTGGTTCAAGCTGCCCAAGCTGGACTATTTTGTGATTATCCTGATTTTGCTGGTCACGGCCTTTGTCGGCTTTTTGGAGGCAGTGGGGGTGGGGTTAATAACGGCCGTTATTCTCTTCGTCATCAACTACAGCCGCATAGACATCGTGCGGCACGAACTCTCCGGCACCACCCTGCACAGCCGCGTCACCCGCCCCCCGCTCCAGGAACAGTTGCTCGACCAACACGGTGACCAACTCTACATTCTGCGGCTGCAAGGATTCATCTTCTTTGGCACCGCCGATAGTCTCCTCAACACCATCCGCAGCCGCATCCACAACCCCAACCTACCCGCACCGCGCCACATCATCCTCGACTTTCGCCGCGTCACCGCCATTGACTCCACCGCCAGCCTCAGTTTTAACAAGCTCAAACAACTGGCCGAAGCCAACAATATTACCCTCGTGCTGGCTGAAATGTCGCCCGCCATTCAGGAGCAGCTACAAAAAAGCGATTTTGGTGCAGGCTCCCATATCCACATTGCCCCTGACCTGGATCGCGCCCTGGAGTGGTGTGAACAACAACTCCTGCAAACCATTGACCAAACCCCCGCCAAAAGCAAGCAGCTAGGGCAGCAATTGCAAATGCTTTTAGCCGACAATAGCAAGGTCACAGAGCTAATCCACTATCTGGAACGCCAGGAAGTTCCGGCCGGTCATCACCTCATTCACCAGGGAGATACGCCGGACGCGCTCTACTTTATTGAATCGGGGCAGGTGACAGCCCAACTGGAACGCCCCAACCAGGAACCCATTCGCCTGCAAACGATGCGCGGCGGTCATGTTGTGGGTGAAATTGGCTTCTATCTGGGGCAGCAGCGTTCAGCGGCCGTCATTGCCGACGAACCCAGCATTATCTACCGGCTCTCCCTCGACACGCTCAAGCAGATGGAAGCCCATGATTCCGACATCGCCTCTACCCTCCACCAGCTTATCATCCACCATCTGGCAGAGCGGGTGAACCATCTGGTAACGGCCGTTAACGCCCTACAAAATTAAAACAGCACCAAGAGACTGGGAGACCAAGAGACTGGGAGATTGGATAGTCTCTCAGTCTCCCAGTCTCTATTTTACAAAACGGCCGTTTTACCCCACGCTCCTACTCCCCCGCAAACACATTATTCGCCACGCCAAAGATATTTTGCGGGTCATTCGCCGCCTTCACGCTCCGCAGTAGCTCAATGCTGGCAGGCGACAGGGCACGAGGCATAAACTCCTGCCGCAGCTTGCCAATGCCGTGGTGGTGCGACAGCGACCCGCCCGCGTCCAAAATCGTCCGCCGCAGCTCCCGCTCAATCTCGCCAAACAGCTTATCCGGCTCCGTCACCCCCTGCACCGAAAAGCCGTGGGTGAAATAAATACATACCCCGGTATGGTAAAGTTGGGTAACGCGAGGGGACATATACGGCCGGCCGGGAAGCTGGTGCGCCTCATGCAGCTCCCGCGCCCGCTTATCCACCGCCTCAATCACCTGATGCACCTTGCTCCACGGTGCCGTCGTCTCATACGTCTCGCCAATGATGTGGTAATCAGCCAAAAAGTCACGAATATAGGCAATGGCATAGGTCAGCATATAGCCCCGACGGCCGTTTCCTTCCCCACCCGCGATGCCGCCAAACCGCTTCGCCAAATCAAAAATCACCTTGTTCTGGTACGCCACCTCATGCTTCGCCCCTTCCATCACCACCGTCGCCGCCGCCAGCTCATACGGGTCAAACCCCTTCACCTTCAGCAGGGCAAACTTTTGCACCTTCCCCATCAGCTCCTCGCTTTTGCTGGGGCGTGGCTTCAGCGCCGAACCAAAGCGAAACTGCACGTTGTCGAGCAGCCGAATGCTGGCCGGCAGCACCCCCGTTTGCGTCAGCGCATAGAGAAAATCCACCCCGTGCTTGAAGGTAGGGAACACAATCGAGCCAAATTTGGTCACTTCCGGCTTCTTGTGAATCCGAATCACCGCCTTCGTAATCAGCCCCAAATTCCCCTCGCTGCCAAACAAAAGCTGCTTCGGCTGCATCCCAATCGAGCTGCGCGGCACCGTGTCCAGATGCTCAATCACCCCTGTGGGCGTAACCATCGTCACGTTTTGCACAATCTGCTCAATGTTGCCATACCGGTTCTTCTTCATCCCGCTGGCGTTGGTGGCAATCCAGCCGCCCAGCGTCGAAAGCTCCATGCTGTCCGGCTCATGCCCGGCTACAAAACCCCGCTCCCCCAGCTCCGCTTCCAACTGTGACCCGGTAATCCCGGCCTGGACGCAGGCCAACATGTTTTCTTCGTCAAGCCAGACTACCTTGTTCATGCGACGGGTGTCCACCACCACCATCATGCGCGTTTCATGGGCGGGCAGCACCAGGGCGCAGCTAACGCTGGTGCCGCCGCCATAGGGAACCAGGCAGACGTTGTGTTCGGCGGCAAGCTGGATGAGTTTGGCGGCATCTTCCTCCCCTTCAAGATAGAACACCATGTCGGCGACGCGGGATAAACGGCCGTAAAGCACCCGATACACCTCATCCATCGTCGTCTGCCCGTGACTGTGGATCAAACGGTCGCGGGGGTCAAATGAATAGCGTGATTGCGGAAACGATGCCGCTACTGCTGCACAAAACGGCTCATTCCTGTTGGCGGCCGGCACCGGCTTTTCCGCCACCTCTTGCTTAATATTGTCAAAATCCAGCTTGATTTCCAGCGTCTCTTCCACAAAATCAAGCAAATCCGGCATCTCCGTGCCAGACAGCGCATACCGGCTCCCCGTCACCCGCACCGACCGATCCGCCTGAATGACAAACCGCGTGTCGGTGTAGCCCCATTTGTGATCATAAATAGTGTCGTCCAGCACCGCGCCGCTTTTATCTAACGATTTATCAGCCATTATCAACAACCCCTGCCTTTTGATTTACTTGTCACGGCATTATCAAACAATTTCCCAACCCAGGCAACCAATCCTCTTTGCCGACAGCACTTCTCACTTTCAAGACGCGAGAGATTCCCCGGAGGACACTTCGGCGGCTTCAGTGCAGGCTCTTGGTATGACATGAAGAGGCACGCCGTTTTTCCACCCAAAGACATTGTTGACGTACAAGAGCGGGGCAGGAAAGCTCCCACGCGGAGCATAAGAGCCAGGCTTAACGCCTGTCAGGGTTCAATCAAAAACAGCTTTGTAGTTCTAGAAGTTCAACTTCTCTCAGAAGCTGAACTTCTAAACCCCAAGTTATTCATTTGTTGGCATACATGGCGATGCCATATGTCCCCAACCTTCAGACTGAGCATTGCTGGTGCCAAGTATGTTTCCCTTTGCACCTTTGCGTGACATAAAGTTAATTCCGATAATGTCTAATACACGGCCGTTTTTGCCCCCAAACAAAAAGCCACCTTGCTTGTGAAGGTGGCTTTTTTTAGTGGGCGGTACAAGACTCGAACTTGTGACCTCTACGATGTCAACGTAGCGCTCTAACCAACTGAGCTAACCGCCCCCACGAATCGGAATTATAACAAAGTTCATTTGGTCGTCAACAAACAATTTGAGGTCTTAAACCGAGCGGCTACCTCTGACGCAGCCGCCTAACAGTTGTTGCAGTTAGCTGCCTTGGTCTCCGGCTCTTGCAGATTACGGGTAGAAACGGGCAGCAGCTGTACAGGGTCGTTTGGCGCAAAACGGCCGTTTTAAAAATGTGCTGTATCATCGTTTGGAGTTGGAAAGTACGGGCAAAACGGCCGTTATTCAGCCACCCACAAAAGCGAAGAGGTAGCGGCTGGCCGTGCTGGTGAAAGGCTAAATATTTCCCCCACTACACCCAACAAATCGCCATGTCCTCCACAATAACGGCCGTCGGTCATCAATAACGGCCGTTAATCCCCCCCCAACTAAGCCGGGACACCAAGCACCAGCAGCCGGTTGCGCTTGAACGTATCAATCATCTCCCCGGCCGACTTTTGCGCCTCCTCCCCCATCAGCAGGCTGGGGGCATCCCCCTCAAATTTTTGGCAAACATATTTGTGTGAATCATACATGATGGCAAACGCCTGCTGGAACGTTTGCACCGCGTCGGCCAATTCCGGCGGTGGGTTTTGGAAATATGGTTTGAGACCGCGCAGCACCTTTTTCACCAAGTAGTCATGGTCGTGCGACCACAGCCCGCTAAAGCCATCGCTGGCTTCAAACATATTGGGGCGCACATAGCCGTCGTAGGCAGCCTGGGAGAAACCGCCGGTGAGCTTGAAGGTAACGGCGACGCCCCATAGCAACTGCGTGGCGCGTTCCATTTCGCGGCGAGCCTGCGGCCAGTCGCTGCCATCCAGCGCTGTTTGCAGCCGGGTACAAGCCAGAATAAGTGCCTGAACATAGCCAAAAAAGAGGTGATGACCAAGCTGCCAGCGAACGCGGGCGTGGTCGAGTTCGTGAAGGTTTAACATAGAATACTTAAGAGACTGAGAAACTATGAGACTAAGAGATCAAGCCTCCTGGTCTCACAGTCTCTCAGTTTCAACTAAACAAACATCCCTACCGCCGCTTCCAGGGCAATGCGGAGCATCGGTTTTTCAATGACGGTGAGGGTGGGGTCGTCGTCGAGGTTTTGCAGGGCGTTGCGGTACGCCTGGAGCAGGCCGCCGAGGAAGAGAAGGCCGGGGTCGCCATCGCGCCGCTGGACGTTGAAGTAGCTGTCGTATACGTCAAATTTGTGGACGTGGGCGGCGGTGGGGACGGTGACGGGGGCGAGGGTGTGAAGGGCGTGGTCAACGGCCGTTAATACCACCCCCACCTCCGCCTGCAACGGTAGCCGCACCACCACCTGCAAAGCCGCCCGCTGTTCCGCCGTTAGCTCCGTATTTTGCTCGGCATAGGGCAATGCCTCCGGCAGCGGCAGCGGCAATTCCGGGCCGGGGTCGGGCGGCTGGGGGTTTTGGGTGAGGGGGTAGTGCCAGTGGGAAACGGCCGTTTCCACCCTGTCCACCCCTTGCTCTTCCACCCGCGCCATAATCGCCGCCACTTCGGCCGGCGTTGCCTGTAGTTCGCTGGCAATTTGCGCCAGCTCATACACCGACCGCTGCGGATGCAGCACCTCATCCACCAGCAGCGTTTGCAGGTGGCGGTGTTGCAGCAGCGCCTGGAACACCCCGCCGTAGATGTAGGGATTGTACGGCGTGGTCGGGCTGGCCTTTGTCAGCCCCATTTGCCGCGCCAGCCCGTTCACTTCCTGCCACAACGCCTGCAGCACCGCTGGGGACGCATCCCGCTTTTCCCGCTCATGCTGCGGGTCGGCCAGGGTGCGGGCGCGGGCATCTTCAATCGCCGCCCGCACCTCCCACGACGGCACCGGCAGCACAAACTGCACCTGCTCGCTCGTCAGCAGCGGCTCCAGCCCGTCCGCCTCCGGCTGGGTCAATTCCAGTAGCCGGTTGCCAATGACGGGCAGTTCGCCAATCAGCAGGTGGCGCGGATCGGGGTGCTGTTCATGCCACCGCGCCACCGCGCCGCGCACCCACACCCCGGTTGCCCAGCGGATGACGGGGTGGGTTACGCCGTCTGTTTCGGGATACCGCACCAGAATTTCCGGCGTTTCAAACGGCTGACGGGCGGTGAGCCATTGCAGCAGGTGGACGGTGCGGCCAGCTTCCTGGGCAATGAGGACAAGCTGCTGGATGAGCAAACTTTTGCCCGTGCCTTGCAGCCCGGCCATAAAAACCATGCGCTTGGTTTGGGCAAGCTGGCTGAGGTGGTGGTGGAGGGTGGAGGAGATGGGAATGATTAACATGAGTAGGGCGTAGGCAGTAGGGAGTAGGGCGTACACGCTACACCCTACTCCCTACTGCCCACGTTTTAGAGAAAGGTGGCTATTTCATCGAGCGGTTTTTTCTTCATGGCGTGGGTTGGCACGCGGCAATCGTCGGCGGGGTAGCCCACGACGAGGAGGAGCATGGGGCGTTCGTTGGACGGCCGTTTTAGCACCGTGTTCAAAAACCCCATTGGGCTGGGGGTGTGGGTCAGCGAAACCAGCCCGGCGTGGTGCAGGGCGGTGATGAGCGTGCCGGTTGCCAGCCCCACCGACTCCTGCACATAATAGTTTTTCACCCGCTTGCCGCTGGGCAGAACATCATACGATTTGGCAAAGATGGCGATGAGGTAGGGGGCGAGTTCCAAAAATCCTTTGTTGGGGTCGGTGCCAAGTGGGGCCAACGCTTCCAGCCACTCTTCCGGGGCGCGGCCGCTGTAAAAGGCGCGTTCTTCCTCTTCGGCTCCCTCCTTGATTTGGCGCTTGATGTCGGGGTCGCTGACGACGACAAAGTGCCAGGGCTGCAAATTGGCGCCGCTGGGGGCGGTGCCGGCGGCCAGCAAACACGTTTCGATGATGTCGCGGGGGACGGGGCGGTCGGAAAATTCGCGCACGGTGCGCCGCCGCTGGATGTCGGCATAAAAGGCTTGCGCCCGCTGGCGCATGTCGCTTTCGGAATATTCCACGTAGGCGGAATGGGGGACAAATTCAGGTTGCAAGGGACACCTCCTCAAGTTCGTTTCCTGAACAACAGGTATGATAATATGGGGGATTGTGGCAGAACAAGGTGGTTTCGCAAGGAAAACGGCCGTTTTTCTTGCGAATCGAAAGATTTTGCAAGGCGGGTTGTTCTCAAGGCAAAGAAGAGGACGCAGATTTACCTGATTTGCCTGATTTATTTGAAATCTGCGTTCATCAGGTAAATCTGCGTCCCATATTTAGGGAGGTACCCATGAAACTCGACAGCACAAACTGGCAAATTCTCGAATTGTTGCAGCAGGAGGCGCGGATGAGCTATGCCGAGATTGGCAAGGTGGTGGGGCTGACGGCTCCGGCGGTGGCGGAGCGGGTGCGGAAGTTGGAGGAGGCGGGCATCATTACCGGATACCATGCCCACGTTAATTTGGATGCGCTGGGGCTGACGCTAATGGGGCTGGTGCATGTGCAAAACCCCAAAATGCACGCCAACCGGGTGACGGCACTGGCGCAAAGCTGCCCGGAAGTACTGACGTGTGATGAGGTGACGGGGCAGAACAACTATGTGCTGCGGGTGGTGGCCGCTAACCGCGCCCATTTGCGGGATGTGATTCAGCGGTTTTTGGAGTATGGCATGACCACTTCCTCGGTGGTGCTGGCGCGGCATGTGGTGTTCAAGCCGATTACGGCGGCGATTTGGCAGTTTGATCGGTAATCGGTAAACAGTAATCGGTAATCGGTAATCGGTAAACAGTCTGTTCACTGTTCACTGATTACTGTTCACTGATTACTGTTTACCGGGAAGGAGCGAGCCAGACAGCCCCATTTCTGCCTGCTCCACCAGCCATTCGAGGGGATACCACTGTTCGCGGGCATCGCCAGCGAAGTAGAGGGAGCCGGTGATCCAGATGAGGTCGGTGGGTTGGGCGAGGGAGAGGGCGAGGCGAACGGCCGTTAATGGCTCCGACTCCATGTACACAGGCAAACCGGGGGCGAGGTGGTGAACAACGGCCGTTAATTCCTCTGCCGAAATCGCCTTCCATAACCCCTTTGGCGAAAACTGGCTGGCAACAAACGCTTTGGCATTAGGCAGCAGGTAGGGGAGCATGTCGGCCACATCCTTGCCCGCCTTGGCGGCAAACACGATGATGGGAGCCGCATCGGGGTAGCGGGTGTGGACGGCGTGGGCGGTGGCGCGGATTTTGTCCGGGTTGTGGGCGCCGTCGAGAATGACGGTGGGGCTGGTTTGCATCAGTTCCAGCCGGGCGGGGAGGGGAATTTCCCAGTTTGCGTTGTCGGGAACGGGGCGGCCGGCGAGGGCGGCGGCAGCGGCGGCGGCGCAGGCGCGGTTGGTGTCCTGAAAGGTGTGGCCTGGCTCAATCTGGTGCAGCGTGGCTCCCAGGTCGCGGCAGCGGTCGGCGGCAATTTGGCGGACGGTGGGCTGGGAAACGGCCGTTATCACCTGCTGCCCCGGCTTGAAAATCCCTACCTTCTGCTCCGCAATCAGCTCCACCGTCTCCCCCAGCACCTCGGTGTGGTCCAGCCCCACATTGGTCAGGACGGCGACCTCGGCGGGAAGGACGTTGGTGGCATCGAGCAGCCCACCCAACCCCACCTCCACCACGGCCACGTCTACTTGCTCTTGGGCAAAGTAGGCAAAGGCAAGAGCGGCCTGAATTTCAAAGTAGGTGAGGTTGCCGTAGGGGGATTCGCGCCCGACTTGCTCGACGAGGGGTTTGATGGTTTGCAGTAGGGTGAAGAGTTTGCTGGTGGGGGCTAAACGGCCGTTAATCTGCACCCGCTCATTAAACAACTGGACATGGGGCGAGACGTGGAGGGCCGTTTTGTACCCCATTTGCTGCAGGAGGTGGGCGGTAAGAACGGCCGTTGTCCCCTTGCCCGATGTCCCCCCCACATGCACCGAGCGATAGCGATAGTGTGGGTTGCCCAGCAATTCCAGCAGCCGGGCAATCCGCCCCAGCTTCATATGAATATCGCCGCCCCACTGCACCGGCCCAATCAGCGACAGCAAGGTTGTTTCCAGTTCACGATACTGTTCAATCACAGATGTTCCCATAATGCCTTCTTGCGATAATAGGACGCAGATTGGCCTGATTAACCTGATGTTACATGGTAACGATTCCGTCATCAGGAAAATCAGGCACATCTGCGTCCCATTTTTTATATTTGCCTATTGTGCCACAATTGCCGCCAAAAACAGGGGTGCAGCCGCCCCGTATTTTGTGTCAATTGTGCGACATGCGTCCCTAACGAGGGATGGTACAATTACGCCTTGTTTTGTACGATAGTGTATATGTAATCAAGGAATTTTTCATTGAAACGATGGCAATTTTGGCTGGGGCTGCTGGTTAGCGCCTTTTTTCTATGGCTGGCACTGCGCGGCCTCAAACTTGATGATGTGGCCGCGTTTATGCGGACGGCCAACTATTGGTGGCTGCTGCCCAGCGTTGCCACCTACTTTGTGGCCGTTTGGGCGCGAACGTGGCGTTGGGATTATATGTTACGGCCGTTAAAGCATATCCCGCTCGGTCGGCTTTTCCCCGTGGTTGTCATCGGCTACATGGGCAACAACGTCTACCCGTTTCGCGCTGGCGAACTGCTGCGCTCCTATGTGCTTTACCGGCGCGAAGAGGTACCTGTCAGCGCCAGCCTGGCAACTGTCATTGTGGAGCGGGTGTTTGACGGGCTGGTCATGCTGGTTTTCGTCTTTGTGGCCCTTCCCTTCACCCCCATCCCCAGCGAGAGCATTCAGTCGGTGGTGGTCATTGCCAGCGTGGCTTTTTTTGGGGCGTTGGTACTGTTTTTTGCATTAGCGGCCGTTCCTGAACGCGCTTTGGCACTTACGAAATGGTTTGCCGTGCGTCTGCTGCCGCAGCGGCTGCAAGAACCTGTGTTGGGGTTCGCCAGCCGGTTTCTCAACGGACTCGAATCGCTCCGCAATTTTCGCAATGTACTCATGATCTTTCTCACCTCAGTCGTCATCTGGCTGCTGGAGACGGTCAAATATTGGTTTATCATGCAGGCGTTCCCCTTCCAGGTCAGCTTTTTTGCCCTCATGCTCATGAACGGCATTGTCAACCTGGCTACCACACTCCCCTCCGCCCCCGGTTACATCGGCACCTTCGATGGTCCCGGCATTGCCGTGCTAACGCTCTACGGCGTGCAAGAAGCGGTGGCAACAGCCTACACGCTTGTACTCCATGCCGCGCTCTGGCTGCCCATTACCCTATTAGGCGGTTACTATATGATGCGCGAAGGGCTGGGCTGGTCGGATTTTGGCAAAGCGGTGCAGGTGGGAACGGTGAGCAGTAATCAGTAATCAGTAATCAGTAATCAGTGAACTGGGTATTGGTTATTGGTTATTTTTAGATAATGAAAACAGGAATCGTTGGAGCCGGGTTAGCCGGTTTAGCAGCGGCATATGATTTGCTGCAGGCGGGGCATGAGGTCACGCTGTTTGAGGCCAGTGGGCAGACGGGTGGGTTGGCAACGGGTTTTCGGGATGCTAACTGGGAGTGGCCGTTAGAGAAGTTTTATCACCATCTGTTTGAATCGGATAAGGCGATTATTGGGCTGGTGGAGGAGCTGGGCATGCGCGACAAGCTGTTTTTCCCCACGCCGCGCACTTCCATTTATTACCAAAACAATATCTACCCTTTTAGCAATCCGCTGGAGTGGTGGAAATTTCCCGGCTTTGACCCGGTGAGCTATGTCCGTTTTGGCGTGGTGGGGGCGTTTTTGCGCTTTACCAACTTTTGGCGCTGGCTGGAAACGCATTCGGCGGATGAGTGGACGCGCCGTTGGTATGGGGAAAAGATTTACCAGATGATGTGGCGGCCGCTGCTGATTAGCAAGTTTGGGCCGTATTATGCCGATGTGAATATGGCTTGGCTGTGGGCGCGGCTCTATGTTCGCAGCTTTAAGCTGGGGTATTTTGAAGGCGGGTTCCAGGCCTTTGTGGATAGGTTGACGAATAAAGTGACAGCATTGGGCGGGGAGGTGCGGTTGAATTGTGGGGTGTTGGGTGTGGAGCGTGGGGAGAATGGGTTGTCTGTCACGACGGTAAATGGCGATACCTATCTGTTTGACCAGGTGCTGCATACGGGGTCGCCGTCTTTGCTGGCGAAGCTGGCTCCCACGCTGCCGGCCGACTATCTGGCGGGGTTGACGAATTTGAAGCATATGGGGGCGGTGGTGTTGACGTTGGCCCTTAAACGGCCGTTGCTTCCCCAAAACACCTACTGGCTCAACCTCCCCGCCGACACCCCCGACAAATTCAGTGCCGACATTCCCTTCATCGGCCTCTTTGAACACACCAACTACATTGACAAAAGCCACTACGGCGGCGACCACATCCTCTATTGCGGCGACTACGTGGTGCCGGAACACCCCTACATGCGCATGGACAAAGACGAAATTCAAGCCATCTTCACCCGCGCCCTCACCCTCTTCAACCCCGACTTCCGCCCCGACTGGATACGCCAAAGCTGGCTGCACAAAGCCAGCTACGCCCAGCCCGTGCCGCTGGTTAACCATTCCCGCAACATCCCCGACCTGCAAACCCCCATCCCCAGCCTCTACTTCGCCTCCATGAGCCAGGTCTATCCCTGGGATCGCGGGACCAACTTTGCTGTCGAAATCGGCCGGCGGGTTGCCCAACGCATGATACAAGCCACTGACCACAATCAATCGGGCAGTTAAGCGTAGTCGAGGATTCCAATCCTCGTTCTTCAGCCCCGGCCGAAGAGCAAATCAGAAACTCGGCGTTGAAAACTCATAGGTTTTAAGCAGGTTTGTAAGGTACAATGTGTAGTATAGTTGGTGAAAATCAAGTTAAGATTTAAATCCTTAACGCTTCGCCGAACTGTTTGACACCAGAAAACCCCTCTTGAACGATGTCATCCCCATCTCGGCGAAGCATTCTCTTTTCAAAATATTGTTGTTTGCCTACAGCAACCACAGATGTCTTATGCCGCATAAAAATTGAAAGAGCCGTCAATTGGCGGTTATATACACGTCAGTGTACATGTCGTCTGTAGATTTTATCTTCGAGGAGTTTGGTCATGAAAATTATTGTTGTTGGTACTGGTTTTGTGGGGCTGCCCCACGCTGCCGTCCTCTCCGAATATGGGCACGAAGTTTATGCCTATGATATTGACGAAGTAAAGATTAACGCTTTCCGCACTGGTGAAGCAGAAAATATCGAACGTTATGTTAATGAGCCAGGTTTGGCAGCGGCAGTTGCTGAAAACATAGATCGGTATCTCTTCTTTACAACCGATATTACCCAGTTGATCCAGGATGCTGATGTTTTCTTCTTCTGCATCAACACCCCACCCAAGCGGGATGGTTCCACCGACCTCACCTACTATCTAAAGGCTGCCCATGATGTAGCCGCGATGTTGGCGCAGCGCGACGGCAGCCAGCGGATTGTGCTGGTCAACAAAAGCACCGTGCCGATTGGCACCGCTCGCTTGCTGGAACAGGTGATGAAAGAACACGGTGTCAAGAACTTTGGCATCGCCTCCAATCCCGAATTTTTGGCACAGGGCAACGCCATCGAAGGTTCGCGCCGTCCCGACCGTATCGTGTTGGGTGCTGACTCGGATGAAGATTTCAAGATCATGCGGCGCGTTTACTCCCAATTCGTCAACCATGTTCGCATTCGCTATCTGGAAACGACCCCGGAGACGGCCGAAGCCATCAAGTACATGGGCAACACGCTACTGCTTACCTACATTTCTTTCTGGAATGGTGTGGGGGCGCGGCTGGCCGAAGCTGTTCCTAACATCCGCATGGAAGATTTGAAGGTTGGCGTAACGGCCGATAATCGTATCAGCCATTGGGGTTCCTATGTCAGCAATGGTGCGGGCGGAAGCTGCTTTGGCAAGGATATTCAGTCACTCATCTACCAGCTTAACAAAGCCGGCCGTTCCACCGACCTGCTGCAAGCGGTTTACAACATCAACGAATTCCAGAAAACGTATTTGATTGACCGTGCCGTGTATGAAGCAGGCTTTAACTTCAACCAAAAGACGGTGGCACTGCTTGGTTTGGCCTTCAAGAAGCGCACCAATGACATGCGCGACTCTGCCGCTTTGAAAGCAGTTGAGACGCTGCTGGCACGAGGCGTGAAAGAGATTCGCGCTTATGACCCGTTGGCAATGGAAGAAGCGCAGCGCAGTTGGTTCAACCCCAAAAACAACCATCTCTTTGAACGGATTACCTACCACGATTCAGCGAAGGAAGCGATTCAGGGCAGCGACGCGGTTTATATCTCCACCGACTGGGAAGAGTTCCGTGGCCTGTCGCGCACCATTGAAACGGCAACCCAAACGCCTTATTTGGTCATTGACGGCCGGCGCATGATCCCTGATTTCGAGACACTGGTTGAACGTGGCTATGATGTCATTTCTGTAGGCGGCTCTTATTTGAAAGGTAAAAAAGCAAGTGCCAGCAGCGCCAACGGGCTTGTTTCTTCCAAAGAGGTTGCCGAGCTGGAAACAGCTTAATAGTGGGCCAGGCTGCCTTCCTGGCGGGCGCGTTCCACCGCAAAGCGAAAGCACAGCAGCGCGAGCGGGAAGAGAACAAGACAGAAGGCAGCGAGCGTGAACATCTCTGGGGCAAGATCGGCCCAACTAGCACCACCCAATAGTGCCAGCCGCATAGCGCGAAGGGCATGGGTGATGGGCAGCAGTTGTGCAACTGTTTGCAGCCAGTTGGGCATGATCGAAACGGGATAAAAGACGCCGCCAATCAGGTTGGCGGCGTTGCCGAAAAGCGCGGTGAGAGCCTCACCGCGCTTTGTGATCATCATGACGCTGGCGGCGAGGATGCCAATGCTGGCAAAGGCAATGATGGCAAGCAGCAGTGCCAGCAGCGCAGCCAGGTAGTTGGTAGTGGTAAAGCGTAACCCCAATAACCCAATCCCAATCAGCAGGTAAATAAGGACACGAAAGGTAGCATAGGTGTAGCTCCAGATGGCCGAGCCGACGATGACGGTGCCAACGGCCGTTGGGGTCATCAATAACGCTTCTAGCGTGCCAGTGGTTTGTGCCTGCCGCACTGCCTGGGAAAAGCTGGATAGCCCCACGCCAAAGTAGCTGCCCAATGCCAGGCCAATGAGGACAAAGGCGAAATAGTCGCCGCCGTAGGGTTCCAGCAGCGGGGCAACCTGGTCGCCTACAAACTGGGAGAGAAAATAGAAGATGAGGACGCGCAGAAAGATGCTGCCAATGCCAACCCAAAACGCCAGCCGGTAGCTGGTCTCGATGTAGAAGTCGCGGAGGAGGAAGGCGCGGAGGCGGGTGAGCATAGGTTAGATAGGGGGCAAGGGGGTAGGGGAGCAGGGGAGAAAATTCTCCTCTGCTTCCCTGCTCCCCTGCTCCCCTGCGGTAAAGCGTTGAAAGACGGCTTCGAGCGAGGGCGGGGTGGCTTCGATGGTGTAGATGTGGTGCTGGTGGTGGCGGAGGTGGTCAAGAACGGCCGTTAATCTTCCCCCATCCTCCTCTGCCCAAAACGAAAGCTGCGTTTGCCCAGCCGCTGGTTCGCTTGCCTCGGCGTTGGGGAGCAAGGAGGCGAGGGTGGACAAAACGGCCGTTTTTTTTCCACTCACCACAATTGAATACTGCCTTTGCGTCCAAAGCTGGCGGCGCAGGTCAGCCGGCCGCCCCACCGTTTGCAGCTTGCCCTGGTGCAACAGCCCCACCCGGTCACACAGTTTTTCCGCCTCGGCCAAATCGTGGGTAATCAAAAAAATCGTCATTGCCTGCTCCCGGCGCAGCCGCTGGATGAGCAGGTGCAGGTTGTGGGTGGCGGTGGGATCCAGGCTGCGGCTGGGTTCATCGAGGAACAGGAGGCGCGGCTGGTGCAGCAGCCCTCGCGCAATGGCGAGCTGCTGCTTCATGCCGCTGGAAAATTGGGCAAACGGCCGTTCGCCCACCCCCTCCAGCCCCACATCTTGCAGCACCGCCGCCACCCGCTGCCGCGCCGTCGCCCCGCGCAGCCCGTGCATGGCGGCAAAAAAATCGAGGTTGCGCTGCGCCGATAGCCGCCAGTAAAAGCTGCGCTCGTCGCTGCTGACCAGCCCCACGGCGGCGCGAATGGCGCTGCCGTTGTCCAACCCGTACCCCGCCACCTGCGCCGTGCCGCCGCTGGGCAGCACCAGGGTGCAAAGCATTTTGACCAGGGTGGTTTTGCCCGCCCCGTTTGGCCCCAGCAGCCCAAACAGTTCGCCCGGCTCCACGCGCAAATTGAGGGGATAAACGGCCGTTTGCCCCCCCTGTGTGCGACGGAAAAACGGCCGTTGGTCATACTGCTTGGTCAATTCAAACGTTTCAATGGCGGCATCACGCATAGCGGCGGCATTGTAACAAAGACCTCGGCGGTTGCCCAAACGCTTGGCGGTTAACAAAATAAACGGGTGAACATGTCATTTCGAGATCCTCCGAGGAATCCCGTTAGCGACAGCCAGATGAGCGGGATTTCTCCTCGAAGACTCATCGAAATGACATGTTTTTACCCCAATAAATTGTTAGCTCACAGGCAAAAGCCTGGAGGTCTACCCCCAACTAGCAAAGTCTGATACAGTACCCAAACGACGACAGCAAACGGGTCGGGTGCATTGGAAAACAATATGTCTGAGTTTAGCGAACCGGGAAAAGAACATCTCATTGGCGGACGGTATCAAATTGAATCTCTGCTGGGACACGGCGGTATGTCGTCGGTTTACAAAGGATTTGATCCTAATTTACAGCGTCCTGTGGCGATCAAGCTCATCCACCGCCACCTTTCCGAACGGCCGGAATGGGTTGGTCGCTTTATGCAGGAAGCATCGGCCATTGCCAAGCTGCGCCACCCCGGCATCGTCCAGGTGTATGATTTTGACAAGTTTGGCAACACCTACTACATGGTGATGGAGTTTGTAGCCGGGCAAACGCTGGATAAAAAGCTGGAGGGGTTAAAAAATGCCAAAATTCCGTTCCCGGTTCACAGCGTTCTTGCCATTATGAGTGCGCTTTGTGATGCCGTGGCCTATGCCCACGGCCGGCAAATTATTCACCGCGACCTGAAGCCGGCCAATGTGATGATGAATCTGCTCGACCAGCCGGTGCTGATGGATTTTGGCATTGCCAAGATGATTGGGAGCGATATGGTGCAAACGGCCGTTGGCACCACCATGGGTACCGCTGCTTATATGTCGCCGGAGCAAATCAACGGCCGGGGCAATGTTGACCATCGCGCCGACCTCTACGCCCTGGGCATCATCCTTTACGAGCTGCTCAGTGGCGTGCCGCCTTTCACGGGCAGCACGCCGATGACGGTGATGATGAAACACCTCAATGAGCCGGTGCCAGATATTCGCTTGCTGCATCGAGGGCTGCCAGAAGGGGTGGTGGCTATTATTGAAAAAGCACTGCAAAAAGACCCCAACAACCGCTTTCAGTCGGCAGCGGAAATGGCGGCGGCGTTACGGTTGCAGCTTGGCAGTACGAGTACCTATGTGTTTAGTCCCCACATGCCGGTCAACACAATGCGACAAACGGCCGTTTCTCCCCCCCAGCCCGCCGTAACCCCAGAAAAAACGGCCGTTGCCCCCAACAAACCTACCACCCCGCACACACAATCCGCTGCCCCCAAACGCAACCTTCCAATCCTGCCGCTGGCAATTGGCGGCGGTTTGCTCATCCTTGCCCTGCTTGGTTATCTGATTCTGCCCGGTTTGCTGCAAACTCCACCACCCTCCACCGGCATGGTCAACATTCCCGGCGGCAGCTACACCATTGGCAGCAGCAACGGCGGCAGCCAATTTGCCGCCAGTCAGATCATTGAACTGGATGAATTCTGGATTGACCTCTATGAAGTCACCAACACCCAATACGCCGCTTTTGCTCACAAAACAGAGGCAGCCACACCCAGCCACTGGGCTGGCAGCGTGCCGCCAGCAGGTGCAGACAACCACCCTGTGCAAGGGATCACCTGGCAAATGGCCGCCGATTACTGCGACTGGGTCAACAAGCGACTGCCCAGCGAAGCGGAATGGGAAGTGGCGGCGCGTGGCCCGCAAGGTTGGCTATACCCGTGGGGCGATGACGAAAAGTTGGTGCCTTTGCCCAACAGCAGCAGCTACGCCGTTGGTACGATTCCCGCAAACCGCAGCGGCTTTGGTGTGTACGATATGGCTGGCAATGTGTGGGAGTGGGTAGATGAGCCATATGGCCCGGTGGGGAATGGCGAACAGGTACTGCGTGGTGGTGCCTATGATTTTCAGAAAAATATGGCTTACCGGTTGGTAGGTAACCCAAACATTCCTACAATGTCGGCAACGGCCGGTTTTCGCTGTGCGGCCAGCCAGGTTGAACTGGTGAACAAAATCGGCCGTTTGCTACTTGATGCTGATTTTACGGCTCCTCACAATGGTTTTACGTTGAAACGTTTAACGACCCTGTGGCTCATATCCATTATAACACCAGACAAATCCTGAAATTGCAAAGCCCGGAACCATAGAAACAGGTTGTGTCAACATCTTAACAGCCAAGTTGCCCATTGCATCATACGGAAGATTCACAAACCATAGTATCATAATCCTGCATCTATTATCACCATACGATGTGGCAGCACAGCTACCCCAAAATGAATCTTTCTGCTACAGTATAGATAATAGGTCAATGTTCCTAACATCATGCCGCTGTCTGTCAAAACGTCGAAACGCTGGGAAGAACAAGATGTCTGAATCACAGGAAACTTGGATTGGTCAAATCATCGGTGGTCGGTATCAAATTGAATCGCTGCTGGGGCGCGGCGGTATGTCATCGGTCTACAAGGGGTTAGACCCTAACTTGCAGCGGCCAGTCGCCATCAAGCTTATTCATCGCCATCTGTCAGAACGGGAGGAGTGGGTCAAGCGGTTTGAACAGGAAGCGTCAGCCGTGGCTCAACTGCGTCACCCCAACATTATCCAGGTCTATGACTTCAACAAATCTGGCAGCACCTACTACATGGTGATGGAGTATGTTGCTGGGCAAACGCTGGACAAAAAACTGATGGCACTCAACAGTGCCAAAATTCGCCTTCCCATCCATTCTGTACTCAACATCATGATGACGCTGTGTGATGCCGTTGGCTACGCCCACGGCCAACAAATCATCCACCGTGACCTAAAGCCATCGAACATTGTCATGAACCTGCTCGATCAGCCCATGCTGATGGATTTTGGCATTGCCAAGATGGTGGGCAGCGACATGGTGCAGACGGCCACGGGGACAACAATGGGAACGGCCGCTTATATGGCCCCTGAACAAATTACCGGGCAGGATGTTGACCACCGTGCCGACCTCTACGCCCTTGGGGTCATTCTTTACGAACTGCTCAACGGTACGCCGCCCTACCAGGGCAAATCCCCGCTAACGGTGATGATGAAGCACGTCAACGAAGCGTTGCCCGATATTCGGCTGCGCCACAGCGGTTTGCCCGAAACCATTGTTGCCATTTTGGAAAAAGCACTGCAAAAGAACCCCGACGACCGCTTCCAGTCGGCGGCAGAAATGGCAATGGCACTGCGGATGCTGGCCGGATCAACGGGATTTGGATTCACAGGCTATGGCACGTCGCCGGGCATGTCGTCAACGCTTGCACCAATGTCGCAAACCAATTTGCGCCCACCCACGCCAGAGCAAACTTCACCCCCTGACACAGATTCAACGCAGGGAGGCTATAAAAAGACAATCGTTGGGCGCAGCATTGAACCACCACCCCCAACTCTTAAAAAGCCGGCCGTCAAGCGCATCATCCCCGTTCTGCCCCTTGCCATTGGTGGTGGCGTGGTAGTCCTCATTTTGCTGGCCTACTTTCTCCTGCCTCGCCTGCTTCAACCCACACCCCCTGCCACCGGCATGGCCCACATCCCCAGCGGCAGCTACACCGTTGGCAGCGGCAACGGCGGCAGCCAATCCGCCCCCAGCCAAACTGTTGACCTAGACGAATTCTGGATTGATCGCTACGAAATTACCAACGCTCAATACGCCACCTTTGTCGCCGAAACGGGTTCTTCTGCACCCGCCAACTGGCCCAGCGGCGGCGTTCCGCTGGGGCAAGACAACAACCCGGTGCAAGGCACCACCTGGGAAATGGCTGCTGACTATTGCGATTGGGCCGACAAGCGGCTGCCCACTGAAGCTGAATGGGAAGCGGCCGCTCGTGGCAGTAAAAGCTGGCTTTACCCTTGGGGCAATGATGCCGCCGTTGTCCAGCTTGTCAGCACCAGCAGCTATCCCGTGGGTGGCGTACCCGCCAACCGCAGTAGCTTTGACGTATACGACATGGCGGGCAACGTGTGGGAATGGGTAGACGACCCCTATGGCCCAGTAGGCAACAGCGAAAAGGTTTTGCGCGGCGGAGCCTATGATTTCCAAAAAAATATGACCTATCGCTTGGTGGGCAACCCCAATGTCCCCACCATGTTTGCCACCGCTGGCTTCCGCTGCGCCGCCAGCAAGGTGGAAACGGGAGCCGAGGAAAACCGTGTTCTGCTCCAGGATGATTTTACCAACCCCGAAAGCGGCTGGCCGGAAACAACCACCGCCTCGGCTTTGCAAGGATACCATCCTCCCGATTATTACCACGTGCAGGCCAGTGTCCCCAACCAAATCGCTACCGCCTACTTTGGCGGCAACTATGACAATATTGCTATGGAAGCACAGGTCTTTGTGGACAGCATTGGCACACCAGACGGCAATTTCCGCTATGGGCTAATGGTGCGCCGGGTAGATGAGCGATTTTATGCCTTTGCCGTGTCGCCGCACGCGGGGCAGTGGTTTGTCCTGAAAGGCACTCCCGCCGGGCTGGAGACGTTGAGCGAAGGTAGCGTAGCCGATTTGCATGGTATCAACACGGGTGCAGATAACAGTGATAAACTGCGGATAGATGCGGCAGGAAGCAACCTGACGTTCACCATCAATGACCAGGTTGTCACCCAGCTTGATGATTTTGATTATCGTTCGGGTGACATTGGCTTTTATGTGGAGACATTTGACCAGGGTCTGGCTCATGTTCATTATGATTCGCTGGAAGTGGACAAACTGGATGCGGTGCCGGTGGTGCAGCAACTGCTGCTAACAGATGATTTTACCAACCCTGAAAGCGGCTGGCCGGACGAAAAGACGGATGACACGCTGTCGGGTTATCATCCGCCCGACTACTATCATGTGCAGTCTGCCCGGCCAAACCACACGGCGACGGCCTTTTTCAACAAAAGCTTTAGCGACTTTACGATGGAAGCGGATGTGTTTGTGGACAATACTGACACGGAAACGGGCGATTTCTACTACGGTCTGGCTGTTTACCAGAATGGTTCCAGCTACTATGGTTTGCTGGTTTCGCCCCGCGCCGGCCGTTGGGAGGTGGTGGAGCAAGGGTCAGAGGGGCAAAAGGTGCTGGCCGAAGGGGAGGAAGGTGGGCTGCACGGGCTATCGGGTGCAGACAAGCTGCGGGTGGATGCGGCGGGGTCGAATGTGATTTTTGGCATTAACGGCCGTTCTGTTGCCCAACTCGAAGGCGTAGCCACAACCAGCGGCCAAATCGGCTTTGTCGTTGAAACCCTCGACGAAAGCCGCGCCCACATCCACTACGACAGCCTCACCGTGCGCCCGGTAGAGCGGAATGCCGTTGATTTGCCAACGGCCGTTTCTGTTGCATCCACAACCACCACAGCCGCCGAACCTACCCCCATACCCACACCAGCTCCAGCCCCCACCGCTGCTCCCCTATCGAACATAGACCTGCCTGTTAACATTGGCATGACCCGCGTCCTTAGCAGCACCTACACCGTTGGCAACAACATCACCGTCAAAGTGCCAGAATTCTGGATTGACCGTTACGAAGTCACCAACGCTCAGTTTGCCGCCTTTGTTGACGAAACGGGGCAAGCTGCCCCCGCCTATTGGGAAGCCGAAAACATCCCCGCCAGCAACGGCGATCACCCTGTCCACGGCGTCACCTGGGACGTTGCCAACGCCTATTGCAACTGGGCCAACAAACGACTGCCCAGCGAAGCCGAATGGGAAGTCGCGGCACGTGGTCCCCAGGGCTGGCTATATCCGTGGGGCAACCAGCGCAACAGCGTGCTGCTACCCAACCAGGGAACCTATGCCGTTGGCACCCTGCCCGCCAACCGTAGCTTCTTTGGCGCATTTGACATGGCTGGCAACGTGTGGGAATGGGTCGGCGACCCCTACATCGCGGGCAATGCCGGTGAGCGCGTCATTCGCGGTGGTGCCAACGTTTTCCAAAACGACATGCTGGCGCGGCTCTCCGGCGACCCCGGCAGCCAGTTGATGTTCAAAGACACCGGGCTACGCTGCGCCGCCGACCGTGTGCTGGCAGAGACAGACCCTTCTGTTTTGCTTGACGATGAGTTTGCCGACATCAACAGCGGCTGGTTCCAGGCCAGCGGGCCAATAGATGCCTACTTCTACGGCTATCACCCCACCGACTTCTACCATGTGCAGGTCACGGCTCCTGATGATTGTCTTACCGTGCGTAATGATTTGTCTGTCGAAAACTTTATGATTGAAGCCCGCATCTTCAAGGCGGCTACAAACACTGACACGGGGCTGTATCGCAACGGGTTTGTTCTGCGCGAAACGAGCAACAACACCTTCTACGCCTTCACGCTTACCCCGCGTTCGCAAACGTGGCAGGTGGTAAAGGGAACGGAAGGCGGGATGGTCGTCCTGCGCGAAGGTACCTCTGCCGCCATTCGTGGCGATTCGCAGGCCACCGAGGATCGGCTTTTTGCCATTGCCAACGGATCGGAAATGACCTTCTTTGTCAATGGCGAACTGGTGGCACAGGTAGTTGACAGCGATTATGGGCAGGGCGACATTGGGTTGATCGTCGAAACGCTGGATGAAACCTTTGCCCACATTCACTATGACGCGGTGACGGTGTGGAAGCTGCCCGAAGGGGTGGTAGCTGGTGGTGGCGACGTGACGGCTCCCACAGAAACCATTAACCCGCTGTGCCGAGGCACGGTTTCGGACGAAAACCTGCTGCTTAACTTTATTACCTACAGCGTGGTGCAAGGTGACACCCTCAGCAGCATTGCCGCCCGCTTTGGGCTACCGCTGGACGATATTCTGGGTGCCAACGGCCGCACGGTGGACAACCCGCGCTTTATCAGCGTGGGGCAGACGATTATCATTCCGCAGACGTAGGGAATGGAACGCGGATGAATACGGACAACAGGTTATATGAATCCCCAAAATGCCGCTTGACAGAAACGACATTTTGGGGTGTTGTTTTTTTTGTTTTACTGCTGGTTGGCTGTAGCTCCTCTGAACAACCCGCTACAAGCAATGGTGATGGCCTTACCGGCCAACTGGTCTATATTGATCTGAGCGACGGGCAGCAGCGGATTGTGGCCTATGATTTGGCGACGGAGGAAAGGAAGCCGCTGTTTACAGTGTCGGAGGGGGGATGGCTGGCACAAACGGCCGTTTCTCCCGATGGCTCCCAGCTTGTTCTCAGCTACGCCCCACCACCAGGCAGTGGCACCCAATTTGCCAACAGCAACCTGTACCTGATGCTGGCCGACGGCGACACCGAACCGCGTCCTGTTACCACCCTAACCGAGATCACCGAAATCTACTTCAACCCCACCTGGTCGCCCGACAGCCGCTATCTCTATTATGCCCACAATGTCCCCAACCCCGACGACATTTTTCAATTTGTCACCTATGTTGAGCGGCGCGACATTGTGACCGGCGAGGTGGAACAACTGGTTGCCAATGCTTTTTGGCCGCGCCTTTCCCCCAGTGGCAAGCAGTTGGCCTATGTGGCAATTGACCCGGAGACCAAGCAGCGGTCGCTGTGGGTGGCGGATGAGCGGGGGGAAAACGGCCGTTTGCTCACCACCCCCGACCAGTTTGAGGATGTAGACGCGCCACTTTTTTCCCCCGACGAGCAGTGGCTTTACTTTAGTGCCGTGGAAGCCGGGGTAGCGCAGCGCCGCTGGTGGGAAGTTGCGCTGGGAATCAAGGTCGCTCTTGCCCATGACGTGCCGTCGGACTGGTGGCGGCTGCCGCTGGCGGGGGGCAAGCCGGAGCGGGTGACGACGATTGCGGGGATAGGGATGTTTGGGGTGATTAACGGCCGTTATTTTGCCTTCTCCAGTACGGCCGGCCTCTACCTCATGTCCCTTGACGACCCCACGCCCACCCTGCTGCTGGAAACCCCCAGCACCAACTCCCTCTCCTGGCTTGCTGCACCCTGATGCCCAGACCAAATGCTTGCAATCCAGCCAGCATCCTCTATAATGGTGACTATTCGGGGCGTGGCGCAGTTTGGTAGCGCGCTTCGTTCGGGTCGAAGAGGTCGTCGGTTCAAATCCGGCCGCCCCGACTGGAAAGCCTCACCGTTTGCGGTGGGGCTTTTTTATTTGGTGGGTTCGCCATCCCATTTGAAGTTATGAAAGAAGTTCAACTTCTCTCAGAAGTTGAACTTCTAAATCCCAGGTTATTAGCGAACGAACCTTAAATTGAAGACGCTGCAAGAGGCAGGCACAAATCCCTACTCCGTCTACCGTCTCTGTTGTCTATTTGTCCCTCTAGATGCAATGTGAGAAAAATTGGGTATCATAGCCTCATTCACAACTCTGCATGTGAAGCGTTTATTTCTAACCTGAAAGCTAAAATCTGGCTTCTTTCCGGTATCAATTTGCACAAACAACCACAAGAGAAATATTTATGAACCATACCGTCCACAACAATATCGTTAGCTTCATATGGGGGATCGCTGATGATGTGCTGCGCGATGTCTATGTCAGG
Source organism: Chloroflexota bacterium (assembly GCA_041390905.1). GTDB lineage: Bacteria > Chloroflexota > Anaerolineae > Promineifilales > Promineifilaceae > JACKCD01. The sequence goes on from JAWKPA010000012.1 coordinate 1,427,068, forward strand.
GGGAAGTATCGGGATGTGATTTTGCCGATGACCGTGATTCGGCGGCTGGATATTTTGTTGGAGCCGAGCAAGGATGAGGTGCTGAAAATGCACCAGTTTTTGGAAGAGAACAACATCGCATCAGGCATTGCCCAATTTCAGCCGATTACGGGCTACCCCTTCTACAATACCTCCCCCTTCACCCTGCAACGGCTGTATGATACGCCCAGCCAGATTAAGGCCAACTTCACGGCTTATCTGAATGGCTTTAGCGAAAACGTGCAGGAGATCATTCGTAAGTTTAAGTTTCATAACCAGTTGGAAACGTTGGATGATGCCAACCGCCTCTATCCCTTGCTGGAAAAGTTTTTGTCACCGCGTATGAATTTGGGGGTAAATGCGGTTAAGGATGGTCAGGGGAATGTGCTGCATCATGGCTTGTCTAATTTGGGCATGGGCTATGTCTTTGAGGAGTTGATTCGCCGCTTTAATGAGGAAAACAATGAAGAAGCTGGAGAGCATTTTACGCCGCGTGACATTATTCAGTTGATGGTGCATTTGCTGTTTGAGCCGGTGGCTGAGCAAATTGAAAGCGGCACCTATTTGGTCTATGACGGGGCTTGTGGCTCTGGGGGGATGTTGACGGAGGCGGAGAAGTTCTTTTTGGGGTTGGCCGAGGCGCGGGGCAAGCGGGTGGCGTTGGAGCTGTATGGGCAGGAGGTGAACCCGGAGACGTATGCCATTTGCACGGCCGATATGCTCATCCAGGGGCGCAACCCGGAAAACATCGCCTTTGGTTCCACGCTGCGGCAGGATGCCTTTATGCGGATGTTGTATGACTTCATGTTGTCCAATCCACCCTATGGCAAGTCGTGGAGTGTGGACAAGGATTACATTTTTGATGGCAAGAAGAAAGAGGTAATTGACCATCGTTTTGGCGTGGGTTTACCGCGCAGCAGTGATGGGCAGTTGCTCTTTTTGGTCAATATGCTGACCAAGATGAAGGACACGCCACGCGGCAGCCGTATTGCCCATGTTCACAATGGTTCGGCTTTGTTTACGGGGGATGCGGGGCAGGGGGAAAGTGAAATCCGCAAATGGATCATTGAGAATGATTGGCTGGAAGCGATTATCGGCTTGCCGCTGAATATGTTTTATAACACGGGTATTGCTACCTATATTTGGGTGCTGACCAATCGTAAGCCGGAGCAGCGTAAAGGCAAGGTGCAGTTGATTGATGGGCGGGAACTGTATACGAAGCTGCGTAAGAATTTGGGCAGTAAGAATTGTGAGTTCACGGATGACCATATCCGCACCATCATGGACACCTTTTTGGACTTTGCCGAAAGCGACATCAGCCAGATTTTCAGCAATGAGATGTTTGGTTATCACAAGATTACGGTGGAACGGCCGTTACGCCTCAAAACCCACGTCACGCCAAAACGATTGGCGACATTCAAGGCCGAGAATCCAGGGGATGAAGCCTTAGCCGAAGGGCTGGCAGCGAGTTTAGGCCATGAGCCGCAGCTTGATTTTAATGTCGTGCAGAAGCGGTTTAATAAGTGGCTGAAGGGGCAAGAGCTGAAGGCAACGGCCAAACAGCAAAAGGCGTTGTGGGACGTTTTTACGGAGACGGATGAAGCGGCAATGCCGGTGATTAAGAAGAAGCACAAGGATGGCACGGTGGAGTATGAGCCGGACAGCAATTTGCGCGATACGGAGAATGTGCCTTTGACGGAGACGATTGCCGCTTACATGGCGCGGGAGGTGCTGCCCCATGTGCCGGATGCCTGGATTGATGAGAGCAAGACAACGCGGGGGTATGAGATTTCTTTTACCAAATATTTTTACCAGTATGAGCCGCTGCGAACGTTAGAGGAGATTGTGGCTGATATTCGGGCGTTGGAAGCGGAAACGGATGGCATTTTAGAGCAGATTGTGAGGGTGGTAGAAGCATAATGCAAAAGTATCCAGCTTACAAAGACTCAACAGCACCTTGGTTTGGTGATGTCCCTGAATCATGGGACATGATACGGCTTGGTGCTATTTTGCGGGAACGTGGGGAAAAGAACAATGGCACTAAAACTGAAAATGTTTTGTCCGTTCTTAAAGATATTGGGGTCATCAATTACGAAGATAAAGGCGATATTGGCAACAAGAAATCCGAAGATATAGAGAGATATAAAATTGTTCATGAAGGCGATCTGGTTCTCAACAGCATGAACGTCATTATTGGTTCTGTTGGCATGTCACCAGAGTATGGGGCATTAAGTCCAGTTTACTATGTACTGAGGGCAGCAGATGAAAGCGTATATATGCCCTACTATGATTACGTTTTCAAAATTCGGCCGTTTCAAGATAGCTTAAAACGAATTGGTTATGGAATTCTCGACCATCGAATGAGAATTCCTATGACCTTACTCAAAAAAGAACCACTTCCCAAACCACCTTTAGAAGAACAAAAAGCTATTGTGGCTTATCTTGATGAGCAAACGGCCGTTATCCACCAATTCCTCACCAATAAGCGGCGGCTGATCGCGTTGTTGGAGGAGCAGAAACAGGTGGTGATTAATACGGCCGTGACGCAGGGGTTGGAAACGGCCGTTGCCCGCAAACCCTCCGGCATTGACTGGCTTGGCGATATTCCCACTCATTGGGAAAGCAAACCAATTAAACGTGTTGCTGCAATTTTACGCGGGAAATTTTCACACCGACCAAGAAACGATCCACGCATGTATGATGGTAAATACCCTTTTATCCAAACAGGAAACATTGAATCCAACAAAAAGTACATTACTGAATACCATCAGACACTAAGCGAAGATGGTTATACTATTAGCAAAGAATTTCCCAAAGGTACATTGGTGATGACAATTACTGGTTCAAATACTGGTAATGTAGCAATCCTTAATTTTGTTGCCTGCTTCCCAGATAGTATTGTTGGGTTTGTTCCTACAAAAGATGTGGATTTAGATTTTCTCTATTATTTATTCATAGCGATGAAAGAAGAGCTGATTCTAACTGCTCCAGTCAATACACAACCAAATCTTAACATAGAAAAAATTGGGGCTTTACATGCGCCATTTCCGAGCAAAGAAGAGCAAAGCAAAATTGTGCGATACATTGAGCAGAAGATAATCGAAATCAACGCCGCCATCGAACGCACCCAACGCGAAATCGAGCTTATTGAAGAATACCGGACGACGCTGATAGCTCACGCAGTCACCGGCAAAATAGATGTCCGTTCTGTTGTATAATAGCTTCATCCTTTTCATTGCATGAGGTAAAAATGACTTTACACCAACTGACCATCCCCTACCCCGATGAACTCCTGCTCTCCCTCAAAACCGAGCCGCAAGCCTTTGAGCAAGAAGCCCGCCTGCTGCTGGCCGTCAAACTGTATGAGCAAGGGCGCATCTCCACCGGCATGGCCGCCCGCCTGGCCGGTTTAAATCGTGTCACCTTTCTCTTTGAACTGCAACGCTTCGGCCTCTCTCCCATCGGCGTAGACCCCAACGAACTCGCCAGCGACACCGCCCATGCCTGATACAGCCCGCCGCGTCGTCAGCAACACCACCCCAATCATCACCCTGTCGCTGGTGGGTCAACTATCTTTGCTGCAACAACTATATGGCACAGTGTTGATACCAACGGCCGTAAACAGCGAAATCCTCGCCGGCGGTTCCCGCACCGGTGCAGCCGAACTACGACAAGCCAGCTACATCCACCCCACACCCCTCCAAGACCCACGTCGCGCCGACCTCCTCAGCGATTTAGATCGCGGCGAAGCCGAAGCCATCGCCCTGGCTTTGGAACAAAACGCCGATTTGCTCATCATAGACGAGCGGCTGGGACGACGACACGCCAGCCGCCTGGGACTGCCCCTAACTGGCTCCATCGGTATCTTGCTCAAAGGCAAACAAGCGGGGTATTTAACGGCCGTTAAACCGCTCTTGACCCAACTCGAACAAAGCGGCATCCATCTCAGCCCCGCCCTCATCGCCCAAGCCTTGCAACAAGCAGGTGAAACATGACCACCGCCATCGAGCCGATTGAAGAATATTGGATGACGCTGATGGCCCACGCCGTCACCGGCAAAATAGATGTCCGTCCCCCACAGGAGGTTGTATGAAATTGCCCTGGTTCGGCCGTAAAAAACAACAGCCGCTTACGGTTGAAGATCATAAACGGCCGTTATCCCCCGACATTGACCACACCATTGACCGCCGTCTCTATTACCGTCCCATAGAGCCTGGCGCAGCCTGCCCTCGCTGTCACAAAACATTGATCCAAGAATCTGCCACCTATGCGGTCGTCACCTTCGACAATCACGGACAGGAAACCGACCGTTTAATGGTAGGCAGTGATTTTGGTCACTACTGCCCCAACTGCCCCACCGTCGTCATCAACCCAGCCGATGTAGAGCCATATTTGGCTGCCGCCCGCACACAATACGAGGTTGGTCAAGGCTTTGCCATTCTGGGGCGGATACCCCTAGACGGGTTTACGGCAGAAGAACAAAATACACCCATAGGTGAATTAGAATCCATACCTCTTGTTCCCTTTCACAGAAGCTCTACCCAAAGTAAACCAAAAAACCAACGACGCAAAAAGCGCAAGAAAAAATAGCCATGTTCACCCGCACCAAAACGGCCGAAATCAACACCGCCATCGAACGCACCCCGCGCGAAATCGAGCTTATCGAAGAATACCGGACAACACTGATTGCCCACACAGTCACCGGCAAAATAGATGTGAGGCAAGCGGTATAAGGAGAAAAGCCAGATGAGTACCGACACCAGCGAAAAAGGGCTTGAAGCCCTCATCACCGAGTATCTGGTCAACCAAAATCAATACATCCTTGGCACTCCCCAAGATTTTGACAAAGCCTACTGCCTGGACAAAGTGCAGTTGTTGGCTTTTCTGGAAGCCACCCAAGCCGATACCCTGACCAAGATTCCCTACCAAGCCAAACTGCTACAACGAATCAGCGACCAGATTCGGGATAAAGGCATTGTCGAGCTGCTGCGTAAAGGCATCAAATACCAGCAGCATCGCCTCAACCTCTACTATCCCCAGCCACCCCACAACCTCAACCCCCAAGCCGTGCAAAATTATCAGCTCAACCGCTTCTCCGTCACGCGGCAGGTACATTTTAGCCAACAGCACCCCAACCAATCGCTGGATATGGTCATCTTCCTCAACGGCCTGCCCCTCATGACCTTTGAACTAAAAAACAACCTGACCAAACAAAACGTCAATCACGCCAAACGGCAGTACCGCGAAGACCGCGACCCCAAAGAACCCCTCTTCCGCTTCGCCCGCTGTCTGGTACACATGGCCGTTGATGACCAGGAAGTGTGGATGACCACCGAACTCAAAGGCAAATCCACCTTCTTCCTGCCCTTCAATCGTGGGCAAGGCTACGGCAAACCCATCTATGAGGCCGCCCCACAGAGTGGGGGCAATCATGGCAAGGGCAACCCCCTCAACCCCAACGGCCTGATGACGGCCTATCTGTGGCAAGAGGTGCTAACCAAAAGCAGCGTCAGCGGCATTGTGGAAAAATATGCCCGCATCATCCAGGACAAGGACAGCAAAACGGGCAAGAAAAAACCACCTCGCCTCGTCTTCCCCCGCTTTCATCAACTGGATGCCGTGCGTAAGCTGCTGCGCGATGCCCAAACACAAGGCGCGGGGCAGCGGTATCTCATCCAACATTCGGCCGGATCAGGCAAAAGCTACTCCATCGCCTGGCTCGCCCATCAACTGGTAGAGCTAACCAGCCTCTACACCCACGAACCCATCTTCAACTCCATCATCGTCGTCACCGACCGCGTTGTCCTCAACCGCCAAATTCGGGACACCATCAAACAATATGCCCATGTAGACGGCGTGGTCGCGGCCGTGCGCGGCAGCACCGAACTGGCCGAAGCCTTGGTAGCAAGCAAGAAAATCATCATCACCACCATTCAAACCTTCCCCTTTGTCCTGCCCAAAATCGGCGAGATGGGCGACAAAACCTTTGCCGTCATCATAGACGAAGCCCACAGCAGTCAGGGCGGCAACATCGCCGCCAAAATGAATCTGGCCTTGAGCGGGGAAACGGTGGAGGCCATTGAAGATGATGAGGATTTCATCAACGCCCTCATTAAAAACCAAAAGATGCTGAACAACGCCAGCTACTTTGCCTTCACCGCCACCCCCAAAAACCGCACCTTGCAAACCTTTGGCGTAGAGCATCCACTGACGGGCAAATATTATCCCTTCCACGTCTACACCATGAAACAGGCCATCGAAGAAGGCTTTATCATGGATGTGCTGGAAAATTACACCACCTACAACAGCTATTACAAAATCCTCAAAAAAGTAAGCGACGATCCCCAATTTGACAGCAAACAAGCCAACAAACGGCTGCGTAAATACGTGGAAGGCCATCCCGACAGCATCCGCCAAAAAGCCGAAATCATGATCCACCACTTCTTTGATGAGGTGATTAAGGCCAAGAAACTCAACGGGCAGGCCAAAGCAATGGTGGTCACAGGCGGCATCATCAACGCCATTGATTACTTTTGGGTCTTCCAAGCCTACTTGCAAGAAATTAACTCGCCTTACCAGGCCATTGTCGCTTTCTCCGGCACAAAAAACTACAAGGGAGCCGCTTATGATGAAGCCACGCTCAATGGCTTCCCCAGCAGCCAAATCGAAGAGAAATTTGAAGAAGACGGCTACCGCTTCTTGATTGTGGCCGAAAAATACCAGACGGGTTATGACCAACCCCTGCTGCATACGATGTATGTGGACAAGGTGCTGTCCGATGTGAAAGCGGTGCAAACCATCTCCCGCCTCAACCGTTCCCATCGGGACAAAACCGACACCTTTGTCCTGGATTTTGTCAACAGTGCCGATGCCATCCAAAAAGCCTTTGACCCCTTCTACCAGACCACCATCTTGAGCGAGGGTGCCGACTTTGACCGCCTCAATGATTTGCAAGATGCGCTGGATGCCTTCCAAGTCTATTCGGCCGAGCAGGTGCAGCAGTTCATGTCCCTCTTCATCCACAATGCCGAGCGGGATCAACTCGACCCGTTTTTGGATGCCAGTGCCTACAAATATCGGGACAATCTGGATGAGGATGAGCAAATCGAGTTCAAGGCCAAAGCCAAAGCCTTTGTCCGCCTCTACCAATTTTTGGCGCAAATCCTACCCTTTGCCGACCCCTACATGGAAAGCCTAAAAACCTTCCTCAAGCTGCTGCTCACCAAACTGCCCGCCCCCGATGATCCTGATTATTTGAAGGGGATTTTGGAGAGTGTGGATTTGGATAGCTATCGCGTGGAGCATGAGGCGACGGTGCATATTTTGCTGGAGGGCAACAAGGAGATTAACCCCATTCCCACGGAGATTGGTGGCAGCAAATATGTGCCGGAACTGGATTTGTTGAGCCATATCATTGCCGATTTCAACCAACGTTTTGGCAACACAACCTGGGGCAGCGATGAGAAGGTGACGCGGGATATTTTTGAGGATTTGGCGGAAGAAGTCGCCAGCAGCGAAGAGTACCAACAGGCCAAAGCCCATTCAGACCGCCAAAATGCGCGGATAGCGTTTGAGAAGATGCTGGTAACGTCCGTGCAAAAGTACATCTTCACCCGCACCGATTTCTACCGCGATTTTACGAATCAGCCAGAGGTAAAGAGCTTTTTGGTGAATGAGTTGTTTCGGTATGATTATGATGGGTAGGGGATGGAAACGGCCGTTTTACCACCTTCCCACTTTCACAACTTTTTGTTCATATGCCTTTACCCCGTCCGAATCACCTCCGGCACCAGCTCCAGCACCCGCAAATTGGCCGCACCCTGCCGCCAGCTATCAAGGGTTATCTGGTAATTGGGGTCGGCCATGTCCCAGTACCGTTCGGCCAGCCGTTCCGCCAGCTCAATCGCACCTTCGGTTTTGATGGTCACACGGCCGTCAAACGCTACCCACCCTTCCGGCTCACCCACGTTGTTGACCACCAGCAGCGAGATGCGCGGATCCCGCGCCAGCCGTTTGACCTTGAGTGACCCAGCCCCGGTGAAGACACGAACGGCCGTTCCGTCCCACTCAAACCAGACAGGAACGGCCGTTGGTCCCCCATCCTTTCGCAGCATCGTCAACAACCCCAGCCGCACCGTTGCCAAAAACCCTTCCCGCTGTTCCACACTCATCTTTGCCATCGTTACACCTTTGAGAAGAGATTGAGAGATTAGGAGATTAGGAGATTGGGAGACTGAATCCCCGATCTCTCAGTCTCTCAATCTCCCAATCTCTCAATCTCTATCCCCTCCCCCACCAAATGCCCCTCTTCCAGCACAAAGCCCGCGCCACCGTGCTGTAGCCGTTCATCTATGTCGGCTGCCGTCAGCAGCAGCTTGCCATCTACCCAGCCGCGTAGGGTGCGGCCGGCCGCCTCCAGCCGCAGCGCGTAGGGTGTGCCAACCTGCCAGGGGAAATCCGTTTCTGCCAGCACCGTTTCCACCCGGTCAAACCGCTGCACCAGTTGCAGCTTGCCCGGCGTGAGCAGCAAAGCCACATAGCGGCGCATCCCCTGCACGCGGGCGGCAATGCCAGCCGCCGCCGCCTGGTTCACGCCCAGCGTCGCGCCAACGGCATAATCGCCCCATTCGGCCGCGCCACAGGCCAGCAGCCCGTGCTTTTGGCTGTGCGACAGGCGAAACGGTTCGCGGAAAAACGTCCCCCAATCCTCCATGCCGTCTACCCAGGCGTGGTGCCAGTGGCGGGGTTGGTCGTCGGGTGGATGCAGGGGACCAACGGCCGTTCCTGCCCACGTCAGCCAATCTAGATGCAGCAACCCATTTTGCCCCGCTAAGCCAATCGCCGTTATCGGCCAGCCACCGGTGGACGGCACCGCCCACTCCCACTCCCGCGTTTCGTCGGGAGCAAGGTGTTCGGAAGTCTGAAAGCGTTCGGGGGCGAGGGTGTTGATGAAGAGCGAAACGGCCGTTTCCTCCTCCCCCGCATTCGTCAGCCGCAGCCGCACCGTCTGCCCCGCATAGAGCGACGGCGACCCCACCGGCTCATAGCCCGAAAGCACCCCATCACGCCAAATTCGCAACGTCCCCGGCTGTAGCTCCTCCGGCTGGTAAAACGTGGGGGTAAATGCCCGCCCCGGCTGGTCGCCAAAGCAAATCGCCAGGCGGCGCGTGCCGTCGGGCAGCAGGGTGTTGGCAACCGTCGCCCCATCTCCCTGCCACCCTTGCACGCTGCCCGGCAGGCTAAAATGGAACCGCGCCCCGTTTTTGGGGTGCAGCGGCGGCAAATCGGCCAGCCGCCGCCCCAAATTCACCAGCTCATAGCTCTCGCGCACGGCATCGGTAATGGCGCGGCCACCATCGCCACCGGGCAAAAAGAGGCGGTCGGCCACCGGCCCACGCCAGTCGCCACCCGCTTCCAGCCCCGCCAGCCCATTTTTTACCCCCCAAATGCAGCCCGCGTTGGCGGCGTTGCAGTCGGTGTCCCAGCCGGAGGTGTTGACGATTCGCATCACTTCCTGAAAATCGCGGCCATAAAGTAGCCCCAAAATGACAAGACCGTGGTTGGGAACAACGTGGACGTTGCCGGGGTATTTGTGGTAGCCATACGCGGCATCGAGCCGCGCCCGCGTTTGCCGCCAGTCGGGTTCGGCGGCGTGCCAGTGGCGCAGGTCGGCAATGAGGCGGTAGATGGTGCTGTGGCGGGGGATGAGGGAAACGGCCGTTTCCAGCAGCTTCTCCACCTCATCCTCCACAAACGCCGCCGCCACCAGTGCCGCCACCACCTGCGCCCCATAAATCGCCTCCCCGTCGTGGCTGACGCTGGCCGACCGCCGCGCCAAATCCACCGCTCGCTCCGGGTCGCCCGGCACCACCAGCCCCCAGCCGTCAATAAAAATTTGCGCCCCAATCTGTTCCGCCGTCACCACCCCGTTCAGGGCGATGGAGCCGCTGGCCGGGGCATCCACCCCCTGCTTCAGCCGCAAATAGGCGGTGTGTTCGCTGGAGTTGCCAAAGCCGCCCCACCAAAAGGTGCTGCGCCGCTCCACCACATGATTGAGCCAAATGTCGCCAATTTGCTGCGGGGTCACGTCCGCGCCAAAATCGGCCAGGGCGCGAATAAAGGTAAACGTCCCCGTCACGTCATCGTCGGTGACAATTAGCGGCGCGTGGTTGACAACCCCCTGCGCCTTTGCCAGCCGCGCAATCTTGTCGTTGACATAGCCGTCAATGTCACCCAGTTGTGCCGTAATTTGCTCATAGCTCCACCCCTCAAACGGCCGGCCGACATAGACCCCAATCAGCTTCCCCAACACCCCGGCATAAACGCGCTCAATATAATCCTTTGGTAAATTCATCCTCTTTTCCTTATTAGTACCTTATCAGTCAAATTCTTGTATAACAAACAAGAAAATGTTGTAAACACAGATGGAAAGAAGATAGATAGGGGTCTTTTGAAAATCAGGATTTTTCCTATCCGTGTTTACCTTTTTGGTTCTGGCTTGTCCAGGTTAGGAATGGCAATTAAAGAACTTGCCCATTTAGAAGTTCAACTTCTTCTGAGAAGTTGAACTTCTTGCGTAACGTAGTTCATCTGCGTCCTATTTCCGTCGCTGCGACAACGTGGCGCAGGCGGCTTCGAGGTCGGCGCGGGCCTGGGGGTAGTTGATGGTTTGATAACGGCCGTTTCTCATCACCCACCGCCCCGCCACCATCGTATCGCGCACGTGCATCCCCGACACCCCGTAGACCAGCGCCGTGTAGACATCTTGCCCTGCCAGCGGTGCCCAGCCAATTTCTTCCAAATCAAGCGTGATCAAATCCGCCTGTTTGCCAAGCTCCAGCGAGCCAATCTGGTCAGCCATGCCCAATGCCCGCGCCCCGCCGAGGGTTGCCATGTGCAAGATGGTGCGCGTGGGCAAGGCGTTGGGGGTGCGGTAATGGAGTGCCATCAGCTTGCCCAAAATCTGCATCTCCTTGAACAGGTCGTAGCTGTTATTGTTGCACACGTTGTCGGTGCCAAGCGCCAGGTTAATGCCCGCCGCCGCCATCCCCAGCACGTCGGCAACCCCGGCGGCGTTGCGCATGGCGGAGGAGGGGGAAATAACGGCCGTAAAATCCACCTGCGCCAAAATGGGGTAGTCGGCGGCGGGGATGGTGAGGCAGTGGGCGGCCAGCAGCGGGTGGTCGAACACCCCCATTTCGCCCATTTGGCGAACGGCCGTTTGTCCATACCGCTCCAGACAATAGCGATCCTCCTCACCGCTGGTGGCAAGGTGGATGTGCAGCCCGGTCTGGTACTGCCCCGCCAGCTCTAGCTCCAGCTCCATCGCCGCTTCACTGTTGTCTACAAAGAAGGCGTGGGGGCCAACCCAGCCGGTAAGCAAGGGGTCATGGCGCAGGCTGTCGAGAAAAACGGCCGTTGCCGCCAGCTCCCGCTCCCGCGCCGCCTCGTCGCCCAGTTCGACAATACCATACCCCAGGGCCGCCCGCAGCCCGCTTTGGCGCACGGCGGGGACGATTTGCTCCATCCAGAAATATTGGTCGGCAAAGGTGGTGGTGCCGGTTCGCGCCATCTCGGCGCAGGAAACCAGCACAGCGGGCGGCACCATGTCGGGGGTCATCACCTCCTCGACGACGCGCACGGTGTTGTACCAGCCGTCAAAATCAAAGAGGGAATGCCCTTCGACCAGCCCGCGAAAAAGAACCATGGGGGTGTGGGTGTGGGCGTTGACAAGGCCGGGCATCAGCAGCCGCTGGCCGAGATCTATTTCGTGGTCGAAGTGGCCGGGGGGACGGGTGGGGGAGAGGTGGGATAAACGGCCGTTTTCCACCCCCACATACCCCGGCCGCAAAATGGTGTCGGCTTCATCCAGGCAAACCACCTGCGCCGCTTTAAGTAAGGTTGTGGTCATAGGAGACTCCAGAAAATGGGACGCGAATGAGCGCGATGAACGCGGATCAATCGGCATCGTTTTGTCTAGGGGTTATGTTAGAGCAATTGGGGAAGGTTGGGTAGGGAAAAAACGGCCGTTTTTTCCCCAACCACATCACCTCCCTACCCACCCGGAATAAACAGTTGGGTGCCGACTTCAATAACGTCGGGGGTGGTGATGTCGTTGGCGGCGATGAGGTCGTCGAGGGTCACGCCGTACCGTTCGGCGATTTCGCCCAGGGTTTCGCCGACCTGGACAACGTGGATGACGCGGGTGATGACGGGGGTAGGAACGGCCGTTACTGAATGCCCCTCTGCCTCTGCCGGTTCTGGTGTCCAGGTGGGGGGCAGGTTGGAAGAAGGGGTTTCATCGGCGCGGGGGGAATCGAGGGTGGTATCGGGAACGGCCGTTGCCGCCAACGTCGGCACTGCCGAAGGATCGTCGCCGCCACCGCAGGCGACCAGCATGAGGGAAAGCAAAAGTAAGGTTAGAAATGATTTCATGAATTGAGATTGGAGATTGGGGATTGGAGATTGGAGTGCTCACAATCTCCAATCTCTAATCTCTAATCCCTGATACCCAGCCGCGTGGCGGCCGTTGCCAGCCCCACAAACAGCCAGAAAGCGGTAACGGCGTGGTGGAATTCCAGATTAAACAGATAATGGTCAAAAATGCCGACGATTAGCCCGCCAACGAGGGCGGCGTGCAGCCCCAGCCAGACGGCATCCTCGCGGGAGTTTGGGGCAAAGGCGCGGCGGTTAAAGTAGGCGTAGCCAAAAATGGTGCCCATCACGGCCAGAAAAAACGACAGCCCCACCAACCCCATGACCTGGGCAATGGTGAAGTAGACGTTGGCAACGCCAAGATAGATGTCGAGGTCGGGGGTTCCGGCAAAGCCGACGCCAAAGATGGGATAGCGGCGAATGAGGATGAGCGCGTCTTTGTATTCGCCAAAGCGCATTTGCGTTGCCAGGTCTTGCCCCTGAATGCCTTCAACAAAGCGGGCGATGTATTCCTGGGTGACGGGCAGGAAGAGCATGATGAGGCCAACGGCAACCATGTAGGGGATGAGGCGACGGTAGCGGATGAGACCAACAAAGCCCAGCCCGGCGGCCAGCCCCAGCATCGCCCCGCGTGAGAAGGTGAGGATGAGAGCGACGAAGATGAGGGTGACAATGAGGTAGGTGAGCCAGCGGGGAAATAACGGCCGTTTTGCCACCACCTGCGGCCCCGCCAGCGAGCCAATCATCAGCAGCAGCCCGCCCAACACGTTGGGGTCAATAGACGTGCCGATGGCGCGTTCGGCCAGGGCCGGATTTTCCTCGATGTAGCGAATGACCCAGCCGCCGGGGTAGCCAATGCGGGTCAGGGCGTTGAGAATGGTGTTGGTGAGGTCGTTGGGCAGCAGCCAGAAAACAATGGCAATGGCCGAAGCCGTCGCCCCGGCCAGCAGCAGCACCTGCACCAGCCGCTCCAGCCGCTGCCAGTCGCTGCAATAATCCACAATGACAAGGACGAAGGAGACGGAGAGGATAATTTCGGCAAATTTGCGGATGAGGGTGGGGGTGAGGGGGCCGTTGTTGAGGCCAAAAATGAAGGCGAAGATGGCGACGACGATGAAGGCGACGAGGGGCAGGGTGATGGGGGCGGTGATGATGGTGCGCTGCCGGCCGGTGACAAGCGCCAGCACCCACACGCCAATGACCGCGCCCAGGGCGAGATCCAAAAAGGTGGGGGTGAGGCCGATGTCAAAGGGAAGGGTGGCGAAGGGGAGCAGACAAACCACGCCAATGACGCTCCAAAAGCCGATTTCGATGTCGCGCAGGACGATGATGGCAGCGATGCCAGCCAGCAGTACAGCCAGCCCGGCGAGTGGGCCACCGAATGCGAGGATGATGCCGCCGAGAACGGCCGTTAATCCACACAACACCCCCAGCGCCAGCGGCGACCGGGTTGGATTGAGTCTTTGTTGCAACGTATTTGAACTCATATCAATCGTAGGACCAGTTTGCAAACTTGTCCTACCCGCGTTTCTCAACACTCTACTCTTGACCTAACGCCTGTAACGCTTGTTGATAACGTAACTCAATAGCAGCATCCAATACTGCTTCTAAATGATAGTAAGCGGCTATTTGCAGGGCGCATCTTAACACATCCTGCACCTCTTTGGCGAAATTAGAGATTAGAGACTGCGAACCCTCACCAATCTCCAATCCCCAATCTCTAATCCACCCGAATGGGTGTTAGCGAAAAGAAGTCATCGGTTAAACGGCCGTCTACTGTCACCGTTTGCAAGCGGTCAAAGCCGCCGTCGGCCGTTTGGGTATACACGCCCAGGATGATGGGGTAGGTGTTGGCCGGGGTATCGCCGCGCAGGGGAAGGGGGAAGGTAACGTGCTGGGGCTGGTTGACCGGCCAGCGGCTGGTGGGTTTAGCCAGATCCTGGGCGGCCCAGCGGGTGGTGTCTTCGCCGATGATCTGGGCAAAGAAGGTGTAGTCGGTGGTTAACGGCCGTTCCACCTCCCAATACAGCGTCAGCGACACCGTTTCCCCCGGCTGCGCCCGACGTGGCGACACCTCAAAACCCACCAGCGTTAGCTCGTTTTCAAAGTTGACGTGAATCGGGTTGGGCGTTTCCCCCGGCACGGGTTCCAAAGCAATATCGGCCAGATGGAGCGCGTCCTGGTCGGCATTCAGGGGAAGCCGTTCAAAGGTGTTGAAGTCGTAGAGACCGATGGTGAGATCGAGGGTGGCGGGCGCAACGGCCGTTTGTGGCAACTGCAACCGATACGAATCCACCCACCGCTGCCCTGGCTGCAGCAGCCGCGTCGCCAGCAGCCCCTGCCCCGGATACATGTCGCGCTGGGCAATGGGTCGCCCCAGCACCGGGTCGTTGAGGTGGACAAACACGCTCCAGTCACGGTCAATGGGGGCAAGTGCTTCCCAACTGACATGGAGCCAAACGGGGTCGCCGGGCTGCGCGACGGCCGGTTCCACGCGATAGCCTAGCAGATGCAGCTCACCGCCAAAAGTGGCATCCATCGCTACCAAGGGGGTTGAATCAGCCAAAGCCTCTACCTGATACGCTGGCTGAATCCACAAAAACGGGGCGGCGGCAGAAACGGCAAACATAAACAACCCAAGCCCGGCCACTATGGGCGCGGCCCAGCGGCGCGGCATCCACCCCACCAGTGCCGCCATCCACAAGGCACTCAGCGTGGAAAGGGCAGCAAACACCAGCCGCCCCTGCGATGACCAGGTTGTGGTAGTCCAGTTGATGAGCGAAATGATGGTGGCGATGGACCAGAGGAGGCAGACGATGAGGGGGAACTGTCTGACGACAAAATTCAGGAGATTGGAGATTAGAGATTGGAGATTAGGGAGTGGGGTGTGGGGTGTGGGGTGTGGAGAGTGGGGTTTTTTAATCTCCAATCTCCAATCTCTAATAACCTGATACAGATAAATGCCAAACCCTGGCACGGCCAGCACCACCAGCCAGTTGAGCAGGCTGTAGATCCACATTGGCATGGGGACGTTGACACCGCCGAACAGCCCCCAGTACGACATCATAAAGCCGAAGCGTTCGTCCCAAAGCTGGGCGAGGGAGGCGGGGGTGGCGCGAACGCCCAGAACCTCGAAAAAGGCACTCCAGCCGAGCCAGTCGCCGTACAGGACTTTGTTGCGGTAATACCACCAGCCAGCGATGAGGACAAAGGGAATGGCGACGATGAGCCATTGCAAGAGGGTGCGCCCCAGCAGCCGCAGCAGCAGCTGCACCGTTGCCGCCCGCTCTGATTGCTGCCATTCGACGATGAAAAGGGTGCCAAGAGCCATGAACATGAGGGCGAGGCCGGGGAATTTGGCGAGGGCGGCGGCTCCAATGACGGCACCGAGTAACAATCCATTCCTAACGGTTTGCGGCCGCTCGCTCTTTACAGCTCGAAGCATCATGACCAGGGCAATGCCAACGAGGGCCATGACGAGGTTGTCGTTGTTGACGGCGCCGCTGATGAAGAGGAACATGGGGAGGAAGGCATTAACGGCCGTTGCGCCCAACGCCACCTCCGGCCGATTCGGTACCAACGCTTTGGTAATGAGATAGGTGCAATAAACGGTGACGCTACCCAGCAGCACCGAAAACAGCCGCACCAAATGCACCGCCAGCAGCGTCCCCTGCCACTGGTTGGCCTTAGGGTCGTGGATGACCAGGTTGATGTTACCATCTTCGGTAATCACGCCGTTGTCTACGTGGGGGTTGAGCCAGCGCACCTGCTCCATGTCGCTGGTGTTTATCCAGAAAGTGAGGGCGGCACTGAGATAGTAGTAGAGCGGCGGCTGGCTGGCCTGCTGCTTCCAGGGGCCTACGCGGTCGGCTCCCTGCACGGGCAGGGGGTTGCCGTCGGCCAAGTGGCGAATCATGGGGTAGTGCCACAGTTCGTCGGATGCTTCAAAGACGGGGGTGACTACGGCGTAGATTACGCCGAGCAGTAGGTACACAATTAAAATCAGCGTCAGCCACTTTTTCTCGCTCATGGGAACGATTTTACCCGTGATGGGCGGCGGTGACACGGCGTTTCGGCTACGGAGGGGCGACGGATGACGGGGGAAATGGGGGGAAAACGGCCGTTTTTCCCCTTCCTACACCCCCAACCCGCCCAACCCTACAACCATTTCCCCCTTTCCTCGTAAAGATTCTTGCTTACAACCAACAACCAACCGTACAATCACGCCTTGATAACCAACAATCAGGACACTTTTATGAGTACACCAATCATTTCTGTCGAAGACATTCACAAATCTTACCTGATGGGCAAGGAAGCTGTCCCCGCCCTGCGCGGCGTATCGCTGGACATTGACGCCGGGGAGTTTGTCTGCCTGATGGGCCCAAGCGGCTCCGGCAAAACCACCCTGCTCAACATCATCGGCGGTCTCGATGAGGCCAGCCGAGGACACGTCATCGTTGAAGGCGACAACCTTGTCGCCATGAGCGAAAACAAGCTCGCCACGCTACGGCTGCAAAAGATGGGGTTTGTTTTCCAAAACTACAACCTGCTGGCAAACTTCACCGCCCAAGAGAACGTGGAAGCCCCGATGGTGCTGGCAAAAATGGGGCGGCGCGAGCGGCAAAAGCGGGCGCAGGAGCTGCTGGAACGGGTGGGGCTGGGCGACCGCACCCACCATTACCCCAGCGAACTCTCTGGCGGGCAGCAGCAGCGCGTGGCAATCGCCCGCGCCCTTGCCAACGATCCCCCCATTCTCATTGCCGACGAAATGACGGGCGACCTGGATTCAGAAACGGGGTTTGCCATCATGGAGCTGGTCAAGCAGCTAAACCAGGATGGCATGACCATTGTTTTTGTCACCCACGACCCGCGCATGGCGTCGTTTGCCTCCCGCGTCATTGAGCTGCGGGATGGGAAAATTTTAGGGGAGGAGACTGAGAGACTAAGAGATTAGGAGACCAAGTCTCCGGTTATCTTGATGGATTTTGCACCTTTTTATCCGAATATTGTCGCAAACAGGGATGGGAAAGGTATCAATATTGTAAAATTTGGTCGTCGTTTTCAGCCTTTCAGACGAGGCCGAGAAGCTGGAATAAAGTGAGAAAATGTCCCTCGACCCGACAGAGACGACGGCTAAAGCGACTGGCTTCCAACATCTTAGGCATCCATTGTGGCGCATGGAGCCAGCGGCGAGCAAGGGCGAAGGTCCCCCCGAAATTCATCACAGCCACAATGGCGACAGTCATCACTTCAGCACTGTTCATTGCACATTGTGGATGGTCACGATGACCAACAGGGCGCAATAATTCGTCACAGAGACAATAGATCGTTAAGATTTCTTTGTCCATGAGGTTCTCCTCTCAAGTTGTGTTTACTTTTTAGGGTCTTTGGAATCTCATGGGGTTGACGGAACAAATTGTAGTGTCGAGGCATGCCTCGACACTACAATTTGGGGTGGCTCCACGAGTTTCTGAAGAACCACTTTTTACAACTTTAGGAGAACCTCTTACTTCTTGTAATTTATAGTGGCAACTTGGATTATTCAATAGCATTTAGTCGTCAAGATTGTTTCAAACGTCAGAACCGATCCATTTTCCCCCCATTCACCCGCATTAATAAACCCCTAACAACACCCCACCACCCATTGACACCACCCCACCCCATTGCTATCGTTTCGCCGCATGGAGACACAATAAATGCGGCGAGTTTTGTTTTTATTGCTTGGGTTACTGCTGGCAGCACCATTTTTGTGGGGCAGCCTGGTGCGGCCACTGCGCACCGATGTGGTGCAACCCCTTTTTGTGGGGGTAGATTACACGCGAGAGGTGCGGCAGGAGCCGCGTGCGCTGGTGCTGCATGTGGTGGAGCTGGATTTAACGGCCGTTTCCCTCCTTGTCACCCCACCCCCCACCAGCAGCGGCCGCACTACCACCGACTTCCTGCGCCAATACGGCCTCCAGCTTGCCATCAACGGCAGCTTCTACCAAATTGACCGCAGCAGCGACAACAATGGCCTCATCCCCCTCGGCCATACCATCGCCAACGGCGTGGCCTATGTTCCCAGCCGCCAAAACTGGCCCGTTTTGTGCATTCGCAGTGGCAACGCCGCCATCTATGACGACCAATGCCCGGTTGGCACCGAGCAAGGGCTGGCAGGTAATGTGCGGCTGGTGGCAAACGGGGAGCCGGTCAACCTCAATGGCCTTCGTTTTCCTGGCCGCGCCATGAGCCAACGGTGGGAAGCACGAACGGCCGTTGCCCTCGACCGCACCGGCAGCAAAATGTGGTTGCTGGTGGTAGACGGCCGGCAACCCGGCTACAGCGAAGGCGTCACCCTGCCCGAACTGGCTGATTTACTGCATGAGCTTGGTGCTTACGAAGCCATCAACCTCGACGGCGGTGGCTCCAGCACTCTGGCAATGGCGGGCTGGCTCCACCCCACCACCCTCAACGCCCCGGCTGCGCTGCGTTTCTTCCCGCTGCAACGCCCCGTCGCCACCCACCTGGGCGTTTATGCCCAGCCCTTGCAAAATTAGTAGGCAGCTTACACCGTTGACATCACTTGCCACAGGCCAATGACCAACCCCACGATTTCTGGGGGGTAGACACTAATCAACCTTTGCTGGCTGGACAATTGCACCGCGCCGGTCTCTGTATCGCGGCTAAAACGGCCGGCAAACTGGCTGCGGGCAAGGTAAATGCGGGAAAACGGCCGTTGTTCCTCCCCAAACCGCTGCAGCACAATCCCCGCCTTGTCTATCCCTGGTTTCAAAACCACGAGCAACTGATCTGCTTCATACTGGTGCCAACTCGCTCTTGGCTGCACCAACACCCAGGTATCCGTGGTTATCTTTGGCAAAAACGCCTCGTCAGGCTTTGCCTCCACCTTGTACCACACATAGGCCGGATTTGTCTGTTCGTGTCCTGCCACCGGGCTAGGTACACGCGGTGTTTGAGGCGGGATAGAGGGGTCAAAGTTGATAATTGGTTGAGGAATGCCGCCACGATCACCTGTTCCTGTGATCGGCTCATCCGCCACAAAATCGGCGGCTTGCTGTTCCTGACGCGGCCGATTTGGCGGCGGCTGGGGGCGCGATGGGGCTTGTCGCTGTCCTGTTTGAGGCTGTGCCCGTGGTGGAAACCACAAAATTTCGCGCAAAAGCATTTGCGACCGCTTCATTTCTGTTTGCAGTAACCCCAAAAAGCCATTTTGCGTTTGGATTGCAGGTATATGGATACGCGGCAACCATTGTTCCGCCTTGGTATATTTGCCCATTGCCGTTTCATACTGCCGGGCATGTTCATTGGCACGCCCTTCGGCGAAATAGGTCAGGCATAATCCGGCATTCTCATCGGTAAACTCCCAATGGTGTCGTGCTTCAGCAAAATAACGGCCGGCCGCATGGCAATGCCCCCAATGTAAATAAATCAGACCCAGGTGAAAATCACACAAGCCTTTTAGTTGATGATCACCATTCTGGTTAAGAATACGGCGCGAGGAATCCAACGCTCGCTGAATGGTATCGGTCAATTCAGCAGCATGATACTCGCTCTCTATATCATAGGTTGTCAAAATTTGCCGGGGGACAACCGGGTGGAGCATCAATATTAAATCGGTTAAAGTGGTTACGCTGGCACGAATTTCTGTCAGATTACTGGAACTTGGCTGATTCATCTCCTGTTTTCCCTCGCGTTTTTTGTGGTGCAATAAGCTGCTGCAGCTCTTGTAGCTGGGGCAGCAGCCGATTGGGCAGCGGCTGGATTTGACGGTTTTGCCAGGCTATTTTCTCTAAATATTCCAGCAAATGCAAGGCAAAGATTTCGCCCATCGCATCCCCGTCCCCTTCCTGCTGGGCACGCTGCAACCCTTCCAGCACGGCTCGCAACATGGTGATTTCAGCTTCGGCACGCGCCACTTCAATTTCTTCGAGGGCGTTGGCGGCTCCATCGGCGCGAATAATTTGCGACTGCTTTTGCCAATGGGACTGCCAATATTTGATAAATTGATCCGTTACCTGTTGCTCCAGCTTAAACTGGCCGATGCGGACGCGCACCAGTTCAATCCCTTGTTTCTCCAAATTAGCCTGTAGCTTACGCTCCAGCTCGCTTTTGATGGCGTGATGCGGGTCATAGGCAGGGTTTTCAGGCTGGAGCAGTTCGTTGAGGCTGTATTTGGCGATGATACTGCCCAGCGTGCCTTTGGCCGCACCCAGAGGGATGTCTTGCCAGGTTGTCAGATCGCCATCTTTTCTGACGGTGTGGGCATAGGCTGCCTGGCGCACCGCCTCGCGGCTGAAGGGAAAGGGGTTGGCTTTGGTGGGCGGGTCTTCACCGGTGCTGAGGCGGTAGACAACGGTGATGTCAGTGTGGACAGATAGCCCTTCCTTGGTGGTGAAGGGGGCGTTGCTTTCGCTGCGCTCCTGGGCATGAAGGTCAATGAGGGTGTGGATGTATTCAAAACGCTGCAAAACATGCCGGCCGGGACCAAGGATGCGATGAAAACGGCCGTTTTGTTCCGTCGTAATCACATTGCCATTCGCCACCCGGATCAGCCCAGGGCCACCCACGCGCAAGATCACCGATGCTTCCCGCTTTGCCAGCCGCTCTTCTGTAATGCCCAGCGGGATCGTGGCCGCCGAAATGCGCTGTGGCAAAAATTCACGTGCCGTGGCGCGGTCGGGCAAATCATACAGCTTTTGAATGACATGGAGCGTGGTAAAGTAAGCCACTCCCCATCCCAACGCCAGCGGCAGCAGGTTGATGAGAACAGCAGGGTGAAACAAGCCCACAAACCAGGCCAGGATGAGCGAAGCTTCTGCACCCAGCAGAGCAGATAAATCGGGTGGCTGAAGAAAGCGCACAAATTGCCAATAGGCCAGGGCAAAAGCGAGCATGAACCAGTAGAGACCAGCGCGAGAGCGGCCGCTGGTGGAAGGAGAAACGGCCGTTTGTGGCTCAGGCAACAGCTCAGTTTCCGTCATGTTCCCCCCTCGTGCGGCTCATCCTGCCGCTCCAGCAGTTGCTCAATTTGCTTTGTAGCATCCTGCACCAAATTTGTAATCACGGCGTCGGGCAGCTTGGTCTGCGCCATGTCATTGTCCATCGCGTGGTTCAGCACATCCAGCGCCCGCAGCGTCACAATCTTGATCAGGTTGGCGTTGTCGCTGCGCTTGGCCGCCTCCACATTTTGCAAAATTCCCTCAATAATTTCAATTTGGGCGCGGGCGCGGGCGCGACGAATGCGGCGCACGGCTTCGGCGTTGCCCGATGCCTGCGCGATTTGAATCTTGCGCTCCCAATCGGCCTGCCACGTCTCAATGCGCTGCTCCTGCACCTTGGGCGGCAGCGACAGTGGCCGAATGCTAACGCCCAGAATTTCCACGCCGTATTTGTCAAACTGGCGTGAAAGCTGCTGCCGCAGCCGATCTTTTACATCATCAAGCGGCGTCCGGCCGGCGGCATCCGTTTGGTAAAGCTGATTAAGCGTGTGCTGCGCCAGGTCAGTGACCAGCAGGCTGCTGGCTTGTGGGGCAACTTGCTCTGTCCAGGGGCGCACCCCGGCCTCGGAATCAATGCTGTTGAGCTGGATTACCTGGAAAATGGCGTCTTTGTCGTAGGGGTAAAGGAGATCGGGGTCGTCGGAACTGGTTTCATGGCGACGGACGCGGAATTTAACGGAAACGGCCGTTTGTACCGGAATCCCATCCCGCGTATTCGCCGCCACTTCCTCCGTACGCGTCTGCGGCCGCAGGTCAATAATGTCGGTAATCACTTCTCCCAGCGCCAGCCGCACAAAGCCCGACCCGGCATCGCGGGAAAACGCCGACCCCGTTGCCAATGCCAACACCTCATGGCTCCGCACCATTCCCGCCCCCATATCGCGGAAGCTGTTGGGAATGTTAACATTGCGTGCCGGGCGACGGCCACCTTGTGCCTGTGGCGTAAAAATGGTGCTAATACCTTCCAAATAAGGACGCAGCAGCAAATAAAACCCGTCGCCCCAACTGTCCTGGTTGCGATAGGGCAAAATATATTGTGCATAGCGCATGAGGCCAAAGAGGAAAAAGACAAGAAAAATGCCTGCCCAAATAAACGCCCCCACGCCGCTAGGCACGCTGTTGGCCGATAAGCGCATCCACAACCAGACAACAAGCAAAACCAGGATGGCTATAATCAGCCATACAAACCAAATAGAAGGGACGGATTTGGGGTCTCGCTTTTTCTTTCTCGCCACGATTGCCAACTATACCATAACAGCAATTCTCAATCTAGAATAAAGCCAAGATTTTGGAGGGAATATCATCATCAAGCGATTCAATCATAAACAACCAAAGCACCTGCCAATCACGAAAGGAGTTGTAACGGCAGAGGACACGTAGATCGGCAAAGAAAGTCATCCTCTTTCCCAATGATTGACCAGCAATTCTCAATCTGGAATTGGAAAGAGCTAAAAAGGCCAGAATCCACGAGATTCTGCTAAGAAAGCAGGCAAAAATATGTCGAAAAGGGTTATTTTCTAGGGTCAAAGAACCGAAACTAGCCATTTTTTGTGTAGTTTCCTCGAAAACAGACCCTAAAATTGTTAAGTCTTTTTTAGATTGAGAATTGCCGTTATTGCAAACAACATGTCAATTTGTTAGGGGTAGTGGGGGAACTATTTCGCCTTTCACCAGTACAACCGGCCGCTCCCTCTTCGCTTTTGTGGGTGGCTGAATAACGGCCGTTTTGCCCGTACTTTCCAACTCCAAACTATGATGCAGGAGGGTTTTAAAACGGCCGTTTTGTGCCTAATGGCCGATGAAACGGCCGACGGTTAAAAGAATACTTGCCGATTTACCAAATACTTGAAAAAGCCCCAATCTCATTCGGTCACTCCAGCACTGTTAGACGGCAGACCGTTAAAACTTATGCTTGTATTTGGTCAAGTTTTTCTTGGAGGGCTTCCTTTCTTGGATGCACCCACCTAGCTTTCCAATAATTAACCAACTCCGTTTTTGTGTGGTGGTCAAAAACAATTCGGTTTGTTTTGTTCAATAAGAAATCTTGCCAGTTTTGTGCTAAGGGTAATCGGTAATAACCTCTACGCCATCCAATGCTTAACATCTCTTCTGAAAAATCTAATTGGCGCAAGCCATATTTCAGAACTCGCATCTTCCAGTTTGGGCCATCTCCAAACTTAAACGTATTGAAAACTCCATCTGGAACAACTTCTCTAATAAGTTCCCAACTACCGTTTGCAGTTATATGTATGTGGCTTTGTCCTTTGGTATAGCCTATAAATTCCCACCCTAGTAAACGATTGTAGATTGACGATTTACCAAAAGCTCCTAATGTATCTATGTAAGCTAAATAGGGTTGTTTACCTTTTTCTAAAGCAGAATCCTTGTATTTGTGATAAAAAACTTTTCGCACCTGTGGTAATAACAACATAAGAGCAACTAATTTTGCGCCTAAGACAGAATTATATGGGGGAATAGCTCCCAGTATATAAGCTGTCATGCTATTGTAAATCCGTGTCTCTTTTACCTCTTTTGACCAACCTATAGATTCCCTGTCTCGAATATCCAAACCGATTATTGGATCGCAAAGTCCAATTATTCCTATCAGCTTGTTATTCTGTCGGTCAAAAACAAAAAATCTTATCCTTCGGCCAAACCCAACCGTAACTGGTACTGACCACAAAGATGTTGCATATGCCCATAATCTTTGATGTAAAATCCGATTTGATTGTGCAACAATCAGATAGGGATTTATCTTGTCAATATTTACTTCATTTGGTGTTGCCAGAAGCGATTGTACATAATGATAATACTCATCAGAATTTGGATTGGTTTGCTTGGATAACTTCAATTGCGTAGATTTGAAGTCCTCGCACTCTAGTTTCTGCTCAGTTTCATCCCAAGAGATACCATAATCCTCAAGATTTTGGAGTATTTGGTTTCTAATGACTATTTTCTTGTCTTCATCCACTATGTTCTAACCTTACTGGTTATTGGTGAATCTTGATTCAGGGTAAACTTTATCTCCGACGAGCTTTTCAAATTCAGCCACCCTAACAGGCAAAGCAAATGCCTGGTTTGAGGAAACCATATACAAGTTTCCAGGGATAGTTTCGCGTTGGATAAAAGAGGAAATCACACCATCATAATTGATATTTGACTTAACCAATGCGCGTATATCATCTGAGTTGCCCATATGAAAGGTGAAAAAGTTCTCTGCTTGTGTTCTGATTTCTTCTGATATAGCTGATGGGCGTTGTGTGATTGCTACCATTCCAAGCCCAAACTTACGTCCTTCTTTCGCAGTTCTGACGAACGGGTTGGCATTTGACCGCACAAATTCTTCGGAAAGAACATTCTGGGCCTCTTCAACAAAAATTACAGTATTGACAACATTTTCTTGATTATCTGAAGTAAATTCAGCTTTATTGTTTTCAAACAATTTTCTTACCAGAATTGTTGAAATAATGCTGGCATCCATATTGTCTTTTAGTGACAAATCAATGATTACTGTTTTGCCTTGCCGTAGAAAAGTAAACACTTCTTCTACAAGTTTCGATGAGGAAGAATGTAACCCTTTGCCCTCGTCAATTAAGTGACTGATTCTCTTACGTATTGCCGCTATAGTCTTTTGGGCGCTTGCATCCTTTTCTTTCCAGAAGTCAGGCCAAGTTTTGTGTAAAAGGCTTGGGTCTTTAACAAAATTTTGGATGTTTGTGACGAAATCCTCAACACCGCCTTCATCAAGATAAAGCAAAAAAGATTTCATCACTTCTGAAAAGCCTGTGCCAAAATTTAATATATCTCCAACAGAAAGATGTACAGGCATATTTATAAGAACTTCCCCCCGATAAGTGATGCGTGTTCGATATTCTACAGGAAGTTTTTTATCAGAGTAAACCACAATATTGTCTCTGATTTTTTGTTCGTTGATGTCACCTAACCCATAGGTTTCTGTTCCTCGTAAAAAGTATTCTCCATTAAGATCAAAAATTAATTTGCCGTAATTTGTGTTCCCCACCATATGGTAAAGAAGAACTTTGACGAGGTTGGTTTTGCCAAACCCTGATTGCGCAAACACCATAGTCCGCTTATTTCGTAGTTTGTTGATGTCAAACAAGATGTCACCCTTGTTTCTGTCAACATCCTCTCCAACACATAAGTAGCCAATCGGCACGCCATCTTGATTACCTATGTTCAGAATAGAGGTGAACTCTCGCTTGTTTAAGTGTCGCGCAATATAAGACACGGTAGGCAGTTTTCTCACAGCCGTTGTGAATTTTATTGATTGACCGCTATCAATAAATGTTCCCAGGATGCGTACATTATAAGTGTAGCTGAACATTTTTTGCTTATCGCGTTCTGACAACTCTCTTTCTGCGATACGAGCATAATGAACAGCAATAAGAGTTTTATCCTGAGATCGAAATATCGGGTCTTCATCGTAAATTTCGGCTTCCACCCGTGCCAAGTATTTTGTTCCATCTTCGTTTTTGGGAGTCAAGACGATGAAATCGCCAGTCTTTGGGCTGGCTTTTGCATCCTCATACGATGAATAGATTAAAAGTGCATCCTCCGTTGTTCTTTGACCATATAAAACCCCAAAATCAGCTACATTGCTCATTGTTCACCTCTTAAAATCGATCATGGATGTCTAAAAATAAGTTCTCGATGTCAACATTATCCATTCGTTGATCTTTGTACAGAGAATACTTAACTCTATTGATGATTTCGTCCTTAAAGCCTTTTTTCAAGGAGACAAAATTGTGTGCCTCAACCAAAGGATACGGGTATCCTAATATATAATGCTCTTGAGTAAGCCGCGTTAGTTCTTGAAAAATTCCCTGTAAAACATCACCTTGACGACACAAATCCTTATCGGCAATGCCAGGGATAGCATCAAAAATATTCACGTCGGCTACTAACCAGTCATAGTTCTGGAGTTTTTCAACATAGTCAAGACGTGCAACCATAAACAACCCAAACCCACGTCCACCACGAATATCTTTACGGGCAAACATATTCAATGAACCAGCCCTGCCATATGAAGACAACAAAACGCTTTCTGGTACTTCAAACCAACAACACAATTTTTTCCGTTTCAGGTCGGTAGCTTTGAAAGGGTATTCATATTTCAGGTGATCTTGAAGATAGTTATCAATTTGCTTAAACGTGTAAGCCAATTCCATCTTTATTGGGGATTGCTTGGTGATACCTACAATGATAAGCCCTTGATCGTGAAGATATTTCCCTAATTTGACCAGATGTGCTTGTTTGATTTGAAGAGATCTCAGTGTTCCATCACGCAATATGAAGTCACCGCGTTTTGTACTTGGAAGTTGTGCGATTTCAAACACCATTGCCCACTCTAAAACCTCCTGACAGAAAGCCAAAAGGGTCGAGAGGTTGTTGCAAATTATGTCGCGGTTGTATGCAAACACGGATTCCGAAGAATCCTCTTGAAAGAATGCGAGGAGCGAATGCACGGGAGCAAGAGATAGCAATTCGTCATAAATTGCAAAATGATGGTCTTCATTGGTT
Source organism: Chloroflexota bacterium (assembly GCA_041390905.1). Lineage (GTDB taxonomy): Bacteria > Chloroflexota > Anaerolineae > Promineifilales > Promineifilaceae > JACKCD01. Next base: position 1,454,061 of record JAWKPA010000012.1, read on the forward strand.
ACGAGGACATTATCTGGATAATAGGCTTTCCCCAAAATTACCGGATCGTCAATTTCGTTCACTCGTAAGGGTTTGCCATGTTGGTAGCAAACGTAACCTGCAGTGTAAATTCCTACCGACAGTCCGTTGTAGAACTGTTCAGAGTTGTAACTGCCGTCAACTGCGTAAAACCTTCGATTAGAGTCATCAATCTCCTCAAACGGGAGAATTTCAAATATCTGAGGCGTTTCGATATTGTCTTGGGAACCAACTACAGGGATAGAGAAATTCTTATTATTGCGACTATTGATATGCCTTGCTACAACTTCAATTGCGTTATCTGGAATCTCTTTTCTTGTCAATATTGGCCTCCTTGTTCCTTGTCATTTATTATGATAGTTGAATGTGTCCATGCTAACGAAAAAGGATTAATGCAGTGCGACATCTGCGGAGCCGTTGCCTATCGCTTTTGAACGAAGCGGTTGTGTGGTGGGTTATAGAGAAAATAATGTGTGAAAAACTGAGAGGCGGAACCCACCAGAACCAACGAATTGTCCTATTGTAGCAGGGGAAGGGTCATAATCGCAAGAATCAGGAAGCCAAAAGTTTGTGGTTGCTTACAGTTCTTCAATGACGGGACGATGGGTGGTCGTCGCTGAGGGGGGTGGGCTGGCGGTAGATGCCGCGTATGAGGTTCCAGCGGATTTGGAACGCTTCGAGGATGTTTTTGAGGTAGTCGAGCTTGCTGACGTGGGTGCCGGCCGCATCTATCCAGTCGGCGGGGATGACTTTGATGGGGTAGCCGAAACGGCGGGCGAGGGCGAGGGATTCGTCGTCTATGCTGAAGCCGTCCATGCGGGCGACGGCAAAGACGCGGCTGGCGGCTTCGCTGGTGAATGCCTTGAAGCCGCAGCGGGTGTCCCAGATGCCGGGGATGACGAGTGCCTGGATGATGAGGTTGCCGAGGTTGCCCAGCAGCCGCTTGAGGGCGGGCTGGGGGATGGCCTGGTGGGCGCCGGCCGCGTCCTTGCGGTCGCGGGAGCCGATGACTACGCCTGCGCCCTGGTCAAACAGGGGTTTCATCTGGTCGAAGTGGCACATGTCGGTGGAGTTGTCGGCGTCGGTGAAGAGGCGGATTTTGCCTTTGGCGGCCAGCATCCCTTCGCGGATAGTGTAGCCTTTGCCTTTGTTGATGGTGCGGTTGATCCAGCGAATACGGCCGTTTTTTCCCCCCTGCTTGCTCTCGGCAAAAGCCACCACCTTGCCAATCGTGTCGTCGCGGGGGCCGTCGAGAACAATCAGCATTTCCCAGTCGTAGGGCTGCTGGCTGAGGTAATGGTGAACGGCGTTGAGCGTTTTGCCAATGCGCCGCTCCTCGTTATAGGCGGGGATGATGACAGATAAATACGGTGTCGTCATGGGGGAATGTTACCTGTGCTGGGGGTTGTCGTCAACCGGGAGAAGAATTAACCGCAGAGGACGCAAAGAGCGCAGAGATTTTTCCTTTGCGCCCTCTGCGCTCTCTGCGGTTCATGCTTTATTCATCGGGTTCGAGGGGGGAGAGAACGGCCGTTAATCGCCCATCATCCACCCGCCGCAACGCCTGCACCTGCCGCCGCTTGCGCCACATCTTGCCAATGCCCCACAGCCCTGCCAGTTGGCCGCGCAGCCGCGCCCGCGCCGCCGCCCCGCGCCAGTGGCGCAGCGCCTCACCGCTAATTTTTAGCTGGGCGCGAAGGATGGCAAACCAGTAGCGGCGCAGCAGGCTGCTGGGGTAATTTTTCCAAATGAGGTAGAGGAAATTACGGCCGTCGTGGTAGCTGCCGACCACGCCGCTGCCGCCCGATGCCTTGAGCTTGTGGTAAACAACGGCCGTTGGCACATAGCGCACCCGCCACCCTGCCAACTGCGCCCGCCAGGCCAGATCCACATCTTCACAGGAAAAGAAAAAATCGTCGTCGAGAAAGCCGATCTCCTCCAGCATGGCGCGGCGATAGGCCGACGAGCCGCCGCAGGCACCAAACACATCTTCTTCGCGGTCATATTGCCCCACGTCCTGCTGCCACACCCCCCGGTTGCCGGGGATGCCGTCCAGCCGGTAGGTGTCGCCAGCGGTGTGGAAATGGTCGCGCTGGTCAAATAGCAGCATTTTGCTGGCAATGGCGCCTACGTCGGGCTGCTGGCCGAAGACGCGCACAATTTCGGATAGCCAGTGGGGGTCAACGGCCGTATCGTTGTTGAGCAAAATGACAAACTCCCCCCGGCTGGCGGCGTAGCCAGCGTTGCACGCCCCGGTGAAGCCGCGATTTTGCCCCAGTTCCAGCAGCCGCACCTCAGGGAACTGCTGCCGCACGTACTCCTGGGAGCCGTCGCTGGAGCCGTTGTCGGCCAAAATGACCTCGAAATCGCTAAACGTCTGCTGGCGCAGGGCGGTTAGGCAGTCGTCGAGGTGGAAACGGCCGTTCCAGTGCGGAATGATGATGGAGACAGTAGGCATCAGATTGAACCGCAGAGGGCGCAAAGGGCGCAGAGTAAAGAAGGCGAAAATCTTTGCGCTCTTCGCGTCCTTTGCGGTGAAAAAGCCAAATCAGTTACCCGTTATACCCAGCGTGTCCAGCAAAAACGCATACTGGAAGGCCAAATCTTCCAGATAGGCGTAGCGGCCGGAGGCGCTGAAGTGGCCGGCGCCCATGTTGGTTTTGAGCAGCAGCCGGTTGTTGTCGGTTTTGAGCGTTCGCAATTTTGCCACCCACTTGGTCGGCTCCCAATATTGCACGCGGGGGTCATTCAAACCGGCCGTTGCCAAAATATGGGGGTACGCCTTCGCCTCAACCTGGTCATAGGGGGAGTAGGAGAGCATGTAGTCATAGTACGCTTTGTCTTGCGGATTGCCCCACTCCTCAAATTCCCCTGCCGTCAACGGGATGGAGGTGTCGAGCATGGTGCTGACCACATCCACAAAGGCGACTCTGGCGATGGCGGCGTGGAACAGGTCGGGGGCCAGGTTGAGGACGGCACCCATCAGCAGCCCCCCGGCGCTGCCGCCGGAGATGGTGAGCTGGCTGGGGTTGGTGTAGCCGCTGGCGATGAGGTGGCGGGCGCAGGCCACAAAGTCGGTAAAGGTATTCTTTTTGTGCAAAAATTTGCCGTTTTCATACCATTGCCGCCCCATTTCGCCGCCGCCGCGAATGTGGGCAATGCCAAAGACAAAGCCGCGATCAATCAGGCTGAGCCGGTTGGCATCAAACAGCGGGTCAATGCTGGCTCCGTAGGAACCATAGCCGTAGAGCAGCATGGGGTTGTCGCCGCTGCGCTCGGTGCCTCGGCGGTAAACCAGGGAAATGGGAACCTGGGTGCCATCATCGGCGGTGGCCCAAATGCGCTCGGTTTGGTAGTTGGCGGGGTCGTAGCCGCCTAGCACGGGGGTTTGCTTGACGTTGGTTTGCGCCCGCGTCACCATGTTGTAGTCCATGGTGGTTTTGGCGGTGGTCAGCGACTGGTAGACAAAGCGCACGGTGTCGCTGGCAAAAACGTGGTTGTCCCCTTCTTCATAGCTATAGACGGCTTCGGGAAAGGCCACATAATGGCTGTCGCCGCTGCCCAGCTCCATGATTTGGATGGTTTTGAGGCCGTTTTCCCGTTCGTAAATGACCAGATGGTTGGCAAAAAGGTCAATGCCGTCAATTTTGACGCTGGGGCGGTGGGGTATGAACGGCTGCCAGTTGGCGCGGGCGGGGTCGTCGGCGGCAACGGCCATGATTTGGTTGTTGAGGGCGTTTTCGTTGGTGATGATGTAGAAGGTGCCGTTGTGGTGGTCTACGGAGTAGCGGATGCCGCGCTGCCGGGGGAGGATGGGGTGAAAAACGGCCGTTTCTCCCCCCTTCACATCCAGCACATACGCTTCTCGTGTCTCCATGCCGCCCACGTTCATCACCAGATACGCGCCGTCGCGGGTTTTCTCGAAATCCGCGTCAAACAGTTCGTCGGGTTCGTGGAACATGAGGGTGTCGTCGGAAACGGCCGTTCCCAACCGATGCCGCCACACCTTATCACTGCGCCACGCCGCGTCATACGTGTTGTAAAACAACGTCTCATTATCCGTCCACTCCACGCTATAACCCACGTTCTCAATCCGGTCTGGCAGCAAATCACCAATCCCCAAATGCTTCACAAACAGCGTATACTTCTCATTCCCCGCCGTATCCAGCGAATACGCCAGCAGCCGCTGGTTAGGGCTAACTTTGAACACCCCCAGCACTAAATAATCCTGCCCCTCCGCCAGGGCATTCAAATCCAGCAGCACCTCCTCACCCGCCTCCAGACTGCCCAGCTTGCGGCAATAAATCGGGTACTCCTTCCCCGCCTCGGTGCGACTGTAATAGAAATAATCGCCCTGGCGATAGGGAGCCGTGCTGTCCGTCTCCTGAATCCGCCCCACCATTTCCCGGTAAAGCGTCTCTTGCAGCGGCTTGGCGTGCGCCATCACCGCCTCGGTATACTCATTTTCTGCCTTGATATAGGCCAAAACTTCGGGGCTGGTGCGTTCACGCAGCCAAAAATAATTGTCCAGCCGCGTGTCGCCATGCAGCGTGAGCAGGTGTGGTTTTTTCTGTGCAATAGGTGGGGTCATTTTTTGCGTAGTAACCAGTAATCAGTAATCAGTAGCTCACTGATTACTGGTTACTGATTACTGATTACCGATTACTGATTGCAAATAATCCGCCAATGCCTCCTGCCACGGCCGCAATCTGATGCCAAAAGCGGCAGCAGCCGTGTTGTGCAGGACAGCATAGGGCGGTGGGGTGGAGGCGCGTTTGAATTCGCTGCCGAGGATGGGGGTGTTGACAACGTTGGGCAGCCCCGCCTGGCGCAAAATTTCGTTGGCGAATTCCCAGCGGGAGCAGCTTCCGCTGTTGACAAAGTGATAGGTGCCGTACTGGTGGGTTTGGATGAGCTGGGCGATGGCCTCGGCCACGTCTTTGGCGTAGGTGGGGTTGCCCACTTCGTCGGTGACAACGCGCAAACGGCCGTTGCTGTGGGCGCGGTTGAGGATGGCGTGAATAAAGTTACGGCCACCGTGGGCATAGAGCCACGCCGTGCGGACAATGTAGGCGCGTTGCAAAATGTGGCGGACGTGGTGTTCGGCGGCGGCTTTGGAACGGCCGTATTCATTGCGCGGGTTCAATGCCATCCACTCCGCATAACCGGCCGGGTTGTCGCCCGCAAACACCTCATTGGTGCTGATGTGGACCATTTCCGCCCCGTGTTCAAGGCAGGCCAAAGCCACATTTTGCGTTCCCAGCCCGTTCACCCGGTAGGCCAACTGCGGATCCTTGGCGCAGCCGTCCACATTGGTATAGGCGGCGCAGTGAATGACCACATCGGGCTGCGCCGTGCCGATGGCGGCAAAAATGGCTCCCTTGTCGGCAATGTCCACTTCTGGCAAATCGGTCAGCGTCACGCCATGGTCGGTTAATGCCGCCGCCAGTGCCGTGCCAAGCTGCCCTTTGCCACCCGTAATAAAAATCCTCATGCCTTCTCCCTTATTCTTATTATTACCGCTCATGCAATATGCTTCTGTTGAGGTGGCGCAATTATAGTGGGGGCGTAGGCCATGTGCCAGATTATGGCGCATACGCCAGCAGCACGGTTTGCCTACGCCCGGCTCTATCCTTCGCTGGGGGGAATGCTGATGACGGTCTTGCCGTTGAGAAAATCCACGGCTGCATCAAGCTGCGTGTCTTCAAAGGGTGTGTCGGCCTTGAATTCGGGCAGGGGGATAAAGTAGTCGGGGGTTAGACCCGTCCCGTGTACCCAGTTTTCATCGGGTGTCAGCCAGCGGGCAATGGTGATACGCACGCCGCCGCCGTTGCTGAGGGGCTGCCACGTTTGCGCCGTGCCTTTGCCAAAAGAGGTTTGGCCGATGAGAACACCCCGCTTTCGCTCCTGAATGGCTCCGGCCAATACTTCCGAGGCACTGGCACTGCCTTCGTCAATCAGGACGACGAGGGGTAAATCTTCGGCCAGCCCCTTGTCGGTGGCTTTAAACACGGTTTCGCGTCCGTCGCCAAACCGTTCCACCACAACGGTGCCTTCGGGCAGGAACTGGTCGGCGATATCAACGGCCGTTTGTAGCAGCCCCCCTGGATTACGGCGCAAATCCACAATGATGCCCGTGGGATTTTGTGCCGTTAGCTCCGCTAATGATTTTTCCAGTTCAGCGGCCGTTGTTTCGGCAAAGCGGTTGACGCGCACGTAGGCGATGTTGTCGGCCAGCATGTCGCCGCGCACGCTTGCCAGCTTGATCACGTCGCGGATGATTTCGACATCAAAGGTCTCCTCGCCGCGCTCAATGGTGAGCAAAACGGCCGTTCCGGCCGGCCCACGCACCAGCCGCGCCGCCTCCGACGCATCCATGCCGGTTAGGTCAACCCCGTCGGCCTTGCGTAAAATATCGCCCGGCTGTAGCCCGGCTGCTTCGGCTGGTGAACTTTCGATGGGAGAAACGATCACAATTGCACCGGTTTCATTGACTTCAATTTCGGCACCAATGCCCTGAAACTCGCCCGACATACTTTCTCGCGCTGCTGTTTCGTCTTCGGGGGGCAGATAGCGGGTGTTGGGGTCATCCAGAACGGCTAACATGCCTTCCAGGGCGCCTTGCATGAGGGCTTCGTCATTAACGGCCGTTTGGTCAAAAAACCGACGATGCACCACGTCCCACGTTTCCCAAAACGGGGCAAAGGTTTCTTGCGCTGCTTCGGGCGTAGCCGTGGAAGCACCAAAGAGGGGCAAAGGGGCAGCGGGTGATTGCCCCAGCACGTAGCCGCCGCTAAAGCTGGCAATGGCAAAAAAAATCATCAGGGGGATGGTGTAAGATGTTCGCATGTCATTCTCCAAGTGTGAAGTTGAATGGATATGATAACGGCCGTTTGTAAAAAAAGCATTGTCGTAGGGTAAGAGGAGGGTGAGGGAAAAACGGCCGTTGGTTTGTTGCCCACCCCACCATTGGACACCCCCCACGCCTTTGCTACAATTGCCTCGTGAAAACGCAGCAGGTACGCACCATCTATACCTTTTCCCTCGTCAGTCTCGATGTTGTTGCCATCATTCTGGCCTTTGTTGCCGCCTACTACCTGCGCCGCAGCATCCCCTATCCCGATGAACTCACCAACCTCGTTCCCCTAACACGCTATCTGGGGTTATTAGGCGTGCAGGTTGTTTTCATCATTGCCGCCCAATTCTTTAACCGCCAATATTACATCCCTCGCGCCCTTTCCCGCGTAGACCAATTCTATTATTCCGTTGCCAGCGTTACCATCGGCCACTTACTTTCTGTTTCTACAGCCATTTTTTTGTTTAAAGATAGTGATGTCATTCAGGATTATCCCCGCGCCATGACGGTTTACGCCTGGCTGTTTGCAATAATCCTCATGACGCTGATGCGTGCCTTGCACCAGCAGGTGCGCGTCTCTTTGCAACGGCGCGGCATCGGCAAAGACCGCGTACTCATGATTGGCTCTGGTGAAACGGCGCGGATGATCATTCAGCGTATTCAATGGTCGCCCCAGCTAGGGTACGAATTGGTCGGCATTGCCACCGACGACCGGGGTTTTCGTAAAATACAGGGGATTCCCGTTCTCGGCCGGCCGCAGCAGCTTCCCGCCCTCATTGACCGCTACAACATTGACGAAATAATCATAGCCGCTCCCGAAAAAGGCCACCGCGAAATTGTCCGCATCATCTCCTACTGCGAACGCGGCCGTGTTTCCATCAAGGTTTTTCCCGATATTTTTCAGTTTATCACCTCCCAGGAAGGCATTGATGATCTCGGTGGCTTGCCTCTTTTGGCCGTGCGCGATTACGCCATGCGCGGCTATCTGCTCATTTTTAAACGCCTTATTGATTTTCTTGGCGCGGCCGTTGGCATTATCTTGCTCTCTCCCCTCATGCTGCTCGTGGCTGTTGCCATCAAGCTGGAATCGCCCGGCCCGGTCTTTTTTGTTCAAGAACGTATGGGGCTGGATGCCAAGCCCTTTCTCATGCTCAAATTCCGCTCCATGCGCAGCGATGCCGAAAAGCACGGCCCCGGCTGGACGGTGGACAGCGATCCGCGTCAGACGCGGCTTGGCAGCTTTATGCGCTATATAAAGGTAGATGAGCTGCCGCAGCTCATCAACGTTCTCTTGGGTGAAATGAGCCTGGTGGGGCCGCGCCCGGAACAAGCGTATTATGTTAACCAGTTTCGGGAAAGTGTTCCCCGCTACATGGAGCGTCACCGTGAAAAAGGGGGCATGACGGGCTGGGCGCAGCTACATGGTCTGCAAGGTGATACTTCCATTGCCGAGCGCACAAAATATGACCTGTGGTATTCCGAAAACTGGTCGGTTTGGCTTGACATAAAAATCATTGTTCGCACGCTGTGGAAGATCATTGAGCCAACACGTGGTCCCCGTTTTTCTCCCCCGCCTGATGTTCCGCAAACTTCATCAGACTCGTCCTCAAATTCAAGCGAAAAAATCTAACATATATTTTATTTGACGCTCATTTTTGGGCATGTTATGATATTCAAAGCGTATGTTAGCACTCAGCAAGCGAGAGTGCTAAAACAAGCAGCTTCAACAACTGTTGCCCACAGATTTCAGATAGAGGTCTATTCGTAGATGGTTTTGCCGTTATCAGAGCGTCAAGAACGTATCTTAAAGCTGATTGTTCGGAATTATATTGAAACCGGTATCCCGGTGGGTTCGCGCACGCTTGTAAAACAATATCGTTTGGATATTAGCCCGGCAACCGTTCGTAATGAGATGGCAATGTTGGGTGATTTGGGCTATTTGGTGCAACTGCATACGTCGGCCGGCCGTATTCCCACGGAAAGCGGCTATCGTTATTTTGTGCAACGGCTGCTGGGCGAGTTCCATTTGCCGTTGCGTGACCAGCAAATGATCAGCCACCAATTTCACCAGGCGCGGCTGGATTTGAACCAGTGGATGCGTTTGGCGGCGGCTATCCTGGCACGCACGTCGCAAGGTGCCAGCTTTGTCACAATGCCCCAACCTTTACGCGCCAATCGCTTCAAGCATGTGCAGCTAATTGCTACGCAGGGGCGGCTGGTGCTGATGGTGCTGGTGCTATATGGAGGTGAGGTGAAACAGCAGATGCTGACCCTAGCCGAGCCATTGTCGCAGCAGCGGTTAAGCGTGGCGGCGGAAAGGCTGAATATGCTGTACGCCAATGCCCATTTTGATGACATTCGGCAGCGGATGAGCCAGTTGGATACGCTGGAGCAAGAGGTGTCGCTGCTTATTTTGGATATTTTAAACCGTGCTGATTCAACCACCATTAGCGATATTTATCGTGATGGGCTGGTGAATATTTTGGATGACGCCGGGACGCGACAGGCGGTGCGGGTGCTGGAAGAGCGTACGCTGCTGGCTGATGTTATTTCCGAGGCGCAGCCAGAAGGGTCGTCGGGGGTACAGGTGGTTATTGGGGGAGACGGCCGTTGGGAAGCTCTCAAAGATTGTACCATCATCCTGGCTCGTTATGGAATGGTTGAGGACATTAGCGGTACTCTGGCCGTCATTGGTCCCACCCGAATGCCCTATGGTCGTAATGTGGCGGTTGTGCGGTATATTTCTGATTTGATGACCGGGTTTGTCTATAACTATTACCTGGAGGCTCCACGCCCCTTGCAAACCAAAAATGAAAACGAGGTGATCTCAGGTGAGTAACGAAGAATTGAAAGATCAGGAGCAATTGGATGGCGCCGAAAGTGCGGCCGAGGCGGTCGCTGAGGCACAAGCCACCGAGTTGACGCTTGAAGAGCAGCTAGAAGCGGCGCGGGCTGAGGCGTCCAAGCATTTGGATGGTTATTTACGGGCGCAAGCTGAAGTAGCAAATGCGCGGAAGCGGTTTGAGAAGCAGCAGGCGTTGGCGCGGACAAATGCGATGGCGGATGTGGTGGCAAAGCTGCTGCCTGTTCTGGATGATTTTGGCCGAGCTGTGGACAATGTGCCGGAAGCTGTTGCGGCGGATGGCTGGTATTCCGGGATTGAGCTGGTACACCGTAAGCTCAACGGCATTTTGGATAATTTCAATGTGAAGCCGATTGAAGCGGTGGGGCAGATGTTTGACCCGAATTTCCACGAGGCGATTTCGCAGGAGCCGTCGGATGAGTACGAAAGCGGCGTGGTGACACGCGAACTGTTGAAAGGGTATCAGATTGGCGACCGGATTATTCGGCCGGCGTTGGTCTATGTGGCAGAATAATTAAAACATTAATCACAAGCAATCATAGGTGAGGATAGAAAAATGGCAAAAATCATAGGCATTGATCTGGGAACAACAAATTCGGTGGCGGCCGTAATGGAAGGTGGCGAGCCAGTTGTTATTCCTAGCGCAGAGGGGAGTCGGCTGTTTCCATCTGTTGTGGCGGTAAATCCGAAGACGGGTGAACGGCTGGTGGGGCAGGTTGCCAAGCGGCAAGCGGTTATTAACCCGCATAACACGGTGGCGTCGGTAAAGCGGTTTATGGGGCGTAAATACGATGACCCGGAAGTGGAACGGGCGCGTAAGTATGTTTCTTACGATGTCAAGAAAGCACCGAATGGGGATATTCGTGTGGTGATGAATGAGCGTGAATATTCGCCGCCGGAGATTTCGGCTATGGTGCTGCAAAAGATCAAGACGGATGCCGAGGCGTATTTGGGCGATACCGTTACACAGGCGGTTATTACCGTCCCCGCTTATTTTAACGACAGCCAGCGGCAGGCGACCAAGGATGCGGGCAAGATTGCCGGTTTGGAAGTGATGCGGATTGTCAATGAACCGACGGCTTCTTCATTGGCATATGGGCTGGGCAGCACCAAAGATGAGATGATTGCTGTTTATGACCTGGGTGGCGGTACCTTTGACATTTCTATTCTGGAGGTAGGTGATGGCGTTTTTGAGGTGAAATCTACGAACGGCGACACCTTTCTGGGTGGGGATGACTTTGATCTGAAGATTATTGATTGGGCGGCTGACCAGTTCAAGATGGCGGAAGGGATTGACCTGCGCAATGATCGCCAGGCGTTGCAGCGGCTGCGTGAGGCGTCGGAAAAGGCAAAGATTGAGCTTTCGACGACGATGCAGACAGAGCTGAATTTACCCTACATTACGGCCGATGCGACGGGGCCGAAGCATTTAAATTTAACGCTGTCGCGGGCAAAGCTGGAACAGTTGACGGAAGATTTAGTGCGCCGTTCGATTGAGCCGTGCCGGAAGGCGTTAAAGGATGCCGGGCTGGGTACTTCTGAGATTACGCAGGTGGTTTTGGTGGGTGGTATGACCCGGATGCCAGCGATTCAGGAGGCGGTGAAGCAGTTCTTTGGGCGTGAACCGCACAAGGGGGTGAACCCGGATGAGGTGGTTGGCCTGGGTGCGGCGATTCAGGCGGGTGTTTTGGGCGGTGATGTGAAGGATGTGTTGCTGCTGGATGTGACGCCATTGACGCTGGGGATTGAGACGTTGGGTGGGGTGGCGACACCGCTGATTGAGCGGAATACGACGATCCCGACGAAGAAGAGCCAGGTGTTCTCGACGGCGGCTGACAGTCAGACGCAGGTGGAGATTCATGTGGTGCAGGGTGAACGGCCGATGGCTGGGGATAACAAAAGCCTGGGCAAGTTTATTCTGGACGGGATTCCACCGGCACCGCGTGGTGTACCGCAGATTGAAGTGACGTTTGACATTAACGCTGATGGTATCTTGAATGTGAGTGCGAAGGATAAGGCGACGAGCCGGGAGCAAGCGATGCAGATTATCCCGTCGAGTGGCTTGCATGAGAGTGAGATTGAGCGGATGGTGCATGAGGCGGAGCAACATGCTTCGGAGGATTCGCAGCGGAAAGATGCGGTTGAGGCGCATAATATGGCGGATTCGGCGGTGTATAGCGCGGAGAAGTTCTTGAGCGAGAATGGGGATAAGATTCCTGAGGCGAGCAAGAGTGGGATTCGGGCGCAGATTGAGGCGACGAAGAAGGCGTTGGAGAATGGAGATGCGGAGGGGATGAAAACGGCCGTTTCGCAACTCCAGGCTGTGATGCAGGAAGCAGGCTCGGCCATGTACCAGCAGCAGGGGCCAACTGAGGGGGCAAACCCTGGTGGGGCTGGTGCTGGGCAGGACGAGGATTTTATTGAAGGCGAGTTTAGCGACGCTTAATTGTAAAAGATGACCATTGGGCTGCGAGCATGGGGTGTCAACCCCATGCTTGCAGCTTTATGCTTTATGGCAAACAAACGAGATTACTATGAAGTTCTGGGCGTTGGCCGCGACGCCGACAAAAACCAGATCAAGAAAGCCTATCGTGGCATGGCACGACAATACCATCCCGATGTGAATAGCGAGACCGATGCCGCCGAGCGCTTCAAGGAGATTAATGAGGCGTATGAAGTGTTGTCGGATGATGACAAGCGGGCGCGGTATGATCGTTTTGGACACGCTGGCGTACAAAACGACGGTGGCTTTGGTGGTTTTGAGGGCGGTTTTGGCAGCGTTGCCGATATTTTTGAAGAATTCTTTGGCGGTGGCGGCTTTGGTAGCTCGCGGCGGCGGCGGCAGGGGCCGCGTCAGGGTGCTGATTTACGCTACGATTTAGATATTACCTTTGAAGAAGCGGTTTTTGGCGTTGAGAGGGAGATTGAAATCCGACGGCCGGCGACCTGTACAGCCTGTAATGGCAGCGGGGCTGAACCAGGCACCAAGCCAATTACTTGTACTACGTGTAACGGCACCGGCGAAGAGCGTCGGGTACAGCAATCTATTCTGGGGTCGTTTGTGAATGTCACAACTTGCCGGACGTGCAATGGCACGGGTGAGCTGATCCCTAATTTGTGCAAGACATGTGATGGTCGCAAGCAGGTGCAGAAGACATTCACCAAGAAGGTGCGGATTCCGGCTGGGGTGGACAACGATACGCAAATTCGGATGAGCGGAGAGGGGGCGCCAGGTGCGAATGGTGGCCCACCGGGAAATTTGTATGTGGTGTTGCATGTGCAGCCGCATGAGTTTTTTCAGCGGCGCGGCAATGACATCTATCTGGATTTGCAGATTAATGTGGCGCAGGCGGCCTTGGGTGACGATGTGGTGGTGCCAACAATTGATGGCGAGGAGCGGATTAGCGTGGCCGCCGGAACGCAATCAGGGGCGGTGCATCGGCTGCGCGGTAAAGGGGTGCCACGATTGGATCGTACAGGCCGGGGGCATATTGGGCGTGGTGACCAGCATGTGATTATTCAGGTGGCAATTCCCAAGAATTTGACGGATAGGCAGCAAGAACTTTTCCAGGAGCTTTCGCGCACATTGGGCAAGGAAGTGGTTCCGCATAAAGAAAAGGGTATTTTGAATCAGTTGAAAGACGCGCTGGGAGACGTGTTTGGTCTATGACGCGGTTTTTAGAAGTAAGCGTGGTGACAGATGGGGAGGGGGCTGAGGCGGTGGCGGAGGTTTTACGGCCGTTTGCTTATCAGGATGGGGTGGTGCTGGAGCAGCTTGGCGATATGGCTGATCTGAACCCGGAGGCGTTGGAGCCGGCCGTCACGGTCAAGATTTATCTGCCGGAAGATGAGGATACCCCGGAACTACGTCGTCGGATTGAAGAGATTTTGTACCACATGTCGCGGCTTTATCCCCTGCCGCCGCCAATGTTTCGACTGTTGGCAGAGACGGATTGGGCGAATGCGTGGAAGGCTTATTATCACCCGTTTCGTGTAGGCGACCGGATTTGGATTCAGCCAAGCTGGGTGGAACTGGGCGGGGCTGCGCCTGACGGGGATATGCTGCAGCCAGATGATGTAGTGTTGGTGCTGGATCCTGGGATGGCGTTTGGCACGGGGTTGCACCCGACGACACAAAAATGTTTGAGGGCGTTGGAACTGGTGGTGCGGCCGGGGGGCAAGGTGCTGGATGTGGGAACAGGGTCAGGGATTTTGGCGATTGCGGCGTTGAAGCTGGGTGCCGGCCGTGTGGTGGGGGTGGATACAGACAAGATTGCGGTGGAAACGGCCGTTAATAACGCCACCCAAAACAACGTTGCCGGTCAATTTGAAGTGTGGCAGGGAGCTTTAGACAGCGTTAGCGAACGCAATTGGGATGTTGTCGTGGTCAATATCCTGGCCCCGGTCATTGTGGCACTGCTGAATGAAGGGGATTTGATGGGGTATGTGGGGGAAAACGGCCGTTTAATCCTGAGCGGCATTATTGATCAGCAGATGGAAGATGTGGAAACGGCCGTTGCCGGTGCAGGAGGATCCGTCGTTGACAAGCTGGTTATGCGGGATTGGGTAAGCTATGTCATCAAGCCACCGGTAAAGTTATAGGCGATGCCCATTCCCGCAACGGACATCGCACTGCCACCCTTCATTAATCGCGCTGCTGCGTAGGCTGTTTGCGGTACCGATAGGTAATACGCCCACGACTCAAATCATAAGGAGTCATCTCCACGCGAACCCGATCGCCTAACAAGATGCGGATGTAGTAACGGCGCATACGGCCGGAAAGATATGCCAGAACCTGGTGGCCGTTATCCAGCTCCACCGTGAACTGCGTGTTTGGTAACAATTGTACAATTGTGCCTTCAACTTCAAGTTTATCGTCTTGTTTAGTACCCATATACTCCTTGTTTATTTAATACCAGTATGAGCAGAAAGATACGGCTTATTCATCAGCCGCATCTTCTACTTCTTCATCCTCAAAATCATCGATATCAAAATCGGCCGTTTCTTCATCATCGTCGCTCGACCAATCTTTGTCTTGTGCTTCCGGACTATCACCTAAATCACGGTGAGCCATCCATTCAATCTGTTCGGTTGCAGTCACTGCTTTCAGGCTAAGACCAATACGCTGCCGCCGTGGGTCAATGCTTACAATACGCAGCAGGTGGGTTTCGTCAACTTGCACCACTTCACCCGGCGATTCGACAGAAGAGCGAGACAATTGCGAAACGTGCAATAGCCCTTCAACCCCTGGCTCAATTTCAGCAAAGGCACCATAATCAACCAAGCGGGTAATCTTGCCTTCCACCAACTGATTAACGTGATACCGTTCCTCAACCGTATCCCAGGGATTGCCCAACAGCTTTTTGCGACTGAGGCTGATGCGCTCGTGTTCTTTGTCAATGCGCATCACATACACCTCGATCTCATCACCTACTTTCAGAATCTCACGCGGATGGTCAACCCGGTGCCAGGCCAGTTCTGAAATATGAACCAGGCCATCGGCTCCGCCAAGGTCAACAAAGACGCCAAAATCACGCAGACCACTAACACGCCCAGTCCGAACGTCACCTTCTTTGAGTTCCTGTAGCAGTTCAACACGTTTGGCATCTTCCCACTCGCGTTGCGCTTCACGCTGGGACAAAACAAGCCGCTTGCGCTTACGATCCACTTCAATAACTTTCAATGGCAGTTGCATTCCGCGCAGTTTGGCAAGTTTTTGCTGGCGTTTGCGGTCGCTCATGCCAGGATTGAAATCTACAAGGTGAGAGAGAGGAATAAAGCCGCGAATGCGACCAAATTCAACAATAGCACCGCCTTTGTTATAGCCGGCAATCTCACCTTCAATGACATCACCGCTTTCCAAAAGGTTTTCGGCGTCAATCCAATCCTGATTGAGCTTTGCCAGAAAGACAGATACGATAAGGCTATCAGGCTGGTCTGTTTGCTGGACGTATACAAAAACGTCTTCGTCTACTTTCAGCTCTTCACGTTCTTCGGGTTCCAACTTGTTCAGATCAGAGGTTGGCACCAAGCCATCACGTTTAAGCCCAAGGTCAACGATGATCCCTTGGTTGCTGACGGAGACGATAAGGCCTTTGCGGATATCGCCTACTTCCGGCATGTCATAGTCGTGCTGATTGAGCAAGGCTTCGAGTTCTTCGAAGGAGGTCATTTCTTCGTCGGGCATATTGATACGGTCTCTTTCCCTATAGGTTTTTTGCTCAGTGGGCCTAATAAAAAACTCGGCACATATGCTGAATATTTGGTGACAGCAGATGGCCGAGTTCGATAATTCGCAGAATAATTATTATGGAGTAATGTTGCTTTACGTAAGAATTGGTAGACAAGGTAACAAAAGAGATGTCCTCCGAACTAATTTGTCCATCGTAATCATGTAAAGCAGATCCTAATCAATCACTCGACCCAGACTCACTCAGCATAAAAAATTATAGCCTTCTAACTGTGCTTTGTCAATTTCTGGGAATGGTGTCATAATGCAGAGATTTTCTTGTGATATTTGTCACGATTGACCGTGTTAGGTAATGCTTGGAGTCTTTTTCGGGTGATTGCTGGTTAAAAACGGTGACTTTATCAGGTATTGTTTGTGGGTTGGGGGCTGGTTGCTGGAACACAACGGCCGTTTTTTCTTTCCCATCTCTCTACCAAGGAAATCATGCGCCAGCCCATGCAACGCTGGGTGGCGTTTTACGTATAAGATTTGTGCGAATCTTAAAATTCGCGGTAAAGCAGGCAGGTATGTCTGTGTTGAGGTCTGTGAATGTTTAAGCAAATTTTTCAACGTGGTCAAACAAAGGTAAACAGAAACGGCCGTTTACCCCAACACATAGAGACGCCGCATCTGATTGATATTCAGGACGTGGTTAAAGCCTACACTACCCCCGTGGGTGATTTTATTGCCCTGGACGGCGTTGACCTGACGATTGACAAGGGCGAGTTTGTGGCCGTGGTGGGCAAATCCGGCAGCGGTAAATCTACACTGATCAACATGATTACCGGGATTGACAAGCCATCGTCGGGCAGTGTGGTGGTGGATGGAACGGCCGTTCATAACCTCAAAGAAGGCCCCATGGCTGAATGGCGCGGTCGCACCGTGGGCGTTATTTTTCAGTTTTTCCAACTACTACCCATGCTTTCCTGCCTGGAAAACGTCATGTTGCCCATGGATTTTTGCAATATGTACAAGCAAAACGAGCGCAAGGATCGTGCCCTTTTCCTGCTAGAGCAGGTAGACATGGCTGACCAGGCCTACAAACTCCCGTCTGAAGTGTCGGGTGGGCAGCAGCAGCGCGTGGCAATTGCCCGCGCCCTGGCAAACGACCCCCCGATTTTGGCCGCCGATGAACCAACGGGAAATTTGGACACCAAAACGGCCGATGCGGTTTTTGACCTCTTTGAAGCGTTTGTTGCCAGTAACAAGACGATTTTAATGGTGACGCATGATAACGAACTGGCAAGCCGCGTCACCCGCACCATTACCATTGCCGACGGCCGTATTGTTGATGAAGTGCATCACCGCTAACCAGTCAGGGTGCTGGCACACAGCATCCACCCCCGGAAATTAGCGAACAGAGACTAGGCAAAGACCAGTTTGGTGCTAATATTCTCCATAGGTTTGTGAATTGGATCACAAGCATTTTTGAATACGAATCACACACATGATTTGGCGATACATATCGAAGCCGGGGTGAACGCAAGTACCTGCGTGCGCGACTTCATCCGTATTTGCCCATGTTTGTCCGTGTCAAATTGTTGAAGGAGTTGTAGATGAGACGGAACATACTCATTCTGGTCACTGTTATTGCCCTGTTTGTTGGTGGCTGCCAGCGCGGGGAAACCACAACTGAGCCAGAAGCAGAAACCTCTGTAGATGTTAACACTGTAGCCGTCAACACCGGTTTAGGCACTGTGTCGGCTGAAGGTCAAATTGTGCCGCTGCGCCACACCCAGCTATCGGTGCTGACGGCCGGCCCTGTGGTTGAAATCTTAGTGGCCGAGGGCGATAGCGTACAGGCTGGCGATCCCATTTTGCGGTTAGACAGCAGCGACCAGGACATTGCCCTCCAACAGGCGATTGCCGGGGCTATTCAGGCTGATGCTGGTTTGCAGACGGCGCAGGCTGGTTTGCAGGCGGCTGAAGCTGGAATGCAGGCGGCCGAAGTGGGCGTGAAGGCAGCGCAGGCGGCGTTGGCTATAACCACAGCCCCGCCCACAGCCGAGCAGGTGGCCGTGAGCGAGGCCAGTGTGGCGATGGCACAGGCCAGCATTAATGCGGCCGTGGGCAACCAGTCGCTGACGGCCGAAGGGGCAAGCGATGCCCAGATTTTGTCGGCGGAAGCGCAAGTAATCGCGGCGCAGGCGGCGGCCAAGCCAGTGCAGGATATTTATGGCTTGTTGCAGCGGTTTGAGGCTGATGAAGAGACGATTGCCGATGTTGCGGTGCAGTTGAACGCTGCCAACGCCAATTTGCAGGCGGCGCAGGCGGCGTTGGCCGAGGCGAATGCTGGCGCAACCCAGGCGGAGCGTGTGGCGGCGGGCAATGCGGTGGCAGCGGCGCAGGCACAGCGTGACGCGGCGCAGGCGCAGCTTGATTTGTTGCTGGCGGGGGCGCAAGCGGAGCAAGTGAATGTGGCTCAAATTGGGGTGGCACAAGCTGAGGCGGCGCGTGCGGAGGCTGAGTTGGGCGTGGAGCAGGCGCGGGCGGCTGTGGCGCAGGCGGAGGCGGGGAAGGTCCAGGCAGAAACGGCCGTTTCTGCTGCCCAGGAAGCCGTTGCCCAACGCACTCTCACGGCACCTTTTGCTGGTACCATTGCCTCATTAAACGTCGAGGTGGGTGAAATTGCTTCCCCCGGTGTTCCCATCGTCTCCCTGGCCGATTTTAGCAAATGGGTGGTGGAAACCACTGATTTGACCGAGTTGGACGTGGTAAACGTTGCCGTTGGTTTCCCGGTTGAGGTGCGGGTAGATGCTTTGCCTGACGCTGTGCTGCCGGGAACCGTGAGTGACATTGACACTGTTGCTACGCTGTCGCGTGGAGATGTAACCTACACGGTGACAGTTGAACTGGACAACAACAATTCACTGCCGTTGCGCTGGGGCATGACCGCCTTTGTGGATGTGGATGTGGAACAATAAGCGGAGCAAGTAGATGAAACGCATAATCATCATAATCGCAATTTTGGCAATTCTAGGGGTGGGTGGCTATTTTGGCTATCAGCAGTTTGCTGCCCCGGAACCGGCCGCAGAAACGTCCGATCCCATTGCTACGGCCAACACTAGCCCGGTGAATACTGGTTTGGGCGTGGTTTCGGCCGAAGGGGAGGTGGTGCCGCTGCGTGATGTGGCACTTTCCTTCCAGATCGGCGGTACTGTGGCCGAGATTTTAGTGCAGGAAGGAGATCGCGTTAGTGCCGGGGATCCGTTGGTGCGGCTGGATGACGATACTATTGCTCTGGCGCGTGACCAGGCGCAGGCGGGTGTGCAGGCGGCTGAGGCAGCTTTGGCAGCAGCGCAAGCGCAGCTAACGGCGGCGCAAGGGCGCGTGACAACAGCCGAAGTGGGCATTCGAGCAGCGGAAGCGCAGTTGGCGCTGGTGCAGGCTGGTCCCCGTGCCGAGCAAGTGGACGCGGCGCAGGATGGCGTGGCGGCGGCACAGGCTGGTGTGTACCAGGCGGCGGCCGGCCGGGATGCAACGCTACAAATTCGTGATTCCCAGGTACACGCGGCGGAGGCCAATGTGGCGGCGCAGCAGAGCCGGGTGAAGATAATTGAAGACCAGTATCAGGATATTCTGGATAATTGTTTCAAGGTGACGACACCTGAGGGTGAAGAGAAGGAAGTTTGCCCGCAGTATGGCCCGGTGGAAGAAGCCAAGCGGGCGGAACTGGAGCAGGCGCGGCTGGAATTGCAGGCGGCGCAGGCGGCTTTAGATGCGCTGCAGGCGGGGCCGACTGCGGGGCAGCGGGCTGCGGCTTCTGGTTCGGTGGCTGTTGCCCAGGCTAACCAGCAGTTGGCGGAGGCGCAGTTGGCGTTGACGCTGGCTGGGGCGACGGCGGAGCAGGTGCAGCAGGTTGAGGTGGGGGTGGAACAGGCACAAACGGCCGTTTCCCAGGCTCAGGCGGGTGTGGTGCAGGCAGAAGCGGCCGTGGCCCAGGCTGAGGCCGGGGTGGTTAACGCCCAGGCGGCACTGGACGCGGCCGAAGCGGCGCTGTCTCGGACTGTGTTGACCGCGACGTTTGATGGCACGATTGGTCAGATTAACACCGAATTGGGGCAATTGGTTAGCCCTGGTTTGCCCGTGGTGACGATTGCCGATTTTAGCGGCTGGCAGGTGAAAACGACGGATTTGACCGAGCTGGATGTGGTGTCGGTGGGGTTGGGGCAGTCGGTGGAAGTGCAAATTGACGCGCTGCCCAATACGGTACTCAATGGCACGGTGTCTGATATTGCGGCCGTTGCCACTCTGTCACGCGGTGATGTGACCTATGATGTGGTCATTGATGTAGATAATAGTGACGGGCTGCCGCTGCGTTGGGGGATGACGGCGTTTGTGGATATTGATGTAGCCGATTAGGAAGGAAAGCGGGGGAGCCGAGGAGCAGGGGAGCAGGGGAGATTTTCCTCTGCTCCCTTGCTTTTTATTTCAGGCGGTGACGAATGGTGACGGTGAGGAGCAGCAGCAGGAAGACGAGCGTGTTGATGATGAGAACAAAGAGCATCATGCCGTAAAACAGTTGGTACAGTTGGCTGATTTGCAGAAAAAAGCGGTTGGCAAAGTTGCCCATCCAAAGGGTGCTGATGTTGA
Organism: Chloroflexota bacterium; assembly: GCA_041390905.1. Classification (GTDB taxonomy): domain Bacteria; phylum Chloroflexota; class Anaerolineae; order Promineifilales; family Promineifilaceae; genus JACKCD01. The sequence goes on from JAWKPA010000012.1 coordinate 1,474,620, forward strand.
AGGCGAGTAACAACAGGATGATGATGCTGAGTCCCTGGATGACGCCTTCAAGGTCGGAAAGGCTGAGGGTGATGGAGCTGCCAACGCTGATGATGAGGTAAAGCAGGGTGTATAGCTGCCAACTGAGGAGAGCGCGGCGCGAGAGGAGCAGTTTGAACAAGGCTCCCATGTTGCTGATGGCGAGCTGGACAAAGGCGGTGATTTCGCTGCCGCTGTTGAGATTGTCGAGGTTGATGCCCATTTGGGTAATGGGGTTGATGACGACGGGGCCAATGAGAAGATAGCTGGCGAGGGCAATAACGGCCGTTCCGACAAAAATAGGGCCAATCCCCGTAAAAAACTGCCCAATGAGGTGATAGAAACTCTTGGGGTTGTAGAGATACAGCACATGCCCTCGATAAGGCGAATAGTTGTCTGGCTCATAAAATTTGAATTCAACGATGCGATAGCCAAAAATGAGGCAGAAAACGGCGTGGCCTAGCTCGTGAAAAAAAGTACCGACATAACTAAACAGGTAAAGGTACGGCTCATAGCCGATGAGAGCAATTAAGCGGTGGGCGATTTGGCGTGAGAGATGGTGCATGGCAAAGGCCATGATTAGCCCAGGCCCAAGCAGGATAAAGAGGTGGAGCAGGGTGGCGGAGATGGCTGAGAAGAGATAGACGATTGTTTGGACAAATAACGATTGTGTGGACATAGACCGGCACTTCCTTTTTTGGATTATAATTGAATGAATGGTGCAAAACAAAACGGTATTTCGTAAGGTTTTTACTTGAAATGGTTTGGTTGGTTGGGTAACATACCCAAACCTTTAGATTCTTGATGGTGGTTAGACGATTTATGAAAGCCCTGACAAAGTTATGCTTGTTCCTGATAGTGGCCGGTGTGGGTCTCATTTGGTTTGTGGATGAGGCTGCTGCGGCTGATTGTTATTTGCAGGAAGGGGTGTATGTGTGTGACACCTCGCTGCCGCAGCCCACGTTTGTGGCACCGGAGCCGCTGGCAAACAGCTTTTTGCCGCGTGTGATGTATGTGAAGCTGGCGGATTTTGCCAATGTGTATGCGGGGCCAAGTATGGGTAGCCCGCTGGTGCGGAATGTGGGGGATGGCTTTTTGTTTTCCACGGTGCAGGCGGTGGTGGAGAATGAGGGGCAAACCTGGTACATGATCAACTTTGATGAATATGTGCAGGCGTCGGAAGCTCGTGTGGTGGAGGATTCGGAGTTTACGGGGTTTGAGATTAAGAACCGCCCCGAACGGCCGTTTGGCTGGATGATTGTAGATTATTGGTACAGTGACGCGCCGGGGGCTGAACCGACACCGGGCAATTTGAAATTGCCGCGCTACACCTTTTTTGAAGTGTTTGCGGCGGTTGAGGCGGAGGATGGCTGGATTTGGTATGACATTGGAAACGGCCGTTGGATGCGCCAAACCTATGTTGCCTTGGTAGACCCCACGACCCGCCCTGAAGGGGTTGGCTCCAATGAATATTGGGTCGAAGTAGATTTGTATGAGCAAAGCTTTGCCGCCTATGAAGGCGACCGCATGGTGTATGCGGGGCTGGTTTCCAGTGGGCTAAACCGATGGCCGACACATGAAGGGCTTTTCCAGGTGTGGGATCGGCATGATCGAATTAAAATGTCGGGAGCTGAGGGCAAGGTAGATTACTACTTTGTGGAAGATGTTCCCCATACGATGTTTTTTAACAATGACATTGCCCTGCACGGGGCCTATTGGCACGACCGCTTTGGTTACAAGCACAGCCATGGCTGTGTCAACATGCCCCCGCGTGACGCGGAATGGGTCTACAACTGGTCGGCTGATGCTCCCAATGATTTGTGGGTGTGGGTGCATACCTCTGACCCGACGACGATTTTTACGGAGTGGGGTGTGCCTTCGTCGTAGATGAGACGGTTGGAGATTGGAGATTGAAGACGGCCAATCTCCAATCTTTAATCTCCAATCTCCTTTTTAAAAAAGAGACCCCGGCTTAACGCTGGGGTTTTTTGTTTGGAGAGAAGCGTTGAGAAACGGCCGTTAATCCCCCATTTTCTTTGTTTTTCTTCATCTTTTCGTCATAAATATCTGGTAAACTTCTCCCCAACGTTACTGTTCTTTGGTAACAATCAAACAAACCTGCCCACATCACCCACAAAATTCACTGGCGGTCGCAGAACGGCCGTTTAACCAGAAGTTATGGCTCCTTTGCAACCAGAACCCATAGACCCACCTCCCGGCAAATGGCTCGCTCGCTGGCAAACCGGCCGGCTTTGGTTCCAGCGCGGCTGGCCGTTTGCCGCCACTTCCCTCCTCACCCTGGTCGGTCTTTGGCTCTACACTGCGCTTTATCCCCCGCCCGCTCCCCTCACCACAGCCGACGTTGATACCCAAATCCACGACACAATGGCCTCCGCCACACCGCCGCCTGCCTATTCCACCCAGGTCTACCAAATCATCCTGCCCTCTCTCGTTTTTATCCAGACAAAACAGGCGGACAGTGCCGAGGAAGGGGTGGGTGTGGGTAGCGGTGTGGTCGTCAACGACAATGGCGATATCCTCACTGCCTACCATGTGGTTGCCGATGCCGTTGAAATTGAGCTAATTTACGCCGACGGCACCCACACGGGAGCGATTATCTCCGGCAGCGAGCCAGAAAACGACATTGCCGTGCTGCAGCCTACCTCCACCCCCGGCCTCATCGTCCCGGCGGTGCTGGGCAACCCCAACGCCATGCGCGTGGGAGACATGACCTTTGCGGTGGGTAACCCGCTGGGGCTGGCTGGCTCTATGAGTGCGGGTGTCATTTCTGGCTTTGACCGTTCTATCCCCATTGACGAAGATGGCGGCCGGCTGGAAGGGTTGATCCAATTTGATGCCGCTGTCAACCCCGGCAACTCCGGTGGCCCCCTGCTCAACCGTGCCGGGCAAGTGGTGGGCATTGTGACCGCTCTGGCAAACCCTAATAATGAGCGTTCCTTCACCGGCATCGGCTTTGCTGTGCCCATCACCACCGCCGGTGGCGCCGCCGGTGCGCCTCAATACTAATCACTGCCGTAGGACAAGTTTGCAAACTTGTCCTACATGTACCCAGGAGTTTGTATGGAATTTTCACCACCATTGAATAGCGATAAACCGATGGAGCAAGTGCTGTACGAGGTCAAAAAGATCATCGTCGGGCAGGACAATTTGCTGGAGCGGCTGATTGTGGCGTTGCTGGCGCGGGGGCATATTTTGGTAGAAGGGGTGCCGGGGCTTGCCAAAACGATGGCAATCAAAACGCTGGCCTCCGCCATTGGCGGCCAGTTTCAGCGCATTCAGTTTACTCCCGATCTTGTCCCGGCTGATTTGATTGGCACACGCATTTACAACCAGAAAAGTGGTGAGTTCAACACTTCTTTGGGCCCGGTGTTTACCAACTTGCTGTTGGCCGACGAAATTAACCGCGCCCCGGCCAAGGTGCAAAGTGCGCTGCTGGAAGTGATGCAGGAACGACAGGTGACGATTGGCCGCGAAACCCACAAGGTGCCGAACCCGTTTTTAGTCATGGCAACGCAAAACCCCATTGAGTCTGAGGGAACGTACCCGCTGCCAGAGGCGCAGGTAGATCGCTTTATGCTCAAGGTGCTTGTGGGGTATCCCACGCCTACGGAAGAGTTTGTTATTGTGGAGCGGATGACGGGGTTGGTGCAGGCGGTGCAAAAGGTGATTGACACCGAGGAACTGCTGACGTTGCAGCAGGCGGCATCTGAGGTGTATGTGGACACGGCACTGATTGAGTATGCGGTGAAGCTAGTGGGAGCGACGCGCCAGCCGCAGGCGGTGGGGCTGCGTGATTTGGGACAGTACATTATCTTTGGAGCCAGCCCCCGCGCTTCGATTAACCTGATTTTGGCGGCTAAGGCATTGGCCTTTGTGCGTGGCCGCAGCTACGCGCTGCCGCAGGATGTGCGTGATTTGGCGCTGGACGTGATGCGCCATCGGCTGGTGCTGTCGTATGAGGCACTGGCGACAAACGTGAGTAGCGATGATTTGCTGAACCAGATATTGAAAGTGATTCCGCTGCCGGAGGTGCCTTTACGTGAACGGACAAACCGTCGTCCCGCTTTCTGACCGGATAACGCCGGAGCGGGTGTTGCACCGGCTGGATTGGCGGGTGGTGCGGCGACTGGATGGGCTGCTGCAAGGGGATTACCACACGCTGTTTTACGGCACGGGGCTGGATTTTGCTGACCTGCGGGAATACCAGGCGCAGGATGATATTCGCCACATTGACTGGAATGTGACGGCGCGGATGGACAGCCCGTATGTGCGGCAATATGTGGAGGAGCGAGATATTACGGCGTGGTTTTTGCTGGATTTAAGCCTTTCGATGGGCTTTGGCGCGGAGGCGCGGCCAAAGGAGCGGGTGCTGGTTGATTTTGTGGGGACGATGGCGCGGCTGCTGACGCGCAGCGGCAACCGGGTGGGGGCGATTTTGTATACCAACCGGGTGGCGCAGACGATTCCGCCGCGCAGTGGGCGAAACCAGGTGCTGCGGCTGATTCGGGAGTTGCTACAGCCGCCGGAACGGCCGTTAGGTGCGGCAACAGATTTGGGTGTGCTGCTAACGGCCGCTTTAAACGGCCTCAAACGACGGTCGCTGGTGTTTGTGGTGTCGGATTTTATGAGTGAGCCGGGGTGGGAACGGCCGTTAACCCTGCTCAACCGTCGTCACGAACTCATTGCCGTGCGGCTGTGGGATACAAACGAAATGGAGCTGCCAGATGCCGGGCTGATTGTGGTGGAAGATGCCGAGACGGGCGAGCAACTGCTGGTGGACACCAGCAACCCTGAATTTCGCCACCGCTTTCAGCAAGTGGTGCAGCAGCGGGAAACCTCGCTTAAAGAGATGACCCGCCGTGCCGGGGTAGATTTGTATGGGTTGTCCACCGAAGAAGATTTGGTGGGGGCCATCGTGCGGATGGCCGCCCTGCGGAAGAAAAGGCGATGATATGTACGTGGAAATTGGACGCAGACTTTCCTGATCCACCTGATGCTTCTATCAGGAAAATCAGGAAAATCTGCGTCCTATTAACGAGGGTAGCGTGACGTTTATTTGGCCGTGGATGTTGCTGTCGCTGTTGCTGCTGCCGCTGCTGGCAGTGTGGTATGGGCAGTTGCGGCGGCAGCGGGCGCAGGCGGTGGGGCGGCTGGGGCCGCTGGGCGTGGTGCAAAGCCAAACGGGGCAGGTGGTGGGTCGTCGCCGCCATGTGCCGCCGCTGCTGTTTGGGCTGGGGATTGGCACGCTGCTGTTTGGGCTGGCGCGACCAGAGATGCCGGTGTCGCTGCCCCGCGTGGAGGGAACAGTCATTTTGGCGTTTGACGTGTCCAGCAGCATGTTGGCCGAGGATTTGGAGCCAACGCGGTTGGAGGCGGCAAAAACGGCCGTTCGTACCTTTGTGCAAAACCAGCCCAGCACTATTCAACTGGGCGTGGTCGCTTTTAGCAACGGCGGGCTGGTGGTGCAGCCGCCCACCAATGTCCCCGCAGACGTGGTGGCAACCGTTGACCGCCTCTCGCCCGCAGGCGGAACGTCGCTGGGGCAGGGGATTTTTACGGCGTTGAGCGCCATTGCCGGGAAGCCGCTGGCGATTGATGAGGCGGCGTTGGCAGAAGGAACCGGCACCTTTGATTTGCCCGACTACTCATCGGCGGTGATTTTGCTGCTGACTGATGGGGAAAACAGCGAAGCCCCGGATCCGCTGGCGGTGGCGCAGGTGGCGGCCAACGCCGGGGTGCGGATTTACCCAATTGGCATTGGCACGGCGGAGGGATCGGTGCTGGAGATTGACGGGTTTAGCGTGGTGACGCAGTTGAACGAGCCGCTGCTGGAGGAGATTGCCAGCGTGACAAACGGCCGTTATTACCACGCCACCGATGCCGAAACCCTGGCCGATATTTACCAAAACGTAGATTTGCAGCTCACCGTGGCCGGGGAAAAGATGGAGATAACGTCGCTGCTGGCCGCAGTGGGGCTGCTGTTGTTTTTGCTGGGCGGGGTGTTGATGTTGGTTTGGTTTGGGCGGATTCCGTAGGGGGATTGGCGATTAGAGATTGGAGATTGGAGATTGGTGAAGGTTCATTAATCTCCAATCTCCAATCTCTAATCACGTTGGCAACTGTTATGAGTGTGCTTTGGCCGTGGGTTTTACTGTTGTGGCTGCTGGTGCCGCTACTGATTGGGGTGTATGTGTGGCTGTTGCGGCGACGGCGCAAATTTGCTGTCCGTTTTTCCAGCCTGTCGCTCATTCGTGAGGCGATGCCGCAGCGGGCGCGGTGGCGGCAGCATTTGCCGTTTGCGCTTTTTTTGCTGGGGGTGACGGGGTTGATAACGGCCGTTTCTCGCCCCGTCGCCGAAATTGAAGTCCCCCTCAGCCGCACCACCATCATCCTGGCTCTCGATGTTTCCCGCAGCATGTGTGCCACCGATGTCGCGCCTAATCGGCTGACGGTGGCACAGGAAGCGGTGCTGTCGTTTATTGAAAACGAGGCCGAGGGAACGCGGATGGGGCTGGTAGCGTTTGCCGGTTTTGCTGAGGTGGTGGTGCCGCCCACCAACAACAAGGATTTACTGATTGAGGCGGTGCAAACCTTTACCACATCGCTGGGGACGGCGATTGGCAGCGCCACGCTGAAGGCGATTGATGCGATTGCCGAGGTCAATGAGGCGGTGGCTCCAAGTGGGGTGAATTTGCGGCTGGGTGGGGATGAAACGGCCGTTTTGCCCCCCGAAACTGTCCTCACCCAGCCCGACATCATTGTGCTGCTGACTGACGGTGCCAACAGCCGGGGGCCGCACCCGCTGGACGCGGCGCAGCAGGCAGCCGACCGGGGGGTGCGGGTCTACACCATCGGCTTTGGCACCACCAACCCCACGGAAATGTCCTGCACCCGCGAGCAGCTTGGCGGCGATATTTTTAACGATTTTGGCGGTGGTTTTGGCCGCTTTGGCGGTGGTTTTGGCGGCGGCTTTGGCGGGGGCGGGGCGCCGCGCCGTTTTTTGGTGCTGGACGAACCGACGCTGCAAGGGGTGGCGGAGATGACGGGGGGTGAATATTACCGTGCTGAAAGTGCGGAGCAGCTTTTTGGGGTGTTTCAGGCGTTGCCGACGCAAATTGTGCTGCAAAGGGAGCGCACGGAGATTAGCTTTATTTTTGTGGCGTTGGGTGGGTTATTAACGGCCGTTGCTGTCATTCTTTCCCTTAAATGGAACCGCTTCCCGTAAGTTGTGGGAAGAAAAATAGGACGCAGATTTTCCTGATTTGCCTGATTTTTAGGTAATGATCAGGAAAATCTGCATCCCATTTCTAAAAGCCAACACGCTGCTTATGCTTCCAGCGCGGCCAAAATCATTTGCAGGAGCTGGGTGACGGTGGGGAGGGTGGCGGGGGTGGCGACGGGGGGGAGTTGCAGGCGGATGTCGTGGGGGGTGGCGGGGTGGTGGAAAACGGCCGTTTTCCATCCCACTATCTCTTCCTCCCGCCCTGTTTCCGTTTGCTCCACCAGCGTGGCAGCAGCAAACAGCGCCAGCAGCAGCAGTGCCGGAGCCGGTTGCAGCAGCGACACTACCTGCTGTAGGCCGGTGCGAGCAGCGGCGGGCTGCCCAAGTTGGCAGTGAATGAGTGCTTGGTAGCAAAGCGAACGTGTGGTGTCGGTTTCAAACCCCGATGGCTGGGAAATGGCGATGCTTTGCGCCAAACAGGTTGCCGCCAGCGGCAAGTTACCTTGAGCCTGCGCCAGTAGCCCAAGCTGCTGCTGCACCAACGCCTGGGTGCGCGGGTGGTTCATGGCGTTGGCGATGGTTAGGCTTTCTTGCAGGGTGGTGTGGGCGGCGGCAAGGTCGCCGCGCAGCCGGTGCAGCACCCCCAAATGGGCGAGGGCGTTGGCGGTGCCGACCCGGTTGTGGATTTCGCGGCTGAGGGCTAGGCTATGGTTGAGGTGCTGGTTGGCGGCGGGGTAGTTGCCCTGGGAAACGGCCGTTATTCCCAGTGCCAGCAGCGATTGCATCATCCCCACCCGGTCGCCAAACGACTGCCGCACCGTCAACGCCTCCTCCAACAGTTGGGCAGCGCGGCTGTAGTCGCCCAGCCCCTGGGCAATCCGCCCCAGGGCGTTGGTCGAAAACGCCTGCAGGCGACGGTCGCCCACCCGCGCCAGTTGTGCCATTGCCTCCTGGTGGTACGCCGCCGACGTTTGAAAATCCCCCTCCAACTCAGCCAGCAGTGCCAGACATTGCAGGGCAAAGCTGGCTCCCCACGGGTCTCCCTCGGCTTCAAACAGGGCGTGGCTTTGGTTGAGCATCTCGCTGGCGTTGGGCTGGTCGGGGAAACCAACCCCCAGCCAAAGCAGCGCAAAGGCGATTTCGCGGTTGGTGGCGGGGGCGTGGGGGTGCAAAATGGCGAGGCTCTCCTCCAGCAATGATCGCCCCTGCGCCAAGAAGCCGAGGCGAAAGGCGGCGCATCCCTGCCGCGCCAACAGTTGCCCCAGCACAATTTGGTGTTGGGGATCTGTTTTTTCGCCGTGGCCGCCGGGCGCGGGGCGGCGCAGGCTGGCAATGGCCTGGGCAAAGAGGGTTTCGCTGGCTTGGAACCAGCCGCGCATTTCGCCAAAGAGCCACAGCCCTTCGAGGTATTGCTGAACGGCCGTTAAATCATGATTCGCCACCGCCCAGCGCCATCCGGCCAGCATGTTGTCCCGGTTGCTGGCTAAATCGTTGAGTGCCTGGTGCTGCTGCTCCCCTTTTAGCTGCTGTTCGCAGCGGCGGGTGAAGGCGGCGTAATGGTGGCTGTGGCGGCTTTGGGTGGCGATGGTTTCGGAAACGGCCGTTTGCAGCTTCTCCGCCCCATACTGCCGCACCAGCGTGTGCAAATCATACCGCCCCGTGCCTGTGCGCCGCACCAGCGACTTGTCCACCAGCGCCAGCAGGGCGTGGGGCGTTGCCCCTACCACTTCCGCCGCTGCTGCCGCGTCAAAACCGCCGCGAAAGACGGCTAGTTGCCGCAGCACCTGCCGCTCCTGGTCGCTGAGAAATTGCCACGAATATTCAAAGACGGCGCGGAGACTGCGGTGGCGTTCTGGCACGTTTTGCAGCGAGGTGGAAAGAAAATCGAGGTTGCGCTCAATTTCTTGGGCAATTTCGGCACACGACATCATCCGCACCCAGGCGGCGGCCAGCTCCAGCCCCAGCGGGTTGCCGTCCACCAGTTGGCAAATGTGGAGCAGGTGGGGAATGTCGCCGGGTGCCAGGGTAAATTGCCCCCACGATTGGCGGGCGCGCTGGAGAAAAAGCTGGACGGCGCTGTAGGGGGACAAATCGGCCAGCGTCAGGCTGTCGCTGAGGGCGGGATAGCCCATGCCGCGCATCGGTACGCTCCACTCTTCTTGCAGGTGGAGCAGTTCGCGGGAGGTGATGAGCAGTTTGGCGTGCGGGGCGCGGGCAATGAGTTGGCTGAGGGCGTTGGCACCGCCGACAAGATGCTCGAAGTTGTCGAGGATGAGCAGCATGTGGCGGCTGGCGAGGTGGTTGAGCAGCTGTTCTTCGGCCGGCAGCCCGCCGTAGAAAGCAAATTGGATGGTTTCGGCGATGGTGGTGAAGAGGAGCTTGCTGTCGTTGGTGTGGGCCAGCGACACGAGGTAAGTGCCGTCGCGGAAGTGGGGGGCAAGCTGGTGGGCGGTCTGAATGGCGAGCCTGGTTTTGCCAATGCCGCCTGCGCCGACGATGGTGACGAGGTGGCAGGCGGGTTCGGCGGTGAGGAGCTGGATGACGTGGCTGAGGCTGTTTTGGCGGCCGATGAAGGGGGTGGGGGTGGGGGGGAGGTTGGTGGGTGATGTGGGGTGTGGGGTGTGGGGTGTAGGGTCTGGGGTGTGGGGCGAACGGCCGTTTTGCCGGATTTGTTCGTAGAGGGCGGTGGTGGCGGCTTCGGGGGTGGCGTTGAGTTCGTCGGTTAGGCGTTGGGCAAGCTGTTCATATTGGCGCAGGGCGGCGCTGCGCTGCCCAAGCTGGCCGTAGAGGGTGATGAGCTGACGCTGGGCGGTTTCGTCGAGGGGGTCGAGTTCGACCCAGCGGCGGGCGTAGGTAACGGCCGTTTCGCTGTCTTGCTGCTGTTTGTGGCGCAGAACGGCCGTTTGCAGCAGGTTGGCGCAGCTTTTTTGCAGCGCTTCGCTTTGAAAATAGTGCCATTCGCTAAACAGCGGGGCATCGGGCAGGGTGAACCCCTGCAAAAACGGGCCGCGATACAGGTCGGCGGCCTGGCTGAGGGCGGCCAGGGGGAGGGTGCTGGATTGGGCGGCAAGCTGCTGGAACTGCGCCATATCGAGCCAGAATCCGGGGTGGCGGACGAGGGTGATGTGGTCGCGGTCGCCGCCGAGCCATTGTTCACCCAGCTCTTTTCGCAGCAGCCACAGGGCTTGGCGCAGGGCGGCGTAGGCGCGTTCGGCTTCTTGCTCCGGCCAGAACAGGGTGGCTAATGCTTCGCGGCGGTGTGGCTCGTTGGTGACGGCCAGATAGGCGAGCAGGGCGAGGTTTTTGCGGCGGGTGAGGGTGAGAAAACGGCCGTTTTGCTCAACAGTGGGTTCACCTAGCAGGGACAGACGGAGGGTAGACATAGAGGGGGTGGCATGAGCAATCGCTCACCATGAAGAAAAATAGGACGCAGATTTTCCTGATTTACCTGATCAGTACCTTAATGATGCAATTTGGGTACAAAAAACGAGAAGTAACACAGAGCTACACAGAGCCTGGAGAGAGCTTCACAGAGCAAGCAAGGAAAAACCAGTTCATATTTTCTCTGTGTCTTCTCTGTGCGGCTCTGGGTGACTTTTTTGATTAGAAAGATTGAGGTGCCTGAAAGAGACGATAACGTCATCAATGTGTTGCCTCAAGAGATGAGCTAGCTAATAGGACACCATCTCGCTCCACTTCACGCCAGAGTGTGTCATCATGCCGCTTAATATCCTCCCAGCGTTTTTTGCTGAGGAGAAACGTATTGATGATGACATCATTTTCGAGCGAACAACGTGCTGCCAGCTTGTGGATGCGGCTACGTGTTTCAGAATCAAGGTTTTGGCTGACCACAAGCAGATCAATATCTGAGTCTGCATGGGAATCTCCTCGCGCTTTGGAGCCAAAAAGCCATAATTCACACAGCGAATTTGCCAGCAAATGAGCCAGGTGATGCTGATAAGCCGTGATAGCTGATAATTCGTTGTTTCCTAGATTCATTAGATTGCCCCCATTTGTCTTAACGTTACTTCAATCTGGCTGATAAACTGTTCTGCTTGCTGCAAGTTGCGTTGTGCAGTTGCAAAAGTGAGTTCTTGTAGATCGTAATCGGCAATGTGTCTCTCGCTCATGGCCTCACCAAAGAAATCGCTTAGCTCGATGGGGACAATGCCTGTTTTGACAAAGTGCTGACGAAAGGCGGCGATGACACCGGAATGTTTGCTGCGTTCTAGGCCTTTGGTTGTCAGGAGCGCGTTTGTGGCGTAAAAGATGGCATAGTAGGCACGATTAACGGCCGTTATGTAATCCTCAAAAGCCATAACTCGCTGCCTGGTGTCAAGCGTTTGGCGGGCGCGGCTCATATATGCTGCGATTTTGCCTTTTGTGTACGCATCAAATGCCATGATAAGGGCATTATAGCATAGAGTTTGGGGAAACATAAGCTGGGGAGACGCGGGAGGAGACGGTTAGCGAACGGCCGTTGTGTATCATCCAGCCCTATGATTATGCAACGAATTCAAGCCATGCGTACAACCATCGAGCCTTGGCAAAAAACGCTCTACATCGTCTTTTTTGCCCAGCTTGTGTCGGTGGTGGGCTTTGCCACCATTTTTCCGTTTTTGCCGCTTTATGTGAAGGCATTGGGGACTAATACTTCGTTTAGCCTGGAGTTTCTGGGTGGGATGGTGTATTCGGCGCAGGCGTTTACGATGATGCTGACGGCTCCGCTGTGGGGGGTAGTGGCAGACCGGTATGGACGCAAGGCGATGATTACCCGTTCGATGGTAGGCGGGGCGGTGGTGGTGGTGCTGATGGGCATGGCAACCTCGGCGGAGATGCTGGTGGGGCTGCGGGCGCTGCAAGGGGTGATTACGGGTACGGTGTCGGCGGCCAATGCGCTGGTGGCGGCTTCGGTGCCGCGCAAGAAGCTGGGGTATGCGATGGGGCTGATGCAGGTGGCACTGTACGGCGGGGTGGCGGTTGGCCCAATGCTGGGCGGGGCGCTGGCAGATGCGTTTGGCTATCGGATGTCGTTTGTGTTAACGGCCGTTCTCCTCTTTCTCGCCGGCATTTTGGTTGTGGTCTACGTCCAAGAAGATTTCACCCCGTCGCCATCGGCCAAAAACGGCGGCAAGCTGTCGTTTTTGCAGGATTGGAAGCACATTTTTGCTGCCCCCGGCGTAAGCGTGGCCTACACCGTGCGCTTTATGGTGGGGCTGGGGCAGATGATTGTCTACCCGGTGCTGTCGCTCTACATTTTGTCGCTGCTGCCCAAAGGGAGCGATGTCAACACCTACACCGGGCTGATTATTGGGATTGGTGGGGCGGCCAGCACGGCCACGGCCATCTATTTTGGCAAACTGGGCGACCGTATTGGGCATCGCAATATTTTGCTGGTCAGCTCCCTGTTAGCGGCCGTTTTCTATATGCCGCAAGCGTATGTGACTGCGGCATGGCAGCTTTTGCTGCTGCAAGCGTTGACGGGTGCGGCCTATGGCGCAACTGTGACCTCCTTGACGGCACTGCTGGGGCAATACACCGTCCCCGGTGAAGAGGGGAGCGTGTATGGGCTGGACAACGCCATTTTGGCTGGGTCGCGCAGCATTGCGCCGCTGATTGGTACGGGGATTGCCGCCTGGTACAGTATGCGGGCTTCGTTTTTGGTCACAGGGGGCTTGTTTGTGCTGATTGGGCTGCTGGTGTTGGTCAAAATTCCGAAAAAGCCAGCGATGTTGGCGGCAGCCGATTGATTGAGGAATGAGAAGTTACAGGAGATTGGAGATTGAGGATCTTCATCAATCTCCAATCTCTAATCTCAGGTTCATAGGGTTCAATCAAAAATAACTTTGCGGTTCCAGAAGTTCAACTTCTCTCAGAAGTTGAACTTCTAAATCCCAGGTTGTTAACGAACGAACCCATAGATTATTACACTTCATTCCTGAACAGGTTTTATTACCTCCTCCATTTTGGCGCGTTCCCTGAGTATGGTCGGGGAACGCGCTTTTGCTTTTGGGGTAAAATGGGACGCGGACAAACACGGATGAACGCGGAGGAAGGAATGGGACGCAGATTGTCCTGATCTTTTTAATTTTCCTGATCAGGTTCATCAGGTAAATCTGCGTCCTGTTTTTCCCGGAGGTGGATGATGGTGGATGTTTTTGCGGTGGCGGAGATGCTGGTGGCTCATGCGCGGCGGTTTTATGGGGATGAGGTGGGGATTGTGGTTTATTACGGCTCCCATGCGCGGGGGGCGGCTTCGCCTACGTCTGACCTTGACCTGTATTTTGTGCCAGACAGCCGCCGGGCGCACTCGCTGGGGACGCAGTTTGTGCTGGATGGGCTGCCGTATGATTTTTGGCCGGTGTCGTGGACGATGATTGAGGAGATTGCCCAGGGGCGGGGGGAACGGCCGTTTAGCGTGGCGGCGGCGTTGGTGGGGCAGGCGCGGCTGCTTTATGCCCGGTCGTCGGCCGACCAGGCGCGGTTTGAACGGGCGCAGGCGGATTTGGCGGGGTTGTTGGGGGAGGAGAAACGGCCGTTTATGCACCAACGCGCCCTCTCCGCCTTCAAAGACGTGGCTTTTGAGTGGACGCAGCTTCAGCGAGCCGTGGCAACTGGCGATGCGGCCAGCGTGGAGTGGGCGCGGTGGCAGTTGGTGAATGCGGCGGCAAACTGTTTGGCACTGGCGGCGCAGCGGTATTTTTCCAAAGGGTGGGGGGCTAATTTGCCGGAGGTGCTGGCGTTGCCCAATGCTCCGGCCAACTGGCAGGAATTGGTGCAAGGGGTGCTGAATGCGCCGCTGCATGAATTGCTGCCCGTGGCCGAGGGGTTGGTGAATGGGGTGCGGCGGGTGCTGCTGGCGGGGCAGAGGGAGGTGGGGGTGCGGGAAACGGCCGTTTCCCTCTTCCAAGATTTCTACTTCTTTGTCTTTGAGTACAAAAACAAGGTGTTGGCAGCGTGCCGGCGTGGTGATGCCATGACTGCCCGCTATGCCGCCGCGCAGCTACAGCAGGAAATCAGTGCCATGCTCAACAAGGTGGATGCGGGCTTTTTTGGCGAACCGTTTAATTTGCTGGGGGAATATGGGGCGGGGTATGGTGCGGCCGGCTTCCCTGATTTGCTGGCGGCGCAGGGTGATTTGGCGGTGCTGGCGGAGCAGGTGCAGCAGTTGGACAGCCAGATGCAGGGGTGGTTAACCACCCACGGCGTGGTGCTCAATGTGCTGGCCGATGAAGCAGCCCTACAAGACTTTTTAGACCAACGGATGATTCACGAAGCTGGGTGAAATGTGGGCGACACTCCGTGACAGAATTTCACGCAAAGGCGCAAAGCCGCCAAGGTAGGGAGGTGTCTTTGCGACTTTGTGTGAGCCGCTTGGTATAGTTGACAACCCGTTTACGAACCTGGAAACGTGCCAGCTTGACGCTCTTTTTTATCGGGCGTACACTGGTGCCACATCATAGCAGGTTATAGGGGCAAACCTCTACAATCTAAAAAGGCGGTTTACAGATGGGACAAATAATACCCTCGCATAATGTGGGTCTGGATTTGGTGCGTGTAACAGAAACAACGGCGTTGGCGGCAGGGCCGTGGATTGGGGCTGGTAATGTGAAAGAGACGCATGTTGCCGTAACCTATGCTATGAAGGCGGCACTGGATTCACTGGATATGCAGGGGACGGTGGTGATTGGTGAGGAGCGCGAGTCGCAGGGGGAACGGCCGTTAGGCGCAGGGATGCGAGTTGGTTCTGGCTTTGGTGCCGAAGTAGATGTGCTGGTAGACCCCATTGACGGCACAAGTTTGCTGAGTGCGGGGCGGCGGGGAGCTATTTCTGTCGTTGCCGTGGCACCCAGAGGAACCATCTGGTCGCCACACCCGGCCGTTTACATGGAAAAAATAGTGGTAGACCAGGAAGCTGCGGCCGCGCTTGTGCCAGAGTGTATGAACGCCCCTGCCGCCTGGGTTTTGGCACTGATTGCCCGTGTCAAAAACAAGGCAGTGTCGGATTTGGCCGTCATCATTCTGGATCGACCGCGCCATGAGGCGTTGATTGACGAGATACGCGCTGCGGGTGCCCGCATTTTGCTGCGTGATGATGGGGATACCGAGGGAGCTATGGTCGCGGCCACGCGAGATTCAGACGCTGATGTGCTGATGGGCATTGGGGGGGCTGCTCAGGGGGTTTTGTCAGCTTGCGCTGTTAAAGCGTTGGGTGGGGCCATGCTGGCTCGTCTGGCACCCCAAAGTGCTGCTGAACGGGACGCTATTAATGCTGTGGGTCTGGATGAGCGGCGCATTTACCAATGTGACGATTTGGTGCGAAGCAATCAAATCTTTTTTGCCGCTACCGCTATTACCCAAAGCTATGTGTTGTCTCCGCTTCGAATGCAAAGTGGGTCTGCCCGAACCCATTCGCTGTTGTTACGAACCGAAACGGGGACGCGCCGTTTTATTCAGGCTGAGCATCGGCTTTTTACTGCTCCTGTGGATTAGGGTGCAGCTTGTAGGCTTGCAGGGTGGCGGGGTGCAGCAGCCAGGCGATGCCTAAAATGGGTTGGAAAAGGGGGAAAAAGCCGTAATCGGCCCCATAGGCTCGCCAAACGGTGCGGCCAATGACATCGGGGTAGATGAAGCTGAGGGTGCCGACGAGCAGCGTCATCAAGGTCTCGAAGCCAAGGACGCCTAATGAAAGCTGCCACGCCCATCTTTTGCGATAGGCAAAGCCGATGGTGGCGGTGAGGTAGCAGAGGGCGGCGATGGCACTGAGGGCGGGTGGTAGCAAATCGGTAACGCCTTCTTTTAAGAAGAGTTGATAGAGGGCGCGTACACCGGTAGAAAGTGCCAGCACGGGGTAGGAGACACCCAGGATAACGCCAGCGGCGCGGATGAAACCAGAAAGCCCCGGTTCGGGGGAAGTTGTGCTTGAATTGTTGTGTGTCATGGGGTGTATTGTATCACGGGTAGCGGGGGGTAAGTATACTTATCAAGGTCATTAAGCTGCTTTTTCTTGCTTGCAAGTAGCAAGTGGCAAGTCCTGTTTGCTGACCAGACTTGCAACCTGTTACTTGTCACTTGTGGTCGATCAACAAAATGTCAGTTTGTGACCATTCGCAGTATAGCAAGTCTGGATAGTTCCTGAGTGTTGCTAGGCGGTGGGTGGGCTGGTGCTACAATGTGTGTATGGCTGATGAGTGGCGTCCGGATGAGGTTGAATTACCGACACGCATGGCTCCTGAGGGGGCAAAGGGGTGTTTGTGGCGGCTGCTGGCGCTGCTGTTGGTGGTGAGCCTGCTGGGGTCGGCGTGGGCGAGTTTGGTTTGGTTGTGGCGGTTGCGGCAGCCGTTGCCAATGCCGACGCCGGATAACAGTCCGGTGGTGCTGGTGGTAACGCCAACGGCCGTTTTTCCCACCTCTGTTCCGACAGCAGCCATTCCCACCACGCCGTTGGCCGAAACGGCCGTTCCTGCCCCCAACCCCAACCGCATTGACCGCATTGTCTTTATCAACGGCGATAACCAGATTGAAACCGTTGCCCCCGACGGCAGTGCTGTCCGCCGACTAACGAATGGCAGCCTGAGTTTCCGCTTTCCTGCCTGGTCGCCCGATGGTCGGTACATTGCGGCAATTGGAAACGGCCGTTTGTCCTCTGGCATTTACGTCGTGGCCGATTCCGCCGACCCGGTGGAACCCACAGCCCTCTACACCGATAATCGCAGCAGCCCCATTTACCTTTCCTGGTCGCCCGACAGCGAACAAGTTGGCTTTATCACCCCCGGCGTGGGTCGTGACCTGGCTTTGCATTTGGCACCAGCCGATGGAGCCAGCGAGAGCCGCGAACTGGCGACCGGCAGCCCGTTTTACTGGCGTTGGGGTGGGGATGGCAGCCAAATTTTGTTTAGCACCAGTGATCTGGTAGGGTTGTTGACGGTGGCAAACGGCCGGCAAGAGGTGTTAGCCACGTCGGGTCGGTTTCAGGCACCAGACATTTCGCCCGACGGCCGTTTTTGGGCCTATGCCACCGCCAATCGCTTTCGGCGCAATGCCCAGCTTGTGCTGCACAACACCATTACCAGTGAGCGCACGACCACGGCGCACGCTGGCCTAGTGGCAATGGGGTGGAGTCCAACGGCCAACCAGCTTGCCTACATCAGCCCGGCGCAGGAATCCAGCTTTTTCTATGGGGCACTGCGGCTGCTGGATGCCGAAAGCGGCCGCAGCCGGGTGCTGAGTGACGACACGGTGCTGGCTTTTTTCTGGTCGCCAAACGGCCGTTATCTCGCCTATATCTCTATCCCCGAATCCCCCGCCGACAGACAGCAGGCCGCCAGTAACGGCCGTTTGCTGGGCAAACCAGTGCAGCAACATGCCAACCTGCGGCTCAACCTGTCGCTGGTGGATGTGACCACCGATACGGGTCTGGCCTTGCTGCAATTTCAGCCGACCCCGCTTTTCCTTAACCAGTTCCTCCCCTTTTTTGACCAATATGCCCACAGCCATCAGCTTTGGTCGCCCGATAGTGATGCCTTGGTGCTGCCGCTTGAGGAAAATGGGGTGGCGCAAATTGTGGTGGTGCCAGCCACTGGCGGGCGCGTTTTCCCCCTTGCAGAAGGGTCTATTGCTTTCTGGAGCGGGCAGTAGATAGACAAAAACGGCCGTTTTCCCCCCCTCCCATCGTTAGATAGTTTGTAAGATCATCTCCCCATAATACCATTTAGCGAAACAAGTTGCGCCACACCAAACAAAGCATTCGCTATCTGGGACAAGACATTCAGGACATATCACCAGGAGTATAGGCAAATGGAATTCGTACACATTCAACCGCGTAATGTTATTTTAGTACGCAAGCAGCACCAGCTTGCCAAACGTGCTTTTGATCTAACGTTATCACTCATTGCCTTACCACCCCTGTTGCTACTAATGGGCATCATTGCTCTGTTAATCTACCTGGATAACCCAGGCCCCGTGTTTTTTAAGCAACAGCGCACCGGCAAAGGCGGACAGCGGTTCGGCATTTACAAATTCCGCACCATGGTCACCAACGCCGAAGAGCTAAAGCAAAAATACATGCACCTGAATGAGCTAACCTGGCCCGATTTCAAAATCACCAACGACCCCCGCGTCACGCGCATTGGCAGCATCTTGCGCAAAACCAGCCTAGATGAAATCCCCCAAATCATCAACGTTATCATTGGGGAGATGAGCCTAGTTGGCCCCCGTCCTACATCTTTTGACGTTAGCACCTATTCGTTGTGGCACACCGAACGGCTAGAAGTACTCCCCGGCATCACCGGTTTGTGGCAGGTGCGTGGTCGTAGCGACGTTGATTTTGATGACCGCATTGCCCTGGATGTGGAATACATTGAAAACCAAAGCCTGTGGCTCGACGTCAAAATCCTGTTTTGGACTGTTGCCAGCGTTTTTAAGCAGGAAGGGGCATATTAATCCTCACCTTGCCTCGCCAAACACAACAATTCACCGCTTCTTATTGGCATAAACCTTCACAATAACATATACCGGGTGAGCAGAGCATTGTAAAGCACCTTGTATTGGAATTTCTGCCCACCCGTTGCGGTTGTCAATTTAGCATAAAGAGTATGTATCATGATGAAGAAATTGCGTTATTGGTTAGTTCTTATTTGTTTATGGTTCTTTTTCCTCTATAACATTGAGCGTTTGGGTGAACCGATTAACATAGCCTCCTTTGTCTATGTCTATGCAATTATTTGTGCAGTAACGGTTATCCTGATGCGTCCCCTGTGGCGAACCCCGCTTTATTGGTCAGTTACCATGGCCATGCCACCCTTTTTCATTCTGAAAATTTTGCTCAATTACGAAATCGGCGGCTCCAACCTGCCCATCACCGTCACCGAAATTTGCGCCATTGGCCTAAGCATTATTTTGGCCGGGCAAATGACCCGTCGTTTGGAAGAACTACAGGACGCCGTGACCAGCCTGACGCTGGGACACTTAAAGCAAGACACGCAACCGTTTGAAGATGGGCAAGGACAAATTTACCGCGAGGTTCGTCGGGCGCGTCAATACAAACGGCCGGTTGCGCTGCTGTCTGTTGTACCCACCGAGGAAACAAAGCAGATGCAGCTCAACCGCTTTATCGAAGAAGCACAGCGGGAAATTCTGGATGCTTATGTGTCTGCCCGCGTTGCCAGCCTGTTGGTGGAACAGCTCAAGGATTATGATGTAATTACGCAGCGTGACCGTCATTTTATTGTTCTGCTGCCCGAGACAGACCGCGAGAAAGTGGCAGAAATTGTAGAACGCCTGAAGCGGACTGCCCGTGAGCAGCTTGGTTTAGAGTTCAAAATTGGATTATCAACATTTCCTGATGAAGCAGTTACATTTGAACGGCTTCTGGAACAGGCCGAGGCAAAAATGGATCAAACTACATCTGTTGCCGAGCGCCATTTAGAGTTAGCCGCAGCATCCGTGAACGGTGTTGCTCACTAAATAAATAACCAAGAGATATAGGGAGGTATACATTGGACCAACGTTACCTGAATATGATTCGCCGCTGGCTTTGGGTGGTATTGCTAGCGACTTTGATTGCTGGTGGAACCACCTACTGGATTAGCCTGCAGCAGCCGGTGTTTTATGAAGCACAAGCACGTTTGATTGTCGGGCCTGGTATTGACAGCCTGAACCCGGAGTTGAATGACCTGCGGACGGGTGGTCAGCTTCTACAGACTTATGCCGAGTTGGCAAAATCGCGCCCGGTGTTGCAGCATGTCATTGACCGGTTGGGGCTTAATGTGTCAACGGACGTTTTAGAGCAAGGCATCACCGTTCGTGCTGACCAGGAAACGCAATTTTTGAGTGTCAAGGTGGAAGACGGGAACCCAACCCAGGCGGCTACTATTGCCAACGCCATTGCCGACCGGTTGGTTGAGTTAAGCCCCTCTAGCCCTGGTGGTTCGGCGGCACAACTGCAAGAGCGCATGGGCGACCAGGCGCGGCGCATTGAAGACAACATTGCCAGCATTGAGGGCAAAATTGTACAGCTTGAGTACGAGTTTGAATCCACCAATGATGTGACGCAGAAGCGTGTCATTAGCGATGAACTGTCGCAACAGCGGATTCGCCTGGTAGATGCTCATGCCACTCTGGCACTGCTCTATGATTCGCTGCAAAAGGCTTCGACCAACAAAGTGCGGCTGGTTGAACCGGCTATTGATGGTGAGGAAGTAAACTCGCAGGTTAATTTGAAGGTTATCATTGGCGCGGTAGCTGGCTTGATCTTAAGCATTTCGGTGGTGCTGGTGTTTGAATTCTTTGATGATGCCACTGTGAAGACGACCGAGGGCGTGGGCAAGCTGACAAAACTGCCGACCCTGGTGGGTATTGGCGAAATTCGCACCAGCGATGATGCTTTGGTGACGATTAGCCAGCCACGGTCGCCGATTTCTGAGGCGTATCGGGTGCTGCGTACCAGCATTCAGTTCTCATCGGTTGATAACCCTAACCGGACGCTGCTGATTACCAGCTCGATTCCGGGCGAAGGGAAGAGTACCACGGCGGCTAACCTGGCGGTGGTGATGGCGCAGGCTGGGCATAATGTGCTGCTGGTGGATACGGACTTGCGTCGGCCGGCGCAGGATCAGATTTTTGAACTGCCTAATCGTCGCGGTTTGACTAGCTTGCTGCTGGAGTTTAATGTGGCGGATGGTGATCACAATGTGCGGGCGCTGTTGAATGATGTGGTGCAGGAAACGCGAGTGGAAGGGCTGCATTTGTTAAGCAGTGGGCCAGTACCGCCAAATCCGTCGGAGTTGCTGGGTTCGACCAAGATGAAGACCTTGTTGCACTCACTTGGAACTGCTTATGACTATGTGATTCTGGACAGCCCGGCTGTGTTGGCGGCAACAGATGCAGCGGTTTTGAGCGTGTTGGCTGATGGGACGCTGGTGACGGCGTTGGCTGGCAAGAGCCGTAAGACGCACCTGAGCCAGGCGGTTGAGCAACTGCGTGAAGTGAATGCAAATCTGATGGGCGTTATCCTGAATGGCTTGTCGGCCAAGAGCGATAGCTATGGGATGTATTATCGTGAGGCCAGTGATGGTTATAACATGAATGCTTCGACGCCGAAGCGAGGATGGTTTGGCCGCTCACGGGATAAGCAAAAGAAAGCTGCTCCCAAGACGAAGACAGTAACGGCCGGTAAATCGGCTGATTAATTTGCAGTATTGTTTGCAGGTTGCAGGTGGCCGGGCGGTGTGCCAGGGCTGTTTGCAACCTGTTGTTTGTGAAGAACGTTCCGACACGAAGTTGAACTTCTCAAAGAAGTTACTTCTCAAAGAAGTTACTTCTAAAAGAAGTTGAACTTCTAAAAAATGTATAGGTATGATGAGTATGCACCCCTTGTTAGTTCGTACAATAGAAACTGTAGAAAAAGCTGAGGTCACGTATTGTGTGATGCGTGATGGGGAGAAGCTGGAGGCTTATGAGCAGGGGGGAGAGGTGGATTTGCTGGTGGCGCGGCGAGAGTTGAAGCTGCTGCGCGGGTTGCTGCGGCGGCTGGGGTTTGTGGAGCTGCCGGGCTGGGGGTATGCGCCGCATCATTTTTTTGTGGCGTATGATGTGGAGTCGGATAGCTGGTTGAAGCTGGATGTGGTAACGGCCGTTTCTTTCGGTTCCCCCATTCACGCCCTGCCCAGCTCGCTGGCAAACAATTGTTTACAAAATCGGCGGCGCTGCGGGCTAACCTGGGTGCCGTCGCCCGAAGATGAATTAATCACGATGCTGTTGCACTGCGTGCTGGACAAGGGGTATTTTGCCCCGCACCGGTCGGCGCGGCTGCAGGCGTTGTGTGAACAGATTACCGATGAGCCGTATATGTCGCGGCTGGTGGCGGCGTACTGGATGCCGCAGGCGACGTGGGCTGATTTGGAACGCTATATTAGGCAGGGGGAGTGGACGCTGCTGCTGGCGCACAAAGGGGCGTTGACGCGGCTGTTGAAGGAGCGGGCGCCGGTGAAAACGGCCGTTAATCTCCTCTCCGCCCGTGTGGCCCGCAAAGCCAACCGGGTGCGCAACTTGGTCAAACCGTCGGCACAGTCGGTCACGCTGCTGGCTCCCGACGGAGCGGGCAAGTCCACCCTTGCCAAAGGGATTGAATCGTCGCTTTACTTCCCCACCCGCCAAATCTATATGGGCATGTACCAAAAGGGAGCTGCCGACAAGCTGCTCAAATTGCCCGGAATGGGGTTTGTGGGGCGGATTTTGATGCAGTGGGGGCGGTATGCCAGTGCGAGATGGCACCAGGCAAACGGCCGTTTTGTCATTTTCGACCGCTACACCTACGATGCCATGCTGCCCAGCAGCAAAAAACTGAGCCGAGGCAAAGAGCTGCGCCGTTGGGCACTCGCCCACGCCTGCCCCGCGCCCGATCTCATCCTCTTTCTTGATGCACCCGGCGAAGTGCTGTATGCCCGCAAGGGAGAACACAGCCCCGCCTTTCTCGAAGAGCAGCGCCAGGGGTATTTGCAGCTCAAGCAGGAACTGCCGCAAATGCAGGTGGTGAACGTTGACCGCGACCCCGACTGTGTGCGCCGCGAAGTCACCTCAATTATCTGGCGCAGCTACGCGCAAAATCTTAACTAAACAAAGGGGCCAAGCCATGATCCAGGAACCAACTGCCACCCCAATTGAAAGTGTGGAAGATATTGATCCACGCGCCTATCAGCGACTTGAAGATGCTGACCGCATTAAGGTCGCCTACATGATGTCCCGTTTTCCCAAGATCACCGAAACGTTTATTCTCTACGAGATGCTGGCGATGGAACAGCACGGCGTGACGGTGGAGGTTTACCCCATTCAGCGGGAAAAAACCAATGTCATTCACCCCGAAGCCCAATCGTTTGTGGCGCGGGCCAACTTTTTGCCCTGGGTAGATGGTGCCATTGTCCGCGCCAATTTGCGAATGCTGCGGCGCAAGCCGTTGACCTATCTGCATACCCTGTGGACGCTGATTCGCGCCAATTTGGGTAGCCGCTGGTATCTGACCGGCAAATTGGCGCTGTTTCCCAAGTCGGTGCGCTTTGCCGAGATGATGGAAGCGGACGACATTACCCATATTCACGCCCATTTTGCCAGTTTTCCGGCGGCAGCAGCGTATATTGTGCATCGGCTGACGGGCATTCCCTACAGCTTTACCGGCCACGGCTCTGACCTGAACCGGGATCGCCATATGCTGAAGGAAAAGGTGGAGGCGGCCTCGACGGTGGTGCCGATTTCGGAGTTTTTCCGGCGGATGATTTTGGAAGAGTGTGGGCTGCACAACGACACGAAGGTGGTGGTGGTGCATGTGGGTGTGGATACGGCCGTTTTTGAGCCGCGCACCGAGCCGACACCGTTTGAAAAGGGGAAGGGGCCGTTTATCATAACGGCCGTTGGTACCCTGCACGAAGTCAAGGGCCAAACCTACCTCATCCAGGCGTGCCGCGAGCTGAAAAAGCGGGGCGTGGCCTTCCAATGCCACTTTGTGGGCGATGGCCCTGACGAGACCGAACTGCGGCGGCAGGTGAGCGAGTGGGGGCTGGACGACAACGTCATCTTCCATTTGCGGCAGCCGCGTGAGTTTGTGGTGGGCATTTTGAAGAAGACCGATGTGCTGGTGCAGGCGAGCGTGCCGAGCAGCGACGGCCGGCGGGAAGGGATTCCGGTGGTGCTGATGGAGGCGATGGGCAGCGGTGTCCCGGTCATCTCCACCCGCATGTCGGGCATTCCTGAACTGGTGCATGACGGCGAGTGCGGGCTGCTGGTGGAGCCGAAAGAGGTGGGGCAGTTGGCTGATGCCATTCAGCGGCTGTACGACGATGCCGAACTGCGGCAGCGGTTTGGCGTGTCGGGACGGGAGAAAGTCATTCGGGAGTTTGACTTGAATTTGAATGCGGTCACCTTGGCCCAATATTTCACCAAAAGGGATGAATCGTAATGAGACGCACACTTTTTTGGGGGTCGGTTGGTTTAATCATCTACACCTACCTCATTTATCCAGTGATTGTTTTTTTTCGGGGCATTTTTAGTGCCAAGCCATACAAAACGGCCAATATTACCCCGAAAGTGAGTATGATTATTGCCGCCTATAATGAGGCCAACAGCATTGGGGCCAAGCTCGATAATGTGCTGGCGCTGGATTACCCTCGTGAACAACTGGAAGTGCTGGTCGCTTCGGATGGTTCCAACGATGGCACAAACGAGATTGTGGCGCAATATGCTCAATATGGCATTCGACTGCTGGCGCTGCCCCGTGCAGGAAAGGCTCCGGCGCTGAATGCGGCGGTGAAGCAATCTACCGGCGAGATTTTGGTCTTTTCCGATGCCAATAGCATGTACCGGGAAGATGCGATTCGCGGACTGGTGCGGCCGTTTGCCGACCCCGAAGTGGGGGGGGTGGCGGGCAACCAGACGTACCGCAAAAATGGCGCATCGAGCAGCGGCGACGGTGAGCGGGGGTATTGGAACTTTGACCAATATTTGAAGAAGGCGCAAAGCCGTGCCGGGAACGCTATTTCGGCGACGGGTGCTATCTACGCTATTCGCCGTTCGCTGTTTATGACGGTTCCGGATGGGGTGACGGATGATTTTGTGACCTCGACGCGGGTGATTGCCCAGGGTTTCCGGCTGGTGTATGCGCCGGATGCGGTGGCGTATGAGGCGGTGGCGAAGTCGGGCAAGGCGGAGTTTGGCCGGAAGGTGCGGGTGATGACCCGTGGGCTAAATTCGGTGCTGACGATGCGGGAACTGTTGAATCCGTTCCGCTATGGTTTTTATTCATTCCAGATTTTTTCGCACAAGGTGCTGCGACGGCTGGTGGCGTTTCCCTTGCTGCTGCTGTTTGTGGTAAGCCCGTTTTTGTGGCCGCTGGGGATCGTGTATCAGTTGGCGACGCTGGGGCAGGTGGCTTTTTATGGTCTGGGGGCGATTGGCTGGCTGTTTAGTGAGAAGCGGTTTGCGAACTCGAAGCTGTTTACGATTCCTTTCTTTTTTATAATGGTCAATTATTCGGCGATGCTGGCGACGATTAATGTGATTCGTGGTCGGCGGATTGACCGCTGGGAGACGCAGCGGCAGGATTAGGGCCGGCTGTACTATGAAGTCTCGGATGAACGCGGATGGATGCAGATAGAAATCTGTGTCCATCCGCGTTTGTCTGTAGGTATGGGTGGGAGAAACGGCCGTTTTCCCCCACATTTTCGCTGCAAGAGAACGGCCGTTTTCGTAAGACACATCGTAACCAGTCAGTTTTACGCTAACAATAACGCAATCACCGTTAGGAGCGACAACAACCGTTATACGCATTGCAAGACCTGAACAACACCCTGGCACACAAAGTCGTGAACGTTACAGGGTCTTGCCCTCGGTGAAAATGGAGAGTTCTTGACATGGCATCACTTCGTGAAACCTTAGGTACAGATAGTTTAATTGACAAGCGCGTCATGGTGGCACTAGTGGTCATGTTTGGCTCGGCTGTTACCATTGGGCTTGTCGCTGCCGAAAAATCGTTTTTCATTGTTGGGGCAGTAGTTGGCCTGGTGCTGGTGGCACTGGTAACGATGGCTCGCCCGCAGGCACCCACGTTGGCTGTTCTTTTTATTCTCATTACCAATACGGCCGTGATTATGGTGGATTTCCACGGTGTGCCGTGGATTGTGGGGGCGGCTACGCCTGTGCTGTTGGCGATTCCGCTGGCAAACTATTTGATTTTTGAAAGACGGCCATTAGTTGTTGATTCTGTCGTTCCCCTGCTCGTTATTTTTACCGTCGTTCAAATGATTGGTGCCATGTTCGCCATCAAGACAGTCGAAGCCGTTGAAAAATTGACCACCTTCGCTATAGAAGGGCTGGGCATTTACTTTCTCATCATCAACACCGTTCGTTCCCGTCGTCTGGTGCGCTATTCCGTGTGGGCAGTAATAATGGGTGGGTTGTTCCTGGGCGTTATCTCGACCTACCAGCAATTTACCGGCACCTTTGACAACAATTACTATGGCTTTGCCCAGGCCAGCAACGCCGCCTTTGACACCGGCGAGACCAGCCTGCAAGGTGAAGTTCAGCAAGTGCGTCTAGGGGGGCCATTGGGGCAGCACAACCGCTTTGCCCAAATCATGCTGATGATTGCCCCGCTGGCTTTGTTCCGCCTGTTGGGAGAATCGTCCAAGACGATGCGGATATTGGCAGCCGTTTCAACCATCTTCATTCTCATGGGTGCTGTGCTAACCTTTTCACGCGGTGGTGCCGTTGGCTTTCTCTCCACCCTCGTGATCATGGCTTTCTTGCGCTATATCAACATTAAGCAAGTGGCTGCCTTTGTCGTGGTTTTGTTTATTGTCATGCAGTTTTTCCCCCAATTCAGTACCCGCCTTATGTCGCTGGAAGCGTTGACGGCACTGTTTCAGGGGGAAGAAGGCGGGGGCATTAGCCAGACTGATGGGGCTACGCAAAGCCGTGTAACAGAGATGTTGGCGGCCGCCATGATGTTTGCTGACCATCCCATTGTTGGGGTTGGCCCTGGAATGTACCGAAACTACTATCTGGAATATGCCGATGAGGTAGGTATTCGGGCGCAAAACCAGGAGCGGCAGGCGCACAACCTGTATTTGGGTCTGGCTGCTGAGACGGGTATGCTGGGGATGCTTGTCTTTAGTGCGATTCTCTTTGTTATCTTTCGCAACCTGACCCAGATGCGTAAGTATTGGCAAGACAAGCGGCCTGATGAGGCTAATATTGCCACTGGGTTGATATTGGCACTGGCATCCTATCTGGCAACAGGGATGTTTCTCCACTTTGCTTTTATACGCTACTTCTGGCTGATGGTGGGGCTGGCGGGGGCGGCGTGTCATGTGAGCCAGGTGGAGCAGGAAAAGCTTGAGAATCGGCTGGAGATTGCACATCGGGCGGAGACGCTGGCCAGGGCAAAGATTAATTCGTGAGAACTGGTTGTCGGGTAGTATCGGTAGTTCAATTTTATTGGTAAACAACATAGCTGGGAGCTACTCATTTTGATATTGGTAGCCGCATTAAAGGTATATGAACATGAGGTACTGGATAAGCTTGATCAATTTGTCGGCAAAGGAATGGGGGTTTAACGGCCGTTTAGCCCACCTCTCCTTCTGGGGTTCCATCCTTGGCTCCATCTTCTTCGTCGCCATCCGTTTGCATAAAGACACCTTCCGCTTTTTGCTCATGGAAGACGGCCCTGTCGAATGGCTGCAAGCCATCTGCTTTGGCGGCACAGCCATCTTTGCCATTGGCGTTGCCATTTGGGCTGCCCGCACCAAACGCCACGACCAACTCGTCCTGTTCTTGCTGTTAGCCGCAGCCATGATCTTTGTCACAGGCGAAGAAATCTCCTGGGGGCAGCGCATTTTTGGCTGGGAAACCCCCACCGAGCTGGCCGAAATCAACAAACAAAACGAAACAACCCTCCATAACATTGGCGAAGTACTGTCGGTTGTCAATATCGGCATGATGATTGTTGGGGCTGTCGGGTCAGTGGCCTATCTGCTCAACAAACGCTTGCGGCTAGAACGCTACTGGCAAGAACTAAACTACTTCCTCATTCCCCCCTTCTTTCTGGCAGCCCCCTTCTTCATTGTCTTTGTTTATAAGTTTGTACGGCTGGCCTTTTTCCCCGAATCCACCTTTACCCTGACCAAGTACAGCGAATGGGTAGAACTTTGCTTCGCCTACAGCATGCTTATCTTTACCTATGTAAACTATCGTCGGCTCAGCCGTGCCGCGCTTAATCAACGGCAAGTTTCAATCCCTACAACGGAAACCTTCTAACCATGACAAAAGTAACGGAAATGGAATCAATCGAACCATACAACGAAGCCCAGGCAGCAGCGGAACAGGCACGGCTAGAGCAAAAGCGTGATCGTGCCACAAAGAAGCAAATTCGAGGTTCCAGCCTGCTTGTAAGCGGCAGCTTTATCGCCAAGATTATCAACTTTTTTGCCCAGATACTCATCGTGCGTTATCTGGATCCCACCGACTACGGTGCCTATGCCTACGCCTTGTCCATTGTGACCATGGTGGAAACAATTTCCACCTTTGGGCTGGATCGTGCAATTACACGTTTTATCCCTATCTTTCATGAAGAAGAAGATTATGACAAAGTGTTTGGCACCCTGATTATGGTCTTCACCGTCATTCTGTCGCTCGGCTTGTCTATTGCTATCTTGTACAACGTATTCAGCCATCTTGTTGGCGGGCGGCTTATTGAAGACCAGCAGGCCGTGAAACTCCTGCTTGTACTTATTTTCCTGGCACCTGTGCAAGCTATTGACGATCTGTTGATTGGTCTGTTTGCCGTTTTTTCCAGCCCCAGTGCTATCTTCTTCCGCAAGCATGTTCTGGGGCCTGGCATCAAGCTGGGTGTGGCCGCGCTAACCGTCTTTTTTGCCGAAGACATCTACTTTTTTGCCACCAGCACCCTGATCGTGACAACCCTTGTGGTGACGGGCTATGTGTTTATGCTCATTAACATGATGCGTCAGATTGGGCTGTTGGAGCATTTCAACCTGCGCCGGATCAATTCGCCGGTCAAAGAGATTCTGGCATTCACCATTCCGCTGCTTACTTCGGAGCTGGTCTTTATTGCCATGAGTACCTCTGATGCCATCATGCTGGAATATTTCAACGGTACGATTGACGTAGCGGCTTCGCGGGCTGTGCTGCCAACGGCGCAATTGAACCGGCTGATTATGACCGGGTTTGCGACGCTGTTTACCCCCATGGCGGCACGGATGTTTGCGCGGAAAGATTGGGAGGGTATCAACAATCTGTATTGGCAGACGGCGATCTGGATTGCTGTATTTACTTATCCAATCTTTATCATTAGCTTTTCGCTGGCTGACCCCATTACCAAATTGCTGTATGGTGACAAATATGTTGCCCTTGGTTCTGGCCCTATTTTGGCAATCTTGTCCTTGGGCTACTACTTCCAGTCGGCGCTCGGCTTTAATGGGTTGACGCTGAAGGTGTATGGGAAGCTGCGCTATATTGTGACGCTCAACATCCTGGCCGCTGTTGCTAACGTAGCGGTGAACCTGATTCTCATTCCGCGTTACGGCGCGTTAGGCGCAGCAATTGGCACAACAGGTACGCTGATTATTCACAATATCTTGAAGCAAACCGGATTGAAGTTGGGCACGGGGATCAGCATCTTTGACCCACGCTATGTCAAGGTTTATATCATCATTGCGGTGAGTGCCATGGCGCTGCTGGGGGTTCAGGAACTGCTGGATTTGCCAATTTACGCCAGCCTGGTGTTGGCTGCCATCACATCGCTGATTGTGCTGCGGCTGAACCGCCACATGCTGCAAGTGGAAGATATGTTCCCTGAACTGCTGAAACTGCCCTTTGCCCGGTGGTTTTTGACCTAAATCATTGTTCCTAAAGATGGCAAGAAGTTCAACCTCTCAGAAGAAGTTGAACTTCTAAAAGTTGGCAGAAGTTGAACTTCTGACCGGCACTGTTTTTGAGAATTTGGTTGAGTAGAGAGCGTATGCCATACGCCTCTACCAGGATATTTTGTTATGTTGGATATGACACTGGCTACTTCGTTTGTGCCAGGAACGAATGTTAAGGGAAAGTTAGCGGGAAATTGGACGTATTTGTTGCCAAGCCTGGAGTTGGATCGGATGCTGTGTTTGGGTGTCCCTTCCGAGGCGGCACTGGAGACGTTTGGGCGGGTTAGTGAGCAGATTTTGGTGCTGAGTGACCAGCCGAAGGCGTTGGCGGTGCTGCAAAGGGCGGGGGTGCCGAGGGTGCAGGGGATGGTGTTTAACGGCCGTTTACCCCTCCCCGCCCACAGCCTCGACCTCCTCTTTGTCGGCAGCGAATTTGACACGGCCAAGCTGCTGCACGACGGGATCTTGCTGTCCGAGCTAAAGCGCGTGCTGCGACCCGATGGTGTGGTTTACTTTGAACACGGCGGCCCCGCCACACGCGGCCGGCTGAGCGAGACGGCACAGCAGTTTGCCCAGCAGTTGGGCCGGCCGAACCTGTTCTGGATTACGCCGATGGTGGGGGAAATGGAAACGGCCGTTCCCGCCAACGACCACCAAATTACCAGCTACTTCATCAACAAAGGGCTGTACAGCCCCGCCATCGTCCTGCCCAAGCGCGTTCCCATTGTGGAGCGCACCCTGGAAAAAACCGAAAAATTTGTTTGGAAAAACAAAAAACTGCGCCAATACGCCAACCGCTACGGCGTGTTAGTGGGGTCAGCCGACGCCGACCTGGCCGTGTCACCCCCCCGCTACCTGCGCCAGGCTCTGGATAAGGTGGGGCTGGACGGCAGTAACTTCCGCTGGGGTCTGATTGCACGCGGGCTGTACCGGTCGCGCAAAGTCATCTTCTTCCTCTTCGACCAGCAGGCCAACACCCCCAAAATCGTCGTCAAAATGACGCGGGGATCAGAGTTTAACTACCGGCTGGAAAACGAATTCCTGGGGTTGAGCGTGCTGAAAGAGAAAGGGGTGGGGGATGCCGAAGTGCTGCCCCAGCCTGTTTTTCTGGAGCATCATGGCGGGCTGGCGTTAATGGGCCAAACTGTCATTGAAGGCACGCCGTTTCAGAAGCAAACCAACAAAACGGCCGATTGTCCCTATGCCAACATCGCCCTGAACTGGCTCATTGACCTGAGTGTGAAGACGGCCGACCCGCTGGCCGCCACGCCGCAGCAGGTGGCGCGGGGGCTAAACGACCTCTACATGCAGTTTGCCAGCATTTACAAGCTGTCGCAGGAAGAGCGCACCTTTTTGGAGCGGCAGCTTCTGACGCTGCAAACGGGTAATGCCCCGCTGCCGACGGTGTTCCAGCATGGCGACCCTGGCACCTGGAATGTGCTGATTACGCAAACAGGGCGGCCTGCTTTCCTGGACTGGGAAGCGTCGGAGCCGAAGGGGATGCCACTGTGGGATTTGATCTACTTTTTACGCTCCTACTGCGTGGGTGCGGCCCGCGCCCAGGGGGTAATGGACGGGCAGGCTGGGTTTGAGCAGCAATTTTTGCAAAACTCGGCCTTAAGCGACCTGGTGGTGCAAACCATTGAGCGGTACTGTGAGGCGATTGATTTGCCTCGTGTCTATTGGGAACCCCTTTTCTACACCTGCTGGATGCACCGCGCCCTGAAAGAGGCAACGCGGCTGACAGGTAGCAAGCTGGAAAAGGGCAATTATTTGAGTTTGCTGCGTCTGTGTATTGCCCAGCGGCAATCGCCAACGCTGACCCGGTTGTTTGGATAAAACAGGAGATTAGCGATTGGAGATTGGAGATTGTGAACCTTCACCAATCTCCAATCTTCAATCCCCAATCCCCCACTCCCTCTCACGCACACCTTCAGAAACATTGTAACTTTCATCCCTTAAGCTGGGAGCAGCATGGAGAGCTAGAGAGCGTTGATACAGAGGCCAAAACGGCCGTTTTGCTGCACCCAAAATCAAAAAACAAGAGGTTAACAAATAACCATGAACGAATCCGTTACCGAGTACGATCTGCACGGAATGGTAGGCATCCGCTTGTTGGGTGCTGGTACCGACGAAGTAAAAATGATTACCCGTCAGATTGGCCCCATTCAGGCAACGCTTGACCGCGACCCCGACATTATCATCCGCTTTGTAGACACATTGCCCACAAACGGCCGTATTCGCTACCTTGGTGTGGACGAAGCGGGCTTTACCGACGATGCCTTTTTGGTGATGCGGAGCAAGCACAAGAGCAAGGCCAAGGTGCAAATTCCGTTTGACCAGATTGGCAGCGAGCAGATTGAAATTGTGGTGGAAAGAGGATTAACGGCCGTTCCCCACCTCATCGCTATCATCAACCTCACCGCCCTCGGCAAAGGTGCCTTGCCCATGCACGCCTCCGCCTTCACTTACAATGGACTTGGCATCATGGCAACCGGCTGGGCAAAAGGCGGCAAAACCGAAACCTTGCTCTCCTTCATGGCCCAGGGAGCCGAACACGTTGGCGACGAATGGATCTACATCAGCGCCGACGGCCAAAAAATGTACGGCATCCCCGAACCCATCCGCATTTGGGATTGGCACCTGCAAGATTTGCCCCAATATTGGGAACAGGTCAGCTCCAGCGACAAGGCGCGGCTGCGCGGGCTGGATTTTGTCGTCTCCTCAATGGAAAAAGCCACCAACCACCCCTCGTTGGGCAAAACCAAACCCGCCAAGCTGCTGCAACGTGCCACCCCCATCGTCAAACGGCAGCAATACGTCCATTTGGAACCCCACAAGCTGTTTGGCAGCAGCATGGGGCCGATGGCGGGCAGCTTGGACAAAATCTTCCTCGTTGCCAGCCACGAAACGGCCGATATTACCGTCACCCCCATCAACGCCGCCGAAGTGGCCGAACGCATGGTTTTTTCACTGCAAGATGAGCGCGAAGAGCTAATGTCGTATTACCGCAAATTCCGCTTTGCCTTTCCCGCACGGCAAAACACCCTGTTGGAGCAGGCTGAGACGATTCAGCGGCAGGCTTTGCAGCGGGTGCTAAACGGTAAAGAATCATATCTGGTGTATCACCCCTACCCCGTTGCCATTCCTGCCCTCTATGAGGCCATGCACCAGTTTGTCTAGCATCTTGGCGGAAAGAGAAAATGGAAACGCGGATGACGAGGATCGGAGCGGATTTGCGCGGATCAAAAAAAAAACCGGGTTTTTCAGGAATTCGTGGGGTCGCCCCAAATTGTAGTAGCGAGGCATGCCTCGCTATTACAATTGGTTCCGTATAAATCCGTCAAGATTCGCATTATCTGCGATGCTATTCTTACGCCTCCAGCCGGCGAGTAGTTTGCTTTTATGATTCTCAGGAGTTCAACATGGGCAATTGCCCACCACGAAGAATGAAAACAGGACGCTGATTTTACTGATTAAACTGATCAGGAAAATCAGGTAAATCTGCGTCCTATTTTCGTAGGAGTCTGCATTCGCAAATGTGGCCTCATTTTTAGAAAGTTTTGGTCTGTCTTGTTTAGTTTAGGATTTACGATTGATGGTTTGTCAATCGTTGGTGGTATTAATAGTTTGTAATAAGGAGTGTGCTGCTACATGGTTATTGATGCGAGGTCATTGCCTAACAACGAAGTGGTTGAGGCAGACCTGTGTATTATTGGGGGTGGAGCAGCAGGGATTGCCATAGCGCGGGAGTTTGCCCAAACGGCCGTTCGCGTGACACTGCTTGAAAGTGGCGGTTTTGAGTTTGATAATCAAACCCAATCCCTTTACGCCGGGGATGAAGGCAGCGGGCTGCGCTACTTTCCCCTCGATGGTTCCCGCCTGCGCTACTTTGGCGGCACTACCAACCATTGGGGCGGATACTGCCAGCCGCTTGGCGATGCCGACTTTGAGCATCGGGCGTGGGTACCAAACAGCGGCTGGCCCATTTCCAAAGATGATCTGTGGCCGTATTATGAAAAAGCCCAGGCATTGCTGGATGTTGACTCCAAGGCCTGGGAAACGGAATTCTGGCTCAATCAGGATCGTTACCCGGCGTGGGAATTTGCCGACCAGCGACTGATTACCCGCGTGGCGCAAATTTCGCCGGAGACGACGCGCCGTTTTGGCAGCCATTACCGCGACAGCGTGACAGCAGCGGAAAATGTGCAGCTTTATCTCCATGCCAACGTGACGCAGATTGAGACAGATGAGGGGATAACGGCCGTTAATCAACTCCACGTCACCACCCTCAGCGGCAACCAGTTCACCGTCCGCGCCAAACAATTTATCCTGGCGGCCGGCGGTGTGGAAAATGCCCGCCTGCTATTGCTCTCTAACCAGCAGCAAACGGCCGGCCTGGGCAACCAAAATGACCTCGTGGGGCGCTATTTCATGGATCATCCCCGCTTCGTCGCCGCCACCATTCTTCCCAGCAGCCCCTTCCTGCCACTTGGTTTCTATGTCATCCACAAGGTAGGCACCAAACCCATTAAAGGGTATCTCAGCCTGACACCAGAAACACAGGCCGCTGAAGGGCTGGTGGACGTACAGATCCGTGTCAAGCCGATCTATAACCATGTTTTTACCGATGCGTTTAAATCCACCGACGTCTCTTCGCTGCGCACCATCCTCAAAATGTTTGCCGGGCAGCGCGACATCGCCAATTTGGGCCGCCATTTGCAAAATGTGCTGACCGACATGACCAGTTTTCAAAAGCTGCTTGCCCCCGGCGTTGCCATTCCCACCCTCAATCCGCTGGAAGTGGCAAACATTGTTAACGCCGAACGGGTAGATGAGGTGCTGGTGGATTATTTGGGCGACATTGCTATTTTCGGCTTTGAAGAGCTGTTTAACTGGGTTCCGCTGGAGCAGGTGGAGGTGCAAACCCGCATTGACCCGGTGCCAAACCGCAACAGCCGCATTACCCTTAGCGACGAACGGGATGCGCTGGGGCAGCGGCGGCCCCATTTGCATTGGGAACTGACGGAGCTGGATAAACATAGCGTGCTGCGAACGCTGGAAATTTTTGGCAGTGCGCTGGGGCAGGCGGAAATGGGGCGGCTGCGGCTGGAAATTGATGAAGATTTGAACGGGTGGCCGGAAGGGGTGCGCGGTGGCTACCACCACATAGGCACCACGCGGATGCACGAAGACCCCAGGCAGGGGGTGGTAGATGCCCAGTGTCGGGTTCATGGGTTGAGCAATCTTTACATTGCTGGCAGCTCTGTTTTTCCAACGGCCGGTTTAGGTACGCCCACGATGACGCTGCTGGCGCTGGCCCTGCGGCTAACCGATCATTTGAAAGGGCAGTTTGCCTAAAATTTTTTGGATGAACAGGATTTAACAAGATTTTCTAACTACTAAGCCGTCATTCCGCCATCTTCATGGGGGCAGGCTCCGCGTAGGCGGGTATCCATACTTCAGCGCAGGAATGGATACCTGCCTACGCGAGTACGACACTTGGATAGTGATACCGTTAATCCTGAAAAATCTTGTCAATCCTGTCCAAAATAACAAAGTCTTATGGAACATAGCATTTCGCCGATGGATCGGCGCACGTTTTTGCAGATGCTTTTGGGTGTTTCGGCGGCGACGGCGGCTTCATCGCTTCTGGGTCGGCTGCCGGGGGTGCTGGGCGCGGAGAACACGGCGCAGGATTTGCTGCGGGTGTTTGGCAGCCTGGAAAGCGCAACGGCCGTTGGGCAAGATTATTTGGCGGTGTACCCGGCGCAGGCGAGCGTGGCGGCGTTGACGGCGAGTTTGGTGGGGGGATTAACGGCCGTTAATCCCCACTGGCAAACCCTTCGCAAAGCCGAACTACAAGCTGCCCTCCGCACACAAATTCGCAACGATTTTGCTGACGAACGGATAGTTAAATTGCAAGGTTGGCTTGTTTCACTTACAGAAGCACAGTTATGCGGCCTGGCCGCACTCATCGTACACAACTGAACGCGGTCATAGATTGACATGTTGCGGAAGGAGATTAGAGATTGGGGATTAGAGATTAGCCAATCTCTAATCTCTAATCTCCAATCTCCAGGAACAGGTTAATTTATGCCCCGAAAAAGTATTGTTAATGGAGCGTAGTATGTTGATTGATGACATAGAAGAAACAGCAGCCGATACCGTACTGGAAGCACTTGACGCTCTGGCTGCCCTGGAACTCACCCCCGATATGCTGCTGCAAGCATCGCGGCGGGTAGATTGGCGCTTTTTGCTGCCCAACCCGGCACTGGGGCGGGTAGCCTATGTGGGGCCAGTAGACAGTGAACATGCCGCCTCGCTGCGGCTTTTTTGCCAAACCTTTATTGCCATCCAGCCCGATTGGTCGCCAGAGGCATACCACCAGGCCAAAGAATCATTTGATGTGGTGGTCGTGGAACGGCCGTCCGGCAAGACTTTGCCTACCCTGGCAACCCTGGTTCGTCCCAGTGGCTACATTTATCTGGAGGTCTATGGTAGCAGTTGGTCGGCCAAAAAGCAGGTCAAACGGCGCAAGCTGCGGGTGAAGGGGCTGAATAAGCTGCGCCCCGACCGTTTTGAAAGGCCGTTGGAACTGGCGGGGTTTGTAGACGCGCAAACCCATTGGCACTGGCCTGATTTTGAGGGCTGCACCAAGATGATTCCGCTGGGGAGCCAAACGGCCGTTCGTTTCGCCCTTGCCAACGAAAAGAAAGGGGTCAAGGCACGGCTACAGGCCTTGGTCAGTGAACAGTTGAACCAGGCCGGGCTGCTGCCACAGCTTGTGCCTTGTTACAGCGTGCTGGCGCAGCGGTGGGGGTAGGTAAACATAATGGCAAACATGATTTTGACTTATTTGCAAGAAAATCGGCAGCGGCTGGCGCTGGCCGAGCAGGGCATCCCCCGGCAGCTTACCTCTGTCATGATGACCCCCCGCTTTCGCGCCTCCAGCCACGTTGTCTACCTGATTATGCCCCATGACAAGCCGGAACCGGTGCTGGTGGCAAAGGTACCCCGTTTAGCGGGTACTGCCCAAACCGTCACCCGCGAGGTGAGCAATTTGCAGGCGGTGCAGGCCAGCCGGCCGGGTGGCTTTGACACCATTCCCCGCGTAGTGGCCTTTGAACAATACGAAAATCATCAGGTGCTGGTGGAAACGGCGCTGGTCGGTCGGCCGATTAGCCCGGAAATTGTGCGCCAAGACCCTGACCGCTGCTGTGAGCTGGCGGTGGATTGGCTGCTGGAAGTGCAGCAGCCGTCGTTTAACAAGGTGTATGTGGAGACGAACTGGTGTGATCGGTTGGTGGAACGGCCGTTACTCTACCTCGAATCCGCCATGCCCTTCAACGACTGGGAAACCCACCTCATGCGCCAAACCCGGCTGCTCGTCGCTAATTTGTGCGACGCCGACCTGCCGATGGTGTTTGAGCACGGCGACCTGAGCCACCCCAACCTGTTTTTGCTCCAGGATGGGCGCGTGGGCGTGGTGGATTGGGAGCTGGCCGAGCCGGAAGGGCTGGTTGCCTACGACCTCTTCTTCTTCCTCACCTACGTCGCCTTTGCCCGCAGCAACGCCCAAACGGCCACCGACTACATCACCGCCTTTGAGCGAGCCTTCTTTGGCCCCACGGCGTGGGCCAAGCCGTATGTGGAAATGTACACCAGCCGCTTCCGGCTCAATACCGACCAGCTAACGGCACTCTTTGTCCTGTGCTGGGCGCGTTACCTCTCCAACTTGCTGCTGCGGCTGGAAGACAACCGGCCAACCGATGGGCGCGTTGCCAGCAGCACCGCCGCCTGGCTGCGCAGCAACCGCTACTATGCGCTGTGGCAATACACCGTCAACAACGCCGAACAGCTTGTCTGGAACGGCTCCAACCGTGCCAAGACGTTGAAAATGATGACCCAAGATTGATTGGTAATCGGTAATCGGTAATCAGTCATGCCACTGGTTACTGTTTACTGATTACTGGTTACTGTTTACTGATTACAATGAACATTCTATACCTAACCAACGGCTTTCCCTTTCCGCTGACCAGCGGTTATTTGCGCCACTATTTTTTGATCAAGGAGTTGGCAGAGGATCATGAGGTGTCGCTGTTGTCTATGGTGGCTCCCAGCTACAAGGAGGAACATCAGGAGGCTTTACGGCCGTTTACCAAGCGCATCATGACCTTCCCTTCTTCTAGCAAAGGCGGGTCGCTGTCCAAAAAGATCGTGCGGCGGTTGCGCTCCGTTTCCCAGCCCGACCCCTCGGTGCAGAAAATGCGCCAGGCCATTGATGAACTGCTCCGCACCGAGCACTTTGATGTGGTGGTGAGCGGCAAGCGGACGATGGAAGCCGTTGACCATCTACGAATCCCGCTGGTGGCCGACATGTGCGACGCCACCTCCTCACGCATTCAGGGCAGTATGCGTTTTGCCAGCCCGGCGCGGCTGCCGCTGCTGATGCTGGAGCTAAAGCAGATGCAGCAGGCAGAAAAGGCGTTTATGAAGCGAGCCGACCACTCCATTTTTATCTCCTCGCGGGATCGGGAGGATTTGTTGGGGCGGCAAACGCAGGGGACGACGATTGTACCCAATGGGGTGGATTTGGCGTTTTGGCAGCGACGAACGGCCGTTCGCGCCCGCTACCAAATTGCCTTCACCGGAGCCATGGATTACCGTCCCAACACCGATGCCGCCCTCTACCTCATCCAGGAAATCTTCCCCCTGGTACAAAAAGAGATACCCCAGGCCGAACTCTTCATCGTTGGCCGCGACCCAACCCCCGCCCTGGTGGAAGCTGGCAAACGCAAGGGCGTTACCGTCACCGGCTTTGTCAACGACGTGCGCGACTATCTTGACCACACCACTGTTTTTGCCGCCCCGCTGCGCTTTGGCGCCGGGCAGCAGAACAAGGTGCTGGAAGCGATGGCAATGGAAATCCCCGTGGTTGCCTCGCCGCTGGCCGCCGACGGCCTGCGTACCGAGGAAGGCGCCCAGCCGCCGCTCGACATCGTGGCCGGTACCGAGCAATTTGCCCAGCGCCTGGTGATGAAATTGCGTGAGGGTGAAGCCTTCCCGCAGCCCCACCACGCCGGCCGTCTCTTCATCGAAACCAACTTTGTCTGGGGCTACAGCCGCCAGAAAATGAATGAAATCATTGAAAAAGTGGCCCTTGTGCCAACCTTTGCCTAAGAATCAGTAATCGGTAATCGGTAATCAGTAATCAGTACTGGATACCGATTACCGATTACTGATTACTGAATACTATGTTTACAGTAGCTGTCATCGGCCCCGATGGGGCTGGAAAATCAACCGTGACGCAGCAGGTGCTAAAACAGCTCGACCTGCCGCTGAAATATATCTACATGGGCGTGAACCTGGAATCGAGCAACTTGGTGTTGCCCACTACACGCCTGATTTTGGAATTGAAGCGGTTGGGGGGCGGCCGGCCGGACATGACTGGCCCGCCCGACCCCACCAAACAGGCCGCGCCCATGCCCAAAAACCCAATCAAGCGGCTGGTTAAAGAGGTGAAAACCGCCTTTCGCATCGGCAATTTGATGGCCGAGGAGTGGTATCGCCAATTTTTTGTCTGGTATTACCACAACAAAGGCACGGTGGTGCTGTCAGATCGCCACTTCTTTTGTGATTATTACGCCCACGACATTGCCGTGGACCGGAGCAAGCTGCCGCTGATGCGGCGGCTGCATGGTTTTTTGCTGGGCAACCTGTATCCGCGCCCCGACTTGCTGATTACGCTGGATGCCCCGGCCGAAGTTCTGTTTGCCCGCAAGGGCGAGGGAACGCTTGCGATGCTGGAAAGTCGCCGCCAGGAATATTTGCGTCTGCGTGAAGCGGTGCCACATTTTGAAACAGTGGATGCGTCGCAGCCGCTGGATGATGTGGTGGATCAGGTTTCGGAAATTATCTGGCTGTTTTATCAAACGAAAACGGGGCGGGTGGTGAAGAATTGAGAATGGGGAATGGGGAATTGAGAATGGTCATTCTTCATTTTCAATTCCCCATTCTCAATTCCCAATTTCTTCTCCGTTAGATCAATCGTAACTTTGGTTTGTTATGTTGCTCTGAAATTCGTTTAGTACAGGAATTGATTGTGCGTACTTTTGTGAAGAAACTTTCGTCATTAACGGCCGTTGATAGCATGATGAACATGGCCGAACGCGCTGACAACCAGCGGCTCAACCTGCTGCGCGTGTTGACCTACCATCGGGTAGATGACCCGGAAAAACGGCCGTCGCTCTACCCACGGGTCACGGTGACACCCAAAGAGTTTGTGGGGCAAATGCAGCATTTGGTGGCCGGGTATAATCCCGTCTCGCTGGATCAGGTGCTGGAAGCAATGGAAGCTCCCGTTCTGCGGGCGCTGCCTCCCCGTGCTGTGCTAGTAACCTTTGATGATGCGTACTGTGATTTTGCCGAACAGGCGTGGCCGGTGATGAAGCGGTATAGCATTCCAGCAACGCTGTTTGTGCCAACCGCTTTCCCCGACCAGCCGCAGCGGACGTTTTGGTGGGATCGGCTGTACCAGGCGCTGCGGACAACGCCGCGCCGGGATGTGGTGTCGGTGCCGTTTGGTGAGGTGTCGGTAAAAACGGCCGTTGATCGCCACCAAACCCTCACCCGTGTCCGCGACTACCTCAAATCCCTGCCCCACCAACAGGCAATGGACTGGCTCGAACAATTCTGCCATGATCTAGCCGCCCAGCCACCCGAACACAGCGTACTAGGCTGGGATGCCCTGCGTCAGCTCGCCCGCGAAGGGGTCACCATGGGTGCCCACACCCAAACCCACCCCCTCATGAACCGCGTCACCCCGGCCGAAGCCAAAGCCGAAGCCGTGCAATCCGTTAACGATCTCAAGCGCGAGCTAGGTGACGTTGCCCCCATTTTTGCCTACCCCAGCGGCGGTTTTAATGAGGATGTGGTAAAAGGATTGCAAGAAGCAGGCATCAAATGTGCATTTACCACTGTTCGCGGTATAAACGACCTTCGTCACGCCGATGCCCTCCGCTTGCGGCGGATCAATGTCGGCCCAGGCACAACGCTCAACGCCATGCGTGCCCAGCTTTTGCCCTGGTCGGTTCATCTCAATCGGCTTCAACCTCTGACATCAAGCGTATAAATCATACGTTTTTGATTGGCGCATGGAGGAGTGGGGTCGCTAAAACAGCAGCCAGCCCTTCTTTTCCATGCACACAAACCACAAAACACAACCATAGGAGTAGTGAGGTTTATGAAAATATTAATAGCAAGCTCTATTTATCCCGGAGCCATCGAAAAGCTGCGCGAAAAACACGAGGTCATTACTGCCTTTCGTGCCTCAGAAGAGGTATTGAAAGAAAAAATCGTTGGTTGCGACGTGTTGATTTTCCGCAGTGGTGTGCAAATCACCGCTGATGTGATGGCAGCCGCCCCTGACTTGAAGCTGATTCTGCGGGCTGGTTCTGGCGTAGACAATATTGATATGAATTACGTTCGGGACAATGACCTAAATTTGCTGCGTGTGCCGGAGCCAGGAGCCAAGGCCGTGGCTGAAATCACCTTTGCCTTTATGCTGGCACTGGCGCGGAATTTGCTGGAAGCTGACACCAGATGGCGCAATGGCAACTGGGCCAAACGCGACTTAACCGAACGCGGTTATTTGCTGCGTGGCAAGCGGCTGGGCGTGGTTGGTGCAGGCAACATTGGGGCCCTGGTGGGGCAAATGGGTGCTGCCTGGGGCATGGATGTGGTTGGCTGTGTGGAATACCCAACTGCACAGCGTGCCGAAGAGCTCGAGCGAATTGGTGTTACCCTCACTGATTATGATGAGGTGATTACCACTGCCGACTTTGTAACCCTTCATGTGCCGCTTAATTCATCCACGCGCAACCTGATTGACGGAGCCGAATTGGCACGGATGAAGAATGGCGTTTTCCTCATCAATCTGGCTCGCGGTGGCGTGGTTAATGAACCCGAACTGCGGGATGCGCTGTTGAGCGGTCATGTGCGCGGTGCGGCACTGGATGTGCATCAAAATGAAGGCGAAGGTGAAATCTCCATTTTGGCCGATTTACCCAACGTCATTTTGACCCCGCATATTGGTGCTGGAACCGTTGACTCCCAGCGCGAAATTGGTCATCGTGTGCTACAGGCAATGGCCGAACTGGAAGCAGCCATGGCTGACGATGAGCTTGTCACTGTTGCGTAATAAAAAAGCAGAATATTTCCGAGGTTTTTGAACGAATCATGAAAAAGACAACCCAATTTAAACAAATGCTCCAGTCAAACCAGTTGGAGTATATTATGGAAGCCCACAGTGGGCTGAGTGCGAAGATTGTGCAGGAAGCTGGCTTTAAAGGCATTTGGGCCAGCGGCCTTTCCATGTCGGCCGCAATGGGCGTGCGTGATAACAATGAGGCAAGCTGGACGCAGGTGCTGGAAGTGCTGGAGTATATGAGCGATGCCACCGAAATTCCGATTCTGGTGGATGCCGACACTGGCTATGGCAACTTCAACAATGCCCGGCGCCTGGTGAAGAAGCTGGAACAGCGCAATGTGGCGGCAATGTGTATTGAGGATAAGCTGTTCCCCAAGACCAATTCGTTTATCAAC
Organism: Chloroflexota bacterium; assembly: GCA_041390905.1. Lineage (GTDB taxonomy): Bacteria > Chloroflexota > Anaerolineae > Promineifilales > Promineifilaceae > JACKCD01. The sequence continues at coordinate 1,516,917 of JAWKPA010000012.1, forward strand.
AGCGAAGCGCAGCCGCTGGCCGATATGCAAGAGTTTGCCGGTAAGATTAAGGCGGCAAAAGACACGCAGCAAGACCCGGACTTTTGTGTGGTGGCGCGTGTTGAGGCCTTTATTGCCGGCTGGGGGCTCGATGAGGCGTTGAAGCGTGCCCATGCGTACCATGAGGCTGGGGCTGATGCGATTCTCATGCACAGCAAAATTAGCACGCCAGACGACATTCTTGCCTTTATGAAAGCATGGAATAATACAGGCCCGGTGGTGATTGTGCCGACAATGTATTATGCTACACCGACCCAGGTGTTTGCCGATGCCGGGGTTAGCTTGATCATTTGGGCCAACCATTTGCTGCGGTCTAGCATTAAAGCGATGCAGGAAACGGCCGCGCAAATCTACAAGGATGAGTCTCTCATCAATGTTGAAAATGAAATTGTCTCCGTCAAAGAAATTTTCCGCCTGCAAAATGCGGATGAACTGAAGAAAGCAGAAAAGATTTATCTGCCGTAATTAATCAGTAAACAGTAAACAGTAATCGGTAATCAGTGAGTTGTACTGATTACTGATTACTGGTCACTGATTACTGAACTGTATTGGTATTTAGGGTTCGTGCGTTAATAACTTGAGATTTAGAAGTTCAACTTCTCTCAGAAGTTGAACTTCTGGAACTGCAAAGTTATTTTTGATTGAACCCTTAGTAAAACAAGCATCGTATCGTTATTGGAGTGACCACTGTGCGTATTCAGAAACCCCCTGCAATTGTCATTGGCTTAGATTGTATGACTGGGCTGCAAACAGCTCGAATTTTGGCGCGGCGTGGCGTGCCGGTGATTGGCATTGCTACAAACCCTGATCATTATTGTTGCCAAACAAATGTGTGTGACCGTATTTTGCGGGCAAATGTCAAGACTGAAGAGTTTATTATTGCGCTGGAGAATTTGGCGCGTGGCTTGAAGCAAAAGGCGGTGTTGATTCCTTGCACTGATATGAGCGTGCTGCAAATTTCGCGCCATCGGGCGCGGCTGCAAGGTGCGTATTTGTTTGCGTTGCCCAGGCATGAAACGGTGGCGATGCTGATGGACAAGATCGGCTTTTACAAGTTTGCCATGGCCGAAGGGCTGCCGGTGCCGGGGACGTATTTTCTGGAGAATCGGTCTGAGGCCGAAGAGGCCAGCCGTAAGCTGTCGTATCCCTGTATTTTGAAGCCACCGATGAAGACGCCGCTGTGGGAGCAGAATACATCGAAGAAGGTGTATAAGGCGGAGAATGCGCGGGAGTTTTTGGAGATTTATGACCAATGCTCGCACTGGGCCGATATTTTGATGGCACAGGCGTGGGTTGAGGGGTCAGACGCGAATTTGTATTCGTGTAACTGCTATTTTGATGCACATTCGGAGCCGCAGGTGACGTTTGTGGCGCGGAAGCTGCGGCAATGGCCGGTGGAGACGGGTACGAGCTGCCTGGGTGAGGAGGTGCGGAATGATGAGGTGCTGGAGGCGACGCTGGCACTGTTCCGTAGCGTGGATTATTGTGGTTTAGGGTATGTGGAGATGAAGCGGGATGACCGCACGGGCAATCACTATATCATTGAACCGAATATTGGGCGCCCAACCGGCCGTTCGGCGATTTCGGAAGCGGGTGGGGTGGAGTTGGTTTATACGGCGTATTGCGATTTGGCGGGGCTGCCGCTGCCGCCCAACCGGACGCAGCAGTATAGCGGGGTGAAATGGATTTCGATTCGCCGTGATTTTCAGTCGGCACTGTATTATTGGCGACACGGCCGGCTGAGCTTGGGTGAGTGGGCGGATTCATGGCGGGGGCGGAAAGGGTACGCCATTTTTGATTGGCGTGACCAGAAGCCGTTTTGGCATGATATTTGGCGGGTGATTCAGTTGTCGCTGGGGCATGGTTCTGACGATGAGGAAGAATCTATACCTGTTATTGCCGGGCAGCCCGGTAATTTGCCACTTTAGTTTTGGTATTGGTAAGCAGGAGGTTTATTATTTTTGTGAGTGCCAACTATGTTGAATAAATTGCAGCAAATTTTGTTATCCTTGTTTGTTCTGGTGTTGCTTGCTGCGTGTAGTGAGCGTGTGCCTCTGGCGGGGATTAAACCGGAAAATACGCCTGCGGTGCATGTGGGGGGGACAGTGGTTTCAGCAGCAACGGCCGTTCCTACAGAAACGGCCGTTTCCACCGTTACCCAAACCCCTATACCCGCTATGGAGGACGAACCAACCGCCACCCCTGCTCCCACCGAGACACCGCTACCACCAACCCCCACACCCACACCAGAACTGCCCGAAACCTACATCGGCATCTGGATTGGTAAAGAAGAGTTGGCACAACTGCCCATGGAAGGGTCAGCCTGGGAAAACGTGGTGGCTGTGGCAAATGAGCGCGGCGGGGATCCCAATATCAGCGACCAAAACAATGACAATGATGTGCGTGTATTGGCAAAAGCACTGGTTTACGCCCGTACCGGCGACACAGCCTATCGAGATGAAGTGATAGAGAACCTGATGGCCGCCATTGATACCGAAGATGGCGGGCGTACCCTGGCACTGGGTCGCAATCTCGTCAGCTACGTCATTGCCGCCGACCTTATCAACCTTCCACAGAATCCGGAAGAAAACGATACCTTTAGTGCCTGGCTGCGCGAAACATTAACCGAAGAGTTGGGCGACCTGACGCTGCAAACCACACACGAACTACGCCCGAACAATTGGGGAACCCATGCCGGTGCTTCACGAGCAGCTGTTGCCCTTTATTTGGGTGATATGGCCGAGCTGGAGCAAACGGCACAAGTGTTCAAAGGTTGGCTGGGCGACCGGGATACATATGACAGCTTCGAGTTTGGTGAAGATTGGTGGCAGGCGGATGAAGACAATCCGGTTGCTATTAACCCGGTTGGGACAGAAATTGACGGCCATTCGGTGGATGGTGCTCAGCCAGAAGAGATGCGCCGGGGGGGCAAGTTTAAGTGGCCGCCTAAGGAGACTGGCTATCCTTGGGAAGCATTACAAGGCTCATTGGTGCAGGCCGAAATTCTTTCTCGCGCTGGTTACGATACCTGGGAATGGGAAGAGCAGGCTTTGCTGCGGGCGGTGCGGTTCCTCTACGAAATTGAATGGCCGGCCGATGGTGACGACCAATGGCAACTGTGGATGATCAACCATGTGTACGGAACCGACTATGCGGCCGAAACCCCGGCACGCACCGGCAAAAACATTGGCTTCACTGACTGGACGCACTCAGTGCATCGCATTATTATGTCTGCACAGATGCCAGCTGAAGAACAAGATTCATAACCACTTTTTTGCTAGACATTCTCTCAAACGCTCTGGGTAACTTGTTGCCCAGAGCGTTTTTGTTTACCCGTATAGGAGATCGTTCCTAATTTGTTTCATTGTAAGGTTGCGCGTAAGGTACGTACTCAGAATGTTAACAAGGTGCTAACATGTGCTAATGGGGTGTTTTGAGCCAAAGTCATTTCGTAACAGGTTCTTCACTTCTTGCACCTTATATCCTGCCTCTTGGGGCAGGCTGACTGTAGACAACATCGTAACCAAAAAGGGGAGATTTAAATGTTCCAGCTTGGTAGATCTATTGTGTTCTGGCAACGGCCGTTTCGCTTGTTATCGTTAGCAGCGGTCACCTTAGCCATCCTCGTCTTATCCACCGTTCACCCGAGTACCTCAGCCGCATCGTTGTTGAGCTTTAGCCCAACACATGATGCCCATACAAAATCCTCCAGCCCAACCAGCAATTACGGCAACGACTCAACCGTCCGCCTGCGTGCTGGCTCACCCACCTACAATGGGTATTTTCAATTTGCCGTCACTGGTGTTACCGGCTCCATCAGCCAGGCCAAGCTGCGCCTTTATGTGAAGGACGGCAGCCCGGATGTGGGTACTGTTTACCTGGTAGACAATGGCTGGGATGAAGCCACCATCACCTGGGAAAATGCGCCCGCCCTGACAGGATCGCCGCTGGGCAGTTTGGGTTCTGTGGGTAACAAGGTATGGGTAGAGGTGGATGTAACGGCCGTTATTTCCACCAACGGCACCTACAGCTTCGGCCTCACCTCCAGCAGCACCAACAGCACCTACTTCGACAGCCGCGAAGGGAGCAACCCGCCGCAGTTGGTGTTGACCGTAGACGACGGCCCACCCCCGCCACCTCAGGCACCCGTAGCCGCGTTTAATGCCAACATCACCAGCGGCAATGCACCGCTACTGGTCAACTTCAGCGACCAGTCCAGCAACACCCCCACCAGTTGGGCATGGGATTTTGGCGATGGCAGCACGTCCACCAGCCAAAACCCCAGCCATAATTACACTTCAGTCGGTGTCTATACCGTTGAGCTGACGGTGAGCAATAGTGCTGGCAGTGATGGCGCAACCAAGACCGACTACATCACCGTTACTGAGGCACCACCCCCAGCCCCGAACCCACCCGTAGCCGCCTTTCGTGCTGATGTTACCAGCGGCGACGCGCCTTTAACGGTGAACTTCACCGATGAATCCAGCAACAGCCCCACCAGTTGGGCGTGGGAGTTTGGCGATGGCAGCACCTCAACCAGCCAAAACCCCAGTCATATTTACACGACGGCTGGAACCTACACTGTGGTGCTAACCGCAGCCAATAGTGATGGCAGTGATGGGGAAACCAAAACCAACTACATTACCGTCACCGACCCGCCGCCGCCTTCAGATAATTTGACGTTTGCGCCATTGGCCGATGCCCATGTCAAATCATCAAGTGCTACCTCCAATTACGGGTCTGATTCCCAAATTCGCACCCGCTTTGGCAGCCCGGATTATGACATCTATCTCAAATTTGCGGTGACGGGTGTGTCAGGCAGCGTTTCACAAGCGATTTTACGCCTGTTTGTAACCGATTACAGCAATGATGGTGGCTCGGTTTATCTGGTTGGCAATGATTGGCAAGAGACGACGATTACCGCGCAAAATGCGCCGGTGATCAGCGGCTCGCCTGTGGCTGAGATTGGGGCGACAACGAATGGGCAGTGGGTGGAGGTGGATTTAACGGCCGTTATTCCCACCAACGGCACCTACAGCTTCGGCATCAGCACCAGCAGCACCAACAGCGCCTACTACAGCAGCAAAGAAGGCAATAACCCGCCCCAACTCCTCATCACCCAGGGTGCCCCCGTTGACGCACCGACCGCCGCCTTCACTGCCGATGTCACCAGCGGCGAGACCCCGTTGCAGGTTAGCTTCACCGATGAGTCAACCAACAGCCCCACCAGTTGGGCGTGGGATTTTGGTGATGGCAATACATCAACCAGCCAAAACCCTGTCCATACCTACACCTCGGCCGGAACCTATACCGTTGAGTTAACCGTAACCAATGCCGGTGGCAACGACACGGAAACCAAAACCGACTACATCACCGTCACCGACCCGCCGCCGCCCCCGGCTCCCGTGGCCGCCTTCGTTGCCGATGTGACCAGCGGCAATGCACCGTTGCAGGTTAGCTTCACCGATGAGTCAACCAACAGCCCCACCAGTTGGGCGTGGGAGTTTGGCGATGGCAACACGTCCACCAGCCAGAATCCCAACCACAGCTACACGGTGGCCGGAACCTATACCGTAAAATTGACGGTGACAAATGGTGGAGGGAGCGACAGCAAAACCCGCACCGACTACATCACCGTCACCGACCCGCCGCCGCCGCCTGCGCCCGTTGCCGCCTTTACGGCCAACGTAACCAGCGGTGAGACGCCGCTACAGGTCAGTTTTACCGACGAATCCAGCAACACCCCAACCAGTTGGGCGTGGGAGTTTGGCGATGGCAACACGTCCACCAGCCAGAATCCTAACCACAGCTACACGGTGGCCGGAACCTATACCGTAAAATTGACGGTGACAAATGGCGGAGGGAGCGACAGCAAAACCCGCACCGACTACATCACCGTCACCGACCCGCCGCCGCCGCCTGCGCCGGTAGCTAACTTCAGTGCCAACGTCACCAGCGGCAACGCCCCGCTACAGGTCAACTTCAGCGACCAATCCAGCAACACCCCCACAAGCTGGGCGTGGGACTTTGGCGACGGGGCCACATCCACCAGCCAAAACCCCAGCCACAACTATACCACTGCTGGAACCTACACCGTTGCGTTGACCGTGACCAATGCTAGCGGCAACGACACGGAAACCAAAACCGACTACATTACCGTTGCCGAACTCCCGCCGCCTGCCAGCCATATCGGGATGTGGATTTCGCTGGAGGAAATTGCGGCGTTGCCTGCCTCCGGGCCGGCGTGGGACAACATGAAGGCATTTGCCGATAGCAATAACGAAACGCCTGACCTGAGCAACCAGGATTCTGATGCCAACGTCGCTACGCTAGCACGGGCATTGGTTTACGCCAAAACGGGTGACACAACCTACCTGACCCGTGTTTTGGCAGATTTGGCCGTTGTGACCTATGACAACACCGAGTCTGGCGGGCGCACGCTGGCACTGGGGCGCGAACTTGCGGCCTATGTCATCGCCGCCGACATCATTGCTCTGCGGGATGTTAATCCGACGCTTGACACCGCTTTTCGGGCTAAATTACAAGCATTGCTCAACGAGCCGCTGGGCAGCGGAGATGCGACCTCGCTGGTGACAACGCATGAATTGCGTGGCAATAACTGGGGTACGCACGCTGGCGCATCGCGGGCGGCCATTGCGCTTTACCTGGGCGACACTGCCGAATTGGCCCGTGTGGCACAAGTCTTTAAAGGCTGGCTGGGCGACCGCGACTCGTATGCTGGTTTTAACTACAAGGATACTGACTGGTATTGTGACCCGGCAAACCCAACCGGGGTGAACCCGGTGGGATGTGAGCGCGATGGGCATTCGATTGATGGAGCATTGCCCGAAGAAATGCGGCGTGGTGGTTCGTTTGCCTGGCCGCCCAAGGCCACGGGTTATGCCTGGGAAGGGATGCAGGGTGCGGTGGTGCAGGCTGAATTGTTGAGCCGCGCCGGGTATCCGGCCTGGGAATGGTCGGATCAGGCACTTTTGCGGGCTGGCAACTTCCTCTACAGCATTAACTGGCCGGCCGAAAGTGACGACAAATGGCAACCGTGGCTGCTGAACCATGCTTATGGTGCTGTGTTTGTAGCTGTAGAGCAGACAGGGCCGGGTAAAAATATGGGGTGGACGGCCTGGACACACCCACCGGCACCGCCTGTTGCACCCGTGGCCGAATTTACGGCCGATGTGGTGGACGGGCAGGCACCGCTGCTGGTTGCCTTCACCGACTTGTCGCACAATTTGCCGGCCGCCTGGTCCTGGGACTTTGGCGACGGGCAGACATCTACCGAGCGGCACCCAACCCACACCTATCTAGAAGCGGGAACCTATACGGTCAAATTGACGGCGAGCAATACGGCCGGCAGCGATGTGGCGGAAAAGGTTGACTATATCACGGTGACACCACCGCCAGCACCAACGGCCGTTTTTTCCGCCAACAAACAAACCGGCATTGCTCCCCTTACCGTCACCTTTACCGACCTGTCTGAGAACGCCCCCACCAGTTGGGCGTGGGATTTTGGCGACGGTGGCACCGCCTCCGTACAAAACCCTGTCCACACCTACAATACCCCTGGTGTCTACACCGTTGTACTGGAAGTTGCTAACGCCACCGGCAGCGACACGGCGACAGAGATAGACTATATCGAAGTTGTCGCGCCGCCGCCGCCAACGGCCGCTTTTCATGCCAATTTCGTCACCGGGGTTGCACCACTTACAGTAACCTTTAGCGATGATTCAACCGGGAACCCAACCGACTGGTTCTGGAACTTTGGCGATGGCGGCAACGCCACGCAGCAAAGCCCCCAGCATATCTACACTACACCCGGGGTTTACACGGTTTCGCTGCTTGTCACCAACAGCGAGGGTAACGATACCCTGACAAAAACCGACTACATCGTTGTCACCGATGCCCCAACAAGCCAAACCTTTGCGCCAACAGACGATGCTCACGTCAAGTCGTCCAGCCCAACAAGCAGTTACGGCAGCGACAGCCAAATACGTACCCGTTTTGGCAGCCCTGACTATGACGTTTACCTCAAATTTGCGGTAACGGGCGTTAGCGGTGCTGTGCAAAAGGCGACCTTGCGGCTGTATGTTGCAGATGGCAGCGATGATGGCGGTACGCTTTATCTCGTTTCCAACGATTATCTAGATGGTAGCGGCCCTTGGCTGGAAACGGGGCTAACCTTTGCCAATGCCCCGGCCATTACGGGGTTGCCGGTGGACAGTGCAGGGACGACCAGCAATGGAAGCTGGATTGAGCTGGATGTAACGGCCGTTATTAACGGCAGCGGCAGCTACAGCTTTGCCCTCACCAGCAATTCAACCAACAGCAACTACTACAGCAGCAAGGAAGGCAGTAACCCGCCAGAGCTGATCATCGAAAACTGAGCGTAGAGACGTATTGGCAAAAAGGGCGACCCGCTGGGGTCGCCCTTTTTGCCTCTGGCTCATCAACCTTGATACACTTGTGGTAAAAGCGTGTAAAAGAGGTTTGTATGGTTTCGGACGATTTTCTCAGCATTGATACCCCGGAAAACGTGGTTTTTGGCTATGAAGTCGTGGGCATTGGCTCGCGGTTTATGGCGGCGCTGATGGACACGTTAATCATCTTTGGGCTGCAGTTGGTGGCACTGTTTGGGCTAGGGCTGGCGTTTCGATTGCTGGGCGAGGGCGACATCGTGCAGGGGTGGGCAGTGGCGGCGTATGGCTTGGTCTCTTTTGTGCTGCTGTGGGGCTACTACATCTATTTTGAGCTGCGCTGGAACGGCCGTTCTCCCGGCAAAAAAGCAGTCGGCATCACCGTCATCCGCAAAGACGGCACCCCCATCACCCTCGCCGAATCCGTCATTCGCAACCTGGTGCGGCTGGTAGATTTCATGCCGTTTGCCTATGGGGCGGGGGTGGTGACGATGTTTATAGACGGCCGTTCCCGCCGCCTGGGCGACATGGCCGCCGGAACCCTGGTGGTGCGCGTGCCAGACGAGGTGACGCTGGCAAGTTTGGCCCACAAGGCCAGTGTGCCAACCCGTTTTCGCGCTCCGGGGGTGGCAGAAACGGCCGTTAACGACTGGCCCATCTACCACATCCCCGAAACCGACATCCTCCTCGCCGAAGAGTTCCTCCGCCGCCGCATCGAAATCAACAACGAAGCTCCCCTCATTCGCCCCATCCTCAACAAACTGCTGGCTCCCATGAACATCCCCGGCCAAACCGTCAGCGACGACGATGCCCTGCACGTCCTGGCGCGAATCGTCAAGCTGTATCGGGAGAAAGAAACGGGGGATTAGCGATTGGAGATTGGAGATTATGAACCTTCACCAATCTCCAATCTCCAATCCTTAATCTCCCCACACCCTACACCCTACCCCCCTCTCTCCGCCAAATAATCCGTATACCCACCCAAAAACTCCGCCAAATCCCCGTCGCGCAGCTCCACCACCCGGTCAACCGTCTTGTCCAAAAAGTAGCGGTCGTGCGAAATCACCAGCACCGTCCCCACAAATTCCTCCAGCGTTGCTTCCAGTACCTCAATGGCCGCAATATCGAGGTTATTCGTCGGCTCATCCAGCAGCAGCAGGTTTGGTTTTTGCAGCACCAGCTTGGCTAATTGCAGGCGACTGCGCTCCCCGCCGCTTAGTTTGCCAATGGGCTGCTGCATTTGCTCATAGCTAAACAAAAAGCGCAGGAGAAACGCAACGGCCGTTTCCCGCGTCACCGGCGCCGTCTGCCGAATCTCCGTAATCAGGTCGTTGTCCATGTTCAACGTCTCCTGCTCCTGCGCGTAGTACCCAATTTTGATGCTTGGGCCAATCTTGATGACCCCCTCCGTCACTTCCTCTGGCTGCAAAAGCTGCTTTAGCAGCACCGACTTGCCCGCCCCGTTTGGCCCCACCAGTCCCACCCGCTCCCCGTGCCACAGCGTCAGGTTCAGCCCCAGAAAAATCGTCTCCCCATTGTCAAATGTCTTCACCACATCTGCCAGCTCAATCACCTTGTTGCTGCCGCGCCACCCGGCCAAATCCAGCTTCATCCGGCGCGAATCCACTACTTTTTCCACCTTGTCCATCTTGTCCAGCATCTTTTGCCGGCTCCGCGCCTGCCGAATGTGGCGCTCATTCACCACCAGCGAAGCCCACAGCTCAAAGCGGGCGATGGCGGCCTCAATGCGGGCAATCTCTTTTTGCTGGGCAGCGTACATTTGCTGCTGCCGCAGTCGCCGCAGCTCGCGCTCGTTGGTGTAGGCAGTGTAGTTGCCGGGGTAGAGGGTTAAACGGCCGTTTTCCAACTCCGCCACATGGGTCGCCACCTCATCCAGCAAATACCGGTCGTGCGAGATAATCACCACACACCCCTCATACCGGCTAATCAGCTTCTCCAGATTTTGCTTCGCCGGGATGTCCAAATGGTTGTCTGGTTCGTCCAGCAGCAGCAGGCGTGGTTTTTGCAGCAATAATTTTGCCAGCATAATCAGCTTTTTCTGCCCGCCGCTCAAATGGTCGGTCAAAATCTCCCATTTGTCTGCCCCCAGCCCCAGCATCGTCAACGTCTCCTTGATGCGGCTGTTATAACGAACCCCTTCGGCCTGCTCATACGCCAGCAGCCGCTGCTCGTGCCGCGCCATCACCTTTGCCAGCTTGTCGGGGTTTTCATAGATGGCCGGGTCGCCCATTTGGGCTTCCAGTTCAGCCATTTCGGCTTCCAGGCGGGCGATGTCGGGAACGGCCGTTAACGCCTCCGCCAGTACCGTTTTGCCCGGCGGCAGCGCCGGTTCCTGCTCCAGCCGCCCCCACGTCAGCCCCGATGCCCGGTAAATGTTGCCCCCGTCCAACGGCAACTCTTGGGCAATCAGCTTCAGCAGCGTAGATTTGCCCGCCCCATTTGGCCCCACCAGCCCCACCCGCTGCCGGTCTTGAATTTCCCAACTTAGCTCACTAAAAATCGGCCGTCCGGCCAAACTCACGCTTGCTTTGTCCACATTGATTAAAATTTCTGCCATCGTTTTCTCCCAAAACAAAAAAGGCCGAGACGGTTGCGCCTCGGCCTGATACTCACTCATTCTGCTCTATACTTTACATAAATTTCATTCAGGAGGCGCGTTTAATGAAGGTCGCGCTGAAAACCCACCCAAAGATTGGGTGCGAATGACCACATTGGCAAAACCTGAAAAATAAAGCATGAACAAAATGTAGCGCAGCCGGGGCAAATTGACAACTCTTTCCCTATTGTGCCATTTCGCACAATTTGTTTATACTTCTGCCATGCAACATTCGGCCAAGAAAAGCCTGCGCCTGCTCCTTTTGTTAACGTTTTTGTTCACCCTTTTTGCTCTCGCTGCCTGTGATTTTGTGCGCAGCGTGGTGCAAACCGGAGTGTTAACGCCTACGCCTGAACTGGCAACGCCGGGCGCAACGGCCGTTCCCAACAACATTGACCCTGGACAAAACCCTACCCCCGTGGTTCCAACCGACACCTTGTCTGTTACCCCTGCAAATCCACTCAAAATCTGGGTGCCAGCCGACCCGCCCGGCCTCAGTGAAACCGAGGCCAATGAATTGGTTACAAAACTCATTGCCTTTGCCAACAGTCCATCTGAGTTGCCCATTCAAGTACAGGAAAAAGGATTGAGCGATGCTGGCGGCATTCTTAACTATCTCCGCACCGGTCGCGGGCTGGCGGATGCCGCCCTGCCTGATTTGGTGCTGCTGCCGGCCGAACAACTGCCAACGGCCGTTACCGAAGGTCTCATCTACCCCCTGGAAGAGTTTATTAACCGTGAAGAGACCTTAGACCAGCTTTACCCCGCTGCCGCCACGCTGGGGCAGGTAGATGGCGAACTGGTTGGCTATCCGATTGCCCTCACCAATCTCACCCACCTGGCTTATGACAAAGCAGTGATTACAGCCACCTTGCCCCTGCGCTGGGGCGAATTTATCTCTGACACCAACAGCACCTTTCTTTATCCCGCCTCTGGTTATGAGGGAGCCGTGTTGACCTATCAAATCTACCAGGCGTTGGGCGGGCAGTTGGTGGATGATGCCGGGCAGCCAAGTTTGATGATAGAGCCGTTGGTGAGTGCGTTGACGTTGTTACAGCAGGCGCGGGTGGAACGGCCGTTTATCGTTGCCGACAGCCTCAATACCACCACCCTGGATCAAGCGTGGGAAGAATTTCACGCCGGTTCAGCCACCGTGCTGCTGACCACCGCCGAGCAATATCAACGGCAGCAGACCGAGCCGGTACCTGCCTTTAGTGCCGTTGCTGGCCCCAGCGGGGCATTGTCGCCGCTGGTCAATGGCTGGGTGCTGGTCATCACCGCCACCGAAGCCCGGCGACCGCTGGCCGCTACCTGGTTGCGAACTGCCACCTCGGTGCAAAATGTTGGCGAATGGAGCGAACAGCAGCAGTTGCTTCCCAGCAGCTCGGCGGCCTTTGCCACCTGGGCCAGCGAAGATACGTACCATCTTTTTCTGGAGCGGGAACTGGCGCGGGCATTGCCAAACCCGCTGCCCAAGGGTGGGGCGATGACGCTGTCGCTGCAAAATGCGGCCTTTGAAGTGCTGTCGCAAGATTTTACGCCAGAGGAGGCCGCCCAACGTGCCGTTGAAGTCCTGTCGCCGTAAGCAGATTTTTACGAGGGCGTTGTTGTCATCGTTTAAAAATCACCTGGATACTATTGGAGATTGGGGCTTGGAGATTGCTCAATCGCCAATCTCTAATCTCTAATCTCCAAAAGCGCAATCGGATGAAGAATGCAGCCTCGTTTTAAAGATTATCAGCAGCATGTGATGCAGTTGGTGCGGGCAGCCTTAACGGCCGTTAATCCACAAACGGCCGTTTCCCGTCACCTCAAGCGCAGCGGCCAGCGCCTCACCATTGGCAGCGGCAGCAATGCTTCCACCTTTAACCTCGACCACGGCAAGCTGTATCTGGTTAGCGTGGGCAAGGCGGCTGTGCCGATGGCAAAAGCCGTGCTTGAGCCGTTGGCCGATGCCATCGAAGCGGGGGTGATTGTGCCCAAAAAGGGGGAGCGCGACTGGGAAGCTGACCTAGGCGACTGGGTGCTGGGCGAACGGCTGCGCTTGTTTCCCGCCGCCCACCCCGTTTCCGATGCCGACAGCATGGCCGCCGCGACCCTGGTTTTTGACCTGTTGGCAAAGACGACCAAAAATGATCTGGTGCTGTTTCTCATTTCTGGCGGGGCATCGGCTCTGCTGACGCGCCCGGTGCTGGCACTGAACGACTGGCAAAAGCTGACCGATGTGCTGCTGGCAAGCGGCTGCACCATCCAGCAGCTTAACACGGTGCGCCGCCATCTGGACGAGGTAAAAGGGGGCGGGTTGGCACGGGCAGCGGCACCGGCGGCCTGCATCAGCCTCATCCTCAGCGATGTGGTGGGCAACCCGCTGGGGGCGATTGGCAGTGGCCCGACGGTGCTTGCCAGCGACAGCCCGGCCGACGCGCTGAACATTTTGCAGCGGTATGGGGTGCCGGAGAAGATGGAAACGGCCGTTTGGCGGCGCATCCTCCTCTCCCTCCACCGCGCCAACAACCAGCACGAAACCCAGCTTTGGCCGGCCGTCAACCGCCACACCATTGTGGGCGACGTGCGCCAGGCGGCCACGGCGGCTATGCTCCGTGCCGTCCAACTTGGCTTTGTCAGCGACATTTTGACCACCCATTTGGAGGGGGAAGCGCGGGAGGTGGGGCGGGTGGCGGCGGCTATTGCCCGTGACACTCAGCCCGGCTGCTGCCGCATTTTGGGTGGGGAAACGACGGTGACGCTGCGCGGCCAGGGTATTGGCGGGCGCAACCAAGAGGTGGCTCTGGCGGCGGCGATTGCCCTGGCTGGCAAGCCGCGCACGGTGTTGGCAAGCGTGGCAACGGATGGGGATGATGGGCCAACAGGGTCGGCGGGGGCGGTGGTGACGGGAGAAACGGCCGTTGTTGCCCGCCAAAACCAGTTAGACCTCGCTGCCTACCTCGACAACAACGACAGTCATACCTGCTTCACCCACTTCGACAGCCAGCATTTTGGCGACCATCCCGTGCCAACGCTTATCAAAACCGGCCAGACCGGTACCAATGTCAACGATCTCATACTCATTTTGACCTATAATCAGTAACCAGTAATCAGTTGCCTTCTGACTGATTACCGATTACTGATTACCAAAACAAGGAGCTACGCATGACCATTAAATTTGGGACTGACGGCTGGCGTGCCGTCATCAGCGATACCTTTACCTTTGCCAACCTGCGGCTCGTCGCCCAGGCCATTGCCGACTTTGTGCTGGAACAAAACGGCAGCAAACCCAGCGTTGTCGTGGGCTTCGACACCCGCTTCCTGTCCGACCGCTACGCCGCCGATGTCGCCCGCGTTATGGCCGCCAATGGCATTCACACCCTGCTGGCTCGTGCCGACACCCCCACGCCAGCCATTAGCCATGCCATTGTAGACAAAGGTGCCACGGCCGGGGTGATGATTACCGCCAGCCACAACCCGCCTCGCTACAACGGTGTCAAGCTCAAGGCTAGCTATGGCGGCAGTGCCAGCCCGGAGCAAAACAAGCGTGTTGAGCAGCTTCTAGATCGTAACGTGGCGATGGTGCATGGCCCCAACCTGATGGATTTTGACCAGGCTCTGGCCGCTGGTCTCATTCGCAAATTTGACCCCGCCTGGGCCTACTACGAACACCTTAGCACCCTGGTTGACCTGGACAAAATTTCCGGCGGCGAACTGCGTGTGGTGGCCGATGGGATGTTTGGCGCAGGGCGTGGTGCCATTGGTGAAGTGCTGACCCGTGGACGCACCCGCGTTCACAACATTCGCCACGAAATGAACCCCGGCTTTGGCGGCATTCACCCCGAACCCATTGCCAAACATTTGGGGCTATTAATGTCCACCATTCAGGCGGGACATTGGGATGTGGGGCTGGCGACCGATGGCGATGCTGACCGGATTGGCGCAGTGGATGCGCGGGGCAACTTTGTTGACCCGCACCGCATTTTTGCCCTGGTGCTGCGCTATCTGCTGGAAAAGCGGGGTTGGACGGGCAAGGTGGTGCGTACGGTTTCCACTACGCGCATGTTAGACCGCATCGCGGCCGATCACGGGCTGCAAATCATTGAAACGCCAGTAGGTTTTAACCACATCGCCGACTTGATGATGAGTGATGATGTGCTGATGGGGGGCGAGGAGTCGGGTGGCATTAGCATTAAGGGGCATATCCCCGAAGGGGATGGGGTGCTGATGGGGCTGCTGCTGCTGGAAGTGATGGCTGATGCCGGTGCGCCGCTGCATGAGATTGTGGCTGATTTGCTGGAAAAATATGGTCCGGCGCAATATGCCCGCACCGATTTGAAGCTCAAGCGGCCGGTTGCCAAATCGGCCATGGTCAAGATGTTGTTGGATGAAGCCCCGGCGCAAATTGAGGGGGTGGTTGTAGAAGACATCCAAACGACTGATGGCGTGAAGTATTATCTCGATGACGGCAGTTGGCTGCTGATTCGCCCCTCTGGCACGGAGCCGGTGCTGCGGGTTTACGCTGAAGCACCCAGCGATGCGCGGGTGAAAGCACTGCTTGGCTTTGGCGAAATTATGGCGAACAAGGCGTAGGGTGTGGGGAGTAGGGTGTGGGGTATGATGCCTTATACCCTACTCCCTATGTAGGAGCTATCTCCTAAATTTCACCCCGCCTTCACTCTTCTTTGCGGTTTGTTCATGCTATAGTGGGGCTTGTTGCAGTTTTCGCTTATTAACCTGGTAAAAGGGGAGTACCAGTAAGCCCTTTACCCCATTTGTCAAACATGGAGGAAACCCATGAAGATACCACGTTGGATTGCTGTTGTAACGGCCGTTTCTCTGCTTGCTGTTGTTGCTTTAGCCACGTCTGCGCTTACCTATCGCGTGCAATACGGTGATACGCTGTCGGCTTTGGCCTGGCGGTATGGCACGTCGGTAGGTGCCATTGCCGCCACCAATCATATCGCCAACCCCGATTTGATCTATGCTGGGCAAACCCTGGAGATACCCGCCGGGGAAGTGTATGCGGCGCAGCATGGCAACACCGCCATTCAGGCGGTACCAGTTTACCAGTCTGCCCCGGCTCAGCACTATGTGTCTACCTATCCGGTGGCGCCTGCATCCAGCACCCAGGTGCTACGGAGCGGCGGCACGGCTTGCGCTCGCTTCAACTTTGAAACAGGGCGTGATTCGTTCACGGGGTCGCGCCAGGCCGGCACCTACATCATGCGCCAAACCACAGGTGAGGATTTGATCTCCTGGTTTGCCCGCACGGGTGACAAGGATTCGGGCTGGTTTAACGGAATTGCCCTCTCGTTTGAGGCGGTGCATATCACGGTGACGTTCTACCCGGCCGACGGTGGCCCGGCGATTCCCATGCAAATTGTCAACCATGCGCCCGATACATCGGCCGGCTGGCTGGCGCGGGATATGTGCCACGCCATTGAGATTCAGTTTCCATAGTACTTTGTTGGTCAAACACTTGCTTCAGAGACACAGATTTTTCTCATTGTAGTGGTTAGTGGCTGGTTGTTAATGGCTGGGAAAAGGGCGATTCTTCACCAGCCACTAACAACCAACACCTGAGCCTGTTTAGAAGTTCAACTTCTCAGAAGAAGTTGAACTTCTTGCGTAACTTATTTAATCCTCGTTCCTAATCACTCGTCGTTTGCCCCAAGTTGAAGTATTCCCCTGATTTTAATAAAGCTGTGACACTGGCTGAAAGTATGGTAGCATAGTGGGTGGCTGGGCTGTGTCAGTCTTGAGCGGTTCCCAGCATCCACTGTTAACAAGAACCCCATAGAAACCCAACATGATATTGGCAACAGAAGTGCTGTTTACGGCCGTTTGTGAGCCATTCTTTCAGGGTGCCTGTGGTTGTACGAGGAGATTGATAGGTAGATGGTTAATACAAAAGAGCTGGCGGATGAGGTGTTTTATCCCACGCCAGAAGCAGTGGCGAACGCATATCTTCCAGACTATGCGGCGGCGGTGGCGGAAGCAGCCAATGATTTGTCAGGGTTTTGGGGGCGATTGGCGCGGCAGTTTGAATGGTACCGGCCGTGGGCGCAGGTGATGGATGATAGCAATGCGCCGTTTTACCGGTGGTTTGTTGGGGGGAAGGTGAATATTGTCCACAATGCGCTGGATCGGCACATGCGAACGGCCGTTCGCAACAAAGCCGCCCTCATTTTTGAAGGTGAACCCGGCGACACCTACGTCTACACTTACCAACAACTCAACCGGGAAGTATGCCAATTTGCCAGCACCCTGCGCAATATGGGCATTAGCAGCGGCGACCGCGTTGCCATTTTTATGGGGCGCGTACCGCAGCAGCTTGTTGCCATGCTGGCCTGCGCCAAAATTGGCGCGGTGCATGTGGTTGTACCCAGCGGCAGTTCCGCCGCCATGCTGCACCACTGCCTGCAAGACAGCGAAGCCAAATTGCTGATTACCAGCGACGGTGCCTGGAATAACGGCAAAATTGTTGATTTGAAGGCCGTTGCCAATGTTGCCAGCAGCCGCGTTGGCTCCATTCAATCGGTCATTTGTGTGCGCCGCACGGGGCAAGAAGTGAGCATGGTATCGGGGCGGGATTTCTGGTATCACGATTTGATGGCCTTGCCGGCCGCCTCCTGTGATGCACCCACCGCTTTTGTAGATGCCGGAGACCCGCTTTTCTGGTTTTACGCACCCGGCAGCAAGGAAAAACCAATTGTCCATGCCCACGGTGGCTACATGGTCAATGCCGCAACATCACTGCAATGGGTCTTTGACCTGCGCCCCACAGACGTATATTGGTGTACGGCCGATCCCGCTTCCATGACCGGCCACACCTATTTGGCCTATGCGCCATTTTTGCTAGGAGCCACCAGCTTTATGTACGAAGGCGCACCGGGGCAGCCGTCGCCAGAACGGTGGTGGCAGATGGTGAGCAAATATGCCATTACGGTGCTATATGCTGATGATGTGTCGCTGGCACATTTGCGGCAGTATGGCAACAGTTGGCCGGAGAAGCATGATCTTGCCAGCTTGCGGCTGTTGGGGGTGAATGGGGAGGTTGTGGGCGAGGCGTTGTGGCGCTGGTTTTATGAGGTGATCGGAAACGGCCGTTGTCCCATCATGGATACTTGGTGGCAGGCCGAAACGGGCAGCATTATGATTTCACCGCTGCCGTCCACGCCCATTAAGTCTGGCTCAGCCGGACGGCCGTTGCCGGGCATTGCCGCCGCCGTGGTAGATGCTGAAGGCAACCAACTGGAAGCCGGTGAAGAGGGGTATCTGGTCATTCAAAGCCCGTGGCCCGCCATGTTTTGCCGTGTCGAAGGCGACACCGACCGCTATGTGCGTCGCTACTGGGGGCAGTTTATGGATCAGGGCTGGTATCTTAGCGGCGACAAGGCTCGCACGGATGAGGATGGCTATATCTGGCTGGTAAATCGCCAGTCGGCGTAAGATTAATTGGCGGTTGGCTCGATCTAACGGGTTGAGCCAACCGCAGATGACCGTTAAACGGCCGTTGCCAACTCCGGCATAGCCAAAAACGATAACACAATATCTTGCTCCGCAATACCATGTCGTACTAAATCTTCGACAATGCCGTGCTCGATACCATCATATTCAATAAAGACTTTGTTGTTTTTCAACTTGATGTAGATAAGGTTGCCATGTACTCGTCTTCCGCGATCCCAACCAATTTGCATGAGGGCAAAACGCTTCCGCTTTTCATCAAAAATTGATTCTAGCTGGATATTGCCATGGGAGGGTCGTAATTCAGCATAGCTTTCAATCACTTGTTTTATCGCTTTTGGGTAGCTGTTTATATCCACTGTTTCACCTCGGTTTGTTGCAAATCAATTACAACCAGGCGCATCGGTAACTCATCAATTACCAACTTGCCTATTGGCTCGCTAAATATTTCATCATACACAACATCAGAAATGGCAAGGTAAATCTCGCGTGCGGGGTCAACTTGAGCAAGCAATAATTGGTATAACATATATTGCCCAATAGCTTGTTCCAAACTTTCAATAGCTGACCTTCCGCGAAAATCTTTGATTTCAACGGCAATTCGTCTGTCTTGTCGTTGTGCGCCAATAAATTGGCTCATGGTTTCATTACCCGTTGCGCCTAAGTCAATGAATAGAAATCTTTCACCGTAAGAAATGACATAGGGGTCATTTGTAATTTGCCAGCCATCTTTTAGCAAGGCCTCTCGAACGTTGTAATGAATAGAGTCTCTTTGCGGCATATTTGTAGCTATTCTAGCATAAAACGCTTGGTGCTTTGCACTCATATAAAAAACCCGCTGCTTAAACAAGCAGCGGGTTTTGTTAATTGAGCTTGCCGAAGCTGGTTATGAACTATAGCAAAACGGCTTGCGCAGGCTTTGTTTTTTCACTAGGCAAAACTGATGCTAGCCATAAAAGGCACTGTCGTCGTCGCCTTGCACCATGCGGCGCACCTCTTCCACAATTTCGGGGTTGGCGAGCGTGGTCACATCGCCCACATCGGCGCGGTTGGAGATGGAGGCCAGCACGCGGCGCATGATCTTGCCGGAGCGGGTCTTGGGCATGTCGGGCACAATGTAGACATTACGCGGGCGGGCGATCTTGCCAATTTCGGTTTCAATGGCGTGGATGATCCGCTGCCGAATCGCCTCGCTGGGTTCAATGCCCGGTTTGAGCGCCACGTACATATCCGGCACCTTGCCGCGCAGCTCGTCGGCCAATGGCACAACGGCCGCTTCAGCCACTTCCTGCACCACCATTGCCGCCGATTCTAGCTCCTTGGTTCCCAAACGGTGTCCAGCCACGTTGATCACATCATCCACGCGGCCAAGAATGCGGAAGTAGCCATCGGGTGCCTGGACGGCGGCATCACCGGGGAAGTAGGGCCAGTCGCGCCAATCCTTGCTGTCGGGATTCTTGCAATATTTGGCGTAATAAGTGCTGACATAGCGGTCACGGTTGCCCCAAATCGTCTGGAAGGCACCAGGCCACGGGTTTTGAATGACGATGTTGCCCGCCACGCCCGCGCCCGATTTGATCGGGTCGCCGTTTTCGTCGAGGATGGCGGGGTGGATGCCGGGCATGGCCGGGCCGGCCGACCCCGGTTTCATGGGGTGCAGGGCAGGCATGGTACTGCACAGGAAGCCACCCGTTTCCGTTTGCCACCATGTATCCACAATCACCGCTTCCCCCTTGCCCACCACTTCGTGATACCAACGCCACACTTCTGGCTCAATCGGTTCGCCAACGGTGGTCATGTGCTTAAAGTGGTAGTTGTATTTGGCCGGTTCATCGGGGCCGGCCTTACGCAACATGCGGACGGTGGTGGGGGCGGTGTGGAAGATGTTGACATCGAGCTGCTCGGCAATGCGCCAGGCGCGGCCAGCATCGGGGAAGCCAGGAACGCCTTCGTACATGACGCTGGTGGCGGCCAAAGCGAGAGGGCCATAGACGATGTAGCTGTGGCCGGTGATCCAGCCAATGTCGGCCATGCACCAGTACACGTCGTTGGGGTGAATATCCTGCACAAATTTGGAGGTGCCGGCCGCGTAGGCGAGATAGCCGCCGGTGCTGTGTTGGCACCCTTTCGGCCGGCCGGTGGTGCCGCTGGTGTACATGAGGAACAGAGGGGCTTCGGCGGGCAGCTGAACGGGGTCAACCCGTTTGCCCCGGTATTGCTTGAGCAAGTCATAGACAAAGTGATCGCGCCCTTCAACCATCGGGTTTTCTTCAGCGATGTATTTATCCTGGTAACGCTGCCAAACGAGAACAGTGTCAACGGTTTGGCCTTCGCTGGCGGCCACGGCAACGGCCGTATCTGCCTTCTCTTTGTGGTTGATCAGCGTCCCGTTGCGATAGTAGCCGTCCATGGTAATGAGGACACGGCTGCCAGAGTCGGCGGCGCGTTCGCCGCAGGCGCGGCCGCTAAAGCCACCGAACACAACCGAGTGGATGACACCGAGGCGGGCGCAGGCCAGCATGGTGATGGGCAGTTCAGGCACCATCGGCATGTGGATGGTCACGCGGTCGCCCGTTTTGAGCTTGGCGGCATCTTGCAGGAGGGCGGCCATTTCGTTGACGCGCACATAAAGCTCCTGGTAAGTGAGGGCAACGTGGGCTTCTTCTTCTGGCTCTGGCACCCAAATGATGGCGGCTTTGTTTTTATGCTGTGCCAAATGGCGGTCAACGCAGTTGTAGGAGGCGTTGATTTTGCCACCGACAAACCATTTCCAGCAGGGGGCGTCGCTGGTGTCGAGGGTGGTTTCCCAATATTTGTACCAACTGAGCAGGTCGGCATATTCCTTAAAACATTCGGGGAAGTTGTCGAGACTGAACCGATTGTAAATGTTGGTATCGGTCATGTTGGCTTGGGCGATAAATTTGGCGGAGGGTTGGAAATACCCTTCTTCTTGCCAGTGGACAGCAATGGCGGCTTCACTTACTTCAGCAATTTCCTTTTCACTCACAATGTTACCTTCCTTTTTGATTGGGTTGGTTTCCGATAACGGCCGTTTTTTGCGCCAAAATTGTGGGGAAAAACGGCCGTTTTTGACGCTGAGCCACCCCTTCGTAAGAAGTTAATGGGCTGACTCTTCATTTGTGGGGGTCGTTTAGATCATATTGATTCCCCGTGTGTTTGTCAAACAGATGACACGTTTAATGTTAAAGCGAAATCATTGCGGGCTGGCTTACGATTAGGGCAACAGGTCGGCAACGGGAAAGGTTTCGTTAGGGAAGGAAACGGCCGTTAATGCCTTCTCTTTTGTGGCACGAAAAAAGGTTTGGTAGCCAATCCCGGCAGGCTGACGATACACCTCAACCAGATTATCAACCAGATTAACGATCCACACCTCAACAATGCCGGCCGCTGCATACAATGGCAGCTTTTGTGTTCGGTCATACCCCAGCGTCGAATCTGATACCTCGATCAGCAGCAGCACATCATCACCCGTCGGAGCCGCCTCAGCGTAATAATCTTGCTGATAGTGCAGAATGGAAATATCTGGTTCTGGCTCATTATGGTTATCAAGCTGAATAGGGTCTTGGACACCAACAACTGCTTTTCGTCGCAGGCGATAGGCAAAAAGCGCATTTAATCGTTTAACACAGGCTGCATGGCGCACGCCAATCGGGATCATCTCTACCACTTCTCCTCGAATGAGTTCAACAGGGGTGTCTTCGGTCAGAATGCCTGCTTCTGCCATCTGATGATATTCATCTACGGTAAATAATTTACGTTTGACTTCCAGAAACATCGCTATCCTCACTTACCGGGGCAATTAACGTTAGCTTAGTCGCAAGCTGGGCAAATTGCAACCCTGATACGCCAGCACCGCCACTGATCGTTATTCGCGCCACACGTCCGGGTTGACCAGATGGGGTGGTTTGATGCCTTGCAGTACCTGAATGACCTGCAAAACGGCCGTTTCCATCATCTTGTGCTTGCCCAAATCCGTACCCGAAGCGGCGTGAGGGCTAACAACCACGTCAGGGCGCAGCAGCAGCGGGTGGTCAGCCGCCGGTGGCTCCACGTCAAACACATCCAGCCCGGCACCCAGCAGGTGGCCGCTTTCCAGCACCGCCAGCAGTGCCGCCTCATCCACAATGCCACCCCGCGCCGCATTGACCAAAATAGCCCCTGGCTTCATTTGTCGCAGCCGCGTTTCGTTCATCAGCCCCACCGTTTCCGGGGTGCGCGGCAGGTGCAGCGTCACCGCATCGGCCTGTGCCAACACCGCTTCCAGCGTCGGCAGCACCGTGACCCCCAGGGCGGCCATTTCGGCGGCATCGGCAAACGGGTCATAGCCAACCACCTGCATCCCCAGCCCTTGCCCCAGGCGGCTCATGTGGCGACCAATGCGCCCCAGCCCCACCACGCCCAGCGTTTTGCCAAACAGCTCCACGCCCCGGTTGCGGCCGAAGAAGTCAAACGGCCGTTTTTCCTCCCGCACCCGCCGCTCATTCACCTTAATCTGCTTTGCCACCGCCAACAGCAGTGCCAGCGCGTGTTCCGCCGTGGAAATGGTGGGGCCATCGGGTGCGTTGCAGACGGCCACGCCATGGCGCGTCGCCGCCGCCACATCAATGTTGTCAATGCCAATGCCAATGCGCGACACCACCCGCAGCCTGGGCGTGGTGGCAAACAGGGCATCGTTGAACTGGACGCTCGCCGCTGCCACCACCCCTTCGGCCTCTGCCCAATCGTCGGTCAGCGTGGCAACGCCGTCGAGCAGTGCCAAATAGGGTGGGGTTAACGGCCGTTGTGACAAAATTCTGTGCATGGTTCTTCCTCTTGTATTCCAGTCGTAGCGACGCGAAATTTTGCGTCGCTACCGTCCAAACCGCAAATACCGCCCCGGCTGCGCCGCCAGAGGCTGCCCATCGGCCACGATGGGGGTGCCATTGACGATGACGTGGGAGACACCAACGGACGTTTTTAACCCATCCTCATACGTTGCCCTGTCTGCCACCGTCTCCACATCAAACACAACCAGGTCGGCAAAATTGCCCTCGGCGATGATGCCGCGCCGGGTGAGGCCAAACCGCGCCGCCGGGAACCCCGCCAGCTTGTAGATGGCATCTTCCAGCGACATCAGCTTTTGTTCGCGCACATATCGCCCCAGCAGCCGCGCCCCGGAGCCAAAATGGCGCGGGTGGACGGCACTGTCGGGGTGATAGATGCCGTCGCTGCCCATCATGTAGGCGGGGTGGGCCAGGAAGGGAGCCACCAAGTCATCCCGGTCGGCGTGGCTGAACACCAGCAGCACCGCCAGCCCTTCCTCGATGAGCAGGTCGCAGAGGGCATCGGCTGGGGCTTTGCCGACCGTTTCGATGTATTCGGCGAGGGTGTGGCCTTGATAACGGCCGTTTTCCTTCCCCGGCACCCAGCCAATAAAAATCTTGTCCAGCGGCTCATGCGCCAAATTGCGCCCCCATTGCTGCCGCAACGCCTTGCTTTTTAGCTTTGGCAGCACCCCCAGCGGCCCATCGTGCCACACTTCATAGGGCAGCATGTAATTGAGCATCGTCGAGGAGGAGACATAGGGGTAGACATCAAAGGAAAAATCCACCTCGTTGACGGCCACGTTGTCCATGTAGCTCAAAATCGCCTCCGCCTCTTCTGCCGTCGTCCCTTTGAGGTGGGAGATATGCACCGGCACCCCCGCCCGCTTGCCAATTTCCACCGCCTCCTGCACCCCGGCCAGCGTGCCGCGTTTGTAGCGGACGTGGGTGACATAGACCCCCTGCTGGGCGACCAGTGGCTGGCAAGCCTGCACAAATTCGTCGGTGCTGGCGAAGCATTCGGCCACATAATCCAGCCCGTTGGACAGCCCGGCTGCGCCTTCGGCCATGCCTTCGCCAATGATGCGCTGGATGTCGCGCAGTTGGTAATCGTTGGGTGGGGTGGGGCTAAACCCGGCGGCGAGGGTGCGAGCGTTGGCGTAGGGGACAAAGGTGGCGACGTTTTGGGCGGTGCGGCCATCGAGCAGGGCCATGTAGTCGCCCAAACTTTGCCAGCCGCTGTACTCTTCTAGCCGCAGGCCGTTGAGGGCGCGGAGGTAGTAGACCCAGTCATGGATGGTGTTGCTGTTGACGGGGAAATAGGAGATGCCGTCCAGCCCGATGATTTCGGTGGTAAATCCCTGGCTGGTTTTGGAGAAGAAGTTGGCTTCCTTGAGCAGCCAGGCGTCGGAATGGGTGTGTACGTCAATAAAGCCGGGGGCAACGATTTGGTTGGTGGCATCTATGGTGTGGTGGGAAACGGCCGTTTCCAGCTTCCCCACCGCCACAATCCTGTCCCCTACCACCGCCACATCCGCCCGCCGCCGCGCCCCCCGCGTGCCGTCTATCACTGTGCCATTGCGAATAATGAGATCGAACATTGGATTTGGGTCACACAAAGCGGTTGTCTGTAGTTGGTTGAACAGCTTTGGGTGAAATGAGCTTGTTTTTGTTTGTTAGGAGTTTACACGATATGGGGTTGGGGGAAAACGGCCGTTTGGTGGGGAGTGGAGGGCGGGTGATGCGAGAAACGGCCGTTTCCTTGAAACCACAGATAAACACAAATAAACACGGATTCTTAACTGTTTTCATCGGTGTTCATCGGTAGTTGCGAGATTTTTTGGGGAAAAACGGCCGTTATTCAACGACAAATGGGTTCGGATAGGATAACAGTTGCAATGCCTCGATAAAGACATAATCTCGTTGGTTCTTGGTCACAAGAGGCTGCTGCAAGGTAATAGCCGTTGCCGCGATCAACGCATCTGGAATTAACAAGCCATGACTTAAGCGATACTGCTGTAGCAAATCAACCGCTTTTTCTGAAATAGTTTCGCTAACCTTGACAATTTGGAATCGCGATAAAAACCTTTCAACGGCTCGCAATTCACCTTTGTTGCGGCACCCCACGATCAATTCCATTTTGGTAATGACACTAACGCTCAAGATAGATTGTTGCTCAATTTGCTGGAGGCAGGCAACGGCTTCCTCGATACCCCGGCTCACATCAATATCAGTATATCGGTGTCAACAATGATCAAATCAGCCACCTGATTTTGCCCACTCGTGTTCACGAAGATTGCGTACCCAAACCCGGCTATCATCCATTTCTGGGCGATTGCGCCACAGTCCTACAAAAGGCTCATCAACAAGGTTGGTGACTTGCGGTTTCTGATATGTTCGTTTGGAACTGTATTGAGAACGTAAAAAAGCAATGAAATCAGCAACTGAGCGTTGCGCTTCGGGCGGCAGGGCAGTAAGCTCACGCCACAAAGTTTCTTCGTTCATCATAAAATCCCTCGTTTTTATGCAACAAGCTCGTTTTTATTGAACACGCTCGTATCGTTTCTCTCGCCATCAGCCTTTAATCATACCATACGTGCAAGGGAAAAATAAACAGCCGTTTCTCCCCAATGTTGGTGTGGAGAGAAGCGTGGTGCAAAACGGCGTTTTGTCTATGCTCCTTCCTAATTTATGGGGTGAAGGAAACGGCCGTTTTCCCTCATCCCCCCCGTCATTCGTCATTGTCTTAAACCACCACCCCATGCCTCTCTGCCAGCAGCGACCGGGTGCGCTCAATTTCAGCTTGCTGGCGGGCGGTGTCCCAGTGGAGGGTGGGGGCAAGAACGGCCGTTAATTCCACCACCAGCCCCGTCGTCACCTCACCCAGCATCCCCAGCAGCGACCGCCGCAAAATCAGGTCGTCCAGATGCACCACCTTTTCCGTTTGTGCCAGAAAGATGATCTCGCGCTGGCTGTAGCCGGGGTGATGGGTCAGCGGCGCGTCGTCGCCCTCGGCAATGAAGGCGGCAATTTCGGCGGCGCGGGTGCCGTAGCGGTCAAATAGCTGCTGCAGTCGGGTCGTTTCCACCCCCGTTTGGCTGTGCCACACCGCCACCCACTGTACCTGCTCCGCCGCACTGCGCGGGTAATCCCGCCCGCCGCCAATCGCCACCGGCTTGGTGCTTTGCTGGCGGCGGCGACCCAGATGGTGCAAAAGCTGGTCAGTGGTCTGCTCGGCAAAGGCGCGGAACGTTGTCCACTTGCCGCCAATAAGGTTGTAGATGGGATAAGAACGGCCGTTTCGCCCCGCCGCCAACAACTCAATGCTGTGATCCCGGCTAATCTGCCCCGCCGTCGCCGCCCTGCTGGCAGGCAAAGGGCGCACCCCGGAAAAGCGGAAAACAATGTGGGAGCGATCCACGTTGATGGATGGGAAAACCCGCTTCACCAGGGCAAAAAAGTAATCCACCTCCTCCTCCGTGCAGCGCGCCTCATCAGGGTCATCAATTGGGATGTCGGACGTGCCAACCATTACCTTGTCCAGCAGTGGATAAATCAGCACAATCCGGCCGTCGTCGTTTTCAAAGAAAAATTCATGCCCATCAATCGCCGCGTGCAGTTCCGGGTGATCCAGCACCAGGTGCGACCCCTTCGTGCCGCCAATAAAATGGGTTTCCTGCCCCAGCGTATCGTTGGCATAATCAATCCACGGCCCGGCGGCGTTGACCACAAGTTGCGGCACCACGGCCAGCTTTTCGCCCGTCAACTCATCACGCAACGTCACCGTTTTGTCGGCGGCGGCGATGGCGCTGACGTAGTTGAGTGCCCGCGATGTGGGCAAGGCGCGTTCTGCGTCCAGCATCAGCTCCACGCAAATGCGTTCTGGCGATGGCATGGCGGCATCATAGTAGGTTGCCAGCGACAAAATGTTGGGGTTGAGTTTGGGGTATTTGGCAAGGGCTGCCCGCTTGCCGATGAAGTCGTGGCGGGGGACGGTGCGGTGTTTGCCGGTGTAGGCATCGTACATCATTAGCCCGGCCTTGATGACCACCGCGCCCCGTTCGGCCGGCCGATCCATCAGCCCCAAAAATTTGAGCGGGGCGTTGAGCAGCCCGGAAAACGGCCGAAAAATGGGGACGTTGGTAGCCAGCGGCTTCACATATTGCGGTGCGTTTTGCAGCAGCCGGTTGCGCTCCCCCACCGCCTCGCGCACCAGCCGAAACTCGCCGTTTTCCAGATAGCGAATGCCGCCATGCACCATGTGGGAGGAAGCAGAGCTGGCCCCGGAGCAAAAATCCCCCCGATCCACAATCAGGGCATCCACCCCTTGTAGTGCCAAATCCCAAAAAGTCGCCACACCGTTAATCCCCGCGCCAATGATCAGCACGGTGACTTGCGGGTTTTGGGTCAGTTCTTGCCAAATTTTGTTTCGTTTCATAGTGGGCAGAGTAGGGATTGGAGATTGGAGATTATGAACCTTCACCAATCTCCAATCTCCAATCTCTAATCCCTTTTATTACTCACGAACTTTAACAACCAGCTTACCCGTTGACTTGCGCTGGATCATGTCATTCATGGCTCTGGCGGTTTCGGCCAGCGGGTAGGTTTGGGAGACGAGCGGGTTGAGCTTGTCCTGGGCGTACCAGCCCAGCAGCTTTTGTAGCGAGCCAATGAGGACGGCAGGGTTGCGCTGGGCATAGGCTCCCCAGAAGACGCCAACAACGCTCATGTTTTTGACAAGGGCAAGGTTGACGGGCAGTTGGGGGATGCGGCCGGCCGCAAAGCCAATGACCAGAATCCGCCCTTCCCAGCTTACACAGCGCACTGATTCATCGAATACGTCGCCGCCAACGGGGTCGTAGATGACGTTGGCACCCTTGCCGTTGGTAATCTCTTTAACCCGTTCGCGGAATGATTCGGTGCGGTAGTTGATGAGGTGATCGGCGCCGTACTGCCGGGCAACGGCCAGCTTTTCGGCACTGCTGGCGGTGGCGATGACGGTGGCTCCCATGAGTTTGCCGATTTCAACGGCCGTTAATCCCACACCCCCCGCCGCCCCATGCACCAGCAGCGTCTCCCCCGGCTGCAAATTTGCCCGGTGTTCCAGCGCCACATGGGACGTGCCATACGCCACCGAAAACGCCGCCGCCGTTTCATATGGCATGTTGTCGGGAATGGGCAGCGCGACCTGGGCGGGAACCACAACTTGCTCGGCAAAACCACCGTGGCCGCATAATGCCGCCACCCGGTCGCCCGGCTTGAGGTGCTTAACCCCGGCTCCTACTTCCAGCACCTCACCCGCCGCTTCCAGCCCCGGACTAAACGGGAACGGTGGTTTGACCTGGTACAACCCCTGAATCATGAGCGTATCGGCAAAGTTCAGCCCACAGGCGTGAACCCCAATGCGAATTTCACCGGGATTAACGGCCGTTTCTGCCACATCTTCTAAAACCAAGTCTTCCGGCTTGCCCCAAGCCTTACATAAAATCGCTCTCATCATGCTACCACCTTTGTCTGAGGATAAGGCATTGTAGTCAAGAGTAGGCGTTGGGGCAACACCATCAGATAAAACAGCAAAGGGCCGGTCTTCACAAATGGAAGACCGACCCTTTGCCCACAGGAGGAGGAGAGGAGAACCGAATCATGTTTGACTCTCAAAACATTCCCTTGCCCAAACAGTAGTTGGAGCCAATTTACTGTTTGCACACAGCGGGCGCTGCCTGCAAGCGTCTGCTTTGGTGAAGTCAATGCGGCCATTCAAGGTTCTGACCCTTGATTGCAGCCCCAGAGGCCGGCGTACCAGCGTGGTTCCAGGCTAGGCCATCACTTGTTGTTGGTTCGTTTGGCTTTGTGGCCGCCTCAACAACATGACCATATCATAAAACACCATCGCCACATCTTCCATCAACACGACGTTAACGGGGCATATAGAGGGAGTAAAAGCAGGATAAAGGGGGGGTGAAAGGGGGAATTGGTAATCGGTAATCAGTAATCGGTAATCGGTCGTGCAACTGATTACCGATTACCGATTACCGTTTACTGATTAAAAGAGGACGCTCGCCAACTCGTTGCGGTATGTTTGCGTCAGCGTGTCGTTGTCGCCCAACAGTTCAAAAATAGCCAGCAGCACATTGCGTGGCTCGCCCTTGCGATACCGCTTGTTTTGCCGCAGCACCTCAATCAGCCCGTCCATGGCCGCCTCAAAGTTGCTGCGCCGCAGCAGCCGTGCCGACTGCCGATATTGCACCTCAATCGGCTCAAATTCATCAGGGTCTACCCCATCATCATCGTCCGTGCTAACGCGGCAGAGGAAGTTAGCCAGCGGCATCAGCCGCTGGGCTTGCAGCAGGGCAGGGCCATCGGTGCTGTTTTCCAAAAGGGCAATGGCCTCGCACCCTACGCCCTGCGCCAGCAGCGCTCGCGCCAGCAGCAGCCCGGCACCGGGATAGGTGGGAAAATCTTCAATGAATTCACGCAAGAACTCTTCTGCCTCGCCCCAATGGTGGGTAGCAAGCAAGCTTTTGGCCTCAGTAAAGGCGTCGTCTACCTCGCTGGGAATCAGCTTTTCAATAAATTGGCGTACTCGGGGTTCAGGTAATGCGCCCACAAATTCCCCAACAATTTCGCCGTTGAGGAATGCTTTAACGGCCGGTATTCCCTGCACCTGAAACTGCATCGAGATACGCGGGTTGTTGTCTACATTTACCTTTGCTAGAACAAAATCAAGATTGGGATCGGCCGCCAGCCGCTCCAGAACGGGGCCAAGCATCCGACAGGGGCCACACCAGGGTGCCCAAAAGTCAACCACGACCGGCACTTCAAAGGATCGCTCAATCACTTCTGCGTCAAACGTTTCCTCGGAGACATCAATGATGTTATCAAGTTCAGCCATTGGGTTCACCTCGCTTAGAGATTTGGAACCGACGACCCTGTGGTTCGTGGTTCCATAGGTTGACGAGCATCGTCAACAGATTAGCGGGTATTGTAGCACGGTTAGGAAAAGGGTGTGTAAGATGTTCATAAAAGTTTGGGGAGAGGGATTGGAGATTAGAGATTGGAGATTGGTGATTGGTGAGGGTTCATAATCTCCAATCTCCAATCTCTAACCAGCCAGTAATGTTTGCAGCAGGGATTCGCTCTGCATCACATTCCAGCAGCTAAGGTCGGCAAGGAGGTTAACCTGGGCGGGGGTGAGTTTAACGATGTCGAGCAGGTCTTCATCAACGGTGAGATAGTTGGGAAAATGGCGGAAGGGGCCGACGGGGAGAGGGTCATTGCCCAGTTTGATTTGCTTTTGCAGGGTGTCGGGAAGCTGCTGCTCCCAACTGGCAACGCGGTCGTTGTAGACCCAGCAAATGTCAACGTCCCAGCCGCCTGGCAACCCCCACCAGGCGTTGGCTTGCACCGTTTGGGTTTGGACGGTGACGAGGGGTAGCCCTTGTTTCTTTTGTGCTTGCAGGGCGGTGATGAGGGCTTGTCACGCCTGCTGGGTGAAGACGGTATTGTTGGGGTTGAGCTTGTTGGGGAAGCCAAAGAGGGGCGGCAGGAAGGCGTCTACTACGTCTTTGCCAGGGGGCTGGCTGGGGTCATAGCTGAGGCTGAGCTTGGTTTCGGAGTTGACGAAGACGATGATGCGGTTGATACCGCGCAGCAGAAGGGGGATGAGGCCGTAGTTTTCGATGTTGCCGCCGTCGCCAAAGGTGAAGGGGGTGGCATCTTGAAACTGGCCTTGATTAATCGGCCAGTAGGGTTGTTCGGGGTCGAGGGCGTTGGCGATGTGGAGTTTGTCGGCAATGGCGGCAAAGGCAGAACTGCTGATGCCGCTGGCATTGGTGAGAGAAAACGGCCGTTTTCCCCCCTCAACAGCCACCTGACACACACTGGGAAGTTGCGAGGGTTGGCACGGGCTGGTTGGAGCGCTGCCGCCAAAGGCAAATGGTTCCATATACCCCCCACCAATCGGCTGCGTTTGCCTTTGCCCGTGTTCCGATTGATAGGTGATGGTTTGGCCGTAGGGGACACCGATGTAGAGCGGTGTCATTTCAAAGCTGACGATCTTTTCCTGCGCAAAGGGAGCCAGGGCATCGGGGCCGAGTAGGGTGCCATTGATGAGCAGAAACGGCCGTTTTTTCCGCACCGTATAAAAGATTGCCCCTGCAAGCTGCGGGTTTCGCGCCACAATGTCGGCCACCGTGGCGGCATCAAGCGAAAAATAGGCCGGTTTATCGGTTTCGTGAAAGCCGAACGGGGCAAAAAAGACGCGCCCAACCCCTTCCAGCCACAGTTGGTCGGCTGGCACCCCTTCTTCCATCAGCTTAAGCAGGGTATCGCGTAGGCTGAGGGTGGCGGGAAAGCCTAGCCGTGAGGTGGGCAGTTGGTCGAGGTTGGTGTAGGTGATGTCGGCGGGGTTGGTGACCGGGCCAAGCAG
This sequence comes from Chloroflexota bacterium, assembly GCA_041390905.1. Lineage (GTDB taxonomy): Bacteria > Chloroflexota > Anaerolineae > Promineifilales > Promineifilaceae > JACKCD01. The sequence continues at coordinate 1,548,708 of JAWKPA010000012.1, forward strand.
GTCGTCATCGTCGTTGGCTCCGCTGCGGTAGTAGGTGTAGATGGTGGCAGCCCAGGAGCCACCAGAAACGGAGGAGATGTAGCCGATGCGGTCTATTAGTCCTAGGGCGTGCAGCCCGCGCAGTTGCCCAAAGGCGGCGGCCATGGCTCGCGCGCCGCCGCCGGAAAAACAAACGGCCGTTTTGCGCGGCTGCTGCGCTAAACTGTCTTCGGCAAAGATGTAGCTGGTGTTGTCGCTGATCCAAACGTTGGTCTGTGGGGTGGTTGTTGCCATTATCACTTTCTCCTGATTATGCGGTCGAATGGATAATGAGTGAGGCGGAGCAAGAATAGCGCAAAATGGAGAAAAAGCGATGATTCGGTTAAAGAGAGGATGGGAGGGACAAACGGCCGTTTGTCCCCACCACCCTCTAATCTGCTTTATCCGTTAGGAGGGCAGTTGAAATAACGCCACGGTGAAGGTTCTCCCACGTTGCCCGCCCCATCCACAGCGGCGACGCGCCAGCGATATGGATAGTAAGAGCCAACATCCAGCATATAGCTCGTTGCCGTTGTTTCTCCCTCGATCACGGATTGCCAACTGGTAATATACATTTCCGAAGTGACAAGATACACCCGAATCTTGCTGATGTCGCCCACTGGCTCCCAGCTCAGCGATGGCGGGCAGACGGCATAGCTTGGTGTGTCCCACGCCAAATCACCGGGCGAAAGCGTTTGTGGTGCTGGCGGTGGCGTGGTGTCAATGGCGCGAACGGTGAAGGGCAGGAGTGGGCTGATGTCGCTGCTTTGCCCAAACAGATCGGTTGCCTGCACTGCCCAGCCATAGGTGATACCGATACAGGGCAGCGGCCACAACAGTTCGGTTTGGCTGCCGGAGACGGTTTGGCTTTTACTTGCTTGTGTGATACCGGTGTTTCCGGGGGTGACGATCACGGTGTAGCGGTCAATGGGGGATTGATCAACGGCCGTTTCCCAATCCAACCGCACCATCACTTCCCCGCCCCATTCGCATTCAATGACCTCCCCATTTGGCGAAACGGGCTGCGGCACCGTGGGCGGGGTGAGGTCGCGGGTCAGCGTAAACGGCCGTTGTTCCGACCAATCACCCCACTGCTCATTCACCGTCATGGCGCGTACCTGCCATTCCACCCGCGTCACCGAGCAGGGAAGTGGCAAGATATGGTTGGTCTGCGATGTTGGCACAAACGATGGCGTGAGAGCAATGCCTCTTGCGCCAAAGAGTGCCAGCCTTAGCTCATAGCTGGCAATCAGTTCGGCAGTGTTATTAGGCTGCCACGCCAGCGTTACTTCCACGATCTCCTGGTTTGGCCCACAGATAAACGCCGCGTCTGCCAGCGGCGCGAGCAGCGTAGGCGGCTGCACCGTTTCCGGCTCGTCGGTTGGGGTGGGCGTGGGGGATGGGGGCGTAGCCGTTGGTGTTGGCGATGGCGTGGGGGTAAAGGTTGGCGTGGGCGGCGTGGTCACAATGGGCGACTGCGGCAGCCAAAGCTGCTGCCCCGTCTGAAGGTTGTCACTGGTCAAACAGTTGACCTGTTTGACCTGTGCCACCCCGGCTGCCGTGCGCCCGGCCAGGCTAAACAGCGTGTTGCCCGGCTGTACCGTATACAGCACCCAGCCCGGCGGCGGAGCCACAACACAGCCAGCAAACGGCCGTATTTCCGCCACAGGTGTCGGCGTAAACGTCGGCGTCATCGGCTCTGCGGGTTCCGGCTGCAAACCGGGGGTCACGGTGGTTGCTCCAGGTAGAGGCGTTGCATCATCTTGCGTTGGCGTTAAATCCAGCCCCAAAAAACAGCCGCTTGCCATTTCCAAATCGGCAAAGTGGAACGGTTCCTGCTGCGAGGCCAGCACCAGCGTTTCGGTGGCACCACTGCCCTGCGCCGCAACCGCCTGGGCAATAGGATGCACGCGCCCTTCGGGGTTAAAGCCGGTGAAAACGGCCGTTCCTGCCGCCCCGTCATTGCGCACCACCACCTGCACATCCCGCACCCGGTTTTGAATTTGGCGCAGGTCGAGCAATAAACGGCCGTTTTCCAGCCAAATATCCGCCCGTCCATCGCTGTTGCAATCCATCCGCTCATACCGGCCACGCGGATCCAGCCGGATTTCCACGTCGCCATACATAAACGGCGTGTCAATCGGCAGCGGGTTGGGCAAATCCGAAGTGACTTCCCCCGTTGCCCGCGCCCAAACCACCTCACCAATTTCCGCCACCGGGTCGCCACGGCGAACCGCTGCCAGCCATGCTTGCACCACAGCCCCATCCACCGCCACCACCGGCCCCGGCGGGCCAATGGGTGCCACCCAAACCGCCTGGTTGGTGGTAACGGCCGTTGTTGTGCCATTGGCCGTCACCAGCACCGCATTCTCGTGTCCTTCCAGCACCACAATCCATTCCAGCGGCGTGTGGGCTTCGCGGATGACCAAAAACTGGGTTCCGCGCACCGTCACCCGCGAAAAGTCAGTGTCCACATCCAGCCGCGCCCCAATCGCCTGGCTGGAATCAAAGTCGTTGAACAGCACGCCCACGCCCTGGTACAGCGTCAGCAGCGTTTCGTTTCCCGTCAGCGACGTTTCCTTGACGTGCAGTTCCCCCTGCCGCAGCACTTCTACCGTCAGCAAATCCTGCAAAAAGGTGAGCCGCGCTTGACCCTGCTCATCCACGGCAATCCCTTCACCAACGAATAAATCCGTTGTCTCCGGGGCAGCCATTTCCGCCTCGCGGGCAAAGCGGTCAAACTTTGTGACGCGGTTCTCGCTGGCACCGGCCAACGCCACCGGCGTAGCGTTGGGTGTTGGTGTTGGGCTGCCTTCCGCAATGAGCGGTGTACATGCTCCTAACAGGGTCGCTATGATGCAGGTAGCGACCAGAATCGCTATTTTCATACCCGCGAAAGCGGGTATCCTTACGCCACCCAACTGGATTTCCGCGAAAGCGGGAATGACATTTGGATCGTTGCGAACCAGGAATCCAAAGACAGACAGTTTCCAATGAGACAAATGCTTCATGTCTCTACCCTCCAATACAAAACCCAAAACAATACACTGGTGCAGCAGACCAGCAATTCTCAGTTTAACCAAAGCCAATGGTAGGGGCGGGATGACCGGGGTTAAAGCTGGCAATGTGGTTGGCCTTTTCTCCCGGTCGTCTCGCCCTGGCGGTGGCCGAAAACGGCCGTTTTGAGAAACACCAGGGCGAGACGGCGCGGAGACAACGCCATTTGTTCACCCTCTGTTTACCCGCGCCATCCCGCCCCTACCCTTCTCCATTTCAAACCGAGAATTGCTGGCATCACACATCCTTGTTTGCTTTTGCCGGGCAAAGATGCCCGACTTACTTCAGGTTGGGCAGCGGGTTGAAGGCGGCAAAAAAGCCCAACCCGGTCAAAATGCCCAGCAGCAACAGCCAACTGATGTCGGTGTGCAGCGTTAAATTGCTTGTGTTCACAGCGAGATAGGCGGCAACTGTGCACAAGATGGTTAACAAAAGTCGCCCTAACTGGTGCCATTTGATGGGTACGGTGACGACCAAGGTTGCCACGCCGCCAATGAGCAGCCCGGCCGCCCAGAGTTGCGCCGGTTGGGACGCTGGCATCAGGCTGCCAAAGATGAAGAAGGTGAGGCCAAGAGAAACGGCCGTTACTACCGCCGCCGCCCCAGCAATCACACCCCGATACCCATCCAGCAGCGCCTGTAAGGTTCGATAGACAAAAACCCCAGCGGCGGGTGGCAGCAGCCCAAACGTTCCCGCCATAAAAATGGCGGCAAACAGAAGCCGCCAGACGGCCAGGATGACCATTTGCCAGGGCAGGGCTTGCCATGACAGATCGGCTCGCCCAAACGTCAGCACCAACCCCAGCCCCAGCCCAAAGCCGAGAAAGCCGCTGATCGCCCCGCGCACGGTGGCGTTCAAGATTTCCTGCCGGTGGCGCTGCCATCGCTGCCAGCCCACCCGCCGCAAAATGGGGCGACGCAGGGAGGAGGGGAGGAGAAACGGCCGTTTATCCCGCACCGCCACCAATGCCACCATCGCCTGCCCGTTCCCCCCTTCCGCCGCCGCCACCAGTTGGGCAACGGCCGTTGGGCAATCCACAGCGGCCAGCGTCGACACAGCAGCAGAACCGGGTACGGTATCTGTGAGAGCCAATGCCACCAATTTGTCGCCAATCGCTTCATCCACATGCGGGGCAATCGCCGCCGCCGCTGCTGCCCGCACCCCGTCCTCCGCGTGGTCAAGGAGCTGCGTCAGCGTGGTGGCTTGTCGGGAAAGGGTGAGGTGGGGCGACCAAACGGCCGTTTCCTGCCCATACCCCACCGCACTGGCAAACAGCAGCGTCAGCTCGTCGCTGGTAAAGGTGGGGTGGATGGCGGTTTGCGCCGCCGCCAATTCCACATCGCCCGGTGCCAGCAGCCGCTGCCGCTGCTGCCACTCAGCCACCCCCTGGCGCAAAATTTCGCGCACCTGCTGCTGCTTCCAGAAGCTGTCGCCCAGCCAGGCCAGAATGCGTAGCACCAGATAATCGTGGGTCAGCTCATACGCCACCCGCCTGTCCTGCCGGTAGCGGCGCACCAGATGCTTTTGCACCAGCCGCTGCATGATGGAAACGGCCGTTATTTCATCCACCCCCGTCACCCGCAGCAGTTCGGCCAGCGGCAGCCGCTGCTTCACGCCGCTGCTGCTCACCAGCGCCCCCAGCAGCAGCCGGGCTAACGGCCATTCCCCCTCCGGCAGGGCGTTGACGCTTTTGTCAATATAGCCACCCAAAATGTTGGCCGTGCGCCCCAGCGCAGCAAAATCGTCGTAGCGGATTTGGGTCAACGGCTGCCCACTGACCTCTGCCTGCTGCTGCGCGTATTCATACAGCTCGGCGCATACCACCTGAAGCTGGGGCGGGTTGATGCCGTTGCCGTCGCCCAAATCGTGCAGCAGGGCGGTGACGAGCCGGGGTTCCCAGGCCACGCCAAAGGCGGCGGCGGGCTGGATGATGGCATCGCGGGCGGCATCGCTGCCCAGCCGCTCCAGCCGGAAGGTGACATCGAGCAGGTTGGGGAAATGGTCGCGCAGGCTTTCCAGCCGCCCCAAATAATCCTCGCGCAGGCTGAAAACGAGCTTGAGGTTGAGGTCGGGGTTGGTGTGGAGCTGGTGGAGCAGGGAAACGGCCGTTTCCCGTTCCGCCTCATCGCTGTTTTCCAAAAGCTGCTCAAATTGGTCAATAGCCAGCACCACCGGGGCGTTGCACTCCCGCGCCCAGCGATCCAGCAGCGTTGGTAAGTCGTCGTTGCGGCCGGGCAAGAGGTCAGTGGCGGCGGCGGTGGCAACAAGGGCGGCGCGGAGGGTGTCGGCCAGCGGCTGGCGCGGAGTGGGCTGGGCGACGGCGAGCAGGGTGTGGCGTTGTGCCAGCCACGGCATGACCCCGGCCTGGAGCAGGCTGGTTTTGCCGCTGCCCGATTCGCCATACAGCACGGTGAGCGGATGGGCGAGAATGCGCCGGCCGAGCCGCTGGGTGTGGTCAGAACGGCCGTTAAAAATCGCCGCGTCCTGCCAGCCAAAGCTGTCGAGTGCCTTGTAGGGCTGCTCTGGTTTTTCTGGCTGCGCTAGTGGAGCCAGCGGGTTGTAGAGCAGGATGGGTTTTTCGCTGGCGAGTTGGGCAGAAACGGCCGTTGCCAACGCTCGCAAAAACGGCTCCAGCGGTTCCGTCACCAGTTCCACCCCCTGCTGCTGCCAATAGGCAACCAGGTCGGGCGAAACGTTGCCCGCGCCCAGCACATAGCTGGTGCGGCGGAAGCGGTGTTGGTCACTGTCGCTAATCCGCAAAAAAAGCTGCTCAAAACCGGGGTCGGCCACGTCGTAGCCGACAAAGATGAGCGTTTTGGTGGCAAAAAAGGCGCGAACGACATCGCGCACGGCGGAAAGCTGTCCCAAGAATGTTTCGCGGTCGCGCTGGGTCAGCCGCAACTGGTCGGCTTGTTCCAGGTCGCCAAACAGCTTGACGAGCATGATTAGCTCTTCGGAGAAAAACGGCACGTCGTCGTCGTCGCGGATGGGGCGGTACGGCTTGGCCGCTTGCCCCAGGGCCAGGTCGAGGGTGCGGTCAATGCGGGTGCTGACGAGCTTGCTGTGGGGGGCAAGGGCGGTGACCAGCGGCGCGAGCAATGGCTGGGGGGTGCGCTCCAGCGTGGCGAGGCTGGTTTTGAGGCTGCGGATGAGTTCGGTGCGGTTGTGGCGCAGTTCGTAGTGGCGGGAAACGGCCGTTAAGCTGCAATCCGGCTGCCGATAGGCAATGTCTGCCGCCAGTGCTGCTGCCAGTTGCTGTTCCAGCGGCCAGCCACCGACAAAAAAGACGGCATCGTCGCGGATGATGAGGTTGGTGAGGCGTTCGATTAAAGGGTGCATGGTTATGTTGGAGGAGATTGGGAGACTGGGAGACTACTTCCAATCTCCTAATCTCTCAGTCTCACAGTCTCTAAGTCTCTAATCTCTCTATCCCAAAAGCCCCTGCAAAAACGGCACCACGTCTTCATCTAGCACCGTCAGCCCCCGGTTGCTGTGCCAGGAAGCGGCGGCGGCGGGGGTGAGGTGGGTGCCGAGGGCGAAGGCGGGCTGCTGGAATTTGCTGCCGATGGTGTTGTCGAAGAGGGCAGTAACGGCCGTTTGTGCCAAATCCACCCCCACAAACAGCACCGCATTGCGCCGCAAAGCCCGGTGCAGCTCGTCAATCAGATCACGCTTGCCGGGCAAATTGCCGACCACAAACTGGTTTTCGTCAATAGTGGTGACAACCAGGGTGGCGGGCTGCTGCCAGTCGCCATACAGCTTGACCAGCGTGGGCATGTCGGGGAGCAGCACTCCCAGGTCGCTGTCGTGGATGACCTTGTTGATAATGACCTCTTCCTCTAAAAAGGCGGTTTCGAGGAGGCCATCGGTGGCGGTGGTGAAGACCATCTCCAGCCGATGCTCCTGCACTAGCCCGACAAGGGCGCGGTGGAAGGGCTGGGGCTGCTGCCCGGCGGCGGCAATTGCTTCGCGTAGATACATGGTGAACTCATAGCGACGGCCGTTTTCCATCACCAGCGTGGCAACTTCGGGCAGTGTGCCGCTACTGGGGATGCCCGCAACCCGCGCCAGCCCATCGGCCAGCGTTTGGCGGTCGGGCTGCCCGGTGAGGGCGCAGGGGAGGTCTGCCCCGACAAAGAGGGTAAGCTGCCCGCGCCGCAGCACCCGCCGCAACTGCTCTTGTGCCAGCACGCCTCCGGCACTGAACGGCCGGACAGGTGGCGCGGGTGGCAGTGCTGGCGCGGGATCCATGACCCAATCGGAGCGGGTTTCGGCCAAATAGTTGGTGAGCAGCGGCAGTTGGCTGCGGCGGTTGAGGTAATAAATCAGCTCGCGCACTTTGTCGGCCTTGCCTTCGCCGCCCAGGTTGTCGAAATCAATGCCCAGGTCGAAGCAAAGGGTGCGGAGTTCCTCGCTGTTTAATTTTTCGGTTACTGTTTCGCGCATCTGGCGCAGGTTTCTTTCGGACATTGTGTTCACCTACTTGGTTGACGAATGACGGGTGGCAATTGTTTCCAGGGGAGGGTAGCAAAACGGCCGTTAATGGAACGCTAAACGGCCATTTGGGTTCGTCTGCTTTCAGGTACAATATTAGGAGAAAAGCAGCTTGATATTTGTTTTCAAGTGACCATGAGGGAAAGAAAAATGAACCGTCTTATAATTTTCGTGATGCTTGCTTTCACTCTCCTCTGCAAGAATACTCCTTCCAATGTACAGGCCATTTATTTTGATGATTCTGATCCAAACATGATTGTGGTTGGAAATGCTGCTTACTATGAAATTGGTTTTCGTAAATCTAATGGGTCTATTGCCTATATTGTTGACAATACAACAGGGCAGGCTGTGACCTCAGGCTCTCGTTATGAATGTTTGTGGGGGGCTGTTTTTCCCAAAGGGACACCGGACTTTGTTGGAGGGTGTAGCTACAATGCGACTGGCATGAATAGCTTTAAATACAGTTGGTTGTCGGCTACCCATACTTTATCCCTTGATTTCATTCCTGATCCGGCCGTTGCTCAAGGCGTGGAAGCGCACGTAACGGTAACAATTGCTGAAAACAACTCGTTTGATATGCAGATGACGTTGCAAAATAATTGGGGGCATCGGCTTGATTACGTACTATTCCCATCCGATTTAGTCTTTGCCAATGCTGATATAGAAGAAGTGTTGCTGCCTGTCTTGCCAGGGGTTATCCTTGAGTCTTCATTCTTTCAACAAGGTCGCTCGTATACAACAAACTACCCTGGTTATCCTGGAACTTTTGCTGACTATGTTTCAGTTTCTTCACGTAAGGGGCAACTGGCGATTTACTCGCTTTATGGTGATAATCCCATTCGTCCTGTTATATTGGGCTTGATAGATGATGATGCCTACATGACGGACACCACATTTTATTATCACACTTTTGGGGCGGGTGTGAGAGACGGTCAGACGTGGACAACACCAACAGTGCGTCTTCGTGTTTCTCAACCACATCTGGAAACCATTAAAGCCTATCGGCAAGATAATTACTTAAACCAGTGGGCATCCGTTCGCTCAAAATCAGAGCCATTCTATCCACAGCTTGTTCAATCTCCCTTGCTTAAGGCAGATGCTGAACAGCTAGCCATTCCTTTCCCTCAGTATGCTAACCTGCTTACCCAGGTTCCTGCGCCTGCTATTTTGCATCCAGTCGCTTTTCAGCCAAAGGGTCATGATGAAAATTATCCAGATTTTTTGCCACCAGATTCTGCTTGGGGAACCACAGCCGATTTTGCTACGATGATGCAGCAAGCACAGGCACAGGGTTTTCTTGTAATGCCATACACCAATCCCACTTGGTGGGATGATGAATCGCCAACGTTGCAAGCCCTTCCGCCTGGCTTGACTATTCGCGATCTTGCTATTTGGGATGATTCGGACGAACCAGTGTATGAACGTTATGGATCGCAGCAGGAACATGGGGGCTATGTTATGTCACCCTATGTCCCTTTTGTCCAGCAGCGTTTACAGCAGCTAGTTGATGCTTTGACTGTTGATGTTTCAAGCGATTTGCTTTTTGAGGATCAGATAGGTGCTAGAGCATGGCGTTTTGATAACAATCCCCTGTCACCTCACCTGATGGCGTACATTGAGGGTTGGTTGGCGCATACGCAACGTTATCATGATACTTTCTTAATGACGGAGCTAGGGTTTGACCGGCTTGCTGAAACAGAGGTTGGTTTTCATGGCAGCATTCTGTTGCCCAAACGTTTGGGCTACACTGATAGCTGGTGGGGAGACAGCAACTGGCACCCATATCCGCTGGCTCCGCTTATGCTTCGTGATAAGGTGCTGTTTTATCAGCATGATCTGGCTTATGAAACGTTCACAACCAATAAAGAGACCTTGCTTTGGAATGTTGCCTTTGGATATATGTTAAGTTATGACCTGGTTCAAACGCCTTATGGTGGTGGTGTAAATAGTGAGTGGCTGGATTTAGTGTCGGTTCTTCAAAAAAATGTCTTGTCTCGTTACGCGCACGAGGAGTTAGTTAGCTATGAGCGGCAGGATGAGAATGTCACGCGCTCATTGTTTGAGAATTATGAAGTTTTAGCTAATTGGAATAATGTATCGTCAGTTGTTGCAGGCGAGAATGAACTGCCGCCGCTGGGTTTGCAGATTACAAGTGCGGATGGTTCTGTAACAGCCGGGATTTTTCATCAGTATAACGGACACTCACTCAGCCCTGGTGATCATTACCTTGTGGAAGAGCGTCAAGCAGATGGAATTATTGTTTATCAGCCAATTGGTACCAATACCGCCTTAACATTGGATTTATTACCATCTTGGGAGCCAGACGATGTGATTGAGGTGTCAGCATTTACGGAAGATGGCGTTCTGATTGAACGGAGGTTAGCTATAGCGGCATCTCAGGGTATCACCTTTACTTACCAACGGCAGGCAGCAGGACACCCGGTAGCTTACTACAAGTTAAAGAAGATATTGGTATGGCACCAGTTTTTGCCATTGAGTTTGAGGAGCGCGGCGAACCGGTTGAGACAAACGGCCGTTTTTCCTTAAAACTCCCCCTCATCTCCCACCCGAAACCGTTCAATCAGCACAAAACCGACGGCGCAGACGAGCATGAGCAGGCTGCTCATGGCGAGAGCCTGGCCGTAGTTGATTGCCCCTGGCTGGCTGAGGAAGCGGAAAATAGCGACGGGCATGGTGGGGGTTTGGGGGCGGGCGATGAAGAGGGTGGCACCAAACTCCCCCATGCTGACGGTGAAGGCGAAAACGGCTCCCACGAGGACGGCGCGGCGAATGAGCGGCCAATCTATGAAGCGCCACACGCGGGCGGGGTCGGCACCAAGCATGGCGGCAGCTTCGCGTAGGCTGGGGCTGATGGCGCGAAGGGCAGGTAGGACGGCGCGGATGACGAAGGGGAGGCCGACGAGGGTATGGGCGATGGGGACGAGCAGCAGCGATGAGCGTAAGTTGAGCGGGGGTTTGTTGAGGGCGATGATGTAGCCGAAGCCGAGGGTGACGGCGGAGGTGGCGAGGGGGAGCATGAAGAGGGGGTCGAGGAGGGAGAGGAGGCGGGGGAGCAGGGGAGCGGGGGAGCGGGGGGGAGTGGGGAGTGGGGTGTGGGGAGTGGGGTGTGGGGAGATTGGGAGATTGGGAGATTGGGAGATTGGGGATTGGAGATTGGAGATTGGAGGGTGGTGAATCTCTAATCTCCAATCTCCAATCTCCTTTTGGGTGAGGAGGTGGGCGGTGATGAGGCCGAGGGTGACGGCGAGGGCCATGCTGGTGAGGGCGATGGCGGTGGAGTTGAAAACGGCCGTTCCTGGAGCCACAAAGAACAACGAGCCGCGCCGGTTGATGAATAGTTCGCGGTAGAAGGTGAGGGCCGGGCCGTCGGGGGTGGTGAAGGAGCGGAGGAGGAGGGCGAGCAGGGGGAGGGCGAGGAGCAGCAGCATGAGGGCGAGGTTGCTGGCGACGACGAGCTTTTGGCGGGGGGTGCGGGGAAAAACGGCCGTTTTTCCCCGCCATTTCAACGGTCGTGCCAGCCGCGCCTGGGTACGCGTGTAGAACACCATCAGCACAAAGGTAAACACAATTTGCACCAGCGACAGCGCTGCCGCCACGGGCAGGTTAAACAAATCCCGCGCCTGGCGGTAAATTTCTACTTCCAGTGTGGCAAAGCGGGGGCCGCCAAGGATGAGCACCACGCCAAAGCTGGTGAAGGTGAAGATGAACACCAGGACGGCGGCGGCAGAGACGGCCGGCCACAGCAGCGGCAGCGTCACCGCCCAAAAGGCGCGGCGGGGGGATGCGCCTAGCATTTGGGCGGCTTCCGCCAGCGCAGGGCTGAGGTTTTGCCAGAAGCCGCTGATGATTCGCAGGGCGACGCTGTAGTTGTAGAAAACGTGCGCTAGCAAAATCATCCAGATCGTTTGCTCAATCTCGATGGGGGGCAGGGCGAGGCGAGCCAGCCAGCCGTTGACGACGCCATTGCTTCCCAGCAAGGCGGTAAAGGCATTGGCAACGACGACAGTGGGCAAGACAAACGGCAGGGTGCTGAGGGTGCGGAGGGTGGTTTTGCCGGGGAAGTCGTAGCGGGCAAAGACGTAGGCTCCGGGCAGTGCCAGCAGCAGGGTTAGCGCGGTGGAGAGGGTGGCCTGCCAGGTGGTGAACCAGAGCCGCTGCCAGTAAAAGCTGCTGCTGACCAGTTTTTGCAGTGCGGCCAGCTCAAGCTGCCCTTCGGGGGCGAAGCTGAGGCCAAAGATGGCGGCCAGCGGGTAGAAATAGAAGAGCAGCAGGAAGAGGAGGGGGAGGGGGTAGAGCCAGCGGCGGGATAACATGGGGAATTGAGAATGGGGAATTGGGAATGGGGAATTGAGAACGGGCGTTCATGCCTAATTCTCAATTCTTCAAATTCTCAATTCTTCACCCACTGCCCTGGCGCAGCATTTGAGCAAACTCGTGGGGCAGGGTGGCAGCTTCGATGGCTTGGGCTGCTTGCTCAATGTCGTAAGGGACGCGGATAAATTCGACGGTGAGGTCGGTGGTGGCAGCGGTTAGCACCACATAACAGGCTTGCGGGTTGCTATCCTTTGGTTTGCCCACGCTGCCAGCATTGATCATGTGGCGACCATCGGACAGGATGCGGTGATAGGGCAGGTGGGTATGACCGCAGACCAGCACATCGGCTCCGGCCAAATCAAGCAGCCGTGCCAGGCTGGCTTCGGGGCGGTCGGCGTAGAGGTATTCGTTGATGCGGCGCGGGCTGCCGTGAACCAATGCCACTCGCAGCTTGCCCAACAGCACGATCATGCTCATGGGCAGGTTGCGCAGATATGCTTTGTGGTCAGCGGTGACGTGGGCGTTTGTCCAGGTAATGGAGCGTTTGCCGAGAGCCTGGGCTTCGGGTGTTTTGTAGGCACAGCCGCAGTCGTCGCTGTCATAGCCTACCCCTTGATCGTAGTTGCCCATGAGCGTGGGAACGTCGTGGGCGCGGATAAAGTCCACAACTTCATTGGGTGCTGCGCCGTAGCCGACCAAATCGCCTAAACAAAAGCGGCGGTCGTGGTTGTGGGTGTTCATGTGGTTGTAAACGGCCGTTAACGCCGGCAAATTCCCGTGAATATCACCAAAAACGGTCATCTGGTTCATATTATATGCCTCCTGCATAATGAGATTGAGAGATTGAGAGAGTAGGAGATTACCTTGAGTGTTGACAATTTATTTGGGCAAAAGCAGAGATTGGGGGATTGAGAGACTGGGAAACTAACCACGGCTAATCTCTCAATCTCCCAGTCTCTCAATCTCAAGGCGCATTTACCCGTTTATTCTGTAAACATCCCACTAATTTCCCAATCTCTTCATCTTCCAATCTCTTTTCCCCTAATTCTAGCCCGATATTGAGCAAATGTTGAGCGAATTCGCCACGCAAGCGCGGAGCAGGGTATACTTTCGCCATGTCTGGATTAGATATTCCTACCCTACTTGCCCGAGCGATAGTCTTGCTCATCGCCTTTACCATTCATGAACTGGCCCACGCCGTCACTGCCGACCGGCTGGGGGATCCCACGCCGCGCCGTCAGGGGCGGATTACGCTCAACCCGCTGGCGCACCTCGACCCCATCGGCACGCTGATGCTGCTGATTTCGGGGTTTGGCTGGGCAAAGCCGGTGATGGTGCAGCCGTCCTATTTGCGCGGCAACCCGCGCACCTCGATGGGGATTGTGGCGGCGGCGGGGCCTTTATCTAACCTGCTGTTGGCGGTTGTAGCGGCGATTCCGCTGCGGCTGGGGCTGGTGGATTTGAGTGCTGGCAATGGTGGCATGCTGCCGTCGCTGTCGTTTTTGTTGTTCCAGTTCATTTTTATCAACCTGATTTTGCTCTTTTTTAACCTTATCCCGATTCCACCGCTGGATGGGTTTAAGATTTTAACGGCCGTTCTGCCCGCTGAAATGGCGTACCAATTACGGCCGTTGGAGCAATACGGCTTCCTCATTTTGCTCCTAGCTATCTTCATTTTGCCCAATATGGGCATTGACATTTTGGGCTGGCTGGTGCAGACCCCCACTCGGCAACTGTTCTCGCTCATTACCGGTTTCTGAATCATGGTGTAGGGTATGGGGTGCAACGAGGAGGACTGTATGCAATTAACGATTGAAGTACCAGATTATTTGGCAGAACAAATTGAGCAGAACCGTGATCATATTGCCGAAATTCTGGAACATGGTTTCCAGCAGACATCTGTTGCACCTGCTGCCGTCGAAGATGAACTGCGGGGGATTGTGACCCTGCTTGCCTCGCAGCCAACACCCAGGCAAATTTTGAACATATGGCCTTCCGCTGCACTGCAAGACCGTTTAAGCAACTTGTTGTACCAGAGCAAAACAGGCACGATTTCGCGTGAACAGATTGGCGAATTAGAGCGCTATTTATTGCTCGACCATATGGTTCGATTGGCGAAAGGGCAGGCACTACAGCAACTATAGACAGATGAGCTATGTTCCATTAACTATGGGGGGTGGATCACTTGCAAGATTTTGCGGTTTAATTTGCCTGAACGGATGGCAGAGCGTGAGCGTTTATTGAAAGCTGGGTTTTATTCGTAATAATGTGTTTGGATGTTGTTGCATCGCTCTTGTTGAGCCTGGGTTTCCATAAGCAGGATAGATTCGCAACATCCTGGTTGAGAGGTGTCTATGACACGTCGTGCCGCAGCCATATTGATCTTTGTCATAGCCAGCCTGACGCTGGTTACATTGCTATTTATAGCCATTAGCCTTCTTTGGCCGCAGAATATATGGATACAGACCGCCATTGCCCTCGGTGGAACCGTTTTGCTCGTCATTACTTTTTAGATCAGTTGAATGGTGCCACAGATTTTGTGATGCGCTTTTTCCAGGTCAACAGGGCAACCAGGTGCCTCCGTTGCCTGATGGATCTACAGAAAGCGATTCAGCATCCATTCGTACTGCGCCACCCACAGCGACCCCAGCCTTTATTCTGTGCCGCGCCCTGCCTTTTTGCTGGGCGAACGGAGCAACTGGCGGAAGTGGCTGCCCAACTACAGCCGCGCCGGGTGGTGGTGATTGCGGGGGTGAGCGGCGTGGGCAAAAGCAGCTTGCGCTGGCAGTCGCTGAGAACCAGGAGCCGTTTATCTGGCTGCGCTGTGGGGCTTCCATTGCGGAGCAGTTGGCGAGCTATGGGAGGTGGCTTGATTTGCACCCTAGCTACCACCAGATGACGGTGGAGGATCGGGTGCAGTTGGTGAAGCTGGAGCTGGAGAGCGAGACGGAGCGGCTGCTGGTGTTTGACAACTGCGATGATGAGAACGTGGTGCAAACGGCTGCCGCGCCGTGGTAGGTGCCGGGTTTTGGTGACAAGCCACCAGCAGACAGGATGGCCTCTCGATTACCAGGTTGTTTTGCTCGACCCCTTGACCACGGAGGAAGCGCAAGCGGTGCTTTGCCATTATGCGCCGCGCTTGACGGCGGCAGAGGCGGCAGACATTGCGGAGCGGTGGGTGGCCTGCCGGTCTTTTTACCGCTCACAGGCCGCCATCTCCAGCGTTATTCCCGGATTGAGGTGGCGGCTTATCTGGATGAATTGGCGCAGGGGCAGTTGACCCCCGTTTGGCAAAGTTTGGATGCTACCAACCCGGTGGATCAACTGGCTCGCACCTTTTTATGAATTTGGGTTATTTTGCCCCGAATGTCCCCATACCCATGAACTTTCTCTATGAATTTTGCGGTTACGACGGAAATGATGTGGGCGGATGCCCAGCGGCGGCTGCTGAATGTGGGGCTGGTGGGCAGGATGAGCAGGCGCAACTGATCATTCATCCGCTGTTTGCTGAGTTTGCCCAGGGGCAAAGCACACCACTGATATACCCGCGCTTGGAGAAGGCGTTGATGGCAAAGGTGAGTGAGCTGCAGCAGCAGGATTTCGCCGCTGGCTCCCTACGCCCCCACTTGATGTGCTTTTCGCTGCCAGCGCAAAGATTGCCGCCGATTATTACCGCGCCCGTGGGGAGTATGCTCCGGTGCTGGCCTATCAGCAGCGTTATCTGGCGGATTTGCAGGAGCTGCATGGTCGTGATGGGCATACGATGGTTGCCGCCGCCTTGAAAGAGTTTGGCGACTTGTTTATGCTGAATCATGCGTTTGCAGAGGCGATAGAGGTTTATAAGCAGGCTCATGCGATCTACAAAGCGCAACTGCCCGATCCGTATATGGAGATTGGGCGCAGTGCGCGGGCAGTAGAGGATGCCCATAAAGCCAGAGCGGTCGGGAACAGTGATGAAACCAATGCAGAGACTGTCGAGGCAATTTTGTGGTATGAGGAGGCAGAGGCCGTTTTTGCCGAACTGAGCAACCACAGCCAAGAACATTTTGTTTTGTTACAGCAGTTGGCCGCGCTGTAGCCCGTCGGGCGCACGGCCGATGCCGCAGACTGTTTGCAGGATCAGGAAGCGATTTTGACCGAACGGGTACGGCAAAATGCCAACGACCCTTATTCCCTCTCTGAGCTTGGGTTGTTTTTTATAAGCTGGGTCGCTATGCTGAAGCGCGACCCTATTGGGAGCGAGCGTTGGCGATTCGGGAGCGGGAGCTGGGGCAGACCACCCGGACACGGCCACCAGCCTGAACAATCTGGGCAGTTTGCTGCAAGCGCAGAGGGAGTATGAGGCGGCACGGCCGTTATTGGAGCGAGCGTTGGCGATTTGTGAGCGGGAGCTGGGGGCAGACCACCCGGACACGGCCACCAGCCTGATCAATTTGGGCAGTTTGCTGTATGAGCAAGGGAGTATGAGGCACGGCCGTTATTGGAGCGAGCGTTGGCGATTTGTGAGCGGGTGCTGGGGGCAGACCACCCGGACACGGCCAGCAGCCTGAGCAATCTGGGCAGTTTGCTGCAAGCGCAGAGGGAGTATGAGGCGGCACGGCCGTTATTGGAGCGAGCATTGGCGATTCGTGAGCGGGTGCTGGGGGCAGACCACCCGGACACGGCCACCAGCCTGATCAATTTGGGCAGTTTGCTGAAGGAGCAGGGGGAGTATGAGGCGGCACGGCCGTTATTGGAGCGAGCGTTGGCGATTCGTGAGCGGGTGCTGGGGGCAGACCACCTGAACACGGCCTTCAGCCTGATCAATTTGGGCAGTTTGCTGAAGGAGCAGGGGGAGTATGAGGCGGCACGGCCGTTATTGGAGCGAGCGTTGGTGATTTTTGAGCGGGTGCTGGGGGCAGACCACCCGCACACGGCCAGCAGCCTGAGCAATCTGGGCATTTTGCTGCGGGAGCAGGGGGTATGAGGCGGCACGGCCGTTATTGGAGCGAGCGTTGGTGATTTGTGAGCGGGTGCTGGGGGCAGACCACCCGGACACGGCCACCAGCCTGAACAATCTGGGCATTTTGCTGCGGGAGCAGGGGGATATGAGGCGGCACGGCCGTTATTGGAGCGAGCGTTGGCGATTTGTGAGCGGGTGCTGGGGGCAGACCACCCGCACACGGCCAGCAGCCTGAACAATCTGGGCGGTTTGCTGCAGGAGCAGGGGGAGTATGAGGCGGCACGGCCGTTATGGGAGCGAGCGTTGGCGATTCGGGAGGGGGTGCTGGGGCAGACCACCCGGACACGGCCACCAGCCTGATCAATTTGGGCAGTTTGCTGTATGAGCAGGGGGAGTATGAGGCGGCACGGCCGTTATTGGAGCGAGCGTTGGCGATTCGTGAGCGGGTGCTGGGGCAGACCACCCGCACACGGCCAGCAGCCTGAACAATTTGGGTCTTTTGCTGTATGAGCAGGGGGAGTATGAGGCGGCACGGCCGTTATAGGAGCGAGCGTTGGCGATTCGGGAGGGGGTGCCGGGGGCAGACCACCCGCACACGGCCAGCAGCCTGAACAATTTGGGTCTTTGCTGTATGAGCAGGGGGAGTATGAGGCGGCACGGCCGTTATTGGAGCGGGCGTTGGCGATTCGGGAGCGGGTGCTGGGGGCAGACCACCCGGACACGGCCACCAGCCTGGTCAATCTGGGGCTTTTGCTGCGGGAGCAGGGGAGTATGAGGCGGCACGGCCGTTATGGGAGCGAGCGTTGGTGATTTTTGAGCGGGTGCTGGGGGCAGACCACCCGCACACGGCCACCAGCCTGGTCAATCTGGGCAGTTTGCTGCGGGAGCAGGGAGTATGAGGCGGCACGGCCGTTATTGGAGCGGGCGTTGGCGATTCGGGAGCGGGTGCTGGGGGCAGACCACCCGGACACGGCCACCAGCCTGGTCAATCTGGGCATTTTGCTGTATGAGCAGGGGGAGTAGGAGGCGGCACGGCCGTTATGGGAGCGAGCGTTGGTGATTTTTGAGCGGGTGCTGGGGCAGACCACCCGCACACGGCCACCAGCCTGGTCAATCTGGGCAGTTTGCTGCGGGAGCAAGGGAGTATGGGCGGCACGGCCGTTATTGCGAGCGTTGGTGATTTTGAGCGGTGCTGGGGGCAGACCACCGCGGCCAGCAGCCTGAGCAATCTGGGCATTTTGCTGGAGCAGGGGATGAGGCGGCACGGCCGTTCAAATATGGGGCTGGATATTTTGGGCTGGCTGGTGTGGGGACCATCTCAACAGGCATTTTCGCTCATCACCGGCTTCTGACCATGGCGCGGGTAGGGTATCGGATGCAACCAGGAGTACTGTATGCAATTAACGATTGAAGTGCCAGATTATTTGGCAGAACAAATTGAGCAGAACCGTGATCATATTGCTGAAATTCTGGAACAAAGTTTTCAGCAGACATCTGTTGCGCCTGCGGCTGTCGAAGACGAACTGCGGGAGATTGTAACCCTGCTTGCCTCGCAGCCAACACCCAGACAAATTTTGAATATTTGGCCTTCTGCCGCCTTGCAAAATCGTTTAAGCCAGTTGCTGTCTCAAAGTAAAACAGGCATGATTGCACGTGAGCATATTGGCGAGTTGGAGCGCTATTTGTTGCTCGACCATATGGTTCGATTGGCGAAAGGGCAGGCACTACAGCAACTATAGATGAGCTATGTTCCACTTTCTCTACGGCGTTTGGTAACAGAACGCGCTGGTGATCGCTGTGAATATTGTTTGTATCCTCAGCAAGCTCTGTTTTTCGCGTTTGAAATGGAGCATATTATTGCGGAAAAACATGATGGACAAACAGTGGCCGACAATCTGGCTCTGGCCTGTCCCTACTGTAACCGTGCCAAAGGAACCGATCTGGGTTCTCTTGATCCGGAAACAATGTTGTTGACACCTTTTTTCAATCCGCGAACACAACAGTGGGGAGAACATTTTCGACTGCGCGGCGCAGAGATTATCCCCTTAACCGCAGAGGGGCGGGTTACGTGCAAGATTTTGCAGTTTAATTTGCCTGAACGTGCGGCAGAGCGTGAGCGTTTATTGAAGGCTGGGTTTTATTTATAAGTATGGCGCGAGTAGGGTATCGGGTGCGGCAGTTTGGGCGGTTGGTGTGGCCGCAGCCGCTGACGGTGGCGGAACGGCAGCAGGTGGCGGCGGTGTTGTCGCGGCGGCAGCAGCTGCTTTTTTATGAATTTGCTGTCAGCGACCAGCGGCACAGCTATCGGGTGCTGCAAATGCTGCTGGCGGCGGGGGAAACGGAGCCGTCGCTGCTGGTGGCGGCGTTGCTCCACGACATTGGCAAAATTTGCCACCCGGTTTACGTGTGGGACAGGGTGCTGATTGTGCTGGGGGAGGCGTTTTTGCCCCGGCGGGTGGCAGCGTGGGGGTTGGGTGAGGCTGGTGGGTGGAAACGGCCGTTTGTCATCCGCGCCCAACATCCCGCCTGGGGTGCCGAGCTGGTGCAAACCGCCGGAGCCACCCCGCTGACGGTGCGCTTAGTTGCCCGGCACCAGGAAAAATTGGCCGCGCCTCAGAATGATGAGGACAGGCTGCTGGCGCGGCTGCAGTGGGCGGATGACCGGAATTAGAAGCAAGTAATCGGTAATCAGTGTTCGGTAATCAGTAATCAGTGCCACTGATTACTGATTACTGATTACCGTTAAGCAGGGTGAGAGAATGCAGGCACAAACCATAACCATTATTGGAATGCAGCGGCTGGGGGTGTCGGTGGCGATGGCGCTGCGGGCGGCGTTGCCAAAGGTAGTGCTGATCGGCCACGACAAGGATGGTTCGATTGCCCGTGAGGTGAAGGAAAAAACGGGAACCATTGACAAGGTGGAGTGGAATTTGGTGCGGGCGGCGGCGCAGGCCGATATTTTGGTGCTGGCGGTGCCGTTTGTGGAGCTGCGCG
The DNA here is from genome assembly GCA_041390905.1 of Chloroflexota bacterium. GTDB lineage: Bacteria > Chloroflexota > Anaerolineae > Promineifilales > Promineifilaceae > JACKCD01. The sequence goes on from JAWKPA010000012.1 coordinate 1,568,548, forward strand.
ACACGCTGGAGGCGATTGGGCATGATTTGCAGCCCCATACCCTGCTGCTGGATATGTCCAGCCTGAAGGGGCCGGGGGCGAAGTGGGCGGCAAAGGCGATTCAAAGCGGCCATTATGTGGGGGTGCGGCCGGTGCTGGCGGCGGCTGTGCTGGAAGATGGGCGTACCGATTACACGGCGGCAACGGCCGATTTGTTCAAGAACAGCGTTTTTTGCCTGATGCCCACGGCCAATGTGGATGGGCGGGCGGTGCAAACGGCCGTTCATTTCGGCCAGCTTCTCGGTGCCACCCCCTACTTCCTCGACCCGCACGAATACGACAGCCTCATCCAGGGGGTGGAAACGGTGCCGGGGCTGATGGCGGCGGCGATGTATGGGGCGATTAGCAAGGAAATGGGCTGGCGTGACATGCTTCGCTTTGCCAACCAGCCATTTGCCCTCACCACCCAGCCGTTGGGCAACGGCGAAGATTTGGCGCAACTGGCACTCTATGACCAGCAGGCCACGCTGCGCTGGCTCGATGCCTTTTTGGGCGAACTGCAACTGGTGCGCCAATGGGTGCAGCAGGGAGATCGCCACAGCCTGACGGCGCTGTTGGGGCAGATGGGGGATCACCGGGCGGCGTGGCTGCGCGACCGCGAAAAGAATGATTGGGCGGAGGCCAAAATGCCGACGGTAGAGAATCGTGGGCTGACGGAGCAGATGCTGGGCAGTTGGGTGTCGGAACGGATGGGGCGGAATGAGTGAAATGGGAGAGATGAGGGAGGGGGAAAAACGGCCGTTGCGCATCCTCATGATTGCCCCTACCTCTTTCTTCAGCGACTATGGCGGCCACATCCGCATCCTCGAAGAAACCCGTACCCTGCTGGCAATGGGGCATCAGGTGCGAATTGTTACCTATTATAAAGGAAGCAACCTCCCCGGTCTCGACATTCGCCGCACCCCACCCCTGCCCTGGCATACCGAATATGAAGTTGGCTCCTCGCGCCACAAAATCGCCTTTGATGTGTACCTCTCCTTTCAATCGCTCATTGAAGGGTTCCGCATGAGACCCGATGTGATTCACGGCCATATGGGAGAAGGGGCGCTGATTGGCGGCGTGTTGTCCCGGCTGCTGCGCGTGCCGCTGGTTTTTGATTTTCAGGGGCTGATGACCGCCGAAATGGTAGACCACAAATTTCTCGACCCTAACGGCTTCGTCTATTCCTGGATGTACCGCCTGGAGCGTTTTTTTTCCACCCGTCTGCCCCACGCCATTCTCACCAGCTCCCACCGTGCCCGCCAGATTTTGCACAATGAATTTGCCATCCCCCTCAGCAAAATCCACCCCCTGCCCGACTGCGCCGACACCACCCGCTTTGACCCGCAGACCATTTCAGTTGAGGCACAGCAAAAACTCCGGCAGCGTTACAACATTCCGGCAGATCGGCTGATTGTGGCCTACCTGGGGCTGCTCACCGATTATCAAGGCACGCCCCACCTCATTGAAGCCGCTGCCCAGCTTAAACAGCAGCAGGCCAACGTCCACTTTTTGGTCATGGGCTACCCCGATGTGGATCGGTATCAGGCAATGGCGGCCAAGCGTGGAGTGGGGGAGATGATGACCTTTACCGGCAAGGTGGAGTACCGCGATGCCCCCACCTATTTATCGCTGGGGGATATTGCCGTGGCGCCCAAGATGTCGTCAACGGAGGGCAGCGGCAAGCTGCTCAACTATATGGCACTGTGCCAGCCGGTGGTGGCATATGAAACGCCGGTGCATCGGGAATATTTGGGGGAGTTGGGAGTGTATGCGCCGGTGGGCGACATTGCCGCCTTTGCGCAGGGGATTGCGTGGCTGGTGGCGAATCCGCAGGAGCGGGTGCGGCTGGGGAGCTTGCTGCGTCAGCGGGCGTTGGAAAAGTACAGTTGGCGGGCGGCTGGGGAGGAGATTGTACGGTTGTATGAGGAATTAACGGCCGTTTCATAAGATTCCCATAAAACCCGTCATTCAATGGGTTGACACCTTGACTGTATCCTCATATACTACAAGTTCGCGCATCATAGCGTGTTCTTGCAACATGCTTTGGAGCTACAGCGAACATAAAAAGAAGTACCGAAAACGCGAAGGGGTGTAATGGTGTAATTGCACCCCTTGTTTGTGGCAAATTAATGCACAAACGGCGGGGGATAACCCGTTTGTTTTGTTGATGTAAGAGCTTAGAGTTAGGAGCAGGTGAGTAATACATGCCTAAAAGTATAATCAAAACATATGCTCAGACGACGCGCCCAATGGATTTGCCAAGCCTGATTGACATTCAGCTTGACTCTTTTGAGCGGTTTACCAGCGAAGGGCTTGCCGAACTGTTTGATGAGGTTTCTCCCATCGAAAGTTTTAATGGCGATCTCAAACTGTATTTTCCCTCCAATCGGCCGGAAACCGAGGGGTTTGACCTGAAATACTGGTTTGGTGAACCAAAATACAGCGTGGAAGAGTGTGTTGAGCGTGACATGAGCTATGCGGCACCGCTTTATGTGAAAGCGATGCTTTACAGTGCAGATACCGACCAGCCGATTGTGCAGGATATTTTCGTGGGCGACTTTCCACTGATGACGCCGGCCGGAACCTTTATCATCAACGGTACCGAGCGCGTGGTGGTGAGCCAGCTTATTCGTTCACCTGGTGCCTACTTTGAAATTGAGGAAGAGCGTGTTACCGGCCGGCCGCTTTCGATGGGCAAACTCATTCCCGACCGGGGCGCGTGGATGGAATTTGAAACGCGCAAAACCGACTACCTCACCGTCAAATTTAACCGTAAGCGCACTGTTCCGGTCACATTGTTCCTGCGGGCAATGGCGGCTGTGGATGACGGGCTGGATAACCCGTTGATTGTTGACGGTACCGATGAGGAATTGCTGGCATTGTTTGAGGATATTGATACCAACGGCGAGCATCTCTACATTCAAGGTAGCATTGAGCAGGAGCCACTGTGGGATGTTGACAAGCCGATTGCTGAACAGGCACTGATTGAGTTTTACAAGCGGATGCGCCCTGGCGACCCGCCCACTCTGGAAAACGCCGTGCAATATCTGCATGAGCAACTTTTCGACTCGCGCCGCTATGATTTGGCGCGGGTAGGGCGGTACAAGCTCAACAAGCGGCTGAATTTGCAAGATAGTGTGCCGCTAGAGCATCGCACCATCACCCAGCACGACATTGTGCAGTTGGTGCGCCGGATGGTTTTGATCAACAACGGCCAGGAAGGGGCAGATGACATTGACCATTTGGGCAACCGCCGCATTAAAACGGTGGGCGAACTGCTCCAGGCCAAGCTGCGCGTGGGGTTGCGCCGGATGGAGCGGGTGGTGCGTGAGCGCATGTCCATTCGTGAAAGCGAAAATATTACCCCCATTGGTCTTATTAACATTCGCCCGGTGGTGGCCGCCATTCGTGAATTCTTCGGCAGCTCACAGTTGAGCCAGTTTATGGAACAGGCCAATCCATTGGCTGAGTTGACCCACAAGCGCACGTTGTCGGCGTTGGGGCCGGGCGGTTTGCGCCGGGAACGGGCGGGCTTTGAGGTGCGCGACGTGCACCACAGCCATTATGGCCGTATTTGCCCCATTGAAACGCCGGAAGGACCAAACATTGGTCTAATCGGCCGTTTGGCAACGTATGGTCGTGTTAACAAATATGGCTTTGTGGAAACGCCGTATCGCCGGGTACGTAACACCATTGCTGGCAGCAGCGAAGCTTTGGTGGGGCATGATGCCTTCCGTAATATTGTAGACCCCAATACGGGTGAAATTATTGTCTCGGCTAATGAAATGATTACCGAAGCCCATGCCCAGGCGATTCGTGAAGCAGGGATTGACCAGGTAAGCGTTGTTCCCTATGTGACCGATGATGTGGTGTATATGTCGGCTGATGAGGAAGACCATTACACTATTGCCCAGGCAAATGCCCAGTTAGATGGGCGTAACCAGTTTGTTGATACACGGGTGTCGTCACGGCGTAATCAGAATTTCCGCTTTACCTCGGTGCAGCGGGTAGACTTTATGGACGTGGCTCCACGCCAGATTGTGGGTGTGTCGGCGGCGTTGATTCCGTTCCTTTCACATGATGATGCTAACCGGGCGTTGATGGGTTCTAACATGCAGCGGCAGGCTGTGCCGTTGTTGCAGCCCCATGTGCCGATTGTTAGCACCGGGATGGAGCTTCAAGCAGCGTATAATTCGGGTCAGGTGGTGTTGAGCAAGGGTGACGGGGAAGTGGTGAGCGTGACTGGCGACCAGATTATGGTTGTTAGTGACAATGGGCCGCAGGTTTACAACTTGCGCAAATACAATCGCTCGAACCAAAGCACCTGCATTGACCAACGGCCGATTGTGGTGAAGGGGCAGCGGGTGGAAAAAGGCACCGTGTTGGCCGATAGCTCTTCAACCCAATATGGCGAGTTGGCACTTGGTCAGGATGTGCTGGTGGCGTTCCTTTCCTGGGAAGGTGGCAACTTTGAGGATGCTATTCTGGTGAGTGAGCGGCTGGTGCGAAATGATCTGTTTACCTCGGTGCATATTGAAAAGCATGAGATTGAGGCGCGGGATACCAAGCTGGGGCCGGAAGAAATTACTTATGATATTCCCAATGTGAGTGAAGATGCGCTGAAAGATTTGGATGAGCGCGGCATTATTCGGATTGGGGCTGATGTCAAAGAGAATGATATTCTGGTTGGGAAGATTACGCCTAAAGGTGAGAAGGAACTCAGCCCGGAAGAGAAACTGCTGCGTGCTATTTTTGGTGACAAGGCGCGTGAGGTGAAGGATTCGAGCTTGCGTTTGCCGCATGGGGCGCGGGGTAAGGTGGTGGATGTGCAGGTGTTTGACCGCCAGCATGACCGTGATCTTCCGGCCGGCGTGGAGACGATGGTGCGGGTGAGCGTGGCGCAGCGGCGTAAACTGTCTGAAGGTGACAAAATGGCGGGGCGGCACGGGAACAAGGGTGTTATCTCGAAGGTCGTGCCGATTGAGGATATGCCTCATCTGGCTGATGGGACGCCAATTGACATTATTCTTAGTCCGTTGGGTGTGCCTGGCCGTATGAACATTGGGCAGGTTTTGGAAACGCACCTGGGCTGGGCGGCGCGGCGGCTGGGTTTCCGGGCGGTGACGCCAGTATTTGACGGGGCGAGCGAGCGTGAGATTCAATCTGAGCTTGGCCGTGCCTGGCTGGTTGATCGGGGCTGGGATGTGGCAACGGCGTGGGCTTGGGATTGGCTCAATGAAATTCATTATGATCTGGAACTGCTTAAGGATGACCGGGAAGCGCGGCTGCTGTTTATTTCAAGCTGGCTGGGCGACTTGGGGTATGATGTGAGCCGTTTGGATGTGGATGCGGATTATGCCCGGCAGTCGGTGGCACGGGAATGGGTGCGGAGTCGTGGCTGGGATCCCGATGGTATCTTTATAGAGCCTGAGGCTTGGCCGGAGACGACTAAGGCGCAGTGGGAGCCGTTGAACGACCTGGCGATTGAAGCTTGTGTGCGTGAATGGTTCCAGTTAGCGCTGGAGCGGCATGGTAATGAACTGCCGAAAGCGGTTCATGTTGATACCAAGGCGACTGATCTGGATGATTTGCGGGTTTTGGCGAATCAGATAACGGCCGTTACGCATGAACCACTGCCGATTCTGGGCAAAGAGAAACTGGTTGATGGCAAGACAGGCCGGCCGTTTGATCAGCCTGTAACCGTTGGTATTCTCCACATGCTCAAGCTGGCGCATTTGGTTGAGGACAAGGTTCATGCCCGTTCAACAGGGCCATATTCACTGGTAACGCAGCAGCCGCTGGGTGGTAAAGCCCAATTTGGTGGTCAACGTTTTGGTGAAATGGAAGTGTGGGCGTTGGAAGCCTATGGTGCGGCGCATACGTTGCAAGAGATGCTGACGGTGAAGTCGGATGATGTGCAGGGGCGGGTTAAGACGTATGAATCCATTGTCAAGAATGAACGCATTGAAGAGCCGGGTGTTCCTGCTTCTTTCCGTGTGCTGGTAAAAGAGCTGCAAAGCCTGGGGCTGGCGGTGGAAGCGGTGACGGATAGTGGTGATGTCATTCGTTTTGGTAAGGAAGATGACAAGCGGCGTAATAGTGATAATCGCCGTGCCTGGACTGGTGGGATGACAGATTTTCGTTAAGTGTGGAATGGGCAACGCTTTTTTGGCTGTAAAACGGCCGTTAAAAATAGCAAGATTAACGTTTGACAAACAAACCCGTTGTGGTAGAATTCACATTCGTATGTCTGTTCTATAACATAGGATAACTGACGAAAAACTGTAGTTACCAACAAAAAAAGTAATCGACTGGAGGCCATCGAGTTGTAAAACTGTGATGGCCTCCGTTTGTCGAATAGTGGCGGCATCAACTGCCCCCCCCAGCTATTAAAAACAACAATACTTGGGTGAAGCTAAGTAGTGATAAGCTTCAGTGTAGGCGTAGAATAATGCATTTACGTCGTTTGAAATGAGGTAGATGCGGTATCTGTCTCTGTGTCAAATTCGATTTTGATGCGAGATAACGAGATCGTTAGACAAAAATTTTTTTAGGAAAAGTGTAGACAAAAAGGGAGAAAAAGCGTGCCTACTATTAATCAACTTGTACGCAAAGGGCGGAAAGCCAAGTCGAAAAAAAGCACAGCCCCAGCCCTGCAATGGACATTTAATTCCTTCAAGCAGCGCAGAACGCGACAGCCGAAAGGGGCACCACAAAAGCGCGGTGTCTGTACACAAGTGAAGACCATGACACCGAAAAAACCGAATTCGGCTTTGCGTAAGGTTGCGCGTGTACGCTTGTCAAATGGTATTGAAGTGACGGCTTATATCCCTGGCGAATCGCACAGCCTGCAAGATCACTCGGTGGTTCTGATTCGGGGTGGTCGTGTGAAGGATTTGCCTGGTGTTCGTTATCACATTGTGCGTGGTGCGTTGGATGCTACTGGGGTTGATCGTCGCCGTAAGGGGCGTTCCAAATATGGTGCAAAGCGCCCGAAGGGCAAATAGTTAGGGGATTGAAAGATGCCAAGACGTTTTAAACCAGAAAAACGGCCGGTTGTGCCGGATGTACGCTATGACAATGAGCACGTGTCAATGTTTGTCAACCGCTTGATGCGGGATGGTAAAAAAAGCACGGCGCTGCGTGTGATTTACAATAGTTTTGATTTGATTGAAGAGCGGGCCAAGCGTAGCCCGGTTGAAGTTTTTGAGCAGGCACTGAAAAACGTGATGCCCCAAATTGAGGTGAAACCTCGCCGTGTGGGTGGGGCAACGTATCAGGTTCCTGTTCCGGTGGATGGGGAGCGGCAGGTGTCGTTGTCTATGCGTTGGTTGCTAATGGCAGCTCGGAACAGAAACGGCCGTTCTATGTCAGAAAAATTAGCGGCTGAGTTTATGGATGCCGCCAACAATCAAGGTGCGGCTGTCAAGCGACGTGATGACACGCACCGCATGGCAGAAGCGAATCGTGCTTTCTCGCACTATCGCTTCTAGACCAATTTTTATCTTAGGTAGGTACTGGAAGACATGAGTCGTCATCTAGAAAAAATCCGTAATATCGGCATTATTGCCCATATAGACGCCGGTAAAACGACAACCACCGAGCGCATCCTCTACTACACTGGTGTGATTCATCGTATGGGTGAAGTACATGAGGGGACCGCTACCATGGATCACATGGTGCAAGAGCAAGAGCGCGGTATTACGATTACTTCTGCTGCAACAACGACCTCTTGGCTTGATCATCAAATCAACATTATTGACACCCCAGGCCACATTGACTTTACTGCTGAGGTTCAGCGAAGTCTGCGTGTGCTGGATGGGGGTGTTGTTGTTTTTGACGCTGTAGCTGGGGTTGAGCCGCAATCTGAAACTGTGTGGCGCCAAGCGGACGAATACAACGTGCCGCGTATTTGCTTTGTTAACAAAATGGATCGGACAGGCGCCGATTTTAGTCGCACGATTAGTATGATTCGTGAACGCCTAAATGGCAATCCCATTCCAATCCAATGGCCCATCGGCCAAGAATCTGATTTTCGTGGTATCGTTGACCTGGTAACCATGCAAGCCTATGTTTGGGAAGATGATGACCTAGGAGCTACGGCCAAGGTTATGGACATCCCGGACGATGTGCGTGAAACTGTTGAATTAGCTCATCACGAGATGCTTGAATTGGTTGCGGACACAGACGATGAGCTAATGGCAAAGTATTTGGATGAAGACGAAATCTCTGTTGATGAATTGCGTGCAGCTTTGCGTAAGGCAACAGTGACAGGCAAAGCAACGCCTGTCTTATGTGGAACGGCTCTGAGAAATAAAGGTGTGCAGCGTGTCCTTGACGCAATTGTTTATTATCTTCCTTCTCCTCTAGATGTTCCAGCGGTTCGCGCAACTGCTCCGAGAACCGATGAAATCGTACTTCGCCACCCCAGCGATGAAGAGCCATTAGCAGCTTTGATCTTTAAAATTGTCACTGACCCTTATGTAGGCAAACTTGCTTATTTTCGGGTTTATTCTGGCGTGTTAAAAAGTGGTGATTCGGTAATGAACACCAACAAAAACCGCCGTGAACGTATTGGGCGAATTTTGCGAATGCACGCTGATCGTCGTGAAGATGTGACGGAAATACATGCTGGTGACATTGCTGCGACACTTGGGCTAAAACAAACATTCACAGGGGATACTCTCTCTGATTCTAATGACCCGGTTGTTTTGGAAGCAATTGATTTTCCCGAACCGGTGATTTCGTTGGCAATTGAGCCGAAGAGTACAAAAGACCAGGAAAAAATGGGGCTTGCCTTACGTGCATTGGCCGAAGAAGACCCCACATTCCAGATCAGAACGGATGATCAAACAGGGCAAACCGTTTTGTATGGGATGGGTGAGCTGCACCTTGAAGTGCTGGTTGACCGTATGCTGCGCGAATTCAAGGTTATGGCGAATGTCGGTCGGCCGAGTGTTGCTTATCGTGAGACCATTACCCAGAAGCTTGAAAAGGTTGAAGGGCGTTTTGTGCGCCAATCGGGTGGTCGCGGGCAATTTGGGCATGTGGTTATCAGCATGGAACCGTTAGAGCCAGGTTCCGGGTTTGTATTCGAAAACAAAATTATTGGGGGTGTCATTCCGCGTGAGTATATTGCTCCCGTTGAAGAAGGGATTCGAGAAGCAATGTCTAGCGGTGTTTTGGCTGGGTACCCCGTTGTAGATTTGAAAGTGTCCTTGTACGATGGGTCATTCCATGAAGTTGACTCTTCAGAAATGGCATTCAAGATAGCTGGTTCGATGGCTTTTAAAGAAGGTATGCAGCGAGGGAAACCGATTTTGCTGGAGCCGATTATGAAGCTTGAAGTGGTTGCGCCAGAAGACAATACCGGTGACGTTATTGGCAATCTTTCAGCCAACCGTGGCATGATTGAAGGGATGGAGATGCGTGCTGGTCTCCAAGCGGTGAAGGCACTGGTGCCATTGGCGCAAATGTTTGGCTACGCCACACGTTTGCGTTCAATGACGCAGGGGCGCGGCACGTTTACGATGGAGTTTGCTCACTATGCTCCAGTAAGCGACTCTATAGCCAAAGATATACTGAGTGGAAAGCGGTAAAACGCTGTAGCAAAATGGCAATGGAGCGTTTTATTCGTTCAAAGCCGCATGTCAATATTGGCACGATAGGCCACGTTGATCATGGCAAGACGACTTTAACGGCCGCTATTACCAAAGCACTTTCTTTACGTGGGTTAGCAGAATTTTGCTCATTTGAGCAGCTTGATAGTTTACCAGAAGAAAAAGAAGCAAACCTTTCTATTGCTATTTCATACGTTGAATATGAGAGTGACCAGCGGCACTATGCCCACATAGATTGCCCTGGTCACCGTGATTACGTTAAAAACATGATCGCCGGAGCCGCCCAGATGGATGGTGCAATTTTGGTTGTATCAGCACCAGATGGGGTGAAGCCGCAAACCCGAGAGCATGTTTTGCTAGCTCAACAATCCGAAATCCCATCTATTGTCATTTTCCTGAATAAGGTTGAAATGGTTGCAGATGAGGAGATGTTGGAGACAGTTGAGCTTGAATTGCGGGATTTGCTGGAAGAATATGGCTTTCCAGGCGATGAAATACCATTGATTCGTGGGAGTGCGCTGGCGGCTGTAACGTGTCAAAGTAATAACCCGGCCAATGAGGCTTATATGCCTGTTTTTGAGCTGCTGCGTACAATAGATGAATACATTCCACAGCCGCTGCGTCAAAAGGAAAAACCCTTTTTGATGCCGATTGGCGATGTTTTCTCTATTCATGGATATGGCCCAGTTGTAACGGGTCGTGTGGCGCAAGGAACACTAGACTCTGGGTCTCAACTAGAGATTGTTGGGCTTAGTCAGTATGTGCGTCAGGCCACAGTTATATCAATGGAGATGTTCCACAAACACCTTGACCGAGTAGAAGCAGGGGATTTTGCCAGCTTGTTACTTGGTGGCATTGTTGCTAGTGACGTGGAACGAGGCCAGGTGGTGGTGATGCCTGGCTCAATTCGGCCACACAGTCTGTTTGAAAGCGAAGTATACTTTTTTCGGCAGGATGAGGGTGGTCGTCAAGACCCTTTTTTGTCCGGGTATCGTCCCCAATTTTACATTCATACGTTGGATGTGGCTGGTCAAATTCAGTTGCCGGCTGGTGTAGAGTGGGTAATGCCTGGTGAACATGTGATTTTACAAGTGGAGTTGGCTGTACCGGTTGCTTTGGAAGAGGGGAACCGGTTTGCAATTCGAGAAGGAGGCCTGACGGTAGGGGCAGGCGTCATTAAAAGGATTTTGAGTTGAGGTAGTAGCTGGTACGTTGCAAGATGGAAAAGCAACCTCTCTCATAATTAGAGGCAGCAGATGGCAAAACAAAAAATCCGTATTCGTTTGAAGGCTTATGATCATCGTGTGCTTGATCAGTCGGCTCGTCGTATTGTGGGTACTGCTGAACGGACTGGGGCTAGAGTGATTGGGCCTGTTCCGTTGCCCACACGCATTGAACGGTTTACTGTGCGTCGTAGTACATTTATTGACAAAGATTCTCATGAACATTTTGAAATTCGGACGCACAAACGGTTGATTGATGTGATTAATCCGGATTCCAAAACGATTGATACGCTGATGCGGTTGAACCTGCCGGCTGGCGTGGATATTGAGATTTCTATTTAGGTGGAAAACGGCCGTTTTTAGCCACCACCTAAACTTATTTCCCAACAGGATGATGCAGCCAGTTGCCTGGTGGCTGACAGTCCTAGGAGGTTTGTGTGAAAGGATTACTAGGCATTAAAGTGGGCATGACTCAAATCTTTGATGAAACCGGTGTTGTTACACCCGTTACCATCATTGAAGCGGGACCATGCTTTGTAACACAAGTCAAAGACCAAACTAGTGATGGCTATAGTGCCATTCAGGTTGGTTTTGGCGAAACCAAAGAAAAGCGTCTGAGCGGGGGGCAAAAAGGTCACTTAGGTCTTTTGCGAAAGAGCAAGAAACACCCCAATCGCAAGAGTAATGGTGAAATTCCGGCCGTTCGGTACCTGCGTGAATTTCGTGTCGAAAACAGCGGTGACTACAATGTTGGGCAACAACTTACCGTTGAACAGTTTGCTGCCGGTGACATCGTTGATGTAACAGGCAAAACCAAAGGACGCGGTTATACAGGTGTCGTCAAGCGCTGGGGTTTTGGCGGTGGTTCCAAGACCCACGGTCAATCAGATCGTTGGCGTGCCCCCGGTTCCATCAGTGCCGCCTCAGGTACCGGGCACGTATTCAAAGGTAAAAAGATGGCTGGTCGCACGGGTAATGCTCGCAAGACTGTCCAAAATCTAGAAGTGATGCGTATTGATTCCGAACGCAACTTGATTGCTATTAAAGGCGCAGTGCCTGGGGCAAAAGGTGGTTTGGTAATGATTCGCGGGGCTGTCAAGAAAGGTTAGCGGAGGCGTTGTGATGAAAGTCCCAGTTTACAACATGGCTGGCGAGGAAGTAGACAGCGTAGATCTTCCCGCTAGCATTTTTGAAGCAAAAGTTAATCGCGATTTGATGCATCAGGCTCTGATTCGCCAAATGGCAAACGCTCGTTTAGGTACCCACAAGACCAAAGGGCGTTCTGAAGTTAATCGCACGACACGCAAGATGTATCGCCAAAAAGGCACAGGTAATGCACGTCATGGTAGTCGCCGCGCTCCAATTTTTGTGGGCGGTGGTGTAGCACATGGCCCCAAACCGCGTAGCTATGTTAAAGCAATGCCCCGCAAAATGCGTCGGGCAGCTTTGCGTTCCGCGCTTACTGTAAAAGCCAACAACAATGATGTCGTTTTGCTGAATGACATGCAGCTTGACATGCCCAAAACCAAGGAAATGGTTGCGCTGATGAACCGCCTGGTTGGGAATAATAGTGCTTTGCTTCTGTTGTCTGAACGCAACGCCAATGTTGAAAAATCGGCGAACAACTTGTCAGATGTAAAAACATTGCGTGCTAATTATTTAAACATTCGAGATTTGCTAGGTTATGACAAAATTGTTATGCCTCTGGCCGCCCTTGAATTGCTTGATAGCTTCCTGAGCATTGAAGAATTTGATGTTGAAGAAGAGAGTCAGGAAGAGGAGGAATAAAAAATGCATTGGCGTGAGATTCTTCGTCGTCCTGTTGTGACCGAAAAGAGCAATTATGCGGCTGATACCCTAAACCAATACACGTTTGTGGTGCACTCGAAGGCAAACAAGATGATGATCAAACAAGCCATCGAGTTAGCTTGGCCGAATGTTACCGTTGCAAAGGTTCGTGTGGCAAATATGCCAGCCAAACGGGGTCGTCGGTTGCGTCGGATTGCAATTCGCAAACCTGCGTGGAAGAAGGCGATTATTACCCTGGCGGACGGTGGTTCCATTGACCTGTTTGAGGGTATTTGATTGAAGTTATTTTGAGCAGGGATGACGGTTTAATCAGTAGTGTGGGTCAGGTTCCCATTGCTAGATTGGCCTAGCGTCCGTCTCTGGAGGAAATATGCCGATTAAAGTATTTAAACCAACTTCTCCAGGTCGCCGTGATATGAGCGGGCAGACTTTTGAGGAAGTGACACGTAGCCGGCCGGAACGTTCATTAACGTCTGGCATGCAGAAGCGTGGTGGGCGTAATGCACGCGGCAAAATTACGATTCGTCATCGTGGTGGTGGTCACAAGCGCCGTTTCCGTGCCATTGATTTTCGGCGGCGGGACAAGTTTGAGGTTCCGGCACGTGTGGCTTCTATTGAATATGATCCGAATCGTACAGCCCGTATTGCGCTCCTTGTTTATGCTGATGGGGAAAAACGCTATATCATCGCCCCAATGGGCGTCAATGTTGGTGACACCATCATGAGTGGGGAGCGTGTTGATATTCGTCCTGGGAATGCCATGCCTCTGCGCAATATTCCAACCGGTACCATGATTCATAATATTGAATATCAGGTTGGCAAAGGGGCGCAGATGGTTCGTTCCGCTGGGACGTCAGCACAGCTTTTAGCCAAGGATCATCCAAAATATGTGACGGTTCGTCTGCCCTCCGGTGAAGAGCGCTATGTGTTGCGTGACTGCCTGGCAACAATTGGTCAGGTTGGGAATGTTGAACATGGTAATATTAAGCTGGGGAAGGCTGGACGTAAACGGCATTTAGGTATTCGGCCAACGGTTCGTGGTTCGGCAATGAATCCCAATGACCATCCACATGGTGGTGGTGAGGGTCGTTCTCCAGTGGGTATGGCGGCTCCCAAGACACCTTGGGGTCGGCCGGCGCTAGGTGAGCGGACACGGCGTAATAAGGTTACGGATAAGTACATTTTCCGTCGCCGTTCTAAGAAGCGTAGATAGGAGAATTAGAAAATGGGACGTTCATTAAAGAAAGGACCGTTTGTTGCACCGAAACTGTTGGCGAAGGTTGAAAAACTGAACGATGAAAAACGTCGCCAGGTTATTCGTACCTGGTCACGGGCTAGTACCATATTCCCGCAGATGGTGGGACACACGATTGCTGTGCATGATGGTCGTCGGCATGTGCCAATTTATATTACTGAGAATATGGTTGGGCATAAGCTGGGCGAATTTGCCCCCACGCGTACATTTCGTGGGCACATTTCCAAGTCTGAAAAGAGGGGGCGGCGTTAATCATGGCTGAAGCATTTGAGGTTCGAGCTATTGTTAAGCACATCCCCATTTCACCTCAGAAAGTTCGCTTGGTGGTGAATGCGGTTCGTGGGTTGGATGCCCAGACGGCGCTAGATACACTGCGTTTTATGCCTCAGAAGGCGGCGGAACCAATTTATAAGTTGGTTCAGTCGGCAGTGGCTAATGCTGAAGAGAATTTTGGGCTTGAGATTGATGAGCTGGTTGTCAGTCGTATTTATGCTGATGATGGCCCGCGTCGGCGCAAAGCTCCATATGGAGGGCGTTTTGCTGGGCGTGGTCGTTTTCGGCCCATTATTCGTCGTTCGTCGCACATTACCGTTGTGTTGGCGGAGAAAAACGCAGGTGAGTTTTAGGCGGCTGGCGTCGCATGGAGGATTAAATTGGGACGAAAAGTACATCCTATCGGTTTTCGTTTGAAGTCAATCCGCGAATGGAATACACGCTGGTATGCGGAAGGGTCTCAATATCGGAATCAACTGCACGAGGATTTTGCCATTCGTGAGATGATTCAAAAAGAGATGCCGTCTGCTGGTATTTCTCAGCTTGAGATTGAGCGTTTCCCAAACCAGGTTCAGGTAACTATTCACACGGCGAAGCCGGGTATTGTGATTGGGCGGAAAGGTGCTTCTGTTAAAAATTTACGTGGTCAACTGCGTGACTTGACCGGAAAGGCGATTAAGCTGGAGGTTGAGGAGATTTCACAGCCTGATGCTGATGCAAAGTTGATTGCTGAAAATATTGCAGGGCAGCTCTCGCGCCGTATTTCTCATAGTCGGGCGATGAAAAAAGCTGCACAGCAGGCGATGCGGGCTGGCGTGGAAGGGATTCGCATTGAGGTTAGCGGTCGTTTGGGTGGCGCAGAAATGGCTCGTAATGAAAAGCTGTCTGAAGGGCGTGTGCCGCGTAGCACCATTCGTGCTGACCTGGATTATGGATTTGCGGAGGCGTTGACTACTTTTGGGCAGATTGGCATCAAGGTATGGGTCTACAAAGGTGAGATTCTGCCGCAACGGACAACGACGGAAGTTTACGTCAGCGAATAGTAGACGAACGGAGAGTGTATTATGTTGATGCCAAAACGTGTTAAATATCGTAAGCAGATGCGTGGCCGGATGCGCGGTATGGCGAAGGGCGGCACTGATATTCATCATGGTGAATTTGCGTTGCAGGCGTTGGAGCCGGGCTGGATTACCAGTCGTCAGATTGAGGCTGTGCGTCGTGTGATTGTGCGTAACAACAAGCGTCGTGGGAAGGTGTGGATTCGTATTTTCCCTGATAAGCCGGTTACTGCTAAACCTGCGGAAACTCGTATGGGTAAAGGTAAGGGGTCGGTTGACTTCTGGGTTTCTGTTGTGAAGCCGGGGCGCATTATGTTTGAGATCGGCGGGGTCTCTGAGGAAGTTGCTCGTGAGGGTTTGCGTTTGGCGAGCTATAAGTTGCCTATTAAGACGCAGATCGTGACGCGGGAGGATAAGCTCTAATGGCTAAGATCGTTGAATTGCGTGAGATGAGCGATGACAAGCTTGATGAGCTTTTGGAAAATGCGCGGGAAGAGATGTTTAATCTGCGCTTCCAGAAGGCTTCGGCTCGCTTGGAGAATTATGCTCGTTTGAAGCATGTGCGCCGTGAGATTGCTCAGGTGGAGACGGTTCTTCACATGCGTGGTTTGGCGCGGGATTTGGCGGCGAGTGAGCCGCAGATTGCGGCTGCTTTGGCTGAGGCTGGCGAGTGGCAGGCGAATGTCCGTTTTGTGTATGAGGATAGTGCCTGGGAGGTTCAGTTTGTTGATGATTCCGGGAATGAAATTGCCTCGGCGGTTGTTAACCTGAATAAGAAGCAGTCTTTTGCGCGGCGTGATCGGGCGATGATGCAGCCGGGTAGTAATCTGGTTGTAAGCTATGAGGTTGCGGGGTAATAGGCGATGAGAGAACAACGTAAGCATTTACGGGGTGTGGTCACGAGCGATAAGATGGATAAAACGGCCGTTGTTGCTGTTACAGCATCACGCCGTCATCCGATTTATGGTAAGATCATGCACCTAACAAAAAAGTATAAAGTTCACGATGAGAATAATGAGTGTCGTGAAGGTGATTTTGTAGAGATTATTGAGTCTCGCCCGATTAGCCGCCACAAGCGTTTTGCTTTGGTCTCCATTTTGGAGCGAGCCCGTTAAGGAGTTGTTGCGATGATTCAGAGAGAAAGTCGCTTAAACGTTACGGACAATTCCGGGGCGCGTGAAATTTTGGTAATCCAGGTGATGGGTGGCTCTCAACACCGTTATGGGACTATTGGTGATGTGGTAACGGCGACGGTCAAGAAGGCTGTGCCGAACTCTAACATTAAAAAGGGTTCTGTTGTAAAAGCGGTGATTGTGCGGACGAAGAAAGAATTTAAGCGGGAAGACGGGAGCTATATCAGCTTTGATGATAATGCTGCTGTTATTCTTGACCGTGAAGCCAAGAACCCGGTAGGCACCCGTATTTTTGGGCCGGTAGCTCGGGAGCTGCGCGAAAAGGGCTTTAGCCGTATTTTGTCGTTGGCACCTGAATCGCTTTAGGTAGAGGGATTGAACCATGCGTATTAAGGTAAATGATGAAGTTGTCGTGATTGCTGGCAATTACAAGGGCGTGCGTGGTACGGTGCAACGGGTGTTTCCGAAGGAAAACCGGGTGGTTATTTCCGGTGTGAACGTGGTTAAGAAGCACCAGAAGCCGCGCCCAACGGGTGGTCGCACGCAGGCACAGGGTGGCATTATTGAGTTTGAGGCACCTATTCATGCTTCTAATGTGATGTTGATTGACCCAAGCTCTGGGGAACCTACACGTGTTGGTGTTCGTCGTGATGAAAACGGCCGTCGGATTCGTTTTGCTAAAGCTAGTGGCAACGATTTGAAATAAATAAATTGACCCAAGGTGAGCCAGGTAAATGACGCGGCTGTGTGAAAGCGAAAAGCTGCTAACAGACCTGCCACTTAACTTGGAGGAATAAAATGGCATTTACGCCACCACAAGAATTATATAAAGACGAGATTGTACCCAAGCTGATGGATGAGTTTGCGTACAAAAGCGTTATGCAAGTGCCGCGAATTACCAAAGTCGTGGTAAATGTTGGCCTCGGTGAGGCTTTGGATAATGCCAAAGCGGTTGAATTTGCTGTTCGGGATATTACTCAAATTACGGGTCAAAAGCCTGTGGTAACAAAGGCAAAGAAATCAATAGCTGGTTTTAAATTGCGTGAAGGTCGTTCGATTGGGGTCAAAGTGACGATGCGTGGTAACCGTATGTGGAGCTTTTTGACGCGATTGATCCATGTTGCGCTCCCTCGTACACGCGATTTTCAGGGTATTTCGCCTGATGCTTTTGATGGGCGGGGTAATTACACGCTTGGTTTGCGTGAGCAGTTGATTTTCCCGGAAATCAATTATGACCAGATTGATAAGATTCGGGGTATGGAAATTAATATTGTGACGACGGCTCAAACTGATGAGGAAGGACGCCGTTTGTTAAGCCTGCTGGGCATGCCGTTCCGTCAGGCTGACGGGAATTAGTGGGCTAGGAGAATCGAATGGCTAAAAAATCAATGATTTCACGCGAAGGGAAACGTAAATATAATGTGCGGGTCCGTAATCGCTGTAAATTGTGTGGCCGTCCTCGCGGGTATATTCGTCGGTTTGGCCTGTGTCGGATTTGTTTTCGTGAGCAAGCTTTGCAGGGAAATATTCCCGGTGTGGTTAAGGCTAGCTGGTAGAGGTGTGCTATGTCAATGAGTGATCCGATTGCAGATATGTTGACTCGTGTTCGTAATGCTTTGGGCCGCCAACACCCGGTTGTGTCTGTACCGCATTCTAAAGTTAAGCAGGCAATTGCTGATGTGTTGAAGGAAGAAGGCTATATTGAAGGGTATGAAGTGCTTCCTGAGAAGCCCCATGCTGTTATTCGTATTAATCTGAAATATATTGGTGGCCGCCGGGATCGCCAATCGGTTATTACGGATTTGCAGCGTATAAGTCGTCCTGGTCGCCGTATTTATGTGGCAAAGGATGATATTCCGTGGGTTTTGAGTGGGATGGGCATTTCGATCCTGACGACTTCGCAAGGTGTAATGACTGGCCAAAAGGCACGTCGGTTGGGCGTGGGTGGTGAAGTCATTTGTAAGGTTTGGTAGGGGATTTGTTATGTCTAGAATTGGAAAAGCACCGATTACTATTCCTAAGGGTGTTACTGTAGATGTGCAGGGAACGGCCGTTACTGTTAAAGGCCCTAAAGGCACACTAACCCAAACATTTAACCCTGCCATGTCGCTGGAGTTGGAAGGCGGCCTTTTAACTGTTAAGCGTCCTACAGATTCACGCATGCACCGTTCACTTCATGGATTAACCCGCGCTCTTATTAACAATATGGTTGTGGGTGTCAGTGATGGATTTAAGAAGACCATGGAGATCGAAGGTGTGGGGTATCGTGCTGAGATGTCAGGTCGAGACCTCATCTTGAACGTAGGCTACTCACACCCTATCACCTTTGTTCCTGAAAATGGTATCGAATTCACCGTTGAGAATCGTGGTAAAACCCTTACCGTATCAGGGGTTGACAAGCAGATTGTGGGTGAAGTTTGCGCCAAAATTCGTAAAACTCGTCCCCCGGAACCATACAAAGGTAAGGGGATTCGTTACAACAATGAAGTCATCCGGCGCAAAGCTGGTAAAGCTGGTAAAGTATAAAGGTGTATAAAAATGGCTGTTAAAACGAAAATTGCACGGAAGCGACGCCACAAGCGGATTCGTATGAATCTGAGTGGCACACCTGAACGCCCACGCCTGAGTGTCTTTCGCAGTCTGAAGCACATTTATGCTCAGGTGATTGATGACGCTGCTGGTCATACCCTTGCCTCAGCATCTACAATGGATAATAGCTTGGTTGCCGAGCTTGAAGGCAAAACGAAAAAGCAGCAAGCTGAAATTATTGGCAAAACAGTTGCCCAGAAAGCGTTGGATGCAGGTGTTGAGCAAGTTGTGTTTGATCGTGGTGGTTATCTCTATCACGGCCGTATCAAAGCATTGGCAGATGGTGCACGCGCAGGCGGGCTCAAGTTCTAGGAGAGTTAGGAGAATATAATGGGTCAAAGACGACAAAACTTCCAAACGGCCAACGAATTAGATGAGCGCATCATTGATATTACCCGCGTTGCCAAAGTTGTTAAAGGCGGTCGTCGGTTTGCTTTTCGAGTAACCGTTGTAGTTGGGGATAATAAAGGGCGCATTGGTGTTGGCATTGGCAAGGCACGGTCTGTACCAGATGCTATTCGCAAAGCTGTTGAAGCTGCTCGCAAAGAGATGGAACCTGTGTCTATGGTTGGTACAACGGTTCCACATGAGATTGTTGGCCGTCATGGTGCTGCACGTGTTATGCTTAAACCTGCAGCACCGGGTACAGGTGTGATTGCCGGTGGTGGTGTGCGTGCTGTTGTTGAAGCTGCTGGCTACAGCGATATTCTTTCCAAATCATTAGGGAGCAAAAATGTACTCAATGTGATTATGGCAACAATGGATGCGCTACGCCGCTTGAAAATGGTGCAAGATGTGGCTGCAAGCCGTGGTAAAGATCCAAAAGATATTGCGCCGTTTTGGAGTCGAAACTAATGGCAAAGTTAGAAATAACGTATACGAAAAGCGTGATTGGTTACAAACAAAACCAAAAAGACACAGTTCGTGCGCTTGGTTTGCGTAAGCTGAATCAAACTGTAATACAAGATGACACTCCCGTTATTCGGGGAATGATACATAAAGTAAGTCATTTGGTAAGCGTAAAAGAGGTAAATTAACATGAAATTGCACGATCTGCGTCCAAATTCAGGGGCAAAAAAGAAGCGCAAGCGAGTAGGTCGTGGTATCGCTGCTGGGCAAGGTAAAACTGCCGGGCGCGGTACTAAAGGCCAAGGTGCGCGTAGTGGTGGTGGCAAAGGTGTTTATTTTGAGGGTGGGCAGCTACCCTTAGCGCGTCGTTTGCCCTACAAACGTGGCTTTACGAACATTCGCAAAATCTATTATAAACCAATAAACTTGGGGACATTGTCTGAATTTGATTTTGAAGGTGCAACTGTCACACCAGAATTAATGGCACAAATTGGTTTACTTAAGAAACCGACTGACCCAGTTGTTGTTTTAGGTGATGGTGAATTAGCTGGCCCGTTAACTGTGCAAGCTCATCGCTTTTCTGCTTCTGCAAAAGAAAAGATTGAAGCAGCGGGTGGTACGGCTGAACTGCTTCCATACGAAAAATAACCCTTGACTGTTACAGAGAGGGTTGCGAGAGAACGAACCGAATCGTTGTAGGTATTGCCACATAATATGTGGACGCAATCAAACTATAGAACTCTTGCCGAAACTGGAGGCACATTATGATTGAATCTGTACGCGCCGCGTTTTCTTTGCCGGATCTGCGTAAGCGCATCCTTTTTACAGTGGGTATGCTGGTCATCTATAGATTACTGGCAAATATTCCTGTGCCGGGTGTTAATCTACAGGCTTGGCAGGCTTTTACAACCCAGGATAGCGGTAATACGGTCATCAACTTCCTGGATTTGCTATCGGGAGGTGCAGTACGCAACTTTTCTGTGATGGCAATGGGTGTTTATCCTTACATTACAGCATCCATTATCATTCAGCTTTTGACGCCAATCATACCGCAGTTGGAAGAATTGTCTTCTGAAGGTGAATCTGGGCGAAATAAGGTCAACAAAATAACCTATTACCTAACAGTTCCACTAGCGTTGGTTCAGGCAGTAGGCCAAATTAATATTGTTGGGTCGAGTTTAGGTGGGGCTGGTTTGGCAGGCATTATGCCCAATTTTGGGTTTACGGCTGATTTGCTTTTGCCAACTTTGACAACGTTGTTTGCCATGGTTGGTGGGACGATGACCGCTATCTGGATTGGCGAACGAATCACTGAAGAAGGTATTGGTCAAGGTATATCTCTTATCATCTTTGGTGGTATTGTTGCTCGTATCTTACCAAATACGGCTCGTTTGTTTGCCTTGGAAGATACGACTGCGCGGGTCTTTTCTATTGCTGCGTTTTTGGCCTTGACGGTTTTTACCGTGTTGGTGATTGTTATTATTCAGGAAGGTCAACGGCGTATCCCTGTGCAGTACGGCCGGCGAGTGCGTGGACGTAAGGTGTACCAAGGGCAAAGCAGTCATGTGCCGCTTAAAGTGAATACGGCCGGCATGATTCCGATTATCTTTGCTCAGTCTATTCTTACATTCCCACCCTTATTAGCCAGCTTTTTTGTTGATCCAAACAATAGTGACGGTGGTGTTTTTAGCACGATCATAAATGCGGTTGCTAGTTTTGGCACACAGCAGAACCCAGAAATAGCACCAGGTTCGTTTTTTGCCTATTGGTTTGTGTATTTTGTCTTGGTAGTAGCCTTTACGTTTTTCTATACGGACGTAATGGTGCGCCAACAAAACTTGCCACAAACTTTGCAACGGCAGGGTGGTTTTATACCTGGTATTCGTCCTGGTAAGCGCACCGAAACGTATATTATGTCTGTGGTTCGTCGTATTACAACGGCAGGTGCCATTTTCTTAGGACTTGTGGCTATCTTACCTGGTATTATGTCATTGCTAGGTGTTATTTTGCGTATTGATGGCATTGAGCAAAGTGCCTTGGTAATCAATGGTTCAGGTTTAATCATTGTGGTTGGTGTGGTGATTGATACGATGCGGCAGCTTGAAGCGCAGTTGCTTATGCGGCATTATGAAGGGTTTATTCGGTAAGAAAGATGTATTTGGTTTTGTTAGGGCCGCCTGGGGCTGGTAAAGGTACCCAGGCAAAGCGTTTGCAAATGTCATTGGGTATTCCGCAAATTTCTACAGGTGATTTGTTTCGGCATCATCTAAAGAATGCAACGGAGCTGGGGCAATTAGCACAAGGATATATGGATCGTGGCGAGCTTGTACCAGATGAAGTAACAATTGGTATGGTACGGGATCGTTTAGTTCAGTCAGATTGTGCTGGCGGTGCCATTTTCGATGGTTTTCCTCGCAATATTAACCAGGCGCAAGCCTTAGATACTTTATTGGCTGAAATGGGTAAGCGTATCCAAATTGTGCCTTCAATTTATGTGCCCCGTGATGTTCTGATTGAGCGTTTGTTGAAGCGAGCACAGATTGAGGGACGGGCCGACGATAATGAGGAAACTATTCGTACACGGATGCACGTTTATGAGCAGCAAACAAAGCCATTACTTGATTTCTACGGTGCATTGAGCCTTGTGGTAGAAATAGATGGAAACCAACCTGTTGACGACGTGCAACGAGAGTTGGTAGCGGCTGTGGTAACAGCATGATAAGCAGCTTGACAGGTTTTTGTATACTTGACTGTCAGGATTCTGTGAAGCTGCCGTTTTTTTGCTAAAATGGGAAATAGCAAAAACCGTATAGGAGCAAGTAGCATGAAAGTATCATCTTCAGTAAAACGGCGCTGCCCAAAATGTAAGGTTGTTAAGCGCCGAGGTGTAGTGCGTGTGATTTGTGTGGATCCAAATCATAAGCAGCGTCAAGGTTAACGAGAAATAAAAGCATTAATGCTTTTGTTTTGTAAACGGAGGAAACATGGCTCGTATTGCTGGTGTTGACATTCCTCGCAACAAGCGGGTCGAGATTAGCCTCACTTATATCTTTGGTATTGGGAAAGCGACCAGTCAGAACATTTTGACTGAGGCTGAAATTAATCCTGATACACGAGTTCAAGATTTGTCGGAGGCCGATGTGACGCGGCTGCGCCAGATTATTGATAAAGATTATGTGGTTGAGGGTGATTTGCGACGCGAAGTTGGGATGAATATTAAGCGCCTTTCAGAAATTGGTTGCTATCGTGGTTTGCGGCATCGTCGTCATTTGCCTGTTCATGGGCAACGCACGAAAACGAATGCTCGTACACGTAAGGGGCCAAAGAAAACGGTTGCTGGGCGTGGTCGTCGCAAGGGCAAGTAGTAGTTATTTTGATTCTTGTTGCATAATGTTATGTGACAGGGACAGTTGATATTTTATCAGGAGTAAGAATGGGACGTAGAAGAAGACAGGCGCAGATTCGGAAGAAGCCAAAGCGGATGGTACCGCGCGGTCAAGTCCATATCTATGCCACGTTTAATAATACGATTGTGACTTTGACTGATGATAAGGGTAACACGCTTGCCTGGGCGAGTGCTGGTAGCGCTGGTTTTAAGGGATCGCGTAAGAGTACGCCATATGCAGCTGGTTTGGCTAGCCAAAACGCGATTCGCGTTGCCCAGGATTATGGGATGCAAGAGGTGGAGATTATTGTGAAGGGGCCTGGCCCTGGTCGGGAGTCGGCAATTCGTCGGGTTTCTTCGGCTGGGTTGCGGGTTACTGCCATTAATGACATTACGCCTGTTCCTCATAATGGATGTCGCCCACCAAAGAAACGGCGTGTATAATTTATAGTCGTTTTGTTATCAAAAAATTTTATTTTTATTTGAGAGGGAAGACGGGTTGCCAAGCCTGTAAACCTCTTGAAATATCCTGAATAAGGAGGTCTGTAAGTTGGCACGGTATACAGGTCCTGTATGTAAGCTTTGTCGCCGTGAAGGTGAAAAGCTGTTTTTGAAGGGGTCGCGTTGTTTGACTCCGAAATGTTCTTATGAACGGCGTTCTTATCCGCCGGGGCAGCATGGCCGCGAAAATCAGTTTCGGCGTGGACGTGCATCTGACTATTTATTGCAGCTTCGTGAAAAGCAGAAGGCTCGGCGTATTTATGGGGTGTTGGAGCGCCAGTTTTCTCGATATTTTAAGCGAGCCTCGCAGCAGGTTGGTTTGACGGGTACGAATTTGCTGGTGTTGCTGGAGCGTCGTTTGGATAATGTGGTGTACAGAATGGGCATCGCGGATTCTCGGGCGCAGGCGCGGCAATTGGTTCAGCATGGTCATATTATGATTAACGGCCGTAAAACCAACGTTCCCTCTGCTCTGGTTTCGTCTGGCGATACAATTTCGATTCGCCCTGAAAGTACACGTCGCAATTATTTCCGGCAGCTTCGCCAGGATTTGGATGATCGACGTGTGCCGCGTTGGCTTTCTATTAATGCCGCGAGCTTGTCTGGCAGTATTTTAGATTTGCCGAAACGTGATGATATTGATGTATCGTTGAATGAGCAGTTGATTGTTGAGTACTACTCCCGCTAGTTAATTAAGCTGTTATGGCTGTTAGCTAATTGGTTGAACTGTACAGGGAGGTATTGCATTGGCTATCAGTAATTTAGTCTTGCCGAAAATTGAAAGCACGGCGATGACCCAGGAATACGGCCGTTTTGTCCTTTCTCCATTGGAAAGAGGATATGGAACGACACTGGGTAATGCGTTGCGTCGTGTATTATTGTCTTCTTTACCCGGAGCTGCGATTACATCCATTCGTGTGACGGATGTTCCTCATGAGTTTGCCGCCGTTCCTCACGTTCGTGAGGACATGATGCAACTCATTCTCAATATCAAGCAGCTGCGTTTGCAACTTTATAATACCGATACTGCTCGGCTTCGTTTAGAAGTTCACGGCGCGGGAACTGTAACTGCTGCAGACATTCAGACGCCGCCGGAAGTCGAAATCATTAACCCAGACCTGTATTTGTTTACAGTAAACTCAGATGATGCATTTCTTGAAATTGAAATGACCGCTGAGACCGGGCGTGGGTATTCGCCAGCCGAAGAACGTGGGCGTTTGCCAATTGGTGAACTACCGGTGGACGCTATTTTTAGCCCTATTCGTCGGGTTAGCTATGATGTAGAAAAAACCCGCGTGGGGCAGGTTGCCGATTATGACCGCACTGTGTTGCAAATTTGGACAGATGGCACCATCAAGCCAGAAGAGTCTTTGGCGCAATCTGCCCAGATTTTGATGCAATACTTGCGTCCTATCGCTGGTGTTAGTGAAGAAACCTTCATGCCCGTTGAGGAAGAAGAGGAAGAAGAGACAATTCCCAACGAGATTTATGACACGCCCATTGAGCAGCTTGATTTGAGCGTTCGCGTGTTTAACTCGCTCAAGCGGACAGGTATTACAAAAGTTGGTGAAATGTTGGAGATGTTGGAGCGTGGCGAAGAAACAATGTTGGCAATTCGGAACTTTGGTGAAAAGTCTCTTGATGAGCTTAAACAGCAACTTCGCTCTAAGGGCTTCATGATTGACTAATTGGCTCTTGTTGCCAACATTGTGCGTACAAGGATAAGAACATGCGTCATAAGATGAGTGGGCGTAAATTAAATCGAGATACTAGCCACCGTAAAGCCCTAATACGAAACTTGGTGGCTGATCTTTTGTGTCACGAACAAATTATCACGACAGAGGCAAAAGCACGGACGATCCGGCCTGTTGCTGAGAAGATGATTACTCTGGCAAAGCGTGGTCGGGCAAAAGGCAGCGAAAACGTGTCTAGTGAAGTTCATGCACGTCGGTTGGCGGCGGCGCGTTTGCCCAAAACCCGGATGGTTGCGGATGAAGACGGATACATTGAAGAGGTTGACGTAGTACGTCACTTGTTTGATGAAATTGCTCCGCGTTATACAGATCGTCCCGGTGGGTATACCCGTTTGCTGAAAATGGGCAAGCGGCCGGGTGACAATGCCGACATGGCCGTGCTGATGTTGGTTGCGGATGAATAGAACCTTTCGTGCAGTAATTGCATATGGCGGGACGGCCTATTATGGGTTTCAACGTCAGAGAGAGGGACAACCAACTATACAAAGCGAATTAGAGCGCGTTCTTCAGCTAGTTGTGCAAAAGCCGGTGACCATTTTGGGTGCCGGCCGAACCGACAGAGGCGTTCACGCTCTAGGACAGGTTATAACCTTTAAAATCTTTTGGCAGCATGATGATAAGGCCCTTTTGCGGGCATTAAACGCAAATTTGCCGGAAGATATAGCAGTTTTACAACTTGAGGCATGGCTTCCCACTTGCGGGTGGGAACCTACCTTTCATCCTCGATACGATGCCCGCCGCCGTGCATATGAATACCAGATTTTAAACACGGCTGTGCGGAACCCACTTGAGCGAAATCGAAGCTGGCATATTAGGCAGCCGCTTGATGTGGGCTTGATGAATGAGGCGGCCGAGGCTTTGGTTGGCGTTCACGATTTTGCGACATTTGGACAGCCGCCAAAGGGCACGAACACTGTCCGCGAGGTTTTTGTGGCAGAGTGGGCGCAGCAGCATGAGCGGCTGACGTTTCGGATTCAGGCTAATGCGTTTTTGCAGCGCATGGTGCGGAGTATTGTGGGAAGTTTGAAAATGGTGGGCACGGGTGATTGGTCTGTAGCAGATTTTGCGGCGGCGCTGCAAGCGTGTGATCGCAGTCGCTCAGCGATGGTTGCCCCGGCACATGGCCTCTACCTGGTATCTGTTGAATATTGATGATTTTGTCTCTGGATTGGGAGAATTTGGTATGAAAACCTTTGTCACAAAACCGGCTGAGGTAGATCGTAGCTGGTATATTGTTGATGCCGAGGGGCAAACTTTGGGGCGGTTAGCTTCAAAGGTGGCTGCTGTTTTACGTGGTAAGCACAAGCCGATTTATAGCCCGTCTGTGGATTGTGGTGATTACGTGATCGTGTTGAATGCGGACAAGATTCATGTGACGGGACGGCGGATGGAGCAAAAGCGTTATTATCGCCATTCGGGATATCCGGGTGGGTTAACGGAAATTAGTCTACGGGATCAGCTGCAACAGTACCCGGTGCGCCCGATTGAAGCGGCCGTTCGGGGGATGTTGCCGAAAAACAAGCTGGGACGTAAGATGTTTAAGAAACTCAAGGTTTATGCTGGGTCGGAGCATCCGCATCAGGCGCAGCAGCCAGTTGAGATGAAGATTTAGGAGAGGCGGATGTCTGAACAGAGAAAATATTACGAAGGCGTTGGTCGTCGGAAGCGTTCATCAGCACGGGTGCGTATCTATATGGATGCTGATAGCAGTGGCTCCTTTACGGTGAACGGGAAGGATGTCGCTGACTTTTTCCCTCGCTATGGCGATATGCAGACATTGCGTGGCCCGTTGGATGACACGAGCTTAACCAGTAAGGCAGACGTGACTGTGGTGGTGCAGGGCGGTGGCGTTACGGGGCAGACGAGTGCTGTGCGGTTGGGTTTGGCGCGGGCGCTGGTGAAGTATGATGAAAATCTGCGCGGCCAGCTTCGTGGACACGGCCATCTGACGCGGGATTCGCGGATTAAGGAACGTAAGAAGCCTGGTTTGAAACGGGCGCGTAAGGCTCCGACTTATACCAAGCGTTAGGTTTTGGTTTTTGGGTGGAAGCGTGTTGACGCACGTTTTTGCCTGGATATGATGCAATTTTGGCGAGCTGATTGGCTCGCCTTTTTTGCGTTGGGGTGATGGAGGTAGGGCAATGGGTATTGTGGTGGTGGGTTTGGGGCCGGGCAACGGCCGTTTATTGACCCGTGAAGCATGGGATATTTTGTCAACGGCGCAGCGTGTGTATCTGCGGACGGCGCGGCATCCAACCGTGGCCGATTTGCCAGCGCGGGTGGAGCGGGTGAGTTTTGACCATGTGTATGAAACGGCCGTTCAATTCGACGACGTGTATGCCCAAATTGTGGCCGAACTGCTGGCCCTGGGGCAGACGGATGACATCATCTACGCCGTGCCGGGTCATCCCTATATGGCCGAGTCTACGGTGACGGCACTGGTGGCGGCGGCGAAACTGGCCGGGGTAGCGGTGCGGATTGTGGATGGGTTGAGCTTTGTGGAGCCGATGTTAACGGCCGTTGGGGTGGATGGCCTCGACGGGGTGCAGCTTTATGATGCCATTGCCCTGACCAATTACCATTACCCGCCACTGAACCCGGATGCGCCGGTGCTGCTGGGGCAGGTGTACAGTCGGCTGTTGGCCGGGGAGTTGAAGTTGGTGTTAACGGCCGTTTATCCCGACGAACACACCGTGCAGCTTGTCCACGCCGTTGGCACCGAGGCGGCGCAAGTGGAAACCATTCCTCTTTACCAGCTTGACCATAGCAGCCAGATCAACCATTTGACCAGCCTCTACATCCCGCCGCTGCCGCGCAAGGGGTCGCTGATGACACTGGCAGAGACGGTGGCAACGCTTCGCAGCCCCGAAGGTTGCCCGTGGGATCAGGAGCAAACGCCGCAAAGTTTGCGTGATGGATTGCTGGGTGAGGTAGCGGAGGTGCTGGATGCGCTGGACGCGGATGACCCGGAGAATTTGTGTGAGGAGTTGGGAGACGTGTTTTACCATTTGGTGATGCAGACGCAGATGGCAGCGGAAAACGGGGATTTTACGTTGACAGATGTAGTGGTGGGGATTGAGGAGAAGCTAAAGCGGCGGCATCCGCACGTGTGGGGGGATTGGCAGGTGGCGGATTCGGGCGAGGTGGTGCGGAATTGGGAGGCGATTAAGCAGGAGGAGAAGGCGGGGCGGGGGGAAACGGCCGTTTCCATCCTTGATCAAGTGCCACAATCACTACCTGCCCTTTCCCGCGCCCAGGCGGTTCAGACGCGGGTACGGAAGGATGCGGGGTTTGATTGGCCGGATGTGGCGGGGGTGTGGGAGAAGCTGGCGGAGGAGGTGGCGGAATTGCAGGCGGCAGCAAGCGAGGCAGAGCAGCAAGCGGAACTGGGAGACCTGCTGTTTACGGTGGTAAATTTGGCGCGGTGGCTGGGCGTGGAGGCAGAAACGGCGCTGCGGGAGGCGACGCTGCGGTTTAACGGCCGTTTTCGCCACGTTGAACAGCTTGTCGCCGAACGCGGACTGGATTGGCGGAAGCTGGATTTGGCGGCTCTGGATGCGCTATGGCGGGAAGCCAAGCAAATTGTCCTCTAGGTGGCTGGGTTTTATCTGGGTGGTGCATAAGCAAACGGGGCAAAATTCCCCATTCCGGGGGGCTTGGGCTATAATCTGGCCGATTTTGGTAGCTAAATGGATTAGGAGTAGTTGTGGGTGTAACGGCCGTTTTTCAAATCATCGTCTATATTTTATTGGCACTCATTCTGCTGGGGACGTTTGTTTTCCTGGGGCGAGCCTGGCGGGCGCGGTCAGAGACGGCGCGTGCGCCCTATGGCGTGGGGCATTTGGAGTCGCGGCAGGCGACACGGCGCAATTTGTTGTGGGGCTTTTTGCTCTTGGTAGGTGGCTTTTTGTGCGTTGGCGCCTTTTTGCTGGGGTCACAAGTTGCGGAACTGCTGCCGGAAGAAGCAACGGCCGTTCCTGCCAACCCCACCATTCCCCTGCCAACGGCTACTGAACCAGCCGCGATTGTGGTGCCAACGGTAACGGCCGTTTCTTCAACTGTTCAACCTGACCCGACCGAACCATTGCCCCTGGTAACGGATACTCCCGAAGCGGTGGACGTTGTGCCGACGGAAACGGCCGTTCCTGCCCCCACCACAGCCAGAGTAAGCAGCGGCGTTGGCGTTTGGCTCCGTTCTGCCCCCGGCACAGCCAGCGACCAGCTAGAATATTTAGTAGATGGCACCTTCCTCACCCTGCTAGACGGCCAACAAACGGCCGATGAGTTTGTTTGGCAACAAGTCAGCGCACCCAGCGGGACGGCCGGCTGGGTCGCCCTCGATTTCATCGTTATCAATCAGCCTTAACGCTATAGCCTGTTCGCTTCTCGGTTTTCGCACCCCTATCAGGATAAATCAGGGAAATCTGCGTCCCAAAATTCTTTTCCGACAGGTTGCTAACGATTATCACGCCAGCCCCGCACCGTTTCGTCATACTGTGGCGACTGGTGGCGGAAGTAGGTGTCGTATAGCTCGGCATAATGCCCGCCAAACTCCATCAACTGTTGGTGGCTCCCCTGCTCAATAATGCGTCCCTTTTGCAGCACAATGATGCGGTCGGCTGCCCGCACCGTGGAAAGACGGTGGGCAATGATGATGGCGGTGCTGTCGGCCATAATCAGGCTAAGGGCTTCCTGAATTTGTGATTCGGTGAATGGATCCACGCTGGCGGTGGCTTCGTCCAGAATAAAGATGCGCGGGGCTTGCAGCAGCACCCGCGTCAGAGCCACAAGCTGCCGCTGCCCCATGGAAAGACGGCTACCTCGCTCCCCCACTTCACTGTGTAGTCCGTTGGGCAATGTTTCCAGCCATTCGCCGTCGCCAATGCGGTTGGCAATGGCGGTAATTTCAGCATCGGTGGCTTCCGGCCGGCCGTAACGAATGTTATCGGCCACGGTTCCGGCAAACAAAAACGGCACCTGCGAGACGATGCCCAATTGTCGGCGAAACGTCACCAGGTCGAGGGTGCGAATGTCCTGGCCGTCAAGCCAAATCTCCCCTTCCTGAAATTCATAGAAACGCGCAATGAGCTTGATGATGCTCGATTTGCCCGCCCCGGTGTGGCCGACCAGGGCCACGCTTTCACCCGGTTTGATGTGGAGCGAGAAGCCGTTTAGCACTTGTTCCTGGGGGGAGTAGCGAAAGAATACGTCGTTGAATTGGATGTCGCCGTGGAGGTTTGGGGTGGAAACGGCCGTTTTCTGCACCACCACCGGCTCCACATCAATTAGCGCA
This sequence comes from Chloroflexota bacterium, assembly GCA_041390905.1. GTDB lineage: Bacteria > Chloroflexota > Anaerolineae > Promineifilales > Promineifilaceae > JACKCD01. The sequence goes on from JAWKPA010000012.1 coordinate 1,599,311, forward strand.
AACACCCGCTCCGTGGCCGACAAACCCGCCTGGAATTGGCTCCAAAACGCCGCCAAATTTGACACTGGGAACCAAAACCGATCTACCGTCGCCACAAACAGATACCACGCTGCTACCGTAATGACGCCATTGACAGCACTGCGTCCGCCAAAATAAATCAGAATGGCAGTGGCAAGCCCCGACAGAATATTCAGGGTGGGGAAAATATTGGACACAATAAACCCACGCCGCACGTTGATGGTATAGGCTTGTTCGTTGACCGCCTTAAAATCATCATAGATCGCCTGTTCCTGGCGAAAATTCTTTGCCACCCGAATTCCTGTCACCGCTTCCTGAATCGCCTTGTTTACCTCGCCCAACGCCCGCGCCCCCTGCTGCGTCACGCGCCGCGCCACGTTGCGGAAGCTGAGAGCCACCATGATCACAAACGGAGCCATCACCAACACCAGCAGCGTCAGCCGCCACTCGATGGAGAAAAGCGTGATAATCAAAATCAGAGCTACTGCCAGTTGGTTAATAATGTCGGTGCTGAGGATGGCGACTTCGCCAAACTCCTGGGTGTCGCTAGTAATGCGGCTAACGATGCGCCCGGTGCTGTACTGGTCATAAAACGACATGTCCTGCTTGGCAGCGGCTGCAAAAACATCAGTACGCATAGCCATGATGACATCGGCAATGACCTCCGTCGTAAGCTGGCGGCGAATCCAGTTAAGCACCCACACACTTACCCCAATGACAAAGGCAATGCCTATTAGAATAAGCCGCAGTGATTCAGTGCCACTGCGGGTCATTGCGTCAACCCCTCTGGAAACGACGATGGGGAGAGCGGCGGAAGCGGCCGACATCAGAAAGACGGTGAGAATAATGATCCACCCTTTGAGGCGATAAGGGTAAAAGTAGCTGATAATGCGTTTGACAAGTTGTTTGTCGCTGTATTGTCGGTCGTATTTTTCGGCCTGTAGGCCACGGGTGATAGCTGCCATAAGATTTTTAGAGAATGCGCTTGCCAAGCAGGGAGGCGGCAAGCTGGACGGCGAGTTTGCCGGTCATGTTGCGGTCGTCAAGAATGGGGTTGACTTCTACGATGTCCATGGAGCGGACGCGCTGGCTTTCGCCCAAAATTTCCATCAGCAGGTGGGCTTCGCGGTAGGAAAGACCGCCGGGGACGGGGGTGCCAACGCCGGGTGCTTCGGCCGGGTCAAGGCTGTCCATGTCGAGGCTGACGTGGATGCGGGGCAGATGGCGCAGTCGGTCGAGGGCTTGCCGGGCAATGGCGGCCATGCCTAACTCGTCTACGTGGCGCATGGTAAACACGCTGATGCCGCTGTGGGCTAGTCGGTCTCGCTCGCGGTCATCCAGGTCGCGGATGCCGATTTGGACGATTTGGGCGGGCTGGACTTTGGCTCCTTCGTAGCCGATGTTGACGAGTTCGCTGTCGCCTTCGCCGATGAGGGCGGCGACGGGCATGCCGTGGATGTTGCCGCTGGGGGAGGTGTCGCGGGTGTTGAAGTCGCCGTGGGCATCTACCCAGATCACGCCAACGGGTTCTTGTTGGGCGGCGGCGGCAACGGTGCCGATGCTGATGCTGTGGTCGCCGCCGAGGAAGATGGCAAAGTCACCGGCCTGGATGTATTGGCTGGCGAGTTCGTAGATTTGTTGACAAACGGCCGTTACCGCCTTCAACCGCCTCCCCGTCCCCACCGCCACATGCTCCTCCGGGTTAGGCACCGGCACATTCCCCTCATCCAGCACCGTGTGTCCCAACTGCTCCAGCGTTGCTTTCAAATTGGCATAGCGCACCGCACTCGGCCCCATGTCAACCCCACGCCGATTTTGCCCCAAATCCATGGGGACACCAATGATACGAATTGTATGTTTCTGCATGAGCGTATTGTGGCTGATTCCGGGGAAAGTGACAACAATGCAATCAGACAAAATGGCGTGAGTAATGACTCATCACGAAGAAAAAAACAGGACGCAGATTTACCTGCTTTTCCTGATAAAAGATCAATCAGGTGCATCAGGTAAATCTGCGTCCTATTTGCAAGATTCCCCCCTTTTTGGTTATCAAAGGTTCGGCAACAGATCTGCAAAAATGCCCAGCAACCCGATGGCAACAAGCAAAACCCCCGATAGCCGCGTCAGCAGCTTGTAATTTTGCGTCATCCAGCGCGTAAACCGCTTTTGGAAGGTGGTGGCAATAAAGGGTAGCAGCACCAACGGCCAGCCAAACCCCAGGCCAAAAGCGACAAAATAGGCCAGGCTGCCTGTTAGGTTTGCCAGGCTGCCTGCCCCCAGCAAAAAGGCACTGACAATCAATGGGCCAGTGCAGGGTAAGGTCATGGGGCCAAGCAGCAGCCCGTAGACAAAGGCGGCCGCATAGGGGTTTTGCAGCGTGGGCGATTGGGAAACGGCGAGGCGGTTAAACGGGTTCCAGCCAAAGAGCATCAGCAGCCCCATGATGATGACAATGGCATAGATGATGGGCAGCAGAATGGGCAAAATGGTGTCAAAAGATTGCTGGAGCAGGTAAAGCAGCAGCCCGATGAGGGTCATGAGGGTCAGTACACCCAGCAAAACCAGCAGCCCCAGCCATTTGGTAGCACGTTGGGCGCGTTCGTTTTGGGCGTTTCCGGCCAAAAAGGCAATCAGACCGGGGTAGAGAGGCAGTACACAAACATTGGTGAGTATGGCACTGTTGCCGAGGAGGAAGGCTTGAAGGAGTTCGCTCATGGTAGGGGGGATTGGTTATTGGAGATTGGAGATTATGAACCTGCACAATCTCCAATCTCCAATCTCTTTTTTTAGCCTTGTAAACGGCCGATAATTTCCTCAGGTGATTCAAACCCAGTCACCAACTCGCTTACGCTGTTGTCGGGCCAGATGATGAAGTGGGGGGTTGAAGGCGGGTTGGCAATGGTGCGGCCAAACTGGTCGGCCAGCGATTGCAGCATTTCGGGGGTGGCGACGGCAAACGGCCAGTCAAAACCAGTATTGACCACATATTCGGCCAGGGCAGCGTTGTCAATGCTGGTTTCCACGCTGATGCCCACAAACACCACGTTTTCATCATTAAGCTGGGCAATTGCTTCTTTGACGTTGCCAAGCTGTTGACGGCAGTTTGTACACCAGGTTGCCATCGGCTCCACATACACGGTTTTGCCAGCAAAGTCAGCCAGGGTAAAGGTTTCATTGGTGCGAACATCGGTCAGGGTAATTTGTTGCCACGCCGGTTGATCGCCCATCATTGCTTCATCAGCCATGTCCCCATGAGCCATGCTTTCGTCGGCCATGTCCCCATGAGCCATGTCTTCATCGGCCATGTCCCCATGAGCCATGTCTTCATCGGCCATGTCTTTGTCAGCCATGCTTTCATCGGCCATGTTTTCATCAGCCATGTCTTTGTCAGCCATGTCTTCATCGGCCATGTCTTTGTCAGCCATCGCCTCATCGCCCATGTCTTCATCAGCCATCGCCTCATCGCCCATGTGATCATCCATCATGGCTTCATCATTCATGCCGCTATCGGACATGGTTTCGTTGGTCATGGTTGCCGTGTCGTCGGTGGCGGTTGGGCTGCACGCGGCCAGAAGTAGTATAAGCAATACAAGTAAAAATTTGGTTCCTGTTTTCATCATCATTTATCCTTTTTGCCGTTGATTGCTGGCAACGTTGTTGTGTTGCCAGCCCTGTTTAACTCTGCTCTAGGTTATGAGAAGGGGGTTACAAGGGTGTTGTTAAACTATTACGAATTGCTTACAGTGGCGGCTGCGGTTATTTTTGTGTAATGTCAACGCGGTAGAGGTTGACCATGCCGTTGTCTTCGGTGGGGTCAAGCTGGAAGCCTGTGACTTCGGGGCGGGTGGCGGCAACTTTGAGGCGCAGGAAGAGGGGGATGACGGGCAGTTCGCGGGACCAGATGCGTTGGGCTTCCTGGTGGGCGATTATAAATTCGGGGGTTTCGGCGAGGGAACTAAGTGCTTTTTTGCAGGCGGCATCATAGCCGGGGTGATGCCAGCCGGCCGTATTGCTGGGGTTCCATTTTGCTTCGGTCGGGTTGCTGGTGTCATCACCGAGAAACAGTTCGCAGGGTGGGTTGACATTGGTGGCCCAGGCGAATTCAGCCAGATCGAATTGACGCTGAAAGAGGGAGCCGCTGTCGCTGAACAGTTCGTTTGGGGGGTGGTAATCAAGGTTGACTTCGATGCCGCAGTCGCGTAGGTTGGCCTGGAAGATTTGGGCGATTTGCTGGCGCATATCGCTGCCGCTGGTGGTGAGCAGGGTGAGGGAAAACGGCCGTTTTTCGCCTCCCGCCTCCTCCCGAATGCCATCCCCGTCACTGTCCACATAGCCAAGCTGGTTGAGTAGCCGGTTGGCTGCCATGACGTTGTAGGGCCATTCAGTCAGGCCGGTTGGCGGGTAAAGTGGGTGCATGGGCGGGATGTAGCTGTGGATGACCTGCGAACGGCCGTAAAGGATGTTGTCTACCATGCTTTGTCGGTCGGTGCATTGGGTAATCGCCTGCCGCACCCGCACATCCTCAAACCAGTCCGGCCTGCCGTCGCCATCGCCGTATCCCGGCTGCGAATTGATGCCAAAATCAATGTGTTCAAAGACGGTGCCGGTGCTGAAATGGGTGGTTAAACGGCCGGCAGCCTCTGCCTCCAGCAAAAAATCAATCTGTTCGCCGCCCAGCACATCGGCCGTTACAAGGTCGCAGCTTCCCGCCAGCAGTTGTGCCAGTGCCTGGTTGCTCTCGCTGACAAACTTAAAAATCACGCCATCGAGCCTGGGGAACCCCTCGGCGCGGTAGTAATATTCGTTGCGGGTCAGTTCGATATGGCTGCCTGCTTCCCAAGCTACTATTTTAAACGGGCCATCTCCCAGCGGCAGCCGATTGGCGGCTGGCTCCTGCAGCAACTCGCTGGCGGAAAAAGGCTGCAGGGTGTGTTGGGGCAGCGGGATAAAGAAGTTGGTGAAGTAGGTGGCATCCATAAAGCCAGGAATGCCAACCCAGCGCGTGGTCAGCTCGTTAATGGCCTCATAGCGGGCGGTGCGGTCGCTGAGAAATTTGCTGGTGGGGGTGGCGGCATCCCGTTGTAGCTGGTAGCTAAATACGGAGTCGGCGGCGGTGACGGGCACGCCATCGGCCCAAATGCGCGGCTTGAGGGTGAAATCAACCACCAGCCGCTTCATGTTGATCGACCCATCGGCAAAAAGGACGGTTTCGCCCTGGTCGTTGATGATCTCGATGTTGCGCTGTAGCACCACGGCATCGCCCGCGCTGTTGAGCACGATGTCGCCTGCCTGGACAACGGCCGTTTCCAGCCGCGCTCCCCCATTTTCCAGCGTTGGCACGGTTTCCAGCCCGTGTGCCTGCCAATCATAGGATTGGGCGGTGATGTTTGGCTCAAAAATGGCGGCCAAAACGGCCTGCGAAGCGGCCATGTTGGTGCCATAAGGGTAGAGTGAATCTGGCTCTTGCCCCATGCAGATGACCAGCGTTTTGCTGGGGGAAACGGCCGTTGTTGGCGTGGCAATGGGGGTGCGGGTGGGGCGAGCAGCGGTGGGGGAAGAAACGGCCGTTTGTTGTTGCGCCAGACAAGCTGCCAGCAAAGCAAGCAGCGATAGCAGCAGCCCAAGAGCGAGCAGCCAATGTTTTTTAACCGTGTGCCACTGTTTTCTCACTGTTTTCATGATTTTGATGACTGTAAGCAGTATAAAATAAAATGCAATTGGTGTCAATTTGGTGTAATTATAGGGTAAATACGAGGTCGAAAAAGGCGGGAGATTAGGAGATCAAGAGATTGGGAGATTGAGTCTCCCAGTCTTCCAGTCTCTTAGTCTCTCAATCTCTCAATCTCCAAAACCCTTGCTATAATTACCGCCATGCCATTAGATACATTGCAAGCAACTCGTTTGGATTGGCCGATGGATTGGCCGCACTGTTTCGGGCGTGAAGCGCCCATGCTGCTGGAAATCGGTTTTGGCGGCGGTCACTTTTTGCTCGATTTGGCAGCGCGGCGACCGGATGCCAGCATTATGGGCATTGAGGTGTCGCTGCCGGCCATTCGTCGGGCGGAACAGAAGTTGAAAACGGCCGTTTTTCACCACGTCCAGCTCATTCAGGGCAGCGCCCACACGGTGCTGTGGACAGCTTGTGTCCCGGATCTGTTTTCCGAGGTCTATATCAATTTTCCTGACCCGTGGCCGAAGCATCCGCAGCGACGGGTGATCAACGACACGTTTTTGCAGTTGCTGGCTTCGCGCATGGTGGTAAACGGCCGTTTAGCCATTGCCACCGACCACGCCGACTATGCCAACTGGATTACCGCCTGCCTGGAGCGTACCCCTTACTTCACCAGCCGCTTGCCCACCACCTTTGTCACCGAGGACAACGAGCGGCTGCGTACCAAGTATGAACAATTTGCCATTGCCGATGGCCGTACCTGTCACTATTACCATTGGCAGCGCAATAAAACGGCCGTTGCCAACCTCTTTTATCCACCTAAGGAGCAGCCCATGCCCCACACCATTTTGCAAACCCCCCTCACGCTATCAGAAATAAGCGGCCGTTTTAACAAGCCATACGCCAGCGAAGGTAACTTCACCGTGCGCCTCATCGAAATCTTCCAATCTCCCCATTATCCAGCTCTGCTTGTTGACACCTACATTAGTGAACCCGCCCTCAACCAGCACGTTGGGTTAGCCATCCACCAGCGCGATGATGGCACCATCGTTGTCGGGCTGCACGAAATCGGCTTTCCCCGCCCCACCAGCGGCGTCCATTTTGCCATCCACGTCGTTACTCAATGGTTGCTGGGGCTGCATTCCGACACCGTGCTTATCAATAGCAATCTTAATTTTCATGATACATAACCGGCTCTTCAGGAATTCAAGGAGTTGACACCAATTATAGGGCGGATTGCTTAATAAGCGTTCATTATTAATGAACGAACCCTTAGGCGTTTACAAAAAAAGCGGGTAGAAAAACGGCATGCCTGTGAGAGCCTGCACTGAGGCCACCGAAGTGTCCTTCGAGGAATCTTGTGCTTCTTGAAGGGGCAAGATTCCCCGCTTCACTGTGTTCGCTCGGAATGACATTAACCCGATTCAGTTGTTAATTCGCTTTGCATAGCGTATTTAATCCTCGTTTCTTAGTAGTACTTGAGTTACATAATGCAGTAAGGCGATTTGCAAACTGCTCTGTAAATAATGATTGGTAAAAGCAAAGCGTTGGTTGAATCCGGTTGCTTTGTCAAAGAGGCCGCATATAATCAATTTTCATATGCAGCCTACAAACGGAGGACAATGAATGACCACAAAAATCTTGGTGATTGAAGACGAAGAGCGCATTCGAGAATTTTTGAAGCGTGGTCTAAGTTTTGAAGGCTACCAAGTCGAAACAGCCGCCGATGGACAAATCGGTTTGGATTTGGCGCGTGACGAGCCGCCCGATTTGGTGCTACTTGATTTGATGTTACCCGGCATGGACGGATTGGAAGTATGTCGCCGCCTGCGTGCCGCCAGCGAAGTGCCGATCTTGATGCTCACCGCTAAGGAAACTATAGAAGACCGGGTGGTGGGGTTGGATGCCGGAGCCGATGATTACCTGGTGAAGCCTTTTGCCTTTGATGAACTGATGGCACGCATGCGTGCCTTGCTGCGTCGGGCACAGCCATCCAAACCCCAGGTCTACCGCTTTGCTGATCTGGAACTGGACACTGGCACGCGGCAGGGACGGCGTGGCGGCCATGTGTTTGACCTTACTGCCAAAGAATATGAGCTGCTGGAACTGTTTATGCGCCATCCACGCCAGGTGCTGACTCGCGACATCATCTTTGACCGGGTGTGGGATTATGATTTTGGTGGCGAGAGCAACATTATTGAAGTGTATGTACGCTACCTGCGGCAGAAGACAGAGCAATCGGGTATGTCGCGGCTGATCCATACCGTGCGCGGTATTGGCTATGTGCTGCGGGATGACGGATGATGTTGTGGAACGCCGCGAAAGATGAGATAGCTCCTTGACGATTCAAAACCGCCTTCTTTTTATCTATACCGCTATTTTTACAATAGCGTTTATCATCTTTGCCCTTGTGATCTATACCTTGCCGCGTGACCGGGTGTTGGCAGAAATTGACACTGACCTGGAAGCATTGGCGGCGGAAGTGGTGCAGCCGGGGCCGCTGCCGCAAGAGCTGGAGAATCTGCGCACGGCTTCGACGTTTATGTTGATTGTGGACAGCCAGGGTGAGATTATCGGCCGTTCGCGCAATTTGACAGGCTATAGCGGGCTGTTGGACGTGGATGGCTTGCGGCAGGAAAAACAAGTGCGGCTGGTGCGGCTGGAAGATAATACGCTGCTGCGTGTGTTGACGGTGCCGTTGGTGCTAAAAGAAGGCGATCAGACGAGCTTTATCGGCCATTTGCAGGTGGCACGGCTGCTGGACAGTTACGAGAGCTTTAATCGGGTGCTGGTGGTGGCGCTGCTGATTGGTCTGTTTGCCGCCACAACCTCGCTGTTTGTGGCGGTGTTGCTGACGCCGCGCTTGTTTAAGCCACTGGAAGATATGGCTGAGGTAGCGCGGCAAATCACGCGAGCCGATGATTTGGGTCGGCGGGTGCCGGATCCAGGCGGTAGTGATGAGATTGGCGATTTGGCGCGGGCGTTTAACCAGACGCTGGAGCGGCTGGAGCGGCTGTTTACGACGCAGCATCGGTTGCTGGCGGATGTGTCGCATGAGTTGCGCACGCCGCTGACGACGGTGCGGGGGAATATTGACCTGATGCGTCGCATGGGGGAGATGGACGCGGAGTCTATGGCGGCGATTCAGGATGAGCTGGAGCGGATGACGCGGCTGGTGGGTGACTTGCTGCTGTTGGCGCGGGCGGATTCGGGCGGGCTGCCGCTGCACTGGGGGGCGGTGGAGTTGGATAGTGTGCTGTTTGAGGTGTATCGGCAGGTGAGCTTGCTGGATCGGGGGGTGATGGTGGTATTAACGGCCGTTGATCAAGCCACCGTCCACGGCGACCCCGACCGCCTCAAACAACTTTTGCTCAATCTGGTAGACAACGCCATCAAATACACCCCACGCGGCGGCAGAGTGGAATTGAGCCTGGCGAAAGAAGACGGTTGGGCAGCCATCAGCATCAGCGATACCGGCATTGGTATTCCGAAAGAAGACTTGCCCCACATCTTTGAGCGGTTTTATCGTGTAGATAAAGCCCGCAGTCGAATGCAGGGTGGCTCTGGCCTGGGTCTTTCCATTGCCAAATGGATTGCTGACGCCCATGATGCGATCATAAAAATTAACAGCGAAGTTGGGCAAGGCACAACCTTTGTGATCAAGCTGCCAATTATTGAAATAGGTGAGGAAGACGCGGAAGAAGAAGTGGAAACCCTGAGCAGAACCCAGCGGCTGCGGCTGCTGGGAGCAAATCTGCGTCGTTCATAAAAAAGGTCAGGGGTGTTTCCCTGACCTTTTTTGCGAACCTGTTTAGCGGCGGTTGATGAGCATGTAGACACCAAGTCCAATGATGAGCAAAGGCCAGAATACGCCGCTGTGCACAAACCCCATCTTGCTAAACAGGAAAAATATACCCAGAGCGACTAGCACAACCCCAATAGTCTGGGGCTGCCCTACCTTGCCGACGCTGGTGTAGAGACGCTCGCCCATTTCGTCCAGGTTTTGCTTGATGGTTTCAGCGTTGTTTGCTTCTCCGTGGTTGGCAGTGGGCATGATAATCCACAGGATAAAGTAGATGGGCAGGCCAATGCCGCTGGCAAAGAGCAGGATTAAAAAGGCCAATCGGATCAGTACGGAATCTATGCCAAGATAGGTGGCGATGCCGCCGCAGACCCCCGCAATGATCTGATCTGTATTGCTTCGGGTAAGTCTTGCTTCAGACATGTCTTAACCTCCATTCGTTACAATCATCCTTATTGGGATGATGTTGTTTTCTGTGCATCTATACGCCAAGATGGGGTAAAAGTTGCAGAGGGTTTATGAGAATCAACTGAACGGCCGTTTTTGTTCTCACCCCATTCTCTCCACTTTCTCGCCAAAGCCCCGCTTTTTGCATATACTGCTCTATTGATATTTTGTATTGGATTATCTGTAAAGTCGAGACAATTTGCCCATTGCTAACCCATTCTGACTTTGCAAACTGACGCTAACATTGAAAAAATTTGTTGCCAACTTAGTTCGCTTTCCGCTCCTGCGCCAGCTCATGCTTTTGGGAATCCGTTTGTTTGTTCCCCGACAGCGGCTGGGTGTGACCATGGTGGCTTTGGATGAGCGAAACCGGGTTTTGCTGCTGCGGCATGTCTTTCACCCCGAATTTCCCTGGGGCTTGCCGGGCGGCTGGCTTGGCCGCAATGAAGCACCGGATGAGGGTGTTTTGCGGGAACTGCGGGAAGAGACGGGATTAACGGCCGTTTTAGGGCCAACATTGCTGGTGAGGAGAGAAGACCATCCACCACATATCGGCATTGCCTACCTAGGGTACGTGCAGCCCGGTACGTTCAGCCTAAGCGGCGAAATCATCGAAGCCGCCTGGTTTGAGGTTGATAGCCTGCCGCCGCTCTATCCCTTTATGGCCGATGCCATCCAAATAGCCTTAAAAAGACAACAAAGATCAGAAGCCTAGAGGAGTAATCTAGCCGTGAACAGAAACACATCACCCGGTGTGGGACAGTGGGTAACTGTCTCTCTAATGGTTGCTGTTTCTCTATTCTTGCTCATCAAGCTCTACCAATATGCAGGCTTACGAGGCTACTATCCCACTGGTTTAACCATTGCCGGGATAGACGTTGGCGGCATGACCCCAGAGGAAGCCAGCGAAATATTGACCAACCGCTACCTCGAAGCCCCCATCACCCTTTATCACCGTGATGAGCAGTTTGTTATCAGCCCAGCCGAAGCCGAGTTTACGCTTGACCTGACACGCATGTTGAGCGACGCTGACTTTCAGCGTGTGCAGCAAGATTTTTGGGCCGGCTTTTGGGGATACCTGTGGGGTACCCCCGTTGAAGTGGCTCCCGTTCCCCTTAGTGCCACCCATAACCGGGAAGCATTAGGTGACGTGTTAACCCGCATCGCCAATCTTACCGATGAGCCAGCACAGCCACCCCAGCCCGTGCCTGGCTCGCTTAGCTTCCAATATGGGGTTGCTGGCACCATCACCGACATTGAGGCCAGCTTTTCCGACGTTGAAGCCGCGCTCTATCGCCCCATCAACCGTGAAGCGCGGCTGGTAGTGGAACCCCGCGCCCCCATTCGCCCCGATAACAACCTGCTCACCCGGCTCCTGGTCAACCGTGTGCAGGTGTTTGAACAAGAGTCGGGTGGCATAGCCAGCGTTTTTATTATGGATTTGCAAACAGGTGAAGAGATCGCCCTACGCTCCGATGTGGTGATGTCGGGCATGGATTTGCTCAAAATCCCCATTGCTGTGGAAGCTTACCGGGTGCTGCGTGATGTGCCAACCCTGACCCAGCGCCAGCTTATTTCCGACACCCTCATCGTTGGCCCCAACAACCCCAGCACCAATGCCCTTCTCAGCGTCATTGCCGGATCTGATGAACCCTACACCGGGGCGCGGCTGGTGACAAATTCAATGCAGCGACTGGGGTTAAAAAACACCTTTATGCTGACTCCCTACGATGAACCGATGCTGCCGGGATTGGTTAAGCCCCAAACCCCGGCCAACTCTGCCGAAAGTGTCCTTACGCACCCCAATGATCAGATGCAGACAACGGCCGAAGATATTGGCACGTTGCTTTCAATGGTTTATTACTGCGCCCAGGGGCAAGGTGGGGCGCTGATGGCGGTGTTTGATGATGAGATTACACAGGAAGAATGTCGCCAGCTTTTGCAATATATGCGTTTAAACAAGATTGGCAGCTTGCTGGAGGAAGGGGTGCCGGCAGGTGTGGCGTTGTCGCACCGTCATGGTTGGGTTAGCGATACGCTGGCGGATGCAGGGGTTGTGTTTACGCCGGGTGGGGATTATGTGATTGTTGCCTTTTTATATAAGTCAGATTGGCTGGAGTGGGAGCTTAGCTCGCCGCTGGTGGCTGATGTGGCGCGGGCTACTTACAACTACTTCAATTTTGACCAGCCCTTTTTAGGGGGCTAACTGCGTATGTTAAAAGCAATTCGCCGATTTTTGCTGACGCTGCTGCTGATTGCAGGGGCGCTGTTTTTGCTGTTTCAAGCGTTTTTGTATTATCGCTCGCTGGATAAATATCCTACGGGAACGGCCGTTGCTGGGGTTCCCGTGGCTGGATTGGTGCGAAACGAAGCGGCCGAACGGTTAATTGAGAAATACATGGCTCCCGTTTACATTTTTCATCAGGATGAACGGGTGCAGGTTGACCCGCGTGAACTGGGGTTTATGCTGGACGTGGAGGCGATGTTGACCGAAGCGGATAGCCACAAGGAGCCGCAGTCGTTGTTTGAGGGGTACGCAGAATTTGTGATCGGCCGTTCGCTTGACCCGGTAGACATTCCCCTGCAAGCCACCGTGGATGAAGCAGCGTTGCGGCAGCGGGTGCAGACCATTGCCGACTTTTTAGACCAGCCGGCCGTAGGACCACAGCTTTTGGTAGAAGGGGGGGCTGGGCAAGAGGGGCGTCCCGGCTTTATTACCAATGTGGAGGCCAGCCTGCCGCTGGTAGAGGCGGTGCTGTATGAGACTGAGCAGCGCGAGGCGCATTTGGTCATTGAAGTGCAGCCCGCGCCGGAGCGCAATCTGGAAATGCTGCGTGGGGTCGTGCAAAATTTGCTCGATTCGTTTGACGGCTTTTCCAGCGTGTTTATTATGGATCTGGAGACGGGGGAGGAACTGGGTTTTAATGCTGATGTGGCACTGTCGGGGTTGAGCGTGCTGAAAATCCCGATTTTTGTGGAGGCGTATGCGGCAATGGATCAGCCGCCGGATGCGTTTGTGGAGTCGTTGTTTTATGAAACGGCCGTTAAATCCTCCAACTACACAGCCAACCAACTCCTCCACATCATCGCCGGGCAGGACAACACCTACCTGGGAGCCGATGTCTTCACCCAGAAAATGCGCGACCTGGGACTTGTTAATACCTTCATGGCCGTCCCCTACGATGCCCCCGACGTTGCCACCCGCCCCAACACCTACGTCACCCCTGCCAACTCCCGCACCGACATCAACGTTTTGCCCGACATTTCCCGCCAAACCACCGCCGAAGAGATCGGCACGCTGCTTTCCTGGATTTATTATTGCGCTAAAGGAACGGGTGGAACGTTGATGGCCGCCTTGCCCGGCAAAATCACGCCACAAGAGTGCCAGGCTATTATTGATGTACTGGAGCTAAATGTGGAAGGGAACCTCATTCGCTATGGTGTTCCCGAAGACGTGTTGGTTTCGCATAAGCATGGGTGGAACTTCACCGACCACAGCGATGCAGGGATTGTGTTTTCACCCAACCGGGATTATGTGTTGTATATCTACATGTCCAAACCGGGCAGCGATTGGCTCTCGTCTGAAATAAGTTTTCCCATTATTCGGGAAGTGTCGCGGGCGGTTTATAATTACTTTAACTATGATGCCCCCTACACCAAGGATGAGTCTGAAGCCCGCATTGCGGCGGCGCAGGCGGCGGCTGAGGCGGCTGCAGCGGCTGATGCAGCCGCAGAGAGTGAACAACCGGTTGTCGGTGAGGAGCCACCAGCACAACCATAAAACGGGATAGTAAGTGACCGGCATTTGCTTTTAGATTAACAAAGTAATCGGGTAAATGTCATTCCGAGCGGAGTCTTCGGATCGAGGAATCTTTCCCTGCATAGAAGCAGAAAGATTCCTCGGAGGACCTCGGAATGACATGAAAAGACAATCCGTTTTTCTACCCGCTTATTTTGTAAACGCTCAACCAAGTGCCGGTTACTTGAAGGACAATCAGAGGGAAAAATGGAGTATCGTAAATTAGGTCGCACGGGTTTAAAAGTGTCTACTATTTGTTTGGGGACGATGCAGTTTGGCTGGACGGCCGTTTCTGCCACTGCCCACCAAATCATGAGCCATGCCGTCGAGTTAGGGTGCAACTTTTTTGACACCGCCGACGTCTATTCCCGCTGGGCGGAGGGCAACGACGGCGGCGTGAGTGAGCAAATCATTGGCGACTGGCTGCAAACCGGCCACGTATCGCGCCACCAACTGGTGCTGGCAACCAAGGTGCGCGGGCAAATGGGCGACGGGCCAAACGACCAGGGGCTGTCGCGTCTCCACATCATGCAGGCGGTGGATGCCAGCCTGCGCCGCCTGCAAACGGATTACATTGACCTGTATCAGGTGCATTTTCCCGACGAGGAGACGCCGCTAGAAGAAACGTTGTCGGCACTGACCGACCTGGTGCGGCTGGGTAAGGTGCGCTACATTGGCTGCTCCAATTATCCGGCGTGGCTGCTGGCAAAGTCGCTGTGGGTGAGTGATGTCAACAAGCTGTGCCGCTATGACAGCTTGCAGCCGCACTACAATTTGGTGCATCGAGTGGAGTTTGAACGGGAGCTAATGCCGCTGTGTCTGGATCAGGGGGTGGGGGTGATTCCCTACAGCCCGCTGGCTGGCGGGTTCCTGACGGGCAAATATGGCCGCGACACGACGCTGCCCAATTCGGCGCGGGCGCGGCGGATTATGGAACGGTATATGAATGAGCGTGGCTTCCAGGTGGTGGACAAGTTAACGGAGGTGGCGACGAATCATGGGGCGACAGTGGCACAAACGGCCGTTTCCTGGCTCATTGCCAACCCCACCGTTACGTCTGCCATCATCGGTGCCAACACGGTGCGCCAGCTTGCCGATACGATGCTGGCGGCGGAGATGAAGCTGACGGATGAAGAGAAGTCTGCACTGGATGAGGTGTCGGCGTGGGTGTAGGGAAGGGGTGGGAAACGGCCGTTTTCCCTCCCCACCCACATCCTGCCATACAACCCTTTCCGGGTTCCCCTTACCCCAAATACCCAATAACCGCCCCCGCCACATCCACCCCCGTCGTCGCCTCAATTTCCTCCAGCCCCGGCGTGGAATTGACCTCAATCACCAGCGGCCCCGACGCCGTTTCCAGCAAATCAACCCCGGCCACCTCCAACCCCACCGTTTGCGCGGCGGCCACGGCAATGGCCTGGGTGGCGGGGGGCAGGGTGACAGCAACGGCCGTTCCTCCCAAATGAATGTTGGCCCGAAAATCTCCCGCCGGGGCAGTGCGGCGCATGGCCGCCACCACTTTGTCGCCCACCACAAAGGCGCGAATATCCTGGTTGTTGGCGGCGGCCACAAACGCCTGCACGGTGGCAATTTTGGAGAGGCTGCTGAGGAGGTGGTGGGTGGAGAGGGCGGCTTCGGCGGTTTCGACCTTGATCACCCCCGCCCCCCAACTGCCACGCGGCAGCTTGATGACGGCGGGCAGGGGGAGGTCGTTAACGGCCGTTTCCCGCATCCGTTCCAGCCCACCCACCAGCCACGAATCGGGAATGGGCAGGCCGGCGTGGTTGAGAAGCTGGAGCGTGTGGAATTTGTCGCTGGCAATCTGTTTGGCGGCGGGGGTGTTGAGGCAGCGCACCCCGGCCAGCGCAAGCTGGGTGGCAAGATAGCTTTCCAGCGGGACGCTGATTTCATGCCCCATGTAGCTTTGGCCGACGGTGCGGAGCAGGGCCACGTCAAACTGGGTGAGGTCGTGGTGGGCGTGGGTGATAGTGGTGAAACGGCCGTTTAGCCGCACCACACAATCCAGCGGCCGCGCCATTTCTACCGTATGACCACGCTGCACCGCCGCTTCAGCCAGCCGCCGCGTGGCGTAACCGCTGGGGTTGTGGGCGAGAATGAGGAGTTTCATAGGAGTGGGGAATAGGACGCAGATTTACCTGATTTACCTGATCCAGAATCAGGTAAATCAGGTAAATCTGCGTCCCATTGATCTTTATAAAGCAAAAGCCGTGCGAATGTCAGCCAAGAGCCGGGTGGCGCGGCGGATGAGGGTTTGGTTGGTGGGTTTGTTGGGCCACAGGCTGGCCCCAGAGGGATGGGGCAGGGGGACGACCCAACGGCCGTTTTTGTCCTTCCCCTCGTCAAACCCGCGCATCGTCTCCCCCTGGCTAATGTCAAACTGCACCGGGTTGGTGAGAGCAGCGGGGGGAAAATAAACGGCCGTTCCAATAATCTCGTCTAATTTGGCACTGTTAGGATAAAGTAGCTTGATTGCCAGCCCGCCCACCAAAATCATCAGCGTTGGCTGCACCAGGGCGATCTCGCGCATCAAAAAGGGGCGGCACAATGCTTGCTCGGCGCGGCTGGGAACCCGGTCGCCCTTGCCCGACGGGTGTTTGCCGGGATAACATTTGGTGACGGCGGTCATGTAGTGGCTGTCGCGGAACTCGTCTTCGTCCCACCCTGCCTCACCCAGCCATTGAAAAAGCCGTCGTCCGCTGCTGGCATTAAACGGCCGTTTTGCCTCCACTTCCGTCACCCCCGGTGCCTGCCCAATCAGCAGCACCCGCGCCCCCACCGACCCGCGAAAAATCGCCCCCGGCACAATCTCATGCCCCGCCGTCAAACACCGCTGGCACGCTCGCATTTCCTCATGCAATTGTTGCAGATTGTCAGGCATAAACGGGGATATTGCGTATTAGGTATTGCGTAAAAAATACGCAATACGCAATACGCAATACGTCCTACGGAATCAGCTTATCAAAACGGTCAATATCCGCCCGCAGCACATCCAGACTGCCTTCCCAAAAGGCGGTGTCGCGGATGTTGATGCCAAAGCGGGCGGCAAGGTCGGCGGCTTCGCTCATGCCGGTGGCCGAAAGCAGGTCGTCATACCCCTGGCGGAATTCGTCGGCGTTTTCCTGGTAGCGGGCATACAGCCCCAGCCCAAAGAGCAGGCCAAAGGTGTAGGGGAAATTGTAGTAGCTGCTGCCGTAATAGTGCGGCACATAGACCCAGCGGTAGCGGGTGTGGGTTTCTGGGTCAATGGTGTCGCCCACCGGAGCCATGCGGGTGTTGAACGACAGTTCACACAGTTCGTCTACGGACAAATCGCGCTGCGCCCGCAGTTTGAATAGTTCGGTCTCAAAGTCAAAGTCGCTGGTGGCACCCAGCACGACGCGGGTGGCGTATTCCAGCAGGGTGTCGAGGATGATGATTTGGTCGTCTTTAACGGCCGTTTTCAACGCCGCATTCTCCACCACCTTCTGGCAAAACGTACTGGCCGTCTCCGCCAGCGTCATCGGCAGCGACCGCTGCAAAATGGTGCGGTCGCGCAAATTCAGGTTGTGGTAAGCGTGGCCCAGCTCATGCGCCAGCGTCCCCAGCGAATTAAAACTCGGCTCAAAGTTGCACAAAATGCGCGAATCACCCTGCTTCAGCCACATGCAAAACGCCCCGCCCCGCTTGCCGTCGCGGGGTTCGGCATCAATCCAGCCGTTGGCAAACGCCCGCTGCGCCAGGTCAGCCATACGCGGTGAATAGGTGGCAAATTGCTCAACGATAAACTGCTGCACGTCGCCGTATGACCACTGCTGGTTGCCTTGACCCAGCGGCACCAGCCGATCATAGTGCGCCAAAACGGGCAGCCCCAAAAAGCGGGCGCGGGCGCGATGATAGCGCTGGAAATCGGGGAAGGCGCGGCGGGCAGCGTTGTTCATCGCTTCCAGCGTTTCGCGGTCTATGGCGTTGTCAAACAGCACCATGTCGAGCGGCGACTCCCAGCCGCGTCGCCGTGAGAGGGCGAGGGTTTCGCCTTTGATGGCGTTGAGGGCGGCGGCGTTGGGAACGGCCGCTTTTGCCAATGTCGCCTCAATTTGGTCATTTGCCCGCTGCCGCAGCTCGCGGTCAGGGCTAAACATCAAATTTTGCGCCGCCGTTAGCGCCATCTCCTTGCTTTCTCCCTCCATTTCCACCGTCACCGTCAGTTGTGAAGTGTAGGTGCTAAACAGCCGGTTCCAGCTTTGGCTGCCGGTCAGGTTAAGTTCGGCGGCGAGGGCTTCCTCAATCGGCGACATCAGATGCTCGGCTTCGCGCTGGGCGCGGCGCAGCGCAAAGGCGTGGTCGGCGGCGATGGGGGAGCGGGCGATGAGTTGTTCGACATCGAGCGAGCCTAGCCAGGCGGTGAGCCGGGTGCCAAGCAGGGAGAGGTGGCTGAACTGCTGCTGGATTTCGCTGAGTTTGGCCTGGGCGGCGGTGTCGCGGGAGTCGGTGGCGATGAAGCTGTAGATGTAGGTGTAGAGGGTGATGATTTCGTCTACGCCGCTGTTGTAGGCGGTGAGGATTTGGTCGAGAACGGCCGTTGGGTTTTCTGGTATTTGGTTAGCATTGTCAATGCGGTTGATCTGGTGCTGGTCAAACAGGGCCACCAGCTCCTTGATGGTTTGCAGCCCGTTGGCAAACCCTTCGGCAAATTCGGGCGTGTCCAGCCCTGGGTAAATGTCGCTTAAATCCCAGTGGGGGAGGCTTTCGGTCATGGTTGTTCCATCCTGAAAATAGAGATTGAGAGATTGGAATAGTTGAGTCTCCGAATCTTTTAATCTCCCAATCTTTGTTTTTCGGTTACACGGTTAATACATTGCAGGGGAAGTTTAGCAGTGAACGAGAGGTATGCCAAAGGTCTTATGAGAAGTTCAACTTCTGCCAGAAGTTGAACTTCTATTGCTTGTCTATGTACCAGAACTGCATAGACTTGGGACTATGCGACTGTTTTTGCGATTAACGGCCGTTTTCCTCCTCCTCACCATTTTGCTGCTGGTGGGGTTCATTGCCTCCGGCTGGGGCGACCCACAGCCGCTGGGGGAGCTGGTGCAGACGGTGCAGCCGGGAACGATGACGATTCTAGCGAGGGGTGACCAGGTGATGTGGTTGGAGACAAAGCCATTGGGGGAGCGGTTTTCGGTAAGATTAACGGCCGTTTTTCAAACCGGCCAACGCGACATCGGCTACGGCCTCCTGCTTGGCACCCCCCACACCACCACCGCCCTCCAACTCTCCCCCCTCGGCGACCTCACCCTCCAACAATCCCCAATCTCCAATCTCCATTCTCCATTCTCCAATCCCCATTCCCCAATCCCCATCCTCCCCTGGCAACCCTGGCCCCACGTCCGCTCCGACCACAACGAAATTTGGCTGGACGTAGACGGCGACCATTGGACGGTGCGGGTGAACCGGGAGTTGCTGTGGGTGGGGGAGGTGGCGGAACGGGTGGAGCGGGTTGGAGTGGTGGGCGAGGGGTTTGGTGGGAAAGAAACGGCCGTTGTCACCTTTCCTTCCCTTGAACTATTTGAAGAAAAATGATAGCTCTATGGGCAAGTAGGTCAAACACAAATGCCCTACTTCCATAAAACGCAATGGGTTCTACGAAGTAGGGCATTTGTTTTGACTGGATTTTTTCCCCAAGCAATGAAAACTAGCTAACAGTAGGATATAGGATAGAAGATAAATAGAGAATAGACATTTGTACCGAAGGTAATATTTCCTGTTCCAGTTCTTGCCAAAACGTGCTAACCTGATACAAGAATGAAAAGGAAGGTACAGTTGAAAAATGGAAAAAACAATTCGAGTGGCTATTTTAGAAGACCATCAAGGCGTTATTGATGGCTATCGTTACCGGTTGTTGCAAGAACACGGGTTTGCAATTGTTGCCGTGGCAACTTATGGCAACCAGCTCATGCCCATGTTACAGCAGCACCCGGCCGATGTCTTATTATTGGATATAGGCGTACCTATTTCCGAAGGTAACATTACCCCTTTTCCTGCACTAAGCCTAATCGTCGAACTTCGTGACCGATACCCTAACCTCAAAATCATCGTCATTTCCATGTATGATGAACGAACATTAATCCAGTCAACGTTGAAGGCGGGTGTAAGCGGCTATATTCTCAAAGGCGACCATGCTACTATCCAGGATTTGGGCAAGACCATACGCTCCATCATGAGTGGCGGAAGCTATCTCAGTGAACAGGCAGCCGATAAACTTTTGCGTAAAACAGAACCGCTTGTTTCCCTCTCGCCACGCCAACTGCAAATCTTGTCCTTGTGCGCCGCCGACCCGAACCTGACGAAGGCTGAAATTGCCAACCGTTTGCACCTGGCTGATTCCACCGTAAGGAACCTGTTGACCAGTGCCTATCAACGCTTGGGCGCCCGTAACCTTGCGGCAGCAATAGCCGTTGCCCATGCCCAGGGTATTCTTACGCCACACTTCCCATCATCGCCGGCCGCCGGGTTTGATCTGGCAGATTCACGGTAACTGCCAGCGGCGTGCCGCCGGCCGCTTCCAGCAACTTTTGCACAGGTTCCATCAACCGCCACAATAGCTTCCCCAACTTCTCCGGCCCTGGCGCAGGCAAACTCTCAGCCAAACGCTGCGCTTTCTGATACCGCTGCCAAATTTGATCCACCGCATAACTAACGGCACCGCAGTGCAGCAGGATTTCCTGTGCCTCATGCAACGCTTCTGGGTTAGCAACCTGTTGGCGTAAGGTCATGAAGGCGGCTCGTTCCGGGTGTGGAACAGTTTGGGCAAACAAAATGGGCAGTGGTGAACGGTTTTGCAGCCAGTCGGGGCCGGCCGGAACCGCCATCGTGTCATGCAAATCATCATGTATCTGGATCATTGCCCCATATAAACGCCCCACCTCGGTAATGATTGCCGCCTGCCAGGGTTCTGCCCCGCCACACAACGCGCCAATGAAGAGAGCCGTGCTAAAAAAAGGGGTGCTTTTGGTGGCGACCACCCGCCAATAGCCCACCTCGTCTTGCGGGTTTTGCACATCAAGCTGCTGCCCGTGTGCCGTTTGGCACATCATTTGTCCCAGGCTGTGCATAATGGTAGCCTGAATGTGGCCGGGCAGAGGCGCATGGGCAATGGCTTCCAGGCTCAGGGCTTGCAGGGCGGAGGCTAGATTGGCGGCGGCTGGCTGCCCAATTTTGTGGTGATAGCCACGCGGGTCGGCATCGAGCATGTCGTCAATGAGGATGATGCTGGCTTGCAGGGCGGCAATGCTGGCAACGGCCGGTATTGCCACCTTTTGCGTGCCGCCTACAGCTTCACTGCCGATGACGGGCAGCCACCAATCGTGTGGCTCCTTGCTGGCCGCACCCAGCAAAAAGCTGCCCATTTCCGGCCACGCTTGCAACATGGATAGATCTGCAAGATACTGGTTTGTCTGTTGGTAAAGGTTCATGTCTAATTCCTTAAGGTGGTCATCAGTAATTAGTTGGTTAGGAATGGAAATTAAATAATCTACCTATTTAGAAGTTCAACTTCTCAGAAGAAGTTGAACTTCTTGCGTAACTTATTTAATCCTCGTTCCTTAGCTGATTACTGATGACCGATAGCTGATTACCGACTATTCAGCCAGCCACCAATCGTTCCAGGCCATGGTGTTGTCCAAAAGAACAACGTTGTTTAGCTCCATTTGGGAGAGCTGGAGCATGTTGTGCCAATAAGCACCATCTGTGTGGGAATGGGTTGTTAACTGTTGATAGAATTGTGTCATGAGAAACCTCCATTTTTTTGTGACAAACAATAAAATTAAGAAACAGATATATCATTCGGTTTTTTATAAGGAATGGGAATTAAATAACTTGTCCATTTAGAAGTTCAACTTTTCAGAAGAAGTTGAACTTCTTGCGCCACTTATTTAATCCTGTTCCTAAGTGAGCATCACCTCCTTTTGGGATTTGTTTGGAGAGTTTTATGAAATCAGGAGAGCTGTTTTGGGAAAGGTATTTGCCGGGGGCCGTGTTGTTTTTTCTGGTGGTGTATACGCTGGGGTTTGTTGTGGCGGCTCCTTATGCAGGGTTTAGCTATAACCAAGCGGGTTTGGTAACGGATGTGTTTGAGCCGGGGGTGTATGGCGATTTGCGGAAGGGGGATCGGCTACAGCAGGTGGGCGATGTGGTGTGGGATGAGTTTGGCCGTAGCCGCATCCAGGTTTTGTTTATGGGGGTGGCGGAGAATGAGATTGTGCAACTGCATATTTGGCGTGGTGAGGAGCTGCTGGTGGTTGCGTGGCGGTTTCCGGGGCGTAACTGGGCGGAACTGCGGCAGCGGCTGAACAGTGAGTGGTGGTTACCGTATGTTTTTTGGCTGGCTGGGGCAGCGACGGTTTGGCTGATTCGGCCGAAGGGGCGTTTGTGGCGGTTATTGACTGGGGTTCATTTTTTAACGGCCGTTTGGCTTGTCACCGGCACACTGTCATCCTTTCATCTCTGGTTTAGCATTTTTATTTCCCACGCTGCGTTGTGGCTCTGTTTGCCCCTCTACTGGCAGTTGCATCTTTACTATCCGCAGCCCCTCCCCCTGCCCAAATGGCTCGTTCCCGTGCTGTATGGTGTCGCTGGTATTGGCATTCTTTTGGATTGGCTGGGGATGCTGCCGCGAAGTGCCTTGCTGGCTACGGGATTGCTGACATTTGGTGGCAGCATGATTTGGCTGCTCATTCAGGCCACACGGCCAAAGCAATCAGCGGAGGCGGTTCGGCTGCTGCTGTTGTTGGTAGCAGGCTTTGCGCCAGTGGTTGTGGTGATGGTTGCAACCTTGTTTGGTGTGCAGCCGTTTTTTCAGGGGGGGGTGCTGTTGGGTGTGGCAACGATTCCGGGCATTTATTTTATGGCTGCTTATCGCCCACAACTGCCTGCGCTGCGTAACCGGGTGCGGCGGTTGCTAAAGTTTTACATGGTGCTGGTGGGGGTGCTAACTGTGTTGGTGTTGCTGCTGGCGTTTTGGGTCAATTGGCTGGACTCTGAAACCTCGACGCTGTGGTGGGGAAATGTGACGCTGGTGCTGTCGCTTTTGCCGGCCGTGCTGGGTTTTCTGCCGGTGATGTCGCTGGCGGCTCTGGCAGGGGCATATTACCGAACGGCCGTTGATCCCTCAGCACATCGGATAGAGGTGGTAGCCAATCGTGTCTTCACGCCCTACCTGTTTGCCGTGCTGGTAGTACCGGCCATGATCTTGCTGGCGTTGGGGCTACAGTTTCTGGAACTCTTTACCCGTGAAGCGGTATTGGCGAGTTTGGTTAGCTCTATAACGGCCGTTTTGTTCACCCTGTTTACCTACGCATGGTTTGCACGATGGGTCGAACGTTTTCTCTTTGGTCTGCCGCCCCTGCCCCCCGGTGTCATTGAAATGTATAGCAACCGCTTGGCGACGGTGAAAAATCGGCAGGCGATGGTGGAACTGCTGCGTGACGAGGTTTTGGCGGCGTTGCAAGTACGCGAGTCGGCTCTTTTTTTGGTGGACGAGGGGCAGAAGGTTGAATTGCTTTATCAGCATGGGCTTGATGCAGATGTTTTGCCGCCTGTATCGGTGCTGTTGACCCTAATGAGCCGGTTGCAGCAGCAGTTGCCGTTGGAGTGGACAGCATCTTATGGCTGGGTGCAATTGGTGTTGCCGCTACAAGTGCAGAATCGCTGGCTGGGGGTGTGGCTGTTGGGGCGGCATGACCCGGATGGGCTGTATGGGCGGCGTGACTTGCCCTTGTATGAGACGCTGGCGGCACAAACGGCCGTTGCTCTCATCAACTTCACCCAGTCCGAAACGCTCTATATGCTCTATAAAATGAACATTGAACGGCACGAGCAGGAACGGCTGACGCTGGCGCATGATTTGCATGATGTCACCCTGAGCCAGTTGGCCGTGATGGCAATGTATGTTGATGGCGGTGTCTCGCCCAAGTTCCACGAGCTTTACCGGGGGATTACGCACCATTTGCGCCAGGTTATTACCGGGTTACGACCCAAGATGCTGGATTTTGGGGTTTGGGCGGGGTTAAACCAGTTGGCAGATGCCCAAATGGAGCGGCTGTTGCCGGAGTGTGAACTGTTGTTTGATTTGTGCGAAACGGCCGTTCGTTATCCACCCCACGTTGAACAAGAAATTTACCGCATTGTGCAACAAGCTTTGGAGAATGCCATTACCCATGCCAACGCGGAACTCATTCGTATTCACGGCTACCTCCTGCCCGACCACATCACCATTATTGTCGAGGACAATGGCGTGGGTTTGCCCTATGAAGAAGGCCAGTTGCCCATTACCAGGCTGCTTTCGGAAGGGCATTTTGGGTTAGCGGGCATGCAGGAACGCGCTGCGTTTATTGATGCCCAGATGCAACTGCACTCTACCGCCGGAGAAGGTACCGTCATTAGTTTGGAGTGGCAGAAGCCGATTGAAGGCTAATGTATACTTCCGTGTATCGTGTTTTTAAGGTGCAAAGCTGGCCGCAGGATAGGGTGAAAAGGGCGCAGTGTAAACTACATTTTTTGTAGAAATGTGTAGAATGGGTTCGTTCTGTTGGAAAAAAGGCGAAAATGAGCGATTTCGGTAAGCGTTTGCGGCATTATCGTTTGAAAACGGTTGATCCAAACAGTGATCCCCCCAAACCGTTGACACAGGAAGAGTTGGCGGGGCTAATGGGGGAAATGGTGTCGGTTCACGAAAAAATGATTAGCTTTTGGGAGACGGGAACCCGTAAAATTTCCCATCGCAGACGTGATTTACAGATTGGTTTGGTAAAGGTGCTGCACACGCATGGCGGCATTCAAACGGCGGATGAGGCCAATGGTTTGCTGCTGCTGGGGCGATATGACCCGCTTTCGGCGGAGGAGTGTCAAGATATTGACGCGAAGTGGCTGGTGGCACCACCTGCCATTTCACCGACGGCCTTGCAGGCTGTGCCGCCGCATGGCTCACTGTGGCAGATGGTTTATGCCTGGCTGGACGCTTTTTTTCGCTGGTCAGACGCAGATGACCATGCGCGGATGAGCTGGGCGGGGATGGTGATTTGGTCGTTGGGGGTTGTAAACGGCCGTTTAACCACCGATCACCTTCTCACCGTCCTAACCGCCTGCCTACTCTGGATCGCCGCCATCTGGCTACTCGTCCCCGCCTTGCAGTGGCCGCTCACCCCCCAGCCTGTGCTACACCATGCCGTGGGGCGGCTGCTGGCGGGCTGGTTTAGCCTGCCGCTGCTGCTGGCACTGTTCACCAGAGCTGATGGCTTGGTGCAAACCAAACACGCCCAGCCGAGGCTGCTGCTGCTAAAATTTACCGGTGCGCTGGTAGGGTTTAATCTGTCTGTCCTGCTGCTGCTTATCGTTGCGGCCGGCTGGTATTATTTTATGCTACCGCCGCTGCTGTGGGGGTGGCGGCTGGTAATATTGCTGCCGCTGCTGCTAGGCCACATCGCCGCCCGGCGCATTCCGGCGGATCGGCTAAAAATGTATGAAGGCGTTTTGCAGGTTCATGCCGTAGATTACTGGTTTTTGGGCATGTATCTGCTAACGGGGCTGCTTGTGGGGGTTGCCCTGTATTGGGGGTATTGGTTTTGGGCAAACCCGGCGGTGGGAACCAGCTTTTTGCTGGTGGTGTTGGGGGTGGTGTTGTGGGAGCGGCAGAAAAAACGGCCGTTGTTTCCCCCTCTTCTCCTGTTCCTGCTTGGCTTTGTCTTCCCACTCATCATGGCCTGGCTCCTGCTCTTTGTCTCCCCCATAAGCAACCTAACCATTGACACCCCCGCCGCCGTAGTTGAGATCGGCCTGGGGTTGGCCTACATAATCGGCCTGTGGATGCTGTGGTTGACCCTACAGCTACGCAATCCCCCTGTTGCCCGCCAGCTTGTGACAGGGGGGCTGCTGCTATTGGTGGCCGGCTTGTCGCTGGCCTTGTTCCTTGGGCAAATGGTGCCAGCGTGGCTCAACCTGTTAGGGTTTGTGGCGGCAGCGTTGGGAATCCTTTGGTGGGGGTATACGAGAGGAAACCTCTGAGGTTTCCTTGAAGATTCACAATTTAATCGGGTGAAAACAGAGACTGGGAGATTAAGAGACTGAGAGACTAACCACGGCTAATCTCTCAATCTCCCAGTCTCGCAATCTCAATTCCCGTTTGCCCATTTATTTTGTTAATCGCCAACAAGACCTCAGAGGTTTGATTAGCTTGGGTTTTAGGGCGTGCCAGGGACAATAGCAAAATCGAAAGCAGCCGTGTGGTTGCCAACGGCCGATTCTATGCTACAGCCATTCATTCCCAGCACATAGTAATAGTAATTCGTCATCGGGTTGCCCACCACCGTATCACTGTCGGTAATGGAAGCCGTGCCGCTGTCGTAACTGATTGTCCCCGATAGTTCCACCGCCCCGGCATCGTTGGGGTCAAAGTAGGGGGAAGTCATTCGCAGTACCGTGTAATCACTGTTGTTCGCGTCGTGGAGCCAACTCAGGATGACGTTTGCGCCGCTGCGTTGTATAGTCACGTCAGCCGGGCTAACCGGGGAGGTGCAGGTTAGATCCAGGCCAATTAACACCGGGTCGTGGTCTGAAGCGCGAAACTGATTGCTGGCATATAGCTCTGTAATTTGCTGCGCGGTTTTAAAGTTCTCGTTGTAATCCAGGGCAATCGGCTCGTCGGCGTTGATATGCCATTCTGTCACCCCTATCACCTGCGGCAGCAGCGACGGACTGCCGAGCGCATGGTCAAGATATCCCCACTGTCCATCAAAGGCGAAGGAGTAGGTAGAACTGCCCAGGAATTGCAGGATGAGGTTGGTGTATCCAGCATCGGTGATGGCGGTAATGGGGTCTTCCATCGCATAGGCATTAAGGTCGCCCATGATCACCACGTCGTCATCGCCCACGCCAGTGGGGTCGGTGGCAAGCCAAGTGACAAGTGCCTCGGCGGCACTGGTGCGCGTCAGGTTGCAGTTGCCCTGCCCGTCGCCAGTGTCGGGGTCGCCCACGCTGTTACAGTCAGACCCCTTGGATTTGAGATGGTTGACGGCGATGGTGATGATTTCGCCGGTGGCGGTTTGGCTAAAGCTTTGCACCAGCGCCGGCCGATTTTTGCTGCTGTCAAACTCCGGGTCAACGGCCGAACTCATTACCCTGGTTGTGCCGGTGGGCGAGACGGTGTTTTTGTAAATGAGGGCCACCTTGATAGCATCGGTGCCGAGGGCGTTGGTAGAACTGGTGAGGGTATCGGCGTTGATAAAGCTGTAGTTGGCTCCAGCCGCCGCCAGGCCGTTGATTAGATCCTGAATGGCACTGCCGCTGCCATAGCCATCGTTCTCCATTTCCATCAGCCCCACAATGTCGGCATCCATAGCGGCGATAGCGGCGATGATTTTGTCGCGCTGCTTGGTGAATTCGCTGCTGTTTTCGGCTCCGCGACAGTCGGTGGCCGCACCGCCGACGCCGTTGGTACAGCCGGAGAAGGTGTTGAAGTAGTTGAGGACGTTGAAGCTGGCGACCTTGAGCGTGCCGCCAACGGCGGTTGGTGCGGTGGGTCGGCTGTTAACGGCCGTAAATGTGGGCATTGTCGTGGGGTGAATGCGGTACGCATTGACGCTGCCGCTCCAGCCAGACCAACTGTAGGTGAGAACGCCGCTGATGTTGCTGACGGTATCGCCACCGCGTAGGGTGTTAACGGCCGTTAATTTCGGCGGTGGGTAAGGAATCGTAGCCGGGTTTTGCGCCTCGCTGCCATCATCCAGCACAATCTTGTTCAGGTCATTGCTGGCCTGCACCGCATTGGCCGCCGCCCCCGGCGCAGCCACGTGGGTGGGGTTAAACAGCCGCCCGCCCGATGACAACGTAAGCTGTCCACCCCGCGCCAGCAGATAATGCTCAGTGACGGTCAGCGACTGCGGCAGCGTAACAGACATCCCCTCAAACCGTTCCGGCGCGGTGGTGTTGGCAAAAGGCAGCGTCACGCTGGCGGCTGTGGGCAGGGTGGCACCGCTGCTGCACACCACCAGCGTGTCTACCTGGTTGATCTCGGTTAGCTCAAAATATTCAGTGACATTGCCCTGTAGCCGCACCACATCCCCCACGGCCACATCCGTTCCGGCGGGGTCGTAGACAAAAATGCCTTCGGAAGTGGCTGGGTCAGCATCGGCATCACTGTTTTCTTCCTGGACAAAGAAGCCATTAAGCTGCGTTGATGCCTGGAAATCGCCAACTACCACCCCTTCGATGATCACATCGGCCGCGCCGTTGAGTGGGCTAACGGTGCCGCTGCCCTGAATGGTGTGGATGGGCGTTTCGCTGTTGTCGCCACAGCTACCAAACCCGGCGGCCACGGTGGTGAAGCTGAAAACATAGTTGTTTGCCATGTTTTCGGGCGTTGCTCCCTGGTCGGCCACGGCGTCTTTGTCAATGGTGACGGTGCAGATATCGCTGTTGGCAAAGTTGCTGTCGGGGTTGAGGGTGAAGGTTGTTGGCCCCCCCGTGACGGTTGCCGTGTGGCTGCCGCTGCTGGTGCAACTCAGGCTAAACCAGTTGCTGCTAACGGTAACATCTTCGCTAAAGGTGATGCTAATGTTGGCATCTATGGCAACATTGGTGGCGTTGTTGCCGGGGGTGGTGCTGCTGACGGTGGGGGCGGTGCTGCCGCCGCTAAACGTCTGCCCGGTGTTGCAACTGCCAAAGGTGTTGGCGGCGGCACTGTTCCAGGTGAAATCTTCATAAGTGGAACCACTGCCGCCTAGCTGGAGCGAATACCCGGTGGTGGTGCTGTTTGTTTCACTCACGCCAATATCGGTACTGGTTTGGCCGTTGGCCGCGCCGTTGCTGGCGGTAAAGGTGCCTTCGTAGCTAAGAAGCTGGATCACAGTGCCGTTGTTGTCTACCAGTGCCACCCCGTCGGCGGTGCCATTTTGCAGCCCGTCGGTGGCATAGTTAACTACAACCACGCCGTAGCCGCTGCAATTGTTGGGGATGACACCGTTGAGGGTGTCTGATCCTGAGGGATTGGCAGCAGGGCTGGTATAGACCACAGCGGCTGAGGGAACGCTGCCGTTGTAGCGGACAATGCTCCAGCCGGTGAGGTCGGTGCCGGCGGGGCCGGCAATTTCAACGGCTTCACCGGTGTCGGTGCTGGCGTTGTCGTAATGGATTTCGTTGATGAAAACGGCCGTTAAGGCATGGGTGTTGTGATGCCCTGCGTGCAGGAAAAGCACTGTGGGCAAGAGCCAAATCAAGTGGAAATAGCGGTATCTTATCATAGCTGATTGTCACGTCCTTCAGCTTCCCCTAACCAGAATATTATCTGAGTTGAAAAGCATTTCCAAGTTAAATTTGCAAGTTGCCCGCTCTTGGCAGTTTTTGTGTCATGGCAGCTTTGCCTGAACATGAGAACCTATTTGGCCGGAACCGGGTATACTCATAGGGTTCAATCAACAATAACTTTGCAGTTCCAGAAGTTCAACTTCTGAGAGAAGTTGAACTTCTAAATCCTAAGTTATTAACGAACGAACCCATATCATTGCAGATTGGGAGTTAATTACATGATGGATTTTACCGGGCTGTCGCCAGAGATGTTGGCAAGGCTGGCTCATGCTAAAGATTTAAAGCTGCCGCCCCCTGTGTTTGTGGATATGGGCGGTGAGGTGGTGGATATAGACCTGGATAAACCGGAAGTGGTGCTGCGCTTTCCGGTGCAGGAGCGGTATGAGAACCCGATGGGGTATATGCAGGGGGGCGTGATTGCTACGATTGCTGATAATGCGCTGGGGCTGTTGAGCTTTTTGGTGGCGTTTGTGAATGTGACAAAGGAGATGAATATCCGCTATGTGCGGCCGGTGAAGGGCATTTCCCACGTGGTGGCAACGGCGCGGGTGGTAAGCCAGGATGAGAAAGGGCTGCTGCTAACGGCCGATGTGCGCGACGAAGCAGGTAAGCTGCTGGCGCGGGTGAAATCGCAGCATGTGTTTTTGCGGGAGAAGGAGGGTGAGTAGGGAAAAAACGGCCGTTATGCTCATTCGCGCCGTGCTACAAAAACCATGATGCGGCTTGCCTCGGTAAATGACCCGCGCTGCCAATCACCATACAGGTGGTCAATGGCAAAACCGGACTGACGCAAAGAATCTGCTAATTCGGTTTGGCTGCGAAAGCGGAGCGTGCTGTGGGCTACCACATCTTCGCCCGTGGCCTTAAACAGGTTGTGGCCGACAAAATGTACTTGGCTATTCTGCACGTCCAACACCTCTAGCCAACACGCCATTGGACCAAACGGCGTCTCCATTTCCTCAAAGGTGTTATCCCGACCCCACTGCTCCCAGGCGCGGCCGGCCGGGTTGCGGCTTTCAAAGGCCAGATGGCCACCGGGGCGCAAAGCCTGGTGAATGTAGCGGAGTGTGTCCGCCCACTCGGCATCATCCAGGAAAATTTGGGCGACGTTGCCCGTCATGATCAGCAAATCGGCGTTGCGCTGCCTCAGGGTGCTGGCATCACCAACAACCCACTCAACGCGCCCGGCTTGCGGCTTGCGCTGCGCCACGGCCAGCATGGCGGGAGAGGGGTCAATGCCCGTGACTTGGCGTTCGCCTGTTGCCAGTTCGCAGGTTAACAAGCCGGTGCCGCACCCCAGGTCAATGATGCGTTTTGCTTGCAGTTCGGCGGCCAGGGCGAGATAAAAATCGGTGTCAACGCCACGCGGGTTGTCGTGGTCGTACAGTTCAACGAGGCGCGGGTCGGTGTAGTGTTTGTCGAGTTTCATGGTGGAGAGGGAGGGAGGGTAGGGGAATTAACGGCCGTTTGCCTATGCAAATAACAACATCATTCGCCAACTTTGCGCTTTAACATTTGAATGATAGCTTCAGAAATCCATAAGCCTGTCTCTTGCAGATGACGCAATGATTGTTCAACAGAGTTAATCAACCCTCTTTGCTTGGCAATAATTAAAATTGAACCTGTACCAAGTGTGTGCATCCCTAAAGAGTTGGCACACTTTTTTGCCAACATATCATCCAAAACGGGCGTGAAATTTTTGTTTTGAATGGCGTAACTGAGAACCTCGGTCTCCCCGACTCCTAAATCCCAGCGCACGATGTCATCTACAGATTTTGTTTGCACGTGTTTTAGCCAGGTTAGGTTTGGAATTTTTTGTACGGCTTTATCTACATGCGAGCCATTGCGTATTTCACTCCAAACGGCCGTTGGCACGACAATTTCAGAAAACAACCTAGGTAAAACAAGTTCCAAATCGCTGTTGCACAGCAAGATAAGGGGAGAGGCGTTAATAACTATCTTTGCCGCCGGCATAGTTTTCTAATTCCTCATCCAGTAGTCCCTCAGTGTATTGAATAGCGGAGACATGGTATCTCGATAAAAGCTGTAGAAACTCAAAGCGGGAAAGTCCGGCAATTTCGGCTGCTTTATCCTGGGTAATCATGCCTGCCTCATACCATTTAACCAGAGCCGCGTATTTCATTTCTTCGACAAACTCTACAGGAGATTTTCTGAGCGCGGAAAACGCGGATTCAGGCAAAGCAAGTGGATATGTTTTGGTACTCATCGTTTTACCTTTTGTTGACTTAATCTATTTGCCAACAAGCAAACTCTATTCTAGCATAGCTTCTTGCTTTTAAAGCATATAGGTATCAATATCAATGAAGGCACCAATGTCCCCTAAAAATTGTACCGTTTCAACATCAAAGCCTATAGCTGGAGTTGGTTGTTCTTCGTCCATCGAAAAGCTTAAAACCACTTCAAATCTTGGTGAAATATTAAATTGCTCTTTTGCCTGAAGAATAAGTGCTTTCTTTGGTTTTAGCCTGGCAATAATTTTTGAAGACAGTTCAAAGACGTCAATATAGTTCTCCACGATGTTTTCTGTTGACAGTTGCCATGAATTTGATCGAGGTGTTTTCCCAGAGATTTTTGAGCCTTTGCGACAGATTGATGTTGGTTGAAGCCCAAGAAATTTAGTTACTTCATCTGGATCAAAATCATCTCCATCCAAGGCGAAATATACTCTTCCTTCACTCATGTTCAGTACCCATAGCCCACTAATGACAAGATTGTGTACCAGCCCATAATCTAGTCATATAGCTATTTGCTGCCAACTTGTGAAATGCTTGGCAAGACGGCTTTAGTCTGCATTGCTGGCGACCTCACGAACGGCCGTTACCTTCGCCCCCGTCCAACGACCCTCCCCATACGCCCCCCAGGCAATCAACCGCGTCGGCGTGATTTCAATCACCGTGTTGTAATTCGCCTCATCCGGGTCGCTAATGTCCCATTTGTACTTTTGCAGCAGCAGCGGCCGCAGTGCCGCCCGTTTTTCCGGCGCAAGCCGCGCCATCCCTTCGATGATCACCACGTCTTTCGGGTCGGGGTGGGTGATGACGACGCTGGGGTTGAGGGTGATGTTGTGGGTTTTAACGGCCGTTCCCTTCGTCACCACATACGCCCGCCCCTCATGCCACACATGCCAAATCGGACTGCTGTGCGAACGGCCGTTTGGCCGCACCGTACTCATCCAGCAACATTCCGCATCCGCAAACCGCTGTACCAAACTCATTAACGTACTACTGTTGCTCATTGTAAACTCCTGAAGAGGAGGAGATTAAGAGACTGAGAGACTATAGTCTCTCAATCTCTCAATCTCTAATCCCCAATTACCAGTTACCCCAAATGCGGATTCTTCCCCACCACATCCGCATAAAACGCCTGAATCTGCACCATGTCCTCCTCCAAATCCCCCGAAGCCCAGATTTTGGGGCCGATCTTGATGCGCTTACCGCCAAAATCCAGCCCAATCGGCACAATCGGCACGTTGGCACCCTGGGCAATATAATAAAATCCATGTTTCCACTTCGTCACCTTACTGCGCGTCCCCTCTGGCGCAATCCCCAGCAAAAAGCGGTCGTGTTGGGTAAACTGGTTAATCGCTTGCGACACATACCCCTGCGCCGCCCGCCGATCAGTTGGCACAATCCCCATCCAATACAGCAGCCGCCGAAACGGCCAGACAAAAATGGTGTGCTTCCCCAAAATCGAGAGCTTAATGTCAAAGGCAAAAACAGTGATCATGGCGATGATAAAATCCCAGTTAGAAGTGTGGGGCGCACCAATCACCACTGCCTGTGACACGTCATCGGGCAGATTGCCATCCACCTGCCACCCCCACAGGCCAAAAAGAAAGGCGGCTATTTTTTGTAAGAAGGGATTGCCCCGGTTGGGTAAGTTAGCCGGGAGCGTGGGAAAAGAAAAGCGGGTGCGTTGCGTTACATTGGAAGTTGTCATGGTTGTGTGTCAGGTAAGGCGTATTGCTAGTGGATTAACAATTTATTTGGGTAGAAAACAATGTCATTTCGACGAGTCTTCGAGGAGAAATCTCGCTCACCTGACCGTCGTTAACGGGATTTCTCGGAGGACCTCGAAATGACATGTTTCCCCACCTGTTTTGTGGACATGTAACACGCCTTACGTTTTAAGATTTCAATTCCAGCCAGTTGGAGCCGGTGTTTGCTTCCACCTTCAGCGGCACATCCAGCTTGAAGGCGTTGGACATGGTGTTGACGACGAGCGTTTGTACGTCGGCCAGCTCTTCTCCCGGCACCTCCAGCAGCAGTTCGTCGTGAACTTGCAGCAGCAGCCGGGCGCGAAAATCGGCCGTTAGCGTTTTGTGCAGTTCCAGCATTGCCAGCTTGATAATGTCGGCAGCCGTTCCCTGAATCGGGTGGTTCACTGCTTCGCGCTCGGCACGCATGATCAACTGCCGGTTGCTGCTACCCTTGAGAACCGGGAAATAGCGGCGCCGCCCCAGCAGTGTTTCCACATATCCTTGCTCCCGTGCCTTCGCTTTTGTCTCATCCAGATACCGCTGAATGCCGGGAAACCGCTCAAAATATTCCTTGATATAGTTCTCCGATTCCGCCAGCGTCAATTCCGAATCACGGGCAAGGCGAAACGCGCCCATGCCATAGATGAGGCCAAAGTTGACCGCCTTGGCAAAGCGACGCTGGTTAAAGGTCACTTCTTCAACGGGAATGGAATAAACGGCCGCCGCCGTCGTCCGGTGAATGTCCTGGTCATGGTGAAACGCATCCAGCAAAGCCTCATCCTGGCTAATATGGGCCAAAATCCGCAGTTCCACCTGCGAATAATCTGCCGCCAAAAATTGCCAGCCCGGCGACGTAATAAAGCCGCGCCGAATTTGCTGCCCCGCCGCACTACGAACGGGAATATTTTGCAAGTTGGGGTCGCTGCTGGCTAAACGGCCGGTAATGGCCCCCGTCTGGTTAAAGCTGGTGTGAATCCGCCCCGTCCTGGGGTTCACCATTTTTGGTAGCGCATCCACATACGTTCCCTTCAGCTTGCCCAGTTCACGGTACTCTTGCAGGGCGCTGATGATGCCCGTTTTGTCAAGCTCTTTCAAATCTTCCAGCACGTTGGCGGCGGTGGAGTAGTGGCCGCTGCTGGTTTTCTTCAAACCGGCCGTTGGCAGCCCCAGCTTGCCAAATAAAATGTCGCTCATCTGCTGCGTTGAGTTGATGTTAAATGGCTCTTCTGCAATTGCATAAATTTTTGTTTCCAGCGCTTGCAAGTCCGCCGCCATTTTCTGCGACATTTCTTGGAAAAACGGCACGTCAATTGCCACTCCCGCCTTTTCCATGTCGGCCAACACGTGGATGAGCGCCATTTCCACGTCTACCAACTGCTCCAGCCCTTTTTCCTTTAATTCGGCTCGCAATGGCTGCACCAGCCGCAGCGTCATATCGGCATCGGCTGCGCCATAGGCAACGGCTTCGTCAATGGGAACTTCGGCAAACGTTTTTTGTGTTTTTCCTTTGCCAATCAGCACCTCTATGTTGGTCATTTGCAGCCCCAGCCGGTGGGCGGCCAAATCTTTTAGCCCTTTGAACTTGGTGCCGGGGTCGGTGAGCCATTCGGCAATCATGGTGTCAAAGCTGATGGGAGCCACCTCAATGCCGTATCGCTCCAAAATCATGTAGTCGTACTTGGCGTTGTGGGCCACTTTGGGGATGGCGGGGTTGGTGAGCGCCGGCCGAATCGCATCTAGCACAACCTTTAACGGCAGTTGATTGGGAGCCAGCGTGGCCTCGGTGGCAAAGAGCGACATCTGCCCGCTGGTGGCCTGGGCTTCGCCTGCCAAATGGCCGACGGGGATGTAGTAGCTTTTGGGCGGCTGTACCGCCAGACAAACCCCCACCAGTTCAGCCGTGAGCTTGTCGAGGCCGGTGGTTTCCACGTCAAAGCTAATCACTTTGGCCTTGTTGAGCGTCTTGACAAGCTCATCAAGCTGCTTTTGGCTGTTGACGAGGATGGCTTCGGTGGGGGGCAGGTCGCTGTCGCCCGTCAGGTCGGCGGGTTTTTCTTCCAGGCTGTCGGCCAGCATTTTGGTCAGGGTGCGGAATTCGAGGTCGTGGAAGAGGGCAAAAACGGGCTGTGGGTCAAAGTCGTGGGCAACGCAGGCATCGAGATTGAGGGTGATGGGGGCATCGGTGATGATTTTGGCGAGCTTGTAGCTAAGGTAGGCGTTGTCCTTGCCTTCGGCCAGTTTTTTGCCGGTGGCGCCTTTGATACTGTCCACGTGGGCGTAGATGCCGTCAAGCGTTTCGTAGTCGCTGATGAGTTTGGTGGCGGTTTTGGCACCGATGCCTTTGACGCCGGGGATGTTGTCGCTGGTGTCGCCGACGAGGGCTTTCCAATCTACCACCTGGTCGGGGCGGACACCGAAGTAGTTAAAAACGGCCGTTTTATCAAACACCTCCGACGGCTGGCTGCCCCGCGTGGGTAACTCGACCACCGTGTTGTCGTCCACCAGTTGCAGCAGGTCGCGGTCGCCGGTGATGATGTGGGCGGGAACCTTCTGGTCTCTGGCCTGCGCCGCAATCGTCCCCAGCACATCGTCCGCCTCATACCCTTCCAGCTCCATGATGGGG
This sequence comes from Chloroflexota bacterium, assembly GCA_041390905.1. GTDB lineage: Bacteria > Chloroflexota > Anaerolineae > Promineifilales > Promineifilaceae > JACKCD01. Next base: position 1,635,022 of record JAWKPA010000012.1, read on the forward strand.
ATGTTGAGTGCCTGCACCACTTCCTTGATGCGGTCAATTTGCAGCCGCAGCTCATCGGGCATTTTTTCCCGCGTCCCTTTGTACTCGGCAAAAATTTCGTCACGGAAGGTGGCACCCACGTCAAAGCTGACCGCCAGATATTGCGGCGGGGTTTTCGCCAAAATGAGTTCCAGCAAGGTGCGAATAAAGCCGTAGGTAGCGTTGGTTGGCTCCCCGGCTTTGGTGGTGAAGGCCTGCAAGGGCAGGGCAAAAAACATGCGGTAGGCCAGCGCGTGGCCGTCAATCAAAACCAGTTTGTGGTCTGGCATAATACTTTCCTTGGATGGGGAGATTGGGGATTGGAGGCTGGAGATTAGGAGATTGGAGATTAGGAGACTGGGAGACTAGGAGATTAGGAGATTATAGTCTCTCAATCTCTCAGTCTCTCAATCTCTCAATCTCTCAATCTCTCAATCTCTCAGTCTCTCAATCTCCCACTCTCTTCCGTTATAATAGCTCCCTTTTTTCCAACAGGAGCCGTAGTTCATTGTCGCTTAATGGTTTGGCCGATTCGGCGGCGTAGAAGCCGGTTGCCCAGAGTGGCTCATCGAGATGGTACTCTTTTTGGATGATTGCTTCAGAGCCGTTTTTGAGTAGATAGGCAACCCAGTCGCTGCCGCGTGTGGCGGGGCAGTTGATGTGGAGGTGGATGAGTTCGGGGGCGGCGGTGACGTAGGTGAGGACGCAGGCGTTTTCGTGTGCCAGCCGTTGCAGGGCGCGGCGCAGCGGAATTTGCAGGTCGGGGCGCAGTGGTTTTTGCGGCTGCCAGGCGATGTTGTAGCTGATGCGCTTCTCGCGCTGGCCGGGTTGGCTGGGGCTAAACTGGATGGTGTCCAGGGTTTCCGGCTGCCGGCCGTCGAGAAGCTGCTGAATAACGGCCGTTAATGCCTCCCCTCTCATCCGCAATTCCCGCAGCGACGCTTCCGGCATGGCTACCAGCGTCAACAGATAGCCATCGCTCAGGGCGCGGGCATAAAGCTGGACATTGCCGTTGGGGGTGGGGTGGAATTGCAGGCGGGCGGAATAACGGCCGTTCCAGTCGGCACCAATCTGACTGATAAAGAGCTTTTGTAGCGCCGGCTTATGCCGCCCGTGGCTGGCAATCACCGTTTCCCCCTGGGACAGGATGATGGTTTGCACCAGTTCACCCAGCTCCACCCGGTCAAACAGGTGCTGGATGTCGGCCGGCCGGATGGGCTGCTTGCTGCTGGTGGTGGGCAAGGGGGGAGGCGTGGGGCTGGCTGCCGGGGGCTTGGCTGGGTCGGCAGCGCGGACTGGCACAAAAGCGGGAGTCTGGGCAAGCAGTTGCGGCAGATAGGATTTGAGGTTTTTGTGCGTCAGCATACCCTGGATCTGGCTGGTGATGGCGGGAGAAACGGCCGTTTCTTCCCCCAGCGTCAGAATAATCGGCACCCCCGGCTGCAACGCCCGCAGCGCCCGCACCAGCGTGGCCGTGTCCTCGCCAACCGGCATAAAAACCAGCGACTGCTGCCGCTGGCTAAGAATCAGACACCCTTCGGGAAGGGTAGGAACCGTGGAAATGGTCGTTGGCCCAATCTTCTTCAGTTCCTGCGCCAACGCCTGGGCAAATCCGTTATCTGGCTCAATAATTAAAATCGTCTGCATGGGTTATGGCTAACTTATCCTTTGGTTCCGCCACAGGCAAACCAAACTGCCTCTCAAGAGGATTCTACTTAGACCATCCGTTCGGAGCAACTATTTCCTTGTGGGGAGTGGGGAGTAGGGCGTACACCCCACTCCCCACTCCCTACTCCCTACGCCTTTCCCGTCAACCGCTGCAAATAAAGCTGGGAAGCCACGCCCACTACCGCCAGCAACCCGTTGAAGGTGAAGGCCAGCCCCCAGGCAACGGCAGTTTCTCCTGCCCCGTCCAAAATGCCCCCCGCCAGCACCGGCACAATCGCCCCAATGGTAAAACCCAGAAACGACTGCACCGCCTGGGTGGAGCCAACCTTGCCGGGAGGAGCAAGTTCGGTAACGGCCGTTGAGTAAATGGCCGAATCGGCAGCCGTCACAAAGCCGTAGAAGAAGCCGAGACCGATGAGCCAGGGGGTGGGAACGGCCGTTAACCACCCCACCACAAACGAACACAACCCACTCAGGGCAAAAACCAACGCCGCGCCCCGTCCCCGCCCCAAATAATCGGACAAATAGCCGCCGCTCAACACGCCAACGATCCCCATCATAAACATAAAGCCGGAATAGGTGGCGGCGGTGGCGGTGGCTTCGAGCGGAGAACGGCCGTTGTTCACCAGCGCCACCCCCAGCAGCAGCGGAAACCACAGCCGCGCCAAATACAGCTCCGCCGTATGCAGCGCATACCCCAAAATCACTAGCATCACCGGTCTGTCGCGCAGCACCCCCAAATCCAACCTCCCCTTCTTCCCCAACTGATCACTGTTTACCAATAACTGTTCACTGTTGTCACGCGCCAGCCACAGCAGCCACACCGCCAGCCCCACCCCCAGCAGCCCCACCAGCGACGTGGTCAGATAGGCCGACCGCCACCCCCCGGCGCGTTCCAGCATCAGCCCGGTGAATGAATAGGACAAGGTGGTTCCGGCATACCCGGCAGCGACAAACAAACCAACGGCCGTTCCCCGCTTTCCCAGCCGAAACCGCTCCGACACCATCTGCACCCCCGGAATATACGCCGCCACCTGCCCCATCCCCATCAAAAAGCGCAGCGCACCTCCCACCACAAACCCCCGCGCCAGCAGCGGAAACAGCAAGTGGGCCACCGATACCACCACCGCCCCCGCCAGCAAAATCTTCTCCGGTGTCACCCTGTCCGTCAGCGGCAGCAGCACCAGCGACGACAGCGCATAGCCAACCAGAAACAGCGAAAACAACACCGCCGCCTCCGTGTTTGTCAGAGCCCACTCCTCCTGAATAATTGGAACCGACACCGCATAGCTCGAAAACGGCAGCGAAATCAGCAGCAGCACCAGACTAACCCCCACCAGCCACACCAAATCCCCCCGCGCCATCCCCGCTCGTTTGTCCACCACCTGTTCCATCACATCACCTCACATGAAAAGTTCAACTTCTTCAAGAAGTTGAACTTTTTACCCTAATGCTATCCCGCTTTGCCCAAACAACCAACGCAGGTAATCAGTAAGCAGTGACCTGCCGATTACTGATTACCGATTACTGTTTACCCTTCCCGCAGGTGCGTTATAATCACCTTTAGCATTAACGATAAACGGAGGCAAGTCCACTTAAATGAATAAGCAATATGTACCGGAACGGGCGATGTTTATCTACGCCCATCCAGACGACATCGAATTTGGCTGTGCCGGAACGGCCGCAAAATGGGCCAAATATGGCTGCGAAGTCACCTATATTTTGCTCACCAGCGGCAACGTTGGTACCCACGATCCCGAAATGACCCGCGAACGACTGGCAGAAATTCGTGAAGCCGAGCAAACAGCCGCTGCCAACATCGCTGGCGTCAAAAACATGATCTTCCTGCGCTATAACGACGGGATGCTTGTGCCAGATATGGAACTGCGAAAGCGGCTCGTCAAGCTCATCCGCATTTACAAACCCAACGTCGTGGTCTGCGGCGACCCCAACGTCGTTTTTCGGGGCGACCGCATCAACCACCCCGACCACCGCGCTGCGGGCAAGGCTGCCATTGATGCCGTGTTCCCCTCGTCCGAAATGCGGCTGCTGCACCAGGAGTTTGAGGAAGAGGGGATTTTCCCGCACAAGGTCAACTATGTGTATGTGACCACGCACGAGAACCCCAACTACTACGAAGATATCAGCGAAACCATTGAAACCAAAATCGAAGCCCTGCGCCAGCACGCCCCCAGCCAGTTTTCCCCCGATTGGGACCCTGGTGACCGGGTGAAGGAGTGGGCGGCAGAAATTGGTAAGGAAGTGGGCTTCAAATATGCCGAACGGTTCCGCCGTATGGTGTTGGAAGCGGTGCAACCGAAGGATGAGGAAGAGGGTAATCAGTAACCAGTAACCAGTAATCAGTCACACTGATTACCGATTACCGATTACCGATTACTGTTTACCGATATGAGTAACAGTTATATTCCCGAACGGGCGATGTTTATTTACGCCCATCCTGATGATATTGAGTTTGGCGTGGCGGGAACGGCCGCTTTGTGGGCCAAACACGGCTGCGAAATCACCTACGTCATCGTCACCGATGGCAACATCGGCTCGCATGACAAATCGCTGACCGGTGAACAATTGGCCGCCATTCGCCATGCCGAACAGCGTGCCGCCGCCGAGGTTGTGGGCGTGCAGCGCGTGCTGTTTTTGGGCTATCACGATGGGTTGACCGAGCCGTCGCTGGCGATGCGGAAGCATTTTGTGAAGCTGATTCGCCAGTACAAACCCAATGTGGTGGTTTCTGGCGACCCCCGCCCCCTGTTTTATGACGACAGCTATATCAACCACCCCGACCACCGCGCCGTTGCCACGGCCGTGGTTGATGCCGTCTTCCCCGCCAGCGAAATGCGGCTGCTGTATCAGGAATTTGAAGCGGAAGGCATTTTCGCCCACAAAATCAACTACCTCTATATCTCTTTTGGCTCCGAGGCCAACCTGTTTGTTGACATCAGCGACGTGATTGACCTGAAAATTGAGGCATTAAAAAAGCACGCCCCCAGCCAGTTCCCCGAATGGGATCCAACTGAGATGGTGAAGCAATGGTCGGGCGAAGCAGGCAAGCGGATTGGTGTCAAATATGCCGAGTCGTTCCGCCGGTTTGTGTTGCACGAGGTTGAATGATGGCCGCACCGTAGAGACGCAAGATTTTGCGTCTCTACGGCAATAACCATCTATTTATTATGGCCTTGCCACTACCACGTCCCCCATTTGCAGTGTAAAGGCGTCCAAACGGCCGTTAAATCCCGCCACCCCCCCCTGCCAAAACAGCGTGGGGTTCCATTCACACGCCGTGGTTTCCCCTGCCGCTTGCAAGCGGCAAACAAACACATCATGGTTGCTGGCAAAGAGATTGGGCAGTGCCACGTCATTCTTGGTAGACAGATAGAGTGACTGGCTAAATGGGTCTAGCCACGCTCCCCACACGTCAGTACCAGCCAGCCCCACGTCGGAGCCGTCAAAGTAGGGTTCAAAACGGCCGTTTGTCACCTCACCCAGCGATTCCGGTACAAACAGCAGCAAATCTTCATCCCTGCCGCGCACCCCGTCCACGCTGACATCGCCGGCGGTGCTGAGGAGTAAACGGCCGTTTGGCAGCAGTACCACCCCGTCCACATCCTCATCACTGCCCGACAGCCCCACGTCGGAGCCATCAAAATACCAGGCAAACGACCCGCTTGTGTTCTCGCCCAGCGTCAGCGGCATAAAGGCGATCAGGTCAGAATCATCCACCCGACCCAGCCCCGGCACCGTGGTCGCCCTGTCCAGACTGAGCAGCAGGTTGCCGCCGGGTAGCAGCGCCAGCCCATCCACATCCCCATTTAGCCCCACATCGGAGCCATCAAAAAAGAGCGACCACTGCCCCGTTGTTATATCAAACGCCAGCACATCTTCATCCGCATACGCCACGTCGCCAACCTGCCCGCCATCGCTGCTGCTTATCAGTAACCGCGTGCCGTGGGGATCGGCCGTGGGTTCGGCCGTTGCTGTTGGTTCAACCGTTGCCGTTGGCGGCACGGCTGTGGCGGTGGGCGTTGGCGTTTCACCCGTTGGCGTTTCGGTAATCGGTAGGTCGCCATCCGAGCTGCTGTATTCATAAATGCCCAGCGACGGGTGGGTGGAGCGTGGCTGTCCCCAAAAATCGGTGCTAATCATGGTCAGCGGCAGCCCCGCGCCGATGCTGCGGTCGCCCAGCCGCAGTTGGTAGCCGACGGCCGGCCCATTCAGCCGGGGGTCGGCAAAGCTGGGCAGGGCGGAGAAGCTGTTGGGTTCATCGGCCACGCCGGGAATGCGATCCGGCCAGTTGTTGTGGCTAATTGTCCAGCCGTCGGGGTTGCCCAGGTCAAACAGATGGCCGTTTTGCCCCATAAAGACAATATTGTTGTGTAGTCGGTTGTCACGCGGCTGGTCAAAACCACCCGCGATGTCGTCAAACCAGAGCGGCGCATCGTGCGTGCCTTGAATGACGTTGTAGGCCACAATGACGCCCTGATAGCTGTTGTCGCGGCTGCCGTTGCTGCTGGCTTGCCAAAAGCTAATCCCGCGCCCGGTGCCGGTAATCAAATTGTTGGCAATCAGCACCTCGCGTACCGCCGTGTCTGTGGGCGAAGAATATTTCTCGTTTGCCATGTGGATGCCGTGCGCCGGATACCCCTTGTCGCGCCGGTTGTAGGCGTCGGTGGTGGTGTAGATGTGGTTGCCCTGCACTACTACCCGCCGGGCGTTGTCCACATAGAGGTTGACACTGTAATTATCGTGTAGTTCGTTGCCCTCGATGATGACATCCTCGGCAAAAATGGCGATGATGCCCTCGCCCCAGTTGTCGTGAATGTGGTTGTTGCGAATGGTGATGCGGCGCGAGGGAGAGCCGTCGGCCATTTTGTAGGTGGAAAAGCCTGCTTTCCAGCCGCCCCCGGCGTTAAACGCCTCATTTTCGTTTTCCAGCGACGCTCGCCATACTTCATTATCTTCAAACACAAGGTCGCTGCCGCCGCCGCCCAGCCCTCGCTGCACGGTCTCATGCACCCGGTTGCCACGCACCGTCACGTGGTCGGATTCATAGACGCTTAGCCCCCGTGCTTTGGAGTTGCGAACTTCAAACCCTTCAAAGATGACGTAGCTGGATTGGCTGATCTTGATGATGCTTTCAGCATCGCCAATATTGGCTCCACCGCCGTCAAAAACGGCCGTTTCTCCCGGATACGGCTGGATGACAATTGGCTCACTGGCCGTACCCTGGGCGCGGATTTCTTCCTTGGCCGCCTCATAGATGCCGCCGCGAACAAAAATGGTGGTGCCGGGAACGGCCGTTTCCGCCGCCCTGCTGAGTGAACGAAACGGCCGTTGTTCCGTGCCATCGCCGCCGCTGTCGCTGCCGTTGGTTGCCACATAAACGGCCGGCTCGCTGCCGCGAACCTCCCGCCCCCACCAACTGCCCCACAGCACCCCCACCGTGATCAACCCTATCCATGCGGCTCCCATGATCTTTTTTTTGCCAATACGCATGTTACCAATACCTTCTTTTGTTGTTTATCAGGATTTCGGGGTGGATGAAATCATCCGCGCCCGGTGTTTAGGGCAGTATGGGGAAAACGGCCGTTTTTCCCAATAGCCACCCTGTCCCAGAGTAGGAAACCGCTGCCATGACTCCAATACCGTTTTGCCACAAAATTCACGCCCCCTTTACGCAGGCAACAAAAAACCTCCGAGGTCTCAAAGACCTCGGAGGTTTTTGTTGGGAGGGCGTATGCAATACGCTCCTACTATCTGTTTACAGCACCGGCCGCCGCCGTTCAAACAGCAGCGTGGGCAGCACCGTGCCAATGGCAAGTGCCCCCAGCACCAGCCCCGTTTTCACCGCATTCAGCCCCGCCTCCAGCAAAAACGGGTCGCTGCCGCCCGCGCCCACAATCCCGGCAGCGTGCAGCACCCCCAGCATGGTGCCAAAGGCAAAGGTGCCGGGGATCATGGGGATGATGCCGGGGACGGTGAAGAGAATGCGGGGGGTGTGGAGCCGTTTTGCCAGCAGCAGACCGAGAAAACCAACGGCCGTTCCGCCCACAAACGACGCCACTTCCACCGTGCTCAAGCTGCCCCAGCCTAAACCGAGCAGCCCGTAGCGCACCCCATGCCCCACCGCCCCGCACAAAACCGCCCCCCACAGTGCCCGGCGCGGCACGTTAAACAGCACGCCAAACCCCAGTGCGGCCACGCCCGCCCACAGCGCGTCCTCGGCCAGGGTGGGCGGCGTGGCAAAGGTCGGCCACAGCGACTGGATGCCGGTGACGGCCAGGGCCAGCGACAGCCCTACGGCGATGCCCAGGGAAATCATGCCGCCGTGGACACCCCGCGCCAGCCCGGTGAGGTCGTGGGACGACAGCAGATCGTGGAAGGCGTTGACCAGCGGCACGCCGGGAACAAGCAGCAACACGCTGGCAACCAGGGCGATTTGCGGCTGGCTGCCCCATTGGAACACGGTTGCCAGGCTGGCAAGCAGCCCGGCAACAAAGGCGGTGATGACGACCTGGGGGACGAAGTTGAAGTTGCGCTGGCGCAGCCACAGCCGCACGGCCATGCCGCTGCTGGCGGCCAGCCAGGTGGCGGCAAAGCCGGGCCAGTCGCCACCAAAGAGCTTGCTAAAGGCGGCGCAGGCGAGGCCGACGAGCAGCACGAGCAGCCAGCGGGGATAGTTTAACGGCCGTTTATCCACCGCCTCCAGCCGCGCCCGCACCGCAAACCGGTCTAGCTCCCCCGCGCTGACCTGGTAGCTCAGATCGCTTATCGCCGCCACCACCGCCATGTCTACCCCGCCAAAGCGCACGACGCGCCGCGCCTTGGTGCGGAACTCCTCATGGCTGGTGGTGGTAATCACCACGGCATCGGGCGAAATCAGCACGTCGAGCCAGTCGCACCCCAGCCCCGTGCCAAGATGATGCACGGTTTCCTCGGTGCGCGAGGCGTTGGCCCCGTGCTGCAGCAGCAGTTGCCCCGTCCACAGGGCCAAATCTACAATGTCGCGCAGGGCTTCGGGGGAGAATTGTTGTTTAAGGGGTGTTTCGGTCATGGTGGGATGTAGCGTGTGGGGAGTGGGGAGCAGGGTGTGGGGTGAATGATGTGCTGCGCCCTACGCCCTACGCCCTACATCTGCTCTTGGTACTGCGCCATCATCCGCGCCAACGGCCGTAAACCGAGCCACCATTGATTTAACGGCCGTTCTACCCCCGGTTCCGTCAAAGCAGGGATGTCGGCCACGTTGGTCGCTGCCAGTTGCCCTCTTTGCAGCCCCACCACCAGTGCCGGTGCGTCCTCCACGCCATACGGCTGGTCAAAAAGCTGCATCGCTCGCGTTGCCAGCCGCGTTGCCTGAATCCGATCATAGGGGGATGGGTTGCCGCCCTGCTGCACATGCCCCAGAATCGCCTGGCGCACGTCAAACAAATCCCCACCCTCTCGTTCCAAAACGGCGCACATAAAGGGGGTGGTGTAAAACGGGTCAACCCGTTCGCTGCGAATTAGCAGCCCCAGCCGCTTGCCATGTTTGAACCCTTCGCGCAAATTGGTCACATCCAGTTCCAAATCGGCCAGTGACACCCCTTCCTCTGGCAAATAAACCCGCTCTGCGCCGGTGGCAATGCCGCTCATCAGCGCCAAGTAGCCGCAGTCGTGACCCATCACCTCCACCACAAAGCAGCGCTGGCTGGCAACGGCCGATTGTTTGATTTTGTCCACATCTTCCACAATGCTGTTCAAGGCCGTGTCGGCCCCAATGCTATACTCCGTTCCCGGCAAATTGTTGTTGATGGTGGCAGGCAGGCAGATGATGGGAATATTAAAGGCAGGATAGGTGTCCCGTTCTTTAAACAGCCAGTGCGCCCCATGATAGGCCGTCCAGCCGCCAATAAGCAGCAGCCCGTCAATCTTGTGTGCTGCCAACTGCGTCGCAATTTTAGGCAAATCCTGTGGTTTGGGGCAGTAGCGGTTGGTACCCAGTTCCGCACCGCCGCGACCCATCCAGTTGGTCACGCTCATCCACGCCATTTCGCTGATGTTGCCTTCGATGAGGCCGCGAAAGCCATTGTGTACCGCCAGCACCGTGTGGCCTTTGTCCAGCCCCAGCCGCACCGCCACGCGAACGGCCGTATTCATCCCCGGTGCCGGCCCCCCACTGTGCATAATCGCCAGCCGCAACTGCCGCTGTTCTGGCTGCTGTTCGCGGGGGTGGGCGCGGGTCAGCGTGCGGAAAGTACGGTACGTTTCGGCAAAGCTGCCGCCACGCAGTGCCATCGCTGCTTCATAATCCTGCGCCTTAATGAGATCCGCCACCTGATGGGTTTGTGCCACGCACGCCATCAGCGGGGCGCGGGTGATGGTATGGTCCTGAATGCCGATCAGCTGTGGTTCGCTGTCAACCGTCGCCGCCAAGATTTCTTTCACTGCCGCCTGCGCCACCATCGTACTCATGTACCGCTCAAAGGCACTGGGCGAGCCGCCGCGCTGTACATGCCCCAAAATGGTGACGCGGGTGTCTTCTTTAATACGCTCCTCAATCACTTTTTTGACATAACCGCTGGTAATGGCCTTCCCGTGCCGATCTTGTGCCCCTTCGGCAACGATGACGATGCTGTTGCGCCGCCCAATCAGCCGCCCGGCACGCAGGGTGTCGCACATTTTTTGCTCCCAGTCGTCAACTTCCGGCGGTGATTCGGGAATCAGCACCCAGTTGGCTCCGGCAGCGACGGCGCTCATCAGCGCCAGGTAGCCGCAGTGCCGCCCCATGACTTCGATGACAAAGGTGCGCTGGTGGCTGGCGGCGGTGGCGTTAATGGCGTCCACGGCTTCGATGATGCGGTGCAGGGCGGTGTCGGCACCGATAGTCATGTCGGTGCCAAACATATCGTTGTCAATGGAGCCGACCAGCCCGACCAGGTGCAGAACGGGGTGGGCGTTGGCCTGCACCCGGCTAATTTGACCCTGGGCAACCAGCTCGGCCAGCAGCCCCGGCCACTCCTGCCGGAAAATGTTGGCACCGGTCAAGCTGCCGTCGCCGCCGATGACGACGAGCCGGTCTATGTCGTGGGTGATGAGGTTGCGGGCGGCTTGCAAACGGCCGTTTCGCTCCCGAAACTCATCACACCGCGCCGAGCCAATATCCGTGCCGCCCTGCTGTAAAATGCCTCCCACCGATGACCATGTCATGGGTTTGATCAGCCCCTCTCCCGTCACCATGCCCTTGTACCCTTCGTAAATGGCAAAAACCCGTGCCCCCATGTTGAGAGCCGTGCGCACCACAGCCCGCACGGCCGGGTTCATCCCCGGCGAATCACCCCCGCTCGTTAGCACGCCAATGCTAATTGGTTGATTATCTGTTGACATTGTGTTCCTCCAATGGCAACGGACGGAAACTTTGTGCCGTCTGTCGTCTGTTGTCCTTCATCCATATGTTAAGCATACCCAACGCCGCCAAATCTTCAACTGACAAATGACATGATTGTTTGCTGGACGGGATGGGGAATTGTGGGTATTGTGGGGGAAATGCAGGGGAGCGGGGGGCAGGGGAGCAGGGGAGAATTCTCTTCTGCTCCCCCGCTACCCTGCTCCTCTGCCTACAAACAAGGAGAAATAACAATGGATTACAGTGTCTGTTCCTACAGTTTCCACCGCACCTTTGCGGCGGGGAAGATGGATATTTTTAGTTATATTGATTGGTGCAAGCAGGCGGGGTTCACCAAGCTGGATCCGTGGATGCGTCATCTGGAGGATGGCTTTGCCGACGATGCCTTTATTGCGCGGGTGCGGGCGGCGGGTGACGCGGCCGGGCTGCCGTTTGGCTGTATTGCGGTGGATGGGGCGCATATTTATGAAAAAACGGCCGTTTCCCGTGCCGCCAACCGCCAAAAAGCATACCGCTGGCTTGACATCGCCGCCGCGTTGGGAGCCACCCAGGTGCGGATCGATGCTGGTGGTCGTGGGGAAAGCTGGGAGGAGATCGCCGACATCGTGATTGAAGGCTACAACGACATCATTGCCTACGGCCGGCCGCACGGCATCGAAATCGTCATCGAAAACCATTGGGGTCCCACCCAAGACCCCAACACGATGTACAAGCTGCTCGATGCCGTGGATGGCCTGGGGCTGCTGTTTGACTCGTTCAACTGGCCGGCCGGAACCCACGAACAAGCGTGGCCGCAATATGCCCCCTACGCCAGCCTGACCCACATCAAAACCTTCTCCTTCGACGAAGACGGCAACGAATCCACCTGGGACATCCCCAAGGTGATCCGCATCTTGCGCGAGGCAGGCTACGATGGCTGCTGGGGTATTGAGGGGGAATCACCTGACTGGGATGAAATTGAGATTGTAACCCGCACGCTGGCGTTGATTAAGCGGGAGTTGGGGACGGCATAATATAATGGGGCGCAGATTTGCCTGATTTGCCTGATTGATCTTTTTATCAGGAAAATCAGGTCAATCTGCGTCCTATTCTCTTAAGAAGGCATGATGAGCGACAAAATACGAATTGGGGTGATTGGCACGGGGCAGATTGGGAAGCACCATCTGGACAACTATAGCAAGGTTGCGGGGGCGGAGCTGGTGGCGGTGGCCGACATTAACGGGGCGGAGGCGGCGCGGGTGGCGGCGCAGCATGGCGTTCCCCACGTCTACACCGATTTTCGCCAGCTTTTGGCGCGGGATGATATTGACGCGGTGGATGTGTGCCTGCACAACAACCTCCACATGCCGGTGACGGTGGCGGCGTTGGAGGCGGGCAAGCATGTGTACTGCGAAAAGCCGATGGCGGGGGCGTACCGCGACGCGCTGACGATGTGGGAGACGGCACAAGCGACGGGCAAGATGCTTTCGATCCAGCTGGTGACGCTGTTTCACAACAGCATGAAGGCGGCGCGGGCGTTGATTGACGCGGGGCAGCTTGGCCGCATTTACCACGCCCGCTCCACGGGGTACCGGCGGCGCGGACGGCCGTTTGTGGATGGTTACGGCAGCGCGACCTTTGTGCAAAAGGAGCAGGCGTCGGGCGGGGCACTGTATGACATGGGGGTGTACCACATTGCGACGATGCTCTACCTGCTGGACAACCCGGAGGTGGTGCGGATTTCGGGGCAGGTGTATCAGGAAACGGCCGTTGATCCCGACCGTTTTGCCCGCAGTGGCTACAACGTCGAAGAGCTGGGGCTGGGCTTTGTCCGCTTTGCCGGTGGGCTGACGATGGACATCATTGAGGCGTGGGCGGTGCATATGAACCCGTTTGAAGGGAGCAGCTTGTTTGGCAGCGAGGGGGGCATTCGGCTGGAGCCGTTTGGCTTTTACCGCAGCCTGGGCGACCTTGACCTCAATACGACGGTTGATCTGGGCGGCTATGATTGGCGGCTCCACACGGTGCGGGAGGTGGGGGATGCCTATGATGAGCCACAAGCCCACTGGATTGCTGCCTTGCAAGGGCGGGTGCCGCTGCTGCCCACGGCGGAACTGGCGCTCAACACGATGCTTATTTCGGAAGGCATCTACCTGTCAGCGCAGCTGGGGCGGGAGGTGACGGCGGCGGAGGTGCTGGAGAGGTCGGTTTCGACGGCGATTAAGCTGTAGTGGTGTGTGTAGGGCAAGTTTGCAAACTTGCCCTACGGCACCGGGGTGGCGGTGGGGGGGATGGGGGTGTTGGTGGGGGGAACGGCCGTTTCTGTGGGCGTTGGTGGCACTGGGGTAGCCGTGGGGGGAACCGGCGTGGCGGTGTTGGTTGCTGTGGGTGGCAGCGGCGTGGCCGTATGCGTTGGTGTGGGCGGGATGGGGGTGGCGGTGTTGGTGGGCGTGGGCGGAACGGCCGTTCCTGTAGCCGTAGCCGTAGCCGTTGGGGATGAAGTCGCCGTGACCGTACCCGTCGCCGTTGGGAATGGCGTCGCTGTCGCACTGGGGAATGGCGTCACCGTGGCCGTACCCGTTGCCGTCGCTTCGCTGGTGGCCGTGGGTGGCACATTGGTGGCGGCCGGCTGTGGCGTGGCCGATGGGGCAGGCTTGAGCGTGGCGGTGGCCGTAGCAACAACAGCGGTAGCGGTGGGTGGCACCGCCAGCGGCGGCAGGTAAATTTGTTTACCGGCCACCAAATAGCTGCTGCTGAGGCAGTTGGCGTTCATCACTGCAAAGACCGTTGTGCCTCGGCTGGCGGCCAGGGAGAACATGGTGTCGCCCGCTTGCACGGTGTAGCGCACCCACCAGGCGGGCGGGCCGCAGGGAATGCGCTGCGGCGGCGTGGTTGGCAAATAAAGGGTGGTACCGCTATAGAGCGGCATATTTTCATCCAGACAGTTGGCTTGGCGCACTTCGTTGACGGTGGCTCCGGCGTTGAGTGCCAGGGCAAAAAGGGTGTCGCCGGGGCGCACCGCATACGCCACCCATCCGGCCGGAATCTGGCCGCAGGTGGGGAGCATGGCAACGGCCGTTGGCGTTTGCGGCACCGAGCCGTCGGGCGTTGCGGTGGGGCTGGCGGGGGGCGGGGTGGCCGTTTCCGTGGGCAGGGCAATGGTGGGGAAGGGGGTGGCGGTGGGGGTGTCGCCCAGGCTACCGATGATGGGCAGCAGGGTGACGGGGAAAAATGACTCCTGCGGCAGCCCGTCGTGGACAAACAGGGTGTCTAGCTGCGCCATAAACAGCCCCATCAGCACCGTCAGAATGACGCTGCCGGTGAGAATGAGGTTGGTCGGCCATTTGCCGTGACTCTTTTCCGTGACAACTGGGTCGTTTTTCATGCGCTGCCGTTTAGATGCCCGTTGGCTAAAAGGGGAAAGAGAACCGAGAAGGTGCTGCCGACGCCGGGTTCGGTGTCTACCCAAATGCGCCCGCCGTTGTTTTCAATAAGCGATTGGGTAACGGCAAGCCCCGCGCCGGTGTCGCCCAAACCGCTGATGAGTGGTTCGTTGCTGTGCTGCTGTGGCGCAAAGGCGCGGGATAGATCGTTTACGGGGATGCCGCCGCCGCTGTCGCTGACTTCCAGATGGATAAATTCGAGCTTTTCCTGGTGGCCGTTGCTGCCGGGGGTGTAGATGGCGTTGGCTTCGGCGCGGATGCCAATACGGCCGTTTTTGCCCGATGAGCGACAGGCGTTGTCGAGCAGGTTGGCGACGATTTGATGCAGGGCGTGGGGGCTGATGGGTAGCTGGGGCAGGCTGTCGTCTACATGCAGGTCGAGCCGAACCTGGCTGTCGCGGATTTGGGTGATGAGGCTGGAAACGGCCGTTTCAACGGCCGTTCGCACATCTGCTTGCTCCACCTGCGGCAGCGGTGCCGGTTCCGTCACCATCATCAGTTGGATAATCTGATCCAGCAGCGTGCCGATCCGTTCGCTATTTGCCCGCACCCGCTGCAAAAATTCCCGCTGCTGGGTGCTGACATTACCCACCGCTTCATTCAGCATCAAATCGGTATAGCCAGCAATCGAGGTGATGGGGGTACGCAGTTCCTCGGCCAGCAGCATCACCACTTCGTCCACTGGGCCGCGCTCACGCCGCGCCAGCTTGCCTTCCAGCGACTGAATCAGCGACTGCGCTTCCTCTAGCTGCGCCGAGTAGCGGGTAATCGTCACCATCACCCATTCCGGGCTAAGCCCACCGTCGCTGGCAGCGGCAACGGCCAATGTTTCCTCCGCCTGCTCCAGCGATTGGCGCAGCGTGGTTATTTCGGTTTCCAACGCCTGGATTTTGTCGTTGCGGTCTTCGCGCTCCATCTCTTCCAGCGTGGCTGCCAGGCTGTATGCCTGCTGGCGCGTTTGCGCGGCCTTGGCTTCGCTTTGCAGCAATTGGCTGCGCAACCTGTCTAGCTCTGCCCGCAGCTTGTCCCGTTCGCTGGTCAAGGTGTTTAACTGCTGCTGCTGGGCAACCGTAGGCAGCGGCGTTTCACCCCGCTGGGCGGCGGCAAACGCCTGGCTGTGCGCCAATACCTGTCCTAAATAGCTGCCAATGGTGGCAATCAGGGTGCGTTCCTGGTTTGACCATTCTGCCTCGTTTTTGTCCTTGGCCAGCAGCAGCAGCCCAATGCGCTTTTTGCCAGCCAGCAGCGGCTGCACCAGCATGGCACCAAAGGGGCCAGATTGTAATTCGTCGTAGAGGTCGTACAGTTGGCGAGCGCCCAGCCCGTTGGGCAGCAGCTCTACGCCGCGCTCTTGCTCAAAGGCCAGGCGGAAGGAAGGCCAGTCAACGAGGTCGAGCCGCCAGTTGTGGGGGGTGGCATTCTCGGCAAGGTAGCTGCTGACGAGGAGGGTTTGCTCGCTGCCTTCTTCCAGCACGCCCACGCCGACAAAAACGACGTTGACCATTTGCCGCACCAGCCGGATGGCGTAGGGGAGGATGTCGTCTTGCTGTAGGGAGTGGATGACCTGGGTGAAGAGGGTGAGGGCGGGGATGAGGCCGTGGGTGGGTGCCCAGTTGCCCTGGCGGCTGCGGGTGCTGAGGCCGTATTGGTAGGTGAGGACGGCCCAGAGGGGGAAGGCGATCAGATGGCCGAGACGAATCCAGTAGGCGATGTTGGTTTGGGTGGGGATGATCTCGGGGAAGTTCCAGAAGTGAACGAGGGAGGCGACGAGCATGATGGCGAGGATGACGACGTGGAGGGAGTTGCGCAGCTCGGCGCTGGTCATGAGCAGGATGATGCCGACGCTGAGAATGATGATTTGGAAGATGCCCCAGACGGAGGCCTGGGCGGAGGCGTTGTAGACGGTGTTGAGTGCGGCCTGGGTGGGCCAGTCCTGGGCGAAGAAGAGGTAGATGGTGCCGATGAGGATGGTAGTGAAGATGAGGAGCAGGGTGTTGAGCTTGGGATATTTGGTGTAGGGTGGCAGGAGTGCCCAGACGAGGAAAACGGCCGTTATGGCATGAACGGCCTGCTCTAGCGGTGGCAAAATGGCGGTGGCGCGGTCGGGGTCGCTGCTGACCACCAGGCTGACGAGCATGAGAACCAGCCGGGCAAGGAAGATGACGGCGGCAGAAACGGCCGTTTGTCCCGCCTGCTTGTTGGCACGATTATGCCGCCACTGACCCAGCGATAAAGCAAAAATCGCCTGTAGGGCAAAAAGCGTAACCAGATGAAAGACAACCGTGCCGGGTGGTTCAGTGAGGAGCTGAATGATTTGTTGTAATAAAGCCATACTTCATGGTGGGCATCGCTTGACCCACGCTTTTTTCAATATCGCACACTACCTGATAAATACAACCATGTGTTCTTGCATAGAATACCAAAAGAGTACCATAGCCGCAGTAAAAAGGTGGTTAATGTATGCTCATGATTTGAAAACTGGATTTTTATTAAAAGTCCGTGGAGCCTAGATCACAAACCCGCCTAGCTTGGTTTCTAAATATTCCATAATTCCCTCACGCGCCCCTTCACGACCCAGCCCACTTTCCTTCATACCGCCAAAGGGGGCGGCGGCACTGGTGGGGTTAATGTCGTTGATGCCGATGATGCCAAAGTGCAGCCCCTCAAAGGTGCGGATTGCTTTGGATAGGTTTTGGGTATAGATGTAGGCTGCCAGCCCATAATGGGTGTCATTTGCCATGCTGATGATGTCGTCATCATCGTCAAAGGGGATGATGGCAGCCACGGGGCCAAAGGTTTCTTCGCGGTAGATGAGCATGTCGGGGGTGACATTGCCAAGCAGGGTGGGGGCGTAGAAGTAGCCGTTGGCAAGGCCGTTGCTCAGTAGCCGGTGGCCGCCGTTGTGGAGCGTGGCTCCCAGGCGTAGGGCATCTTGCACCTGGTTGTCTACTTTGTCCAGTGCCGCCTGGTTGACGAGCGGGCCGATGTTGGTGCCGGGTGTTAACCCGTTGCCTACCGTCAATTTGGCAACTCGCTGGCTAAAGGTTTCGGTAAACGGCCGTAAAATCCCCCGATGGACATAAATGCGGTTAGGACAGATACACGCTTGCCCCGTGTTGAGAAATTTGACCAGCGAAGCCCCTTTGGCTGCATGAACGGGGTCAGCATCTTCATAGACGATGAAGGGAGCATGCCCACCGAGTTCAAGAGAAACACGCTTGAGCTGGGCGGCGGCATCCTGGGCCAGCTTTTTGCCAACGGCCGTTGATCCCGTGAACGTCAGCTTTTTCACCAGTGGGTTGGTGCAAAACTCTGTGCCGATGGGGCGTGGGTCAGCCGCCGTGACCAGATTGACCACGCCGGCCGGAACGCCAGCTTCGGCCAATATTTCAAAAATAGCAATGGCGCACAGGGGGGTAGATTCGGCCGGCTTGAGGACAACGGTGCAGCCGGCCGCCAGGGCAGGCGCAACCTTTCGCGTAATCATCGAGACGGGGTAATTCCACGGCGTAATTGCTGCCACCACACCAACAGGCTGATGCTGCACCAAAAACCGCTGTTCAGGTCGCGCCGAGGGAATCGTTTCGCCATAAATCCGCTTGGCTTCTTCAGCAAACCACAGCAGAAAATCAGCCCCATACTGTACCTCGTTCAGTGCTGTTTTGAGCGGTTTGCCTTGTTCACGGGTCATCAATTCAGCCAATGCCTGCTTGCGCTCAACCATCAGTTGGTAGGCGCGGTAAAGGATGGCCGAGCGATAGTAGGCGGTGGTTGCTGACCACGTTCTAAAAGCGGCGTGAGCCGCCTGAATCGCAGCGCGAGCCTCAGCCGTGCCGCCAGCGGCGACTTGCCCAAGTTCTTCGCCTGTAGCTGGGTTAAAGACGGGGAAGGTTGCTGTAAGTTGTTGCCATTCGCCGTTAATAAACATGTGTCTTGTCTCCGTGAGTGTTTTGTACCTTGTTTATGCAGTCGTGCCAATATGTTTGGGGCAAATTATTGATAGTAAGAATGGATGTAAGATTCTCTTGGTATCTTAATGCGTAGACAGACACCCTCCTTATTACATCCTCTTACATAAGGCACCACGCTAACGGGAACCTCCACCTGTTGTGGTGCCTTCCTCCTTCTTTTTTATGAGGCATTTTATGGCGGCTCATCCTTGAGCCGCCGCCTCTCCTCTCCACTTTGGAATGCAAACAAATTAAGGGTCTTCATCAAATAGTATGTGTCTAAGCAGTAGCACTATTCTGTTGCGGAGCAAGTAACAAGTCACCCTTGCTAACAGCCACTTGCTAATTGTAACTTGCCACTTGTATTTGTTGTCAAGCACGCGCTTCAGTGATGATCTCAGATCAAGTTTCTTTTTCTTCTTCCAGCCCAATTGCCATCAGGTAGCCGCGAGCGCGTTCGGTGAGGGGGTAGCGGTTGACGAGTTTCCAAAAGCGGGGGCTGTGATTAGCTTCTTGCAAATGAGCCAGTTCGTGCACAATCACGTAGTCGCGTACCCAGGCGGGCATGGCGGCCAGCCGGTCGCTGAGGCGGATGGTGCCGTGGGCGGGGGTGCAACTGCCGTACCGTTTGTTTTGGTTTTCCACGTAGCGGATGGATTGCCAGCGCAAACGGCCGTTAAAATAAATCTTGTTTAACTTCTGCGCCCGCCTTTCCAGCTCAATATCCGTTTGTGGGGTCGGTCGCACTCGTTTTTCCAACCGCCGCCGCAAATTGTCAATTACCGGCTGCAAATCGGCATCGCTCATTTGTGCCGGGGCGCGTACCACCAGCACCCCGTTTTGCAATCTGGCACTAACCGTCTTGCTGCGGTTGCTACTGCGAATAATTTCTACCGGCCAGTCGGCCGGCCCGGAATCTGCTGTATCTTTTGTCACTTCTATTCAATCACCCAAACGTTAAATTCGGCTGGCTAGCGCAGTAGCTTTCCCACCAGGTGCGAATGCGGCCACCAATGGGGCGGCCAATCGGCCGTTCAAGCTGCTTCACCACCCGCCACAGCGCATCAAAATCCACTCCCGTACCAAACCCCATCTTGTAGGCCAAAAAGACCAAATCTTCCGTTGCCAAATTCCCCGCCGCCCCCGGCGCAAACGGGCAGCCACCCAGCCCACCCACGCTGCTGTCAAAAATCCGCACCCCAGCTTGCAGTGCCGTGGTTGCATTCGCCAACCCCAGTGCCTGCGTATCGTGCAAATGCACCGCCAGCTTGTCCATTTCTAGCCGCCGCCCCAGCATTTCCATCATTCGCCCCACTGCCAGCGGGTCCGCAAAGCCAATCGTGTCAGCCACGGCCAGCTCATCCAGCCCCAACGCCCACACCCTCTCTGCCCACCGCAGCGTCTGCTGTGGCGGTATTGGCCCCTCAAACGGGCAAACCCAGGCCGTCATCAAATACATCCGCACCCGCACCCCATCCCGCCGCGCCTGGGCAATTAGCCCGCTGGCAATCTCAAAGGCGCGTTCATTCGACATGCGCGTGTTTTCCTGGCTAAACGTCTCGCTAACGCTCACCCCAAACGCCATCGAGCGGCACCCCGCCGCCAGCGCCCGGTCATACCCCCGCTGGTTAAAGACCAGCCCGGTAAATTCCACCCGCGCCCGGCCGTGTGTTTGCAGCGTCGTTGCCATCACCTCATCCGCATCAGCCATTTGCGGCACGGCCTGCGGGTGAACAAAGCTGGTCAGCTCAATATGGCGCAGCCCCGCCGCCACCAGCCCGTCCACCATTGCCAGCTTCTGCGGCGTGGCAATGTGGTTGGCTTCGTTCTGCAGCCCATCACGCGGCCCAACCTCGTAAATTTTGATGGCATCGTGCATTTTAGTACGAAGTGAACGGCACTTCGGAAAGTGTCGGTCACTTATCCAAATGCGCTTTGAAAAAGTCGGTGATGGCGGTGTAGCAGCGGACTTTGTTAGGGTATTTCAGCACATCGTGTCCTTCGTCGGGGAACATCAGGTATTCCATTTGTTTGCCCTGCGCCCTCAACTGCTCCACCACGTCCCGCGACTCTTGTTCAATGACGCGGGGGTCGTTTTTGCCCTGGATGACAAGCATGGGGCAGGCTAACTGGTGCAAATGGGTTTTGGGGGAGCGGTCTACCAGGAAGTCAACATCTTTTTCGGGGTGGCCGACGGCAACGTGGAAATATGGTTTCCACGTTTCGGGGATGCGCTCCATGAAGGTGAAGAGGTCGTAGGGGCCAAACATGTCAACGGCCGCTTTCCACAGCCCCGCATGTCGCCCCGCCAGCGTCAAGGTCATGTAACCGCCATACGAACGGCCGATAACCGCCGCCCGCTCCGTGTCAACCCGCCCATCCTGCGCCAGCAGCTTCATCGCATGAACATGATCCAGCCGGTCATCGCCGCCCCAGTCGCGGTCTACCTTTTTCATGTAGGCCATGCCGTAGCCGGTGCTGCCGCGCACGTTGGGGACAAAGACGGCAAAGCCGTTGAGCGTTAAAAATTGGATGAGCGGCATGGAGAACCAGGTAAAATCTGGCCGCTCTTGCCCCTGGGGGCCGCCGTGGATGTAGTAGATTAACGGCCGTTTCTCCCCATACCCCAGCTCCGGCGACGGCAAATAAAGCCGTGCCGACACCCGCAGCCCGTCAAACGAAGTAAACGACGCATCTTCACCCGCCGAGAGCCAGCTTTGCGGCAGCCCCAGCAGCCGCTCCCGCGTTTGCTGCGCCACCTGGTCGCCGCTAATCAGGTAAATTTGCGTGGGGGTGGTGGCTGTCGAGAACGACAGCACAAAGCGGTCGCCGGATTTGTCGTAGAAATCGGCTTCCATCACGCCGTTGCTCAGGTTGCCCTGGCCGCAAAGAACAGCCGTTATCACCATCCGCCGCCCCGCCTCATCATACGCCCCCTCATACAGCCAGGAACACCCATCAATGTTGTAGCGCAGCGTGTAGCGGTTGCCCGTCAGATGCGCCAAATGCTCCAGTTCGCCAATACCTGTGTGCGCCAGCCCCACCACCGGCACCGGCTCCATCTTGTCCGGGGCATTCAGCCGTAGATAGCCCAAGCCAAAGGTGTCGTCAAACAACGCCGTCAGCAGCAGCAAGGCCGTGTCGTTTTCCACGAAATGGGTGTCGGTTGAGCCATGCGCCGCCACCTCCTCCCCTTCTGCCCGGTCGGCCATTGGCTTGCCAAATAGCCGCGTCCATTCGTCCACCCCATCCTGCCGCAGGTAAAAAACAAGGTCGCCAAAGGTGTACTGCTCGCCCACAATGTGGCGACTGTGGTCGGCATTGTGACCCAGGCAGTAAATGCCGTAGCCGCTTTCGCCCAGCAGCGTCAGCTCGCCCGTTGCCAAATTGCCCCGGAAACTACCGCCCCGCGCCTCGCTTTTGGCCTCGGTTGCCAAATAGACTATGCCATTGTCGCTGTCGCAGGCGGTGCAATGGCAGCGGTAATCGTCCAGGGCGTTGCCAAAAACGGGTTCGGGATAACCACCGTCAAGCGGGATTTGCATCGGCTGGTAATTTTCGTCGCCGTCCTGATCCAGCATGAGCAGAATTTTGCCCTGTTTGGGGAAAACGTGGTAAAGGATGCCGGTTAGGTGGGGGTTTTGCAGGGCGATATGGGGCGGTAACAGCGGTTCGGGGATGCTGCCGCCAATGTCCATGCGGTAGAGGCTTAAACGGCCGTTTAAATCACTCACAAAATAAATCTGTTCTCCCACCACCTGCGGCACCAAAAAGAGCCGCGCTGAAAGTAACGAGTCTATGCGTATCATATTCGGTTATCGGTAATCGGTAATCAGTGATTGGTGCTGATTACCGATTACCGATTACTGTTTCATCCTTCCCGGAAGGTGACGTCAGCCAGCCCCAAATGGTCGGCCAACCAGCCAATCATCATTTCGCCGCGAAAAAAGCGGGCGATGAAGGGGGTGCTGGGGTGGCGGACTTTTTCCAGTTGGGCAATAACGGCCGTTTGGTCATAAGCCACCCGCCGGTGCTGCACCGTGTAGCCGTTCTCGTCGGCATCCAGCAGCGCATAGCTGGCTCGCAAATCAGCGGCAAACGGGTTGCTGACGCTGCCCAAATTGACGAGATGCTTACCCCCCACCTGCCGGTTGACCGGCCAATGGGTGTGGCCGCTGCAAATCAGGTCGGCTTCGCACGCGCCAATGACGGCCAACTGCACCGCCTCATCCAAATCGGGGCGAATGCCGTGGCCTTCGTCTGTTCCTGGCGAGGCGTGAACGCCCAGCAGCCGGGTGCCATCAGGCAGGGTCAGGGTGGTTTCCAGCGGCAGGGCGGCCAGCCATGCCAGCCAGCCCGTTGCTGCCAATGCCCCCTGTGTCCAGGTGAAGTTGTCGGTGACTTCTTTGAAGCGGGGGATGAGGGTGGGGTTGGTGGTGGTTTGGGCGAGGGAGGGAAACGGCCGTTCGCCCGTTACCACATACCGATCCGTATTGCCCCGCGTGGCTTGCAAGTTGGGCAGTGCAGTCAGTCGCTCCAGCACCCCAATCGGGTCTGGCCCGATTGCCACCAGGTCGCCCAACACCCAATAGTCATCCACGCCCCCCTGTGCCGCCGCATCGGCCAGCACCGCCTCCAGCGCCAGAGCATTGCCGTGAATGTCAGACAGCAGCGCCAGCCGCACGGTTAGTAACGCCCAATCGAGGAATCAACCCCTCGCGCATAGGCATCAATCCCACCTTCCATGTTATAGACATTGCTCCAGCCATGCTGCCGCAGCCACGCCGCCACTTGGGCACTGCGCCGGCCGCTGTGGCAAAAAACCACAATTTGCGCGTTTTTATCATTGGCAACGGCTTCTGGTAAAGCCTCCAACTGCCTTTGGGCAATTTGGCTCAATGGCACCAACGTCACACCGTCGCCCAGATTAGCCTGGTGCAGTTCATGTGGCTCACGCACATCCATCAAAATAAAGTCATCGTGCTTTGCCCGCTTCTCTGCCACCTGCTGCGGTGAAATCTCGGGTACTCCATAGGGATTTGGCATTGTTTTTCCTTCAAAAGAATGGCGATTGGAGGTTAGAGATTGGAGATTGTGAACCTTCAGTAATCTCCAATCTCCAATTCCCAATCGCCTTGATTATGACGACCGCCCCACTGCCAACAGCAGGCAAACCCAGCCTGCCAAAAAAGCCACGCCCCCAATGGGGGTAATGGCTCCCAGCCAGCGCAGCCGCGTGATGACCAATAAATAGAGGCTGCCGGAAAAGATGATGACCCCGGTAAAGAGTAAGTAGCCGGCCCAGGTGGTGAGTGCGCCGGGCCAGCGGGTGGCTGCCCAGCCTACGGCCAACAGTGCCAGGGCGTGGTAGATGTGGTAACGAACGGCCGTTTCAAACGTACCCTCCAGCTCTGGAAAGCGCAAAAAATAACCGCTCAGGCCATGCGCCCCAAACGCACCCGCCGCTACACCCAAAAACATCAGTCCTGCACCCAACATCGTAAATAATCGTTCCATCATTTTTTCAAAACCTCTACCACGAAGTATAGCCCAAAACCACGCGCTGATCACAATGCTCTGGTATACTTTATCTGCTGTTCTCAATCAAAATAGAGATTGGGAGATTAAGAAATCGAGAGATTGAGCGAGTTCATCAGCCTCTCAATTCCTCGGTCTCCTAACCTCATTCAGGAGAGTTCCATGACCCACTTCCTTGTCCAACAACTTCGTTTTGCCCGCGCCGAGCTTCAGCGCTGTCTGGAAGGCTTGAGTGATGAAGATGCCCGCAAACGGCTGTTGCCCATGAATTGTATTAGCTGGATGGTTGGGCATTTGGCCCTGCAAGAGCAGTTTTATTGGGTGTCTGCCCCCCAGGGGCGGGAAATTGCCCCCGATCTACCCTCGCTTGTTGGGTTTGGGCAACCCGCTTCCACGCCCCCGCTGGCTGATATGTGGCAGGTGTGGGCAGAAATCACTGCCGCTGCCGATCCCTACCTCGACACGCTCACGCCCGCCCTCATGGGAACCCGGCTTGAATATAATGGCAAACCGCTGCGCGAGACGATTGGCACGATGCTGCTGCGCAACATTCACCATTACTGGTTCCACATTGGCGAAGCCCACGCTGTGCGGCAGCAGCTTGGACACCTCAATTTGCCTGACTTTGTGGGTAGCATGAGCGGCTATGGCTATCAGCCTGAAGCGAGTAGTTCGTGATGGAGATTGGAGACTGGAGATTGGAGATTATCCCGATCCCTAATCTCCGGCCTGGTTGAGGGAAAAGGCAAAAACGCCAACCTGGTTGGACATGACCGATTCTCCCGCTGTGTTCATAGCGGTAATCGTGTAAAACCAAGTGCCAACCTCGGGGTCGCTCCAACTGGTTGTGCCGCTGGCGGTGGTGGTGTATGGAGCCGTTGGGGAAGCGTCGAGGGTAGTGGTGCGATAGATGCGGTATTGGGAAACGGCCGTTTCTCCCCCCGCCACATCCTCAGCCACCGCCAGCCAGTGCAGTTCTGCCACCCCGTTATGGGCATCAATTTGCAGTTGCGGCGACTGCGGCACCTCGGCCGGTGGGGGCGGCGTGGTTTGTTCCGGCAGCACCAGCAGCGTCAGCGACATGGCGGGCAAGGTGACATCAAAGCTGCTGCCCACCGCCAAATCGGCCTCGCGCACGATGGCATTCAGGTTGGCGGCACTGTAGCGGTAAACCTGCGCCTGGGTCGCTGGCGTAAAGTTGCTGATGTTCACAGGGCTGGTCAGCCCATTTTGGCTTTTGTTCACCAGCAGCAGCAGCAACGCCCCGTCTTCGTCACGCAGCGAGGCGTAAATTGCCACGTCGCTCTGTTTACTGCTGCTGGCCTGGACGCTGGTTTCACCAAAACGGCCGTTTTCCCCGTCATAATTCAAAAACATCCGAAACGCATACGCCCCCGGCTCATTCGCCGCCGGAGGATCCCACAGCGTTGCCAAATCCAGCCCCTCGCGGCCAAAAATACCCAGCACCTCCGCCTGCGTCACCGCCCCATTGATATGCTCCAGCCCCCCCCAGTTGTATTCGGTAATTGCCAGCTTTGTCCCCGGATAATTTGCGTCCACCCAGTCGCGCATACGCGGCAGCAGGTAAATCGGCTCATCGATCCAGCTCTCATCCACATAGCTCTCATCCCACAGCGCCCGCGTGGAGCGCAGCCGCAGTGCTTGCGTGGCCGCACTCCCCACCCCCTGCAACGCCACCCCGCTTTGCTGGGGGTAATAGTGCAAATCCAAATAGTCGAGAATCCGCACCCCGTGCGCGTCCTCGTAAGCGGCCATTTGCTGCAAATACCAGGGTACAAAGGCCACGCCACCATGCGCGGCGCGGTCAGGCGCACTAATCCACCAATCCCCATCCGCCGCCGAGAAAAAGTAGGCCGGCCAGCCCCAGGCCACCGGCCCCAGCGTTTGCGCCGCTGGGTCGGCTTCTTTAATTGCCGCCCCGTACTGATAGGTCAGGTCGCGGATTTCGTCGTAGCTTGTTCGCCCCGGATGCACGTCGCGGTGGGTGTGGTGCCACAGCATTGGCTCATTGTCAAGGTTGTAAAAGCGCACCCCGCCCTCATCGGCCGCGCCAAAGCTGTCGTTTAAATGGGCTATCCACTCCTGGACAAAGGTTTCGTCAATGGCAAGGCTGGTGTCGGCGGGGTCATTGCTGGTAATGTCGGCTCCGCTGCTGCTGATGCCGTTGCCGCAGTCGGGCGCCCAGGGGTCGGTTTGCTGTTGCGCCCCATATTTTGCCACGCTAAAGGCGCAGTCGCGGCTGCGGCTTTTGGGTGTCCACCCCATCATGGGGATGGTAATGATGGAATCGGTGTTGTTGTTGTGGTTGCGGCTCACAAACTGGTCGCTGCTGGAGCCGCTGGGGAGGGCGGAGAGGTTGGCGACGTCGTTGGCAATGTTTTCAAAAAACCAGTCGCTGGCGCGGTTGCTCACGTCTAGCTGCCAGTTGTAGCGGCTGGTAGCGTTGCCGCCCCAGCGGGCGACGGGTAGCTGTAGTTCGGCGGCCAGGTCGTCGCCGGGAAAGTTCATGCCGTAGATGTGGGGGCTGATGGGGCGGTGGTCGGCGCTGGCGTTGACGGTGAGGGTGGGGCCGCTGCCGGGAACGGCCGTTGGCGCGGGTGTGGGTGTGGGGGTGTTGTCGTTTACCAGGGCAATGTTGTCGAGGTAGACGGTTGGCTGGGTGGCTCCGGTGCTGTCTTGCCACACAAGCCCCACAATAGAGGAAGGATTGCCGAGGGCGGAGAGGGGGATTGTGACAAGCTGCCAGCTTTGGGAAACGGCCGTTACTGCATACCCACTGCTCCACTGTTCGCTGCCGTTGATGACCTTGACCATGAGCTGCTGGCCGCCGCCGCTGCCGCCGTGGAGCCAGAATTGCAGGCTGTTGACGGAGGCGGTAGAAACGGCCGTTTCTGCCCGCAAATACAGCCCGCCCCACGCCTCCGTATACGTCACTGCTAAAGATGTGCTGCCACTTTGCACCGGCGAGCCGTTGGCAAACTGCCGCGTTGTTCCCCACGACCAATCTTGCCACCCTGTCGCCAGCGAATCCTGATAAACATCCAAACTTGGCGCTGCCTGAACGGTTAAAAGCTGCCCACCCCACAGTAAAACCACCAGTGTGGTTATGGCTCCCATCCAGAAAATGCCAAAGCGTTTCCGAAAAAATTGCTCCATTGTTGCTTTGCCCTCATATCCTAGTAGCGTAACCCTATGCTATTTGGCGCAAAGCAACAATAGACTGTTCAGCCCATGCAAAAAGTCCTATGAAATTGGCTATAAATAAAGAGGAAATAAAAGTAGAGAATAGTACCAATGGGTCAGGCACAAGCCACCTGACCCATTGAATGGATTAATCAGCCAAAAAGTGGGGAGGCCGCCGCGCTTGCGTTAGCTGTTCATAGGCGTAGGCCAGCTTGATCAGGGTTGGTTCGCTATAGGCACGCCCCATAAAGGTGAGACCTACGGGGAGATCGTCCACAAAGCCGGCCGGAACAGTAATCAGCGGGTAGCCAGCGCGGGCAGCAGGGCCGGAGCTGCCGGGTACGCGGGGGTCGCCGTTGACAAAATCAATGCGCCAGGCAGGAACGCGGGAAGGGGCAACAATCGCGTCAAGCTGGTACTGCGTCATCACGGCATCAATGCCTTCGCTGGCGGCGCGGCGCTGGCTTTGGTCGAGCATGGCGAGATAGTGGGGGGCGGGCAGTTCGGCCTTGGCCTGCGCCATTTGCAGAATTTCCTGGGCAAAGTGGGGCATTTCAGCCTCGGCGTGGGCAGCGTTGAAGGCGATGAGGTCGGCCAGGGTGCGAACGATGGGTTGGTCGGGGTTGTTGGCAATGCGGGTGGCAAGGTAGGCGTTGAGGTCGGCTTTGAATTCGTAGAGCAGCACCTCAAATTCGGCGTTGTCTTCGCCCATTTGGTCAATGGTAGGGATGTTGGCGGGGTCTATGATGGTGGCCCCGGCGTGGCGCAGGGCGGAAACGGCCGTTTCTATCACCGCATCTGTCCCGGCATCATGCCCCCAAAATCCTTCCCGCGCCACGCCAATTCTGGCACGGCGCAGGCCGTCGGGGTCGAGGAAGCGGGTGTAGTCGGTGTGGAAACGGCCGTTTGACCCCAACGTCGCCTGATCACGCCAATCCACCCCCGTCAAAGCCCCCAGCACCATCGCCGCATCCGCCACCGTCCGCGTCATCGGCCCCACCGTGTCCTGCGTGTGCGAAATGGGAACCACCCCGGCGCGGCTGGTCAGCCCCACCGTTGGCTTGATCCCCACCAGCCCACACACTGACGACGGGCAAACAATCGAGCCGTCGGTTTCAGTGCCAAGTGCTACCGTTGCCAAATTGGCCGCAATCGCCGCCCCGGAGCCAGAGCTGGAGCCGCACGGGTTGTAGGGCAGCCGGTACGGGTTTAATGTTTGCCCCCCGCGCCCGCTCCAGCCGCTAACTGAACGGGTAGAGCGAAAGTTAGCCCATTCGCTGAGGTTGGTTTTGCCCAAAATAACCGCTCCCGCCTGTCGCAGCCGCGCCGCCACGGTGGCATCTTGCGCCGGGCGGGAACCCAGCAGCGCCAACGAGCCGGCCGTCGTTTGCATTTGGTCGGCGGTGTCAATGTTGTCCTTCAGCAGCACCGGGATGCCGTGGAGCGAACCGCGTGGCCCACTAGCAGCCCGTTCAGCATCCAGCGCGGCGGCAATGTCCAGCGCCTCCGGGTTTAGTTCAATGACCGAATTGATGGTTGGCCCACTGCGGTCAACCGCCTCAATCCGATCCAGATACGCCTGCACAAGCTGCACAGCGGTTAGTTCGCCTGCCGCCATGTTGTTTTGCAGCTCAATAATGCTCATTTCGGGAAAGTCAGACATACAACCTCTTCTGAAATGTGGGGCAAGTTTGCGAACTTGCCCTACGCTTTTGAACGGACCGGTATCATAAAGCCCCAATTTTGTTGCCGCTTGCGGCTAAAAGCTTTAACGTTATACGAAATACGCTTCATAAACGAGGGCTACCATGAGTTATCAACAATATTTTCAGGCCGAACATGACCAGATTCGCCAAATTACCCGCCGTTTTGTGGAAAGGGAGATGATGCCCTTTGTGGATGCGTGGGAGGAGGCGGGCAGTTTCCCACGTGAACTATATCAGAAAGCGGCCAGGGTGGGCATTTTGGGGATGGGGTATCCTGAGGAACTGGGCGGCACGCCGGGGGATTTGTTTATGCAGGTTGCGGTGTGGGAGGAGCTGATGCGGCCGGGGTCGGGGGGTTTGAGCGCGGGGCTGGGGTCGCTGCATATTGCCCTGCCCCCCATTTTGGCGCTTGGCACGCCGGAGCAGCAGGAGCGGTTTATGCGGCCGGTGCTGGCGGGGGAGAAGATCGCGGCGTTGGCGGTGACGGAGCCGGGGGGTGGGTCGGATGTGGCGGGTTTGGCAACAACGGCCGTTCTCCACAACGGCCACTACATTGTCAACGGCAGCAAGACGTTTATTACCAGCGGCTGCCGGGCGGATTTGGTGACAACGGCCGTTCGCACCGGCGGCCCTGGTGCCCACGGCATCAGTTTGCTCGTCATCGAGGCCGACACCCCCGGTTTTAGCCGGTCGCAGCCGCTAAAAAAGATGGGGTGGTGGGCATCGGATACGGCGCAGCTCTTTTTTGATGAGTGTCGGGTTCCGGCCGGCAACCTCATCGGGCCGGAAAACATGGGGTTCTACGCCATCATGGCAAACTTCCAGAAGGAACGGTTGCAAATGTCCATTGTTGCCAACATGACCGCCGAATTGGCCTTAACCGCCTGTTTGGATTATGTGCAGCAGCGTGAAGCGTTCGGCCGGCCCATTGCTGGCTTCCAGATCATGCGCCACAAGCTGGTGGACATGGCAACCGAGCTGGAAGTGAGCCGCGAATTTACCTATCGTGTGGCGGCTAAAATGAATGATGGGGTAGACCAGGTGAAGGAAGTTTCGATGGCGAAACTGTTTGCCACCAAAATGTGCGACATGGTGACGTATGAGGCGGTGCAAATTTTTGGCGGCTACGGCTATATGCGCGAATACCTGGTGGAACGGCTCTACCGCGACAGCCGCATCCTCTCCATCGGCGGCGGCACCACCGAGATTATGAAGGAAATTGTCGCCAAGCGGATTTTGTAAAAAACGGCCGTTTTCCCACCCGCAAAAGTCGGCATGGTTCAAATGCAAAAAACAGCAGACTGATTTATTCTGCAAACGATCTGCACAACTTCTTCATCTTTTTCGCGTAAAGTATATATTATGTGGAAGAGGGTTTCGTTTTGGTGGCAAACGGGTGTCTTGCTATTGCTGATTCTTGGCATAGGGGTGTTTTTGCGTGTATACCAACTGCCGCAACTGCCGCCGGGCGACGGTTATGACCCGGCCTACTACGGAGTAGATGCGCTGGAGATTCTGGGCGGGGCGCGACCCATTTATCTGACAACCAATTTTGGGCGCGAGGCGCTGTTTAGCTACCTGGTGGCGCTGGTTTATCTGGTGACGGGGCCGGGGGCGTTTGGCATTCACATAACGGCCGTTTTCATCGGCATCCTCACCTTACCCGCCACCTGGTTCGCCGCCCGCGAATTTTTCCACGATGAACCAGAGCCGCTGGCGCGATGGGGTGGCGTGGTGGCAATGGCGGCACTGGCCGTTTCCTACTGGCATCTAAACTGGAGCCGCGCAGGGGTGCGGGCGGTGCTGGTGCCGCTGGTGGCCGCCTTGGTGGTGGGCTTTTTCTGGCGCGGGCAGCGCACGGGCAGCCGCTGGGCCTACATTTGGTGCGGCTTGTTCCTGGGCGTTGGTTTTTATACCTACCAGGTGGCGCGGCTGCTGCCGGTGCTGCTGGTGCTGGGTTTTGCCATTTACTGGCTGCCCCGGCGGCGCTGGTCGTGGGCGGTGCTGCAGCCGCTGCTGGTGGTGGGATTAACGGCCGTTATTATCACCCTCCCCCTCACCCTCTACAGCCTCAACAACCCCGGTGCCCTCAACGAGCGCGTGTGGCAGGTGGCCGTGTTTGCCAACGGCAGCGGCTGGGGCGAACGGCTACAGGCCACATGGGCGCAGGCGCAGCGGGCGTTGCTGATGTTTAGTGTGGTGGGCGATGATGACCCGATGTATACGATTGTGGGTCGGCCGGCGCTGGATTGGCTCATCTCCATCCCGTTTTATCTGGGGCTGGCGATTAGCTTGTGGCGTTGGCGGCGGCCAAAATGGCTGCTGCTGCTGTTGTGGCTGGGGGTCATGTTGCTGCCCGCTATGATTGCCGACAGTGCCGCCGAGGCCAAACGCGCCATCGGCACCCTGCCGGCCGTCATGATGTTGATTGCCGTGGGGCTGCTGTGGCCTTTAAGTTGGCTACAGCAAGCCATGCCCCGGCAAAACTGGCTGCGGCCGGCGTGGGCAGGGCTGGTGGGGGCGATGCTGCTCATTAGCGGTGGCTTTACCTTTTACGATTATTTTGTGGTGTGGGGGCAAGACCCTGGTCTGGCGGCGCATTTTAACGTGCAGCGGGCGGCGGTGGGGCAATATTTGGGGCAAATCGGGGCGGGTCATGTGTATCTGTCGGGGATGGATCCGGCGCACCCGACGATTCAGCTTAACGCCGGGCTGCGGCCGGATGTAGTGGGGTATGATGGGCGGCACTGTGTGCCGCTGCCGGGTACGGCCGATGCGGCTACCACATACGTTGTGGCTCCCGACACCGGCGACCAGTCGCGGACCTGGCTGGAAGCCATTTACCCGCAGGGGCGGCTGCTGGATGAGGTAGTTGACCCGCAAAATGGCCGTCTTTTGTATTATGCCTACAGCGTGCCACCCGGTACGCCACCGCAGCTACGGCCGCAGCATCTAACCGAGGTGAATTGGGACAACCAGATTGGGTTGTTGGGGTATGATTTGGCGGTGACGGAGGAAAACGGCCGTTTGCTGACCATCACCCTTTATTACCAGGCCTTAACCGATGTAGCTGGCGATTACACCGCCTTTGTTCACATTCTCACCCCGGCCGGGTCATTGCTGGCGCAAAGCGACAGTAAGCCGTGTGGCGGGACGCTGCCAACCAATGGGTGGCAAGCCGGGGAAGTGGTGCGTGATGTTATCACCATTCCCCTTGACGAAGACCAACTGCCCCGTTTTGCCGATGTTAGCGTTGGCTTTTATAGCTGGCCTGATTTACAGCGGCTATCGGTTTTGAATGAGGCACAGCAGCCAGTGGCCGACCATGCGCTGTTGCAAATGGTGCTGCTGGACGGCACAGAGATGGTGAATAATGGGGGCGTTGGCAAGAATGTTGGTTATCATGGGGGCTGATTGGGATTTAGAAGTTCAACTTCTAAGAAGAAGTTGAACTTCTCCTGATAAGTTCAACTTCTTTCGTAATTATTTAATCCGCGTTCCTTACTGTCGCACAATCAGCCAAACACCCAGCAACACAACGGTCATCCCCAGAAACCGCGCCCAGTCCAGCGGGCGCAGCGTGGCACCCAACAGCCCAAAATGATCTAGCACGGCGGCAGAGACAAACTGCACCGCTACAATGAGCGTCATGGAGGAGACCAGCCCCAGGCGCGGGACGGTGTAGCCCAGGGTACCCACAATAATTAGCCCCATAGCACCTGCCAACAGTGTATAGCGCGGCACGTTTTGCCACGCCGCCAGATTGCCGCCGCGCAGCAGCAGCATGATTAGACCAATCAGCAGCCCGCCGCCGCCGTAGGTGATAAAAACGCTTTCCAGTGTGCCAATATGGTTGTCCATCAGCCCCATAAACTGGGCTTGCAGCGTGACGGCAATGCCGCCGGCCGTGGCGATCATGATTAAAAACGGCAGATTGTTCATTCCTCTCCTTGTCAATCGGGCATCCTTGCCCGGACTACGTGTTTTCATGAGGTGGGATTGTACGCGCCACAGCCTGAAATTTCACATTGAGCAAGATGGGGAAAACGGCCGTTTTTCCCACCTCCACCACTTTGCTATACTTGCCCACCATGATGACCTTGACCCCGCACGAAAAAGCCCAGGCACGCCACCATGCCTATACCCTGATTGGCCGACTGTTTGTGGACGGCCTTACCCCCGCGTTGCTGCCGTTTGTGCAGCAGGTGGGGGAATTAACGGCCGTTCTTCCCACCACCCCCTTTGACGAAGCCACCTTTGACGAAGCCGCCGCTGCCCACCAGCACCTTTTTGGCTTCAACCTCTTCCCCTACGCCAGCATCTTTCTTGCCAGCGACGGGCTGCTGGGAGGGAATGTGACCGAGCAGGTGGTAGGGCAATATCAGCGCAGCGGCTTTGCTGTGGACAGCCGCGCCACCAGCCCTGACCACATCGGCCACGAACTGCAATTTCTCGCTTTCTTGTCCGCTGCCGAAGCCGACGCTTGGCGCGACGGGCTGCCGCAGCAGGCGTTGCGGGTGCAGCAGCACCAGCGCGACTTTTTGCAGAGTCATTTGCTGCATTGGCTGCTGCCGCTGGTAACGGCCGTTTCTGCCATCGCCCCCGCCACTTTTTACGTCGCCTTGGCCGACCTGGCGCTGCAACTGGTGCTGGAACAGTATGAACAGCTTTGCGCCAATCAGCTACCGCTGGCGCAGGCTGACCCATTGCCACAGCCGCCCGACGTGCTGGCACAGGAAAAAACGGGGCTGCGCCGCATTGCCCGCTATCTGACGGTGCCGCCCTATAGCGGTATTTACCTGAGCCGCGACCAGATTAGCCAGATGGCGCGGCAGCATGATTTGCCGCGTGGCTTTGGCAGCCGTGAGGAGATGTTGGAGAATGTGCTGGTAACGGCCGTTCAGTACGATACCCTGCCCAACCTGCTTGGCACCCTGCACCAAACCCTGACCGATTGGGTCACTGCCTACCAGCAACACGCTGCACTGGCTCCCTTCATGGCCCCCTGGCTCCACCGCATTCACCATACCCAGGAAATGCTGGCTGAAATAAAAGCGCACAGCCATGCCAGGGGCGTGTCGGAGATGCCTGAATAGATGCACGGATGACGCGGATCGAGGCGGATTTTCGCGGGTCAGAATAAAAAAAACCGTGGAAATCCGTTCCAATCCGCGTTATCTGCGTATCCATTTTCTTTTTTCCACAGGCCGCTCATTGGCTCAACAGGTCTTACCATCCATGCCCCGCAAAAAATCGTGGTATTAAACATCCCTTTGCACTACTTTCTAAACTCACTAAAGTAATATCTCGGTTAATACCCAATACCCGCTTACCAATACGGAGGAAGAAACCTTGACCAGGAATTATCATCAATTGTACCCGAAGCGATTAACGGCCGTTGATTACACCAGCGAAGAAACCTACCGCTACACTCGCCCCCACGTCAGTGCCGCCATGACCATCCACCCCGACGCCTTTACCTCGCCTGAGTTTTACACCATCGAACAAGAGCGCATCTTTGCCAACAGTTGGGTGGCCGTTGGTTGTCTCTCCGACCTGCAAAAGCTGGGCGATGTCATTGTTGCTGATGTGGCCGGGCAATCCATCATCGTCACCCGCAACAAAGAAGGCAACCTTCGCGCCTTCTACAACGTTTGCCGCCATCGCGGCGCCAAAATGCTCGACCACGACTGCACCCATGTCCGTTCCGCCC
This sequence comes from Chloroflexota bacterium, assembly GCA_041390905.1. GTDB lineage: Bacteria > Chloroflexota > Anaerolineae > Promineifilales > Promineifilaceae > JACKCD01. The sequence continues at coordinate 1,669,638 of JAWKPA010000012.1, forward strand.
GCATCCGCTGCCCCTACCACAGTTGGGCGTTCGATCTGGATGGCAACTGCATCGGCACCCCCCTCTTTGAAGGCTCCGACATTCCCGAAGATCAGCGCGGCATTTTTGACATGGGGGGTGTGGATGCCTTTGACCGCGCCGACTATGGCCTGTTTGACGTTCGCGTTGAAAGCTGGGGCTTTCTTATCTTCGTCAACCTCAACCCCGATGCCGCCCCCCTTGCCCAGCAGCTAGGGGATCTGCCGCAGCGGTTTGCCGGTTACAGGCTGGAAGAGTGGGTGGTGGCGCGGGAAAAAACCTACGATATGCAGTGTAACTACAAGCTGGTGGGCGAAAATTTCATGGAATATTACCACCTCCCCTGGGTGCATCCCGAACTGATTAAGGTGTCGCGCATGGAAGACCATTACCGCTGGCAGGGGCCGGGTATGTATACTGGCATGACCACCACCCCCATTTCGCAAAACAGCGACAGCGGCGGCTGGCTCGGTCTGCCCCCGCTCAGCACGCTCAGCGAAGCCAACCGCATTGCCGCCCGCTTTATCTGGCTGTTCCCCAACATTGCCATCAACATCATGCCCAACCATTGTTTTATTATGATGGCAAATCCGGCCGGCCCCAACCGCACCCTTGAGCGGTGTCGCCTGCTGGTTCATCCCGAATCGGAAGGCAACGAAGGGCGAGAAGCAGCCATTGATGACTTGCTCCACTTCTGGGATTTGGTTAATGTGCAGGACATTGACATTGTGGAGCGGGTTCAGGCTGGGTTAACCATGCGTCCTTACGTGGGTGGCCGCATGTGCTATCATTTTGAAGAACCGCTGCACCGTTACCAAAACATGGTGATTGACAAAATGGTAGGCATTGACCGCATTCCGCCGGGGGATGCCAGGGAGTCGGTGCCGATGTTTGTAAATGGCAATGGAGATTAGGGAGTAGAGATTGTGGAACTTTAAGGAATGGAAATTAAATAACTTGCCCATTTTAGAAGTTCAACTTCTTCTGAGAAGTTGAACTTCTTGCGTAACTTTTGGAGATTGGAGATTGTGGAACTCTAATCTCCAATCTCAGCCCCATAGGATATGCCCCATGACAAAGTATGATTTTGACACGATTCAGGCGCGGCGTGGCACCGATTCAATTAAATGGGATTATGTGTCGCAGGATGGGTTGCTGCTGCCACGTGCAGGTGGTGAGGATGTGCTGGTAGCGGATTCGTTAATCCCGATGTGGGTGGCGGATATGGATTTTCGGCCGGCGGAGCCGATTGTGCAGGCGCTGACGCAGCGGTTGCAGGGGGTGCTGGGGTATACGCGGGCGGGGCCGGCACAGTTTGCGGCGATTCGGGATTGGGTGGGGCAGCGGCATGGGTGGCAGGTGGCACCGGCGTGGATTTTGGCGACGGTTGGCACGCTGCCGATGGTCAATCTGGCGGTGCAACTGTTTACGGAGCCGGGGGATGGGGTGATTGTGCAGCCACCGCTGTTTAACCCGCTGGCGCGGGCGGTGGAGAACAACGGCCGTTTAGCCCTGCGAAACAGGCTGGTTTATGAAAACGGCCGTTATTCCATCAACTTCGCCGACCTCGAAGCCAAAGCCGCCGACCCCCGCTGCAAAATGCTCATCCTTTGCAACCCCCACAACCCCGTCGGGCGGGTATGGACACCCGCCGAGCTACAGCAGGTGGGTGATATTTGCCAGAAGCACGATTTGCTCATTGTCAGCGATGAACTCCACAGCGATTTAACCTATCCGTGGGCAACCTTCAACTCCATTGGCGCCATTGACCCCGCCCTGCACGAGCGCATCATCGTTTGCAATGGACCGAGCAAGGCGTTTAACATTCCTGGGTTAAAGGCTGCGTATGCCATTGTGCCTAATCCGGCCTTGCGGGCGCAGTTGGTGCAGGGGCTGCAAAATCTTGACCTGTTGTTTAGCGTTGATGTCTTTAGTACGCTTGCCCTGCAAACCGCCTACCGCGAAGGGGCTGATTGGCTCGGCCAGTTGATGACCTACCTTGCGGACAATCTGGCGTATGTGCAGGCGTTTATCAGCACCCATTTGCCGCAGATACGGGTTGTGCAGCCAGAAGCGATGTACCTGGTGTGGCTGGATTGTCGCCAACTGGGGCTGACGGCCGAGGCGCTGCGGCAGCTATTTGTGGATGAGGCCAGGGTGTATGTGGAAATGGGCAGCACGTATGGTGACGAAGGGGCGGGGTTTGTGCGGCTCAACATTGGTTGTTCGCGGCAGTTATTGATGATAGTCTTGGAACGGGTAAAAACGGCCGTTGGGAGGCTTGGGTAGCTATTGGGCGACTCAATTTATCAGAGTTACGGCGGTTGGAAGGGGGTGGAATAAGTAAAGACATTTTAGCCGCCCGCTCAAACAAATAGGCAGCAAATTTGTTAATAGAAGATTGGCTTGTACTGTCAATTCGCGATATAAGTATAAGATTCCCTGTGATACAGGTTAAAAATAGTGTTCAGAATGGAGACGGTAGGTGAATTCAGCTGAAAGGATTTATGAACAAATAATGACCCTTAACCAAGCGGAAGGATACAAAGGATCATCTCAGGAACGTTTGTTGAGATATTGTTCTGAAGTTTTAGGGGCCGTAGAACGTCTTCATGTTGATTTTAAGGAAAAGCATGACCGTAGGAATGGTCAGTTAGAGGATGACGATAAGAAAAATCTTGCAAAGGCAGTTTCTGGTTTTGCAAACTCTAGCGGTGGAATTCTTGTTTGGGGAATAAAAGATAAGACAATGTCGCCCAAGCCAGTTACTCAGATTGAAGAGTTTGTACAGTCTATGCTAGAGCTAGCACCTCACCTGACCGATCCCATTGTTCAAGGCATTGATGGTAATTGGATCGCAGCTGAGGATCAAAGAGGCTTTGGCATTATCTTTATTCCAGAGAGTTTCCTACCCCCGCACAGAGTAGTTCTAAACCACGGACAGGTCAAAAATCACTACTATGTCCGTAGTGGAAGTTCTTTCATAATACCCACACATACCCAATTGGAAGATATGTTTGGTCGACGGCCTAAACCAAGTCTCTCGTTGAGTATACGCACTGTGTTTTATAGTCAGCAAGGTCAAAATCGCTTGGTCAATGTCATTGTCGGCATTGAGAATAAAGGTCGGGGAACTGCAAAATCTCCTTTCCTAGCTGTAAATATCCACTCTCCATATGAGATTAATCGTTATGGAATTGATGGTAATGGGGGTTTTGGTTTAGAAAAGATAGCCAGTGCAAGTGATTCAAAAGAAACGAAGTATGGGGCTTCAGCAAACGTCGTGATACATCCCGGTGTAGTTCACGATATAGTACTTATTAGAGTTCCAGTGAATGTGATGAGGCCTCGAGAATTTACTCCTGATTTAGTCATCGATTACAGAATTGCCGCTGAAGGTATATTGCCAATTGAGGGTCAGAAAGTGGTTCGAGGCTTTGAGTTTTGGGCTGTGTTAGAATGAAACCATACTTTTTCAATAATTTGGGCTTTGTTGCACAAAAAGCTGTATAGACGTGCTAACACAACAATAAGATATTTTGGATAGTGATGTGTTTAGGAAACTTTAGCTGTTTCCGAGTGTGCTAAGTTTCAATAATTCTTGAGGTGAGATATGGATTTAGGATTGAAGGGAAAACGAGCGGTTGTGTTGGCGGCCAGCCGGGGGCTGGGGTATGCGTGTGCGATGGGGCTGGCGCAGGAGGGGTGTGATTTGGTGATTTGCAGCCGGTCGCAGGAGCGAGCGGCGGCGGCGGCAGAGAAGATTCGGGCGGCGACGGGGGTGCGGGTAACGGCCGTTTCTGCCGATGTCAGCCAAAAAGCCGATGTCGAAAACGTCGTTGCCACCTGCGTCGAGCAATACGGCGGCGTGGACATTGTGGTACACAACGCCGGTGGCCCACCGGCCGGGGGGTTTGAAGCCACCGCCGAGCCATCGTGGTACAAAGCATTCGACCAGAACCTGATGAGCTTTGTCTGGCTCAGCCACGCCGCCATTCCCCACATGAAGGCAGGCGGCTACGGGCGCATCATCGCCCTCACCTCCTCCTCCATCAAGCAGCCCATCCCCAATTTGGTGCTGTCCAACGCCATGCGAACCGGCGTGCTGGGCACCGCCAAAACAATGGCCGGCGAGCTGGCTCCCCACGGCATCTTGGTCAACATTGTCGCGCCCGGCACCATCGCCACCGAGCGTATTGACGAACTGAACCAGGCCAATGCCAGCAAAAGCGGCAAAACGGTGGATGAAATCCGCCAGGCCACCATCAACCGCATTCCGCTGGGGCGGCTCGGCCGGCCGGACGAATTTGCCAACATGGTCGTTTTTCTGGCCTCGGAAAAAGCCAGCTACATCACCGGCTCCGTCATGATGGTAGATGGCGGTATTGTGGCTGCCCTGCAATAAAACCGGGACAGGATTCACAGGGTTAAAGGGGGAATCCTGTGAATCCTGTGAATCCTGTCCAAAAACTCTTAAATCCGCTCGAAGTAGCGCCGCTTTTCCCAATCGGTCACATACTCATCAAACGCCTTCTGCTCGGTGCGGAAGAAATGGGTATAGTGTTCCACGACCGCTTCCCCCAATGCCCCACGCACAAAGTCGCTGTTGGCAAACAGGTCGGTTGCTTCGCGCAGGGTGTAGGGAACGCGGGGCAAATGAGCGGCCGAGTAAATATCCCCCTCAAAAATGTCCGGCGGCTCAATCTGGTTTGCCACGCCATCCAGCCCCGAAGCCAGGGCAGCGGCAAAGGCTAGATATGGGTTACAGTCGGCTCCCGGAATGCGGCATTCGATGCGGAGGCTTTGACCGCTGCCAACCACCCGAAAACCGGCCGTTCGGTTATCATAGCTCCACGCCAGCCGCGTCGGTGCCCAAGACCCATCCTGATACCGCTTGTAAGAATTCACCGTTGGGGCATAAAACACCATAAACTCAGGCGCGTGGCGAATCCAGCCACCCAAAAACCAGCGAAAAACATCCGAACCCATCACCGGGCCAATTTTCTTATCGCCAGCAAAAACGTTTTTGTCGTCTTGCCACAAGCTCAAATGAATGTGGCAGCTAGAGCCAGCCTGCTCCCGCTGAATTTTTGCCATGAAGGTGACACTGACACCCAGTGACTCTGCCACCTCTTTTAAACATTGCTTATACACCACATGCCGGTCGGCCATCGCCAGGGCATCGGCATAGCGTACGTTGATTTCATGCTGCCCCAGCCCAAACTCCCCTTTCGAGGTTTCCACTGGCACCCCGGAATGTTTGAGATGATACCGCGCTGCCGCCGTAAACTTTTCCTCGCGGGTTCCCTGTAGGATATGATAATCTTCGAGATACCAGCCGGCCGTTTTCAAATTATGATACTTTTTCTCATCCGCTGTCCGGTATGAATCCTCGAAAATGTAATACTCAAGCTCCGAAGCCGCCATTACCTGATACCCGGTGGCATCGGCCTTTGCCAACTGCCGCCGCAAAACGGAGCGCGGCGCAACGTCCACCGGGGCGTGGGCGCGTTCATTCTCCAAATCGCACAGCACGAGGGCTGTTTTGTTTAGCCAGCTTGCCCGCCGCAGCGTGGTTAAATCGGGAACCAGATGAAAATCGCCATAGCCGCGCTCCCAGTTGGCAAAGCTGTAGCCCGGTACCGGCTCCATTTCCATGTCCACCGTCAGCAGATAGTCACAGCCGTGGGTGCCGTGGCTGGCGGCATTTTCCACAAAAAACTCCGCATCAAATCGCTTACCCATCAAACGGCCGAAATGATCGGTAAACCCCACCACCACCGTTTCAATCTCATCTTGCGCCACCAGTTGGGCCAATTCGGCCAGGGTCAACATACCACGCACGTTTTTCATATTCACTCCTTTACCTGCGAATAGGACGCAGATTTGCCCGATAGACCTGATGATTTTGTTTCACAATTTTCCGCCTGCGTTTACTGTGGGCGCTGCCAGTTGGTGGGCGCGCCGGCCGCTTGCAGCCACGCAATCCCCTTGTCTAAATCCTCACCTACGTCGGCCACCCCGTGCGAATCGTCGCCGGGGACGACGGGGATGCCGAGGGCGAGGGCTTCTTGCAAGATGGGGGTTGAAATGTATGGCTCCGGGTGGCCTTTGCGCCACCCTTTGATGTTGTAGTCGAGAATGGCACCGCTTTCTTTGACGGCGTGCAAATTCCGCATAATTTTGCTCCACGTGTCGGGCTGGCGCAGTTGGGTGGGGTAGTCGGGGTCGTAGATGCGGGGGTAGTCGAAGTGGCCGATGACCTGGGGGCGCAGGGTCTGGATCATCTCGTACTGCTGGTCAAAATATTTTTGGTAGAAGGCGTTGAGGCCACCAACGGCCGTTACGACACGCCAATAATCCCCATCATCCATGTCAAACGACAAATCTTCGATGTGGTGTACCGAGCCGACGAGATAATCGGGCTGAAATTCGGCCACCAGCCGCCGCACGTGGTCGGTGTAGCCGGTATAAAACTCGGTTTCGCAGCCGATGTAGAGGGTAAGCTGGTCGGCGTATTTTTGCTGCAAGGCGCGGCCAACTTGCATGTAGTCGCTGAAACGGTGGTAGAGGGAAACGGCCGTTAATCCCACCGCCTGCTCATCAGGATAAACAAACCCGTCGCTCGCTGGCGGAATATGCTCCGTAATCCCCACCCAGCTAAAGCCGGCCGCCACATACGCCTGCACAATCGCCTCCAGACTGTCCACCGCATGGTTACAAAACTGCCCACTGTGTCCCCCATGAATTGAAACCCGTTCGATCATCTTGCTGAATTCTGACAGGATAACGCTGTCAGAAGGTAAATTAATAAAACACCTGCATTATTGGGCGGGATTATACCGTATTTGGGCATAGACTGACATTTTCTTGCTTGCAGGTAACAAGTGGCAAGTCCCGTCAGCAAATGAGACTTGCTACTTGTAACTTGCTACTTGCAACCGATAAATACAGTGCCAGTTTGTGACCGTTGGAACAGTATGCCGGTGTTTACCGTGGGGTTATTGTGAGAGTAGCCAAAATGCTGCATAATCGGTAGCATTCGGACTTTTTTACGAAGTTTCATGCGCGGCGGCACCTCATCGCGGATGAAAAATCAAAGATTTCGCAGATTTCACAGATTTGCCTGATTCCTTGTTCTTTATCAGGAAACTGTTGTTGCACAACCGCTTTGCGTACAGGCAAATCTGCGTCCTATTTAAAAGGAGAAGCTCATGGACGTTCGTTGCCCAAGCTGTGGGGCTACTTTTACAATTTCAAAAGAGTATCTGGCACAGGCCATTACCAAGGCCGAGAAGAAAAAGCACAAGTACCACGCTGTGGACTGTATCCGCTGCCGCAAGCAGGTCAAGCTGCCCATCAACGACATGCGCCGCTTCGCGGCACCTGTGGAAGAAGAGGAGTAAACAGTAATCGGTAATCAGTCATCAGTACCGATCACTGTTTACTGATTACCGATTACCGATTACTGTTAATCCGCCCATTCCAGCTCTTCGTCGCCGATATGGACGATGTCGCCTACTTCAACGCCAGCTTTGGTGAGGGCGTCGGTGACGCCCATGCTGGCGAGGATGCGCTGGAAGCGGAGCAGGGAGTCGTCGAATTCAAAGTAGGTCATGGCGGCAATGCGCTCGATGTCTATGCCGCTGACGCGCCAGTCGTTGTTGCCTTCGCGGGTGATGGTGAAGGCACCGGGGTCAGAAACGGCCGTTGGGCGAATCACTGGCATCTCTAACGGCCGTTCCAGTTCCACCGGCGGCGCATCATCCAGCATCTTCTTCACCCGAAACAGCATCTCGCGCACCCCTTGCCCCGTCACCGCCGAAATGGCGCAAAACGGATAGCCCGCCGCTTTGATTTCCTCGGCCAAAATCGGCTCCCAGGCAATGGCATCCGGCAGATCCATCTTGTTCAGCACCACAAGCTGCGGTTTCTTCTCCAAAGTCGCCTTATATTGCGCCAACTCCTGGTTGATCATCTTCCACTCTTCCAGCGGCTCAAACGCCGCTCCGTCCAGCAGATGAATCAATACCCGTGTGCGCTCAATGTGGCGCAGAAAATCATGCCCCAGTCCCACGCCATCGGCCGCTCCTTCAATCAGCCCCGGAATGTCGGCCAGCACCATCGTTTCATACCCATCGCCAATCCGCACAACCCCCAGGTTAGGTTGCAACGTGGTAAACGGATAGTCGGCAATCTTGGGCTGGGCAGCACTAACGGCCGCTAATAGCGTAGATTTGCCCGCATTTGGCACCCCCACAATCCCCACATCGGCAATAATTTTTAGCTCCAGCGTTATCCACAGCTCCTGCCCCGGTTCACCCCGTTCGGCAATGCGCGGTGTTTGGCTGCGGCTGTTGGCAAAATGGATGTTGCCGCGCCCGCCGCGCCCGCCGTGCAGCAACACAAACTCTTGCCCCGGCTCGATCAGGTCGGCCAGCAGGTCGCTGGTGTCGGCGTTGCGAATGGTGGTGCCGGCCGGTACTTCCAGCCGAATCGTATCACCGTTGGCACCCGTGCAGTTTTTGCGGTTGCCGTGTACACCATTGCCAGCACGGTAATGGTTGTTGCGATGATAGCCAATCAGGCTGTTTAGGTGTTCGTTAACCACAAACACGATGTTGCCACCAGTACCCCCGTCGCCACCGTCCGGGCCACCATAGGGAACAAATTTTTCGCGGCGAAAACTGATCATCCCATCCCCGCCATCGCCGCTGCGGAGATAGATTTTTGCTCTATCGTAAAACATGGTTGGAAAAAGTTGAGAATTTACAAAAGTTCGCGCAGTTTGGCGAAACGTGGGTCAATGTCATCATCCTGGCAGCCACAATCCCCTTCGTTCAGATTCTGACCGCATTCCTGACACAGCCCCTGGCAATCGGGTTTGCACAAGGGCTGGATGGGCATGGCGAGCAGGCTGAGTTCGCGGATAAGAGGAGCCAGATCAATAAAGCCGTTTTCACCGACGACAAACTCTCCTTCGGGGGTCAAATGGGGTGGATAATAAAACAGGTCGTCGAGTTTGATCGTGATGGGCTGTTCGGTTGGTTTCAAACAGCGCATACATTCGGCCGGGAGCTTGCTTTTTAGCCGCCCTGAAATATAAATCCCCTCAGAGGTGCGCGTGGCGGTGATTTTGCCTTGTAAAGGTCGTAGAATAATGTCGTCAGCGTGAACATCGGGATAATCGAGTTCGGTGACTCGAAAGGTGCCGAGGGTGGCTTCGAGGAGAAACCCGTAGTTGAAGCGTAACCGTGACGGCCATCTGTGGCTGTTGGCTTGTTCGCTCATGGCAAAATGTTCCTTACGTGATTAAAATGTGCGTCGGATAGTATAGCATAGCAAAAGGAAAAGCGTGAATTTATGAGGAAAGAGTTATTGGTGGCAACCCATAACCGGGGCAAGGTGCGGGAGTTTGCCGAGATGTTGGCGGATTTGGAGCTGGGGTGGCTGGGTTTGGATGAGGCGGGGGTGACAGATGATGTGGCCGAAACGGCCGTTACCTTTCGCGGTAATGCCCTTCTGAAAGCCACGGCCTATGCTCAAATGACGGGGCTGCTGACGCTGGCTGATGATTCGGGGCTGGAAGTGGATGCGCTGAATGGGGAGCCGGGGGTGTATTCGGCGCGGTATGGGGGGCCGGGCTTAACGGCCGTTGAGCGTTACCAACTGCTGCTGCAAACGCTGGCCGACGTGCCAGAGGCGGAGCGGACGGCACGTTTTCGCTGTGTCATTGTGCTGGTGGATGCAAACGGCCGTTTGCTGGCCGAAGCCGAAGGCGCGTGCGAAGGGCGTATTGCCTTCGCTCCCAGCGGCGACGGTGGCTTTGGCTATGACCCCGTTTTTTACATGCCCGAACAGGGCAAAACCATGGCCGAAATGGGGCGCGACAAACATTTGGTCAGCCACCGTGGCCGAGCCATGCGGCTGCTGGAACCCCAACTGCGGCAGTTGCTTGCCGCCGAGGAGGAAATTTAACGTCTGATTTGTAAACTGCGCCAACGTCTGGCTGCTGTAGCCGTGTTATCGTTCAAACGATTATCGGTTTCGTGGCTATTCAGGAGCAGTAGTATGGCAAAAATACGCGAGCAGGTTGACCGAATTCGGTTTGTTTTGTTGGTGTTGTATCACGTGCTGGTCACGGTGTTGGTCACGTCGGTGCAGTGGGTGGTGGGGAAAATAACGGCCGTTGCATAAAAGAGCTTGTGACAGGATGAACAGGATTAGATGCAAAATCCTGTTCATCCTGTAAATCCTGTCTAAATTTCTTCTTCAGCAGACAACAATTTAGCCTATCCACGACAAAGCGAGACAAACTGCGTTGTGTCACCTGCTTTACGCACAATGGGCAAATACGCCTGATTGCCCGCGCTGGGAGCCGCCAAAAAGCTTTGCCAATCCACAAGCTGCTGCTGCACCGGCAAATTGTAGTTGCTTGTCCGCGCCGGGTCGTGTTTAAACATCGGCCAGGTGGCATTACGGGCACCATTGGGCAAATCCCATACATAAAGACCGCTGTTGTGAACGACTAGCTCCAACTGCCCATCCCCATCTACATCGCCAACGGCCGGGTTATTGAGCAGCAGCCCCTCGGCAAAATAAAGGGGCTTGCCGTCGCTGGGGAAATTCGACGACGTAAGCTGCTGCCCGTTGCCATCCACAATCGTCACCGTCCACGACTGGTTGAAGAAAATCTCCATTTTGCCATCGCCATCATAATCGGCCAGCGCATAGCTCATCCCCACATCAGGGTTGGTACTGGCACCCGTTTGCGTGCGTGGGGTCATGGGGAAACCAGCAACGGCGTTCCCGTTGCTGTGCCAGGCGTAGAGCTTGCCATCATAAGCCCCCACAATAATTTCTGGCTTGCTGTCCCCGGCAATGTCGCCAATGACGGGGGAGGCGGGGACGGTGCCACCAACCGCTTTGCCGCCAGACCAGCCGGGCAACGCTTGCCCCTGGCTGTTCCAGCCAAAAACGCGAAAGCCATTGGTGGGGTGGTCGGGGCTGTAGGTGTTGTAAAAACGGCCGGTTCCGCTAAAGATTTCGGGTTTGCCGTCTCCATTTACGTCACCGACGGCGGGGGTGGATTGTATGGTTTCGAGGATATATTTGGGGAAGCCGGGAATAAGCTGGGCATTGCCAGTTACGCCATAGAGCGAGCCGCCGCAGTACCCCTGGGTAAAGGGGGATTGGTAGGGGCAAGACCAGTTGCTGGTGTTGTTGGGGAAGCGGCTGTCGAAGTTGCCTTCGTCGCTGCCCATGAGGATGTCTAAACGGCCGTTTCCCGTCAAATCTGTCAGTGCCGCCGAACTCCAAATGGTGTCGGCCAAATGCGCCTTTAGGACATCCCAATCAAAGCGTAGGCTGAGGGCGCTGTTCATGGGGAAGCAGGGGTCGGTTTGGCCGGTGTGGTGCAGCACATACAGCCCCTTGTCAAACGAACCAAAGACAATTTCCAAATCGCCGTTGTTGTCCAAATCCCCCAAGGCCGGGGTGGAAAAAACGGTGTCGGTGCAGCCAACCGGCGGCACCCCCGTGTCGCGGGTGCGGAACGGCCAGCCCGGCTTCACGCTGCCGTCGTGTTCCAGCACAATTACGCCGCCCTGGGTACATTTGTTGCCGTTGATGGTGCCAACGCCAATGACCACTTCCGGTCGGCCGTCCCGGTCAATATCAGCCACAGCGGGTGAGGCATTGATTTCATGGCTGTTGGCCGCCATGCCAAAGTTGGTGCTAATGTCCCGATCCCACAGCTTGACCCCCTGGCTGCCCTGGCTGCGGAACGCCATAATGTGGCCGTTGTTGGTTGCCAGCACAATATCGGCCACGCCGTCGTTGTTCATGTCAGCAATGGCCGGGGAACTGCGGTGACAGTTTAAATGGCCGCCGCAGTCGGCCGACGGCAGACCTGTGACCTGCCACTTGGGCGGGATTTGCGCCAAATTGGCCGCCTCATCAGCCGTTGGCTCCGTCTGGGCATTGAGCGAGCTGCCCACCATCAGCATGATGGCGGACAAAGTAAACAGGGCGACGAGTCGCAACAAAGAATGGGAAGAAAACATAGGGAATTATCCTCGTATGAAATGCACATTGGCTGCCTAATCTTGTTATTCAGGGATTTGTCAGCCACGCGGATTGAAATGGTAAGCGATGCGGGCTTTGCTTGGCTGCAACCATGACTGATTTGCATGAGACAGGGATTAAAACGGGAGGAAAGGGAACAAATAGGTGGGAAAAACGGCCGTTTTCCTCCCCCCATTTTTAACTTCAACTCATCTTCCACGCCGTTTGCGCCACAAAATCGGCCACCGCTTTGGCAACCGGGTCAGGCTTTTCCAGCATCAAATAATGGCCCGTTTTCGGGATTTCCACATAGCGGGCGTTGGGTATCTCCGCCGCCAGGGCTTGCCCGTGTTTGGCCGGGGTCATCTGGTCTTCCGCGCCGCTGATCACCAGCGTCGGCACAGTGATTTGGTTTAGCTGGCCGCGCACGTCAAACTGGTTGCAGGCAGAAAAATCGCCATACAGCACCTCCGGGCGCGTCTCGGCCAGCAGCCGCTTTGCCAGCCCCACCTGAATCGGCTGGGCGTGGCGCGACCAGGCGTATTTGCTGATGATGCCAACCGCCTTGCTGAAATTGGGCAAAATGTTGTGCAAAATGGCATCCCCCACGCGCAGCCGGGCGCTGGTTCCCACCAGCACCAGCCCAATGACCTCCGGCGTGTGCCGCAGGGCCAGCGTTTGGGCAATGGCTCCTCCCATTGAATGACCCACCACCACGATATTGCGAAGCCCCAGGGCATGGATAAAGGCGAGAACGGCATCGGCGTAGCCGTCTATGGTGTCGTAGCCTGTTCCTTCTGACTGGGCGTGGCCGGGGAGATCGGGGGTATAAACGGCCGTTTCCCCCAAATGCCGCAGCTTGCCCGGCCAATCCGAATGTCGCCCACCCGCCCCATGCAGCAGCAGCAAGGTGGGTCGGTCAAAACGGCCGTTTTGCACCGTATAAAAAATCGTTTGTCCATCAATGTTTACTGTAGCCATACCCCCTAGTTTAACCACCAAACCTTAACGCGGCACATGAATGTTTGTCCCACCCCTTGCCCCTCGTTACAATCCTCCGAACCTGGGAACGAAGATTCCTGAGATTGGCGATTAGAGATTGTTAACCTTCACCAATCTCCAATCTCCAATCTCCAATCTCGAAAAATCACCAGGTTACAAACGAATAACTTAGGAACCAGGGTGGACAATATGGAAAAATTCGTAATCGAAGGGGGCCATCGTTTGCAGGGAACCATTACCGTTGGCGGCAACAAAAACGCCGCCCTCAAGCTGCTTCCCGCCTGCATTCTCAGCGACCAACCCATTACCCTTCACAACATCCCCAACATCCAGGACGTGCACAACACGCTGCTCATTTTGGACGATCTAGGGGTAGATGTCACCGATTTGGGGGGTGGAAGCTGGCGCATTCATGCCCAGCAGGTCAATAAAACCGCGCTGGATGCCACGCTCGCCGGCCGCATTCGCGCCTCCTTTGTTTTTGCCGGCCCCATGCTGGCGCGAATGGGGCAAGTGACCCTGCCCCTGCCCGGTGGTGATGTCATTGGCGGCCGGCCGTTAGATGTTCACGTTCAGGGCTTTCGCGCTCTCGGTGTCAACGTGGAGATGAACGAACGCGGTCTTTTCCACATGAACGCCGACGGGCTGGTTGGCCCCGGCTACATCCTGCTGGCCGAAGCCAGCGTCACCGGCACCGAAAACATCATCATGGCGGCTGTGCTGGCAAAAGGGGAAACCATCATAGACAACGCCGCCAGCGAACCCCACGTGCGCGACCTGTGCCACTTTCTCAACCAGCTAGGGGCAAATATTGAAGGCATTGGCACCAATCGGCTGCAAATTAGCGGCGTGGAGCGGCTGGGCGGCGGCAACTTCACCATCGGTTCTGACTTTATGGAGGTGGGCAGCTTTATTGGCGCGGCGGCCGTGACCGGCGGCGAACTGCGGATCAAACGGGCCGAACCCCACAACCTGGGGATGATTCGGCTTGTTTTTCAAAAGCTGGGGGTAGTGTGGCAGGACGAAGGTGACGACATTTTTGTGCCTGCAAATCAGTCGCTTTGCATTGAAGAAGCGTTGGGTGGGCGCATTCCATCCATTAAGCCAATGCCCTGGCCCGGCTTTCCCCCCGATTTGATGAGCATTGCCGTGGTGTTGGCAACCCAGGCGCAAGGGTCGGTGCTGCTGCACGACTGGATGTACGAGAGCCGCTTCTTTTTTGTGGACAATCTTTCGTTTATGGGAGCGCGGACGGTGCTGTGTGACCCCCACCGCGTCATCATTCAAGGCCCCTCGCGGCTAATCGCCAGCCCCCACGGTGTCCCCAGCCCCGATATTCGGGCGGGGATGGCGATGGTGCTGGCGGCTCTGTGCGCCCGTGGCACCAGCACCATCCACAATATTCAGCAAATTGACCGAGGGTATGAGCGTATTGATGAAAAGTTGCGGGCGGTTGGTGCCCGGATTGAGCGGGTGCGGGAATAGATTTTGACAGGATTGCCAGGATTAACAGGATTGTAGGCATATCTGTGTTCTTCTGTGTGGTTCGTGTCCCATTTTAAGGGAACCTTATGAATGATGAAATGCGAGAAGCGGATGTGGTGCTGGAATCGCGGCGGATGGGGGCGTTGTGGCCGACGCGGTTGAGTTTTGCGCGGCAGTTGGTGGCGCGGCTGCGCCGGGAACGGTGGCGCATTGGGGCGGTGCAATGGGAGCTGGATAGGGACGGTTGTGGGGAAGCGATTTACCGGGTGGATGCGGGTAGCCATACGTTTCATTTTGTGATTTTTTCCACCGTGCTTGACCCGGCCGAACGGACGGATCGGGTGATTGCGGAGCGGTGGGATGCGGCGGCGGCGTTGTGTGAAGGGGAGCTGACGGCGGAGCGGCTGGCGCATTTTCGCGCCAATGTGCCGAAGCAGGAGTATGGCCGGGCGGACCATCAAACGTTGTCGTGGACGCGGGGGAACCGCAGCGGCCGTTTTTTTGACCATGTGGTGGCTTGTTTGGCCGACGGCCAGCAGCCGGACATGGATTTGCTGGCGCAGGGGGGGTACATTTTTCGTTCGACGGCGTATTATGCCAACGGCAAGTTTGGGCTGACGGCATATGAGGCGATTGCGCCCGACCACCCGCTGGCGGGGTCGTATATGGCGCAAATGCTGGCGGCGTATTTGTTTCGGGAGTTTGCGGTGGATTTGGCGGAGCATGTGGCGCGGTGTCGCAATCCGCAGGCGGCGCGGCTGCACCCGGATATTCGGCGGTATTTGGGGATTGGCAATGCGACGGGGTTGGGGCTGGTGCCGTTTGTGCTGAATAACCCGCAGTTGACTCATGCGTGGTGCTGGGTGCGGGAAACGGCCGTTTCTCACGCCCAAACCACCATCCCCACCGCCGCTGACCGGGAT
The DNA here is from genome assembly GCA_041390905.1 of Chloroflexota bacterium. Lineage (GTDB taxonomy): Bacteria > Chloroflexota > Anaerolineae > Promineifilales > Promineifilaceae > JACKCD01. Next base: position 1,685,132 of record JAWKPA010000012.1, read on the forward strand.
CGCCTGCTGCACCTGCTCGACCGCTGCCACCGCTACTTTGGCGAAGACCAGACCGAAACCAAGGGGCTGTTTACCGACCAGGCCACCCTACAGCGTGATCTCGCCTGGCTGCGGCAGCAGGTGGCGCAGCAGCCGCTGGATCAGCCGTGGCAAACAGTGTGCGCCCAGGCAGCGGGACGGGTGGACGTGGAGAGTGAGGAGCTGCTCAACACGCTGCTGATTGAGCTGTATCCGGCAATGGCCGATGGGCTGGTGGCAAATTTAGAGATGCCGCCGCTGGCTCCCTTGCAGCCGGAGATGTCGCTGGCGACGCTGCGTGCGCTTGTGGAGCGGGATTATGGCTGGGCGTTGCGGCTGGATTTGCGTGATCCGGCAGCGAAACATTTCTTTTGGTATTTTTCGGCCGACAGTGAGGAGCCGCTGTTGGGGGTGCGGGGTGAAGAGGCAGGGGAGGGGGTGGAACGGCCGTTAAACATCCCCCACCAAATTCAAAGCCTCATGCACGATTTGGCACATGCTCCAGCCGACGAAACGGTCGCATTTTTCTTGCTGCAACAGCCACAGCACCGGCTCATCATCCAGCGGGTGCAGGCACTGGATGGGCTGGCCTACGCCGAGCCGCGCAGCAATATTATGGATGCGGGCTTTATCCCGCTTTATTTGCAGCGGTTCCAACTGGCGATGTATGGCATGGAGCGATACAGTCCGCAGTCGGTGAACTGGGTGCGGGTGACGCTGATGCAGGGCGCACCAACCGTGCAGGATTTGGCCGCTGAGGTTAACCTGGATGCTAGTCGAGAGGGTAACTGGGCGTTTCCGCTAAAGCCAGAATTTTAAGACACAGACCGCCAAAATGCTTGTTTAACTTGACACGCTATACTTCATTGGCGTACTATGGTGCCATGATCTAATTACGAGGCCAGAATGCTTATTGTTGAGACACCAGTGTTTACAAGGCAGGTTCAACGCTTGCTTTCTGATGAAGAATATCGCTTGTTGCAGGCTGAGCTTGTAACTCGGCCAGATTTGGGAGTTGTTATCCCAAAAAGTGGTGGACTACGAAAAGTTCGTTGGGGATACCAGGGACAAGGGAAACAAGGGGGTACGCGAGTGATTTATTATTGGGCTGTTTCACAAGAACATCTTTTAATGCTCCTAATGTACCCCAAAAATGTGCAAGATAATCTATCGCCTGACCAATTACGATTGCTGAGGCAACTGGTTGAGGATTTCTATCCATGAGCGATCAATATATGAATGACGATTTGTTTAGTGAATTATTGCAAAGTGTACGTGAAGGAGGAGCCATACTGCGTGGAGAAAAAGAGGCTTCGCGTACGTTTTTTGTTGAGATGCCAGATGTGAAGAGAATTCGTGAAGGCTATGAGTTATCACAGACAGAATTTGCGGCCTTATTGGGTATTAGCGTCAAAACATTACAGAATTGGGAACAAGGGCGGCGAGCACCGCATGGTGCGGCTCGCGTTTTATTGCAAGTAGCTGCCAAGCATCCTGAAGCGGTTTGGGATGTTGTGGGATTGTCTCGGCAAACTGTATAGACAGAGGGTATAGACCAAGGCGGACATTTGTCTGCGTTTGTCCGCGTCCCATAAAAAAATGATTATTGATGCCCTACAAACATCGAACTGGGATCGGGAGCTGTTTTTGGAGCTGCGGGCGGGCGGGGTGGATTGTGTCCATGTGACGGTGGCGGTGTGGGAGTCGGCGCGGGAGACGTTGAGCCAGATTCACCGCTGGTATGGCTGGTTTCGGGAGCATGATGATTTGATTGTGCAGGCAACGTCGGCCAGGGAAATTGTGGTGGCAAGGGAGGGGGGAAAAACGGCCGTTATTCTCGGCTTCCAAAACAGCTCCCCCTTTGAAGACGACCTCGGCCTGGTGGAAGTTTTCTACCGGCTTGGCGTGCGCGTGGTGCAGCTAACCTACAACAACCAAAGCCTGCTGGGGGCGGGCTGCTACGAACCCCACGACGGCGGGCTAACCCGCTATGGCAAGGAGGTGGTGCGCGAGCTAAACCGGCTGGGCATGGTGGTGGATTTGTCCCACGTGGGGGAGCAAACGACGCTCGATGCCATCGAATTTTCGCGGCAGCCGGTGGCCGTCACCCACGCCAACCCCAAATTTCTGCACAACATCCCGCGCAACAAGTCGGACAGGGTGCTGCGGGCGCTGGCGGAACGGGGTGGTATGTTTGGCTGTAGCCTCTATCCGCACCTGATTGGCGGCCGGCAGGTGACGCTGACGCAGTATACGGGGATGATTGCCCGGTTGGCCGACATGATTGGCGTGAACCACATCGGGTTTGGCAGCGACGCGGTGCGGAAATGCACGCCGGACTATCTCAACTGGTTGCGGATGGGACGCTGGACGCAAACGGCCGATTTTGGCCCCGGCAGCGCCGCCAATCCCGGCTGGCCGGAGTGGCAGGCGTGGTTCCAAACCCCGGCCGATTACCCTGAATTGCGGCAAGGGTTGCGCGACCAGGGGTTTAGCGAGGGGGAAACGGCGCAGATCATGGGGGGGAATTGGTTGCGGTTTTTTGGGGAGGTAATGGGGGATTAGGAATTGGAGATTGGAGATTGGAAAGAGTCGCTAATCTCTAATCTCTAATCTCCAATCTCAAAAACGATGAATCAGAACGACACAACAACGATTTTGCCCAAAGAGATAATGGCCGCCGTGCGCTGGGCACTGCGGGCGCGGGGGGTGGCGGCGGGGTATGCGCGGCCGGTTGGGGAGCTGGTGCTGGCGGCGGAACTGGCGACGGGGACGGGGCTGGCGCGTTTGCTGGCATTTTTGCAAAATGAGCCGCCGCCGCTGGCGAAGCTGGAGTTGCTGGTGGATGTGGGGAACAACGGCCGTTTAGACCTCCACCACCACGACCCACTGCTCTTTGCCACGGCCGCGTTTGATTTGGCCTGGGCGCGGGCGTGCCAGCGGGGGTGGTATGCGCTGGAATTGGTGAACGGGGCGGCAAGCTGGTCGCTGCTGGAGCCACTGCTGCGGCAAATAGCGGCGCGGGGGAGTATGGGGCAGGTCGTAGCGAACGGCCGTTCCCGCTACGCCCTGCCCACGGCCAACGATGCGATTGTTGTGGAATACTTGCCTGTTGGTATTGACCTGCCGCCGCTGCCAGAAACGGCCGTTTTCACCATCCTCTGCCAGCCCCACGAACCCATAGCCGGGCTGCCCACGACCCAAATTGAGCAGCGGGCGGCGCAGTGGCAGCGGGCGCAAAGGGAGGGGATGGAGGTGGAAACGGCCGTTTGGGAACAGATTAAGGCAATTGCTAACGAAATTTTGGTGCCAGTGGCTTAGAGAAAAAATGGAAACGCGGATGACGTGGATTTTGGCGGATTTTTACGGATCAGAACCAAAAAAAATCCGTGTAAATCCGACCACATCCGCAGCCTGGGTCATGGTGGTATAGACATTAAGAACAAGATTTGAGCTTGACTTGTAGCCGAGGATTCCAATCCTCGTTCTTCTGCCTAGGACAAAGAGCGAGGATTGAAATCCTCGGCTACGCTAAACGGTCTATAGCTGGTGACTAGCAGTCAGGCAGAAAAGCGATTCTTTACCAGCCATCAGCCACCAGCCACCAACCACTTGCGGTTTATCCGCGTCAGGAATGCAATGCCTCTAGCTCCGGCAGCAGCACCACGCTTTCCTGCTCATTGGGGTCAGTGCGGGCGAGGATGGCGGTGGCGACTTCGGTTTCACTAGGGTTGTAGGGCAGATGGGGCATTCCAGCGGGAATGTAGAGGTACTCCCCAGCCTTGATCACCATGTGTTTTTCCAGATTTTGCCCATACCACATTTCGGTAATGCCGCTAATGACATAAATCGCCGTCTCATGGTTTTCGTGCAGATGGGCTTTGGCGCGGCCGCCGGGCGGGATGTTGAGCAGGTGCATACAAATGCGCTCGGCACCCGTGTTTTCGGCGTAGATGCCGGCCGAATAGGTGAAGGCTTGCTTGCCAACAAAGGTTTCGCCGGAGCGAACAATGACACAATCTTTTTCACTCATGAGTTTTTTCCTTCGTAAATGGGACGCAGATTTACCTGATTTTCCTGATCAGGTAAATCAGGTAAATCTGCGTCCTATTTTCCTCTATTAGTGGTGCGGTTGTACCGCATGTTTTCTCCTGATACAGGTAAAAAGTGACAGAGTGCTTACACCTCGCCGCTTGTTACTCCACAGACACAACGGCCGTTTTTCCCACTGCCGTCTCATCGCCTTCCGCCTGGTAGCGAATGAGCAGCAGGCCCAGCAGCAGCCCGGCGAGGGCGCACAGGGCGGCGATGAGCATGACAAGGCGGAAGCCGTCAATAAAGGCGAGTTGGATGGCGTGGTGGACGGCAACGGCCGTTTGTGGGGACAGGTTGGCAGGAACGGCCGTTGCTCCCAAATCCTGGGTATTGGCCGTTAGCGTTGCCAGAGCATCGGCCGGCAGCCCTAATGTGGTCGCCTGCGCCAGCACCGACCGGCTGAATAGCCGCGTCATGATGGCTCCCAACACGGCAATGGACAACATTTGCGCCACCCGCGACACGGCATTGTTAAACCCCGACGCCACTCCCGAATACCGCTGCGGCAGCGACCCCATAGCGATGACCGTTAACGGCACCACCAGCAGCCCCAGCCCAATCCCATTAAGCAGCACCGCTGGGAAAAATGACGTCCAGTAATTGTCGGCCAGCGTGGGCAGCCGATAGACAAAAAAGGAGGCGGTTACAACCAGCGTTCCTGCTGTTAAAAACGGCATTGGCCCATAGCGGTCGCTAAGTCCACCCACCAGCCGCGCCAAAATAAACAGCGACAGCGAAATGGGCAGCGTTGCCATGCCCGACTGCGCTGCTGTGTATCCCTGAATTTGCTGCAAATTGAGCGTGAGGAAGAAAAAGGGTGCGCCGAGGCCGATGTAGAGGACGAGGGTCATCAGGTTGATGCCGGTGAAGGAACGATTGCGGAAGAGGTGGAGCGGAATCAGCGGGTTGGGGCTACGGGCTTCAATCCTGACAAAGAGGATGAGGGCGGCCACGCCTCCGGCAAGCATGGTGACGATGGTGGCGGAGCGCCAGCCGAAATTTTCCCCTTCAATGAGGCCAAAAAGGATGCCGCCCAGCCCGGCCATCAGCGCCAGCAGACCGGGCCAATCAAGCCGGCCGCTGGCTGTTTCATCGCGGCTTTCAGGTAGATACCATTTGGCAATAAGCCAGCCGGCCAGCCCCAGCGGCAAGTTGATGAGAAAAACGGCTCGCCAGGAAACATGGTCTACCAGCCAGCCGCCAACGATGGGGCCAGCCATGGTGACGAGCGGGGAAAAGGTACCCCACAGCCCTAGCATGTGGCCGCGCCGGGAGGGCACAACGGTGGCGTTGATGATGGCGAGGCCGCCGGGAACAAGCAGTGAGCCGCCGATGCCCTGCACGGCGCGGGCGGCGATGAGCAGGTTGGTGCTGCTGGCAAGACCGCTGCCGAGCGAGCCAAGCAGGAAGATGACCATGCCCCACATAAACATGCGGACGCGGCCATAACGGTCGCCCAGCACGCCGCCGATGAGCAGCAGGACGGCCAGGACGAGGATGTAGATGTCTACAATCCATTGCAGATCGCCAATGGTGGCGTTGAGGCTGGTTTGCAGGGCGGGGAGGGCGACGTTAACGGCCGTTTGATCCAAATAAACCATGCCTGTACCCAGCACGGCGACGGCAAGAACCATTGTTTCGGTGAAGCGTTGTTTGTTCATAGCGATTGGGGATTGGAGATTGGAGATGATGCCAACTTACACTCTCCAATCTCCAATCTCTAATCTTCATTTATGGTAGAATCGAGCCAATGATAAACGCACCAGTAACCATCCATTCTGTTTTGCTGCAACCTGGTCTGGGGGTTGTGTATGATCCACTAACGGCCGTTTACCACCCAACAGAAACTGTATCCCTTGGTCTCGTTTTCGACAAGTTAGCTCCACTTTGGCTGGAATGTCCGGTGGCGGCGGGGCAAACGGCCGTTCAGTTGGCCGACACCATGCGCCAAACCGTTGTCCCGCTGCTAACGGGGCGCACGCTGGATGATTTTCGGGCGTTGTCGGCCGAGTTGGATGGCTTGCAGGAAACGATTGTGGTGGAGCGCGAGCTGCCGCTGCCCGCTGCCGTGGAAAACCCCCCGGCGTTTGTGTCGCGGCGCGGCTTTTTGCGCGGCAATGACCCGGTGCGCCCACCACGCCCGGAGCCGGTGCTTGAGCGCGAGGTTGTTAAACGGCCGTTATCGCCCCCCATTCGCCTGACCGCCAGTTTGCTGCTGCTGGAAGCGTTTGCAGCGGCGCGACGGCAGCCAGTGGCGGCGTTTTTGATGGAGGCGTATGGGTTGGCTGGGGGGAAAACGGCCGTTTCCATCCTCATCAATCTGCCCCAAACCGAGCTTGCCATTGCCCCCACCGCCTTGCAGCAGCATGTGGCCGCCATTGGCACCACCAGCCGCAGCGTGGAAGAACTGGGCAAGCAGGGGAAGGAGCTGCAAAAATACGCCCGGCAGCTTGTGGAGTGGCTCAAGGCGTATGGCGATTACGTTCCGGCACTGCATTTAAATACGCGGGGCGGCATTGGCAAGGCATTTAACAACAGCAGCGGGCTGAGTTTTGGACTGCTGTTTGGCATTGGTATGGCTGCCGCTCCCCACATCATTCGCTTTGAAGACCCGGTGTGGCTGGACAGCCAGGCGGCGCAGTTAGCAGAGATGAGCAAATTGTGTGATTATGCTCGCCGCCGCCGCACCAAGGTGGAACTGATAGCCCAGGCGTGGGTGGATTCGCTGGCCGATGTCCACACGTTTATCGAGAAGAAAGCGGCGCACATGCTCCACCTGAGCTTGACAAAGCTGGGAAGTGTGGATGCGCTGCTGGCGGCGGTGGCGGCGTGCCGGGCGGCGGGTGTGGGGGTGCTGCTGAGTGACGGGGCGTGGGTGTGGGGAGAAAACGGCCGTTTTGCCCACCTCCTGGCCCACATCGCCCTGGCCGCCCAGCCCGATTTAGTCACCCTGACGGCCACCCCCGCTGGTGATGCCGGTTTGAGCCTGCTGCATAATGAGATGCAGCGGGTGTTGCAGATGGGGCATGAAGTGAGTAGAGCGTAGGGAGTGGGGTGTAGGGAGTTCGCCACACTCCCTACGCCCCACAAAAACAACTATGTCAAACAAAACCACCATTTCCGGCATCACCCACCAGCACCAACCCCACGCCGACCTTGTTTCCTGGGCAAACAGGGATGTTCCCACCCACAAACCCCTTTTATTCGCCTACAGTGCCGGGCTGCTGCTGCTGCTGCCCATTGCCCTCTTTTTGACGCTGCGGCTGGTGCGCGATAGCCGCTTGCTGCCCAACTTTATTGCCCTCAACACCGGAGCTTTTATTTTTTCGCTGGCGATTATTGTGCTGACGTGGGCGGCGGTGCTGGGTGTGGCCTTTGTGCTGCTGCGGCTGACATGGACAGAGCGGGTGCTGGTGGAGCAGGATGTGATTTGGGTGCAGTATGAGGGGCTGCTGGCGTTTCGGGATCGCCTTATTCAGGTGGAGGATATTTGGCGGCTCTCGTTTGAGCGGTATCAATATGGCCGGGATCGGGAGTCGCGCTACAGCATCAACATTTTGCACCGGCGGCGCGACACGCTGGCGTACTGGATGCGGCAGGAGGAGGCGCACCAGCTTTTTTTGCTGTTAGGCCAGATTGTGCAGAGGCGCGGTTGGGGGGAGTTGATTCAGGTTGAGGATGGGAGTGGGTCATGAGCAGGGGAGCAGAGGGGCAGGGGAGCAGGGGGGAATCTCCTCTGCCCCTCTGCTCCCCTGCATTCAAGAAAGGGATTTTATGACAGACAACGTTTTTTCCGGCAAAGTAGCCATCATCACCGGGGCGGGGGTAGGCATTGGGTGGGAGATTGCGCGGCAGTTGGTGGCGGCGGGGGCGGCGGTGCTGCTGAATGATGTGGATGAGGCGGCGGCGCAAGCGGCGGCAAGTGAGATTGCAGCAGCAGAGGGCGGGCGATGTGTGGGTATTGGCGGGGATGTGGCGCAGGTGGCGGTGGTGCGGGGGTTGGTGCAAACGGCCGTTTCCTATTTCGGCCGGCTCGATTACGTTGTCGCCAACGCCGGGCTAACCCTCTGGAACAACTTCCTGGACTACACTCCCGAAGATTTTAACCGCGTGCTATCGGTCAATCTGGGCGGCTCTTTTTTCCTGGCGCAGGCGGCGGCGCGGCAAATTCAGGCGCAGGGAGGCGGCGGGCGCATTGTCTTTATCTCTTCCGTCAGCGGCCACCGCGCCATCCAGTATTTGTCTGCCTATGCCATGAGCAAGGCGGCACTGGAGATGCTGGCGCGGCAGTTGGTGGTGGAGCTATCGCCGCTGGGCATCACCGTCAACTGCGTCGCCCCCGGTGCCACGCTCACCCCGCGCAACCTGGCCGACGACCCCAACTATGTGCAGGTGTGGGGCAATCTCATCCCGCTGGGCGAGGTCATCCAGCCGACCGATATTGCCGATGCGGTGCTGTTTTTGCTTTCCCCGGCGGCGCAGCGCATGACAGGGCAAACGCTGGTGGTGGACGGTGGTTGGACGGCCGTTTCTCCTACCCCACCCCTAGATTTTGTCTGAGTGTGGGGCGTGGGGAGTAGGGAGTGGAGAGGTTGCGCCCCACTCCCTACTTCCCACCTTCCACTCCCCACCCTTCCGCTACCAATTGCCGCACAATCCACAGTTCGGCCTCAAAGGGGGTGGCGGCGTGGCCGACGAAGGTGTTGGGCTGGCGGCTGTCCCAAATGCGGTAGCCGTCTTCGCCCTGAAAATGGTCATAGCGGTAGGGGGCATGGGCGAGGAGGGTGGAGAGGGAACGGCCGTTGGGCAAACTGTTGTTTGCCAACAACCGCGCCATCTCCCGTTCCATCCGCCACTGCCGCCAGCGCCGCTTGCCCCAGTCATAGCCCAAAATGAGACCAGCCCAGGCCAGCAAATAAAGTATCATGCCGCCGAGGGCGAAGAGAATGGGGGGAAGGTTCATGAGGATTGGAGCTTGGAGATTAAGAGATTGGGAGATTAGGAGATTGCGGACAGTCTCCCAATCTCTTAGTCTCTTAGTCTCTCAGTCTCTTGGTCTTTATAGCTCCTCCACATACGCCGTTGAAAACTGCACGCGGGTAAAAAATTCCGGCCGGTGGGTGTCGTAAACGCCGTGGGGGGTCCAGCACCAGGCGGGATGGGGTTCCAGTTCGGTGCCACCGGCCAGCAGCTTTTGAAAGCGGCCGAAAAACATGCGCCATTCATCGCCGTTTTGTGGCGGCAGCGAACGGCCGTTTGCCAGCCAGTTCATCCCCGCCCATGGCAGCGCCATTTCCACGCACCATCCCTTGTCCAGGTCGCGGTTGTCGTTGAGGGTGCCATCGAGGGAAACGGCCGTTTGCAACCCCGGAAAATCCCAGTCCAGAAAGGCCCAGCGCAGCCCACGCGGGTGGGTTCCGCGCCAAAACGTGGCCGCATCCCGGTCATAATTGCCACCAAACGTCACCGCGTCCCGCTCCATCACATCAAATTCGGCCACGTCGAAGCGGCTGCCCCGCCGCAACGCATCGCGCCAGATAAAAAAGACCTCGTAGATGGTTCCCAGGGCGTTGATTTCAAACTCGTAGTAGCAGTCGCCGCCGTCAATAAACAGCTCGACATCGTTTTCCTGAAAGATGAGCGAATCCCGTTCTGTGAGTTCGGCCTGCAAAAACGGCTCCTCGACCCAGAAGGCGACGTAAAAATGGGTGTCGTCCCACAGGGCGGCGGCGCGGGTGTCAAAAAAGCCCGGCTCGCCGCTGACCATATCAACAAAACGGGGGGATTTGGGTGCCAACTGCCAGGCGCGTTTGTCTAAACGGCCGTTAATCAGCAGTAGCTCTTTGACGCGGTAACAAGTGTAGGGGTGACTCATGTGTTGACATAGTAATCAGTAATCGGTAATCAGTAACCAGGTCAAGCCACTGATTACCGATAACCGATTACTGATTACCGCTTATGCCGCACGCTAAGCACGGCGATCTTGGTGGAATGGTTAAAGGGGTGGGGGTCGGTAACGGCCGTTTCCCGCACCGTTTCCGGGTAGCCCGTGCAGTCGGGCGGCACCGGAATGAGACGCTCGATGGTGACATAGCCATCGGCGCAAAGCGTTTGCAGTGCCGCCATGTAGTCGGCACCACTGTAAAACAAAGCGTTGTTGATGGCAACAATTTGCCCGCCGTCACGCACCAACGGCCGCACCTTGTTGATCAGCCGCACCACATTTTGCGCCAGATCAACCGTTCCCTTGTCGGTGGTGGAAAAAAAGGGCGGGTCGAGCAGCACGCAGTCGAATTGCTCCCCTGCCCGCTTGAGCTGGCTCACCTGCGGCCAGAAATCCCGCGCCAAAAAGTCGCGCTTGTGGATGGCAAAGCCGTTGAGCGTATAGGAGGTTTTGGCAAGGTTGAGAAAGGTGCGGTTGAGGTCAACCTGGACGACGCGGGACGCGCCCCCGGCCATCGCCGCCACCCCCAGGCTGCCGGTGTAGGCAAAGGTGTTGAGGACGGTTTTGCCGGCCATCTGCTCAACTAGCCAGCGGCGCAGGTTGCGGGTGTCGAGGTAAAAGCTGCTGTCGCGGTTGAGCGTCAGGTCAACGGCGTAGCGCACGCCGTGTTCGCGGATCTCCCGGTTGGCACCCGTTCCCCACACCAGTTCCCCCCGTTTGGCCGCGTCCGTCTCCCCGCGCCGCGTTTTGACGATGATGGCCTGGAGCCAGGGGTAGTGGGTGGTGAGCCAGGAAACGGCCGTTTCTACATCCTCAAGACCAGCGTCGGGTGGGTTGGCGTAGTTGTGCAAAACGGCCGTTTTGCCATACAGCTCCACCACCAGCGACTGTCCCCCCTCCAAAAATCCATTAAACAGCCGCAGCGCCGCCTCATGCCGTTCATCCAGCAAATCAGCCCGTGCCGCTGCCGCCTGTTCTAGAAGTTTGATCATGCGATTTGTCACCTTAATCCGACGGTGGGTGCAATCCGATTAAGACCCAAAGGCCACGAGCTTGTTTAATATCAGCATTATTGAGTCGCAAAGTAGCAACAGTCGCACGACCTGTTGGTGTTAGTCCAATGATTTCAGTGCTATCGTCGCTCCAAATAAAATGGGTAGACCATGATTGGGTGCGTGGGTTAAATAGCGTAGCCATAGTACCAGTCATGGGGTCAAGTGCCTCAGTACGCGCTCCACGAAATTCGTTGCACCGACGGCAGGCAAGCCAGAGGTTTGCCCGTGTTGTTTCACCACCTCTTGCTACAGGCAGCAAATGTTCCATGGAAAGCGGGCGACCGATGATGCGCTGCTGGGTGAGACAATAACCGCAGCGATATTTGGCATCCTCCATAACCTGTTGCTTTAATTGTTGGGGAACCGCCTGCCTACGACTCATTTATCAAGCTGTTCTGGTGGTGTTGAAACATCATAACCACGTCTTTTTAGCAGGAGCAGCGCATATGACCGACGAAACATGAGAAGATCGGCCTCTTCTCGTAAAATGTCAAGTTGATTTTGTTCATCAGGGGACAATTGACGCGCTTGATTGAGTTCCAGTAACGCTTCGTATAAAGTGGCTTTGTTGTCGTCTAAATCAACGTCACTTAAACGCCAGAGCATATCGTCACTCATAAGCGTTAGCTGTTGCAGATCGGCCTGAAATCGTTGAGGGATGTGGTCTACCGCTGGCAACAATAACCGTTTAAGTGTTTCATCTGCTACCATTTCCACAGAACGATGCTGCATTTTAGCAAGCATTTCGATCTGGCGATAGACAGCTTGTGAAACGTGTATGGAATGGGTATATACCGTCATCTGTTTTCCCTGGAAATAAAGCATCATATCCTATGAACAAAATGTTTGATTGCTACAGGTTGAGTATAACATAAAGGGAGAGCAAAAAAGTACTCCCTTTTTCTTTGTAAAACGGTTCAATTGACAATTCGGGGTTGACCCTTGACAATTGGCGGTGACGAGGAACCATATGGCTGAATTTTTTAATGTCCTTCCACCAGATGAAGCGCGGGCGTTGCTGCTGCGGCAATTAACGGCCGTTCTTCCCCCCGAAACCATCGAAACTGAAGCAGCGTTGGGTCGCGTAACGGCCGTTTCCATCACCGCCCCCCACCCCCTGCCCACCTTCCGCCGCAGCACCATGGACGGCTACGCCGTTCGCGCCGCCGATACCTACGGTGCCAGCGAATCACTACCCGCCTTTTTGCAGGTCATCGGCGAAGTGCCAATGGGCAAAGCCGCCACCGTCACGCTGGGCGTGGGGCAAGCCGCCATTGTCCACACCGGCGGCATGATTCCTGATAGTGCCAATGCGGTGGTGCAGGTAGAACACACCCAAATGATAGGTACTGAAACCACCCCACCGTATGAGATTGAGGTGCTAAAAGCCGTCGCCCCTGGGCAAAACGTGCTGCAGGTTGGCGAAGATGTGGCGCAAGCGGCGGAGGTGTTGCCCGCCGGGCATTGGCTACGCCCGCAGGATTTGGGTGGGCTGCTGGCGCTGGGCATTACCGAACTAGCCGTGGTGCGGCAGCCCCGCGTGGGGATTTTGGCAACGGGGGATGAGGTGGTGTCACCCATGCAGGCGGCTGAACCGGGGCAAATCCGCGACATCAACAGCTACACCATCGCCGGGCAGGTGCGGCAGGCAGGCGGCATTCCCCTGCTGGGCGGCATTGTTCCCGATGATTTGGTCGCGCTTCAGCAAGCCGCCGCCGACATGCTGGCGCAAACCGATATGCTCGTCATGTCGGCTGGGTCATCGGTCAGCGTGCGCGATATGACCGTCACCGTCATTGACGGCCTGGGCAAGCCAGGCGTGCTGCTCCACGGCGTTGCCACCCGCCCCGGCAAACCAACCATTGTGGGGGCAGTAGAAGGAAAGCCCGTTTTGGGTCTGCCCGGCAACCCCGTTTCAGCAATGGTGCAGTTTGATATGTTTGGCACGCCAGCCATCTATCGGCTGCAAGGGGTAGCCGCGCCGCCGCGCCGGGGGCTGGTGTGGGCCAAATTGACGCAAAATGTTGCCAGCGAGAGTGGGCGTGAAGATTATGTGCCAGCGCGGCTGCAGGACAGTGCCGACGGGCTGCTGGCAACCCCCGTTTTTGGCAAAAGCAACCTCATCTACACCCTGGTCAATGCCGATGGGCTGATCAAGATTCCGCTAAACAAAGGTGGGGTGCTGGCGGGGGAATTGGTTGAGGTTAAATTGTTTTAGACTGCAACCAATAAGATGGGTAGTCTAGTGTGATTATCTCCAACCCGAGGAAGGATAAACCGGAGTCAGGAGACGCAAATAGCGTATCTGGTCTTGTCCGTACACTTTTCTAATTATCAAATGAGTGCCTCCCTTCTGCCCGTACAGGTCGCGTTGACACATGCTAAACCTTCCAAAGGGGGTCTGGTTTGGTTTGTTTCTTTCATGTGGTCATTTTACCACTGACCCCAGGCCTCCTGCTTTATCGGTTGGTGATAATCTCATCTGACTACCTAATTCTTCACCTTGGTTACACAGGTGAAAGGGTAAAACTGTGACAATAATCATTCAGCGAGACTATATTCCCGGTGCAATGGGGCGGATCACCGAACTGCACGCCCGCTATTATCATCGGCATTGGGGTTTTGGCTTATATTTTGAAGCTAAGGTAGCTTCTGATTTGCTTGCCTTTATGCAACATTACCAACCAGAGCGCGATGGCTTGTGGCTAGCGGTTCAGGACGGCCAAATTGTTGGTTCCATTGCGCTTGATCGCCAGCACAGTCTGGATGCAGCCCACTTGCGCTGGTTTATTCTTGATGATGCCGTTCAGGGGGCAGGCGTGGGAGCGCGGCTGCTAAATGAGCTGCTTGCGTTTAGCGATGCACAGGGTGTGTCGCTCATTTATCTCAATACCTTTGCTGGCCTGGATGCGGCGCGGCATTTATATGAGTGTGTGGGGTTTGCGCTGATGCACGAGCAGCAGGATACCACGTGGGGTGTTCCTGTTCGTGAACAGCGGTTTGAGCGGATGATTAATCTTGACTAAGGAACGAGGGTTAAATAAGTTACGCAAGAAGTTCAACTTCTCAGAAGAAGTTGAACTTCTAAATAGGCAAGTTATTTAATTTCCATTCCTAAAGTACGTTGATTGAGTGGTGGTGGGTATGAGGGTAAACTACTGTCATGATAGAACTTGTGCATGTGTGCTGTTGAAGGAGATCAATGAATAACATGAACCCGGCGGTGGACTTCTTTTTCAGTAAGGCGCAAAAGTGGCAAGAAGGTTTTGCCGAACTGCGAAGGATTGTCCTTGATTGCGACCTGACTGAAGACTTGAAGTGGGGTGTCCCGTGTTACACGTTTGAGACCAGCAATATCGTATTGATACACGGATTTAAGGAATATTGCGCCCTGCTGTTTGTTAAAGGTGTCTTGTTAAAAGACGCTATGGGCATTCTCGTCCAGCAAACGGAAAATGTGCAGGCGGCGCGCCAGATTCGCTTCACCGATGTTGCCGAAATCGTGGAGATGGAACACATCATCAAAGCCTACATTCGTGAGGCCATAGAGGCAGAAAAAGCTGGCCTGCAAGTGGCGTATAAAGAGACGGCCGAATTCACGATGCCGGAAGCGTTGCAACAGCAATTTGACGAAAACCCGGCTTTCAAAACGGCCTTTGAGAGCTTGACGCCGGGACGGCAGCGAGCATATTTGCTTTATTTTTCGGCACCCAAACAGGCTAAAACGCGGGTGGCGCGGGTGGAAAAGTACAAACCGCAAATTCTGGCGGGCAAGGGGTTGAATGATCGGTAGCTTATGGCGTTTGTTGGTGGATGATTTGGCTTTGGCGCAGGGGTTTGTTGGCGAGGGCATAAACGGCCGTTAACAAATACAGTCCACCCCCCAACAAATAAATCGTTCGAATTTCCATCCGGTCCGCCAGCCAGGCAAAAAGCAGCCCCGCCAGCATATAAACCACCCAGCGCCCCATCTCCCGCAGCGCATACACCCGCCCCAGCAGCTCATCATCCGCCACCGTTTGCAGCAGTGTATCCTGTACCACATCCCGCACCGCCGACGGTGGTCCAAACAAAAACGCCAGCACCACAGCCACCCACGTGACCGGGCTAAGGGCAAACAAAAACGTCAGCACCCCGCTTGCCAGCGCATTGCCGCCAATAATCAGCCCCGGATACCGTTCCAGCCGTTTGGCCGCCACGCTGGCAACCACCGCCCCCGCCATCATCCCGGCAAAATACAGTGCCGACATCGTACCCCAGGCATCAGCCCCCGCCCGCAGTGCCTTCTCCGCAAACACCAGCATCAGTGCCGACGACCAAATGCCGTGCGGCACATGCTCCAGCAGTTCCATCACCACCAGTGGCCGCACCACTGGGTTGTTCTTGAGATAGGTATACCCTTCCAGCACTGATTGACGCAGCGGCATACGCGCTTTTTGCGCCTGTTTTTCCGCCTCGCTGCGCGGCTGAATTCGCATCAGTGCCGTTAGTGCCGCCGAAACCAGAAAGGTGAGCAGGTTGAAGAGGACAAAGCTGCCAAACCCAATACGCAGCGTCAGCAGGCCGCCAAGCATATAGCCCACCGCCATGGTTCCCTGTGCCGTTCCTATCAGCACGCTGTTGGCGCGAACCAGGTTAAACCGTTCTACCAGTGAAGGGACGATGGCAATGCGGGCCGGCTGGTAAAAGGTGGATGCAGCGGTGATGCCGGCCACCACCAGATAGATGCCCCACAGATTAACGCTGCCTTGCCGCACAACAAGCAGCAGCAGCCCCACCAGGGCGGCGCGAACCAAATCCATGACAATCAGCACGCGCTGGCGTGGGTAATGGTCAACCATTGCTCCGGCAATGGGGCCAAGCAGAAAGCGGGGCAGGGATTGGGCAATGAGGACGCCGGTTGTTTGCAGGGCGGAGCCGGTTTGCTGAAACACATGCACCATCACGCCCACGCTGTAGAGTACGTCCCCCATGCCGGAGATAATTTGAGCCAGCCAAAGCAGGCGAAAGTTGAGGTTTTGCCAAAGAATCATTTGAAAGCGAATTTTATGGGTCAAGGTCGGCGAGTTTGGTTTGAAGTTTGGAGGGGGTTTGTTGCTTTAATGCTTCAACCATTTTCGGTTACACAACCATGTTTTTGCTGCCTTCGGGCGGCTGGCTGCTGCCATAGATGACATGCACCCCACGAATGCGGCTGATGAGGGCTTCGAGGGCGGCGATGAGGAGCATGAAGAGGATGTTGATGCCGATTGCCATAGACATGCCGGTGCCGAGATAGCCAAAGACGGTGGCGGCGGGGCCGGCCAGCCCTGCCATAATTTCATCATCCAGGCCAATGAGAAAGAGAACGGCCGTTAATACAGCCATGATTAGCAAAAAAGCAGGCCAGGCGCGGCGGTCGGAGGGGCTGGGGAGCATGGCGTTGCTGATGGCAAACAGCAGGTAGAGCCAAACCAGGATGTCATTGGTGGCAAAAATGTCGCCCAGAGCCAGGGTGAGGCTGTCTATGCTGCCGGTCTGGACGGCGGCGGCGAGGCTGGTGACGCTAAAGACGCGGAAGCCGATGAGAAGAATAACGGCCGTTCCGGCAAGCAGCGGCGCACCTCCAATCAAACTTTCCCGAATTGGCCCCAGCGTTTTGCCTTTGTAATATTCCACATACCCAAGCTGCACGCTGCCATCCGGTTTCAGACGCGGAACAAGCGACATGGAGCCGGTGCGAACGCCCAGCACCGTCGCCATTAGCCAATGGCTGACCTCGTGCAGCAGTACGCCAGGGAACAGGATGATAGCATAGAGGGCAACGGCCCACTGCGGCCGGCCGGTAATCAGCAAACTCAGCCCGTGCAAATGGGCATGAATCCAGCGCTGCATGACAATCAGCACCAGCAGGGCAACCGCAACCCAGATAAAAGGCATGAAACTTTCGCTCATAGTCTTCAGTAAATCTCACTTTGCAGATTCTGCAACCCTATCTTGCCGTATGTTGGCAAAAATTGCAAAGTAGCGGCATCTTGTTAATATCGCTGGTGGCTTGTCGGAAAAAGAAAATGGATGCGCGGATAATGCGGATTAGAGCGGATAGAAAAGAAAAAAAATCCGTATCGATCCGCCAAAATCCGCGTCATCCGCGATGCAATTCTCGCTTCTCTGACAAGCTGTTGGTACGCAACCAAACAAAATAACCCGTAGGACAATTTTCCAAATTGTTCCCGCGATTTGCCAAATCGCGTTACGAAGTTTTAGGAAAATTGTCCCCGCGATTTGCCAAATCGCGCTACGAAGTTTTAGGAGAAATGTAATGAGTAAGTCTGAAGGTGTGATTAAATTTCGCCTGGATTTTGCAGAGGCGGCGGCGTTAACGGCCGTTCAGCTTGCCGAAATCAACGCCTGGCGCAAGGTGCTGGTCATCATGGGGATGATCGGCCAAACGCCGGAGCGGTATGACAACTATGGCTTTGGCAACATTAGCCGCCGCCTGACAGCCGCCGATCTGCCCGGTTATGACCACCCCTTTGTCATTAGTGGCACGCAAACAGGCGGCGTGGCGGATTTGCTGCCAGAACATTATGCGACGGTGTTGTGGTGTCGGCCGGCCGAAAACCACGTCAGCGCACAAGGCCCCATGCGCCCCTCGTCCGAATCCATGACCCATGGCGTTGTCTATGAATCGGACAGCCGCATCAACTGGGTTTTCCACGCCCACGACCCCTACATTTGGCAACAGCGCGTGGCACTTGGTTTGCCCACCACTGCCGATGACGTTCCCTACGGCTCCCCGGAAATGTCGGCCGAAGTCGGCCGTTTGTTCCGCGAGACCGACGTGGCGCAGCGGGGTATTTTTGCCATGGGCGGGCATGTTGATGGCATTGTGACCTTTGGCGCAACGGCTGAGGAGGCAGGCAGTGTGCTGTTGAGCCAGTTAGCATCGGCGATTCGACTGGGGTATTAACAACTGCTTATGTGGTTATGGTGCGGTGGAAATGGTTAATCATATTGGGTTGCCTATTGGTTGGCTCCTTTGCCCAACTAACCCATTCATATCAGGTGGTGCAGCCTGTGGTGCTCGATTGCAACCGCCTGGCAAAAAGCCCCCGCCGGGTGACGGCACTGCCGCACGCGCATTACCTGTTTAGCGAGCGGTTTGGTTGGTTTGATGCGTCCCATTTTAATACGGGGCAGCCGGGAAAGGTGCTGCAGGATGTGGAAACGGCCGTTGCCAATGGCGGTGGCGTTATCACCATCCAACAAGGTGTGCGGGAAAATGTCACCGGCTACACAGCCGCCTATCGTCTGTCTGGGCGATTGCGCAAGGCTGATGTCGTACCAGTCGCTTTGGGCATCTATCTCGATTGGAGTATGCGCTTTGAGGCGTGGGAAGCTGGCTTGCCGCGTGGGCTTGTTGCTCCATTCACCCCCTTCGCTGTAGAAGATTTACCCAGCCAATATTTAGGTTTTGTGGCCCATGCCAAGAAAATATCGCTGGAAACGTTGTTCGCTTGCTACATCGGCTCCGTCTCCGCCCTGGATGAAGGCCCTCCTGATTTATTGTTGTCGGATGATGCCCCCGGAGTAGAGGGGCAAGTAGGTGTTGTACGGCTGCAAAACAAAACATTCACGCCAATGGTACCTACGCAAACAGGCTGGCAGCGTGTCAACTGGCCCAAGCCTTTGCACATGCAGGCCATAAGCAGCAGCCCGACAACTTGGCAATTCTTGGCAGAAACAACCTGGTATTTTTCGGCAGACAACCACGATCTGCATTTACAAACAGCACTGCCGCAGCACCCGCGTGACGTGTTTATACAATGAACCAAGACATAAATTTTGTGTTGGAAGTAGTTGATCTTGCATGTTAACTATGCTACCATGACGCAGCGCGTCAATGGGGCAGCATCTCATCCCATTGATCCTGGTATTGTGATATGCAACAGCAAGCAATGTTAACTGAGTTTGTTTCTAAACGGGGTAAGTTGATTCGTGTGCGACAAATCCGGGCAGATGAAGCCTATTTGCTGCTGGATTTATTTGCCCATATGAGTTCTGAAAGCCGCTACCAGCGTTTTTTACAGACCGTTGACCACATCAGCAAGCAGCGTTTGTGGGATGAAGCAGCCCACATTGCCCGGCAAAGCGAGGCCGGCGATGTGTGCCTGGGCGGGTTTGTGATGAATAAACGGGGGCAGGAAACGCTGGTGGGGGCGGCACGATATGTGCAGGTGGATGCCGGAAGCGTCGAAATTGCGCTTTCGATTCGGGATGATTACCAGAATCAGGGGGTTGGCACCGGTTTGCTGGCCTTGCTGATAGGGGAAGCGCGGGAGCGTGGGGTGAGCCAGATCGTGGCAACGGTGCAGAATGATAATGAGCGGATGCTCCATTTGCTCCATTTGCTGGATTTGCCGGTCACGCGCACGGTTGAGGGAGCCAGCTCATTTTTTGCGATAGATTTGGTGTAGGGATTGGAGACTGGAGATTGGAGATTGATGACAGTTCACAATCTCCAATCTCCAACCCCTAATCTCCTCTACAGTTGAGCCAGCTTTGCAGGCGGCTCTGGTTTTGGTTGCGCCAGAGGGTGGGGTCTTGGGATGGGGCGAGGGGGGCGGTGCCGAGTTTGAGGGCTTGCAGGAGGTTATAGGCGCAGGGATGGTTGGTTTGCAGAGGGTGCAAAACGGCCGTTTTTCCCACCACCAACCGCCGATCTTCCCCATTTGTCCAGTAGCCGCTGCCCACAAAATCAATAAACCCCAGATACGTTTGCAAAAAAGAGCGGTGCGCCGGGTCTTGAAAACAAAGCGTCAGGTCACTGCTGCCGGCCGTTGATGCGGCCAGGTCGGCAAACAGCGCGTCGGCTGTGGCAAAGCTGCGGCTGGAAAGCCGTAGCCCGGTTTCCTCGGTGATCGTGGCCGCCAATGCCTTGGTGAGCCATTGGCAAACGGGGTCGTCGTCAAGCGTTGCCAGGCGCAAATCGGCCGTAGTGTCGGGCGTGGGGGTGACGGTGGGGCGCACGGTGGGGGTTTTGCTGGGTAAAACGGCCGTTGGGGGCGCAGTGGTTGCTGTTGGCCCCGGCGTGCGCGAGGTGGGGATGGTGGCAATGATGACCAGCGGCGTGGCCCACGGGGTGGGGGTGGGAACGATGAGCGGTGGGGAAAAAACGGCCGTTTTTCCCCCACCGCCGCACCCCAGCAGCAGCAGTGCTAGCAGCAACCAGCGTAACTTGCTCATCCCGTTGCCAGTAAAGAAGCTGCCAGGGCTAAACTATCAAAATCGGCCGTTGGCGCGGGCAATGCTTGCCGCAGTGCCGCCACGCTTTGGAATCGCTGGCGTGGGTCGGCAGCCAAACAGCGGGCAATGACATCCCGCACGACCGGGGGAAGCTGGGGTGGAAAGTGCAGCGAGGCGGCGGCAATTTGCCCCGGCTGCAAAAAGGCAGCGGCCGAAAATGGCACCTCGCCCGTTAGCAGATAATAAAATAGCACCCCCACGGCATAAATATCCAGCCGAATGTCGGTTAAAACCTCACGGGCGGCTTCCGGCTGCCCGTTGGCATACAGATGCACTTTTTGCAGATGTTCCGGGGCAAACCAGACAAATTCGCTAAAGCGGCGGTTGTCATACAGGTTGAAGTCTGGTCTTTCTGCATCCAGTTCGGTGCCAAAATTGGTCAGATGCACCACGCCGCGCCGATCCAGCAGGATGCTGCCGGGGCGCAAATTGCCGTGGGCAAAGCCATAGCCGTGGATATGTTCCAGCCCATCCAGCAGTTCGTTAATAAGCGTCACGCTTTTGTCCAGCGGCTGCGCCCCTTCGCGTGTCACCAAGTCGGCTACCGTTTGGCCGGGTATCATTGGTTCAACAAGGTAGGGGCGGGGGAAAAGCCAGGTGGCAACGTGGTCACGGCCGGCCGCCAGCAGCGGGACGATGTTCCAGTGGGTGGCAAGACGGCTGCGGATTTCGATTTCCCGTTCACAGCGCGGCACGCACCGCTCATCGGCGGGGATTTTGAGCAGCAGCGGCTCTCGGTCTAGCGCCCACAGCCGTTTGCCTTTGTACTGCTCGTAGTAGCCATCAAGCCGCAGCCGTTCGCCGACGATTTGGTATTTGCCGTCGAGGACGCGCATGTGGAGGGCGTGGCGCAGAAGAACGGCCGTTATTGCCACCGCCAACCCGCCAATCACCGCCAACCACCACAAATTTTCCCCCAGTGCCAGCCGCCACACGGCAAACGGCGACTCTGACAGCAGCACCAGCGTCAGCCGCTGGTATTCCTCCAGCGGGTCGCTGCCCAAATCTTGCGCCAGCCGGTTGTAATTCAGCCCCGACACCTGCATCCAGATGGCAAGCTGGCTGGCGTAGGCTTCGGCCACGTTTTCCTGGGTAATGCGGTTGAGGATGGTCAGCAGCTCGGCGTTGGTTTCCTGCCCGCGAATGGTGTACGACACCGCCGGGCTGGGGAAGGCGCGGTGATGGTCGAGGCTGTAGCCCAGCAGCAGCACTTCCTTTGTTTCATTGGCCTCCAGATTGATGGTTTGGGCCTGGCCGATGAGGATGTCGGCAAAGGCGGCTTCGTTGCTGTTCAGGTGCAGTCCCAGCGGCACTTCCAGCGTTAGAGGGGTCACAAACTGGTTGGTGAGGGTGAGCCGCAGCATGGGCTGGACATAGCTGGGGTGGATGCCCACAATGTCGGCAATGACGCTGCCATCGGCGACGGCCTGGGGCAGGGGAATGGCTTGGGCGTGGATGGGGGAAACGGCCGTTAATCCCCACATCACCCCCAGCAGCCACAGCAGCACTCGGTAAGCAGATCGGTTCATCTATCGTTTTAACTCCGCTGCAATCATTTGCACCAATTCACCCAGCTCTGCCCGCGCCTGCGCCGACTGCGTTGGCGGCAGCGGCAAATTCAGGCTGTGGCGCAGTTCGGCAATAGTGCCAAACCGTTCCTCGGGTTCAGCCGCCAGGCAGCGGCGAATGGCCTGGGCAATATACGGTTCAAAGCTGGTGAGCTTGTCTAGCTGGGGCGGCAGCACCTCAAAAAAGTGGCGTGCTTGCTTCAGGTCAAAGGGCGGCTCGCCCAGCAGCAGCAAGTACAAAATTGCCCCCAGCGAATAGATATCGGCGCGTTTGTCAATGGTTTGCTGTGGAGTGGTGGGGCGCGCCCCCTTGCCGTTTGCCAAATAATGCGCCTGTGAGCGGCGAACTACTTCGGGAGCCAGCCAGTGGCTGCTGTTGGCCTCCTCGCGGCGCACAAAGGTGTAGTCGGGCGTGTTGCCATTAATGGCCGAGCCAAAGTCGGTGAGCCAAACGCGGCCGTCGCGGTCGAGCAGGATGTTGGAGGGACGCAGATCGCGGTGGACGATTTGGTGCTGGTTGTGCAGATGCTCCAGGGCGTTGAGCAACTGGGCGATGATTTCCAGCGCCTGGTTGGCTTCAACCTTGGTCACTTCTTGCAACACCCGCCCTAGGTCAAAGCCATGGATGTAGCGTTCGACGAGATAGGGCATGGCGCGGCTGTTTTTGTCGCGGGAGTAGTAGCCGGAGCTAAAGAGGGGGACGATGTTGGGGGGCATTTCGTCAAACTGCTCCCGAATTTCGATTTCGCGGACGCAGTTGGCTTCGGTGGCGTGGTCAACCGGCTCCTTGATGATGAGGTCAATGGCACCGCCGCGCCGCCGCGCCTGGCGCACGTTGTATTTGCCGCCGGTGGCGACGTGGTAGCCCAGCTTGTAGCCATCAAACGTTTGGCTTACCTCACGCTTGACATAAACGAAGATAGCGAGGAATAGCCCCACGCTGACAATACTGCCGATGAGAACGAAGGGAGAAACGGCCGTTTTTACCTCCTGCCCCATCAGCTCCAGCGTCTGCTTTTCGTAAGGGGTCAGGTCGTTGCCGTTGCTGTATTCGGCCGTAAAGGCGGCAAAATCCGTTTCATCCAGCAGCGTCATCCACAGCGCAATCTGGCCGGCCACCTCCGATTCGGCACCCTGTTGCCCAATTGTTTCCAGCAGCACCATCACCTCGGTGCGGTAAATTGGCTCATCGAGGCTGTAGGTGACGCTGGCATCGGGAAACGCCTTGTCTGGCTCTTGGCTGTAGGCATATAGCCCCATCTGCCGCGCTTCGTTGCCCGCCAGCACAATCAGCTCATCCCGCGCCAGCAAGGCGTTGGCGTAGGAGGGGTTGTTGCTTTGCAACTGCATCCCGGCGGGCAAAAAGAGATGCAGTTCGTCGCTGGTTTGGTTGGTCAGGGTCATGTCCAGCATGGGTTCGACAAAGGCGATGCTGCGCCCGTGGATATGCACCACGACCAGCCCTTCGGCAATAGCTTCGGCTAACGGCCGTTCCTGCTGGGCGTGCGCGGGCAGCACCCAGCTGATCATCAGGCTCACCCCCAACCAAAGTAAAACGGCCGTTTTCCAGCCCGTGGTTGGTTTCTTATACATCATCATACGTTTCTTGCTTGTTTCAAAATAGACAGGAGGTCGGGAATAATAATTTGTTCCTCGCCTCGTTTCAGGCTGCCGCGAATAAACGCGGGGTCAAGCGGGTAATGGGGTTGGATGGGTTCATGCGGCAGCGGCAGCCGTTCCAGCCGCACGTTTGGCTCCACAAACAGGGCAACGTTGACATCTTTAACGGCCGTTTGGGCAATCAGCAGCCGCAGCGTGCTTTCCGGTTCAATGGTCAGCGAGCGGTGGGGGTGCCAATAGTGAGCCAGGTTTAGCACCGGCACCGGCTGCCCCTGCCAGGTAACAAGCCCCAAAATGTGGGGCGGGGCGTCGGGTACCGGCAGCGGCGGCTCCGGGTCGCGGATTTCTGGCACCTGTGACAGGCTGAGGGCAAAGGCGATGTTGCCAGGCAGGTGGGGGATGTTGAAGACGACGATTTGCAAATGGTTGGCGGGTTTGTGGCGGGTGCGGTGGGGTTGGGCGGGGGTGGGCCAAACGGCCGTTAACGGCCGTTTCTCGCCATCGGGGCGCAGTTGTTCCACGGCCAGCAGCGGCACAAACTGGTTGTTAAGCTGCACCAGGCCGTCAAAGTAATCGTTGTGGCGGTCAATAACGGCCGTTGGCAGTGGCCGCACCTGTTCCGGGCGCACCACGGTCACGGGGGTAATACGGTCAACCAGCAGGGCAAACGGCCGTTTGCTTTCCACCACCACCACCCGCTGCTCATCCGGCACGCCCGTCAGCCGTTGCCCCAACCGCTCCCCCAGGCTATAGACCGGAATTTGCTCCCGCGCCGTTTGCAAATAGCCACACAGACCATCCGCGCCCCCCTCGCCCTGTATCCAGTCTGTCTGCTCAATGCTGCGGATATAGTCCATATCAATACCAAAAACATGCTTCCCAACGCCGCAGCGAATCATGCTGAAGATGCCGTTCTTGCTGGTTGTACTTTGTACCATCTCATACTCCACTGTTCGGTAATCGGTAATCGGTAATCGGTGATCGGTAATCAGTACAGGCAACTGATTACTGATGACTGGTCACTGATTACTGAACACTCTTTCTTAAAAGACGCGCAATCTGCGGCGGTGGGGCGATGTGATCCACCACACCATCATCCACAGCACGCTGCGGCATACCATTGACCACACAGCTATCGGCATCCTGGGCAAAGGTTGCCCCGCCCTTGCTGCGAATGGCCCGCAGTCCCATTGCCCCGTCGCTGCCCATACCGGTCAGCACCACTCCTTTGGTGCGCTGCCCATAAATTTGTGCCACCGACTGCATGGTGACATCAACCGACGGCCGATGCCCCTGAATTTTGGGTGCCTGGTTCAAATAGACCTCGGAATTGGGACGCAGCAGCAGGTGATAATCGCCCGGTGCCACCAGCACCTGCCCCGCTTGCAGCTTGTCGCCCGCTGCCGCTTCTTTAACCGACAAGGCAACGCGGCTGTTGAGCTGGGCGGCCAGTGCCCCGGTAAAGGAGGCGGGCATGTGCTGAACCACAATAATGGCGGCGGGAAAATCGGCCGGCAGCTCGCTGAGCAGCTCGCGCAGGGCCACGGGGCCGCCGGTGGAGGCACCAATGACGACCACGCCGCTGGACAGCAGTGCCGTTTTGCTGTCATTTTTCCCGATAACGTTGCCCACGATTTCGGCCACCATTTTAGCCGTGTGTGGGTCGGTTTGGTTGTCGCGGCTGTGGCGCGAACGAATGGAGCGCACCACCTTGATTTCGGCGGCGGATTGCACCTTGGCAATAATCTCCTGCCGCAATGCCTCCGGCTTGACATCGGTGCCGGGGGTGTATTTCAAAATGAAGTCAACGGCTCCCTTGTTGATCGCTTCCAGCGACATGGCGGCGGCGCGGCGACTGACACCGCTGATGACGACAACCGGGGTGGGGTGATCAAGCATGATCTGCTGTAGCGTTTCCAGCCCATTTACATCCGGCATTTCCAGATCCAGGGTGATCACGTCCGGGTGCAGTTCTTCGACCAGCTTTAGCCCGCGACGGCCGTTTAGCGCCGTGCCAACCACCTGCACATTGTTGGTGGTGTGCAGATGGTTGGTCAGCAGACGGCAGACGAAGGGGGAGTCGTCAATGATCAGAACACGTACCGGTTTGGTCATGTGGGGTGATCGGTAATCGGTAATCAGTAATCAGTAATCAGTTGGCTACACTGATTACCGATTACCGATTACTGATTACTTTAACTATGTACAAGCTCCATTCCCGCCAGACGTCGCACTGTTTCCAGCAGTACGTCGTCGGTGTAGGGTTTGACAAGGTAGCCCGATACGCCCAGATCCATGGCTTTTTGCCGGTGTTTGTCGCCAGCGCGGGAGGTGAGCATGATGATGGGAATGTCGCGGTAGCTGGGGTTGGCGCGAAGGGTGGCGGTTAGCTCGTAGCCATCCATGCGCGGCATTTCGATGTCGAGCAGGATGGCGTCGGGCAGTTGGGTCAGGCTTTGGATGGTTTCCAGGGCTTCGATGCCGTCCTTGGCGGCCAGCGTTTGCCAGCCGGCACTGCGGATGAGGCTGGAGACCACGCGGCGGACGCTTACGGAGTCGTCTACGATGAGGATGTTGAGCGACTCTTTGCGGCGGGGGGCGGCGGTGGGTTTGGGTTCCCAAACGGCCGTTTCTCCCTCCTCTGCCGGGTGCAAAATCTCTGTGGGGTTCAAAATTAGCACCACGCTGCCGTCGCCCATCAGCGTGGCTCCGGTGATGCCATAGACGCGGCGCAAATGGTTGCCCAACGGCTTGACCACAATTTCACGCCCGTCCAGCACTTCGTCCACAATCATGGCAACCCGCGTTTCGCCCGTGTTCACCACCAGCACCGACATGCGCTTGGAAGAGTCGTCGGCCGGCTGCGGCAGGTTGAGCAGCTCGCCCAGCCGGACTACCGGGTACACCGTGCCGCCAATCCGCACCACCGGTTCCTTGCCCACCTTGCTGATTTCGCTGCGATCCATGCGCGAAATTTGGGTGACGGCGTTGAGCGGCAGGGCAAACGTTTCATGGTTGGCTCGCACCAGCAGTGCCCGCGTGACGGCCAGCGTCATAGGCAGGCGAATGGTGAAGAGGGTGTAGCGGCCTGGCTCAGAGTCGAGGGTGACGGTGCCTTTGAGCTTTTGCACGTTGGCGCGAAGGATGTCCAGCCCCACGCCGCGCCCGGACACCTCGTCAATTTCATCGGCGGTGCTAAAGCCGGGGATAAAGACCAGGCGGTACAAATCGCGGTCGGTGAGCAGGGCGGCTTCGTGTTCGGTGATGTAGCCCCCTTCCACGGCCTTGTTGCGCAGCAGTTGCGGCTCCAGCCCGGTGCCGTCGTCCCGAATCTGGATGACGACCTGGCTGCCTTCGTAGTAGGCGCGGATGCGGATTTGGCCGCGCTGGGGCTTGCCGATGACCTGCCGCAGGGCGGGGGGTTCGATGCCGTGGTCTACGGCGTTGCGCAGGATGTGGAGCAACGGGTCGGCGATGTCCTCCAGCACTTTTTTATCCAGCTCAATTTCTTCCCCTTCCAGCACCAGCTCAACCAGCTTGGCTTGTTTGCGGGCGACGACGCGCACGGCGCGGTGGAAGCGGGTGGTGAGGCTGGCAAGTGGCACCATGCGGGTGCGCATGAGCTTGTCTTGCAGTTCGCTGGTCAGGCGGCTTTGGCTGTTGAGAATGCTGTCAAAGTCGGTGATGAGGTGGGTGAGTTCGTTGTTGACGACGCGAATGTCGCTGGTGGCTTCGGACAGCTCGCGGGAAAGGAGGTGGAATTCGGTGTAGCGGTCGAGTTCGAGGTCGTCGAATTCCTGAGTTAGGGGGTTGGCGGGGTTGGCTTCGCCGTTGCTGCCGGGGAAGGTGATGCTGCTGGGGCGCGAACGGCCGTTTGCCAGAGCCACCACCTCATATTGCGTTTCCAAGCGGGTTGAAAGACGGCGCAGCCGCTCAATCCCCGGCTGCATATCTTCGGCAATGTGCAGCAGGTCGCCCATGCGCTGCTCAAAGGCCGAACGGCCGATAACCAGCTCGCTGGCAAGCCGAATCAAATCGTTGAGCCGTTCCAGCGGTACGCGCACCATTTCTTCTGGCTGGCCGGTGCGGTTGGAAACGGCCGTTTCTCCTCCCGCCGCCATCTCGGCCAGAGCTGAGGGGCGCATCTCCGACAAATCAATAATCGTTTCCGTCCCCAGCAAGCTGGAAAAATCAGGTTCGTGACGGCTTTGAGGGGAATCAGACGACCATTGGCGGTATTGCCGATGTAGTGCTTCCAACTCCACCGGGTCGGCACTTTGTGTCAGCAAATCTTCCAGGGTGTCGTTGGAGCGAAACAGGAGGCTGAAATGGTCGGGCGTTAGCTGTAACTTGCCTTCATATGCCAGGTCAAGCAAATCTTCCATGCCGTGCGACAGCTCGGTGATGGCGGGGAAGCCCACGGTGCTGGCTGCCCCTTTGAGGGTGTGGACGCTGCGGCGGATGCTTTGCAGCATTTCTCTGTTGCCGGGCGTTTTTTCCAGTTGCGTCAGCAGCAGGCCGACGTGGCGTAAATGGTCTTCGGCTTCGAGGGTGAACGCTTCGATGAGTTCGGGGGAAATGGCGTCGTCGTAGTTGATGGTGGTGAAGGTGGAGGAAACGGCCGTTTCTCCCGCTTCCTCATCGGGAATATCGGCCAAAATGGCGGACACAGCCCGTTCGTCTTCCGTCTCAGGCAGCCCGCGCAGGCGGCGATAGGTGGTGGCAACCTGGGTCAATAACGGCCGTTCTTGCAGCCCCCCCGTCAACGACTTCTCCAAATACAGCTCAATGTGCGCCAGCGTTTGCTGCCAAAAACGCCCCATAGCCTCATCATACGTCAATACACCGCCCACCACCTCTTCCATCGAATCTTCCATGAAATAGGCGATGTGGCTTAGCCCGTTCAGCCCCACCATCGAGGCCGCCCCCTTGACTGTATGAACATAGCGGCGGGCATCCTCTAGATCGGCCGTTTTGCTTCGGTCCTGTTGAAAACGGCGAATGCCTTCGCGCACCGTTGGCAGATAGCTTTGTGCTTCTTCGATAAACCCGCTCAGCACCTCTTTATCAACATGTCTTGCCATCTTGAATCTCCAAAAATCGCAGCCGCAGCCGCGCATAAAGTTATAGTTTCAAGGTTGTAAACCAATATTGCGTGGCGATTGGTGATTGGAGATTGGAGATTAATCGTCTTCAATCTCCAAGCTCCAGTCTCCAATCAACTTTCATCCACAACCTTGTTTCCCATCAAATCATCGTCGTTTTCCGATACACCAGCGCATCTGGTGCATTGACAAACGTCACACCCGGCATTCGCAGCCCCACCATTTCGGCCGGGGCCAAAAACAAAAAGCCACCGGGATTAAGCCGCTCAATCAGCAGCTTCACAATCTCCAGGCGATGGTCAGGCTTAAAATAAATAAGGACGTTTTGGCAAAAAATGATGTCCTGACCATGTATCCAGTAACTCTCAGGTTCCTTAAAGTTCAAATAACCAAACTGCACCAATTCCCGCACCCGTTCCACAACCTGGTAATGTGCCCCTTCGGCCGTTTGCACCCAGCGCAAATACTTGTTGAGGTAGTACGGTGGCATATAACGCACCTCGTGCTGTTTGTATTGCCCCAGTCGCGCCTGCGCCAGCTTGCCCCGGCTGATGTCCGATCCCATCACCCGCAGTTGCCACAGCCGCGCTTCCATATGCTCCAAGAGCGTCATTGCCAGCGAATACGGCTCTTGCCCGGCCGAACAGCCCGCGCTCCACACGTGGAGATTGCTCACCCCTTGCCGCCTTTTTTGCTGCACCAGTTCTGGCAGTGCCAGTTCGCGCAGGGCGTTAAAAGAAGGTTCGTGGCGAAAAAAGCTGGTTTCATTGTTCAGCAGGCTGTCCAGAAGCAGCAGCCATTCGGCCGCGCCATTGTTGTTATAAACCACATAATGGTAATACTCGGTGTAGCTTGCCAGTTTCAACTGCTGGATGCGCTCCCACAGTCGTTGCCCTAAAAAGTAGAGGCGGCTGGGGGTGAAGAAAAGGCCGGACTTTTCCCAAATGTAGGTTTGCCAGATTTCGACTTCCAGCGGTGTCATTTCTGGGCGGGTAGGGCGGTTAGGGAACAGCACGGCCTCCGGTGCCGGGGCGGGGTGGATGGCGCAAGTGCCATCCACCCCGCCCAGACAATTAATGTGCATATTCATTCTGCCCGTTGCTGCCGGGCAGTTTGAAGGTACTAACTGAGGTGCGGAGCCGGTCGGCCAATTCCGCCAGATTGCTGATGGAAACGGCCGCTTGTTTAGTACCTGCCGCCGTTTGCTGTGTCACCTCAGCAATGTTGTTCATTGACCGCGCCAGCGACTCGGAGCCGCGTGCCTGCTGCCGCGCCGCCAGCGAAATGGATTGAATCAACTCTGCCAATTCGGCCGATACCTGCTCAATTTCCGTTAGCCGTAAGCCAGCGTCATTGGCAAGCTGTGACCCATCCACCACTTCGCGGGTGGTGGCTTCCATAGCGGCTACGGCCGCGTTGGTTTCCGTTTGAATGCTTTTGATCAGCCCTGCAATTTGCTGCGTGGCGGCGGCGGAACGCTGTGACAGCCGCTTTACGTCTTCGGCCACCACGGCAAACCCGCGCCCGGCCTCGCCAGCGGCGGCTGCTTCCAGCGACGCATTGAGCGCCAGCAGGTTGGTGCGTTTGGAGATGTCGCGGATAAGCTGGACGATTTCGCCGATTTCCTGCGAGCTTTCGCCCAGCCGCTTGATGCGTTTGGCCGTTTCCTGCCCCTGCTCCCGAATGCGATCCATCCCCTGGATGGTGTTTTGCACGGCGTTGGCACCGTCGCGGGCGGTGTGCCGGGCTTTTTGCGCCACCTGGGCCGACAGAGCGGCGTTTTCCGAAACCTGTTGAATAGAAATGGACATTTCATCAATGGCGGCGGAGGTGTCTACAATCTGAACGGCCTGGGTTTCGCTGCCCTGCGCCAAATGTTCAGCCGTGGTTTGGATTTCGTTGGCCGAGGAGCCTACCTGGAGGGTGGCTTCCTGCACGTTGACAATGATTTCGCGCAGTTGGGCGATCATGTAGTTGAAGGAGTCGGCGATGGAGCCGGCCGCATCAGCGGTTACTTCAGCTTGAATGGTCAGGTCGCCGTCGGCCACATCGCTTACTTCGTTCAGCAGCTTGATGATGGAGTTTTCGATGCTGTCACGCTCGATTTGGACTTCGCTAATGAGGTTGGAGAGCTGGTCGAGCAGACCATTTAGCCCCACGGCCATGTTGCCCAGTTCGTCACGGGCGAGAATGGGGGTGCGGTTGCTGAGGTCGCCTGACTCAACGCGGCGGAAGACGCTGCTGATGGCGTTGATTTGGCTGGTGAAGGAGCGGGTGAAGAGGACGGCGACGATGACAACGACCAGCGCGGCAATGCCACCCAGGGTCAGGGCGAATTGGGAGAGGTCGGCAATGGGTTGGTTTACTTCAGCTACGGCAATTTCGGCCATGAAGGCCCAGGTGAGGCCGTTGGGGTGATAGCTATTGGGTGCTTGAATGACGACAGGTGCCCAGGAGCTGAGGACAGGGGTGTTGCGATAGTCGTTGATGATTTCGGTGCCGGTGCCGCCAGCGAGGGCGTTTTGGCTGGCGATGGTGTTGACGACGATTTGGGGGTTGAGAACGGCCGTTTGTACCCCCAACTGATCTACAAAGCGAGACTCCGAGCGGAACAGCCCGTCTGCACCCACCAGATACGTTTCGCCCGTATCGCCCAAACCGGTGCGCTCGGTCATAATTTCGGAAATGGTTTCTTCACCAATCTCCAGAATGACTGACCCGATGGCGATGCCGTTGCTGTTAAGAACGGGCGCTCCAACTTTCAGGTTGCCTTCATTGTGGATGACGTTAAAGCTGATGTCGTCAATGACAATGCCGCTGCGCGAGGCAACCATAAACTCTGGTTTTACCTCGCCGGTGACTAAAACATTGGTGTCCTGCGAATCGTCCAGCGTGGCGTAGACGACATTGCTTTCCAGATCAACCAGCATGATGTCTTGATAGACCTGGCGGTTGTCGGCATAACGCTGCAAGATGCCCTCGATGTTGGCGTAGGCGGCCTGGTAGGCGGGGTCGTCTTTGCTGTTTCGTAGTTCGATCAAAGTTGGCAGCCCGCCCAGTTCGGCCGTGCCGGTGACGGCCGGCAGTTCGCGGATGAAGCGGGCGTCAATGGTGATCTGCTCAAAGAAGGTTTCGATTTGCTGCTGTTTGGTGGCTTGCACCGCTTCCAGGGCGGCAAAGGCGTCGTTGAGCAAGGCGTTGGAGGCGTTGCGGAAGACGACGGTGCTGAGAATGCCCATGGGGATGAGGGAGAGTGCCAGGAAGATGAGCAGCAGTTTGTTGCGTACCGTAAAAATTCGGGAGGCTTGGTAACGCTGTTCTGCGTTTTGGTTTTTGTTTTCCATGATAAGTCCTCTATCAATAATTAGGCTGCGCGTGAACGGCCGTTTGTCCCATTCCCACCCGCTAAGCGGAAACGACTCACCGACCCACGCAGCTCATCAGCCAGCAAGGTAAGGTTGTTGATAGAAACGGCCGCTTGTTTCGTCCCGGCCGCCGTTTGCTGCGTTACCTCAGCAATCTCGTTCATGGCCCGCGCCAGCGTTTCCGAGCCACGTGCCTGCTGCTGCGAAGCCAGCGAAATAGATTGGATTAGCTCTGAAAGCTGCCGCGACACCGTTTCAATTTCGGTAAGAGCCGAACCCGCCTCATTGGCAAGCTGCGCCCCACTGACCACTTCCTGCGTCGTGATTTCCATCGCCTGTACCGCTTCCAGCGTCTCGCTCTGAATCGTGCGAATCAAGCTGCCAATTTGCTTGGTTGCTTCCGTGGCCTGTTCCGCAAGTTGTTCCACTTCTTCGGCCACCACGGCAAAACCTGACCCCGCTTCCCCAGCCATTGAAGCCTGGATGGAAGCGTTGAGCGCCAGAATGGCCGTGTTGTCGGCAATGTCTTCGATCAGCTCCACAATCTTGCCGATTTCTTCCGAGCTTTCACCCAGGCGGCGAATCCGCTTGGCCGTTTCCTGCACCTGCTCCTGAATGCGCTGCATCCCGGAAATGCTGTTTTGCACGGCGCGGGCACCCCGCTGGGCGTTGTTGAGCGCCTGACGGCTAACGGTTGCCGATGTGGTGGCGTTTTCCGACACCTGTTGAATCGAAACGCTCATCTCGTCAATAGCCGCCGACGTGTCAATAATTTGCGACGCCTGCGATTCGCTGCCGTAGGCCAAATGCTCGGCCGTGGCCTGAATCTCGTTGGCCGATGAGCTAACCTGAAGCGTGGCCTGCTGCACGTTTTGGATGATTTCCCGCAGTTCGGTAATCATCATGTTAAACGAGTCGGCAATAGCCCCGGTTAAGTCATCTGTTACTTCTGCCCGTGCCGTCAAATCACCCTCGGCCACGCCGCTAACCTCATCGAGCAGCCGCATGATGGCCGCCTCAATGTTGTCACGCTCTTCCCGCGTCTGAATGAGGTTCAGGGTGTCGTCGAGCATGGTGTTGAGGTTGCTTGCCATGCGTCCCAACTCATCCTGGGTTAAGACGGGGACGCGGGCATGGTAGTCGCCTCGACGGATGGATTGGAACAGTTCGCTTATTTTGTTGACCTGCCCCAGCAGTTGGCGGGTGAAGAAGAAGGCTAAAACGGCGGCCAAAATAATGGAGACAAGGCCGATGATGATGGCGTTGCGCTGGGCGTTGGCAATGGGCAGTAGTGCTTCCTGAGAGTCAATGGTGGCAATGGCTGTCCAGCGTAACCCTTCAACGGCCGGCAGCTTGGAGATGGAGGTGACTTTGGTGTAGCCATGTACGGCATCTTCATTATCTTCGCCTGCGGCACGTATCCAGCCGGGTTCGGTGGCTTCCAGGACGCCGGCCGCTTTGAGCGAATCGGGCAAGATTTCGCCAACGTGTTCCGGGTTTACAGCGTCGAAGATGGCGACACCATTGCCGTTGAACACAGTTAGATGGCCGGTTTCGCCAAAGGTGGCACCAGCAACGATGTCGAGAATTTCCTGGATGTCGAGCGTGGTGCGGAGTACGCCGATGACTTGCTCCTGGCTGTTGCGGATGGGGACGGCGATATTAACGGCCGTTGTGTTCGTACTTTCGTCAAATTCAGGCTCATCAATAAAAACCGCGCCGCTGCCATTGTTCCACGCCGCTTGCCACCAGCCCTCGTCAGCCTGGTAGTAGTCGGAGGTGCGGTTGGTGCTGCCAACCAGTGCGCCATAGCGGTCGGTGGCAAACAGCTCCACGTGGTGTGGGAACTGCTCCTGGAAGTCGCGCAGTTGGTGGGCGATAAAGTTAATCTCGTCGTCGTCGCTGAGTGCGTTTTGAATCAGCGGGTCAGAGTCAGGGGCAGCTACCCACTGGGCATCTAGCTGCAGGATCTGGTTTTGGATGTCGCTGTCGCTGCCGCTGTAGCTGGCGTTGGCCGCTTCGATCCGCACGTAGAGCGGTTCGATGTTCGCCAGGGTTTCGATGAGGCGCACATTTTCCACGAGTGCCTGCCCGATTTGGGTGGCGGTGCGTGCGGCGTGGTCGGCGAAGGATTCACCGGCTTGCTCGCGCAGGGCGTTGGCGCTGGTGATGTTGGTGACGACGCCAAGCAGGGCAAGCGGGAGCAGGGTTACGATAATCATGGCGAGGATGAGTTTGGTGGCAACGCTGCTGGTTAGTTGAGCCATGATGTCGCGTATGGTGTTGATGGAAGAGCTTACCGTCATTTGTGACATTGGGTTCCTCTTGGTCTACCGGCGGGCGTGTGGCCCACGGGCATGTGTCATGGTCTGATAGGGGGAGGTGGAGGGGGGATTAACGGCCGTTAACCCCACGCCCACTCCCGTTCGGCAGACGGAACGTACTAACCGAACTACGTAACTCATTGGCTAACTGAGCCAGATTGTTGATCGAAACAGCCGCCTGCTTCGTCCCAGCGGCCGTTTGCTGCGTCACATCTGCAATATCACTCATCGCCAGGGCAATCGCTTCCGAGCCACGCGCCTGCTGTTTGGCCGCCAGCGAAATAGATTGAATCAAACCAGACAACTGATTCGATACATCCTCAATCTCGCGCAGCGTCCCGCCCGCTTCGTTTGCCAAGCTGGCTCCGTTATCCACTTCACGGATTGCCAGGCTCATAGAAGTAACGGCGGCATGTGTTTCCTGCTGGATGCTGCGGGTCAGTGCCACAATTTGGCGCGTTGCTTCCGTAGACCGCTCCGCCAACCGTTCCACTTCCTCGGCCACCACGGCAAAGCCGCTGCCCGACACCCCGGCACGTGCCGCCTGAATCGAGGCGTTGAGTGCCAAAATGCTGGTACGGTTAGAGATACCGCTAATGAGCTTCACAAACTCGTTAATCTGACGTGAGCTTTCGCCCAATTGCTCAATCCGGCGAGCCGTCTCCTGCACCTGGGCGCGGATGCGGTTCATACCGGCGATGGTGTTTTGCACGGCACGGGTGCCTCGCTGGGCATTGACGGAGGCTTGTTCGCCAACCGTGGCCGACAGCGAAGCATTTTCGGAAACCTGCTGGATAGAAACTGTCATCTCGTCAATGGCAGCCGAGGTGTCAATGATTTGTGCCGCCTGGGATTCACTCCCATATGCCAAATGCTCGGCGGTGGTTTGAATTTCATTGGCCGATGAGCTAACGTGGAGCGAGGTTTCCTGAACGGCCGTAATAATTTGCCGCAGTTGCCCAATCATAAAATTAAAAGAGTCGGCAATCGCTCCGGTCATGTCAGTAGTCACTTCCGCTTCAACCGTCAAATCACCTTCAGCCACACCCGCCACCTCATCAATTAGCTTCATGATGGCAGCTTCAATGCGGTTACGGTCTTCACGGGTTTCAATGAGTGTCAGGGTGTTGTCCAACATGCTGTTTAGTCCCTGCGCCATTTGCCCCAATTCGTCGTCGCCCAGGTCGGCAACGCGGTTTTCCAGTTGTCCTTCTCCCACTTCAATAAAGGTTTGGTTAATTGCATCAATAGATTGCGTAATTTGGTGGGAAACCAGATAAACAACGCCACCGGTGATGATGAGGGCAACCAGAACCAGCGCGATAAACAAGATAAGGCTGGTTTGGGCGCGGGATTGAATGTTGCTGGCGGTGGCGATGAGCTTGGCGGCAAGCTGGAACTCCACATCGCCTAGCCGGTCAATGCGCACGCTGGCGGTTTGGAACCAGAGGTCGGGGGCAACGCCAAAGTTGCCAATGGCGGAGTTGTTGATGGCAACTTCACGTAAACGCAAGAAGTTGTCTACCTCTTTGCCCTGTACGGTTTGGGTGTAGAAATCAATTTCGTCGGGGCGGCTGGCGTTGAGAAAGGCGGTTTCCAGGGCGGCCTGCCCACCGGCCACGGTTACAAAGCGGCCTAGCTCGCTTGGCTTCACCCGGTCGGCGGCAAAAACGTCGGCCAAAATGGCGCGTTCTTGCCCGGCTAACTCCTTGATTTGCAGGAAGAGGTTGTAGGTGGTGAGCAAGCGGCTGATTTCGCCATCGGAACTGAGGCGGGCGGAAAAGGCCACCACGTTGAGGAGTTGGGAGGTAATGGTGCTGT
Organism: Chloroflexota bacterium; assembly: GCA_041390905.1. Lineage (GTDB taxonomy): Bacteria > Chloroflexota > Anaerolineae > Promineifilales > Promineifilaceae > JACKCD01. Next base: position 1,721,335 of record JAWKPA010000012.1, read on the forward strand.
AGCTGTTGATGGCGTTGGCACTGGTGACAGAGAGGGTGTCAATTTGGTTGTGGATGGCGGGAAGCTGGGAGAGGTTGTTGATGGCTCCCGTAGCGAGGCCCTCAAATTCCGGCCCAAATTGGGCGGCGTCGAAGTCGGCAAAGAGTTCGAGCAGGGTGGCTTTGCTGGCGTCGCTTGCCTTGCGCTGGGTCAACATTTGCTGTTGAAATTGTTGGCCTCCACTGCCCAGAAAGAGGGCGGTTTGGGCGCGTTCTTTTTGCAGTTCGTCAACATAGTCGCTGAGGGCGACGGAAAAGTTGACAAGGTTCTGGATGTCTGCCATTTCGCTGGCTAACTGTGCCCGGTTGATTGCTTCGACGGTGACAAAGTAGAGCAGGGCGAGCAGCGGCATCAGAACCAGAAGGAGGTGTTTATGACTGAGTTTGATATTTTTTAAACTGATCATGTTTCGTTCCGTCAATTCGGCGTGTCACGTGTGGGTGACGATGCGCGTCTACAGGTGGTTGATCTGTTCTGAGTTAGGTTAGGTCAAATTGCCAGATGGCGGGTGAGAGCAGCAGCTTTTCCAGGTCGAGGAGGACGAGCAAACGGCCGTTTTCCTCATACACACCCTGCAAATAGGGGGCTACCTGGTCTTCAATGGGGGCACTCAACACGCCAATCTGGTCAGTATCGAGATAGCGAATATCTTCGATCTCATCTACCACAAGTCCGGTGGTGATGGACGAGGCGTGTTTTTCGCTGTGTACCACCATTACCTGGCTGTCGCCGTGGCTAAAACTTTGCTCGCTGTGGCCGTTGCTGCTCAATCCCAGGAAGGCACGTAGCCCGATGAGTGACAAGACATCGCCGCGCAGGTTGGTGACGCCCATGAGCCAGCCGGGGACGTTGGGGATGCGGGTAACGGCCGTTAATTGCGCCACTTCACGCACATGGTTGGCCGGAGCCGCATACATCTCGCCCGCCAGCATAAAGACCACATATTGGCGCAGGCTTTGCAGCGGCGCGGTCAGTTGTTCGCTGGAAAGGTCGGTGATGGTGCCGTTACCATAAGCCGCCTCTACCTCATCATCAATGGTGCTGATGATGTCTTGCAGATAGTCGGCTGCGGGTTGGAGCGCGGCCAGGGCGGCGGCTTCGTCGTCAGAGAAGTCGGCAGCGGGTTCTTGCAGCGCGGCCAGGGCGTCGCTTTCATCGGCAAAAAGCCGGGGCGCGGGTTCTGCGGTTGCTGCATCTGCCAATGTTTCTTGCAAAGCCAGCAGAGCGTCGTCTTCGTCGGCACTGCTCATGGTTTCCGCCAGGGCGGCCAGGGCATCGGCTTCGTCGTTGCTGTCGGCCGCAAAAACGGCCGTTTCTTGCAAGGCATCCGCATCGGCCAACAAAGCAGCCAGGGCGTCGTCTTCGTCGTCGCTGTCGGCCGCGAAAACGGCCGTTTCTTCCGGCTCGGCTTCCTCTGCCAGCAGGGCAACCAGCGCTTCATCTTCATCGCCGTCGGGCATGGAGTCAAAAACGGCCGTTTCTTCCAGCTCGGCTTCGTCGGCCCATAAGGCCATCAGGGCATCATCGTCGTCGGCGAAAATGGCCGTTTCTGCCAGTGTGTCTTCGTCGTCTTTGTCGCGTTCATCGGGAGCGGGGTCAAAAACGGCCGTTTCTTCCGGCTCGTCTTCGTCTTCAACCGCTTCAACTGGGGTTTCCGCTTCTTCGGCTAAATCGGCGGCAATAAAAATGTCGTCGGCCTGCCCCGCCAGAAGCGCGTCGGTTGCCTGGTCAAGCAGTTCCAACAGCCCTTCATCTTCGGGCAGCGTGCCGTCGTCCAGGTCAAAGGGGGAATCATCGAGCCAGTCGGGTTTGGGGTTGGCGAGCCTGTCGCGGGCGGGTTTGTCATCGGTGCTGACCGGTTCGGAGGTGGGGTCAGAAACAGCCGTTTCTGGTTCCCCCCTGGCTGCTTGCAACGGGTTCAGCAGCAGCGATGCCTCCATCTCTGCCAAATCACTTAGGGCTGCCAGCGTTTCCGGGTCAAAAAGGGACGAGTCGGCCGGCGGTTGCAGCAACGCTTGCTCCATCGCCGCCATATCATCCGCTTCTTTCGGCTGCGGTGGCGTTGCCTTTGGCTGGATGAGGTCTGCCAGCGGGTCTTGGTTTGTTTCTTTTTCAGGCTCTTTTTTCTGATTACTCACAGTCAGCTAACCTCACGCAAAAAGAATGGTTCCCGTCAACAAGCAAAACGAAACAAACCTGACTGTGAGCCAGTTATTTTGTTTCAGATACAGTTGTTAGATGGGAGTTAATGGCTGGCAAATTGGGCACGATGTAGGAGGTGGTGCCAGCCATTAGCGTTTATCGAAAGGGATTTGTCCTAGATGAGCCTGGCGACCATTTGCACCAGTTCGTTTTCATCAAATGGCTTGGTCATGTACTCATCGGCTCCCTGGCGCAGCCCCCAAAAGCGGTCGCTGTCCCGGTTTTTGCTGCTCAACATCAAAATCTTGATGTCCTTGGTGTTGGCCGCTGTTTTTAGCTGGCGGCACACCTGGAAACCGTTTTGCAGTGGCAAAACAATGTCCAACACAATGAGGTCAGGCATTTCGCGGGCTGCTTTTTCCAAAGCTTCTTCACCGTTGGTGGCGGTGCTAATGCGGTACCCCTGCCGGGTAAGCGGGGTGCTGATCAGGTGACGATGGGTGGGGCTGTCTTCTACAATTAAAATTGATTTACTCATGGTTGCTACCTATCTTTGAAATCATGTTTGAATTGCAAACGATTCCTTTTCTCCTTTGCCAAGACTGTTTAGTCTCGTTTGATATGTTTGCTAACCGCTTCAACCAGATTTTCGGCTTTAAACGGTTTGGTAATATAGTCGGTTGACCCGGCCATACGGCCGCGCACGCGGTCAAAAAAGCCGTCCTTACCCGAAAGCATGACGATGGGGATGCCTTTGGTTTCTTTGTACCCTTTGATGATTTTGCATACCTGATAGCCGTCCATGCGGGGCATGGTGATGTCGAGCAGGATGAGGTTGGGTAAACGGCCGTTTAACTCTGACGAATGACCATTGAGCTTGCCCAAGGCCTGCATTCCATCGGCCGCCACCACCACGCTGTAGCCGGCCTCCTCTAACGTCATCGAAACCAGCTTACGGATGGTGGGGCTGTCGTCCACCACCAAAATGACCCCTTTTTGCGGCGCGGGCGCGTGCTGTTTGTTTTTGGCAACTTCGGCATCGGCCTGCCGTTGCAGCAGCACCGTCACCAGGGCGCGAATGGCGCGGTTATCGGGCTGGAGCTGGAGGGCAATGTTGAGCTGTTCGATGCCACGGTCAACGCGCCCCAAATTAAGCTGCGCCAGTGCCAGCTTGTAGTAAGTGCCAACCTCGTTAAGCGCGGCTGCCTCTTGCGTCAAACGCTGCGCCACGCTTTCCAAACAGTCGCGGTTGACGCTGCTGTTGTGGATTACGCTGTCAATGTCGGAAAGGGTGAGAATGGCGTGGCAGTTGGGGCAAGGGTCGCTGGGTTGGTCGGCGGGGGTCAGGCAGAGGGGGCACATCCAGGCGGGGGGGGCTTGTCGCTGTAGTTCAGCCTGGAGGTCGGCAACGGCCGTTTGTAAAAATTTGTTGTCGGGCTGAAGCCGCTGTGCTGTTTGCAGGTGGCGTAACCCCAGTGCCGTTTCGCGCATGTTCAAATGGGCCAACGCCAGCTTGTAATGGACACGTACATCGTCGGGGTCATGTTCCACCGCTTGCTGAAGCTGGGAAACGGCCGTTTGCAGCCGTCGGTTGTCCACGGCGTGGTTTTCCAGCAGCACCGTAAAATCGGTCAGCGTCAGCACGGCGCGGCAGCGGGGGCAGCGGTCGTGGGCTTCGGTGTCGGCAGCGTCACAAAGGGGGCAGTGCCAAACGGCCGTTTCCTGTTGTTGTGCCAGCCGCCCCTCGGCCTGCCGCAGTGCTGCCAAAATTTGCTCGTTGCCGGGGCTAAGTGCCAGCGCCCTGTGCAAATACTTGACCGTTTCGTCGGGAGTTGTGGCAACGACAGCCAGCCAGAGCCAGACGGATTTGTTATTAGGGTCATAGAGACTTGCCTCCAACAGCAAGCGGCGTGCCAATGGTTTATTGCCCGCTCGCGCTGCGGCAATGCCATCCTGCTGGAGGTTGAGAACATTGGCTGTTGTCATGAACTATTTCCTTACGATTAAGGATGGTATACCCTTGGTGGGTGTTTCGCGGGTGATGCAGAGTAGAGGTTTCAGGTGTGAGCCAGGTAAGTCTGCCCCTTTGGGGTACAGACTCCCATAGCCCAGCTTCCAATACGGTTTATCCAATACGTATGTATTACCGCTACACTGTAGACATAATCTGCAACAACACATTCCCGATACAAAAGCAGATAATGTTTGTCCTGGTTGGTTGTATAACGTGGGGACGATGCCAGACAATCGTTGTGCGTGAAGGGTGTGATCCACTTTGTTATATCCACTATCCAAAATTTCGCTTAAGGCATGGCTTACGAAACCATAGTACCAGGGGTGAAACGGGCTGTTTTTACGAGCTTTTCACAGATGGCATCACATCCTGTACCAAGCGTCCTAACTCCGCTTGCGCCCGGCTGGTTACGTCGGCCGGCAGCGGCAGCCCCAGCGCATGTTGCAGGGCTGTCACCGTCGCAAAGCGGTTGGTTGGGTCTCCATCTAAACATTGTTGAATTGCCAGCGCCAGCCTCGGCTCCAACTCCATAAAGGCGTCGGGACGTAGCGTGGGGGCATAAAATAAACGGCCGTTTTGCTGCTGTGGCACAAAGGGAGAACGCCCCGTGCCAAGCTGGTAAAGCAGCACGCCCAGCGAAAAAATATCAACCTGCTGGTTTTGAATCAGCGGATCAAGCTGTGGCGGCTTCCCATTGGCATAAAAAAGCGACTGCTTGCGCTGCACATATTCCGGCGCATTCCACTGCACATCGCTGTTTTCTCCCCGCTTTACCTGATTAAATTCGCTTTGCTCCGGCATGGTGGCCGCCGCAAAATCGGTCAGCCAAACCTGACCCTGTTTATCCACCAAAATGTTGGAAGGCTTTATCTCGCGGTGGATAATGCCAACCTGCTGATGTAAATGGCGCAATGCTTCAATAAGCTGCGCCACAATTTCCAAAGCAATCGTGGTGCCTAACTTGGGGCGTTCTGTTAGCACCTTGCTCAAATCCGCGCCGTCAATGTAAGTTTCCACAAAATAGGGGCGGGGGCGACTGTTCTTGTCATTGCCAAAATAGCCAGATGCCTGCATGGGGACAATGTGGGGAGCATGGGGGGCAATGCACTCACGGATTTCAATTTCGCGTAGGCACCTGGCTTCAGTCACATCATCCACCGGCTGTTTGATGGCAATCAGCTGGGGGGTGCCGCGCTGCTGTGCCTGCTGAATATGGTATTTGACACCGGTTGCTAAATGAGTGATCAGCCGATAGCCGGCAAACTGTTTGCGCAGGTGGCGGGGAAGCAGCAAAGCCAGGAGGGGGAGCAAAATAAGCAGGATAATCGGCAGCACCACCGTCAGAATGATCCCGCCTAACCCGGCTGACGCGCCCAGCAGTTGCAGGGTCAGCCGCCGCTGTGACTGTAGGTCAACGTTGGTATCAAAGCGGGCGACAAAGGCATCGAAGTCGCTGGTACCGGCAAGCTGCATCCAAACGGCCAGTTGGGCTGCCAGCGTTGTTTCGGCTTCGCTGTTGTGAATCTGCTGTAGCAAAGCCAGCAGTTCTTCGTTGTGTGAAAGCGTTTCCGGGGCAAAGGTGATGTCGGGGATGGGGAAGGCGAGGTCAACGTCGAGGCTGTAGGCGTAGGCGGTGCGGGAGATGGTTTCCCCAGGCGGCAGGGTGATGGTTTCGGTTTGTGAGAGGATGATGTCGGCGTAGTTGGGGTTGCTGCTGTGTAGCTGCTGCCCTTGTTCCAGCGTCAGGATTAACGGCCGTTCTGTCTCATTTGTCACGCGAAATAGCAGCATCGGCTGGATATAGGCAATGTTGCGCCCCTCGATCTCCACCTGCACCTGGTCACTGACCACCGCCTCGGCAAGCGTCAGCGTCTCTTGCTGGGCAGCCGCACTTTGGCTAAACAGCAGCCAAAGCAGCAGCACACCCATGGTGGTGAGCCAAAAGTAGATTTTGCGGGCTGGTATGTCGTAGGCCATGGATCAAAGAAGGGTTCGCCCTGTCAGGCGAACCCTTCTCGCAGTTACTGTCGGAAGCGGATGAGAATGAGAATGAGCAGGACGATGACCGAGATTGCCAAAATGGTGATCCACACCCAGCGGCTAAAGAGGTCGCTTTGGGCGGGAACCTGGGCGGGGTCGGTGGCAAGAATGGGGCCGCTTTCGGCAAGCTGGTCGTTGATGGAAAATTGCGGCTGCTCTGGTTCATTGGCGGGCGTTGCCTGGCTGGTGGTGCCGGTTTCTTCGCTGGCAACGGCCGTTTCTACAGTTTCAGTGGGGGCGACGGTGGGGGAAACGGTTGTGGTAATCGCCGCCGTTTCCGTAATCGCCGCTTGCGCGGTGATGCCCGGTGTCGTGTCCTCGGTGTTTGCCACTTCGCTGCTGCCCGGCACCTGGGCAAAAGCGTCTACATCAGGCGGTGCCACAAACAGTCGCTCCGCCTCGATGACGGCAAAGTTGCTGGCAAGCTGGGTGCGCTGGCTGGAGGTAAACAGGGCGTTGAGTGCCTGCTCCACCCCGGCCGGGGAGTCGCCCAGCACGGTCATGATGGCGTGTTCGCTGTTCCACGGGGTGGGCAGCAGTTGCAAATACCCCAGCGTCACATCTGGCGGGACAAGAAAATCAACGGGCAGCTTTTCATCTACCACGCGGTCGCTGTCGCTGGCAAAGGGGGCGGGCAGTGCTTCACTAAGTTCGCCCAGCAGCGGCAGGGCGCGTGCCTGCCCCACCAGCAGCAGATCGTAGTTGCTGCGGAGGTCGGCGGGGATGTTGTCGGCGTAGGCGGCGCGGAGGGTGGTCAGTGTGCCGCTGGCGCGGTTGCCCAGGTCAAAGGCCAGCCGGGTGGCGATGTTCCAGGCGCGGGTGTCGTTGGGCGGCACGATGATGGCCGTGGTACCCAGCGTGGTGTCCAGGGTGAAGGGGTCGGGGTATTGGCTGAGGGTAAAGGTGTTGGCATCTGGTTTTTGCGCCGGAGCCAGCGGCAGGTGCAGCCATGATTCGGGGCGGACGGCAAGCCAGGCGGCGGCTCCCAGGTCGTTGCAGCTTCGCAGTGGCACCAATTCTGCCCGTAGTTGCAGGTGGTTGCGGCCAGGACGAACGGCCGTTAATGGAATGCGCACCGTATATGACCCCAAATTGGTCGTTTCATCGCTAAAGCGGACGCTGCCCACCGGCTCATCGTTCAAAATGACCGAAATGCCAGAGCGGGCGTAATCCAGCAGTGCCGAATGGCTAAAAATAAGATTGATCGTCGCTTCCTCGCTGTCGGCAATCGTTTGGCCGTCGGGCAGGATAAATTCCAGATCGGTTTGGTCGGTGCCGCGCCCTTGCAGCAGACGGGAATCGTACCCCAGTTCGGTAAAGGTGCGGTCGGTGTCGGGGCTGCCAACGGTGGGGTTTTCCGTGTCCACCGCCTCAACAATGGCCGTGCTGCGCTGGCCGCCGGTGCGAATGGTGCCAGAGCTAAAGGCCTGGGCGGCCTTAATGGTGGCGGCGTCGTTGCTGCCGGTAATCATCAGCACCACCTTGGCCGGGTTCCAAGGGGAAACGACCATTTGCAGTAGCCCGTTGCCGTCGGCTTCGCCAACGGCCGGCGGGGGGCTGATCAGCAGTTCGGTGAGTGTGTTAAACCCTTGCGCTTTGCCGACGAGAATGAGGTGTTTGCTGCTCTGATCCTGGGGCGTTAGCTCGTTCAGCGGGACGGTGGTGAGCTGGAGGGTGCTGCCGGTGGTTTTGCCCAGCCCGGCAGCCACGGTGAAGGCGGCCTGGAGTTCGCCAGCGGTAGGATTTTGCGGCAGCACAATGACGGCTTCGTCGGGCAGGAAGGAGCGCTGGTAGAGGGGGCGGGGCAGTTGGGTGAGGTCGGTGTTGGGGGCAATGGTGGTGTGGGGCAGCAAAAAGCGGGAGGTGGGCAGTAGCACGACGTTGACGTTGCGCTCAAAATCGCAAACGTGGTCGCCGCGCAGGGTGATTTGCAGGGGAAAACGGCCGTCTATCCGGGTAAGATCCAGGGCGATTTCGGGGACGGTGAAGGTGAAGGTGGCGGGGCCGTTTTGCGTCAGCGGAATGTCGCCGATTACGATGTCGTTGAATTCGACTTCAATGGAGCCGCCATAGACGCCCAGCCCGGTGCTGAGGGCTTCGCTGCTGATAAAGACCAGGGTGTCTAGCTCAACCTGGGTGCCGGGCAGAAGCTGCCAGTCGGCGGGCAGGCTGAGGAACAGACGGGCGCTGTCGGAGGGGCCGCGCAGGGTTTGGCCGGTGAAGCTGAGCTGGTCGAAGGTGACGATGTTGTTGGGGTCAATAACGGCCGTTGCGCCGGCCGGTTCTTGTGCCTGTGCTGCGGGCATGACCAACCCAAAGCTGAAGAGGGTGAGCAATATACCGATAAGAATTCCGCTAACTCTGTTTATCATCCAATACTCCTGAAAGTGGCAAGTTTTTAGTCACATAGTTCGAGGGCCACATCGTCAATGAACATATAGGTTGGGGCATTGTCGCCGTCGTTGACCACGCCAAAATAGAGAAAAATCGTTTGTCCCAGAAATTGATTTAGGTCGTAGGTTTTGTGTTCCCACGTTTGTTGGTTAGAAATATCCCACAGCAGCGTTTGCTGGATGGTGGCAAAGGTTTCGTCATAAATGGCCGCGCTTTGGGTGTCGCCGCCGTCGAGGTCGCCGGAGACGGGGTATTGCCAATAGCTGAGGGTGGCACTGCGGGCAGCGGCGGGCAGTTGGATTTGCTGGCTCAGGCTGGAGAAGCTGGCCGAGGCAATGGTGTCGTTGCCCAACTGGAGGGCGCGGCTGCCCTGGTGGGTTTGGCTGGTGGTGAAGGTGGCCGGAACGGCCGTTTGCACAATATTCCACCCCCCTTCCTGCTCAAAATCCCCGTTGACAACCAGGTTGCGGCAGCCGCTGGCAATGGGGTCGGGCTGGGCGCAGCCCGCCAGCAGCCCGGCTTCGCAGAGAAAGCTCTCGACGGCAGCGGCTACGGGTTCTTCGTCGCCGCCAGGCTGGGTGCGAGCCAGCAGTTGATTGAACCGGGCGGGGGTGAGAACGGCCGTTAATTGTGCCAACTGCCTGGCAATTTGTGGGTAGGCGGCGGCGATTTCCTGGCGAATGACCGGGGTGAGGGTGTAGTTGGGGAAAAATTCCAGCGGATCGGCCAAAATGTGGAGGGTGGGGGTGGTGGCAAAACGGCTGTTTTGCCCCGCCGCCACGCCAATGGTGCAGGTGCCAGCCGCGACCTGGCTGTAAATGTCGTCGCTATCGCTGGCGAGAATAATATGGTCGTTGGGCAGCGAGAAGCCATATTGCTCAAAAAGATAGACAAGCCCGTCGGGGTCGTTGAAGAAGCTGGGCAGGGTGCAGAGCGTGGGCGGTTCATCGCTGCGGTTAACTTGCTCCGCCAGCTCGTTCAGGGTGTTGGGGAGGGGCGGCGCGGCGTTGACAAACACCACATCCCGCTGGCTGATCTGGCTGGGTTCCAGCCAGTAGAGTGCCGTTTGGCTGCTGTGGTCTACCAAGGCTTCATGGGCCAAAGCACCGAGAATGGGCATTTGCTGCGGGGCAACGCCGTAGAAATGGCGCAGAGCCTCGTCGCTGGAGAGCCAGGCCAGGTCTATGCCGCCGTTTTGCAGCGTGGCGTAGAGGGTGGCGGGGTCGCTGCTGCTGGTGGCGGGTGCCAAATCGTAGCCGTTTTCACGCAGCAGCCGTTTGCTGAGGGCGGCCAAAAGCTGGCTGGCGGGGTTGGGCAGGCTGCTGATGACGATTTGGGGGACATCGCCCAGCAGCCCGGCCTGGATGAGGAAGGCGGCGGCGGCGGCGGCGGGCGTTTCTTCGTCGCCGCTGTTGGGTTGGCCGTCACTGCCCAGCTCGACGCGGGCAATAAGGTGGCGCATGGTTTGGCTGTCGAGACGGACACCCCAGCGGTTTAACGGCCGTTCCAGCTCTGGCTGGGCGGCTAAAAGCTGGCTGTGGATGACGGCGGCGGCGGCGTTGCCGGGGAAGAAGGCGCGGTTGTCAACCAGTGGCTGCAAGCCCCATGCTTCTAAACGGCCGTCGCTGTTTTGCGCCACGGCCACGTCACAATCCCCTTGGTGCAGCCCCGCCAGCACTTCCTCGGCCGCCAGCAGATGGATGCTGCTTTCGGGTAGGGTGAAGTCGTAGGCGGCTTCGAGGCCGCGCAGCCCGGTTTGTTCGCGGGCGTAAAAATCGCTGTCGCTACAGAGGCGCAGTAGGGTGCTGTTTTCGCGTACATAACGTGCCAAATCGTCGAGGGTGGTGATGCCAGCGGTGCTGGTTTCGGCGGTGACGGCAAGCACGGTTTGGCTGCGGTAGGTGGCGGGGGTGAGCCAGGTGAGACCCAGCGGCTGGTCGAGGGTGCGCACAAGGGCAATGGCTTTGTCGGCTTCGCTGGGCAGGGCGTTGGGGGGTAGCTGGTGGGCCTGGGTGAGGGTGGTGCCGGTGAAGGCGATGGCGAGGGTGATTTCTCCTTGTTCGAGGGCGGTGCGAACGGCCGTTTGTCCACCCAGCCCCGTTTTGTCTACTACGCTATACCCTTCGGCTTGCAGTAGTTGAATGAGCATCTGCCCCAAAATGAGCTGCTCGGTGTCGGTTTGGGAACCAACGATGATGGGCTGGGATGGCGTGGCCGTGGTAGCGGTGCTGGCCGGGGTGGGTGAGGGGATTGGTGTGGGGTTGGTTTCGTCGGCAAGGGGAGCATTAACGGCCGTTTGCTGTGTGGTAACGGGAGGAGGGGTAACAATCATAAACGGCGCAGAGGGGGCTGCGGCCATTTCGGTTGCTGCCCTTGCCTGGCAGCTTGTTATCAGGAGTGTTGCTATCATTAGTAGCCCAAAAAACCAATTTCGTTTTTGTGGCACAGGAAAGATCATAATTCCACCACGGGCGACATCATGCCATACTTTACGGTCGGCAGGAATCAAGCTGACGTGAATTTATCTATAAGTTTTGGAGGCTTGCCGGAAGGCTATCGGGGCTGCTGTTTGCCCATTGTTGGAGAAAAGACGTTATGGTGTGTTGCGGGCAGCATGATGCCACCAGGTTACAGAACAAGCTCCGTCAAAAGGCTAAGATTTTTGCCTTACGAAACAGGTTACACCGAGAGGGGGCAGGGTGAAGATGGAGTTAAAAGGGGAAGGAAAGGGGGCTGGCGGGGTATTTGCCAGCCCCCTTTTGCGTACTTTAATAGGGATTGGTGGCGGCGATCTGATCAGAAACCGGCCGTCGCCATTCGCGGGCAATGCGAATGTTGTTGATGTTGGTCAGGAAGGTGTTGTTGAGGATGTAATCATCTGGCAACGTCTTCAGGTAAATCCCGGACTCGTTGTTGGCAATACGGTTGGCGTTGATCTGGTTGCGCTTGGCTTCTTCGGTCAGGTAAACGCCCTGCGTGCTGTGCGAAATCCAGTTGTCAATCACAAAGTTTTCTTCGGATTTGATGTAGACGCCGGTGTCATTGCGCTGCAAGTCGTTGTTGTGAATGGTGTTTTCCGAAGCCCCATCATACAGATAGAAACCGTACTGCGTTGAGCTGTGGATTTTGTTGTCATGCACCACGTTCAGGCTTGCTTCCCGGTTGAGGCGCACGCCGCGCTGATTGCTGATAATTTCGTTATCATAAATATCGTTGCGGTGTGAATCCCAAATGGCGACGCCATCGGTGTTGCCAATGAGGATGTTGCCATAAACGGAGTTGCGGTTGCTGTTGCGGTCAAGCATGATGCCGTGCAGCCGGTTGTTTTCGGAGCGGTTGTTGCGGATGATGTTGTTGAAGCACCGCTTGGAGAAGATGATGCCGTGGTTGCCGTTGTCATGGACGTAGTTTTCTTCCACAATAAAGTTGTTGGAGTCGTCGTGGGGGTCAATGCCATACTGAATATTGTCGAAAACTTCGTTGCCGCGCATGATCATGCCGGTGGTGCCGAAGGTGTAGATGCCAAAGTAGTTGTTGTGAACCTTGCTGTTGATGATGGAGCCGGTGGTGAGTTCATGCCCAAACTGCTCTTTGGTGGCAATGCGCCAGGAGAGGCCATAGACACCGCCGCCGCCGGTGGAGACCTCCAGTGAGTACCCCAAGTAGCCAATTTCGGACTCGATGATGTCCATGCGGGCATCACGAACCAGTAGATAGCTGCGGCCATCTTTGTGTTCGGTGTCGTAGTCGCTGGTTTCGGGATTCCAGGAGGAGATGTGGGTGTGGGCAACGGTTAAATTGCCGCCTTTGCTGGTGATGGCAACAAAGTTTTCTGGCGTGCTGAGCAGCTTGAGCCAGGCAACATCTGATCCTTCCACAAGTACGGTGGCATGGGTGTCTATGTAGAGGTTGGCCTTGAGCAGGTAGATGCCTTTGCCCTCGTAATCCAGGATCTTTTTGTCGTCAATGGCATCACGGATTTGGGGTACGGTGGTGACGCTGCCAAAGCCGCTGATGATGATGGTGTTGCTTTCGGGCAAATAGGTGATGTTGGCCTGGTTGCTTTCGTCCAGCCCTTGCCGGTAGGTTTCAAAGGGTTGGAAGGGGAGCTGGATGTCTATGCTTTGGCCTTTTTCCCAGGGGGTGTTGTTGACGTTAATGGCACTGAGGGGCAGGCCGTATTTGGCGGCCAGCAGTTGGGGCGTATCGCCGTCGCTGATGGTGTAGCTGGTGGTGCCTTCATTAACGGCCGTTGCGCCCACTTCTACCTGCGGCGGTGGATTCTGCTGCACGGCCTCTGCCACACGGGTCAGGTCATACGCCGGCAGTTCCGACTCAACAGCAAAAAAGCGAATGTCATTAATTCGCTCTTGGTGAGATTTATCCACTTGAAACATACTCAGCCCCAGAATAAAGACCATGCCAAAGGTGGCACTGTAGGCTGGCACCATGCGCATCTTTCGCTTTCGCGCCATGCGGCTGTCGTCCCATCTGGTAATCCAGCCCTGGTGGTTCATGGTAAAGAAGGCAAAGATTTTAAAGAGGGCGAAGACGTAGGTTAGCACGATGTAGACGGGCAAAATAACGATGTCTTTTGGTTCGCGCCGCAGGTGGGGGAAGATTTTGACGGCACGGGAAACGAGCCACCAAAGTGAGAGTACGAGAACGATGTTCCAGTTTTGCCGGTAGATGGCGAGCAAAAAGTAAATGGGGGCGATGAGGGTGGTGATGGGCTGGACAATGCGGTCGAGCAGGTGGAAGGCGAGGGCTTTTTCACGCCACACCCAGCCGTCGTAGAGGGCGCGAAGGTCGGCACGCCAACTGTTGCGGGTCCACCGCAGCCGCTGCTTGAGGAACTGCCCCATTTTGGGTGCGCCGGGGGTGAAAACGCGGGCGTCTTCCTGGTAGCGTACTTTCCATCTGGCACCCTGAACGAGGTGGGTGAGCCGTTTGTCGTCGCCGCTGATGACCGGCCGGCCGAAAAAGGTTTCGTTTTCCAAATCTGGTAAAAGGGGCAAGACGGCGCTGCGGCGATAAACGGCCGTTCTGCCCGACAAACACGTCAGCGCGTTACCAGCCGCCGCCAGAAAACGAATCTCATCAAAATAACGGCTGTCCAGATGAATATCAAAAATCTTTTGCGCCAACGTGTTGGGGTGCAGCACATTTTGCCGGGAACCAACACCGCCGACCTCGGGGTCGGCAAAGGGAGCAATCAACTTGGGTAAAACACCAATCGTCCAGATGGTGTCGCTGTCCACCAAGGCCACTATCTCACTAGTAGCCGCTCGCATCCCATCGGCCAAAGCCGGCCGTTTGCCCGGCTTTTTGGTGATAATCATTCGCGCCCCGCCAAACACCTGGGAGAACTCACGGAAGACAGCAATGCAATCCTTGTCGGAATGATCGATTACAGCAATGATTTCATTTGGCTCTTCCAAAGCCCAAGACTCCAGTGCCTCGCGGAACACCTCCGGGTTTTCATTATAAACAGGTATAACCAGCGATGTCGTCGCTGTAAACGACTCCGTTGGGGTTACTTTATAGCGTAGACCAATCAGTTTGCGGACGAGCCATGTCCCCCATCGCCACAAACCGATAAGCCCTACTGGTAGCAAAATGTATAGTTGAAAGGTGGTTTCTGAGAACCAACTGCTGAATTGCTCAAACATTGTTAAGTAGCTCCTTCCTCTCCGTTCCTAACCAAGTATGGGACAAAGCAAGCGGTAAGCGATAGGTTGGATCAAAGCAGCGGGAAGACAGGCTGCCCCATCTTCCCGCCCATGAACTATTTGTCAGTGAACATAACTAGAGCCATTTACTTTCTGCGCCACGGCAGCGTTAAGAAGGCTTTTGTCGAACACCAGAAGCGGTTCTGCCGCTTGTTCGTTTTGCACGGCTGCCAAAATGTCACCAATCTCGTCGGGAGCCGTTGCCGGAGGTACCCAGGCCTCCAGCTCTTCATTGACAGCGATAGTGGCGGCTAACATTTTATGATCCCAGCCGTTATCTTCGCAGAAAGCCATGAACCCGGTTGTGTCCTTGGGCAGGCAGGCTCCACCGTAGGGAACGCCACCACGAACGCCGTAAAGCGGATTCCACATGCTTTCGGCACTGCGGGCAACGGTTGCCCCAACGAGGTTGCTGTCAATACCTAACTGCTCGCAAATCTGGTGTACTTCGTTGAAGTAGCTGATTTTGACGGCGTTGTAGATATTGTTAACGTATTTGATCATTTCGGCTTCAGTGGGGGTGCAGTGGACGATGAGACCACCAAAGGGGGCATAGATTTTGTTGAGCAGACTGGCGCAGCGTTGATCGGTTGAACCAAGAACGGTGATCCAGGGGCGGTCAAAATCTTGAACGGCCGTTTTCTGGCGCAAAAATTCCGGGTTCATGCAGACACCAAAATCAACCCCCGCTTCCTTGCCCGATGCCTGTTCCAAAATAGGCGTCAAGCATTGCTCAGTCGTTGTGGGAGGAACCGTACTGCGAACAACAACGACCACAAACTTGTCTGTTTGGGCAAGCCCCCGGCCCACATCACGGGCGGCCGACTTGATATGATCTAACACAACGCGATTGTTCACAGTAGGCGTGGAAACCGTTAGCATAACAACATCAACCGCCGACCAATCAACATGAACGGCCGTTGTTGCCATTAATCCCTCCTGGCGCAATTGGTAAATCCGCTCCTGATTGACATCAACATAGGTTACCGCATGGCCCTTTCTGGTAAAACCTTTCCCAGTGGCAACCCCAACAACCCCGGAACCAACAACTAGAATGTTGCATGGGGCATTCTCCCGTGGATTAGGCTTTGTAAACATGGATTCCTCCTAAAGAATGCTCTCAAATGATGATGTATTGGCACAGGCAATGCTGCAAACTGCCCAAAGCATCATTGAATGAATACGTCTCTTACGAAAATTACAGTTTTTCTTGATGTCGCATTGCTATCATGACTGGATAGCTCATGTCCCTAAAACTTAATAATGCGACGCCGCTTGCTTTGTCTTGTTAAATGGGGTAACGAAGAGAAGAAAATGCGTGATTGTGGAGTGATGTACGACGTCGGATCTCCTATGGCTTCTTTCTTACAGAGGCACCGTCAAGCTGTTTTGCCTGACGCTCCCTAGCCTCACAGTAGAAAGAAAAATAGTTAGAATGTAATGCTATATTTTTCCAATAAGTGCGCTCCTTATGCTGCACATTGCATTTGCTACTTCAGTGTCAATGAGCAATTTGTACCGATACAGTTAACATTAAAGTGGACTACTATAGGTAATTTGTACTATTTCTGCTACGCACGTAATTGTAACAATAAAAACTTACAACGCATCTTACAGTATTCACGCAAAATTCACGGGCGCATTAACGGGAGCCATTCAGCAGCAATAAGGCATTAGTCCTGACTTGAAAGTCACATAGACAGGCACCTGCTCACACCTTAGACTGAGCTTATTGATTGATTCAAAGCTCTCTTAAGTTGGTGACTATAGGTATAACAATGTCTATAAAAACGTATTGGAAAAACGGTCTGCTTATCCTTGCTATCTTCGCCATGATTATCTTTACTTTTTCGGCAGCGATGGCAGATATGGCAGATTATTACGTAAGCCCAGGCGGTAATGACGGTAATGATGGGTTGTCCCCGGAAACGGCCGTTTTAACCATCCAGCAAGCCCTCATGCGTGCCCAACCCGGCGACGTGGTGCATCTGGCGGCGGGTGAGTATGACCAGGATGTTGTTTCCGTGCGCAACGGCAGCAGCAACGCCCCGATTACCATGACCGGGCCGAAAGATGCCGTCATACATGGGGCGGGAAACGGCCGTATTTTTGAAATCAACCACGACTACATCACCCTCGACGGCTTCACCATTGACGGGCTGCACGGCGACCCCGCCAGCGCCAGCGGCTACCGCGACAAACTGCTCTATGTTCACGGCCGGCAGATCCGCCGGGGCGTGGTCGGTTTGCGCGTGCTTAATATGACCTTTGCCAACGCCGGGGGCGAATGCGTGCGGCTGCGCTACTTTGTCCAAAACAGCGAAATCGCCCACTCCACCTTCCGCAACTGCGGCGTCCACGACTTTTTCTTTAGCGCGGGCGGCAAAAATGGCGAAGGCATTTACATGGGAACCTCTAGCACCCAGTGGAACGACGGCAAAAATCCCACCGCCGACCCCGATGAGACCAACAACAACTGGATTCACGACAACCTGATTGTGACCCAGGGCAATGAATGCGTGGAGGTCAAAGAAGGAGCCAGCGGCAACATCATCGAACATAACGATTGCAGCGGGCAGCGCGACCCCAACTCTGGTGGATTTGGGCTGCGCGGCAGCGGCAACGTGCTGCGCTACAACCGCAGCTATGGCAACGTGGGGGCAGGGGTGCGTCTGGGTGGTCACGAAGTTGGTGGCGTTCTTTATGGACAGGAAAACGACATCTACGGCAATGAAATTTTTGGCAACCAGGCTGGTGGCATCAAGTTTCAGGTGGACAACCAGGGCATGGTGTGTGGCAACCTGATGTCTGATAACAACGGGGGCGACAACGTGGGGCGCTATGGTGATCTCTACACCGCCGCCGCGCCGTGCAGCGATTCTGAGCCGCCGACCACGCCCACCGCTGCCAGTGAGCCGCCGCAGGGTGGCATCACGGTGACGGCCAGCAGCGACGATGGCAACGCGCCGGAGAATACGCTTGATCAACGGCTGGATACGCGCTGGTCAACCCAGGGTGACGGGGAGTGGATTACCTATAATCTGGGTGCGGTCAAGATGGTCGAGTCCATACGGATTGCTTTCCACCAGGGCACGCAGCGGGTGGCCTATTTTGACATTGAGGTGTCGGAAGATGGGGCAGGCTGGACGCAGGTGCTGGCGGGTGAGAGCAATGGGCTGACCGATGACCTGCAAACGTTTATGCTTACCCCGGTGGCAGCGCAATATGTTCGCTTTGTGGGGTATGGCAACTCCAGCAACAATTGGAACAGCTTGACCGAGGTGGAAATTTTGGCAAGCGATGGGGATGTGGCGGTGACGCCGGAAGCAACGGCCGTTCCTGACCCCATCACCACGCCCGACCCCACCAAGTTGCCGGAGCCGGTGACGATTTACCAGCTTGAGCCGGGCAACAACTGGATTGAGGCCGAAGGCCACACCAACAGCAGCGTAGGCAACTGGATGCAGGCTGAGGATGCCTACGCTGCTGACAACCGGTTTATGCTCCTGAACGCCGGCCGCGATGACCGTGGCAACCCCAATGACGTGTTGGAATATACGTTCAGCATGAATTATGAGGGCAACATTTACGTTTGGTATCGTGGCATCCGTTCCCCTAATTCGCGTCATGGTATTTATATTCAGTTGGATAACGGCCGTTTAAACCGCGCCGATCTGTTGGGCGACAAATGGAGTTGGTATCTCGATGACAACACCCGCGAATGGACGATTACCCCCGGCACCCACACCCTCCGCTTTTACAATCGCTTTGAAGGCTCCCAACTTGACCGCATCCTCATCACCACCGACCCCAACTTTGTCCCCGTTGGTCACGGCGACGTTGTGACATTGCCATAGTTCCGTATCCGTCAGCTTTTTGTCGTTTATTTGGGTAACTTTAAATAAGCGGTTGCTGTATCCCTATCGCCGCCGATTCAAATACAACATCCCTGCCCCGGCCAGCAGCAGCACACCGATGCTGCCCAAAAAGAAGGGAGCGATGGTGCTGCTGGTGATGGGGTTGGTGGCTGGGACGAGGGTTGGCGTGGGAAGCGGAACGGCCGTTTCCACTACCATAATCGTCGGAACGGCCGTTGCTGTTGCCGTAGGCAAGGGGGTAGCCGTGGGCGAGGGCGGCGGCGGGACGGTGGCCGTGGGTTGAGGTGTGGGGCTGGCAAGCTCGGCCGGCAGGTCGGTGGAGCCACCAATTTCCACCGGCTGCGGCTGGATGCCCACAATCACTTCCTGCCCCAACTGCAAAATGCTGCTGTCTGTCAATCCGCTAAAAGCAAAAAGCTCCTCCATCGTCAGTCCATACGTCGTGGCAATGCCAATCAGCGTGTCGTTGGGGCGCACCACGTGGACGATCACGCCGTCGGGCTTCACCTTGGCCTGGGGAAACCCGGCCAGCGGGCTGGAGCCGTCGGGCAAAATGGTGTAGCCCAACACAAGCTGCTGCCCCACCGACAACACCACGTCGTTGCCAACGTTGTTGTACTCCAGCAGGTCGGCCAGCGGCACGCCAAAGCGGTCGGCAATGAGGATGAGGGTGTCGCCGGGAACAACGGTATAGATTAAACGGCCGTCGCTCTGCGCCGTGGGCGAGGCGATGGGGGTGTTGGTGGCTGTGGGCAGCGGGGTTTCGGTGGGCGGCGGGGTTTCGGTGGGCGTACCGGCGGGGGTTGGTGTGTTGGTGATTTGGGAAACGGCCGTTGCGGCCGGAACGCCCCCCTCTGGCGTGGCCGTAGCCGGGGGGCTGGTTGGTACAGGCGGTGCGGCCAGATTTCCCGCCTTGTAAGCGGCACTCAATTCGGCCGTTAGCCCCAGATACAGGTTGCCATACTCCACGCTTGGCTCAATCTGGCTTCCCTCCGGCCACTCGTTAAACGAAGTGATAATCAGCATGTCGGGCGAGCTGGCCGCTGCGCCGCCAAAGCTGGCGCGATAATAGTCACCGTTGGCGCGGTCGCGGGTGAAGGCGGCGCTGCCCCGCCCCAGCAGCGTGTCGTTCCAGCCCGGCATCGCCGTTGCCGCCCAATATTTATAGCCGCCATAGGTGGCAGCAGCAGCGCGGGTGTTGGCTGCCCAGCTTTGGGCTGTTCCCGCTGGGTTGGCCGACCACGCCGTGTTATACAAATGCAGCCCGTCAAACGCCCCCAAATAGTTGGTGTTGGCACCCTCGGCAATCCAAATGCTGTTGCGGTCGGGGTCAACCGCGCCGCGAATGGTGTTCCATTCTTCGACGCTCAACAGCCAGTTGGCCCAAAAATAGACCACCGGCTTGCCGTCTACGCGGAGGTAGGCGGGATGCTGGGCGTGGGTTTGCAGCAAAGTTCGCAGGGCATTGATGCGGTCGTCATTGCTTTTGAAAAAGGGACTACCCACTTCAAAATCCACCGCCGCCTTGAAACCACTGGCTGCTGCCACGTTGAGCAATGTTTGGAAATTTGGCTCTGTTTGGTTGTTTTCTACCGTTGGCCCATACCAGCTTTGCACAAAGCCATCAATTCCCGCCGACTGCGCCTCGCTGACGTGGCGCTGGATGGTGCCAGCGTCGGTGGAGAAATAGGGGTTGGGTGGGTTGAACGGCGTTTTGCCCGCCCCAAAGGAGTTGGGGCTAAACCAGGCGTAATAAAACGCCAGCACCAATTTGGTTTGCCCCTGTGCCTGGGCGGAACTGCTTGTGAGCGCGAGGCCGAGAAGGAGGAGGCAGGGGAGGAGGAGATGGAGAGGACGGACGACGGACGACCGACGACGGACGACGGGAGATTTGCCCTCCGTCCCCCGTCTTTCGTCCTCCGTCCTTTCAAACACTTTATGATCCGGGGCCAACATAACGGTACTCAAGGGAAGGGGTGGTTAGATCGGTGACGGTTTGCAGCAGCCGGTCGCTGTCGCTGGTGAAGAGGCGGCTGCTCATGCCGAGCAGGATTTGGCTAAAACTGGGCAGCCGTTCGTATTCGACGAGGCGCGGGTCGCCTTCAATGCCGCCCAAGGCGGCGGCTTTGGTGATGGCAACGTCGAGATCGCCCAGTTCATCCACTAACCCGTTGGCAAGGGCCTGGCGACCGGTGTAAATACGGCCGTCGGCAATTTGGCGCACCGTTGCTTCCTCCAGCCCACGCCCGGCGGCCACAATGCGGACAAATTCGTCGTAGGATTCGTTGATAAACGCTTCCAGAATTGCTTGCTGCTCCGGGGACATCGCTTCCCAACTGTTGCCCAGGGCTTTGTTGGGGCCGCTGGTGAGGGTGATCACGTTGACACCCCATTGGGTGGCAAGCTGTTCGGCGTTGAAGATTTGCATGATGACGCCAATGCTGCCGGTTACGGTGTCGGGGCGGGCGATGATGTAGTCGGTGGGGGCGCTGACGTAGTAGCCGCCGGAAGCAGCAACGCTGGCCATGCTGGCAACAACGGGTTTGTCGAGCGCCAAAATCGCTTCGTGGATTTGGGCAGAGCCGGTGACGGTGCCGCCGGGGCTGTCCACGCGCAGGACGATGGCTTTTATGCTGTCGTCGCTGCTGGCGGCTTCGAGGTCGGCGATGACGTTGGCGCTGGTGGCACCTTCGGCGGCAAAGTCGTCTACGTGGTCGCTGCTGGTGATGGCTCCTTCGACGCGGACGATGGCGACGGCGTCGCCGGTGCCTGTGTCGGCGGTGGCGGGGTCAAAACCGGCCGTTCCCAGGCTGGCGGCGGCAACGACGACAAAGAAAATGCAGCTGCACACGGGGAGCAAAAAGCCGAGGGCGACACCAGCCAGCACCCAAAGGGCGGTGCGGTTGTTGCCTTCGCTTTTGAGGTGGATTACTTGTGGTGGATTTTCGTTTTCGGTCATTGGTGGGGGATTATAGCATGGTGGGGGAAAAAACGGCCGTTTTTCCCGCAAATAATGATCCTTCATTTATGTTTTCCCTCATCCAGAAGCGGTGCCAGGTGTCACTGTCGTTAAAGGGTGGCTATAATTCTCTGACAAGAGGACGCGGATAAACGCGAACAAACACGGATCAATCTGTCGTTAGCAAATAGATGAAAGAGATGGGCGATAAACGTTGTGGCTGTTGCCTGCCCCTTTTCGTCTGTTGCCAATATACATTTGGAGGAGTATGCACAGTTCATCTTTGCGAGGCCATGATTTTACCTTGACGGCCAGCCAGGGAGCCGTGACACACCAACAATGGTTCCAGGGGTTCCAAAACACGGAGCGCGTGGGGCTGGTTGCGCCCAATGGGTACGATGGTGTGGGCGCGGTTAACCTGGTCATGGCCTACGTCACCGCTTTCTATGATACCTACCGCGCCACGGGGGAAAAGTTTTATGCTTACCCCGACTTTTACAGCTTCCAATACTGCCAGCCCGTGGCCGAATACACCGATTTTGACAT
Source organism: Chloroflexota bacterium (assembly GCA_041390905.1). GTDB lineage: Bacteria > Chloroflexota > Anaerolineae > Promineifilales > Promineifilaceae > JACKCD01. The sequence goes on from JAWKPA010000012.1 coordinate 1,743,079, forward strand.
TTGGCCGGAACACAAGAATGTGGCGGTTGCCGGAGGGGCAGTGGAGATGCTCGATGCCATTAACGACCGGGGCATTACGGTGCTGCTGGTGCCAGACCGGGAACCGACCAACCCTACCTACTTTAAGGCGCAGCTTGAAAGTGCGCGGCGCATTGTCAAGCAGTGCTACGCCTATTCGTTTGCGGGGCAGGTGGATGGGGCTGATTTGCTGATTGAGACGACGAATAGGTCGCTGGTGGAATGGGCTGACTCGGTTTTTGATTTACCGTCTGCCGCCGATGAGGCAGTGTGGCAAGAACGGCGGGCATGGTGGCGGGCGCAGGTGGCAAGCAGCCCGCGTCTGGTGCAATCGTACCGCTTGATTCAGTTTGAGGAGGCGTTGACGCTTTTGTGAGGTAGCGTGTATGTGTGAGGAACAGGCAGGTGATCTTGGCTTTGTGTACCGGGTTGCGAAGAATGGGGCCGTTTTGATTACGCATGACGGCCGGCTGGCGGCAACATTGCGGGGTGCGAAGGGGACTGATTTTGTGGCAGCAATGGATCGTTCGACGTTTGCTGAGCAGCAGCAGGCAATGGCGCGGATAACGGGTAACTACAAGCGAGGTAATGAGAAAGCAGCCAGGAATCACCCACGCAACAGGTAGGTTTACAGGAGAGGATGCGTGATGGTTTTAGCATTGGAAGCTTTGCAGCGGTTGCGGGAGGGAAACGGCCGTTTTGTGTCGGGTGTGCGTAGTCTGGAAACGCTCATGAGCCAGACGCGGCGGGGTGATCTGGTGGGTGGGCAAGCACCCTTTGCCGTTATTCTGGGCTGCTCCGATTCCCGCGTGCCGGTGGAAATGATTTTTGACCAGGGGCTGGGCGATCTGTTTGTCATTCGCGTAGCCGGTAACATTGTCGCCCCGTCGCAGGTGGGGAGCGTGGAGTTTGCTGCTGCCCAGTTTGGCACGCGGCTGGTGGTGGTGCTGGGGCACACCGGCTGTGGCGCGGTGCAGGCAACTTTAGAGGAGTTGCAGCGCAGCAGTGAAACCCAGTCACGCAATTTGCGCTCCATTGTGGACCGGATTCGGCCGGCGGTGGAGGGGCTATTGGCAACGGAACTGCGCCACAACCCGGAGGCGTTGACCCAGCAGGCCGTCCGCGCCAACGTCCGCATGTCGGCCAACTATTTGCGCCACGGCTCACAGCTCTTGGAGCAACTGGCAGAGCAGGACGGGCTGCTGGTGGTGGGGGCGGAATATTCGCTGGAAACGGGTGTGGTTGAATTTTTTGATGGGGTATCGTAGGGCAAGTTTGCAAACTTGTCCTACATTTTGCGAAGAGAGATATGAGCAAAGGGCGACTGGAAGCATTTAGCGATGGGGTGATGGCGATTATCATCACGATTATGGTGCTGGAGTTGGCGGTGCCGGAGGGGGATACGTGGGCGGCGCTGCTGCCGCTGCTGCCAACGTTTGTGGGGTATGGGCTGAGTTTTGTCTTTTTGGGCATTTACTGGAATAACCATCACCATTTGCTGCAGGCGGCGCGGCAGGTGGATGGGCGGGTGCTGTGGGCGAATATGCACCTGCTGTTTTGGCTGTCGCTTGTGCCGTTTGCCACGGCGTGGATGGGGGAAAATGAGTTTGCGGCGGTGCCAACGGCCGTTTATGGCCTCATCCTCCTCCTGGCTGCCATCGCCTACACCATTCTCACCCGCGCCCTCATCGCCGTGCATGGTGCCGACTCGGTGCTGGCAAAAGCGGTCAACCGGGATGTCAAGGGGAAGCTGTCGCTTGTCTGCTATCTCATCGCCATTCCCCTGGCGTTTGTCAGCAGTTGGCTGGCTGGTGGGCTATATGTGCTGGTGGCGGTGATGTGGCTCATCCCCGACCGGCGCATTGAGCGCACTTTGGCCGAATAGGAGACCCCATGTGCCATTACAAAGAATGAAAAAGGACGCAGATTGACCTGATTGACCTGATTGATCAGGCAGATCAGGTCAATCTGCGTCCCATTTCTGAAGAAGGTCATATGACAGAGAGAGTTGACCGCACGTTGTTGCTTGTCCGGCATGGGCAGTACCGCTCAACGGCCGTTCCCGGCAGCGAACCCGATGGCCCCTTAACCGACATTGGCCGCGAGCAAGCTCGGCTGACGGCCGAACGGCTGCGCGATTATCCCGTGCAAACCATTCACCACAGCCCCTTGCAGCGCGCCGTCGAAACCGCCCACATTTTGGCGGCGGCCTTGCCCCACGCCACCCTCAACCCCTCGCCGCTGCTGCGCGAGTGCATCCCGTGTGTGCCGCCGGGTGCGGAACGGTTCTTTGCCCACATTCCCGCCGACTTTATTGCCAGGGGGGAAGCGCAGGCGCGGGCGGCGTTTGCGGCGTTTGTGGCACCGTTGGGCAGTGGTGGGGAGGAAACGGCCGTTTGTGACCTCATCGTCTCCCACGGCAACCTGCTTGGCTACCTTGCCAGCCAAGTCGTTCAGGCCCCAGCCGCTTCATGGCTCCGCTTTGACATCCAGCAGTGTGGTATCATTGAGCTGGCCGTAAGCTTTGACAATTGGGTCAAGCTGGTGCGCCACAACGACACCGGCCACCTGCCCCCTAACTTGCGGCTGTTTGTATAGATTGGAAAAAGGGACGCGGACGAACACAGACGAACGCGGATGAGCCTGCGGAATCTTTGAGGATTGTTCGTGGCGTTGACAAAGTTCCTGATGAAAGTAGCAATTATGACCGATGTACACGCCAATTTGCCCGCGCTGGAGGCGGCGTTGGCGGCGATTGCGCGGGAAGGGTGTGACCAGATTATTCATTTGGGCGACGTGATTGGCATTGGGCCATACCCGTCGGAATGTCTGGAGCGGATGCTCAACGTCACCCAGATGGAGTTTGTAATGGGCAACCACGACGAATGGTTTGCCAATGGGCTGCCGCGCCCGCAGCCGGAATGGATGAGCAATGGGGAGGTGGCGCACCAGCGGTGGACGCATGAGCAGCTTGATTCGGCCTTGCGGGTGGTGGTGGGGCAGTGGCCCTATGTGTGGCGGCAGCAGGTGGGGGAAACGGCCGTTCTTTTCACCCACTACGGCCTGCACCCCACCCAGCGCGGTTTTGCCCCTGTGGTCAAGCCAGCAACGGCCGTTTCTCTCAACCAACTGTTTGATAAAGTTTTGCCTCCACAGATAGACGGAGGACGGAGGACAGAGGACGGAGGACAGCGTATTTCCGTCGTCGGTCGTCCGTCCTCCGTCCTCTTCTACGGCCACGACCATGCCCACGCCGACATCAGCGACGGCGGTCGGCGGTTTGTCAATCCGGGGCCGCTGGGGGTTGGGCGCGAAGCGGTGGCAAGGTTCACAACGGCCGTTTTTTCCCCCCACCAGCCACCCGCCATCACCCACCATGCCGTCGCCTACGACGACCGCGAGCTGTACGCCACCTTTGAAAAGCGACAGGTGCCGGAACGCAGCTTTCTCTATCGCGTCTTCTACGGCGGTCGCTTCGGCCGCCGATGAGCGCCGCGCCGATGAGCCGCCGCCTACGCTGGGGGGTGGTACTGCTGGCAATCTTGCTGCTGGGCAGCAGCGCCGCCATTGCCGCCTTTTTGATCGTTAATCAAAGCGGCAGCAACCTGCTGGCCGCGCCCGTGCGCTGGCAACGGCCGTTTACCCCCACCGTCATCCACCCCAACTGGACCAGCTTCACCAACGCCAATCAGGTCAACGACGTTGCCGTGCGCGATAACGTGCTGTTTGCCGCCACCGACGGCGGGCTGGTGGCGTGGGATTTGGGCGACGGCAGCGCGGTCAAATATACGGCCGAACACGGGCTGGCCGCCAACCGCGTCCGCGCCATCGCCATCGCCCCCGACGGCGTGGTGTGGCTGGCGACGGCCAACGGGCTAAGTCGTTTTGACGGCGCAAGCTGGCAAAATTTCCGCGCCGATGACGGGTTGGCCGACAACGACGCGCTGGATGTGGTGGTGAGCCAGCAGGGTAACGTTTGGGTTGCTACGGCCAACGGGTTGAGTCGCTTTAACGGCCGTTCCTGGCGCACCTTCCGCGCCGGGCAACTGCTCACCAATTTACCCAGCAGTCGGGTGCAAACGGTGGCAATGGGTGGCGACGGCCGTTTGTGGGTGGGAACTGATGCCGGGGTGGTGCAATTTAACGGCCGTTTTTGGCAAAACAGCAGCGACGGACTGAGCAACAGCAACGTGTTGCGGCTGGTTGTGGCCGATGACGGCACGGTGTGGGCTGGCACCGCTGCCGGGCTAAACCGGTTTGATGGGCAAAGGTGGCAAAGTTTCGCCAGCGGCTTTGGCCTCCCCGCCGACCCCATTGCCGCGCTGGCGACGGGCAGCGGCGGCAGCGTTTGGCTGGGCGCGGGGGAAAATTTGATCCGCTTTGATGGGGCAGCGGTGCAGGTGGTTGCGGGCGACGGCGGTCTCATCAACGGGCTGCGGCGCGATGGCGGCACGCTGTGGGCGGCAACAGCGGCGGGGGTGGCGGCGTTTGATGGCACCCACTGGCGCCGTTGGCAGCCGCCCAATGAGCTGCCCTCGGCGCAAATCAATGGGATGGTGGGGGATGAAACGGCCGTTTGGCTGGCAACGGAAGCGGGCGCAGCGCGGTTTGACGGGACGACGTGGCGCACCTTTGGCGACGGCTTGCCCGATGCACGGGTGCGGGCGTTGGCCCAAAGCCGCAGCGGGACGGTTTGGGCGGCGTTTCCCTTTGCCGGGCTGGGGGTGGCGCGGTTTGCTGGCGACCAGTGGCAGCCGCTCGACTGCGCCCTGGCTGCCCCGCCCAGCCGCAACATCAGCAGCGGCGTCAGGTTGGCCGATGGTTCGCTCTGGTTTGGCACCGATTTGGGGGTGGCGCGGCTGGCAGATGGCGCATGGACGCTTTTTACCACCGCCAACGGCTTACCCGGCAACCGCGTGCTGGGCATAGCCACCGATGGCAAAGCAGTGTGGGCGGCCACAGACGCTGGTTTGGCGCGGTGGACGGCGGGCAGTTGGGCAACCATCACGTCAGAGCCAGTGGCGCAGGTGAGCGTGGCGGCCGATGGTACCGTGTGGCTGCTGCGACCAAACGGGGAGTTGGCGCGGCTGGCAGAGGGGCGGCTGGTGGTAGAGCCGCTGCCGTTGGCGACCACGATTCGGCAGCTTTTGCTGGTGGATGGGGTGGTTTGGCTGGCGACGAGCAGCGGCGTGGCGCGGTTTGACGGTGGCTGGCGCATTTACACGGTGGCCGACGGGCTGGGGTCGGATGATGTGGGGGCGTTGGCGGTGGCTGAAAACGGCCGTTTGTGGGCCAGCAGCAGCGGCGACAACCAGGAGCATTTTTTTCGCTGGTTCGATGGCGAACGGTGGCAGGAGCATCCCCACCGCGACCCCGCCGCCGAATTGCTCCACGCCAACCGGGTGACGGCGCTGCTGGCCGACGGCGACGGCGGCATGTGGCTGGGAATGGCGCGGGGTGGCATTCAGCACACCGATGGCGCTGATTGGCAAAGCGTGGCGGTGGCCGATGTGCTGCCGCTTGACGCTGATGTGCTGGACATGGCACCCGCGCTGGGGCAGCTTTGGGTGCTGACGCGCAGCGGGCTGGTTTATTTTGACGGGGGAACGTGGCAGCCGTTTGGCCTGAGCCAAACCGCCAACCCCAACGGCCCTACGCAGTTGGCGGCGGGGCCAGACGGAGATTTGTGGCTGGCTCCGGGCAATGTGGCGGAGGGGTTGCGCCGTTTTGACGGGCGGGGCTGGACGATTGTGCCGACGTGGACGGAGGCGTCTGTGGCGACGGGGCTGGGGTTTGGCGAAAACGGCCGTTTGTGGCTGGCTGGCACCCTGGCCGATGGGCGGCGCGGTTTTGTGGGCAGTTACGACGGCAGCAACTGGTCGTGGCATATTTTTCCTGAGGCGGGCGTGTTGAGCCTGGCGGCGGTGGATGATGCGGCGTGGGTGGGGCTGGGCAACGGGCTGGGGGTGCGGCAGGTGACGGTTGGGGCGAATGGGGTGGTGGCGGAAACGGCCGTTTTTGCCGAAGCCACCCAACCCGACACCTTGCTTTGGGCGAATGGCACCCTCTTTGTCGGCAGCGGCGACACGGTTTATGCCTATGACGGGGCGAACTGGGGCGGCCAGGAGGTACCCATTCCCTTTGTGCGGCAGATTTTGTCGTTGGCGGTGGGGGAAAACGGCCGTTTGTGGGTTGGCACCGAGCAAGGGGTCGCTGTGTTTGACGGGCAAACGTGGCAAGCCGCCTATGCGCCGCCGCGCTCTCCGGCGTGGTGGGGGGCGGTGCAGGCGATGATGGTGCGGCCAGATGGCGGGATTGTTTTTGTGACGGCCGGCGGTGGTGTGGGGCTGTTTACCGGGCGTGGCTTCACCGGCGACGTGAATCCTGATTGGGGTAGAGAGCAATTTCCGCTGACGACGGTGTTGTATGATGACGCGCAGGGGCTGTGGGTGGGAACGCAGGGGGCGGGGGTGTCGCGGCTGGATGAACGGGGGTGGCGCACCTTTGCCAGCGACCCGGCTTTGACAGCCTCAGTGCAAAGTTTGGCGGTGGCGGCCGACGGCACGGCGTGGCTGGGTACGTCTGACGGGCTGGTGTCGCTAACGGGGTTGGCGGCAGATGGGTGTCGCTTTGGCGAGATTCAGCCGGGCATTAGCGGCGTGGCGGCGTTGACCGATGGCGAGGGGGCGGTTTGGTTTGGCACGCTGGCGCACGGGGCTTTGCGGCAGGGGGTGGGGGCGCAGCCGGGGGATGTGCGCTGGGATGATGTGGCGGTGCCGCTGCTGACGCTGGCTCCTGATGGGGCGATTTGGTTTGCCAGCCCGGAGCTGGGCTGGCTGACGCGGCGCGGTAGCGGTGGGGCAACGCGGATTCCACTGCGGCAGGATGTGGTGACGGCGCAGGAGGTGACGGCGCTGGCGGTGGCACCGGATTTGACGGTGTGGCTGGGTACGTCGCGGGGGGTGGTGGCATTGGTGGGGGGGGAGTGGCGGCGTTGGGAAACGGCCGTTGGGCTGGCAGATAACGAAATTACCGACCTGCTGGTGCAGCCAGATGGGACGGTGTGGCTGGCGACGCGGGGCGGGGTGAGTCGGTACATACCATAGTATCTTTGTAGCCGAGGATTCCAATCCTCGGCTACATTTTCGTTTTTTGGGGTCCCACGAGTTCCCAAAGACCCGTTTTTTGTAGTTACTGCGCGGGAGAGACAACGTTGTTGGCGGAAATGTCGGCGGCGTAGCGGAAGTTGTCGGGGCCGGTGATGAGGGTGCGATAGTGATAGGTCGGGTTTTCCTGTAGCGGCTGCTCGATTTCCAGGAGCCAGTCGCCGCTGCGGAAGGTGTAGGTGCGGGTGGTGTCGTCTTCGTGGCTTTGTTGGGGTTCCCAGGCGGTGGGAACGGCCGTTATATTTTCCGCCTGCACAAGGTGGTTAAGCAATGCAAAACGAGCCTGGAGCAGTTCGGGCGTGTCGGTGAACGCTTCGGATGCCTGGGGGTTGTCAGGCGTGGGGGTTGGCTGGGGCTGTTGGCAGCCGAACAAGAGTAGCAAAACAAGCAGATAAAAGAGCCATGTTTTCATAGGAAAATCTCTTGGGAAAATGGAGATTGGGAGATTAAGAGATTGGGAGATTGCCCTGGTCTCTTAATCTCATAACGTGGACGAGCCAGAAAAAAAATTGCACAGAGGTTCACAGAGAAGGTACAGAGAGGTACAGAGAGGCAATGAGGTGAGTTTCCCACTTTCTCTGTGAAACTCGTTTCTTTCTCTGTGTAACTCTGTGTCATTTCCTGTTTGTGTACTAAACCTTCGTCGTTAAGGTGCGAAAGGTTCGGTTAGGCTGAATTCATCGCCAATGTTGGGGACGGCGACGGTGCCGGGGAGGTGGTCGGTTTGCCAGGCGGCCTGGGCTTCGCACTGCCAACGGCCGTTTGTCCAACCCCACGCCCCCTTGCCCACCCCATCCGGGTGGCCGCTGAGGTGCATGAGCAGCGTGTGGCGTGGCTGCAGGCGGCGGGCAATGTGGCGCACATTTTCAAACGAGGGGTGGGTACTGCGCTGCGGTTTGGCGTGCCAGAAGCTGGTGTCTATGAACAGGTAATCGGCGTGGCTGAGACGGGAAACGGCCGTTTTTTCCCTCTCGTCGGCCGGATTGGTGAGCCAATCGTTGCTGCTGTCTATGTCCCAGAGGAGGACAGCTTTGCAAACGGCCGTTTCCAGCACAAACCCGGCGCAGCCATAGACAAGCTGGGTGGGGTCATCCGGGTGCAAATCGGCCGTGTAGTGGGAGGTTGTGACGGGGGTGAGGGTGATGTTCCAGTCGGCCGGCAGCGGCAGCGGAGCCAGCAGCGTGCCGGGCGGGTGGTTTTCATCTGGCACGTGGGGCTGGAGCAAATGCTGCCAATCAAAGGAATGCTCTTTTTGCAGCCACAGGGCGGTGGCACGGCGGCACCACAGCGGAATGCGCCCGGAAGGTTGGCCTGTTTCCCGCCGTTTGACGGAGCGATGGGCGGAGAGCAGGCGGTTCATCTCAAGGGTGTGGTCGGGGTGCCAGTGGGTAAGGCACAACCAGTCGAGCCGAGCCTGGGTTCCGGCGAGGTAGGGGGTGTCATAGAGGCTGTCGGCCACGCCCGCGCCGATGTCGAAGAGGATGTGAACGGCCGTTTGTCTCGCCTCATCCAGCCCATAGAGCGATACGGAAACGTTAGCTTGTCGTCGTTTGTCCTGGCAGCGGCCGCAGGCGCAGCCAAGCTGCCGCATCAGCGGGGCGTCCATACCATTGACGCGCAGCAAAAAGTTCATTTGGATTTCCTTTTGTAAATGGGACACGGACGAACACGGAAGAACGCGGAAGAATCTTTAAGTCTGCGTAAATTTTGATAGTTTCTCGTGATGGTGCGCCCATTCGTGCAATCTGCCAAAAGCTACTTCTTTTTGTTTCCTAGTCAAACCTTTTGCAAGTAGGTGCGACATAGCCGCAAAGAGGTGCTAATGACCTCTTTGCCAGAGGGAAAATGATTTATGTCAGGCCAAGTAGCAACCCAGCGAATGAGCCGCAAGGCACGCTCAACGATAAAAGCATTTATTTGTGTTTCAGCATCATTGGGCAGCGAAAGGACTGCCGTGTAGCCATGAATAAACGTTTCTCTTAGCAGCGGATAGTCATGGTGGCTGCTAAAACTGTTTAGAGTGATAGCGAGATCACCCGTGAAGGGGGAATATTGGCAATCTTCAAAATCAATGAGGCCTAGTTTGCCTTGATGGAGCAGGCAGTTATGGGCGTGGAGGTCGCTGTGGATGAGACCGAAATGATGGGTTGCCTCAATACGGTCAAGGATGGTGGCGACTTGTTGGGCAGCTTCGTGGCACACGGCTTGTTCTGAAGGGGATAGAAGTGTGTTGAGGCGGGCGCGCTGGATGGGTGTCATGTTGATGGTAAATTGTTGCATTGCTTGCCAGTCGGTTGTGTCCCGAAAACGGCCGTTTGTCAGCTTAAATGTGGCCGCATGTTGATGCAGTTCACCCATTTGTCGCCCTATTTCTTGCACCACCTTTGCCGTTATCCCTTCCCCAACAATGTCTCCTGGTAGCCAGTCAAACAGGACAACCTGGTACACTTGCCCACTTTTGGGCTCTGTTACGAGCTGCACCAGTTCTCCATGCCTGCTTTCAAGCGGATTGGGAACGGTTAAAGAGCTATTTTCCTTGAGATCACGTAGCCAATACAGTTCTCCCTCAATCTCGCTGATAGAGCGAAATTGTTCCGGGTAAATACGAACGGCATAACGAGTTTGCTGTGTGTCGGCACAAAAAATGATGTTGCCCGTATCGGAGATAAAGCGAAGATGAGCATCACTAATGCCGTATTGCTGCAAAGCTTGTTGTGCAACGGGTTGGAGATGGTTGTATAGCCTTTTGCTCATGGTTGCCTATGGTAGCAACCAGAGGACGATCATGCCAACGACAACGGGCCAGAAGGCATCCTGGCTTTTCCAGGCCACGGCAATGGCGATGAGACCGGCAATTAAACGGCCGTTTCCCAGCGACAAATTGATTGTTCCTCCCGGCATGACCAGTTCGGGGACGAGAATGGCGGACAGAACGGCGATGGGGACAAATTTGAGGGCGCGGTGGGTAACGGCCGTTAATTCCACCCGTTCCCAAATCCCCAGCAGCGATAGTCGAATAACATAGGTGATAATGCCCATGCCGATAACAGCCAGCCAAAGTGTCATGGGTTACTCTCCTCTTGCGCAACGTAGGGAGTGGGGAGCGGGGTGGCCGTTCTGTTGTCCAGCCAGACCCCCACGGCAATCCCTGCCAGCGTTGCCGCAATCAGGCTCAATTGATAAGGTAGCTGGTGAGCCGCCACGGCCACGATGCCGGCCGTAATTGCCGCAGCAACAGTGGGACGATTTTTCAGCAGTGGCACTGCCATGCCGATAAACGTCAGCGCCAGCGTAAAATCCAGTCCCCAACTGTCGGGAATCTGGGTACCCAGAAAGATACCAACGGCCGTTGACAGTTGCCAACCCAGCCACAGCGCCAGCCCCGCGCCCAACAGGTAATAATGTTTGGGGGAAACAGGTTGCCGATTTGCCCCATGTTGCAAATCAGGAATATCAGGTAAATCAGCGTCCCATTCTTCCCGTTTTTCATAATGCAAAATCCCCACCACAAACGCCTCATCGGTCAACAAATAGGCCAGCAGCCAGCGCCACGGGCGGGACAAATGGCGCGTGTAGGGTGCCACCGAGGCACTGTAGAGCATGTGGCGGATGTTGACGACGAAGGTTGTCAGCCACAGAATTGCCAGCGGCGTGCCTGTTGCCATCAACTGCACGCCAATAAATTGTGCCGACCCGGCAAAGACGATGGCCGACATGGCCTGCGCCAGCAGGGGGGGCAAACCGGCCGCCAGTGCCAGTACGCCATAAATGATGCCAAAGGGTATCCCGCCGACTAAAATCGGCAGTTCGGCGCGAACGCCAGCCCAGAATTCAGCTCTTGGTGTTGTTGTCATTCCCTCATTTTATCCACAATGCCGTTGTCGTGCCTGTGACAATGGGTAGCAACTGCATAGGCCAATGGCACTGTTTGACACTGTTTCCTGGCTGTGTTAGCATTTCGCCACCTTGTTCCTTATGCTGGGATTGTTCCACATAGCGGAACAAAAACACCCTTTATTGAGCCGCTAACGGCCGTTAGCGCAGCCGCTGGGAAGATAGAAGAAGAGGCTGTCTTTCCGCTGGAGGAAACTGTGGCAAAGAAAGTAATTGTGACCGCCGCCGTGACGGGTGCCAGCTTCACCCCCACCATGAACCCCCATTTACCCTACAAACCCGACCATTTGATCGCCGACTCCGTGGCCGCCGCCAAAGCCGGGGCCGCCATCATCCACATCCACGGGCGCAACGCCCACGACGGCAGCCCCACATCCGACCCCGAAGTGTTCCGCGAATACGCCGCCGGGATCAAGGCCGAAACCGATGCTGTGATCAATATGACGACCGGCGGGGCGACGGGGCAAACGATTGATGAACGGCTCAACGTTGTGCGCGTCTTGCAGCCAGAGCTTTGCTCCTGCAATCTTGGCACCATGAACTACGGCGGCTTTCCCATGATCCCCAAATACCAGGGAAACTGGCGTTTTGATTGGGAAGAGTCGTTTCTGGAATCTACCCGCACTGAACCATTTGCCAGCAGTTTTGCCGACATCGAATACATGCTTAAATTTTTGCAAAACGAAACCGGCACGCGGCTGGAGTTTGAAGCCTACGACGTGGGGCATCTCTACACGCTGGCCTACTACGCCAACATGGGGCTGGTGCAGGGGCCGATTATGGTACAGATGGTGATGAACACGTTGGGCGGCGTGGGGCCGGATATTGACAATGTGGTCTTTATGATTCGCACGGCGCAGCGGCTGCTGGGTAACGACCTTGAACTATCGGTTTTGGGCGGGGGTCGCTATCAGTTTGACCTGATTACTGTGGGGGCTTTGATGGGAACCAATGTGCGCGTGGGGATGGAGGACAATCTCTACATTGGCAAGGGGCAATTGGCGGAGTCGAATGCGCAATATGTGGAAAAGGCACGCCGTATTTTTGATGAGTTGTCGCTGGATGTGGCAACGCCGGCCGAAGCGCGGCAGCGGTTTGGGCTAAAGGGCAGCAGCCAGGTGAAGTTCTGATGAGCAGACCAGATGTAACCAACGTTGAGCGGGTGGCGGTGATTGGCACGGGGGTGATTGGCAGTGGCTGGATTGCCCACTTTTTGCGCCAGGGGATGCAGGTGCGGGCGTGGGATCCGGCGGGTGATGCGGAGGGGAAGGTGAGGGAGCGATTAACGGCCGTTTGGCCCATCCTCACCCGCCTCGGCCTCCACCCCAATGCCTCACCCGACAACCTCACCTTTTGCGCCACCCTCGAAGAAGCCGTCACCGATGCCCAATTTATCCAGGAAAACACCCCCGAACGGCTCCCCATCAAAATCGCCACCCTCAAAGCCATTGATGCCGCTTGCCCACCCGATACCATTATTGCCAGCTCCACCTCCGGCTACTTGATGAGCGAGATGGATGTGGAAGTGCAGTACCCCGAACGCTGCACCGTTGCCCATCCCTTCAACCCGCCCTACCTTATGCCCGTTGTCGAAGTGGTTGCCAGCCCGCGCACCAGCCCCGAAGCTCACCAGTGGGCGGTGGATTTTTACCGCGTCACCGGCAAGCAGCCGCTGAAACTCACCAAAGAAATCCCCGGCTTTGTCGCCGACCGCATCATGGAAGCCGTTTGGCGCGAAATTTTGCACATGATTGACAACGACATGGCAACCGTCGAAGAAATTGACATGGCCGTGCGCTATGGCCCCGGCATCCGCTGGGCGATGATGGGGCCACTGACAGTGCTGCACCTGGGCGGCGGTGAAGGGGGCATGGCTCACCTCATCCACCAGTTTGGCCCCTCGCTCCAGGCTCCCTGGACATTTTTGGAGCCACCGGAACTGACGGACGAACTGGCGCAAAAGGTGATTGACGGCTGCAACCGGCTCACCGAAGGCACGCCCATTCGTGAACTGGAAGCAGAACGGGATGATTTGCTCATCCGTATGCTGGAACTGCTGGACAGCAGCCGCCTGTGGCACATTGGCAATAGACAGTGAATAGCCGGTAAAGAATAGAGGTATAGACAGATTGTAGGAGCGTAGCATGTTATGCTCCTACAATCTGTCCATCACCTACTTGAATCATGAACCTAGGATTGACTGACGAACAGCGTATGATCGTGGAGATGGTGCGGACTTTTGTGGAAAAAGAGCTGCAGCCATATGAAGATGAAGTGGAGCGTGAAGACGGGGTACGGCCGGCATTGCAAAGGCAAATTCGGGATAAGGCCCTGCAATTTGGGCTGTATGCGGCCAACATGCCGGAGGAGTTAGGCGGGGCGGGGCTGGATGCGGTGTCGCTGGCGCTGATGGAGCGGGAGCTTGGGCGCACCAGCTACGCATTGCAGCATTTTGTGACGCGCCCCAGCAGCATTATTCGCGCCTGCCAGGGGGAGCAGATTGAACGGTATTTGCTGCCCACCATTCGCGGCGAACGGCATGACTGCCTGGCGATGTCGGAGCCGAACGCGGGGTCGGATGTGCGCGGCATGGAGTGCCGGGCGGTGCGGGACGGAGATGAATATGTTATCACTGGCACCAAACATTTTATCAGCCACGCCGACGTGTCTGATTATGTAATTTTGTTTGCGGCTTCGGGCGAAGAGCAGACGGCGCGGGGATTGCGGAAAAAGATTACCTCGTTTTTGGTGGATATGGGTACGCCCGGTTTCACGGTGAAGCGGGGGTATGATGTGGTGTCGCACCGTGGGTACCACAATTGCATTCTGGAGTTTGATGGCTGCCGGGTGCCGGTGGGCAACATTTTGGGGGTGGAGCATCGCGGGTTTGATGTGGCGAATCAGTGGTTGGGGGCAACGCGGCTGTCGGTGGCGGCGTTTTGTGTGGGGCGGGCGCAGCGGACGCTGGAGCTTTGCCAGCAGTGGGCGGCGACGCGGGTGCAGTTTGGGCAGCCGATTGGCAAAAACCAGGGGGTGTCGTTTAAGCTGGCCGATATGGCAACGCAAATTCGGGCGGCGGAGTGGCTGGTGCTGGATGCGGCGTGGCGCACCGACCAGGGGACGGCCAGGGATGAGGATTATGCGATGGCGAAGCTGTATGCCACGGAGATGCTGGCGATGGTGACGGACGAAGCGGTGCAGATTTTTGGCGGGATGGGGCTGGCGGAAGAAAACCCGATTGTCCGTTTTTGGCGGGATGCACGGGTGGAGCGGATTTGGGACGGGACGAGTGAGATTCAGCGGCATATTATTTCGCGGGCACTTTTACGGCCGTTTGAGAGTCGGTAAGCAGGTGTTGCTCAGAGGTAATCGGTTGCATGGCCGATTCCCTCCTCCATCACCAGCCGCTGCACCTTCGCTTCGCGCAGGGAGAGGAGGGCGGTGGTGCCAAAGCCGAGGATGCAGGAGAGCAGCAGGAACATTGGCCCCAAATTTTGCTGCCACAGTGCCAGCAGCAGGCCAAAAAGGGCGTAGAGCAGGAGAAACAGCTCCACCCAGACGATGTTGTCAAAGCCGAGGAAATAGTGGGTGGCATCGGTTCCCCGCCCTTTGGGGGTGCGGATAAAGGGATGGGTGTGGCCGAAGATGGCCTGGAGGACAGAACGGCCGTTATTGGCCGACAACCCCACCGCCAACACCAGCAGCGTGGGAAAATGGCGCAGCCGCTGCCGCCAGTTGGGGTGCAGCACTCGCTGCGCCAGCACAAAGAGCAGCGGCTGCCCCAGCCCCACCAGACTAAACAGCAGCATCCCCGGCGAAAAGCGGTAGTTGAGCAGCAGCAGCGGGATTTGCAGCAGCAGCAGCATAATCATCAGCAGGTGGTGGATGTAGGCCGACAGCGAAACCAGGGCGTAAAATCGTGCCAGCAGCGAATGGTGGCGATCCCGCAAAATTTGCCAGCCAAATTTGAGCAGACATTGGGTGGCTCCCTTAGCCCAGCGACCCTGCTGGTTTTTGAAGGCGGTGATGGTGTTGGGGAGTTCCGCCGGGGCCACCACATCGTTGAGCATCCGAAACTGCCACCCGTGCAGCACGGCGCGGGTGGAAAGGCACAAATCTTCGCAAACGGTATCGTCGTGCCAGCCGCCAACGCTCTCCATGCAGCTTCGCCGCCACACGCCGGCCGTGCCGTTGAATTTGGGAAACAGGTTGGCGCGAAAGCGGACGGTTTGGTCCATGGCAAAATGTTTGTCCATGGCGATGGCTTGGGCGGCGGTCAGCGGCGAATCGTCGGGGTTGAGGTGGCCCCAGCGCCCTTGAATCAGCCCCAAATGGGGATTGGTGAGAAAGTGGGGGATGGTTTGGCGCAGAAAGTTGGCGGGGGGAAGAAAATCGGCGTCGAAAATGGCGACGTAGGCACCTTCGGTGCTGGCAAGGGCATGGGACAAGGCACCGGCTTTGTAGCCGTGCTGGTGATTGCGGTGGACAAGCTGGATGTTGACCCCTTGCGCCTGATAGCGCCGCACGCAAACGGCCGCTTTTGCTGTCGTGTCATCGGTGGAATCATCCACCACCTGAATTTGCAGCCGGTCGCGGGGATAGTCGAGGGAAACGGCCGTTTGGATCAGCCGCTCCACCACAAACCGCTCGTTAAAAATGGGAAGCTGGACGGTGACGGCTGGTAAATCGGCGTCGTCCACGGTGGGGCAGGGGAATTGGTCGTGCCGGTGCCGCCAGTACAGCCAGGCCGTCAGCAACCCCATCACCCCGTAAACCGACATCGCTGCCACGGTGAGGATGTAAAGCGTGGGAAGGATGGCGCTCATGGCGTTGCGGCAGCAGCTTTTGGCACAAAAATTTTGGGCTTCCCGTTCCCCATATCGCTCAAACTACGTTCAACATTCATAGCGCGGGATTATAGCACGCCTCCCCACCGCGTAAACGATGGGGAGGATACGACATCCCTCTGTGCCGCTGCGGTCAGGCGGGTTGCATAACGGCCGTTTCTTCCCCAACCCCATCTTCCCCTTCCGGCTCATCCGGCAGCATGTCGGGCAGTTCGCTTTCCAGGTTGCGGACGCGGGGGTAGGTAAACATCAGCAGGCTGGTGACAAAGAGGAAGGTGGCGGCGGCCATAAACAGCAGCCCAATGCCGCGCCCTGGGCCAACGCCGACGATATTGCCGACAAAGGTAGTTGCCAACGCCCCGCCTTCATCGAGCAGCGGCCCAAAGATGCGGTCGGCCAGGGGGCCGGCCAGCAGAAAGGCCAGCGGCATCATGGAGCGCGAAATCATGGTGCGGATGGAGAAGACGCGCCCCTGCACGTCGGGGGCAACCTTGCTTTGGAAGATGGCCTGGCTGGTGCCGCCGCCAAGCGGCACGCAAACCATTAGAATGAAGAGACCGGTGGCGACAAAAACGGCCGTTGGCTGCAGCCCAACGATAAAAACACCCAGCGAGGCGAAGGCGATGAGGCCGATGACCACGGGGATGCGGTTTTGTTTGGGGCCGCCCCAGGCACTCATGATGATGCTGCCCGCCAGCATCCCCACCCCGCCGATGGCCTGGACGGTGCCAAGTGCGGCGGAACTGCTGAAGGAGAGGACGAGGGGGCCGAGAAGAACGGCCGTAAAATTCAAAAAGAAGTTGACCAGGGCGAAGTAAACGAGCAGCCCAAACAGCCCGCTGCGCTGGCGCAGATAGTGCCAGCCAAACCATGCTTCTTGCCAGAGCGAGGTGGTGGGGTCGGAAACGGCCGTTTGCTGGCGCGGCGGCTGCGGAATTTGCACCAGCAGCAAGGCACCGACGGCAAAAAAGAAGGTGACAAAATCAATCAGCACCAGCCCGCGCAGCCCGATGAGGCCAAACAGCACCCCCGCCAGCAGTGGCGCAATCAGCATTTCCAACGCCTGCCCCATCTGCATCAGCCCGTTGGCGCGGCCTAAATCCTTTTTGGAGACCAGCAGCGAGACTGAGGCGGTGTAGGCGGGTTCCTGGAAGGTGGAGAGGACGGAGCCGAGGGCGGCGATGAGGTAGATGTGCCATACTTCAAGCTGCCCGACGGTGAGTAAAACAAGGGCACCAACGGTAAGCAGAGCACTGCCGGTGTCGGATAAAATCATGACCCAGCGCCGGTTCCAGCGGTCAACCAACGCCCCGGCGATGGGGGAGAGCAGGATGCGGGGCAGGTTGCCGAACATGACGGTGAGGGCGAAGGGGGTGGCTTGCCCGGTTTGGTCAAAAATCCAGACGGCCAGCCCGAAGCTGGTGAGGCCGGAGCCGATGATGGAGATGATTTGGCCGAGCCAGATGATCATAAAGGTTCGCATGGTGCGTGGGGTGGAAACGGCCGTTTCTGCTTCAGACATGGGATATTCCTCCAAAAACTTGGGACGCGGATAAACGCGGCAATAATCCTGAAAACCGTGTGAATTCTGTCTAAAAAATTATTCTTCCGAAAAATAAAGGCTGGGGTAAAAGGCAATGGTGAAGGCGTAGTTGTGATGTGGCTCGTTGCTGTTACTGTTGTCGGCCTCGCTAAACGCCTTGATCAGCCTCTCGATCTGCTCGATGAATTCCGGTAGACGGCTTTCTGGCACGCGGGCGGTTTCGCGGGTCAGGATGGCGCGGCGCAGTTGCTCTGGTTGGCCTTGTTCCGTTGCCAGGGCGCGGGCTTGTACGGTGCGCAAGAAATCCTCGCGGGTCGTATCCATGGTGCTGATGATGAGGGAGCTGATGGTGTCACGGCCGGCCGACGTGCCAAACGAAAGCAGTTCCGGGGCAATGTGGAAAGCGTGGGCGACGGCGCGGTAATCCTTTTCCTGCAAGTTGGCAACCATCCGCGTTTCCGCCACTTCAATGATGCCGTGTTTTTCCAATAGCCCGATGTGGTAGTACAGTTTGCTAGGTGCCAGCCCCAACCGTTCCGCTATTTGCTTAACGGTCTGGGGTTCCATGATAAGCAGTTCCACAATTTGATTGCGGAGTGGGTCGGCGACCACGCGCAGCGTGTCGAGATCGCTAATTGTAAATGTTCCTGCCGGTGTGTTTTCTTCCATCGTTTGCCTTTTTTCTTGCCGCTAAAATATATTTTAATGATAAAACATAGTTTAATAAAGGCGTGGTAATTTGTCAAGGGGGCAATCTGATACCATACACCACCACCTCATAGTCAAAATGTGTTTGCTGCTCTAGTAAGTAAAAGGGCGTATGCTAGCGGATTAACAAATTAATCGGGCAAATGTCATTCTGAGCGAAGTCTTCGGAGAGAGGAATCTTTCCCCTTCAAGAAGCACAAGATTCCTCGGAAGACCTCGGAATGACATGAACAGGCATGCCATTTTTCTACCTGCTTTTTTTGTAAACGCCCAACAATACGCCCACGGGGCAGGGTTATAATGCCAGTAGTTCCAGCAGCCGGCCGTTAGGTGGCAGGGGGAGGAAGGTGTCCCATTCCAGAAAATACCCTTCGGGGTCGTAGCCGACGAAGATGTGGACGAGGCTGCTTTCGTCGGTCACTTCCGGGGTGCGGAGGCGGAAGCCGGGCTGGGCGGAGGCATGGGCAAACCAGCCGTGAACATCGGCGGTGAAGAAGGAGACTGTGACTGCCTTTTGTTCGGTGGCTGGGTGCATTCCCTTTTCGCCTGATACGGGGCCAAGAAAGCTGCTGCCTGCTACCTGATACACCTTGGCCCATCCCTGGTCAACCAGCAAATTGACCCCTAGCAGCGATTCATAGAACTGCTCGGCGCGGGTGAGGTCGTTGTAGTAGAGCCAGAGGACGGTGGCGCGGATTTCCAGTTCTGGTGGGCGTGTGCCGCCGACGCTGTAGGTGGGGGGAAGGGCGGCGAGGATGGGCAGCAGGGTTTCGTTTTCGGGGTGGGGGTTGAACCGTTCGATTTCGAGGTAGTAGCCTTCGGGGTCAAAGGCGACAAAGCCGTCATGGGCGGAGCCTTTGCGCCGCTGGTAGGGGTTGCGAATGGGTACGCCGGCGCTGGTGAGGTAATCGTACCACCCTTCTACGTGTTCGGTGACGAGGGCGATGGCGACGCTTTTGGGTTCGTCGGTGGTGTGCATGCCGGATGCGGCGTCAACGAGGGTGAGGTAGCTATTGTGGGCGACGCGCATGATTTTGGCGAAGCCGTAATTAACGGCCGTTTCCAGCCCCATCACATCCCGATAAAACGCCCATGCCTTGTCTACATCCTGATAATAAAAAAAGGCATTGGTTGCCTGAATGGTTGGTTGATTCATCTTTCCTCCAGTTGTTGCTGGCATTATAAAACGGCCTTGTCAATGAGCCAACCATAGAACTGGTACCAAGGTACTGTTTTAAATAACACCCAACTCGCCAGATTAAACACAGGCACGGTGAAAACTGGTTTACGCCGCTGCGCGTGAAAATCGGGCAAAATCAAGACCATCTTCTAGCCCACAACATCACTCCCACACCGTAGTTTTCAAGCCTGCTTGCCTACCCCACCTCACCAAAGTATCTCCGTTTTTGGGCTAATTTTGTCTGTACTGTGTGTGAAAACAATTTAATAATAGGAAGGAGTATATTTCCATGAATAAGTATTGGATGGTGTATCGCCCCCAACCCAAGCAGCAATTAGGTGAAGATTTGAGCAGCCGTCAGCCAGATGCAGAGCTGGTTGTGGAACCTGCAGCCCCTGCGATAAGCCGCACCCGTTTGTTTTTGCTGGCCTTGAGCCGCCAGGTGCGCCGCTTGCGAGCAGGTGGGCAGCGGAAGCGGTTGTCTGAGGCGTAGTGTATTCGGATCATCTTGGTGAGAATAACCGAAATTCAAGACTGGATGATGATACAGTAGGCTTTTGGGGAAACCTGGATGAAAAGGAACACAGATGGATGCTTGTCTGTGTTCCTTTTTTGTGTGCTGATCCAAGGATCGGTGTGGAAAAACGGCCGTTTGTGTTACAACAAAGAGCAAACATCGAATCATTCACAACTAATCTCATTGGTGAACGGGAGATTTGAGATTGGAGACCGGAGATTGATGAAGGTTCGCAATCTCTAATCTCCAATCTCAAATCTTCTTTAATGTGCGAGGAACCGATCATGGACAACTACATCTGCGTGACCTGCGGCGTGCAGTTTGCCGCCACAAATGAACCGCCCACTCACTGCCCCATTTGCGAAGACGAGCGGCAATATGTTCGCCCCGAAGGCCAGCGGTGGACGACGCTGGCGGTGCTGCGCGAGGCACACCACAACGAATTGACCGAGTGGGAGCCGGGGCTTTGGGGCATTCAAACGGTGCCGAAATTTGCTATTGGGCAACGGCCGTTAATCATCCAATCTCCCGGCGGCAACATTCTGTGGGATTGCCACAGCCTGATTGACGACGAAACGGTGGAGGCAGTGGAAAAGCTGGGCGGCATCAGCGCCATTGCCATTTGCCACCCCCATTTTTATGACAGCATGGTGGCATGGAGCCGCGCTTTTGGTGGCGTGCCGGTTTATTTGCCCGCTGTTGACCGGCAGTGGGTGATGCGCCCCGACCCGGTGCTGCATTTTTGGGAGGGTGACACGCTGGAACTGGCCGAAGGTATCACCGTCATTCGCTGTGGTGGTCATTTCCCCGGCTCCAGCGTGCTGCATTGGGCGGCAGGTGCCGAGGGGCGGGGGGTGCTGCTGACGGGTGACACGATTACGGTGGTGGCGGATCGGCGGTTTGTGACGTTTATGTACAGCTATCCCAACGACATTCCGCTGAATGCAACGGCCGTTAAACAAATCGTCGCCGCCGTCCAACCCTACGCATTTGACCGCATTTACGGCGGCTGGACGGATGCGATTGTACAAAGTGGGGCAAAAACGGCCGTTTTCCGCTCCGCCGAACGATATATCAAGGCTATCAGTGGCTGAACATCTAATTTAACCGTCTAGCAACTGTGCTTCAAACGGGTAGGTTGAAAGAACTTCGTAGCCTGTTTCGGTGATAACGACCTGTTCCTCCAGCTTGACCCCCTCACGGCCGTTTTTGCGTCCGACATAGCTCTCCACACACAGCACCATCCCTGGCTCGACGATGCCGTTGTAGCCGTAGTCGGCCCAGGCATCGGGAAAATAGATGCTGGGGTATTCGTCGGCCAGGCCAACGCCGTGGTAGAAGAGGGAGTAGCGGTTGTAGCGGGTGGGGTCGGGCAAAACGGCCGTTTCTGTCAACTCCCGAAAACTCATTCCCGGCCGCAAAATGGCCGTGTTGCGCCCAATTTGGTCATAGGCCAGCCCATAAATTTCCCGCTGCTCGGCCGTGGGCGCGGCATTGCCGCACAGCCACGTCCGCGAAATGTCTACGCAAATGCCATAAGTGCCAATCAGGTCGGTGTCAAAGGCCATGAGTTCGCCATTTTGGATCGGCCGGCTGCTGCACTCTTGAAACCACGGATTGGTGCGCGGGCCGGCCGTCAGCAGCCGCGTTTCAATCCACTCACCGCCGCGAGCAATATTCTCCGCATGGAGATAGCTCCACAGCCGCTGCTCCGTTACCCCCGGCACAAAATGGTTGCGCATGGCGGCAATTGCCTTTTCGCAGGACGCAATCGCCCGCCGCATGGCAACAATCTCCTCCGGGTGCTTAATGGCGCGAGCCAGCTCCATAATTTCCTCGCCATTGTGAACCGTCAACCCCTCATTTTGCAGCGCCACTAACCCTTCCGGGTTGCATTTGTCCAGCGCCAGCCGCCGGTTGCCGCCGCCGTGCTGCCGCACCAAATCGGCAATTTCCGCCGCCCACAGCCGCGCCTGTTCTTCATACCTGTCCCCCGCGATGAGGTAGTACCAGGCGCGGGCGGTGCGGATTTCGTCAATTAGCTCCAGGTGGTCACTCAAATGTTCGGCTCCGTGATAGTCAAACAGGATGACGGGGCCTTCGGTGGGGATGTAGGCGTAGCGGTTGGCATTGTGGAGAATCCAGACCTGCATATTGGTGGAGTCGGTAGCGTAGCGGATGTTGATGGGGTCATAGACGACGATGCCCGCGTAGTCAAAGCGGCGCAAAAGCTGGCGAATCCGCGCCAGTCGGAAGCGGCGAATGGTGTCGAGGTGGGGGGCAGGCAGCCCAAGTGCCGCCCATTCACCTTCGGCCAGCGACCCTGGCCCCAGCAGATGGGCGTTTAGACCCTTCGCGTAGGCAACTGTTTCTTCAGATGGAGTCTGCATGGCTCCGATTTTGGCGCGGTGGCGACCAACGATTGTTGTCATAAGTTTGTGCCTCTGTAGCCGAGCTTTCCAAAGCTCGTCTTCTGACAGAACGAGAATTGTAGTGGATTAACCGTTGATTCGGGCAAAAACAATGTCATTTCGACGAGTCTTCGAGGAGAAATCCCGCTTGTGTGCTGCTGCCAACGGGATTTCTCGGAGAATCTCGAAATGACACCTTTACCCCCTTGTTTTGTTAACCTGCTGGAACCCTCAACTGCTATCCCTGAAAGAAGATAAAGTCAAGATCACCAGGGGAGTGGCCTTGCTCGGTGAGAAGCTGGGCGAGTTCGGCATGGTGCTGCATCCCGTGCAGCAGCACCTGCTGCAAGATGCGCCAGCGGGCAAAGCGAATGGTGTGGCCGCGCAGCGTGGTCAGGTCGGCACTACCTGCGATGGTGTCATCGCTGAGGCTGGCAAGCAGGGTGTTCCACTTGCTTTGCTCATCCAGAAAACCGGTTTTCAGGCTGTCGAGAGTGGGAAACTGGTCGGCGGCAAGGTGGGCGGGCTGTTGGCTGGTTTCGAGGGCGGTGCGGTAGCTGTAGTTGGTGCTGAGGAGATGGCTGAGGGTTCGGTGGCAGGTGGGAAAAACGGCCGTTTCTGCCACCTTTTCCACCAGCTCCAGCAGCCGATGGGTGGTATGCCAATGATAGGCGAACAAGGTTTGGTAATGGGATTGCATGGTCATGGGGAAATTATATGGTGGGGGATGGGGGCAGACAAACGGCCGTTTGTCTCTGCGTGGCGAATCGGTATGATTACCCTCTTTGACCAAAATTTTATAGCACAAAGTGACTAGAGATAGGAGCCTCCTGTAATCTCCAATCTCCAGTCTCCAATCTCTATCATGCAATTTGAAACATTTCTCAACAAACAAGAAAAAATCGCCGTCATCGGTCTGGGGTATGTGGGGCTGCCGCTGGCGGTACATTTGGCACGGCATTTTGCTGTGGTTGGCTTTGACGTGGCCGAGGCACGGGTGGCCGAACTACAGCGCGGCCGCGACCACACCCGCGAGGTCAGTGAGGCTGATTTGGCGGCGGTGTCGGTGCAATACACCGCCAACCCGGCCGATTTGGCAGCGTGCAAGCTGTTTATTGTGGCCGTGCCTACTCCCATTGACGGGCATCGCATCCCCGATTTGACACCGGTGCGGCGGGCGTATGCCACGGTGGGGCAGCAGATGGGGCGTGGGTCGTGTGTGGTGCTGGAATCTACGGTTTATCCGGGGGTGACGGAGGAAATCGGGGTGCCGATTTTGCAAGAGGCATCAGGGCTGGTTTGCGGCCGGGATTTTACGGTGGGGTATTCGCCGGAGCGGATTAACCCGGGGGACAAGGAGCGAACGCTGGAGAAGATTGTGAAGGTGGTGTCGGGCTGGGATGAAAAAACGGCCGTTTTTCTCGCCCAAATCTACGGTCAGGTAGTGGAAGCCGGTATTCACATTGCCCCCACCATCCGCGTGGCCGAAGCCGCCAAGGTCATTGAAAACACCCAGCGCGACCTCAACATTGCCCTCATGAACGAACTGTCGCTTATTTTTGACCACATGGGGATTGATACCCTTGACGTGCTGGCGGCGGCGGGAACCAAATGGAACTTTCTTCCCTTCCGGCCGGGGCTGGTGGGCGGCCACTGCATCGGGGTAGATCCTTACTACCTGACCTTCAAGGCCGAGGCACTGGGTTATCATCCGCAGATGATTTTGGCCGGGCGGCGCGTCAATGATCGCATGGGCAAATATGTGGCGGAAAAAACGGTGAAGCTGCTGATTGCTGCCGGAAAGCAGGTGCAGGGGGCGCGGGTAGCAGTGCTGGGGCTGACGTTTAAGGAAAATGTGCCTGATTTACGCAACACGCGGGTGATTGACATTGTGCGTGAGCTGCAAGATTATCAGGTTAACGTGCTGGTGCATGACCCCTGTGCCGATGCCGATGAAGCCCGGCGGCTGTATGGGCTAACGCTGTCTAGGTTGGATATGTTAACAGATATTGATGCGCTGATTGTTGCGGTGGGGCATCGTGAGTACGCAGCCTTGGGGGCGGCGGGGTTGGCTGCCCTGTGTACAGTGGAAAAACCGGTTTTGGTGGATGTGAAAGGTGGCTTTGCGGCTGAGGATGCAGCGCAACTGGGATTTAACTATTGGCGGCTGTAAATATCGGGGGGAAAATCGCGTGGATTCTCTTTGTCGGACACCGTTGTTTTGGCAACAATGTGATGGCTCTGATCTGTACAGAGTTTCGGCGCCAAAATCCCTCTTGGCATCGGGGGCGATTTAGAAGTTGAACTTCTTTCGTAACTCGTTTAATTTTCGTTCCGTTTATTTTGGGGTCTTGGATGGGAAATAAGGCACAGAGGGAGGAAAAAAGCGTGAATTTTCTTGTTTGATTGTGACGTTTGGGTAACAATTTTGTGGTTCTGATTGGGTTAGGATTTAGACACTAAAACCCCACTTTTTATCTGGTGTCTGAATCATGCTTCACTCTCACTTTTGTTAGTTTGGCAAAGGTCAGAATGTGTGGAGGAAGGTCTTGAATAAGTTGTTGTCCAAAAGTATTCGCGGGGTCCTGGTGGCCTCGGTGTTGCTGGGTGGTGCGTGGCTAATCGGCCGTTCATCAGACCCGGCTGCAGAAACTGTTGCCCGTTATGATGCTGTGCAGCAAGCATTGGCTCCTGGTCGGGCAAGGGGTGAAGGGGGGGAAACGGCCGTTTCTCCCGAACAAGCCCCCACCATTGTCCAATTTACGGCCGTTCGCCCCGCCTCGGTTGACATGAGCAGTATGCCCAGCCGCCCCAGCAAGGTAGACCGCCTACAGCAGCAATATTTGGCTGGCGAAATTGACATCGAGGCCAATGAAGGGCCAGTCAGTGAAGCTGTTTATGAAACGCTGCTGGCCGAATCGCTGGCGCAGAAGCCAGATCGCGCCATTCAAAGCTACAGCGTCCAATCCCTTGCTTCCACCCTGACGGCCGGCGCCAACTTCAAATCCATAGATTACACCCAGTCGCAGCAAGGTGTTCCACCCGATCCAGACATTACCGTTGGGCATGACCACATCATTGTCGGCGTAAACACCAGCTTCCAGATTTTTGACAAAGCGGGCAACAGCCTGGTTGGCCCCACCCTGTTTGAAGATTTCTGGGGAGCCAACTGTGGTACAGGCAGCAGCGTCTCCATGTTCGACCCCTATCTTGATTATGACGAAAAAGAAGGGCGCTACATCCTCGGCATCACCGCCTATGACCCCAACGTCAATGGCGGCGACAACGGCTATGCCTGTATTGCCGTCTCCAAAACCGATAGCGCCACCGGTCAATGGTGGCTCTACTCCTTTGATGGCAACCCCGGCACCGGCACCGACTACTTCTTCGACTACCCCCATTTGGGTGTCGGTCAAAACGCCCTCTACCTTTCGGCCAACATGTTTGGTACGTCATTCGTGCGTAACCACGTTTTTGCCTATGATAAATTTGCCATGTATGCCGGGCAGTCGGCCAACAGCGTTAAAATCAACGTTGGCAGCAGCAACTTCACCATCCAGCCCGCCAAAATGCACGGCTATACCAGTGGCGGTTGGCCGACCAATGCCAACGAACCCCACTACTTTGTAGATGCCCAATATGGCAACAACCAAAACCGGCTGACCGTTTGGAAAATGACCGACCCGTTTGGCACGGCTTCCTTGACGCAGGCCGGCACGGTGACGGTCAACAGCTATAGCCTGCCCGTAAGCCAGCCGCAGCTTGGCGGCAGCAACATTCAGGGCAACGACAACCGGCTGCTGGATGTGAAATATTGGGGTGGCAAGCTGTATACCACCCATGCTGTGGGTTGTAATCCCGGCAGTGGCACCGTTAACTGCATTCGCTGGTACATTATTGACATCAGCAGCGGCACCCCGTCCCTGATTGACCAGGGAACGTTTGCTTCCAACGGCGAGTATCGCAGCTTCCCCGCCATTGCCCCCAATGCGTGTGGTGATATGCTGGTTGGGTATACCAAAACCAGCAGCAGCATCTATCCCAGCGTCTATGTGGCTGGGCGTGAATCGGCTGACCCGGCGGGACAGTTGAAGCAGGAAACGCTGCTCCATGCGGGTGAGGCGTTCTATACCGCTTATGACAGCGTGCCGCGCCGCTGGGGCGACTACACCGGCATGGGGATTGACCCTGACGGGGTGACGTTCTGGTATGTGGGTGAATATTCGCGCAATCAAGCCACGGCGCGTTGGTCAACCTGGGTCGGTTCCTATACCTGGCCTGGCTGTAATGTTGGGCCCACGCCGACACCGGGGCCAACGGCAACGGCCACCAACACGCCGCTGCCAACCAACACCCCTGGCCCAAGCAGTTGCACAATCTATGCCAGCAGCGATATACCGAAGGCGATTTCGACCAGCGGGACACCCAGCGTGAGTTCGGTGTTGAGTGTGCCAGCCGGTGGCACGATTACCGATGTCAATGTGCTGGGGCTGAATGGGACGCATACGTGGATTAATGATCTGGACTTTAATTTGACGAGTCCGCAGGGAACGGCCGTTCAAATCATGGCCCAATCTTGCAACAGCGAAGACAACTTTAGCCTGAGCCTCGACGACGAAGCCTCGCCAGGAAGTTGGCCTTGCCCACCTGTTGGTGGCGGCACCTACCAGCCCAGCAGCCCGCTCTCTGCCTTTGACGGCCAAAACAGCGCTGGCACCTGGACGCTGCGAATTGACGACAATGCCAACCTTGATGGCGGCAGCCTGAACGGCTGGAGCCTGGAGATTTGTACCGAAGGGGCTGGCCCCACGCCAACCAATACGCCAATCCCGCCAACGCCGACCAACACACCCGTGCCGCCTACCCCGACCAACACGCCGGTGCCACCAACGCCGACCAATACACCCATGCCGCCCGGAGGTGACGAGCTGATTTATGTTAGCTCGACGACAAACGGCAATGCCAATGGCTTGGCCTATAATGATGAAGATATTATTGTGCGAAACCAAACAACGGGGGCTTGGTCGCTCTTCTTTGATGGTTCCGATGTCGGGCTGACAACCAGTGCAGCCGATGTGGATGCGTTCTACCTGATGAGTGATGGCAGCTTGTTGTTGAGCTTTGTGGGTGATCCCAGCATTACGGGTCTTGGTACGGTTGCCAGAAGCGATATTGTGCGCTTTGTGGGAACGTTTGGCAGCAACACGTCGGGTACGTTTACCATGTATTTTGATGGGTCAGATGTGGGGCTGACGACGACGGCAGAGAATATTGATGCGATGGGGGTGGATGGAAACGGCCGTTTGCTCATTAGCACCACCGGCAGCCCCAGCGTCACCGGGTTAACCGGGTTGGTTGATGAAGACGTGATGGCCTTTACACCAACTTCGCTGGGCGCAACGACGGCCGGCAGTTGGAGCTACTACTTTGACGGTTCCGACGTGGGTCTGTCCACCAGCAACAGCGAGGACGTTACCGGCAGTTGGTCAGATGCCAACGGTGACCTCTACCTTTCGGCTCTTGGTGCCTTCTCGGTGGCAGGTGCCAGCGGTGACGGTGCCGACATCTTCCGCTGCGCCTCCTTTGTCTCTGGCAGCAACACCAGTTGTACTTTCTCCCTTTACTGGGATGGTTCAGCCAACGGTTTTGCCGGGGAAGTGATGGACGGCCTGTTTATTGACAAGCCATAGTAGCGGCATTTTTGGGGGAGATTAGAGATTGGGAATTGAAGCCAACCAATCTCTAATCTCCAGCATGAAAATAGTAGCTGAGGCTTTCGTACCTGGTTTTTACTTTGGCCTGGGCTAAAGAGCGAGGGTGGGAATCCTCGGCTACATTTTCACACTTTGCATCACCCTCAAGTCTGCGCTTCTTGTTGCTTTTGCCTGTTCCACATTGCCTGTAGCGTTAAAATTTCGCCGCAGTGGCGTACGCTGTCTTGAAAAACGTGGCGCACCCAGGCATAGACCGACTGGTCGTTTTTGCCCCATTGCCGTAATTCAGCCAAACCCCCTTCTGGCAGTCCGCCCAAATAATCGTACATGGCCTGGTGTGTCCGGTCGAAGTAGTCAAATAGCAGGTCACGTTCAAATTGGGGAATGGCCGCTACTTCTTCCGCCGTGTAGCCAATTACAGAGCCAAAACCGGCGATGCCTAGCCCGCGTGAATCGTAAGCCACCTTTTTGTCCCAGCCGTTCCGGAACCACAGTTCATCTTCCTGGGTTTGCCCCTGTAAAAAGTGCACCAGAAAGACATCTAACATCCGCGCCACGTGCCAGATGGTGACGCTGATGCTGTTGGCATCGGGGTCGGGTGTCCAGTGGAGCAGTTCGGTGGGCATGTCGGCTACAGCGTTTTTAATCCAGTTAGCGTTAAATTCCATCAAATCTATGAGCATTTCTGTTGGGGTCATTCGCATTTCCTTTTTGCAAGCATTATGGGAAAAGTTGGGGCGGTGTCAAGCCAGGGTTACAATGGGCGGATGAATGATTTGCGAGAAATTGCCCCTTTGTTGTTGGCCTGGTGGGATGCCGGGCATGAGTTGCTGCCGTGGCGGGAAACAAAAAATCCGTACCACATTTGGGTATCGGAGATTATGTTGCAGCAAACGCAGGTGGTGACGGTGATTCCATATTATGAACGCTGGCTGGCGCGGTTCCCTACGGTGGAGACGCTGGCCGAGGCGTCGCTGGATGAGGTGCTGAAGCTGTGGGAGGGGTTGGGCTATTACAGCCGGGCGCGGAATTTACACGCGGCGGCGCAGATGGTGGTGGAACGGTTTAACGGCCGTTTACCTCCCACCGCCGCCGACCTCCAAACCCTCAAAGGTATTGGCCCCTACACCGCCGGCGCCATTGCCTCCATCGCCTTTGACGAGCCAGCCCCCATTCTCGATGGCAACGTCATCCGCGTCCTCAGTCGGCTCACCGATTTGGATGAGGATGTGACCAGTACCGCCACCAAAAAACGGCTGTGGCAGCTTGCCGCCGCTGTGGTTCCGGCCAGGCGACCGGGCGATTTTAATCAGGCACTGATGGAACTGGGGCAGCAGGTGTGCGCATCGGCCAAGCCGCTGTGCCTGCTTTGCCCACTGCAAAAGCTGTGCCTGGCGCGGCAGCGGGGGACGCAGCTTGAACGCCCGGTGCGACCGCCACGACCAAATATTCCTCACTACGATGTGGCGGCGGGGGTTATTTGGCAAACGGAGGAGCGAGGGGAAAACGGCCGTTTTTTGATTGCACAACGGCCGTTAGACGGGTTACTTGGTGGGTTGTGGGAGTTCCCCGGCGGCAAACAGGAGCCAGGTGAAACGCTGCCGCAAACGCTGGCGCGTGAGATTGAGGAAGAGTTGGCAGTTACCGTTCGCGTAGACAATTTTCTTACCAGCATCAAACATGCCTATACCCATTTCCGCATCACCCTCCACGCCTTTCACGCCACCCTGACGGCCGGCGAACCACAGCATGTTGGCGTTGCTGACCACGCCTGGGTCACATTAGCCGACCTTGACAATTACGCCTTCGCCGTCACCGACCGCAAAATCATTGCCGCATTGAGGGATTGGAGATTGAACAAGTCTTCAATCTCCAATCTCCAATCTCCGAATCTCTAATCTCTTTGCCTTCCTTTCACGCCCTCTTAATGGTTTGCCATGTCGTTTGGCGTATCATATTTTTATGTCTCAACCCACGGCTTCCGGCTTTTTCGACACCCTCACCATTTCCAAAGCGGCAATGGCACTTTACCGCGAGGCGCGGCAAGCATCCAAGCAGCATCAGCATCTCCACGCCATTGCTATGTATTCAGAAGCATACGCCTTTCCCGATACGCCCCAGCTTTTCCGGGCGCGTTTGCTGGAATATCGCGGCGAGAGCCATTGGCTGCTGTGCGAATTTGATCAGGCTGAGCAGGATTATGAAGCGGCGCTGGCACTGTGCGACGAACCTGATCAGACGGCGCGGGTGCGGGTGCGCTTGAGTGAACTGGCAAATTTTTTGGGGGATTACGGCCGTTCCCTCGAATTATGTCAACAGGCTTTGGAAGAAAGCAACAAGGCAAGCAGCGTGTTGGTTACTGCCTGGGCGCGTCGGGGTGTGGCAATTGCGCTGCGGCAGCAGGGCAACAGTGAACAGGCACTGAGTTATTTGACCCAGGCGTTGGCAACGTTTCGCACCATGGGTGAAGCGCGGGAGCAGGCGCGAATTTTGGTCAGTATTGCTCGCACCCATTTAATGCGTGGCGAATACCAGCGAGCCGTGACGGCTTTGCAAGAGGCACTTCATTTGTTCCGTTCGCTTGATGATCGTTGGCGCATCACCGAAGTTCTGAGCGATTTGGGCGAGTGTTACCAGGGAGTATATGACCTGGAAACGGCTCTTGAGTTTCATGAACGGGCGTTGACACAGGCGCAGGAACAGCATGTGCGTCTTTTCTTGCCCAAAATTTACCGCAATTTGGGGTTTGTGCTGGTGCAGCTTGGGCAAACAGATGCGGGTATGGTCTATTTGGGGC
Organism: Chloroflexota bacterium; assembly: GCA_041390905.1. Classification (GTDB taxonomy): domain Bacteria; phylum Chloroflexota; class Anaerolineae; order Promineifilales; family Promineifilaceae; genus JACKCD01. The sequence goes on from JAWKPA010000012.1 coordinate 1,773,874, forward strand.
GTTCATTGGAAGAGGCACAATCCTTGCAGGCGCGTGAGCAGGCGGTATTGTCGCTGTATCAATTGGCGCATGCCTGTCTTTTTGCGACTAGCCAGCCTGGGTTGGCCGGGCGGTATGTTTCCATGTTGAAGCAGTTGGCAGAGACGTTACAGGCGGCTCGTTTTTGTGCGCTGGCTGCTTTTGCCGAAGGGGAGATGCTCTTTGCGCGTGGGGAACAACAAACGGCCGTTTCTTCTCTCGAACGGGCGCTGATTTGGGCACAAACGGCCGTTGATCGCGGCATTCTCTGGCAGCTCCACGCCGCCATGAGCCGCATGGTAGACAACCCCGACATCGCCAATGTCCACCGCAACATCGCCGCCGAATTTCTGCGCCAGACGGCCGAACCACTGCAAGACCCCCAGGTCAAAAAACGATTCCTCCAGGCACCACCAGTGGCCGCCATTTTGCAAGCCGCCACGGTTGACCCCAACTCCCTCTAACGCTATAGTTGCCCTGAATAATGCAGGTGACAAGTTACAGGTAGCAGGTTTTGGCAGCAACCAACACTTGCCACCTGTCACTTGCAACTTGTCTGACAGGGTGGTCGTATGTTCCCATTTTTTCAAGCAATCTTTGACTGGCTGGCCGAACGGCTGCGTGATTTATGCCTTTGGCCGATCAACCTGGTGCGTGATTTTCCTGTGCGTGCGGCTCGCCTGTTGGCGACGTTATGGCGGGGGGTGAAGGGGGTGGTTTTCTTTTTGCCGGAGATGTGGGGGGAAAACGGCCGTTTCTTACCCCACCTGCGCTACAAGGTCGGCCGGCTTGCTGACTGGCTTCATCAACTCCTTACCAACCTCTTCGACCTCATTGGCGGTCCCGAACTTGCCCAGTTCTTCATGCACCTCGTCACCAAAACCACCCCCCTCACCGGAGCCGAAATCGCCATGATGTCTACCGTCCTTGGCCCCCACGCCCTGCGCTACGGCGAAATCCGCGTTGCCGAAGGCGGCCTCTTCAACCTCATCTTCAAGCTAAACGGCAATCTCGCCTTTGCCACCTGGCACACCATCAACCTCCCCCTGACCAGCGATAGCCAGGGCTACAGCCACACTCGCCAAAACCTCCCCATTGTTGTCCACGAACTCACCCACGTTTACCAATACGAACAAATTGGCACCCGCTACCTCGGCGAAGCCATCTACATGCTCATCAAAACCAGGCGCGATTGCTATAACTATGGCGGTGTTAGCGGTCTCGCCACCGCCTGCTCTCACGGAAAAAAATATTGCGACTTTAACCGTGAGCAACAGGCCAAAATAACCCAAGACTATTTCTACCTGCGTCAGGCCGGCTATGACACAACACATTACGAACCCTTTTTACAGCAAGCCCGCGCTGGAGAACTCTAAATTGGGCGTGACCAACCAAACAGGCATAAAGCGAGCTAGAAAGACGACACAGAGTTAATCTCCCAATCTCTCAATCTCCCAGTCTCCCAACCTCAAGCCCGTTCATGCAAAACAGACTCAGCACCACAACACCCCCGCTTTGTCCTTGTTTGTCCCTAGTTTGACCCTTGTTTGACATTATCTGTCACACCATTTATAATTAAAGTCTGTTGAATAGATACAACAATCACTCGAAACTCAAGAAGCAAGATGATTGTTACATTTAGAGATACAAAAGAATAAATCAAATCAAAACACAACCAACTGTTAACATAGCAAAATACAAGCCTTCTAGGCATTCGGTTGTGTTTCTTGTTTTCTGAGTTGTTAACTATTTAAAGGAGGTGGTGCTACTGCACTGAAAGACGCCGGTTTGCAAAGTACAATCTCTATTTTGCAAAACTAGTACAATAATCGGTCAATTTATATCAGGCTTTCGTGCAGACGTTCTCCATCAAGAACCCTGCTGCAATACTGATTACTAACTACCGATTACTGATACTAAAAGATGGAAACCCCAAACATGTTTTATAAACCCCTTGCAGATTTTAGAGGAGGAAGATTCTAAAATGTTTCAAAACAAACGTTTAGTGCTTACCGCACTGTTTGCTCTCGTTGGTGCCATTATTCTTGTGGCTTGCCAACCCCAAGTTGTTACTGAAACCGTAGAAGTTACCCGCGTTGTCACCGAGACCGTTGTTGAAGAAGGTCAGACCGTTGAGGTAACCCGTGTTGTTACGCAGACCGAAGAGGTTGTTGTTGAAGTAACCGCTGAAGCCGAAGCGGCTCCGGCATCCAAAGACCTCGTTGTTTGTATGGCTCAGGAACCCGCGACCCTTTATCCGGCCGGCGGCTCCATGCTTGCTCAATCCGCAGTTATGCATGCTATTTGGACGGATCAATACAGCAGCTTGAGCTACGCTTACCAACCCGTTGGTATTGCCAAGCTCCCCAGCCTAGCTGATGGCGATGCTGTTGTTAACGAGGTAGAGGTAAATGCTGGTGACACCGTTTTGGGTGCCGATGGCGAGCCTGTAACTCTCGAAGAAGGTGTTGAAGTTACCAATGCTGCTGGCGAGACCGTAGCCTTTGATGGCACCCCCGTCACGATGAAGCAGATGACTGTTGACTTCGAGATCGTTGCCCGTAACTGGTCTGATGGCGAACCTGTAACCTCTGCTGACTACGTATACACCTATAACGTGTACGCCGATCCGGACACCCCAGCTTCCAAGTTCACAGTTGACCGTACCGCTGCTTTTGAAGCAACTGGCGACCTGGGTGTTCGTTGGACAGGTATCCCTGGTTATCTTGATTCCACTTATTTCCTGAATGCTGTTCCTGGCGGTGCTAATCAGATTTTCCCGGAACATGCCTGGAGCAAATACTCTGCTGCAGAGCTGTTGGAAGCAGAAGAAGTTAGCCGTAGCCCCATTGGTGACGGTGCGTTTGTTGTGTCAGAATGGGTTGCTGGTGACAGCATTCACCTGGTTCGCAATGACAATTTCTACCGTGCTGGCGAAGGCTTGCCCTACCTCAGCTCTGTAACTTACAAGTTTATTCCCGATACTAACCAAATGGTTGCCCAGTTGCTCTCTGGACAATGTGACATCGGTACACAGGACGGTATGGATGTTGGTCAATCTCCGTTCCTCATCGAAGCGCAGAACAATGGTCTGTTGACCCCCTACTTCCAGACTGGTACTGTTTTTGAACACATTGACTTCGGTATCAACTCCTACGGCGATTATGGCGATGGCATTGGCCGTCCTGACTGGTTTGAAGATGTACGTGTGCGTCAAGCTATGACCATGTGTACTGACCGCCAGAGCATGGTTGACAACATCCTCTACGGCAAGTCCGAAGTTATCCACACCTACATCCCCAGCGTCCACCCGCTCTACCCCGATGGGTTGACCGAATGGCCCTTTGATGTAGAAGGAGCCAATGCCCTCCTCGACGAAGTTGGCTATGTAGATAGTGATGGTGATGGCATCCGTGAAGATTCCGCAACGGGTACGCCTTTCAAAGTCACCTTGGGTACTACCTCTGGTAACGAAATGCGTCAGCAGTTGACCCAGATTTTCAAGGAAAACATGCTGCAGTGTGGTATTGATGTTGAACTCTACTACCTGGCTTCCAGTGAGTGGTTTGCTGATGGTCCTGATGGTCCGTTGTTCGGCCGGCGCTTTGACCTCGGTGAATTTGCCTGGTTGACTGGTGTGGAGCCATCTTGTGGCCTTTACCTCTCCTCTGCTATTACTGGCCCAATCGAAGAAGGCTTTGGTGGTTGGGGTGAATCCAACGAAACCGGTTGGTCAAATGCTGACTACGACGCAGTTTGTAATGCGGCCGCTAGCTCCTTGCCGGGTACCCCCGAATACGAAGACAACCACAAAGAAGCACAGCGCATTTTCTCCCAGGAAGTACCTGTGATTCCGTTGTTCCTCCGCTTGAAAGTGGCTGCGGCTCGTACCAACGTTGTGAACTTCAGCGTTGATCCAACGCAGAACTCTGAGCTCTACAATATCTACGAACTTGACCTGCAATAGGCCAATTTGTTGATTGATTAAAAATGGTGGTAATGCTCGTTTGCATTGCCACCATTTTTTTTTGTAGAGGGTCTGTCAATCCTAGCATATCGTTGTTTGGTTTGATAGAATATGTGCGTCTTAGAGACAAAACCCCGTTTGCAAATCTTCAAGCTTTATCGAGGAGGTAGAGCATGACCAACTATCTAATCCGACGCGGCTTCCAGATGATCATCGTGGTCATCGTAGCCACGATGGCAATCTACGGACTGCTGAACGCCGTACCCGGCGGCCCCCTGTCCGGGCTAAACCTGAGCGGGAACCAAAAAGACCGGCTCAGCGCCCAGGACATCGCCCGCATTGAAGCCACCCTCGGTCTCAACCGCCCCGTGTGGATGGCATACCTCACCTGGGTCGGCGGCGAAGATTGGGTTGACGAACTCGGCAACCTCGTTGGCAACCCCGACCTCAACGGCAAACTTGTCTTCACCGGCACCTGGAGCGACTACCAATCACCCACCTGCCAGCAAGCTGGCGGCAGCAACGCCGGAGCCGACCCCGACCGGCTCATGCCCTGCAATCGCGGCATCGTGCGCTGGGATTGGGGTGAATCATGGTCACTGGCACGGGGACAATCCGTCTCCAACATCATCGAAAGTCGCGTCGGCAACACCATCATCCTCATGACCATCGTCTCCATTATCTCCCTGGTCATTGCCGTTCCCATCGGTATCATCAGTGCCGTGCGACAGTACAGTGCGTTAGATTACGCCGTCACTACCTTCAGCTTCTTCGGCATCGCCATGCCCGTCTTCTGGTTCGGTCTGCTGCTCATTATCCTTTTTGGTGTCAAATTCCAGCAGTGGGGTTTTCCCTACTTCCCCACGGGCGACGTATTCACCACCCGCGTCACTCCCGGCAGCATCCAGGATCTCCTCAGCGTTACCCCCGGCACCGTCGCCGACCGGATTGTCCACCTGATCCTGCCCACGACCATGCTCAGCCTCTTCTCGTTGGCCGGGTGGAGCCGGTTTATGCGCTCCTCCATGCTCGAAGTGCTGCGGCAAGATTACGTGCGCACCGCCCGCGCCAAAGGGCTAACCGAGCGGATTGTCATCTTGAAACACGCCACCCGCAACGCCCTCATTCCGCTGATCACCATCGTCGTCTTCCAGATTCCCGACATCTTTGGCGGTGCTATCGTCACCGAAACCATTTTCAACTATCCGGGGATGGGGCGGCTGTTTATTGATGCCCTCAACCGGGACGACTGGCCGATTGTGATGGCGTATCTGTTTATCTCCGCCATTCTGGTGGTCATCGCCACGCTGGTGGGTGACATCCTCTACACCATCGTTGACCCCCGCATCCGTTTTGAGTAAGGGTTCGTTCGTTTTTAACTTGGCGATTTAGAAGTTCAACTTCTCTGAAGAAGTTGAACTTCTTGCCGAACTTGTTTCTGGGCGATTACTAAAGATAAAGGAAGCAAATTATGAGCGTAGCTGAAATTGATATCAAGGCGTTAGAAGCCGAGGCATTGCTAACTGATAAACCCGAAGCCCTGATTGTCACCTATTGGAAACGGCTGCGGCGGCACAAGCTCGCCACCTTCAGCCTGATCACGCTGGGAGCCGTCATCCTGTTGATGGTAGTTGGCCCGATGGTGCTGTCGCGGCAAACCTACTACAACATTAGCAAGAATGAAGAAACCCTGTATGCCCGCGACACCCAGGATTTAGCCAACCGCAATGCGGCTCCTAGTGCCGACCACTGGCTGGGGACGGATGAACTGGGGCGGGACGTGCTATTCCGGCTGCTGGTCGCCGGCCGACTCTCCTTGTTCATCGCCTTTACGGTGGTCTTTGTCCGGGAGACGGTGGGGATATTTATTGGTGCCTTGTCGGGGTATTTTGGTGGCTGGGTAGACAGCTTTATCCAGCGAGCGGTAGAGTTCATCATCATCCTGCCCCTGCTGCCGCTGCTGCTGACGTTATCGTCGCTGCTGCGGGGGGTGCAAATCACCTTTTTGCCGCCAGAGTGGAGCCAGGCGGTGGTGATTATCATCATCCTGAGCTTATTTGGCTGGACGGGAGCGGCGCGGTTGAGCCGGGGGATGGCGTTGAGTTTGCGCAACCAGGAGTTTACCGAAGCGTCGAAGGCGTTGGGGATGTCGGACTTGCAGATTATCACCCGCCACATGGTACCCAACACCTTGCCGCCGGTGATTGTGAACGCGACACTGGGGTTGGGGGGTGTGATTTTGCTGGAGAGTGCGCTGAGCTTTTTGGGGTTTGGGATACAGCAGCCGGTGGCGACGTGGGGCAACATGCTGCAAGATGTGCAGAAGGATATGTTTACGGCTCCGTGGAAGGCGTTGTATCCGGGGTTTATGATTTTCATCACCTCGCTTTGTTTCAACTACATTGGTGATGGCCTCCGTGATGCCCTTGACCCGAGGTTGAAGTTATAAACACGGGTGGGGAAAGAGGCTCACGATTATTTTGAAAATTTAAGGATAGGGAAGAGGCCGATAACGTGGAAAAGAACAACATTCTAGAAATAAAAGGTTTAAAAACGCAATTCTTTACAGAATCTGGTATTGTGAGGGCTGTAGATGGCGTGGATTTTTCTGTGAGGCGAGGTGAAGTACTCGGTCTTGTGGGAGAGTCTGGTTGTGGTAAGAGTGTGACGTCACTATCAATTATGAAATTGATAGGCCAGCCGGGCAAAATTGTTGAAGGACAGATCATTTTTGATGATGAAGATCTGGTAAAGGCGCCGGAATCAAAAATGGTGAAAATACGGGGAAACCGTATTTCCATGATTTTTCAGCAGCCGCAAAGTAGTTTGAATCCTGTATTCCGTGTTGGTGAACAACTGGCCGAGGTCTTGTATGTTCATCAGGATATTGGCAAGGATGCTGGCGAAAAACGAGCTGTAGAACTATTGGGTATGGTGGGCATCCCTGAGCCAGAATCGCGTGTTAAGGCGTTTCCACATGAGCTTTCGGGTGGTATGGCGCAACGTGTAATGATCGCAATGGCCTTGGCGTGTGTGCCAGAACTGCTGATTGCTGATGAGCCTACTACAGCTTTGGACGTGACAATTCAAGCTCAGATTTTGGATTTGATGCGTAATTTGCGTTCCAAGATGGAAACGTCAATCATCTTGATTACGCATGATTTGGGGGTTGTAGCTGAAATGTGCGACCGCGTTAACGTGATGTATGCGGGCCGCATTGTTGAAATGGCTCCGGTTACAGAGCTATATCAAAAGCCTAAACATCCTTATACCGAGGCACTAATTGGCTCGACACCTATATTGGGACAGGCAGATAAGGCGTTGACAACGATTCCTGGTTCTGTGCCCAATTTGGTTGATCTGCCTCCTGGGTGTCAGTTTGCTCCCCGGTGCCTGGCTCGGATTCAGAACAATCTGGATATCTGTACTAAAGAAGAGCCAGAATTGAAGATGGTAGCTCCAGAACACTGGGTGCGCTGTTGGTTATATGAATAGGAGGCATGAGGCAATGGAAGAGATTAAAGCGAACGATGGCAAAAAGAAAAGACGTATTTTGCTTGATGTTAAAAATTTAAAGAAATATTTTCCGGTGCGGGCTGGTTTGTTGCAGCGGGTGCAGGCGCATGTAAAGGCTGTAGACGATGTTACCTTTTTTATTTATGAGGGTGAGTCGTTTGGATTAGTTGGTGAGTCTGGCTGTGGCAAGACGACGATTGGGCGAACTTTGTTGCGTTTGTTACCGGCGACAGACGGAACGGTTATGTTTGATGGAAAAAATTTGTTTAATTTAAACGCTTCAGAATTGAAGAAGTTGCGGCGAGATATTCAGATTATTTTCCAGGATCCTTATTCGTCTCTTGATCCGCGTATGCCGGTGGGGGAGAGTATTGCCGAAGGTCTGCGGGTTCATACTAGTAAGAACAGCCAGGAACGGTATGATATTGTGGTGGAAATGTTGACGCGGGTGGGGATGCGGGCTGAACATGCGCGGCGTTATCCGCATGAGTTTTCTGGTGGGCAGCGGCAGCGAATTGGGATAGCACGTGCTTTGGCGTTGCGCCCGAAATTTATTGTGTGTGATGAGCCAGTTTCAGCGTTGGATGTGTCCATTCAGGCGCAGGTTTTGAATATTTTGAAGGAGCTGCAGCGCGATTTTGGTTTGACTTACCTGTTTATTGCCCATAACTTAAGCGTCGTTGAGCATTTTAGTGATCGTGTGGGGGTGATGTATTTGGGCAAGATGGTGGAAATGGCGACACGGCGCGAATTGTTTGGTGATCCGCTGCATCCATACACGCAGGCACTGATGTCGGCGATTCCGGTGCCTGATCCGACTTTGCAGCGTAAACGAATTCTTTTGGAAGGAGATGTGCCAAGTCCATTGAACCCGCCTAAGGGATGTCGTTTTCACACTCGCTGTCCTTTAGCGTTTGATCGTTGCTCGCAAGAGGAGCCGCCGTTTAAGGATTATGGTGATGAGCATTATGCGGCGTGTTGGCTTTTGGAAACGGGTGAGAAAGGGGCGAGTAAGTTGTTGCAAGGTAAGGTGTCGGCGGCAGATTTAGGGGTTGCTGGTTAATGCCTTGATGCGATATGTTTGGCGTTTGTGAAGGCCTGCCTGTGCAGGCCTTTTGTTTTATAATAGGGGTATATTACTCTCCTATTTTTAACATTGATTGTAAGAAGTTGCTATTTATGTCCCACGTAAGAAAGATTCTAGTTGTTGATGATCATTTTGAGACGTTGGCGGTGACGCGGGCGATGCTGGAAAATTCGGATAGTGCTTACTGGGTGCGCACGGTTCCTTCGGGCGAGGAAGGGATGCTTGAGTTGCGGCAGGCGGGCTATGATGTGTTGATTACGGATGTGCGGTTGCCGGGAATAAGTGGGATTGAGCTGGTGCGGCAGTTACGGCGGACGCAGCCTGATTTGCCGGTTATTATGATGACAGGTTACGCATCGGAGAAGGGGAAGCGGGAGGCGATGGCGTTGGGGGTGGTGCAGTATTTGATGAAGCCATTGGAGATAGAGGTTTTATTAACGGCCGTTCACACCGCTCTCCTCCACCAACCCCAGCCCACCATTGTCGCCAGCCCAAAGAAGCCGGCCGTGCCAGCGCCCAGCCCAGTGCCAAACCCGCTCTATCAACGGCTGGACATGCTGCGGACGGAGACGGGTGCCTTGGGGTTGCTGTTTGTGCAGATGGATGGCAGCGTGGTGGCAAAAGTGGGAGAGATGTCTGGCTTGCAGTGGGACAAGATTGCGCTGCCTTTGGCGCGGATGATGCGAAGCAGCGTGGAGTTGGCCGAAGCGGTTGCCAGCGAGGAAAACTTTACGCTGCAATACCATGATCTGACACCGTTTAAGCTGACAAGTGCAACTGTGGGACGCGAGCATTTTTTGACCCTGGTTTTTGAGCCAGACCCGCGTCGCAGTCGGATTGGGACTGTTTGGCTGTTTGTGCAGCGAGCCACGGCGGATTTGTTACGGCTGTTAGCTGTGCCATCTAAAGGGGTGGTGCCGGCCGTTGAGCCAGTACCTGACGAGGTGGTTGCTGTTGTGATAGAGGCGGAAAGGGTTGAGGAACCACCTTCGCCGGCCGAACCAGAGTTAGATGTGGTTGAGTTGGGGGCTTTGTTAGGGCTGTCGCTGGATGAAACGGCCGTTCCTGATGATCTGGATTCGTTTTGGTCGCAGGCGATGGATGAAACTGAAGTCAAGAAAGAAGGCATGACCATGGCCGAGGCACAGCGGCGGGGGATTTTGCCATCGGGACTCGATTTTGGTGATGATCCAAAAAAATAGGTTTTGGTGATATGTCAGAATTTGAACCGCAAAGTTCGCAGAGAGCGCAAAGAAAGAGAAGAAAACAAGGTAAATCTCTGCGATCTTTGCGCCCTCTGCGGTGAAATCTGTTTCTTTTTGCCAAAAGTCAACACAACCTAATCCTATCGCTTTTTTGCCGTCCGCTTGCTGCGTTTGCCAACGGCCGTTTCCACAAACGCCACAATTTCGCTAGAGACATTCACGCCAGTTACCGTTTCAATGCCTTGCAGACCTGGTGAGGAGTTGATCTCTAGCAGCAGTGGCCCACGAGTGGATTGCAGTAAATCTACCCCGGCAACCTGTAGCCCGTGAACATGGCTGGCCTTTTGCGCCAGTTTTTTTATTGGACTGGAGAGGGCGATAGAAACGGCCGTTCCTCCCTGGTGCAAATTGGCGCGAAAATCATCGGGTGGGGCGGAGCGCTGCATGGCGGCAATACAACGGCCGTTAATCACAATGATCCGCAAATCCTGTCCTTGGGCTTCGGCAATAAATTCCTGCACCAGCACCGGCTGGCCGCCCCGCTGTAGTGTTGGCAGTGCTGACAGCGCTGAGCGGATGTCGTGGACAAGAACAACCCCGTCTCCTTGCGTGCCGTAGATCTGTTTCATGACCACCGGCAACCCGCCAACGGCTTGAATCGCTTTGTAAAGGGTGCCAGGGTGGTTGACAACGGCCGTTTTGGGAATGGGCAGTTCGTGCCGCTGCATCAGCTGCAAACTTTGCAGCTTGTTGCGCGACTGCTCAATGGCGGCCGAGCTGGCCGTGGTCGGGATGCCCAACGCTTCAAACTGGCGCACCACAGCCAACCCATACTCGGTAATGGAAGTGCCAATGCGAGGAATGATAGCATCAATTTTCGGGTAGCGATTTTGCAGGGAGGATGTTGCGTGGCCGAGGTCTATGGAAACGGCCGTTGTATCAATCACAAACGCCTCATGCCCACGCAACCTGGCCGCCTGTAACAAGCGGCGCGTGCTGTAAAGAGACGAATTGCGTGACAAAATCCCGATTTTCATTTGTAAGGTGGGTTTAGTTATGATGCGTTCGAGCCATTTGGGGTATCCCATTCCACAGGCCGCCGGGACACCTTTTCCATTCCCGTGGGTTTATGGACAGGTTTGCCAATGGGTCTCATCTTCAACGTACCATCCAGCAGCGATTCAACCCTTTGTTGGGCAACCTGAATATATTCCCCATTTTGCTCGCTGCCAAACGCTTTCCGATGATGTTTGATGGCCGCAATCAAAGCCGAGCCTACCCCCGCATACGGATCAAAAACAGCGTCTCCTTCGTCTGTTAGTGCTAAAACACATCTTTCTACCAACTCAATGGGAAACTGGCATGGATGGAGCGTTTTTTCCGGGTGGTTAGATTTCACGTTGGGGATTTCCCAAAAACCTTCCTCCCATTCCTGGCATAGTTTCTGCCAAACGTCGGAGGGATTTTTGCCATTGGGGTTGCCGGATGGTTTGCCCTTGTTCGGCCCTTTATAATGTCGTTTGCCAGGGTATTTGGACGGAACTCGAACAGGGTCTAGATTAAAAGTGTATTGGTCAGATTTTGTAAACCAAAGCAGGGTTTCATACCGCCCGGAAAACCGTTTTTTGGTGTGCAGCCCATGCCCAAAATGCCAAATGAGCCGATTACGCAACTGGTACCCTTGCTCCTTGAAAAGCGGGTAATAGTAAATGTCCAATGGAAAGACTTCCCCATTGTTGACATAATTCCCAACCTGCCAGCATATACTGCCATCAGGATGCAGGATGCGGTGAAAGTTTTTGAGCGTTTGGGATTGCAGTTTTAAATAGGCCTCAATAGAAACGGTGTCTTCGTACTCCTTGCCCAGGTTATAGGGGGGTGAGGTGATGATGAGTTTAACCGACTCATCGGGCAATGTGTCTATAAAATCATTGGCATCCCCGTGAAAGGCCACAATGTCGGCCTCGTTTGTAAAAACGGGTGAAATTAGTTTGGGTTGGGTGTATACACCATCTTCCATCGCAATCTTGTCCTTTTGAACGGCATGGCGTATTGTAGCACAGGTGTTTGTATTTTGCGGCGGCAACTTTTGCGTGGGCTTTTTGTGTTAGGGGAAAAACGGCCGTTAATCCCCGTTTGGTGGCGTCAGGTGGTGGGCAGAAACGGCCGTTTTTTAACAAACCGCTTCGTGCGTCAAGCGATGATGCAGGGTATCCCATTGACCCGCCTGAATATCCGGGAGAAAGTCGGTAACGTCCCAACCTTGCTTGATGGCGGTGGTAATGGTTGCAGCCTCACTGGCATAACCAAGCAAAATAGCCCCCACAATACGGCCGTTGGCAATAACCAATTTGCGATAGCGTTGAATGGCCTCGTCCTCTAACACGATCTCCTGCTCGCCAGGTTGCTCCGCGTTAAAACGGCCGATGGACGTGACATCCACGCCCACAACCTTGAGCGTCGTAGCAGGCACGACGGATTGATAGGTGGCCTGCCCCCCAACTGCGTTAATGGCTGCAACTCGCGCTTGTTCCGCAGCGATAGCCCACAAGCCAGGTAGTTCATTATTAAATTCACACATATCGCCGACAGCATAAACACCCGCCTCGCTTGTTTCCATTTCATTGGAAACCACCACGCCTCGTTTGACCACCAGCCCCAAAGCCGCCGCCAATTCTGTATTGGGACGAATGCCAACGGCCGTTAAAAAGATGTCACAAGGCAGGCAGCAATCTGCTGACAGCCAAACTCGTTCTACATGTTCTTCGCCTCCCAAACTGACTACTTCTGCTTCCAATAAGATTTGCATACCAAGCTGCTCTAAATGCTGCTGCAAGAGGCGCGAACTGCTTTCGTCTAATTGGCGGCGCAGCAGCCAGGGGCCACGCTCCAAAATGGTCACATGCAAACCAAGTTTGAGCAAAGCATAGCCCGCTTCCAGCCCCAACAAGCCACCGCCAGCAATTACGGCGTGTTGGCAGCCATGCGTTTGCACATAGGCACGGATTTCCATCGCTTCATCGGCTTCGCGCAGCACAAAAGAGCCGGGAAGATCAAGGCCAGGAAGCGGCGGTAGATAGCTGGAACTGCCACAGGCCAGAATCAGGCGGTCATAGGGCAACGTTTCGCCCGTTGCCAGAATAACCCCACGACTATCTTTGTTTATTTCTGTCACCTGCGTGTTGAGCCAACTGGTGATTTGCCGTTCGTCATACCAGGTGTCAGAGTGCAGGTAAAGGCCGCTCATGGCGGAACGGTCGTAAATAAGACGACTAATCGCCATGCGGTTGTACAAAGGGTGTTTTTCCCGGCCAATGAGGTGGATGGCACAATCTGGATGATAACGGCGAACGGTGTCGGCTGCGGTGACACCCGCAATGCCATTGCCGATGATGACAACCTGTTTTACCGATTTGTCATACTCGACCGGTTCCTGCGGTGGCAAAACACCGCTGCCTTGTTCGGCACCTAACGAGACGGTCACGGCACCTTTAGCACGACACATGCAAGCCAGCCGGACATTATCGCCTGCCCCCATGCGCTGCAAGGTGGAGCGTTCATCCTGCCCCATTGCAGAGAGATTTTCCATACCGGCTACTACGGTTATGGGATCGGCACCACACAGCCCCATGCGACAACCGGCTTCGATGGGTTGGTTGTTGTCTTCGGCGATTTCTAACAAGGATTGATCGGCCGTGGCGGAAACGGCCGTTTCGCCAAAAGTCACGGTGATTTCGCCAGAGGTCGTGTTAGACATGGTATTGGGAGATTTTGGGATGGAAACGGCCGTTTGTTTGCCAATACCCTTCTCCATCGCATAATCCCGCTCCTTGCGATACGTGCGGTTTATCCAAACAAGGGCTAACAAGATGACATGGCTACGCCCAGCCCAGATCAGCCAGGTAGGCAAACCAACCCCCAACAAACCAGCCACAGCATTTGCCCAGGCAGGCAGAACAAACCAGTAAAACAACGAGATGGCAGCAGCCCCCCAAACGGCCGTAATTTTATTGGGTGTCACCTTGAGAAAGGTATCCATAACGGTGAACAAGGCGACGCTTACCATCATATACAAGCCGGTTTGGGTGTAGAGTGTCAAAGCCGAGATGGTTGGCACATCGGGCAGCAGAAAAAAGGCCAAAATAAAACCGGGCATGGCGGCGGCGAAGAACTTACGGATGTTGGTGTAATGCCGATCAGAATCATGCAAATCGTCAAGATAAGCAGTTTCGGGATTGAAGTCATAACAATTTTTTGTGCAACCCACGCAAGGCGTGCAATATTGATTGGGTACGATCTTAAAAGGGGTTTGGTTGTAAAGCCGTTGCACAGGGTAAAGCGGGCAAATGCTGCTGCACCAACCACTTTTTCCTTTGAATATAAAGCCGCCCAGCAAAGCAGTAAGCAAGGCCGCCAAAAGCAGTATGCCGCTTGCCGGGCCACTTTTAGAGAACAGCCATTTGCGACTAGAGGCCAAGACAAAAAAGCTAATCATGCCAATGACATAGCCATAATCGCGCCACCAGGCAGGCGGCGTCAATGCCCAACCCAGGTTGGCTCGGCGTGGTATCTGGTTAAAGGCGGCCAAAGGACATATATTGCGCCACAAGCCCGGTACGGTTAAGAAGATAAGGGGGAGTATCGGGACAAGAAGTTTCCAAAAAATTAATAATCCAATGTCAGGCAGCCAGATTAGGGTGCCTGACAGGACGAAGATAGCGCATATTGCAATGATCCGGGTAACATGCCATAGCCATTCAGGGATGTGTGAATGCTCTCGCAGTTGGAGGTAATTAGGAAAAGGTGGTAATAATTGTGTTTTCATTTTGAACAATACTGCAAACTCTAATCCAATACATAAACCGCTACTTTGTTGTCACGTACAAACCTTGCTCGTACATGCCATAATAGTGAGCAGAAATGGCAAAAAAGCAACGCCCTGGTCAAAAATTGGTAAGGGAGTACCGTCATTAGCTGAGAAATAATTAAGTTTGTCAAGCGGGTTTATTGTGTCTCAGCAATCCTCGGTTTGGAAGCAAAAACTGACCAACTCGTAGCGACGGTCGTCGCTGCTATGTGCTTTGGCCTATTCTGCGGGTTTCTTTCTTTCCTGCATATAAAGGCCAGAAACCCGCAGAGCGGATAAAAAAGGCATCCCCGCAGAGCATGGGTGTCTGTCGTGATTTGTCAAACTGAGAATTGGTGCCTATTGCAAAAACGTTTTGACCACGCCCACCAATACCGCTACAATCCCCCCGCATTAGAGGGTACTGTTTATGAAAAAACCAACGACCTTCGTTATTGTGCCGACCTATAACGAAGCAGATAATTTGAATGATTTGGTCTCCCAATTGCTGGTACTGCCGGTGAATGTGGGTGTCGTTGTTGTAGATGACAATTCGCCTGACGGCACCGGGGTGCTGGCCGATGCGTGGGCAGCCCAGGAGCCGGAGCGGGTGCATGTGGTGCATCGGGCGGGCAAGCTGGGGCTGGGAACAGCCTATATCGCCGGGTTCAAAAAGGCACTTTACGAGTTGGGGGCGCAGCGAGTGATGACGATGGATGCTGATTTTTCCCACAACCCGCGCTACATTCCGGCGATGATTGAAATGAGCCAGAGCAAGCATGTCGTTATTGGCTCACGCTATGTGGCCGGGGGTGGGTCACGCAACTGCACCTGGAAGCGGGTGTGGTTGAGCCGGGGGGCGAATCTGGGGGCGCGGCTGCTGCTGGGGCTGAAGGCCAATGACGCAACGGCCGGTTTTCGTCTCTATCGCCGCGAAGTCCTGGAGTCCATTCCCCTCGATCAAATTTTTTCCAGCGGCTACTCTTTTTTAGTAGAAATGCTCTTTTTGTCGCAGCGGCGCGGCTGGCAAATTGGCGAGGTACCCATTATTTTTGAAGATCGACGCAAAGGCACGACGAAGATTTCGCGTAACGAAGTGTTTAAAGGGCAGTATACGCTGTTGCGGCTTTTTGTGCGGCGTTTACGTGGCGGGGAGCCACGGCGACCGGCGGTTCCCGTTACACCAGAGTTTCCAAACTAATGATTGATGTTGTTTGTAATTTATGCGGTCAGGACGACTGGGTGGTGCAGTTCCCGGCGACGATGAACGGCCGTTTACCCGATGTTTCTGCCTTTCGCTGCACCAGTGCCGAATATGGCAGCCATGCCCAAATTGTGCGCTGCAACCAGTGCGGCCTCGTTTATGCCAACCCACGCTGGTCAGACGACGAGTTGACCGCGCTTTATGCAGCGGTTGAGGACAACACCTACAGCGAGGAGCGCGAGGGGCGCGAGTTGACCTTTCGCAAACATTTGCAGGCGATGGAAAAGGTGGTGGGGCAGGCAAACGGCCGTTCCTTGCTCGACGTCGGAGCCTACATTGGCGTGTTTGTCGAAGTAGCGCAGCAGGCCGGCTGGAACGCCTATGGCGTGGAGCCATCCGAGTGGGCCGTGGATGAGGCGCGGCGGCGCGGCTTGACGCTGATTCAGGGAACGCAGGATGCCCCGGCGCTGGCTGGCTGCCAATTCGACGTGGTGACAATGTGGGACGTGATTGAGCATGTGGCCGACCCTAGCAGCGAGATTGCCAAAGCGCGGCGGCTGCTCAAACCGGGCGGCTGGTTATTGCTCCACACCATGGACAGCGACAGCAAGCTGGCACGTCTGATGGGCGGTCGCTGGCCGTGGCTAATGGACATGCACCTCTATTATTTTAGCCAGAAGACGCTGGCCGCCATGCTGGAAAAACACGGCTTCGAGGTGGTGTGGTCGGGGGCGCAGGGGCGATATTTGCGGCTGGGGTATGTGGCAACACGAATTGCCGGGCTAAATCGGCCGTTGGGTCGGCTGGCGCACGCCCTTGCTCGTGGGTTAAATCTGCAAGAAGTGGCCGTGCCGCTCAACTTTGGCGATCTGTTCACCATTTACGCTCGCCGTCGGCTGGAATGAGTGGCAAAAAGCTGTTTTTAGCCGTTTGGGGGCTGGGGCTGTTCGGCATGGGGGTGCGGGAGACGCTTGACCCCGACATGTGGTGGCATTTGCGAACCGGCGAAGCGATTTTGCGCGATGGCCTGCCGCAGCACGATATTTTTTCCTTCACCGTCCCCCATCATGCCTGGGTGACGCATGAATGGTTGTCGCAGGTCGTCATGTGGCTGGTTTACCGGGCTGCCGGGCTACCGGGGTTGATGGTGTGGGCGGCGTTGCTGGTGGTGGCAACATTTGCCCTGCTGCTGGCGGCAGCATTAACTGCTACGCGCCACAGTGGGGTGAGCCAGCCCAAGCAGCTTTATCTACCTGCCTTTTTTGCCCTGTGGGGGGCGATTGCCTCGGCGATTGTCTGGGGGGCGCGGCCGCAGATGGTGAATTTGCTGTTTGGGGCGGCGTTTGTCTGGCTGCTGGAGCGGGTGCGGGCGGGGCGCGGCGGCGCGGGGCAAGGGTGGTGGCTGGTGGGATTAACGGCCGTTTGGGCCAATCTCCACAGTGGCTACCTCTTTGGCGTGGTGCTGCTGGCAACCTTCACCCTGTCCGAAGCGGCGCAGCGATGGCGGCAGCCCAACAATGCCGCCCTGATGAGCTGGCCGACGCTCCGTTTGTTAGGATTGACGACCGCAGGCTGTTTTTTGGCGGCGGCGCTGAACCCCAGCGGCACGGCCATCTGGTTTTACCCCTTTGCCACGCTCGGCAGCGCGGCGATGCAAAGCTATATTCAGGAATGGCAGCCACCCACGCTGGGGGCGGTGGCATTTTGGCCCTTTTTTGTGCTGCTGGTGGTGGTGTTGCTGCTGTTGCAGCGGGATGGGCGCAAGCGCAGGCAGCAGACCGCCGAGGTTTTCAAAACTGCGGAGGTCTTTGTGGCACCGTTTTGGAGCGATGTGGTGCTGGTGCTGGGAACGGCCGTTGCCAGCCTGGGTTCAGCGCGGCATATTCCCCTGTTTGTGCTGGTGGCGGTGCCTGTTTTGGCGAGATTGGTTGATTGGAGATTGGAGATTAAAGAAAGTCAGCCAGCGTCGGCGGTATGGCGATGGGTGAATGTGGGGTTGGTGGCGGTGATGGTGGGTGTTGTGGGGGTGTGGACGGCCGTTAAAGTGGCGGGGAATGAGGCGGCTATTGCCAAACAGTACCCGGTGGCGGCGGTGGATTTTTTGCAGGAAAACGGGCTGGTGCGGGGGTACAACAGCTACAATTGGGGAGGGTATCTCATTTGGCGCGGGCTGCCGGTGTTTGTGGACGGGCGGGCGGATGTGTATGGCGACCCGTTTTTACAGCTTTACCGGCAGACGTTTGAGGGGCAGTTGGGTTGGGAACGGCCGTTAGACGATTACGCCGTACAATATGTGCTGATTGAGCGGGATGTGGTGCTGGCGCAGCTTTTGGCGACCAGCCCCCGCTGGACGGAAGCGTATCACGATGACCTGGCGCAAATTTTTACGCGAACGCCCTGACTGGCTGTGGCTGGCGCTGCTGGGGTTAGCGTTGCAAGCGGTGTGGGCGTGGCGGTTACAGCACCCTTCCTATTTTGATGCCTATTACTACGCCACCAACGGGCAGCGGCTGGCCGATGGCTATGGCTTTACCGAGCAAATCATCTGGCAATTTTTGGACGACCCGCAGGGGTTGCCCACCCCCAGCCACACCTATTGGATGCCGCTGCCGTCGCTGCTGGCGGCGGCGGGTTACAAACTTTGGCCGAGCTTTCGCGGGATGCAGCTTCCGTTCTGGCTATTGGCGGGGCTGCTGCCGCTGCTGGCTTTTGGCATAAGCTGGCGGCTGTCGGGGACGCGCTGGCAGGCGTGGACGGCCGCTTTGTTTACTGCTTCGGGCGGGTTTTACAATACCTTTTGGAGCCAGCCCTCCACATTTGCGCCGATTGCCTGGCTGGGTGGGGGGTGTTTGTGGGCGTTGGGAACGGCCGTTACCCACAACCAACGCCGCCACTGGTTTCTGGCCGGGCTGCTGGCCGGGCTGGCCCACCTGACGCGAGCCGACGGGGTGCTGTTTTTGCTGGTGGGGGTGTGGGTTTGGTTGGTTAACGTCTGGGCGAGACGGCGGGGAGACGATGGGAACAGCGTGGCAAGCCAGTTTCCCCCGCCATCCCGCCCCTACAATGCCACGCTCCACTCCCCACGCTCCACTCTCCACACTCCACTCTCCCTCCTCCTCGGCTACCTCCTCATCATGTCCCCCTGGTTTTGGCACAACTGGCAACTGCTGGGGCGGCTGCTCCCCACTTCCGGCACGCAAACCATTTTTTTGACCACCTATGATGATTTGTTTGCTTACGGCCGTTCCTTCACCCTCTCCAGCTATTTGGCCTGGGGGTGGAACAACATTTTGTGGTCAAAGCTGGTGGCGTTGGGAGAGGCGGGGCAACTGTTTGGGGCGGTGGCGTGCCTCATTTTTCTCACGCCGCTGGTGGTTTGGGGGTGGTGGGGGGTGCGAAAACGGCCGTTTCCCCATCCATTCACCTGGTACACCCTCACCCTCTTCGCCGTCATGGTGCTGCTCTTCACCTTTCCCGCCGGGCGCGGCAGCTTGCTCCACTCCTCGGCCGCCATTTGGCCGTGGCTGATGGCGCTGGCGGCGGCGGGGCTTGGCTTTGCCACCGATTGGCGCACCGCTCGTTGGCCGCACCCCAACCCGGAGCAAATGAAGCGGATTTACGCGGGGATGTTTGTCGCCGTGGCCTTGGTGATGACGGCGGTGATTGGCTGGCTGCGAACGCCAGAACGTGATTATGTAGCCTTGTTTGAGCAGGTGGCGGCGATGGTGCCGGAAACGGCCGTTGTGATGGTCGGCAATGCCCCCGGCTTTTATTACCACACCGGTCTATCGGCCATCACCATTCCCAATGAGCCGCCCGACGTGCTACTGGCAGTGGCACAGCGGTACGGTGCAACCCACCTGCTGCTGGACAAAGACACCCCGCTGCCGCTGCGTGGCCTGTATCAAGGAGACGAAGCGGCGGCTGGTTTTGAACTGGTCGCCTCGTTTGAGATGGTCAATTTATATCGGGTGGGGGATTAGGGCTATTGGTTATTGGCACAGCAGTCCCAATAACCAATAACCAATAACCACTTTATGAAGCACTACGGATGGCTGCTGCTGGCGGTGGTGGCAGGGATGACGCTTTTTTTGCTGGCGGCGCGGTCGGCTGGCGGGCTTGGCTTTCCGCTGGATGATGCCTGGATTCACCAAACGTATGCGCGAAATGTGGGAATTAACGGCCGTTGGGAATACGTTTCCGGTCAACCCAGCACCGGTTCCACCGCCCCGCTGTGGACGCTGCTGCTGGCTGTTGGCTACCTGCTGCGGTTGCCCCATTTGCTGTGGGCCTATCTGCTGGGCAGCGGGCTACTGCTGGCAACGGGCTGGCTGGGGATGCAACTGTGGCGGCAGCTTTGGCCGCAATGGGCGCAATTTGACTGGGCGGCGGGGGTAGTGCTGGTGCTGACCTGGCCGCTGCTGTGGGCAGCCGCCAGCGGCATGGAAACGCTGCTCTTCACGGCGCTGGGCTTGCTCATTTGCTACCTCTATTTGGCAAAGCTGGAACTTTCGCCACTGCTGGGGTGGCTGTGTGGCCTGCTCATGCTGGTGCGCCCCGACGGGGTGGTCTTGCTGATAGCCCTCCTTCTCCTCCACCCCCTACGCCCCACACCCCACACCCCGCGTCCCACGCTTCTTTTTGCCCTGGCACTTCTCCTCCCACTCATCCCTTACTTCTCCTTTAATATGTGGAGCAGCGGCCAGCTTTGGCCGACGACGCTTTATGCCAAGCAGGCTGAATATGCGCCGCTGCTGGCGCAGCCACTGCTGTGGCGGCTGTGGCAGGTGACGCTGGTGAGCCTGGGCGGGGTGGCGGCCGGGCGCGGCATGAGCAGCCCCCATTTGTTATTGCTGCCGGGCATCATGACGGCCGTTTGGCGTTTGGGGCAGCAGCGGCGGTGGGCGCAGTTGTTGCCACTGCTTTGGGCGGGGGGGCATTTGCTGCTGTATGCGTGGCGGTTGCCGCTGGTTTACCAACATGGGCGCTATTTGCTGCCGACGGTTCCGGTTTGGGTGCTGCTGGGGTTGGCGGGGTGGGGGTGGCTGTTAAGTCAAACCAACGGCCGTTTTTCCCGCATTGTGCGTCAAACGGCCGTTCTTAGCTTTGGCATTGTGCTGCTCTTTTTCCTGCTGCAAGGGGCAGTGGCCTATGGGCGGGACGTGGCCTTTATTGAGGGGGAGATGGTGGTGGCGGCGCGGTGGCTGGCGGCGAACACGGAGCCGGATGCGCTGGTGGCGGCGCATGATATTGGGGCAATTGGCTATTTTGCCGAACGGCCGTTGCTGGATCTGGCCGGGCTGCTTTCGCCAGAGGTGGTTCAGCTGCTGCCCAACGAGGCGGCTCTGGTGGCGCACGCCTTGTCGGCGGGGGCGGATTATTTGGTGACGGCACCGGGCTGGCCGTATGAAGCGTTGGGGGGGCGGGGAACGGTCGCTTACCAGACGAATTTTGCTTGGACACGGGAGCAGGGTTGGGAAAATACGGCCGTTTATCGGCTGGCTGCTGACCCCTGAATTGGCGGAAAATTGATGAATGGAGCGTGAAAAGATTGCTTTCGTAAGGAAAAAAGGAACTAAGGTACCATATGATTTAGACGTGCTGCCTTGTTTGGGTTTTGCTTTTCATGGTATACTGCCGTCAACTTATCCCAAACACGTGGTACACAAATGAGAGCTAAAATGTGACCAATGTTTGTACAAAACCTGCATAGCAAAATTATACGCAAAATAAAGAGGTTACAGTGGAACCAATCAGGATTCTTATCGTAGACGATCATCCCGTTTTCCGTCAGGGGTTGTGTGATGTATTAGAAACAGACATGCATATGGAAGTTGCTGGTGAGGCGGCTGATGGCGAAGTTGCCATTGAGATGGCTCATGAATTGCGCCCGGATGTGATTTTGATGGATATTAACCTGCCTACCATCAATGGGCTACAGGTGACGCGCAAAATCAAGACGCAGTTGCCTAATTTAAAAGTCGTGATGATCACTGGTTATGATGATGTTGAGCAGGTGTTTCATGCGCTGCGGGCTGGGGCTTCGGCCTACTGTTCCAAGGATGTGCCACCAGAGGCATTGATTAAGACGGTAACGGCCGTTCATGAAGGGAATTATGTGGTAGATGACCGGGTGATGAATTATGATGAGATTATTGCCTGGACTGAGCAGAAAATCGGACGTTTTAACGGTTCCCTGACCAGTGAATCTGACGATTTGTTTGTGCCGCTTTCGCCGCGTGAAATGGAAATTTTGGAGCATGTGACGAAGGGGTTGAGCAATAAGGAAATTGCATTTAAATTGGGGATTAGCCACCAAACGGTGAAGAACCACATGACGGCGATTTTGCGTAAGCTGCGTGTGGAGGATCGCACACAAGCGGCCGTTTATGCTTTGCAGCATGGATGGGTTCGCCTGGATGGTGCGCGTGGCTAATTTGCCCTCAAAAAAGTTGTCTGGAAGGATGTATGGTTGAAAAAACGGCCGTAAAAGAGACAGCAACCTTCGCTGGGTTTTTAGAAGAAGCATACAAAGATTTTGAGCAAACACAGCGTGACTTGCGTGAAATTGACATTCTAATTAAACAAAGCTCGGCAGAAGTTGAGCGGCTTGCCCAGCGTAATGCCCAAGCTACCAAGCATTTACACGATCTAAACACCAACTTTGAAACCCTACCCCGCGAAGATATTCGGCAGGCGTATG
This sequence comes from Chloroflexota bacterium, assembly GCA_041390905.1. Lineage (GTDB taxonomy): Bacteria > Chloroflexota > Anaerolineae > Promineifilales > Promineifilaceae > JACKCD01. The sequence continues at coordinate 1,796,420 of JAWKPA010000012.1, forward strand.
AAAACCTGAATAACGTGCAGCAGCGTCTATTTACCATGCGCGGCCAACTGGAAAAGCTGCAAAGCGACCAGAGGAACCTGGAGCGTTTGGCAGAGTTTCAGCGGCGCTTGATTGAGTTGACAGACGGAGAACTGCCTGCGGCTCCCCAAGCGAAAAAGAGCCGCCGCGTTGATGATCAGTCGGATGTGATTCGTGTGATTCAGACCGAGGAAGCTGCCCGGCAAAGCCTGGTGCGCCGGATGCACGATGGCCCCGCTTCGTCCTTAAGCAACTTTATTTTGCAGGCCGAGATTTGCCAACGTTACTTTGATGTGGATGCTGTGCGGGCGCGACAAGAGCTAAATGCTTTAAAAAGTGCTGCTGCCACCACATTTGGACAGGTCAAGGATTTTATCTTTGACCTACGCCCCATGATGCTTGATGATTTGGGTGTCATCCCCACCTTGCGCCGTTATGTTGAATCGGTACAAGAAAAGAGCGGGCTAAATGTTCCCATTACCGTCACCGGGGTTGAGCGCCGCCTGGAAAGCCACATTGAGGTGGCTGTTTTCCGTGGGGTGCAGCAACTGCTTAACAATGCGATGATGCACGCCCAAGCCACACAGATTCAGGTTTCACTGGATTTGGCACCAGAATTGGTGACGGTTGTGGTGGAAGATAATGGGCGTGGTTTTGCTGTAGATGAGGCTTTGTCGCGCAATAATCAGCGGATTGGGCTAAGTACGCTGCGGGGTCGCATTGAGATGTTGGGGGGAGAAATGAAGATATTCAGCGGGCTGGGGCAGGGGACGCGGGCTGAATTTGCCATTCCATTGATGGCTCAACTGGAGTTTTAGTAGGCTAGAATTTACCAGGGTTGATAGATAGCGTGTGACCCTTTGCAAAAACAGGTGTCTTTTATTAACAGAAAGTTAGTTTTTGCCCTCTTTTATGAGCAAATGGCTTTGTTCTGATGAGAGTTCAAAGATATAATTTGAAAAAGTTTTTCACAAACGTTACAATGTTATTGGCTTGAAAGAAGTAGCATATAAGCTGATTGAGTAGTTCGTAGCTAACAAAGTCGTCTGTCTCATCAGATAATCCTGTAAATTTTCACAAGGAGGTAAAGGCAAATGTTGTTTCTGAAGCGTGAGCGTGGTCAAGGTTTAGTCGAATATGCCTTGGTGCTCGTTTTGGTAGCTGTTGTGGTAATCGCCATTTTGACCCTTTTGGGGCCTCAAATTGGTAATGTATTTAGCCAGATTACGTGTGGCCTGGATACAGCTTGTTCGTAAGTTTCTGTTTTTTCATCGTTAAATCTATCTAGAAACCTATTGATTATATAAGGAAAAGACCCCGTCATTCTGACGGGGTCTTTTTTTGCCTAGTTGCTGAACAATGCGATGGCAAAAATGCCGTCGTTTTCGGGAAAACCGGAGAGAACGTTGCTGTCTGCGGCTGTGGTGCTGCCTGGGACAAGGTTCCATTCGCTGCGTGTGGTGGTTAATTGCAATAGGCGTAGGTTCTCCTCGATGTGAGGATCAGCATTTAGTAGTTGGGTGCAAACGGCCGTTAATTTCTCCCTTCCCTCCTCCCCTGCTAACAGATATTGTTGGAAGTCCCGTGCTAAACCAACGACGTCGCTATTGTAAGAACGGTTCTCTGCCTGAAAAATTGAGGCAGTTACCACTTGGCAAACATCCAGGTCATCGTAGCTCATGGTGATTGCGCCGTCTTTGGTGGCCGAGCAAGTGCCATTATCTAGCGGAATGTCCTGGATGAGGACAGGGGGCGAGACAAAGCCTTGTACTTCGTTAGGAACGGCCGTTTGTAAAGCCGTATCATTGGCAACAGGCATATAGGCTACTAGCCCGCTGCACTCTTCATCCCAATTTGTTTTGGCATTCATGCCCAATGTGCGGGTTTGGTTGCCATCTTGCAGGGGGGCGTGAGCGCAGCCACCGCCAGGGCCAGCACCCGCTCGTCCAATCTCAATCCAGCGAATAAGTTCAGGGTTGCCTGTAGGTTTGTCTGTTCGTACCCACAGCCGCAGCAGGCTGTAAGAGGGGAAACTGCCGCCCAGTTCTGCCGCTGAAATAGTTAGATGATATTGACCGGGATCCCCGTTGGCGATTTCCCGTGAGCCATAGCATTTGCTGCCTGAGCTGAGAACGACAGGTGTACAAAGCTGCGCCAAAACCGGGCCGGCCGCTGGCTGATCCAGGCCGAGGATGAGGGTTATTTCGTCAATAACGGCCGTTTGTGTGCTAGCATCGGCCATATGTGCCTTGTACTGAACCTGCAAATGTGGTCTCCAACTGTTATGGAGTAGATTGACATCAGGTGATGGCAATGTGTCTGTGTAGCTAAAGGCATCTACTTGGTAAAGCGGGTTCAGCGTGGGCGCAAACTGATTTACACCAACATAAAGAGATTCCTCACTGCTCTTTAAAGGGACGCCCAGTAAGGTTAGCAGTCCACGTTGGCTCTCATCACCGGGATAGAGCATGGTGCTGCCCTGGTACAAGATACTGGTTGCCACATCCGATTGCGATTCATGTTGCACGGTGTAGAGTTGTGCCAGTAGTTGGCTGGGTAGCAGTTCATCGAGTGTGCCTGGTGAAGCAACCACATTTACCGTTGGTTCATTGGCCGGTGTAGTCAATGCGGACGAAGCGGGCTGTGGTTTGATGAGATAACGGGCAAGCGTGAGTTTGGTATCTGTGGAATCTGGTGCCTGTAGTATGCCTGGTGTGGCAGCACCTTGCCAGAAAAACCATTTGCTAAGCGTTTGCCCATCAGATTCCTGGTGAACCGCATTTTGCTGGGTCAGGTTGCACTGGTCAGAGGCTTTGTCACCCCATAGTTCAGTGCGCTGGCTGTCGTATTGCCAATCCATTATGGAGGCCGTGCAACTGGTATCCCCATGGGGGCAGGTACAATAAGCAGGCTTGTTGTCTAGCGTCAAATATTCATCATAGAGAAACAGGGCATAATGACCCCATTCGTGGGCAAGGGTACGAAAGCCATCAGATGCGTTCCAAAGACCTGTCTTGGGGCCATTTTTGCTCCAGCCACGCCCCAGCATAATGTGGCCGGGATAAAAGATGAGGTCATCAAAGGTTGGATGAGCGGTAAGAGGGTGCTTAACGGCCGTTTTCACCATTCCCCCTATATTCGCCGATGGTCGTCGGTCATTGTCTGCCAGCACCCGAAAATCAGCTTCATTCCACATTTCCCCATTGGTATAAATCTGGACATTGCCAAAAAGCATCTGCCCATTTGTTGCATCATACAAATAGCTACTGGCTCTGGCAAAAGCAGCAGTAAGCGAGGCGACATTACTGCTGCTTTGCAGCGTCACGACACTGCTTTCACCGCTTGGCTCCCACGCCAGGCTGACGATTGGGTTAAATACAACGAGCAGTTGGGCGGTAATATGGATGGTGCCTGATGACGCATCCTGAGCAGTTGTGCTTCCGGGCATCCAACTTGTTTTAAAAGTGTCATACCCTGGTGCGGTGGCTGGCTGTGGCTGTAAAGCCGTCACATAACGGCAAGTGGCAGGCCAGGATGTGGCTTTCCCCTGGTCATCAGTGCGAATGGCGTATTCTTGTGCGGTTTGGCTTGTGCCATCATCAATAAGTTGGGCGTGGCAAAAAACACGGAATGCCTGATTTTGAATAGGCAAACCAGTTTCGTCTGTAAAAGTGGGTGGAGCTACTTCCTCCGGTGGTGGAGGGGTGGGCATTGGCTCCGGGTTGCAAGCAGCCAGAAGCAGCAACATAACAAGGATAAGCGGTTTAACAAAATAGACAGACAAGTTTTTGGTGATCACAGTTTCCTCCCTTTTGCTTCAAACGTTTTGTATACAAGTGTGTTATATCAAATAGACGATTGGATTAAGCAAATGTTTCCTGGAAATTTGGAAGCGGAATTTTTATGAACAAGCAAATTTTGGTGCAAGAGCAGCACCTGCTGGATGCTTTGGCGATAGTTGGTTGGGGGGATGCTGTTCTTTTATCTACTATCTTAAACAGTCAACTATCTGAAGAGTTGCTCGAAAAGATGACATTGCACCCGGCTGTGACAGTTCAGGATGAATTATATGGTTTAACCGAGGCACAGGCGCAGCAATGTCTGGAACGTTTTGAGCGTGATGATTATGTGACTTATAAATTGTGGCATCAGCGGGCGGTGGCGGCGTTGGCAGAGAGAATGATGGGGGGAGAAACGGCCGTTGAAGCCCAATGGTTGCCAGTCTACAAACGACTTGGCAGCGCCCTTGTCTCCGACGACCCGCCCGCCTTTTCGGCATTGGTTCAGGACGCTGCCCAGATACCCTTGCAACAGACCCAAAGTCTTCATCTGCACAACTATTTTGTGGGGTTGGATTATGGGCTTCAGGAAAAGTTTGCAGAGGCTTTAGCCACCTTTGCTCCCCTGCTGGCTGAAGCCAGTCTCGATGACGAAATACGAGGCCGCACGCTCAACTCCCGCGCCATTTTTTATCGGCTGATGGGACAATTTGAGCCATCGTTTGCAGATTTGCAAAGATGCTTGTCGCTGTGGGACAAATTGGGCAATCAGCAGCGCAAGGGGATGACGCTGACCAATTTGGGGTTTACGGCGTATCAACTACAGCAGTATGAGCCGGCCGAAACATACCTACAAGAAGCTGTGGCTCTATTAGAGCAGCTTGGTGCGCCGCGCCCCATCTACCTTGCGAACATGAATTTAGGTATTTTATACCGTGACCTGGGACGGTGGGACGAAGCGCGGCAATGTCAGGAGCGAGCCTTGGCGTTGCAGGATCAGGGCGGGGCGCAGGATATGATGGGGCGAACGCTGATTAATATTGGCGAACTGCTGATGCTGCAAGGAGATTTGGCTGCCGCATTACCCAAGTTTGAAGCAGCCATAGCTGCCATGAGTACTCGCATTTGGGAAGTAGACGCCCATCTGGATCGCGGGCTGGTGTTGCAGGCACAGGGGTGGCTGGCGGAAGCAACGGCCGTTTATCAGCAAGCCATTACCGTGGCCGAGGAGATTGGACGGCGGGAAGTGCTGGCCGAAGCGTATTATCGGCTGGCCGATGTGTTGGCTGGGATGGAAGACCACGCGGCCGCTTCCGCCGCTTTTTTGCAGGCCGTAGACGTGATCGAATCCACCCGTGAACCGATCAAAAATGAAGGGCTAAAAGTTAGCCTGCTAGGGCGATGGCAGCAGGTGTATGAGGCACTGGTGCTGCACCTGCTGGGGCAGGGGCGCGTGGCCGAGGCGTTTGATTGGGCGGAAAAGGCGCGGGCGCGGGCATTTGCCGAGGCACTGGGCGGGGAACAGGGAACGGGGGAAACGGTAACGGCCGTTTCCCTGCAACAAACCCTGCTCGCCAACACCATTCTCGTCAGCTACTTCACCACCGGCGTACTCGAACACGATGTTCCCATGCTTCAGGCCATTCCCAAAAGCAACCCCCTGCGGCAGCATCTGCTCACCGAAGCCAAAACGATTCGCTTTGTCATCAGCCGTAACCAGATAACGGTGCAGGATTGTGATTTGAACCCCAATATGCTCACCACCAAGTCGGTGCGCGGCGATGATCCCACCCGCTTCCTGGAGCCGCGCTTCACGGCCTTTGCTTCACCCAAACTGCTGGGCGGGCTGCCAGCGACGGAAAAGCTGGTGCTGGTGCCGCATGGGCCGCTGCACCGGCTGCCGTTTGGGGGGCTGCAAACGGCCGTTTCTCAACCCCTGCTGCGAACAGACGGCCCCGTGCTGACCTATGCCCCCAGTGCCACGGTGCTGGCGCAGCAAATGGGGCGAAATGGGGAGAAAACGGCCGTTTTTTCCCCCAGCCTTGTCGTTGGCTACCACGGTGAAGCGGAACAGACAGCATTGCGCTATGCCAAAGCGGAGGTTGAGACGGTGGCCGGGCTGCTGGGCGGCGTGGGGCGGGTGGATGGGGTGGTGGATAAGGGGTGGCTGCGGGAAACGGCCGTTGCTGCCCCCATTCTCCATTTTGCCTGCCACGGCTGGTTTAATGCCAGCGACCCGCTGGCCTCTTACCTGGAAATTGGCTCCGGCACCACCCTTTCGGCGCGGGAAGTGCTGCAGACGTGGCGCATTCAGGCCAAACTGGTCACGCTGTCGGCCTGCCAAAGTGGCGTCAGCCGGGTGCTGCGCGGCGATGAGCCGATGGGGCTGATTCGGGCGTTTCTTTATGCCGGGGCGCGGGCGGTGCTGGTGGCACACTGGCCGGTGGAGGATTTGCCCACCTTTTTGCTGATGCGTCGTTTTTATGAACTGGGCGCGGTAGAGAGGCAAAATCTTGCGTCTCATTTGCGCGATGCCCAACTGTGGCTACAGCAGGTGACGGTGGGGGAACTGCGTAACTGGATTGGGGATTTTGGGGAAGATGGTGAGGATCAGCAGGATTTGGAAAAACGGCCGTTTGCCCACCCTCGTCATTGGGCAGCGTTTACCTTGTTTGGTTGGTAGGATTGGTTGTGGTGGGTTGGGAAAAACGGCCGTTTGCTGAGAATGGTTGTGGGGAAAAACGGCCGTTTCCGATTCAGCACATAAGGCAGTTTGGCGCGACACCGACCACAGCCTGCGTTGGAGGAATACGGCTGTTTTCGGTTTAGCATGTAGAGCATATCGTGAGCAGAAAACCTCTCTGGAACCGAGGTAAAAATGACCCTTGATTTTCTATGGTGATGACCAAGCCATTTGCACGTTGTAGGCAGCGAAAGCTGAATCTTTGGTAACAAGCCACATCCCTTCTTGCACAGCTTGAGCCGCAATAAGGCGATCAAATGGATCTTTATGATGGTATGGCAGGGTATGAAGCGTATCGAACTGTTCAGGCGTGATGGTTAAAAGGTCAATGGCATTCGCCCAAACCTGTTCACGAATCAAGGTGCTGGGCGGTGTTGGCACTGTCAATCGCCCCAAGCTAGATTTGATCGTGATTTCCCAAACGCTGGCTATGCTCAGATACCGTTCGTTATCTGGATTCTCAATCAATTGCCGAGCGTAAACATCCAATTGGTTATCACCAGCGATAAACCACAAGAATGTGTGCGTGTCTAGCAGGAGTTTCATTGCATATACTCTTCAAAACCCTCAATGGGGTTATCGAAATCAGAGCCAATGACAACCAAACCTTTAGCACTACCAAAAACGGGTTGTGGGACACGTGGTAAGGCCAGCAGTTTGAAGGCTGAACCATCAGAACGAATAATGACCAACTCTTGACCATGAGCAACTTTGTCGAGAAGTTCATCTAATTCATGACTTGCTTGTTTTACGGGAATTTGCAGCATGTCTATTCTCCAATAATTTGCATGATTAATAGAGTACAACATCAGGCGAAATGGATATGCGACTTTCTATCATTTTGCACCTTTCACCAAAAGTTTGGCTCCATTATAGCATGGTCAGAGCCTACCTCGACCACAAACAATAGTTGGGGGAAACGGCCGTTTACTGAGAAGTGTTGTGGCGAATACGGCCGTTTCCCACTTAGCACATAGGGGGCAGTTCAGCGCGACACCAAACGCAGCTTGGCGGAGCGTGTCGTGAGTGGGAGACCTGCCCTGAGCAAGTTGGTTTCATGTACCACTCAATAAAGATTGAAACTGCGTGATATTGACCACATTGACGACTGGGAACGCAATCTGTTTGAGAACATCAAAATGTCTGTCGTTGGTCACAATGTAGTTGGCATTGGCAGCAATAGCACAATCAACAAATTTATCATCATCAGGATCATCTCGAAGCAAAGCCCAATTGTAGTAAACATCACTTTTAGTCACATTAGGCAGCAAAAGCAAGGTGCGAATAGTATTTTGGGCAGCAGTCACCGAATACTTCTTGGAGATTATCTCCTCATATTCCGTCAGAATCTCATTGGTAATGGCTATTTCAAATTCTTGTTGCAGCAGCTTTTGAAAGAGCCAATGGTACTTCGATTTACTGGAAATAGACACCAACAGCACATTGGTATCCAGGACAACCTTCAGTTTATCCCTCATTTAACCATTCTTCCATGTCATCATCCGTCAAATTTTGTTCATCCCAAATCTGGTCAGCTTCTTGAATCGCTTTTCGGGCAAAGAAATTTGCCAGGACTTGTTTAAGCTCCAGCAAATCTTGGCGTTCCATCTCTGTAGAATATAGTTTCACAATTTCCAATTGTAGATTTGTCAATGTCTGTGGATACATTTTATACCTCTGAGTGCACTCTCAAAATCGTTGCTACCTTTTCTGATGGGTTGTCGCTCATGAGAAAATCATACTGCCTTTAACAAGGGAAATCAATTATCAAAGGGAAACGGCCGTTTGCTGAGAATGGTTGTGGGGAAAAACGGCCGTTTCCAGTTTAGCACATAGGGCGGTTCGGGCTGTCATTCGCCGATTAATAGAAGGCGATCCGATAGAAGAAGTCATAATCATTCGACTCTTTTTTACGGCCGTTCCCCCACCCACCCCACAAACAAAAAAAGCCGAGCTTCTTCACGAAACTCGGCTTTTTGACAGATAAGCTACAGATGGTTAATCCCCCAGCATAGGCACCAGGAATCCTTCATCTTCTTCAACCGCATCCTCATCCTGCTCCACATGCTCAAACTGGCTGTTGTACAACTCCGCATAGAAGCCACCCCGTTCTAGTAGCCCCAGATGCGAACCTTGCTCCACAATGTCGCCGTCGCGCATCACCAGAATCAGGTCGGCGTTGCGGATGGTGGAGAGGCGATGGGCGATGATGAAGCTGGTGCGCCCCACCATCAGGCGATCCATTGCTTTTTGGATGAGCACCTCGGTGCGCGTGTCCACCGAACTGGTGGCTTCGTCCAAAATGAGGATTTTGGGGTCGGCCAGCACGGCGCGGGCAATGGTTAGTAGCTGCATCTGGCCTTGCGAGATGTTGGTTGTTTCCTCGTTGATGACCAGATTGTAGCCGTCGGCCAGGGTGTGGACGAAGTGGTCTACGTGGGCGGCTTGGGCGGCGGCAATCACTTCCTCATCGGTGGCATCCGGCCGGCCGTACCTGATATTCTCCATAATCGTGTCGTTGTAGAGCCAGGTGTCTTGCAGCACCATGCCAAACCAGCGGCGCAAATCTTGCCGCTTGAAGCTGCGAATGTCGTGACCATCCACCAAAATTGCGCCGTCGTCCACATCATAAAAACGCATCAACAGCTTGACGATGGTGGTTTTGCCCGCGCCCGTTGGCCCGACAATGGCGACTTTTTGGCCGGGGTTGACAACGGCCGTTAAATCATGAATCACCGGCTTGTCGGCCTCATAACCAAAGCGCACGTTGCGGAACGCCACATGCCCTTGCAGCGATTCCAGCCGCACCGGGTTTTCGGTTTCCATTATCTCTTCCGGCTCCTCCAAAAACTCAAAAACGCGCTCGGCGGCAGCGGCCGTTTGCTGCAAAATGTTGGAGATATTGGCTAACTGCATCAGCGGCTGGTTAAACGAGCGCACATACTGGATAAACGCCTGAATATCACCCACCGTAATCGCCTGCCGCACCGTCAGATAGCCACCCACGATGACCACCGCCACATACCCCAGATTGCCGACAAAAAACATCATTGGCATCAGCAAACCGGACAAAAACTGGGATTTCCAGCCGACACCATAGAGCGCGTCGTTAAACCCTTCAAACTTTTCAATGCTGCGGGCTTCGCCGTTAAACGCCTTCATGACGCGGTGGCCGCCAAACATTTCTTCCACATGCCCATTGACATGCCCCAGATAATTCTGCTGCTCCTTGAAGTAGACTTGTGACCGGTTGACAACAAAACCCACCACCCCTAGCGTGAGCGGGATGACCAGCAGCGACACCAGGGTCATCACCCAACTGATGGTCAACATCATAATCAGCACGCCGATGACGGTGATGACGGAGGTGATGATTTGCGTCAGGCTTTGGCTGAGGGTTTGGTTGACCGTATCTACATCGTTGATGATGCGCGACAGCACTTCACCCTGCGTCGTTTTGTCGTAGTAACTCAGCGGCAGCCGGTTCATCTTGGCGGCAATTTCCTCGCGGAAGCGGTAGGAAATGTCGGTGGAGACATCGGCCATCATCCAGGCCATGATGTAGGCAAAGATGGCGGAGGCGATGTAGAGGATGAGGATGATGAACAGAACCCGGCCGATGTAGTCGAAATCTATCGAGCCTGTACCCGCAATTTGCGCCATAACCCCTTCAAACAGTTTGGTGGTGGCGTTACCCAGCACTTTGGGGCCAACAATGTTAAAGACCGTTGAAGCGATGGCGAAGATAATCACCACGATAATCTTTATTCGGTGCGCTCGCAAATAGTTGGCGAGCTTGCGCATGGTTTCTTTGAAATTACGCGCCTTGTCCCCTTTACGCATGGCGGCCATTGGCCCGCCTTCGCCGGAGCGGTTATTTCCGTGCTGCATCATCATGATGATAGTTCCTCCATACTGAGTTGTGATAAGGCGATTTCCTGATACGTCTCGCAGTTTTCCATTAACTCGTCGTGGGTGCCTTTGCCTACCATGCGGCCGTGTTCCAGCACAATAATCTGGTCGGCGTTTTTTACCGTGGAGACGCGCTGGGTGACGATGAGGATGGTGCTGTCGTCGGTGCTTTCATACAAGGCACGGCGCAGGGCGGCGTCTGTCTTGAAGTCGAGTGCCGAAAAGGTGTCGTCAAAGATGTAGATGGGGGGCTGCTTGACCAGGGCGCGGGCGATGGAAAGGCGCTGCCGCTGCCCGCCGGAGACGTTGGTGCCGCCCTGGGAAATTTCGGTAGCCAGCCCTTCGGGTTTGGCGTTGATGAAGTCGGCGGCCTGGGCGATGGTAACGGCCGTTTCCAACTCCTCTTTCGTCGCCATCTCATCCGCATAGCGCAAATTGCTCTCGATGGTACCAGAGAACAGGATGCCCTTCTGCGGCACATAGCCAATCTTTTCCCGCAGGTCGTGCTGCGTCACCTCGCGGATGTCCACGCCGTCCATCAAGATGGAGCCGCCCGTCACATCATAAAAGCGGGGAATCAGGTTGACGACGGTGGATTTGCCCGACCCGGTTGAGCCGATAAAGGCGGTTGTTTCCCCCGGCCGCGCCACAAAGTTCAAATCATGCAGCACATCGGTGTCGGCACCGGGATAGCGGAAGGAGACGTTGCGGAACGCCACCTCCCCCTTGAACTGGCCGTTTAACTGTTTGGGGGTCACGGGATCCTGGATAATCAGGTCGGTCTCTAGCACATCGGCAATGCGCTCGGCGGAAACGGAGGCGCGGGGCAGGATGATGAAGAGCATGGAGAGCATGAGGAAGGCGAAGACGATTTGCATGGCGTATTGCAAAAAGGCCATCATATCGCCCACCTGAATGTTGGCTTCGGCCACCTGGTGCGCTCCAACCCAGATGATGACGACGGACAGGACGTTGAGGACAAACATCATGACGGGCATCATAACGGCCGTTATCCGCGTTACAAACAGCGTGTTGTCGGCCAACTCCACGTTGGCCTTGTCAAACCGCTTCTCCTCAAACGCCTGCATGTTAAAGGCGCGAATCACCATCATGCCCGACAAATTTTCCCGCGCCACCAAATTGAGCTTGTCAATCAACTGCTGCATGACGCGGAATTTGGGCATGGCGATGGCGATGGTGACAATGATCACCCCTACCAGTACGATGACCGCCAGCGCAATTATCCACCACATGGAGGCACTTTTGCCGATGGCGCGAATGATGCCGCCCACGCCCATGATGGGAGCGTAGAAGACGAGCCGTACCATAAACATCGTCACCATTTGCAGTTGGGTGATGTCGTTGGTGGAGCGGGTGATGAGCGAAGCGGTGGGGAATTTGTCGAATTCGGCGCTGGAGAAGCTTTCGACCTTTTTGAAAATGTCGCTGCGGAGATCGCGCCCCACGCCGGCCGCAATTTTGGCCGACAGGTAGACGACGCTGACGGTGCAAACGGCCGCCAGCAGGGTAATGCCCAGCATCAACGCGCCCATCCGCCAGATGTAGCGGCTTTGCAACTTGCTAATGTCTACGCCGAGGGCTTCATATTCGGCTTTGACGGCGGTAACGGCCGTTTGTTCCACCATCCTCTCCCCCAAAGCCGCAAACCGCTCGTTCATCCCCGCCACTATTTGCTCCCGCTGCGCGGCCGGGAGCTGCCCCAACATAGCAAACAAATCTGTGCCAGGCGGCAGTTGTGACAGGTCAAACCCCTGCCCGCCCCCCATTTGCGCCGCCGCTTCAGGGTCATCCATCGCCCGCTGCAAACCCGACACCACCAGCAAAGCCTGAGCAACGGGTGTTTTTAACGTCTCCAGTTCATCATCGCTCAACGCATTGAGGACATAAATGGGTTCCTCTTGCAGCAAGGGGTAGCTTTCGACGTAATCTGCAGCGGCGTTGTCACTGGGGCTGATGAGGGTGTAGGCGTTGCGAACGGCCGTTGCCGCCTCCTCATCCAAAAACAGCAGCATCCGATCCAGTGTCTCTTGCCGCATTGCCTCAGGGATAATGCCGTCCACGCCGCTTTGCTGAATCCCCGTGTTGACAATCCGCGACAAATAATCAGGCAGCATCAGGTCAAAATTGGCCTGGGCGAACAGCAAGATGACGGACACCACAAACATAAGCATGTAGGGCTTGAGGTATCTTCGTATTCGTAACATATTGATAATTTTCCTTATAAAAATTATGAATTATGAATTATGAATTATGAAGAACGTGATCCCCTTCATAATTCATAATTCCTAATTCATAATTCTCATGTCCGCTGCTTCACCGCCATCACCTGCGCCCCCAGCTTTTGCAGCAGGTTGAACAAGGTTTGCTGCTCTTCCGTGTTGAGGGTGTGAAAGCAGTGGTCAATGATCTCCAAATGGGTGCGGGTGTGTTGGCTGACGAGAGAACGGCCGTTATCCGTCAAACAAATATTAAAACGGCGGCGATCTTGCGCGTCCAAACTGCGCTCAATCAGTCCCGCCTCCTCCAGACTGCGGATAAACGTACTCATGGTGTTGCGGCTCACCCCCTGCCGCTCACTAATTTCCGATGGGTTCAGCTCCCCCCGGTCGCCCATCTGTTCAGCAAAAAAGAGGTGCATCAGCACCCGGTACTGGGCAAACGACAAACCTGCCTCATCCACGCTCTGCTCCCCCATGTGGTAGAGCGAGCGCGAGACAAAGCCCAATTCGTCCATCAGCCGAATTGTCTGCGGGTCAATATCAGGGTGGAAGCCTTGCATAAACTGCATCCACTTTTGCCGTTTTTCTTTGTCTTGAAGCCAATTCTTATGCGTCATAATTTTTCCACAAAAAAAGACAGCCTCTCGACCCGCTTATTGCAGGTGATTGTGCTGCCGCGTTTTTACTACGATGGTTAATTGTACGCCATCGAACTATTCTGTCAAGAACTTGAAAGCATAAAAGAGGATTTTAAAAGACCTCAGAGGTTTCAGAAAACCGCTGAGGTCTGCTTCCAGGGTGAAATTCTCTGACAGTCTGCTTTCCAGAGCCTGGCTATGCGTCTGGGAGAGCAACCTGAATATGTAGTTGTGGTAAAACAGCTATGGGAATGTCTGTGAATTCGGCTAACCCACCCCAATCAGTAACGGCCGTTTCTCCCCCATTCTCCCACCCCAGTGTCACCGTTCGCTCAAACAAATCATCCAACCCGCCCCCTGGCAGCAGTGCTACCTGCACCAAACACAGCGACTCATTCTGCCCATCGCGGTACGCTTCCAGGGTAAAGGGCAGATCGAGAACGGCCGTTTCTTCTTGCCCCCCCAGCCGCAGCAGTTGCTCACGGTAGCGACCGCTGTCGGCGGGGGCGCGGGTAACGACAGGCGGCGGCGTAAGCAGCATCACCAACCCTTGTGTCAATTGCAGGCTAAAACCATCCAGCCGCTGCTGAAATGCTTGCCGCAGTTGTGCCAACAAGGATGTTGTCTGAGGTAAAAAGCTGAGGTCGGGTTGGGGGATGCGGGTTGGTTGCGGCACTGTTTGGGCGCGAACGGCCGTTTCCAGTTCATACAGCCGCGCATAAGCTGCTGCACAATCGGGACACGCATCGAGGAGAACGGCCGTTTGTGGATACAGTGCCATATAATCTTCGCCCGCAAGCTGCGCCGCAATATAATCGTCAAGCTGTTCCAGACATTGCTGGAAGGTCGCTTCATTGCAAGGGGTTAACAACGTCGCAACCAGCGTTTGACGGCGATCATGTCTGTTGCCAGACCTGTTTCCAATATCGCCCATCACAAAATCTTCCTTTTGTCCGCCATGAACAAATCAACTCTATCTTACAAGACGGTTTACCCCACCCTGTCCTTTCCTGCCGCCCCAGAGAGATACTCCTTCAACTTGCTCAAATTTTTTGACCGCGTAGCCTGAATATTGCTGGGGCGCACCTGGGTTTGCGACAAGCTGCTTTCTACCAGCGATAGCTGTTCGTCCTCCTCATCATCGAGGAAACGGCCGATCACTACCCGCCGCGAACGGTCGCTTAGCGGTGCTTGCCGCAGCAGCGCCCGCCATTCCTCCACGCTAATTGCCGCCAGAACTTGCGCTTCCAGAGAGCCATTAGGCTCTGGCGGATCATACCCGTCTTCCCACTCCACCAGCCGTTTTTCCCGCCGCAGCTCATCCAAGATCAAGTTGCGCGTCAGCCGCTGCGCCCAGGCCACAAACCTGTCTGGGGATTCGCAGCTTTCAATTTTATGAAAAACGCGCTCAATGCTTTTTTGTGCGTACCCTTCGGCCACCATTTCATTGCCGCGCATCATGCCAAAGGCCACGCGGTACAAAATGTGCCACAATATGCGGTAGGCTTCGTCACAAACGGCCGTTTCCTCACTCAAACAACCCGCATACAGTTCACTACTATCATATTCAGGCAACATTGCTCGTTCTCAAAACAAAAAACTTAGGAATGGGAATTAAATAACTGTCCATTTAGAAGTTCAACTTCCTTTGAGAAGTTGAACTTCTTGCGCCACTTATTTAATCTTCGTTCCTTAGGGTTCGTTCATTAATAACCTGGTATTTAGAAGTTCAACTTCTCTCAAAAGTTGAACTTCTGGAACTGCAAAGTTATTTTTGATAAAACCCTTATGAACGCTCCGGCAACTTCGGCTGGTTGTGCAACTGTACCGGCTTTTGCTCTTTCGACTTTAGCTGCAATTGCAGCATATCCACCACCACCGAGAACGCCATCGCAAAGTAGACATAATTCTTCAAATGCAAATCTTCCGCTTTCTCATGCGCCCATCCCTCAACAACCAAAATAGAGCCAATAAGAATGAGGAAAGAAAGTGCCAAAATCTTGAGCGATGGATGCTTCTCGATAAAATCAGCAATGGAGTTGGCAAAAAAGACCATGATCGCCGCCGAAACCAGAATAGCAATGATAATAATGCTTGTATGATTGGTAATTCCAACGGCCGTTATCACCGAATCAAGCGAAAAAACCACATCCACCAGCACCACCTGCGTCAGCACCGCCCCCAACGTGGCAACGCCCGCACTCACCGTATGCTGACTATGGTCTTCCACATCCAGCTTTTCATGAATTTCATACGTACTCTTGCCAATCAGGAACAGCCCCCCCAGCAGCAAAATGATGTCCCGCCCACTCAACTCATTGCCAAACGGCGCAAATAGCGGTTCCGTCAGCCCAATAATGATACTAATACCCAGCAACAGCAAAATTCGACTAATCACCGCCAGGGCAATTCCCAGTTGCCGTGCCTTTGGTTGTTGCTCTTTCGGCAATTTCCCCGAAAGAATGGCAATAAAAATAACATTGTCAATACCCAAAACAATCTCCAACGCCGTTAACGTCAAAAGAGCAACCAAACTTTGAGCAGTAAAAAGATCCGACATCAATACTCCTTCATGTAGTAAGCATCTAGTTTTAAGTTCCTGCAAGAAGTTCAACTTCTGAGAGAAGTTGAACTTCTGAGAGAAGTAACTTCTGAGAGAAGACTTCTAAGAGAAGTTCAACTTCTAAACCGGGAAGTTATTTCCAGATGATTACTTAATGACAAGAACGTTTACACAAAGAAAAAGGCAACCCCTAGAATTAGATAAAGAGCAAGAAGCTGCGCCCCTTCTAACCAGTTGGTCTCCCCATCCCGAAACACAAAAACGGCTACAAGGCCGGCCGACGCCAGCGCCACCAACTCAAACACATTAAACGCAAACGACAGTTCACGCCCCATCAGTGCCGCCACAATGACCAAAACCGGGGCGACAAACAAAGCCACCTGCAAGCTCGACCCAAGTGCAATTTCCATGCTCAAGGTCATCTGGTTTTTCAGTGCCACCTGCACCGCCACCAAATGTTCAGCCGCATTACCCACCAAAGGCACAATGATGATACCTACAAAAAACTCACTCCACCCAAGCTGCGCCACCACATGCTCTACCGATGCCACTAAAAGCTCACTCATAAAAACGATGGCAACTGTGGCAATGGTCAAAACCGTGACGGCTTTGCGAATTGACCAGCTTGCTTCGTGCAAATGGGCGGCCGGCCGTGTTAAAGGATCTTCACTCTCGGTAGCAGTAAATGAATAATAAATGCTCAAGCCGTAGATAATGATCATCACAATGGCGACAACCAGGCTAAAAGGCTGTAGCTCCGCATGGTGCTGAATGTCAATAACCGCCCCAAAAATGGCCGGAACCATGAGAGCAACCACAGCCAAAATCATCATCGTGGCGTTGATGGAGGCTTGGGGACGGCTAAAGTGTTGGGTACCGTTACGCAGCCCACCTAACAGAATGCTAAAGCCCAGCACTAGCAACAGGTTGCCGAGGATAGAGCCAGTGATAGAAGCAATAACCAGATCTAGCACACCCTCCCGAATTGCCACAATGGTAATAATTAACTCAGCCGCATTGCCCAAAGTGGCGTTGAGCAAGCCGCCAATACGTGGTCCTGTATGAACAGCCAACTCCTCCGTGGCTTCGCCAATAAACCCGGCCAACGGAATGATACCGATGGCGGCTGCAATAAATTGGGCGATTTCACCTAACCCAACCCTGTTTGCCAAAAAAGCAACCGGAATGGCTAGTAGAAGTAGATAACGAAAATCGAGCTTGAATTTCAAGGGTTTCTCTGCCTCAACTGCTTTGTGTGTTTTAAGAAGGAATGGAAATTAAATAATTTGCCCATTTAGAAGTTCAACTTCTTCCGAGAAGTTGAGCTTCTAGCGTCACTTATTCAGTTCTTGTTTCTAACTCTATCGTTTGTCATTATTCGATGACAACGTGGCTGAAATCCCCGGCGGGTTCGGGGTATTGAGGGTTCATTTCCTTGAGGGTATCCATAAGCACCTGGCTAATCGCCAGATTGCGGTACCATTTCTGGTCACCCGGAATGACATACCAGGGTGCCCAGGGCGTGGTCGTTTTTTCCAGCATTTCCTGATAAGCCGTCATGTACTCATCCCAATATTTCCGCTTTTCCACATCTTCCAGCGAAAATTTCCAATGCTTGCTGGGGTCATCCAACCGCGCCTGGAAGCGCTCTTTTTGTTCTTTTTGGGAAATATGCAGGTAAAACTTGAGGATGCGCGTGCCGGTGTCGTGCAGCAGCTTCTCAAACTGGTTGATTTGCTCATAGCGTGGCCGCCACACGGTTTCGGGAACGATGTTGTGGACGCGCACCACCAGCACATCTTCGTAATGGGAACGGTTAAAGACCCCCATCATCCCCTTGCCCGGCACCACCTTGTGGATGCGCCAGAGGAAGTCGTGGTCTAACTCTTCCTTGCTGGGGACTTTGAAGGAATGAACGCGCACTCCCTGCGGGTTGACTCCCTGAAAGACGCTGCGAATGGTGCCGTCCTTGCCCCCGGCATCCATCGCTTGCAGCACCACCAGCAGCTTTTGCTTGCCTTCAGCATAAAGCCGGGTTTGCCATTCGCGCAGCTCTTTACGCAGTGCCTTAAATGCCTCTGCGGCCACATCGCGGTCGTGGTGGTACAGTTTGCCTTCAGTGGGTAGCTCGGCGAGGGAAAACGGCCGTTTTTCCTCCAATCTATGCAGTTCAGACATAATCCTCTCCATTGCTAGGTTACGTTATTTGTACGCTGTTTGCCGGGGGCTGTCAATAAAACATGGTTTGCAATCTGTAGCGTTAGAATAAGGATCATGCAAAGACACAAAGCAAGACGGTTCCTCTTTGCGCCTTTGCGTGAAATCTTCGGCTACACTTTTTGCGTACTTTTGGCCGCGCCACGTTCAAGGTTTATTCACTGCCAAAGCGGTAAATGATGTGGGCGGTATGCTTGATTCCCTTCACAAAATAATCGAGGTCTACGTTTTCGTTGGGGGCGTGGACCTGGCTACCGGGGTAGCCAATGCCGGCCGACACCAGCGGCAGCCCCAGCACATGGATAAACGGATAGTTGGGGCCACTGCCGCCGATGATGGGTTCGACGACGGGGTCTTCGCCATAAACGGCCGTTGCTGTCTCTACCGCAATCTGCACAAACGGGTCATCCGGGTCAACCTTGGCCGGGCGACCGCCGCCCAGCAGCTTCACTTCCACATCGCCAAACCCCTGTGCATCCAGATGCGCCCGCAGCTTGGCAACCACCTCTGCCGGGGATTGGTCGGGGACAAGGCGGAAATCTACCTTGGCGCGGGCTTCGGCGGGCAGCACCGTTTTCACACCCTCACCCTGGTAGCCAGAGGTGAGACCGCAGATGGTGCAGGTGGGTTCAAAAACGGCCGTTTTTTTCCACTCCAGCCCTCCATCCAGCCCGCGCAGATAGCCGTCTAGCTGGAACGATGCCTTCAGTTCGGCCGAATCATCCGGCGTGGCATCCAGCAGTGCCAGGTCGCGCTCGCTGGGGCCAACCACGTTGTCGTAAAAACCGGGGATGAGAATGCGCTCGTTTTGATCCTTGAGCGTACTCAGCGCCCATGTCAGCCGCCAGGCGGCGTTGGGGAAGATGGAGCCACCGAGACCGGAATGGGCATCACGAACGGCCGTTTTTACCGACAGCTCCGTGAAGCAAATCCCGCGCATCCCCAGCGATTGGGTCGGCCGGCCGTCAAAATCCACGCTGCCAAACTCCCAAATGCAGGCATCGGCCGCCAGTTTCTCCTGGTGTTGCTCCACAAACGCGGGCATGTTGGGGCTGCCCACCTCTTCCTCTCCCTCGATGATAAACTTAACGTTGCACGGCAGTTCGCCCAGCACCTCGCGCACGGCAGACAGGGCTGCCAGCCGGGCAATGATGTGGCCTTTGTCGTCGCTAACCCCGCGAGCATATAGCTTGTTGCCCCGCTGCGTCAGCTCAAACGGCGGCGATTCCCACAGTTCCAGCGGCTCCGGCGGCTGCACGTCGTAGTGGAGGTAGAAAAGGAGGGTTTTGTCGGAACGGCCGTTTCCCTCCCCATACACCACCGGATGCCCACCCGACGGCATCACCTCAGCGGCAAAGCCCTGCTCTTCCAGCATCGTTTTTACCAGTTCGGCACATTCCCGAATGCCAAAATTTTGCGCTGAGACGCTGGGCTGGGCGCACAGCCGCGCCAATTCCGCCACCCAGTGGTCTACATGCTGTTCAATATGCGTTTCAATTTGTTCTAATTCGCTCTTCATCGTTCCTGTTTTGTCATTGGCGACTGTCGCCAATGAACAAAATCTATACGGGTCTTCAGCTAATAGTGTGCCGATCAGAAGCAGCAGCATTCTGTTTTGGAATAAGTAACAGGTGGTAAGTAACAAGTCACCTCTGCCAACAACCACCTGCAACTTGTAACTTGCCGCTTGCATCTGTTGTCAAGCACGCTGTTCAGTGATGATCCATCTATAAATGATTTAAATGACACGTATCATTTAGCCCCAGCAGCCGGGTGCCGTGGTCGCTGATTTCAATGGTGCTGATGCCAGTGTTGCCGCGCAGGCTGAAGTTGGGGTGCTGGGTGGGGGGAATGCCCAGCACGTGGGAGATGACGGCGGCGAGGGTGCCGCCGTGGCTGATGATGGCAACGGTTTCGCCATTTTGATAAACGGCCGTTACCCCCGCAAACGCCCGCGCTGCCCGTTCATAAAACTGCTCATACAGCTCCCCACCGGGCGGGTTCATCACGCCGTTAACCCGCGCCTCCCAAACTTCGGGAAGCTGCTCAATGATTTCGGCCGTGGTTAGCCCGGAAAACCGCCCCACGTTGCGCTCCCGCCAGATGGGGTCGTGGATGATGGGGAGGTTGTGGGCGGTGGCAAGGGGAACGGCCGTTTGTGCCGTGCGCTGCAAATCACTGCTGATAATGGCGCTGATTGGGTGACCGGCCAGTCGCGCTGCCAATGCCTCTGCCTGCTGCTGCCCCCGTTCGTTCAGGGGAATATCGGCATGGCCTTGCCAACGGCCGGCGGCATTCCAGTCCGTTTCGCCGTGGCGAATGAGTAGAAAGGTGGTCATGGTGTTTCCTTTTATAGCGGGGGAGCAGGGGAGCAGGCGGGCAGAGGAGAATTTCTCCCCTGCTCCCCCGTTCCCCTGCTCCCCTGCTTGTTTTCACGCTCGCTGTGCATAGCAAATGAGCCAGGTTGTCTCCGGCCAGGCGTAGCTAAATTGGTCAATAATGGTAAACCCGGCGGCGGCAAGCTGCTGGGTGAGGGTATCGGGCTGCCAAAAGGTGAAGTAGCGGCGGGCGGCGTGGCCGTAGGCGGTGGCTGCCCACTGCTCGCCTTCGCCCTGCTTGACGGACAGATACATGATGCCGTTGGGTTGCAGCACGCGGGCAAATTCGCGCAGGGTGGCAGGAACGGCCGTTTGTGGCAAATGCAGCAGCGACGCACACGCCCAAATCCCCACCGCCGTCGCCGCTAAGGGCAGGTTCTGCATATCGGCCTGCACCAAATTATACCGCCGCTGGTTGTTCGCCGCGCACAGCATTGCCAGCGAGAGGTCGAGACCAACGGCCGTTAATCCCGCATCTGCCAGCAGTGCCGTATCATAGCCAGGGCCGCAGCCTATATCCACCACTATACCGGGGTGGGGCAGCAGCGTCACAAACCGCGCCAATTGCTCGGCAATCCCCGCCCGCTCCCGCCGCGCCACGGCATAATCGGCGGCAATCTGGCTGTAGGTGGCCTGGGTTTCGTCAATTTCGTTCATCGTTAGCAGACGAGAGATTGGGGATTGGAGATTGGAGATTGATGAAGGTTCACAATCTCTAATCTCCAATCTCTGTCCTCAGAATTCATTTCGGCTGATTTTGCAGCGAGGTCGCAATTTGCACCAGCGTCTCGCCGTCAATCAGCGTGATCGGTTTATACTGCGCCCATTCCCGCGCCGCGTCGGAAATGTCGGCGGTGGTGACGAGAAAGGCATGGGCGGCGCGTTCGTGAATGAGCGTGCCATACAGCTCGCGCACGATTTCCGAGCCAACGGTGGTGCGGTATCGTTTGCACTGCACCACCGCCTTTTTGCCGTCACGCTTGTGCAGCTCCACATCCACACCCAAATCGCCGCTGCGGCCGCGCAGCTTGACGCGGTACCCCTTTTGCCGAAAAAGCTGCCCCACATACGCCTCAAAGTCGCCGGGGCTGAGGGCGTAGAGTTCGTCCACGGTGAGAATGGAAACGGCCGTTTGTGGCTGCTTGCGGTATGATCGCCACAGCAAAATGAGCCAGATAAAAACCAGCGTCGCCACGCTGGCACCTTGCAGCAAGTCCAAAAATTCGCGGGCGATGATGGGCAGCCAGGCCAGCCAAATGGGGTCGGCAACGGTGCGGTAGAAAATCCAGATGATGGTGAGAATGGTGAGAAAGACAAGCAAAAACAGCCCGTAGCGGGCGGCATTGCCGGATGCAGCCAACGGTTGGCGGCGGTAAAGTGATTGAATCCGTGTGATCATGCCGAAAAGAAACCTCCTCGCCCTCGGTTCCCTTCAGCTTCTTGCCCTTTATGATCGTCCAATTGTAGGTTAAGCCGCAGTTGTTGACCAGTGGTAGCCGGGGGTTTGTCGGCTCGCAGACACAGAACGAGGCCGTCTGGTTCCTGCTCGCGGCGAATGTGGAAACCGGCGTTGGTGAGCAGGTGCCGCCAATAGCTGGCCGATTGGAGGCTGGTGGCGGCGGGGCCAAGGGCCAGCCAGTTGGCCTGGGTGCGGCTGCGTTCGGCAATGAGCAAACGGCCGTTTGGCGTTAGCACCCGGTAAATTTCCCGCAGCAGCACCAGCCGATCCCCTTCCTGGTCAATGTGGGACAACATTTCGCAGGCAATGACGACCGGTACGCTGCTGTTGGGCAAGGGGAGGAGCGAGATACTGCTTTCCAGCCAAATGAGGCGGGGGTCGTGGGGCGGGTGCTGCCGCTGGCTCCGTGCCACGCTGCCGCTGCTGATCAACTGTGGATTGTAGATGTCCATGACGCTGATATGGCCGCTGGTGAGCAGGTCGGCCAGGTCAACGGCCGTTTGGCGCAGCCCAACATCTATGAGGCCAAAGTGGGAACGGCCGTTAAGCTGCCCCATCTCAAACAAAATCCGCTGGGGCAAAATGCCGCCGGGGTCATACAGCCGGTGGGCGGCGCGGAGCGAGGTAAAGATAAAGGCCAGCGGCAGCAAAAAAAGCAGTAACCCCAGCGGCAGCAGGCTGAGCCACCGGGTTTCAATCCCCACCGCCATGAGCAGCAGGGCGGCAATGGCGGTGCCATAGGCCAGGGCGTAGGTGGGCCAGTGGGCGGAAAGATAGCGGGCGGTGCCGGAATAACGGCCGTTGGCGTTCATGGAGCGTAAGTATAGCAGGGATGGGGGGGAGGTGGCGATTGGAGATTGGGGGATTAGGAGACTGAGAGATTAGGAGATTAGCCAAAGTCTCCCAGTCTCTCAATTTTCTTCCGCATAAACAGGGTACAATGAAGATATGATTGATGAGTTCGTGGCGATGGTGGCGGAAACGGCCGTTTCTTCCCACATCTATAACCAATACGCCGGGGATACGGCCGCCGCTGCCGTGTGCCGCCGCAATCTGGCGGCTTATTTGCGGGTGATGCAGGCCCAGCGGCCGACGGTGCTGCTGCTGGGAGAGGCGGCGGGGTATCGTGGCTGCCGGCTGACGGGGGTGCCGTTTACGAGTGAGGCGGTGCTGCTGGGGGGAAAACGGCCGTTTTCCAACCCCGCCGCCTTCGCCAAAACGGACGAATGGCCGACCGTTTGCCGCGAAGCCAGTGCCACCATTGTCTGGGAAACGCTGGCCGAATGTGCCGCGCTGCCCCTCATTTGGAATGCGCTACCCTTTCACCCCCACCAACCCGGCCGGCCGTACTCTAACCGCACCCCCAAAACATCAGAACTAGCGTTGGGGGAGCCGCTGTTGCGGCAACTGCTGCCGCTGTTTGCGCCGCTGCGCCTGGTGGCGGTGGGCAACAAGGCGGCAGAGGCACTGGCGCGGTGGGGGCTGGACGCAGTGGCGGTGCGTCACCCGTCGCACGGGGGCAAACGGCCGTTTCAAAGCCAGTTGCGGTTGGTGCTGGAAGTGGCTTGACGCGCCCCCGTTTGTTTGCTAATCTGCTGCCATTGTTTTACTAATTGTTCGTGCAAGCAAAAGGAAACCTGTATGACAACGGCCGTTTCTCCCCTGCAACCCCTGGGAATGGGGCAACTCCTCGACCGAGCCATCCGTCTCTACCGCCAAAACTTCCTCACCTTCATTGGCATTGTCGCTATTACCCAAATTCCCACTGCCCTTTTCTCCATTTTTCTGTCTCTCGCTTTTGCCCAGCCCAATACCTTTCTCAATCCCAATGCTTCGCCGCAAGCGATTCTTGGCCTGTTTGGAACCACTTTTTTCACCGTTATTGTATCGGCCATTTTGACCCAAATCGCTACCGGTGCGCTTACTGTCGCCGTCTCCAATCGGTATCTTGGTGAGAAGGTCGGCGTTTTGGAAGCGTATCGCCGCCTCAAAGATGCCTGGAAGCCGCTGCTGGGGGCGCTTGTGGTTGCCTTTCTTGTGGGCGTGGGTTTGCTGGTTTGGACAATTGTCCCCTGCATTGGCTGGTTCACCGGCGGCGGCATGATGACCTTCTTCGGGCTGGTTGTCATGCCCCTTGTCGCTCCCGTGGTCGTGCTGGAAAAGCAATCGTCATCGCGGGCGGTCTTTCGGGCATGGCAATTGGCACGCCGTCGCTTTTGGTGGCTGCTGGGCTTTTTGCTGCTGCTAACCCTGTTTGGGCAGTTGTTTGTTACGGGGCCTGCCCTTTTGACCATTTTTCTTATTGGTGGTGCCAGTACTTTTGGGCAAGTTGGGGATATAACGGCCGTTATTCTCCAGCAAACCGTCAGCGTCCTTTTCTCCATGCTCTACCTCCCCATTCAGCTCACCGCCGTCACCCTGCTCTACTTTGACGTGCGTGTTCGCACCGAAGGGTTTGACCTGGCCCTGCTGGCAAAAGGCGACGAAGCCATCACCGACATCACCGATCTGACCGTTCCCCCCAAGGGCGAAGCTGCCCCATCACCAACCCCCACCTCCACCGAACTCGGCTACTTCGCCATGATGAGCATCGGCTTTTTTGTCATCTACATCGCCTTGGTTGCCATTCTGTTCGCCATTGGCTTTGCCATTAGCGGGTTGGGGTGATGAGACAGCAGTATATGAGCCGGCAGGGGAGCGGGGGCGCAGAGGCGCAGAGGCGTTCACCCCTGCTCCCCCGCTCCCCTGCTCCCCTGCTCCTCACCCTCCTGCTCTGGCTAACGGCCGTTTCTCCCCTCCCCGTCTACGCCCAGCCCATTCCCCTCGCCGACTACTGGCAGCAGTTGGCCGATTTGCGCCAGCGGGTGGTGGCAGAGCCGGAAGCGGTGGCGCAAAGGTTGCGGGAAATAACGGCCGTTTCCCTCCCCGACGGCCAAACCATTGCCGTTGACCACAGCTTCCTCATCCGCGAATTGCAAAGCGGCGACGGCCAGCGGGCGGCAGAACTGCTGGATGCCCTGCTCCAACAGCACCAAAGCTGGCCGCAACCCCAATTTACCGCCGCCGACCGGGAGCCGCTGGATGAGATTTTGCAGCGGCCAGAGTTCCAATACGACACCCCACCCCCCAGCCGCTTACAGCAATGGTGGCAAGATTTGGTAGACCGCTTCTGGGCGTTCATCGCCCGGCTGCTGCCCGACCGTTCCACCCCTGCCGGACAGCTCATTGGTTCATTAACAACATGGTTGGGCGGGGTGCTGCTGGTGCTGGTCATTGCCGTCGCCCTGTGGAATTTGCTGGGCGGGCTGGTGGCCGATGCCCGCTTTGTGGCAGATGACCCGGCCGAGGAGTTTTTGTCGGCGGAGGGGGCGCGGGTGCGGGCGCAGCAGTTGGCCGAGGGGGGGGATTACCGAACGGCCGTTCGCTACCTCTACCTGTCTGCCCTGCTGCTGCTGGAAGAACATAACCTGCTTCGCTATGACCGTTCGCGCACCAACCGCGAATACCTCCGCAGCGTGGCCCATCGCCCCGAACTGGCCGCCATTTTGCAGGAAGTGGTGGAGGTATTTGACCGGGTTTGGTATGGTTTCCAGCCGCTGGGGCAAAGTGATTACGACCGCTACGCGGCGCAGGTGGAGGCGTTGAAACGGCTGCGATGACGATCAAGCTTTCCCGCGATTCCTGGCTGGCGTTGGGGCTGTTTGTGGTGTTAACGGCCGTTACCATCATCGCCACCATCCAGGACGTGCGCTCTAAAACCATCCACCCGCCGCTGACCAGCTTTTCCACCCAGCCTGACGGCGCACGGGCGTTCTGGCTCTGGCTCGATGCCCTGGGCTACCAGCCCAGCGACCGCGTTCGCGCCACCTTTGTCATTCCTGACGACACCGCCCTGCTGCTGCTGCTGGAGCCGCAGGCAGTGGTGCTGGACGGCGAATGGGAAACGATTGACGGCTGGGTGGAAGCAGGCGGCACGCTGCTGGTTGTGGGGCGCACCTTTGCCACCACCCTTGCCCTGAACCATTACGGCTTTGACCGCGTGCCGCTGGAAGGGGAAGGGGCTGGGCTGGTGCAATCGCCGCTGCTGGCCTCGCCGCCGCTGCCCACTCCCCCCACGCCCGATGACCTGTTTGCCCTGCAAACGGAGCGCACCGATTTTGTCACCCATTTGGCCGTGGCTGGGCAGCCGCAGTGGGTGTCGTTTTCGCAGGGGGCAGGGCGGGTGATTTTGGGTCTTGAGAGCGAGCCATTGACCAACGAGGGGCTGAAAACAGCGGGCAACGGCGAATGGCTGCTCAATCTGTTGAGTGGCATGGAGCCGGGGGCAGTGGTTTGGTTTGATGAATGGCACCACGGGGTGCGGCCGGAAACAACGGATTGGCCGGGGCCGTGGCTGTGGCTGCAAACGACGGCGGCGGGGCGTGGGATTTTGTTTGTGGCGGGGCTGATTTTTGTGACGCTGCTGCTGCGGGGCTGGCCCTTTGGCCGCCCGGTGCCGCTGCCGCAGGATTTGCACCGCCGGGCGCCGTTGGAGTATATAACGGCCGTTGCTAACCTCAGTCGGCAGGCGGGGCATAAAACGGCCGTTTTGCAAGATTACCACGACCGCCTCAAACGCCACCTTGCCCAACCCTACCGCCTCAACCCCGCCCTGCCCGATGCCGAATTTATTGAAACCCTGGCTGGCTACAAAGCCAACCTTGACGAACCCGCCCTCCGCAGCCTGCTCGCCCGCCTTTCTGCCGCCAACGTCGGCGAAAGCGAGCTGGTGCAGTTGGCGGCAGAGGTGGCGCAGTGGATGAAGAAGTGAGGTTGGTGGTTAGAGATTGGAGATTGTGAAGGTTCATCAATCTCCAATCTCCAATCCCCAATCCCTTGGCAAAACAATGAACCCAACCGATCTAAAGACCATATTTCAAGCCCTCCGCGAGGAGGCGAACAAGGTGATTGTGGGGCTGGAGGAGCCGTTTGAGCTGCTGGTGATTGCCCTGCTGACGGGCGGCCACGTGCTGCTGGAAGGGGTGCCAGGCACGGCCAAGACGCTGATGGCAAAAACGGTGGCGCATTTGGTGCAGGCGCAATTTGGCCGCGTGCAGTTTACGCCAGATTTGATGCCGTCGGATATTTTGGGGACGAGCGTGTTTGACATGGGTAAGGGGCAATTTTACCTGAAAAAGGGGCCGATTTTTACCCAGATTTTGCTGGCGGACGAGATTAACCGCGCTCCGGCGAAAACGCAGTCGGCGCTGCTGGAGGCGATGGAGGAGCGGCAGGTGAATTTGGAGGGGGAGCGGTATGTGCTGGAACGGCCGTTTATGGTCATCGCCACGCAAAACCCCATCGAATACGAAGGCACCTACCCCTTGCCCGAAGCCCAGCTCGACCGCTTTCTCTTCAAAGTGCTGGTTCCCTACTCCCCCCTCGAAACCGAAATTGAGGTGCTGCGCCGCTATCACCAGGGGTTCGATGCCCATGATTTGGCTTCCAGCGGTTTACGGCCGTTGCTGCCCGCCAGCGGCGTGGCTCAGGCGCGGCAGGCGATTAACAAGGTGGTCGTCGAAGAAGGGGTGTTGCGCTATGTCGCCCAGCTTGCCGCCGCCTCCCGCCAATCCCCCGACCTCATTTTGGGAGCCAGCACCCGCGCCTCCACCCACGCCCTACTGGCCGCCAAAACCTACGCCGCCCTGCAAGGACGCGATTACGTCGTGCCGGATGATGTTAAAAACATTCTCCCCGCCGTCTACCGCCACCGCCTCATCCTTAAACCCGAAGCCGAAATTGAAGGGCTGGATGCCGATGGCGTGATTCGGCGGCTGCTTGGGCAGGTGGAAGTACCGCGTTGAAAAACGGGCATCTGAGGATGCCCGGCTCCTCCTGACTAGCGAGGAGCGCAGCATCCTCAGATGCTGCCTGTGTCCAAAACGGGCATCTGAGGATGCCCGGCTCCTCTTAATCGGTGAGGAGAGCAGCATCCTCAGATGCTGCCTGTGTCCAAAACGGGCATCTGAGGATGCCCGGCTCATCTCGCATAAATGAATGATTCGTTTACGGTGATATAAATGGGTTTGCCAAAAATTCAGCTAACAGGTTATATCTATTTCGTAACAATTGTAGTTCAGAATCGTATAAAGCTGTTTACAACTGCTTCATACGTTATCCCACTTTTGGATAGCTTCAATTTTTACCGCTATAAGCACCCCTTTAAACTGCTTGGATATGTCATTATGCCAGACCATATTCACTGGTTGATGTGGCCGGCCGAGACTGTGAAACTGGGCGATGTGATGCGGGATTTTAAGAAATTTACGGCCGTTCGTCTTATCCGTCAGGCAGAGATAGAACAAAATGAGGGTTATGTTCAGGCATTTCAGCGGGCTGGGCAAAAGAGTGGGCATAGCTTCAATAAAGTTTGGCAAGATGATTATTGGGACAAACTGGTTTATAGCGAGCGGTTTTTGCGGGAGAAACTTCACTATATGCACCGAAATCCAGTACGTGCCCGTTTGGTTGTTGAGCCGCAAGAGTATCCATATTCAAGCTATCGAAATTATGTGTCGGATGATGATTCGTTTATCAAGATTGATAAAGATTGGCTTTTGTAACCAGAATAAGACACTGTTGATGCGCACAGCGGGCATCTGAGGATGCCCTGCTCCTCTTAATCGGCGAGGAGCGCAGCATCCTCAGATGCTGCCTGTGTGATGAGTGAGGTTTTCAGGTGATATGCAATTAACCAATCGGGGAATTTTCTTGCTTCTGCCAACGGCCGTTATTCTGGTGGCTGGAACGTGGCTGCCCGTGCTGCAATGGGTGGCACTGGCCTATGCGCTGGCGGTGCTGCTGCTGGTGGGGGTGGATTGGCGGCAGGCGGGGACAGTGACAACCCGTTTTGATGTGCGCCGGGAGCATGACAGCAAGCTGAGTTTGGGTGCCGACAACCCGGTTTGGCTGCACGTTCGCAACCGGGGAACGCGACCGGTGGAGATTTGGCTGCGGGATGAGCCGCCGGATGAATTTCGGATAGACATTAGAGTGCTGCACACGACGCTGGTACCGCGCCAAAGTTGGGCGGGGGTGTACCATTTGCACCCTCTGCGGCGGGGGGATTATGCGTTTGGCAAGATCAACCTGCGCTGGGTGGGGCCGTTGGGGTTGGTGGTGCGGCAGGGCAGTGTGGGGGGGCGAACGGCCGTTAAAGTCTACCCCAACCTCCTCGACGTGCGCCGCTACGACCTGCTGCTAAAGCGCAACCGCCTGCAGGAACTCGGTCTCCGCAGCACCCGCCAGTTTGGCGAAGGCACCGAATTTGAGCGGCTGCGTGACTATCTGCCCGACGACGAATACCGCCGCATTGATTGGAAAGCCACCGCCCGCCGTCACCACCCCGTCACCGTGGAATATCAGACCGAGCGCAGCCAAAACGTCATTGCCGTGCTGGACACCGGCCGTATGATGCAAAGCCCCGTCGCCGACATGGCAAAACTCGATTACGTGGTCAACGCTGTGTTGCTGCTGGGGTATGTGGCAACTGGCAAAGGCGACAAGGTGGGGCTGCTTACCTTTGCCAACGACGTAGACAGTTGGCTCAACCCACGCCAGGGGCGGGGGCAATTTTACCGCATGTTGGAATTGCTCTATGGGGTGGAAGCCCAGCCAGTGGAGCCAGATTACCGCCGCGCCCTCACCTATCTGGCGCACAAACAGCGCAAGCGGGCGTTGGTGGTCATTTTTACCGATTTAAGCGGCGGGGCGAGCATGGAGGCGTTGGTTAGCCACGCCTCGGTGCTGGCGCGGCGCAGCTTGCCGCTGGTTGTCACCATCAGCGACCCCGACGTGGTGGCCGCCAGCCAGCAAACCCCCACCGATTCGCTGTCGGTCTACCAGCGCACCGCCGCCGCCCGCCTGCTGGATGAACGCCAGCTTGCCCTGGATCAACTGCGGCGGCAGGGTGTTCTCACCCTCGACGTACCCGCCAACCAACTTTCCATTGCGGTGATCAACCGTTATCTGGAGTTGAAGGCCAAAACCCTTCTGTAGCCGAGGTTTCCCAACCTCGCCAACCTTTGCCAATGAAAAAGCAAACGAAGCAAAAGGCTTGTCATGCTGCATTCTGATTTGGTGGTTAGGGTTGAAGAGTGAGCTTGGGAAAGCTCGGCTACGCGGCATCCTTTTTTCCGGCAAATAGCAAATAGCCATAAAGCAGCACCCCGCTTCCCAGGCCAACCCCCCACTTAACAATGGGTGGGATAAGTTCGTTGGGGGAGATAAACCCCTCGATGGTGCCAGCAACAACCAGCAGCGGCACGCAGCCGATGAGGAGCTTGACCGCTTTTTGCGCGGCCTGTGTCAGGGCATCGCGGCGGCGCAGCAGACCGGGGTGCAAAATGGCCCAACCCAGCATGAGCCCAGAACCACCGGCAATAAAGATGGTGGTCAGCTCAATGACCCCATGCCCAATGACAAAATTCCATAGCTCCAGCCCCACGTCATAGTGGGCAGTGAGGCCGGTTAGCCCGCCGAGCATGAGGCCGTTGAAAACGAGGACGTAGACGGTGAGCAGGCCGGCCGTCATGCCGCTGGCAAAGGCGAGGAAAGAGACACGGATATTGTTGGTCATGATGAAGGAGGAGGCATACGGCCGTTCTTCGATGGGGATGTCGGTCCACAGCTTTTGCTCTTCAATTTCGGGGATGAGCCGCTGCACGTCGGGTGGCAAAATGGCTCCGGCGGCGTTGGGGCTGGCGTTGGTGATGAAACCGGCGAGCAGGGCGGGGAGGATGATGAGGAGGGCAGAAACGGCCGTAAATCGCCACGTTTCCCGAAACAGCCGGGGGAAACCGCGTGCCGCATAGTTTTTGAGACGGCGCACCGCCAGCGGTTCGCTGCGGTAAATCAGCCCATGCCCTTGCGCCACCAACTGGTTCAAAAACGTTGTCACCCGGTGCTGCGGCCACGCCCGCTGTGCCAGCGCCAAATCGGACGTAATCGCCCGGTAAAGCTGCCCCAGCCGCTTGACCTCCTCCGGCGAAAGCTGTTTGATATTGTTCTGACTACGTTTCAGCAGTCCGGTAAATTCTTGCCACTCTGCCTGGCGCGATTGGTAAAACTGATCTGCGTTCATAGATGGTCATTATACTCGATTATCTGGGCAAATTGGCGGCCTGTTGGAACAAGAAAACGGATGCGTGGATAACGCGGATCAGGGCAGATTTTCGCGGATAGAAAAGAAAAAACACATCCCACACCCCGCGCCCATCACCCCACATCCCACGTCGCCCACAGTGCCGACGGCTTGCGGAAAACCAACCCGCACGGCCGGGCAAGGGAAACGGCCGTTTCTCCCTCCAACCGCACCCCCTTCAGCCGCCCCAGCAGTTGCCCCAACGCCAGCTCCGCCTCCAGCCGCGCCAAATGCAGCCCCAGGCAGACGTGCGGCCCCTGGGCAAAGGTGACGTGGGAGCGCAAATTGGGGCGGAACGGGTCAAACCGATCCGGGTCGGGGAACGTTGCCGGGTCGCGGTTGGCCGCCGACAGCGACACCCGCACCAAATCCCCGGCGCGAATCGCCGCCCCGCCCAGCACTACATCTACCGTCGCGTATCGATCTACCACCGCCGCCGCTGGTTCCAGCCGCAGCGACTCCTCGATGACGCTGCTGAGGGCGGTGGGGTTGGCAAGAACGGCCGTTAATGCCCCTTCATTCGTCAGCAAAAAATAAAGCGCGTTGGCAATCATCCCCTCCGTCGTCTCGATGCCGCCAAAGAGCAGCACCGCTGCGTTGGAAATAATTTCCTCATCAGTTAGCCTATTGGCCGCACCCGCCGCCGCTGCCAACAAACTGCTTTCGGGCGATTGGCGCAGGGCGGGTCGCAGGCTGTGGCACAGCGCGGCAAACGCCTCACGCCCGGCGGCAGTGACGGGTTCCCCCGCTGTCACCCGCGTCACGGCCTCGACAATGGTGTCGTACCAGCCTAAAACGGCCGTTACTGGTGTTTCCTTCAACCCCAGCGCGGTAAGCATGGTGTGGACGGCAACCGGGCCGGCAAAATCGCGGCGTAGTTCGGAACGGCCGTTTGGCGCAAGGTCAGCCAGCAGTTGGGCGACAATGTGGGCGACGGGCTGGTGGAAGCGGTGAGAAACGGCCGTTCGGCGAAACGGCGGCTCAAACGGCACCCGCTGCCGCACATGCGCTGCCCCATCCAGCGACAACATGCTTGGCCCCACCACCTGCGCCGTAGAAAAGCCCGGATGGTCAACCGTATAGCGTCGCGCATCGCGCATCACATCTATAGCCAAATCACGCCGCGTTACCAGCCACCCGTTCAAAGCGGGCAGCCAGGAAACCGGTTCTGTCTGTCGCAGCCGGTGCAAAATCGGGTGGGGGTCGTCGGTAAAATCGCCCAGCGTCACGCTGGCACCAAGCGGAAATTGAACTGTATCGTGCATCACCCCAATCATACCATACCTTGCCGTAGGTGGGTTCGCCAAACAAGGTTGGGTACAATAAACCCAGATTGTTGAACCGAGGATAACCGATGGATCGTAAACCTTATGTACCACCGGGCGGGCCGCCCCAAGTGGCACCCCCCAGCCGTGAAGTCTATGCCGTCATGGGTGAAAACAACATCTTTGCTATGATGGCCGATTTTTATGCCGAACTGGAGCAGTCGCCAATCCGCTACCTGTTCCCGAAGGATATGGTGGTCGCTTCGCAAAAGTCGGCCGCCTTTTTTGTCGGGCTGCTCGGCGGGCCACCCCTTTACCATATGCTCTACGGCAATCCCATGATGCGGGCGCGGCATATGCCATTTCCCATTGACGAGGGGGCGCGGCAGGAATGGTTGGCCTGTTTTAACCGTGTGCTGGATAGAGCTAACCAGGATTACAGTTTCCCCGCCGAGCATTTGCCTGGTTTTCGCCATTTTTTGCAGGAGTTTTCGCGTTGGATGGTCAATACGGCAACGGAAGAAAGCAAAACGAGCCAGGGTATCTAACCGCTGGCTCGCCATAACTGGGTGTGAAATGGGAAGGAGGGAGAGTTGCGGTGTCTGTAACCGCAACCTCGTTTCTTGAAAATAATAGACACATCCTTTTTGTCTAAGTCACAAATTGGAAAAATTTGGTAGCAAACATGAGACAACCCCTTGCGATTGTAAACCCTCACAGCGGTTTGGCCGTGCCGTCGGAGTTGGAGGGACGGTTGGCACTGACCGAAACGCAGATTTTTAACGAGGCCGATATTTATGCGGAAAGAATTTATGATTATGCGGCGGACGTTTTGCATTCGCTAACCTTTCCCATTGCCCGCGCCATCATTGATGTAAACCGCCCGGATGATCCGGGGCGGACGCGGCCGGGTGACGGGATTGTGAAGCGGCAAACGAGTTATGGTGCGCCCGTCTTTTTGCCCGGTGCCGAACCGGATGAAACGCTGGAGCGGTTGCTGATTGATAAATATTGGCGGACGTGGCACGAACAACTGGCGGCGATTGCGGCTGACCCGGCGGTGAGGCTTGTGATTGATGCTCACACGATGGCGGCGGCTGGTCCCACGACGTATGGCGACCCTGGGGAGCGCCGGCCGCGTATTGCGGTGTGTAATTTTGGTGACCATGAGGGACGGCCGTTTTCCGAGACCCCAATTACTGCGCCGCCAGAGTTGATGCAGGAGATGGCACGGTTGTTAAAACGGCCGTTTTCTCAGCTCATCCCCCTGGCCGAAACGGGGGCAGATGTTGCCATCAACCACCCGTTCCGGGGTGGCATGGACATTGCGGCACACGGCGGCAAGCAGCAGCCGTGGGTGATGGTGGAGATGAGTCGGGCGATGTATGTGGGGGATCAGACGGGGGAAACGGCCGTTTCTCTACCAAACGAGGCGGCCATTGGGGCATTGCGGCAGGCGTTTTGGGGGGCATTAACGGCCGTTGTGGAGATTGGGAGATTAGGAGATTAGGGGATTAGGAGATTAGGAGACTTTCAATCTCTCCGTCTCTTAGTCTCCCAATCTCTCAATAACAAAGGAAGCCCACGACCTACAAATGGGTAGGTGGTGGGCTTCGCAACGGCACAGAGAGCGAGGTGGACAAGAACGGCCGTTAGAAGATAATTCAGCACAAAAGGGAAATTGGGTGCAGCTCTATATCAGAGTTGGCTCTGTGTTAGAGACCCTTAGTGCCATTTTGTCAGAATCTTACTTCTAACATCAAATAATATCATACCTGAACTATTAAGCCCTGCACACCTAAAATTGTGTTGATTTCCTTGGCAACACCTGCTAATTTCAAAAGATAAACCCACATGATTTTATAGATCAATCTGTCAAAATTCATAGATTTCGTTACCCTAGGGGAGAGGGGTTGGTATTACGGCCGTTGGCCAAGGAGTCACAGTAACGCAGGAAGGGTTCATGACATCCCTATTGCTGACTGTTTGGGACACGGGCGTAGGTGAGACGATGGCAGTCGGCACAGCCTCTGGGGTTATTGTTGGGCAGATGCCAAAACTTTTGTTGTGTTGAACAACAGGAAGATAGCTGCACGGGCTGGATGCAGAAGTTGTTTCTGCCCTGGCTGCAAGAGGCACGGGCGTAGGGGATACTAATGGGGTTGGAGTGGGGCAAAGGATGTTGGATGGCTGTTCTATCGCATCGTTGGTTAAACTGTTAACCCGAATAGCCCAATGGTTGGTTGCAGCCAGGAGAGTACCGGCAACAAACAGCATACCCAATAGAAAATACAAATGCTTCAACTGTTTCATTCTGTTTTGTGACATAAATGGTAGCATCACTGTATGCTTGTAGAAAGACATGATACCCTTCATCTAGATTGACTGTATCCGCAAATATCGGATCTATCAAAATGGTGGCTTTGCCATGTACAATTTGTCCAAAGCCATAATCAGAAAACCATACTTCAGTTGACTCTTCGCTATAAAGTAGCCTTATGCCTGAATTAGTATCCACCGCTGCATTTTTCGAGCCTTGGTAAATAACAAGTCCAACTTTACCTGGCGCGGAGCTAATTGATACGCCATTTCCTTGAGGGGCCCAAAATTGACCTGCCATCTACTTGATGCGTTTTGATTATATCCAAGTATTCCAGCACCTTCTCCACTATTAGCTTTGTTAATTCCGTAGACACCAACGCCATCACCTGAACTGGCCTCGTTAACCCCATAAACGCCTAGTGCGTTTGGCCCTTTGACGCGCCCTTCAACACCCTTAGCAGAGCCTGTTGTTACATCACTATAGCCAAACACGCCAATACCAGAGGGGGATTTGCTTTGCCCAATCACGCCCCAAGTTGAGCCACTGCTATTGTAAGCTAACCCATATAGTCCGCCACCGCTAGTCGAGTTGATCTGACCAAAAACGCTGTAAACTTTGCCACTGGTGGCGGTATGATCCCATTTTGAGCCAAAGGAGTTTGCCCCTCCTGAGCCAGAAGCCGTTTGCCCCCAATGATCAGATAAGGGGTGTCACGTTTGAAAAGCAATGAGAGAAACTGCTATTAGCCCTAAAGCGATGAGTGGGGGATACGTTACCTGCTTGAACATGATATTCTCCTGAATAGAGTTTAGAATTTTCATTACGTGTGTGGCCAAAGTATCATTTTCATGAACGCGACTTATGATCCTTGATCCACGCATGAGCCATATTAAAAAGTATAGTTGAACCAGCATGTTGAGGATATAATTGATGGCATGGATTTAAGAACGTAGAGGAATCAATTTTTGCAAGCTAACCTGGAAATAACGAATCGTTAACTTCTAAAAATCAGTAGATTTATTTGTTATAAACAGAGCAACGAAAGTATGGATCGAAAAAAGTTTGGGCAATTGATAGCGGCACTACGCAAAGAACATTATGATGAATTTGGTGCTGTTTGGACTCAGACCAAGTTGGCGCACGAGACAAACCTTAGCGAGACACTCATAGGCAATATTGAACGGGGGGCAAAAGCAAATTTAGAGCCAGACCTCTTGTTGAACTTGGCAACAGCTTTACATTTGACAACCGGCGAACGGTATGAATTCTTTGCTGCTGCTTCCGGGGTTGACCCAATTGAGATTTCCCACGATCAGACTGCTCCTACTACGGGGTTACACACGTTGCTGAGTATCATGAAAAATTCGCAGCTTCCCGCAGCCATTTTTGATGTTTATTCAGATATTGTTGCCATTAACCACGCTGCAGCAGTCATAGGCGGCGTACAAAAGATGTTTGCCAATGCCGCTACCGTCACCAACCCGCTCATGTTTAATTCAACATACCATTATTTTGCCCCGGAGTTTGAGCCACTGCGGCGTGCGGTGGGGCCGAATCCACAGCAATTTGCCTATCGCAATATGATGAACTTTCGCATCAACAGCTTGCGCTATCGGGCAGAGCCTTATTTCCGCTATTTGTTGATGAACCTGATGCGCTCTAATATCTTTCAGATCACCTGGCGACGGCTACATTTGGTGGAAGAAGACCATTTTATAGACACGGTTCCGATTCAAATGCAAGGAACCCCTGTAGGCTCAGTACACTTCACAACCAGCACTATTTCCTCGATTACAAAATATGGCACTTTAAAACTCATGTTGTACGTGCCTCTCAGTTGGGAAACCAGTGTTGCGTTTCAGCGACTAGTGGGTGATGGCGGGGCGCGGATTTACTCGCTGGCGCCTTGGCCGTACAAACAAGTGCCGGCCGACTTTGTTTAGCGCGGCAAACCAGCCAGGCGCGTTAGCCCCATGACCTTGGCGGCGAAGCGGGGGAGGGTGTCGCGGCTGTCTATGAGGATACGGCGAATGGTGTGGGGGTCACGGCGCAGTTCGGCGGGGCGGCTGGGTGCCGGCCGTAAGGTAAACGCCGTGGGAATGCCGGCCGCCGCCACAAAAGCAGCGTGTTCGGGGGTGTAGTCATACGGCTGTCCGTTGGGGTAGGCGAAGCTGAGAACGGGCTGGCCGGTTTTTTCCTCAATTATTTGTTTGGACAATTTGATTTCGTGCTGCGCCTGCTCATCGGTGCAGCTTGTGAGGATGGGGTGGGTGTGGGTGTGGGCACCCATGCTGATGCCGCTGGCCTGTAGCTGGCGCACGTCGTCCCAGGTGAGGTGCAGCCCGGCGAAGGCGTTGGGGGGAATGGTAACACCGAGGGCGGCGGGGATTTGGCGAACGGCCGTCCATTTGTCCTGGTCGGGCAGCCGCTTGAGCTGGCGCAGCAGGGTGAGCATGACGGCGTTGCGGCTGGTGGCATCGGCCCAGCTTTGCTCGCCCAGCAGGGGCAGTGTGGCGCTGGTTTGGCTGGTGTGGTGGAAGCAGTAGGCTACCAGATCCCAGAAGAAGGGGTTGGTGGTGCCAATGTGGTGGGTAGCCAGAAAAATGGTGGCGGGAAGCTGCCGCTGCTGCAAAACGGGGAACGCCTCGGTCAGGTTGTCGCGGTAGCCGTCATCAAAGGTGATGAGGAGGGGGTTTGGGGGAAGAAAACGGCCGTTTTGCACCCAATCCACCACCGCTTCCATACCCACCACGTTAAAATGGTGCGCCACATAATCCATTTGCGCCGCAAAGTCGGCGGGGGTGGCACTGACGTTGGGGGCAAAGGTGTCAAACCCAGGCTGGTGCGGGTCGGTAATGCGGTGATAGGCCAACACCGTCAGGCTGCGTCGTCCCCAGAAGGAGCGTGCCAGCGGCATGGTGTTGCTTTGGTGCAGAAGGGTGAGGAGTTTCTTTTTTAGCACTCGTGTTTGGTAATCGGTAATCGGTAATCAGTAATCAGTAATCGGTAATCGGTAATCAGTGACCTTGCTACTGATAACTGATAACTGATTACCGTTTACTGTCTTCCATATCAAAACTATCCGCCCGCCGTTGGACGCGCTTCCAAAGGGTGGTTTGCTGACCGGTGAGGAAGCGGTAGAGGCCGATGAGGGCGGCGGTGTTGCTGTTGACCATGAAGGTGGAGAGGTAGAGGAGCCGCCCCAGCAGGCCGCGTGGCTTTTGGATGGCCTGGCCGACCCAGGCGAGGCTGTAGAAGCCAAGCTGGAGGAGGAGGAGGGCAAGGGCAAACGGCCGTTTAAAGTGGCGCACCCAGGTTGGCGAAACCCAACGCGGTCGCCAGGCTCCCAACAGGCTGGTCGTCAAGGCACCAATCATGGCGAGGGGGACGAGGGGGCGGAAGAATTTGTGGGAGATGATTTGCCAGACGATTAACGGCCGTTTCCACGGCAGCAACCGCTGCGAAATCGTCATCGCCTGAAAACGGCCGCTAACAATCCGCGCTCGCCGTGACATTTCATCCCTGGCCGACAGCGAAATTCGCTCCGAAGATTTGGCCTGTTTGGCATAGGCCACGTTATAGCCCCGCTTCACCAGCCGCATCGCCATGTAAAAATCGTCGTTGATAATCCAGTCGGGCGGCCGTTCATACAAATTGCGCCGGATAGCAAGCATTTCGCCACATACCCCGGTACAGCACCCCAGCCGCGCCTCCTGCTCCTTGATAAATGATTCGTATTTCCAATATAGCCCCTCGGATTCCCCCAGCGAGCCGTCGCCGGAAACGATGGATTTGTAGCCGCTAACGGCGGCGACGGTGGGGTTGGTGAAGGGAGCGACCAGTTCGCGGATGGAATTGGGGCTGTAGGCGTTGTTGGCATCGGTGAAGACGAGGATCTCGCCGCGCACCAGGGGCATGGCGCGGTTGATGGCGGCCATTTTGCCGCGCCGGGGCGGGTCATAGGTTAGCTCAATGCCACAGTCAGCATAACCCTCGACAATCTCCACGGTGCGGTCGTTGGAGCCGTCGGCCGTGACCAAAATTTGCAGCAGGTCGCGGGGGTAATCGAGCGCGAGGCTGTTTTCCAGCTTTTTGGCGATGACGGCTTCTTCGTTGTAGGCGGAGATGAGCAGGGTGACTTTGGGCAGGGGGGCGGGCGCAAAGCTGGGCTGGGGGCGCAGCCGCGCCAGGGCAGCGATAAGCAGGGGATATCCGGCGTAAGTGTAGGCGATGAGGGCGATAAAGCCCCAAAAGAGTGTTGCAAGCATGGTGGCCTCTTAGGCGGTGGTGGTCAGACGCAGGTTGGTGGCGGTGGTGCTGGCTGGGTCTGAGGTGTGGGTTTGTTGGAAGAGGTGGGCAAGCTGGCGGACGTTGGCCGATAGCTCGAATTGGTCAAGAACAAGCTGGCGACCGGCGGCAGCGAGCGTTTGGGCGTGGTGGGGGTGGTGGTAAACGGCCGTTAATGCCCCAGCCAAAGCGGTGGGGTCGGCCGGCGGCACCAGGTATCCCGTTTCATCCGGCCGCACCAGCTCCGGCACGCCAGAAAGATTGGTGGCAATGACCGGCAAGCCGCAGGCCAACGCTTCCATCAGCGCCACGGGAATACCTTCCATCTTGCCCGCCGGGGTGACAATGCTGGGCTGGACATAGCAGTGAGCCGTGGGCAGCAGAGCCGCTACTTCGTCCTGTGTTTTGGCTCCCAGCAGGAATACCTGTTCTTCCAGGCCAGCATCGCGGATACGGCACTGGAGGTCGGCCATTTCTTCGCCGCCGCCAATGATGCGGCAGCGGAAGGGAATGTTTTGGGCGCGAAGCTGGGCGCACGCTTCAATGAGATATTGATGCCCTTTGTAGGGCTGAAGGCTGCCAATAGCAATAATTTCCAGAGGCTCATCGGCTTGGCGGGGGAGGGCCTGGGTTTGGTAATGGGCGGGGATGATGCCGCAGTGGACGATGTGGGTTTTGGCGCGAACCCAACTGCCGACGAGTTTGGCAATGTGGTTGCGGTTGTATTCGGAGATGGCGGCGATGAAGGCGGCGTCGCGCAGTTTGCTGTCCAGCATGTCGGTGCGGACGAAGATGTCGTGGGCGTGGACGGTGATGCTGTAGCTAATGCCGGTTAGCTGGTGGATGATCCAGGCGACGAGGGCGGGGTGGGTGGCGTAGTGGGCGTGGATGTGGTCAATGCCGTCGCGCTCCATTTGCCGGGCGGCGTAGACGGCTTTAGGCAGCAGGGCGATGGCGCGAATGAGGAAGTTGGGGCTGCCGATGTTTTCCCGCACTACGCGACCCCATAGCCGGAGGTAGCGGAGGGGGGATTGGAGGAGAGAACGGCCGTTTGCCGCCACAACTCCCCACGAAAAAAACGGCAAATACCGTGCCTTTGGTATCCACCGTTCTGCGTCCGCATGGACGATGGCCTGTTTTTGGGCAATCAAGGGGTAAAGCGCAATCTCCCACCCCTGTCGTTCCATTTCACTCATTTCCCGCAAGATAAATGTTTCGGGTAAATGGGGAAACCGCGACATCATGTACGCAATTTTCATCAATGCGCCCCTCTTTGCTTGACGACGTGGAAAAATGTTCGCAGCAAGATTTCAAAATCAAAGGCAAGGCTTTGCCGCCGGACATAGGCAATATCCCAGCGAACCCAATGTTCAAATTCCGTATCGCCCCGGCCGCAAAGCTGCCACAGGCCAGTAATGCCGGGGAGGGTGTCTAGCCGTTCGGTGTGCCACAGTTCATAGGAGGTTAGCCCCCAAGAGGTAGGGCGTGGCCCCACCCAGCTCATGTCGCCTTTGATGATGTTGAGCATCTGCGGCAGTTCATCGAGGCTGGTTTTGCGGAGAAAACGGCCGATGCTGGTAATGCGTGGGTCGTTTAGCCCCAGCTTGAGGGGGCCATCCAGCTCACCCTGGTCGTTCAGGTCGGCCAGCTCTTTTTTCTGGGCTTCAGCGTCGGCAACCATGGTGCGGAATTTGTACATGTGGAAGCGACGGCCGTCTTTGCCGGTGCGAAGCTGCCGGAAAATAATAGGCCCAGGTGTGTCTAGCTTGATGGCGATAGCAATGGCGATAAAGATAAGCAGAAAAACAGGTAGGATGAGCAGCGTGATAAGTAAATCAAGCACGCGCTTTAAGAGACGATAGGCTTGCCCGCTGATAAGTTGGCTGCCAGACTCGTATTTGTGCCACCATGCTTTCTCAGAGATAAACGGATCTTCAGCTTTCTCGTCGGCACGCTTTAACTCAACCTCAACCAGACTTGGAGGACGGAATAATTCTTGCATAAATCGTTATGACCCTTGGTGCATTTGGGTGTTTTGTGAGCGATAAACATGCTGAACAGTTTGATAAGTTTCTTGCCCATTACTGGCCTGGTGGTGGCGGATTTTTTCCGTGGCTTGGGTAAGGAGGCCATCGAAGGTGGGCGATTCTTCGGGGAAGGAGGCGTTGCCGCAGTGGAGATTGATTTGTAGCTCCTGGGAAACGGCCGTTTGTATGCGTTTGATAAGCAGTTCTGACTCGTTGGCGTCTACTTCAGGGCAGAGGATGACAAAACGGCCGTTTTTCTCCTCCAGCACCATATCCATCAACCGCAACTGCTGCCGCATTGTTTTCGCCAGTTTGTTCCTGGTATATCGCAATGAGAGTGCTTGCTGAATATCTTGTACCGCCTGGTTAAACGATGTCTTCAGTGACCCGGCTTCCGGTTCAGCGACAATGACGCTCATTGGGCGGTGGTAGTGGCGGCTTCGCATCACCTCTGAATTAATTGCCTCGCGTGCCTCATCAACCAGCTTAATCTCATCCTTGAACAGCAAGCTCTTGACGCCAATCTCTAATTCAGCCGCATTGTTGACCAGCCGATGGGCGTAAAAGAGCAGACTAGTGAGAAAGCTTACTTCGGCTAGCGTGACAGAGGAATAGGCCCCTCCCCATAGTGGGTTTTGGTCAGCAAACAGCTGCAGGAAGGCAATTTTGGTGACAAAGTAAAGTACAAGCCAAAGCGTAATGGGGGCAATGGGGGGAGCTTGCCAAAAGGTTGGTACAAAAATAACGGAAAAGACGGCCAGGATGGTGAAGGTGTAGACAAAGGATTGAATATCCAGGACATTCTGCTGGCCTAACAGATCGATGCGCTCGATGTTGAAAAACAGCGTGAGCGTAAGCAAGAATAGAAATAGATAATAACGGAAACGTCTCACAAACTTATCCCTTTGCCAATACTTCGTTTTGTTAGATGCCCAGAATTAATAATACGTTTCCGCACAAATGGCGGATTCCTCTCGTCTATACTGTTGGTAGTTTACTTCAGGTATCTTACGTTCTATATTAACCAAACTGCGGCTGATTGCAAGAGTTTCATAGAATATCAATATGACTTTTGTACTAAACATTAACCAAACTGGGTGAAATTTGCGGGAAAAAGACGCGCTGTTGCTTGGTATATGCCCCGATTGTACCAGGACTTTGTGCCTATATTGTTGTATAGAAGCTGTGGTGGAAAGCTGCCGTGGGCAGGCTAAACGTGGCGTGGCGTGAGGATAACTGACGGCTTTTTGAGCTGGATCAGTGACAGTCTTGCCTTAAAAACAAGAGCCTTGGTCATCATGGTGGCTGATGGTTTGCCGGAAAAGAGGTTGTTGACTAGCCACTAG
This sequence comes from Chloroflexota bacterium, assembly GCA_041390905.1. Lineage (GTDB taxonomy): Bacteria > Chloroflexota > Anaerolineae > Promineifilales > Promineifilaceae > JACKCD01. Next base: position 1,838,796 of record JAWKPA010000012.1, read on the forward strand.
CTACGGACTATAGACCTTCAGAGAAAGATTTGGGCTTGGCATGTAGCCGAGGATTCCAAACCTCGTTCTTCAGCCTAAAAGATGATCTGAAGGTCTATATTTGCGGTTCAGCAGTGGATACAAACGGCCGTTATTCCCGCTCCATATTCTTTCTTGGCCGCGTCAAAAAGGTGGGAAGCAAAACGGCCGTTTTTCCTTCCCGCTGTAGCGTTTCCGGCACAAAGCGGCCAAAAATGCCGGCCGCCAAAAAGCCGGTGGACGACATGACGACAGCGGCCACCGGCAGGGCAAACCACCCGGCCACAATCCCCACAAACAGCGGCCCCACCGTCCCTCCCATGTCGCCAATCAGCCGCCAGATTGCCAAAAACTCACTGCGCCCTTCTTTGGGAGCCAAATCTGCGCCAATGGTGAGCATGGTGCCGGAGCTGAGGCCGTTGGCAAGACCGATGAGGGACGCAACGGCCGTTAATGACCAGAATCCCGTCGTCAGCGGAATCAGTGCCACCCCCAGCCCCTGGAAAAAGAAGCTCGGCACCACGGCAAACTTGCGTCCCAGTCGATCCATAATCATCCCCGCCGGGTAGAACATAGACATATCAATGGCCGAACTGATGCTGTCGAGCAGCCCGACGGCAGCCACATCCAGCCCCAGCACCTCGGCGGCGTAGAGCGGGATGATGGCGCGGCGGGTGGCGCGAACCCCTTGCGCCATTAGCTGTCCCAGCCCCGCGCTGGTCAAAATCGCCTTGTGGTCAACCATTGTGCCAAACAATTGCCCCACATAGTCGCTAAATCGTTCGTCACTGGGGCGTTTTTCCGGCGTGTCGGCCGGCACCCATAGCCAGACGGCTAACAAGGCGGCGATACAAACCAGCCCCATCAGGGCAAACGGCATGTGCAAGCCATAGGCAGCGGCCACCAGCCCGCCCACCGTTGGCCCAATAAAAATGCCCGTGCGGTTGATGCCGCCAAACAGTGCCACCGCCCGCCCCCGCGTGCCAACGGAAATGTGGGTGGCGATATAGGCGTGGCGGGCAATGCCGTAAATGGCAATACCAACCCCCGCTATCAGTTGATAGAGCAGAGCGGTGAAGACGGTGTTGGCGGTGAACATGGCAAAGTAGGCAAAAACGGTGGCTGTAAGACCGCCAATCATGCTCCGTTTTTGCCCCACAGCGCGTAAAATCATGCCGCCGGGCAGGGCCGCCAGCAGCATCCCTAACGGCCGTCCGGCCAAAATCAGCCCTACAGCCGCATACGCCGCCCCCAACTCCCGCGCATAGAGCGGCAAGGTGGGGTTGCTAATTCCTTCGACGAATGCGGTTAACAGGGCGGGTAAATAGAGGGGGAGAATGAGGGCGTTGTTGCGTATATCGGCAAGCAGTTTTTTGAGAGGCATGGGCGGGGGTTAGTGAACAGTAATCAGTAAACGGTAATCAGTAAACAGTCTACCGATTACCGATTACCGATTACTGTTTCTTCTGGCGCAGGAACCAACTGTAGAGTTCGGGATCGTCATAGGTGATGGTCCAGGAGTCATGGTTGAGATTGGGGTAGATGGTGAAGCGGATGGGGGCGGTGCCGTGGGCCTGGTGGAGGGTGTCAATGAGAACGGCCGTTTCCGACAGCGGCACAATCTCATCCTGCGCTCCGTGGAACGCCCACACGGGGGTCTCCTTCAACGCCACCACCCGCTGTGGAAAGCCAAAAAACCAGCCGCCCCCGCCGCAAATGGGAGCCACGGCGGCGAACAAATCAGGGTAAGTGGTAGCCAGATTCCAACTGCCATAGCCGCCCATGCTCAACCCGGTGAGGTAGAGGCGGCTGGAGTCTATGGGGTAGGTGGCAACCAGCTCATCCACCAACGCCTTGAGTGCGTCCACCAGCACGGGCCAGGTGGTGAGGGCGGGGCATTGGGGGGAGGCGACGATAAAGGGGAAAGCGGGGTCGCCGTCAATGACTTTTGGCAGGCCGTGAAGGCGAATCAGGTCGAGGTCGTCACCCCGTTCCCCGGCACCGTGGAGAAAGAGGATAAACGGCCGTTTCTCCCCCTCCTCTACCCTTGGTGGCAGATGCAGCAGGTAGTTAAGCCGAGTCGTCGTGCTAATTTGGGTCGTGAAAGTTTTTGCTTGTTGGGTCATAAAATCCTTTAAAGAGATTGGAGATTGGAGATTAGAGATTGCGAACCTTCATCAATCTCCAATCTCCAATCCCCAATCTCCGTTTACACGGGCGTAATTTGCCCCAAAATCACCGCTCTCCTCGCGCCCGTTGCGCTGGGCAGGTTGCTGCAACGGCCGTTCCATGTTTCATAGGCCAGCATGGCAAAGGCAATCGCCTCCTTTGCTTCCCCCGGCAAACCCAGGTCGGCAGCGGGAATGATGGCGACGTTGGGCAATGCCTCGGCCAGCCGCCGCATCAGCACCGGGTTCCGCGCCCCGCCGCCGCTGATAACCATCTCATCGGGCGGCAGCGGCAGGAAGTGGCGGTAGGCATTGGCAATGGTGTGGGCGGTGAGGGCGGTGAGGGTAGCCATCAGATCATTATCGCTTATTTGTTTGGCGGCGGCCAACGCCCAAATGTGTTGGGCATAGGCGCGGCTAAACAGTTCGCGGCCGGTGGTTTTGGGGGGATGGCGCTGGTAGTACGGGTTTTGCCGCAGCCACTCAAGCAGGCCGGAATGCACCTGCCCGGCGGCGGCAAGCTGGCCGTCGTGGTCATATTGCCAACGGCCGTTTGTCAGATAAACGGCCGTTTCATTCAGCAGCGCATTGCCCGGCCCCGTGTCAAAGGCAAACGGCTGCAGGTCGGGGCGGCTGTGGGGCGGCAAAAAGGTGACGTTGGCAATGCCGCCAATGTTTTGCGCCGCCCGCACCTTGGTCGGGTGCGCCAGCAGCAGCGCATCCACATACCCCACCAGCGGCGCCCCCTGTCCCCCGGCGGCAATGTCGCGGGGGCGAAAGTTGCTCACCACCGCCACCCCCGTCCGTTCGGCAACCACCGCCGCCTCTCCCAGCTGCAGGGTGGCGGGTATGGTTCCGTCGGGGTCATGCCACACCGTTTGGCCGTGGCTGCCAATCAGCCCCACGTCGGCCAAATCCAGCCCTGCCTCGGCAATGGCCGCCAGCGCAGCCTGGGCAAATTGCTCCCCCAGGGCGACGTTGAGGGTGCAAAGTTTGTCTACGGTGCCGGTTTCGGGGCGCATGGCGCGAAGAACGGCCGTTTGCAATGCCGCCGGGTGTGGCACGCTGGCAAAATGAAGCAGCCGCCAATGCAGTGCCGGAGGGCTTCCTTCAATATCTACAATGGCAACATCTGTCCCGTCCGCCGACGTGCCTGACATAAGACCAACAACAATCATACGTTTCCTTGTATCACGCAAAGGCGCAAAGAACGTATCTTCGCGCCTTTGCGTCTTTGCGTGAGATATCCTTAAAGATTGTGGACGATTTTTTGGTGGCAGGCAACCCGAAAGGGGGCGATTCCCCGATCTTCGCGCCCGGCGTAGACTTCGTTGGTGAGGCAAGCGATGACCAGATCGCGGTCGGGGTCCATGAAGAGGGAGGTGCCGGTGAAGCCGGTGTGACCAAATGTGCGGGGGCCAAGCGGGTGGCTGGGGGAAAGGGGATAGGGAGACCAGAGCGCCCAGCCGAGACCGCGCCGGGTGTCGCCGTCCTGGGTCTGGAGAGAAACGGCCGTTTCTGCCAATCCCCTCGGCAAAAAATCCGACCGCCCCTGCACTACATCCAGCCACGCCTGCCCCAGTGCCACCACCCCCACCGCCGTGCCAAACAGTCCCGCATGTCCCGCCACCCCGCCAAGCTGCCACGCATTTTCATCATGCACTTCCCCCTGCATTCGGCGGTTGCGCCAGCGGCAAAATTCGGTGGGGGCGCAGCCGCCGGGGTCGGGCGGGTTGAACCGCACGTTGTTAATGGCAAGCGGCTGCAAAACCAGAGTGGCAATCGCCTGCGCCAGCGGCTGCTCCGTCAATGCCTCAATTGCCCAGCCGAGCATAATCAGCCCCAAATCGCTGTAGACGACCCGCGTGTTGGGCGGGTAGGAGAAGAAGGTGTGGAGGACAAACGGCCGTATTTCCTCCCTCGCCTGCTGGTAAAGCGGTCGCCACGCTGGCAGGCCGCTGCTGTGGGTCAGCAGTTGGCGAAAGGTTGTGCGGCTGGCATCCACCACGCCCTCGTCGGGGGCGACGGTGACGAAGTGGCCGGGGTTGAGCGGGTCTTCGTAGGGGAGAAACGGCCGTTTATCCACAAACTCCGGCAGCACCCCGCACACCGGGTCATCCAGCCCCACCTTGCCCGCCGCCACCAGCCGCAAAAAGGCGGTGGTGGTAAACAGCTTGGTCACGGACGCCAAGTCAAACAGCGTATCGAGCGTGGCTGGCTGCTGCCGCGTCTCAGGGTCAACCCAGCCAACGGCTCGCGTGTACACGGTTTGCCCGGCGTGGTTGATGTGCAAAACGGCCGTTGGGAACACCCGCCCTACGGCCTCATTGAGAAAACGGTCTAATGGTTTCATAGGAAGATGGGACGCGGACAAATGTGGACAAACACAGACGAGAATCCGCGTTTGTCCGCGTTTGTCCGCGTCCTATAACTTTTGCGCCGCCGCCACCAGTGCCGCCACGCGCTTGGCGGTTACTTGCCGCCGGGCGTACTCGGATTGGCTGCTGTTGCCCATGGCTACCTGTGGGTTGCGGTACGCCATTTGGCTTTCTACCCAGTCGGTGACGGCCGAGCCAGCGTGGAGGTCGGCGACACCGGTGGCGCCGACAAGCTGGGCGGCGTTGCTGGCGTTGACACCGCCCCCGGCCATGACACGCAAACGGCCGTTTTTCCCCCTCACCACCAGTTCCCGAATCAACGTTGCCCCGGAAACGGCCGTTTGTGCCTGCCCCGACGTTAGCAAAAAATCCACCCCCAACGCTTGCAACGTGTCAAACGCCGCCAGCGGGTCGCGGCACATATCAAACGCCCGGTGAAATGTTACCTTCATCGGCCGTGCTAAAGCGATGAGCCGCTCTGTTTCCGCCGCGTCAATGTCGCCATTGGGCAGCAGCAGCCCCAGCACCACCCCGGCAGCCCCAGCCGTTTTGGCGGCCACAATGTCGTGGCTCATAATGTCGCGCTCGACGGCACTGTAGCAAAAGTCACCGCCGCGTGGCCGGATAATGACGTGGGTGGGGATGGTGAGGGTGTGGGAAACGGCCGTTATCATTCCCAGGCTCGGCGTGGTTCCCCCCTCGGCCAAATTGTCGCACAGTTCCACCCGCGCTGCCCCGCCCGCCGCCGCCGCCACTGCCGAAGCCAGATCCGTCAAGCAAATTTCAATTTGTGTCATCGGTCAAAATTTTTTTATAAGCAAATAACAGGCGGCAAGTGGCAAGTCGTCTAATCACGACTTGCCACTTGCCACTTGTTACCTGTTACTCTCCCAGCCAGCAAAAACGTTAGGGGCAGCCGTGACAGTTCCCGGCGTTCCAAACGTCGTTGCCACCCTGAACGGCCGTATTTCCCACAAAGTTTGTGTTAATCAAGCTCATCGCCCCTTCATTGTTCACGCCGCCGCCAAACGCCCCGGCATAGTTGTTGGTAAATGTCGAAGCCTTGATCTTGGCAATGTCGTGGTTATCAATCGCCCCGCCGTTGCCAGCACCGGTGCTGTTGCCATCGAAGGTGCAGTTGGTCACAATAATTTGGCCGCTCAGGTTGCGAATCGCACCGCCCGCGCCGTAGGCCGAATTGTGGCTAAACAAACAGTCGGAAATCCGAATGGTGCCACTGGTGTTGTCAATGCCGGTTCCGGCGGCATAGGAATTGTTGTTGAGGAACTGGTCGTTTTCCGACACCACCACCCCTTGCTCGGCGTTGTTGATGGCGCCAACGGCACCTCGGTTGTTTTGGTAGACGTTGGCACTGCTTCTAACGGTGCCGCCGTTGTTAAAAATCGCCATGCCAATGACGGCGTTCATCCCCGTAAAGCGGCTGTCGCTAATGGTTAGTTGCCCCATGTTGTTAAAGATGCCGCCGCCACGGTAAACGCCCTGATAATGGCTAAACTGGCTTTGTGTCACCGTGACGGTGCCGCTGTTGTTAAAAATAGCGGCACCGTCCGTGGCGTTGTTGTTGAGAAAGTCAACATTGATCGCTTCCACGTTGCCGCCATTGTTGTAGATGCCCCCCCCCTGCTGGGTGGCAATAGGGCCATTGGTGTTGTTGTGCAGGGCCACATGCTGCAGCTTGAGCGTGCCGCCATCGTTGTAAATGCCTGCCCCTGCCGCGCCTGTGCCGTGCTGCAAGGTCACGTTGTTGAATTCGGCATAAACGCCGGGCTGCACCACAACCACCGACCCCAGGAAATAGCCATCAATGATGCTGGCTTCGGGCGCGACGCCGTTGATGATGACGTTGCGATGCAGGGTGATGTTTTCGCTGAAGGTGGCGGCGGCCAGGCTGATTTCGCTGCACTTGGGGTCGTTAACGGCCGTTTGTACCGTCGCATACCCGGCACTTGGCACAGAGCAGTTAGCCGCAAACGTGATCGTTGGTGCCACGCCCCACAGCGCAGCCAGCAGCCCTATCAAGGCTATAAAGAGTTTGGAGGGTGTTTGAAAAAAAGATAAAGACTTCATGGGATTTTCCGTTCCTCTTGTATAAATTGGTACTTTGGTAATGGTACTGTGGTACTAAGAATAAAAAGAGAGTGTTAATAAACGGATTACAATCCCACAAAGTTGAGCATGTCGTTTATGTTTCTGCCGGAGCGAAGAAAACGAGGATATTGAGCGTTTCCTCAATGCTGTGGAAATAGTGCGCATCGTGGGCAGCCACAAACACAATGCTGCCAGCCTGCACCGGCTGGTTTTCCCCGGCTACATAAATTTGCCCGCGCCCGCTGACGATGTAGTACACTTCGTCTTCGTTGTGCGGCTGCTGCGGGTCAGTGGCTCCGGCCTCCAGCGTGTAAAGCCCCATGCTCATGGAGGGGACGCGCAAAAATTCCAGATACAGCTTGCCCGAATCGGCTCGCTGTTGAATGAGTTTGTTTGTTGCAAAAGTAATCATGGTTGTTGGGGCATCGGCTCACGTTGAGCCAATGCCGGTTAGTTTAGGGATGCCAACAGGGCGGTGCGGGTGTGGGGGGAGATGCAGGAAACGGCCGTTAAAAAACCCTCCACCTCTTCCACCGCCGCCGCCGCTGCCAACTGCCGCCACTGCCACAGTGCCTCGGCAATCTCTGCCCGCTGCTCCAGCAAATAGTTAAACTGGGCATCACAGGCAGGGATTGGCGGTGGGTAAAAGGCGATTTCATTGGCAATCCGCTGTTTTTCCACCAGCAGCAGCTCCTCCACCAGTTGCCACATCGTTTTTAGCTTATTTACAGGCATCGCAAAGAATGCAGGGCAAGTTTGTTGGGTGTTTACAAAATAAACAGGTAAAAGAACAACAAGCCTTTCCATGTCATTCCGAGGTCCTCCGAGGAATCTTTCTGCTTCCGTAAGGAGAAAGATTCCTCGCTTCGAAGACTCCGCTCGGAATGACATTTGCCCGATTAATTTGTTAATCCGCCACAAACTTGTCCTGCGTGAATTACCGCCCCATCGCGTGATATTCCGGGTTGGGCAGCATCCCGGTGGCCGAAGCCAGGCGGTTGGTGAAGTTGTACATGGCTGCAATCTCGGCAATGTCAAAAACAGCCTGCTCCGAAAAGCCCAGGCTTTTGAGGTGCTCAATATCGGCCGGGCTGCAATCGCGGGGCGAATTGGTGATTTTAACCGCATAATCCAGCATGGCCGTGGTGCGCTCATCCAGACCAGCCCGCTGATAATCAAAGGTAATGCGGTCGCCCAGCACCGGGTTCTCCAAATGGCGGCGCAGGTCGGCTCCGTGGCTGACCAGACAGTACAAGCAGCCATTTTCCGCCGACACCACCACGCTAATCATCTCCCGCTCCGCCAGCGTTAGCTCCGATTCCCCCTGCGTTAGCTCGCGGAAATGGTTGAACCAGTGGCTAAAGTGGGTGGGGCGAATCATGTAGCCACGAAAGACATTAGGCACAAAGCCCAGATATTCATACGCTTTGGTAAACAGCTTGCGAAAGCTGGGGTCGAGCTGTTCGTCGTTGGGCAGGGTGAACCAGCTAATTGGCTCGTCGGTTTCCATAAAGTTGGTCATACAGCAACTCCTTGACTAGGAAGAGATTGGGAGACTAGGAGACTGAGAGATTAAGAAACTCAATCTCCCAGTCTCTTAATCTCTGGATATCTTTTCCCCAATTATACCGGTTTTGGGCTAGAATGGGGGGATGGATGCAAAGCAGAAACGATTACAGGGATTATTGCGGCAAATGGCGCGGGTGGAGGGTCGGTTGGTGGGGATGCGGCGGCAAAGTGAACGGTTAACGGCCGTTCGTCTCATCCTCTTCTTTCTCGGCGGCGCAGGCAGTGGCGTGGTCTTTCTCACCCTTGGCGCAGCCGTGTGGGCAGCCACCTTCCTCCTCTTTTTTGTCCCCTTTGCTGTGGCCGTAGCCGTCCATCGGCGGCTGGAACACAGCCTGCGGCGGCACGAAACGTGGCTCCAGATCAAGCAGTGGCAGGTGGCGCGAATGCGGCTTGATTGGGCAGCACTGCCGCTGCCCACAGTGGGCGATCCCCCCGCCGACCATCCCTTTGCCCGCGATTTTGACCTGCTGGGGGCGCGTTCGCTGCATCATTTGCTGCAAACGGCCGTTTCCCACGAAGGCAGCCAGCGGTTGGCCGATTGGCTGCTCGAACCCGCGCCAGACCTTGCTACCACGCAGCGGCGGCAAGCCCAGGTGCGCGAACTACAGGCCAAACCCCTCTTCCGCGACAAGCTCGCCCTCAACGCCCTGCTGCTGGAAGGCAAAAGCAGCGGCTGGGCGGCGCAGCCGCTGCTCGACTGGCTGCAGCAGCCCTCCGTGCCGTCGCACACGCGCCCGCTTTTGCTTTTTCTGGCCGGGCTGGGGCTGCTCAATTTGGGGCTGCTGCTGGGCAATGTGCTGGCCGGCTGGGCGGCGTGGTGGGTGCTTCCTGGTCTGCTCTATGCGGCCATTTTTATGCTGGCCTCCCGCCGTTCGCAGTTGCTGTTTAAGGAGGCATGGTTTGTGGAGACGAGGCTGCGGCAATTAACGGCCGTTTTCCACCTCCTCGAAACCTTTCACCACCCCGGCCCACTGGCTGAGCTGGTTGCCCCTTTTCAGACAAGTGAAAAACGGCCGTCGCAGCTTTTGCGCCGCGTCAGCCGTATTGCCGCTGCTGCCGGTGTCCAAAACAACCCCGTACTGTGGCTGCTGCTCAACTTTTTCACTCCCTGGGATCTCTATTTTGCCTGGCGGCTGGATCAGGCGCGGCAAACGCTGGCCGGGCTGCTGCCCGACTGGCTGGATCGCTGGTATGAGCTGGAAGCACTGGGGTCGCTGGCAAACTTTGGCTATCTCAACCCCGCCACAACCTACCCCACCTTTGGCGGCTGCTTCGCGGCAACGCAGCTTGCCCACCCGCTGCTGCCCGATGCCGGGCGCGTGGGCAACGATTTTCGTGTAGAGAAGGTGGGGCAACTGTTTATTCTCACCGGCTCCAACATGTCGGGCAAAAGCTCGTTTTTGCGCACGCTGGGGGTGAATTTGTGCCTGGCCTATGCTGGTGGGCCGGTGCTGGCTGTTTCTTTCACCACCGCACTTTTTCGGCCGTTTGCCGCCATCCGCGTCACCGATTCGGTGGTAGACGGTTTTTCCTATTTTTATGCTGAGGTGCGGCGGCTGCGGGCGCTGCTGGACGCGCTGCAAACGCCAAATGCGCTGCCGCTTTTCTTTCTCATTGACGAGATTTTTCGCGGTACCAACAACCGCGAACGGCTTATTGGCAGCCGCGCTTACATTCAGGCAATAGCGGGACAAAACGGGGTGGGGCTAATTGCCACCCACGATTTGGAGCTGGTGCAGTTGGCCGACGAAATGCCCGATATTGCCAATTTGCACTTTCGGGATGAGGTGGTGGCAGGACAGATGGTGTTTGACTACACCCTGCGCCCTGGCCCCTCGCCCACCACCAACGCCCTCAAAATTATGCGGCTGGCGGGGCTGCTGCCTGAAGAAAACAGTACTTAAACCAGATTTAGACGGGTTGACACGGATTGTTTTTGCGCTGATCCGTAAAAACTCGCTCTAATCCGCGTCATCCACGGTGCCATTCTGAATTTTCAAACCAGGCGATCCACCAGCCGCTTAACGGCCGTTTCAAACCCCTCATCCGGCAAAAAGTGCAAATGTTGGCGGCGTACAATCGCTGTCCGTGCCGCCATGTACGCCTCCAGCAGCCGTTTCATATGCTGCCGGGTCGGGCGGGGCTGTCCGTAATGGGCTTCCAGCAGAGCCTGGCGAGTTGAGTCTTCCGGCGGCAAATTAAAGAGCAGCGGCGGTAGCGTAAAGTGAAGCATCTCCAAATAGATGGTAAACGGTTTGTTGCTGTCGCCCCGCGCCAGCAGCCGCAGCGTGTCCCAAAACATCACCCAAAAGCGCTCATCCAGTGCCGCTAACTCCTCAGCACTGATGCGCGGCTGGGGGATTGCCAGCATTTGGGAATCGGCCTGAAATTGCTCCACCCAGCCGTTTTTGTCCTTGATAATGCGAATATCGGCATCCCACGGGTTGGGCAGCAGCGATTCCTGGCTTTCGTAGCGGTAATCCACTTTGGCACCGTTGCTGTAGAGGGCGATGTGGAAAAACGGCCGTACATGCACCGCATCAAACGATTTGGCCGGGACATAGGGCAGCACGGATTGGATAAATTCCCGCCGACGCGGCCACGCCAGCTCGCGGCTGGCGTCGCTGTCAAACAGCAGTGCCACGTCCAGGTCAGAATAACCATCGTCGCGCCGCTTGCCAAAGCTGCCGGAGAGAAAGCAGGCGGCAATGGCGGGTTCGCGCATGACGCGCTGCTGAAGGCGGGTAACTACTCGGTCTTGTTCAAACATACAAAGGGGGATTGGGGATTGGGGATTGGAGATTGATGAACCATCACAATCTCCAATCTCCAATCGCCAATAACTTAATCATTAACACGTAGCAGACAGTAAAGTGCCTCGGCTTGGTCGCCAGAGAGGTATGGTTTGCGCACAATGGCGACGGGGGTGATGCGGCCGGCCGTCGTTAGCTGCTCAATTTGCTGTTTGGTGCCGTGAGCCTCATACCAGGCCACGCGGGCACTCAGGCAAACCAGCCCGCCGGGCTTGGTCAGTCGCACCAGTTCATCGAGCAGGGTGGCTGGGACGCGGGGACCAAACACGCCAATGCTGATGACGGCATCATAGCTGTGGGCGGGAAGGGTGAGCGGGTAGAGAAAATCGGCCGTTTCAAGCTGTTGGTAAATCCCCCGTTTGGTGGCTGCGGCCAGCATTTCCTGGGAAAAATCTGCGCCGTGAAGCTGCCGATACCCCAACTTGTGCAGCCAGCGTCCGACGAGGCCGGTGCCGCAGCCGGCATCGAGAATGCGGGCATTGGGATTGGGCAGATGGGTGTGCAGCAGTTCGGCACCCATTTGCGGCCCCAAATAGCCCAGGGCTTCCAGTTCGGCATCGTAGCTGTTGGCCCAGTTGTCGTAGAGGGATTTAACGGCCGTTGGTGCCATCTCCTGCTGTAGCCGTTTTACGTTAGCAAGGGGGTCGTGTGCGCTCATGGCGGAAGTATAGCGCAAAACAAAAAAATTTTCTGGTAGCCTTTGCCCGTTGGCCGCTTTGTGACTATACTCGCCCAAATATGGCACTCGTTTTCCGCCTCTGGCAGCATCAAAAAAATCGGGTTTTATGGCTTTTGCTCCTGCTGCTGGTGTGGGGCGCGTGGCTGTGGAACCTCAACCTGGGCAGCCTCTCCTTCGACGAATCGGCAACCTATTTTGTCGCCTATCGGCCGTTTGGCGAAATTTTGCATTATTTGCGCGGCGCGGCGCAGGAACACCCGCCCGTCTATTATTTGCTCATTCGCGGCTGGATGGGGCTGACAGGCACCAGCGAATTTGCCTTGCGCTATTTTTCGCTGCTGGTCGGGATGTTGGTTGTGGCTGTTGGTGGCTGGCTGGGGCGGCTGGTGGGGCAGCGGTATGGGGAAAAGGGGCGGTGGTTGGGGTTAGTAACGGCCGTTTTTCTCGCCACCACCCCCGGCATGGCCTTCTATGCCCGCGATGCCCGCATGTACAGCCTGATAACGCTGTGGGCCATGCTTGCCGCCGGGCTGCTGCTGCGCGACTGGCTGGGGGCTAACCATTGGCCGCGCTGGACGGCCGTTTTCACCCTCGGTCTCATCAACGGTCTGGGGCTTTTCACCCACTACTATTTCCTCTTCTTCCTCATCGTCCAGCCACTGTTGCTGCTTGCCAGCCGCCGCTGGCGACCCTTTTGGCTGTGGAGCGGCACCCACAGTCTGCCCGCCCTCGTGGGGTTGGCCTGGCTGTGGCTCTCATCCGGGCTGCAAACCATGCTCATTGCCACCTTTCGCGGCGCAACCCTCGGCCAGCCCTCCCTCCGTGAGATGGCGGCTCTGCTGCGAAAGCTGCTTTCCAGCTCTTTTTCCACCCCGCCTACCTACTTTGTTCCCCTCATCGTGCTGCTGCTGGCTCTTGGCATACTGGTAGCCTGGCGGCGCAACGGGGTTGTAGGATTGTGGCTGTTGCTACTGCTCATCGTGCCGCTTGTGGCCGCTTTTTTGGTGCCACGCGAACCGCAGCCGCGCTACCTGAATTACCTTCTGCCTTTTATCGCCCTGACGTTGGCGCACTTTACCCAGTTGCCACGTTATCTTCTATCGCGCTGGCGGCGGGTGGGCGGTTTGCTGACGGTGCTGTCGGTGGCGGCGGTGGCGTGGCTGCTGGGGATGGCGGGGTTGAGGCCGGTATTAACGGCCGTTAAATCCCGCTATGGCGACGCCGTGCAGCTTGTGAGCGACCAGCAGCGACCGGGGGATCAGGTGCTGTTTTATGGCCCCTGGCAGGAAATCCCCTTCCATTATTATAACCCCGGCAACATGCCCCCCATCACCCTGCTGCCCCCCTACGCTCCGCCGCTGCTGGACACGGCCACCGCCGAGCCAATTTTGAGCCAACTGCTGCCCCAGGTGCAGCGGCTGTGGGTGCTGCCGACGGCGGTGGACACCATTGACCCCGACCATGTGGGGTGGCGCTGGCTGCGGCAGCACGCCCACGCCGTGTGGCAAGAGCCTGATTTTGCCCTCTACCTCCCTCCGCTTCCGGCCGATGCCCCCACGACCGAGATGGGGCTTGTGTTTGGCGACCTAGTGCGGCTGGAGCAGGTAGCAGTGGAGGGCGAGGCAGTGGCGGCTGGGGAAGCGGTGCGGCTAGGGCTGTCGTGGCGCTTTTTGCAGCCGCAATCGCCGCCCATTGCCCTGCAATTGTCGCTGATGCAGGGGGAGCGTCAGCTGTGGCAAACGGCCGATTTTGTGCTGGAAAATGATGGTTCCCAAACGACGTTTTTAGACCGTGAAGGGCTGCTGGTGCCATCTGGCGCCCCGCCGGGGGAATATTCGCTGCGGCTGCGGCTGGTGGATGAGGCGCAGGGGGTGGTGCTGGCGGTGGATGGGGCAGAAACGGCCGTTTTGCAAACCATCCAGGTCACAGAACCGATCAACCCGCCCGTGTGGACGGCAGCGACCACCGCCCAAACCATGTGCGCCCCCGACCAAACCGCCTGTGTGACGCTGGTTGGGGCTGAACCGGCCGGGGAATTTTTCCAGCCTGGCTACCCCATCCCCTTTTGGCTGCACTGGCAATCGGCTGCGGATCATTTGCCCGCGCTGGAAATGCGCCTGAGCTTGTCGCCGCAGCCGCGTCTGGCCTGGCTGGGCAATGCGGCCGAACCGTTTGTGCAAAAAAGTGAGTCGCTGGCTCCGGGTTATGGCAGCCATAGCTGGTCGGCCGAGCGGCTGGTGTCGGTGCCGCTGGTGCTGTCTTTACCGGCCGACGCGCCGCCCGGTTTGGCAGAGGCACGGTTGGAGTTGGTGGATGAAAACGGCCGTTTGTGGACAACCCCCGACGGCAACAGCCAAATCTCCCTTTTCCCCGTCACCGTGGAGCCGCGCCCCACGCTCAAGCGGCTCCCGGCCAATATGACCCCGCTTTACGCCGACTTTGGCAGCGAAATCGGGCTGCGTGGCTATCGCGTCACGGGGCGCACCTGCCCCGGCGAGCAGCTGCAAATAAGCTACGCCTGGTATGCCCGCACCCAGCCTACCGCTATTTATGCCGTTTTTAACCATCTGGTGACACCCGCCGAACAAATGGTGGTGCAGGTAGATAGTTGGCCCCAGGGTGGGCAATTGCTCACCAGCCAGTGGCAGCCCGGCGAATACATTGTTGATGATTACACCCTAACCATCCCCGCCGACGCGCCGCCAGAGCCATACACCCTCTACATTGGCTTCTACACCGCCCAGGACGGGGTGCGTCTGCCTGCCACCCTGGAAAATGGCACTCCCTTCCCCACCGACCGCGTACCAATCCCTCTATCCGGCAGTTGCCCATAAAATTTACGAAAGAAGTTCAACTTCTGAGAGAAGTTGAACTTCTGAAACCACAGTTGCCCATAAAATGACAGCTCTCTGTTTTGTAGGGCGGATTGCCAATCCGCTCCTACAGGTTACGAAAGAAGTTCAACTTCTGAGAGAAGTTGAACTTCTGCAACCGAAGAGTTATTTTTGATTGAACCTTTATTTAATTGAAGCAGCCGATGAGGGTGAGGCTGAGGACGGAGACCACGCCAAGGGCGAGGCCGGCCGTTACCTGGGCGGGGGTGTGGCGTTTGAGGTAGAGGCGTACCCAGCAAACGGAGATGACAAGGGGAAGCACCCACAGGCTGGCCGTCCAGCCAAAAACAAGGCCGACGATGAGCCAGGTTGCCATCGCGCCGGTGGTGTGGATGCTGATGAGCCAGTAGATGTTGATGAGGGCGAGGGCGCTGAGTTCAACGATGTTGAAGATGGTGAGGCATTGGAGCAGGGGGGGGCCGTGGAAAAAGGTGATGAGGAGGTAGGCCAGGAGGGAGCAGAAAACGGCCGTTATATAAGGCCAATGCCGCTCCCCTGTGTTGCTCATATGCAGCTCCTTAATCCGCCCCGTCCGCAGCAGGTACAGCACAAAGAGGATGGGGAGCAGCGATATGAGGATGCCGTAGAGTGCCGCCCAGCCAAACCCCGGCCAAAACGGTAGCGACCGCAGCCCCAGCGCCAGCCCCAGCGTGGCAAACATCACCGGCGGGCTAACCACGTTGGAATAGACCCTGGCAAATTTGACCATGCCAGTGCGGTTGGCGGCGTGGAAGTCGAGCGGACGCTTCATGGGGGGGATTGTGGGGAGTGGGGAGTAGGGCGTGGGGTGTAAACTTACTCCCTGCTCCCTACTCCCGACGCTTTATCAGGTGCCTTCTTCCCAGGAGTTCAGATATTTCACCTGGGCATCCGTCAGGGTGTCAATTCTGATACCCATCGAGTGCAGCTTGATGCTGGCGATGGCCTGGTCAATCTCTGCCGGTACGGTGTAGACTTTGTTTTCCAACTGCCCACGATTGTCGGCCAGATATTTGGCGGCCAATGCCTGCCCGGCAAAGCTCATGTCCATCACCGAGGCGGGGTGGCCTTCGGCGGCGGCCAGGTTGATGAGGCGGCCTTCGCCCAGCAAGTTGAGCTTGCGCCCGTCCTTGAGGGTGTATTGTTCTACAAACGGCCGTACACGCTTCGGGTCATCAATCGAAAGCTCGCGCAGGGCTGGTTTGTTGATTTCCACGTCAAAGTGGCCGGAGTTTGCCAGCAGTGCGCCATCTTTCATGACTTCAAAGTGGTGCTTGTCCATGATGTGCATGTCGCCAGTGGCACTGATGAAAATGTCGCCAATGGGAGCCGCTTCGATCATCGGCATCACGCGGAAGCCGTCCATCACCGCTTCCAGAGCCTTCAGCGGGTCTACTTCGGTGACGACGACGTTGCCGCCCAGCCCCCGCGCCCGCATGGCGATGCCCCGGCTGCACCAGCCGTAGCCGCCCACAACGACGACTTTTCCGGCGATGAGGTAGTTGGTGGCGCGGATCACGCCGTCCATGGTGGATTGGCCGGTGCCGTAGCGGTTGTCAAACATATGCTTGGTCAGCGCGTCGTTGACCGCCATCATGGGGAATTCCAGTGCGCCGTCCTTGGCCATGGCCCGCAGCCGCACAATGCCGGTGGTGGTTTCTTCGGTGCCACCGATGACGTTGCTCAATGCGTCGCGCCGGTCTTTGTGGATGGTGCTGGTGACATCGGAGCCATCGTCCATGATGATGTGGGGTTTGTGGTCAATGATGGCGTTGATGTGGTTGAAGTAGGTTTGGTTGTCTTCGCCCTTGATGGCGTAAACGGGGATTTCGTAGTGGGCGACGAGCGAGGCGGCTACGTCGTCTTGGGTGCTGAGTGGGTTGGAGGCGCACAGCACCACGTCTGCCCCACCAGACTGGAGGGCGACCATGAGGTTGGCGGTTTCGGTGGTGACGTGCATACAGCCGCCGATTCGCAGCCCAGCAAACGGCCGTTCGTCCTTAAACTGCTGCAACACACCCTTCAAAACCGGCATTTCCTGCGAAGCCCACTCAATACGGTGACGACCGCCGGGGGCAAGGTCTACATTTTTAATATCAAATTCCATCTGTTTTTGATGCTCCTTCGTTTTGGTAAATGGAGATTGGAGATTGGAGATTGGGAAGCACCAGACTGCAATCTCCAATCTCCAATCTCTAATTGACTAATTATGACAGTAAACAATCCAAACGGCCGTTATCGTCAAAATGCTCGCGGTAACGGGCAACAAACGCGGCCGGCGTGAACGAATGATTTTGCGTGCCGAGATTTTCCAGCACATAGGTCGCGGCCAAGGCACCCATCCGGCCGGCGATATCCCAGGGCAGGTCAAGCTGCATCCCACGCATCAGCCCGGCGCGGTACGCATCCCCCGCGCCCGTGGGGTCCACAATGCGGTCGGGGACAACGGCCGGAATCTGGAACACGTCGTCGTTAATAATCAGCGTTGACCCTTCCGCCCCCCGCGTCACCAGCAGCCCACCAACCCGCGCCAGAATGTCCGCCTCGGTCAGCCCCGTTTTTTCGCGGATCACCCCGTACTCATACTCATTGACCGTTAGCAAAAAGCAGCCCTCCAGCCCCTGGCGCAAATCATCGCCCGACAGCCGCGCAATCTGCTGGCTGGGGTCATAGAGGTAGGGGATTTGCAGCCGCTTGCATTCGGCGGCGTAGGCGCGCATGGCATCGGGGTCGTTGGGCGAGACGGTTGCCAGCCCGGTGCCGGGGGCATGGGTGGCAAAGCTCAACTCCTTGGCGTGGGACATGGCTCCAGTGTAAAAGCTGGCGATCTGGTTCAAATTTTCGTCGGTGTTGACAAAAAAGGAGGCGCAATATTCGTCCTCAATTTCCACAATAGCCGACGTGTCTACGCCGTGCTTTTCCAGCCAGTGGCGGTAGTCGGTGAAATCTTGCCCGGCGGTTGCCATGATGGTGGGGCGAGCGCCCAGCAGAGCCAGGGTGTAGGCAATGTTGGGGGCGGTGCCGCCGCGCTGCCGCTTGAGCGAATCCACCAGGAAGCTGACGCTGATGTTGTGCAGTTGGTCGGCAAGCAGCATGTCGGTGAACTTGCCGGGGAAAGACATTAAATAATCGTAAGCGATGGAGCCTGTGATGACAATATTCATATAGACGTGCGAAAGACATACCTGACATTTCCCTGGAGATTAGAGATTGGAGATTAGCGACGAATAATCCCCAATCTCCAATCTCCTTGTACCGAAAGTCAGTTTATGCCCTTATTGAGTATCGTTTGGTAATTTCCTATGAGGTCTGTGAGGTATCATAGCGGGCGTTTGTTTCATTTGGCGTAACAACTTGCCCGTTCTTAACCGTTTTTTTTAGCGCGGGCGACAAGCCTAGCCGGTCGCGCAGCATGACGAGCAGGGCGCGGAAGCCGTCGCGGGCGGTGATTTTTTTGCCTTCGGCGTAGGTGCGGGGGCTGTAGTTGATGGGAATTTCGATGATGTTGTGGCCGGAGAGCAAAATTTTGTTGGGTAGCTCAAAATCGAGGTTGAAGTCGGTGGTGGTGAGGTTGAGGGCTTTGACGACATCGCTGCGAACCATTTTGGTGGCGGTGGCGACATCGGTGAGGTGGCCGTGGAAGAGGAGGTTGGTAACGGCCGTTAATACCCGCACCCCCACATACGCATGAGCATACTCATACTTCACCTGCCCCCCCAGCACCCGCGAGCCAAAAATCGCCGGGGCATTTGTTTCCGCCGCCAGTTGGCAAAACTTGCTGTGTTCCGCCGGGTCATATTCCGAATCCGCATCCTGAATAATCATGTAATCGCCCGTCATATTGGCAATCCCCGTGCGGATAGACATCCCCTTGCCCATGTTGCGCTCGTGCAAAATCACCCGGATTTCCGGGTCGGCAATGGTTTGCAGGATTTCGCGGGTGCCATCGGTGGAGCAGTTGTCCACCACCAGGATTTCCCGCGCCCAGCCTGCGCCCAAATCAACCGCCTGGGTTTTGGCAATCACATCGCGGATGGTCGCCCGTTCGTTATAACAGCAAATAATGACAGACAATTTTTTCATAATCTAACAAAGGCAAGTTACAAGTTGCAGGTGGCAAGGCGGTTTGGGGGAACCCCATCCTGGTTTTGGCAGCTTCTCACTTGCAGCAAAAATTAGTTGGGAAGCAAACGTTGGAAAAAAAACAGTTTACAGACGAATGCCACGCTCTTGAAAGAACTTGGCAAACATATCAATGATATAGTTAAGACGCGGAATATCCAAACCAGGATACACCCCAATAAAGAACGCGCCGCGCATAATTTCATCAGCGACGGCTAAATCGCCCACCACTCGCGCCTGGATGTGCTGGTAGCCGGGCTGTTTGGTGATGTTGCCGGCAAAAATGAGCCGCGTTTCGACGTGGTTCATCTCCAGAAAGCGGGTCAGCTCATGGCGCATAAAGGGAGCATCGGGTTTGACGTAGAGCGGGAAGGCGAACCAGGAGGGGTCGGCCTTGGGGTGCCAGGTGGGGAGCATCAGGAACGGCTCGAATTGGTGCAGCCCTTCGTACAGGTAGTGGAAGTTGCGCTTGCGCGTAGCGATGAAGTGGGGCAGCTTGCCAACCTGGGCTACGCCCATTGCTGCCTGCGGGTCGGTGGTTTTGAGGTTGTAGCCGATTTCGGTGTAGTAGTAGCGATGGTCGTAGTAGCCGGGAATGCCGGGGACTTCGCGGTCAAAGCGGCGGTTGCATTTGCCGTTGACGGGGTTGTCATAGCCGCACCAGCAGTCGCGCCCCCAATCGCGCACGGAGCGGGCGATTTTGGCGAGGCGGCGGCTGTTGGTGTAGACCGCGCCCCCTTCGCCGAGGGTGATGTGGTGGGCGGGGTAGAAGCTGAGGGTTGCCATTTGGCCGAAGGTGCCAACCATTTGCCCGTTCCAGGTGGAGCCAAGCGCGTCGCAGGTGTCTTCAATAAGATAGAGGCTGTGTTTTTTGCATATCTCGACGATGCGATCCATGTCGGCGGGGTTGCCGAGGGTGTGGGCAAACATGAGGGCGCGGGTGCGCGGGGAGATGGCGGCTTCGATTTCGTCTACGTTGGGGTTATAGTCGCCGAGGCAGCTATCTACGAAGACGGGGGTGAGCTGGTTTTGGATGATGGGGTTGACGGTGGTGGGAAAGCTGGCGGCGGGGACGATGACTTCATCGCCGGGGAGGAGTGGGTTTTTGAGGCGGCGGGAGCAAAGGGTGGTGACGGCGACGAGGTTGGCGGAGGAGCCGGAGTTGACGGGGATGACTTCGCGCACGCCGAGAAAGCGGCCGAGGGTGTCCTCGAATTGCTGGGTGTAGGGGCCGGCCGTTAGCCAGAAGTCTAGCACGGAGCTGACCATGTTTTGTAGTTCGCGTTCGTCGAAGACGCGGCCGGCGTAGTGGACTCTGGATTGGCCGGGTTCAAACGGCCGTTCCGCATGAACCTTCTGGTAGTATTCAGCAACCTGCGCCAGAATGGACTGGCGCAGCTCTTCCGTTTCACTCATTTGCGTGTGTTCATCCATGCTTGATATGGTCGCTCACCGACGACCGCTACTCAAGGGGAGATTATAACACACCGCAACCTATAACCAAGAGACGCAACATTTTGCGCCGCTACGTTTTGTCATCGTTTGTTCAACGGAATTTTGCTAATCAAGAATTGTTGTTCTGGTCCACTAAGCAGCAGGTAATAATCCTGCAGCCAATCTCGCCCCAAAACGACAAACGGGAAAGGCACTAGGATCGTTTCAATGATGGTTGGATGCTGCCCTTCTATGGCTAATTGAACCTCATAGGTGGAGACAGGCTCGTTTACGCCCCTAGCATCTTCTAGCTGTAGCTGGCTAAATTGATAAAGTCGGAGACTGGATTTTAGCTGTGCCGGTACGCCAGTGATGTCTGCTGCCGTGTCAATAATGGCTGGTACGGTGGCTCGCGGGCGACTGTTGACAACGCCGGATAACGTTACAGTCAGCACTGGAGCGGGTGGGGTGTAGCTCGTATCGTAAGGTATCACTGGCGTTTTATCCATACCGAAGGAATGCGTACTGTGCGTGGTTCAGTAGGGGAAACCAGGGCGACGTAGTAGACAACTGCTCCAAATTTTTCCCGTACCTGGCGTGAAACTTCCAGTTTTTTGTTGCCGTGGGCAACAACCTGCCCTTGATAAATGGCAACATATTGATTGGGATATTGTTGCAACAGAGTTGGTTTCAAAGCGTTAAAAGCGGCAATTTCTTGTTCAAAAGCTGTCTCGGCGTCGTCTTTTTCAGCAGAATCAGGGTTCAGGTGGGTTGCTACCCATTCGGTAACAAGCATATCCGGTGTCTTGTGCTGTACCTTGGCCTGCTTACAAACTGCGTCGTAGATTTTTGCTGGTAGCTGAATGATGTTTTGTGTCATTTGTCCTCTATCAGAACCATGTGTTTATTTTCGTAACTGTATTATAGCAGAGGAAACGGCCGGTTTGCGCGGCCTGTTTTTCGTTCGTACAATTTGCCAACGTTGGCCGGAGAATCGCGTATGAATTGGAAGATTGTTGTTTTGCTATTAACGGCCGTTAAAATAAACATGGACAGGTAAATGTATGAGGCGATGTATTGGGTTGGTTGGGTTGTTGGGCGTATGGTTGCTGGGGTGCGGGTTTGGCGCGGGGCGGGGGGAGGTGCCAACGGCCGTTTCTGCCGCCATTGCTCCACCTGAAACTACCACACCTGTTTCCAACCGGGGCGAAATCGCCACGCCGGAGCCGGTGGTGGTGCCGACGCTGCCGCCAACGGCCGTTCCGTTGCCCAGCCCCACCTACAGCCCCGATTTGGCCGACTGGACGGTGCTGGTCTACATGGCCGCCGACAACAGCCTGGAGGCGGCCGGGCTGCGCGATTTGAACGAGATGGAAACGGCCGTTTTGCCCCCCACCGTCAACGTCCTGGTGCAGCTAGACCGGGCGGCGGGTAGTGGGCAGGATGCCCGGCGGTACCTGGTGCAGCCCGATGACGACAGCAGCACCATCGGCTCGCCGGTGCTGGCCGAGCTGGGCGCGGTCAATATGGGGGATGCCCAAACCCTGACCGATTTTGTGCAGTGGGGCGTTGGCAGCTACCCGGCCAACCAGTACGCCCTCATCGTTTGGGACCACGGGGCGGGGTGGAATGGGGTTGCCTTTGACAATGGCGACGGCGACCATTTGAGCCTGGCGGAGCTGGCAGCAGGGCTGGGGGCGGGGCTGGCGGCGGCGGGGGTGGACAAGCTCGACGTGGTGGCATTTGATGCGTGCCTGATGGGGCAGCTTGATGTGTTTCAGGCGGTGCAGCCGCTGGCTGATTTTGCCGTGGGTTCGGAGGAGCTGACGCCGGGGCAGGGGTGGGATTATGGGCGGGTGTTGGCGAATTTGGCGGCGAATTCGGGGCAAAACGGCCGTTCTTTTGCCCAGCAGCTTGTAGATGATTTTATCGCCGCCTACAGCCAGGAGCCGTTTGTCACCATGACCGCCGTCGAGTTGGCACTGCTGCCCAACCTGAGCCACGCTGTGGAGCAACTGGCGGCGCAGCTTGTGGCCGATGCTGATTTTGCCGCTAGCGCCGTGGCCGATGCCCGCAGCGGGGCGGAGACGTATGCGCGGGTTTTTGCCGAGGAGTCGGAGCGGTATGGGGCGGTGGATTTGCACCATTTTGCCGTCATTTTGGCGCAGCGCAACGCCGACGCGGGGGTGACGGAGGCGGCCAGCGGGGTGATGGCGGCGGTGGAGCAGGTGATTGTGGCCAGCGAACGGGGCAATGGGCTGCCGTATGGTCGGGGGATTGGGGTGTATTTTCCGCGAAACGGCCGTTTTTACAGCGACAGCTACGCTCAAACGACCCGTCTGCCGCTGTGGAACCGCTTTTTGGGGGCGTATTATGCGGCGAGTGGGGTGGAAACGGCCGTTCCCAGCGTCGAAATTGTGAACGTTGCCAGCGACACCGCCGGATTGCAGCAGCCGCTTTATCTCGATTGGCAAATTGTGGGGCGGGAGATTGAGAACGGGGTGCTGCTGGGTGGGCTGTACCAGGACGACGGGCGGCGACGGCTGCTGGAATATGACAACCTGATCCCCAAACCGACCTTTTTGCCCGACGGCAGCCAGCTTTGGGCGTGGCGCGACGGGCTGCACGAAGATTTTTTTGTCTGGGACACGCAGGTGACGTACCTCTACGACAGCAGCGGCGCCGGTGGTTTTGTGGTGATGTGGCCGTCGTCGCAACCGACCGCCGACGAGCTGCTTTTCTCCGTACCGGGGCGCTATTGGCCGACGGGAGCGGCGAACGGGGTGGAGGCCAGCCTGCTGTTTGACCATCGGCGCGGGGAGCTGGTGGGGGTGTGGGAAGGAGGGGCAGCGGCGGCGGAAATCATGCCGCAGCCGGGCGACGGCTTTCAGGTGTACGATTATTACCTGAACGGCGACGACACGATTGCCCGTGAGCTGGGGGGCAGGCTGACCTTTGACGAAGCGGGGCAGCTTTATTTTGCCTGGCGACCGCTGCCAAACGGCCGTTATTTTCTCGGTTTCCGCGCCGAAAACGTGGCCGGGCAAAGCACCACCGCCCTCACCGATGTCAATGTGGTGAACGACGGCAACTTGCCCGGTCTTCACACCTACCTTGACCCGTATTTGGGGTTCCGCTTTAACTATCCCGACAGTTGGTACGCGCCGCGCTATGACGGGACGCTGCTCTACACGGCCAGCATCAGCACCACGACCACGATGCAGGTGGTGATTTACCCCGACCTGCCGCCCGGCGGCGATGCGACGACGCTGCAAGCGCAGACGCTGCAGGCGTTTGGTGGGGTGTCGCTGCTGTATGAGGATGAGGTGGTGGTGAACGGCCGTTCGGCCCGCCGCGTGGCCTATGGCTATGATGATGAAGCCACCGCCCACACGGGGGTCTTTTTGGCCTTTGTGCAGGATGGCAGGGGGTTTGTGGTGGATGTGGATGGGCTGGCGGAGGCGGAAGAGGGGACGTTAACGGCCGTTGCCGCGATTGCCGCCAGTTGGCAAACTGCGCCGGTGGGCAGCGGGTTGCAGCCGGGGCGGTGGGGGACGGTGGATCTGGAGCGGTTTTCGGTGGCGAGGCGGGCCGATTTTGTCAACAGCCGCCAGGGGGAGTGGGACAAATTTGCGGCGGATGGGCAGACGTTTGTCGCCCTGCGGACGGCCCCGGCCAACTTTGCTACGGAGGCGGTGCTGGCTTCGCTGGTGCAGGCGGCGGGGAGTGAGGTGGGGGAGTTTGCGGCAGAACGGCCGTTTCGCACGATTTTGGGCGGCGCGGTCTGGCAGCGGGTGGATTTTTCCTATGTCAACGGGGGCGGCGAGGAAATTTGGGGGTTTGTGATGGTGCGGGTGGCCGACGGCCAGGAGATTGCGGCCTGGGCCGAAGCCCCGCGTGCTGTTTACAATGAGCTGGAATCTGAGGTGTTTTTGCTGATGATTGCCGATTTGACGCTGCGGTAGGGGAGTGGGGAGTGTGGGGTGTGTGGGGTGTGGGGTGTGGGGAGTAGAGTGTTCACACCCTACTCCCCACACCCTACTCCCCACAACTTCCTACGGGCTATTTAGCCCAACGTATTCGCCGGGGGCAGGGGGCTGGCTGTCGCTGCTGCTGCTGGCTGGGGCGGGGATGGGGGTGGGTTCGACGACGATGGTGGTGATGGCGGGGGCGCGGAGTGAGCCGTAGATGATGGGGCGGTTTTCGTTTGTGTTGGGGGTGGTGTCAGTGGCGGGTATAACTTGTCCGACTGCCACCAGCGGCACCACGCTTTCCGTATCCAACTGCGCCCGCAGCCGTTCACGGTCAGATGCGGCCGGGGCGATGGTGATGGAGCTGCGATCCTTGCCCGTTCCCTTTAGCTGGATGGTAATGCCAGCTTTTTCCAGGAACTTTTGAATTTGCTGGTTGTTGGTGTCGGCCACATAGATGTGGTTGTTGTGGTCGGTGGTAAGGGCGTGGGGGCGGTTGAAGCTGCCTTCGCCGCTGCCCGCGCCGCCCCATTCGCTCAACAGGGTGCCGTCGCTGCTGTATTTGACGATGCGATGCTGGAAGGTGTCGGCTACATAGACGTTGTCGTCATCGTCAACGGCCAGCCCGTGGGGGAAGGAGAGATTGCCCCAGCTTTGTTGAAAACGGCCGTTTTTATCAAAAACCACCACGCGGTTGTTAAACGTATCGGCCACATACACGAGTCCTTCACTGTTGACGGCCACGGCGTTGGGGAAGGTAAGCTGCCCGTCTTCGCTGCCGTAGCTGCCCCACGCTTTGACAAAGCTGCCATTATTGGCAAACTTTTGAATGCGGTGGTTGTTGGTGTCGGCCACGTAGACGGCTCCGTCGCTGCCGACGGCGATGCCGGCAGGGGAGTTGAACTGGCCGTTTTGTTTGCCGAGGCTGCCCCAGGTTTGCAGAAAACGGCCGTTTTTATCAAACACCTGCACCCGATGGTTAAACGAGTCGGCTACATAAACCCGGTCGGCGTTGTCAATGGCAAGACCGCTGGGCAGGTCAAAATTACCCTTACCGCTGCCCCGCTCGCCCCATTCGCTCAAAAAGGTGCCGTTTTCGTCAAACGTTTGAATGCGGTGGTTGTGGGTGTCGGCCACGTAGACCGTCCCCTCGCTGTTGGCGGCAATGCCACGGGCAAAAACAAGCTGCCCGGCTTCGCTTCCCTGGCTGCCCCAGGCCAGCTCAAATTTAGGCGGGGTGTTGGCACGCAGCAGCAGCGGCAGTGCCAACATTAGCAGAAAAAAGCCACCGACAATGGTGCGAAATCGTTTTTGATGCAAAATGGGGAGGGTGGCTTGGGCAAGCTGGGAAAGGTGCGTGATCCGATACGTATAAGTGGTCATTATTTTTTCCGATACGTTGAGATTAAGTAAACATAACGTTGCGGTTCAGAAGTTCAACTTCTCTCAGAAGTTGAACTTCTTGATTGCTAACGCAAAATGTCTAGACCATCAAAAAAGCCAATGGCACTGCTGTTGGCACTGCTGATAGAGGAATTGTTGGCGTTGGCGTTGGCTTGAATGTTGGCGTTGACGGTGCCGGGGGCATAGACGAGCGTTTCGCTGCGGCTGCCATCGCTGCCGAGGATGGTGAAGGTGTGGCTGTCGGTGCTGGCGTAGAGTTCACCGTTGGCGGAATCCATCCAGAGTGCCTGCACGTCTTCATCATTGACCCAGCCAAGCAGTTCGCCGCTTTGGTAAATGCGCCAACTGCCGGCCGTTTCGCTGCCGAGGCTGGTGGGTGTGAAGGCAAGAATATCTTCATCCCGCCCACGCAGTTGGTAGGGGCGGCGGCCAAAGCGGGAGGAGCCACGGGTGCTGATGAGGATGCGGCCGTCGTCTAGCACGGCAATGGCGTCAATGTCTTCGCTGGGGGCGGCCAGATCCACGTCGGAGCCATCGAAGAAGAGTTCAAAACGGCCGTTTGTGTTGTCACCCCAGCGGGTGGGAATAAAGCGCACCATGTCGGCGTTTTGCACCTGCCCCACGCCGGGAATGTAGGTGGGGAATTTGAAGGTGAGCAGCAATGAGCCGTCGCGCAAAAAGGCGAAGCCGTTGACATCGTTGCTAATGCCAACGTCGGAGCCGTCGAACACCATTTGCCATTCGCTGGTACCGGTGTCATAGGCCAAAATGTCTTCGTCCTTGTAATCTATGCCGTTGACCGTGCCGTTTTCGCTGGAGCTAACGAGAATGAGGTCGCCAGCGGCGCTGGGGCGCAGGGTGGGCATGAGGGCGGCGCTTTGGCCGACCAGGGTGTAGGCGTCGTCGGGGGAGAGGTGGCGGGAAACGGCCGTTTGGCTTCCCGGCAACGTTGTCTGATGGCTCTCAGGCGTGGCAGCGGTGTCGTCTTCGTCAATGACCAGTAAATCCCATTTGCCGGGGTTGTGGACAATGGGTTGGGCGTGGGTGAGGGTGGAAACGGCCGTTAACAGCATCACCACCAGCAGCATCCAGCTAATTTTTCGTCTTAAAAACATTATCATATTTGGTAACTCGCTTGCGGAAAACATCCAATAATCCAAATAATTGCCGCTACTGTAGCAAAATGAGCTTGCGCTAAACCTTAAGGCGGGGGGAAGATTGTGTGAAGGGGGAGGGAAAACGGCCGTTTTTGTGCAAAATAGTGGTTGGAGGCTGGTGAAGACCCTCTTTTCTTCCCAGCCACTAGCCACTAACCGCCAGCCACCTGCGGTTTAGGAGCTATCGTTGCATCTTTCTGTCTGGTCTGGTTGGCAGCAGGCATAAACATGATAAGATGATGCCAAAACGGTAAAGAGACCCTATGACAAAAGTAGAAGAGACATTACGCAAGTTAATTGAGTTTAGTGAAAAACAACGCGCCGCTCGGATGCGCCGATTAAAGGCTGAAGGGAAATCGGGGGAGGATGCGACCGCCACGGCTTATGCCACTGTTATAAACCAATTGTCTTCGGTTTTACCCAAAAAAGATGATAGCCCGGATCCCTGAATGTGGGCTGGGTTTGTGTATTCAGGAACCAGGTTATTCTTTTGCATAGGGAGTTGTAGCATTTACATGGGGGTGGAGTGGAGAGAAAAAACGGCCGTTTTTCCCCACCCAGGAGAGGATGATGAGAAAAACGGCCGTTAACCAATAACTAATAACCAATTACCGCTTACTGTTCACAGCTCTTCAACTTCTCCCCTGCAATACAGGTATCCGTCCCCGCACTGCCGTCAAGCTGGTCATTGTTATCGCCACCGTCGAGGGTGTCGTCACCTTGCCGGCCGTACAGCTTGTCATCCCCCGCTTCGCCATATATCATATCGTTGCCATCATCGCCACGCATGTTGTCGCGGCCAGCACCGCCGTACATGGTGTCGTTGCCATCGTGACCAACCATGGTGTCGTCGCCGTCGTCGCCGTACAGCCAGTCGTCGCCGTCATTGCCATCTAGCCTGTCTTTGTCGCCGCCGCCGTAGAGTTCGTCGTCGCCGTCGTCGCCATAGAGCTTGTCGCGGTCTTTGCTGGTGTAAACGGTGCTGTTGTCTACTTCGCCACCCCACAGGATGTCGCCACCTTCATCCCCATAAAGCTGGTCATCACCGGGGCCACCAATGAGGCAGTCGTTGCCGCCCATGCCTTCCAGCCGGTCGTTGCCGCCGTAACCAATGATAATGTCGTTGCCAGGGGTACCCTTAATCTTGTCGTTTTTGGGCGTGCCGTGGATCACGTTCACGTTAGGCGCATTGAGATCACAACTGGCAGCGGGCGGTGGTGCAGGCGTTTCCAGCGTCAGATTGTCAATCAGAAAGCCATAACCAGCCGTACCTGGGGCGGCGGTGCCAGCGGTACGGAAGAGAATGGAGTCTACGGTACGGGTTGGGTTGCCTTCTACATCACGGAAGTAATCTTCCCAGCTTGTGCCGGTGTGACCCAACACGCCATCAACGTAAACGCGCACGATGTCGTTAGCGGTTCCTTCCACAAACTCCATTTCAATGCGGATAGTGTGGGGGATGGTGCGATCAAGACCGCTGGCGACGTTGGTAAAGATAAAGTCAGGAACGGCCGTTTGGTAATCATAAAAATTGACTTCCAACCCACTGGGTGTGTCCGCCATTTGTATCCAGCTCATGCGGGCGCCATCACCCCGGTCAGGGCTGGCGACAACCGACAAACCAGTCTGCTCTTCATTGGGTTTGGTTGAGGCAAAATCCCACTGGGCGGCAAAGCTGGCGTGGCGCGTGCCGCCAGAGAAGCCACCGTTTCCGGCCGTGCTTTCCCCGGCTTCGTCAGCCAAAGATTTGGAGAAGGTTTGGTCACCAAAGCAGCCGCTGGTGACGGCGTTGGATATCCGCAAGCTGCGCGAGCCAAAGCTGGCATAGCCGTAGGTGTTGTCTACAACGGCATGGTCATAAACGGCGCAACCAGAACCGGCGGCACCAAAGCTGCTCCAGCCATCCTGGTTGTTGATGGTGCCGTTGCTGTAGCTTTCAAAATCAATATTGGATAGATCTGCACTGACGATGCTGCTTAAGGCAAGCAGCATAGCCGTGACGATAAACGTATAGGTTAGAATTGTTTTGGGTTTCATAACACATTTTCCCCGTTTGGAAGCAAATGATTACTTCCTTGCGGCACGTAGATAACTAAAACCGAGAAAAACGATAGACTGCAAACGACAATTTTCTGGGCAGAACGACCGCCCAGAAACCGAACAGAAGGGGTGTTTAGATATTATTGTGTATGATGAATTTGAAATGAAACATGCCTCCTCCCAAGGGGCAGCGACCGATCAGTGTAAGCGAAAACGGCCGTTATTAAAACAGTGCTGGCACAATAAAAACAACTGTACAACATACACTTTAAGCACGTTATTTAGTTGTCACAAAGGTTATCGCTGCCTGGCTCCCTTCCGGCTGCTCACAAAATTACCACGGCCACGCTACAGATGGTTGAAATCATACCATACCCAGGGCGAGTTGTTTACTAGGACAAAAGTACTGGCCGCGTTGGTGGTGCAAGGCACCCGGTAGATGCCTTGCACTGTTGTGTCTTGCTTTTGTCTTACCGCGAACGAAATTGCAGCGGCAGGTAGATGCGTATGACGGCCGGGTCACTGCCCGCTTGCTCGGCGACGAAGATGTCGGAGCGGCCATTGGTGTCGCCGCTAACCAGGTTGCTGGCATCCGAGGCGAAGGCGATAAAACGGCCGTTACTGCTGATGCTGGGGCCGCCGCTAAAATTGTTTCCACCATTGCCGCTGCTGTCCACCGAAACCAGTTCCGTCGTGGCTGTTTCGCGGTCGCGGAGAAAAACATCGAGACTGTTATTGTTGTCGCCAATGACCAGGTTGCTGGCGGTGGATTGGAAGGTGACAAAACGGCCGTTATTGCTCAGGCCAGCCACCGTACTATCCCCGTTCCCCTCATGCCCGCTGCTGTCCACCGAAACCCGCTCGGTGGCTCCCGTTTGGCGGTCGTGGACAAAGACATCCTGCTGACTGTTGGTGTCGTCGTTGACCAGATTGGTGGCGAGGGAGGGGAAGGCGACAAAACGGCCGTTATTGCTAATCACCGGGTTGATGCTGCGCCCATTCCCCTCATTGCCGCTGCTGTCCACCGAGACGCGCTCGGTGATCCCCGTTTGCCGGTCATGGACAAAAACGTCGCGTTCGTTGTTGCCGTCGTCACTGACCAGATTGCTGGCGGACGAGTAGAAGGTGACAAAACGGCCGTTTCCGCTCAGGCCAGAATAGGAGCTGGTGTCATTGCCCGCCACCCCATTGCTATCCACCGAAACGCGCTCCATGCTGCCCGTTTGCCGATCATAGACAAACACATCGGTCACGCCGTTACTGTCATCAGGAACCAGATTGCTGGCGCGGGAGGCAAAGGCGACAAAACGGCCGTTATCGCTCAGGCTGGGGTAAATGCTGTCCCCATTGGCCTCGCCCCCGCTGCCCACCGAGATGCGTTCGGTGGTTCCCGTTTCTCGGTCGTGGACAAAAATATCGTAGAGGCCATTGCTGTCATCGCTGACCAAATTGCTGGCATCGGTGGCGAAGGCGACAAAACGGCCGTTTCCGCTCAGGCTAAAAAACAGGCTGCCGCCATTGGCCTCGTTGCCGCTGCTGTCCACCGACACCCGCGTGGTTTCCCCCGTGTCGCGGTCATGGACAAAAATATCGGCGACACCATTGGTGTCATCACTGACCAAATTGCTGGCAAGGGATTGGAAGGCGGCCAAACGGCCGTTATTGCTCAAGCGAGGGCTAAAGCTATCGCCATCACTCTCCGCGCCGCTGCTGTCCACCGACACCCGCTGAATCGCATTAGGTTCGCGGTAGGGCGCAAAAGGGCCAAGGGAATCCTCGGCCTGCCCAAACTCATTGTACCCCCAGCAATCCACGCTGCCGTCTATCCTGAGACCACAGCCATGTCCGCCACCGGCACTGATTTGGACAAACGGGCCAGATGGCGTATCTAATTGCCCGGCACCGTTGTTCCCCCAGCACACCACGCTGCCATCCGGTTTGAGACCGCAGCTAAAGGCGTAACCGGCGCTAATCTGGGTAAAGGGGCCACTTTGGTCTTCTGCCTGTCCGCTGCTGTTGTCGCCCCAACAAGCCACGCTACCATCCAGCTTTAGGCCACAGCTATAGTGCCAGCCAGCCGTGATTTGGGTAAAGGGGCCGGCCTGGCTTTCTGCGCCGCCAGCCGTATTGTCGCCCCAACAAGCCACGCTGCCATCTGCTTTGAGGCCACAGCTATGGTTCCAGCCAGCGGTGATTTGGGTAAAGGGGCCAGCCTGGTCTTCTGACTGCCCATGATCGTTCCACCCCCAGCAATCCGCGCCACCGTCTGGTTTGAGGCCACAGCTATGGTTCCAGCCAGCGGTGATTTGGGTAAAGGGGCCAGCCTGGCTTTCTGTTCCCCCAAAGATGCTGTCGCCCCAGCACGCCACGCTGCCATCTGGCTTTAGCCCGCAGGTGTGGAAAGCACCAGCACTGATTTGGGTAAACGGACCGCTTTGGGGTGTGGCCTGCCCGTTGGTATTGTTGCCCCAGCAATCCACGCTGCCGTCGGCTTTCAGGCCGCAGGTGTGGTAGTCACCGGCAGCGAGGATCGTTTCGCTACCAAGGGTGGGCAGGGCATAGGCATGAGCCAGCAGCCCTGTCAGTAGCCCTAAAAGGATCACAAACGACAGTTTGCCATCATAAAGTTTGCGAATCATCAAATATCTCCTCATTTTCTGGGTCTTTGGGATTTCGTGGGGTTTCAGGCGTATTACGTATTACGTATTGCGTATTCAAGCTGTTTTACGCAATACGTAATCAATTGTCAACCCCCTGAATTCCTGAAGAACCCATTTCTTTTTCCGAAGTTCAACTTCTGAGAGAAGTTGAACTTCTAAATTGCCACCTCCTGCGCTGTCTCACGAGCGGTCGGCTGCGTGGGTGAGAATGGGCAGGTAGATTCGAGTGGGGCTGCCGATTTGTTCAGCCACAAAAACGTCGCCGTTGTTGTTGGTGTCGTTGGGAACAAGGTTGGTGGCGTTGGAGGTGAAGGTGATAAAACGGCCGTTGCTGCTGATTCTGGGGTTATAGCTCTCGCCATTGCCCTCGACCCCGCTGCTGTTTACGGAGATGCGGGTGAGGCTGCCGGGCGCGGCACTGGCGATCTGCAGGGTGATAGGCAGCAGCAGCCCCAAAAGGGCTATCAAGGACAATTTGGGTTGGTCATGTTTGGCTATCATTATTTTCTCCTGTTGGAATGAAGAACAAAGGGGCTTTTTTGGTTTTGCGGGGCTGCCTAAAACCCCTGGCTTTACCTGCGCTAATCTCGTTGTTTGTTACCCGCAGCGGCTATGGGGATGAGATTCGTTAAGGAACGAGAATTAATTAACTTACGCCATGAGATTTGTTATTTGTTATTGGTTATTGGTTATTATCCGAGTAGATAATAACCAATAACAAATAACGCGATACCTGCAATGCACAAGTTATTAGATCCTCATTCCGAAGTATAGCTGGGGTTGCTTTTATTGTCGCAGTTTAGCATTGGAACGTGACCAGAACGCGACCAGGTGGGGGGGGAGGGGGGGGAAAACGGCCGTTTTCTCCCCCCTATTTTTCTGCCAAATGTGCCAGGCAGGTTCAAACTGCCTGGCACTTGTGCAACTAGTAATCAGTCATCAGTAAACAGTAATCAGTCACCGTTTACTGATTACCGTTTACTGACTACCGTTTACGCTTCACACCCCTTCAACTTCTCCCCCGCCACACAGGAATCCGTCCCCGCGCTGCCGTCAAGCTGGTCATTGTCGTCGCCACCGTCGAGGGTGTCGTCGCCTTGGCGACCATAGAGCCGATCATCCCCCGCCTCGCCATACATGGTGTCATTGCCATCGTCGCCGCGCATGTTGTCGCGGCCGTTGCCGCCATATAGCGTGTCGTTGTCGTCGTGGCCGACCATGGTGTCGTCGCCATCGTCGCCGTACATCATGTCGTCGCCGTCGTTGCCGTCCAGCCGATCCTTGTCGCCGCCGCCGTGCATTTCGTCGTCGCCGTCGTTGCCATAGAGCTTGTCGCGGTCTTTGCTGTCGTAGCTGGTGGCGTTGTCGGCTTCGCCACCCCAGAGGATGTCATTGCCCTCATCGCCATAGAGCTGGTCGTTACCGGGGCCACCAATCAGGCAGTCGTTGCCGCCCATCCCTTCCAGCCGGTCGTTGCCGCCATAGCCAATGATGAGGTCATTGCCGGGTGTCCCCTGGATTTTATCATTGCCGGGCGTACCGTAGATGACGTTGAACCCGGAAGCGAGGTCACAACTGGCAGGCGGGACGGTGACGGCTTGTTCAGCCACAAAGACGTCGCGCTGGCCATTGCTGTCGCCGCTGACGAGGTTGCTGGCATCGGAGTAGAAGGCGACAAAACGGCCGTCGCTGCTGATGCTGGGTCTATTGCTGGCGCTATTCCCCTCGCTGCCACTGCTGTCCACAGAGACGCGGCTGGTCGTTCCCGTTTGTCGGTCGTGGACAAAGACATCAAAAGTGCCATTGGTGTCGCCGCTGACGAGGTTGCTGGCAGTGGAGTAGAAAGTGATAAAACGGCCGTCGTTGCTGATGCTGGCGGCGAAGCTGCTGCTATTCCCCTCGCTGCCGCTGCTGTCCACCGAGACGCGGCTGGTCGTTCCCGTTTGCCGGTCGTGGACAAAGCCATCGAAAGTGCCATTGGTGTCGCCGCTGACGAGGTTGCTGGCTAAGGAGAAGAAGGCGACAAAACGGCCGTCGCCGCTGATGCTGGGGAAACTGCTGCCGCCATTCCCCTCGCTGCCGCTGCTGCCCACGGAGACGCGGCTGGTCGTTCCCGTTTGCCGGTCGTGGACAAAGATGTCTTGACTACTATTGTTGTCGCCACTGACGAGGTTACTGGCATGGGAGTCGAAGGCGACAAAACGGCCGTCGCTGCTGATGCTGGGGAAAGAGCTGCGGCCATTCCCCTCGCTGCCGCTGCTGTCCACGGAGACGCGGCTGGTTGTTCCCGTTTGTCGGTCGTGGACAAAGATGTCGCCGGTGACATTGGTGTCATCGCTGACAAGGTTGCTGGCAATGGAGTGGAAGGCAACAAAACGGCCGTCGCTGCTGATGCTGGGGAACTCGCTTCTATTATTCCCCTCGCTGCCGCTGCTGTCCACCGAGACGCGGCTGGTCGTTCCCGTTTGCCGGTCGTGGACAAAGATGTCTTGATTACCATTGTTGTCGCCACTGACGAGGTTACTGGCATGGGAGGCGAAGGCGACAAAACGGCCGTCGCTGCTGATGCTGGGGGTCTCGCTGAGGTTATTCCCCTGAATGCCGCTGCTGCTGACGGAGACGCGGCTGGTTGTGGCCGTTTGCCGGTCGTGGACAAAGATGTCTTGAGTACCATTGGTGTCGCCGCTGACGAGGTTGCTGGCAGCGGACTCGAAGGCGACAAAACGGCCGTCGCTGCTGATGCTGGAGCGACCGCTGGCACCATTCCCCTCGCTGCCGCTGCTGTCCACGGAAACGCGCTCGATGTCGCCGGGGGCGGTGCTGGCTATCTGCAAGGGTACCAGCAGCAGCAGCCCGAAAAGGGTTAATACGAATAATGTGTGTTGATAAAGTTTGCCAGTCATAGATGACCTCCTGTTGGTTGGTGGCAGACCCGCTGTGGGCGGCTGCCGCTTTGTTTCATAACGGCCGTTTTTCTCAACTTGCAAACGGTAAATGCGGGAAACGGCCGTTAAAGCATGTTGTCGCTGTGAAGCTGCCATGAACGAAAATGAATTAGCACCAGTCTACAAAACCTGTGTGCTGGGTACATCGGCAACTTACCTATATTGCTTACCTATTTGGGTCACCTAATTAGGCAATTGGGACGTGGGGTATCCAGACTGCCCCGCTCACGGGCGGCGGCATCGCGGGATTTGATGTTTGGGGTGGCAAGAAAAAACGGCCGTTTTGCCCCACCCAGGAGAGGATGAGGAAAAACGGCCGTTAACCGATAACCAATAACCAACTACCGCTTACAGTTCACAACTCTTCAACTTCTCCCCATCTATGCAAGTGTCGAACCCCGCGCTGCCGTCAAGCTGATCGTTGTCGCCGCCGCCATTGAGGAGATCATTATCCTGCCGGCCGTACAGCCGGTCATCCCCCGCTTCCCCATACATCATATCGTTGCCATCGTCGCCACGCATGTTGTCGCGGCCGCTGCCGCCAAACATGGAGTCGTGACCGTCGTGGCCGACCATCGTATCATCGCCGTCGCCGCCATACATCGTATCGTGACCGTCTTTGCCATCCAGCCGGTCTTTTTCACCACCGCCAGCAAGGAAATCATTCCCCTTACCACCATCAAGCATATCGCGGTCGTTGCTCCCGTCCATCTGATCATCGCCATCATTGCCATACAGGCTGTCGCGGTCATCGCCGCCAGAAAGGTAGTCAATACCGTTATCACCCTGTAGACGGTCGCGGTCGCCGCCGCCATACAAGTTATCATTGTTGTCGCCACCATAGAGCTTGTCACGATCACCGCTGGTATAGAGGGTGCCGTTATCGAGTTCACCACCCCACAAAATATCTTTGCCGTCGCTGCCAAAGAGCTGATCGTTGCCTGGACCACCAATGAGACAGTCGTCGCCACCCATCCCGTCAATACGGTCGTTGCCGCCATAGCCAAAGATGATGTCATTGCCGGGCGTGCCTACGAGTTTATCATTGCCATTCGTGCCGTGAATGATGCTTGTCGCCGAGCCAACATTGCAGATATCAGGGTTAGGTGCTTCGCTAATATTGACACAGGCACCCGCAGTATTGGTGTCGGCACCGAAATTGCCACGGCAGACGTTGTTGGCAAAGGTTCCTGTGCTACCAAAGACAAATAGACCCCCAGTATTAGGGCCACCATCTCCATTGCCATCAATGATGTTGTTTTCAACCTGAACACCACTACTGCTGTTCAAAATAGCCAGCCCTCTTTGCCCGTTGTTGATGCTGCGGTTGTTGCTAACGGTGATGTTCGTATTGCTACCAACAACAATACCATCAAAAAAGCTGTTGATAGAAATGTTGTTTTGAATGGTGCTATTGCTCGCATTAGCCAGGAATATGCCGTCGCCACTATTGTAGACAACATTGTCATTTATATTGATATTGTCTCCATCACGTGCGTCAATCCCGGTATCGCCGCTGCCTGTGTAGCCAACCTCATTGTATTGGATGGTCACATTGTCGGAAGCATCACCGATAACATCAATGCCATTAGACCCTGTATGCAGCACACGGTTATATTCGATGGTTGCGTTTGGGGCATGAAAAAAGAATATGCCAATGTAGACCGTATTGTGGATGTAATTGTTGAGAACGTGTAGGCCGTTGAAATAGCCCCCCACAATACCTGCGTTTGAACCGTTGCGAAGCTCAAAACCATCTATCGTTACATTGTTGGCGTAAGTGCTGACCAAGTCGCCCGTCAGACCCGTGCCATCAATCACTGCATTTTCCGAGCGTAAGGTTAAGCCGGCCGTGCCAATAGTCACCAACTCATTGTAAACGCCCTCTCTCACTATAATCTCATCATTGGCGGCTGCCGCATCAACAGCCGCCTGAATTGTACAAAATGGGTTGCCGCCCGCGTCACTACAGCCGGGGTCGCCGTTATCAACCGTCAACTGTGCCGCATAAACCGGTGCCGTTTGCACCAACACCAATGCCAATAAGAAAGTCCAAATTATCTGCGTCATTTTTTTCATTGTATTGCTCCTCATTATTATTCAGACTATTTTCAGCCAGCTTGTCTGTCGCCACTGTATCTGCCCACAAACAAGCTAATCTTAACAACCGGGCATTTCCAAAAGGACGCTTGCCAAACGTCCCAGGAGGAATGCTGCCAAGTAAAGATTTGTTGATTCACGGATTGTATCTAGTTTTTGTTCGATTCATATGTTGCTCCCGTATAAGCGAAAACACCCTGCCCTCAACAGGCAGGGGTGTCCCCATCCCCTTAACCAAAGCCAAGAGCCTGACAAACGATTAACGGCCGTTTGTCAGGCTCATAGGGCTATTACTTTATGGATTCATCGTCACATGCAGCCCATCCACATCGCCAGAGAAGCCCACAGCCGAGGCATCAAAGAACAGACCCGGGCCAAAGGTTCCCGCCGTGTTCTCGCCAAGAGCCGTCGCGTGCAGGATAAATACATCCCGCCGCTCTGCCCCCACCGCCGAAAAGCTGTCGTTGATCGAGAAATAGAAGTCGCTGCCGGTATGGAACAGCGCATCCACGTCACCCGTGTAGCCGACAGCCGAGTTGTTAACCCCCATCGTCCACGTCCCGGTACTCATGTTGAAGATCATCACATCTTCATCCCGCACTTCCAGACTGCTGCCGTTCACCTTGGCCGTGCCGGTAGTGGAGACAGCGAAGATGGGCAGCACGGAGGAGACCCACAGCCCGTCAATATTTTCGTCACTCGTCGTCAGGTCATGGGCAGAGCCGTCGAAGAAGAGGCTAAAGATGCCGGTCGTGCTGTCATAGAAGACAATATCCTGTCTCGTCACCGCCCCCGCATCAGGAATCGTCACCTCACCGTCAAAGCTCATATAGATGCTGCCATTGTCGGTGATGTGGAAAGCGTTAATGTCGCGGGTGAACCCTTGCAGCGAACCGTCAAAGAACATCGCCCAGGTGTTGCTGTCGGGATAGTAGGCCAGGATGTCCTCATCCTCATAGCGCACCCCGCCCACGGAGCCACTGCCCGTGGCACTGATGTAGATGATGTTGCCCGTCTGGCCGCCGCCACCGCTGTTGATGGTCGTTGTTTCAGCCACGCTGTTGTTGCCACTCGTGCCATCGGCCGTGTCGCTGCCCACGCTGGCGCTGTGGTTGGCGACACCCGTCGAGGTCGCCTGCGTTTCAATGCTGATGGTGGCGTTGGCACCGTTGCCCAACGTCCCCAGCGAACAGTTAATTTCTGTTTGCCCCGTGCTAAAGTTGAGGCTGTCGCTGCACGAGCCAACGTTGCTGCTGTAGCCTTGCACTACGACCTGGCTGTCCAGCACAACGTGGACAGTGCTGTTCTGTGCCGCATCTGGCCCGCCGTTGTGGACGTTGACCGTGTAGTTCACGGTGTCGCCCACCGTTACCGGGTCGTTGTCATCACTCAGCGTCACGCTCAGGTCAGCATTATCTGACTGCGGCGGTGGGCTAACAGCCAGCAGCGGTGCATTATCATCAATGCTAAAGTCGGTGACGCGGCGGGTGAAGCCAACCGTCGAACCGTCAAACAGAATTGGCCCATAGCTGCCGGCCGTACTGCTGCCCAGCGACGACGGCACAAAGCGGAAGATGTCCTCATCCTTGCCCGTCAGGCCGCCTGCATTGAAGTCGCCGGTGGTGGTCAGATAGATGTCGCCGGTGGCCGGGTCAATCCAGACACCATTCACATCCTCACTGCTCATGTCCACATCGCTGCCATCATAGAGCAGTTCAAAGGTGCCGGTGGTGTGCAAACCCAGGCTGGTAGCGTTGAAGATAAAGAGATCTTCATCGCTGCCGCTGATGGTGCCGCCACCGGTAGCCGGAACGCTCCAGGAGCCGGTGGTGGAAAGAACAAGTCGCCCATCGGCCGTCACCCCCACCGCATCAATATCCTCGCCGTCGGCCGTGAAGCTTACATCAGACCCGTCGAAAATGAGGGCAAAGGTGCCGGTGGTGTTTGCGCCCAGGCTGGCCGGGAAGAACTGCACCACATCGTTGCGCGTCACGCTGCCCACGCCAGGAACGTTGATCGGGTTCTTGAACGCCATCAGGATGGAGCCATCGCTGAGGATGATAAAGCCATACACATCGTCGGTGATGCCCACATCGGAGCCATCGAAGTACATTGCCCAACTGCCGTCGGCCGGGTTGTGGACGATGATGTCCTCGTCAGCGTAGGACAGCCCGTCAATGCTGGCGGTGTCCTCGCTGCTGAGGTAGATCAGGGCGGTGGCGGTGCGGCTGCTGGCGCCGGCCGTACTGCTATTGTTTGCACTAACGGAGGCACTGTTGACGATGACGCCGGGATAGGCTGAGGGCAGCACGTTGACGGCGAAGTTGACGGCTGCGTCATCGCCATTGCCAGCAACCGTGCCAGCGTTCAGGGTACAAACGGTGCCGGCCGGGTCGCCATCGCTACAGCTCCAGCCGGCGGTGCTGCTGGCGGCGTTGAAGCTGGTGTTGGCAGGCACCGTCTCCCTGAAGATGGTGTTAAGGGCAGCGGTGGCACCGCTGTTTTGCACAGACAAATGATAGACCAGGACATCGCCAGGGGCAGCCATCACCCCACCGTCCTCTTTCGTTAGCGTCAGATCCACATCGTAAACGACGCTGCTGCCTTCGTTGTCGCTGTTGTTACTGTCGTCCGTGTCCGTTTGGTCTACGGACTGCACGAAGGCATCGGAGAAGATGGGGTTGGAATCGCTATATCCTGCTCCCACATCCCACGTTAGCGTCATGGTTGCTGAATCTCCAGAAGCCAGGCTGGGAATCCCCCACTGGTTGGGGTCGTTGGGGGGCAGGTTGTTGCCCACGGAGAAGCTGCCAGCTGATGGTGCTGTCAAGGTGTTGGCGCCAAATTGGATCACGATGTTGGTAGCCGTGGAGGGGCCGTTATTCTTGACGGTGATGGTGTGGACGAGGTTGTCGTTGCCATTGCCGCTGCCAGCGTTGGAGCCAGCGACGACGGGGTCTGTGCTTTCGCTGATGGTGATTTCGAGGTCAACATCGCTGATAATGGTGATGGTTTGATTAGCGGAAGCAAAGTTGCCACAGCCGTCGGTGGCTGTCCAGGTGCGGGTAATGACCGTGCCAACTTGGCTGTCGCTAAAGGTGATGGTGGGTGGGCCGCTGCCAGCGTCCGTTGCCGTGGCCGTTCCTGTGTTGCTGGGATTTGTAGAGTCACCGGCGTTGATTTGGACATTGGCTGGCACGGTCAGGTTGGGAACTGTGGTGTCTCGTGAAGTGATGGTTTGATCCGCTGAATCCTGGTTCCCGGCATCGTCGGTCGCTGTCCACGTGCGCGTAATGACGAAGTTGCCCGCACAGTTGCCGGCCGTAACCACGTCGCTAAAGGAGATGGTTGGGCTGGTGTCCCTGTCGTCGGTCGCCGTGGCCGTGCCGGTGCTGCTTGGAGTGGTGTCGGCGGGGGCTTCCACTGTCACATTGGACGGCACCGTAATGACTGGGTCCGTTATATCAAAGCTGTTGGTGAAGGTACAGACAACATCACCACCGGGGGCGAGTGTCACCTCTATCGAGGTGTCCCCCGACGTAAAGGTGCCAAAGGTCGAACTGGCAGCAGTATCATCACAGGCAATGTTGTCGAGCCGCCAGCCGGCGGGAATGCTGACTTCATGCACCGTATAGGTCAGTCCCGGCGTTAAGCCGCCATCGCCCCATGGCCCTGTCCCTGGCTTCACATCGGACAACCCCGATATAATTGAACCGTCGGGGCGACGAATGTTGAGGGTAAAGCCTTGATTGGGATTGTTGGGGTCTCCTTGGGTCACGGCCTTTTGATACGTGATGGTGCCGGGTGTCTGCAAGGTGGTGGCATTGGCCGTGGGTGGTGTGGCATCGGTTTTATAATCAATGCTCGTGCCACTGTTGCTGTAGGGGTAGATCTTGAAGTAGTAGGTTGTGTTAGGATCCAGCCCTGGCCAGGCCACCGAACCACCAGAGCCATGAGCCACATTTTGCACGCCAGTGCCATCGGCGCAGGCGGTGTCGTCACTTTGCGCTGTGAGATCCACTGGGTCGGTAAAGCTGTTGGTCTCGCTGCACATGACAAGATAACCATCAGGTAAATTGGTGCCTGTTGAGTCAGTCCATGTCGTCGTGATTTGGGTGTGACTAACGGCCGTTGCCGCAAAGTTAGTCGGATAGTTATCCGGCTCTGGCGCAACTGTATTGGTAAAGGTACAGGTCACCGTTTCGTTTGGTTCAAGGTTAATGGTTGCCGTGCGGGTTCCCGTGTTCTCGCCGCTGGCGACGCTGCTGGCATCATCATTACAATCGAGGCCTGTGAGCGTGTAGCCTGTAGCTGAGGGGTCGTTTTCGCTGACCGCGTATTGGCCTGGGGCGGCAGTAAACGCCTGGGTATTAGAATAAGTATCCCCGTTATTGCCATTGTCATCGAGGGTAAAGCTGGTCGGTGACAAGCCTGGCGAAGCAAAGCCAAAGGTTTGGCTGCCATTAGGAGACGCATCTTTGACAATGTTGATAGTCCCGGTTTGGAAGGTGGTGCAGGTGGGGTTGCTGCTGCCGCCCACATCGGGGTCGTCGGTGAGGACGTTGCTAAAGCCGGTGCCGCTGACGGTACCCTGGTTACAAACCTGCGCCTTGAGGTCGCTGACCTCGGTAATGCTGTTGACGGTGACATCAAAGACGATGGTGACGCTTTTTCCGGCCGGCAG
Source organism: Chloroflexota bacterium (assembly GCA_041390905.1). Lineage (GTDB taxonomy): Bacteria > Chloroflexota > Anaerolineae > Promineifilales > Promineifilaceae > JACKCD01. The sequence continues at coordinate 1,879,920 of JAWKPA010000012.1, forward strand.
CGTGCCGATAGTCACTTCAACATCGGCCGCAGGGGGGGGAGCAACCGCTTTGCTGGCGTGAACGTCTTTGCTGGCAATAACCAGGTTGTCGTTGTTGTCCCAAACGATGGTAGAAGCAACGTTCGTGATGCTCAGTGGTGCTATGTCGGCAAGGGGGGCGCGATGAAGCCCGCTGTCCACAACGCTGTTGGTTGACACGCTGGCCGTTGGCACGGTGGGCGTGGCGCACGCCGATGTGGCGTTGGTAAAGGTGCCGCTGGTAAACACTGAGCCAGTGTTGCTTTTGGTCGTTGTCACCCAGTTGGCAGCCGTGCCGCTGGGGAAATCTTGCAAGAAGAAGGTGGTGCCAGTGCGGTGGCGGAGAAAGTACCCATCAAGCGCTGCATCGGTGCTGCTGCTGGTGTTGCTAAACATATTGAGGCACACGACATTGGTATCGCCTCCATCACTTGAGCCAGAGGTGACTTCAATACCGTCGAGGGCATTGGCACCAGTGTTGGTGATGATGTTGTTGTTGAGGGTGAGGTCTAAACGGCCGTTGCCCGCCCGTGGCTGGGCAATGATTCCCCAGGATTGGGTGGCGCCGCTGATGGTGTTGCCGCTGGCTTTGGCTTTCACAGTGCCGTTGCCTTCCAGAATAAAGCGAATACCGGCCCCCTGCGGGTGGCTGGTGATGGTGTTGTTTTCGACTGTCGCTTCAATGGTGGAATTGTCAAAGGCAATGGTATTGATGACGTTGGAGCCAGAGCTGGTTAAGTTGCTGAGATTATGGACGCGGGCGATCAGGTGGCCGCTGTTGGCCGCTGACATGTTGACCACGTTGCCCAGATTACCTGTGAAGGTAGAGCCAGTGACAATGCCCTGCAAAGTGCCGCCATTGGCCTGGAAGTCAATAGAGTCGGTGACGGCGCCGCTAAAAGCGGAGTTGGTGCCACCATTGTTTTGCACCACAACCTTGAGATTGGCGGTGCCGCTGGTGCGGATTTGCAGGTTGTCCCCGGCGATGTTTTTGGTAAAGGTGGATCCGGAAATGGTGAGCGTGTCCAGGCTGCCGCCATTGGTGCTGTTGTCAACCAGCATGTTGATGTCTTTGCCATCGCGCACGGTGACACCGGTGAGGGTGTTGGTTCCAAGCAGGTTGGTGATTTTTACGCCGTCAATGTTGGCGACGGCACTGCCGTTGCCGCCGTCAAAAACGGTGTTGGTGGCGGTGAGGTTGCGGATGGTGCTTCCCAGCAGGGCGTAGGCATTACCCGACCCGGCCGTAATTGTTGTGCCGTTGAAGCTGAGGCCAGTGACAGAAGTCGCATCCACCCCGTCAGCATCGCTTTTGCCGCTTTGGTCAACCGTCATGTTGTTGAAGCTGGCCCCGCCGGGGACATTGTTGAGCTTGATGCCATCGCTGCTGTGGCCGCTGAGGGTGCCGCCGTTGACGGTGAAGCTGCCGCTGCTGCCGGTATTATCAAGGTTGATACCAACGGTGCCATTGGTGGCTCCCACGCTTTGGAAGATAATGTTGGCGGCAATGGTTAGGTCGCGGATATCAACACCGGTGCCATTGGTGCTGGCGATGGTGTTGCTGTTGCCAGCAATGGTTAAATTGCCGCTGTTTCTAGCCAGGAAGCCAGTGCCGCCTGTGGTTGTGATGTTGACATTAGACAGGCTGGAGGAGCCGCCGGTGCTTTGCAGGCGGACACCACCGTTGCTGGAGCCAGTGACCTGCACCTGTCCCAAGGTCAGGTTGAGAATGCTACCGTCGCTGATGTCTACGGCTTTGGTGGAACCGGCGATATTCATTTCACTGATGGTTTGGATGGAGAAGCTGCTGCCAAATAACCCAATGCCGTTGGTTTGGTTGATGTTGAGGCCGCGCACGGTGTTGGTGCCGTTGGATAGCGTGACAACGTTGCCGCTGGTGTTGCCAACGGTGGGGCGGCTACCGCCCGTGCTGGGGAGGGTGTTGCTAAAGGGCGGAACGGTGATGCCGGCAATGGCAGCAATAGACGCCGAAGCACCTTGGCCGATGAGTATTTGGTTGTTGAGGAGGGCAATGCCGCCGCCATAGGTGCCGCTGCCGCTGTAGATAAAGATGATGTCACCTGTCTCATCAGGCGCATTGGCGTTGTATCCATTCGCACCATCTAAACTGTTAAAGGGATTGCTCATTACACCTGTCCCTTGCGTTGGCTGGCTATTGTCAATAAACCAGATGACCTCATTTACCGTAATGTTGACTGTTCCGGTAGCATTGGGGGTGAGTGGGTCATTATCGGTGAGGGTGTAGGTGAAGCTGTCGGGGCCTTCATATCCTCGTAATGATGCGTAGGAGAAGCCCCCATTGGCGTTGATGGAAAAAGCACCATGGGCTGAGGCACCAGCCGCTGGCACAACGCTCAGTGAGCTAAAGCTATCTGGATCTACATCATTCGCCAGTACGCCGTTGGCAGCGGGAACGGTGATGCCGACGTTGCCGAGGGAACTGTAGCTGTCGTCGAAGGCGATGGGGGAGACGTGGGCAGAACCGCTAAGGGTAGTGCCGCTGTCTATGGTGTCGCTGAAGGAGACCCCGGTGGCGGGGTCGGTGCCGCTGTTGTTGATGACGGTGGTGTAGCGGATGGTGTCACCGGGGGTGAGGCCACCGCTGCTGTCGGCATCGGTTTGTAGGGCATCGGTTTTGTTGGCGGTGACGACAGGGGCACTGCTGGCCTGGCCGACAAACCGGCTACTAATGGCAAACAAGATTAGCAGCAGGGCAACTGGCAAGAGCAGTTGTCTTCTTGGGGTATAGGGTTTGTTAGGGTGTGGATTCACGCTTTGCTCCTCTTTGGCTCCAGCTTTGGGCTGAATGAGCCGCTTAAAAAATGTGAAACGGTTATTGTCCTGCCTTCGGGGATGGGGTGTATGGAAGGTTTGCGTGTGAGCCACACCGAAGGTATTTTGTGAACGCAAAACAAGCATTGGTTGACCAATGCCTGGGGTTGTTTTGGTTGTTGTTTAGCTTTCTGGTTTGTCCATCACTCAGCTCCCTGTGTAAGCGTTAAATGAAAGGCTGCCATCTGGTAAGTGCCAGATCGCTTGAGTGAGGCTATGGTAGGATAACGGCCGTTTCTTTCCTTTTCGCTTACAAGCATCATCATTTTTCATGATTAGAGAAACCTCTCAGCAAGTTGGGCGAGGTGCCTCACTCGTTTGCCATTCTTGCTGAGAGGCATTGTCATTAGACTTTTGTATTGTAGAAGAGCATCGTGACCAAATCGTGACCAGTTTGGGAGAATGTCGTTTCACGACCGCTTCGCGTACGGTAATCGGTGAACAGTAATCGGTAATCAGTTGGCTTGTGAGATGCCTTACACTGATTACTGTTCACTGATTACTGTTTTAGGAGCGGGATGGGTAGAGGCCGACGAGGGCGATGATGAAGTTGAGGGTGAGGAAGGGCTGCAGGTTGTTGTGGGATTGCGAGCCACCGGTGGGGGCGAGAGCGGCACTGTTCATCGTGGTCAGGTTATTGGTGGTGTCGCTTTGGTAGGTGTTGGGGCCGCTGGAGCGGGCAAGGAAGCGGTTGGTGGGGTCGGCCAGGTCGCCGGGGCGGGCGTAGGCCTGGGCGTTGTGGTCGTGGTTGGGTAGCTGCGATTCGGTAAGGGTGATGCTGTCGTTGCCGCCGCGCTGACCCAGGCGGCGACTGGTGAGGCCGGGGCCACTACCGGGGTGCATGGGGGCGCGACCGCGCAGGTCGGGTAGGGCGGTGGTGGTGCGGCCGTCGCCACCGTAGGTGTTGCCAATGAGGGAAAAGAGGGCGGTGTTTTGGGATATGGGCAAGAGCTGGCCGTCGCAGAAGGCCCAGCCACGGGGGGCAAAGTTGCCCGCAAAAATACGAACTTCAGCGACAAATGGTTCGGACATGGTTTCTCCTGAAATGGGGCGCAGATTGGCCTGATGTGCTTACTAAGCGCGAATCTGCGTTCTAGCCTGATAATTAGCTGCGGGATGGGTAGATGCCGATGAGGGAGATGATGAAGTTGAGGCAGAGGTAGGGCTGTAGGTTGCTGTGGGATTGGGAGCCGCCGGTGTTGTTAACGGCCGTTCCTGCCATCATCCCGTCAGGTGTATCCCCCGTATAAAGATCAGCATTGGTGGATTTGCCCAGCAGGTTGTTTTGGGGGCTGGTACGGCTGGCAATGTTGCCCGAAGCACGCAGTTGGTGCGAATGGCCGGGAATTTGCTGCACCGAAAGCGTTTCGTTTTCTGTACCTAACTTTTGTCCCAACCGGCGGCTTGATAACCCAGGGCCTGTACCCGCATGGACGGGAACCCGGCCGCGCATATCGGGCAAGCCAAAGGTGGTGTTGCCATCGCCGCCATAAATAGTGCCAAGCAGGGAAAACAGGGCATCATTTTGTGAAGTAGCCAATAGTTGGCCGTCGCAAAAGGCCCAGCCACGGGGAGCAAAATTTCCGGCAAACATGCGAATTTCGCCGACAAATGGTTCTGACATGATCTTCTCCAATCAGATTCCGGACTTCCGAAACCTGGCTTTAGTTCCGCGAGGGGAACAAACCCTGCAAGGCAATGCAAAAATTGACGACCAGCGTAGGCATCATGTTGTTATGCGCCTGACTGCCACCGGTACTGGTAATTTCGCTGCTGTTCATGTTGACGAGATTGTTGCTGCTATCATCGTAGATATTCACAGCATCTGTTGCTGCCATCACCTGGCTGGCGGCTATAGGCGAGTCGGCCGTTGTCGTTGAGGCTAACAGGCTGTGGGTGTGCGAAGGCATTTCAGTGCCAATCAGGGTGTGGTTTTCCTCGCCGCCTCTTTCCCCCAGATTATGGAAATGGCCGCTATCACTTTGCCCAACGTGAATGGGGGTGCGCCCGCGTAAATCGGGCAGGGCAAAAGTGGTGCGGCCGTCGCCACCATAGGTGGTGCCAAGCAGCGAATAGAGGGATTGATTTTGCATAATCTGCAAGACCTGGCCGTCACAAAAGGCCCAGCCACGCGGGGCAAAATTGAAGCCGACCATGCGAATTTCGGCTAAAAAGGGTTCGCTCATGAGAATTTCTCCTTGTCAGTAATTGTGGTTAATGTTGTAGTAAGGCTTGGGCATTTGCTGCCAAGCAACTTTTCCCTGGTTTTCTAGATAAGCGCATCACCTCCTCTGAATTTGTAGGACAAGTTTGCAAACTTGTCCTACGGTGGACGGCAAAACGAAGCCATTATCTGCTGGCAATTGCCGGTAGCTGCTCTATGTGCTTTGCAGAGGCCGCCATTCCATAAGAATATAGGCCCCAACCTCTTCTACGACGCGACAACCGTGCCGCTGATAAAAGCGTTGGGCAGCGTGGTTAAGCTGCCAGACGTAAAAGCGCAGTGGAATATTGGCTTGCCCGGCTGCTTGCTGCAAAGTTTGGAGGTAAGCTGCACCAATGCCCTGGTTGCGCTTTTCTGGTAATAGCACAATGTCGAGCAGCCGAATTTCGGTGGGGTTATGGTCTACATAAATGCGTCCAATGGGCTGGCCGTTTTGCAAGATGATGTCGTGGGTGGCATTGGGGAAGGCTTGCAGGTAGTGAGTTTGTTGGGCGTTGAACTGCTGCTGCAAAAATGTGTCTTTTTCGCTTTCGCTCCAGTCTACCTGCGCCATTTCCCAAGCACGCATGGTTTTATATAGCTCAAGAAGGAAGGGGTCATCTTGACTGGTGGCAGGTCGGGTGGTTGTATGGGGTGTTGTTTGGGGGGAGAGAGTGGATGTGAGGCTATCCATAGTTCTTTCCTTGTTAATTGATTGGGTGCCGAGCCAGGCTGCGGCAACATGATAACGGGATTGCCAACGTGAAAAGGGCAATCAGCCTTGTTTTCATAAAGGCTGACACTAGAATATCACGCTATCGTGACCAAAACGTGACCAGTTGGGGGAGAGGGGGGTAAACAGTAATCGGTAAACAGTAATCGGTTACAGGACTGATTACCGATTACCGATTACTGTTTACTGGTTAAGAACGAGGCGGGAAAATGCCCTGAAGGGCGATGATGAAGTTGAGCGTAAGGTAGGGCTGCATGTTGTTGTGGGGTTGCGAGCCGCCTGTTGCTGACAGTGTATTGCCGGCCATTGCAGTCTGATTTTGGCTGGCGTTGGTTTGGTAGACGTTGGGACCGCCGGAGCGGGCGAGGGTGTGGCCGGTGGGGTCGGCCAGGTCGCCGGGGCGGGTGTTGACGTTGACGGCGTGGTTGTGGGCCGGCATTTCAGAGGTGAGCAGGGTGACGGTTTCGTTGCCTGTCGTTTCCCCTAACTCGTACCAACTGAGGCCGGGGCCTTGGCCGGGGTGCATGGGGACGCGCCCTTGCAGGTTGGGCAGGGCGAAGTTATCTCTTCCGTTGCCGCCGTAGGTGGTGCCGAGAAGGGAGAAGAGGGCGGTGTTTTGTCTAATGGGCATGAGTTGGCCGTTGCAAAAGGCCCAGCCACGGGGGGCGAAGTTGCCGGCGAAGATACGTATTTCTGCTACAAATGGGTCGCTCATGATAAGGTTCCTTGTGGTTATCAGCCTCGGGATGGAAAAATGCCGTAGAGGCTGATGATGAAGTTGACGCAGAGGGTGGGCATGAGGTTGTTGTGGGGTTGGGAGCCGCCTGTGGTGGAAACGGCCGTTCCTGCCATTGCCCCATTTGACGCATCCCCACTGTAAATATCAGCATTGGTGCTGCGAGCCACCACGTTGCCCGTGGGGCTGGTGCGGCCGCCAAGATTGGTGGAAGCCATCATCGTGTGGCTGTGGCCGGGCATTTGCTGGTTTGTCAGCGTGACTTCCTCGCTGCCAAAGGATTCACCCAGGGTATAGGTGGAAAGGCCAGGGCCTGCACCCATGTGGGCAGGAATACGACCGCGCAGGTCGGGTAGCGCAAAGGTCTCCATCCCGTCGCCGCCGTAGGTGGTGCCAATGAGGGCAAACAGGGTTTCGTTTTCGCTAATAGACAGCAGGCTGCCGTCACAGAGCATCCAGCCTGCGGGGGCAAAGTTGCCGCCAAACATTCTAATTTCGCCAACATAGGGAGTAGACATTGTAATCTCCTTTGAATTAGTTCGGGGATGGGAAGATGCCGGCAAGGGCAATGCAGAAGTTTAGCACCAGGGTGGGCTGGGTGTTGGGGTGAGCCTGGCTGCCGCCGTTGGTGCCGATTTGGCTGCTGGACATGGCAACGAGGTTGCTGGGGTCGCTGTAGATATTAACGGCCGTTGTTGTTCCCAGCAGCGTGCCAGACGACAGCGGTGAATCGGCAGCGGCCGACGAGCCAACCGCACTGTGCGTATGATTGGGCAGCTCATTCAGGGTAAGCGTATGATTTTCCTCACCCGCTCTTTGCCCTAATGGGTGAGAGTTCCCCATATGCAGTGGCACCCGCGAACGTAAATCTGGCAGAGCGAATGTGGTGCGTCCGTCGCCGCCATAGGTGGTGCCTAAAAGGGAAAAAAGTGCTTGGTTTTGGTTAATTGGCAACAGTTGGCCGTTGCATTGCGCCCACCCCCTTGGGGGAAAGTTAAAGCTAAAGAGGCTGATTTGCCCAAGAAATGGTTCGGTCATGATGTTTGTCCTTTGCTAACCTGGTCTTGATGCTGTCATAAAACAGCGCAAATACCAGAAAATGTTAATGATCAACAACGGTGTAGAGTGAAACTCATGAAGGTATATCCGGCGAAGCATCTCCTTTTCTGGATAAGCCTGATAAAAGACAATGATTTAGTTGTTGCCTGAAGGTTGCACAGGGTGAGGCTCCTGAGCGTTTGATGGGACAGCTTGCCAGGCTGTCATTGTGAAAAGGATACAGAACTTTTTAAGATTGACAAGCAACTGAGCAGAATGAATGGCTGCATGGCGGAAACAGCTTGACAGCCTGGAATGAGCAAAGGATACTGAGGTGCAAAGGTGATAACGTAGCATAAAGGAGCTTGAGGAATACAAGATGCTTGATAAATTGACGAGAGATCAATTTGCCCCTCTTGTGGGGGAGACGTTTCGGCTGCGGCTGAATGAGGCGGAGTGGGTGGATGTGGTGCTGCATGATGTGCAGAGCCTGGGGGCGCGGCCGGCCGATGGGTGGGGGCGTGAACACAATGCACGGACGGAGCCTTTTTCGGTTGTATTTCGTGTACCACGCGAATTGGCGCTGCCGCAGATGATGTTTGAGCTATCGCACGCAACGATGGGGGAATTGCCGGGGCTGTTTTTGGTGCCGGTGGCGATGGATGGAAACGGCCGTTATTACGAAGCCGTATTTAATTAGAGAATCAATAGAAAATGTCAATCAAAACAATGTTGACACTCCCTGTCCCGCTGTTTATAATTTCGCCCGTTATGATGATTTTGCACGTAAACGCGGAGAAGAAGGGTAAGAAGACTCCCGACACAAGATAGTGTTTGGCCGGTTGTACTTGCCCTCGCGTAGGGAAGAAGAGAGAGAATCAAAAGCGCCCCACCCGACCGGTGGGGTGCTTTGGTTTTAGGCAAACGTTGTGATGATAAAACAGTTTGGCAGAGAGACAAAACCGCATATCAACAAACGCAGCCCGTTTAGCAGGGTTGTGTTGGGTTGCGGCTGTTGTTGAACAGAAGAAGCAGAACAAGAAGCAGAAGCCGGATCGGTATCTGGTAATATGGGCTTGCCCTTAACCAACTTGTTAGGAGTGTTTTTTCAAGCGGACTTACCATTTTCTGGTAAGCCCGCTTTTTTCGTAGCTTTTAGGTAGACCTGAATAGTTACCTTTTTTCTTTGATAGCAATTGCCAGATTGAGGTCATCTAGCTGGCGTTGCGCCACTTCGGAGGGGGCATCGGCCATGAGGTCGGTGGCCTGGGCGGTTTTGGGGAAGGCCATTACTTCACGGATGTTGGGTTCACCAGCCATCAGCGCCACAAGGCGGTCAATGCCGGGGGCGATGCCGCCGTGGGGTGGTGCGCCATATTCAAACGCTTCCAGCATGTGGCCGAACTGGGCTTTGGCTTCTTCAAACGAAAAGCCGATGAGTTCCATGATTTTGCGCTGTAACGGCCGTTCGTGAATACGAATACTGCCGCCCGCCACTTCAAACCCATTGCACACCAGGTCATATTGCTCGCTCAACACCTGGCCGGGGTCCGTGTCCAGCAGCGGAATGTGTTCCCGCTTGGGCGAAGTAAACATATGGTGGCTGGGCGCGTAGTGGCCTTCCTCCATCTCCTCCTCAAACAGCGGGAAGTCAACCACCCACAGGAACGCAAGCTGCTTTTTGTCGGTGTAGCCCAGCCGCCGCCCCATTTCCGTGCGGAGGGCGTGCAGCACTTCATGCACCACTGCCTTTTTGTCGCTAGAAATGAGAATCAGGTCGCCCGGCTTCGCTTCCATCCGTTCGGTAATGGCAATCAGCTGCTCCACCGTAAAGAATTTGGCAATTGGCCCACGAATCTCTTCGGTTTCGGGGTGGATGGCGAGCCAGGCCAGCCCTTGCGCACCGGCACCCCGCGCCAAATCTTCCAGCTCGTTGAGCTGTTTGCGGCTGTAGCTACCGCAGCCCGGTACGCAAATCGCCTTGACCGGTTTGCCGGCCGCCACGTTTTCGGCAAACACATGGAAGGCACTGTTGGCAACGATGTCGTCAAGACGGGTGAGCAGCAAGCCGTAGCGCACATCGGGGCGGTCGGTGCCATACCGTTCGGTGGCTTCGGCGTAGCTCATGCGCGGGAACTGCTCGTAGGCCAATGGCACTAGGCTGGCGGTTTTGACCATGCCGATCATCAGCTCTTCCAGCAAGTCGAGAATGTCGTCCCGCTCGACAAAGCTCATTTCCATGTCAAGCTGGGTGAACTCTGGCTGGCGGTCGGCGCGTAGATCTTCGTCGCGGAAGCAGCGGGCAATCTGGAAATACCGTTCGTAGCCAGCGACCATGAGCAACTGCTTGAGCTGCTGCGGGCTTTGCGGCAGGGCGTAGAATTGGCCGGGGTGGACGCGGCTGGGAACCAGGTAGTCGCGGGCGCCTTCGGGGGTAGATTTGAACAAAATGGGGGTTTCGATTTCGAGGAACCCGCGTTTGTCCAGAAAGTCGCGGATAAATTTGATGGCCTTGTGGCGAATGATGAGGTTGCGCTGGAGCCGTTCGCGGCGTAAGTCGAGGTAGCGGTATTTGAGGCGCAGGCTCTCTTCCACATTTTCGTCGCGGTCAATCATAAAGGGTGGGGTTTTGGCGGGGTTGAGAACGGTGACGTTTTCGGCTAAGATTTCGATGTCGCCGGTTTCGAGGTTGGGGTTTTCTTGGCCTAACGGCCGTTTACCTACCACCCCCGTCACCTGCACCACATATTCGCTGCGAATCTGCTCCGCCTTGGCAAAGCCATCGGCCGTGCGCCCTGAATCAATAACGACCTGTGTTTTGCCATCCCGGTCGCGTAAGTCAATAAAGATAACGCCGCCCATGTCGCGGCGACGATTTACCCATCCGGCCAATGTTACCGTTTGGCCCGCGTGCTCTGCACGTAGCTCACCACAATTGTGTGTTTTTAGCATGAATCAAACCTCTGTGTAATCTTTCACAAAACGCCTAGCATTTTATCATGGCGCGGGAGTGTGGACAATGTAAAAATAAATGAGTCGGCAATCTGCCGGAATTCTTTTTGCCAAATTGAGTAACTTTTGTGAACAGGCGGTGTTTTTGTGAGTAGTTCGCATTTGGAAAACAAACAGGAGGAAGGTATGAATCTAAATGCTCCCAAAAACACGACTTTTTATGTCGCCCTCGTATTAGCTGTTCTGGGCTTGCTCGGAACCATTGTGACCATTCCGGTTGTGACTGGTATGGCGTTTTGGTTTGTGATCCTTGGTTTTATTGTTCTCGCAGCCGGAAATTTGGTTTCGGGGCTGTGAGCCTATCGTTTTTTTGATTGAAAAAAGCCGCTGGTGGTGAGCCAGCGGCTTTTTCTTGTTTGGGAGGTGGTTTATGTCTTTTTTTCCACCTGATGGTTTGGTGGCGATTGTCAAGCGGGGCTGCCCGACGTGTGAACTGGTGGTTCCGGCACTGCGCGAATTGGCGGTGCAGCCGATGCCGTTGACGGTGTATGTGCAGGATGACCCGGCGTTCCCGGTGGGATTAACGGCCGTTTCCGACACCACCCTCGAAGCCTCCTATCGCCTCAACATCGAAATTGTCCCCACGCTGCTGCGCGTGGTGAATGGGCAGGAAACGGCGCGGGTGGAGGGGTGGAACAAAGACAATTGGCGGCGATTGACCCAGGTAGCTGATTTGGGTGAAGCTCTGCCTGACCACCGCCCCGGCTGCGGCTCCAAAAGCGTGGAACCAGGGATGCCAGAAAAGCTGGCCGTCCGCTTTGGCGATGCCACCATTGCTTCCCGCCGCGTGGAAGTGCCGCCGCTGCTCGACGACATCGAATTTTGCTATGAGCAGGGTTGGTCAGACGGGCTGCCGGTGGTGCCGCCCACCGAGGAGCGCGTTTTCCGCATGTTGCAGGCCACCCCCCGTGACCCACAGGAGGTGCTGGGGCTGGTGCCGCCCAACAAGGTGCCGCTGACGGTGGAGAAGGTGGCGATTAATGCGGTGCTGGCGGGGTGCAAGCCGGAGTATTTGCCGGTGGTATTAACGGCCGTTACCGCCGCCCTGCGCGATGAATTTTGTATGCACGGCATCCTTGCCACCACCTACTTTTCCAGCCCAGTGGTCATTGTCAATGGCCCTGTGGCGCAGCAAATTGGCATGAACAGCGGGGTCAACGTGCTGGGGCAGGGCAACCGTGCCAATGCCACCATTGGTCGCGCCCTACAGCTGGTGATTCGCAACGTGGGCGGCGGTCGCCCCGGCGAAATTGACCGCGCCGTGCTGGGGACACCGGGGAAATACACTTTTTGTTTTGCCGAAGACGAAGCGGGTTCGCCGTGGGAATCGCTGGCGGTGTCGCGGGGGGTGGAACCCGGACAGTCAGCGGTGACGCTGTTTGCCGGAGACGGGGTTTACGCCGTGGTAGACCAGCTTTCGCGCACGCCGGAATCGCTGGCTCGGTCGTTTGCCGCCACGCTGAAAACGGTGGCGCACGAAAAGCTGGCGCTGGCTTCCGAGGTGCTGCTGGTGGTGTCGCCGGAGCATGGGCGGGTGTTCCACGCGGCGGGCTGGTCGCGGCAGCGGCTGCTGGCTGAACTGCACCAACGGCTGCTGCGTCCTGGCAGTGAGCTGGTGCGCGGGGCGAACGGCATTGCGGAGGGGATGCCGGAACAGTTTGGGGGGGAAACGGCCGTTTCCAAATTCCCACCCAACGGCATTCACATTGTCCACGCGGGCGGTCCGGCCGGCATGTTTTCCGCCGTCATCGGCGGCTGGGTCGCCACCGGCAGCAAGGGAACGCAGGCGGTGACGCAGGTGGTGGTATAGAACAGGAGATTGAGAGACTGGGAGACTAGGAGACTAATTTTTAATCTCTATTCTCTCGGTCTCATTGGGAGAGAAGATGACAATATTACTAGACCCAACGGCCGAATTGCGGCCAATTAAGCGGGAGAAACTGCCTCGGCCGGCTTCGCTGGCCGGGTTGACGGTGGGGTTGCTGGATATTTCCAAGGCGCGGGGCAACATTTTTCTGGATCAACTGGCAACGCATTTGGCGGGTCAAGGGGTGGCGGTGCGCCGCTACCGCAAGCCGACGTTTGCGCGGGTGGCTCCGGCGACACTGCGGCAGGAAATTGTGCAAGATTGTGACGTGGTGATTGAAGCGCTGGCCGATTGAGGCTCATGCACGACGTGCAGTGTGCACGACATTACGGAACTGGAAAGCATGGGGGTGCCGGGGCTGTTTGTGGCTTCCACGGCGTTTATAGACGGGGCGGCGGCGCAGTCGGCGGCGTTGGGGTTTGAGCCGGAGGCGGTGTTTGTGCCACACCCCATTCAGGATCGCACCGATGACGAGATACGGGCCATTGCCGATGGGGTGGTGGCACAGATTTTGGCAAAGCTGACCACAACTGTTGCGTGACCTAAATCGTTGCTTTAGTTGTCATCTTCTGGTGGGACTCTCGCTTCAAGGTAAGCAATAGCATCACGAACCATACTAATTTCTTCCACATCTTCCTCGGGGATTTCCAGGCCAAACGCTTCTTCAACAGCCATGACCAACTCAACAATGTCAAGAGAGTCAGCACCAAGATCGTCTGTAAATGAAGCCTCTGGTCTTACCTCATCTTCATCAACGCCTAGCTGCTCTACAATGATGGATTTAAGCCTGTTTTCTATAGACATTGGTTTTTCCTTGTTTTATTGATGTTTGAATGGCAGCCTATTGTGCCACATGATGCGAAATTATAGTGCTGGTTTGGGTGGGGGCAACGTGATTTTGTGGAACGATTTGCCAAATCGTTCCGGCGTGATTTGCCAAATTACGCTGCGCTATATTACATACTGCTAACTCAGGAATGGAAATTAAATGCCCATTTAGAAGTTCAACTTCTCAGAAGAAGTTGAACTTCTTGCGTAACTTATTTAATCCTCGTGCCTAAAAGAATATGGAAGCGCGGATGACGCGGATCAGAGCGGATTTTCGCGGATAAAAAAGAAAAATCTGCGTTTATCCCCGTAAATCCGCGTCATTGGATACTTCAACCACTAGTGCAATCTCCTCCGATCCAGGTTGGTGGTCAGTTTCTGTAATCTGTTGGGCGCGGTGGGTGAGGAGGGCGCGAACGGCCGTTCTTTCTTCCGGCAGCGTGCGGCGCATGGCCCAGTAGCAGGCTGCGGCGGGCAGCAGCGGCAGTTGGAACAGAGCCAGCCCAACGGCATAGTTGGTGGGCGGGTCAAAGTGGGTGGTGAGGCGCGTGATGAGCAGCCCAGCCAGCGTGACGCTCAGGGCGTTGCCAACGGCACTAAAAAGACGGCTCAGGCCAATGATGGTGCCACGCTGCTCCGGCAAATTGAGGTCGGTGATGAGGGCGGCCCAGTTGGGCGGCTCGGCGGCAAACAGGCTGACGCCAAAAAAGGCGACGATAAAGGCTAGAGCTACATAGCCGTTGCTGAAAAGGCTGGTCAGGATAGCCCAAATGACGGCAAAGAGTGAGCCATTGGTGGGGATGACGACGCCGCGCAGGGGGAGGAAGTAGAGCAAGACAAAGAAGGGGATGGAGCCAAGCAGCCCAATCAAGGCCAGATTAAGCCGCCCCAGCGGGTGTTGCCGCTGCCAGCGGTCGCCCAAATGTCCGGCGGGGATGGCAAGAAAGCCGCCAATGTTGAACAAAAAAACAAAGAGGTTGCCGATAAGGGTGGCATCGCTTAGCCCGTACCCTTCGGCCTGGACGCGGGCGATGGCCCAGCGGGGAATCCAGATGGTGGAGCCGAGGGCGAGGGCGAGGAAGAAGCGTTGCAGCAGCAGCCAGCGGTTGGACTGGCGTTCCCACAGTTGGTGCAGGTCGGCGCGGCTGATGCGGTATTCGTAGCTTTTGCCGGTGGCATAAACGGCCGTTAATTCCGGCTCCGCCTCGCCGCGACGGGTGGGATTGGTGAACAGTAGATAGAGGATGGCAAAGACAAAGCCGGCGGCGGCAACGATGAAAAAGGGCAGCCGCCAGTTGCTGCCGCCAAAAATGGTTGCCAGCCCGGCACCCAGCCCGGCACCCAGCGTTTGTGCCATCGCCCACAGGCTGAGGGCAATGCCGCGCCGGTCGGGTGGCACCACGTCGCTGACGACGCTAAAGCCAACGGCACTAACGCCGCCAATGCCAACGGCCGTTATGGCCTGCCATAAAAAAAAGCCGTTGATTGTCTGCGCCCGCCCACTCAAGACCATCGCCACGCCCCACAGCACGGTGCCGAAAAAGAGCCACTGTTTGCGCTGCCCCTGGTCGCTGCGGTAGCCAATGGTGGCGGCGGAGAGAGCGATGATGAGGATATAAACGGCCGTTACGTTCCCTAACCGCGCCTCGCTGGTGGCAAAATCACGCGCCATGACGGCGTAAAGCGGCGGCACAACGCCCGCTGCGGCGTTGTCGAGCGAAGCGAGGACGACGAAGATGAGGAAACGTAAATGTTTGTTCAAGTTTATGGGTCGGGAGGGTGCAGATCCGCCAAAAGTAACAGGGTGCGTAAGTTTAACAAATTTTGCCGATTGAGGTGAAGTTCACGAATAGAAAAGGGTTGGGGAGAATAATCGGCTGGGCTTTTACAATACTCGCAGAGGTTGTTAGCTCTTTCAACGATGATTTTTTTGAGAGCGGCGGTTGGGCGAGGCATACACGTTGTTAGGTGGTGGGAAAATCAAGCGATTTCTTGAGACTTGCTAATGAGACATTGCGAATGGCAGCCAACTCAATAAGAGCAGCTAGTCGTTCAACCTGAATTTCTTCTGTGAGATCGCCCAACTGAATTAATTCTGCTAATTCTGTTTTCGTAAGCGTTTCTTGCTGCCGCTTTTCTATCAGAAAGCTCATTCGTTCTTGCTGGTGGGGCGTTAATGTTCTGTTGATTTGTTGCAGCAAATGTGCCTCGTTTTCTGGAAGTACATTTGTACGGCGGTTGGCGCGTAGACGAATGGCTGTTGCCGCAACTTCTCCTAACTCGTCACTTTCGCGTTGTTGGAGGCTCTCTAACAAATCGGTTAATGGTAATTTCGATTTGATTTCAAGTGTCGTCATGGTTTGATTATACCATTAAATAGAACAGCCAACCTATCATTCATCTTCGGTGTGGCTGCGACGCCAGAAGATGAGGCCAAAGACGCCGGAGGCCAGCAGTACCAGCCCCACGATGGGCAGCAGGTTGGGGGCAGTGCTGCTTTCTTCGGGGGTGGGGGAAACGGCCGTTTCTTCAGTCTCCTCAGCCACGGCATCACTGCCAATGACCGCTGTGTCGCCGGAGGTGAGTGCCTCGGCGGGGTCGCTCTCGCCAGCCTCGGCTGGTTCCGGGTAGGCGGCGGTAACGGGGTCGGCCGATGGTGGTGCCGGGTACCCATCTTCACTGGCGGCATCGGAGCCGACGGGGACGAAGGTGGCGGTTGGCGTGGGGATGGCGGGGTCAGAAACGGCCGTTGCTGTTGGGTCAACGGGGGTTGGTTCGGGGGTTTCGCTGCCGGAAACGGCCGTTGCTGTTGGCACAACCCCACCCGCAGCCGTTGTTGCCGTTGGCGGCACAGCGGTCGGGTCTTGGCCGCCCCCGCCGCTGTTCGTTGTTGCCGTTGGCGGCACGGCCGTGGGGTTGCCTCCCCCACCGCCACCGTTATTGGGGGTGGCCGTCGCCGCTGGCTGGGAAGTGGCCGTGGGCTGTGAAGCATTGGGGGTGGGGGTGCGGGTGGGAATGGTTTGTGCCCAGCTTGGGTGGGGGAGCAGGAGTGTGATTAGCAGAAAAACGAGCAGGCTTGAGCCTGTGACAATTTTTTGGTTAGACATAGCGGTATTATGTTCCTTTTGCTTACAAAAACTCTTATCGTGGTTGCGTTCTGGGCAAATACTTAATTTTCGTAACTATACCGGTGTCATTTCGAGGTCCTCCGAGAAATCCCATTCTTATTGGCAAAGGGAACGGGGTTTCTCCTCGAAGACTCGTCGAAATGACATGATTTGGCCGAAAACTGGTTCATTGACAACAGACCTGAATAGGCACTAATTTTCATAGATGACAAGAAAAGTCCGATTTTCATCAAGTGTGGCCGTAAAGGTGAGTGTTTGGTCGGAAACGGCCGTTAATGGTGGCGTGGTGCTAATTAGGCGGCTGCCCGATGGTAACGTGACGTTCACCGTCAGTGGTTCGGCCAGCGTCCCAGCCTGCTTCCACACGTCCAGCCGATACTGCTGCTGCCCGTTGACCGTTTGCACCACGTTTGGCACGGTGTAGCTATAGCGGCTGTCGGCCGTGCCACCCTTGCCCAATAGCATAAAGTTGGCAAACGTCGTCAGCCCGGCAAACTCGGTGCTGGCGGCCGCCTGCCCCTGCCAATCCTGCCCGCTGAGCAGGGTGTTGCCAGGGATAAAGTGGCGGGTGGCCTGGGTCAGTTTTGCCTCGGCCGGGACATAGAGCCGCAAATAGTTCCAGTAACATTGTTCGGCTACGGCCAGATACGCCTCGGCATTTTTGTACTCTTCGTTGACGCTTTGGTAGCAGGGGGCGTTGTCGGCGGGAACGGCGTTGCGGTAGCTGAGGGTGACGCTATTGTGGCTACTGCCGTCGGACTGCACGGCCACATCCACCCGGTGGTTGCGGCCAACATAGACGTTGACCTTGTTGTACCCCATGTTTGTGTCCACGGCCATGAGAAAATCGCTGCTGCTGGGCTGGGGCAGGCTGCCCGTCCAGCCGAGGTCGTGCAAAACGGCCGTTATTGCCTCGTCCTTCATGTAAAGCTGGAGGTGTTTTTGGTTAACGGCCGTTACCATGTTCCGTACCAAAAAAATCGGGTCAACGCTGCCAAAATCCTGCTCAATGCGGTTGCGAATGGCGTTGGCAAACACGCCCAGAAACGCCTTGCGGTTCACAATCCATTCAGCCAACGTTTGTCCCTCCTTGATGTCCCGCGCCCCGCGCATCGTGTCAATGATGTTGTTGTGGCTGATCACATCGCCGGAGTCGGGAATGGGAATGGGGCCGGTGGCCTCCACCAGCAGCTTCATAAAGTGCTGGTCAATGGCAATCACCCCGTCCGGCTCGGCAATGTCCTGGCCGTAGCTATAGAGTGCGAGTGCTTTTTGCGCCGAGGCGGGGAAGTCGGGCCAAAAGTTGGCATCGCGGAAAAGAAACATGTCCAGCCCCATGAAGTCGTAGAGGGGATCGGGGGGCGGGGCGTAGGGTTTGGCGTTCCAGTCGTTGACAAAGTTGGCATCCTGAAAGGCAATTTCCTGGATGCGGCCGCCGTCAATGGTCAGCAGCCCCGCGCCGGTGATGAAGCCGCCGCTGGGACGGAGTTCGTCTTCGTTTTGCGCCATGATCAGGTAGCGGCGGGGGCCATCGGCACCAAGCAGGCTGGGCAGGACGGGGGCGAGCCGCAGGCCAATTTGGCCGAGCGGGATGAGTTCGTCCATTTGCACCAGGGCGGTTTGCAGCCGCCAGGGGAGGGCGGTGGTGTCGCCAAGCTGGTTGCGGGCGGCCACGAAGCGGTCGAAGGCGCGACCGGCGAGGATCATGGCGGGTTTGGCGTTGTGGAGAACGGCCGTTAAATCGCTAATGCGGCTGCTGCCAGGGGTGGGTGGGGCTTGCAGAGCGACGAGGGCGGGTTTGAGGCCAGTGATGGCGTAAACGGCCGTTTCCGTCCCCGCGTCAGCCATCGTCATCAGTTGGGGAGCCACCAGTAGCGTGGGGCCAAGCTGGGGAACCCAGCCAAGATAGGGGGTGAGGGGGAGAAAAACGGCCGTTTCGTCCCGCAGCACCACCACATCCTCCCGCACCCCCAAAATCAGTGCTTCTACCGCGTCGGGGTTGGCCTGGGTTGCGCCGTTTGCCAAAATCGCCTCCGCCTCCGCCTGCCGCCCCAGCAGCGATTGGCTGGCGCGGTAAATGCGCCACCCTTTCAGCCCAAACCAAAGCAACAGCAGCAGCAGCCCGGCCAGCAGCAGCAGCCGAAAGGGACGGTTAGAACGGGGGGAGAGGGTTTCGGTCATGGTTGTTTAGGGGAGACGGATGACGAACGACCGACGACGAACGACCGACGACCGACCTGTTCGCTCCGTCCTCCGTCCTCCGTCTTTCGTCCGCGTTCATCCGCGCTTGTCCGCGTCCTATTCGTGCAGTCAAGCGCAGTGGGATTGAGCGTGACGGTGCAAAATGGTTGGTTGGCCTGTTGAAATGCGGCCAAATCATCGTGGGTCAATTGGCGCAGCTGGGGATATTGCGCCGCCAGCCGCTGCCGGTACCACTCAAAGGCGAATAAATTGCTGTCTACCAGCACCACGTCTGGCCGCTGCTGTTCGGCGTGGTGGAAATACCACAGGGTGAAAATGGTGGCATCGCCGGGGGTGAGCAGAACGGCGTTGGCGGGGGCATGGGCAAAAATTTCGGCCACGGCGGGGCGCAGGGCAACGGGGTCGGTGGGCGGCTGGATGAGGTAGGCGACAAGGGAGAAAAACGGCACGCAAAGGCGCAAAGACGCAAAGGAAGTGGGTTTTCTTTGCGTCTTTGCGCCTTTGCGTGAAATTTCCTCCATCCCGGCGGCAAGGGGAAAGGTGAGCAGCAGCAGGGTGGGCAGCAGCAGGACGTGGGCATCGGGGGTGGCGTAGGTGAGGGGGTGGAGGAGGGTGAGAACGGCCGTTAAGAGCAACAAAAAAATCAAAGATTTTGCAGATTTATCCGCGTTTGTTCGTGTTTGTCCGCGTCCCATTTTTAAGCAGCCCCAGGCAATCAGCGGCACCCCCAGCCAACCAAACTGCCGCGCCAGCAAGCCCGACCAGTCGGCCAGCCGCTGGGCTAAATCGGGCCAGGGCAGGGCAAACAGGTTGGCGCGGTAAAGCTGGCCGCTGACCAGCCACCCCCACCCTTGCAAGGTGTCTGGCCGCCCCCAAACGATGGGGCTGGCGGGGCGTGCCAGCCAGGGCAGTGCCAGCAGTGGGGCCAGGCCGAGGAGGAAGCCGAGGAGGAATTTGAACCGCAGAGGGTGCAAAGAGCGCAGCGTTCTTTTGAGCACTGTCGAAATGTCATTCCCGCGAAGGCGGGAATCCAGTTGGGTGGCGTATGGATGCCCGCTTTCGCGGGTATGACACCCTGTTTGGCGGTAGCTCTGAACCTCGACCCTTTTGTCTTTTTCTTCCTTTGCGTCCTTTGCGCCCTCTGCGGTGAATGTTTCCCAAACTGCCCAGGCGACCAGCGGCAGCAGGAGCAGCGAGGTGGCGTGGGTGGTGAGGGCGAGGGCGTAGAGGAGGGTGGTTTGGAACAACGGCCGTTTATTCACCACCGCCCATACCACCGCCGCCACCGCCAGCAAATTCAGCCCGTAGACCTCAGTGATGGTGGCCTGGCTCCAGACGAGGGGGGCAAAGGCGAGGGTGAGGCTGGCGGCGAGGCTGGTGGTGCGGGAGAAGCGGGTGTGGAGGGTAACGGCCGTTAATCCCACCGCCGCCGCCATTGCCACCGCCGAAAACAGGTTAAAGCGATAGGCAACCGTGCCGATGGGGAGCAGGCTAAACAGCTTGCCCAGCAGCACGTAGGTTGGGTAGCCGGTGGGGTGCGGCACGCCGAGGGTGACGCTGGCGGCAATCAGCTCGCCGCCGTCGCCGCCGTGACTGCGCCAGGTGAGGTCGGGGGCGAGGGTGAGCAGGTAGACCAGCAGGGCGGCAGAGCCAGCGAGCAGGCCGGGATGGGTGAGAAGGGTGGGGAAAACGGCCGTTTTTCCCCGCGCCGCAGCCCCCCGTGACACAGCCTCAATCATCGCGCACCCTCCCCTTTGATCACTGCCGGAATCGTTTTGAGCAAAATCAGCAGGTCGCGCCCCAGCGAATAATGGTCAATATAGGCCAATTCCAACTGCACCCGCTGGTCAAGTGACAAATTGCCCCGCCCGCTGACCTGCATCGGGCCGGTGATGCCGGGCTTGACGGCCAGGCGGCGACGGTGCCAATCGTTGTAAAATTGCGCCAGCCGTAGCTCTTCGGGGCGGGGGCCAACCAGGCTCATCTCCCCTTTGAGAACGTTCCAGAACTGGGGCAGTTCGTCGAGGCTCCAGCGGCGCAGCCAGCGGCCGACGCGGGTCAGGCGGGGGTCGTCGAGCCGTTTGGGCAGGGGTTCAGGCGACCCGGTTGGTTCCAATTCTTCGGCATCGGTACGCATGGAGCGGAATTTGTAGACGGTAAACGGCCGTCCACCTTGCCCCACCCGCTGCTGCCGGAAAATGACGGGGCCAGGTGAGTCGAGTTTGATGGCGAGGGTGAAAATGGGGAGCATAACGGCCGTTAATAATAACCCAAAGACGCTGCCAACAATATCAAGAAACCGTTTAAACAGATAATTTGCCCCGGAAATATTGTTGGGCGCGGCAGTGCCGGTCAGGTTTTGCCGGTAAACCAGCCCCCAGCCGTACCCTGCCCCCAATGCCAACGCCCGCGCCGCCAGCAGCAGCGGCGCAGCCAAGGCCACAGCGCGATCTTTGCCCCACGCCTTGGCGACAAACGGGAGGGTGGTGAGCAAAAAGGTGAGCAACACCCCGCCGGTGAGCAGCCCCGCCCACGGGGTGAAGAGGAGCAGGGGGAGGGTGGCAAGCAGCAGCCCCATCAGCCCCATTTGCAGCTTCATCACCTGCGGCGTGTGGGAATCTTTGACTCCGTGCTGGGGGAAGCGGCGCACGACCTGGGCTTTCCAGTAGCCGATGATCGCTTTTTTGCGGACGTAGCGGGCGAGGGTGTGGCTGTGGCGGTGGGCAACAACGGCCGTTGGCTGGAACACCATTTTGTATCCCCGCGCCGCCAGCCGGAAGGAAAGTTCCTGGTCTTCGAGGTAGGGGAACTGTTCGTCAAAGCCGTCGTTTGCCAGCAGCACCTCGCGGCGGTAGGCGGCGGAGTAGGTGTCAATGAAGTCAATGGTTGCCTGCTGCGCCAGCAAGTCGTATTTGTCTTCGTATTCAAGCTGGACAAAGCGGGCGACAAGCTGGGGCTGGTGGGTGGTGTAGCTGCCTTTGGTGGCTACGAGGTCGGGGTCGGCAAAGGGGGCGGTTAATTCGCGTAGCCAATCTGCCGCAGGGATGCAGTCGGCATCGGTGCAGCAGACGAGGGTGCCATTGGCGGCGCGGATGCCGCTGTTGCGGGCGGCGGCGGGGCGACCACGCGGCCGTTTGATGACGGTGACACCTTGCTGCTGGGCAAGAACGGCCGTTTCATCCGTCGAACCATCATCCACCACAATGATCTCATACGGCTCCGCCACCGTCTGCTGCTGTAACGCCCGCAAACAGGCCACAATGGTGTGAGCGGCATTGTAAGCAGGAACAACGACCGAGATCATACTTGTGCTAAAAGTTCAACTTCTGTCAGAAGTTGAACTTTTTATGTCTCCAGAAGTTGAACTTTTTAGCGTCGTAGGCCACTGCCAGCGGGTGCGGGTGGCAGCAATGCTGCCCAGAATAATTTGCGGCAGCATCACCACCAAATGGAAAGCAATTGAATAGCCGATTACGGCCGCTTCGTTGGGGGCATTGAGACTGAGCAAGAGCAGAGCGGCGGCACTGTTGAAAACGCCGATTTTGGCAGGGGTGCTGGGCGGCGTGGTGACAA
Source organism: Chloroflexota bacterium (assembly GCA_041390905.1). Classification (GTDB taxonomy): domain Bacteria; phylum Chloroflexota; class Anaerolineae; order Promineifilales; family Promineifilaceae; genus JACKCD01. The sequence goes on from JAWKPA010000012.1 coordinate 1,902,111, forward strand.
CGCTGACCACAATGTGCATCAATGCTCCTTCCAGCAGCCCAAATGGCAGGTTAAAAGCGGGAAAAAGGACGGCCGGTAAAATGGCGGCCAGCAAGGCGACCATGATTGAAGAGCCAACAAGCAGCAGCGACAGCCGGGGGCTGCGGAGGGCGGCCAGCCCTTCCAGCCCGTCCACGGCCACGTGCAGCAGCCGCTGGCCGATGGCGGCGGGTAATTTGCCAAACAACCAGCGCAAGGTGCGGATGACCCAGCTTGTTTGGTATGCCAGCAGGTAGAGAATGAGCAGCAGGAAGAGGGCGATGGTGCCGACGAGGGTGCTGGGGTTGCCGACAAAATCGGGCAGGACGACGAGGGGGAGGAGGATGATGAGGGTGGCGGCGAAGAAGATGAGGTCGAGCGTTTTTTCAACGACGAGGGTGCCGAGGGCGCGGGCTTTGCTGATGTCGGTTTGCTGGTGCAGGGCGTAGATGCGGGCGATTTCGCCGAGGCGGAGGAAGGGGATGATGAGGTTGACGTATTGGCCGAGGGTCATGGCCCAAAAGAGTGGCCCAAAGGGTGGATGCGTTGTTGGTGTTGCCAGCAGCAACTGCCAGCGCCAATTTTTGACCCAAATGGTGAGCAGCATGATGAAGAAGCCGAGCAGAATGTAGCTAAAGCGGGCGTGGATGAGCGTGTCGCCGATGTCGGCGAGGGAGACGTTGCGGCCGATGAACCAGAGACCAACGGCCGTTAATCCCAACGCCAGCAGCAGGTTAAGCCATTGCCACAGCCGCCGTGAGGCCGAAGGGGGTGTTGGGGGGGCGGTTTGTTTTTCGGCCAACATCAAACTTTATCCTTCCGGGCGCACAATGTGGGCGCTGGGGTCGCCAAAGAGGGCAAAGGTGTCGCTCACTTCGCGCAGCCCTTCGTTGTTGGCAACATCCAGCGAGAGCTTGGCCGCCTGAAACGCATCACCAATGCGGCTGATGGCCGGGTCTTGCAAATGCTGGTAGAGGCTGGCGGCAAACGGCTCCTGGTGGGTGGAGACCGTCAGACTGGTGGCGGCAACCAGCAGCACGGGGCCATTTTTAGAATGCAGCATCGTTTCCGAGAGGGAGGTTTGCTGCGGGTGGGCAAAGAGGCCGGTGAGGCAGGTAAGCTGGACGACGATGGGGGGCGTGGTGGCGGTCAATTCGTTGACGGCATCACGGGTGAACACGTCATCCTTGCCCCACTGCGCCAAACTGCCGTGGCCGACATAGCTAGTGAGCCAGCCGCCCTGGTTCCAGGCGGCGGCGACTTCGCTGGCGGTGGGGCCGTTGAGAATGGAAACGGCGGCAGTGTTCAGGCCGCTATCGTCGGCAAGCTGTTGGGCGATTTGGGCAAATTGGGGTTCGGTGGCGTCGGTGGCAAAGAGGATGCGGTTAACGGCCGTTTCCCCCTCATAGGCCAACGTCCGCGCCACCAGTTCTTCAACCTCAGCCACCGTGGAGACGGGCCAGCGGCCAACGGCCAAATCAGGCCGCATGTCGTCGTCCACATCGGCCAGGCGGGAGTCGCTGACCGTTTCGCCGCTGAACTGGACGGGAACCATGAGGGAGGGGACGCTGTTTTCCGGGGCCAGACCGAGGTAGTTGCGATAATCGGTGGTGGCATCACCCACCAGAAAGAGGTAGCGGGGGCGGGGTTCGGCCCAGGTGGTGGCGGCGTAGCGGACAAAGGCCTGGATGCTTTCGGGCGAGGCGGCTCCGTCGCCAAAGGCATCATAAATTTCGGCGGTGGTGGCGACGGCGACGGCCAGCCCTTCGGCTTGGCGTGCTGCCACCAGCGGTGCCAGTGCCGGGGCAAGCGGGTCGGTGGTGATGATGAGCAGGTCGGCCTGGTTGCCGGTGTCGCGCCAGGCGGATTGGCGCACGGGTTCGATGGCGGCGGGTTTTTGGAAACCAACGGGGCCAATGGCGATGATGTGGTCGCTGGGGGTGGTGGTGAGGGAAACGGCCGTTCCTGTCTCCGCCACAAGCTGCTGCGGCTGGGCGGGGTTGGTGATGTCGAGCAGCACGGGGTCGCCGCTGAAGCCGGTGAGGGTGAGGCTGCCGCTGGTCTGGCTGAACTGGAGGCGGTCATTAACGGCCGTTGGCGGCGTGGCGTAGGTCAGTTCTACCCAGTTAAGCTGGACGACATCCAGAAAGGAGGCACCTTCGGGGGTATTGTCGAGCAAAAGCTCGTTGTCGCCGGTTTGCAGCTGGCCGGCGGGGATGGTGAGGGTGGCGGTGAAGACGGTTTGGCCGTCGAAGCGGATGGTGGCGAGGGGTTGGCCGTTGAGCCGCAAATCGAGGTCGTGGTCGTCTTCTACCTGGGGGTTGTGGGTGACACCGCGCAGCTGCAGCCGCAGTTCGGCCGGGGCGTTGCTGAGGCTGGGAAGGTTGAGGGTGATAGGGAGGCTGCTTTGCTGGGGTATTTCTTGCCAGTACCAGAGGTCAATCCCCTGGCTGGTGGCTTCGGCGGCGTAGAGGTGGTTTTCTTCGAGAAAAAGCGTTTGCTGGAGTTGGCTGACGGGTGGGGTCTCGTCATGGCTGACGGGACGCTGGCTGATGAGGGTGCCGGGGTGGCCGGTTTCCAGCAGGTAGGGGCGTTGGGGGGTGTAGCGGTTGGTGGGGGCTTGGCCGTAGAAGATGAGGCTGTCGCTGTGGAGGAGGTAGGGAATGGCCGTTTCGCCCGTTCGCAGCCGCAGGTTGTTGCTGTCCCAGGTTTCTATGGTTAACCCGGCCTGCGCCAACTCGTCGCGGGTGAGCCGGTATACGCCATCGTGGTCAACCAGAATTTTGACGATGCCGCTGGCTGTCTCGCCAACGGGCGGGGTGGGGGCAGGCCAAAGCCAAAAGGCAGCAGCAGCGGTGGCTGCAACGATAACCAGGCAGCCCGTGACGATGAACGCCGTTTTGCGGGTCATGGTTCTCGCTTGCGGGTAAAGAGAATGATGGAACCCAGGACGGCAGCGGCGAACAAGATCATGGCGGCGATGAAGCCACCCCATAGATAGAAGGTGCTAAACTGTGCTTCGGCCGGCTGTGGTTCGGTTTGTTGGGGGGCGGTGGGAGGAACCAGGGTGCGGCCGATGATGATGGGGGTGGCGCTTCGGGCTATGGCGGTGTTGTTCTGGGCGATGGCAACGGGTTGGTCGGTGTGGGGTTGTTCGGTGTTGATGGGGGGATTAACGGCCGTTTCCTCAACCGCTACTTCCTGGGTATCCTCGCCCGACAAGCCCGCCGCCTGGGCAAAGCCCGCCCCAAAATTCCCGGCCAAAAGGGTGGGCGCAATCACGATAGCATTGTCGCTGCCACCATCATTGCTGTCGCTGCCTGGCTCTGCTGGAGCCAGGGTGGGCAGGGAGGGGACGATAAACGGTTCGCGGGTGGCCGTGGGCAGGGCGGGCTGGCTGGTGGCGGTGGAGGATGGGATGTTGGTGGGAACGGCCGTTGCTGCTGCATCCGTTGCCGTGGGGCGCGGCGTGGCGGTGTTGGTAGGCTGCGCGGTGGCCGTTGCGGTTGGTTGGCTGTTGTTGCCGTTGTTGTTGCCACCACCGAGTGGAATGGGGGTGTTGGTGGGTGTCAGGGAGACAGTGAAGGTGAGTTCCCGCATGACGTGTTCTTCGGAGGCGGTGGTGATTTCAACCAGTTGATAGATGTAGGTTTGGCCGGAAACGGCCGTTGTGTCGGTGTAGGTGTAATCTGCCCCCTGCGAAAAGTCGCCGACGGCGGGGATGATGGGGCTGATGGTGGTGAAATTGCCGCCCTGCCCCCGCCGTAGAATAAACCCGGCTGTGTCTTGTTCCGATTGGGTGTCCCAATCGGCGCGGACGTGGATGGTGTTGTTGTAGGAAACGGCCGTTAGGGTGAAATCACCCAGGGTCACGGCCATAGGCTCCTGGCCGCTAACAGGTGCGATAAACAGCCCGCACCATACAGTGGCGAAAGCCAGAAGAATCATAAAAATCGTTTTCTGCATTGCTAACAGCTCTATCTCCGTGCGATGATTGGCAACATCAGCCGGTACTCAGCTTGAAATAGCTGCATGGCCGGGTCGCCTTGCAATGTAAAACTATACAGTTCTGAATCAGCCAGGTCAAGGGCAGTGTAGCCCAGCTTGGCATAAAGAATGGCATCACCGATGCGCGACAGGTTGCCTTCGGTCAGGCCATCGTAGAAACCGGCGTGCAACACGGTGTGTTCTGATGACAAACCCAGCCCGGCAGAGGACCATTGGGCGGCGACACCGCGCAAATTGTCCAGCCGCATCCACGTTTCGCTGAGCGAATCCATACCCGGCCAGGCAAAATGACCGTCCCAGCAGTCGGCCGAGAGGACAAAGGTGGGTTTGCCAAAGTTTTGCCAAAAGTTGAGGTGGTCGCTGGCAGTGGACAAAATGGCGGGGCTGGCCCAGGTGGTGGGTGAGCCGTGGCCGCGATAGTTGAAGATGGCGGCACCATCGTTGTTGAGGCTTTGTGCCAGCAAATCGCGGAAGGCGTCGGTTTGTTCCGGGGTGGGCTGGTCGCCGCTGATGGCAGTTTCGTCAAAGCAAAGGTGGGTTTGCTGGTAGCGGTCGGGGACGTGGTTGCCAACCCCTTCGTTTTCCTGGCAGAAATACCCGGCACCGGGGTCGTCGTTGTCGGCGGCAAAGAGGATGTTTTGCTGCCACACTGCTTCGGCGGCGGCTTCCTCGTCAAAGCGAATGATTTTGTCTACGGCGGCGTTGGCATCGGCCAGGGTGTGGGCGCTGATGCGGCCAATTGCCATGTCGGCGACCACATCATCGCCGCTGAGCAAGACGAGCGAGTGGTCGGAAATAATTTGCCCTTGCCAGCGGTCTACAAAGGCGAATTCGGTGGCGATGTCGTTTTCTTCGCTGGTGGACCAGGTGTTGCAGGCGCCGGGTGGGGTGGGGCAATTGATGTGCAGCGGGTTCATGGTGCCGTCGCCCATGAGCAGGACGTAGCGGGGGGCGATGTTCCAGCCAGACAGGGTGTGGCGCAAATAGCTGCGGATGGCTTCGGGGGTGTGGAAGCCGTAGCCGTATTGGTTGATGATGTCCTGAATGGTGACGACATGGGTGCGAAGACCGCCGTAGGCGGCATCGGCGCGGTGGGTGGCGAGACGGTGGGCGGCATCGGCGAAGGTGCCGTGGGTGATGACGAGCCAGTCGGCGGCCAGGCCGGGGGCGTCTATGTTGGTGGGGCGGTAGCGGCTGATGGGGGGGCTGGCGTGGATGTTGGCGGTGGTGGTGGCGAGGAAACGGCCGTTTTCTCCTCCCACCAAATACGTAAACGCCCCGTTTTCGGCCACCACTTGCCCGGCATTAAGTGAAATTTGGGCGGGTTGGTATGGATTGGTAATGTTCCAGACAACGGCATGGCTGCTGCTGCCGTCGCTAAACCCCTGCACGCGGAACGTCTTTTGGCCGCTGTCGCTACTAAACAGCAGTTGGTCGCCGCTGGCGCGAAGCTGGCGCGTATAGTCCACTTGGATTTCGTTGAGATAGTAGCTGGCAATGCTGCTGGTAGGTTGATCCGAGGTAAAGGTGAGATGCACATCGTTGCTGCCGTCGCGCAGGTTGGCGGCGGGGACGGTGTGGCTGATGTTGTGGTTGAGGGGGGCGTTCTGGGTGGTGGTGTTGGCGGTTGCCTGTGCGTTAACCGAGAGCGTGGTGTCGTAGCTGTAGTTGGGGAGGCTAGGGTGTTTGCGCCCCATGATTTCGGCGGTGACAACGGCATCGGGGGCGTTGTTGGCCGGATAGGGGAGTTCGATGGGAATGGTGGTGGTGGTGCCGGCCGACGAATGTTCCATGTAGTGCCAGAAAAACATGTCGGGTTCGTTGGGAGATTGCGACCAGTCAAGCTGCCAGCCGGAGAAGTAATAGATGTCGTCGCTAAAGGTGAGGTGGTCGCGGAAGGTGGTGGTGTCGCTGTAGCCAGCTTGCCCGGCGTGGTTGGGTTGGTTGGAAACGGCCGTTTCCGTTCCCCCCGCCCATAGCCAGAAAATGTTGGTGTCGGCATACAGCTTTTCAAAGCGGGTGCCGTTAAATGCCCAGCCGTAGAAGCGAATCGCCTCGCCCGGCTCAAACTGGTTGTCGCTGTCGCCAATGAGCTGGGTGGCAACGGGCTGGCCGCGATGGAGCATGGTGATAGTGTGGGGGTTGATGGTGGCAACGTTCATCCCCGCCGCCTGGAGGTCGGCATAGCTGATGTCGTAGAGGCCATCTTCGGTGATTTCAATCTTGAAGGTGTCCACGCCAATGGGCAGTTCGGTGGCGGGTGCCTGGGCGACGTTGGCGGGTAGTTGCCGCCAGCTTTGCAGATGTTGGGGGTTGAAAACGGCCGTTTTTAACACATCCAGTGCCGGGTCAGCCACGGGTAACTGGCTGGGAACCACGCCCCCTTCAAAGGAAATAGCAACGCGCAGCGTTTGGCTTTGCTGTAGCCAGCCGCTGACCGGGTTGTAGCGCACGGGAAAAAGCTGGAGCCGTACCAGCCGCACGTCGCGGTACATCATTAGCTCGGAGACGGTGTAGAGGGTGCGCGGGTAGAGGGCATTGGTTTGGTAGATGGCGGGGTTGGGGCTGCTGTCTATGCCGCTTGCCAAAATGGTGCTGTCGAGCATGTCGCTGCCGCTTGGCGTTGGGGCAGAGTGGGCCAATTCGGGTGCGGGCATGGGAGCCACAAAGCCAGCGTTGGCGTGGTGCAGGTCGCCGGGGGTGACGGCAACGGTGAGTTTGGCCTGTGGCGGCAGGGCGATGAGGGTGGTGTAGTAGGGCAGTGCCGGAGCATTGGCTTCGGCGATGGTTTGGTCAAGACCGGAGATGGATAAACGGCCGTTAGCCTGCTCTACCAGCGGTGTTGTCAGGGTGAAGACGAGTTCCTGGCTATTGGCACTTTCGGTGTGGGTGGTGGCTGGCGTGGGTGAAGAAACGGCCGTTTGGATGATGCGAGCCTGGCTTTCTTGTGTGGGCGTTAGCAGAAAAATAAGAGCGACAATCAAAGTGAAGGGATTAAATAATTTCATACAGTTGTTTTCCCATACAAAAACACATTGCGCGGCAATTCACTGGCACAACCGCTAAACAGCCGGGTAAGAGCAGAGATTGGGAGATTAGGCGATTGGGAGATTAGCCGTATTTAATCTCCTACTCGCTTAATCTCGAAAACGCTAAAGTTAAAAATGAACAGCCACGCAACTTCAATTGTATTTTAAGATACCACGAGCTACGAGATCATTAATGAATTTATCTAAATCTTGTTCAGCCTGAAGCACCGAGACTTCATACGTTTCGACCAGATGCGTCACGATTTCGGCCGGCGGGGCTTCTTCAGACAAAAGCTGCCAGATGAAGGTGCCGACCTCATTCAGCACACGCACCTTGCCGTCACGCGGCGAGACTACAACGGCGTTGCCGTCCATCTCGCGCCAGATGAGTTCTGATAAAAGTTCAATTTTGGAGGATTGGTTTGTCATGTTTTGCTTTCCCGAAAGCCGGTAATCAAGAGAGCCAGCCCGACTAGCAGACTAACGGCCGTTAACACCACCGCCCACCACGTCACACGAGGAACCGCATAAGTAAAAATGTCTTCCTCATAGCGGTTGCTGCTGGCATCCAGCTCGATCTCTTCAAGCAGATAGTAATAGGTTTCACCTGCCGCGACCTGGCTATCCACATAGGTGTATGTAGCACCAGCGGTTGACGTACCCTGGCCGGGAATCAAGTGGTCGCGGTTGACCTGCTCAAACTCACCGTTTGGCGAGGTGCTGCGGTAGAGGTTAAAACCGGCCGTTTGTAACTCGGTGGCCGTCTCCCAGGTAATTTTCACCTTGGGCGGCGTCACTAGCTGATAAATAAGCAGTGCCACGGCTAAAACCAGCCACAAGCTGCCTATCAGCAGCAGCCATTTTGTCGAAGAAGGGTTGTGCGTTTCCAAAGAGTCTATCCTGAGACCTGCCTTAGGATTGGGAATTAATTAACTTGCCCATTTAGAAGTTCAACTTCTTCCGAGAAGTTGAACTTCTTGTTAAAGCTCTTATGTGCTTTATCCACGTGGGTGAGCCGATGGATTCCTGCCCCCATGAAGATGCGGGAATGACGGCTTAATAGTTACCATTGACATATCTTTCTGGTTGCAGCCTGTCCCCGCGTTCCAGAAGAGGGGTACAGCTTATCGCTTGCCCAGCAGCCACTTGGGCAAGCGGACAAGGGGCTGGCTTTTGCGGGTACGCGGCTTTTTGTTGTATTCATAAGCCCCATAATAATGGTAGTAATAATATTGTCCATACCCGCCTTGCCCCAGCTTGAGCCGGTTGATAACGGCACCAAAAAGGGTGGCTCCCGATTTGTGCAGCCGCTCCGCCGCCTGGTAAAAGGTCTCGCGCTTGGTCTCGCCCATGTTGGCAACCAGCAGGCAACCTCCAACCTGGGGTGCCAAAATGGCAGCATCGGCGACGGTGAGCGCGGGCGGCGTATCAAAAATGAGGATGTCGGCCTCATTTTGCAGATCTTCGATAAGCTGCGCCATGCGGTGGGAGTTGAGGAGTTCAGCAGGGTTGGGGGGAATGGGGCCGCTGGTGAGCAGTGTTAAGCCGTTGATGCTGGTTGGCTGTAGATGGAAGCTCAAGGGGGATTCACTGTCGAGAATGGCGGTGGTGAGGCCGCGATTGTTGCCGATGGCAAACAGCTTGTGCTGGGTAGGGCGACGCAGGTCAGCATCCACAATGAGTACTTTTTTACCCATTTGCGCCATTACCACGCCCAGGTTGGCGGTGGTGGTTGATTTGCCCTCGCCGGGGGAGGAACTGGTGACGAGAACGCTTTTGAGCGGGCCATCAACGGCCGAAAAATTCAAATTAGTCCGCAGCACGCGAAACGCCTCAGAGATAGGGTCGCGGGGGCGGGATTGGGTAACAAGCCGTTCGTTTGGCTCCGTGCCTTTGATGTAGGCGATTGCGCCAAGGGTGGAGAGGTTGGTGTCTTCCAGTATATCATCTGGCGTTTTGATGGTGTCGTCGAGGTAATCAATGAGGAAAATGATGCCCAGGGCTAGCATTCCTCCGGCAATCAAGGCCAGCATGGTGTTGGTGAAGGTGCGCGGGCGGATGGGGCGGGTGGGGGCAATGGCTTGCTCAATTTGCACGACGTTGCTGCTTTCACGAGCCTGGTCAAGCTGGAGCTGGTTGAGGTTGTTGAAGGCGTCGGTGTAGCGGATGCGGGCTTCGTTGCGTTCGGTTTCCAGGCGGGAGAGGGCGGCTTGCTCAACGGCCGTTTCTGCCCCCTGCAACTCCTGAATCTGCACCTCCAACGCTTCAAGCTCGTCCCCCAGCTCCTGGATCCGCGTTTCCCAATTTTGAATTGGCTCAGCATAGCGCAAACTTTCCCGCGCCTGGTTTTCGGTGATAAACACATCGCCCAACGTGTTGGCAATCGCCGCCGCCCGCTCCGGGTCGGTGTCCTCCACGATAACGTTGATGATTTGCGTGTCTTGCGGTGCTGAAACGGAAATCATGCCTGCCAGAACGGTGCTGGTAAACGGCAGGTCAAGCACTTCCACCGTTTTTTCCAGAATGGGGCGGGTGGTCATCAGTTCCACATAGGTCAGTGCCAGCCGCTGCTCCATCAGTACCTGGGAATATTCATTGCCGGAATTGGTGCCGGGGGCTTCGTCAATTAGCAGGCGGGAGGAGGCACTGTAGACCGGGGTGGTTTGGCGGTTGACAAGAAAGGCGGTGGCCCCAGCCAGCAAGGCACCGAGGATGATCAGCCAGGCCCAATGCCAAATGAGTGCGATGTACTGTTTAATTTCCATACGGAACCTCTACAAAGGTTATAACGGCCGTTTTTGCTGCTTCTGCTTCTGCTGCGGCTGCTTGTGCCGCCACAACTGCACCGAATTGACAACACTCCACAACGTAAACAGCAGCCAAACGCCCCCTTCCCACCAGGCGGTGCTGGTACCAACCAGCCCAATGCCCACCAGGACAAAGCTGAGCCAAAAAAGCTGTTGGAAGGTGTGCGTGTTGAGCTGTTCTTTGAGCGATAGTTCTGTTGTCTGCGCGACCCAGTAATGATAGCTTAATGCTGCTAACAAGATAGCCAGGCCAACGATCCAGAAGCTGTTGAAGAAGAGAGATTGCCAATTGATCACGTTTTTGTGTCTGCCATCATGTGCTAGAATGAACGGCCGTTAAGTGGAAAATGCCACCAATATCACTGTTATTATCGGCTACAATACTGATTGTGAGCAAACCTGCGGCTGATTTTAGCTGAAATGCAGGTGTCTGTCAGCTAATTATGGAGAGATGTGTTTTATGGCAAAACAAAAAGTGCAATATGTCTGCCAATCGTGCGGCCGCACGACCCCATCCTACATGGGGCGCTGCCCGCGCTGTGGCGAGTTTGATACGATGGTGGAAGAGCTGGTGGTGCCGGAAACGGCCGTTTCCACCCCCAAACGCCTCTCCGCCACCAGCAGCAAACCCCAGCGCCTGCCCGACATCACCGCCGATGGCGTGGAGCGGCTGCCCCTGCCCCTGGCCGAATTTGCCCGCGTGCTGGGCGGTGGCCTTGTTCCCGGCTCTATTGTCCTGGTCGGTGGCGACCCCGGCATTGGCAAATCCACCCTCCTCCTCGAAATTGCCGCCATCGTTGCCAACCAGCACGGCAACACCCTCTACGTCTCCGGTGAAGAATCCACCCGCCAAATCAAAATGCGTGCCGACCGGCTTGGCCTGCAGGCTAACGACCTCTTTTTGCTCACCGAAACCAACCTTGCCCACATTCTCCACCACGTCGAAGACAACAAGCCCGTCATGCTCATTGTGGACAGTATTCAAACGACCTACAACGAAGAGCTGAAATCGTCGGCCGGCAGCGTCAGCCAGGTGCGCGAATGCGCCAGCCGCTTTCAGGAGCTTGCCAAAACCTCCGGCGTAACCGTCTTCCTCGTTGGCCACGTCACCAAGGAAGGGGCGATTGCTGGCCCCCGCGTGCTGGAACACATCGTAGACACCGTACTCTATCTCGAAGGCGACCCCTTCCACCGCTACCGGCTGCTCCGCAGCGTTAAAAACCGCTTTGGTGCCACCAGCGAGGTGGGCGTTTTTGAAATGGCCGAAAAAGGGATGGTCGAAGTACCCAACCCCTCCGAAGCCTTCCTTGCCGAACGGCAGGCCAACGCCCCCGGTTCCACCATCGCCGTCACCCTGGAAGGCACCCGGCCGCTGCTGGTGGAAATTCAGGCCCTTGCCAGCGCCACCACTTTTGCTAACCCCCGCCGTACCGCCAACGGCATTGATTACAACCGCCTCCTGCTGCTCTCGGCGGTGCTGGTGCGCCGCGTGCGCCAGCCCATCCACGACAAAGACCTCTTTGTCAACGTCATTGGCGGGCTGCAAATCAAGGAACCAGCGGCTGATCTAGCGGTTGCTGTGGCCATTGCCAGCAGTGTCAAAGACAAACCCGTTCATGCCGATATGGCTTTTGTGGGTGAAGTGGGGCTAAGTGGTGAACTACGAGCGGTGGGACAGCTTGAGGATCGGTTGAAAGAGGCGGCGAAGTTGGGCTTTAAGCGCTGTGTAGTGCCGCGCATTCGGCGACGCTCGTTTGAGTTTCCGGCTGGCCTGCAGGTAATTGATTGCCGCACGCTGCATGAGGCAATTGAAGTGGCGTTGGTCTAAGGGTTCATTTGTCAATAACTTGGAATTTAGAAGTTCAACTTCTGAGAGAAGTTGAACTTCTGGAACTGTAACCCTAGACCTTCGTAATCATCCAAAGATAATTGGAATTTAGAAGTTCAACTTCTGAGAGAAGTTGAACTTCTGGAACTGTAACCCTAAGCCTTCGTAATCATCCAAAGATAATTGGAATTTAGAAGTTCAACTTCTGAGAGAAGTTGAACTTCTGGAACTGTAACCCTAAGCCTTCGTAATCATCCAAAGATAAGTTGAGCAAGAAGTTGAACTTCTTCCGAGAAGTCCAATTCTCAATCGCTATTGCCCTAGCCCAGACAACAATGTCTGGGCTTTTTTTGTAAGTAAGTCTGTAAGCGTTTTGCAGGAAACTACAAAAAGTGTATCGTAGTTTACACGTTTTGTTGTATTGTTTGTTGTTGTAACAATCCGTTTCCAGTCTTGATGTTGGAGACAAGAGGAGCCTTTTTATGGAAATCAACCAATCTGCATTATTCTCATTTCCTGTTCTGGGGCAGCGAAGACACTTGTTGCTTTCGTTTGCTCTCCTGGTCCTTTTGACCGTGCTTTCTTTGGGCAGCACGCCACGGGCGCGAGCTGCCACTGTTACCTTGATCCAAAAAGCTACAGTCCACAATTTGACCACTAATTCGGTGGTAATTCAGTGGGCGACTAAAGAAAACGGCAATAGCCAGGTGACGTATGGGGCGGGGAATTATGGTCAGACAGCAACGGCCGTTTCTTCCCACATCACCAGCAGCGACAGCGCCCCCTACAACGATTACTACCTCTACGAAGCTACCCTTACCGGCCTCAACGCCACGACTGTTTATCAATACAAGATTTTCACCGATGGCGTAGAACTGGGTGCCAGCACCGTCCGTTCTGCCCGCTCTAACAGCCAAACCAGCTTCCGCTTTGCTGCCTTTGGCGACAGCGGCGCGGCCAGCGACGGCCAGCGCGGTGTGGCGGCACGCCTCATCCAGGTACAGCCCGACTTTATTCTCCACGCTGGTGACATGGTTTACTCTGTTGCCAGCTACAAAGATTTACACCTCAAGCATTTTGATATTTATGAAGAATTGCTTGACAACATCTGGTTAGCTCCCTCAGTAGGCAACCACGATTACGACTACAACAGTGGTAGATCCATTGCCGACTCCTTTGCCAACCCGTTTAACGGCAGCAGCAACACCATCGAACGGGAAATGTATTATTCGTTTGATTATGGCAACGCCCATTTTACCGTCATGACCAGCGAATTCCCTTCCAGCAACGGCAGTGCCCAATACAACTGGGCGCGTGACGATCTGGCGGCGACCAACAAATTCTGGAAAATCGTTGTGTTTCATGAACCGCCTTACTATGGCACTAGTGCGGCTTATGGGAACCTGGTTAGCCTGTTTGAACAGCAAGGGGTTGACATTGTGATCAGTGGCGACCGCCACTTTTACGAACGGCTGAAGCCGCTAAAAGGTGGACAAGTGACCACCATTGACGATGGCGGCATTTTTTATGTGGTGACAGGCGGTGGCGGCACCGGGTTGGGCAGCATTGGCAGCCCGCCGTGGCCCACGCGCACGGCTGAACGGGCGCGGTTGTTCCACTTTGTCATGTTTGATGTCAATGATTGCAACATTGAATTTTCGGCCGTTGAACGCACTTATAGCGACACCGACACCTTTGACAGCGGCGACATTTTCGATACCTTTACCATCAACAAATGCAGTGGCAATGTGGCACCCTCGGCCAGCTTCTCCGGCACGCCAACCTCTGGCACGGGGCCGCTTTCTGTGTCCTTCACCGATGAATCTTCCGGTCAGCCCACCAGTTGGCAGTGGGATTTTGGCGATGGTTACGATTCGACCGAGCGTAACCCCACGCACCTTTATGCCACCCCTGGCACCTATGATGTCAGCTTGACGGTGAGCAACAGCTTTGGCAGCGATACGGCAACACACAGCCGCTATATCACTGTCTTTATCCCACCGTCACCAACGGCCGATTTTTCCGCCACCCCGCTCACCGGACTCAACCCCCTTACCGTTCAGTTCAGTGACGAATCATCCCATGCAGGCACCTGGCTGTGGGACTTTGGCGATGGTAACAGTTCGACGGAACAAAACCCCAGCCACATCTACACCACGGCTGGAACCTATGACGTGAGTCTGACTGTGACGAACAGCCAGGGTGACGACACCCGTACCCGCACTGATTATGTGACTGTTACTAACCCGCCGGCACCAACGGCCGCTTTCACCAGCGACACCCAGGCCGGCACTTCCCCGTTAACGGTGCAGTTTACGGATCAATCCACCAACAGCCCGACAAGCTGGGCGTGGGACTTTGGCGACGGCAATAGTTCGACAGAGCGCAACCCTAGCCACATCTACAACACGATTGGTAGCTACACCGTTTCTCTGACGGCCGGCAACGCTACCGGTAGCGATGATGAGGTTAAGACAGACTTCATTGTTGTTACCAACGGCCCCAAGCTGTTTACGGCCACCGACGATGCCCACACCAAATCATCCAGCCCGACCAATAACTATGGCCGCGACAGCCAGATGCGGACGCGCAGCGGTTCACCGGAATACGCCAGCTATGTCAAATTCAATGTGACTGACCTGGGCGGCACGGTGGTGCAGGCCATTCTGCGGCTGTATGTCAATGATGGGAGCGATGATAGCGGAACGGCCGTTCTCACCGCCACCAACTGGGATGAAAACAGCATCACCTACAGCAACGCCCCCGCCCTGGATGGCACAGTCGTCAGCCAGCTTGGGGCAACCAGCAATAACGGCTGGATTGAAGTAGACGTAACCAACTTTGTCACGGGTGAAGGGGAGTGGAGCTTTGGCATTCGCCCCAACTCCAGCAACAGCACCTACTTCAGCACCAAGGAAGGCAGCAATGCCCCCGAATTACAGATCATTGTCAGCGAAGGGCCACCGCCCGCGCCGGTGGCGGCGTTCACCGCCGACACAACCAGCGGCAACGCACCCTTGACGGTGCAGTTTACCGACCAATCTACCAACAACCCAACCAGTTGGGCGTGGGACTTTGGCGACGGCAATAACTCCACCGAGCGCAGCCCCAGCCATATCTACACAACGGCCGGAACCTACACCGTCTCGCTGACGGCCAGCAACGGTAGCGGCAGCGATGATGAGGTCAAGACCAACTACATCACCGTCACCGTGCCGCCCGCGCCAACGGCCGCTTTTAGTGCCAACAAAACAACCGGCACTGCTCCTTTGACGGTGCAGTTCACTGATCAATCTACTGATAGTCCAACCAGTTGGGCGTGGGACTTTGGCGACGGCAACAACTCTACCGAGCGCAGCCCCAGCCATATCTACACAACGGCCGGAACCTACACCGTCTCGCTGACGGCGACCAACGGTAGCGGCAGTGATGATGAGGTCAAGACCAATTACATCACCGTTACCGTGCCGCCTGCGCCAACGGCCGCTTTTACAGCCAACAAAACAACTGGCAACACGCCCTTAACGGTGCAGTTCACTGATCAATCTACCGATGGTCCAACCAGTTGGGCGTGGGACTTTGGCGACGGCAACAACTCTACCGAGCGCAGCCCCAGCCACATTTACACGACGGCTGGAACCTACACCGTCTCGCTGACGGCGACCAACGGTAGCGGTAGTGATGATGAGGTCAAGACCAATTACATCACCGTTACCGTGCCGCCTGCGCCAACGGCCGCTTTTAGTGCCAACAAAACAACCGGCACAGCTCCTTTGACGGTGCAGTTCACTGATCAATCTACCGATGGTCCAACCAGTTGGGCGTGGGACTTTGGTGATGGCAGCAGTTCAACGGCGCAAAGCCCCAGCCACAATTACACGACGGTTGGAACCTACACCGTTTCGCTGACGGCCAGTAATGGCAGCGGCAGCGACGATGAGGTGAAGACCGACTACATTGTGGTAAGCGATGCACCACCAGTACCAAGTAGCCAAACCTTTGCCTCAACGGATGATGCCAATGCCAAATCGTCTAGCCCGAACAACAACTATGGCCGGGATAGCCAGATGCGGAATCGCAGTGGCTCGCCGGAATATAATGCCTATGTTAAGTTCAATGTGGACGCATTAGGTGGGCCGGTGGTGCAGGCGACGCTGCGGTTGTTTGTGGTGGATGGGAGTGATGACAGCGGAACGGCCGTTCTCACCGCCACCAACTGGGACGAAACCAGCCTCACCTACAGCAACGCCCCCGCGTTGAATGGCACCGTTGTCGGGCAGCTTGGAGCCACCAGCAACAACAGTTGGGTAGAAATTGACGTCACTAACTTTGTTACGGGAACAGGTGAATGGAGCTTCGGCATTCGCCCCAACTCTAGCAACAGCAGCTACTTCAGCACCAGAGAGGGCAACAACCCGCCCGAACTAATCGTTGAAACCCAGTCTGGCCCGTTGCCCGCGCCGGTGGCGGCGTTCACCGCCGACAAAACCAGCGGCAACACTCCGTTGCAGGTGCAGTTTACTGACCAATCTACCAACAACCCCACCAGTTGGGCGTGGGATTTTGGTGACGGCAACAGCTCCACCGAGCGTAGCCCCAGCCATAGCTATACGTTGGCCGGAACCTACACCGTTTCGCTGACGGCCGGCAACGGCAGCGGCAGTGACGGTGAGACCAAAACCAACTACATCACCGTTACCGATGCGCCACCGCCACCGCCTGCGCCCGCGCCTGTGGCTGCTTTTACAGCGGACAAAACCAGTGGCAACGCACCACTGACGGTGCAGTTTACCGACCAGTCCACCAATAGCCCCACCAGTTGGGCATGGGATTTTGGTGATGGCAACAGTTCAACGGTGCAAAACCCCAGCCACGACTATGCCACGGCTGGAACCTATACCGTTTCGCTGACGGCCGGCAACGGTAGCGGCAGTGACGGTGAGACCAAAACCAACTACATCACTGTTACCGATGCGCCACCGCCGCCGCCGCCGGGAACGGCGCAAACGTTTGCGCCCACCGACGATGCCTTGACTAAATCATCTAGCCCAACCAGAAACTATGGTCAAGATAACCAGATGCGGAATCGCAGTGGCTCGCCGGAGTACAACGCCTACGTCAAGTTTAACGTGACCGGGCTAGGTGGCCCAGTGACGCGGGCGACGCTGCGGCTGTATGTAAATGACGGGAGTGATGATAGTGGAACGGCCGTTCTCACCGCCACCAACTGGGATGAAAATAGCATCACCTATGACAACGCCCCCGCCTTGGACGGCGTGGAAATGGCCCAGCTTGGAGCCACCAGCAATGGCAGTTGGATAGAAATTGACGTGACCAGCGTGGTAACGGGCAACGGCGAATGGAGTTTTGGCCTGCGTCCCAACTCCAGCAACAGCAGCTATTTCAGCACCAAGGAAGGCAGCAACCCGCCGGAACTGGTGATTGAGACAGGAGCAACCGGGGATGTCATTGGGAGTTTCTCCCTCGCCACCATCTGGAACTCGCTAGTTGGGCTGGTCTCCTCCCTGGGGCAACTGCTTGGCGCATAGATTCAGTTATCAGTAATCGGTAATCGGTCGAGCAACTGATTACCGATTACCAACTACCAAAACAGGGTCGCTATGACCCTGTTTTTATTTGAGAACTCGGTAAGTTTTTACGTTTCCGGCCACAATTTCCATTAAGATGGCTCCGAATTATTGGATACATTATTTTTGGAGTATTGGTTATGAAACAAACGATGTCTTACTTGTGTTTACTGCTGCTTGCCCTGCTTTTGGTGCCTTCCCCCATATCTGCCCAACAAAACCACCGCGTTTATTTGCCGTTGCTGACAAAGTTGAAGCAACCGCCGGGATTGTGGCTGTCTCACGCTGAAGTAATGGCTTTGCCGACCAGCGGGCCGGCTTGGGAACAGGTGAAAGTGGAGGCGGGGAAAACGGCCGTTAAACCCGACCTTAGCGACCAGGATGAAGAAACCAACATCATCATCCTCGCCAAAGCCCTTGTTCACGCCCGCACCGGCAACGCCACCTACCGCGACCAGGTTGTCGAAGCTATTCGTACCATCACCTACGAAAACACCGAAGACAATTTGGGGTCTGATGGCCTGCCGCAGGGACGGCCGTTATCCGTTGGCCGTAAACTTGTCACCTACATCATCGCTGCCGACCTCATCAACCTGCCCAGCTACCGCCCCGACCTCGACACCGATTTCCGTGCCAAACTGCGCCAACTGCTAACCAAGATTGTGGACGACGCCGGCGACCCTGACGACACCATCCAGCGCACCCATGAACGCCGCCCCAATAACTGGGGTACCCACGCCGGCGCGACCCGCATCGCCATTGCCCTTTACCTCAACGATACCGCCGAGCTGGATAGCGCGGCGCAGGTGTTCAAAGGGTGGCTGGGCGACCGCACTGCTTACGCCGATTTCCGCTTTAGCCAAAGCGATACCTCGTGGCAGTGTAACCCAGACAGCCCGGTCGCCATCAACCCGGTGGGGTGCATCAAAGAAGGCCATCCCATTGGTGGGGCGCTGCCGGAGGAAATGCGGCGTGGTGGCTCATTCACCTGGCCGCCCACCGACACAAACTACCCGTGGGAGGCATTGCAAGGGGCAGTTGTGCAGGCGCAATTGCTCCACCGCGCTGGTTACCCAGCTTGGGAGTGGGAAGATCGCGCCCTCCTTCGCGCTGCCCAGTTTCTCTACCAAATCGGCTGGCCGGCCGCTGCCGACGATGAATGGCAGTTGTGGCTGTTAAACCATGCCTATGGTACAAACTTTGCCACCGAACTACCCGCCAACACGGGTAAAAACATGGGGTTTACGGATTGGACGCATGGGGGGTAGAGACTATAATCTTCTATACGGTTGGCAGAAACACAAAAATTTGCGTCTAATAGGTGTCATGCCAAGAAGACAAAAGCGGAAAGTTCGGGTATGTTGGTAGATAACGAACAACAAAATGTGGTACCTGTTCAGGTCTGTCGTTAATGAACCGGTTTTAGGTCAAAAATATGTCATTTCGACGAGTCTTCGAGGAGAAATCCCGCTTACCTTGCTAATGGGAATGGGATTTCTCGGAGGACATCGAAATGGCACCTGAACAGTTACACGAGGATTAAATAAGTTACGTAAGAAGTTGAACTTCTCAGAAGAAGTTGAACTTCTGAATGGGCAATGCCTAAGCACGCAATTGCAACGTCTCTACAGGAGAGTTACATGACAACAACAAAAATTCATGTTCCCCAACTGGGCGAATCGGTGGTTGAGGCCACGGTTGGTCAGTGGCAAAAGCAGGTTGGGGATCGCGTTAACGTCGGGGATATTTTGGTGGGGTTGGAAACCGACAAAGTGGATGTGGAAGTGGGTGCGGAAGCGGCCGGGGTGCTGGTTGCCATTGCCCATGAGCAGGGAGCCGATGTCGCCGTGGGGGATGTGCTGGGCGAAATTGCGGGTGAGGCAAGTGTGATGGAAACGGCCGTTTCCATTTCCAGCCACCCAGCACCTTCCGCCACCCCCGTCGCCCGCCGCATGGCCGACGACAAAGGGGTAGACTTGGCACAGGTTTCCGGCAGTGGCCCCGGCGGGCGCGTCACCAAACAAGACGTGACAGAGCATCTAGGCGTCAGTGCATCAGCACCCGCAGCCGCACCACCACCGCCGGCGCTGGTAGCGGGGGAAAACGGCCGTTCTTTTGAAGAACGCATCCGCATGACTCGCCGTCGCCGCACCATCGCCCAGCGCCTTGTCGAAGCCCAGCACACTGCCGCCATGCTCACCACCTTCAACGAAATTGACATGAGCGCCGTCATGGAGCTACGCAAACGGCGGCAGGATGGGTTCGTCAAACGCCACGACATCAAGCTCGGCTTTTCTTCTTTCTTTGTCAAGGCCGTGGTGGGGGCATTAAAGGCGTTTCCCCTGCTCAATGCCGAAATCCAGGGGGACGAAGTAGTCGTTAAACATTATTACGACATTGGTATGGCAGTGGGTGCCGAAGAAGGGCTGGTTGTCCCCGTCATTCGCCATGCCGACCGCAAATCATTTGCCGCCATCGAAAAAGATGTGCGTGATTTGGCAGCCAGGGCACGCGATGGCTCGCTGTCGCTGGAGGATTTGCGCGGCGGCACGTTTACCATTACCAATGGCGGTGTCTTTGGCTCGCTCATGAGTACCCCTATTCTCAACCCGCCGCAGGTGGGCATTTTGGGGCTGCACGCCATTCAGGAGCGACCCATTGCCCACAACGGTGAAGTCGCCATCAGGCCTATGATGTATGTAGCCCTCAGCTACGACCACCGCATTGTGGATGGACGGGAGGCGGTACAGTTCCTGGTACGGGTCAGGGAATTGGTTGAAGACCCGGAAAGTTTACTGCTAGAGGGATAAATAAATAATGGGCGAAGGCGGCAATGGTTGTCATTGTCGCCTTCACAAAAAGAAACGTAGCCGTTTCTTGGCAAGATTTAAATTAGCTGGCCGTATCCTCGGCTTTTTTGCGGCGTTTGCGGCCAGGGCGTCGTTTTTCGGCTTGTTGAAGCGCCCGCGTGTCTTCAATTAAACGGCGACGTTCGTCTTCCAAACGTGAAAGAATTTCTAGATTCTTTTTTCTTTGATCATCTGTTAAGCTGATTTTCCGTTTAGCCATGAGCCATCTCCTAAATCTAAATCTTTCTGCCTTTAGTATATCACAGATTCAAGGCTAATTTGAGGCCAAAATTTGCTGGCGGATTGTTTTTGCCAGAGCCAGGGCGCGGGAAACGGCCGTTCCCACATACCCCCCCGCGTCCATCAACTCACCAATTTGCGCCGCCGACAAATATGGTTTGAGCCGTTCATCCGCCAGCAGTAGCGGCAGCAGCGGGTTCGCTTCGCCGCGTCTTAATGCCGCCCACGCCTGCAGACTCGCCTCCCGAATCCACTCATGCCCGTCCTGGCGGCTGGCTCCGGCCGCCACCAAAGCCATCAGCACCCGCTCGGTGGCGGCAAAGGGGCCATAGATGGATAGGTTGCGGGAAACGGCCGTTTCATCCACCACCATCTCCCGCACCACCCGCGCCATCCGCCCCACCATCTCATCCGTCGCCAAAAACCCCTCCGCCAGAAAAACGCGCCGGTTGGCCGAATCATCCAGACTACGCTCTAAAATCGCCTGGCTGGCGTTGTCCCACGCCATCGCCGGCAGCCCCGCCACAAACCGCGCCAGCGAGCAAATGTTCTCCATGTTGATCGGGTTCCGCTTGAACGGCATCGCCGAAGACCCCACCTGCTTTTTGCCAAACGGCTCCGCCCACTCACCAAACGGCGGCGACTGCAGCACGCGAAAATCCAGGGCAAATTTGTGCAGCGAGGCGGCAACCCCGGCCAGCACCTGCAGCACCCGCAAATCCTGCTGCCGCGTATACGTTTGCGTGGCAATGGGAAAATATGGCAGCCCCAGATCCGCCATCGCCACCGCCTCCATCTCCTCCGCCGACATAGTGCTGCCAGCCAGCAGCTCCACATACCCCGCCTGTGTTCCCACCGCCCCCTTTAGCCCCTTGCCCCGCAGCGAAGCCAGCAGATCGTGCAGGTGCCGGCAATCTTCCAGCAAATCCTGGGCATAGACGGCAAAACGGTAGCCCAAAGTGGTTGGTTCGGCCGGCTGGATATGGGTATGCGCCATCGTCGGCACGGCGGCGGTGGCCTCAATCTTTTCCACCAGGGCCAGCAGCAACGCTTCCAACCGCCGTAGCAGCAGCGTAGTCGCCTCCCGCTGCCGCAGCACATCCACATTATCGGTAATATCGGCGCTAGTTGCCCCCCAATGAATAATCCCCCCACCCACCGGGCATTGCTCGGCAAAGGCGCGAATTTCCGCCATCACGTCGTGGCGCGTCTCCTGCTCAATTTCCAAAGCGCGGGCAATGTCTACGTCGGCGGCATGAGCCTGCAAATCGGCCAACTGCGCCGCCGTCACCAGACCCGCCCGCTGCTGCGCCGTTGCCAGTGCCACCCACACCCGCCGCATCAGCCGCCGCTTGCTTGTTTCTGACCAAAGCGCACGCATGTCGCCGCTGCCATAGCGCCAGCTAAAGGGGGAGATGTAGGTAGTGTGGTCGAAGGTCGTCATGTTGGTTATACAAAAACACGGATGGTCGCCGAAAAACCCTGTGATTCTTCAACAGACATCCGTGTCTAAAATTTGCTGCACTTTCGGTGAGGAGCGAGGATTAAAGACCCTGCAAATGGAGATTGGAGATTAGAGATTGGGCTAATCTCCAATCTCTAATCCCCCGCAAGTTTTAAATCCTCATTCCTAAATCTTTATTGTTCTGTCCGGCGCGGCTTGGGTTTCATGGTGCGGCGACGACGGCGGCGGGCGGCGGCTCCCGTTTCCGGCAGCCTGTCGTACCGCTGTAGCAGTATCACTACACCTACCAGGGCAATCAACAGGGCTGTGATCATAGAGTAGGTGATAGCACTGCCGCCAATCGCTGGCTGGTCGGGGCGGAAAAATTCAATCCAGGTACGTCCGCCACCCCACCAAACCAGGAACAGACCAAACAGGGTGCCGGGTCGCCATTGATCACGATAGCGAGCATTTAGCACCAGCAAAATAATGAACCCCAGCAGGAGCCAAAGGGATTCATAGAGGAAGGTAGGGTGGAAGCGGGTTTCGACTGGATAAACAGACAAATCGGCAAATTGGGGCAGCCGGAAGCGGGGGTCAATGGTGATGCCCCAGGGCAATTCGGTTGGCGGACCATATAGCTCCTGATTGATGAAATTGCCCCAGCGCCCAATGGCCTGGGCAATCAGCAGGGCCGGGCCAGCTACGTCGGCATAGTGCCAGAAGTTAAGCCGCCGCCAGCGCATAAAGATGACAGCCGCCAAAAAGGCACCGACAAAGCCACCAAGGATGTTCACCCCGCCAGAGCGAATGTTGAGAACATCAATGATGCCGCTATATTGGCCGCTGTTGCCATCAATGACATCGAGCAGGACGTAGGTGAGGCGGGCAAAGAGGTAGCCTACAAAAACGACCAGGATGAGGCCGTTGTAAAATTCATCCACGTTTTGGTTGCGGCGGGCGATTTCACGCACGGCCCACCAGGCGCCAATGGCGATGCCAATGGTGACGAGGATGCCGTACCAGAAAATGGGGAACCCGTTTTCGCCAATGGGTATGGTAAAGGCGATGGGGTCTGTTTTCAAAAAATCAAGCATGTTGTTCTTTCCTCACTTTCGACGTTTTTTATGCTGTTGACGGTTGGTTGAACCAAGTCAATTTCACCGCAGAGGGCGCAAAGGGCGCAAAGGTTTAGCTTGACTTTCATTCTTTCTCTGTAACCTCTGTGAACTCTCTGCGGTTCAAATTCTGAAATATCAGCCTAATCAAGATAACCCAGGCCTCGCAGCCGTTCTAATAGTTGTTCGTCTGCGACCAGGGTGGCGGTGCCGCCTGTTTGCGGGTTGCCGCGCCGGGCTTCGACGGTTTGCACCAGTTCGGTTAACTCCTGGTTGAGCGCGGCGGCTAACAACGGCCGTTTTTCCAGCAGATTCTCTAATTCTACCCGATCCGCATCCAAATTAAAAAGGGCATCTGGCCGATCATCCACCCAAATCAGCTTGTGGGCAGCCCCTTCCTCGTCGGCACGCACCACGGCGCGGCGCAGCGACAGGCAGCCAAACGGCTCAATTAGCTCCGGGCGACGGCGCTCAATGGCTTTGACAAAGTTGAGCGGCGGGTAAATCTCGCTCAGGGCTGTGCCTTGTTCCGGGTCGTGGCCGGCCGCCGTGCGGAGCAGCGTTAGCCCGTGAACTTCGGCCGGGTTGACCCGTTCGGCGGCGTGGGGCAGCCGGCCGATGCTGTCCAAAATGGTGTGGAAGATGCGGCGGGTGCTGACAGGGGTGGCAATGCGCTGCGGCTGGGGCAGTTGGCGCGGCCATTGCAGCAGCAGCGGTACGTGGACGAGTTCTTCATAGGCAACAAAGCTGTGGCCGAAGTAGCTGTGTTCGCCTAGCCCGTCGCCGTGGTCGGCAACGATGATGGTGAGGGTGTCGGGGTGGTGGGAACGGCCGTTTAAGCAATCAAACAGCGGCCCTAAATAGTTGTCCTGATACGCCACCTCCGCATCATACAAATCGCTCAACACCCGCGCCTCCAGCTCCGCCAGCGGCTCCGCCAGCGGTGCCGCCCAGCGGTACGCCTCCCGGTTCCACCGCTGCAGCACCGCCCGCGCCTCCTTGCTGTGGCGAAAATAGGGGGCTACCTGGTCAATAAACGGCCCCGGCGGCCAAAACGGCAGGTGGGTTTCCATCAGGTTGAGGAAGAGAAAAAGCGGCCGTCCGTCGGATTCCTGCTCCCGCGCCTGCAAAAAGCGCACCACGTCCTGCACCGACCGCTCGTTTTGCCCCTTAAAGTTTGCCATTTTTGACCACAACGGCGTAAACCAGGCGTTGAGCGAGAGGCGAAAGGCTAGATCCGACTGCCCAAAGAAGTTTTGGATAGGGTAGGAGATGCGCTGGAGCAAGCGGGTGTAGGCATCGGTCAGCGGTTGTAGCAGCTTTGGCAGGCGGGAGATAGTGGGGGGTAAATTGGGGATGGCACCGCCGTAGTTGTAGAAGGTCTCAAAGCCGCGCTTGAAGCCGTTGTCGAGGATGCCGACGAGGGGGTTGTTGCAAAAGCCGATGGTTTGATAACCGGCCGTTTGCAGCACTTCGGCCACGTGGGGCAGGTCGGGGCTGAGGGCGTGGGAGGATTGGGTGACCTGGTGGACGGTGGGGTATTGGCCGCTGAACATGGCGGCATGGCTGGGGATGGTCCATTGGGCGGGGGAGACGGCGTGTTCAAAAAGGGTGGCGTTGGCGGCAAACTGGTCTATGTTGGGGGTTAACGGCCGTTTATACCCATAACACCCCAGCCGATCAGCGCGATGGGTATCGAGAACAATAAAAATAATATCGGGTTGGCTCATAGACAGTTAATCGGTATTCAGGCGATAGCCAATGCCACGCACGGTTGTCACCCAGCGTGGCGAGGTCGAATCTTTTTCCAGCTTGCGGCGCAAATAGTGGATGTAGGGCTTGAGGTTGTCCACGGCAGCTTCATCATCCATCCCCCACGCTTCACGCACCAAATCCTGGGCTGTCACCACCCGGCCGGCGTTTTTGACCAGATGTGCCAGCAGCTCAAACTCACGCGGGGTCAAATCAACAGGTTGACCATAGGCTTCAACCAAATGTGCGGGCAGATCAACCAGCAGATCGCCACCACTAAAAACAAAGACATCAGGACGGGAAACGGCCGTTTCTGTCCGCCGCAAATGAGCTTTCACCCGTGCCAGCAGCACTGCCTCATCAAACGGCTTCACAATGTAATCATCCCCCCCCATTTCCAGCCCTTTGACCACATTTTCTACGTTTCCCAGTGCCGTCAAAAAAATGATAGGTACCTGGGAAAAGCGGCGCACCTGCTCGCACACCGCCCAGCCCCCAATATTTGGCACCATCACATCCAGCAGCAGCAAATCTGGCTTTTCCCCCAGCACCAGGCTCAACCCATCTTCGGCGGTGTTGGCAACCAGCGGCGTATAGCCAGCCCCACGCAAAATAGTAAAGAGCGTTCTGGTCAACATGACATCATCGTCAATAAGCAAAATTGTTGCCATGTCAAAAACCACCCTTTATCCAGCCTATCATATTGTCCAGCAGCAGCGGCTGCACCGTTTCCGGTAGGGCAAAAAAGGGCAGCAGCAAGAAAACGGTGCGGTTGCCGCCAAATTCATCCAATGCCGCCAGTGCCACCGGGCCACCCGGCTGATCACTGCCTGGGCCACGCTGTAAAAAGAGATGCTCGTTAGCACTTGGTTCCAGCATCTCAGAGGCCGCAGCATCAATGGTCTGGGTTAGCTCAATCACCTCGCCGGGGGTAAAGCCGTTGGTTAACAAGGGGTCGTCGCCAATCAGTTCCACATCGGCCAGCGGAGCCAGATCAATGGCACCAAACAGCGGGGGGGACGCGCCCATGACGACCATGTGGCCGCCTCCATCCAGATATTGGAAGATCACCTCCACGCTGGGGTCGGCAAAACCGTCGCTTTGACGATAGTCGCCCGAATCCCAAATGAGTAAATCTTGCCCCGCCAGTGCCTCCTCGGTCAATGCCCCATCCTGGGAGGCGACCCAGGTTGTCACCTGATAGGAGCCACCCAACAGCGTGGCAAGCTGCTCAACGCTGAGGTTGCCGCCAGCCAGCGATTCGCCGTTGTCGTCGCCAAACAGCAAAATGGTGTTAATGTTGGCACCGGTTCGGGGTTCGCCTTCGCTGACGGTCAAGGTGTAGCTGCCGCTGCCATCGCCATAAGCACTGACCAGAATGGTGTAGTCGTCGGCATCGGGTATTTCAACCCCGGTTAGCTGTTCGCCATCACCTGTAAAACCCCGGTCGCTGTAATCGAGTGTTTGACCGCTGGGATCCAAAATCTCTAAAATGGCGTCAAAATCGGCCGATTCCACGCTGATGTCAATAAAGCCAGGCCCCTGGCTGTAGACCCAGCTATGTATTTCGGCGGTTTGCAAAACGGCCGTTTTTGTCTCCCCCAGCCCAATCTCACCCTGATCCACGGTTTCCCCGCTGGGCAATGGCGGCTCACCGCCGCTGTCTGGCGGTGGCGACGTATCGGTGCTGGTGTCCAGCACCGCCTCCACCGGCTCGGCACCAATTTGGGTGGGGCAAAGTGCCACATTGCCTTGCAGCAAACAGTCAGACAAAGCATAGTCGGCATTGAGCGGGATGAGGTCAATCAGCCGGTAGAGGACATTTTCCAGCCCCTGCCCGCTGGCTGCCAGCACAATCACGCTGCGCTGGCCGTCGTGTTCCGCCAGCAGCAGCAGTGCCGTGCCAGCCATCTGCACATTGCCCAAGTCAGACTGGATCAGGCGTATTGTTTCGGCGGGTGGCTCAACCACATCCCCGCCAATTTCAGCCGTTTCAACTTCCGCTGTAAGCGGCGGGTCAATGATCAGCGTCACGCCAGCCTCGGCCAACAGGTCGGCCACTTCGTCGGCCTGGCTGTAGAGGCCAACGTAAAGCGCATCGGCTCCAGCGGTGGGGGCATCGGCCAGGGTCAAGGTTTGCCCCACGCGGCCAAATGCGTCTTGCAGGGCAATAATTTCGTCAAAGGCTCCGGCTCCCAGTTCGGGGTCGCCAAGGTAGGTGAGATTAACGGCCGTTTGATAGAAATAAGGAAAATCACCCAGCACCAACCCCCGCCCCGCCGTATCGGTCAAAAAGTCGGCCAGGTGGGCAATAAAACGGCCGTTGTCATAAACCGCATAATACGGTGCCGTCAAAAAGTTAACATCGCCCACCGCCACCACATGCCCCTCGGCACTGCTGGCTGCCAGCGTCAGCCCACCCGCCCGGTCGGTTGCGGAAGACCAGGTGTTGTCGTCCCCTTGCAGCAGCGGCGTGGCGCTGGCTCCCAGTTGCAGCGAATGGGTACCGTAAAAAGCGAGCTTGCCTACATCGGCGGTTAGCGCATCTTCGGCCAAACTTTTTTCCTGCACAATAATATTGCGGAAGTTACCCTCGTTTTCCAGCGTGTTATAGAGGTAGTCACCGGTAAACACAATATCAAACGCATTTGCCAGGCTATTAAGCGGCAGCTTGTCGGTTTCCAGAGCCACGGTAAAGCCAAACAGGGGGTCTTCGGCAAAGGCGATGTTAAACCGCGCCGGGTCGCCCACCATGAGCAGCCGGCCACCGCGATTGACAAAGTTACGTACCGCCAGCAGTTCATCCTCGCTGTAATCCTGCACGGGGGCAATGACCACCAGGGCGTTGGCGGAGCGCAGGGTAGTGGCTAAATCGCCGCCGTCGAAGGGAAGCAGATCAAAACCACGGGCAGCTAAACGGCCGTCTAAAAAGGAAATCTCATTCAGTGTAAACTGGTTGCCGTGAGCCATGTCCAGCAGCACCACGCCGTCGCCCATTTCCGGCTCGTCTACAAAGTTACCGGCTTCGGGGGTCGGCACAGGGGCGATGGCTAAGGGGTCGTAGGTGGGGACAGTGCGTTCAGTCGCACCACCCAGTTGGTAGAATTTGAGGTAACGAACGGCCGTTGGGGTCACCAGCAGCAGAACAAACAACAGTAAAAGCAAAATCAGTCGGCGCATCATTCCCCTCCCCTATTGCGTAGCCGGAAAATCAACATAGCGGAAATGCAGCCCCGGCACCAAATCCACCGGCGGCGACAGCAACTTGGCCGCATCAATCACCGGTGGGCGATAGCTGGCCGCCGTGCCTCCCAATTCATCAGCAAACGCCAGCGGATAAAGCTCCACCACGTCATAATCCTTCAGCCCCGCCAGCTCTGCCGCCCGCCGCACCACCTCATCATTGGCAATCAGCCCGTCAACCAGCCCATATTGCAATGCCTGGATGCCGCCAAACACCTCTGCCCGCGACAGAAAATCCAGCCCCACCTGGAGCCTTTCGCCACGCCCGGTTTTTACAGCTTCCAAAAAGGAGAATTTAGATGCTTCGGCTCCGCGAATAAAGCCATCGCGGGTACCGCCAAACGCCTTGTAGGGGCCAGTGGTCACGATGCCATCATCCAGAAATGGCTCTTCTGGCGGGGAAGAGATCACGCCAATGCTGCCCACCAGCGAGGTTGGCTTGGCATAAATTTCATCGGCCGCTGCCGCCATGTAGTAGGCCCCGCTGGCGGCGATGAGGTCAATGGCGGCCACAACGGGCAGTTCCTGGCGGGTGTTTAGCACGTCAAAATACAGCTCTTCGCTGGAGGCCGCATACCCACCAGGACTATTGATGACAAGCACTACCGCCTGCACCGCCGGGTCGTGCCGGGCATAGGCCAACTGCTCGGTAAGCTCATAGGCCGACACGTCGTTGATGTCAAAATTGAGCCGGGCAATGCCTACCTGGGGTTTTGGCATTAGGCGCGGGGCTGCCCACAGGCCAACGGCCAACGGCACAACCCCGGCCAATAACAGCGTCAGGATGAGGCGCAGCGGCGAACGCTGCGGCTGTGTGGATTCACTCATATGGCTTTCTCGGTAACATCGCAACAGCACGGGGCGGTTGGGGTGTGCGTTGGCTGGTATGTCGCGCCCGGTATTGTTGATCGTTGTGTGAAATGATTTGGCGCATAGGATAGCATGAGGTGCAGGGATCAACAAGAGAGCGGGGTCTTGGCAATATTCACGGCTGCTTGATGTATTAACGGCCGTTCCTGTGGCATCATACCCTTTGGTGCAACACAACACGCTGTAACCATCATGACCGAAACTTGCCATCCATTACCAAACAAGGTGGAGCTACCCGATGGGTGGGCGATATGCTACAATGCCCATGAATTCTTCTGCAACCAACGCAAAAAGTTTATGCGCATTACCCATCTATCACTCACCAATTTTCGCAATTACGGCCGTTTAGAACTCACCCTTCCAGCCGGAGCCACCTTGTTACACGGCAACAACGCACAGGGAAAAACAAATCTATTGGAAGCAATCTATTATCTGGCAACTACCCGTTCGCCCCATATCAACCAGGATCAGCAGCTTATTCACTGGGATGCGCTGCAAACAAACGATCCCGTCATCGTTGGGCGGCTGGTGGCTCGCGTGGCTACGCGCCAGGGGGAACGCCAGCTAGAGATGCGTCTCATCAGCGAGCAGAAAGGGCAGCAATACAGCTTTCGCCGCGAAGCCCTTGTTAACCGGCGCAAAGTCCGGCTCATGGACTTGCTCGGCCAGGTACGCGCCGTCCTCTTCCTGCCGCAAGATGTCCACCTCATTACAGGCTCCCCCAGCCAGCGGCGACGCTATCTCAACATCACCCTGTGCCAAATTGACCCCATTTATTGCCGCCAACTTTCCACCTACAACAAGATTCTGGAGCAGCGCAACGCCCTGCTGCGCCAACTGGCCGAAGGGCGCGGCAGCCATGATGTTCTCAGCATTTTTACCGAACGTTTAATAACTTCAGGCAGTGAGCTTTTTGCCCGCCGGGGTCTGTTCTTTAGCAACATCGCCCGCGAAACACAGCACATTCACTATGAACAGCTAACCAACCGGCGTGAATCTGTCCGTTTGCGCTATCTGCCCAATTTGCACGATAGCCCCCCCAACAGCAGCGAAACCCTACAGCTTGCCGACTGGCTGGAAGACCATTTACAGCAGCCAGCAAAAATCAAGGAGCGATTTTGGCAAGCAATGCAGGAAAGCAAAGTCAAAGACCTGGCTCGTGGCAGCACCTCCATTGGGCCACATCGGGATGACTGGGCTTTTTGGGTCAACGGCCGCGATCTAAGCATTTTTGGCTCGCGTGGTCAGCAGCGCAGTGCCGTACTGGCACTGAAGCTGGCAGAAATTAGCTGGATGACCAGCCAAACGGGTGAAGCTCCCATTTTGTTGCTCGATGAAGTCGTGGCCGAGCTGGATGAACAGCGCCGCGCCCTGCTGCTCAACTATGTGCAGTCGGCGGAGCAAGCCGTGCTAACGGCAACAGACAAGGCCATGTTTAGCGACCCCTTCCTGCAACAGGCAACAACGCTGTATGTGGAAAACGGCCGTATTTCAGCCAACCCCACTGCCTGATTTAGACATACTTTTCCATGAGAACGTTAACCGTACTCGAACCAGCCAACGCCACTGAAACAGCCACCTCGACTGTTTTGATTATTGACGACAACGCCGAAAACCGGCTTCTCCTTTCCTCTCAACTGCGGATGGAAGGCTACCGTATCCTGCAAGCCAGCGGGGGCTATGCCGGCATCGAACTAGCCCAACTCCACGACCCCGACATCATCCTGCTCGACGTGATGATGCCTGATGTCAACGGCTTTGAAGTGTGCCAGGAGCTAAAAAGCGACCGCCGCACCCAGCGCATCCCGGTGATCATGGTCACGGCCCTGCGCGACGTGCAGTACCGTATCAAGGGCATCGAAGTCGGTGCCGACGAATTTCTGCACCGCCCCCATGTCCGCGAAGAGCTGCTGGTGCGTGTCCGCACCCTCATCCAGCTCAAGCACGCCCGCGTAGAGCTGGAAGAAGAGCGTAACCGGCTGGCCCTGCTGGGCGACATTAGCCGCTCAATTAGCAAAGAGCTAAACCTGGACAAGATGATGGGCGAAATTATTGCCCAAACCCAGGCGGTACTGGGTGCCACCAAGGGCAACATTATGCTGCTGGATGAAAACGGCCGTGTCAGCCGCAAAATCCTCAAACGCGCCGGTGCGCCCGTAGAGTTTAACAGCCAGGTTAGCCAGGAAGTAATGCGCTCCGGGCTGGGCGGCTGGCTGGTGCGCCATAACCGGGGCGACATTATCCGCGATATTGGGCAAGACCCGCGCTGGGTGACGCTGCCCGACGACCAGGGCGAAAATGGCTCTGCCATCGGTGTGCCGCTGTCGCGGGGGGCCAACAGCACCGTTGGGGTGTTGGTTCTTAACCACCCTGAGGTGGGTTACTTTACCACTGAACATTTGGCACTGCTGGAAACCATTGGTGCCCAGGTGACAACCGCCATTGAAAATGCCTATCTGTTTACCGATGTGAGCGAAGAACGGCGCAAGTTGGGTACTATTTTGGCGCAATCTACCGACGCTATTATCATTACCGATGAGGAGTGGCGGATTTCGCTGTTTAACAAGGCAGCAGAAACGTTTTTCCAGGCACAGGCCAGCAAACTCACCGGCTCCCTAATCACCGAAGTACCGGCACTCAAAGTGCTAACATCGCTTTTTGCCGAAGCCCGACGCAACAGCGAATCGCGGGAAGTGGTTCTGGACAATGGCACCATTTTGTATGCCAGCATTTCACCGATTCCGGCCGTTGGCTATGTGGCGGTGATGCAGGACGTGACGGAACTGCGCCGTATGGAGGCATTGAAGCTGGAGCAGGAGCGCAAGGAAAAACAGGTGGTGAAGGCGACATTTTCCCGCTACATGGGGGAACGGCTGGTGGAGCATGTGCTGTCCACCGACCCTGGGCTGATGGCGCGGCGGGAACGGCGTAATGCTGTGGTGATGTTTGCCGACATCCGCAACTGGACGGGGGGCATGATTGCCAAGGTGGAGCCGGATGTGGCGATTAACCAGCTCAACGAGTTTTTTACCAAGATGATGGACATTGCCCTGGGCAACGATGGTACGGTGTTTGAGCTGACGGGCGATGAACTGCTGGTTGGGTTTAATGCCCCGTTTGACCAGAAAAACGCGCCCTATCTGGCGTTGAAAACGGCGATTACGATGCAGCATCAGTTTAATGACCTGTGCCAGCGGTGGTATTACAACACCGGCACGGAAATTGGGCTGGGGATTGGCATTGATTTGGGCGAGGTTGTTGTGGGCAACGTGGGGGCAGAGTCGCGGATGAGCTTCCGCATGGTGGGAGCGGCGATGAACAAGGCCAGCCGCCTGGTGGATATGGCGGAGGATGGCTATATCATCATTTCAGACACCATGCTGGCGGCGCTGAAAGCCAGCGTGCCGCAGCTTTTACAGCGCATTGCGTTTGAACAGATGGAGCCGACACAGTTGAAGGGGTTGGTGAAGCCGCAAATTTTATACCGGGCGCAGATTAGACGGCCGTTAAAAGAGGCTCTTGGCAAATAACCGGCCAGGCAAAACAGACAGACCGATCAAAAAACGCCGATGTGGAAACCATCGGCGTTTTTGTTTGGTTGTTTAAAAGTGCCATGCACCGCAAACGGCGCATGGCAGTTGGGAGGGGATTTTATGGTTTGCGAATGATCGGCAGGTAAAGCGTCCAGCCGGTTGACTCGTCGTCAGTGATGGTGACGGTGATGACGGCGGGGCTGCCGAGGGAACCACCCAGTACGTCGGAAAGCTGCACCTGGAATGTCTCCGGGTTTTCGTTGTCGTCGTCGTCGAGCAGGTGGATGGTGATGGTTTTGCTGCTTTCGCCGACGGCGAAGGCCACCGTGCCGCTGGCTGCGCTATAGTCGCTGCCGCTCGTGGCCGTTCCGTCCACCGTGGCATATTTCACCGTCAGCGGAATGGGGGCGGGGAAGCTGAGGTTGATGGTGAGCGAGAGGGTGCCTGCGCGTTCAGAAACGGCCGTTTCCCCCACCGACCACGCCACCAGCGGCGTTTCATCATCGGCAATTGTCAAAGTTGCCGCAGCCGGGTCGCCGGCCGTGGCGTTGGCGAATTGGCTCAGTTGCAGCAGCACCGTTTCTCCCCCTTCCACCAGCGCATCATCAAACAGCGTCAGTGCCACCGTTTGCGTGGTTTCGCCGGGGGCAAAGGTCACTTTCTGGTTAATGGCTCCATAATCCGCTCCGGGTGTGGCCGATCCACCGCTGCTGCTTACCTTCACCTCCACCGGCAGGCTGGAGGGGGTGCTGAGGGTGAGGGAGAAAACGGCCGTTTCCTCCGTTTCCAACACTGTTACCTCAGCCGCCGCAAACTGCACCGTGGGCGGCTCGTCGTTGTCGGCAATGGTCAGCGTGGCCGTCGCCGGGCTGCCCAGCGCCCCGTTTTGCGGAGCCGACAACGTTAGCCCCACCGTTTCGTCTGGTTCATCCAACCCGTCGTCGGTCAGAGCCACCGTCACCTGCTGGCTGGTTTCGCCAGGGGCAAAGGTGATGGTGCTGCTGATGGCTGTGTAGTCGTCGGGAGAAACGGCCGTTTCATCCACCGTCGCCACATCTACGGCAACGCTTTTGGCCGATGGGGCAGAGAGGGTCAGGGTGATAACGGCCGTTCCGTCCCCCTCATCGGCAGCAAACGCATCGCCGTCAAACTGCACCGTCGGCGCGTCGTCGTCATCGGCAATCGTCACCACTGTTTGCAGCGGCGCACCCGCATCGGCATTGACCAGATTGCTTAGTTGCACCGTCAACGTCTCATCTGGCTCGTCCAGCGCATCGTCCAGCAGGGTAATGGCGACCTGTTGGCTGTGGATGCCGGGGGTGAAGGTGAGCGTGGTGCTGATGGGTTCGTAATCGCTGCCAGCGGTGGCAGTTTCATCCACCGTCGCCACATCCACCGACACTGTTTTGTCGGTCAGCCCTTCCAGCAGCACCGTCAGCAGCAGCGTGCCGTCGCCTTCGCTGGCCGAAGCGGTGGCGGCTTGCAGTTGCACCGTCGGCGGCACGTCATCGTCCAAAATCACTACTGACAGCACCGGGTCGTTGCCCAGGGCAATGGGGCTGGCGTTGCTCAACGTCAGTTGGAACGCCTCGTTGCCTTCTTCGGCCACATCATCGCTAATCGCCACCGTCACCATTTGGCTGGTTGCGCCGGGGGCAAAGGTGAGCGTTTGGCTGATGGCGGTGTAGTCGCTGCCGGCCGTGGCGGTATCGTTGCTGCTGGCGATGTTGACCGTAACGGTATGCTGGGTAGTGGCACTCAACTGCACCTCGACATCCAGCGAACCGCCGTTTTCGGCCACACTGGTGCTGTTGCCAATAAAGGAAACGGTGGGGGCGGTTTCGTCGTCGTTGATGGTCAGCGTCAGGCTGGCGGGTGTCCCCAGGGTGGCTCCAGTGGGGTTGGTGAGGGTGAAAACGGCCGTTTCTGCCCCCTCATACCAACTGTCATCGGCCACAGTCACCGTCACCAAATAGCTGGTTTGCCCGGCGGGAATCGTCACCGTTTGGCTGATGGCGGTGTAGTCGCTGCCCGCGCTGGCGGTGCCATCGGCACTTGCCAAATCAACGGTAACGGGCTGGTAGGTGGTGTGGCTTAACGTCACGTTGAAGCTGGTGGTGCCAGCGGTTTCGTCCACGCTGGTGGTGCTGCTGCTCAGTTGGACGGTGGGCTGGTCGTTGTCGAGGATGGTAAGAACGGCCGTTGCGGGCGTTCCCAACCCCACGCTGGTGGCGTTGCTCAAGGTCAGGTTGACCGTTTCACTGGGTTCGGAAACGGTGTCGTTGGTAATCGGCACATTGAACGTTTTGCTGGTTTCGCCCACGCCAAAGTTGAGCGTGCCGCTGACGGCGGTGTAGTCGCTGCCCGCGCTGGCGGTGCCGTTGCTGCTGGCGTACTGCACGGAAACGGGATTGGCAGCGGCTTTGCTGAGTTCAACGGTGATAACGGCCGTTGCGGCTCCTTCATCTACCTGCGGCGCGGCGGCGGCAAAGCGCACCGTCGGCGCGGCGCTGGTGGAGGGACACAACGGCGAACTGCCGCCTAAATCCATGCAGCCGTGGACATACGCCTTGGCGCGGTCATCGGTGGCAAGCACCACCATCCCGGTGCTGGCATCCACGTTTTGCTTGGTGGAGGTGGGGTTGTTGATGCTGAGATAGGTGGAGGAGGAAACAAACGGCTCCCCTAGCTCGGCAATGTCAAATTTAATGTCGTCGAGGGAGGTCTTTTTGTAAAAAATGTCGTCGCCCAGGCTGACATCGCCGGAGCGGATGCGGGCAAAGATGTAGATTTCGCGGTTGCTGGTGTCAATGAGCATGATGGGACGGGTTGGCACGTAGGTGCTGTCCCACACCTGGGTTGCTGTCCAGTCGTTGGCGTTGGTGCAGGCGGTGGCACTGGTGTCACATACCAGTAGTTGAATGAGCTTGGCGTTGAGTGAGGTTTTGACGATGGCAAAGAGTCGGCCGGCGTCGTCGGCTTGCAGCGACTTCAGGTTCATGTGGTCGTCGCCGGAGGTGCTGTAGGGGATGGTGGATGTCCATACGTCATCGGCGGTGCCATCCTTGTGGGCAGCAAAGTGCATGTCAATGCCGCTTTTTTGCCGACTCCACATCACGCCAACGTAGCCATCAAAGGCGACCATTGAGGAAAGATCGTCGCTTTTGACATCGTTGCCAGTAACGGGCAGCAAATAGGGGGTTGTCCAGTCGCTGTCGCCGCCGCCGCTGGCGTTGCTGTGCGCCACCATTACCTGGGCGTTTTCGACCCAGGTAGACCACAACATGCCGGTGCTGTCTTTGGTAATAGTCAGGGCTTCGGTTTTGGCTTCGTTGATTTCAATGGGGTAGCCGCTGTCGAGGGTGTAGCCGCCGCCGCTGTAGCTATAGCGGTACAGCTTGCCCCGGTCGCCAGCCCCGGCGGTGGCTCCGCTGGTGGTCCAAACGTGGGAGACGATGTAGAGGGTGTTGCCATCAGACAGGGCGTCGGCCAGGCTGGCTTTGCGGTCGTCTACCTGAACCCCGGTGTTGCTCCAGTTTTGCGTAGCCCAGTCGAGCTTGTGGATGGTGTAGGCATTGGTGCTGGTACTCCACATTACCCCCCACCAGAAGCCGTCGTGGTGCCACAGCTTGCTTTCGGGTTTTTCGGCGGTGGTGGAACCGTTGCCGCCGGTTCCGGAGGGGTAGGTGAAGTCAAAGAAGCCGGCTTCGAGGGGGGTTGAGGCAAAAACGGCCGTTCCTCCCGCCAGCAGCCAGCCAATGATCAGTAACCCAATCAATCCAATTGTTCGTTTTGTTTTTTGCAATGCCAATACACGCATGGTCTGTTTCCTCTACATTGTGAAATAGTAAAAACACACCATACGCGCTGGTGCTTACCACGCTGCTTAC
The DNA here is from genome assembly GCA_041390905.1 of Chloroflexota bacterium. Taxonomy (GTDB): domain Bacteria; phylum Chloroflexota; class Anaerolineae; order Promineifilales; family Promineifilaceae; genus JACKCD01. Next base: position 1,938,328 of record JAWKPA010000012.1, read on the forward strand.
GATTAGAAATGATGGGAAGTGTAAAAGGGAAGATTTGGTGTTACATTTTTGCCCGATTAAAGGGGAAAGATTCCTTGCTTCAAAGCGTTACGCAAGAAGTGCGGTTCCAGAAGTTCAACTTCTCGCAGAAGTTGAACTTCTAAATCCCAAGGTAACTACTAAGCCGTCATTCCCCATCTTCATGGGGGCAGGCTCCGCGTAGGCGGGAATCCAGCGGCTCACCCACGTGGAGCCTCACTCTGGGTCGTTACATCCCAAGAACGAGCCCCTGGCGTGAATTTCTTAAATGAAACGCCTTCTGCACAATCAGGTTTTGATTGATGCGATGCCAGGTAGATGACCCTTCGGCGGGGCTGGCGCGGCGCGGCCGGCCGATATAGTCCAGCGGTACGCGGCCATCAAGCAGGCGCATCAGCCGGGGGCGGGTGTAATCCCAGGCACCCATGTTAAGTGGCTCTTCCTGTAGCCAAAATACCTCTTCGGCTTTGGCATATTGGTCAAGCAGCGGCTGCACCTGTTGGCCGGGGAAGGGGTAAATTTGCTCGGTGCGGACAATGGCGACTTCGGGTGATTTGGCGCGGTGGTCGCTTGTTACCAGGTCAACATAGACCTTGCCGGTGCAGAAAATGAGTCGCCGCACCTTGTCAGGGTTTTGGCTGGCAAGGGGATCGTCTATCACGGGTTGGAAACGGCCGTTTGCCAGCTCATTCAGCGATGAATACGCCTCCCGGTGGCGCAGCAAGCTCTTGGGCGACATGATAATCAGCGGCAGTGGGTCAACTTCCAGCAGTGCCGCCTGCCGCCGCAGCAGGTGGAAATATTGCGCCGCCGTCGTTGGGTTGGCAATTCGCATATTCAATTCCCCCGCCGACTGCAAAAACCGCTCCAGCCGCCCCGTTGAATGGTCAGGCCCTTGCCCCTCGTAGCCGTGCGGCAGCAGCATCACCAGCGAGGGCAACTGGTTCCATTTGGCGCGGCCGGAGTGGACAAATTCATCCAGCATCGCCTGGGCACCGTTGATAAAGTCGCCATACTGCGCTTCCCAAATGACCAGCCGGTCGGGAGCCTGGATGTTGTAGCCGTATTCATACCCTAGGGCGGCGTTTTCCGACAGCGGGCTGTTGCGGATTTCAAAGGCGGCGCGGGCTTGGGGAATCTCTTGCAGCGGCACGTAGACTTTGCCGGTTTCGGCGTCGCGCAGCAGGGCGTGGCGGTGGCTGAAGGTGCCGCGCTCCACGTCTTCGCCGGTGAAGCGGATGGCGGTGCCGTCGGCCAAAATGGAGGCCAGGGCGAGGGCTTCGGCGGTGGCCCAGTCCACGGTGGGAGCGTCGTGGTTGTCGCCGTTGGCATCGAGGCGGCGGTCTAGCACCCGCTTGAGCTTGCTGTTGAGCTTGAAGCTGTCGGGGAGGGTGTGGAGGGCGCGGTTGAGTTCTTTGAGCTTGGTGGCGGAAACGGCCGTTATTGCCCGACTAGCAGCCCCCTTGGGCGGCGGTGTCACCAGCTCCGTTTCCTCATCCGGCGGCGGGGATTCAAACGCTTCTTCCAAAACCTTCATCTGCCGTTCCAGAAGCGCCTGCGCCCGGTTGCCATCAATCAGCCCCCGCTGTTCCAGCGTGGTGGCCCACTTTTGCCGCACTGTTGGCAGCTTGTCAATCGTTTGGTACATCGTCGGCTGGGTAAAGCGAGGTTCGTCCCCTTCGTTGTGGCCGTAGCGACGATAGCCTACGAGGTCAATCATGAAATCTTTGAGGAAGCGGTGGCGATAGGCAAAGGCGAGCCGCGCCACTTCGATGCACGCTTCGGGGTCGTCGGCGTTGACGTGTACGATGGGGATTTTGAACCCCTTGGCGAGATCGCTGGCGTAGCGGGTGGAGCGTGCCGCCCAGTCGAAGGTGGTGAAGCCAATTTGGTTGTTGGTAATTAGGTGGATGGTGCCGCCGACGCGATAGCCGCGCAGCCGGTGCATGTTGAGCGTTTCTGCCACCACGCCCTGGGCGGCAAAGGCGGCATCGCCGTGGATGAGAATGGGGATGGTGATGGCGTGGTCGAAGCGGGGATGGCCCGGTTTGTCCACAAATGTCCCCGCTGCCCGCGCCATGCCCTCGACAACGGGGTTGACGTGTTCGAGATGGCTGGGGTTGGGTGCCATTGTCACCATAAGGTCAATCAGTTCGCCCCGCTTAGCAACGGAACGGCGGGCCCCGGCGTGGTATTTCACGTCGCCAGTCCAGCCGAGGCTGTCGCGGACGGTGTAGTTGTCGCTTTCCTGGTCTTTGAATTCGGCCAAAATGTGGGCGTAGGGTTTGTTGAGGATGTGGGTGAGGACGTTGAGGCGACCGCGATGGGCCATGCCGACCAGAATGCGGTGGATGCCTTCGTTGGCGGCGCGTCCGATGATGACTTCCAGAATCGGCACCATCATGTCTACCCCTTCGATGGAGAAGCGGGTTTTGCCGGGGAAGACGCGGTGGAGAAAATGTTCAAATGTTTCGATTTCGGTGAGCCGTTCCAGCAGCAGGCGCACGTCGGTGGGGGCGTTGTCGGGGTGGAAGCGGCGGCTTTCGGCCGCTTCGCGCAGCCATTCGCGCTCTTCGGGGTTGCTGAGGTGGTCGTAGTCGTAGCCGATGGAGCCGGTGTAGATGGTTTGCAGCCGGGTGATGGCTTCGGCGGCGTTTTTGGCTCCGGCGGCGGCGGGACCGGTGAGGATGGTGGCGGGTAGCTGGCGCAAATCGGCTTCGCTGAGGCCGTGGGTGGCAAGCTGTAGCGAGGGGTCGCCGGGGCGGGGTGCGCCCAGGGGGTCAATGTTGGCGGCAAGGTGGCCGTATTCGCGGATGGCCTGGACGAGGCGGACGGCGGCGGTGAGTTTTTCGGTGGGAAAAACGGCCGTTTTTCCTCCATCCCGTTCCTTGCTTGCCCCATTGATACTAGCTGCTGGCTCAGCCGGGGGGGACCAGTTGGCAAAGGCGGCACGGGTGGCTGCGTCTACGCTGTTGGGGTCTTGCTGGTATCGCTCGTAAAGTTCAAGAATGTAGCCGGCGTTGGGGCCGTGGAATTCTTGCCAAATATCCATGGGATTATCCTTCAGACAAGAGATTAGAGATTGGAGACTGGAGATTGATGAAGGTTTTCAATCTCTAATCTCCAATCTCTATGTGTGGTTAATTCGTCTCTGTTTATAGTCTAGGATATTTTTTGCGGCAAGAGTAGGATGAAAAATGCGGCGAGAAGGGGAAGAACGGCCGTTGCTTGCAGGGCTGTCGCCAGCCCGGTTTGGTCGGCAACGAGACCGAGGATGTAGCTGCCGACAGAGCCGCTGAAGAACATAAAGCCAAGAACGAGGCCGGAAGCCATTGCCTGCCGGCCGGGCAGCAGATTTTGCACTGACATAACCAGAATGCTGTGGGGCATCCCAATGAAGAAGCCGGCCAGGATGAGCATGGCCGAGCGGAGTGGGTCGCTGGCGGTGACATAGAGATAAATGGGGAGGGTGCTGCCAAGCGCAGCGATAAGCAGCACCCATTTGCTGCCTACACGGTCGGCCAGATAGCCGCCGAGGGTGTTGCCGGTGGCGGAGCCGAGCATGAGCAGGGAGGCGAGCAGGCCGACGAAGGTGGGGTCTATTCCCATGTCGGTGAAGAGCTTGGGGGCGAAGTTGGTGGCGGCAATGCCGGTGGTGCTGGTGGCGATGATGATCAGGGGCAGCAGAACGAGGGGACGCAGATTGGGTTTGGCTGCTGCGGCAGTGGTTGCGGTATTGCTGACTGCTGCGCTGGAAGTGGTTTTGCTGTGGTGGTAATCGTGGCTAATCCAGCGCCAGCCGCTGGTGAAGGCGATGAGGGCGAGGGCAGCGAGGATGAGGTAGCCGGGGCGGTCAAAGAGGTCGAGCATGAAGCCAGCGAGCAGGGGGCCGATAAAGAGACCCATTTGCCCGGCGGTGAAAAAAACGGCCGTTGCCCGCGCCCGCACTGATTGCTGTACTCGGCCGGCAACCATCGCCCCGGTGGGATGAAACATCCCTGAACCCAGTCCGGCCACCGTCAGTGCCACCAACGCCACCCAATCCCCGGCCACGGCGGCGATGGCGTAAAAGATAATCATCCAGCCCATGCCACCCACCACCAGCCAGCGCGGCCCTACTCGGTCGGCCAGCCAGCCAAACAGCGGCTGTGTCAGGGCGTTGCCCACGTTGTAGAGCAGCAGCGACAGCCCGACCTGGGCGTTGGTCAGCCCCAGGTTGAGCGCCAAAACGGCGATGAGCAGGGTGCGGCTGCTGTTGAGTACGTCTACAAAAAAGTGGGTGATGGAAACGGCCAGATAGGCGCGTTCCCGTAGAAAGTTTGTGGGAGCTGCTACCATTGGATACTCCTGTCCTCTAGCGAAAAATTTGTGTTGTTTAGTCTATCCCACTTGTAAGGTTTGCCAATAGATAAACATCTAATGATCCAGGTGCTAACAAAACGTTTATGCCGGTGTAAGCACGTCGTAATAAGTTGCTGTTATAATGTTTCTGGAACATAGAGAGACAATCATACCAGCCAAGACAACATTGGTTTTTGGGTATGTCATGAGGTTATTGTAGGTGCGAGGCATGCCTCGCACCTACAATAACCCTATCCTTTGATAGTGATGAGGTGAACCATGTTTGAAAAAGTTTTCGGCCGTCGCCAGCAGGAAGAGAGCGTGCGGGAGATGAATCGGCTGCCGCCGGGGCAGTCGTTGACCAACAAGTTCCCGGTGCTGCATTATGGCCCCACCCCCCACACCGACCTGTCTACGTGGGATTTGAAGGTGTTTGGGCTGGTGGAAGCGGAAAAGACGTGGAGCTGGGAGCAGTTTAACGCCCTGCCGCGCACCAAATTGACGATGGACATTCACTGCGTCACCCGCTGGTCGAAGTTTGACACCGATTGGGAAGGGGTGTCGTTGGGGCAGTTGGTGCGGGAGGGGATCATTACGCCGAAGCCGGGGGCGAACTATGTGGTGCAGCACTGCGAGTATGGCTACACCACCAACCTGCCGCTGGATATGATGCTGCTCGACAATTTCCTGTTGGCAACCCATTTTGACGGCCGGCCGTTAGAGCTAGAGCATGGGTATCCGCTGCGGGGGGTGATTGGCACTTTTGCTGACCGCAGTGAGGTGAAGTCGGCGTATTTGTGGAAGGGTGGCAAGTGGCTGCGCGGTCTGGAGTTCCGGGCGGAAGACCAACTGGGGTTTTGGGAGCGGAATGGGTATAGCAATGAGGCCGACCCGTGGCGCGAGCAGCGGTTTGCGCGGGGTGGCTGGTATTAGTAGACGTGTGTTTTTGCCCAGGTGATTTTGCGATTGGAATGAGGGTTGCCCGGTTTGTCGCCGGCCGGGATGGCGCTGGGGGGAATGCGGGTGGCAACGGCCGTTTTGCAGCGGAGGTCGTGGGTTAAATAACGGCCGTTTTCCCCCCAACCCCCCGCCAAACCGCCGCCGCAATAATTTCCCGTGCCTCCCCCATCGGCATGTCGCGGAACCCCCCCAGCCAACGGCGAGCAAACTCATGCGCTGGCCCCATCATAATTGCATCATACGCCCAGGGCGGCAGCGCAATGATCTCTCCACGCGCAATAAACGGCCCCATCCAGGCAAAAATGTCAGCATAAAACGCCCCCTTAAACGCCTGAATCTCCGCCACATAGCGGCGCAGCAGGCTGCCCTGTGATGCCTCATAAATAAAGCTGGCGCGTTCCGGGTTAGCCTCCACCCACTGCAAATATGTAAAAACCAGTGCCTGAATCCCAGCCTCGGCACTTTCGGCAACAACCACCGCCTCGCGTATCTGCTCAAAACAACTGGCAAAACTTTCCCGGTAAAGCGCATACAAAATCCCCTCCCTGTCGCCAAAGTGATGATACACACTCCCCACGCTCGCCCCCGATTGCTGGCAAATTTGGGCAATGGTTACATTTTGTACCCCATGTTTCCCCACAAGCGACAAAGTTGCCGTCAATATTTCCTTCTGACGTTCACTGCTGCGCTGAATTTGCTGCATTTGCTTGCCTAATCCCTCGCTTAATCTAGAATAATATTCTAGAATATTGTTCTGAAACAATATGCGTCTCTGTTGACAGTCTAGCAAACCTGTGGCCGGGTCGCAAGAGAGGGTTATCTGATGGCAGAAAAAGTCTATGTCGTTACGGGCGGCAACGCAGGCATTGGGTATGAAATCGTGCAGGCATTGGCGCAGCAGCAGGGGCGCGTGGTCCTCGTAAGCCGCGATGAAGCGCGGGGACGTGCCGCCCAACGAGCCATTCATGCCGCCACTGGGGGTAGCGTGGATCTAGTGGTAGGCGATGTAGGGTCGGTTGCCAGCACGCGCCGCCTGGCCGACCAGCTTTTGGCTGCCTATCCTGCCATTCACGTTTTAATCAACAATGCTGGCGTGTGGATGACCAAAAAGGTGGTGAACGAAGATGGCCTGGAGCAATCATTTATGGTCAATCATTTAGCTCCGTTCATGCTCAACCATTTGCTGCTGCCCGCGCTAAAAGCGGCTGATCCAGCGCGGATTGTGGATGTCAATGCCGGCTTGTATGTCAATGGCAAGGTGGATTTGGCAAAAACCCCCTATGGCAAAGATTTTGGCCGTCTTCGCACCTACGCCAATTCCAAGCTGTGTGGGGTGCTGACGCTGGCGGAACAGGCGCGGCGGCTGGAAGGAAGCGGCGTGACCATCAACATGGTGCATCCGGGGGTGATTCGCACGGGGCTGGGGGATTCTAATGGGGTGATGGGGTGGCTGCTGCGGCGAATCAAGCGCAACTGGGCTGCACCAGACGCTGGGGCTGTAGCGCCTGTGTGGCTGGCAACAGCACCAGAGGTGGCGGGGAAAACCGGGCTTTATTTTAATGAGAAGGCAGAGATGCCATTGGCGGCTGTGGCACAAGATGAAGCGTTGGCGGCGGATTTATGGGCGTTGAGCGTGCGCCTGGCTGGGTTAGAAACGAGGCTTAAATAAGTTACGCAAGAAGTTCAACTTCTTTTGAGAAGTTGAACTTCTCAATTAGGGCCTTCTAAATTAGGGCAATGAAAGCGGCCGGCCGTAACAGATTTTTCGACAAAGGTTCTCATTATTTGCTTGCTTGCTTAATGGCATCCAGCACAAAGGGGTAGATGTGGTCAACCATCACCGTGTACCCTTCGGCATTGGGGTGGATAAAGTCGGGCTGGTTGAGGGCGGGGTCGGCAGCGACCCCTTCTAGCGCAAAGGGGATGAGGATGCTGCCATGTTTTTCGGCTATGTCGGGGTAGATGGCGGCAAATTCAGTGGTGTAATCCTCGCCCAGATTTTGAATGATTTGCATCCCGGCGACGATGACAACGGCGCCGCTGTCGCTAAACTGGCCGACGATCTGGTCAATGTTGTCGCGGGTTAGTGCCAAATCCACGCCGCGCAGGGCATCGTTGGCACCCGTTTCCACAATCACGATGTCGGGATGGGTTCCCAGCATCCATTCGACGCGGGACAGGGCGGATGATGAGGTTTCGCCGCTGATGCCGCCGTTGATGACCTCCACGCTGTAGCCATCAGCCTGGAGCTTGCGCTGGAGCTGGGCAGGATAGTTGTCCTCCATCGCCACGCCCAACCCCTCGGTGAGGCTGTCGCCAAAGGCCAGCAGGGTGAGGCCAGGTTCAGCGGTGGTGGTGGGAGGTGGGGTGGGGGTGGGAGTAGCGGCGGGGGTGGTGCAACTGGTGGTAATCAGTAAACAGTAAAGGGTAATCAGTAATCGGTAAATGGATGGGTGATTGGGTATTGGTTGCATGTTATTCTACGGTTTGTTCACGGAGGAAAGTGATGGGTTTTTGGCGGAGGATGGAGAGGGAGGCGAGGAGGCCAACGGCCGTTACTAGCCCCACCGTGAACAGCATCAGCACAAGGCTGGCTCCCACATACGGCACATAGGTCGTTAGCTCAAACACCTGCGTCACCAAAATCCAGCCCGCAAGTTGGGACAAAAAGAGGGCGAGGACGGCGCTGAGCAGGCCGATGAAGATGTTTTCCAGGGCAAAGACGCGCAACACAAAGCGTCGGGTGGCTCCCAGCACCTTGAAGTAGACCGCCTCCTGGATGCGGGCAAAGCGGGTGGCGAGGACGGAGCTGATGATGATGAGTACCCCGGCGACGATGCTAAAGAGGGTGAAGAAGCGGATGACGACGGTAATGTTGCCGACAAGCTCGGCGAGGGTATTGATGGCGTTGGTGATGTCTACGATGGTGAGGTTGGGGAAGCGGTTGACGAGCCGGTTTTGCAGGGCGGGGATGGTGGCGGGGGGGAGGTTGACGGTGGTGATGATGGTTTGGGGGGCGTTGATTAAATCTTGTTCGCGCAGCATGAAGTTGAAGGTGGGGGCAAAACGGCCGTTTTCCTCCCCCGGTACGGTGCGAATGCTGACTACCCGCGCCGGTAGCTCCACCCCCTGAATGTTAAAGATCAGATCATCCCCCAGCTTAAACGGATACGACCCCAGCATAATTTCGCTGACCGACACCTGCGCCACGCCCAGGTCGGCCGGGTCAAACAGCGATGACCCTTCGCGCAGCGTTTCATCGGCCGGTAGCGCGTTTTGATAGGTCAACGAAAAGGGGAAGTCAAGCGGCGGGCTGTCGTTGTCGTTGTTGTCGCGCTCCTCGTCGTCTTCCTCACGCGGCTGAATTTCCTGCCCGTTGATGGATTGGATGCGGGCGCGGATGACGGGATAGAACGGTGCCGGGACCCCCAATGCCGCCGCCACTTCCTGCCGCTGGTTGGGCTGGATGTCGAGAATGAGCAGGTTTGGCGCGTCTTCGGGATAGGCAGCGACAAAGGAAGCGTCGAGGTTGCGCTGGATGAGGTAGATGGTAAACAGCACGGCCAGCGAGGTGGTGAGGGTGACGATGACGGCGGCGGTGGCGTTGCGCGGCCGGAACAGCCCCCGCAAGGCCTGGCGCGGGGCGAGTGGCTTCAGGCGACGGCGGCGTAGCCAGTAGAGCAAAAGCTGGGTGATTCCAGCGGTGATGGCAACCAGCCCCACGGTTCCGGCGGCAAAATAGGCGGTGCGGCGCGGGTTTTGCAGATACCAAAAGACGGTTCCGGCAAAAAAGAGCAGGATGAGCGTCAAAATGGCGTAATAGAACCAGCTTTTGGGCAGGGGTGGGGCTTCCTTGCGGAAAATGAAGTTGGGTTTTAGCTCCTGAATTTGGTAGAGCGGGATGAAGGTGAAGGCGGCGGTGACAAAGATGCCGAGGATCATCCCTTCGAGCATGGCGCGGAAGGAGAGGACAAACTCGACCTGGGGCGGGAGAAAGGGGGCGAAGATAAACGGGAAGAGCAGTTGCAGCAGCAGCCCCAGCAGCAGCCCCAGCACCGTGCCGATGGCACCGAGGACGGCGGCGATGGCGAAAAACTGGGTGATGACAAAGCGGCTGGTGGCGCCAAAGGTGCGGAGGACGGCGATGGTGTCTTCGCGCTCTTTGAGGAAGGCGGTGAGTGAGCTTTGGATGCCGATGCCGGAGAGCATGAGGGTGAAGATGCCGATGAGGTTGAGGAAGGTGAGCAGGTTTTCAAAGAAGCGCTGGACACCGGATTGATTGGTGCGGAAGGTGTCTACACGGAATTGGCGGGTTTCCCCCGTTGCGGCTAATCGCTCCGCCACCCCATCCACCTGCCCCTCATCGGCCACCCGCAGCAGGGCGCGGTAGGTGACGCGGCTGCCTGGTTTGATCAGGTCAATGGCGGGCAGGTCGGCGGCGGCGATGAAGATGCGTGGGCCGAGGGTGAAAAAGTTGACGGGTTCATCGGGTTCGCCAACGACAACATCGGCGATGGTGAGGGTGGCCTGGCCGACGTTGAGTGGGTCGCCCACCTGCAAACCGAGCCGATCCAGCAGGTTTTGGCCGACGATGATGTGGCCGGGGGTGAGGACTTGGGCAAACGGCCGTTTGCTTGCCAGCGCCACCTCCCCATAAAACGGGTAGCCTGGCTCCACCACCTTTAGCTCCGACAGCAGCGTGTCTTCGCCGTTGGTTTGGCGCACCACCGAGATAAATTCATAGGTGCGGGCGAGATCAATGCCCGGTTCGGCAGCCAGCACGGCCAGTTCGGCTTCGACGGCTTCGGTGAAGGGGAAGCGGGAGCGGGCTTCGACATCGGCGGCCAGCAGCTTGCGGGCGTCGCGCAGCAGCGAGTTGTTGACGCTTTCGCCAAAGCCACCCAGGGAGACCAGGGTGACGAGGGAAAGGGCTACGCAGGCGATGAAAACGGCCGTTTGTTTCCATGAGTTAGTTATTTGCCGGTAGATAAATCGGGTGTGAATCATTCAATCCATTATAGCCCAATGCCTACTTGGGTTGCAGGTTGACACAATTTCTTCATAATTTTTCCTTATACTCCCGCCCGATGGCGGCGTTGCAGTGCAGCGTTGCTGCCTGTGTAATTTTTATGAGAGGAATGATATGAACCGATTTATGACGCGACGTGAATTTGTGCAGCTAGGGCTGCTTTCTGGTGCTGGTTTGGTGCTGGTGGGGTGTGGGGCAAACGATGCACCGGGGCAGCAAGAGGAAGCGGCTGTGGATTATCCGACGGCAACGGCCGTTTCTGAAGCCATCCAGCTTGCCCCCACCCCCCAATGCGACGACCACGACGAGACACCGGCGCAAACCGAAGGCCCCTTTTACACCCCCAGCACGCCGGAGCGCACCAGCTTTTTGGAGGCCGGCATTGTGGGAACGCCGCTGCTGGTGACGGGCAAGGTGCTTTCCACCGACTGCCAGCCGATGGCCGGGGCGTTGCTGGATTTTTGGCACGCCGATGATGGCGGCAATTATGACAACGAGGGGTTTAAGCTGCGCGGCCATCAATATACCGATGCCGAAGGCAACTTTACGCTGGAGACGATTGTGCCGGGGCTGTATCCGGGGCGGACGCGCCACATTCATGTGAAGGTGCAGGGGCAAGAAATGGCACTGTTGACAACGCAGCTTTATTTCCCCGGTGAGCCGGATAATGCGACAGACGGGATTTTTGCGGAGGAACTGTTGATGGATGTGGCGGATGAGGGGGAGGGGAAAACGGCCGTTTTTAACTTTGTCCTGGGTTGATAAATTTGCGGTTTTGAAGGGTCGAGAGAGGGATAAACGGCCGTTTATCCCTCATGATCCGGCAAAGTATGTTCAATTTCCGTTTTGTGGCTGCGGGCAATTTGCCACAATGTATCATCACCCAGCCTGTCCATAACAGCTAAATCCGTCTGAAATTCAGCCGGGACATCATCCCAGACGGGTGGGCTGCCAATTTGCAATGCGTGGATGATCACCTCATCCAGGGAGCGGCGTGTGGATTGTGCTGTGTTTTGTAGGCGACGGTACAAAAACTCTGGAATTTTCAGGGTGATAGTTTCGGCTAACATGGTGAAATCCGTTGAGAAGTTCAACTTCTCCGAGGAAGTTGAACTTCTTGCTAATCGCCAACTACTGGCCGGTATCGGTCAAAATATATTCGATAGCGCGTTGCAGTTGCGTGTCGCTGTCGCCACCCAGGTCGGCGGGAGTTTCTACCACAATGTCGGGGGTAATGCCCGCGCCGTCAATGCTGTGGTTGTCGGGGGTGAACCAGCGGGCAATGGTCACGCGCAGCTCCGCGCCGTTGCTGAGCGTATGTACTTGCTGCACCGACCCCTTGCCAAAGGTTGTTTCTCCCAAAATGATGCCGCGCTCATTGTCCTGAATCGCCCCGGCCACAATTTCTGAGGCACTGGCACTGCCAGCGTTGACCAACACCACCAGCGGCAGTGTTTCGCCAATGTCGCCGCTGTCGCCACCAAATGTCTCATCCAGCCCGCGAATGTTGCGCTCCATGAGGATCGTGCCTTCGGGCAAAAACAGGTCGCCGACGTTGATGGCCTCGGTCAGATAGCCGCCGCCGTTGTCGCGCAGGTCAAAGATGATGCCCACGGGGTTTTGCGCCAGCAGCGTTTCCAGGGCAGCTTTAAGCTGGGTGGAGGCGTTTTGGTCAAGGAAGGTCGTCAGCCGCACATAGGCAATTTGCTCCGGCAGCATCTCCGACTCCACCACCGGCACCTCGAAACGGGCGCGGGTGATGGTGAAATCAAGCGGTTCATCCACACCGGGCCGGCGCACGGTGATGGTGACCTGGGTGCCGCTGGGGCCGCGCACGACGAGTACGACCTCGTCCAGCGACTGTCCTTCGATGGATTCACCGTTGACAGCGATGAGAACATCCCCGGCTTTGACCCCAACCAGGTCAGCCGGCTGGCCGTCAATGGGGCGCACAATTTCGATTTGGCCGTCTTCGTTTTCGGTGACAATGGCCCCAATGCCTTCTACCGGCCCCTGGTTTTCGCGGATGCGCTGGGCGGTTTCGGGGTTGACAAAGCGGGTGTGTTGATCGTCCAGGGTGTCAATGGAGCCATTGATGGCGGAAAAGAGCAGTTCTTCGTTGCTGGGGATCTGGCCGTCGTACTCTTCGATGAGGATGCGCCATGCTTCATAGAACAGGGTGAAGTCAACGTCGCCGACTTCCTCCTGGCGCGGGGCAAATTCGGTGGTGGGGGTGGGTTCGGTTTGTTCAGGGGCGGGTATGACTTCGGCGGCGACGGTGGGAACGGCCGTTAATTCCTCTGGTACCGGGTCAGCCACATTTGCCACCGCGTCTTCGGCCGGTTCAGCCGTTGGCTCCGGCGTCGCCGTCAGCAAAATTTCGCGGGTGACTTCTTGCGTCACCACAACGGCCGTTTCTTCACTGCCCGAAGAGCGACCAAGATAGTAGCCAAAAACGGCCGTTGCGCCACACAGCAACAGCACAACCAAGGCACCCAAAATATAAGGCAGTCGTTTAGAGGAAGTTTCATTGGTAGGGGGATTCATCATGCGCTTTAAATGTCCAAGTCGTTAAAATATGGCCTCATTATAGAACAGCCCGGCTAAAACTCTAACCCTCTTTGGGAAATATTCATTAAAAATTTGCAGACGCTGTATTTGCCGATTTACAAAATGCTTTTCCATGTCATTCCGAGGTCTTCCGAGGGATCTCTCTGCTTCTCTGAGAGGAAAGATTCCTCGCTCCGAAGACTCCGCTCGGAATGACATTTGCCCGATTAATTTGCGAATCCGCTATTGCAACGTTTCTACGGGGTACCATCGGTCAAATAACCAATGGCTTGCAGCAGCACCTCATCCCGGCCGGCATCAATTGCCTCTTGCGTAATCGTCACCATCACATCCGGCTCCAGCCCCTGCTGGTCAATTTGCGTGTGGTTGGGAGTGAACCAGCGGGCGGAAGTGACATGCACCGAGGAGCCATCGCGCAGGTCATAGACCAGTTGCACCGACCCCTTGCCAAAGGTCTTGGAACTGCCCACCAGCACGGCGCGGTCATAATCTTGTAGCGCCCCGGCCAAAATTTCGGCGGCACTGGCTGTGCCGCCATCCACCAGAATTGCCAGCGGCGCATCGGGTAAAATCGTGTTGTTGGTGGTGTTAAACACGCGCTCCCCTTCATTTTTGCTTTGCTGGTACAGCACCGGCATTTCGTCCAGAAAATGGTCGGCAATCTCGACGGCCGCATCCAGCAGCCCGCCGCCGTTGCCGCGCAGATCCAGCACATATTGCTCTGCCCCCTGGGCAATGAGGTCTTCAAGGGCGGCGGCAATTTCGTTGTTGCTTTCGCCGCTAAAGCGGGTTAGCTGGATGTAGCCGACGTTGTTTTCCAGCAGCCGGTAGCTAACGGAGGGGATCAGGATGTCGGCGCGGGTGATTTCGATGTCTACGGGGTCGGTTTGGTTGGGGTGGCGGACGGTGAGGGTAACGGCCGTTCCTTTCTCCCCCCGAATCAACTCACTCACCGCCTGCACCGTCATCTCGGTTGTAATCGGCGTGCCGTCTACCGCCAGCAGCACATCGCCTGACAAAATGCCCGCCGCCTCGGCTGGGTTCCCCGGAATCGGCTCCAGCACGATGTCGGCACTATCTTCCGGGCGCGACAAGGTGGCACCGATCCCGCCAAACGTCCCCTGCAAACTGTCCCGCTCCTGATCCCGCACCACCGGTTCAATAAACACCGTGTAGGGGTCATTGAGCAACTGCATCGAGCCGCGAATGGCACCATACGTTTTTTGCTGGTCAGAGGGGAGTTCGCCGATAAAGCTTTCGCTGATGCGTTCCCATGCTTCATCAAAAACGGCAAATTGTTCTTCCGCAGAGAGTGCTTTCGGTTGCCCCCAAAGGGTAATTTGCTGCCGATCTAAAAAGTCGTTTGCCATAAACCCGGCCGCAAAGGCACTAGCGGCCAGCACCAGCAGCATGACAACCGTGAGGATATTGCGTATCGTGTTGGACATGGTTTATCGTATCTCGTTTGCAAAATGTCAATTTATGACCGTGTTCAGTATAACACAGGTGTTCTGCTGGGCAATCTACGGTATAATCCTTTAGCGTTACATGCGGTAACGTGCAAAAACGCCGCTTTGCCTCTTGAATGCCGCGTGTACAGCCTGAACCATACATTTGTGATCCGGGGGCTTTTTGCCCCCGCAGTTTGATGCAATTCGTTGTCATGAACCGTTTTTGGCGTGTTGGGTTGGCTTTTATTTGGCTGCTCACCTCAATTTTACCCTCAAGCACAACGGCCGTTTTTGCTTTCCAGCAAACCCCTACGGCCAACGAACTGCTGGCTTCCATGAGCGTTGCCGAGCGGGTCGGCCAGCTTTTCCTGGTCACATTTGAAGGCGACACCGCCCCTAGCGACAGCGACATTGCCGATCTCATCCTCAACTACCGTGTGGGTGGGGTGATGCTGCTGCCAGCCCATAACAACGTCACCGGCTATGGCACCCCCGGCGACACGCCGCGCCAGGTGGCAGAACTGGTCAATGATTTGCAGCGTTTGGCACTGCTGGGGGAATCAACGGCCGTTTCCAACGCCGACAACACCCTTGGCAGTGGCGATGTGCCGCCCACCGCCGTGCCAAATTCTTTGCAAACCCCGCTGCCGCTGCTGGTGGGTATTGAGCATGAAGGGGATGGCCCACCACACACAACTCTGCTCAATGGGCTGAGCCAGTTGCCCAACAACATGGCAATTGGGGCGACGTGGCAGCCGGAAATGGCGCAGCAGGTGGGGCAGATTGTGGGTCGGGAATTAACGGCCGTTGGCGTCAACATGCTCTTTGGTCCCACGCTCGACGTGCTGGAAAACCCCGACCCCACCAGCCGCAGCGACCTTGGCACCCGCGTGTTTGGCGGCGACCCCTACTGGGTGGGGCAAATGGGCAGTGCCTACACCAGCGGCGTACACGAAGGCAGCCACAACCGCATGGCCGTGGTTGCCAACCATTTCCCCGGCAACGGCAGCAGCGACCGCCCCGTTGAGGAAGAAGTGCCAACCGTGCGTAAATCGCTGGAGCAGCTTAAGCAAATTGAGCTGGCTCCCTTTTTTGCCGTCACCGGGCAGGCCAAAAGCCCCACGGCCACCGTAGATGCCCTGTTGACCACCCACATTCGCTATCAGGGGTTTCAGGGCAACATTCGGGCGACCACCGCCCCCGTCAGCTTTGACCCCCAGGCTTTGTCAGCCCTGATGTCACTGGAGGAAATGGGGGGTTGGCGTGCCAACGGTGGCATTATCGTCTCCGATTCGCTGGGTGTGCGCTCTGTGGAACGGTTTTACGACGATACTGAGCAGGAATTTCGCCCCCGGCTGGTGGCAAAAGATGCGCTGCTGGCAGGCAATGATTTGCTCTATCTGTCTAATTTTGCCCTGGGTGCTGCGCCCTACAGCGAGCAGTTGGCGAATATCAAGGATACGATTCTTTGGTTTCGGGAAAAGTACGAAACCGATGTTTCGTTTCAGCAGCGGGTTGATGAGGCTCTGCTGCACATTTTGCAGCTTAAGCTGCGGCTGTATGGCGGGGATTTTACCTCCGACAATGTGCTGGTTGACCCGGAAGTGGCGCGTCCGCTGGAGTCAACGGCGGGGCTGATGTTTGATTTGGCACAAACGGCCGTTACCCTCATCTCCCCCAGCCCGGCCGAATTCAGCGAACGGTTGGCAAGTCCGCCCGCTGCCAACGACACGCTGCTGATTTTTACCGACGTGCGTGAGACGCAGCAGTGCGCCGCCTGTGATCCCCAGCCCTACATCAGCGAAACCGCCTTGCAACAGCGCATGTTGGCCCTGTATGGTCCCACTGCCAGCAGCCAGATTGCGCCGGAGCAAATCCACAGCTATTCGTTTGCCGATCTCAACGACTTTTTGGCTGCCACCCCGGACGAACTGTTGCCTACTGTTCCCATCTCGCCCACCCTGACGCCGGAGGCCGGTTCTGACGCTACGCCACAGCCTGAAGTAACGGCCGTTCCGCCCGCCCCCGTTCTCATCCAGTCCCAAATTGAGCAAGCCGACTGGATCATCTTTGCCGCCCTTGATCTGAGCGACCCCGATAACGCCTTGACCAACTTTTTGGCGCAACGGCCAGACATTGTGAGCAACACCCGCGTCATTGTCTTTGCCTACAACGCCCCCTACTACCTCGACACCACCGAGATTAGCAAGCTGACCGCATATTTTGGCATTTACAGCAAAATTGACCCCTTTATTGATGCTTCGGTGCGGGCACTGTTCCTGGAATCCCCCCTTTCCGGTGCTGCACCCGTTGATATTGATGGTGTCAACTACAGATTGTTTGAGCAGACCCAGCCTGACCCGGAGCAGGTGATTGAGCTGTTTATTGTGACCGACACGGGTAGTGCTGAGGCTCCACCGGGCGAAGCCCCGCTGGGTGCCTCGATTGGCGAGACGCTTCATTTGCAAACGGGTGTTATTCGGGATCGCAATGGCAACCCGGTGCCGGATGGGACGACGGTGCGTTTTGAGCAGCGGGATCTGGTGCTGGAAGCGACGACGATTATTGAGGAGGTGGCAACGGTGGGCGGGGTGGCGCAGCTTGATTATGTGCTGCCGGAGCGCACGCGGGATGGCCGGATTCGGATAACGGCCGTTTCTGCCCCCGCCCTGCAATCGCAGCAGGTAGACATCTCCATTGGTGAAGCTGCCTCGGTCTCCATCATTACGCCGACCAATGCCCCGACGGCCACCCCCACCGCCACCCCGACCGAAACGCCATCGCCCACGGCCACGGCTTCACCGACAGCAACGGCCGTTCCACCCACCGCCACCGCCACCCCCGTTGTGCCACCCCCTGAACCCGGCTTTCGCGTCGATTTGTCCGAAATTCAAATGCTGATTGCCCTCAGCTTTGGCACGGTGCTGCTGGGGAGCCTGGGCGTGTGGCTGGCTTTCCAGCGGCAGCTTCCCCTAACCGACTATTTTGGCTGGCCGCTGTGGGGGGTTATTGGCGGGCTGCTGGCCTATCTGTACCTGGTTTTTGGCTTGCCGGGGACGACTGGCCTGCTGGCTCTTGGCAGTTGGGGGGCACTGCTCATGACGTTGGTGGGTGGCGTGCCTGGTCTGCTGCTCTATTTTCTCACGCATCGGCTGCCGACAAACCAGCGTTTGGGCAGCCAGCAGCAACCATGACAGAAGGGGCAAAAAACGGCCGTAAACTGCTTGGCAACTGGGGCGAATCGGTGGCGGCGCACCATTTAGAGGCCAAAGGCTACACCATCGTGGCGCGGAACTGGCGCTGTCGCCACGGCGAAATTGATTTGGTGGCGCAGGCCGGGGATGAACTGGTCTTTGTGGAGGTAAAAACGCGGCGTGGGCGCGGTTTTGGCACGCCGGAGGAGGGGGTGACACTCCATAAGCTGCGAAAGCTGTTTGAACTTGGTCAACATTATCTGCTGGCGCACGATTTGGATGACGTGGCGTGGCGGGTGGATTTGGTGGCGGTGGAGCTGGACAGCCAGGGGAAGCTGCTGCGCTGTGAGCATGTGGCAAATATTGGGCTGTGGTAACGAGGCGTTTTGTGCAAGTAACAGGTAGCAAGTGGCAAGTCTTGTTGGCGAACAGAACTTGCCACTTGCTACCTGCTACCTGTATCGGATGTGAAGGTTGGCACACACCTCTGTAAAAATCCCATTGCTGGTGCTGGTGGGACAAACGGCCGTTGGCAAGACGGCATTGTCGCTGCGGCTGGCGCAGCAGTTTGGTGGCGAAATCATTTCGGCTGATTCCCGGCTGTTTTATCGCGGGATGGACATTGGCACGGCCAAGCCGACGGCGGTGGAGCGTGCGTTGGTGCCGCACCACCTGATTGACCTGTGTGCGCCGGATGAGACGGTGACGCTGGGGACGTATCAGCAGTTGGCTTATGGCGTGATTGAGTGGGTGGGGAAAAACGGCCGTTTGCCCCTCCTCGTGGGTGGAACCGGGCAATATGTCCAGGCCGTGGTCGAAGGGTGGGGGATTCCCCGCGTTGCCCCCCAGCCAGCACTGCGGCAGGCGTTGGAGGCGTTGGGAGGGGACGAACTGGCGCGGTGGCTGGCCGCGCTGGATCCGGAAGCGGCGGCCAAAATTGACCCGCGCAACGTGCGCCGCGTCATCCGCGCCCTCGAAGTGACGCTCGTTGCCGGCCGCCCCATCTCCGACATTCAGCGCAAAAACCCACCCCCCTACAACATTTGCCTGATCGGGCTGCACCGCGAGCGCGAATCGCTCTATCGGCGGATTGACGCCCGCGTGGACCAGATGATGGCCGACGGGCTACTGGACGAGGTGGCGGGGCTACTGGCGCAAGGGTACGACGAGCCGCTGGCGGCGATGAGCGGGCTGGGGTACCGCCAGCTTTTGGCCCATTTGCGCGGCGAGTTGTCGCTGGCGGAGGCGGTGGCGCGGATTAAGTTTGAGACGCACCGCTTTGCGCGGCAGCAGGCGACCTGGTTCCGGCGGGATGACCCGAAGATTGCCTGGTTTAACATGGATGGGGCGGGGGTGGAAACGGCCGTTTTGGATTATGTTGCTCATTGGTTGGGGGCTGGGGGGGACGACGGACGACCGACGACGGACGACGGATAGGTGGTCGGTGGTCTGTCGTCGGTGGGTCAGGGTGCGGTGGATGAAGATCCAGCCGCCACCGACGCGGCGGAGGATGAGGCGGTTGGTGAGGATGATAGAGACGATGGTGGCGGAGTAGTTGGGTGTGGGTTGAGGTTTAGGGAAGGATGGTGGTTTCGTGGGCGGGGCCGTTGAGGAGGGTTTCGAGTTGGTTGAGGACATCGCGGCCGATGATGGGTTCGTCGGTGGTGGGGATGCCGATGGCGCGGATGCCGTGGATGGTGTGGATGGGGTGTCCATTTGGATGGGTGCCGATGTGGACGGCGGTGAGGTAGAGGTTGACGGTGATGGCATTTCCGATGAGGCCGCGCATTTGGCGCTGTTCGACGACTCTGGCACCGGCGGCGAGGAGGGTGGCGGTGGGGAACATGCTGGCATCGGCGCCGGAGTCTATGAGGGCGGTGAGGTGCTGCCGGGGGGTGGCGGATCCGGAGGGGCTGAGGCCGATGGAGATGACGGGGGCGGCGGGTTCGTAGCTGGTGTCGTAGGGTTGGGTGGTGGTGGTCATGTGGGGTTGGGGAGGAGGCGGGGGGAGCGGAAGCGCAGCACGGGCTGGGGGAGGGGTTCGACGCGCTTCATGAGGACGACATCAGTAGGGTGGGTGGTGTCGAGGCGGTGGAGGAGGGTGAGTTCGTCGGGGTCGTGGTCAATGAGTTGGCCTTGATGGATGGCGACGTATTGGCCGGGATAGTTGGCGAGGAGGGTTGGGTGCTGGGCGCGGTAGGCGGTTTCTTCCTGGGCAAGGGTGGTGGTTGTGGGGTCGTGGGGTTGGGCTTCGGCGAGGGAAACGGCCGTTTCGAGAACGTCGGCGAGGGGGAGGTTGCGGCTGCTGGCGAGTTCGCGGACGCGCTGGTAGAGGGTTTGGGGGATGGTGATGGTGATTTGTTTTTGCATGGGGGTATTTTAGCAGAAAACGGCCGTTTTGTGGGAATTGATAGGGAGCAGGGGAGCAGGGGAGCAGGGGGGCAGGGGAGAGTAGGAGAGTGGGGTGTGGGGGGACGACGGACGACGGACGACGGATAGATGGTCGGTGGTCTGTCGTCCAGGGTGGGGCGTTCCGGGCAATCCATCATGGTTATTACGCTGAAGTCGCGCTTACGCCTCTTCTCCCAGGCGTTTGATGTCTTCTGGCGTTAATTCGGCGAAGTATTCGAGGAGGGTGCGGTGGATGAAGATCCAGCCGCCACCGACGCGGCGGAGGATGAGGCGGTCGGTCATGGTGTCGAGGAAGGCGGTGAGTTTTTTGTCGGAGAAGGGATGCGGGAAGAGTCGGATTGCCATGTATACATAGAGGTGATGAGGTAGCTATGAACATTCGAGACATTTTGACAGATATTCACGCGCTGGAAGAAGAACTGCTCCAATTTGAACGGACGTATGGGATTCGGTCAGAAACATTGTATGCAGCCTATGTGGCCGGGGAGGAGCCGGACGATGAGGCGTGGGTGTTGGATTTTGGGGAGTGGGCCACTGTGTATAAGATGTGGCTCACACGCCAGGCTGAATACCGAAATGAGGTGCAGCTTGCCATACTTATCTAGCCCATCAATCAGCCTGCCAGCGTCGCTGGTTCTAGAGGATGCGGCATAAGCTGGTAGCCCATTGCACGCATGATGGCGTTAACATTGTCGAGGCGGGGGTTGCCTTTGGCGGAAAGCGCCTTTTGTAGTCCTTGGCGGGTCATGCCAACTTCGGCAGCCATGGTGGAAATGCCTTTGACGCGGGCGATGATGCGGAGGGCGGCCAGTAAGGTGGCGGAGTCACCGTCCTGGGCGTAGTCGGTGAAAGCTTCGGTGATGAAGGCATCGATCTCGTCGGGGTGTTGGGTGAAGTATTCAACGGAAAGGTCGGTTAGGGTGCGGTAGTCAGTCACGATTTTTGTACTCCTGCCAATAGGCGTGGGCTTGCTGGATGTCACGGTTTTGGCTGTCTTTGTCACCGCCGGTTAACAGGACAACGATGGTATTGTTGTCTTCGCCAAAGTAGATGCGGTAGCCAGAGCCGAAGAAAAAGCGTAGTTCGTTGACACCTGCGCCAACGGGTTTGTAGTCGCCGTACTGTCCTTGTTCGAGACGGAGTAGTCGTTTGAGGATGCGGCGGCGGGTGGCTCCGTCGTGGAGGCTGTTGAGCCAGCGGTTGAAGGGTTCGTTGCCGTTGTGGTCACGGTAGATGATGATCGTTTTGGGTTCGGCCATAGGTGTGTTTCGCTTGTTGTGGGTAGTATAGCAGTGCAAACTATGGTTGGCAACAGGGGTGGGGAAAACGGCCGTTTTGTCTCACGTCGCTGCTTGGCTGGCGGCTGGGGGGGACGACAGACGACGGACGACCGACCACCTATCCGTCGTCCGTCATCCGTCCTCCGTCGTCTTTTTATATTGACATCCCTCTCAGCAGTGCTAAAATTGTCCTACTTCATAAGACAGTTTCATCATGTGGGACAACTATGTCAACGGTTCAATCCATTGAGCGGGCTTTTTTGATTTTACAGGCGGTGGCGGCGCATCCCGAAGGGGTGGGGGTAACGGCCGTTTCCCAGCAAGTTGACCTGCACAAAAGCACCGTTTCCCGGCTGTTGGCAACCCTGGAAGGGGTGGGTGCCGTGGCGCGGGTGCCAGAAAGCAACCTATTCCGCATTGGCCCCAGCCTCCTGTTCCTCATTTCCCAGGTTCCCTTTCACCAGCAATTGATTACCCTTGCGTCTCCCTTTTTGCGTCAGCTCACGGCGCAGCTTGGCGAGGACAGCGGGCTGTGCGTGCCGGACGGCGACCAGGTGCTGCAAATTGACCAGGTGCGCGGGCAGCAGCAGATTCAGGTGCGGAACTGGATTGGGGAGCGGTATCCGCTGCATACGAGCGTGGCGGGTAAGCTGTTTTTGGCTTTTTTGGGGGAGGAGAGACGAGAGCGGTATTTGGGGGAACGGCCGTTAATCCGCTACGCCAGCCAAACTTACACCGACCCCAACCAACTGCGCCCCCATCTTCGTGCCATTCGGCAGCAGGGCTACTCCTGGGTGCTGGATGAATTTGCCGACGGGCTGGCCGGGCTGGCCGTGCCTGTTTTTGACAGCAAAGATCAAATTGTGGCCGCCGTAACCATTTACGGCCCTTCATTTCGTTTTCCCGGCGACAACCGCGACGGCGTGTTGGCGCTGGCTTTAGATGCGGGGAGAAAAATGACCGGCTTGCTCAAACAAAGCAATCGGTAAACCCTCAGAGGAAGGGAATGATGACGCATTTGACGCAAACGCAGCTCGATTTTTTTGCCCTGAATGGGTATCTGGTTGTTGAAGATGTGTTAGATGATGAGGATTTACGGCCGTTGTGGGAAGAATACAGCGCCATCCTCAACTGGGTTGCCCCCAAATTTCTGGCCGAAGGGCGCATCAGCTCCAGCTATGACCATCTCCCCTTTGACCAGCGGTATCTTGCTATCATGGCCGAAGCTCCCGCACTCATTGACTACGTTGAAATTACACTACCGCTGGTCAACAGCCAGATCACGCCCGAAACAACCCCCAACCACGGCTCCGGCATCTTTGGCCTACTCACCAATCCCAAGCTGCTCGACGTGGTGGAGTCGGTGTTGGGGCCAGAGGTGAGCAGCAACCCGGTGCAGCACGTGCGGCTCAAACCTCCCATGCGCCAGGTACGCAAGGAAGTGGCGGAAAACTCCTACGTGGGCAAAACAACGTGGCACCAGGATTTGGCCGGGCTGCTGGATGAGGCTGATGAAACGCAGGTACTCACCACCTGGGTTGCCATCACCGATGCCCCACTCAACCGGGGGCCGCTGTGCGTCATCCCCGGCAGCCACCGCAAGGGTGGTTTGACCACCCACTGCATGGGTAAGGATGTGCAGGTGGAAAACTTTATTCCGGCCATGCTGCTGGGGGATGAGAAGGGCAATAAACAAATTGTGCCTTTGCCGGTACGGCGCGGCAGTGTGGTGCTGCTCAACTGTTTCGTTGAACATGCGGCTTTGAACAACACGTCCAACGAGTTGCGCTGGAGCTTTGATTTGCGCTGGCATCCGACGGGACAACCTTCGGGTCGGCCGGCGTTCCCGGAATTTGTGGCTCGCAGCCGCAGCAACCCCAGCGCAGAATTGCGCGATCCCGCCGTTTGGCAGCAGATGTGGACGGCGGCCAAAAATCGAATTATCGCTGGACAATATGAAGGCGATATTTATAACATGGCGCGGCTAGAGGCGTTTGCCAATTCGCCCGTTTGCGCCTAGCAGCCTGTTGGAACAAGAAAATGGATGCGCGGATAACGCGGATCGGAGCGGATTTTCGCGGATAGGAATGAAAAAATCCGCGTTCATCCGCCAAAATCCGTGTCATCCGCGCATCTATTCTGCTTTTCCTGACGAACTGCTAACAGCTTGAAACATTTTTGATCAGAAAGAGGAAAGAACGTGAATCTTGGTTTGATTGGTTTAGGCAATTTGGGAATGCCGATAGGTAAAAACCTGTTGGCGGCTGGGCATACTTTGTTTGTGCATGATTTGCGCCGTGAGACGGCGGCCAGGCTGGAAGCAGCGGGGGCCATTTGGGCGACTTCGCCCCGCGCCCTGGCCGAACAGGTGGAAACGGTGATTACCGTGCTGCCCTCGCCAGCGTCGGTGCGGGCGGTGGTGTATGGCGACAACGGCATTTTGGCGGGGCTGAAGCCGGGTAGTTCCTGGATTGACAGCAGCACCAATGATGCGGGTGATATTGAGCGCTATGCAGCGTTGTGTGCGGAAAAGGGGATTGGCATGGTGGAAAGCCCGGTGACGGGTGGTATTCCCAAGGCGCACAGCGGCACGATTACGGCCCTGGTGGGGGCAGAACCTGAGGTGTTTGCCAAAAATTTGCCGATTATTCAGGTATATGCTGGGGATATTTTGCACCTGGGGCCGCCCGGAAGCGCGTCAGTGGCGAAGGTGATTACCAACATGCTGGCGTTTATTCATTTGTGGGCGTTGGGTGAGGGGTTGATGCTCGGTCGGCAGGCGGGGCTGGCGGTGGGGCCGCTGTTTGAGGCGATTCGGGCAAGCTGTGGCGACAGCTTTGTGGCGGCAACGGAAGGGCCGGAGATTTTGAACGGGTCGTATGATTATGGCTTTACGCTGGCATTGGCCTCGAAGGATGCCAACCTGGCGTATGAACTGGGGCGCAAATATGGCGTGCCGCTGGAAATGGGGGGGCTGGTGGAGCAGATTTTGCTGCGGGCGCGGCGCAAATATGGGGATGATGCTTGGTCTACGCAGGTTGTGAAGCTTCTGGAGGATGATTTGGGCAGCGATTTGCGGGCTGAGGGATATGATACGCCGCGTATTGAACGGTAATCGGTAATCGGTAGTCAGTAATCGGTAATCGGTGTTTGGCTAACTGATTACTGATTACCGATCACTGATTACTGGTATAATAGGGGGATGAGCGAGCAACTTTTGCAAACGATTCTCTCCTATTTAACGATTATTGTGGCGGTGGTGGCGGGGTTGCTGCTGGCGCTGTGGCTGAGTTTGGTCATTTGGGCGTACCGCGATATGCGGCTGCGGTCGCGTGACCCGTTTGCTTGGTTGTTGGCGGGGCTGGTGGTGGTGGCACTGCCGGTAGTGGGGATTTTGGTCTATTTGATTTTGCGACCACCGCAGACGTTGGCGCAGGCTTACCAGCAGATGTTGGAGGAGGAGGCTCTGCTGCAAGAGATTGAGAATCGGCCGGTGTGTCCGGGTTGTTCGCGCACGGTGGATAAAAACTGGCTGGTGTGTGCGTATTGCCATACGCGGCTGAAGAAGGCGTGCCCGGACTGCAATTCGCTGATGGAGTTGCCGTGGACGCTGTGCCCGTTTTGCGGGAATCAGCATATTGATCCGTACCATGTGGTGTTGATGACGGATGGGGCGGGGGAAGAAACGGCCGTTTTGCCTGAACAACCTGCTGACGAACCAGAAGAGATGAGAGAATCCTAATCCCCGATCTCGCTAACGGCCGGCTGGAGCAGTTGCAGGAAGTTGGTGGTAATCCAGCCGGTTAGCCCCCAAATGGTCTCCCCGGCATAGGGGCGAAACGTATAGCGATGCTCGGCCTGGTGGTCTGTGTTGGCTGGGTTGAGCAGCCAGTGAAGCGGTACGCCAAAGGTGGTGGCAACTTCGGCACGGTTGATTTGCAGCGGGTAGGGCCAGGGGATGCGGCCTACAACCGGGGTGACGACAAAACGGCCGTAATTGGTTTGGACTGGCTCCAAACAACCCAAAACCTCCACATCGTGGGGAAAAATGCCGACTTCTTCATGCGTCTCACGCAGGGCGGCGGCAACGGCCGTTTCTTCACTGCCATTAAGCTTGCCGCCGGGAAAAGCCACTTGCCCTTTGTGCGTGGGCAGTAGGTCGGTGCGGCGGGTGTAAAGAAGGTGAAAACGGCCGTTTTGCTCATACAACGGCAGCAAGACGGCGGCAGCGCGATAGTCAAGGGGTAAAGAACGGCCGTTTGGCATTGTTTGTAGCTGTTGTTGTAACCATCGTATCATACGCATAATGTTAACAATGGTACCCGCCGGGGGGCAACTTGACATTACATCGGATCATAGTATGATGATAACCAATTAATAGTCTTGCATTCATTAGAGATAAATACAATATGTCAGACACCATCCGCGTGCTTATAGTTGATGATCTCTCTGAAACAAGAGAGAATGTACGCAAATTATTGCAGTTTGAATCTGATATTGAGGTGATTGGGCAGGCTGCTACTGGTGAAGAAGCCATTAGCCTGGCAAAAAAGCAACAGCCAGACATTATCCTGATGGATATTAACATGCCTGGCATTGACGGGATTGGGGCGAGCCAAAAAATCTCCGAAACAATTCCCCGCGTCCAAATCATTATCATGTCGGTGCAGAGCGACCCGGACTATTTACGCCGGGCGATGCTGGCTGGGGCGCGGGATTTCCTGACCAAGCCGTTTGGCGGTGATGAACTGATCACGGCTATTCGTCGCGTTTATGCAAAACGGCCGTCTTTCGCCCCCGCCCCCGTGGTAACAGGTGTCCCCGCCGGTGCTGTTGCCGCCCCCGCCAAATTTACCAACGGCCACGTTCTGGCTGTGTTTAGCCCCAAGGGCGGGAGCGGTTGCACAACGGTTGCCATTAACCTGGCCGTTTCGCTTGCCAAACGCGGCTACAAAACCATTTTGATTGATGGCAGCTTCCAGTTTGGCGATGTATCCGTCATGCTCAACATGCAAACCCTAAGCAGCATGGTGGATATTACCGACCGGATAGAAGATTTGGATGCCGAGCTAGTTAGTAGCGTGGTGCAAATTCACCAGGACAGCGGTTTAGAAGTGCTGTTGGCCCCGCCCAAACCTGAAATGGCCGATGTGATTACGGAAAACCATGTGAAGCGGCTGTTTGAAACGCTGCGTCCCATGTACGATTTTGCCATTGTAGACACCAGCTCAAGCCTGAACGATGTCACCTTGACGATGCTCGACAATGCCGACCGCATTGTGTTAATTACCCAGCAGACCTTGCCCAGCCTGAAAAATATCAGCCGTTTTTACGACCTGACGGACAGTTTGTCGTATGAACCCTCTAAAATCTGGTTGATGGTCAACCGTACTGCAAGCCGGTATGGCATTTCAGTGAAGGATGTAGCAAGTGCATTGAAACGACCTGTTATTGGCACCATTCCCGGCGAAGATTTGTTGTTTGATGCAGCGGCTGACCAGGGGGTGCCGGTTGTTTTGCAGCAGAGTCGGCGTCAGCCCATCACCAGCGCGTTTGCCAAGCTGGTGGATCATGCGATTGAAGATCTGAAGCAGGATGGAAATGAAGCTGGAGAAGCAGGGAAACCTGGCGGTATTTTCGGCCGTTTGTTTGGGCGAAAAAGCGAGTAATGGAGGCTTATAGTGTCACTCTTAAAGCGACTTGAACGGAATCAACAGCCAGTTAAATCTGAAACATCAAAATTGCAGGAGCTGCGCGTCAAGCGTGCGGCTCCCGTGGCCGGTTCGCGGGATGCAACCGTTGACCTGAAAAACCGCATTCAGGAACGTCTTATTGCCGAATTGGATCCCAGTATTGACATTGCCCAGACGGCCGAAGTGCGGGCAACTATTCAGGAAATGTTTGAGTCAATGCTTTTGGAAGAGAGCATTGTATTGACGCGCAATGAGAAGCGGCGGCTATTTGAGTCCATTGTGGCCGAGATTCTAGGGTTTGGGCCATTGGAACAATATTTGTCTATGGATGGTGTCACCGAAATTATGGTGAATGGGCCAAAGCATATTTACATTGAGCGCGGTGGGAAGATTCAGCGGGTTAACGTTGAATTTGAAGATGATGATCATTTGATGCGTATTATTGACCGTATTGTGGCTCCCCTGGGGCGGCGGATTGATGAAGGGTCTCCGCTGGTGGATGCGCGTTTGCCCGATGGGTCGCGTGTCAATGCGGTGGTGCCGCCTATTTCGCTTAACGGGCCTGTACTTACCATTCGCCTGTTCTCTAAGATTCCATATACGGTGGAAAATATTATTGAGTTTGGTACGGTGACGCCAGAGGCGATTGAATTTCTAAAGGCGTGTGTGATTGCCCGGCTAAACGTTTTGATTTCTGGTGGTACTGGTTCTGGTAAGACAACGATGCTGAATATCTTGTCTGGTTTTATTCCAGATGGTGAGCGGATTGTGACGATTGAGAATGCGGCTGAGTTGCAGTTGCGGCAAGATCATGTGGTGACGTTGGAGTCGCGCACGGCAAATGTGGAGGGGCGTGGGACGGTTGCCATTCGTGATTTGGTGATTAACTCGCTGCGTATGCGCCCGGATCGGATTATTGTGGGTGAGGTGCGTGGTGGTGAGGCACTGGATATGCTTCAGGCCATGAATACTGGGCATGAGGGAAGCATGACCACGGCGCACGCGAATACGGTGCGGGATGTGTTGTCGCGTTTGGAGACGATGGTGCTGATGGCGGGGACGGATTTGCCGCACCGGGCGATTCGGGAGCAAATCTCTTCGGCTATTAATTTGATTGTGCAGGTTGATCGGATGCGGGATGGGACGCGCAAGATTACGTCTGTGAGTGAGATTCAGGGGATGGAGGGGGATATTATTACAACCTCCGAAATCTTCCGTTTTGAGCAGACGGGAATTGAGAATGGGAAGGTTATCGGCCGTTTGCGGCCTACGGGTTTGCGGCCGAAGTTTATGTGGAAGATTCAGGATGCGGGGATTATGCTGCCGCCTTCTATTTTTGGCATTGGGACACGTCGTGGGCGCAATTAGGCGGATTGTTTAACACTTTATAAGGAGTAAGTGATGCCAACGACGTTGCTTATTATAGGGATTATTGCCTTTTTAATGGTTGTAGGGGCTGGAATGGCACTCCTGGCTGAGGGTCGGCGCGGGGTTGATCAGCGGTTGGAGCAGTATGTTAGTGCGACAACCTATGAGATTCCTGAAGAATTGGCGGAGGTTGTTGTTGAGCCAGATGTGGCTGAGCGGTTTGATAGTTTGATGTCCCGCCGGGGCTTTTTTCAGCCAATTCGGGAGCGTATTTCGCGGTCAGATGTAAAGCTGCGGGTGAGTGAGTATTTGGCTTTGACGCTGATTAGTGCGCTGCTGGTGGCGGTTTTTTTCTATTTCTTTTTGAATCGGAATTTCCCGTTAGCTATTCTTGGTTTTTTGCTGGGGCTGCGGATACCACGGGCTTATTTAGGGTATGCGGCTACGCGGCGGATTAATGCGTTTGGGGATCAGCTGAGTGATACGCTGAATTTGTGGGTGAATGCGCTGCGGTCGGGGTATAGTGTGTTGCAAAGCATGGAGACGATTGCAACGGAGCTGCCGCCCCCGGTTTCCAAGGAGTTTGAGCGGGTGGTGCAGGAGGTGCGGTTGGGGCTGAGTCTGGAGCAGGCGTTGGATAATATGCTGGGGCGTGTGCCGAGTGAGGATTTGGATTTGGTGGTAACGGCCGTTAAAATTCAGCGCGAAGTCGGTGGCAACCTCTCGGAAATCCTCGACAACATCAGCTTTACCATCCGTGAACGTGTTCGTATCAAAGGTGAGATACGTACCCTAACTGCCCAAGGCCGCATTTCCGGTTGGGTCGTTGGGCTGTTGCCGCTTGCGCTTATGTTTATCCTGCTGGGTATTAACCCCAGCTACATTTCGGAATTATGGGTTTGGGAGCAACCGATAGTCTTCTTGCCTTGCGGCTGGTATCTATTGGGCATTGGCGCAATTATGACAATTGCAGGCGTTTTCTTTATCCGCAAAATTGTTGATATTGAAGTGTAGTTTCACAGGTCATCAAGGTGGCTGATTGTCATTGGTTAGTCAGAAAACAGATGGTTTACCAGATACCAGCCACTAACTACCAGCTACTTGCGATTTATCCGTATGTAGGAGAATCTGGATGAGTTTATCAATTTTTGGTTTGTTAATCATCGTGGCCGCTGTCATTATTATCTATAGCCTTGTTCTGCTGCGTCGGGCAGAGGGAGACCCGTTAGCGGCGCGTATTGATGAATTTGCCAGCCGTGAAGAAGTTGTTTCAATCGAAGAGATTGAACTATCAATGCCATTAAGCGACCGTATTCTTGTGCCAATTGCGCGGCGCATTAGTGATTTTGTTGTCAGGTTGACACCACAATCCACGCTGGAGCGAACGACCCACCAATTAGAGTTGGCCGGGAACCCCCGCAATATGACGGCGGCAGGTTTTTGGGTTTTGCGGCTTTTGGTTATGGTGTTGTTTGGTGCACTTGGTTTTTTGGTGGCCTCAAATAACCACGTTGGGGTGAGTCGCACATTGGCCTATATTTTAGGTGCTTTGGTTGTTGGGTTTCTGATTCCTGGTATGGTGTTGCGGGCGCGGATTGATCGGCGAAAGCAAGCAATTATCAAGAAGTTGCCTGATGCGTTGGATTTGATGACGATTTGTGTGGAGGCGGGGTTGGCTTTTAATGGAGCCATGCAGCGAGTGGCGGAAAAGTGGGATGACCCGCTGGCAAATGAGTTTGGGCGTGTTTTACAGGAGATGCAGTTGGGGAAATCGCGGCGGCAGGCACTGCGTGATATGGTTGACCGCATGGAAGTGCCGGACGTGACGAGTTTTATTGCGGCGATTTTGCAGGCGGATCAGCTGGGGGGCGGGGTTTCCAAAATTTTGCGGATTCAGTCGGAGCAGATGCGAATTCGGCGGCGGCAGCGGGCGGAAGAGAAGGCGCAGCAGGCTCCGGTGAAGATGCTGTTCCCGCTGGTCTTTTTGATTTTTCCGTCGGTTCTGATGGTTTTGTTGGGGCCGGCCGCTTTACAGGTACTGCGCAGTGGTCCATTGCGTGGTGTCGTTAATTAGGTGGATCTATAACCATGCAGCACTAGGAATGAGCCAAGTGGCAGTTTCTTCTTGGCAACGGTTTTCACAACAGTTTTTAAATTTGTTGTTTCCGCCTACCTGCGCGGTGTGTCGGCGGGTGGGGGAGGTGTTGTGTGAGGATTGTTTGCGGGCGTTGCCGCGAATGCCGGAGATGGTGTGCGGCCAGTGTGGCCGGCCGGTAAAACGGCCGTTTTCCCTTTGTGCGACTTGTCAGAAACGGCCGTTTCCCCTGCAAATCATTCGCGCTACTTTTCACTATGTCAGCCCCGTTAAAGAACTTATTCACAAATTCAAATATACAAACAACTTTGCGCTGGCAGAGCCATTAGGGCAAGCGATGGCTGGTAGTTGGTCGGGGCAGGATGTGGCAATAACGGCCGTTATTCCAGTACCATTACACCCTAAACGTTACAAAAAAAGAGGGTATAATCAGTCCATGCTGCTAGCACAACAGTTGTGTCATTACCACCCCTTACCGCTAATGCCAGACGCCTTACAGCGTGTACGTTTTACACGCCCCCAAATTGAGCTGGGAGCCGACCAACGGCAGCAAAACATGCAGCAAGCCTTTGCCGCAGCACCCCACCTTGTGTACGGCCAGCATGTCCTGCTCATTGACGATGTCTGTACTACAGGCGCAACCTTAATCGCCTGTGCTGAAGCACTGCTAGATGGAGGTGCAGCTTCCGTCTCTGCCTACTGTCTGGCGCGTGCTGTTTCAAAAACCCAATAATCTTATGGGAGAAATAGAAATGGAACTGACAATAAACGGAAAAAACATAGATATAACCACAAGATTGCGCAACTACGTTGAAAAGAAAACCGAACGGCTCGACCGGTACATGCCCAATCTTGAAGAAGTCCGGGTTGATTTGTCCACTCAAAAAGCCCGTAACGCCCTGGAGCGTCAAGTAGCCCAGGTAACTATTCGTGACCGGCGCGGCACCATGCTACGTGCCGAAGAGCAGAACCACGATATGTTTGCGGCCATTGATGCTGTCGTAGACAAGCTCTATCGGCAAATTCGGCGCTATCGGGGGCAAAAACGCAAGCGGCGCACCGCTGCTGCGCCACAAGTTGACGATATGGCGTATTTGGGCGAACCCTTGCCCATTGCTGAAGAAGGCACAGAGGATGAAGGTGCCATTGTGCGCTCCAAACGTTTTGCCCTCAACCCCATGAACTCTGACGAAGCAGTTGAGCAAATGGAACTGCTGGGTCACGATTTTTTTGTCTTTTTTAACAGCGAAGAAGAGGCAATTAATGTATTGTATCGGCGACACGACGGAAACTATGGCTTGCTACAGCCAGAATTTGATTAGTTGAGAGGAAATATGCCCCACGTTTTAATGGTTTGTACAGCGAACATATGCCGCTCACCGGTAGCCGAAGGCTTGCTGCGTGATCGATTACAAAAACGCGGGTTAGCCGATTGGACGGTTAGCTCGGCTGGAACCTGGGCGCAGCTTAAACGCGGTGCCTCGCAAAACAGCGTGATTGCCATGAGTGAGCGTGGCCTTGACATTAGCAACCATTCAGCGCAAATGGTTGAGGCAAAACATTTGCGTGAAGTAGATTTGGTTTTGTGTATGGAAACGGGTCATGCTGAAGCACTGCGTGCAGAATTTCATCAATATGCACCCAAAATACACCTGCTAACGGAGATGGCCGGCCGATATTACAGCATTAGTGACCCATATGGGCAGTCGTTGAGTGCCTACAAGCTAATGGCAAATGAGGTTGAGGAAATTATTGACGAGGGGCTTGAAGAAATCATTCGTCTGGCCGAAGAAAATGCCGGGGGTTTGTAGCCGAGGATGCCAATCCTCGCTTTTCGGCTCAAGCTAAGGAGCGAGCTAGGAAAGCTCGGCTACAGATCAAGGCTATAACCGTTAACAATCAGACCGCCGCCTTTTGCTGTGAAGCAGGGCGGCGGTTTTTTTTTATGACGAGGAGGAAATCATGCTGCGGGATGAATTGATAACGTATTTGGACAATTATTTGCACATTGGGGAAATTGCCGACTATGGGCCGCAGGGGCTACAGGTGGAGGCTGAAGCTGAGACCATCAAGCGAATTGCGCTGGCGGTTGATACTTCCCCGGCGACAATTGCGGCCGCCGCTGAATGGGGGGCGGAGATGCTGCTGGTGCATCACGGCATTTTTTGGGGTGGGGCGCAGCCAATTGCAGGACCGTTTGGGCGACGGGTGCGGCTGTTGCTAAAGCACAATATCCACCTTTATGCGGCTCATTTGGCATTGGATGCTCACCCGGTGGTGGGGAACAATGCGGTGCTGGCGAAGATGTTGGGGGTGGCGGTAGAGTCGTGGTGGTGTGCGCCCAAGGGTACGCCGATTGGGGTGCTGGGGCGGCTGGCGGAGCCAATGGCGTTGGCGGGGCTGGCAACGGCCGTTAATCACCACCTTGCCACCTCATCCCGCGTGCTGGCACACGGGCCGGAAACGGTGCAAACGGTTGCCATCGTGTCAGGGTCTGGGGCAGACAAGGTGGAAGCGGCGCAGCAACTGGGGGCCGATTTGTTGTTGACCGGGGAAACCTCCCACGCCCATTTTTGGGCAGCATCAGACGTGGGAATGAACGTCATTTTTGCCGGGCATTACGCCACGGAGACGGTGGGGGTGAAGGCACTGGGGGCGGACCTGGCGGAGAAATTTGACGTGGCAACCCGTTTTTTTGATTTTCCGACGGGCATGTAGCTAACGATTGAAAAATCACGCAAAGGCGCAAAGACGCAAAGAAGAAAGGTTTATCTTCGCGCCTTTGCGCCTTTGCGTGAAATTACTTAAGCAGTTATGCCAGCACCTTGTCTATAAGGTGAACGATTGGCCGAGGGTGGGAACGTTGACGTTGGTGAACCCTTGTTCGGCTTGCAGGGCGTCGGCGAGGGCGAAGGAGGCTTCTGCTTCGCCGTGAACAATGAAGGTGGCAAACGGCCGTTTCTTCATCCTTCCCGTCCATTCCAGCAACTCATTCCGGTCGGCGTGGGCGCTCAGGCCGTTGATGGTGGCAACCTGCGCCGCCAGCGTATATGGTTCGCCAAAGATTTTGACCGTTGGCTGTTTCTCCACAATGCGCCGCCCCAGTGTGTCTGGTGCCTGCCAACCCACGATAAGAATGGTGTTGCGCGGGTCTTCAACGTTATTTTTGAGGTGGTGGAGAATGCGGCCGGCTTCGGCCATGCCGCTGGCGCTAATAATTACGGCCGGGCTGTTGAGGAAGTTTAGCTCCTTGGACTCTCGCGTGGAGCGGGTGTAATGCACCATGTCAAAGCCAAACGGGTCGTTGTGGCGCGTGCCGAGGAGAAAATCGGCCGTTTCTTCGTCATACGCCTCCGGGTGCAGCCGATAAATGCCGGTGGCATCAATCGCCAGCGGGCTGTCTACGTAAATCGGTAGGTTGGGGGGGATGTCACGGCTTTCGATGAGCTGGTGTAGCCTGTAAACCAATTCCTGCGTGCGGCCAACCGCGAAGGCTGGCACAATGAGCTTGCCGCCCCGTTTGTATGTCTCGTTGATAATCTTTTCCAGCTTGTCGCTGGCTTCGTCTATGGTGTCGTGGACGCGGTTGCCATAGGTGCTTTCAATGAGCAGGATGTCGGCTTCGTCAATAAAGGTGGGGTCGCGCAAAATGGGGCGGTTGGGGCGGCCTAAATCGCCGCTGAAGACCACGCGGCGGTGGCTGTTGCTGGCTGTGTCTTCAATGTCGAGGGCAACAATGGCGGAGCCGAGGATGTGACCAGCATCGTAGAAGGTGATGGTGACACCGGGGAAGAGGGTATACGGCCGTTCGTAGCCAATGCCAATAAATTGTTTCAGGCTGTTGACTGCATCGGTTAGAGAATAAATTGGCTCCAGCGGCGGCTGGTTTTTCTTGCTGCGCTTGCGGTTCAGGTACTCAATGTCGTATTCCTGGATTTTGGCACTATCGCGCAGCATGATGGCGCACAGGTCGCGGGTGGCGTAGGTGCAAACGATGTCGCCGCGAAAGCCGCTTTTGACCAGGTTGGGGATGTTGCCGCTGTGGTCAATGTGGGCGTGGGATAGCACCAGGTAATCAATTTGGCTGGCATCGAAGGGGAGGTTTTGGTTGCGGAAGTAGGTTTCCTGGCGTGACCCCTGATAGAGGCCGCAGTCGAGGAGGATAGAACGGCCGTTTACCTCAAGCAAATGTTGTGAGCCAGTGACCGTCCGCACGGCTCCGTGAAAGGTTAACTCCATCTGACACGCTCCTGTAGGTGGGATTGGAGATTGGAGATTGGAGATTGATGAAGGTTCACAATCTCCAATCTCCAATCTCCAATCGCTTTAATGGTTACGAAACTGCTGTAAAACAGCCAGAATCTCCTCCCCATACGTCTGGCAGCGCCACTCGCCGATGGATTTGATTTTGGAGAGGGTGGCCATGCTGTTGGGGTTCCCTCCGGCAATGTCCCACAATGCCTGCCGACTAAGAATGACATCGGATTCGACACCGCGAGAAACGGCCGTTTCCTTGCGCCAATTGTGCAGCTTCTCATACCGATTCAACACCGCTTCTGGTGTCCGCTTGCGGTTGTGGCGCGGGCGTGTGGGCAATGGAGCCGCCTGTCCTCGCTGCACCGCCTGCAAAATCCTGGCACCCCGGCGGCGAATTTGCCCGTTGCTCATTCCATGCACACTGTTCAACTGCGCCAAACTGGTCGGTTCCAACTGCGCCAACTCCAGCAGCGTCCGGTCAGCCATCACCTTGAACAGCGGCAAATTGGTGCGCTGTGCCACCTGCTCCCGATAAACAAACAGCTCTTTCAAAATGGCCTGCTGGCGGCGCGTCAGGTCACGCACACCATGCAAATTCCAAAAGTTGTCGGGGTCAAACGGCTGGTCGTTTAGCTCGATGCGGGATTGTTGGGTGAAGGTTTCGGACGCTTCGGCCAACAGCCCTGCTTTGGTAAGCTGCCCATGCAGGTCGTGGCGCAGCTGCAGCAGGTAATGGGTGTCTAGCTGGGCGTATTGGAGTTGGGCGGGGGTTAACGGCCGTTTGCACCAATCCGACTTTTGGAATCGCTTATCCAGCTTCACGCCATAAAGCTGCTCCAGCATATTCGCCAGCCCATACCGCTGATACCCCAAAATGCGGCTCGCCCACATCGTGTCAAACAAATTATGCAGCTCCCAACCATACTCCCGCTTCAGCAAAATCAAATCATACTCGGCGGCGTGAAACACCTTTTGCACCGCCGGATCAGCCAAAATACGTCCCAGCGGCTCTAAATCCAGCGGCTCAACCGGGTCAATCACAAAATCCTGCGTAGGCGTGGAAAGCTGAATCAGGCAGACACGCTCCCGGTAGGCAAACATGCTGTTGGCCTCCAGATCAATTGCTAACAGCGGTTCACCGCGCAGTGCCGCCAAACAAAGTGCCAAACTTTCGGCATCAGTAACAAGTTCAAATGGAGGCAGATTCATGACAGCACTCCACATTGTCGTTTTACAAGCTTGTTTTCCAGGGGGTGAACGACCACCACAGAACGGGGGCGCAATTTTTCAGAGATAGTAACGAATCGCATAAACCTTACAACATTGTTGCCTGATACGTAGGGCGATAAGGAACGAGAATTAAATAAGTTATGCAAGAAGTTCAACTTCTCAGAAGAAGTTGAACTTCTAAATGGGCAAGTTATTGAATTGCCATTCCTAAACCAAATTTTGCCCGATTATACCATAATGAGGGTGGCAACAAAAAAGAGGGGTCATTGCCCCTCTTTTTGATGTTGTGTCTCTATCTATTCATCCTTATGGACATACCATTCCCAGAAGCGGCGTACCCCTTCTGGCACGGAAACCTGGGGGTTGTAGTCCAGCAGTTGCCGCGCCTTGCTGATGTTGGCTTCATTGCGGGAAAAATCGGCGGCCAGCTTGGGTTTGTGAATGACATTGGCTTTGCGTCCACCCAGGGTTTCAATCATTTCCACAAAATCCTTGAGCAGGGTCGGTTCACCCCGCCCCAAATTGATGATTTCATACCCCAACGGCCGATCTACAGCCCGCACCACGCCGTCGGCGATGTCGTCCACAAACGTCCAGTCGCGGTACATATTGCCGCCATCATACAGCGGAATTTGCAGCCCGTTGCTAACGCTTTCGGCCAGCAGATAGGCCATCATGTCGGGCCGGCCGTTTGGTCCATAGACGGTGAAAAAGCGAACGGCCGTAAAATTCATACCAAACAAGTGATGATAGCTGTAGCCCAACAATTCCGCCGCCCGTTTTGCCGCCGCATACGGCTGCAACGGGCGGTCGCAGGGGTCGCTTTCAACAAACGGGATTTGTTTGGTGTTGCCGTAAACCGACGAAGTGGAGGCAAAGACAAAATTGCTCACGCCACCCGCCGCCAGGGCCGCATCCATCAAATGCTGCGTGCCGTTCAAATCCACATCCACATACAGTGCCGGGTATTTGACAGCGTTGCGAACCCCGGCCATGGCCGCCAAATGGGCAACGGCATCAAACCGTTCAGCGGCAAAAAGCTGGAACATTCGCTCCCGGTTGCGAATGTCATCTTCCACCATGCGGAAGTTGGGGTGAGCCGACAGCCGGGTTTCGTTGGCGCGTTTTCTGGCTGGGTCATAATAGTCGTTGAAATTATCCAACCCAATGACCTCATCGCCCCGCGCCAGCAGTTGCCCGGCGACGTGGCTGCCAATAAACCCGGCGGCTCCTGTTACTAATACTTTCATGACGATTCTCCTGAAGATGGCACCGATAGACGGGGAAAACGGCCGTTTTGTGGCTCATGTGCCTAAGGTCGGTGCAAAGATTAATTCATTATGGCGCAAAAACCGTTGCGTACTTGCCTTGTGTATTTCATTCTCCCCACGAAAACCCGGTGGAAACCATAGCACAATAGACTTACGATTCCGATTACGTGGCAAATAGCGGCATTTCGGCCGGCCGAATATCCTGCACCATCAACTGCAAACTTTTCTGCCCCCGCCACTCATTCACCCCAATCGAATAAATCAGATCAATATAGCGCGGTAACGCTGCCGCCCAACTTCCCTGGCGAAAGGCAATGGCGGCAAAAATTTGCGGGGCGCGTTCTTGCTGCCCGCCATCTATCAGCCGCAGTTGCAGGTGCGAGTTATCGTGGCCGACGGTACGATGGCTGATTACCTCCACAAAGCGGCTGAGAAACACCGGGGCAGGGTTCGCGTAGCCAGTTGGCTCAAGCGCCTGCAAACTCTCATACAGCGCCCAGTCAATGTGCCGCAGCCCAATCTCCACATCGGCGGTGATGGTGGGGCGCAAATCCTGGTCGGCCAGACGGGTTGTTGCCAACGCCTCCATGCGCTCAATAAAGGTGGGCAAATCCTTATTACGGACGGTAAACCCGGCGGCCTGGGCGTGGCCGCCGTGGCGCACCAGCAGCTCGGTCAACTCATCCAGGGCTTCGGTGATGTGGAATTCGGGGATGGAGCGGCAGGAGCCTCGGCTTTCGCTTTCCCCTTTTTCAATGATGATCGCCGGCCGATAGTTTTTCTCAGCCAGGCGGCTGGCAACCAGCCCCACCACGCCCGAAAGGAAGCTGTCATCGGCGGCAATGAGGATGGGGGCATCGGGATTGACCATGCCTTCGGCCTTTTGCCCCAAATCGGCCGTTAGCTGGCGGCGTTGTTTATTGAGTTCGTTTAGTTCATGGGCTAGGCGGCGGGCATCGAGGTCGTTATTGACGGCCAGCAGTTTGGCGGCATCGTAGGCGTGAGTGAGGCGGCCGGCGGCGTTGATGCGTGGCCCCAGCCCAAAGCCAATGGATTCGGCGGTGAGGTTGCCGATGGTGACACCCGATACCTGCGCCAGGGCGCGAACGCCGGGGCGTTTGGCCTGATTTAGCACGGCTAACCCGCGTGTGACAAGCTGCCGGTTTTCCCCCAGTAGCGGGGCCAGGTCGGCTACGGTGCCGATGGCAACGAGGTCGAGCAGCTCGTCGTCCTGATAGGTGGCACGGTCGGGCATGGCCTGGCGCAGCGCCTGGGCGAGCTTGAAGGCAATGCCAACGCCAGCGAGCATGGTTTCGGGGTAGGGGGAAAACGGCCGTTTTGGATTGATCACCGCCAGTGCCGGGGGAAGTTTGGGTCCCAGGTTGTGGTGGTCGGTGATGATCATATCCAGTCCAATGCTCATGGCGTGCGCCACTTCATCTGGCGAACGGATGCCGCAGTCCACGGTAATGCACAGCGTTGCCCCAATTTCCTCACGGATTTTGCTCAACGCCTCCACATTGAGGCCATACCCCTCATCAACGCGGTCGGGGATATAGGGCTGGGCTTTGCGGCGGTCTAGACCCAGCTTGCGCAGCGTTTCGGTAAGCAGCACGGTGGAGGTTACGCCGTCGGCGTCAAAGTCGCCGTAGACGACGATGGTTTCATCTTGTTCAATGGCCTGCTGGATGCGGGCAACGGCTTTGTCCATATCCAGCAGCAAAAAGGGGTCGGTGCTGGGCAGATAGTGGCCTTCCAGAAAGGCTTGAATGTGGGCGGCATCGGTAATGCCGCGATTGTAAAGAATTTGCCGTAGGATTGGGTGAATAGATACCAGGCTTTGTTTGGTGGAGGCAGGGGCGGGTGGTGCCACCTGCCATCTGGTTTCGCGTAGTTCATCAGGTCGTTTCATGGGGTCTGTTATAGCACGGGGGGCGGGAAATGGGAATGGGGAATTGTGTAATCGTTGCAAATCGCTGGGGGATTTGGCGATTGGGGATTGGAGATTGGAGATTGATGAATGGTTGCTATCTCCCATTGTTAGTCTCATGTGGTTTGCATTACAACATTCCCCCTCCCTAACCCTCCCCCAAGCTGGGAGAGGGGGCGGGGGAGAGGGGTGGCGAAAAACTAAAGACATTAACGAACTGCCAGGTTGTCAGAACGGCGGGCAAGGACGAATGGCAGGAGGAAGGTGAAGGGGATGGCGATGAGATGCCCCCATAGGTGGCTGCCGCCGAGCAGGTCGAGCCGCAGGTGGCTGTGGATGAGGACGGAGAACTGGGCGGTGAGCAGCAGCCAAAAGCCGACGCGCAGCCGATAGCGGCTGGTGGGGGTGGGGTTTTGGGCGGCATCGAGGATGAGGAAGGGGAAGGGCCAGGTGGTGTACCAGATGCGGAAGTTGAGGGCTTGCAGGGTGTAGGCGAGGAAGATGTCGGCGGTGGCGGGGAGGGGCGAACGGCCGTTTAACCCCCGCCACAACAACCAGACCGCCGCCACCCCAAACAGCAGCAGTGCCACCCGGCCGGCCGTGGCCACGGCCAGCGTGCCGCCCAGGGCGCGATTGACCAAAATGAATAGCACCGTGGGGGAAAAGCCGCCGCCGTCAGATGCTTCGCTGAGCAGCCGCTGCCCTAGCTCCAGCGGTGAGCCAAAGGGGAGGAAGGTAAGCCAGGTGAGGAGGAGGGTGAAAACGGCCGTTAATCCCACATACACCCCGCGCTGCCGCCAGGTGGGCAGTTGGCGCAGGCTGGCGAGGGCAAAGAAGGGGAGTGCCAGCAGGGCGATGGGTTTGGTGAGGGCGGCAAGGAGGAGGGGGAGGAAGGCGAGGGCGTGGTGTAACGCTGGGCGTGGCGTGGCGTGGGGCGTGGGGTGTGGGGTGTGGGGTGTGGGAAGCACTAGGATGCCGAGGGTGAGCCAGAGGAGCATGAGGGTGTCGTTGTGGGCGTCGGTGACGAAGAAGAGGAGCAGGGCGGGGTTCCAGGCCCAGAGCAGGGTTGCGGCGAGGCGGTTGTGGGTTGGCTGGGGTTTGAGAATGTGGTGGATGAGAACGGCCGTTAGCAGATGCAGCCCCAATCCCAACAGCTTGAACAGGAGCAGCCCCAGCAGCAGGTTATCGGGGGCGAGGTGGGTGATGGCAGCGGCGGTTAGCTCCCACACGGGGCTATAGGGGGAGGTGGCGTCGGCCCATTCCCCGGCCAGCGGCAAATAGGGGTCGGTGGCAAAGCTGGCGGGGGGCTGGCTGTAGGGGGAGGTGGCATAAACGGCCGTTATCCGCCCGCGAATGAAGTAACGATACACGTCGTTGGCGTTGATGGGGTAGGTAAACAGGAGGGGCAAGGCAAAAACGGCCGTTGTGAGCAAAATAAACGGTAAGGAAGCTGAATTAAAGAATTTCACGCAAAGGCGCAAAGGCGCAAAGAGAACCAGCTTATCTTTGCGTCTTTGCGCCTTTGCGTGATCTTTCTGACTCGTTTGTAAACGTTGGTATGCCAGCCCATACAGCCCGTACAGTGCTAGCAGCAGCAGCCCATAGGCCAGCCCTGCCCCCAGCGACGGCGTAAAGGTGCGCACATCGGCCAGCGGGGTTTGGTTGTAGCGGGGAATGAGGGGGAAGAGGCGCAGGAGGAGGAGGTAGCCGAGTAATGTCAAGAAGAAGAGCGTGGGGAGTGGGGTGTAGGGAGTAAGAGATTCTATACCCCACTTCCCACTCCCTACTCCCCACCATTTCCGCTGGTCGCTCATTTACCAGCAACGGCCGTTTTTTCCCTGCGGCCGTGTTTATCAAGGGGGACAACGAGGGTAACGGCCGTTCCCTGATTCGGCTGGGCTTCGATAGAAAGCGACCCATCCACCCGCTCGGCGCGTTCACGCATGTTCACCAGCCCCAGGCTGCCGCGATACCCATAGTTGTTGGTCACGGCCTGGGTGTCAAACCCCACGCCGTTGTCCTGCACCCGCGCCACAAACAAATTATCTTCCTGCCACAGCCGTACTTCCACAGCCGTGGCGTTGGCGTGTTTGTGAACATTGCCCAGTGCTTCTTCAACAATGGAAAAAACGACACCCTGCGCCGTCTCGCTAAGCAAGTTGCCGTGTTCGCCCCCCACCAGCCGCATCTCAATGCCGTCGCTTTCCTTTAACCGGTTCATGACGGTGAGGATGGCCGGGCCAAGCCCCTGGGTTTCAATGAGCAGCGGCCGTAACGTAAACAACATGCCGCGAATTTCTTTGGAGGTTTGCTTGGCAAGCTGCTCCACTTTTTCCAGTTCGTCCAGACTTTTGTCCGGGTCTTTCAGCAGCAGGGCGCGGATGAAGTTGATCCGCATGGCAATGGCGGCGATGCTTTGCGTCGGGCCGTCGTGGAGGTCACGTGCCAGCTCTTTGCGGGCTTCTTCGTCGGCTTCGATGAGGCGCAGCTTTTCTGCTTCCAGGTTTTGGAAAAGCTGGGCGTTTTGCAGGGCGATGACGG
Organism: Chloroflexota bacterium; assembly: GCA_041390905.1. Taxonomy (GTDB): domain Bacteria; phylum Chloroflexota; class Anaerolineae; order Promineifilales; family Promineifilaceae; genus JACKCD01. The sequence continues at coordinate 1,979,969 of JAWKPA010000012.1, forward strand.
CTTGGTCGGCCACGGCGTTGAACAGGTCAAAATGTTCTTCGTTGAACTGCACGGCCATGTGGGAGCCAATGACCATGATGCCGAACATTTGGAAACCGGCGCGGAGGGGGATGCAAACGGCCGTTAAACAACCCTTGAACGCCGCAAACGTCTTTAGCTCGGCATCATTCCCCGGATTATCCGTCACCATGATTTCCGCCTGGCTGAGTGCGGCTCCCACAACCCCCTTTTTGCCACGAATATTTTGCTCATAATCCTTGGCTAAAAAGCGCTTGGCTGCTACGGGAATAAGCTGGTTGCCATCAAATAAAAAGACAGCTCCCACCAGCGCGTGGCGTGGAATCCCCATTTCCTCCAGCGCCAGACTTGACACATCCAGTGCCTGCTCCACCACCTTTTCAAAGCTGAGCGTTGCCCGCAGCGTCGAGGCCATGTCGCGCAGCGATTTAGCCCGGTTGTTGGCCGCCCGCAGCCGAACCAGTTCGTCCCCAACCGTGTTGGTGATGGTTTGGCCGACCAACAGCTTGAACCGATCAACAAAATAAAGTGCCAATGCCCCGGCTAAAATCTGGACGAAGCTGGCTAAGATAAATTCCGTAAACCACTCGTTGGTGGGCTGCCCCAGCAAAAAACTAAAAAAGAAGTAAAAAAGCCCAATTTGAACCAATAAAACGACGGCAAAAAAAAGGACAGTAAACCAGTTTAAGCGGCTGAATAATTTGCCGAGGGCAGCAATGATTCCTTCAGTCATATACGATGAACTACAACTCTGTGAAAATCTGTTTACAGCGTGGCATCCTGTGTTTCAATGAAAATTGTATACTCACTCACGCTTAGCTCTGAGCCTAATAGTATCATGAACTTGGGCGTGAACACAATAGCCGTGAGTACTGCAATCGTGCAACACCTCTCCTGTTGGGTATAATAAACAGCGCAGCCCAATGTGGCTGCAAAGAAGGGGTGAAAAAATAATGAATTTGAAGGTTGTGGAACCATGAAAGCATTTGTAACGGGTGGGACTGGATTTATCGGCCGGCATGTGGTTGCCAAGCTGGTGGCGCGTGGTGACGATGTGGTGGCACTGGTGCGTTCTGACGCAGGAGCCGCGCTGCTAACCGATTTAGGAGCGCAGGTGGTGCGCGGCGATATTTTAGACACGGCCTCGATGCGGGCAGGTATGGAAGGCAGTGATGTCGTCTTTCATATGGCGGCCTGGTACAAGGTGGGTGGGAGCGACTGGATGGATGCTGAGGCGATTAACGTGGGGGGAACGCGCAAGGTGCTGCGGCTGGCCGTTGAATTGGGCATCCCCAAAATTGTCTATACCAGCACCGTGGCCGTCTTTGGCGACACGCATGGGCGGCTTGTGGATGAAAGCTATCGTCAAAATGGACCGTTTTTAACCGAATATGACCGTACCAAGTGGCTGGCACATTACAAGGTGGCGTTGCCATTGATTGAGAAGGGTGCGCCCATTGTGATTGTGATGCCGGGTGGGGTCTACGGGCCGGGGGATACGAGCATTATTGCGGAAACGATGCGGCTGTTTTATCAAGGACTTCCGGCGGTGCCGGGAGCGGACACGGCTTTTACCTATGCCCATGTGGATGATGTGGCCGAGGGGCATATTTTGGCGGCGGAGAGGGGTGTGGTGGGGGAGAGCTATATTTTGGCTGGGCCGGCCATTCCGCTGGGGGAGATGGTAGATTTTTGGGGATATTTGCTGGAGCGGAAGCCACCGTTGCTGCGTCTTCCTTCGCGGATGGTGCGGCCGTTTGCCCCGCTGGCAGGGGGGCTGCAGTCGGCACTGGGGTTGCCGTCGGCGTTTAGCCGGGAGGCTACAGCATCGCTGGGGGTAACATATATGGCGCGGTCGGACAAGGCGCGGGCGCAGCTTGGCTGGACGACACGCCCGCTGCAAACGGGGATGTTGGAGACGTTTGCCTGGATTGCAGAAACGGAGGCGAGGGGGAAAGAAACGGCCGTTTCTCGCGAACAAAAAGTGGCGTTGGCAGCCTTAGGCGTGGCTGCCGTTTTACTCGGTTGGTGGCTTACCCACCCCGCCGATGATTAGTCGGCATTGACCTCAATTAGCCATGTCGCCCACATTTGATTGCGTGTGGCTTCGCGTGGCTTTTCCCAAACGACTTTGGCGGTGGGCATGGTTGAGAAAAGTGCCTCGATATGGTGACGATCATAATGCACCATGCGTTGTTCATGAAAGGCTGCCATGATTGCTGGTAGCATTGGAATTTTGGCGGCTGGGGCGTTAAAAACAAAGCTGGTTTTTCGCCCGGCAGGAATTGCTAGTTGGTGTAGCCATGACTGGTTTTCCGCCATGGTCAAAGCATAGGTGAGGCCATAACCCATAATCACCAATTCGCTGGTGTCAAATGCTGTGAGTTCGATTAAATGGTTGAGTCGATCAATGTGATGGGGCAGGGTGACATGATGGGAGATGTTACCGCTTTGCCCCTTTGCCAGCATTTCATCGAAAAGCTGTTTGGCGTTGCTGACCACTCTTGGTGAAGCGTCAGTCCAGATGTGCCAGTCAAACGGCCGTTTTTCCGCCAGCAGCGGATGTTCCAACGTAAATACCCCTGCTCCTAGCCAAATCACCACCATGTTGCCCGCGCCACGCCGCCGCAAAATTTCTCGTTGAGCTTCATGATTTAGCTCCCGATACTCAAGCATTTCATCAGGAATTGTTTGCCCGGTCAACTGTTTTACAAAAAAGGTGTCGGTTTTGGAGAGTGGAAAGGTGATGGTTTCCCCGCGTTTTTGCATTAACACGGCTTCAATTACAGCCGAGATGCTGTTGTCGCCCCCCAACGGGCCGAGATCGGCGGCAGCTAGTAGCTGCAAAGGTGCCGCTACTAGCTTGTGATACCAATGAACACTGTCCTGAGCGCGGGGTAGAGCCTGATTCATATGGTTAAATGCTCTGTTTGAAAGCTGGAAAAAAGCAGATTGTTTTCGGCAAGATGGACGACGCAAATGGCGGCGTTGGGCATTCGCACGGCGCGGATGAAGTGATGGGCGTAGCGTTGGGTGGTGCTGGTGGCATTGCTGGTGTTGGTTAGTCCCGCCCACAGCAGCAGACGAACAAAGAGACCGTGGGTAAAAACGGCGACAAAATCGGCTTCATGCTGCTGTAGGCGGGCCAGGGTGATGTGGACGCGGTTGAGACAGGCGCGGAACGATTCGCCGCCGCCTCCTTCCTGTTCATCAGGGTCGCTGCGTTCCCAATATGCCTGGGCAAACGGGCTGCGCTGGTCGCCGGTTGTCCCGGCATACCGTTTGGGAGCCAGGTAGGTGAATTCGTGGACGGGCCAGATTTCGTGGCGGACGGGGGCAAAGTGGTTGAGGGTAGGAACGGCCGTTTGTTCCGCCCGCACGTAGGGGGAAGTGATGATGAGGTCGGGTTTACGGCCGTTAAAAGCCCCCGGAATTAACAATGCCTCCTGTTCCCCCTTCGGTGTCAGCGGCGACAAAGCCGGATGGCTTGTCACCAGATTGGCATTGGAAATACTTTCGCCGTGGCGAATAAACCAGACCTCAGGCATGATTACAACCCACGCTCCCCACGAATGTACGGCACACCCAGCGCCGCCGGTGCCCCCAGCCGCTCCCGAATCGCCGCCCGTGATCCCCAAACCAGTGCCGCAATGGTCAGAATAAACGGAGCCATTTGCAGGAAAAAGCTAAAATTCGGGTTGATATAAAGCGGATTGGTAAAACCAAACAGCGTTGCCGGCCCTTGCAGGTCTAGAATGGTGCGGCGCAGCGCCCCAAACAAATAGCCGCCAAACGCCGCCCGCAGCGGATCCCACTGGGCAAAGATGACCAGCCCGACCGCAATCCACCCCTGCCCCGATGTGGTTAGCTCGCTAAACCAGCCCGGCGACACCGACAAACTAATGGTTGCCCCAGCCAAACCCGCCAAACAGCCCCCTACAAAAACATAGAAGTAGCGCAAGGCATAGACGTTGATCCCCATCGTGTCGGCTGCTTCCGGCTTTTCGCCCACTGCCCGCAAGTGCATTCCGGGGCGGGTTTTGTAGATGTAGTACCATGTCAGCGGAGCGAACAGGTAGCCAACATAGACCAGCATACTATGATTGGCAAAGAAAATTGGGCCAATAACGGGTATAAGCGCGAGTCCAGGAATATCAAAAGAGGGAACGAGGGGCGGGTTTTGCCCCGTTAGCCCTTGCCCCAGCACCAATGCCAACCCCGTGCCTAAAAAGGTAAGCGAGAGGCCGCTTACCACCTGATCGGCTTGAAAGTGAATGGTGACAAGGCCGTGCGCCAGGCTGAGAATGCCGCCAGCTAAAATGGCGACAACCAGGCCAAGCATGGGGCTGCCGGTGCTGAGCGAGGTGCTAAAACCGGCCATGGCTCCCATAAGCATCATACCCTCGACGCCCAGATTGAGAATGCCAGCCCGCTCGGCAAAGACTTCGCCAATGGCGGCAAAGAGCAAGATGGTGCCGGTGGCGAGACCGGCGTGCAAAATGATGATTGGATTCATATGGTTTGTTCTATAGGTTAACTTTGCAAAATTGACCTATGCTGTTTGCCGTGTGAGCCGAACTTTGTAGCGCAGCAGTACGTCGCTGCTGATGATCATGAACAAGATGAAGCCTTGGAGCATGAGAGCTAACCCGGACGGCTGGATTTCGCGGCCGGCAACGATGAGTGCCCCGAACAGGATGGAGACGAGGATGACGGTAAAGGGGTTAAGCTTTGCCAACCAGGCGACAATGATGCCGGTGAACCCATAGCCAGGGGAGATGCGTTCTTGCAGCCGGTGAACGACACCGCTGATTTCCGACATGCCGGCCAGCCCGGCCAAGGCACCGGAAACCATCATGACCAGCACGATGTTGCGGGTGATGTTGATGCCGGCATATTTGGCAGCGTTGGGGTTGTCACCAATTAGCTTGATCTCATACCCCCAACTGCTGCGCTCCAAAATCCACCAGATAATGGCGGCGGCGACAATGCCGAATATGACCCCTAAATGGAGGGTGATGCCGGAAAACATTTTGTATTCGCGGGCATAGTCGGCCAGGCGGGGCAGCCAGGCGCTTTTGTCAAAGGTGGGGGTCATTTGGAAACCGGCGTCGCTCCAGCGGTCAAAAATCCAGAAGTTGTTCCAGGAAATGGCGATATAGTTGAGCATGAGGGTGGTGATGATTTCGTTGACCTGGAAGCGAGCTTTAAGGTAGCCGGGGATGAATCCCCAAACTGCGCCGCCGATCATGCCCATGATGATCATGGCGCCGATGATGACGAATTTGGGGCTTTCGGGTGGTACCAGGGGAACGAGGACGACGAGGCTGGCACCAAAGGCACCGAGGTAAAATTGGCCTTCGGCACCGATATTCCACAGCTTCATGCGGAAGGCGATGGCGCAGGCGAGGCCGACCATGATGAGGGGGGTGGCTTTGACCATGGTGTCGGAGAAGACAGCCCAACTGCCAAAGGTGGCTTCGTAGAAGAATTTGGCAACAACCAGGGGCTGGCCGCCGATGAGTTTGAGGATGATGCCGCTGATGAGGAAGGCGATGAGGACGGAGGCGATGGTAATGGCGGGGGGGAACCATTTAGGGTAGTCCTCAACCCGTTTTTCCAGGGAAAGGGTGTAGGGTAGTTGGAAGCGTTTGGATGGAGCAATGGTTGTCATAATTTTTTAAATAGGAGAGACCTGTTGTGGGTCTGCTCCTTGAGCAGAGTATTCAGTAAGCGGTTATCAGGTGTGTGATGACCGGGTGATGATTACTGAGCTTGGGCGGTTTCCAGTTTGCTGCCGATCATCATTTGGCCGATTTGGTCTATGTCGGCGTTTTTGGCGTCAACGATGCCCATGATTTGGCCGTCGAAGATGACGGCGATGCGGTCGCTGAGGGCGAGAAGTTCTTCTAGTTCTTCGGAAATGAGGAGAACGGCCGTTCCTGCTGCCCGCTGTTCCAAAAGCAACGTTTGAATTGCCTCAATGGCTCCCACATCCAGCCCGCGTGTTGGCTGCACGGCTACCATCAGGCGGGGGTTGGTGGAGATTTCTCGCGCCAGAATTACCTTTTGCAAATTGCCCCCCGATAGCTTCCGTGCCAATGTGTCTACACTCGGTGCCAAAATATCATACATTTTTTTCAGATTTTGGGCGCGGGTGCGGGCTTTGGTGAAGTTGATGCTCCAGCCATTGCCAATTGGCTCAAGGCCGTAATCCTTCATGATGGTGTTTTCGGTGATGCTCATGTTGGGAGCCGAGCCGACTCGGTTGCGGTCTTCGGGAATGTGGGCCACCCCTTGGGCAATGGCTTTGCTGGGGGGCTGGTTGGCAACTTCTTCGCCGTTGACCAAAATGCTGCCTTCACAGGGGCGTAACCCGGTAATGACCTGAGCCAGTTCGCTTTGCCCATTGCCAGCCACACCGGCGATGCCCAAAATTTCGCCGCTGCGGAGTTCCAGCGACAGATTGCGCAGGGCAGGCACGCCTTTGTTGTTTTGGGCAGAGACGTTTTTGATGGCGAGGACGACATTGCCGGGTTTTTGTTCCTCTTTGGCAACGCTGAAAACAACATCGCGCCCGACCATGAGTCGGGCCAGGTCGGCCTGGGTTAACCCCTTGGCGCTGATGCCTTCGGCGGTGCAAAGCCCTTTACGCAATACGGTAACGCGGTCGGCAACGGCCGTTACTTCGTGCAGTTTGTGGCTGATGAAGATGATGGATTTGCCTTGCGCCACCATGGAGCGCATGGTGTTGATGAGTTCATCAATTTCTTTGGGGGCAAGAACGGCCGTTGGCTCGTCCATAATCAAAATATCTGCCCCACGATATAGTACCTTCAAAATTTCTACACGCTGCTGTTCCCCCACCGAAAGCTGCCAGATTTTGGCTGTGGGGTCTACGTGCAGCCCAAACTGTGCCTGCAGATCACGCACCTTTTGGTCATAATGGGGCAAATTCATTACAAAGCGGGGTTCATCCAGCCCCAGCAAAATATTTTCGGTGACGGTTTGCGTAGGCACCAACATAAAATGTTGATGAATCATGCCGACACCGTGGGCGATGGCATCTTTGGGGGAGTTAAAGCTAACCGGCCGGCCGTGAATCTTGATGACCCCAGCCGCTTGCTTATACAACCCGGCTAGCACATTCATCAACGTGCTTTTCCCGGCTCCGTTTTCCCCCAGGAGCGCATGGATTTCCCCCTGTTTCAGCGTTAGATTGACACGATCATTCGCCAGCACACCTGGAAAGCGTACCACGATTTCTTCCATTTCTACAGCGTATGGGGTCTCTGTCATTTTCAGTGATCAGTAATCGGTAATCAGTAACCAGTTTTTACCACTGATTACTGATTACTGATTACTGTTTACAGATTCTTATTCAAGTGAAGGTAGTTCAGCCGTGATGTTTTCGTTCCACCAGTACATGCAAGTCTGGCATTCACTACCAAACTGGGAGAAACCATCCAGGTCAAGCTGTTCCAGGCTGACGCCATCTTCCAAAACCACGTTGCCCTGGTTGTCGGTGATGGGGCCTTTGAACACATCAAAGCGAGTGAACTCGCCGGCCAACATGGCGGCCAAAGTGTCCTGGATCATCTGCAGGTCTTCGGCCGGCAGGCTGGCTGCACCAGGCTGCATGGTTTCGCCGTCCATGAAACCATAGAGACCTAAAGCACCAGAGTCAGCATCAAAGTAATCCCAACCGCCAACCCAGGTGCCAGCCTCCGACTCTTCGATGATGCGAGAGTAGACGGGGCCCCAGTTCCAGTACATGGAGGTGAGACAAGAGTCAATCTTGCAGTTGCCAGAGTAGTCGTAGGTGATACCCCACTTGCCATCGGGAGCTGCCTCAGCCGGGGCGGGGGTGTCGGCACCCGTCATAACAACCTGCGCACCACCGTCAAAGAGGGAAGCGGCAGCTTCTTTTTCGACGATGGGGTCGTGCCAGGTAAAGATCCAGCGCACGTCAATGGTGCATTCGGGGCAAGTTTGCTGGACACCCAGGGCAAAAGCATTGCCCAGGCGGAGTTCTTCAGGGATGGGGAAGGTGGCGATGTAGCCGAGCTTGGGGTTGCCATCGGTTTTGGCGCGGGAGCCAGCGAGCATACCGGCCAGGTATTTAATGTCTTCCATGGCGCCAAAAAGGTTGCCAAAGTTGGCTTCGTTGGATTTGAAGCCGCTGATGTGGATGATGTCTACATCCGGGAATTCGTCGGCGACGATTTCGGAAGCATCCATATAGCCGAAGGACGTGGTGAAGATGACATCGAATCCTTTACGGGCGAGGGAGCGGATAACCTGTTCGGCATCGGCACCTTCGGCGACGGTTTCAACATAGGCTGTGTGGACGTTTTCTACGTTGGCTTCGACATATTGCCGGCCGACATCGTGGGATTGCGTCCAACCACCATCATCATGGGGGCCAACATAGACGAAGGCGACGTTGTACTTGCCTTCTTCGATGGCGGGAATTTGGTAGCTGCCTTCTTGTGTAGCGGGTTCTTCAGCGGCGGGTTCTTCGGCAGCGGGTTCTTCGGCGGCGGGTTCTTCAGCAGCCGGTGCTTCGGCGGCCGGTTCTTCGGTGGCGTTGCCACCGCAAGCGGCCAGGATTAAGACGAGGATCAAGGCAAGAAGCCAGGATAGTTTGGAAAAAGTTTTTGCTCTCATTTGATTTTCTTCTCCTAAAAAAGATTTGCGTTTTTGCAAGTTACAAAGCTACATTGTGTATGATCGGTTTTGCGTATTGTCGAATTGCCTCACCTCCTTTGGTGTTTGTTGGCTAGATAACGGCCGTTTTTTTCCCTCTCTCAACGAACAGCATGAGCCATTATCTCTTTTTCTTTTTGATAAAAAACGGCCATTTTTTGGTCGTTTGCCTGCTGCGCCAGCAGAATAGCGTCGTCCAAATCACGCAGAGCCTCGTCTAACCGAGTTTCGCGGCGATACGCCTGGCTGCGTAGATGCAGCAGCCGTGCCTGCTGTGGATCAGCCCCATTCGTTTTGCCAAGTGCCAGAAGTGCCATCGTTAGCTGCTCTCGCGCTGGCTGTCCCTTGCCCTGATCCAGATAAAAACGCGCTACGAGTTCATGCGCCAGGGCTTGCTGTCGTGGCTGGGCAAGCCCCAGGCTGAGTGCCTTTTGGGCACTTTCAAACGCCTTTTTGGGCAGTTCGCGCTGACCGTCGCTGTGAAGCATGGCTTGCTGCAAATGCCCAACGGCCGAACGTGGGTTATCCTGTAAAAATTGTTGTAGAGCGCGGTGGGCGCGTTTGGTGGCGCGTCCGCTGCGCAGGTAGTTGATGTAGGCCAAACGGCCGTTTTCGCTTTGTGTATTGAGCGTGCTGGCTAACTGGTTGAACTGCATTTGGGCTTCGGCTGTTTCAAAGCTGGGCATTTCAAACCAGCCGTTGCGGTCAGCGTAGAAGAAAAGCAGGAGGAGGGTGGTGTGAAAAACGGCCGTTAAGCCGCTTAAAACAGGTGTTGCCCTAAAGTTGTAGATGGTAAGCCAGTCGCCTACCGGCAGGAAAAGGGTGAAGAGCGGGTAATAGATGAGGCCAAAATGCACCTGGAAGCGGAAAGCACGCAGGGCAAAAAAGCGGATGGTGCTGCTTTTGTTGTGGCGCAGTGCCAGCCAAAGGATGGCCCCGAACAGCAGGTTGCCCAATGTGCCAGCTAAACTGATAAACCAGTCTTGTGGGGCGGAAAAACGGCCGTTGGGAACCACATAGCCCCAGAATACCCGATACCCAAATTCGACCACTTGCCCGCCAAAGAGCCAGATAGCCAGGGCATGACACAGTTCATGAATAAACACGCCGGGGGGAACGCCAATGAAAAAGGATGCTTGTTCCGCAAGACCTTGTTGGTAGCGGGAAAGCGGTTCTTTAGCCAGCAACGGCCGTTCGCGCACAAGACGCACGACAAGCTGTAACGCTCGGTAAATGTAGAAGAGCGTAAACAGGTTAAAAAGGTTGAAGAGGCTGAATGGCCTCGTCAAATCAAACATGTTTCCCCCAGAAGAGGTTGGCAGGTAGCCAGCCTCTTCTGCTCAAAAACAGAGCCATGATAGTGCTGACTAAACGGCTTCGATCCAGGTTCCGGCTTCGCTCCGTAGCGCAGCGGCAATATTTGTTGGATTCGTAATCAGGGCTGATTTTCCTGTTTTTTGCAGGAATGACAAGACGGCTTCTACTTTTGGCTTCATACTGCCAGGGGCAAAGTGTCCTTCTTTGAGATAGTTGGCAAGTTGAATAGCCGTTACTCGATTCAAATTTTCCTGCTGTGGCGTGTTAAAGTTGATTGCCACTTGCTCTACACCCGTGGAAATAAGGAATAAGTCAGCCCACAGGCTGCTTGCCAGCACCGCACTGGCTCGATCCTTATCAATTACGGCATAAACGCCACCCAGTTCACGCAATTCCCCGTGCTGGTTATGAACAACAGGAATACCGCCGCCACCCACAGCAATGACAATAGCACCGCTGTTGAGCAACTGCAAAATGGCATCTTCTTCAATAATCCGCAGCGGTTCAGGCGAAGCAACCACGCGCCGCCAGCCGCGCCCGGCATCTTCCATCACCTGCCACCCTTGTTTTTCAAAAGTCTGGGCTTCGGCGTGGCTCATAAAGCTGCCAATCGGCTTCGAGGGGTTTTGAAAAGCCGGGTCTTCTTTATCCACCAACACTTGTGTGACAAGGGTCACAATGGGTTTGCGAATGCCTCGGCTAAACAGCTCATTCCGCAGTGCTTGCTGGAGCATATAGCCAATGGCACCCTGGGTATCGGCCACAATCAGGTCAAGTGGTGTGGTATGGACTTCATGCGCTGCTAACTCATTGCGACGCAAGATGTAGCCAACTTGGGGGCCGTTACCGTGGGTGATAACCAGCCGCCAACCTTGCTCCACCATATCGGCCAAGTGGCGGCACGTTTCACGAACGGCGTCCCATTGGTGGGGTATGTCGGGGTTTTTAGGATCCGTGATAAGTGAGTTGCCACCAATGGCTACTAGTGCAAGACGGGACATAAATGCCTCCATAGTTCAGGGTTTAGTAGGATGGGCAGATGATACAGCAGCCGTGCATTGTAAGCAATATTCGCTTCACACGCTTTTGATCTTATGTTAAAATAACGTTCTTTGAAGATTGCCATGAGGCATAAGCGGCGCAACTCGTTTGTAGTTGTGTTTTCGAGCGAAGTTCTCTGGGATAGTTCTGTGACAAGTAAACGACAATTTTTACGACAACTTCCGTTGTTTGCGGCTTTGGAAGAGTATGAGCTGGATGAAGTGGCGCGGATTAGCCGGGAATATAAGTTTGATCCGGGCGTGGTGGTGGCGTACCAGCGGGATGTGGCCGATAGCTTGCATATTGTGAAAAGCGGCCGTTTAATTGCTCGTGCCGTTGATAAACGTGGTGACGTAACCGAAACCAGCATTACCCATTACCTACCCAACGACTTTTTTAATGAAGAATGGCTTTTCGTGGAAGATGCCTATCCAGCCACTGTTCAAGCCCCCTCAACCGAAGGCGGCAGCATGATCGTCATCAAGAAGGATGATTTTCTGGGATTGCTGGAGCGAATGCCTTCCATTCTCGAACGGTTTGAACCAGGTTATGAAACCATTCTAATTGATGGAGAAGAAGTTGAGACGGGCTTGTCAGAAATAGGGTGGGCTTTGGCGCGGAAAACCCGCATCCATGCTGACAAACGCAGTGCGGCTCTAAGCCTGTTGCCTGACGAATTGGTAGAGTATCAGGCACGGCGTAGTTGGAAATATTTGCTTTTGGGTGAGCTGGGCTGGTTATTTGGCTTCATCGTTGTACCTACCATTGCTTATTTGCTATTGCGGGCAGAAGCACTGGCGGTGGCGGAGCGGAGTGGCAACGTTGGCGTTTGGAATACGTTAACCATTGTTGTGCCGGGCGTCATCATGATCATCTTTTTAGCGGTCATGTCTTTTCGCCTCCTTGACTGGGCACTTGATTATTTTGTCATTACCAACAAGCATTTGGCGCACCGTGAATTTGATTTGGTCAAGTTTCAAATACGCATCAATAAAATTCCGATTCATCAGATTCAGAATTTTGAAATTGATCGCCCTAATCTGATTGCCAACATTTTGGGGATTGGCACGGCGCGAATCAAGACGGCGGCGGCAGTGGGGCTGGTGCTGTTTGACAACATTGACAACCCGGATGATGTGCTGAAGGTGTTGCAGCGGTTAAATCAGCGCACGCGCAGCCTGGATGAGGCGCGAGAGCAGATGAACATGCGCCATACCATTGAAAAACATTTTAAGGTTGACCCACCATATGAATTGATAAAAGATGAGGATAGTGATTTGCCGCCGCCAGTAAAGGTGGTGCCGAGCTTTTGGCAGCGTTTGCGCCGCAGCTTCCAATCGCGGGTGGAGGGAGAAAGCAAGGATGGGATTGTGATTACGTATCGCAAGCATATCTTTGTGTTGGTTAAGGAAATTGCGTGGCCGGTTTTGGTGGCCTTGCTGTTGGTTGTCATTGCTTTTTTGCTGGCTCGCTTTTCAACGGTAGGGAGGGGGCAGTTGCTGCTGGTGTTTGGGCTGTTCCTGGCGGTGGATTTGGGCTGGCTGGTGTGGCAGGTTGAGGATTGGCGCAATGATACGTTTCAGGTGACGGATAAGTTTGTGATTGATATTGATAGACGGCCGTTTGGCTTTGGTGAAAGCCGTAAGCAGGCCGGGATTGATAATGTGCAGAATGTGAATGCGGATCGGCCGGGGCTGCTGCCGACGCTGTTTAATTATGGGGATGTGATTGTGGAGACGGCCGGCGCGAATGCTAACATTGTCTTTGAAGATGTTGCCAACCCCAGCCAAGTGCAAAGCGATATTTTCCGCCGCATGGACCAGGCACGAGTGCGCCGTCGCCAGCGCGAAAGCGAAAGCCGCCGCAAAGAATATTCTGTTTTGATGGATGTGTATAAACAAGCAACGGAGCAAGAACGAATTCCGCGCCGGACGCCACCTGCCATGAGTGCTGAACTTGAAAGCAACTAAGGAACGCAGATTAAATAAATTATGGAAGAAGTTCAACTTCTCAGAAGAAGTTGAACTTCTTGTGTAACTTATTTAATCCCCGCTTCTAATCAATCTTGGGGTGACAGGAAGCAGTGGCGTAAGATTGTTCCCGCAACAACCAAAAGAAGATGGCTATTTTAGAGATTGTAAAATTACCTAACGCTGTATTGCGACAGAAAACACGTCCGGTTACGAAGTTTGATACCGGGCTGCAAAAGCTGATTGATGACATGATTGAGACGATGCGTGAAGCTCCCGGTGTGGGGCTGGCCGCACCGCAAATTGGTGAACCGCTTAACATGGCGGTCATCGAGACATTGCCAGAAACGGATGATGATGGTAAGGAAGTGGAAGGTAGCCGCGATTTATACGTCATTGTGAACCCAAAAATTGTGTGGCGGTCGGCCGAAGTTGTGGATGGCATTGAGGGTTGCTTGTCTATTCCCGGCTATGTTGGTGAAGTGACCCGCCATACGGCAATTCGAGTGCGAGCACAAGACCGCTTTGGGCGCAAAGTGAAGCTGGATATAGAAGGGTGGGATGCCCGGATTTTCCAGCACGAGATCGATCATCTGAATGGGGAGCTGTATATTGACAAGCTGACATCCCCGGAGAACTTCTGGACGGAAGAGGAGTATGACCGGCGGTAGAGGTTACTGGTGGGACATGTGCCTTTTGTTTGTACTGTCGGGGGTGCTATAATTTTTTCATGATGGCTTTAACCAAAGATGAAGTAACAAAGATTGCCCATTTGGCACGGCTGGCGTTAACGGATGAGGAAGTAGCCGAATATCAGCATCAACTGTCTGATATTTTGGACTATGTAGCGATGCTAAGCGAGCTGGATTTGGCCGATCTGCCGCCCACAGCCCATGCCGTAGGCCACCTTGTGGCACAGCAAAACGTGATGCGGCCAGATGTGGTGATGCCGTCGCTGCCGATGGATGAGGTGTTGCACAACGCGCCGCAGCATGCGCAAAATCAGTTTCAAATTCAAACTGTGCTGGATGATTCCTAAAGGAATGGATTAAGACGATGACTTTAGCTCTTGAAAAAGCGTTTAATCAGGTTGCCAAACTGCCGGAGATGGAACAAGATGCTTTTGCTGTCTGGATCATGGCTGAGTTAGAAGCAGAAGCACGTTGGCAACAATTATTTGAAAATTCCCAGGATTTGTTAGCTGCCTTAGCTGGTGAAGCTTTGCTGGAATATGACGAGGGAAAAACTGAGTTGCTTGACCCTGACACGCTATGAAGTCGCATACAACGGAGCAATTTAGAAAGTTGTTGGGTTTGCTGCCAAGGTAAACCCGGCAGCAAGCACGTGAAGCTTATCGTTTTATTCCGCCAAAATCCATATCACCCCAGCTTGCGCTTTAAAAAGATTCATGCGACCCAACCGATCTATTCTGCTAGAGTTAACAAAGATTGCCGTGCTGTTGGCATTATGAAAGGTGATACGATTATCTGGTTTTGGATTGGCCCTCACCATGAGTATGATAAGTTGCTGAAACAATTTTGAGGTCATATGATAGGTAGAGTGAGAGAGCGATAAGAAGTCATGACAGGGCTAAGCGTCCTGTTTTTTGCGAATGCAGTTAAGAAGGAGCAGATTTTGTTACGTATTGCTCCTTTTGAAATTAGAGGTGGAGGTCGCTGGTTTCCAATCTCCAATCCCCAATCTCCAATAACCCAATGGATTTAACAACACTTACTTTAACTGAATTACGTGATGCACTGTGGGCTGGGCAGGTGACCAGCGTGGCGGCGACCGAGGCGATGCTGGATCGCATTGTGGCGGTGGACAATGAGGTCAAGAGCTTTTTGACTGTGACCGATGAGCTGGCGCTGGAACAGGCGGCGGCGGCGGATGCGCGGCTGGCGGCGGGGGAACGCACCCCTTTGCTGGGGGTGCCGGTGGCCGTGAAGGATATGTTTTGCACGCGGGGGGTGGCGACGACGGCCGGCAGCAAGATTTTGGAGGGGTTTGTGCCGCCTTATAATGCCTTTGTGGTGGACAAGCTGGCAGAGGCGGGGGCGGTGCTGCTGGGCAAGACCAATACCGATGAGTTTGCGATGGGGTCTTCGACGGAAACGTCGGCTTATTTTGCGACCCATAACCCGTGGGATTTGGAGCGAGTGCCGGGTGGGAGCAGCGGCGGCAGCGCGGCGGCGGTGGCCGGTCGGATGGCGTATGCGGCGTTTGGCACGGACACGGGCGGCAGTGTGCGGCAACCGGCTTCGTTTTGCAATATTGTGGGGCTGCGGCCAACCTATGGGCGGATGTCGCGCTGGGGGGTGGTGGCTTATGCCTCGTCGCTGGACCAGGTGGGGGTGTTTGGGCGGACGGTGGCGGATGTGACGGCGATGTTTCAGGCAACGGCCGGTTTTGACCCCCGCGACTCGACCTCGCTTAACGTGCCGGTGTCGGACTATGAAGCGGCGTTGACGGGCGACATTCGCGGGCTGCGGGTGGGGGTGCCGAAAGAGTATTTTATTGACGGGCTGGATGGGGAGGTGGAAACGGCCGTTCGTGCCGCCATTGACAAACTGGCCGACCTGGGTGCCGACATTCGTGAAATCAGCCTGCCCCATTCCCGCTACGCCCTGCCCATTTATTACCTGATTGCCACCGCCGAAGCCAGCACCAATCTGGCGCGGTATGACGGTGTGCGCTATGGGCCGCGTGTGGCCGGGGCCGATGTGATTGATTCGGTGCAAAAGACGCGGGCACTGTTTGGGGCGGAAACCAAGAAGCGGATTATGCTGGGAACCTATGCCTTGAGCACTGGCTACTATGATGAATATTATGGCAAGGCGTTGCAGGGTCGGACGCTGATTATCAATGATTTCAAGAAGGCATTTGAGCAGGTGGATGTGATTGCCGGGCCGGTTAGCCCGACGACGGCGTTTAAGCTGGGCGAGAAGGTGAACGATTCGTTGGCGCTGTTTCTGGCCGATATTTTTACGCTGCCGCTGAATTTGAGCGCAAGCTGTGGGCTATCGGTGCCGTGTGGCTTTGATGGGCAGGGGCTGCCGATTGGCCTGCAGTTGATTGGCAACACGCTGCAAGAGGCGACGATTTTGAATGCGGCGTTTGCCTATGAGCAGGCGATGGATTGGCGTTTGCGGGTTCCGGTGATCGGTAATCGGTAATCGGTAATCGGTTGCCGACACTGATAACTGATTACTGGTTACTGATTACTTTCTGCAAAATGAGGGCGATTTTAAAGTTTACGGGATATGAGGTGGATTTACGGCCGTTTGTCACCAACCGACATCCGGCATTGCTGCCGCTTGCCAACAGCACGCTGCTGGGGCATACGGTGGCGGAGTTGGCCGAGGCGGGGGTGACGGAGCTGGTGCTGGTGGGCAGCGGTCTGGGAACGGTGATGGGGTGGCTGGGGACGGCGTGGCCGGGGCTGCGGGTGATTGTGGCGGGGTCGGTGGCGGCGGGAATGGGGGAAACGGCCGTTTTTCTTCTCACGGCCCACACCGCTTTTGACATCCGCTGGGCTTCGTTTGCCGCGTCCAAAGCTGATTTTATCCATTGGCCGTCGGAAGAAGCGGGGGCGACGGGGGTTTACTGGTTTCGCAGTGGCAAACAGGCGGCGCGGGTAATGGGACAAACGGCCGTTTGGCAAGACTTTCCCCAATTGGCTGCTGCCGCCGGAGTGCGCGTCGAGCAGCAAGCCCCCGATTTTTGCGCCCCCGTTGACTCGGTGGCAACGTGGCTCCACGCCAACGAACGGCTGCTGGGGCTGGGGTTTGCCAGTGAGGACGCAATTGAGCGGGGGTATGGCGAGGAGTTTACGGTGCTGCCGCCGGTGTTTGTGGCAGAAACGGCCGTTGTGGAAAAATGCGTCATCGGCCCCTTCGTCGCCATCGGCCCCGATGCCGTCGTGCGTGAATCTGTTTTGACCAACTGCATCATTGACGCGGAAGCCCAGGTCGAAAATGTGGTACTGGATCGCTCGATTGTGGGAAAAGGTGGGGTGATAAACGGCCGTAAACAATCGTTACTATTGAATGATGATGAGGTGGCTGGAGATTAGGGACTGGAGATTAACCTTCTTGAATCTCCAATCTCCAATCTCTAATCCCCTCTTGTTGAGGAAAACATGCGACACTTTATTTCCAACCGCGTAGACCAAACCCCGCCGTCGGGGATTCGCAAATTTTTTGACATTGCCGCATCCATGAAAGACGTGATTTCGCTGGGGATTGGCGAGCCGGATTTTGTCACCCCGGCTCCCATTTTGGAAGCGGGGGTCGCTTCGCTGCGGCGCGGCGAAACTGCCTATACCTCCAACAGCGGCACGCTGGCGCTGCGGCAAGCGGTAAGCCAGCATCTGAAGCGGCTGTATGGGGTGGCGTATCACCCGGAAGATGAGGTGATTATTACGGTGGGGGTGAGTGAGGCGCTTTACCTCATCATGACCGCCATTCTTGACCCTGGCGACGAGGTGATTATTCCCGAACCCTGTTTTGTGGCCTATACCTCTGAGGTGACGTTGGCGGGTGGGGTGCCGGTGACGGTGCCGACCTATATGCAGGATGATTTTCAGGTGACGGCGGCGGCGATTGAGCAGGCGATTACGCCGAAAACGAAGGCACTGTTTATTGGCTACCCCAACAACCCGACGGGGGCGGTGATGGACAGGGAGCGGATGGTGGAAATAACGGCCGTTGCCGAAAAACACGACCTGCTCATCATCTCCGACGAAATTTACGACCAGCTTGTCTATGGTTTTGACCACGTGTGCGTGCCAACCTTGCCCGGCCTGCGCGACCGCACCGTGCTGCTGGGCGGCTTTAGCAAAAATTACGCCATGACCGGCTGGCGCATCGGCTACGCCTGCGCCAACCCCGAAATTCTGGCCGCCATGCGCAAGGTGCATCAATACACCATCATGTCCGCCCCCACAATGGGGCAGGCAGCGGCCGTGGCCGCCCTCACCCACCCCGAATCGCCCCGCTTTGTGGAGGAGATGCGGCAAGAGTATGATCGGCGGCGGCGGCTGATTGTAGACGGCTTCAACACGCTGGGGCTGGACTGCTTCGAGCCACGCGGCGCGTTTTACGCCTTCCCCTCCATTCGGCGCAGCGGCATGAGCGGCGATGAATTTGCCATGAAGCTATTAGAAGAGGAAGAGGTGGCGATGGTACCGGGCGATGCCTTTGGCCCCAGCGGTGCTGGCTATCTGCGGGCATCCTACGCCACGGCGTATGAAAAGATTGAGGAAGCCCTCAACCGCCTGGAGCGATTCATGCGGCGGCATGGCTAAAAGCTGTGGTACACTGTGTGGTACACTGTGGGGCATAACTTTTGAGGGTAGCAAAATGAATCAACACGATTGGTTAGAACGTATTCAACTCAATCCAAAGATTATGGTGGGCAAGCCGGTGATTAAAGGGACGAGAATACCGGTTGATCTGCTCGTGCGAATGGTTGCTCAAGGTGTCAGCGAGGCTGAAATTCTTGAGGAATATCCCCGTCTTGAGCTTGCGGATATTCGCGCTGCATTGTCATATGCTGCTATGTTGGTTGCTCAAGACGAAATTTTTCCATTGCAGTTGCAACCATTGTAGCTATGCGTTTTATCGTAGATGAATCTACCGGGTTTGCTGTAGCCCACTGTTTAGAACAACTGGGGCATGATGTGGTAATTGTCGCTGAGTTAATGCCAGAGGCTATTGACAGCGATATTTTATCCCGCGCTGTGGCTGAGAAGCGCATTGTTGTTACCAACGATAAAGATTTTGGCGAACTTGTTTTTCGGAGCGGACAAGCTCATTATGGCGTGGTTTTGCTACGGTTACAAGAAGATAATCGAGCCAATCGAGTTTTGGTTGTTGAAAGCTTGTTAGCCCAGTATGGCGATCATTTACCGGGAAGATTTACAGTTGTTACTGAGCAAAATATACGGTTTCGTCCTAAAATAACCTAATCTTGAGTGGTCTGTTAATCATGAACCTCTCGTTACATTAATTAACTAATGAGTAAATATGAAGCGGTCATTGGCCTGGAGATTCATGCCGAGCTGATGACAAAGTCGAAGATGTTTTGTGGTTGCCGGGTGGTAGACAGTGTGGAGGCGGCGCCAAATACGGCCGTTTGTCCTGTGTGTCTGGGTATGCCCGGCATGTTGCCCGTGATTAACGCGCAGGCGGTGGAATATGCGCTGCGGGTGGCGTTGGCGTTGAATTGCTCCATCAACCTGCATAATGTGTTTGCGCGAAAAAATTATTTTTATCCTGATTTGCCCAAAAGCTACCAGATTAGCCAGTATGAATTGCCTTTGGGGGTGAAGGGGTGGCTGGATGTGGAGCTGGAAAATGGGGAGACGAAGCGCATTGGGATTCGGCGGGTGCATATGGAAGAGGACACCGGCAAGCTGACCCATTCGGATGGGGGTGGCTCGCTGGTGGACTATAACCGGTCGAGTGTGCCGCTGCTGGAGATTGTGTCGGAGCCGGATATTCGTTCGGGCGAGGAGGCGCGGGCGTATGCGACGCGGATTCGGCAGATTTTGCGCTATTTGGAAGTGAATTCGGGTGACATGGAGAAAGGGGTGTTTCGCGTGGAGCCAAACATCAGCATTCGACCGGTTGGGACGACGGCGTTTGGCACGCGCACTGAGCTGAAAAACCTGAACAGCTTCCGCGTGCTGGCTGATGGCACTGATTATGAGCTGGCGCGGCAGGCGGCGATTTTGGACGCAGGCGGCAAGGTGGTGCAGGAGACGCGGGGGTGGCATGAGGGGCGGCGGGAGACGTTTAGCCAGCGGGTGAAGGAGGAGGCGGAGGATTACCGTTATTTGCCTGACCCGGATTTGCCGCCGCTGCATTTGGATGGGGCGTGGGTGGAGGAGGTGCGGGCGGCACTGCCGGAGCTGCCGCAGGCGAAGCTGGCGCGGTATCGGGCGGATTTTGGCTTGTCGGCGTATGATGCGGCGGTGTTGACGGAGGATCGGGCGGTGGCGACGTGGTTTGAAACGGCCGTTTCCACCCCCCCACACCTCAACCCCAAAACCATCGCCAACTGGGTCATCAACGAGCTGTTCCGCCTGATGAACGAAAGCAAGCAAAGCATTGACGAGATGCGCGTCTCGCCGGCCGGGCTGGTGGAATTGATTGGGCTGGTGGAAAAGCAGACCATCAACAACAACACCGGCAAGGAGGTGTTGGCGGAGATGTTTGCTACGGGGCAGAGCGGAACGGCCGTTGTTGAAGCCAAAGGGCTTGCCCAAATTTCCGACGAGGCCGCCCTCACCGCCACGATTGAGCAAATTTTGGCCGATAACGCCGCCATGGTTGAGCGATTTGTGAATGGTGAAGCCAAGCTGCGCGGCTTTTTTATGGGGCAGGTGATGCAGGCCACACAAGGCAAGGCCAACCCCAAACTGGTTAACCAACTGTTGGGGCAGGCACTGACCAAGACCGGAAAATGAGCCGATGACCCCACAAAGGTGGGGTCTTTTTTTGCCGATTAGTCACGTTTTCTTAACGTGACCGCCTCCGTTTCATGTTATCATTGGCCTATTTCCAATGAGGTATTGATTTGTTAACCCTTTAAGAGGCATTGCAGATGAATGAAAGCGTAGCCGAGCTTTCCGAAGCTCGCTCCCCTCGGCTACAGCTGGCAATCGCTTCTTGAAGGGTTTGCTACCAGGAAAGCAGGTAATGGAAACCCCAACACGTCTTGATCGTCTGCAAAGCGCAATGCGCGTCAGCCGGATTGTTTTAGTGCTGGTTTTGTTGGCGCTGGTTCCCCTTTTGGTGTTCACATCGGCTGCCCGCGTGTGGCAGCTCTATACCCTCAGTGGCCTTATGGCTGGGTTGGTTATTGTAACGGCCGTTACCATGTATTTGGTGCAGCACGACCACCAGACGCGGGGCATTGCCCTGCTGCTGGTGGCGATGATGGTGATTGTTTTGACCATGCCGCTGCTGTTTGATGGCATTGGGGTTCTGATGGGGTTGCTAACCATTTTTGTGGTATGGCAGATTGCCAATGCCACCTTGACCTCAGTGCGGGCGGGGCAAGCTATGGTGGTGGGGCTGTTGGCTGGCATTATGGCCGTGCTGTTAGACCTGTTGGACTTGGGTACGCAAATGGTGTTGCCCAACCTAACAGCGTTGTTTGGGGTTTTGTCGTTTGTCATTATTCTTGCGTTTGGTTTCCTGATTTTGCGTAACTACCGCGACTACTCGGTGCGGACTAAGCTGTTGAGCGTGGCACTGTTTATCATTTTGCTGATTGTAAGCACCACGACGGTTTTGACGGGTGAGGCGATTCGGCGGACATTGACGGAGGAGGTAGGGGGGACGTTGCAGGTGTTGGCTCGGTCGCAGGCGTTTGCGGTGAGTGAACTGTTGGGGCGGCAGGTGACGGCGCTGGAGGCGTTGACGTTTAGTGATGTGTTGCAGGAAACGGCCGTTATCCAGGCTCAACAGCGGTTAGAGGGGGCAATCGCGTTTTCGTCTGCCCTCGACGCTCAATGGCAGCAAGCTGGCGATGATGATCCGCTGGTGCAAGACCGGCTCAATAACCCTGCTGCTGTCACCTTGCGCCAGTTTCAGGAGCGTTTTGAGGCTAATCGGGAGTTATTTATT
Source organism: Chloroflexota bacterium (assembly GCA_041390905.1). Lineage (GTDB taxonomy): Bacteria > Chloroflexota > Anaerolineae > Promineifilales > Promineifilaceae > JACKCD01. Next base: position 2,001,663 of record JAWKPA010000012.1, read on the forward strand.
ACGGATCAATATGGGGGGTTGGTGGCCGCCAGCAATCGCACCACTGATTACTATCAAGGGGATGAAGCGTGGTGGCAGAGTGCTTATGACAATGGTCGGGGGCGCATTTATATTAGCGAGCCAACTTTTGATAGCAGCAGCGATACCTTTGGTTTGATTATGGCGGTACCAATTTATGCGCCAGATGGTGAAGTGGTAGGGGTTCTCCGTTCGACCTATGCGCTGACAGAGTTGTTGGGGTTGTTGAATGAAGGGCTTGACCTGACAGATTCGGCCAGGGCAACGCTGCTGATGGGGGAACAGGAGCTAGATTTGACGCAATCTGTACCGTTAGTGCAACCGACCGATGTGGATTCTGACCTGGTGACCTTGCTTAACCAGGGGGAGGCTGTGCAGGCGGTCTATCGGGGTGCGGTGCAGTTTATGAGTATGGCTTCGGTGACGACCTTGAGCCATGTGGCGGCAGTGGATGAGTTGGGATGGCAGGTGTTTTTGTACCAGACCGAGGCGACAGCGTTGCGGCCGCTGGGGGTTCAGCAGCGGCTGAGTACGCTGTTGGGGGTGCTGCTGGCGGTGGTTGGTGGGCTGATTGCGGCGTATGCCGGGAATGTGCTTTCGCAGCCGATTGCGGTGCTGACGGAAACGGCCGTTCGTGTGCGCAACGGTGATTTTGAAGCCCGGGCAAAGGTCAACAGCAGCGACGAGACAGGGATTTTGGCCGAAACCTTTAACGCCATGACGATGCAGCTACAGGCTACCTTGCAAAATCTGGATTTCCGCGTGCGCGAACGGACGCGGGCACTGGAAGTGGCCGCGCAAATTGGGCGGCGTATCTCGACCATTCTGGATGAAGGGGAGATGATAACGGCCGTTGTTGAACAAACTCAAAAGGCATTTAATTATTACCACGTTCATATTTACCTGCTTGACAAAAACAAAAACCAACTGCTGATGGCGAGTGGTACCGGGCAGCCCGGCATTTCCATGCGCCGCTATGGACACCATATTAACCTGGGCGAAGGGCTGGTAGGGCGTGCCGCCGCTACCAACATCACCATTTTGGCATCTGATGTAACCCGCGAGCCGCGCTGGCTGCCCAACAAATGGCTGCCGGAAACGCGGGCAGAGTTGGCAGTGCCTATTGCCACTGAAAAAGAGGTGTTGGGTGTGTTGGATGTGCAGCGTACAACTATTGGCAGTTTGACCGAGGCGGATGCGAATGTGTTGCAGCTTATTGCTAATCAGGTGGCGATTGCCCTGCAAAACGCCCGGCAATATGTGCTGACGCAGCAGCGGGCTGAGCGCCAGGTGTTAATTAACCAGATTGGGCAGCAGATTCAAAACGCAACTTCTATTGACGAAGCTCTGCAAGTGGCGGTGCGGGAGCTTGGTCGGGCATTGGGAACGGATTATACCCAGGTTCATTTGACAGAGGAATTGCCTACAAACAGGCTCCACGATTAGCCCGCTATGGGGATGTTGAGTTGTTCCAGGGCGTAGCTGGCGGCAAAGCGAATGGCGGCAACGATGGTGGGTGAGTTGAACAGCGTTTTGCCGATCCATAGACGCTCGACGGCGGGGTCGTTTTGGCGGCTGTGGAGAAAGTGGGCGGCGTGGCACAACGGCCGTTTATCTTTCAACAACCCATCCCGAAAAGCGGCCGTTAAACCAATCAGGGCATGACCCGTTTCCTCAACTGTCGTATAGCTGCCACATCCCCACCCCCCGTCTGGCTGCTGCTGTGCCAGCAAAAAATCCAGGCTCTTTTGTGCCAAACCATGATCCCACTCCAGCAGCGTTTCCAAAGCGTGGCCGGCCACATACATGGGCGAATAATGCCATTTGTCGGCAAACCCGTTGTCATTGGACAAGTGGGGGCGCAGCCATTCCAAAACAGCGTGACCAATTTCCTGAACGGCCGGCTGGCTGGCGGCATCATGGCGCAAGGCGGAAAGCGCATGGAGGTTTACCGTAACCGACGCCGTTAACTCATCCAGATAGGTGCGAAAATGGGTTTCGTGCCAAAAAGCAAGCAAGGGGTCAATTGACGGGCGGGTTTGCCCCCAACGCAGCACGTCATACCCAACGCTGGTGTCATCACCGTCGGCCACGGCAAAGGCAGAACTGCCGGCAAACCCAATGGGGGGCAGCAGCCAATAGCGTTCTAGCCCGTGAATGGCTTTTTGAACGCTGGGGTGGCTAACCGGAAACTGGACGCGCTTTAGCTGGTCGAGAATCCAAAGCAGCTCATAATGTTCAATCGGCCAGGAAAAAGCGGCACCACTATGCCCAATAGCAAGCATTCGCCTGATAAAAGCAGCGGCACGGGGTGAATCTTTGCCATGCAGACGTTGTGCTCGCAGAAAAGCGGCCGTTGCAGCGGTTGAGGTGGCGATGGAGCCGTGGTGGGTGAGGAAACTCTCGTCAAGCTGTGCCAAACGTTCTTCGGGCAAAATTTCCATGCTAAACCACCAGGCGCGTGGCTTGGTGGGTTCAATTTCCAGGCTACCCAGCAGAAACATTTTGCGCTGCCCGATGTCGAGGATTTTGTACCAGGATTCGGTGGGTAGATCGAGGTCGTATGATTCTAAAAGACGAACCAGGCGGGGCAACAGAAGCTCGTACCCGACCAGCTCCAGGGGGTCTTTTGCCAGGTCCTGGGCGTACTTGTGGAGGGCGGCAATGCCTTGGCTGATGCGTTGTGAGTCCTGTTGGCAAGAAACGGCCGTTTTTTGCCAACAACTAAACGCAGCAATCGCCGCCAATGTACACAGTGTACGTTCATGCGCATGATAGATAAAGGGCGCTCCCCAGCCTCCATCAGGCAGTTGCGTGGCACGCAAAAACGCCAGAGCCTGAGGCCATTGTGGCTTGCCCGGCTCATTGGTGTCTGGAACCAAGGCCACCCAGGCCGTATTATAACTATCAACACTTACACACCCCGCCAAACCTGCAAACAGTTGTTCAACATCCATCTATATTTATTGCCGTATCAGCTTGTTGCTAGCTTGCAAGCTAACCCAAACGGTCTTTAAGCTCAGATTTTTAACAACCCAAACTTGTGTTTTTTTGTTTATAATGGTTTATACACAAAAGCCATACGCAGGCACGAAAGATCACAAATAAATAGTAGTACCTTGGTCATGATTGTAGTGTGCTGCGTTGAAAATGTTTCTAGTTTGACCAAAACTTACCTTGATGCTTGAGGGCAGCAAATGGGTAATAGACAAGGCCGCAATGGTGTTACATTTGCTCATGATCATTACGACATCTTCACAAGCCCTCATTCTTTTTTATGTTACCATATCTTTGTTTTTCTGTCTTTAAAGAGGTCGTAATTTAGGAAGGATGTTACCGTTTGCTATAGACCTTCAGATAATCTTTTAGGGTTCGGCGTAGCCGAGGCTTTCGTATCTGGCCTCCGCCAGACCAAAGCTCGCTCTTTTGCCTAGGCCGAAGAACGAGGATTGGAACCCTCGGCTACAAGTCAAGCCCCAATCTTTCTCTTAATATCTATAGTTACAGAAAACTAGCTGTTGGGATAAGGTTATGCTGGCTTTTTTTAATCAGATTTTTTCTATACCGGAGTTTGAAAACCCTAACCAAACCCGAATTGCGAACTTGCTGCGTGTTAGCGTGTGGGTTTTGTTAGGAACGGCCGTTGTTATCCCCTTGCTACTACTGCTGCTTGACAGCACAGTTCCAACTATGGAGCGTCTTATTGTCGTACTGGGACCCAGCCTGTTGATCATTCTCTCCGGGGGCGTTATCCGCTGGTTAGTCCAGCGCAGACACCTGCAAATAGGGGGAATTCTCCTGTCCACCATCTTATTTATCGCCATCATTTTTGCCGTCTACAACTCTGGTGCAGGCATTTCGTCACCAAGCGTAGCCGGGTTCGTAGTTGTCATCATTTTGGCCGCCTCCCTTTCCGAGGGACGATTTCCCGTTTTAGCTTTTACCCTACTGAGCGTTCTCGTGTCCCTGGCCTTTCTCATTGTGCAGCAACAAGGCCTGCTAAAGATCACAGCCAACACATTACCACCTGTCGTCAGTTGGGTCGTCTTTTTATTTGTCTTCGTTCTGTCTGGTGCCTTGTTAAGTGTGGCATTGCGGCGCTTAAACGCGGCCTTAGACCGGGCACAACAAAGCGAACAATCGTTGCGCGAAATGACCAATGTGCTGGAAATTCGCGTTGCCGAGCGCACCAAAGCCCTAGAAACCAGCGCTGAAATCAGCCGCCGCCTTTCAACCATCCTGGATCAGGAGCAATTGGTGGTAGAAGTGGTGCGCGAAGTGCAAAGGGCGTTTGGATATTACCACACCCATATCTATCTGCTCGATGAGAAAAAACAGAATCTGGTTCTGGCTGGTGGTACTGGGGAAGCCGGCCGCATGTTGTTGACAGCCGGGCATAAAATGCCAATTTCACGCGGGCTGGTTGGCGAAGCCGCCCAATCGCGGCGCACGGTGCTGGTGCCAGATGTACACCAACGACCCGAATGGGTGTCCAATAGGCTGCTGCCAGAAACGGCCGCTGAAATTGCCGTTCCAATCCTTCTAGGGCATGAACTAAAAGGGATACTGGATGTACAACACAATGTTGTCAATGGACTAACAGAAAGCGACCGCATTTTGCTGGAATCCATTACAAACCAGGTAGCCGTAGCCCTGGAAAACGCCCGTCTATATGCCGATGCCCAGGAACGCGGGCAGCGGGAAGCGTTGGTAAACGCCATTGGGCAAAAAATCCAGCGAGCAGGAAGCGTTGACGCCGTTCTGCAAATAGCAATACAGGAGTTGGGGCAAGCTTTAGATTCGCAAACTGCCAAAATTCAGATTGGCCGTATCGAATCCTGATGAATATGGCTTAGCCAAAAGTCAAATGTGGGGATTGGCATGTTGAAAAGTTTGCGAGATTTTTGGAATGCACCAACTTTTGCTGATGAGGAAAGCACACGCCTGGCGCGGTTGATTCACCTGTTTACGCTAGTAACCGGGGGCGGTTCACTGCTCGGCTTTTTGATTTTGTTGGTGGGTCAACCAGACAACCCGAATCTTGGGGGGCTAATTGGCACCTTTTTGCTGTTGGTGGTGGTGGCGCGGATAACCCTGCATTGGGGGTGGGTGCCTGTGGCGGGGTGGCTTTTGACCCTGAATGTGTGGGTGGTTATTACTTTGTCTATCTGGCTGGCATCTTCTCTTGATACCCCTGCGTTTAATGCCTACTTCTTTGTGGTGATTCTGGCAAGTTTGTTGATTGGTCGCCGGATAGCTGCTATTGGGGTGGCGATAGTTTCCAGCCTCGTTATCCTTATGATGTCAAGCAGGCTTGGTTTGTTGACCACGCCAACGGGGCTGTCGTGGATTGTGTGGACGGTTATTTTGCTGTTGGTAACGGCCGTTATTCTCTACCTCGCCATGGGAGACCTTCACCGCGCCCTCGCCATCATCCGGGTACGCAACGAAGAACTAGCCGATACGCGGATGGTACTGGAAGCCCGTGTAAAAGAACGCACCGGCGAACTCGGTCTGGCCGCCGACATCGGTCGCACCATCACCCAAATTCGTGATTTAGACCTGCTGTTGGCTGAATCGGTGCGCCTCATTCGTGAGTACTTCAACCTCTACCACGTACAAATCTACCTTGTAGATAAAAGCGCCCGCACCCTTGAACTCCAGGTGGGAACAGGCGAGATTGGCGCAGAACTGCGGCGACAAGGCCACCGACTCACCATTGGAGCCGGTTCTATCAACGGCACTTGCGCCGCCGAAAAAAAAGCGTTGGTTGTTGAAGACACCCGTCATAGCACCATCTTTCGCCCCAACCCGCTGCTGCCCGACACACGCTCCCAAATGTCCGTCCCCCTCCTGATTGGCGTCCATCTTCTTGGCGTACTCAATTTGCAAAGCAAGCATGTAAACGAGCTAAACCCAGACAACGTGAACGTATTTGAAGTCCTGGCAGGGCAGCTTGCCGTTGCCATGCAAAATGCCCAACTGTTTACCCAATCAGCCGAGGCACGGCGCACGTTAGAGATACAGGCTCAACACTCTGTCTATGAAGGTTGGCGAGCTTATTTAAATGCCATTGAACGGCGAGAACACACAGGCTATGCCTATATTGGTACACAGCTTGAAGCACTTGATGAAGCTGTTCAGTCGGGGCAGGGGGCAGAGTTAACGCTGCCATTAACGCTGTCAGGGCAGAAAGTGGGGTTGGTGCAGTTTGAGCGTATGATTGAGCAACCGTGGACAGTTGGTGAGATGGAGCTTATCCAGGCTGTATCAAACCAGGTTGTCAACCGTCTGGAAAACATTCGCCTCCTGGCAAACGCGGAATATTTTCGTATTCAGGCCGAGGAAGCCAACAAACGGCTCATTCATGAAGCGTGGCAAGATTATTTGCAGCAATCGCCTACGCAGGGCTACATTTACGACCAGACAGAAGTTGTTGCTTACCATGCCGATCAGAAACTGCTGGATGCACAGAACAAAACATCAATTAGCTATCCGGTTTCTGTGCAGGGGGCTATTATTGGTTATTTAGAAGCGGCCGCAGATCGCTTTGGGCAGGATCAGGCTGAAGACGGGATGGCTTCTGACTTGGTGCGGGTAGTTGCCGATCAGTTGAGTATTCATATTGAGAATTTGCGTTTGACGCAGCAGGCTGAGGTCTCTTTGGCCGACAGCCGGTTGCGAGCAGAGGAGTTGGCTTTTGTCAACCGGGTTGTCACCGCTATCTCTGGCTCGCTAGAGATGGAAAAAAGTTTGCAAATTGTGTTGGATGAGCTGGCCGAAATGTTGAATATTCCTCAGGCGCGGGTGGCGTTGCTGATGCCAGACCGGCAGAGGCTGCGGGTGGTGCGTGAGCATTATGATCCTCAGCGGTCGCCCAGTGCGATGGGAGCGGAAATACCGGTTGCCAACAATCCAACAGCAGAGATTGCGCTGCGAGAGCGGCGGACAGTGATTGTGCCTAACCCCCAAACCAGCCCCATGACGCGCTCGGTTCATGCGCTGATGCGCCAGCAGGGGATTGAGATGTTGGTGATCATTCCGCTGATTGCCCAAAATGAGGTGTTGGGTACGGTTGGGCTTGATTTGTTGGAGAAGGATCGGGTGTTTACGGAGAGTGAGGTGCGGCTGGCAGAGACGGTGGTGTTTCAGGCGGCGGCGGCTCTGCAAAATGCCCAGCTTTTCCAGCAGACGCAGGCGGCATTGGCGGAGATTGAGGTGCTATATGCGGGTACGGATCGGATTATAAAGGCGGACACGATTGAGGATGTGTTGCTGGCACTGTTAGAGGCTCCGGCGTTGCAGATGGTGGATCGGGCTGGGTTGGCCTTTTTTGATGTGCCGGTGGCGGAGGGTGAGATGCCGGTTTCGTTTGAGACGGCGGCGACGTGGGAACGGCCGTTAACCGGCAGCTTGCGTGATGGTTTGCGTCCATCCGGCATTCGCTATCTCATGGCCGAATACCCGGCGGCACAGCTTCTAAACGACCGTCACGGGGTGGTGTTGGTGCCTGACATTGCCACCGACGAACGGTTTGACGACCGTTCACGGATGCTCTTTGCCGGGCAGTATCGAATGCACGGGATGATCAACCTGCCGCTGGTGGCTGGTGATGCCTGGATTGGGATGTTTACTGGGCTAACCCGCCAACCTTTGGATATCACGGGACAAACGCTGCGGCAAATTGTGAGCCTTATTGACCAGGCGGCTATTGTTTTGCAGAACAAAACGCTGTTTGCCGACACGCAGCGGGCATTGCACCAAACGGAGCAACAGGCATTCCGTCTGGCAACGCTAAACGAGTTGGGGCGGTTTTTGAGTACGGCTGAAAAGCAGGCAGAGGCACTGGAAGGGGTTGCCATGTTTGTGTCGCAACTGTTTGGCGAGGGGCGGCTGAGTGTTTTGCTGCTGAACGAGCGTAAGGATGCGTTTCGCGTGGTGCGGTTGCCGGGTGATTCAGCGGAGGAAGGCGCACCAAAATGGATACCGCTGCCGGGAACGGCCGTTGCCGATGTCATTGCCGAAAATCAGGCACTCATGATCAAAGACACAAGCCACAGCCATTACAGCGAGGTGCAGCCCCTTAGCCATACAGGGGTACGTTCACTGCTGTCGGTGCCGATGAGTACCCCCAGCGGGGCGATGGGGGTGCTGAACCTGGGGCATCCTAAGCCGCAGGCATTTGATGAACAGGACCAAAATCTGTTGTCGCAAATTGCTTCGCTGCTGGCGGCGGCACTAGAAAACCGGCAGTGGCTGGCCCAGGCGCGGAAGCAGGCGGCGCGGGAACGGGTTTTGAACAGCATTAACCAGAAGATTCAGGGGACAACGACGATGGATGGGGCGCTGCAGACGGCAATTCAGGAGTTGGGTAAGGCACTGAAAGCGCGATATACGCAAATTGAGTTGACGGTGGAATCGTCGCCAAATGGGTTCAATGGACAGGAGTAAGCCGACAATGCCCAATGGAGTAAATGACTTGAATGCGGAGATGATGCCTCAGTTGGAGGCACTGCGGCTGCTGGATTTGTCGCTGGATTTGGCTTGTGTGGTGGGGAAAAACGGCCGTTTTCAATGGGTCAACGCCGCTTTTAGCCGCACGCTGGGGTGGACGCACGATGCCTTGCAGCACATGCTGTTTATTGAGCTGATTCATCCGCAGGATAAAGACCGCTTTTTAGCCAATGTTGCCAGCCTGTTTCGGCAAAAACCGGTGGCCGATTTGGAATGCCGGCTGCGTTTGACGGATGGCAGCTATCGCTGGTTTAGCTGGCGTGTTGAGGGGTTCCCGCACGGGGGAATGCAGGCGGTGCTGCGGGATGTGACAGAGCTGCGGCGGCAAACGGCCGTTCAAGACAAGCATTACATGCAAACCCTCTACCAAATCACCAGCCAGCCCCACACAACGCCCAACGATGTTGCCATTATTCGCGCCCTGGAAGAAGCTGCCCAGGTGCTGGAGTTAAGCACCGGATTGGTAAGCCGTGTGGTTGATCAGGCGTACCACGTTCAATACGTCACGGCCGGCTCAGATATTCAGCCGGGTCAGCAGTATCGCCTGGGCGACACCTTTTGCGATTTAACCATGACCAGCGAGGATGTGGTTGCTATTCACCATGCACAAAAGTCCTCTCATAACCGTCACCCGTGCTACCTGCTGCGTAAACTTGAAGCCTATATTGGGGTGGTGCTGCGGGTTAATGGCGAGCCATATGGTGCCTTAAACTTTTCCAGCTCCCAACCACATCGGCCGTTTACGGCCATTGAAAAAAGCTTTGTTGAAGTATTGGCACGTTGGGTGGAGGCGCGGCTGGAGCAGGCACAGCATTTGCAGCAAATGGCAACGGCTAATGCCATTCAAAATGCTGTCGTGGAATATGCCGGTTATGCCATTGTGGTGACGGATGCCAATGGCGTGATCCAGCTTTTCAACCCATCGGCGGAGGTGATGTTGGGGTATGCGGCGGCTGAAATGGTGGGGCAGCAGCCGTTGACGGTGCTGCATACCTCGGCGGAACTGGCGCAACGGGCGCAGCTTTTTTCGCAAGAGTTGGGAGTGACGCTGCGTCCGGGTGTGGATGCGCTGGTGGCGCGGGCGCGGCAAGGGTTGCCGAATTTGTTTAAGTGGACGTATGTGGGGAAAAACGGCCGTTTTATTCCCGTCTACCTCAACATCACCGCCCTGCGTGACGACCAAAACGACATTACCGGCTATTTGTGCATTGCCAGCGATGCTGCCGAACAGCAGCAGGCACAGCAGTTCCAGCATTTGCAAATGCAGCTTGCCAGCTTCAGCGCCGCCGTGGGGCAAGCCCTTACGCGCTCGGTGTCGCTCCAGGCCATGCTGCAAGCCACGGCCGAAGCGATGGTGCAACATTTAGAAACGGCCGTTGCTCGCATTTGGACACTCGACAAGCAAGCTGATTCACTCCGGCTCCAGGCCAGTGCCGGGCTGCCCCCCGATCTGGACGATTCGTACAGCACCATAGCCATTGGGCAGGGCGAAATCGGCCAGATCGCCCAAACAAAACAACCCTACTTTACCAGCGATGTCGTTCACGACGACCTGTTTGGCGACACCAGTTGGGTAGCCAGCGAGAGGCTACACTCATTTATAGGTTATCCGCTCCTCATAGATGACGAACTGGTAGGTGTTGCAGGGCTATTTTCCCATCGCCCCCTGTCCGAGGTTATTGTCCAGGCACTGGCTGGTGCTGCCCAAAGTGTTGCCTTGTCCATCCACCGCGATCAGGTGGAGCAAGCATTGCGCCGCACCCGCGATGAATTGGAGATGGAGGTTGTCAAGCGCACTACCGAACTATCGGAAAAGAACGTTTTGCTGCAATCGCAGATTAGCGAGCGGGACGAAACCAACATCATTCTGCGCAAACGGGCGGCCGAGCTGGAAATTGTCACCCGTGTGAGTGCAACCTCGTCAGCCATTGCCGATACTGACCGCCTGATGCAGGAAGTAGTTGACCTGATCAAGTTCAGCTTTGACCTGTACCATGCCCACTTTTACGTCCTGAACGATGTCGGCGACGCCCTGGTGTTGTCCATTGGTGCGGGTGAGGTGGGGCGTATGCTGTTGGAAAAGGGGTATACCATTCTCCTGACGCAGCCCAACTCGCTGGTGGCGCGGGCAGCTTTAACCAAGCGTGGGGTTATTGAAAACGATTTGTATGCCGCGCCTGGGTATTTGGCAAATCCGCTCCTGCCCGAATCCCGCTCGTCTATGGCGATTCCCATGATTGTGGGTGATGAGGTGTTGGGGGTGCTAAACGTGCAGTCAGATGTGGTCAACCACTTCACCGACGAGGATGTGCGTATTCAAACCACGTTGGCATCGCAAATTGCCCTGGCCTTGCAGCACACGCGCTCGCTGGAGCGGGCGCAAACAGCCATTGATCGGCTTAATAATCTGACCCGTCGTTTGTCTTGGGAAGGGTGGGCTGATTATTTGGCAGAGCAAGACCAGCCTCATTTGGGCTATGGTTATGATTTGGTGCAAACACGCCCCACGCACAATGGGCTGCTGCCAGAGACGGCGGCGCGGCAGGTAGTGAAGCATCGGTTATCTGTGCAGGGTAACGAGATCGGGGAACTGCTGCTGGCTGATCCGCAAGAGTTTGCGGAAGATGTGGACGATATTTTGCATGAGGTGGCCGAGCAGCTAACGGCACATATTGAAACGCTGCGCTTGTCGGAGCAGATGCGGGGGGTGTTGTCGCGGACTGAGGCACTTTATGCTAGTAGTGACCAGATTGTGCGGTCGGGTAGTTCGGCTGAGGTGTTGAGTGCCCTGGTGGCATCGGTGGGGGTTGATCAGTTTGTTAGCGCTAGTTTGCTGTTTTTTGACCGGCCGTGGGGTCACAGCCGGCCGGATTATATGCGTGCGGCAGCGGTTTGGACACACCCGGCGGCTGCGTTGACGATGGTGCCGGAAGGGTCGGTGTTTTCCTTTTCCCGCTTTCCTTCGTTGCGGCAATTGCGCCGCAATGAGCCGACGCTGCTGAATGATGTGGTGGAAGATGGGCAGGTGGGAAATGATTTGCGTAGCCTGCTGGCGGAACAGTTGGGGGTGCGGGGTGTGGCCTTTTTCCCGCTGGTGGCGGGGCAGGAATGGTTTGGCATTTTTGCCGGGCTGACGCTGGATGTGTTGAGCCTGGGTGAGGAGAAGGTGCGGCAGTTGCGTAGCCTGACGGATCAGGCGGCGGCGGTGGTGCAAAACTTGCGGCTGTATGAGCAGACGCAGGCGGCGCTGGCGCAAACGGAAGCTCTGTACCAGATTAGCACTTATTTGAATGCGGCGGTGGATTTGGATGATATTGCGCAGGCGGTGTCGGTGCCTAGTATGTCTACGGGGATGACGTGGACGGGGATTTGGCTGTTGGAGCGGGATGAAGAAAAACGGCCGTTTTCCCTTGCACTGGCCGGTTGCTGGAGCAGCCGCGAACGCACGCCCGTACCAGTTGGCACCGCCATGCGCGTTTCTGAAATGGATTTCCCCGAATTGCTGTCTGATGTTGTCAACCCCGCCCCTGTTTTCTTGTCAGATTTACAGCATGAAAGGGTGAAGCTGCTGCCAGAAGCATATGGGTTGGTGCAGCGGCAGGGATTTCAGTCGGGCATCATTTTGCCTGTGCGATATGGCGACAACGTACTGGGTTTGGCAACCGTCGCCTGGGACGTAGCACATCAATTTGAAGAAGCCGACAAAAGCCTGTATCGGCTGTTGACATCCCAGCTAGGGGTGGCCGTCCACAGCCAGCTTTTGTTGCGTGACAGCCGCCACCGTTCTGAACAGCTTGAAAAGCTGGCCCGTATTGAAGCCGGGCTTTCGTCTGCCAACACCGAAGACGATATTGTGGCGGCGGTTGTTGGCCCACTGGCGCTGGTTGAAGGCACCCAGGTCGCGTTGAGCTATTTGGATGTGAATGCGCGTGACAACACCATTTGGGAAAGGCTGGTCAGCTTTTGGCGTGACGACACGTTTTTGCCAGCACAGGTTTCTGCCGCCTCACTACAGTTGCTGTCTGAGAATGTGCTGGCGCCATTGTGGCTGGGGCAGACCGACGAAATGTTCTTTTTGTCCAACGTTGCCACCGATCAGCGGCTGACTGAGACGATGCGTGACCATGTGGAGCGGGAGGGGTGGCAGGCGATGGCACTGTTGCCGCTGCGAAGCGGGGGGCGATGGCAGGGGCTGCTGCGGTTTTTGTGGGCTGCGCCCCACCGCCTGACGGACGATGAACGGTTCCTGCTGTCGCGGCTGCTGGAGCCGGTGGCGGCTACGGTGGCGAGTCGGCGGGCGTTTTTGGCACAGTTGGCGGCGCGGCAAGAGATGTCGGAACTGTATGAGGCGAGTCGGCGTTTGAACGAGGCGGCTGATTTACAGGAATTGCTGGAATCGGTGGTTGTCTCAGTATCCATTGACGACATTAGCCGGGCTAATTTGTGGTTGTTTCCGCCTACTGATGTGGTGGCAAAGAGGGCGCAGTTGCTGGCGGCGTGGTCGGGGGATCCTGACCGGCCGGCTTTGCCGGTAGGGACGCTGCTGGCAGAGGGTGAAGATGGTTTTGTAGCCTTTTTACGCCAGACAGACAGCCGTTTTGTTGCCAATGTGGTTGATGATTTTGGTGTTCCAGAATCGGTGCGTGTATTTAGCGTGGAGCGGAATGTGGCGAGTTTGGTGATTTTGCCGTTGATTGTGCAGGGGGAACGGCGGGGGGTGATTGTGCTTTCGGCGCAGCGGCCGCATGTGTATTCAGAGCGGGAGCAGCGGATTTGCCGTTCGTTGATGCCTCAGATTGCGATTGTGTTGGAGAATAAGCGGTTGCTGGAGGCGGCGCAGGCGCGGGCGGAGCGTGAGCGGCTGCTGCGTGAGGTGACGGAGCGGGTGCGGCGGTCGCTGAATGTGGAGACGGTGATGAAAACGGCCGTTGAAGAGGTGGGGCGTGTTTTGGGTCGCCGCACCGTGATTTATTTGGAAGATAGCCAGCAGGATTGATCCTCTATGGAGAAAGACAACAGCGTTTATCAATTTATCATTGAAAATGTAAGCAGCTTGATCTCGCGCCATGCCCTGGACGGAACCTATCTCTTTGCCTCGCCTACCAGCCGGCCGCTGCTGGGTTATGAGCCAGAAGAGTTGGTGGGGCGGTCGGCATATGATTTTTTCCATGCCGATGATTTGGTGCGAATTCGCCAGGCGCACGAGGAGACACTGGGGCAGTTTGGGGTGGCGCGGGTGGTGTATCGCATTCGCCACAAGCTGGGTCATTTTGTCTGGTTTGAAACGATTAGCCGCGTCATTGTGGATGAGGTGACAGGAACGCCAGTGGAGATTGTGGCAACCTCGAATGATATTACGTTGTTTAAACAGACGGAGGATGCGTTAGTGCGAACCGTGTCGCTGCATCAGGCGACGTTGGAATCAACGGCGGACGGGATTTTGGTGGTGGATGAAAACGGCCGTATTGTTAACTACAATCGTAAGTTCCAGAAAATGTGGCGCATTCCTGAGGAGGTGCTGGCAAGCTATGAAGATGATCAGGTACTGGCTTATGTGGTGGGGCAGCTACGCAACCCCGACACCTTTATGCAGAAGGTGCGTGAGCTGTATGCCAAGCCTGAGTCTGAAAGCTATGACCGCCTTTGGTTTAAGGATGGCCGCGTCTTTGACCGCTATTCGCAGCCGCAGCGGGTGGGCAAGCGGGTGGTGGGGCGTGTGTGGAGCTTTCGTAATGTGACGGAACAGGTTCACGTGCAGGAGCAGGCGCGGAACAGTGCCCAGCGTTTTCAGCGGCTGATTAACCAGGCTGCCGATGGCATTTTTGTGCTGGATCGGACGGGGCAGGTGGTTGATGTGAATGAAAGGGCGTGCTTAAACCTGGGATATTCACACAAAGAGATGCTGCGGTTGTCGGTGTTTGATTTTAATGTGGATTTGACCTACGAAGCCTTTGTTGACTTGGTGAAAAATTTGTCGCTGGATAAGGCGATGATTGTGGAGAGGCTGCATCGGCGGCGGGATGGCTCGGTGTACCCGGTAGAAATTAGCGTGGGACTGCTGGAAACGGGGGAAATTTTGTCGGTGGCGCGGGATATAACGCAGCGGGTGAAGACGGCGCAGGCGTTGCGGGAGAGTGAGGAGCGTTTTCGTAGTTTGGCAAATGCGACGACGGAGGGGGTTGTTATTCATGAAAACGGCCGTATTGTGGAGCTAAATCAGGCTATGGCGCAGATGCTGGGGTATGAAGTGGTGGAACTGGTTGGTCGTGACATCATAGATACGGTGCCCCCAGAGGGGAAGCAGTTAGCTGCCCAACATATTGTGCAGGCGGTAGCAGAGCCATATGAGACTGTGTTTTGGTGTAAGGATGGCTCTGAATTGATGGTGGAGGTTTGTGGAAGGGAGATTCCTTATTTAGGCCGGCCGATGCGGGTGGTGACGGTGCGGAATGTGACAACGCAGAAGGCACTGGAGGAAGAGGCACGCTTGTCGCTGTGGCGGCGTAGCCGGGAGGTGCGGCTGACGACGCAGATTGCCCAGGAAATTGCCGGTATTTCAGATTTGCGCAAGCTGTATGAGCGGGTGGTAACGCTGGTGCATGAGCAGTTTGGCTATTACCATACGCAATTGTTCCGCTATGACGTGCATCGTCAAATGGTGAGCGTGGTGGTGGGGTATGGTGAGGCTGGAAAACGGATGTTGGCACTTCAGCATTCGCTGCCAGTGGGCATGGGGCTGGTGGGAACGGCCGTTGCTCGCGGCCAATCCATGCTGCGTTCTGATGTCACCAATGACCCCGATTGGCAGCCGAACCCGGTGCTACCCCACACCAAGGGGGAGTTGGCGGTGCCAATCAAGCTGCGTGATGAGGTGCTGGGGGTGTTGGATGTGCAGAGCGACGTGGCTGGGGCGCTGGATGAAAACGACAAGATTTTGCTGGAAGGGCTGTGTGGGCAAATTGCGGTTGCCATTGAGTCGGCGCGGCTGGGGCAGGAGATGGAGGTGCAACTGCGAGAAACGGCCGTTTTGCAGCGACAAAGGGTGCAAGAAGGCTGGGCACGCTGGCAGCCATCCGAAACCGGTGCCCGTGGGTTTGTCTTTGACGCTGCTGAAAACCAGATCCGGCCAACGACAGGTAATGGGCTACAGAATGACGCGGTTATCCTGCCCACCCAATCGGTTCACAAACCACTCGCCATTCGCGGTACGGCTATCGGCCGGCTGACCATTGACCATGACCCCGGCAACCCCCTTTCCCCCGATGAAGAAGCTTTTCTCGAAGGCATTTCTGAGCAGGTGGCCGAGGCTCTGGAGTCGGCGCGGCTGTTTGAGCAAACCCAAAACGCACTGGCCGTGCAGGAACGGCTGGCACAAGAGCTGCGTACCGTGTCCGAAGTAAGTACCGTGGCCGCAACCATTCGTGAATCCTACAGCCTGCTGCAATCGGTGGTTGACCTCACCAAGGTCAGCTTTGATTTATACCACGTCCACATTTTTTTGTTGAGCGAAGACGAACAGGAACTGCTGCTGGTTGCTGGAGCCGACGACGTTGGGCGGCTGATGCGCGAAGAAAACAGCCGCCTAAGCGTGTCTGATCGCTCCATTATTTCCAAAGCCGCCCGCACCCGTGAACCCGTCATCGTGGCCGACGCGACCGAAGACAAAGATTTTCTGCTTGAACCCCTGCTGCCAGACACACGCTCTGAACTGGCTGTGCCAATGATTGTTGGCACCAAGCTGCTGGGCGTACTGGATGTGCAGTCAGACCAGCCGCACCGCTTTACCGATGAAGACGTCTTAATTAACCGCACGCTGGCTTCGCAGGTGGCAGTGGCATTGCAAAATGCCTATTTGTACGACGAGCAGGTGCAAGCTACCGAGCGCCTGCGCGAGGTTGACCGTCTGAAAACAGAATTTTTAGCCAGTATGAGCCATGAACTGCGAACCCCTCTCAACTCCATCATCGGTTTTGCCGATGTGCTGCTGGAAGGGGTGGATGGTGAACTCAATGAGTTTATGCAGGAAGATGTCAAGCTCATTCGGGACAGCGGCGAGCATTTGCGGACGCTGATTGACGACATTTTGGATATGTCCAAGATTGAAGCGGGTAAGATGGAGCTACGCTATGAGCGTATTGACATGTACCAGATGGCTCACGACATTATCTCAACGGCGACACCGTTAGCCAAGGAGAAAGGGCTGCGGCTCAATCTGTTTATCCACAATGACGACATTGTGGTGGAGGCTGACCGGACGCGCTTGCGGCAGATTTTGTGGAATATTGTGGGCAACGGTATCAAATTTACCAAGCAGGGTCAGGTGACGTTAACTATTGAAAAACAGAACGGCAATTTGCTGGTGGAAGTGGCCGATACCGGTATTGGCATTCGCCCCGAAGATATGGATATTGTGTTTGAGCAGTTCCGGCAGGTGGATGGCAAGCTAAACCGGGAGGCTGGTGGCACCGGCTTAGGGATGCCGATTAGCAAGAATTTGGTTGAATTGCATGGTGGCCGCATTTGGCTGGAAAGCCGTTTGAGTGAAGGCAGTCAATTTTACTTTACCATTCCGTTGCAGCGGCAAGATGTAAAAAAGCCGTAGATAAGGAAGGGTAATGGTTACAAATTCGGTGTGAACTTGTTAGAATAGGCCAAGAAATTCACGCTGAAGGTAAAAAGGTTGTTGTATGGGACGTAAAAAGATTTTGTGCATTGAAGATAATAAAACAAACATGCTGCTGGTTTCGCGGATTGTTGGGGCGGAAGGGCATGAGTTGTTGCAGGCAGAGGATGGTAATATTGCCCTCCGGATGCTTCAGGATGAACAAGTACAGCCCGATGTTATTTTGCTAGACATTAATATTCCGGGTATTAATGGGCTGGATTTGGCGAAGCTGATTAAGGCGGATGAACGGTTGGCACTGATTCCGCTGCTGGCGACAACGGCCAATGTGTTGATTGGCGACCGGGAGCGGTGTATTGCGGCTGGGTGTGATGATTATTTGCCCAAGCCTCTGGATATTCGCAAGCTGCGGGAGATGCTGCGGGAATATTTGCAGAATGGGCTGGCGGAAAAAGCGGATGGGACGCAGACGAACGCGGACGAACGCGGAGAAGGCATGTTCTTCACTGATAACCGATAACCGATCACTGATTACTTTCTTGAAGAAGCTGGGTAATCAGCACGGTTGGTTGGCCTTGTGCCTGGGTGAGGATGAGGGTGCGGTGGTGGGGGCCGCGCAGTCGAAGCTGTTTTTTTAGTGTGTCTGGTTCCAGGGGTGAGCCGCGCTTTTTGATGGTGACGTTGCCAATTTGGTGCTGCCGCAGGTAGTGGCGAAGCTGTTTGAGCTGGAAGGGGAAGGTGGCTTCGATGGTGTAGCAGCGGGCGAAGGGGGTGGGCTGGGGGGAAACGGCCGTTAAATAAGCAATCTCCGCATCAATCATGGTGGCTCCCAACCGCGCCGCCAGCTCTTGCACCAGGTGGGCGCGAATGACGGCCGGGTCGGGTTCATACAGCACCCCCTGCGGCGGCGTGATGGCGATGTCGAGCGGGGTGGGGCTGCTGGTGAGCGTGTGGTTGCCGGGGAGCAGGGTGGCGCGGCGCTGAACGGCCGTTCGCAGCCCGCCAAACCACAGCACCCCCTCTTTTAATTCCCCATTGACCGAGATAAATTCCACTTCCGCGTCGGCCGGCAGCTCGTCGTAATGGACACCGGGGCTGATTTTAACGGCCGTTTCCCCCACCTTCTGCCGCCACACATCCACCAAACTCAGCGGCGGGCTGTAGTCATGGACCGAGTAAATGCGTCGCCCCGTTTCATCCCGCCGTGCCGGGTCAAAAAACAGGGCATCGGCCGCCAGCGGCGGCAGCGTCATCAAGTTGGCACACAATGGCTGGAGCTGGCCGTCGTAAACCGCCACATTCTGCCGCGCCATCGCCAGCCGCACCTCGTCCTGCTCCACGCCAATGACCGGGGCAATTTGGGCCAACGCCAGCGCATCGCCGCCAATGCCGCAGCCGAGGTCGGCGATGGTGCGCGGGGCAAGCCGGGCAAAGCGGCGGGCGCGGTAGGCGGCAATCTCTTCCCCCGATGCTTGCTCCAATGCTTCGCGTAGAAAGTACATTTGGTCGGCGCGGCTGAACTTAACGGCCGCTTTTTGCCGCAGCAGCACCGTTTCCAGCACGGCGTGGGCGTGGCTGGGGGGCAACTGTTGGCGTAGCTGCTGGGCAAGCTGCAAATGGTTGTGCGGAGTGATTGGCGCGTCAATTTGCCGAAGCCACGTTTGCCCGGCGGGGGAGAGGAGGAAGTGGAGGTCGGAGGGGTGCATGGGTGGGGGGAGCGTTACACAGAGAACCACCGAGTTTTCTCAATTTCTCTGTGGTTCTCTGTGTCTCCTCTGCGAAACTCTGTGAAATTTGTCATCATGGCGCAATGGGTTCCAGCGGCAGCCAGTCGGGGAAGTAGTCGTCTTCTTCGGGGGGTTCGGGCGGCGGGAAAACGGCCGTTTGTCGCCCACAAAACGCCTGGTAAGGGCATTGCTGGCACAGCGCCAGGTCATCGGTCAGCGGCCAGTCGCTGGTCGCGTCAATTTGGGTGGCAATGGCTTGCAGGTCGGCCCAGTTTTGCGCGTGCTGGGCGGCACTGTAGGGCAAGGTGCGCGGCGTGTCGGGTTCGCTGACGTACCAATAGGTGATGGCGATTTGGTCGGGGGGCAGCGGGGCGGGGGCGTTAAGGATGGCGCGGCTGCTTTCAGCGAGCATGGCGAGGTAGAGCCGGGTTTGCCAATCTTGGCGCAGGCTGCTTTCGGGGCGGGGACGGCCGGTTTTCCAGTCGAACAGGTGGGCGAAGGGGGTGGCCTGGCTGTCTGTGCCAACGATGAGGAGGTCGAAACGGCCGTTTAGCAAATAGCTGCCCTTGCTGGTGTGGAGCAGGGGGGTGGTGAGGGTGAGTTCGGGGAGAAAACGGCCGTTGGGCAATGATGGCGCAAATTGGCGGAACGCCAGCCACCAGCTTCGCAAACGTGGGTGCGCCATCGCCTCCGCGTCCACCTCCAGCCCCAGAAAGTGGCGCTCCAGCAGTTGGTGGAATGTCTGCCCCAGCGACAAGTTGGCCTCCACCTTTTCTTCCAGTGGCTGCTGCGGCCACGGCAGCCGCTGCTGAAAGCGCAGGTGGAACTGTCGCTGGCAGGCCAGAAAGCTGGTGAGTTGGGTGCGGCTAAGGGTGGTGGACATAGGGTGAACGGAAGGATCCAGAACCAAAGAAGTTTTTGACAGGATTAACAGGATTTACAGGATTTTTGAGCTTAATCCTGTTAATCTTGTTAATCCTGTCTAAAATTTTTGCTGTAAGGTACTAACCTCCATGATAAAAAAACTCTGTTACGGCGGGGTGGGTGAAGCCGGGTTGGAAGAGGGCTTGCCATTCCCAACTGTCATCAAAGCCGCCGCCGGCGCGGTTTGCCAGCAGCCAGTAGCTGAAGGCGAGAAAGTACGGTTCGGCTGTTGCCATGTAGCCATATTGATAGCGGATGAGTTCCGTTTCCTGCGCCCGGTTGTCGGGGTTGTAGGAACCGGCTTCGGTGCCGATGATGGGAAGGGAACGGCCGAGATGGCTTTGCACAATGCTGTCGTATTGGCGGAAAAGCAGAAAGCCGTCGGGGTCGTCAAACGGCCGTAAACCGTGGTAATTATGCACCGATAGCCACGCATGGTTGAGCAGGTCGTCGTCGCCATTAAATTCCAACGCCCGCAGCGTCCGATCCAGAAAATCGTAGTGATTATACTCGCCGCCGGGGCTAAGCGCACCGATTCCGGGCAGGCCGCCGTTGGCAACCACTTCCCGCGCCACCCGCGCCCATTCAGCGGCATAGAGGTTGGGGTTGGCAAAGCTTTGGGTGTTTTCAACGTTGGTGTTGGGTTCGTTGTAAATCTGGTAATAGTAAACCCCTCTGGCGCGGTAATGGCGCACCAGCCCGCCGATGTCGCCGTCGTAGGGTTGCAGGGTGGGCTGGAAGAGGCGCATGACGGGCATGATGCCGTGGGCGACAAGCTGGTCAACGAGGTAATCATTGTCGCCCACGCGCACGCCGTCGTTGAGAAAGACGACCCATTTGATGTTCATGTGGACGACTTCGGCCACAAACTGGTCTACTACTCCTGGCTCCTGCTTGATGGTGGGAATCCAGTGGATGCCCCAGCCGTTGTTGCCTGTGGGCGTTGGGAATGCTTGGTAGGGCATGATTTCGCTGAGGGGGTAGCGGTCAAATGGTTTGATGATGAGGGTGGGGCCGGTGGTGGGGGGTGGGGTGGTGGTGGCAGTGGGGCGGAGGGTGGCGGTGGGGGGAACGGCCGTTTGGGTGGGAATCTCCCCCGGTTTGGCTTTGGCCGTGGGCGTGGCGTTCACTTGGCCGGTGTCGAGCGTGGGCAGGGGGGTGGCGGCAGCGGGGGTGAAGGTGGGGGGCAGGGCGGAAGAAACGGCCGTTTGTGCCGCCTCGGCTACCGAAGCGACGGTGGGAATGACGGCCAGCATTTGCGGCTGGCAGCCAGTAAACAGCAGAACAACCAGTACAAAAAAGCACCGGTACACTTGGGGGCATCGTCTCATTGATGTTCCAATTGTTTGATTTGTTTTCGCATTTTCCCCCATTATACCCCAAACAGACAATTGCTTAACCTGTTTCACGCTTCTTGTTTATTGATCTACTGGCCTTAAAGCAAAAAAGGGGTTGAAACGCGCCGCAGGCGCGTTTCAACCCCCTACTAATCGGGAGTCATTTCTAAACTCTACCGTGTATTTACCAGTGATTGTCAGGTTCTTCGTTTCAACCCCCTACTAATCGGGAGTCATTTCTAAACACTTTATTACCTGCAAGGACTTCTTTCGAGAGATTCGGTTTCAACCCCCTACTAATCGGGAGTCATTTCTAAACTCCAAAAGCAGGTGAAAACGATCTGTTCACCGATAGGTTTCAACCCCCTACTAATCGGGAGTCATTTCTAAACATGGAACCACGAGCAAAACAGTCAACGTAGAAGTAAGTTTCAACCCCCTACTAATCGGGAGTCATTTCTAAACGCAAAAGCCTATATCGTTCTCAACGATGGCTCAGAGGTAACGTTTCAACCCCCTACTAATCGGGAGTCATTTCTAAACGGGGTGATGGCACTGAGTATAATGGCAACCAACCTAAGTTTCAACCCCCTACTAATCGGGAGTCATTTCTAAACTCGGAGTGAGCGCCCACTGGAGCGATGCCCGGCCCATGTTTCAACCCCCTACTAATCGGGAGTCATTTCTAAACCCACAGCAAGTGGTTAGCGGCGCTCATCTCTATTGTTTCAACCCCCTACTAATCGGGAGTCATTTCTAAACTGGTACTCAGAGGGACGGGTTCGCACCCGGCCCAATGGTTTCAACCCCCTACTAATCGGGAGTCATTTCTAAACCGTGTTGAAACTTTGAATACTGTGGGTCAGTCTTTCGTTTCAACCCCCTACTAATCGGGAGTCATTTCTAAACGCCCATCGCCAACGCCGACACTCCCGCCCCCCTGTCGTTTCAACCCCCTACTAATCGGGAGTCATTTCTAAACGGGAGAAGGAGGTTATTAGCTCCCCCCAAGGGAGCATAAAGTTTCAACCCCCTACTAATCGGGAGTCATTTCTAAACCGGGTGGGCATGCCTCTTTTTCCAGAAACGCGATCAACAGTTTCAACCCCCTACTAATCGGGAGTCATTTCTAAACCTCAGAACAGACGACGATACGACTCACACAATTGGTTTCAACCCCCTACTAATCGGGAGTCATTTCTAAACTTGGCGTACTTACCCCGGAACCCCGAGGGGACATATCCGCAGGGTTTCAACCCCCTACTAATCGGGAGTCATTTCTAAACGTGGTTTGTAGTTATTCTCGACATTACTTCCAACTTGTTTCAACCCCCTACTAATCGGGAGTCATTTCTAAACATGAGCAGAAAAACTTTATCTCTGATCGGGATAAGTTTCAACCCCCTACTAATCGGGAGTCATTTCTAAACTGCCCTTGCTTTGGCAAGAAGGGAAATATAAGACAATTGGTTTCAACCCCCTACTAATCGGGAGTCATTTCTAAACTGCCCTATGGGCGGCACGTACGCCGCACCCCTTGATGTTTGTTTCAACCCCCTACTAATCGGGAGTCATTTCTAAACACAGTGTAACTTTCCAAGCTGACCCGGGCCACCTATTCGTTTCAACCCCCTACTAATCGGGAGTCATTTCTAAACAAAAAGACGGTGTAGCACCTGTTGACGTGAACTTGTTTCAACCCCCTACTAATCGGGAGTCATTTCTAAACTGGCAGTTGGTACAAACTACCCGCACCTAACAAACTTGTTTCAACCCCCTACTAATCGGGAGTCATTTCTAAACTTTCGACTCCGACAAACAACGGATAGAAGTTGTCGGTTTCAACCCCCTACTAATCGGGAGTCATTTCTAAACCCGGACTGGTATAACCAACAGGACCCTGGGGCGAATTTTCGTTTCAACCCCCTACTAATCGGGAGTCATTTCTAAACGCATTATCCAAGGATTCCGGCTCGGAAACGAGTATGCGTTTCAACCCCCTACTAATCGGGAGTCATTTCTAAACGGATTTGGAGCGCAGACTTCCCAAACCTAATTTTTGTTTCAACCCCCTACTAATCGGGAGTCATTTCTAAACTCGTCGGATTTAGTGGTGGAAGCATGGCCTTCAAGTTTCAACCCCCTACTAATCGGGAGTCATTTCTAAACAAACAAATATGTATCAGGTGATTGCAGCGTCAATCTGTGGGTGTTTCAACCCCCTACTAATCGGGAGTCATTTCTAAACTTAGCAATTCGTTTCCGGAAGCCATTATCCAAATTAGTTTCAACCCCCTACTAATCGGGAGTCATTTCTAAACCCTAAGTACTTCAGGCTTTTGGAGGTAGGTGCGCCGAGTTTCAACCCCCTACTAATCGGGAGTCATTTCTAAACTCTGAGCTGGTAAACCCAGGCACATGCCCTGGTCTCACGTTTCAACCCCCTACTAATCGGGAGTCATTTCTAAACATAGAAAACCCGTCAGACCAACCTAAAAACCCTTGGCAGGTTTCAACCCCCTACTAATCGGGAGTCATTTCTAAACGGTAGAAGCCTTGACTCGCGCGGGAATGAACCACGCTGGTTTCAACCCCCTACTAATCGGGAGTCATTTCTAAACACAACGCAATATGATAACAGTCAAGATCGCCCCATCATTGTTTCAACCCCCTACTAATCGGGAGTCATTTCTAAACATGGGGAACAATGAACGATAGCCGACACGTATTAGTTTCAACCCCCTACTAATCGGGAGTCATTTCTAAACGTGAATGCACATGTCACTGTCATGACGGTGACCCAGAGTTTCAACCCCCTACTAATCGGGAGTCATTTCTAAACAAATTCCACCGCCTCCCGAGGGGTAAGGTGGGTTTTTGTTTCAACCCCCTACTAATCGGGAGTCATTTCTAAACAACAGTCTATGACGATCATATTCCTCACCAGATTTGTTTCAACCCCCTACTAATCGGGAGTCATTTCTAAACTGTTCACACACACGTTTCAGACCCATGGCAGCTACTTAGTTTCAACCCCCTACTAATCGGGAGTCATTTCTAAACATTATCAACATTACAAAGTGTAGTAGTTTCTGAACTGTTTCAACCCCCTACTAATCGGGAGTCATTTCTAAACCTTAGGCATAGGAACTTTGTTCCTATTCGGGTTGAAAGGTTTCAACCCCCTACTAATCGGGAGTCATTTCTAAACCCTTGCTTGCCTACCGAGGCGGCAAAGTGGGAGGAGTTTTGCCTTTTTTGCCTATTTTTGGCGGCAAAGTGGGAAACAAAAACGGGTGGTCTGCGTGTAGCTAATTGTTAAAGGGCTAGAAATGATTATGACTGACCAGATGTAGGCAAACGGTAGGCAAATTTGGTAGGCAAAAACGGCCGTTTCGTAAGATTTCTTTTTAACAGTGACCACTTGTAGGCAAACTGCAAAATGGCAAAATAATGACCTTATTATACGTTAAGGGGAGCGATTGTTCAACGATTTACCGATACAAATCTTTTTCTTTGGGGCGTACCAGGTCGGTGGCGCGGCCGGCCGGAGCGTGAAATTGCAGACCGCGCACAAGGATGACGGGGGTGGCTTCGGCAGCCTGGCCCATGAGCAGCCCAGCGGCGGCGGCAATTTCGTCGGCCACGCCCACGTCGGTATGTTCCAGAATGTAGCCGTAGAGATCGGCCTCGCCGCGCCGGTCCCACAGGGCGGGAACCCCGGCCACGCCAATGGCTACGCCGACGGTACCCATGCGAAACGGCCGTCCGTGGCTGTCGCTGATGATGATGCCGACGTTGACCCCCAGCCGGGCAGCGATGGCCTGGCGAAGCTGCGCGGCCGATTGGTCGGGGTCAACGGGCAGGAGCAGGACATACTCTTTTCCGGCCGTTTGCGCTACGTTGGAGCGGTCAATACCGGCGTTGGCGCTGGTGAAGCCCAGCCGGTGGCGGACGATGAGTACGCCGGGGCGGAAGCGGGAAACTTCGTCGCTTTCCTGCAAAATCAGCTCCACCACACGCGGATCCTTGCCCACCTGTTCGGCTAGCTCCTGGGCGCGTGGGCTGACGACGACTTCAGCCAGGTCGAAGAGCCGTCCTTCGGCTTTGGAAACAATTTTTTGGGCAATGACCAGCACGTCGCCGTCTTGCAGCACGATTTCTTGCCGCAGCAGGGCGTCAATGAGCAGGGTGGCAAGGTGGTCGCCGGGCTGGATGTGGGGGATGTGGGAAACGGCCGTTAAAGTTAGCTGTTGGCTCATAAATAGAAGCATTGAGATTGGAGATTGGAGATTGGAGATTCACCTAATTTCCAATCTCCACTCTCCAACCCCCATTAAATACCCGTAATGCGAATCCCTGCGCTTTTCGACTTGCTCAAAATGTTGATGGCAATTAGCACCGAGGTCATGCCTTCCACAACAACGGCGTTGGCTAAGGCTCCAGCATTTACGCCGCGCATTCCGGCCGCTTCGCACAGCTCAAGTGCCACCTTTTTATCGTCTCCCTTCTCGCCGCACACCAGCACATCGCAATCCATCTGGTGGTCAAGGTCAAGCAGGTGGTGGGCGCCAATGTTTTGGAATGCCGCCACCACGCGGGCCGCTTCGCCAAGTTGTTCCTGGGCTTCCTCGGCGGCAGCTTTGCCGCTGGGCAGCAGGGAAACGCGGTTTTTCTTTTCCCCGGTGGGGGCCACAACGGTAATCAGCAGTTTGCCATCCATCACGTCTTTAACGCTTGCGAGCGTGCCGTGCTGGGCGCTGTAAGGAACAGAAAGGACAACGACATCGGCTTGCTGCGCCGCCGTGGCGTTGTCGGTGCCGCTGATGCTGGCGTTGGGCAGGCGACCCTGCATATCTTCGGCCGCTGCCGCACCCTTGTCGGCACTGCGCGAGCCAATGATTATCTCATGCCCTGCCGCCGCCCAGCGGAAGCCGAGGCCAAATCCTTCATTTCCTGTTCCACCTAAAATTGCAATCTTCACACGTTTTCTCCTCTGAGCATGTAAGATAAGTTTGTCAACTTGTCCTACGACAAAATGGGATGCGGACGAACACGGACGAACACGGATGGACAATAATTGATGCGAACGGCCGTTTGTCGCTATCTTGCTCCCGATTCTAACCCGCCTCCATTTGCCTGTAAACAGAAAAAAAGGTGCGGTTTTTGTGCCTGGGGTCAAATTAAGGCATAATAGGGTTGTATTTAGATGGGGAGACTGCATGTTAAGTTTTGAAGAAGAGAAGGTGTGATGGATGTTACTTCCGGCTTAACGGCCGTTGTTCTTTCCGGCTTTGCTTTGGCAATCGTGATGCCCTGGGCAAGCCGCTTATTCGGTAAACAGATTGGGTGGGTGGCCGCACTAATTCCCCTGGCAATTGCCGGTTATATGGCTCAGTTCTTGCCTGTTGTGGCAGGCGGGCAGCCCGTGTTGGTCAACACACCCTGGGTGCCACAGCTAGGCGTTAATCTCAATTTCTTTGTGGATGGGCTGTCGCTGCTGATGGCATTGATTATTAGCGGCGTTGGTATATTCATTTTTATTTATGCTGGCGGCTATTTGCAGGGCGACCGGCGCATTGGTCGCTTTTATGTGATCATCCTCATTTTTATGGCCGCCATGCTGGGCGTGGTGCTGGCCGATAACCTGCTGCTGCTGTTTGTTTTTTGGGAGCTAACGTCTATTAGTTCTTTTTTGTTGATTGGGTTTAACCATGAGAGTGAACAGTCGCGGCGGTCGGCGCAGCAGGCGCTGCTGGTGACGGGCAGTGGGGGGCTGCTGCTGCTGGCGGGGCTGGTTTTGCTGGCAGAGGCGGGGGGAAGCTGGCAGCTTTCGGCGTTGCTGCATGAACAAACGGCCGTTATCACTTCCCCCCTCTACCTGCCCGCCCTCATTCTCATCCTGCTGGGAGCCTTCACCAAGTCGGCACAGTTCCCCTTTCACTTCTGGCTGCCCAACGCCATGGCCGCCCCCACCCCCGTCAGTGCTTATTTGCACTCGGCGACGATGGTGAAGGCGGGGGTCTATTTGCTGGCGCGGCTGCACCCGGTGCTGGGCGGCACGGGGGAATGGTTTTACGGGCTGGTGGTGGTGGGGGGAATAACGGCCGTTCTTGGCGGCTATCTCTCCTGGTGGCAAACCGATCTCAAGCGTATCATGGCCTACTCCACCGTCAGTGCCCTGGGGGTGCTGGTGCTGCTGCTGGGCATTGGCAGCAAAATTGCCCTGGAAGCCGCCATGCTCTTTCTGCTCGTCCACTCCCTTTACAAAGGGGGGCTGTTTATGGCGGCAGGAGCCATTGACCACGAAACCGGTACCCGCGACGTGCGGCGGCTGGCCGGGCTGGCGCGGCAAATGCCGTTTATCTTTGTTGGCATCACCCTGGCTGCGCTTTCAATGGCGGGTATTCCGCCGCTGCTGGGGTTCATTGGCAAGGAGCTAATTTATGAGGCGACGCTGGAGCCAGAGATTGCGCCGTGGCGTTGGGGGCTGACGGCCACGGCCTTATTGACCAATATTTTTCTGGTGGCGGCCAGCGGCATCATTGTGATTAAGCCGTTTTTGGGGCAGCCTGATGAGCAAACGGCGCGGCCGCACCATGCGTCGGGCATAAGCTTGTGGCTGGGGCCGTTGCTGCTGGGTCTGCTGTCGCTAGGGTTTGGGTTGTTTTCCACCTCGACGGTGGTGAGCAAATGGCTGTTGCAACCGGCAGCAACGGCCGTTTATGGTCACGATCTCGAACTCAAGCTGGGGCTATGGCACGGGCTAACCCCCATGCTGCTGCTTAGTGGGGTCACGATTGCCGCCGGGGCGGGGGTGTGGTGGCTACATGAACGGTGGCGGCGTGGGGCAACGGCCGTTGATGCCGCCCTGGCTCCCCGTTTGGGGCCGGAGTCGCTTTATGATCGCGGCTTTGACGGGCTGCTTGCGCTGGCTGACCGGGTGACGCTGCGGGTGCAGGATGGCTTTTTGCGTCATTATTTGCTGTGGATTATGGGAACGGCCGTTGTGCTGGTGGGAGGAACGTTGCTGCGGGGAGAAACGGCCGTTTTTCCCTCTCAGGATCTCATCCCCGGCCCCAATGAAATTTTGCTCACCCTCGTCATCCTCGGTGCCGCCTGGATGGTCGTGCGAGCCGATTCTCGCCTGGCGGCCGTGGCCGGGCTGGGCGTCATTGGCTACAGCATGGCACTCATCTTCATCCTCTACGGCGCACCTGACCTTGCCATGACCCAATTTTCGGTTGAAACCCTGACCGTTATCCTTTTTGTGCTGGTGCTTTATAAGCTCCCCACCTTTGAAACCAGGGACAGTGCGCCAACGCGGCTGCGCAATGTGGTGGTGTCGCTGCTGGTGGGGGGGATGATGACAGGGCTGGTGCTGGCTGCCAACGCCATTCCCGCCAGCACCCATGTCACCGACTTTTACAGCCACAACAGCTATGTGCTTGCCAAGGGTCACAACATTGTCAACGTTATTCTGGTGGATTTTCGCGGGCTGGATACGATGGTGGAGATTACGGTGCTGTCGGTGGCGGCGGTGGGGGTGTATGCCCTGATTCATACGAGAAAACAGCAGGCAGAAACGGCCGTTGGGGAGTAGGAAGTTGATCGGTACTACAAGTAGATGGAGATTAGGAGATTGAGAGACTGGGAGACTGCGAAACTAAGCTAATCTCCTAGTCTCTTAGTCTCCTAATCTCCATTTTCAGGACAAAATAACATGGCTCGATCCACCATTTTAGTTACCGCCACCCGCATTTTGCTGCCGCTGATGCTGCTCTTTGCCTTTTACATCTTTGTGCGTGGCCACAACGCCCCCGGCGGCGGGTTTATTGGTGGGCTGATTGTCGCCACTGCCTTTTCGCTCTATGGCATTGCCCACGGCATGGGGGCGGCGCGAAAGCTGTTGCGGCTGCATCCGCGCACGCTGATTGGCATTGGGTTGCTGTGTGTCATTATCAGTGGCTTTTTGGCCCCGCTGGTGGGTGATTTGCCTTTTTTGACGGCACTGTGGGGAACGGCCGTTCGGCCGGCCATTGGTAAACTCAGCACCCCCTTGCTCTTTGATACCGGGGTCTTCCTCGGTGTCGTTGGCGTCACCTCCATGATCATTTTTACCTTGGCAGAGGAAGGATAGGAGGAGATTAGAGATTGGAGATTGGAGATTGTGAACCTTCATCAATCTCCAATCTCCAATCTCCAATCACAATGGAAATATTACTCGCAATTATCATCGGCGTTCTTTACGCCGCCGCCATCTACATGATGCTGAGTCGCAGCATTGTCAAGCTCATCATTGGGCTGGCGCTGCTGGGTCATGCGTCTAACTTGCTCATTTTCAACATGGGGCCGCTGGTGCGCGGCCGGCCGCCGCTCATTCCCGAAGGTGCCAAAGCCCCCATTCCCCCCTTTGCCGACCCCCTGCCACAGGCACTTATCTTGACGGCCATCGTCATTGGGCTGGGGGCCATTGCCTTTGCCATTGTCCTGGTACGCAGTGTTTACCAGCAGGTTAGCACCGACGACATTGACGAACTGAGAAACACCGAGCGATAAATGATGATGATACCCAATAAGCTATTGATTCTGCTGCCCATTTTGCTGTCGCTACTGGCGGCCATCATCAATATTTTGGCCTGGAACCGTCGGCGTTGGCAGCGGGCGGTGACGATGGTTGCCACAACGCTCAATTTGGGGGTGGCAGCGCAAATTTTTGCGGTGGTTTATGGGCAGGGGCCACAGGCAGTACAGGCCAGTAACTGGCCGGCACCCTTTGGCATCACCATCGTTGCCGATTTATTTAGCGCCATCATGGTCGTCATTACGGCACTCATGGGGCTGACAGTGGCAATTTATGCCCTGGCCGACATTACGCCGCAGCGCGAGGCGTTGGGCTATCACCCGCTTTACCACACGCTGCTAATGGGGATTTACGGCTCCTTTCTCACCGGCGACATCTTCAACCTCTACGTCTGGTTTGAGGTCATGCTCATCTCGTCCTTTGTGCTGATTGGGCTAGGCGGCGACCGGGGGCAGTTGGAAGGGTCGTTTAAGTATGTGACCATCAACCTGATTTCCTCGGCCATTTTTTTGGCGGCGGCGGGGTTGACCTATGGGGTCACGGGGACGCTCAACATGGCCGATTTGCGTGGGGCGTTGGCGCAGGTGCCAGGCGGCTTTGCCACCACGCTGGGGATGATGTTTTTGATAGCGTTTGGTATCAAGGCGGGGCTGTTTCCACTCTATGGCTGGTTGCCAGCCGCCTACCATACACCGCCAGCGGCGATTTCGGCCATTTTTGCGGGGATGCTGACTAAGGTGGGGGTGTATGCGCTGATTCGGGTGTTTACGCTGCTGTTTGTGCAGGAGGTGGCCTATACCCATTCGCTGATTTTGATGGCGGCGGCAGGATTGACGATGGTGGTGGGGGTGTTTGGGGCGGCCACGCGGGGTGAGTTCCGTCGGATTTTGTCGTTCCACATCATTAGCCAAATTGGGTATATGATGATGGGGTTGGCGATTTTTTCGCCGCTGGCGTTGGCGGGGTCTATTTTTTATATCATCCACCATATTATTGTGAAGACGAATCTGTTTTTGATCAGCGGGGTGGTGAATTGGATGCAGGGTTCGTATGATTTGAAGAAGTTGGGAGGGTTGTATAAGACGAATCCGGGGTTGGGGGTGCTGTTTTTGATTCCGGCGCTGTCGCTGGCGGGGATTCCGCCGCTGTCGGGCTTTTGGGCGAAGTTTGTGCTGGTGCGGGCGGGTTTGGAAACGGGTGATTATGTGATTGTGGGGGCGGCGCTGTTTGTGAGCGTGCTGACGCTGTATTCGATGATGAAGATTTGGCAGTTTGTGTTTTGGCAGAAGGCACCAGAGGGTGTGGTGGTGTTGGAGAATGGTGATGGGGGGGAAAACGGCCGTTTTTTTCGCCTCCTGCCCATCATCATCCTCGCCACCTGCACCATTATCATTGGCCTAAACGCCGGGTTCTTCTTTGACGTGGCGCAGCAAGCCGCAAACCAACTGCTTGACCCAACGCAGTATCTCAACGTGGTGCTGCAAAGATAGTGAATGGGGAATTGAGAATTGAGAATGAAGCTTCGTTCCCAATTCTCCATTCTTAATTCCCAATTCTCAATTAACACATGGTTCTACTCAATGTTTTTATGGCACTGGCGTGGGTGGCGCTGACAGGGGAATTTACGCCGGGCAACTTTGTCACCGGGCTGGTGCTGGCCTATCTGGTGCTGGTGCTGACCGAGGTGACGACGGGGCGGCAAACGGGGTATGTGCAGCGAGTGTGGCTGCTGGTGAAATTTATCGCCTTTTTCCTCAAGGAGCTGGTGCTTTCGACGCTGCGGGTGGCGCGATGGGTGTTAACGCCCCGTCTGACGATGCGCCCGGCGGTGGTGGCGGTGCCGCTGACCATCACCACCGATGCCCAGATTACGCTGCTGGGCAATATGATTACGCTGACGCCGGGGACGCTGACGCTGGATGTGGCGGGGGATCAAAGCTGTATTTATGTCCATGTGTTTAATGTAGACGACATTGAAGCCTTTCGGGATGAGATCAAGCAGGGGTTTGAACGGCGCATTTTGGAGGTGTGGGACGCATGGAATTGGTAACATGGCTGATGGTGGCGTTGACGCTGCTGACGGTAACGATTGGGTTGTCGTTTGTGCGGGTGTGGCGGGGGCCGACGCTGCCGGACAGGGTGGTGGCGCTGGATATTTTGACGACGGTGGGGATTGGGATAACGGCCGTTTATGCCGTCATCACCGAACAAGATGTATGGCTTGATGTGGCCACAGTGCTGGCTCTCATCTCCTTTTTAGGCACCATTGCCTTTGCTTACTATATTGATTTAAGGCGGTAACCCATGCAAGTAATCAGTATTATGCTCATTTTTGCCGGCGTTTTCTTCATCGTGTTGGCTGGCATTGGCTTGGTGCGGATGCCGGATATGTATTTGCGGATGTCGGCTTCGACGAAGGCTTCGACATTGGGGCTGGGGTTTATTTTGCTGGGAACGGCCGTTCATTTTGGCGAACTTACCGTCACCAGCCGCGCTTTGGCCATCATCTTCTTCATGTTCCTCACCGCCCCCGTTTCCGCCCACATGATTGGCCGCGCTGGCTACAGCGACGGCGTGCCGCTGTGGGAGCGCACCCAGCTTGATGAACTGCGTGGCAAATATAACACGGGCGACACGGAGCTGGCCGGCCCGCCCCGCTCGCCAGAGGTGGATCGGGTGCCGGGAGAGGGGTGAGAAGGGGGAGAAACGATTGTTTTCCCTGTTTTTATTTTAGCTTAGAGTTGTTTTTGAGACGTGAACTTAGAGGTTAGAGTAATAAATGCCTAGTTCGAATTCTGCTCCATATACAGGCCCTCAAGAAATCAAGTATCTTTTTATTGATGCAGGGTGTTTAAGGGCAATTTTAGAAAATGCGTCAAAGACTTATTTTAATGATAACCCAATTGAGCTTGACTACTATAAGCTTAAAGGTCGGTTTACAAAAGTTTTTTATTATGATTGTTTAAAACCTCAACAAGCTGATGAATCAAACGAAGACTACGAAAGTCGTATAGATCCGCAACGCCATCTGTTTAATCAAATTCGGCTTTTAGATGGATATCATGTATATGAAGGTGTGACAAGGCGTAGAAGAAGAGTAATAGAGCAAAAGCAGGTTGATGTGATGATTGCAGTTGATATGCTTACTCATACCTTTATGCGAAACATGCATCAGGCTACTCTATTCGCAAACGACTTGGACTTTAAACCTTTGATAGATGCATTGGTACAAAACGGAATGTATATAGAGCTGTGGCATCAGCCTGGGTATACAAATGAGGAGTTAGTGTTTTCTGCTGATAGCCAAAAACCAATAACCATTCAGACAATTTATAAATGGTCTACTCAAAAATTTAAAGCCCGATACAAGATACCTACCATACGTGATAATCAAAATAAGCCAAATGGGTTTGTCAAAGTTAGGGATTTATATAATCGAAGTGGCACTCCAGTTGAGCTTTTTGAGAGAATCGGCACTTTTGTAGATAGAGATGAAGATCAATATCATATAACTTTTCCTGAACAAGAATCTCCGCATAACAAGCTCGTTTCTTTCAATGATGAAAAATTACTCACGATTTTTGTGAAAGAAGTCTTCCCCGAATTAGAGCTAGAGTTACCTTAAGCTATCGTTTAATCTAATATGTAAAGAATTTCCTTGATTATTGGGCAGAATCGTTTTCTCGTGCAGCTGTTTCCTGCGGCAAAAGGCTAGCGTAGATGAAGCTGTTGACGGGGGTGGGGATGCCGAGCTGCTGCCCCAGCCGGACGATGGCGCCCGTTTGTGCTTCCAGTTCCGACGGCCGTTTTTCCATCACATCCCGTTGCATCGAGGCTGTGCCCTGTGGCGGCAGCCCGTCAATTCGCGCCAGCGTCCGCGCCACCGTGTCTGGCGGCAGGGCCACCCCGTGGGCCAGCCCGACGGCCAGCCCCTCTTGCAGCACCCCCTCCAGCAGCGCCCGCGTCTGCGGCACGGTGCGAAACACGCCCATTGGCACCCGCGTCACCGCCCCCACGCCGCTGAGGGCAGCGATGAAGAGGAACTTTTGCCACATCGCCACCTGAATGTCGGCCGGCCGCAGCGCGGTAATGCCTGGTTTGTCCAGCAGATCACGAATGGCTGCGGTGCGTTCGCTGGGGGTGTTGTCCAGTTCGCCAAGCTGGATGAGCGGGTCAATGCCGGCGTGGCGAATGTGGCCGGGGGCGACCACGTAGCTCATGATGGCGCACAGCCCGCCCAGCACCGGGGCCGAACCCAGCACGGCGGCGAGTTGGGCGGGGGCATCAATGCCGTTTTGCAGGGGAAGAACGGCCGTTTTTTCCCCCACCAGCGGCCGCATCGCCGCCGCTGCCTCTGCCACCTGCCACGCCTTCACCCCCAAAAGCACCAAGTCCACCGTCCCCACGCTGGCCGGGTCGTCGGTGGCCTGCACCGCTGGCAGCACAAAATCGCCGTTGATGCTTTCCACCCGCAGCCCGTCCCGCTGCAACGCCTGCAAATGCGCCCCACGGGCAATAAAGACCACCTCCTCGCCCGCTTGCGCCAGCCGCCCGCCAAAATAACCGCCCACACCGCCCGAACCAAAAATTGCAATTTTCATGATGCTTCCTTGCTGGTATCCATAACGCGGACAAGCCGCAACCAAAAAGATTGAAACGCAAAGGACGCAAAGGGCGCAAAGATAAAAGATCCGTTTCTTTACTTGGCGTTCTCTGCGTTCTTTGCGTTAAAAACGCCTGTTTTCATAGTGAGAATGTCACTGATAAGGTACTAATCCACAAAGCCAAGCCACAGCAAATCGCCGACCAGCAGGAAGTTGAGTGCCAGAAAGATGACGAGACCATAGCCGATGCTGGCGGCCAGCCGAACGGCCGTTCCCGGCTGTCTTCCACTGAGGGTAAACCAGCGCCAAGCGGCAACCAGCCCCGCACCCGGCGCCGCCAGCCAAGGAATGACTCTCCCTAAAGTGTAGCCAAAAGTCATTGCCATGCCCATGTGGAGGATAAAATAGGCGAGTAGACCGCTGAGGAGGGCATCAAAAATGAGTTCGGCGATGCTGTTGGCGCGGAGTTGGACGTGGCGGCTGCGCCAATAGTGCCAAACGGCCGTTGCCAAGGCCACCGGCAGTGCCAACAGACGAACGGCCGTTAGCCACCGCCCCTCATCCCAATAGAGCCACCAATTTGGCTGCCGCAGTTCGGCAAACCGGGTATCCGACACGCCCAAATCATCCCGAATTAACACCGAGGAAGCTGGGTTTTCATAGTCAAAGCTTGGTTGGCAGCCAATCGCTTCCCCCGCATAGCTGACCTGGCAGCGTTCGATAAACCGCTGTTCCTCATTTTGAAACCACACCGCTACCTCCAACGGTTGCCCTTCAAATATGGTGCCACAGCGTACCGTGCGCGGCGTTTCTGGTGGCTGGCAGGCCAGCGTGTTGCCCTGAATTTGGTACCGTTTGCTGTATGGCTCGCCAATAAATTTGATGGCGTAGATGGGACTATCAACAGCTTGGGGGGAAAACGGCCGTAAAAGCAGATAGAATCCACCCATGACTAATAACATTAGCCCGATGCCAAAAAAGTGTCGCCAAAGCGTTTGTAACATTGGGTTGTACCTCCAAACGGCATTAAACGGGTGTAACGGCCGTTTGTCAACGGCGCGTGGGGCAAACGTGGTCAGGGCGTATTGCAGCAATACCAACAGAATGTAGACAACCGTAGACGAATGACTCAGTAGTCGTCTGTCATCGGTCGTTCCCCCTTCACTTGCCACCTGCCACATTTTTGCTACCCTTCTCCCATGAATCCATTTCACTATCTATTCGACAAGCTCGCCCCCGTTATTCGTTTCACTTACGAGAAAATACAGGGGCATCGTTGGTTTGATGAGATTTTGCCCCAGCTTTGGCTGGGTGGTGCGCCCGCTTACCAGCGTGACTATGACTTTTTGCTGGCGCAGGGGATAACGGCCGTTGTCAACATCCGCGCCGAACGCCACGACGACGTAGAGCTGTACCGCGCCCACAACATTGCCTATTTGCAGTTGCCCGTGCTGGACATCACCGTGCCGTCGGCCGAAATGCTGGACGAGGGGGTGGCGTTTATCCATGACCAGATTGAGCAGGGGGGCAAGGTGTTTATCCACTGCGCCAAGGGGCGCGGGCGGGCGGCGACGCTGACGGCAGCGTATTTGATGCGCCATCGCGGGATGAGCTATGCCGAGGCGAAGGCGTTTTTGCGTGGCAAACGGCCGTTAGTCAAGCTCGAATCCCGTCACCAGCAGCGGCTGCAGGCGTGGCAAGGCGAGACAGCATGACGACCAATCTGGCCTACTACGACTCCCCCATTGGGCTGATTGAGGTGGGCGGGACGGAAACGGCCGTTAATACCCTCTACTTTGTCGAGCAGCGCCAGCCCGAAGCCGTCGGCACGCCCTGCTTGGACGAAGCTGTGCGCCAGCTTGAGCAATATTTTGCCCAAACCCGGCAGGAATTCAGCCTCAGCCTGGAACCAAAAGGCACCAACTTCCAGCAGGCCGTCTGGCAGAAGCTGCTCACCGTTCCCTACGGCCACACCGTCAGCTACAGCGACATCGCCAACGCCCTGGGCAACCCCAAAGCCGTCCGCGCTGTTGGTGCCGCCAACGGCCAAAACCCCATCTCCCTCATCATCCCCTGCCACCGCATCATCGGCAGCAACGGCAAGCTCACCGGCTACGGCGGCGGCCTGTGGCGCAAGGAGTGGCTGCTGCGCCATGAAGGGTGCTTGTTAATATGAAAGAAAATAGGACGCAGATTTACCTGATTTAACTGATCAAAATCAGGTAAATCCAATAAATCTGCGTCCCATTCCTCCCCATGCTGCAAAAACAAACCGACATCCTCATCATTGGTTCTGGCCCCGGCGGGGCGACGGTGGCGCGGCGGCTGGCGCGGGCCAATGCCGGGCTGGGCATTACCCTGCTGGAGCGCGGGCGCGACTGGCGCAGCAGTCCGCTGTACGGCACCTATCCGGGGGCAATGGCCTACGCCGACCGGGCTTCGTTTCTCTACACCCGCGAAGGGCTGAATATCATCCGGCCGCTGCTGCTGGGCGGAGCCACGAGCATGTATTGTGGCTGTGCCGAACGGCCGTTACCGTGGTGGCGCACCCGCTACAACATTAATCTCGACGCTTACGCCGAGGAAACCATCGCCGAACTCGCCATTGCCCCGCTGCCCCCCGCCCTACGCGGCGCCGCCTCCACCCGGCTGGCCGAAGCCGCCACCGATTTGGGGATGGATTGGCAGCCGCAGGACAAATTTATGGCTCCCGGTCGCGCCCGTCGCTTTAGCTGCGGGGCCAAATGTATGCTGGGCTGCCGCTGCGGCGCAAAGTGGAGCGCGGCTGAATTTGTGGATGAGGCGGTGGCCGAGGGGCTGGATTTGTGGCTGGGGGCGCGGGTGGACGAGGTAGTGGTGGAAAACGGGGTGGCGACGGGGGTGAAGGGGTGGCAAAACGGCCGTTTTTTCCACATCCACGCCAAAAAGATTGTCCTGGCGGCCGGGGGCATTGGCACCCCGCTCATTTTGCAGCGCAGCGGTCTGGCCGAAGCCGGGCAAGGCATGACCATGGACACCACCGTCATGGTCTACGGCCGCGCCCCCTACAAAGGCATCGGCACCGAACCGCCCATGACCTGGAGCTACCCCGATGACGAACTCGGCGTGCTGTACTCTACCCTCATTGACCCCTGGCTCAACTACCCCATCGCCATGCTCGGCAAAGGCTCCGCCTACGCCCTGACCTGGCCGCGCTGGGGCCACACGCTGGGGGTGATGATCAAGCTCAAGGACGACATCAGCGGGGTGATTGAGACCCACGGGCGCGGCTTTCGCATTCACAAAGGGCTGACGGCCGGCGACCGGCGGCGGCTGGCGGTGGCGGAAGCGGTGGCCGGGCGGCTGCTGCGCCAGGCTGGCTGCGATTCGGACACGATTTTTACCACGCCGCTGCGCGGTACCCATCCTTCCGGCACGGTGCGATTGGGTACGCTGCTCACGGCTGATTTGGAGACCCCCTGGCGCAACCTGTTTGTCTGTGATGCCAGCGTTTTCCCGGAAGCACTGGCGCGTCCGACAGTGCTGACTATTATCGCCCTGGCTAAACGGTTGGCGGATCATTTGCTGGGGTAAGGAGATGTCTTACCTAGACGTTTGCTAATAAATTTTTCCCCTGACTTAATTGCCGCTATACTAAGGGTTCATTCGTTAATAACTTGGGATTTAGAAGTTCAACTTCTCAGAAGAAGTTGAACTTCTGGAACTGCAAAGTTATTTTTGATTGAACCCTAAGGAATGGAAATTAAATAACTTGTCCATTTAGAAGTTCAACTTCTCAGAAGAAGTTGAACTTCTTGCATAACTTATTTAACCCTTGTTCCTGGTAATCTATGTAAGTTGTAACTGGATTTTAACCACAGCTGTACTGTCTTTTCTGCGCATCATCACCAAGTTTGTATATCGGGTATTATTCACACGTCCATGACTGTTGAAAAATCTGTCCCTCCTTCATCTTATCGTTCTCGCTCCGGGCTAATTGATGCAGCGGCTGAGCCGCTGGCGCAGTTGCCGCTGCCAGATGTGGAGCAGCGGCTGGAGATTTTGGAGAAGTTTCCGCCGACGCGGGATGCGTTGGATGTGGTGATGAGTGGTTTGCAGGCGTTGGCGGGGCGAAAGCTAAAGCCGGAACAGGTTAAACAGGATACGCAGCTTATTTTTGCGGGGCTGGAGAAGGTAACGGCCGTTTATGGTCTCTTTGTCGGCCCGGCAACCGTGATCAGCCTCTACCAGTCGCTGCTGCGCGTAGCCGGGATGAACCCCGACGATGCGTTTCCCAATGGCACCTGGCAATTTTATGTTGAGTATGCCCTGCGCGAGGATACCGCCCGCCACACCGTTGAAACCTATGGTTTTGACACCATTTTGCGACAGCATCGTGTTACCCTCAGCCAGGTTGACCGCATGGCGGCGTGGGTGATGGCGGTGGTGTACTGCCTACGCAGCTATGACCGGCTGCTGCAAAACGAGTGGCGAGAGCGGATTTATTTGTGGACGCTGCGCGAGGTGATGAAGGGGCAGCCCGAAGCGGCGCGGTTTGACGGGCTGTACCGCCAATGGGAGCAGGAACGGCCGTATGGCCGGGGGCGCGATGCCAAAAGTGAGGAAGATTACCCGGCTTACCGCCGCAACAAGTTTGATGCCTTTTTGCAGGAGGCGATGGGCGGGGTGTCAACCGATTTGCGGCGGCAGTGGGTTGAGCGGGTAACGCGGGCGAAGGATAGCCTGCCTGCGTATCAAAAGCAGATGTCTATTTTGGCTTGTCTGGAGCCGGATGTGTATGAGGAGGTTAAACGGCCGTTAACCCCCGAAGAAACCCACATCGCCATCATCTACGAAGGCCGCTACTACTTGCTGCCGTTGCTGGACAAACGCACCGGCAAACCGATGACGGTATCGGCGGTGCGCGGCTGGCTGGGGGCATTGGTGGCGCGGCGCGAACCGCCAGCGGTGGTCTCAGGCCAGTTGGCGGCGTTGGCAATGGTGCAGCGCAGCAGTTGGGCTGGCGGCTTGCGCCGTCTGTCTGGCGATGTGGCAAAACAGTTGGCTTGGCTGCACACGGCACCCATTTTGCTAAACTTTGATCAACGGCCGTTTGAACTCCCCCTCTCCCAGATTCGCCAGGCCGAACGCGGCATCGGCGGCCACGCCATCACCCTTTTTGACACCGGCAAAACCTTTGTCTTTGACCTTTCCCACATCTTTTTTGACGGCATTTGGGGGGCGGGGATTGCCGAAATTTTAACCAACGAAGCCCTGGCGTGGGGTGTCTATTTGCACCAGCAGGGGCGGGCGGTTCCACCCGCGTCGCAGCCGCCGCAGCCGCTGCCAATTCGGCTAACGGCGGCGGATTGGACGTTGGTGCAAAAGCAGCCCCGGGTTCAGGCTGAGGCGAGTGGAGAAACGGCCGTTGTTAACCTGCGTGCCATTCGCGGGTTGCGCCGCCTGTTCAAACAGCGCAGCGATTTGCTCAAGCTGACCGTCAACGACATCCTCATCCTCTACCGCGCCATCCACGCCACCACCTATCTGCCAGACCCGGACCTGTTGCTCAAGCTCAACGCCCTGACACAGCGACCCACCACCCACGAGGCAGCCACGGCCGCCCTGGATGCCCTGCGCTACAGCCGCGATGAAAATCCGGCCGTTCTCATCCCCGTGGATGCCAGCAGACGGTTGCCCAGCGAGCGCGTGCATCCCGTTAGCTTTGAGCTGCCGTTGGGCGAGCTAAATTTGTTGCAGCAGCACCAGGCCTCGATCAACGCCCTCAACAGCTACACCAAGGGCGTGGTTCCCTACCAGCAGTTTGACGAGCTACAGCGCGAATATTTGACCACGTTGGCAACGCTGGGCGGCATTTTTGCCCATGTCAAGCAGTTGGCGGCGCAGGGCGAGACCACCAGCATTAGCTCCATCAAAATGTTGGCCCATTTGCCCAAGTCGCTGCAAAATTTGCTCACCAAAATTCCAGAGCGGTTTGATTTTCTCAACGATATTTTTCGCGGGCGGGAGGTGTTTTCCAACGTGGGTGCGGTTGTGCCGGGCAGCACGCTGACCCGGTTTATGACGGCCAAGGACGACAATGAGCAAAAAACGCTGGTTTGGGGGGTGTTGACTGATGCTCAGGAGCAAATGATCATTACCCTGCGCGACTTCCGCCCCCACGTGGGCAAGCTGATTCGTGTGGGGCATCTGGAGTTGGCAAACCGCATTACCCAGGATTATTTGATGAGCTACGGGTATGGCCTGAATGATTTTATCCACGAACTGATGCGTATCACGTTAGCCAGCCGTGAGACGGACATCTCCTCGCAGTCGAGATCCACCAATGCCTAATCAACCCCTGGATTTGACCGACCCGCTGGTGGGGCAGCAGCTATCCAGCTTTCGCATTGACAAAATTATTAAACGCGGCGGTATGGCGCAAGTTTATAAGGGGTGGGACGTGATGCTGGAGAGGCCGGTGGCGATCAAGGTGATTGACACCCGCTTCCGCAGTAACCCGTCCTATGCCGAGCGGTTTTTGCGTGAGGCGCGGGCGGTGGCTACCTGGCGACACGAGCATATTGTGCAGGTGTATTATGCCGACGTGCAAGACGGGCTGTATTACTTTGCCATGGAGTATGTGGACGGGATGGATTTGGCGGAGATGCTGGCGCGTTATTTGGCTGATGGGCTGCTGATGCCCCAGCAGGATGTGCTGCGGATTGGGGAGGCGGTGGCGAAGGCGTTGGCCTATGCCCACCAGCATGGGGTGGTGCATCGGGATGTGAAGCCGTCGAATGTGATGCTGTCGGCCGACGGCCGTATTTTGCTGGCTGATTTTGGGCTGGCAATGGTGGTGGATGAGCGCACCGAGACGGAATTTTTGGGGACGCCGCACTATATTGCCCCGGAGCAGGCGATTCGGGCGGGCAACGCCGTGCCGCAGTCGGATTTGTACAGCCTGGGGGTGATGCTGTATGAAATGTTGGCTGGCGCACCGCCGTTTGATGACCCGTCGCTGACGGGGCTGGCATTCCAGCACATAAACGACCCGCCGGTGTCGCCGCGCTCGCTAAACCCGGCGCTGAACCGGGAGACGGAGCAGGTGCTGCTGAAGGCGTTGAGCAAGGAGCCAACGGCGCGGTACCAGACGGGTGGCGAGTTGATGACGGCTCTGGAAAAGGCGCTGGCGACGGGGTACCGCGTGCCGGGTGGCTGGGTGGATTTGCCGCCGCTGCCGGCCGGGGTGTCGCTGGATGAGGCGGCGGGGTCGTTGGCGCAGTTTTCTGATTTTTCTGTGGTGCAGCAAATTGCTCATCAGTTGGCGCGGGAGGAGCAGGATACGGTGGGGACGGTGCTGAAAGCGCCGGGCTGGTGGCGTTGGCTGGCCGTGCTGGGGGTGGTTTTGCTGCTGCTGGCTGGTTGGCTGTGGTGGTTGGGCAGCCAGGGGGCGGTGGAGGAAACGGCCGTTTCTCTTCCCACTGCATCTGTTCCCACGCAAGCCCCCGATACGTCATTGCCTGCCCCTGTTTTGGTGACGGAAACGGCCGTTGAGGCGGTGGCAACCCAGCCGCTGGCAACTCCCACACCCATGCCTACGACTGCACCCATGCCCACGGCGACGGTTTTGCCCACACAAACGGCCGTTCTGTCTGTGCCTACCCTAGTTCCGCTGCCGGTGCTGAATGGGCCACCCGTGCAATTTTTTTATAACTCGCGCAGTTTTTATGCTCTCAACGCCGGTTCTGTCTCTTTGCCTGCCGCCGAATTTTCATTTTTGGCAATTGATAAGCTGGGAAACCCGGCCGGCTACAGCTTTTTGGGTAAGGAGTGGGCTGAATTTTATCCCCAAATTGATCCTGGAAGCTGCACCCGCATTGAGCCAATTGCTTATACCAGCTTTACCCGTCCCGAAGATTGCCA
This sequence comes from Chloroflexota bacterium, assembly GCA_041390905.1. Lineage (GTDB taxonomy): Bacteria > Chloroflexota > Anaerolineae > Promineifilales > Promineifilaceae > JACKCD01. The sequence continues at coordinate 2,043,899 of JAWKPA010000012.1, forward strand.
AAAGTTTAATGCGCTGGTTACACCTTCGCTGCTGGATGACACCCTTTTCTGGCTGCCCCATGAGAATGTGGTGATGTTTGAGGTGTTCTGGAATGGGACGATTATCGGCCGTTGCCCGGTGGATGTGGATCAATGTACGCTGCATTTGCCGGAGAGCGTGTGGCAGTTGGAGAGTTAAGGGGGAGAAAAAGTTCAACTTCTTTTGAGAAGTTGAACTTTTTGTGAGGTTCATTAGCGGCAAGAAATTAGTTCAACGTCGTCCACATACATCCCCGTGACGCCGCCAAACCCGTTGTTGTAGACACCAAAATAGAGCGTAATTTGCTGCCCGGCCAGGCTGCCGAGATTGGCCTGGTATTGTGTCCAGCCCTGGTTGCTGCGCTGGAAGAGGAGGGTGTACTGGTTGCCGTGGCTGTCGTAGGCGAGGACGTATTGGGCATCGTCGGTGAGGCTGGTTTCGCTGGCGTTGGTGGGAATAACGGCCGTTTTTTCCGGCTTAACCAGCGTCCCCGTGGAACTGGTGTAGAGCCAAAACCGCAGTGTGGCATCGGTGGCACTGCCGGGGAGGGTGAGCGTTTGGGAGACCGAGGAGTAGGCAAACTGGTTGTCGCCGCTGTTGATGATGCCCACGCGCATAGACCGATTTCCCCCGTGGCGCTGCACGGTGGAGTAGGAAGCCGGGTATTCGTTGTTGTTGATGACCCAATGGCTGCTGCTTTCAAAGCCGCCGTTGCCCATATAGTTGCTACAGCTTGGCTGGGGCGTGCTGGTGGGGTTGGGTTTCGGGCCAGGCTGGGGTGTATTCGTTGGCGTGGGTGTCAAGGTAGGGGTGGGCGTTATGGTCACGGTAGGGTTGGCGACAAAGTCCTGCCCTTTGGCGTTTGGGGGAACAAAGATGGGGCGTGCCGCAGGGTCAAAGGTGTAGTTGGGTTTGTTGGGGGTCAGGGTGTAGGAGCCGGAACCCAGGGGGCCGAGGATGTAGTTGCCGTTGGCATCAGTAACGGCCGTTTTGCCAGTGTTAGTGGCAATGACGACACCAGCTAACCCTTGTCCCTGTGCCGTGGTAACGCGCCCAAAAACGGCCGTTGGGTGTTCCCGCTTAATCACCGGCATAAACAGCCTAGCCTTTTCCACGACAATATAGCTTGTTTTTGTCTCGCTATCGCTGCTGGTGGCGTTTGTGGCCGTCAGCGACACGGTGTAGAAGCCGGGCTGCGTATAGGTGTGGACAGGGTTTTGGGCGTTTGAGCTGCTGCCATCCCCAAAGCTCCACTGCCAGCCGGTGGGATTGCCCTGTGACAAATCATTAAACTGCACCGTCAGCGGCACGCTGCCAGACTGGGGCGACGCGGCAAAATCAGCGACGAGGGAGCAAACAGTGTCTACAAGAATGTAATTTGTCTTGCTTTCGGTGTCGTTCCCCACGCTGTTGGAAACCGTTAGCGACACCGTGTAGCTGCCAAGAGCTGTGTAGGTGTGGCTGGGATGTTGGCTGGTGGATGTGGAGCCATCACCAAAGTTCCATAGCCAACTGTTGGGGTTGCCAGTGGAGAGGTCGGTAAACTGCACGGTTAATGGATTTGGCCCACATTGATTGTCAGCCTCAAAGTTGGCAATGGGCGGTTCGACGGGAGCCGTAACAGTGATGTAGTTGGTTTTTGTTTCACTGGCACTAACTGCGTCTTTGAACACTGTTAGTTTTACGGTGTAGACCCCAACATTTGTGTAAGTATGGCTGGGGTTTTGGCTGGTTGAGCTGGTGCCATCGCCAAAATCCCATTGCCAACTGGTTGGGGTGCTGGTGGACTCATCGGTAAAATTTACCAGGAGCGGTGCTTCACCGGAAAGGGGTACGGCGCTAAATTGTGCAACAAGCTCGGGGGAAACCACGATCGTGACGGAGCCGTTGGTGGTGGTGCCGGGGATGCTTTGGCCGGTGTTGGAGCCGAAGGAGGCGGAGGGGTCGGTGGAGAAATTAACGGCCGTTACCACCTCACTCCCCACATCAGCCGTCGTAAATGTTATCGTAGCAATGTCCCCGCTGGGCAGCGAGGCCAGCGGCGGGGCAAAGTCAAAGATGGCAAAATCCAGTTCGCCATCGGTGTCACTTGCATCAAATGTAACAGAGGGAGCAAACGCCACCGGCACGTTGAAATCAATCGCGTCGGGGATGCCGTCCAGGTTGTTATCGCTATTGTCAAACAGCAGCAGCGACGGGTCAAAATCTACCGAGAAGACCAGCGAGCTGATGTTGTTGCCGCCGTTGTCAAACGTGATTGGCAGCGTCACCACCGTGTTTGGTGCTACAGTGGCTGAACCAATTGTTAGCGACGGGTCAGCCGTGGGGCTTGCCAGCAGCCTTTGGGAGTTAAATAACAGCAGAGAAACCAGAGCCGCGAGGCTCAGGAAGAGAAAGGTACTGCGTTTCATTGTGTTTTCCTTAGCTAAGTTGGAGATTGGAGATTGGAGATTGGAGATTTTTACTCTCTAATCTCCAATCTCCAATCTCCTGCTAGGTGGTAAGTTACGAGAGATGATTTAGTAATCGTTCAGAAACAAGTTCGGCGAGAAGTTCAACTTCTTCCGAGAAGTTGAACTTCTAAATCGCTACCTTTAGAACGGATGATTACTTAACAATCAGGGGCAGATAGACCTGATAGAGCGCGGTGCCGATTTGTACCGAGCCGTCGGTGACGGTTCCGGGGACGCTGCTGCCGTTGGTGGCGCCAAAGGAAGCATTGGGTTGGTGGGAGAAGGTGACATCAGCAACGGCCGTTTCCACATTCCCCGCCGTCAACGAAAGCGACAGCAGTTCACCCGCCGCCAGCCCCGCTGAATTAGCCGAGAAGTTGAACACAACCACATCCAGCTCACCATCCACATCCGTTTCGTCATAGCTCACCGAGGCCGAGAACCCGGCTGGCAGATTCAACTGCACCCCGTCCGGCACCCCGTCGCCGTCGCCGTCGTTGGCATCAAACGCCAGCAGCGTCTGATCCAGGTCAACCGAGAACGCCACGCTGTTGATGCTGTTGCCAGATGGGTCAAACAGCACCGGCATTGTCACCGTGCCGCCTGGCGAAGCGTTGATATTGGGCATCGTCAGGGTGACAGTGCCGTTGGGGCCAAAGGCCGGGTTTGCCAGCAGCGTGCTGCCCGTGCCGCACGTCAGCAGCCCGTCAAACCCCTCAAAGATGATGAGAATGGTGCAGGAAATGTCGCCCGCGTCCACCACCGTGTCGTCGTTGGCATCGCAGTGGGGGGTTCCGGCAAAGCTGCCGCCGCCGGTGTTGGTTGCCAGGCTACCATCCCCGTCAAAGATTTCCAGAATCAAGGCCGAAATGTCGCCTGCGTCCACCACGCCGTCGTCGTTGCAGTCGCCCGCGCCGTTGTAGAGGATTTCAATCGCCCCGGTTTTGGTGGTGCCAGGCACGCTTTCGCCGCTGGTGTTGCCAAAGGTGGCGATGGGGGTGTTGTCAAAGAAAACGTTGACAAACTGGCTGCCGCCCACCGGTGGCTGGCAGATGGCGCGGAATTCAACCGTCACCAGCCCGGTGTCGCCCACGCCGTCAAAGTCAGACAGAGCCAGGAGCGGGTTGGTGGGGTCATAGGCCGAAAGCTGCAGGGCCAGGTCGGCGGCATCGTAGGCGGCCGAATAGGCGTAGCCCACGGGCAGGTTGAAGTTCACCGCATCCGGCACACCGTCGCTGTCGCTGTCGGTGGGGTCAAAGCTGAAGCAAGGATTGCTGAGGTCAATGGTGAAGGCGACGGAGGAGATGCTGTGGCCGTTGCCCGCAAAGCCAATCGGCACGTCTACATAGTCGCCAGCCAACACCGTGATCCGGTTGCCGTCCAGCTCTTCAAGGATGTAGAGCATGGGGCCGGGTGGGGGTACGGAGTCGCGGTCGTGGGCAAAGACATCGCGCAGATTATTGGTGTCTTTGTTGACCAGGTTGTTGGCATCGGAGGCGTAGGCGGTGTGGCGGCCGTCGCTGTTGATGGTGGGCCAGAAGCTGGGGCCGTTGGATTCGTCGCCCGCGTAGCCAAAGGTGACGCGGCGCACTTCGTCGGTTGCCAACACTTTGACATAGACATCGCGCAGCCCGTTGACATCGCCAGGGAGCAGGTTGCCCGCTTCTGTTTCAAAGGCCACATGCGTCCCGTCGTGGCTGATGGCCGGCCGATAGGAATGCCCATTGGACGGATTGCCAAACTCATCGGTGTCTACCAGGGTAGTCAGGCCACCGCTGTAGAGGAAAATGTCGGATTTGCCGTTCACGTCCCCGGCCACCAAGTCGGTGGCATCGGAGGCAAAGACGACGGCGGTGCCGTTGGCGGAAACAGATGGGTTGTAGGAACGGCCGTTTGCATCCAGTCCACCCGTGTCAATGGAGACGCGGGTTGTGACACCCGTCACCCGGTCGTGGAGGAAGACATCGGTGAAGCCATTGCCGTCGCCCGCTACAAGGTTGGTGGCATCGGAGGCAAAGACCACATAACGGCCGTCTACGCTGTCGGAGATTTGTGGCGTGAAGGAGTGGCCGTCGGATTGAACGTTGCCCGTTGCCACGGAGACGCGGGTGGTGGTGTTACCAACGCGGTCGTGGACAAAAATGTCGGCCCGGTTGTTGGTGTCATTGCCCGCACCAATCAGATTAGTGGCAAAGGAGCGGAAGGCGATATAACGGCCGTCGGCGGAGATCGAGGGCTGGTCGGAGACCGCGCCCGCCTGCCCGCCGCCGGTGGCAACGGAAACGCGCTGCGTCGTCCCGGCTACGCGGTCATAGACAAACACGTCTACGGTGCCGTTGGTGTCGTTGGCAACCAGGTTGCTGGCTTCGGAGGAGAAGGCGATATAACGGCCGTCGGCAGAGATGGAGAGGCTGTTGCCGCCAAAGCTGCCGGTGACGCCCACGCCGGAGTCGCCGTTGGCTTCGGCACCGGCCAGCCCCACGGAAATGCGGGTGGTGGTGACGGCTCCGGCTTCGTCGTAGATGCCGTCGTTGTCGGCATCGCGGTCGCGCAGGAATACGTCTACGTGTCCGGCGTTGTCGCCGTTTACGAGGGTGTCGGCTTCGGATTCAAAGACGACATAACGGCCGTTTGCCGACATATCCAGCCCATAAATACCCGAACCGCCGTGGAACCCCTGGCTGTTGTCGGTATGGAGCGACACGCGGGTGACAACCCCGGCGTTGATCGGGTCACATTCGACCAGCGAGAATTTAAAGATGCGGGTTTGCCAGGTTTCGGTGTCGCCAGCATCGTAATATTCGTTGGTGTACCAGAAGTTACAGTCGTCGTAGGGGTCAACGGTCATGTGGCTGTAGCTGCCCCAGGGGCCATCAACGGCCGTTTCTGGGTGATCCACATTGTTGTGATCCTGCGGCCCCGTTCCCTGCCAGAACAACGTTTCCGGCTGAAGCTGGCCGATGGGGTCGGTGGCTAAACGGCCGGTTTGGTAAATGGCCGGGTACATCGTGCTGTTGGACTTGCTGTAGGCCAGTGCCATGTTGCCCTGCCCATCCACCGCCAAACTGCCCAGCCAGCGGTGGGCATTGTCGGCCGGGTCAATGTAGGTTCCTTGCTGGTAGATGCTGGGCGTGGCGTTGCCCATGTTGCGAACTTCATACCAGCGCACGCCCACGGTGCTGCCGTTGCCCACGGTGTGGTTGGCCCACAGCGCCGGAGCCACTGCACCATTGACCTTGTAGCGGTATTGCAGCGGCTGCATCAGCCGTTGTCCCTGAATGTCCAACTGCTCGTTGCTGCCAAGCTGCTGCGCCAAATGCCCCACCGGCCAGGTGAAGTTGTTGACAAAGCTCGTTTTGGGGCCGGTAAAGCCGGAGTTGCTGGTGTTGATCCAATCAACGTGGAACTCCCAGGTGTAGAATTTGTTGGGCGGAGCGACGGCGGCAAAGTAGTTGGGGGTGCCGTTGGGCGGCGGGTCGCCCAGCAGGTTGCTGGGGAGCAGACCGCTGTAGCCAAAGCTCTCGCTGATGTAGAAGTCCTGCGTGGCAGGGGCGGGGTTGCCAGCCACCATGTCGTTGCGGTTGAATACCCACACCGCCACACCCTTGGGGGTGCGGTGCAGCCCGTTGTTCCACACGTCATACAGGTCGGCGGCCATGTAGTAGCCGTCGGGCCATACGCCAAATTTGGGCAGGTCGTGGAGATAGGTAGGGTGGATTTCGATGGCCCACTGTGACCAATAGGCGGGCAGGTTGACCACGGCAAATGGGTCTACGAGGGGGTCAAGCGGCTGGCGGGAGACGGCGATACATTGGTAGTAGGGGCCGTTGTCTATGTCGTCATAGGCCACATCGGTGATGAGCCAGCGGCCGGCCATGTGGTCGAAGAAGACTTGGGGCTGCCCCTGGTTAAAACCGTCACAGGTGGCAATGCCGTCCAGACTGCCGTTGAGGACGGTGGCATCGAAGAAGGTGTCGAAGTCGGTGGTGTAGAGGGGGGCGCCACCGACAAATTTGTCATACAGGCTGAGGTTGAGGTTGACGGCCTGGATATATTCATTAAGACCTACGTCGCCGCTCATGTCCGGGGTAAGGGTGCGCTTGTCGGCCACGGCACCGGTGCGGCTTTGCCCGGCAAAGTTGAGTTCGATGGTGCCAAAGGCGGCGGCTTGTTCGATGAAGGAGATGGTGAGGAGGAGGGCGACGAGGAACGAAGGGAACAGAATTTTTTTGTAAACGGTACGTCTTTGTTTCATAAGGTGGTTAAGACCTCTTTTGGGTTGATTTGCCAATACTGAGTACTACCGTTACTGCGTGATTTCTGGGGTTGGGGTGCCTGGCTTTTACATAGGTGCCTCCTGTTATGGGAGATTGAGAGAATTGGGAGATTGTTGGACGAATTCCCTGTCGCTCAATGCCAATTTAGGACTATGGTTAGTATAACGGCCGTTTTTTACAAAACGACTCTCTTGTCTGATTGGTTTACCCTGCCAGGGATTATGACACTGCTCCCGCGCCAATCAATTGTGGTTGCGTGTTTACACTTAGAACGTGCATTATAATACTTTTGTACTGGTGATGGGGGAAGGAAGCGTTAATTTTACTATAAATTCACGGTAGGAGAGATGATGCAAGCATTACGACTTGAGTATCGGCGGGGACAGTTGCAGCGAGAGATGATGGCCGAGGAGCCATTTGCCCAGTTTGCGGCCTGGATGGTGGAAGCGGAGCAGGCGGATTTGCTTGAGCCAAATGCGATGACGTTGGCGACGGCGGATGAGAACGGCCGTCCTTCGGCGCGGCTGGTGCTGTTGAAGGAGTTTGATGAGCAGGGGTTTGTGTTTTATACCAATTATGAAAGCCGCAAGGGGCGGGAACTGGCGGCGAACCCGTGGGCGGCACTGACGTTTTGGTGGGGCAGTTTGCAGCGGCAGGTGCGGATTGAGGGCAGGGTGGAGCGGGTTTCAGGGGAGGAGTCGGATGCTTATTATGAGAGTCGGCCGGCCGGTAGCAGGATTGGGGCGTGGGCATCGCACCAGAGCGAGGTCATTGAGGACCGGGCGGAACTGGAGGCGCGTTTGGTGGAGTTGGAAGCGCGGTTTGCCGTGGAGGAGATTGTGCGCCCGCCGTTTTGGGGTGGGTACCGGGTGGTGCCAACGGCCGTTGAGTTTTGGCAGGGTGGTGTTAATCGGCTGCATGATCGGTTCCGCTACACCCGCCAGGCCAACGGCAGTTGGCTGATTGAACGCCTTTCACCGTAGGGGAGATGGGACGCGGACAAACGCGGACAAACGCGGATGGATATTGGCTTGATCGAAAGGAGAAGCATTATGTCCAGAATTAGCAGGCAAATTGATATTGAAATCGAGCAGGAAGAGCGATTGCCATGTTTGGCAGAGGTATTGAAAATAGATGGGGAAGAACTGATTCGGCAGGCTATTGACCTGTTTCTTGCCTTGCATGTTGCCCAAATTGATCTGGATGTGTGGAAGCAGGAAATGGTGTTTATTACGGAGCGCAGGGTAGGCGCGATAGTGCAACAAGCCAGGAGTTGGCAGCGTCAGGATTTATATGCAAGGTAAGGTTTGAGCGGATTTCCACATCCTGAATATCATTGAATCTATTTGAAAAATCTGGCATAGTTTGGTTGAGACCAGAAGTTCAACTTTTTACCGCGAATAAACTGTACTCGCAACAGGCAAAAGTTGAACTTCTCTGCTGAGTGAGGGTGATATGGGTGAGATGACGACGATTGTGATTTTTGGGGCTTCGGGGGATTTGACGCAGCGGAAGTTGATTCCGGCGCTGTTTAATTTGTATCGCAAGAAGCGAATGTCAAAGCAGTTTCGCATTGTGGGGATGTCTAGACGGCCGTTTACCGATGACGAATTTCGTGAACAGGTTGAGGCTGGTGTCAAAGAGTTTGCCGCTACGGACTACGACGCGCAAAAGTGGGCTGAATTTGCTCCCATGATTTTTTATCATGCCGGTGATTTGACCCATCTGGAGGATTTGCAGGGGCTGGACGCATATTTGGGCGAGGGCGAAGGGGAGGACGCAGCCAACCGTATGTACTACCTCTCCATTGCGCCCAAGCTGTATGAATCTACCATTGCCAATTTGGGGGCGGCGAACATGGTGTCTGAGGACAAGGGGTGGCGGCGGGTGATTATTGAAAAGCCGTTTGGGCATGATTTGGAATCGGCTCTGGTGCTGAATGAGGCGGTGCATGGTGTGCTGCACGAGTCGCAGATTTACCGCATTGACCATTATTTGGGCAAGGAGACGGTGCAGAATATCATGGTCTTTCGCTTTGCTAACTCGCTGTTTGAGCCGGTTTGGAATCGGAATTATATTGACCATGTGCAAATAACGGCCGTTGAGAGTGTGGATGTCGGCCACCGTGCTGGCTACTACGACGGCGTGGGGGTGGTGCGCGACATGGTGCAAAACCACATGATGCAGCTTTTATCGCTGATGGCAATGGAGCCGCCCACTTCCTTTGAAGCCGACGCGCTGCGGAATGAGAAGGTCAAAGTGCTAAAGGCCGTGCGCCCCATCGCCCTGAAAGATGTGGCGAAACACACCGTGCGCGGGCAATATCGCACCTACCGCGATGCCGAGGGTGTGGCACCCCGTTCCGAAACGCCCACCTACGCCGCCATTCGCTTTTACATTGACAACTGGCGCTGGCAGGGGGTGCCGTTTTATCTGCGGTCGGGCAAGGCGTTGGCAGAGAAGACCACCGAGATCAATATTTTCTTTAAGGAGCCACCCCATTTGATGTTCCCCTTGCCGCATGGTGCCAAGATTGCCAACAATTCGCTTTCGATTTGTATCCAGCCGGATGAAGGGATTCACTTTTCCTTCCAGGCCAAGGTGCCGGATACGGCGGCCGAGATGCGGTCGGTGGAGATGTCGTTCCATTATGAGGACACCTTTGGCAAAAGTGCCATTCCAGAGGCGTATGAACGGCTGCTGCTGGATGCGCTGCGGGGAGATGCGTCGCTGTTTACGCGGGGGGATGCGATTGAGCTGTCGTGGCGGCTGATTGACCCGATTCTTAAAGGATGGGAGTCGGCTTCGGCACCGTCTATGACGTTTTATGAGCATGGCAGTTGGGGGCCAGAGGCGGCGAATTATTTGATTGACCATAATGGTACATCGTGGGCGCATGGCTGCGGCGGGCATGAGGGGTAGGGGATGATTTTTCCGGGATTGGCTTCGGTGACGTTGCGGCAGTGGCCGGCCGACAAGGTGGCGGCACTGGCGCGTGAGGCCGGGCTGCTGGGGGTTGAATGGGGGGGAGACGTGCATGTGCCGCACGGGGATTTGGTGCAGGCGCGGCGGGTGCGGGCGTTGACCGATGATGCCGGGCTGCAAACGGTGTCGTATGGGTCGTATTACCGCGTGGGGCATCCAGATGAGGAGCGGTTTAAGCGGGTGCTGCTGACGGCGGTGACGTTGGGTGCGCCGTTGATTCGGGTGTGGGCGGGAAAACGGCCGTTTCGCCAAGCCGATAACGCTTACTGGGGTCAAGTCCTGGCTGACGCCGAGAACATTGCCCTCCTTGCCGCCGAACACAACATCCAAATCGCTTTTGAGTTTCACAGCAACACCCTGGCCGACAGTGCCGTGGGGGCAAGGCAACTGCTGCAAGAGCTGGCCGACTACGGCCTGTTTTCCTACTGGCAGCCGCCGGTGCTGAGCAGCGAAGAAGAGAATGCAGCTACTTTAACGACGTTGGCTCCCTGGCTGCGCCATCTGCATGTTTTTAGCTGGCGCGAGGTGGACAACCGGGTGGAGCGGCTGCCGCTGGCGGCGCGGAGCGAGGCGTGGCTGCGTTATTTGCAGTTGGCTGACGAACTGCCGGGCAACCGGTTTGCCTTATTGGAATTTGTGCGGGATGATGATCCAGCGCAGTTGATGCAGGATGCGGCATCGCTGCATGGTTTTTTGTCAGTAATCGGTAATCAGTCAGGTTACTGATTACCGATTACTGATTACTGGAAAGAGCGGAAAGATGGAGATTAGCGAGCGGGCAAGAAGGGTACACGGGGAGGCGATTGTGATTGACCCGTGTGTGCAATATTTGATTCGGCGGACGGAGCGGTCGGACAGGTCGGGATTAACGGCCGTTGGTCTTACCATTCCCATGCCCGGCGACAGCTTCCGCGAAGCATTGCCGCGTGTCTCGGCGTTTCTGGAAATCGTTGCCCAGGAACCCACCTTTTGTTTGGCAAACACTCCCCAGGCCATCCGCGCCGCCAAGATGCAGGGGCGATTGGCCCACATCATGCTGGCGCAAGATTCGCTGCTGGTGGGGCGTGACCTGACCAACCTGCTGCTGTGGAAACAGCTTGGGCTGCGCGTGATGCAGCTTACCTACAACGAGCAGAATTTGGCGGGCAGCGGCTGCCTGGAACGCCATGACGGTGGCCTAACCCAATATGGTCGCGTTTTGATTCGGGAAATGGAGCGCGTGGGGATGACCCTTGACCTGACCCATGTCGGTGAGCGCACCTTTATGCAGGCGTGTTCCGTGGCGACCCAGCCCGTCATAGCGTCCCACTCTAACCCTGGCAGCGTGGTCAAAAACCCGCGCAACATCAGCGATGACCAGATTCGTGCCATTGCCGATACGGGTGGGGTGGTGTGTGTGACAACCTGGGCACCGCTGATTTGGAACGGGATGCCGGGGATGCCGACGCTGGATGATTACCTGCGCTGCCTGAACTATGTGGTGGAGCTGGTTGGGATTGACCATGTGGGTGTTTCCACCGACTCGATGGGGACAATGGGGGCGTATCCGCGCCATGACCCCGACCCCGACGCGCTGCCGTATGGAGCCGTGACCGATGAGTTTGACCGCCTGGCACAGCCGGCCGACAACAACAACCGCCAGCCGGCCGACTTCAACGGCATAGAAGATTTTCCCCGCCTAACGCAAAAGCTGGTTGATGCTGGCTATAGCGACGACGAGATCAAAAAGGTGCTGGGGGGCAATTTGCTGCGGGTGTTTGAGGCGACGTGGAAGCCGGAGTTCTTTCGTTAGCAGGGGAGCAGGGGAGAAAATCTCCTCTGCCTTCTGCTCCCCTGGAGGTATTTAGGAAGGGAAATTAAATAATTTGCCCATTTAGAAGTTCAACTTCTCAGAAGAAGTTGAACTTCTTGCGTAACTTATTTAATCAGTATAGAAGTTCAACTTCTCAGAAGAAGTTGAACTTCTTGCGTAACTTATTTAATCAGTATAGAAGTTCAACTTCTCAGAAGAAGTTGAACTTCTTGCATAACTTATTTAATCAGTATAGAAGTTCAACTTCTCAGAAGAAGTTGAACTTCTTGCATAACTTATTTAACAGTATAGAAGTTCAACTTCTCAGAAGAAGTTGAACTTCTTGCGTAATTTATTTAATCTTCGTTCCTTAGAGGTAAGCATGACAACCTATAGCGGTATCACAGTCGAGAGCCTTGTTGGGCATGTGGAGATTACGCTGAACCGGCCAGAGAAGCGGAATTCGCTGACGCAGGTGGTGATTGAGGAGCTGATTGACGCGCTGGAAGGGGTGGGGCGGAGTGAGGCGTTTGGGGTGATTTTGGCATCGGCGGGGCCGGTTTTTTGCGCCGGGCATGATTTTGACGACATGGTGAGCCGGGATTTGCCGCAGATGCGGGAGTTGATGCAGCGTTGCTCGCGGCTGATGCAGTTGATTCATGAGATTCCGCAAACGGTGGTGGCGGCGGTGCAGGGGCTGGCGGTGGGAGCCGGCTGCCAACTGGCGCTGACGTGTGATTTGGCGGTGGCGGCGGAAGAGGCGGCTTTTTTGACGGCGGGCGGCATGGGGGGGTGGTTTTGCTTTACGCCAATGGTGGCGGTGACGCGGGCGGTGGGGCGCAAGCGGGCGTTGGAGATGCTGATGACGGGGGAGCGGATTGAGGCGGCGCGGGCGGCGGAGTGGGGGATGGTGAACCGGGTTGTCCCGGCCGACGACCTGCTGGCGGAAAGCCGGGCGTTGGTGGCGCGGCTAAAGGGGGGCAATCAGCAGATGTTGGGGTTGGGGAAGCAGGCGTATTACGCGCAGCTTGATTTGGATGAGGGGCGGGCGTATGCGTATGCGGCGGAGGTGATGGCTTCGACGGCGATGATGCCGAGTCCGCAGGCGCGGATGCGGAAGTTTGTGGCGCGGCGGGCGGCGCGGGTGAATGGGAGGGGGTAGGGAGTTTTTGGACAGGATTTGCAGGATTGACAGGATTTTGGGGAGGGGATGAAGAAAACGGCCGTTGTTTTTGACAACGGCCGTTTCCATACCTCGGCACCACTTAGTTAGCCAGCATGGATTGTACCCCTGTACGTGCCAACTCTTGAAACATCCTGTTGATTTGCTCAGGGGGATAGGGCAAATCGGCATCCAGCCACCAGGTTAATACAGACAACATTGCCCCAGCCAAAAAAGAGGTAACAACAGATAGGGGAACGGCCGTTTCCGATTCCTCCGACAATGCTTCGGCCAGGTGTGATCGGATATTCTCCGTGATATGGCGACGCGCCGTGTCCATGAGCGTGTCTGCCCCGCCGCCTTCCAGCATGGCGCGGTAGAGGTCACGGTTGGCATAGGCGTGGCGGAAGAAGATCAGGCTGTGCAGTAGATGTTCTTCGCTTTCGCTGGCATGAGCCTCATTTTTCATATATTCATTGATTTCATCGTCAAAGGCGTGGAAGCCGCTGATGAGTAAATCTTCTTTATCCAGGAAATGGGCGTAAAAGGTGGAACGGCCGATATTGGCGCGATCAATAATGTCTTGCACGGTAATTTTGTCGTACCGTTTCTCCAAAATAAGGGCAATGAGAGCATCGTGTAACAGTTGCCTGGTGCGCTGAACGCGCCGATCTGATTTTTCTTCACTCATAATTTTTCCGCACAGTTTTCAGATTTTGTTCAATAACGAATAGTGGAGCGATATTGTTTGTTGACGGCCGTCAGGTTGCCAGTATACAGTAGTAATCGAACAATTTGTTCAGTAATGTACAAACTATATCATTATCAGACGCAGGAGTAAACCCAATGAATCTCATTGAACGAATACATGGGCATAGCCACGACGCACCAGGTGAACAACAACACGCGGCCCCGTTTTGGGTGCGCTTTTACGATCCCATCGTGCGCTTTGCCACGCTGGGACGCATTAACAAAATTCATCGCGGCACCATCAGCTTGGCTAATTTGCAACCGGGCGAGAGCGTCCTGGACATTGGTTGCGGCACGGGTGATTTGATTTTAGTGATGGAGCCGGTGATTGGTGAGGCGGGAACGGCCGTTGGCCTGGACGTAGAATCAGCCATGATTGCCCAAGCCCAACAAAAAGCCGACAAAGCGGGCAGTTGGGCAACCTTTGAGGTCGCCACTATCGAAGAAATCCCTTACCCCGATGACACTTTTGATTTGGTGACAAGCACGGCCATGATTCACCATCTAACGCCAGCGCAAGTAACGAAGGGGCTGCCAGAGGTGTATCGGGTGTTGAAACCAAACGGCCGTTTCCTCATCGTAGACATCAACACCGCCCGCCGCAGCCTCATCAGCCGTCTGCCCGGCCATCGCCACCTGGCACGCCAGGACAGGGTGCAAGATGAAATGCCTGCCCTGCTGCAAACGGCCGGATTCAGCCACATCCAGACTGGCAGCCATCCCTTCAAGGCACTCTCTTACGCCATTGGAGTTAAATCATGATTGACTTCATCACACGGTTGCACGGTGTGCAGCGCGAGGAAGCACCTGATTACGGGCAAGATGTGCCAAAACTGGCTAAGGGATCGGCCGTTTTCGGGCTGCTCACCTCGGGCATTGTCATCTTTCATCTGATTGGCCTTTTCTCGGCAGGTTCGTATGTTGTCCTGCGCAACGGCACAGGTTGGACATGGTGGGAGACGCTGGGTCTGACGGTGATGGCCGTGTTGGCCGTTTTCTCCTGGGGACTTGCCGCTTTTCTCATCTGGAGCAGTCGGCGCGGTAAGCTGCAAATGCGGGATCGGGTGCTGGCGGGCATCCCTTGGCGCGGGGATGAGCAGGTGTTGGATGTGGGCTGCGGCAATGGCTTGTTGCTGATTGGGGCGGCACAGCAGTTGACGACGGGAACGGCCGTTGGCGTGGACAGTTGGCGCGGTGATTTGCTCTCCAATAACGAGGCGGCCAAAGTGCGCCACAACGCCGCCCTGGCAGGCGTGGCCGATCGGGTGCAGGTGCAGTCGGCCGATGCGCGGGATTTACCTTTTGAAGACGGCCGTTTTGACATCATCCTCACCAGCCTCATGCTCCATCACCTGGGCAAAACGGGGCGGGAAACGGCCGTGCGTGAGATGCTGCGTACCCTCAAACCAGGCGGCCAACTTATCATCGCCGACATTGCCTTCATGGGGCACCTGTTGGAGATATTGGCAAGCTGTGGTGTGACCAGTGTGAAACGGCCGTCGCTGCATTTACCCTTTTACAAAGAGATTGTTGTCACCAAATAAAAAAGCTCATGTAGCTTGGGTCAATCTGCTTGCTTGATTATGGGAAATAATGGTCAGGCTGGAGAAAAACAAAACGGCCGTTAAATTCATTAACGGCCGTTTCTTCCTACATCATGACTCCGACAGGATTCGAACCTGTGACCGATTGATTAAGAGTCAACTGCTCTGCCAGCTGAGCTACGGAGCCAAAAAAGCGAAGGAAATTATAGCCAGCTTTCGCAAAAAAAACAAACCAAATTCTCTCATTGCAGCAATGCCCCTACCCCTGCTGATTTCAGATTGAGAATTGCTGGGAAAACAAACGGCCGTTTCTCCGGGCGGCGTGGCTGGGGTATAATCGGCTAAAGACGTTCAATTTCTCGCAGAAGTTGAATGATGAAAGAAAACAGGATTTGCCTCTATGTCCATTCAGCTTATCCAGCAGTACCATGCCCAGGTAGACAAGATTATTCGCTATGGCGGCAGCCGCAAGGAAACGGCCGTTCGTAAACCCTTCCAGGATTTGCTGGAGCAGTACGCCCGGCAGAAAAACCTTGAACTCATCGCCGAACTCGATTACCGCACCCGCAGTGGCCGCACTGTCTACCCCGACGGCACGCTGAAGGATGCGCTGCGGCAGGATTGGGGGTATTGGGAGGCGAAGGATGAGGCCGATGACCTGGACACGGAGATTGCCCGCAAGCTGGCGCAGGGGTACCCGGCCAGCAATATTTTGTTTGAGGACACACAAACGGCCGTTCTCTACCAAAACAGCGAAGAAGTCGCCCGCGTCAGCCTGCTCGATGCCCCCGCCCTCGATGCCGTCCTCACCCGCTTTGTCAGCTACGAAAGCCGCGAGGTGCGCGAATTCCGCGAAGCGATAGACAACTTTACCCAGGACATCCCCCGGCTGGGCGAGGAGCTGCGCGGGCTGATTCGGGCACAGTATGACAGCAACAAGGCGTTTCAAAAGGAGGCCAAGGATTTTCTGGAGCTATGCCAGGAGGCGATTAACCCCGGCATGGAGATGGGCGACGTGCGCGAGATGATGGTGCAGCACGTTCTGACCGAGGATATTTTTGTCACCGTTTTTGATGAGCCGCAGTTCCACCGCGAAAACATCATTGCCCACGAGCTTGGCACGGTGGTGGGGACGTTTTACAAGGGGCAGGTGCGGCGGCAGATTGACGGCAAAATTGCGGGCTATACGCAGGCGATCAAGGCGCGGGCGGCGCAAATTTACAACCATCAGGAGAAGCAGAAGTTCCTGAAGGTGCTGTATGAGAACTTTTACAAGGCGTATAACCCCAAGGCGGCCGACAGGCTGGGGATTGTCTATACGCCCAACGAGATTGTGCGCTTTATGATTGAGGCGGCCGACCATTTGTGCTTTAAGCATTTTGGCCGCACGCTGGGGGACAAGGGGGTGGAGATTTTGGACCCGGCGACGGGGACGGGGACGTTTATCACCGAACTGATTGAATATTTGCCGCCTCACCAGCTTGAACACAAATACCGCCACGAGCTGCACTGCAACGAGGTTTCGATTTTGCCCTACTACATCGCCAACCTCAATATTGAGTACACCTACAAGCAGAAGATGGGGCAGTATGTGGCCTTTGACAACATTGTTTTTGTGGACACACTGGACAACATGGGGTTTGCCTACCAGGGGAAGCAGCTTTCGCTGTTTGGGCTAACCGACGAGAACGCGGAGCGCATTCAGCGGCAAAACCAGCGCGATATTTCCGTCATCATCGGCAACCCGCCATACAATGCCAACCAGCTTAACGAAAACGAGAACAACAAGAACCGCGAGTACCCCGAAATTGACAAGCGAATCAAGGAAACCTATATCAAGCACAGCACGGCGCAAAAAACCAAGCTCTACGATATGTACACCCGCTTTTATCGCTGGGCGACGGATCGGCTACAGCAAAACGGGATTGTTGCCTTTATCACCAATCGCTCGTTTTTGGATGCCCGCACCTTTGACGGCTTTCGCAAGGTTGTGGCCGATGAGTTTAGCCACATTTACGTGGTGGATTTAGGCGGAGATGTTCGCAAAAATCCCAAACTCTCTGGCCCTAAACACAATGTTTTTGCCATTCAAACGGGGGTGGCAATCGCTTTTCTGGTGCGAAAGCGAGATGAAGTTGGGCAAACGTGCCGCATTTTATATGCTCGTCGCCCTGAACTAGAGGAAGCACCCGACAAACTGCGCTTTTTGGCAACCAATCCGCTACCCCAGCTAAAATTTGAGCGCATCCAACCTAGTAAACACAATTATTGGCTTAACCTTATTGAAAACAACTGGGAGCATCTTCTAGTTGTTGCAATTAAAAATAATCGGGGAGCAGAAACTATTTTTCAAATGAGTACCCCGGCAGTTAAGACAAATAGGGACGAATGGGTATTTGATGTTAATGAAAACCACTTAAGACAAAAGATAAAATTTATTATCCGGCGATTCAACTCGCAGGTCGAACTCCAAGCAAACAGTACAATCGATAATAATTCATTGGATTACTCGATCAAATGGAGTTCTGGACTTAAAGCCCGCTTAAAGCAAAGGAAAACGCTAACTTTCAAAGAGGAACTTCTTGTTCCAGCGATCTATCGCCCATTTGTAAAAACAACATATTATTCTGAAAAGGCTCTATCTGATCGATTAACATCAAATCACTACGAAATCTTTGGATCTGATTTAACAAAAGACAACAAAGTTATTCTTTTTGTTGAAGGAAAAAGATTGGATTTTTCATGCTTGTCAGTAAACTTGCCATCTGCATACGCAATATTTTCCCTTGATCCTGAACAATGTTTACCCCTCTACCGCTATGACAACAACGGCAACCGCATAGACAACATCACCGACTGGGCGCTGGCGCAGTTCCGCCAGCAATACGCCCAATCCCCAATCTCCAATCCCCAATCCCCCATCTCCAAAGGCGACATCTTCCACTACGTCTACGCCGTCCTCCACCACCCCGCCTACCGGCAAAAATATGAACTCAACCTCAAGCGCGACTTCCCCCGCATCCCGTTCTACCCCGACTTTTGGCAGTGGGCGGCGTGGGGCAAAGCCCTGATGGCGCTGCACCTCCATTACGAAACCATCGAACCCTACCCCCTGCTGCGCCACGATGCCGACCCCGAAAGCAGCCGCACGGCGTACAAAGCGAAGCTGAAAGCCGACAAAGCCAACGGCACCATCGAACTCGACACCCTCACCACCCTCAGCGGCATCCCCGCCCTGGCGTGGCAATACCAGCTTGGCAACCGCTCCGCCCTGGAATGGGTGCTGGACCGGTACAAGGAGCGCACCCCCAAAGACCCCACCATTCGGGAGCAGTTCAACAGCTACCGCTTTGCCGATTACAAGGAGCAGGTGATTGAGTTGCTGGGGCGAATAACGGCCGTTTCCCTGCAAACCATGCACATCATTCAGGCTATGCCCGCCGCCGTCGAGTAAGCCAGGCAAGACGTTCAACTTCTCAGAAGAAGTTGAACGTCTAAATCGCCAACCGTTGCTTTGCTGGCCTAATCTTTTTACAATGAGCGTATTATGGCATCAATTGAAATTCAACTGACCTCTTCCCAAATTTGGCAAGCCGTGCAGCAGCTTGAAACGGCTGATTTCGAGTCATTGTTCCACGACATGGTTGCCCTGCGCTTTAAACGGCTGGTTCCCACCGTCAGCCAGGATGAAGCTGCCTTGCTGCAAACCATTTATGATGCCCATCTGGACAACAACCAACATGATCGGTATGAGCAGCTTGTGGCAAAACTGGAAGCAGAAACAATCACCAACGCCGAACGGGCTGAGTTTGCGGGGCTGCATGATCAGGTTGAAGCGTTGAATGTGGTGCGATTAACGGCCGTTTCTCAACTCGCCACCCTGTGGGAGCAACCTTTTGACACAGTGATGGAAAAACTGGGGCTTTTGAACAAAGATGTCATCACCTCTCTCAAAAGCTGAACTACGCCAACTCGTTTTACGACGCGCTAAAGGTTGCTGCGAGTATTGCTATAGTCAGGCTGCATTCTCCCCTAGCTCCTTTGCTGTTGAGCATATTACCCCCCAATCTCGCGGCGGGCAGACGACGCTAGATAATCTGGCATTTGCTTGCGGTGGATGTAATAATGCCAAGTACAATCATACCGAAAGCCTTGATCCAATTACCGAGCGTATCGTGCCATTGTACCATCCCCGGCAACACAAATGGGAAGATCATTTTAGTTGGCGTGAAGATGGTCTGGACATGATCGGCATTTCGCCAACTGGACGGGCAACCATTGCATTGCTCAAGCTAAATCGAGACAATGTAGTTAATTTGCGGCAAATTCTGATTTTGGTTGGCAAACATCCCCCAGCACCGATTAATGATTAGTGAGGGGAATAATAGCACGATGGTAGCATCTACAATGACCTTAAATCAAATTCAAGAGAAAGGGTTGGAAGTATTGTCTCGTGAATTAGGCCCTGTGGGCTTGATTCGCTTTCTGCAAATGTTTGAAACGGGTTATGGAGATTATACCGAAGAACGACGGCAATGGCTGGATGGGCAAACCGTTGAAGATATTGTCCAACGAATTCAGAAAAAACAAAGTGCGGCTGGCGGAACGGGCTGAGTTTGCGGGGCTGCATGATCAGGTTGAAGCGTTGAATAAGTGGGGGAATTAACGGCCGTTTCCCTGCAAACCATGCACATCATTGAGGCTATGCCCGCCGCCGCCACCGCCGAAGCGGAACAGGAATATGATATACTTTGACCATGAGTACAAACGCCCCACATACCAGGATTGATAAAACGGCCGTTGTGATCGCCTCGTTAGAAGACGATTCCGACGAACTGACGTATTGGCTCAGCAAAACCCCTCAACAACGTCTGCAAGCCCTGGAGCAAATGCGACAAATCATCTATGGCTACGACCCTTCCACCCGACTTCAAAGAGTTCTTACAATTACTGAACGAAAATAACGTCCGTTATCTGCTCATAGGTGGCTATGCCGTTGGTTACTAACTCAAGTTGCTACTAACCACTGTCATTTCGAGGTCCTCCGAGAAATCCCGTTCTTTTCTGCGGACGAAACGGGATTTCTCCTCGAAGACTCGTCGAAATGACATTGTTTTTACCGAAATAAATTGCTCACTTACAACAAACTTGCCCCGCATTGACTTTATACGAGGAAAAATATGCCACGATTATCTATTTCAAGCTGGAGTTTGCACCGGGCGCTGGGCGAGGTGCATAACCATTACCACGCCACCCCCGCCCCCCGCCGCGACAACGACAATGTGTTTGGCGAATTAACGCTGCTGCAACTGCCGGAAAAGCTGGCCGCACGCGGCATCCACACCCTGGAAATTTGCCACTTCCACCTGCCCAGCCTCGACGACGGCTATCTGGCCGAACTGCGCGGGGCGTTGGCAGCGGCCGGGGTGTCGCTGTTTAGCATCCTCATTGACGACGGCGACATCACCCACCCCGACCCGGCGCAGCGAGAGGCCGATATGGCCTGGATTCGCGGCTGGGTGGCAGTGGCGGGGAAGTGCGGCGCGGCCAAGGCGCGGGTCATTGCCGGGCAGCAGGCGGCACAGCCAGCCAACGCCCTTAGCGATGCCCCGCAGGTGCAGTTGAGCGCCAGCCAGTTGCGCTCATTGGCCGCGTTTGCCCAGGACCACGGCGTGGCGATTATTACCGAGAATTTCCGCGAACTGACGGCCACCGCCGCCCCCCTGCTCGCCATTTTGCAGCAGTGTGAAGGGCAGGTGGGGCTGTGCGCCGACTTTGGCAACTTTCGTGGGGCAAGCAAGTATGACGATTTGGCGGCCATTTTGCCCTACGCCGATTCTGTTCACGCCAAAGCCCAATACGTGCAGCCGGGGCAAGTCGAAGAAGGGGATTTCCGCCGCTGTCTGGGGTTGGCAAAAACGGCCGTTTTCGACGGCCCCTACTCGCTGATTTTTGACGGCGTGGGGAATGAGTGGGCGAATATCGCCGTGTTGCAGGGAGTTGTAGGGGAATATGTGTAGCAAAAGAAGTTCAACTTCTTGGAAGAAGTTGAACTTCTTGTCCGATCATGATGTACGACTTGGTAATTAAAAACGGAACAGTGGTAACGGCCGTTTCCACCACCCAAACCGACGTTGCCATTCGCGGCGAAAAGATTGCCGCCATTGGCGAAGGGCTGGTGGGGAAGCGGGAAATTGACGCAACAGGCAAGCTGGTGGTGCCGGGCGGGGTGGATATTCACGTCCACCTGGAAATGCCAATCGGCAATTTCACCTCGGCCGACAACTTTTTTACCGGCACGCGGGCAGCGGCGATGGGCGGCACAACGGCCGTTATTGATTTTGTCGAAGCCAAGCCCGACCAACGGCTGCTGGACGCCTTGGCGGCGCGGCAGGCGTTGGCCGACCAGCGCGTGGTGGTTGATTACGGCTTGCACATGACGCTGGGGCCAACCGACATGGGCAAGCTCAGTCAGGTGGCGGAGGTAGCGGCGGCGGGGTGCGCCAGCTTCAAGCTCTACATGGCCTATGGGCTGCGGCTCCACGACGGCCACCTGCTGCGCTCGCTGGAGGCGATTGCCCAGGCCGGTGCCTTGCCGGTGGTTCACGCCGAAAACTGGGATGTGATTTCGGCCTTGGTGGCGGGAAATTTGCAAAACGGCCGTTTTCAACCCCGCTGGCATCCGCGCAGTCGGCCGGCACCGCTGGAAGGCGAAGCCGCCGGGCGCGTCATAGACATCGCTAGCTACGTCGGCTCCCCGCTCCACATCTTCCACGTCTCCTGCGGCGATACTGTGGCTCGAATTGCCGCCGCACGGGCGCAGGGGCTGCCGGTGACGGGCGAAACCTGCCCGCAATATTTGCTGCTCACCGACGAGCTGTATGATCGGCCGGGGGTGCTGGGGGCATTGCCGGTGTGTGCGCCGCCGCTGCGGGGCGCGGCCGACCAGGCGCGGCTGTGGCAGGCACTGGGGCGGGATGAGCTACAGCTTGTCTCCACCGACCATTGCCCGTTTACCAGCGAGGAAAAGGCCACGGGGCTGGCCGACTTTTCCAAAATCCCCGGTGGCGTGCCGTCCATTGAAAGCCGGATGGCGACGATGTATGCCTTTGGCGTGCGGCGCGGCCATTTTTCGCTTAACCGCTGGGTGGATATGTGTGCCACGACCCCGGCGCGGCTGTTGGGGTTCAGCCACAAGGGGCATATTGGCGTGGGGTATGATGCCGATGTGGTGATTTTTGATGAAAAACGGCCGTTTTCCCTCTCCACCACCACCCTGCACGAGCATGTGGATTGGACACCGTATGAGGGGCTGACGGGGGAAGGGTGGCCGGTGGTCACACTCAGCCGGGGTGAGGTGATTGTGGAGGATGGGGTGTTTGTAGGGTCGGCCGGCCGGGGTCGGTTTGTGCAGCGGCGGCGGTAACTGTTTGCAAATGGATTACCGACGCAAATGATGATAGCGGCCGGGGTTGTAGCCAGGCAATTAAGAGAGGGAATCATTCGTTTATTCGTTGCTATTCGTTGTCGCGGTGCAGAAAGGGTCAACGAATTGGAAACGAATAAACGAATAAACGAATAACGAATAACGAAGTAGGTGAGGGCGAATTGGTGGGTGCGGGAAAAACGGCCGTTTTTCCCTCATACGCCGCCGCCACCACCCCCATCTCCGCTGCAATTCGCTCCGCCCGCTGCCACAGTGGCGTCACCTCAATCTGGTCAATCCGGTTGCTCCACGCATCCCACTGCGTCAGTCTCGGCTCATTCAGCCTGTCGGCCAACTGCATCTCATACAGATCACCCCCGGCCAGCTCCCCCATTTGCCGCAGCGATGGCTCAGCCAGTACGGCCGGCGGCACCACCCGCCGCAAATACGAGCGCAGCACCCGGTCATCATCATACTGATTGTCCAAACGGGGCGGAGGTTGGTTAAAGGGGTTGATCAACATACGCTTTACCTGTCATAGGGGAGATTGGAGATTGATGAGGGTTCACAATCTCCAATCTCCAATCCCCAATCTCGTCTATTCTACCGTCCTTTCCACACCGGCTGACGCTTCTCTGCAAACGCCCGCGCCCCTTCCAACTGGTCTTCACTGCTATAAAGCCTGTCCACCGTGGCAAACTGCCGCTTGGTAATCCGGTTCAGCGCGTCCTGGAAGCGCATATCTTCGGCTTCGCGCACAATTTCCTTGATGGCGGCCTGCACCAGCGGCGGGCCGCTTTCCAGCAGCCGCGCCAGTTCCCACGTCTTTTCCAGCAGCGTTTCCGGCGTGGTGATTTCGCGCAGCAGCCCCCAGCGCAGTGCTTCTTCGGCATCAAACCAGCGGCCCGTTAACAGCAAATCCAGCGCCACGTGGTAGGGAATGCGCTTGGGCAGCTTGAGGGTGGCGGCATCGGCCACCGTGCCGGAGTTGATTTCCGGCAGGGCAAAGGTGGCGTTGTCTGAGGCCAGGATGAGGTCACAGGAGAGGGCGAGTTCCAGCCCGCCGCCGCAGCAAATGCCGTTGACGGCGCAAATGATTGGCTTGTTGAGGTTGCCCAACTCCTGAATGCCGCCAAAGCCACCAATGCCGTAGTCTCCGTCTACGGCGTCGCCATCGGCGGCGGCTTTGAGATCCCAGCCGGGGCAGAAGAACTTTTCGCCTTCGGCGCGGAGAATTGCCACGCGCAGGTCGGGGTCGTCGCGGAAGGCCATAAAGGTTTGGCCCATGATGCGGCTGGTGGCTAAATCAATGGCGTTGGCCTTGGGGCGATCCAGCGTCACTTCCAGAATGCCCCCTTCGCGGCGGGTTTTTATGGGGTTGTGGTTCATGTTTTTAATGGGACGCAGATTTTCCTGATTTTCCTGATAATCCTGTAAATCAGGAAAATCTGCGTCCTATTCTTGTTTTGGTTTATGCAATTCGCACGCCCTGGCGTTTGAGTTCGGCCTGGACGTAGCTGATGTTGACGGTGGCGGTGGTGGTGCGGTGTTTGACGGCCATGGCGGCGGCCACGCCTGCGCCCTGGCCGGAGACGGTGCAGCACATCATGTTGCGGACGGAGGCGTGGGAGATTTTGTCGCCGGCGATGGCGCGGCCGGCGACGAGCAGGTTGTCTACGCCCTGGGGGACGAGGGCGCCGTAGGGGATGTGGAAATAACGGCCGGTGGTGGGCAAAATGAGTACGCCGTAGCCGTCTATGAATTCGGGGAAGATGCCGATGGTGTCGTCGAAGCGGGCTTGGTGGCGCACGTCGTGTTCGGTGAGGTTGTAACGGCCGTTTATCTTCCTCGTATCCCGAATCCCCAGCGTCATGCCAAAGTTGCGTAGCCCCGCCTTCTCAAAACCAGGGGCAAACTGGTTCAACGCTTGCACCGCCAGCATTGCCTGCCGCCGCCCCTCGATTTCGCCCCGCGTCAGGTCCCACACGTCGGTGCCATCATAGCCGCCCATGTGTACCATGTTGAGGTAGGTGGCATCTCCGGCATCGCTAATCCCGCTCCAGGTGCCGCCAATGCTTTTGAGGCCGGGCGGGATGATCCCCTTTGCCCGTGCCTTCTCAAATGGCTCATCGAGGTAGGGGCTAAAGAGGTTGTCTTCCTTGCCGTCGGTTTTGATTTGCCACTCCTTGCCCCAATCCATATAGCGCATCGGGTTTTCGCGCACGTATGCCAGAAAGCGGGCTTTGTCTACGCCGGAGCAGGAGAACATGACGGTGACGGCCATCATTTGTTCTTTGGGGGTTTTGTGGACGGGTGCGCCAGCCATCATGGCGATGTCAGCATCGCCGGTGGCATCTATGATACATTTGGCGAGGATGGCACCGCGCCCGGATTTGCTTTGGACGACGATGCCGGTGAGCTGGTTGCCATTGTGGAGGGGATAAACGGCCGTTGCGTGCAGCAAAGGCCGAACCCCCGCCTCCTGAATCCAGTTATCCGCCAGCACCTTGAACAACTCCGAGTTGATCCCCTGGCTGGTAGATTGCGGTTCGTCGTAGCTGGCGTGGTGGGCTTTGGCGCGGGCTTCAAATTCTGGGCCGATCCCTTCAACGTCTACCGTTTCCGGCCGGCGGTACCAGGCAATGCCCTCCACGCCAACTTGCGTCAGGTTGCCGCCAAAGCAGCCGTAGCGCTCCACCAACATCGTGTCCACCCCGGCACGCGCCGCGCTGATGGCCGCCGCCAGCCCGCCGGGGCCGCTGCCTACCACCAGCACGTCTGTTTCAGCAATGACGGGGACAGTTTGGGCGGGAATTTGTACTGTTTTCATCGGTTCCTCTGTTATGGGTAAATAAATCAGACTGAGCAGATGCGTCATCTTGCCCGTGTGTCTAACAGATTTTACCTGTCTGGTATGCCGATGTCTATTTTGGTTTAACGTGTTGCCTGGGAGGGAGGGGATTAACGCGGACAAACCGCAAACAGATGGTGGTTAGGGGCTAGTGGCTGGTGCAGAGATTCTTTTCTTACCAGCCACCAGCAACCAGCCACCATGATAACTAAAGTTCTTGTTTTTTACGCAAGAATTTCAGTGCCAAAGTACTCTCATTTTTTACTGCATAATTCCCGCCGCCATTAAACCATCGTGGACTTTATTAAACGTTGCCGCATCAGCAGCCGTAATTGTTCCTGCATCCACCAACTGTGCCAGCAGCGTTGCTTGTAAATCGGCCGGGTTGCCCGTTCTGTCCACCCCCGTTGCCATCAGTGTGTCTATTTCGGCATGAACCACAACAAACGTGTCCGCTTCAGCCTGGGTAAAAAGCCCCTGTTCAACACCCTGCGCCGCCATTTCCGCATGGCGAGCCGCCTCGGCTTCCGGGTCAAAGGTTGCCCCACCCATTTGCCCACGCGGCACCACCGTGCCTTGCCCCAACGCCTGGATGTAGTTGATCACATCCCAGCGCTGGTTTTCATCCAGTGCATCCTTCCAGGCAGGCATCCCTGAATTAAACGGTGCAAAGGCACCACCTTCAGCCACGCGCCAGAACAGATAATCATCTCCCATCATTTGGCCGGTGTGGGCCAGGGGAGCCGGGGCGGGGTCTAGTGCGGCACTGGCCGGGCCATCGCCCATGCCGCCATCACCGTGGCAAGTGGTGCAAAACGTCGTATAGGTTTCTGCTCCCCGCTCCAGCGACGCTTCATCAGCGGCAATGGGGTTGGTCAGCCCGGCATAGTCGCTGGGGATGGTGGCCTGGTGCCGCGCCATCATGCCGCTATCGCCCATACCCATGCCTCGCCCCATGCCCATGCCGCCGCCAGCGGTGGTGGCTTCTTCGGTTGCCGTACAGCCCGCCAGGGCAATGAGGGCGATTATGATCAGTAAAAATAGCTGCCATGAGAAACCGCCTCGCGGTTTCTTTGTTGTTGCTTTGAACAAATTAGCTTGCTTCATTTTAGGTGTTTCCTTGTTGTGGTATGTTGTTAACGGTCATAAACTGACATCGGTTACAAGTCGCAAGTAACAGGTGGCAAGTGTTGTTTGCTGACTAGACTGGCTACGTGCCACTTGCTACCTGCAAGCAGGACAATGCTAATTGATGACCTTGCTTGGGAATGGAAATTAAATAACTTGCCCATTTAGAAGTTCAACTTCTCAGAAGAAGTTGAACTTCTTCCGTAATTCTTCTTCCGTAATTGTTAGGCAAGAAGCTGAACTTCTTCCGTAATTTTAGTATATCGTTTAGCTCAATGTCGCTAACGGCTGAATCTTGTCAAACAGTTCTGTCGCTAACGAATGGTGCTGCGGGTCGGGCGTGAGGGTTAGCAGCAAAATGGCGTCGGTTTGGGCGAGCAGCGTGTGGGGGATGTTGGCTTCCAGCAGCAGCAGATGCCCCGGCTGTAGTTCACGCGATTCGTCTTTGGCTGTAAAGGTAAGCTGCCCCGACAGCAATTGTACGGCAATTTGGCTGCTGGTGCTGTGTTCGCGCAGCCCTTGCCCGGCGCGAAAGGAGAAAAGAACGTAGCGGGCGTGGCCTGATTGGGCAATGACGCGCACGCCGGGGGCGTTTTCCTTAAATTCAGCCAGTGTGTTGAGATCAAACAAGAACATGGGTCTCTCCTTCAGGGGTTACATCACGCTCCAAACGGGCTAAACCGGTGCGAATGATGCGCCACAGTTGGTTGACGATGGGCAGCAGGGCGATGACCCAGAGCAGATAGGCCAGGCCGTGCAGGATGGGCTGGGTGCTGCTGATAAAGATGCTGGTCCACAGGAATAGGCTGCCCAGATTGATAAAAGCGAAGCTAAACCAGGTGCCGCCAAGCTGCGCCGGCCGGTCGGGTAGCAGGATGCGGGTGAAGAAGTAGGGCAAAATGGCAAAGCCAAATTGCAGCATCCAGCCGTAGATGAGTGCCTGCGGTGCCGTGGCCTCAATGGTTGGGCCAGGCACGCCGGGGATTTCAAAGAGGACGAAGGGAGCCATGAGGATGGGGGCTAAAATCCAGAAATAGGCAACGATGAGGTGCGCCAGCCCGGCCGTCCAGGCGGGCCAATCGCCCCAGAGCGGTTTGATGATGTTGACCAGCAGCCAGACGGTGGCGGCGAGGTGGAGCAGCAGGCCGGGGACGAGGAGGTAGGTGTTGGCAAACCAGGGGCCGAAGACGAGACCAAAGGCACCGAGGGTCATCATCCAGAAGATGGGGGTGATGGCTTTGGGGTTGGCAAACGGCCGTTTGGCCCACACCGGATACAAATCCACCAGCAGCCCGGCAAAAACCAGCGACATCAGCCCCCAACTGTTGGCGTGAATATGGACTTCAACCGCTTTGCCGACGATGCCTAGCGGTCCCACCCAGCCCGACCATAGGCCGGTGCCGACCAGGATGCCCAGCAGGAAGTAGCCGAGGCCAGCGATGTAGAATTTACGGCCGTTTCCCATCCCCTCTGCCTTGCTCTCATTTGCCGGTGCCGCCTGCCGCAGCTTGAGCAACTGCCCTATGAGCAGCACCGTGGCAATAAACACCAGCGTGCCGCCCATGATGATGGGAACGCGGTTGACGAGGGGAATGCCAACCAGCAGGGCTAAAATACCGGCGTTGAGCGTGAGCCAAATGTCCCAGCGGGTGGCGGGGCGGGGCAGGCGGTGCCGAACGGCCGTTAATAGCGGCAACGCCCCAAACAACATCTGCGTCATCGCCCCCAGCGTAATCAAATGCACCCGCAGCCAAACCATGCCGTTAAACCACGGCAGCAGGCTCAGGCTGGAAAAAGAGGATTCGACAGCGGCCAAAATGGCTAAAAAGAGGAAAAGCGCCGCCATTAAAATATACGGAAGCATGGGGATTCTCCTTCAAATAATCGGACGCTGATTTTCCTGATTTTTATCAAGAAAATCAGCGTTCTGTTTTTATGGCATGGTTCAGGTTATTAGCGGTAAATATCCTTAAGCAGCGGGCGCGGTGGCGGCGGCAGCTTGCATGGTGCGCCGCACAAACTCTTCTACCAGCAGCAGATTGCCGGCCGAATGCTTGATGGTTTGCAGCAAGGTGGTCATCGAATCCACCTCTTCCACCTGCTCGGTGACAAACCACTGCAAAAATTGATTGCTGGTGTGGTCCTGGCTGGCAATGGCAACGGAAACGAGGTTGTTGATCTCCTCCGTGACCCGCATCTCCTGAATGAGGGCATAGTTCACCGCATCGGCGGCACTGTCAAACGCATTTTTGACCTCTGGCTGGCCGGGGATGAGCGGTTTGGCACCCGCTTCCAGCATAAAATGGACAAATTTCATGGCGTGCATCCGCTCTTCATCAGACTGGCGGTAGAAAAAGCCGGCCAAATCGGGCAAGCCTTCTTCGTCAAAGTACACGGCGATGGCGATATATTGCGCCGAGGCGGTGAATTCGCTTTGGATTTGGGCATTCATGGCGTTGACAACGTCTTGTTTAATAATCATGGTTTTATCCTTCCTTGTCAGAATTTGTTTCTATCATAGCGGCGTTGGTTTGATACGTCGCCGACTTAAGTCGGGTCGGGTGGTTCGTAGGCGGGCAGTTGGGGCAGGTTGGCGGCGGGGATGGTGAGATAAACGGCCGTTTCTGCCACCCGTTCCACCAATGCCAGCGGAATTTGGCGATAAACGGCCGTTGTCGGCAATTGGCACAGCAGCAAATCCGTCACACAGTGCGCCGCACCATCCCACAGCAAAGCCGCCACCATGCCCACGCGCACACCGTCGCTGCACATGACCGCCATGCCGCGCTCCACCCTTTCACCCAACTGCGCCACCTGCCCACTTACCATTACCTTCACCGCATCCATCGTGTTCATTGCACAACTCCCTGGGCATATTAGCCCATCCGGAGCTTGTCGGAGCAGTCTGAATAGATGCGCGGATGACACGGATTTACAGGAATAAACGCGGATTTTTTCTTTTTTATCCGCGAAAATCCGCTCTGATCCGCGTTATCCGCGCATCCATTTTCTTTTTCCGACAGGCTACTAGTACAAGCATAGCCAGCCAGCGCACTTTTCGCGCCGACTTAAGTCGGGTTTGGTTAATACCTTACGCGTGAAGTTTTTGTATGGGGGGCAAGAATTTTGGACAGGATTAACAGGATTAACAGGCCTAATCCTGTTAATCCTGTTAATCCCGTCTAAAGCCTTTTCTTTATCTGCGCTCTACTATTCCGCCAACGCCGCCAGCGCCGGCCGATTCAGAATGCGAATAAGCTGCCGTTCCACCGCAATCAGCCCCTCGCTTTCCAGTTGGCGCAAGGCACGCTGTACCACGTCCGGCACCGTTCCCAGCCGCGCTGCCAGCTCGGCCTGGGTGTACCAGCGGGGGCGATGCAGCACATCATCGGTAGCCTCGGCCAGCAGCAGCCGCGCCAGCCGCCCGGCAATCGGCCGCAGCGACAGGTCGGTGACAAGCGAGACCAGATAAAGCAGCCGTTTTGCCATTTCCGCCAGCATATGCTCGGCAAATTCGGGGTGTTGCCGCAACAGCCGCCGCACCGCCTGCCGGGGAATAAACCACACCCCGGCCGGTTCCAGGGCAATGGCCGTGGCGGGGTTGGGCTGGTCGGTAAACACACCCAGCTCGTTAAAGGTTTCCCCCGGTTCCAGAAAACGCAGCACTTGCTCCCGTCCGGCCGGCGAGATTTTGGTGGCTTTCAGCCAGCCATAGTGCAGCAGATAGAGGCCGGATTGGGCCTGCCCTTCCAGCACCACCAGTTCACCGGTTTCATATTCGCGCCAAACGGCCGTTTGCAGCAGCGGCTCCAGCAGCGATTTTGTGGTTCCGGCAAAAAAGGAATGCGCCTGCAATTGTTCAAACAGTTGTTCAGTCGTCGGTCTTGCCATGCCGCTATTGTATCGCAAAAACGGGGTGGGGATGGAGTGGAGGGTGTCGGTCAATGGTGGGGCAGAGCTTGCAAAACGGCCGTTGCTACCCGCATTCCCCCCAGCGTCACCCCCGCCGTGGATTGACCGGGAAAAATGGCGTCGCCAACCAGCCACAGGTTGGGGATGCCGGTGCCGGGGCCGCGCCCGTTAAACAGCGACGTTTGGGCAAAGCCGCCGACCATGCCACCGGGACGGCGGGTGTAATATTGAAAGGTAATCGGCGTACCCGGTTTGCACAGCACCACCGCCGCTCCCAGCCCCGGCAATGCCCGTTCGGCGGCGGCCAGCAGGGTTTGGCTATACGCCTCGCGCCGTTGGTAGTAGGCTGCTTTGTCTGCGCCGTGGCGCAGTTGCCACCAGGGGGCAATGGCGGTATGGGTGGAGAGGGTGGCGGCACGCATCCCCGCCGGGGCGCGGTCGGGGTCGGCGGGGTCGGAAAGGGAGATAAAGACGGAGTTGCCTTCGCCCAACGGCCGTTTTTCATCCACAATCACCTGATGATGCCCCACCGCGCTAGCCTCTGGCGGCAGTTTGGCGGCATCCAGCCCCAGGTAGAGGGTAAATGCGCCCCAGGTGGCGGGACGAACGGCCGTTTCCCGCCGCAAGCTGGCCGGAGCCGCCTCGCCCAGCAGGTCGGCCAACCCCCACGGCGTCAGATTACCTACAATGGCATTGCCGTGAAATTGCCGCCCTTTGCTGGTATAAACGGCCGTTGCCCGCCCCCCTTCCACCCCAATCCGCACCACAGGCTGGCGAAACAGCACCTCGCCCCCCCGCTGCCGAATCCAGTCCACCAGCGTTTGCGCCAATGCCCCCATGCCGCCGCGCACGTGGTTCACCCCCCGCCGGGGCAAATCCAGTGCCGCGCTGCCGTAGAGGGCGTTGGCGTTGTCGGCCGTGGTTTGCGCCGAAATCAGCAGTTGCCCGTCCAAAAAGGCTTTGAACAGCGGATCGGCGGTTGGAGCCAGGCTGCCGATGGTACGCCAGAGGTAGGGGAGGGAGCGCAGCGTTTGCGGGCGCAGTGCCTGTGCCAGCGTTAGCCAGTCGCGGGGAGAGGCGGGCGGCCAGGGGAAGGGGCGGGAGGAGATGTCCCAGGCGATGTCGGCCAACTGCTCCTGGGTGCGCCAGAACGGCTCGGCGTGGGGGAAGGCGGCCAGCCGCTCCTGTCGCCACTGTGCCGGGTTGGCAAATTGGGTGAGAGAACGGCCGTTTGGCAAATGCACCTGCCACGCCGGGTCAACCGGGTGAACCGGCCACTGCAAACCCAGCATTTCCGCCAGCCGCGCATGGGGGCCGCCGGGGGCAAAGCCGCCAGCCAGCGTGGCTCCGGCATCAAAGCGGAACCCCTGGTGGAAAAAAGTGCCTGCGCAGCCGCCGGGATAAGTGTGGCCTTCCAGTACGGTGACGCGATGACCAGCCCGCAGCAGCAGTGCCGCCGTTGTCAGCCCGCCAATGCCAGCGCCGATGATGATGGTGTGGGTGGGTGAGGTAGTTTTCATGCTTGTCAAATGGGACACGGACGAACGCGGACGAACGCGGATGAATCTGCGAAATCTTTGATTCTTCTTTGCTGCCGTTTAGAAAATACACATGGCATTGCTTCAGCTTTTCGGCCACCAGGGGAAAAAGGCGTTGGTGGTTGCTATGTACCTTTCGTAGCCCGGCTTTGTCTGGCTCAGGGTACGCTCCAGCAGAGCCACGCCGGAGACGCGCAGCAGCAGGAAGGTCATTAAAACGGCACCGTAAATGGGGATGACGCTGCCGGCCGCCAGCGAGAAAAGTGCCAGCCCCCACCAAGCGCAAGCATCGCCAAAGTAGTTGGGGTGGCGGGTGTAGCGCCAGAAGCCGGTGGTGAGCAGCTTGCCCTTGTTGGCCGGGTTGGCTTTAAAACGGGCAAGCTGCCAATCGCCCCCGGCTTCAAAGGTGAAGCCAAGGAGCCACAGCAGCAGCCCCAGCCCATCCAGCACGTTTAGCCCGCTGCTGAGCCGGTTGATGTATTGGGCACCCAGCAGCGGGGCGGAGATGAGCCAGGCGAGTATGCCTTGCAGCAGAAAAACCTGGAAGAAGCTAAACCACCAGTAGCGGCCGGCCCCATATTTTTGGCGGAACTGCTGATAGCGATAATCTTCGCCCTTGCCCCAGTTGCGCCACAGCAGGTAGAGCGACAGGCGTAGCCCCCAAACAGTGGTGAGTGTGGTTACGAGCAGGCGGCGGCTGGCTAATCCTTCTCCGCGACTGTTGTAGACCCAGGCGGCGATGACAAAGAGCAGCCCCCAGAAGATGTCTACAATGCTGACGTTTTTGAGAGGAATGCTAAGTAGCCAAACGGCCGTTACGACGGCCAAAATCCACAAAAATGCAATGCTCCATGTGGTAAAAAAGCTCAAAATTTTGTTCTCCTTATGAGGCAAACGGGACGCGGACGAATGCAGACAAGCGCAGATCAATCTGTAAATCTGCGAAATCTTTGATTTTTAGTTCGCCACGTGCCGCCGCGTGATCCATTTTCGCGCTGTAAACAGTGCTAACAGTCCCGGCTTGTTAAACAGTAGCCGTGTCAAAAGGCCGCGCAGCCCGGCGTGGTGGGCGTATTCGATATGCTCATGCACTTCGGTCAGGTTGGGTGACAGGGCGCGGAAGCGGTGGGTGTGCTGCCAGAAGCGCATGGGGCCGCTGGTTTGGGTGTCGGTGAAGCCATGTTGCCCGACGTTGCTGTGGATGGCTTGCCAGCGCAGGGGAATGGGGCCGGCCCAGATGGTGAAGTTGGCAACCGAGCCTTCGCCCAGCGGCGCAAAATCGTGGATTTGCACAAACAGGGGGGGCGGGGTGAGCAGCTTGAGGATGCGGGTGTCGTGGTGGAAGGCGGAAACGGCCGTTAAGGGGGCAGCAACCGTAAAGCGATAGTCAAAAGTTTGCATGGGTATCTGGTTATGTTTGCTGCGCCAAAACCTGCGCCACAAAGGGTTCAATGGTTTGGGCGGGGCGGCTGAGGGGGGCGGATTGGGCAAGAATAATTAGCTCGACGCCGCATTCGCTGCACAGCATGAGCAGCATTTCCAGACCGGAGCGGGACAGGCGGTCGTGGCTGAACAGCACGATGCGGTGGAGCTTGCGGGTGCAAATCTCCTGAATAAGAGCGACCAGACCGGACAAACGGCCGTTTTCCACGCTGGCTGTATCGGCAAAAACCTTCGTTTCCCAGCCCCGCTCCTGGCAGTAGCTGGTGAGCCGCTGGATTTGGCCGTCAAGTTGGTCGGTTTCGGCAGCATCAACCACGCGGGCATAAACGGCCGTTTGTTGCCCCACCTTCTCGTCTGAAACAGGCTGACCCACCAGCCGCTGCAACTTTGCCAAATCATAGCGCCGATGTCCGGCCGGCGTGCGCTCTGCCTTCAGCTTCCCTTCCGCGTCCCAGCGGCGCATGGTGGTGATGGACACCCCCAAAAGCTCCGCCGCTTTTGCAATTGAAACATTCATAGGTTTATCTCATTGAATAGCAGCCAAACGCAGTGTTGTTTGACTGTTACAATTTTACCATTTGTCCATATATTGTCAATATAATATCCACGAAACTTGTAGCCGAGGATTCCAATCCTCGTTTTTTGGCCTGCACAAGAGCGAGGATTGGAATCCTCGGCTACAGAATAGCGCACGCATTTTAACCGGTTGCGCCGCTATAGAACCAGTTGCGCCAAAACGGCATCTTTTTTACGGCATATTTTGTACGATGGTGCCAATCGCTTCCCTAAAAGCACGCGCTTTGGGGGAAGGTTTGAGAGGTATTTATGAATGCAACAACAAGACGTGGTTTTTTGCGTGGGCTGCTCCAACCGCCGTTTTCACAAAATTTGCCGGTGGTAATGGCGGGGGGAAAAACGGCCGTTTCTGCCGACCCCATCCACCATTTGCTCAACCGCATTAGCTGGGGGCCACGCCCCGATGAAGTGGCGCAGGCACAGGCGATGGGCTACGCCGCCACCCTGGAAAGCCAGCTAAACCCCGACACCATTGACGACAGCGAGGCCGACGCCCTGCTGGCCGACATCCCCATTTTGCATCTCAGCCGCGCCGATATTTACCGGCTGGGAAATGATTACCGCGTGTGGCAAATGCTGCTGCGCGGCATGATTGCACGGGCGGTTCACAGCCGCCGCCAACTGCTGGAGCGGATGGTCGAGTTTTGGTCAGACCATTTCAACATCGTCGCCGAAGGGTTTGCCAATGAGTATGTCGCTTTTCAGCGGGATGTGGTGCGCCCCCACGCCCTGGGCAACTTTCGGGATTTGCTGATTGAGACGGCCAAAAGCCCGGCGATGCTGCAATATCTCGATAATTATGTCAATGTCGCTGAACATCCCAACGAAAATTATGCGCGGGAACTGCTGGAACTCCACACCCTGGGGGTGGATGGCGGTTACAGTGAGACGGACGTGCGGGAAGTGGCGCGGGCGTTTACTGGCTGGACTGTTGCCAACAAGACGCGCACCGGCTTTTATTTTGAACCATACAGCCACGATACGGAGGTCAAGCGGGTGCTAGGCCACACGCTGCCGGCCGACCGGGGGATTGAAGATGGGCTACAGGTGCTTTCGCTTTTGGCGAACCATCCGTCAACGGCCGCTTTTCTCAGCCGCAAGTTGTGTGTTCGCTTTGTCAGTGACAACCCGCCGGACAGTTTGGTGGGGGCGGTAACGGCCGTTTGGCAGCAAACCCAGGGCGACATCAAATCTGTGCTACGCGCCATCTTTTTGTCCAACGAATTTTTGCAGTCGGCGGGGCAAAAGCTGCGCCGCCCGCTCGACTTTTTTATTGGGGCGCTGCGGGCAACAGGAACGGAAATTCGCTACCAGTGGCTGCTGGAAGAGATGCTCAACGAACTGGGGCAGCCCCCCTATGGCTGGCACCCGCCCAACGGCTACCCCGACGTGGCCGGGGCGTGGAGTTCGTCTGGCGGGCTGTTGGCGCGGTGGAATGTTGCCATGCGACTGACGCATGGAGCCTACAGCGACAGCCAGGATTTTGGCTACGGGCTGGCAACGCCGCTGCGCCAGCGCATTGGCGAGCCGCAAACGGTGGGGGAGCTGGTGGATGTGGTGGCGGCGCAGGTGTTTGGCGTGGCCCTAACGGGCAGTGACCGGGCGGCGTTTGTGGATTATGTGGCGGAGGGTGGCGGGGAGGAAACGGCCGTTTCCCTCCGTCTTCTGGGGCGCAAGCTGGGCAGCCTCTACGGCCTCATGCTGGCCTCCCCGCAATACCAGTGGCGATAGTAAAGAATGAATGGGACGCAGATTGGCCTGATTTTCCTGATTTTGGCTGATTAACAATGTCATTTCGACGAGTCTTCGAGGAGAAATCCCGCTCACTTGGCAATAGAAAGAATTGATGGGACGCAGATTGGCCTGATTTTCCTGATTAAGATCAGGATTAGGGCAAGAAGTTCAACTTCTTCTAAAAAGTTGAACTTCTGAATCGCTATAAAGATCAGGAAGATCAGGTAAATCAGCGTCCCATTCCTGGAGCATCATGATGAAAACAGCAGGTTTAAGCAGACGTGAATTTTTGCAGGCGACGGGGGCGGTGGGGGTTTTGGGGGCGAGCAAGTCGCTCTTTCCCAACTGGATGCCGCGCATGGCGTTTCGGTCGCAGCCCAACTGGGCAAATCCGGGCGACGTGCTGCTGTGTGTCTTTTTGCGCGGCGGCATGGATGGGCTGAGCGCGGTGGTGCCGTATGGCGACGGGGCGCATTATTATGATGCCCGGCCGACGCAGGCGGTGGCGGAACCGGGCAGCGGCTGGGGGGCGGCACTGGATTTAAACGGCCGTTTTGGTCTCCACCCCGCCCTTGCCCCCCTCAAGGAGCTATACGACGACGGCAGCCTTGCCATTGTCCACGCCACTGGCTCCATTGACCCCAGCCGCTCCCACTTTGACGCCATGAAATTTATGGAATACGGCACGCCAGGGGAAAAATATGTTGGCACCGGCTGGATTGGCCGCCATTTGCAGGCCGCCTCCTGGCTCAACGAATCCCCTTTTCGTGCCGTGGGGATGGGGTTGATGATCCCCGACTCGCTGCGTGGCCCGGTGTCGTCGCTGGCGATCAAATCCATCACCGATTTCCATTTTAAAGGGCGTGAGGACGAGGCGCGGCGGCTGCAACAGCAGTTGGCACAGCTCTACACCGTTGATGCTCCCACCGACCTGCTGGGACGGCAGGCGGGGATTGTCTTTGACACCATCGAGATGCTGCAAAGCCTGGATGCGGCCAACTATGTGCCAAGCAATGGTGCGGTTTACCCTGACAATGAGTTTGGGATGGGGCTGCGGCAGGTGGCGCAGCTGATCAAGGCCAATATTGGGCTGGAGGTGGCGACGGTTGACCTGGGCGGCTGGGACACGCACGAATACCAGGGGACGCTGGACGGCGGTTTTAATGATTTGATGGGTGAGCTGGCGCAGGGGTTGGCGGCGTTTTATGCCGATGTGCAGGCGCAGATGGGCAACGTGACGGTGGTGACGATGAGTGAATTTGGGCGGCGCGTGGGGGAAAACGCCAGCGGCGGCACCGATCATGGTCATGGCAACATGATGTTTTTGCTGGGGGGCGGGGTGAACGGCGGGCAGGTGTTTACCCGCTGGCCGACGCTGGCTCCGGAGGCACTGGACGATGGCGACCTGGCAATTACAACGGATTACCGTTCGGTGCTGGCGGAGATTGTGCAGAAGCGGCTGCTAAATACGGCCGTTTCTGAGGTGTTCCCCAACTTTACGCCGGAGGATTTGGGGCTGTTTCGCAGTCGGTGATCGGTAATCAGTAATCGGTAATCGGTTATCAGTAACCTGGACTGTTTACCGATTCCTGTCAACACGGAGTAGACATGAAAAAATTAATGCAACTATACATTTTGGCGCTGCTGCTGGTGGGGTGTGGGGGGACATTGGCGGCGGAGGAGCGGGGGGTGGTGGCGGAGCCGGTGATGGTGGTGGATGAGGCGGCGGGGGGGGAGGAAACGGCCGTTTCTTCCTCCGAACCATCTATGAACAACAGCATGGCCGCCCCGCAAATGAACAGCATGATGGGTGAGCCTGGGATGCAGGCGGTGGGGGCGGAACGGCCGTTAACGCGCCAAATTGCCCAGGCCAGCGGCACGAAGGAAGAGCAGGTCATCGCCCTGGCGGCGGCGCACCCGCCCATTGCCGAAGTGCTGGCAACCTATCCCGGCTGGGTGGCTTACGCTTATGCCGACGACGAAACCGAGGTGACGTGGTACGTAGAGTTTCATTCAGCCGAGGACGAGTGGCTGGGAGATTGCCACGTTAATCTGGACACAGGCGAGGTGTATGATGTCTATATGCCCCGCGACCTGACCGACGAGGAATTCCAGGCGGGGCGGGAAAAGATTGAGGCATATATGCACAACAGCCCCGAAGCAGCGGCACTGCTGGGCGACTTTTCCCTATGGGATCACGATGTCTGGTATGACAAATGGGCGGACAATTGGCATGCCTGGTATAGCTATGGGCTGGATACGTGGGAGTTTGTTTTCTACATTGACAGCGACAGCGGCAGCGTTTGGCTAGATGATTATTATGACCCCAACGTGTTGCAAGGGGATGAAGAAGCGGCCTGGAACCGGGAGCAGGCGGTGGAGCTGGCCTATCAGGCTCCGGGGATTGATGTGGCGTTGGATGGCTATGACAACTGGTACACCTACGCCTCGGACCAGGGGGAAGGGCTGTGGACGGTGGAATTTGCTGCCGATGACCAGCTTTTGTTCTCGGCACTGGTGGATATTGTTAACTGGCAGGTGATTGAGGGGGGGTAGGGGTGTTCAATAGGGCGTATGCAATACGTCCCTACAAGGGGTGGTAGGGGCGTATTGCATACGCCCAATGCCCTACCCCTGAACGGGGTTTTCGGGGTGGAGTTTGGTAGAATATGTTTATGACCACAGCACACGATTTAACGATGCGGGTAAAAGGGGAATGGCCGGCGTGGAAACGGCCGTTTTTTCTCATCACCCTCACCACCCTCCTCACCTTCCTTTGGGCCTTGTTTGTCCGCGCCAGCTATGGCACCACCTCGTCGTGGCAAAGCCTGAAGCTGCTGGGCTTTAACCCCTACTATGTCGGCATTGCGGCGCAGGAGTTGATTATTCCGCTGGTGCTGGTTTACTTCTTTAGCCGCACGCCGCTGTTTCGGCGGGTTGTCACCAGCCCCGGCGTGGCCGCCGCCGATTTGATGCCGCTGCTAGGGGCGATGCTGCTGATTCAGGCACTGGCTTTTCTCTATCGCTTTGGCCTCATTTCGCTCATCCACGAGCAGGCGACGCTGGGTTTTTTGCTGGTGGTCATTGCCGCGCTGCTGGGTGGCTGGCGCGTCGGGCTGGGGGTGGGGCTGCTGACGATGCTGGCGATTGGGCTGGTGGAGTATGTGGGGTTTGGCGAGCGTGAAACGTATGTGGTGAGTGAGTACGTTGAGTATTTTGTGCTGAAGTATATGGGGGCATTAACGGCCGTTTGGGTCGGTCTTGCCGTTGGGTTTGTAGCCGAGCAGTTGCGGGAGCAGCGCTTTCGGCCGTTGGTTGTGCTGGGGGCGGCACTGGTGGCCGAACTGGCTGCTTTTGGCTTTCTCTTTCTCACCCTCGACTACTTTGATTACTACGTTGAGCGTTTTATCCCCGGCACCGCCATGACCGTGGTGGGGATGAGTGCCTTTTTGTTGATGGTGCGCACGGTGCAGGATGAGGAAAACCGGCGGCGGGCGGAGGCGGCGCAGCTTGAGCTGACGCAAACCAATTTGACGCTGACGCAAACGCAGTTGGCACTGGCGCAGGCGGAGCTGCGGGCATTACAGGCGCAAATCAACCCCCACTTCTTTTTTAATTCGCTCAACACCATTCGCTACTTTATCCGCACCGACCCCGACGTGGCGCGGAGCTTGCTGATCAAGCTGTCGGAGATTTTTCAGCGGGCGCTGAGTGCGGGGGAAACGGTGGCACTGCAGGATGAGATTAGCCACGTGGAGGCGTATTTGGCGTTGGAAAAGGCGCGGTTGGATGAGCGGCTGCAGGTGGTGTGGACGAATTTAGCCAAAAATTTGCTCGATCACCCCATCCCGACGCTGGTTTTGCAGCCGATTGTGGAGAATGCAGTGATTCATGGCGTGAGCAAAAAGACCGAGGGCGGGGTTGTCCACATTGTGATGACGCGGGTGGGGGAGGAACTGCTGCTGCAGGTGGAGGATGACGGGCCGGGGTTTGACGTGGCTCGGTGGCGACGGGGGCCGCAGCCGGGGGAAGTGCCAGAACCGGCGCGAACCGACACAGGGACGATGATTCCCGGCATTCCTGCCCCGTCCATTGGCCTGCGAAACGTAGATGAACGGCTGCGGCTGCTGTATGGCGAGCCGTACCGTCTGGCGATTGAGTCGGAGCCGGGGCAGGGGACGCGGGTGATGATCCGCGTCCCGTTGAAACGGTCGGAGAGGGAATAGGACGCTGATTTTCCTGATCAGCCTGATAATGGCCTGGTCGCCAAACGCATCTGTTTGCCAAACATATCAATCAGGAAAATCAGGAAAATCTGCGTCCCATTTTAAATCATGCAGATTTTGATTGCGGATGATGAAAAACCGGCGCGGGGTGAGCTGCGCTATTTGCTGGAGCAGTTGGAGGAAACGGCCGTTTTTCACGAAGCGCGTAACGGTCAGGAAGCGTTAAACATTGTCGCCCAACAGCCGATAGACGTGCTGTTTCTGGACATCAACATGCCTGACCTGAGCGGCGTGGCGGTGGCGGCCGCCATTGTTGAGAATCCGGCGCTGT
The DNA here is from genome assembly GCA_041390905.1 of Chloroflexota bacterium. Lineage (GTDB taxonomy): Bacteria > Chloroflexota > Anaerolineae > Promineifilales > Promineifilaceae > JACKCD01. Next base: position 2,084,046 of record JAWKPA010000012.1, read on the forward strand.
GGAACGCCGGCCGCGTCCCGATCATCGTCTTTGCCACCGCTTACAGCACCTATGCCGTGCGGGCGTTTGAACTGGCGGCACTGGATTATGTGGTGAAGCCGTATAGCGAGCAGCGGCTGGCGCAGACGATGGTGCGCGTACGGCAGTCGCTGGCAACGCAGGCGGAGCGGGTGGAGAAGCAGTCGGCCTTGAAGCGGTATGTGGAAACGGCCGTTTCTGCCCAGCCGCTGACCAAAATTTGGGGGGAGCAGGAAAACAAAACCAGCCTGCTGGTGGATTACGCCGACATTTTGTGGCTGGAAGCCGATGGCAAGCGGGTGACAATGACAACCAAAGTGGGGCAAAAGCTGCTGCTGCGCTACTCCGTCAAAGAATTGGAAACCCGACTCGCTTCCCACAATTTTGTCCGTGTCCACAAGGCGTATCTGGTCAACCTGGACCACGTAGCCGAGGTTGTCCCCTGGTTTTCCGGCACCTACCTGCTGCGAATGGCCGATGCCGACCGCAGCGAAATCCCCCTGTCGCGCCAGTACAGCAAGCAGCTTAAAGAGCTAATCGGCAATTTCTAAAATGTGGGAATAGTACGCGGTTCAGATGTTTCGGAACAAGTAACAGGTGGCAGGTAGCAAGTCACCTTTGCCAACAGCCACTTGCCACTTGTAACTTGCAACTTGCACTTCCATTTTTAAACCCCGCCCCTTTCCGCTAAAATCCAGCCATTGAATGTGTCTGCGACTGATTAGAAGAAGGACATAAGGCGATGCAAGAACATTTATTGACTGATGAACACCGGATGTTTCGTGATGCGTTCCGCAAATTTGCCGAACGAGAGATTGTGCCGCATCAGGAGCAGTGGGAAAAAGATGGCATTGTTTCCCGCGAAGTGTGGCGCAAGGCGGGTGAAGCTGGTTTTTTGTGCATGGATGTGCCAGAGGAATACGGCGGGTTGGGTGTCAAGGATTACCGCTACCATGTGATTGTCTCGGAGGAGTTAGCGCGGGTGGGGGAGGCCGGGGTCGGTTTTGCCATCCACACCGATATGATTGTGCCGTATATTACCAATTTTGGTAGCGAAGCGCAGAAGGCTCGCTGGCTGCCGGGGTTGGTGTCGGGGGATCTGATTGCGTCGGTGGCGATGTCGGAGCCGAATACAGGGAGTGATTTACAGGGGGTGCAAACAACGGCCGTTAAATCCCCCGATGGCTCCTATTACACCGTCAACGGCCAAAAAACCTTCATCTCCAACGGCATCCTCAACGATGTGGCCGTGGTCGTTGCCAAAACCGACCCCGACCAAGGGGCGCGTGGCATCAGCCTCATCGTGCTGGAGCGCGGCATGGAGGGGTATGAGCGGGGGCGCAACCTGGACAAAATTGGGATGCACGCCCAGGACACGGCCGAACTGTTCTTTAAGGATGTGAAGGTTCCCGCCGAAAACCTGATTGGGCAGGAGGGCCACGGCTTTTACTATTTGATGCAAGGGTTGCCGCAGGAGCGGCTGGCGATTGCGGTTGGGGCCATTGCCCAGGCTGAGGTGGCTTTGGCGCAAACGATCCAATATTGCCAGGAGCGCACCGCCTTTGGCCGCCCCATTGGCACATTCCAGAACTCCCGCTTCAAGCTGGCGGAAATGAAAACCGAAGTGGAAATTGGGCGCGTTTTTGCCGACCAGTGCGTGATGCTCCACAACGAGGGCAAGCTGACGGTGGACAAGGCGGCGATGGCGAAATGGTGGCTGACGGAGCTGCAGTGGCGGGTGATTGACCAATGCTTGCAGCTTCACGGCGGCTATGGTTACATGATGGAGTACCCGATTGCCAAACATTTTATCAATGCCCGCGCCCAGCGGATTTATGGCGGCACGAATGAGATTATGAAGGAAATTATCGGCCGTTCGCTGGGGTTTTAGTAGCCGAGGATTCCAATTCTCGTTCTGCTGCTCAGGCTGAAGAGCGGGTTTTATGGCAGGTTTACAAATGAAATGGGTAAACAAGGATGATGCGTAAACAGATTTTGCTGGCAGATATTGAGGCGGCGCGGGAGCGGCTGGTGGGCGTGGCACTGCGAACGCCACTCATTCGGCTAAATGTGGATGAGGCTCCGGCGGAGATTTATTTGAAGCTGGAAAATTTGCAGCCGATTGGCTCGTTCAAGCTGCGCGGGGCGGGGAACGCGATGGCGCTGGCGACGCCGGAGCAGCTTCGCCACGGGGTGGTGACGGCCAGCGCGGGCAACATGGCGCAGGGGGTGGCGTGGTGTGCGCGGCGGCTGGGGTTGCCCTGCACCGTCTTTGTGCCAGACCATGCGCCGCAAACCAAGCTGAATGCCATTGCCCGGCTGGGGGGCGTGGTGCAAAAGGTGACGTTTGACGAATGGTGGCAAATTATTGTTAGCCATGAGGTGGATCATCCGGGTTTGTTTATTCATCCGGTGAGCGAAACGGCCGTTATTGCCGGTAACGGCACCATTGGCCTCGAAATCCTCGAAGATTTGCCCGACGTGGATGCCGTCATCACCCCCTACGGCGGCGGTGGTCTCACCAGTGGTGTGGCGGCCGCCATTCGCGCCCGCAAACCTGATACCCGCCTTTTTGCGGCCGAAGTTGCCACTGCCGCCCCGCTGGCCCCGTCGCTGGCGGCTGGGTCGCCGCAGGAAGTGGCGTACCAGCCCACCTTTGTAGACGGCATTGGTGGCAAGGGGGTGCTGCCGGAAATGTGGCCGCTGGTCAGCAGCTTGGTGGATGGGTCGCTGGTGGTGGCGTTGGAAGCCGTAGCAACGGCGATCCGGCTGCTGCTGGAGCGCAACCGCGTGCTGGCCGAAGGAGCCGGGGCTACACCTGTGGCGGCGGCACTGGCCGGGCTGGCCGGGTCGGGCAAGGTGGTGTGCGTCGTTTCCGGCGGCAATCTGGACAGCAGTAAGTTGATCAAGATTTTGGCGGGCGAAGTGCCGTAGAAGAACGAGACTGAGAGACTGAGAGATTCTAATCTCCCAATCTCTAATCTCCCAATCTCTAATCTCCCAGGACAGGAAGGAAAACGATGTTGAAACCCCATAGCAATGCCTGGTATGACCGGCTGGCGACACTGCAAAGCGGTTATTTTTATCCGTGGCGTTCGACGTTACCGCCTTACAATGGCGAGGACACCTTTTTAGCAATGCTCGACGACCTGCTTGCCCCCGACAAGGATGTGCTGGAGGTGGGATGTGGGCATGGGGCGATGGCGCTGGAATATGCGCCGCGCTGCCGCAGTGTGTTGGCGGTTGACCGGGTTCCTGCCTTTATCGAGTTGGCGCGGCAGGGGGCGCAGGCGCAGGGGGTTGCCAACGTGCAGTTTGTGTGCGACGAGGGGTATGACGAGGACGCGCAGCGGCCACGCATTCCGGCGGCTGATCAGTCGTTTGATTTGCTGATTTCGCGGCGGGGGCCGTTGCACTGGGTGGAGGATGCCAAGCGGGTGGCGCGGCCGGGGGCGGTGCTGCTGATGTTAAGCCCCGTTCATGCGCCGCTGCCGGAATGGAACAGTTGGCTGCCGCCGGAGCTGCAAATGGCACCGCCGCCAGAGTATACGCGCCGCCAGTCGGTGGAGCGGCGGCTGGGGCTGGGTGGGCTGCAACTGGATAGCTGCTGGTCGTTTGACGTGCCGGAATGGTTTGATGACCCGCTGGAGTTTTACCGCAAGCTGGTGTTTGGGCTGCCGCCGGAGGAGGCACCGGGGTATGATGCGATAGCCGGGGTGATAGGGCGGATTTTTGCGGCGTATGGGGAAAACGGCCGTTTTGCCCAGCGTTTTTGTCGTTTTCTTTGGCAAGCGGTGGTCAAATAAGGGCCATATGGCTGAAATACAAACACAACTTCCTGCTTCTATATCCAACGAACCGGTTTACCGCCGCAACTTCGTCTATTTTCTGATTGACAATATCTTGTTTGCCGTGGCGATGGGGATTTTAGGCACCACCACCGTCGTCCCCGACTTCGTGCGCCGCCTCACCGACTCCGAAGTGCTGATCGGGCTGTCGGGCAACATCTTCACCATTGGCTTTACGCTGCCGCAACTGTTTGTGGCTCGCTATATCGTCGGCTATGCTCGCAAAAAGTGGTGGTTTGTTGGCCCCAATATTCCCGTGCGCTTTGTCATTCTGCTTTTTGCCGGTCTCGTTTTCTGGCTGGGGCAGGAACGTGTCGGGTTCATCTTGCTGGCGTTTTTTATTTGTTATAGCATTGCCGCTTTTGGCGATGGCCTTGTGGGTGTGCCGTGGGCCGATTTGGTAGGCACCAGCCTTGACAACAGATGGCGGGCGCGGGTATTTGGCTTGTCGGCGGCCATTTCGGGCGTGATTATGCTGCTGATTGCGCCGCTGATCGGCAATGTTTTGGGGGAGAACGGGCCGGGCTTCCCCAATAATTACGCCGTTTTGTTTGCGGCATCGGGGCTGGTGTTTGTCGTTTCCATCTTGCCAGGGATGATGATTCATGAGCTGCCGGGTGGGAAGGTGGTGGAAAAGCTGCCCTCTTTGGCGGAATTTTTGCCGGAGTTGGGCGGGCTGCTGCGGGATGATCGGCCGTTTCGGGCGTTTATTGTGGCGCGTTTGCTTACCAGCCTGCTGATGATGTCGGCTCCTTTTTACATTGGGTTTGCCACGGTGGATCTGGGGCTGTCGAGCGGGGTGGCGGTGCCGGTGCTGCTGGCAATGCAGACGGTGGGTAGCGTTATTGGTTCTTTGGTTTATGCGTGGCTGGGGGCGCGGAACAATTTGCTTTATATGCAACTGGCGTTGGTGAGTGCGGCACTGCTGCCGTTTTGCGCGTTGCTGGCGGGGACGGTTGGCGTGTGGGCGCTTTATGCCGGTTTTTTGTTGTCCGGGCTGGCGGCGGGCAGCAATTTGTTTTTGAGTTTTCTCAATTGGCTGGTGGGGTATGCGAATGCTGACCAACGGCCGATTTATGTGGGTTTGTCGAATACAGTAACGGCCGTTATTTCCTTCATCACCCCCTTCATCGCCGGCACCATTGCCCAACAGCTTGGCTACCAGCCGCTGTTCGCCGTCTCATTGGTCATGGCCTTTTGCGCCCTGTTTGTGACCATACGCTTTTTCCCCAAAATGGAGATTGGAGATTAGGGATTGGAGATTGAAGACATTCACTCAATCTCCAATCCCCAATCTCCAAATGTCATGTCGTTACCTGAAATAACCGTCTTTTTGCTCGTTGTGTTCCTGGTCTTTCGCCCCGTGCAGGCGGCGTGGCTGTTTGTGCGGCCGCCCCGTTTGCGCGTGGCTTATCGCTCGCCGGAGGAGTGGGGGGCGGCGTATGAGACGGTGCAGTTAACAACGGTAGACGGGATGCCGTTGATGGGGTGGTATTTGCCGTCGCGCAACGGGGCGGCGGTTTTGCTGCTGCACGGGCATGGGGGCAATCGGCTGGCACTGTCGTTTCAGGCTCAACTGCTGTGGCAGGCAGGGTTTGGGGTGCTGATGCTTGATTTGCGGCGGCATGGCAACAGCGGCGGGCAGACATTTGGCCTGAATGCGGTGACGGTGGGGGATGTGCAAACGGCCGTTTCCTACCTCAGCAAACGTCCTGACCTCAACGTCGCTGGAATTGGTGTATTTGGTGTGTCGGTGGGCGGCACGCTGGCGCTCCACGCCGCTGCCCGCACCGTTGCCATCCGCGCCGTGGCCGTAGATGCCCCCTCGCCAGCCCTGTTTGCCGACATGCCGCCGCCGGATAACTGGTATGAACGGCTGGTGGCGTGGCCGCTGCAAGCGTATTACATGGTGGCGCAGCGGTGGTTTGGCGGTGGGTCGGATTTGGCGGAAATAACGGCCGTTTTGCCCCGCCTTGCCCATCGCCCCCTGCTGTTTATGGTTTCCGGGCAGGGGCGCGGCCCTCGGCTGATGCGCCACTGGTTTGCGGCGGCTCACGCGCCCAAACAGCTATGGGAGCTGCCGCAGGCGGCGTATGGGGTTGGCTGGCGCAAGGAGCCGGAGGCGTATGGCAAGGAGCTGGTGACGTTTTTTAACGAGGCGTTGGCGCATCTGGATGGGGAATCGGGGGAAGTGCAATTGCCGCATGTGGCAGAAACGGCAGTTGTTACCAATGCCGCCCCTCCCCTTGACCCGGATGTGGCGTATGAGGCCACGGTGCCGATGGGCGCGGCCAATTGGGTGGGGCTGCTGCTGCTGCCGCTTGTGGGGGTGCTGTTTGGTCTGCCGTTTCAATGGGTGTGGGGGCAAAATGTGGGGCTGGAACTGGTGCAATTGCTGCAACAAACGTCGCTGCTGACCATGTTGGCTGTGCTTTTGGGCAGCATTGTGGCGCACGAGGGGCTGCACGCGCTGGGGTTTGTGTGGGTTGGTGGGGTGGAGAAAACGGCCGTTTCCTTTGGTTTCAGTTGGCGCACCCTGGCTCCCTTTACCTACTGCCGCGCCCCCTTGCCCATCAGCATCTATCGTCTGACTGTAGCATTGCCTGGTTTGCTGCTAGGTGCTGTGCCGGGAGTGTTGGGACTGCTGCTGGGTAATGCGCCGTTGCTGCTGTTTGGCGGCTGGATGATTGTGGCGGCCAGTGGGGATGTGGCGGTGCTGTGGGTGACGCGCCGCGTACAGCCGTCGGCCAAAGTACGCGATCACCCAACGCAGGCGGGTTGTCTGGTTTTAAAGTGAGCAGTGGGTTTATAAGTTGCGCGTCTACCTAAATCTTGTAGAATTGTCCAGGTATTGTCAATATATTGCCTGATTTATTTGGATGGCAAACAAATGGAGTAATGCAGAATGGAAAAGCAACGATTACAGGTTGGGGATGTCGCTCCGGCCGGTACCGCCCTGAACATCCACGGTGATGAGGTGGCATTGGCAACTTTGTGGGGGGATGGCCCTACTTTTTTGACGTTTTTGCGTCACTTTGGCTGAATTCACTGTCGTGAATGGTTGGCTCAGTTGGAGTCACAGAAAGCGGAAATTGGGGCGGCGGGGATGCAGATTGTGGCAATTGGTTTGGGGCAGCCCAAACATGCGGAACGGTATTGTGGGCAGCTTGCGCCCAGCGTAACCTGTTTGACCAATGAGCAGCCGGATTTGAACCGGGAATATGGGTTGACGCGAGGTGGCTTGCTGCAACTGCTGGGGCCGGCCGGTCTGGCAAACGGAGCGCGGGCGATGCGTAAAGGGTTTAAACAGGGTAAATCAACGGGGGATGAGTTGATGTTGCCCGGTACGTTTGTGGTGGACAAGGCGGGTGTGGTGCGGTATGCGTATTACAGTGCCAATGCTGGGGATCACCCGGAAATAACGGCCGTTTTGCGCCAAGTTGCCCAACAAATGTAAAAACACAACGGGTTACAAATTGGCGTGAATTTGACGCGCTTTGTAAAATTCGCGCTGATTTGTGACCAGGTATTGACCTTTTCATCAATACAATTTGTTCTGGTCCAAAAAGCGTTTCGGGCAGTTTGGGGGCTGTCCTCAAGTTGCCCATTGTTCAAGGACATAATGATAAAGCTGGTGTCGAAATGCCGTTCTCATGTTCGCCTTGTGGCGATGATGTTGTTTGTTATGGTTGGTGCTGTGCCATGGGTGGTTGGTGCTGTGAATGATGAGCAACCAGTGCGGCGGGAGAAAAATAGCGGGTCTCCTGTGATGAGCGACGACGGCCGTTTTGTGGCTTTTGCCTCAGCTTCAGGCCGCTTGGTCGAGGGGGATAATAACAGGCAGTCAGATATTTTTGTGCATGATTTGCAAACGGGGGAAGTAACGCGGGTGTCGGTGGCGAGTGATGGGACGGAGGCGAATGGTTATAGCGAACGGCTGGAGATAAGTGGAAACGGCCGTTTTGTGGTCTTCACCTCGCTGGCATCCAATTTGGTTGCCAATGATACCAATAACGCCCAGGATATTTTTGTCCATGACCGAGAGACGGGCGGAACAACGCGGGTGTCGGTGGCAACAGGCGGGGCTGAAGTGGCTGGCTGGAGCGATTTCCCGGCCGTGAGCGACGACGGCCGTTTTGTTGCTTTTGAATCGAGTGCCAATACGCTGGTAAGCGGTGATACAAACAACACGACGGATGTCTTTGTGCATGATCGGCAGACAGGCGAAACGGCGCGGGTGTCGGTGGCGACGGATGGTACGGAATCGAATCGCTCGAATTCGGCGGCGGCCATTAGCGGAAACGGCCGTTTTGTCACCTTTTACTCCTGGGCCGACAACCTGGTGTCTGGTGACACCAATGGCGTGGGGGATATTTTCCGTCATGATCGGGACACGGGGGAGACCACGCGGGTGTCGCTGGCAAATGGGGGCGGCGAAGCCAACAATTATAGTGATCGTTCAGCCATGAGCAGCGACGGCCGTTTTATCGCCTTTACCTCGTTAGCCAGCAATTTGGTCAATGATGATACCAACAATACCCAAGATGTGTTTGTGCGCGATGAGCAGACGGGAACGGTGAGCCGCGTGTCGGTGAGCGGCAGCGGGGCGCAGGGGAACGCGCAGTCGGTGTTGACTGGCATGAGCAATAACGGCCGTTTTGTCACCTTTTTTTCCGAAGCATCTAACCTGGTGGCTGGGGATACAAACGGAATCAGTGATGTGTTTATTCATAACCTGCAAACGGGCGGGACGGCGCGGGTTTCAGTTGCCAGCAGTGGAGCCGAAGCAAATGGGAGCAGTTTTCAGGGCAGCGTGAGCGAAAACGGCCGTTTTGTGGCCTTTAGCTCCAATGCCAGCAACCTTGTGGCTGGTGATACCCTGCAACAAGACGTGTTTGTTCGGGATCGGGAAACAAAGGAAACACGCCTGGTATCTCTGGGCGATTATGGGGTGCAGGGCAATGAGGGTAGCTATTCTGGACGGATGAGCGACGACGGCCGCTATGTGGCCTATGTTTCGCTTGCCAGCAATTTGGTGGCGGGCGACAACAATGGCTTGAGCGATATTTTTGTCTATGATGCCCAAACCGGGTTGGTTATTTGTGCCTCTGTGTCCACAGATGGGCAGTTGGGGAATGGCGAGAGTACGCGCTTGTCTTTGAGCGATAACGGCCGTTTTGTGGCCTTTGTCTCTGCTGCCAGCAACCTGGTTCCTGGCGACACCAACAACGCGCCCGATGTATTTGTCCATGATGTGGTTGGGCGGCAAACCACGCGGGTGTCGGTGGCGAGCGATGGTGCGGAAGCGATGGGGGGCAGTGGGGATGTGTTGTTGAGCGGAAACGGCCGTTATGTTTTCTTTTCCTCTGAAGCAGGCAACCTTGTTGCGGGCGACAACAATTTCAAAAGCGACATATTTATTCACGACAGGCAAACCGGGGCAACAACCTTGCTGTCCTTGGCTGGCAGCGGTGTAGTGGAAAATGGCGGCAGCACCCTTCGCGCCGTCAGTTCCGACGGCCGTTTTCTGGCCTTCACCTCATACTCCAGCAACCTTGTTGCTGGCGACACCAACAATACCGAAGATGCCTTCGTCTATGACCGCCAAACCGGGGTGACGGCGCGGGTGTCGGTGGCAACTGGAGGGGCAGAGGGGAATGGTTCTAGCAATGTGATGGATATGAGCGATAACGGCCGTTTTGTCTCCTTCACCTCTTCCGCCAGCAACCTGGTTGCCAATGACACCAACAGCAGCACCGACGGCTTTATCCATGATCGGGACGCTGGGACGACAACGCGAGTAACTGTTGCTACGGATGGTTCACCGAATAACGCCTTTAGCAGCGGCCCGCTGTTGAGCAGCGATCTGCGTTTCGCAGTGTTTGAATCAAACGCCACCAATCTGGTTGCCAACGACACCAATGGCTATACTGATATTTTTGTTCGGGATTTGCAAATGAACCAAACCAAGCGGCTGTCCGGGGCGGTCAATGGCGCAGAAGCCAATGACAATAGCTATGTTGCTGCGGTTAGCAATAACGGCCGTTTTACCCTCTTTGTCTCCCTAGCCACCAATTTAGTCGCCGATGATGTAAACGAGGCCTACGATCTTTTTCTATACGATCAAGAAACAGGCGAAACAAAGTTAATCTCGGTGATCGATCCCGTCCTGCAGCTTACCCCTCATCTGTATATACCAATAGTGCGCCGGAACTAACCTCCCTGTGGTCGTTCTTGACGGAGACGCAGCCTTGTACCGCCTCCGTTAAGGACGGCCACAGAATTTGTCAGAGAACCCTTAGAATGGGTGGACGCACCCAATATTCAGAGCCATAATTACTTTCACGAATTTGTCACCTTTTTTACTGCGTTTGGCTCTTATGATATAGACAGCAAACGCTAGGTAGAGTTTAAAATGCAGGATATTGCAACTTTGGTGATGCAGGCGCGAGCCGCAGAGCTAGATCGAGACAAACGACATGCAGCTTTTGCCGAACTGGTAAACCGCTTCCAAAATATGGCCTATCACCTGGCCTATGGCGTGCTGGAAGATGTCTATATGGCGCAGGATGCAGCGCAAGAAGCATTTGTGGCGGCGTATCAAAGTTTGGAGCAACTGCGGGAGCCGCAGGCCTTTCCCGGCTGGCTGAAGCAAATTGTGGTGACGCAGTGCCACCGGCTGCTGCGGGCAAAGCAGGTGCCGACCAAACCTCTGGAGCTAACGGCCGATTTGCCAACACTGGGCATGGAACCGGGAACGGCCGTTGAACAGCTCGAACTACGCAACAAAGTCCTGGAAGCCATTCAAGCTCTGCCTGAAACCGAGCGAGAGGTGACAAAAATGTTTTATTTAAACGGATACTCGCAGCAAGAAATCGCCGGCCGACTGGAAATTCCCGTCACCACCGTCAAAAAGCGGCTGCAATACGCTCGTGAAAGGCTTCGGGGAATCATGCTTGCCATGTTCGATTCCATCGCACCCGTCCCGCAGCCACAACCAGCGTTAATTCCAATTCCCGTATCATCGCAGCCCTATCGTCCACCGCGCCCACGGCAAGAGATATATTAAGCAAGCAGAGTTATACTTTTGTTTGGTTGAAATGAAACCCATTTCCCCCTACAATGTTAGGTAGAACGAACCAAAGATAATAGACAATCCACCTCGATAACAACCATACCCAAGCTGCTTGGGTGTATCTTTCAGGAGTAAAATGTAATGGATGAACAGGACAACAACCGCCCTTCAATCCCAACATGGGTGTGGATCCTGGCCGTATTCGCCCTCATACTGGGTGTGCAGCTCTTTTTAAGCGGCCGTTTTAATGGCCCGGAACAAGTTGACCTTAAAGAGGTTATGAACAGTATTCAAGCGGGTCAGGTCAAGGAAATTGCCGTCGTCGGTGATCGCTTGCAGGTCACAATGAACGACGACAGCGTGGTGTCGGCCTACAAATACACCCGCGATAGTCTGGCAGAAACGTTCCAGTATTATGGCGTTACCGCTGAACAACTTCAGCCCGTCAACCTCATTGTACGTGACCAATCGGCCCGGAATAACTTTATCACCATCCTGGTTTCCGTGGGGCCAGTGCTGCTGCTGATTTGGATATTCACCCGTGGCTTCCGGCAAATGCAGGGTGGCGGTGGCAACAGCATCTTTGGTTTTGGTCGCTCCAAAGCCAAAAACATCAATGATGCCGACCGTCCCACGGTTACATTTGACGATGTGGCCGGGGTGGACGAAGCCAAGCTGGAATTGGCCGAGGTGGTGCAATTCTTGCGTGAGCCAGAAAAGTTTGTCCAGGTGGGCGCACGCATTCCCAAAGGCGTGTTGATGGTTGGCCCGCCTGGAACGGGTAAGACGCTGTTGGCGCGGGCAGTGGCTGGTGAAGCTGGCGTGCCTTTCTTTCACATTTCCGGCTCCGAATTTGTGGAAATGTTTGTCGGTGTTGGCGCCAGCCGCGTGCGTGACCTGTTTGACAAAGCCAAACAAAGCGCCCCCTCGATTGTGTTTGTGGATGAAATTGATGCCGTCGGCCGGCAGCGTGGTGCTGGCCTGGGCGGTGGGCATGACGAACGGGAGCAAACGCTGAACCAAATCCTGGTGGAAATGGATGGCTTTGACAACGACACCAACGTCATTGTGATGGCTGCCACCAACCGCGCCGACATTCTTGACCCGGCACTGCTGCGCCCCGGTCGCTTTGACCGCAAGGTGTTTGTAGATTTGCCCGATGTGCGTGGCCGCGAGCTGATTCTGAAGGTGCATTCACGGGGCAAGCCCATTGCCAAGGATGTGGATTTAACTGATTTTGCGCGATTAACGGCCGGTTTTTCTGGGGCCGATCTGGAAAACCTGCTCAACGAAGCCGCCATCTTTGCCGCCCGCCGTGACAAGCGCGTCATTGGCCTGCTGGAATTCCAGGACGCATTTGACCGCATTGCCATTGGTCCGGAAAAGAAAAGCCGCGTAATGAGCGAGGAAGACAAGGAAATTGTGGCCTACCACGAAGCCGGCCACGCCGTTGTCAGCTTCTTTTTGCCCAACACCGACCCAGTGCAGAAGATTACTATCGTGCCGCGTGGCCGCGCTGGGGGCTATGTGATGCCACTGCCGGCCGACCGCATGGTCTATACCCAGGATTTCATTCTGGATCGCATTGCTATGGGGCTGGGTGGGCGTGCTGCTGAAGAGGTGTTCTTTGGCCGGATTACCACTGGGGCTTCCAGCGACCTGCAAAACGCCACCCGTAATGCACGGGCTATGGTGACGCAGTATGGCATGTCGGACAAGCTGGGGCTGCCAATCTATGGCGATGAGTCGGCGGATCCGTTCCTTGGTCGCTACTATGGCGGTGGCGGCCGGGACTACAGCGAGGATGCGGCCAAGTCCATTGACGAGGAAGTACGCCGTATTTTGGGTGAACAGTACGGCCGAGCCATCAACATCATTGAAGACAACCGGGAGCGGATTGAGAAGTTGGTCACGAAGTTGATGGAAGTTGAAACGTTGGATCGGGATGCGTTTGAAGAGCTGATGAATCGCCCCATGCCGCCCAAGTCCAGCAACGGCAGCGGTAGCCCTATTTTGCCAACGGAGCCGTATGTTGAGCCATCTTCAACAGATTAGCTTAAACCTCTAATCCCGAAGCTAGTTTTGCTATAATAGCCCTCCCGTTGAGCAAACAGGAGGGCTTTTTATTTGATGCAGTTACCAGAACATGTGAGGTTGTTGATTACCGAGCCAACGGTGCCGACTTGGGTGGTGCAGCGGCGGGGGGCGCGGTATGAGTTGGCCTGGGGCGAGAAAACGGCGGGTGAGGTGGCGGTGCAACTGTTGGCGCAGCCAAATGAGCCGGATGGAATAGTGTTGGCAACGGTGCGGGGAGTGCAGTCGGTGTGGGTGGAAACGGATGCCGTGCGGCCGTATTTTGCCCTTTACTTTGCCAATGGCCGCCGTTTGGTGGTGGCGGAGCGGATTTTGCCGCTGGCCGGGGGGCCGAATTTGCGCGATGTGGGTGGGTACGTGGGGGAAAACGGCCGTTTTGTCCGTTGGGGTACTATTTATCGTTCAGGAACCTTGAGCGACCTCACCGAAGCCGATCTCGATTACCTGGCCCACCTGAACATCAGCACCATTTGTGATTTGCGAACCCGGCTGGAAGTTGCCAAGCTGCCAGACCAATTGCCCCAACCCACGCCCCGGCAGCTCAATTTGGCGTTGGAGAGCAAAGACGGCCGTTTGCGCCGCCTGTGGGATTTGTGGCGACACCGTAACCGTTTTGACAACCTGTTGACCATCGGCTACACCCGGCTCATTTTGGAGCAGAACGCTCCGCGCCTGAGCATGTTTTTGCATCAACTGGCCGAAGCCGACGGGCTGCCGCTGCTGGTTCACTGCACCGCCGGGAAAGACCGCACTGGGGTGCTGGTTGCCATTTTGCTGCTGCTGCTGGGGGTGGATGAGACAACGGTTCTGGCGGACTACAGCTTGAGCAACTACTTTTACCACGATTTTCGCCGCCTGCTGGCGGAAGATATTGAGCAACTGCTGCGCTTTGGTTATGATGCGGCGCAGTTGGAGCCGTTTTACGTGGCGGATCCGGCCATTTTGACGCGAGCATTGGTTTATATTCGGCGCAATTATGGGTCGGTGGCGCGGTTCGTGATGGATGTGGCGGGGGTGTCGCCAGCGGTGCTGGCGCGGCTGCGGGCCAATTTGCTGGTGTGAGGCAGATCTTTGAGGTTTCCAAAACCTCAAAGGTTTAGGCTAAAGTAAAGATCGCAGGTCGCTGTTTTGGGGGTTGACGGGGAATAAACGGCCGTTTCGATACAACTCCCCAAATCGCCCAATATCCATTTTTTGCACCAGCGTCGCCTGCGCCAGCTCTTGCGGCAGGTAGCTGTGAAAGCGACCCAGTTCCAGCAGTGGAGTTAGTCGCTTGCTCAGGTGGCGGGCTTCGCGTTCCACAAGCTGTTCATCCCACGGGGGCAGGGTGGCGAGGGCAAAAGGGGACACGCAGGCAAAGGTCGTTTTGCGGGCGGATGTGGGGGGCGTTGAGAGCGGCGGGGTGGTGGGCCTGGAGAACGGCCGTTAACAGCGCCCCATACACCCCGCCCCAAAAGTGAAACAGCCACACCCCCTCAGCATCAAGCATCATCGGTATCTGGCCGGATGGAATGCCCAGCCAGGCGGCAATACCCTGCGCCTCGGCCAGCGGCACGGCAAAGGGAGCGGTGACAAAGCGCAGCATTTCTTCCACGTCATCCCGGTTGCCCTGCTCCACGGCAAATTTGTACCGGTCGTGCCATTTAACGCGCATCGGCCGGCCGCCCATGAGCAAGGTTTCCCCTTTGCGGCGCGGTCGCTCCATTTGCGCCAGCGGTTTGCCGCTGTAGGCATCGAGAACGGTGGCCCACATCCGTTCGCTGCCGATGTTGCTGTAGAGGTCGTGGTTGTCGAAGAGAGGTTGGAGTTCGCGGCCGGGGAGCCATTCACCCAGGCGCCCCTTTTGCAAAAAGCCATCCTTCACCAACTGCGCCAAAATTTGCCGAATGGTTTCATCGGCAACCTCGGCTGGGGCAATGCGGCGCAAATCGGCCAGGCGCAGGCTGCCTGCCGGGCTTTGTTTGAGCAGGCTAAAGGTTTGCTGCACCAGCACCGACGGCAAAAAGCTATAGGTGGCCTCTGGCTCAATCATCTCTGCTTCGGCCATTGCCAGCAGGGCGGTAAAGCGGATTTCTTCCAGCGGCGAACGCGCCAGGCACAACACCTGAATCTGGTTGCTGCGGCGGCTGCCGCGCCCAATGCGCTGTAAAAAGGAGGTGAGGGTGGGGGGCGGCCCGATGAGGGCTACTTCGTCAATGGAGCCGATGTCTATGCCCAGTTCGAGGGTGGAGGTGGCGACGCAGACGGCGACGGTGGCGGCGGCGAAGTCGGCTTCGACTTCCTGGCGCAGTTTTTTGTCGAGATTGGAGTAGTGGCTGAAAACGGCCGTTTCATAGGGCAAATGTTGGCGCAAAAAAGCGGCCGTTTGCTCCACTTCGTTGCGGCTGTTGCAAAAAATGAGCGTTTTGGGCGATGGTCGCTGTGCCAGGGCGATGACCAAATCGGCGAGACCCATCATGGCAATCATGTCGGCATGGATTTGGCGGCCACCGGCAACTTCGATGATGGTGGGGTGGGGCAGGTAGCGGCCGGCCACGCCTGCGGGGTCGGGGATGGTGGCGGAAAGGGCGATGCGGTGGAGGAAACGGCCGTTTGGGTTGGCAAATTGGCGAATCCATTCAATCCGTGCCAGCAAACAGCGCAAATGGTCGCCGCGTGGCTCGCCGTCAAACAGGTGGATTTCGTCCAGAACGATGGCATCGAGCGTGGCAAAAAGGCGCGGCGTGCGCGTCAGCAGCGAATCGGTGGATTCGGGCGTGGTTAAAAGGAGGGTGGGAACCGTCGTTAGAGGGCCGGTATCGCCCGTTTTCATTGCCAGCGACAGCTTGAGCGCGGTGGCAATGGGCAGCAGCCGCTCATACAGGTCGCGCACCAGGGCGCGGGTGGGGCAAATGTAGAGCAGCCGCAGCTCTCCCTCTGGCGGCTTTTGCTGTAGTAAGCGCTCTAGCAGGGGCGCAATGACGGCCTCGGTTTTGCCAGAGGCGGTGGCGGCGATGACCAGGGTGTTGTTTCCGGCGAGAATGGGGGGGATGGCTTGCTGCTGAACGGCCGTAAAATTCCCGTGCCGGGCAAAAACGACCGGCCAGGTGTGGGCAAGCTGTGTCTTTAGTTCACCTTGAATCAACATTCTGTCGTTTTAAAGGAGATATTTGTTAAAGAAATCAGCCAGCGAGAAAAACATGAGGCTTCACAACAGCAATTGTGCGGAATGGGTGAAGAACTAGCAAATCTTGGTCGCCTGTTACAATATATTTCGCATTGCCAGCAATAGCAAGCTCTAAAAACTTGTTGTCTTTGGGGTCATGACAAACAACAATGATTTCTCGAGGCTCAAGGAGCCTGGCTTTACGCACCAAAGCTGCTAAAAATGTCATACGTTCTGATTCAGTGACGTATTTGTTGAATTTGTTGCGTTTAAGAACCTCGTTTAATTCACTGATCGCCTCAACCGAAAGCAATAATTGTCCCGTATCATTTGCTTTGTCAAGAGCTTGCCGTGATGTGGAATTCTTGAGCAGCAGCGCACTAACAATAATGTTTGTGTCAAACACATAAAAATTAGTCATCACTCAGCAAAGTCTCTAATAATTCAGGTGTTAGTCCTCGTTCTACGGCCTTGTCACTTGTCTCGTCCATGATTTGTTTTAACGAAATGGCGTTAGGAGTAAATTCACGAAGCCAAAGGTTAATGAGCAGGCGCATCTTATCTTTCTGCTCAATTGAGGCTGCTTGGTACATTCGCGCCACATCTTCTTCTAGTTGAATCTCAATCGTTGCCAATGCCATGATTTCTTCTCCAAACATAGTCACATCAAGCTACAACAGTACTTTTACTTTGATTAGTATAACACAGATTAACCGGCGACCATGACAAGGTTGGTGGCGTTGCCGATGCCGTTGCCGCCGGTGGGGGCGGTGGCGTTGTTTTGGGCGGTGGCGATGATTTGGCAATGTTCGGCGCTGCTGCCAACAAAGAAGCCGTAGCGCTGCCAGTTGCCGCGCCCGGCTTCGTTTTTGTCGTAGGCGCTGCAGCCAATGAGCTGGATGCGGTTGCCCCAGGGGATGTGGAAGCCGTCGTAAACGGCCGTTGGTGCTGCCCCATCCCAACTGTTAGAGTCGGCATGGCAGCCGACGAGCGAGGTGGGGCCGGTGGTGATGTAGAAGCCGTGCTGGGCGTTGTCCTGTGCTTCACAGGCGGAAAATTGGCCGCGTGGCTTGCGAATTTGCCAGCCGGAGAGGTCGGAATACCAGCTTTTGCAGTTGACAAAGTGGAGGTTGGTGCCGTTGACAAAGAAGCCGCTGCCGCTGCTGCTGCCGCATTCGCACTGGTTGAAGAAGTTGTCGGGGCATTCGACCAAAAAGCCGTGGGCTTCGGTTTCTCCTTCCTTGCCTACGTTGAAGACGCGAATATGGCTAATTTGGCAGCCGCGCATGTGGGTGCCGGTGATGTGGAAGGCGTGGTGGGTGGTGAGGGTGATGTAGAGGTCGCTAAAGGTGTGGGCGGCATCGGGGCCTTCGGCAAAGTCGTCTTTGCGGGTGATGTTGTAGTAGATGCCTTTGACGCTGGCCTGGTTGTTGGTGCGGTTGCCGTGAAGGGTGAGGGAGGAAACGGCCGTTTTTTCTACCCCATCATTTATCGGCTCAACCAGCGCGCCGGGTGTCGTGCCGTCAAACGCCGCCCAACTGCCAAACGCCTTCAGAACAGTCGCCCGCCCCTTGCCCACAAGAGCCACATTGGCCGCCAGCCGCACGGCTCCGGTGCAGTTAAACGTCCCTTCACTAAGCTGCACCAGCCCACCCACGCTGCCCAAATCCTGAACGGCTTGGTTGATTTGCGCCTGATCGTCTGTGCCGTCGCAGCGGTAGTGGGCAACTGCTTTCAGGCTGTCGGGGGCGTTGGTGGCCGCCACCAGGATGGATTGAACGCCGGGGGTGGTGCGGGCAATGGGCAGATATATTTGCTCATTGGCTGCGGGTTCGGCGGCGGCAGCAAAGGTGGCGGCTCCTGCGGAACTGCCGAGGGCGGCAATGCCGAGGTTATGAAGGAAGGTTCGTCGGTTCATAATGAGTCCAACGGCTGGTTTAGCTTTCGCTGTATCACAATCTTGTCGCGTTCCAGGACGACCAATTGCTGGGCAGCGGCTTGCTGGCGGTAATAGGCGATGGCAATCCAGATGATGCCGGGAATGACGGGTAAGATGTTTTCCAAAACGGGCGTGAGAAGCAGGGCGATGAGGGTAAAAAGAATGGCACTGTATTTGGAGAGCTGGGCGCTAAGAAAGGTTCGCTCGGCGTAGCGGATGGTTGCTGCTTGTTCAAGTAAATCCCGTTCCAAATCGTGTTGCGTTTGTGGATTATTCATTGTTATCTTATCTCATTTGCTCACGCAGTTCGGCCAGCAGGGTGGCTACGTCATAGTCGGGGTGGAGGTGGAGGAGGTCGTATAGTTCAACGGCGAGGCGGACGGTGCTGCGGATGGACAAACGGCCGTTTCTCATCCCCAACGCCAACTCCTCCGCCGCTGCCCGCCGCACCTGCCGCTGCCGGTCAGCCGGTTCATAGCCATACGCCAGCGCGTGGTAATGCAGTGCCTTCTCCAAAAACTGCCCAATCTCCTGCGGTGTCTGGTGCGGCTCCAGCAGCAAAATCTGCTGCGGATCCAGCCACGCCTCCAGCGGCATCCGGTTGTCGCTGTGGGTCACGGTAAACAGGAAGAAAAGCGACTGCCCCTGTCCATAGGCAGGAGGATACGCCCGCCAACGGTGCTGCGGCAGTGAATCAGCACTGATGTGGTTTTGCTGCTCCCGCAGGGCAGCATAGATAACTGCGCTAAAAAATTGGCTCGCTTTCGGCCGTTGGTACGGGCGCAGCAGCGAATAGCTTTCCGCCTCATCAATCAGCACACACAGCCCGCTGTAATTTGCCAGCCGTGCCAAAGCGCTCACCCCACTCAGCAGATAGGCAATTTGGCGGGCATTGTTGCCAACCGTGTAGATAGATGGAAATTTGATGCCGCGAGGCAATGCTTTGTTCATGGTTGCCACGCGCCGCCCCCCCATCAGCCATTCGTGCCACCGCTTGCGCTGGCGCGAAGAGGAGGTGCTGTTCAATGCTTCCAATGTCACCACCAGCGGGTCTGCTTCAGTTGGCGCAAGCATTGCCAGCTTTTCCCGCACCTCTGGCTTCATCCCGTGCTGGGTTAACAAGGGGGTCAGTCCGCGCTCGTCGGTGTCGGGATAGCGCAGGGTTTGCATCAGGCTGCTGTAAATGTCAAAGGAGCGGTGTGGCGGCAATTCTTGCAGGTCGAGGCTGGTGGTGGCAACCAGAAAGTTGCGTGACAGGGCATCCTGTGCTGTTAATTCAACGATGTGGCTTTTGCCAAAGCCATACTCGCCCACAACGGCAAACGCCGCCCCACCCGTGCGGTGCGCCTGGTTTAGCCCGGCCGCCAGCGTTTCGCGTTCGCTTTTAAGGCCAATGGTGAGGTCGCGGACGTGCTGGGCGGGGGCAATGCCGGTGCGCAGGGCTTCAATGAGCTGCCGCGCCTCAAACTGGTTTTGCGGCATGGGGGCGGTGTCGGGGACGATAAAAATGGGGGCTGGTTCTTTCATAACGGGTTCATCTTGGCCGCTAAATTCATGGCGGGGGCGGCGGAAGCGCAGGCCGCTCTCGAAGCGCACCAGCCAGTCGTTGCCATTGCGGTAGAGGGCAACGATTTGGCCGGAGCCGTATTGGGGATGGTGGACGAGTTCGCCGATCATAGGGGTTGGAGATTGGAGATTGAAGATTGGAGATTGCTCAACAATCTCCAATCTCTAATCTCCCAATCTCTGTTTTGTTAAAACGGCCGTGTTTCGCCGCCACTTAGCTCGTCCATCTGGCCGCGCATGATGGACGTAGCTTCTTCTTCCGTCAGAATGTGCTGCTGGCCGTAATGCTGGCGGGAGAGTTCGGTGACGAATGCTTTGACAAAGAGGCGGCGGTGGCTGACATCCAGAAAAACGTCGCGGGCGATGTTGGCAAGGATGGCGGCGTTGGCGTACTGGATGGCGTGGTCAAGCTGGGCATCGAAAGCAAGCTCGTAGATGGGGAGCAGCTTTTCGCCAATGGCGAGCATGAGGGCATCTTCGGCCAGATCGAGGTGTTCGAGGCTGATGAGGGGGCTGAAGTGGTTGGTGCGGGAGAAGCGGCCGGGGGCGCGGACGCGCTGCTGGAGGGCGGGGTAGCGGGGGACGACATCGTTGATGAATTGGGGCGGCACGGCGTAGACAAACATGGCACCGGGCATGTCGTCGCGGGTGCGGTCTATGACTTCGCGCAGGTTGTCGGTGGCGAGCTTTTCGGCCTTGCCGCCGATGCTTGCCATGCGGTCTACTTCGTCAAAGAGGAGGAGGAGGCCGCTGTAGGAGAGGGCGCGGATGATTTGGGTGAGGGAGCGCAACATGCGGAAGGCGTTGGGGCGGTTGATTTTGCCGGTGACGCCGATTTCGCGTAACACTTTGGTGTCGGCGGGGGTGGTGGCTTCGCCCATGAGCCAGCGGCTGAGGGCATCGAGGCGGGTTTCTTGGTCGCGGATGCGGGCTTCGAGGTAGGCGATAACGGCCGTTTTGTAAGCCCCACTATCCACCACCGTCTCCTCCAACGTATCCACCAACGCCCGGTAGTTAGGGTGGTTGGCCGCCTCCAGACTCGGTTCCTCGCCCAAAATGCGCGTTAGCGTGCCGTCGAGAAAGCGGGTTAACCCCTGCTCATCGGTGACAGCTTCGTTGGGTTCGTGCCAAATGAGGTTGCGGGCAACGGCCGCATAAACCTCTTTCTGGTCGTTGTAAGGCGTTTCCACCGGGCTGAGGTCTACTTTGACAACGGCAAACCCTTTGGCCCAGGCCAAATCGCGCAGGCAGTAGAGGAAGTGGGATTTGCCGCTGCCGTAGTCGCCGATGACCATTTTGTAGGTGGCGCCGCCGTCCTGGAGGTAGGAGGAGAGGTAGAAGTCGTTGAGGGCATCGAGGAGGGAGCTGTTGCCGACGTTGAAATATTGGATGCCGCGCTGGGGTGGCGTGCCGGAGCTGCCGAGCGTTTCGATGATGTGGCGGGCGAGGGGTTTGGTTAGGGACATAAGCTGGATGGCTGAGGGAAAAAACGGCCGTTTTTCCCTCAGCTTTTAAATTTCTTCAAACGTAATATCACTATAATATTCACCGTCAAGCGGGGTGCTGGGGAGCCAAACGCTGCGGCTGGCGCTGCCAGCATTGCTTTTGGTTGCCACGCCCAGGCGCAGGCGGAAGGTTTGGCCGTTGCTGCTGACGGTGGGGTTGCCCTGCGCCAGCACCAGATCGCGGACGAAAACGGGGCGCGGGTAATCTTTGAAGGTGCTGCGGGAAGGGGCGTTCCAGAAGCGGGCGTTTTGCCGGTTCATGGTCATTTTATTGTAGGTGTCCACCAGGTTGAGCCGATTGCCAGCGGGGGCGCGGTTGCGCTCGTCTATCAGGTTGCGCCATGCTTGGTACAGTTCGGGCAAAAATTTGGGGTCGGGGTCGCGCTGAATGAGTGCTTTTTGCTGCTGGCCGTATGCTTTGAGCAGGGTGGAGAGGCTGAGGGGAAGGGGGTTGGTGAGGGGTTCTTTGCCGTAGAGCCACTGGGCTTTGCGGCTGGCGATGTCTATGCTGAGGACAAAGTCGCCAATTGCCAGGGTGGGCGGACGGCCGTTTACGGTCTGTCCCTGTGCTTCAAAACTCTCTTTTACGTCGCGGGCAAATTCAAAGGCGAGGGCATCGAGGGCTTGTTGGGTGTCGGTGGCAAAGGTGGCAACGGCCGTTTGTAGGGTTTCATCATCCATCAGTTCGACCGCTTGTTGCAGTTTGACCAATGCTTTTTGCATGGCGAGGGCTTCGGGTTTGTCGGTGTTGATGGTTTTAACGGCCGTTTGCAAAGCCCCCGTTGCCACCTTTAAAGCCTTAAACTGTGGTGCCATAGCAGCCTGCGCCGCCTGTAGTTGTTCTAAAAGAAGATTATTCATTACAATTCCCGCCTCTTGGATGATTTCCTGAGATTGTATCTTGAAAATAATGCCACGGGCAAGTGGGTGTGGGGAGTGGGGCGTAGGGAGTGGGGAGACGATTTACACCCCACTCTCCACTCCCTACGCCCGACAAGACAAAACGAAGGTTGAGAATTTAAATACAAGATGTTAAGACAAAGCAGTAAACAGGAATTTGTGGTGATTGGGCTGGGGCGGTTTGGCAGTAATGTCGCGCTGCGGTTGGAGGAGCAGGGGCATTCGGTGCTGGGCATTGACAGAAGTGAGCATTTGGTGCAGCACATGGCGGATTATCTGACGCAGGCGGTGGCGTTGGATGCGACCAATGAGGATGCGCTGCGGGCGGTGGATATGGCATCGTTTGAAACGGCCGTTGTTGCCATTGGTTCCGACTTTGAGAGCAATATTCTGACCACTGTTGCCCTCAAAGCCGTGGGCGTGCGCCACGTCATCTGCAAAGCCCCCACCTATCGGCAGCGGGACATTTTGCTCAAAGTGGGGGCAGACCGGGTGATTCAGCCGGAAATTGACGCTGGGCGGCGCTTGGCTGATGAGCTGGCTACGCCTAACTTATTGGAAAAATTGACGCTTGGCCCGGAACACAGCTTGGTGGAACTGCTGATGCCACCTAGTTTGGCCTGGAAAAGTTTGGTGCAGCTTGATCTGCGTCAGAAATTTGGGGTGAGTGTGCTGCTGGTGAAGCGTGGCAACGATTTAACGGTGTCGCCACGGGCTGATTTTGTGCTAAATCCTGATGATGTGCTGGTAGTGCTGGGGCGCAACGAGCGGATTGCGCGGTTTGCTGAATTGTCATGAAACGTCACCCAAATTTTCAACATCGTGACCTGCACTATCTGACGGGTAATGGGCATCAGCGACCGAATAAGCGTCGTATTGAGGTAGCGACGCGGATTGTGCTGGGGTTGGCGGGGATGGTTGTGGTGGGGACGCTGCTGTTGATGCTGCCGGGGATGGGGGTTAACGGCCGTTTAACCTTCATGCAAGCCTTCTTCACCGCCACCTCCGCCCTCACCGTCACCGGCCTCTCCACCATCTCCGCCGGGCGCGACCTCACCTTTGCCGGGCAAATCGTCCTTCTCCTGCTCATCCAGTTTGGCGGCGTGGGCTACATGTTTGCCGCCGCCGCCGCTCTCCGCATCATTCGCCGTCGCGTCTCCCTCATGGATCGCCTCGCCCTCTCCAGCTCCCTCGGCCTCGACACCCCCGAAGCGATTTTGAAAGTCCTCAAGCGGTCGCTGATTGGCATTTTGGTCATCGAAGGCAGCGGCGCCTTCCTGCTCTTTTGGAAATGGTGGCTTAGTGGCACCGTGGAGCTCGAACACGCTTTTTTCTACGCCATCTTCCACGCCGTTTCCGCCTTTTGCAACGCCGGTTTTGACCTCTTCAACGGTCTGCCCCAATATCCCGATGGCGTTCCCAGCGACAACTTCACCCTTATCGTGCTGGGGAGCCTCATTGGGCTGGGGGCACTAGGCATCCCCGTCCTGTCAGAGCTGTTCACCTGGCGCTGGCGGCGCCGCTTTTCCCTCCACACCCGGCTCACGCTGGCCGTTGTTGCCTTTCTGATTGTGCTGGGGTGGGTGGGGCTGTGGCTGCCCGAAGCCACGCACGGGGTGCTGGTAGACGTGCCGCTGGGCAG
Source organism: Chloroflexota bacterium (assembly GCA_041390905.1). Classification (GTDB taxonomy): domain Bacteria; phylum Chloroflexota; class Anaerolineae; order Promineifilales; family Promineifilaceae; genus JACKCD01. Next base: position 2,107,778 of record JAWKPA010000012.1, read on the forward strand.
CCAACTGGTGCGAACCTGGTTTCAATCCGTGTCGGCACGAACGGCCGGTTTTGCCGGACTCCCCCACTTCGACCAACTCCAACCCGAAAGCCGCCTGATTCTTATCATCCTCATGTTCATCGGCTCCGCTCCCGCCTCCATGGGCGGCGGGCTAACCACCGGCACCTTTGCCGTGCTGCTGCTGGCCCTGTGGGGGTATGCTCGCGGCACCGACCATGCTGAAATTGGCGGCCGGCGCATTGCTGTTGGCACCGTCCGCCGCGCCGGAGCCGTGCTGACGGTTGGCCTCTTTGTCGTCCTCACCTCCACCTGGCTCATCTTGCTGGTGCAGGACTTCACGCTCGATCAGGTCTTGTTTGAGGTCGTGTCAGGTTTCGCCACCTGCGGCCTGTCGCTGGGCATTACTGGGCAGCTCAACGTCTTTAGCCAGTTTATCATTGCCGGGGTCATGTTTTGGGGGCGGCTGGGAGCGCTCACCATCGTTTCCGCCATCGGCCAGCAAAGCAAGCGCACGCAGTTGGTGCAATACCCGGAAGAGAGTGTGTTGATTGGTTAATGGAGATTGGTTAGTGTCACGAAGTTTTCGCCACTATTTTTATTACGTATTGCGTATTGCGTATTTTCGAGGGGATTTACGTTATACGCAATACGCAATACGAGCTTGTGGCGAAAAACGAAAGACACTAACGAGATTGGAGATTGCCTAATCGTCAACCAATCTCTGTTATCCCTGTCTAAAAACCAGCAAGTCGGCCAGAATGCGATCAATCAGGGAAATCAACGTTTGATTATGGTGTGAGAAAGGAAAACGCGGGGCTTGGCGATCATTGAGCCACGGGCTTTCCCAGCCGCTGGTCGTTCGCACCACTTCGCGGGCAAATGGCTCGCCGTGTTCGCGCAGGCAGCCCGTTAAAATGGCGTCTACTTCGGACTGGACAATGGGGTTGGCGGGGGTGGGGTGGCTTTTGGCGTGGGCAATGTAGGTGAAAATACGGCCGTTAATTGGTTCAAATTCCGGCACGAACGGGTAAAAAATATCCTGCGCCGCTACCATGACCCGTTCATACCCCGCCTCCCGCACGTCCAGCAAGGCCAACTGCGGTGCGGTGATGGGAAAGAGAACACCGGCACATTGTTTGTCTGGGTTCATTCGCAGCGAAAGGCTGGTGAGGCCATAATCTGGCGCAGCAAACCCCCAAAACCGCTCAAACCCGTGAAGCATGACCGGCGTGGCCGTGCTGGTTGCGCCCAGGGTCATGGCGCGGCTTTCGGCCAAAATGAGGCCGCCGTAGGCAAAGATGTAGCTAATGTAGCTGGTCATATTGCACAAGGTTGCGAAGTTCAACTTCTTCAAGAAGTTGAACTTCTGGCAGTGGTCTCAAAACGAGCGCGGCATTCCCAGCACGTGCTGGCCGATGTAGGAGAGGATGAGGTTGGTGGAGATGGGGGCGATTTGGTAGAGGCGGGTTTCGCGGAATTTGCGCTCCACGTCATACTCTTTGGCAAAACCAAAGCCGCCATAGGTTTGCAGCGTGGCGTTGGCTGCTTCCCATGAGGCATCGGCGGCGAGGAGCTTTGCCATGTTGGCTTCGGCAGCGCAAGAACGGCCGTTATCAAATAGCCGCGCCGCCTCAAACCGCATTAAATCCGCCGCCCGCACGTGGATATACGCCTGGGCAATGGGGAACTGCACCCCCTGGTTTTGCCCAATGGGGCGGTCAAACACTACCCGTTCCTTCGCATACCCGCTGGCGCGATCCACAAACCAATAGCCGTCGCCAATACACTCGGCGGCAATCAAAATGCGCTCGGCGTTCATCCCGTCCAGAATGTAGCGGAACCCCATCCCCTGCTCGCCAATCAGGCTGTCGTGTGGCACACGCAAATCGTCAAAAAAGACCTGAGTGGTGTGGTGGTTGATCATCGTCTCAATTGGCTCAATGACCACCCCGTTGCCCACCGCCTCGCGCAAATTGATCAAAAAGATGGAAAGCCCCTGGGTGCGTTTTGCCACCTGCGCCACCGGGGTGGTGCGGGCCAGCAGCAGCATGAGGTCGGAATGTTGGGCGCGGGATGTCCAGATTTTTTGCCCCCGAATACGGTAATGGTCGGTATGGTAAACGGCCGTTGTCCGAATTTTTGTCGTGTCCGTTCCCGCATCCGGCTCCGTCACCCCAAACGCCTGTAGCCGCAGCTCCCCACTGGCAATCTTGGGCAAATAATGCGCCTTTTGCGACTCCGACCCATGCCGCAGCAGCGTCCCCATGATATACATTTGCGCGTGGCAAGCCGCCGCATTGCCGCCAGAACGATGCACCTCTTCCAAAATAATAGACGCTTCGGTAATGCCCACTCCCACGCCGCCATATTGTTCGGGAATGAGCGCCCCCAAATAGCCCGCCTCCGTCATAGCGCGAACAAAGTCGGTTGGATAGGCGCTGTGCTTGTCCAGCTCGCGCCAATACGCATCAGGGAAGTGGCGGCAAAGCTGCCGCACTCCCTGCCGCAAATCATCGTGAAGCGAATCTGTTTGGTTGGTGGTCATGCCGGATTTACACGGCATTTTGCACAAGTTCTACAAACGAGGCAACCAGGCTGGCGCCACCAACCAGTGCCCCATCAATGTCGGGATGCGCCATGTAGTCGGCAATGTTGCCTGGCTTGACGCTGCCGCCATACTGAATGCGGATTTTCTGGGCGGTCTCGTGGCCGAAAAGGGCGGCCAGGGGTTGGCGCACGGCAGTGGCAATGATGTCGCCGGCCTGCTGGGCGCTGGCTGAACGGCCGGTTCCAATCGCCCAAATTGGTTCATAAGCCACCACACATTTGGCGGCGTCGGCGGCACTTAGCCCGGCAAAGGCGGCCTGCACCTGCCCGCTGACAAAGCTCACTGTTTCCCCCGCTTCATTTTGCGCCAGGCTTTCGCCCACGCAGACAATGGGGGTTAGCCCGTGCGCCAGTGCCACCTTGATTTTGCGGTTCACGCCTTCATCTGTTTCGGCAAAATATTCGCGTCGTTCCGAGTGACCCAGGATGACGTATTGGCAAAACGGAGTCAGCATGTCGGCGGCGACTTCGCCAGTGTAGGCACCGTTTGGCTCAAAGTGCATGTTTTGTGCCCCTACGCCAACGCTGCTTCCTGCCAGCGCCGCTGCCACGCCCGGAATGGCGAGGAAGGGGGGGCATACGGCTTTGTCTATGCCGCTGATGGCATCGAGGGCGGCTTTGATTTCATTCACAAATTCGACGGCAGAAACGGCCGTTTTGTTCATCTTCCAATTACCTGCAATGATAGGTGTACGCATATCGTCTCCTCATGTGCTGCTGAATTTAGGAAGTATTATGGTGAAAACGGCCGTTTTTGCCAAAGAAACCCCCTACCGGTTGTTCCACGCCTCCGAATCAGGGTAAAACAGTGGTTGTCCAAACTTATCCACGCCAAATTCCGAAATCATCTGCTGCGTTTCCACGCTGGTCAGCCATTCCGCAAACTTCACCGCCAAATCATAGTTGATAGCATCGCTTTTGTCTGGATTCACTGGAATCACCCCATACGGGTTCAGCAGCGCATCATCCACATTTTCCGCAATGCTTTCGCCCCCCACCATCACCGTCAAGTTGGGGATATTTTCGCGCATGGAGAGGAAGGTGCCACGGTCGGCCAGCGTGTAGTCGCCGTTTTCATTGGCAAACGTCAACGTACTACCCATCCCCTGCCCCACCGAATGGTACCAGCCGCTGTCAGGGTCGGGGGTAATCCCGGCCGCTTCCCACAAGCTCTTTTCTTTGGTGTGGGTACCGCTGTCGTCACCGCGAGAGGCAAAATTGGCCTGGGCGTCGGCAATCATTTGCAATGCCTCTGAGGCAATTGCCATCCCTTGAATCCCTGCCGGGTCGTCTACTGGCCCAACCAGCACAAAATCATTGTACATCACGTCAGACCGTTCGGTGCCGTGTCCAGCCTCCACAAACGTGTCCTCGCGGCTGCGGGCGTGGACTAAAATCACGTCGGCGTCACCCGCTTCGCCCAGGGAGATGGCCTGCCCGGTACCCACAGCGACTACTTCAACAGTGGCGTTGTTAGCTTCCTCAAAGGCGGGCAAAATTGCTTCCAGCAGACCAGAGTCGTTGGTGCTGGTGGTGGTTGCCAGGCGTAAAACCTGTGGTTCGGCCGGCCCGCAGGCAACCAAAAAAAGCGCAAACAAGATCACAAAAACCTTTTTCATCTCTTTCCTCCAATTTGGAATTAAAAAAAATCTAGTCGTTATGATGAACCATCATAACGATGGCAAATTGTAGCGGCTGCCCGGTTGTGGGGCAACCTGAATGAGCAGCATGTGGCCTTAGGAATGGGAATTAAATAACTGTCCATTTAGAAGTTCAACTTCTTCTGAGAAGTTGAACTTCTTGCGCCACTTATTTAATCTTCGTTCCTTAGGAAATAGTTGGAGGAGTTAGCAAGGTGGCAAGATGCGCTTGCAGCAAGGCGTTGATTTCCTGGCTCAGTGCCTGGAATTGGGCAATGTAAGCCTGGGCGAGGGGGGTGAGTTGGGATCCGCCGCCATCGCGCCCACCGGTTTGGGTGACTACAAGCTGCCGGCCGAGCCGGGTTTCCATTTCATTAAGCCGCTGCCAGGCAATGCGGTAAGGCACGTCAAGCTGGGCGGCGGCACTGCTGATGGAGCCGGTCGCGTCAATGGCGGCCAACAGCCGAATGCGCCACAGGGACATGATGACATTGCCATCTTCTTCAAGCCACACGTTGAATTTTGCGTTCATGGTTGATACGTTTGATTAGGCGAAAACGGCCGTTTTGCCCAATAACTAGACAGAACACGTTTTTCCCGCGAAATATATTGACAAAACTTGTGCAAAATGTATAATATAAAACATGAATATGTCCAAGTTTACCCTAAACAAGCTCCAACTCACAAACATCATTGCCTTTGTGGCGGTGATCGTGATGAATACGTTGTCCAATACCTTGCCCTTAAACGGCCGTTCTGCCGGGGAAATTTCCGATGCCCTGCCTTCCTACTTCACCCCCGCTGGCTATACCTTCTCCATTTGGGGGCTAATTTACCTGGCACTGCTAGGTTTTACTGTTTACCAGGCACTGCCGGCCGCACAAAACAAACCGTTTATGCAGCAAATTGGCTGGCTCTTTGCCCTGAGCAGTGCCGCCAATGTGGCCTGGCTGTTTGCCTGGCACTACGGCTGGCTGCTGCTGTCGCCCTTGATCATGCTGGTGCTGCTGGTTACGCTCATCCTCATCTACATCCGGCTGAAAATCGGCGCAGTAAATCCCGCCCTTGCCTGGGTGGAGCGGCTGCTGGTGCAGTTCCCCTTTGCCATTTACCTGGGCTGGATTACGGTGGCGACCATTGCCAACATTGCCAGCGTGCTGGCAAACAGCGGCTGGGCGGGGTTTGGCATTGCCGGCCCAACCTGGTCGGCCATCATGATGCTGGTGGCAGTGGTAGTGGCTGGCGGCGTGCTGGTTAACCGGCGCAGCCTGGCGTATGCCGGGGTGCTGGTGTGGGCACTGTTTGGCATTCGGGCGGCGTATCCTGCGGTGCCGGTAATTGCCACAACGGCCGTTATTGCCGCCCTCCTCATCATCGCCCTCGCCATCCTCGGCTACATTCGCACCCGCTCAACCACCCACCGTTTGTCCCCGCGCCCGGCGTAGGCGGTGGTATTTTGGGCAAAAAGATAGATTGAGAGATTGGGAGATTGGGAGTACCTTGACGATGAAGTTGGGGTACAAAAAACAGGAGATGATACAGAGTTGCACAGAGGAAGCGAGAAAAAATCACCTCATTCCCTCTCTGTGCCTCTCTGTGTCTTCTCTGTGTGACTCTGTGCAATTTCCCTATGCTCGTTTAAACACCCAACCCGATTGTAGATATATTTCAGAAAAAACGGGAACCAAAAACCTTCCTGCAACGTTTAGCTAATAGCCCGGCATTGGGCTATGATTTGTTTTGCAAAAAAGGAGCAGGAAGAGCATGTCTCAAAAATCCTCAACCACAAACGGCCGTTTTCGCCCCCTCATTCTGGGCGGCACAGTAACGGCCGTTCTTCTCGCCATCGTCGCCGGTGTCTGGTACTTTCGCCAGAACGACCAGGGCGACGGCACCTTTACGAACCCAACCGTGCAAACAACCACAACAACCGGATCCACCGTAGGCGACACGCTGGCAGCCATTGGCCGCAGCGATGCCGCTAAACTCAGCTTGCGCCTTAGCCAGGGGCAGGCGCAGGCTGGCGCAATCCTTACCAACCCCCTCGTCACCGGCGACCCGCTGACCGCCGACGAAATCAACCAGATTTTGGCGCGATTGCCCGAACTGACGGGAGAAACAGGGGACGAGCAACCCTTTAACCTCCCCGATGCCCTCCTGCCGCCCCCCCAGCCCGGCCAAACCGTTGACCAAACCTTCCCGCCGCCCCCCAGCGAAGCCACGCCGCCCGAAGTTGCCACCGGCCCCCTGCAGGTGCTGCGCTACACCCCCGAAGGCGAAGTCGGACTAGCTCCCTTCATCAACATCACCTTCAACCAGCCGATGGTGCCGCTGACCAGCCTGGAAACGCTGGCCGCCGCCGACGTGCCGGTGCGCGTGACCCCCGAAATCCCCGGCAGTTGGCAGTGGATTAGCCCGCAAACCCTCCGCTTTGAAGCCCAGGCCGACACCGTAGACCGGATGCCGATGGCAACGGAGTTTGTGGTGGAGGTTCCGGCTGGCACGCAGTCGGCCAGCGGCAACGCCCTGGCGGAGGCGGTGCGCTGGACGTTTACCACGCCGCCGGTGCAGTTGGTCAGCAGCTACCCGCCTGACTATGAGCCGCAGCCGCTGGAGCCACTGATTTTTCTGGCGTTTGACCAGTTGATTGAGCAAACGGCCGTTTTTTCCACCCTTCAAATCACCGCCAACAGCACCCCCCAATCCATTCGCCTGGCAACCGAAGCCGAAATTGCCGCCGACGAAACGGTGCGCCAACTGGTGGAAAACAGCCGCGATGGCTATTGGCTGGTCGTGCGTCCCCAGGGCGCATTCCCGGCCGACAGCAGCATCCAGGTCACTGTCCCGGCTGGCACCCCCTCCGCCGAAGGGCCACGCACCACCACCGCCACCCAATCATTCACCTTCCGAACCTACCCCCCGCTGCAAATCACCCGCTCCCTGTGCAACTGGTCCGAAGGGCCATGCCCACCGCTTACCCCCTTCATCATCGAATTCAGCAACCCGCTTGACCCCGCTGCCTTTAGCGACAGCCAAATCCGCATTGAGCCAGCCCTGCGCGGGGCAACGGTGCAGCTCAACTACAACAGCCTCACCATTCAGGGAGTGACCAAAGGGCGCACCACCTACCGCGTTACCGTGGACGGCGGGTTGAAGGATGTGTTCGGCCAGACGCTGGGCGAGGCGCAAACGGTGCGCTTTGATGTAGATACGGCCGTTCCCTTCCTCTCCGGCTCCTCCGAAATCCTCATCACCACCGACCCCTCCGCCACCGAGCCAGCCGTCACGCTCTACGTCATGAACTACGGCCAGCTAAAGGTGCAAATCTACGCCGTGGAGCCAGGCGACTGGCCCGCCTACACCGCCTACCGCCGCAACTTTGACCAGCAGGAAAACGCCCCCACGCCGCCCGGCCAACTGGTGGTGGATGACACAATGACGGTGGAATATGAGGAGGATGTGCTGACGGAAACGGCCGTTTCCCTCACCGAAGCCCTCAACGGCCGTAGCAGCGGCCACTTCATCGTCGTTGTCCAGCCCCCCGGCCCCTTCCAAAACGAATGGGAGCGCAAGGGGCAAACGATGCAGGCATGGGTGCAAGTGACCCAAATCGGCCTCGATGCCTTTGCCGACCACAGCCAGCTTGTGGCCTGGGCCACCCGCCTCACCGACGGCGCACCGCTGGCCGATGTCGCCATTACCGCCAACGCCGACGCGCCCACCCAGTCAACCGGCGGCGACGGCCTCGCCCGCTTTGATTTGCCCGGCAGCGGTATCCAGTATCTGGTGGCTCGCCAGGGGGACGATAGTGCTATTTTGCCCGCCAACCCCTATTACTGGGATGAATATGGCTGGCAGCGGCAATCATTGCAAGATGAACTGCGCTGGCACGTTTTTGACGACCGCAAAATGTACCGTCCCGGCGAGGAAGCCCATTTCAAGGGGTGGCTGCGCCATATCAGCGCCGCCGATGGTGCCATTTCGCTGCCGGGAGGGGGAATAACGGCCGTTTCCTACCAAGCCTATGACCCCCAGGGCAACGAAATCGCCAACGGCTCCGCCCCCGTCAACGCCTTTGGTGGCTTTGACTTTGTTTTCACCGTGCCGCAAAACAGCAACCTGGGCTACGCCTACATGAGTTTGCAGGCCCAGGGCAGTTCCCAAAACATGCCCGGCCATGATGCCTACCACGACTTCCAGATTCAGGAGTTCCGCCGCCCCGAATTTGCCGTACAGGCGCGGGAGGAGAGCAGCGGCCCCTACGTGGTGGGCGACAGCGCCACGGTGGCCGTGAGTGCCAGCTACTTTGCCGGTGGCCCGCTGCCCAATGCCGACACCACCTGGTCTGTCACCTCCACCCCCGGCAGCTACAGCCCGCCCAACTGGCCTGATTTCACCTTTGGCACCTGGGTGCCGTGGTGGTTCTTTGGCGGCGGCTTTGGCGAGCCAGCCATCGAGCGGATAGATTACGGCTTCCCCGGCCAGCCGGGGGAGGTTTCGCAAACGTTTAGCGGCGTGACCGATGCTGCTGGCGAGCATTATTTGCAGATCGCTTTTGAGGCGCTGGAGGGCAACCAGCCGTTTACGGTGCGTGCCGAAGCGACGGTGATGGATGTCAACCGGCAGGCGTGGTCGTCTAGCACCAGTTTACTGGTCCACCCGGCCGAGCTTTACGTGGGGTTGCGGAGTAGCCTCACCTTTGTGGAGCAAGGGGAGCCGCTGGCGATTGAGGCGATTGTGACGGATATTGACGGGAATGCGGTGGCAGGAACGGCCGTTTCCATCACCGCCGCCCGTTTGGAATGGCTCTACCGCGATGGCCAATGGCGCGAGGAGCCGGTGGACGCGCAAACATGCGACGTGGTTTCCACGGCCGAACCAGTAGAATGTACCTTTGATACGGAGAAAGGGGGGACGGTGCAAATAACGGCCGTTATCACCGACGCGCAAGGCCGCCAAAACCAGAGCCAGCTTACCCGCTGGGTGGGTGGCGGTCGCCAGCCCGTGCAGCGCAACGTGCAGCAGGAAACGCTGACCCTCGTTCCCGACCGGCAGGAGTACCAGCCCGGTGACGTGGCCCAAATCCTGGTGCAATCCCCCTTTAGCCCCGCCGAAGGGGTGCTGACGCTGAGCCACGGCGGCATCCTGTCTACCGAACGGTTTACGCTGGCCGATGGCACGGCCACCCTGCGGATACCGATTACCGAAGCCCATTTGCCGAACCTGTCGGTGCAGGTCGATGTAGCGGGTTCCGCCCCGCGCACCGATGATGCCGGGGAACCACTGCCCGGCGTGGCGCCGCGTCCTGCTTTTGCCAGCGGCTCGCTGATCCTGAATGTGCCACCATACAGCCGCGAACTGTCGTTGGCGATTGCGCCGTTGGCAGAGAAGTTGGAACCGGGGGCGGAAACGGCCGTTTCTGTCACCGTCACCAACGCCAGCGGCCAGCCCGTCGGCAACGCTGAGGTTGCCCTGGTTGTTGTGGACGAGGCGATTTTGGCGCTGACTAACTATCACCTGGTCAACCCACTCGACATCTTCTACAGCCAGCAGTGGTCGTGGCTAAACAGCCGCTATGGTCGCAGCAGCATCATTCTCGCCAACCCGCAAAATTTAGCCGATACCCAAGCGGGTGCAGCCGCCCGCGTGGTCACGGAAACCGAAGCTGTCAGTGAGAGCTATGCCCTTGAAGCACCTGCTGCCGAAGAGTCGGCGGCTGATGCGGCTTTGCCAGCCCCCACTGTGGCGGCCAATGCGGTGGGCGACGATGGCGCAGCGGCGGCTCCCATTGAACTGCGAACCAACTTTAACCCGCTGGCCGCCTTTGCTCCCACCGTCCAAACCGACGGCAGTGGGCAAGCCCAGCTTACCTTCACCCTGCCCGACAACCTGACCCGCTACCGTATCATGGCGGTGGCGGTGGCGGGCGACAATCTGTTTGGCGCGGCTGAAAGCAATCTGACGGCGCGGCTGCCCCTGATGGTGCGCCCATCTGCCCCCCGCTTCCTCAACTTTGGCGACCAGTTTGAGCTGCCCGTTGTGGTGCAAAACCAAACCGACCGGCCGCTGGAAGTAGACGTAGCCCTCACCGCCTCCAACCTCGCTCTCCTCTGCGACCAGCCCCCCTGCACCTCCGCCGGGCAGCGCGTCACCGTCCCCGCCAACGACCGCGTGGAAGTGCGTTTCCCTGCCGCCACGCAAAGCGCAGGCACGGCGCGGTTCCAGGTGGCGGTTGTTTCCGGCAGCTATGCCGATGCCGCCAACGGCGAACTGCCCGTGTACACCCCGGCCACCACCGAGGCGTTTGCCACCTATGGCGTGGTTGATGATGACGGTGCCATTGCCCAGCCGTTTGCCATGCCCGACGGGGTGATTCCCGGCTACGGCGGGCTGGAAATTGGCACCTCGTCCACGGCTTTGCAGGCGTTGACCGATGCGGTTCTCTATCTGACAAGCCACCGCTATGACTCATCGGAGGAGCTGGCTTCCCGGATTTTGGCGGTGGCGGCGCTGCGGGATGTGCTGGGGGCGTTTGCGGCGGAGGGGTTGCCGAGTGCAGGGGAGTTGGAAACGGCCGTTTCCCGTGACCTCGCCACCCTCCAGGCCATGCAAAACGGCGATGGCGGCTTCCCCGTTTGGGAGCGCGGCCGCGAATCCATCCCGTTCTATGCCATCCATGTTGCCCACGCCCTGACGATGGCTCAGCAAAAAGGGTACGCCGTGCCGAGCGAGATGCAGGGTAGCGTGCAAGCATACCTGCGCGACATCGAAACCCATTACCCGCCCTACTACAGCCAGGAAGTACGCTGGGGTCTGAGTGCCTATGCCCTCTATGTGCGTGATTTGGCGGGGGACAAGGACACCGCCAAGGCGCGTCGCCTGCTGGACGAGGCGGGGCTGGAGAAGCTGTCGCTGGAATCGCTGGCGTGGCTGTGGCAGGTGCTGGGGGATGACCCGGCCACCGAGCCAATTCAGCAGCACATTGCCAACCGCGCTGTGGAAACGGCCGGCGCGGCCAACTTTACCACTTCCTACGGTGACGACGATTATCTGATGCTCCACTCTGATCGGCGCACTGACGGGATTATCCTTAGCACGCTGATTAGCCAGGAGCCGCAGAGCGACCTGATTCCGAAGGTGGTGAACGGGCTGCTGGCGCATCGGGTGCGCGGTCACTGGGGCAACAGCCAGGAGGATGTGTTTATTCTGCTGGCTCTGGATCGGTACTTCAACACGTTTGAGGCGGAAACGCCGGCGTTTGTGGCGCGGCTGTGGCTGGGCGAGACGTTTGCCGGGGAGCAGGCGTTTGTGGGGCGCAGCACGGAGCGTTACCAGACGGATATTCCGATGCGCTATCTGGCGGAGCAGGGGGTGGGGAATGTGGTGATTGGGAAGGAGGGAAACGGCCGTTTGTATTACCGCCTCGCCCTCAACTACGCCCCCGCCGACCTCACGCTTGACCCGCTGAACCGGGGGTTTGTGGTGCAGCGCAGCTACGAGGGGGTGGATGACCCCGATGACGTGGTGCAGGATGAAAATGGCGTTTGGCACATCAAGCTGGGGGCGCGGGTGCGGGTGCGGCTGACGATGGTGGCCGATAACCGCCGCTACCATGTGGCGTTAGTTGACCCATTGCCTGCTGGTCTGGAGGCGATTAACCCCGCCCTGGCCGTTTCCCAAAGCGCTCCGCCCGACCCCAACGGCGGTGGCCCCGTACCGTATTGGTGGTGGGGCAACTGGTATGAGCATCAAAACATGCGCGATGAACGGCTGGAGGCGTTTACGACGCTGCTGTGGGAGGGGGTGTACAGCTACGACTACGTGGCTCGCGCCACCACCCCTGGCTCTTTCATCACCCCGCCGACGAAGGCGGAGGAGATGTATGCGCCGGAGGTGTTTGGCCGCAGTAGTAGTGATGTGGTGATTATTGAGTAAGAAGTAACACAGAGTTACACAGAGATAGGACGGAGATTCACAGAGGAAAAAAGAGCAACAATGCCTTCTTTCTCTCTGTGTAACTCTGTAGCTTCTCTGTGTAACTCTGTGTAACCGCTTCTAAAACAGACCGGAATGGGCGACGAGGAATGTGACCAGGAAGCCCATCGCCACGGGGAGGAGGGCGGCGACGGCGGTCCATTTGCGGCTGCCCGTTTCTTTGTAGATGGTGTAGATGGTGGTGGAGCAGGGGTTGTGGATGAGGGAGAAGAGCATGAGGTTAACGGCCGTTAATAATGTCCACCCACCCGCCGTAAACAGCGCCATCGTTTGGGCGTTCGAGTCCAGTTCAAACATCACACCCGCACCAGAACCCACATCTGCAGTCCCCGTCACCAGCACCGTCAGCATCAAGATCGTCGGGATGACAATCTCGTTGGCCGGAATGGCAACGATGTAGGCCAGCAGAATCACCCCGTTTAGCCCCAGCAGCAGCCCCAGCGGGTTGAGGAAATTGATGATATGTTCTGCCAGGCTAACGCTTCCGATGTGGACATTGGCGACCAGCCAGATGATCGCCCCCGCAGGAACGGCAAACACCAGCGCCCGCCATAACACAAACAAGGTGCGGTCAATGATTGAGGTGTAGATGGTTTGCCAGATGCGCGGCGGGCGGTAGGGGGGCAGCTCCAGACTAAAGGTAGAGACTTCGCCCTTTAGCACTGTGCGCGACAGACCCCAGGAGACGGCAAAGGAAAGCATGACCCCCAGCAGGGCCACTCCCACCACGGCCAGGGCGGAGACCAGCCCGGCCAGATAGGCGGGGACGGTGCTGCCGATGAACAGGGTGGCGATGAGAATCTGGGTGGGCCAACGGCCGTTACACAACGCAAAATTATTGGTAATAATCGCAATCAGCCGCTCCCGTGGGCTGTCAATCACCCGCGTGGCGACCACGCCGGCCGCATTGCAGCCAAACCCCATCATCATGCTCAACGCCTGTTTGCCGTGCGCCCCCGACTTCTTGAACATATTGTCGAGGTTGAAGGCCACTCGCGGCAAATAGCCAAAATCTTCCAGCAGGGTGAACAACGGGAAGAAAATCGCCATGGGTGGCAGCATGACGCTTGTCACCCAGGCCGCCGCCAGATAAATGCCATCAATGAGCAGCCCGTCGAGCCACCACGGCAAGCCAATGCTGGCCGATATTCCTTTGAGAAACGGAACGCCCATGTCAACCAGCAGCGTTGCCAGCCAGCCGGAGGGGACATTGGCCCCGGAGATGGTGATCCAGAAGACCAGCGTAAAAAGCAAAATCATCATGGGGAAGCCCCACAGGCGGCTGGTGACGATGCGGTCAATGGTGCGATCCAGGTCGAATTGTGGTTTTTTTTCCGGGTAGATAACGGCGCGGTCGGCTAACTGGGCGGCTTCGGTGTAGATGTCTTCCATGATCCGTTCATGGAAGTTGCGGCCTATTTCCCAGCGCAGCGATTCGGCGGTTTTTAAAATATCGTCGGATGGTGTTGCCTGGTTGTCGTGTGGTAGAGGTAGGGTTGTCATAGGACAGCCTCCAGGTGTAGGGTTTGGATTTCATTTGGTGCCTGGCGGTTGAGTTCACCGAGTTCACCGTTCTGAACGGCCGTTGCGATGCGCTGATCCCCATCCAGCAGCCGCAGTGCCACCCAGCGAGCGTTGGGCAGCTTTGGGTAAAGCTGGTGTAGTTTGTCCGTCAGGCGATCAACCGCCTGGCGAATGGTACGTGATTCGCTTTTCATGTGGCGCGGCTGGCACACGGTTCGCCCCGTTGCCACATCGGCAATTGCTGCAAGCAATTGGTCAAATCCGCGTCGGTAGCGGGCGGCAGTTGGCACCACCGGCACCCCCAAGTCACGCGCCAGCCGTCGCTCATCCACTTTTAGCCCGTGGCGCTCTGCTTCATCCATCAAATTCAGGCAGACAACGGCGCGGTCGGTGATTTGCAGCACTTGCAGCACCAGATTGAGGTTGCGTTCCAGGCGGGTGGCATCTACAACAATGAGCGTTACGTCTGGTTGCCCAAACAAAATAAAGTCACGCGCCACTTCTTCATCGAGGCTGGTGGACAGCAAGGAATAGGTTCCGGGCAAATCCACAATTTTGTAGCGGTGGTCGCCGTAGCTAAACCCGCCTTCGGCACGGGTGACGGTTTTGCCCGGCCAGTTGCCGGTGTGCTGCCGCAGCCCGGTGAGGGCATTGAAAACGGTGCTTTTGCCGGTGTTGGGGTTGCCCGCAAGGGCGATGACAAAATCCCAGTTTTCCATGTTGACACCGAGGCGCAGCAGTTGCCCGGCGTTGTGGGCGGGGCAGCCCTCGCAGTTGGCCCCGGCACTGGTTAACTGGATGGGTGGTAATGGTTTCTTTTCCTGGTTCATGGTTTGTTTGAGTAATCGGCCACGAATAACTTGCAGGAGATTAGAGATTGGAGATTGGAGATTCAATAATCTCTAATCTCCAATCTCTAATCTTGACCGTTGCGTTATGCGTGCGCGGCTACTAACTCCTTTTGTTTTACATAAATCATGTTGCTCTGCTCTTTGCGGAGGGCGATGACTGCGCCGCGAATGCGGTAGGCGGTGGGGTCGCCGCTAGGGCTACGCATTTCGGCTTTGATGACGGTGCCGGGCAAAATGCCCAGATCCATAAAGCGGCGGCGTTCGGCTCCGCGACAGAGGGGGGAGATTTGGGCAACAACGGCCGTTTCTCCCACCACCACCTCTGTCAATAACCGCACATCTTCGTGCAAATGCGCTGTTTCCGGGGGAGCAGTCCGCACCGAAATGTTGCTGGCAATAATGGGAGCCAGCATATGCTCATCTCCATTGGCCCAGAAGCGCACCCGTTGCGCCCCGTTTTCAATCAGCCGCAGCCGCATACCGGGGTACAGCCCTTCGGCCACCAGTTGCGCGTATACGGTGTCTGGCTCGTCTTCCAGATGGACGATTTGCAGGGCTTTGTCGAGGGGTTGTTCGGTTAACGGCCGGCCGCCGTGCTGCCCCACCTCTCCTTCAGCCGTGGGAATTGGGTCGCCGTGCGGGTCGTGGGTGGGGTTGCCCAGCCGCGCCGCCAAGTCGCTTAGTTCTTCGGGCGACAGTTCATGCTCTCGCCTGTCCGCCTGACCGTGCCACTCCGTTTCGGCGTAGCCCGTTTCCTGCGCCAAATGGTGTTCCCACAGCCGGTGGGCGCGGATGATGTGGAGGGCGGTCTTGCGGCCGTCGGGGGTAAGCTGCATTTGTCCATCGCGCATTACCAGCAGGTCAGATTGCTGCATTTTGTCTAGCAAAACGGCCGTTTCATTGCGGGCAATGTGCAGGGTTCCGGCCACACCTTCCAGCGTGGGCAGGTCCCCTTTCATTTCGCACTTGTGGATATATTTCAGGGCATCCTCTTGCATCACGCGCCCGGCAAGGTGCTGCACACGCTGCCAGCGTGCCAGCAAACCCACTTCAGGCCAGCCGATGAGCAGGGCGACCATAACGATTAAAGCAGTTACTAAGAATGGCATAGAAGCTCCTTTTGCAAATGCGTTTATCTAAGGAATGGGAATTAAGCTCATTTAGAAGTTCAACTTCTTCCGAGAAGTTGAACTTCTTGCACAACTTATATTAAACCCACGTTCCTAACGCACTTCAGGATGGAATTATTGTAAATCAAAATAATTATTTTGTCACGCCTAAATATTGCGATTTTTCCCCTAACTCTATATAAACAGGGTAAAAATAAGTTGGAGTAGTAAGGATGAACGTTTATCAGGTGGTTCAATCGCAATATTTGGCAGCACTGGCAATGATGCAGCAGGTGATTAAGTCGTGCCCGGCTCATTTGTGGAATGATGTGGCGGCGAAAAACCGTTTTTGGCATGTGGCTTACCATGCCCTGTTTTATGTACATTTGTATGTGCAGCACGAAGGGGGGGATTTTGTGCCGTGGGAAAAGCACCGCGAGAACTATAACGTTATGGATGAGCAGTTGCCTTGGCCGCCGCATGACAAGCTGGTGATTGATGTCGTCTATACCCAGGCGGATTTGTTAGATTATCTGGCACTGTGCCAACAGCAGATTAGGGCAATTGTGCCAACGCTGGATTTGGCAAGCCAGTCATCCGGTTTTTCCTGGCTGCCGTTTGGCAAACTGGAGCTACAGCTTTATTCGATACGCCATTTGCAGCTTCACGTGGGAGAACTGGCGGAGCGATTGTGGGATAAGGCTGATATTGAGGTTGGTTGGGTAGGACAGGCGTAGAAAACAGGATGCAGGTGAACTGACGATTATGTTTTATATTTTTCATGGGGATGATGCCCATTCACAAAGGGAAACGCTGGACAAGCTGGTGGCGCGGCTAGGTGACCCGGCGATGCTGGATTTGAACACGACGCGCTTTGAGGCGAATGTGCCGTTTTCGCAGTTGCGCCAGGCGTGCAGTGCCATGCCATTTTTGGCTCCGGCGCGGCTGGTGCTGGTGCGGGATTTGCTAAAGGGGAATCCGGGCAAGGAGTATATTAAGGAGTTAGCGACGTTTTTGCCGATGCTGCTGGAAACGACGCGGCTGGTCTTTTTGGAGAGTGAGGCATTGGGTGCAAATCATGCGCTGGTGAAGCTGGCGGGGGAAGTGGAAAATGGGTATGTGAAGCTGTTTGAACGGCCGCAAGGATCGGGGCTAGAGCGGTGGATTCGGCAGGCGGTGGAGGAAAAAAACGGCCGTATTTCCCCCCAGGCCGTTCACCTTCTCGCTACTAACATTGGCAACGACCTCACCATTTTGAGCAACGAAATTGAAAAGCTGCTGCTCTACAAAGGCGAAGGCGTGATGATTGAGGCTCAGGACGTGACGCTGCTTTCTCCCTATCTGGCCGAAGCCAGCATTTTTGATTTGGTAGATGCCCTGGGGAACCGCAACGCCAAACGGGCGGCGCAGTTGTTGCAGGAGAAGATGAATGAGGGAACCGACCCGTTTTACCTTTTTTCCATGTTTGTGCGCCAGTTCCGGCTGCTGATTCAGGTACGGGAGCTGATGGAGGAGGGGCTAAAGCCACCGGCCATCAGCAAGGTAATGAAAACCCACAGCTTTGTGGTGGGCAAGCTGGCACAGCAGGCGCGGGGGTTTAGCCTGGCGCAGCTTGAGCAGATTTACCGCCACCTGCTGGAGATTGACGTGGGGGTGAAGACGGGGCGAGCCGATATGTTAACGTCATTGAATTTGCTGGTGGCAAGTTTGACGGTGACGGCGTAGGTGGTGTGGCCTGGAAGCCCGTGAGGGGCAAGAACCTCGCAGAGCGGGTGGTCCCCACGCAGAGCATGGGAGCCAGTTGATACCTCTTTACAGAATTGCTTGAGGTACGTAACGACGTTATGAGTTTATTTAGGCCAATTCTTCGAGCGGGTTAAATACTTTCAATTCTTCGATCCACCTGAAATCTTTGCTATTAGCCGTCACAAGCGTTAGCTCATTGACAAGAGCGGTTGCGGCAATGATGGAATCACCGAGAGACATTTTGTGCTGTTGGCGTAACTCAGTTGCTTTATGGAGTATTAGCTGCGAAATGGCTAGAACTTCGGCAGCGTCGAAGAACGCTGTTAGATCCCGCTTATCCTTGGCTGTTAGTTGATGGTAACACTTCCACATAACTGATGGCTGACACGACAGGGCTATGTTCGCTGATCCAGTCGCGCAGTTGGCTAAACTCAGGTTTGATGGCGTAGATAATGATGTTGCTGTCCAGAAGCATGATTAATCCCTGCCTGGAAGCGGACGATCCTGGCGGATTTCTTTTTGCCAAGCCACGGGATCGGTAATAGAGGAAAGTGCTTGCCTATCGGCTATGCGTTGCAGGATCATTGCCATCTCTTGGCCGCGCTGGGCAGAGAGTTGGGGCTGTCTTGTAAAGAAAAGCCTTCATTTTGGGCAATCTCTGACAACAGGAACTGCATCAATCGAAATTTGTCAATGGGTGGTAGAGATTCAATTAAAGGGATAAGCTGTGCTATAGACATTTTAAATTTCCATATCCTGTTATTTTGTTCAGCAACGATTATTCAATGATACCATATGCCCAAAGGAGAGATGCGTTTCTAGATAAGTTTGCCACCCTTGGGTCTGATTTTGTTTCTGCAAAGTTGGGTATAATGGGCTGATTATTTTCACAATTTCATGGGGCATATGATGGAACAAGAACAGTTTGAACGGCTGGAGGTGCGGCACCCAAACGGCCGTTATGATGTGGTGGTTGGTGCCGGGCTGCTGCCCCGGCTGCGCGAGCTGGCGGGGGTGCGCGGGCAGATGGTGGTTGTCACCGATGACAATGTGGGGCCACACCACGCGGCGCAAATGGGGGCTGATGCGGTGATTACCGTTCCGGCCGGCGAGGTGCATAAGAACCTAGACACTGTGCGAACGATTTATGATGGCTTATTTGCCGCCGGGATGGATCGCAAGGGGACGGTGGTGGCACTGGGGGGCGGGGTCATTGGCGATATGGCCGGGTTTGTGGCCGCTACCTACATGCGCGGCGTGGCTTTTGTGCAATGCCCGACGACGCTGCTCTCGATGGTGGATGCCAGCGTGGGGGGGAAGGTGGGGGTGGATGTGCCGCAGGGGAAAAATTTGGTGGGGGCGTTTAAGCAGCCAACGGCCGTTTGTGCCGACATCACCACCCTGCAAACCCTGCCGGCCGTCGAATTTGCCGCCGGGATGGCAGAGGTGATTAAGCATGGGGTTTTGAATGATGGCGAAATCTTAAAGAAAGTGGAGACTGGAGATTGGAGATTAGAGATTGGGAACCACTTTCAATCTCCAATCTCTAATCTCCAATCTCTCATTGCCCAGGCCATCCGCGTCAAGCGGGATGTGGTGGAGGCAGATCCGTATGAGCAGGGGCGGCGGGCGCATTTGAATTTGGGGCATACATTTGGTCATGCCATTGAGCAGGTGAGCCAGTTCCGCGTGCGGCACGGGGAGGGGGTGGCCATGGGGCTGGTGGCGGCAGCGCGGTTGTCGGCGCGGCTGGAGCATTGTGACCCGGCACTGCAAGGGCAAATTGAGGGGTGGCTAAAGCGGGTTAATTTGCCGACGCGCATTCCGGCTGACCTGGATGCGGCGGCACTTGTTGCGGCGATGGGGACGGACAAGAAGAAGGCGGGGGGGCGGGTGCGCTTTGTGCTGCTGCGTGGATTGGGTGAACCATTTACGACGGGGGAGGTGGCAGAAACGGCCGTTATTGCCACCATTCAGGAACTGCAAGCGTGAATGAACTGGTGCGGTATAGGCATTCGGTGGCAGGGTAGATTGCGAAACAGGTAGACACAAAAAAAGCCGCTGGAACTTGTTCTAGCGGCTAAATCTTGAAAAAAGATGGATGGCGTTATATTAGGCTGTGATGCAGGTGCGGTGTGGCAACGATGTGAGCGTGATGATGCGGCAATGCGGTTGCGATGCAGGCTGCGATGAGCTACGGTGCGGCTACGTTGTGGCTGTAGTGTAAGCTGCGATTTGCTTTGATGCGGCTATGTTGTGGTGCAATGTAGGCTATGATGTGTGTTGATGCTGCTACGATATGCTTGAATGAGTCGTCGTTGCTGCTATGTTGTTTGAACGCCACCCTTCTCCAAAACCATTTATAGAATATCGTGAAACGATTACAAACAAAGTTACAAACGGCCGTTTCTTGCTAGTACCATAGTCCTGTTCCCGCTTTTCCTTGCCTCAATCAATAGCCTCTAACAAGCCGGCCGCTTCCCAAGCCAACATGCCGCCCTTCAAAATTGCCACGTTTGTAATGCCTGCTTCTTGCAGCGCGTAAGCGGCACGGCGACTGCGCCGGCCGCTGCGGCAAACAAAGATAATCTCCTGATCCTGGGAAAAATGAATTGCGTCGGACAGGATGCTGGGCAACGGCTCCAACCGCGCTTCTGGCAAATGCCCTCGGTGGAACTCACGTGGTTCACGCACGTCTATGATCAAGGGAAGCTTCTCCTTATGCCCATCATGCAGCCGTTCCCATAATTTTTGTGGGGTCACGTCGGCAATGCCGTCGGTGTGCATATCGTGCAGTAGCGAAATGCCGTTGTGCATAGTACGTTTGGGCAAATTCTGGCATTCCTTAAAAGCGCGGATGGGGCATTCATAAATGCACACGGCCGGATCCAGCGTCCGATAAAACAACTGGCTAATGGCCTCATCTTCAGGTAAAAATTTGGCTTCACCCAGGCGATCATAAAAACCAGTGGATTCAAATATTTTGAGAATGCGGTAATGGACACGCACCATGAACATATCGCCGCCGCGATCTTCACAGACGCGGATGATATTTTCCAGCATGTGTACCCCGCTAAAGTCGCAATGATTAACGTTGTGCATCCGAATGAGCAAATACCGTTGTTCAGGATGTTCTTCCAGATAGGTCAGGATTGTTTCTTCAACATGGCTAACTGCCCCAAAGTATAAATCCCCCTGAATTTCAATAATGGCAAGCTGGGGGCAGGGCTGTCTGTCTGGCTGGTAGGTGAAATGTTTGAAATCGGGGTTAGGCAAGACGGCATGGACGCGGGGGGTGCTGGTGCGCATGATGTAGAGGGCAAGCGAGAAGAGCAGGCCAATCAAGACGGAAAACTCGATTTTCAAAAAGAGGGTGCCGAGGAGTGTGACCAGCATGATGATGCCATCTCCCGGTGTGCCGTACCAAATGCGGCGGATTTCTTCCACATCAATCATGCCATAGGCAGTGATGATGAGAACAGCGGCCAGGGCAGCGGTGGGCAAAAAGGCTGCGGCGGGGGCGAGAATAAACATGGCGATGAGGACGAAGATGCTGGAAAAGATGGCGGCAAAGGGTGTGCGTGCGCCTGCTTTCAGGTTGACAGCGGAGCGGGTGAAGGAAGAAGCGACGGGGTAGCCGGAGAAGAAGCCGCAAACGATGTTGGCTAACCCTTGCCCGACAAATTCCTGGTTACTGTCTAGTCGCTGCCCGGTTTGGGTAGCCATGGAGCGGGCAATGGCTGATGTTTGTACCAGGCCGATGGCGGCGATGGCGAGCGCCCCGGAGGAGAGGGTGCCAATCAGCTCCAGGTCAAAAATAGGTAGTTTGGCGAGGGGGGGTAAATTTTGCGGCAATTGTCCAATGACATCCACGCCAGCTTGATCGAGGTGAAAGAAGTAGACGGCTCCTGTGGCAATGACCATGCTGATGACGGCGGCGGGCAGGCGCGGGTTGAGGCGGCGGCTGATGATGAGGATGATGATGGAACCGATGCCAATAACGGCCGTTTCTATCCGCGTTTGTTTGACAGTGGTGGCAAACCCATAGACGGCCTGCAAAATGTTTTCCGTGGGGAAGCTGATGCCCAACAGTGGGCCAATTTGCTTCATGGCAATCAAAATACCGGCACCACTGCTAAAGCCTACGACAACGGAGTGAGAAACAAAATTGACCAAAATGCCCAGACGAGCCATTCCTAGCAAAAACTGGAAAACACCGGCCATGACGGCCATCAGGCCGGCCGCCAGAATAAACCGTTCTTCGCCAATGACATCCATCGCCGGTAAGGCAGACAAAACCAGCAGCGAGATGGCGTTGGCCGGCCCTGTATGCCCCTGATTGGATGACCCCCACAGAGCGCCAATGATCGCTCCCACAATGGTGGCATACAGCCCCATCTTCGGCGGCAGGTCGGCGATGAGGGTAAAGGCGATGGCCTGGGGCAGGGCAACAACGGCCACGGTGATACCGGCGATAATGTCGGCACGCAGATTGGCGTTGTCATAAGCGCGAATGACGCGGGCTGGTTGTTTTAAGTAAAAGAGTGCTGGCTTTAGTACGGCCGCCATGTCCACTTTGGACGTTACGCTGGCAAGCATGTGATTGTCTCCGTAATCATGATGGTAATGGGTGAGCAAAAAGGGGTGTTATTGTAGCTCCTTCATTGCCGAGGGAGTGTACGTCGGCAATAAACGGCCGTCAAGCCGGAAAATGGGACGCGGACGAACACGAACGAACACGGATGAATCTGTGCAATGTGCGAAATCCTTGATTTTGCCTGTTGCCGGTTGTTGTCGCTCGTGCAAGGGTGGTGGGCTAACGGCCGTTAACCGCCCCAAACGCCTCCGTCAGATCACACGCGCACTCGGTTTCCAGCAGCGACTGGAAATCGGCGGTGGTGGCAATGCCCCAGCGGTGTTGCTGGTAGTAATGCTGCAGGAAGCGGGCAAAAGTTTCCTCGCCAACGGTGGCGGCCAGTTCGCGCAGGAAGATGGGGCCGTGACCGTAGACGATGGCACTGTATTCGATGGGGGTGTAGGCGGCAACGGGCTGGCCGATGGGAACGGCCGTTTGCCCCACACTCTCCCATCGCCCTTCCAAGGATTGATAGAACCCGTTTGCCCCCTGCTCCCCATATTTGTCCAGATAGTAAAGCCAGGTCACATATTGCGTTAGCGATTCATCCAGCCACGGCTCATCAAGCTGGTCGTTGCCAATGAGACCATAAAACCATTGGTGGCCGACCTCGTGGGCGGTGGTAGATTCCAGAAAGGTGCGGTTGGGCGTGCCGTCGCCGCTGTTGTAGATGCGCAGCGCGTTGGCAATGATGCCGGGGTATTCCACGCCCAGGGCCGAGGTGGGCGTTGTCACAAGGTCGAGTTCGCTGTAGGGGTAGGGGCCAAAGCGGGTTGAGTAAGTTTGCACGGCAAAAACGGCCGTTTCCAGTGCCAGCTCTGCGCCCGCGTCCAGCCCCTGCGGCGCATAGCTGTTGATGGTGATGCCGTTAACCGTGTCGCTGTGGCTAATAAAGCGGTCGCTGCTTGCCAAGTAAAAATCGCGCATGGGGCCGGCCGCCACCGTGATCGTTTGCGTGTCGCCGCTGCTGCTTTGCGCCACCACCACGCCGCTGGTGACAATGGTTTGGGCGGCCGGGGCGGTAATCTGTAGTAAAAAGAAGCTGCTGTCGCCATAGGTCACATCGCCGCCTTCGCTGGGTGGGGCGATGTTCCACCCTTCATCGTCATAAACCGCCACCATCGGGTAAAAGTGGGCCAGGGCGAGAATGTTGTCAAGGGTGGCAAACACGCCATAGTTGCGGCCGCTGTCTTGGGGGACGGTGGTGTGGAAGGTGAGGGAAACGGCCGTTTCTTCCCCCGGCAGCAACGGTTTGGGCAGCGGCACGCGCAGCACCGAATTGCCTTGCTCCAGCGCGGGGGTCACAGCTTGGTCGCCCACGGCCACATCCGCCACCGTGATATGGCCGCCGAGGGTATTGGGGAAGAGATGGAAGTAGAGGTCGGTCAGTTCAACCGGCTCCCGATTCGTATAGCGAATTTGTTGGCGGCCGTTTATTTCTGTCAACCCTGGTTCAATCGTCAGTGCCATCTGGTAATCGGTGGCTCCGGGAAGCTGGCTGAGAACGGCTTGTTCGCTGGGCAGCAGCCCGCTTTGAAACGGGGTGCGGTCGTTGAAGGGGTGGTTGAGCAGGGTGGCGGGGGTGGGAACGGCCGTTTGCGTGGCGGTGGCGGTTGGGGCAGCGGTTGCCGGTGGCGCAGGTGGGATGGGGGTACTAGTGACTTGTAAGGCGGCGGTCGGTGCAAGGGTGGGAGCCGTAGGCTGGGTGCGCTGGCAGGTGGTGAGCAAGATGAGCAGGAGAGTGAGGGGGAAAACGGCCGTTTTTTTCATACATACCTCATGAGACTTTATCTTCCGGCGTTCTTTCTGTGTACCTCTGTGCCACATAACACCAGTCATGTCTACTGGTTCATGCCGGGTTGACCCCATAATGATACGTAATCATACAGGAAATGTTGCTCGTTTGCCCTTATTGCGGCCAACTGTGCAATATTTTCAGCAGCGGCTTATAATGTGGGCAGGCGGTCAGGCAATGGCTGGCCTAAACAAGGTTTTCTGGTAGAGGCAACCCCGGAGAATCGCTAAAGTTGTTAGAGGTTAACAAATTGATTGAGCAAACACAGAGATTGGAAAATTGAACACGGCTAATCTCTTGCTTTCCCAATCTCTCAATCTCAGCATGTTGTTGACCCGTCTTTTTGTAAACACGCTACGGGTTCGTTCGTTAATAACTTGGGACTTAGACGTTCAACTTCTCTCAGAAGTTGAACGTCTGGAACTGCCAAGTTATTTTTGATTGAACCCTAAGGAATGGAAATTAAATAACTTGCCCATTTTAGACGTTCAACTTCTCAGAAGAAGTTGAACGTCTTGTGTAACTTATTTAATCCTCATTCCTAAACATTATGAGGAAAAACGATGAGTAAAAAAGGAACTGCCTTGTTGTCTGTGGTTTTCTTGCTAGCTGTAACGGTGCTGCCTGCGTTGGCGCAAATAAGCGAAAAATCGGTGAACCTGCCTGGCTGGGTGGGCTTCTTCCTGGTTCTGCTGGCGGTGGGGCTGGCGGTGGGAACCAGCATGTATATTCGCAATCGGTAGCACGTGGCTAACGGGAGAGCCGGGATGCTGGCATTGAGCCTGCTTGGGCAGGTGACATTGTTAAAAGATGGGGTGCCTCTGGATCAATTTCGCAGCCAGAGGGAGGTTGCTCTGCTTGTTTATCTGGCGCAAACAGGCGGGGAACACCGGCGTGATTTTGTGGCTGAACTGCTGTGGAACGGCCGTTCCACCCAACAAGCGCTCAGCAATTTACGCACCGTTCTCTCTCGCGTCCGTAAACAGGTTGGCGACACGCTCATCGCCACGCGCACCTCGCTGGCACTGGCACCAGCCAGCTGGCAGCCACCTGATTCGGTCATGCTGCTAGAGACCCTGGCAAACGTTGGGACAGTAGATTCTGCTGATGCAGCTATCGTTTTGCAGCAGGCAGTTAATGCTTACCACGGCGATTTCCTGGCTGACTTTCATTTGCCCGACGCGCCGCAATTTGAGCAATGGGTGCGGGTCACACGCGAGCATATCCGCCGCCAGGTTGTGGCTGCCTATGACAAGCTGGGGCAATATGCGCTGACCACGGGCAATATTGCGGCCGGGGTTGCCATTGCCCGCCGTTGGCTGGAGGTGGATGGGCTGGATGAGGCGGCGCACACGCTGCTGATTCGTCTGCTGCTGGATGCGGGCAATGTGCGCGAGGCGGTTGTCCATTATGAGCAATGTGTCGTTTTGCTGCGAACGGAACTGGGGGTGGCTCCACCGGCGGCAATGACGGCACTGGTGGAGGAGGTTCGTCCGGCGGTGCCGGTTATGTCGTTGGGGCGATTAACGGCCGTTCGTCACAACCTCCCCACTCCCCATGACCAATTTTTTGGCCGCGAAGCCGCCCAGCAGGAAATCCACGCCCGGCTAGACCAGCCCTGGTGCCGCCTTGTCACCCTTGTGGGGCAGGGAGGGGCGGGCAAAACCCGGCTCGCCACCACCATTGCCCGCAGCCGCCTCGGCCAATACCGCGACGGCGTGTGGCTGGTGGAGTTGGCCGACCTTGACCCCAATGACGATGATTTGGTTGAAGCCATCGCCGTGGAAGTTGCCACCGCCCTTGACCTGCGCCTCACCGGCTCCGCTACCCCCGTTGAGCAACTGCTAAACCACCTGCAGCACAAGCAAATGCTGCTGATGCTGGACAACTTTGAGCATTTGCTGGCCGGGGTTCCCCTTGTTCTTGACCTGGTGCAGCGGTGTGAAAAGGTGCAGCTTCTTGCCACCTCGCGGGAGGCGTTGGGGCTGCGGGCGGAGTGGACGGTTGCCCTGACCGGGTTGAGCTACCCGATTGACGATGACGATGAACAGCGGTCGGATGCGGTGGATCTGTTTGCGGCGCGGTGGGCGCAGCAGCGGCAGGGGGAGTTGGCGGGGGAGGAATTAACGGCCGTTCGCCACATTTGTCGCCTGGTGGAAGGGCTGCCGCTGGCAATTGAGCTGGCCGCCTCCCTGACGCGCCGTGCCACCTGCCGCACCATTGCCAGCCGCCTTGATAAGGGTTTCGATGCCCTGACCACATCCTTGCGCGACATCGAACCACGCCATCGTGCGCTCCACGTTGTTTTTGACATGTCGTGGCGCACTCTGACCCCCCAATTGCAGCAGCAGTTGGCGCGGCTGTCCGTTTTTCGCGGCGGCTTCACGGCGGCAGCGGCGCAAGACGTTGCCGAAGCAGACGAGCAGCAGCTTGCCGCGCTGGGCGACAAATCGCTGCTGGCCTATGAGTTGGCGGCGGATCGCTACGCGCTTCATGCCGTGGTGCGGGCTTATGCGGCGGCAAAACGGTCTCCAACCGACCAGACCCTGGTCAAACACGCCGATTATTACCTCACCTGGCTGGCGCAATACGCCGAGCCGCTGCAAAAAAGCACGCCGCAGGAGGCGATGGCGGTGAT
This sequence comes from Chloroflexota bacterium, assembly GCA_041390905.1. GTDB lineage: Bacteria > Chloroflexota > Anaerolineae > Promineifilales > Promineifilaceae > JACKCD01. The sequence goes on from JAWKPA010000012.1 coordinate 2,134,319, forward strand.
TCAGCCTGACATGGACAATGTGCGGCTGGCGTGGCAAACGGGGCTGGCCGGGCGCAGGGCGGTGCTGCTGCGGGACGCGCTCACCCCGCTTTCGATTTATTACCAACTGCGGGGGTTGTCGCATGAGGCGGAGGCGGTGATGCAGATTACCGTTCGCATGGCATTGGCGTGGGGGGATGAAGGGGTGGCGTTGGCAACCCGCGCCGGGCTGGAGCGGGCGCGGTTTCAAAATCGGTTAGGGCGGTATCGGCCGGCGATTCAGGCGGTGCAGGCGGCGTTGGCGTTGGCGGCCGAGTACGCCGACCGCTGGGCGGAGGGGATGGGGCTGGTGCTGTGGGGCGAGGCACTGTGGCGGCTGGGGGAGTATGATGCGTCGGCAAACAGGCTGTCCCACGCCCTTGACCTGGCCCACGCGCTGGATGACAGGCTGATTATTGGCTGGTGCCATCACCATTTGGGCATCATCAACGACATTCAAAGCCGCTACGCTGCTGCCCACGACCATTTGCAGCAGGCTTGCGCGGCGTGGCGAGACATAGAGAATGCCCATGCCTTGAGTGGCAGTCTCAACAGCATCGGCCTTGTTTGCTACCATCAGGGCCATTTGCCTGCGGCACAGCAGGCAATGGAACAAGCTTTAACGCTTTGCAATCAATTAGATAATCGTCATTTGCAATCATTTCTGCTCAACAATCTTAGTATCGTTGCCACCGCGCAGGGCGACTATAGTGGCGCACAATACTATTTGCAGCTTGGTCTTGAGGTTGCCAATGCTAAGGGCGATCTGGTTGCCCAGGGTTTGGTTTATACAAACCTCGGCAAGAATTATCGTCTCTTGGGTGACAATGCACTAGCGGCCGAAAAGCTAAGGCAAGGGCTGCAGATTTCAGAGTCAATCGGGGATCCTTCGCTCATAGCCATTGCCCTGTTTAATCTGGCTGAGACCGAAGGCCTGAGGGGGAAAGCTGAACGGGCTGAAGCTTTGTATGGGCAAGCGTTAGACATGGCGCGGCAAAGCAATTTGCCGAGCGTTGCGTGTGAGATATTGATCAGTATGGCTGAGTTTTGGCGCGGGGTTGACAAGGAACGGGCGAGGCAATCTGGTGCGGAGGCTGTGGTTCTGGCAAAATTGGTGCAAAATCAGCAGTTACTGGAACGGGCCAATGCGGTTGTGTTTTAACGTAACGGCAGAAGTTCAACTTCTCAGAAGAAGTTGAACTTCTACAAATCGTGAGGGGGCGTAGGACAAGTTTGCAAACTTGTCCTACATTGGATTTAGTTAGCAGCCCGTGTGTCCGCCAGCACCGCAAGCGTAAGTGATGGCGGGTTGTAGGGCGATGAGCAGGGGCAAGAGGGCGGCAAGGGCGGCGGTTTTCCAGGATTTGAACTGTTTCATGAGATGTCTCCTTAAAAAATTGTGTGATTTTTGTTTGTGGCTCTGGGTGAGCCGTGCTGATGACCACACTTTAGGGCGACCGCGCACCCACAGCGCACCCAGGCAGGGTGGGTTTTGGGTGCGTTTATGAAGAGGGGTGGGAGATTAGGAGATTGAGAGACTGGGAGATTGTCCTAAGCTCTTGATGGTTTGTTGGAATCAAGAAAATGGATGCGCCGATGACGCGGATCGGGGCGGATTTTCGCGGATAAAAAAGAAAAAATCTGCATTTATCCCAATAAATCCGCTTCATCCACGCATCTATCCAGACCTCTCCAACAACCTCTTGGGCTCTTAATCTCCCAGCCTCGTTTTCTGGAGGAAAGGGCTGTGTTGACCTTGAGGATTGAGATGTTGGGGCCGCTACAGGTGAGGGTGGGGGAGGAAACGGCCGTTTTTCGCACCGATGCCGAACGTGTTTTACTGGCTTATTTGGCCGCCCACCAGGGGCGCGCCCAGCGACGGGACACATTAGCCGGGCTGCTCTCGCCCGACCGCCCCGACCAGGAAGCCCTGACCTACCTCCGCAACCGCCTTGCCCGCTTGCGGGGCGTGGTGCGGGATGACGAGGCCAGCCCCCCGTTGCTGGCGATTGACCGCAAACAAATTACCCTCCGTAATGGCGACGATATTGAAGTGGATGTGGCTCAGTTTGAGCGGCTGCTGGCGGCCGTGGAAAGCCATCCCCACCGGCGGCTGGCGGGCTGCCCCACCTGTGTGGCGCATCTGGAGGAGGCGGTGGCTTTGGTGCGGGGGGAATTTTTGGCGGGGCTGAATTTCCCCAGCGAGACGTGGGAGGCGTGGCTGCTGGCGCAGCGGGAGCATGTGGGGCAGCGGGCGTTGGCGGCGATGACGCGGCTGCGGGAGGTGTGGTGGGAGCGGGGGGAATTAACGGCCGTTCTCACCATCGCCCACCGCCAGATCCAGCTTGAGCCGTGGCTCGAAGCCGCCCACCGCGCCATCATGCACGCCCACGCCGCCCTGGGCGACCGCAACGCCGCCCTGGCCCAGTTTGAGCAATGCCAAACGGTGCTGTGGGACGAACTGGGCATCGAACCCGACACCGAAACAACCCATCTGCATGAAACCATCCAGTCCGTCCCTCTCTCTCCTTCCTTCATAATTCCTAATTCATCCTTCCTAATTCCCAACAACCTGCCATCTCCAACCGACCCCTTCATCGGCCGCGAAGCCGAACAAACGCAGCTACTACAGCGGCTGGTTGATCCCGCCTGTCGCCTGCTGACGGTGGTTGGCACGGGCGGCATTGGCAAAACGCGGCTGGCGGTTGAGGTGGGGCGGCAGGTGCAAATGAGCTTTCCCGACGGGGTTTGGTTTATGCCGCTGGATGCGGCCAGAGGAGAAGCCGAGCAGATCAAAATTGGGGTAGGGGAGGCGCTGGGGCTGGGACAGGGGGGTAAGCAGTTGACGGGGGAGCAGGTGCTGGCAATTTTGCGCGACAAGCAGCTTTTGCTCATTCTGGATAACTGTGAAACGGTGTTGGACGGGCTGGGCTTTCTCGCCGAATGGCTGCGCCGGGCGCCGCAGGTGGCAATGTTGGCAACGTCACGGGAGCCTCTGAACTTTCAGGCGGAGTCGGTGGTGGTGCTGGGGGGGCTGCCGGTTGGCACGGCGGAGGCGTTGTTTGCGGAGCGGGGGCGGATGGCGCGGGGTGATTTTGTGGTAACGGCCGTTAATCTTCCCCACATTCAACAAATCTGCCAACTCGTAGACGGCTCGCCGCTGGGGATTGGGCTGGCGGCGGCGTGGGTGCGGCGGCGGTCGCTGCCGCAAATTATTGCCGGCATTGGGCAGTCGCTGGATTTTCTTGCCACGCGGCTGCGGGATGTGGATCCGCGTCATCGCAGCGTGCGGGCGGTGTTTGAAACGTCGTGGCAACTGCTGGAGCCGGAGGTGCAGGGGGTTTTGGCGGCGCTGTCGGTCTTTCCGGGGTCATTTACGGCCGTTGCCGCCCAAAACGTGGCCGATGCGTCGCTGTTTGACCTGGATTTGCTGTGTGAAAAGTCGCTGTTGCAGCAGCAGCACGAGAACGAGCGGTATAGTTTGCACAGTCTGGTGCGGCAGTTTGTGGCGGAGAAGTTGGGGGAAAGGGTGCCGATTGTGGCACGGGCTTTTACGGATTATTTTTATCAGTTGGTTTGTGAAGGACGGGGTGATTATGGGGTGTTGCGGGAGGAGTGGGGGAATGTATTAACGGCCGTTGTCAAAGCCCATGCCCATCAATGGTGGCCGCAAACGCTGGCGTTGGTGCAGCAGCTAGACGAGCCGTGGTTCCGCCAGATTCGCTTTCAGGATATGCGGCAAGGGCTGGCTTTGGCGATGGATGCGGCCGAGGCAGTGCAAGATCAGCTTATGCTGTCGCGGCTGCGGCTGCGGCTGGCGGAGATTGAAACGGAGCTGAATGATTATGTGGCCGCTGAGCAGTATCTGGCTGCTGTGATGCTGCCGTTGTTCCAGGGTGAGGATGGTTGGGGAATTGCCCAGGCAAATTATATAAACGGCCGTATTCAAACCGAGCGTGGACAAAGTGCTGAAGCTTTAATGCTGCTGGAAGAATCAAGACGCATTTTTGCAGAGGAAGACGATGGGCTGGGCGTGGCGAAAAATCTCAACCTGATTGCCCTTTGCCATATAACCTACACCTCTGATTTGCAGGCAGCACACACCAACCTGACCCACTCTGTCGCCGTGCAAAGCCTGCTTCCACCTTCCACAACTTATGTTGAAGCATTGCGCTATTTGGCACGAGTGGAGGGCATTTGGGGCAATTATGCTGCTGCCGAAAATCATCTGGCCGAGGCGTTGGGCATTAGCCGCGCCCAGCAGGATATTGGCGAACAGGCAGCCGTTTTGTTTGAACAGATGGTGCTGTGCCGCCGCCAAAATCAATGGGAGGCGGGGCTGAAGCATGGGTACGAGGCTCTTGATCTGTTTCAACGGCTGGGCAGTCTACGCTGGGAGGCGTTGGTGCAGGCGCAATTGGCATTGTTGCACCAGGCTAGACACGACTTTCCCCAAGCCTTGCTATTTTTTCAGGCGGGTCTGAAAATTTTTGAGGAAGTGGGGGATTTGTATGAGCAGGCGTATGCTCATTATCATTTATTCCGGCTGTATGCCGACATGGGGGAAGTTGACAAGAGTGTGTTGTTCAGGCAACACGCTTGGCGGTTAAACCTTCAATTGCAAGATGCCCAGCTGAAAACACGGCTTGAATAAGGCGTGGAAACGTGCTGCGTCTTATAGCAGCAATTCTCAATCTGAAGGTTGGTAGGGCTATATCGCACTGCCATGTGGATGCCAACAAGTGTGTGGCCTGATGGGATATAAACGGCCGTTTCCTCCAGCCGCCGCGTCCCTATTGTCTGTCGGTCAGCCGATAAATTTGCTGCCGAATGGCAAATGCCTCTGGTGCGGTGGCGAGGCGGGGCTGGCCGCCAAACTGGATGACGGCGGGGGTGAAGGCAAGCTGTCGCACGCCGTTTTTATCGAGCCAGAAGTGAAAAACGGCCGTTTCCGGCGACCCATCAATCTCAAACGCAAAATTCCCCAGCCCATAGGCAATCACCCCGCCGTTGTAAAACTCAACACCCTGCAAAATGTGGGCGTGGTGGCCGATCACCAGGTCGGCTCCAGCATCAATGGCGGCTTTGGCGGCGGCAACCTGCGGCGGGCTGGGGTTTTCCTGGTATTCGTAGCCGCTGTGCAGCAGCACAATGACCACATCAGCCTGGGAACGAACGGCCGTTACATCCGCCGCAATCACCTCAGGATACCCCCACGCCAGCCCCGGTGCCGTTTCCGTCGCCGTCCACGTTGCCGTATCAAACCCCCTGGCCTCCACCGGCACGTTGACATAGCCCAAAAAGGCCAGCGTCAGTCCATTGACCGTTGCCAAATGGGGCTGACGGGCGGTCGTGGCGTTTGCCCCCGCCCCCACCGTGGCAAGCCCTTGCGCGTGCAGCAGGCCCAGCCCTTGTGCCAATGCCTCCGGGCCAAAATCCATGCCGTGGTTGTTTGCCAGCGTCAGCAGGTCAAACCCGGCCAGTGCCAGTGCCTCGGCTGCCTGGGGCGGGGCGCGGAAGGTGTAGCTTTTGGACGCACGTTCGCCCACGCTGCCCAATGCAGACTCCATGTTGCCGACGGTATAATCAGCCTGTTTTAGCTCGTCTGCGATGTCGGCAAACGGGTAGGCCAGGTTGCCCAGGTTGAGGTAATAGCCAAGCGAACGGTCGAGCATGATGTCGCCAACGGCCGTTAACCAGACCAGCGGCTCATTTTCCCGTCCCGCCCGCAGCTCTGCCGCCAACTGTTCGGCTGTGTCGGCCAACTCCGGCGGAGCCAGCAATGACCAGCTTGCCTGTAATGGATAATCGAGGTCGGGGGGGAAGCGGCCGTTTACCCGCAGCGCTCGCAGTTGCGGCACCATGTCTCGCCACAGCCGGAGGGTAATATCGCCCTGGTCTGTGCCAGCAACAATCGCCTGCGCTTTTGCCAAATCTACCCCTTCCACTGGTGCGGTGAACGGCACCGCCAGTGCCAGCGGCTCCCGCCATAGTAAAATACCGCTGTCGTCGTTCACCAGCCGTACCTCAGCCTGAGCTTCGGCAGCAGTCATAATTTGCCAGCCGCGCTGGCCGGGGTGGTGCGAAACGGCCGTTTGCACCCGCTCCACCCATTCCTGCGGCACCGCCAGCGTGATCGGCGGCAGGTCAGTAGCGGTAGGCACGGGGGTGATGGTGGGCATGGTCGTGGGAACCTGGGTAGGAACGGCCGTTGGCGGCAGCGTTGCTGTGGCCGTTGGCATGGGGGTTGCCGTCGGTACCATTTGGGCAGTGGGAATGAGCGTAGGAGAAACGGCCGTTTCCGCCCCTGGCAAAGCGTCCGCCCCACACCCAGCCAGAACCAATAACCAATAACCAGTAACCAGTAACCAGTAAACCGTTTCCGCGTTCGTCCGTGTTCGTCCGCGTCCCATCTACGCCTCCGGCACGCAGGGCTGGGGCAGATTGGCAAGCTGGTATGCTGTCAACGTCTGCCCACTTTCGTGCAGCATCGTAGCCAGTTCCACCCCCACATAGCGAAAATGCCACGGCTCGTAGAAAAAGCCGGTAATCTCGCTGGCATCGCGGGGGTAGCTGAGGGTAAAGCCAAAGTGGTGGGCGTTTTCCCCCAGCCACACTCCCTCGCTGGTTTGGTAAAAGTAGGTATGGAATTCAATGTCGGGCACGCCCACAATGTCGGGCAGTTCGGGAGAGCCAAAATCAACGGCCGTTCCCAACTGATGTTCGCTGTGGCCGGGGCGGGCGCTCAAAATCGCTGCCCGTTCCGGCTCCTTTTCCTGCCATTTGCGGTGGGCAATCTCCTGCTGGGCATAGCTGCGGTAGCCAGAAAGAAGCTGCGGCTGCAACCCCGCCGTCTGCATTTCGGCAATCATCGCCGCCAATGGTTCCGCTGCCGCCTGGCGCAGTTGGTTGGGGTACCCCTTGGTCACCACAAACGGCAGCAGGTCGTTGAGCGACACCAAATCCCCCGGCACGTAGTCGCGGCTAAGGCTGTACTGCTGCGTAACGATGGTGAGCAAATCATCCTGTGGCACGCGCTGGGTGCAACTGGCAATGGGCGTGGGCGAAGGGGTGATGGTGGGAGTAGGCAGCTCGATGGTGGCGGTGGGCAGTAGGGTGGGAACGGCCGTTATGGTGGGGGGGAGAGGAACGGCCGTTTGTGTGGGCGGGCGAGTGGGGTGAGGAGTGTTGGGTGTGGGGTGTGGGGCAGTGGTGGCAACAAGGGTGGCTGTTGCTTCAGGGAGGGCGGCTGCGCTGGGGGGCGTTTGGGGTTGGCACCCGCCTAGCAGCAGCAGCAGCAAAATAAGGATAGCGGTTTTCATAGAGTAATGACTGTAGCAAAAACGGCCGTTGTTGCCAACGCCCGCTTTTGCCCATTTGGGGTCACTGTCGCTACAATTCAGCCTATGACGACTTATTTAGAAAAACTACAGGCAATTCAACAGCAGAACAACTCCTGGCTGTGCATTGGGCTAGACCCATTGCCAGACAAGCTGCCGGTGGAGGCGGTTTCGCGGTGGGATGAACCGCTGCTGCCATTTAACCGGGCGATCATTGACGCCACGGCCGATCTGGTCTGCGCTTACAAACCCAATTTAGGCTTTTATTTACAATGGGGCGCGGCCGGGGTCATTGCCCTGGAGCGCACCATCGCCTACATTCCCAAACATATCCCCATCATTCTCGACTGCAAAACGGGTGACATCGGCCACACGCAGGGGGCGTGGGGCAAGGGGCTGTTTGACGAATGGCAGGTGGATGCCGTCACCGTCAATCCGTTTGTGGGGGCAGAGGCGGTGCTGCCAATGATTGGGCAGCGGCCGGACAAGGCGGTTTATCTGCTGGCGCGTACCTCCAACCCCAGTGCGTCTGATTTTCAGGGGGATTTACCGGCCGGCACCGGACTATCGGCTAATGTACTGCGGCAAAGCCAGCAGTGGCCGGTGGCCGGCCATTTGGGCTATGTGATGGGGGCAACGTGGCCGGAGGAACTGGCAATGGCGCGAACGCTGGCTCCGAAGGCGAACTTTTTGATTCCGGGCATTGGGGCGCAGGGAGGCGATCTGGCAGCAGCGGTGGCATATGGTGCCGATGCTGTAGCTGGGCCAGTTATCAACTCCAGCCGAAGCATCATTTTTGCTTCGCAGGGGGTGGATTTTGCTGATGCGGCGCGGGCAGCGGCGGCCTGGCTGCGCGATGAAATTAACCGACACAGGGGGCGGTAATCGGTAATCCGTAACCAGTAATCAGTGGGTGCTGGGCTGACTGATTACTGATGACCAATTACCGATTACTGATTATCAAACCATGCAGTGGCAGTGGCCGCCGGCCGAACTGGGGCTGGCAGATGACGAGGTGCATGTGTGGCGGGTGGGGCTGGAACGGCCGTTTGACACCTTCTGGCCGCTGCTGTCGGCTGCCGAACAGGCACGGGCAGAACGATTTCACTTTGCGCGGGATCGGCGGCGGTATACGGTGGGGCGGGGAACCGTGCGCACGGTGCTGGCAAAGTATCTGGGGGTTGACCCGGCATCGCTGGTGCTGGATGTGACCAAATTTGGCAAGCCGTTTCTGGTGAACCACGCGCTGCACTTCAACCTGTCTCATTCGCAAGAAGTAGGGCTGTTGGCGGTGTGCCGGAGCAGCGTGGTGGGGGTGGATGTGGAGGAAAAACGGCCGTTATCCGACCTCCACAGCTTGGCTGCCCATGTCTTTTCTCCCGTTGAACTGCAAACCCTCCACGCCCTGCCGCCCGCCCAGCAGCCCGGTGGCTTCTTCAACGCCTGGACGCGTAAAGAGGCGTTTATCAAGGCCATCGGTGAAGGGTTTTCCTACCCGCTTAAGGAATTTGACGTGACGTTGGCACCGGGCGACCCCGCCGCCATTGTGCAGGTGCAGGGCAGCACAGAAGAAGCAGCCACATGGAGCCTGCATTTGCTGCCACCACTGCCCGGTTTTGCCTCGGCACTGGTACTGAAGGCAGGCCACTGGCGGCTCTCTTGCTGGCACTTTGGCTAATTGAGGCTGCAGCACGAATGGGAATTTTTGTTGCTGGCTACTCACCTTTCTCCCCTCATCTGTTACTAATTTTACATTTTCGTTGTAATGCGTTCACACGGGCAAACGGCCGTTTCCCACTAGAATATGAAGTGGAGAAGTATGGAGCTGATCACCTATTGGTACTATTCAGCGGCCGTTGATCAGACCAGAGCCGTCTATTTAGGTTCCAACTGTCTATACCAGTTCCAAACTATCGCCACAAGACCCCGGTAATGTTGTTTGTAAGTTTCATCAGCTATACAATATTGAAAATTTTGTCTATAGTAAATTAGTCACAATTATTATTATCATCACGCTAACGTCAATTTACTGGATTTTGTTTCATGGCAAAGCTGTCTGAGCTGCCAATTTGTGGGTGTCTAATCTATCATGTTTTTGCTTTTGCCACGGGGCAAGGCAAACCAAGGGTGTATTGAACAACATGGATGTACAGCAATATGTACAAGCTCTTCGTAATGGTTGGTGGATTTTATTAGCACTGCTTTTGATTAGTTTGGGGGTGGGCATTGCTTACAGCTATTCACAAACCCCGGTTTATGAGGCCACAACCACCTTTGTTGCCAACCCTACCTTTCGCATTGCCGATACCAGAGATGTGATTGACAGTATTGATACGCTGGCAGCTCGCAGCGGCGTGGTAGCCACCTACTGCCAGGTGCTGAAAAGCGGTGCTGTGTTTGACAATGCAGCCGCATCGCTGGGGCTTTTTCCGGCCGATCTGGCTGACCCTTACCATGTGAACTGCGTCGTTTTGCCCGATTCAAGCGTGTTGCAGGTAGACGTACAGGGGCCATCGGCACAGCTAACGGCCGATTTAGCCAACGCCATTGGTCACTCTGGGCTGGCATATGTCGGCGATTTGCAGGAAGTATACGAGCTGCGTTTGCTGGATGAAGCCACAATCAGCAGCGACCCCATTTCACCCAATCACAGTCTGGATATTATCCTGAGCGGCATATTGGGGCTGATGATCGGGTTTATTCTGATCTTTATTCGTGCCGTGCTGGGGCCATCATCCCGGGGCATGGCACTGCGTTTGGGTCATCAGGCGTAAACACACACGTTTGAAGGAGAACCGCCGTGCAAGGCTCAATCAAACTTCCCGATTCGTCATCTGACCCAGAGGTGCGGCAAACGGCCGTTTACCTGCTGCTTGCCATTCTCATCCTCACCGGGCTGGTCATTTTCACCCTGGGTGCCGATTCTGACCTGGTTATCTATGCCTTTGGTGGTGCTATCGCCCTGGCCTTAACGGCCGTTATCTTCTTCCGCCCCCAATACGGTGCCTACATCCTTGTCATCACCATCGCCACCAACGTTTCCACCATCTTCACCCGCAACGGGCTACCAAGCATCAACAAACCCGTAGTTGCCATCGTTGCCATCGCCATTTTGGCGCGATATTTGTGGACGCGGCGGCAAGCACAGGGAGCCTTGCATCTGGGCATTGCCGAATTTACGCTATTTGCCTGGGGGTGCGTCTGGTTTTTATCGGCCGTTGGGGCGCGTGATTCCAGCGCGGCCTATCTCGAAGTAACGGATTTCTTCAAGAACTTCATCATTTTCCTCTGCATTATCTACGCCCTGCAAACACCACAGCAGTGGAAACGGGCGTTGTGGCTGTTGATTTTAGCAACGGCCGTTCCTGCCGCCCTAGGTGTCTACCAAGTCTTCACCGGCAACTACGCCCAAGACTTCGGCGGGCTGATGGTCAACGACCTGCAGCAGGTGGTAACAGGTGTCTACGAAGCGCGACTGTCTGGCCCCATTCGGGAGCCAAACTTTTATGGGCAAATTTTGGCCTTTGTGCTGGTGCTAACCGTCTACCGCATGTTAGATGAGAAGTCGTGGTGGCTAAAACTGGCGGCAACGACAGCAGCATTTTGTTTGGCATTAGCGACCGTCAACACCTATAGCCGGGGTGCTTTCCTCACCATGATCATCATGCTGGTGCTAATCGCCATCGAACGGCGTGTGCGCCCATCCCTGCTCATTTCCGTTGGCCTGCTGTTTGCCCTGCTCATGCTCTTCCTGCCCGAAACCTACCGCGCCCGCATTGACAGCATATCCCTGCTCAACCCCAGCGAAAGCGTGCAAACCCGCATTTATGAAGACTCCTCTTTCCGAGGCCGCACCAGCGAAATGCTTTCCGGGTTGCTCATGTTTGCCAACCATCCCCTGCTTGGCGTTGGCATCGGCAACTATGACGTTAATTACCAGGATTACGCCAGCCAACTGGGGTTGGAATACCGCTTTGGCAACCGCGAGGCGCACTCCCTCTATATCGAAACGCTGGCAGAAACGGGAACGTTGGGCATATTGGGGCTGCTTGCAGCCTTTGGTTCAGTGCTGGTGCTGCTGCGCGGTGCCCGCCACAAAATTGCCCAAATGCCGCAACATGCCTACTTGCAGCCCTGGTTTACCTCGGTACAGTACGCCATCATTTCCTACAGCGTCAGCAGCGTCATCTTGCACGGCGACTTTATGCGCTACTTGTGGCTGCTATTTGCCCTGGCTGTGGCTGCCACCCACATGACAGACCGCTTTGCAGCGGCTGCCCAACTTCCAGAAACGCGATGAGCGACGGCACGTTGGCGGCAAAAGCGGCCAGGGGGGTCGCCTGGAACTACCTCTCGTTTGGGTTGGGCAAGGGGCTGGTGCTGATTACAACGGCCGTTTTAGCTCGCCTGCTCACCCCCGAACAATTCGGCGTGGTCGGTTTTGCCACCATCGCCGTCAGCTATCTCTCCGTTCTCAAAGATTTAGGGCTGGGTGCTGCCCTCATCCAACGTCAGGATGAGGTTGAAGAAGCTGCCGACACCGTTTTCACCCTCAACTTGCTGCTGGGCGTGCTGCTCACCCTGCTGGGGCTGCTGCTGGCTCCCCTGGCCGCCACCTACTTCCGCGAACCGCTAGTCACGCCCATTTTGCGGGTGCTGTCGTTTAACTTTGTCATCAACGCCCTCGGTGCCATCCACACCGTGCGTCTGCAGCGCCAGCTTGATTTCCGGCGCAAGGCACTGCCCGATATCGGCCGTTCGCTGGTCAAAGGGGTGGTTTCGATTGGGATGGCAATAGCCGGGTTTGGCGTCTGGTCGCTAATTGTGGGGCAGTTGGCTGGCTCAGCAGCCGGGGTGTTGCTCAGTTGGTGGATGTTCCCTTGGCGACCCCAATTGCGGCTGGCAACCCGGCTTGTGGGGCAAATGCTTAATTTTGGTCTGTCGGTCATCGGTACCGATGGGCTGACGATTTTAAATGACACAATGGATTATTTGATCGTGGGGCGTGTGCTGGGCAGCGCAGCGTTGGGTATCTACACGCTGGCCTACCGGCTGCCGGAGCTGCTGGTGTTTAACCTGCTCTGGGTGCTAAGCGCGGTCATTTATCCGGCTTATTCATCGGTGCAGCAGGAAACGGCCGTTCTTGAGCAAGCCTTCTGGACCACCACCCGCTATATCGAACTGGTGGTCATGCCGCTGTGCCTGGGGCTAATCATTGCCGCCGACCCGCTGGTGCGCGTCGTCTTTGGCACCCAATGGCTGGAGGCCATTCCCGTCATGCGGCTGCTGGCCCTCTACGCCCTGGTGCGCTCCATCGGCTACCACATCGGCGATGTCTACAAAGCTACCGGCCGTCCCGACATTTTACTCAAGCTAGGCATTGTCAGTCTGTTCTTTCTCCTGCCTGCTTTGTGGTTTGGCGCACGCTATGGGCTGGTTGGGGTCGCGTTGGCGCATGTGCTGGTGGCGCTGGCACGCACGCTGGCGCGTTGGCTGGTGGCGGCACGGTTTATCACCATTCGCTTGAATGCCTTGTGGGCGGCGCTCAAGCCGTCGCTGTTGGGAGGGATGCTGCTGCTGGCGCTGGCGCTGCCGACGCTGTGGGCAACGGCCAGCTTGCCGCCGCTGCTGCAATTGTTATTAACGGCCGTTGCCGGCGCCGCCGGTTATGGTGCCGTACTGTGGATCATGGAACGCGACAGCCTGCTCTTGGCCGGTCGCTACGTTGGTCTGAAAGGGGTTGGGAGCTAGTTTTGGGAAACCGCTAGTATGAGGAAGCGAGTATATCTTATGTATGCGTATCATCGGAAAACATTGTTGAGTATTGGCCTTGTTGTGCTGTTGTCACTGCTGCTGGGACAAGCGGCTTTAGCGCAAGAACAGCCAACGTCGAATGCAGGGAGTACAGAAACAGGTGGGGCATTGGTAACGGCCGTTCCTTTAGCCGACAGCCCCCCCGGAACCATTGAAATCAGCCTGGAACAGCTTAATCGCAGTAACCTGACCCTGCGCGGCCCCATTGATTCAGACCAGGTAGACTTCTCCCTCCCCTATCGCTGGCAGCTAAAAGAAGGCGGCTACTTCCAACTTTATTACGACCTGCTGTTTGACGCGGTTGGGCAAACCAGCACCCCCAGCGACGCAGCTCGCGTCTTCTTGCTAGAGGTTTATTTTGATGACGAACTGGTCGCCGCCCTGAACCTGCAGCAAGTTGGCCGAAATCAATCGCTACAGTTGCCACTGCCCACCACCGCCAACACCCCCGACAACAACCGCCACACCTTGCGCTTTGTCCTTACCACCGGGCGTGATTGTGACACCGAAGGGCGCACCAGCTTTAACATTAACAACCTCTCTTTCCTCCATTTGGAATACGGCCAACTGGCACCTGACCTTGATCTGGCGGCCTTTCCCCGGCCGCTGGTGCAAGAACTGCTGGCACCAGAAGTCATTTCCCTGGTCATTCCTGACAACTACACCAGCGCCGACCTCAGCGCCGTGGCCTCCCTTGGTGCCATGCTGGGGCAAAAAACCGACAATAACATCCTGCTCAACGTGCTAACCACCAGCCAGGCTACGCCTGAACAAGTAGCCAACACCCATTTGGTGCTGGTTGGCACACCGCAAAACAACAGCCTCATCGCCGACTGGTACGCTCGCGGTCTGCTGCCAACCCAGCTTAACAGCGATGGTGCCATCGTCGCCGCCGAAGAACCCGTTTTTGCCGATGACGGTGTGGTGCAGTTGGCGCAAACCGAAGCCACCGATCCGGTGGTGCTGGTGGTAACAGGCAGCACCGAGGCTGGCGTAGCACGGGCAGCGCAAGCTCTTTCGGTGCGCCCCACCGACCCCCGCTTTGGCTTTACTGGCCCACTGGCAATCATTCAAGCCATCAATGAGGTGGCGGAAACGGCATCGGAAGAAGCAATTACAGTCAACACCCTGGCTGAACTGGGTTTCCGCGACACTACCATCTATGGCGTGGGTACGCAGTCAAAAACGGTGAGCTTCTTTGTGCCATCCAACTGGCGGCTAACTGATGACCCGCTGCTGCTGCTGAACTATATTCCCTCGGCACTGCTGGAGCCGGAAGCGTCGGCACTGACGGTTTATTTGAACAATCGCCCCATTGGCAGCACCATTCTTGATGGCTCAACGGAAGGTGAACGTGAACTGCTGGTCAAATTGCCGGCCGACGAAGTGCTGCTGGGTGACACTAATCGGCTGCGGCTGGAGGTGACAATGGACGTGGCGCAGCCATGTACAGAACCGGATCTGGGGCTGGCCTGGACGCGCATTAAGGACAACGGCCGTTTACAGCTTGCCCATATTGAAGTCACCCAAAACGACGAGCCGATGGTCATTCGTGACCCGCTGACACCGCTCATTTCCCGCTTTGACTTAGGCAACGTCTGGTTTGCCCTGCCAGAAACGCCAACGGCTAATGAACTAAACGGCATGGCTGGCATTGCCGCCATTCTGGGCGACATCAGCCGGGGCTACAACTTTGCCCCCCAGGTAACGCTGGGTGCAGCACCAGAGGACGCGGTGCTGGCCGATGCCCATATGGTGATGGTCGGCGAACCAGAGCGCAACAGCGTGATTGGGCTGGTCAATGAAGAACTGCCCCAGCCATTTGCACCAGGCAGCAACGAAATGCAGCAAAAGCTGGGCAGCGTCATTTTCCGGCTGCCGCAGGGCTTTAGCCTGGGCATCATCGAAACCATCCACGCGCCGTGGAACCCGCACCGGGCGGTGACGGTGGCAACCGGCACCAACGCCGAGGGGGTTAGCTGGGCGCTCAACGCCCTTGGCAACAATGATTTGTCATCCAACCTCGATGGCAACCTGTCGTTTGTACGCCAGGATCAAATTGAGGCACTGGATTTGAATTCGCAGGATGTGGCGCAAATTTCGCTGCAAATTATCCCGGAAACGGTGTCCAGAGTGACGCAGGCAGCCGAAGCGGCCAGCATCACGACCACTGCCCCTGCCACCGATACAGCTGCAGCCGAGGTGGTGGAATTAGTGGAACCCACGGCCGTTCCGCAAGATTTGCCGGAGCCTGGCCCTCTGCCAGACTATTATCAACCAGAAGCAGCGGGGTTGGGCAACATGCGCGGCGCGGCGATTGGGTTGATTGGCGGCGGGCTGTTGGTAGCCGCGTTAGGGTTATTCTTTAACGCCCGGCGAGCGAGGGGCGGGTGATTGTTGATGGCTGGATGCCATCAGCCAGCAGCGATTGGCGGTTTCTGACGGGGATGCCGTCAGGGGGGCGGGCGCTGCTTATCAGCCTGCCCCACCCCGATGCGGCAGTGGGGTTGCTGTCTACCTATGAACAGGTGGTGGTGGTGACTGATTCTGTGGAAAAAACGGCCGTTTTGCCCTCACGCTGGCGGGAAAACGGCCGTTTGCACTGGATAGTCACCGACACGTTAGCCGCACTGACCTTAACAGCCTTTGATTTGGTGGCTCTGCCCCACGGATTTTGGCACACGCCAGCATCCGATTTGCCGTTGGCGTGGCAGTGGCTGCGGCCAAATGGAGTGATCTATGTGGGGTTTAACGGCCGTTGGCACATCCGGCGGCAGTCGCAGGTGGCAACTGGCTGGGCACCAACGCACATCGCCCAGCTTTTGCAGCAATACCGCTTTCACCCCATCGAAACGGTGGGGATGATGCCCAACCTGGCGCAGCCTGCGACCTTTGTGCCATTCAACACAACCATTGCCGGGTCGTGGGTGGCGCAAAAGGTACGGCCGGCGTGGGCCAGACAGTTGTTACGGCGTGAGCCTTGGCAACGGCTGCTGCCCCACCTGCTGCCTGCCTACGGCATGGTGGCGCGTAAAGAGGTAGACTGAGTAGATTAATCAAGGCCTTCATTTGTAAACCGGTAACAAGTGGCAAGTTGCAAGTCTGGTTGGCAAACAAAACTTGCAATCTGCTACTTACCACTTGTAGCCGAACAACAAAATGTAAGTTTATGGCCTTCGCAGGCAGTATAGATAGAAGCAAAATGGTATCAATGGAGCAAAACGATGCAGAATTACCGCATAAACAGATTGGTTTTGGCCTGTTTGGCCTTGCTGGTAGTGGCAAGCTACGGGATATTACTGGTCGGGCAAACCGCGCTCGATTGGCTCATTAAAGAAGATGGGCTGATTGAAAGCGTGGGTACAGTCGGCTATTTCGTTGCCGGGCTGTTCTTTCTGGGGGTGTGGTGGCAGCGGCGGCGGGAAAAACGGCCGTTTTTCTGGTTCAAGCAACTTGCCTACATCGGTCTGGCCGCCATGCTCATCTTCGTGGCCGGGGAAGAAATTAGCTGGGGGCAGCGCATTTTTAACTTTGACACCCCCGACGACTTACGTGAGATTAACACCCAGGATGAGTTCAACTTTCATAACCTGGAAGTGATTCAGGGCAACAGCCTGCTCAACACCGACCGGCTGTTGACCCTTTTTGCCCTGGGGTTTACGCTGATCTTGCCAATAACGGCCGTTCTTCACCCCCCCACCGGCAAATGGCTCAACCAGCTTGTCCCCGTCACCCCCTGGCTGTTGGGGCTGCTGTTCCTGCTCAACTACATCGTTGCCAACGCCTTTCGCCCGCTTTTTGAAGGCAGCATTTGGTATCAAAGCAGCTACCCGCTCAAGCACAGTACCGTCGAGCTAAAAGAAGCCATTTATGGCCTGCTGTTTGCCGTTGTTGGTTACTACGTCTGGCGGCTGACAGCCAAGCCACACAATGATTGATTATCTAAACGACGTTGTGGCAAACAACTGGCGCAACTGGTACCAATCCACCCCACCGGTGCTGGATTGGCTGTTGCTTGCCAACGGCGGCACGGCTTTGCACGACAATGTGGTCTTTTTGGCTGCGCCACAAGGGCAGCGACAGCCGCTGCTGGTGGCAAAGGCGTGTCGCTGGCCCGATTACAGCACCATTCCCCATGAGTTTGGGCAATTAACGGCCGTTTGGCAGCAGCTTGGCAACCAAGCCCAAGGCCGCATCCCCCGCCCCCTCCACCTGGGGCAAAACGGAGCCGACCAGGTGCTGCTGACCGACTTCTTTCCTGGTTCGGTGTTCACCAGCCGCGTGCAGGCAGCAGTCAGGGACATACCTGCGCTAACTCAACTGCTCCAACGCGCCGCCGTTTGGCTGCGGCTGCTGCATGAGCAAACGGCACGCCCGCGCACGGCCGATTTGGCACTACAGCATGAAGCGTATGCGGCGCGATTTGCGGCACTGTTTGCGTTGCCCAAGCCGGAACAGACGGTTTTACGCGAGGTGGAAACGGCCGTTTCCTCCCACACCACCGCCGCCACCACCCAGATCATCCAGCACGGCGACTTTTGGCCCGGCAACATCCTGCTCCGCGCCGACAACGACCAGTTAGCCCTCATTGACTGGCAATTTTCCACCTGGACCACCGACCCCAACTTTGACCTGTACTTTTTGCTGCTGGCAACGGCCGTTGCCCTGGCCGGCTCCGGCACCCCGCAGCAGCGCGGCCAGCGAGCCGCCCAGCGGTTAAAAAGCTGGGAGAACAGCCTCATCCCTGCTTACCTCACCACCTACGGCCAGCCTATGCTCTATCAACTGCTGCCACCGCGTACCGGGTTTTTATGGGCGTGCCTCACTGCCGCCGCCCGCCCCGTGGAAACCTTTGGCATCATACAGGACGATGCGCCGCTGTGGCGCACTGTTTTTGCCGCGTTATCGGCAACGAGATTGGAGATTGGAAATGAGAGATTGTGAACCTTCATCAATCTCCAATCTCCAATCCCCAATTACCTTATGGAAAAGCCAATCATCATCACCCTCATTGACGGCCTGGGCATGGGCGGGGCGGAGCGGCTGCTCATCCCCTATTTGCGCTATTTGCAGGCCAATGGCTTTACGCTGCGCGTTTGTGCGCTGCAAGAGCGGCGCGGCAACCCGCTGGCGGCAGAGGTAGCGGCTCTGGGCGTGCCGGTGGATTTGCTGCCGGTGCCGTATTTGCGTGACCTAACGGCCGTTCCCCGCCTCATCTCCTACTTCCGCCAGCACCAGGCCAATCTTGTCCACACCCAACTGGAGCTGTCCAACACGCTTGGCACAGCGGCGGCGGCCTTGTTGCGCCTGCCCACCGTTTGCACCCTCCACACCATTGACGAACTCCAGCCCGGCAGCAAAACGGCGCGGCGCATTCGGCTGATGTGGTGGGTGCTGCGCCATTTTTGCCAGCGCATTGTGGCCGTGTCGGAAGAGACGCGGCAGCACCACATTGCCGCCGCCCAATTTGCCCCGGCGCAGGTGGTAACGCTCTACAACGGCATTGATTTGAGCCATTTTGAGCCGCGTGACCTGGCTTGCCAAACGGCCGTTCGTACCGCCCTCAACATCCCCGCCGCCGCCAAACTGCTGACCACCGTCGCCGTGCTGCGCCAGCCCAAAGGAGTTCAGCACATGGTTGAGGCGATGCCAGCGGTGTTAACGGCCGTTCCCGATGCCCATTACCTCATCGTCGGCGACGGCGACCACCGCCCCGCGCTGGAAGTCCAGGTGGCGCAGTTGGGGCTGGGTCAGCGCGTCCATTTTGCCGGGCAGCGCCGCGACGTGGCCGACCTGCTGGCCGCCAGCGACCTGTTTGTGCTGCCCACCCTCACTGATGCCCTGCCGACGGTGCTGATGGAGGCGATGGCCCTGCACCTGCCGCTGCTGGCAACGGCTGTTGGCGGCGTGCCGGAAATGGTAGAAAACGGCCATAACGGTTTGCTCGTTCCCCCCGGATCTGCCGATCATCTGGCGCGGGCGGCGGTTGATCTGCTGCAAAATGAGGAAAAACGGCGGGAAATGGGGGAAAACGGCCGTTTGCGCGTCGAACAAAAATTCAACATCCAGCGGCAGGCAGGGGAATTAGCGGCACTCTATCG
Source organism: Chloroflexota bacterium (assembly GCA_041390905.1). GTDB lineage: Bacteria > Chloroflexota > Anaerolineae > Promineifilales > Promineifilaceae > JACKCD01. The sequence continues at coordinate 2,153,592 of JAWKPA010000012.1, forward strand.
CACGCTGCTGTAAACCAGCGATTGGAGATTGGAGATTGATGAGGGTTCACCATCTCCAATCCCCAATCTCCTTAAATATGAAACTCTTCGTCGTTGAACTTCTCGGCACAGGCGGCATGATCCACTACATCTACCAGCTTTGCACCGGGCTGGCGGAATGCGGAGCGGATGTGACCCTTGTCACCACCGACCAGTATGAAATGGCTGACTATCCCCACAACTTCGCCGTCGTTTCTTCGCTGCGCCTCTGGTCATACGCCGACCCCCAATCCTCCCACCCGCCGCGCCACGCCGCCGAAAAGGTGTGGCGCAAGCTGCGCTGGACGGTGCGGCGGGCAGCGCGGGCGTTGCGGCTGCTGTGGGGCTGGGTGCAGCTTACCCATTTTTTGCTGCGCCAACGGCCGGATTTAATACAGTTTGGCAAAATCAACTTCCCTTTCGAGGCGTTGTTTTTGCGCTACCTGCGCTGGCGCGGGCTAAAGCTCACCCAGATTTGCCACGAATTTGAGCTGCGGGAACGGGGCGGCAATCCATTGACCAGGTTGGTTAACCGGCTCTATGCCTCGGTTTATCCCAATTTCGCCGCCCTCTTTTTCCACGCCGAAAGCAACCGCGCCCGGTTTTTGTCCCTGTTCGCCATTCCCCCGGAGCGCACCCACGTCATTCCCCACGGCAACGAAAATTTTTTTATTGAAGCGTATGACCCCACAATTGACGTGCGGGGGCAGTATGGTATTCCAGCCCAACGGCCGATTTTTCTCTTCTTTGGCAACATCATGCCCAGCAAGGGGGTGCCTGACCTGCTGGCGGCGTTTGCCCAGCTTCGCGCCGATGCCCATCTGATTGTGGCGGGCTACCCCACCAAATTTGTCAGCGTGCCAGAAATGCGGCAGCAGGTGGCCGACTTGGGCATTGCCGACAGGGTAACGTTTGATTTGCGCTACATTCCAACGGAGCTGGTGGGGGGGCTGATGAAGGCGGCAACGGCCGTTATTTACCCCTATCACAACAGCACCCAAAGTGGCTCCCTGCAAGTGGCCTATAGCTTCGGTCGGCCGGTCATTGCCACCCGCGTGGGCGGCTTGCCGGAAGTGGTGGACGAAGGGCAAAGTGGGCTGCTTGTGCCGCCACAAGACCCCGCTGCCCTCGCTGCCGCCATGCGCCACCTGCTTGACCACCCTGACCAGGCGCAGGCGATGGCCGTCTACGCCCAGCATCTCTCTGAAACCCGCTTTGCCTGGCAGCCCATTGCCGCCCAAATTTTGGCGGTGTATGGGGCGTTGTTGGGAGAATAAACGGCCGTTTTTCTCCATACCCTCGACGAAAAAGACCAAATGTTCTAAAATCTCTATTGGCTAATTTAACCAACAGGAGAAAAATCATGGATTTAGGTGCTTTTTCGATGAGTTTGGCGGTAAAGGATTTGCAAGCGTCGAAGATATTTTACCAAAAGCTTGGTTTTGAAATATTGGGCGGGGATGAGGCGCAAAACTGGCTCATCCTGAAAAATCGGCAGCATGTCATCGGGCTATTTCAGGGGATGTTTGAGCAGAACATTCTCACCTTTAACCCCGGCTGGGATCAGGCGGCCAACGATCTCGACACGTTTACCGATGTGCGCCAGCTACAGCAGCAGCTAAAGGTGCAAGGGATTACTTTTGTTCAAGAGGCTAACGAAACAAGCAGTGGCCCCGCCAGTTTTGTGATTGTTGACCCCGATGGCAACCCCATTTTGGTTGATCAGCACCGTTAACCGCAATCGTGTAGGCTGGTTAAGGCGTTACTGTATAACTTGCCCATTTAGAAGTTCAACTTCTCAGAAGAAGTTGAACTTCTTGCGTAACTTATTTAATCCTCGTTCCTTCATTAAAAACCCTCATTTCCTAACCACAAGCGGCAGCATTTCGGTATAAAACTCATGCGTAGATTCGGCCACGACCAGCTTGACCCTGGTCAGCGGCTGCCCAAGTACTGTGCCGCTGGCGTTGGTGCCAACCGCTTCCACCATAAACGGCTGTCCCAGCACGTCGGCCCCGCGTGGGCTGAGGGTAAATTGGCCGGGTGGCGTGAGAAGTGTGAGGTCAAAGGTGTTGTTGGGGGCGACAATGTGCCAGGCCGTGGCGGCACGTTGGTCGCTGCTGGCATCGGGCAGCGGCTGCCACGCCAGTTCGCGCACGTGCAGCGGCGTGGCACTGCTGCTTTCGGTAAGCGAGGCGGCGATTTGCCAGCTTGCACCGCTGCCGGTGGCAACTGTTGTCACCCAGTAGGGGCCGCTAATATCTTCTTCGATGCGCCAGGTGGACAGCCAAACGGCCGTTCCATCCGCCAACTCCCCCGCCAGGGCAAACCAACTGTGGTCATAGCCACCCGGCTCGACCGTCTGCTGCTGGCGCAGAAAATCGGGACGCAGCCCCTGCATGTCCAGCCGCGCCACCCCCACTTCGCTGCCGCCCTGCCAAATCGTCACCCAGTCGGCATCATAATTGGAAGCTACCGGCACCCCCTGCGCCCGCCCGACAGAAATTTGCCCGTCGCCCCCTTCGGCAATCAGATCGCCTTGCGGCTGCAAGGCCAAATTGGTTAGCGTCAGTTCGGGGGAGGTAAGCGAGAGGGTGTACTGCTGTTGGCCTTCGTCCCAGCGCCAGTTGAGGGTACAAACGGCCGTTTCATCCACAAACGTATAACCCGCTGTCGCCCCGTCATAGGTCAACGCGCCACCATAGGTTTGGCCCACAAACACCCCGCCAGCGGCCAAATCTTGCCGCTGTACTAGCAGTTCTTGCCGCACGCTGCCCGGCAGCCGGATAAACGAGATCGAAAGGACAAAACCCAAATCCTCGCTGGCGGTGGTGATACGGCCGGCCAGGTATCGCCACTCGACGAGGGTGCTGCTGTTGGGCGGCCATTTTTCCAGCCGCGCTGCCTGGGGCGAAAACGCCGCCAAACGGGGGATGAGAGGTAAGGAGAGGGCAGAAACGGCCGTTGTTCCCGCCCAGCGTAAAAAAGTTCGTCGGCTCCAGGTTGGTTGCCAAGCCATCATATTCACCTCCATTGTACACAATTCAGCCGTCAGCTTAACACAGTTGGGTTACAATCTGCCTAACCACCTGTCGAATTGGCAACACCTTGTTCGTCGTAACAGCAGAAATAAACTTAAAAAATGGCAGCACACCACCGCGAATGAGAATCAAGGATTGCCCTGATTCATCCGTGTCCTTCCATATCCAACAGGAGAAAATCATGCGTTATTTATTGTTAATTTATCAAAACGAAGCCAGCAACGCTGCAATGAGCGAAAGCGAAAGGCAGGCAGTAATGCAAGCCTATGGGGCATTTAATGAAGAGGCGCAACAAGCAGGCGTACTGCTGGGTGGCGATGCCCTGCATCCTACAGCCGCAGCCACCACGGTGCGTGTGCGCAGCGGCCAAACGCTAACCACCGATGGTCCCTTTGCTGAAACCAAGGAGCAGCTTGGTGGTTTTTACATGCTCAACTGTGAACATCTGGACCAGGCCATTGCATTTGCCGCCAAAATCCCCGATGTCCACAATGGTTCGGTGGAGATTCGGCCAGTGCATGAGTTTGGCTAGTAGTACATGTCGGGCGTAGCAATCGGTAAGCAGTAACCCGTTGTGTCATCTGTTTACTGTTTACCGATTACTGATTACTGTTTACAATCGGTACCATGTTGAACCTGTATGATTTTAGCCGCGAAGGGTTGATGGCGCAGTTGGCAACGTGGGGCTATAGTGCCTACCACGCTGAACGGGTATGGAGCTACCTTTACCAGCAGCGTGTGTCATCGCTGCGGGAAATGGATGAGCTACGTGCTGATTTGCGGGAGCGGTTGTTGGCTGAGGTGGTGGTGGAGCCGCTGCAAACGGCCGTTTCTACCAACAGCAGCGACGGCCACACCCGCAAATTTTTGCTTCGCCTGCCCGACGGCCAAACCATTGAAACGGTGCAAATGCAGTTCAAAGGGCGGTCAACGGCCTGCGTCAGCACCCAGGTCGGGTGCGCGATGGGGTGCGTCTTTTGCGCCACCGGCCAAATGGGATTTCGCCGCCACCTGACACCCGGCGAAATTGTGGCACAGGTGCTGTTTGTACAGCAGGCTCTGGCGCAGCACGGCGAACAGCTTCGCAACATTGTCCTCATGGGCATGGGGGAACCGCTGCATAATTACGACGCCACCATGACCGCCATTGACATCCTGACTGACCGTAAAGGGTTAGCCATTGCTCCCAAACATATCACCCTTAGCACCGTGGGCGTGGTGCCGGGCATTCGGCGGCTGGCCGATGAAGGCCGCGCCGTGCGGCTGGCGGTTAGCCTGCACGCCGCCACCGATGCCGAGCGCGAGGCACTCATTCCGCCTGCCCGCCGCTGGCCGCTGGCGGAGCTGATCGCGGCGTGCCGCTATTACATTGCCAAACGGCAGCGGCGCATCTTTTTTGAATGGACGCTGATTGCGGGGCAAAACGACACCCCGGAGCAAGCCCACGCTGTGGGGCAACTGCTGCATGGGCTGGATGCCCACATTAACCTGATTCCGCTGAACCCTACAATGGGGTATGGGGGTGTGCCGACGGAAAAAACGGCCGTTAAAACCTTCCAGGCCATCCTGCAACAGTATAACCTGCCCAGCACCGTGCGCCAGCGGCGCGGCATTGACATTGCCGCTGGCTGCGGTCAACTCGCCTCCTCTGTGCTGTAATCTGATTTGTAACCCTGATTTGTTATCTTAGTACCCAAGTACCAAACTCACTGGTTTTGTGCTGACATGCCAGCAAACCATGACAAAGGGTTAAAAGATGCAACTATTGGACAGCGATTTGGCAGCAATGGAGCAAACATCAATGCAAGACATTCCTAGTAGCCATGTGGTCATTATTCAAGACCGCTCAAGTGCGCTTTACCTGGCAGATGATGCCTCACTCGACCACCCTATCTTTCTCGAACTATCTGAACTAAAGGCCTCTGAGTCACCGCAGTTGGTGGCTACGTTTGCGAGGCGAGTTAAAGCGATTACCCAGCTCAATCACCCCAATATCGCCCCCATTTTGGACAGCGGCCTGGCGGAAGACGGCCGGCTTTATGCGGCTATTGACCATTTTACGGCCGTTTCTTTGGCACAACGGCTGGTTGAACTGCGGCGTGGCGGTGGCTATCGTTCGCCCGTGGAAATGCTGGAATTGGCAGGGCAAATCGCCGCCGCCCTCAATGCTATCCACCGCATCGGCGTTATCCACCAGGATTTACGCCCGGAAAAAATTCTGCTCAACGAACACAACCGCCCCCTGCTCACCGGCTTCACCGTGGTGCAATCCCCCAACCAGACGCGCCACACCATCAGCGAACTGACCCCGGTGGATGAACTTGACTATGAATCGCCGGAACAAGCGGCAGGCGAACCGGTGGCAAAAACCAGCAATATCTATTCGCTGGGGATCATTCTTTATGAACTGCTGGCCGGGCAGCGACCTTCGGTGCCGATTGGACAGTGGCAGGTTGAGGATTTACCGCAGTCGCGCCGGGAAACGCCGCTGGAAGAGATGCGGGGCGATTTGGCAAAGGAAACCTATGCCCTGGTGCGGCGTTGTTTGCACGATGTGCCTTCAGAACGGTACCAATCTGTGGCCGAGGTGCAAACGGCCATTAACGCGGCGCTGATGGCGGAACAAACGACGGTGGATCGCGCTGTGGTGGAACAAACGGGGCAAACCTCCCCTGCCAAACGGTTTCCCGCCTGGTTGGTTGCTCTGTTGGCACTGCTGGTGCTGATTGCCGTTGGTGCAGCCGCCGCGTTTTATATGCGGGGCAACAGCGGGGATATGGCAGCAGAAGGCATGGCCGATATGGCGGAGCCGGCCGCTGCTCTGGTGACCATGGAGGAGGAAACGGCCGTTCCTACCGCCACGCTTGACTGGCAAGCAACTGCCATCGCTGATGCCACCGCCAAGGCTGAAGCCATCGCCATGCTGGCCGCCACGGAAGAACCAACCGCAGAACCGGCAACAGCCACGCCTGCACCCGAACCAACGGTTGCCCCAACGGCCGTTGTCATCGAAGCGGAAATTTGCCAGCCAGCCGCTGCCATTGTATTGGTCTATCCTCACACGGCACGCGGCTATAACCTGACCCTGACCGGCATCAACTTCCCGCTCAACTGGGAGATTCAAAACATCGGCACCTGTCCCGTGCCAGACAGCACTAATCTCGTCTACGTTTCTGGCGAAACATTTGGGAGTGAAGACAAAGCTGTCGTATTGGGCAACGAACTCGCCGTTGGCGAAACCGTTACCATTAGCAACACGCTTGTCTCGCCAAAAGTTGCCGGCAACTACATCAGCACTTGGCAGCTTGTGGATGAAGCAGAAAACCCCGTCAGCGAGCCGTTTACCTTTGAAATTCGCACCTTTGTATCGCAAAATGAGGTAGAAAATGCCGCCGCCGAAGCCCCCACTCCGCTGGACTGGACCTATACGGTGGATGGTACTACCTGCGAAACGGTGGGCAGCGACTGGACGTGCGAGGTTGTGATTACGCCGACGGGCGGCAGTGGACAATATACGCTGCAATTGTTTGATCAGCCGTTTGGTGAAGCGACATTCAAAACTGGCTCTGGCCCCTTCACCTATGAGGCCACGGCCAGGCGGTGTGAGCCGTTCAAGCGCGACCTGACGATTTCGGATAGCAGTGCCGGGGTCTCGATAGATGCTTCGCTGACGTTCTTACCCAACGATTTCTTCAACTGCACGAAGTAACGTTTTTACCACACTCAGGACGGAGAAACGGCCGTTGTTGCCCTTAAAGGTAGCAACGGCCGTTTTGATCTCATCGCCGCCATGCTTGCCGGGTGTGGATGCAGAGCAAGGTGCCGCTGTGGAGGGTGACGGTGGCGGTAACGGCCGTTAACACATTGCTCACCCCCCGCGCCGGCCCAAACGCCAGCACCTCATCTTGCAGCGGCCAGCGCAGCCCGCTGGTTTGCGCCACCTGTACCGCTCCCCCCAGCGGAATCAGCGACACCGTGTCGCCAATCTCCCCGTCAATGCGCGTCTTGCCCGCCACCAGCCACGCCCGTTCATGCTCAGTCACAAACTGAATCGGCCGGCCCAGCAACTGCGGGTGCGCCAGCAGCAAAATATTCGCCAACGTCTGATCCAGCCGCCCGCCAAAACCACCCACCACCCAAATTGGCGCATCATAATGGGCTACCGCATAGAGCAATGCCAGTTCCAGATCGGTTTCGTCCTTGGCGATGGGGTGGGTGATAAGCGAAACATCTGTTTCAGCCAGCCACCCCCGCACCTCCTCGCGCAGCGAATCCATATCCCCCACCACCACATCCGGCCGGCGCTCCAGCCGAAAGAGATGGTTTGTCCCTCCGTTGGCGGCAAGAACGGCCGTTGCGTCTCTCAGCAGTGGCTTCATCCATTCATCATCTTCAATATCACCATTGGCAAACACAAAAACAGCCACAAACGCTCTCCACTTCGGCAGAATCCAGATAATTGAGAGATTGAGAGACTGAGAGACTCGGAGACTGGCTTAGTCTCCTAATCTCCCAGTCTCCTAATCTCCCAATCTCCTAATCTCCATACTTTGGAACAGTATAACAAAACCCTACCTATTGCCGACAAAACTTGTCATTTGCCCACACTCCCTTATTATTCAGCCACATAAAAGTCTATCGGGAATTTTTAGGCGTATCTATGGCTGAAAACAAGACACAACCAGATTTTCTAACCGAACTGGGGCAAGAGCTAAAAGCGGTGTGGGCATCACTGCGTGAGGAAAGTGGGCAGATGGGGGCTGCTATCCGCAACCAACTGCGCCGGGCGCGAGGGGCAAAACTCGACTACATCATCATGCCCATCGGCGGTAGCCTGCCGGAACGCGCCGACCCGCCGCGCAGCTTCATCGAGCGGCAGCTTCCGCTGCCACCCGCTCCCCTCAGCATGGAGCAGCTAAACCGGCGGCTACAGGCCATTGCCGATGCCGATAATGTCAAGGGAGTGCTGTTTTTGTTTCGCGGTTTTCAGCTTGGGCTGGCGCAGTTGCAAAATTTCCGCCGTGCTGTTGAACGGCTCTGCGCAGCGGGCAAGGAAGTCGTTGTCTTCACCCCCTACCTCAACTTGCCCCACTACTACGCCGCCAGCGCCGCCACCCAAATCATCGTCCCGCCCAGCGCCCAATTTGACGTGCTGGGGCTACATAGCGAGGTCGCTTTTTACAAAGACGCGCTGGCTCGCATTGGGGTGGAGGTGGACGTGGTGCAAATTTCCCCCTTCAAGACGGCGTTTGATGCCTTTGGTAAGTCAGAAATGACGCCTGAGTTCAGGGCGCAGGTGGATTGGCTGCTGGATGACCAGTTTGAGATGTTGACCAGCGATATGGCGGCGGATCGGGGGCTGGAACTGGCCGAGCTACAGCAGTGGATTGACCGCGCACCCCTGACGGCGGCGGCGGCGTTGGAAGCGGGGCTGGTGGATGGGGTGGCGTATGAGGATGAGCTGGCGGCGGCACTGTTTGTGGCCGATGAGGTGGAAACCCCGGATGACGACCTTGATGAGGACGAGGAGGACAAAAACCGCGCCAAACTGCTCCCCTGGGACGAAGCTGCCCCGCTGCTGACGGAAAAGTGGCGCAAGCCGAGCCAAAAACTCATCGGCGTGATTAGCCTGGAAGGGGTGATTACGATGGGGCCAAGCCGCCAGCCGCCGATTGATTTGCCCATTCCCTTTTTGGGAGGCGAATCGGCCGGGGAGGCGACGCTGGTACAGCTTTTGCGGCAGGCAGAGCAGATGGACAATTTGGCGGCGTTGATTTTGCACGTGGACAGCGGCGGCGGCTCGGCACTGGCCTCCGATTTGATTGGGCGCGAGGTGAAGCGGGTGGCGCAGAAAATCCCGGTGCTGGCCTACATGGGCAACGCCGCTGCTTCCGGCGGTTACTACGTTAGCGCCCCGGCCAACGAGATCATGAGCCAGCGGGGGACAATAACCGGCTCGATTGGGGTGATTATGGCGCGTCCCAGCACGGGGGGGCTGTATGAGAAGCTGTCGGTGAACCGGGTGACGATTAAGCGGGGGGAGCGGGCTGACCTTTACAGCGATGTGGCTCCGATGACGGCGGAGGAGCGGCAGGTGTTTTGGGACGGCATCATGGAGAATTACAGCCAGTTTAAGCAAGAGGTGGCAAACGGCCGTTCTCTTCCCTTTGACGAACTCGACCCCATTTGCGAGGGGCGGGTGTGGACAGGGCGGCAGGCGCGGGAGCGCAGGCTGGTGGACAGCCACGGCGATTTTGTGGATGCGATTCACCAGGCAGCGGAGATGGCCGAACTGCCCCACGACGACGGCCAGCGGCTGCGGGTCATCAATTTGTGGCCGCAGCACGACGGCTATTTGCCTCCCAAGCCGTTTGCCGCTGCCGAGGAAATCGGCCGTTGGGTGTTTGGCGAACGGCTGCGCGACCTCAGCGGCCAGCCGCTGTTTTTGCTGCCGTTTGAGGTGCAGCTTTGGTAGCCATCGAGACAACCAACCTGGGCAAGCGTTATGGGGCGGTAACGGCCGTTTCCAACCTCTCCCTCCACGTCACACGCGGCGAAATCTACGCCTTTTTGGGGCTAAACGGCGCGGGCAAAACGACCACCATCCGGATGCTGCTGGGGATGATCAAGCCCACCGCCGGGGGAGCGCGGGTGCTGGGGCTGCCCATCCAGCGCGGCCACACCAAACCGTGGCACGCCGTTGGCTACCTCGTGGAAACCCCCTACGCCTACCCCGAACTAAGCGTGCGCGAAAATCTGGAGCTGGTGCGGCGGCTGCGCCCCGGCACCGACCGCCACGCCATTGACCGCATCATTGAGCAGTTGGGGCTGACTACCTATGCCAACCGGCGTGCGGGTACGCTGTCGCAAGGGAACAAGCAGCGGCTGGGGTTAGCCAAGGCGATGCTCCACCAGCCGGAGCTGCTGATTCTGGATGAACCGGCCAATGGGCTTGACCCGGCCGGGATTGTGGAAATTCGCAACCTGCTGACGCGGCTGGCGCAGGAGCAGGGTGTCACCATTTTTATGTCCAGCCACCTGTTGGGCGAGGTGGCGCGGCTGGCGCACCGCATTGGCATTATCCACCAGGGCAGGCTGCTGCAAGAGCTTTCGGCGGCTGAGTTGCAGCAGCAGCGGCGGCGATATTTGCTGCTGCAAACGCGTAACCCGCAGGCGGCGCAGGCTGTGTTGGCTAATGCGGGGTTTGGGGGGGAATTAACGGCCGTTGATACCCTCATCCTCCACCAACCTGCCGCCCTCGACCGCCCCGACGACATCGCTGCCCTGCTGGTCAACGCCGGACACCCGCCCACCCACCTTGCCATTGAGCAGGAAGATTTGGAGCAGCAATTTTTGCGGCTGGTGGGCATGGAGGGAAGGCGCAAATAAAATAGGACGCAGATTTGCCTGATGAGCCTGATAGTTTGTTGGAAAAAGAAAATGGCAACGCGGATAACGCGGATCAGAGCGGATTTTCGCGGATAAAGCAGAAAAAAAATCCGCAATCAGGTAAATCAGGTTGATCTGCGTCCCATTTCTCAACCAATGAATCATTTAACGGCCGTTATCTCAACCGAATTCCTCAAGGCGCGGCGTTCCAAAATGCCGCTGCTGACCGCCCTGGGGTTTATGCTGCTGCCCTTTGTCGGCGGCTTTTTTATGATTATCCTCAAAGACCCGGCACTGGCACAGCGGCTGGGGATCATCAGTGCCAAGGCGCAAATTGTGGGTGGCACGGCCGACTGGCCGACCTATTTGGGGATGCTGGGGCAGGGAACGGCGCTGGGCGGCATTGTGCTGTTCAGCTTTATCGCCAGTTGGGTCTTTGGCCGCGAATATTCTGACCACACGATCAAGGATTTGCTGGCCTTGCCCACGCCGCGCACGGCCATTGCCCTGGCAAAGTTTGTGCTGATGTGGGTTTGGTCGCTGCTGCTGGTGGTGTTTATCTATCTTGTGGGGCTGGGTGTGGGCAGGGCGGTGGGGCTGCCAACTGTACCGGGCAGCGTCTTGTGGGCAGGGACGGTGAGGATGGGAATAACGGCCGTTTTAACCATCTCTCTCGCCACCCCTGTTGCCCTCTTTGCCAACATCGGGCGCGGCTACCTGCCCCCCATGGGGTTTGCCATTTTGATGCTGATGCTGGCGCAGGTGGTGGCGGCGGCCGGCTGGGGCGAATATTTCCCCTGGTCTATTCCCGTACTCTACGCCGGAATGGCCGGCCCGGATTATGCCAACATGGGCAGTATCAGCTACGCTATCGTCATCACCACCAGCCTGGCTGGAATTGCCGCCACCCTTGTCTGGTGGGAGCTGGCTGATCAAGCACATTAGGTTCTGTTGGCTTCTCAGAATTTGAACCGCAGAGGGCGCAGAGAAAGAGAAGAAAATAAGGTAAGTCTCTGCGGTTTTTGCGCCTTTGCGTGAAATTCTCTGACAGTTTGTTCGTATGGCCGGGTAGAGCCAGCACCATGTACGTGGTGGGGAGGCGTGTTATAATTCCGGACTATGTATGTTGAACTCCATTTAGGCGATATTGTGCAGATGCGGAAAAAGCACCCCTGCGGGAGCTTTGAGTGGGAGATTGTGCGGCTGGGTACCGATATTGGCATGGTGTGCCGGGGGTGCCAGCGGCGCGTACTGCTGCCACGCGGTACGTTTAACAAGCGGCTAAAAAAAATTGTTAAGAAAGCGGATGATGGCAGTTCGTAAATGCCTAACGGCAACAATCTATTAGTTGGGGTGGAAGGGGAAGGGAAAACGGCCGTTGCTCAATTTCATAGCAATGCACTATTTATTCGTTAACGAGAGACAATATATGATTAAAAAGTGGCTGGCTGAGATAAAAACCACTTTGTGTAAGCTGTCCCAGTGCAGGTCTAACAGCCTTCAAGAATCCCAAATGCTTGGCCTGAATCAAAATTCCAGGCGTCCCAACAATCTTTAATCCAACGCTTTGAGCAAATCTTCTCGCTTCAAGATCGTCTAGTCCCGCGATAGTAAGGGAATGACGATGGGCGTAAGCGATGACTGAAAGTTCACCAGGTCCCAATTCGTTAGGGGGCAAATCCACTATGTCATCCTTCGTATTCCTGACCACGGTTACCCAAGGCAGTTGCCGTGGATTCAGAGTATCTGGTCTTGTTAAACGCCCAACATCTAATTCCAAGCAAACCATTTCGGGGACAAAAACGGTTTCATACATTTCTGCGAGAAGTGTATGCTGGTGTATACGCCCTAAATAAAGCCAGACGGTCGTGTCACAGATGATTGTTAAGGACATTAGCAAGTTCAGTGTCTAACGCTTCTGGACTTTGTTGCAAAACGGGGATGTTATATTCGCCACACAAGTGGAGAAATTCGACGCGCTGCACACCTGCCAATTGAGCAGCCATACCACTAGAGAGCTTGCCCTGTTGAAAAAGCATTAGCGCTGTATAAAGGCGCATATCCCGCGCTAATTCAGTTGGCGTGCGGTTGAGAGATGTTTCGATTGGTTGTGGAATGTCAATTTGAATAACAGTCATAAGGGTATTATAGATTTAAAACGCAGTTGTTCGCAATATGTTTGGTAGTGTTGATGGTAAGCAGGATACAGCAAAACGGCCGTTTTTCCCCACCCACCAGGATGAGAAGAAACGGCCGTTTTCCCCAACTCAGCGCGAAATAACTACCCCCTGCTCCGCCGCCGCCGTTGCCGTGTAATCCAGTACGCCGTTGCCAGCCCCGTCACGGACGCGCCAGACATTGCCCTCGCTGCTCCACAGACCCACCGTTGCCCCGGCAGCCACATGGAAGTAGGCTTCCTCGCTACCATCGGCAGCGACAAGGTAGCCAATGGCGTGGCCGCCGCTTTGGTTGGTGAAGGTGAGCCACAGGCCGCCTAACGGCCGTTTAACCAACATACACTGCCTGTCCAGCGGGGCCGCCGTATACTCCTGTAGCGTCCCGCCGCCCGGCTCCTGCACCACCCACTTGTCCCCGGCAAATGTCTCCTGGTCATAGCTGCCGCCGTCGGCCACGCGGAAATATTCCACAAGCTGCGCCTGGCGATCCTGCCAGAAGCCAACCCCTTCAAACCCGCTTTGGTTGACCACGCGCACCATCACGTCGGCCTGGGTGGGGGCGGGCATGTCGCCGCAGAGGGCGGGGAGGTTGGTGTTGGCGGTAACGGCCGTTTGTGGGGCAGTAACGGCTGTTTGTGGGGTCGCCGAAGCCAGCCCATTGCCGCCATTGAGCAGCATGAGACCAGCGACGGCCAACGCAGCCACCACCAGCAAGCCGACAACCAACCACGGCCAGCGGCGACGGCGCGGCGGTTGGGTGGGGGTGGCTGGCTGGGGTTGTTGCGGCTGGGGTGGGGAAGAAACGGCCGTTGCTGCCTTCGTCCCCCGCGTTGCTGTGGGAACCAGCGGAACAAGAACCGTCTCTTCCGGCGGCGCGGCCATCGGCACCACATAGGTTTTGTCCTCATCCCGTGCCGGAGCCTCATCCAGCTTATCCAGCGCCAGCGCCATCTGCTGCGATGTTCGATAACGTTGATCCGGCTCCTTCGCCATCGAACGGGTAATCACCCGTTCCACCCCCAGCGGCAAATTCGGGTTCGAGTCACGGATGCGAGGCACTGGCTCCATAATATGCTTCATCACCAGACCCACCGGCGTGTCCGATTGATACGGCAGCCTGCCTGTCAGCATCTCAAACAAAATCGCCCCCAGCGCATAAATATCGCTGCGGCCGTCCAAATCTTGCGCCCCCTTGGCCTGCTCAGGACTCATATATGCCGGTGTGCCAATGACGCTGCCGGTGCTGGTCAACGCCGCGCTTTGCTGCAGCAGCTTGGCAATGCCAAAGTCAGACAGATAGGCATCGCCATGCTGGTCAAACAAAATGTTCCCCGGCTTCAAATCGCGGTGGACAATGCCCGCTTCGTGGGCTTTCTGCAGTGCCGAAGCAATGCGGCTGATAATGCGCGTCGCCGCCTCTAGCTCCATTGGCCCCCGCCGCAGCTTGTCCAGCAGCGACCCGCCCCCCATATGGCGCATCACCAGATACGGCTGCCCCTCATGTTCGCCAAAATCATACACCGGCACAATCGCCTTGTGTTCCAGCCCGGCAATCGTTTTGGCCTCCCGTTCAAAACGCTGGCGGAACGAAGGGTCATGCAAAAAGGCGTGGGGCAGCACCTTCAACGCCACGTCTCGCTCAAAGCGGGGGTCATGGGCCAAAAACACGGTCGCCATTCCACCCTGACCCAGCTCTTTTTTTATTTCATACCGACCGATTTTTGTTGGAGTTGTCATTATTCTTTGCCCATCTCGTCCCCACGCTCTACGTGAGAACGCTTTTTACCCGCTCTGCGGGCTTCTACCATGACGCAGAAGTTCAACTTCTCAGAAGAAGTTGAACTTCTGGAAGCAACTTTTTGCCGACCCTATGGAACCAGCACACACTGCGTTGCTTCGGCAGAGGCGGCGTAGGTCAGCACCACGCCGCCGGCCGCATCCTGCACCACCCAGTTGTGTGTCGGGTACGTTTCCTGGTCAAACACCGCCCCATCCCCCATGCGGAAATACTCGATTAGCTGCCCCGGCGACTCTTCCCAAAAAACGGTCACGTCTGTGCCGCTTTGGTTGACAAACCGCACCATTACATCGGACTGAACGGCGGCGGGAACGTTGGCACAGGGGTCGGTCTGGGTGGTTTCGGCCGCACACGGATTTTGTTCGTTCACCGTCACGCGCACGGTGTCGCCTGTTTCACCGGCTTCGACCACGGTAATGGTGACGTTGCAGTGGGTGTAGGATTCGCCAGCGGCCAGCGGTGACTGGTCACGCATGGGGTCATTAGCGCGGGCTGGCACCACCTGAATGGGGCCAAAGCCGGAGGCGGTGGCGGTGTCTATGGTGTAGACGAGGGCGCCTGGTTTGGCGATGGCCGTATCAAAACCGAGGGCGCGGCGGCTTTCGACAAGAACGGCCGTTGTTCCCCCCGTTGGCACCATCACCGCCTTGGTTCCGCCCACCTGCTCAATCGCCGAAAGCGTGGTTGTTTGTTCACCGCTCGTTTGGCAAACAATTTGCCCATCATCGAGCCAGCCAAGCTGCCACCGCTCAATGGCAAAAAACTCAGGGGCGTTGCCGCTAATCAGCCCCATCAGGCCAAAGGTGCCAACAAAGCGGTGGCCGTCGCCATTATCCTCATAGGCATACAAATCGGGCAGCGTCATCGTATGCCCCATTTCGTGGTTGAGCCACAGATAGCCCCAGTACGCCAGGTCGGCCCCGGAGGTGACACCGCTGGGAATGACAACGCCGTCGGCTTCAATGCCGGGGAAACCGTCCCCGGCTCCAAAAGCGGGGCCATACGGGATTGCCGCTGCTTCCGGGTTTGCCAAAACGACCACCAGATTGGCCTGGCTAAAGTCCACCGCCGCGTCGGCCAGGTTGACCGCCTCTTGGATGAAAGCGCGATGGCCGTCACCGGTGGTGATTAACGTGGCATAATGGGCGGAGGGTTGGCTGAGGCGCAGCCATTGCAGGTGGGGCTGTAGCTCCAGCGTCATCCGCCCGTAGGAGATCTGCTGGAAGAAGGCGGGGGCGCTGGGGGAGACGCGGGCGAGGGTTGTGCTGGGGGTTTCGTTGGCGGGTGCGTCGCTGAAGTCGGCAAAGAGAACGGCCGCTTTTATGGTACCCACCGATGGCACAAAACCGGTCTGGCGCGGCACGCCTAGCCCTACGTTGGTGAAGGAGGCGGCCGGCAGACGGCAGGGTTCGATGGGCCATGCGGTGGCTGTTGCCGCTGTTGCTGTTGATTGGGTGGGGGGTATGGTGGAAACGGCCGTTGCCGGGGCAACCCGCTCCGGTGTCTCAACCGCCTCTGCCGCCGTCACTTGCGGGGCAGTTTCGACGGGTGCTGCACCGCCCCCACCCCCGCACCCTACGCACCATATACTGAGTAATACAAACCAGGTTAACCTAATGCTGCCTTTTGCTTGTTTCATGTAGATGTATGTGGTGTCAGAGATGCCTGGCAGTTCCGAACTACCAGGCATCTAATGAGAGCTGATTACGGGATGATAGCACACTGCGTGCGGGACGCGGTGGCCGTGTAGGTGAGGCGGGTGCCGCCGCCACCATCCTGAACGATCCATTTGTCGCCAGCAAAGGTCTCCTGATCCCCAGACGCACCGGCATTCAGGCTGAAATAAGGAACAAGCGCACCACTGTTGCGATCTTCCCAGTACACAGTGACACCCGTGCCGCTGTTGTTAACAAACCGCACCATGACATCTGCCCCGACTGGATCCGGGATGGTGCCACAGGGGTTAGGCGCGGCAGTTGGCGTATTGGTGGGTGCCGGAACGGGCGTGTCGGTGGGTGCGGGCAGCGGGGTGTTGGTTGGTACAGGGGTATCAGTTGGCAGCGGTGCCAGGGTGTTGGTTGGTACAGGGGTGTTGGTGGGGGCTGCCGGTGCAGGGGTGTTGGTGGCGGCTGGGGCAGGGGTGTTGGTGGCGGCTGGGGCAGGGGTGTTGGTGGCTGCCGCCGGCACACTGGCTGGCGTAGGTGTTGCCGCCAGCGGTGGAATGACGACCTGCTGGGTAGCAGCCGCTGTTACTTTGTATTCGACCAGCACGTTGCCGCTGCCGTCGCGGACGCGCCAGAGGTTGCCGTCGGCGCTCCACAGGCCGGTGGTGGCACCCACGCCAACTTGGAAGTACCCTTCTTCGCTGCCGTCGGCTTTGACAAAGTAGCCGTAGGCGGGAACGCCGCTTTGGTTGATGAAATCTACCCAAATGGTGCCTAGCGGTTGTTTAATTAGCACACACTGCTGCTTCTCATTGGAAGCGGTGTACTCTAGCAGCGTTGCGCCGCCTGGCTCCTGCACAATCCACTTGTCTTGGGCATAGGTTTCTTGGTCAGCTTGTTGCCCATCGTTGACGCGGAAATATTCCAGATAGGCTACGGGCGTTTGGCTCACATCTTCCCAGAAAACCACGCCTTCAAAGCTGCTTTGGTTGACAAAGCGCACTGTCACATCGGCCTGCACGGGAGTTGGCACATTGGCCGTGTTGCAGGCGGCAATTTGACCGAGGACGGGGGTTTTTTGGGTTGGCACGCTGGGCTGCTGCGCCGGAACGTTCAACAGGGTAACGGCATCCTGCGGACATTCGATGACATCGGGAATGGTGACACGCACGCTGTCGCCATCGGCACGGGCGGCGGTGTTGGTGATGGTGATGTTGCAGTAGGTGAAGGTTTCGCCTTGAGCCAACGGGGATTGGTCACGGTAGAGGTCGTTGTCCAGCGTGGGCCACACCCGAATGGGCGCACCATCTTGCTCAACAGCGGTATTCACGGTATAGACCAAGGCCCCTTCTTTTACAAGCTCCTGGTCAACCCCGCTGGCGCGTCGGCTTTCAACCACCAAAGCCGCCCGCTCCCCTAGTGGCACCATCACGGCCTTGGTACCATCTGCCTGCTCAATGGCAGCCAAGTCTGTCGTTTCCTCGCCACCCGTCTGGCAGAAGATTTGCGTGTCATTGAGCCAACCCAACTGCCACCGCTCAAAGGCAAACATGCCAGGGGCATGAGCGGCATCGGTGGCAGCAGCCATGATGCTAAAGGAACCGGTTGCCGCATTGCGCTCATCGTCGGTTAAATTGGGATAGATGTCCCTATCTCTATAACCGTGCCGCATGAGGGTCATGGTTAGAGCGAGGTACCGAGAAAAGACATTGTTGCGCAAAGCCTCCGCTAACAATGGGTCGGATGGGTCTTGCACAGAAGTGCCTAATATGAGGCCGCTGCGAATCGTTGCGCCATCAGCCTGAATTCCCTGCGTATCTTCGGCCACAGAAACAAGCCACGGGCCATCTGTGCCGTCACTTGCCTGCGGATTGGCAATAACAAAAACGGCATCGGTTGTGGAGAAGTCAACATTTGGATCGGCCAAAGCCACAACATCTTGGATCAATGTTCGCTCGGCCTCATCTGAGCCATCGCCGATCAGACCGCTGTAGTGGCCGGAAGATTCGGGCAAGTTGATCCAGGTGGCATAAGGCTTGACGACCAATTCCATCTGCCCATAGGATACTTCGCTAAAGTATTGGCTCATGGTAGCAGCCTCTAGCAGAGCCAGTTGTTGATCGGGCGACGTGGTAGCACGGGCGTTGCTATAATCGGCAAAGAGAACGGCTATTTCAACGGTGCCGGTGGAGGGGGCGAACCCGGGATGGCGGGGAATGCCAAGCCGCTGATATTGATAGGGGTCGTCGAGCGTGCGGCTGGGAAGCTGGCAGGGTTTCACGTTGGTAAGGGTGACAAGTTGGGGGGCGGGGGCGACGGGGACGGTAACGGCCGTTTGTTGAGCCACAGGCGGCGGTATACGAGCGGGCGTGTCGGCCGGGGCGGGTTCGGTGGGGGTGTCGGTGGGGGTGTCGGTGGTGGAAACGGCCGTTTGTGTGGGCGCAGCGGGCGGTACACGGTCTGTTTGTGTGTCTGCTGGGGGCTGCGTCTGGCTACCCGAATTCCCCGTTAATCCACACCCCGTGCTGACGAGCATCAGCAGAAGTATGGCAATGAAGAAGAGAGACGACAATTTGCTTTTCATAAAAGCTCTCCTTGGTTGATGTTTGCTCAACAACAAGAGCTACAACTGGCGTAGACAGTTGCATGGTCTCTTGCGTGGCACAAATGGTGATAATTCCATCACGTATTGTATCATTATCCAGATGATGCGCTTCAAAAACGCTTCCGCACCGCTTCCAGCGGGTTGGCGGGGTATTGGGTTGGAAGCGTTTCGGGGAGAGAGATTTGAGGCTGATTGACTGACAAATCTTATTGAACTGCAGAGGGTGCCGAGGGAAAAGGCAAAAAATGGTTCTTCGGGATTTCGTGGGATAACTGGCGTATTTGGGACAGGGCGTATGCAAACGCCCCTACATGTGCCGTCAACCCCTTGAATTCACAATGACCCAGAAGTTGATGCTGACGCTGTCCACAAAGCCAGCGATGGGTAGCTCGCCAACCGCCTCGTCCGTTGCCGAACCTATTCACAGCAAGAGTGGGCGAGGCAATCGGTGAGCAGGCTAACTGTTTGGGCTGGCGTTTTGGCTGATTGTTTCACCCCTATCTTTCTCCATTTTAAACCGGGAATTGCTGCATGGATGCGGGCAGGCATACCACAGGTTATAATTTGGAAATGATGAGTCTCTTAGGAACGTGTTGGCAAAAGAAGCCGGAAACGTGCTTTCTTAACAGGCTATCAGGCACCAAGGGCGTAGAAGCCATCTGGGGGAAATAGAGCAAGGAGACGAAAATGGGTGTTCAAAACAATCTTCTTTATGATTTTTACCGGGACGAATTTTGGCTGAGACGCTTCTCTAGCATTGACGACGCAATTAATGAAAATTTCAAGCTGTTTCGCAGTGTCTTAACGACATTTGATCAATTGACACGTAGCCAATTCGAGCAGCTTATCCTCGATGTCAAACAAGAAACGCCCCAAACATTTCACTATTATTTTGATGATCTATTTTCAGACTTTCAAGCATCTCTGCCGGTGTCTGCTGCTCTGTCTTATGAATCATCGCTAGACGTTGATTTTGAAGCCAAACAACTGTTTAACCTTTATACGCTTTGTTTGAGCCTCAATAGTTTTGCTCTTGGCAGGTTGCTCGCTATTGTAAAAAACGTGCTGGCAACATCGCGGGAAAGTGGCAAGCTCCCTCCAACCTATGCTATACGTGAATGTTTTCGTCAGGTGACAACGGATGTGGAATTTATTCAACGTGCCCTTGTGCAACGTAGGCGGGAAACGGATGCTGGGGGAAGTTATATGATGAGTGCGCCAGCGAAAGCATTGCTGGTGGCCGACAAGCTCGCTTTTCTCGCGTTGGCTCCCTTCAGACATTTGGTGCCGAGTGCATTGCCCTTGAACCCAATCACCTTTTTTAGCCAATCTACCTATATTCGCCGTGTGCCGTATAACGAAAGTGTTCTTTTGATCGGAATTAGTTATGATGTGATGCCGCCAGAATTAAACAGACGCTTTTCTTCAATTGAAGAACTCCGCTCCCCGCATCCCCCATTTCCTGCTTTTGAGTTTATGGTGATCCCGCATGAAGTGGGTCACTATATCTATCATCATGCGCGGCTGGAGGGTGGCGGAACGTTTGCGGTGTTGAGTAGGCAGTTTCAGACCAATCCGTATTTTATGTGGTGTGAAGAGACTTTTGCCGATATTTATGGCTGCATTGTTGCTGGCCCGCTGACTCCTTTGGGCTTGCAATCGCTGCTCGCTTCTAGTGATGATGATCGGGTTTGTGCGAATGATGGGGCGCACCCTCCGGCTATTTTACGGCCGTTTATTCTCTCAGAAATATTGCGTGTTCTGCATCATTTGGCACCCAACCACTATCCGTTTTCAGACGTCGCCCATCAACTAAGCGATAACTGGGGTAGAATTTTGGTGGTGGACGGGCATCAAGTGATGGGTGGTGGTACGGAAAACGGCCGTTTTATCATTCAGCCAAAGGATTCAAACGCAATTAACGTCACCGAAGTGCTGGAAACCATGAAACCCATCATTGAGGCATTTGCCAGCCAGCTTCTACAGCAAGCCACCTTCATCCTGCCTTGGAGCAGCACACCCTATGGCAACCTTAACGAATATGACACAGACATGGCACAGCTAACAAACCGTGACTTTGCCTGCAAACCCATTCCAAACCACACCTTAATTGCTCTCGAACAAGGTTACGATGACAATTTACTGTCCATGCTCACGCGATGGGGCGACAGCGGGCCAACCGGCGGCGGCGGCGGTACCTATCAGACTCAAGCTGAAAATGGCCTTAATGATCCTAAGGCCAAAGCCAAAAATAAATGATCCAAACAAAGTGCTGTGGTTGGCTGTGGCTCACCGCTTTTTCAGCTTGAACGGGATTATTATTTTCTTAAGACAGGGCGGCGAAGCTTATGTTCTGACAAATGAAAATCTAACGCAGATTTTGTCCATTTACACCCTGTTTGTGGTAGGGTCGAGGCGACTGAGATAGATGTTGGCAATGTCACGTGCCTTTCCGCCCGCTCTTGCCTGCAGCAACGGCCGTTTGTTTTCATTCAGCTATGGATAGGAAACGGCCGTTTGTCCCCACCAGCCACAGCCAACCGCCTCGCCCCTGGTTAAACTGCGAATTGCTGCTCCCTTGCCCAAATCATTGCGGCAGTGTCATATTTGCCCGGTTCTGTAACCGTGCTGCCAACAAACTGGCACGGTATTGTAAGGTTTCTCTCATAAATTGTTGGTATGATTGCGGTTTGACAGCCAGAAATTGAGTTGCTGGTTTGTGCGAGAAGAAAGAAGTGTCCCCAACTGAATAAAAACGCTTTGCTTGTAATTGAAGAGGTCAGGAGATTCGGTTATGAACGAGCAAAAGGTAGCCTTGGCGATGGGCGCATCGGTCATGGCGACGGTGCAGCGCGTGTTACCGTTTGGCTTACTGGTAAAACTGGCAGGACAACAGCGGGGGATTATTCGGGAACGGGAGCTAGGCTGGCCGGTGGAAAACGGCCGTTTTCTCAACACCCATTACACAACCGGACAATGCCTGGACGTGGTAGTCCTGGGTCGGCGCGACGATGGCACCTATGAGTTGAGCCAGCGGCTGGCGCACGATGACCCCTGGCGCACGCTGACAAGCCGCTACCAGCCGGGGCAGCGGGTGAAAGGTGTGGTGACGGGCATCCAGCCTTATGGCGTATTTGTGGAGCTGGAACTGGATGTGACCGGATTGCTGCACCGCTCGCGGCTGCCCGCCTGGGCACAGGGCGACCTGACGGAGCTGTTTTGGCCGGGCGACCAAGTGCAGGTTGTCATTGAATCTATTCAGGTGCGACGACGAAGGTTGCAGCTAGGTTTAGCCGCAGCAGCGGCGCAACGCTGGCAAACGGCCGTTTCTTCCCCTCCTTCTTATACCCCCACCAACAACCCCTCCGATTTTCATACCCCGTTCATTGACCTTCCCCTTGAACTGCTTTTGCAGCAAACCCAAACCTATAGCATTGGCATCATCGAAGATGATCCGGTGCAGCGCGGCGTGCTGAAGCAGTGGCTGGAGCGGGTGAACCAGCGTGTGGTGGCCTTTGGCTGTGCGGAAAGCGCGTTGGCGGCGTTAGAAAAACGGCCGTTAGACCTCATCATCAGCGACATTGGCCTGCCGGGCATGGACGGGCTGACGGCTATGTCGGACATGATCCACCGCTACCCGCAGATGCGGGGCGTGGTTATGACCGACTGGGCGCGAGCCAGTGAATATCCAACCGAACTGGCGCAGCTAAGGGCGGCCGGCGTGTCGTTGCTCATCAAACCGCTACTGCCAGAGGATTTGCTGCTGCTTTTGCTGGGCATTGAAGATAAATCCCGTGTTGTGCCAGACGAAAGCAATTCTCCCTTGCCCGCCGCCCCGATGACGCTATCGCCGCAAACGCGCTTGTTAGCGCAGCCGCTACAGCGTTTGGCGGCACTGCCGGGCGTGTCCAAGGTGGTGCTGTTTGCCCTGGACAAGGCGCAGCGGCAGGTCAGTTTGCTGGCTGAAGTGGGCAAACCACGCCTGCGGCCGGAGGCGGTGAGCGACCTGGTGTATAGCCCGGTGCGCGATGTGGCTGAGGATGGGGCGTGGCTGCGGCTGGCGGATGTGGAGCAGGCGGGCAGCAAGCTGCGTTATTTGCGGCTGCTGCTGCCGTTTGGCAGTTGCCTGGGGGTGCCAGTTGCCACCGAGGACGGAGCGATGGCGTATGGGTTGTTCCTGTTTGGCGGGCAGGCGGGGGGATTAACGGCCGTTGCCGATGACCTCCTCCATTTTGCCAGCGAAACCATTGCCGCCCTGCTCAACCAGCAAAAGCTGCAAACCCAAACGGTGGAAATGCAGCGGCTGGCGCTGCTGGGCAACCTGACGCGAGCCTTGGTGCATGAGATTAACCACCAGCTTAGCCCCATCGGCTTTGCCCTGGAAGAGCTGCAATATCAATGTGATGCGTTGCAGGCGGCTCTGGGACAACCCGAAGCCGGGCAAGAGCTGGTGCAGGCGGGGGAACGGCTGACGAATTTGTCGCAGGGGGTGCGGAACCTGGTCAAAACGGCGCGGCTGTTTAGCTACATTACCATCCGGGGGCAGTCGCAACTGTTGCGGCTGGATGATCTGGTGGCAGAGGCGGTGGAAATGGTGCGCGATACGGCCGACCGGGCGCACGTGGTTTTGCAGGTAAAGCCATCGCCGCAGCTTCTGTTTACGCGGGCGCAGGTGGCGCAGGTGCAGCAGGTGCTGCTCAATTTGCTGCTTAATGCCATTCAGCAAATTGCTTCGGCGCGGCCAGGGTTGGGTGGGCAGGTGCAGGTGTGGCTGCAAATGAAGGAGCGACAGGGGCAGCAGGTAATTGCCATTTTTGTGGAGGATGATGGCCCCGGCATTCACCGAGGGCTGTGGGATCGGATTTTTGAGCTGGGGTTTACGCGGGGGCGCGAGGATGGCAGTGGGTTGGGGCTATATATTACGCGCAGCCTGGCGGCGGCCATGGGCGGGCGGGTTTATGTGGCTGAAAGCTACGTTCTCTGGGGTTCAACATTTGCCCTGGAGCTGCCGCTAACGATTTGAAGCGAGAATGGGACTTAGATTTTCCTGATCAGGTAAATCTGAGTCCTGTGTTCGGGACAGGTAGATCATGGTACGGATTTTGATTTTGGATGATGACCCTTTGTTTGGGCAGACTTTGCGGGATCGGTTGCGACGCAAACGGCCGTTTCCCTGCGAAATTGTGTATGTGGAGACCGCAGAAACGGCCGTTGCCCAGGTGCAAAACAGTGACGAACCCTTCCACATTTTTCTCATAGACCAGCGGTTGGGACCAGGCCCAGACGGCATTGCCGTCATGGAGCAGCTTGGTGGGCTAAACCCGCAGGCTGACGCCATTATTTTTACCGGTCTGAACGATTTAGAGAGCGGGCTACGCGCCATTCAGGCCGGCGCCTACCGCTTCTTAACCAAACCGTTTGACACCGAAGAACTCATCTGGATTTTGCGAACTGTGGTGGAACACCAGCGGATGCGCTATGAGCGCGACTGGCTGCGGATTTTGAACGGGATTTCACAGGAAATTCAGCAATCTCTGCTTGCCGACGAAATTGCCCGGCATTTGGTGGCCGGGGGGGTGCAGCTTGGCTATGAACGGGTGCGGGTGTGGCGACTTTGCCCTGCCAACACCCACTTGCGGAGCTTGCAGTTTGGCGGCGTTAGCCAGTTTGACCATCCCATAGATTTACCACTGGCTGAATCAGTTTATGCCCAGCGGGTGGTGGCGTCCAGCGAGCCGCAAATGTTTATGGGGTTGGAACTGGGGCCGTGGTATTTGGATCGGGTGGTAGAACGGCCGTTATTTCCCCCCCCCAACGGCCCCTGGATATGCGTCCCCCTGCGCACAGGCGACGACCGCTGTATGGGAATGCTGGTTCTGGATAACGTCTCCAAAATCATCAAACTTGACCCCGACCATGTGCAGATGCTCTCCATGCTGGGACGGCACGCTGCCGCCGCGCTGGAACGTGCCGAGCTTTACCAAACTGAGCAGCGCAAACGAGCCGAAATGAACATCTTGTTCCAGATTGGCAAAAAAGTAGTGGAGCGGTCTGCCCTGGATGATTTGTCCAGGCTGCTGCAAGCGGTGCGGGAACAGGTAGGGCGGTTAATGGATGTGGGCAATTTTATGGTGGTGTTGATTGACCCGGAAAGTGGGCTGCTGGAAACGCGGCTGGAGGTGCAAGAGCAGACAACGGTGTTGGAAGAGCGGGTGATCAATCATCATGGTTTGATTGGTCATATCATCAGGCGCAGCAAGGGACTGGTGCTGCCCATGGGGCCGGCAGCGTATTGCCGGGAACATGACCTGACGCTGCTACAGCCGGCGGCAAAATCGTGGATGGGGTCGGTGCTGCGTATGGACGAACGGGCGATTGGAGCCGTGGTAGTGGAAAGCCATGACGAAGCGGGGGCATATGACCGGGATGATTGGCTGCTGCTAAACCAGGTGTCTGACCTGATTGCCGGGGCTATTCAGTCGGCGCAGGTGCGGGAACGGGAGCGGCTGGACAAGGAGCAGTTAGCGATTTTGCAGCGGGTGAGCCAGGAGATTATGACGCTGGCGGAGGAAAATGAGCAATGGCTGTGGCACGCCATGTTAACGGCGGTGACGGCGAGCTATGGTCTGCGGTTTAACCGGGCGATGGTGTTTATGCTGGAGCCGCGTAGCCGCCGTTTGCAGGGAACATGGGGGCTGGGGCATCTGGATGCGGCGCGGGCGCGTGCTGATTGGGAGCGTGATGTGGCGGAGGGGGTGACGTTTGATGATTATTTGCGGCGGCTGCGGGCGGATAATCTGCCCGAACTGCCGCTGCAAGCCAAGGTGGCACGCTTCTCGTTGCCGTGGCCGGCCGAAAGTGGGGCGTTGCATGAGGTTGTGACAAGGCAGCAGGGGGTGCTGGTGAGGCGTGACCAGGTGGCGGACTGTTTGCCGGCCGCGTTTGTGAGCGAGTTTGGGGTGGCGGATTATGCCCTGGAGCCGCTGCGCCGGGGTGGAGAGGTGGTGGGGGTGGTTGCCGTGGACAATATCCATAATGGCAAGCCGCTGCGTCTAAGGTCGCTGGCTTATTTGCAGCCGCTGTTGACGCAGGCGATGTTGACGCTGCAATATTTGCGGGAGCGGCAAACGCGGGATGCGCTGTTGAGTGTGGGGCATTCGGTGATGGCGCAGGCGGCGCGGTTTTCGCTGTACGAGACGCTGCTGGAGATTGCCACGGCGGCGCAGGCGATTTCGGGGGCGGATTTTGTGGTGATCAACCCGCTGCTGTCTGAGGAACGGCCGTTTCTCTTTGACCTGGACAATTCGGTGTGTGTGGATGGGGAAAAACGGCCGTTTGTCATGAAGCCACCGCGCCAAAACGGGTTAACCGAACACGTGCTGCGCTCTGGCCTGCTGCCAGTCGAGGACATTCAAACCCATCAACAATCGTATGGCGGTCGGCCTTTGGCCGAACATCCGCATCTGACGGAACTGGGGCTGCGCGGGCTGATCGCCACCCCGATTCATGAATTGAGCAGCGGTCGCTTGCTGGGGGCGTTGTACTTTTTGTATCGGCGGCCGCACCACTTTGGTGCCACGCAGACCAAGGAGGTGCAGCTTTTTGCCAGTTTAACGGCCGTTGCCATCCAAACCACCCGTGCCGCCCAATCCGTGCGCGACGATTTGCACCAGGCGCGAACCGCCACCGAAGTCCAGGCGCACGAGCTATCCATCCTTAGCAACGTCTTACAAGAAGCCCTGGTGCCGGATCTGACCGAAACAAAAGTCATTCGCGCCCTGCTGGGGGCAACCGCCCTCCTGCTGCACCAGCCACAAACGCGGATCAACCTCTTTTTGCACCAATGGCAAACGGGTAGCAACTACCAGCATACCCCGCGCCCCATGTGGTACCAATTCATTTTGCACCACGGCAACATCCTGACCGAAAACCACATTGTCAATGGCAACCCCGGTCTGGTCGGCCACGTCTTTCAAACCGGCAAAACGCTGCTGATACCCGATGTTACCGAGGAGCCGTGGTGTTATCACTACGTGGCTGGTTCGCCCATCGCCAAAACCCGCGCCGAACTCGATATACCAATCAAGGCGGGTGATATGGTTATTGGCGTACTCAACATCGAATCCGATATTGTGGCTGCTTTTGGCGAGGCGGAAAAAGCGGCCGGGGAGCGGCTGGCGCATGTGGCAGGGCTGGCCTTAAGCAACGTGCAGCGGCAGGAGCAACTGCACAATGTGCTGCGTGCCATGAGTGCCGTTACCGAGCCAACGGGCTTGCAGGAAACCCTGGCCTCCATTGTAACGGTGCTGCGCGAAACGTTCCCTGAACTCTCCTGCCTCACCATTTGGTACCGGCTGCCGCGTAGCGAGGAGCTAATTTTGGGGCCAAACTTTGGGCTGCGGGATGAAGCGGCCGTTGTAGACAAGCTGTATGACAAGGACAACGCAGTTTGGGACGTGATGCAGTCGGATGGCCCGATTTGGGCCGAGTCGGTTGTCAGTGAGCCGCGTTTGCACACCGGCTTTGCCCAGCGTGAACGGGTGCGCTCAACGGCCGCTTTTCCCCTGCGCTTTAACGACGACCTGGTGGGGGCGATGTTCCTCAATTACCGCACGCCCCACCAGTTTACCCGGCAGGAAAAATATTTGTTTGCCCTGCTGGCACAAGTTGTTACCGCTTCGGTACGCGATGCCGCCCACCTGGAGGAGGCATTGCGGGAAAAAGAGCGGCTGGCTGTTATTGGCGAGATTGGCGAAATTGTGGGAACCGCGCTGGAGATTGAAACGGTGCTGGAGGCCATCCTGGTTCGTCTGGACTTGCGTTTTCCCCATTTTAAGCCGTATGTGCTGCTTTATGATGAGAAGGAGCGACGCCTGGAAATGACAACCGCCTCGCTGCGCTTTTACCCGCTGCACCGGTCGCATTTTGCCCATCTGCGCCAGGTGCCTTTGGCGGAGCCGACGCTGGTTAGCGAAGCTGCCCGCATGTCGCTGATTAGCCACCAGGTGCAGGAACTGCTGGCGCGGAATGTGGCTGACTATGTGGCCTATGTGCCGGTGATGGCTGAAACGCGGTCGCAGCTTTGCCTGACGCTGATGGATGCGGGGCGGCTGCTGGGGGTGTTTTCGCTGGAATGCGCCCAGTTAGATGGCTTTACCGAAGGGGATGTGGCGACGCTGCGCGGGATTGGGCATCAGATTAGCCTGGCGCTGGAGCGGGTGCAGCGCAGTCGCCAGCTTCAGTTTCAGCAGACGGTGGCGGGGGCGATGGCGTGGGCCAGCGAGTTGGCGCATGAGATTAACAGCGAAGTGGGGCTGATGCGCTATCGGGCCCACTGGATTATGGAGGATGCGGCGGATGCGGCGCAGGTGCGGCAGTGGGCGGAGGAGATTGAGGCGGGGGCGGAGCGGCTGGTGACGACGATGGCGATGAGTGGGACGCAGGCGTGGCGGGCTGAGGAGGAACCGTATTTGCTGGATGAGGTGCTGCGCCAGTGGGTGCTGGAATTGGTGCATAAGCGGAATGTGCCGGTGGAGGTTTGCTTTGAATTGGGGTGTGGCGGGGTGCGGCTGCGCTGGTTTAGCGGGGCGCTGCGCCGGGTGGTGAATCATTTGGTGCATAATGCGCTGGATGCGTTGTTTGAGGATAAGATGGTGTTGAGGGGGGAAAAACGGCCGTTATTGACCATCTTTACGCACCACAACGGCAACTGGGTGGAAGTGCAGGTGCGCGATAACGGCCCCGGCATTGCCGAAGCCGTGCGCCAGACCGTCTTGCAGGAACCGCGCTCCACCAAAGAGGGGGCACGACGCGGGTACGGGCTGCTGTTTGCCCGTTCCCTGATTGAAAACATGCAGGGCGACCTGCGGCTGCTGCCATCTGAGCCAGGGACGGGAGCCACCTTTACCATAGGGCTTCCCATTAATGATGAGGCAACAACGGGCAGCGCGGCTGTGCCCGCACGGAAAGGTCAATTAGGAGATTGAGAGACTGAGAGACTGGGAGACTTAGGAACGAAGATTAAATAAGTGGCGCAAGAAGTTCAACTTCTCAGAAGAAGTTGAACTTCTAAATGGACAGTTATTTAATTTCCATTCCTTAATCTCTATTTACAGGGGAATTGTGAGATGATGCAGGAAAGAGGGATAACGGCGACGCGGCTGGTGCCGCGTGTGTTGGTGGTGGATGATCACGCGGAATGGCGACAGGCACACGAGCGTAATTTGCGCCGCTGGGGGTATGAAGTGTATGTGGCGCAGGGGGTGGGGCAGGCGTTGCTTGATGATGCGCTGCGGCAGGCGCAGCAGTACCAATGCCATGTGGCGCTGGTAGATATGTGTTTGTTGGATGATTATGGGTATGACAAAAGTGGGTTGGGGCTGGTGCAGCAGTTGCTGCCCACGTTGTCGATCATGGTTAGTGCGTTTGGTACCCCGGCTATTGCTACTGAGGCGATAACGGAACGCGGGGCGGCCGGTTTTGTGGGCAAGCAGGAAAAGCCGCAGCAACTGCGCGATGTGGTGCAAAAAGTGATGGCGCGTTATTGCCTGGTGCCGGATACGGTGAATGTTGTCTGGACGACTACCCCTAGTCATTTAAAGCAAACAGGGTCATTTGCCGACGATGGGCAATGGTCGCTGCAAGAGGTGGAGGAGGTGCTGAGGCGGCTGTTTCCAAAGGTGCGGCAGCTACAGGTGGAGCCGCTGGTAACGGGGGAGCCGTTGACGCAGCAAGCACCGCGTTTGCGGGGGCTGGTGCTAAAAGTTTGGCAAGATGATTTGCAGCCGGTTTTTGTGAAGGTGGCGCGGGCGGAACGCATTCGGGGAGAGGTGGAAAAGTGTGGCACCTTTATCCGGGGTCGTTTGAAGGGGAATCATTATGCGCGGCTGGTGGATCACAAGCTGCTGTGGAATTTGGGGGCGGTGTGTTATGAGCTGCTGGATGTGCAGCTTGTGGGGGTACGGCCGTTTAGCCGCTTTTTTGTCGAGGCGTCGTCGCTGGATGTTATTTTGCAGGCTTTGCAGGCGTTTTTTGAGCAAACGTGGTCGGTGCATTATGCGCAGCCGAAGTGCATTGAGGCGCGGCTGGCGGAGACGTATGGCACGGTGTGGGGGCATGATTTGCAGGAACGGCTGGGGCGGTATGTTGAGGAAGAACGGCCGTTAATCCTCCTTTCGCCCGCCGCCCTCATGCCCAACCCGCTGCGGTGGGTCCATGACCGCCTGGCGCATGAGCCGCGCCGCACCCTGCCCATTGCCGTTACCCACGGCGACCTCCATGCTGACAATATGATGGTGGATATAAACGGCCGTATTTGCGTCATTGACTACGAGCGAACGGGCTGGGGACCGGTTTACCAGGATTTTATTGAGCTGGAGACGGATATGCTGGTGCGATTAACGGCCGTTGACACCCCCAAACCTCTTGAACTGTACAAGCTCTTTCTCAACCTGACACGGCCGGCGGCTCTCAGCGAACAACTGCCAGCCCTGGACGACACCGCTTCCGTGGCAGCGCGAAAAACCTGGCTTGTCATCCGCCACCTGCGCCAGCTTGCCCACACCGTCACCGGCGTAGACGACATGGAACAATATTTGTGGGGCTTGCTCCTCAACGCCGTTTTTCGCGCCACCCTGCTGCGCCGCATGATGCCAGACGGCAGCCACAACCACAATGCCGAATACCAGCGTGCCTTGCTCTGGGGCAGTGTCATCTGCCAGCGGCTTGAAGAATTGGAACAGGAAGCCTGATGTAGCCGAGGATTCCAATCCTCGCTCTTCGCCTCATCGGACAAAAGAAGAGATTGGGGGATTAAGAGATTGAGCGATTCACGCTGTGTAATCTCCCAATCTCCCTCTGGTTTTCCAAAACCAGGCCGCTTGCATTGGAAGATATGCCTGCATTGAGGCATAATAGCCTTGTCTTGTCATACAAAGGCGACACCATGAACAGCGGCACACCACTTCATCCGTGTCCATCCGCGTTCGTCCGTGTTCCATTTTTAGAAGAGACACCATGGGCAATTGCCCACCACGAAGAATAAAAACAGGACGCAGATTTACCTGATTTGACTGATCCGAGAGATCAGGTAAATCTGCGTCCCATCCTCACAGGAGAGAAGAGATGGTTTCCGCACTTGTTCTCATGAAAGTTTCCCGCAGTGCAATCAACGACGTTGGTCAAGCCCTGGCCGACATACCCGGCGTATCCGAAGTCTACTCCGTCGCCGGCCGTTACGACCTCGTTTGCATCATCCGCGTGCCAGACAACGAAGCCCTGGCCGACGTTGTCACCGAAAAGATGCTGCAAATCGAAGGTATCCTCGACTCCGAAACCCTCATCACCTTCCGCGTTTTCTCCCGCCACGATCTGGAAAGCATGTTTTCTATTGGCATTGATTAAGGATAAATGACGAAAGAAGTTCAACTTCTTCCGAGAAGTTGAACTTCTAAATGGGCATTGCGTATTGTATAAACTGGCTTGTATACGCAATACGTAATACACCCAAAACCCCACAAAATCCTGAAGACCCCATTTGAAGGAATAAAGATGAACTTTGATTTGGCATCAGTAGATTATGTGTTGAACACCACGCGGTCGGTGCGGAAGCGGCTGGATTTGGCGCGGCCGGTGGCGCGTGGCGTGGTTGAGGAATGTTTGCAAATTGCGCTGCAGGCCCCGACGGGGGGCAATGTGCAGGGGTGGCGGTTTGTGATAGTGGCGGATGCGGTCAAGCGGCAGCGGATTGGGGAGCTGTATGCCCAGTCGTTTGCCATTTACCGCGCTGAACGGGAGCCGGGAATGCAGCGACTGCAAGGGGCGTATGGAGAGCAAACGCGGCGGGTGGTGGATTCGGCGCAATATTTGGCCGACATTATGACGCAGGTGCCACTGATGGTGATTCCCTGCATTTACGGGCGGGTGGAGAGTGCCAGCCAGATGGATCAGGCCGGGCTGTATGGCTCCATTTTGCCGGCCGCTTGGTCGCTGATGCTGGCCTTGCGGGCGCGGGGCATTGGGTCATCGTGGACAACGCTCCATTTGCGCTACGCCGACGAAATCGCTGCCCTGCTGGGCATTCCCGATGGGGTGACGCAGGCGGCACTGCTGCCTATCGCGTATTTCACTGGCGACACCTTCCAGCCTGCCAAGCGGCTGCCGCTGGAGAAGGTGATGTTTTGGGATGAGTGGCAATAAGTAATTGGGGATTGGAGATTGGAGATTGGTGAAGGTTTACAATCTCCAGTCTCCAATCTCTAATCTCGATTTATGTTAACAATTGACAGCACAAAATTGGCAGAGTGGGTGAGTTGGTTGGTGCAGATTCCCAGCGTGAACCCGGCACACAGTGGGCCACGGGCGGGGGTGGTGGGGGAGAAAGCGTTGATAACGGCCGTTTCGCAAAAGCTGCGCGAATTTGGCGGTGAGGTTGCCATTGAAGACGTGTACCCGGATCGCCCCAACCTCTACGCCATCTGGCACGGCACGTCAGACCGCTGGGTGGCGATTGATGTGCATGTGGACACGGTGGGGGTGGAGCAGATGACCGACCCGCCGTTTGACGGCCGCATTGAAAACGGCCGTGTTTACGGGCGCGGCGCGGTGGACACCAAGGCCAGCCTAGGGGTGGCAATGGCGCTGCTGGAGCAGATGCACAGCGGCGGCGTGACCCCCGAAGCCAACGTGCTGCTGTGCGTCAATGTGGACGAAGAACACCACGCGCAGGGGGCGGTGGCGCTGGACGGCTGGATTCGGCGGCAGGGGCTGCACATTGACCAGCTTGTAGTGGCGGAGCCGACGCTGTGCGTGCCGGTGTACGGCCACAAGGGGTTTAGCGGCTTTCATTTTACGGTGCAGGGGAAGGCGGCGCACAGTTCGCAGCCCCATATGGGGCTCAATGCCATTACGGGCGCGGCCGAGATCGTGCTGGCGATTGCCAGGGAGAATGAGCGGCTGCAGGCGGTTCCGGCCAGTACGGAATTGGGGGCGGCGACGATAACGGCCGTTCTTATCACCGGCGGCAACGGCATGAACATCGTCCCCGATAGCTGCACCGTCTCCGTCAGCCGCCGCAACGTCCCCGGCGAAGAGGTGGGGCAAATTCAGGCCGACCTGGAAAAACTGGTGCGCGATGCCTGCCCCCTGCCCGTGACCATGGACGCGCCGCTGGGCGTGCCAGCCTACTACCAGCCGGCCGACTCCCCCTGGATTCAGCAGCTTGCCGCCTGGTCGGGCAACGCCCCCGACGTCGTTCCCTATGGCACCAACGCCCTCATGTACCAACCCAACCTGGCCGACGAGATCGTCGTTTTTGGCCCCGGCTCCATTGACCAGGCCCACGGCGCGGTGGAGTGGGTGGAGATTGGGGAGTTGGCGAAGTTGGCAGAAATTTACGGCCGTTGGTGGGGAGTTTAGGAAATTTTGACAGGATTAACAGGATTCAACAGGATTTTCATGTCAATCCTGACAAATCCAGTTAATCCCGTCAAAAACATTCTTTGGAGAGACACGATGCAGGCGCAAACAGACAGCATCCTCATTGCCACTGGCCCCCTGACCCAGCCGCAAAGCGACCGGGCAGCGGGGTTTGAAATTCTCGACGACTTTGAGCGGTTTAACCAAAAGGACGACGTGTTTCGCCGCTCCTGGTGGGACGAGCGCATTCGCAGCGAGAAGGCGATGCTTTTTTACGCCACCTACCGCGAACCACTGAAAACGTGGCGCAAGGCCGATGGCTTTACGCAAAAAGATTTTGCCCTGCGAAACGCCGCGTGGCACGTCAGCGATATTTTCACCGAGCTAAAAGAGGGGGAAGACCGGCGCGAGGGGTTTAGCGATGAGTTTACGCTCTACCGCGACGTGGCTCCAAACAAGATTGATTTGGGGACGGTGGCCGAGGCAACGGCCGAAATTAAGCGGGTGGCGCGGGGGTTTGGCGCCGACTTGGTGGGCATCACCGGCTATGACGAGCGGTGGATGTATGTCAACAAATTTAGCGACATGAGCAAACGGGAAAAGCCGCAGGAGATTCCCGCCGGGCTGAACAACGTCATCGTCACCGCGCAGGCAATGGATTATGACCTCATTCGCACCGTGCCATCGGCCCTGAGCGGGGCGGCCACCGGGCTGGGCTACTCCCACGACGCACTGGTGGTGCTGTCCATTGCCCAGTTTATCCGCAATTTGGGCTACAACGCCGTTGCCAGCATGAACGACACCGCCCTGGCAATTCCGCTGGCGATCAAGGCCGGGCTGGGGGAGTATGGGCGCAACGGGCTGCTGATTACGAAGGCGTTTGGTCCCCGCGTGCGGCTGGGCAAAATTTTTACCGACATGCCGCTCGATCACGATGCCCCGCTTCGCTTTGGCGTGAAGGAGTTTTGCGCTGTGTGCCGCCGTTGCGCCGACAGTTGCCCCGTGAAGGCGATTTCACCGGGGGAGCCATCGGCCGAGCAGCACAACCAGTCGAACCTAAAAGGGGTGGTGAAGTGGTCGGTGGACGGGGAGAAATGTTTTGGCTACTGGGCGGCGCAAAACAGCGACTGCTCAATCTGCATTCGCGTTTGCCCCTACAACAAGGATTACACCAAATGGTACGTGCGGCTGGCGCGGGATTTGGCGGGGACGCGGCTGCGGGGTCTGCTGCTGTGGCTGGATGTGCGGATGGGGTATGGGGAGCGGATGAAGCCAACGCTGTGGTGGCAGGGGGCGCGGGAGTCGCTGTGGGAGCGGCTGCGGCAGTTGGTGGTGGGGAAGAAACGACAGTAGAGACGCAAAATTTTGCGTCTCTACCGGG
Source organism: Chloroflexota bacterium (assembly GCA_041390905.1). Lineage (GTDB taxonomy): Bacteria > Chloroflexota > Anaerolineae > Promineifilales > Promineifilaceae > JACKCD01. The sequence continues at coordinate 2,188,080 of JAWKPA010000012.1, forward strand.
CAGACGCAAGATGTTGCGTCTCTACAATCATTACAGTTCGGTGCGGATGGCCCACAAATCGGGGAAGAGGGGTTTGAGCAAGGTGGACTGCAAATATTTGACCCCTGGGGAGCCGCCGGTTCCCTGTTTGTTGCCAATGGTGCGCTCGACCATTTTGACGTGGCGGTAGCGCCATTCCTGAATCCCTTCGTCGAGGTCAACCAGCCGCTCGCAGACGCGCACGACCCAGTCGTTGTTTTGGTAAAGGTGGAGGAGGGTGGATTGAACGGCCGTTGATGGCTCAATCGAAGCCACCACATCCCGCGTCAACAGTTCGGCCGGAATCTCATAGCCGTTGGCGTGGAGATAGGCCAAAAACGCATCCCACAGCGTAGGGGCGTGGTACCGTTTTTCCAAGTTTTGCCGCGCCACCGACCCTTCCGGGTGAATGTTGAGGATGTTGGCGCGTTTGTGCCCCAGCATAAATTCTAGCTCACGGAATTGATAGGACTGGAAGCCGCTGCCTGATTCCAAGCGGTCGCGGAAGGAGAGGAATTCCAGCGGGGTCATCGTTTCCAATATGTCAATTTGACCCACCAGCGTCTTGAAAATGGTGAGAACGCGGCGCAGCGTGTGCAGCACGCGGGGGGTGTCGTTGTCGCGCAGCTTGGTTTGCAGGTAGTCGAGTTCGTGCAGCACCTGCTTGAACCACAGTTCATACACCTGATGAATGATGATAAAGAGCATTTCGTCATGCTCGGGGCCATCGGAGCGGGGCTTTTGCAGGGTGAGCAGTTCATCAACCTGCAAATAGTGGGAATAGGTTAAGGACATGGGAGCCTCCAATTTTTTGGAGGGTATTGTATCGGGTTTGGGGGAGAGGGGGAATTAAGGCATTTTCGGGAAAATATACAGCCTTTTCTAAACTAAAAATGCCTAGCGAATTCCGAAAAACGGTTATTTTTCTTCCTGTTGATTTCTTGGAATTCGCCTAACGGCCGTTTATCATCCAACTAATCTGTCCCGAAACTGCACCACTCGCAATCCTTTGCCCTTTGGCTCAACAGTAATTCCCTCTTGCTGCAAAAGTACAGCATGTTGTGCCTGCCCACCGGGACAGTACCCCGTCAATTCCCCGTTTTGCTTGATAACCCGCCAGTACGCCACCGCTTCTCGATTATCTGCTGCAATGGCTTGCAACGCTTTCTTGGTGGTTACAGGGCAAGTTCCTTGCACATTAAACTGGTTTGCCAACCTTCGCCGTACCATATCAGTCGTTATCAATTTCTGCTCAGGGATCTGCTGCAACAGAGCAACAATGGTTGCTCGGCTTGGCAACAGCATTTTCCCAGCCCCGCCAAAATAGCGTATCTGCCTTTCCTTGATGTCAACAATCGCATCTTGCTCTAATTCAATAGACATAAACAGCTTCTTCCTCAATTCTTTGTTTCAGAAACGCATTCATTTGCTCGCGGTAACGGACAATATCCACCGACCGCTGCAACAACGCTCCAAATCTTGCTTAATGCCAACCAAAGCCAGCAGATCAGGCTCTAGCAACTCAACAACAATATCAACGTCGCTTGTGTCTACAAGTTGGTTACGCGCCGCCGAACCGAAGATACCGATACGACGAATTTGATATTCAGTTCCCTTTGTTTGTTGAAAATTGGCTAAGGTTTTTAACACATCTTTTTGTTGCATCATAAAGCACCTGATTGAAGGAGAGGGTCATTGTAACAAGGTTGGGGGAGGGCGGTCAACGTATGAGCTAATTCAAGCAGCAATTCTCAATTTGGGTCACAAAGTGGATGTGGTTGAAAGGGGGATAAACGGCCGTTATTCCCCCGCCACTTCTCCGCCAACGCCACATTCAAATGCTCTTTAAACAACACCGTCTCACTCATCCATCATCCCCTTGCTATTTTCTGACGAAGCCGAGGTTGGAGATTGGAGATTCCCCCAGTCTCCAATCCCCAATCTCTAATCTCTAGCAACGTACAAACTTCTCATACCTAAACCAAGATCACCCGCTCCCGCAAAGCCGCCAGTCTATCCCGCAACTGCGCCGCCTTCTCAAACTCCAGCTTTTGCGCCGCTGCCAGCATCGCCGCTTCCAGTTCCTCAATTTCCAGGTGCAGGTCACTGGTTTCGTAGATGGGTTTGGGTTCGGAAACGGCCGTTAATCCCTCCCCATCCTTCTCCACCGACCATTCCCGCAGCCGCTCCCCCACCCCCTTCCGCACCGACTGCGGCACAATGCCATGCGCCTCGTTATACGCCACCTGCTTCGCCCGCCGCCGGTTCGTCTCGTCAATCGCCCGCTGCATCGAATCCGTCACCCGGTCGGCATACATCACCACCCGCCCCGCCACGTGCCGCGCCGCCCGCCCAATCGTCTGAATCAGCGCCGTGTCGGAGCGCAAAAACCCTTCCTTGTCCGCGTCCAGAATCGCCACCAGCGATACCTCCGGCAAATCCAGCCCTTCACGCAGCAGGTTAATCCCCACCACCGCATCATACACCCCCGACCGCAGGTCGTGCAAAATTTCCACCCGCTCAAAGGTGTCAATCTCACTGTGCAAATATTGCACCTTCAGCCCCATTTCCGCCAGATAGTCGGCCAACTGCTCGGCCATCCGCTTGGTCAACGTTGTCACCAAGGCTCGCTCTCCCCGCGCCACCCGCTGCCGCAGTTCAAACAGCAGGTCGTCAATTTGCCCCGCCGTTGGCCGCACCACCAGTTCGGGGTCCAGCAGCCCGGTGGGACGGATGATTTGCTCGGCGATGTGGCTGGAAACGGCCGTTTCATACCCCCCCGGCGTCGCCGACACAAACACCGCCTGCCCCACCCGCTCCTCCCACTCCGCAAACGTCAACGGCCGATTATCCAGCGCACTCGGCAGCCGAAAACCGTGTTCCACCAGCGTCTCCTTGCGCTGTCTGTCCCCGCGAAACATCGCCCGAATTTGCGGCAGCGTCATGTGGCTTTCATCCACAATCGTCAAAAAGTCATCGGGAAAGTAATCGAGCAGCGTCCAGGGTGGCACACCGGCCGGCTTGTCATAAAAGTGGCGCGCATAATTTTCGCCGCCGCTGCAATACCCCAGCTCCCGCAGCATCTCAATATCATACCGCGTCCGCTGTTCCAACCGCTGCGCCTCTAGCAGCCGATTCTCCCCCCGCAGCTCCGCTAGCCGTTCCGCCAGCTCCCCCTCAATCCGCGCCACCGATGCCTCCATCTCCTCCTGCGGCAGCACAAAATGACGCGCCGTGCGAATCGTCAGCTCGTCCAGCTCCCGCTTCACCTCCCCCGTCAACGCATCCAGCTCACTAATCCGCTCCACCACATCCCCCCAAAACTCTACCCGGTACACGTCATCCCCATGCGGCGGCCGCACCTCCAGCACATCCCCCCGCACCCGAAACGTCCCATGCTTCAAATCCAGCTCATTGCGCTCATAGTAAATATCCACCAGCCGCCGCAACACCCGGTTGCGCTGCTTCCCCTCCCCCACCACAAACTGCACAAACGCCTGCCCATACCGCTCCGGATCGCCCAATGAATAGATGGCACTGACGCTGGCAACCACAACCACATCCCGCCGCGTCGCCAGCGCATTCGTCGCCACATGGCGCATCCGCTCAATCTCCTCGTTGATGTCGGTCGTCTTTTCAATATAAGTGTCGGTGCGCGGCACATACGCTTCCGGCTGGTAATAATCGTAATAGCTAACGTAGTAGGCGACGGCGTTGTGGGGGAAAAACCGCTTGAACTCGGCGTAAAGCTGCGCCGCCAGCGTTTTGTTGTGCACCAGCACCAGCGTTGGCCGCTGCGTCTGGGCAATCACGTTCGCCATCGTAAACGTTTTACCCGTCCCCGTCGCCCCCAGCAGCACCTGCCGCCGCTCCCCGCCGTTCACCCCCGCCACCAGTTCCGCAATCGCCTGCGGCTGGTCGCCCAGCGGTTCATACTCTGCCACTAGCTCAAATTGTGTCATTTTAGCCTCCGGTGCAGGTAGCGGGTGACAGGTGGCAACTCAACTTGCCACCTGTCACCTGTTATCTGCCACATCTTCCTTTAAGAATAGGCGACATACATGACACCTGCTGTCAGGTATGGGAAGGGTGGAGTTTACCACGTTGGTCTTATTGAAAGAGGCGACAAACTCCTATATACTGCTCACACTTGTTTTTCTTTTTCAGCACAGGCTTATCAGGCACAGTCGCTGCATAAACCTGCCAAATTCAAGCCTATGTCGCAACTTCTGCATGTTTTTGTTGAAAATAACGAGTTTATGCTGCAAAACGTGCCGTATAGCAAGAAAAACGTAGGTTTAAGGTAGATTATGTAAAGTTTCATTGTACCAACCACCAAAATTTTTGGTAATCTAAGACCATTCTACAAACCACAACGCCGCCCTAACAAAGGCTTAAAGCTGACGCGCCAAAGGAAACAAGCACGCAGCTTAAGCAACTGAACGGCGGACACAGGAGTAATAATGCGGCTAGAAAAAGGTTCTGTTTGGAGAAAGTGGGACTTACATTTACATACTCCCTCTTCATTCGACTACGAAGATAAATCAATCACTGATGAACAAATTATCAAGAAGTTGGTAGGTGCTGGTATTCGTTTGGTAGCGATTACAGATCACCACACTATTGATGTAGAGCGAATTACCAGACTACAGCAATTGGGTAGCGGCAAAATTACAGTTCTTCCAGGAATTGAATTACGTTCTGAGTTGGGCGGCAGTGACACAGTACACTACATCGGAATATTCCCTGAAAATTGCAATTTGACTTATATCTGGGACAAGCTTCGCAATGAGCTAAACTTGACCGCTGAAGATATTCAAAAGAAAGGGGGCCACGATAGAGTATGGGTAAGCATATGGAAGGCTGCAAAATCCATACACAAATATGGGGGCTTAGTCTCAATACATGCAGGCAAGAAATCAAACTCTATTGAAGAAATTTCAAACAAAAACCTCTTTCAACAAACGATTAAGAAGGATTTGTTAACGAAAAATGTAGTCGACATCCTAGAGATTGGCAAAGTTGATGACACAAAAGACTATGAAAGCATTGTTTTCCCATCAATAAATGATTATCTACCATTGATCATTTGTTCTGATAATCATCGCATTACAGATTATTTACTTAAAGAAAACTGCTGGTTTCGGGCAGACCCTAATTTTTGGGGATTGCGACAAGCTATAGTTGAACCCATTGATCGAATTTATATTGGCGAAAAACCTCCCAAGCGTATTTCTGTCGCCAAAAATCGTACCCGTTATATTCAATCAATTTCTGTGAAACAGACAGCCAATTCAAATCTTGAGGAGATTTGGTTTGACAACATCAAAATAGATCTAAATCATGATCTTGTGTCAATTATAGGAAACAAAGGTTCGGGCAAGAGTGCTCTAGCTGAGGTCATCGGCCTTTTAGGCAATACTCACAGCAGGGATAGTTTTTCGTTCCTATCACCAACACGCTTTAGGCAGCCCAAAAATAATCTTGCGCTTCATTTTGAAGGCGAAATTCATTGGGCTAATGGAATAACACAAACCAAAAACCTAAATGACAACATCAATCTTAACGCACCAGAACAAATCAAATGTATACCTCAGGGACTATTTGAAGAGATTTGTAATGAGGTAGCTTCTGGAGAAGATAGCAAATTCAATAGAGAACTTCGTAAAGTAATATATTCACATGTTCCAGAACCAGATCGTTTAGGAAAAGATTCTTTGGATGATCTGCTTGAACATTTGACGGATGAGATAGAAGATGCAATTGCAATACTTCAATCCCAACTCAAGGAAAAGAATCAGCAAATTGCGGACATCGAAAAACGCCTAACATCTGGCTATCGAGAACAATTATTGAATCAGCTCGAAGAAAAAAAAGCGGAATTAGCTACACACGAAAAGAGTAAGCCAGAAACTGTATCACCACCTAGCACGGAAGATGCTAACAAACAGGCATCAGAACAACTCAATGACCTTAAAGCTAACATTTTGAAGACAGAGGAAAGCATTGCTGAGGCAAGAGAAGACATTTCGGCAAATGCAATCAAAGTCTCATCTGCTGAAAAAATCCTTGAACAACTCAACAATTTTGAATCTCAATATAAAGAATTCAAGCGACAGTTAATAAGTAACTTAGAGGAGTTTGGCATTTCATTCGATACGATTGTCACATTACGTATTGAAAGAAAACCGATTGAGGAAAAGGCTACATTCTACAGAGATTCTAGGCAAAAAGCCGAGAATCTTATCAATTCTAGTTTGGATGACGGCCTATCAGTAAAGCTTGTGAATTTGCAAGATCAATTACACACACTTCAGAATAAACTTGATGAGCCTAGCAGACTCTACGAAGCATATCAAACGGAATTGCGCACGTGGGGGATTACACGTCTTGCACTAGTTGGTGACGCAGGAAAAGTTGGAACCGTATTATATTTTGAACATCAAATATCTGAACTTGAAGAGTTGCCAAAAAAACTAGCAAATGCACGTGAGGAGCGTCTAAAACTTGTAGGAGAAATTTATTCTAAAATTCAATCACTAGCCGATGTGTACAAAAAGCTTTATACACCAGTTCAAGATTTTAGTACTAAGAATGACATATCCAAAGAAACCTTTGCTCTCCAATTTGATGTATCGATAGTAGATCAGGGTTTTGAACAGCATTTCTTTGATTGGGTGGCTCGTAATGTGGTAGGCTCATTTTATGGAAGCGAAGAAGGTCATATAACTCTAAAAAAGATAATTGAACGGTATGATTTCAATAATTGGGAAGGAGTTCAAGCGTTTCTTGACGACTTACATGACCATCTTGAATATGACAAGCGTCAATCGACTAGTACACCATCGAGAGTGGAAGCTCAACTGAGAAAAGGAAAGGAACTGGATGCATTCTACGACTTCATATACTCATTAGACTACTTGCGTCCACGTTACATCCTAAAGTTAGATGATAAAGAACTTAGCCAACTTTCACCAGGAGAACGCGGTGCATTATTATTGATTTTTTACTTATTGGTTGACAAAGCCAGCATCCCATTAATCATAGATCAACCTGAAGAAAACTTGGACAATCAAACTGTATATCAACATTTAGTAAATGCTATCAAACAAGCAAAAAATAGACGCCAAGTAATTATTGTTACACATAATCCAAACCTAGCAGTAGTTTGTGATTCAGAACAAGTTATTTGTTGCTCAATCGATAAAAAAAATGGAAACAAGATCAGCTATTTGACAGGATCAATAGAGAACCCGGAAGTTAACCAACATGTTATTGACATTCTAGAAGGAACAAAACCTGCATTTACTAATCGTAGACGGAAGTATGCGCCATTCCAAGATACAGTAATTCATGATGATCAGAGCAATGCCGCCTAACGCCTGCTTCAGCCGACGCGAAACGCGGCTGAAGCAGGCGTTAGGAGCACACCGTCACAGTACATTTGTTGGGCAAGGGCTTGTGCATTTGATGTGTGCGTGATTAAGTGATGAACGTGGGACTTGAATTATCAACGGGGGATGGGGTGCAGGTTATCAAGAATCTGTGGTCGCTTTATCAGCACGATTTGTCGGCGTTTACTGGGGCTGTGCCAAATCGGCACGGCATTTTTAGCGACGATGAGAACGTGTCGAGCCTGGGGCAACATTTGGATTCTCTGAACCCGTGGTGGCAAGACCCCAACGCGCTTTTTCCCTATTTGATCGTCGTGGAGGGTCGCCCCGCTGGGTTCAACTTGATTGCTGGCCGGTCAAGGCTGCCAAAGGAAATTCCGGCTGATTTTGTTGTCCATGAATTCTTTGTCCTATACGCTTATCGGGGCAGCGCGGTGGCCGAACGGGCGGCAATTGACGGGTTTAATCGGCACAGAGGGGGGTGGGAGGTTGTCACCCACCCAACGCATCTACGCGCCATTGGCTTTTGGCGCAGGGTGATCAATCGGTACACCTCAGGGCAGTTCTTGGAGGCGGAAGTCGATCATCCTTGGGGGCGGCGGGCTGCTTTTCGCTTCAACAACGCTGTCTAACGCTTTTTAACCAGGTTGGCATCTGCTGTCAGGTTGGTCAAGCTGAGGCGTTGGGTTTGTTAGTGCATTGCACGAGGCACCTGATTGTGGTCAATCAACGGCCGTTTACCCCCTGCAACACACACATCAACAAAACCTCGCCCACCCAAGATGAGCTGGGCGTGAGAAACGGCCGTTAATTCCCCCCATTAGCCCCATTGCGCTATTCAAATTGTAAGACAACCCTGTTTATGATGGCGACTATGTATTGGAAACGCCGTAGACCAAGCAGTTACAACGGTAATTTGACGAGGTATTGTAAAAATGGCACCTTTAATTGATAAAACAAAAGCCAAAAAAGCGATTTCCCGCACCGGCCTGCGCCTGATGGCGCTGCTCCTGTTCCTCACCCTGTTCGCCACCGTCGTCCTTGCCATTGACGGAACCCCCGCCGGAGCCTTTATCGCCTTCCTCATCGCCCTCATTTTCTTCTCCACCGTTCTCGCCGACTGGCGCGAGCGACGACAGAAGTAGAGCTGGAGGGAGCCAGAACCAAAGCAGTTTTAGACAGAATTAACAGGATTTTGCAGGATTAGGCCTGAACATCCTGCAAAATCCTGTTAATCCTGTAAATCCTGTCAAAAATTCTTGCCCACCATACCAGCATTTAATCCCCCGCTGGCTGCACGGCAACCGCCGCCTGGCGCGTGTGAAACAGGTAGAAAATGAGCGTGCCAACGGCCGTTATTGCCGACCCCAGCAAAAACAGCTCCCGATAGCCAAACGAAGTAATCAGATAGCCGCCGCCCAGCGCCATCAGCGAAAAGCTCAGCCCGGCCGCCATTTCGTTCACGCCGTTGAGCGTGGCGCGGCGCGATTCCGGCACCAGTTCCAGCGAGTAGACGAGGAAGGCGGGGAAGCGCATGGAGGTAAACGCCATCGCGCCCACATAGCCCATGCCGCCGATGAGCCAGTTGGGGACGAGTGCCAGCGGCAGCAGAAAGGCGGAGGTCAGCAGGGAGGCGAAGAGAATTAAACGGCCGTTTCCCCATCGCCCCGCCAGCAAGGACGTGGAAAGCGCCGCCGGAACCGCCAGCAGCCGCCCCAGCGCCGTAACAATGCCAATGGTGGTAGTAGGTACGCCCAGCCCCTTGTCATAATAAACGTTGAAGAAGGTGAACATGGTGCCAACCCCGGCCACCTGCAAAAAGCGGATGAGGGCGGTGGCGGCCAGGATGAGCAGCAGGGCGTGGGTGAGGGGAGAAACGGCCGTTTTTCCCAACCCCGGCTGCACCATTTCCCCGGCCACCTTGCGCTGCTGCCGCGTCAACCGCTCCGTTTGCCCCAGCAACAGCAGCCCCGCCCCCAACAGCAGTGCCGCTCCCAGCAATGGGTACCGATACGCCGTGGGTGCATCCAGCGACACCCCCAGCCAGGCCGCTATCCAGCCCGGCAAAAACCCGGCCAGCAGGCTGCCCGCAAACGCCGCCAGCGACAGCAGTGCCGACTGCACGGCAAAAGCATGGCTGCGCTGTTCGGGGCTGGTGACAGCCATCAAATACGGCCCCATGTTAACAAAAACCAGCGACATCCCCAGCATGATGACCATGTAGCTGCCCACCAGGACGGGTGCTTGCCCGACGGCCGGCAGCAGTTCGGCCGTCGCCAGTGCCACCCCGCCCACCACCCCAATGCCGTAACCGGTCATCATTGCCCGACGGCTTCCCCAGCGGCTGCCCGCCATTCCGGCGGGCAGGCTGCACAGGGCAAACGCCAGCAGCCCGCCCGAATTGACCACCCCCACAAACTCCGGCCCATACCCCAGCCGCAGTAAATACAAATTCAGCAGCACCGCAATGGTGCCATCCAGCGCCAGGCCAACGACGGCTACCCCCAACAGCAGCAGCCGCGCATCCCGCCCAAACGAACGAATCATCTGCCAATAGGTTTGCAAAAACATGGAGAATGGGTTTCCTTGATTGAAAGAGAGACAATCATGGGCAATTGCTCACCGTGAAGAACAAGAACAGGACGCAGATTTACTTGATTTCCCTGATCAGTTTAATCAGGTAAATCAGCGTCCTATTTAACTGCCATTGGCCTGAATTGTCCCAAATTTTGTGCGGGCGGCGAGTTTTGTCTGCTGCTTTTGACGGAATGCGGGGGATCAATTATGATAACGGCCGTTCATCACACCCAACATCCTTTCCCCTAAACCAAAGGAGATTGTACGAGCGGCAGCACGAAGGAAAGTCAAAGATTTCGCAGATTTCACAGATTTATCCGCGTTCGTCCCTGTTCGTCCGCGTCCCATTCTTTCAGGAGACCCCCGCCTATGACCGTTTCGCTAGAAAATTCCAAAGCCGTTTATCAAGGCATCAAAGACGCTGGCATTCGCTTTGTTTCCGCCCTGCCCGAAACCTGGCTCGTCTACTTGCTGCAAATGGCCGAAGACGACCCCGCCATGACCCTGGTCGAAGTTGCCAAGGAAGAAGAAGCCATCGGCATTGCCGCTGGAGCCTACTTTGCTGGCAAACCCAACCTGCTGCTGATGCAAAACCACGGCTTTTTGGCCGCCATCAACGGCATTGTTTCGCTGGCACAGCTCTACTCGGTGCCGCTGTGTATGCTCATTGCCTATCGCGGCCACATGGGCGAGCCATACCCGTGGCATACCAGGGGCGGCATGGTCACAGAGCCGGTGCTAAAGGCACTGGGCATTCCCTATGACTATGCCCGTGACCCGCGCCAGGTGGGGCGGCAAATCAAGGAAGCCCACACCTACTCGCTCAGTTCGTCGGCTCCAGTGGCGCTGCTGCTCACCCGTGACCTGATGGAAGGAGGGGTGGCATGAGACGGGCCGACGCGCTAAAAGCAATTTACGACGAGCTGCACGACAAGCTGGTTGTCACCATCATGGGGGCTTGTGCCCAGGAGCTGTATGATTTGGGGGATCGGGAAAACTTTTTCTATTTGCAGCACGCCATGGGGCTGGCCTCGTCCATTGGGCTGGGGCTGGCAATGAACCGGCCTGATGAAAAGGTGGTGGTGCTGGACGGCGACGGCTCGGTGCTGATGAACCTGGGCACGCTGACGACGCTGGCGAGGTATCGTCCGAAAAACATGGTGCATATCATTTTTGACAATGGCAGCTTGCTGTCCACAGGCGGTTTTGCTTCCCATACCACCGAGGGCATTACCGACCTGGCGGCGATTGCGCGGGGGGCGGGAGTGAAAAACGTGGCGGCTGTGTCTACGCCGTTTGAATTTATGGAAGCGGTTGGGGATGCGTTTGACCGGGAAGCGTTGAGCGTGATTGTGGCGAAGGTGGAAGCCGTTGGCCCCGACCATTTTGGCATGGATTTACAACTGCCGGAGAATGCGTTTCGCTTCCGGCGTTATGTCAGTAATCAGTAAACAGTAATCAGTAAACAGTAATCGGTGGGACTGATTACCGATTACTGATTACTGGAAAGAGGTACGATGTCAAAAGTAACTGTGTTGTCTTTGTTGGCGGAGGAGTTGAAAAACGGCCGTATTCGTGTGGTTGACCTGACCCAGCCGCTTGGCCCCGATACCCCTGTGATTGGGTTGCCCCCCATTTTTGCCCAGTCGCCGGGATTGAGCATGGAGGTCATCTCGAAGTATGACGACAAGGGGCCGGCGTGGTATTGGAACACCATCACCCTGGGTGAGCATACGGGGACGCATTTTGATGCGCCGGTGCATTGGATTACGGGGAAGGATTTTGCCAGCAACACGACGGATACGATTCCGGTGCGGCAGTTTGTGGGACCGGCGTGTGTGATTGATTGTAGTGGGGAAACGGCCGTTCATGAAAACTTCCTCCTCACCCGCGAACACGTGCAGGCGTGGGAAGGGGAACACGGCCGTATCCAGCCCGGCTCCTGGGTACTTATGCGCACCGATTGGTCTAAGCGGCAGGGGCGCGAGGCATTTTTGAACATCAAGGACGACGGCCCCCATTCCCCCGGCCCCCATCCCGACTGCGTGCGCTTTTTGGCGCAGGAGCGGGACGTACTGGGCTTTGGCGTGGAAACCGTGGGAACCGATGCCGGGCAAGCCGGTGGCTTTGACCCGCCCTTCCCCTGCCACAACATCATGCACGGCAACGGCAAACTGGGGCTTGCCAGCCTCAACAACCTCGACCAACTACCCGCTACCGGCGCAATCCTCATTGCCGCCCCGCTGAAGATTGTCAATGGGTCAGGCAGCCCCCTGCGGGTGCTGGCACTGGTGCCGGAAGAATAGTGGAGAGTTGGGCGTGGGGAGTGGGGTGTGAACGCTCTACACCCTACTCCCCACACCCAACATCCTGCTCCCTACACGCCCACAATCTCCTTCACCCGCCCCACAGCCCCGCTTTCCAGCCGCACCTTGATGCCGTGGGGGTGGGTGGGAGAGTTGGTGAGAATGTCTTTAACAATACCGTCCGTTAGTTTGCCGCTGCGCTGATCCTGCTTAAGCACGATCCGCACCTGCAAACCGGGTTTAATATATTTGCGTTGTGTTCCGTTCATAAGGGCAATTATGGGCGAGAAACTGCGTGAAGCAAACAGTTGAAAAGAGGATTGGTCACCAAATTGCGTGCTTGCTAACAGGTGCAAGTGGCAAGTGGCAAGTAGCAGGTGGCTGTTGGCAAAGGCGACTTGTTACTTGTAACCTGTTACTTGTTTCCAAACATAAGGCTCGTATTTTTGCGCTGGGCATCATTATAAGGAAAAAGATGATTATTTTATTTGATACTGACATGGGTTTGGGAACGCCGTATGCCGAGCTTGACGACGGGGCGGCGATTATTTTTCTGCTGCGGGCTTTGGGGGAGAAGGTGGGAGCGGTAACGGCCGTTCACGGCAACGCCTCCCTCGAAAGCGCCATGAACAACAGCCGCCGCCTGTTATCTTGGCTGGATCGCACCGACATTCCGCTAGGGCGCGGCGCCGCCAGCGGGTTAATTGAACAAAAAGAATGGTTTGCCGAATGGGAAGCAGGCTATGGCGACACCCCACCGTGGCCGCCCGTTGGGGGCGAACCGCTGGCCGCCAACCTCATCATTGACACCGTTCGCGCCAATCCGGGCGAGGTCGTCATCCTGGCCGTTGGCCCCCTCACCAACCTGGCTCTAGCCATCCGTTTGGCTCCCGACATTGTGGGGAAGGTGCGGCAGATCGTGTGCATGGGTGGCTCCTTTGGGCAAGAGGAACCCACGCCGGAGTTTAACGCCCGCTGCGACCCGGAGGCGGCGCAGGCTGTTCTAAACGCGGGCTGGCCGATCCAGCTCATCGGGTTAAACATCACCACCCAGCTTATGTTTAGCTATGACGATTTTGCCTCTTTGCCAGATAGTAACCCGGCACTGACGCTGCTGAAGGCGCAGGCACCGGGCTGGATTGACCGGGTGACGGCGCAGGGCTGGGAGGAGGGTGGTTGTGCGCTGCATGACGCGCTGGCGGTGGCGGCAGTGATGGATCCGTCGCTGTTTACCTGGCAACAAACGGCCGTTACCGTCGAACTGTGCAACCCCCAACTGCGCGGTGCCACCTATTTGCGTGAGGCAAGTGATGGCAAAGTGTCCGTGGCAACGGCCGTTGATGCCGTGCGCTGCCGAGAACTCATTTGGCGCTATCTAGCAGCCTAAAGGCAAAAATATGGACAATTGGAAAAACTTGTCCATATTTTTTGCCAATCGCCAAGCCCAACCGCATTTATTGCGCAAAACATTAACAAAACATGAGTTAAACATTGACAAATCCTTGATATAACATAAATTTCTCCTTGTTGGCAGAGGTCATTTGCTAACACAACAAAATGAACAAATATTTTGTAAGGAGAGATATATCGTGAAAAAGATTACTGTCTTACTTGTCCTAGTTTTGTCAATGTTTTTGACAACGGCCGTTTCTGCCGCTGAAACACCCACCATCTACGACATCGCTGCCTCCAACCCTGATTTTGACAGCTTGACCGCCGCCGTTGATGCCGCCGGTCTGAAAGGCACTTTGCAAGGGTCTGGTCCCTTCACCGTTTTTGCCCCCACCGATGCTGCCTTTGCCGCCTTAGGCGCAGCCGGAATTGATGTCGAAGCCACCTTAGCCAACGTTCTGCTCTACCACGTTGTTCCCGGCAAACTCATGGCAAGCGACGTTTTAAGCCAGGGTAAGCTTAACACAGCTTTTGCCAGCAAAAGCTTCACAGTGGCTGTTGAAGGGGGCAAAGCGGTTATTACCACCCCCGATGGCGCCAAAGCTACCATCATTGCCACCGATATTGCCGCCTCTAACGGTGTTATCCACGTCATTGACGCTGTAATCCCGCCTCCCGTCAACGCTTTGGCACTTTCCCAGCTTGGCGACCCGACCAAAAGCATTGCTGAAGTCGCCATTGCCAACGGCAACTTTACCACTCTGGTCGCCGCTCTGTCGGCAGCGGGCTTGGCCGATACCTTTGCCAGCCCCGGTAACTACACCGTCTTTGCCCCCACCGATGCCGCTTTTGCCAAGCTTCCTGCGGGAACAATTGACGCGCTGCTGGCCGACCCCGCAGGTTTATTAACCGATATTCTCAAATATCACGTGATCAATGATTCGCTCAGCATCAACCAGGTTGCAAACTCCGACAAGCTGCTAACGCTGCTCCCCAAGAATAGCGTTGACATTTCCTTCAATGGTGGCATGGTGATGGCTGATAACTGTCATGTAGTTTTGTCTAACGTGCGTGCCTCTAACGGCGTGATTCATGTGATTGACTGTGTGTTGCTGCCGTAAACCTAAATCCGCTTTCTACAGGCAAAAAGGGTCAACCTTCACAGGTTGGCCCTTTTTTTATCTGGCTTATTTTGTCTAGTCGGGGTATCTTGGAGATAGTGATTTCCCCAAATGTTATGCAAACGGCCGTTTCCCCTTTCTCACGACCTCGGCCCACAAACGGCCGTTTGCCAGCTCTATCGCAGGACAAGATTGCAAACTTGCCCTGCCTTTTCCCAGGAGAACCTTCATGTCCAAAAGTTACGATTTGAACCGACTGCTCAAATGGCGCTGCATCGGTCCCTTTCGCGGTGGTCGCGTCGTTGCCGTAGCTGGCGACCCCGTTGACCCCGCCACCTTCTACTTCGGTGCCTGCGCCGGTGGCGTGTGGAAAACCAGCGACGGCGGCACCTATTGGGAATGCGTCACCGACGGCTTCTTCAAAACCGGCTCCGTCGGCGCTTTGCACGTCGCCGACTCCGACCCCAACGTCATTTACGCCGGGATGGGCGAAACCACCATCCGCATTGACGTTTCCCACGGCGACGGCGTGTACAAATCCACCGATGCCGGCCGCAGTTGGCACCACCTGGGTCTGGCCGACACCCGCCACATCGGCAAAGTCCGCACCCACCCGCAAAACCCCGACCTCGTTTACGTCGCCGCCCTCGGCCACGCCTTTGGCCGCAACAGCGAACGTGGCGTTTATCGCTCCAAAGACGGCGGCAAAACGTGGGAACACGTTCTCTTTGTCAGCGACAAGGCCGGTGCCGTTGACCTCAGCATTGACCGCAACAACCCCCGCGTCATCTACGCCAGCATCTGGGAAGCGTACCGCAATTTCTGGCAAATCTCCAGCGGCGGCCCCGACAGCGGCCTCTATCGCTCCATGGACGGCGGCGACACCTGGGAAAACATCAGCAGCCACAAAGGATTGCCCAAGGGGTTGCTGGGCAAAATCGGCGTGGCCGCTTCCCCCGCCAAAACTGGCCGCGTTTGGGCCATGCTCGAAGCAGAAAATGACCCTGGCATCTATCGCTCTGACGATTATGGCGACACCTGGGAAAAAACCAGCGACCCGAAGGAAATGCACGGCCGGCCGTGGTACTACACCCACCTTACCGCCTGCACCCAGGATGCCAACACCGTTTATGTCAACAACTTCAAGCTGTGGAAATCCATTGACGGCGGCCATAACTTTAGCGAAATTACCACCCCCCACGGCGATGACCACGACCTGTGGATTGACCCCAACAACGCCAACCGCATGATCCAAGGCAACGACGGCGGTGCCAACATCTCCTACAACGGCGGCTTTAGCTGGTCGTCCATTTTCAACCAACCCACCGCCCAGTTCTATCACCTGGCCGTGGACAACCAATACCCCTACCGCGTTTATGGCACCCAGCAGGACAATTCCAGCATCTCGGTGCCAAGCATGAGCGAGCGCGGGGCGATTATGTGGGCCGACTGCTACCCGGCAGGGACGGGCGAAAGCGGCTACATCACCGTTCACCCCGATGATGCCAACATCGTCTACGTGGGTGCCATCGGCAGCTCCCCCGGCGGCGGCAGCTCGCTCCAGCGGTATGACCATCGCATCAAGCAAATCCGCCTCATCGCCAACTGGCCCGATGTCAACTGGGGGTATGGCGCCGAGGCAGATAAATACCGCTTCAACTGGACCTACCCGATTGTTCTTTCGCCCCACGACCCCGGCGTGCTGTATGTGGGCAGCAACAAGGTGCTGCGAACCCGCGACGAAGGGCAAACGTGGGAAGAGATTAGCCCCGACCTGACCTATGCCGACCCGGAAACATTGAAAAAGACGGGTGGCCCCATCAATCTGGACTCGATTGGAGCTGAAACCTACGCCACCGTCTTCTCCTTTGTCGAATCGCAGCATGAAGCGGGTGTCCTGTGGGCTGGTTCCGACGACGGGCTCATCCACGTTTCCCGCGACGACGGCAAAAACTGGCGCAACGTCACCCCGTCGGATTTGCCCAAGTTTACGATGATCCAGATGCTTGAGCAGTCGCCCCACGATGCTGCCACCGTTTACGTGGCCGCCTCGCGCCACAAAAACGACGACTACGCCCCGTATCTGTACAAAACCAACGATTATGGGCAAAGCTGGACAAAAATTGTCGGTGGGCTGCCGGCCGATGACTTTACTCGCGTCATTCGCGCTGACCCGGCGCGGGCGGGGCTGCTCTATGCCGGAACGGAAACGGGCATCTATGTTTCCTTCGACGATGGCGCGTCTTGGTCATCGCTCCAGCTAAACTTGCCCGCTACCCCGGTTTACGACATGGTGCTGAAGAACAACGATTTGGTGATTGGCACCCACGGCCGTTCGTTCTGGATTATGGACGACGTGACCCCGCTGCACCAGATGAGCGATGAGGTTGTGGCCGCCACCGCCCACCTCTTCCAACCCCGCGACACGGTGCGCCCGCACCCGGAACTGTTTGCGGGCTGGATGGGCGGCAGCCCCGGCAAGAATTACAACGCCAGCTTCACCGATTTGGCAACGTTCTATGAGAGTAAGACGGATGAAGGGGCGGTGGAGCGCAAATTTATTGATGCTGGTGAGAACCCGCCGCAGGGGTTGATTGTGACCTATCATTTGCAGGAAGCGGGGCAGGTGTCGCTGACGCTGCTGGACGGCGCGGGCAAGGAGATTCGCACCTTTACGACGAAGCCGGAAGGCATTAGCAAGGAAGATGCCGAGGGCAAGCTGTTTTTGACGGCTCACGCCGGGATGAACCGGTTTGTCTGGGATATGCGCTACCCGGAGGCGACGAAGATGAAGGGCAAGGATCCGGCCGCGTCCACGATGCTGGGGCCAATTGTGGTGCCGGGCAGCTATCAGGCCAAGCTCACGGTGGGCGATTGGTCGCAAACGCAGTCGTTTACGGTGCTGGCCGACCCGCGTGTGACGACGACGGCCGAGGATTTTCAGGCGCAGTTTGATTTGCTGCTGGAGATTCGGGATAAGTTGTCGGAGGTGAACGGGACGATCAACCGGGTGACGGATTTGCAGGCGCAGGTGGATGGCTGGGTGAAGCGGCTGGGTGAGGGAAATACGGCCGTTAAAGAAGCGGGTGAAGCGTTGACCAAAACGTTGAAAAACGCCCTTGACCCGCTGATTGTGACGGGGTTGGCAAACAGTGCCCAGGTGCTGAACCACGGCACGCGGCTGGCCTCGAAGCTGGCGCAACTGGCTCCGGTGGTCTACAGTGCCGACCACAAACCGACGTCGGGCGCGGAAATGGTGTTTGCCGAGCTGTGCGACCGGATTGATGAGCAGGCGACGCAAATTCAGGCGGTGCTGGATGGGGATGTGGTGAAGTTTAATAAGCTGGTGCAGGCGGCAGGCGCGTCGGTGCTGGTGGCTGCATAGAGGCGTTTTTAGACAGGATTTACAGGATTACAAAAGGTAGGGGTGTTTGTGAATGCTCCTACCTTTTTTTTGATGGGGCGTTTTTTTGGGGTGTGGGGGAAATAACCCAACAGCCGAATGAGGATAAACGGCCGTTGCTGCGGGCAAGAGCGGGCGAGGCAATCGGTGAGCAGGCTACCTGTTTGGGCTGGCGTTTTGGCCGATTGCCTTGTCCTACCCTTCTCCATTTCAAACTGAGAATTGCTGCTGAGAAATGCTGTGTTTTGACAAAGGCAGTTTGCAGGAGTATATTTTTCCCAGTTTGATTGTTGAATAATCAAACCGTGTCGTGGGGTCTGGCTTTTTATCTTGTTGTTCGATAGCTTGTTTCGTACATTTGTTGAGAGTTTGAGGCTCTGCATACGCTATTTACCCGATTCGCAGGAGGCTCTATGAAAAATCCAACTGTTGTTCGCGTTACGACGCTTTCTGTCCTGACCTCTCTTGTAGACGGCCAGGCGACTGCCGACGAACTGGATATTATGTCCAGGGAGATTTCATCGGTGTTTGGGGTGGCGGAGGAGGAGGTGCGCGGGTTTGCCCAAAAGTTGACAGACGTGTATCAGAAAAAGAACATTGCTGCCAATCCTGTGGCTCTGGTCAAACAAGGTCAGAGTGCCTTGGGAGCGCTCAGTGGGCGTGATCGTACCAAAACAATGGAAATTGCGCGGAAAGTTGCCAACAGTGGCGGCCTGGAGGTAAGCGAGGCCACCTTCTTGGACAATTTGGCACAATACGTTAGCCGCTATCGCCGTTAAGTTTTAACTGTTCCAAATCCATTGAGAGATAACATACGATGACACATATTATTGTAGAACGATGTGTAGGGTGTAAAGACACTGCTTGTGTGGATGTTTGTCCAGTTGATTGTA
The DNA here is from genome assembly GCA_041390905.1 of Chloroflexota bacterium. Taxonomy (GTDB): domain Bacteria; phylum Chloroflexota; class Anaerolineae; order Promineifilales; family Promineifilaceae; genus JACKCD01. Next base: position 2,207,184 of record JAWKPA010000012.1, read on the forward strand.
TCTATGGGGCAGATGAAGATTGGCCGCAATTGTATATTCAGCCAGAAGAGTGTATTGATTGCGGCCTGTGTGTAGACGCTTGCCCTGTTGAAGCGATTCTCCCTGACGAGGAAGTGCCGGACAAGTGGAAAAACTACATTGCAATCAATTATCAGCACTTCGACCTTGAGCCACCCGGTTGATAATCATTGCTCTTAAGATTTTGTTTGTGTAGCAGGTGTGGTGATGCAAATTGCCCACCTGCTTTTTTTATTAAACGGTAACGGCCGTTTCGTTGTATACTTGTCCCTATGGAAGAAGTATTAAACAGCCCCCACTTTCAAAAAGCCATCGCCGAATTGGCACAAAGCCTCGGCAAACCTATCGAAAGCATCATGCCGGAGGTCGAAGAATGCCTCAAGGAGATGTATGCCACCCACAACCCGCTGGGTGACTTTATTGGCATGATTGGCAGCCAGTTTCTGGTGTCGCGTGGCTATGACCATGTGATTGACGTAGACCAGGAACAGCTGCGCCGCGTGGCAGAGTTGGTGCGAAGCCATTCGGTGGCCTTTGTCATCACCCACAAAACCTACCTCGACACCTTTGTCCTTAGCGTAGTGCTGGGGCAAAACTACATGCCCATCCCCTACACCTTTGGCGGCATCAACATGAGCTTTATGGGGCTGGGGCAGCTTGGGCGGCAGGCAGGGGCCATTTTTATCCGACGCTCATTCAAAGACAATGACGTGTACAAAATGGTGCTGCGTCAATACATTGCCCATTTGGTGCGGCACAAAGCCAGCTTTATGTGGGCGTTAGAAGGAACGCGGTCACGCACGGGCAAGCTGCTGTGGCCTAAGCTGGGGATTTTGAAATATATGATGGAAGCGTCGCAGCAGCTACGGCGCGACAGCGTAAAATATGTGCCTGTTTCCATTGTCTATGATTTGATTCCCGATGTGCATTCAATGACGGCCGAGCGCACCGGCAGCGAGAAAAAGCCGGAGAGCCTGGGCTGGTTTGTCAACTACATCCGCAGCATGATGAGCGGCGACTATGGCCGCATTACGCTGCGCTTTGGCGAGCCGGTGACGCTGGCAGAAACGCCCAACGTGCCGGAAGTGGATATGGAAATTCAGGCGCGGTATTCATCAGACCAGATTGCGCTGCAAAAGCTGGCGTTTGAGCTGGTACACCAGATTAACCGCGCCACCCCGGTGACAACGACCTCGCTGGTCTGTACGGCACTGTTGAGCAAGTTTGCCGCCAGCAAGGCCGAGATTGATCGGGATGTGGCGCAGTTGATTACCATTGTGGCGCGGCGCGACCCCAAGGCGGTGCTGTCGCCGGAGGTGGTGCTGCGGGAGCGGGTGGGGCAGGCGCTGGAGCTGCTGGTGAAGGATGGGGTGGTGGAGCGCAAGGGGATGGGGTTGGATGTGCGCTATACCATTCCGCCGGAAAGTTATTTGATGGCGGTTTATTACAGCAACATGGCGATTCACCATTTGGTGAACCATGCCTTTATTGAGTTGTCGCTGCTGCATGTGGCAGCGAAAGAACGGCCGAAACCGCTGCTGTCGTTTTGGGCGGAGATGATGCGGCTGCGTGACCTGTTCAAGTTTGAATTTTACTACCCGACCCGACCGCAGTTTAGCGATGAGATTGAGGCGGAGCTGGCACTGATAGCTCCAGATTGGGAGGCGCGGCTGGGGGAAACGGCCGTTTTGCAAAGCCAGCCCCTCTACGTTGCCCATGCCATCCTTGCCCCCTACATCGAAGCGTACCGCGTGGTTGCTTTTGCCTTGCAGCAGCGGCAGCCAGGTGAGCCATTTGACGAAGAGCGCTTTATCCAGCACTGTATTGCCCTGGGTGAGGAACTCCATTGGCAGGGTGAGGTGCAGCGACTGGAAGCCATTTCGCGCCCGTTTTTGGTCAATGGCATCCATCTGGCACGGAACCGGGGGCTAATTGACAATCCGCAGCCACAGGCGATGACCAGCTTTTTGCGCGAACTGGACAAGATTGGCGGGCAATTGCACACCCTGCAAAGCTGGACGCTGACACGGGACAAAGATCATTTGCCGCCGCCGTCGCTGGCTGAGATTTTGCCGGAAACGGCCGTTGCGGAATTCGTCATCCAGGAAGTGGCGGCCGCGCCCGAAGGCACCCACATCGGTGCCTTTTTTGACCTGGATCGGACGCTCATCGAAGGATTTTCGGCCAAGGAGTTTTTCCAGGAGCGGCTGTTTAGCCGCACCATGACCACCCGCGAGGTGGTTTCGCAGTTTGCCGGGGTGCTGGTCTATGCCATTGGCAACCGTAACTTTGCCAGCCTGGCGGCGGTGAGCGCACGGGGAGTCAGCGGCACGCCGGAGTCGGCCTTTATGGAGCTGGGTGAGGAGGTGTACCGCAAGCATTTGGCGGACAAGATTTACCCGGAGGCGCGGGCGTTGGTGCAGGCGCACCTGGCGAAGGGCCACACGGTGGCGATTGTGTCGGCGGCGACGCGGTATCAGGTGGAGCCGGTGGCGCGGGAGCTGAATATTCATGAGGTGATGTGTACGAGGATGGAGGTGCAAAACGGCCGTTTTACCGGCAAAATCATCCATCCACCCTGCTGGGGCGAAGGCAAAGCCTACGCCGCCAACCAGTTGGCGGCCACCCACAACCTCGATCTCGCCCAAAGTTACTTCTACACCGACAGTGCCGAAGATTTGCCGCTGCTGGAAATTGTCGGCCGGCCGCGCCCGCTCAACCCCGATGCCGAACTGGACAAAATTGCCCTGGAACGCGGCTGGCCGATCCAGCGTTTTCGCAGCGGCGCCCGCCCCGGCATGACCAATTTGGTGCGGACGGGGCTGGCCTTTGGCAGTATGGTACCCGCCCTGCTGGCTGGGGTTTCCACCACGCTGCTGGGTGGTTCACGCCGTCGCGGGGTCAACACCATGGTGGCAACGCTGGGCGACCTGGGAACGGCATTGGCGGGGATTGATTTGCGGGTGCGGGGGGAAGAGCATATGTGGTCGCAGCGGCCGGCGGTCTTTATTTTTAACCACCAAAGCGGGGCTGACCTGCTGATTGGGGCCAAGTTGCTGCGCAAAGATGCCACGGCTATTGCCAAACAGGAGCTAAAATTCTCCCTGGCCGGCCCGCTGCTAATGGCTGGCGGCGTGGTCTTTTTGGATCGCGCCAACCGCAAGAAGGCGATTGAGGCGTTGGAGCCAGCGGTGGAAGCATTACGCAGTGGAACTTCGGTGGCGATTGCGCCGGAGGGGACGCGCAGCAAGGATTACCGGCTGGGCAAGTTCAAGAAGGGGGCGTTCCACATGGCAATGCAGGCCGGGGTGCCGATTGTGCCAATGGTGATCAAAAACGCCCATGACGCAATGCCCAAAGGCTCCTTTGTAATTCGCCCCACCACCGTTGAGGTCGTGGTTCTGCCCCCCATTCCCACCACCGATTGGACGCTGGAAACGCTCGATGACCGGATTGCTGAGGTGCGCGGGTTGTTTTTGCAGGAGTTGGGGCAGGTGGAGGAGGGGGAATAAACGGCCGTTTTTCCCTCACTGAAAATAGAACCGCAGTGGGATTTAGAAGTTCAACTTCTAAGAGAAGTTGAACTTCTGGAACTGCAAAGTTATTTTTGATTGAACCCTATGGATTTTATATCGCTCCCAAACCCGCAGGCTTATTATGAACAGGTGTGGCATCTGGTGCGGCAGGTTCCCTATGGCAAGGTGGTGACGTATGGGCAGGTGGCGCAGATGCTGCCTGTGCCGCCGAGGGTCGAGGCGCAGGATTACAAAGCCTTCGGCCCGCGCTGGGTGGGGGAGGCGATGGCGGCTTGTCCCACGGACGTGCCGTGGCAGCGTGTGATTAATTCGCAGGGGAAAATTAGCCAAAGACCGGGTGCTGCCCGGCAACGCCAACTACTGGAGGCTGAGGGAGTTGTGTTGCTTAAAGACAAGGTGGCATTGAAGGTTTATCAGTGGGGTGGGCCAGGTGTGGAAAATCAGCCAAAACAGGCGAAACTGTTCTGAAAATTGCGCGTAGCGAGCAAGCCGCCCGGTTCCCAGCACCTTACACCGCAGACGATGCAAGGTACTGGGATAGACAGAGGAGCGGTTACAGAAGGTGAACGGCCGTTTCCTTCATATGCTTCTTCAAATACACCGTAAACGGCGTGCCGCCCGTGCCAACATCCCCCTGTTTATTCCCTTGCGCCGGTTTGATGATATACATCGCCGCGTACTCCACGTGAAGCTGGCGAAATTCGTGTAGTGCCTGCACGGCCGTATTGTAAGCATCGCGCAGGCTGGGGTGGGCGGCTTTTTGCGCCTGGACAAAAGTGCGAATGGCGGGGCCGTTTTCCAGATCCTTCACAAACGCCCGGTCTGCTGGCGGCATATAGTCGCGCATCTCCATCAGGTACGCTCGCATTGAGTCGAATTCGTGGACAATGCCTAAAGCCGCGTCAAAGGCGGGAATGATGCCGCTTTGCGCCCCCGTTTCGCCGCGAAACTGCTGCGGCCGGCCGCCATATTCGGCCACCCCTTCGTAAATCATCCCCTGCGGAATGTCGGGGTTGTCTTTCCAGCCAAACATAAATGGCCGTACCCGATGGTAATAAATGTACGGGTCGCACCGCTCCGGCATCCGCCGCAGCAGGGCCGACATGGTGCCAAGCGTGGCGGCAATGGTGAGCAGGTGGCTTTCCAGGCTGGGGATGTCGTGGTGGGAAACGGCCGTTTGTGCCGGTTGCAGCACGCTTAACGCCCCTCCCGCCTGTGCTTCAATGTTGATATGGAGCGTCACGAACCATTCTTCATCCATCCCGCCCAAAAAATTCTGGTTCAGCGTCAGGTTGCCCACCTCTACCGGCTCGGCAGGGTTCAGCCGCCGCCAGTTGTACATCGCCTGCCACGCATACGACAGCATTGGGTAGACCCCCAGCCGGGTGGCAACGGCGTGCCACGCCACCGCCAGCGGCTGCGGAATCCGCGTCGCCACCGGGTGGTCGGGAGCCAGCACATAGAGGCTGCCCATGTAGCACAGCATCGTCATCGCCCGCCATAGTTCGCGCTCGCTATGCAGTTGCGCCACCGGAAATGGCGGCAACTGCTCAATGGCGGGGCGAATCTGGCGGCTCAACAGCAGCTTGCTCAATTCCTGCGCCACCGCTTCCCACTCCGCAAACGGCTGCGGCAGCCGGGGCAATGGGTCTTGCGGCGGCAAAAAACCGCGTGTGAAATCTCGTTGTGTCATATTTTTTTTTGACAGGATTTACAGGATTTACAGGATTTTTCTGTCATCCTGTTAATCCTGTTAATTCTGTCGGAAAATTTTCTTATCCAAAGCGTTCGGGGGTGAAGGCTGTGATGTCCAGCAACGGCCGTTCTTCCTGCACCACCTGTGCCACCAGCTTGCCCGTCACCGGCCCCATGGAAAGCCCCAGCATGGCGTGGCCGGTGGCAACAACCAAATTGCGGTGGGTGTTGGTGCGGCCGATGTAGGGCAGGCCGTCGGGGGAGCAGGGGCGCATTCCGCGCCACACTTCCACCGTTTCCTTGTTTTCCAGCCCCGTCAGATAGCCATCGGCGGCGCGGACAATGGCATTCACCCGCCGCTGGTTGATGGAAAAGTCAAACCCGGCCAGCTCCAGCGTCCCGGCAAAGCGAAGCAGCGACCCCATGGGGGTGACGGCGACTTTGGCTTCGGACAGGTGGAGGTGGCGGCTGAGATAGGTGGGAAACGGCCGTTTAATCGTCACGCTATACCCCTTCGCCGGTTCCATTGGAATGTTGACCCCCAGCCCTTTGGCGACCGGGGTGGACCATGCTCCAGCGGCCAAAACGACCTGCTTGGGGGTGAATTTGCCGCTGGTGGTACGAACGGCCGTTATCCCCCCCGACCCCACATCAAACCCCAGCACCTCGGCATGGGTTAGCACCCGCGCCCCGTGCCGCCGTGCCGCCGCCACCATCGCGTGGACAAACCGCGCCGGGTTAATGTGGGCATCTTCTGGCGACAGCACTCCGCCGACAACGCTAGGGTGGACTAGCGGTTCTAATGCCCGTACCGCCTCAGCCGTGGGCAGCAGCTCTAGCCGCAGCCCAAACTGGCTCATTTCCTCCACCATGTGCCGCCCTTTTTCCAGCCCCTTCTCCGTGCGATAGAGCGACATCCCCCCCTTTTGCTCAAAATCACAATCCAGCTTTTCCTCGGCCACCAACTGCTGGTAAATAGCCAAACTGGCTCGCTGCATGTCGCGCAGCAGCGGCACGGCGCGGTGCAGAGCCTTTTCGTTGCAATACTTTTGAAATTGCCACAGCCACGCTGCCAGGTCGGGGCTAAGGCGGGGTTTGATGTAAAACGGGCTTTCCGGGTCGAGCATCCATTTCATCCCCTGCGTCAGCACCCCCGGCATCGGCACCGGGTCGGAATAGCCGGGGCAAATCAGCCCAGCATTGCCATAGGAACTGCCGGCCGCAATCTCCCCTTTTTCCACCAGCGTCACGTTTGCCCCCGCCTCGGCCAAAAAATAAGCGGCCGTTACGCCAACTACGCCACCACCAATTATCAGTATGTCGCTCATAATCATTGGGAATTATGAATGATGAATTATGAATTATGAAAAGGTTCTGCATTCATAATTCCTAATTCATAATTCATAATTTCTTGATCTCCCACAACTCCACCACCCGATCTGACGGGTAGCCGATGGGGTCAAAATCATCTGTTTCGCGGGCTTCGTACCCCACGCGGTCAAACAGCTCCTCGATGGTGCGCGAGGAATGGTGCTGGGCTTCGCCGATGGTGTGGAACAGGTAGACCGCCGACGGCAAGATGACGGGGTAGCCCATTTCGTAGAGGGCGTAGCCGGTCCCCTGCGCCAACGCCGCCAAAAAGGTGTTGTCGCGTTGGGCAATGGTTTGCCCGGCGTGGGTCAGATTGACGTTGAAGGTGAAGGCGAAATGGTCGCGCAAATACCCTTGCGTCTGCAAAAACGCCCCCACGTTGGCGATGTTGGCCTGTAGCTGGCTGAATTGGGCGGGGGTGTCGAGGGCAGGCGGCAAATCCAGCCCCAAATGGTCGTGCAGTTGGGCAAAAAAGCGGCGACCCACCCGCTTGGTAAAAAGCCGCCGCTCCCGCGCCACCGGCTCCAGGTAATGGTTGGGGTGGGCGGCAATTTGCTCAAAGGCGGCGCGGAAGAAGGCGTAGGAGAGGGCATCAAATTCGCCGGATTGGGGAACGGCCGTTTGCCACAGCCTACCCACAAAATTTTCCACCAAATTCGGAGCCGCCTCGCGCCCAAACACCACCTGCAAATAATCCGTCGCGTGCGCCGTCACCGGCTGCAGGCTGCCGCTGTTGCCAGGCAACGCCAGCCACTCGGCCACAATGGCGCGAGACATAAAGGACAAAAAATCAGTTCCCATCGGCCACCAGGCGGCAAAATCGGGAAACGGCCGTTGGGCCACCACATCACGTAACGTTTTTTCCATCTTGAGAGAATTTCACGCAAAGTCGCAAAGATAACGCATTTTTCTTTGCGACTTTGCGACTTTGCGTGATCTTTTAATCTTTTTTTGCCAGATCTGCCTGCAAAAGCTCAAACTGCCCCGCCTTGTCCACATCCATCGCAATTTCGGCGTAGGGATTGAGCAGGATTTTGGCGGGGTTGCCCAGAATGCGCTCCGTGGCACCTTCGATGTCGGCCAGGCTGAGGCGGCGGGTGAGCAGCTTGAGCAGCATTCGCAGGCCGACAATGCGGGCGAGTTTCCAGGCGTGTTTACGGCCGTTTATCAACGCTTCCCACAGATCATAATGCGAATACGCCAGATCCGACTGCACCAGTAGGAGGTCGCCCCCGGCAATTTCCACTCCTTTGAGCTTGACATAAGTGCGGTTGGAGTGGGGGTAGCGTGCTTCCAGCACCTGTTTGGTGACAAAGTTGTAGTAAACGGAGCGATCAAACGGCCGGCACATATCCAGAAAGTCGTCTACCATGTGGCCTTGCAGTGCCGGGATGTCGGAGGAACTGAGCATGACAGGGCCAGTAACACCCTTATTCTCGCGTAGCCATTTTATACCGGCGATGACGTTGGCAATGAGGCTGCCTTGGTTGGGCAGGTGGTGGACAGGGCGGGCAAAGCTCATGCCGCGATCATCCCCCAAACCGACGACCACAATCTCGTCAATCTGGCTGGCGGATTGCAAAGCCCCCACAACCCATTCCAGCATGGTGCGCCCTTCAATGGCTAATTCTGCCTTGGCTTTTCCTTGCGTATAGCGATAGAGCGAATCTTCGGGGCCGGGAACCCCGCCAGCGGTGATGACGCAGTCCATTGTCGTTCTCCTCGTATGATTGTGCTTGCAGGGGGGCAGGGGAGATTGTTCTCCTCTGCTCGCCCGCTCCCCTGCCTCTTTCAAACCGTATGGAGCGTTGGCCGCAGCCCCAACTCCTGAATCAAGCCGTTGAGTTCGTCATGGGTCAACGGCCGTTTTTTGCCAGCAACGGCCGTTAATGCCGCCTCCATCATGTTGGTACCAAAGGAACGGCCGTCTAGCACCGGTGTGGTCGTCATCACATGCTTCACGCCGCGTTCGGCAAACAGCGCCATGTCTTTAGGCGTGGTGGTGTTGGTGACGATGACCTTGCCCGTCAGGTCGGCCGGCATGTGGCGGCGAATGTAGTGGGCATCCCCGGCAATCACCGTTGCCCATTCATACCAGTTGGTGAACTTGGGAATAATTTCGTCCTGCTTTTCCCCCGTGGGATACAGCACGCTGATCGGCAGGCGGGTGGCGATGGGAGCCAGGATGTTGGCAAACCATTTAAGTTGGGTCATCGTCCGCACCGGAATGCCCATGCCCAGGGCAAACCCCACATCGCCGCAAATGACCTCATAATTTTGCTCAAAAAAGGCCAGCGTCATGCCAAAACGGTCTACCGCTGCCGTCAGCAGCACCCGCCCCGAAGCGTAACGGTCGCCAAGCTGCTCGATAAGGGCAGCAACGACCTGGCGTTCCAGCGTGTTTTTCAGCCCGCCGCCGTCTACCAGCGGCGTTTGTTTGACCCCCGTCACCAGCTTGTGGGCGGCGCGAATCGGCCACTTTTTGTCATAGATTTGCACATAGAGGTCAATGCCGCCCAGCCCCAGGGCATCTACCTTGCCGTCCAGTTCGTTAAAGAGCCGGGTTGCTTTTTCGGTGTCGCCATCGGTGCCGCGCCGCTCGATGAGTACTTTTTCGCCCAGCAATTCGATCTCGACCTGCTTGTCGCGTTCAGAACTGCCGAGGCTGATGCTGACTGCTCTTTTCATTTCCCCTTTCCTCTGTAGCCGAGGATTCCAACCCTCATTCTTCGGCCAATATAAAGCGGGGAGTGGATTTCTTGGCTACTCGTGCTGCAAAATGATTGGTAAATAGAGGCGTGACAGGGGCAAAACGGCCGTTTTTACCACCTCGCCATGTATAACGGCCGTTTTTGCACTGCCCACACCATAAGCCACATTTTCAATTGCTGGCAGCGTGGTTGTCATTGCCACCCGCACCACCAACTGCACCTGCCATTCGGTGTTGCCCGCCAGCGTCGGCTCTCCCCAGCTTATCAGATTTCCCGTTTGTGTGTAGGGTACGGTGGCACTGATTAAGGTGGTGTCGCTGGGCAGGGTATCGGTTAGCAACAGGGTGGTGGCCGTTTGGCTGGGGTGGCTGTTGCTAACGGCAAGGGTGTAGGTGATCAACTGACCCGGACGCACGGTGGGCGTGCTGGCGGTTTTACTGATGGTTAGTACTGGGGGGAGGGCGGCCTGGTAGGCTGCCCAGGCATCAATGCGCCCCCAGCCATAGGTGTGGTTGGGAACGGCCGTTTCCGAATCCCCTCCACAGCCATCGCTGGTTGTGCGCGGAACGGCCGTTTGCCGCATCAACGCCTCGATTGTGTCCACTTGCCCCGCCAGCGACGGGTCGGCTGCAATGAGCAGTGCCGCCAGCCCCGCCACATGTGGCGTTGCCATGCTTGTACCGCTGCTAGAACCATACCCATTTCCCGGTATGGTGGAACGAATGCCCACCCCCGGTGCGGAAATATCCGGCTTGAGCCGATTGCTGCCGTCCACCGTCACCGGGCCACGCGCACTAAAGCTGGCAATGTTGTCACTGCTATCGGTGGCACCCACGCTAAAGCTGCTGTCATAAATGGCGGCCGGGGTGTTGACCGAGCTACAGCCTGGCCCGACGTTGCTGGCTGCTTGCACCGTCATGATCCCGGCCGCACGCACGTTGTCCACCACCGCCAGCATCACGTTGGGGTCGGTACAGCCTTCAGCGGCGGGGCAGCTCCATGAATTGGCAATGACGTGGGGGGCCTGGGCAGGGTCGCCATCGGTCAGCGGGTCGCCGCCGGGGGGGTAGGGAGCCACGAACCATTCAAAACATTCGCTATAGCTGGCGGGTGTGCCCCACCCATCTTCCATGTTGCGGCAGCCAATCCATTTGGCACCGGGGGCCATACCCACCTGATTGCCCGTGCCGTCGTCGCCCACCATCGTTCCCAGGGTGTGGGTGCCGTGACCAAAATCGTCGCACGGTTCGGGGCTGTCAAAACCGCAAACGTTGCCGGGGGCGGTGTTGGGGTTGTTGCTGTGGATGGCATCGTGCCAGCCAAGACTGTGGTCGGCGGTGGTGCCGTCCCAGCCGCGATACTGGTTTTTCAGACCGATGTGGGTCCAGTCGTAGCCGGTGTCCTGGCCGCCAATGACCACCCCCTGCCCGGTGACACCCGCTGCCCAAACGGCCGGGGCGTTGACTTGCTGTAAATTCCATTCGATGCCTTGGGCGGCTTGCAGCAGCGCGTCGCGGCTGGGGGTTTCCAGGGGGTCAATTTGCACGCTGGGGTTGGCAACAATGCGGGCGACATCGGCACGCTGGGCGAGCTGCTGCACCAGGGTGGCATCGCCGTGTACCCAAATCATGTTGCTGATCCAGTAGCGGCGGTGGGGGACGTGGTTGGCTTCGAGAATGGCGATGATGGGGGGCTGGGTGCGCTGGGCAACGGCCGTTAATCGCTCATAAACCAACCGCCCTTTTTCCTCCTTGCTTGCCGACGCCGCCACGCTGCTGAGGTCGGCCTGTTCGGTTAGCTGGACAAGAAATTCGGTGGGCTGGTTGGCAACGGCCGTTTGCAGCACCCAAGGATCTACTTTACGGCTCCAAACGGCCGTTTCTGCCTGGGCTTGGTTGGCGAGGAAGATGGTGGTGAGGAGAAGAACGGCCGTTACGGCCACGATAGCCATGATGTTGGTTGTTTTTTGCATTTGTTTTTTGTGTAGGGCAAATTTGCAAATTTGCCCTACTTGATCCACTGTTGCACAATGGGCGGCACCGGATAGTGTGGATATAGGTCGGCATCAGTCACACCGATTAGCTCTGCTTGCTGTTTCAGCTCTGTTAAATATTGCCACAGCACGTCGTGGCCGTAAAGCATTTGGTAGCGGAAAAGCGCGGTAATAACGCCGCCAGCCTGTTGATAGCCCACCTCATCAAAGGCAGCCATCAGTTTTTCCCAATTATAGGCCACGCGGCGGAATTGTATTTGCCACGTTTGCCGCTGCCAGGTGGCAACCACATATTTGGCTTCTGGTGTGCCGTCGAGCGGCATTCCCACGGAGCCGACGTTGCACACCCAGGAGCGTGACCAGTTGTGATAAAGCTGGCGATGGGTGTGGCCGACAAAGAGGGTGATGTGGTCGTGGCCGTTCATCCGTTTGACAATGGCATCGTGGTTGTATTCCGCTTTGAAGCCGAGAAATTGGGAGGCGGGGGAGCCGTGGGTGAAGAGGGTGGGGGTGTGGCTGTCCAGAACCCAACAGTAGGAGTAGGGGAGCTGGCGAATGTAGTCGTATTGTTCTGGCCGTAGCTGGCTGCGTATCCAGCGCAGCCCGGCCCAAACGGGGCTGGTGTCAATGTCGGGGGGCATGTTGTCGCCCAGCAGGTAGAGTTCGTGGTTGCCCTGAATGACGACATCGGCGACCTGGCGCACGGTGTCGAGGCAGTAGCTGGGGTGTGGGCCGGCGTTGGCAATGTCGCCGAGGCAGATGATGCGGTCAACGTGTTGCTGCTCAATGTCAGCCAGCACCGCGTCGAGGGCGGGGCCGTTTCCATGAATGTCGGAGAGGATGGCAAGACGCATGAGGGGAATTTAAGCGCAAAACGGCCGTTTTTGCCACTGATTTGGGCAAGTGGTAGGTGGCAAGTGGCAAGTTTTGTCAGTAAACGGGACTTGTCTCTCGCTACTTGTAACTTGTTCCCACACAGTTATGATAAAATACATCGTCTATTTTACGTTGAGGAAGGTGTTTATTGTGGGTGCAACGCGAACGAATCATGAGATTGCGGTGCAGGATTTTAAGCGGGCGCGGCGGGAAGCGGCGTTGCAGCAGCTTTTGAGCCGGGTTAACGGCCGTTCTAACGAGCTGCTGGCTTATGATCAAATCATTGAAAAGCTGAAGGTGGTGGATTCGGTGGGGCGGGGGTTGCAGGAGATTCCGCTGGAGGCTATTGTGGGCAGCGTGGGGCGGTACCAGGATTTTACGCGCACCTTTTTGCCCAAAAAAGATAGTGATGAGGGGCGTTGGGCGGGGGTAAAAACGGCCGTTCTGGACATGCGCGGCTGGCCTCCCATTGATGTTTACAAAATTGGCGAGGCGTATTTTGTGCGTGATGGCAACCACCGCGTTTCTGTGGCGCGGCAGCTTGGTAATGAAACCATTTCGGCGTATGTGACGGAAATTCAAACCCAGGTGCCGTTGACGCTGGACGATGACCCGGAAGATGTGATTGTGCGGGCGCAATATGCCCGGTTTTTGGCGCAAACGCAGCTTGACCAACTGCGGCCGGAGGCTGATTTGCGGATGACCGTGAGCGGCGAGTATGACCATTTGCTGGCGCAGATTGAGCAGCACCGGCAGCGGTTGGCGGCTGATGTAGCTGAGGCCGAGGTTGTGGCGGGCTGGTATGATCATGTGTATTTGCCGGTGGTGCAGCTTATTCGTCGGCAGGGGGTGCTGCGTAATTTTCCCTCGCTGACGGAAACGGATTTTTATGTGCTGGTGGTGGAGCATTTGCAGCAGTTGGAGGAGGCACTGGGGTGGGAGGTGGACACAAAAACGGCCGTTGCTGATTTGGCTGCCCAGGAGGAGCAGCGCAAGCAGGGGACATTGGCACGGATGGGCGACAGTTTGCGCTATGCCTTGACCCCCGAAGAGTTGGAGGATGGGCCGGCTCCCGGCCAGTGGCGCAAAATGCGCTGGCGGGAGGATGATTGGCAAAAGATGCGCTGGTACCAAAATCGGCGGCAGTGGCAGCGCTGGGATCGGCTGTTTGCCGACTACCTGGTGCCGATTTTTGGTGATCCATCGGACTGGGATGTGGTGGATTTGGCTGTTAAGCTGGCGCAGCGGGAGAAAGATCGGCTGATTGGGGTGTATGTGGTTGAGAGTAAGCTGGCAATTCAGTCGGATGAGGCGCAGCAGGTTAAGACAGAATTTTTGCGCCGCTGTCAGGAGGGAGGCGTCTATGCCGAATTTGTCTTTGAAGTAGATGATATTCGGGTGAACGGCATTTTGCGGCAGGCGGCGTGGGCCGATGTGGTGATTGTGAGCCTGACGCGCCCGCCAGGTGTAGACCCGCTTTCCCGGCTTGGCTCGCGCATCAACCGGCTGTTGCAGCGTTGCCCACGGCCAGTGATGGTTATTCCTGAGGGGGCGCGGTCTTCGCTGTCGCGGATGCTGCTTTGTTATGATGGTAGTGCCAAGTCGGATGAGGCGTTGTTTGTGGCGGCGTATTTGTGGCTGCGCTGGCCTTGTTCGCTGACGGTGGTGACGGTGGTGACGGAGAATACGCCGCCGGAGACGCTGGATGAGGCGCGGGCGTATTTGGAGGAACGGGGTGTGGATCGGGTGGAATATGTGTTGAAGCAGAAACCGATTGCGGAGGCGGTGCTGGAAACGGCCGTTGCTTACGACAGTAATTTGCTCATCATGGGCGGCTTTGGCTTTGGCCCTGTCAAACACATCATGCTTGGCAGTACTGTTGACCATTTGCTGCGTGAATTTAAAAAGCCGATGTTGATTTGTCGGTAAGATTGAGAGATCGGGCGGTTAAGAGATTAAAAAATCTCTTAAGGGTTCAATCAAAAATAACTTTGCAGTTCCAGAAGTTCAACTTCTGAGAGAAGTTGAACTTCTAAATCCCAACTTCTAAATTTCAAGTTATTAACGAACGAACCCTAATCTCTTGGTTTCTTCTTGTGATAATGAATCCTTTTACCCAATTTCTTTCGCAATGGTCGCGTGATCAGCAGTTTGATGAGTTTGTAGCTTACTGGGATCGGCTGGAGCGGGTGGTGGTGGGAGTGTACCGGGAGAAGATGACGGTGGCGGCGGCAGATGGGGAGTTTGCGGTGGTGTGGCCGTGGCTGCGGCGGGTTTATCCCAAGTGGGCGGGGGATTTACGGCCGTTTTGGCAGGCAACCCAGGCTGGCGGTGCACCCACCCAGCGCGACCCGTTTCAGCTATTTTTGGACAAACAGCGGCCGGCCGACATCCCTGGCGATTGGTCAGCTATGCAGCATTTGCCGGCCGCCCGTGAAGCCCTCAATCAATTCTTGCGGCAATCGTCAGATGAACAGTAGGCGTATTAACCAGGGAGACATTTTCTGGATTCACCCGGAAGCGGCAGCCCAGGCCGAACTCGGTCATTATCCCCATCCTTACGTCGTTGTTCAGGATAATCTTTTTAACCATAGCCGCATTCACTCCGTTGTTGTGTGTGCCTTGACTTCAAACCTGAAACAGGCACACGCGCCGGGCAATGTGTTGTTGGCGCCGGGTGAGGCCAGCCTGGTGCAGCAGAGTGTCGTGGTGGTTTCAAAAATATCGGCCGTTGGCAAATGGCAATTGGGAGAATATGTCGGTTCTTTGAATGAGTTTCGCATCGCGCAGATATTGGCTGGGCTGCGGTTTTTACAAGCGTCTTTTTGGGACAGCTAAAGAATAGCAGCTTGGAAGTTCAACTTCTTCCGTGACTTTTAGCCAACAGCTTGCGGACAAAACCGTTGGCAATGTCTTCTTTTTGCCTTTCTTGTCATAACCTTTTACAATGAAACGAGTATACGAAATTGGAGACAGTAAGCATCATGAAAAAGAAGCCTTACTCTAATTTTTTGATAGGTTTTTTGATTAGCGGTCTTGTGTGGCTCATTTTTTGGTATTGGCAAAAAAGCACCTCGGCTGAAGATGGGGCACTGGATTTGCTGGATCGGTTGGCAGCGGCGGAGGCCAGGGTGCAGGCGGCGCAGGCGCGGCTGGCGCAATTTCAGCGGCAGCAGGTGGCTGTTGCGCCTGATGATTTGACCGAGATTAAAGGGATTGGCTCTGTTTTTGCCCAGCGGCTACAGGCTGCCCAGGTTGTTGCTTTTGCCCAGGTGGCGGACTTGGCTGTAGAACAGTTGGCTGAACTGTTGGATATTGGCCCGAACCGGGCGGCAGATATTGTGGGTGAAGCGCAGAAGTTAGTAGGTTGAGTTGTTGGAGATTGGAGATTGGAGATTGCTTACTCGTATCAATCTCCAATCTCCAATCTCCAATCCCCGATTATGAATACAATAACCATTCTCTCTTTGACAGTTGGTGCGGTGGCGGGAGCATTGCTGGTGCTGTGGGCGGATGGGAGATATTGGGGCAAGCGGCTGCAAACGGCCGTTTCCCAACGTGAGCATCTTGCTGCTCAACTGCGGAAATTGGAAAAGCAGATGGGGCGGCAGCAGCAGCAGATTCAGCAGCAGGGACGCGAAATAGGCATTAAGACAAGGCGGGTGGAGCAGCTGATGACGGAATGTATGCAGGTGAGTGGAGAACTGCAAACGGCCGTTGCGGATCTTAAAGTGACCCGTGAAAATTTGCTGCGGGTGAACGATTACGCTGATGAATTGCAAAAAACCAACGATGAGTGGATGGACAAATATCGGTCGGCCGAAGAGGCGCTGGCAATTGAGCGGGCGCAGTTAAAAGAGGTGATGGGGGAGTTAACGGCCGTTCAGACCGAAAACGGCCACATGCGCCAAACGGTGCTAACTGTTGCCAGCAAAATGAAAGCGTTTGGGGAGCTGCAAGAGAAGGCGCGGCATCAGGAAGATCAGATTACGCGGCTGCGCGAGGAAAAGCTGGCGGCGACGACGGCATTGCGCCATGCGGAAAGCCAGGTTCGTAGTGGGGTCGAGGCGGCGCAGCAGCAGCGGCAAACGCTGGATGTGCTGCGGCAGCAGCATAAGGAGCAGGGGGAGGCGTTAACGGCCGTTCGCAAGCAAAGTGATGAGCAGCAGGAGAAGTTGTTGGGTTTGCGGCAGCAGGTGCAGGATGGGGAAGAGGTGAAGCGGCGATTAACGGCCGTTAACCAGGAGCTTGCCGCAGCCAAAGCCGAGGTTGAAACCCTGCAAGGCCAGCTTCGTGACCATACCCACATGCAGCAAGCCATTCTCCAAGACAACGGCAGCCTGACCCTCATCAACGGCATCGGCCCCCGCTATGCCCAACGGCTTAAAGATTCTGGCATCACCAGCCTGACCCAGCTTGCCAACGCCTCCGCCAACGATGTGCGCACAGCACTTAACATGCAGGAGTGGCAAGGGCGCAACATTCAAAGTTGGATTGACGAGGCCAAAGACCTCGTTGCCTCCTTCGTGCAAAAAATTTAGCGGACGTATATCAAATCAATTAGGCAAAGTGCCGGTCACTTCCCCAAGTGACCGGCACTTTAATGTACCAGGCAATTTGGTACATTTGTTCTGTTTTCTCTTGACATATGCCAATATAGGAATATAATACAAATCATGGCACGGCTACCCACGACAACAGATGTTTTTAACGCCATTGCCGAGCCACAGCGGCGCGACATCATTACCCTGCTGGCAAACGGCGAGAAATCGGTTAATGACATTGCGGAGGCACTTGCATTTAAGCAGCCGCAAACGTCAAAGCATTTGCGCGTCTTGAAGGAAGTGGGGTTGGTAAGCGTGCGCGAGGCGGGCAAGCAGCGGCTGTACAGGCTGGAAGCCCAGGAGCTAAAGCCGGTATATGACTGGGTGCGGCATTTTGAACAGGTGTGGAACGGCCGTTTTGATCGCCTGACCCATTATCTTGAGCAACTGCAAAAAGCAGAAGGACAACAAAATAGTGAGAAAATTGAAACTACAGGTGCAGATGACCGTTGACGGCTACATTGCCGGATCAAACGGGGAAATGGATTGGATGGCGTTGGATTGGGGCGAGGATATTGGCAATTACGTAACCAACCTGACCGCCAATGTGGACTGCATTTTGCTGGGGCGCAAGCTGGCACAGGGGTTTATTCCCCATTGGGCAGCCGTTGCCGCCGACCCTGACAACCCGGCAGTGGCTTCTGGCAAGCTGTTTACCAATTTGCCCAAGGTTGTTTTTAGCAAGACGCTGGCTGAATCTGTTTGGGACAACACCATTTTAGCCCAGGGTGATTTGGTAGATGAGGTGCTGCGCCTGAAGCAGCAAGAGGGTAAAGACATCATCGTCTATGGCGGCGGGACGTTTGTCTCGGCGCTCATCCAGCATGGGTTGATTGACGAATTTCACCTGTTTGTTAACCCGGCTGCACTTGGTAAAGGAATGCCGATTTTTCAGGGGCTTGAGCAAAAGCAGGCTTTAGTGTTAAAGCAGGCGACGGCTTTTGTTTGCGGCATTGTGGCGCTTTGTTATGAGCGGAAGGATGGTTCATAACGGTTGCTTGGGTGGTTGATCGGCGGAGGGGAGCCAAAAAATCTGTTAGGATAAGGAAAAAAACGATGAATAATGATAGACAAACGGCCGTTTCCCCCCGGCGGGAACTGGTAATCAGCCGCGTCTTTGACGCACCTTGTACCCTGGTTTGGCAGGCGTGGACAAAGCCAGAGCATTTAATGCGCTGGTGGGGGCCAGAGCATTTCACCTCGCCGGCTTGCCAGATAGATTTTCGCGTCGGCGGTAAATATTTGTTCTGTATGCAGTCGCCCGACGGCCAACGCTTTTGGAGCACGGGTATTTACAAGGAAATTGTGCCAATGCAGCGCATTGTGTACAGCGACTGCTTTGCCGATGAAGCGGGCAATGTTGTCCCACCCAGCTACTATGGCATGGGGGATGATTTCCCGGAAGAATCGCTCATCACTCTGACGTTTGAAGATTTGGGAGTGCAGACGCGGCTGACGTTGCAGAATGCAGATGTGCCGGGTGGTGAAATGGGCAAGATGGCGGAGATGGGCTGGCAGCAGTCGCTCGACAAGCTGGCCGAGAGCCTGGTCTCTTAATCTCCAAAGTTGTTTTTGATGGTAAGCTCAGCAAGAAGTTCAACTTCTCCGAAGAAGTTGAACTTCTAAATTGTGAACATGAGGAGCAGGCAATGACTCTGGTAGAATTTATTCAACAGCAGGTGCGGATGACGCTTTGGGCGGAGCCGGAAGCGATGGCGGAATTGAGCGAAGAACAGTTTAGCTGGCAGCCGCCAGGGCGAGCTATAGACCTTCAGATAATCTTTTAGGGTTCAGCGTAGCCGAGGCTTTCGTATCTGGCCTCCGACAGACCAAAGCTCGCTCTTTCACCTAGATAGAAGCACGAGGATTGGAATCCTCGGCTACAAGTCAAGCCCAAATCTTTTTCTTAATGTCTATAACTCAATTGCCGTCACGCTGCTTCATGCGTTTGGGATTGAGGATTTGTTTATCCAGCGCAAGTTGCTCAATGTCAGCCACGGTGGCGAAATTGCGGCCATAAAAGGGTGTCTTGGACATCAGGGACAGCCAGTTTAGCCACGTACAAGCCCAATCTACGCCGTGCAGTTGCCCATCTTGACCATTGTTGAGGTGGGCATTTTGTTTTTCGCGGCCAACGTTGTACTATTTTGGGGTATGATAACTGGAACAGACAATAAAGTGCCACGAACTGCTTGCAGTACAAGGCACTTGACCTGTAAAGACACGTGACAAGAGCCATGAGTAAAGAAATTGTAGATATTTATAGCAAAATTAAGGGAGACGCTTCCGGGCTGGAGCAACTGCTGGCAAAATTGCCGGGGTTAGCGGGCTATATGGAGCGTGAGCAGCGGCGGGCGGCCGACCAACTGCTGCGGCAAACGGTGGCTGCGCGGTTGGAGGAAGCCCGACTGGCATTAAGTGAGGTGCATCAGGCGCTAAACCGGGACATTGTGACGGCCATCACCTACGCCGAACCGCTGGGACGGGTGGACAACAAGCTAATGGGGTTGATTGGCAAAATTCATGATGCCCCTGTTGGTTATGCCGGTTTTTTTGACGCGGTGAAGGTGCGCGAGGAAGATCTGGCGCGGCTGTATGACTTTGATGAACAGATGGTTGTTTATGCTGAACAACTGGCGTTGGATATTGCGGCACTGGCAAAGGCGGCGCGGGAAGATGGAGAGATCGCGCAGGCGATTGAGGTGTTGAATGGTAGCCTGACGGCAGCGAATGAGGCGTTTATTGGCCGGGGTGCGCTGCTGCTGGGAATTGAGTAGTTAAATTATGCGGAGTGCCGGTCACTTTCGCAAGCGGCCGGCACTTAAACGAATCATTCAGGAGGGCATGATGCCACAAATTTTTGATCGGGTAGCGATTGATACATGGTTACGGGATGAGATTGTGCAGAAGTTCCCCCGTGGCGGGTTGGGGGATATTAAGCTGGGGTCGCAGTGTATTGTGAATCCGGGAGAAACGGCCGTTTTTGTGCGCGGTGGTGAACCAATGGGCACTTTCATGCCCGGCCGCCACACCATCACCACCGAAAACATCCCCATTCTCACCGATTTGCTGGAGCGCGGGCTGTTTGGCGGCAAAAATGTTTTCACCGCCGACGTTTACTATGTCAAAACCACTGACCTCACCCTGAAGTGGGGAACCCGTGACCCCATCGTGGTAGAGCATCCGCAGCGGATGCCGGGTGCCAGTGCCATGATTGGTAACGGCAGCTACGTGGTTAAGGTCAAAGATCCGTGGCGTTTTCTGAACGCGCTGGATGCGTTCCGTGAAAGCGTGCGCTTTATTGACATTAAAAACCGGCTCGACCCGCTGCTGGGGGTGATGATGCAGGACAAGCTGAGCGAACTGGCGATTGCCCAGGCACTTGGCCCGGCTCAGCTTCAGTCGCTCTCCAAAGATTTGAACGATTTGCTGACCGGTCTGCTGCAAGAAGAGTTTGATGCCATTGGCATGACGCTGGTGGATTTCAACATTCGCTTGGGACTACACCCCAAATCGCTGGAAGTGGTGACCAACATGGGGTATGGCACGAGCTATGTGCAGAAGCAGCAGGCGGATGCGCTGTTGGAAGCGGCGAAAAATCCGGCTGGCGGTAATTTGGCTGAGATTGGGATTGGGGCGATGGGTATGGGGGCATTGCAAAATTTGCAACAGCAAGCACAGCAGCAGCAGGCCGCCCCACCGCCAGCGGCTCCGGCGGCGGAACCGGCCGGCAGTGGCATGGCGGACGTGATGACCCCCAGCCAGGCGGCGGCCATTTTGCAGGTGGCCGAGGAAGATGTGGTGGCGGCGATTGAGGCGGGTGAGCTGAAGGCGCGGAAGATTGGCCGGGCGTATCGGATTAGCCGGGCGAATTTAGAGGCGTTTTTGGCGGGTGAGTAGTTTTTTTGGGACAGGATTTTATCTTGCTAAGGAGTGGAAATTAAATAATTTGCCCATTTAGAAGTTCAACTTCTCAGAAGAAGTTGAACTTCTTGCGTAACTTATTTAATCCTCGTTCCTAATGGTCATACAGTGACATTTTGTGTGTCGGTTACAAGTCGCAAGTAACAGGTGGCAAGTCTTGTTTGCTAACCAGACTTGCGACTTGTTACTTGTTTGCCTGTCAGTAAAAGTAGGTGATTTTATGACCTGGATGAATATAGCTGACTTTGAAAAATCCTATTGAATCTTGTTAATCCTGTCAAAAGATTTTACAGCAAAATGAGTCCCCGGCGGGTGGCTTGTACCACTGCTTCGGTGCGGCTTTGGGCGTGGAGCTTGCCCATGATGGCGTTGACGTGAAATTTGACGGTGTGGCTGCTGATGGCAAGCTGCTGGGCAATGGCTTTGTTGGTTAGCCCTTCGGCCATGAGCTGGAGAACTTCTGCTTCGCGGGGGGTGAGATCAACGGCCGTTTCTTCCCCACCATCCACCGCCACCGCCAGCAACTCAGGCAGCAATTCCGGGGCAAAGACGCGCAGCCCCTGATGTACCGCTTGTGCGGCTGCCCATAATTTTTTCCCGTTAAGCTGGCGGGTTAGCAGCCCGTGTACGCCGCTGCCCCACACCTGAGGTGCGTCTTCGGGGGTGGCGAGCAGGGCAAGGGTGGGGAGGGGGAGGTCGAGGGAGGAGGAAACGGCCGTTTCCCACCCCAAATCCCAAAGCACCACATCCACCGCCAGTTCTTCCAACTCCGCCCACAGCGGTTCCCCCATTTCGCTGCTGTTAGCCTGCCCCACAACCGTGCCGCCCATTTGCCCCACCATTTGCGCCAGCCCGGCGCGTGCCAGCGGGTCGTTGCCCAGTAAAAACAGCCGAAGTGTGTTACTCATTCAGGCAGCATACAACATATTTCTTTGATTGTGGTTAGAACGAGGGCATTTTGTCTCATTGGTCGTAAAAATGGGCAAGAAAGCTGAAGATCGTGTTACCAATTTGCAGGTCTTTTAGTCCTAGTTAATGCACATTGAAATAATCCGTTTCTACCCTTAAAGCGTACTTGCTAACAAGTACCTTAACTGCGAAAAGCTTGGACAAAAACAAGAACTTTGGTCAGGCAGGTGGCTAGTCAGAAAGGAGGTTCTGCACGCTACCAGCCACTAACCACCAGCCCCCTGCGGTTTATCTGCGTTAGGGTGACGCTTGGTAGAAGCAACAGGAGTCTGCTTCTGTCACAGGATTCATCAGTGAATCCTAACAAGTGGTGCTCCATCGTTATTGCCAACATTGACGCCTTCGCTTATGGAGATTCCATGTCTTTCTTTCAGCTTTATACGTTTGTATTCAAGATCGGATTGTTGGTGGCACTAGAAACTGGGGTAGATACTACCTGCCCGATGCCCGATCCGATTGACACGGTTACGATTCAGCGCCTTGGAGAAACGGCTTTGCAGGTAGAATGGAATGATAGCCATGCCGATGTCTATGAGGTGTGGCAAAATCAGACCGTAGTTGATGCTTTATCTTCTGAAGATTGTGCGGCTGCTTCCAATTGTTTCACAACATCTGATACGTTTTATACGTTCCATAGTGCGGTTGGGGATATGGATAATGCTGTGTACCAGATTGTAGCGCGTAATGTGTGTGGTGCCACTATGGACGCCTCAAGTTTAGTTGGCAAATTTGATTTTCAGCTTGGCTCAGATATTGATTGGAGCGATAGCGACAATGATCGCTTGCCAGATGTGTGGGAGACTAACACAAAGGTTTTTCTTCATGCCCATGATACGGGAACCGATCCGCAGGTAGTGGATACGGATGGGGATGGCATTTTGGATGGGGATGAAGTGTTGGGTACGAAAGATGGTTTGGATTTGTTTGGCATGGGGGCGAACCCGTTGGTCAAGAATATCTTTTTGGAATATGACTGGTTTGATGATGATGCGGAGCCGGCCGTATGCGCTGCCCACTCACATCGTCCGACACAAACGGCCGTTTCTCAACTCGCCCAAACCTTTGCCAATGCAGACGTTCCTAACCCAGACGGCTCAACCGGCATTGTTCTCATTCAAGACTATGGGCAAGGGGGGCTTTTTGTGGGCGGAAACCACATTGACCACCCCACAGGCATCATTGAAGGCGGCATAGGGTATCCAGAGATGGTCGGGCTTAAGGAAGCACACTTTGCGCAAAAACGATTAGGATATTTCCATTATGTCTTGATGCCCCACCGTTACGATGGTGGCAGCAGCAGCTCTGGACAAGCCGATTTGCCCGGAGACGACATGATAGTTGCCCTTTACTGTTATAGCACAGATCATAAAGTGATTGCTCACGCTGTCATGCACGAACTTGGTCATAACTTAAAGCTTTTGCATGGCGGCAATAACTGGGTGACAGCTAAGGCCAATTACAATTCCATCATGAACACGCGCTACGAATTTTCCGGTGTGGACAACAACTGCACGCCGGAGGGAGATGGGGTGCTGGATTACTCATACGGCACGTATGTGACGATTCATGAAAGTGATTTGGATGAGCGTGTTGGCATTTGCGGGGAACCGTTTGCCTGGGACTGGAATGGTAATGGAATTATCGAGCCGTCAGTGGCCGTTGACTTGAACGGCGACAACTCAGCAAGCCGAATGACAGATTATAACGACTGGATGAATCTTGATTATGCTGGCGTTTACTTTATCCCCCCAAACTCAATAAAGAAATTACCAGTAACAATTGTTAGTGAAGAACCACTGCCGCCTATCAATAGTTTGGACAAGTAAGCCCAAACCCATTTTACGGCCGTAATATGACAAAGAGAAGGTATCCTTGCTCAAGCAGAGATACCTTCTCTTTTATTCCGTCAGGAAGCGGCGCGTTTACGCAAGAAGAGGCTTAGGCTAATAGTAGCCAGTAAGAAGACAATGGTTGCTACAAGCAAGGCCAGCCGTACAGAACTGCTTTGCTCGGCTGTGAAATGAACGCTTTGAATTGCATTTGGCCCCAAGAAGCTGACATTAACGGTTTTATCGCCACTACCAGCAATCTGGCCGATTCTTACCTGTGTGTTGCCTCCCCAAACCGGTGTGCTTGTTAAATTGGGTAAACGGGCTTCCCAATAAATGTGTAAATCACTTGAACCCGTATTGGGCGTTCCATCGCAGTCTGGATCCAGATTTACAAAAATGTGTGTGACAATTTCATCCTGACAGTTACCCCCGCAACCAGCTGATTCAACCACATCTTGTGATAAGACGGTGATGATGCTGCCGCTTGAGTCAGGTGTATAGGTCAGGTTGTCGGTTGGTGCCCCGTCTACCAGTCGCCAGTTGCGTGTTTCTCGATAACCAAAACCACCGGCTGGTGAATTATCGGTGTGGTAAAGGCCAACAAGCAACTCACCTGCCCATTTGGTGGAGGTACCAGTACCACAAGCATTTGCCCACTGCGTATTGTCAAAATTGAGTTGGTGGTACCATGATTGCCAGTTGTCACCGGTGGTGTCTAGATAGGCACTAACATTCCCGTTTTCAAAGTTGCCTGAGCCATCATCGTAGCCTTTTAAGACGGCTGTGACCTTAATGGCAGCTTGGGTTGGCTGGATGGTGAGTAAGAAGAGCAAGACCGCAACAAGGGCGGCAGAGAGGACAAACGGCCGTTTACCGAAACTGAGACGTGAAAACATGTTGGATCTCCTTTGCTGCAAGATAGAAGCAGCAATCGCCCTGTGAACGATTGACACCTGGCTAAAATGGTGCTGAATTGTTTATATGGTCCCTTCCACAGATTCAGCCCGCGTTTGCTGGATATTTATGAGAGTAAAGAAGTACTAGGCAAACACATTCTGACGGCCTCGTTTCCACAAACCAAAATAGTTCCGCTATCTTTCGTGGCGAGAATGAGTACTTTGGTACCAGCAACGACACTATGCTAACATAGAAACGATTGGCAAATATATCAGAATCCGTTCGGAATTCATTCAGAATGCAAGAATTGTAGTCGTTCATCACGAAGCATGTGTCGCAGATGTGTGGCTGTTATGTAATGATCCATTAGGCGCACAGAAGTAGCATCTTTCTGTAATCCTCGCTATCATTCCGTCCTACATTTTCGGGAGTAGGAAACAAAACATGACAACAACTGTGACCCCTCAGATTCAGCGTCGCATCACGACGACCGTATTTACTGCGCAAAGCCTGTTTTCGGCGGCGTTTATCGCCTCGTTTACCCTGATGCCCATTGTGGCGGCTCGGCTTTTTGGTGCCGACACCGTAGCCGGGGTTCCGTCTACCATCATTTTGCTGGGGCGGGCGGGCATGGCGTACCCCACCGGCTGGATTATGGACAATTATGGGCGACGGCCGGCGTTGGTGCTGGGCTACTTGCTGGCAACCGTGGGGATGGTGCTGGCAGCATTTTCCGTTATGTGGGGATCGTTTCTTGGTTTTTGTGCCGGGGCGGCTCTGCTGGGCATGGGGCGTGCCGGGAGCGAGCAAACGCGCTATACGGTGGCTGAGGTGTATGAGCCACAGCGTCGCGCCAAGATTATTGGTACGATTGTGTTTGCGGGGACGATTGGGGCGGTGGTGGGGCCGCAGCTTGTCCCATTTGGCAGCAGTTTAGCCGAGAGAATGGGTTTTGATGCACAATCAGGCCCGTATATGCTGTCATCTGTGATGCTGGCCTTGGGTGCGCTGGTGCTGTGGACGTTGCTGCGGCCAGATCCGCTGCATATTAGCCGTTTGATTGCGGCCAAAGAAGAGACGGGGCAAGCGGTGCAAACACAACGGCCGTTAAGCGAAATCTTTTCCAGCAATCTGGTGCGGCTGGCCGTTTTGGCAATGGTCATTGGGCAGTTGGTCATGACCATCCTCATGGTCATTACGCCGCTGCATATGAATCACCAGAACCACAGCGTCACCGCCATTTCCTGGGTCATCACCTCGCACACGCTGGGGATGTTTGCCTTGTCCAACGTCACCGGCTGGCTGATTGACCGTTCGGGTCGGGTTACTATGATTTTGACGGGAGGGCTGGTACTGATTTTGGCAGCGGTGATGACACCGGCTGTCAGCACGGTGCCGATGTTGGCCTTTGCTCTCTTTTTGCTGGGGTTGGGGTGGAATTTTGCCTTTATTGCTGGCTCATCGCTGCTGGCCGACAATTTGCGGCCGGTGGAAAAGGGGCGGGCGCAGGGTGCCAGCGAGATTTTTGTGGCCTTGGCCTCAGGGGCGGGCAGCTTGAGTACGGGAGCGCTGTTTGAGATGCGGGGAATAACGGCCGTTTCTGCCCTCGGCCTGCTGCTATCCCTGCTGCTGGTTGTCTTTGCCATTTGGGTCGGCCGGCAAAACAGCTTTGTTCCCGTGCAGGGTGTTGGAGATTAAATGGAGAGATTCGGAGATTGAGAGATTAGCCTGGTTTAATCTCTCAGTCTCCTAACCTCTCCTACATCACGGCTTGCACCAGCAGCCGCTGCGACAAATCATTGCCCAACAGCTCAAGCTCATAGGTCATGGGAAGAAACTCCCATTCGCCAACGCGAATGGAATAAAGCCCTGTGGCTGGCAACTCAAAATCAACCAATGATTCACCTTCACCATTGGTGCCATCATCAATAGATTCACTAATGCGTTCAGCATCAGGGCCGTACAATTCCAGGAAGGGATCGCTGTCGTCCATTGGGTTTAAATTGATGGTGATAACATCTCCCTCCTGCCCGCGAAAATGCCAGAAATGGTCATTATTGGCTTTCGATGTTGCCTCCTGCAAATCGCCATATTCCATGACACCGCGAAAGATGAAGGTGTAGGATTCGCTGCTGGTAATCATGATGGCGTAGTCAGTGGCACTACGGCCGCTGCTGCGGACACGGATTTTGTACTCCCCCAGAGTGCTGAGGGCAAAGTTCTGAATGGTTTCCACCTGCCCGGCAGCAAAGTTGTTGGCTTCAATCAGTTGTTGTTCGTTGGGGTCAAGGATGCTGATGATGAGGTCGGCATCGGCGGAAACGACGCTGACGGTAATGGCTTCGCTGGCACTGACATCGTATAGCCATTGATGGATTTCACTGACTCCCAGTCGCGCCGCCCCCAAATCCTCTGCACTGAGCAGATCTTGGTCTACAATGGTGCCTTCCTGGTTGCTGTCCGGTGTGGCTGTGGGGGTGCCGGCACCGGGCGTGGGTGTGGGGGTAAGGTTAACGGCCGTTGTAGCTGTTCCGGCCGGCGTGCTGGTTGGCAGATCCCCACTGCCGGTATCGTCCGTTGGCGTAGGCGTCAAACTAGCTTCATCGCTGGGCGGCGTTTCTTCATCGGTTGGTGGCTGCTCTTCATCACCGGGTGGCGGTTCTTCATCGGCTGGTGGCGGCAGTTCTTCATCCACTGGCAATGGTTCTTCGTCTTCTGGCGGACTGTTTTCATCGGTTGGCGGTGGCTCTGAAAGGTCAGGAACGGCCGTTGGCGTTTCCGTACCTTCAAGCTCGGCAATGGCAACCGGTTCTGTGGGAGACGCAGCCGCGCCGGGGGTTAGCGTTACCAGTGCCAGCGGGCTGGGAGCCACAATTTCAGTGACGGCCAAATACCAAATATCTTGCTCAACCGCCTTTTTGCCACAGCCAACCGGCCCTTGCCACCGCTGCCACTGCCCCTCCACCGTCATGGTCAGGTCATCGGGGATGAGCGACCGCAGTTGACTATCGAAACCACCCGCTTGCGCCAGCAGTCCGTTGGCAACCACGCCCCAACTGGCGGGCGAATCAAATTTTTCACCGGGGCATACCAACTTGGGTAGCCGCTTGTATTGCCCCGTCAGACGCAGAGTGGCACCTTCAAAAAAGGCAGGGCTGGCGGCCAAATCGGCAATGGTAACGGTGATCGGTGCCGTATTGGCTGGGTCGCTGGTGGGGCTAAGCTGGATAAAGGGTGTGGGCTGCAGTTCTTCAGCGGTGCGGCAGTTGGTTGTGAGCAGGAGTAAGAGCAGTATGAGCCAAGAACGTTTTGTCACGATACGGGCGAACCTGGGCAAACGGGGAGTCGGCATCTGTTGAGGGTGATCTTGTTGCCTGACAACGGCTTTGACAATCTCAGCCTGTGCGGTGGTTGGGGAGATACCTGTATCGTTATAACGCTTTAACTTCATAAAAGTCAGCCTCATGTTACCACAAACTTGTTTTGCAGCTTTGTTGAAACCTTGTTCGCCGGTGCTGTTTGGATAAAACAGGCAAATCGGTTACAAATACCTGCTGCCTATGATACCAGACTCTACCATTACAAGGCAGTGGGTTGGCAAAAGAGACGTGAATTTTAACGGCCGTTTGCCAACCATTGGTACTACGATGAACATATTTGACCCAATATACGGCCATTGGACACTCCACGAGCCGGTTTTACACGATTTACTCATGTCAGACGCCGTGAAGCGGCTGCACGGCGTGCTACAGCATGGCATCACCGGGCTGGTGGGCATCACCGCGCCCATTAGCCGCTATGACCATTCGCTGGGGGCGATGCTGCTGGTGCGGCAGTTGGGCGGCAGCCTGGCCGAGCAAATAGCTGCGCTGCTGCATGATGTGAGCCACACCGCCTTTAGCCACGTCATTGATTATGTGTTTGATGACCACGATGGGCAAAGTTACCATGATGAGAAAAAGGCGTGGTATGTGGCGCAGACAGATTTGCCCGCCATTTTGCACCACCACGGCTTTGGCTGGCGGGAACTGGTGGACGAGGCGCGTTTTCCGCTGCTGGAGCAGCCATCACCTCGGCTGTGTGCCGACCGGCTGGATTATTTTTTGCGTGATGCGGAGCCGCTGGGGCTGGCAACGGCGGCCGAGATTGCCGCCGTACTGGCCGATTTGGTGGTGGTTAACGGCCGTATTGCCACCCAAACCATCGCCACTGCCCGCTGGCTGGGCGAGACGTTTATGGCGGCTGATGATGCCAGTTGGTCGAATTTTCGGGAGGTGGGGCTGTATGAGCTGACGGCGCGGGCTATTCGGCGCGGGTTGTCGCTGGGGGTTGTTAGCGAGGCGGATTTGTGGCAGACGGATGCGGTGCTGTGGCAAAAGCTGCACGCGGCCAATGATTGGGCGTTACAGGAACTGCTGGTGCAGGTGTCGCCAGCAACCCGGTTTGTGTGGGATGAGGTGGCTCCGACGTTTTGGGTGAGTACGAAGCTGCGGGCGATTGACCCGGATGTGGTGGGGGAAAACGGCCGTTTGTTACCCCTCTCCACCCTCGACCCTGGTTTTGCCCGGCGGCGCCAATATTACCTGCAAAGCAAGGCGGGCAAATGGCCGATGCGGGTGGACTATTAGGTGTGATTTTTTTGAAAGCTGTTGGTATGATTACAAGATGCCGAAAAATATGTCATTTACGAAAGGTTTGTTAGCGATCATCGGGATACATCTGGTAGGCGTGTTGTTGGTGTTGGGCGTTACGCTGGGGTTGAGTTGGGTGATCACGCGCCTAACGGGGTTGCTTTGGTCAGAAACGGCCGTTTTGCTTCTTATTTGTCTCGTTTGGGCAATCGCCTTGCAAAAAATCTTTACTGGCGGTTTTGGCGTAATGCTTTTCTTGTGGGCCATAAGCACACTGCTGGGTTTTGGGGGTGGTTGGCTGTTGTCACGCTGGCTGTCGTTCCCGTTTTTCCATGCTGGCTTGCTCCCGGTAGGGGCTGCTTTTGCCTTTATGTATTACTTTTTTGCTGATTTTAAAGAGGTGCGTGAGGGGATCGAGGAGGGGGACTGGTTGGACGATGAAGACGAGATGCCCATTCCCCGCTCCCGCTTTATACGTACTGAAAGCGAGCAAACGGGTGAGGCCATATTTCGCTACATCGTTGCCAATGCCATTTGCCGCCGGATAAATGCGGCCCCAGAGGTACGAGGGAGCATGGACGGCACCGAAGTGCAGGAACTTTCCATTCGGTTGACTGATGCTGCTGTTTCAATTTTACGGCGGAAACCCGTGCATACGCAGCGGTACCAGGTCACAGTTTCCGGGTTACGCAAGGTGTTTGACAAGATGGGGCAGCAGCCATATGATGCCGATATCCTGGAAGTCGCTGTGTCGGCCGTCAACACAGAACTAATGCTGGATATGGAGCTGGAGGATATTGCCCGTAATCGTCGCTGGTCAACCCGATTGATGGAGTAAACGATTTTGCCGATTCATGTGCGTTTGTCCGCGTTCCATTTTTGCCGCAAGACAAGTTGGCAGGCTTGCCTTGGATTTGTTCAGGATAACTGACTATGATTATTGACCCGATTACGCTTTCGGAAAGCGAAACGTACAAATACATTATTGGGGTGGTGTTGCCGCGTCCTATTGCCTGGGTTAGCACTATGGATAACGAGGGACGGTCGAATTTGGCTCCCTTTTCTTATTTTACGGGGGTTTGTTCCAAGCCGTTGACGCTTTTGTTTTGTGTGGGGCTGCACCCAAATGGTGAGAAGAAGGATACGCGGTTGAATATCGAGCAGACGGGTGAGTTTGTGATCAATATGACGAATGAAGAAACGGCCGTTGCCATGAACCGCAGTGCTACCATCTTGCCGCGTGGTCAGTCAGAATTTGAGTGGGCGGGGGTGACACCGTTGCCCAGCCAAAAAGTGCGGGTTCCACGTGTGGCCGAATCGCCCATTTCGTTTGAGTGCAAGCTACAGCAAATGGTGGTGGTGAGCGAGGAAGTGGGTGGCGGCGCAGCGATCTTTGGCGAGGTAGTGTGCATCCACGTGCGGGATGATTTGTGGGAAAACGGCCGTATTAATTTGGAACGCTACAAGCCAATCGGCCGGCTGGCGGGAGCCAGCTATACGCGGGTTAACGATCTGTTTGATATGCAGCGGTTGCCGCCACCGGCCTAATAAAATAAAAAAGCCTGACATAATTCGTCAGGCTTTTACCAATGCTTGCTTTAGGATAGCCACGGTGGCGGTGGCAGTTGCGTCCCGGCCACTTCAGCCCCATCTTCCTGCTGGCTCCACGACGGCCCGAAATCTGTATTCGCTCCAGCTTTCAGGTTGTTGTAATTCAAATAAGCCAAAAACAATGTCAGCAACAGAAGCAGTACCATACTGTACAAAATAATCCGCTGCCGAACGTCATGTGCCAATGTTGACACCCAAGTCACTGCATAAGTTTGTAATTCTTTATATGTCATCGCTTGCTCCTTCAATTTTGCAAAATTAGAATGGTTTGTCTTTGCTTTGTCCTGAATGTTTTGTGACTACAAAATCTGAACAACGGATATTAGATGAGCCAGGGGGGAGGAACTGGGCAGGGCGGCTGAGGCTTCTCAAATGCTATCTCCTGGCTAGTTGTGCTCTGGCTCCAACCGGAATCAATATCGAAGTTTTGGCTCAAGCTGGCATAATTGAAATAGGCTAACAGGAGGGTGGATGCCAGGATAAAGATAACCCAAGCCAGTACAACTTGATGTTGTATGCTGCCTTTTGCATTGGCGAACCACACATTAACACGATTTTGAAATGTTTGCTGCTTCACTGTTTTTCTCCTTCTTGGTTGTTAGCGGTGTTGTTTGCCCACCCCGCTGTTCTTTTTACATGCTGGTACTTTATTCCTATAGCATTACAAACTAAATTAAAACAAAAAGTTTTAAGAAACTGTTATGAAGCCAACAGTATTACATGAAAGAAGTTCAACTTCTGAGAGAAGTTGAACTTCTGGAACTGCAAAGTTATTTTTGATTGAACCCTTAGAGGCAATTCAGGTGGATTCGCTGATTACATAGCGGTGAGCTAGATCCAGGATTTCCTGGTGGGCGGAAATATTGTGGAGAAATGAATAGCGTAGGGTGGGGTCAGTGATGGCTTGGGCGCGTTTATGCAGGATGTTGACCCCTTGGCGCAGCAGGCCCTCCCAGCGAGGGTCGTTGGTGGCCTGGAGGAGATGGCAGCAGGCTGGGAAAACGTCGAGTAAAATGCTGTCCTCATCGGGTAAAGCGGCCATCATGTGCAATATTTTTTCTACATGGCTTATGCCTTCTGGAAGCTCGTTTTGAAGAAGGGCAATACGCACCAAGCCCCCGAGCGTATCCAGCAAGGGACTTGGCTGTTTCAGCTCTTCCCATACGGAGTAGGCCTGGTTATAGGCTTGTTTGGCGTCGTCGTACTTTGCTAACCCGACATAGCAGTGACCAAGGTAGAGGGTGGCATAGTTGGAAAAGCGGGTGATGCCGAGTTCCTGGGCGGCTTGTTGGGTTTGTTGGGCGTAGGAAACGGCCGTTTCAAACCGCCCCTGTGCATAATTGATCCAGCTTTGGTTTAGCATGGCAAAACATGCCCCCAGCCGAACATCAATTTCACGGCAAATCTGGTACGCCTCCTGGCTTAACGTGTCTGCCGCTGCATATTGGCCTAATGCCATCTGCGTCAGGCTTAAGTTGATGAGGGCGCGGCTCAGCCCTTCCCGGTCTCCAATTGCCACATAAAGCTGACGTACCTTGTCCCAGGCCAAAATCGCTTCGGAGAAATTATTAGTGGAATAGGCCAGACCGCCTAAATTATTGAGTGCCTTGGTAGCACCCAGTTGGTCATCGTTTTCCTGATAAATGGTCAATGCCGCCTGGTAATGGGCATTGGCAAGCGAATTGTTTTCCTGGTCGGCGGCAATCATGCCCAGCGAACGATAGGTATCGGCCAGCAACGAACCAAGCTGGTGCTGGCGTGCTTTTTGCAGAGTTAGCTGTAGCTTTTGTTCCGCCCCCTCGTAATCTGCCTGGTAGACCAGGGCGCGACCCCAGGCTAAATACCCCGCCGTTTCATCAGTCACATTTTGCGTGTGTTGTGCCAGGGCAATGGTTTGCTGGGCGGCGCGGATGGTTGCCGGGTAGTCGCCAATGGTTTCGGCGTAGTGGGCCTGGTGCAGGGCGATTTCTGAGCGTCTATCAAGCTGAGATTGGGTGGCAAGCCGATTGCCTACAGACTCAAGGGCTGTTAAATCTTCTTGTTGGGCGGTTCTGTTACCCAGCAACCCCCATACCTCTTCCCGCGCCAGCAAGATGTTGTATTGCCGCTGGAGATCGTCTGGTGAGGTGAGGGCGAGTGCGCGGTTGTAATGGGTGATGGCTTCGGTGTTGGCAAAGCGTTGGCTGGCGTAGTGGCCGGCGATGAGGGTGTAATGTTGTTCTTTGCTGGTGTTGCCTGTTTGTTGCCAATGGTGGGCAAGCGCGGCGGCTTGGGCAGCATCGTCGGGGTAGATGGTTTCAATGGCTTGGGCTACGGCATGGTGCCATGTTTGTTTCTGCTGTGGCGACAGGCTATGGAGTAGCCCTTCGCGGATTTTGTCGTGGGCAAAGTGCCATTTGTTTTCGTGGACGTGGAGAATGGCGGCATCGGCGCAGGTGGCAAGCCAGGTTTCAATGTCGAAGGTTAATGCTTGCTGGCGGGCGAGTTGGTGAATGATGGCGGGGTCTACCTGGCGACCAGCAACGGCCGTTCCTGGCAATAGCGGCTGCATGTGCGCTGGAAGTTGTGCCAGCCGTCGCCGCACAATCGTTTCAATTCCCTTGGGGAAGAGCGTAGTGGGCAATGTCATTTGTTCAATATCACTCAGACGACCTGCTTCTTCGGCCAGGGTGCGTACCACTTCAACCAGGAAAAAGGGGTTGCCTTCGGTTTCCCGCTGTAGCAGCGTCAAAATTTCTGGTTTGGCTCCGGCATGACCCAGCATGGAGGTGCTGAGTTGGCTCATTTCAGCGGGGGAGAAGCGTTCAAGGGTGATGGTTTGCATTTGTGGCAGTTCGTTAGGCAAAGACGGCCGTTCGTCGTTGCGGTAGGTGCCAATGATGAGCAAAGGGAGATGTTCTACCAGACGATTGAGCTGGGTTAAGACATCTAGGCTTTCCGATGCCCAGTGCAAATCTTCCAGAATGAGCAGCATCCATTGGTTTTGCTGTTCAAACAGGCTGGTGATGGTGCTGATGAGACGCTGACGGCCGGCCTGCCCTTCAAGCTGGGGGGGCGGGATAACTGGTTGTTCCAGCAGGGTGGTAATGTCGGGGATGAGTGCTTGCAGCACGCCGATGGTGAGGTTGCTGAGGGGGGGGCCAAGCAGCAGGCGGCGGATGACATCTTGCCAAAGCTGGAATGGGAGGTCGCTTCTGTTTTCCTGGCTGTGTCCAGATAGTACCAAGGCACCGGAGACGAGTGCCTGGATGCGGATTTCATCAATCAGGCGTGATTTGCCAACGCCGCTTTCGCCGCCAATTAGCCAGGCGGAGCCGTGGCCTTGCCGGGCTTGGGTGAGGGCGGTTTGTAGCTGGTTGATTTCCTGGATGCGACCAACAAATTTGGCGGCTTGGAGGAAGCTTTCACGAACGGCCGTTTGTTCCTGCGGTGGCGTTAAGCCAATGGCCTCGTTAAATGCCGTAATAGCCGCCTGAGCCGAGGCAAACCGCTCTTCTGGCTGCTTTGCCAACAGTTTGCCCACAACAGCCGCTAAGGCCGCCTTGTCGCCAAATTCGGTGAGGTCGGGAGGCTCAAACAGAACTTGTTCCAAATAATCTGGCGCATAAATGTCAAAGGGATGGTGGCCGAGAAAGATGCGGTAGGCCAGAACACCGACAGCATAGAGGTCGGCGGCTTCGGTGGCGGGCTGGTCGTTTAGCACTTCCGGGGCGATGTAGAGCCAGGTGCCAACCGATTCACTGGCTTCTTCCTTGGCGGCGGCCAGGCCAAAATCGAGGACGCGCACGCGCTGCTGTGTTACCAGCACATTTTCCGGCTTTAGATCGCGGTGCAAAATGCCGCGCCGGTGGAGGTAGACGAGGGCTTGCAGCATTTGCTGGATGAGCTGGACTTGCTGTGGTAGTGGTTTGCGGGCAGCAGCTTCGAGGATGGTTTGGGCGTTTTCCAGGTAGGTCATGGTGAAAAACGGCCGTTTTTCACCGTCAAACCCATAGTCAAGCACGCTAATGATGTTGGGGTGGCGCAAAGAGGCAAGAATGCTGAATTCACGGGCTAAAACTAACCGGAGCGCGTTGGGGGCGGCGCTGGCTTCGTGTAAGGGCGTGGTTGGCGTGATAACCCGCTTTAGGGCAACCGTTTCATTTGTGAGACGGTCTGTTGCCCGGTAAACGGCACCCATGCCACCGCGTCCCAAGAGTTCATGTTGGATGTATCGCTCGGTAAACACAGATTGCCTCTAATTTTAATACGCCAGGGTTCGCTCTTTTTTAACTTTGGCATTTTCGAGATTGGGAGTTTGAGAAATCTTGAGTGTGTCACCCTTGAATCGCTTCGTCTTCTAATCTCCAAAGTTGTTTTTGATGGGATCCTAAGCGTTTGTTATTAACTTAGCGATTTAGAAGTTGAACTTCTCGGAAGAAGTTCAACTTCTCGGAAGAACTTCTTGCCTGACCTGTTTTTGGACGCTTACTCAGGTAATGGGCAACCTGATGGTAAAGGTGCTGCCCGGCAGCAGGTCGGGGTCATAGCCGTCGCTTTCAACGGTGATGGTACCGCCGTGTGCTTCAACAATGCCTTTGGCAATGGGCAGCCCAAGCCCCAGGCCGCCGCCACCAAAGGCGTGTTTGCTGGTTGTATGTTTAGCAATGTTACCAAGACCGTGGAAGAGGTCAAAAATGCGGGTTTGTTCTTCGACGGGAATGCCAATACCGCTGTCGCTGATGCTGATTTGCAGGGTGTCGGACTGTAAACGGCCGTTAACCCAAACCGTGCCTCCATCTGGCGTAAATTTAATGGCGTTATTGAGGATGTCGCGCAGGGCAATGAGCAGGTGCTTTTTGTCTGCCTGAATGGGGGGGAACTGGGTGAAGGAATCGGTGTTGAGGGTGAGGCTGCGGCTGTTGATAACGGATTGCAGGGGAGCGGTGAGTTCATCCAGCAGGTCGGCGGGCGAAACGGCCGTTTTGATCAACTCCAGTTGTGCGGAGCTGATTTTGACCATGAGCAAGATTTCCTGAATACGGCCGTTGAGGTTCTCCACCACCTGTTCCAACTTCAGCGAAGTCATAAAGGCGCGTGGGTGTGATTTTTCCAAATCGCGTAGTAGGCGGCTGAGCAGTTGGCTGTATGCCTTCACACCCGTTAGCGGGGTATTTAGCTCGTGGGCAATGAGTTGAATGAACTCATTTTTAACCCGGTCTAATTCCAGCAAATGCTGGTTGGCTGCTTCCAAATCTTCGTTTAACAGCGCATTTTCAATGGCAACCGCCACCTGTAGTGCCAAAATTTCCAGCGGTGGCAGGCTGCTTTGTGTGAACCGGTTTTGAATGGAGCGGTTTTCCAAATAAATGGCACCAATGGCACCGCTGATGGTGATAAGCGGCACGCACATGATGGAGCGTAATTGATAGTGCATGACGCTGGGGGCATGGGCAAAGCGGGGGTGTTGCAAGGCGTTGCTCAATACCAGGGGCTGTTTCGAGGCAAGCACTTCTTGCACAATGGTTTCGCTGAGCATGTTGCCGGGCCCGGTCAGGTCTTTGCCGTCGGCGGTGCGGCCGGCGCGGAAATCAAGTGTGCCATTTGCTTTTTTGAGGACGATGTTGCCAGTTTCTCCCCCGACAAGCTTTAAGACTTCATCAAGGGCATATACTAACAGTGGCTCCAGCGAGCGTGTGGCAATCATGCGACGATTTACCTCAAGAACGTAGCTGAGGAGTTCTGGTTGTTCTGGCTGGTAGATCATGGTGACCCTTTACAGATTATGATGTGGTTTGTCTAATTGGAAGAGAAATATAGCAGATTGTGCCGGGTAACGCTTGTAAATCGTAGCCGCTGCTTTCCAAACGGATGGTGCCACCATGTGCTTCGATGAGTCCTTTGGCAATGGGGAGACCTAAACCCAGCCCCCCGCCCCGGAAGGAGTGCTTGCTGCTGGAATGGTTTAGCAAGGTGCCAAGCCCATGAAACAGGTCGAAAACGCGCTCTTGTTCGCGTAAAGGAATGCCGATGCCTTCGTCACGAATGGTGAGGTAGATGGTGGTGTCGTCGAAACGGCCGTTAATCCAAATATTCCCGCCATCTGGTGTGTATTTTACTGCATTGCTCAATACATTTTGCAGGGCCACCATCAAATGTTCATCATCAGCATACAGCGGCGGCAACTTTCGCATCTCATCAAGATGCAACACAATATTGCGAGCTGTCAGGGCCGGGGCAAAGCGCAGTTGCAGCGACTCGAACATAAAAGCCAAAAAAGTTTGCTCTTGCTTCAGATGAAGTTGCCCGGACATGATGCGAAATACATAAATGATTTCCTGAACGGTGCGGTCAAGAATTTGCACTGCGTTTTCCAGCCGTTCGCTCATTTCCAACGCCTGGGCGTTGCTCTTGGTCAGCCGCACATGCAGCAAATCGGCATAGGCCATGACGCTGGTTAAGGGGGTGCGCAATTCATGGGAAATGAGCATGATAAAATTGTTTTTTAGCTGGTCAAGCTCGCGCAAATGTTGATTGACGCTGTAGAGCGAATCGTTAAGCTGCGCATTTTCAATCGCAATGGCCGCCTGATTGGCTAGAATTTCAATGGGGGCAATGTCGTTGGCTGTAAAGCGTGGGCGTATCGTTCGGTTTTCGACATAAATAGCACCAATAGGTCGGTTTTTAGTAATGAGCGGGGTGCAGATGATGGAGCGGATTTGCAAGGCTTGTACGCTGGAGGCACTGTTAAACCGTATATCTTCCATGGCGTTGGTGGATATAGCGGATTGCCCCTCGCGTAAGGCTTTGTTTAAGATGGTGTGGCTTACCTGATCCTGGTTGGTTGGCAAGGGGGTGCCATCTTTGTCTTGACCGACTTGCAGGGAGATGTTTCCTGCTTCGTCGTATAAAAAAATGTAGCCATGTTCGGCTTGGGACAGCAGCATGATTTGGTCTATGAGGTAGGCAAGCAACGGGGTTAGGCTGCGAATTTCTGCCATGCGACGGCCAATCGCCAAAATATTGGTGAGCAGTTCAGAATCTTGTGGTTTTTTAGTCATTGTTATAGTCCCATTCGCCTAACCGTGTGCATTTTAGTAAGGAACGGCCGTTTTGCCAAAGGGTTTTGGGACATTTGTAAGAATTTTCTGAAACTCGATTCACACGTAAAATCATACCCCTGTTTGTACGAAAAAATTCAGAACTGTTGTTGATCTGATTTGATAGCGTTACTATATAAACGACCGTTGTCTTTATAGTGTACTACATTGAGCCAAAGACTGGGCAGGAGAATTGCAGCATGTCAAAGCGCATCTTAATTGTTGAAGATGAAGATGATAATCTGGGAGCCATTGCCGACATCCTCTTGTTTTTGTTAAAACAAGAATCGCTTGTTTTTGCCCGCGATGGGCATGAAGCGATCCGCAAGGTATATGAAGCACGACCAGACCTTATTTTACTTGATCTAAGCATCCCAAAACTTAGCGGCTGGGAAGTCGCTCGCTCCTTAAAGAGCGATCCCGTTTTGCAGCAGGTTCCCATTTTAGCTCTAACCGCCCATGCTATGGTTGGCGACCGGGAAAAAGCAATGGCGGCCGGCTGTGATGCCTACTTTACCAAACCCATAGATATTGATGCCTTTATCGCCTTTGTCGAGCCATATTTGTCGTAATTTGGGAAAGCAATAATCAAGCGTTATTCTTCAGGTTAAACAGGATGGGAAGGGTCTCTATTTAGCCTGTTTATTGATTGTTCAGAGAGAGTGGAGGATATAGACACATGCGTTTCTTACGCACCTTAAAGGTTTTGTATTATTTACTGACAAGTGCGGGGCCAGTGATGCGGGGCGGACGGCAAATGGATCAAATATTCCGTTTTTACGTCCTGAAAATTTTGCAGGATGAAGGGCTGTTTGATTATTTGCAGGTGAAGCGTACCTATGGTCAGATTTTAACCGAATTTGGTTATGTGGACAGTGAATATACGCGGGAAGTGTTAAACACATTGGCGACTGATACCCACAACATCATTCAGCATGAGCAAAACACCTATTGGCGCAATGAGGCTCAAGCGTTGCCAACGCTGGAAGCGTTGATGCAGCATATTGACACCCGGCTGCATAGCTTTACAATGTTGGCCGATGGCACGACACGGACGATTCCTGACCGAATGCGTAATAAGCCAGTGGAGTTGGTTGATAGTTTTGAGCAGGATGGGCGACAGCTTTTGACAAAATTTGACAAGGTGCTGGGGGCACGGGTTTATTCCGGTATGCGCCGGGCGGCATTTTCATTTTTGTTGCCGGAAGAACGGGCGTGGCTGAAGGGGAAGACGCTGCTGGATATTGGCTGTGGTAGTGGGCGCGAACCGGCGGAACTATGGCTGCTGCTGGATGGGGATGTGGCGATAACGGCCGTTGAGCCGGCCGCCAGCATGATCGAACTCGCCCAAAAAAGCTTCCCAACCTGGTTAAACGAACTAAACCCCGGCCACCCACAGCTTAACCAGAACAACACACCCACCTTTCGACAGGGCAGTGCCACCAAGTTACCCTTTCCCGATAATAGTTTTGACGCCGCCTTCTGGCTTTTTATTCTGCACTGGGTTCCCGACCCGCGGCAAGCCGTTCACGAATGCGTGCGCGTGGTCAAGCCCGGTGGCGTCATTTTTGGCGCCCAGGCCTTCAAGCCCGAAATTAATCCCTACTTTGACCTAGTCGTGCGAACCAACGAAAATTGTCACGGAGGTTTCTGGCGCGAAGATTACCGCCGCTGGTTTGCTGAAGTCGGCGTGAAGATTGACATTACCACGGCGGCTGGGGTATTTCGTGCAACTGTACCAAAGTAGTATGGTATAATGATAGGAATCTGGATATTTTAACGCAAGGCAGACAACATCATGACGGTAAAAAATCCTTTTTTAGTTCGTTCTCCCTACGAAGAGTTAAAGCACATCCGGCAACACCGGCTGTTGATGGCGATTAGCCTGGCAACGGCCGTTTTTTCCATCCCCGGCACCTTACTTTCCCTAATGCTCCTCGCCAGCCAACCTTCCTGGCAAACGTGGACAGTACTAGGCCTGGTAAGCAGCATCGGTGTTTTAAGTTATAGTGCCCGCGTTTTGACCCAACGCGGGCATATGACCTTTGCCACCAATTTACTGTTTGTCCCCATCCTGCTCATCCTCGGCGTAGTTGGGCTTCTCCTCGACGGCTTTTTTGCTATTTTAGCCCCTACCCTCATGATCGTTGTCATGATTGTCGGCTTATTGTTAGAGCCAAAATGGGGCTATTTCTCAGCCTTTCTTGCCGGTCTCATCTGGCTAACGGTGCTGGTTCTGCACAACAGTGGCGTCGTTGTGCCTGTCCGCACCAACAACACCGTTGTTATGGTCAGCGTGACGGCCATTGCCCTGCTCGCCTTTGTCTTTGTGGCCCTGCTTAGTTGGTTAGCCAGAGACGATTTGCAGCAGGCGTTAAACGACGCAACCTATGAGCTGGTGCAAGCCAACCGCAAACTGGAAGAAGCCAGCCACCTCAAATCCCAGTTTACGGCTCACACCAGCCATGAGCTACGTTCCCCTCTGAACGCCATTATTTCTTTTACCGATTTAACGTTGCGCGGTGCCTATGGCCCCTTATCCCAAAAGCAGCAGGAAAAGATGGATCGGGTGCTGCAAAGCGGCCGTCGCCTTCTGGCCCTGATTGATGATCTGCTCGATTTGTCCAAAATTGAAGCTGGCGAAGTTTCTATTGCACAAATCCCCTTTCCCATAGGCAAGCTGCTGGAAACTGTACAAACCACGGTTGAGCCAATAGCCGAAGCCAAGGGGTTGATCTTGTCGGCCTATCTTTCCCCGGCCATGCCGGCCGAAATTATTGGCGATGAAAAGCGACTAACCCAGGTGCTGCTTAACCTGACACAAAACGCCGTTAAATACACCGAAAAGGGGCGTGTAGGCATCATTATTGAGCCAGCAACCGCAGAGCAGTGGCGCATGACGGTGCAAGACACAGGGCCAGGGATTCCTGAGCGGGACTTTACCCGTATTTTTCAGGAATTTGCCCGCCTGGAAAGCTCAGGCGAGCGCATTCAAGGCGTGGGGCTTGGGTTAGCCATTACCAATCGGCTGGTTACAATGATGGACGGCGAGATTGAGGTTAAAAGCGAGCTGGGCAAGGGCAGCACCTTTGCCGTGGTGCTGCCCATGAAACGGCCGTTTCCCCTGGCCGCCTAACCCCTACTCTTCCTCGTCTGTAGCCTCACCCCGTTCCAAATATTGCGCCGTTACCTGTAGCCGAATCAACCCCTTAAAATCATTCGGGTCGGCCACCTTGCCCTTGCGCAAAATCACCAGATTTCCGGCAATGGCCTGCTGCTTTGCCATCAGCCGCACCCGCTTCAGCAGCGTTTGCCACTCCTCCGGGTAAAGCTCCCGCGCCACATCCTCCGGCCGCACGTTCCCTTCTAACCCCGCCGTGACCAACTGCCCAAACAGTACCTCTTCTACCCGTGCATCGCTAATCTTTCTTTTTCGCTTCTCTTCCAACTGCGCTGCTTCCCGCTTGCGCAAAACTTTGGGTTTGCTTTTGGCCGGTTTGCTTTTTTTCTTGGGTGCTTCAATTTTGCCAAATGGTTTTCGTTTCATAGCTATCAAATCGGCATTTTCTGGGGTACATGAAAAAATGTCACGCAAAGTCGCAGTCTGGTTTTTGCGCCCTTGCGTCTTTGCGTGAGTTTCTTGATGGCTTGGCTGACAATTTGTTCATGAACCCCATTTTTTGCTGCCAGATTGTTTCCCTTGTTTGATTGAGATAAAGTAAAGATACCAAATTGAGGTGGTTATGCAATGATCGAATGGAATCCCCCAATAGATTGGGAACAGGGAAGGGTGTTGATAAACGGCCGTTATCTCACTTACCAACGTACTGGCGGCCACAAACCCGCGCTGCTGCTGGCCCACGGCTTCACCGACAGCGGCTTCTGCTGGAGTAACTTGGCTCTGCATCTGGCCGCCGATTACGATGTGGTGATGCCCAACGCCATCGGCCACGCCACTTCCGACCGCGTGACGGCTCCCCTTTCGCTGTCCGACATGGTAGACGACCTGGCCGCCATCATCCAGACGCTGGGGCTGGCGCAGCCCGCCGTGCTGGGGCATTCGATGGGGGCGGGCGTTGCGGCGCTGCTGGCTGCCCAGCACCCGGCTCTGGTTCGCGCCGTGGCTCTGGAAGACCCGCCTTGGTACACCGCCCCGCGTCCGCGCAACCCGGCGGCGTGGCGGGATTGGGTGAACTGGCTGTTGGCACTGCGGGAGAAGGAAACGGCCGTTATTGTCGCCGAACAGCAAGCCCAACACCCCACCTGGTCAGCCATTGACGTTGCCACCTATGTCGCTGCCCGGCAGCAGGTGGATTTGGCGTTGTTTGACCTGCTGCGCTGGGAAGAAAACAACCAGTGGCGCGACACCGTGGCTGCCATTCAATGCCCTCTCCTGCTCATCACCGCCGACGTAGCGCAGGAGGCGTTGGTGACGCCCGAAGTGGCGACGGAGGTGGTGGGGTTGGCAAAAAACGGCCGTTTTGTCCACATCCCCCACGCCGGCCACCACATCTGCCGCACCCAATTTGCCCCCTTCCTTGCCGCCGTTGCCGACTTTTTTAGACAGGATTAACAAGATTTACAGGATTTTTTGATAATCACTGTAGTCTTTCATTTTTCGCCACAAAATGAGTGGCAAATAAATTTTGTCGGAATAAAAGAAAATAGCATCGCGGATAACGTGGATCGGAGCAGATTTTCGTGGATAAGAGAGAAAAATCCGTATGTATCCGCTAAAATCTGCGTTATCCGCGATGCCATTCTGACTTTTCTAACCAGCGATTCGGATGGCGAAAAATGAATGACACTACTGGTAATCCAGAAAAATCCTGTTAATCCTGTCCAAAATCTCTTGCCATCTCCTGCAAGCTCGTCACCGTCTCAATCAAATGGGTGACGTGGGTTGGCACCACCACCACCAGCCGCAGCACCACCTCCCCGTCCAGCGTCGTCAGCGACACCGACCGCTCGCCGCCCTGCATCGTTTTCTCGTATAGCCAGCGTTGGAGTTTGTTTAAAACGGCCGTTTTCACCCCCTTTGGCACCACGCGAAAGCAAATAATCCCCGTGTCCGGCTGATGCCACAGCTCCACATCCGGCTGCGTTTGCAAATACGCCGCCAGCTCCCGCACCGCCAGCAGCGGACTGCGAAGCTGCTCCCGCAGTTGGGCTAACCCCAGCGTCAGCATGGAAGTAACAAGAGGCAGGGCAGAAAACGGCCGTGTGGTCGGCGGCGACTTCAGCCCCGGATTCGGCTCCACATCCTCCGCCCGGTTAAAATAGCCGCTGTGGAGCGTCATCCGGCCAAAATCGTCGCCGCGCTGCACAAACAGCAGCGAATTGGGAATCGGAATCCCCATTTGCTTGTGCGGATCCCAGCTAATCGAATCGGCCAGCTCATCCCCGGCAAACAGATGCGCCCATTCCGGCACCAGCTTGTAGGCAAAGCCATACGCCCCGTCTACGTGTAGCCACGCGCCAACCTCCCGCGCCAGTTCGCCTAGCGGCGCAATCGGGTCAACGGAGCCGGTGGAGGTGGTGCCGCTGGTGGCAACGATGCAGAAAACCGGGTGCGCGGGCTGCAATTCGGCCACCAGCGCCCGCGTTGCCGCCACGTCCACCCGCCGATTGCGGTCTACGGGCAGCAGTTGCAAACATTGCTCCCCCAGCCCCAGCATCCGCACCGCCTGCTTGACGGAAAAATGGGCATCTTTGGAAACCAGCAGCCGTAATTTGTCTGGCTGGGGAAAGGCGGCCACGCCCCCATGCGCCAAATTCACCCCTTGCTGCTCGGCAAACCAGTGCAGCGCCAGATAAATCGCCTCCTGATTGGCGTAGGTGCCGGAATACATAAAGGTGGCATCGGCGGTGGGCGGCAGCCCGAACAGGCGGCACAAGGCCCGGCCGCACAGCTCTTCCAGCATGGCGCCGCCGGGCGAAACCTGCCAGTTGGTGACGCCCTGGTTCCAGGCCAGGGCCATTTCCGCGCCGCGCCGCGCCCCTTCTTCGGGCAAGGCATTGAACATGGATTGAAAGGTGGGGCTGCCGTACTGCATGAGGTGGGGCAAGAGCCGTTCATGCAGCAGCGTTTCAACATCGGCCCAGGCCATGCCGGCTTCCTGAAAGGCAACCAGGGGAGCCAGATCGCGGGCCACTTCTTGTGGCGTTGCGCCAGAGGTGAGCATTTTTTTGTGTGGCATGGGGGGATTATATCTTGGTTGGGCGTTTTTTATGGC
Source organism: Chloroflexota bacterium (assembly GCA_041390905.1). Taxonomy (GTDB): domain Bacteria; phylum Chloroflexota; class Anaerolineae; order Promineifilales; family Promineifilaceae; genus JACKCD01. The sequence continues at coordinate 2,251,167 of JAWKPA010000012.1, forward strand.
TCTTTGGTGGTTCCTCGCAGCGGTAACAGGCGGATTCTATGGCGTTTAGGATCAATCGTTACCAACAGGAACTTTACCCAGCTTCGAGGAATATTCATATCCAGGATGATTTTCATCAGCAATTCTCAGTTTAACCAAAGCGTGTCGTAGGGGCGGGATGATCGGGGCTAAAGCTGGCAATATAGATGGCCTTTTCTCCCGGTCGTCTCGCCCGTGCCGTGGCCGAAAACGGCCGTTTTGGGGCAACACAAGGGCGAGACGGCGCGGAGGCAACGCTCATTGTTTACCTTGCGCCTACCCGCGCCATCCCGCCCCTACCCTACTCTCTTGCAAACTGAGAATGGCTGGATTTTCATGCCACTTCCAGATAGCCATCATGTTCCGCAGAACGCCAGGTTGCATAAGCCAGAGCAGCATAAATATCTTCCAGCTCCAAATCGGGATAGAAATCTAAAATTTCTTCATTTGTATGGCCTGTTGCTAATAGCCCTGTAATCGTGCCTACTGTGATTCTTATGCCGCGAATGCAAGGCTTCCCACCCATGACATTAGGATTGATTGTAATTCGATTAATTTCTGGAAAATTCATGTTTTGACCTTTTGAGGCTAAGGCCTCACCTTTATGACCCTTTCAGCATCATCATTCTTGTTGGCAACCACAAAACAATCATGCCAAAGTCAAGGTGTCATGTCAATAAGTCTATTAGTTATCCGCAAAGGGGAGCCAGATCGCGGGCCACTTCTTGTGGCGTTGCGCCAGAGGTGAGCATTTTTTTGTGTGGCATGGGGGGATTATATCTTGGTTGGGGGGGTGGGGGAGGAAAACGGCCGTTTCTTCCCCCACACTAAACAGCCAAACCTGACTTAGCTATGCCGCCAGCCAGAGCCACAAGCGCGATAAAACGCCACCGTTCAGCCGCGTTGCTTTTGCGTGTCGGCTGTAGCAACTTGTTGTGCGCCCACTTGCTGACTTTTTCTGTAAACAAACTCAGGATCCAGATCTATCCCTGACTCCCATTCTATGGTATCGAACGACACACGAACGCGATTAAATGCTCTGCGCTCCTTGAGTCTTTGGAAAACACCAAAGTCCAAATACGGCTTCATATCTAAAATTCTTTTCTCTCCATTATCAAAATCAATCGAGAGAAGATAATCCTCAGCGGGGATGACATTTTTCACAGATGGATACATCATTTGCCCTTTTACTGTAGCGGCTGAATTTTGACCTGTTTCCGCGTTATGTGGCAAGGATGGATCGTTCATTCCCCCCACAAAACAGCCAAACCTGTCTTGGCTATGCCACAAGCCATGATCACTCGGATTGAGGCCAGTTATTTCGCATGGCTTTGATCTCGGCAGCGATTTCTTCTAAAGAGGGATTTCCAAGCCACTGACTACGCTCTTTGGTGTAATCACCCCAGCCCAGGTCACTTTGCTGCAAGAAACGCACCATGCCAACTGCCCCCAAATTTTGGGTAAGTAACTGGATTCCAGCTCTCCGAATTTCATTCATGGTCATAACTTTCGTATTCATATCATTACCTCTTGTAGCCATGATAGTGGATTTGCTACGGGAATCTTTATTTCTTTTCGATAGCCCTGAGCACGCTTCAATAGCTTGTCATCTGTCGTGAGAAAGACATCAACCTCCGCTGCTGTGGCAAATGTGAGATGCAAAGCGTCATAACTTGTGAAGCCAAGACGCTGAAGCTGCCTGGCTTGTTGCAAAATAGAATCTGTCAACTGCAATCGTTTCGTTGAACGTGACTCCAAAGACCAAAGCCGTTCCTGACGCTCTTCATTTGGGGTACGATTGATTTCATAAGCAACGGCCTCACTGCTTATCCATTCCCACTCACCGTCGTCAACAGATTGAATGATTGATAGAATAGCCTCAGCTTCGAGATGAATTCGTGTCTGTGTCTGGTTATCAAATGGGCGATTCAGGCAGCATACAGCAAGATAAATTTTCATCACTTTAACTTTCATCGTTTTGGCAAAAATGAACCATGCTTCATAAAGCCGTTGCTCACCTTTGCCTCAACGTTCCACCGATGTGTTTGGATGTTAATAATGGTTGCGGAGTTGAGCAATGAGCAGATCGTTTTCCACAACTTTGTAAACAATACGATGTTCTCTGTCTATACGCCGAGACCAATAACCAGAAAGTCCAAACTTGAGTGGTTCTGGTTTGCCTGTTCCCGAAAATGGCGTGGGCTGAATCTCTTTGATAAGCGCATTGATACGTTGCAGGGTCTTCTTGTCTGCGTTTTGCCAGTACAAGTAGTCACTCCAGGCATTTTCGGAAAAAATCAGCCTCATTCAATCAGTCCTCGCTCTGTGCCGCGACCACTCTCTAGTTCAAGGATTGACTCCATCAAACGCTTGGCATTTTCAGGGCTACGTAACAAATAAGCGGTTTCCTCAAGTGCCTGATAATCCTCTAAAGATAGCAGTACAACAGAACGATTGTTTTGTCGGGTCACGATGATGGGCGTATGGTCATCACAAACCTGATCCATTCTTTGGGCTAATGTCTGGCGAACGACTGTGTAGCTAATAGCTTCCATTTCACTTTACCTTTATTAAAATATGTACAGATAATTGTACGTCTTTCTTGCGAATAAAGCAATATCAATGGATTCTAATATTCCAAAACGCCTGCGTTGATTTTTGTTGGTGAGCAGGAAAAACCCGAAGTGTCGAGAACGTGGCGCAGGATTTCTTCCACGACGCGGGCAAGCGGCTGCGTTGCATCTATGACGATGCCGCCGCTGGGTATGTCTTCTTTCGTTCGATGCAATCGCGCAACGAGCACCTTTTCCTCCGGTTTTCCGCCCCAGTCAGTCGGGTCTCGTGCCACGCGCTCATCAAGCCGCCGATACAATGTGTCAAGATCGTTGACCTCAAGAACAAAAACGCCATCCAATAAATCTATGAATTTTGAAAAATTCCGCGAACCACCGCAGAAGAAAGAGATTGCCTGGCTATGATCAGCGATCACGGCTTTAACTTTGTCTATATTCCATAGGTGATGTTCCTGTTCCCATACGGCTTTATCCCTCTCACTCTCATGGACAGGTTCATTGACCGGTTCCCCTGTTTCTGGATCGCCCCGATATTTCAACTCCCGGTCGCCGTGGAGAACGTGATAACCCCGCCGCTGCAATTCTTCAGCTACCGAGGTTTTGCCCGTGCCAGAGAGTCCCTCGACAAGATAATTTCTCTTCCCCATTGCCCTTAACGCTTTGGTTGACGTACAGATTTGGCCTTTCGATGGATTTTGCTAACGCCACCGTAAGCTGCGCTGGCGCGGTTGACCAGTGAATGAATCGCAGCCAAAACGCAAGCCGTCCGAGGACTCGCGCCAGCGTCGGCTTGACGGAATGTTAGGCGGGCTTCCCGCCTGACGCTGGCCTTCCCACCAGAGTAAAACTTGTTAAAACCTGCGCCGACGCCGATGGTTTCGATATTATTGGTTATTTTCGCCAGTCTTTAATGTACAGAACATTTCTATTGTCTAGTTGAATAACTTTTCTTTTCATGAACTTAGATTCTGCCTCTTTTCCATACTTCTCGATTTCATCTATGGCAATAAAAGTCTGCTTTCCGGTTTCTTCGTAAAGATCAATTAACTTAGCAACAGCGCTATTCTGTATATTTTTAAATAGAACAGAATCATGTATTAGGAATGGTAATCGTGTCGTCTCCAAAAATGCTAAGTCTAGAAGAATGAGGTTTGAGTATGCTTTGCCAGTTCCAGTATCCTCAACTACTTCAAAAGAATACCGGTTCTGACCTAAACGAAGTGTAGGGCTTCTCCGTTCTTCATTGTAGATTGCAGTAACATATCGTCTTGTTTTATCATTTAATATATTCTCTATAAGTTCAAGAATCCTTGACCGTTCGATTTTTAATAATTCTTCAGCCTTTTTTAGATCAGATTTTATTTGCCTATCTCTTTCAAAGTGCGCTATTTCAGTAGAAGCATTCGCATGTGCTTGAGAAAGATCGTAAACCCTATCAATAATTAACGCGGGGTTTTCTATTTCTACATTAGATATTAATGATTCAATTCTTCTATCTATAACGTCAATTTCAGAAATGACACTTTCTAACAATACGGACAGCTCTGTTTCACTGCTCCTCAGCTCTTTTCTTAATATCCTTGTTATATTTGAATGAAATGACTCAACTTCGGCTAGCTTCTCAATATTTAAGTCAGGAAAATACTTGAGTAGAGGAGATAGATGTTTGCTTCTAACACTTTTATTCTGAGCGAGATCATTTCTTACTCTTTGCAAACGAGTATCTAGCGAAAGTTTTTCAGATAATAGTTTATCTTTCTCCGCTTTCAACTCTAGCATTTCTTTATTAGCAACTTCAGCAATATTTACAGCATATTTAGCAAGATTCTTTTTTATATCTTCTATTTCATTATTGATCGCAGTGATTGTGGTTAAGCTACTCTTGTATTGGGGGTCGGATGGTTTAGAAATTAATCCTTCCTTAAAGGCTTTAGTAATAGCAGATTTTTCCTCTTTCTTTCGTGCAACCTCTTCTGATAGAACCCTGATAGAATGATACTGCTCATATAATTTGATTGTATTTGTAATACATTCAGAATATCTTTGCTGTGTAAAATTATGTAGTGGACGTTTTACATCAAGATTTTCTTTCCCCCAAACACGTGAGAATAATGATGTAATTGCTCTAAACGTTAAATCTATATCTTGAAGAGAATATTGGGTCTTGAGGAATGCCCTATACTCTTCAATGCTTAAAGGTGCTTCTTCCTTGTATTTTTCATCACACTTGTAGACTAAATCTGGTTTATAAGTTCCTCTTCTGAAATAGTACGATGTATTTCCGAAACTGAACGAGAAGTTATAGTCGTGGTCTCCTAGTTCATCAATAACATCCTTGTTATGCACTAAAAACGTTTCACCACCGAATACAAAATCTAATATCATTAAGAGAGTTGATTTGCCAATAGAATTGGTTGCGACATTGTCGCCAAGAACAACATTCAACCCAGAATGAAAAGTTATTGTCTTCTCGCGAAACTGTTCGCAGTAGATTTCAGTTAACATATTTTATGAGTTCCTTGCTTTCATCCAATTCGATTTCCCCTAGCGCATATAGCACATCTAATGCAAGAATAAACTCACTAATATCAACAAATTTAGAAAGCCTCAGTTTAATAAGCTCCGATAGTTCAATATATTCAGTGTCATCTAAAATAAGCAAACTTATTTTTGCTAAAATAGATTGATCAAACCTCGTAAACTTGCTAGGGAACGACATTTAGAATACCTCGCAGTTTTGAACAAAAAAGGATGTTAGGATTTCAGCCGCATCATGCGTTTTAGGCTTTGTTTTTGCATGTATCCACGCGACAATATTGTCAAATATCTTCTGTTGATCGAGACCCATTCCTTTTTGTTTTAAGTAGTAAGTTTTAACCTGCAGTGAAATAGTCTCAGACAGATCCCCCTCAGCATGATCTAATTCCGCGAATTTCTTCCTGATAAAGACATAATAGTCTCTGACATTATTCTTGATTTTCCGTCTTGTTGGCCTAGTGATAGTTTCGTCTAATTTTTCGTCAACCTCTTTAGAACTGAAATCAATCTCGAGATCGCTTTCTAGATTTGGATCGTCATATATAGCTTCGATAATCTCGCCGATCTCTTCTTCGATGGTGTATCTTTTCCAAATTTCTTCTTGCGAGCTTCGCTCAATCAGATTTTTCTTGAGAGCAAAGAGCTTTTGGTATTCTTCCAATGTCCTGGGCTTATCAAATTTACAATGACATACTTTACAAAGAGGAATTACATTATTTTCATCATTTACATCGCTACTTAGGCGGGGTTCATTCTCAAGTAGTTTTTGTTCGAAGAGAGTTGGATTAAGCGGGTAAATATGCGCAATGTCGTAGTTTTTATAAGTTCTACCATTTTTGCTATGAAAAAGAGGCTCTTGGCAAAGTGGACAAACCCTGCTCACCTGTGATACCAATGAAATGTTCTGTGATTCTGAATATTTTCCCCTCGTATTGCTCATACTAAATCCATCTCCAGGGCATGAAACTATGCTGGTAGGCTAACCCCACTGAAAAGGAAAATTAATGCTAACCCGATAAAATAAATCGGTGTGAATCCCATACCCCATTTATTCCTGTCCCGCTGTCCCGCTGACAAAAGTTTTGGCATTTGCGCATCCTAACGAAAAAGGATTCATACGGCTCCACAGCCGTATAATCCTTGTTGAACTAAGCCGGAGCTGAGGAAGCGTGTATGGGGTTTCATACAAATAAGGAAGCTGTTCTCTGAGCAAAAATAACCCCAACTCCAGCAACCTACCCCCATTATAAGAGAAAAAAAGAGCGCATCAAGAGGCAATGCGATGCGTTCGCAAGCATAGCCAAAGCAGAAAAGCGATCAAACTGAGGGCAAATACCGAGCTGTTTTGAGGTAGGGAGTATTGACTGGGTGCACGAACAAGTTGTCAGGCCGGTGATTAAAAAGGTTACGCAAAGCCGCAAAGCCGCTAAGATAAAGCGTTTTTCTTTGCGTCTTTGCGTGAAATTTCCTGACAGGTTGTTCGTAGACCCGTATTGACCCGTAAACGGCACAATACAGGCAAACGGCCGTTCTTCCCCTACCCCTCCCCCTCCACAACATTGTTATTCACCCGTTTGACGTTACAATAATTTACAGAAGAACAACTGACTACCGTCGTCGGTCGTCCGTCATTCGTCGTCCTTACAAGGAGCAACTGTATGCAAGCCGTCCAAGGCATTCACCACATCACCGCCTTTGCCAGCGACCCACAGCGCAACGTGGATTTTTACCACACGGTGCTGGGGCAACGACTGGTGAAAACAACGGTCAATTTTGATGATCCGGGAACGTATCACCTTTATTATGGGGATGAAATTGGCACGCCGGGGACGATTATGACCTTTTTCCCCTGGCCGAATGCGGCGCGGGGGACGGCGGGGAATGGGGAAGTAACGGCCGTTTCCTACACCATCCCCCCCACCTCCCTCGTCTACCGGGAATAACGGCTGGCCGCGCTGGGCGTAGCCACCAGCCGCGAAACCCGCTTTGGGGCCGCAGCCACAGCCGTTTAACCAAACTGCGCGGCGCGGGCGTTCCAGGCATCCCTCTCCACAAACCGCTTCGTAACGGCCGTTATTTCCCCCAGCTCATCCTCCAGCAGCACCACATGCCCCGACCGCTCCAGCCAGTACATCTCCTTCTGTGCTGAAGCCACCCCCGCCATGATGATCTCGCCACACTCCGGGGCAATCGTCTCGTCTTGCCGCCCCTGCACCACCAGCACCGGCTGGTCAATCTCACCCAGCCGTCGCCGTACCTCCCGCCCCAGCCGCATCAGCTCCACCACCGCCCACAGCGGGTTGACCCGATACCCCTGCCAATGCGGGTTGTCATTGACATTTTCCTTAGGGATGGCATCAATCAGCGGCGCGGCGGCATACAGTTTCACAATGTCGGCCACCGGCAGCGCCAGTTTGATGGCCGGAGCGTAGGCCAGCACCCCGGCAATTTCGGGGTGGTCGGCGGCCAAATGGAGCGCAATCGCCCCGCCGGTGGATTCGCCACCCACAAACACATGGTCGCAAACGGTTGCCAAATGCTGGTACGCCATTTCAGCCTCCCACACCCAGTCGCGCCAGCGCACCTCGTTCAAATCCTCAGGCCGCGTGCCGTGGCCGGGCAGCAGCGGTGCCGCAATGGTGATGCCGTGGGCGTGCAGCCGTTCGGCCAGCAGCCGCACTTCGGCGGGGGTGGCGGTTAGCCCGTGCAGCAGCAGCACCCCCAGCTTGCCGCCTTCGAGGAAAAACGGCCGTTTATCCAAATGTCCATTGACCAGCGGCAGCGTGTCGGCGGCCAAAACTGACTCGTTGGCGGGGAAAAGCTCCACTTCGTTGGGGGAAATGATGTCGGGTGGGTTAATAACGGCCGTTTCCGGTGCCGGCATTCGCCCCAGCCGCAGCGGATCATCCGTTGCCACCATCCAGTCCGTCAATCGCTGCCGCAAATCGGCGGCAATTGCCTTGTGGCTTGGCGCATTGATTAGGTTGTTGGTCTCGTTGGGGTCAAACAGCAGGTCAAACAACGCCTCATCCGGCGGCGGCTGTTCGCGCCAGCCGTTTTGCAGCCACGCCCACTTGCTGGGGCTGTTGTCGCAGTTGGGCAAAATCGGGTACGGCTGGTTGTCAAAGCGGCGAATATATTTCCACCGCCCTGTGCGAATCGCTCGCTGCGGCTCATAGGCGGCGTGGTAGTTGACTTCAAAGAATAATTCTTCGTGTAGAGAGTTGGTGCTGCCCGCCACCAGCGGCAAAAGAGATCTGCCCCGCACCCCTTCCGGCGGCTCCAGCCCTAGCAGGTCGCAGACGGTGGGGAAAATGTCCAGATGGCTGGTCATTGCGTCCACCACCTTGCCGCCGGTGCAGCCGCCGGGGCCGCGCAGCAGCAGCATTACCCCCAGCCCGGAGTCGTAGAGGGTGCATTTCATGCGCGGGAAGGCCAACCCGTGGTCGGTGGTGCAGATGACGAGGGTGTTTTCGGCCAGCCCGCTTTCGTCCAGCGCGGCCAGCACTTGCCCCATTTTATCGTCCAGGATTTGCACCATTTTGTTAAAGGCGGCCATGTCGCGCCGGGTTTCGCGGGTGTTGGGCAGTGGGGCGGGTGGCTGGGCGTAGTCGGGGTTGGGGTCGTTGTCGTCCAGTTCGGGGAACGGCCGATGTGTTTCTTCAAAGCCAACAGTGAGAAAGAAGGGTTGTTGGGGTGGGTTGTGGCGGAGGAGGGAAACGGCCGTTTCGTGCGCCGTTGCCGGTGGGCCAAGATATTGGTCATAGCCAAGCTGTTGCCACGCCGGACTGTCCGCTTCGTCCCGCGCCTCATGCTGCATCCCCGCCAAAATCGTTGTGTAGCCAGCTTGCCGCACCACATGCACCAAATGCTGCGCTGGGTCATGCAGCCGAAAGCCGCGATGCGCTAACCCATACAGCCCGTTTTCGTGGGCATAGCGCCCCGTTAACATGCTGGCACGGCTGGGGCTGCACGTGGGGCTGTGGCAAAAATGGCTGCGAAACAGCACCCCCTGTTCCGCCAGCCGCTGCAAATTGGGTGTCGCCACGCTGTGGCCGCAGGGCTGAATATAGCGGCCGGTGTCGTGGGAGTGGATGTAGAGAATGTTGGGTGTCATAGGCATCCCATGCCATTGGAGATTGGGGATTGGAGATTGGGGATTGTGAACCTTCATCAATCTCCAATCTCCAACCTCCATTTACTCGATCACAAAGCTGTGGGTGATTTCCGTCACCCCTTTGATGGTGGCGGCGACGGAGCAATAGTTGTTTTCGGACAGGTCAATGGCACGTTCCACCTTTTTGGGGTTGAGATCATTGCCCTTGATGGTGTAGTGCAGGTGAATGTGGGTGAATTGGTATGGTGGTTCGGGAGCCTGGGTGGCTTCGGCGCTAATGTAAACGCCGGTCACATCCTGCCGCTGCTTTTTCAGAATCATTACCACATCATAGGCGGAGCAGGAGGCCAGACTCAGCACCAGCATGTCGGATGGTTTGAGTGCTTTCCACTCTGTCCATTCGCTGTCGCCATCTTTCGGCCATGACCCGGCCATCACGACGTGGCCGAAGCTGTCGCGGCCAATAAACATCTGGCTGTCGTCGCCAGTCCACTGTACGGCAATGTTGCCCATGTTGTTTGTTCCTTGTGGTAGGTAGAGACGCAAAATCTTGCGTCTCTACACTAAAATGTAGTTGCTGTTGGTAAAATGTACGGTTGTGTCCCCGTCGGGCAGTTGGTAAACCACGCCATCGTCTTGCACCAGCTCCAGGGCAGAAGGGACGGCCATGAGCGGGGTGCGGATTTCGCGCAGGTATTGCTGCTGGATTTGTTTGGGCAGGTGGTGGAGGTGTTGACGATAAACGGCCGTTTTACGCAACGCCACCCCCAGCCACGCCTCACCTCGCCAACGGTACATCATATACGCCGCCTCAAAAAACTGGCTAATCGCCAATGCCCACCACACCCCCATCGAGCCATAATCCAGCACAACGGCCAGCAGGTAAGCCAACGCCACCCCGCCAATCGCCCGCCCTATCAGCGTACTCAGCATTCCCGGCGTGGAATCCCCCGCGCCACGCAGGGCGCCATTTGCCACCATTGCCAACGCCCCAATGGGCAGTGCCACCGTGTTAATTCGCATATAGGCCGTTCCCGCCGACTGCACAATGGGATGGGCGCTGGGGTCAAACAGCCGCAAAATGGCCGGCGCAAAGGCGATAATTGGAGCCACCAGCACCACCATCAGCCCAATGCCCAGCAGCAGTGCCGAGTTGCCCCGCTGCCGCGCCGTTTCCGTTTGCCAACTGCCCAACGCCTGCCCTACCAGGCTGGTAGCAGCCACATTCAGCCCCAGCACCGGCATAAACGCCAGCGATTCCACCTGCAACCCAATGGACAAGGCAGCTACGCCATAGGTGCCAACCTCCGTGGCAGCCACAATGCTGACCACCAGCAGCCGCGACCCGTTGCGAAACAGCCCCTGAATACCCGACGGCACGCCGATGGCAAAAATGTCGCTAAACATGCGCCAGTTGGGCTTGTAGCTGCCGGGCAGCAGTTTAATCACGTTGCGCCCGCTGTAGATAACGATAAAGGCCAACACGACAGCGGTGGCGCGGGCAATGACGGTGCCAATGGCCGCGCCCTGCACGCCAAAGGCGGGAATGGGGCCAAGGCCAAACATAAAAATGTAGTTGAAGAGGATGTTGAACAGGTTGAGGCTGCCGGTGAGCAGCAGCGGGGTTACGGTGTCGCCCGCCCCCTGCATCAGCCGGTCAAAGATGTTGTTGAGGATGAGAAAGGGCATTCCCAAAAAGAGAATTTGCAGATAGGCAGTTCCCAAGACCACGGCTTCAGGCTCGCCGCCGCTGTTGGCAAAGAGCAGCAGGGGTCGTGCCAGCGGCAACCCTACGGCCATCAGTGCCAGCGAGAGCAGGAAGCCGGAAGAAATGGCCTGACGGGTGACAAAGCTCATTTGCTCTGGGTCACGCGCCCCTTTGGCCTGGGCGATGAGGCTCATGGAGCCGGCCGACACCGCCAACACCATCACCAGTACCAGCATCCGCACCACGTTGCCCATGCCAACGGCAGCGATGGCGATGGGGCCAAGCCGGCCGACCATGTAAACATCAATCACGCTGACCAAACTTTGCAGCAGATTTGTGAGTAGCACAGGCAGCGCCAGCCGCCAAACCGTTTTGATGAGTTTAAAATTCATAGGGTAATTGTGGTCTGTGTGGAGGGATTGTGCAAATGGTTATAAAATGGGAGACTGGGAGATTGGGTACTCTAGTCTCCTGGTTCGACATTAATTGATAAGGAATCATAATAACTATGAACCCAAACCCTTGGTTAGTTGTAGCCAAACCGCTACCACAGGCGCGAATGCGCTTGTTTTGCTTGCCGTATGCGGGGGGTGGAACGGCCGTTTATAACCGTTGGCACCGCTATTTGCCCGACACCATCGAACTGGTTTCGCTGCGGCTGCCGGGGCGGGAGAACCGTCTCATGGAACGGCCGTTTACCAACCTGAATGACCTGCTGCCCGAACTAGGCGCGGCCCTGGCAGATGCGTTGGATAAGCCGTTTGCCTTGTTCGGCCACAGCATGGGGGCAATGATTGCCTTTGAGCTGACGCGCTGGCTGCGCCGGGAAAAACGGCCGTTGCCGCAAAGGTTGATGGTGTCTGGCTTTCGCGCCCCCCACCTGCCGCCCAATCGTCCGCCCATTCACCATTTGCCCAACGCCGAATTTCTGGCGGAGGTGAAGCTGCTGGGCGGCACGCCGCAAGCGGTGCTGAATCATGAGGAGCTGCTAGAACTGCTGCTACCGCTGCTGCGGGCCGATTTTACGCTGGTGGGAACGTATGCGTGGGGGGAGGAACGGCCGTTAACCCTGCCCATCACCGCCTTTGGCACCGCCGACGACCCCATTGCTACCCCTGCCCAGCTTGGGGCATGGCAACAGCACACAACGGCCGTTTGTGCCGTTCATCTTTTTCCCGGCGACCATTTTTACCTGCACGGCGAAGGTGAGGCGTTGGTGGGGAGGGTTGTGGAGGAGGTTTTGGGAGATTGGAGATTGGGAGACTGAGAGATTGAGAGACTATTTAGTCTCCCAATCTCTCAGTCTCTTGCTCTCTTTTACCAAACACGATCAATGTTGCGCCGCATTTTGTCGCGGTACGCTTGTTCGAGGTCAATGCCGCTGTAGTTGGCGAGTTTGAGGGTGTAGGCGAGCAGGTCGGCGAGTTCGTCGGCGAGGGTTTCGCGATGGGCAAGAACGGCCGTTTGTCGGGCTTCTGCGGGAGAACGGCCGTTTGCCAGCAGTTTCAGCTCTTCACCCCGCACCTTGATTAACTCATTTGCCACTTCTCCCAGCTCCGAGGTGAGCAGGATGTAGTTGACAAAGAGGTCGAGGTCGAACTGCTTGTGCGCGTCTAGCTGCTGGTGGAACTGTTGGTAATCGGATAAACGGCCGTTTTGCAACAACGTCTGCTGCTGATGCGCCGGAGATGGGTGGGAGACACCCTGCTGCTGTAGCTGCGCCTCAATCAATGTCACCACATGCGCCAAATCATCCGGTTTGGACAAGAAATCGAGCGTTGAACTGTCAATTTTTAGCACCGGCACATCGGGCATATTCGACAGCCACGCTTCATACGCTGATGCTACCTGCCGAATATAGTCTGGGTCCATGTTGCGCTCATACGGCCGGTCGCGCTGCGTAATCCGCCGCATCGTCACCTCGTGGTCAGCATACAGGTAAACAATCAAATCCGGCTTGGGAATTTTATCGCTGAGAGCCGCATGAACCCGCCCATACATCGCCAGTTCGTCATCCTTCAAATTGAGCCAGGCAAACAGTTCATCCTTGGCAAAGGTGTAGTCAGAAATCAGCGCCCCCTGACCCAGGGCCTGCGGCACGGCCAGATGCTGTTGATGATAGCGACTGAGCAAGAAAAAGATTTGGGTTTGGAAGGCGTAGCGGCTGCGGTCGCCGTAAAAGTTTGCCAGAAACGGGTTTTCTTCAAACACTTCCAGCAAAATAGACGCATTGAACCGAGGCTGTAGCAGCCGTGCTAGCGTCGTCTTCCCCACGCCAATCACGCCTTCAATGGCGATATATTTATGCAAGCTGTTGTTTTCACTCATGATTGACAAACGGGTTTATTGCAATCACACCATCGTATGATTGGCCGTGATTCAAATCTTCGGTTAATAGCATATGGCAGCCCAATCTGGATGCAGAAGATAAAATAAGGGCGTCCCAGAAAGAAATTCTATATTTGTTTTGTAGGTCAATCGCCTTAGTAATATCTTGAACGGCAATTAGGTGAAGTGTCCATTTACCTAACTCGGCAACAATGTCGCTCGCTTCTTGGTAAGGGAGCGGGACAGGTATTTTACGGGTTACTGTTACATAAAATTCTTGCAGAACTTGAGTACTCAAACAACCTAAACGATTTTCCCATAGCGTTTTTACGAGCGTGTTGGCAATCTTGTGTTTGGAGCCAGTTGAATAATCAAAAGCGTAGACAAGAATGTTCGTATCTACAAATTGCCTTTCTTCATCGCTCATATAGTTCATCTCTTGACCATGTAATCTTGCCTTTTATGCCAAAATCATACGGCTGGTTCAGGCGTTGTATTTGCCTTTGTTTGGCTAATTCGTAGTCATCTTCTTTGGCAACAATTTCTTCTAGGGCGTCAGACAAGAGTTTTGAAAGCGAAATTTCTCGTTGCACAGCAACGATCTTTGCTTTTTGCAAAATGTCCTTAGGGATTGAGAGAGTAATATTTTGTCTTTGCATGAAGGCCTCCACGTAAACAAGTGTAACACGTATTCGCGTGAATTCCAACTACTTGTAATTATAAAACCCGCGCCCGGTTTTGCGCCCCAAACGGCCGCTTTCGACCATACGCTGCTGGATGAAGTGGGGGCGGTAGCGGGGTTCCTGGAAGTAGGCGTTGTAGGTGGATTGGGTAACGGCGAGGTTGACATCGCAGCCGATGAGGTCAATGAGGCGGAAGGGTCCCATACGGAAGCCAAGCGATTCGATGAGCTTGTCAATGGTGGCAACGTCGGCAATGCCTTCGCCCAACATGCGGAACGCTTCGCCATAGAAGGGGCGGGCGACGCGGTTGACGATGAAGGCGGGGGTGTCCTGGCAGAAAACGGCCGTTTTTCCCATTCTTTCCACATAAGCGGCGGCAGAAACGGCCGTTTCTTCACTCGTGTCATCCGTCCGTACCACTTCCACCAGCTTCATGATGTGGGCTGGGTTGAAAAAGTGCAGCCCAAGCACCCGATCCGGCCGCCGGGTGGCGGCGGCAATGACACCAATGCTGAGGCTGGAGGTGTTGCTGGCAAAAATGGTATGGTCGGGCGCATGGGCATCCAGTTCGGCAAAGATTTGGCGTTTCAAATCCAGCTTCTCCGGCGCGGCCTCAACCACCAGGTCGGCCTGGGCGGCGGTGGCAAGGGAGGTGGTGGTGAAAACGGCCGTTTTTGCCCACGCCGCCAACGCCCCATCCGTCTTCCCCCGCGCCACCCCCTGGTCAATCGAGGCAAACATCTCCCCGATGGCCTTATCCAGCAGCCCCTGCTCAATATCAAACAGCACAACTTCATACCCCGCCAGCACCGATGCCTGGGCAATCCCGCGCCCCATCGTGCCTGATCCCAAAACAGCAATTTTGTTCATAAGTAAAAAAGAGAGTAGCGATTGGAGATTGGAGATTGATGAAGGTTCACAATCTCCAATCTCCAATCGCTAATTACCCTTATATTCCGGTGTCCGCTTCTCCAAAAACGCCTGCACCCCTTCCTTAAAATCGTGGGTTTTGCCCGCAATTTCTTGCAGTTGTGCTTCATATTCTAACGCCTCGTCCAACGACATGCCGATGCTTTTGTACATGGCTCGCTTTGCCAGTCCATACGCCTTCGTGGCTCCATTGGCAAACCGCTCCGCCCAGGCCGTCGTCACTTCGCCAAGCTGGTCGTGTGGCACCACCTGGTTGACCATGCCCCACGCCAATGCTTTGTCGGCCGACAGCCGGTCGGCCGTAATCGCCAGCTCATAGGCGCGGCCATAGCCGATGAGGCGGGGCAAAAACCAGTTGGTGCCGCTGTCTGGCACCAGCCCCACGCGGCTAAAGGCCAGCACAAAGCTCGCTTTATCGGAAACGATGCGAATGTCGCAGGCCAGCGCCACGCCGCACCCCGCCCCCGCCGCCACCCCGTTGATCATGCCAATGACCGGCTTTTCCAGCCGCACCATCTGCTTGATGAGCTGGTGGTAGCCGTGGCGTAAGTGGTCGCCAATGGAGAAGCTGTCGCCGCGCTCCTGCGTGTCGGCCAAATCCTGCCCGGAGCAGAAGCCGCGCCCGCTGCCGGTCAGCACCACACAGCGCACCGCCGCATCACGGCCCGCCTGTTTGAAGGCGTTGGTGGCTTCTTCAATCATTAAATCATTAAACGCATTGAGCGTTTCCGGCCGATTGAGCGTGATTGTCGCCACGCCGTTGCTTACGTTGTAAAGAATGGTTTGATAACTCATGGTTTTGCGTAATCAGTAAACAGTAATCAGTAAACAGTCTGCCCACTGATTACCGATTACTGATCACTACCGATCATCAACGTCATAATATCAGCCGCGTACGCCTGGGCATCGGCACCGACGGCACCCATTTCGGGGGAGCGCATGGCGGCTTTGAAGGTGTTGGCATCGCCAAAATCCATGACGGCCATCAAATAGAAGCCGTCGCCCGCCAGGGTGCGGGTGAATTTGGTGATGGTGGCACTTTGTAGCCCGTTGATTGTGTGAACCAGGGGAACGTGTTGGTTAAAGTACCATTCGTCAAAGGCGGCGGCATCGGCCGGCTGGGAATAGAGGGCGATTAGCTTCATGAGTCTCCTGGGAGGAGAGATTAGGGATTGGAGAGTGGAGATTTGGTTGGTCTCCAATCTCCAATCTCCAATCTCCAATCTCTACAATGGCTTAAACTGTTCAAATGGCTCCTGACAGTCGTGACAATAATAAATGGCGCGGCAAAGGGTGGGGCCAAAGTTGTTTTTGAGGCTGGTGTTGCGGCTGTCGCAGCGGGGGCAGGGAGCAATATCGTGGAAAATGATGTCAAGCTTGCCGCCGTGCATAGGCGGAGGGGCAAGGCCAAACGCTTTGAGCTTGGCGCGGGCTGCGACGGTTATCCAGTCGGTTGACCAGGGCGGGGCAAGGACGATGTTGACGGTAATGTGGGGGAGGGGGATGTTGAGGGTGGTAGAAACGGCCGTTTTTATCTCCCGTTGCATCACACCCAACGCCGGGCATCCAGAAAACGTGGGGGTCATCGTCACCGTCACTCGGTCATCGTCTAGCTCCACATCCCGAATGATGCCCATCTCCACCAGCGACACCACCGGAATCTCCGGGTCTTTTACCATTTCCAGCACTTCCCAAACCATCTTGGTTGTTATTGTTTGCATTGCCTTGCCTTTTAGGCGAAAGGGCGTATTGCATACGCCCCTACCACTCCGCGCCAGGGTCTTGCCGCGCCACCTCCTGCATCTCTTGCAGCAGCGGTGCCAAATATTTGGAATGCTGTTGGCGGCTGGTGGCAATTGGCTCCAGCGTGTCTGGCACCTGCAGCCCAGCCTGGTGCAAAAACGGCAGCACGACATCCAGCCATTGCTGCTTAAGCTGGTCGGCATCTGGCAAAATGTGGCTGGCAACCAGGGCTGGTTCCTCTGGCAAAGGCACAAACATTTGCAGGGCAAACGGCCACAGCGTAGTCAATGCCTTTTGCGTGCGGCGATGGCTTTCATCGGTGCCAAGCCCCAGCCGCCGAACCCAGGCACTGCTATGACGCACATGGTACAGTTCCTCACGGCGCACCTTGGCGGCGGCATTGGCAAGCGGCTGGTAGTTGCTTTCTGTCAGTGCCGTCAAGCGCAGCATTTCGGCCACGTCAAACAAATATTGGCGCATTAGCGTAAACGCCCAATCGCCATTGGGCAGCTCCACCATCTGGATGTTGTAATAGGCGGTCGGGTCGCGGAAAAAAACAAGCTGGTTGGCATCTTCACCCGTCAATTCATGCAGCAGCCCATACCAGACTGAAGCGTGGCCTAGCTCGTCTTGGGCTAGATTTGCCAGGGCGATGTCTTCCTCCAAAATGGGGGCGTGGCCTGTCCACTCCGAATCGCGGTGCGCCAGCAAAATTTCGTCGTCGGCCATTGCCAGCAGTTGGGCGGCAAGGGCGTGTTTTGTTTGTAATTCCATCTTTTGGTAATCGGTAATCGGTAACCAGTCATCAGTAATCAGTGTATGCAACCGATTACTGATTACCGGCTACTGATTACTGCTATGCTTGGCCTTGCGAATGGCGGTGAAGGTGCGGTAGGCGGACGGCTGACGGTAGATTTTGTCGTAGGCAGGGGCAAAGAGGGAGTCTATGTCGTCGTCGTCGGTACTGGTGATGGCGGCGTTGGGAACGACCCACCAGACAAACACGTCTTCGCTGCTGCCAAAGGTGTCAATGGCTTGTCGCAGGGCGTGTTGGGGAGAAACGGCCGTTATTTCCCCCACATGCCCCACATACACCATCGCCCGCCGCTGCGACGTTTTCTGAAAAATCTGGTACCGCTGTGGTTCTCCCGTGTCGGCATCATCCTCTTCATCATCGGCCAGCTCTTCAGATGTTCGCATCAAAATGGCACTGTGGGGAACCACCCACAGCGTATGGCACGCCGGCCGCCGGACAAACACCGTTCGCGCATTCAAAATTGCCATTTCGGCATCGGCGGCATGAACGGCACCTACGCTTTGAAACGGCCGTTCCGCCTTCTCCTGCATAAACACTTCATACAGCGGCCATTGTGTATCGCGCCGTCCGATCTCGTTCATGCCATCACCCGTTCCGGCCGGGCAGCAAAGGCTTCCATTGCCGCACGCACCCAACGGCCGTTTTCATGCGCTTCTTGCCGGGCGGCCAGCCGTTCGGCGTTGCATGGGCCATCGCCTTTGACCACCCGCCAAAATTCATCCCAATCAATGGGGCCGGTTATCCAGTTGCCGCTGGCTTCGTCAAAATGGAGGTCGGGGTCGGGGAGGGTGAGATTAACGGCCGTTAAATCCGTCACCATCTCATTGATAAACTCCTGCCGCAGCTCATCGTTGGTCTTTGTCTTGATACCCCACTTGATCAGCACCGCCGAGTTGGGCGAATCTGAATCATGCGGCCCAAACATCATCAGCGTCGGCCACCACCAGCGGTTAATCGAATCCTGCACCATCTGCCGCTGGAATGGTGTTCCCTGGGCATATTGGATCACCATCTCCTTGCCCTGCTTGTGGTGAAACGTCTCCTCGGCGCAAATCCGCACCATTGCCCGCGAGTAGGGGCCATACGATGCCTGCGCCAGCATGGTCTGGTTTTTAATCGCCGCTCCGTCCACCAGCCAGCCAATCACCCCAATATCGGCCCAGTTGAGCGTGGGATAGTTGAAAATAGACGAATATTTGGCGCGGCCGGCCAGCAGTGCGTCCAGCATTTCCTCGCGGCTAATCCCCAGCGACTCGGCAGCGTGATATAAATATTGCCCATGTCCCCCTTCGTCCTGCACCTTGGAGATAAGCACCATTTTGCGCCGCAAATTGGGGGCGCGGGTAATCCATGCCCCTTCGGGCAGCATCCCCACAACCTCGCTGTGGGCGTGCTGCGAAATCATACGAATAAGCTGCCGCCGGTATTCGGCCGGCATCCAGTCACCCGGCTCAATCTTCTCCCCCCGCGCAATCCGCGCCTCAAACTCGGCCAACTGTTCCTCGTGAGTAAGCGTTTTATCCATAGATTGTTTCCCTTTCTGCCCCCATCAGATGCTCGCCTAACGTCATTGACTCTTCTACAAGGACTGTAACCAGCAAGAGAGCATCTTCCGGTAAATCAATATTGTCTAAGAGTTTTATTTTACCTTTATGAACGGTTGCTTTAAGCGTTGGATAGATCATGGTTGCCTCACTCAAAAATATTTAGCAACTCTATTTTAACACACGATTGTCAAATACTCGCTTGAGTTTGCCGCCTTCGCTGCGGGGGGCTTCGCCGGGGGCAAGGAGCGAGACCTGGACATTGATCCCCAGTGCTTCACGCAGGGCGTGGTGGATGGTTTGCTTGAGGTCGTTGGTTTCAGAAACGGCCGTTTCCGCATGACCCCCAAACACATCCGCCCCCACCTCCCGGAAAAACCGCTCCGTCACCTCCACCTGCACTTCAATATGGTCCAAATGCTCCTCCCGCGAGACGTTGATGCGGTAGTGGGGGGAAACGTGCGTCAGCCCCATCAGTGCCGCCTCAATTTGTGAGGGGAAGACGTTGACCCCGCGAATGATCAGCATGTCGTCGGTACGGCCAACGATGCGGCTCATGCGGGCGTGGGTGCGGCCGCAAATGCACTTTTCCCGGTTGAGCGAGGCCAAATCGCCGGTGCGATAGCGCAGCAGCGGCATCGCTTTTTTGGTTAGCGTAGTAAAAACGAGTTCGCCGATTTCGCCGTCAGGAACGGCCGTTTCTGTCACCGGATCCAGCACCTCCACCAAAAAATGATCCTCAAACACATGCGCCCCGTCCTTCGCCTCCACACACTCATTCGATACCCCAGGGCCAATAATCTCACTCAGCCCATAGATGTTGACGGCATGAACCTTCAGCTTCGCCTCCAGCTCCTGCCGCATCCCCTCCGTCCACGGCTCTGCCCCCAAAATAAAGACACGCACCGCCAAATCATCGGGGTCAATCCCTTGCTCCAGCAGCGCGTCCGCCAGCGTCAGCGCATAGGACGGGGTGCAGGCCATGATTTGGGGGCCAAAATCTTGCAGTAGCATGATTTGCCGCGCCGTATTGCCACCCGAAACGGGAATGACGGTCAGCCCCAGCTTCTCCGCTCCATAGTGCATCCCCAACCCGCCCGTAAACAGCCCATATCCATACGCATTTTGGAACATTTCGCCCGGCTGCGCCCCGCTCAGAGCAAAACAGCGAGCCACCACCTCCGCCCAAATGTCAATGTCCTCTTGCGTATAGCCCACCACCGTCGGCTTGCCCGTTGTCCCCGAAGAGGCGTGGGTGCGGCTCACTTCGCTCAAAGGTACGGCAAACAGACCAAATGGGTAGTTGTCGCGTAAATCTGACTTTTTTGTGAAGGGAAGGCGGGGTAAATCTTCTAAACCACGCACATCTGCCGGTAAGATGCCGGCCGCATCCATAGATTTCGTGTAGAACGGCACACGCTCGTACAAATATGCCACTAGCTCGTGCAGCCGCTGGCTTTGCAGTGCCTCAATGTCGGGGCGGGGCATGGTTTCCATTGCTTCATTCCAAATCATGTGCGTCTCTCCTCGTGCTTGGTGGGTTGTCTCTGCTTGTTGGCGAGATTATAGAAGAAACGGCCGTTTTCGTCTAAACCCCCTGCAAAAGCAACCGGCACAGGGTAGCCAACCGCATTGTCCCGCGAACCATTCGATAATTGTCTAATGCACAGTTACGATGAATCAGATAGACTACCTTCAGCACAATGCCTTTTCACAGGCATAGAGCAACATTTTTGCACAATTGAAGATGAAAGATTGGAGGCCGATCAATCTCTAATCTCCAATCTCCCCATTCAAACTTGGAGGTTCTGTCTAATGACACAATACGCTTATTTCAACGGTTCTATTGTCCCCATGGCCGAGGCCAATGTGAGCATTGCCTGCAACACCTTGCACTACGGCACTGGCTGCTTTGGTGGCCTGCGTGGCTATTGGAACGAAGAAAAAGAGACGCTATATACCTTTCGCCTGGTTGACCATTACAAACGCTTTCTCAACAGTGCCAAGCTGCTCATGTGCAACTTCGACTACACCCCTGAAGAGTTGCGCGACATCACGCTGGAGCTTTTGGCGCGGGAAGGATGGCGGGAAAACGTCTATATTCGCCCACTTGCCTACAAAGATGATGGCATTTATCGTGTTTGGCTGCACGATGGCAACGACAAGGTAGCCATTTTTAGCCAGCCCGTTGGCTCCTATTTGGGTGAAAAGATGCTCAAGGTCTGTGTAAGTGCCTGGCGGCGGGTGGACGACACCGCCATTCCGGCACGGGGCAAGATTAGCGGTGCTTATGTCAACAGTGCCTTGATCAAAAGCGATGCTGTTCTGAGTGGTTTTGACGAAGCCGTTGTTCTCAATCAGGACGGACACGTCTCCGAAGGGAGTGCCGCTAACTTTATGATGGTGCGTGATGGGGTGCTGATTACGCCGCCCATCACCAGCAATTTGCTGGAAGGCATTACCCGCCGCTCCATTTTGTATTTGGCGCAAGAAGAGCTGGGACTTGAGGTTGAGGAGCGTGAGATTGACCGCACCGAGCTGTATATTGCCGAAGAGGCGTTTTTCTGCGGCACCGGGGCGCAAGTGTCGCCCATTGGCTCCATTGACCACCGCACGGTGGGGGATGGACAGCTTGGCTCTGTAACAGAACAAATACGCGATCTCTATTTTGATGTAGTTTATGGTCGCAATGAAAAATATATGCACTGGTTGTCGCCGGTGCCACAAATGGAAATGGCCTAATGCAGCCTGGTAGCGCGATTTGGAAAATCGCGCTACTTGACGTGGGTGGCGCGAATGCTTACAATATGACTAATGTTAGTTAATTTAAGTATAGATTGATTGAGATGCAGGGGCGGACTTGCGTTCGCCCCTGCCCTGCCATATGCGAAATCCACGTGAACGGGTACTGCCGATCTCGGAACGGCCGTTACCCGACACCCCAGCCTGGCTCCACGAAGCCAGCTTCCTCATTGAAGCTGGCGTTCGTAGTGCCAAAACCGAAAACACCTACCGCAGCGGCCTGCGGCTGTTTGCCGACTGGCTACAGCATTTCGGCCATGTTGGCTATAGCAAAGAGGAAGAATGGCCGTTGTCGCCGGAGAAGCTAACAACGGCCGTTCTTCTCACCTACCGCAACTGGCTCTTTGCCAACCGTTCCCGCTCCACCGTCACCACCTACATGGCCTCCGTCACCGGCTACCTCAACTTTCTCGACGGCATTGACCAGCTTCCCCCTGCCGTGCAGCTTGGCAAGCTCCAGCGGCAAATGGCGCGGCGGCAAGTGGAGCGTAACCAGGCAGAAACGGTCATTGACCTCGACCTCGTGCGCCAGCAAATCCCCCGCATCGTCACCTACTACAACGAACTCCCCCTGCCCCCCGAAAACGACCGCTACAACCGGCGGCTGTCGCTGCTGCGCGACCGCGCCATCGTTGCCGTGCTGTACTCCACTGCCGCCCGCATCTCCGAAGTCGTGGCCCTCAACCGCGCCAACATGGATCATGGCAACGCCCACTATGCCACCATCACCGGCAAAGGCTCTAAACCGCGCACCATCCACATCCGCGACTACGCCCGCGATGCGATTCGCGCCTATCTGAACGAGCGGCGGGATGCAAATCCTGCCCTTTTTGTCTCCCACAGCCAAAACTCACGCAGTGCCCGGCTATCCATCACCTCCGTCCACAATGTTGTTAAAAAGGCGGTGAAGGCACTGCACCTGCACCGCAGCATTTCGGCGCACGATTTTCGCCATTACCGCGCCACACATCTCCTGCGCGAAGGGATGCCGCTGGAAGTGGTGCAGGAATATTTGGGTCATTCTGACGTTTCGACCACGCGCAACATCTATGCCCCGGTGCTGGGGGTGCATGTGGTCAGTGAATGGCTGGACAATGTGGACATTGCCCCGGAAGCGGCGGCGGATTTGGTGGAGGGGGAAAAATAGGACGCGGACAAACGCGGACGAACGCGGATTTTGGCCTAACCCCTGCCTCTCTGTGAACCTCTGTGCCTCCTCTGTGTCGCTCTGTGAACCGGTTTGCTACACAACCCTGAATGAATTATTGCTGAAAAACAGCCTACGATAGATATACGGCCTCTGTTCACCCCAGGCTGGTGACTCTACAATTTGCTGGCGTTGATTTATTTCTCAAGATGGAGATAAGGACAGATGCCAAGAGTCGTACGTATAGCTTGTTTGTTGTTGCTGCTGGCCGCTTGCCAGAATGTGCCGCCGCAAGAGCCGGATACGCCCATTGCGCCAACGGCCGTTTCCCACATCACCACCCCCATTTCCGCCTCCCCCACCCCACTGCCAGCCCCAGCCACGCCCACGGCTGTGGCAACTGAGGCACCAAAGGAAGAAACGGCCGTTTCTCCCAACGCCATTCACCCCGAAACCATCAGAACCACATTGGAAGCCCTTGCCACCCTGTTTGAAACGACCCACTCCACCCAATCGGGCTGGCTCTATCGGCAGGAAACAGTCTACTTTCACGTTTTCCCGAATAGCAAGGCCACCATTGTCGGCTATCGCAACCTGGACGATACCTGGGTGTCGGAATATTGGCAGGAAATTGGCGCAGATGGCATCATCCGCCGCCAAATTACCCACGTTTACGACACTGACGGCGGGCTTTGGGAGCGAAGCGCGGTTTTGGGAGACAAAAGCGTGCGGGTGCTGCCGCTGCAAGGGGTTGACGACCGCATTTTGACTCTTTTGGAGCCGCCTTCGTATCACACGGGCGCACAGGAGATGCTGACGATCCTGGGCTGGGCAGAGAATGCGGGGGATGAGGTGACGGCCTGGGAGGAAAACGGCCGTTTTATCCTCGAAATTACCACCCGCTACGATCCACCCCTTGCCGCCGAGACCAATAGTACAGGGCTGACGCTGACTGGCGGAAGACGACAGGATGTTTTTGATATGGCAACGGGAGAGGCTATCGAATATCGGCAATGGGTGATTGATGAACAGGGCGAGGAAATCTTATCGGAGGAGGCGTTGGTGGCAGAAACGGCCGTTCTCCCCACCCTCCCATCCCTCGCCGCCCAAACCCTGCTCGACGCAAACAACTTGTTGGCGATTGGAGATTAGAGATTGCCAACCTTCAGCAATCTCCAATCTCCAATCTCTCATTTAACCTTCCAACTTCACCAGCGACCAGTCATCAATAAACCAACTGTTGTTATTGTTGATATAGCGGTTGCGGAAAGCCGCCCCCAGCCGCACCGTCGTCGGCGCATCCAGCTTAAACTCATAGGTGGTGGTGTTGCGCGTGGCAACATTGGTACCAGCCCAATTCGTTCCGCCGTTGTTGTAAATAACACGCACCTCAGCCGCCTGCGGGTCGGTGTTCCACACCTTTTGGTTGCCGTTGTAATCCAGCACCGTATCGGGGAAGTAGCGCACGGTGAAGCGGTAGCTACCGGCCGGCAGGGCAATATCAGTGAAAATGCCAAAGCTAGTTGGCCCATGCCCCTTAAACGCCTTAATGGTTTTGTTGCCATTAAAGACAAACTGGGCGCGTTCGGCATCGGGCAAGTCGGCCGTGGTAATAACCCGAATTTCAGGGCGCAGGAACAGATCATTGGGGTCATCAGTGAAGGGGTTGGGGCCTTCGTCGGTAAAAGCTGACCAGTGAATGGGCAGTTGAAGCTCGTTGATGCCGTTGAAGAAATACCAATCTTCTTCAAAGGAGGGGTTGGGCAGCAGGTTTTGCCCCACAGCGGGAGCTGGGGGTGCGTCAGGAACGGCCGTTGGCGGAGCTGAAGCCACGCTTGTGGGTGCGGCAACCAGCGTTCCATCCCAGCCGGGGATGATCAATTCTTGCCCGGAGCGTAAAAAGTTTTGGTCATTTAAGCCATTGGCCGCCATGATGTCGCTAACGGCCACGCCGGTGCGGAAGGCGATTGAAGCCAGTGTGTCGCCAGATTCAACTGTGTAGGTGCTGCCGCCGGAAACGGCCGTTGGTTCTGGCGTAGATGTTGGTTCGGCTACAGCTTCCGTTGGCACTTCGGTTGGGGTCACAACCACTTCCACCACCCGCGTCACTTCCTGCGGCACGACCACTGTCACCTCTACAGGTGCTTCTACCGTTACCACCTGCGCCACCTCTACAGTGACCGGTACTTCCTGATTAACAATGCGCGTTACCTCTACTGTTTGCGGTTCGCTGCTGCATCCAATTGCCAGCAGCCCCACGACAACCAATACCACCAAATAGATTGGCCGCCCCCATAAATTCCACATTCTTTTATTCACGTTTTTGTACAAACTTCCTTTTTCTTTCCTGCAAATTTTTGCGATTACCAAAGGCCACACGCCTAAGGCAAACAGCTAATCGTCTATTGTATCCACATCTGTCGCCAATGCCTAAACCGGCATTTATGATGCGCCGGTAGCCTTGGGCGTGTCCGGGTCGCTGCTCCATTCGCTCCAGGAACCGACGTACAAACGGCCGTTTCCCACCCCCGCATGAGCCAAAGCCAACAAATTGGCGCAGGCACTCACGCCAGAGCCGCAGTAAAAGACCGCCTCGTCTGCCGGTGTGTCGCCCAATAGGTCGCCAAACTGCGCTGCAAGCTGCGCCGGAGCCAAATATCTCCCTTCCTGCCAGTTTTGCTGATAGAAAAAGTTGACCGCACCGGGAACATGCCCGGCAACAGCGTCAATTGGCTCGATTTCACCCCGGTAACGGTCGGGGGCGCGGGAATCAACCAGCAGCGGGGCGTGGAGAACATCGGCTTTGACCACAACCCAATCGTGGCGAGGTGTGCCGGTAAAAACGGCCGTTTTTCCCCCCACTCCCTCCCCCGTCTGTTCCGGCAGTCCCGCCGCTTGCCACGCCGGGAACCCCCCTTCCAGCACCGCCGCCGCTTCATGCCCCATATAGCGCAGCATCCACCAGAGGCGGGAGGCGACCATGCCGTTGGCATCATCATAGGCCACAACCTGTGTTTGGTTGCTGATGCCTAAACGGCAAAATAGCTGCACCAACGCTTCGGGCGTGGGCAGCGGGTGGCGGCCAGCATCCGTCACGGGTGGACCGCTGAGGTCATGGTCAAGGTGGGCGTAAATCGCGCCGGGGATGTGGCCGGACAGGTAGTTGCGGCGACCAAGTTCGGTATCGGCCAGGCTAAAGCGGCAATCAACGATGACCCAATCGGGGTCATGCAGGTGGTTGGCGACAGTTTGGCTGTCAATCAGGGTTGTGTACATATGTTTCCTTCCTCATCTTGGGAGAGCAAGAGGTTGGAGATTGGAGATTCGTCAAATCTCCAATCTTTAATCCCCAATCTCTCAATTTTTAGAGCAATGATAGCGGGAGAACGGCCGTTTGTACAAACTCAGGCCATGCGTTGTTCGCGGGGGATTTGCAGCCTGGCGTTGACAAATTCGGGGTGGGTGAGGTTTAGTCCCTGCGCCAGCAGGCGAATTTGCTCCATTTCTTCATATCCCACAGAGCCATCGGCAGCCGCCACGGCAAAGAGAATATCAAGAAAACGAACGCGCTCCTCGCGGTTAGTCACCTGGGCAAACTGACGCATCATGCGGTAGGGATCAAGCGCGGCGGTAACAGCCATCAGGGAGACTTCGGTGACAAAAACGGCCGTTTTTCTGTCCACCCCCCAAAAATCTTCTAATGCGACCACAACCGCATCATATTCGCGCTCATCCACCTTGCGGTCGGTATGTGCCACCTTCGCCAGCAGCCCTCCAGCCAAACTCAGCTTCCGCAGCTCTTGATCAGGAATGTTTAGCTGGGTTTCTTCCATGTTTAGCCGCTGGCAAACGGCGTAATAGACGCGGTTTTTGATAAAGTCATCAAAATATTGTTCGCGGTTGGGGGCATGAGCCACGGCGGCAGTCCGGCGGCGCACGGCTTCGCTGACCAACCAGCTAAATTGGGAGAAAAAGTTTAGCTCCACGCTTTCGATAGCATCCCGGATTTCCTGAAAAACGGCCGTTTCTTCCGGCGTCACCACCCCATCGGCCAAAATCATGTTTTCAATGGCTCGCACCGCCAGTGCCTTGTCCGCCGGATGCCGCAGCACCCCTTGCAACTCCACCACCAGCCGCTGGCGCTCCTCTTCCCCCACCGGCGTTAGCATATACAGCTCCAACAGTTGCCAATCTTGCTCATTAAGCCGCACCCCCTGCTCCTGCCCCACCTGTGGCAAATAAAACAGCAGGTCGCGCACACTATCAATCTCCTCGTCGCTCACGCGGCCATCGGCCCAGGCGGCGGCAATGACAACTTTCCCCAGCGTTAAAATTAAACCATGACTATCCATTACACCACTCTCCAATACAAGGTTGATACGTGCAAGTAGCAGGTGGCAAGTTACACGTCTGGTCGGCAAACAAGACTTGCAACTTGTTACTTGCCACTTTGTCACATTTTCTGCACAGTATATGCGGAAAAAACGGCCGTTTTACCCGTTTCTTATCAGACGCCTAAAAAAAGGTGGCGACACTGGGAAACAAGTCCCCCATTAAACGTTGATGTTGATGGCACTGCCGGATTCATAGCGACGGAGGCCGAAGGAAAAAACGGCCGTTGCGATGAGCCACAGCAGCAGCACAAACCCCGCCAGCCCCAGCAGCAGCACCCCGTCCCGCCCCTGCACAATCTGCACCGGAATGGCTCCCACAAACGCCGCCGGAATCAGCGTATAAAGCAGCGTCCGCGCCAGCCCGGAAAACAGCGCGTTGGGATACATGCTAAAGGTCAGTAGCGAGTTGGTGATCTGCTGGCTGGCGTATTGGGCGTTGCCCATAAAAAAGGCCAGCGACCCGGCAATGACCCCAAATGCCGTCAGCAGCAGCGCTACCAGTACCGACGAAAGCAGGAAGAAAAGAATCTCGATGGGATGGAAACGGCCGGCAAACAAAAAGGCGACAAAGCCAAACACAATATCGCCCATTGTGGAGACAATCATCCGTGAAAAGATGACGTGGGGCAGCAGCGGGCGCGGGAAAACAAGGTAATAATCCAGCCGCCCCTGGGCAACCAGGTAAGCCAGATTAGCCCCGGCGTTTCCGGCAAACAAAAAGGCCAGCCCATACCCCAGCGTCACAATGGCAAACAACAGGTAGATGTCGTGAATTTGGTAGCCGCGCACGCTGCCAAAGCGGTCAAAAAAGAGCAGCCAAAAGACAAAGTAGATGCCGTTGTTGATCAGCATCCCCACAATTTGCGTAATAAAACTGGCGCGGTACTCCATCGCCGACGACAAATTGACCACAAACAATGCTTTTAGAAAGGATAGTTCAAACAGTAAACGTTTCATCGTATTAAATGGGACGCAGATTTGCCTGATTTGCCTGATTTTTAGAAGTTGGTTTGCACACTCGACCCAAAATCTGCGTCATCAGGTAAATCTGCGTCCTATTCCTCTTTATCCCCCATTAATTGCCAGCCGCTGCGTCATGAGCCGGTATTGCCACAGCAGCACCGCGCCGAAAATGAGCAGCCACAGCAGTTGCAGCCCCACAATTTGCCAAAATTGCGCCCAGTTAAAGGCGACAAACAGCTTGGCTGGGGCGTAGGTGGTCAAGTTAAAAGGCAGCACGCGAGCGGTGCCTTGCAGCCAGTCGGGCAAAAAGTCGAGCGGAATCATGAGGCCACCCAAAATAAAGACGAGCTTCTGGTAGATGAGCCGGAAGGAAAAGGTGTCTTCGGTGACAAAGGCGAGCAGGCCGATAATGCTGAGAATAAAAAAGTCGAGCAGCATTGCCAACGCCATGACCAACAGCACCAGCGGCACATGCGCCCATTCAAGCGTGGGCAGCCCGGCATAATACAGCACCAGCGGCAGCCCCAGGGCAAAAATGAGCACCATTTTTACCCCGCCTTCGGCCAGCCCGTTGAAAAAGTGATAGGCCAGATAGTTGTAGGGGCGGACGAGAGTGTAGGCGATGGAGCCATCGCGGACTTCCTCGGTGATGCGGGTGTCGTGGCGGATTTTGCCCAGCTCCATGACTTCGGCGATGAGGAAGTACCAGATGGTGTTGGCAAGGGTGAGACCGGCTATTTCGGTGCTGTTCTGAGATTGATAAACGGCCGTCCACAACTGCACAAAAATAAACATGATCAAAATAATAAACACTGCCCGCCCCAGGGCATCCCAAATATACGCCAACTGGTTCTGCAAATTGGTCAGCGTAATCGCGCTGTATTTTGTTGTGGTCAATCGTAGTTGGGTCAACATAAAAACCTTCCAGAGTAACAAGTAACAGGTGGCAAGTTGCAGGTTGTGTTTGCCAACGTGACCTGCAACTTGTAACTTGCTACTTGCTCTTTTTTAGACCGCATATATCTCCCGAATAATCTCCTCCATTGGCGGGTCGGCAATGTTGATGTCATTGCAGGCGTGGCCGCTAATTACCTGCTGGATGACGCTTTCCACCGGGATTTGGCGGCTGTCAAACTCCAGCTTTACGCCGTATGTCCCCTGTTTCACCGTTTCCACCCCCGGCAGGGCAAAGGGTTCGGTCAGGGCGTTGGCAAAGCGCACGTCCACCACCTTGCGCCGCAAAAATTGCCGCTTTAGCACCGAGGTTTTGTCATCAAAGATGATGCGGCCGTGGTTGATGACGATGACGCGGCGGCACAGGCTTTCAATGTCGCCTGCATCGTGGCTGGTGAGGAAAATGGTGGTGTTTTCGGTCTCGTTGAGCGTGCGAATGGCATCGCGGATTTGCTGTTTGGCAACCACATCCAGCCCGATGGTGGGTTCGTCAAGGAAGATGAGGCGTGGGCTGTGGAGCAGCGAGGCGGCAATTTCACACTTCATGCGCTGCCCCAAGCTCAGTTTCCGCACCGGGGTTTGCAGCAGGTCGCCAATTTGAAACGCCTCGACGAGAAAGTCGCGCCGCCGCTGGTATGCTTTCATGTCCAGTTCGTAAATGCGGGCAAAGAGGCGGAAGGTGTCGTCGGCCGGCAGGTGGTACCAAAGCTGTGGCTTTTGGCCGAAGACGGAGCCGATTTGGTAGGCCAACTGCCGCCGCTGCTGCCAGGGGACGCAGCCGAGGACGGTGGCGTGGCCGCTGCTGGGGAAGAGGATGCCGGTGAGCATTTTGATGGTGGTGGACTTACCGGCACCGTTGGGGCCAATAAAGGCCAGCATTTCGCCTTCTTGCAGGGTGAAGCTGAGGGGAGAAACGGCCGTTATTTCCCGCATCTCTGGCCGCCACACCGCCTGCAAACTGCCCCGCAGCCCCGGAGCCTTCTGCTTCAACTGAAACCGCTTCGCCAGGTCACGCACCTCAATGACCGGCCTGTCTGTCTCGTACTGCATACACACCTCCTGAAAGAGAGATTGGGAGATTAAGAGATGGAGAGATTAGCCGTGTTCAATCTCCCAATCTCTTAGGGTTCAATCAAAAATAACTTTGCAGTTCCAGAAGTTCAACTTCTGAGAGAAGTTGAACTTCTAACTCCCAAGTTATTAACGAACGAACCCTTGGTCCCAGTTGCTCCCCATTCCCACACAACAAAAAAGGCACGATTCTGATGAACCGCGCCTTTGAGAAACAGTGCCAAAAATTTGCTAACCGAAGTTGTTACTTCCTTTGGCCTCTCCTACCCAAAAACGCGGCGTTACCAGGGCTAATACCCTCGGTCATACCACTCCCGTAAACGGAAGATAAAGATTGGGTGAGGAGATGATAGGTCAACATAGTGGGCAGATACTAACACGCCTTTTTTGCTGTTGTCAAGAGGCAAAAAACTGCTCTGGGTCCAACGGCCGATAATTGACCCCCATCTCCCCCAGCCGCGCCAGATGAACACGCAGCCGGTGTAGAAAGTCGTGGTAGTTGCGCTCAGAAACGGCCGTCCAGATCGCCTCGGCAATCGCTACCGCCCGTGGGTAGGTCATGTACTCCACATGGTCACTGGTTGAGATGTATTCCGTCCAGATATTGCCCTGTCCCCCCAGCACATGATGCTGTTTGTCAGCCGGAATGCCGGCCGTTGGGTCAAACAAAAAGACATGCTGCAGCGGCAAGTAGTTGCCAATTGCCGCTGGCTCATTGTCTGTATCTTCCCCTTGATAGTAGTCAAAGTAGCAGAAGGTATTGGGCGACATCACCACATCATGCCCAGCCGTAGCCGCCTCAATGCCGCCTTTGGAGCCACGCCAGCTCATGACTGTGGCGTTGGGAGCCAGCCCCCCTTCCAGAATCTCATCCCACCCCACCAGCCGACGGCCGTTTTTCTGCAAAAACCCCTCCATCCGCCGCACAAAATAACTTTGCAGCTCATATTCATTCGCCAACCCCTCGGCCGCAATCTTCGCCTGGCATTTGGGGCATTCCCGCCAGCGATCTTTGGGGCATTCATCCGCCCCAATGTGGATAAATTCGCTGGGGAACAGATCAAAGACCTCGGTCAGCACATCCTGCAAAAAGTCATAGACGGCCTCATTGCCCGCGCAGTAAACATCCTTCTCAATCCCCCAGAATGTTCGCACCGCATACCCTTCGCCGCGACAGCCCAGTTCGGGATAAGCCGCCAGCACGGCAATGGAGTGGCCGGGCATTTCAATTTCGGGGACAACGGTGATAAACCGCGCCTGGGCATAGGCCACAATCTCGCGCACCTCGTCCTGGGTGTAAAAACCACCATAGGGCTTGCCGTCCAGCTTGTGGCGGTCGGTGGGAATGGGCGAAGCGTCCCGAAAGGCACTGATTTCGGTTAGCAGCGGATACTTTTTGATTTCCAGCCGCCACCCCTGGTCCTCAGTCAGGTGCCAGTGCAGGGTGTTGAATTTGTGCAGTGCCATCGTGTCAATAAACTTTTTGATGAAGGGGACGGGGAACAGGTGGCGGCCAACATCGAGCATGAGACCGCGCCAACTGTAGCGGGGGAAGTCACGGATGGAAACGGCCGTTATTTCCCACCGTTCCTCCTGCACCCATTCCTCCTGCTCAATCGCCAGCGGCAAAAGCTGGCGCAGCGTTTGCACCCCGTAGAACAGCCCGTTGGCGGCATTGGCGCGAATGATCACGCCCGTGGTATCTACGTGGAGCATATACCCTTCCTTCCCCAGCGTCTCATCCGCCCCTTCGGTGGTCAGATAGATGTTGTGGGCGGCGGGAGCGGCGGCCAGTTGCAGCGGCAGCGGCAGCCCGGTTGGCAGGCGCAGCGACTGCGCCAAATAGTCGGCGACGGGTTGGGCGGTGGCGGTGGCGTAAGAAACGGCCGTTTTTCCGTCCAGCACAAACACCCCCTCCCCCAGCGTCATTTCCTGCGGTTGTGGAAAAATAATAGGTTGTTGCATGATTCTTTCCTTTGTCAAAATTTGCGTAGCCGAGGATGCCAATCCTCATCCCTAACACAAAACGTTTATCAAACTTTAGCAAAATAGTAACAGGTTCTTAAACGGCCGTTAACACCCCTCCCCTATTCTACTATCACAAGCAGTAAAGCAAGGTACTCTCTGTTCATAACCTTTCTTCTCCCCTCACAGGTCAGCCGATAAGCGGGCTGGCCTGTTTTGCTGTTTGGGTGGCGGGGGGAAGAAACGGCCGTTTTCCAGCCAAAACGTCAATCAAATCCCCCCGACGGTTTACAGAATCCCCGAAAAGCAAGTAGAATAATCGTAGCTACAGTGAAAATGAGGTGCTTATGCTTATTCTGCAAATTCAAAATCACACCTTAGAACAACAATTGACAGAACTTCTACAGCAGAAATTTAACGGCAACGCCGACAAAATGCTGCCCGAGTTGGTCAAAAGCTATGCGACACAACTCAATCGGCTAGAGTATAGTGGTGTTTTGAAATGGGAAAAAGATGGTTTGGCCTTCCAAAAGGAAATCAGGCATGAATGGCAATAAAATCTTTTTGGATACCAATGCTTTTATTTATGTAACTTGTATGTTTAAAGGAAATGGATAATCATAGAGATTATCCATTTCCTTTAAACATACAAGTTACGAATCTGATTCCATAAGTGTGAATAAACTTGGTTGACGCATATACCGTATAATCTCGGTCTTTTTACCAGCATTTAGCCTGTCATATAAATCGTTTAATGTTGTTGCGTCCGTATCTGGTTCAACAAAGCGAAAGATGGATGTAGCCAAATAATCTCTTCGTTTTTCAAAAGCTATCCATTTCCGCCCCTCATCCTCTGCAACTGCACCAGTCGTATTTGATCCAGCGAATATGTCTAGCACAATATCACCTGGATCAGTCAAAAAACGTATAAAAAATTGTGGTAACTTTGTTGGAAATCGGGCAGGATGCCTTTTTGCTCCCACCACTTTGCATCCTTGCATGTACTGACTATTAGACTCGGTGTTTGGTATCTGTAGTAGATTAGAGGGAATTGCGCCACCATTATTTGTTGCAAAACTAGCACTGATATCATGTCCAGATGGCCTTTTAGCTGGTGAATAATACTTGTCTGGTGCCTTAAGTAACTTTTTCATTCGTTCGCTGTATTCCGTCAATACATTAGACACATTTGCTTTTGGCCATTCGCTCTTACTAAACCACCAAACTGTGTTTACGGAATCTTTGGCACGCATTTTTCTTTTGTTCACCCACTCAATTGGGCTGGGTAACTTAGAAGGATTGAACCAATAAAAATCTTCTGCTAAGAAAAAACCTATATCATCACAAAATTTTAGTAGAATTCTAAAATTGTAAAGGCTTCTTACAGGATTCCCTTTTTGATAAGCTCCCCCTAAATCTAAAACAAAACTTCCATCATCACACAGTTTGTCATATACCAAACGGCCAAACTCAGTCAACCATTCTACATATTCATGCTGTTCTTTATTGCCATATTCTTTTTTTCTCTGCAAGGCAAATGGAGGACTTGTGATAACCAAATTGATGCTGCTATCTGGCAGCTCTTTTAATAGCTCTAGTGCATCCCCACAGTAGGCCTTGCCCAAATGAGTTGAATATGCAGGGGGGGTTTGTAGAGTAGGCAAGCTTCTTCTTGCAATCATTACAACTCCTATTTGATACTCATAGTCTGTAGACTTGTAGTCATCATAGCGATGCCTTTTTTGTCATGAACTCGCAAGAACCACGGGCTCGTTGGCTATTTGCTCAAAATCTCCGCACAATTCGCTTGAGACTTGGGCTATCACAAGAAGCCTTAGCGGCTAGTTGTGGTCTGCATAGAACTTATATCAGTTCCGTGGAACGTGGCGAGCGTAATATATCTATAGACAACATAGAAAAAATCGCAACTGCACTACAGTGTAGTATACCAGATTTGCTTTCTACAGACCCCAAAAATGATGAATCCCCACTCAGATAAAGTAAAACTCGATGCGTTATTTCCATATATCCGAGAGTACCAAGAATTAGCTAGCAAACACGGCATAAATGATATTTTTCAGGATAATGGAGGAAAGCTATTACAGATTTTGCTTGTTACTGGCCTTCGAGTTCTTCCTGGCCGTGAAGGAAATGATGCTATTGACTCCGATGGCAAAGAGTATGAATTGAAATCGCTCAATATTCGGCTTACCAAAAGTTTTTCGACTCACCACCACATGAACCCCAGCATTATTAGCAAATATCGGCAAGTTGATTGGCTCTTCGCTGTATATGATAGTATTGAGTTGGTAGAAATTTATCATCTCGATGCTAAATTGCTAGAGCCATTCTATATCAAGTGGATTACTCGCTGGCATAATCGGGGCGAACAAGATTTAAACAACCCCAAGATTCCTTTGAAATATGTACAGGAGTTCGGTAGGAAAATTTTTTCTTATAGGCTTTAACCTTTCAAGTACAGTTTATCATGAACAGGCTGTTTGAAATATTTACAACCTGTAGCCAAACGGTAACAGTTTCTTAAACGGCCGTTAACACCCCTCCCTTATCCTACCACCACAAGCAGCAAAACAGGTCAGCCGATAAGCGGGCTGGCCTGTTTTGTTGTCACTTGTTGGCAAAGAGAAACGGCCGTTGTACCATTACCTACATGGGTACACTCAATCCAAATATACCAACCGCAGAACTAGCGCGGCTGATGACCACAGCCGCCGATAAACGAAAAGCCTACCGGCAGGCACTGCTCACGCCACAGCTCATTTTGCGCGTCTTTCTCGACGACAAGGAGTGCGTGGCCTACCAAATTTTGCGCCAGCTGCAGCAGCAGCGCGGCTTTGATCTGAACGATTTGACGCAGCGAGTAGACACGATGGCTCAGCTTGCTTCTGGCAAAGATGCCAAGTTCAACTTCACCGACGACTTTGGCAAAGACGTGCCGCTGGCCGATGAAACGCTCGTTGTCATTGACGAAGCCCTGACCATTGCCAAAACGCGGGACGAACTCAAGGTTCACAGCGGCCACGTGCTGGCGGCCATGGCCCAGCAAACCGTCACCACCTCCGGCGTGCTACAGCGTATTGGTATCACCCCCGCCGCCATTATCGCCCTGCTGGGCGACATGGCTCAGGACGGCACCCCCATCATCCACGACCACATGGACGAGGCCAAAAAAGGTAACAGCCCCGCCTATTACCAGCGCGACCATTTACTGCGCGACTTGGTGAGCCTGCTGTCGCTGTCGCAAAAGCGCAATGTGATTCTGGTGGGACCAGAAGGGGCGGGCAAGCGCACCCTGGCTTACAGCCTGGCGCAGCTTTTGGCCGAAGGCAAAGGGCCACAAGGGCTGCGTTCGCTGGTGCAAATTAACGAAACGGCACTGCTGGACAATCCGCTGGCGGCATTGCGCGTGGGGCTGCGTCGCGCCAGTGGCGGCATTTTGCTGGTTCCCGACATCCGCCGCTTTTTCAACGACCGTCTCCGCAGCCCGTTCCCGGAGCAGGTCAACAACGATTTACGCAAGGCGATGCTCAACAACGAGCAAATCATAATCGGCACGGCCACCAGCGCCGATTATGACCTGCTGAGTCAGGTGCAGCTGATTCGGGAGCATAGTAACCGGCTGGACGTGCCGGCCGCCACGAAAGACGAGTCGGAATCTATTTTGACCTTCCACCGGCAGCGGCTGGAGCAGGAGTATGAGCTGGTAGTGACACGGGAGGCATTGTCAACGGCCGTTCAGCTTGCCAGCCAATACATCAAAACCATCGCCATGCCCGCCGCCGCCATCCAGTTGGCCGACCGCGCCAGCGCGTTGGTGCATATGATCACCGAAGGGCATTTGGACACGCTGCCGGAAGTGCCGCCAGACGGCCGTTTAGACAGCGGCGATGTGATGGTGGCCGCCAGCCAAATGACCAAAATCCCCATCACCAAGCTCAGCGAAGACGAAATGGGCAAATATGCCAACATGGTTGAGCAACTTCACGAGCGCATCATCGGCCAGGAAGAGGCGATTTTGGCCGTCAGCCGCGCCGTCAAAACGGCCCGCGTGGGGCTGCGCGATGCCAAAAAGCCCATCGGCTCCTTCCTCTTCCTCGGCCCCAGCGGCGTGGGCAAGTCGGAACTGGCAAAAGCCCTAGCCGAATTTATGTTTGGCACCGAAGACGCGATGCTGGTACTGGACATGAGCGAATATCAGGAGGAGGCCAGCGTCAATCGGCTCATCGGCGCGCCGCCGGGGTATGTGGGGTTTGAAGGGGGCGGCCAGTTGACCGATTTTGTGCGCGAACGGCCGTATACCGTTGTCCTCTTTGACGAAGTGGAAAAAGCCCACCCCCGCGTCCTCGACGTGCTGCTGCAAGTGATGGACGAAGGCCGCCTAACCGACGGTCAGGGGCGGCTGACCACCTTTAGCGAGACGGTCATCATCATGACCAGCAACCTGGGGGCGCGCCACATGCTCATTCCCGTCATTGGTGCGGCGGAGCGCGAACTGGTGATGGCCGAAGTTCACCGCTTTTTCCGCCCGGAATTTATCAACCGGCTCGACGAGATCATTCTGTTCCACCAGCTTACGGGCGAACAGCTTGCGCTGATTCTTGACCTGATGCTGAAGAAGGAGGTTAAGCTGGCGGCACAGCAAGCTATGACGCTGGAGCTAACGCGAGCGGCGAAGGATTGGCTGCTGGCGCAAAACGACCAGCCGGAGTTTGGGGCGCGGCCGCTGCGCCGCATCATCAGCCGCAACCTGCGCGAACCGCTGGCGGACTTTTTGCTGACGCAGAAGCGGGGCAATGGCAATACGCGCATTGTGGTGGATGAGAAAGAGGGGAAGCTGAATTTTGCAATGACGACGGAATAAAAAAATGGGACGCAGATTTACCTGATTCACCTGATTAAGAGGTTTATCAGGAAAATCAGATAAATCTGCGTCCTATTTCTTGTGGAGGCAAATAATGAGCGAGAAGAAAGAGGTGATTCGGGGGAAGTTAACGGCCGTTCGTGCCGACTTTTTAACGTATGTGGCGGGGTTGGATGAGGTGGGGTGGAAAACGGCCGTTTTTACCGATGAGTCCACCGACCCCTGGAACGTCAGTGACGTGGTGCGCCACTTGGCCGATGCCGAATGGGGGATGACCGGGCTGATGATGAACATCCAAAGCGGCAAAGGGGGCGTGCCGGAAGATTTTGACCGCGAAAAGTGGAACAGCCGCTCCATTGCCAAGCGCAAGGACAAAACCCCGGCCGACCTGCTGGACGAAATGGCGCAAAACCGCCAACGCCTGTTTACCTTCCTCGACACCCTGACCGATGACGACTGGGCCAAAGAAGGCCGCCATGCCAGCCTCAACATCTACAGCATCGAGCAAATTTGCCACATCATTGCCGACCACGAAAACGGCCATTTGCAAAATATTCGGGAGGCGGTTGGGGGGCGAGGGCTGATTGACTAACAAATTCAAGAATGCACCGCTGCGGTTCAACAAGATTTGGCATAAACGTTAGAACTATCATAGAAAAGGATTAAACGGCCGTTAAAACCCTTGCTTTTATTGACAGACCCGTTCTCTATGTGTTACGTTATGGTAACACATGCTTGACTACACCTTTACCTCGACACACCCGACTGATTTAAAACGCTGCAGACTGCACCATTCAGCCCCTGAAAAGGGCATCCCCTACCAGCACAATCCCTGACTGGTTCTACAAGCTATTTGATGGCAAAACGGCCGTTTGTCACAATCGGTGGGCAACAACCGGGTCGTTTTCATGCGTGTGCCAAAACCAAATCCATTACCATGTGTCCGTTCCCCTAAATATGTACCAGGAACGAACCCCAAGCATAAGGAGTAAAATGCTTACTGAACAGACTCTATTAGATCATACTCACACCTATCTCCAACCAACCCGTGAGGTTGCCATCGCTACCTTTGCCGAGTTGCTGGCCGATTATGAGCCAGAACCGATGCGCCAGGGTCAATATGTGAAAGGCAAAATCTTGCAGATCAACCAAAACAGCATTTTGGCTGATGTGGATGCCAAAAGAACGGCCGTTGTTCCCCCCCAGGACATTGCCGAACTGTCCGACGACGACCTGCAACAGCTTGCGGCCGGCGATGAAATCCCGCTCTACGTTTTGCGCACCCCCATGGACAATGAAGAACTGTTTGTCTCGCTCAACAAAGGGCTACAATATCAGGATTGGCTTTGCGCCCAGGAGCATTTAGCCAGTCAAGAACTGCTTGCACTCAAGGTCATTGGGCATAACAAGGGGGGCATGTTGGTTGCCTACGGCCATTTGCAAGGCTTTATCCCCACGTCCCATGTCCCGGAACTGCAAAATATTTATAATGCCCGCCAATTAGCGTCACGCAAGGCCAAACTGGTGGGACAAGAGCTTGCCGTGCAGGTCATTGAAGTTAATAAGCAGAACGGCCGTTTGGTGCTTTCGGCCAAAAAAGCCCATCAGGAACAGCGCAAGCAACGCCTGCTACAGCTAAAGCTCCAAACAGGAGAAGCCATCATCGGCCGCGTAACCAATCTGGTCAAATTTGGCGCATTTGTTGATCTCGATGGCATTGAAGGTCTCATTCATATTTCAGAGATCGCCTGGGAACACATAGATGATCCTGCCAAACATTTAGAACCTGGCATGGAAGTGACCGTGCTAATCCAGTCTGTAGACATAGAGAAAGAACGAATCAGCCTGAGCCGAAAAGCATTGTTAGACAGCCCCTGGGAGCTATTTGCCCAAAAGCACCTCCCCGGCGAGACCATTGAAGGGGTTGTCACCAGCGTTGCTGACTTTGGTGCCTTTGTCCTGGTTGCCGAAGGCATTGAAGGATTAATCCATACCAGCGAAATACGCGGCACGCAAGATGCCGCCCCCCAGGACATTTTCGCTCCGGGCGATGTTGTCTTACTCCGCATTCTACGCATTGAGCCAGAACGCCAGCGCCTGGCACTTAGCCAACGGCGGATAAACCAGCATGAAGAGATGGAATGGATCTGGCAGCGGGAACAGTCAGTACCTACCCCGGCCGAAAGTTATGCACAGGCCGAACCCGTTTACGCCTAATCGGCCACATCAGCTATAGACCTTGAGATAATCTTTATGTCTATAGTAATGAACGAACCCAAAGGAACGATACAAGTGGAATTAACATTTAAAGCCTGGTTGCTTAAACAAACCGAGCGCAAAGATGCCATCGGCAAATTGGCGCAAGCAATGAGCAAAATGGAATACACCTATACGCCCCGGCGAAAAAACGATGAACACAAGAAATGGGCAGATATTATTACCCGACATGGCGAAGTGAGACATGTCGTTGCATTTAACCAGGCTTGGCGTGAATATCAGATAGCCAAAGAGGCGGCCATTGCAGCCGCCCCGGCTTAAAGTGTCAGGCAAGGTTAAGGCCGCAGATTTCCCTCGCAGCCGCAACCTGTGCCGCCAACGCTTCTGGCGCTGTGCCACCCGGCACGGCGCGGCTCGCCAGCGATGCTTTGACATCCAGCACGCTCACCACATCGGCCTGAAACGTGGGGCTTAGTTGCTGTAAATCACCCAGTGACAAGGCGGTAATTTCTACACCGCGTTCTTCAGCCAGCCGCACAATGCGCCCTACCACGCCGTGGGCTTCGCGGAACGGCATCCCCTTTTTCGCCAGATAGTCGGCCAAATCAGTTGCCAGCAGACCAGATTCAAGCTGCGCCGCCATATGCTGCGGGTTGATGGTCAGGGTGTCAATCAGTCCCGTCATCACCGGCAGCACCACGCAAAGGGTGTCAAAAGCATCGAAAACCGGCTCCTTGTCCTCCTGCATATCTTTGTCATAGGTGGAGGGCAACCCCTTCAGCGTTGCCAGCATCCCGGCCAGATTGCCCAACAAACGGCCGCTTTTTCCCCGCGTCAACTCCAGCGTATCGGCATTTTTCTTCTGCGGCATAATGCTGGAACCGGTGCTATAGCCGTCGTCAATCCGCACAAAGCGAAATTCGGCCGTCGAGTAGAGAATGAGCTGCTCCGAAATGCGGCTCATGTGCAGCCCAATCATCGCGGCGACATAGAGAAAGTCAGCCACAAAGTCGCGGTCAGAAACGGCATCAAGGCTGTTGGCGGTAATGCCGGTGGTAAAACCAAGTGCCTGCGCCAGCCCGTCGCGGTCAATGGGAAAGGCACAGCCAGCCAAAGCAGCAGCACCGAGGGGAGAAACGGCCGTTCTTGCCCGCGCCTGCCCCAACCGCTCCCGATCCCGCGCCAGCGGCCAAAAATGGGACAACGCCCAATGTCCCCACGTAATCGGCTGCGCGTGCTGCAAATGGGTGTAGCCCGGCAAAGGAACGTGCAAATGCCGTTCGGCACTGCCCACCAACGCCTGCTGCAGCTTCTGCAAATGCCCATCCAGCTCATCACACGCCCCCAGCACCCACAGCCGGAAATCCGTCGCCACCTGGTCATTGCGGCTGCGCCCCGTGTGGAGCTTGCCACCCACAGGGCCAATCAGCTCCGTCAGCCGCCGCTCCACCGCCGAATGGATGTCCTCGTCCCCCCGCTCATAGACAAAGGTGCCGTTGTCAAACTCCCCGCGCACCTGCTCCAGCCCGGCGACAATTGTTTCCGCTTCGTCAGCGGTCAGCACGCCCGCCCCCACCAGCCCCCGCGCCCAGGCCACGCTGCCGGTAATATCCTCGTCATACATCCGCCGGTCAAAGGTCAGGCTTTCGTTAAAATGGTGTACCAGTTCATCAATTTGGCGGCTAAACCGTCCGCCCCATAGTTTGCTCATAATAAAGGAGATTAGGAGATTGGAGATTGGAGATTAGGAGTCAATCATCTCCAATCTCTAATCTCCAATCTCCAATTTTTTACCCACGAATAAAAAACGCCCAGAGGGCAACAGCAATCATCACAACCCCAACAACCGCATACATTCGCACCGTCGTCTTGTCCCCCACCAAATTCCGCGCCCGCGTCAGGCGGCGGCTGTTCCAATAAAAATCGGGTTTGAAGTAGAGACCAAAGAGGGTATAGAGACCATAGGCCAGAATCAAGCTGTTGAGAATGTAGTCAATAAGCATAAGAGTGGATGGAGGTTGGAGATTAGAGATTGGGGATTCATGCAATCCCCAATCTCTAATCTCCAACCCTATTATCACGTCCGGTAATCGGCGTTGATGGTGATATAACCATGCGTCAGATCAGTCGTCCACATCGTTGTGGCCGCGCTGCCGCAGCCGAGGTCAAGGCGAATGGCAAAGCTGGGGGCGGCGAAAATGGCGGCGGCATCGGCTTCGGCGTAGCCCGTAGGGGTGCCATCCTTGACCAACTGTAGGCCATTCGCCGCCTCAACGCCAATCCACAGCCCCGTGTGGTATTGATCAAACGTGACCCCGGCACGGCCGGCCGCTGCCAGAATGCGCCCCCAGTTTGGATCACTCCCCGCAAACGCGGTCTTGACCAGCGGCGAGGTGGCAATGGTTTGGGCAACAGCGTGGGCGGCGGCCTCATCTGGCGCACCCGTCACCTGAATTTCCACAAATTTACTCGCGCCTTCGCCGTCGCGCACAATCATT
Source organism: Chloroflexota bacterium (assembly GCA_041390905.1). Lineage (GTDB taxonomy): Bacteria > Chloroflexota > Anaerolineae > Promineifilales > Promineifilaceae > JACKCD01. The sequence goes on from JAWKPA010000012.1 coordinate 2,293,059, forward strand.
TTGGCAAGTTCGGTGCAAACGTGGGTCAACCCCGCCTGAAACGCCGCCGCGTTATCGGCATCAATTGCCACGCCGCTGGCACCGTTTGCCAGCAAAATCACGGTGTCGTTGGTACTGGTGTCGCCGTCTACGGTGATGCGGTTGAAGCTGTGGTTGTTGGCTACGCGCAGCATTTGCTGCAACAGCCCCGCCTCCACCGCTGCGTCCGTTGTCACCACCCCCAGCATCGTCGCCATGTTGGGGTGGATCATCCCCGACCCTTTTGCCATGCCGCCAATGGTGACGGTTCCGCCCGCCAGTTCCACCTGCACGGCCAGATGTTTTGGCACGAGGTCGGTGGTCATGATGGCCTGGGTGGCGGTCATGCCGCCGGTGGGGGAGAGGGCAGAAACGGCCGTTTTTACCCCCACCGCCACCTTCGCCATCGGCAACTGCTGCCCAATCACCCCGGTGGACATGATCAGCACCTGGTTAGGCTGGCAACCCAACGCCTCTGCCGTCCACGCCTGCATCTGCCGCGCATTGACCATCCCCGGCTCGCCGGTGCTGGCATTGGCGTTGCCGGAGTTGGTGAGTACGGCACGAACGGCCGTTTGGTTCTCTGCCAACGTCGCCTTATCCAGCAGCACCGGCGCCGCCGCCACCTGGTTCAGCGTAAACACCCCCGCCGCCGTACAATCCATCGCGCTGGCAACCAGCGAAATATCCGGCTTACCCGACTGCTTAATCCCACACGTTGCCGCCGCCGCCAAAAACCCTTTGGCAGTGGTGACTGTTCCATCCTTGATAACTTTCATCTCTCTCCTTGTTGAAATGGGACGCAGATTTTCCTAATTTTACTGATTGCAGAATGGTCACGAAAACAACATTATCAGGTTAATCAGGAAAATCTGCGTCCTATTCTTCTTGATTCTAATCCAACCCAGCGATCATAAGATAACCAACGGCCGTTTCCGCATACACCCGTGCCACCTTTTCCAGCGTCGCCGCTTCCACATACTCGCCAGCCATGTGGTGGCGCGCCCCTTTGGGGCCAAAGGCAATGGTAGGAATCTGACCCTCGGCGGTGAAGACGTTGACATCGGTGATGCCGTTGTGCGGGGCAAAGTGGGGTGGCCGGCCGACCACCTGCTCATAGACCCGGTTAAACGCGGGCAGCAGCGGCGTGGTTTGGTCCAAAAAGTACGGGTTGAAAAACGGTGGCGGCGTTTCGATGGTGACGGTGGAGGCCAAACCAAGCTGGTCAATGAGGCTGCGTAGCTCAGAAACGGCCGTTTCCCGCGTCTCCCCCGGCATCAGCAGCCGATTGACCACCATCTCACACCGCGCCGGAACCACCATTTCATACTGCCGGTAGCCACCGTCAAACTTCAGCGTGCAAACCGTCCCCCGCCCAAACAGCTCATGCGTCGGCAAAGGCAAATCCGCCAAAGCCAGCTCAATCCGCGCCGCGTCGGTGACGGCGTTGATGCCTTGGTACGGCCGGAAGCCGTGCGCTGCCTGCCCGTGAACGGTCACTTTGTAGAGCAGCTTGCCCACTCCCGCCAGCGGCAGATAGTCGTTGGGCGCGTCGCCGTAAAAATGTTCGCCGTGGAGCATGGCATCGCACCGGCCGTAGGCCGTTTTTAGCAGGGCTTTGGCGCCAATGCTGCCCCCTTCCTGGTCAACGGTGGCGGCAAAACCGAGCTTGCCCAGCTTGCCGTGTAGTGCGGGGGTGTCGAGCAGCGCTTTGATGGCGGCCAACATGCAGGCCAGCCCCGCTTTCATGTTGTATATGCCGAGACCGTATAAACGGCCGTCTTTTTCCACCATCTCAAACGGATTTGTCTGCCAATCGGGAGCCGCGCCCACGGTGTCGTGGTGGCCGGAAAAGACGAGGAAGCGGGGGTTGGGGCCAAGAACGGCCGTTGCCATCACATTCGGCCTGGACAGTTCCTCTGTCCCAACTTCATCCCACTCCGGCTCCAGCCCCAGCCCGCGCAGCACCTCCGCCAAATAGGCCGCCGCCTTTGCCTCATGCGGCAGCACCGAATCAATGCTCACCAGCGTCCGCAGCGTTTCCAGCAAAAAATCGTTGTCAATATAAACCATATTCTAGCCATAACCTAGACGAGCCAGAACCAGAAAATTGCACAGAGTTTCACAGAGAAGACGCAGAGAGACACGGAGAAAAATGGGGTGGCTTTTCCTCACTTTCTCTGTGAAACTCTCTTCTGCCTCTGTGTAACTCTGTGTCATCTCCTGTTTGTGGATCTAAACCTCATCGTTAAGGAACTACTCTGCCCGTTTATCCGCGTTCGTCCGCGTCCCATCCCCTTTAACCCAAAAACAGCGACATCATGTGCAGGTCGTCGCGGTCATGCCAACCGAGGGACCGCCAAAATGCCTGCGCCCGCTCGTTGTCGTTAAAAACAAAGAGGTGGCATTTTAAGATGCCCTGTGCTTTTAACGCCGCCTGACACTGTTCAGCCAATGCCTTCCCCACCCCCTGCCGCCGGAAGTCGTTGTGGACGGCCAGGTGGTGAATGTAGCCGCGCCGGCCGTCGTGGGCGCCGAGGATGGTGCCGATTAAACGGCCGTTCATCTCCGCCACAAAACTCAGCCCCGGATTGCGCTGCAAAAACGCCGCAATCTGCTCCCGGCTATCCGAATCCCCCAGCCCCACCCCCTCACACGCTTGCCACAGGGCGTAGACGGCATCATAATCGGCCAGGGCCATTTCCCGGATGGTGGCGGTTTGGGGCTGAACGGCCGTTAATGGGATGGTGTTGGTACGTGCAATCCTGGCTACGCGAATAATTCGCTGTTCAGTAGGGGTCAGGTCGGTGGTTGGAGAAGGATGGAGGCGCATGATAACGGCCGTTTCGTCGCAGTTGTCAAAAATTGGGCATTGCACACAGTCGCGGTACACCTTCTCCGGGAACAAATCCTTGCTGGTGATAAAAAAGCCAACCTGCTGGAAAAAACGAACGGCACGGGTGAGGGCAAACAGCATCGGCACGCCGCGCTGCCGCGCCTCCTCAACCAGCACGCGCACAATTGCACTGCCCCAGCCCCCCCCTTTCACCCGGTCGTGAACGGCCAGCGACCGCACTTCGGCCAAAACGGGGGTGTAGAACAGCAGCGACACGCAGGCGATAATGCCGCCGTCGGCGTGAACGCCAACCAGCCAATCATTCAGCGTCGCCTCAATGGATTCAGGCGTGCGCGGGAGCAAATCCCCGCGTCGCACATGGTCATTGACCAGGGCGACAATGCCGGGGATGTCGTTGTGGGTTGCGGGACGTATGTTCATATCATGGTTATTGGAGATTGGAGATTGGAGATTGGTAAAGGTTCACAAATCTCCAATCTCTAATCTCTAATTCCCCTCCAGACACGCTTCCAAAATGCCAACCGCCTCATTCACATGCGCTTCGCCGATGATGAGCGGCGGGGCAAGGCGGAGGGTGGTTTCACCGGCGCTGATGACCAGCAGACCTTTGTCGCGGGCGGCGGCGATGAGGGGAGAAACGGCCGTTTTCATCTCCACCCCCACCAGCAGCCCCATCCCCCGCACCTCCACAATCTGCTCCGTTTCCAGCGTCTCCAGCCGGTGGCGCAAATACGCCCCCGTGTGGGCAATGTTGTCGAGGAACGCAGGCTGGCTCACCCGGTCAAAAACGACGTTGGCGGCGTGGCACACCAGCGGCCCGGCGGCAAAGGTGCTGCCGTGGTCGCCCGGCTTGATGGCATCGGCAATGGCCTGCGTGGTCAACACCGCCCCAATGGGCAGCCCGCCAGCCAGCGGCTTCGCCAGCGTCATAATGTCGGGGGTCACGCCAAAATGTTGATACCCCCACAGCTTGCCAGTGCGCCCCAGCCCACACTGCACTTCGTCAAAAATGAGGGCGGCGCGGTGCTTGTTGCACAACTCGCGCAACCCCTGGAGGAAAACGGCCGTTGCCGGGTTCACCCCACCCTCCCCCTGCACCGGTTCCACAATCACGGCGCAAGTGTCGTCGTCAATCGCCGCCGCCGCTGCGTCTAAATCGTTGTACGGCACAAACAGTACCCCCGGCACCAGCGGCCCAAACGGATCGCGGTATTGCGCCTTGTAGGTGGCCGACAGCGACCCCATCGTGCGGCCGTGGAAGCCGCCGTTAAAGGCGACGATTTTGGTTTTGGGGGATTGGAGATTGGGGATTGGAGATTGGTCATCCTCCATCTGCATCTTTGCCCATTTTCGCGCAAATTTAAGCGCCCCTTCGTTGGCCTCGGCCCCGGAGTTGCAAAATAGCACCCGGTCAGCAAAGGAGTTTTCCACCAGCCGCTTGGCGAGCATGGCGTGGGGTTCGCTGTGGTAGAGGTTGCTCAGGTGGGTGAGCTTGTGGGCTTGCTCAGAAACGGCCGTTGCCCACTCCTTGTCCGCATGACCCAACGCCGTCACCGCAATCCCCGACGCAAAATCAAGGTATTGCTTCCCTTCGGTATCATACAAATACGCCCCATCCCCGTGCGAAAAAACCACCTCTGGCCGCACATAGCTTTGCAGCACGTATTTGGCCTCGGTTTGAATAATTTCCTGTGCGTTCATATCTCCTCTTTCCGGTAGTCGGTAATCAGTAATCAGTAATCGGTTATCGGTTATCGGTTATACCCCTGACAACCACCTACCGTTCACTGTTCACTGATTACTGTTCACTGATTACTGATTACTGTTCACTGATTACTGATTACTAAAAAACGTCCCGCCCCCGCTGGCAAGCCCCGCCAAATTGACAATTCGCGCCCGCGACACCCCCGCCGTCACCGCGTCCAGGGCGGCGCGGACTTTTGGCACCATGCCGCCATGCACCACGCCGCTGGCGATGAGGTCTTCGGCCTGCGCCAGCGTGAGATCGGGGATGACGCTGCCGTCTTGCAGCACGCCAGGCACGTTGGAAACAAAGTCGAGCAGGTCGGCTTCGATGGCTCCGGCCAGGGCGCTGGCAGCTTCGTCGCCGTTGACGTTGTAGATTTGGCCGTCGAAACCGAGGGAGATGGGGGAAATAACGGCCGTTATTCCCTCCGCCGCCAACCCAGCCACCAGCCCCGTCCGCACCTGCCTGATCTCGCCCACCAGTCCCAAATCCACTTCGCCATACTTTTTCTTCTGGCAGCGAAACAGCCCGCCGTCCACCCCGCTCAGGCCAACGGCATCCACCCCCGCCGCCAGCAGTGCCGCCACAATCTGCTTGTTGGCCTGCCCCGACAGCACCATCTGCGCCACTTCCAGCGAGGCCCCATCCGTCACGCGCAGCCCGTCCACCTTCTTCACTTCCAGCCCCAGCTTGGCCTGCAATTCCGCAATCGCCGCCCCGCCGCCGTGAACAATCGCCAACGGCCCGTCCATCTGCGCCACCAAATGGGCCAGCGTCGGCAAAAAGTTTGGGTCAGCCAGTTCATTCCCACCAATTTTGATAATGTGCATGGTTTTCCTTTGGGGTTATTGGTTATTAGTTATTGGTTATTACGTGTTACTACATAACGTAACAAAACCACAAAAAATCTCACGCAAAGTCGCAAAGTTTCTTTCCTTCGCGCCTTTACGTGATCAAACTTTTCACGCTTATCACGCATATCTCGAACCTATACGCTGTAACAACACGCAATAAATAACCAATAACCAAATCAACCAATCAACCCCTCTCTCTCATCACAACCAAACACCACATTCATACACTGCACCGCCTGCCCCGCTGCCCCTTTGATGAGGTTGTCAATGGCCGAGGTCAGGATGAGGGTTTGGCCTTCGAGTTGAAGCGAAATGGCGCAGCGGTTGCTGTTGACGGCGTGGCCGAGGGTGGCTGGTTTGCCGGCCGGTAAAAATTTGACAAAATGTTCGTTGGCGTAGGTGGTTTCATAGAGGTCACGAACGGCCGTTTCCTCCACCGCATAGACCAACGGCACATAAATCGTGGACAAAATACCGCGTGGCACCGGCAGCAGGTGGGGCGAAAAAATGAGCGACGGCGGCGAGCTGTGCCACCACCCCATCACCTGCTCAATTTCCGGCAAGTGGCGGTGCTTACGGCCAATGCTGTAGGGAGAAAAGTTGTCCGAAACCTCCACAAAATGCAAATTCTGCTTTGGAGTACGCCCCGCCCCCGACACCCCGGACTTGGAATCGGCAATAATCGGGCTAGACAACCGCATGTTGGCCGCCAAAATCGGCTGCAACGCCAGCAAAATGCTGGTCGGGTAACAGCCCGGCACGGCTACCAGCTTTGCCCCCGGCAGTTCCTCCCGCGCAAACTCGGTCAGCCCATAGACCGCCTGCCCCATCAGCTCCGGCGCAGGGTGGCCGTAGCCGTACCACTTGGCGTACACGTCGGCATCGCGCAGGCGAAAATCGGCGCTGAGGTCAATGACGCGGACGTTGTGGTGGAGGGCTTTAACGGCCGTTGCCGCCGCCGCCGCATGGGGCAAACACAAAAACACCACGTCCACCTGCCCCCACAATCTACCCGCATCAGCGTCCACGTCATCCGGGTCAATCAGCGGCACGTCGGGTGCCTGCGGATAAATCTCCGACAACAAGCTGCCCGCCTCTGCCCGCGACGTAGCAAACAAAATCTGCACATTCCGGTGCCGCGTCAAAATCTGCACCAGTTCATACCCGGTGTACCCCGTCGCCCCAAAAATCCCAACTTTCAACATGACCACCTCTCCTAAAGATGAGATTGGAGATTGGAGATTAGAGATTTTGAATCTCCAATCTCCAATCTCATCTTCTTCAATCAGCCAACAGACAAAAAAAAACCGCCAGACTTTTGTAACCAAAAGTCTGGCGGTTTTGACGTTCCCTCGTTAAGCTTCGCTCAGGCAACCCCAAAAACCAGACCTATGGTCTGGCTACGGCGGCGGATACGTCGTGGTGCTTGAGCAAAAGTTATCATAACGAACGGGATGTTAACAAAGAAACTTGAGTTGTCAACCTTTTTTTGCTTTTTGGCACAACTGCCAGTTTCTACGGCAAAACAGACGGCAATAAATAGTTAATATCTTCTGGTGCTGGAACCGGGGTCAAGTAGTAAACATCCACATAGCCCGACCAGGAAACGTAGTTGCTTTCACTATAGCCCAAATCAATCCAGCGGCCGCGCACCCCGCCGCCGGTATCGCCAGCGTAGCCAATGCCGTAGCCGGGAACATAGACAGAGGAACGAAAGGGGACGACGCTGCGGTCAATGGCAACAACCCCTTTGCCAACGCGCCGGCCGCTGGCCGTAACCCCATAGCCGGGATCGCCCGATGCCTTGCCGGAGCTAGCGGCAGTGTAGGAAGTGACTCGCATCTGCACCACGCGCCAATATTCACGGGGGCCTTCGGGTGTATCAACCACCCCCAGCGTGATGCTGGTGCCATAGCCAACCACCTGGTCAATTGGCTCGCGGGCAACCCATTCACCATCCACCGTTTGCCCCACTTCCATCCCGTTTTCATAGCGAACGCGCAAACGCCGCCGCTGGATGCCATTTTCGCCATAGCTGATGATAGCCTGGGTGTCTATGGCAAGGTCGGGGCTGGCTTGCCACAGGGTTTGGAAGGGAATGGCAACGTCTTCGGTACGGAAATCTTCGGTAACGCGAATGACGTGGATGGTGTCGTTGGGTTGCAGCACGGTTTCTGCGCCGGGCTGGGTGTAGTCGGCACCCAGAAGTCCGATACCGGCTTCGGCAATGACGGCGAGCGGGTTGGTGTGGTGGCTGCGTGTCTGGATTAAACGGCCGTCTACATCAATCGTCAACGGCATAGATCGCTGCACCCGAATCACCATGCCGGGTTCCAGCCAGCTCCCCATTTCCGGCTCCACGCCATCGGTGGCAAACAGGGCAATATTGGCCTCGGCCAGTGCCGCACCCACCGTTTGGGCGGCGGTACGCAGTAGCTGCTGCTGTCCGTTGTCTATGATGGTGACGGTGAGAAAACGGCCGATTTCGACCGTGTTGGGCAGCGCGGTTTGGAACAGGGTGTTGACGTTGATTTGGCGGCCATCGGCAAAAATTTGGCTGGTCGGCAGCGGCGACTGGCCGCTTTCGGCGAGAAAGGCACCGAGGGTGGTTTGCTGTGTCCAGTAGGTGCGGCTGGCGCTTTCGGTGTGGAGGGTGACGGGGCGGGCGCGTTGGATGCGAACGGCCGTTCCTGCTTCAATTGGCTCGTTCAGCCCCGGCACCACCACGTCTTCGGGGCGTAGTTCGACGTGGGCGTTGGCAAGCAGGTCGCGGGGGGTGGCAAAACGGCCGTTAATCTGCTGCACCGTCGCACCATCATAAATAGTATATTCAGCCTGCGCCACGGCCAGGGTGGCCGCAATTAACCCACCCAGGCTGACCAGCGCAATGACCAACCAAACAAACCGTTTTTGCCCCATAAACAAAATGAGATTGGAAACTGGAGTTCTTACCCTCCAATCCCCAATCTCAAAAACTTTATTGATATACCCAAGGCACCGATGACAACCAGGTTATCCTGGGCACCCAAGGTGTACGCCTTAGTGCTGCTGCCTTCCGACCCTGACACGGTTCGACGATCCTCGCCGCCAGGGACCCAGTCATCACCGGTGCCTTACGTATATCAATGTTACCAGCCTATAATGCTACCAAAAGCTGGGATGTTGTCAACCGGGAAACGGCCGTTTCTCATCCAAAACAACCGCCTCTAATTCCAAACCCCCAACATTTCCGGCCCACGATCCAGCTCCCAGGGATAAATGATGTAGGCATCCGTAACCGCTGCGTAATACGTTGGCGTTTTGCCAGGGTAAAGCGAAGTCGCCGGTTTGTAATGCAGCACGCACGTTTCCGGAATGCCCCCGGCGGCATCAATGCGATTCGCCACCGTCACGCTGTTGCGCCCTTTTGTCCACACGTCATCAACTACCAGAATCCGCCGCCCTTCAATCAAATCATCATTGGGAAACTGGATAAACTCTGGCACAGCATACTTCATCTGTGCCGGTGACGTTTGCAGACCGGGAAAATCCGCCGGGAAACGGACGGACGCGGTCAAAATATAGGTGATGTTAAGCGCTTCGGCCAACATGCCTCCCGGAATAATGCCACCCCGCGTCACGATCATCATGGAGTCAAAACGGCCATGAATCTGGGGAACCAGATAATCAATTAATTTGTCTACGTCAGACCAGGTTAGGACTTCACGACGCATGAATGATTTCCTTTTCTCTTTGGCAACAGCCAAACCTGTTGCCTAGTCAGCACCCTGTAATGGGTTCCTGCATCATTATCAAATAGCCAATCAATAAACCCCAAACCCTGCCCGGGCAGGCGACATAGATTGAAACATCTATTAACTTTCTAACCTGCTTTGTTTGTCAACCTTAAAGTTTGGGAGCCTATTGATAACGAACAAACTAGCCAACTATCGTACCTGTTACCAGGCAGGGTGTCAACTTTATTTTTCATGATTTCGGAACCCGATGCTCGTAAGGCCGAAAGCAAGTCGAAGAACGTATACTAGCCGATGTTGGGTCGGAGAAGCCAATTTTAGCAGTATAACCTCTATTTAGCCCACGAAATTTATAAATTTGCTCATCGTAGAAAGGTTATAAGCTCATGCCAGAAAAAAATATACGTCTTGTTCAACTATTAAAAAACAGGCTCAAGCTATTGTAGAAAACTTCGATTATTTAAGTGTAATGGTCGCTTGCCTGGAAAAAAACGGGGATTTATGTATTTATGCCTATTATATTGACCCAAATGTCGCCAGTGAAGATTGGTTAAGAAAATGGGAACAGAAATTGTCAACCTTGTTCAACAAAAAACTAACGCTCCTGGATAGTTCCATTGCAAGGATCAATATTCATGACGATTCTCATAAAGAGAATCTGGCTTCCCAAGCCATCCGCGCTGGCAAGCCTGTTGCAAGTGAAGACCTTTATACACTTTTTAAGCCCGTGCTACCTAAACTAGCAGAGCCTTTCACAAAAAGTGTACAGATGCTTACAGGAATTGAAGAGGTTATTTCAGTTCCTTTCTTCTCGTCAAAAAAACCTGACGTTCTGGTAGGTAATTTTTTTGCCATCAGAAGATCTAAAATCACGGCTACAGACAGAGAAATCCTTGATTTATTTGGGCACAAGTTCTCTGAAGTAGTTGAATCTCGTCATCCAGTTGACAAGGAGCAGTCTGATCAGCAATTAGCGCAAGACTCTGCACATTCTTCAGGCAGCGCAACACATGAAAAAGATCTTACCCAAAGTTTCCCTGCCGATCTACCAAAGGTATCAGATGTTGAATTAAAAGATATTATGATCAAATATTTCAAACTGGATGAGCTAATAGGAGTATGCTTTGAACTTCAGCTAGATCACGAAAATCTGGCACATCACACGAAACCCATCCTGGTAATGAATATGATACGCTATACACAGAAAAATGGTTGTTATGAACGCCTTTGTACAATCTTACACATCCATAGACCTCACGCTTTTGATAGCTTGATTGAAACAAATAAGGGAATGCAAATTAGCTACCCTTGCTAAATTTGCGAAACGGCCGTTTCTCGCATACAATTCCTATCTTGACCCGACCATCGTCGGGTCTTTTTACGTCAGAATACTTTGTGGAAAAAGCCCGGTTTGGTGGTTTTGCTGCCAAACCGGGTTTCTTCTGTGTGAGCAAAATTTATGTCCCAACCTCGTAACGATATTCGCAACGTTGCCATTATTGCCCACGTTGACCACGGCAAAACCACGCTGGTGGATGGCATGTTGCGCCAAACCAACGTCTTTCGCCAAAACCAGGCCGTGCAGGAGCGCGTCCTCGACTCCAACGCCCTGGAGCGGGAGCGCGGCATCACTATTTTGGCAAAAAACACCAGCATTGAATATGATGGCATCACCATCAACATTGTAGACACCCCCGGCCATGCCGACTTTGGCGGCGAAGTGGAGCGCGTGGTCAACATGGTTGACGGCGTGCTGCTGCTGGTGGATGCCGTGGAAGGCCCCATGCCGCAAACCCGCTTTGTGCTGCGGCAGGCGTTGAACAAGGGAGCCAAGGTGATTGTGGTGGTCAACAAGATTGACCGTGACGCGGCACGCCCCGATTATGTGGTCAACGCCACCTTTGACCTGTTTGTGGATTTGGGTGCCAGCGATGAGCAGGCCGATTTCCCCGTCATCTATGCGCGGGCGCTGGAAGGGCGGGCTGGGTACAGCCCGGATGAGATGGATCGGGATTTACGGCCGTTATTTGACACCATTCTCGAACATTTGCCCCCGCCCCAGGTCAACCCCGATGGCCCCACCCAGCTACTTGTTACCACGCTGGAATACAGCAGCTATGTCGGCAAAATCGCGGTCGGCCGGCTGACCAGCGGCACCATTCGCAGCGGCCAGGAAATCGCCCACATCCACGCTGATGGTACGCTTGAAAAAGGCAAAGTCACGCAGGTCTACACCTTTAAAAACCTCCAGCGACGTGAACAGGAAGAGGTTACGGCCGGCGACATTGTGGCCGTGGCCGGCATCCCCGACGTCGGCATTGGTGACACACTGGCCGACCCCAACGATCCGCACCCATTGCCCCCCATCAAGGTTGAGGAGCCAACGGTGCGGATGTCGTTTCGCGTCAACGACAGCCCCTTTGCGGGTAAAGAAGGCAAATTCCTCACCAGCCGCCAGATCCGTGAACGACTCACCCGTGAACTAGAAAGCAACGTCGCCATGCGCGTTACAGACACCGACAACCCGGCTGAATTTATCGTCTCCGGGCGCGGTGAGCTTCACCTTGCCATTCTCATCGAAACGATGCGGCGCGAGGGGTATGAGTTTGCCGTCAGCCGCCCCGAAGTGATTTTCCGCGATGGGCCAAAGGGAAAGGAAGAGCCGATGGAAACGCTTTTCATCGAGGTTGCCAACGATTATTTTGGGTCTGTGAGCGAGTTGCTGGGACGGCGACGGGGGCTGCTGCAAAAAATCCACTACGGCGAAGACGGCACCGTGTATGGCGAATACATCATTCCGACACGCGGGCTGCTGGGGCTGCGCCAGCCGTTTCTCACCGCCACACGCGGCACGGGCATTTTCAACACTCTTTTCCACGGTTACGCCCCTATGCTTGGCCCCATTGACATCCAGGACCACGGCTCGCTGGTAGCCCTGGAAACGTGTTCGGTCAGTGCCTATGCCCTTCACCAGCTTGAATCACGCGGAATATTTTTTGTTCTGCCCAGCGAAGAGGTGTATCAGGGGCAGGTTGTGGGACAAAATACGCGAAATGAAGAGCTTGTTGTGAACGTGGGCAAAACCAAAACCTTGAGCAAGGTTCGCACCGGTCCCACCGCCATTGTGGAGGCACTATCCACGCCACGCATCATGACGCTGGATGAGTCTATTGAATATCTGGGCGACGACGACCTACTCGAAATCACCCCCGCCTCCCTCCGCATCCGCAAAAAAGAGCTGCGCCACGAGGTGCGGCAGCGGGCGATTAAGCGGGCGAAGAAGGATGAATAGAGATTGGAGATTGGAGGTTGTGAAGGTACATCAATCTCCAATCTCCAATCTCTAATTAGCCAATAAGGTGGAAGGTTGTTTGACGGCCGTTTAACCACCGCATCTCCCCACCCGAAAGCACCGCATCTTCCTCAAGGGCAATCCGCACCTCCTGTCCATCCCATTCCGGCACGGCTTTGCGGATGTTTAGTTCAATCGAATAGCACGTTTCGTCAAACAACTCGTAGTCGCCGCGCCCCGGCACCCCGCCCTGCTGATCCCACAGCCCAATGGTTGGGCCGGCCGCATGACCGTGATAACCCAAGGGGTGACTGTAGACCTGAGGCAGCAAGCCGGCCGCATTGGCCTGCGCCAGCGTTTCTGCCAGCACCTCATTCCCCGTCCGCCCCACCGCCATCGCCGCCATGTGGAAATCCTGTAGTTGGTTACCGTCGGCCAGTGCCGCCTTCAGCCCGGCCGGGGCATCCGTTTCCCCCGGCTTTAACACATAAGCGTGCTGCTGCTGGTCGGTTGCCAACCCCAGATAGTGAAAACCCACGTCACAGTGCAGCACATCGCCGGGCAAAATCAGGTGGCGCGGTTCTTTGGTCTTCGCATTGGGCATTTCCAGCCCCTGCCCCGGTGCCTGAATCTCCACCGACGGCTGGAACCACGCCCGCAGCCCCATCTCCTGCATCCGCTGCCGCATCCACCACACCACGTCGTCGGTGGTGGTGATGCCGGGGTGGATGACCCGCGTGGAAAACGCTTCGGCAATAAGTGAATGTCCCATTTCGACCAGGCCAGGGTAAACCGTTAGCTCGGCCGGGATGCGCGTTTCCAGCCAGCCCAGACACAGCCGTTCCGCACTGCGGGTGCGCCCCATCAGCTCTGCCCCCAGCCCGTCGGCCAACTGGACAAACTCGGTTTGGCTCAGCCCATCGCCAAAGGCAAATTCACGGGAAAGGTTGATGCCAATCGTCTGCGGATTGCGCTCCCGAATGTGGCGCACCAGGCAAGCGTATTGGTCGCCGTCTTCTTCCGGGTTCCACGCCGGCCGATAAAAATCCCCGTACCCATATCGCGCCAGCGTCAGCCGGTCCACGCTGCCATCGGCATTGCGGCAAAAAAGCAGCATCGTGCGCCGCCGCGCCCCCATTTCCGGCTGCGGCAGCAGCGTCGGCATCACTGGGTCGTCATTGTACTCACGGGCGATAATCAGCCACATATCCATCTTTTCCCGCGCCAGCAGCGCCGGGATAACGGTTTCCAATCGTTCACGCAGCCAGCCGTTTTGCACCTCAAGCTGCTGGCGCAGCGGCAAAAGGCGGTGGCGGTAATGGTCGGTGGGGGTGTGGAAAGACATAAACAACTCCTTGAGAGAAGGAGATTGGGGATTGGAGATTAGAGATTGTGAAGGTTCATTAATCTCCAATCTCCAATCTCTAATCTCCATTATTTACCAGCAACACCACCTTCCCAATATTTTTATCCGCCGCCACGTATTCATGGGCGGCTTGGGCCTGGGTTATGGGAAAGGTGGTGTCAATGATGGGTTGAAGCTGGCCGGAGGCGAAGAAGGGCCAGAAACGCTGCTCGAAGCCGTTGCGGATGGCGACTTTTTCGGCCAACGGCCGATTTCTCAGCGTGGATCCAACCAGCCGCAGCCGCTTGCCCAGCAGCAGCCCCAGGTTAATCTCTGTTTGCCCGCCGCTGAGCAGACCAATGCTGACCAAACGGCCGTTTATCGCCAACGCCCGCAAATTTTTCATCAAATAATCAGCCCCCACCGGATCCAAAATCACATCCACCCCCCGATTGTTGGTTGCCTTTTGCACCTCGGCCAAAAAATCGGCCGTTTTGTAATTTACCGCCAGAGTCGCCCCCAAGTTGCGGCAAAACTGCAGTTTTTCCTCGGTTCCGGCGGTCACAAACGCCTGCGCCCCGGCCAACACCGCCAACTGCACTGCTGCCGTCCCCACGCCGCTGCCCCCGGCGTGGATGAGGGCAATCTCCCCCGCCTTTAGCTGCCCTTCGCCAAACAGGTTCAGGTAGGCGGTGTACCACACTTCGGGGAAGGCGGCAGCCTGGGCAAAGCTCCAGTCGTCGGGGATTTTGACGAGCATTTGGTAGGGAACGGCCGTTAATTCCGCATATCCCCCACCCGGCAGCAGCGCACACACCCGGTCGCCCACCTGCCAGCCGACCACGCTTTCCCCCAGCGCGGCAATCTCCCCCGCCACTTCCAGCCCCAAAATGTCGCTGGCTCCTGGCGGCGGCGGATACCCTCCCCGTGCTTGCAGCAGGTCGGCGCGATTAACGGCCGTTGCCCGCACCGCCACCACCACCTCCTCCGGCCCACACGCCACATCCGTCACCTCACCCCAAACCAGCTTCTCGTCCTGCACCACAATTGCTTTCATTTTGCCTCCGAACTATGGGGAATTGGAGATTGGCGATTGGAGATTGGTTAATCTCTAATCTCCAATCTCCCTACACCCATCACCTGACAAACCCAACAATCCCCACCTCCCGACTACCGCTGGGGTCAACGGGCATGGTGGGGGGAAAAACGGCCGTTTTTTCCAGCCCCAACTCCTGCAACGCCGTCCACTTCTGCGGGCAATCCCCGTCCGCATACGCCAGCAGCCGCTGACCCTCCGGCAGCGACAGTGCCGCCAGCAGTTCCCCCGCCCGATCCCAGTAGCGGGGATGGCAATAGACATCCAGTAGCACTATCCCCCACCAAATGGGATGCCACTGCCAGCAGGCAAAACCACAAACGGCTCCCGTGCGCGGCTGCACCAGCACCGCTGTCTGCCCTGCTTCTGGCTGGCGCAGCAGCGGCAAAAACGCCTCTTCGGTAATCTGCCGCCCGGTTAGCCCCAGCGGCGCACAACGCACGTACCCCGGCCACGCCCCGGCAAACAGTGGTTGCGAGGTGGGCCAATGGTGCCAGGAGAGGGGGGAAATAACGGCCGTTTCCCCCGCAAAATAATCCCGCAAAAACACCCCCTCATCCCCCACAAAATACGCCATATGGCCGTCCTGCGGCGCAAACGAGCGAAAGCCAAACCGCTCATACAGCCAATACGCCACCGACTCATACCCCGTGTGCAAATAAAGCGCCCGCCCACCGTTGGCCGCAAAATCAGGCAGCAGCAACTCCATCAGCCCCGTTGAAGCCCCCTTCCGCCGATCATCCAGGTTTGTCCAGACGTGTCCAAACGTCCCCACACCACCTCTTGTTACCGTCAAAATGTTGGCAAACGGCATCCCATCCCGGTGCAGAATGTAAAAACGGACCTCCAAACCCAGCGATTGGCGCAGCACGGCACTGTTTTGCCAGTTCCACGGCTCCCCCTTGTGCTGCAACAACCCCTCCAGCCGCGCCGCCCATTCCCCGTCCGGCCCCGTCACCACCGCCGCCGCCACCCGCTCTCCATCCCGAAGCTGCACTGACCCTAACTCATGGTACATGGCAAAGCCCTTTTAATTGACGACAGACCACCGACCACAAACCACCCATCGTCGGTCGTCCGTCATCTCAACCTACGAAAAATGCCCGTCACCACCATCATCATCCCCCAACACCCGCAGCGAAATCGTCCCCTGCGGCTTGTCGTTGGGGTAAAACATCACCTGTGATTCACCCAGCACCGCATCCCACACGTCGCCCATGGTGTCGGCCAGCGCTAACGGCCGTTTCAGCCGATTAGCAACATCCTGCGGCGAAATATCATCCAGTGCCACCCGATCCGGGTGATCAAACATGACGCGGGGCAGCACAACCAAATCACCGACCCCATGCTGCAAAAGCTGGTTCACCACATCCGACCCCATCAGCAGCCCCGCCACCGTAATCGTCTCCCCCAACCGCTCATTCACAATCGGCAGCACCGTCACGCCCAACCCAGTCAACACGGCAAATTCAGCCGCCGTCTGCTGCAAAACCGGTGCAAACAACGTCGCCGTTGCCAAAGTGAGAGATTGGAAATCGGAGATTGGAGATTGGGAACCTTCATCAATCTCCAATCTCCAATCCCCAATCTCCTCCTTCACCCCCTCCCACTCATCCAAAAAGCCACGCACCATCCCCAGTCCGTTTTCCTGCAGCTCCTGGTCATCATACGCCTCAAGTTCTGGCACCTCACGGCCGGCTACCAGATACCATTCATCGGTAGGGTAGAGAAAACGAACGCCAAATCTCTCCAGGTAAAGCTGCTGTAGTAATTCCAAATAGGCCAGCGTCGCCGCCGCTTCGGCCGGAGTGTGGGGGCGCATCCCATATTTGTGGTGTTTGGTCAACCCCACCGGCACCACGCTGATGGATTGCACCGTCGGCCATAGTTCTGACAATTCCCGAATCGAGCGTTCCATCCACGCCCCGTCGTTCCATTCCGGCGTAATCACAAGCTGGGTATGCACCTCAATGCCATGCTCCCCCAGTCGCCGAATTTGCGCCAGCACGTCGGGGGCGGTTTTGTTACGCAAATAGTGCCGCCGCTTTTCCAAATCGGTGACGTGGACGGAAACATAGAGCGGCGACAGGCGCATCGTTTCAATGCGCCACCAGTCGTGGTCGCTGAGGTTGGTGAGGGTGACAAAGTGGCCGAAGAGGAAGGAGTAGCGGTAGTCGTCGTCTTTGATGTAGAGGGTGCGGCGAAAGCGGGGTGCCATTTGCAGCACAAAGCAAAATTCGCACAGGTTGTTGCAGCGGCGAATGTCGGTGTCAAAGGTGGGGTGGGCAAATTCCATGCCCAGGGTTTGGTTGTAGTCGCGCTCGGCTTCAAACAGCAGGTACTCGTCGCCGCGCCGCACCAGCATATCCAGGCTTTCTTCGGCACCGTAAAATTGCACGTCAATCACGTCTTCAACGCGGTTGTCGTTGATCGCCAGCAGTTGGTCGCCGGGCTGCAGGCCAATGTCATCAGCCACGCTGCCTGGCTCAATGGCAACAATTTGCCCACCGGCGTAGCCAGTTATGTCAAGCTCTTGAAACAGGGTCATGTGTGCCTTTTATGCGGCCGGAAAAGTAGCAGGTAACAGGTGGCAAGTCTCGTTTGCTACCTGCTACTTGCCACTTGTAACCTGTCACTTGCAACCGCCCCTTCATCGGTGCAGTTCTCGCAGCAAATTATTGATGCTGTTTTCATGCACCCGCTCCCAGGCCAGCGGGCTGCTGTTGGCGTTGTGGGGTGCCAGCAGGACGTTGTCCATTTGTCGCAGGGGACTGTCGGCCGGCAGCGGTTCAAATTCAAACACGTCCAGCGCCGCCCCACCGATTTGGCCGCTTTGCAGGGCGCGAATGAGGGCGGCTTCTTCAACAACAGGGCCGCGTGCGGTGTTGATGAGGATGGCTTCGGGTTTCATGAGGGCAAAGGTGGCGTCGTTCATGAGGTGGTAGCTAGTGGGGTTGAGGTCGCAGTTGATGCTGACAAAATCGGCCTGGCGCAGCAGTGCCTCCCGGCTGACCATTTCGATGCCGGTTTGGGCAACGAAGTCGGCAGGCATGTCTACCAGATCATGCCCTAGCAGCCGCAGGCCAAAGGCGGGGGCGCGGCGGGCAACGGCTTTGCCCACATCGCCCACACCAATGATGCCAAGGGTGCATTCGCGGAGAGAACGGCCGTTAATCTTCTGCCACGTCCCCGCCTTCATCGCCCTGTCCATCCACGGCTGCCGCCGCACAAAGGCCAGCATATAGCCAAACACCGTATCGGCCACCGGCTCGCTAAAAGCATTGGGCGTATTGCACAGCGCAATTCCCAGCCGCTGGCACGCCGCCTTGTCAATCGAGTCAATCCCCGTTCCCCACTTGGAAATCACCTTGAGGCGGGGGGATGCTTGCAGTACCCGCTCAGTAAAGCGGTCGTCGCCGCAAATCACGCCGTCAATGTCACCCATCCAGGGCAGCAAATCCTCCTCCTCAAACCGTTCCTCCACGGGCGGCACAAAGAGTTCAATGTTGTTGGCGGCAAAAAGAGGACGAAAACGGTCGAGGTGGGGTTGAAGATAGGGGGCTGATATTAAAACTTTGTAGGACATATGTTGAAACATTCTGAGATTAGGAGATTAGGAGATTAGGAGATTGAGAGGTTAGTCTCCTGATCTCTCAATCTCCTAATCTCTAGACAATGCCAGTTTGTGCCTTTAAGAAATATTGTTTGATTATCGCATGTTTAGAATTTCTTCCAAGATTTCCTGCGGCGAACGACCGGTTGTGTCAATGATGATGGCATCGGCAGCCGGCCGCATGGGGGAATGTTCACGGTTGCCGTCAATCTCATCCCGACGCACCACGTCGGCCAAAATAGCCTCATAGCTGGCGGCATGACCCTGCTGGTGGCGGTCGTGCCAGCGTCGCCGCGCCCGCTCCTCAGCCGAGGCGGTGATGTAGAGCTTGAGCGGTGCATCGGGCAGTACCACAGTGCCAATGTCGCGCCCGACCATAACGCAGTGGCCTTTGGCGGCAAAGGTGCGCTGCTGGCGCACCAGTTCGGCACGCACGCCGGGGTAGCTGGCAACCTGCGAGACGTTGGCATCTACTTCGGGGGCGCGGATGGCCCAAGTGATGTCTTCGTCGTTGAGCAGGGCGGTGTACACACGGCCGTCTTCTTCCCCGGCAGCCGGCAGACGCGCCCCAATTTCGATCATGGTGGATAGATGGGTAACGGCCGTTTCATCTGCCACATCCACCCCGCGCCGCAATGCCGCCAGCGTCACCGCCCGGTACATAAAGCCCGTGTCCAAAAAAAGATAGCCCAGCCGCTCGGCCAACATCCGCCCAATCGTCGTCTTGCCCGATGCTGCCGGCCCATCCATTGCAATCACATTTTTCATGAGTATGGTGGTAAAGGTGCATGCTGGGTCATTTATTCCACCGCCCAGCACACACCGCTACATGCTTTCTATCGTTTACGCTTCGATGCGGGCTGCTTTTTTGCCGTTTTCGGCGCATTATCGGCCACCAGTTGGCGCAACTCCTTCACCTCAAAGGGCGACAGGTAGCGCCACTGCCCGGCGGGCAATGACCCCAGCCGCAGCGTGCCAATGCGCTCACGCAGCAGCCGCGTAACCGGGTGGCCGAATTGGGCGGCGATGCGGCGGATTTGCCGCTTGCGCCCTTCGCGCAGCACCACGCGGAGCCGGGTGTAGTTGCTGCCGCGTTCAATTATTTCAATGGGGGCGCGGGCGGTTAAACGGCCGTCTAACATAACCCCCCGCCGCCACTGGTCAATCACCCCATCTGACATCGCCCCCTGCAGCCACACCTCATACTGTTTTTCGTGTTCGTAGCGAGGGTGGGTCAATTTATGCGCCAGTTGGCCGTCGTTGGTCATCAACATCAGCCCCTCGCTGGGCTTATCCAGCCGCCCCACGGGGTAAAAATGGCCGGGCAGTTCCACCAGGTCGCGCACAGTTGTACGCTCCTGATCCAACTCGTCGGCCAGTGACGACAGGACACCTTTGGGTTTGTGGAGCATGATGTAGATGAATTTGTGGTCGTGGAGGGAAAGTAAACGGCCGTCTATTTTAATCTGATCCAAATCAGGGTCTGCCTTGTCGCCCAGCTTGGCAATACGGCCGTTTATCTCCACCCGCCCCGCCTGAATCAACGTCTCATTATCCCGGCGCGACCCCAACCCGGCATCAGCCATCAATTTTTGCAGCCGCACGCTCTTTTGCTCGCTCATGTTATATTGAGACTAAGAGATTAAGAGACTAGGGAGTCTTTTAGTCTCCCAGTCTCTCAGTCTCTTAATCCCCCTCTTCCTCACCAGCCAATTCCGGCATCTCATCCAGGCTTGCAAGGCCAAAATATTGCAAGAATTCGGTGGTGGTGCCATACAAAATCGGCCGGCCGGGTGTCTCTAGCCGCCCTGTCTCTTCAATCAACCCCTTGCTCAACAGCGTCCGCAGGGCACCGTCAGAGTTGACCCCGCGAATTTGGTCTACCTGTGGCCGCGTCATCGGCTGCATGTAGCTGATGATTGCCAGGGCTTCCAGGGCGGCATTGCTGAGGCGGCTACTCATTTCCAGCCCTAAAAATTGCTCAATAGCGGCACTGGCTTCGGGAGCAGAGGTCATTTGCACCTGGTTTTTGTCCCACTGCAAGCGCAGCCCCCGCGTCTGGAGTTCGGTTTCCAGTTCGGCCAGGTGGTTACGAACGGCCGTTTGCGTCAAATCCAGCGCCTTCGCCAGCCGCCCCACCGCCACCGGTCCACTCGCCACAAAGAGCAAACTTTCCAGCAGAGCCACCGGGGATAAAGTTGCTTTTGCACTCGGTTCACTCATTGTTGTTTCTCAATCCAGTTCATGCCTAAATGGAGATTAGCGATTGGCGATTAGAGATTGGGAATCTCCAATCGCCAATCTCCAATCCATACCTTCCTGTGTATACTTGTGCCAGCAGGCAAACTGCGTCATTATACTCAGAAACATGGAAACGGAGAAATTTTTATGAACCCCTTGACCTATGCCCAGCAGCAGCAAGAGCTGCATTTACAGGAACTCATCGAATTTTTGCGGCTGCCCAGCATTAGTACGCAGGAAAAACACAATGAAGACGTGGCACAAACGGCCGTTTGGCTTGCCAACAACATGACCCAGGCTGGCATCGAAAACGTCCGCGTCATCAAAACCCAGCGCCACCCCCTCGTCTATGGCGACTGGCTCCACGCGGGCAGCGACGCTCCCACCGTCCTCATTTACGGCCACTACGACGTGCAGCCCGTAGACCCCATCGAACTGTGGCATTCAAACCCCTTTGAACCCGACATCCGCGACAACTACCTCTACGCACGCGGCGCGTCCGACGACAAAGGCCAAACCTTCCTCCACGTTAAAGCCGTTGAAGCCTACCTGAAGACCGAGGGCAAGCTGCCGATCAACGTCAAATTTATCATTGAGGGAGAAGAGGAAAGCGGCGGCGAAAGCCTGCGAGCCTTTATCCCCGCCAACAAGGATCTGCTGGCCGCTGATGTGGCCGTGGTCTCCGACACCGGAATGCCCACCCCACAGCAGCCCGCCATCACCTACGGGCTGCGCGGCAATTGCTATGTCATGATGGACATCACCGGCCCCACCCGCGACCTCCATTCCGGCAGCTTTGGCGGCGGCATAGACAACCCGCTCAACGTCCTCGGCCACCTCATTGCCAGTTGCAAGGACAAAGACGGCCACATCCTCATCCCCGGCTTCTACGACGACGTGCGCCCCCTTTCCGATAAAGAGCGCACCCTGCTGGCGCAGCTTCCCTTTGACGAAGCGGCGTGGCTGGGCGACACCGGCGCCCCGCAAACGTGGGGCGAACCGGAATATACGCTGATTGAACGGATTGGGGCGCGGCCAACGTTTGACGTACACGGCATCATCGGTGGCTACACCGGCCCCGGCGGCAAAACGGTGCTGCCCTCCACCGTCCACGTCAAGCTCTCCATGCGGCTGGTGCCTGACCAAGATCCGGCCGATATTTTTGCCAAATTCAAAGCCCACGTGCTGGCAATGGCTCCCCCCACCGTCTCCATCGCGTTTCACCAGCGCGGCGGCGCACCGGCTTCCATTTGCAATTTGGAGCATCCAGCGATGAAGGCGGCGGCGGCGGCATTTACGGCCGTTTATGAAAACCCACCCGTCTTTATGCGCGAAGGCGGCTCCATCCCCGTCGTCGGCCAGTTCCAGGAATTCCTGGGGCTGGAAACCGTCCTCATGGGGTTTGGCCTGCCCAGCGACAACCTCCACGCCCCCAACGAACGGTTCTACCTACCCAACTTTTATCGCGGCATTGAAACGAGCATTCGCTTTTTGGCGGAATACGGCCGTTTATAGCCAATTACCTAATTGGAGATTGGCGATTAGAGATTGTGAAGGTTCACCAATCTCCAATCGCCAATCTCCAACAACTTCCTATGGGATGTTGATCGGCGGCAGCGTGGGAATCGCCGGAACATCTGGTACGCCTTGAATGGTGGGCAGAGCCGGAATGGCCGGAATGGTTAGCACAATGCCAATGTCCTTAAGTGGCGTGTTGAGCTGAATATCATCCAGCGGCAGCCAGCCGTTTTCGCCATTTGGCAGTGCCACGTTTGCCCATTCGCCACTTTCATCCAGACCAAGCACGCTCAGCGAGTCGCCATTTTCAACGGCGGCCTCTATTTCCGGGAATTCTTCGCCGGGGCCGCTGCGCAGGGTGCTTTTTTCGCTTTTGGCTACGGCACTGGCTTCGCCTTTGTCGGCAGCCGCCGCTTCGCCTTCGTCAGCCGCTTCGGGGGTGGCGGTTGCGGTGGGGGCGGGTTCGGTGGGCGGAACGGCCGTTTCCTCTACCTCAATCTCAGGAGCTACACGCGGTTCTTCGGTGGCAGGAACGGCCGTTTCCTCACCCCCACGCTCCAACTGCTCCAGAATATTTTGATCCACATCCGACGGAACCGGCACAGCCTCCTCCCCACCAAACAGCGAACAGCCCGCCAGCAGCACAGCCAGCAACACACACAACAACAGTTTCATAAACAAACAACTCCTTTTCTTAAACGATACTTCATCAATTAGTAGCAAGTTACAGGTAACAAGTTAACCTTGCCAACAGCCACCTGCAACTTGCCACTTGTTGATTATTGACAAACCTTCTTAGGGATGGAAATTAAATAACTTGCCCATTTAGAAGTTGAACTTCTTCTGAGAAGTTCAACTTCTTGCGTAACTTATTTAATCCTCGTTCCTTAAATTGACGTGGGTTCCATGTTGGGGATGATTGTCTCTCACTTCCCAATTGTAATCCATCTGCTAACAATGGCTGTTGAAAGTGGCAAGCAAACGCTGTAAAGCAATTGATAGCCCCGCTTTTACGCCCTTCTAACAGCGCTGTACCATGCTTTACACAACTGCTGTTGCCAATGAACCAGCACACGCCATAGGCTTTGTCTATAATATCGGCATAAGCAAACAAAACGGATTTCTCCTCCAAACATTTTCTCCTTTCCTTTTTCCTCCTCTTCTACCACCAACGCCGCGCTCACATGAGCGCGGCGTTGGTGTTTTTCCACCTTTTGACAAAGCTGATTTTCGGCGTACCATTGCCAAAATTTGTGTAAAGTAAGGTTGGTACATGTGAAATTCAAAAATATTGATCGGCGGTTGTTTACAATCCTGATGATTGTATTTGTACAAATGGTGGGAGCCTCAATGATCTTTCCCATTTTGCCTCTCTTTGCCCAGCGTGAATTTGGCTTGGCACCCCAAGCCATTACGCTTTTATCTACCTCATTTTTTGCCGCGCAGTTTTTGGCCGGCCCATACCTGGGGCGGCTGTCCGACAGGCACGGGCGCATTCCCATTTTGATCATTAGCCAGATTGGAACGGCCGTTAGTTTCTTCTTCATCGGTGCCGCCCAAAGCGCCCTCATGCTGTTCGCTGCCCGCATTGTTGACGGCATCACCGGCGGCAACATCATCGTCGCCCAGGCCTACGTCACCGATGTTACCCCCCGCGAAAAGCGAACCGAATCATTGGGCTATATTTTTGCCGTCTTTGGCATCGGCATCATCATCGGGCCGGCGTTGGGCGGCGTACTGGCTTCCATCTTCGGCCCACGCATCCCCTACTACTTTGCGGCCGGCGTCGCCATGCTCACCGTCATACTCACCTGGTTCACGCTAGACGAAACCCTGACGCCAGAGCAGCGTGCCGCCAACCGCCAAGCCCGTCAATCCAACCTGAACCCGACGCAACTGGTACGCAATATCCCGCTGGTTGCCATTTTGGGAATCGCCTTCATGGGGCAGTTTGCCTTTGGCATGATGCAATCCACCTTTGCCCTTTACGCCGAGGCGCGGCTGTTTCCGGGGCTGGATGACCGCACCATTGATTTGGGCGTGGGGATGCTGTTGGCGGCCGTTGGGCTGGGGCAGTTGCTCACCCAAACCTTTTTGCTCCGCCCACTGCTGCGCCGCTATGGCGAAATTGGGCTGGTGACAATGGGCACCATCTCGCGGGCCTTTGCCATGCTGCTCTACGCCATCGTTACGTCGCCCTGGCTGGGAGCCATCGGGTCGCTCTTTTTTGCGGCAGGCATGGGGCTAACCATGCCGCCGCTGCAATCGCTAACAACGACCGTTGTTGACGACGACATACGCGGCGGCATTCTCGGCGTGTTTCAATCCATCACCAGCCTGGGCATCATCCTCAGCACCGCCATCGCCGGTCTTATCTTTGCCATCACCCCCACCGCCCCCTACTGGCTGGGGGCAACCTTGACCTTTTTGCTGCTATTGCCCGTTTTCTATCTGCGGCGCGTGCCGGCCATTGCCCAAACCGTTCCCCAGCCGGGTGCTGCCAGAAAGGTAGCCGAGGATTCCAATCCTCGCTCCTAGGTTGTGTTGACATTGGGCAAAAAGAAGCAGATTTCACCGCAGAGGGCGCAAAGATCGCAGAGATTTACCTTGTTGTCTTCTCTTTCTCTGCGCCCTCTGCGTACTCTGCGGTTCAAATTCTGAAAAGTCAACAGAACCTAGGAGCTTGTCGGAAAAAGAAAATGGAAACGCGGAAGACGCAGGCAAAAGCAGGTTTTCACGGATCAAGGAGAGCAGGTTGCGGCAGATTCGCAAGGTAAACCAGGCAGACGTTGCCGATTTGGTAGACGTAGTTGCCAATGCCTATCCCGCCTTTGGTGCCAATACCGCCGAGGGGCGCGAACGGCTGTACCGACGGCTAAAGGAGCGGCTGGACAAACCGGCACCCTATTATGGGCTGTTTGACGGCGACACGCTGCTGGGTGCAATGCGGCTGCATGATTTTACGATGAAGCTGCATACAGCCAGGATGCTGGTGGGGGGCATTGGCGGCGTAGCGGTGGATTTGGCCTGTAAAAAGGAAAAAGTGGCGCGGGATTTGGTGCTGTACTTTCTGCGTCATTACCGTGACCGAGGCGCACCCTTAACGGCTCTTTACCCGTTCCGCCCCGATTTTTACCGGCAAATGGGGTGGGGATATGGGACAAAACTGAGCCAATACCGGGTGGCTCCAGCCAATTTGCCGCCGGGCAGCAAGCAGGGGGTTCGGTTTTTGGAGAACCGGGATTGGGAAAAAACGGCCGTTTTAGACTGCTACCACCGCTATCTGGAGCAAACCAACGGCATGTTTGTCCGCAGCCGCGCCGATGTTGATGACCTATTTGGCAACCTGGCAAACAAAATCGTTGGCTTCCACGATGGCAAAAAGCTACGCGGCTACCTCGTTTTTCGCTTTGAAAAGGTCGAAGGCGGCAGCTTTTTGCAAAACGACATCGTTGTTTCCGAGCTGATTTATGAAACCCCGGCCGCCCTGCGCGGGCTGCTGGCCTTTTTACACACCCAAGCCGACCAGATTCGGCAGGTGGTACTCAATCTGCTTGACGATGATTTCCACTACGTTTTCCACGACCCGCGTTACAGCGACCGGCTGCTGCCACCGGTGTACCACGAGAGCAATGTGCAGGGGGTGGGGTTGATGTACCGGGTCATCCACGTGGGGCGGCTCTTCACGGCACTGCGCGAGCATGACTTTGGCGGCCAAAGCTGTCGGCTGCGGCTGACGGTGCGCGACAGCTTGCTGCCGGAAAATGCAGGGAGCGTGCTGCTGGTGGTGGAAAACGGCCGTTTGCGCCTGGGCGAAGGAGAAGCCGAGGCCACAATCACGCTGGATGTGGCCGACTTTTCCTCGCTCATCGTCGGAGCCGTTGGTTTTGCCCAGCTTTACCGCTATGGGCTGGCCGAAATTTCTGACCTGGCCTGGGTAGACAAAGTAGACCGGCTGTTTGCGGTACGGCAGAAGCCAGTTTGCCTGGCAAGTTTTTAAGACAAATCTATGAGTGACCCAATGCACCCAAAACAGTTACTTGATTTTTATGACCTGCAACCCAAGAAAAGTTTAGGACAGAACTTTTTATTTGATGAGGCGGTGCTGGGGCGCATTGTGGCGGCGGGGAATGTAACGGCCGTTGATGTAGTACTCGAAATTGGGCCAGGGCTGGGGGCATTGACGAAGGTGCTGGCAGAAACGGCCGTTTCCGTCACCGCCGTCGAGCTAGACCAACGCTTTTTGCCCATCCTGCAAAGCCAGCTTGCCCCCTACGACAATGTGCGCCTCATCCACGGCGACATTCTGGAGCAAAACCCCGCTGACCTGTTTGACCGTCCCTACAAAGTCATTGCCAACGTCCCCTACTACATCACCGGGGCGATTTTGCGCCATTTGCTCAGCGCCAGCCACAAACCCACCTGCATGGTGTTGACAGTGCAGCAAGAGGTGGCAGAGCGCTTAACGGCCGTTCCCCCCAACATGTCGCTCCTCGCCGTCAGCACCCAGTTCTACGGCACCCCCCGCCTCGTCGCCACCATCAAGGCCGGAGCCTTCTGGCCTCGCCCCGACGTAGATTCAGCCGTCATCCGCCTTGATCTTGACCAGCAGCCGCTGGTAGCCGAAAAGCCATTTTTCCGCGTCGCCAAAGCCGGGTTTAGCCAAAAGCGCAAGCAGCTCAAAAACAATTTGCGCCAGCTTGGGCTAACCCCCGCCAACCTCCAAAGCGTGCTGGCCGCAGCCAACATAGATGGCCGCCGCCGCGCCGAAACGCTTACCGTCGCCGAATGGCAGCAGCTAACCGCCACCTGGCTGGCACTTCGTGAAGATTTGTAAGAAGTTTGGACAGGATTCACAGGATTAACAGGATTTTTGTGGCTGTGGTCGAAATGACGTATTTTGGCCTGGTAGTTTGTCGGAGAGGTCTGAATAGAAGCGCGGGTGACACGGATGTTGACGGATAAACGCGGATTTTCCGAATGATTACGGATTCTCAAGCCTAATCCTGTCAATCCTGTCAATCCTGTCTAAAAATGCCCCCATGAAAATTGATGCCCATGTCCACTACACGCCGCCCAGCCTGCGGGCGCGGCTGGATGCGCTGGCTGACGATGAGCCATATTGGCATTTGCTGCTAAACCCGCCAAACGGCCGTTCCATTCAGGGCTGGGTCACGGCCGAAACGATGCTGCGCCATATGGACGAAGCTGGGTTAGACCGCGTTGTCCTCGTTGGCGAATATTTCCGCCAGCACGAAAACTGCATCCAGCGCAACAACCAAGCCATCGAAATCGTCCGCCGCTGGCCCGACCGCGTGCTGGCGCTGGCCGTCATCCAGCCCCATGCCGGGCAAGCCGCTCTCGACGAGATGGACCGCTGTTTAGACAACGGGCTGGTTGGTGTGGGGGAACTCAACCCCTACGCCCAGGGGTTTGGCCTGGGCGACCCGGCCTTTTTGCGGCTGGCGGAGCGGTGTGTTGAGCGCGACGTGCCGATCAACCTCCACGTGAGTGAAGAAATTGGCGGCTACTACCTGGGCAAATCCACCACGCCGCTGCGCCATTATTACGAACTAGCCGGCCGCCTGCCCGACCTCAAGCTGATTTTGGCACACTGGGGAGGCGGGCTGTTTTTTTACGAAATGATGCCCCGCGTGCGGCGGCAGCTTCGCAACGTCTGGTACGACACCGCCGCTACGCCACTGCTTTACCCCGTTGACAATATTTTTGCCACCGCCCTCACCTGCCTCGACCACCGCAAGCTGCTCCACGGCTCCGACTACCCGCTGCTGATTTACCCGCGCACGATGACCGAGGCCAGCTTTCAGCCGTTTCTGGCGGCGATGGATGCGCTGCCGCTGGCCGACGGGGTGCGTGCCGACATCATGGGGCGCAATGCGGCGCGGCTGTTTGGGCTATTAGATGATGGGGTGGATCATCGGGCGGAGATTAAGCCGCTGCCGCCGGAAAAACGGCCGTTTTTCCCTCTAACTCCCCTCATGTCCCTGCGATCCGTGGTGGAAACGTGGCCGGAGACGGAGCCGATTTTTGCCCAACACCAGTTGCCCACCCGTGACCAAATTGCCCCTACCTGGGAGCCAATTCTGCAAACGGCCGTTGCCCACGGCCTCACCCGCGCCCAGCAAGGGGCATTGCTGGCGGCGTTGAATGCGGTGTTGTTGGACGACGGATGACCGACGACGGATTGCACAAGATAATTTGGGTCTTCAGGAACTCGTGGGGCCACCCCAAAGACCCGATGATCTCAGACCTCACATAACCACAAAGACCCAAAATCTGTTTGTGATACTTTTCTCCAAACCCCGTCTTTATAGACATGAGCATCGTACTTCCTTTTGGCAAACGACAGGCGGCAACGCCCATTGACTGGAACGCCCTGTATGCCGATCACATCGGGCGTATCTTTAACTTTTTTCGCTATCGCGTTGGTGATGAGGCCACGGCAGAGGATTTAACGGCCGTTACCTTCGAGAAAGCATGGGTTAAACGAAAACAGTTTCGCGGCGATGCCGACTCGTTCACCCACTGGCTGTACGCGATTGCTCGCAACGTTGCGAATGATCACTTTCGGACACGACCCGACACCGTTGCCCTCGACGAAACGCTCAACCTGACGACGGGCAGCAACCTGGGCGAAGCAGTCGCCCGACGTATTGAATTTATCCAGCTTGTTCACGCCATCAACCAACTGCCAGAACGCGAGCGGGATGTGATTGTCCTCAAATATGGGGCCGATCTCAACAACCGCCAAATCGCCCGGCAGCTCGATCTCAGTGAATCAAACGTTGGCTCAATTTTGCACCGCACCATCCAAAAGCTGCGGCTGCAACTGGAGCAGAAAGATGAATGACAACTTTTTGAAAAAGCACCGCGTCCGGCCAAACCCGCACTTTGTCGAGTCGCTCTATCAATCACTTGAAAACCCAAAACCGAGGAGTTTGACCATGTTGACAAACAAATTATTCGCCACAAACAAACTGCGTGCCGCCTTTATGCTGCCGCTGGCTCTCTTGCTCGCCGCTTTTCTTGCCCTTGCCATTTCCCCCGCAGCGCGGGCGGCGGTGCAGTCGCTGTTCTCATTCAACGGCGTGGAGGTGACGGTTGACCCGGAAACGGGCAAGCTACGTGCCGATGGCAACAGCGAGGCGATTCTCTATCAGGACGACAACGCTGTTTTTATTATGGGTGAGGATGGACAAACGGCCGTTGGCGTAAGCCAAAGCACAGCAGAAGTGAACGAAGAAATGATTCCTGTACCCGACCTTGCCCAAACCTACCCCGACTTTGTGCTGCCTACCAACGTGCCAACCGGGTATCAGATGGACACCCAGGCCACAGTGATCGAGGGAATGATTGTCCTCAACTGGCGCAACGAAGCCGGCCACACCCTTACCTACCAATGGGGAACACAGCCAGCACCCACCGACCTTGCCCTTGATGAGCAAGCCCTTGCTGCCCTGGGTGCTGAAATAGTAGATGGCGCGTCCGCAGAAGGTTTTATGGAGCCTTACCAACTGATGCCGGGGCCAGACGGGTCACAACTGGCACTTTACAACAGTGAGAGCAATGGCGTGCCAGTATTGATTGTTGCCACCGACACTTCCCTAACGGCCGAAACCTTGCAGGCAATGGTGCCGTAACCAACCCCAAGGAACGATTGACCATTTAGAAGTTCAACTTCTCAGAAGAAGTTGAACTTCTGGAACTGCAAAGCTATTTACGAACAATTCTTATTTTAGCAGCCGCGCCACTTCCCCACCCGAAACCAGCCCCGAAAGCCAGCCAAACCCACCCCCGTCCAGCATTTCCCGTCCACTGGCAATAATCGTCGTCATCGTTGCCCGCGCCAGCGCCCCGCCAATAGAGAGCCGCTTCGCCCCTGCCGCCGCCAGTTCAGCCACCGTCACCCCCGGCAAAAACGGCACCAGCACATTCACCGGCTTATCCACCGCCGCCACCACCTGCCGCACCTCAGCCAGCGTCCGCAGCCCCGGCGCATAGACCACATCCGCCCCCACGGCCACAAACGCCTGCAAACGGCGAATGGTGTCGTCCAAATCATTGCGCCCGTGCAGAAAATTCTCCGCCCGCGCCGTCAGCGTAAAGGGGAAATCCAGCGTCCGCACTGCTTCCACTGCCGCTTGCACCCGCTCCACCGCATGGGCAAACTCATAAATCCCCTCGCCGCTAAAATCCTCAATGGAGCCGCCGACGACCCCCGCTTCAGCCGCCAGCAAGTAGGTTTGCGCCGCCTGTGCCGGGTCGTGGGCAAAGCCGTTTTCTAAATCGGCACTAATGGGCAAATCGGTGGCAGCGCAGAGGAGGCGGCAGTGCGCCAGCTTTTCTTCCCGCGTTACCATGCCGTCCAGCCGCCCCAGGGTAAAGGCAAAGCCGGAGCTGGTGGTTGCCAGGGCTTCAAACCCCAGCCCGGCCAGCAGCCGCGCCGACCCTGCATCCCAGGGGTTGGGAATGACAAAGGCTCCTTCCCGCGCATGAAGTGCCTGAAATCGTGTTGCTTTTTCTGCTTGTGTTGTCATCTCTGTCCTGCGAATGGGACGCAGATTTTCCTGATGTCGCCTGACGACCACTATGTGTACAGGTTAATCAACGTCCTGATAAGGAACGAGGATTAAATAAGTTACGAAAGAAGTTCAACTTCTTCTGGGAAGTTGAACTTCTAGATGGGCAAGTTATTTAATTTCCATTCCTAAATCGGATATTTGGGGCAGGGCGTATTGCATATGCCCCTACTTGCCGCCGTCCACTGACAGCACCTGGCCGGTGATCCAACTGGCGTAGTCGGAGGCGAAGAAGAGGGCGGTGTGGGCGATGTCGTTGGGGGTACCCAGCCGCTTGAGGGCGATGTTGTTGAGCAAGGCTTGCTGCCCGGCTTCGCCATACGACTGCCACTGTTTTTCAGTGGTGGGGTTGGAGCGTACAAAGCCGGGGGCGATGTTGTTGACGGTGATTTGCCACGGTCCCAATTCGTGGGCAAGCTGACGGGTGAGGCCGATTTGGGCGGCTTTGGCGGAGGCGTAGGCCTGGATGCCGGTGAGGCTGATGCCCAGCCCAGCACCGCTGGAGATGTTGATGATGCGGCCGTAGCGGGCTTGCTTCATGCTGGGGGCAACGGCCTGGGCAAAGGTGAAGGCGGCGGTGCAGTTAACGGCGAAGATGTTGTGCCAATCGGCGGGGGAGATTTCTTCCAGCGGCCGGCCGACCTGCCCCAGCACCCCGCCGGCATTGTTGACCAAAATGTGGATGGTGGGAGAAACGGCCGTTATTTCCCCCACAAACCCCGCCACCGCCGCCCGATCCGTCACATCCACCGTCTGCACGTGGCAGTTGGCACCGCACAACCGCTGCGTTTCGGCCAACTCATCAGCTAAAATGTCGCACGCCCACACGGTTGCGCCACGCTGGGCAAACGCCAGGGCAATGGCACGGCCAAAGCCGTGGGCAGCCCCGGTCACAATCACGGTTTTGTTGGTGAATGAAATTTCCATTAGGTGTTGACAAACGGCCGTTCGGCCACCACCGGAGCCGCCCTTTCCACATTGAACAAGCGAAAACCCCACTGCACGGCCGGCCCAATCAGCAAAGCCACCACAATGGTTCCAATGCCAAAGGGGCCACCCAGCAGCCAGCCGGCCACAAACACACACAATTCAATGGTGCTACGCGCCCGGCGCAAGCTCCAGCCAGTACTGCACTGCACAGCCAACATCAGCGTATCGCGGGGACCAGCCCCGGCATTCACGCCAATATAAATGCCGGTGGCAATCCCCATGATGAGAATGGAGCCAAGCAGCATGGCTCCTTGCAGCAGCCAGTTGTCGGTGACGGAGGGAATGAGCCAGAGGAATAAATCAGTCCAGGGACCAATGAACAAAATGTTGCCCAGCGTTCCCCAGCCAACCCGCTCCCGCATGAGCAACGCCACCGCCAGCACGCTAAAACCCACCAGCACGGTAATGGTGCCAACCGACAGACCAAAGATGTCGGACAATGCTACTGATAGCATGACCCAGGGATTTGTGCCGAGGTTGGCGTGGATGAGCATGGCAATGGCGATGCCAAAGAGGGCAAAGCCGATTTGGATGACCACAAAGTCACGCGGCAGGGTTTTCCAGTGGATGGGTTTGAACATGGCTATGCCTGAGCTTTCCAGTCGCGTAGCGTTTGCGCTACCCGATCCATCTGTTCGCCTGTGCCCATGGTGATGCGGAGGTGGTCGGTAAGGCCGTACACATCCACGGGTCGGACGACGATGCCGTTGGTGCGAAGATAGTTGGCGGCACTAGTGGTGTCTTGGGTGGAGTCGAAGCGGCAGAGCATGAAGTTGGTGCAGCTTGGCAGAGGATGCAAGCCGAGGTCGGTTAGCTGGCTGGCGAAGTTGGTGCGAATAACGGCCGTTTTTTCCCGCACATCATACACCTGCTCCTGATCAAGCACCGCCGCTGCCGCCGCCGCCGCCGCCAGCGTCGTCAAATTTTGCGCCGGCCGAATACGCCCCATATAGTCAATAATTTCCGGCGGGAAATAGCCCCAGCCAACCCGCATCCCCGCCAGCCCATACACCTTGGAAAACGTGCGCAGCACCACTACGTTGCCCCGTTCAATCAGGTCGAAGCACGGCTCGTACTGGTCAAGGTCAACAAATTCGGCGTAGGCTTCGTCCAGCACCAACAGCACATCCTCTGGCAAATTGTCGCGCAAGCGAATGATTTCACTGCGGGGCAGGAAGTTGCCGGTGGGGTTGCCGGGGTTGTCTATAAACACCAGCGTCGTATCTGGGCGCACGGCAGCCAGAATGTTGTCCACACTTTTAGCGGTTAAATCAGGCTGGGCGGCCAAAATCATCTCGCCACCGGCCATGCCAACGGCTTTACGGAAGTAGATGTAGCTGTATTCGCTGGCAACGGCCGTTCTGCCCGGTTCCAGATAGAGCATACAAAGCTGCACAATCAGGTCGGTGGAGCCAAGCCCAAAAACAAGTTTGTCGGGTTCAAGCTGCAGGGTGTGGGCAACAGCCTGCCGCAGCTTGTGGTTGTCTTTGTCGGGATAAAAGGGCAAGTCGGCACTGGCGTGGGCAATGGCCTCATGCACCACGGGGGAGCAGCCAAACATGCTTTCGTTTTGTGACAGGATTAACGGCCGTTGTCCATTCGGAATTGAATTATCCGACAGTTTGTAGGGGGTTAACCCCAGAATGTGCGGACGCGGTTTCATAAACAGTTCCTCTTCTTCGCCTGGGCAGGTTGTTTCGCCAACAGCCTGCATGAATAATTAAATACAAAGCGAGAATTCTACTACAATGGTTGTTTATAAACCGCAAAAATGACGCAGCTTTTGGCGGATGGCAGGAGGAGGGGAGGGCAGAAACGGCCGTTCCTCCGCACCATCCAGGGGTGACGGAGACTACCACCTGCGGACTCGCCCACCACGGCTGCAATCCAAACTGCTGCCAGCGAGGTTAGGCCCTAGCAGTCGTTGCCGACGACTGCGCAGTCGTTGCCAACTGCTGACCCGACCTCGCCCGGTCGCTGCCAATGGGTGCCGCTCTGGAGGGACAAAGCGGGGCATTGACAAACGGCCGTTTGGTTGGGCTGATTTATGCTCAAGTGCCAACATGATAGTTACTCCAAAACAATCAAAAACTGATAAGGTGGTGCGTGTGGCTTGTTACTGCTCCCACAGTCACACGCGATAATGCTATTTTATAATCGGCTACGTTTATTGGACGTTAAGCGATTGATAAAGGTTGCCCGGCCGGCGTGAAGGAGCTGTGAAGATTAAGATGGCAGATTTTGGCACTTTATCATATCTTCTCAAACTTATTGAAAAGATTCGTTTAACAACGAATAAACGAATCATTTTTTACAGCGTACCATTAAAGGGAGGGGACTACCTGAACACGCTTTCCCACTTTATTGAGCAGATACACTCTATCCGCGCATCCGTTTTTCCAACAAGCGGTTAATTGCCATAACTAATCCGGTAAATCCCGCCGTTGATGTAATCACCCACATACAGCGCCCCGTCTGGTCCCTCCGTTAGCCCCAGCGGCATGCCGCCCCAGGAGGCAAACCAGCTTACTTCGCTGCGGTAGCTGCCGCCGTCGGGAGTGAGGATGACGCGGGCAATGCCCGTTTTCACCCCGCTTTTCAGCCAGGAGCCGAGAATGGCGACAAAGGCATTGTAGCGGTAATCGGCCGGGAAGCGGTTGCCGCTGTAAAAAACAAGGCTGTTGGCGGAGGAGTGGGATTCAAAAAAGGCAACGGCCGTTTTTGTTCCCGCACACCCCGACCCAACTCCCGCATCCCAACAGTCCGGCCAGCCATAGTCACCCCCCTGGACGATGTAGTTGAGTTCTTCCTGCGGCGCATCCATCCCCAAATCATCGCGGCCGTTGTCGGTGGCAAACAGTTCCCCCGTCACTGGGTGAAAGGCGAGGTCATACGGGTTACGCATTCCGGTGGCAAATACTTCCCCTTGCCCGGTGTTGATGTCAAAACGCATGATGGTGGCACTGCGCGGGTCAGCTTCCACGCAGGCATCGCAGGTGGAGCCAATGCCGATGTAGAGCAGCCCGTCGGGGCTAAATTTGAGGTTGTCGTTTTGGTGCAGGCCAATGGGTAGGTTGTTGGCAAAGTTGACCGCTTCATCGGCCACCAAATCGCCGGTGGTATCGCGCAGCACGGAGATTTTTTGGTTGCTGGAAACATAAACGTCGCCGGTGGGCGGGTGGATGGTGATGCCCAAAGGGGTGCTGAAGCCGTTGGAGAAGATGATGTCGCGGTCAGAACGGCCGTTTCCATCCAAATCGCTAAACACATGAATCGTCGTATCCACCGAAGTCGCGTACAAATTGCCCGCCGTGTCAAAGGCCAAGCTGGTTGGGCGGTACATCTCGGCATATTTGATGAAGGAAAAGCCGGGCGGCAGATCCACGTCGGGCAGGTCAATGGTAACGGGAGGGATGGTGGGCTTGGCGGTGGCGGTCGGCGGCACAGTCGCCGTTGGCGGCACAGTCGCTGTTGGTGGCACAGTCGCTGTTGGCAGCACAGTCGCTGTAGTAGACACAATCGTTGATGCAGCCGGTACAGCTTCCGTGACGGCAACCGTTGCTGGCTCCGTGGCCGCAAGCGTAGCAGTTGGCGTTGCCGGGGTTTGCCCCTGGCAGCTCACCAGCAGTACAGCTAGAAAAATATAAAACCTTGTCTTCATTTGTTCACCAATCTGTATTCGTCTGTGTTCCGGAACGAGGATTAGATAAGTGGCGCAAGAAGTTCAACTTCTTCTGAGAAGTTGAACTTCTAAATGGACAAGTTCTTTAATTCCCATTCCTTACCCGCGTTCCATTTCAGGCTATGATTTTGGCGTGGTGGTTTAGAAGCGGCATAATACGACCAAGTATAATCGAATGACAGCATTTGCCCGATAGTTATTACGGCTTTCTTAACCGGGCCGCTTGTTACACTTTTGTAAGATTTTTGGGCTACAACTAATGGAATTGAGGTGACGATGACGCAAGAGCTTGGCGATATTTTGGTGGTGGATGATGAAGCCTCGGTAGTGGAGGTGGTGAAGTTGTATTTGCAGCGGGAAGGGTTTTCGGTGCGGATTGCGCGGGATGGTCAGGCGGCGTTAACGGCCGTTCGTCAAAAACCCCCTACCCTCATTGTCCTCGATCTGATGCTCCCCCACATAGACGGCATGGAAATTTTGCGCCGCCTGCGGGAAAACCCGGCCACCGATGTTCCCGTCATCATGCTCACCGCCCGCAGTCAGGAGACCGACCGCATTTATGGGCTGGAAATGGGGGCAGACGATTATGTGACCAAGCCATTTTCCCCGGCAGAGCTGGTGTCGCGGGTGAAGGCGGTGCTGCGGCGGGCGGGTGGCGGTGTGGCTGCGAGTTCGGGCGGGGGGGGAGAACGGCCGTTAACCCACGGCGACCTCACCATTGACCCCCGCACCCGCCTTGTCACCGTACGCGGCCAAAACATCGAGCTAACCGCCACCGAATTCAACCTCCTTTGGTTTATGGTACAGCATCCCCGCCAGGTCTTTACACGCGACCAGCTTCTGGAAAACGTCTGGGGCTTCTCCGAATACGTAGACCCCAGCACCGTCACCGTCCACATCCGCCGCCTGCGCGAAAAGCTCGAAGCCGACCCCGGCAAACCAATGTGGCTTATGACCGTCTGGGGCGTTGGCTACAAATTTGAACCCGATAATCAGTAATCGGTAATCGGTAGTGGTTACTGATTACCGATTACTAGTTACTGATTACCGAAATGATAAACACCCTCTCCCATTCCCAGGAACCCACCTGGCTCAACCGCGCCTCATGGCGCATCTTGATGATCGGCGTCGTGGTCGCCCTCTCCGTGTCGGCACTGCTGATGGTCATCTGGATGCGTGCCCCCTTTGCCGAAGTGACCGAACTGGTCTACACGCTGGCCGCTACCTCGTTGGTGTCGCTGGGCGTCAGCTACCTTGTCTATCGGCGCGGCGGGGCGCGATTCCCATCGCTCAATTTGACCCTCGTCATGACCTATGTGCTGGCAACCCTGGTCACGCTGGTCAACGTGTGGGTCATGTCGCAGCGCATGTTTGTCAGCGAACACGATTTGCTGCTCAGCGCCGTGCTGTTGCTGTTTGCCGGGATGATTGCCACCACCTTTGGCATCTTTGTCGCCGCCAACGTCACCGATGAACTGCGCCAACTGGCAGCCACAGCACAAACGCTGGCCGAGGGCGACTTGGGGGCGCGGGTGCAGGTGAAAGGGCGCGACGAGGTGGCACGGGTGGCACAGTCGTTCAACATCATGGCCGCCCAGCTTCAGGCCACCGAGCGCAAGCGGGAAGAGCTTGACCAGATGCGGCGCAACTTTATTGCCTGGACATCCCACGATTTACGCACGCCGTTGACCAGCATTCGGGCGATGGTGGAGGCGCTAAACGACGGAGTGGTGGATGACCCGGCCACAGTGCGGCGCTATTATGCGACAATGCGAAACGATGTGATTGGGCTAAACAACCTGATCAACGATTTGTTTGAGCTGTCGCAGCTTGATGCAGGGGGGTTACACATCGAAACGGCTTCCCATTCGCTGCGTGACCTCATTTCTGACGCTTTGGAAAGTTTCCACGCGCTGGCGGAACAACAGCAAATTCAGCTGGATGGGGCAGTAGAGGTGGACATTGACCCGGTGGTGATGAGTGCGCCAAAGATTGGGCGGGTGGTGAATAATTTGATTGGCAACGCGCTGCGCTATACGCCGGCCGGTGGGCAGGTGTTTGTGCGGGCGGTAAGAACGGCCGTTTCCGTTCAAGTCATCGTGCAAGACAACGGCCCCGGCTTCCGCGAAAAAGATTTGCCCCACCTGTTCGAGCAATTTTATCGCGGCGAAGAAGCCCGCAGTCGCCAAACCGGTGGTGCCGGGTTAGGGCTTGCCATTGCGCGGGGCATTGTCGTGGCACATAACGGCCGTATTTGGGCGGAAAATGTTCCCACGGGCGGAGCGTTGGTTGGCTTTGAACTCCCGGTATGAAGACGTGGGGTGTAGGGAGTGGGGTGTAGAGAGTCAACGCTCCACACCCTGCGCCCCACAATCCTTAATCCGTAAGATTCCACCCCCTGGCTGCGTCCAAAGAGAGAAAAGGACGGCTCATGCAAATCGAAAAGATTAACTATCTCTCCGATATTCACATTTTCCGTGACCTCCCCCCCACCGATCTGGCACAAATGGATCGGCAGCTTGCCATGATAAGCTGCGCCCCCGGCAAAATTTTTTACATGCCCGAAGACAACGGCGAGGCACTCTTCTTAATCAAAAGAGGGCGCGTTCAGCTTTACCGGTTGTCGCCAGGGGGCAAGAAGCTGGTGGTGGCAATGCTGGGAGCGGGAGCGATGTTTGGCGAGATGGCTCTGGTGGGGCAAGGGATGCACAGCACCTTTGCTGAAGCACTGGATGAATGCCTGATTTGTGTCATGAGCCGAGCCGATGTGGAGCGACTGGTGGTGGAAAAACCGGCCGTTGCCTTTCGTTTTTTGGAAGTCATGGGCAACCGGGTCACAGCACTGGAATCCCACCTGGAAGCGATTGCCTTTAAAAGCATTTCGGCGCGGCTGGCAAGCCTGCTGCTAAAATTAGCCGCCGAACAAGATGATAACAACGTGGTGCAAGGATACACCCACCAGGATTTTAGCGATATGCTGGGGACATACCGCGAAACGATAACCCAAACTCTCAACGACTTTAAGGGCAACGGGCTGGTTGAGATTGGCCGCAAACGGATTGCCCTGCTCAATCGGACACAATTGGAAATTTTGGGAGAAGGGTAAGCCGCCCTTCTCCCACGCTTTTACATCTCTTCGCGGTAGGTAAAGTTGTGCTTTTTACGGGCGTTGAGGATAGCACGGCGCAAAATTTCATACACTTCAACCGGGTTTTCCACATTTTTCAGCACAATTTGTGGGTGGTTGGGATGGTGGCTGGTAATCATGATGTCGCCCAAAGCCAGCAGCCGTTCCGTCAACGTCTGGCTGTACTGCACATCCTGAATGCGAACCAGCTCAATGTTTTCGCTCGTTTTATTCAGCAGCCCTTCGGTGATGCGAATGCGTTCGTCGGTGATGAGGTAGTGGAGGGTGAGGGACAAAAACGGCCGTCCTTGCCACAACACATCCTCCTTGTTGTCATCCCAAATAGACTGTTCGATCTGCACCGGGGTTGCGATATCTGCCACAGCCTCCCCCATTTCCTGGTTCATCTCCACCAGTGCTGCCTCTGTCACCAACTTCACCAACGCCTCAAGCTGGCTGCGTTCAACCCCACTCAGGTCAACTTCACCCTGAGCAATCGCCTGCCAAACCTGGCTTTGAATACGAGCTTGTGCCGCACGTAATGACATATCATCAAATTCCTTTTGCTAACGTAAATTTAACACAGATTTTTTACCATAGGCGCATGTTTGCAAATACGCCTACGGTAGCTACAATAAGCTAATAACGAAGACAAATTTTAATGATTAGGACAGAAAAATGCCGCTCTACACCTACAGATGTAACGATTGTA
The DNA here is from genome assembly GCA_041390905.1 of Chloroflexota bacterium. Classification (GTDB taxonomy): domain Bacteria; phylum Chloroflexota; class Anaerolineae; order Promineifilales; family Promineifilaceae; genus JACKCD01. The sequence continues at coordinate 2,332,485 of JAWKPA010000012.1, forward strand.
ACCATGAATTTGAAGTGCGTCAGCGCATGTCAGATAACCCTTTAACCGAATGCCCTGTTTGCGAGGGGGAAGTGCGCCGGGTTGTTAATTCGGTAGGCGTGGTGTTCAAGGGTAGTGGTTTCTACGTCACCGACAATCGCAGTGGGAAGACCAAAAACAGCAACGTAACGGCCAAGCGAGATGATGCTTCTGAATCTGGTAATGGCAGTTCTTCCGCCAGCACGACCGATAGTTCTAGCACCACAAGCTCCGACGCCGCGCCCAAGAAAAGCGAAAAGGCCACGGCACCGGCTGCCTCAACCACATCATAGGGTCGCCAGCCTGACAATAGAGAAAAATGAAGCCTGCTTTTGTGCAGGCTTTTTTGTTGCTGGCTCGCCCTAGATTTGGAATCCTCGCGTGGCAGGAATGACTTTCTGGGTAAAGTTGCGCACATATTTTTCCAGTTTGTCGCGCAAAATGACCCATTCCTCACTGCCCAGGATTTTTTGCATTATTTCCAACGATTGAGCAATGCCTTCGGCCATCTTTTGCTCATGGTTTCCATAAGCCGTATACCAAATTTCAATATTGCTCATTCCCAGCCGGTTGAGAGTCGGAATAAATTCATGAACAAGAAATTCAAAATATTCCGACTCATATTCCTGGCGGATATCCCACTGCATTAATAATTTTGTTGGCATAGCAATTACGATTGCAAAGGGTGGCCTTTTGAGCTTGCCTACACCTTTGGCGTTAGAATCAGGGTTTCGGTCTCTTCCGGCAGGTTTTGTGCCGAAATACGCAGCGTTGATTCTTCTTTGGGGTCAGTGACACCCATCTCCTTTAGAAAGCGGTCAACATGGTCTAACTCCAGCATGAGGCCGGGCATTTGGTAGTGCATGGGTATGACAATATTTGGCTCCAGCATGGACACCAATTCTGCTGCCTGCGCGGCGTTGAGGCTGTTGCCCCCGCCGACAGGGACGAGCAGCACGTTGACCTGCTCCAACGCCTCAATTTGGGTTTGTGAGGGCACTTTTTTCATGTCGCCCAGGTGAGCAACGGTGAGGCCATCAAAATCAAACAGATAGAGGACGTTGCGTTCGCTGGCATCGTCGGTGGCGGTGGCAATCCCGGTTACAAAGACGTTGCCAATTTCGTATTCGCCGGGGCCTTGCAGCACTTGGGTGGCTCCGTTAACGGCCGTTGCGTAATTATGGCCGGGGGCATCGTGGCTAATCGTGACCACGTTGGCTTTAAGCTGTAGTTCTGGCAACCCAAGCTTGCCGTTGTAGGGGTCGGTAACAATGGTGGCATATTTTCTTTCGGTAATGCGAAAGCAACTGAGGCCGTACCAGGTTAATTCCATTAAATTCTCTCCTTGCTGGCAGGCTGTTTTGGGCGCGTTTGGCCTAACCTGCGTGACGGGTTTATTATACCTTATTTCGTGATTTTCAGATAATTTAACGTGGAGGCAGGCTGTGGATGAGCGTGAGATAAATGGCGGCAAGGTGGAACGGCAGGACGGGTGGCGGTTGTCGCTACCTGTCTTGCCGGCCGGATATGCCAACGCGCAGATTGATGATTATGGGGGGAAAAACGGCCGTTCTGCCTACCCTTGGCACCCTGGTCTCACTATGACCCTGCAAGCCCGCTTCTCGCGCCCGGCCGACGAACTGCTGGGAACTGCCGGTTTTGGCTTCTGGAACGCCCCCTTTGGCGACCCCAGCCAGCGTTGGCCCGCCCTGCCCCAAGCCGTTTGGTTTTTCTTTGGCTCCCCGCCCAACGATTTGCCCCTGGCACCGCAAGGAGCCGGGCGCGGCTGGTTTGCCGCCACGCTGGATGCCACACGGCCACACGCCTGGGGGTTGGCACCGCTGGCTCCGGCGGTGCTGATGCTTAACCGGCTGCCGGCCGTGCGGCGGCGGCTGTGGCCGTGGGTGCAGCAGCGGTTGGGAATCAGCTACACTCAGCTAACCGCGCCGTTGACAGAGTGGCACAGGTATTCGCTAAAATGGTTACACGAAGGGTGCGCGTTTGCCATAGATGGGGTACTGGTTGCCCAAACCACCCAGTCGCCGCGTGGCCCGCTGGGGTTTGTGTGCTGGCTGGATAATCAATATTTGGTGGTGACGCCAAACGGCCGTTTGCGCTGGGGCACCCTGCCAATCGAGCAGCCGCAGTGGCTGGAAATCAAAACAGTGGCTTTAACCCAATCAGGTTAAAGCCACGACACAAAATTATGACCTCAAACAACAAAAAAAATATCGTTTTAACTGGTTTCATGGGCACAGGCAAGACAACCGTTGGTAAATGGCTGGCCGCGCAGCTTGGCTATGAATTTATTGACACCGACGAGATTATCGAACAGCAACAGGGGCGAACCATTCCCGAAATCTTTCAGGAGGCTGGCGAAGCGGCCTTTCGACAAATGGAGAGCGATTTGGCGCAGGCGTTGGCAAACCAGCAGGGGCTGGTCATTTCCACGGGTGGCCGCATGATGCTTGACCCAGCCAATGCCACTGCCCTCGGCCGCCAGAGTCACGTTTTTTGTCTGGTTGCCACCCCCGAAGAAATTTTGCAGCGGCTACAGCTTGACACCAGCCACTCCCGCCCACTGCTCGCCGTTGCCGACCCCGAACAGCGCATTGTGCAACTGCTGGCAGAACGGGCAGAAGGCTACGGCCGTTTTTTGCAAATACAAACAAGTGGCAAAACAGTAGAGGAAATTGTTCAGGAGATCATTGGCATAGCTGCTGCACAAACCGAGAGTGGCTGAAACCCAAACAGAGATTGGGAGATCAAGAGACTGAGAGATTGGCCGTCAATCTCCTAATCTCCTAATCTCGATATTTGTTTACACCAAAATCCCCTCCTTAATGGAGTTTACCAGTCATAATGGCTACCCGAAATCCGTGGCTATTGGTGCGGTCATGCGGCGCACGGTGGGAACGCGCCGAACAATGGATCAACCTTTCCGCTGTCCAGAAGGCACCACCACGCACAACCAGTTTGTCATAGAGCTTAACGGCCGTTTCCGCCTCCCGTCCATCCCCCGCTACATAGGGATATGGCCGCAGCAAACTGCGCGTCCACTCCGCCACATTGCCGCTCATCGCCACACAGCCAACCGGCGAGCAACCGGCGGCAAAACAACCAGGGCTGTTCGGCACCAGATGCGCCGCTGCAAAATTTGCCCGGTTCGCGTCCGCCTCGTCGCCCCAGGGAAAACGACGCTGCGGCAGCGGATTCTCCATGAGTTCAACCGCCGGCCGGGACAACAACGCCTGCACCGGCCGCACAATTGGCTGCTGCGGCACGTGCAGCCCGCCCCGCGCCCCCTTTTCCCACTCCGCTTCCGACGGCAGCACCACCTGCCACCCGGCAGGCAGCCATGCCTGCCAACGGCCGTTTAGCCAGCGCCCAAACGCCAACGCCTCAAACCAGTTAATCCCCACCACCGGATGATTGGGCAAGTTAAACGGCTCGCCATAGTCAAACGGCCGTTTGCGCCACCCCCGGCTCTCCCAATCCTGCACCTCGCCCGGTCGCCAGCGGCCAACCGCCGACGCTTCCGGCCACAGATCCGCCATGCCATAGCCACCCACCGCCACAAATTCGGCAAACTGGGCGTTGCTCACCGGGTACTGCCCCAGCCAAAAGCTATAGGGCAAATCCACCACATGCGCGACGCGCCGCCCTTCACCCATCCAGAATTCATCCGCAGGGACATAGCAGAACGGCATCGCGTCCAATTCCATAACGGCCGTTCGTGCATCTCCCAACTGCCCCAGCGTTTGCCCACTGGCTACACGCAAATTTGGTGCAATTTGTTCACGCTCTAATAAATCGGTGAGGGCGGCAACAACGGCCGTTTCCACCCCATCCCCCACACCCAACACCCCACGCCCCACATCCGCCACCACCTGCCCCGCCAACAAAACCGCCGCCGCCCCACCCGCCAGCAATCCACGCAAAATCACCGCCGCTGCCGCCCCGTCCTGCTGCATAATCGCCACGTAAGCCACCGCCAGCAGCAGCACCTCATGCCATTCGTCCCGCCCCGCCCAGTGGGTAAGCTGTCTAACCACCTCATCGGGCGACTGCTGGGCAATGGCAACGGCCGTTAAATATTCCTGAAAGGTACGATGCACAAAGCCAAACTCACCCGGCCCCCGCTCCACCAGCAGGCTGGCATATTGCTGCACCGCCGCCAGCAGCGTTTGCGCCGCCGTCGCCGGGTCAGCCACCCCTTCCTCGCGGTAAATGGCGGTCAACTGGCGCAACAGCGGAGCCGTTGCCACCAACCCCACCCCCGGACTCGTCTGCTGCATCCACAGTGCCAGTTTGGGCAGCAGCCGCAGCAACGCCGCCAGATCAAACTGCGGTGGCAGCGGCCGATCCAGCCCCCGCGCCAACTGCCAATATTGCAGCAGCGTCCGCACGCATTGGGCATAGAGTGCCACCCGCTGGGCGGGCAGCACCATCCCCTGCCCCGACATCAGCAGCAAAATGGTGAGCAACAGCGGGTTGGCAGCCAGACGAGCGACGGCGGGGTTTTGCGAAACGGCCGTTAATACCCCCTCCCCCTGCCCCGTAGCCGCCTGCCACCGCGTCACCACCTGCGCTATCGCCGCCCCGTCCAAATCCAGCAGCGTGCATTCCCCCAGCCCCGCCACCACTTGCCGCGCCTCACGGTATCCCACAAGTCGGCTGGTCAACACAAATTTGTTGCCGCTTTGCCGCTGAAAAGTGAAAAAATCCAGCACTCGGCTCACCAGCAGCCGCCGCAGCCCCACCTCGCGCACCTCGTCCAGCCCGTCGAGCAAAAACAGCACCCCGCCCTGCGGCAGCGAAGCCGACAAAATGGCCGCCAGCGGCAAATCCAGCCCGCGCTGCTGGTAGTAACGGACAAAAAAGTCGCCCAACGGCAAATCACCCTCGGCCAGGGCGTTGGCGTAGGCCGCCAGCGGCAGCACGATGGGCAGCCAGTTTTCCAGCCCCAGCGCCGCCCCGTTGCCTTGCGCCAGTTGCAACGCCAAATATTTGAGGAAGGTGGTTTTGCCGCTGCCGGGGTCGCCCAGCACAATCAGCCCGTCGTGGCTGTGCAGCAGGTCAAGCAGCGGCTGTGGGTCGCTGTCAAAAACAGCCGTTTCTTCCCGTTCCCACGTATCGCCATCGGGCAAATCGAGCCGGGCGTGCAGGGGGACAAACATGTCGAGCAGGGGAAGGCGGATGGGTAAACGGCCGTTTACCCCCATCCCGTGCAAATCAAGATATTCATACCGGGTCAGCAAATAGCGCAAATAGCGGTTGGTAGCCTCCAGCAAATCAGAGCCAGGCGGGTCGGGTTGGGTGAAGCTGTCCCATGTCCAGGGGAGAAACGGCCGTTTTGCCCCACACCCCGCCAGCAAATCCCCCAGCCGCCCCAGCCGCTCACACAGCCCAATCAGCGACTGCACCCGCGCCAGCTTCGTCTCCCCCGCCAAATTTTCCTCATCAACACCCAAATCCTGGCACAGTTGCCGCAGCTCCTCCCAATTGAAATAACGATCAATCTGCTGCCGCAGCCGCCCCTGCGCTGTGGGCTGAAACACCCGCAACCGCGCCGCATCCATCTCCCCCATCCTACTGCGCCCCTTCTTGTGCCTCAGCCACAATCAGCGACCGCTGAAACACCCACAACCGCATTGCATTCATTCCCCCCATCCTACTGCGCCCCTTCCTGCGCTTCAGCCACAATCAGCGGCCACGGATCCTCCCCCTGGCGCAGCATCGCCACCGCCGGGTCATGTTCGTAATAACCCAAATACCTGTCCGGCAGCAGCGACCCAATATGCGCCATAATCAGCCGCGAATACAGGGGCAAATCCTGGCTCCGAACGCGGTGGTCCAACTCTGGCAGCCGAAACGGCTTGCCAATGTGCATTTCCAACGGCGTGCGCCGCAGTTTTTTGGTGTTGGCAAACAGGGTGTCCATGTTCACCAGCGCCACCGGCAAAATGGCCGCCCCGCTACGGCTGGCTAAATAGGCCGCCCCATCCTTTGCCACCCGCATTTGCCCCGCCTTGCTGCGCGACCCTTCGGGGGCCAGCCCAAACACGGCACCGCTTTCCAACGCAGCAATCGCCTCGCGCAACGAGTCACGCCCCACGTTGTCACGGTCAATAAAAATCGCGCCAAGCCGCCCCATAATGGGACCATAAAGCCAATGACGCTGCCATTTGTCTCCGGCAAAAAAGCGCCACTCAACAATGGGAAAGCCAATGAGCAGCACCGGGGTATCGGCCACACTAATGTGGTTGAGCACAACCAGGTATGGGCCTTGCTCAGGAATATTTTCGCGGCCGTAAACGGTCAACGAGGAAATGGTTAGTTGCACCAGGCGCAACATGAAGCGTGTCAGTCGGTATCGAAACATGGTGCTATTTTACCGGTGAAGTTCCAAATTGCCCTAAACCTGCTATAATTTCACAAAATCACCCAAAATAGACGACATCCTGAAATAACATTTCCGTGAGATGCCTAAATGATAACTGCGCTTGAGCTAAACGGGTTTAAAACCTTCCACAATTTTAGAATTGAATTTGCCCCCTTCCAGGTCATCGTAGGTGTCAATGGGGTTGGCAAAAGCAATCTGTTCGATGCCATGCACCTTCTATCACGCCTGGCATCTGACAACAACTTGCTATCCGCTTTTCGCGGGTTACGTGGTGAGGCAGATGAATTATTCACAACTCAAAACAAGCTATCATCCAGTTCCAGAATGCGTCTTGCGGCAGAGATATTCGTTGAAAGGTATATAAAGGACAGTTGGGGCGCAGAAGCAGAGTTAAAATACACGCGCCTGCGCTATGAACTAGAGATTGAACGCCGCAAAGACCCACAAGGATTAGAACGGCTCTATGTCACCCATGAATCTTTAACCCCAATCCCCCGCCATGACGATCACTGGATCAAACGCCACAAGCTAAAAGCAACAGATTGGCTCCCCAAAATGACAGGCGGGCATTCACCTTTTATCTCAACGAACCCAGAAACTCGAACCATCTCGCTTCATCAAGATGGGCGAAGCGGCCGCAAAAACAGCGCAGCCGAAAAAGTAGAAAGAACTGTTTTAAGTAATGTGGCTGACACAGAATTCCCCCATGCGTTTGCTGCCCGTGAAGAGATGCGGCAGTGGAAATTTTTGCACCTCAACCCCACAAATCTAAGGCAACCCAGTCCCTTCATCAGCAATGCGTATTTATCAACCAGTGGCGAGAATTTAGCGGCCACCTTAGCCAGAATTCAATCCATTGATCCCTATTTGCTCAACGATATATCCAGAGATATGGCAAATTTAGTTCCGGGCATTATCAAAATCGAGGTGGAACGGGACGAGGTGCAAAAGCGGTATGTCATTTGGGCCATCACGCAAGATGGACAGCGATTCTCGTCGCGGGTTCTATCTGATGGAACCTTGCGCTTGTTAGCCCTCACCACGCTCAAATATGATCCTGAATACAAAGGGGTGTTATGTTTTGAAGAACCAGAAAACGGGGTTCATCCCTTCCGCCTGGAGAATCTGGTGCGGTCGCTGCGTGATTTAACAACAGATTTTTCCATAGCCGAAGCTACCCCTCAACTGCTGCGCCAATTACTGATTAATACGCACTCACCCGTTCTTGTAAGCCAGTTAAACGTGAACTCGGAACTACTATTTGCTCATATGGTTTCGCAGACGCAACCTGAATATGAGGCTATCCACAGAATAACAAAAATTTTCCCAGTAAAAGCAGAAGGACAGTTAATGCTAGATCTGAGGATTGCCGAAGCCGAAAAGGTCTACGCAGTGAGCGAGGTCGTGAAATATTTAGATAGTACAGACCTTGGCGAAGCACAAGCTACTGTGCAGAAAAATAGTCTATGAGTCAACTGGTCATCGCATTCTATGGTGAAGGTGCATCGGATGAAAAATTTTTGCCACCTCTCATCCAGCGCACGGTAGAGCAGATTATCTTACAGCATAAGGGATATGCAGAGGTTTTACCACCGGCCATTTTGGATGGGCAGAAAATTCGTAGCCAGCACAGTGATCAGATGCAGCGCATTATTCGTGCGTCTCAAGAGGCACATGGATTCCATCTCCTCGTCATCCATGCTGACGCTGATTCAGCGAACACACAAAAAGCGTATGATGAACGCATCAAACCTGGTATAGAAGCGGTAAACGCATTAGCACATTCACAGGAACCTGTTTGTTCGTCTTTACTTCCGATCATCCCGGTACGCATGGTTGAGGCGTGGATGTTGGCCGACCTCCATGCTTTCCAACAAGTTGTAGGCACAAACCTGACTTATGCAGATTTGAAGCTGCCACAACACCCTCAGCAGGTAGAATTACTCCAAGAACCCAAGACTATATTACAACAAGCTGTGACATTGGCTCTTTCCCGGCGTTCTGGACGACGCTTGATTCCGCTTGACACGATTTATGAGCCATTAGCACGCCAAATAAGCCTTGAACGTTTAGCGCGTATTCCGGCCTATGTTGAATTTCAGCAGGGTATCGTTCGGGCTTTACAACGCCTGCATATTATTTCGCAGACCCAAATGAAAGGAGCAAGATAAGATTATGTTTGCAACGCCAACGGCCGTTCCTGACACCCACGGCAAATTTGGCCCCTACGGCGGTCAGTTCGTTCCCGAAACACTCATGCCCGCCCTCGAAGAACTCATTGCCGCCTACGACGAAGCCAAAAACGACCCCGACTTTATCGCCGAATTTAACCATTTGCTCAAAACCTATGTCGGCCGGCCGTCCCCCCTCACCTATGCCAAACGACTGAGCGAAAAGCTGGGCGGGGCGCAAATCTACCTCAAGCGGGAAGATTTAAACCACACTGGAGCGCACAAAATCAACAACGCCCTCGGCCAGGCGTTGCTGGTCAAACGCATGGGCAAGCAGCGAGTGGTAGCAGAAACAGGCGCGGGGCAGCACGGCGTGGGTTCGGCCACGGCCTGCGCCATGCTGGGGCTGGAGTGCATCGTCTACATGGGCGAGGTGGACATTGCCCGGCAGCAGCCCAATGTCTACCGCATGAAGCTGCTTGGTGCCGAAGTGCGCCCCGTCAGCAGCGGCAGCCGCACGCTCAAGGATGCCATCAACGAGGCGATCCGCGACTGGGTGACGAACGTGGAAACGACCCATTATCTGCTCGGCTCGGTGCTGGGGCCGCACCCTTACCCGGTGATGGTGCGCGATTTTCAGAGTGTGATTGGGCGGGAGGCGCGGCAGCAGGTGTTGGAAAGAACCGGCCGTTTGCCCGATACGGTCATTGCCTGCGTGGGGGGCGGCAGCAACGCGATGGGGATTTTCCACGGCTTCCGCGATGACGAAGGGGTGGATTTGATTGGAGTGGAGGCTGGCGGCCACGGCATTGCCAGCGGCGAACACGCGGCGCGGTTTGCAGATCTGAACGTGTCACGGCTGGGGGTGCTGCACGGCACCAAGAGCTATGTGATGCAAACGCCGGACGGTCAGATTATCGAAACCCACAGCATTAGTGCCGGGCTGGATTACCCCAGCATTGGCCCGGAACACGCCTGGCTGCGCGACCAGGAGCGGGCATTTTACACTTATGCCACCGATGAGGAAGCGCTGGAAGCGTTCCAGGTATTGTCAAAAACGGAAGGGATTATTCCGGCATTAGAATCGAGCCACGCGGTGGCCGAGGTGTTGAAACGTGCGCCGCAAATGCGCCCCGACCAAATTATTGTTTGCAACCTTAGCGGTCGGGGAGACAAAGATCTGAATACGGTGATTGATGTGCTGAACCTGTAGCCGAGCTTTCCAAAGCTCGCTCTTCAACGCCAGCCAACATAATAGCGAGCCATACACGGATAGCTTGTTGGCTCCTTGCGCGGACTTGTTGGCAAACGTTGGCGAGGATTGGAATCCTCGGCTACGAGTGGGCGAATTCGGTGGTGATTTGAACGGTTTGGAAATAGAGGGCGACGGTTTCAGTTAATAAACGGCCGTATCCGCCCGCCATCAACACCACCACCGGCACCCCCGCCTGGCGGCAGCGGCGCAGCACCAGCCTGTCCCGCGCCGCCATCCCCGCCGCCGATAATGCCAGCCGCCCCAGCCGGTCATTGACATGCACATCGGCACCGGCCAGGTAAAAAATGAGAGCCGGCCGCGTGGCAAGCACCTGCTCTACGGCCGGCTCTAGCTGCCGCAAATAGGCTGCATCTTCGGTGCCATCGGGCAGACCAATGTCCAGATCGCCAGGAATTTTGCGGAAGGGGAAATTTTTCTCGCCGTGAATGGAAAAGGTAAAGATGGTGGGGTCATTAGCGGCAATTTCGGCCGTGCCGTTGCCCTGATGAACATCACAATCAATGACCGCCACGCGCCGCACGCGCCCTTCGGCCTGCATCGTTCGCGCCGCCACCACCACGTCATTGTAAAGGCAATACCCCTGCCCGTGATCACGGCAGGCGTGGTGGGTGCCACCTCCCAGCGACAGTGCCAACCCATCGCGCAGTGCCGTGCGTGCCGTTGCTGTGGTGGCTCCTACGGTATACTGCACCCGGTTGATTAGCTCCGGCGACCATGGCAGCCCAATGCGCCGCATTTCGGCTCGATCCAGCAGCCCTTGCTCCAGCCGCTGTAGATAGCTGGGCAGGTGGGCGCGTTGCAGGGAAACGGCCGTTATTTTCGGAGCCGCCACTAGATCATCCGCCACCACCAGCCCCGCCGTCTGCACCCGCTGCCGCAGCAGCCGATATTTGTCTGCCGGGAAACGATGGTTTTCCGGCAGAGGAAAGGTGTGGTGGTCGTAGTAAAAAATCTTCATGCGGCCGGGTCAATCATAATCATCGCCATAGGGGTCTTCCTCCCCCCAATCCAGCGGGTTGCGCCCCCGGTAAACCCACTCTTCAAACGCCAGCGTCGGGTCTTCATCCAGCAACGCCTGCTCCAGCCCCAAATCATAAATGGTGTCGGCCAAATCATCCATCACCAGCAGTTCCGCTGTTTGATCTCGCTGGCTTTCCCGTTCGCTCTCCAAATTGTCGCGCTCGGCTCGCTTCCGCGCCATCTGCTTTTGCAAATCCTGCCACATTTCGGCAAAGTAGTCGCGCCCAACGGCCGTTAATTTTTCCGCCTGCTGCATCCGGCGGCTGCTTTCATGCTGTTCAAGGCGACTCAACTCCTGCTCAATCTCACGCAGCCGCCGCTGGCAGCTTGCCAATTCCCGCCGCAGCGCGTCCACCAATTCCTGGTCAGAATAGTGGTACGTACCGGAAATGCTGTCTGGCTCCAGTTCCAGCGTTTGCAGCCGTTCCAAATCGTTGGCAGCATAGGCGGCGTTAATCCGCATCATCATGTCGGTGCGGTAAGCACGGTCGGCTTCATTGGGGGCTAAATCGGGGTGAAAGCGGCGAGCCAGACGGCGATAGAGTCGTTTGAGTTCGGCACTTTGATCTTCGGTAAGGCGAGGGGTGGGTTTTTCGGGCGTTAACGGCCGTTCTCGATACCGATAATCCCCCGATGCCGCCGCCCCATGCTCTGCATCCATCTGCCAGTTCTTCAACCACTCATCCGCCTCATCCCCATCAAACTGCGGCCCCTCCTGCTGCAAACGCCGAATCTCAGCCCGCAGCCGCCGAATCTCCTCATCCAGCTTCTCCACCCGCTTCAACAGCGGCTCCAGCCGGGAGCGCAGCTTAAATTCAAAGGCACTAATCGCCGCCAGCCGCTCCGCCAAATTCGCCTCTGCTTCAATCAGCCGGGGGCGAATCTCCTGAAGCTGCCGCTGCAATGCCTCAACCTGCTCTTGCCAAATCGTTTTCGCCTGAATCAGTTCACCGTTCATTCGCATCTTGTGTCCCCTCTCTTTGGGCAAATGGTAGCCTAAAACATGGTCATTAACAATCGGTCTAAAGCAGAAACAGCAATTCTCAATCTAAACGATATAGGTGTCGGCAGGATGGCTGGTAGGGGCGTATTGTTGAAGATTCACAATTTAATCGGGTGAAAACAGAGACTGGGAGATTAAGAGACTGAGAGACTAACCACGGCTAATCTCCCAATCTCCCCACCACCACCGTCACGTCCCCGTCATTCTTCTACCACCCTCCTATCGGCAACCGTGCTATAATTTTACGAGGACGTTTTTTACAAATGCTCCACAAATCAGAAACCAAGCCACAAATCTTCCTCCCTACCAATTTGTGGACACAGGATATGAGTATGACACCACGTTGGCGCAAGGTTTTGCGCGATGTCTGGGCCAATAAAACCAGAACCATTATCGTCTTGCTATCTATCGCCGTCGGCGTCGCCGCCATTGGCATGGTCATGGGGTCGCAGCTCATCATTGACCGCGACCTCCCGGCCGATTTTGCCGCCGTTAACCCGGCCAGCGGCACCATTTTCGCCCTCAATACCTTCGACGATAACATGATCGAAGCCATTCGTGCCATGCCCGAAGTAGAAACGGCCGAAGGTCGCCGCTTTGTGGTTGTCCGCTTTTTGGGCGATGATGGCGAATGGCATAATCTCCAGCTTTTTGCCGTGCCTGATTTTGAGGACATGAGCATCAACAAGCTCAAGCCGCAAACGGGCGAATATCCCCCGGCCGAGCGCCATATTGTGCTGGAACGCGCCGATTTGTTTCCCACCAATGCGGCAGCGTTGGGCTTTACCGGCATTGACGTTGGCGACACCGTAATCATTGAACCGCCTGACGGCCGGCAGCGCGAAGTTGCCATCTCCGGCACCGTCCATGACCTGAGCCAGCTTCCCGCCTTTATCGCCGGCACCGGCTATGGCTACATCACCTACGACACCCTGGAATGGCTGGGCGAACCGCGTGATTACAACCAGGTGCTGTATGTGGTGAAAGACAACAAGCTGGATGCCGAACATGTGCAAGCCGTTGGCAAGCTCATTGAAAACCGGCTGGAACGCAGCGGGGTGCAAGTCATTTTTACGCTTGTGTTGTCCCCCGGCGAACACCCGGCGCAAAACTTCCTCAACGCTTTTTCATACGTACTGGGTGCCGTCGGCTTTTTGGCACTGGGCCTAAGCAGCTTTCTCATCATCAACATTTTGTCCGCCATTCTGGCGCAGCAGGTGCGGCAAATTGGTATTATGAAGGCTGTTGGGGCGCGAACAGGGCAAATTGGCAGCATGTATTTTGTGCTGGTTCTCATTTTTGGGCTAATGGCGGTGCTAATAGCGGTGCCGCTGGGAGCAATAGGTGCTACGGCTTTGGCAAATTTGTTTGCCACGCTGCTCAATTTTGATGTGGGCGGTTTTGCCCTTGACCCCACCGTGGTGTTGGTGCAAGCTGCCATTGGGCTGACGGTGCCGCTGGTCGCCGCCATTTTCCCCATTGTGCGCGGTGTCAATGTGACCGTGCGTGAAGCTGTCAGCACGGAGCAGGGGCTAGGCAAGGGGCAGTTTGGCTCCGGGCTGGTGGATAAATTTGTGCTGGGGCTGCGGCAGGTGATTCCGATGCAGCGGCCGGCGCAAATTTCGCTGCGGAATACGTTCCGACGCAAGGGGCGGCTGATTTTGACGCTGGTCACGCTGTCGCTGGCAAGTGCCATTTTTATCAGCATTCTCAGCGTGCGGGCGTCGCTGCTGCAAACGCTGGATGATGCACTGACGTATTTTGATTATGATGTTCAGGTGCAGTTTAGCCGGCCGTACCGCACTGACCGCATTCAACGGGCTTTGACAACCATTCCCGATGTGGAAACGGTGGAGACGTGGGGGTTTGCCAGCACGCGCCGCATTCGGCCGGATGGCTCGGAAAGTGACACGGTGATTCTCTATGCCCCAACGGCCGATTCTGAAATGCTGAACCCGACGCTGATAAACGGCCGTTGGCTGCGCCCCGACGACACCAATGCCGTTATCCTCAACACCGACGCACTGCGAAACGAAGACGACATCACCGTTGGCACCCCCATCGTGCTGGAAATTAACGGTAAAAACCAAACCTTTGTCGTCGTCGGGCTGGTGCGCGGCGTGCTGACCGGCCCCAACGCCTTTGTCAACTTCGACTATTTTGGGCGCATCACCAAACAGGTGGACCGCGCCCAAATCTCCCTGATCCGGCTGACCGACCGCAGTGCCGCCGCCCAGGGTCGCCTGGCTCCCGTGCTGGAAGATGCCTACCGCGACGGCGGCTTCCGCGTGGAAGTGGTGCAAACCATCTCCCAGGTTCGCACCATCATCAGCACCATCTTCAACGTCATCATCGCCTTTTTGCTGGCAATGGCCGTGCTGTTGGGCGTGGTCGGCGGGTTGGGGCTGATGGGTACAATGAGCATCAACGTGCTGGAGCGCACCCGCGAAATCGGGGTCATGCGAGCCATTGGCGCGTCTGATGGGGCGGTACTGCGAATTGTGCTGCTGGAAGGGGTGATCATCGGGCTGATTAGCTGGCTCATCGGCGGTCTTATCGCCATTCCCACCAGCCGCATCCTGACCGACACCGTAGGCAATTTGCTGCTACAAGCCGCTCCCAGCTTTGTTTTTGCTACCACCGGTGCCGGTTTCTGGCTGCTCATCATCCTCCTGCTGGCGCTTGTTGCCAGCTTCCTCCCCGCCCGTGGTGCCTCTCGCCTCACCATCCGTGAGGTGCTGGCGTATGAGTAGGGAGTGGAGCGTAGGGAGTGGGGTATAACGCCCTACTCCCCACTCCCCACAGCTTATGAACCGTCTTGCAACTGCCCTCGGCATCACCCGCTCCCTGTTGATGTATTACGCCACGCCGTGGCGCACGCGGCGGCTGCTTCGTTTTTATGGGCAGTTTATTCGGCCTGGCGACCTGTGTTTTGACATTGGGGCGCATGTGGGCAACCGGATGCGGCTGTGGCACAAGCTGGGGGGGTGCATTGTCGGGGTGGAACCACAGCCGCAGTTGATGCGGCTGCTGCGGCAAAGTTACGGCCGTTTTTCCACTATCACCCTTGTTGAGCAGGCAATTGGGGCAGAACCAGGGGAGGCGACGCTTTACGTAAGCGAGCGAACCCCTACGGTGACTTCGCTGTCGGCGGCGTGGATAACGGCCGTTTCCCAAGACCCCACCTTTGCCCACGTCCAATGGAACCAGCAAATCACCGTCCTCGTCACCACCCTCGACGCGCTCATTGCCGAGTTTGGCGTGCCTGCTTTTTGCAAAATTGACGTGGAGGGGTATGAACTGGAAGTGCTGCGCGGCCTGTCGCAGCCGCTGCCCGCGCTCTCGTTTGAATATGTGGCCGCCACCATGCCGCTGGCCCTAGCCTGCATTGACCGACTAGCTGAGCTTGGCAACTACGAATTTAACTGGTCGGAGGGGGAACAGCACCGCTGGCAAACGGCCGTTTGGCTCTCCCCGGCTGAGATCAAACAACGGCTGCTCTCTATTGATAGTGGTTCCGGGGATATTTATTCGGTAATCAGTAAACGGTAATCAGTAATCGGTACTGAACACTGATTACCGTTTACCGGTTGCTTCAATCAGCCACGGCCAATACCAACCCCGGTGTCATGCGGGTGCGGTTATGGCGGTAGAAGTGGAGCATAGAAACGGCCGTTAACATCCCCACCAACCCAAACGTCACCCACGGCAGCATATGCACCCCATGCACCAACGCATAATCCACCAATGCCCCGCCCGCAATGTGACCGATCCCTCCACCAACCGCCAACGCCAGCGAATTGACGCCAAAATACGCCCCACGCGCTGTCGGGTTAGCCAAACTGGCAGCAATCGTCTCCGCATTAGGCATCACCAACACAATGCCGGCAGCAAAGAAAAAGACCGACACATACAACTGCCACACCGTCTCTACAAGCGCAACCAGACCCAGCGAAAAAGCCATAGACACAATGCCCACAATAATCATTGGCATCGGCCGCAAGAAACGCTGCGCCAGCCGCAGCAGCGGCACCTGTAGCACAATGGCAATGACGGCATTGACCGTAAACAGCACCCCCACGCTACTGTCGCTGCCCGTCAACGCCTTCACTTCCAGCGGCATGGCAATGGAAAGCTGGGTCCACATAAACCAAAAGCCCATCATGAGAGCGGTATAGAGCAAAAACGGCCGATCATGAAACGCTAAATTCAACCCCTGTGACATCGGCTGTTTTTCGTTGGAAACCTGAACGGCCGGCATCCAGACAAGCACCAACACAAATGCCCCCAGGAAAAAACCCGCCGCCGCTGCCCCCACCCAGGCAAAATCATATAAAATTAGCACCCCGCCAATAATCGGACCAACTGTCCGCGCCAGATTTTGCAACACCCCCACCCGCGCATAAAGCTGCCCCAACTGCGCCGCCGGAGCCAGGGCTGCCACCGATGCTTTTAAGGGTGCCTCAAACAACGCGCCACCCAGGGCTGCCAAAACGCCGCCCCAAAAGAGCATGGCCGGCGTTTTGGCGAATCCCATCAGCACAAAGCTAACCGTGCGCACCAGCGTTCCCAGGGCAATCAGCCCCTTCGCGCCAACGCGGTCTGCCAATGCCCCGCCAAACAGCGTCAGGCCCTGCTGCAAAAATTGCCGCACGGCCAGCACCACCCCAATAAATGCCGCTGCCCAGCCTAAATCATCCACATAATGTACCGACAGCAGGGGAATAATCAGGAAAAAGCCTGCGTTCATGAGAAACCACGTGACTAGCGCCACTGTCAGCCCACGCTGCCGCGCTTGCGGGGTTAGATCACTCGCCAATGTTTGGTTCAGCAGTTTCATAGTTGCAAAAAGAAACCTCCCGCCGGTTGGTACCAGCGGGAGGTTTTACTCTATCCTTTTGTGTCAGGTTGGTCTAGGGGCAAATCGCATCGGCCACGTCTTGCCAGGTGTTGGCGTTGTTAGAATTGGCGTCATTATTCGGCCAACTCACAAAATCGGCGTTGCCACCGTTGGTGCCAGCATATAGCACCTGCAACATGAGGCCAAACGGGTTGCTGATGCCGCCCATTTCGGCCACTACATCCACTTCCAACTCCACAACCCATTGACTGCCGCTGTTGCCAAACGTGGCTGTCCAGTGGCCGCTGGGGTTAACAGGTGTCCAGTTTTGCCCATCAGAGTTGCTGCTAATGCCGTTGCGTACCTGCACCGAACCATCACGCCCAACCTGGAAGAAGCGGTCGGCTGAATCGGGGTCGCCACCGTTGTTGGTGGCATCAAAGTAAATCCGCAGCGAATCTTCAGGGTCGGCGGTGTCGTCGTTGATGAGGAAGGCCCAATACATCTTGCTAGGATCACGCCGGTAGTAAATTTGCACCAGCCGCGCCGGGTTGTTCTCGGTTTGGAACTGGATGAGTGCCTGACCCGGCCATTCGGCAACGCTAAACGTGCCGTCTATGACGGGAGCCACCTGGCCTTGCCCAATACAGGCGGCGTTGGAGTTGGGAACGGCCGTATTTGTGGCTGTCGGCGGCGGTACCGTTGCCGTGGGGGTCAGCGTCGCTGTTCCCGTCGCCGTGGCCGTTGGGGTTGGCGTCGCCGTTCCCGTGGCCGTGGGGGTCGGTGTAACCGTCGGCGTGTTGGTAATCGTTGGCGTCACGCTGGGGGGCAGCGTCGCCGTCGCCGTTGCCGTCTCGGTTGGTGTACCCGATGTGGGGGTAAACGTTGGCGTTTGATCGGCCACCAGCGGGTCGGTACCCTGCGTCAGCTCGGTGCCATCTGGCACGCCATCGCCATCGGTATCGGCCTTGGCCGGGTTGGTCTTGTACTGGTTAACCTCATCGCCATCGGGCAAGATGTCGCCATCGGTGTCGCGCTTGTTGGGGTCGCTGCCGTAAATAAACGCCTCGTCGCCGTCTTTCAGCCCGTCACCGTCGGTATCGGGGTTATTGGGGTCGGTGCCAATCTGGGCTTCCTGGGCATCGGTCAGCCCGTCGTCGTCGGCATCGCCAATGACAACGGCCGTTTCCGCAATACTCGTCGCCGCCACCAGCGTTTGGGCAGCAACGGCCGTTTGTGTCGCCTGCGCCTCAAACCCGGCTACCGGCGTGGGTGAAGAACCACCAAACAGCCGCCCCTGGTTGGTAATCATGGCAATCATCGCCAGCACACAGGCAAACGTCAGCAGAAAGATGAGGCCATACATCGCCCAACTGGGAATAATGGAACCAGCCTGGGCCTCACCCGTGAGCGTTTGCCGACCGCCGGCCCGCGATACCACCTCAACTTCAAATGGATAAACGCCGCCGCCACCAAATACACGCTGGCTGCGCGGCTCAACGGCCAGCTCCACGTGGGCAATTTGCCCCGGATTGATGCCGATGCGCCCGGTTTCACCCCGGAATTGCAGCGCACCCTGCCGATCACGCGCCACGACGCTGAAATTGGCGGGGGCGTTGCCGGTGTTTTGCACGCGCACAACGGCCGTTCCCGGCACACGCAACTGTTCCCCATCCAGGCTGGCCTCAAACGCCACATACGTCCCCAGCAGCAAAAAGGCATTTTCCGCCACCCGCAAGTCAGGGTGACGCTGGGACACCAGCTCAATGCGAAAACGCTGCCGCCCGGTAGGCGTAGTGGGATGGCGCGGCGGCCGGAAAGATAGCGTCAGCGACACCGTTTGCCCCGCAGGCACCGAGACAAAGCCATCGGGCATTGTCACCCACGAGCCAGGGATGCCCTGCACCCGCAGCCCCACCCGGTCATCGGTATTGCCCCGGTTCAGCACTTCCACCGTCATATCCACCCGCTGCCCCGGATCAACGGCGATCTGCTCCCGCGTCAAAAACATCGCCAGCGGGTCAGCAACGGGTTCTACAGCCACCGGCGGTTGCGATGGCGGCGGCTGGGTTTGCCCCACACCCGGCGTCACCGGGCGGCGCAGCACCGTATGGTCGTGCGGCTCAGAGGCCGCCGTCACCGGCATTTCCGGCCCTTGCAGCAGCAGCTCATATGGCCCCACCCGTATGATCGAACCGGGCAAAATGGGGGTTGGATGGTCTGGCAGCAGCCGCCGCTCATCCACAAAGGTACCGTTGATACTGTTCAGGTCAACAATTTCCCACCCCAACGAGGTGGCTTGTAAACGGGCATGTTGACGCGAAACCCCTTCGGCCGGCAGCACAATATCATTTTCCACCCGCCGCCCCAGCGAAATCACCGAACGGGTTAACGGCACAACACCAGTATCATGCCCTGGCGTGTTGACGTGCAGCGTAAAACCGGGGGGCGGCTCTGGCACGCGCTCTAAAATGCTAACTTCTTCCGGCGTTACAACCTGCGTCGAGGTGCTATCCAGCGAAAGCTGGGCGCTTCGCAGTGCCGCCGCCAGCTCTGCCCCGTTGGCAAAGCGGTCAACTGGGTCTTTGGCTAAGGTTTTTGCCAGCAAGTTGTCAATTAGCAGCGGAATATCGGGACGCACTTCGCTGACAAAGGGGGGCATGGCTCCACGAATGTGCGCTTGCAGTGCTTCGGACAGCGATTTGAAGGTAAAGGGCAGCTTGTTGGTAAACAGCTCGTAAAGCACAATCCCCAACGAATACAGATCGGTGCGTCCATCCAGCGCCCCGCCTTCACACTGCTCTGGCGACATATAGGTGGGCGTACCCAGCGTGGCTCCGCTTTCGGTCATACCACCCGCCCCTTGCAGTTTCACCAGCCCAAAATCGGTGAGCAGGGCGCGGAAGGGGGCGTTGTTACTCTCCTCCACCTGGTTAAGCCGCTTCAAAATGATGTTGCCTGGCTTGACATCGCGGTGAATGATGCCCTGACGATGGGCGTAATCCAAGGCCTCGGCAATCTGGATGCCAATTTGCAGGCTTTGGGTGAGCGGTAAATATTTTTGTATTCGCTGGAGCCGCCGCAAATGGTCGCGCAAGCTGCCGCCGTCCACATACTCCATCGCAATAAACAGCCCGGCGTCGGAGTCGCCAAAGTCAAAAATTTTGACGATGGAGGGATGGTCGAGTTTGGCCGTTGTCTGGGCTTCCTGCACCAGCCGCGCCCGAAACTCGGCCTGTCGGGCATAATGGGCGTGCATCAGCTTGATGGCAATCTGGCGGTTGAGGTTGAGATCGGCAGCGCGATAGACGGTACCCATACCGCCGTCACCCAGTAATGCTTCCAGCCGATAGCGGTTATTGATGGTTTGACCAACCAAACTGGTCATAACTGCCTCGAATCGTGTTGCAGGTTACAGGTTGCAGGTTGAAAGCAACTTGCAACGTGCTACATACAACCTAACAGAACTTACAAAATTTGGCGCACGGTGTTTAGGAAAAGGTCAACATCGGCAGGGGTAATCCAGTAATGGGTTACGGCGCGGAATCGTCTGCCATAACCACCGCCTACCCAGATGTTGGCCTTTTCCTGCAGCCTGGCAACGAGTTCTTCGCTGCTGACTTTGGCATCGGCGGCCAAATCAAAAAAGACAATGTTGGTGCGCACCATGTCAACATCAATGTCAATGCCGGGAATGGTGGCTAATCCTTCAGCCAGGGTGCGGGCATTGTCGTGGTCGTCGGCCAGTCGCTCAATCATTTCGTGAAGGGCGACGACGCCAGCGGCGGCAACAACGCCAGCCTGGCGCATGGAGCCACCGACGAGTTTGCGTAAACGACGGGCGCGTTGAATGAGGTCGGCAGAGCCACACAACACAGAGCCAACGGGGGCGGACAATCCTTTGCTGAGGCAAAAGGTGACGCTGTCTACGTGCTGGGTAATTTCGCGGGCGTCTATGTTTTGGGCAACGGCCGAATTAAACAACCGAGCGCCGTCCATGTGAACCGACATGTTGTGGCGCTGGGCGATGGCGCGGATGTTGGCGTAGTAGTCGGGGGAGATGGGGTAGCCAAATTTGGTGCCGTAGCTGTTTTCGACGGCAATGAGGCGGGAGATGGGATAGTGGGGGTCGTTGGCACGAACGGCCGTTTCCACCTCCGCCAAATCCATCTTACCATATTGATCCGTTGCCAGTTGGCGCATTGCCACGCCCCCCAGCACCGACACACCGCCCGCTTCCGCCAGCGCAATGTGCGAATCTCGCCCCAGAATGACTTCATCCCCCCGTTGGGCATGGCTCAGAACACCAAGCAGGTTGCCCTGGGTGCCGCTGGTAACAAAAACGGCCGCTTCCTTGCCCACCTTGGCGGCCGCCAACCGTTCCAATTCATTGACCGTTGGGTCTTCCCCATACACATCATCCCCAATCGGGGCAGTCGCCATAGCCTCCTTCATGCGCGGAGTCGGCCAGCTTACAGTATCGGAGCGAAAATCAATTTTGTCCATGTGTGAAGTTTACGTAATATTGGTAAGATTGCAAAATATCCTGCTAAAGAAGTGGCAAGTGGCAGGTTGCAAGTGGCAAGTCTTGTCAGAAAACAAGACTTGTTACCTGTTACTCGTCCGACAAGCAACAGGTCAGTTTATGGCCGTTAGCAGTATACTTGCTACAGATGATGACCGAGCGTTGTTTACGGCCGTTTATTTGCCCCATTTGTCGCCAGCCGTTGCACCAAAGCGGTGGCACTGTCCGCTGCCCACAAAACCACACCTTTGATTTTGCCCGCGAAGGGTATTTGCATCTGCTGCCGGGAGGCGGCAAACGGCCGAAATTTTTGGGCGATAGTGCCGACATGGTACAGGCACGGCGGCGTTTTTTAGAGAGCGGGCTGTATGAACCGCTGCGGGCGCGGCTGCAAACGGTGGTGCAGCAGTGCGTGGGCAGTGTTAGCGAACCAGTCGTGGTTGAGTTGGGGTGTGGTGAAGGATATTATGTGGGTGGGCTGGCTGAACGCTGGCCGTCTGGCGGCTGTTTTGCGGGGGTGGATGTGGCAAAAGAGGCGGTGCGGCTGGCGGCGCGGCGATACCAGGGGGTGCAGTTTGTGGTGGCAGATGTAAAACGGCCGTTGCCCCTGGCTGCCACCGGCGTTAACTTGCTGCTCAATATTTTCGCTCCGCGTCAACCGGCCGGCTTTGCCCAACTCCTGGTACCCGGTGGCTGGCTGCTGGTTGTCATTCCCCAAGACAATCATCTGGCTACGGTGCGCAAGCAACTGGGGCTGCTCACGGTTGAAGCCGACAAGGAAGCCAAAGTGGTGGCACACTTTGCACCGTGGCTGCGGCTGGCACACCGGGAAACGGTGGCATTTACGCTGGCCTTAACCAACACCACCCTGACCGATTTGGTGCTGATGTCGCCCAATGCCCGCCATTTGGATGACAGCCAGCGAGCGGCTTTGGCAGCATTGCCATCACAGGCTGACCAGGCAAGCATGACGCTGCTTTTGTTTCAACAGGGGTAAACTCTGCAACCGGCTCAATCGTCAAAATGCGTACTATCTGCCCAGTACGTAGGTTGCAAATCAGCATAGCCGGATGTGAAAGAGGCAGTGGTTTCGATTTGCTTCCAGTAATGATGGAGGGCTTTGGCGAGGATAGCGGCTGGTGTGGAGGTGGTATCGGCCAAAAAATGCTCGCGCTGGAGCGGCTCTTGTTTTGCCAGCATCCACATATAAACAGACCAATCTGCTTCTGATATATCCCCTTGACCCCGCACCCCATTAATTCGCTGTCGTAGCCGCGCCTCGACCACTTCTTGTGATGCCTGCACATAGCAAACGGCAACCGGGGCATTGGTTTCGGCCGCAATGCTGCATAATCTTTGGCGGCGAGCGGCTAAATAGTTGGAGGCATCAAACACAACGCGCTGTCCCTGGTGCAGCCGCCGTCGGATAATGGCGTAGCATACTTCATAAACCAGTGACATAGCGCTTAAGGTGTAGCCAGGATGCTTGCTCATCCGCTGACGCACAGCATCGGTGCTGACCACGACGCATTCTGTCAAGGTGCACAGGCTGTAGGCAACCGAAGATTTGCCGCTTCCCGGTAAGCCCGCCATCATTAAGACGCTCCCACCTGGCCGAACGGCCGGCAACTGTGGTAGTCCAGCGTCAATGGCACCTACATATTCTTGCACTTCCATACTTCAACCTGAGTTAAACAATAAGTGTGGTTATTATAACATGGTTAGAGGGTGAAGACAGACAAAAAAGCCGCCTGAGTTAGGCGGCTTTTTAAGGAGGAGGAAAAATGTTTGAAAGAGAAGAAAATTATTGTTGTTACCGTTATCTATACAGTACCTTGGTACTGTTAAAAAACGCATTACAGTAAGGCCAGTTGTGATTTTCTGTTGCTATTCTTTCAATGTCACTGCACAGAAACATACAAGATAGCCAAAGTGACCACTGCTCATTATAGCCATCACGGCAAACAACAACGTCGAAGCATTGGAGCCGCACCGTAAAACGCATCACAGTTAACGTCATAGCGCATTGCAGCCGCATTGTTGCCACATTGTTGCTACATCGCAGCCACACCATTACCCCAGCAGTGATAGAAGAGGAGACCGGCGAAAGTCGGTCTTTTTCTTTTGGGTAAAAAGCAGAATGCCCCCTCATTACTCGTCTCCTATAAAATAGGACGCTGCTTTGCCTGATTTACCTGATCAGACAAAGCAGCGTCCTATTTTATTCTTCGTGGCGGGCAATGGCCCATGTTGAACTCTTTTAAGAAAGCCCTGTTACATTCATAGTAGGGCTTTTGCGTTGCCGGGTTGGCAGGAGTCCTGTCTCTCCAGCAGTTGTAATGTGGCTTGTAATGCTCTAGCGGTATGATACCAATATATATAGTACTAAATGGCTATGACTAAAGTACTTTTATTGGGAGCTTTCATTTTTGAGGAGACAAACGGTATGACCAAACTGTTGCGACAATCTATCCTTGTACTGATTCTTTTAACGGCCGTTTCCCTACGCAGCACCATTTATGCAGCCGAACCGACCTTGGGTAGTGAAGCTGTAGCAAAGGTGGACTTGCAGATCCAAACCGTTTTGCAACACCATAGCAGCCAGACAGTGGATGTGATCATTCGCAAAACCAGTGTAAATGTCCAGCTAGACGCTGTGATTGCACAGTTAGGCGGCAGGGTCACACAGGATTTGCCGATTATTGACAGCGTGGCGGCAACAATACCCGGCGATGCCATTTGGCTGCTGGCAAAGCATTCAGGTGTCCGTTATATTGCCCTGGACGGGATGGTGGAATCAACGGCCGTTCAGAGCCAACCAACACAGCCAACCCCCATTCAGGTTGATCGCGGCGGGGTGCAGCAAGGTCTATGCGCCCAGGTGGACACCACGGCACGTAACAAACCCTTCTCCCATTGCCAAACGGAGCTAAACCAGGGGCCAACAACCATGTCGGCGCAAGGCACCAGCAGCTATGTGCTTGAGCTGTTTGAAACGGCCGGCCTGAACAACAATGACGGGACGGCTAACTGGAACGGTTCCTGGGTTGAAACCGGGGAATTTGAACAAAGCCTGGCTTCGGACGACATCATGGTTGTGGTTGATTTGGGGCGCAACAGCTTGCGGGTGCGGGATGATAGCAACAGTATTGAGCGGCAGGTTAATTTGTCAGGGGCAACCAATGCCACTTTGAGTTTCCTGTATAGCCGCTACTCGCTAGACAGCTCAAGCGAGTATGTGGCTGTTGACGTTTCAGCTAACGGCGGTTCTAGCTGGACGGAACTGGTGCGTTATCAGGGGGCAGGCAGCGACTCAACCTATTACAGTGCCAGCTTTGATATTTCGGCCTATGCTACCGGACAAACGGCCGTTCGTTTTCGCTCCCCCGCTGGCACCATGGCCGATGGCGACATGGTATTTTTTGACGATGTAAAAATTGAATACACCACGCCCGGCAGCAACGGCAGCAACAATGGCAACGGCAGCACAACCATCACATCCATCCACACCGGCAAATGTGCCGACGTAAGCGGAGGTTCATTAACCGATTGGTCTAACGTCTTGCAGTGGCCTTGCATAGGCAACGCCAACCAATCATGGACATTAACCCCCAGCAGCGGTGCCTACCAAATTCAAGCCGTCCACAGCGGCAAATGTATGGATGTTGCCAGTGGTTCCACGGCAAGCGGTGCCGAAATTGTGCAAATGACCTGCACCGGCAGCAACAGCCAACAATGGCAAATAACGCCCAGCGGCAGTGGCTACCAGCTTGCCAACGTCAACAGCGGCAAATGCCTTGACCTTCCTGCCGGCACAAATAATGATGGCACCAACTTGATTATTTACAGTTGCACCGGCAACACAAACCAGCAGTGGCAGCTAACCCTGCCCGAAACGTCGTCAACAGGGCTAAAGCTGGCCTATGGGTTTGAGGAAAACGGGGGCATCCAGGTGCATGATGCGTCGGGTAATGCCAACACCGGGCTACAGGTTGGGGCAACGTGGACAAACAGCGGGCATTCTGGCAAAGCTGTCACCTTTGACGGTGTGGATGATTACATCACAGTGCCGGATGAGAACAACAGCCTTGATATGACAAGCGAAATGACGGTGGAGGCCTGGGTGCGGCCGGCAACGATTGCCAGCGGCCAGTGGCAGCCTATTGTCCACAAGGAAGAATATAGCTACCCGGTTAATTATGGGCTAACCATCATTGGCGACGAAATTGATTTTGGCTTCTACAACGGCGGTTGGCGTGAAACAATTACCAATGGGGTGAATCTGTCGGCGGGGCAGTGGGTTCATATTGCAGCGGTTTATAATGATGCGGCGAATTCTGTGACGATTTATGTGAACGGAACGGCCGTTACCAGCAAATATGAAACAGGCAAGCTCGCCACCAACAATGACCCCGTTCGCATTGGTGTCAACCCTGTCGGCACCTATTTCTCCGGCCAAATTGACGACGTGCGGATTTACAGCCGCGCCCTGTCGGCCTCAGAAATTCAGACCGACATGAATACCCCGGTCGTTGACAACGCTGCGGGTATGCCAACACCAGCAGCCTATGACTATCTGAAAGTGATTGGTGCGGACACAATCCACAGCAGCGGCATTACCGGCAGCGGCGTTACCGTGGCCGTTGTAGATAGCGGCGTCAACACGAGCAATTTAGGCAAATCAGTCCTGGCCACCTATACCACAGTCAACAACTCCACAACCGACGATCATGGTCATGGCACTTTCATGGCCGGAATCATCAGCAATGCTGGCACGGTGTCGGGCAAAAAAGTTAGCATTGCCCCTGGTGCCAACATTATCAGCGTGCGCGTGCTGGATGGTGAAGGGAAGGGCAGCTATTCACAGGTTGTGGCCGGCCTGAACTGGATTCTAAACAACAAGAACCTATACAACATTCGCGTGGTGAATTTGTCGCTGATGGGGCCAGTAACAGGACCATACTGGAACAACCCACTTAACCAGGCAGTTGAAGCCCTGTGGGATGCGGGGATTGTAGTTGTGGCCGCAGCCGGCAACACGGGGCCAGAAGCTGGTTCCATTACGACACCCGGTAATGATCCGTTTGTCATCACAGTGGGGGCGTTTACCGACAACTATACGCCCAATGATAGCAGCGATGATTATATTCCGCCGTTTAGCGCGGCTGGCCCCACGGAAGCAGGCTTTATCAAGCCAGATGTGATTGCACCGGGTGCCCACATTTTGATGAAGGTTGCCAGCAACACGACCTATGCACAAACACATCCAGAGTTGGCAAAGGGGAATGGGTATTATCAGGGGTCGGGTACTTCAGCGGCAACGGCCGTTACTTCGGGCGTGGTGGCGCTGATGTTACAACAAAACCCGAATCTGAACCCGAACCAGGTGAAACAGCGGTTGATGGCAGGGGCGCAAACGGCCGTTAATCCCAATGGCACCCTCGCCTACAGCATCTTCCAACAAGGTGCAGGGCGCGTGTGGGCACCCAATGCCGTGTGGAGCAACTATACCGGCGAAGCCAACATGGGCATGACCCCCGGCGGACAATACGTTGGCCGCGTCATTTACGACCAACAGCTTGGCGGCTACCGCCTGGTAGACCAAAACCGCAACCCGCTGCCAGCCGGGCAAGATTACTTCTGGGACGGCGGCTTTTACTGGAACGGTGGGTTCTACTGGAACGGTGGCTTTTATTGGAACGGTGGGTTCTACTGGAACGGCGGCTTCTACTGGAACGGCGGCTTTTACTGGAACGGCAGTTACTTCACCGACAGTGGTTTTTACTGGAATGGCACCGACTATTGGAATGGCAACCATTATTGGAACGGTAACTACTACTGGAACGGGCTGGTTCCCGAACAACCCTAATCTGTTCAGCAAACAATTACTTGAAAAACAGGGCGCAGATTTTCCTGATTCAACTGAATCAGGAAAATCTGCGCCTTGTTTTCTTCACCACGCCTGAACCAACCGCAGCCGCAACCGGGCATCATCATAATAGCTTAACCCCCAGGCCAACGGCCGATTTTCCCGACTATAAAATGTGACCGTCAACTTGAGCAGCGGCTGTTCGCTAGCCTTTGCCAGCATGGCACCCACTTCAGCCTCTGGCAGCACAGCCTGAATGTCGTAAATGGCATAGGCAATTTCCTGCCCGCAATAGGTGCGCAGAAACGTGTGGATCGGCAGGCTGCCATCATACTCGTTTTGCTTTCCTAAAAACAGGGGAGCAGGAATGGCGTTTTGCGCCAGAATGACGGGTTGCCCATCAGCAAAAAAAAGGCGGGAGAGGGATAAAACGGCCGTTTCTTCCCCCACCCCCAATGCCTCCAACTCCATCCGGGTTGGCTGCCGCCACATCACCGACCGCGTTTCAATGCTCGGCACATACCCACTGCTGCTAATTAGCTGCGAAAAATCGAGCATTCCCCCCAGGCTGGTGTTAATCTCATGCAGCCGCTGGTTAACAAACGTTCCATCCCCCTGCTTGCGTAAAATGAGGCCTTCGGCCGCCAGCTTTGCCAGCACCGTTCGCACCGTTGCCCGGCTCACACCCAATTCCTGCGCTAATTCACTTTCAGATGGCAACCGGCTCCCCGGCATGTACAGTTGATCACGAATACGCTGCCGCAGCAGGGCATTTACTTGGTCAACAACGGACAAGGGGCGTTCAATCGGCATTCAAACTCAGGCGCTGCCTTGGAGCAACGTCTGTATAGGTAAGTCGGCAATCGTCTGATGTTTTCTAACATAGTCGTGGGAAAGAAGCAAATTGGAAAACGGCCGTATGTCAATCCTGGTGACTTTCATCATACAAAAGAGCTGCTATTTGTCACTTCTCTCCTTAACGGCCGTTCTCTACTATAGTCAAGTAACATAAAAATCTCCCTATAATTTCCTTCTGATGGTTAAAGCCTGGGACTCCACACCCAGCTCCTCCAAAGTTCTAACCGTCTGAGAAATTAGGCAGCCCCAACATGTGTTGGGGCTGTTTGCTGTCACAACGTTACAACCACCAGATTCATCTGCCAGCCGCAAGCAACCAAATTTGTACTTACATCCCAACCGCCTGGGCAAACACCCACTTCTGCGCCGGTGTGCCATCATGCCAGCTTTCTGTTCCCACAACATCCCCAGCCTGCACATTGTCACTGCGCCCGCGCACCGTCAAGTTTGCACTATCATCCAGTGAACGGCGAATCACCCATCTGTCGCCGTCAGGCAAAAACAGCAGCTCAAACCCCGACGCATTATCTCCGGCCGCAGCATGGGCATCATAAGGCACAGGTGCCGCATTTTGGTTATTGCCACTCACCGACAGTTTCAACCCCGTAGCCAGGTTAACCAGCGCAATCCCGTGTGCTGGCGCATTGTAAACCAGCTTCCAGGCTTGCGGTGTTTGACCCAAACGCACCTCACCCGCTTCCACCACCAAATAGCAACCATCATTCGTGGCATCCGGCTGAATGGTGTATGACAAGTGCATTTGCAGACCACCCGCATCCTGCACCCGCACCACCCCCATCTTGTCCACCACATCGGTTGGGCCATTCACCCCAGCCTGGTTCATGGCATCCACCAGCGGCAGCAAATAGCTCGTTGCCCCTTTCACCCCCTGGTAAAAATCCACCCCGATAAAATTAGGTTTGTGGTTATTAGCTGCCCAGGCTCGCAAAGTGTCTTCAATCAGCAAATCCCCCACCGTCCACTTGCTAAACGCCCGCACCGACTCATCGCGCATGACAAACGGAACACCCTGATCGATCGTTTCATAGAAAAAGTGATGGAAAAGCAGCAAGTTGCTGGCATCCAGCGTGCCATAACCCCGGTTAATCGCATCCTCGCCCCTGGATCGGAACTGATCCCAATCACTCGGCTGGGCGCAGCTTGTTTCAATGTTTATCACCTTCTGCCCCTGCCCCGACATCGTATGCTTGGTCTCGTCATCCGTATCCTCGGTTGTGGGAACCCAGGCCGAGGTGCCAGCACCTGCCACCAACCACGCCGGCCGACGATCATCCTGCCCATAAAACTGGGAAGGATTTGTGGCAATCAAATCCTTTGCTCCACCGCTTTCATTGGCAAACGCTTTCAAAATCCAGGGGCGGTTGCCATCATGCGCACCGGATTTTCTAAAGACAAGCAAACGCTGATTTTTATCAACCATCTCCTGCACAGTCGGCCAAACAAGATTGCCATTTCCATCCCAGGATGGAATATAAACTTTAACGCCACTGCCATCAGCACCGCCCCCTGGCTGCACCGCCATATAGCCAGCCAGTAACGCAAGGCTCTGGTTATCCATTGACTGCAAATGAGGCACTGGCAGCCCGGTGCGCCCTTGAAGGCTCACAATAAAGGTATTGCGCTGGTCATCGGCACTCATGGTACGCAGGCCAGCATCATCCCGAATGCCCAACGCCCGCAAATAGACCAACACGGCACCTATGCCGATAAGCTGCTCCTTGGTCTGCCCGTTGTAAAAATCGGCTGGTTGATTGCTATGTTGAGCCAGCACCTGCACAAGAGCCTGGTACTGCTGCTGATACGTAGCCAGTTGCTGTAGCTGATCATCAGGCAGAAATTTTCCAACCTTCAGGATGTTGTGGATTGTTAGCTGTAGATAGGGTGACTGGAGAGGCACAGTTACCCCATTCGACATCTCAAAGTCCTCTGACCATTCCGCAGGGAGATAGGTTGTGCCAAAAACGGCCGTATACGCCGCAGCCACCTCGGCTTCAAAGGTGGAATCATCCAGCTTGCCGTCTGAGTCGCCTTCGTCATAAATGGTGACAACCTCGTTTCGGTTTTCCGGTGCGTTCAGGAAGTCGCGCACCTGGGTTAAATAGTCGGTCAGCGTGCCAAAGATGATGGGCGGGGACAACTTCCCCAAATGGCGAAAGAATTTGTTGGGATCGCCATGCTGCAAAATAATTGTTCCCTTCCCTGGCCCACCGTGATCCGTCCAAATGCCGGTGCTGATTCGCACCACCCGAATGCCACCGCGCAGTTGCCCGCTAACTGGCTGCGTCTGGTCTACATTTTCCGGCACTGAATCATCATCACTGTAATATTTGGCTCCTGTGTGTGAATCATGAGCCATGGCAAAGGTGACTTCGTTGTATTTTTTGCTGCGATCCAGCTGTGGGGCAACAGCCAAAGCCCAACGCTGATAGTCACCATTGTTCCAAGGAAGCATATAGAGCGCACTGCCGTTGCCGTCTATCACATTGCCGGTTGCTTTTTGCACCAATTTATAATAGCCACCGTCGGCCTCCTCATAACGCCATCGCTGGTAGTCACCCCCGTTAAAAGGGTGGAGGTAAATTTGGCTACCGTTGCCGTCAAGCACCTGACCCGTTGCGGCAAACAGGAAATAGTATCCATCTCCGGCATCCTGGTGCCGCCATAGCTGATTGGCATCGTTGGCCGCAGCACCCCACACAATAGTGCTGCCCTGCACGGCAAGCGTCTTCCCCGTTGCTTTTTGTGTCAAACGGCCGTTAATCCTATCCAACGCAAACATAAACACCTCTTCTTATTGCGGCTGACTATTTATCGCCAACGAAAATAACCAGTCCTTTCGTGCCAAGACATCTGTTGAACATTTATTTTCCGGCAAGAACGCATCTGACGTGGTGGCTGCGGGCATAAACCCGTCCGCCCACCATGTCCATACGATACATGATAAACGTGACCAAATCGTGACCAGTTTGGGTGGAAGAGGATGGGAGTTTAAGTGCCGGTCGCTTTCGGAAGTGACCGGCACTTTACATCATTAAGGGGGAAAACGGCCGTTTACATACGCCGCATATGCCTGCCCAACGGCCGTTAATTCCCCCGTTTGCGGATCATACAAATTGCCCGTTGGGTAAAGCTGGTCATCATAGACCATGTACCAAAACCATGCCTGCACCAGCCGGTTGTCATCGCCGGGCAGCCCCGTGTCATTGCGAGCCTCCAGCAAAAAGTCAAACGACTGCTGCATAAAGGCCACCACCACTTCATCGGGGAAGCCATAGTCTGAAGGGAGCAAAATGCCGTATTCGGTAATGGCTAACGGCCGTTCCTGGTACCCCCGCGCCGCCATCCACGCCCGAAAATCAACAATGTTTTGCTGAAAAATCGCCGGGTCGTCGTGGTCTTCAATCTCATACAGCACCCCCGTGTCATCGGCCATCCCCGGCGGAATGTCCACTCCCCAACTGTCGCGCTCCTCGCGCAGCGTAAAGGCGTGGAGCGTCCACACATCCACCGGCATCAAGCCGCCATATTTTGCTTCATATGCCGCCAGCACCTCGTCCAGATAGGCGCGGCGCAGGGGGGTGGATTGGGAAATGCCGCCGCTGGCAAGCTGCGCCGTGGGGTCAATTTGCTTGATAAACGTCCAGGCTTCGTGGTAAAGCTCGGCATAGCGGACGGCCGTCACATTATCCTGCCACTTCACATCCGGCTCGTTGCCCACCACCCACACCGAACCGGGGTGTGCCCTGGCAATGGCGGCAATCTCGTCCCAATCCGTTTTCACCCCTTCCTCGCCCAGGCGCAGCATTTGCCAAAAGGTAAAGCTGGGGTCATTGGGCAGCGTGGCCGAAATGTCCCAATCGAGCAGCAGGCCAAACGGCAGCCCGGCCTGCTGCGCCGGCACAACCTCGCCTTCGCCCGACAGCACGCCAAAGCGGGCGGCATCGCCAATTAAAGGTTGTGGTTGGAAAACGGGTTTGGAGGTGGGAACAACGGCCGTTTCTGCCCCAACGGTGGGCGTGGGAGAAACGGCCGTTTCTGCCAGCGGCGTCCGCGTCGGCACAATCGGCTCTGGCGTAATCGTCGGCGTGGGCGGCACGGCCGCGCCACTGCACCCCGCTAAAAGTAGAAGTAATACAAAAAGTCGCTGCATATCTCCCCCGCTTGCTTCAGTAATCAGTAAACGGTAATCAGTAATCAGTGAAAGACTGGCGACCGATTACTGATTACTGATTACCGATTACCGAACTCAGTCGTCCAAATCACTTACATCCTCAGCTTCCGCTTCGGCAACGGCGGCTAACGGCCGTTCCTTGTGAATCTGCACCATCGTCGTCAACGACCGCACCACAGCCAGCGTCTCCTTGACGTTTAGCTGGTCAAACAAAAACTCAAACTGGGCTTGCAGCGCATCGGCAATCTCTTGCTGCTTCTCCACATCCATCCCCCACCACGCTTTCTTAAACCGTCCCACAGCTTTCTTGCGTGACGAATAAATAAACTGCTCTTCCGTCTGGCTCGACTTCCACTCATTTGCCAAATCCGCCCGCACATACCCATACGCCTGCTCCAGCAGGTCGGCCGGCAACAGGTCAAAAACAATGTTCATAAAGTTGGTCGCCAGATGAATTTCCACCGTCCCCACTTCCGGGAATTTGCCAAACGCATTGGCCGGCAGCGTTGAAGCGCCGTGCTGCACCGCCCCACCCATGCCATACGACTCCCGCGCCACCCGGCTCAGATCACCCAGCGTCTCAAAATCCACCTTCACGTCCGCCAGCGTCCCGTCCGGCAGCACCACGCCCCCATGACTGGTGCCAGTCTGCACCGAAATCTTGGAAATCCCGGCCACATCCCCCACTTCCCGCCGATACCCCTGCATAAAGGCATCCAGTTCTTCAACGGTAGAGTTCTTATGCCCAACCTCGCCAATCTCGCCGCCCAGCGACAGCGTAACCCCGTCCGGCTCAATGCTGCGGGCAAACTGGGTCAGCCTGGCGCAAAGCGAGTAGTTGGCATTTTGCTGCTCATCCAACGTGGGATAGCTCAAATCCACCAGCGTCGAGGTGTCAATGTCAATGTTGTAGAACCCGGCATCAACGGCCTCAATCATTAAGTCCTTCACGGCCTGCGTCTCAGCTTCAGGATTGCTGGCATAACGCGCCGCCGAAATCTGGAAATGGTCGCCCTGAATAAAAACGGGGCCACGATACCCCTCTTTGAGCGCCGCTGCCAGCACGCAGGATACATATTCGACTGGCCGTTGATCGGTATAGACCATTTCCGAACGGGCAATCTCGAACAAAATGGCACCGACATCCAGCTTGTTGGCGGCGCGGAAAATGGCACGGGAGGTGTTGTAGTTCATCACGCGCACATTGATGGCGGGGACGGTGAATGATTTTTCCACAACCCCCCGCCCAATTGCCATATACAGTTCATGAATGGAGGATGGGTACACGCCTACGGCCTGAGCGGTTTCCCAAATGAGCCAGCGAGCTGTGTCACGCACTAACCCTTCACCAAAAACGGCCGTTTGCACCAGCCCATCTATCACATACGGCAACGCGCCTTCATCCGCCACCGCCACATCATTTCCGTCAACCGTCACCACACCCGACAGGTGTTTCAGCAACTCTTTTACTGTTTTCACTTTGATAGGTCTCCTCATATCGTAGCCCAGGTTTCTTAACCTCGCTGGTTCTTTGGGATCTTATGGGATTGACAGAACAAATTGTAGTGGCGAGGCGTGCCTCGCCACTACTACAATTTGGGGCGACCTCACGCATTCCTGAAAAACCCAAAAAACGAGGATTGGAATCCTCGGCTACTTGTTTGCTTATGGTAATGTAACAATAAAAGGCAAAACCGTTTATCTTTTGCCCGTATTCTCATAATAATCCATGCCAATTGTAGTGGGAAAATTGAGTATCTACAACGGCTGCATTATACTAGGGGTTATCAGGAACACAGAAAAAAGGATTTGTTCTTTGGTGAATTTGCCCAATTCATCAATCAACCCGTCATCAGATGTATCAACGGATTGTTGTTAAACTTGGCACCAGTGTCCTCACCGGCGGCACACCCCATTTTGATAAGCCCCACATGGTTGAACTCGTGCGGCAATCGGCCGTTTTGCACGGGCTTGGCAAAGAAATCATCATCTGCACCTCCGGGGCCATTGCCGCCGGCCGTGAACGGCTAAACTACCCCAACTGGCCCGCTACCGTCACCAGCAAGCAAATGTTTGCTGCCGTCGGCCAAAGCCGCCTCATGTTTATGTGGGAGCGGTTCTTTGAAATTTACGACATCCACGTCGGCCAAATGCTGCTTACCCGCGCCGATGTCGAAAATCGCCGCCGCTTCCTCAACGCCCGCGACATGCTCAACGGGCTGCTGGAGCAGCGCATTGTGCCGGTGATCAACGAAAACGATGCCGTTGCCACCGAAGAAATCAAGGTGGGTGACAATGATAATCTGTCGGCCCTGGTTTCCATTTTGGCTGGGGCCGACCTGCTGCTCATTCTCACCGACCAGCCGGGGCTGTTTACCGCCGACCCGCGCAGCAATCCTGACGCAGAACTGATTGCCGAAGTCCACCAAATTGATGATTCGCTGCGGAAGCTGGCGGGGGGCAGCGTCAGTGGGCTGGGCGTGGGGGGGATGAGTACCAAACTGCAGGCGGCCGATTCGGCGCGGCGGGCGGGAACAGATGTGATTATTGCCGCTGGACGTGCGCCCAATGTGATTATGCGGGCGGCCAATGGGGAGCCGCTTGGCACGCGCTTCCCGGCACTGGAAACGCCGCTGGAAAACCGCAAGCAGTGGATTTTTGCCGGCCCGAAACCGGCCGGCCGGATTGTGGTGGATGCGGGGGCGGAAAGGGCGTTGGTGCAAAACGGCCGTTCTCTCCTCCCCGCCGGTATCAAGGAAATCCAAGGCCACTTCGAGCGTGGCGATGCCGTTTGTATCGTCACCCCCAGCGGCAGCGAAATTGCACGCGGCATCAGCCGCTACGGCAGCAGCGACCTGGATCAAATCAAAGGCCACCAATCTGACCAAATTGCCGACCGCCTGGGCTATATGTATGGGCCGGTGGCAGTGCATCGGGATGATATGATTGTTATCAGTAATCAGTAAACAGTTATCAGTTATCAGTGAGGCTACCGATTACCGATTACTGATTACCGATTACCGATTACCGATTACCGATTACCGATTACCGACAAATGGAGTGAAAGATGAGTGATTTAAACGCCATGGGCAAAGCCGCCAAGGCGGCGGCGCGGGAGCTGGTGAAGCTGACGACGGGGCAGAAAAATGAGGCACTGCGGGTGATTGCCGATGAGCTGGAAGCGCAGGCGGGGACAGTGCTGGCGCAAAACGCGCTCGATATTGCAGACGGCCGCGCCAATGGCCTGAGCGAGGCGCTGCTGGATCGGCTGCTGCTGACGGAGAAGCGGATTGAGGGGTTGGCAAATGATGCCCGCAAGGTGGCGACCTTGCCTGACCCGGTGGGGTCGGAAATTGAAAGCCGGATGCTGCCCAACGGGATGCGCCTCAGCCGCCGCCGCATTCCAATTGGGGTGCTGGGGGTGATCTATGAAGCGCGTCCCAATGTGACGATTGACATTGCCACGCTGACGCTGAAAACGTCTAACGCCGTGATTTTGCGCGGCGGCAAGGAGACGCTGCGCTCCAATTTGGCACTGACGACGGTGATCCAGGGGGCATTGGAGCGGGTGGGGTTGCCACAAACGGCCGTTCAATACCTCGCCAACCCCGACCGCGAACTCGTGCGCCAAATGATGCGACTCGATCAATACATTGATATGCTCATCCCACGCGGCGGCGCCGGGCTGCACCGCCTGTGCCGCGACGAAGCCACCATCCCCGTCATCACCGGCGGCATCGGCATTTGCCACGTCTATGTGGACGAAAGTGCCGATTTGGACAAGGCGATAGACATCATCGAAAACGCCAAAATCCAGCGTCCCAGCGTCTGCAACGCTCTCGACACCGTGCTGACCCACCCCAGCGTCACCGACAAACTGCTGCCCCGGCTGGCGCAGCGGCTGGCAAAAAGCAAGGTCGAACTCCGCGCCACCGGCCACGCCTACGACGTTTTGGCACAAAATGGACACGGAGCCACGGTGGTTCCGGCCGGTCCCGATGATTTTGACACCGAATGGATGGCACTCATTTTGGGCATCAAAGAAGTGTCGGGGCTGGATGAAGCGATTGACCACATCCAGACCCACAGCATGGAACACAGCGACGCCATCATCACCGAAAATTGGCAGCACGCCAACCAGTTTGTCAACGAAGTCACCTCGTCGGCCGTCTTTGTCAACGCCAGCACCCGCTTTAACGACGGCGGACAGTTTGGGCTGGGGGCAGAGGTAGCGGTTAGTACGCAAAAGCTGCACGCTCGCGGCCCAATGGGGCTGGAGGAACTCACCACTTACAAATGGATCGGCTATGGCAACGGCCATATTCGACCCTAAAACGGAGAAAGTCATGAAGTTTGATCAATTGTATCCAAGACGTTTTTCGGTCGTCGCCCTGCTATTGTTGTTTGCAACTACCGCTTGCTCCCTGTTTCCCGGCAGCGAAACGGGCAGTGGGCAACTTGACCTGACGCAGGTGGCACCGATGTGTACCCCGCCTGCGTGCGCCCTGGGCGAAACGCTGGAATGTCCCGATGGCAATTGCCCCGGCGGCTGTGGCTATATTTGCACCATCGCCGTCACCGCTACCGACCCGGAGCTAGGGGCTGCGCCTGCCGATTGGTCAGGGTTGGAAAGCTGGATCGCCAATGCGTGGAATATTCATGCTGACCCGGCGGCGGTGCGTGCCGGGCTGCGTGCCAGCGGCTGGCTGGAAGGGTATGACAATTGGCGCGGGGCGGATATGAATGGCGACCTGCGCGATGAATGGATTGTGTCGCTGGTAGACCCAGATCCGGCAGCTATCGTTGGCCCTGGGCGTTTGGGCAATTTGTGGGTTGTCAACGGCGATGGCGTTGTCTACCGGGCTTATGACACTGTTAGTACAGATAATTTTGAACAGGTTGCGCCGCAAATTGAAGAGGTTCTGGATTTAACCAATGACGGCAAGCCGGAGCTGGTGACAAACCAGGTCATTTGCGGTGCCAGCACTTGTTATGGCAACTATCGGGTCATCAGCACCATTCGGGGTGGCTATGCCAACATCATCAGCAACCCGACAACGGTGGAAGGTGCAGAAGCTGATGTGATTAATATTAGCTATTCTGATGTTAGTTTTAATGACTTTGAGCTGGATGGGCTGGTGGATATGGCGGTTCACGGCGGGGCACTTGGCTCGGCCGGGGCGGGAATTACGCAGATGTATACGGAGGTGTGGGAGTGGGACGGAACGGCCGTTTCCCTGCAAAACCGCCTCTATGACCCCAGCGACTACCGCCACCACTACGTCTACGAAGGCAACCGCCAAATGGCCGCCGGGAATTATGGCGATGCCGTGTTTTACTATGAAGAAGCGATCAACAACGGCAATTTGCTTACCCCGCCCGGCGTGAGCGATGTCGGTGCGGTCTATGCTGCCGTCGCCCAGTTCTCGGCCTTCCGGCTGATTTTGATTGATGAGCTTCAAGGTGATGCAGGAAAGGCGGCTAGTCGGCTGGCGTGGCTGGAGCGTTCGTATCCGGGAACGGCCGTTACCAACGGGGCTGGCCGCCTGGTGCGCGAATGGGCTGGAGCCGACGGGCTAAACAATTTGTGCAACAGCATTGAAAACCAACTCAACGACCTGGCACAGCCCATTGGCCCATTGACCAACGAAATGGGGTACGGCAACCCCAGCCTGGGGGCTGAGGATTTGTGTCCGTAAACAAAGATGGGGATTGGGGATTGGAGATTGGAGATGACAGGCAACCTAATCTCCAATCTCTAATCTCTACGCTCTTACCGCTGGGGGCAACGGCTGACCAGGCCGAAGCATTGTGGCGGGATGTGGTGGTGCGGTATGGAGAAAACGGCCGTTTTTACCACACCCTCCCCCACATCCAGCACGTTCTAACCCTGCTCGCCCCCTTTGCCGCTCGCGTCAACGACTGGACGGCATTGCAACTGGCGGTTTGGTACCACGACATCGTTTATGACCCCCGCGCCAGTGATAATGAGGAGCAGAGCGCGGCCTACGCAACGGCCGTTTTGCGCCCCTTTCTCCCGCCGGAAACCCTCAGCCGCATCACCCAGCTCATCCTTGCCACCAAAAGCCACCAAGCGGCCGCCGGCGACAGCGACGCGCAGCTTTTGCTGGATGCAGATTTGGCGATTTTAGGGGCAAACCAGGCTGATTATGCGAATTATGCGGCCGCCATTCGGCAGGAGTACGGGTTTGTGCCAGAAACAGCGTACAGGGAGGGAAGAACGGCCGTTTTGCAACGCTTCCTCACCCGCCCCCGCCTCTACCACCAGTTCACCCACCTCGAACGGCCGGCCCGCGCCAATCTGGAATGGGAGTTGTTACAGTTAGGAATTCAGAAGTTCAACTTCTTCTGAGAAGTTGAACTTCTCAGAAGAAGTTGAACTTCTTGCGTAACTTATTTAATCCTGACCAACTTCTTCCACGTCCCACGCCGCCAGCGTCTCACTATCTTCAGCATAGCGAAACCAGGCGCGGACGGGCTGCTCACGCAGCAACCAGGGGAGCCAGTACGCATCATCGGCCCACATTTGGGCATAGGGAATAGCAGCCACGTCAAACCAGCGCGGCTCCATTTCTTCGCTTTCGCGGGGTTCCCCCTGCCACTGCCGCGCCACAAACACATGCACCAGCATCGTCCATGTGGGCATGTGAAAGGTCAACCAAGCCACTTGGGTTAAATCGGCGGCGACGACGGTGATGCCAGCTTCTTCGTGGAGTTCACGAACGGCCGTTTGCACCACATCCTCCCCTCGCTCCACCTTCCCGCCAAACCCATTCCACTTGCCAACCCCCAACCCCCGCTTCTTCATCCCCAGCAAAATCCGCTCCCCCGCCAGCAAAAAACAAAGCGTTGTTTCAATCATCCCGCCGCTCCCTGCCGCAACGCCACCAGCCGCGCCACATAATCGGCCGGCAACCCATGCTCCATCGCCCCCGTCACCATCATCTCCACATAGCTGGCCGCTGGCGCATATGGCCCCGTCGGCGTCACAACCCGGTACAACGCCGCCGCGTGCCACGCCCCATCCTCCCCCAGCACCAAAAAGCTGTCCCGCCGGTACAGCCCCAGCGGCACATCCTCCAGCTCATCCAACGCCAAAATCTCCGCTTCGGGAATTTCGTACACAACCCCCTGCACCAACTCGCCCGGTGCTTCCAGAATGGTGCTTATCCCCCCTTGCAAATCGGTCGAATAGCGTCGAAACTCAATCCGAAAATTGGGCAAAGCCGCCCGCAGCAAAAATGTGGCACTGGGGCAGTAACGACGAAGATACGCCGTGGACATGTTTGAACCATAAGCAAAATATTTCATAAGGTAGCGTAGGACAAGTTTGCAAACTTGTCCTACATTGCTCAATTCAACGCCGCCAGCCGTTCCACCAGCTCCTGCCGACTCCCTTCCAGCGCCGCCAGCTTCTCGCGCTCCTTTTGCACCACCGCTTCCGGTGCTTTTTGGGCGAACGGGCTTGTCAGCAGCTTGCTCACCCGCTCAATTTGCTGCGTCAAATTGGCAATCTCCTTGTCCAGACGCTCCCGCTCCTTGCCCAAATCCACCAGCCCGGCCAGCGGCAGGTAGCACGCCACGTCACCCAGGGCAATCGTCAGGGCGTTGTCCGGGGCAGCAACATCGGCCGCAATCACAAGCTGCTCCTCGTCCAGCCGCGCCAAAAAGGCCAGCACCGACCGCTGCGACTCATAGAAGCCTGCCTTGTCTCCAGCGGCAATCGTCGCCGTCACAAATTTGCCCGGTTCCACCCCGTTTTCCGACCGCACGGCGCGAATTTGCCGCACCAGCTCGCGCAGCCGTTCAAAGTCGGCGGTAGCCTGCGGGTAACGTTGCCCCACCTGCGGCCAGTCGGCCACAATGAGCGCCTCGGCCCACCCTTCGCTGGGTTCAATGCCGCGCCCGGAAGCAACAAACGCCGCTTTAAGCTGCTGCCACGTTTCTTCGGTGACGTAGGGAATGTAGGGGTGGAGCAGCCGCAGGCAGTCGTCTAGCACCTGGCGCAGCACGGCCAGGGTTGTCCAGGCGCTGGCAACCCCCTGCTGTAGCTGCACTTTGGACAGCTCTACGTACCAGTCGGCAAACTCATTCCAGAGAAAATCGTACACTTGGCGGCCGGCTTCGCCAAAGAGGTAGTTGTCCATTAGCCGATTGGTGCTTTCGGTCACTTCGGCCAGCCGCGTCAAAATCCACTGGTCGGCGGCGGTGTAGCTAATCGTTTCCGGCGGGTCGGCGGGAGTACGCACCAGGCTGGTGGCAATAAACCGCGCCGCGTTCCAGATTTTGTTGGCGAAGTTGCGGTTGCTGGCAACCCGCTCCAGCGACAGATTGAGGTCGTTGCCCGGCGTGCCGCCCGTGAGCAGGGTGAAGCGCAGGGCATCGGTGCCATATTCCCCCATCACAACCAGCGGGTCGGTGACGTTGCCGATGGTTTTGCTCATCTTGCGCCCCTTTTCGTCGCGCACCAGCCCGTGCAGGTAGATGGTGTGGAAGGGGATATCGTTGGTGAAGAGCAGGCCGCTCATGACCATGCGGGCGACCCAGAAGAAGAGAATGTCGTAACCCGTTTCCATCACGTCGGTGGGGTAGAAGCGGCGCAAATCGGGGGTGTCTTCGGGCCAGCCGAGGGTGGAGAAGGGCCAGAGGCCGCTGCTGAACCAGGTGTCCAGCACGTCGGGGTCTTGCTCGATGTTGGCACTGCCGCATTTTTCGCAAGCGGTGGGGTCGCTGGTGCTAACGGTTTGGTGGGCGCAGTCGGCACACTCCCAAACGGGGATGCGGTGGCCCCACCAAAGCTGGCGGCTGATGCACCAAGGGCGGATGTTTTCTAGCCAGTTGTCCCACACTTTGACAAAGCGGTCGGGGATGATTTTGATGCGGCCGCGATGAACGGCATCCAGCCCCATGTCGGCGGCGGGTTTGATGTTGACAAACCATTGGCGGCTGACGAGGGGTTCGATAACTTCGCCCCCACGCTGGCTGCGCGGCACGCTGAGGGTGTGGGGTTCGGTTTTAAGGGTGAGGTCGGCGGCTTCCATGTCGGCCCACAGCTTTTTGCGGCAATCGAAACGATCCAGCCCGGCGTAGCTGCCAGCGTTGGCATTCATGGTGGCGTCTTTGTTCATGATGTTGATGATGGCGAGGCCGTGACGCTGCCCAATTTCAAAGTCGTTGGGGTCGTGACCGGGGGTGACTTTGAGGGCGCCGGAGCCAAAGGTCATGGAGACGTATTCGTCGGCAATGACGGGGATTTCGCGGCCGAGGATGGGAACAACGGCCGTTTTTCCCACCATCTCCCTGTACCGCTCATCATCCGGGTGGACGGCCACCGCCGTGTCGCCCAAAATCGTTTCCGGCCGCGTGGTGGCAACGGGCAAATAGCCCCCCTCTTTGAGCGGGTATTTGAAGTGGTAGAGAAAGCCTTGTTCTTCGCTGTATTCGACTTCGAGGTCAGAAACGGCCGTTTGCAGCCCCGGCGACCAGTTGACCAAATATTCCGCCTGGTAAATCAGCCCCATCCGGTGCAGCCGCACAAACGCCTCCCGCACCGCCTTGGAAAGCCCCTCATCCAGCGTAAACCGCTCCCGCTCCCAGTCGCACGAGGCCCCCAGGCGGCGCAGTTGGTTAACGATGTGGCCGCCATATTTGCGCTTCCACTCCCAGGTGCGCTCAATAAACGCCTCGCGCCCAATCTCCTGGCGGGAGCTGCCTTCATTTCGCAGCAGCCGCTCCACCTGAAGCTGGGTAGCAATGCCAGCGTGGTCGGTGCCGGGAACCCACAGCGCGGCCTTCCCCTGCATCCGCGCCCGCCGGATCATCAAATCTTCCAACGCCACAAACATGGCGTGGCCCATGTGCAGCTCGCCAGTGACGTTGGGCGGGGGAATGGAGATGACAAAGGCATCGGCATCGTCTGGCCGCGCTTCGGGCTTGAACCAGCCGTTTTCTTCCCACCAGCGATAGAGTCGCTCTTCGGTGCTTGTAAAGTCGTAGGCTTTGGGCATTTCGCTCATAAAAAATCCTTTGAGATTGGAGATTGGAGATTAGGCGTGATGGCAATCTCTAATCTCCAGTCTCCAATCTCCAATATGCAAATCTCCACAACAAAAAACCCCTCTCATCCTGTTACAAGGACGAGAGGGGTTGAATTCTCACGCGGTACCACCTTGCTTTCGGTGGCCTGGTTTGTGCCACCGACGCTTGTTTCAGCGTTAACGGGCTGCTCCGCACTGTTCTAGATCGGTAATCAGTTATCAGTTATCAGGTATCAGTTATTGCTGGTTGTTAAGCGTAAACTGATGACCGATTACCGATTACCGATTACTGAATTCTTCAGTGAACCAGCCGGGCGACTTGGGTGGGGTTTTGCGGTTAACGGCTTGCACCACGTTGAAAAACGGCCGTTATTCTCTTTCCGCCACGACCCGCCTACTACTCCCGGCTATCGTTTTTGGGTGTTTAGTTGGCGAGAAGTATAGCAGAAAACGGCCGTTGCTCAAGTTAAGAAATCGCCAATTCCGTGGTTACGAACAGGGTGGATAAAAAGCAGGGTCACGCGGCCAAACGGCCGTTTGCCAATCCAGATATTCCGGCAGATGCAACCGCCAGTAGCCGTCGTTGTGGCCGCCATCGTTGACCGTTGTTTGGTGGGCAATGCCCGCCGCCGTCAGCAACGCATCAAGCTGCTGCTGCCCCGTGCGCAAAAAGTCGGTTTCGCCCCAGTCCAGCCAAATCCGCATTTGGGATAAATCGGCGGCGGCGTAGGTGGAAAGCGGGTTGTATTTTTCGCTGTCGGTTTCGTAGCGCAGGTGGCTGCTGTGGCCGGAAACGGCCGTAAACAGATCCGTATGGCGAAAGGCAATCATCAACGCCCAGTAGCCACCCCGCGAAATGCCGCCCAGGCTACGGCCGGCGCGGTCGTGCCAGGTACAAAAATGGCTTTCGACAAACGGCAGCAGCTCATCAACTGTCACGGCCTCGATGCTGTTGGAGC
This sequence comes from Chloroflexota bacterium, assembly GCA_041390905.1. Taxonomy (GTDB): domain Bacteria; phylum Chloroflexota; class Anaerolineae; order Promineifilales; family Promineifilaceae; genus JACKCD01. The sequence goes on from JAWKPA010000012.1 coordinate 2,375,680, forward strand.
CGCCGGAGCTAATGTTGCCCAGGTTGCCATTAAACGGCATGATGACGATGAGGGGTGGATAAAGGCCGTTGGCAATCCCCTCGTCCAAATAACGTGCCAGCCCCAAGTCGAGCCAGTGGCTTTCGGTTTGGATGGAGCCGTGGAAGAGGTAGAGGGTGGGATAAGAACGGCCGTTTTCGCCATAGCACGGCGGCAAATAGGCGGTATAGCGGCGTTCGGGGCCGGCAATCTGGCTGGGGAAGCGACCCTGGAAAATATATCCGCCACCACCGCAGGGAACCGACGCGGGCGGCAAACCGCGCTCCGGCAGCACCACCAGCCTTGTTGGCGTGGGCTGAGTAATGGCCTCAGCCGTTGCCGGAACAGTGGTCTCAGTCGCTGTGGGAGCAGTGGTCTCAACCGTTGCCGAAGCAGTGGCCGTTGCCTGCAAGGTAGGTGATGACGCTGCCGTGGAGGATGCAGTGGGGGGTACCAGGAGCGTGGGCGTGGGCTGGGGTGAGGGGGTAAAGGTGGGCAGGAGTGTTGGTGTGGGTTGAAAAACGGCCGTTGTTGTTGGCACCATCGCCACGGCTGCTACAGTGGGCAATGCCACTTGCATTGGCACAGGCACACAGCCCATCAGCCCCGCCAACAGCCATCCCCAAGCCAACCAGCACCTTGCGTTTGTTCGCCACATAGATAACCTCTACCTGCCCATGATTGTAACGCTACCACAAGCAATATCCAACTCTGCATCATTGAAAGCTGGCGTAGCCGCGCTTGCCATAGCGCGTTCTGCGGCGTAACCAGACAAGCGAGGATTGGAATCCTCGGCTACAGTCGTTGCCCATTCATCCGTATCGCCGTACAATCGCGGCTAAACTGGCTCGCCACGGCAGCATAAACCAGCGGCAATTAAGAGGTTATGACAAGTTCAACAATGTTTTCACAACCTGTTTCAGTCATTTCGGGGCTGAAATTTGATGAGAAGGGGTTGATAACGGCCGTTATTCAACACCACCAAACCCGCGATGTCCTCATGGTCGCCTGGATGAACGCCGAATCGCTGCGGCTGACGCAGGAAACGGGCGAAACCCATTTCTGGAGCCGCAGTCGGCAGGAGCTTTGGCACAAGGGAGCCACGTCAGGCAATGTGCAGCGCGTGGTTGATATGCGGGTTGATTGTGACGGCGACACACTGCTGCTGCTGGTGGATCCGGCCGGCCCGGCATGTCATACGGGGGAGATGAGTTGTTTTTATCGGAGACTGGAGATCGAGAAATTAGGAGATTAGGGGATTAGGGGGCTAGAGAATCTTCCAATCTCTTTGTCTCTCGATCTCCTAATCTCTCCCCTAAAAATGAGTGATTTTCTACAACAATTAGAAGCGATTTTGCAAGAGCGCAAAGCCCACCCCACGCCAAATTCGTATACCTCCCAGCTTTTGGCACAGGGTGAAGATGAGATTGTGAAAAAGATTGGGGAAGAGGCAGTGGAAGTCGTTGTGGCGGTGAAAGGGCAAGGAAACCAGCGGGTTATTGAGGAGTCGGCTGACCTGGTTTACCATTTGCTGGTGCTGCTGGTGCAACAGGGGCTACGTTGGGAAGACGTTTTGGCTGAGTTGGAGCGGCGGCATAGGCGATAGGCACTTAAAAAGGAAAACGGCGCGAGGATTTGGGTGGGTTGTCCAGAACGGCCGTTAATGTCGCCACCCTTGCCACCCCCTCCTCGTCCCCCAGCTTCTCATAACGCACGTGGGCGCGGCGGGCAAAAATGCGTGCCTGGTCAATTTTTTCTTGCAGCAGCAGCAGTTCCGCCATTTTGAACTGGGTGTGAGCAACGGCCGTTTCCGAACCACTCTCCTCCGCCAGCTTCAACGCCTTGTCCAACGGCCGGCTTAGCGTCCAGCGCCAGCCCGTATGCTGGTTTGCCACCGCCAGGTTTGCCAGTGCCACGGCCTCTGCTCCCTCATCCCCCTGCGCCTGCGCCAGTTCCAAGGCCGCCTTGTAAAACTCAGCCGCTTCCTTGTGCGCCCCCAGCAGCATTTGCACATCCCCCTGCCAATTTAACCCATTACCCACCACCCACCAATCAGCAGCGGTCACCGCTCGCTCTTGCAGCCGCTGATAATAGCGCAATGCCGATGGGTATTGGCTGCGCCGTATCTCCAGCTTCCCCAGCTCGCACAGCATCATCAACTCGCCGGCCGTGTCCCCGGCCTCTTGCGACAAAGCCAAATGACGCTCAAAATACCGCTGGGTGCGTTCGGTATCGCCCCACTTTTCATAGGCCACCCCCATTTTGAACAAGGCCCGCTGAACGGCCGTTCGTTCCCCTGCCGCCTCCGCCAACATCAACGCCTCCTTCTGCACATTTGCCGCCTGCCCCACATCCCCCCACGCCAAATACGCATCCCCCAACCGATCCGTCGCCGCCAAAATCTGGTTGCTGTCCTTTAGCATCTGAAACGCCAGCAAGGCTGCCTCATACTGCTCAATCGCCTGCTGCCCCTCCCCCTGCGCCAAATAAAGCTCACCCAAAAACAGACGGTCATACGCCTCTTGCCGCACATCGTGGCTCTCCTCAGCAATTTTCAAGGCACTTTGATACGCATCCACCGCCCGCTGCACATGCCCCGCCCGCTGGTAAAGCTGGCCCATATGGCGCAGCACTTCCCCCTCCGTCACCCGGTCGGCGGTTTTACGCGCCATCTCCAACGCTTTGGCAAGCAACGTCGCCGCCTTTTTGTGTTCGCCGTTATCCACATACAGCCGCCCCATGCTGGTCATAATTTTGCGCATTCGGCTCTGGTCTTGAATGGTGCGGGCAATATCCAGCGACTGCTTGTAATATTGGGTGGCGGGTTCGGTCTGCCCCAACAGCCGATGGGCATCGCCCAATGACCCCAAGGCGGACGCCTCTTTGGCCTGGTCGCCAAGCTGCCGCGCAAGCTGTAACTGCTTTTGGTGAAATTCAATCCCGCGCTCAACGTCCCCTTTTTGCTGGTACACGCTGCCCAGATTGCCCAATGCCCGCGTCATTTCGGGCGCGTTGCTGCTTTCACGCGCCAACTGCAAATGCTCACGGTGAAACTCAATGGCGCGTTCATAGTAGCCTTGCATGGCGTAGGCCGCCCCCAGGTTGCCTAGTGCCGCCCCTTCCAACTGCTTGTCGGCCTGCTGCCGCCCCACCCAAACGGCTTGCTCAAAGTAGATAATTGCCACGGCGGGCTTGCCAATGTCGAGGTAGGATAAGCCCATGGTGTTGTAGGAGCGTGCCATTGCCAGTTGGGTGGCGGGAGTGGAGGAAACGGCCGTTTCTTCCGCCGGCACCTCACCAAACAATGAACGGTAAACGGCCGTTAACGCCTCCTCCACCTGCTGCCACGTGCGATACCGCTGGTCACGCTCCGTCGCCATGCAGCGAGTGAGAAAAATGACCACATCGCGGGGGGTGTTCGCCGGTGGTGGTGCCACCCGACCCGACAGGTGAATGGCCCGCACCCCGTCCACCGAATCGGCCAGGGCGGCAAAGCGCCCCGACAACATCTCGTACAAAATGCAGCCCAGCGCATAAATATCGGCGCGTTCATCCAGCGGCTGCCGCGCCCACTGCTCCGGCGACATATAAAGCGGGGTTCCGGCCATGCCGTGCGTCAGGCGGGTGCGAACAAAGCTGCGGGGCGGGCCGGGAAGCTGCCCCGCCGTTGTCTCGTCCATGCCCGACAGCGTGCGTGCCAAGCCAAAATCGGTGACACGAGCGCGGTTGTCATAGCCGACCAGAACATTTTCTGGCTTGAGGTCACGGTGGACAAAACCGGCAATTTTGTGGGTGGCGTGGCGCATCCCACGGGCGATATGGAGGGTAAAAAGAAGGCTCTGCTGGAGCGGTAACGGCCGTTCTGGCCGCAACCAGGAACGCAATGACGGATTTGATTTCCCCTCTGGCTCCACAATCCATTCCAGCACCAGATAAACTGCCTGCCCACTCCCCACCCGCTCAATACGATGGGCGCGAACGATATTGGGGTGGTGGCCTAACTCCACCCAGGTTGTTCCTTCGCGCAAAAACAAGTCGCGGGCAGCGCGATTGGGCAAATATTCAGGCTTGAATGTTTTTAGACCAACCAGTTCATTGGTCACAACATCACGGCAAAAATAGACTAGCCCCATCCCCCCTTCAAACCGGTTCACCACCGCATACCGGTCAGCAATTAATTGTGGATCTGTCTCTTTCCTGTCCGCCATAATCAATATACTCGTCAAGGCCATAAGGTGACATGCTCTTGCTTACAGATAACAAGCAACAAGTCGCAGGCTTAGTCGGCAAACAAGACTTGCCACCTGTTACTTGCCACTTACGGCCGATCAGCAAAAGGTCAGTCTATGACCATGAAGCAATATAATTATAGCGCAGACAGGATAAATACGGCCGTTTGGCTTAATTGATACCTTCAATAATCCCCTATCTATCCAAAAAGTCTTCCAGAATATGAAAAGCTACTGTAACCGCTTCGCGCCGCGCCGCATATTTTTTACTGCCTTCCTCCTCACTTAGCTCCAAATGCACCAGCCGTGCCAGCCGCAGGGCGTGGAGGTGATGGATGACGGTGGGAGCACGCAGCCGCAAGCGGCGCGACAGTTCGGCAGGAGTCAACGGTTCGGTGGACAAATAGCGCAAAATTCGCAGGCGGGTGGGGTCGGCCATTGCTTTGAGTGCCTGGAAAAGGGCATCGGGTACGACATCGCCAGGAACAAGGGAAGCATCGGCCGGCCGTGCACCGAAAAAGAGCATCCGTTTTTCCGGGGTCAGGGGAATAAACAGCATCAGGGGGGTAGCCCAGAAGGAGGGAACCAGCACGAGTTCTTTCATCTCCATCTCTTCGGGGAAGCGCAACCCTTGCGACAGCTCTTCGAGCAGGGCAGGCAGGGTGAGTTTGGGGGCAATCTCCTGGGCGTGGAAAACGGCCGTTTCCAACGCCGGCCCAATCCGCTGCTCCTCCTCGGCAAAAAACACCTCATGATACGTCCGCAAAGCACGCAACACCGCCTCGCCAAACGCCTCTGGCTCAGACCAGACGTTCAGCATCTGCGACAGCCGCTTTTTGGTCGTTTTCTTACCCCAATCCTTGGTAGCAGTTTGCAGTTGCTTCAAATCCTGCTCATCCCACACCCCCCGTGCCGACACATTGGCAAGCATTTCCAGCGTTTCGGCACTGTAAAAGTGGGTGATGGTAAACGCCTTCAGCCGTTCAGCCGCCGGAACCTTACTCAACCCGTTCAGCACCGCCGCCCCATCTTTTGGCTCTGGCAAGGTGTAGACCCAGTGCAGCGGCCACGAACACGCTGACACCAGCTTTTGCAGCGTCTCGCGCTCAGGAGTAGGCAGGCGTGACCGCACGCCAGCAGCCCACGCCCCGCGCAGACCAAAATTGTCTGGTTCGTGCAGCACGCCCAGACTAATAAACATGTCGTATCCTGTCCCTACATCCCAACCAAGCTGCGGTGTTGCCATTTCCGTTCCTTACCTTGTCACTTGCTTCCTACCCTACTTGCCCATTTAGAAGTTCAACTTCTTCTAAGAAGTTCAACTTCTTCTGAGAAGTTGAACTTCTGTTATAACCTGCTTCCTACCTTACAAACTATAAACATGATGCCCTCTACACGCAATAAACTCACGCAACGGCCGTTTCCCCCACGGCATCATGGTCAGGCAGCAAATCTTCGGCGTTACGCACGGCCGGGAACAGGTAGCCGCTCAGACCAAAGATGGCTCCAAAAACGGCCGTTATCACAAAAAGGTTCTTCAGGAACTCGTGGGACCGAAAAAGATTTGGGCTTGACTTGTAGCCGAGGATTCCAATCCTCGTTCTTCTGTCTAGGCGAAAGAGCGAGCTTGGGAAAGCTCGGCTACACTGAACCCAAAAAGATTATCTGAAGGTCTATAAAAGTTCAACTTCTGAGAGAAGTTGAACTTCTGAGAGAAGTTCAGCTTCTTGCGTACCTTATTTAATCCTCGTTCTTAAGCAGAGCCGATCTCCCAATCGCCTCATCTCAAAAAACGCCAACGTTCAAAAGACGCATAGCCAAAGGGTCAGCACTACATTTCCCACGTAGCGTCGCCATGAAAGTCGCCGTGGTCTTTGGCAACGAACGCTTCGATGACAGCGCGTTTATCGCCGAGGCGGAAGCTGGGGCCGTGGCCGGGGTAACACACGGTGTCATCGAGCCAGGCCAACACCACGTTACGTAGGGTTTGCAGGGTGGTTTGAAAACCGGCCGTTGACCAGGTGCGGCCGGGGCCACCGGCAAAAATGGTGTCGCCCACCACAATGCGGTTATCATCGGCAATGGCAAAGCAGATTTGGTCATCAATATGCCCCGGCGCATAAAAGACGTTCAGGGTGTGGTTGCCCACCTGAAAGGTGTCGCCATGGTTCAAATGCTGGTCGGCGATAAAGTTGGCGTCGGCGGCATGGGGGCCGGGGTGAGTTAGCAGCGGCACCTGCAACCGCTTTTGCATTTCGGCCAGTGCGCCTACGTGGTCAATGTGGCTGTGGGTCAGCAAGATGGCAACGGGGGTGCTGCCAGCCAGCATCGCTTCCAAATCATCGGGGTCGTCACCGGGGTCAATTAGCACGCTGTGGCCGGTGGTGGGGCAAACAAGGGCGTAGGTGTTCATGCCCCACGGCCCTACTTGCCGGGTACGCAGTTCCAGTTTGTTCTCGCTCATTTTGGGTCTCCTATGGCATGAGGATTAAATAAGTTACACAAGAAGTTCAACTTCTTCTGAGAAGTTGAACTTCTAAATGGGCAAGTTATTTAATTTCCATTCCTATGAAAATGGGACGCAGATTTACCTGATTTACCTGATTAGGTAAATCTGCGTCCTGTTTTTTGTATTCCTGAGAACAATCATATAACCAACGGCCGTTTAGCGCATCTACCCACCCCGCGCCGCCGCCAGCAGCCGCCGCATGTCGTTAAAATGGGTTTGGTTGTGGCCGGGCAACCCCTGCAGCAGCGTCATCCCCATGTTAAGCCAGGTTGCCTTGCGTGCCACGAAGCTGTCGGGCAAGTTGGCAATCAGTGCCACCGTCTCCGCTTCGGCGTTTTTCCACGCCTGCACCATATCGGCCAGGGTGGGATTAACGGCCGTTATTCCCGCCGTCCACGCAGCCGGATTATTGGGGAACCCATTCAACGCCTGATCCGAAAGCTGCATGGCAATGCCAATCTGTGTCACCCGCTCCGTCCCTAGCAAATGAGCCAAATGCTCCTTCACATTCCAGCCGTCTGGCTCCAGCCGGAACGACGCTTCCGCCTCACCCACGCCGTCCAGCAGGTCGTCTAGCTGGGCATCCTGCTGCGCATAAATTTCGCGCAAGGCTTGGGCAAAGGAAACGGCCGTTTCTGGCACCCCAGGCATAGGACGGCGTGAAAGCTCCAGCAAATCAGTCATCTGCTCGCCACCGCGATAATAAATCAGCTTTACCTTCTCTCCCGCCTTGTAAGGTGCCAACGCCGGCCGAATCGCCTGAAAGTTCACCAGCTCATGCCCCGCCAAAGTAGCCAGAATGTCGTCCGGTTGCAGGCCAATAGCCGCCGCCCCGCTGCCGGGAGCCGTGCCAGAAATTTTGACACCCCCGGCGATGGGCAGCCCAATTTCTACCGCCTGCTCCGCCGTCACCAGCCCGGCAATCAGCACCCCCAAAAACGGCTGGTCAAAGACGCGCTTGTCCAGCCCCGTTTCCAGCGTGGATTTTAAATTTGCCAGCCCGCCTTCCCAGCCATTTTTCAATTCGGCCACCGTCTGCGCCCACGCTTCCCCTTTGCCGAGGTTGCTGTGGGTTAGCGTAACGGCCGTTTCTCCCCCATTTTCCGCCAGCACCACATCCACCCGCGACGCATGTAGCTCGCCCCGCCCCTGCCACACAAGCCCAAACGACTGATTTGGTACCACGTCCACAAACTCGCCGCTCATGTAATACCCCTGGTTCCAGCTTAAAAAAACGGAGCCGTTTTCGCGCACCTGCGTTTGGGCAGTGTTGCACAACCACTCTTGTAGGGCGGTGGCGTTGGTGAGGGCATAATAAACGGCCGTTGCCGGAACAGCCACACTTGCAGTAAACGTCAAACTTTGCATGGGAAAACCTCCTGCTTATCTGGTATTGGCAATCGCCAGATTCATGATACGATTAGCAAAATATTAGGTAGTTGCCTAATTAGGGGTTTATCTAGTTAGATAATAATCTAACACACTGCTTTTGTCAACCGCTGTTGCCAAATTCCCCCAAACCTGCATAATAGATTGTATTCAACCCTCTTGGAGGTTTTTCGCAGACCAATGATAAGCTGAGTTCATCTGTTCTTTTTTGTCTTAATGACTTATTACGCGGCCAATTTCATTTAATTGCGCCGCAGGTGAACCCATGCTAACTGCGAATAAACTTTCCAAATACTATAACCTCGACCCCATTCTGCTCGACATCTCATTTTCCATAAACACGGGCGACCGCGTAGGGCTAATTGGCCCCAACGGCAGCGGCAAAACCACTCTGCTGCGGCTGCTGACGGGTGAAGAACAGCCCGACAGCGGCCATGTGGCTCTCTCTCCGGCCACGCTGCGCGTCGGCTATCTGGCACAAGGGTTCAGCCCCGACCCCGCGCTCACCATCGGGCAGATGCTCCACGAGACGGCCGGCGACCCCGCCCTGCTGGAAGCTGAACTGGGCGAGCTGGCAATTGCGCTGGCCGATGACCCCACCAGCGAACCGCTCCAGCTTGCCTATGACACCGTTCTCAGCCGCCTCACCCGCTCCGACATGGGGCAAGCCCAGGCGATTTTGGCAAATCTGGGGCTGGCTGAACTGGACGACACCTTGCCCGTGGCCGCGCTTAGCGGCGGCCAGAAAACGCGGCTGGCGTTGGCACTGGTGCTGCTGGGCGAGCCAGAACTGCTGCTGCTGGATGAGCCAACCAACCATCTCGACATTGAAATGCTGCAATGGCTGGAACAGTGGCTTGCCACCTTCCCCGGCGGTGTGCTGATTGTGTCCCATGACCGCGCCTTTCTTGACCAAACTGCTACACGCATTCTCGATCTCGACCCGCACAGCCACACCATCCGCGAATACGTGGGCGGCTACAGCGACTATCTGGAGCAATATCTGGGCGAACGGGAAAAGCAGCTTTCGGCCTGGAAAGACCAGGTGTATGAAATCCGCAAAATGCAGCAGGATATTGCCCGCACCTTTGAACAGGCGCGAAGCGTGGAGCGTTCAACCAAACCCAACCAGCCTACGGTACGCCGTTTGGCAAAAAAGGTGGCAAAAAAGGCAAAATCCCGCGAGAAAAAGCTGGATCGTTATCTTGAGTCGGATGAGCGGGTGGAAAAACCAACGCGAAGCTGGCAGATGAAGATCGATTTTGCCGACACAGCTCATCTGGGGCGGGACGTGCTGACGCTGGAAGAATTGTCTGTTGGCTACACGACACCGCTGCTGCACAATCTCAATCTGGATATTCAGGCAGGACAGCGGGTAATTATTACCGGGGCAAACGGAGCCGGGAAGACGACGCTGCTGCGAACCATTGCCGGGGAAGTGCCACCGCTGGCGGGCAAGGTGCGGCTGGGCAGTTCGGTGCGGCTGGGGTATCTCTCGCAAGAGCAGGAAACGCTGGAGCCTGCATCAACGCCATTGGCAACGATTCAGGGGATGGCGGCGATGAACGAGACGGAGGCGCGGTCGTTTTTGCATTACTTTTTATTTACGGGGGATGATTCGCTGCGCCGGATTGAGCAGTTGAGCTATGGAGAGCGGTCGCGGCTCATGCTGGCAATGCTGGTGGCGCAGGGATGCAACTTTTTGCTGCTGGATGAGCCAATCAACCACCTGGATATTCCATCACGAACGCAGTTTGAGCAGTCGCTGCGGCAGTTTGAGGGGACGATTCTGGCGGTAGTGCATGATCGGTACTTTATTACGCGGTTTGCCACGGATTTGTGGCTGGTGCGGGAAGGTGGGGTGGTAAAACGGCCGTTAATGCAGTAATCAAGTAGCAAGTGGCAATCGGTGAACAGGCTACCTGTTTGGGCTGGCGTTTTGGCCGATTGCCTTGCCCCTACCTTTCGCCATTTCAAACTGGGCATTGTTGAATTGTCACCTACACAATGTCAGTTTATACCGTTGGCAGTATAATTACCAGAAGTAAGTAGTACCTCTCCCCCATCCCCAAAGAACCATTGTTTGATGCCCTCCCCCTGACTACAATGCAGCCAAATCATGTCAGAGTTTCGGTTTGCACAAAGTCAATCAGTGGCAACGTGCTGGTCAAAACCCTGACTTAGAAGTACAGGTATGGTATCAACACAAAAACTATCTGAAGCGGCGGCACTTATAGCGCAGCCTGGGCATTCCGCGCCCTCTCCCTCCCTTTACAGCCAATTCAACCTACGCACAAAACTGATCTTACCCTATTTGCTACTGGGTTTCGCTGTAGGCAGTATGGCGACTTATGGCATTGTGATAAGGTTATCTCTGGAATGGCCGGGTGGCGTGGTCGTTGGGCTATTTACGGCCGTTCCTATCCTCCTCCTCGGTCACAAACACGCCAGCCAGCTTGCCAACCCCGTTGAAGCACTAATGGTCGCCTCGCTCCACGTTGCGGCAGGAGATTATTCTGTAAGTTTAACCCCCACCACGGCCGATGAAATCGGCCAGCTAACCGACAACTTTAACTGGATGGCCGCCCAGCTTAAGCAGCATCACAAGGCACAACGGCGGGCGCAAATGCGCGTCGAGGGGTTGCTGGGGCAATATGTGGGCAACAACATCGCCCAGCATTTGCTCAGTGGGCAGGTTGCCCTGGGGGGGCAGCAGGTGTATGCAACGGTGCTTTTTGCCGATATCCGCAACTTTACCCAGCTATCAGAGCAGGCTGATTTGGCACAATTGGCAGAATCACTCAACCGCTACTACACGCTGATGCAAACGGTGATTGAGGCGCACGGTGGGGTCATCAACAAATTTGGCGGCGATTCGCTGCTGGCGTTATTTGGCGCGCCTATTCCCCACGCCGATCATCCGCAGCAAGCCATTGCTGCAGCTTTGGCGATGATGCAGCAGTTGGAGGGGTTTAACCGTCAGCAGACGCTGGCAGGAAAACGGCCGTTTTCCATCGGCATCGGCATCAACAGCGGCGACCTCATCGTGGGCAACTTTGGCAGCGAACAGCGGCGCGAATATACGGTGCTGGGGGATACGGTCAACGTGGCAAAACGACTAAGCGACTTGAACAAGGAACGGCCGTTTGCCGAATCCATTTTTGTCAGTGAAGCGACGGTGCGGGGTGGAAACGGCCGTTTGCCCCTCTGCCACCTCCGCGACCTCGGCGACATTGTGTTCAAGGGCAAGGGGCAGCCGACGATGGTTTATGCAGTTGGGGAATCAATCTATAGAAAAACAAAACAGGAAGCAGTTGCAGGTGCTTCCTGTTCTTTGAATCTAAAAGTACGCTAGATATTCTAACTAATGCTTTTCCTTCTAGCAATTACAAAGAGAGAGCTAGCAACTAGAAGCAACACAAGCCCAATCCACATAAAAATGTTAGGTTCCACTGAACTAACATTTGAATTAGCCAAATCAATAGCTAACGGACTCGAACTGTCAGCCAACTGTAAAGTCGGAACCAAATTGGCTCCCGTACAATTAGCACTAGCACCTGTTGACTCATCATCTTCAAAAAACACCTGGTTTAGCCCAACGTTAACCTCGACCCATAATCCTGCAATTCCATTACTGCCAGTTCCACCCGAACGTTCTGTTTCTAGATATGAGGCAAAGGTTCCGTTATCAGGTGGAACAGCAGTCGGATCATCTGTAAAATAAGCTTTCCCAGGAACAGGAAGAGTTGCTTGATCAAGATCGGTTAAAAGTACTCCTCTTGTTGGCTTTGTATTAAAAGTGACGGCTCCTTCCGTCCAAGTCGTATCATCAACCGCATAGACGTTTATTTCTGAGACTGCATCAGAGCTAATCCCATCACACCCACCACCACCATTCAACACTGCTAAAGTTAATCGGGCTTTGTTAATTGAATAAGGAATAGTATTTAGGTTAAACTTAATCAGTGTAACCTGCGAAGCACCCCCAACACCATTTGACGTAATAAAAAGCAAGCCATTATTCAGATTTGCAGCCCCGTTTCCAGGATCAATATATACACTATCGGTCGATGATATAGTACTAGCCGCCTGAAAATCAGCACCCACGGTTGCCGCTGATAAAAACAAAAACAGTAGTGCTATTAAAAAAAGTATCGTTGACAAACGCCCTATAACTTTCACGTTATTCTCCTAATTGTGAATTTTTCCTCTGGAGTTTGATTCTTTATCCTTATGGCCAATTTGTAGCTGCTGTAGAGTACACAAGGTATGGATAGCCAATCTGAATAGAGAAATTAGGTGTTCCAAAGCCTGCGCCAACATTTCGGATAACAAATGCTTGGGAATTAGCATCCCATCTGGCGACTCTCGTAACATTGCCAATGGTGGTACCTAAAGCATCTGCTGTAGTTATTGAACCTTGATCCAGAGGCAACATGAGTGATGTCCACCCATTTGCAACTAAATCATAGTCACGTGATCCAGCACTTGGAACATCTCCAACCCATGCAAAAGAGCTTGGAGCAGAACTGTTTGCCCCTACTAATAACCAATCGCCAACAGCAACGCTAAAGTTGGGTGTTCCAAAGCCTGCACCTACATTTCGCACAATCAGTGATTGCGTTGCCGAATCCCATTTAGCAACGCGCTGAATAGAACCATTATTAGCAATATAATTTGCGACAGCATCTGCCGTGGTAATGCCTGCATCTAGCGGGATAGCAATATTAGACCAGTTTATTGTGGCCGCAGGCGCAGCAGGAGCCGATTGAGCGAAGCCCATATCTGTTGCAGGTGCTGAACCTGCTGTAATCTCAGCACCTCCAGGAAAAGCCGCATATGCAACAAAACCAAAGGCAGCAAGTAAAACTACAAATAAAGTAGATGATAAAAGGTTTTTCATTGGGTCGTTTCCTCCATTTTGTATGCTACAGCGAGAACTCTCTTAATAATTGGTTTGAATCGCATTAACTTGCAACCAACATTTGGTTGCCAAGTAAACCCCAAATATCCTAATTTAACTCTGTATCTCTAATTTTATCATTTGAGTTCACCAATAACAGTTATAGATTGGTTAGACTACACAGAAAATATTAGGGGCTTACGCCACCGTATTGTGGGGAAAAACGGCCGTTTTTCCCCCACACACACATTATAACAGCCTTCGTTAACGGCCGTTCTTACAACTTTCACCACTTTCTCACAACTACACATCCATTATACCAACCAAACGTTACACAAACGTTACATAGGACTATTGTCCTGGTACAAGTGCAAACGAAAACGCCGCCACCCGCGCCGAATCCGCCGCGCCAGCGCAGTTGTTGGCCTGCACCACGTAAAAATAGTGCGTTCCCGCCGTCCCCAACGCCGTCGTGTGAACATAGCTGTTGCTGGTTGGGCTTGCCAGCAGCGAACCAGTTGCCGGGGCAAAATAGGGGTCGCTGGTGGAAACGCGCACCTCATAAGGGCCACCAAAATCTGTCCAACCCAGCGTGAGTTGGGGGCTGGCGGGAGCCAAGGTTACGGCAAAAGCGGCCGTGGGTGCCGTTGCTGTGCAGGCAGCCACTTTCGCATCCACATGAATGGCAAACGCATCCATCGCCGCCACCGCTTGCCCCACAATATCGCCACTGCCGTCCACCGTAATCGTTGGCCCTGTGCAGCCCGTACCAGCTTGGTTCAACTCCCCTTTGGTGACATCGCAGTACGTCCCTGCCGCCATGCCGGTGGCAAACGTGCGCGTCAAATTGCTGCCCGTGTAATTAATCGCCACAAACCCCTTGCTGCCGCGCCCAAAGGCGATCTGGTTGCCGCCATTGTCCCACCAGTTGGTCACGGCCTCGCCGCTGGTGGCAGCGCGGAAGGCGACCATGTTGGCAATTGCCGTCCGCCGATGCTCGCACACCCAATGGGTGCTGTCACAATTTTGCGGCGTGTCACCCGCCGCCTGCCCCGCCCCATACACGGCCAGCGTATTCGGCCCCGAACCAGCCACCCCCACTGTAGACGGCGGGCCGGCCGCATCATCTGTCCCGTCCCAATAATAGCTCGACATCACCTTGGGGTAGCCATACGGGTAGGCCAGCATAAAGATATTGGCTAAATTGTAAACGGCCGTTCCATCCCGATAATCCACAATACACGCCCCACCCGCCCCATGCCCCCGCTGGTTGTCGTGGTTGTCGGTAAAAATGACCGCCCCATTGCTCGGCAGCAGCCCGCTTTCCAGCCCGTTCAGAGCCGCCAGCGTGCCGCCACAGTTAAACGCCGTCCCCATCGCCGCCGGGAAGTTAAACTCCGTCACGTCGCCATTGGGCAAATATTCAAACGCCTGCACCTGCTCGCTCCCCACGTCAATCACTTCCTGGAAGACATAGGGATTGCCCGTCAGCCCGTTCAAAATGGCGGCAATGTCCTGGCTGGCCATGTGCTTGGAGGCATCTAGCCGGAAGCCAGCCACGCCCATGTCAATCAGGCTTTGCAGATACGCCCGCGCCGTCGCTTGCACCGTTGCCGAACCGGTGTCGAGGTCGGCCAGGTTAACCAGTTCGCACGTTTGCGACTCAAAACGGCTGTTGTAGCTGTTGATGTCGTTTTCGCTGGCTCCGCCGCCGGGATTGGTGCCGCAGTAATGGAAATCGGCCGGGTCATAGTCGAGATAATCATACGGCGTGTAGCTGGAGCCATTGCTGCCGCTGCCGCTGCCCACCCCGGTCATATGGTTCAGCACCGCATCCACGTAAATGTCCACGCCCAGGCTGCTGCACGTCGTCACCATGCTTTGGAATTCGGCCAGCGTGCCGCTGCGGCTATTGGCCAGGCTGTAGCTGACGGGCTGGTAGCGCACCCACCAGGCGTAGCTGTTGGCCGCCGTCGGCAGCACATGCTCCATCGGCGGCGACACCTGCACAGCGCTGTACCCTTTCTCGGCCAAATAGCTGCACTCTTTGGCGACGTCGCTCCATTTCCACTCAAACAAATGGACAAACACATCGCCGGGTGGTGGGGCGGAAACGGGCAAAACGGTGAGAATACCGTCGCCTCCCTCGTTACTTGCCCGCCACTTTTTGGAAATGCCGCCGTCGTCGGTGCAGTAGGCGGTGTAGCCATATTGCCCGGCGGTCAGCCCGGCCGTGGGGATGGTGGCGTAATGCTCATCGTTGCTGGCGTTGCCGGTAAAGGCACTGTTAAAGGTCATGGGCGAATCGCTCCAGGCGGTGCCATATTTACCCCAGTGGAGGTAGCAATCAATATTGCCGCCGTTGCCGCCGTTCACGTCCGTCACACCGGGTTCATACACCTGCACGTAGACGGTGTGGCCGCTGCTGCTGCCGACGTTGACGGCGTTGCTCGCGTCGCCTTGGGGATACATGGAGCCGACGTAATCTATGTTGCTGTTGACGATGGTGGTGGGGGCGGTGGTGGAGAGAAAAACGGCCGTTGTTCGCGCCGGAACCGAAAACATCCCCGTGCTGTGGTCAAAGCTGCTTGTTTGCACCACCGGGTCGTTGGAGCTTTGTAGCACGGGGTGGAGCGTCACCGCATTGGCCGCCACCCCTGCCATCTCAGCAATGGTAAACGTCTGGGCAACGTCATTGGCGTTGAACAGGACAAAGATGTATTCGGTGTTGCCGTCCAGATCCGCCCCCACCGCGTCGCTGATGCCCATCACAATCAGCCCGTCCTGGGCGTTGCTGCTGTTGAAGAAGGTCACGCGGCTGTTGATTTCCGCCGCACTGGTCAGCCGGAACAGGGGCGAACTGCTGCGAATTTGCAAAATCTCCTGCATGTGGGCCACGCCGTCCATGATGTCGGCTTGCGCCGGGCTGAGGGCGGTGTTGGCCAGCAGCGGCTTCATAATTGACCAACGCTCGTCGTTGTCGGCGGCAGGTGGTACCCCCTTGCCAAAGTTGTTGTCCTGGTAGCTAAAATCCACCTTGTTGAACCAGTCGCCGGAATCATAGCTGTTGCGATCCAGCGATTTGGAGCGCAGCATGTCGCTGCCCATGTGGAAAAACGGCACTCCCTGCGACAAGCCAATAATGCTTAACCCCATGTTTTGCGCCCGCACCCGGTCGGCCATCGGCGTGCCAACGGGCAGTTTGAAGATATTGAGGTCGTAGAGCGTCTCGTTGTCGTGTTTGGAGACGTAGTTAATGCTTTCCACCGGCTGGCTGGTGTAGCCGCCGTTGCCCCAGTTGGATAAGCCCCCCACCAGCCCCGTCCGCAGTTGGTCCATCGCCGTGTGCAGGTCAGCTTGCGCCCGGTTGCTGTAGCTGTAGCCATTCCAATCGTAGGAAAGGCCGTTGATGAACCCCTGGTGGCGAATTTGCAGCGGGTCGGTGGTGAAGCCGCCGTGGGCTGCGTCGCGGATGCGGTCGTTGAAAGTGCCAATGCCGGTGCCAGCCAGATTGACCTGGTTGGCGTGGGTCAGCCCTTTGGCCTGCGCCGAGCCAAAATCCCACCCTTCACCATAGATAAAGATTTTGCTGCCATCCACGCCGTCGCTGCCAACGGTTAGCCCCTGAATGGCATCACGGATGTGGGTGGCGTTGTCTACGGTGTGGAGGTTCATCAGGTCGAAGCGGAAGCCGTCCACTTGATAGAGCGTAGCCCACCGCTTGAGGGTGTCGATCATCAGCTTTTCCATCATGGCAAATTCGCTGGCGGTATCGGGGCAGCAGCTTGTGGTTTGCAGCACGCCACTGTTGTCGTAGCGGTGGTAGTAGCCGGGGACGATTTTGTCGAGGACGGAGGTGTCGCTGAGTCCACTGCTGTTGGTGTGGTTGTAGACGACATCCATGACAACGCGTAGCCCGTTGGCGTTGAGCGTTTGCACCATTTGGCGGAATTCGATGATGCGCTGTACGCCGTCGGGGTCGGTGCTGTAGCTGCCTTCGGGTACGCCGTAGTGGTAGGGGTCGTAGCCCCAGTTGAAGCCGTCGGTGGCTTTGGCGGCCACAACGGCCGTTTGTGGCACCTCCGAATCCCGGTCAGTCGCCGGGTTAAAGCTAAATGATGGCTCCACCCGCGCCGACGCATCTTCATTCACCGAAGCAATGTCAAACGCTGGCAGCAGATGGATGTGGGTCAGCCCCGCCTGCTGCAAATTGAGCAAATGGGTCATGCCATTGCTGCTGGTGTGGGTAAACGCCTTGAACGTCCCCCGGTCGCTGGCGGGAACGGTGCTGTCGTTAATCGAAAAGTCGCGCACATGAACTTCATAAATGGAAATGTCGTTGAAGCTGTTGAGCGCCGGTTTGGTGGGCGGCCAACTGGCTGGCTCCAGCGAGCTGTCGTTTTCCAAATCCACAAACTGGCTGCGGGTGCTGTTCATGGACAAACTGACGGCGTAGGGGTCGGTGACGAGGTTGGTGAGCAGGCCGCTGCCGGGAACAAAAACCTGCACGGCAAAGAGGTAGAAATCCCGATCCCAACTGGCGTCGCCCACGACGCTCCACACGCCGCTGCCTGTGTTTTCGGCCATTTGGTGGGCGGTGAAGGTGCTGGTGGTGGAATCGGCAAAGCGGCGCAGAGTGACGGAAACGGCCGTTGGTGCCCACACCCGCACCGTCGGCACGCTGCCATTGTAGGTCACGCCAAGCTCAACATTGGCCGCATTGGCTGCGTACAAATCATCCAGCACCCCCTGAATTTGCAGCCAGGTGGTGTCAATCAGGTCGCCATTGCTGTCGTAGGCAGCAACGGCCGTTTCTCCCTTCAACATCATCTTCACCGGCGTGGGCGGCGTGGCTGGCAGCAGCAGCCGTTTGTACCCCGCCACGTTGGGCAAGCTGGCATAGGAACTGCCGTTGAGCGTTCCCGAAGCGGTCAGGCTAATCCCGGAACCGGCCGTGGCTGGCACGGCCAAACTGCCGCCAGCGTCAACGTGCAGCTCATAGCTGCTGGCCGTGGTGTTCCAGGCAATCGTATTTTCATCCGCCCAAAACGCGCGGGCATCGGTGGGGGTAGCGGTGGCTGCGTTGACGGTCAACATCCCGTTGGCTCCTGTCCGCCACATTTGGCTGGCATCGGTAAGATCGGTGCAATAAGCGGTGTATTCATAAAGACCTGCTCCAGGGGAAATTGCGGTTTGGTATTTATCGTTGTTGCCCGAATCGCTGTGGTAGCTCATCGGCGTGCTGGTGATATTGGTCCACCCACCACCAAAATTGGAAACCTCTGCCCAATAGAGGGTGCAGCTGATGTTGGCTCCTTGCCCGCCAGCGTTTGTCACCCCATTTTGCCAGACCTCCACAAAAATCGTGAGGGAATTGCCGGCCGTGATCGTGCTGCTGGAACCACCGGCAGGGTTCATGTTGCCAACCCAGCCCAACGCGGCCAGTGCGGTTTGGGTGCCAGCTTGCAGCAGCAACAGCAGCAGGAAAACGAAAATGGTTTGCAAAAAAAGGGGTTTGGGGAAAAACGGCCGTTTTATTGTCATTTTGTTACTCCACACAGCAAGAAGGTCTATGAAATTTTGTAGACATCACCGGAAAGGCTCTCGGTTGGCAAAATTATGACACAGATTATTTAATTGACAAGTCAACTATATTTGCCGCTGCCGTCAACAAATAAGGGGAAAGGTGCTTTATCTGCGTGAAAATTGATGCTTCATGCGCCAACATCGGATGTACCCCTACCGTGGGGGGTAAACCAGGAACAGGTTTTCCAGCACCAGCCGCGTGTTGGCATTGCGCTGAATTTGCCAGATGGCATTGTTGGTTTGCTGCAAGCTGTGCAAGATTTGCGGGCGAGACCAAACGGCCGTTAATTCCCCCAACCGCTCCAACTCATCCAAATTCGTCAGCGGCGGCACCCGCTCGCTCCCCTTGTGCTGCGCCAGCACCAGCAAATCGCGCCACCAGCTGAGCCACGTTTGCAGCGTCGGCACCACCCCCTCATTTTGGCGCGACAACTTATCAGCCAGGGCAAACCGCTCCACGCGACGGCCGTTTATTCCCTCCCAAAGCTGACCCAACTGCTGCCCCCGCGTCTGCAAAATCGTTTTGTCCTGCCAGGCGGTGATGGCCCAGCCCAAACGGCCGTCGGCCAAATGCGCCAGCAGCGTGGCTTGGTCAGCCGGAACGTGCCAACGGGTTTGCAGACTGTCGCGGATTTGCTCGGCGGGCAGCGGGCGCAGCGACACGGTGCGGCAGCGGGAGGTGATGGTTTCCAGCAGGGTGTCGGCAGAAACGGCCGTTAACAGCAGCACCACATCCGGCGGTGGCTCCTCCAGCGTCTTCAAAAAGGCGTTGGCGGCGTTGACGTTGGCGGCGTCAAACCGGGTCACAATCGCCACTTTGTACCGCCCTTCATAGGCCGACAAGCTCAAATCTTGCTGAAGCTGTCGAATCTGGTCAATCCGCAGAACGGCCGTTCCTCGCCCCGTCGTATCCGGCTCCACCAGCCGCACATCCGGGTGCCTGTCCGCCGCAATCAATTGGCACGCCCGGCACACGCCACACGGCCGCGCCGTTGCCTCCTCAGCCAAACAGTTCAGTGCCTGGGCAAACGTCCGCGCCAGCATCGTCTTGCCCACCTGCGTCGGGCCACTCAGCAAATAGGCATGACCCACCCGCCCATGCACAATCGCCCCGGCCAGCAGCTCCTTCGCCCAATCATGCCCTACAATGTCGTTCCAACCGTCTGCAATCATAAAACCTGCATCACTGTTCAAGTGTCATACCCCCATTTTTATAGGGGCAGGCTCCGCGAAAGCGGGTATCCATCTTCGGTTCAGGCCTAGGTTCCCGCGAAAGCGGGAATGACAAGATTGGAGATTGAAGATTCAAAATCTCTAATCTCCAATCTCCAATCTCCAACCTCTTACCCCTCATACACCCGACATTCCACATTAATCCAGCCCGACAAAAACGGATACACCTCCCCCGTGTCGGGGCTAAACCGGTGCCGCCAAATGCAGCCGTTGTCGTTGCCCAGCAAATGGAGCGACACCGAGGTTTCGGCCGAAGTTGTGCGCACGCGATGAATGTCGTTTTCCGGCAGCAGTTCATAAAAGTCGCCGGGGCGCAGCAAATTGCGCTCTGTCACCGTCAAATCCGCATGGTCGTGGTCACTGCCATCATCATGGCGACCAAACACCTCTTCCGCCTGCTCTCCCCGATACAGCCCCACCAGCCCCCACGCCAGATGGTCATGCACGGGGGTTTCGGTTCCGGCCGGCAGCACCAGTGCCGAAAACGCCAGCCCACCATCCCCCGCCCGGTACAGCAGCCACATCCCCGTTTTGCGCCCCATGCCGCTTTCTTCCCCCGGCTCTTGATATTTCTGCGGCAGCCACGTCTGGTCATGCAGCAGCGTGGCAAAATAAGGGCGAATCTCGGCCACGGCCGCTTCCGGGCTTTCCGCCCGCCGCCGAATGTCGTTTACCTTGTCAATAAACGTCCGCATCTGCGAATTGTCCAGCACCCATTCGTCTTCATATGAATATGTCATTATTACCTGCTTGTAACTGTTCAGGTGTCATTTCGAGATCCTCCGAGAAATCCCATTCCCATTGGCAAGGTAAGCGGGATTTCTCCTCGAAGACTCGTCGAAATGACATATTTTTGACCGAAAACCGGTTCATTAACGACAAACCTGAACAGTTACACCTGCTTTGTCTAAACGGCCGTTTCCAACCCATTCCAGAAACTATCCATATTGCGTATTGTACCGACTGCCCACACCCACCGCAAAATGAGCAAATAAGCGAAATCCCCAACTTGTCCCTTTTATTACCCCAAAATGCCAGTTACAATAGGCAGCGTACAATAAAAGTAACGGACACAACGACAGACGACCGACAATCATTCGCGTCATCGTAGGACAAGTTTGCAAACTTGTCCTACATTTTCGCAGGAGATGGGTATGAGGAAACGAGAAGGAATGACCATTTTGCTGCTGGCAGCATTGCCATTGCTGCTGCTGGCAGGGGGTGTCTGGGCGCAGGAAAACATTGCCGTCCAACGTCTGGCCGAGCCGCTGGGGTTTGTCGCCACCTCCCACACCCAACATCTCGCCGTTGCCTTTGACCAGGAAACCCGCCAACTGGTGGGCGACCCCATCAACCTCTCCCCCGAAGGCAACGGCCCCTTTGATGCCGTCATGCGCCGCGACGGCAGTGAAGTGTGGCTGGCAGGCTTTTCTGGCGATGGCATCATTGTCATTGATGCCTACACCCACACCCTCATTCAGCGCATTGGCGGCGTGGGCAACACGCCGGTGGACATTGAGTTTAACAAAACGGGCGACCTGGCTTATGTTAGCAACCGCGACAGCGTGGACGTGGCGGTGATTGACACAGCGACGTATCAGGTTATTGACCGCATCCCCATCGTTTCCCCCACTATAACCAACGTTGACGCCGGCCGCATGTCGCTCAACCCATGCAGCGGCGAGTTGTACATGGTCAACTATTTTGACGGCCAGCTTTGGCGGGTTGACCCCGTTGCCAAGCAGGTAACGGAAGAGATTGACCTGGGGGTAAGCCTGTGGAACCCGGTGGTGTCGCCGCAGGCAGACCGGCTCTATGTCACCGACCGCAGCCGCTTTGGTGATGTGGTGCATGTGCTGGATGTGAGCGGGTCGTCGTTTATCACGCTGACGCAGATTCCGGTGGGGGATGATCCGTGGGGGGTGGATATTTCGCCAAACGGCCGTTTACTCACCGTCGCCAACGCCACCGACGGCACCATCACCCTCATAAACACCGACACCCTCACCGTCACCCACACCATCACCCTGACAGTGCCGGGCAGCAGCGACCAGCCCGAACCCCGCGACGTGGAAATTAGCGCCGACGGCCGTTTTGCCTACGCCCCCTCGCTTGATGTAGGGCTGGCAAACGATGAAGATGCCGTTTTGATTATAGATTTAGAAACAGGCGAGCAGGTAGACGCGATCAAACTGGGAGCCACCCGTCGCCCGGTCGTCGTCTCCATTGCCCCCGCCTCCCCCAGCCTCGACCCCATTCCCGGTTTTGGCGTGGCCGGGGCGTTGACGGTGGGAACGGCCGTTTCCTTCACCGACAGCAGCGGCAACCAGCCCACCAGTTGGCAATGGGATTTTGGCGACGGCGTGGGCAGCTCCAGCGAGCAAAACCCGGTCTACAGCTACGCCAACCCCGGCAGCTACACCGTCACCCTCACCGCCACCAACCCGTGCGGCAGCCAAACCATCTCCCAAACCATCGAGATTGAAGCAGAGCGGAATGTGTATCTGCCTGTGATTAAGAGATCAGAAGGTTAAGAGATTAGAGATTGGAGATTGGGGATTGCCTCCAATCTCTAATCTCCAATCCCCAAAAACCCATGAAAAAACTCACCCCCCTCCTCCTTTCCCTGGCACTCATCGCCACGCTGTGGCTGATTTTACCGGCAGCGGCGCAGCAAACGGCCGTTTCCCCCACCCCCCAACGACAACCCACCGCCCCCGACGAAAGCTGGCGCGACCGTGCCGCCGAAAAAATGTCGCCCGAACTGCTGCACCAACTGCAAACCCAGCCCGGCAGCCAACCCCTCACTGCCATCGTCAAGCTTAAAGAGCAGGCCAACCTCAGCCGCGCCAGCCAGTTACGCAACCTCGACACCCGCCGCCGCTTTGTATACGACACCCTGCGGCAGGTTGCCACCACCAGCCAGCGCGACCTCATCACCACCCTCAACACCCGCCGCCAAAGCAGCCAGCAGCCCATCACCTACCGCCCCTACTTCATCTTCAACGGCCTCGCCGTCACCGCCCCCGCCGACACCATTTGGGATATCGCCCGCCGCGATGACGTAGCCTCCCTCTCTGCCAACGAGACCTTTGAATTATTTTCCACCCCACCAACCACCAGTCTCCAATCTCCAATCTCCAATCTCCAATCCTCCGCCACCACCCCCGGCAGCAACATCCAGCAAATCCACGCCGACGACGTGTGGCATACGCTGGGCATCACCGGCGAGGGGGTGCTGGTGGGCAGCATTGATTCCGGCGTGCAGTACAACCACCCGGCACTGGTCAACCAATACGCAGGCAATCTGGGCAACGGGCAGTTTGACCACGACTTTCATTGGTACGATGCCGTCCAGGCCATCCCCACACCGTATGACGACAATGGACACGGAACGCACACCATGGGAACGGCCGTTGGTGGCGACGGCCCCGGCCCCTTCAGCGACGACATTGGCGTGGCTCCCGGTGCGACGTGGATCAGCGCCAAAGCGTTTACCGCCGACGGTGCCGGGCTAACGGCCGATATTCACGCCGCCTTTGAATGGCTGCTCGCGCCCTGCCCCGCCGGGGTGGAGCCAGGGGCACCGAGCTGCGACCCCGGCCGCGCCCCCGACCTGTTCAATAACTCCTGGGGGTCCAACCGGGGCAGCGACCTCGCCTTCGCCGATGATGTCAACGCCATGCTCGCAGCCGGGATCTGGCCCGTTTTTGCCGCAGGCAACAGCGGCCCCCTGCCCGGTACCGTCCGCGCCCCCGGCAGCTTTGGCAACACCTTTGCCGTCGGTGCCGTCAACAGCGGCGACATCGTGGCCGACTTCTCCAGCCGCGGCCCGTCGCCACTCACCGACAAAATCAAGCCCGACGTGTCAGCACCGGGGGTGGCTGTGCGCTCTTCGATTCCCGGCAGCGGCTATGCGCCATTCTCCGGCACCAGCATGGCAACCCCCCACGTCACCGGGCTGGGGGCGCTGCTGCTCAGTGCCGACCCCACGCTCGACATCGCCACGATGGAACGGGTGATCCGGGCAACGGCTGTTGATCTGGGCGAACCTGGCCCCGACATGGAGTATGGCGCGGGGCGGATTGATGCCCTGAAAGCGGTGGAGCGCATTGTCAACGCCAGCGAACTGGCTGGCACAGTGCGCGACACGGCTACGCAGCAGCCGCTGGCCGGGGCGGTGATTCACATTGAAGGGCAAGGGTTGGTGGAAACGGCCGTTACCGACACCAACGGCCACTACACCATCCCCTTCCTCATCGCCGGCAACTACACCCTCCAGGCCACCCTCTACGGCTACGAACCCGTCAATTTGCCCAATGTCACCCTCGTTTCCAGACAAACCACCACCCAGGACGTGGACATGACCGCCCTGCCGCGCCACACTCTGGCGGGCTTTGTCACCACCGCCGCCGCCCCCAACGCCCCCATCCCCAACGCCATCATCACCGCCCTGGGAACACCTTTGGCTCCCGTCACCACCAACCCCAGCGGCTTCTACAGCATCGAACTGGCCGAAGGCACCGTCACCATCGAAGCCGCCGCCTTTGGCTTTGCCACCCGCCGCGTCGAAATCACCATTACCGGCAACAGCAACCTCAACTTCGCCCTCGATGCCCTGCCCCCCATCCTGCTGGTGGACGACGACGAAGGGCGCAGCAAAATCTACAGCCCCCACGTCGAGGCATATTATCGCAACGCCCTGGACGCAGGCGGCTACCGCTATGACTACTGGGATTTGGAAGTTGACGGCGAACCCGGCTTTGACCTGATGCGCCAATACCCGGCCATCGTCTGGTTTGGCGGCGAATTTGGCCGCATCAAGGAGATTACCGACCGCACCCAGGCCGAAGCGATGGAGGCGTATCTGGACGTAGGCGGGCAGCTCTTCTACGTGTCGCAAAGCCACACCTTTTACTTTGGCGACGACAGCCAGTGCGACAGCCCACGCTGGGGCGGCACCGGCCCCTGCCGCTTTACCAAGGAATATTTGGGCGTGCTGGACTGGGTACAAGATCAGAAAGCTAAAGAAGGGGAAGGGGTTGCAGGGAACCCGGTTACAGACGGGCTGGGACGTTACCCGATGGTTTACCCGCCGCTGCTGGCCGACTTCACCGACACGGTGACTGGCACAACCAACGCCCAACTGGCACTGATGGGATTGGACAACCAGCCGCCGGGACAGGTGAACCTGACCAGCTACACCCACATTAGCCCGACCAATAACTTTAAGGCGATGTTTATGGCTGCGCCGCTGGAGGCGTGGCCGGCCGACGGGGCGGCCGATGTCATGCAGCGGGTGATGGAGTGGTTTGGCGTACCAGGGCTGGCCGATGGCCCCGGTTTTGCCCCTAGCCAGCAAACGGGTCGCGCCGTGCCGGGGGAAACGATTCGCTACACCGTTCGCATCAAAAACTTTAGCAATTTTGCCGACAGCTACACCTTGTCGCTGGGCGGGGGAAGCTGGCCAGCCGAGATTTGGGATGGGGGAGAAACGGCCGTTATCAACCAAATCGGCCCCATCCCCCCGCAGGGAACCGCCGAACTCGTCGTCACCGTCACCGTCCCCGACATTGTGGCTCCTGGTGCCGAACAGCGGTTTGAACTGCTGGCCGAATCACAAAGCGGGCAGTTGTTTAGCGGCAGCGCGACCCTGATTGCCCAGGCGCAAATGACCTACTACCTGCGCGATTCCGACCAGTGCGACAGCGGCGTGCATTTTGACTGGGTAGATGCCACCGGCGGCGACCGCTGGGACATTGACGGGCTGGATTCCACCCCCGAACCCATTGCCCAGCGGATTGATTTGCCGCAGCCGTTCCTGTTCTACAACCAAAGCTATGACCACCTGTGGGTCAACATCTACGGCACGGTGCTGTTTGGCGACGACGACCTGCACGACGACGGCGCCCCCAGCGGCGACCCACCCATTCCCAACCCAACGATTCTGGATCCTAACGGGGCGATTTATCTGGCGTGGGGGAACCGGCATCAGTTTACGGGGGATGCGGTGGATGAAAACACGGCCGTTTATACCCGCCACGACACCGCCAACAACCGCTTCATCATCGAATATTACCGCTTCCAAAATATCTTTGGCGGAGCCGACACCTTTGAGCTGATTTTGGATCTGGAAAGCAACGACATCACCATGCAATACCAGACGATGACCCACACCAACGGCACCGTCGTTGGCATTGAAAACGAAATCGGCAGCGACGGCATCCTGTATGTTGACCAAAACCAGCCCGCCGCCAACATGCTCCACAACGAGCTGGCGGTGCGCTTTGGCGTGGGCGAGCCGCCGCTGGTGTGGGAAGCGACGCTGGAACCAAACAACACCGCCGCCAGCGGCCAGCCCAACGGCCAGGTGGATTATCTGCTGACGCTCCACAGCACCAGCAGCCAGGCAGACACTTACCGGCTGGAAGTGGCAGAGAGCAACTGGCCCGTCACCTTCTGGGATGACAAATTTGAGCAGCAGGTGGAGGCGTTTGGGCTGGGGCCGTGCAACTCGGTGCAGTTTGGCGTGCGCGTGGAGCTACCGCCCAACAGCGACTATGTGCAGGACACGGCCATCGTTCGCGCCCGTTCGGTGGGCAACCCACTGCTGGCGGCCAACGCCCGGCTGACCACCGACAACGCTGCCCCTGTCGTCACCCTGCCCGCCACCCTCAGCGGCGGCGCGGCTTCGCGGGAGACGGTGCGGTATCAGGTGCCAATCCACAACAGCGGCAACATCACCGACACCTATACGCTGGCGGCCGCAGGCGACTGGCCGCTGACGGTGGTGCCAACGACAACGGTGAACGTGCCGCCAGGGGGAACAATAACGGCCGTTCTTGCCATCACCATCCCCGCCGCCACCCCCGCCAACGCCACCGACGTGACCCAGTTTACCGCGACCTCGGTCAACTTCCCCACCACCAGTGCCACAACCACCGTCACCAGCCGAGCCTTGCCCAACGTGGCGGTGGCTTGGGATGAAACCCAGCAGGCGAAGGAGGGGCCGGACAACTGGAACGTGCGCTATCTGTTGTCGCTGCGAAACTGGGGGAATTTGGTGGATACGTTTGAATTAACGGCCGTTGCCGCCGACTGGCCCACCACCCTCTGGAACAGCAGCTTCACCCAGCAAATCAGCCAATCTAACCCGCTAGGGCCGGACGAAACGCAGTTGATCGGTGTACAGGTGCAAATTCCGGCGGGAGCTACGCCGCCGGAGATGGATGCGATGCTGCTGCAGGCGGTTTCGATGCTGGAAGCGGAGGAAGTGGGGCGGGCGTTGCTGATAACGGCCGTTTCCAACCCCACCGCCACCACCCTCATTGAACCACAAGCACAGTGGCTCCAAACCTTGCCCGGTGGCACGCTGGCTTACACCATTGCCATCCACAACACCGGCACCGCCCCCGCCAACTACACCATTGACCTGCAAGGCCACAGTTGGCCGACAACGGCCACCCCCACCGACATCAACGGCGTGGCTCCCGGCGAAAAGGTGTTTGTGGCGGTTGAGGTGCAAATACCTGATGAGCCGGAGGTGGCGTGGGATGAGGTGACGGTGCGGGTGAGGGGAGTGGGGGGAGTTTCTGCCCAAACACAGCTCATCTCGCTGGTCGGCCAGCCATCGCTGGCACACAAGCTGTTTTTGCCGCTGGTGGCGAAGAAATAAAATGTCACGCAAAGTCGCAAGGCCGCAAAGAAAAGGCTTTGCGACTTTGCGGTTTTACGTAAGATTTTTTAGCATAAGATGTTGTTGGCTTAACACACAGCTACCAGGCTCCAGTTACAGCCATGTTTAACGTCGGTTTATGCTATACTTGTTTCAAGTCAGCCTTATAGACTACGAGAAGGAATTAAACGATGGTTATTACGCCTCAAGAATTAGTCCTTGCGGGTTTATACCCTAATGAACAAAGCGCAATTAACGAAGCCATGCGCGTTTTGTGGCAAGAACGCCCCCAACTTCGTATCAAATGGGCTATTTACCAATATCAAACTCAAGGAGTTTCTTTAGCTAAAGCCGCAGCCCAGGCCGGAGTCCCCTTTGATCGCATGAAAGAGCTATTGATACAACAAGGCATTCAACCTCGGCTTGGCCCAAACAGTGTGGCCGAAGCCCAGCTAGAACTCGAAATTGCCGAACAATCCGTCGCTAACGGTTAACTCATGCGTGTTATCGCCAACACAACAATTATCTCCAACTTTGCCACTGTTGGGCATTTGCACCTATTGAAAATGCTCTGGAATCCCCTGTATATTTCGGAGCAAGTATTTTCTGAAATACAAGCCGGATTTAACCAAGGGTACAGCTTTTATGCCGGTATTGAACAACATATTTTTCCGCTATCGCCAGATGGCTGGCTCCATTTAACTTCATTACAGAGTACAGATGAATTTCGCTTGTATGGTCAGCTTTTAGGCAAATTGCACGATGGCGAAGCATCTTGTTTATCTATCGCTCATCATCGCCAGTGGACGTTTTTATCTGATGATAGAGCGACGCGACAAAAAGGGCAGCAATTAAAAGTACCGATTTCAGGTACACTAGGCGCGCTGTTGCTGTTGGTGAAGCGGCAGAACCTCTCTTTACCTGATGCTAATGCGCTTTTACAAGAAATGATAACGATAGGTGGTTACTATTCGCCAGTTACCTCGCTTAACGAGATTTTGAAGCTATAACTTTGTTTAGAGATTTTTGAGTTTTCAATCTCCAACTACTGTTTTATGTTGCATAATGCAACCAATAAAATACAATTTCTCCGTACATGGAGGATTCTATGCCCACTTTACATGTTCGTAATGTTCCAGAATCAATTTACAAACAAATTCAGGAACGCGCTCAAGAACAAAATCGCTCATTTAGTGCCGAGGTCGTCATGCTGCTCGACTACGCTCTAGCATCTACCCAACAGTCGCAAAAAGAGGTACTGGCTGGCATACGTCGGCGACGTTTCTTCAAACCAGAAGCAGTTGGAGCACCTGACACCACAACACTTTTACGGGAAGACAGGGAACGATGATTGGTGACTGTGTTGTTGATGCCAGCGTAGGCATCAAGCTTTTTCTGGCCGAGCCAGGATCAGAAAAAGCCGATGCGCTTTTTGAGCAATTGACTGTCCCTTTACCAGCAACGCTCTATGTGCCCGATCTGTTTTATATTGAATGCACCAATATCCTGTGGAAATACGCTCGTCATTTTGGCTACCCGCCTGATCAGGCTCAACAAAACATCATTGATTTACAAGCCTTACGGTTACAAACAATTTCTACGGCAGACCTGGTTAAACCTGCACTCAAATTAGCCCTGACGTACAACCTCACAGCCTATGATGCTTGTTATGCCGCCCTGTCTGAAACTTTAAATGTGCCGCTTGTTACAGCGGATGCCCCGATGGCAAGAAAGTTAGCCAACAACCATATAGACGTTCGGCAATTAGCTGACTTATAACATCATGCCTAAAACGCGCTCATGATAGCCCCTAAATCCCTACATCAACTCATACGCAGCCGCCGGGCGATTCGGCGGTATACGGGGGAAGCGGTGGCGCGGGAGGGGGTGGAGAGGCTATTGGAAACGGCCGTTTGGGCCCCTTCCGCCCACAACCGCCAGCCGTGGCGTTTCGCCGTTCTCAGCCAGCCCGCCGCCAAAGAAAAGCTGGCCCAGGCCATGGGCAACCGGCTCCGCAGCGACCGCACCGCCGACGGCGACCCGCCCGACGTGATTGAGCAGGATGTTGCCCGTTCGCATGCCCGCATCACCGGCGCACCTGTCGCCATCGTTGTTTGTCTTTCCCTGCAAGATATGGACAGCTATCCCGACCCGCGCCGCCAGCAGGCGGAACGGGACATGGCAATGCAGAGCGTGGCGATGGCGGCGCAAAATTTGCTGCTGCTGGCTCATGCTGAGGGATTAGGTGCGTGCTGGCTGTGCGCTCCCCTGTTTGTGCCGCAGTTGGTGGTGCAAACGCTGGGTTTACCGGCCGACTGGGAGCCGCTGGGGCTAATTACGCTGGGGTGGCCGGCCGAAACAAAGGCAAAGACGCGCCAGCCGCTGGAGAGCAAGGTGGTGTTTTTGTAAACAATGCAGGGGTATATGCGATACCCCCTTTCCTGATCACATGGATGAGAATTTAGCTGAGAAACGGCCGTTTAAAGGCAAAGTCATGGCCCTTGATCTGGGCGAAAAACGGATCGGCATTGCCATCAGTGACCCGCTGCGGATTATTGCCAGCGGCTACGAAGTGTGGCAGCGCAAATCACGCCGCGAAGATTTTGCCCACTACGCCGACATCATTGTCCAGCAGGCAATCACCCTCCTCGTTGTTGGCCTCCCCATCCCGCTCAGCGGCGTCGAAGGCTCCCGCGCCGCCTGGGTGCGTGATTACACCGCCGAATTACAGCAACACATTGCTGTGCCCGTTGTCTTTTGGGACGAAGCATTAACCTCCAAACAGGCTGAAGCCAGCCTGCGTGAACGGGGCAAGCGGGGTAAAAAGCTGCGCGAACGGGTGGATGCCGTCGCCGCAGCTTTTATCTTGCAAAGTTTTTTAGACGCCGGGGAAACCCCATTACGGCCTGACTGAATGCTCAACCTTCATACACGCATCCATCACCACGTCTAATCCAGCAGCCTGCGCCGCTTCGGCCGCCGCCTCATTGATAATGCCCGCCTGCATCCAAACACCCTTCGCCCCAATGGCAATGGCGTCGTTTACGGCCGGCGGCACATCTTCGCTGCGCCGAAACAGCAGTACCAGGTCAACAGGCTCCGGTATAGCGTGTAAATCAGGGTAAGCTTTCTCCCCTAACGCTTCTTCCAAATGGGGATTCACAGGAATGATGCGATAACCATGTTCCTGCAAATAGGCAGGCACGAAATAGCCCGCACGGGAAGGGCGTGTTGTTAAGCCAACAACCGCAATCGTCTTGGTTGTGTCCAGTATTTTTTGAATCGTTTGTGCTTTGTCCATGTCTTCACTTTCTTAAAATGCGCTAGGTGGGCATTGTTATTGCATCCACCGGTAGTATAATGTTCTTAAATTTTAGCACTTTTATGATCGCTCGTAACTACCTTTTAACATTGCCTGTACTGTGATTTTATGTATGAATTGCCACTTTTCCCTCTAAATACAGTGCTGTTTCCCGGTATGCCGCTGCCGCTGCGCATTTTTGAGCCGCGCTATAAAGAGATGATGGGGGTGTGTATCCGGGAAAAACGGCCGTTTGGCGTCGTTCTCATCCGCGAAGGCAAAGCCCAGCACGGCCCGCTGGCCGTTCCCCACACCATGGGCTGCACCGCCCAAATCACCCAGGTGGAGCCATTGGAAGATGGGCAATTTGCCATTTTGTCCGTTGGGCAAGAACGCTTCCGCATTCACTCGCTCAAAAAAGACAAATCCTACCTCGTTGGCGTTGTCGAAAACGCCCCCCTGGTTGACGAGCCGGCCGCCAAGCTCAAATCCAGTGCCAAATGTCTGCACACGCTCGTTGTCGAATATTTAGAAATTTTGGCACGTGCCAGCGGGCAGCGCTTTGATGCCAAAGCCCAAGTTCCCAGCCAACCGGTTGACCTCATCTATCTGGCCGCCTCCGTCATTCAAATCGCCACCGACGAAAAGCAAAAGCTCCTGATGCAAAACTACCCCTCACAACTGCTCAATCATTTAACCAACCTCTTTAGCCATGAAGTAGCCCTGCTGCGCGTCATGCCAAGGGAAGATTCAGGAGCGTTCTCAGTCAATTAAGCCCAATTCAGAAGTTCAACTTCTGGGAGAAGTTGAACTTCTTGCGGGATACCTCTTCCACAAGGCCACAATTGCAAAGTTTGTTATAATGGAGCCATTGGCTGCCATTACCTGCAAGCAAAAACGGCCAATCACCTGACAAAGCAATTAGACCTTATCGGCATTCGACAACGTTTTCAACGCTATTACACCCTGAAAATCTTGTCAACCCTGTCAAAAAATATTCCAAACCAGGCAGTAAAAATTATGCAAGAACTATCCGGGCTAGATGCCTCCTTTCTTTATCTGGAAACCGACAACGCTCCGATGCACATTGGCGGCGTAAGCGTCATTGAAGGGTCGCTGGCATTCGACACCTTCCGCGAACTGCTCCTTTCCCGCATCCATCTCATTCCCAGCTTTCGCCAGCGGCTTGTCACCGTCCCGTTCAGCCTCGACCGTCCCTATGCGGTAGATGACCCCCACTTCAACATTGACCGCCACCTGCAACACATCGCCCTACCCAAGCCGGCCGACTGGAAACAACTCCGCAAACTGGCCTCCCGCGTTTTTAGCGAACCACTGGATCGGTCGCGCCCGCTGTGGGAAATGGTCTTTGTCGAAGGGCTGGACAACATTCCCCAAGTGCCGCCCGGCTCCGTTGCCCTCATCACCAAAGTCCACCACGCCATCATTGACGGCGTTTCTGGTGCCGAAATTTTGGGGCTGCTGTTTGACCTGACTCCCGAACCACGCCCCGTGCCGCCACCCGAACCACGCAACCCTGACCCCATCCCCAACGAGCTAGAGCTAATGGCTCGCAGTGCCTACAATTTCGCCACGCGCCCGCTCAAGCTGCCCGGCATTTTGCTGGATACAGCCAAGGCAACACTAAAAGCAGGCTTTCTGACCCGCGCTCAACCGGCCAACCTGCCCACGCTCCCCTTTACCGCCCCCTCCACGCCATTCAACGCCCCCATTTCAGGCGAACGCATCTGGAACACGGCTCTGCTATCGCTGGATCGGATTAAAAAGCTCAAGAGCGTCATGAATGTGACCGTCAACGACGTGGTACTGGCGATTTGTGCCGGGGCGCTGCGCCGCTATTTATTGGAGAAAAATGCGCTGCCCAAACGGCCGTTAGTCGCCATGGTTCCCGTTTCCGTTCGCACCAACGCCGAGAAAAACAGCATGGGCAACCAGGTCTCCATGATGTTTCTCCAGCTTGCCACCCACGTCGCCGACCCCATCGAACGGCTGGAAGAGATTCACCAAAACGCCACGCGGGGCAAGGCATATCAGGCGGCCATGGACGCCAAGTCACTGGTGCAATACAGCGAATTTATCCCCTTTGGCCTGGCCGGGCAGGCGGCGCGGCTCTATACCCGCACCCAGCTTTCCAACCGCCACCGCCCCATCTTCAACTGCGTCATCACCAACGTGCCGGGGCCGCAAATTCCACTCTACATTGCGGGGAAGAGGCTGCTGGCTCACATGGGCGCAGCCCCCATTCTCGACGGCATCAGCCTGATGATCCCGGTTTTTAGCTACAACGGCGTGGTTTCCATCAGCCCCTTCTCCTCGCCTGAAGTGATGCCCGACCTTGACAACTTTGCCCGCTACTTACGCGAATCAGCCAACGAGCTGGAGGCGGCGATTTTGGCGCAACATGCAGCAGAAACGGCCGTTTCTGCTCCCCCCGCTCCCCCCGTGCGTGAACTGTTCACCTTCCTGGCGCAAACGCTGGCCGACAACCCCGACATGCCGATCAAGGCCAAAGGGGTATACCAGTTTGCCATTGCCGGCCAAAACCCGCAGCAGTGGGTCTTTGACTTGCAATCCGACCCACGCCGCATCTATGAAGGAAGCAGCGACGCGGCCGCCTGCACCATCAAAATGGCCGATGAACATTTTATGCGGCTGGCGGCAGGCAAGCTGGACGCAACGGTGGCGTTTATGCAGGGCAAACTGCGGATTGACGGCGATATTGGTGCAGCCATCGAGTTTGGGCAGGTGCTGACCGCCTTCCCCACGCCGCCGCAACTGCGTGAGGCGGAGGAGATGGCAGAAGAAGAAACAGAACGCGGACAAACGCAGACGAACGCGGATGAATCGCCCCGTTGCCTCGGCACGACCAAGGCTGGTAAGCCATGCCGCAATCGCTCCCTACCCGACTCTGATTACTGCCATCACCACCAGCCGGGTTAGTCCTGCTGGTGGCTGGTTGCTACTGGTTAGTCAGAAACGAGATTCTTCATTAGCGGGCGGGCATCTGAGGATGCCCCCTCCTCATTTTTTGAGGAGTCCCCATTCTCAAATGCGGACGGGTATCTGGGGATGCCCCCTCCTCATTTTTTGAGGAGTCCCCATTCTCAAATGCGGACGGGTATCTGGGGATGCCCCCTCCTCCTTCTGACAGGCTGCTAACAGCGCAAGAAACGGGTGGAAACGGCCGTTTACCTCGGTTAAAGTATGGGTATAACGATACAAAAAAGAGGTACAAATGTTAGCCGAATCCACCCAACCCCAAACCGATTACAACCGCATCGCCCAGGCCATTGCTTATCTGGAACAACATTTTCCCACCCAGCCCAACCTGAAAGAAGTCGCCGACCATGTTGGTCTCAGCGAATACCATTTCCAGCGGCTGTTTACCCGCTGGGCAGGCATTAGCCCCAAAAAATTTGCCCAATTCCTGACGATTGGCTACGCGAAAGGATTACTGGCCGAAGCCAACAGCAACCTGCTGGACGTAACGCTGGAAACCGGGCTGTCCAGCCCCGGCCGTTTGCACGACCTGTTTATTACCTATGAAGCGATGACGCCGGGGCAGTACAAACAGCAAGGCAACGGGCTGGACATTCGCTACGGCGTGCATCCGTCCCCCTTTGGCCCGTGCCTATTGGCACTGACGGAGCGCGGCATTTGCGGGCTGCATTTTCTGGACGATGGCGGCACGGAAAATGCGCTGGCGGAGCTGTACCAGCGGTGGCCCCAAGCCACCTTTGTCGCCGACAGCGCCACCACACGCCCCCTTGTGGCCCAAATCTTCGACCCGCAGCGCACCGCGCCGCTGCATCTGCAACTGCAAGGGACGAACTTTCAGGTGCGGGTGTGGGAAGCGCTGCTGCAAATTCCGGCGGGGCGGGTAGTGTCGTATGATTTGGTGGCGGAGATGATGGGGGAAAAAACGGCCGTTCGTGCCGTAGCCAGTGCCGTTGCCCGCAACCCCATTGGCTACCTCATTCCCTGCCACCGCGTCATCCGCAAAACGGGGGCGTTTGGGCAATACCACTGGGGCGAAACGCGCAAAAAGGCAATTTTGGCCTGGGAAGCGGCACAACGGTAAAGAGTTTCACCGCAGAGACGCGGAGGACGCAGAGGGAAAAAGAAACTTTGCGCCCTCGGCAATTCAACAATTTACGGTTCCACAAATTCCCGAAACAATGCTACCCCCCGTTCAATGCCGTTCTCGGCGCGGATTTGCCGGCCGAGAACGGCCGCTTTTTCCTTCATGGTGGGGTCAGAAACGGCCGTTTTAATCGCCACCGCCAACTTTTCCACCGTCAACGCCCGCCGGTGAATGGGAGCCGGGCCAACCCCCAGGTGGGCAATCTGTTCCCCCCAAAACGGCTGGTCGCCAAAGTGCGGCACCACCAAATTGGGTACCCCCGCCCGCAGCCCCGCCCCCGTTGTCCCCACGCCGCCGTGGTGAACAACCGCCGCCATTTGCGGCAGCAGCCAGTTGTGCGGGGCGCTGTCCAGCACAAACACCGATTCCGGCAAGCGGTTATTCGCGCCCAGGCCGCTCCAGCCAGACGCCAGCAGCCCGCGCTGCCCGCTTTGCGCCAACGCCTCCAGCACAATCGCCGTCGTTTCCTGCGCCCTGGCCGGGTCGCCCATGCTGCCAAAACCAATGTAGACGGGGGGCGGCCCGGCGGCCAAAAAGTGTGCCAGTTCGGGGCTGGGCTGCCAGCCAGGGGGTGGGTCAAGGAAAAAGTGGCCGACGACGTGGACGTTTGCGGGAACGTCGGCTGGTTTGGGCAGGGCGGCGGGGGAGTAACAGCAAATTAACGGCCGTTTTTCCCCATACAGCAGCCGATACGGCGTGGTCAACGGCACCCGCCCCCCCCACAGCTTTTGCGCCGATGGCCGATAGACCTGCCAGGTAAAAAAATCCACCAGCCAATGGGACAACCAGTTGCCCGTTTTGCCCAGCGGAAACGGCGTTTCAATCGGCAAAGCGCGGTGGGCGCGGGTGGGCAACGGGTACATGCTCACCGGCAGCGCCGGAACGCCCAACGCCTTACCAATGTAATACCCCGTCGGCACGGCGTAGCTATGGTACACAATCGCATCCGCTTCCTGGCTGGCCGCCCACGCATCCTGCAAAATTTGCGCCAGCATCGGGCGAATGATCCGCACGCTCTCCAACGCCAGCTTCAGCGGGTTGCGCGACTCCAGCCAGGCGCGGGCGCGGGGATCCTGGGTAAAGGCGTAGGAATCTACGCGGAGGGGAAAGAAAGGAATGTCGTATTGGGCGGACAGCTCGGCAAAGTTACAATTAGCGGCAAGCGTGACTTGATAACCCGCTTGTTGTAAGCCAACAGCAAATGCCAAATAAGGTTGAATATCGCCGCGTGAACCAGCGGCCAAAATGGTCACTTTCATAAGAGTAGGAGTTCAACATGGGCAATTGCCCACCACAAAGAATTAAAATGGGACGCAGATTTACCTGATTTTCCTGATCTGGAAGATTGCGTTCCGCTGCTGAATTATACGGTAATGATACAGATTCGCCCCCTTACTTTAGATGATGTGGATGGCTGGGCCGCGCTGCTGGCCGTTTCGTTTGGCCGCACCCCGGCGCAAATGGTGGCGTTGCTGCGCCATTTTTATGGTGAACGGCAGCTTGTGGCCTGGGGGGCATGGGATGGCCTAAATCTGGCGGCGCAATATAGCTGCCTGTTGACCCCGCTTTGGCTGCCGGGTCAATCTGCGCCGCAGTGGGTGGGAATGAGTATGAACATGGCGGTACACCCCGATTACCGGGGGCGCGGGCTGATTAAACAGGTGGCGGAGCCGGTTTATGCGGAGGTGGTGGCGCGGGGCGGCATGGCAGGGGTGGGGTTTTCTAATGAGGCGGGGGTGCAGGTGGACAAGAAGAGCAAGGGGTATGGGTATCAGGTGGTGGGCAAGATGGTGTCGTTGCTAGGGGTTGTGGGGGGAAAACGGCCGTTTTTGCCCCCGCTCACCCTCACCACCACTTGGGCGGATGGGTTGCAAGAGGTGGAAAGACGAGAAACGGCCGTTTCCTTTGCCCATACCCCCGAATCCTTGCGCCACCGTTTTGCCCAACATCCGTTTCGCAGCTATGGCTATGGGGTGGCGGAGGATGGGAGGGGAGTGGTGATTTATCGGCCGTTTGTCTGGCGTGGCTTGCGCGGGGCTTCGCTGCTCACCGCCTATGGGCAAGATGTGCCGGGGTTAATGGGCGGCTGGGTCAGCAGCCTGGCAAATCAGCGCATTCGTCTGGTGCATTTGCTCACCTCCCCCCAATCCACGCTGCGGCAAGCAGCTGAAAGTCATTGCTACACCCTGCCCCTGCCCCGCCCGCAAAACCCGCATTATTTAACGGCCAAACTGCTCACCACAACTCTCCCACCCTGGTTCTTCGACTTTTCTCACTGGAATTGTTGTGGTGGGGATATTCTATAAACTGTCTAACGGTACCGCATGGCCGATTCCCGCACAATAAGCTCTGTTTGAAAAACGGGGATGATATAAGGCTCATTTTTTAACATAGCGACCAAGGCTTCGGCGGCGGTTTGACCAATTTTGACGGCCGGCTGGCGGACGGTGGTTAGGGGTGGCGTGGTATAGGCGGAACTCCCCAAGTCGTCAAAACCCACAATGGAAACTTCGGCAGGAACGCGGATGCCACGCCGGTAGAGCGCCAGACGCACACCATAAGCCATTTGATCGCTACCGGCAAAAATGGCCGTAAACGGCCGTCCACGCAGCAGCAACGTCTCCACCGCCAGCACCCCCGACTGTTCCTGAAAGTTACCCTCCACCACCAGTTCCTCATCCAGGGACAGCCCGTGATCAATCATGGCCTGGCGGTAGCCGCGCAGCCGCTCCTGAGCATCTACATGTGACAGCTTTCCCGTCAGGTGTACAACCCGTTCATGCCCCAGTTCAAGCAAATATTGCGTGGCTTGGTAAGCACCGGCAAAGTTGTTGACATAAACACATTGATTGGGCAATTTGGCAATGTTGCGCCCCGCCACGACCAGCGGCACCTGCCGGGCCAAATCGCAAATCGTTTCGTCGGGTGTTTCCCCACCAAACACAATTAGCCCGTCTACCTGACGCGCCACCAGCGTTTGAATGGCCTGCTCTTCCTGCTCCAAAATCCACGAGCCATCGGCAAAGATGGGTGAATAGTCGCTGCCGCGCAGCCCTTGCAGCACGCCCAGCAGCACGGCGTCATTGTAGGGGCTGCTGATGTTTTGGGTCAGCACGCCCACAGTGAGCGACTGCCCGGCGGCCAACCCCCGCGCCATTACGTTGGGCTGGTAGTTTAGGTCGGCGACTGCTTGCAAAACGGCCGTTTTTTTCTCCTCCGCAACGGCCGTTGTCCCGTTCAACACCCGCGACACCGTACTTTTCGACACCTTTGCCCGGCGGGCAATGTCTTTAATCGTAATATTTTGCCTTGTTGCAGCCATAGCAGCATTCTACATACGAAACCGGTTTCGGTCAATTGCGTTATTTTTGTAAATCAGTTGACAAAAAAGACCACTTTATTTAATATTTATGAAACCGTTCCCAAAATCACGTCAGCCCACAACACGCTTACGGCTGTCAACACAAACACGCAGATTTCATGAGGTACCTATGAAATCGAGTACAAATCTGAAAAACATGGTCTCCGTAGTACAAAACAAACAGATGACAAACACAGCTCAAATTGATGCCCTGCTTGAGCAAATGACGCTGGGCGAAAAAATTGGGCAGATGACACAACCCGAAAAAAACAGCATCCCCGCCGAAGATGTCACCACCTACGCCATCGGTTCAGTGCTGAGCGGTGGCGGCGGCAACCCCAAACCCAACACTGTAGAGAATTGGGCAGCAATGGTGGCAACCTTTCAGGAAGCGGCGTTGCAGTCGCGGCTCGGCATTCCGCTCATTTATGGCGTGGACGCGGTGCATGGACACAACAACGTACATGGCGCCGTCATTTTCCCGCACAACATCGGGCTGGGTGCCACGAGAGACGCTGATTTGGTGGAGAGAATTGCCCAGGTTACGGCCAAAGAGGTATTGGCAACCAATGTTCACTGGGATTTTGCCCCGGCCGTTAGCGTGCCGCAGGACATTCGCTGGGGGCGTACCTATGAAGGGTACAGCGAGAACAGCGATTTGGTGACGGCACTGGGCGCGGCCTGTGTGCGCGGGTTGCAGCAAGATGATCTGAGCCACCCGCAGGCGGTGCTGGCTTCGGTGAAGCATTTTGTGGGGGACGGCGGGGCCAGGTGGGGAACGACGCGCCAGTATGAATGGCTGCCACACATGTGGCAGGCTCCGGATGAGCGCTGGTCTATTGATCAGGGAACAACGGCCGTTAATGAACACACCCTCCGCACCCTCCACCTCGCCCCCTATTACGCCGCCATCGAAGCCGGGGCGCTCAACATCATGGTCTCATACACAAGCTGGGGCGGCTTCAAAATGCACGGCCACCATTACCTGCTCACCGAAGTCCTGAAGGAGGAAATGGGGTTTGAAGGGTTCCTCGTCTCCGACTGGATGGCAATTAGCCAACTGAGCGAAGATTATTACACCTGCGTCGTCGAATCCATCAACGCCGGGCTGGACATGGTGATGGTGCCGTTTGACTACAAGCTGTTTATTCGCACCCTGACGCGGGCGGTGGAAAACGGGGACGTGGCCGAGGAGCGCATTGATGATGCGGTGCGGCGGATTTTGCGGGCCAAGTTTGCCCTGAATCTGTTTGAACGGCCGTTTCCCTCCACCACCTTCCTCCCCGACTTCGGCAGTGCCGCCCACCGCGCCGTTGCCCGCGAAGCGGTGCAAAAATCGGCCGTGCTGCTGAAAAACGACGGCAACACCCTGCCCATCTCCCCCGACACCCACCGCATTTTGGTGGCCGGGGCCGGGGCCGAAGACATCGGGATGCAGTGCGGCGGCTGGAGCATTGAGTGGCAGGGTGGGCGCGGAACCATTACCCCCGGTGCCACGGTTCTGGATGGGATTAAGGCGTTGGTGGGACCAGAAACGGCCGTTGCCTACAACCCCACCGCCACCTTTGCCGCCGGAGCCAAAGCCGAAGTCGGTATCGTGGTTGTGGGCGAACCACCCTATACCGAAGGGGAAGGCGACCGTGCCGACCTGTCGTTGTCGGCCGACGATGTGGCTTTGCTGGCAAAAATGCGCCCATTGGTGGACAAACTGGTGGTGGTGATGCTGTCGGGACGGCCGTTAATCATCACCGACCAGCTTGACCAGTGGGATGCGTTGGTAGCCGCATGGCTGCCCGGCAGCGAAGGCGACGGCATTGCCGACCTGCTCTTTGGCAAAGCTCCGTTTACCGGCCGCTTATCCTACACCTGGCCGCGCCACATGGGGCAGATCCCGCGCAGTGCCATCACAGAAGATGAAGAACCCTTGTTTGCTTTTGGTTTTGGCTTAACAAAGTAAATTAGAATTAGGAATCATGGATTACGAAAAGAAACATTGCCTGATTCATAATTCATAATTCCTAATTCATAATTCACATCCACATCGGAGAAACAAATGAATAGGAAACCATTTTTGCTCGTCGGGCTGTCGCTGACAGGCCTGCTGGCTATGCTATTGCTCATTTTCGGCCTGGGAACGGCCGTTGCCGAGCCAGCCCCCACCGATCTTCCCCTTATTGCCGACTTTGAAGGCGGAATTCCAGCCGGTTTTGTCGGCTTTGCCGATTCGTGGGACGGTTCCAATTCCACAACGATGCTGGTACTGGGAACCACCCAACTTGATTTACCCATTTCGCCACCAGTCACGAACACAACGGCCGTTTCCGTCACCTACTTTGTAGACCCCCTCATCCCCTGGGGCTTCCCCGGCTACGCTGGTGTCACCCACGACTTCGCCGCTCCCCAGGATTGGGATGGCTACGAAGGGTTTAGCTTCTGGTTCCACGGCAGCGGCTCCGGCGGTGCCCACCGCATCGAGCTAAAAAGCACCGGGGCAGACCCCGCCAATTCCAATCGCTACGAATACACCTTTACCGACGATGTAGACGGCTGGAAATACGTCAACGTGCCGTTCGCAGCCTTCACCCGCCGCACTGACTTCAACCCCGGCCCCAGCCCCGATGACCCCATCAACCTGGGCAATATGTGGGGTTACTCCATCCTGCTGGCCCCCGGCGCAGGCGGCACCTTCCAGATGGACAACGTGATGTTGACCAAAAAACTGGCCGTCCACGGCTTTGAAGGCGGCCTTCCCGCCGGTTTTGTCGGCTTTGCCGACTCGTGGGACGGCTCTGGCTCAACGACAACGCTGGCCTATGATACAACGACGACCGACCTGCCAACGGTGCCGCCGATCACGGGATCAACGGCCGTTTCCGCCACCTATTTCGTAGATCCCTTCATCCCCTGGGGCTTCCCCGGCTACGCTGGCCTCACCTACGATGCCCCGGCTCCCCAGGATTGGAGCGAATACAGCAGCTTTAGCTTCTGGTTCCACGGCAGCGGCTCCGGCGGCAACCACCGCATTGAGCTAAAGGCCGATGGCGCAGCACCCGCCAACTCGAACCGCTACGAATACACCTTTACCGACAACGTAGACGGCTGGATCTGGTTCAACGTCCCCTTCACCGACTTCACCCGCCGCACCGACTTCAACCCCGGCCCCAGCCCCGACGACCCCATCAACCTGGGCAGTATCTGGGGCTACTCCATCCTGCTGGCTCCCGGCTCCGGCGGCTCATTCTTGCTGGATGAGGTTGCCCTGTACGGCCAACCCGTCACCGAGCGCAAGGTGTCACTGGCGGAGGATGTCTATGCAGTTGAGGAAGGGGGAATGGTGGAAATAACGGCCGTTCTCAACCTCACCCACACCGAACCCGTCACCGTTTCCTACGCCACCAGCGACGGCAGCGCCACGGCCGGCAGTGACTACGACAGTGCCAGCGGCACCCTCGTCTTCCCCGCAGGCAGCAGCAGCCAAACCATCACCATCGCCACCACCGATGACAGCGACGAAGAGGACGACGAAAGCTTCACCCTCACCCTCAGCAGCCCCGAAAACGCTGTTTTGGGCAACAACCCCGCCGCCACCGTCACCATCGCCGACAACGACAGCCAGCCGCTTTCCGGCAAATCCGTCATCATAGACGACTTTGAAAGCGGTCTGCCCAACGGCACCAACAGCGACGGCCTTGCCATTGGCTTTATCACCTGGAACCACCCCAGCGCCTCCGTCGCCATCACCACCACCGCCAACCTGCCCGCCCCCGTGCCGGGCAGCGAAGCAGGCAACCACGCCCTGCAAGAAACGCTCACCCTCGGCACCGGCCAATGGGCAGGCTTCACCCACGCCTTCACCAATGAAGCGGCCGACCAATGGGTTCCCCAAGACTGGTCAACCTACAAGGGCATCAGCTTCTGGCTCTACGGCCGCAACACCGGCGGCGTGCTGTTTGTAGACGTGCTAGACAACCGCAACCCCGGTTCCACCAGCGACGATGCCGAACGGTGGAGCGTAGATATCCCCGACAACTTTGAGGGGTGGCAGCTCATTCAAATTCCGTTTGACAGCCTAAACCGCAAGGAAATTGGCAACGGCGCTCCCAACGACGGGCTAAACTTGACCGAAGTGCATGGCTATGCCATCGGTGGCTTTGGCTCGGTGGACATGGGGACGCAAGATTACTTTGTGGATAACGTCGGGCTAATCGTCCGCACCACCGTCATTGATGACTTTGAGAACAACGCCCTGCCCGCCGGGCAAGATGGCGACGGCGTGGGCGTAGGTTATATCACCTGGAACCATCCTTCGGCCAGCGCGGTCATCACCACCACCACCACGCCCCCTGCCCCCGTGCCGAACAGCGAAGCGGGCAACACCGTGCTGCAAGAGACGCTGACGATTGGCACAGGCCAATGGGCCGGCTTCACCCACGCCTTCACCAACGAAACGGCCGATCAATGGGTTTCGCAGGATTGGAGCAGCTACGAGGGGATTTGCTTCTGGCTCTATGGCCGCAACACTGGTGGCGTGCTGTTTGTGGACGTGCTGGACAACCGCAACCCTGGTTCCACTAGCGACGATGCCGAACGGTGGAGCGTAGACATCCCCGACAACTTTGAGGGGTGGCAGCTCATTCAAATTCCGTTTGAGAGCCTGAACCGCAAGGAAATTGGCAATGGCGCTCCCAATGACGGGCTGAACTTGACCGAGGTGCATGGCTATGCTATCGGTGGCTTTGGCTCGGTGGATATGGGGACGCAGGATTACTTTGTAGACGATGTGGCGATTTATGGCAACACCGGCACGGAGCCGAAGCCGCTGGAGGTGGCGTTTGCGGCGGCGAGTTTTGCGGTGGGTGAGGGAGAAACGGCCGTTATTACCGCCAGCCTCACCACCACCAGCACCGAAACCGTCACCGTAGAGTACCGCACCGCCGAAAGCAACGCCGTCGCCGACCGTGATTACGTGCCAACCAGCGGCACCCTCACCTTCGCCCCCGGCGAAACCGAACAGAGCTTCAGCGTCGAAACCCTGGACGACAGCAAGTACAGCGGCGACCTCGGCGTGATGGTCAACCTTGCCAACGCCACCAACGCCAACCTCGGCTTTGTCCGCCGCGCACTGCTCACTATCGTAGACGACGAAGCGGCCAACCCGCTGCTGCTCGACGA
The DNA here is from genome assembly GCA_041390905.1 of Chloroflexota bacterium. GTDB lineage: Bacteria > Chloroflexota > Anaerolineae > Promineifilales > Promineifilaceae > JACKCD01. Next base: position 2,419,221 of record JAWKPA010000012.1, read on the forward strand.
CTTTGAAGGGTGGCACCCGTTTGCCACAAGCGGCATCGTTGACCTCACCGTCACCGAAATCGCCGCCGGAACCTCTCTGGCACTGCCCTACCAGGATGCCTATGAGCAAGTGTTGACTGCTAACTACGACACCACGGGTGATCCGGCCAGCATCGAACGCACCTTTGCCACCGGTCAGAACTGGAGCGGCCAGGATGGGCTTGGCTTCTGGTATTACGGCAGCAACAGCGGCAAAACCGTTACTGTCAACCTGCTGGACAACGCAGCCGCCAACACTGGCGACGTAGCGCCAGAAGAGTGGGTGATGGTGTGGAGCGATGAGTTTGACGGAGCGGCCGGCACACCGCCCAACCCCAACGTCTGGACGCACGAAATTGGCGACGGCTCGCTCAACGGCATCATCGGCTGGGGCAACAGCGAATCCCAGTTCTACACCAACAGCCCCGACAACGCCGCCACCGATGGCAACGGCAACATGGTCATCTCGCTGCTGAAAGAAGATCCGGCCACCACCGACCTGCTCTGCTGGTACGGCCCGTGTGAATACACCTCGGCGCGGCTCATCTCCTGGCACAAGGCAGAGTTTGAATATGGTCGCATTGAGGCACGTATCCAGGTTCCAGCGGGTGAAGATGGTCTCTGGCCTGCTTTCTGGGCACTTGGCAGCGACATTGACGACGTGGACTGGCCGCAGTCGGGCGAAATTGACATCATGGAATACGTCAGCCGCATTCCCAACGAGGTCTTTGGCACGCTCCACGGCCCCGGCTACTCTGGCGGGCAGTCGTATGGCAACACCTATGACCTGGGTGAACCCGTCTCCAACAATTACCACACCTTCACCATCGAGTGGGGGCCGGATGAAATTCACTGGTTTGTGGATGGCATCAACTACCACAACGCCATTCCCGGTGATGTGGCACCTAATGAATGGGTCTACAACCACGACTTCTTCCTCTTGCTCAACATGGCAATCGGCGGCAACTTTGGCGGAACCATTGCCGATGGCATTGCGTTCCCGCAGGAGATGAAGGTGGATTATGTCCGTGTCTACCAGGCGGCGGATACGGCGGAACGGTTTGAGGCGACCTTTGTGGATGACTTCACTGGCTGGCGTAAAATCAACCTCCCGTTCGAGGCGTTTAGCCGCAGCACCAGCCAGCCGGCCGACGCCCCCAACGATGGTTTGACACTGACCGAAGTATGGGGCTACGGCTTCACCATGCCGGAAGGTAGCACGGGCAGCTTCCACCTGGATCAGGTGCGGCTGTTTGAGATAACAAATACCTATATGCCGGTTGTCCGGCGGTAAAAAGTTGAGATTGGAGATTGGAGATGAAAAGAACCTCCAATCTCCAATCTCCCCATAGAGGTTACAATGCAACGGAAAGAAGGTTTCCTTACCGAAGGGTTAAAGGAATTTGCCTACGGCCGCATCGAAGCCCGCATCAAGGTGCCACATGGCAACGGCCTTTGGCCCGCCTTTTGGGCATTGGGCAACGACATTGGGCAGGTGGGCTGGCCGCAGTCGGGCGAACTCGACATTATGGAACACATCGGCCGTGAACCAGCCAACCTGTATGGCACTGTCCATGGCCCCGGCTACTCCGGTGCCAACGGCGTAGGCGGCTCCTACACCATGCCCAGCGGCAGCCTGTCAGACAATTTCCACATTTTTGCCGTAGAGTGGGAAACCAACGCTATCCGCTGGTACATTGACGGCATCAACTACATGACGGTTACGCCCAACGATGTGCCAGGCGACTGGGTATTTGATCATCCGTTCTTCCTCATCCTTAACGTGGCCGTGGGCGGCAACTGGCCCGGCTCGCCCGACGGCACCACCGTTTTCCCGCAGCAGATGTTGGTTGATTACGTGAGGGTTTATCAATAATTGTTGCCAGACGATTGGGAGATTAAGCGATTAGAAGATTAAACAGAATCATCGCTTAATCTCCCAATCTCTACTTTTACCTGATTCAACAAGCGTTCACCTATCCCCCAAACTCTTCCCCCGCCCCCCAGCTTCAACCCAATTTCCCAGAAGCTGCGCTCTGTTTATGTTTATCTAACTTTTTCAGGGTATGATTGGGTCGCCTAAAACGATACAATACCGTTCATTAAACGATGACAAACGAGGTGAAAGTATGAGTGACGCAGCAGCCGCAGCCGAAGCGGCAAACGCCTATCAATTTAAGGCTGAAATCAAACAGCTTTTGCATATTCTGGTGCATTCACTTTACCAGGATCGCGAAATTTTTTTGCGGGAATTGGTCTCGAATGCTTCTGATGCCCTGACACGTTTCCATTTTGAATCGTTGACCAATCGTGAGGTTTTGGATCCAGAAGCAGAACTAGCAATTCGGATTGCGGTGCCAGAAGTGGCAGAAGGTGAGCCGAAGCGCATTGTCATTAAGGACAGCGGGTTGGGGATGACGGCTGAGGAACTGGTGCAAAATTTGGGTACCATTGCCCAATCGGGGGCGCGGCAGTTTTTACAACAGATGGGTGAGGCCAAAAGCGAGGGCGGCATGGATGCCGACAGCGTGATTGGGCAATTTGGCGTGGGCTTTTATTCTGTGTTTATGGTGGCTGATGAGGTGCAGGTGATTTCGCGCAGCCATCGGCCCGATGCTGAAGCGGCGATGTGGATTTCTGATGGTGGGGATTCTTTCCAGGTACGGCCGGCCGACAAAGCTGATCGTGGCAGCGAAATTCACGTTATCCTGAAAAAAGATGCCGAGGAGTTTGCCAGCGAGTGGAAACTGCGGCAGATTATCAAAAAGCATTCTGATTTTGTTCGCTACCCGATTTATGTAGGGGAGGAGCAGGCCAACCGGCAAGAGTCGCTATGGCGTAAACGGCCGTCTGAGGTGGAAGCTGACAGCTACAAGCAGTTTTACCAGCAAATGACCATGGACTTTGAGGAGCCGCTGGCAACCATCCACTTCTCCTCCGACATGCCAGTGAACGTGCGGGCGCTGCTGTTTGTACCCGCCAAGCGCGAACCCGGCATTTTGGCCTCACGCAAAGAGCCGGGGGTGATGCTCTACTCCCACAACGTGCTAATTCAGGAATATTGCACCGATCTGCTGCCAAGCTGGCTCAACTTTATAGATGGTGTGGTGGATTCGGAAGATTTGCCGCTGAACGTGAGCCGTGAGACGGTGCAGAACAACCGCCTGATGAACCAGGTTGGGCGCACCATTCGCAAGCGGGTGCTGCGCGAGTTGGGGCAGTTGGCGGAAAAAGAGCCGGAAAAGTATGCCGGTTTCTGGCGCGAATTTAGCCGCGTGCTGAAAGAGGGGCTGGCGACGGACATGGATCCGCAGGCGAAGGAAGATATTTTGCCCTTGCTACGCTACCACTCTTCGGCCGATGATGCGGCATTGACTTCACTGGACAGCTACATTGAGCGGATGCCGGCCGATCAGGACGCGATTTACTATGTGTTGGGCGACAGCGTGCGTTCGGTTGCCAACAGCCCCCATCTTGACCCGTTCAAGGCGCGGAATCTGGAGGTGCTGTACTGGACGGAGCCGCTGGACACGTTTATGGCGACGGTCATTACGGAGTACAAGGACAAGCCGATTAAGAATGTGGATGATGCGGATATTGAGCTACCGGAGCAGCCAGAAGAGGAGAGTAAGGAAGAGGGGGAAACGGCCGTTTCTGACAAAGCCTACAACCTTTTCGTGGGGCGCTGCGTCACCACATTGGGCGACCGGGTGAAAGAAGTTCGCACCTCCAAAGTCCTCAAAAGCAGCCCCGTGCGGCTGGTTGCCCCCGACGGTGCCTCGAACCGGGAGATGGATCGCATCCAACGCTTCCTCAACCAAAACTACGAAGTGCCGCAGCGCATTTTGGAGCTGAACCGGCGGCACCCACTGGTGGTTGATTTGGCAAACCTGACGGAAAAGCAGCCAGACAGCGAGCTGATCAACTTGGCTATTGAGCAGCTCTATGCCAGTGCTTTGGTACAAGAAGGGCTGCACCCCAACCCCGCCGAAATGCTGCCGCGTGTGCAGCAGTTGCTGGAAATTGCCGCGCAGGCGGCGAACCAGTAGGGAGTAGGGTGTAGGGAGTTCACACCCTACACCCTACTCCCTACCCCCTACACTTCCCCCCACACCTTTTCTGCCAATTCAACGACCAACGCCAGCTTGCGCCGTTGGTCGTCTTCGGTGACGGGGTTGCCCGCCACGGTGCTGGCAAAGCCGCACTGGACTATCATTGACCCGGTTGAATATCAAAACCAACTTTCCCAACATGATTTGAGAAAACCTCACCTGAGCCGTTGGTCACACGGATTAGATAGAAGTAGCTATTGCTGTTGGCTGCTACACCGACATGGGTAAAAGCCAACGTTTCTCCTTCCGTCGTTCCTTGAATATCACTCAGCTTCACGGCCTCAGGATCAGAGATAGCAAAATAAGGAACAGGGCTATACCACACTTCATAGCTACCGCTTGGCACCGTGTGTACCCAATTTAGCACAACATCACTGCCATTTTTGCTGATAGAGGCAATGGGAGCTGTGGCAAAGGTCGCTGTCACCGCTTGCGCCGTATCCATCGTCACCACACAATTGTCAGTGCCGCTACAATCCCCACCCCAACCGTCAAAGATAGAGCCGCTGGCGGCAACGGCTGAGAGGGTCACGACTGTGCCGGGGTCAAACGCTTCTGTACAATCGCCTCCACCAGAGGTACAAGCAATCCCAGCTGGATTACTGGTGACAGACCCACTGCCTGTGCCGTCGGTTGTGACCGTGAGCGTTCGCGTGTCACTGGTGGTGAAAACGGCCGTTACTTGAGTATTCGCCGTCACTGTCACTGTCACCGTATCTTGTGTTCCGCTCACAGCACCACTCCAGCCGGTAAACGTCGCGCCAGAATCCGCAACGGCCGTCATCGAGATCACTGAGCCATACGAGACTTCCTGGCTGCAATTGGCAACACAGGTAACGTCAACAAGGCCAATTGCCACGCTGCCGCTGCCCACCAGATTGACATCCAGGGTATACGTGATGGGGGTAAAGACCGCCAGGATGCTCTTTTCTTCCGTCATCGTCACGGTTGTGGTGATGCTGGTGCTAAACAGCGTTTCGCCTTGTTGCTCCCGCCAGCCAGTAAACGTGTGGCCAACGCCAGATGTGGCCGTCACAGTCACAACCTCCCCGGCAGTAAATTCGGTTTTATCTGGCAAAATCGCCACCGTGCCATCCCCCGTCCAGCCTACGTTCAGCCCGTAAGTGATTGGCTCAAAAACGGCTTGTAGATTCGTGTTACCCGTAACCGTTAGCGCTTGGGTCGCCGTAATGCCGCTAAGACCAAGCATCCAATGGGAGAACGCCCAATCAGCCGCCGGAACGGCCGTTACGCTAATCACGTCGCCATAACTGTAGCTGCTCTGTAGTGGGTCCACCAGAACAGTGCCGCTGCCAATGACCGAAGTCTCCACAGTATAAGTGGCTGTGGCAAAGATGGCCGTAACAGACTTATCCCCGTCCATCGTCAGGCTTTGGCCCGCGCCATCGCCAGACAGATCGCCGCTCCAGCTTTGCAACGTATAGCCGGGATCGGGCACGGCCAGCACGGAAACGACATCGCCGTATACATAGCCCGCCTGATCTGGGCTAACAACCACCGATCCATTCCCACTGACATGCGTCGTCACCGTATAGGAATCTTGGGTGAAGGTTGCCGTAATGACCTTGTTGCTGTTAATGGTTACGTTTTTGGTCGCATTGCTGCCCGTGACATCACCACTCCAACCGCTGAAGCTCCAACCCGTTTCGGCCACCGCATTCAAGGCAACCAGATCGTTGTAAGCATAGGTCGGTTGCAGGGGTGTTTGCCCGACGCTGCCGTTGCCAACCACCGCCACATCCAGCGTGTAGGCCAGCGGTGCAAAAACGGCCGTTATGCTCCGGTCTTGGTCCATCGTCAGCGTTTGGCTAATCTGTGTCCCGCTCAGGGCACCCTGCCAACCGCTAAAGCCCCAGCCCACATCCTCAATGGCTTGCAGATTGAGAACCGTCCCGGCAGGGTAACTACCAGATGGAACCGAGACGGAGCCACCTCCCGTTGTACTCACGGTCAGGTCATAGGTTACAAGTTTGAAAGCCGGCCCACCGGGATCAGTGATGATGCCGTTGGCACTTAGATCGTTGTCACCACGCGCCCCATCCACAAAGTAGAGGGCAATGGTGTTACCGACGAACTCAGCCCCCGTATCGGTGTTGCTATCATAGGCAAACTCGTACCAGCCATTGGTGGCGTCATACTTGTAGTAGGTGTTGATACCAGTTGTTGAGGTCAGGTACATGGTGACTTCGGCGCTGCCGCCCGCCCCCATGCCGCTCAGATTGAAGGTGGGGAAACCCAGCGGGAACGTGACATCGGCGGGCAAGCTGCCTACCCCACTCGTTGGTGTGGCCGGGAAGCTGACATTGGTCAAAGTCATGCCCGGACTTGCCGCCAGCGTCACATATTGCCCCGTGATCGGACTTGGCAACGAGGCAACGTGCATTTGTGCCTTGTCTGGCGTGCCGTCGTTGTTGCCATCGCCACTATTAGGTGCGCCATCTTCCAAGTTGCTTGCCGCACCATCACCAACCACGTTCACCGTAAACGTCGTGTTTGAAGCGTCGGCGTGGATGGTGATTGTGCGGCTGCCTTCGGCACTGCCAGCCGGCAAGTTCCATGACCAAACACCGTTGCCCTCGTCAACAATCGTTCCTTCGGAAGCTGACCAGCTAAAGCTGGCATCTGGTGGTGTGTAGGTGCCGGTATTGGTTACGATTTGGCTTTCATCGCCACCAACAGTGGCCTGATCCACGTTGAGGCTTGGGGTGATGCCTGTGATGGTGAGCTGCTTGCTGGCGGCAACGTGTGTGCCGTCTTCGTCAGTCAGGTTGACGGTGATGATGGGTTGTAAACGGCCGTTACCATACACATGCCCCAACGAGCCACCACCCAGGAACGCAAGGCAGTCTGAGGTCGTCTCATCGCCCCAATCAAGGCTGCACGCCGTCACCGTATCCGGCCCTGGGTCAAACACAGTTCCAAGCTCCAGATTATACGACACGCCAACCGCCACTTGATCTGTCCCTGTTATGGGAACTGTGGGTAGGACATTGACCACCGTCAACGGGAAGGTGTGGGTGATCACCACCCCTCCTTCGTTAAAGATGCCCACAAGATCAACGAGTTGCGACTCATCCGGTCCGTCTGTCGTGGTATACGTCCAGGTCCAGGTCAGATTGATTTCATCTTGGGTAATCGTGCCAATAGAAGGGCCAGGGAAGAGCATTGACCAGGCACCTGATGAATCTACAACCGTGCCGGTGAGAACGGCCGTTGCCCCTTCGTTTACAATGACCGCCTCTTGTGACGGTACAATATCAAAGTCTAGGACAAACGGCGTTGTAACAGAGGCTTCATCGTTCGCCGGGTTAAAGTCGGTAACGCCACTGATATCACGGATTGATACGGTGTTGGTCACGACGTTAGTCGGCGGCGGCGTAAAGCTGGAAGCGAAGGTAAACGTGATCGTACCACTCTCCCCCGGCGCAACCTCGCCAAGTTGATAGGTACAGGTGCCGCCCGTGTAGATGCTGTCGCAGCGCCAGCCCGTCAGGTAGTTGGTGAAATTGGACTGGACGCCAGGTGGCAGCGGCTCAACCAGTTCAGCAACGGCCGTTTGATCGGTGCTAAGGTTACTGTAGGTAATCGTGTAAACCGGCGTCGGTTGCGAATCGTCGTAGTAGAGCGAGTTGCCATCGCTGGCTATCGAGACAGCCAGATCCACGCCGCCGTTAATGGGCACCTCAGCGGTTCCAATGTTGTCGGCCGGCGCGTCGTCTTCGCCATCCACGTCAATGGTGACAGTATTGGAGATGGTCGTTGTCCCCGCTGACCAGGCACTCGCCGCCGTGACAACAAATGTTGCCGACCCACTTTCCCCAGCAGCCAACGCGCCCACGCTCAACGTACACGCATTTCCGGCCGAACCATCGGGCGTGCATATCCAACCAGCATCGCTTAGCCCCGCATTAAAGCTGGAATCCACCGGAACCACTTCGTTGAGGGTGACCCCGGTCACGGGAGCCAAGCTGGTGTTGGTATAGGGAATCGTGAACGTCACATCATCACCCAGCTCCACCAGCGTGGCGCTGGTGTGCTTGGCGACGCTCACATTTGGCTGAATGACGGCCAAATCCCAGGCACCTTCGACAAAGCTACTGTTGCCGCTGCTATCTGTCACCAATAGATCGATTTTGTAGCTATCCTGCGCTAAGGTTGGTAAAGCATACTGCCAGGTTGTGTAAAGGGCATTACTCGTGTCGAGCGTGACTGGGTTCCATGTACCCCCATATTGCCCAATGTCCCGCTGAGCATAGCTGCGAATTCGTAAGCTCATTTCGCTGACAGTGCTGCTCACCGGATGGACGATGTCGTAAATCGTCTCGGCATCGAGTGCAGAACCATAAACGACCAGTTCATCCAGTGCGCCGCCGTAGTAGCTACTGCCACGCGCCCGACCTAGTTCAATATCATCTTCGGCCGACAGGGGAGTGTGCCCCGCAGAGGGGGTGCCAACGGCAACGCCGTTGACAAAGAAGGTGCGTTCACCGGGCACGGCATCGAAACGCCAAGCCAGGTGGGCCCATTCGCCGGTGGGAATGGCATCGGTCAGGGTGGTGTCGTCGCCGCCATAACCGAGGGTGGGACGGCCGTTTTCCAAACCAATCAACAGCCCATCACCGGGCGTGGCAGGCGAACTGCCCAGAATTGGGAAACTGCCTGTCCAATCGTCTGCTTGGACCCAGGCCATGACGGTGAAGCTGCCATCAAGCAAACCCAATTGCCCAGCCGTGACGGTGGTGGTGACCGCCTCATTGCCGCCAAAGTGCAGCACATCATCAACGCCATCAAAAGTGATGGCTGTGCCGCGCTGACCAGCAACGCCGCTGGTGGGACAGGCTGTGTTCACACACTGCATCTCAAACTGTGTTTTTGAGCCATCAACCCACAGCCCTGTGCCATCTTCAAAGTGCAGGTGCAGCGTCCGGCTGTCTGCCGGATAGGGTGATTCACCAGCCACACCCGTTATAGTTTCGCCGTTGGTTGTGACGAAATAGTTGTCGCTTCGTGTAACGTCGGCGTAGGGTGGCAGCCCATCGAGGTTGATTGTTTGGGTAGTGGTGGTGCTGTTGCCAACTTCATCTTGTGCCGTTGCGACGACCGTATAACTGCCGTAAGGCACGGTTTCAAATGGCAGATCAACTTGCCAGCTACCGGACCCATCAAGGGTGGCAAACAGGTTGCCACCAACCTGCTCATTTTGCCAATCGAGGGTGCGTACCGTGACCCCATTGGTTGGTACGCCGCTGTTTGTGTCAACGGCCGTTCCGCTCAAAGGCGTACTATCTATCGCCTGTACCACTGCCGAACTGTTGCTGATGGTTACCGTTGGGGCTTGCGTGTCAACCACGATGGTGGTGGATGCGATGGCCGATTCATTGCCACCCGCATCGGTAGCGCGTGCTTCAAGGGTATAAGTGCCACTGTTTTGCTGGAAGTAGAAGAGCCAGGCACCGCTGTTGGCCGCCTGATTGTTAGCCGCCGCTGCCTCCTGCCAACTGCCACCGTTGATACGATATTCAACCTTGGTCACCGGGCTGGTGGCATCGTCCGCACCAATGTAGAGGACGGTTTGCTCTGCGTTGAGAATAACGGCCGTTTTGCTCAAATCCACCGTCGGCAGATCAGCATCAATATACAGCGCATGTTGACTAATCACGTCATACCATGCAGCCTGATAATCATATAATGCGGCGACCGCGTCAGCACTCAGAACCGAGGGGGTAACGATGACTTCATCCATGCCACCGGTGTACCCCATACCTAATCGAATGGGGTTTGCGATGGTGCAAATGGTACCCACGCCGGTATTGGTTGTACCCGCCAACGCCCCGTTAATGTAAATTCGCATCTGCTGATGGGTTGCGTCGTGGGTGGCCATGACATGGTTCCACTGATTTTCAAGCAAAGGCGTACCGGCTGTTACCGCATGCCGATTTTCGCTGCTGAGGCAGTTATATTGCCGCTCAAAAACAACGTTCAGGCTGTTTTCGACCAGGCGCAACTCGAAATTGGTATCAAGGAAATTACTGTTGCTCTTCGTGATCAGTCGTTGCCGGGTGGTGGTTGTTTGCGTCGGTTTCACCCACATGCCCACACTAAAGTCGGTCAACGCCAGATTATTTGTTTGCGCCATCGTCAAGGTGTCATTGCCGTCAAAGGTGATGGCCTCGCGCACCTGCCCCTTGTCGCCTGCGTCCGGGCAGGTATCAACCGATGTACAGGTGGCCACATAGCGACTTTCGGAATCGTCCACGAAGGAGCGAATGCCTTGGTTGGCGACGACGCCGTTGTTGGTTTTTAACCCTTCGTCAAGGTGCAGGTTGACGGCGGGGACGCGCTTGAAATGCGCCTGAACCTCGGTTGCTGTCAGGGCCCGTCGGACGACGGTCAAATCGTCCATCAAGCCATCAAAGTACAAAGAACCGTTCGTGCCGATACGCAAACTGTTTTTTGCACCCGGCAGACCATAGGCGGTTGAGCCTTTGTTTTCGCCGTTGACATAGAAGGTGTAGATACCGTTCTCAAACACATAGGCAAGGTGATACCAACGGCCGACATTGTTATAGAGGGTGAAATTGTCGGTCCAGCGGTAGCCGAATACGCCGGGACGGCCGTAATTGAGCAGAGCCAAATCGTAACTGCCGATTTCGAGTAGCGGAGTGTCGCCATAGTCGCCAGTTCCCCGTAAACTGTCTGGCTTAATCCACATCATGGCACTGAAACTGCCGGTGGACGTGCCTAGAGCGGTTGAGGATGCGCTAATCGTCAGGTAATCGTCAACGCCATCAAAGTTCAACGCCTGATTGAAGCGGCCGGGAACGCCGCTGGTGGGGCAGGTGTCGCCAGTACAGGAGACGGTGACAGCGTTACCCGATTGGTCGGCAAAGAGGGAGGAGCCGGGTGCTTCGTCGAAGGTTAAATCGAGGGCGGTGCTGGTCGAACGGAAGATGTCGGCAACAGCCGCCGGGGTTAAGGGGTAGCCATAGACACGGAAATCGTCGAGGGTTCCCTTGAAGAAGTCGTTGTAATTTGACCAACTCATGGAGCCGATGATCGCGGGCAGGCAAAGCGAGCCACAGGCGGGCATTGAGACAGGATTGCTCCGTTCGCCAAGGTAGGAGGTGCTATTGATGCCTGTGATTTGGGTGATGCTGGTATCCTTCTTGCCACTATCTTGATCGTAATTGGTGTCGCTGCTTTCATCTTCAGGACAGGTGAAGAAACAGCCACCATCCCGATTGTCCCAGACGCGGAACCATGAGTTGGTGTCGTTGACAACGGCCGTTACCCCCAACGACCACGAACTTGTGCCTTTATTCAAATTGCTCCAGGCAAGGTTGCCGGATGAGGCATCGCTATCGAAGTTGAGGCGCATTTCTGCTTTTTGGCCGATACCAGCGGCATCATTCAGGTTGGTAAACGCCATCTGGTTAAAGTAAAGATAGCCGAAATCATTGGGCCGGCCGATATAAAAATTACTCACAGTCGGCGGGGTTACGGCGGCGCAACTGCCGGTTGTGCCACCAGAAATTGGCGCACCGTTGACGTAGAAAGTGAGGGTTGACCCATCGTAGCTGACGGCAAGATGCTGCCATGTACTGTTGACGGCCACCACGCCGGTATTGGCACTGGCGACTTCGCAGGTGGTTGTGCCATCGCCCCAGATCATGCGTAAACGGCCGTTGCTCCCCACAAACAAACTGGGGAAGATCGTTTTGCTGGTAGTAGTCGGTTGATAACCAAAAACCCCTTGATAATCCGCATCCGTCCATTTGCCATGCGCCGTCGCCGAAGCGTTGCTAAAGGGATAGGTTCGCGTTTGCGGCCGAATCCACGTCGCAAAGGCAAAGGCATCGCCCGACAAGTCTGGGGCAGTCGCCACCAAATTATTGACTTGGTTAAACGTCGCCCCACCGTTGCCAACAGCGGGACACGCCGCCCCGCTGCAGCTCACGTCGTCGCTGCCCCACGTGCTGCCATCACGCATGTTTACTTGTAGAACAGGTGTAGCGTAGCGATCCAGAATCGTGCCTGCATCCAACGCTGTTGGGTAGATTTCGACTTCGTCAATTTGGCCGATAAAGTTTTGCGTGCCTGAGCCATCGGCTTTAAGTGCGCCAACGAGAACCGGCTGATTGTTGTTGCACAGCGCCCCGCTGTAAGCCTGCGATCCTACCAATTTGCCGTTGATGTACAGGGCCATGCCTGACCCGTCGTAGGTGGCAGTGACGTGACTCCAAGCGTTCAGCGGCACAGGCGGGCCTTCCACAACGCCGTTTGACGCGCCACAACTGTTGGAAGCGACGAAGGTGATTCGGCCATTGTTGTAGGCGAGGAAGTAGTTTTGATTGACGTAGAAATCAGCCCCTTTGCTGATCAGTGTGCCGAATTGGCTGGCGGTCGTTGGTTTGAGCGATAGTGCCAGCGTGAATTGCGACAGGTCTAAATCAGCACCATCCGGCACAACAATCGCGTCGTTGCCATCAAAGGTAAGCTGTTGGTTGTCGGCGACTGGGCAACTCGCTCCGCTACAACTGCCATCGTTTTGCCGGAAGGAGGCATCGGCAAAGGTAGTACTGCCCGAATTATCGTTTAGATGTAGCCACAATACACGGTCGGTGGGATCGTCTATCTTTGCGCCCGCACGAATTGCCATGTTGACGGGGCCGGTGGTGCTGAGCCCTGCTTCTGTTAAGCCGACGTTGCCGTTGATGGTAACGGCCGTTTGTGGCGCAATCGCCTCGGTAGACTGGAAGCGTAACACATTGTCCAACGGCAATTCGGTTTCCACCAAACCACGCGCATAGGGTAAGGTGAGTTCATTGGTGACAACGGCCGTGTAGCTAAGCACACTACCGGGCGACACAAAGGGCAACTGACTGTTGTCGGATTGGATGGTCGCATTCAGCGACAGCACGTTTAGCGTCGAGGCGACGTTCGGGTTGTAGGCGTAGATGCGCTCCTGTTTGTCGGTGAGGCCGTCGTCATCGCTATCGGGATCGAGAGGATCGGCACTAACCCGCACGAGCAGCGGATTGCCACTGCTATCATAATCATAGACCACCGACCAGCCGCCGGTGTAGACCGTTTTTTCCACCGAACAGAGCGGCGGATTGAGGTTTTCCACCACGCTGGTGTCATAGGGATAAATCTGGTTGGGATGGAAATGTTCTTCGTTGTCGGTGAGGCCATCACCATCGCTATCTTTGCGTGCCGGATTGGTACCATAGAACGCTTCCCAATAGTCGGTCAGACCGTCGCAATCGCTGTCTCCCTTTGTGGGGTCAAAGCCAGCGGTCGCCACTTCATAGGAATCGGGCAAACCGTCGCCGTCGCTGTCAGGGTTGCTATCATCGGGGTCGGGGCCGTTGAGCGCCTGACTGCGCAGACCGTCGCCATCCGCATCGGCCAGCGTGGGGAAGGTTGCATCCCATGCCAGCCGATAGCCGTTGCGGCCATCATTCGCAGGCTGGAGCGTAAGCGCCCGCAGGTCATCAATCGATCCCGGCCAGACATCGAAGATGAAGGTGTTCTCCATTGGTTGGTTTATCGTATCGTCGTATTCACTCAGAACGCAGCCAAATACCCAACAATTTTGCTGCTGCATAGCAAACCCTTCTGCCAGATACAACGGCAGGCCGGTGTTAATGCCCGGCTGCGGAAAGGTGTAGACGTAAGGGGTAATCGGCAGCTGTTGGCGGAAGCGGGCGTCGTTGGCGCTGATGGAACTGCTCACCTTGCCGGGGACATCGTTCCAAATTGTACCGTTGAGATCGAGGGGAAGATCCTCCTTGGCAGCCTGGAATTTATAGGCAAATGTGGCATCGTCGAGGTACTGATCGGTCCACTGCCAGGCATAAATGTAGCCCATCCAGTTGGGATCATTCATATAGAGCGTGGTGGTGACGCTGCCGCTAATTGTGATGCTGTTGCCCACGATCAAACCATAGATACCCGTTTCGTTGCCAATAGCTGGGGCATCGAGGTTGACAGCAATACGATCTTCTCGATCCAAATTGACCAGCGGGGTGGTGTCGTTGATGACGTAGGCTAGCCCTTTGGCCAGAGCACCGGAGATGCCACCACACACCCAATAGGCGATCGTGGGTTCTTTCTCGGAGAAGTTGGTGGCGGCACAGACAGCCCCAACAACGGCGTCAAGGACGGCAATAAAGGCCAGGAAAAGCCCTAGAATAGGAATGCTTGATAGAACAATAAGGACATCCAGCACGGCAAGGAAGACATCCACGATGACACCGGCAATTTGTTCGGCGAGGAAGCGGCTGAATTGGGGGGAGTCGGTTTGGAAACGGCCGTTTGCCAACGCCAACCCAATTGTCAAACCAGCCGTTGCAACCGAGGTCAGCACCCCTACTGCCCCCCATGCTTTGGCAACTCGCTGGGCTTTCAGCGCATGAGTCGGGGAGAGATCATCGGGATTGAGGTTATAGCTCTTTTTGAAATACGCTTCCGATCCATCGAGCCGATTGATCGTTTGCGTCATTTTGCCATCCAGATCAACAAGCTGAGTTTGCAATTCGCTATATTTGGTCACCAATGAAGGTGGCAACACATTCACCGCATCATCGGAGAACCCCATTGCTTTGGCGGCTTGTTGGACAGCGGGATCATGATCTTTAATATAATAGTTTACGACGGAGCGGGCTTTTTGGTTATAGGCCAGATTATTCGCGCTCATTTGCGACAACTGCAACTGACCTTGAGCGATTAAATCATCAATCTCCGATTGAATGCTCACCATTTGGTCGTTGATGGCGATCATGCGAATCCTCTGATTCTCGATGCTACTCAGGCTACTGCGGATATTTGGATTGAGCAAGACACCTGCTCGTACCTCCGTCATCACCGCTTCGTTGGCAAACCACAGATGCCCATAAGTCGCCATTGCGCCGCTTGCCAGTGGATAGGTTGTGGCTAACACCGTCTTAAATGTGCCTGACAGCCCACTTGACTGAACACGGCCGTTTTCGGCGGCAAAAATCAACGCGCCGTCGGTCAAATAATCAAATGTGTCCTGTTCGATACTGATGCGCGGCAAATAGGTTAACTCAGTAAGCGCCTGCGACAATGCCGACGAATTGGTACCACTTGCAAGTTGCCCATACGCTTTGGTAACGGCC
The DNA here is from genome assembly GCA_041390905.1 of Chloroflexota bacterium. Classification (GTDB taxonomy): domain Bacteria; phylum Chloroflexota; class Anaerolineae; order Promineifilales; family Promineifilaceae; genus JACKCD01. The sequence continues at coordinate 2,434,516 of JAWKPA010000012.1, forward strand.
GCTATTGACGAAGCCAATCCCTGCCAAGCGGCTGTTCCCTGCGTATCAACGGCACTGTCAACGGTGGGGAAATCCTGCCCATTTAGGTTGAGCAAAGTAAACGCATCTTTGACTTTGGTCGTCATGGCCTGCACGATGGCGGCGGCCGTTTCCGCGGGCAGGGGATAGTCGGTAAGCACAATGTCGGTTGGGGTGGGATTGAGCAACGGGGCATTCACCCCCGCCGACATTGCCAGATAGAAATTCTGCCCCAGCAGAGCCGCCCCCTGACGTTCCAAATCGTAGGCTGGATCGTATTGAGAGGCAGGGGTGGTGGCGTTAATCAACTGGTAACTCGCCAAGGTGGCATCGGTAAAGACGGTTTTTAGGCTGGTGCCGAGTTGATCAACTGTCGTGCCTAAATCGGCCGGTTCCCACGTTGTGCCGTTAAATTGATAGGGCTGCCAACGCAACATACCGTCAATGGCAACCGCTTTGGCCGTTAAATCAACGGTCATTACCGAATTGGCATAGACGGTACGGGTGATGACTGTCGGGGTGCTGTTAATGTCAACCTCTTCGATGGTGCCGAGGTAGACGGTGCGGTAACTTTGTTCGCCGGCCATCAGGACGGTTGTGGTTGTGCCGGAAATGGGGGCGGATGTGTAGAGTGAGTTGATGAAGGTGGTAACGGCCGTTAAATCCACCGCATTTAACAAAGCCACCTCATCCATCAACCCGCTGCTTTCACTGGTTTGAATGTTTGTCAATCCCCACGCGCCGAGCGATGAATCTACATCGCTCAACGGGAATCGTTGGCTGCTAACCGTATCCCCCAAAAGCCACGTTTTTTGCATCACATCCGCCAAATGCCACAGTTCGTTTTGGTAATTGGCATTGCCGCTACCGGGCGTTTGCCCGGCCAACAGTGCCGTTGCCCCATGATGCTCGCTAACCGACAAGCCGGTGATGCGAAAGGTGTCGGGGTAGGTTTGCAGCAAGGTGGTGACGCTCGTCCAGTTGGCACTGTTGTCGCAGTAGTTGGTGGGAGCATTGGCCGGGGGTGTGCAACTATCTTGCTGACCATTGACAAACCAGACGACGCGCATTTCGTGGGGGTTGCCCCAATCGGAAACGGCCGTTTGCAGCCGATACGGAATCCGCGCCTGCCAACCAACCGGGCCGCCCCCCGTCGGATCGGTAATCTCGATCAACGGCAGATTGGCGATTCGCTCCCCATTTGGCCCCAGCCGAACCGTCATGGCATATTGATTGGTGACTGCGGTATCGAGCCATGTCGAAATCGGGGTAGTGGCGGTGATGGTGGGCGTGCCACTGACCGGCAAGCCACCGGATGGATTCGTTGGCGAATAGGGAATAGTGACCTCCAGCATCGGCATCAGTTGAATGTCGCCATCGCCGTTGCCGAGTGTATTAGGGGTCATACGCTGGTGCTGACCCCGATTATCGGCATCCGGCCAATCGAGAATGCTGTTTGTCCACCAGAGATGTTGATCATTTAACGGCCGTATTTGCAAGTCAACAATGATGTTCTGGGCAGTTTGGGCATTGACCAGATCGAGCTTGAAGACACTGTTGTCGGTGACGACCTGCGAAGCATTGGGGTTGAGGTCAATGCTGTCCGGCACGCCGTCGCCATCATTATCAAAATCATATACATCCGGCACTTCATCGGCATCACGGTCAAGGCACGGGATATCTGGGTATTCAGGATCGATGTCCACTAAAACGCCATTGCTCGTGTCACTCCGAGTATAACATTCCGCACCATCATCCAGCCCATCGCCGTTGCTGTCAGGGTTGAGCGGGTCGAGCGTCCAGGTGCCGAACCATTCAAAAGAGGCAACTTCACGACCGTCGCTAATGCCATCGCCGTCGGTGTCTACTTTTTCGATGTTGGTCCCGATCTGGTAACGCTCCACATTATCGGTCAGGCCATCACCGTCGCAATCGCTGGTGGCGGTAATGACGCAGGAGGAGGACAGGGCTGGTGCAAATGAGGGCATGGTCGCTGGCAAAGTTGTCACTGACGAAGCTGCTGTCTCTTGCGCCTGGGTCAATTCTGCTTGGCGGGCTAACTGACGCTCGTTGAAAGCGTTGATTTGTTCGCTTTGGGCGTGGGCTTGTTGTGCCTGTAGCAGGGGGGAGGCGAGCATAGATACCACCAGTGTCAGGTTGAAGGCGACTCGTACTTCTTGCCGACGGCCGTAGGCCAAGAGTAGCCCCCCTCCAGCCAACAGAATGAGCAGGAGGCCACTGTTCACGCCTACCTGACGCACCGTTTCGGCGGACAGATTGCCGAAAATGGACGCAGCCAGCGTCTGTGCTGTTCCTAGCGGATCTTGGAACCAGCTATCGAAAGCAACTTCCCCTGCTGGTTGAGACCAATCGCTGTAAGTGGTTGTGATTTCGGCCGACACCCATTCACTGGCACCCGTCTGCGCTGGGAAATCAAGCTGAACAATCTGGCGCATGGGCAGTTCACGACCATCTGCACTCTTGTAGACCCAAATTTCGCCGCGACCAGTCATATCAACATAGTTTTGGGCAAGTTGTAGTGTAATCCCGTGGGGCAGTTCGCCGCGACGGATTAATTGTTCTTCTAATTGGTCACGTATAGCAATAGCATACTTTGGCCCACTCACATCGAATTGGTAGCGGGTGATGTTGCGGGTCAGGGAAACAGGCAGGAGTTCCGTTGGAAATATCCCGTCAGCCCGCGAACCATCAGCGAGCTGGATATTTTCAGCGGCGGCGAGAAAGCCCATCGGATCATTACCGGGGGCGAATAGTTCGGTCGCCAATTCCACCTCTGTCCATTCATCAGCTTCGCCGAGACGGCCGTAGCCACGCCCATCCTCAATTTTGATTTGCAGCGCAGGGTTGTTGGCTGCATTGATTTGCAAGGTCATGCTATCGGCAGAAACATCAACTTCACCGTTGATCTTGTGCGTTTCGACACGTGTTGTGCGACCTGCATTTTCCAACAGCAAAGTCGGATGATAGGTTTGCACTATGGTCGCCTCATAGCGATATTGACCACTGTTACTGGCCTGATCGATGACCTGCGCGACTTGCTGTCGTGCCGTTGGCTGGATTGTTTTAGCTATGGCGGCTGACAGGGTTTGGGATAAGGCTAGTATAACCAGACCCGTAAACAAGCAAATATAGATGATTCTGTTTTTTGAGGTGTGCTTTTTGGGCATCTGCAAGCTCCTGTTGGGTAGGTATCTGGTTTTATGGGACAAATTGAAATGATTGCGTTCAGGCAGTAACCCCTAAGCTCTTTTGTTGCTGTTATCTCTGTTGGCGGTGAGGGGCTGGCTACTTTCGCTTGCGCCAATGAAACTAGGAGATGCATAATCATCTCTCGCTCAGTCGCGAAATGTAACATCTCGCCGGTTTGAACGTTTTACAGCGCAGAGCGCCAACGGTCACCGCCTTCGGTTCGTTGCAAACGCAATAGAAAAGCTTGATAATTATTGCCTATGGATCATAAGTATAAAGATCAAACGCCACGCGAACGTCATACGCAGCATCGAAAGGGAGAAAAATAGCGGATGACAAGCGCAATCAGGTTATTGGGTACGCTGGAAATTAGCGAAGCTGGGACACCTTCCAAAGTGCTGTCAAGCAGCAAAGGTTGTGCCCTGTTGAGTTACCTGATCATCACCAACCAGCCACAACCCCGCGAAAAACTAGCTGATTTGCTGTTTGATTCCACTTCCACCACCCAATCACTGAGAAACCTGCGATCACTGGTGTCGCGGATACGGCCGTTTACTCCCTTTCTCCATGTCACCCGCAACCTGATATCGTTTCAACCTGTGTTGGATACGCTCGTTGATTTACATACCTTGCAGACCTCTCTAGCCAGCTCGGATCTATCTGTTAAAGCCCAAGGATTACAGCTTTATACCGGAGATTTACTCGCCTCTTTCAACCTGACCGATGCACCCCGCTTCAATGACTGGCTGGCAGTTGTCCGCGAAAAATTAAGAGGTGAAGTCATTGCGGCCCATCGTGAGTTATGCACCGCCTACACAGAGCATCAGGCGTGGTCAGAAGGGGTTAAGATCGCTCGGCATTGGGTTGCTATAGATGATTTGGATGAGGAGGCGTATCGTTGGTTAATGCAACTGCTCATCAGTGCGGGACAGCTTCAGGCAGCGCGGGCTGTTTACAAGCAGTGCCAGCAAGCATTAGCTGACGAATTGGGAGTAGAGCCAGAGCGAGCAACGGTACGAATCGCTCAACAGTTAGAACAGCAGTTGCTAGCCCAGCCTGATTTTACTTGGACGACTTCTTTTCCAGCCGATTTATTCCCACCCCACATGGGCGAGCTTGCGGCACCGGGGTTATTGCCACCTCAGTCGCACATGCCTTTTTATCGCAATGCGATTTTTACCGGGCGGGCGGAGGAGTTAAAGCAGTTAGCCAGTAGGTTGTTACCCAAGCCACACACACCAGATTTACCCCCGATTGTGGCAATTGCCGGCTTGGGCGGCATTGGAAAAACACAACTGGCCGTAGAATATGCTTACCGCTACGGCCGTTTTTATCCTGGCGGTGTTTATTGGCTCAATTTTGCGGATCCTGAAAACATCGCTATGAGTTTTGTGGCGATTGGGGATGAAAACGGATTAAATCTGTTTCAGAAATCGGAATTACTACCGCTCGAAAAGCGCGTTAAACAGATACGACAGGCATTGCAGCAGCCCGTACCGCGCCTCCTTATTTTCGACAATTGTGAAGAAAATGAGCTACTGCATCGTTGGTTGCCTGTTACCGGAGGCTGCCGCATTCTGATCACGAGTCGTCGCCATGATTGGTTGCCGCAATTTGGTGTACAAACCGTACTGCTACAGCCCTTACCCCGCCCGCATAGCGTGGCCTTGCTGCAACAATTAGCCCCACGGTTAAACCTCGAATTAGCCGATGCCGTGGCCGCAGAAATAGGCGATTTGCCCTTGGCATTGCATCTGGTAGGCAGTTTTCTTCACCAGTATCAGACCATGGATGTAGCCACGTACCTTAGGCAATTGCAAAGCGATGCTTTATTGCACCACCCATCTTTGCAGGGGAAGGCAGACGGAGCTAGTTTGTCGCCAACGGGGCATGAACAAGGTGTGGTGCGCACATTCCAGTTAAGTTACCAACGGTTGGATGTGGCAGATAATCTTGACCGCCTTGCCCGTCGCCTGTTAGCTTATATTGCCTGTTGTAGGCCAGGCACACCCCTGCCGCAGCAATTTTTGTCACGCATCGTTGGGTCTGAACAACAACTTGCGGAGGCGCGTGATCTTGTTTTAGTTGAGACAAGGGTCGCTGATGGGGTCAAACGCTTGCAGGAGCTGGGCTTGATTATGCGTGAAGGCCACCAAACGGTCCTGATCCATCACCTGGTGGGGCAATTTGTACTGACTTATGCCGCAGACAATTTTTCAGCCGTTCAGCAGACCATTGAAGCCACGCTCCGTGATTGGTTGCAGGAGGAAATAAGCAATCGCAGCGAATTGCTCCGGTTGCCGATTGATAACGGTCATATTCGCCATATTGTTGAGCGAGGGTTGGCTAGGGGGACACCGACGGCTGCCGGGTTAGCGGCCGTGTGGGGCAAATATTTCTTTGAGGCGAAGATGACGCACGAAGGGGAGGCGTATCTGGAGTCAGCTATCACGATTTTGCGTGCTTATGAAGAGGCGTTTGCAGATGATTTAGCAACGGCACTTACCAATTATGGCGGGGCCGTGATGCAACGAACCAATGCCCTGAATGTGCTGCCGATTTTTGAAGAGGTGGTCGCCATCCGTGAGAAGAATCACGGACAGAAGGCGTTAAAAACCGGCCAGGCGGTCCAGAACTTAGGCGTTGTTTATACCCAAGCGGGTAAATTTGAATCTGCTATGCAGTATTATCAACAAGCGTTGTCTATTTACCATGCCTTGCCTTCTTCCCGACTGATTGAGCTGAAGATGGCGCGGGTATATTTCAATCTGGGCGCTTTACAAATTCAACGTCAAGATCATCAGGCGGCGTTGACCGCCTATCAACAGGCACTGCAAATTTATCAGCGTTGGCTTGATCCGTTGAATACCAATATTTCTAGCTCGTTGGGTGGTATAGGGCTTGTGGCCTTGAGGATGGGTGATTTGGAAACGGCCGTTACCTTTTTGCGTCAAGAGTATGATCTCCTCCAGACAGCCCTCGGCCCCAAAGACCTCAATACTGCCTCAAGTCAAGTTTTGCTTGGTACAGCACTCGAACGTCAAGGTCATTATGACGAGGCAAAGCTACTCTTGCACCAGGGTGTCGCCACGCATGAAACATTAAACCCGAACTCTGTTTCTGCCGCCTTTGCGTATTCTCGCCTTGCTCTGCTCTATCAACAATTGGGTGAGCCAGACCGTGCTATCATGTATGCAAATCAGGCAGTTGAAATTTTCGAGGCGATTGGGTTTGTTGGCTGGGAGTATGACGAAGCAGTGCGGTTAATGAAGACACTTCAAGAGAACTCTTTAAGGTGATTTTGTGATATAGAAGTTCAACTTCTCTGAGGAAGTTGAACTTCTTGCCGAACTTATTTCTGGACAATTACTTAAAACAGCTCCCGACTATCCCCCACGCGCCGCGTCAGCCGAATTTCGTCGAGGTGTTCGAGGATGGCAATGGCGTATTTACGGCTGGTTTGCAGCAGGTCGCGGGTGTCGGCGGCGTTGATGCTGCCGTGCTGCTGTAGATAATCCCGCATCTGCCCCACAAGCTGCTCATACTGCTCACTGCCATAGACCACATCGGCCGAAAGCTGGCGCAGGCGACCGAGGTCAATGAGGGCAAAGTAAACGGGGTCAGAAACGGCCGTTTTGCACTCCTTCACGCTGGGCGAATTCACCCCCGCCGCCGCCAACTGGCTCAACAACCGCTCAACCGCCGCCTGCTGCTGGCTGCTAAACGTCACCTGGTGATCGGGCGCATGAACCAGTGCCCCCGCCTCCACCAGCAGCCCATCTTCCGCCGCCTGCGCCAGCAGCGGCGTAAACAACGCCCCCGGCAGCCGCAGCCGACTCCGCAGCTCCTCCCGCGACAGCCCCAACCGCAGCGGGAACTCCCGATGAAACGCCGCCAGCAGCTCCCGAATTTTGTCCCGGTGCTGCTCCCAGCCAATACGCGAAATGAGTTGCTTACCTAAAGCCATCAGCTCGCCCTCGTTCAGCAGCGTTTGCAGAGCCGCCGCCGCCGTGTCGCTGTCCATGTTGGCCTGTTTCAGCAAATCGGCCTGGCTCACTGGCTCCAGCCGCCGCACCGTTTGCAGCAGCAGTTCGGCCGGAGTGCCTTTGGTCAACGTTTGCAGCCGCTGCACCACATCGGGGCGGAAGCGGCGGTGGCGGCGACCGGGGTATGGATCCAGCACCTTGCCGCCGCCCAGTGTGGCTCCGGGCGACGGGCGGCGCAAAATAAAGCGGTCGCCGCGCACAATGGCCGCCGGTTCGCTGAGGGCAAGCTGGAGCCACCCTTCCTCCCCCGGCTCAATTTGTTGCGCCCCCAGCACGCGGGTGCGGGCCACCATTTCCGCCGCCCCCACAAACAGCTTGACTTCCATGTTGTGTTTTAATGGAGCATCGGCATCGGCCAGGTGGCGGTAGGTGGCGTCAAACAGCAGCGTGCCTTTGACGGTGCCGGGCAGGGCGACGATGTTGCCGCGCACCACGTCTTCCTTGCTTACGCCGGTGAGGTTGATGGCGACGCGGCTGCCGGGCTGGGCGACGTCGAGCTTGGTTTTGTGGGTTTGCAGGCCGCGAATACGGCCGTTTTTTCCCACCGGCTGAATTTCCACGCTGTCGCCGAGGCGAAAACGGCCGTCTAACAATGTGCCGGTGACGATGGTGCCAAAGCCGGAAACAGTAAACACGCGGTCAATGGGGAGGCGCGGCCGGCCGTTATCGGGTTTGGGAACGGCCGTTTGCAGCTTTTCCATCAGCGTTTGCCGCAGCGCATCCATCCCCTGCCCCGTTTTGGCCGACACAGGCAAAATGGGGGCGTTTTCCAGCACCGTTCCAGCAAACACCTCTTCCAGATCAAGCGTCACCAGCTCCAGCCAATCGGGGTCGTCAACCATGTCCACCTTGGTCAGTGCCACCACCCCGTTGGGAATTTCCAGCAAATCCAAAATCGCCAAATGCTCCCGCGTTTGCGGCATTGCCCCCTCGTCGGCTGCCACCACAAACAGTGCCAAATCAATGCCGCCCACCCCCGCCAGCATATTTTCAATAAAGTCGCGGTGGCCTGGCACATCCACCACCCCCACCTCTTCTTCACCTAGCTGTAACCAGGCAAAGCCGAGATCAATCGTCATTTCCCGTTCTTTTTCTTCGCTCAGGCGGTCGGGGTCAATTCCCGTCAAAGCCTCTACCAGCGTTGATTTGCCGTGGTCTACATGACCGGCCGTTCCAATTACAAACATTTCCGGTAATCAGTAATCGGTAATCAGTAATCGGTAATCAGTCACACTACTGATAACTGATTACCGATTACTGGTTTTATAACTCATCAGGGACGGGGACAAGCGCGGGCTGCCGCCGCCGATTGGGATCCTGCGCCAAGGCTTTCTCCACCTCTTCCAGCCACAGCCGGGGGAACTTTTTGATGGCATCGGCTTGCGCTGTTTGCACTCGCCACAAGTTGTCTTTCTCGTCGCTCACCTGTTTTAGCGCCCCTTCCACCAAATTAATCTGCTCCCGCAGCTCCCGTTCATGCCGGTTGACCGTTGTCCAGCGCTGCTCATTTTCCAGGTCAAAATTCTTCAGCCGTCGCTCCACTTCCTGCACAAAGCTGTCCCAGCGGGATTGCATACGGTGGGTTTCCACACGCAGTAGCTCCGATGCTTCCCGCTGCTGCTGCTCAATTTGACTTTGCCACGGGGCAATGGTTTGCACCGCCATTTTGGCTTCCTTGTACTGGTCAGAAAAGGTAATCCACTCCCGCTTGAACCGCTCAATTGTCTGGCTTTGCTCCTCAATGACATAGCGCCACCCTTCCAATCGCTTGTTCCGTTCATGCTCACCCATTTGCATCTGCTGCGCCCATTCGCGTACCATGTCGCGCAAGACTTCCTGGGCATCGGTAATTTCTTTGAAGCGGCCTTGAAACTTGAGTGTGTTTTGTACTGCAATTTCAATGCGGTCGTTAAGTGGGTCCCAGCGGCGGTTGATGTCGAGCAGGGTATTTTGCATGTCGGCAATATTGCGACTGTTTTGCTTTTCCTTCTCATCTAAAAAGGTAATGTCACGCGGCCAACTCTCGACCTGGTTGTTTAACGCCGACAAGCGGGTTGTTTGCGTCCCAATCAGGTTAGAGAGCCGGGCTTCCTCGGCTTTACGCAGCTCCATTTCATGCTGCAAGCGGCTAATGGCGGGCAGTTCTTTGCGAATATCAATGATTTCGCGGGTGACACCTTCATGTTCAATGCGGCGCAATCGATCCAGCTCTTCTTCTGCATTAAGGCGACGCTGGTCATATTGCTCAATCATTTCCACAATGTCGTCCTTGAACTGCTCTAGCTGCACATCAACCTGGGGGATGCGGGAGAGTTGAGCGTTGGTGGCAGCAAGCTGCCGCTCCAAATCCTGAATCCGCTGTTCGCGCCCGCTGATTTCGCGCTCCTGAAGCTGGAGACGCTGCTCTAGTTCGGCCAGCTTGCGCGTGCTTTTACGGCGTTCTTCATCCAGCCATTCAACGCGCTTGATGAGTTCACTAAATTCTCCCTGGGAGATGGGGATGTCGTTTGCCATCTGTTTGCACCTCTTTCTAAAACGGGGTAATCCCTATTGGGGCTGCATTATAACTTGCCGGGAATAACATTCCAAACAAGCTCATCTGGAAAGACCTCAGAGGTTTTCTGAAACCTCTGAGGTCTGTACCTGCCTAATGGTTTGGGCTTTGGGTGGGGTTCATCTACAATTAGCGGCATGAAGATTGGAATGGATGCGCGATTGCCGTTTTATCAGATGGGAGGGATTAGCCAGTATGTGGTGCATTTGCTGTTGGCGTTGGCGCGGCTGGAGGGGAAAAACAGGTATACGGTGTTTCATAGTCGGAAAGACGGCCGTTCTTATCTCCCACCCTACGCCCCTAACTTTCGCCGTGCCAACTTGTGGACACCATGCCACCATCGGCTGGAGCGGTGGACGTTAACGGCCGAATTGCTGCCCCATCGGCTGGATTTGCTGCACAGCCCGGACTTTATCCCGCCGCAGGGGGGGGCAAAACGGCGGGTGATTACCGTCCACGACCTGAATTTTCATTATTACCCGCAATTTCTGACGGCCGAGAGCCGCCGCTATTACCTTGACCAAATTGGCTGGGCGGTGCGGGTGGCGGATCACATTTCGGCCGACAGTGAGGCGACGCGGCAGGATTTGATCAACGTTTTGCGGGTGGCGCCGGAGAAGGTGACGACGGTGCTGCTGGCGGCAAATCCGCTGTATGAACGGCCGTTTACAGAAGCCGAGATTGCCCAAACGCTGGCGCAACATAACCTGCCACGCGGCTTTATCCTCTTTGTTGGCACGCTGGAGCCGCGCAAGAATTTGCCCATGTTGCTGCGGGCTTATCACAGGATGCGGCGGGAAACGGCCGTTGACGTTCCCCTGGTGCTAGTGGGGGGTAAGGGGTGGATTTACGACGACATTTTTGCCACCATTGACGAATTGGGGCTGCGGCAGCATGTACGCCATCTCAGCGGGGTGTTTGATGAGCAGTTGGCGCATTTGTACCACGCCGCCGGGGTGCTGGTTACACCGTCGCACTATGAGGGGTTTGGGCTGCCGGCGCTGGAGGCGATGCACTGTGGCTGCCCGACGCTGGTGAGCAACCGGGGGTCGCTGCCGGAAGTGACGGGTCTCAACGGGGTGCTGCTGGATCCTGATGATGAGGTGGTGTGGGCGGAAACGATGGCGCAAGTGCTGGAGGATACGGTTTTGCGGGCGGCGATGGTGAAAAACGGCCGTTTGCGAGCCAAAACCTTCACCTGGGAACGCGCCGCCCGCCAAACGTTAGCGATTTATCAAAGCGTTTTTTGACAGGATTAACAGGATTTTCAGGATTGAATCCTGTTAATCCTGAAAAATCCTGTCAACCCTGTCTAATTCTTCCGCAAGTTCTTTACAAAATCGGCAACGGCCGCGCCAATTTCGTCAGGCGAATCTTCCTGAATAAAGTGCAATCCTTTGACGGTGACTTCGCTCTGGTTAGGCCAACTGCGGCAAAATTCGCGCTGGTTGCCAATGAGGATGATGCCAGGGTCGGCGTTGATAAACAGCTTGGGCAGGTCGGTCATTTCATACCAGGCGGCGTAGCGGGAAACAATGTCATAGACATCGGCGGGTTCACCGTTAAAGGGGATTTCGCGGGGCCAGGTGAGGGTGGGGCGGCGTGATTCTCCGGGGTGGAGAAACGGCCGTTTGTAAACCCCCATCTCCTCCTCCGTCAACTTCCGCAGCACGCTCGCTGGCAAAATCCGCTCCACAAAAAAGTTGCGCTCCAGCACCAACTCCTCCCCCTTTGGCGAACGCATCGCCTGGAAAATCCCCCGCGCACTGTCCGGCCACTCCTCCCATTCCACCGGCCGCACAATCCCCTCCATATAGGCAATCCCCTGCACCCGCTCCTCTTCCCGGTGCTGAAACGCCCAGTTAAACCCCAGAGCCGACCCCCAATCATGAACCACCAGCACCACATTTTTCGTAATCCCCACCGCCTCAAACCACGCCTCCAGATAGCGGTAATGATCCGCAAAGCGATATGACCCCGCCGGGTTCGGCCCCGACTCCCCCATCCCAATCAAATCAGGAGCCAGACACCGCCCCAGCCCCTCTAGATGCGGAATCACATTGCGCCATAAATACGACGACGTGGGGTTGCCGTGCAAAAACACAATCGGATCCCCTTCCCCCACATCCACATACGCCATCTCGCTATCCAACACCCGCACTCGCTTCCGTTCATACCGATCTTCTGCTGAAATTGTCATTTTTTCCTCTTTTTTGACAGGATTTACAAGATTTACAGGATTAAGGCCTGGTATGGCGTGTGGGCTTGTAACCCCGATGTTTGCGTCTGATTTTGGCAGATGGAGAATTGCCAGTTAATATGTGTCTTTTTAGACAGGATTTACAGGATTAGGGTCTGGTATGGTGTGTGGGCTTGTAGTTCCGATGTTTGCGTTTGATTTCGACGGAGGAAGAACCAAAGTTGATCAGCAACCCAATTTCCAGCCCTGTTGTTGTCAGGTAATTGACGACCTGCGCTTCATGCTGCTGGTTTAACGCCCTTACGGCTTTTACTTCAACGATGACACAGCCCTCAACCACAATATCGGCAATAAAATCGCCCACACTTTGCCCTTCATAGTAGACAGTAAGCGGAACCTGCTGTTGAGCAGCCAACTGTTGCTTCGCCAGTTCAAAGCAGAGCGCATTTTCATATACCTTTTCAAGATACCCACTGCCCAACACCTTATGCACCTTAAACGCACACCCGATGATCTTCTGCGTAAGCTCTTCGTAAACCATCATTCCAACCCCAGGAGTTTTCGACAGGATTAACAAGATTAACAGGATTTTACATTAACCTTGTCTCGATTTCTTTTTTAGCACACAAGAGTTTGACTCGCCACTTTTCACCAGCACTTTGCTCAACATTCACCCAAATCCTGTTAATCCTGTTAATCCTGTCTAAAAACCCTTCTACACCTCAAACACACGAGCGAAATAACCATCCAGTTCCCCAGCAATCTCCTCTCGTGCGGCTGCGTCTTCAATGCCGGCCAGCGTTTTGGCAAGCTGCTTTTTAAACTCAATTTGCATTTGCCGCGCAATCTGGATGCGCTGCGCCTGGGGCGAACCCGCGCCGTGCATGGATTCAGTGAGGTAGCCAACGGCGTTGCGCCCCAGCGTCATGTTTTCAATCAGCCGCAAAATCCGCAGCCGATCTTCGGTGTCAATCTCCTTGCGCCCCTGCAAATATTTCCGCAGCAACTCCCCCGTTTCCGTGCTGTCCAAATCCGCCTCGGATGGCATTGTCACCATTAGTCCGCCCGCCAAATCCTGCGCCAAACGGCCGATTTCATACGGCATTTTCGTCACATGATGCTTGCACACATTCGCCAGCATGTCGTCGCAAATATACGCCCCCGACTTTGTGGCGTGGGCCTGGTACGACGACGCAATCCCCGTACCGTAGATCGTTTCGTTAAGGTGGGTCATCTCCACCAGCTTGTCGCGGATGTGGGAAGCGCGTTCCACCCCGTTGTAATCGGCAATCGTTGCCGCCGCGCCGATTAGCACATCCCCCACACCGCTTTTGCAGACATAGCTGCGCCGATGGTAGCAAGTAAACCGCTCCACCAGCATGGCGGCAAACTCATATTCGCCATCCATAAAAACCAGCTCCCAGGGAATAAAGACATCTTCAAAGATGACCATCGCCTCTTGCCCGGCAAAGTTGGCGTTGCCCACGTCGAGCGTGCCACCTTCCATGCTGCGCGTATCGCACGATTGCCGGCCGTAAATATAGGTAATCCCCGCCGCGTCCACCGGCACGGCTCCGACAATGGCAAACGCCTTGTCCTCCGCGCCCAGCCGCAGCGTGGGCATCACCAGCAGCCAGTGGGAATTAAGACAGCCCGTTTGGTGCGCCTTGGCTCCGGTGATATAGACGCCGTTTTCGTCGCGGCGGCTGACGTGGACGTAGAGGTCGGGGTCGGCCTGCTGGTGCGGAGCTTTGGAGCGATCCCCCTTGACATCAGTCATGGCTCCGCCGATGACGTAGTTGTGGCGCTGCATGGTGGTGACAAACGCTTTGAACCGTTCGTGGTAATGGGTTCCATGTGCCTCGTCTATCTCGTAGGTGGTGGAGTAGAGCGAATTAAAAGCGTCCATGCCGACGCAACGCTGGAAGCAGGTGCCGGTGTTTTGGCCGAGTTTGCGCTGCATTTTGTTTTGCAGCACCAAATCTTGCGGGCTGGTGGCGATGTGGAGGAAGCGGTTGACGGGCTGGTTGGTGAGGGGGGAAACGGCCGTTCCTAACCCCGGTTCCCGCACCGCCAAATCATACGTTTCCGCCACGGCGTTGATAGATGGCCGAATCATGGGGTGATCCACCGGCTCCACCACTCGCTCCCCCAGCAAAAAGACCCGCAGCTTGCGCCCGCGCAGGCTTGCGATGTAGTCGGCACCCGTTTGAATGGGTTTGATTTGTTCAACTATCTCTTGGATCATGGGAGACTCCTTTTCTGTTTTTGTGGTTTTACGAGTGGGGTGGTGGAAAACGGCCGTTTTCCGTTAAAGCTAAACTGCTCTTTGGAAGGAGGGGTAAACAGATTACCTGTGTAAAATTAACCTGGGTTTTATTGACGAGGCCATGCTTGTTGGCGAATAGTTTCCTGACTAATATCACGCCCTTGCCATAATCCAGCCAGAGCAAAAAAATCCTCATTTATTTGATCAGTGTCTACCTCGCGCTCCATAAGCATTTCACTGGTTTCGACAGAATCAACAAAGTCCAACACTGCCAATAAATCGAACAGTCGCCTAGCTTTTTGCTTATCTTTTATGTGAATAATGATTTGTTCCATAGTATGGGCAGCATTATACCCAATTTTGTGGGTTAACGGCCGTTTCCCCCACAACAGGCGAAGAAACGGCCGTTTTCCCTTCACTGGCTGCCTGTGCTTTTTGGGGGAGAAACGGCCGTTGTAAAGGGATAATTTAGCGGCTGGGTGTGGTCATGCCTGCTTTTTCGGCTAGCCACAAATTGACCAACGTTTCGGTGGATACACCTCTGGCTTTGGCGTTGCGCCCAATCAGGTCGGCTAGTTCAGGTATGAGCCTAACAATGTAGATTTCTTCGTGGAGATCTATTTCAAAGTCTACATCTTCCATTTCATCATCGTAATCGGCCGTGCTGTGCGTGTCCCAGAAAGCAATGATTTCTTCAATATCAGCCGTTTCATCCGGCATAGGGTCTCTTTTTTTATTTGCGTCCATACTGTTTACGTTCCTTGTTGTCCATATCACGCGCACTAATAATGAGAGCTTCGTTTCCCATTTTGTAGATGAAGAAAACGGTCAAGTAACGGCCGTCTTCGGTTTGACCATAGGCAACATACAAGTGTTCATCTTGATGCCGTTTGCCTTTTCCTACCCGTCGAATTCGCGGGTTGCTAAAAAGTACCTCGCGTACCTCATTCTAATACACACCATGCTTCACTTCAATTTTTATCAGGTACTGGTCTAGCCAGATGAGGCGGTTGATTTTCATTAGGTACTACGTAGTTTGAGTTGTATTTTGTTGGGTGCTTAGGCAGGTATCAAGGCAGATCGCATCAGTGTCGCTTCCAGCTTTTGTTTCAAGCGCAGGAACATATCATAGGTTGCCGCCCAGGTAACTTCATGGGCTAATGGTTCAGGCAATTCGCCCTGTTCATAGGCGGCAAAGAAGACGGAGGATGCCATGCCGTGCTGTTGTTCATACATATGTAGCTCGTCAGCCAGCGATAGCAAATCTTCTATGGGATTCGCTGCGGCCATTGTTTCGCCTAAAAGCGTCTCGAACTCCGCTACCGATACTTTTGTTTCAGGGGAAAATGTCAATTTTGCCATAATGTCCTCTCAGCCGATACCATAGCATCTAATGGTCAATCTTGGCAGACTCATTTGTACTGCCTGCATTATAGCAGAGTTTGTGTTTGAACGGCCGTTTCCCTACAACAGGCAAAAGAAACGGCCGTTTTCCATCACCTACCACTCACCCGCATACTCAGGCGACCAGGGGGCTGCCTGGGCGGTCGTCCACTGGTAATGCAGCTCATTAAGCTGGCGAATGTGGAGCATGTCGTGCGCTACCCAGGAGGTGAGCATATCCCCGGCCGAAATAATAAACCCGGCCGGATGTGTTGCCGCCAGCGTCAGGTCAGGGTTGTCCAGCCCGGCCAGCCACGCCAGCGATGCCTGCCGTTCGCGCCCAAAATCGCCTAGCGATTCGGCCAGGTCGCGCTCGTTGTAGCGGCGTTCTATCACCCAGGCAGACGGGTGAATGGGCGGCCACGGCAGAGTGGGGTCTTGCAAAATCAGCCCCAGCCGCACGCGAAAATCGAGCCGTTCCTCATCATACAAATGGTTCACCACTTCCAGCAGCGACCACTCCTCCGGCGACGGCTTCCACCGCGCCTGTTCCAGCGACACCCAGGCCACCATGCTTTGGATGGTGGCCGCATTTTGGGTGAGACGTTGTTTTGCCAGTTCCAGGTTCATTCTGTTTGCTCCTAAGAAATGGGACGCAGATTTTCCTGATTCTCCTGATTTTTGTGATCAGGTGAATCTGCGTTCCATTTTCTAAAAAACGGCGGCGAGGTGGGCAACAAGGAGAAAAATCTCCTCTGCTCCCCCGCCCCCCTGCTCCCCCGCTTTTCTCTGCTATTGTAGACGAGAACGACCCAACAAGATAGTTTGTTGGCGTAATACAGTTGCGTGGCGCATAATTCTGGGAATGATCTGATGTGTGGAAGCGAGGCTTGGAACCCTCGGCTACGGAAAGAGAGGAATGGGAAGCATGTGGCAGTTGGTTGAAGATGAGTTTGAGCCAGAGCGGAATTTGAATCAGGAGACGCTATTGGCATTAGGCAATGGCTATATCGGGATGCGGGGGACGTTTGAGGAAGGGGTCGGAACGGGTATTCGTTCGGTGGAGGGGACATATCTCAACGGTTTTTACGAGAGCGACCCGATTCGCTATGGGGAAAAGTTTCAGGGCTACCCGGATGTGGGGCAGACGATGCTGAATGTGGCGAATGCCAAGGTGGTGCGGCTGTATGTGGATGGGGAGTTGATGGGGTGGCAAAACGGCCGTTTTCTCCACCACACGCGCACCTTCGACATGCGCCGGGGGGTGCTGCGGCGGGAGCTGCGCTGGCAAAGCGAAAGCGGCAAGGAAGTGGCCGTCGAATCAGAGCGGCTGGTGCTGCACGCCCACAAACATTTGGCGCTGATTCGCTACACCGTCACCCCACTCAACTTTTCCGGCAACATCGTCCTGTATTCCGGTATTGACGGCCAGGCCAAAAATTTGTCCTCGGACGATGACCCTCGGCTGGGGGCGGGGATGGATGAGGATGTGTTGCAGTTTCGGGAGAAGGTGGTGGGTGAGGAAACGGCCGTTTTGCACCAGCAAACCAAAACCACCGGCTTTCACGTCGTTTGTGGGGTGCATAACAAGGTGGAGGGTGTTGCTGCCCACCCCCTCGTAGACGACGAATTCCGCCTCGGCCACCGCTTTGCCATTGAGGTTGCACAGGGCGAGCCAGTGACGCTGGTGAAAACCATCGCCTATGCTACTTCGCAGGACGTGGCTGAAGAGGAATTGATGGCGGTGGTGCAGGAGGAGTTGGCGAAAGGAACGGCCGTTGGTTACGACGCTCTCAATGCCGAACAGGCCGACTTTCTCGCCGATTTCTGGTACCACACCGATGTCGTCATCAAAGGCGACGACCAGCTCCAGCTTGGGCTGCGCTTCAACATGTTCCACCTGCTGCAGTCGGTGGGGCGCGACGGCCACACCAACATCGCCGCCAAAGGGCTAACCGGGCAGGGGTACGAAGGCCACACCTTTTGGGACACCGAAATCTACATCCTGCCCTTTTTCCTCTACACCAACCCCGCCATCAGCCGCAAACTGCTCGAATACCGCTACCACATCCTTGATAAAGCCCGCCAGCGCGCTCGGCAAATGGCCCACCCCGTCGGCGCCCTCTTCCCCTGGCGCACCATCAGCGGCGAGGAGTGTTCGGCTTACTATCCGGCCGGCACGGCCCAATACCACATCAACGCCGACGTCGCCTTCGCCATCAAGCGGTACCACGATGCCACCCAGGACGCAGAATTTATGCAGCAGTTTGGCGCCGAAATCCTCTTTGAAACGGCGCGGCTCTGGCTTCACGTCGGCCATTATGTAGATGGCAAATTCCACATTGATGCCGTCACCGGCCCCGATGAATACACCGCCCTCGTCAACAACAACGCCTACACCAACCTAATGGCGGCCGAAAACATGCGCTTTGCCGCCCACATCGCCGATTGGCTGCAGCAGGAATACCCCCACACCTACCAAACGCTGGCCGAAAAAATCGCCCTTGCCCCCGACGAAGCGGCGGCGTGGGCGCAGGCAGCGGCGCAAATGTTTGTCCCCTATGACGAGGCGCGGCAGCTTTTGGCGCAGGACGACAGCTTTTTGCAAAAGGCGGTGTGGGATTTTGCCAACACCCCCGCCGACCATTACCCGCTGCTGCTGCATTACCACCCGCTGGTGCTGTATCGGTACCAGGTGTGCAAGCAGGCCGACGCGGTGCTGGCCGAGTTTTTGCTCCACGACCACTTTGATTTGGCGCAGAAAAGGCGGGATTATGACTACTACGAGCCGCTGACCACCCATGACTCATCGCTCTCGGCCTGCATCTTTGGCATTATGGCCGCCGAGGTGGGGTACCCGGAGAAGGCGTACCGCTACTTTATTGAGACAGCGATTGCCGATCTCGACAACAAAAAAGGCAACACCAAGGACGGTATCCACGCCGCCAACATGGCCGGAGCGTGGCTTTCGATTGCCTTTGGCTTTGGCGGGATGCGCGTCGGTGACGGCCTGATCTTTAACCCCATCATTCCGGCGCATTGGGAAAGCTACAGCTTCCGTGTGCAATACCGGGGGCGGCTGATTGAGGTAACGGTCACACAGGAAGCAGCCACCTACAAGCTGCTGGACGGAGACCCTCTGGAAGTGCAAATCGGCGGCGAAGGACAGTGGGTTCTATGATCGAACAGGAAGAAGCTCCACAGAAAAAGCGAGCAAAATCATCCCTTGCTCCTCTGTGTCCCTCCGTGCCTCCTCCGTGAACCTCTGTGCAACTTCCTGATTCTGATCGCAAAATTTATTGACAACCCACTATCGCTCTGCTACTATCCCTTCATGATTTTGACTCACCACATCCACAACTTCGCCGCCGCCGCCAGGCCCATCGGTCTGGCGAATGCTGTTGCTTGAGTCAAACAAGTTTAAACGAGACTCACAACCGCCAGATCGGAACGCCCGGTCTGGCGGTTTTTTTTTGCCCTGCTAAAATCCAGTCATCAGTAACCAGTAACCAGTAACCATCTCAAACTGATTACCGATTACCGATTACCGATGACTGAACAAACGGAGTGATAATGAAACCAACAACCAGTAACGAAATACGCAAAGCGTTTTTAGATTTTTTTGCTGAACACCAGCATGAGATTGTCGCCAGCTCAGTACTGCCCAATCTGGACAACCCAACCCTGCTTTTTACCAACGCCGGCATGAACCAGTTTGTAGACGTGTTTTTGGGCAGCGAAAAGCGGAGCTATACCCGTGCGGCCACCGCCCAGAAGGTGATGCGGGTGCAGGGCAAGCACAACGATTTGGAAAACGTGGGGCCATCGCCACGCCACCACACCTTTTTTGAAATGCTGGGCAACTTCTCCTTTGGCGATTATTTCAAGCGAGAGGCGATTGATTTTGCCTGGCAGTTTGTTACCGGTGTGCTGGGGCTGGAACCGGAACGGCTGTGGGCAACGATTTTTGCCGATGACGACGAATCGTTTGAGCTGTGGCAGCGGTATCTGCCGGCCGCCAAAGTCCTCCGTTTTGATGAAAAAGACAACTTCTGGGCAATGGGTGAAACCGGCCCCTGTGGCCCCAACTCCGAAATGTTTTACTACGTGGGCGACATGGCAACCTGCGACCCCTCGCGGCTCAATGCCGATGACGATGAGGAATTTCTGGAGTTCTGGAACCTGGTCTTTATGCAGTTTGACCGCCAGGCGGATGGCACACTGGTGCCGCTGCCCAAGCCATCGGTAGACACCGGCATGGGGCTGGAGCGGATTGTGCGGATTATGCAGCACGTCGGCAGCAACTATGAGACTGACCTGTTTACCCCGGCAATGGACGAGGTGCAGGAGCTTTTGAGCGACAGCGACGCGGAGCGGGAAGAAAAACATGTCGGCTACCGCGTCATTGCCGACCACGGCCGGGCGGCGACCTTTTTGATTGGCGACGGGGTGCTGCCGGGCAACGCCGGGCGCGGCTATGTGCTGCGGATGATTATCCGGCGGGCGGCGCGGTTTGGGCGCAAAATCGGCTTTACAGAGCCGTTTTTGGCCGACATTGCCAAGGTCTATATCGGCCACATGGGGAAGGCGTACCCGGAACTGGTCAACCGGCGGGACTTTATTTTGCACACGCTGACGCAGGAAGAGGAGCGTTTTGCCCGGACGCTGGACTCGGGGCTGGCGCAGCTTGACGGCATTCTGGACGGGATGGCGGTGTTGGACAAGACGGAAGTGCCGGGGGATGTGGCGTTTAATTTGTATGCCACGCATGGGTTGCCGCTGGAAATTACGCGGGATATAGCCGTAGAGCGGGGCTTTTCGGTGGATGCGAAGGGGTATGAGAAGGCACGGGCGGACCATGCGCTGGCGAGTGGGTCGGGGGCGTTTAGCCAGTATGTGCAGGGGGCGAGTGTGTATGGGGATTTGCTGCATGATTTGGTGGCCAACGGCCGTTTATCCCCCGAAGGCGTAGACCATGACCCGTACAGCGGAGCCACCCTGCACAGCGAAATTGCCGCGCTGGTCAAGGACGGCGTGGTTGTGAGCCATTTGGCCGCAGGCGACAAAGGGGACGTGGTGACACCCGCCACCCCGTTTTACGTGGAGTCGGGTGGTGAGGTGAGCGACACCGGCTGGATTACCGTCGAGGGGGGTGCGTTCCGCGTGGACGACACGCGCCGCCCGGTGAACGGGTTGATTATCCACGTGGGCGAGATGGTGGCGGGGGAGATGGCGGTGGGAAAAACGGCCGTTTTGCAAGTAGACAACAGCCGCCGCGCCGACATTCGCCGCAACCACACCGCCACCCACATTTTGCACCGCGAACTGCGGGCGCACCTGGGAACCCACGTCACCCAAGCCGGGTCGCTGGTCGCCCCCGACCGGCTGCGCTTTGACTTTGCCCACGGGCAGGCGGTGGGCAAGGATGTGCTGGCGGCGATTGAGCGCGATATCAACGAGGCGATTCTTGCCAACATGCCCATCACCATTCGCCAGATGGGGCAGAAAGAGGCGATTGACGGCGGGGCGATGGCGCTGTTTGGCGAAAAATATGGCGACATCGTGCGGACGGTGAATATTGGCAATCCCAACCCGCAGGATGCCTACAGCTTTGAACTGTGCGGCGGGCTACACGTGGGCGAAACGGGCGAGATTGGGGCGTTTCGTTTTGTCAACGAAGGGGCGGTGGCGGCCGGCGTGCGCCGCGTGGAAGCGGTGACGGGTCGTGGGGTGCAGACGCTTGTCAATGAGCGTTTTGACCTGCTAGATCGGGTGGCCCACAAGCTAAATGTGCCATTGGGCGAACTGGAGCGGCGGCTGGAAACGGTGCTGGCCGACAACCGCAGTTTGCAAAAGGAGCTGGAGAAGCTACAGCGCGAAGCGTCCAAGGGGCAGCTTGATGTGCTGCTGGGGCGGGTGCAGGAGGTTCAGGGGGTGAAGGTGCTGGCGGCGCAGGTGAACGCGGCGGATGTGGACGGTCTGCGGGAAATGGCGGATTGGTTCCGCGACAAGGTGGGGTCAGGAACGGCCGTTTTTGGGGCGATCATCAACGACAAGCCGATGATTGTGGCGACCGTGACCGATGATGTCATCAAGCGCGGGGTGAAGGCAGGCGACATTGTGCGCGACGTTGCCAAAATCATGGGCGGCGGCGGCGGCGGTCGCCCCAACCTGGCGCAGGCGGGTGGCAAGGATGTGGGCAAGCTGGGGGAGGCATTAACGGCCGTTGTGGGGTTGGTGGAAGCGGCGTTGAAATAATGGAGATTTGGGATTGGAGACTGGAGATTGATGAAGGTTCACAATCGCCAATCTCTAATCTCCAATCCCCCTCTGGAGGACAAAATGGAACTGGATCGCAACTCTTTACGGACAGCCATTCACAAGCAATATCGGGCGGAGCATGAGGCGTTGGGGGAGGCGGGGACGTATGAACTGCTGGAAAAGGCGCGGGAGTGGGATTTGTCGGGGACGCTGGCGACGGGTGGGGTGGTGGTGTTTCCCCATGCGGGGGTGGCGGAGTGTGGGCATCAGATCGCAACGGCCGTTCATGCCTGCCTCGACAGCGGTGCCGACCGCGTGCTGGTCGTCAGCGTCCTCCACGCCTTCACCCAAGAAATGCAAGATGCCCGCGTCCGCGTTGCCAACGGCAGCGACGTGACCCAGGAGCGGTATTGGGGCGTTCAGGGTGCCGGGCTGGGGCGGGGCGACGAATGGCAATACGACCACGCCCTCATGAGCTGGCGGCACTTTTGGCAAGCGGAAACAAAGCGGCGCGGCATCAAGGGGCCAGAAGTCATTGAGCGGTATCCCTATCTGGCCGGGGGCAAGCCGGAAATGCTGCCCGGTATTGAGGAACTGCAGGAGCTTGCCAAAGATGCGGTCATCGTCTCCACCGCTGACCCGTTCCACCACGGCCTTGGCTATGGCGACACGCCGGAAACCTCCTACTACCCAGAACAGGGGGGGCTGGAGCTGGCGCACAAGACGATTAGCGAAGGGATTGAGATTTTGGCGGCGGGAGATTACTGGGGCTATAACCAGCACTGCGTGACGGCCAAGAGCGATGCGCGTGACGCGGGGCAGGTGTTCCGCTATCTGCGCGGCCCGATGACGGGGCGCATTCTCAATTTGTCTGTCACTCACGCTGGGGAACTGTACAACTCGCCACCGCCAACCTGGGTGGCCGGGGCACTGATTGAGTGGCAGTTGGCAGGTTGATGGCGTATAATTTTGGCGATTTTTTGCTACGAATTTGGAATGGGACGCAGATTTTCCTGATTCGCCTGATTACAGAATTGGTACCATATCACATCAGGTAAATCAGCGTCCTGTTATATCAACAAGGAGAATGGAACATGGCGGCACTTGCCATTATTGGTTTGGTTTTGCTTATTATTTTTGTGGTTGCGATTATTGGCGCGGTTGGCCTGGGGATTATTGGCATTGGAGCCAGTATGGTGAAGGGCGACGAGGAGTAAGCGGGACGTAAATCAACGTGGATAGAAGAGAGCCGGAGTGATCCGGCTTTTTTTATTTGATTGGTGGTGGGGAGAAAAACGGCCGTTTTACACCTCAACAGGATAAAGAATCAAATTAGGCAGAAAGGCAAAATCCTTGGTGTTGAGGGTAACAAGCGTGAGTTGGTGCTGGATCGCTGTGGCCGCAATAATGGCATCGGGGACAGCCAATGATCGTTGATTTTGCTGTGTCCAGCGCATCAGATCCCCAGCCCGATCGGCAATTGCGTTGTCAAGGGCATATGTCTGAAAGCGTGACAGCAGTTTAGACGTTAAAAACTGCTCATTCTGGCGCATCCCCATGCGAATTTCCAGTCGCGTCACGCTGGCAATGGCGAGCTGGCTTTGTTTGCCCAAGCCGCGCAGCAAATGCACAATGGGTTTTTTACCGCGCAGGTGACGAATGATGATGCCTGTATCAAGCAAATAGCTACTCATCAAATGGATCAGGTGCTTGCCACGAAGCCCTCAGATTGGTGAGCCACGCATCAATGTCGGTATCAGACTGCATCTCTGGATAGTCTTTATCTGCCCAGGCACCGGCCGTTTCGGCAAGGGCGACAAGTTGTTCTTCAATGGCTAACTGGTTTTCAATTGCCAGAGCAATAAAGTGGCTACGCTGCCGCGCCGGAATTCGCTTGTCTAATCTTTGGACAAGCGTTTCGGACAGCGTAACCGTTATTTTTTTTTGTTTAGGGGATAAAGCCATCTTTATAGCCATCTAGCCAGACCTCCACATAGCCATCCTTTTTATCATAAGCCTTCGCTGATGCCATGTCAATTGGCAATAGAAACGCACTTAATTGTCAAAAAATGCAAAGCTATCCTTGATATTGATGAACAGCTCCTCACGATAGGCGTTGAATTCCGTCAACGAACAGTTGGTGCAGAGAAATGTCATGCTGTAAATCATGTAATCTTTGACAAACACGTACCTCAAGGCATAGGCGTTTTTGCCGTTGTAACGTTCCAGGACAAAATATTTGGCCGGAAGGCCAGCAATTTCCGCGTCCCCATTTTCCAAAACCACCCGACCAAGACCCACGCCATAATCACTTTCCGCCATGGGCAAAAAGGCCTCGTCTGGTGAACTGGCAAACTTGATTTGAAACTCCTCTTGCAGGATAACGCCGACCTGGGCATTCGGCCGTTCGGCAAAAACAGTTTCGCCCAGCTCGGTACGCGCCACCTCCCAGGCAGATGGCACGTTAAAGCGGTATTTAGCCTGACTGACTTCACCCGACAAATCTGTCTCTATGATTAGCGGGACATCATCGCCACTCGTGTTTGGCGCAGCCGGTAAGTCAGAGGCGGGGGCAGTTTCCACCACTTGCCGGCTGTTGCAACTTGCTAGAGCCAGCAAAAGCATCGTAAAAAGCAATGATAGGTATGTGTTTTTCTTGGTAATCATAATCTAATCAGCCTCTCCCTACCCCTCGCCGCCGATAATGACCACCAGCGGGTCGTGGTCGGAGACGCGCAGGGGGGAAGGGTCAGCGGGGTCGGCCAGGGGGTAGTCAGCGTCAATGGGCAGGGTTGTCACCTGCACCAGCCGCGCAAACAGCCCGTCTGACAGCAAAATGTGGTCCAGCGATTGGGTGGCACCTTCAAAAATGTAGGTGTAGGGGATTGCCGCCGGGTCATCGAAAAATTCATAAGCGTGGCGCAGCCCGGCCGCTTGCAGCGTCTCGATGGGGGGCGTGGCAACAAACGAGTTCAAATCCCCCAGCACCACAAAGCCAGCCTCCGGATTTTCCGCCCGCACTTCCTCCAGCACCGAAGCCACCCACGCCGCCTGCGCCGTCCGCAGTGGCTCGGTCGCCTCTTCCCCCGCCGACAGCGAGGTGAGGTGGTTGTTAATGAGGAAAAGCTGCTCGCCAGTGGCGTTAAAGGTCAGCTCCAGCAGCAGCGGCGGGCGGCTGAGTGAGCCATCGGGCATGGGGAAGTTGGCAACCTGCCCCACCGTCGCCTGGTCGCCGCGCACCAAAAAGGCTACATCAATCCCCCGCGAATCCTCCCCTTCGATGAGGTAGGGCTGGTAGCCAAAGGGGGCAAGCTGCTCCAACGTCACCAACTGCTCCAGAATGCCGATGTTTTCCACTTCCTGCAGACCCATGACCGTCGGCGCACCCATGGCCACAATCGCCTCGGCCAGCTTGGTCAGCTTCTGGTCGTACTGGCTGCGGGTGGGACGCGGTGGGTCAGAGGGATGGGGGTCGCGGTTGTCAAACAGGTTTTCAACGTTGAAGGTGGCGATGGTAAGCTGGTCGGTGAGGGGCAGGCTGGGCAACGGCCGTTCCGCAACCCCAATTTGCGGCGGCAGCAGCGGCTCAATTTTGTACTGCCCAAAGGTAAACGCCAGCGGACCAAACAGTTGGCTCACCGTGTCGCCCTTTTTCACGGCATAGGGGAGCGTACTTTGGTCTTCATGCGCCACCGACGAGCCATCGTCTACAAAGATGACAAAGCCCACGTCATCGGTGCGGCGCACGGTGTCCACGCCCACCGTCTGGCGCACGAGGGCGTATTCACCAAAGCGGGTGGTGGGGGCAATGACAACGGCCGTTTCTTCCACCGCCACCAGCATCCCCTCCAGCGCCTCTTTGTACACCGCCGCCTCGGTGGGGTCGGTTGGCGGGTCATAGGCCACAAAACTGGGCAAGCCGTTGTTGCTGCTGAGGATGGCGATATTTTCGGCGGCGGCATCGAGCGTCGTCTGCTGCGCCAGTTCGCGCACCTTGCCCGTCACCTGCACCGCGTCCCCTTCGGCCACGGGGGCAGCGGCCAGCACAAACAGCCCGTCAGAGGTGGCCGTGTCGCCGTCGCCCAGCAGCTCTTGCAGCCAAAAGCCGCCGAGGTCGGGGAAAACGGCCGTTACCACCCCCACCGTCGTCAGCTCCGTGTTGCGGTAAGGCGACTGCACCCCGCTGCCCTGCACCGCCCAAACCGGCACGCCATCGCCAACAAAGGTTTGGTATGGCTCACTGGCGGCTGCTTCCGGCCATTGGTCGGCGGTGGCGATGGCAGCCCCGGCGACCACCACGTCAGCAGCGGTGACGGTGGCGGTGTAGCTAACGGTAACACTCTCACCGTTTGGCAATTCGGCCACCGTCCAGCCAATCCTGTCGCCGTCGAGCGTGCCGTCGCTGTTGATGGTGCCGAGGGTTGCGCCCTGGGGCAAAACGGCCGTTATTGCCACATTCGTCAACGGCGCGTCGGTGTGGTTGGCGGCGGTCAGCGTGTAGATGATTTCCGCGCCGGGCTGGGCACTGGGAACGGCCGTTTGTGTCAGCAACAGCACCGGCGGGAAAATCTCGGCCAAGTCGGCCTGCACACGCGGCTTTAGCTGCCGCTGCCCGCTGTCAATCTCGCTCACCCCCACCACGCGGTACTGCTTGCCCAAATCCATCGTCTCGGTGGTGGCCTCGGTCAGCTTGTCCACGTACACCTCAACGATATTACCGCCGTCATCGAGCAAATCCACCTCATAGGAAAAGGTGAACTCTTCGATGCGAACGGCCGTTCCCGCCACCACATTCAGCCGCCCCATTGCCAATGCGTCTTCGGCGTGGGCAGCGGCCGTCGTCAGCGTTGGCTCCGGCAATGGCTCCCCCTCACCCACCCGCTCAATGTCGGCGGTAAAATCACGCGGAATCACCTCCACCGCGTCGCGGAAAAGCTCAATCTCCCCCGTTACCCGCAGCCGGTCGCCCAGCCGCACCACCACATCCCGCGCCCCGCCGGGAACAAACACCTGCACACCGCCGGTGTCGTCCTGAAGATAAAATTTGGTGCTGGTGGTTCCGGCAAAGTAGCCGCCGGTATACATCGTCGCCACCCCTTCCACCGTGACCAGGCTGCCCACGGGTAGCTGCCGCGCCGTGGCGATGGGGATGGAGCCACCGGCCATTTTTTGCCGCAGCGGTGGGGCAAAACGGGTGATCAGCCCGTCGGCAGCGACAAACACGCCGCCAATTTGGGTGTCTACATAGGTGAGAGGGGCTTGCAGGGTGACGGTGCGAACGGCCGTTTCTCCCGCCCCCAGTTCATCAAGCTGCCAGGATAAACGGCCGTCTGTTAATTCGCCGCCGTCGTCCATACGCAGCACGCGGAAATGGTTGGCAATGGGCAGGGAAAGGGTGAGATTGGTGGCAGAAACGGCCGTTTGGTTGCTCACCGCCAGCTCATAGGCAAATTCCTCCCCCGGGGTCAGCGTCTCCGGCGTGGTCAGGGTGATGGCAAGCTGATCGGCCAATGGCGTGGGGTCGCTGCCGCTGTTTTGCGGGTTGGGCACAGGCTGCACCACAATATCGCTGCTGTTGTCGCCCGTGGCCTGCCAGTTGCCCGCCTCGCCCCCCGGCTGTCGCTCCAGGCTCATCCCGGCCTCCGGCACGGCGGCGGGGCGACCTTCAACCACTTTTTCCGGTGCATCGCCCCAGCCAAACAGGTCAACGGTCTGGTTATCGCCATCGCGCAGCAGCAGCCCCCCTTTGGCAAAGAGAGGCAGGGTAAACACAGCGTCAGCCGCCGCGCCCACGTCTTCGCCTTCATGCACCAGCAGATAATGGCCGCGCCCCGGCAGCAAAGCTCCGGCTTCCCAGCGGTAAACGGGTTCGGGGTTGCGGTCGGGGGTTAGCTGGTACCACAGCGACCAACCGGCCAAATCCACCGGCTCCGTCCCGCCGTTGTACAGTTCAACAAAGTCGTAGTTGTTGTTGCCACTAATCCCGGCCAGCATTTCGCTGATGCGAACGCCAGCGGGTATGTCGGTGCTGGCGGATGGAGCGGGGGCTGGTTCAGTCGTTTCAGGAACGGCCGTTTCTTCGGCAGCAGGCGTTGCGGTGGGCGGAACGGCCGTTGGGGTGGGGTCGGCCTCGGTACGACAGCCAGCCAACAGCCAGACAAGAACAATCAATCCAAAAACGACTTTTTTCATCAGTTTCACCATAAGTTCCAAAGTTTGTCACGTTTCTGCTCCCGATTATACCATTTATACGCTTAACCAAACCTTTACCAAATCTTAGCCTGCTGTTAATCAAAAATCGGCAATTGCGGTGCAGGCCATTTGTCACCCGATATTGCCGTGCTATAATGGCACTGTCTGTTGCCATTGTGCAACGGTAAGTTTAGACGAGAGTTTGCCTGTATCACAACCAAGAAGAGGAGGAATGCATGGCAACTGATACCCTGAGCGGCCAAGAAACGGCCGTTGGCCAAACTAAAACCAGCTTTTTCTCTGGTCGGCGCGGCCGGTTACTCCGCGAGAATCTAACTGCTTACCTTTTTCTGGCTCCGGCAGCCATCCTCATTTTTACATTTGGCATTTTCCCCATTTTCTACGCCTCATATGTTAGCCTCTACCGTTGGCGCATCCGCCAAAACGGGTATGTTGGGCTAAAAAACTATGTTGATTCAATGGGGGACATGGCCTACGTCTTTTTTGGCCTCATTATCTTTGCGCTGCTGGCAGTCGGTATTACGACGGTCTTGCGCACGCTGCGTGAAGCCAAAGAGATGGAGATTCCCCGCACCTTCCCGCTTCTTAATCTAGTACCGGGGGCTATTATCACTACCGGGTTGGCTCTTATTTTGCTGCGCTTTATTACCTTTTTCACGCAGGAACAGGCCATTGAAGCGGGTGAGGCGCGTATTTTGGGCAGTATTCCGCTGGGAATTGTTGCGCTGGTAATTGGGTGGGCAGCATCGCGGCAAATTAGCCAGTGGCAGCGGCGTGCCACTGGGAAAAGCCCGTTTGCGGTGATTCCAAACTTTTTGCAGCCGGGAATAACGGCCGTTATTACCATCGGCGGTGCCCTCTTTCTCGCCTATTTTGTCCTCACCACCCTCTTCAGCAGCCCTACCCTGGTCGTCGCCCTCATCAAAATCCGCGTCGTTGTCACCGGTTTGGCCGCCCTGGTTGTCTCTTACTTTATTTGGAACTGGGCCATGCGGCAGTTTGAGACCAAAAAGCTCATCGGGGGTGTCCTGGCTGCCGCCATCTTCATTGGTGCCGGTGTTTACCTCATCTCCATCTGGCCCATTGCCAGTGCCGGGGCCGACCCCAACTTCTATCTCTCCTTTGCGGTTACTGTCTTCTACTCGGCCGGCGCCGTACCCATTCAGCTAGCCATTGCCCTCGTTCTTGCCTACCTGCTTTTCCAGGATCTCAAAGGACGTGCCCTTTTCCGCGTCATCTTCTTTGTCCCCTACATCGCACCCACCGTTGCCGGCGCGGCCGTTTTTCAAGTCCTCTTCAGCCTGCGAGAAACCAGCCTGGCTAACAAATTCATGCAGTTCATCACCGCCAATCCAGACTTGCAACTGCGTTGGCTCAAAGAACCCGGCTCAGTAATAGCCACACTTGGGCAAGCCTTTGGCTTTGAATCTACCGCCAACTGGGAATTCGGCCCCAGCCTGGCTCTCTTTGTCGTCATCCTGTTTAGCATCTGGCGTTTCGTCGGCTATGACACCGTTATCTTCCTCGCCGGGCTTGGCGGCATCCCACGTTCGCTCTATGAAGCCGCTGAAATAGACGGAGCCAATCGCTGGCACCTCTTTCGCCACGTCACACTGCCGCTGTTATCCCCCACCACCTTTTTTCTATCAGTAATTTCTGTCCTGGGTACCTTCAAAGCGTTCAACACCATTTGGGTCATGCGCGACAGTGCTGCCCTCGGTACCGTTGACACCGCCAGCATCTACTTTTTTGAAACCTTTCAACGCGGTGCCCGCTTCGGCTACGCCGCATCCATGGCAATGGTTCTGTTTGCCGTCATGCTCACCCTAACCATTATCCAAAATCGCATTGCCGAGCGGAGAGTCTTTTATGGCTAGTCAAGCAACTCAACAGCAAAAAAGCCGTAGCCGGTTAGACATTGCCCGCCTGCTCATGTATACCGCGCTCATCGGCTACGCTTTTATCTCCATCCTGCCGCTATACTACATGTTCAGCACCTCCATCATGACCCTGAGCGAAGCCAACGCCGGGTTATGGTGGCCGCGCAAAATTGATTTTCAATACGACATTACCCCCTGCATCCTGCTCACCACAGACACATTTATTAACGAAAGTGGGCAAACTGTCACCGAGACCCGCCTGATTAGCGATGTATCAACCGAGGCAGCCTCTGAACAGCAGTACGGGCTACGTTCCGAAGAGGCGCGTGCCGCCAGCATCATGAACCGCAACGAAATTTTGCGTATTCCCTTCTTCACCAACTACTGCGCCGCCTGGGAAGACGCAAAACTGGGTACCTACATCTGGAATACCATCCGCATCGTCTTTATCACCCTCATTGGGGTGATTATTTTCTGCACCCTGGCCGCCTACGCCTTTGCCCGCATGGATTTCCCAGGCAAAGATTTGATGTTTGGTATCATGCTTGCCACCATCATGGTTCCAGAGATGGTGCAGCAACTACCAAACTTTTTGCTGGTCAATGAAATTGGCAACTTTTTTGGCAGCGAAGGGCTGGGTCTTTGTGGCGAAGTTAAAAACTGCTGGATTAACAACTGGCCGGCACTCACCATCCCGTTTATGGCAACGCCTATTGCCATCTTTCTGCTGCGGCAACATTTTGCCACCATTCCCATGGAACTATGGGATGCAGCACGAATGGATGGAGCCGGCCATTTGCGCTTTCTAGTTCAGGTAGTGGTGCCATTGTCCCGGTCAGCACTCTTTGTCGTGATTCTGCTCGATTTCATTGGTGCCTGGAATGCCTTGGCCTGGCCTATTCTTGTGACCAGCGGCGATGCCTGGCGTCCTATATCATACGGCTTGCAATCATTCATCCGCGAAGAAGGCAACTTTGCTCATTTGCGGATGGCAGGCTCGATGATTACAACCTTGCCCCTTCTGATTCTTTATGCTTTCACACAGCGTTCTTTTGTGGAGGGAATCAACACAAGTGGGTTGAAAGGGTAACTGATTAAGGAGGTGATGCTTACTAGACCTAGTGAGCAAAGTTGCTACCGAATCGTCGTTTTATGTACAATTCATCTTTAGTGAGCAATGGCGGGTTGTCCGCCTATGCAAATTTAACATTCTCTGGAGGAGAATAAAATGTTGAAAACCAAGTTTATTGTTTTGTTGACCATTTTTGCCCTGGTTTTGGCCGCTTGTGCCAATACGGCAGATCTGGAACAAGCTGTGCAGCAGGCTGAAGCGCAAGCTGCCAATGTACAGGCAACAGCTGAAGCAATGGCGGCTGCCGCTGGTGTTGATGTTGAGGCTGCCAAGGCAACGGCTGAAGCTGCTGCCATGCAGGCCCAGGAGCTGGCTCAGGAAGCTGCCCAGAGTGAAGAAGCGCAAGCTGCACTGGCCGCAGCGCAGGAACAACTGGCCGCAGCACAGGCTGCAGCAGAAGAAGCTGCTGCTCGCGCCGATGCAGCAGAAGAAGCTGCATCCATGGTCGCTGTTGACTATGATACCGCAGTCTATGGCGTCCTTGATGATGTTGATCTGACTGGGGCAAATGTTGTTTTCTGGCACCAGCACAGCGGTGGTCGTGAAGAAGAGTTGATGGCGATGGTTGATGAATTCAACGCCAACAATGAATGGGGCATCACCGTTGAGGCACGTAACGAAGGTGGTTATGGCGACATCTATGACAAGATGATTGCTGGGTTGACCACGGGTGAACTGCCGGGTTTGGTGGTTGCTTACCAAAACCAGGCTGCTGCCTATGAGGTAGCTGATGGCCTGGTAAGCCTGGAACCTTATATCAATCACCCCGTTTACGGCTTGAGTGCTGAGGATCAGGCTGATTTCTTTAAGGCATTTGTTGATGCTGACAAGCTGCCACAGTTTGGTGGTAAGGCTTATGGCTTCCCGCCCAATCGCTCGATGGAGCTGATGTACTACAACGCTGAGTGGCTGGCTGAGCTGCGTGCTGCGGGTGCTGTTAGCTTTGATGGCCCACCGCAGGATCCGGATCAGTTTGCCGAGGCTGTTTGCGCTGCTTCTCAAAATGCGTTTAGTAAGAACAGTTCTGGTACAACCATTGGCTATGAGGTTCGTACTGATGCGTCGAATGTTGCTTCGATGGCATTTGCCACGGGTGGTGACATTTATGACTACGATAACAACCAATTCACCTACAGCCAGAAGGGTTTGGCCGACTATATGACGATGATGGCGCAACTGTTGGCTGATGGCTGTGCCAGCGAAATTGCTGAGAACTTTGGCGACCAAACGGACTTTGGCAATGGCCGGGTTCTGTTTACGATGGGGTCTTCCTCTGGGTTGCCGTTCTACCAATCGGCCGTAAATGATGGCGAAGCTGGTGGGTTTGAATGGTCTGTGGCTCCAATTCCGTACACCACGCCAAATCCGGAACTGAATGTGTATGGGGCAAGCGTTAGCGTTCCCAAGACCGATCCGCAAACCCAGTTGGCAGCATGGCTGTTCATTCGCTACTATACTTCGGCTGACATTCAGGCACGGTGGGCACGGGCCAGCAATTACTTCCCGGTACGTGAGAGCGTAGCTGATGGGCTGACTGAGTATTTTGCTGAGAACCCGGCTTACCAGACTGCTTTTGAGATGCTGCGTTACACCAAGACTGAGCCTGGTGTGGCTGGCTATGATCCGATCCGTGATGCTGCCCAGGAAGCGTTTATTCGGGTGCTGAATGGTGAGGATGCCAATACGGTTTTGGCTGAGCTTGATGCTACGGCTAATCAACTGTTGGCTGAATCGGCTCCGTCTAACTAGGTTTATGGGATTGGTTTAGTCTGCAAAGCTAAATCAGTCTTGATACAAAAGCCTCAGAGGGTTTCCTTTGGGGCTTTTCTTTTGTTATGAGAGATGTGACGTTAGAGAAATTGCTGGGGGTGGCGGAGAAAACGGCCGTTTCTGCCGCTACCCTCCTCCGCGAAAAATGGCAGCAGCCGCGCCAGTTGACGGCCAAGGGGTTCCGCGACCTTGTGACCGACGCCGATTATGCTTCACAGGCATTAATCACGGGGCAAATTCAGCAGGCCTTCCCGGAACATGGCTTTTTGACCGAGGAAGAGGACAGCGAGTTGCCCGACAGCGGCTCCATCATTTGGGCCATTGACCCGGTGGATGGGACAACAAACTACAGCCGCCAAATTCCCATCTTTACGGTGGCAATTGCGGCGGTGGATGTGGCTACACGGGAGGTGGTAGTAGGCGTTATCCTGGATCCCATGCGGCGGGAGTTGTTTAGTGCGGCGCAGGGGCTGGGGGTATGGCTGCAGGTTGACGGGGGGGAAAAACGGCCGTTATCCGCCAGCACCGTCTCCACCCTGACCGAAAGCATTGTCAGCCTGGACATGAGCCATGAACCTCGCAACCGCCAATCTGCCCTTAACTTTGTCCAGCACACTGGTAACGAGATTAGCAAGATAAGGCTTCTTGGCTCGGCTGCCCTGGCGATGGCGTGGCTGGCAGCCGGCCGCCTTGACGCCTATTTAAACTACCACCTGCACCCGTGGGACGTGGCTGCAGCCAGCCTGCTGGTGCGGGAAGCGGGGGGACAGGTCACAACGCTGGATGGGCAGCCGTGGCGCTGGACAAAAGAGGCAGGGGGCGTGGTGGCAACAAACGGCCGTTTGCATCCCCAACTCCTGAAAAAACTCACCCCCTCATTCTAAGCCCGTGTACGGTTTACCACCACCCGCTTAGGTCTCATCATGAGATTTATCCATTGCCAACCCATAACCGGGTTAGTAAAATCCACCTTGCGTCACAAAGACGCCGTATCGGAGTGATTGCTATGCGTTGGCCTCCCTACAAACATATCATCTTTGACTGTGACTCCACGCTAACGACCATCGAAGGCATTGATGTACTGGCCGAAACGGCCAGAAAGAAGTGGCGTGTTGAAGTATTAACCAATGCCGCCATGAATGGCAACCTTGATTTGAGCGAGGTATACGATAAACGCCTAAAAGCCGTGCAGCCCACCAAAAAGCAAATCCAGGCCATTCGCTCTGCCTATAAACGCCACGTCGTGGAAGATGCGGCTGAAGTCATTCGCATGCTGCAAGAAAAAGGCCATCAGGTTTATATCATCAGCGGCGGGCTGGCAGAGCCAGTGGCGGAGTTTGGGGTCTATCTGGGCGTACCGCATGACCACATTCGGGCGGTGGAGGTGCAATACAACGAGCTTTCTGGCAATTGGTGGCAAAGCAAGCCAGGTGATGAACGGTATTTGGCGTATGAGGCGGGGGCGTTGACCATTAGTGACGGCAAGGCAGAGGTGGTGCGGGATTTGTTGGCCGGGCAAAACGGCCGTTCTCTCCTCGTTGGCGACGGCACCAGCGACCTCCTCGCCAGCCGCGCCGTAGACCTCTTCGTCGGCTTTGGCGGCGTTGTCGCCCGCCAGCGCGTTCAGGCCGAAGCCCCCATCTTCATCAACACCCCCAGCATCGCCCCCCTGCTTGCCATCGCCATGGGGCCAGCCGAACTCATTAACCTGGGCAATCCTCAACTTGAACAAAAAATTGTGCAGCAAATTGAAACAGGAGCATTGACATTTCAAAATGAGCAGCTTGAAACAAAATTCCAGCGAGCCTTCAGCGCCCGCCCAACCTGATCACGTCCGTCTTTTCATCCCTGGCCCCGTTGAGGTGCGCCCCGAAATTTTGGCCGCCCAAACGCAATGGATGATCGGCCATCGGATGCCCGAATGCCTCGACCTCATTGGCAGCATTCACCCCAAACTCAAACAAGTTTTCTACACCAACAGCCGCGTCCTCATCAGCGCCTCCTCCGGCAGCGGCCTGCTGGAAGCCGTCGTTCGTAACTGCGTTGCAAACAAGGTTCTCAATTGCGTTAATGGGGCTTTTAGCCAGCGACAGCACGAAATCACCATCGCCAACGGCAAGGCGTGCGAACTACTAGAAGTGGAATGGGGCAAAGCCATTTTGCCCGACATGGTGGTTGACCGCCTCGCCAGCGGCGACTTTGATGCTGTGACCGTTGTCCACAACGAAACCAGCACCGGTGTCACCAACCCCATCCAGGAAATTGCCGCCGCCATTCGCGCCCTGCCCAACGGCAAAGACATCTCCATTTTGGTAGATTCTGTCAGCGGCCTTTCCGGGGCGCGGCTAGAATTTGATGCCTGGGATTTAGATGTGGCGTTGACATCCAGCCAAAAAGCGTTTGCACTTCCGGCCGGCCTTGCCTTCTGCGCCGTCTCTGACCGCGCTCTGGCAAAAGCCAAAACAATCCCCAATCGCGGCTCCTACTTTGACTTTGTAGACCTGGACAAATATCTACAGAAAAACCAAACACCTGCCACCCCCGCCATTTCCCTGCTCTACGCCCTAGACCTACAGCTTACCCACATGCTGGAAGAGGGGATGGAAAACCGGTTTGCCCGCCACCTTGCCATGCGCGACCGCACCATTGCCTGGGCCAAAGGCCACGGCTTTGAGCTGTCGGCCGAAGAAGCCTACGCCTCCCCCACCCTTACCTGCGTAGACAACAACCTCGGCATCAGCATCAGCGGCATGAACAAATTCCTTCGCACCAAGGGGCTAATCATCTCTGATGGTTATGGCGCATTAAAAGGCAAGAACTTCCGCATCGCCCACATGGGCGACACGCAAATGAGCGATTTGGAAGAGCTGCTGGCGGCAATGGATGACTATTTGGCGCAATAGCTTGTAGAGATTGGAGATTGGAGATTGGTGAATCTCCAATCTCCAATCTCCTAATCTTCCCAAAACGGTTCCAGTTCCACTCCCAGCCCATCGGCCAAACGATTGACATAGGCGTAGTAGGCCGTTACCTGGTTAATGTCCAGAATCGCCGCATCGCTCAAACCTGCGTCGCGCAGGGCAATGACATCGGCTTCCACCATTTCCCACGGCCGCAGCGTCAGCTTTTCCACATAGACCAGCATAGCGCGGTCGGCATCGCTCAAATTGGCCTGTCGCCAATCTGCCTTTAGCTGGGCTACCAACGCCGCATCATCCGTCAGCTTACGGAGACCCTCTCCGTGATGCTGCATTCAGTAGCGGCAATGGTTGAGGGCCGAAGACACCACACCAATGATTTCGCGCTGCGCCCGACTCAAATCGGAACGGCCGCGCATGAGGTGGGCGTAGAGGCGAAAATGGGTTTCCAGCGATTTGGGGTTGAGGCTGTGGATTTTGAGGATGTTGTCTACCCCGCCCCACGGTTCAGTCATTGTGCTATACAGTTCAGCCAGCTTTCCGGTGGCTTCGTCTTCTTGAATAACTTTTATCCAGGCCATTGGTTAGTTGGGGATTGGAGATTGGAGATTGAAGAACCTTTCCAATCTCCAATCTCTAATATGGATTTTTAGGCGAACGGTCGTCAGAAAGCGACCGGGTGGTACGGCGGGTAAGGATCTCGATGGCGTCGGCCAGATGTTCGTCCATGATGTTGTAGGCACCGGCTGCTACGCGCAGTTTGTGGGCTTCTAACAACACTTCGCTGTGGGTCACACCGATGGGGGGATCAAATTTGTAGTTTGCCAGCTCCAAAAGCTGCCCCAGCGGGTCGCGGAAGTAGATGGAGTACATAAAGCCGCGATCTACCTCGCCGCTGTTGGCAATGCCGCGCTCGTCAAGCCGCTGTTTGACCTGGGTGTAGGTGGCGCGGGAGACGGTGAAGGCGATGTGGTGGAGGTTGCCGATGCCTTCGGGGTTGGGGGTGCTGTCTTTGGGGTGGCGTTCGTTGGTGAAGATGGTGATTAAACGGCCGTCTCCGGGGTCAAAATACAAATGATTCTGCTCTGGCACGTCCAGATTAGGCTGCTCAAACAGCAGCGGCATCCCCAGTACCCCTTCCCAAAAATCAACCGACGTTTGCCGGTCGGCACCAATCAGCGTGATATGATGAACACCTTGCGTTTGTATTTTTCTCATGTTTGTTTTTTTGACAGGATTCACAAGCGTGACAGGATGAAGGCCTTGTGAATGCAGTCAGGCTAGTTGGTTCACTCAAGCTGCTACAAAACAAATTCTGTAGCTTATATTCGACATAGCCAAGGCTTTCGTATCTGGCTTCCGCCAGACCACAGCTTGCTCTTTTGCCTGGTCAGAAAAGCGAGAACTGGAATTCTCGGCTACAAGTCAAGCCCAAATCGTTAGTTGTTTTTGATGGAACTCTTAGGGTTCAATCAAAAATAACTTTGCAGTTCCAGAAGTTCAACTTCTGCGAGAAGTTGAACTTCTAAATCCCAAGTTATTAACGAATGAAACTTTAGGGTCTGTCTAAAAAATGGCACCCCCAATTGGTGTTCCAAATTAGGGGCATTATGATAAACATACCAAGGCAAGCATACCAAAGTGATCTCAAAGATCAAGCGTGGGAACTCATCATCTTCTTCCGCCATGGTATCCTAAACCCATCCTTGCGTGATTACTAGGCAGAGCAGGACAGAGGATTTAGCTGGCGTTGGAAAGAAAAAAAATGAGCAGTCGCTAGAAAACGGCCGTTAATCCATGCCAGCCAACAAACATCCATTTAGAATAGCGATGCGTATGATATAAAAAAAACGAATGGCACAACGGCCGTTTGTGCCTCTTGCGAAAACCTTTGTTAAAACGAATTTTTTCCATAAAACATCCCGATTGGCTGTTCTGGGGTTGCTTGCTGCTGCTCAACTTCCTGCTCTTTTTGCCCATCTATCTATTCCACGCCGAACGCGCCAGTTTTTGGCCGATACGCGACCAGTTTGAGTTTTCGCTGGCCGGCACCCTGCAGGCCTTGTTTGTCCAGCGCAGTAACCCCGACATCTTCCGCCTGCATCTGGAATGGCTGGGTCTGGTAACGCTGTGGGTGCTGCTGCGCCCCCTACGGCGGCGGCGCGTGCTGCTGCTCATCTTCCTGGTACTGGTCAGCCAGCTTCTTTATGCTACTTACGAAGGATTTATCCGCTCTTTTTACCTGCTTGACCCCACTTTTTACAATGACTACTTTTTATTCTGGGATATGACCGGCAATGTGCTGCGCGGGTTGCATCTGCCGCTGTGGGTTTACCCGTTGGGTACTATAGTGCTGGCGGCAATGCTGCTGACACTGTGGCGGCTACTGCGCTTCCTGCTGCTAACGCTGCCAACCGAACGACTGACGGTATGGACACGAGCGGGGCTGTGTGCGTTGCTGCTGGCGGCACTGGCAGAAACGGCCGTTTTTCCCACCGATTTAGGCCAGCCAGAAACGGCCGTTTCCAGCCTCGTCATAAAGCTGCTCGAAAATAGCGGCCGTTCGCGCCTGGCCTATGCTCGCGTCAACCAGTTCAACAGCGACCATCTGGCCCCGCATTACCAGTTCACCCACAACAACCTCAGCCAAAAACCAAATATTTACCTGATTTTTGTCGAATCATACGGCAGCGTGCTGTACCAGCGGGATGATCTGCTCCTCGCCACGCTGCGGCTGCACAACGAACTCATGGATAAACTACGCAACAACGGCTGGAACGTTGCCTCTACGCGCAGCGAGGCCCCCACCTGGGGCGGTGCATCGTGGGTCTCCTACACCAGTGCCATCACCGGGCTGCGGCTGGAATCCCACGCCCAGTTTTTGGCACTGCTGGATAAATACCAGAAACGGCCGTTTCCCCACCTCATCAGCTATTTCCA
This sequence comes from Chloroflexota bacterium, assembly GCA_041390905.1. Taxonomy (GTDB): domain Bacteria; phylum Chloroflexota; class Anaerolineae; order Promineifilales; family Promineifilaceae; genus JACKCD01. The sequence continues at coordinate 2,473,310 of JAWKPA010000012.1, forward strand.
CGACCAGGGATACCGCACCTACCGCCTCTCCCCCATCAGCACCGAACTGGACGAAACCACACTGGCCGCCTATCAACAGTTTTACCGCTTTGACCAGTGGCTGCAATTCAGCGACCTTAGCTATGAGGGTCCACTTTACGGCTGGGGGCCATCGCCACCCGACCAGTACGCCCTCAACGCCGCCAAGACGCAGATCGAGGCCGGCGGTGACACACCACACCTGCTCTTTTTTCTAACGCAAAACTCCCATTATCCGTGGAACCCGCTACCCCCGCTGGCCGACGACTGGCGCACCCTGCCCACACTGCCAGAACCACCCGCCCCACCCGCCGAACGTCCCTCCTATGACGTTTTGCGCCAGCATTATATGGCCGCCGTCGAATACGATTTGCAAGCCCTGGTGGATTTCATTGTGGCACAGGGAGATGACAACGATTTGTTCATCCTGATTGGCGACCATCAACCCGCCCGCGTTGCCCGCTACAGCGACGGCTGGGACACGCCCGTCCACATCATCAGTCGCAATGCGGCACTGGTAGATGCTTTTCGTCCCTATGGTGATTTCAGCCATAGCCTGTCTACGCGAAGCATAACGGCCTCACTGCACCACGAAGGGCTTTATTCGCTATTGATGCGGGTGCTGCTGACACAATATGGCAGCGACCCGACCAATGTCCCGGACTATGCGCCGGGAGGATTTGTTGATTGACCAGACAAGGAGTATAAACAGCATGATGAAGATGATCCGTTTGTTAATGAGTACGTTTGTTTTAGTAGTTCTGGTGGCCTGCACCAGTGCCGGTGCGCCGGCCGAGCCAACGGCTGTACCGTCACAAGCACCGGCCGAGGAAGCCAGCCAACCAGAGACGACCAATGCAGCAGAAACGGCCGTTCTGCCCATTGGCGGTGGCCCCGACGTAGTACGCACCTTTGTCATTGACCCCGCCCAATCCAAGGCATCGTTTCTGGTAGACGAAGAGTTTTTTGCCGGGGCATTTGCCAAGCTGGGGATTGAAGCCGGACTGGCCGACGTGGTGGGCAGCACCCAGGAGGTGGCGGGGGAACTGGCGCTTAACTTTGCCAAGCCGGGGCTGCTGGAAAACGGCACCATTACCGTGCAAACGGGGTCACTTAAAACTGACCAAAACCGCCGCGATGATTGGCTACAGGACAACGCGCTGGAAAAGAAGAAGTTCCCTACGGCAACCTTTGTGGCAACCTCCATTTCTGGCCTGCCCGACAGCTACACCCCCGGCAGCGAACTCAGCTTTGACCTAAACGGGGATTTGACGGTGCGGGATGTGACCAAGAGCGTGACTTTTGCCGTAACGGCCGTTCTCAATGGCGACACCCTCACCGGCAAAGCCACCCTCCCCACCCGCATGACCGACTACGGCATCGAGCCACCCAACTTTGCCAACACCCTAACCGTGGCCGATGAGTTTGTGATTGAGGTGGAGATTACGGCGAAAGAGCAATAAAGAAGGAGATTGGGAGATTGGAGAGTTAATCTCCTAAGGGTTCAATCAAAAACAACTTTGCAGTTCCAGAAGTTCAACTTCTCTCAGAAGTTGAACTTCTAAATTCCAAGCTATTAATAAACGAACCCTAAGCTCTTGATCTCCCAATCTCCTTTTCCACATAACAACTATGACCACATTTGATATTTACCCAGCTATTGACCTGCGCGATGGCAAAGTTGTGCGGCTGAAATATGGCGACCCAGCGCAGCAGACGGTGTTTGGCGACGACCCGGCGGCGATGGGAGCGCAATGGGTAGCGGCCGGCAGCCGCTGGCTGCACGTCGTCAACCTGGATGGCGCGTTTGATGAGGCTGGCACGGCCAATTGGCAGGCACTGCCCACATTAACAAAGCTGGGGGCAAAGGTGCAATTTGGCGGCGGCATTCGCACGCTGGCGGACGTGGAGCGGGCATTGGCAGCAGGCGCAAGCCGCGTCATTTTGGGTACGGTGGCAATTGAAAAGCCAGAGCTAGTAGCTGAGGTGGTGGCACAATTTGGCAGCGAGCGGGTGGCGGTGGGGATTGATGCGCGGGATGGCAAGGTGAAGACGCGGGGGTGGGTGGAGGAAACGGCCGTTTCTCCCACCACCCTCGGCCAGCAAATGTACACCTGCGGCATCCGCACCGCCATCTACACCGACATCAGCCGCGACGGCGTGCTGACCGGCGTCAACGCAGCGGCAACGGCTCAATTAGCCCAAGCCACCGGCTTACAGGTCATCGCCTCCGGCGGCGTGGCCTCAATGGCCGATGTAGACAACACCCTTGCCCTTGCCCAGCAGGGCGTGGTCGGTGTTATTATCGGCCGCGCCCTGTATGATGGGCGGGTGGATTTGGCAGAGGCGATTGGGAGACTGGAGATTAGAGACTAGAAATTAGGAGATTGAGAGATTGGGAGATTAAGAGACTAATCTCTCAATCTCTCAATCTCCCAATCTCGTCTTCACAAAATATGTTAGCAAAACGAATTATTCCTTGTTTGGACGTAAAAAACGGCCGTGTGGTCAAAGGGGTCAACTTTGTGGATTTGGTTGACGCGGGCGACCCGGTGGAACAAGCGCGGATTTATGATGCCGAAGGAGCCGACGAACTGATCTTTCTCGACATCACTGCCACGCACGAAAACCGCGACACGGTGCTGGAAATGGCAAAAGCGGTCGCCGAGCAGGTTTTTATCCCCTTCACCGTTGGCGGCGGCATCCGCACCGTGGACGACATGCGCGGCATTTTACGCGCCGGTGCCGATAAAATCAGCATCAATTCGGCGGCGGTGCAAAACCCGGCACTGATTAGCGAGGGTGCCGAGGCATTTGGCAGCCAGGCGATTGTGGTCGCCATTGATGCGCGGCGGGTGCCGGGGGGCGACCCCAAAGCACCAAAGTGGGAAGTGTTTGTCAGCGGGGGACGCAAGGCAACGGGGCTGGACGCAGTTGAGTGGGCCAAAGACGTAGAGCGGCTGGGCGCGGGCGAAATTATGCTGACCAGTATGGACGGCGACGGGACGCAGGAAGGGTATGATTTGGCACTGACAAAGGCCATCGCTGAAGCGGTTGGCATCCCGGTCATTGCGTCGGGCGGGGCGGGAAAGCTGGATCATTTTGCCCAGGCACTTACGGATGGCAAGGCGGATGCGGCTCTGGCAGCCTCGCTGTTTCACTTCAAGCAGTTGTCTATTGGCGATGTGAAGCGGCATTTGGCGGCGCGGGGCATCCCGGTGCGGTTTCACTAAAAAAGCTATGACACAGAGGCACGCAGAGAAGACACAGAGAGACACAGAGTAGGGAAAGAGAGCCATCTTTCTCCATTGCCTCTGTGAAACTCCGTGCGATCTCTGTGAGCCTCTGTGTAACTTCTTCCTTTCCCAAGCCTACCTGGTTAATGGAATAAACAGCGCATTGGCATCGGGGGTGTTGTCTAGCGGCCATTGTTCGAGGGTGTCTGACCAGTAGGCACCGGTTTTGAGCCAGTAGGATTGGCCGGCCGGAGGGGCAGGAAAACGGTGTCGCTGAACAATGGTGTCGCCGGGGCGCAGCACCAGCGGGGAGACGCCCAGCCCATCGGCCACGGCCAGCACGGTGCCGTCACTGCTAACCAGGTGCGCCATGAGGGAAAACGGCCGTTCTACCGGCCCCTGCACCACCTGCCACCAGCTTTCCACCTCCCAAACTGAATCATCTGTGGTGAACGTTGACCCCAAAAACGTCAGCGTGTTGTTTAAGGAGGCAGACGGCTGCCATTGCCCCCTTGCTTCGGCGGCGGCGGGTGAGTGTGTGACGGGGGCAAAACGGCCGTTTTGCGGGTAAGTCGGAAATGCAGGTGGCTGCGTGTCTTCATACAGCACAAACGCCTGGGTCGCGTCTACCCGCGCTTTGGCAAACGACAGCCGTGCCGCCGCCAAATGGTGTGCCATAAAGGGGTCGGTTGGCGTGGGGAAGCCGAAAAGAAACGCGGGGAACTGCAGCGTGGGCGGCGTGAATAGCTCATAGTTGAGGGCGTAAATCCCGGCCTGGCTGCCGCCCGCTGGGTAAAGCCACGCTTGGGTACAGTCGAAACTGGCTATACGCAAGTTGGACGCGCCCGTTTGGGCAAGCATGGCCTCAGAGTCCAGCGGCGGCACGGGTTGTTCGCATTGTGCCAGCCAGCGCAGGTCAAAGGGGACAACATCGTACACGAGCAGGGCATCGCGGAAAACGGCCGTTGGCTGCTGCTGTTGAAACCAGCCATAGGCATAGGGGTCATGCTGCCCCGCCCCACGCAGTGCCGAAGCCGTCAGTAAATAGCGCCCCGGTGCAGGGCGAAAAGGGGTAGCTGGCGGCGTGGTCTGAATGCCTGGGTTCGCTGCCACATAGGCGGCAATGGCGGCTGGGGGCGTTTGACCCCAATCCACATTGGCATCGCTGAGATAGCGATAGCCATTGACCGAACCGCCCACCAGGCTGTTGAAAAAAGACAGTTCGCGGGGAAAGGTGCGGATCGTGCCGATTACATACAGCAGACAGGCCAGCAGCACCAGCCAGCGCCGCCACAGTTGCCCCCGCTGCGCCCACAATGCCACGCCACCGCCAATGAACAAGTAGAGATAAGGGTGAATGGGCAGCATGTGGCGGTAGCCGATGTTCATGCCAATCAGAAGTGCCGTGACAGTATAGAGAATGGGGAATGCCCACAGAATGACGGCTCGCGCCCGGCGCACGGGGGTGCGGCCAAGCTGGATGATGCCCAGCAGAAGGCCAGCCAGCAACAGCAGCGGGTTTTTGATGACAAAGCTGACGGGATAGTACCACCAAAGGGCGGTGTACCACTGCTGTCCCAGGGCAAAAATTTCGCTGCTGTAATGACGCAAATAGAATATGCTTTCCCAATAGGCCGGGGCTGGCACGGGCCATGGAATGCCGGTAACGCGCCCCCAGGTAAAGGCGTAGCCGGCCCAAAACAGCAGCCCTGCCCCGCCCAGCAAGACGATACCCTGAAACAGAAGCTGGGGTCGTTTGGGTTTAGGAGCCTGGAGTAGCACGACTAATACGCCAACGGCGGCGGCAGCGACGTAGAAAACGCCGGAGACTTTTGCTAGCAGGGTGAACGCTAACAAGAAGCTGCTGGCAATGACCCCGCGCCAACGCCCGGTGGCTGTCCAGTGCCAAACGGCGTGGAGAGCGGCTGTACCGAGGGCAACGATACCGGCGTCTGTGTGGGCTAAACGGCCGTTTGCCAGCAGCGTCGGGTCAAACACCAGCACCAGCAGTGCCAGCAACGCCCCATTTGCCCCCCACAGCGACCTGGCCCAGCGAAACACCACCGCTGCCAGCAGTGCCATCAGCCAGATGGTGGGCAGGCGCGTTAGAAACAGGGTGCGGTCAATGGGTGCCAAAAACGGCTTAAAGGCACTGGTAAATTGGTCAAAGCTGTGGAGCCAACCGGGCAGGTCGGTGACGGGGATGTGGGGGTTGTCGGCATAGAGAAACAGGGCTTCGGCACCTGCCAGCAGCGGCGGATAGCCGCGCTGCGCCAGAAAGGGGAGTGCTTCTGTGCCTCGCGCCAGCAGGGCGTACCCGCCGGCAATGTAGGCTGGTTCGTCGGCGGTGAAATAAACGGCCGTTACGCCATGTAAAAGCAGTAGATAGTGGGTAAAAAGCAGCCCAAGTGCCGCCCATCGGGTTTGGCTAACTTTGAATTGGCTGCGTTCCAGAATGGTGGTGCGCTCTCGTGTCCTCAACAACATAGGGCGCGATTGTAGCAAGGGTGGCCGGGAGATGAAAGAGAGGGGGAAAAACGGCCGTTTTTTCCTCCACAATGACAAACGCCTAACGGCCGTGTTCAGTTGCCGCCCGTCTCTACCCACAATCTACAGAAATTGGGCGCGGAGGGCAGTCAGTTGCAATAATTGTTAGTACCTTATCAGTCAAATTCTTGTACAACAAACAAGAAAATGTTGTGTGGCTAGGTAAACACCTTCAGGCAGCTTTTCGATATGTAAATTCGCAATTTTTTCCATGATGATTCCTCAATTTAATCGAGTTGATAAACAAAGTTTACTGGCCTGTGTAAAGTACCAATCCAGCAAATGGTGTATACTGTTGGTCAGGCAAGAAGTTCAACTTCTTCCGAGAAGTTGAACTTCTATGTTTTCAAGGCCACAGCAAACGGGAGAATGTCTGATGACAGAGGCAATCATTGGTTGGGAAGCAGAGACAGCGGTGCCGGCCGGACACCGGTTTAACGATTATTTGGTGGAGAAAAACGGCCGTTTACACCTCCACACCCCCCATTCCGGCCACACCCTCAATTTGGCCGACCTCTTTTTGGGCGACGTGGGCGTGGGGCGCAGCCTGCCCAGCCCGCTGGAAATCATTTACCTGCCCCTCATTCGGCAGCGCATTGAGCAAATGCGGCGGGTGTTTGCTGAAGTTAGTGCTGAAGTGGGATATAACGGCCGTTTTCACTACACCTACGCCTCCAAAGCCAACGCCGCCGAAGAAGTCATCCGTACCACCCTCGGTGCCGGTGCCAACCACGAAATGTCCTCCACCGTAGACGTAGACATCGCCCGCCTCATGGTACAGCGCGGCCTGCTCCAGCCCGACAAAATGGTTGTGTGCAATGGATTCAAACCGGCCGGCTCCCTCTACAGCAACAACATCCTCCGGCTCAAGGACGACCACGTCAACCTCATCCCCGTCATCGAAGATTTGGACGAAATCACCCCCTTCCTCACCTCCGGCAAGCGGTTTGATGTGGGGCTGCGGCAAAAAAGCTACGGCCACAACACCACCGAAGCCGAAATGGAAGAAGCCAACTCCCGCTTTGGTCTCAACCTCGACGGCCTTTGGCGTGCCGCCGACTACCTAAGTGCCGCCCCCAACCTCACCCTCAAGCTCTATCATTATATGGTCGGCAGCCAGCTCACCGACCCCGACGACTTCCTTGCCCGGCTTAAACCCGGCATCGAAATCTATGCCCGGCTGCGAAAACGCCACCCCCACCTCTCCATTTTCAACTTTGGCGGCGGGATGCCCGTTGCCATGACGCTGGATTTTCACTTTGATTACCACCAGTTTGTGCAGCTGCTGCTGACTACGCTACAAGAAACGTGCGCCCGTTATGACGTGCCAGAGCCGGATGTGATGGGTGAGTTTGGTCGCTACACGACATCGGAACACGGGGCGCATCTGTTCAAAATCATGGCCGTCAAGGAAAACGGCTCCAAACTTCCCTGGTACATCATAGACGGCTCCATCATGTCCTCCTTCCCCGACAGTTGGGCGCTGGGCGAGCATTTTATCTGCTTGCCGCTCACCCACCTTGACAAACCGTTCCAACAGGTGCAGCTTGGCGGCATCACCTGCGATAGTGATGATGTCTACCCACCCAAACCCAGCCGTTCGCCGCTCTACCTGCCCATCGAAACCGACGACCTCTACATTGGCTTTTTTAGTGTGGGGGCGTACCAGGAGATGCTGGGCGGGGTGAAGGGAAGCAAGCATTGTGTGCTGCCGGAGGCATATGAGCTGATTGTGGAAGAAGAAAACGGCCGTTTTTCCTTCCAAATCCTCCCCGGCCAAACCTCCGCCAACGTCCTCGCCAACCTCGGCTACGCATGAGGCATCGAGATTAGAGATTGGAGATTGGGAGATTGATGAAGGTTCACAATCTCCAATCTCCAATCTCCAATCCCCTACTTGCCATAACTGTCAATCCGTTTATCATAAACCATACAAACACCTTGCTACCGCCACGAAACCCCACGCTATCATTTGCGTATAGGCGGTAGATACAGGCCATAATCGGCACAAGCAGCCATCACCAGAAAATATGGGGTATCGCCCAACTGTTTACTGATTACCGTTTACTGATGACTGTTCACCGACACAAGGAGAGGTTTACACATGAAGCTCGATAGAACGCGCGTCATTTTTATTGTCATTATTGGCGTGGCACTGCTTGCCATCTGTGGCGTGCTTGGCTACAACATGCTGGGGTCACTTGCCAACGGCGATGCTGAGCCAACGGCCGTTTCTTCCAGCAGCACCCGCAGCAGCAACAGTGGGCAAGCCACCACAACGGCCGTTAATCTCGACTCCCCCGAACCCATCTTCGCCCCCAACTACGACCCCAACGACGGCAAGCCCACCTACATCTGCGGCGCCGACGCCTTTGGCAGCTACTTCACCCTGCAACAAATGCAGGTCTCCGGCAAAGACGTAGAAAACGGTTTCCACCTCGGCATCGTCCCCTTTGAACTCGACGGCGACCCCAACTATGAGGTGTCCGAGGAGCAGCGCACGGCGTTGCTGGAAGCAGGGCAGTGGAACTGTCTGCTTACCACGCTTGACTCGGTGGCGTTGAAGAGTCCGGGGGTAATAACGGCCGTTGTGGACGAAAGCGCCGGAGCCGACCAGCTCTGGGGGCGCGACATCGCCACCATCAACGACCTCAAAAACAAGCGCATCGCCTTCTCCCGCGACAGCGTAGGCGAATACTTCCTTTATTACACCCTCTCCATCGCCCAGCTCAGCCCCCGCTCCGAAGTCACACTAGTGCCGCAAGACACCGTAGCCGATGCCGTCGCCGCCTTTAACAACGGCCAGGCCGATGCCGTTTCCGCCTGGGAACCCGACATCTACGACGCTGAAAGCAGCGGCGGCGTACCGCTCATGAGTTCCAACCAGCTCCGCATCGTCGTGGACGTGGTTGTCACCTCACGCCAATCCGTTCAAACCCAGCCCAGCCTGGTGCAAAGCTTCCACGATGCCTGGTTTTCCACCCTCAAAGCCCAAATGGAGAACTTTGACACCGCCGCCGGGCAAATCGCCCAGTGGGGCCACAACGACTGGAGCTTTGTCTACACCGAAACCGCCAGCGACGACTTCCGCGTCTGGCTCGAAAGTGTGGCCCAGGCCGACCTCGGCGACAATGCCTTTGTCATGCGCGACACGCGGCCGCTCACCAACCGCCTCGGCATTGCCCGCCGCGTTTGGGCCGCCTCCGATGTTCCCGTGCCAAACGACGACATCGAGAGCCTCATCGAACCCCGCTTTGTCCTGCGTGCCGCCGAGCAAGCCAGCTTGCAAGCCAACGGCAACCCCGTCAACGACACCTTCTCCATGTCCGCCCGCACCCAGCTAGACCTGACTGGCGTGGATTCCGATGCCGCCGCGACGTTGGCCGTGCTGCCCTGCCGCACCTTCAACTTCCTGCCCGAATCTACCGAACTGACGCTGGAATCCCGCCGCACGCTGGATAACTGCGTCATTCCCACGCTGTCGCAAAGCGTCGGCCTGCTGCTGCGCGTGCGCGGCTCCTCCGCCTGGCCCGCCAACGAGCCGCCCTATACCGAGGCCGACATTTTGGAAGTGGCCGAAGGTCGCGCCCAGTCGGTGGTAGATTATTTGGTGTCCCAGGGCATTGACCCCGCCCGCTTCATCGTTGAAGCCACCCTGCCGCCAGAAGACCACCGCAACAGCGATGACCCACTCGTACAAGCCGACGACCGCTTTGTAGAGCTAACGCTCGTTACCGTGGGTCGGTAGAACATCTGGTTCTGTGGAAGTAGGGTCGAGGCATGCCTCGACCCCTACATTTGTCAACAGATTTATTGAACCGCAAAGGGCGCAAAAGGAAAAGCAACGCAAACTCTGCGATCTTTACGTCCTTTGCGGTTAATTCTTAGCTATGAACTGGCAAAATTTTCGTGGTCTGGGGCTGTTGGTGGCGCTGTTGAGCGTGACCGGGTTGGCTTGTGGGCTGCTGGATGATGTGGGAAGCGAGGGGCCGCCGCGTGGGGCGGTGGTGGTGAATGGGGTGGCGAATACGGCGCTGCAACCGTGGCTGGAAACGGCCGTTTCCACCTTCAACGCCTCCGCCACCGAAGACACAAACGGCGACCCGGTTTACGTGCAAATGCAGTATGTGGAGTCGGGGCAGGCAGTAGGGCAGTTGCTGGCCGACGAGACTATCACACTCTGGCTCTCCGACGACCCCGTATGGACAAACATTTTGGCCGACCAAGGCAGCAATCGCTTCCAAAACGATTGCGTAAGCGTGGCCCAAAGCCCGCTCGTCATCGCCATGTGGCGCGACGTGGCCGAATCGCTGGGGTGGCCCGGTCTGCCCATTGGCTGGCTCGACATCGGCAGCCTGGCAAATGACCCCGCCGCCTGGGCCTATTACAGCGGCGGTGCCTACGGCGACACCTTCCGCCTGAGCCACACCCATCCCGGTCTCTCTGGCTCCGGCGCCAGCACCCTGCTGGCAATTGTGCAGGCGGCTGAGGCCCAAACCGAAGCCGTGACCAGCGACGACATTCAAAAGCCGATTGTGCAAGCATCGGTGGGGGCGTTTGAAGGGGGTGTGAGCTGGTTTAGCAACAGCACCGCCGCCCTGGGGTCGGCGATGGCGGAACGGGGGATTAGCTATTTGGGGGCGGGCATCATGTATGAAAGCACGGTGCTGCAATACGGCTACAGTGAACTGGTGCCGGTTTATCCCCTGGAAGGAACGTTTATGTCAACCCACCCGGCCTGCATTAGCCAAACGGCCGTTTCTGCCACCCAGGCGGCGGCCACCGTTTTCCGCGATTATTTGCTGGGGGAAGAGGGGCAACAAACGGCCGTTGCGGCCGGCTTCCGCCCGGTTAATGGCACCATTGACACCAACGCCACCCCCTTTGATGCGGCCGGCGGAACCGACCTGACACAGCCTGCTACCGTCTTTGGTGCGCCCAGCGTTGAAACGGTCTACGCCGTGCAGGAATTGTGGCAGTCGGCGCGGAAGGATGTCAACCTGGTGATGCTGCTCGACACCTCTGGCAGCATGGAAGGGGACAAGATTATTGGGATGCGGCTGGCGGCGGAGCAGTTTGTGCAGCAAATGGGGGACGACGACTACATCAGCGTCATTGATTTCCACACCCAGCCCGATGTGGTGGTTTACCACAAACGGGTGGGCGACAACCGGGCGGAGGTCATCTCCATTATTCAGCGCATGGTAGACGGCGGCGACACGGCACTTTATGATGCCATTGCCACCGGGGCGCAAATTATTGACCAAACGACGCTGCCGCAGACGACCAACGCGATGGTGGTACTGACCGATGGGCAGGACACCAACAGCAGCCGGGACTTTGACAGTAGGCTGATTGCCGAGGCGACAGCCCACGATACCACGGTCTTTACGATTGCCTATGGCAGCGATGCCGAAGAAAGCACGCTGCAAGCGTTGGCAACGCAGGGCAACGGCAACTTCTTCCTGGGCGATGAAGCCAGCATTGCCGCGATTTATGATGAGATGTCGGCCGCGTTTGGCGGCAGTGTGGGGGTTGGTCGGTAATGGAGATTGGAGATTGGAGATTGCTCTTGCAGTCGCACAATCTCTAATCTCCAATAGCGATTTAGAAGTTCAACTTCTTCTGAGAAGTTGAACTTCTTGCCTGACTGACTGATTACCGATTACTGATTACTGTTTACCGAAACAAGGCATGAAACTGAACGCAGAACAAAAAACCCTCCTGCGACAACTTCTGGAGTTGATTGAAGCGGGGAAGCTGAAGGAGCCGATTACGCCGGTTCCGGGGAATAACCCGACGCACTTTGCTATCTATTTGCACGGCGACAAAAGTTTTCACTTTAAGCGGATTAGTGATTTGGATGCGCTGTGTGATGCCGGGCTGCTGACGTATCGCTGGAATCGGCAGGGGACGGGGAAGCTGTATTATGTGACGAAGGAGGCGGAAACGGCCGTTTCTACCAACTTTGCGGTGCCAAAAACGGCAGTTTATGATGACATTGACCTCGTTGAACTGGTGCGCGTGATGAGCGGCGGCACGGTTGAGGTTGATCCGTGGACAACTCAGCTTGATTTGGTCAGCGTAGCCCATGACCCGGTGCAGCGCCATACCGTTGTCCATACCCTGGTGGAGCAACTGCTGGCGTTTGCCCGGCGGGAGCTACCGTGGGAGCTGTTTATGCCGTATCAAAAGCAGGTGCGGGTGCTACAGGAGCTGCTGCTGGGGGTGGAGGTGGATAACGGCCGTTTACACATCTTCGCCCACCACCTTGCCTTCCCCGCCGACCTCACCCAGCGGCTCGACTTTTCGCTGCACGCATGGGTCTATCTCTACCCCCTCCTCCTCATCGGCATGAGCCGTAATCAGTTATCGGTAAACAGTTATCAGTAAACAGTTATCAGTTATCAGTTATCAGTGTGACCGACTGCCGTTTACCGATTACTGATTACTGAAAGAAAGCCAGCACCGTTCCGGTGAGCAGAATGAGCAGAAAGCCGGGCAGGAAGACGCGGCGCAGGCTGGGGGAGCCGCTGGTCAGGACGATACCGCCTTTGACGACGGTGTTGGACATGGTGGCGAGAACGATGCCACGAACGGCCGTTTGTGCCGACAAATTCCCGCTCCGGTTCAGCTCCGACATAGACAGCGTAATCGCATCCACATCCACCAGCCCCGACAAAATGCTTGAGGCATAAACCCCAACATCCCCCAGATAAAACTGCGCTGCCCGCCCCACCAGCAAAATCACCCCATACAGCAGCCCAAAGGTAATAGCTGGCCCCAGTTCAAACGGGTTTGCCACCGCCACCTCTTCCTGGTCATCTCCACGCGGGGCAAAGTACAGATAGCCACAATAGGCCAGCCCCACCAGAGCCGCCGCCACAATGGGCAGCCACAGCCGCGCCAGTAGCGGGGCGTTCACCGCCGCCACCTCCAGCAGCACGCGGGCAAACATCACCGTCCACGCCACCATGATCGCCAGGGCAAACGGCTTTGCCATTTGGCTGTTTTTCTGGCTGCGCTGGGAAAAGCTGAGGGTAACGGCCGTTGACGACACCAACCCCCCCAGCAGCCCCGTCAGCCCAATCCCCTGCCGCGACCCCACCAGCTTGATCAGCACATAGCCCAGAAAGCTGATTCCCGAAATCAGCACCACCATCAGCCAAATTTTGTACGGGTTCAGCACGTCAAACGGCGGCGTGGCGGCAATGGGTTCATTGGGCAGCACCGGCAGCACGATGGCGGTAATGAGGGCAAATTTGAGTGCCGCCACAATGTCTTCACGGGTCAGCCGCTGCACAAAGGTGTGGAGCTCCAGCTTGAACGACAGCAGGGCTGTGGTGATGACCCCCAACGCCACCGCCAGGGCCAACTGCCCCCAATACGCCATTGCACCGGCCAGGATGACAACTACCCCGGCCACTTCGGTGGTCATACCAATGCTGCCTTCTTTGGATGTGTGGTAATAGGCGATGGCTAACAGCAGCCCCAGCATGGTGACAATGACAACAAAGGCCCAGACAGACCCCATTTGCTCGGCAGCAAAAGCAGCCGTTGCCCCCGTCAGCCCCAGCAGCGCAAACGTTCGCAGCCCGGCCGCTGTTTTCTCCTCCGGCTTGTTCTCGGCATCATAGGAATATTCGCGCTGCAAACCCACCAGCAGCCCTATAAAAAGAGCCACACCAAACCGATAAAAAAGCTCGCTATTCTCACCTATCATCTTTAAACCCCTCTACTTAGGAATGGAAATTAAATAATTTGCCCATTTAGAAGTTCAACTTCTCAGAAGAAGTTGAACTTCTGGAACTGCAAAGTTATTGTTAATTGAACCCTAAGCACAAGTGGTCAGCTACGTTCCCATTCGCAAGGGGGAGCTAATCGCATGTAGATATTGCAAAATTTCCACATAGGAACGGGCAACCGTTGTTTCGTAGTATGGAATGCGATGTTCGGCGCAAAATTGTTTGATGATGACCTGGGCTTCGCGCAGCTTGTTTTCCGCCATGGTGGGAAACAAATGGTGCTCAATTTGAAAGTTGAGGCCGCCGTACCAATAGTCGGTAATCGGGTGTGACCGGACATTGCGGGCGGTTAATATCTGTTTGAGCATAAAATCGAGGTTCATATGCTCTTCGACAATCAACATGCCTTTGTGGTTGGGTGCAAAGACAGAGGCCAGGTAGAGGCCAAAGAATGCCTGCTGGACGATGATGAATAAAACGGCCGTTTGTACGGGCAGTGCCGCAAAAACCAGCCAGAAAAACCAGCCAAAATGTAGCAATATCAAAACCAGTTCCGCCAGCCGATATTTCCAGGGGCGCGTGAGCAAAAACTGAAAGCTGCCAAAGCGCAGGCTGAGCGATTCAAACATCACCAAAAAAGGGAACAGATACGCCTGATATTTCACCATCCAGCGAAACAGCCCCCGTTTTTCCAACGCATCCTGCTCGCTAAAGGCAATAAAAGGAAAGTCAATATCCGGGTCTACATCCTGTTCGTTGGGGTGGGAATGGTGTTCATTGTGCTTGTCAACCCACCAGCCAAAACTCATTCCCAGCAGCAGCGGCCCGTGCAACAGGCCAAACAAATCATTTGTTTCTGTTTTGCGGAACGCCTGCCGATGCCCGACATCATGGGTAATAAAGCCAAATTGTACAAACACAAACCCCATAAAAAGAGCATTACACAACTGAACCCATACTAAATCGGTGGCAAATAAAATGAAGATAGATACGCCAAGCAGGATAAAGTTAGAGGCGGCGCGTCGTGACACGTAACCGGGCTGTTTTTCTAAAAGCCCTTTCCCCTTTATCAGCTTTTTCAACGCGCCATAGCTTGCGTGTGGGTTGATATTATCAGGCACTGTCAATGTTGGACCTGCCTGATGGGACACAGGGCTGACTACTTCTGTCATTCTTGTTCTCAACTCCTTAATCTTGGGAATGGAAATTAAATAATTTGCCCATTTAGAAGTTCAACTTCTCAGAAGAAGTTGAACTTCTTGCGTAACGTATTTAATCCTCGTTCCTTATGGTTGTTGCTCCCCAAAATAGATGATAAACGGCCGTTTTCCCGCCCCCCCCACAGCCAGCCCGATCCTAGCACGAAGCTGGCGTAAAGGCTTGAAAAAACGGCCGTTTTCTCACAAATTCCTGCAAACCTACCTAAAATCCCAGCGAACGGCCGATAATTTCCTTCATAATCTCATTCGTCCCCCCGTGAATCGGGTCAATCCGCACGTCGAGAAACAGCTTGGCAATGGGATATTCCAGCATATAGCCATAGCCACCGTGCAGTTGGAGGCATTGATCCATCACCCGCTTGGCGAGATCCGTCGTCCACCATTTCACCATCGCCGCTTTTTCCGGCGTGAGCCGCTTTTCATTTTGCTCCATGATGCAGTGGTCCACAAAGACGCGCCCAATTTCCAGCTCGGTTTTCATTTCCGCCAGCTTGAAGCGGCTGTTTTGGAAGGTGCCAATGGGGCGGCCAAAGGCGGTGCGCTCCTGGCAGTAGCGGATGGTGTGGTCGAGAGCTGCTTCCGCCGCCGTTAGCGCCCCCAGCCCAATGACGAGCCGCTCCTGCGGCAGGTTGTGCATGAGATAAAAGAACCCTTTACCCTCTTCGCCCAGCAGGTTTTCCGTTGGCACTTTGACATCGCGGAAGAAAAGTTCGGCGGTGTCCTGGGCGTGGCGGCCCACCTTGTCCAGGTTGCGCCCGCGCTCAAACCCCTCCATGCCGCGCTCCACCAGCAGCAGGCTCATCCCCCGCGCCCGCGCCGTCGGGTCAGTTTTGCAAACGACAATGACGAGATCGCTGATGATGCCGTTGGAGATGAACGTTTTTTGCCCGTTGAGAAGATAATGGTCGCTGCGTTTAACGGCCGTTGTCCCAATCCCCTGCAAATCACTCCCCGCATTTGGCTCACTCATGGCAATGGCGGTAATAATTTCGCCCGTCGCCATCTTTGGCAAATATTTTTTCTTCTGTTCTTCGCTGCCAAACGCCATCAGGTACGGCACCACCAGCTCGTTATGCACGCCAAACGCCGGGCCAGTTGCCCCCACTTTGGATAGCTCCTCGGCAAAAATGACGTTGTAGCGGTAATCCGGCTCGCCCAGCCCGCCGTACTCCTCCGGCACGTCCATGCACAAAAAGCCGGCCTCGCCCGCCTTTAGCCACACTTCCCGCGACACAATGCCGTCTTTTTCCCACTGCTCGTGGTATGGCACCACTTCCCGCTGCACAAATTGCCGCACCGCATCGCGGAACATGCGGAGTTCGTCTGTTAAATATTGTTCTTGCATGATGTTAGACTTAACCGCAGAGGACGCAAAGATCGCAAAGATTTCAACTGGTTTCCTTCTCTTCCTTTGCGCCCTCTGCGCTCTTTGCGGTTCAAAATTCTTTAGTCCCGCCCAGTTCAACCCAGGTGCCTTTGCCCTGGGCGACGGCTTTTTGGTAAATGTGGTAGGCCGCGCCAATGTCTTCGATGGCGAGGCCGAGGGATTTGAAGAGGGTGATGTCGTTGGGGGATAAACGGCCGTTCTTCTCCCCCACCAACAACTCCCCAAGCTCCGCCACAATATGGTCATCATCCACCGCCCCCTCCTGCTTGGGAAAGAGGAAGTCGCCCGCCTCGTTGACGGTAGATTCCCGCCGGTCTACAAACAGCCGCGACATGACCACCGTGGCCGTATCGAGTTCGCGGGTGTGGCGCACGCTGGAACCGGCGGCGTTGATGTGGACACCGGGCGTAAGCCACTCGCCGTACAAAATGGGGGTCGGGGCGGCGGTGGTGGTGCAAATGATGTCGGCCCCAAAAACGGCCGTTTTCACATCCCCCACCGCCTCCACATCCACGCCGTGGGTCGCCTGCGCCCACGCCACATAATTTGCCACCCCTTCCGGGTTACGGCTCCACACCCGCACCCGGTCAATGGGTCGCACCGCCAGCATCGCCGCCAAATGAGAGCGCCCCTGCACCCCCGTTCCCAAAATCGCCAAATCATGCGCGTCGTCCCGCGCCAGCAGTTGGGTTGCCAGCCCGCTGACGGCGGCGGTGCGGATGGCGGTAATTTCGGATGCGTCCATGATAGTGAGTAAACGGCCGTTAACTTTCTCAAACAGCATCACCGTCCCCTGATGGCTATCATACGGCGTGCCGTGGTTGCCCGGCATCACGCTCACCGTTTTAATCCCCATCATCCCTATCTCACCCCCCACATACCCCGGCATCATCCCCAACAGCCCCGACCGATCCGGCAGCCACAGCGGCCAGCGCAGCGGCTGCACCACATCCCCCCCCGCCATCGTCCGAAACACATCCGCCATCGCCGCCACACACTCCCCCATCGGCAGCAGCTCCCGCACCTCGTGGTAATTAATGATCAAAACTTCCATGTTTCCCTCTTACCCGGTCGTCAGCTAGAAGTTCAACTTCTTCCGAGAAGTTGAACTTCTAACATTCCCCTGCTAAATCCCCGCCCCACCCGTCACTTCCAGCGTATGCCCCGTGATGTAGGCGGCATAGGGCGAAGCCAGCATGATGATGCCACCGGCCGCTTCCTCCGGCGTGGCCGGCCGCCCCAGCGGAATCACCAGCCGCGCCATCGAACGGATATGGTCGGGAATGCCCAGGGTAACCTCTTCCCCATCCACGTTAATCGAAGCCCCGTCATCCTTGCTTTGCGTCAGCCGCGTGTCAATAAAGCCAAACGCCACCGCATTGCAGCGAATGCCAAACGCCCCCCACTCCTTCGCCACCGTCTTCGTCAGCCCCACAATCCCCATCTTGCCCGTCGCATAATTCACCTGCCCCACGTTGCCGTGCAGCCCCGACGTGGACGACACGTTGATGATGCAGCGCGGCTCCATCGGCCCACCCGCCCGCTTTTCCTCCTTGGCTGGCTCCCGCATATACGGCGCCAACGCCCGAATCATGCGGAAGGGGGCGGTGGCGTGGACATCCAGAATCGCCTGCCACTGCTTGTCGCTCATGTTGTGGAGCATCCCATCCCAGGTGTACCCGGCGTTGTTGACCAAAATATTGATCTTGCCATACGTTTCCACCGTCTTTGCCAGCAGCGCGTCGGGAAAATCGGGGTCCGTTACATCCCCTGCATAGGCCATTGCCTCACCCCCGGCCGCTTTGATTTCAGCCACCACCGCTTCGGCCGGCTCGGCGTTCAAATCATTCACCACCACGCTGGCACCCAACTCGGCAAACAGCCTGGCCGCCGCCGCGCCAATGCCCCGCCCCGCCCCTGTCACAATTGCCACCTGATTTTTAAACATATCTCTCTGTCCTCTATGATTTCAACTTCGGATTGTTGGCGTGGCGGTCGCTGTCGCGCTTGGTCTTTTTGTCCAGGTTGCGCCGCAGGGCCTCCGTCAAATCCACGCCAGTCTGGTTTGCCAAACAAATCAGCACAAACAGCACATCGGCAAATTCGTCGGCCAGGTTGTACTGTTCGTCTGACTTTTTGAAGCTTTGGTCGCCGTAGAGCCGCGCCATGATCCGCGCCACTTCGCCCACTTCTTCTACCAAAACGGTCATATTGGTCAGTTCTGAATAATAGCGCACCCCCACCGTCGTTATCCATTCGTCCACAATTTCTTGACACTGTTTTAAGGTTAAATCGCTCATCTCTCAAATCTCCAATCTCTAATCCCCAATCTCCAATACCGGGGAAACAAGCTCCTGTATTTGGCAGCCTAGCTCCCACAAAACGGCCGTTTTTCCCCCCTCCCGCGCCATTTGAAACCGATCCGGCGGCAGCTTTGCCCCCCTTTCCCAAACATAGCTGCCCGCCACATCAGCATACCATTGTGACGGCCTGAAAAATGGCTCCATCTCCACGCGGGTAAAGACCCGCACCGCCTCTTCCACCCGCCCCACCGCTGCTAACCAGAGGGAGATACCCGCCAAAGCCGTTAAAAGACACATCATCAGCTGCTTCTGCACCGACTCGGCCAGAATGGGAAGCCAAAGCTGTCTGGCCCGTTCATGCTGCCCCAGGTGAAACAGCACAATGCCCTGATAAATATGGACAAAGCGCATGGCGGGCAAATTGTTGCGGACAGCAAACAGGCCATACGCCTGCCGCAGCAACGGCTCGGCCGCTTCATACCTTTTCTGCCCCATCAAGGCGAGTGCTTCCAACTGAAAAGTCCAGGCACTCACACGCTCATTATCGGCGCCATCGCTCATGCGCGCCGTTTCATGCAGCAAGGTTTGGACTGTTTCATATTGGCCGAGGTGCAATAGATAAAGGGCAAGCCGATTACGCCAATACGCTTCAAGCTGCCTTGCCCCCAGGTTGGCAAAAAGGGCAATGCTTTCCCACACCAGGGGCGGAGCCAGAGCCACCTTGCCCGACCAGAGATAGACGAGGCTGAGTTCGGCCAAGCTTTCGGCCAGCGACCGCCGGTCGTTAATCTGGCGGCAAATGGCAATGGCCTCTTTGCCATACTGTTCGGCCAAATCGAATTCACGGCTATCGAGCTTTAGCGGCATGAGTGCGGTTAAGGCACTGGCGAGTTCGCTGGGGATGGCAAGCTGCTGGCGAATGGCTAAATTTTGGGCGCCGCGCTGGCTGGCTTCGTCGTGTTGGCCCAGGTCGTGCAAAACGGCCGTTAATGCCTCCAACACCTGACTCATCTGCCACGGCTCATCCCGCTGCTGGTAAAGGGACAAACTTTGGTAATAATAGCTTTTGGCCTGTTCAAGATTGCTCTGAAAGAAAGATTGACCCAGTTGAAAAAAGATAAAAGCGCGATCCAGTATCGTTTCGTAGGCAGTAGAGTTTATCTGCTGCTGCGCTTCCAGCAGCAAGCGGCGCGCTGTCTCGTGTCGCCCCATCCGGTTGGCAAAAAAGCCGTGCCACGCCAGCAGCATGGCGCGAAAATGCAGGTCGGTTAGCGGGCGGTCAGAGGAGGTTTGGCACAGCTTGATGCCTTCTTCATACCGGTTGCGCTTGCTGAGAAACAGCATGAGGGCATCGCGCCCGGCTTGCAGCAGGGGGATGTTCTGCCGGGCAAGACCCCATTCCCAGGCCTGCAATATATTTTCATACGCCTGTTCAATGAGTTCCAGGGCGTTTGCCTGGTCGGCGCGCTGCAGGCGGGGGGCTTGGGCGGCCAACAGGGTGAGGTAGGTGTCGCTATGTTTTTGATAAACGGCCGTTCTTACCCCCCCATCCTTCGCCAACTGTTCCGCCGCAAATTGGCGAATCAGCTCATGCAGGTCAAACAGCCTGCCCCCCAACGAACGGAGCAGCGACTTGTTACGCAGACGGCGGCTAATTTGCGGAACCGCATCCGCCACCGCCATCGCTTGCTCCAGCGTAAAGCTGCCGCGAAAAACCGAGAGCCTAGACAGCACCTGCTGCTCCTGCGCTGTCAGCAATTGCCACGAATGGTCAAAAACGGCCCGCAATGATTGATGCCGCGCCGCCATGTCGTGATAATCGGCCGTTAAAAAGTCAAGGTTGCTGGCAATGGTGCGGGCAATCTCCGCGCAATCAAAATCCTCCACCCACGCCGCTGCCAGCTCAATTCCCAGCGGCATCCCCTCCACCTGCTGGCAAATGCGAATAATGGCCGGCAGGTTCTCCTCGGTCAGCCGAAAGCTTTTGTCCAGCCGCTGCGCCCGGTTGACAAAAAGCTCAATGGAAGCGTAGGTGGTGGTCGAAACGGCCGTTTCTTCCCTCGGAAACGGCAGCCCCTCCAAATAAAACAAATCCTCGGCATGGGCGTTCAGCCGCTCCCGCGAGGTTGCCAAAACAACGACCTGGGGGCAATGGTTGAGGATATTGAGAATGAGGTCAATAACATCAAGCAAATGCTCCAGATTGTCCAGCACCAGCAGCAGCTCTTTCCCCTGCAAATGCGCCACAAGCTGCTCCTCCTCACCCTGCACGCTGCTGTCAAAGGCAATGTCCAGTGCTTGGGCAATGGCCGCCGGAACAGCGTCGGCCGATTGAATGGGGGCCAGCGGCACAAACCCAACGCCATCGGCAAAGAGATCGCCATTTTCGTCGGCAATTTGCGTTGCCAGCCGCGTTTTGCCCATGCCGCCGGGGCCAACAACGGTCAGCAGGCGATAGCTGCGCGCTTGCAGCCGCTGTCGAATCTGCTGTCGCTCTTGCTCACGGCCGGAAAAGGGGGTGAGGTAGTGGGGCAGGTTTTGGGCGGGGGGAGAAACGGCCGTTTTCTCCCCTTCTCCTGCCCTGTTTGCCGCCACAGGCTGCCCCATCCGCAGCTTCTCCACCAGCTCCAGCATGGTGGCTGTCGGTGCCGCGCCCAGCTCCTGATGCAAAAGCTGCTGGTACTGTTCAAAGTGAGCCAGCGCCAGGTTGGCTTGCCCCTGCTGCGCCCAAAGCTGCAGCAGGTGCTGATGCGCTTCCTCGTGAAAGGGATCGAGTTCTAATTGGCGACGGCGGTGGGAAACGGCCGTTTGTGTTTCCCCCTGCCCCGCCACAAAATAAGCCAACTCCCCCAAAATCTCCATCATCTGCAAATGATGCCGCTCCCGCCGCATCATCAGCCACTCGTCAAAAGCAAGACAGTCAGACAAATAAAAACCGTGCAGCAGTTCACCGCGATACAGCGTCGCCGCCTCCGCCAAACGGTGCTGGCAAGCCGCACAACTGGCGCGACCCTCGTGGGAATGCACCTCACAAGCGGCCAGCAGCTCCGCTACTTCAGCCACATCAACCCAGACCTGCTCCGCCTGAAACCAAACCTCTTGGCGGTTGCTCCCAATGAGCGTGGCTCCAGCTTTCCCCAGCACCCGCCGCAGCCCGGCCAGCGCCACCCGCAAATTATTACGCGCCTCAGCCTCCCCCATTTCCGGCCACAGCAACCCCAGCAGCGTCTGGCGGCTGTGTCGCTGCTTGTTTTCCAACGCCAGGTAGGCCAACAGCGCAACCTGCTTGCGGCTGGCAATGTGGATCGCAACGCCATCAAGCTGCACATTCCAGACATTGAAAAACCGTATCATTAATGGATTGGTCTCTTTTTTTCGGGTCATTGTAACGATGCGTTAATGGTAGCTCTCCATAATCAATTGAATAGGAAGATAGGGCTATTAAGGAGACCTTATTATGACAAAAAGCGAGGTGGATAACAAGCTGCGCCCCTCTGAATCTTTTTTGCTCCGGCTGTGGTCGGCCGAAGATGAAACGGGACAACGCCAACAGCAGGTGATGCTGCGTTCGGTAATGACGGGGGAAAGCCTGTACTTCCCTAATTTGGCAGCACTGGTCACTTTTTTGCAAAACCACCGGTTGGAACTGCCTGTTTGCCAGTTCCGGCAAGGGGATGGAAGGGTTATGGACGATTAGCCACGAGGAAAAAAGACGAAGAAAAGACGATCACCATTTATGTTGAGACCAACACAAACATCCACATTGAATGATAAGGCACTTTACGCAAAAACAATGGAAGGACACGCCAAAAGCACCTGTATCATTCCAAATTATTCAGGAGACGACAATGACAGTTTTACAAGACCCATCAAACAGAACCAATCATCCAGATAGCTGGTGCAAACAAGACGTGCAAGCAGGCTTGTTAACCCCGCGTTTCATCGTAAAACGACATCATCCTAAACGACTCTTTTTAACCCTTTTAGGGCTGCTATTGCTTGTTACTTTACAGCTAGCCAGTGCCGCCCCCGGCGACATCGAGCGCGTTTCCGTGGACAGTAGCGGCGGTCAGGGGAATGACGGTAGCACCGTTTCCAGCATCAGCAGCGACGGCCGTTTTGTCGCCTTCCACTCCTTTGCCCGCAACCTCGTCAGCGGCGACACCAATGGCTGGGAAGACATCTTTGTCCATGACCGGCAAACGGGAGCGACCAGCCGCGTCTCCGTAAACAGCAGCGGCGGCCAGGGGAATAGCTTCAGCCTTGCCCCCAGCATCAGCAGCGACGGCCGTTTTGTCGCCTTTGAGTCCCATGCCAGCAACCTCGTCAGCGGCGACACCAATGGCAGCACCGACATCTTTGTCCACGACCGGCAAACGGGAGAGACTAGCCGCATCTCCGTAAACAGCAGCGGCGGCCAGGGGAATAACCATAGCTCCGCCCCCAGTATCAGCAGCGACGGCCGTTTTGTCGCCTTCCACTCCGCCGCCAGTAACCTCGTCAGCGGCGACACCGGCCGTGACGACGTCTTTGTCCATGACCGACAAACGGGAGAGACTAGTCGCGTCTCCGTAAACAGTAGCGGCGACCAGGGGAATAGCTTCAGTGTTCTCCCCAGCATCAGCAGCGACGGCCGTTTTGTTGCCTTCACCTCCTATGCCAGCAACCTCGTCAGCGGCGACACCAATGGCAGCCACGACGTCTTTGTCCACGACCGGCAAACGGGAACAACCAGCCGCGTCTCCGTGGATAGTAGCGGCAGCGAGGGGAATGGCCTCAGCGTTTACTCCAGCATCAGCAGCGACGGCCGTTTTGTCGCCTTCCAGTCCAGGGCCAGCAACCTCGTCACTGGCGACACCAATAACCGGGACGACATCTTTGTCCACGACCGGCAAACGGGAGCAACCAGCCGCGTCTCCGTGGGCAGCAGCGGTAGCCAGGGGAATCACTTCAGCTTTTCCCCCAGCATCAGCGGCGACGGCCGTTTTGTCGCCTTCGAGTCTTATGCCAGCAACCTCGTCAGCGGCGACACCAATGGCGTCCCCGACATCTTTGTCCACGACCGGCAAACGGGAGCAACCAGCCGCATCTCCGTAAACAGCAGCGGCAGCCAAGGGAATAGCTTCAGCATTTTCCCCAGCATTAGCAGCGACGGACGTTTTGTCGCCTTCCAGTCCGGTGCCAGCAACCTCGTCAGCGGTGACACCAATGGCCGTCCCGACGTCTTTGTCGCTGAACGCATCCCTGACGAGGACGAAGATGGTATTGATGATGCGCACGACAACTGTGCTCTCATTGCCAATCCCGATCAAGCCGACTTTGATGGGGACGGTCAAGGGGATGCTTGTGATGCCGACGACGACAACGACGGCGTGGCTGACGACGATGATCTGTGTGCGGGAACGGTTTTGCCACAGGACACGCCCGTGCAGGCCAAGAGAAATCGCTTCTTTGCTGATGCCAGCGGGCAGTTTGTAGATGGTGAAGGCAATCTGGCCGGCATCTCGGTAGTTGACACGGGTGGCTGTTCTGGGATTCAAATTATTGAGGCAATGGGGCTAGGGCAGGGACACGTCAAGCAAGGGATTACGCGGGGTGCTTTGGAAGAGTGGATGGCTTCGCTGCCGTAAGTTGTAAATGGGGGTAGTAAACGGCCGTTTCCTCCCACAAAAATAAAGGGGGGAAAACGGCCGTTATTAAAAAAACGGGGAGCTGCCCACAGCAGGACAGCCACCACCTAACAGGAGAAAACAATGACAGTCAAACAGTATCAACCTAAATGGATCCTTATCGCCCTTTTGGGGCTGTTGCTTGTTACCTTCCAGCTAACCAGTGCCGCCCCCGGCGACATTGAGCGCGTCTCGGTGGACAGCAGCGGCAGCCAGGGGAATGGCGACAGCTTGGCCTCCAGCATCAGCAGCGACGGCCGTTTTGTTACCTTCCAATCTACCGCCAACAACCTCGTCAGCGGCGACACCAATGGCAGCTCCGACATCTTTGTCCACGACCGGCAAACGGGAGCGACCAGCCGTGTCTCCGTGGACAGCAGCGGCACCGAGGGGAATGGCGTGAGCATCAACCCTAGCATCAGCAGCGACGGCCGTTTTGTCGCCTTCGCCTCCACCGCCAACAACCTCGTTAGCGGCGACACCAATGGCTGGGGAGACATCTTTGTCCACGACCGCCAAACGGGAGCGACCAGCCGTGTCTCGGTGGACAGCAGCAGCACCGAGGGGAATAGCGTCAGCTTCAACCCCAGCATCAGCGGCGACGGCCGTTTTGTCGCCTTCGAGTCTAATGCCAACAACCTCGTCAGCAGCGACACCAATGGCAAAATCGACATCTTTGTTCACGACCGGCAAACGGGAACGACCAGTCGCGTCTCCGTTGACAGCAGTGGCGGTCAAGGGAATCGCGACGGCCGGCACCCCAGCATCAGCGGCGACGGCCGTTTTATCGCCTTTGAGTCCGCTGCCAGCAATCTCGTCAGCGGCGACAACAATGGCAGCACCGACATCTTTGTCCATGATCGGCAAACGGACACGACCAGTCGCGTCTCAGTGGACAGTGGCAGCACCGAGGGGAATTACCACAGCTCCAACCCCAACATCAGCAGCGACGGCCGTTTTGTCGCCTTCGTCTCCGCTGCCAGCAATCTTGTCAGCGGCGACACGAATGGCAGCCTTGATGTCTTTGTCCACGACCGGCAAACGGGGACAACCAGTCGCGTCTCCGTGGACAGCAATGGCACCGAGGGAAATATCGATAGCGTTAACCCCAGCATCAGCGGCGACAGCCGTTTTATCGCCTTCCAGTCCGCTGCCAACAACCTCGTCAGCGGCGACACCAATGGCACTTGGGACATCTTTGTCCGCGACTGGCAAACGGGAACGACCAGCCGCGTCTCCGTCAACAGCAGCGGCATTCAGGCGAATAGCGGCAACTCTGACTCCAGCATCAGCGGCGACGGCCGTTTTGTCGCCTTCACCTCCGCTGCCAGCAACCTTGTCAGCGACGACAGCAATGGCGCTGCCGACATTTTTGTTGCTGAACAAGCCGTCAGCGATCCCAATGCCGCCAGTTGTGATCCAGCCTCTGGGTTCAATGTCATCCACGGCACCCCCGGCAACGACAAAATCAAGGGGACGGCCGACAACGACATCATCATCGGCTACGGCGGCAACGACCGCATTGAAGGGCTGGGCGGCAACGACTGCCTCATCGGTGGTGAAGGCAACGACCAGCTTTATGGGGATGAAGGCAACGACATCCTGTGGGGTGGCGAACTGGGCAACGCCACCGTTTACGACAGCAAAGACCGCGACAAGCTCTATGGCGACGACGGCGACGATGAACTCCACGGCGGCGGCGACAAAGACCGGCTGGATGGCAACGATGGCGACGACATGATGTACGGCGACGACGGCGACGACACGATGGTGGGTCACGACGGCAACGACACGCTATATGGCGGCAATGGCCGCGACAACATGCGTGGCGACGATGGCAACGACGTGATGTATGGTGAGGCGGGAGATGATCGGCTCTATGGTCGCCAAGGCGACGACACCCTTGACGGCGGCGACGACAATGACCAGCTTGACGGCAGTGCGGGGATGGATACCTGTATTGCTGGGGAGAAGTTGAAGAGCTGTGAACAGTAGACGGTAATTGGTTATTCGTTATTGGTTAACGGCCGTTTTTTCTGCAAAAAAAGGTAACTGTTCAGGTGTCATTTCGAGGTCCTCCGAGAAATCCCATTCTTGTTAGCAAGGGGAACGGGATTTCTCCTCGAAGACTCGTCGAAATGACATGCTTTGACCCAAAAATTGTTCATTGACGATAGAATTGAACAGTTACAAAAAAAGTGGGAAAAACGGCCGTTTTTCCCTCACCCACCATTCAAACAATATCGTAGTGCAAAAACGGCCGTTTTTTCTCCACCAACCCCTCCACCACCTGCCCCACGCGAAACAGCAGATGCTCCTCCCAGTGCCGCCCCATCAGGTGCAAACCAATCGGCAGCCCGGCCGGGTCATACCCCGCCGGGACCGACAATGCCGGGTGGCCGGTGAGGTTGGCCGGAAAGACATAGCGCATCACCTCCGTCACCACGCTTAAATCCGACCAGCCGTCGCTGAGGCCACCATCGGGGATTCGGGGGGCAGTAACGGCCGTTGTTGGCGACACCAACACATCCACCTCAGCAAATGCTTTGGCAAAATGCGCCAACGCCCGCGTCCGCATCCGCTGCGCCTGCACATAGTCCCGCGCCGTTGCCGCCCGCCCCAGTGCAAAATTCACCCGCGTTGAAGGTGACAAATCCGCCGCCTTTGCCCCCAAATTGTCCATGCTGGCCGCCATTTCCGACAAAAGCGTCAGCGCGTGGGCAATTCGCATCAGGTCAAGCTCAGGAATCGCCACCTCACGCACCGTCGCCCCTGCTGCTTCAAGCCGCCCCAGCAGAGCGCGGCACGTTTGGCGAATGGCCGGAGTGCAGTGGTCAAACCAGTCGGGGAAAATCCCCAGCACCACGCCGTCCAAATCCCCCCTGTTCCAACCGGCCACGGAAACGGGCGGCTGATAGGTTGAAACCGGGTCGCGCTCGTCGGGGCCAGCCATCAGGGCGTAGGCCAGCACCACGTCGGCCACGGTGGGGCCAATTGGCCCCACGTGCGCCACGCTCCAGCAAAGCGGTGCCGCCCCCGCCTCGCTAATGCGGCCAAAGGTCGCCTTTAGCCCCACCAGCCCGCAGTGCGCCGCCGGAACCCGCACCGACCCACCGCCATCGGCACCGATGGCAACGGGGCAAAAACCAGCCGCCACCGCCGCCGCCGACCCGCTGCTGCTGCCGCCCGCGTCATGACCCAGGTCATGGGGGTTGCGCACAACGCCATAATTCATGTTGGAACTGTCGGGGTTGATGCCGATTTCGTGCATATTGGCTTTGCCAATGAGCAGCGCCCCGGCCTGCCGCAGCCGCGCCACCACGGTGCTATCGGCGGTGGCGGGCTGCTGCCCCAAAAATTTGGTGCCAACGGTGGTTGGGTATGGCAGTTGATCGAGTTCGTCCTTGACGGCAATCGGCACGCCGTCCAATGGCCCCAACGGCTTTCCTTCCGCCCAACGCTTGGCTGAAGCGTGTGCCTGCGCCAGCACGTCGGCGCGGTTGACGGCGATAAAGGCGCGAAGGGGCGGGCTGTTTTGGTCGCTTTTGTCAATGGCGGTGAGAATTTTTTCAGCAACGGCCGTTACCGTAGTCGCCCCCGTTTGATAGGCATGGGTAAAGGTGTGGAGGTGAGCAGAAACGGCCGTTTCCCCCACCAATCTCTCCCAATCCACCGGCTCCACCTGCGCCCGCACTGCCTCAGCTTCAGCCAGCGCCAGCGGAAAATTCGTCGGCGGCTCATCCAGCCGCACATCACGCAGTTTTAGCACCCCCCCATCACGCAGCAGCCGCCCCACCAGCAGCCCGTTGGTAACGCTGTTCTCCAGCGCCCCGGCAAACGCCCGCAGCCCGCGTCCGGTCAGTCGGGGCAGTTGCACAGAAGTCAAATCATAAACAGACATTGGAACTCCTTTGGGTATCAGATAAACCCTGTCTGCCCCATTTATCCTCCGCTTTACACCCTGTGTCAATGGTCAGGGGCTTACATACAACTGAACTTGCCCCCCATAAAAATCGCGTGTCTGCGCCACCGTCATCTGCGATGCCAGCGTTTGCGGGATTAGCCCCGTCGGATCTGTGTACGATTCATGGCTGTAAACCAGCCAGACCCGATCATGCCCACTCACCAGTGAAAGGAGGCTGGGTACATCGTAAGTCGTCATTTCCGGTTCCAAAACGCCATCGGCAATCAAATCCAGCGGCACGCCCTGTTTTTCCACCTGAATTGAGTAACGCTTTTCATAGGTCTCAAAATAATAATCAAACGGGATGGCGACAAAGTTGGAGTTGAAAAGCACCAGATCGCCATTTTCTGCGTAATAGGCCACATAACCGGCCGCCGTACTCCAATCCTCTTTTTGAAAGAATCGGTAATAATCGCTGACCGAAAACAGATTGATGGCACCCAGTATCCCCAGTGCCAACAGCATCAAAAAGCGGTATCGTAATTGAGCCACACCAGCCGCCAGCAGCAAAAACAATGGAATAGTTATCCAGATCAGCGTCCGGTCATAAAAAATCGGCCGGCGCATGCTTACCAACAGTTCGCCCAGAAAGGGGACTGCAAACAGGGCAACCAGCAAGAAGAATTGCGGCAGTTTTTTGCGATAATACGCCAACCCCAAACAGAGTGCCAGCCCATATAAAACCCAAATCACCCTGGCCTGGCCGGCCGGAAGCGGCGCAGAAGCATTCAAAAAGGTGCGAAACGTCTGCACAACAGCATCCCATGTCGGTTGGGGAATCCAAAAACGCTGGTCAACGGCCCTGGCCTGCCTGATAAAGGCCAACAGCCAGGGACTCCAGAGCAGGAAAATGCCTAGCTGAGCCTTCACCCAATTCCCCAAGGAAGGTGCCTGGAAAACAGGTGCGGTCTGGCTGACTCGCTGGAAGAAAATAAGGCCGAGTACGAAAATGTTGGTGGCGAGGGGGAAGAAAACGGCCGTATTGTGGCTAAGCATGGTCGCGGCCGAGAACACAATAAACCCGACCCAGGCCAGGTCGGTCTCCATGATTTGAACTGGCACCCAACGGCGACCCCAAACCGATATTCGCCATTCAGGGGATATAGCAAACCTGTCTCGATCATTGAAATCGGTTTGGGCTGGCTTAGGTGTGCGCCAGGCGTGCAGATAATCCCGAATTTGACCGCCGATGGGTGTGGCAGCGCGTGCATCTGTCAACAGCCTAACCAGAGCATAGATCGCCACGGCCGCATTGAACGTCAGCAGCGTGTACATGCGCGTTTCCTGAGCGAAGTAGATGTGAAAAGGGGAAAGCGCGAAAAACACGGCTGCCGCCAACCCCGTTACCACCCCAGACATGCGTTTACCAATTAAATACATGACCGGAATAGTGCCTGCGCCCAACATGGCAGACAGCAAACGGGCGTAATAGGGCGTGTCCCCAAAGTATGCGATCCAGGCATGGAGGAGGAGATAATAGAGTGGTGGATGCTGATCGATCTTGACAATCCAGTGCAGCATTCCGGCAACGGTGTGGTTAGCCAGCCAGACGCTGAACGTTTCGTCCAGCCACATTCCTTTGGTGCGCAACAGCAATAGCCGCAGAAAAACACCTGTCAAGGTGATAAGGAGTACTAACCAGGGCGCGGACTCGTCCAGATCTATTTCTTCGTTCATCAGATACTTCCTGGCTCAAAAACAGGTAACAAGTGGCAAGTCGCAAGTTTTGTCGGCGCACAAGCGTTGCCACCTGTTACTTGCGACCTGTACGATGCGCAACATGTCAATTTATAACCGTTGGCGGTTTGCCACAACAGACAGTTATTCGGCTGGGTGTTCTTCCAGTTGGGTGTTGCTGGGTAGGGGCAAATCATCGGGTCCAACGGCCGTTTCTTTGGGCATAAACGGCCGTTGTCCATTCGGGTTCCCGGTATCTGGTTTCGCATCACGCCCATAACGACGGCCGTTAGGCAACATCGCTCCCTCCAATGACTTCACAATCGCCAGTTGCTCATCCACCACCTTCGCATCCGTCAAATCAGCTCCGCTCAAATCAGCCCCGCGCAGCGTCGCATCCGTCATATCCGCCCCCGTCAGCCGCGCCCCACTCAGGTTTGACCACACCAGGTAGGCCCACACCAGCTCCGCCTCACGCAAATTCGCCTTACTCAGGTCGGCCAACACCACATCAGCTTCGCGCAAATTGGCCTGCCCCAAATTGGTTTCGCTCAAATTGGCCTCATTCAGCGTCGCCCCGCTCAAATTCGCCCCACTCAGGTTGGCACCCGTCAACAGCGCCCCGCTCAAATTCGCCCCGCGCAAATCAGCCCAGGCCAAATCAGCCCCAATCAGGTTTGCCCCGCGCAAATACGCCCCGCGCAGCTTGGCATCACGCAGGTTGGCATCGCGCAAATTGGTATCGCGCAAATTGCCATCGCGCAAATTCGCCCCACGCAAATTCGCCCCGCGCAAATACGCCCCGCGCAAATTCGCCTCACGCAAATACGCTTCGCCCAAATTGGCCCCGCGCAGATTTGCCTCGCGCAAATACGCCCCGCGCAGCCGCGCCCCGTGCAAATTGGCTTCGCGCAAATATGCTCCGCGCAAATTCGCCTGATCCAGCACCGCATTTTCCAGGTTGGCATCCCGCAGGTCGGCATCCAGTAAGCTGGCCTGGAGCAAATAGGCACCGTTTAAATAGGCACCAGCCAAATTAACGACGGTTGGTTTGCTAATCAGGTCAGATTCATGCAGAAATTGCAGCACCTGCCCCTTACGCTCGCCATCCAACCCGCGCAGCACTGCCAGCGTCCGCGTCCGCGCCACCCGCCGCACTTCGTTATCCTCATCGGT
This sequence comes from Chloroflexota bacterium, assembly GCA_041390905.1. GTDB lineage: Bacteria > Chloroflexota > Anaerolineae > Promineifilales > Promineifilaceae > JACKCD01. Next base: position 2,504,252 of record JAWKPA010000012.1, read on the forward strand.
GTGGCGCAGCCCACGCTCCACAAGCAAATCGGTCATATAGGAAAAATATGCTTCCAGCGTTTTCTGGTTCCGATCATCCTCAGCAATTTGCTGCTCTGTCCGCAGCCGTTCACCGGCAATGGCACGGTTTGTATCGCGCTGGGTTCTGATGAAAAAGAAGGCGGCGATGCCAAAAATGACGGGAAACAGCAGCAGGGTAAGCCAATCCCACAAGGTAATAACGGCAAAGCCAGTGCGCTGTGGAGGGTTTTGTGTCCAAACAGCCCAATATAAAAATACAACAATGAGTGGGACAAGCGATAAGGCAAACGCTGTGGTATAGCGGTGTTCGTAGGCTTCCTTTACTAAACGGGTCAGCAATTGCTTGACACGCTCCTTTATTTTTTCGCGCATGGGACTACCTTTACTATCAAGTTCGTTTATCCAAAAACACCTTGTTGTCGCAAACTGTCAATATCTGAATTATTATAACCGATTTCAGTCAAAATTTCGTCGGTGTGTGCGCCCAAATGGGTACCAATATGCTTGTAGCTGGGCTGACTACGGGAAAATTTGATGGGCATGGCGATTTGCGCCTGGCTTTGGCCGTTGGGTTTTGGCACATGAACCACGAGTTCGCGGGCCTGGGTGTGGGGATGGTCGAGCATTTCGGGGACGGTGAGGACGGGTTCGACGCATACGTCTAATTCGGCAAAGAGGGTTGTCCAGTGGCTTAACGGCCGTTCTCCCACCACCTGCCTCACCTCTTCCTTCACCCGCCGCTGCGTTTCCGCCTCCGGTGTCAACCCCGCATGCACCAGATCCGGTCGGCCGATGGCGTGGCAAAAACCCGTCCAGAATTTTGGTTCCAGGCTGCCAACCGAGAGAAAACGGCCGTCGGCGGTTTCGTAATAGTCGTAAAAGCTGCCCCCGTTCAAATGCCACGATTCGCGCTCCGGCACAACCCCACCCACCAGATAGTGGCTGATGACGTGGCTGTGCCAAGCGACGGCCATGTCAAACATGCTTACATCAACCAGTTGCCCTTCACCAGAATGGTAGCGCTCGATGACGGCGGCTAAAACGGCCGTTGTTGCCCCCAGCGACCCACCCCCCACATCGGCAATTTGCACCCCCAGCGGCACCGGCCCTTCGTCGCGCCGCCCTGTGTGGCTCATCACCCCCGCCAGCGCCAAATAATTGTTATCATGCCCCGCCCGGTCTTTATATGGCCCCGTCTGCCCATAGCCGGTAATGGCACAATAAATCAGCCGGGGATTCACCTGCCGCAGCACCTCATACCCAATCCCCAGTCGCTCCATCACCCCCGGCCGAAACTGTTCCAGAACAATGTCATACCCCCCCTCACCCACCAGCCGCTTCACCACCTCGGCCGCCCCCGGCTGCTTCAAATCCAGCCCCAACGACCGCTTGGAGCGGTTTAGCACCCCGTGCCATGCCGAAATGTTGCCATCAAACGGCGGCACAAAGCGAATGCCATCCGGTCGGTGAGGTGCTTCCACCCGCACCACCTCGGCTCCCATGTCGGCCAGCATCATGGACGCAAACGGCCCTGGCAGCAGCGTGGAAAAATCCAGAATCTTGAGTGAAGTGAGTGGCGCAGACATCTTTTCTAGTTTACCCCTTTCTTCTTACGTTTTTTATGTAGACAACGTGAAAAACGGTAATCGGTAATCGGTAGTCAGTCCACAGCGATTACCGATTACTGTTTACTGATTACTGGTTACTGTAACTCCCCGGCAGCATACTGCGCCCGCAGCACTTTTTTGTCAAATTTGCCGGTGCTGGTTTTGGGAATGTCGGCCACGACAATCACTTTGTCGGGCAGCCAGAATTTGGCAAAGTCATCTTTGATGAACTCAATGATTTCGGCTTCGGTGAGGTCTTCGACACCAGGGGCGGGTTTAACGGCCGCTAACGGCCGTTCTGCCCACCGCGTATCAGGAACCGCAATCACCGCCGCCTCCATCACCTTGGGATGCGCCATAATCGCATTCTCCAAATCCACGCTGGAAATCCACTCGCCGCCGCTTTTCACCAAATCCTTTGTCCGGTCGGTGATCTGCATATAGCCATCCGGGCTAACCTTGGATACGTCCCCGGTGCGGAACCAACCGTCGGCGGTCATGTAGCTTTCGTCCACATCCCGCTTAAAATATTGGCTAATAATCCACGGCCCACGCACCTGTAGCTCACCCATCTGCTGCCCATCCCAGGGCAATTCCTCCCCATCTTCCCCCACAATCCGCATCTCCACCCCCAAAATCGGGTACCCTTGCGTCGCCTTCACATCCCACTGCGCCTCCTGCGACAGCGACGCATGGTGCTGCTGCAAATTACACACCGTCCCCAGCGGCGACATCTCCGTCATCCCCCAGGCATGAACCACATTTACTCCCAATTCGCTCTCATACGCCTTGGTCAAAGCGCGGGGCATGGCCGAGCCACCCACCACCATCGCCCGAATAGACGAAATATCGCGGGGGTTGTTTTTCAGCTCATGGTACAGCCCCGTCCAAATAGTGGGAACACCGGCCGCCACCGTCACCCGCTCTTCCTCAATCATTCGCGCCAGCGGCTGCGCCTGCAAATGTGGCCCCGGCATCACCATTCTTGCCCCACCAGCCATGCAAGAGTAAGGTGTCCCCCACGCCATCGCATGGAACTGCGGCACCACCGGCAGCACCACATCCGTTTCCCGCATCCCCAACGCCCCGGCCTGGTTCGACCCCAGCGTGTGGAGATACATGGAACGGTGCGAATAAAGTGCCCCTTTCGGGTCGCCCGTCGTACCGCTGGTATAACACATCCCCATCGCCATTTTTTCATCGGTAGAACGCCAGACAAAATCTTCGTCGCTTCCCGCAATCAAATCTTCATAAAAAACAACATTTTGCAACGTTGTCGCAACATCACGCGGGGCGTTAAACAGCACATAATGCTGCACAGATTGCACCAGCGGCGCAGCCTGCTCATACAGCTTCAACAGGGTACCGTCAATAAAAACCACTTTGTCTTCGGCGTGGTTGATGATGTAGGCCAGTTGGTCAGCACTCAGGCGGATATTGAGGGTGTGGCAAACGGCTCCGGCCCCGGGAATGGCGTAATACAGTTCGAGGTGCTGGTAGTTATTCCAGGCAAAGGTGCCAACCCGATCCCCAATGTCAACGCCTAAGCCAACCAATGCTTTGGACAATCGCTTAATCCGCTTGTAAGCATCGGCATAGGTATAGACGTGCATGGAGCCATCGGGCAGCATGGTTTTAACCGTCTTGGTGGGGTACATGCGGTTGGCATGTTCCAGAATGCGGTCAATGGTCAGTTGGTAATCCATCATCAGGCCATTCATGGGTTTTTCTTCTCCTGTGGAAATGCAGGGCAAGTTTGCTAACTTGTCCGATGATAATCGCCCTAGTTTGGTTCGCTGGGCAGTTTGGTCACTTTAGCGCATAAGTGCTGCAAGTATAGCACCAAATATTTGGTAGCTGTAGAGGCATGTTGCCCCCCTACTGGTTTGCTGGTATGTAGTGCCAGATGCCGTCGCGGAGTTGTTCGGTGACGGCTCCTTCGGCTTGCAGCAGGTCGAGGTAGCCGACGAGCATCCAGAGGCCGGAGAAGCGGAAGCGGAGGGGGATGTGGCTGTACATCTCTTCGGTGAGTTGGGCGATGGTATAACGGCCGTTTCTCACCAACCGCAAACACTCCTCCTTCCGCGCCACAATCCGCTGCCGCTGCTGGGCGATGAGGGCGCGGTGGTTGGTAAAAATGTCGCCGTGGCCGGGGTAGACGGTTTCGATGTCAAGTGCTTCCACAAGGTCCAGCGAACGCATGAATTTGGGCAGGGCGGGGATGCGGGTGAGGGTGTCGTCTAACGGCCGTTCCACAATCGGCGTGGGCGTTTTTGCCAGCAGCATGTCGGCCGCCAGGAATTGGCGGGTGTCGGGCTGGTAAAAGCAGGTTTGGTAGTCGCTGTGGCCGGGCATGTGGAGGACTTGCCAGGGCAGGCCGCCCATTTGCAGCGTGCCGTCGAGGGGGAAGGTGGTGAGGCGGTGGCGGGGGACGGGAACGGCCGTTTCTGCCGCCCGCGCCATCGAGCCAACCACCGCCTGAAACGCCGCCTCCGGCAGCCCCGTAAACGGCAAAAAGTGGTGAGCATAATAATCCACCCGCCGCTGCCACATGTGCGCCGGATCTGCCAGCCACCTTTGGGCAACTTCCGAGACCCACACCTGCGCTCCGCTTGCCTCCGCCAGCGGCCCCGCCTCGCCACAGTGGTCCACGTGGGGATGGGTGATGACAATGCGGCGCAAATCGGTCAGTGCCACGCCGTTGGCGTTTAGCCCCGCCACCAGTGCCGCCCAATTTTCATCAGAATGCACGCCGGTATCTACCAGAACGGGTTCCGGCTCGGTAAACAAAAAGGCGTTGACGGAGCCAACGTCAAAGGGGGTGGGGAGTTCGATGCGAATAGGGTTCATAGGTTTAAAGCAGAGACTAAGAGACTGAGAGACTGGGAGACTGGTTAGTCTCTTAGTCTCCCAGTCTCTCAATCTCTCAATCTCAATCTCCTGTAATTTAATCCAGCAGCTTTTGCAGCAGCACCGGGTCTTGATCGCGCCACAGGCGATAAAGTTCAATGGCGCGAGTGAAAAGCCAAGGTTGGTTGATAGAAATGTGGAGGGCAATGTCGGCCTCGACCAGTTCGGCCAGCGACCACCAGCGAGCGTGGCTGTCGCGCATGTCGTCGCCCGGCTCCACCGCCCCGCCTTCATAGGCCAGCAGGTAGTAAATGCCGATGGCGTAGCGGACGTTGACATCATAATGGAAGGTGCGGGCATGGAGAACGCCCAACGGCCGCACGCAGACATTCGCCCCGGCTTCCTCACTGACCTCGCGCAGCACGGCCGCAAGAATGGTTTCCTCGGCCTCCAACGCCCCACTCACCGTCTGCCACTCGTTGGGGCGGTTGCGGTGCGGGCTGGAAAGCAGCAGGATTTGCTCCTGGTCGTTGACGATAATCGCTTGCACGGCCACGGGGGAGGTGGCAAACGGCCGTTTGTTGGCACTGTAAATCGTTGGTTGCATAAAACTTTGGGGATTGGAGATTGGAGATTGGAGATTGAGGGATCTAATCTCCAATCTCCAATAACCACTCCACCATTGCCCGAATCTGTCCATTATGCCCTTTGCCGGCATAGTAGGGGTGGACGGTGGCGGGGTCGAAGTTGGGGGGCATGGCCTGGGCGAAGGTGCAGCCGACGAGGGCGGCCAGGTCGTCGTCGTCGCTGAGGGTTTCGGGCAAGATGCCGGCCGCCAAAGCGCGACGGCAGGCGGTTTCCAGAGCATCAAAGTAGGCGATGTTGTCGTGGAGCAGCTTGCCGCCAATCGTGACGGGGGCATGACAATAAAGCACGGTTTCGGCTTCCAGCGCGGCCAGTTGCGCCAATGATTGCCGCATGTCGCCCATGCCGCTGGGGTGGCGGGGCATGGGGTAGGGCTGTTCGGCGGCATCGGCAGCCAGCAGGGTGCGGATTTCGGGAATATAGACGGAAACATGGTCACGGGTGTGGCCGAAGGTGGGAATGAGCTGGAGGGTGAGATCGCCGCCGTGGATGGTGAAACGGCCGTTAAACAGCAGCGTTGGCGGCGTTAGCACCACATCACCAAACACATCCGGCTCCTTGTCCCGCATCGTCACCAAATCCGCCGCCCATACGGCAAACTCCTCGGCGCACCGCTCATGGGCGATGATGGGGGCGGGGTACGGCGCGTTTGGCCCGGCAAAAAGCTGGTTGCCCCAGGCGTGGTCATAGTCGGCGTGGCTGTTGATGACGAGGAGCGAACGGCCGTTAACCAGATGCGGCTTGGCAAATTGCATCAATTTTTCGGCCGTTGCCCCGTTAATCAGCGTGTCCACCAGTACCACATACCGCTCGGTAATGATAATGAATACGTCTACCAACTTCCCGTTGCGGCAAACCAAAATCCGTTCGTCCCAACCCTGGTTGGGAACCAGTTCAACTGTTTGTGTATGGCTCATAAAATCATTTATCTCACGCAAAGGCGCAAAGCCGCAAAAAAACTTGGCGACTTGGCGTGAACATTTCTAAAAAAGGTTATTGTAACGCCTGCTGGAAAAACGTGACCAGTTCCTTTTCATATTCCGCCGGGTAAAAGGCGGGGATTGCCATGTGGCTGGCGTTGTCGAAGTAGGTAAAACGGCCGTTTAACCCCAACCGTTCACTTTCCGCCTCCAGCCGCTCCGTTTGCGCCACGTCCACAAAAATGTCGGCGCGGCTGTGGATGACGGCAAACTGCTGCGGCGGCGTAAAGCGGGGCAGCGCGTCCTTGGCTTGGTGCGCCAGCAAATCCACGCCCCCCGCCTGCCGCGACCACCACAGGGAGATGGGCAGCATAAAGGTGGGGAATTTGTTGCGCCGGGCTTCGTCGGGCAGATAGACGGTGAGGTCAGAGGGGGGTGAGTCGGCAAAAACGGCCGTTATTCCCCGCTCCTCCCCCATCGCCACCAGCGCCACCGCTCCGCCCACCGAATTGCCCAAAACACCCACCCGGCCGGCCGGAATCCCCTTTTCAGTCACCAACCAATCCCACGCTCCCAGCACATCCAAATACTCCTCATTCCCCAGTGCCGTGTACCCATCAAGCTGGGTCGAGTCGCCCGCGTCGCGCAAATCAATGATGAGAACCGAGAAACCCGCCTTGTGGAGCATCCCGGCGGGAACCAGTTCGGTGTGGCTGTTTTTGCAGCTACCAAACCCATGCACAATCAGCACCGCTGGAGCATCGGGCGCGGCCTCGATGTACCACCCGGCCAACGTCACCGCCGGGTCGCGGCTGGGGATGGAGACCGTTTTGTATTCGGGCATGAAGTAGGGGGTGTAATCAAACCCGGCCGGCCAAAAGTTGCCGAGGTCAGTAAATTGGGTGGGGCTGTTGGCAAGGTGGCGGAAACAACGGCCGTTAATATCCACCAGCTCATGATACAGCGAATAGCCAAGACCCAAATAAGCCCCAACCGTCAGCACAGCCCCTATGAACACCACAATCAACCAGCGTCTCATGACCAATCTCTAAATGGAACGCAGATTTACCTGATTTTCCTGATTCTTATCAGGTTCATCAGGAAAATCTGCGTCCTATTCTCCCCCTTCCCACCAGCGCAACGCCCGCTGCTCCATCTCCTTGATATAGACATTCTTGCCATCCATGTATGCCTCGAAATCATGCTGAAACTGCGCCGCCAGCGATGCTTTTAGCTCGCTGTACACCTGCGCCTCGTCCGGGTGGGCAATCATGTAATCGCGGAACGCCAGATGGCGCACAATGGCCGGGTTGTCGTGCTGGTAAATGTGGAGGTTGTGGCTGCGACGGCCGTTTATCGTGCGCGGAAAATAGCGCCGCCCCGCCAGCCCAAACTCCCCATACGCCACATACCCCGCCGCCGCCAACACCTCGTTCAACCCATCCACCTGCTCAATATCCGCCACTTCCAGCAGCATATCAATAATCGGCTTTGCCCGAATCCCCGGAATCGCCGTGCTGCCAATGTGGTGAATCCGCACAAAATTCTCGCCAAACACCCCCTGCAGCCATGCCGCCGCCTCAGCAAACAGCTCCGGCCACCGCGCATCCGGCTCCACCACCTCCACCGTCGTCAACGTCACCTTTGGCAAATCCATCATGCGCCTTCTCGCCGTTCGGCGCACCGGTTAATTGGCACCACCTCACACAGCAACGCTTTGTACACCGGGAAACCGGAAATGGGGTCACGATTGTGGTGATCGGTCAGCGTATTCACGTTAGCTTCTTGCCATTCCTGTGGCCCTAGTGGGCCGCCGCCACCCATGTTGGCCTCAATCACGCCAGGCACAATATCCTCGGTCACGTGCGCCCAGAGCCGAATCTGCCCTCGTGGCGATTGCACCATCACCTCGTCACCCTGTGCAATGCCCCGCGCCTGGGCATCACGGGGATGAAGCCAGACCAGCGGTTTGGGCTGCAGCTTTCTCAATTCGTCAATGTTGAGGTGCTGCGAACGGAAAGTAGACTGCATCCGAGCACCCGAATTAAACACGAGGGGATAAGCCTGTGCCAGTTCGACCGTGGCGATGGGGCCTTCTTCCGGCTCGGTGTAGCACGGCAGTGGCTCATACCCATGCTGGCGGAACCATTCAGAGGCAAATTCAAACTTGCCGGTTGGCGTGGCAAAACCCGGCCGGCCGTCTTCACGCAGTTCACCCGTTTCATATTTGCGGTAGCGCATGGGCAGCGACGGCAGTGGCACGCCGGCCGGATTAGCCTGTAGCTGCGCCAGCGTCACCCCCGTCCCTTCCAAACCCCGCCTGACCTTCTCCTCCTCAGTTTTCGGCCACAGGTCCCCATAACCCAGACGGTCGGCAAGCTCGGTAAAAATCAGATAGTCGGAGCGAGCCTCGCCGATGGGGTCAATAACTTGCGCACGAAGCTGCGCCCAATCATCGTAGAATTGATAGGAAGTGGTTTCAAACGGGGTTGCGGCCGGCAGCAGCAGGTCAGCAAACTGGGCATCGGCCGTGGGGAAACGGTTGACCACGACAAGCAAATCCAGCGCGGCCAATGTTCGCCGCCACAGGGCGGGGTCGGGCCAGGCCGTGAGCAAGGACGCCCCGCTGACAATCAACCCGCGCACGGGGTAGGGGTCATCTTCGAGAACGGCTTTGGGCAGTTCCACAGCGTGGGCTTCATTGCGCAATTGATAGTAAAGGGGATATTGTTCGGCACCAAACGGCCGTTTTCCCTTTAGCGGCGGGTCGGTCGTCGTGCGGTTGTGCTGAATCCGATCCGGCATTTTAAACAGTTTGCCACCCGGCACGTCAATATGACCGCCCAACGCCTGAATGGAAAGCACAGCGCGAATCGCCTGTACCCCGCTATTGCTATATTCAAGCCCCGTATACATCAAGATGGAGCAGCCCTTGGCGGCACCAATCGCCCGCGCTAGGTCAACAACAGATTCAGCGGCAACGCCCGTGATAGCCGCCACGCGCTCCGGGGTAAACGACTCAACATAACGCGCCAAATCAGCAAAACCATGCGTCCAGTTCTCCACAAACGCACGGTCGTAGAGCTTTTCGGCAATCATGACGTGGATAATGCCCAACGCCAAAGCCCCATCGCTGCCCGGCCGAATCCCCAGCCACTCTGCACGGGCGGCTCTGACCGTTTCACTGCGCCGATGGTCAATGACAACAACCCGAACACCACGCCGCGCCGCCTGGGTAATCTTTTTCAGCTTCAGCGGCGGCGAGTCGGTGGCCGGGTTTGCCCCCCACACCAAAATCAAATCGGCGTTGTCCAGGTCATCGCTCAAATTGCGATATTGCTCGCCAAAACAGGCCTGGGGGGCGATCATGCCATAGGCAACAAAGCACAAAGCTCCCACGCCGGTGCTGTTGGGAGAACCAAAGGGGAAGAGGATGGAGCTGGCGGAGGATTCACTTGTGCCGGATGGCGGGAAGGTTTCCTGAACGCCAAATTCAAAATTGCCGCGCCCGGTGTAGATGCAAATGGCCTCCGGGCCGTGCTTCCCCTTGATTTCGTGCAGCTTTTCGACCCAGAACGTGTAGGCTTCATCCCAGCTAATTTGCTCAAAACGGCCGTTTCCCCGTTCACCCACCCGCCGCTGTGGATACAGCAGCCGGTCTTCAGAATACACAATCTCCGCAGCGCGAGCACCACGGGGACAAACAATACCAAGAGGGTGATCCTTAAGCGGCGTTAGACGGCTGATTTTGCCATCCACCAGATGCACATCCACCCCGCATCCGGCATCACAAATACCACAAATTGAAGTAACCTGTTCTACTGTAGACATCATTTTCTCCTCAACCTGCACTACCAAACCCATCATAAGGCGGCGGCGCGTTGTCGTGGTTATCAATTTCCCAGTTGCTGCGCCACAGGGAGCTGGCACCGTCAATTTTCACCGACACGCCGGTGATGTAGGCAGCGGCGGGGGAAAGCAGGAAGACGATGGTGGCGGCTACTTCGCTTTCCGTCCCCATCCGCTTGGCCGGAATGTTTTGCACAAAGCCGCGAATGCTGGCCTGCACCCAGGGTGGGTAATGGTCAAGGCCGCTGGAATCGATCACGCCGGGGGCGACGGCGTTGAGCCGCACGCCTGACTTGGCCCACTCCACCGCCAGCGTTTTGGTCATGTTTTCAATGCCGGCCCGCGCCGCGCCAGAATGCACCATGCCGGGAAAGCCGCGCTCGTTGTCCATCAGCATGTTGACAATCGCCCCGCCGTGTGCGCCCATGTAGCGGTTGTACGCTTCGCGGCACATGAGAAAGGTGCCGGTGAGGTTGGTTTCCACAACGGCGTTCCACCCTTTGAGGGAGATGTGTTCGGCGGGGCTAAGGAATTGGCCGCCGCCGTTGTTGACCAGGCCATGCACGGCGCCCCGTTCGGCCAGTACTTGGTCAAAGAGGGCAACGACGGATTCTTCCTGGCGAATGTTGCAAATAACGGCCGTTGCGCTCCCCCCAGCCGCCACAATTTCATCCTGCACTTTCTGCAAATTTTCCAACTTGCGTGCCGCCAACACCACATGCGCCCCCAGCGAGGCCAGTTCATGGGCAGTTGCTCGCCCCAAACCGGTGCCGCCACCGGTAACAATAATCGTTTGCCCAGCAAACAGGCCAGGCCGGAAGATGGATTGGTAGGTCATAAACTGCGTGTAGGGCAAGTTTGCAAACTTGCCCTACAGTTGCGCCACGTCCGCCGCCGCCCGTGCCATGAGAGGGATCATTTGGCCGAAGCCGGCAAAACGGCCGTCTTTTGTCTGCCCGCGCACATAGCGAATGTAAATTTGGGCAATGATCACCACCAGCCGATACAGCCCCAGGGCGTGGTAAAAGTTGATGTTGTGGACGGCACGGCCGCTTTTTTCCGCATACCGCGCCACCAGCTCCGCCCGCGTCATAAAACCGAGGTCGCCCTTGGGCATCATCGCCATTTGCTGGAAATGGGGCGGGTCGGTCGGTTCTGTCCAGTAGCAGAGCAGTGCGCCCAAATCGCACAGCGGGTCGCCAAGCGTACACATGTCCCAGTCAAAAATGGCGACCATTTGGCCGGGGTCGTTGGCCGCCAGCATCACGTTGTCGAGCTTGTAGTCGTTGTGGACGAGGGAGTGGCCGGTGGTGGGCGGCACATTGTCGCGCAGCCAGGCGTAAACGCGATCCATATCGGCCAGATCGTCGGTTTTGGCGGCGTGCCACCGCTTGTACCACCCTTCAATTTGCCGCTCAACAAACCCCTCAGGTCGCCCCAAATCGTCCAGCCCCAGAGCGGCATAGTCCACGGCGTGGAACGCGGCCAGCGCGTCCACCAAGGCCGCGCTCATGCGGCGGGGGGCATCGGGGATGTCGGCATAGATGGGGGGAATGGTGCGGCGCACGACCACGCCGTGGCGACGCTCCATGACAAAGAAGGGTGCGCCGATGATGCTTTCGTCGTCGCTGAAGAGAAAGGCGCGGGGGGCGTAGGGGAACTGCTGGTGTAGCACCGAAAGAACGCGGTATTCGCGCCCCATGTCGTGGGCAGATTTGGCGACGGGGCCAAGCGGGGGGCGGCGCAGGACGTATTGGTGACTGCCGTAGTCGAGCAGGTAGGTGAGGTTGGCTGCACCGCCGCCGAACTGTTGGACGGTTAACGGCCGTTCTGCCCCCTCCAGCTTCCCCCGCAAAAACGCCGCCACCCGCCCCTCATCAAACCGCTCATCCGGCCGCACCGCGATGATGTCGTTGCCTTTGTTTGGAATCATGGGAAGAGATTGGGAGATTAGGAGATTAGAGATTGGAGATTCGGGCTACCGTGACGGCCAATCTCCACTCTCCAATCTCCAATCTCTACGATTACCGATATTGCTTAAAAATCCGCCGCGCCACCACCATCTTGTGAACCTCATCCGGCCCATCATAGATGCGGGAAGCGCGTTCGTGGCGGTACCAGTAGGCCAAGGGCGTGTCATCGGTCATCCCCATCGCCCCGTGCGTCTGGATGGCGCGGTCAAGGACGCGCATCAGCACGCCCGCGACAAAGAATTTGATCATCGAAATCTCGTTGCGGCTGGCATAGACACCATTTTTGTCAATCTTGTTGGCTGCATCCAGCACCATCAGCCGCGCCGCGTTCATCTCCGCCCGGCTTTCGGCTACCCAGTTCTGGATGGTTTGCTTATCGGCCAGCACCGTCCCCGGTCCCAGCTCGCGCAGCATCGCCTGCTTCACCATCAGCTCAAAGGCGCGTTCGCAAATACCCAGCCAGCGCATACAGTGGTGAATGCGCCCCGGCCCCAGCCGCTCCTGGGCAATGGCAAAGCCGTGGCCTTCCTGCCCCAGCAAATTTTCCTGCGGCACGCGCACCTCGTTGTAGCGGATCTCAGCGTGGCTGGCCCAACCTTCGCCTGGCTCACCCATGACAGAAATGTTGCGAATCAGCTCAAAACCGGGGGTGTCGGTGGGGACAATGATTTGGCTGGCGCGTTGATGGACGCTGGCGTGGGGGTCGGTGACGGCCATGACAACGGCAAAGGCGGCTCCGTCAGCGGCGCTGGTGAACCATTTGTGGCCGTCTATGATGTAGCTGTTGCCTTCTTTAACGGCCGTTGTGCTCATCACCACCGGGTTCGACCCCGCATGTTCCGGCTCCGTCATTGAAAAACAACTGCGAATCTCCCCCCGCACCAGCGGCAGCAAAAACTTCTCCTTCTGCTCCGGCGTGCCGTGGTCAATCAAAATCTCCATGTTGCCTGCGTCCGGTGCCTGGCAGTTGAAGACAAAGTGGCCGATGGGCGTTTGCCCCAGCACCTCACTCACCAACCCATGCTCCAGCAGCGACAGCCCCATCCCGCCATATTCTTCGGGAATTTGCGGACACCAAAAACCCAGCTTTTTTACCATCTCCCGCTTTTCCTGGAGCTTCGGCAGCATCGCCGTAAACCCCCTGGCTAAGAACTCAGCCTCCAGCGGAATAATTTCCTCGCGCACAAACTGGCGCATGGTGTCGAGTACTTTCTCTATTACTTGTGGTTCCATTTTTCGTCCAGTAATCGGTAATCGGTAATCAGTAATCGGTAATCAGTGACCTACTGATTACTGTTTACTGATTACCGATCCAAGCTCAAATGACGTTTGATACCAACTGCCCGCCGTCAATGATCAGCGTCGAGCCGGTCATAAAGCTGGAAGCCGGGGAAGCCAAATAAAGGGCAATTCCACTCAGCTCTTCCACATCGGCCATGCGCTTCTGCGGAATGGAGGCGACAACGGCTTCATTTAGCTGGGGATTGTCCCAAATGGCCTGGCTGAAGCGGGTTTTGATAAAGCCGGGAGCAATGGCGTTGACTTGAATATTATCGGCCGCCAGCTCCGCCGCCAGCACCTCGGTCAGCATCAATACGGCCGCCTTGCTAACACAGTAAATGCCCATGCCAGGTGACGGGGTTTTGCCCGCAATCGAGGCGATGTTGATGATTTTGCCGCCGCCCCGCGCTTTCATGCTGGCGGCACACGCCTTCGCCACGCGAAAATACCCCATGACGTTGACATCCATGATTTTCTGCCAGTGGCTATCCTCGGCGGTGAGGATGGGGCCAAAATGGGGGTTGGTGGCGGCGTTGTTGACCACAATATCAATGCCACCATAGGCCTCGGTAGCGCGACCAACCAGTTCGGCCACGGCTATGTCGCTGCCGGTGTGGGCGGCAATGGGCAGAGCCTCGCCGCCGTTGGCGCGAATGGCGGCGGCTACTTCTTCAAGGCTGCTTTGCTTGCGGCTGGCAAGCACTACCTTGGCACCGGCGGCGGCATAGGTTTCGGCAATGGCCTGGCCGATCCCCCGTGAGGCCCCGGTGATAAGGGCAACTTTGCCTGTGAGGTCAAAATTGGGCTGCATGTTTTCTCCTCTTGCGGGTCTGGTGCATTTGCGAAGTGCAAACACACGCTTGCTGAAAATAAAAGGATCACAATCCCATCAATTGAAAGATAGCTTCGCGTTGCCTGGTATCTCCCAAAAAAGACTCAATCGTAAACCAATGGTTAACAGCCAGGCGATTGATTTCCAGATCGGATGTGGCTGTTTTTGTCAATGATACTTCCTGGACAAGGAGAATCGTATGAGCCTCGGCATTTTCTTCTTTCGCACGACTCAAACTTTTGATTGCGGCTCCAATACGTTCCAGAATAGCGGCTGTATCTATGCCACCTTTAATTTCCATTGCAACCTGGATCACATCCTGATCGTAAATTGCCACATCTGGTTCATCACCGAATACAAGAAAACGGCCGTTTTGCAATTCAATACCACGCACCGATTCAGCAACGACACCCCCCGTCTCTCTAATTCGCTGGCGTATAATCGCTCTAACTTGAGCCTCTATGCGACTGCCTTTCAGGTTTTGCCAGCTCCCTTGCGCTTGTGTTCCCGCCGCCATACCTCGCCATAAGTCAAATTCTCGTACATTAACCACTTTATCGGCTTCAATCAGGCTGCTTACAATTTGGTTTAAATGATTGGCAATAGCGAGGGCGCGATCAAACTCAGGCTTTACCTCCCCTGATTCACGACTGATCGGCAAGCCGACGCGACTCATGGACTTCTGTGAGACCATGGACAACATGCGATAATATCCAACTGTCCGATCTACTGTTTGCAAAACAGTGGGGTGAGCAAATACGATAATTGGTTTGATTCCACGATGGATAATCTTGTTCCAGGCTACAGCCGAAATATTCAACTGATCCAAATCCCAAGACAAATCTTCACCGGGGATTGTTTCAAGCTCGTTGATAATCTCTAGCAGTCGCCATTCATGCAGCTTTTCATGAAAGAATTCGCTTTTGGCAAGTTGATCCAGTAGCCAGGCTTTATGCTCAACTTCTGTGTTGCGTGGAACTCGCAGGGGCATCACGGTTTTCTCCAAATGGTAATACTTTTTCTTAAGGCTTCCCGACCAAATTTGCCCATTTGCTGGCTGCTGTTCCCCTTTCGCTGCGGCAATACATACACTTTTACCGGTACAAAACCCACTTGTTCGGCCAAGTTGGTTGTCAGTAAATCCACAGGCACAATCTCACCGCCATAGCGTACATTATCATTCACAAAAGCCACACAAGCGCCAGAACGGCAGGTTCGCAGAAGTTCAGCAAAAACGAAGGTTAACTCAACAAAATACTGTTCCACCATTGAGACAACGCCGCGATTATTCAGTTCGCCTCGTCGTTGGCGGTTGTGGAGAGCCTGCATCACTTCTTTAAAAGCAGAATTGTTTTGCACGGTCTGTAGAATCTGCTTGAATCGCGTTTCTTGCCCAATCGTTTGATACTGCTCACGTAAGATGTCGAGCTTGGAACGGTTTTCAACTGTGCAGGAGAGCTGCCCTTGTCGTAAAGCAAAAATGGCATCACCAACACCTAGATAGGCCAATTCCAGAGCATACGTCCGAGTATAATCGTAACGGTTACAGTAAGGGGGAGAGGTAATGACCGTATCAAACTGGTCAGCGGGCATGGTGGGCATCGTTAGCAACGTATTACCCGCTATAAGCTGTTGTTGACTATCCCGAAAGGTAAAAGCCTGTAATTTCTGAATATCGGTTCTGACAATCCTTAAAGCGTGCAAAAGTGCCTCTTTGACCGTTGGCAATGCCCCCAGATCCACCTCCTTTACGGGCTGCTTTCCCTGCATGATGCGTTGCCTATTCCGCGCCATCACCTTCGCCGACCGGGAATCCCAACGTAAATATTGCCCATCTTTGCGCGTATAGCTGACTTCTTCCAGGATGCTGGTTAAAAGGAGTTGCCCCAAGGTTTTGGTTTGTTGACTGACTGGGAGAGCCTCAAACCAATCGGTGTAGGCCATTATGTCGCGTTCTGTTTGTGGGGGAAAGGCTCCTTCGGTGATGGTGATGTGGGGAAACGGCCGTTTCCCCTCTCCCATTCCTTCTCCCGCTAATAACAAGGCTTCAACCTGCTGCAACTCAGCCAGATCATAGTCCATAAAGCGGGATTTAGCCTGCCAGGCTAAATGGCATACAGGCAACAATTCGATACCAACCGCATTGATTCCCAATGATTTTGCTACAAGCAGCGTTGTTGCTGACCCGGCAAAAGGGTCTAATACAGTTTGACCCGGTTCAAGGCCAAACTCACGAATCAATATTTCCACCAACTGCGCCGAAAAGCCTTCTTTGTAGCGAATCCAGCCATGCACCAGTTCCCCCTTATTGCCCTGATAGCTTACCAACTTACGGCTAAACTGATCTGTTTCCTGCAACAAGGCACGATACCGCTCCTCCAATGCCAACCTCGCTGCTTGCGGGCCAATGTTATCATGCGAAAAGTTTGTTCGTATGAGTTGTTTAACAGGCTGGATCGTGGGAAAAAGTGAAAGTTGGGTCGCCATAATTGAATATCAGGATACGCAGATTTTAGTCATGAGCTTTACAAATTCCCCTGAATGCGTAAGGCTCGACAAGCGGGCAGTTTCAGTTCAAGTTTATAGAGAATCATGTAGGTGTCAAACGGCCGTTTAACCCCAACGGCCGTTTTTCAAAAGCCAAAATGGATCGTCAAACAAATAATACGGATAGACGTTGATAATCTTTGTCTCTTCAAACTGCGTGATATGCTGGTCGCGCTGGCGGTGAATGTGGATGTGGCCGTGGAGCATGTAGCGTGGCTTAAAGGTACGTAAAAAGAAAAGAAACACCTTAAAACCAGTGTGGGGTCGGTCGGGCCGGTCGTGGATGCCAAAGGGAGGTGAATGGGTGACAAGGATGTCGAGATAACGGCCGTATTTGATCTTGTTCAGCAGCAGCCGGGGGAACAGGGGCAACATTTCGCGCCTCATTTCGGTGTCGGTGTACATAAACGGCCGTTCTGCACTATACCGCATCGAACCCTCCAACCCCGCCAGCAGCACCCCCTTAAACTCCACTGCCCGCCCGTGCAAATCAATCCCCCCCGGCACATGATCCAGCACCCGCCCTTCCGAGGTGTATTGCAACCCATCATCATGGTTGCCACGCACATAAACCAGCGGCACATTAAACGATGAAATCAGAAATTCCAGATAATAAAACGGCAAATCCCCACATCCAATCAGCAAACCAACCTCTGGATACTTTTTGTGGACATCTGACACATACAAATGATCCACAACCAGATCGCTAACAGCCAAAATTCTCATGGATCAGGCCATTCCCGCGTTTGGTTCAGCGCCAGCTTCGCCAAAATTGCCCCCTCCAAATCAACCCCCGTTACGCTGGCAAGCTGGAGCAAATAAAGAGCCACATCGGCCAGTTCCCCCGCCAGTTCTTCTCGATCCGCCGCCGCCTCCCGCCACTGAAAATGCTCCAGCACCTCCGCCGCCTCAATCGCCAGCGACGCGGCCAGGTTACGGGGTGTTTGCGCCTTTGGCGAATCGGGCGCGTACCACCCCTTGCTTGCTACAAAGGCGTGCATCCGCGCTTCCAGCTCTTTCAGTTCCATAAAAACAGGGGGTTGGAGATTGGAAGATTAGAGATTGGAGATTATGTATAGCCAATCTCCAATCTCCAATCTCTAATCCCCTACTTTACACAGTCGCCATGTGTTTCATCAAATCAAGGCATTTACAGGAATAGCCCCATTCGTTGTCGTACCAGGCAACCACTTTGACAAAGGTGTCGGTGAGGGCAATGCCAGCCTCAGCGTCGAAAACAGAGGTGCGTGTCTCACCGAGGAAGTCGTTGGAGACGACGGCATCTTCGGTGTAGCCCAAAATACCGGCCAATTCTCCTTCGGAGGCGGCTTTCATGGCGGCTTTGATTTGGTCATAGGTGGCGGGAGTTGCCAGATTGACCGTCAAATCTACCACGGAGACGTTGGGGGTGGGAACGCGGAAGGACATGCCGGTTAAACGGCCGTTTAACTCCGGAATCACCTTGCCCACCGCCTTGGCCGCACCCGTAGACGACGGAATGATGTTCTGCGCCGCCCCACGGCCCCCGCGCCAATCCTTGGCCGAAGGGCCATCCACCGTCTTCTGCGTGGCGGTGGTGGCATGAACTGTCGTCATCAGCCCGTCCTTGATGCCAAAGCTGTCGTTCAGCACCTTGGCCAGCGGCGCCAGGCAGTTGGTGGTGCAGGAGGCATTAGACACAATATCCTGCCCGGCATACGTTTTATGGTTGACACCCATCACAAACATCGGGGTCGAATCTTTCGACGGAGCCGACATAACCACCCGTTTGGCACCCGCCTCAATGTGGGCGCGGGCTTTCTCATCGGTCAGAAATAGCCCGGTGGATTCCAGCACATACTCGGCACCCACTTCATCCCACTTCAAGTTTTTGGGGTCGCGTTCGGCGGTGACGCGAATGGAACGGCCGTTAACCACCAAATTCCCATTCTCCACCGCCACCGTCCCATTAAACCGCCCATGCGTTGAATCATACTTCAGCATGTAGGCAATATAATCCACATCAATCAAATCATTGATGCCAACAACTTCTACACCTTCAATCTCGCAAGACCGCCGAAAAACCAACCGGCCAATCCGGCCAAATCCATTAATCCCAATTTTAATCGTCATTCTAAACTCCTTTTAATTAGAAGTGTGTCTCCTGCCGTTTGTTCCACAAAACCATGGGCAACAACAAACAGGCACTAATTTGTAATCATACAGTGCGTGGGAAAAGGGAAAAGTTCCAAACATCACTATTGTGGCATGATTTCAGGAAGTGATCAACTCCATCACCCTTTTTGCCACCTTCTGGCTGTCATGGCGCCACGGCCGTTTTTCATCTACCAAATCCGCCGTCACCAACCGCACCTCTTCACGCGGAGGCACCGGCTGCACAAAAACAGTCCGCCCGCCACCTGCGTCAGGTGCCGCAGAAAGGTTGTCATTTGCCAGCACCACATTCAAACAGCCGGCCGGAATGTGATCCAGCAGCGCGTGAACATGATCCGCCACCGTGTAGCTGTCGGTTTCCCCCGGCTGCGTCGCCAGATTGCACACATACACCTTGGGAGCGCGGGCATGTTTGAGCGCCTCGGCCAAATCGCTGATGAGCAAATTGGGCAAAATGCTGGTGTAGAGGCTGCCCGGCCCCATGACAATGAGGTCGGCCTGAAAGATAGCTCGCAACGCTGGGGGATACGCTCGCACGTTAGCTGGCTCCAGTTCTACCCGCTGAATTTTGCCCCCTGCCTTAGGAATGGCTGATTCACCGACGACGCGCTCCAGAACGGCCGTTTCCCCCCCCCGCGCCACCAGCACCTCCGCCACCAGCGTAATATGCTCCAGCGTCGAAGGCACCACCCGGCCACGCACCGCCAGCACCCGCTGCGCCGCCAGCAGTGCCTCATCAAAGCTACCCGTAATCCCCGCCAGCGCCGCCAGCAGCAAATTGCCAAACGCATGGCCGCGCAAATCCCCTGGCGTACCGTTCTCATCCCCGCCGCTGACGCTGCTGCCAAAGCGGTATTGCAGCAACTGCGTCATCAACGCCTCGTCCCGCGACAACGCCGCCATGTTGTTGCGGAAATCCCCCGGCGGCAGCAGCCCCAGCTCCCGCCGCAGTCGCCCGCTGCTGCCGCCGTCATCAGCCACGGTCACAACGGCCGTTATATTGTGGGTATACGCCGTCAACCCCCGCAGCAGCCCCGGCATTCCCGTCCCCCCGCCAATCGCCACAATACGCGGCGTTTCCTTTCCATTGGTTACGTCATACATCATTGGCTACGCCTTTTTTGTTGTGGGGTGTAGGGCGTAGGGAGCAGGGTGTTATGCTACACGCTACTCCCCACGCCCCACACCCCACGCTCTTTCGCAGTATAGCACCCCCCGCCGCCCCCCGTCAAAAGCGGCTGGCAGTCCATTTAGGGCTGTGTTATGATCCGAAGCTGGAAAAGTTAAAGAAAGATACTTTACCAACTGCGCCGACCACGATAAACAAAAACAGGACGCAGATTTACCTGAACGCTAACGGTTGTGAAACAACATTTTCCTGATCAGGTGAATCAGGTAAATCTGCGTCCCATTTATCCAGGAGATTGCAATGCGGACCGTTTTTTGGGACAACGAACGGCAGACGATGAAAATGATTGACCAGCGGGTGCTGCCGTGGACGTTTGAGCTTTTGGAATATGAGACGCACGAAGCCGTGGCGGAGGCGATTACCGACATGGTGGTGCGGGGCGCACCAGCCATTGGGGCGGCGGCGGCGTTTGGCATGGTGCTGGCGGCGCAGCAAAGCACGGCCAGCGATGCGGCTGCCCTGCGGTATGATTTACACGTGGCAGGGGAACGGTTGAATTTAGCGCGGCCAACGGCCGTTAATCTCGCCTGGGCAGTCAAACGGCTGCTGCGCGTGGCCGACAACCCAGAGCTAACTGATCCCGCCGCCATCCACGCTGCCCTGCTGACCGAAGCGCAAAAGCTGGCCGACGAAGATGTGGAACTCAACCGGCGCATGGCTTACCACGGCGCGGAACTCATCAGCGACGGCGATACCATTTTGCACCATTGCAACACCGGCGCCCTGGCAACTGTAGATTGGGGAACCGCACTGGGGGTCATTTTTGCCGCCCACGAGCAGGGCAAAAAAATCCACGTCTTGGTGGACGAAACCCGCCCCCGGCTGCAAGGGGCGCGGCTGACGGCGTGGGAACTCCAACAGCGCAACATCCCCTTTGACCTGATTGCTGACAACGCCGCCGGCCATTTTATGCGGACGGGCCAGGTCAACATCGTCCTCGTTGGCTCCGACCGCACCGCTGCCAACGGCGATGTTGCCAACAAAATTGGCACCTACAAGCTGGCGGTGGTGGCAAAGGAAAACGGGGTGCCGTTTTACCCGGTGGTTCCCACCAGCACCATTGACCTGGAGCTGGCGCACGGCGACTTGATCCCGATTGAAGAGCGCAGCCCGGAGGAAGTAACGGCCGTTTTTGGCACCCCCATCGCCCCGGCCGGCATCACCGCCCGCAACCCCGCCTTCGACGTGACCCCCCACCGCTATGTCACCGGCATCGTCACCGAGGCAGGCATTGTCTATCCGCCGTTTGTCAAGAATTTGCGGCAAGCTGTTGAAAGAGAGCAAAAGCAGAGATTGGAGATTGGAGATTAGAGATTGGGCTTCACCAGTGCCAATCCCTAATCTCTAATCCCTAATCTCTGATCTCCAAACACATGGAAAACATCCCCGTCGTCATCCTCTGTGGCGGACAAGGCACGCGCATGCGCGGCAGCACGGCCACCAAAAAAGAGCTGGTGCAAATTGGCGGCCGGCCGATTTTGTGGCACGTCATGCGAATTTTCTCGGCACATGGATTTAATGAATTTGTGCTAACCCTGGGATACCGTTCCCAGGACATCAAGCAATATTTTCTCGACTATGAGCCAATGGCGCGGGATTTGACGCTGCGGCTGGGTGGCAGCAGCGAGGGGGCGGCGGTGTTACGCAGCCAGCCCACCCACCCCGAATGGCAAGTGTCGCTGGTGGAAACGGGGCTGCACACGGAAAAGGGGACGCGCATCGCTATGGTGGCCGACTATCTGCCCGGCGACCGCTTTTTTGTGGCCTATGGCGACGATGTGAGCGACGTGGATTTGACGGCGCTGGTGGATTTTCATTTGCGGCATGGGAAGTTGGCAACAGTAACGGCCGTTCAGGTCGAACTGCAATATGGCGTGGTTGAAGCCGATGACAGTGGGCTGGTTTCCGGCTTTGTCGAACGCCCCAGGCTGCCCCACTGGATCAACGGCGGCTTTATGCTGTTTGAAAAACCGGTGCTGGACATGATGGCCGCCGGGGATGATGTCAACCTCGAAACCGAAATCCTGCCCCAACTGGCAGCGCAACAGCAGCTGATGATCTATCGCCATCACGGCTTCTGGCAATCCATGAATACCATGAAAGACACGCTGACGCTGGAAAAAATCTGGCAGCAAAATCCTCCCTGGAAAGTATGGGCTGACTAATGCTGTATCCTCACGCAAAGGCGCAAAGTCGCAAATGGTCTGGTTCTTTGCGGCTTTGCGCCTTTGCGTGAAATCATTTTCTGACGGAGACCACGGCATTTTGGAAACGGAATTCTGGCAAGACAAAAGCGTCCTCATCACCGGCTGCACCGGGCTGCTCGGCTCCTGGCTCACCCAGGCACTGCTGGCGCAAGGGGCGCACGTTGTGGGTCTCATTCGGGATGGCGTGGCCCAATCCCAGCTCATCCGCACCGGTCTCATTGAGCAAATTGACGTGGTGCATGGGGACATTGTGGACATTCAGCTGCTGGAACGGCTGCTGGCGGAATATCAGGTGGACACCGTTTACCATCTGGCGGCGCAAACCATTGTGGGCGTTGCCAACCGCGCTCCGTTGGCGACGTTTGAAACCAATGTGCGTGGCACCTGGATGGTGCTGGAAGCAGCGCGGCGCAGCCCAACCATCCAGCGGGTGATTGTTGCCAGCAGCAACCACGCTTATGGCGAACAGCCCGACCTGCTGCCCTACACCGAAGAGGTGGCCCTGCTGGGGCAGCACCCGTATGATGTTTCCAAAAGCTGTGCCGACCTGATTGCCCGCAGCTATGCCCACAGCTATGGGCTGCCGGTAGCGGTGACGCGCTGCGCCAATCTGTACGGCGGCGGCGACCTGAATTGGAACCGGATTGTGCCGGGGACGATTCGCAGCCTGTTTTATGGGCAGCCACCGGTCATTCGCTCCGACGGCCGGGCGAAGCGGGATTATATTTATGTGGAAGACGTGGTGCGCGGCTATTTGCTGATTGGGCAGCAGTTGAACCGGCCGGAGGTGCGGGGGGAGGCGTTTAATTTTGGGGCGGAAACGGCCGTTTCTGCCCTCGACATCGTAAACACCATCATTCACCTGTCCGACCACCCCCATTTGCACCCCATCATCCGCAACGAAGCCAGCAACGAAATCCAGGACCAATACCTCTGCTCCGACAAAGCCGGCTGCATCCTCGGCTGGAAACCACAGCACACCCTGGAAAGCGGCCTCCACCAAACCTTTTCCTGGTACCATGACTTTTTGGCAAGTGCTGGTTTAAACAATTAGCTCTTTTTTGAGCTGTTGACAGATTGCACTTTGCACTTATCCTACAAGAGAAATGAATTAACATGGAAAAAGCAAACATTGTAAAACATTGGACTGAAGGCTCCGATAGAGATTTTCAAACAATGGAGCATTTATTCCAGTCAGAGGATTATCACTGGGCTCTATTCATTGGGCATTTAGTGCTCGAAAAGCTCCTCAAAGCATTTTATGCTGAGAATGTGACCACCCCACCTCCTTTAACCCATAACCTGCTTTTGCTTGCAGAGAAGGGAAATCTGGAATTGAACGAAACCCAAAAGGATATTTTAGTAACGATCACCGCCTTTAATATTCAAGCCCGATATGACGATTACAAATTAGCCTTCTATAAAACGTGTACGAAGGAATATACCCAGAAATGGGTGAGTGAAATAGGGAGTATGCGTCAATGGATCAAAGCGCAACTATTGCAGTCGTAAAAGAGTATATCCGCCACCTTCGAGAGAACAAGTTTGCTATACAAAAGGCATATCTCTTTGGCTCATATGCTACTGGGAAGCAGCACGATGACAGTGATATTGATTTAGCTCTCATTATGAATGGCATTAGTAACACGTTTGTTACCCAGGTAGAGTTAATGAAAATTAGCCGCAAATTCGACACGCGCATTGAACCCCATCCATTTAGAGAAGCAGACTTTAACATGACCAATCCATTTGCCAACGAGATTCTTCAAAAAGGCATTCAAATCGCGTAAGAATCAACTTTATGCGTGTTTTGATTACCGGAGCCACCGGGTTTATTGGGCAGGTGTTGGTGCCGTATGTGCTGGCGGAGCCAGAAACGGCCGTTTCCCTCCTCCTCCGCGAAACCCACAGCGGCCAGCCATTGCCCCCACCCTTTGCCAGCCAGCGCGAACAGCTACAATTTGTCTATGCCGACCTGCGTAACTACCAGCTAACCGCCCGCGCCGTGGCTGAGGCAGAGCCAGATATTGTTATCCACTTGGCGGCGGTGGGTGTCACCGACCCGTTTATGAGCGTGGACGCAGCCTTGCGCCACAACCTCAACGGCACCATTAACCTGGCGCGAGCCTGCTTTGAAAAGCGGTTTGGCACGCAGCGGCTGGTGGTGGCCCGCACCCCCGGCGAACAGAGCAGCATGAATGTCTATGCGGCTAGCAAGGCGGCGGCGTGGCAATTTTGCCAAATGTATGCCCGCACGCAGGGTTGGCCCATTGTCGGCGGCATGATTTTCCACGCCTATGGCCCCGGCCAATCGGAGCGCAACCTCATTCCGGCGGCAATCGAGGCCGCGCTGGGTGGCCATGACTTCCCGATGACGGCGGGGGCGCAGCGGCGGGACTGGATTTATGTGGAAGATGTGGTGGCGGGGCTGTGGCAAACGGCCGTTTTTCCCCACCTTTCCCCCGGCACCACCGTTGAACTTGGCACCGGCCAGGCCACCAGCGTCGCCGACGTGGTGCGGCTCATCTACAAGCTATTTGGGCAAGGGGGACAGCCACTCATTGGCCGCTTGCCCGGTCGCCCCGGCGAAGAACCGACCCAGGTAGCGGATGTGGCGCAAACGGAGGGGTTGATTGGCTGGAAAACGGCCGTTTCCCTGCACGACGGCCTTCGGAAGACAGTCAACAGTAATCAGTAACCAGTTGGCCGTACACAAAGTGGTCGTGAAACGACATTACCGATTACTGATTACCGTATGCAGACGTTACCATCCCTGGTACCCATCCCCCACCCGCCATCGCCCCCACGATCCGTAATGGTTCCAAACCGTTGACGATAGCGTCGGGCAGCACCGTATCTGCTGGCTCGTGGGAGAGGTCTTGACCACAGGCGAAGAAGCGAATAAACGGCCGTCTTTCCCCCGTCACCTGATCCCGAATGGTGCCACGCAACATGGGGTAGTCGGTTTCGAGGGCGGTAAGAACGGCCATTAATGTCACTGGCGGCGCAACCAGCAGATCAACCTCCTTGCCCACCTGCGCCAGCACCCGCAAATGGTGAGGAATCACAACCCGAATCATGATAGCGTTTGCACCTCAACAGACAACACCGCTGGCAAATCCCGCACAATCGCCTGCCAACTGTCACCCGAATCCGATGAAGCATACACTTGCCCACCCGTGGTGCCAAAATAAATGCCGCACGACGGCAGCGAATCCACCGCCATCGCATCCCGCAGCACATTAACATAACAATCGCTTTGCGGCAGCCCGTTGGTCAACGCCTCCCACTCATTCCCTCCACTGCGGCTGCGATACACCCTCAGCTTCCCTTCCGGCGGATAATGCTCCGAGTCGCTTTTAATCGGCACCACATACACCGTATTTGGCTCATGAGCATGAACCACAATCGGAAAACCAAAATCACTGGGCAAATTGCCACTAATTTCATGCCACATCTCACCCGCGTCATCCGTCCGCATCACATCCCAATGCTTCTGCATAAAAACCACATCCGGGCGCGAAGGGTGCATGGCAAGGTTGTGGATGCAATGCCCCACCTCGGCCGTGGCGTCGGGCAGTTCAAACGGCGAAACCACACCCCGGTTAATCGGTCGCCACGTCTCGCCACCGTCGTCGGTGCGGAAGGCACCGGCGGCTGAAATGGCGACAAAGATGCGTTTGGGGTTGCCCGGATCCAGCACGATGGTATGCAAACACATCCCACCAGCCCCCGGCTGCCACAAATGCCCCTTGACATCGCGCAATCCGGCCAGTTCCTGCCACGTTTGCCCACCATCATCAGAACGAAACAGGGCAGCATCCTCTACCCCGGCATAGACCACATCGGGGTCAGTCAACGACGGTTCCAGATGCCACACACGCTTAAACTCCCACGGGTGCTGGGTGCCATCGTACCATTGATGCGTCCCTGGCACACCGTCATAGGCAAAGGCGTTGCCCATCGGTGTCCACGTCTGCCCACCATCGTCTGACCGCTGGATAAGCTGCCCAAACCAGCCGGTGGATTGGGAGACATAAATGCGGTTGGGGTCGGCAGCAGACCCTTTCATGTGGTAAATCTCCCAACCGGCAAAGTGTGGGCCGCTAATATCCCAGGATTCCCGCTTTTCGTCCGAACTCAAAATAAATGCGCCTTTGCGCGTGCCTACCAAAACACGTACACCACTCATAATCGTTCTCCTGTTGAGTCTGAAGCTGGATACCCGCTTTCGCGGGTATGACACTTGTATCATTTATGGTGCTACAGACTTGATTGCCAGGAAACACCATATTTATCGGCCAACCAACCAAATTTTGCGCTAAAAGGTTGTCATCATTTCATCAATTCACTACCGGGATATAAACCTCAAATTGGGCTAATTTGGGGTCATGGGGGTTAAATGATTCGCCGTAACGTTCAAAAGTGGGGCCGGCCGCTTGCCGGGTACCTGTGGCCGGCAGCCAAACATTGTAGATGTAGTCAAAGGTTTCGCCAATGTCGGACAACGTTGCCTGAAAAACGGCATAGGTGTTGGCGAGAATGTGCGAGCACGTCATGCCTGTGGGCAATTGATCAGCCCGATCAACACAACAGCCAGCCATGTAATCCAGACGGTTTTGCCGAGAATCAAAGTTGTCCATCAGCCCATAGCTAACGTGTGGCTCGGCCATATGGGGAATTTCATTTATGCGGGGTACAAATTGATCCCATAACCCTGGTATCTGGGGATTCATGGGGCTGGTGTGAAGCAAGAGACCAACAACTGTAAAGGCTGGTTTTTTCACAAATTGGGGTTCCATTTGCTCTCCTTCTTTTGGTACACAAACCAATAAATACCTTGATGGCATTCAAGGCAGAATAATAGAACATATGTTCCTATTTGTCAAATTTGTTAACTGGATTGATCTACATGCAACCAAATGGTTAGGGTTCGTTCGTTAATAACTTGGGATTTAGAAGTTCAACTTCTGAGAGAAGTTGAACTTCTGAGAGAAGTCTTGGGATTTAGAAGTTCAACTTCTGAGAGAAGTTGAACTTCTGGAACTGCAAAATGATTTTTGATTGAACCTTAGGGCAAATAAACACTATAAGATGTAGGCAAGACCGGAGCCGATGTGTTGAAAGCCAACCTGGGCATAGACACGCCCGGCACGTTCATCGCCGGCCGTCAAAAACAGCGTGTCTAGTCCATTGGCAAAAGCATAGGTGGCAATGTGGTGGGTAACGGCCGTTCCTATCCCCCGCTTCCGAAACGCCACCAGCGTCGCAACCCCCGCCACCTCGGCCACACCATCGTGGGGCTGGGTCAGGCTGCCCACCCCCGCTGGCTCCCCATTCCACCAGGCCATAAACTTGTCCACCCCGGCAAACTGCCGCCAGTGCGCTTCTGCCTCTTCAATGGAAGCCGTCGGCTGGTCGTCGCGGCCAAAAGCCCGCGCCTGCACGGTGACAAACGCTTGTTTAACGGCCGTTTCCTCCCCCTCCCCACCCAGCAGCCGCACCGTCAACGCCGGGTCAACCGCCACCGGGCGCACCATCGGCGGCTGGCACACCATCAGGTAGCTTTCCATCTCCCGCACAAAGCCATTGGCCTCCAAAATTTGCGCCAGTGCCGGGGCAAACGGCTGCAAATATTCAAAGCGCGGCGTACGCTGCCGCTGGCGAAAGGTGGCAATGACGGCCGCCAAGTCGTCGTCTACGTCCCCGTCAATCGGCTGGCTGGGAATGGCGTAGTTGGCAAAAACGGCCGTTTCTGTCGGATGAAAATAACAAACAAACGACCCCACCGCCACCGCCTGCAAATTTTGCCCCGCGCTGGCGTGCAGTTGGGCATGTAATCGTTCAATCGGTATCATAAAAATTTTGGAGATTGGAGAGTGGAGAGTGTGAACCTTCATCAATCTCCAAACTCGTTACTCACCCCAGACGATAAAATAAAGGGGCCACCAAGCAAATGGCGGCATGGAAAACGCACAAATCTGCTATAATAACCTGCAAAATGCACGATAAGGTAAGACAAGATGACCCAAAAAGAACTTTTGCGCGAATTCCAACGCCTTTCACTCCAGCAGCAATTGGCAATTTTACGCGATGCGCTGGAAATTGTAGAAAACAATTTCCGCCAGCTTGAACAAACAGAGTCAGACAAGCTACCGCTAGAAGAAGCCGCCCAGTTGCTCCGCCAGGACTATCTCTCAGATAGCGAATTAACGGCATTTACCGCCATAGATGGAGATGAATTTCATGCTGCGTGGTGAAGTGTGGCTCATCAATCTAGACCCAACGATTGGCTCGGAAATACGCAAGACGCGCCCAGCCGTCATTGTGAGTGATGACGCAATTGGTATTTTGCCACTCAGGATTATTGTTCCTCTCACCGATTGGAAGGAACGGTACAACTCAGCCGCGTGGATGGTCAAAGTAGAACCAGCCAAAACCAATGGGCTTTCCAAACTATCGGCGGCTGATGCTTTTCAAGTCCGTTCCGTTGCCGAAGAACGCTTTGTCAGGCGAATGGGAATGTTAGATAACAGCCTAATGCGCCCAATTGAACAGGCATTGGCTGCTGCCCTCTCCATATCCATCTTGTGACCTTCAACTTCCCGCACAGGGATAGCCAGCAGACAGAACCAGTTAAGAGAACCCGCCACCCATCTACCGCCAGCGCCGCCACCAAATTCGGCAGCACCCCGCGCCGCTCGGCATATCCAATCAGCTCCCGCACCTTCTGCGGCCTGGTCATACCGATGGTAAATTGCTCGCCTACTTCCCGAAAGTAGTCAAAAACAAGCGTTTCCAGTTCGTCGTCGCTGTAATATTGTTGCAAAAATTGGCGCAACTGCGCCCGGTCAGGCATGGTCATTGGCCGATCTCACCTTGGTTTGGCAGTTCGGCCAAGTTTAACAAAAACTGTGCGGGATCAAAAGATAGCCCTTCACTCATTCAGGGGTTGGCAAGCTATTGCGTATTGCGTATTACATATTGAACCCCTCTTACGTAATACGCAATACGCAGTACCCGCCAATCTCCAATCTCTAATCTCCAATCTCCAATTCCACCGTGCGGAACTGGGTTTCGTAAAGCATCGCATACAGTCCGTCCTGCGCCAGCAGCTCGGCATGGGTGCCTTGTTCACGCAAACGGCCGTTTTCCAGCACCAAAATCTTGTCCGCCGCCAAAATCGTTGACAGCCGGTGAGCAATCACCAAGCTAGTTCGCCCCGCCATTACCCGCTGCAACGCCTCCTGAATCAGCGCCTCCGACAGCGAATCGAGGCTGGAAGTCGCTTCATCCAGCACCAGAATACGCGGGTTTTTCAGCACCACGCGGGCGATAGCAATCCGCTGCCGTTCGCCACCGCTCAACCGGTACCCCCGTTCCCCCACCACCGTGTCGTAACCATCGGGCAGCGATATCACAAAGTCGTGGATGTTGGCAGCCTGGGCAGCAGCCATCATCTCCGCCTCGCTGGCGTTGGGGTTGGCGTAAAGCAGGTTGGCGCGAATGGTGTCGTAGAACAGATAGGTTTCCTGCGTCACCATGCCGATGTTGTCCGACAGCGAGGCCAAGGTCACATCGCGGATGTCGTGGTCGTCAATGAGAATACGGCCGTTTGTCGGGTCATACAGACGGGGAATCAAATAGGTCGTCGTCGTTTTGCCCGACCCGCTTGGCCCCACCAAAGCCACCAACTGCCCCGGCTCAATGGCAAAGCTAACCTCCTGCAACGCCTGGGCGCGGCTGGGAACAACAGCCATCTCGGTAGCCGCTGCCCCGTTCTCCGCCTGTTTCCCCCGCTTCAGCAGCGAACTGCCGCGCCGCCGCACCGCGCTCAGCCCGGCCTGCCGCTCATCAGGCACCACCGTATAGTCGAAAGAGACGTTCTCGAAGGCGATTTTGCCCGCCACGGCCGGCAAATGCACCGCCCCCGCCTTCTCCTCAATCTCCACCGGAATGTCCAGCACCTCAAACACCCGCTCAAAGCTGACCATGCTTTGGGCAAACTCCACCGGGGCGTTAGTCAAGGACATCAATGGACCATAAAGCTGCCCCACGTAGCTGCCAAAGGCGACAATGGTGCCAACGGTGAATTCGCCGCGCAGCACCAGCAGCCCGCCCACCCAGAAAATAGCGGCCGTTCCCACCGCGCTCACCACCCCCAGCATCATAAAAAACCAGCGCGAAATGACCGCCGAACGAACGCCAATATCGCGCACCGCCTCGGCATCGCGGGTAAAGCGCACCATTTCCCGCTGCTGCCGCCCAAACAGCTTCACCAGCAGCGCCCCGCTCACGTTGAGGGTTTCGTTCATGGTGGCGTTCATCTCCGCGCTTCGCACCATCGAATCGCGGCGCAAATCGCGCAAAATGCGGCCAATGCGGCGGGCGGGCAGCACAAACAGCGGCAGAATGGCAATCCCTAGCAGCGTCAGCCGCCACTCCAGCGTCAGCATGATAATGATGGTGGCTACCACCGACACCAAATTGCTGATGATCGTGACCAGGGTGTCGCTGATGGCTCGCTGCGCCCCCACCACGTCGTTGTTGAGCCGCGACATCAGCTCGCCGGTGCGGGTTTGGGTGAAAAAGCGGAGCGACATGCGCTGCATGTGTTCATACAAGGCGCGGCGCAAATCATAAATGACCCCTTCGCCAACCTGGGAATTGAGGTTGCGCTGCCACACGCCGATGATGCCATTGAGCAGGGGAATGCCAATCATGCCCAGTGCCAGCCAGTTGAGGCGGCCAAAGTCGCGGTTGGGAATGGCGTTGTCAATGAGGTCGCGGAAGAGCAGGGGGGAAAGCAGCCCCAGCCCTGTCACCAGTAAAATGCTAACCAGTAAGCCGCCTACGCGCAACCAGTAAGGTTCGGCAAAACGCCAAACGCGCAGCAGCAGGTCTCGTGTAATGGCTGGTCGTGCTTCGTTATCCTGTTGTAGATAAGCAAACCAGCCGCCGCTGTGAAAGCTCATGTGTCCTCCTGTGGTCAGTAATCGGTATTCAGTAATCGGTATTCGGTTAATTCGTCTCGTTCCTACGCTCTGCGTGGGAATGCGCGTTGCCCGCTGTGCGGGTGCAGAACGTCCCCACGGAGACCGTAGGGGCGAGTTGGCTAGAGGATGCCACGGTTTGGTTAGAATGGTGTAAGAGAAGAGGCTTTTCTGGACAAAGGTACAGGTGTTTTAGCGGTTGGCGGCGACAAAAACGGCCGTTATTTCCACCCCAAACCCCGGCAGCAAGCGAGAAACGGCCGTTTCCCCCACCCCAAACACCCCATGCTCGGCATACCGCTTGCCAGCCAGAACCAGCACCGTAATCTGCTGCTCCTGCGGGTCAACAATCCAGTATTCGGGAATACCCGCCTGGGCATATTCATGCCGCTTGGTCACAAGGTCGCGGCGGCGGTCATCGGGGCTAACCACTTCCATCACCAAATCAGCCCCATCCCAATATTGCTCACCCCGTCGCGCCTCATGTTCAGCCAGCATAAACACCACGTCAGGTTCGCGGTGCTTGCCCGCCCACAAGCGGACGCGCAAGGGGGCCAGTAACACCTCCCCCACAGGGTTTCCAGCGAGAAATGTGAACAGGGCATGATAAAGATAAAGCGCAAGAAACTGGTGTGACTGGGTTGGCATAGGCAAAAATTCCAAACGGCCGTTTACAAACTCCACCAAATGGTTCGTCGTCAACGCCAAATACTCCTCCTCCGACCATTGCCCCTGGTCAGGGAAAAGCTGGGCGATCTCCCACGTTGGTTCTGAAACAGGCGTTTGGTTTGACATCATACTCAGGAATAAGAGTTGGAGATTGGAGATTGGAGATTAGCGCAATCTCCAATCTCCAATCTCCAATCTCTAATCTCAGTCGGTCGTTTAAGCTTCATTTCTTAAAGTGTATAAAAAAACAGCTACAACTCAAGCTGGAACTGAACGGTGCCGATGGTGATTTGGTCGCCGCTGCTGACAACGGCCGTTTCTGCCAACCCCACCCCATTCAACAGCGTCCCATTGCGGCTCTCCATATCTTCCAGCCACCACTGCCCACCGCGCCACGTCAGTTGGGCGTGCCGGTTTGAGGTGTAGCCGTCGTCAAGGACAATCGTATTGCTGCTGGCGCGGCCAATTTGCGTCACCATCAGCAGAGGGTAGCTGGTGCCTACGGTCGGCGTGCCAGACTCGCTGCCCACCACCAGCAGCCGCCCCTGCGCCTGCCCCACCTGCGCCAGCGTCCGCCGCGCCAACTCCATGTCCTGGTAAATAAACCAGCCGATGGCACCAACAAACGCCAGCAAAAGCGCCCCGCCAGCCAGGCGGAGGAGGAAAATGAGAACGGTTGCATCCATAAAAATGTAGAGATTGGAGATTGGAGATTACGCATGGTTTGTCAATCTCCAATCTCCAATCTCATCAATTACCCTACTCCTCCCGCCGCATTGCCAGCGTTTGGTCATCAAGGTCGGGGGTGGTTAACGGCCGTTCTGCCGCCTCACTGCCCTCCCCATAAATCAAAGCCACGTCGCTCAGGTGAATCACGTCACCCGGTTTTAAGACGTGTTCGGTGACGGGGCGGCCATTAACGGCCGTTCTCCCCCGGTTGCTCAAATCATACAGCACAAAATGCCCCAGCCGCCAGCGAATTTGGGCGTGGCTGCGGCTTATCGTCGGCGCATCCAGCACCACATCATTCTCCATTCGCCGCCCAATGTGAATGACCGGCTTGTCCAGGGCTACATGCTGCCGCCCCCCCACAATCAAAAACGCATCCAGCGACCGCAACGCTTCCAGCGGATCTTGCCCATTGCGGTCGCGGGCAAAGACCTGGGTCGTAAACGCCCGCGTTTGCCGCGTGCCGCCTGCTTCAATGGCAACCTCTCGCGGCTTTGCCAGCAGGTCGGAAACCAGCTCTACCTGCGGCGGGCGGGAAAAGGGGATGTTGGCTCGCTGGAGCAGCGTCACCAGATAGTCGGATAGCTCCTGGGTGATTAACGGCCGTTCGGCCAAAATCGCCCGATAATCATCCGGGTGCAAATGGATGAGAAAATGGGCAAACGACTCCCGCTCCTCCAAGCAGCGCTCCAACGCCTGCCCCAGCTGCTCCCACAGCTCCAGCGGATCCAGCCCACTGCCCAGCAGCCGCCGAAACGACCCTTCAACCAGCCGCTGCGCCAACGATTCAAAACGTGAAAAAGGGGTTTGTTTCATATCTCGCCCATTGTAGAGCGTTTCCCCGCCGCGTCAATTATCGTTGCCGTCCCGCAGGCATCGGGTATACTGTCCGATTAAATTGCTGCATAGAAGATTAGAGATTAGAGATTAGAAACCTGATTGACTTACAAATCTTATTGAACCGCAGAGAGCGCAGAGGGCGCAGAGGGAAAAGGCAAAAAATCTCTGCAAGCTTTGTGGTGAATGCTTGGGCTGTGTTGACTTTTGGCAAAAAGAAGCAGATTTCGCTACAGAAGGCGCAAAGATCGCAGTGATTGATCTTATTTTCTTCTCTTTCTCTGCGTCCTCCGCGTCCTCTGCGGTTCAAATTCTGCAAAGTCAACAGAACCTAAATCTGTCAGTCAATCAGGATTAGAAACTGGTTAATCACCAATCACCAATCCCCAATCTCACCAAAGAGAGTCCATGCAGTGCAGCCGCACGTGGATGAAAATTCATAATTCATCCTTCATAATTCATAATTGACATAGGAGTCCAACCATGAGTGGAAAACAGATACGCCTCACCACCCTGGCCTCTTGCGCCGGTTGAGCGTCCAAACTGGGTCCGGGTGACCTGGCATATGCGCTGGAACCATTACGCGCCCTGTTCAACCCCGCCAACTACCCCCAACTGCTGGTCGGGTTAGCCAAGGCAGACGATGCGGCTGTCTATCAGCTCAACGCTGAACAGGCCATCATTAACACAACCGACTTTTTTCCCCCTGTTGTAGACGACGGCTACGACTTTGGGGCCATCGCTGCCGCCAACGCGCTGTCGGACATTTACGCCATGGGTGGGCAAGTGCTGTTTGCCATCAACCTCGTCGCCTTTCCCGAAAATCTGGACAAGGAGATTTTGCGCGAGATTTTGCGCGGCGGGGCGGAAAAGGTGGCCGAGGCGGGCGGCGTGATTGCGGGCGGCCACAGCGTGGCCGACAAGGAGCCAAAATATGGGCTGGCCGTGACGGGCATCATCCACCCCGACAAGGTGAAAACGAAGGGAGGGGCGCAGCCGGGTGATGTGCTGCTGCTGACCAAGCCGCTGGGGGTGGGGGTGGTGACAACGGCGTTGAAGCGGGGGATTACGGAGGAGGGGGATGTGCAAACGGCCGTTACCAGCATGAAAACCCTCAACAAAGCCGCCGCCCTTGCCGCCCAGGCCGCCAACGCCCACGCCATGACCGACATCACCGGCTTTGGGCTGCTCGGCCACGCCCACGAAATGGCCCACCACGGCCAAGTCGCCTTTCACTTTAACGCCAGCCAGCTCCCCTGGCTGCCCGGTGCGCTGGCCTATGGCGAGGCGGGGGCATTCCCCGGCGGCATGGGGCGCAACATGCACTACTTTGCCCCTTGGGTCACGTTCAGCGACACCGTTAGCCAGCTGATGCAAGATATGCTGTGGACACCGGAAACATCGGGCGGGCTGCTGGTGGCCGTTGCGCCCGACCAAGTGGACGTGTTTATGGCGCATTGTGAAACGGCCGTTATCGTCGGCACCGTCGCTGAGGGTGATGGTGAGATTTTTGTTAATGAGTAATCAGTAATCGGTAATCAGTAATCGGTAATGTCGTTTCACGACCGCTTTGCGTACAGTCAGACTGATAACTGATAACCGATAACTGATAACTTCCCCCAAAAAATGGATAGAACAGTACCTACCTCCGCCAACGAAGAAATACAGCTTTACCTCCGCACCTACTACTCCCTGCTTCGCAGCAGCCGAGCGGTAGAAATCAAAACGCTGATTGAAGCCCACAAGCGGATGAACTCCGCCCTCCACATCCACGCCGACGAGCCACAGCCTGATTTGGCCGCCTTTACCTACAGCATTTTGCGAATCCCCGACTGCCTCAGCGAGGTGCGGCTGGTTGTCATGGGGCAATCGGAACGGGTGTTTGCCCAGCACGGCTACCCCGATGTGGAAACGTGGCGGCATATGCAGGCACCGGGGCGGCGGCGGCGCAGCTTTTATGATGGCAACGGCACGCTGGCGGTTTATATTGCCAGCCAATCAGACATTGACGACCTGATTCCAATTTTGACGGCATACCAGATTGAACGGCGCAAGCTGCACCAACTGCTGCGCGGCGATGGGGTGCGTCAACTGCTGCAACTGTGTGAGGAGGATAAAAACGGCCGTGTGGAGGGCAATGACCTCATTCGGCTGGCGCGAATAACGAACATTCCGGCCGAGGATTTAGAGCGGCTGGGGCAGATTTGGCGGGGACAAACGGCCGTTCAGCTCCTGCAAATCAGCCAAAAAAGCCAAGAAATCGCCATCCGCTCCCTGGCCGGGTCGCTCACCGACTACAAACGCGCCACCCGCCGCTGGTGGCAAAACGTTGAGCGGCGCGTTCCCCAAATCCCCTTTGCCGACTGCCCCGTCTATTTTGTCTCCAGCAACACCCACACCCTCACCAATCTACTTAGCGGTCATGCCCTGCAGCGTGAAAAAGAGCTGTTTGAGTTTGTCAACTCGCAGCCCAACAACGACCTCAAACAAGAGTACGAAGCGATTCAAGCGCGGAACGTCCCCAGCCGTATCGAGAACTTCCTTTATTATGTGCTAAAGAAATTTGAGGCGACGCGAGAAACGGCCGTTTCCCAGCGCCTCACCCATGAACAAAACGTCGGCATCAACCGCGTCCCCAGCGACCACGCCTTTGACATCGAAGTCCAGGTCGTCTCCCTCAACAAACTCAGCGAAAAATTCCTCGACCCCCGGCTCAAGGTTGACGGGTTCAACAAACTCAGCCGCAGCAACGCCATCATCGTCAACATAGACTACCCCCTCGGTATGGCCGCCTACCAGGTTCTCACCGAAATCTCGCGCAACATTGCCGAAGTGCGCGGCATCTACATCATGGGCAAGGCAGCCACGCTAAACGGCCGTATTGGCGACATCATGATCCCCAGCGTCGTCCACGACGAGCATTCGCTCAACACCTACCTCTTCGACAACTGCTTCACCGCCACCGACGTTGCCCCCCACCTCGTCTACGGCACCGTCATGGACAACCAAAAAGCGATTACCGTCCCCGGCACCTTCCTGCAAAACGAAGGCTACATGTCCGTTTTCTACAAGGAAGGGTACACCGACATGGAAATGGAGGCCGGCCCCTACCTCAGCGCGATCTACGAAATGGTGCGCCCACGCCGCCATCCCTACAACGAGCTTGTCAACCTCTACAGCGCCAACTTCCCCATCGGAATGCTCCACTACGCTTCCGACACCCCCTTTAGCAAGGGCAAAAACCTCGGTTCGCAAAACCTCTCCTACTACGGCATGGATCCCACCTACGCCACCATGGTCGCCATCCTCCGCGCCATTTTGCAAACCGAAATCAAGCATTTGACCAAACCCTAATCAATAGTGCGTATTGCGTATTACGTAAACAAAGTCAATACGCAATACGCAATACGCAATACTCACCCCATGACCACACCCGATCAAACCCAACTTCTCCACGACCGCCTCGCCCTCATCCGCCAGCAGCTTCCCGCCTGGCAAAGCGACGGCATCCTTATTACCAGCGCCACCAACCGCCGCTGGGCCAGCGGCTTCACCGGCTCGGCCGGGCAACTGCTAATTACCGCCGACAAGGCGCTCATTGCCACTGACTTCCGCTACTGGGAGCAGGCCAAAGCGCAAGCCCCCGCCTTTGAGCTGTTCCAGCACCAGCGTACCGACGACGACACAAAAAAGATGCTGGCAGCGGCCAACGTTTCCCGGCTGGCACTGGAAGCAAAGCAAATTTCGCTCTACGAAGCGGAAAATTTGCAAAAGCTGGGCGAAGGAATTGAATGGGTGCCGCTGGAGAAGAGTTTGGAGGGGTTAAGGCAGGTAAAAACGGCCGTTGAGATCGAAGCCCTCCGCGCCGCCGCCGCCATCACCGATTACGCCATGAGCCAAATCAACGAAATTGCCCAGCCCGGCATGAGCGAACGCGCCCTGGCCTGGGAGCTGGAAAAAACGATGCGCGAACGGGGTGCCGACGGGCTGGCGTTTGACATCATCGTTGCTTCCGGCCCACATGGTGCCTACCCCCACCACCGCGCTGGCGACCGCCAATTGCAGGAAGGCGACACCATTGTGGTGGACATGGGATGCCAGCTCAACGGCTACCGCAGCGACCTGACCCGCACCTTTCACCTGGGCAACAACCCATCGGAGCAATTTTGGGAAGTGTATAACCTTGTCCTGTCTGCCCAGCAGACCGCCCTGGCCGCCCTGCGCCCCGGCCTGACGCTGCGCCAGGCCGATGCCGCCGCCCGCGACGTGATCACCGCCGCCGGACATGGCGACCATTTCGGCCACGGTCTCGGCCACGGCGTGGGGCTGGACATCCACGAAGATCCGTTTATGTCGTTCCGCGCCGGGGAAGCCGAAACCCTCGTCGCCGGAGCCACCATTACCGTGGAACCGGGCGTTTACCTGCCGGGCTGGGGTGGCGTGCGCATTGAGGATTTTGTGCAGGTAACAGACAATGGCGTGGTTATGTTAAGCAACTGCCCTAAAAACCCAATTATTGCAACAAAATAAACCCGCCGTAGCCGAGGATTCCAATCCTCATTCTTATTCATGAGCCGAAGAGCGAGGATTGGAATCCTCGGCTACACTGCTACAAAACGGATGAATCTGCGTAATCGGCGAAATCTTTGATAAGGTGCCATTGGTTACACACTCCCCTGCAATTTCACCAACCCGTTTTGCGCCGCAATTGCCACCGCTTCGGTGCGGTTGCCGGCGTGGAGCTTGCTCAAGATGGCGCTGACGTGGAATTTGACCGTCCGCTCGCTAATTACCAGCCGGGCGGCAATCTCCTTGTTTTGCAGCCCCAGCGCCAACTGATCCAGTACTTCCTGCTCACGCGGGGTCAACGGTTCCAGCGGCGGGGCTTCCTGCCGCTGGCTCACCTGCCGCAGCAGCTTGGAGGCTACCACGGGCTGCAGCAGCGACCCACCGGAATGGACGACGCGAATGGCGTTAAACAGCTCCTGGCGTGGCACGCCTTTGAGCAAGTAGCCCTGGACACCGGCTTGAACGGCCGTTAATATCCGCTCATCCGTATCAAACGCCGTAAACACAATCACCCGCACCCGTTCATCCGCCGCCCGCAGTTGCCGGAGGGCCTCTACCCCATCCAGCAGCGGCATCTCCAAATCCAGCAGCACTACATCTGGGTTAAGAACGGCCGTTTGTGCCACCACCTCCACCCCATTTCCCACCTCCCCCACCACCACAAAATCCGGCTGCGTTCCCAAAATCGCCACCAGCCCATCCCGCACCACCGGGTGATCATCCGCAATCAGTAACCGTATCTGTTCAGCCATATCCAAAAAAAGATTGGAGATTGGAGGTTGGAGATTGGTACCTGCACAGTGTCAATCTCCAATCCCCAATCTCTAACCTCCATAAACCACTCAACATTTGCTTCCACCCAATTATACCAAGAGGCAGTGAAAAGGTTGACGCTCCCCCTAACTGCGCTACCATCTACCTTTTCGGGTGCATGGATGAAGATTGGGAGACTAAGAGATTAAGAGACTGAGCGTTGTCCAATCTCCCAATCTCACTTTTTAAAGGAGTCGTCTCATGAACAAAGACCAGGTTATTTCAGCCGCCAACAACGCTGGCGTTCGCCTCATCCGCTTCCTCTACTGCGACAACGGCGGCACGATTCGCGGCAAGCTTGTCCACATAGACAGCTTCGCCCGCCGCCTCACCACCGGCATTGGCCTCACCCCGGCCATGCAGGCCATGAACATGCTCGATCAGCTCCAGCCTGTTCCCGGCATGGGGCCAGTGGGCGAAGTGCGGCTCGTCCCCGACATCAACAGCTTTGTCGTCCTTCCCTACGCCCCCAACAGCGCCGCCATGATGTGCGACATGCTCACCCTGGACAAAAAACCGTGGTCCGCCTGCCCCCGCAGCTTCCTCCAGCGCATGATCACCCGCGCCGCCCACCTCGGTCTCAGCTTCCAGGCCACCTTCGAGAACGAATTCAGCCTTTTTCACCCGCAGGAAGACGGCAGCTACCTCCCCATTGACACCGGCCTCTGCTTTAGCACCATTTCAATGGCGGCCGGCGCGGAAGTGATGGACGACATGATCGCCGCCTTTGAGGCGCAGGGCATTCCCATTGATGCCTATTACCCCGAACTCGGCCACGGCCAACACGAACTCCCCATCCGCCACGCCCCCGCCCTACGCGCCGCCGACAACCAGATATGGTTCCGCGAAACGGTGCGGAACGTGGCCGACCAGCACGGCATGGTGGCCTCGCTGGCTCCCAAACCGCAGCCCAATCAGGCGGGCAACAGCGCCCACATTCACTGGAGCATTTGGGATTTGGCCGGGGAGAACAATCTGCTCTATGACCCCAAAGACCCGTACATGGTCAGCGAACTTGGCTACCACTTTATCGCTGGCGTGCTGGCACATTTGCCCGGTTTGCTGGCACTCACCGCCCCCAGCTACAACTCCTACCGCCGCCTGCAGCCCCACTTTTGGAGCAGTGCCTACACTTCCTGGGGGCCAGACAACCGGGAAGCATCGGTGCGTATCGCCTCGACGCTGTGGGGGATGGAAGCGGCCTCGATCAACATGGAGCTAAAGGCCAGCGACCCCAGCAACAACCCGTATCTGGCGCTGGGCGGCCTCATTGCCGCCGGGCTGGATGGCATTCGGCGGGAGCTGGAGCCGGGCAAGGCGACGCTGATTGACCCCGGCAACTACAGCGATGCCGAACGTGCCGCGTTGGGCATTGCCCGTTACCCGACCACACAGGCGCAGGCACTGGACGCGCTGGAAAACGACCGCGTTCTCATGGAGGCCCTCGGCTCCGACCTCAGCAGCTCCTATCTCGCCGTTCGCCGCTCGGAGTATGCGGCGTTTGCGGCGGAGGATGTTGATTTTGAGATTAAGCACCACATTTATAAATTTTAGTAATCGGTAATCAGTAATCAGTAATCAGTGGCCTGACTGATTACCGATTACCGATTACCGATTACCGATTACCATGAACCTCGACCACATCCCCATCCTTGACCACCACGCCCACCCGCTGCTTCGGCCGGAGGCGATAGAAACGGCCGTTTCCTTCCAGCAATGGTTCACCGAATCCACGCACCCGGCCACCCACCAGCACCACGTCCCCCACTCCCTCTTTTTCCGCACCGGGGTCAAATGGCTGGCGGAAATGTTGGGGTGCGAGGCAGAAGTAACGGCCGTTCTTGCCGCCCGCAACACCATCCCCCATGCCGAATGGATCCACCGCCTCTTCACCGCTGCCAACATCAGCATGGTGCTGTGCGACTACGGCTACTCAACCGCCGACAGCTACACCCCCGCCACCTTCCCCGCCCAGCTCCCCTGCCCCGTCCACCCCATTTTGCGAATCGAAACCTTTTTCCAGCAGCTCATCGTCACCCATCCCCGCTTTGACAATGCCATCGAGGCGTTTGTTGCCACGCTGCGGCAAGCACGAGCCGACGGCTACGTCGCCCTCAAAAGCATCATCGCCTACCGCACCGGGCTAGACATCACCCCGGCCGACCGGGCGGGAGCCGAAGCCGCCTACAACTCGCTACACGCAGAGGCGCAGCGCAACGGCAGCGTGCGGCTGGCGGCCAAGCCGCTGTG
Source organism: Chloroflexota bacterium (assembly GCA_041390905.1). Taxonomy (GTDB): domain Bacteria; phylum Chloroflexota; class Anaerolineae; order Promineifilales; family Promineifilaceae; genus JACKCD01. Next base: position 2,545,187 of record JAWKPA010000012.1, read on the forward strand.
CGATTATTTGCTCTGGCTGGCGGCCGAGGAAGCGGCACGACAAGAACTGCCACTCCAGATCCATACCGGCTTTGGCGATGAAGATGCCGACCTCCGCACCGCCAACCCGCTCCACCTGCGCCCCCTCATCGCCCAAACCAGGGCGAATTTGGTGCTGCTCCATATCGGCTGGCCGTTTAGCCGCGAGACGGCGCACCTGGCCGCGCTTTATCCCAACGTCTGGCTTGACCTGTCGCTGGCGATTCCCTTTGCCACCACCGGCATCCCCGCCCTGCTGCGCGAGGTGCTGGGGATGGCCCACCACAGCAAAATCCTGTTTGCCACTGACGCTTTTACAATGCCCGACATTTTTTGGCTGGCGGCACGCTGGGGGCGCTGGGGGCTGGGCAAGGTGCTGGATGAGCTGATCAGCGAGGGGTTTTTGTCGGCACGGGAGGCGGAGGAAACGGCCGTTTCCATCCTCCACCGCAACGCCCAACAACTTTATCCAATTCCAAATTGAGAATGGAGAATTGAGAATGGGGAATGATGTTCATTCTCCATTCTCAATTCTCCATTCCCCATTCCCCATTCATGACCTGGCAAACCTATCTCCAACAAAACGAAGAACGCTTTCTCAACGAGCTATTTGATTTTATCCGCATCCCTAGCATCTCCGCCCTGCCCAGCCACACCGACGACGTGACCCGCGCCGCCGACTGGGTGGCGCAGCGGTTGACGGCGGCCGGCGTAGAACACGCCGAGGTGCTGCCCACCGGCGGCCATCCCGTGGTCTATGGCGACTGGCTCCACGCGCCGGGGATGCCCACCGTCCTCATTTACGGCCACTTTGACGTGCAGCCGGTTGATCCGCTTGAACTGTGGCAATCGCCGCCGTTTGAGCCGCGAGTGGAAAACGGCCGTATTTACGCCCGTGGTGCCTCCGACGACAAAGGGGGCATGCTGACCCCCGTTTTGGCCGTGGAAGCCCTGCTGCAAAGCGAGGGCAAGCTGCCGCTCAACGTTAAATTTATCTTTGAAGGGCAGGAGGAAATTGGCAGCCCGCAGCTTGCGCCGTTTATGGCCGCCAACCGGGAGCGATTCGCCTGTGATCTGGTGGTAAGTGCCGACGGCTTGCAGTGGACGGCCGATGAGCCGTCGCTGGTGGTAGGGCTAAAGGGGCTGGCGGCACTGCAAATTGATGTGCAAACGGCTAACAGCGACCTCCATTCCGGGCTGCACGGCGGGGCGGTGCCAAATGCCGTCCACGCTCTCGTCCGCATTCTCGACTCGATGCGAAGCCCGGAAGGCAAGATTTTGGTGGATGGGTTTTATGAGGATGTGGTGGCGTTGAGTGAGGAGGAGAGGGGGCAGTTAACGGCCGTTCCCTTCAACGAAACCGCCTACAAAGCCAGCCTCGGCCTCGACGACCTCTTTGGCGAACCCGGCTATACCACCCGCGAGCGCAACTGGGTGCGCCCCACCCTGGAAATCAACGGCATTTGGGGCGGCTTTCAGGGGGAAGGCACCAAAACGGTCATTCCCAACCAGGCCCACGCCAAGATCACCTGCCGCCTGGTTGCCAACCAGGATCCGGCCAACATTATTCGCCAAATCAGCGACCACATTGCCCGCCACACCCCACCCGGTGCCAAAGTGACCGTCACCGCCCGCAGCGGCAGCTCCACCCCCTACCTGATGCCCACCGACCACCCCGGCAATGTCGCCGCCGCCGCCGTGCTGGAAGAGCTGTACGGCCAGGCTCCCTATGTGACCCGGCTGGGGGGCAGCATTCCCGTTTGCTCGCTGTTTCTCAAGGAGTTGGATGCCTACACGGTGGGGTTTGGCTTTAGCATAGACGACGAAAACCTCCACGCCCCCAACGAATTTATCCGCATTCGCAACTTTGAGCGGGGGCAACGCGGCTACTGTATGCTGCTAAAAGAATTAGCTGAAACGCTCAAAGCAGCATAAGTAAAGATTAGAGATTGAGAGCCTTCAATCTCTAATCTCCCAATCTCTAATCCCCATCCTCACCACCTTCAGGTTTTTTGTAAGCCGCTTTCTCTACAATGTTCAGATAAAAAACCGCTATCACGCACCAAATTTGTGCCCAAGTTGATGTATTGTGGAGATTGTATGACTGCTCGTAAAGGTATTCTGTTTCTTTTTATTGTCCTGGCACTGGCCGCCTGTAATGCCCAACCCGTTGAAGTTACCCGCGTTGTTACCATTCTTGAAGAAGGCGATCCCGTCGAGGTTACTCGCGTTGTTGAAGTTGTGCTGCCCGGCGAAACCATTGTGCAGGAACTGCTTGTAACCCCTCGCGGCCGGGGCGAACCCCTGACCCTGCTCTATTGGCAATTCCCGGATCATTTAAACCCCTATCAGGCTGGCGCGACCCCGCTAGACCCGTCGGTACTGGTGTTGGAGCCACTGGCACGGTATGACGAAGGTGGCATCCTCATCCCCTGGCTGGCTGAGGCCATTCCCACGGTCGAAAATGGGCTTTTGGCAGCCGATGGTAGCAGCATTACCTGGAAGCTGCGGGGGGACATTTTCTGGTCAGATGGCAACCCCCTAACGGCCGATGATGTCCTGTTCACGGCCGATTTTTGTCGCAACCCTGACAATGAATGTGTGCAGGCTCCGCTGTTTGCCTCGGTTGATTCGGTGGAAGTGGTTGACCCATTGACCGTAACCATCCATTTTAGCGAACCACAAGCCGATCCCTATGGCCCATTTGTTGGGGCAGCCTCACCCGTGCTGCAAAAGATTCAATATGAGGAATGTTTGCAGGATGCGGAAAAAGGGTGTGACAAAACAAACCGGAAGCCAATTGGCACGGGGCCGTATGTGGTGAGTGATTTTAACAAGGGAGAAACGGCCGTTTTTACCCCCAACGACTTTTTCCGCGACCCCTACCGCCCCTACTTCGGCGAAATCGCCATCAGCAGTGCCTACAACGCCACCGCCGCTGCCAGCGTGGTGCTGGAAAAAGGTGAAGCTGACTTTGCCTGGAACGTGCAGGTGGAACCGCAAATTTTGCACCAGTTGGCACAGCAAGGGCTGGGGCATGTGGAAACCACCTATGGCTCTTGCGTCGAACGGCTGACCGTGAACCTGACCAACCCCGACCCAGCGCTGGGCGAACTGCGCTCCGTCTGGTCGGCCGAAGCACCGAACCCGCACCCGTTTTTGGCAGAAACGGCCGTTCGTCAAGCCCTCTCCCTCGCCATTGACCGCCACGCCCTCGTCAACCAAATCTATGGCGATTCAGCCCAAATAAGCTGCAACCTCATCCCCGCCCCCGGTCCCTTCGCCTCCCCCAACAACAGCGGCTGCTTCAGCCCCAACATCACCACCGCCAACGCCCTGCTCGACGAAGCTGGCCTCCGAGACCTCAACGGCGATGGCGTGCGGGAAAGCAATGGCGTCCCGCTGCGCATCCTGCTACAGGCCGCTACCAACCCCACCCAGCAAGCCATCCAAAGCCATATCCAAACTGCATGGGCCGCCATTGGCGTTGCCACCGAACTGCAAAACATCCCCGCAGAAAAGCTGTTTAGCACCCAGCCTGACGAAGAAAACAGCTATATCCACTTCAACGCCGATCTCTCCCTCTTCACCGACTGCTTTGCCGGGACTAACCCCAGCGACCACATGCAGCAATGGACATGCGCTGAAATCCCCACCCCGGCCAACCAGTGGCAAGGGCGCAACGTGGCTCGCTACTGCAACCCTGCCTATGACGAACTAGCCGGGCAGCTTGCCGCCGCCACCAACCGCGACCAGCAGGCACAGCTTGTACAGCAGCTCAACGACCTGCTGGTGCAAGATGGCGTTGTCATCCCCCTTGTGCAGCGTGGCATTGTCTCCGTCCATGCCAACGACCTGATCGGCGTGCGCCCCAACACCTGGGACTCTGACCTGTGGAATATTGGCGACTGGGTGCGGACGATTCGGTAGACCGTAATCGGTAGTCAGTAAACAGTAATCAGTGACCGATTACTGATTACCGATTACCGATTACCGATCACTGCTTACTTCATAATCCGGCGACTGATGGCGGAAGTACGTTTCGTACAGGTCGGCATAATGCCCACCGGCCGCCATCAGTGCCTCGTGGCTTCCTTCCTCAATAATCTCACCCTGGCTCAGCACAATAATTCGGTCGGCACTGCGAATGGTTGAAAGACGGTGGGCAATGACAATGGCGGTGCGCTGCTGTAGCACCGTGTCCAGGCTTTCCTGAATTTGAGCCTCGGTCACGGGGTCAATGCTGGCCGTAGCTTCATCCAGAATGATGATGGCCGGGTCTTTGAGCAGCACCCGCGCCAGTGCCACAAGCTGCCGCTGCCCCATTGACAAAGCCTGCCCCCCTTCCCCCACATCGCTGTCCAGCCCGTTGGGCAAAGCGTCTACCCATTCCCCCCAGCCAATTTGGTTAGCAACGGCCGTTACTGCCTCATCACTCGCCTCCGGCACCGCATAGCGGATGTTGTCGGCCACCGTGCCGGAAAAGAGGAACGGCGTTTGCGGTACCACACCAAGCTGCCGCCGGTAGCTGGGCAAATCAAAGCTGCGGATGTCGTAGCCGTCAATGAGCAGTTGCCCCGCCTGGAACTCATAAAACCGCGCCACCAGTTTGCCCAGGCTGGATTTGCCCGCGCCGGTGTGGCCGACCAGAGCCACCGTTTCCCCGGCCTCAATCGTCAGGCTGAAATCCTGTAGCACCTGCTCCTGGGCGGTGTAGCGGAAACCGACGTGCTGGAAGGAGATACGGCCGTTTAGGCGTGGGGGTTGAAAAACGGCCGTTTGTACCACCCTCGGCTCGGCATCAATCAGCGAAAACACCCGCTCACTCGACGACAACCCAAGCTGAAACTGGCTCCAAAACGACGCAATGCCCGTCAACGGGAACCAAAAGACGGCAATCGCCTGCAAAAAGAGAAACCAATCCCCCGGCGACACCTCCCCCGCCAACGCACTGCTGCCGCCAAAATAAATCATTGCCACCGTGCCCAGCCCGGCCACCAGCAGCAGCAATGGAAAGACCGCGCTAAAAACCAGCCCCTGCCGCAGCGTCACCTGATACGACTGCTCATTTACCTCGTCAAACTCATCATAAATCATTTGCTCCCGGCGAAAATTTTTGGCAACCGAAATACCGCTAATTGTCTCTTGCAGATGGGCATTGACCACCGCCAGCGCCCGCTGCGCCTGCCGCGTGGTCAGCCGCGCCATGTGGCGAAACCCCAGGGCCACCAGCACAATCAGCGGCGTAATCGCCAAGGCCCACAGCGCCAGCCGCACGTTGATGGAAAACAAAATGGCGAGAATGAGCAGCACCATCAAAATCTGGCTAAACAGGTTGAGCGTCAGCGTAACCACAGTGGCAAAATCCTGCGTGTCAGAGGTGACACGACTGACAATGCGGCCAGACGGGTTCTCATCATAAAACGACATATCCCGCGCCATCACCGCCTGGAACACATCTTCGCGCAGGTCAAAGACCACATGCCCCACGGCGCGGGCGGTGTACCACTGCCGCAAAAAGTTAAACGTCCACGACAGCCCACCTGCCAGCAAAATTGCGCCCACCAGCAGCAAAATGGTGCGCGAGTTTAACGATTCACTAAGCGCGTCTACCCCCCGCGACAAAATGAGCGGGTAAGCGGCATCCATTACGGCGCTGAGGCAAATTAACCCGGCCACCACCATCATGCTGCGTCGCTGCGGCTGGAAGTAGCCAGCAATGCGTTTAATCAGTTCGCGGTCTTCATAGCTACGGTCATAAGCGTCCGCCTCCAGACCATCCATAATAAAGCCCATATTTTTCTCCAGCTCCCCTGCTGTGAATTTTGACTTTCATTTGTTATCGGCTACGATCCCCGTTATGGATCATACCTTCCGCGACCTGCTGCTGGCAGGTCTTATTCTCTTTATTTTACTCATTTTACCCGGTCTCATCCCGATTTGGCATCTTGGCTATAGCATGGCGGCGGCGGTGGTGCTGGGTTTGGTGGCGTTGTGGGCGGGGCAAAACGGCCGTTAATCCCCCTCCCCTTCCATAAACACACCCGCATGACCCCCATCACCATCGTCAACGTTGGCTACCGTTCAACCAACTATTGGGTCATTAGTGCCAACACCTCCCGCTTCCTCGTTGACATCGGCTGGCCCGGCACGCTTGGCACCATGAAAGCCAACCTCAAGCGCATGGACATCGCCCTACACGAAATTCGCTATGCCCTCGCCACCCACTACCACATAGACCACGCTGGCCTGGCCGAAGAACTCAAGCGTGAAGGCGTTCCTTTGTTGGTTGTGGATGTGCAGGAAACGGCCGTTTCTCTCATGAAACAATGGACAAAACCCCAGGACAACTACATGGAGATCACCCCCAACGGCAACGTGGTCATCCCCTTTGCCCAAAGCCGCCAGTTTCTAGCCGACATCGGCCTGTCCGGCGAAATCCTGCCCACCCCCGGCCACTCCAACCACTGCGTGTCGCTGCTCCTTGACGATGGCTCCGTGTTCACCGGCGACCTGCCGCCGGAGCAATTCGCCTTTGACAACCCCATTGCCCTGGCAAGCTGGCAGATGCTGCGCCAACGGGGTGCTACACGAGTATATCCTGCCCACGGGCCAATCCGAACAATGTGATAAAATAGCGACAGGCTCTATTCACCACAAAGGGCGCAAAAAACGTAGCTATTCAGATATTCCTGAAAATAACTTGGCGATTGAGAAGTTCAACTTCTGAGAGAAGTTGAACTTCTGAAACTGCAAAATTATTTTTGAGTGAACCCTTAACCTCTCTTTCTTTGCACCCTCTGCGAACCCTCTGCGGTTCGAACTCTAAAAACAAGCGTGGCACCAGTATGGCTATTTTCACCTCCCAAATCTCCACCAGCAGCGACACCTTTGCCCAAAACCGGCGCGGCATGATGGCGCTCATTGAACAAATGCGCCAGCTTGAAGCCCGCGCCGAACAAGCCTCGGCCAAATCCAAAGCGCGGTTTGACCAGCGCAGGCAGCTTCTGCCCCGCGAACGGCTGGCGCGACTGCTCGACCCCGGCACGCCGTTTCTGGAAATTGGCAACATGGCCGGTTACTTGCGCGACAGCGACAACCGCGACCGTTCCATCCCCGGCGCGGGGGTCATTGCCGGCATCGGCTCTGTCAGCGGCGTTCGCGCCATGATTGTCGCCACTGACAGCGGCATCAACGCCGGAGCCATCACCGAAATTGGCGGGGCCAAAATGACGCGCTGCCAGGACATTGCCCTGGAAAACAAGCTGCCGTTTATCCATTTGGTGGAAAGCGCAGGAGCCAATTTGCTGGAATACCGGGTGCAACTGTTTATTCAGGGTGGAGCGCTGTTCCAAAAGTTTGCCAAACTCAGCGCGGCCGGTTGCCCCGTTATCACCGTGCTGCATGGATCGTCAACGGCTGGGGGAGCGTACATGCCCGGCATGAGCGACATTGTGATTGGGGTGCGCGGACGCGGGCAGGCGTTTTTGGCCGGGCCACCGCTGGTGCGTGCCGCCACGGGCGAAATTGCCGAAGCCGACGCGCTGGGCGGGGCGGAAATGCACGCCACCGTTTCGGGGCTGGTGGAACATTTGGCCGAAAACGATGGCGACGGCATTCGGCTGGCGCGGGAAGTCGTTGCCAAACTCAATTGGGAAACGGTGGGCAACCTTCCCCCCACCTTTGCCCCGCCCCGCTACGATCCCGACGAGATTGCCGGAATCGTGCCGCTCGATTATCGGCAGCCGTATGATGTCAAAGAGGTGATTGCCCGGCTGGTAGATGGCTCCGACCTGCTGGAGTTCAAAAGCCGGTACGGCAGCCAGACGGTGTGTGTGCAAGCCAACATTCACGGAATGGCGTGTGCCTTCATTGGCAACAACGGCCCCATTGACCCCGACGGCGCGACCAAGGCCACTCACTTTATCCAGCTTTGCTGCCAATCCAACACGCCGCTGATCTTTTTGCAAAACACGACGGGCTACATGGTTGGCACGGCGTATGAGCAGGGGGGGATGATTAAACATGGATCAAAGATGATTCAGGCGGTGTCAAACGCCACCGTGCCGCGCCTGACGCTGATGATTGGCGCCAGCTTTGGAGCGGGGAACTATGGCATGTGTGGCCGCGCCTATAACCCGCGCTTCCTGTTTAGCTGGCCGAACGCGGTGACGGGGGTGATGGGGGGTGAACAGGCGGCGATGACGATGCGGCTGGTGATGGAGGGGAGTGCGGCGCGGCGCGGGCAAACGATTGAGCCAGCGGTTTTGGCGGCGCAGGAGCAGCAGATTATTGACCATTTTAACGGCCAGTCGGATGCGTTTTTTACCTCTGGCTGGCTGCTGGATGACGGCCTGATTGACCCGCGTGACAGCCGGAAGGTGCTGGCGTTTTTGCTGGCGACGGTGCGCGAGGGGGAGAAACGGCCGTTATTTCCCAACACGTTTGGGGTGGCGAGGATGTAAATCATGGGGAATTGGAGATGGGAGATTGGTGATTGGTGAAGGTTCACAATCTCCAATCTCCAATCACCAATCTCTCATCTCAAGTCATGACATATAACACACTCTTAGTAGAACAACAGCAATCCCGCTGCCTGGTGACGCTGAACCGGCCGGCGGTGCGGAATGCATTGAGCGGGGAGATGATTACGGAGTTAACGGCCGTTCTCGACCGCATCGAACCAGACCGTACTATCCGCACCCTTGTTTTACGCGGAGCCGAGGGCTGGTTCTGCGCTGGGGGAGACATCAAACAGTTCCAACAGCTTTTTCAGGGGCAACTGACAGCAGAGGAAGTGGCGGCAGAGAACCGGGAAATCGGCCGTTTGCTGACGCGGCTAAACCAGTTGCCGCAAACGGTGGTGATGCTGGTGGAGGGAGCGGCGATTGGCGGCGGTTTTGGGCTGGTGTGCGTCAGTGACATCGCCATTGCCACGGCCGACACCCGCTTTTCCCTCAGCGAAACGTCGCTGGGGATTCCCCCGGCGCAGATTGCGGCGTTTGTGGTGCAGCGCATTGGGCTGACGCAGGCGCGGCGGCTGATGCTGACGGCGGCGCGGTTTAAGGGGGATGAGGCGGAGAAGCTGGGGCTGGTTCATTTTGCCGTGCCGGACAGTGCCACATTAGAGGCGAAGGCGGAGGAGGTGCTGCGCCAGATTGAGCAATGTGGGGCGCAGGCGAACGGGATTACGAAGGGGATTTTACAAACGGCCGTTTCCCACCCCCTCTCCACCACCCTCGACATCGCCGCCCATGAATTCGCCAAAGCAATGCTCAGCGACGAAGGGCGCGAAGGAGTGGCGGCGTTTTTGGAAAAGCGGAAGCCGAAGTGGGCAAACCAGTAATCAGTAATCGGTAATCAGTCGGGTGGACCGATTACCGAAGAACATTGAACCGCCCGCCGAAAGTTGATTTTCCTGGACGACGCAGAAAATTTACAAGATTTGCTTGCGCCTCCTGGAAATCGGCTGGAAAAATTAAAAGGGGACAGGGCGGAACAATATAGCATCCGCATCAATGACCAATGGCGCATTTGCTTCAAATGGTCCGGGAACCAAGCGAAAGACGTTGAGATTGTGGATTATCACGGATGAAAGAAATTATGATGGACAAAACTTTATCACCTATTCACCCTGGCGAAATTCTGCTGGAAGATTTTATGAAACCGCTTGGTTTAACCCAGTATCGCTTGGCGCATGATATTGGCGTTACCCTGATTCGTATTAGCCAGATTGTCAAGGGCGAACGTTCAGTCACCGTTGATACTGCCATGCGCCTTGCTCGTTATTTTGGCACAAGTGCTGCAGTTTGGCTTCGCTTGCAAGTTCGCTATGATCTGGAAGTTGCGGAAAGCGAATTAAGCGACAAAATCAATCGTGAAGTCAAGGTACATTCACAAACACCGAGTCACACTTAAGGCTTACTTAAAAACAACTTCGCCGTTCAGAAGTTCAACTTCTCAGAAGAAGTTGAACTTCTAAATTGGCATCGGTGATCGGTAATCAGTTGGGTTGACCGATTACCGATTACCGAAAAACATGGCAATACATAAACTACTCATCGCCAATCGTGGCGAAATTGCCGTCCGTATCATCCGCACGGCGCAGAAAATGGGGTATGAGACGGTGGCCGTTTTTTCCGATGCCGATGCCGATGCGCCGCACGTGGCGCTGGCCGACCAGGCGGTGCGGCTGGGTGCGGCTGACGCAAGCGCGTCCTATTTGAACGGGGAACGCATTCTGGCGGCGGCCAAACAGGCGGGAGCCGATGCCATTCACCCTGGCTACGGCTTTTTGTCGGAAAACAGCGACTTTGCCCGGCGGGTGCTGGATGCCGGGCTGGTGTGGGTGGGGCCACCGCCGGAAACAATGGCAGTGATGGGCAACAAAGCGGCAGCGCGGCAGCGGGTGGCAGCGGCGGGCGTGCCGATTGTGCCGGGGTATGACGGAGCCGAGCAGACAGACGCGGCGTTTCTGGCGGCAGCGGCAACCATTGGCTATCCGGTGATGGTGAAGGCGGCGGCGGGGGGGGGCGGGCGCGGGATGCGGCTGGTGGCACAGCCGGCCGATTTGCCAGCGGCGTTGGCGGCGGCGCGTTCGGAAGCGGCCAAGGCTTTTGGCTCCGGCGAGCTGCTGCTGGAAAAGGCGATTGTGAACCCGCGCCACGTGGAGGTGCAAATTTTTGCCGACCAGCACGGCCACGTTATCCATTTGGGGGAACGGGATTGCTCGATTCAGCGGCGGCACCAGAAGGTGATTGAGGAAGCACCCAGCCCGGCGGTGTCGGCGGAACTGCGGCAGCGGATGGGGGAAACGGCCGTTTCTGCTGCCCAATCCGTGGGTTACATCGGGGCCGGGACGGTTGAATTCCTGCTCGACGAAGCCGGGAACTTCTACTTCATCGAAATGAACACCCGCTTGCAGGTAGAACATCCCGTGACGGAGATGGTGACGGGGCTGGATCTGGTAGCGTGGCAACTGCTGGTGGCGGAAGGGCAGCCATTGCCCCTGACGCAGGCACAGGTTCGGCTGCACGGCCACGCCATTGAAGCGCGGCTCTATGCCGAAGACCCCGACAACCAGTTTTTGCCCAGCACCGGCACGCTGCACCTGTGGCAGCCGCCGGAAGGGGCCGGGGTGCGGGTGGATCACGGGCTGCAAACGGGGCTGGCAATCACGCCGTTTTATGATCCGCTGCTGGCAAAAATTGTGGCCTGGGGGGAAACGCGGGAGGAGGCGCGGCGGCGGCTGTGGCGGGCGTTGGGCAAAACGGCCGTTTTGGGTGTCACAACCAACCGTGCTTTTTTGCGGCAAACGGCCGTTCATCCCACCTTTGCTAGTGGGCAGGCCACCACCCGGTTTATCGAAGAAACCTGGCAGCCAGCCACCCGCCGTGCGCCATCGCCCCAGCTGGAGGCGTTGGCCGGGCTGTTGCTATATCTGCAAAACCCGCCTGACAGGGGGCTGGGAAATTGGCAAAGTCGGCCGTTTCGCTGCTGTTTTGGGGAAAGGATGGTGGTGATAACGGCCGTTTCCGCCACCGATTACCACATCCAAACCGCCAGCGACACCTTCCATCTTCGCACTCTCGACCAAACGGCCAATACCCTGCGCTTTGAACAGGACGGGCTGCGCGACGTGCTGGCCTATGCGTTTGCCGGGGATGGGGGGGTGTGGGTGCAGTGGGGGGAGGAAACGGCCGTTTTTCACGACACCTTGCAGCAGCCACCCGCCAGCCGTGATTCAGTCACAGATGGCAACATCACCGCCCCCATGCCCGGCCTAATCCGCCGCCTGGCCGTAGCCGTGGGCGAAACGGTGGTCGCTGGGCAAACGCTGCTGGTTCTGGAAGCGATGAAGATGGAACACGCCATCACTGCCCCCTTTGCCGCCACCGTAACGCAGATTTTGGTGCGGGAAGGCGAGCAGATGGGGGTAAGGCAGTTGATGGTGGTAGTAGAAGAGGGTGTGGAGCGTGGGGAGTAAGGAGTAGGGTGTGGAGCGTGCTTTACTCTCCACACCCTACTCCCTACAAAATCAGGCAATCCCCCGAAACGTAATGTCCGGATACTTTTCAGCGTAGAAGTTTAGCTCATGGGGAGAGGAGAAGAGGGCGACTAAACGGCCGTTTTCATCCACCGTTTTCATCATGCTATAGCGCCACGGCAGCAGCTCAATTTGCGCTTCCGGCCCTTCCACCCAGCGCGAAAGCTGGTGCGGCAGCATCTCCCGCCGCGTCATCACCCCATACTCATCCAGCAGCCGCGCCTCCACCACCTCAAACTGTAGCACCCCCACCACCGCCAGAATTGGGTCACGCCGCTGCGCGTCCGCCTCATAAAGCACCTGCATCGCCCCTTCCGTCGTCAACTGCTCCAGCCCTTTTTGGAACTGCTTCTGTTTGCTCACGTCCAGATTGACCAACCGGGCAAAATGCTCGGCTGGAAAGCGGGGAATGGGGGCAAAGTTGAAGTTGCTACCCGTGCTGATGGTGTCGCCAATGCCAAAGTAGCGGCTGCCGGGCAGCCCAATGATGTCGCCAGCATACGCCTCATCCACCACCTCGCGGCTTTCGGCAAAAAATTTGTACGGGCGCGACAGCTTGATCGCCTTGCCTGAACGGGGATGCTTGACGGTAATGTTGCGCTCAAAACGGCCGCTGCAAATCCGCAAAAAGGCCACGCTGTCGCGGTGGCGCGGGTTCATGTTGGCCTGAATCTTAAAGACAAAGCCGCTAAATTCCGGCTGGTACGGGTCAATGTCGCCTATGTCGCTGGGGTAGGCATCGGGGCCGGGGGCAAATTCCACAAAATCGTCGAGGAAAAGCTGTACGCCAAAGTTGGTCAGGGCGCTGCCGTAATAAACGGCCGTTTGTTCGCCACGCAGCACCGCATCCAGATCAAACGCCGCCAGCTCATCCAGCAGCATAATGTTGGTCTGCAGCTCCTCAAACTGTGAATTGCTCAACCCCGCCTGAATGCGCGGGTCATCAAGCGTCGTAATCGTTTCCGGCGAAATCGTCTGGTTGTGAACGGTGCGGTCATATAAATAAACGCGCTCGCTGCGCCGGTCAAACACCCCTTGAAAGCTGTTGCCCTCACCAATCGGCCAATTCATCGGCACGGGCTGCATACCCAGCACCTCTTCAATTTCATCAAGAAGGGCAAGGGGATCTTCGGCCGGCCGATCCATCTTGTTGACAAAGGTAAAAATCGGAATCCCCCGGTCGCGGCACACCTCAAACAGCTTGCGCGTTTGCGGCTCCACACCCCGCGCCGCATCCAGCACCATCACCGCACTGTCGGCCGCCATCAACGTGCGGTAAGTGTCTTCGGAAAAGTCGGCGTGGCCGGGGGTGTCCAACAGGTTGATCATCCGCCCTTTGTAGGGAAACTGTAGCACGGTGGAGGTAATGGAAATGCCGCGCTCGCGCTCCATCGCCATCCAGTCAGAGGTGGCGTTGCGCTGGTTGCGCCGCGCCCGCACGCTGCCCGCCAGGTGAATGGCGTTGCCATACAGCAGCAGCTTTTCGGTCAAGGTCGTTTTGCCCGCGTCGGGGTGGGAAATAATGGCAAACGTGCGCCGGGTGCTAATCTCTTCCCGCAGCATTTTGGGGGTTATAGGTGGTAATTCATCGCTCATAAATCGTGTTACGTGCCGTATTTCTGTTAAGTAGATGACAGTTCAAAACGGCTTCTCTCATCTTGTTCTCATAATAAAAACGGTCACGGAAGCATTTTTCCCGTGGCCGTTCCTCTATTTATCATAACAAAGTTGACTGTATTTGGGTAATCTAAAAATTTTCTCAACGGGTTAAACAGCGTCTAAATATTGGCTTGGAAACGGCCGTTTTCCCCCCCACCCACCCCCTACCAATTTGCCATGACCCTTGACCCAGCCAAAAGAGCCTATAGTTGCATATCCCCTAACTATCTAAACTTCCTCATGGTTACTAGCCATAACCAGGGACATGACAGAACGCTAGGAGCAAGACAATGACAAACCAATATCGTAACAAAACCCGTCGGTGGCTGTGGGTTGGAGCCGTAACCACCCTAATTCTTTTTTTCTTTTTAATCCAAATGCAATCTGTGGGTGCCGCCCCAGACCAAAACGTCTATATTGACAGCCTCACCAGCGGCTGGCAAAACTGGTCTTGGGACAGCACGCTCAACTTCAGCAACACCAATCCCGTCAAGGAAGGAGCCAACGCTCTCTCCGTTCAATACACCGCCGCCTGGGCCGGCCTCTACCTCCGCGCCAGCAGCCCCATGAGCACCAGCGGCCTGGACACCCTCCGCTTTTGGCTCCACGGCGGCAGCAGCGGCAACCAATCCATTCTGGTCAAAACCGTTAACGGCAGCGAAGGTTGGAGCGGCGACTATTTCATTACCGCATCACCCAACCAGTGGGTGCTGTATGAAATCCCGCTGGCAAACTTGGGCAGCCCCGGCAGTTTGCTTGGGCTTGTGTTCCAAAACCCCAACAACGGCAGCCAGCCCGTCTTTTACCTCGACAGCATCGCCGTGGTCAACAGCGGCAGCCCCACCACCACCCCCGCACCCACCAGCGTTCCTGGCAGTGGCCCCACCCTCACTATTAATGCCAATGAAGGGCAGCACCCCATCAGCCCCGAAATCTACGGCATGAACTTCCCCGACACCACCTTGGCGCGTGAGCTTCAACTCCCTGTGGCCCGCTGGGGCGGTAACGCCACCACCCGCTACAACTGGCAGCTTGACGTAAGCAACCGCGCCCACGACTGGTATTATGAAAACATTGCCAACGATGTTGCCAACCTGTCCGCCCTGCCCTACGGCACATCCAGCGACCGCTTTGTGGCCGATAACCAACAGGCCAACAGCGAAACGCTGATGACCATTCCCATGATTGGCTGGACACCCAAAAGCCGGAACAAGGATTGTGGCTTTAGCGTCAGCAAATATGGCAGCCAGCAGTCTACCGACCCCTGGGCGCCGGACTGTGGCAATGGGATTAAGAGCAACGGCAGTGAAATCACGAGCAACGACCCTGCCGATACCAGCATCGCCATTGACGAGGCGTTTGTGCAAGCGTGGATGCAGCATTTGATTAGCCAATATGGCAAGGCCAGCCAGGGTGGCGTGAAATATTACAACCTGGATAATGAGCCAATGCTCTGGTCGGCCACCCACCGCGATGTTCACGCAGCACCCGTAAGCTATGACGAAATTCGTGACTTGACTTACCGTTATGGTGCAGCCGTGAAAGCGGCTGATCCAACTGCCCAAACGCTTGGCCCGGTGGTATGGGGCTGGTCAGCCTACTTTTATTCGGCGGCTGATGGGGATTGGTGGCTGGGTGCCCCAGACCGCAATGCCCACGGCGGCATGGCGTTCCTACCCTGGTATCTTGACCAGATGAAGCAATATGAGCAGGCTCATGGCGTGCGTATTCTTGACTATTTGGATATTCATTACTACCCACAGCAAAGTGGCGTGGCGCTCCAGCAAGCTGGCAGCAGTGCCACCCAGGAACTGCGGCTGCGGTCAACCCGCGCCTTGTGGGACAACAGCTATGTGGATGAAAGCTGGATCAATGAACCTGTCTACCTCATTCCTCGGATGCAGGAATGGATTGACAGCTATTATCCCGGCACGAAGCTGGCTATTTCGGAATACAACTGGGGCGGTTTGGAGCATATCAACGGGGCGTTGACGCAGGCCGAAGTGCTGGGGCTTTTTGGCCGCGAAGGGGTTGATCTGGCGACGATTTGGGATCCGCCAGCGGCTAACCTACCAGGCGCGTATGCGTTCCGCATGTACCTAAACTATGATGGCAACAACGGCCGTTTTGGTGACACCAGCATCTACGCCAACAGCAACGACCAAAGCAAGGTTGCCATCTATGGCTCTGTTCGCAGCAGCGACGGTGCGTTAATGTTGATCATCATCAACAAAACCAAGAGTGCCGTCACCTCCCCCGTTGCGCTCAACAGCTTTAGCAGCAACGGGCAGGCCGAGGTATACCGCTACAGCAGCGCCAACCTGAATGCCATTGTGCGCGATGGCAATGTGAACGTGAGCGGCAATACGCTGAATGCCTATCTGCCGGCCGAATCTATCTCGCTCTTTGTGTTGCCCACGGGAACGGCCGTTCCCCCCACCGCCACCGCATCACCCACGCCACAGCCAACGGCAACCAACACCCCTGTTCCCACAGCCACCAATACCCCAGGGGCAACAGCAACCAATACACCTGTTCCGACGGCGACCAACACCCCTGTGCCGACAGCCACCAACACCCCGGCCCCCACGGCAACGGCCGTTGCCCCAAGCTGCAACTTGTTGCAAAATGGCAGCTTTGAAGACGGCACCAATAGCTGGAACACCAGTGGCAGCGCCAGCCCCGTGAGCGATGCTTACGATGGTTCTGCCGCCGTTATGCTCGGCCGGCGACCCGCCTCCCTTTTCCAAACCACCCCTGCCACGGCCGGCAGCAGCTATACCATTAGCGGCTGGTTCAAAGCCTCCGGCAACCCATCGCCCATCAGCCTAAGCGTGGAATTTCTCAACGGCAGCGGCAGCGTTGTAGGCAGTGCCTCGGTATCGTTGAACCGGGACGGTGCCTATACCAATTACGCCCTCAGCCGCACCGCCCCATCAGGTACAACGCAGGCGCGTGTCACTATTGATCAAAGTGGCAGCAAGGGGAATTTGTACGCTGATTTGATGAAGCTGGAGATGGCTGGAGAATGTGGCAGCCAGCCACCGCCCACGGCAACCACCATTGCGCCAACGGCCGTTCCGCCCACCCCCACCAACACCCCTGTCCCCAACGATGGCACGGTTCATGTGAGCAACCTGACGGGCAGCGCGGCACCCGGCAGCCGTAACGGCCGTTGGGACGCTTCGATCACGATGACTGTAGCCGATGCCAATGGGCAGCCGGTTAGCGGAGCCACCGTGGCCGGTAGCTGGAGCAACGGCGCAAACGGCAGCGATAGCTGTCTGACCGACAGCAACGGCCAATGCAGCGTCAGCAAGCAGTCGCTGCGCAGCAGCAGCGTCACCTGGACAGTCACCGGCATTAGCCATCCGTCATACAGCTATGACGCGGCAGCCAACAATATGACCGCAATTACGCTGGCGACTCCATTGGCAAATGATGCGCGTTATGACAAATAAGTAGCAGAGGGAGGAGATTGGGGATTGATGACCCCTAATCTCCTCCCTCATTTGGCTCTCCCTTCTATTGCGGCGGCAGCACAACGAGCTTGCCGACATGCTCTTTCGCCAGAAACGCTTTTTGAGCTTCGTGAATTTGTTCCAGTGGATAAGTAGCCGCCAGTAGAGGTCTGATTTCATTGTTCTCCACATAACGCAACAGATTAGGGAAAACATGCGGCCAGGTCACAGTTGAACCAATTAGCTCCCAGTCGAATAAATACAGGTGGCTGAGGTCAATGTCAACCTTTTTACCGCCAATGGCCCCGGAGGTTACATAACGCCCGCCCCGCGCCAATATTTGCAGGGCTTTGTGGAAGACAGGTTGACCAACCACATCAGTAACGGCCGTTACCTTATCCCCCCCTAAAACATCCCGCAAAACAGTTACCCAATCATCAAGGCCACGTCGAATAATGGCATCAGCACCGATTGCCCTAACCAAATCTGCTTTGCTGGCACTGGTCAAGGCAACCACTTTGGCACCGCGCCGCTTGATCAGTTGAATCAGAGCCGAGCCAACGCCACCCGATGCCCCCGTTACCAAAACCGTGTCTTCAGCCGCAACCCGCGCCCGCTCCAGCATATTTTCCGCCGTTGTGTAGGAGCAACTCAGCGTTGCCAGCTCGGCATCAGACCAATCTGACTGGATGCGCCCCACATTGGTAACGGGCAGTACCACATATTGGGCAAAGCCACCATCACACTCGCTACCAACATAACCACACTTGTCGCGGTTCATTGGCTCCGCCCAATCGCGCAGCCAATTGTCCGACAGCACCCGCTGCCCCAGCCAATCGCCAGCAACCCCCTCCCCAAGTGCCACCACCGCCCCCACAATATCGGCTCCCTGGACGCGGGGAAAGTGAATGCCCTGGTCGCCCCAACCGCCTGCTGCGCCATCGCCAACGGTGCTAAACCCTGCCGCACCACCGCTTGTCGTGTCGCCCAAAACGGCATCATTGTACCAGCCAATGCGGGTATTGATGTCGGTGTTGTTGATGCCACAGGCAGTGACCTTGATCAGCAGTTCCCCCAGCTGGGGCTGAGGTACGGGCCAGTCGTGACGTAGCTCTAATTTGTCGAAGCCACCATGACCAGTCAGTACGGCGGCTATCATGGTTGGCGGAATTGTCGAGTTCATAGTTGTGTGTTGTCTCCAGTTGACTTTACAGCCCGCGTAAATGGGCGTGAATTTCTACCATCGCCAGCGTATCCAAATGGCAATATTGGCGCAGCTTGTGCACAAGCTGCGCTTTTTCATTGGGATTGCCGGCCGCGACGGCCTGCTCCCACGCCACCTGCGCCTGGGTGCCGTTACGCACGTCCAGCTCGTCATAGCGCAAGGGGGTAACAACGGGCAGCACCGATTTGAGCGAGTTGGATTTGCCAAAGCGATGGTGGCGGTAATGTTTTTTGAAAATATCGAGCTGATCCCACAGCCGATTAGCAATACCGTTCAGCCGGTTGGCATGATTGGGAAATGCTTCGGCCAGGCCGCGCAGCACGCTGCGTTCAAACGGGATGTGGTAGGCGACCACATGGCCGCGTTCGCCAATGTGCTGCAGCAAGGCTTCAACCAGGGCGGGGCGCGGGTCGTCGCTGTCGGTGTGGAGAAAGTCGTGGTGGGATAAACGGCCGTTTTCCTCCAGCACATGGCAGCTATATTGAAACGGCACCTGCTGATACGGCCGGCAGCCGGGGAAGCGTGGCACCGGATAATCAATGGTTTCAAAATCAAAAAAGAAAAGCGGATATTCCAGCCGCGCCAATTCCGCCTGAATGGCCGCCCGATCAATGGCAATTTCTTCTTGCACAATAAAGTTAACAAAGTGACGCTGGGTTGCCGTTAGGGGAAAATTAGGGGCGATGTCGGCCAGGTAAAGTACCCCGGCGGCCTGTAGCTGCACCGTTTTGCTGGCGTGCAGGCGGGGGATGTCGTGAATGGTTAGTCCATCCACGCCGTGCCAGCAGTGGTTGTAAAAGGCGCAGTCATAGGGCTGGGTACAGTGGCGGCCGATGGAGGTAGGCGGGGGTGTGGAAACGGCCGTTTGTCGCCGCATCACCACCACATGCTCAGCCACCTGGGGCAGCAACGCCCGCGCCGCTTCCGTGCAGTCGGTCAGCGTAAACAAGTTGTCCAGGTCAGGGTAACAGCATTCCTTGTTGAGGTGCATGATGCTGGCCTGCGCCACCGGCAACCCGGCCTGCTCCACGGCGTAAAGCTGAAAAGCCAGATCGGGCAGGTGTTCATCCTTGACCGAGGTGGTGGATTTGACTTCGATGAGGTGCCAGCCAACGGCCGTTTGTGTCAACACATCCACCTTCACCAGCAAATCATCCGGCGCAAAGGTCGCCTGAAACAGCGTCGTTGCCCCCTCCGCCAGGGCCTGCTGCGTCAGCGGCACCATGTCGGTGGGGTGCGGCCGATAGGCAATCCCCACGCCGCCGGGAAATTGCGCCCGCGCCAGGCGGTCAATTTCACCACCGGCCTGCAAGCGGCGTTGGGTGGCAGGGTCAGGCGGCGCAGCAAGTTCTGGCTGGTGGGCATCCAGCCAAAACGCTTTGGTACATTGAACATAAGCCAGATAGGCGGTCTTGGTTAACATGGCACCTCTAAAGCAAGGATAGGGGAATTTGGTAACAAGTCGCAGGTAGCAAGTGATCTTTGCCAACAGCCACTTGCCACTTGAAACGTGCCACTTGCCTCAATTGTAGTCGTCGGGGGAGATTTTGGAAAGGTAGTGGGGTCTTGTCGGGTGTCTCGGCGGTTGGGGGTGTGAACCCGTGATGAGACCAGGGGGGATATTTCAAACGGTGCAGGCTCACAGTGGGGCAAACGGCGGGAGGAATAATTAAAATAATTGGGGATAAATAACGGCCGTTTGCCCCACTGTGCGGTAGACAAGACACCCACTACCAGAATTTTTGCCACCAGCCCTGCTGCGAGGGCAATGACGTGGTGTTGTGTGATGGGTGTAGTATGGGGCAAACGAGGCCGTTTCTCTATAGTTCCCCCGTCCTAAGGTAGGAAATGGCGGCTAAGAAGCGGGTACCAATTTGGCCGTCGGACAACGACTTTTAACGCCTTATTCACGCCACTGCACCACACCCCATTCGCCATTGACCAGCCAGCCGGGGTGGTTGGCCTGCAAATCGGCCAGCCGCGCCGCCGACAAACCCAGCATTTGCTCCGATTTAAGAGTGCGCAGTGCCAGCAGCGGGGCAGGGAAATAGCCTACAACATCGGCAAAGGGGGTGGTGTACGGCCAGCGGCGGTCGCCTAACAGGCGGCGATAGTTGGCATCCCCCTTGCTGATGACCAGCCGCGCCTGCGCCAGTTCGTGGGCCAGTTCAGGGGGCATTTGCCACCACGGCAGCGGCGAAACCCAAAAGGAATGGATAGCCAGGCGCAGTTGCCCCACCGCCAACCACCTCTGCAATCGCTCGCCCAACTGCTGTAGTGGCAAATGTGGCTCCTGGCGCAAGCGAGCAATAGTGGTTTCCACGTCGGCAATGGTGGCATCGGAGACGTAGGTGGGGTTGGGTTTGAGGTGGAAGGTAAGGGAAACGGCCGTTTCTTCCCGCAACAGCCAATCGGCCAGCAGCAAATCAGCCAGCAGTTCCGCCCCTACGTTGTCGTTGACCAAGATGATGTGGCCGGGCGGTTGGGATTGGAGGTGGTGACAAACTGCCGTTCGGTCATCCACCAGCAAATGCGCCAACTGCGCCTCGTTTTCATGCCCTGGCCGCACAGCTTCATCCACCGGCCACAGGCTCATATCCATTTGGTTGCCCCACAGGTCAAGCAGGAGCAGATCGGGCAGGGTGGTGGGAAACGGCCGTTTGTGCCAGCTTGCCAATGCCGTTTCCAGCCCCCGCCGCTTTTGGTACGCATACGGATCCGCGCCATTGGCAAAGTAATCGGTGGCTTCCAGCACGCGGCGAAAAAAGTAGGTTTCGGCAAAAAACCAGGGGACGGTGAGCCACGTTTCGCCAATGTAGGGGGCAGCGTAGGCTTGCCAGTTGTCAAAGTCGGGAGGAATGGCTGAGGGCGTGGCGGGGGGAAAAAACGGCCGTATTGTTCCCTGCGGAATCTCATCAGCCAGTGCCAGCAGCCGCGCCTTGATGTCTGGCGCGAACTCATTCTCCGCCACCACCCGCCGCGCAATTGCCGGAATCCGCTCCCACATTGTCTGCTCCGTAAACGTCCCCACATCACTCCCCCGAAGCAGTTCAGGTAACACCAACTCCCCTCGAAAAGGCATCATTAAACGCATTTCTGCTTTCATAGCAACCATTCCTCTACTAACCGGTTGCAAGTGCTAACTCTGCCTTCAGCACATCATCTTCAGTTTTGAAGGTGAAGCCGAGCCGCTTGCTGACGTTGATCATGCCGGTGTTGGTTTGGAGCATGTAGGCAATGACCCGTTTGATACCTTCCTGCCGGCCGAACTCTAGCAGCCGCGCCAACATCTCCGTGCCTAATCCGTGCCCATGGAAATCGTCGCGCACCAGCAGGGCAAACTCAGCTTCTTCCAGCACCGCCCCCCGCGCCAGCCGCCCCGCCCCTACAATCTCGACTGCGCCCGTTTCCGGGTTTTGCCACTCCACCACCAGGGCAATGGTGCGGTCATAATCTACAAAAACGACGGGAGCCAGCCGGTCGTGGTCTACCCGCTGCGCCAGCGGGAAGACGCGGAAGTAGCGCAGGTAAACGCTTTCTTCGGAAAGGTGGGCGTGAAATTCGGCCATTTTGGGTTCATCTTCGGGGCGGATGGGACGGATGAGGAAGGTTTGGCCGTGTTTGTTGGTAAACGGCCGTTCATATTGCGAAGGATACGGCCGAATCGCCAGCCGAGGCAGTTCCGCCTCCGTCACCCCTTGGTCATACAGCACCACCCGCGCATCCAGTGCCGCCAGCGAGTCGCCCAGGGCAAACAGCGGATTAATCTCAATTTCCTTAATCCAGCGCTGCTCCACCACAAGCTGGCTAAAACGCACTAGCAGCGTCTCCAGTGCCGCTAAATCCACCGCCGGCCGACCCCGCACCCCATGCAACGCCCCATAAATCAGCGTCCGCTCCATCATCCGCCGCGCCAGCGTTGTCGTCAGCGGCGGCAGCCCCAGCGCCCGGTCCTTATACACCTCCACCAGCGAACCACCAGAGCCAAAAAGCAGCACCGGGCCAAAGCGAGCATCGGGGCTGCTGCCCACAATCAGCTCAAACCCCTCCTTCAGATTAAACATCGGCTGCACCGTCACCCCCAGGAAGTCGGCAGGGCTGTGTTTGGCCGTCACGCTCTGCTGCATCATCTCAAAGGCGTGGAACACTTCGTCGGCGGTTGCCAAATCAAGCCGCACGCCGCCCACGTCGGATTTGTGGGTGATGGTTTGGGAGTTGAGCTTGAGGACAACGGGGTAGCCAATCTCTTCGGCGCGGGAAACGGCCGTTTCCGCCGTTTCTGCCACCAGCGTCGGCACCGTCGGAATCCCATACGCCGCCAAAACCTGCTTCGACTCATACTCCGTCAGCAGCGTCCGCCCCGTTTGCCGAATGTCGTTGATGAGCTGCGCCGCCTTTTCATGACGCGATTCATCTTCCGCTGTCCAGGCGGGCAGCGTTGGCGTTTCATACAAACTTTGCAGCCGCCGATGAAACCGCCACATATAGGTAAAAATCCGCACAGCAGTGTCGGGAAAGTCAAAAGTGGGGATGTTGCCCTCGTTTAGAATGCGCTTCCCCTCGGCCACTTCCTCGCCGCCAATCCAGCTTGCCAGCACCGGCTTGCCAAAGCGGAAGGCGGCCGAGCGTTTGCCATAAACGGCCGTTAACGCCCGCGCCGTCTCCGTGGCATTGGTTTGTGGCTGGGGCGACAAAATCACCAGCACCCCATGGCTGTTCTCATCCTGTTTCGCCAGCTTCACCGTCTCCACAAAACGGGTCGGGTCGGCATTGCCCACAATGTCAATCGGGTTGCCGTGGCTCCAGTGGCGCGGCAGCAATTTGTCCAGTGCCGCTTTTGTCTCTTCCGTCAGCGTCGCCATGCTCCCCCCGGCCGTCACCAGGGCATCGGTTGCCAACGCCCCCGGCCCCCCGGCATTGGTCACAATGGTCAAATTTGACCCCACCGGGCGCGGCTGCTTCGCCAGCACCTCAGCCATGTTAAACAAATCTTCGATGCTGTTGACGCGCATCACCCCCACCCGCCGCAGTGCCGCCGCCAGCACCTCATCGCTGCCCACCAGCGCCCCGGTGTGGGACACCACCGCCCGCGCCGCCGCCTCGCTGCGCCCCGGCTTGATCACAATAATCGGCTTGGTCAACGCCACCTCCCGCGCCGCCGACAAAAACGAGCGTGGGTTGCCAATGGATTCCATGTACATGACAATGCTTTTGGTGCTGGAATCGTTGCCCAAATATTGGATCAAATCCCCCCAATCCACGTCAATCATGTTGCCAATCGAGACAAAGGCACTAAAACCCACGTTTTCACGCAGGCT
Source organism: Chloroflexota bacterium (assembly GCA_041390905.1). Taxonomy (GTDB): domain Bacteria; phylum Chloroflexota; class Anaerolineae; order Promineifilales; family Promineifilaceae; genus JACKCD01. The sequence continues at coordinate 2,568,914 of JAWKPA010000012.1, forward strand.
CCAATCCAGAATGGAGCTGCACAAGGCCCCGCTTTGGCTAACAAACCCCACGCTGCCGCGCCGCGCCGTCTGGCTGGCAATGGTGGCGTTTAGCCCTGTCGCCGGGTTCATCACCCCCAGGCAGTTGGGGCCGATGAGGCGAATGTTGCCGCGCCGCGCCGCCGTCAGCACCCGCTGCTCCAGGGCCACCCCCGCCGTCCCCACCTCGCGGAAGCCGGCCGAAATGACAATCACCCCCTTCACCCCGGCCGCCGCACATTCGTCCACCACGTCTGGCACGGTGGCCGCCGGAGTCAAAATAACCGCTAAATCCACCTTGTCCGGCACGGCGGCAATGGTGGCATAGGCGCGAACGCCCAGCACGCTTTTGCGCTTGGGGTTGACGGGGTAGATGGTGCCGCCAAAAGCGTTGCTAATCAGGTTCCACATCAACATGCGCCCAACGCTGCCGGGCTGCTCGCTGGCACCAATAACGGCCACGCTTTGCGGGCGAAAAATGGGGTCGAGGGGGTGAATGAGTGTCAAGAAGATTCTCCTCAAATGGGAGATTGGGGATTGGCGATTGGCGATTGATAAACCTTCATCAATCGCCAATCGCCAATCTCTAATCGCTTTTACAGGACGGGCAGCAAAACGGCCGTTTGCCGTTCAAACGGCACCACTACCCAAAACATAAACAGGTAGTGGCACACGCTGCCGCCCATCACAAACAAGTGCCAGATTTCGTGATGCCCAAACCATTCCGGCCACGGATCCGGCCACTGGAAATAGTAAACAAAAAAGCCAACGGTGTAAATGAGGCCACCCAACAGCAGCAGAGCAAAATCGCGGTGGGGAATAGTCGTAAACAGGTTGGTTGCCATCCAGAACGGCAGCACGCTGCCCCACCCCAAAACGAGATAGATGGCAGTGTTGTAAAAACCGTGAATGCGGTGGTGCAGCAGTTTGAACCCCATGCCCGCCAGGGCTACCAGCCAAACGGGCAGCAGCACCAGCCAGCGCCAGGCGGTAGGGAAGAGGTTGTAGACAATGGGGGTGTAGGTTCCGGCAATAAGCAGGAAAATCGCCATGTGATCCACGCGGTTGAGCCACATGCGCCACTCCGGCGACACCTTTAGCCCGTGCAGCAGGGCGCTGCTGAGATAAAGAATGACCATGCTGAGGCCAAAAACGAGCAAGGACACCCATTTGGGCAAATCGTGGGTGGCCCGATGCAGCAGCGGGATCAACACAACGATGGCCGCCACGGCCGCCGCCAAGTGGGTTAAGGTGCTGATTGGCTCTAGCAAATATCGGTTGAGTCGCTTCATTATGCTGGGTAGCTTAAACTGGTTTTCCCGCCTTCGCAAGGGCTGTCATGCAGTTGTTTTCTTTGTGAACATTGTTACAATGTAGCCTGCATGGACGAATTCGCTTTGGAGGAAAGATGTCTTTAAAGACAAACGGCCGTTTATCCCAACCCACCCTCACTGAAATCAGCCAGCCCCATTGGCGCACCTTGCTGCACCAGGGCGTTGTCTTGTTCAAGCTCCGCATCGTCTTTTTGCTGCTCGTAGCGGCCACCGGAGGTGCCTTTTTGGCGGCCGGCGGCTGGCCGGGTGCCGGGGTGCTGCTGCTGACATGGGTCACAGGCGGCATGGCGGCTGCTGGGGCTTCGGCACTCAATCAATATTGGGAGCGGGATTCGGATGGGGCGATGGGCAGAACGCGAAAACGGCCGTTGGTCACCGGGAGCATCGCCAACCCGCGCTGGGTGCCACCCGTGGCCGCGCTGCTTATCCTGCTGCCCTCCCTGGCCGTGCTGCCCTTCAACCCGGCGCTCACCTTTTTCCTGCTACTGGGTGCCATTATCTACGTCGGCATCTATACCATTTGGCTCAAGCCGCGCACCCTGCTCAACATCGTCATTGGCGGGGCGGCCGGCAGTGCCGCCGTCCTCAGCGGCAGTGCCGCCGCCGGAATGTGGAACCATCCCGGAGCCTTGGTGCTGGCGGCCATTCTTTTCCTGTGGACACCCTTTCACTTTTGGAGTTTGGCACTGCTCTACCGCGACGACTACCAAAAAGCAGATGTACCCATGCTGCCCGCCAAAACCACCCCGCGCCAGGCGGCATGGTGGGTACTGTCCCACACGCTGCCTGCCAGCCTTGGCGGCTTGCTATTAGGCTTGCTCCCCTCCCTCGGCTGGCTCTACATCATTCCCGTCAGCCTGCTTACCGCCGATCTTGTTTGGCGTAACATCAAGCTCATCAAAGACCCAGCTCCGGCCAATGCTCGCGGCATGTTCCTGGCCTCTAACCTCTATCTGCTGGTATTGCTCCTCGCCATTTGCATCAGCAGTGGCCTGGGTGGGCTGTAAGTCGTTTTTTCTGTTCGCCTCTTTGTTCCACAACTTTTTGCTCCACCCATTTCTGATAGAACCTTGGTTCTTCAAGAAGTTGTGGAGCCGCCCTAAATTGTAGTGGCGAGGCATGCCTCGCCACTACAATTTGTTCCGTCAACCCCGTAAGATTCCAAAGAACCAGAACTTTGTGCAAATGTGTAATTCAGTTTACAATATTGCACAAGTCCACAATGACTTCAACGGACTCACTTTTTATTGTTGCTTGTATCCATCAGAAGACAGGAGAATGGCAAATGGAACGAAGAGAATTTTTAAAGATGGCTGCTGCTGGCATGATCGGTAGCGCTACCCTGGGTGTTGTCGGCTGTGGTGGGAATGAGGCGGCTGCGCCGGCCGAAACCGAAACCAATGCAGCCCCTCAAGCTGAGGTAATGCCCGCCGAAGAGCTGGCTGAAGAAGTCCAACAAGATTCCGCGCTGCCTGAACTAGACTGGCAAATGGCAACCAGTTGGCCCGTCGCTCTGGATACCATCTTTGGTGGTGCCCAAGTATTTGCCGAGCGCGTTGCTGCCATGACTGAGGGACGCTTCAAAATTACCCCCCGCGCTGGTGGTGAATTGGCCCCCGGAACAGAAGTGCTGAATGTTGTGGAAGAAGGTGCAGTGCCAATTGGTCATACTGCTTCCTACTACTACGTTGGCAAAAGCCCTGTCACCGCTTTCGGCACCGCGCTGCCCTTTGGCCTGACGGCCCGGCAGCAAAATGCCTGGCTCTTTGAAGGTGGTGGCCTGGCGATGCTGCAAGAGTATTATGCCGAAAAATTCAACACCATTCAGTTTCCGGCTGGCAACACGGGCGTGCAAATGGGTGGCTGGTTCAACAAAGAGATCAACTCTGTCGCCGATCTGACCGGTTTAAAAATGCGTATTCCCGGGTTGGGTGGGCAGGTTATGGCGAAGTTAGGTGTCACGGTTCAGGTTATCCCCGGCGGCGAAATCTTCCAGGCACTGCAAACGGGTGCCGTTGATGCGGCTGAGTGGGTTGGGCCGTATGACGATGAAAAGTTGGGCTTCCAGAAAGTGACAAAGTATTACTACTATCCTGGCTGGTGGGAACCGGGTCCGTCACTCGAAGTACAAATCAACCTGGATCAGTGGAATCAACTGCCGCAAGTTTATCAGGAAATCGTGAAAACGGCCGCTCATGAGGCTAACACCATGATGATGGCGCGTTACGATGCCAAGAACCCGGCGGCATTGGCAACGCTGTTGGAGTCGGACATTGAATTACGGCCGTTTCCTGACGACGTTATGGCCGCTTCCGAAGGTGCCTCTTTTGAGCTGTATGACGAATTTTCGGCCGCAGATGGCGACTTTAAAGCAATCTTTGCTGAGTGGAAGAAATTCCGCGATACTGTTCAACCTTGGCACGGCTTGGGCGAACTTGCCTTCCTCAATTACACTTCCAACCGTTAAGGAATGGAAATTAAATAACTTGCCCACTTAGAAGTTCAACTTCTTAAAAGAAGTTGAACTTCTTGCGTAATTTATTTAATTCTCGTTCCTAAATACAGAAACAGAAATAAAAAAGCCCCCGGATTCGGGGGCTTTTTTATTTCTTACGAAGCTGCATTTACCAGCCACAAAACAGTTTGTGGGAAAAACATCACAATGACAAGCGCAATACCCTGCAAAACCATAAACGGTAAGGCTCCCTTGTGAATATCCAGCGTCTCCACCTCCGGGGGAGCCACGCTTTGTAGATAAAACAGCGAGAAACCAACGGGCGGCGAAATAAACGCCATGTTCAGGTTAATTGCCATCATCACGCTAAACCAGACCAAATCAATGCCAAGTAACGTGGCGGCCGGCACAAAAATGGGCATGGCAATAAAGCTAATTTCCAAAAATTCCAGATTAATCCCCAGCAGGAAAACGGCAATATTCGCTACAATAATAAACGTCCAGCGGTCGCCGGGTAAGCCAGTAAGTAGCTCTGTTGCGTAACGCTGCCCACCCAGCCCGTCAAAAACCAGCGAGAAGAAGGTAGAGCAAAACAAAATCATCAACACCAAAGCCGTAATGTTGGCGGTTGACCGGGCCGAGTCTGTAAACAACTTCCAGCTCAAATTCCGGTTAAGCGCCGCCAGCACAATGGCACCAGCCGCACCGACGGCCCCCGCTTCGGTGGGGGTGGCAATGCCAAAAAAGATACTGCCCAGCACCGAGAAAATGAGCAGTAGCGGTGGCACAACCGCTACCAGTGATTCCCGCGCCAAAGCTACGCCATGTAACGTTCGGGCTTCTGGTGGCAATGCCGGTGCGTCTTCGGGGCGGCGAATGGCAACGTAGACGACATACAAGGCATATAAGCCGGACAAGATTAAACCTGGAAACAGCGCACCGAGGAAAAGATCGCCAACGGAAATGCCGACCTGATCGCTTAAAACCACTAAAACAAGGCTGGGAGGAAGCAACTGTGCCATTGTCCCGGAGGCGGTAATGATGCCGGTTGCCAACTGGTGGTTGTAGCCATAGCGAATCATGACGGGCAGTGAAAGCAACCCCATGACGATAACGGTGGCAGCCACAACCCCTGTGGCGGCGGCAAGCAATGTGCCAACCAATACCACAGCCAAAGCCAGCCCGCCCCGCAGCGGGCCCATGAGCAAACCGATGGTGGTTAATAGTCGCTCTGCCAGCCCCGATTTTTCAAAGACGGCCCCCATAAAAACGAAAAAGGGAATGGCAAGCAGGGTAAAGTCGGACATGGAGCCAAACCAGCGGTTTGGCAAGAGCTTGAGCAGGTTGATGTCGAAGGCACCGAGGGCAAGCCCTATTCCTCCAAAAACGATGGCGGTTCCGGCGAAGGAAAAGGCAACCGGATAGCCACTGAGGATGAGGAACAAAAATAGCACAAACATGACGATGGCTATCCATTCAAATCCCATAATAACGTTCTCCTCTTGTGTGGTGATTAAGCAGGGTTCAGGTTACTCGATGCGTATTGGCGCGTCTTGCTTGGCAACTTCTACCAACGTTTCCTTGTCTTGCAGAATGGCAACCAGCTTGATGACTTCGGAAAATGCCTGGAGCAGCAGTGTGATAAAGGCGACAAGAATCATGCTTTTGATGGGGGCGCGAGGCCAGCCGTCGGGGTCGGGTGACATTTCCCACTGCCCCCAGGTGCCATCGTTTAGCAGCCCCCATGAACGCAGGACTGGGCTGTAAGTGACCCACAGGCCGATGATGCAGAAGGGGATGAGGGCGATGAAGTGACCGATGAGATCAATGGTTGCCTGGAGTTTTTTGGATTGGTTGGCAAACCAGAAATCTACCCGGACATTAATGCTATTTTTGAGGATGTAGGCGAAGCCAAAAAAGAAGATTAGGGAGTAGAGGTACCATTGGGTCTCTATGAATCGGTTGGAAGTGAGTTGAGTGCCGGTAAAGCGCCCAGCGTAGCGTAAAACAACGTTAAGGAAACCTATGGCGACGGTGATGATGACAACGTAAACGGCAAGTGCGCCTAGTGCTTCGGAAAATCGGTCAATAGCCCGGGATATTTTGGCTAAGGTTTGCATGGTGTCGCTTCTCCTCTCAGCTTACCTGTTAATGGGGGTAATGATAACAAATTGTTGGCAAGCTGACGAAAAGTGCAGGGGGGAAAACGGCCGTTTGTTCCCCCACAAAATTGAGTGATAATTAAGCCAATCATTTTGACACCGTGAGGACAAGATTTTGACAGTATATCAGATTATGTATTGGCACGACATCCCCATTCAGGTGCGTGCCGGTGGACGGCGGGATCGGGTGAGCCGGGAACTGCCGGAGAGATTTCAGATTGCCATTGACAATGCGGCCATGTCCGCTGGGCTGGTTGGCTCCGATGCCTATATTGAGGGGTTTCACTGGGAACCGGGAGGTGAGATGGATGGGACGCCGGAAGAGGTGGTAACGGCCGTTATTGCCCAACTTGACACACAGCACAAACCCATCAACTGGCGTGCCACCGCCGCCATGCTGAAAGAGGAACAGTAATCGGTCATCAGTCACCAGTAATCAGGACGAAACCTGGTTACTAAGTACATAGCGACCTCTTAAAACCATGCTAGAATCCCACCCTGTTTAGCGGCAGGTCTTTTGGCTGCTCCAGCGTAGGCTGGAATGGTCATCGTAACAACAATTCATGAACGAGAATCAAAGTATGCCCCGCACCCATCATGTCATTTTCATGCCATCCGGCCGGCGGGGGCAAATCGAAGCCGGAACCACCGTGCTGGAAGCATCCCGCCAGCTTGGAGTGCAAATTGAATCCATTTGTGGCGGCCGCATGACCTGCCAAAAATGCCGCATCTGCGTGGAAGAAGGCAACTTCCCCAAACACGGCATTGTTTCCGACGCGCAAAACCTCTCCACTGCCAGCGAAGCCGAAGTCAACTTCCTGCAAAAGCTCAAAAGCCCCGACATGCGCCTCTCCTGCCAAGCCGTGATCGAGGGAGACATTCTCCTGTTTGTCCCCGAAGAAAGCCGTGGGCAAAAGCAGGTCATTCGCAAATCTGCCACCAATCGCGTCATTGATGTCAACCCCGCCATCCGTAAGGTGTATGTCGAGGTGGACAAAGCTGAACTGGGTGAACATCGTGGCGACTGGGGACGGCTACAGGAGGCGTTGGCTGCCCAGTGGCAGCTACAAAACCTGACCATTGATTTGCGCGTGCTGCAAAAGCTGCAGGCTGCGCTGCGCGATGGCGGCTGGGCTGTCACTGTGACCCTGTGGCAAGAGCGCGAGGTGATTGACGTGGATCCAGGCTTTGAAGATGGGATTTACGGGCTGGCCGTAGATATTGGCTCTACCACCGTTGCTGGCTACTTGTGCGACCTGCGAACGGGTGAAGTACTGGCAACCGAATCCATCATGAACCCCCAAGTCACATATGGCGAAGATTTGATGAGCCGTGTCTCCTACGCCATGATGCACCCTACCACAGGGCTGGAGAAGATGCACAAGGCGATTATTGATGCGCTGAACCGACTGGCCGCCTCGGCGGCACGGGAGGCCAACATTCAGCCGCGCCAAATCCATGATGCTGTATTTGTGGGCAATACCACCATGGCCCACATTTTGCTGGGGATTGACCCGGTAGAGTTGGGGGGTGCGCCCTTTGCCCTGGCAACCCGTGACGCGGTGGATGTGAAGGCGCGGGAGCTGGGGTTGCGGCTGCATCCAGGGGCCAATGTTCATGTGCTGCCGGCCGAAGCGGGGCATGTGGGTGCCGACAATGTGGCCGCGCTGATTGCCGAGGAGCCATACCGACAGAGCGAAACGGTTTTGCTGGTGGATGTTGGCACCAATGCGGAAATTGTGCTGGGCAACAAGGCGTGGATGTACAGTGCTTCCAGCCCGACCGGGCCAGCCTTTGAAGGGGCGCAAATTACCTTTGGGATGCGTGCCGCGCCGGGGGCGATTGAGCGGGTGCGAATTGACCCTGAGACAAAGGAAGCACGCTTTCGCGTCATTGGCGAGGAGCGGTGGTCAGACGAATGGCAAATTGGGCTGGATGTGCCGCTGGAGGAGCAGCCGAAACATTTGGCGGCGGGGATTTGCGGGTCGGGTATCATTGAGGTGGTGGCAGAGCTGTTTCTGGCGGGGATTTTGCCGCCCGACGGCCGTTTTGATGACACCCTTGTTCATGACCGCATCCAGTGGAACGGCCGGCGCGGCGAATACATTTTGGCGACCGGGGAGCAAACCACCACTGGCGAGCCAATTGTGGTGACGCAGGACGATGTTCGCAACATCCAGCTTGCCAAGGCGGCGCTGTATGCCGGGGCAAAGTTGTTGATGAACCGCGCTGGCATTAGCACAGTGGACAAAATTGTGCTGGCGGGGGCGTTTGGCAGCTACATTGATACCAAGTACGCCATGATTTTGGGGCTGATTCCCGACTGTGACCTGGAAAAGGTGGTGGCGGTGGGGAATGCGGCTGGGGATGGGGCGCGGATTGCGTTGTTGAACCGGGAGAAGCGGCAGGAGGCGGTGGCTATTTCGCGCTGGGTGACGTATGTGGAAACGGCCGTTGATCCTGACTTTCAAAATGAGTTTGTGGGAGCCATCCACCTGCCCCACGCCAGCGATACGTTCCCCCATTTGGAGGGGATTTTGCCAGAACAAACGGCCGTTGCCAATCGTCCCGACCGCCAGCGGCGGCGGCGTGTGCGCGGTTAACAAATGAAAGAAACGGGACGAAGATTTTACTGATTAAACTGATCAGAACAATCAGGTGTATCAGGTAAATCTGCGTCCCATTTTTACAGGAGACAGGAAATGAGCGATAACGAAGAAGAAATTGTCCTCGAAGAGATGTCCATTGAGGAAATTCTGGAGCTGATGATGGAAGATCTCTACGACGGCTACGCCGAAGAGATTGAGGCCGAAGTGCATGAACTGCTGTCACGCCACATGACCCCCTACGACGTTTTGACCAAGGGGCTGGTGGCGGGCATGGACATTGTGGGCGTGGATTTCCGCGACGGCATTTTGTTCGTGCCAGAAGTGTTGATGGCGGCCAAGGCGATGAAGGCGGGGATGGCAATTTTACGGCCGTTATTGGCCGAAACCGGTGCCGAGCAAATTGGCACCATGGTCATTGGCACCGTCAAGGGCGACATCCACGACATTGGCAAAAACCTTGTCGGCATGATGATGGAAGGGGCTGGCTTCCAGGTCATTGACCTTGGCATCAACAACGACGTAGATAAATATTTAGGTGCTATTGACGAATACAACCCCGACATCCTCGGCATGAGCGCCCTGCTCACCACCACCATGCCCTACATGCGCGTCGTCATCAAAGCTCTCAAGGACAAAGGCATTCGCAACGACATCATCGTGCTAGTCGGTGGCGCACCGCTCAACGAAGCCTTCGCCGAAGATATTGAAGCCGACGCCTATTGCCGCGATGCCGCCGTTGCCGTAGAAACAGCCAAGAAATTTATGCAAATCAAGCGAGCCAAGGCTAGAGCCTAGACAGCATACAAGAAGTTCAACTTCTGACAGAAGTTGAACTTCTTTCAGTGCCAAGTCAAACCGGACGAAACTGTTATAATGTCAATTGGTTCAAGAATGGACTTGGATCAATTTATGTAAACAGAGGTTTGATACAGACAATGAATCGCTTACAACAACTTCTTGCGGAAAACGGCTACCTGCTACTGGATGGCGCCATGGGTACCATGTTGTTTGGCATGGGGCTAGAATCAGGTGCGCCGCCAGAAGAATGGAACGTTAGCCACCCTGATCGCATCCAAAAGGTGCATCGCGCCTACATTGAAGCCGGGTCGCAAGTTATTTTAACCAACACCTTTGGCGGCTCTGCCTTCCGGCTTAAGCTGCACAATTTGCAAGACCGCGTGTATGAACTGAACAAGGCGGCGGCCCAAATTGGGCGGGCGGCGGCGGCTGAGGCGGATCATCCGGTATTGGTGGCTGGCTCAATGGGGCCAACGGGTGAACTGCTCATCCCCATGGGGAACATGTCGTTTGAGGACGCAACGGCCGCTTTTGCGGAGCAGGCGCGTGGGTTGGCCGATGGCGGCGTGGATGTGCTGTGGGTGGAAACGATGAGCGACCTGAACGAGGTAAAAGCGGCCGTTGCCGGGGCGCGGCAGGTGTCGGACTTGCCCATTGCCGCCACGATGAGCTTTGATACCCACGGCAACACCATGATGGGCGTTACGCCCCAACAAGCCCTGACCGAGTTAAACGAGCTTGGGCTGGCCGCTATTGGTGCCAACTGCGGCAACGGGCTGGCGGAAATCATTGGCGTGATTGAGGCAATGCAGGCGTTGGACTCTGAAACGGTGCTGATTGCGAAATCCAACGCCGGGATTCCCAAGTGGGTAAACGATGAACTGAGCTATGATGGCACGCCATATGTGATGGCGGGTTATGCCAGCCTGGTGCATCGGCTGGGGGCAAAGCTGATTGGTGGCTGCTGCGGCAGTTCGCCGGCCCACATTGCGGCAATGGCAGAGTCGTTGGCCTATTTTGAAAAGCTTAACAAGGTTAAAGACAATGGGGCTGATGAAGACAGTGATGATGGTCGGCGAAGCCGTCGTCGTCGCCGTGGGTAGATAAATGTTTATGCAGGCGTTAACGGCCGTTAACGCCTGACCAAAATCTTATGGGGATTGGACGATGGTTGCAAAACCATCCGCGCCTGCTGGAACAAGCATATAGCTCTACCCACAGCATGGTAGAACGGCTTGACCCCGTTATTGCGCGGATTGGGTATGAAAAAGTAGACCGCTGGCTGCGAAAACCGGAAGAGTGGACCAAAAAAGCCGTTTTCGACTGCCGCATGTGCGGGCAATGCGTGCTGCACTCCACCGGCATGACCTGCCCCATGACCTGCCCCAAAAATTTACGCAACGGCCCCTGCGGTGGCGTTCGCGCCAACGGCAACTGCGAAGTCTTTCCCGACAAACCGTGCGTTTGGGTACAGGCATTTGAACGCTCCACCCAAATGGCACACTATGGCGAAGAAATGATGCACATTAACCCTCCTGTCAACCGCCAGCTTGAGGGCAAATCTGCCTGGGTCAACATGCTGACGGGTGTAGACAAAGAGGTGCCAAAGGCGTGGGTCGGCCTAAGCAATATCGCTGTCATTCCCAACGGTGCTTATCCAAAGCAATCGGGGTGATTTTTTTATTGCCTGTCTCTGATATATCATTTGTATATTTTCAAGCAGTCAAACTGGCAAGGCCTTTAAGAACAGGAATGATTTAACTTGTGTAATGTCATTCCCGCAAAAGCGGGAATCCACTGTAGATTCCCGCTTTCGCGGGAATGACAATCTATCTTGTTTAGTATACGTTCTTTAAGACCTCGCAGGTTTAATGGATGAAAGGGATGAACCGAGAGGAGTTTAAATCACCGGGGCGGCTGGAGCGGGTGCTGCGGGCAGGGCATTTTGCAGTCACGGCCGAGCTAAACCCACCTGATAGTGCTGACCCGGAAGAGGTGTACAAGGCGGCGGGAATTTTGACCGATGTGTGTGATGCCATCAACGCCACCGACGGCTCTGGGGCGCATTGTCATATGTCCAGCGTTGCCATTTGTTCGCTGCTAACGCGGCTCGATTATGCGGTGGTGATGCAAATATCGTGCCGCGACCGCAACCGTATTGCCATCCAGGGGGACATTTTGGGTGGGGCGGCAATGGGGGTGATGAACATTCTGTGCTTGACGGGGGATGATGTGACGGCCGGCGACCAGCCGCAAGCAAAACGAGTATTTGATTTTGACTCGACCCAACTGCTGCGGACGGCCAAAATTATGCGTGACGAGGGAGTGTTCCTGAGTGGACGCAAGCTGACAGTGCCGCCCAAGGTGTTTTTGGGTGCCGCCGCTAACCCATTTGTGCCGCCTTATGATTGGCGACCGCTGCGGCTGGCGAAGAAGGTGGAGGCTGGGGCTGATTTTATCCAAACGCAATATTGCTTTGACATCCCACGGCTAAAAAGCTACATGGAACGAGTGCGGGACATGGGGCTGCATGAGAAGGTGTTTATTTTGGTGGGGGTTGGGCCGCTGCGGTCAGACAAGGCGGCGGAGTTTATGCGGTCGAATGTACCGGGGGTACATATTCCTGATGCGATTATTGACCGCCTGGCAAAAACGCCCAAGGCACAAAAACAGGCTGAGGGAAAGAAGATTTGCGTGGAGATGATTCAGCAGGTGCGCGAAATTGAAGGTGTGGCGGGTGTCCACATTATGGCGTACCGGCAGGAGGAGGCGGTGGCGGAAATTGTGGCGGAGACGGGGCTGCTGCCACGGCCGTTTAAGGTCAACAAGCCACCAATGGACAAGCTGGCGTTTGCGCCACCCGCCATTGAAGCGTCATTTGAGGATTATGCGGCGACTTTGGAGGTTCCAACGCCGTCAGTTTGGCAGAAGAGGAGCAAGTAACCATGCCGGAAACGATTATTAGTTCCAGGACGAAGACGGTGATTATTGGGCCAGAACGGCCGTTTACCATCATTGGCGAGCGTATCAACCCCACCGGGCGCAAGCTGCTGGCGCGGGAAATGGCCGCCGGAAATTATGAGCGCGTTGTCAACGATGCCATTGCCCAGGTGCAGGCCGGCGCCCACATGCTGGACGTGAACGCCGGGATTCCGCTGGCCGACGAACCCGCCATTTTAGCTGAGGCCATTCGGCTGGTACAATCCGTCACCGACGTGCCACTTTCGATTGACTCATCCATTGTGGAAGCACTGGAGCGTGGGTTGGCGGCGTATGAAGGGAAAGCATTGCTCAACTCGGTGACGGGTGAAGAGGAACGGCTGGAAGTGGTACTGCCGCTGGTCAAAAAATATGGCTGCGCCGTCATTGGCATTTCCAACGACGAAACGGGAATTTCGGAAGACCCCGACGTGCGCTTTGCGGTGGCAAAAAAGATTGTGGAGCGAGCAATGGACTACGGCATTCCGCGTGAGGATGTGCTGATTGACCCGCTCGTGATGCCGATTGGGGCGTTGCGTTACGCTGGCAAGCAGGTTTTTAGCATTGTTCACCGCTGTCTGACGGAGCTGGGGGTGAATACGTGCTGCGGAGCCAGCAATGTGTCGTTTGGTTTGCCAAATCGGGGGCCGCTCAATGGGACCTTTTTGGCAATGGCGATGTCGGCGGGGCTGACTTCGGCCATTACCAACCCCATTGAGGAGCATATCAAAACGGCGATTATGGCGGCTGATGTGATGATGGGGCATGATGAAAACTGCCTGGACTGGATTGCGGCTAACCGTCCGCCGGCCGACCCGGCAGCGGCCGAAAGCGGTGAAGGGCGGCAGCGGCGTGAGGGACGGCGGCGGCGCGGCTAGGGAGCGATTGTCCACTGATCCCTTTATTCGTACTGGAGATTGGAGATTGTGAACCTTCATCAATCTCCAATCTCTAATCTCCATAAGAGCAAGTTTGCAAACTTGCCCTACATGTATACAGGTGCCAAAAATGATCACGTATCGGGACGCGATGGTGAATTATTATGTGTATGATGTTGAGGGCGTGGCGGCGTTCTACTGCCAACATTTTGGCTTTCGGGAAACATTTCGCACGCCAAAAAGCGGAACGGCCGTTCACATCGAAGTGCGCCTGGGGGAATTCCTGCTCGGCTTTGCCTCCATCGAAGCCGCCCGCGCCATGCACCAGCTTCCGCTGAACCCCGGCTTGCCACGCGGCGAGGTCGCCTTGTGGGCAGACGATGTAGATGAAGCCTTTGCCACCCTAACCGCCCAAGGCATTCGCCCCATCGTGCCGCCGCACAATTTTCTCATCACCCCACCGCTGCGGGCGGCCTGGGTGGAAGACCCGGAGGGGAACCCAATTCAGATTGTTTGTCGGCGGAAGGTGGAATAGATGCGCCGATGACGCAGATTTAAGCAGATTGACGCGGATTTTTTCTTATCCGCGAAAATCCGTTCCGATCCGCGTCATCCACGCATCCATTTCGTCTTACAAACAAGCCGGAAAAAAACGGCCGTTTTTCCCCACCTACTCCACCAAAATCGGACAAGTCATGCAGTGCGCCCCGCCATTGCCCAAAAATAGTGTTTCTGACGGGAACCCTTCGACCTGCCACCCCCGCTGCCGCAGTTCATCCATTAGCCGCGTCGCTTCGGCAAAGCCAACGGCCGTTTTTCCCTGCCGCGTCACCACCACATTCAAATGCCCGTCCAGCCGCTCCTGCTCCGTAATCGGAATCATCTCAATCCCTTGCGCCGCCAGATAATCCAGAAACATCACGTGGCGATGGTCGCTTTTGCCCGCTTCGTACAGCCGACACGGGAACAGATCAAAGCTCTCCTTGTGAATCAGGCACAGCTTCTCGTTGATCATCATAAACGAGCCATCAATGTGGATTTGATCCTGCGGCACCGGCACTTCGAGAAAATACTTGACCTGGCTGCCCAGCACCAAATCACGCAGGGCGCGGGTTCCCACTTCGTTGGCACGACTGCACAGAGCAGAAACGGCCGTTTCCTCCCCCACCAACGTCACCCCACCCCCCTCCAAAAAGCCCGGCTGCTCAATCACCCCCAGCACCGGAATCCCCAGCCGCCGAAACGCCCGCCCCAAAATATGGGCATCCCCCCAGCGACCACGCAAGTGCATCCCCATCAGCACCGCCCCGCCGCGAAACATCATCGCCAGGTCGCGGGTATAGGTCATGTTGGGACGATAGCGAATATAGTTGAGCGAATCCTCGTCGTCGGCCAAGACATCAGTCAACATCACCGTCTCCACCCCGTGGCTTTGCAGCTTGCCCACCATCACATCATAGTCGGCCACAAATTGCGCCACATCCACCGGGGCATCAAAATGAAACTCATCCAGCGTATCCGGGCGCACCATGTGCAACTCCATACCCGGTCGGTGCATCAGCACCCGCTTCAAATCACCATAAGCAGATTGAACACCGTAAGTTGTTGGCATCGTTCTCCTTGTTCCAGTCACCAAGGGAGAAGTTCAACTTCTTCTGAGAAGTTGAACTTCTAAATAGGCAGTCACTGATTACTGTTCACTGTTTACTGTTTACTGATTACCGATGACTGTTTACCCTCATCTCAATCCCCCCCTCCGCTTCCATCACAAACCCCGCCTTTTCCACCGGCGGCGCGGCCAGGTCATAGCGCAGACGGTGCTGCTGCAAAATGGTTGGCACCACAAGCTGCATCTCCATCATGGCAAACGAGTCGCCAATGCACTTTTTGGGGCCACCGAGGAAGGGGATGAAGGTAAAATTGTCGCGGTTTTTGGCCTGTTCCGGGGCAAAGCGGTCCGGGTTAAACTGCTCCGGGTTGTGCCAATAGCGCGGGTCACGGTGCAGACCGCGAATGTTGAGGACAAAGTGCGTCCCTTTGGCAATGTGGTACTCACCAAACTCGTCGTCGGCATCAGCTTCGCGCAGGGTGACATAGACAGGCGGGTACAGCCGCAGCGTTTCGGAAATGACCTGCTGGGTGTAGGGCATCTGCGGCAAATCAGCCAGCATGGGTGGGCGATCCATACCCACAACGGCTTCGACCTCAGCCAACAGCCGCGCCTCCACGTCCGGGTGCTGCGACAGCAGGTAAAAGAGCCACATCATCGTCAGGGCAGTTGTTTCATGCCCGGCAAAAACGATGCCGCCCATTTCGCCCACCAAATCTTCGCTGCTAAAGCGACGGCCGTTTTCCTCCAAATGCGCCCCAATCAGCGTATCCAGCAGGTCGCCCTTCACCTCCCCGCTTGCCAGCCGCCCCTCGACAATGCGGCGCAGGAGGGAGTAACGGTGAGAAACGGCCGTTTTTACCCGCCGATTAGCCGGAAGTGGCAGCCACAGCGGCGGCGGCCAGATAGACGATGCCCGCTCAAAGGTGAACGCCGAAGCCAATTCATACGTCTCCTGCAGCTCATCCGTCTCCGCCCCCACATCGGCACTAAACATCGTCCGGCCAATAATCCGCATCGTCAGCGTCTTCATAGCGTGGCCCAAATTCACCGCTTGCCCCGGCTGCCAGCCGGCCGCCAACCGCCCCGCTTCCTCCGTCATAATCTCCGCAAAATGGGCAATCTGCTGTCGGTGAAAAGCCGGCTGTAGCAACCGCCGCCGCCACAGCCACTCCTCCCAGCTATCGGTGTTAAACATCAGCTCCGGCCCATCCAGCCGGTTTAACCGACTCAGGCGGCGTTCGCGGGGATAATTTTTGACGTTTTTTTGCAAAATATGCTGTAAAAAGTCAGGGTCAGTCACCACCCAATATTCCAGCAATGGGCCCAGCCCAATACGAACTATGGGCGCAATTTGCCCCGAACTGAGCCAAAAGCGCAGCGGGTCAGCACGATAACTCAAAAAATCGCGCAAAATTGGCACGCCATCACGGCGATGTGGAGGCATATTGTACTCCTGGGAAATAGGACGCAGATTTACCTGATTTTCCTGATGTCGCACAGCGACCGCTTCACATACAGTTTAATCAGTAAATCTGCGTCCTATTCTTATTCATGGCAGTGCGCTCACCCCTGTGTCTCCTGACCCCAAAGCTGGAGCAAATTCAGACACATTTGCACCGATTTTTGCATATCTTGCAGGCTCACCCATTCCTGCGGCCCGTGAATATTTTGCATTCCGGTAAAGAGGTTGGGGGTGGGCAGCCCCATTTCAGTAAGGCGGGAGCCATCGGTGCCACCGCGAATGGGGTTGCTGATGACGGGCAGCCCTAGCTGCTCCACTGCCTGTTTGGCAAGTGCAACCGGGCGCGGGTCTTTGTCTAGCCAGTAGCGCATGTTGCGGTATTGGGGGGTAATGCTCACAGTCACTTTGGCGCGAGGTTCAACTGCCTGAATTTTGCTGGCGGTTTCATAAATCAGACCGCCGTGTTCTTCCAGCCCCCCCATTTCAAAGTCGCGCAAGATGAAGTGGAGTTCGGCAAAAGCGGCCGTTCCTTTGAGTTCATACAGGTGAATAAACCCTTCGCGCCCTTCTGTTGTTTCCGGCGTGCGCGTCGCCTGCGGCAGCGATTCCACAAATTTGGCGGCCAGGTGCAGGGCATTGACCAGCACCCCCTTGGCCGCCCCCGGATGTGCAGCCACCCCCGCAATTTGCACCAGGGCTTTGTCGGCCGAAAATGTTTCTGACTCTACTTCGCCGGCCGTACCCCCATCCAGCGTATACCCCACATCCGCCGCCACATCCGCCACAAGCTGACGGTTCACTCCCCGCCCAATCTCCTCATCGGGCGTAAAGCAAACGCGCAGCGGTGCATGGGGAATGGTGGGGTCGGCCAGCAGTAGCTTTGCCAGCGTCATAATGACGGCAACACCAGCTTTGTCATCAGCACCCAGCAGCGTTTTACCGCTGGCAGTAATGAGGTCTTCGCCAATTTTGCCAGCCAGGGCGGGAATGGCAGCAGGCGCAAGCACCTGGCTGGGGTCGTCAGGCAGGGCAATAGCTTGCCCCTGGTAGCTGCGGTGAACCAGCGGGCGAACGTTGGTGCCGCTGTAGGCCGGGGCAGTGTCTACGTGGGCGAAAAGGGCAACGGTGGGCGCATTTTCCTGCCCCGCCGTTCCCGGAACGGTAGCAATTACAGCTCCGTAGTCGGTTACGTAGGCGTTTTCTGCCCCCATCTCCGCCAATTCTGCCGCCAGCAGGTTGAGCAAATCATACTGTTTGGCGGTGCTGGGCGCTGTGGGCGAGTTTTCGTCGCTTTGGGTGTCAATTTGCACATAGCGCAAAAAGCGTTCTTCAAGATCGGTCAGTTGTTCAGTTTGGTTCATGATCATTTCGCCAAGAAGTTCAACTTCTTTTGAGAAGTTGAACTTCTAAATGGAGTTTGCCAAGAAGTTCAACTTCTTCTGGGAAGTTGAACTTCTGAATGGAGTTTGCCAAGAAGTTCAACTTCTTCTGAGAAGTTGAACTTCTGAATGGGGTTTAATAATGATAACGGCGAGCGCGTTCGTAGAGCATTTCGCGGCGCAGGTCGGCGGGGGGTTGGGGCATGATGAGCAGGAAGAGCCAGCCCAGAATGGCTCCAGCAACGAAGCCGCCGATGTGGGCAAAGAAGGCCACACCACCGCCCGTTTCCACGCCCAACGAAAGCAGGCCGCTAAAAAGCTGTAGGACAAACCAGAGTGCCAGCACTGCCCAGGCCGGCCAATCGGCCATGCGGCTGAAGAAGCCGAGGGGGATGATGCCGCGCACACGCACGCCGGGAAACAACACCAGATAGCACCCCAGCACCCCGGCAATCGCGCCGCTGGCTCCCACAAGGGGAATTTGGGAGGTGGGGTCAATGATGACCTGAGCAAAAATGGCGACAAAACCGCTGACGAAGTAGAGAAACAGGTAGAGCGGCCGGCCGAACCGATCTTCAATGTTATCGCCAAACAAGTAGAGGTAGAGCATGTTGCCGCCCAAATGCGCCCAGCCGCCGTGCAAAAACATGCTGCGAACGGCATCAAGCAGCGATTCGAGCGAAAAGGGGGCGGCGGTGAGGTTGGCGGGGACAACCGAGATGTCGAGAATGGCGCGTTGCAGTTGGTCAGCCGAAAGTGTTTGCTCCCAGAGGAAAACGAGAACATTCAAGGCTATAAGGCCGAAGGTAAACAGCGGCCAGCGGCGGGTGGGGTTTATATCCTGGAGTGGAATCATAAGGTGTTTTTTTAGGACGTAAACTGGCTTTTGCTTCGAGATTGGAGATTAGAGATTGGAGATTGACCGTCTTCAATCTCTAATCTCCAATCCCTAATCTCTAGCCAGCTTATGGCCTCATGTTTCTGGTTTTTGTCTATTGTAAAGGATCATGGCTTGCCGGGCGATATTGAGGCACAATTAGGTGATTATCTATTTTGGAGGCGTTTGTTTGCAGGATGTTACCAAAACGAAAGTTGATGATTCCAGGGCCGGCCGAAGTGGAAGACCATGTGCTGGCGGCGATGGGCGAGCAGGTGGCGGCGCATTATGGGCCGGAGTGGGCGGAACTGTATGGGGCGACGGTGGCGGGGCTAAAGGGTATCTTTGGCACGGAGGGGGACGTTTTTTTGCTGGCGGGGCCGGGTAATGCCGGGGTAGAAGCGGTGGTGGCAACGCTGTTTGCGCCGGGGGAACGGGTGCTGATTGGCAACAACGGCTTTTTTGGCGACCGAATGAAGGAGATTGCGCGGTCGCGGGGGGTGGATGTGGTGGAAGTAACGGCCGTTTGGAGCAACCCCCTCGACCCTGCTGCCATTGACGCTGCTTTAAGTCAGGATCCATCCATTGTCGGTCTCATTGCCGTGCATCATGAAACCTCGACGGGCGTGTTGAATCCGATCCAGCAGCTTGGCGCGGTGGCGCGGAAGCATGACGTGCTGTTTGCCGTGGATACCATCGCCTCGTTGGGAGCGGAGATAGTCAAGATGGATGCCTGGGGCATTGATGCCGCCGTGGCCTCATCCAATAAGGGGCTGGGGTCGTTTCCAGGGCTGGCCCCGGTGGCGGTGGGGTCACAGGTATGGGAACGCATTGCCCACAAAACCCACAAAGCGGGCTGGTACCTGGATTTGCGGACGTGGCAAAAATATGGTCAGGATGCCTGGCACCCGTCACCCGTAACGGTTAGCTCGAATGCGGTGGCGGCACTGCACGCTGGGGTGCAGGCCATTGTGGCAGAAGGATTGGAAAACCGGGTTGCGGAGTTCAGGCGGATTGCGGAGTTGTTTCGGGGTGAAATTGGCAAGCGGGGGTTTGGGCTGCTGGCGGAAGGGGCGTGTGCGTCATCGGTATTAACGGCCGTTATTCCCCCACCCCACATCAACATCACCCACCTGCTCAACACCCTGCGCGAAGAAAAAGGCATCCACGTTGGCAACGGGCTGGGCAAGCTCAACGGCCACATGGCTCGCGTCGGCCACCTGGGGCTGGCGCGGTCAGAGGCGTATGTGGCGGCTCTGCTGGAAGCCATTGACGATTACATGAGTTAAAGGGTCTCACGCAAAGGCGCGAAGATAAAGCACCTTCTTTGCGCCTTTGCGCCTTTGCGTGACATAAAATTATGCAAACCGCGACCACCCTTATCGAGCTTGACCACAGCGACGACCTGGTTTCGGTGCTGGATCGGCTGGTGTGGGCGCGGGAGCAGCGGCTGCTGCTGGTGGACAGCGTGGGGGTGCTGCACAAGGGGACGGATTTGGTGCGGCTGCGGCGGCTGGCCGACCAGCAGCGGCTGGAAGTGGGGCTGGTAACGGCCGATAAACGGGTGCGGCGGCAGGCGTTGGCGTTGGGCATTCCGGCTTTTGCCAGCGCCGAAACGGCGCAGCAGAGCCGCCGGGGGTGGTGGCGCGGGCGGCAGCGGCGGGAACAGGTGGGGGTGTGGCGGCAAGATGAGCTGGTGAGAGAAAAACGGCCGTTTCCCCCCCTCGCCCCGCCCAAACCCAAAACCCGCACCCTGCTCCACCGCTGGCTGCTGCGCTACGCCGCCACCTTCCTCTTTTTTGTCACCGTCGCCCTGCTCGTCGTCCTGTTTCTTTATCGCGTCCCCCGCGCCACCCTCACCCTGCACCCCAAAAGCGAAAGAATCACCCAATCGCTGGTGTTAACGGCCGATCCTACCCTCGCCACCGCCAGCGGCCAAACGCTGCCGGCCGAACGGGTGACAGCCGAAACGCGCTGGCAGGGGGGCATCCCGGTCAATGGCGTGGTCACAGCCGAAGACCAGGCGCGGCTACAGGCGCAGGGGGAGCAGTTTATGCGGACGGTGGCCTTGGCGGATTTGGGGGCACAACAACGGCCGTTTCTGCTGCCAGAATCGGTGCAGCTAGAAGCCATAACGCAACTTACCTTCTCCCACCCGGTGGGGGCGGCAACGGAACGGCTGGGTTTGGAAATGGGGGCAACGTGGCAAGGAACGGCCGTTGATTTGGCACTGGCAACCCCTTTGGCATTGGCGGAACTGCAAACGGCCGTTTCCCCCGGCTATGACCTCCAGCTAGACAGCCTCTCACTGCAACCGGAAGCAGTGCAGGCGGTGGATGAAACGGGGCGAACGACGTTTACCGTCACGGCCACGGCACAATCGGCGGCGGTGTTGGCAATGAATGAGGCATTAACGGCCGTTGCCGGGCAACCCCCCACCATCGCCCAAGCCTATCTGGCGCAGCAGCTTCCCCTAGCCGAACCGCCCACGCTCACCATTTGGCCCACCTGGTTTGGGCGGCTGCCGTATGTGGTGGAGCGAATGGAAACGGCCGTTGTGATTAAAAAATAACAGGTAACAAGTGGCAAGTCTTGTCAGCAAACCAGACTTGCCACCTGCTACCTGTTACCTGCTCTATTTTGCAAACCCTACCGCCCGCGTTTCGCGGATCACCGTCACCTGAATTTGCCCCGGATACTGCATACTGTCTTCAATCGTCTTCGTAATATCCTTCGACAGCCGCAGCGCCCCCAAATCGTCAATCTTGTCCGGCTTCACCAAAATGCGAATCTCACGGCCGGCTTGCAGCGCATAGGCACTTTCCACACCCTGGAACGAGTGGGCAATATCTTCCAGCGTCCGCACCCGTTTAATATAATTTTCCAAACTTTCGCGTCGTGCGCCTGGCCGCGCCCCGGAAATAGCATCTGCCGCCTCCACAATAATCGCCTCCACCGTCTCCTGCTCCACCTCATGATGGTGCGATTCGATGGCATTGATGACGTGGGCCGGCACGCGGAAGCGGCGGGCAAACTCAGCCCCCAGCTTGGCGTGAGTACCTTCCTGGTCGTGATCCATCGCCTTGCCCAGGTCGTGGAGTAACGCCCCCATTTTGGCTGCTTCAACATCAGCCCCCAATTCTGCCGCCAAAATCCCGGCAATCTTGGCCGCCTCCACCGAGTGATAAAGCTGGTTTTGCCCGTAGGAGGTGCGGTATTTTAACCGCCCCAACATCTTCAAAATTTCCGGGTGCAGTCCGTGGACATTGGCCTCATACGCCGCCTGCTCCCCGGCATCCCGAATATCTTTTTCCACTTCCACCCGCGCATCCTTGATCAGCTTCTCAATGCGTGCCGGGTGAATACGGCCGTCGGTGATCAATTTCGCCAATGCCCGCCGCGCCACCTCACGCCGCACCGAATCAAAGCTGGAAATTGTCACCGATTCGGGGGTGTCGTCCACCACAATATCCACCCCGGCCGCCTGCTCAAAGGCGCGAATATTACGCCCGCTGCGGCCAATAATACGCCCCTTCATGTCGTCGCTGGGCAGCGGCACCACCGACACCACCAACTCAGCCACCTGGTCACTGGCAACCCGCTGAATGGCTTCGGCAATGAGTTTGCGGGCTTTGGCATCGGCCGTTTCCTTGGCCTCGTCCTCAATCTCGCGCATTTTCCGCGCCATATCTTGCCGCGCTTCCTTCTCCACCTCTTCCAGCAATTTCAGACGCGCTTCATCAACGGTCATTTGAGCCACTTCTTCCAGCTTTGCCAGATGTTCCTCACTCGCTCTTTCCAACTGGTTAGCCCGCTTGTCCATGGCACTTTGCCGCCGGTTAAGCTGTTGTTCCCGCGCTTCCAGCCGCTTGGCCTGGCTATCCAGCTTCTCATTGCGCCGGTCCACGCGCTCTTCCGCCCGTGCCAAATCCTGGTACCGCCGCTCGGCCACCTTTTCCGTTTCCTGGCGCAGCGTTTTGGCCTCCTGCTGCGCCTCTTCAACTAAAGCCCGATTCTCTCGTTCAGCAATTTCACGCCGCTGCTCCAGTTCGGCTCTGAATCGTGCTTCTTCCTCTTCCAGGCGCGGCCGATATTGGTAGCGGAAATAGGCATATGCGCCTCCCCCACCAATCAGCAGGCCCAGAATGATGCCGATGAATGTTTCCATAACGCTTCTCCTTCCGGGTCAATTATCTTCATTAAGTTGTCGCCACGCTTCTTCCGTTGCGTGTCGGATCGTTTCGTAATTAAAGCCACGTCGCTGCAAAAATTGCCCCAGTTTTTGCTGGAATAGCTCTTTGGGCAGTTGTGCCAGCGAGCGTGCTTTGCGGTTTGCTGCTTCCAAAGCAGCGTTGTCTTCGTCTAGCTCCCCCAAAACCTGATTGATGATTTTGGGTGCGACCCCTTTTTGGCGCAGCTCTTGCTGTAACGCCATGCGACCACGCGGTTTAAAGGTTTCGCGCTGTTCCAGCCAATATTCGGCAAAGGCAACGTCGTTGAGAAAGCCGTAGCCTTCCAATTTTTCAATCACGGCCGCAATAATGGCTGGGTCGTATTCTTTTTTCTGCAAATTTTGGCGT
Source organism: Chloroflexota bacterium (assembly GCA_041390905.1). Classification (GTDB taxonomy): domain Bacteria; phylum Chloroflexota; class Anaerolineae; order Promineifilales; family Promineifilaceae; genus JACKCD01. The sequence goes on from JAWKPA010000012.1 coordinate 2,592,057, forward strand.
ACTTCGGCAATGCTGCGCGGCCGGTAAGTGAGGAAGCGGACGGCACTGTTGTAGGCTTTGTCCAGCAAATCTTCTTGCTGGAGGGCGGCGATTTGAGCGGGTGTGAGGGCTTGGCCGATGGTGAGTTTGCTGGAAACGGCCGTTGGCAAGCCAAACACAAACTCCCCATCTAAAAAGACGTTGACCCGGTTCTCATTTCGCTTTTGCGGTGTTAGCGCTGTAATGATCCTCATGTAAAAAAGCCGTGGCTTGCGGCCACGGCTTAATACAATCTCTCTGTCCAGATATGCCGTGGCAACAAAGCACGACAGCCAGCAAGCTGCCAATGCCTACACTTTATTTTGTTGCATCCACGACCCTAATATTTATTCCAGGGGAGGAAGTCCGGCTGACTGACGAATCAGGTTTTCAAGCTCAACCAACAGGGGTGGGTTCTCTGCCAAATAGGTCTTCGCATTTTCACGCCCTTGCCCCAGCAAGACATCGCCATAGCGAAAATAGGCACCACGTTTATCAACAAGATTGTGGGTGACCGCCAAATCAAGCACATCGCCCGTTTTGGAGATACCTTCATTGTACATGATGTCAAATTCGCACTCAGTGAAAGGGGGAGCCACTTTGTTTTTCTTGACTTTCACAGCCGTGCGGTTGCCCACAACATCTCCGCCGGCCTTAATCGCCTGGGTGCGGCGAATGTCCAGCCGGACAGAAGCATAGAACTTCAGGGCATTACCACCAGTGGTTGTTTCCGGGTTGCCAAACATCACGCCAATTTTCATACGCAGTTGGTTGGTAAAAATCAGGGTGGTATTTGTCTGCTTAACGACCCCGGAAAGCTTACGCAAGGCTTGCGACATCAAACGTGCCTGGAGACCCATGTGCGAGTCACCCATTTCTCCCTCAATTTCGGCACGGGGTACGAGTGCGGCCACAGAATCCACCACAACGACATCAAGGGTGCCAGAACGAATGAGGGCATCGGCTATTTCAAGAGCTTGTTCACCTGTATCAGGTTGGGAAATGTATAAATTGTCAATATCAACACCACATTTCGCGGCATAGCTGGGATCTAGTGCGTGTTCCATGTCAATAAAGGCACAGATTCCACCGCGCTTTTGCGCTTCTGCGATGATGTGTTGACAGAGTGTTGTTTTACCGGAAGATTCAGGGCCGTAGATTTCGATGATGCGGCCTTTAGGTAGACCGCCTACGCCAAGGGCGATGTCCAGGGACAACGAACCAGTGGAGATGGATTCAACCTGGAGATGTTGTGCATCACCAAGCCGCATAATCACGCCTTCGCCGTATTTCTTTGTCAGCGTGGCTAATGTGTTTTCTAAGGTTCGTTCTTTTGCGTTGCCCATAGGACTACCCAATTTGTTCCTGCTTGATTCAAAATTTAATTATGTAGTGTACAATAGCGTCATGGAATTAGCAAACCTTTCGGTGGAAGCCGCAGAGTTGGTTCGGGTGGCAAAAAAAGAGGATGCAGGAACGATTATGCGGCTGCTACAGCAGGCGGCCTATACGCATTATCACGTGGATTGGCGGCTGCCGGCCGACTGGATTGGCGACGAAGGGTTTGTGGTCTATTTGGAGAAAGAGGGACAGGCTCGGCGCTGGGGCAGTTGGGGGAATGGGGGGCTGGCGGGCTGTTTAGCCGTGGCGGCGGATCCGCCACCGGCGGCGTGGGTGCGGGTAGCATCCATTGCCACCCGCGAACGGCCGGAATTGGTGCTGGCGACGATGTTGGCGGCGGTGCTGCCGGGGCTACAAAAAACGGCCGTTTCCCAATTAGCCTGGCTCGCCGTGGAAGAATGGCCCGATAACTGGCTCGCTCCACTTGGTTTTTACCGCATCAGCCAGCTAGAAACCTATATCAAACGCCAAATGAGTATCCCCTCAGTTGCCCCGTCGCTGCACCCCCTCACCTTTCGCCCCGCCCAGCTAGATGATTTGGCAACCCTGGCCGACATTGAAGCCGCAGCCTATGCCCCGTTGTGGCGACACAGCAGCCAGGCTCTAGCCCACGCCTTTAGCCAGGCGTTTAGCTTTGATGTCATCGAGGTGGATGGCCGCATCATTGGCTTTCAACTTAGCACCCGCAGTGGGTATAATGGGGCGCACCTGGCGCGGATGACCATCCGCCCGGAGTGGCAGCAGCAGGGGGTTGGCAGTGCTTTGCTCACCCAGACGCTGCAACAGTATCAAACGCACGGCATCCGCCACGTGTCGCTGAATACCCAGGTGGAAAACATCGCCTCGCAGCGTCTGTATAAAAAATTTGGCTTTCAGGCAAACGGCGAACGGCTGCCGATTTGGTGTTTGGACATTTGTGAGGTGGGGCGTGGCGATTAAGTGCATAACTCATTTCGTGGTTTAGCAGGGGATTGGGGATTGGAGATTGGAGATTGATGAAGGTTCACAATCTCCAATCTCCAATCCCCAAAACAGTCAGGTTTATGCGCCTGTAAGAAAACGCAACTGTTTGGGGGTGCGGGGGTAGTTAACAATAGAGGAAGCTGGTTGATGAAGATTCGTCCCACAATTGCCCACCTATACCAGGAACGTGTCCGTCTTTCGGGAGATGGGGTGTCGTATTATTACCCGGAAAACGGCCGTTATTTTCCCGTCACCTGGAACCAAGCGTACCAGACCATCAACGAACTGGCGCTAGGCATGTGGGCAATGGGGCTGCGCCACGGCGACCGTCTCGCCATCATCAGCAACTCGCGCCACGAATGGAGTGCCATTGACCAGGCCGGGCTCAGCTTTGGCGGCGTTGTCGTTGGCATTTATCCCACCACCGTTGCCGAACAAGTTGCCTATATCCTCAGCCACAGCGAGGCTCGCATCGTTTTTCTGGAAGATAACCACCAGCTTACCCGCCTCGCGGCCGTTTTGCCCACCCTGCCAGCCCTTGAAACCATCGTTCTGATTAACCCCACCGACGCAGCGGCCGGCAGTTGGCTCACCCTTGATGACCTGCGCCAGCGCGGACGCGACCTGCTGGCTACCCAGCCCGATTTGCGCCAGCAAACCCGCGATGCCGTGCAGACCAACGACATTGCCGCCCTGGTTTACACCAGCGGCACCACGGGCTTGCCCAAGGGGGTGGTACTGCGCCACCGCAATTTGTTTAGCGTTTGCCAAAGCGTGGATGAATATCTGGGGTTAAACAACGGCGAAACGGGGGTCGTTTTCTTGCCAATGGCCCACATTTTGCAGCGCGTTAACATGTATTTGGGCGTTTACGGCAACATTGTTGGCTACTATGCCGCCGACATGCTCAAGGTGATGGAAACGGTGCAAGCGGCACAGCCCGGCACCTTCACTGGTGTCCCCCGCGTTTTTGAGAAAGTCCACGCCCGGATTATGGCTGGCGTAGCCCAAAGCCCACCCAAGCGGCAAAAAATCTTTTACGGCGCACTGGCGGCGGGGGTGGCACGCAGCCGTTATTTGCAAAATGGAACGGCCGTTCCGCTGCTGCTGCGGTTTAAATATGGCTTGTATGAGCGGCTGGTGTGGCAAAAGCTGCGCCACGCCATTTTTGGCCGCAACGTTCGCTACCTGACCTCCGGCGCGGCTCCGATTAGCAAGGAGCTGCTGGAATTTTTCCACGCCATGGGGCTGACGCTTATTGAGGGGTATGGGCTGACGGAAACCAGCAGCCCAATTACGCTCAATCATCCCGACCGCTTCAAATTTGGCACGGTTGGCCCGCCGCTGCCCGGTTCGGCGGTAAAAATCGGCGACGACGGCGAGATTTTGCTGAAGGGACCGGGGGTGTTTGGCGAATATTACAAGAACCCGGAAGCGACGGCGGCGGCTTTTACGGAGGATGGCTGGTTTCGCAGTGGCGATATTGGGGAGCTGGACGGCGACGGCTTTTTGCGGATTACGGATCGCAAGAAGAATTTGCTGATTACGGCGGCGGGGAAAAATATTGCCCCGGCTCCGATTGAGAATCAGCTGATGAACAGCCCGTTTGTGAGCCAGGCGCTGGTGCTGGGCGACCGGCGCAAATATTTGGTGGCACTGCTGACGCTGGATGGGGAGGCCATGGGGCAATGGTGTGAGCAGCAGGGGAAGGGGGCGCTATCGCTGGCGGAGATGGCAGCGGATGGGGACGTGCAGGCGTTGGTGGGGGGAGTGGTGGCGGAGGTTAACGGCCGTTTAGCCAGCTATGAAACGATCAAACAGTTCCGCATCTTGCCCGAAGAGTTTTCCGTTGCCAATGGCACCCTCACGCCGTCGCTCAAGCTGATTCGTAAGCCCGTTGAGCAAAAATACCAGCATTTGCTGGACGAGATGTACGCATAACAAGATGCACGAGGAACCCACTATGACCACAGTTCACGCAGAGTTAAAACGGCCGTCCTGGCTTCTTTTGGCAATGGAACCCCGCGCTCTTTATGAGCTGGGAGCTTATTACCTGACGCTGCCCTTTTTAAAGGCGGCTCCGACTGGCGACGGCCACCCGGTGATGGTGCTGCCCGGCTTTATGGCCGACGACCTTTCTACCCGCCCGCTGCGCAATTTTTTAAAGAGCAAGGGGTATAAAACCTACGGCTGGGCGATGGGGCGCAACTTTGGGCAGGGGACTGACCTGGAAAGCGGCGGCCTGAACCACCGGCTGCTGGAGCGACTGTACGCCATTTCAACCATCAACGGCGGGCGCAAGGTGAGCCTGGTGGGATGGAGCCTAGGCGGGATTTATGCGCGGGAGATGGCGCGGGAACGGCCGGAATTGGTGCGGCAGGTAATTTCGCTGGGCAGCCCGTTTGTGGATGCGGGGGTGGCGACGTATGCCAAGCCGATTTATGAGCTGCTGCGGGGCGAAAGTGTGCATGAGCTACATCCAAAGCTGAAGGAGCGTTTGAAGATTCCGCCGCCGGTGCCATCAACGGCCGTTTATTCCCGCACCGATGGCATTGCGGCGTGGCAAAGCTGCCTGGACCAGACGACCGACGAGCAGACAGAAAACATTGAGGTGGACAGCAGCCACTGTGGCCTGGGCCACAACCCGCTGGTGGTGTGGGTGGTTGCCGACCGGCTGGCGCAGCCGGAGGAGGAATGGCGGCCGTTTGATCGGTCGGGGCTGCGGCGGTTGTTTTATCGGGGGAGGTAGGGGGAGAAACGGCCGTTTGTTTGATACTGGTAGTGCAGGTTTTTGCTTGTCAGCGAAAAAGGATTGATACGGCTGTGGAGCCGTATCAATCCTTTTTCGTTAGCGTGGGTGTGTCGGTGTCCTGCCTGTGGGCAGGAGATGCGTCGTTTGCGTTCTTTTAAGCGGAACGGCCGTTCGCCTCCAGTCAGGGTGTGAGAGAAAAGAATCGTTGTTTGTCGTACCGCTTGCGGCTCAATGCCCCCTGCCTAAAAACGACTCGGCTCGGCGTTTGTTCTCTGTTTTATCGCTTTTTTGCTTTGGCTATGCTTGCGAACGCATCGCATTGCCTCTTGATGCGCTCTTTTTTTCTCTTATAATGGGGGTAGGTTGTTGGAGTTGGGGTTATCTTTGCTCAGAGAACAGCTTCCTTATTTGTATGAAACCGCATACACGCTTCCTCAGCTCCGGCTTAGTTCAACAAGGATTATACGGCTGTGGAGCCGTATGAATCCTTTTTCGTTTTCGTTAGGCGCTTCGCAAAAACATAGAAGGAAATTTATTTTGAGTAGATTTGGTTCTGACCCACTTTCTTTTTTTAATTCTGTATATCAGAATACTGCACCTTGGGATATTGGCGCACCTCAACCAGCAATGGCTGCCCTTATTGAAAAATATCCCCCTGCAAATCCAACTTTGGATCTTGGCTGTGCTTCTGGCGACCTAGCAATTTATTTAGCAAAATTGGGTCACAAAGTCGTTGGAGTTGATTTTGTTGAATCCGCTATCAAAAGCGCACAAGATAAAATTCCATCCCTTCCCAATGAGACAGCCCAATTATTAAGTTTTCAAGTCGCAGACGCCTTAAAGCCATCCTTACTTCAAGAAAAATTTGGGGCGGTTTTTGATTCTGGCTTTTATCATTTATTTAACCCTGACCAATGCGAGCAATTAATTGATGAAGTTGCGTCAATCTTGAAGCCACATGGCTGTTATTATTTGCATGAGTTTGCAATTGAATTTCAGATACCCAATGTACCTCGCCAAATTTCGATTGATGAATTACAAACATATTTTACGATTGAAAAAGGATGGCGTATTAAAGAAGTTCAAACGGTAGAATTCTTGAGTCGGGTCGCGCCTCCTGTACCAGCAATCTGTGCTTGTATAGAGCGTCTTCCTATGTAAACCGCGCCTAACATGGCTTGCACCTGACCTATCGGCAGGTGAAGCGGCCGTTATGTAACGGTGCGGGATGAGTTTTGTGGGCAAAACGGCCGTTATTTCCCCCCACTCCTCTCTCCCCTCCACACCAACATTGTGAGAAAAACGGCCGTTTTTCTCCGCCAAACACATGCGATGTCATTGGGCGATGCACTTATTGCGGGAACGGCCGTTTCCCACAACCTAACCCTTGCCACGCATCATACAAAAGATTTCCGATGAATTGATTCCCTAAGCCCACCGAAGAAATCCTCGCGCCAAAGCCAGAGGCCAAGCCTCACCTTCCACCGTGCTCCACCGTCACTTTGACAGAGGTGCATCCAATGCGTACAATGATTGCATTAATGGCACCCTTTGAGAGAGATATAGATGACAAACCTGACCATTCGCAACGTGGATGATGTAACCAGGCAAAGGCTGCGTATTCGGGCGGCACACCATGGGGTTTCGATGGAAGAGGAGGTGCGGCGCATCCTGAAAGAGGTGCTGCGCCCAGCGGAAGCACCCTCCGGGCTTGGCAAGCGTCTGAGAGATCGCTTTGCCGGGCTTACTGCTGATGAGTTTGTTGCACCTGAACGGCATACGCCGCGCCGTGTGCTGCACTGGGATGAGCCAGCGTGATTTTGCTCGATACCAACGTGCTGTCTGAGTTCATGCGTCCGCAGCCATCGGCGAGGGTTGTCTCCTGGCTGGACGATCAGCCTGCGGGTGAGGTCTATACGAGTGCCATCTGCCGCGCCGAGATCGAGTTGGGTCTTATGCTAATGCCCCCCGGCAAGCGTCAGGAAGCCCTGAGCCAAGCGGCACAAGCAATGTTCGACGAGGAGTTCGCCGGACGTTGCCTGCCGTTTAACGAGGACGCAGCACGCTATTATGGGCGCATCGTGGCCGCTCGGACGCGGGCAGGTCGGCCAATCAGCGTGGAGGATGCCCAAACTGCCGCGATTGCGCTGGCGCACCGGATGCAGTTAGCTACGCGCAACACCGCAGACTTCGAGATCATTGATGGCCTTGAGATCATCAATCCCTGAACCGACGGTACGGATTAGTTTGGATCGCTTGTAGAAGCAACGGCCGTTTCCATACAAACGAGCGCGATCTATCTCCTGCCTAAAGCCCACTAAAATTGACAAACAAGAACACAAGTTCTAAAATCAGTCGCGTACAATTCTAATTCTCCAGAAAGGAACTCAGGCATGAGAAAAGTCATTGTACTTGAACACATCACCCTTGATGGTGTCATCCAAGCCCCAGGTGGGCCAGAAGAAGATACCAGTGGCGGTTTCACCTATGGTGGGTGGGTTGCGCCACATTCCGACGCGGTTCTGGGAACACTATTGAGAAGGCAGATGAATATGCCCTTTGATCTGTTGCTAGGGCGTAAGACCTTTGAAATTTGGGAGCCGTACTGGCCGCAGCACGGCGACATATGGCCGGGTGCCAACACGGCAACCAAGTACGTTGCCTCAACGACCAGAACATCTAGCAAATGGCAACCGACTCTATTTTTAGACGGAGATATTGCCGCCAAAGTCGCCCAAATCAAGCAGCAGCCAGGGCCAGATTTACACGTTTGGGGAAGTGGCAATCTCATACAGACGCTTATCAGGTATGATGTGATCGATACGTTCTGGTTGATGATATATCCGATCACCTTGGGCATTGGCAAGCGGCTGTTTGCCGATGGCACCATCCCGGCAGCGTTCAAAGTGACGGAAAGCGAAGTGACGCCAAATGGGGTCATTGTCATGACTTACGAGCGTGCCGGCACAATCACAACCAGAAGTGAATGAATATTCGCACTGTGGCGGGGTGCGATAGCAGAATAGGCTGATTGGAGGAACGATGACAAACAACCATCTTCAGGTGGCGCTGGAAATTGGACCGAAGGGCAAGAAGGTAGTGGCGGTAGCCCCTGATTGGCCTGGCCTTGAGCGCGGGGCAAAGACCAAAGCAGCGGCCATCGAAAAGCTGCAAGCCTACATGCCGCGCTATTCACAGGTAGCCAGGCTGGCTGGCCTAAACGCAGATTTCGACACCGCCCAAAACATTGAGGTGGTCGAACAATATCCAGGAACAGGCTCAACCGACTTTTGGGGTATCTCGTTTGCGTTTTCGAGCATTGACCAGCAAGGCATGTTGGCTGACGAACTGGAGCATAAGCTAAGGCTAATGCAGGCGTGCTGGGCGTTTTTTGACACTGTGCGCGGGCGGGTATCGGCTGAGATGCAGAAGGGGCCGCGAGGGGGAGGGCGCGACCGCGACCACATCATCCGCCATACGTTTGCCGCAGAGAAGGATTGGGCAAGGGGAGTTGGTGTCCTCACGCCTGATGGCGCGATGCTAACTGACGAGGGATTGAAAACGCATCGTGAGGCCTATTGCCAGGCCATACGCGACTATCATTCACAGGGCAAGCAGGCTGGCAGCAGGGCGAAATGGCCGCTGCGGTTCCTGATTCGGCACACGGCCTTTCATACCCTGGATCACGCCTGGGAAATGGAAGACAAGGACCTGACTAAACCATGAAATTACTGCTCACCTCGGCAGGCATCAAAAATGCCAGCATCCACAACGCCCTGCTTGACCTGTTGGGCAAACCGATTGCCGCGTGCAACGCTCTCTGTATTCCCACCGCATGGATGATGAAACGGCCGTTAAAGTAACCAATGGCACAGTCGAAGTTGTCTCCGAAGGTCATTGGAAACTTTTTACACTCTAATGGCGGTGAGAGATGGTTCGTTATCAAAGAAAAAGCGGTAGACGTGGTCTACCGCGATCTCTGTCAGGTCGCTGTGCGCCCCCGCAAGCAGCGCCAGTCAGTTTGATTGGGAGCTACACCTTGCTGCGTTAGGTTCTGTTGACATTTGGCAAAAGAAGCAGATTTCACCGCAGAGGGCGCAAAGATCGCAGAGAATTCCTTGTTTTCTTCTCATTCTCTGCGCCCTCTGCGTACTCTGCGGTTCAAATTCTGAAAAGTCAAAAGAGCCTACTCCTTCTTCTTCAGTCCCCGCTTCGGAATCCGCATCGGCAGCGTGTGCCGCCGCACCCCGTCATACTGGTACAGCGCATTCGCCACCGCCCCAGCCGTCGGCACCAGCCCAATCTCACCCACCCCTTTTGCCCCATACGGCCCATACGGGTCGGCCACTTCCACGCCAATAATCTCCATTTCCGGCATCTCTTTGGCGCGAAGAATACCGCACTGGCGCAGCATCGTGCTTTTCGGCCGGCCGTTTTCCAGCACCAACTCCTCACTAATCGCATACCCCAACCCCATGTGGAGCGACCCCTCAAGCTGCCCTTCAAACAGCGTCGGGTTCATAATCTTGCCCGCATCATGCGCCGCCGTAATCTTGGCAATCTTGCCCGTCTCCTCATCCAGCGTCACCAACTGCGTCGCATAGCTGTAGGAATAATGGGTATAAATCTTCTCCACCATCGCCCCCGGCTTGGTCGTCCAGTTCACCACCCACTCCCCTTCATACACATTCCCCACCAAATCGGCCAGCGATTTTGTTTCCAGGTCGGCCTTCAGCCCTTTAGCCGCGTCAATCACGGCGTTGCCCACCAGCGACGTGGCGCGGGAAGCGGTCGTCATGCCCGACTCCTGCCCTGAAGCAGTGTCCACCTGCACCTCAATGACGTGGGGCGGAATGCCGGTTTCGTTAACCAATGTTTGCAGCGCCATCGTATGCACCCCCTGCCCCATCTCCGTCCAGCCGTGGTCAATCAGCACCTTGTCGGCAGCCACAATGGTAATCCGCGCCTTGGAGGAGTCGGGCATGCCGTTGCCCACCCCCGTGTTTTTGATGCCACAGGCCAGACCAGCGTATTTGGCCTTGTAAAATTCATCCTTCACGGCCAGCAGCGTCGCTTTTGCCCCGGCACCCGCTTCAATGACCTGCCCGGTGGCGGTCATGTCGCCGTCGTCGAGGGCGTTGTCATAGCGGAACTGCCAGCGGTCAAAGCCGCCCTGCTCGCACAGGTCGTCAATGAGGCTTTCCAGCCCAAAGGCGGCCTGGTTGACGCCAAAGCCGCGCATGGCGCCGCAGGGGAGGTTGTTGGTATAAACGGCCGTTGCCACCACATCCGTCACCGGGAAACTATACGCCCCCGTCGCATGACCCGCCGACCGCTCCAGCACCTTCATCCCCACCGACGCATACGCCCCCGTGTCCCCCACAAACGCCACCTGGCAAAACGTCAGCTTGCCGTTGGCATCACACCCCAGCTCATACTCCATCCAAATCGGGTGCCGCTTCGGGTGCATCACAATGGATTCATCTCGGTTGAGCTTCACCTTCACCGGCCGCTGCAGCACCATCGCCATCAGTGCTGCGTGACCCTGTACCGTCAAATCTTCCTTACCGCCAAAGCCACCGCCGTTGGACACCAGCTTCACCCGCACCTTCTCCTGCGGCAGCCCCAGCAGCTTCTTAATCTGCGTCCGGTCCTCATACACCCCCTGCCCCTGTGACAACACCTCAATGCCGTCGTCCACCGGATAGGCAATGGCGCATTCCGGCTCCATAAACCCATGCTCAATCATCTGCGTCTGGAAAATGCCGTGGGCAGTGTAGGCCGAAGCCGCCCTGCTGGCCGCCACGTCCCCCCGGTTGGTCACGGTGCGGGACAAAATATTGCTGCCGTTGCCATGCACCGATGGGCTGTCGGCCGCCATCGCCTGGTGCATATCGGTAATCGGCTCCAGCACCTCATATTCGACCTTGATCAGCGCCACTGCCTGCCGCGCCACTGCTTCCGAGGTGGCAACCACCCCCGCCAGCACGTCGCCCAGATAGCGAGTAGTTTCCCCTTCGGCAATCATTAGCGGCCAATCTTGTCTAATCAGCCCAATCACGCGGTCGCCCGGCACATCGGCCGCCGTAAAAATGCGAATCACGCCATCAAGTGCCGCCGCCGCGCTGCTGTCAATGGCAACCACCCTGGCACGGGGATGGTCGCTAAATTTGAGTGCCCCAAACGCCATGCCCTCCATTTTGATGTCGTCTACATAGTGGTGCTGCCCCAGCACCAGCTTCTGCGCCTGATATTTGGGGTAGCGCGAGCCAACCTTGCCATCGCTTTCCGGCATTTCCACCTCTTCTTCCTTGCGGATCGCTTCGGCGGCGCAGCTAATGGCATCTACAATCTTTTTGTAGCCAGTGCAGCGGCACAGGTGCGGGGTCAGTGCCTTTTCGATGTCGTCGCGGCTGGGGTCGGGGTTTTTGTCAATCAGGCTGTTGGCCTGCATCACAATGCCGGGAATGCAAAAGCCGCACTGCACCCCGCCCTTGGAGACAAAGGCGTTGGCAAAGACGTTCTGGCGGTATTCCCCCAGCCCCTCGGTGGTCACAATGCGGGCATCGGCCAGCTTTTTCATGGGGGTGATGCAGGAGAGAACGGCTTTGTCGTCAATTTGCACGGCGCAACAGCCGCAGGCGGCCTGCGGGGCACAACCGTCCTTGGGGGAAGTAATTCCGGCTACGTCACGCAAATAGGTGAGCAGCGGCATATCTGGGTCGCCATCCCAGGTTACAGGCTGTCCATTCAAAATAAATTCCATGCTGATACCTCCATATGAAGCAAAAAATTGGGCAGTCGTCTGACGTTTGTCGTTATTTTACAAGTTTGCCCACAGGCGGCAAACGTTTTGGCGTAAAGAGAGATTAGAGATTGGAGACCTTCGCCAATCTCCAGTCTCCAATCTCTAATTCTCCCACGGCCGATAATCGAGCGATTGGTGGCGGAAATAAGTGGTATAGAGTTCGGCATAATGGCCGCCGGCCGTCAACAGCCCATCATGGTTCCCCTCTTCAATAATTTGCCCGTCGCGCAGCACGATAATCCGATCCGCTGCCTGCACGGTGGAGAGCCGGTGGGCGATGACAATGCTGGTGCGGCCGCGCAGCACCGTTGCCAAGGCAATTTGCACCTGCGCCTCGGTCAGCGGGTCAATGCTGGCCGTGGCCTCGTCCAGCAGCAAAATGGCGGGGTCTTGCAGCAGCACCCGCGCCAGAGCTACAAGCTGCCGCTGCCCCAGCGACAGCCGCGCTCCGCGCTCGCCCACGTCGGTGTAAATGCCTTCAGGCAGGTCGTCGAGCCAACTGCCGTCGCCCAACTGTCGTGCTGCGGTTAAAACGGCCGTTTCATCAGCCCCCGGCCGGCCGTAACGAATATTGTCCGCCACCGTCCCCGAAAACAAAAACGGCACCTGCGGCACCAACCCAAGCTGGCGACGGTACTGGCTTAGATCGAGGGTACGGATAGAACGGCCGTCTACGCGCACATCCCCCCCCTGAAACTCATAAAACCGCATCAGCAGCTTCACCAGGCTCGACTTACCCGCCCCCGTATGCCCCACAATCGCCAGCGTCTCCCCCGCCGGAATCGCCAGCGAAAAATCACGCAAGACCGCATTACGCCCCGTGCTGTAATTAAACGTCACCTTGTCAAAGACAATCTCCCCCCGCAGCCGACCCACTGACTCCTGCGCCGTCTGCACCACAATCGGCTCATCGTCAATCAGCGCAAACACCCGCTCGCTGGCCGCCAGTCCCTGCTGAAACTGGCTCCAAAACGAGGCAATGCTGGTGATGGGGTAGAAAAAGATAGACAACCCCTGCACAAACAGATACCAGTCACCCACCGAAACCGCATGGTTGATTGCCATCAGTCCCCCGGCATAGATAATGGCCGCCACCGCCATACCCGAAACCGTATTCAACAGCGGGAAAATGCTGCCAAACACCACCACCCGCCGCAGTTGCACCCGATACGCCAACTCATTGGTTGCCTGAAAGTCGGTGTAGATCGCCCCTTCCTGGCGAAAATTTTTAGCAACGGCAATCCCACTAATCGTCTCCTGAATGGTGGCGTTGACCGTGGCCTGCGCCCGCTGCGCCTGCTGCATCGCATCCCGCGCCAGCCGTCGGAACACCAGGGCAATCACCACCACAACCGGGCCAACCGTAAAGGTAATCAGCGCCAGCCGCACATTTTGGGTCAACATCACCCCGGCAATGACTACCACCAGCACCAACTGGCTCAACAGGTCTATGGTCAATGTAACCACGGTGGCAAAATCCTGGGTGTCGGAGGTAACGCGGCTGACAATACGGCCGGAAGCAAATTGATCAAAGAAGGAAAGGTCGCGGCGCATGACGGCACGAAAGGCATCTTCACGCAGTGCCAGCACCACGTCGCCCACGGCCTGTGCAGCAAACCACAGATGGACAAAGTTGAACAGCCAGCCCAACGCTCCCAGTACCGTCACCACGGCCGCCAAAGCCAGCAAAAGCTGTAGCTGCGGGCTGCCCGACAGCAGGTCAATGCCCCGCGAAATGATGATGGGGGTGATGGTGGCAGTCAGCGAGATGAGTGTGACCATAAATGCCACCAGCAGCACTTTGCCCCAGTGGGGACGAAAATAGGCAGCAATACGCCGCACCAGTTCGCGGTCACTGTAGCTGCGGTCGTATTCTTCAGGGTTTAATCCGCCTGTTAAATGCATGGTAGTTCCTTAAATAAATCAAAGATTTCGCAGATTTGTCCGTGTCCGTTCGGGTTCGTCCGCGTCTTGTTTTTAAAAGATTGAGCCAGCAATCTCTAATCGCCAATCTCCAATTTCCGTTCTTCGGGGATAAAAATCTGCCGGTAGACCAGGCTGTGGGTCATGAGGTCGTCGTGGGTGCCGTGGGTGAGTAAACGGCCGTTTTTCATCAACAAAATTAAATCCGCACTCCGAATCTGCGACAGCCGGTGGGTAATTAGCAGCGTCGTCCGCCCCTGCAAAATGCGCCGCATCGCCCGCTGAATCTGGTCTTCCGTGTTCGAGTCAATCGCACTCGTCGAATCATCTAGCACCAAAATACGTGGATCGCTCAAAAACGCCCGTGCAATTGCCAGCCGCTGCCGCTGCCCCCCCGACAACATCACCCCGCGCTCCCCAATCACAGTCTCATACCCATTGGGAAAGCCCATAATAAAGTCATGCGCCTGCGCCTCCCGCGCCGCCGACTCAATTTGCGCCTGCGACACCGCCTCACGCGCTCCAAAGGCAATATTTTCGGCAATGGAACGCGAAAACAGAAAAATATCCTGTTCAATCGTGCCAATTTGCGCCCGCAAACTGTCCAGGCTCCAGTCGCGCACATCCACACCATCAATTAACACCCGGCCGCTGCTGGTGTCAAAGGTGCGGTTCAGAAGCTTAGTCAACGTGCTTTTGCCCGCCCCCGTCTGCCCCACAATCGCCACCGTTTGCCCCGGTTGGGCGTGAAACGAAATGTCGTTTAGCGCCAGTGCCTCGCCCTCCCCCTCGCCATAACCAAAGCCCACCTGCTCAAACACAATGTCTCCCACCATTGGCTGCGCCAACCCGGTGCTGTTTTCATCCAGCTCCGTCTCCGTCAAAATCATCTCCAGAATGCGGTGGGCACTTGCCATGCTCTGCTGGATGAGGGAGGAGGTGCGCAGCAAAAAGCGCAGCGGCGTTCGCAGCGTCCCCAGCAGTGCCATGTAGGTAATCACCTGCCCCACCGTAATTTCCCCGCGTTGGAACAGGAAGAGGGCATGACCAAAGGCCAGGCCGATTGCCAACCCATACAAAAGCAGCGGCAAATATTTGGCCGTCACTTCGCCCTCGCGAACAAAGGCGTTGCGGTAGGCGCGGGCGTTGTGGGAGAACTGGTTTTCTTCGGCCGGCTCCTGGGCAAACCCCTTCACCACCTCAATGCCGCTAATGGTTTCGGCCAGCCCGGCGTTCATTTGCCCAAATGTAGCGCGTAGCTGGTCGGCAATGGGGCGCAAATTGGCGTTAAACTGGCGCAAGGCCAGCGTCACCCCGACCAAAAACAGCAGCGGCACAACCAACAGGTTGACATCCAGCGTGGCAATGGTGACAAGCGGGATGATCAGGGTGAGGATTGACTCAATCGTCATGCCCAACGCCGGGCTGATAAATTGCCCAAGCTGCTGCACGTCGTTGGTCGCCCGCGCCATTAAATCCCCCACGCGCTGCCGGCCGTGAAAGGTTTGGCTCTTGCTCAACAGGCTCAAATACAGTTCGTCACGGGTATTGCGCTCCACCCGCTGCGCCAGCAGGCGAATGGCAAAGCTGTTAACAATATCAAACAGCCCGTAACCGAGGTAAGCAGCTACCACATACAGGGCAGCTACCGTCAAGGCCGCTGCATTACCACCGCTCAAAACAGTATCGAAGGCGTTGCCCACGGCAACAGCCGATAAACTTTGCGAGCTAGCCATACCCAAAGTGGTCAACAAAAATATGGTAAACAGCAGGGGATAACGCTGGATATGGGATTGCAGCCAACGCAGGGAAGAACGATGATCATAAACATAGGCATCGGCAACAGTGAATTCACGTCGGGTCATATGGATGGTCTCCTTATGACCGTGAATCGTATCATGTTATGGGGGGATGTCGAGAGGGAGAAGCGGTGGACTAGGTGTTGGGGAAAAACGGCCGTTTTTCCCCAATACCTATTGGCTCCAAGCATAAAAGCATCACAAAAGGTAGTGCAAATCTTGTCAGACAGTAACCGTCTCAAATGCTACGTGCAGAGGTTGAGAGTGAGCAGACGAAAAATTGAGTTTTTCAAAACCAATAACCATCCCCTGTTTATTTTTCATCAAAATGACTTCATCACCCGTTTCCTCAGCCTCAAATTCATTCTCCGGATCATCAAACCAAACCGTGAGCGTATTCCCCACTTGATCATAATAGACTTTTACTTGCGCCATATTTGCGTACCTTCTTTAATATTACTCGTGCGATATGCTGTTATTAAGAAGCCATCTCCATTAATCCGTTTTGCGACCGCGCAAACCCATCTTTTTACGCCATCGGTGCGGTAAAACAAATACACCTGCGGATCGCTTCGGCTTAAACGCACCTCGTCAGGGTTAGTCAGTGCCATCTGAACATCCACTTCCCGACCACGCATCGAGGGATGTTTGATGGTTGTAATAATTTGCCAATACTCAGCCGTTGCCCGAATAAAGAAACTAAGGGGCGTTTGAACTTCAAACAAGATGTCGTTTGGCGATAGTTCAGACATACGGCGATTATAACACAGGGATCTGAAAACCAGGCGCAAGCACAACAAAGTTTCCCGTAACCAAATTTGCTCTATAATCCCGCCCTTTGGCACACATAAAGGGACGTCATGATTGAGCTAACGCTTTCAACCATCCTTCTTACCGCCGCCATCTTCTTTTTGGCGGCCTTCACCCGCGCCACCGTTGGCTTTGGCGATGCCCTGCTTGCCATGCCGCTGCTGTCTTTGGTGGCAGGGGTACGGGTGGCAGCGCCGCTGTTTGCCCTGGTGGGTCTGGTCTACACGGCCGTTTTTCTCAGCAAAAGTTGGCGCGACATTCAATTCCGGGCGGCCGGCCGTCTCATTCTCGCCTCCGCCTGCGGCATTCCGCTTGGTCTGTGGCTGGTCAACATCGCCCCCGAACGACTCATCCTCGGTCTTTTGGGCGTGCTGCTCATTCTTTTTGGCCTGTACAACCTGTTTACCCCCCGCTTGCCCACCTTGCGCCATCCCCAGCTCATCTATGCGTTTGGCTTTGTCTCCGGCATTCTCAGCGGTGCCTACAACACCAATGGGCCACCCATCGTCATGTATGGCATCCTCTCCCGCTGGACACCGGATCAATTTCGCGCCACGCTGCAAGCGTACTTTCTTCCCGTGGGGCTGCTCACCGCCATCGGCCATGGCGTGGCAGGGATGTGGTCGGTCAACCTGTTCCAGCTTGCGGCCATTGCCACCCCGGTAGCCTTGCTGGCACTCTACAGCGGCAGCAAGATGCACCACCACATTCCGGCGGCACTTTTCGGCCGTTTGGTCTATCTGTTTCTGGTTGCCATCGGGATCTTTCTACTGTGGTAAGCATTCGCCATTGAGCCTGAGTCCAAAGGAAATTATAATTAAACCGTAATGATGCAGGCGGATCAGCTTCTGTAATGACACCAAAGCCTGAAATTTAGTTGGCCGTAACAGCCAGGAGGATAGTACGATGTCTAAAGGACAAGAAAAGGGCAAAAAAGGGAAAGATAACAAGCCCAAGATCAGCACAAAAGATAAGAAGAAGAAAAAGCAGCAAAAGAAGGATGAGTAAGTAGATGTGGGGTGTGGGGCGTGGGGTGTGTTAAACCTGTTTGTAAACGGTTTTGTTGGAGATTGGAGATTTGGAAATTCAAACGCCCAAATCTCCAATCTCCCGTCTCCAATCTCAAAAAACGCCAGGCTCTTCTGGCAATATTTCTACCCTTTAAAAACAATCGCCCCCGCCCGCATCACCAGCCGCGTTTGGCGCAAGGCTGTCACATCGGCCAGCGGGTTGCCGGTGATGGCCAGCAAATCGGCCTGTTTACCCACGGCAATGGTGCCAATTTCGGCTTCTAATCCCAGACAAGCGGCGGCCGTTTGCGTTCCGGCCACAATTGCCGCCATGGGCGACATCCCCAACTCTGACACCATTAACTCTGGAATCAGCATGTAGTCATCGGCGTGGATGCCAATGACTCCGGCATCGCTGCTGGCGGCAAACTGCGCCCCAAAGGTCAGCATTTCGCGCATGACGGCGTTAAAGCCATCGCGCCATGCCATGCGTGCCTTCATGGCGGCATCGCCACGCTCGGCCATGCGATAGCCAACGACGTTGGTGGGGCAGATGTAAATACCTTTGTCCACGATTTGCTGCGCCACCACAGGGTCTACCCGGTAGCCACCGGGAACCATAAACGAGCAATGCTCGATGCGGTCTACCCCGGCATTGACGGAGTAGCGCACGCCGTCGGCGGCGTGGCAGTGAACGGCAACACGCTTTCCCAGCCGGTGGGATTCTTCAACAACGGCCGTTATTTGCCCCTGCTGATAATGACAATTCAACGGATTCTCACTGCCCCCCTCCGTCACCATCACCTTGATCAAATCCGCTCCCGCCGCCACCTGCTCCCGCACCGCCTGCTTCATGTCATCCTGTTCCCCCACCAACTTGCCAAACACATAGCCGTGGCCGCCCGGCGGGGTAATGGCCGCGCCGCTTGCCAAAATGCGTGGCCCGGTAATCACCCCGGCGTTAATGGCATCGCGCACGGGGAAAATGACCTCGTTGAGCGAGCCGCAATCACAGGCAGTGGTGACACCTACGCGCAGCATCGCCTGGGCATTGCCCACCGTCCGCAGGATGCGATCTTCGTTGGTTTCGTCGGCGTGGTAGTAGTGAAAAATGGTGGGGTCAAAGCTGAGGTGGAGATGGGTGTCAATAAAACCGGGGAGGAGGGTGGCATCGCTGAGGTCAATGATGTTGTCAGAAACGGCCGTTTCTCCCCACGGCGCAATGACCGAAAAACGGCCGTTTTCCACCACCACCCCCATATCCAGCAGCGGCTCACCCCCCGTCCCATCAATAAGCCGTCCCACTTTTAAAACATTCATTCTCGTTCTCCTCTCACCCTGTCTAACATAAAAACTGACAACCGTTTACCGATAACGGATTACCGCCCTACCCTTCCCGCTTCCAGGCCATCCGCTCAATAAACCGCTGCACCGGCCGGCCCCAGCGATGCACCTCCACAATACGCTCATGAATAACCGTTACCGTCGGGGGAGAAGAGTCAACGACGGGCGCAGGGGGCAGGATTTCCTCCGCCTTTCCCCGCCGCACCAGCGACAGCCCCGCAGACGGCCGGTTTAACCGTTCATCCAGCCGCCGCCGCGCCCACGCCAGCGTTGCCTCCGCCAGCAGCGTTGCCAGGCTTACCGCCAGTGATACCCCCACCTGCTTGACTTGCTGCACCGGCAGCCGCGTCTTGCCAATTGTAATATGGCTCCCGCCGCTGTCTCGTGGCACCAGCGCGTTCCGCTGCAAGCGCCCCCCACATTGCCCACAAAATTGGTTAATCGGATCATTGCCAGCGCGACAGCTTGGACAAATAATTTCTAGCATAAAGTGGTTCCTCACCTGTCATTCCATCGTCATTTACAAAACTTATTGTGCCTGATTCCCCGGCGCATGGCAATAGGTGCGGCGTGAAAGAGTGGCACAAGCTGGTACGTTGCTACCCGGATCGCATCGCGTTACACTCTATCAATCCGCTCATTAGCTGTGAATGGGAGATTGGAAATTGGAGATTAGAGATTGCAAACCTTCATCAATCTCCAGTCTCCAATCCCCAATCTTCAGAAAGGTAATGTCATGAGTTATGCTGTGTATGTAGGAAAACATTTAACGGCAAACGGCCGTTCTTACCTCGCAGGGTATGGAGATGAACCATCAAGCCATTGGCTGGAGCTGGTGCCACGCCAGCAGCATCCGGCCAAGGCCACCATCACCGTGGGCGTAACCCCCCAGGCCGAAATGCCAGGGGAGCTGATGGAAATCCCACAGGTGGCGGAAACGGCGCGGCATTTGCGCGTCAGCTACTCCTACTATCGCGGCGTACCCGCCCCGCTGACCAATGGCGGGCTAAATGAACATGGCGTAGCCGTGCGCGATGTCTGGTCGCCTTCGCGCACGGAACTGGTGCAAATGACCCCGCGCAACCAGCGCGGCCCCAACTACAGCGACCTGGCGCGAATTGTGGTTGAACGCGCCCACACCGCCCGCGAAGGGGCCGAAATCATCGGCGACCTCATTGCCCGCTATGGCTATTCGACCTACGGCGGCAACTCCCACTTTATTGCCGATGCCGACGAGGGGTGGGTGGTGCTTGAATTTGCCGGGGGGCAGGGGCTGTGGGCGGCACAGCGGGTGGGTGCCGACGATATTCGGGTGTCGCGGCCAGGGTACATTGGGGCGATTCCGGCCGATTTTACCAACGACCCTAACGTGCTGGCACCGCCCCACCTGGTGTCGTTTGCTATCGCGCAGGGTTGGTTTGTGCCTGATGAAACGGGGCTGTTTGATGTGAACAAGGTGTATGGGGATGGAAACGGCCGTTCTGCCGGAGTGCGCCTCATCGAAGACGAGCTAACCCGCCGCACCGCCGCCAGCAAGCTCACCCTGGAAGACATCATTTGGGCGGTGCGCCACCCGCAGCTAACGGGCGACACCGCCGGGTATGGGCAAATTGTGCCGCTGGTTTCCCAGCCATATCCCGAACTGCGCTGCCTGTGGCACACACAGTCAGGGTCAGTGGCCGCACCCTTTGTCCCCGTCTTTTTGGGTGCAAATGATTTGCCGCCGGAGTTTAAGCAGCATCGCTACCTCACCTACGACGAATCGCGCCGCTTTGTGGATGGGCGCAAGGGAGGTGCCAACCAGTCGCAGGTGCCGCAAACGGTTGAGGCAACACGCTCGGCGTTTCGGGCGGTCAAACGGCTGCTGTATTGGGTGCTGGAGCATCATGAGGCGTTGTTGGGGGAAATAACGGCCGTTTTGCAAAGCCACGAAGCCCGCCTCATTGCCGAACACGATGACATAATCGCTACCGCCACCACCCTGCTCCACGCCAACCAGCCAGAGCTGGCTCGCCGCTACCTGACCTATTACAGCCAAACGGAGCTGCTCAACGGGCTGCAACTGGTAGAAACGCTAACCAATTATGCCGAAACACGCAGCCGCCTGCAGCACGGCCTGCGTGAAACAGTTGGCAGCCGTGGGCCGGGGCAGGTGTGGTAGACAGAAACGGCCGCTTTGCAACCCACCTGATTGTCGTGGGGAGTAGGGCGTGGGGAGTACGCTTCACACCCTACCCCCCACGCCCTACAACACCCCATCCAACCGCAGCAGTGTCTCCAGCAGCACCCGTCCCCCGTTCACATTATCCTCCGGCGCGGTATATTCATCGGGCGAATGGCTGATGCCGCCCTTGCTGGGTACAAAAACCATGCCAATGGGGCAAAGCTGGACGATGTTCATGCCGTCGTGTCCGGCTCCGCTGGGCATCACCCGGTGCGACAGCCCCAACGCCTGACACGAAACGGCAATCGCCTCCATGATGCGCGGGTCGGCCAGCACCGGCTCCTTGTTTTCCACAAAATCGAAGGTTGCGCCCACAGCTTCGGCGGCCAGTTGCAATTCTGTTTCGGCCGCGTCAAGAACGGCCGTTTCCAACCCCCGAATCTCCAGCGACAATTCCACCCGTCCCGGAACCACATTTGCCACCCCCGGCGACACCGTTACCTCCCCCACCGTTCCCACAATCCCGTGCGCCACCGCCACATCCCGCACCAACAGCACATAGGGCGCGGCCAGCCACAGCGCATCGCGGCGGCTCGCCATCGGCGTGGTGCCAGCGTGGTTGGCATAGCCGGGAAAAACGACCTGATAGCGGCGAATGCCGACGATGCCCGACACCACACCAACGGCCGTTTTTGTCTCTGCCAACAAGCCCCCCTGCTCCACATGCAGCTCCACATACGCCGCAAAGCTGCCCACCGGCCGCGCCGCCTCCGTCACGCGGTCGGGATCTAGCCCGGCTTCACGCAAAATGTCGGCCAGAGAACGGCCGTTCCACCCCGCCCGCCCCAGCAACCCCACATCATAATTCCCCGCCATCAACCGACTGCCCATCGTCCCCCCCGCCATCGTCGCCTCCTCGGCGGCAAAATTGATAACCGCCACCGGATGGCGCAGCCGCACCCCCGCCGCGTGCAGCGTCCGCACCGCCGCCAGTGCCGCCAGCACCCCCAACGCCCCGTCATACTTGCCCCCGTGCGGCACGGTGTCGGTGTGGGAAGCCAGGGCAATGGGGGGCAAACCCGGCTCACTGCCGGGGTAAAGGGCAATCGTGTTCCCTGCCGCATCATCCACCACCGCCAGCCCCAGCTTCACCATTTCGCCGCGCACCCAGGCGCGGCCAGCCCGGTCCGCCGCGCCATACGCCAGCCGCATCATCCCCCCCGTCGTCTCATCCAGCCCAATCTGCGCCAGTGCCTCCAAATCGGCCAGCAATTGTTCACCGTCAAACGTTGCCTGCAAAGAGTTGATTGTCATAACACCTCATGAATTGGGCGTATGCAATACGCCCCTACAAATGACCCGCCCTGTAGGGGCGTATTGCATACGCCCTTTTGCATACGCCCTTTCACCCAAATGGTACGGACGATTCCACCCACAGGCAAACAAACATGCCTGCCTCCCCATTTTGCGCTACTATCGCTCCAAAATGCAGGGCAACTTTGCAAAATTGTCCTGCACTCGCAAACGTGTATCAACCAGAAAACCGAGAGGTTAGGGGTCTCAATCTCCAATCTCCAATCTCCCAATCTCTCCTCCAGGAGGCAATATGACCAACGGTATTGAGCTAATTGTCAACGGCACCAGCCACTGGGTAACGGCCGTTCCCGAAACCCCACTGCTCTATGTGCTACGCAACGATTTGGGGCTGAAAGGGCCAAAATATGGCTGCGGACAGGAGCAGTGCAACGCCTGCAAAGTGCTGGTAGACGGCCAGGACGTACCCTCCTGCAAGCTCCCCATCGAGCAGGTCGCTGGGCTGTCCATCACCACCGTCGAGGGGCTGGGCAGCGCCGAACACCCCCACCCGCTGCAAGAAGCATTTGCCGCCGAGCAGGCCATTCAGTGCGGCTACTGCGCCGCCGGGATGGTCATCGCCGCCCAAGGGCTGCTCAACCGCACCCGCTACCCCAGCGACAACGACATTCGCACCGCACTGGCCGATAATTTGTGCCGCTGCGGGGTGTATGAACGGGTGCGGCGGGCAATCAAGCTGCGAATTGGCCGGCCGCACTGGGAGCCGATCTACGAAATCATCACCGCCACCGACCCGGCCACGCCTGCCGCCGCCGGTCTGCCCCCCTCCATCGCCCAAACCCCCGACCTTGACGGCTGGATACGAATCAACGCCGACGAAACGGTGACGATTTTTTCTGGCAAGGTGGAAATTGGGCAGGGGATTAAAACGGCCGTTTCCCAAATCGCCGCCGAAGAGCTGGACGTGGCCCTGTCGCGCATCTGCATCATCAGCGGCGACACCGGGCAGGTGCCGGACGAAGGGCTGACGGCCGGCAGCATGTCGGTGGAGGTCAGCGGGCGGGCGTTGCGCGTGGCTGCCGCCGAAGCCCGGCACTGGCTGCTGACGCTGGCGTTTGAGGAACTGGAAGCCAGCGATTTAACCAACTTGCAGATCAACGACGGCGTGATCACCGACCCCGCCACCGGCCGCCAAACCAGCTACTGGAAGCTGATGGGGGGCAAGCGGTTTGGCCGCACCATCAGCGGCACCATCCCCCCCAAAGACCCCGCCGCCTACACCCTCATCGGCCAGCCCGCCCCCCGCGCCGACCTGCTGCCCAAGTTGACGGGCGTGCCAAGCTATGTCCACGACCTGGAACTGCCGGGGATGGTGCATGGGCGGGTGGTACGCCCACCCAGCTATGGGGCGCGGCTGGTGGCGGTGGAGGAAACGGCCGTTTCCCAACTCCCCGGCGTGCTGGCTGTCATCCGCGACGGCAACTTCCTGGCCGTCATCGCCGAACGGGAAGAGCAAGCCATTTGGGCCAGCGAGGCGCTGCGTGCCAACGCCACCTGGCACGACCACGCCCCACTCCCCACCCCCGACACGCTCTACGACCACCTGCTCAACCAGCCGGCCGAATCGGTGTTGATCAAGGATGGAACGGCCGTTACCGACCCCATCCCCCCCGCTGTCGCCAGCCCCACCCTGCAAGCCAGCTACTACCGCCCCTACCAAATGCACGGCTCCCTGGGGCCTTCGGCAGCGGTGGCGCAGTGGCAAGATGGACAGCTAACGGTATGGAGCCACACCCAGGGGCCGTTTATTTTGCAGGCGGCTCTGGCCGAAGCACTTGCGTTGTCGCCGCAGCAGGTGCGCGTCATCCACACCGAGGGGGCAGGAACCTACGGCCACAACGGAGCCGACGACGCGGCGATGGACGGGGCGCTGCTGGCGCTGGCGCTGCCCGGCCGGCCGGTGTTGCTAAAATGGATGCGCGATGACGAACACAGTTGGGAGCCGTATGGCCCGGCGATGGTGGTGAAGCTGGCGGCCACGCTGTCCGACGGCCACATTACCGGCTGGAACCATGACGTGTGGAGCTATCCCCACATGGGTCGCCCTCGGCCAATGGGGGATAGTTCGGGGTTGGTGGCGGCGTGGCATCGGAAACGGCCGTTTCCCCGCACCCCGCCCCGCCTCATCATGGGCAACCATGCTGGCAGCTACCGCAACGCTGACCCGCTGTACGATTTTGCCCACAAGCGCGTCGTCGCCCACCACGTCCCCAACAGCCCCCTCCGCACCTCCTCCCTCCGTAGCCTGGGGGCGTATGCCAACATCTTCGCCATCGAATCGTTTATGGATGAGCTGGCTCACGCTGCTAGTGTCGACCCGGTAGCGTTCCGGCTGGCGCATTTGGCCGACCAACGCGCCAAAACGGTAATTGAAGCGGCCGCCCACAAGGCAGGGTGGGCAAACTATCAAGCCAGCGACGGGCGGGGGCTGGGTATCGCCTTTGCCCAGTACAAAAACCGGCAGTGCTACGCCGCCATTGCCGTGGAAGTGGCGGTGAACCGGGAAACGGGTGCGATCAAGCTGCTGCGGGCGATCATTGCCGCCGATGCCGGGCAAATCGTCAACCCGGACGGGATGAGCAACCAGCTTGAGGGGGGCTTTGTGCAGGCATCAAGCTGGACGCTGGCCGAGGCGGTAGACTTTGCCCCCGATGGCATCCGCAGCCGCGACTGGGACAACTATCCAGTTCTGCGTTTTGACAATGTGCCAACCATCGAAACGGTGCTAATCAACCGTCCCCACCTCCCCTTCCTGGGGGTGGGCGAGGCCACGCAAAATCCAACCCCGGCGGCGATTGCCAACGCCGTTTTTGCGGCCGTGGGCGTGCGGCTGCGGGAGATTCCATTTACGCCGGCGCGGGTGCTGGCGGCTTTGGCAACGCCCATTTAGAAGTTCAACTTCTTCTGAGAAGTTGAACTTCTATTGGGAACCGGGATGAGTTAAAATCAACGCCTTGTTGAAAAACAGCCCAGGACTAAACGAGAATCTGCCTATTTGTTATTTTGAGCGGGGTTTCACGACCCCCGCACCAGCGGTAGCCAGATGTGGCTGGTGGGTGGCAGGATGGGCTGGAGGAGAAACGGCCGTTGTTCCACCCCCACCGCCCCCCCCGCCAGCGGCACCATCCCCCCCGCCAAATCCCGCCGCACGGCCACGCCCCACGCCGCTGGAATGGCAAAATCAAGCGGCGCGGTGCTGGTGTAGGCCGGGTTCCAGACCACATACCCCGCCGTCCCGTCGGCCAGCGTCAGCGTTACCACCCAGGTGCCGTTCTCGTCCACCGTCAGCCCCGTCATCGTCGCCCCCGTCAGCCAGCCCGCCATTTCGCCATACGCCACCCCCGCCGGGGTCAGCGTCGCCTCGTCGGCCAGCGTCGTCTCTACGCTCATCACCCCGTGGTTGTCCCAGGCATAAAACAGCATTCGGTCAACCCCCCGCGCCCATTCCAGCAGCAGCCGCTGCCCCATGTAGCCCACGGCCACCTCATCCGGCAGCAGCCCGTTGCCACTGTCCAATGCCAGCCACCCCGCCTCCGTGTCCCACAGCGGCTTGCCCTGCTGCCCGTTGGCCGCCAGCACCTCCTGCACCGAGGGAATGATCACCCGGTAAAGCAGTTGCGGCGGGTCGCCACCGGGCGGCTGGTAAAAATGAAAGCCAATCACGTCGGCCACCTCGCCGCCGCCCGCCGCCAGATACGCAT
Organism: Chloroflexota bacterium; assembly: GCA_041390905.1. GTDB lineage: Bacteria > Chloroflexota > Anaerolineae > Promineifilales > Promineifilaceae > JACKCD01. Next base: position 2,618,124 of record JAWKPA010000012.1, read on the forward strand.
CCAGCCAGCCCACCTCATAGGGGCTGGGTGTCACCATCTGATTGGCGGGGTCAATGGCAAGCAAGATTTCCCGCGCCTGCCGCGCCAAATCCACCAGTTTGGGGATGGAGCCGCTGTAGAAGTCGGTGTCGTTGGGTTCGTTCCACACCTCCCAGTAGGCAATTTGCCCCTGATAGCGGCTGCCAACGGCCGTTACCCAATCCCGCCACACCTGGTCATCGGCCGGTTCCGCCGCCTGCCCAGGACCATAGGGGCTGGGTTCATCCGGCCGTGCCGAAGCCCAGCGCGGCGTGCGCCCCAAATTCATGACAATATCGGCTCCATACGCCTGCGCCGCCGCCACCCGCGCATCCAGCACATCCCAATCGTAGACGCCGGGGGCGGTGTTAACCTCGGCCCACTGACACCCCTCGCAGTCCCAAAAGCGAATGGTGCCAATTTGATTATCTACGGCCGGCCAGGGGGTGGTCAGGCGATGGATGTGAACGCCAAAGTAGGTGCGCGGCACGGCGGCAGCCGGTGGCGGTGGATTGGTGACAGGTTCGGCCACCAGCCCGGCATCGTCAATCCACAGCGTGCCGGGGTCAGTGCCATAGAGAATGTAGGCACCGTCGGTATCTTCCGCCAACCCCGACACCGCATACTGCGCCCAGTCGGGGGTGACGGTGATGAGCTTGCTGGCGTAGTTGGTGTATGGTTCGTCGCCGCGCCGCAGTTGCAGCGTCACCTGCATAGGGGCGGCGCTGCGCAGCCAGATGGTGGCGGTGTAGCGTTGCCCGTCTGCCAGCGGCAGCCATTGGGCAAGCTGCCACCAGCCACCGCTGAATTCGACGCGCTGGGAGGAGGTGCCGCCATGAAAAACGGCCGTTTCCTGGGCATAAACGGCCGTTGCTGCCGCACCAAACCAGCACGCATTTTCCTCCCAGCCATCGGCCACCGCCCCGCTGATGTTGGGGCAGTCGGGGTTGACGGTGATGGGGTTATATGGCTCTTCAAAACCGGGGTTGGTCAGCGGAATGGGGTCGGCCAGCACGGCACGGTCGGCCTGCACGGCCCCACAAGCGAGGTTGACGACGAGAAAGAGGGCGAAAACGGCCGTTTTTACCCAGGACACGGGAAGGGGTTTGAGGGTATAAGAACGCATGGGTTTACGAGAGATTGGGGATTGGAGATTGATGAAGGTTCACGATCTCCAATCTCCAATCTCCAATCACCTCACCTTACGAAAGAACAACCAGAACAACACCGTCCCCGCCAGCGTCAGCACCGCGCCAAAGAGGAAGAGGGCGGGGTAGCCGTACCAGGTGATGAGGTAGCCGCCGACAAAGGAGACAAAGGCAAAACCAAAGCCGATGGACATTTCCCCGGCACCGGAGATGAGTGCCCGTTTTTCTTCTGGCACCAGCGAGAGGGAAAAGACGAGAAACGACAAGTAGCGCAACGAGGAAATGCTGCCGATGCCGATGATGGCCGCCCCGGCGACGCTCCAGTGGGGAACAAGGGCCATGGGAATCATGAGGGCGACGGTGAAGAGGGTGGTCCAAATGACGAGGCGGTAGTTGCCCCAGCGAGCCACTAGGTAGGGGACGGACAGGGCAATGGGAACGCCAATGAGACGGGAAACGGCCGTTAATACGCCAATCAAATCAGTCGAAACCTTTAGCCCGTCGTCCAGATAGACGTTGGCAAAGGTGTTGATGACCCCCACCACCGTAATTTGCAAAACGCGAACGGCGATGATGAGCAGCACGACCTGGGTAACGGTGAAGGGCAGCACGCGCTGTTTGCGCGGCTGCGGCAGCAGCATCTCATCGGCTTCGGCAGCGGGGGGTTCGGGGATGGAAACGGCCGTTAAGCGGGTCAAAAGCAGCAGTGCCGGAGCCAGCAATATCCCCGCCAGCAGCAGCGGGTATTGGTACGGCGTGGGGTCGGTGGTTGGCAGATGGAGCCAATTGCCCAGCAGCCCCGGCAGCACCCCGCCCACCAGCCCGCCGACAAAACCGGCCAGCGCCAGCGTGGCCGATTGCAGCGACAGCGCCCGGCTGTGCCAATCCCCCCTGGTGATGCTCATGACAAAGGGGGCGGTGTGGACAAAGAAAAAGGCCAGCCCAATGTGGGTGATGGTGCGGGTCACGATGAGCCAACCGCTGTGGAACGCCTCTGGCAGCCACTGCACCAGCGGCAGCCCCATCATCCCGGTGAAAATGCACGACAGCCCGATGATAAGCATTTGGTGGCTGCTAAAGCGGCGCACCGCCCCCAGCGGCAGGCTGAGGGCGGCAAAAACAAACAGCCCGACAGAGTTGAGCGTGCCGACAAATTCGGGGCCATACCCCAGCCGCAGCACGTAGAGGTTGAGTAAAACGCTGTAGATGCCGCCGTCTATGGTGAAGCCGAGGGCGGCCATGACAAAAAGATAGAGGTAAATGTTGCGCGGAATGCGCTGGAAACGGTGGGAGAGGGTGAGGAGGGTTGTCATAAAAGAGAGTAATCGGTAATCAGTTATCAGTTATCAGTCGCTCACTAATTACCGATTACTGATTACCGATTACCGATTACTGATTACTGTTTACCGATTACCGATAACTGTTTCCGAACCCAGGCCAAATTTTGCTCAAAAATGGTGCGTTCGATGGTGACAAGCTGCTCCGGGGAGAGGTCATCGGGGTTCAGCAGGGCGTGATTGTCGTGGAAGGGTGGGGCAGCAAAGCGGAAGCTGCCGCACCCCAGTTGGTTGAGGCCAACGGCGGTGATGCGGTCAGGCTGGATGGGGGCTGAATAGCCCCAGGAGTTCTCGAAGACGATGTTGGTGCAGCCGGCCGTCAGCAGCCGCCGGGTTATGTCAACGATGGGCAAATAGCCGGTGCCGATGGGGACACCAAGCACGGTTAAACGGCCGTTTTCCCCATCCTGCGGCCGAATCATGACGTGGTCTTTGAGGTGGGCCGAGCGTGACCAGGGGGCCATGTGGGTGAGTGCGTCGAGCGGGTCTTCGAGTACCATCATCGAGTTGCCGTAGTCGTAGAGGGCGGCGATGTGGGGGTGGTTAACGGCCGTTAAAATCCGGGCAATCTCCGCCCCGGTCATCTTTTCGTGGTTTTCCAGCATGATGGTGATGTTGTGGGCGGCGGCGTGGGGGGAAACGGCCGTTAAATCCCGAATCGTCCATTCCACCTGCGCCTCCGGCTCGGCATCATAGCGGGTGTAGGTACGCAGCTTTTGCGCCCCCACCGCCTGCGCCACCCCCAGCAGCGTTCGCAAATGGTCAGGATCCGTGCCGCTGGTGTCCAGGTCACACAGCAGCCCTCGCTGTTCCAATCGCGCCCGAATCTGGGCAAAGCGGGCTGGCTCCATGCTGCCCAAATCCCGGTAATTTGGCCCATTGGCGCTCAGGCACACGCCGTCAAAGCCATGATCGGCGGCCAAATCAATCAGCGCTAGGGCATCAAACCCCGGCACGTGGCGCAGGTGGAAGCGCAGGCTGTAGCTGTGGAGGTAAAGCGTAAAGGGTAATTGCGTCATGGGCTGGTATTAGACATCAAATAGCTGGGCAGTCAAGGCGATTGGGGTTGGGAAAACGGCCGTTGCCCAGCCCATAGCCCTATGCTATCCTCCGCAAAACATTTGGAGCAAAAAAGATGACTGAGTATGCTCGGTTTCGTTTAGCGGCGGTGCAAGCCGCCCCCGTCTATTTTGATCGAGAAGCCTCTACAAGAAAAGCGTGTGATCTTATTCGCCAGGCAGGTGCAAAAGGGGCGACTCTGGCCGCTTTTAGCGAAACGTGGCTGCCTGGTTATCCTTTTTTTGTCTGGCTCAACATCCCCGATTTTGCCTTGCTCACAAAGATTCGCGCCGATTATTTGGCAAATGCGGTGGAAATCCCCAGCGCGACGACTGAGCAGCTATGTGAGGCGGCGCGTGAAGCCAATGTGGATGTGGTGATTGGTGTGGCGGAACGAGATCGCCAAACGCAAGGCACGGTCTATTGTACGCTGCTGTTTATCTCCAACGAAGGCCGCATTCTTGGCCGCCATCGTAAATTAAAGCCGACTGATTTGGAGCGCACGGCTTGGGGGGAGGGAGATGGCACGGGGCTGGTGGTCTATGAACGGCCGTTTGGCCGTCTGAGCGGTCTGAACTGCTGGGAGCACAACATGGTGCTGCCTGGGTATGCCCTGATGGCGCAAGGGACACAAATTCATGTTGCTGCCTGGCCCGGCACAAGCTCCTCGCGTCATCTCTTTCTGTCCCAAGCCTTCGCCTCACAGTCGGCTGCCTATGTCATTGATGTAGGCGCACTTTGTGCGGCCAAAGATTTGCCCCCAGACTATCGGCATTTGGACAGACCGATGGCCGGTCACAGCCACATTGTAGATCCATTTGGTGAAGTCGTTGCTGGCCCGGCCGAAGGGGAGATGATTTTGTTGGCAGACGGCTCAACAGAGCAAATTTTTGCAGCAAAGGCTGATTGTGATATTGCCGGTCATTATTCACGACCAGACATTTTTCAACTGCACATCAACCGCACCCCTTTGCCTCGTTTGGTCGAGATAACCATGCGCTAGTTCGTGCGATTTATATGTCACGCTCTTGGGCAAGGGAGGCAATGGCAGCTTTAGACTGTCGTTTCCACGATTTGTCTTTGGTGTAACTTTCTACGGATCATCACTGAATAGTGTGCTTGACAACAGGTACAAGTGGCAAGTTACAAGTCGCAAGTGGCTGTTGGCAGAGGTGACTTGTTACTTGCAACCTGTTACTTGTTCCGAAACACAATGCTGCTGCTTCTGAGCCACACACTATTTGCTAAAGACCCCTTTCTACAAACGTAGCCAGATCTTTATCACGGAGGGGCATGTCCATTGTAAAGGCATACCAGGCTGGGTCTCTAAGCATGTAAAATGAGCCGTTTTCGGAATCAAAGTCAGCAAAATTTTTAGCAAATGGCTCATTAGCATAATATGCCGTCAATGAACCAGTTTTCGGTCAAAGCATGTCATTTCGACGAGTCTTCGAGGAGAAATCCCGCTCCTTTTGCTAATAGGAATGGGATTTCTCGGAAGACCTCGAAATGACACCTGTATAGTGACCAAAGATATTAACTGGAGCAAATCAGATTATGGGTGGTTGCCAAAGCGGGTTAACCTTGCTAACCTAATTGAGTAGATCAAAAACAGTTGGGCTTGCGCTGATCTGGTGGCTAAAGCTCGCTGATAATTGGCCGAAGAGCGACAATTGGAATCGTCGGCTGTAAAGGATGAAGGATGCAGAAGCAGCGTATTTATTTGGATAATGGGGCATCAACCCGGCTTGACCCGGAGGTGTTGCAGGCAATGCTGCCGTTTTGGACAGAAACCTATGGCAATCCGTCCTCGCACCACGCTTTTGGGCGGGAGGCGGAGCAAGGGCTGGAGACGGCACGGGCAACGGTGGCCGAGCTGTTGGGCACGGCCACGCCGGCCGAAATTGTGTTTACGGGGTGCGGCTCGGAAAGCGATAATCTGGCGGTGCGGGGGGCGATGTGGGCAGCGCGAGCGAATGGCACAGGCAACCATTTGATTACAAGCTGTATTGAACACAGCGCGGTGGGACAAACGGCCGTTTCCCTCCACACCCACCACGGCTTCGACCTCACCATTTTGCCCGTAGACCACAGCGGCCAGGTACGGCCGGCCGACCTTGAAGCCGCCATCCGTCCCGACACCGTGCTGGTCAGCATCATGGCCGCCAACAACGAGATTGGCACCCTGCAGCCCATAGACGAACTGGGAGCCATCGCCCACGCCCACGGCGCATTGTTCCACACCGACGCCGTGCAGGCGGTGGCGGTGCAGCGATGGCAGCTTGCCCAACAGCCAATTGATTTGTTAAGCGTTGCCCCGCACAAATTTTATGGCCCCAAAGGGGTGGGAATGCTCTATGTGCGGCAGGGGGTGGAACTACAGCCGGAATTGACGGGCGGCAGCCATGAAAACGGGCTGCGGGCTGGCACGGTCAACGTGCCGTTTGCCGTGGGTGCGGCCAAGGCGTTGGAATTGGCAATGGCCGATTTGCCGGAAACGGTGGCACATTACCAAAAGCTGCGGGATCGGCTGATTGAGGGGGTGTTAACGGCCGTTCCCGACGGTGCCATCCTGACAGGCCACCCCACCAATCGCCTGCCCCACAACGCCAGCTTCGCCTTCCGCCATCTCAGCGGCAACGATTTGCTCATGCACCTGGACACGGCCGGGATTGCCGCCAGCAGCGGCTCGGCCTGCAAAAGTGGCGACCCCAAGCCATCGGCGGTGCTGCAAGCAGTGGGGCTGGGGCGCGAATGGACAAAAGGTGGGCTGCGGCTGACGGTCGGGCGACACAACACGATGGACGAAATTGAACAGGTGGTGGCAACCATCCCCCACCTGGTTGCTAAACTGCAAAAAATTCATTTGATGTTTGCATAAGAAGTGAGACTGAGAGATTGAGAGATTGAGAGATTGAGAGACTAAGGAATGGAAATTAAATAACTTGCCCATTTAGAAGTTCAACTTCTTCTGAGAAGTTGAACTTCTTGCGTAACTTATTTTAATCCTCGTTCCTAAGAGATTGAGAGACTGAGAATAGTCTCCTGGTCTCTTAGTCTCCCAGTCTCCTAATCTCCTAATCTCCCAGTCTCCCTAAAAAAACACGTGACACCTTTAAACAACAACCCCCAGCGCGTCGTTGTGGCAATGAGCGGTGGGGTGGACAGTTCGGTGGCGGCGGCGCTGCTGGTAGAACAGGGATACGAGGTTATCGGCATGATGATGCGGCTGTGGAGCGAGCCGGGCATGGGGGATCAACCGGCCATGAACCGCTGCTGCACGCCAGACCAAATGGCGGATGCGCGGCGGGTTGCCAACCAGTTGGGCATCCCGTTCTATGTGCTGGATGTCAAGGATTATTTCCGCCACAGCATCGTCCAGTTTTTTATTGAGGAACATGAGCAGGGGCGCACTCCCAACCCGTGCATCGAGTGCAACCGGCAAATTCGCTTTACCTATTTGTTGCAGCAGGCGTTGGCACTGGATGCCGACTTTTTGGCGACGGGTCATTATGCGCGGGTGGTGAAAACGGCCGTTAATTACCAACTTCAGCAAGGCACTGACCCGGCCAAAGACCAATCCTACGTGCTCCACATGCTAACCCAGCAGCAGTTAGCTCACGTGTTGTTTCCCGTTGGTGAATACACGAAAAACGAGGTGCGCGAATTGGCGCGGCGGTTTGGCCTGCCGGTGGCCTCGAAGCAGGAAAGCCAGGATTTGTGCTTTTTGGGCGACAACGACTACCGCCGATTTTTGCGCGACTACAGCCAGCGGGCAGCGCAGCCGGGAGAGATTGTGGATGAAAACGGCCGTTTTCTCGGCCACCACACCGGACTCCCCTTCTACACCATCGGCCAGCGCAAAGGGCTGGGCATCTCATCAGCCGAGCCGCTCTATGTGGTTGCCAAGGACACCCGGCGCAATGCCCTGGTGGTAGGGCCACGCGAACGGCTGGGGCAGCAGCGGCTGCGCGTGCGCGATGTCAACTGGATTGCTGGCACAGCCCCGGCTGAACCAATTCAAGCCGCTGTCAAAATTCGCTACAAGGCGGCCGGCGCACTTGCTACGGTAACGGCATTGCCCAACCAGAAAGCCACCGTCACCTTTGCCGAGCCGGTTTTTGGCATTACGCCGGGGCAAGGTGCCGTCTTTTTTGACGGAACAATCTGTTTAGGTGGCGGCATCATTGCCGATTACGAGCAGGATGGCACGGGCGACACCCAGGCCATCCCCCTCACCTTGCGTGTCTCATGAGTACCCTTGCTTCCAGTGTTGTTCTTGGCTTTTTGCTTGCCACCGCCTACGGCTCTGGCTTTCATTTGCTGCTGGGCGGCCCTGCCCGGCGCATTTTGCTCTACATCCTGGCCGCCTGGATTGGGTTTGCTCTGGGTCACGTCGTCGGCGATTTACTCAACGTTGAAGTACTCAAATTAGGCGTCTTACATCTGTTTAGTGCCAGCCTGGGGGCGTGGATCGCCCTTATTGCCAGTTGGTGGCTGGCCGGCCATGAGCAAATTGACGAAAACGCCGAATAGACAGCGTGAATTTTTGAATCCCTTAATTTTTGATGTTATACTCTATCCGTTAAGATAAGCGCATGAATACTGACATAACTAACTATCAAGCAAACCGAAAAAAAGCAGTTCCTACCCTTTACATTGTTCTGGGCGTTGTGGGCATTTTGCTCCTTGTTGGTCTGTTTATTTGGGGCATGTTGTGGCTGGCAAGTAACCGTGGCCCGGAGCTGGAAGCTATCCGCGATATTGTCATCATTGCCCTGGCTTTGGAATCCTGCATTTTTGGTGTTGCTTTTATTCTGCTTCTCATTATGGTGATCCGGCTCATCAATATGATTGAGTTTGAGATCAAGCCAATCTTGCAAAAAACAAATGAAACCGTTGGCACCATTCGCGGCACCACGCAGTTTGTGTCGCAAAATGTGGTGAAGCCTGTCACCAAGGCCAGCAGCTATGTGGCTGGTGCTCGGCGCGGTCTAGCGGTGCTGTTTGGCAACCCCCGTCGCAATTTGCACGATTAAAAATTATCTAAGAAATCAGTTAGTTTTCTGTTTTTTCGCAGCGGGCTGTGGACAATTCAGGTTGTCTGTGGGCTGGAAAACGGCCGTTTTTGCTCGCAGCAAATAAAACAATTCCAGGTCTTCATTAAATGGTGTACTGTACAGAAGCATTGGCATCCTGTTTTGTAACAAATAACAAGTGGCAAGTAACAAGTTATCTCTGCCAACAGCCACCTGCAACTTGTAACTTGCCACTTGCAGCGGTTATCAGGAACACTATTCAGTGATGAACCACCATTCTGAAGTATATTTGTGGTTGAGTAAGGAGTTTGATAAATATTATGAGCGAGAACAACAACGATCTGGGAGCTTTTTTAGCCGGATTTGTGATTGGTGGTCTTGTGGGCGCAGCCACGGCCATTATTTTAGCTCCCCAATCCGGGTCTGAGACCCGTTCACAGCTAATGAACCAAGGCCAGGATTTGCGCCACATGAGCAATGAGCGGCTGCAACAGGTGCGCCAACAGGCTGACGAGGCAACCAAGGACGTTCGTGGCCGAGCCAGTACTGCTTTTGCTGATGCCCGCACCCAGGCGCAGCAGGTGACGGGGCAGGTGCAGGAGCAGGCACGCATTGTCCTTGATGCAGGCAAGGATCGCGCCGGGCAGGTTCGGAGCCAGATGAACAGCTTTGTGAAGCGGGAGAATGGTACAGCGACAGAGTAACGTCTTGGGGTTGCCTTTCTTGTTGTTAGCTTTTTAATGCAGTAACATCTGTATCCTTAAGAATGAAACAGGCGCATCCGTCCCAGGGTACGCCTGTTTTTTGTTGGGGGAACATCATGACCAAAATAAACTTGCTGTCCTTGCCGGATTTAATTGAAAGTATGCCGACGGTGGCGAAGAGCGAAACGGCCGTTAAACAAATCCTCACCGCCTATGATTTTGCCGAAAAAGCGCACCAGGGACAGCTTCGTCCATCCGGGGAGCCATATATTGAGCACGACATGGCCGTTGCCCAAATCATTTGCGAGCTAAAGCTCGACGGCACCTCCATCGCCCTGGCGCTGCTGCACGACATTCTTCTGCCCCACACCGGCATTACCGAAGCCAGGGTACGCCATCATTTTGGCAAAGAGATGGCAAGCATGGTTGCCGGGCTACACCACATCCAAAGTTTTACCCATGACCAATCGCATCAATTAAACGGCAATACCCAAACGCTAGAGTCACTGCGCAGTGCCATTTTGTTTACCATTGAGAAAGATATTCGGGCACTCATGGTACGGCTGGCCGACTGTTTGGCAGATTTGCGCACGGCCGGCCCACTGGAACGTTCGCAGCAGTTGGTACTGGCAGCAGAAGCGCAAAACCTGTATGCCCCACTTGCCAATCGGCTGGGGATTTGGCAGCTCAAGTGGGAAATGGAGGATTTGGCCTTTCGTTTTCTGGAACCAGGCAAATATAAGGAACTAGCCAGGAATTTGGCGGAAAAACGCACCGAACGCATCCGCAAAGTGGACAGTGCTGTAAAAAGATTGCGCGATGCCATTGCCGCCAAGGGCATTAAAGCTGAGGTGTCAGGCCGCTCCAAGCATATTTATTCAATTTACCGCAAAATGCAGCGCAAGGAGCTTGATCTGGATGGTATTTATGATATTCAGGCCCTGCGGGTGATCATTCAGCCAATGGGTAATAAAGCCCAGGGGGGGCGGCAGCTAACGGGTGAAGATTACAGCTTGTGTTACCAGGTGCTGGGTGCCGTTCACGGCCTGTGGCAGCCCATTCCGCAGGAGTTTGATGATTATATTGCCAACCCCAAGGCCAATGGGTATCGGTCGCTGCATACGGCCGTTTATGATGATGAAACCGGCCAGCAGTTGGAAGTGCAAATTCGCACCGGCCACATGCACGAAGAGGCAGAACGGGGGGTGGCCGCGCACTGGGCGTACAAAGAAGGGGAAGTAAATGTTAGTTCAGCCAGCCAAAAGCGCATCAAGGAGCTGCGGGAACTGCTCAACGACCTGCTCAGCGACAGTGATGACAATTTAGCCGAGGCGAACCAACTGGAAGATGAGGTATCAGTTAACCACATTTATGTATTTACTCCCAAGGGAGAGTTGATCAACTTGCCCGATGGTTCCACGCCAATTGACTTTGCCTATCAAATTCATTCGGAAGTAGGCCACCACTGCCAGGGAGCGCGGGTGAACCAAAAGATGGTGACGCTGGATTATAAGCTGCGACAGGGGGACAAGGTGGAAATTATTACCAACAAGCGGGCGAAACCAAGCCGTGACTGGATGCGGGCTAGTTTGGGCTATGCGTTTCGCGCCCGCACGCGCAGCAAAATTCGGCAGTGGTTCCGCGAGCAAAACCGGGATGAAAATATTGCTTATGGCCGGGAAGCGGTGGAGCGGGAACTGCGGCGGCTGGGGTTGCAAGAGTCGTTTACCGTGGCTGACATTGCCCAGGCACTAAAGATTGACGATATTGATACGTTTTTGGCGCAGGTGGGGTTTGGCGACATTACCAATGCCCAGATTGGCGGGGCCCTGGCGTTGATGAAGCGGGATTTGCGGGAGGATGATGAATTACGGCCATTATTGGATCTCAAACTCCACCAGCCGCGCCAACCAAAGGGGCTAAATGTCAAGGGGGTGAGTGGGTTGCATACGCGCATGGCCGGCTGCTGCAACCCCATTCCGCCGGAGCCAATTGTGGGGTATATCACGCGGGGGCAGGGTATTACCATTCATCGTGCCGACTGCCCGGAGGTGCAGTTGCTACAGGCAACGGAGAAAGACCGGGTTCTTGAGGGTGTAAACTGGGGATCTGAACAAGAGAGGCACCCGATTCCGATTGTGGTGACGGCGTACCGGCGCAGTGGGCTGATTGATGAGATGGTGAGCGTGCTGCGGGGGCGGGGTATTGCCACGCCCAAAACCAAATCGCTGACTGAGGGTAATTTGCTGCGTATTTATCTGGTGGCCGAGGTGTCAACGATTGATGACCTGGAATGGCTGATGAAGAAGTTTGAAAATTTGCCCAATGTGATTGAGGTGCGGCGGCAGCGGTGGAATTAGAGCAGGTAGCAGGTAACAAGTGGCAAGTATGCTTGTTAGCTGTCTTTTTTGCCAAAACGGCCGTTTCTGGCTACAACTTGCTCATGCAGCTTGAACTGAGCAACACACCGGGGCGACGGCGGCAGGAATTAACGGCCGTTTTTGCCCAAGCCCGTCACGATTTAGCCGCTGCCCAGGCCGCCCTGGCGCAGGAACAAGCGGCCGTTAACGCCTTTCGGATGCAGTGCCGCCTGAAAGTTGGGTCACAGGTAGACACCCTGTTGGAGTTACGCGCCGCCAGGCAAACGCTGCTTACCCGGTTGGCACTGTGGCAGCAGGCTGAAGATGAGGGCGTAGCCTTTGACAACGACGCCTTTTTCAACAGCGACCCCGATGAAGACAGTGAGGCGTGGGACACACCGCCACTCAACGACCTGGCGCAGGCGGCAGACAACACCCCCAACAAAGCGGCTGAAAAACGGCTCTATCGTGAACTGGCGCGGCGTTTTCACCCTGACCTGGCGGCCGGCAGTGCCGAACGCGCCTACCGCACCGCCATCATGGCCGCCGTCAACAACGCCTACAGCGGCCGCGACATCCAAGCCCTGCGCGATTTGGCGGGTGAGCTTGACCCGGCCACCGTTGCCGAATTAAATCTGGCCGACGATACCCAGGAAACACGCAAGCTGCGGGAACAGATTCTGGCTTGCCAGCGACAGCAGCGCAAAGTGGCGCAGCAGCTAAAGGCCCTGCGACAGGAAAACACCAGCCATCTCTGGCGACGCGCCCGGCAGTTGGAAGAGGCCGGGCAAAGCTGGTGGGAAGAGATTCGCCGCGAACTGGAAGCGGCTATTACCGCTACTGAGACAGACTTAACGCAAATCAACTTAACTTTGACCACAATGCACATGGAGATTGGCGATTAGAGATTGCCGCTTTGCCAGCGATCAATCGCCAATCTCCAATCTCCCCTATGACCAAACGTTTTATTCTAGTAGCTGGCAACATTGGTGCTGGCAAAACATCTTTAACGGAGCGAATTGGCAGCCGTTTGGGCTGGCACACGGGGTATGAGTCGGTGGCCGACAACCCGTATTTGGCCGATTTTTACAGCGACATGCGGCAGTGGTCGTTTCATTTGCAGGTGTTCTTTTTAGGGCATCGGGCGGCACAGCATCGGGAGTTGGCAGAACGGCCGTTTTCCGCCATCGCCGACCGCAGCATCTACGAAGACGCCCACATCTTTGCCCGTGTGCTGCACCATCTCGGCAACCTCAGCGAACGCGACTACCACGCCTATCGCACCGTTTATGATCTGGTCATCAACGGGCTGCCCAAACCCGACCTGCTGCTGCATCTCACCGCCCCCGTCCCCGTGCTGCTAGAACGCATTCGGCAGCGCGGGCGCGACATCGAAAGCGGCATCAGCGGCGACTACCTCACCCTGCTGGATCAATTTTACCGCGAATGGATGCAAACCTTTGACCTGTGCCCGGTGCTGACCATCCACACCGAAAACCTCAACTTTGTGCAAAACCCGCAGCACTTGGATATGGTGGTGCAGCGAATTCAGGACAAACTGGCCGGCCGAGAAGATTTGACGTTTTAACGCTCTAACAGCAAACCTTCATCTTGAGGCAGAAATTCTGTCTCTGCATACACGACATCAGGGCAAAAATCAATACCATTAGGCCAACAAATTGTGCCAGCTATCTCATCAATCATGACGTGCACGAATAATTCTTCGTCTTTGAGTTGGGAAAAGATGCGGCCTTCTAACCAATTATTTAACGTTAGATCAAAAATACCCTCTTCACCCATGTTAAATGTTAGTTTCAAGCGGAACGACTTTTATTATTTTGATCATGACCTTATTCTAATGGCTCGATCTGCTGCAAATCTTGTTCGGCCTGAGCCAACTGCCAATCCTCTAGCAGTGCATCCCGGTTCAAGTCAATCCATTCTTTCACCAAGTTTGTTGCCTTGCGTGGAAATTGACCTTTCAGCATTTCCCCTGTTTCAATGGCAAAATTGCTGCATAATTGCCATAAATAGCATGGAAGTACGGCGGAGGAGGATCGCGCCAATACATGTAAATCGAAATTCCAAGAAAACAGCTAATTCTTGGCATAATGCGCTCTCCTTGTGAAGGCATTCTACCTGATACAGAAGAACTCTGGCAATATGCAATATGAAACGAGACAACCAATCCCTGATTGAACAATTTTCTTTTTTACGCGATGCGCCAACGGCCGTTAAAGAACAATTCCAGCAGCACGTTCTCATCCGCGAGCTGCCGGCCGGAGCGACCGTTTGTTGGGAAGGCGACCAGTGCCAGCAGCTTGCCATTGTGCTGGAAGGCACGGTGCGCGTCTACAAGGTGGGCGAAAACGGGCGCGAGTTGACGCTCTACCGCCTGGAGGCGAGCGAAAGCTGCGTGTTAACGGCGTCGTGTATTTTGAGCAACAGCCATTTTCCAGCGCTGGCGGTGACAGAAACGGCCGTTCGTGCCGCCCTCATCCCCGCCCCCATCCTCCGCCGCTGGACAGAACAATACGGCATCTGGCGCGAATACGTCTTCGGCCTCATGGCACAGCGGCTTGCCACCGTCATCACCACCGTCGAAGAAATCGCCTTTCGCCGCGTTGACGTACGCATTGCCAATTTTTTGGTGCAGCACAGCAGCAACACCCTCGCCATCACCCACCAGGAAATCGCCGCCGAACTTGGCACCGCCCGCGAAGTCGTCAGCCGCATCCTCAAGGATTACGAACGCGAGCAACTTGTCGCCCTCAGTCGCGGCACCATCACTATTCTCAACCGCCCCGCCCTTCACGCCAAAACCATTTCCTGACTATGTGACTTTGTCACAGACAGATACCGCACGCTTTTTGTATCCTTACCGTAATTTATACGCAGCAAGGTCATCAAACTACATTCTCTTGCTTGCAGGTAGCAAGTAACAAGGTGCAAGTCTAGTCAGCAAATACGACCTGCCACTTGTTACTTGCCACTTGCAGCCAATAAGCAGCATGTTTGTCCATGACCAATAGCCGTATAACACAAAATTTGTAAGGAGAGTTGAATCATGTCCCATAATGTTGGTCAAACTGATCGTATCATCCGCATCCTGCTGGGTGTTGTTTTTATCGCCCTGGGGCTTTATTTTGGCAGTTGGTGGGGTGCCATTGGCCTTATCCCCCTCGCCACCGGGCTAACAAACTGGTGTCCACTCTATACCCTCTTCGGCATTTCCACCTGCCCCGTCAAAACAAACTAACAGCACGGGGAGGAGCCATTTAACCAACAGTTTGCACTTTCTTCATCGAAACCAAACAACTTTTTCATACGATGCTGCCCAATAAACCACATTTATTCAAGGAGCACATCTATGAAAAAAACCAATTATTCCCTATCGTATCCCCTTGTTCTGGCACTTGTGCTGGCGGCAGGCATTGCCGTTTGGGCAGGGCAGGCCAACGCCCAAACAAGTGCCACCGCAGAGCCTGATTTACCGGCCGTTCCCTACGAATACGCCAACATCGCTCTGCCGCAGCATTATCTTCGCCCCCCCGTCGTCAACCAGGACAACACCCCCGCCAACAACCCCGTCACCAATGAAGGTGCCACCCTGGGTCGCGTTTTGTTCTACGACACGCGGCTGTCGGCCAACAACACCATTTCGTGCGCCTCTTGCCACCAGCAAAACCACAGCTTTAGCGACCCCGAAGCCCTCAGCACAGGTTTTGAGGGTGGGCTAACTGCTCGCAATGCGATGTCGCTGGCAGATGCACGCTATTTTCAACCCGGCACCTTTTTCTGGGACGAACGGGCGGCAACCCTGGAAGATCAGGTGCTGCAACCCATTCAAAACAGCGTGGAGATGGGGCTAACCCTCGATGAAATGGTTGCCAAGCTCCAGACCACCTCCTTTTACCCCGCCCTGTTTGAGCAAGCCTTTGGCACGCCCGAAATTAACGCCGAGCGCGTTTCGCTGGCACTATCCCAATTTGTGCGGGCGATGGTTTCCTACGAATCCAAATATGATGTCGGGGTAGCCACCAACTTTAGCAACTTCACCCCGCAGGAAAATCTGGGGCGGCAACTGTTTAGCGGGCGCGGTGCCTGCAACGCCTGCCACGCCACCGATGCGTTTGTGGCGCGAGAATCCACCAACAACGGGCTGGACGCTGTGACAACAGATGCCGGGCTGGGGGATATTACGGGCAACCCAACCGATGACGGCAAGTTTAAGGTGCCATCGCTGCGAAACGTTGAGGTAACAGGGCCATACATGCACGACGGCCGTTTTTCCACCCTGGCCGAAGTCGTCGAATTTTACAACTCAGGCGTGCAGCCCCACCCCAACCTTGACCCCCGTCTGCGTGCCCCCAACGGCCAACCCCGCCGCCTCAACCTGACCACCACCGAAAAAGCCGCTCTCGTCGCCTTTTTGCAAACCCTAACCGACGACAGCTTTCTCCACGACCCTAAATTCTCCAACCCCTTTTTAAACCACACCATCTATCTGCCGCTTTTACAGCATTAGACAAACAGCCGTTAAGGTAGAGGCGCAAAATTTTGCGCCTCTACCTTAATCTAAAATCCAAGCTGCCGGCCGACCATATAATCAAACCAGCGGTCGGGCAGCCAGCGCGGGAGAAGCCAGCCCGTAAGCCAGCGGCGCGGGATGGGGTAGCGGGTGCGCGGCCGCTGGGCTTCCAACGCCTGCACAATGACACGCACGACTTTTTCCACCGGCATAGCACTGTGTTCCCGGCCGGCCGCTTCCGCAGCCACCTTGCTCAACACCTCCCCATAATCCGTAGCCAAATAACGGCCGATTTGCTCGGCAAATTTGCCCACAATCGGCGTTTGCACCGTCCCCGGCTCAATCACCACCACGTCAATCCCATAAAGCAACAGTTCCCGCCGCAGCGCGTCGGACAGTGCTTCGAGAGCGTGCTTGGACGCGGCGTAGGCACCCATAAACGGGTAGACAATTTGGCCGCTGACGGAGCTGATGTTGATGATACGCCCCGGCGGGAACTGCCGGTCTGTGCCTAGCAGCGGCAAAAACGCCTGCGTCACGTCCAGCAGCCCAAACAGATTGACCTCAAACTGCTGGCGAAATTCGGCCAGCGGCATATGAAGCAGGGGGCCTGCAACGCTGATGCCCGCATTGTTGATGAGCGCGGCCACGCCATTTGACCCAACGATGGCGCGGGTTTGGGAAACGGCCGTTTTTACCCCCTCCCCATCCACCACATCAAACAACAGCGGCGTAAAATTCGCCCCCAATTCGCCCTGCAGCCGTGCGGCATCCGCCTGCTTGCGCACGCTGCCCAGCACATGGTAGCCAGATTTTGTCAGGGAAACGGCCGTTGCATAGCCAATCCCCGTCGAAACCCCGGTCATGACAACGTACTTCATACTCACTTCGCGTTCACCAGCCACCGCCCCACTACCATCACAATAATCCCCAGCAGCAATGCCCCGCCGCTGATGATCACCCCAACATCAAACCAGAACTGTTCGGGGAAAAGGCGGATCAGGCCATCGGTGTAATAAAACGTCCAGGTGCCGGGGGGGAAGAGCAGTTCATGGAACTGGACAAAGAAAAAGCTCCAGCCGAGGACGATGAGCAGGGCAATGGCGGCCAGGACAATGACCGTTGCTAATCCGCCCTGCATGATGGCGCGATAACCGGCCGTTCGCAGCGCAGGCTGCGCCAGCAAATAGATGAGTCCACCCACTACAATCACCGCCGCCACCCACCACACACGGGCAATGGCATCGGTCAGATGCTTTACATCCAGCATGTGGCCGATTTCGCGCTCGTTGTAAAGCGGCTGGCCGGTTCCTGAAATTCGCAGCTCTTGCAGCAGGTAAATCACTTCCTCGGCCGGCTCCGGCCGCTGCATGTAGTCGAGCGTGGCGTGCGCCAATGACAGCCGTTCTTCTGGCGTAAAGCCATATTGGTCGGGGGGGATGCGGGCATATTCAAAGCTGGGGTAATCCCAGGCCAGCACGGCACGGATCATCCCCAGCCCCAGAAAAAATGGCATGGCGATGATCACCAGCCAGCGAATGATCAATACAATGGTTTTGGAATCCACTTCTTACCTCTCCAGATTTATTGATTGAGGATCATCACTGCATAGTGAGCTTGACAACAGGTACAAGTAACAAGTTACAAGTGGCAGGTGGCTATTGGCAAAGGTAAGTTGTTATTTGAAACCTGTTCCTTGTTCCGAAACAGAATGCTGCCGTTTCTGAGCCGCACGCTATTTGCAGAAGACCCTTGGTTAGTTGTCATTATGCCCAAAACGGCCGTTTTTGCCCATCACCAATCCCCTCGGTAAAATTCAGCCAATGAACGAACGTGTTTATTTCACCCGAAAACATTGCTGACAAGATTGCCTAGCCTCTCAGGATCAAAAAATCCTGTAAATCCTGTAAATCCTGTCAAAAATTCTTCCTCTTAAGACCATGACGATGACCTACCGTTTCTATACCTGTGACGTTTTTACCGACAGCCGCTTTGGCGGCAACCCGCTGGCCGTTCTGCCCGATGCCAGTGGCCTGACAACTGAACAAATGCAGCTCATCGCCCGCGAATTCAACTACTCCGAAAGCACCTTCGTCTTGCCTGCACAGCACGGCCATACCCGCCAAGTCCGCATCTTCACCACCGACCAGGAAGTGCCATTTGCCGGGCATCCCAACATTGGCACCGCCTTTATTCTGGCAACCATCGGCGAACTGGGCGAGTTTGACACGACCACCGACATTACCTTTGAAGAACAGGCCGGGCTGGTGCCAATCACCATTCGCCGCCAGCCAGACCAGCCCATTTGGTGCGAACTCAAAGCCCCCGAACCCCTTTCGCTGGGGCAAACATTCCCGGCCGATGCCCTGGCCGCCGTGCTTTCGCTCACCCCCAACGACATCATAACCCAAACCCACGCCCCACAAATTGCCTCCGTTGGCCTGCCGTTTGTGATGACGGAGCTAAAAGACCGGGCAGCATTGGCAAAAGCCAGAATCAACCATGAAGCGTTGGCAGCTATTGACCTACAAGGGCTGCTCCCTTTCTTCCACATTTACACCCACAGCAACGACGAGTTTGACCTGCGGACGCGGATGTTTGCCGCCGTTGCGGGCAGCACGTTTGAAGACCCGGCCACGGGCAGCGCCAACTGCGCCCTGGTGGGGATGTTGACCCATTACCAACCGCAGGAAAACGGCCGTTTTTCCTACCGCATCGCCCAGGGTGTGGAAATGGGACGGCCCAGCGTGTTAAACGGCCGTTGCGAAAAACAAGCCCACACCATCACCAGCGTCCACATCGCCGGCACCTCTGTGTTGGTCAGTGAAGGGTATATTCACGTTTGAGAGATTAGGAGACTGGGAGACTCTCAATCTCTCAGTCTCCCAATCTCTCAGTCTCCCCAAATATTATGTCCAATTTTGACCAAACCCGTCCCCGTTTCAGCGACAGCGAAGCCGCCCAAATCGCCCAAACCCACTTTAACGTCAGCGGCTCCATCCGCCAGCTTCCCAGCGAACGCGACCAAAACTTTCTGATTACCATCAGCCCCGATGAGCAGGTAGTGCTGAAGATTGCCAATTCTCAGGAAGAAACGGCCGTTCTCGACCTGCAAAACACAGCCATGACCCATCTGGCAAGCCACCACCCCGCCGCCCATCCCTATCGCCTCTACCCCGCCAGCAACGGCCAACCCATGATTCCCATCAGCGACGGCAGCGGCAACCAATACCTCACCCGCCTCATCAACTTCATCCCCGGCATCCTCCTGGCCCACGTCAACCCCCACACTCCTGACCTGCTCCATAGCTTTGGCAAACTGCTGGCCGCAACCGACCAGGCGTTGGCCGACTTCAGCCACCCCGCCGCCGAGCGCGACCTGCACTGGGATTTGCGCCAGGCCCCGGCCATGATTCGCGGCTACTTTGCCCACATTCCCACCGACGAACGGCAGGCGCTGGTGCAGCACTTTCTCGATTTGGCCGAGCGGGAGGTGGGATCGCGGGAAGAGGGGTTAAGAACGGCCGTTATCCACAACGACGCCAACGACCATAATGTTTTAGTCACCGCCGACCCCCACCAGCCCCGCACCGTCACCGCCCTCATAGACTTCGGCGACATGCTCCACACCTACCTCATCGCCGAACTCGCCATCGCCACCGCCTACATCATGATGGACAAAGACGACCCCCTCGCCGCCGCCGCCCACGTCGTCGCAGGCTACCACGCCGTCTACCCCCTCCACGAAGCCGAAATCGCCGCCCTTTTCCCGCTCATCGCCCTGCGCCTGTGCAGCAGCGTCGCCCACTCCTCCTACCGCGCCGCCGTCGAACCCGATGACGCTTACCAAACCATCCACCAGCAAAAAGGGTGGGATTTGCTCGAAAAACTAGCCGCCATCCCCCCCAGCCTCGCCCACTACCGCCTCCGCCACGCCTGCAGCCTCCCCCCCTGCCCCCAAACCGCCGAAATCACCGCCTGGCTCCAGGCCAACCCCGGCAGCATCAGCCCCGTCGTGGAGCTCGACCTCGCCACCGCCCCCAAACTCATCCTCGATCTCTCCGTCGGCAGCCCCCTCCTCGGCAACCTCAACGCGCCCATGACAACCGCCGCCTTCACCAAAAAGCTGTTCGCCCACATGCGCGATGCCGGAGCCGATGTCGGAATCGGCCGTTACAACGAAGCCCGCAAAATCTACAGCACCACCATGTTCCTCGACCCCCAGGCGGGCAGTGGCGACCCCGAACTGGCCGAATGGCGCACCATCCACATCGGCCTCGACCTCTTCCTCTACGCTGGCGAACCCATCTACGCTCCCCTTGACGGCGTTGTCCACAGCTTCCGCGACAACACTGCCCACCTCGACTACGGCCCCACCATCATCCTCGAACACAAAACCGACAACGGCACCCCCTTCTACACCCTCTACGGCCACCTCAGCGCCAACTCCCTCGACAACCTACGCGTGGGAATGCACATTGAGCAAGGGCAGCAAATCGCCTGGATTGGCGACTACCCCATCAACGGCGACTGGCCCCCTCATCTCCACTTCCAAATCATCACCGACCTGCTTGGCCGTGATGGGGAGTTTCCTGGTGTTGCTCTCGCCAGCCAGCGCGACGTCTGGCTCAGCCTCTGCCCCGACCCCAACCTCATTTTGGGCATCCCGGCCGCCAGCTTCCCCGCCCCACCCCCCAGCCACGCCGAACTCATTGCCCAGCGGCAGCAGCGGCTGGGCAAAATGCTCTCCGTCTCCTACAGTAAACCACTTAAAATTGTGCGCGGCATCCGCCAATATTTGTACGACGAAAACGGCCGTTCTTATCTCGATGTCGTCAACAACGTCGCCCACGTCGGCCACTGCCACCCCCACGTCACCCAGGCGCTCACCAACCAGGCCAACGTCCTCAACACCAATACCCGCTACCTTCACGACCACATTATTGAATATGCGAAACGCCTCGCTGCCAAATTCCCCGACCCTCTCAGCGTCTGCTTCTTCGTCTGCTCCGGCAGCGAAGCCAACGAACTCGCCCAGCGCCTGGCCCGCGCCGCCACCGGGCAGCGCGACATGGTGGTGGTGGATGTGGCCTACCACGGCAACACCCAGGCCAACATCGAGATCAGCCCCTACAAATTCAACGCCCCCGGCGGCCAGGGCAAGCCGCCCCACACCCACATCGCTCCCATGCCCGACCCGTATCGCGGGGTGTACAAAGGGTACGGCCGCGACGCAGGCCGCGCCTATGCCCAGCACATCCAGCCCCTCATTGACGAGGTGCAGGCGGCCGGGCGCGGCATCGCTGGCTTCATCGCCGAATCGGTGCTGGGGTGCGGCGGCCAAATTGTGCTGCCCGATGGCTATCTGGAAGAAGCATACCGGCTGGTCCGGCAGGCGGGCGGCGTCTGCATTGCCGACGAGGTGCAGGTCGGTTTTGGGCGCGTTGGCTCCCACTTCTGGGGGTTTGAAACGCAGGGGGTCATCCCCGACATTGTGACAATGGGCAAGCCAATTGGCAACGGCCACCCGCTGGGGGCGGTCATCACGACCCCGGAAATTGCCGAGGCGTTTAACAACGGCATGGAATATTTCAACACCTTTGGCGGCAACCCCGTCTCCTGCGCCGTGGGGCTGGCGGTGCTGGACGTGATTGAGCAGGAGGATTTGCAGGGCAACGCCCTGCGCGTGGGCAAGCGGCTGCTGGACGGGCTAACGGGACTGATGGCAAAGCACCCGATCATTGGCGACGTGCGTGGGTTGGGGCTGTTTGTGGGGGTGGAGCTGGTGCGCGACCGCGCCACGCTGGAGCCGGCGGCAGCGGAAGCCAGCTACATCATTGACCGCATGAAGGAACACGGCATCCTCCTCTCCACCGACGGCCCCTACCACAATGTCCTCAAGCTCAAGCCCCCCATCGTTTTTAACGAAACAAATGCAGATGTTCTTGTTCATACGCTGGACAAGGTGCTGGCGGAGGATTTTGTTCGCAATCTGCAAATTTAATTGTAAGTTAAGTAAACTGTCGTGAATCATTTATGCAATCAACTGATATAGAAAAACCATACAAAATTAGACTCAATATACGCCCCATAAAAATCGCGTACTTCGTCAAGGAAAATGATCCGGATTCTCTGGCAAGAATCTTTCAACTATCATGCACACAATGGGGAGGATTACGACACCTCATCATCCCAGTCCTGTTACCTTTTTCAATTTGGCCTCTTTATGCTGATTTACTCAAATGTTATGAACCTGATACTTTCGTCAATTACTTATTAGATGAACAAACAAATGCTCATGATATAAATCAGCAATTGAAAGATTATTTAGAAAAGCTTTTCCCTTACAAAACGATAAAATTTAAAAACGGGTCTCATTTTGAAAAAGTTGATCCTTCAACTCACGCCTTGCGAGCAATTTCACAATATCTAGCAAGAAATGAACAAATGCTAGAAAAACCAGTTATCAGATCTGAAAGCCAGCACTTAATAAATTTAGCTCTTTTCGGCAAAATTCACCCTGACCAGATAAATGATTATCACGATCAATTCCCAATAATTGAACATCAAATAGATTATGGCTCGCCAGCCTTTTGGTCTCACCAAATGCGAATTGACACTTTTGCATCTCCTATCAATCTTACCGATCATAGTATTCGCCCATATAGAATTGTAGGCAGGCAAGGGTTTTGGGCTGAAGCTTTTGACCACTTTGATATAGTCATTGGTCAATCAGTATTAGATTTATGCCTATATTGGAATTTGCGGTTTTTGAGAGAAACCTCTTCTTTGATAGAAGAATCCCATCTTCGTCGCACAATCTCTCTCCCGATCAATTTACTGGAAAACATCCAAAGTACAACAACTCTCTTCCAACTCATTAAAGACAAGCTATTTGTGCCAGGTCGAAAAGCAAATTTGGATGTTCGGTTTTACGTCGCAAGCAAAGATTTGCGCGAAAAGAGTCAAAAACTTTTATCTCAAATTCCTATGCTTCAAGAATTTAGGGAAGAAAAGATACAGGGCAATACCCTTTACTTTGGAAAACAACCAAAGCTAGCAGACCAAGCTGTACCGGACAGAAAACTTTCCTATGCATTCACGCAGGTTAATAACATACCAAGCGCATATTACGAAGGTATTCCTGGCAATACTTCCCAAATCGAATTGTTCCACATAGGAACAAACGAATTCAGATTTGAACCACCCCGTGATTTTTTTCCTACCTTCGGTGAAGCTGTTGTTATAGACTTTGAATGTGACGTGTGGAAGAACTATCCGAAAAATCCACAAGTTGCAAATAGAATCAAGGAAGATTCGTATTTTTCAAAATATGGGGTTAGCCAGATCACCAGTATTTCCAGCCTTCCTCATTTTCAAAGTTTCTATTTACCTACCACAAGAGAGGCTTTGTCCCTTTATTTTGAAAGCAAGGGATTTGAAATTCGGTCTTCACGAGTGGAACAGTACTCCAATGCCACATTATCGCTCATTGGCGGGTTGCAAAACCTACGTGTAGTAGCAAACAAACCTGCTCATGCCTTACTTGATAAGCTATCTCTAAAAAGCACTAAAAAGGTTGCTCAACGAATTGCAAATCTGTTGAAGGGTGAGAATTCTCAGATTGAAGCTATCAGTGATGCACTCGCCGATCTGAATCTACCTCCAGAATTAAAAGGCATTCCGCGAACCTTTGAACAAATGAAGAGCATTTCAGGTCTAACATCTGAACAACTTCTCGAACTTGTAGAAGCTTTAAGTGAAAAAAGAATCTTGCAGAGGGGTTATTATTTCCCATGTCCAAATTGTGGGGTCTCTTTCTGGTATCCTCTACAGGACATTTCTGAATTTTTAAGTTGTCGAGGCTGTTTTCATAACTTTTTGTTGCCAATCCGAGAATCGGCCAACTCGATAAGAGAAATGCAACCCAGTTATAGACTAAACACACTTCTTGATCGTGCTTTTGATCAAGATATTATTGTCAGCCTTTTGGCCGTTCATTATTTAACAAATAATGAGCAAATAGCCACATCTTCATTTGGTCTAAAAATCTTCACTAAAGATGGCAAAGAACTAACCGATTTCGATTTTCTCGTTATGTCGAACCAACAAATCTATGGTGGGGAATGCAAAACTGGTAGCAAATTAGAGCCAAAAGATTTTCAAACGGCAAAACTTGCTGCCAAGTTGGGGCTAGAAAAATTCTATTTTTGCAGCCTCACACAATTCGATGAGGCAACACTTAACGAGATTCAACTTTTACAAGAAACGTTACAATCTGAAACATATCAAACTCAAATAGAAGTATTATCTGAGCAACACTTGTTTATAACAAACTAATTCTTCATAACAGAACATCTCCATGCGTGACAACATCATTCGCCCTACCACCATACCTACGTCGACAACATTATCACCGTCCAGGCTACCTCCTGGCAAGCTGCGGTCACTTGGCTAAAATGGTATACTTTGAAAACGTTTGGCAGAAGATATGAGCGTAAACCGAATTGACGGGTTGCAGTAGGAGCAAACTATGGACGAAGATATTGTTACAGGAGCCTATGAGCTACACGATGTCATTGCGTTTGAAATGATTGCATCATACACGCTTTATCTGAAGTTTGATGATGGCAAAGAGCAGGTTGTCAATTTTGAACCCATTCTGATTGGCCCCTTATTTGGGGAACTGCGAGACCTAACCCTTTTCAACCAAGTCATTCTTGATGAGTTTGGAACGCTAGAATGGCCGAACGGGGCTGATATTGATCCCATGGTTCTCTACAATTGGCCTGACCATGTAAACCGCATTGTGGCACGCCGCCAGGCACTGTTTGAGGCACCAGTACAGGCAACAATGAATGAATCAATACGATGACCATGATAGGCAGAGGTCTTTGGGAAAGCACTTTCAGAACGCTTGGTTTTTCGGAAGAGATACCGCTTTTGTCCATGCACCTGGATGAAATTGAAGAGGAAATGGAAAACGTATTGGATTTACTAGCCGTGCTGCGTTCCGATACACAGCGGGCAGATACGGAACATGCTCAGGAAACGGCCGTTTCCCTCACCATCACCCTTGAACATCTCCTGCACCACATGCAAACATTCCTGCCGCCCCTGCAAAAACAGCTTGACATTGAAGCATGACTTTAGAGATTTAGCTCGTATGAGCCTTCCGATAATCTTTTCGGGTTTGGCATAGTCGAGAATTCCAATCCTCGGCTACAAGCTTCTGTTGAGATTTCAGAGCTAACCCAATGTCAACAAAACCAGGCTAATGGCCTAGGAAACGGCCGTTATTTGCTGCACAAACGTTGCCGCGTCGGTGTTGGTGCCACAGACAATAACCCCTACGCGCTTGCCCAACAGCCGCTGCCGCAGTGGCCCCACCAGAGCCGCCGTTGCCGCCGCCGCCGCTGGTTCCAGCGCCAGCTTCATCCCTTTAAACAGCAGCAACATCGCCCGCCGCAGCGCATCATCATCCACCAGGACAATCTCATCTATATATTTTTGGCACAGCCCAAAGCTGTAGGGCATGGCATAGGGTGCGCCCAGGCTGTCGGCAATGGTGCGAACGGCATCAATGGGTTCAGGCTTGCCGCTGGCAAAACTGCGCGTCATCGAGTCGGCTCCTGTTGGCTCCACGCCATAGACAGCACAGTTGGGTTGCAGCAATTTAACGGCCGTTGCCACCCCCGCCGCCAACCCCCCCCCGCCAATGGGCACAATCACCGCATCTAAATCGGGTACTGCTTCGCACAGTTCCAGCCCCACCGTGGCCGTCCCCAAAATAGTCGGCTTTCCTTCAAACGGGTGGATAAAGGTACGTCCCTCGGCCGCTTCAATTTCATGCACACGCGCAAACGCCTCGTGGACATTGTTCATCAGCTCGATTTCCGCGCCATACTTGCGGCAAATCTCCACCCGCACCGGATTAGCCGATTTAAACATGACAACCTTGGCCGTGGTACCCAAAATGTTGGCAGCATAAGCAACGGCAATGGCATGGTTTCCGGCACTAACAGCCGTTACGCCCCGCGCCAGCTTCTCAGGGCTTAGTGCCAACATCCCCCGCACTGCCCCCCGCGCTTTAAACGTTCCCGTTTGCTGAAACAGCTCCAGCTTCAAAAAAACGTCGGTCTCCTGTCCCAAGACAGCCTCAATATCCAGCCCACGCCACTGCCACACCGGCGTTGACACCACATACGGGTCAACCAATGCCCGTGTTTCCCGAATTTCGGCAATTGTTGGTTCGTCCATGTTTTCGCATCCACCTTATCTGTTTTTGCAATTTTGACGCGATTCCTGATGACAGGCAAATTTGACAGAAACAGCAAGCTCGTTAGAATCAGCCCCGATTGATCGTGTGATCAATACGTTAACAGATGAGCAAAAGGATTGCCAAGAAGATTGTCATGTCTGACGAGAAACAGATTTCTGATGATGAGCAGATGGAGACAGGGCAACCAGCGTTAGCGCACAACCTGACAAAGCGATCTGGTAAGAAAACAAAGCCGCGCCATTCACATAAAGAGGTGGATGCCGAAACCGTTAACCAAGTCAATGAACAGTTTGCCGCCTGTGGCAGATGCAGCTACTTTTGGGCGGGTTACAAACTGATTGACCAAACATTTGTGGCCGAAACGGCCGTTGATCCCGACAAGCCGGGCTGGCTCATACTAACGTCCAGCCACGCAGTTCGTGATCTGGTACACAAATCATTCGGCAACAGGCTTGACCTGGAATTTTATCATTACGAAGGTTGCTGCCCCGGCTGCCAACGGCCGTTTATCTTTCACGGCGGCAACGGTGAGTCCCCCAGCTTTCGCATTCGGCTTTAGAGCGCACGCTGTCGCACTGCTTCAAACAAAATAATTCCCGTTGCCATCGCCGCATTCAGCGATTCCGTTTCAACACGCATAGGAATCGTCACCAGACCGGCATTGGCTAAGGCGGTTGCCTCGGCACCTGCCCCACGTGCTTCGCTGCCAATAATCAGTGCCGATGGTTGCTGCCAATTCACGGTCGTATAGGCTATTCCATCTGCCACATCAGCCAGCCAAACCTGCATCTGGGCCACCTGCGCGGCAATTTCTGCCCACGACAAAGCATGTAGCGGCAGACGCAGGTGCGCCCCCATGCCACCGCGCACCACTTTGGGGTTATAGGGGTCAACACAATTGGGTCCCAGCAGCACGGCATCTACCCCGGCAGCGGCGGCGGTACGCAGGATCGTACCCAAGTTGCCAGGATTAGTAACCCCGTCTAAAATGAGCGCGAACGTGGAGGAGGCAGGGATGGGTAAGCGTTGAAAAGGCAAAACAAGCAGGATACCGGGCGGGGTTTTGGTATCGCTCATGGCTGCCATAACTGACTCACTAACGGGCAGGGACGTGGTGGGCAGTTGGTGCAAGAGCTGGGCATGAACGGCCGTTTCTGACCACTGTTCCGTATAAAAAACCAGATCAGGCGTCACCATTAAACGCACGACCTCTTTCAACCAACGCGTACCTTCAGCCACAAACAGTTGCTCCCGCAACCGCAGCCGCTTATCTGTTTGCAACCGCCGGACTTGTTTAACCTTGGCATTTGTTACACTGGTAATCATCTTTCAAACATGGGTCTTCAGCAAATAGTGTGCAGATCAGAAGCAACAGCATTCTGTTTCAGAACAGATAACAGGTGGCAAGTAGCAAGTCACCTCTGCTAACAGCCACCTGCAACTTGTAACTTGCCACTTGCAACTGTTGTCAAGCACACTATTGAGTGATGATCCTCAACCATTATCTATCGAGGGTAATTGTCATGCAGCAAATAAAAGCATTATACAAACTTAGCCGACCATTATCCACGCTTAGCGGCGTGCTGGCCGTCATCCTGGGCGGTTTTGTGGCCGAAACGGGGGCATGGGGCAACATTTTGCTGGCGGGGCTAACCACGTTACTGGTTTCGGCATCGGCCAATGCCTGGAATGACTATCTGGATATTGAAATTGACCGGGTAAACCAACCAAAACGGCCGTTACCGGCCGGCCTCATCACCCCCAACCAGGCCCGCACCTTCTTCATCATCTTTGCCCTCATCTCGCTCGTGGTTGCCTACACCATCAACTTCACCGCCTTTCTCATCGTCTTACTTTCCAACATCTTGCTCACCGCCTATTCCAGATGGCTCAAAAGCACCGTCCTGCTGGGCAATGCCACCGTTGCCCTCATTTCAGCCCTTAGCCCCATCTTCGGCGGTGTCGCCGCCGGGAATGTGGCACCAACCTCCTGGATTGCTCTCACCATTGGCTGCGCCATTATGGGGCGCGAAATTTTAAAAACGCTGGCCGACTATGATGGGGATAAGCAGCAAAACTGCCGCACCATTGCCACCGTTTGGGGGCAGCGCACCGCCCGCATTTTCTTTTACATCATGCTGGCAATCACGCTCATCGTGATGATCATCCCCTTCCTG
Source organism: Chloroflexota bacterium (assembly GCA_041390905.1). Lineage (GTDB taxonomy): Bacteria > Chloroflexota > Anaerolineae > Promineifilales > Promineifilaceae > JACKCD01. Next base: position 2,646,779 of record JAWKPA010000012.1, read on the forward strand.
CTCGATGTCTACCACCCTGTTTATGCGATCATTGTTGCTTGCGGTGTTTATCCCGTCACATTCTACATTTTGTTCCGTGTCAACAGCGAACGCACAGGCCCCCAGCTTGAACGACTTAGCCAACTGATGAAATACGATTTTTTTGTCTGGTTCCTGGCGGTCTTTTTAGGGGCGGCTTTGGTGTAGATGAAAACGTCGCCGAGGATTGGAATCCTCGGCGACGACGCTGTTTTTAGGAGGCAGAACGGCCGTTTACAAACCAGGCCTGGCTACTAAACAACACCTCCCCATCCCCCGCCTGCGTGGACAACGGCAAATACGTCCCATCCGCCTGCAACTCACCCGCCTTCGCCGTGTCCTGCAAATAAATCTTCATAATACGCTCCCGAATCTCCTCCCGCAGCCCCGCATCCTCAATCGGGAACATCACCTCAACCCGGCGGTCAATATTACGCGGCATCATATCAGCACTACCCAAATACAGCTCCGGCTCCCCCTGATTGTGAAAATAGTAAATCCGCGAATGCTCCAAAAAACGGCCAAGAACACTAATCACCCGAATATTCTCGCTCACCTCCGGCAAACCCGGCCGCAAACAACAAATCCCCCGAATCACCAAATCCACCTTCACACCAGCCTGCGAAGCCCGGTACAGTGCCCGAATCAGCGGCGCATCCACCAGCGAATTCGTCTTGACAAAAATATAACCATCAGCACCCAAAGCCGTTTCCCGTTCAATAAACACCAGCAGCTTGTCGCGGAAATTCACCGGCGCAACCAAACATTTGCGGTACTCCCGCTGCCGCGAATAGCCCGTCAAATAATTAAAAACCTCAGTCACATCCGACGCAACATCCTCTCGCGTCGTAAACAACCCCAAATCTGTATACATCCGCGCCGTTGTCCCGTTATAATTCCCCGTTGACAAATGGACATAGCGCCGAATCCCCTCGCGCTCGCGGCGCACCACCAGGCTCAACTTGCAATGGGTTTTCAGCCCAATCAGCCCATACACCACATGCACCCCCGCATTTTCCAACGCCCGCGCCCATTCAATGTTGCTTTCTTCATCAAAACGCGCCTTCAATTCCACCAATACAGCCACCTGCTTGCCGTTTTCCCGCGCCCGCATCAGCGCCCGCACAATGGGCGAATTAGACCCCACCCGATAAAGCGTTTGTTTAATCGCCAACACGTCAGGGTCTTCCGCAGCCGCCTCAATAAATTCAATGACCGGCAAAAAGCTATCATAAGGATGATGCAGCAAAACATCCTGCTTTTGAATAGCGGCAAAAATATTTTCTGCCCGCAATGCCGGTGGCGTGGCGGCAAACAGAGGCGGGTCCTTCAATTCTGGCAAGTCCAGCCGATGAAGTTGCCACAGACCACTCAACCCCAGCGGGCCGTTTGTGGTGTAGACATCATATTGGCTAATTTGCAAATTCGTCGTCAGAATGCTGCGAATTACTTCAGGGGTATCCTCGGCAATTTCCAGCCGCACCACTGAACCAAAATGACGCTGCCGCAAATTTTCCTCCATCGTCAGCAGCAAATCATCCGCCTCCTCCTCCTGAATTTCCATATCTGTGTTGCGTGTCACCCGAAACGGAAACGCAGATTTGATCTCCATCCCCGGAAACAGGCGATCCAGGTTAGCCGCAACCACTTCTTCGACCCAAACGAACTTTTGCACCGTTGGCGTTAGCAACTCATCCGGGTCAATGGGCTTAAGTGGCACCAGGCGCGGCAAGGTGGCAGGCACTTTTACGCGGGCAAAGCGAATTTCATTCGTGATGGGATCATGAATCTCCACAGCCAGGTTCAGGCTGAGGTTTGAGATATGGGGAAACGGATGCCCTGGATCAAAAGCCAGGGGCGTTAGAACCGGGAATATTTCACGCTCAAAATAATCGCGCAGGCGTTTCTGCTGTGACCGTTTTAACTCATTGTAGCAAAGAATGTGGATACCGTTTGTTTCCAGTTCGGGCAACAGCTTGTGCTGCCAAATATCCATCGCCTCGGCAAACAGGCGGGTGACAGAACGGTAAATTGCCAGAAGCTGTTCGCGTGGCGTCAAACCGTCAGCCGGCCGATCTGTGATTCCTAACAAGACCTGCTGTTTTAAGCCCGACACGCGCACCATAAAAAATTCATCCATGTTGGATGAAAAAATCGCTAAAAATTTGACACGTTCCAGCAGCGGATGCTCCATGCTGAAACATTCATTGAGAACACGACGGTTGAACTCTACCTGGCTCAGTTCACGGTTGATATAGAGGCTGGGGCTATGTAAATTGATGTTAGACATGGCTTTTCCCACACTTTTGAATGGACATTAACAATAGAAGTGAAAGCAAATTCCGCTACAAATTGCTCATTTGGCTACTTTCCTCTACTTTATAGGGGAACCATAAAGTTGTCCACCAAATCTAGACGATAGAGTTTGTCATCATGTTTAATTTTCACCAACGAACCTTGCTTGTGCTGCTGGTACTAATCTGTGGCTGCCGGCTGGATGCAGCCGAGCTGGCACTGCCAACGGCCGTTTTTCCCGCCATCCCCATCACCCCGCCACCCACACCACCCGTCACCCCACTTGCCACGCCACCCACCACCCCCCTGCCCACGCTGGCCCCCACCGCCTCGCCCGAACCGTTTACGCTGAGCGTACAAACGGCCGTTCCGCCCGAACTGCAAACCGCCGCCCAAACCATTGCCATCAACAGCCCCCTCTTCCGCTGGGTAGACGACCCCGCTGCTGCCGATGTCGTCATCGCCATCAACGAAGGCACGCCGCTCAGCCGCTGGCTCTACGTGGTTGCGGCACCTTTTGCCACCGTTGCCGACGACGTGGCGCTGGATGTGGTGCAAGCCGGCTGGGCCAACGGCACCACACCACTCGGCTCACTCTATCCCACCACCAGCGGGCTGGGGTGGACGGCCGTTTTGGGCTCCCCGTTCCACCCACCCCTCCCCGAAGCTGATTTCAACGCCGTGCTGTGGCAGCAGCGGCCAGCAGTAACCATTCTGCCATTTCATCAGCTTGTGCCTGACCTGAAGCTACTGACGGTAAACGGCCGTTCGCCCCTCGACCCCAACTTTGACCCGGCCGACTACCCGCTTCAGCTTACCTTTGGCGCGGTGGGGAGAGAAACGGCCGTTTCCCAGCTCCAAACCCTGTGGCCGCTGCCCGCCAGCAACTACGACCCGCAAAAAATGACCCGCGTCGCCCTCAGCGGCGTCACCGCCCTCGTCCGCGCCACCGCCTACCAAATGGAACTCAACGGCATTTTGTACCCCGGCCGCGATGTGGCACCTGTTTTCCAGGCCGCCGACTTTGCCCACGTCAGCAACGAGGTCGCCTTTGCCCCCAACTGCCCGCCCCCCAACCCCGTTGGCGGCACCAGCTTTTGCGCCAGCGAGGCTTACTTTGCCCTGCTGCAAGAGTTGGGCATTGATGTGATTGAGCTAACGGGCAACCATCTCAATGACTGGGGACAGGAAAATTTGATCTACACCCTCGATCTCTATGCCAATGCCGGGCTGCAAACCTTTGGCGGCGGGCGCAACCTGGCCGATGCGGCGCAGCCATTGCGGCTGAACCACCACGGCAACAAAATTGCCCTGGCCGGCTGCAACCCCTACGGCCCCGTTTACGCCTGGGCCACCGACAGTGCGCCGGGCGCACGCCCCTGTGATGCAGCGTTTTTGCACCAGATCGGCCAGCTACGGGATGAAGGGTACCTAGTGCTGGCAACGCAGCAATATGCCGAGTATTACCACTATCCGCCCACCCCGGAGCAGCAAGCCGATTTTCGCCACTTGATTGAGGCGGGAGCAACGGCCGTTTCTGGCAGCCAGGGACACCACGCGCAAACGTTTGAATTTTACAACGGGGGGTTTATCCACTACGGATTGGGCAATCTCTTTTTTGACCAAATGGACATGCTGGGGACACGACAGACGTTTATTGACACCTATGTTTTCTATAACGGCCGTTTACTCACCATCACCCTCTGGACAGGACTAATCGAAAATTGGGCTTATCCCCGCCAAACCACACCGGCCGAACGGGAACAAGCCCTACAAACGCTTTTTCAAGCCGCAGGCTGGTAAGCATCATCTGGACAAGCCAGAACCCAGGAAGTTTTTGACAGGCTTAACAGGATTTCGCAGGATTCTCATCCCTAATCCTGAAAAATTGTTGCGCTCAAGGGTTATTAAAACCACCGTAGCCGAGCTTTCCATAGCTCGTTCTTCGTGTGCCAAAGAGCGAGGATTGGAATCCTCGGCTACAAGACATTGTTAGCAACCTTTGACCGCCACGCTAATCCTGAAAAATCCCGTTAATCCTGTCCAAAATTCTTGTTCATCCTACAAGAAGTTCACTCGTAAACGCCTAATTCGCGGAAACCGACGTTTGCCGCGCCAAATGCCATTCGTGTACAAGCTGCTTACGCATCCGCTTGTACTCATCGGCATTAATCTGGCCCTGCTCATACTGCGTGTACACTTCATTCAGCATGTGCAGCCCCGGCTCTTTCAGCACAGGCACCTCAACCGGCCGCACCAGCGATACTTCCATGCTTTCCGGCTCTGGTGCTGGCACAGGCACAACGGCATGCATCATGCTGCGGTCTGCTTCGACAATGGTTAGCAAACCCGGCCCCAGGTTTAGCCCCCAAATGGCGGCATTGCCCAGGACTACAATTTGATAATACGCAATTCGATACCCTAGCACCGCAAAGCCACGGACTAGAACATCAGCAATGAGGGGTGGAAAAGGCACAAACTTCAAGCTCTCCTCCACCAGCCCGATAACAATTAACCCAATAATAAGCCCCATTAAAAGGCTGATCGCGTTGTTGAGGAATGATGTTTTAATGGTAGCTCTCCCCTTGCATCTGTCTCTGTCATGTACAACATTGGGGCAAAAGTCGCAGCAGCCAAAGACAGCTAGTATGATGACTTAACATTGATCAACTTTTGTTACATAGCGCCCCACAGAAATCTTACCGATGGTCGCTTACAATTTCCCTTTCAGTTAACTGATTTTCCACACTAATTCACCGGCCAGGATACGCTGTAGCCATTCGCCCAGGCGTGGGCCGTTGATGGGCTTGCCCAGCAGCCCATCAAACCGGGCGGCAACCACCCGTTCAACATCAGAACGCATGACGTTGGCAGTAACGGCCGTTACTGGCACCCCCACAAACCGGGCATCCTGGCGCAGGTCAGCCAACACCGCAAAGCCATCCTTGCCCGGCATTTGAATGTCCAGCAGCACCAAATCAAAATGCACATCCGGATTGGCCGTTAAATAAGCCGTTGGGTCACCAGGCAGTGCCACAATGTTGGCCGCTGCCACCCCCTCTACCTGGAGCAGCTTGACCAGCACAAAGCGGTTAGTGGCATCATCGTCAATAACCAAAATACGCGCCTCTTTTAGCGATACCGTCATTACACAACCCTCGGCTATTTACCGCCGCCCAAGCTGCCAGCGCCACAGCCCCAGCAGCAACAGCATGATTACCAAACCACCACCCAGCCAAACGGCCGTTTGTCCCCCCGCCACCACCTCAAACATATAACTCCCGCTCAACTCATGCCCATCCAGTGCCACCGCCTTCCACTGCACCGTGTAGACCCCCGGCGGCAGCGGCGGCAAGGCCACCACCACTTCTTGCAGGCTCACCGGGTCAACCTGTGCCACCACGCCCGCTACCTGTTGGAACCCATCAGCAAAAAGCAAAACGGCCGTTTCCTCCGTCACCATTTCACTAAACCGCAGCCGCATCTCCCTGGGTGCCGCCACCCGCGCCCCCGGCCCCGGCTCCGCCCGGATTAGCTCCGAATGCGCCCGCACCGTACTGGCCGCTATCAGGCATAGCAACAGCGTTAGGAATAGACCCTGCTTTTTGTGGGGAATAGGGAGTGGGGCGTAGGGGGTAAAACGCCCCACACCCCACACCCCACACCCCACACCCCACAAGGATAACCGCCACATCACCCCACCCCCGACGACAACAGCGGCGCAAGCTGCTCTTGCAGTTCCGTTGGCGACAGTGGGCCACTCAGCCGCGACACAATGCGCCCGTCCTTATCCAGCACAAACACCCACGGCTCGGTGGCTAACCCCCATTCCACCATCGGTGCCGACAGCGTTAGAGCCTGAAAATCATCATACACTTCAATGTGGATAAAATTAGCCGCCTCATCCCCCACCGCTTCCTGCACCGCCTCCACACTTTCCAGCGTCGGGCCACACCAGCGGGTTTGGCAAAGACCGGGTGTCACAAACCCCACCACCGTTGGCCGCCCCGTTTTCACCGCTTCGGCCACCGTCATTTGGTAAAGAGCCGGGTTTACGTCAGTGCCGGAACTGAGCTTGCTCAGATCTGACTCAGTAAACACCGTCTTGTTTTCGCTAGGGGGTGCCACCGCACCCAAAGCTGGGGCGTTGGTTTTTGCCAGGGTTTCCATCACAAAGCCGGGGCTGTAGGTGGTGCCGTCTGTCAGGGTCAGTTCGGTCTTTACGCCCCAATAGCCGGCCGTTGGCAGCTCAGGATAAAAAACCCAGTAGGGAATGAGGTAGTCGGTGTACGAAACGGCCGTTCCCTCCCACACCGCCTCCCCACCATCCACCGGAAACACCTGTAGCGAAACGGAAGCCACATTTTGCGCCACATTTTCCCCATCAAAAAAAGCAAATGACACCCGTGGCTGCCCCACGCCAAAATCCGTACTCACCAGCAGCACCTGAATAGGCGACAGCGTTGCCATCGCCTCGTCCACCTCTTGCTGCCTGGTGCAAGCCGCCAACAGCAAGAGCATCATTATCCAGAAAAATCGTTGTGTGTTCATGCTGGCTACTGTAGCAAAGTTAAGCCATTTGGCGAGAATTTTAAGCGATTTTTCTGTCGTTCTACCTTGCACTAGCATTTCCGTTTATACTTAGCCGTCATGAAAATCATTGAAGGCAGTTTGCCAGAAGAAAACAGTTGGCGCGTCCTTGTCCCTCTAACCCCCGGAGAATCCCCACGCTACACGTGGGAGCTTGGCCTGGCACTGGCTCATGCCAATAATGGGGAGTTAATAACGGCCGTTATTATCCCCGACGCCAGCGAACAGCACATCATCCGCGCCCGCAAAGCCATTGAAACCGCCGCCGCCCATTCCGGCGAACACGCCAACATACGCGGCCTCATCGTCGTGGATGCCAACTATGAAAAAGGGCTGCATGATTTTGTCGAAACCAGCAAAATAGACCTCGTGCTTGCCAACGGCGACGGCCTCATCCGCCAAAACTTTGATGCCATCCCCTGCGCCGCCGCCATCACCCGTGGCGACCGCACCCCACCGCCCGGCAGCCAGAACACCCCAACCATTCACCGCCTGCTCGTCCCAACGGCCGGCGGCCCCAACACCATCCACGCCCTCAGCTTTCTGCTGCCCCTCACACCCAAAGTAGAAATCACCCTGCTCTACGTTGCGCTAAGCGGCCTCGGCACACATGAAGAGACGCTTGGCTACGCCCGGCTGCGGCAGGTGCTAAACCAGCTCGACGCTGGCAACCGCATCCAAACCAGGCTCGTCTCCGCCGATTCTGTGGCCGATGCCATCGTGGCGGAAGCCCAAGAAGGGTATGATTTGGTCATCATTGGTGCCACCCGCGAAAGCTCGCTCGACCGCGTGCTGTTTGGCAACATCCCCCAGGCCATCATCCAACGCTGCCATACCCCAGTTCTCGTTACCCGTGAGCCACAGCAGCGGTTTGGCGGGCTGCTCGACCAGTTCCACTGGTGGTTTCGCTCCATCATCCCCCGCATGGAGCTAAGCGAACGCACCGAAACGTATATGCGAATTCGGCGCAACTCTCGCGCCGCCTCCTACTTTTTTGTCCTCATCGCCCTGGCAACCATCATCGCTGCCCTCGGCCTCATCGTCAACAGTGCCGCCGTTGTCATTGGTGCCATGCTGGTTGCCCCCCTCATGTCACCCATTGTCGGCACCGGTCTCGCCATTGTGCTGGGCGACACCCGCTTTTTACGCATGGCACTGGGGTCGGTGGTGCAAGGCGTGCTGCTTGCCATTGCGCTTGGTGCCTTGGCCGGGCTTTTGCACCTCAACGAACCACTCACCCCCGAACTGATGGCACGCACCCAGCCCTCGCTGCTAGACCTTGCCATCGCTCTGTTTTCCGGGCTGGCCGGTGCCTACGCCCTTTCCCGCTCCAACGCGGCGGGCGCACTGCCGGGGGTTGCCATTGCTGCCGCCCTGGTACCGCCACTGGCAACCGTCGGCATTTCGCTCACTGGCGGCCATTGGCAAGAGGCGGCTGGGGCGTTTTTGCTCTTCATTACCAACTTCGTCGCCATTAGTTCGGCCACAGCCCTCACCTTTGTGCTGCTAGGGTTTCGCCCCAGCCCCACACAGAAAGAGCGCCGCTCGGCACAGATTCGCAGTGTGCGTATGGCTCTTGTTTTGTTAGGGTTGGTTTCTATTCTACTTATTGGCTTCACCTATCGGCTGGCGCAAGAAGACAACAAGAAAACGCAAATTCACCAGGTCATTATCAACAGCGTGGCCGAAGTAACGCAGGCAAAAGTGGTGGATTCTGCTGAAGATTTGCGGATCGAGGGTGATCTGCTTGGAGATGGTGAGTTGGTGCTGGATATTACCGCCCGTTCTACCCGCGAGGTTCCTCATGATGAGGTGGTGGCGTTGCAAAACCAGATTAGCGGGGCGCTCCAGCGGGAGGTGCGGCTGACGTTTACGGTGATTCGAGTGACGGAACTGGATCCCAAACAGCCACCAACGCAAACGCCAACCTCGCTGCCGGGGGTTACACCTAGTGCTACGTCAACGGCCACGTTGCTGCCAACGGCCACGGCAACACAAACGGCCGTTCCGCCCACCAACACGCCCACTGTTTTGCCAACCGCCACAGAAACGGCCGTTTTCACCCCCACTCCCACCAACACCCCCACCATCACCCCCACGCCACCGCCCACGGCCATCATCAACTCTACGTTTGGCCTCAACCTCCGCACCAACCCCAGCACGACTGCCCCCATCCTCGCCCGGCTGGACAACCAAACGGTGGTTATACTGCTGGACAACAGCGAAACGAGCAACGGCGTTACCTGGCAACAAATTTCCGTCAACGGGCTGGTCGGCTGGGTGTCGCAGGAATTTCTGGCCTTACCATAAGGCGTTGAATTGGTTGATGAACAACGGAGGCAAGCATTGTGAGTATTATTGATACAAGTGTTTCGTAAGACCTCTGGCAACATTGGACAAGCAGCAGCTAGAGCGCGGTTCCCGTGTTGTCACCACATTGTCACCAGAAACGGCCGTTTAATTCGCCTCTCCCCACACTCTGTATTAAACTTATAGCAAAATAACCACGAAAATTGGGGATTGGAGATTGGAGATTGATAAAGGTTCATAATCTCCAATCTCCAATCTCCAATCTCTAACCTTTATGATTGCAGAAACGGCCGTTAAACTGCGCCAAAACATCCAAAAAGTCATCGTCGGCAAAGACGAAATCATAGACCTCACCCTCATTGCCATACTCTGCGGCGGGCATTTGCTGCTCGAAGACGTACCCGGTACCGGCAAAACCACCCTCGCCAAAACCATCGCCGCCTCGCTCGGCTGCACCTTCCGCCGCGTCCAGTTCACCCCCGACCTCCTCCCCTCCGATGTCACCGGCATCTACTATTACAACCAGAAAAACCAGGAGTTCGAGTTTCGCCCCGGCCCCATCATCTCCCAAATCTTGCTGGCCGACGAAATCAACCGCGCCACGCCGCGCACCCAGTCCGCCCTGCTGGAAGCGATGCAAGAGCGGCAGGTGACGGTAGACATTGCCACCCACAAGCTACCACAACCCTTCCTCGTCCTCGCCACGCAAAACCCGGTGGAACTGGAAGGCACCTTCCCCCTGCCTGAAGCCCAGCTAGACCGCTTCCTGATGAAAGTCGCCCTCGGCTACCCCAGTGCCAGCGAAGAAAACGACATTTTGCTCCGCTTTGAGCGCCAAGACCCGCTGGAAACGCTGGAAGCGGTGGTGCAGCCGGCCGACATTCTGGCAATGCAGGACGAAGCCCGGCAAATCCGCGTCGAAACCTCCGTCCGCAACTACATTGTCAACGTCTGCCGCGCCACCCGCGACCACGGCGACATTGAACTGGGGGCCAGCCCCCGCGCCACAATGGCTCTGTATCGTACCTGCCAAGCATTAGCGGCCGTTCGCGGGCGCGACTTTGTCATCCCCGATGATGTCAAAACCCTGGCCCCCTACGTCCTCACCCACCGCCTCATGGTCAATCCCCAAACCCGCCTGCGCGGCCGTAAACCCGAAGACGTGATCAAAGAGGTGGTGGCGATGGTGCCAGTGCCTGTTGAAAACTAGCGATTAGAGATTGGAGACTGGAGATTGATGAAGTTTCATAATCTCCAATCTCCAATCCCCAATCTCCCCTCCTTTCATGCTCCAAGCCCCCGAAGAAATCCACCTCGTCATTCGGCAAAACCAGCGGCAGGCACGCTCGGAAGCACGGCGCAACCTGATGGTAGCAGCCATGAGCGGCAAGGGGGTCAACATGGCCGATGTGGCCCAGGCGCGGGGGCTGGTGCTGCGCGAACGGGAAAACAGCATTTTTAGCGATGCCTGGATACCGCTGGCGGTGCTGTTCGTCATCATCGGCCTGCTCACCGGGCGCAACCCCGCCCTGCTTGCCCTCGGCGGCGTGCTGCTGCTCATCGTCGCCGTCAGCACCCTGTGGAAAAATTTATCGCTGCTGGGCGTGACCTACGAACGCCGCTTTAACCAGACCCGCGTTTTCCCCGGCGAACCTATTGAAATGACCGTCACCGTGGGCAACGACAAATTTTTGCCCCTCACCTGGCTCCGCTTCCGCGACGAGCTGCCCATTTCGCCGGAAGAAAGCTTTATTTCACAAACGGCCGCCGAAATTTCCGGCTCCTACACCCTCTACAACACCTTCTCGCTGCAAGGGCATGAGCAAACCGAGCGCAGCGTCACCCTGCGCTTCCCCAAGCGCGGCTACTACCACATCGGCCCCGTCACCTATGAATCGGGCGACATTTTTACCCTATTTACCATCGAACGGGAGCATCATCATCTGGATACGCTGGTGGTTTACCCGCAGCTTTGGCCGCTGGAGCAGCTCGGCCTGCCCGCCAAGGAGCCATTTGGCGAGGTAAAGGTGAGCCGCAGTCTGTTTACCGACCCGATTAAGACGCAGGGTATCCGCGACTACCATCCCAACGACCGCTTCCGCGATGTTCACTGGAAGGCGACAGCGCGGCGGGGGAGCTTGCAGACAAAGGTGTATGATCCGTCCACAGGGATGACAACGGCCGTTTTTCTCAACGTCGCCACCTTCGCCAAACATTGGATGGGGTTCAACAGCGACCTGCTCGAACGCGCCATCAGCGTCGCCGCCTCCATTGCCAACTACGGTGTGCAGCAGGGGTGGGGTGTTGGTTTTTACGCCAACGGCTCCGTCCCCAACTCCGACCAGCCCATTCGTGTCGCCCCCGGCCGCTCCCCCGACCAGCTTGGCCGGGTGCTAGAAGCAATGGCCGCCGTCACCGAATTCGCCACCAGCTCCATTGATCTCATGCTGCTGCGCGAAAGCCCCGGCCTCCCCTGGGTCGCCACCATCGTCCTCGTCACCGGCATCGTCACCGACGAAATCATGGTCGCCCTGCTGCGGCTCAAAGAAGCAGGGCGGCGCGTCGTCCTCATCTCGCTGGCCGACGACCCGCCGCCGCCAGGACTGGGCAATATGCTCACCTACCACATTCCCGCCACTGTTCCCGCCTTCCAGAAAGGGCGCAAAGCCGCCACCGCCACCGAAGCCGCCCTCAGTGCCATCCCCACTCCAGAACCGATGGGCATTACTTTTGAGAAGGTTGGGTAGCTACACGTATTTCTATGATCAATTTACGGCTTCCGGCAGCGAAAAAAATAGCCCGGCACCACTACCCCACCTGGCAGCAGGCGTGGGCGTATGCCCGCTATGAGTTGCTTTACCTCAGTTGGGCGGTGATGGAGGTAGCGCTGTTGACCCCGGTGGCACTGGCGCTGCTGCCGTGGCTGCGCTATTGGCCGGCCGCCCAAACCCTCCTCCTCCTCCTGCTTCTGCTCCTCCTGCCGTTCAACCTTGTGCGGCTGCTCGATCAGATGGCCGTGCCGCTGGAACGGCAGCGGCTGGTGGTGATGGCGGGGGTTGTCTGGGCAATGGTGCTGCTGCTGCGGCTGCTGTATGGGGCAAGCTCACCGTGGGATTTGGGGTGGCTAACGGCCGTTTATCACACACTCACGCAAAACAACAACGACCTCTGGCTGCGCGACTTCCTCATGATCGCCCTCGTCGGCTTCACCTGGTGGCGCGGCATCGTCCTCGTCACCCGCGAACCCGAAATCGCCTCGCTTGGCGCCCTGTTCCGGCGCGGCGCGTTGATTATCGCCCCGCTGGCCGTCTGGCTGGCAACCCGGCTCACCTGGCCCATCGCCCCCTACCTGCTGCTGTTTGTCCTGGCGGCATTAACGGCCGTTTCCCTTACCCGCATCGAACAAGCCGAACGCTTCCACGCCGCCCTCCTCCCCTCCGCCACCCCCCGCTGGCTCAGTACCATCATCGGCTCCAGCATTTTGATAACGGGTGCCGCATCCCTCCTTGCCACCGGCATTGCCAGCCTCAGCACCACCCAACTTGGCTGGCTGTGGCTGCCGTTCCGCTTTGGCTGGCGCGTCCTCAGCCTCACCGTCGTCTACCTCCTCTTCCCCCTCACCGGCCCCATCGAACGGCTGCTGCAATGGATTTCCGCCCTGTTTGCCCTGCTGGCGGCATGGATGCTGGAAAACGCCCAGCCACCGCCCGAATCCGATTTCACGGCAGGGCAAAATCAAGAGTTAATCGAACAGCTAACGCAAAATCCGGGGCAAGCTCTGATCAACTGGCGGCTACTGTTTGTCATCGTCCTGCTGCTCATCGTCGTTGGTACGGTGCTGCTGATGGGGCGGCGGTATCGGGCCAGTCGGTTGGGAATGGGAAACGGCCGTTTTTCCCGCACCACCCGCCAGCAAACCACCCCCCTGCAAAAACCCGGCCTCTTCGACCGCCTCTTTGGGCAGCGGCGCAGTTGGCGCGATGCCCAAACCATCCGCTCCATTCGCCGCGCCTACCAGCAGCTATGCGCCGCCGCCGCCGCCGCCGGGCAACCCCGCGCCGACAGCGAAACCCCCTACGAATATTTGCCCCGCCTCGGTGAACTGTGGCCTCACAACCAACCCGATCTGCGGCTCATCACCGAAGCGTATGTTAAAATCCGTTACGGAACCCTGCCCGAAACCCGCGCCGAGCTGGAAGAAATTCTGGCTGCGTGGCGGCGGGTAGCAGAAACAGAACCTACGGCAGACGCATAACACCTGTTTATGCTCCACAGCTTAAATCAGGAAAATCAGGCCAATCTGCGTCCTATTTCTTTATGAGCGCAATCAGCCACCAACCAAACAAACAACCCGCCCCCCCCCTGGCCGCAAGCTGGGGGGCGGTGCGGCGCGAGATGTTCCCACTAAGCTGGGCGCTGATGGACGTGGCTTTGATCACCCCGCTGGCCCTGTCGCTGCTGCGCTGGGCGCGGTATTGGCCGCCGGGACAGGTGGCGCTTTTTATCCTGCTGCTGCTGCTGCTGCCCTACAACCTGGTGCGGCTGATGAGCCTGCTCAACTGGCCGAAACAGCGGCAGCAGCGGGTATTAACGGCCGTTCTCCTCCTCCTCCTCTTCCTCACCCTCCGCACCCTCCTCCACGGCTCACTGTTCGACTTCCGCTGGCTGGGGCAAATCGGCACCGCCCTGCGCCAAAGTCGCGGCAGCTTCTGGCTGCGCGATGTGGGGCTATTTTTCCTCGTCGCCATCGTTTGGAGTCGCGGCCAGGCGATGGTGGAGCGACAGCCCGACATCAACGCCATGGGGTTAAAGCTGCGCGTAGGCGGGCTGCTCTTTACACCACTGGTCATCTGGCTGGCAACGGTGCGGCTGCTGTTTACCATGGCTCCCTTTGTCCTGCTCTACTTTTTGGCGGCATTAACGGCCGTTGCCCTCATCCGCGCCGAACAAATCGAGCAAGAACGCACCGGCCTCTCCGCCTCTCTCACCCCACGCTGGTTCGGCGGCATCTTCATTGCCAGCCTCCTTGTCGTCCTCACCACCGCCCTCTTCACCCTCATCGTCAGCGGCAACACACCTTTCCTGCTCATCGCCTGGCTCAACCCGCTGTGGGATGCCCTCTCCCAGCTTGGCACCGTCGCCTTTGTCACCGCCTCCTACCTCGCCTTTCCCCTGCTAGAGCGATTAAGCATTTTGCTGGAATGGCTGGCATGGCTCATTCAGTTAGTAGTCACACCGCTGCTGGCTCTGCTGCGCGGCGTGGGAGTGGAATCACAATCGCTGCCGCCCACCCAGCCGTTGCTCACCTTTGGCGATTTTGTTGAGCTAACCAACCAGCTTCACCCCGGCGTTAAGCTGGGGCTACTGCTCATCCCGTTGGGGGCAGTGCTGCTCATTTCGCTCTTTTTAGGGCGATTGGCGCGGCTGGGAACGGCACAGCGGCGCAGCCAGCGCACCGGCGGCCGGCTAACCGACGAGGACGATGAGGAACCGGGGCTGGCGGAGCGGCTGCTCAACCGGCTGGGAATGTTGCGCCATTGGCGAACGGCCGTTTCCATCCGCCGCATCTACCGCCAAATGTGCCGCGCCGCCGCCGGAGCCGGTTATCCCCGCGCCGAAGCCCAAACGCCCTATGAATATTTGCCCGTGCTGGCGCAAGTCTGGCCCGGCCACGAAGCCGACGCCGCCCAGGTAACACACGCCTACGTGCGCGTGCGCTACGGCGAAGTGCCCGAAGACCCGGCCGAACTCAACGCCATCCGCACCGCCTGGGAGCGACTGGAACGCACCCCGCCCCTCAGCCGCGAGGAAGCGGTGGCGCAGCCGCATTTGCAAAATCGAACGGGAGATTAGAGATTAGAGATTGGAGATTGAAGGCTGGTCAATCTCCAATCTCCAATCCCCAATCCCCCATTTCCCTATGACCAACCGCTACACCGACACCCCCGAACTCCCCCCCAACCTGCTGCTGGGCAGCGTGCGGTTGCTGCTGTGGCTCTTTTTTCACCCGTCGGCGTGGCGCGGGCAGGTGGCGCGGCTGGACGTAGGGGTGTCGCCGCTGTTTTGTTTAGCGGAATTAAACGGCCGTTCCCTCCGCTCCCTCCCCTTTTGGCGGCACCTCATCATGCTCACCTTCACCTGGCCGCTGGCACTGGGCGGGGTGCTGGCCGGTGGCCTGTGGCTGGCGGGAGTCAGTGGAGCCACCTCGCTCTTGGCAGGCATGGTGGGAACGGCCGTTTCCCTGCTCACCACCCTCATCGTCGGTCTCGTCGGCAGCGTCCCCGTGGGCATTGCCGCTGGCATGGCCGTCGGGCTGGTGGTGGGCGCGGCCAGCACCTTGTTTTTAAGCAGCAGCGGCAACCCATTGCCTGCCCTGCTACTCGAAGGGGTGGTCGGGCTTGCCAGCGGGCTGGCGGGGGGGCTGGGCTTTGGCGTGGCCGCCGGCATCAGCCAGCCGCGCACCCTCCTCAGCGAAGCCGTCCCGCTGGGGCGGCAAAGCAGCGGCGTGGTCATTGGGCTGCTGGTGGGGGTTGGCACGGGGCTGCTGGCGGGAAGCATTAACGGCCGTTTGGCCGCCGCCCTCCTCATCGCCCTGCCCCTTGCCACTGCCCTGTGGGGACGAACCGGGCGGTGGCAGCATGGGCTGGTGGCTGGTTTGCTGGGGGGCGTGGTGGGGTTTGTGGGGGGTGGGGATGTGGGGGGTGGGGCGTGGGGGCTGCTATTTGTGGTTGGGTTGATCACCGCGCTGTATGCACTGCCCTACTTTTTGGCTGACCGGCTGGTGGGGGCGTGGGCGGGGGCGTTAGCCGGGGCACTGGGCAGCGGTGCCGGGCTGTATCTCTTCCTGGCTGAAACAACGGCCGTTGGCCCGCTGCTGCTGTTTGCCCTGCTGGGGGTGCTGCTGGGGCTGGCCGGGGCGTGGTGGCGACCCGTTCTCACCTATCCGCTGCTGGTGGCGGCCAATGGGGTGCTGCTGCGGCTGGATGAGCGGCGGGTGGGGACGGGCAAACGGCCGTTTTTCCCCCACCATTCCGCCTTTTGGGATGAATTTCAGCGGCTGCCCCTGGCTGGATTAGCCGACCACCTGCTGCTGGTGCTGACTCACTGGCCGGAGGAGGGGGCGCGGGCGTTGGCTTATCTGGCCGACAGCCGCCAGCGGTGGGCGGCGCAGACGGCACAAATTGAGCTGGAGGTGCGGCAGTTGGCGGGGTGTGGTTCATTAACGGCCGTTGCCACCATCGGCGACCGGATGGGGCTGGGTGAACTGACCGACCCCGCCAGTGCCTTGCTCCGCAGCTTGCAGCGCGTCAGCCAGGATGTGGCGGCTGCACTAGCACAAGAAAGTGCCTACAACCAGCGGCTGGCGCTGCGCGGCGTGGAGGAGCGGCTGGACGGGCTGCTGCGCGAGCTAACCCGCAGCAGTGACCCCTATGCCCCGCGCTTTCGCCCGGTGGTGGCGCGGTGGCGCGAACTGGTGGCGGCAGGTGGTTTACAGTTGGCCGCCGAAGCCGAACTGCGGCAGGAGCTAGACAACCCCTACATCATCGGCGTGCCGCTGACGGAAAAGCAGGAGCTTTTTGTGGGGCGCACCGACATCAGCAGCCGCATTGAGCAGCTTTTGCTGGATCGGCGGCGGCCACCGCTGCTGCTTTATGGGCAGCGGCGGGTGGGCAAGACTTCGCTGCTCAACAATTTGGGGCGGCTGCTGCCGCGCCATATCGTGCCGCTGTTTGTGGATTTGCAGGGGCCGGCGACGCGGGCGGGGGATGCGGCCGGTTTTTTCTACAACGTGGCGCGGGCGATGCGGCAGTCGGCGCGGCGGCAGCGGCAGCTTGATCTGCCCGACCTGACCCGCGAAACGGTGGCGGCGGATCCGTTTACGGCGTTTGATGAGTGGCTGGACGGGGTGGAGGGGGCGCTGGGCAGCCAGACGGGGCTGCTGCTGCTGGATGAGTTTGAGGTGCTGGCGGAGGCATTTGCCAACCGCCGTTTGGACGAAGCCGCCATTTTGGGAACCTTGCGCCATCTGATTCAGCACCGCCCCCGCTTCAAAGTGCTGCTGTCGGGGTCGCATACGCTGGCGGCATTTCATCGCTGGTCAAGCTATCTCATCAACGTCCAGCTTGTCCACATTGGCTTGCTGAGTGAGGCGGAGACGGCGCAGTTGGTGGAGCGACCGGTGGCGGGGTTTGCCCTGCGCTATGAGCCAGCGGCGCGGGCGCGGGTGTGGGAGCTGACCAGCGGCCATCCGTTTTTGGTGCAGTTGCTGTGTGCGGAGGTGGTGGCGCTGAAAAATGAGCAGCCGCCCGACCAGCGACGGCTGGCGA
Organism: Chloroflexota bacterium; assembly: GCA_041390905.1. Taxonomy (GTDB): domain Bacteria; phylum Chloroflexota; class Anaerolineae; order Promineifilales; family Promineifilaceae; genus JACKCD01. The sequence continues at coordinate 2,664,319 of JAWKPA010000012.1, forward strand.
CGGTGGGGGATGTGGAAACGGCCGTTTTGCCCGCTCTGGAACACGGCAGCTTTTTCTTTGCCGACCTGGCGCAAAACCAGGTGGACGAGGCGGGGCGGCTGTTTTTGCGGGGGTTGGCAAGGGGGGAAGAAACGGCCGTTTCCAACCCACCCCTCCTCGAACAGCTCATCGCCCAGGAAATCTTGCACCCCAACCACACCTTCCGCGTCGAACTAGTGCGCCGCTGGTTTGCTTTGTAACATACATTGTAAAGATAGCTTAGGAACGAGGATTAAATAAGTTCCGCAAGAAGTTCAACTTCTTCCGAGAAGTTGAACTTTTCAATGTGCAAGTTATTTAATTTCCATTCCTTAACGAGCATATCGAATTTGCTCAACCACTCGGCAGCCTCGTTCCGTAGCTCTGTGGCGGAACATCTTGTTACTGCTCTTGCCATGCTACAGGAGCAGTTGGAAGAAGCTCCCACGGAAACCGTGGGAGCCAGGAAAATCTATCTATTGTGTCGTTTCGCCCTATATGGCATGTCTACAGGAAATTATTCAACTTCGCAGCTTTTTAGCTTTTCACCATTGCGGCAGATGTCTTCCCCACTGCTGGCATCAAGAATATCGGTCTCGCTACCACCATCAAGTAAATCGTCGTCTTTACCTCCATAGAGTTTGTCGTTATCAGCACCGCCGTATAGCTCGTCTTGTCCATCTTTGCCACGAAGATGATCGCGGCCGGCATCGCCAAACAGAATATCGCCACCTTGATCGCCATCCAGGGTGTCGTCACCCTCTCCCCCTTCCAGGCGGTCATTGCCCTTGCTGCCGTTTAGCCAGTCGTTCCCGGCATCACCGTACAGGGTGTCGTCACCATCTTTACCGTCCAGATGGTCATTACCAGCTCCACCGTGGAGAATATCATAGCCATCGTCGCCATAGAGCTTATCGCGCCCGTCATCACCCCACAGTATGTCATTGCCCTCATCACCATACAAGTTGTCGTTGCCCGCACCTCCAATCAGGCAGTCGTGGCCGCCCAGCCCTTCCAGACGATCATTGCCACCATAACCAAAAATAATGTCGTCGCCCTCGGTGCCTTTAATCTTGTCGTTTTTCTCGGTACCATAAATCACATTGACACCTGGGGCATTGACATCACAGGTGGCACGGGCTGGCCCAAATGGCCCACTCCCTTCTGGTGGGGTCAGTTGGTTCAAAATATTACTTCCCCAGCAAACGACTTCGCCATCGGTCTCAACGCCACAGCTAAAGTCCCAGCCTGCACCTACATCAAGAAATGGGCCTGTGCCAGGCGGTACATCAACCTCACCATAGAAATTGTACCGGCTGCCCCAGCAGTGAATGTCACCATCGGTTTCTAGGGCACAGATTTGTGGAACACCAACGGCTACTTCGGTATATGGCCCTGTTTCTGGCGGCACAGTATGAAGCCCGGGAATGTCCTGCCCCCAACATACAAGGGTGCCGTTTTTTTCGATGGCACAGGTCTGTCTGGAACTTGAACTCAGGTGATAAAAGGGGCCGGAATTGGCTGGGGGCGTATTGTACAAACTATTTCCACCCCAACATACAACATCTCCATCTGCTTCAAGCCCACAGCTACCCCCGGTTCCGACTTCTACTTCTTTGTAGGGGCCGCTGTCGGCCGGAACATCAAGCTGCCCACGTCTCGATTCGCCCCAGCAAAGGATGGTACCATCTGTTTGCAGGCCACAGGTATGGGCTTCGCCGCCGCTAACCTGCTGAAATGGGCCACTACCATCGGGAACAATGGTGTCATCAGAATCATTGTAACCCCAACAGAGTAGCTGCCCATCTGGTTTGACAGCGCATACGTGAAAATCACCGACCCCAAACTGTTGAAATGGGGCTTGTTCATGTGGAACAGCGGTGATACCTCCCCCGCTATAACCCCAACAAACAAGGTCGTTATCGCCTTCAAGGGCGCAGGCAAAGCCATCGCCCAAATCAATATAGGTTCTTACATCACCAGGATCGGCATGTAGTTGATTGATAGAAGTTGTCAGCATAAGAAACAAGAAGGTGGCTCCAATAATGCTGAAAACGCGATAGGGTACATTTGTTGACCAGAGCATGATTTGCTTCCTTTCCCCAAAATGATGTGGCGTTTTACCAAACGGCCGTTTCACAATGCGGATACTTGCACGTTATCAAACAGTGAACCAGTCAACAGGCTCATATGTACCCTACAGAAATTGGGCGCACTTTGGCAATGACAAATGTCAGGTTCCGGGGATGATTTTTGACGTAGGGATGACAAGTCTCGTTTGCCAACCAGACTTGCCACTTGTTACCTGCATGGTGCAAGCATATTCAGCAAACCCAGTTGGGATCATGTGCCTTTCGGCCGGCCGAGAACCGGGTCAGCCAGCACAAGCGGCAGCATAAACGTGAGGAGCAGCGTGAGGCGGAGGGGGTTGCCGAGGTGAGGGAGGGAGAGGGCGAGGAGGAGGATGAGCATGAGAATGATATGGATCATATAGATGGGGCGGTGCTGGGGGGCGGGCGCGTGGGGGAGCGTCATTTGCCAGAGGAGGGTGAGGCAGAGGAGGTTGAGCAAAACGGCCGTTCCTGCACCCCACCAGCCACCCCCCCACAGCCACACCAGCCCCAGCGTTAACCCAAACAGCACCGCCTGACATGCCAGGGCATAGAGCCGCAGCCGGGTGGGGATGCGGAGCGAGCCGTCGGGGTTGGGGGTGGTGCCGAGATAAACGGCCGTTGTCACCACCCCGTGCGCCGCCATATGCGCCACATCATTCGCCACATCCCGCAGGCTGGCGTTGATGCCGTTGACCAGCAAAATATAGACTACCACAACGGCGGCGGTGAGCCAGGTGAGCGGGTTGGGCTGACCAATGGTAGAAGCTCCGGCCAGCAGCAGTGCCGCCCAACCAATACCCTGGATGAGGTCGGTGAGGGGCGGAACGGCCGTTTTCTTCCCCCACACGTCATAGATTGCCAGGCAGAGAAAGGCAAGTAGCAGCCAGCCGACGGCGGCGGGTTGGTGGGTGTGGAGGTGGATGTAAACGGCCGTTAGCGGCACCATCAACCCGGCAATCAGGATAGCAAATAGAGGTGAAATACGGCCGGCGACCAGCGGATAGGCCGCCCGGCTGGGCTGGGAGCGGTCAATGGGCAAATCAACCACGTCGTTGAGGATGTAGGCAAAGGCGTGGAAGCCAAGCGCCAACAGCAGCAGCGGCCAAATGCGGCTCCAGCCAAGCTGTGGCGCAACCGTGGCCGCCCCCAGCAGCGGCAGCATCCCGCTAAAGCCAAAGAGAGCGAGGTGGAGGAAGCGGATGAGGGAGGGGAGCATTGGGGGGATGTGGGGTGTGGGGAGTAGGGAGTGGGGTGTAAAAACGCGCTGCACCCTACGCCCTACTCCCCACAAATTTCACCAGCGCAAATGCAGCCACTTCGGCCCGCGAAACAGCACACCAGAGCGCCATTCGATGGTTTCATCGGCCAGGGCAAGGGTGGGGAAGCGGGTGAAGAGGGTTTGCAGGGCGATTTTACCTTCAAGCCGGGCGAGGTGGGCACCTAGGCAAAAATGGATGCCGAGGCCAAAGCTAAGGTGACGGCTGTCTTCGCGCTCAATGTCAAATACATCGGGCTGGGCATATTGGCAGCCGTCGCGGTTGGCGGAGGTGATGACGACGCGCACCAAGTCACCGCGCCGGATGTGGTGGCCTTTGAACTCGAAATCTTGCCGCGCCCAGCGGGTGGTGGAGGTTTCCACGGGGCCGTCGTAGCGCAGGAGTTCTTCAACGGCCGTTTCCCACAATTCCGGCCGCTGCTGCACCAACGCCAACTGCGCCGGGTGCTGCAGCAGCGTCACCACCCCCATCCCCAGCATATTGACCACCGTCTCATGCCCCGTCACCAGCAGCAGCACCACCATGCTCGCCCGTTCCGCCTCGCTAAAACGGTCGCCGCTCTCCTCCGCTTCCACCAGTGCCGTCAGCAAATCGTCGCGGGGCATTTGCTGCCGCTGGGCGCAGAGGACGTTGATATAGCCGATGAACGCATGGATATACCGCTTGCGCTGCCGCCAGCTAATGCCGTGGCTGCCGGGGGCAATGACCGCCTTGCACCATTCCCGCACCTGCTCCCCATCCGCCTCTGGCACCCCCAACAGGTCGGTGATGAGCTGCATGGGCATGGGGAAGGCAAAGTCATTGATGTATTCCATCTGCCGCTGCGCTGCCACGCGATCCAGCAGGCCGTCCGTCACCTGCTGGATGCGCGGAATCATGCCGTCAATGCGACGCGGGGTGAACGCTTTGTTGACCAACGACCGCAGCCGGGTATGGTCGGGCGGGTCGGCAAAGAGCATGTTCTGGTTGATGAGATCCAGCACGCCGCCACTGCTGACGGGATGTTTGTGGTCGCCGGGGTCAAAGGCGTTGCGGGCGTTTTTGCCAATGCGCTCGTTGTCTTTGAGAATTTCCACCACGTCTTCATGCCGCGTGATGTACCAGATGGAACGGCCGTTTGGTGCCACATGGGCGTAAATCGGTGCTTCCTGCCGCAAACGGGCAAAAGTTGGGTGCGGGTCAGCCTTAAAGGTGCGGCTAAAAAGATCAACATCCACCGGCGACTCTCCAGCTAAATTACTGGCTCCTGCGTAAAGATTCGCCGCACCATTGGCTCAAAAAAGCTCAGTGGCAGTGAATCATAGTTAGGGTCAAAACAGTTTTGGTCATATTTTTCGCAAAACTCGGCACAATCGTCATACCAGGGATGGTCTTTATACGCATCCCGCGCATTACGATCCTCGCCGTAGTGGTGGGCATAGTAGACCATTTGGAACAGGCCATGGTATTTCACAATCCAAACAATGCGTTCGGGCAAATACGGCCGTAAAATCGCCGCCACCATCTCCCCGTGCGTATACGGTGCCAGCACATCCCCAATGTCATGCAGCAGAGCCGCCACCACATAATCCTCATCCTGCCCATCCCGATACGCCCGCGTGGCCGATTGCAACGAATGCTCATACCGTGTCACCTGGTACCCCGACAACGATGTTTTCAACGCCTCCACCGCCTCCAGCAGCCGATCCGGCAGCGTTTCATTGTACTGCTTCTCCAACTGCTTCAGCAGCAAATAATCCTCCCGCGTCCCCTCCGCCATCTGCGTAAAGCTCACTGTTTCCATCTTTCTCCACCTCTTCTTTCTCTAGGGGTTCAATCAAGAACAACTTTGCAGTTCCAGAAGTTCAACTTCTGAGAGAAGTTGAACTTCTAAATCCCCAGTTATTAACGAACGACCCCCAGGTAACACTGTGTCCTTTTCTTGCTTGCAGGTAGCAAGTGGCAATTTGCAAGTCTGGTTGACAAACAAGACTTGCCACCTGCTACTTGCCACTTGCAGCCGATCAACAAAATGCCAGTTTATGATCATTCGCACTATACCAACAAGATATATCATGCCCGACATGCTGAACACAGCCCATAAAATTCCACCAGATGCCCCTGAATTTGAAAATCAAACCGTTGACTGAGCAATGTTTCCACCTCTGCCAAGCCACAATCAGCCACCTCCTGCACTTGGGCGCAGTTGGTACAGATTAGATGGTGGTGGTGGCCGTCTTCCAGCAAAACATAATGCGCCGCCCCCGTTCCCTGGTAAACCGGGCGAACCAGCCCTGTCTCGCTCAGTAGATCAAGCGTGCGGTAGACCGTCATGCGCCCCACGTGCGGTGCCTGCACCCGCACCATTTCCGCCAACCCATCGGCACTGATATGGCCGCCACACTGCACCAGCACCGTCAAAATAAGCTGCCGTGCCGCCGTCAGCCGATGACCGCGATCTTGTAATGCCGCCCGTAATGCCCTGATCTGGTTATCCATTCATCATCCCCTACGCCACCAGCCACGCTGGAACCACAAACCGCGCTGTGGCGCAAATAAAAAGGCCAGCACAAACAAGCATGTTGTGACCAATACCACCGCCGGGCCAGAGGCGATGTTGAGATAAAACGACAAATATAGCCCAACCACCCCCGATGCAGCCCCAATTGCCGCCGCAACCCCCATCATGGGAGCCAGGCGTCGCGTGAGCAGGGAGGCGGTGGCGGCGGGTGTAACCAGCATGGCAACCATGAGGGCAATGCCCACCACTTGCAGGGCGACGACGATGGTGATGGCGATCAGGATGAGCAGCAGATAGCGCAAAAATTCGGCCGGCAGGCGCAGCGTCACCGCTAGGGTGGGGTCAAAGGAGATGACGAGGAACTCTTTGTAAAACAGCCCAATGGTGAGCAGCACCACAATGCCCAGCCCCAGCGTGACCCACAAATCGGTGGCCGAAACGCCGAGCAGGTTGCCAAAGAGGAAATGTGCCAAATCCACGGTGTAGTTGCCGGTGGCGGAGAGCATGGCAACGCCAAGGGCAAAGGTTCCGGCAAAGATCACGCCGATGGCGGTGTCTTCCTTGACTACTCCCTGGCTGCTGAGGGCACCGATGCCAACGGCCGTTAATATCCCCATCACCAACGCCCCCACCGCCAGCGGCCAGCCCAGCAAAAACGCCACCACCACCCCCGGCAAAATCGTGTGCGCCAGCGCATCGCCAAAAAACGCCATGCCGCGCAGCACCACATACGTCCCCAGCACCGAGCAGACAACCCCGACAATGACCGAGGCCAGCAGCCCGCGCACGATAAAGCTGTAGCTTAAGGGTTCTAGGAGCCAGTCCATAGTGGTAATCGGTAATCGGTAATCGGTAATCGGTAATCGGTCTGGTAACTGATTACTGATTACTGTTCACTGATTACTCTTTACGCCCCTCCTCCATACGCTTCCAAGAGAAAGTGGGGCTGAAGAACGGCCGTTGCTGACCCAAAAGCCACCACCCGTTTGTTCAGCAGCAGCACCTTGTCAAACCGCTCCGCCGCCAAATTCAGGTCATGGGTCGCCACCACCACCGTCACCCCATCCGGCCGCACGCTGTCCAAAACCGCAAACAATGCCTCCTGGCTAGGCAAATCCAGCCCCGTCAGCGGCTCATCCAGCAGCAACAGCGAAGCCTCCTGCGCCAGGGCGCGGGCAATAAACACCCGCTGCTGCTGCCCCCCCGACAGTTCACCAATTTGCCGTTTAGCCAAATGCGCTGCCCCCACCCGCGCCAAACTCGCCGCCACAAGCTCCCGGTCGCGGCGCGACGGCCAGCGAAACAGCCCAATTTGCCCCACCCGCCCCATCATCACCACCTCTTCCACCGTCACCGGAAATGACCAATCAATCTGGTTGCGCTGCGGCACATAACCAATGCAAATATGGCCGTCGGGGCCGTGACCATACACCGTTACTTCGCCTTCACTGGGCTTCACCGTCCCCACAATGAGCTTGAACAGCGTGCTTTTGCCCGCCCCGTTTGGCCCCACCACGGCAATCCGCTGGCCTGCCTCCACACAAAAATCCACATCATGCAGGGCGTATTCAAATGTGTCGCCCTGGCGCGGCTGGCGCGTGCCGCCGTGCGTGCCGGCCGCATACGCCACCGACACGTGGCGCAGAGCCAAGGTGGGTGCCATTGGCTCATGTGCTACGTCCCGCGATTTTACAGATGGCAACAGGGTGTTCATGTTGATATTTTATACCAAAACGCTTGTAGGGCAATTTTGCAAAATTGCCCTACGGAACCCAGGTGGGCTGGGTTCCGGGGGTGATGAGGGAACGCAGCTCGCTGGTGGTGGTGTCGTAGAGCCAAATGGTGGGTTCGGCGCCGGGGCGGGCGAGTTCGTACCCCTGGAAGGTGAGATAACGGCCGTTTTCCGACCACCCCACCATGCCAAAATGCACCTCCGGCCGGTTCGTCAGGTTGATTAGCTCGCCGCCAGTGCGGGGCAGCAGCCACACCTGTTTGCCATCCGGCGAGCGCGGCACTTTGCGCGTAATGGCAATCCAGCGGCCATCGGGCGAAACGGCAGGCAGGCTGTCGTTCACTTCAGCCCCGGTGCCGCTCAGATCAACGGCCGTTTCCGTCGCCAAATCCACGGCAAACAGATGCAGGGCAAATTGCTCCCCATCCAGCAGCACATCGGTCACAAGCAAGCTCTCCCCCTGCGTATCCCACACCCCCGGCTCACCGGAGCGGCTAGGAATGCGAACGGTTTGGCCGGTTTGCAGGTTGTACGCCTGCACCTCTTGGGCATTGGGGGAAACGTAGCTCAACCAACGGCCGTTTGGCGAAAATGCCGCCCCCCACCCCAGCCACTGCGTATCGGAAAAAACGGCCGTTGTGTCACCCGTTGCCATATCCACCCACCACAGACGGGGGGAACCGGGGGGGGCGCCGGGAGCGGCCACGCTGCGCCGCTCATAAACCAGCCGCGTGCCGTCGGGCGACCAGCGGGGCTGGCTGCACAGGGCATCGTCGCAGGTGAGGAGGGGGCGGGATAAACGGCCGTTTGTCCCCACCAGCCACAAATCCCCCAACCCATCCCCCCGCCGCCGCGTGTAAACGACGGTACGGCCATCGGGCGACACGGCAAAATCAGCCACGTCGGTTGATTCGTCGGTTAACCGCAGTGGTGGATCATCCGCGTCTGGGTCAAGTAAAAAAAGCTGGTTATACGCTACTCCATCCCAAGCAATGTAGACAATCCCGCTGGGCGGCGCACCCAGCACCCAGTTGCCGCTTTGCCACAGCATCCCCGCCACCGCCACCACCGCCGCCAGCAGCGTCAGCCAAACCGCCCGGTCAAAGCGGCTATAACGGTACAGATGGCGAGATACAAGAACCATAAATTTTTAATAGGACGCAGATTTCCCTGATTTTCCTGATTCTTATCAGGTTTATCAGGAAAATCTGCGTCCCAGTGCTTTGCTTGCTACAAGTGCAGGTAAGGCTGCGGGGGTTGCTCCGTTTTGGTGATGGTTTCGGCGACGAGGATGGGCATGGAACGGCCGTTAAACACCCCCACCTCAAACCGCCCCTGCACCGCCACCCACTGATCCGTCGGCAATTCCGCCCCAGCGGGCCAGCGCACAATCAACCCCACCGGCGCCGCATCGGCCACACAGCAGCTCACCGTAAACCGCGCCACCATAAACTCATCGGCGGCAAAACGGTCGTCGCGGTAGACAAAGCCAATCACATTGGCCGTTTGCCCCGCCAATGCCGCCGGGTCGCCGCTGCGCTGAAACTCCCCCAGCCAGTCCAGAATATTGCGCTCCCCGGCAATGATCCCCATCGCCTCGTTGCCGCCGGGGGCGGCAAGCGGCTTGATGGGGTCGGTGCCAAAGTTGATTTCGCGGTTAAAAACGGCCGTTGCCCCCAGCGGACGCGGCGGAACCAGCCACCCCAGCAGCAGCGGCAACATCACAATCAGCACGCCCAGCCAGGTCAAACCATGATCATGGTCATGGTTATGGTTATGCTCATGGTCGTGATTTTCCTCCTGGCTGCCAAGCCATTGCCGAAAATAGCTCAATCCCAACACCACAAACCCCATCCCCGCCACCAGCGTCAAGGTAAAAAAACGTTCGTTGATGTAGTATGAAACCACACCACTGGTCACGCGGGTATAGAGAAAGAGGCCGAGGAGGAGCAGAACGGCCGTTTTCACCCACCTCTCCACCATTTCCCAATTCGCCCACCACTTTTCAATCATCAAACACACTATAAATCAGGAAAATCAGGAAAATCTGCGTCCTATTTCCCCAAAATCAAAAATACACATTCACCAACACCGCCGCCACCAAACTCAGCGCCAGCGGCAGCAAAATCAAATACACCACAACCCGCCGCCGAAACACCCCCAAAAACATCAGCGAACTTTTGATGTCCACCATCGGCCCAAACACTAGAAAACCGATGATCGAACCCGGCGTAAAGCTGCTGACAAACGACAGCGCCAAAAACGCATCCACCGTGGAGCAAACCGACAGCACAAACGCCAGCACCATCAGCAGCAGCACCGACAGCAGGGGACCACTGCCCAAGGCCAGCAGCGTGTTTTGCGGCACCAGCGTCTGCATCGTCGCCGCCAGCATCGAACCAACAATCAAATACCGCGCCATGTCAAAAAAATCATCGCCGCCAACCGTCAACGCCAGCCAAAGCCGCTCCCGCAGCGGCAAAGCGGCCTGGCTATGCCCGTGGGAATGTTCATCCGCCGCCCCCGGCAGCAGCACCTCATCCGGCTGCGCCAGCGTAAACAGCAGCCCCACGCCAAAAGCAATGAGAATGGTGAAAACAAAACGGCCGATTAACACCGGCCCCCAGCCAAAAGCGGCATAGGTACTCAACAGCACCACCGGGTTGACCACGGGCGCGGCCAACAAAAAGGCGATTCCCACCGGCAGCGGCAGCCCTTTTTGGTACAGCCGCCGCGTCACCGGCACCACGCCGCATTCGCACACGGGGAAGGTGAATCCCAGCAGCGAACCAACCAGCGCGGCCAAAATCGGCTGGCGGGGAATAAACCGCGCCAATGCTTCCTGGTTGACAAACACGTCAATGAGGCCGGAAACGACGGAGCCAGCCAGCAAAAACGGCACGGCTTCGACAAAAATGCCCATGAAAATGGTGACAAAGGTCTGGAATTGCGCGGTTAACCCGCCATTGCCACGCGCCAGCAAGGTGATGAGCAGCCCCAGCAGCAGCAACCCAGCCAAAAGCCGCCGCAAAAAAGCGGTGGGGTGGGTATGGCTTTCTGCTGCCTGCTCTGTCATGGCGTGTCTACCTTGTAGGGCAATTTTGCAAAATTGCCCTACTGCAACCCAGCCACCAATGTCTCGACGTTGGCCTGCATCATGCCGATGTAGCTATCGGCACCGCTGCCAACGGGACCAATAGCACCGGTGTAGAGGGTCAGGATTTGCACGGTTTCGCAGGTATCAAGTTCGCTGGCAACGGCCGTTTCCAACTGCCCGCTCGCCGTTGTTTCTGCAAACAGCACGCACACTTTAGCCGCCTCCATCGCCCGCACCAACGCCGCCAGCTCCGTTGCCGACGGCTCCGCCAGCGTGCTGGCCGCCGGAATCACCGTTCCCAACACCTCAAAACGATAGCGGTGGGCAAAATACCCCAGCGCATCATGGTTTGTCACCAATACCCGGTTCTCTGTGGGGATGCTTGCTACCTGGCTGTTCATATAGCCCGCCAGTTCCTCAAGCTGCGCCACATAATCAGCCGCGTTGGTAGCATAGCTATCCCCATTGGCAGGGTCAAGCTGGCTCAGGATTTGCTCAATATTGCGTACCCAAGTTTCAACATGATCGGGGTCAAACCAAACGTGGGGATCAGCCGCCCCATGCCCATGTTCCTCGGCATCAGCGTGGTCTGCCTCAGCCTGATGATCATGCTCATCGGCATCGGCGTTAATTGGCAATGGCTCAATGCCGGCCGACACCGGCACCAAAGGGGCATCTTCGGCAATGTTTGCCAGGTCATCGAGCAACCCTTCTTCCAGATTCCAGCCGTTGATGAAGATGATGTGGGCGTTGGCAACGGCCGTTAAATCCCCTGCCCCCGGCTGATAGCTGTGCGGATCTTGCCCCGCCGCCATCAGCGTTGTCAGCTCAATTGCCTCGCCCCCCACCTGCGCCACCACATCGCCAATGATGCTGGTGGTTGCCACCACGCGCAGCTTACCGCCGTCCAATGCCACCGGCGTTAGCGTGGGCAGGGTGAGGTTGGTTGTTGTGGTGAGTTGTGGGGGAGAAACGGCCGTTTCTTCCCCACCGCCACAACCCACCAACCACACCATCCACAATCCAACCCACAGAAAAAACCCAATTCGCCGCATACAAACAACCTCACTTAAATGATATTTTGTATCACTAACAGCGCGAAATGATACAAAATATCGGTCAGGTTGTCAACAAAAAAAGCCTACAGGTCAGGGCGTATTGCATACGCCCTGACCTGCAAGCCCTTCATCTCGTTCCCACGCTCCGTGAGAACCTCGAAATGACATGGAAGTGAGCGGCCGTCGTCCGTCATCCGTCGTCCGTCGTCCGCCCCCCCCTCCCCGCCGCCACAAACGCCCGCGTCGTCTGATAAATATCCTTACTCTTCACCAGCGTCTCCCCCACCAGCACCGCATTCACCCCAATCTTCCGCATCGCCCGCACATCCCCTTCATTCTTCAGCCCACTCTCCCCCACCACCAGCACCTCCGGCGGAATCAGCGCCCGCAGCCGCGCCGTATTGCCAAAATCCACCTCAAACGTCTGCAAATTGCGGTTATTGACCCCCACAATGCGCGGCCCCAAGGCCAGCACCCGCTGCAACTCCTCCTCGGTATGCACCTCAATCAGCGCATTCATCCCCAGCTTGTGGGTCAACTCCAGCAGCGATTGCAGGTCGCCATCCCCCAGCACCGCCGCAATCAGCAAAATCGCGTCCGCACCAGCGGCACGGGCCTCATGAACCTGGTAGGGGTGAAAGATGAAATCTTTGCGAAGAATGGGGATTGGGGATTGGAGATTAGAGATTGCCTCCTTTACATCCCGCAAATGTTCCAGTGAACCCTGGAAGTGGCGGGCATCTGTTAGAACAGAGATGGCCGCCGCCCCAGCCTTATGGTAGGTCTTGGCAATTTTCACCGGGTCATAGTGCGGCACAATCAGCCCCTTGCTGGGCGACGCCTTTTTGCATTCGGCGATAAGCGACACGCCCGGCTTTGCCAGGGCGGCATAAAAATCAAGCGGCGGCGGCGCCACCCGCGCAAACGCCCGCACATCTTCAAATGGCACCTCACGCATCGTCTTGGGCAACTGCTCCCGATGGTGCGCCATAATTTCGTCCAGAATCGTTCCGCGTCGTTTGGAAATATTAGTTACACTCATAGTTGTTGGGGAATGGAGATTGGAGATTGAAGATTGGAGATTGATGAGGGTTCACAATCGCTAATCTCTAATCTCCAATCACCTAAAAGCTGTTGGTTTTCTGAACCCACGCCTCCAGCGTCCGCAGGGCAGCACCGCTGTCAATGGATTCGCGGGCTTCGGCCAAACCGGCCTGTATGTCGCCGCACTGCACGCTGAGGGTGGCGGCGGCGTTGAGCAGCACAATGTCGCGGCGTGGCCCTTGGTCTTTGCCGCTCAACACGTCGCGGGTAATTTGGGCGTTTTCTTCCGGCGTGCCGCCCACAAAGTCGTCTACGCTGGCGCGGACAAAGCCAAAGTCGGCCGGGTCAAGCTGATAATTCTCTACTTGCCCATTTTCGTGCAAGCGGCTGACGCGGTTGACCCCGGTGGTGGATAGTTCATCCAGCCCGTCGGCGCCATGCACCACATAGGCCCCCTGGCTGCCCAATTTTGCCAGCACGTTGGCCATGACCTCGGTCAAATCGGGGGCAAATACGCCAATGAGCTGATAGGGAGCGCCGGCCGGATTGGTGAGCGGCCCCAGAATGTTAAAAATGGTACGCTGGCCGATTTCGCGGCGGGGTGGCCCGGCAAAGCGCATAGCGGGATGGTGGTTGATGGCGTAGAGAAAGCCAAAGTTGGTTTCCTGCACACATTCGGCCACTTGCTCCGGCGTCAAATTGAGGTTGCCCCCCAGCGCCATCAGCACGTCGGCGGAGCCGGATTTGGAGCTGGCGGCGCGGTTGCCGTGTTTGGCAACCTTCACCCCATACCCGGCCACGACAAAGGCGGCGGTGGTGGAGATGTTGAAGGTGTGTTTGCCGTCGCCGCCGGTACCAACGGTATCCACCAGCAGTTCATCCCCTTCGACGGGGATTTGCACGGGGATGACGTGGGAGCGCATGGATTTGGCGCTGCCAGCAATTTCGTCTACCGTTTCGCCCTTCATCCGCAGGGCGGTGAGGTAGCTGCCAATTTGGGCGGGGGTTGCCTGCCCGGTCATGATAAAGTCCATGGCCGCTTCGGCCTGTTCAAATGTTAGATTACGGCCGTTTATGACCTCCGCAATCGCTGCTTTTATCGCCATTCTTCTCCTCTTGTTCAGTAATCGGTATTCGGTATTCGGTAATCAGTTCATACACGCCCGATTGCCATTTTATTTACACCATGCAGCTTTATGGGTTGAGCAATTCAGGAACGTGTTCATCCTCATATTTTTCAACCAACACACCAATGATCTCCATCAAAGAAGCCAACGGATGCTCTTCATCCTCACCCACAACATCAATGAGCATATCAAGCAAGCTCACAATGCGTTGATACTCGATTTCTGTATGGGGAACAGAAACAATTGGAGACAGTTGAGGCCAAGCACGTTCAATTGTCACGACTTCCGGGATCATAATCTTATTCCTTCCACTTGCTTTTATCATATTCAGCATGTGTCAAAATCGCACGGATATAGATTTTTTGTCTATTATAATGAATCGCAGCTATCAACCGCGCTTTATTACCGCCAATATTAAATATCGTTAATTTGCCTACTTGATCAGCACTGGGAAAGAACATACGTAGTTCTGCAAAAGAAACAAAATCATGCTGCTTGGCAAGAGCGTACCAGTGTTCAAGACCAGCAACTGAATCGGGGTGCGTTTCAGCAAATTCATTCAACCGTTTTCGGGTAATAATGTGCATAGCCCCCTCTACCTACATCACCTTACTCACCGCCAGCCAGTTGCCCTCATTGGCTGCCGCAATCGCCTCCGGTGAACCCAGCACAACAACCACGCCGGTGTCGCGCACGCCGTCAAGCACGTCGGCCAGGGCACGGAAGTGGGCGGCGGTGGTGTTTAGCACTTCGTCGCGGTATTGCTGGCGCATTTCGGGGGTCAGCCCCAGCAGGTGGCGATAGAGGGAGCTGCGCCCTTTGGCATCGGGAAGTTGGTGGCTGTCTATGCCGCTGATGGCGCCGATGATGCCCCGCGTCAGTTCCCGTTCATTGAGGTCGAGTTTGCGGAGAAAAACGGCCGTTCCGTCATAATTTTTTACTGTCTGCATCAAGTTGGGGTCGCGGTAGGACAGGTAGGCCAGCACGCCGGAATGCTGGTTAAAGCCAATCATGCCGCCGTAGGCCCCGCCCTGCACCCGAATTTTTTCCCACAGCCAGGTGGTGCGGAGGTAGCCGGTGATAACGGAAATGGAGCCGTGCAGTTGGTAGCCCAGTTCGTAGAGGTTGGTGCCTTTGGCAACGTAGTTGACCTGGGCGGGCATGGTCAGCCCTTCGTGGTGGCGCGAAAGCGGCGGCGACCAGTCGGGCAGTTCTACGCCGCCGGCCGGAAACGAGGCGATAAACTGGGCCAACTGCGGCTCAAACTGGCTCCAGCCGTCGGCCTCCACCGTCACGTTGGCGATCATGCGGTTGCGGTTGAGCAAAATGGTGCGAATGCGCTCCAGCTTGCTAACCACGCTCGGCCAATCTTGCTCAATTTCCTGCAGCAGCCCGCGCAGGAAGAAGAGGCCGTCTATGCCGCCGGTTTGCTCGGAAATCCAGCTGATGGTGTCAAATTTGGCGCGTAAACGGCCGTTAACCACCCCATGCCCCCCCGGAATCAGCCCCGATTCATGCCCCGCCTTCGCCCGCAGCACAATTTGGCGGAACCGCTCCTGATTGTCAAAATTGGCCGTCAGTAAAATCTCGCGCATGATGTCGAGCATCGCCCCCGTTTGCGCCAGCGTCCCCTTGCCACGCACAAACAGCCACATCACCCCATCCAGGTTGCCGCGCTGCGCCGACTCGTAGGTGGAAGCCCACACGCCCCCCGTTTCCCGCCCAATCCGCTGCGACAGTTTGACATAATCCTCTTTGGTCGTTCCCATGCCCGTCAGCCCGGAGGTAAACAGGTCAACATAGGGCATCAGTTCTAGCGGCAACGGCCGTAAATCAAAGCCGATGTCGAGGTAAACGATGCCGTTGGTGAACAAATCGTGGTAGAGAATTTCCGCCCCGTGCGCCTGGGAAATGGCAACGGGTATCTCCTTGTTTTCCTTGTCAAGGTCGGCCAAGGTCAGCATGGGCAACGCGGCCAACGCTTCGGGGTCGTCGGTGCGCTCTTGCAGCTCGCGCAGCGTCTGCGTGTCGGCCATCACCTGGGCCATGTCGTCGGCGGTCAGACCGTCCTGCACCGCCTGCAGCCGCGCCTTTTCTTCGGCTTCCTGCCGGGCGTTTAGCTCGGCATCTGGCTCCAGAACGACGGTGACGCGGTGGAGATTGTCGAGCAAATGCACGCCGATGAGGTCTTGCAGATAGGTGGGGTTGGTGGCGAGGTTGTGTTTAACGGCCGTTAACGCCCCCTCAAACCGCACCTGCGACAGCGGATCCTGCCCATAGAGCCACGTCCGCAACGCCCGGAACATCACGTTCAGCCCGCGTGGAAATGACCCGGTGTTGTTCTCGCGCAGCGAAAATTCAAAGGTGTTGAGCGCCGCCTCCACCATGTCGGGGTCAATTCCCTCCTCGGCAATCTTGCCCAGGGTCTCCAGAATCAGCGGCGGCACTTTTTCCAAATCGGGCAGCGCCACCCCCTTCATCCCCACGGCAAAGGTAAGCTGCCGCAGCCCGGTGCCAAGCCCGCCGCCCGTTAAATCTTCGCCCAGGCGCGAATCGAGCAGCACCTTCCGCAGCGGCGAGCCGTTGGTGCTGACGAGGGCGTAGGACAAAATGCTCAGGGCCATGGTCAATTCGGCGTCGTCGTTTTCTGGCAGCAGCCAGTTGACCTGCACCATCCCTTTTTCGCTCTGCTGGCTCCCGGCTTCAACGCTAAAGGGGAAGCGGTGTTCTTGGGGGGTGGTAAACGGCCGTTGTAGATCGATCCCTGCCTCAACTTCCCGCGCCTCAAACCCATCCAGATAGCCCGCCAGCAGCCGCAGCCGCTCCTCTTCCGGGTCATCGCCATAAAAATAAATCAGCGCATTCGACGGATGGTAATACGTTTCGTGGAACGTCTTGAACTGCTCATAGGTCAAATCCGGGATTGCCTGTGGGTCGCCGCCGGAATCATGGGCATAGGCGTTGTCGGGAAACAGTGCCGCCTTGCTGTGGCGATAGAGCAAGCTGTCGGGAGAAGAGTACGCCCCCTTCATCTCGTTAAACACCACTCCCTTGTAAATCAGCGGCGCGTTGGGGTCGTCCAGCTCATAATGCCACCCCTCCTGCTGCAAATGGTGCGGCGTAATCAGCGGGTGGAACACGGCATCAAGGTAGACATCCACCAAATTGTAAAAATCCTGCAAATTGGTGCTGGCAACCGGGTAAACCGTCTTGTCGGGATAGGTAATGGCGTTCAAAAAGGTCTTGAACGACCCCTTGACCAACTCCACAAATGGCTCCTTGACCGGGTATTTGTGTGACCCACCCAGCACCGAATGCTCCATGATGTGGGCAACACCCGTTGAGTCGGCCGGCGGCGTGCGGAAGCTAATGCCGAACGATTTGTTTTCATCATCATTCGCCATCGTCAACAGTTCCGCCCCCGTCTTCGCGTGCCGATACACCCGCGCCGTAGAGTTAATTTCCTCAACCGTTTCTTCTCGCAGCAGTTCAAATCCGTGCAAATTCATTGTTTTTGTTTTCCTTTAAGCCACAACTGTTTCACAATGGTTATTGTAATGCAAAGCGGGGGTTGTGTCAGTGGGGGTTAGAAACGGCCGTTTATAAAATTCCCCAACATCTCGCGCCCATACTCCGTCAAAATGCTCTCCGGGTGGAACTGCACCCCCACAACCGGGAACTCCTTGTGGCGCAGCCCCATCACCTCTTCCTCCGCTGTATAAGCCGTCACCTCCAAGCAGTCCGGCAGCGGCTCCTGCACAATCAGCGAATGGTAGCGGGTGGCCTGGAACGGCGTGGGCAAGCCAGCAAACAGCCCTGTGCCATTGTGGTAAACGGGTGACGTTTTGCCGTGCATCAGGCGCGGGGCGCGAACCACCTGGCCGCCAAATACCTGCCCCATACATTGATGCCCCAAACAGACCCCCAGCACCGGCGTGGTCGGCCCCAATTCGCGGATCACCGTGTTGGAAATGCCGCCATCGTCGGGGTCGCCCGGGCCGGGGCTAATGCAAATGTGGCTGGGGTTCAACGCCCGAATCTCAGCCAGCGTCACCTGGTCATTGCGAAACACTTTAATGTCAGCTCCCAACTCCCCAAAATATTGCACCAGGTTGTAGGTAAAGGAATCGTAGTTGTCAATAACGATTAACATAATTTCTCCAATCTCTCTTACACTTTATGGCTCCACAGCCAGGGGGTTTGCAAAAGCCAGGGCAAAAGGCGCACTTGTCTTTCCTGCCCGTCGTGCCTGCATCCATTGGCGAAAACGATGAAGTGATTTTTCTCCTTCGCCTGACTTTGCTCCGTTCAGCAAAGCCATAATTTCAATATCTTCATCAAGTTCAGGCCAATGAATTGCCCCATCAATGATTTCATAAATTTCGCGTTCCGCTGTTGTGCCATAGGCCAGACGAGGAAACCAGTGGAGGGGGGTACTGATGAAACGGCCGTCTGACAAAGCAACTGTAAAATGAGTTTCGCTAAATGCCACGCTCACTGCCTGCAAATTCTCAATTAAAATAGTCATGCCATTGCTCCAAAAAATACGCTTGTTGGCCTTCAACAAGTTTTTCAATATCCCTCAGCTCATGCGATCAAAATTTACCGCCATCAGCTAATGATACAGGATCAAGCCAAAACTTTGCGCGTTGCCATCCACGAACGACGTGAATATGGGGAGGTTCATGTTCATCACTGGCATAAAAGCGAGAGCTATATGGGCCAATTTGTTTAACAGTTGGCATAAGCACCTATTCTGAAAATACAGCTTGCAAGATTGGGAGACCACGTAAGCCCTCGTTGAGGTCTGGTTAATCTCTAATCTCTAATCTCCAACCTCTCAATCTCCCAGTCTCCCAATCTCCTCCCCTACATCCTCTTCACATCATGCGAATTACTTTCCCGAATGCCGGCCGGGCTAATCTCCACAAACTCCGCATTCTCCTGTAGCTCCCGAATCGTCCGCGCCCCGCCATAACTCATGCCAGAACGCAGCCCGCCCACCATTTGGTACAGAATTTCACGGACATGGCCGCGATAGGGGACGACCGCTTCCACCCCTTCCGGCACCACCTTGTCCCAATCCTCCTGGCTTTCGGCACTTTCGTCGTCGCCGCGCTCCGCTTCCTTGCGCCCCATCGCCGCCCCCAGCGAAGCCATGCCGCGCACCACCTTCACTTTTTGCCCGTCCCGAATGACGGGGGAACCGGGGGCTTCTTCGCACCCGGCAAAGAGGCTGCCAATCATCACCGTGTCGGCTCCGGCCGCCAGTGCTTTTACCATGTCGCCCGATGTTTTGACACCGCCGTCGGCAATCACAGGAATGTCTATGCCTGCTTGTTGGAGACCGGTGATGGAATCGAGAACGGCCGTTAATTGCGGCACCCCAAACCCCGTCACAATCCGCGTCGTACAAATCGAACCCGGCCCAATCCCCACCTTAATCGCATCCGCCCCCGCCTCCGCCAGCTCCCGCGCCCCATCCGCCGAAGCCACATTCCCCGCCACAATCTGCGCCTGCGGAAAATTGCGCCGCATTGCCGCTACCATATCAATACAATGATCCGCATGACCGTGGGCAATATCCAGCACCAGCACATCCGCCCCCGCCGCCAGCACCGCCTCCGCCCGCTTCATCTCATTGCCGCCCACGCCAATCGCCGCCCCCACCCGCAACCGACCCCGCTCATCCTTCGCCGCCAGCGGGTACCGCTGCCGCTTAATCACATCCTGCGCCGTAATCAGCCCCATCAGCGTCCCATCCGCCGCCAAAATCGGCAGCTTCTCCAGCCGGTGCTGGTGCAAAATCGCCCGCGCCTCGTCCAGCGTCGTCTCCGGCGTCGCGCTAATAATCTTGTCCGGCAGCGTCATCACGCTGCTCACCGGGGCTTGCATATCCATCGCCAGCAAAATATCCCGCTGCGTCACCAGCCCCACCAGCTTGTCTGTCCCATTTGTCACCACCAGCCCGCCAATGTCGTGGCGTTCCATCAGCTTTTGCGCTTCACCAATCGTCGCCTCCCGGTCAATGGCATACGGATGCTCCACCACAAACCCTTCCGACCGCTTCACCTGCTCAATTTGCCGCGCATGACGCTCAACCGTCATAAAGCGGTGGATAATGCCAATGCCCCCCACCCGCGCCATCGCAATCGCCATCCCCGCCTCGGTGACGGTATCCATGTTGGCACTAATAATTGGAATCCCCAACTGAATACTGTTGGTCAACCGCGTCGCCGTATCCACATCCCCCCGCGACCGAATCGGCGACCGCTTGGGAATGAGCAACACATCATCAAATGTCAAAGCTTTTGTCTGTCGTAGTTTCATCTCTCAAATTCCGAGACTAAGAGACTATGAGACTAAGAGACTCCCAAGCTCTCAATCTCCCAATCTCCCAGTCTCAACATTTATTCCAACGCCACAATCACCACATCATATGCCGCCGCCGCGCCGCTGGCTTCGGAAATGGTAACATTGTATTCTGTCGTTTGCCGGGGCAGCACAAAGGCGGCTTCGGCCGACCCTGCCCCGCTAAAATTGGCCTCGGCTACCACGCTGCCGTTGCTCGTAAAGGTAATAACCAAATCAGCCTGCTCCACCGGGTCCACAAAGGCAATCACCGGACGGCCGTTTTTCGACACCACCCCATACGTCCTGCTCTCCCCCGCCGCCAACGCATCACGCTCGCCCCCCGCCAGGGCAAACAGCCGCGCCTCTCCGCTGCCCGCCAAACCCGCCACTGCTATGCGATGCAGCCCCGTCACCTCCGACGAAAAAACCAGCAGTTCCGGCAGCCCTGTTCCGCTAAAATTAGCCTCGCTCAGCGGTGCCACGCTTATATCATCCCCCTCATACACCTGCACCACCACATCCAGCCCCTCGCTGGCCTCGGCAAAAAAGAGCAACGGCACAAACCGGGTGCCATCAAAGCGAAAGCTGATAATCTCGCCCACGTCCAGCGGGAACGCAGCCTGCGACCCCGGTGGGAAGGTGTTGGCAATGGCAGTGGGTGTGGCGTTGGGATCGGGAGCGGGGTAGGGAGAAACGGCCGTTTCCAACCCCACCGGCGTTACCGAAGGCACCAAAACCGTCGGAACCACCAGCGTCGCCGTCGCCACCTCAGGCAGCACCACCGCCTCCCCCTCCGCCAGCGTCTGCCCCACAATACTCTCCTCATCCACCGTCAACACATCCTCCGTCGCCGAATCCACATTCCGGCACGCCATTGCCAACAGACAAATCAGGAACAACCAACGTTTCAACACCTGCACTTTCCTGCATGGGAGAATGGAGATTGGGGATTGGAGGTTCAAACAATCTCCGATCCCCAATTTTCAATCTCCCCAAAAACCTACTGCGGCAGCACCAGCCCCATAATCCGCTTCATCTCTTCAACCTTCGGCATCGCCACCGTCGCCGCCTGCTGCGCTCCCACCGCCAAAATTCGATCCAGCTCGCCGGGGTCGGACATAATCTGATGATACCGCGCCTGAATCGGTTCCAGGGAAGCAATGACCACTTCCGCCACTCGCGTTTTCAAATCACCATAACCCCGTGCATCGGCAAAATCTGCCTCAACCTCGGCGTTGCTCTTGCCCGTCAACACCTTGTAAATACCCAGCATGTTGTTCACTCCGGCTTTCTCCGGGTCGTCAGAAAAATGAATTTCATTCCCCGAATCCGTCTTGGCTCGCTTAAAGGAGCGCAAAATTTCCTTCGGGTCATCCAGCAACTTCACCGCATGGCCGCGAATATGCGCCGAACTCTTCGACATTTTCGCCGTCGGGTCATCCAGCCCCATCACCCGCGCCCCCACCTCAGGGATCACCGCCTGCGGCACCACAAAGAAATCGGTCTCATAACGGCTGTTAAAGCTCTGGGCAATATCCCGCGACAGCTCTACATGCTGCCGCTGGTCATCACCCACCGGCACTTCATCTGTATCATACAGCAAAATATCCCCCGCCATCAGCACCGGATAATCCAGCAAGCCGGTAAAAACGCTTTCCTGCTTGGCCGACTTGTCCTTATACTGCGTCATCCGCTGTAACCAACCCAGCGGCGTAATGCAGTTCAACAGCCAGCACGCCTCGGCATGGGCCACCACATGGCTCTGCACAAACAGCGTGCATTTGTCCGGGCTAAGCCCACACGCCAGCAGCAGCGCCGCCAGCGTCCGCGTATTGGCCCGCAGTTCGGCCGGCTCTTGTGGCACCGTCAGGCTGTGCAAATCTACCAGGCAAAAGAAGTTGACCTTCTCATCCTGCCGATCTGCCCACCCCTTAAACGCCCCCAAATAATTCCCCAGCGTCACCGCGCCGGAGGGTTGTACTCCGCTAAATACTCGTTTCTTATTGCTCATTCTGTTATTAGAGATTAGAGCTTAGAGATTGTCTGCCTACCAGACCTAATCTCCAATCTCTAATCTCCCAATCTCTTATAACAAACCCTGTTCAGCACGGTCAACGGCCACAAACAACGCTTTGGCCTTGTTGCCACACTCCAAATATTCACTCGTCGGGTCGCTGTCGGCCACAATGCCCGCACCTGCCTGCACATGCACCTTGCCATCGGTCACAATCATGGTGCGAATGGCAATGCAGGTGTCCATGTTGCCATCATACCCCACATGGCCAACCACGCCGCCATACAAACTGCGCCGCTGCCCTTCCAGCTCTTCGATAATTTCCATCGCTCGCACCTTGGGCGCACCGCTGAGGGTTCCCGCCGGAAACGTCGCCCGCAGCAAGTCAAACGCATCCATATCGGCCCGCATTCGCCCTTCCACCTGGCTGACAATGTGCATAACGTGGCTGTATCGTTCGATGACCATCAAATCCTCGACCTGCACCGTGCCGTAGTCGCTGACGCGGCCAATGTCGTTGCGCCCCAAATCCACCAGCATGACGTGTTCGGCCCGTTCCTTGGGGTCGTTCAGCAGTTCCTCGGCCAGCGCGTCGTCTTCTTCCTTGGTTTTGCCACGCCAGCGGGTTCCGGCAATGGGGCGCACGCTGGCAATGCCGTCAGAGAGCCGCACGTGCATTTCGGGCGATGCCCCCACAATTTGCAAATCAAAGTCGGGGAAGTCGAAATAAAACATATAGGGCGACGGGTTGAGCATGCGCAGGGCGCGGTAGATGGCGAAGGGGTGGGCGTTGGTTTGGCGGCTAAAACGTTGGCTCAACACCACCTGGAAGATGTCGCCGGCCGCAATGTATTCCTTGGCCTGCTGCACCATCGCCTCATAGTCGGCCTGGCTCATGTTGCTTGCCAACGCGCTCGGCTGCCCGTTGTTGCCCCAACGGTAGTGGGGAATGGCGGGCAACGGCCGTAAAAGCTGCTCGCTCACCCGTTCAATCCGCTGAATCGCCTCCACATACGCCTGCTCCACGTCCCCCTCGACCCGCGCATTGGAGAGAATCATCAGCCGTTGGCGGGCATGGTCAAAGACGACGAGGGTGTCGGCCAGCAAAAAGATGGCATCGGGGATGTTGTGGATGGCAACGGCCGTTTCTGGCAGCTTCTCAAAAAAGCGCACCACATCATACCCCACATACCCCACCGCCCCGCCCACCAGCCGGGGCAACCCTGGCACCTGCGCTGGAGTAAACCGCGCCAGTTCGGCTTTTACCACGTCCAGCACGTCCTCGCCCTCGGCCAGTTCACGGGTGGTGGTACCACGTGGGCGGCTGTCGGTGACAGAACGGCCGTTTAACGAAATCATCCCCCGTGGATTCACTCCCACAAACGAATAGCGGCTCACCTGTTCACCACCGGCAATCGATTCCAGCAAAAACGACGGCCCTACGCCGCTCATCAGCTTGAGATACACCGACACCGGCGTTTCCAAATCAGCGGCAAACTCCCGGTACACCGGTATCAAATTCGCCTCGTTCGCCGCCAACACCCGGAAGTCGGTTAAATTGGGACTGTAAACGGCCGTTTGGCCTGCCTGTTTAATTCCTAACATATTCGGTAATCGGTAATCAGTAATCGGTAATCAGTAATCGGTTGACTGATTACTGATTACTGTTCACTGATTACCGCCAACTATCCAACCTGCGGCAGCAACTTCATCGCCGCCTCAATCTCCGCTTCAGGATACTCAAAATCTTCCAGCGCACCCCGGAAATACGCATCATACGCCGCCATGTCAAAGTGGCCGTGGCCGCAGAGGTTAAAGATAATCGTCTTTTCCTCGCCCGACTCCTTGCACTTCAACGCCTCATCAATCGCCACGGCAATGGCGTGGGTCGGTTCTGGCGCAGGCACAATGCCCTCGGCGCGGGCAAACGTCACCGCCGCCTTAAACGTATCCAACTGCTTCACCGACCGCGCTTCCACCAGATCATGATCCACTAGCGCACTGACAATAGGCGACATGCCGTGATAGCGCAGCCCACCGGCATGGATAGTCGGCGGCACAAAGGTATGGCCCAGCGTGTGCATCTTCACCACGGGTGCCATCCGCGCCGTGTCGCCATAATCAAACGCATATTTGCCCCGCGTCAGGCTGGGCGATGCAGCCGGCTCGGCCGCCACAATCTTGGTCTGCTTGCCATCCTTCAAATTCTTCCGCAAAAACGGGAACGCAAACCCACCAAAGTTAGAGCCACCGCCGGTGCAGGCAATGACAACATCGGGATAGTCGTCCGCCATCTCAAGCTGCATCAGCACTTCCTCGCCAATCACGGTTTGGTGCATCAGCACATGGTTCAGCACCGACCCCAGGCTGTATTTCTTTGCCCCGCCCGACATTGCCGCCACTTCCACCGCCTCGGAAATGGCAATGCCTAGTGAGCCGGGGGAATCGGGATCTTGCGCCAGCACAGAACGGCCGTAATTTGTCCTGTCCGTCGGGCTGGCATACACGTCCGCCCCAAAGACCTGCATCAAATTGCGGCGATACGGTTTCTGCTGGTACGACACCTTCACCATGTAGACTTCCAGATCCAGCCCAAAATAGCTGCACGCCATCGCCAACGAGGAACCCCACTGACCAGCACCTGTCTCGGTGGTCAACGCCTTCACGCCCGCTTCCTTGTTGTAGAACGCCTGCGGAACGGCCGTATTTGGTTTATGCGACCCCGACGGACTCACCCCTTCATATTTGTAATAAATCCGTGCCGGGGTATCCAATGCCTTCTCCAGCCGATGCGCCCGGAAAAACGGCGTTGGCCGCCACAGTCTATACACATCCTGCACCGGTTCCGGGATCTCAATGTACTGCTCCGTGCTAATCTCCTGCAAAATCAGGCTCATCGGAAACAGCACACTCAGAAAATCAGGCGTCACTGGCTCCAGCGTCTGCGGGTGCAGCACCGGCTCCGGCGCAAACGGCAGGTCAGCATTGATGTTGTACCACGCCTTTGGCATCCGGCTCTCATCCAACAAAAACTTCGTCTGCTTGCTCATGTTCTTTACTCCTTGCATAAATAGAACGCAAATAAAAAACGCCCTCGTCCCATACCGGGACGAGAGCGTCTAAATCTCCCGTGGTGCCACCCTGCTTAAGCCCTTTTCCAACAAAAAACGCGCCAGTGAGAGCGCGTCGTGTGGTGGAAAAGCCAGCTTCACTTTTTCGAGTCGGCCAATTGGCTTAACTCTATGCCCAGATAACGGTGGCATTTCCGATTTGAGCTACTTTCAACACGAATGCTGCCGGTTCGCTCAAACAACTCCTCGGTCCATTCACTCGCTGCGCTGCCATTGACCTTTCAGCTCAGGGGGTCAACTCTCTAGAACTCGCTTTGCAACCTACTTTTCCGATTCACAGTTGTTGCACTATTTCCTGTTAGCGAGGAGATAGTAGCACGCTGTCAGGGCAATGTCAAGCACGATTAAACAGGAACATCCCCCCAAAAATGAGCAGCAGCCCCACAAAATGAAACGATTGCAGCCGTTCGCCCAGAAAGATGATGGAGAAAATGGCGGCAAAAACAGGCACCAGATTGACAAATAGCCCGGCCCGGCTGGCTCCTACCTGGGCAATGCCGCTGTTCCAGCAAATGTAGGCGAAAATGGAGGGGAAAATAGCCACGTAGAGAATTGCCAAATAAGTTGGTGCCGCCATGACCGCTCTGGCCCCGGTGGAAAGTTCCCACAGATAAATGGGCAGCAAAAGTGCTACACCCGCGCCGAAGGTGTAGGTGAGGAAGCTGAGGGGGTGGATTAACGGCCGTTTCCGCAGCAGCACCGAATAGAGCGCATACAACGTCACCGCCAGCAAAATCAGCAAATCCCCCTGCACAAACGACAGCTGCAGCAAGGTGGTTATTTGCCCACGCAGCACCACAAAAAACGCCCCGCTAATGGCAACAACCACCCCCAGCCCCTGCCGCAAGCTGATTTTTTCGCCAAACAGCAGCCACGAAATCACAATCACCGCCGCCGGCATCGCCGTCTGCATCAGCGAGCCATTGATGGCGGTGGTGGTTTGCACAGCCAGATAGAGCAAGGTGTTAAAACAGGTGACACCCAAAAAGCCCAGCAGGGTCAGGATGCGCCAGTGGGAAACGGCCGTTTGCCAATCCTGCCGCACCTGCCGCCACGTCAGCGGCAGCAAAATGACAAACGCCAGACTCCAGCGCCAAAACGCCAGGGTAATGGGCGGCACAACCCCCGTCACCCCCCGCGCCACAACAATGTTGCCCCCCCAAAAAAGCGGTGGCAGCAGCAGAAGCAGGTAGGGGTTAACGGTGGGAAGTTGTTTGTGGTTGGAAACGGCCGTTTTGTTCATAAATCAAACAGACCACCGACAACAGACGACCGACCACGTGATCCGTCGTCCGTCGTCCGTCGTCCCCATCACCCCCACTTATACCGTACACCCTCCGGCGTTTTCAACTCCTGCCAACCATAACGACGCAGGGTAACATCCGCCTGTCGGCCAAATTCCTCAAAAAAGGTTGTCATATGGGGTGGGGCCACCTGCGCCGCCTCATCAAATAGCTCCACTGGGCTGATCCCCAGTTTGCGAGCGCAGTGGTGGAAAATGCACACGGCCACCTCAACATTGCGCCCCGGCGGGACAACATGGTTGGCAATGCCCATTGCCACCAGCCCGCGCAGCAACAGCTCCCGCGACTGCTGCCGCACGGCCATTGTTGCCGCCCGATGGCCGTAAATGCCAAAGAGCGACAGCCCGCCCTTTTCCATGGCTGCCAAAAACCGCTCCCGCTGAACGGCCGTTGCCGCCCCATACCGCGCCACAACCTCCCCCATCCGCTCGTCCGTATCCCCACCCAAAGGCTCGCGGTAATAATCGAGAACAGTATAGTCATGGAGGAAAACGGCCGTTTCCTCAATAAAAGCGTGAAAAGCGTCGCCATTCTTCATCATTAGGTTATTGGTTATTGGAGATTAGAGATTATGAACCTTCATCAATCTCCAATCTCCAATCATCTAATCTCTAATCCACCAAACTCCGCCCCGTCATCTCTTCCGGCTGCGCCACACCCAGCAGCGCCAGCACCGTCGGGGCCACATCGGCCAAAATGCCGCGTGGCCGCAGGTGAATATACTCCTTGCTGATGGCAAAAAACGACACCGGTTGCGTCGTATGGTAAGTGTGCGGGTTGCCCGTTTGCAAATCCACCATAATCTCGCAGTTGCCGTGGTCGGCCGTCACCAGCGCCACCCCCCCTTTGGCAACCACCGCCTCCACCAGCCGCGCCGCACACGCATCCACCGTCTCCACCGCCTTCACCGCCGCTGACAGCACGCCAGTATGCCCCACCATGTCGGGATTGGCAAAGTTGACCAGAATAAAATCATCGTCGTGGGTGGCAATTCGCTGCACAACGGCATCGGCCAGCTCGTTGGCACTCATTTCCGGCTGCAAATCATAGGTCGCCACCTTCGGCGACGGCTGCAAATGCCGCTCCTCACCCGGCACGGGTGGTTCCGCCCCGCCGTTGAAAAAATAGGTCACATGGGCATATTTTTCCGTTTCGGCGGCGTGGAACTGCTTCAACCCAGCATCACTTAGCACCTGCGCCAGCGGGTTCACCAGCTCCACATCGGGAAAAATGACCTGCACCGGGTAGCTGTCGCCATAGTTGGTCATCGTCAGCAGCGTCAACTCCTTGGCCGCAATGGTGCCAAAGCCGTCAAAACCGGGCATGGCAAAGGCAGAAACCAGTTGCCGCATCCGGTCGGCGCGGAAGTTGTAGAAGATGAGGCAGTCGCCGTCACCAATCGTTACGTCGTGGTCGCCCACGTCAATGGCAACGGGCAGAATGAATTCATCGGTCACGCCGTCGGCATACGCTTGGGCAATGGCGGCGGTGGCAGAAACGGCCGTTTTTCCCCCCTCACCCACATGCGTCGCAATCACCCTGTACCCCTTCTCCGTGCGCGGCCACCGCTTATCCCTGTCCATTGTGTAATACCGGCCGCACACCGAAGCCACAACGCCCGGATGCACCGCCAAATACGCCTCCAGCCGCGCCGCATACCCGGCCGCACTGTTGGGTGGCGTGTCGCGCCCGTCGGTAATCAGGTGCAGAATGGGGGTCACGCCCGCCACCTCCGCCGCCGCCAGCAGCGCAACCATATGGTCGCTGTGGCTGTGAACCCCCCCTTCCCCCAGCAGGCCAATCAGATGCAGCTTGCCGCCGCGCTGCCGCAAGCCAGCCAACGCCTCAGCCAGCACCGGCTGCCGGGCAAAGGAGCCGTCCCGAATGGCTAAATTGATGCGGGTCAAATCCTGGTAAACGATGCGGCCGGCCCCCAAATTCAGATGCCCCACCTCCGAATTGCCCATCTGTCCATCCGGCAACCCCACCGCCTCCCCCGACGCATCCAAAATCGCCCGCTCACGCTCACGCAGCCAGCGGTGGTAGTTGGGGGTGTTGGCCTGCACCACGGCATTGCCCTCCGCCATCTCGCGGATACCCCAGCCGTCTAAAATCAAAAGTGCTACTGGTTTTTTCTTATTCATCTCTTTTAAGCTAACCACAGACCACAGACCAAAGTCATCGGTCGTCCGTCGTCCGTCGTCCGTCGTCAAATACGTTCCCCACGCCCATACCGAGCCAGCCCGTCAAGCGTGGTTATTGTTTCAAAATGGGTTAACCCGGCCGCCGCAAAAAGGGCGGCTAGGTCGTCACCGCTCCAGCGGCGGTTGGTTTCGGCCACACCGCACCAGTTAACCAGATGCTTGCGGCCAAAGTCGGTCATTTCAGGGTGGCGGGTGATGTAGTTCAGTGCCGCCGGTAAATTCATTTGCTCACTCGGATTCCAGGTAACAATCCGGCCGCCGGGACGCACCACCCGCACCATTTCACGCAGCGCGGCTAGCGGATTATCCAGCAAAAACAGAATATTGCCTGCGAGAACAGTGTCAAAACGGCCGTTTGCAAAGGGTAAATGCTCAGCCAGGGTGGTGATAAACGGCCGTTCGCCATACAGCTCCCGCGCCCGCGCCACCATACACCAGTCACCATCTGCCCCCACCACCGCCACCCCCTGCTGCCACAAATGTTCCACCAGCCGCCCCGGTCCACACCCCATATCCAGCACCCGCATTCCCGGCCGCAGCAGCGCAAAATCCGCCATCCCCACGTGCATGGCATGGTAAAACGGGGTCTGGTGAACCCGCGAAAAATACCGGACAGGATCAAATGGTTCGCTCATATAACAACACTTTACAAACGTAACTGTTCAGGTGTCATTTCGAGGTCCTCCGAGAAATCCCACTCCCGTTGGCAAGGCGAGCGGGGTTTCTCCTCGAAGAGTCGTCGAAATGACATGTTTTTGACGTAAAACCGGTTCATTAACGATAGACCTGAAAGTTACTTACGAACAGAGAGCCTTTACCAAAGATTTAGACAAAATATAGCTTAAGCGGACAGGCACCGCATTTCCGATTTGTCTCATCGCCTCTGTCCAAGAACCTGTAATCTGATACGCATCTGGAAAAGTCTGAATTTTTTTTGCTTCAAACGTTGTAAAATACCGAACCTTCCCATTTGGATACCGAATCATGTTTTCCCCTCCTGGCACCCCATGAACACCCGCTTTAAGGGCTTTTGCTGGCAAGTCTATATAGCTACCCGTATGGCCGGGATAAATCCGGGCGCCATCACGTAAAATATGCTCTTTGTGAAATTCACCAACAAGGTCAGGCTCCGGCAAATTGCCAATAGCATCCCTGACCGTCAGCCACGGCAACTGTTGAGGTGGAAAGAACCCATAGATTGACTTGAGCCTTTGGCTTCTAAGCAGCAACTGTGGAGGAAGCGCATCGCTATCAATTCGATGAATATCATGCTTTTCCCAATAGCAACCAGCAACATGTTGCGACCACAATAAAGCATCTAAAGAATGCGTTTTTGAGGGAAATGTCCATTCTATTCCCAAATCATTGCGAATACCTACAATAATAACCCGTTCGCGGCTTTGCGGAACACCATAATCTGCCGCATTCACCAAGCTAAAGACAACGTTGTATTTAACATCTTGCTGTCTGCCCGATGTGTGTATCTTTTCCAAGCGTGATAGATGCTCATGCCACTTCTCTCTCTCCTGTAAAACAACAGTCGGGTACGTCAAACGCAAGATCACATATTCAAAGTATTGGCTAAACGATTTTCGTAATAGCCCTTTGACATTTTCAAACACAAATGCTTTCGGCAAACATGATGCAATCGCCTTCACTGCATAGGGAAACATATCCCTCTCATCGCTGTTTCCCTTATGTTTACCACCTAACGAAAAGGGCTGGCATGGGGGCCCACCGGCAACCACGTCAACATGACCTATCTGAGCAAAGTCAAACTCCCGAATATCTAAATGGTGAACCAACGACGGCGTATGGTTTTTTTGCAAGGTAGCACACGCATGTTTATCCCGTTCAACCAAACCTACATGCTTAATGCCAGCCTGTACAAGACCCGTGGCAAGTCCTCCCGCGCCCGAAAAGAGTTCCAGACTGGTTAATGCGTCAATCATGGTTTAACCCTTCCAAATATAGGGAAACGCTTTCGATAATATCTGCACGCTTTGAAGCCACACCTTGGCACTTGTCCGCCCACTTACGCCCCGGATGACACACATCCCAATCAGATTTGGCCTGATTATATCTACCTTTGCCAGGATCGTGATTGCCAAACCCGTCAACAACCGTGTTCCACAGTGGCTGATATTTCCGAATTAATGCCGCTTCAATTGTCCCGATAAGATCACTTTCCTTGTCCTCAAGGATCATAAAACGGCAGCGAAAGTCATCGTAGTTCAAATTTTCAGCCCGTTCAAGATTATGGGCATGTTCTCGCAACCGATTATACAACTCAAAGCTCACTGCCCCCGACTCTGGAATAGTTCTGGCTTGTCGCCAACCCTTTGGAACCGCTTTGCCAACATAAACCGGGGTTGTACAGTTGACACGATTGACCAAATGATATTTGGCATAAAGGCCGGTTTGGGCAAGGCAATAGATTGCGTAAACACCCGTACCATGAAATCGCTCAAACGGAATAACAGGATGCAATGGCGTTGCGTCAAAAAATTGAGCCATATCCTGAATGATCCCGACAAAATCAGGTGATGTATAAACATGTTCTGAGCGATTAAATTGATCTAGCATACTATCAATCTGGTTCTAAACCGATTATTTTCTCTCAATCACCACCGGCAGCAGGGCGCGGTTGTCGGCAAATTCTGCCCCTGCCGCGTCGCTAATGGGCAGCCGCACGCCGTCGCTGGCGGTGTATAGCCCCACTGCCAGCCGGTAGGAACCGGGGGGCAAGCTGGGCGGCAGGGAAAGGGTGTAGCGGTCAATAATAACCTCGTTTTCGGCGCGGATGTCGCTGGGCAGGCCGCCGAGCCATTGGTCAACTTGGGCCACAATTGTGTCGTTGCCGTCCACCAGATGGACAAAGGCAGTATAAACGGCCGTTTCCCGCTGCGCCACCTGCCAGTATAACACCACATCCAGCAGGCCGCCGGGCAAAACGGCCGTTTCCCCCACCGTTACCCCGCGCAAAGCCAATACCCCGCCAAAATCCAGCGCCAGCGGCGTAGCAATGTTGCCGGGCAGGGTGAAAAGCCGATCCGTAGCAATCACTTCCAGTTCGCCCAGAGAAATGGGGTCGCCAATGGGTGCGTTAACGGCCGTTTGCACCTGCACCCACACCGGATACACCCCACTCGCCACATCCGGCGGCAGCGGCAGCCCATACTTCTCATGCAGCCGCATTCCCGCTGCCCACTGCTGGCTGGCAAAACGGCTGATAGGCAGGGAAACGGCCGTTTCTTCCCCCAGCCTAAACTGTACCTGCAAATCGGCCGGCAGCGTGCCATCTGCCTGCCACAGCAAATCCAGCGGCAAGGTTTGCCCAGAAAGCAGGGACGTGGGCAGCGGCTCCTGCCCCGCCAGACGCAGCGGCAGCGTGCCAATGGGTTTGTCGTCCACAATGCTCAACGCGCTATACGAACTTACCTGCGAGTCCGACACGGCCACGTCAGACAAGGTGTAAAAAACGCCCTGAAATGCACCATCGGCCGCCAGCAGCGGTAAACGCGCCCCGCTAAAGGCATCAAATAGCGTCATTTCCACGCGATAATTTCCCGGCGGCATTCCACCCGGCAAATCCAGCCGGTAGGTAGCTTGCGTTGGCTCATTGGGCGGCCAATGTTCGGGGTAAAAGTAGGCCGCGTTGACCAGTTCATCTTCCTGCTGCCGCCAGACGAAGTTGTTTTCATCGCGCACAACCAGCTTGACGGTATAACGGCCGTTTTCTCCACCCGCCGCCAACTGCCACACCACATCCAGCAGCAGATCCTGCCGCGTTGCTCGCCCCCGCGCTCCCAGTAGTTGTACCTGATTATTAAAGGAAAAGGGGGAGGGAAAGTGGGAAACGGCCGTTTCCCGCCGCACCGGGTCAAGCTGGCGATAAATCCACCCCTGTTCCCGCCCGCCAAAACGGATAGTGTGGATCAGCTCCACCGGGCCGGGAGGCTGCCAGGGAACCCCCCCAGCTAACTGCACAGAGTTGACAGTGCGAATGATATAGTCGGCCTGCTCTTCGCCATCACGGCCGGGCAGCAGGGTTTGGCCGGGGAAGAAGGAGGCGAGATTGGTGGGGAAGCCGGAAACGGCCGTTTGTTCCATCACCCCCGGCTGCGCTGCCAGCCAGCTCCCCGCCACACTAATCGCCTCGCCCCACCCCACCGTCAGCACCCGCTCCGCCACCGCCCCCCCGCCCAGCAGCGGGTTATAGGCCGACAGAGGAAAGGGGAGTGCGGGGAGCAAATACGCCAGTTGAGCCACAATGAGGAGGGTAAACAGCCAGGAGCGGCGGGTAAATCTCTCCCCCAGCCACCACCAGCCCAGTGCCGCCAGCAGCGTCAGCGGAAAAACAAGCGGCAGGGCATAGCGGTCAAATTTTTTGGATGTGAGGCTAATTCCCACCCAGTAAAGCAGCGTCCACAGCACTAGGATCGCGTTTGTCCAGTCCCAACGCCGTCGCCACAGCCACAGCCCCACAAACAACAGTAACCCCACTAGCACCACCGGCCCCAGCCGATAGGCCAGGGCAATTGGGTAAAACGTCCAGCCGTGGTCAAAGGCCACGTTGCCCATAAAATAGGTAGGCCGCAGGGCGGTCTCGACGTGGCGGCTGGCGGTGCCGCTGATTTCGCCCCACACGCGGGCGGGGTCGGCCCACAGTGCAGGCAGAAAAAGCAGCAGGGTGACAAGGTAGGTGGCAAGCCAAAGGAGTCCGTCACGAACGGCCGTTGCCAACCTTGTTGCCAACCCTGTTGCCAACCCCCGTCCCCACCCTTCGCCAAGCAGCCGCACCCCCAGCAGCAGCGCCACCAGCGGCGGCAGCAAAATGGCGGGCGATTTGGCAAGCACGGCCAGGGCGCTGAGGATGGCGGAGGTTAGGAGGTGGGTGCGTGGGGTGTGGGCAGCAAAGGAGAGGGCGAGGGTGAGGAGTGCCAGGGTGGAGAGGGTGGTCATGAGGGCATCTACATGGAGCAAGCCCGATAGCCCCGCCACGAACGGATCCAGAGCCAGCAGCAGGGTCAGCAGCAGGGAAACGGCCGTTCCCCACAGCCGCCGCGCCAGATAAAAAATGGCAACCAGCCCCACGCTGTTGGCAACAATGACGGCCAGCCGGGCGGCGGTTAAGAGCGTCGCCATTTTCTGGAAGGCAATCATGTTGTCGGGGGTCATCCAGGCAACGTGGGAAATCCAGACGTAGTTGGCACGAGCGGCAGCGTCAAACAGCAGTTGGAGGCTAATGCCAAGTGCGCCCAGCCAAGTGGTAATGACACCAGGGTGGCCGGTGGTGATGGTGTCAGAGAAACGGCCGTTTAACAATGCCTCCCGAAAAACCACAGAACGGTGCACCCACATGAGTTCGTCGGGGGTGATGTAGCGAGAAACGGCCGTTAGGCGTGGCAACAACGCCACCAAAAAAAGCAAGGTTGGCAACAAAAAAGAAGGCTGCTTACCCCATCTCGTTATCCACAGTGTTCGCCTTTCTATCCTTGGTTGATGCATATTCGCCTAATCATATCGAACCCACTTTTTATTGCCAATACTTCCAAACTCAGTATAATTTCCGAAAATCATCGCTATATCATTAGCACGTGGGGAATTAAAAAGACATGATGGATGCGGGAAGTGGTATGATAGACCACCCGATGGCTTTCTTATTGAATGAAGAGTTGAGTTTACCAACTGTTGGTGAACTGCGCACTGGTGTCGTTGTTGAACATCGTGAAAACGTTGTTTTGGTTGACATTGGCTCAAAATCCGAAGGGATGATTGACAACCGGGAACTAGCCAGCATGGAAGCTCCCACGCGAGACAAACTCGCCGTGGGCAATGAAGTGTTGGTCTATGTCATTGACCCCGAAGACAGTAATGGCAACCTCATTCTCTCCTTTGTAAAAGCAGAAGAAGAACAAGATTGGCACCTGGCACAAAAACTGTTGAAAACACAAGACATCTACGAAACAGAAGTTGTTGGTTTCAACAAAGGCGGCATCCTTGTCGCCATTGGGCACCTGCGCGGTTTTATTCCAAACTCCCAACTACGTCGTGACCGGCTCAATCATCAAGAACAAAGTAGCAAACAACGGTATTTCCAGAAACTCATTGGCTCAAGCCTGTCTGCCAAAGTTTTGGAGGTAAACCGGGAACGCAGCCGCCTGATTTTGTCAGAAACGGCCGCTGAAAATGAGCTTCGTGAAGAGCGTCGCAACAACCTTTTCGCCAACATTCAGGAAAATGATGCCTATGAAGGCCATATCGTCAACGTGGCAAACTTTGGTGTCTTTGTTGATATTGGCGGCGTTGAAGGGTTGGTGCATCTTTCCGAATTAAGCTGGAAGCGCGTAAACAATCCCAGCGAAATTTACAAAGTTGGGGATGCAGTAAAAGTGGCTGTGCTAAATGTTGATCAAGACAAACAGCGCATTGCCCTCAGCATCAAACGGCTCCAGCCTGATCCTTGGACGCTCATCGAAGAAATCTATCAGGCCGGCCAACTGCTCAGTGCTACCATTACCAGATTAACCAAATTTGGGGCCTTTGCTCGCCTAAACGACGACTATCAGCTTGAAGGGTTAATTCATATCTCTGAATTGTCAGAAGATCGTGTTGAACACCCACGCGAGGTAGTAAAAACAGGCGACAAAGTAAATGTTCGCATCATACGTGTTGATGCTGACCAGCGCCAGCTAGGGCTGAGTTTGAAACAAGTCGCTTCGGAAAAATACATGGAAGCTGATTTGCAAATGCTGACAACACTCTAAAAACTCAATGCCCAGGCAATGTATTGCCTGGGCATTTTGGTATTGTCGCCACCATTTACCTCGGTTAAACTTATTTTGATGGTTGTTGCCGATAACAGGCAAACGCCCCGTAGCATCGTAATCGCAGTTCCTTTTACCAAACTTAACAAATAGTGAAAGGGCTAGGTTTTGCTAAAAGCTAATTGTAAACTTAACAATAGCCACGTGGTTTATCATCAAGTACAGTGGTTACTTGATAATAGATGAAGCTTCATGGCATGAACAACGTTTACAAGCATGGTATTGTTACCACCAAAGCAGCAAAAAAGTTTTGTGGCTTCTGGCAAAAACTGTATCGTTAAAAAGTTAATCCATGCAAGGATCTCAAGGAGTGGGAGCAAGAGCAGAACAGAGAGTTGTCCGTCGTTTCCTATACCTTTCCTTTTGAGCCTTACATTAAATTAAACCGAGGTGAACACCAGTGAACTCGAAAAATTGGGAACGTTTTACCCAAAGGGCACGTCGCGTCCTTAGCTTGGCACAAGAAGAGGCCGAACGCCTGAATCACAGCTATATTGGTGGCGAGCATGTTTTGATTGGCCTTCTACGCGAAGAAGGCGGTGTTGCAGGTCGGGTTCTGCGAGAATTGGGTCTGGATGCCGACCGTGTACAAAAAATGGTAGAACGCCTTTCGGGGGGGCCGGGAACGCGCACGCCATTTACCAAAATTGAGCTTTCCCCTAGCACCAAGCGTGTCCTTGAGCTGGCAGTCGAAGAAGCCCGTCGAATGGGGCAACATTATATTAGTACAGAACATCTTCTGTTAGGGTTAGCCCGTCAAAATGAGGGGTTAGCTATTGATGTGCTGCGTAAATTTGGCATTAGTGCTGAGCAGATTCGTCGTCAGACACGTCGAATGCTAAAGGAAAGTCCCGTGCCTTCCACAGAACAAACTCCCCCGTCAGGCCGTCGCACGACTAACAAAAAAGAAAAGAGCAAAACGCCTATGGTTGATCAATTGGCAACTGATCTGACAGCCATGGCGCAAGAGTACGCGCTTGATCCAGTTATTGGTCGTCAGAATGAAATTGAGCGTGTGATTCAAATTTTGGCGCGTCGTACCAAGAATAACCCGGCGTTAATTGGGCAGCCTGGCGTAGGCAAGACTGCCATTATCGAAGGGTTGGCGCAGCGTATTGTAGATGGGTATGTGCCGGAATCGCTGCACAACAAACGGGTGTTGCAGCTTGATGTGGGTAGCCTGGTAGCTGGCACGATGTACCGGGGTCAGTTTGAGGAACGGCTGAAGCGGGTTATTGAGGAGCTGAAATCCAGCGATGCGATCTTGTTTATTGATGAGGTGCATATGCTGGTGGGGGCTGGTTCGGCCGGCAGCTCTGTAGACGCAGCCAACATTTTGAAACCGGCACTGGCGCGTGGTGAATTGCAATGTATTGGGGCGACAACGTTTGATGAGTATCGTAAATATATTGAAAGTGATGCGGCACTAGAGCGACGTTTCCAGCCTATTTACGTAGATGAGCCGTCACCAGAAGAAACGGTTGAAATTCTTAAAGGTATCAAGGGTGCGTATGAAAAGCACCATAACCTGACGATTTCGCAAGAGGCGATAGAAGCGGCCGTTAATTTGTCTACCAAATATGTTACTGACCGCTTCTTGCCTGACAAAGCCATTGACCTGATTGACGAAGGAGCCTCGCGGGTACGCATGTACCGTGTTCCGCAAGCGACTGACGTGCGCGAAACGTATGATGAACTGCGCGAGCTGCGGTCGCAACGCAATGAAGCTGTTGAAGATGGGCGTTTTGAAGAGGCTGGCGAATTGCGCGAGCGTGAAGAATCGCTCCAGCGTCGGCTAAACCAACTGCGTGCGGGTAACCCTGAAGGCAATGGTGTCAGCGTGACGGCAGAAGATATTGCCGAAGTCCTGGCAATGTGGACTGGAATTCCACTCTACCAGCTCACCGAAGAGGAATCTTCACGCTTGCTGCGGATGGAAGAAGAGCTTGGCAACTATATTGTTGGGCAAAGAGAGGCCATTGATACGATTTCCAAGGCGGTGCGTCGCGCTCGTGCCGGGCTAAAAGACCCCCGCCGGCCGATCGGGTCGTTCATTTTCCTGGGGCCAACCGGGGTCGGCAAGACTGAGCTGACGAAGGCGCTGGCAACATTCCTGTTTGGTAGTGAGGATGCCCTGGTGCAGCTTGACATGTCGGAGTTTATGGAACGGCACAGCGTTTCCCGCCTGGTTGGCTCGCCTCCCGGTTATGTGGGGTATGAAGATGCCGGGCAGCTAACGGAAGCGGTACGGCGACGGCCGTATTCAATTGTAGTGTTTGACGAAATCGAAAAGGCACACCCGGAAGCATTTAACATTTTGCTCCAAATCATGGAAGAAGGGCATTTGTCTGATGCCAAGGGGCAAAAGGTCAATTTCCGCAACGCCATGATTATCATGACCTCGAATGTGGGGGCGGATAC
Source organism: Chloroflexota bacterium (assembly GCA_041390905.1). Classification (GTDB taxonomy): domain Bacteria; phylum Chloroflexota; class Anaerolineae; order Promineifilales; family Promineifilaceae; genus JACKCD01. The sequence goes on from JAWKPA010000012.1 coordinate 2,702,544, forward strand.
GATCAAGCGTGGGCCAAACCTGGGCTTTGCCTTCCAGCAAAATGACCAGATGGCGGCAGAAAGTGACTATCAGCAAATGCGTAAGAAGCTGATGGAAGAACTCAAGCGGCATTTCCGGCCGGAATTTATCAACCGTGTGGACAGCATTGTGGTCTTCCGGCAGCTCACGAAAGAGGATATCCGGCAGATTGTGGATATTATTTTGACGGAAGTGAGTGAGCGGCTGGTGGAGCGTGAGTTGACGATTGAAGCTACGGCTGCGGCCAAGGATTGGCTGGCAACAAATGGGTATGATGCCGAGTTTGGCGCCCGTCCGCTGCGCCGCCTCATCCAGCAAAAGGTTGAGGACGCTTTGTCGGATGCGGTGCTGGCGGGCAAGTTTGATATGGGGCAGCTAGTGGTGGTTGACGTGGAAGATGATGAGATCGTGCTGCGTCACAAGGATGAGTTGGAAGAAACGGCCGTTCCTGAAGCCCTCCCCGCCCTGTAAAAACCATACCAAGTACAATTTTGATAAAAAAAGAGACAACCGATTTGGTTGTCTCTTTTTTGTGTTCTAATTGGTTCAACCTTTTACAGCTGAACCAACTAGCTACAACCTAATTTTTGATAATGGGCAAGAACGTAGAATACATTCCGCAAGTGTTAACCTGCGTAGCCCCAATCGCCACGTTACCCCATGAATCCGTCGCTTCAACTGTTACCGTGTAGAGAGCACATCCGGCCGGATAATCATGCCCGACAATGTTGCTTGTATACGGTCCAGCAATGGGGCTGCCATCACCAAAGTCCCAGCGATAGCTGGTTCCCTCAGTGCCAGCAATATTTGAGCCAACATCCGCCCGCATCACCAGCGACTCATCCGAGTTGCTGTAATCGTTGCGCATGTCAACGATGGTGGCCGTCGGTTCATCCATTGCCCAATCCAGCAAGGCACCCAGCAGTTCTTCACGAGTGGTAGTTCCCAAACCGTTGTTCACACCTTCCAAACCAAAGGACGTGTAAACAGAGCGGCCATCATAGCTAACACCCGGGTTTTCCAGCGTCGGCTGCTCACGGTGCGCCATTGCCACCACGCCATCCTCAATGTTGCCTCCACCGTTGTATCTCAACAGCGGTGTATAGGAATATGCCTTACCTGGCTGCCCATCTGGCTCTTTGTTCGGGTAGGTTGCCAACTCGTCAATATATTGCTGGTTTCTGGCACCATCTCCAGTAATCGTTGCGGCAACCTGTGCCCGCAATTCACCGGATGGTACTTTCTCAGTGTGGACATTGATGTAATATCCCTGGAGCAGCAGCGTAAAGAGCTGAGCATCGGGCAAGGTTGAGACACCCGACCAGGTAAGCGTATCGGTAATCATTACCGGTGCGCCAGGGGGCATCAGGTTTATCAACACCGGCCCATTTACCCCCACCGTACCGGTATGGATATGCGCCGCCGTAATGGTCATTGGCTCTCTGGCTGTAATCTGAACCGCCCAGCTAAGCTCATTGGTCACATTATTGAACGAGAACCGCGCCCGCCCGGAGTTGATGGTAGCAACAGGTGGCACTTCATTTGCACCAGACAAATTCACCTCACGCGGTGCAGGCGCACCCATATCGAGCTGCACATTGGCAAACGCATCGGGCGCATCGGGCGCAGCACCAATGGGTTGGCTGGGCAAGGAGAAGCCTCCGGTTACGCTATCTTGCAACCATTTGCCACCCAAGACCCCACCATAGAAGAAGGTGTTGTTATTCGGATCATCCGAGGCTAACACAGCAGCTAGATCCTGGCCCATAGCAATGACGATGCCGCCACCGTTGGCGTATTCGGTCAGGATGTCCATATCCAGGGCGGTCAACGGCGTAGCCACGGTGAAGGAGCCATCGGAGAAGAAGTTGTCGCCAGTGTAGTAGATGATCGCTTTGTAGTTGGACAAAACGGCCGTTTCTGGCAGCGTTGTCGGGTTGCCAAAGTTCGCATCCGCTTCCCACACGTCATAGCTAACGCCCAAATTGTCCAGGGCTTCCGTGTAATAGTCGCGGTAATCCGGCATACCCAGCAGCAGGCTAAAGTCGTTGTCAATCACCAACACATCAGCCACACCATCGGCCGACGGAGCAACCCGCGCCCATAGCGGCAAATGTGCTTCATGACCATCGCTGCTCATGATGATATAGCCCTGATTGTCACCAATGCCCATGCCAGCAGCGGAGTCAAACACAACCGTAAATGTCCCCGTCTCACCCGGAGCCAGCAAGAGCGAGCTTGGGGTAATGGAAATACCGGCAACTGACGTTGTTTGCGTCATAGCAAAGCCATCGCCTGTATAGAGCGAGGTCAATTCATACGTTTCAGTAGTGTCGGCCACGCTTTTAACCGTTACCTCGATGGAAGAAACGGTAGCTGTGTGTACCAGCCCATAGCTCAGGCTTGGTGGCGAAAGAATGACACCGGGGTCAGCAGCGTTGGTCAAATCCATACGGCCGGCACCCATATCCAGCGGCTGCGCAGGCGAACCGTCAGAGTTGTACATATCCATATACTTCGACGTAGACATCAATGCTGACTTAATATCAGCGTTTGACCAGCCAGGATGGATCTGCTTCATAATAGCAGCCGCGCCAGCCACATGCGGAGCCGCCATAGACGTGCCGCTCACCTGCCCAATATGAAGATGACGTGCCTCGCCAACAGCATTCGGTGTGTAACCCTGTGCCATAATGTTGACACCCGGAGCAGTAATATCCGGCTTTAACACATTGCCCGCGCCAGGGCCACGGCTGCTAAAGTCGGCCATAACATCTGGCGTATTCCCTGCCTGGAAAGCAAAGGTATCTACCTCAAACATAACGCCGGCACCGTTTGTGTTGAACCATTCAACAACAGCCGCACCAGGTGTCTTGGGCAAGCGAATGGCAGAAATTGCTATGTCGTCTGCCGTACAGTTTGGAGCCTCGCAAGCAAAGGACATACCCTGTACCGCTTCACTGGTATTGTCATAAATAACCACGAATTCAGCACCAGCCTGCTGGGCATAGAAAACTTTTGTCCCAAAGGAGCAGCTACCACGACTAATCAGGACGGCTTTACCTGTAAATGGCGTTCCATCCCAGGCACTACAGCCTTCAAAATTAGCCGCATCGGCTGCCGCACCAACGGTATACTCATAGGCGAGCTTTTGGCCGGATGGCAGCGGGGGGCCAAAGAGAGCTGTGCCATAAGAAAGCCCGATCAAATTGGAATCAACTGGTTCCGGGGCTGTTACATTAAAGCGGCCAGATGCCATTGTGCCAGATGTTGTGCTGGCAGCGACACTAATGTAGTCATCGGAGGGATGATCGCCCGTGCCGAGACCAGGACCAGCATTGCCGGCCGACATGCTCACAAACACGCCAGCGTTCACAGCATTGATGAGGGCTTGATCCAGCGGATCAAATTCACCACCAACGCTGCCGGGGCCGCCACCCCAGGAGTTGTTGACCACGTCCGCGCCATCAGCCACCAAATCTTCCAGGGCAGCGATACCTTCAACGGTATAGAAGGAACCATCGTTGGTAACGCTGTTGTAGAACACGCGATAGCTCATGAGCCAGGCACCGGGAGCCACACCGGTTACATCCAGGTCTACACCCAGATAGTTATCGGTAACGGCATTACCGCCAGCGGTACTACCCGTATGAACACCGTGCGAAGTACCCTGTGTACCAGGCCAGGTGTTTTCATCCCCAGGCGACGGCGGATCCCATTCGCGGAAGTAGGCGCGAGAAGCGATGATTTTGCCATTGTTATTGCTGGTATCGCCCAAACCACCCGCAGGCCAGCCGGCCGGATACGCCCAGCCATCACCCTGAAGCATGGAAGCCTCGTGGTGCAAACCGCCATCCATTGAAGCGATCTTGATGCCAGCACCAGCATTGTCTTGCCCACCTACCTGCGACCAAACGGCCGGGGCATTGATGAGCTGCGTGCTGGTATAGGTATCGGGTTGATGGGCATAGTCACTGTAAACGGCCTTCACACCCGGCATTGCCATCAAAGTCTTGCGGGCAACGTCAGTGCTAATGCTGCCGGGGTCTACAGCAATACCGTTGAAGGTGATTTGATAGGTAGATTCCACCGATTGCCCAGCTTCATTAATGTAACGGGAAACACGAGCACCGGGCAACGCCTGGCTCATTCGGCCAACAAAGGCAGCTTGTTCTGCCTGAAGCTGGTTAACATAGGCAATGGCAGCAGTTGAACGGGGATTTAAACGGCCGTTTGCCGACCGCGCCACCCCATTTTCCATTGATTTTTCAATTAACGAAGGGGAGTCTAACTCCACAATTAGACGGTGAGAAACTTTATTCGCTTGCGCTGAAGCAGCCAACCGGGCATCTGCTTCACCACTATTCACTTCAGATGCACTTACAAACGGAAGTACCAGAAGCAGCCCTAAAACAAGTGTTAGCGCCAAAACCAGCCACATCGCTCGTACCGGACGCTTGTAATGGAAAGATGACATAATCTTCCTCCTCAATGTCAATCATTGTAAACAAAAACGCAAACTACAGACAGGCAAGATTACTTTCAAGTAAGATGCTAATACCTCCTTTTAACGCTAGAATAGATTTACTGAATAAGGGTCTCACTTCTGCTCTCAACACAGAGGCCTCTGTTTGTATTAACGGCAACGCTTTAGTGCAAACAGAAATCAAGTCCAATTTTATAAAAAATACGCCTATCGTCAATAATAGCCTAATTATTGCGGCCTTTTTTGTGCAATTTCATGAATATTACCCTTCCGACACCTGTTTTTCTCAACACCATTCTGGCAGCAGCCCCTATCCTGGTGGTACTTTATTTGATGATTCAACGCCATTGGGGCGGCAGTCAGGCGGGGTTAGCGGGTTGGCTAACGGCCGTTCTTCTCAGCCTGCTCATCTTTGGTGCCAACATCCCCCTCCTCCTCGTTGCCTCTGGCAAAGCCGTGCTGCTGGCACTGTTTGTTCTGCTCATCATCTGGTTTGCCCTGCTGCTGTACAACACCGTCAACGAAGCGGGCGTCATCACCGCCATTGGGCAGCAAATGCCCCAGCTTGCCCAGGATCAGCCCGCCCAAGCCCTGCTCATCGCCTGGATTTTTGCCTCCTTTTTACAGGGAGCCACCGGCTTTGGCGTACCGGCAGCCGTTGTCGCCCCGCTGCTGGTAGGCATGGGGTTCAGCCCCAACGTCGCCGTCGTCATTGCCCTGCTCGGCCACGCCTGGGCGGTTACCTATGGCTCACTTGGCTCCTCCTTCCTCTCACTCATGGCGGCCACGGGGCTGCCGGGGGAAGTGCTGGCAAGCCCGGTGGCAATTATGCTGGGGGTGTGCTGTCTGTGCTGTGGGCTGGGGGTTTTGTGGCTGGTGGGGAAAGGAACGGCCGTTCGTCAGCGCGGTCTCTTCATGGTCATCATGTCACTCATCATGGGCAGCACCCAGTGGGCCGTCGCCCAGCTCGGCTTCTACACCCTGGCCTCCATTGGCGGCGGGCTGGCGGGGCTAATTGCCGCCATCGCCTACTTCACCACGCTGGGGCGCACCCCCGGAACAAAATTCGATCTGCGCCCTCTGCTCCAGGCCTTCTTCCCCTATGTTATCGTCACCATCGTCATCATTCTTGGGCAAACAGTGCTAAAAGATGCCCTGGGCAAGGTCGTCATCAACCCCACGTTCCCCGCCGTTGCCACCCGCTACGGCTGGGAAACGGCCGCTGGCACGGGTCGCTCAATCAACGTTCTTGGGCATGGCGGCTCGCTGCTGCTCTATGGCAGCCTGATTGTTTTTGCCTGGTACAAATGGCGTGGCCCACTTGGCACTGCTACCGCTCCTAGCTACAGTGGGCAAACCATTTGGCGCAAAACGTTGAAGGGGTGGGGCAAACCAACGGTTGGGATGTTTAGTCTGGTGGCTATGGCACTGACGATGGAACATGCAGGCATGACACAACTTTTGGCCGAAGCACTGAGCCACACCGGGCGGCTATTTCCGCTACTCAGCCCGTTTATTGGCGGACTAGGGGCATTTGTGACGGGCAGCAACACCAACAGCAACGTGGTTTTTGGGCAACTTCAACAACAAACGGCCGTTGCGCTCAACCTTGTCGTCCCCCTCATTCTTGCCTCACAGACGGCCGGCGGAGCCATTGGCGCCCTGTTTGCCCCCGCCAAAGTGCTGGTAGGCGTTAGCACCGTGGCCGGTGCCGAGGATGGCAATGTCCTCAAATCCGCCACCACCTATGGTGTTGCCATTCTCATCATCATTGGTCTGCTCACCTGGCTGGCAACATTGCTGTAAATTGAATGGACGACTGGCGAAATTTCGCCAATTGCCAGTCGCCCGCAACAGCTATAACACCACCGGCGTCTGGTGTACACGGCATTGCGCCGCTTCAACAATACTCAAAATCTCCCGCACCGCCCGTTCCTGCTGGCTGTCCGGGTTAATCACACAATAATCAAATTCCCAAATCCGCTGATGCTCCAGCCGCGCCGTGGCAATACGCAAGTTCAAACCCTCTGGCGTTTCCGATTTGCGCTCGCGCAACCGATGCACCAGTTCTTCCTCCGACCCCGTGGTCAAAAAAACAAACAGAGCATTAGGCAGGAGCTTGCGAAGCGTCGCCGCCCCTTGCACATCTACCCGCATAATGACATGCCGCCCGCTTGCCAGCGCGTCTCGAATCTGCTGCTTGGGTACGCCGCGATAATCGTTGTAAACAATGGCATGTTCCAACAGTTCGCCTTCCTCAATCATTCGGGCAAACTCATCACTGCTTACAAAAAAGTAATCCACGCCATGCACCTCCCACTCACGCGGGGCGCGAGTGGTGGCGGTAACAACAAAGTAAAAGTCATCGGGATACAAATCAATGATATGCCGGGCGATGGTATCTTTGCCCACCCCGGATGGGCCGGAAATAACAATGACTTGGGGATACCGTGGACAATTTGCTAATTGGGTCAAAACAATTCCTCTTTGCAAGCAAGAAATAGGCAATATATCGGTCAGGATATTGCCATTCCTTGCATCTGATTGACAAAATGGTTGTAGCTTTTTATAAAGGAGCTTGATTATGAGGGTTCGGCTGCTTAATTAAACTTGTTTTTGAACGAACCCCTGGAAATGAGGTCTATCAATAATGCCGTACTATGATTATCTCTGTCAAACATGCCGTCGTCCAGCGCGGCTCTTTTTTACATATGCGGAATATGGGGTAAAAACGGCCGTTTGTCCCCACTGCCAAAGCGAACATCTCAAACGTCGCATCCGCCGCGTCGCCCTTGCCAAATCCGAAGATGCCCGACTGGACAACTTTAGCGATGATGCCATGCTTGCCGGTTTTGATGAAGACGATCCCCAGGCAATGGGCCGCTTTATGCGGAAAATGAGCCAGGAAATGGGAGAAGATTTAGGCGACGAGTTTAACGAAGTTGTGGATCGTTTGGAAAAGGGCGAATCACCGGAATCAATTGAAAAAGCATTGCCAGACCTGGCCGACACAACCAACAACACAGTAGCGTAGTGGCGTAACCTGCTACACCAGGCTAATCTGCGCCATCACCAATTGTTGTAGATCAGCCTGCACCGCATCAACCGACCGATCTGCATTTACCAACCGCCAGCGCTGCGGCTCCTGTGCTGCCAGCGTATGGTAACCCGCCCGCACCCGCTCATGAAAACGAACCGACTCCAAATCGAGCCGGTTCATCTCGTCACCGCCCAAACGCCGCCGCGCCAGACCACGCTCCACATCCAGGTCGAGCAAAAACGTCAGGTCAGGCTTCAACCCGCCGGTGGCAATGGCGGTAATGGTTATCAAGTCTTGCAAATTCAGCCCGCGCCCATACCCCTGATAGGCCAGGGTACTGTCGGCAAAGCGGTCGCACAGCACAATGCCACCATTTGCCAACGCCGGCCGAATCAACTCCCCCACCAACTGCGCCCGCGAGGCCGAATAAAGCAACAATTCAGATGTTGGCACCATCTCCCGGTTTGCCACATCGTGCAAACAAGCGCGAATTTGATCGCCAATGCGCGTGCCACCCGGCTCCCGCGTCACCGTCACCCGGCAACCATGCCCGCGCAAAAAGTCTGTCAACAGCCGTATCTGGCTCGTCTTCCCGCTGCCTTCCGGCCCCTCGAACGTGATAAACATGCCTGGACTATAGTCAGTAATCAGTAACCAGTAACCAGTGGGCGACTGACTACCGATTACTTATTACCGATCACCGATTACTGATAACGTCTTGTACTAAAAATCCGCACCCGCCGGTTGGGTTCGTTGCCATAGCTGTGCGACACTAAATTGGCTTGCCGCGCCATTTGGTGCTGGTAGCGGCGAATGGCAGCACCGGCCGGGTTCAGGTCAACGCTGGGAACGCCGGTGCCAATTTGGGCAATGGCGCGTTCAGCGTCGGCAATGGCTTGCTCAAAAGGGTCGGTGGGCGATACCTCCAGGTTCATCGCCTGCGCCAAAAACCGCTCCATTTGGGTAACGGTATTGGCTCGCAACACGTAAACGGGTGTACGCCGGTTTTCGGCATCACTAATGAGCTTACGCCGCCGCCGATAGTAGCTTTTGAGGGTAACAAGCACATCTGCATCGGCCAAATCATCAACCACCAGGAGCTTGATTTTGAGCTGTTTGGCGGCCTGGAAGAGGCGGTTACGCGCCACGCCATAGGCCAGAACGCGGATGGTCTTGCGGTCGGGTTCATCGCTGGTGGGGACGAGGTGCGGGGGGAAGGTTTCGGGAAAACGGCCGTTTTCCCTCCCATTCTCCTCCTCCTCTTCAAACCTGTCACCATTCAACGTCTCTAGCTGGTTTTCCCGGTAGCCACGCGGTGGGCGCAGCGTACCGCCTGTGGCCGATGGCACAGCCCCCGCATCACGACCCGTGCGGCCACCACGCCGCCCCGTCACCGCCGACGAAGCAATCACCATCGGCTGCATTTGGCGCTGCACCTCGCCCTCTTCATCACGGAAACGCAACTCCAGATCCAGCCGTTCGCCGCGCAACATGCTATCCACCGAATTGGTTACATCATTATGCACCAAAAGCTGCTGCCGATCCTGAATTTCAATCAGCACCTCAAACGTGGGCGGGGCGCGTCGTTCCAGCACGGTCTTTTGCGTACCACGCCGCCGCGCCTCTTCATCGCTCAGCGTCACACTTTCAATGCCGCCAATCAAATCAGAGAGCGTGGGGTTAAGCAGCAAATTTTCCAGCGTTTGGCCGTGCGCCGTGCCAATCAACTGCACGCCACGCTCGTTGATCGTCCGCGCCGCCGCCGCTTCCTGCATTCGGCCAATTTCGTCAATGACAATGACTTCGGGGTTGTGATTTTCCACCGCCTCAATCATCGTTTCGTGCTGGTGCGCCGGGCGCGGCACCTGCATTCGCCGCGCCTTGCCCACGGCTCGGTGGGGAATATCGCCATCGCCACCAATTTCGTTGGAGGTATCTACAATGACAACCCGCTTTTTCTCGGCCAGTACCCGCGCCATTTCGCGCAGCATGGTGGTTTTGCCCACGCCGGGTCGCCCCAGCAGCAAAATACTGTGGCCTTGCTCCACAATGTCGGCAATGATGTCTATGGTGCCATAGACAGCACGCCCCACACGGCAGGTCAACCCCACCACGTCGCCGCGTCGGTTGCGAATGCCAGAAATGCGGTGCAGAGTGCGGGCAATGCCGGCCCGATTGTCGTCATCAAAGGCACCGATGCTGTTGACAACCTGGTCAATCTCTTCGCGGGTTACGTCTTGCTCGCTTAAGATAACTTCGCCATCAATGTAGCGGGCGGTAGGAAAACGGCCGTAATCGAGTACAACTTCCAGTAGTTCGCTTTCGCGCCCATGTGCTTCGATGCTGGCACAAACCCGCTCTGGCAAAATTGCCAGCAGTTTTTCCAAATCTTTTTTTGCTTGTAGATTTTCTGTTGTCTGATCCATTCTGGTTATCAGTAAACAGTAACCAGTCATCAGTCATTAATCATCAGTAATCAGTAATCTTCATCTCATGAGTGACTGATTACTGATTACTGAACACTGATTACCGATTACCGTTCGAGTCTGGGAATTATAACGAGTCAAGAACGGCCGTTTTGCTCTGGCTTATGCTGCCACCGCTGCACTATCGGGGTTGAAGCAGAAACAGCTTGTTTTTCCAGAACTGCCGCCAGGTCACGCATCGGTTTTTGCTGGTGTTGTACCGTGTGCTTAACCATCACCGCCTGACTACCCCAAAAAGCGAAGCCGTGGCGTTCCAGGGCATTTTGAATCCAGCTTTGATAACGACGCACGCAACAATAAAGGGGGTGGGTTTCAGACGCTGGGTGTACGCTTAGAGCCGCCCGAAGAATTTCATCAACACGGGCTTCGGCATTGGGGTGAATAAACAGACGGAGCCAGGTGGCACGGGGGCCATCATGGATGTGGATGAAGGCGGCTAATTCATCGTCTTCACGCAGCACCCACCCCTCGCCGTCGTCCAGGCGCGGGACAGGCTCAACAAGCTGCACCAGGCGGGGAACGATGTTGGAATAGAGCAACTGAATGTCCCAATCATCGGTTGCTTCACGGGGACGAAGAGATGGGGAGTCGGAAAAAACGGCCGTTTCTCCCCCACTCAATACCCAAATATCCTGTCGCGTATAAATCGCAAAACCCGCCCGCCGCAGCACCGGCAGTTCACCACCTTGCTCACTCACCTCTGCCACAAGGCTATGCACCCCTCGCTGCCCCACCTCAATCACCGCCTGATCCAGCAGCGGCAACCATACCGCACCATCTACCACACCATTTTGCACCGCCTCAGCCACATCTACTTGCAGCGAACGCGCTCCCGCATCCACCGTCGGACTCAAATATAAAATGTGCGCCCGCTGGCTCTCCTCTTCCAAATAAAGCTGGATAAAACCAGAGGCACTCCCCTTTTCAGCTTTCCACACCAGCGTCGGAAAATCCCCGCCAACCAGCATATTCACCAACGCCCCGCGCAGCGGCTGCAGCCGGTCAGTTAGAGCAGATTCCGAATGCAGTGAAACGCCTTGTTCGCTTAAACGGCGAACCAATGCCCAATCACGAAGCTGAAAAGACCGTATCATTAAATGCAAGTTTAGCAGTCGCTGCCCCGCCGTGCAAGACTCGCCAGCACCCCGCCCCGCCATTGTTTACAAACCCTTCATTGAACTGACAAACCCGGTGTAAACGTGTTATAATGCAGCCGCTTTATTGTAAAATCCACTGAAGAGTGGAGGAGTAGAAAGTATGTCTTCCCTAATCCTGACGATCCGCGAAAGCCTGCGCTATCGTGGGCGGAGCGGTCATATTAGCTGGATGGCACACCGCGTCTCCGGTATTGCCATCCTCGCCTTCCTTGTTATCCACGTATGGGACACAGCCAATGCTCACTTCTGGCCGCAAGCCTATGCGTGGTCTGTTGCCCTTTTCAAATATCCCCTCATTGCTGTGGGGGAATTGGTAATTATGGCCGCAGTACTGTACCACGCCTTCAACGGCATCCGCATCACCCTTCTCGACTTCAAACCCGAATGGTGGATGCACCAACAGCGTAGTGCCACCATTGTGTGGACTATCTTTCTGGTGCTGTTCATTCCCATTGCCATCTACATGATTAGCGGCATTTTTGGGCATTGCAGCGAACTAGCCGCCCACGGCAGCACCTGCTGGCAAATTCCTCCTTTCAGTGATTTTGCCAAATACGCCAACTAAGGAGGAAAAAATGGCAGCAGCAACTAGTTCACAAAAAATAACCGTTCGTAAATTCCAGGTTCACTCCAATTTTGAGCGGTTCGCCTATCTGTTCATGCGCATGTCTGGCGTTGCCTTGCTCATTTTGGCTGTCGGCCACATGCTTATCCAGCATGTCCTCAACAGTTCCTCCAACCTCACCATCGAATTCGTCGCCGCCCAATGGGACTCCTGGGGTTGGAAAGTCTATGACATTTTGCTCCTGTGGCTAGCAATTCCCCACGGCATCAACGGCCTGCGCAACATTTTGGAAGATTACATCCACAATCCTGCCACCGTAAAATTAGTCAATCGGCTGCTGGCGTTGTTTGTGGTTGCAACCGTCATTTGGGCCACCATCGGTATGGCACTGTTTGACGCATCCAGGTTTCAATAAACATATCGCGTACAGCAACCTCTGTACACGTTAGGAGCCTATCATGGCACAAGTAAAAACACATTCTTTCGATGCAATCATCGTTGGCGCGGGTGGTGCTGGCCTTATGGCCGCTCTCTATGCCAGCCGCGAAGTCAACGTTGCCGTTATTTCCAAACTTTACCCCACTCGTTCTCACACGGGGGCAGCACAGGGTGGCATTGGTGCCGCGCTTGGCAATATTGAAGAAGACCGGTGGGAATGGCACGCCTATGACACCGTAAAGGGGTCGGATTATTTGGCTGACCAGGACGCAGTTGATGTGCTGTGCAAGGAAGCCATTGACACGGTTATCGAGTTGGAACATATGGGGTTGCCCTTTGACCGATTCCCCAACGGCAAAATCTCGCAGCGGCGTTTTGGCGGCCACACCAACAACGAAACGGGCAAACCGGTGCAGCGTGCTTGCCACGCCGCCGACCGCACTGGTCACATGATCTTGCAAACGCTTTACCAGCAGTGCATCAAGAACAAGGTTAACTTTTTTGATGAATTTCACGTGGTTGATGTGATTCGTGTGGGTGACACGGTGCGCGGCGTGGTAGCGGTGGAGATTAGCACGGGGGATTTTCATGTTTTCCACAGCAAGGCGGTGTTGTTTGCTACCGGCGGCTGGGGTCGCTGCTGGGAAGTCACGTCTAATGCTCATTCGCTGACTGGGGATGGGGCGGCCATTTGCGTGCGGCGCGGCATTCCTATGGAAGATATGGAGTTCTTTCAGTTCCACCCCACGGGCATTTATCGCCTGGGCATTTTGATTACGGAAGGGGTGCGCGGCGAAGGTGGCGTGTTGCTGAACAGCAAGGGGGAGCGTTTTATGGAGAAATATGCCCCCAGCATTAAAGACCTGGCAAGCCGTGATGTGGTGAGCCGGGCTATCTTCTTGGAAATTCAGGCCGGCCGAGGTATCAACGGGGAGAATTATGTCCATTTGGATATTACCCCAGAAACGGTGAACAAATATTTGGCTGAAGCGGGAGAATCTCGCCGTATTACCCGTGAATATGTTGAGGCCAAGCTGCCGGATATTGCTGATTTTACGCGCACCTATTTGGGCGTTGACCCGGTGAAAGAACCGATGCCGATTCAGCCAACGGCACACTATGCGATGGGCGGTATTCCTACGGATGTTGATGGTCGTGTGGTAATAGATCGAGCTAACAAGGTGCTGCCAGGGCTGTATGCGGCTGGTGAGTGTGCCTGCGTGTCGGTGCATGGGGCAAACCGATTAGGAACCAATTCCCTGGTTGATCTGGTGGTATTTGGCCGCCGTTCGGGTGTCCACATGGCGCAATATTGTAAAGAAGCGGAGATGCTGCCGCTGCCAAAGAGTCCGGCGGATGAGGTGATGGCTGAGTTTGACCGGATTCGGAATGGGAGTGGTGGGGCAAAGCCGCATGCGCTGCGGAAGCAAATGCAGAAGACGATGACGGATAATGTGGGGGTGTTCCGCACGGATGAGACGATTAGCAAGGCAGTGGACGATTTGCGGCTGCTGCGGGCGGAATATAACCGGAATATTCAGATTGATGACAAGGGGGCGCGGTTCAACACGGATTTGCTGGAGGCGTGGGAGTTGGGGTGTTTGCTGGAGTTGGCGGAAATAACGGCCGTTTCTGCCCTAAACCGCACCGAAAGCCGAGGTGGACACGCCCGCGACGACTACCCCAGGCGCAACGACACGGACTGGCTCAAGCATACCCTTTGCTTCTCTGAAAACGGCAAGCTACGCCTTGACTACAAACCCGTTGTAATCGGCCGTTACCAGCCAAAAGAACGAGTCTATTAATTGGGCATTAACTATTTAATCAGGCAAAAGCAGAGATTAGGAGATTAAGAAATTGGGAGCGTAACAAATCTCTCAATCTCAATTCTCATGGAAAAAGATCATGAAAGTAGATTTGCGAGTCCGTCGCTTTAACCCGGAAAAAGACCAACAGCCGTGGTGGGGTGAATACACCTTGGAAAAAGTGCGTTCCACTGACACCGTACTGGATTTGCTCCACCGCATCAAATGGGAGCAAGACGGCACCCTCACCTTACGCCGCTCTTGTGCCCACGGCGTATGTGGGTCAGATGCCCTGCGGATTAACGGTGCCAACATGCTGGCGTGCAAAACACTGGTAACACGGCTAACCAACGATAACAACTACGCCAGGATTCAGGTTGAGCCGATTTTGGGGATGAAGATCATCAAGGATTTGGTCGTGGACATGGAACCATTTTTTGACCATTACCGTTCCGTCATGCCCTACTTTATCAACGACAACCCCGTGCCGGCCGACGGCCGTGAGCGGCTGCAAAGCCAGGCAGACCGCGCCCGCTTTGACGACACCACCAAGTGCATTCTTTGCGCCGCCTGCACCTCATCTTGCCCCAGCTTTTGGGCCAACGAAAAATACATTGGGCCGGCCGCCATTGTCCAGGCCCACCGTTTTATCTTCGATACCCGTGATGAAGCGTTTGCCGAACGGCTGGAAGTGGTGGGCGACACCTTTGGCGTTTGGCGCTGCCGCACCAACTTTAACTGTAGCAACGCCTGCCCGCGTGAAATTGAAGTCACCCGTGCCATTGCCGAAGTAAAGATAGCCTTGACAACAGGCAAAATTTAATCTCTACATGGCGCGATGAAAAAAAGAGCGAGTTTTAATAATCAACTCGCTTTTTTTTGCCTATCCGACAAAAAGAGAATGGTTATCAGACCACTTTGCAACAAGACAAAGGGGACTTTATGCGTAACTAGCTAAACGGCCGTTTGCTCTAAATCATTTGGGATGCAGGTGAACGGCAGATGGCGTGAGGTTCCCTGACAGGTCGTTTATAGACCCGCTTGCGGGCTTTTGAATGTCTACAGTTAGGGGAGGGGCTTGCGGCCGGAGAAACCGGTGTGCAGGTCGTGGTAAAAGGAGATTTTGTCTTCGTTGTAACGCCAGCAAAGATAGACTTCACGGCCGTTCATGTCGGCTAAAAAGTCGAGCAGCCCGCCGTTTAAATCTTTAATCACGCAGCCAAACGCCTCGATTTGCTTGGCCAGGGCTTCAATCTGACCAAACTCTTGCGCCAACTGTGAGGCAGACGAGCCACCCCGGTCGCTGTGAGGCGGATCCCAAAAGCCAGCCATTTGTCGGCTGAGGATGACGGCGCGGGCGCGGCGATCTAGTAGTTCGCCCATCAACGGCCGTATTTGTTCCAGCAAACCATTGGCCTCGTCTACCGTGAAAAATTTTATCGGCATGGGAGAGAAACAAAAACAGGGCAGTGACACAACGCCTTGCCCTGTCTGCTATTACCAATAACTATGTGGGGGAAAAACGGCCGTTTTCCTACGCCCCACAGCCACAACCACCGCCAGAATAGCCACCGTTGGCCTGCCCCTGCGGTTTGAAAGAGGAGCCACAGCCACAAGCCGACACAGCGTTGGGGTTGTCAATCTTGAAACCACCACCCATGATGCTGTCTTCATAGTCAATGGTGGCGTTGCTCAAATACATCATGCTGGTGGGGTCTACAAACACTTTAATACCACCCGTTTCAATGACATTATCATATGGCCGTGCTTCCGGCTCCAGTGCCATGCCATACTGCATTCCAGAGCAGCCGCCGCCAGACACAAAAACACGCAAGCCATGATCTGGCACGTTTTTCTGCACCAGCAGGTTTTTGATGGTCTTAACGGCCGTTTCCGTCAACGTAATGGTATCAGTTGCTGTTTGTTCGAGAAAATTCATTATCCTAGCCCTCGAATAGGTTTAAGTATTTTGACAAAAGCGATCTTATATTGACCGATACCTATATGATAGCAACGAACCGGACTAGTGTCAATTTATTAAAACAATCCTTCATAAAAAGGTATAATGACAAGAATGGAACCGATTTATACGCTACGAGGGTTGATGCGGCAGTATAACGGCCGTTTAGTTCTCAACATCCACCACCTCGACATTCAGCGGGGGGAAATTTTGGCAATTGTGGGACCGAGCGGAGCAGGCAAAAGCACATTACTGCGTCAACTGGCTTTTCTGGAGCCACCCAGCGGCGGCACGCTGACGTTTGGGGGCGAGCCAGTAAATGGGCAGGGGCCGCCGCTGGCGGTGCGTCGCCGGGTGACGCAGGTGTTTCAAAAGCCGGTGTTGCTTAGTCGTTCGGTAGCCGATAATGTGGCCTTTGGGCTGCACATTCGGGGAAGGGAGGGTGAGAGGGTGAAAACGGCCGTTTCTCAAGCCCTTACCGACGTTGGTTTAGCCCACCTAAGCCACGCCCCCGCCAAAACGCTCAGCGGTGGTGAAGCCCAGCGCGTTGCCCTTGCCCGCGCCCTCATCCTCCAGCCCGATGTGCTGCTGCTGGATGAACCAACGGCCAACCTGGATCCCAGTAACATCAAAATGATTGAACAAATCATCGTCCGCGCCAATCAGGAACGGCATACCACCGTCGTACTCGTCACCCACAACATCTTTCAGGCGCGGCGCATTGCCCACCGCACCGCCTTCTTACTGGAGAGCCAACTGGTGGAAGTGGATCACACCACCCACTTTTTTGAATCCCCGCAAGACCCCCGCACGGCCGCCTTTGTCCACGGCGATATGGTGTACTAGAAAGAGCGATTTTTACAAAAACCGGTTATCTTAACTGGCATCGCAAGAATTCTATGGTACGCTAGGACTACCAAACACACTGCTGGGGAATGTGCCTTTCCCAGCACAAACAAACAGCGAGGGACTCTATGTTCAAGACTCAAAACCTCTTGACTAGTATTGGTAAATTCTCTCTCCTTGTGTTGGTAGCAATCGCTGTATATCCTTTATTTATTCAAACATCTGCCTATGCCGCTGCACCTGACGAGATGCAGGCGGCCGGGGAATGTGCCGTAACGGCCGTTTCCCTAATCGGTGCCTGGGTTAATGCCGGAGCCGCAGAGGGAAGTTTTCCTTTTACGGCCACCGACGGCCAACTGTGTACTGGAGATTTTAGCACCGACGTTTTACCATTGTTCAGCACCGACAATATCTGGTTTGAAGGCTCCGAAGCCTGTACCAACTGCCATTTCGACAACTCCGAAGATTCCCGTCATGAAATGGATTTGAGCAGTTTGGAAGGCATTCTGCGCGGTGCTGATGCGTTATCGGAGCCACCTGGTGTGCCGGTTGTGGTGCCGGGGGATTGGGAGAATTCCAAGCTCCGCGCCCGCCTGCGCGACAACCGTATGCCCCCCGGCTGGGAGTTCGACATCGAAGAAACCAACCGCGATGGCCCGACGTTAACTGTTGATGGGGCAGAAGTAACGGCCGTTTCCCTCATCGGTGCCTGGGTAGATTCTGGCGCTGAAGAAGGCCTCTTTGAATGGGCAGACGATGCTGGCACGGCACATACCGCATCATTTGCCGATGATGTGCAGCCTCTCTTCACCACCGAAAACGCCTGGTTTGAAGGCTCCGAAGCGTGTACTAACTGCCATTTCGATAACTCCGAAGATTCACGCCACGAAATGGACCTGAGCAACATCGCCGGGATTCTGCGCGGTGCAGATGCGCTATCCGAGCCGCCTGGTGTGCCAATTGTGGTGCCGGGGGATTGGGAACATTCCAAGCTCCGCTCCCGCCTGCGCGACAACCGTATGCCCCCCGGCTGGGAGTTCGACATCGAAGAAACCAACCGGGATGGCCCAACCATCATGGCTGGGGTGAAAGCAGCCGCCCCCACGGCTGCCGTAACGATGTCGCCAGACGACTGCAACATCTATGCCGTCGATCTCATCGGTGCCTGGGTAGATGCCGGAGCCAAAGAGGGAACGTTCACCTTTACGGACGTGAACGGCCAAACCTGTACGGGCGACTTCAACACCAACGTACAGCCCCTCTTCACCACCGACAACATCTGGTTTGAAGGCTCCGAAGCGTGTACCAACTGCCATTTCGATAACTCTGAAGATTCACGCCACGAAATGGACCTGAGCAGTTTGGAAGGCATTCTGCGTGGTGCAGATGCGTTATCAGAACCGCCCGGCGTGCCTATCATCGTCCCCGGCGACTGGGAAGGCTCTAAACTCCGCTCCCGCCTGCGCGACAATCGGATGCCCCCCGGCTGGGAGTTCGACATCGAGGAGACCAACCGCGATGGCCCGACGTTGACGGTGGATGGGGTGGAAATAACGGCCGTTTCCCTCATCGGTGCCAACGAAGGCGGCCATTTGCGGCTGCACCTGCTCACCAGCGACGGCACGCTGCTGTGGGCGGTAGACACGATAGACGGCTTTCTAAAATCGGTGGCACTGGATGACAAGCAGCTTTACTATCTGGCCTACACCGACATGGTGTACGGGCTGTCGCTGACCGACGGTGCCGAGGTGTGGCACTATCCGACGGAAAACTGGTCGCCGGGCTTTACGATGAGCGACGGCACGCTCTATTTTGGCAGTGACAATGCACGTGTTCATGCGGTGGCGGCGGAGGAAGGAACGGCCGTTTGGCAAACCCCCCTCGAAGGCATCTTCAACGCTCCCCGCTCCGAACCCAACATCGTTGGCGACTACCTCTACTTCCAAAGCAACGACAACCGGCTCTACGGCCTCAATCGCCTCAGCGGCGCAATCGTCTGGCAAAGCGAACCCCAGCCCCGCTCCCGCATCCCCCTCACCGTCGCCGGGTCGCAGCTTTATCTGGCGACACAGGATGGTGTCCTACTGGCTTATAAATGATGGCGGCATAGGGCGGATTGGCAATACGCCCCTACCAATCCGTGTAATGGGTTTCTGACAAATCCCGCAACCGCGCCGCTGCCTGTTCGGCCGTAATGTCGCGCTGTGCCTCGCCCAGCATCTCGTAGCCGACCATGAACTTTTTGACGGTGGCGGAGCGGAGGAGGGGAGGGTAGAAGTGGGCGTGGAGCTGCCAGTGGGATGTAGAGTGTGGGGTGTGGGGTGTGGGGTGTGGGGAGGGTGCGCCGTGCCAGCCCATGGAGTAGGGGAAGCTGGTTTCAAAGAGGTTGTCGTATTTGGTGAGCAGCCGTTTGAGGATGCTGGCGAGGGCATCGCGCTCGTCGTCGGTCAGGTCGGGCAGGTGGGGGGCATGGCGGCGGGGGAGGAGCAGGGTTTCAAAGGGCCAGACGGCCCAATAGGGAACGACGACCAGCCAGTGGTCGTTTTCCATGACTATGCGTTCCTGCTTTTCCAGCTCTAGCTGGGCGTAGTCGAGCAATAACGGCCGTTTTTCCCCCTCCCAATACTGCCGCTGCTGCTCATCCTCCTTCCGCGCCTCATTCGGCAGCACCGTTTGCGCCCAAATCTGCCCGTGAGGGTGCGGATTCGAGCTGCCCATCGCCGCCCCCTTGTTTTCAAACACCTGCACCCAACGGTAAGTTTGCCCCAGTTCCACCACCTGCTCCGCCCACACATCCACCACCCGGCGGATGGCGGGTAGTTCCATCTGCGGCAGCGTCAAATCGTGGCGCGGCGAAAAGCAGATGACGCGGCATGTTCCCTGCACCCCCTGGCTTTGCAGCAGCGGGTGTTCACTGACCGCCTCCGGCGTGTCGGGCAGCAGGGCGGCAAAGTCGTTGGTAAAAACAAAGGTGCTGTCGTAGTCGGGATTGCGGTACCCACCGGCGCGTTCATTGCCGGGGCAGAGGTAGCAGGTGGGGGAGAAAAACGGCCGTTTTTCCCCCACCCCCTTCTCCACCTGCCCCTGCCACGGCCGCTTCGTCCGGTGCGGCGACACCAGCACCCACTCTCCCGTCAACGGGTTCAGCCGTCTATGCGGATGTTCGGTTGGATCAAATATTGTCATCGCAAATTGCTCATGGGATTGGTGCTGTCAACCGAGCCAGTTGTGGGATTTCTTCCTGCAAAATCCGGCGCAAGCTCGATTCAGTCACAGGCCGATCTACATTCTGCGCCAAATACGCCTTCAACGCATCATTAATCATCGTTTGATACCCTGTCTCAGCCTTCTCTGCCCTGGCGCGAAATTCATCAAGGATAGCATCGTCAATATAAATAGTAATACGGCTTTTTCCCTTACTGGGTAATATCGCCCCACGCTTGCCCTTTGAAAAATCATACTCATCCTTCATAATCTCGAATCTCCCTACGGGTCGCCCGTCGCGCTGAAATAAGCCTCACTTCATTCTGGCGCAAAGTGTAATTTGACCTGCGCTACCCAAACCAATGGCGATAAATCGTTCTTCGTCAACAGCATACGGATCTGCCAAATGGATGGCTAAGGGATCATAAAAAACGCTTTCCGCATCTGCAAAAGAGACATTATGCTTTTGCAAATTCGATTTGGCTTTTGCGGAATCAAATTGAAACTTCATGTATCAAAATTGTACGTATCATATACATATATGTCAATATCATACAAATTGAAGGAGTATCCAGCCGCGAATCACCAAAATCCTTCAACCGCTGGCTGCAACAAAGAACAGTAGGCAGCACATAACCCCACCGCCTACTGTTCACCGATAACCGATAACTGATTACCGATAACTGATTACCGACAACTAATTACCGATAACCGATTACCGATACGCCGGCAACCACTCCCCGTGCGCCACAATCAAATCATCCACCAGCGACCAGATTTGATCCAGACTTAGCTCCGCCGCCGTGTGCGGATCCAGCATCGCCGCGTGGTAAATGTGTTCCCGCTTGCCCGTTAAAGCCGCCTCCACCGTCAACGCCTGCACATTGATATTGGTTTGCATCAGTGCCGCCAAATGAGGGGGCAACTTGCCAATCTTCATCGGCTGCACCCCGTTTTTGTCTACCAGACACGGCACCTCCACACAGCATTCCTCCGGCAAGTTGTCAATCAGCCCATTGTTCATCACGTTGCCATAAATCACCACCGGCTTGCCCGTCTCCATCCCGTGAATGATTTGCGAGCCATACTCCTCGCTGCGCTGGTGTTTAATCGTCGTCCCCGGCTGCTCCAGATAATCACGCATCCCTTCCCACCCCTCAATCTGCTTCTCACAGCGGTTAATGTACTCATCCAGCGGAATCTGGAACTCCTCAACCAGGTCAGAACGATCCCGCTTGATAAACCACGGCACATATTCGCTAAAATGTTCGCTCGACTCGGTGACAAAGTAGCCCAGACGGCGGAACATTTCATAGCGCACGGCATCGGAAATAGGGCCAGTGCCGTGTGGCCGCTCCGGCATCACCGCCCGCTGCGACACCTCGCGGATTTTGGGGTACAAATCTTCGCCGTTGCGCTCAAAGTTGAGGTAAAACGCCATATGGTTGATGCCCGCACACAGATAGTTAACCTCTTTAAAAGGCACGCCCATGTCGCGGCAAAGCTGCGAAGCCGTTCCCTGCACGCTATGGCACAGGCCAACCGTTTTGATTTTGCTGGCCTTGTTCAACGCCCAGCAGTTCATCGCCATCGGGTTGACGTATTGCAGGAAGGTGACATCGGGACAAAGTTCTTCCATGTCGTGGGCCATTTCCAGCAGCACGGGAATGGTTCGCAGCCCGCGCATGATGCCGCCAATGCCCAGCGTGTCGGCAATGGTTTGGCGCAAGCCATACTTTTTGGGAATTTCAAAATCAACGACGGTGCCAGGCTTGTAGCCAGCCACCTGAATCATGGAAATGGCGTAGTCGGCCCCATCCAGCGCGGCGCGGCGATCCAGCGTGCTTTCGATGGTGGGGTTGGCCCCCATCGCCTCGGCTAGCTTGTGGGCAACAATGGTTGAGGTACGCAGCCGTTCTTCGTCAATGTCGTGCAAGACAAAGGTTGCGTTGGCTAATTCCGGGTAACTTAAAATGTCACCCATCAGATTTTTGGCAAACACGGTGCTGCCCGCACCGATAAATGTAATTTTGGGCATTGGTCAGTTCTCCTCTTAAAAATTTTTGACAGGATTTACAAGATTGACAGGATTGATGGCGATTCCCCCAGATCAGGCATCGGCTACAAGCCGCCCACCGATCACTGATTACCGTTTACCGATTACTGTTTACCGCTTACTGGCCTCTGCACCCAGGCGTGGCGTAAATAATGGTGGGCGGCGGCCAGCAGCAGCAATAATTCCCCGGCGTTCCACCAGAAGTGGACATCGAGACGAACGGCCGTTGTTAAGCCCGGCAGCCGACACAAAAACGTATTGCGCGTCAGATCACTTTGCGCCAGCCAGCCACCCTGCCCCAGCACACCCGGCAGCCCCTGCGCCGGAACCGTCGTAATCCCCATTTCCGCCAGCCGGTTCAGCACCTGCAAATAGCGCACAAACATATAGCTGTGTTCGGCGGCGTGGGCCACCGCCCAAATTACCAGCAGCCACGCCCACTGGTTGCGCCAGCCCACCTTGATGAGTGCCAGAATAACCGCCACCACCAGCCAGTTCCAGGTAAAATGCACCCATTCGCTGTTGGCCGGGGAAAGTAGCCCCGATGACTCACGCGCCGTCCAGTCGAGGACATGATACTGCACCCACTGCGCCAAATGCTCAATGGTGTGGAATCCCTGCGCCGTCAACAAAAAGCTGAGACCCATGCCAATTTGGCCATAGCGGTGCCAATCGGCTCGCCATTTGAAGGCCATAGGCAGCAGCAGCAACGCCAGCACCAGCGCCGATGCCCCCCACAGCGGCCACTCATACTGCTGCACGCCCAGCCAGCTTAGGCCAACGCCAACGGTCAGCATCAGCAGCAGGAAACCCCATTGCTCACGCGGGTTCAGCAGCGTGAACAGGGGAAAAATCGGTTGGCGGGGGGATACAGATTGGTTGCTCATCGGTTCCAGACCTCTGAGGTTTTTGAAACCTCAGAGGTCCTAAATTATCGTATAACAGTTATTAAGGTCTCCGGCGTCATGGTTTCAACTACCGAAACGGCACCATCCGGCCAGGTAATTTCCAAATATGCCAGGTTTGCCCCGTCGGGGAAGCCAAAATGGATGCGGGTGGCATCACCCGACAGGTAGCCGCTGCCAGAGCGCACGTCGCGCCACTGGGTGCCATCGCTGGTGACAAGCCGCACCTCAGCACCGAGGGCGTGGCTGTTGGGGCTGGCCGGCCAGCGTAAATCCAGTTCAATGCTTTGACCGCTGCATAGCTGGTTTTCCAGGAGTTGGGCGGGGGAAAGCAGGTTGTTAATGACGGCATCCAAATCACCGTCGTTGTCCAAATCGGCCAGAGCAAGGCCGCGTCCGCTGGCGGTGCTGCCCATGCCCCATTCCGGCGCGGGGGCGAAGCTGCCGTTTCCTGTGTTACGAAATGCCTGATTCTCTTCTACCAGCTCGCCGTTAGGCAAATAGGCAAATAGCTGACTATCAATCATACCATTGACGACATATAAATCGAGAAGGCCGTCGTTGTCGAGGTCGCCAAATTTGCCCGACCAGCTCCAGCCGCTGGCGGCAATGCCTTGGCGGGGGGCGCGGTTGACAAAACGGCCGTTTTTTGCGCCAGCTTCCTCCCCCTCCCACACCTGCAGCACGTTTTGCGTCAACTGCGGGTCGTCGTTGGGAATCCGGTGCGGCATCTCATCCATCATCGGCAGCCACCGCGTCATGTTCTCCACGCTAATGTCGTAGGGGTTCATATCGGTGGCGAGGAGTTCAAAACGGCCGTTATTGTCCACATCAGCCCAATCGAGGCTCATCGTGCTGTGGCTGGTGTGGGCAAAGGGAGCCGCCGCTTCCCAACCCGCCGCGCCGTTGTTCAACCACACCTGGTCGGGAAAATCAAAATCGTTGCCCACCACAATGTCGCGCTGCCCATCGCCGCTCACGTCCACCAGAGCAACGGCAAGTGCCTGCGACTGTTCGGCTAGGCGTTGGGGGGAAAAACGGCCGTTTTCCCCCTGCAAATAGCTATACACCCCCACCCCACCGCTAAACAAAAAGGCATCGCCCAGTTCCCGGTGCAGTTCTGCATCATACGAACCCGTCACCAGATCCAGCCGCCCGTCACCGTTCAAATCCCCCCAGGCCATCGAGTGCGCCTGTTTTAGCACGCCGGGCAGCCCCTTGTGGACAAAGTTGACGGTGCCATCGTCTCCAGGCTGATTGTCCCACAGGCTCAGGCTGCTTTTGACGTGGGTGAAGAGGATGTCTAAACGGCCGTTGCCATCCACATCCACCACATTCACCGCCCGCGTTCCGTCATCCCCCAGCGTTTGCTGCCGAAAAGACAGCCCGCCGTCGTTCCAGAAAATGGAGGGCGGGCCATTGAGATTGGCAAACACCATGTCCAAATACCCGTTCCCGTCCAAATCATTCACCGCCACCCCCGACCCGTTGGTCTCAAACATCCGCACCGCCTCCCCATGCACCTGGGTGGTGTGGGGCAGCGTGCGGGTGACAAAGCGGCCCGTGCAGCCGGGGGTCGGCGCAAGCGGAGCGACGAAGGTGGTGATTGGCTGGGTGGGTGTGGGCGGTGATGCGGGAAAAACGGCCGTTTGCCCCACCAGGCTACAGCCACCCAACATCACAACCAACACCCAACCAAACCAACGCCACATCATCAATTCGGTAATCGGTAATCAGTCATCGGTCATCAGCCACAAGCAGCGATTACTGATGACTGTTTACTGATTACTATTTACTCATTACTCACCAAACGTCGCATTCACCTGCTCATTCGCTTCCGTCAGAGCCGTCGCCGCATCCACCTCACCCAGCATAATGCTGTCCATCACCGGCCCCATAATGTTGGCAATTTCAGCCCCATTATCGGTAATCGGGAAAAGGAAGGTGCCGTTCGGGTCCAAAGCCTGATCGGTGAAAGCGGTCACATCCACACCCTGCTGCTCACGCACGGCCAAAGCCCGCTCCACGCCAGACTGCTGCGCCGGGAAAACTACGCCCGTGTCACCCACAATGTCGGCACACGTTGGCGAAGCCGCAAATTTTACCCACTGCCATGCTTCTTCCGGGTGTTCCGTCCCCACATAAATGGAGTCGGCCAACCCGTTGAACATGCTCTTGCGACCTTCTGGCCCAACAGGCAGCAACCCAAAGCCAACATTAAAGGTAGCATTGGTGACATAGTTACCAATTTGCCAGGAGCCATCCGTCGTGGTTGCACCCGTCCCGCTCAGGAAAAGCTGCTGCGGCCCAAGGCTGGAAACATCAGCCAGCGGCGGTGCAAACCCTTTCTCCACCAAGCCAGCGTACCATTCGATGGTGGCAATGAAGCGAGGATCGTCATAGTAATATTTGCTCGTCCAGGGGCCATCGGTGAAATTCCAGCCCGTGCTGCCTGCAAAGCCACTCCACTGGGTTTGGCCGGAAAAACCACCGCTACCCTGATGGATATAGCCATACTGCACCACGTTATCCTTATCAAAGTCAGCACTCAGGCCATTGTTGCCGTTGGCATCCAGCGTCAACTGGGCAATGATCTCTTCAAATTTGCCGCCATCTTCCGGGTTCCACGACCAGTCATCCATGACAGCAGGGTCAATCCCGGCTGCTTCCAGCATGTCGGCGTTGTAAACCACAGCAATGGTATCCCAGTCCTTGGGCAGCCCATACCGCTTGCCCTGACGAACCCACAGGTCAGCCAAACCAGGCAGATACACACCCAACTCTACACTATCCCGATCCACAAAGGGCTGAATGTCCAGGATTTGCTCTTTCACGGCAAATTCGGGGAATTTCGCCAGATGGTCGGTGATGACATCGGGAGCATCGCCACTAACAAAACCGGTGGTAATGCCATTCCAGTAATCATCCCAACCCAGTTGCTCAACCACAACGGTAATATTGGGGTTTTCTTCGTGGAAAGCAGTTGCACACTGCTCATAAGCCGGCTGTTGAGCCGAGTCCCACATTGAATAGCGAATGGTGACAGCCATTGCTTCTTCAGCGGGAGCTTCTTCAGCAGGAGCGGCTTCTTCAGCAGGAGCGGCTTCTTCGGCGGGAGCAGCTTCTTCGGCGGGAGCAGCTTCTTCGGCGGGAGCAGCTTCTTCAGTAGCGGTGCCACCACAGGCAACCAGCAAAACAAGCATCAACATCATCACAACATAAGCAAGATATTTTTTGAAATTCACTTGAAATCTCCTCCAAAAAGATTTGTAAAAAATTTTTATTCAACCCAGGAAATTCGATTGAGGGCACTCCTACCCGGCAATGGCTGCACGGTGTAAGAGCCAACAGACATAGACCTCACCTCCTTCGTTAACCCTATTTTATTTGAAGCCAGTAAATTGAATGTTGTTAACCACACGCCGCCCCAGTACCATGAACAAGAGCAAGGTAGGCAACATGCTGATGATGGTGCCAGCCATGAGACCCGTCCAGTCTGGTGCCCCCTGGGGCGTTTGTGAACGGAAAATTGCCAATGCCACCGTTAGGACGCGCACGTTTTCGTCCTTACCGATAAGGAACGGCCACAAATAGGCATTCCAGGTACCCACATAGGTCAGAATAGCCAGTGTGGTTAAGGGGGGCATACTGATGGGGAGAACAATGCGCCAAAAGATGCCAAACTTGCTTGCCCCGTCCAGGCTGGCCGCTTCTTCCAGTTCGCGGTTGATGCCCAGAAAGAATTGGCGCAGGAAGAAAACGGCGAAGGGCGACATGAGCAGGGACGGGGCAACGATGCCCAAAAAGCTGTTTTCCCAGCCGAGGTCACGAATAAGCAGGAAGTTGGGCAGGGTGGTGACGATGCCGGGAACCATGAGGGCGGAAAGGTAGGCGGCAAAGATTTTGTCGCGCAGGGGAAAGCGGAGCCGGGCAAAGGCGTAGGCGGCCAGGGCGCTAAAAAAGGTTTGGCAAACGACGATGATGGTGGAGACGATGATGGAGTTGCGGAGGTAGAGCCAGAAGTTGATGGATTGACCGGAACCGCCGGCCGCAACGGCCGTTGCTGTGTCTACAAACCCCAACACGCGGGCAAAGTTGACCATCGTAAAGCCCACCGGCAGCAGCGAACGGGGGTCAGCCAGCAGTTCGCGCTGCGTAGACAAAGCGGTGCGAATAACCCACCAGAAAGGAAATAGAATAACCAATACCGCCAAAAGAATGATGACCCAGGCGACAATGCGCCCCAATGAGGGGGCTGGTCGCCGATTTGGCGACGGTTTGGCAGAAGCGAGCGTTTGATTAGGCAGCATGAACGTTTCTCCTGTTGAACTTAGGCCAAATCGGATGAGTCGGCACGCAGAATGCGCATTTGGATGAAGGTGATGATGGCGAGAATGAGGAAGAGTACCACGGCAACGGCCGTTGCGTACCCCATTTCAAAGCGATTAAAGGCGTATTCAAAAATGTACCAGGTAATCACCCGCGTCGCGTCAATGGGGCCACCCTTGGTGGTAACAGCAATGGTGTCGAAAATCTGGAAGGAGCCGATGACGGTTGTGACCAGCACAAACACCATGACAGGGCGCAGCAGCGGCAGTGTGATAGACCAAAACATGCGCTGCTCGGTGGCACCGTCAATGGCGGCCGCTTCGTAAATGGATTTGGGAATGGTTTGCAGCCCGGCAAAAAAGAGGAGCGCCGTGTAGCCGGTGTATTGCCAAATGTTAATGGCGGCAATGGCTGGCATGGCCTGGTCAGGTGAACCTAAAAATGCCTGACGGGAAAAACCCACGCTTTGCAGTGCCATGTTGGCAACCCCCAGCGTCGGGTCAAGCATCCACAGCCAGACCATGGCGACAATGACGGGGGGCAGCAGCCAGGGCATGACAAACAGCCCGCGCAACAAGGTGGATTTGGTGACGCGATCCATCATGACGGCCAGCCCAATGGCAAGGACGGTTTGCAAGGGGATGTTGAGGAGGACGTAGTAGCCTGTGACCTGGAGTGACCGCCAAAACTGCTTGTCGTTGTACATCTCTATGTAGTTGTCCAAACCAATAAATTTGGGGGCAGAAAACATGTCCCAGTCGGTGAAGCTGATGTAGAGGCCGCGCACGGCGGGAACGGCGTAGAACGCCATAAAGCCTATGAGACTGGGCAGCAAAAACAGCCAGGCTAAGGCGGTCTCCTGGTTAAACCATTGTTTGAATACACTTTTCCGGGCTTGTGGCTGTTCCTGGGAGCGAACGGCCGTTTGGCTTGCACTCATGATTACCTCCTCTTCCTCAAATCAATTCCGTAACCACTTTTGCCAACAGGATGTGGATCTCACCTAAACGTGAGCGTTCCCGTGAACGTTCACGGAGATAATACTAGAAAGTCTGATACGTGTCAAGCATTTTTTGGGGGTGTGTTTACCGCTTTTTGATTTTGGCTTGTCGAAGGTATGATCATGAACAGTAGCTATATGGAAAAAGTGGGAGCATGGTATACTTATTGTAAGGCAAGTCGAGAGTAAAGTATGCTTTAATCAGAGTTAACCGTGTAAAAACAGGAGTAGCGTGTGAAAAAAAGCCATCCCTATAAACTTAGCTATGTGGTCCAAGGCAGCCCCATTAAAGGAAGTATTGTTCAGGTAGACAAAGCACCGCAGGTGGGCGAAACAGTGCAGTTTAACGGCCGTTTATTTCAAATCCTTGAAGTCACCGAACTCATGGCACCCGTGGGCGATTTCGGCTTTCTTCACGCCACCTGCCAATACCTGGGCGACTCACGCTAATGAACGGCATTCGCCTCTGACGCCAGCTTACCCGCCACCTTCATTTCCTCAATATCCTGCCCTTTGGCATTGATCCAGCGCACCGCATACTGCCCCATAAGCTGATCCAGCGCCTGCCACAAATCGGCATTCACAACCGGCTTGCCATCCCGCTTCACCCAATTATGCTGCCGCCAGCCGTGAATCCAGCGCGTAGCCCCCTGAAAGAGATAATCTGAACTGGTAAATAGCTGCACTGAACTGCCCGGCGGCAGGCGCAGCAACCCTTCCAGAGCCGCCAACAACTCCATACGGTTATTGGTACTGCTGCTTTCCGCCCCGCTAAACTGCTCCATCTCGCCATCATGCTCCAAGACCACACCCCACCCCCCAGGCCCCGGATTGCCTTTGCAGGAAGCGCGAAGGTACAGTTTGGGAACATCGTCACCAACGGCCGTTTCCGGGGTAATCGCCAAGCGTGCCTGTCGCGCCAGCCGATCCACCCGCTCATTCAGCTCATTCCCAGCATGACCCTTCACCCAATGCCACTCAATGGTATGACGCTGCACCAGCGGCCACAACGCCTGCCACAGCACCACATTTTGCACGGCTTTGCCCGACTTGCTAACCCACCCCTTCGCTGCCCACCCTTCAATCCACTCTGTAATCCCCCGCCGCACATACTCGGAATCGGTATAAAACTCAACTTCACACGGCCGTTTGAGCGATTGCAACGCCTGAATGGCCGCCGTCAGCTCCATCTGGTTATTGGTTGTCTGCGGGTTGCTGCCCGTCAACACTTTTTCATGCTTGCCAAAACGCAAAATGGCAGCCCAACCGCCAATCCCGGGATTAGGGTCAGCACCACCATCTGAATAAATCACAACTTTCATAAATAAAACAGGAGACCCCACGCCGCTACGTGGCACCTACAAATGAAACTGTAGCCGAGGATTCCAATCCTCGTTCTTATTCACGAGCCGAAGAGCGAGTTATGGCAAGCTCGGCTACAAGGCTATTTACTATACAAGTGTCATTTCGAGGTCCTCCGAGAAATCCCATTCTTATTGGTAAAGGGAGCGGGATTTCTCCTCGAAGACTCGTCGAAATGACATGTTTTGACCCAAAACCGGTTCATTGACGACAGACCTGAATAGACACTTTTGATCAGGAAAATCAGGACAATCAGCGTCCTGTTTTCAAAAATACCTATGCGGGTGTCATTTCAGGCTAGGCAGCCGCCCCTTGCCGCGCCGCCAGCATATCCTCAATGGTTGTAAATTTGACACGTGGACGACCCAACGCTGCACCAGCCTCTTGTTCCAGGCGATCCAGCGTTTGCCAATCCTGATAGCTAAAGTAGTTTGGCTGCCGCTGCCGCACAAATGCTTCCACATCGGCCGGGTGGGGACATGCCGGCCGAAGCAACTGCCCAGCTTGCAAATCTTCCAGCATCAGGTTGACCGTTTCCACAGCATCGGGCTTGTTGGTGCCAATAATTCCCGAGGGGCCACGCTTAATCCAGCCGGTGGTATATTCACCAAGTACGGGTTGATGGGCTTCGGCATCAACAACACGGCCGTTTTCATTCCAAATAACGCCCCAATCATCACGGAACGGCACGCCCAGCAGCGGAACACCGCGATAGCCAATGGAGCGGAACACCAGCCCGGTTTCTATCTCTTCAAACTGACCAGTGGGGTTGGCACCCAAACGGCCGTTTCTGCCCGCCACCAACTCATTCCGCACCAGCCGCATTCCCGTTACCTGCCCGGCTTCATCACCCCACAGTTCAGTGGGCGACAGCAAAAAGCGAATGGTTAATTTACGCGGTTTGTCACTTGTGTTCCCGGCATACCCCTGCGTAATTTCCACCATCCGTTTGGTAGAGCGGTCGGCCTCTTCCAGGGCGGCGGCACTAAGCGGATCCAGGGTGACTTCATCGGGGTCAACATAAACGGCCGTTTCCGCCAACTCGCCCAACTCCTTAATTTCCGGAGCCGAATAAGCCGCCTGCGCCACCCCACGCCGCCCCACCATCACCACCTCACGTACCTTGCTTTGCCGCAGTGCCTCCAGCGCATAGGGTGCAATGTCCGACCTGGCAAGCTCTTCCGGCGTCGAACACAAAATCCGCGCCACATCCACTGCCACATTGCCAATGCCAATCACCACCACCCGCTCCTGCGACAGATCAAACTCAAGATCACAATAATCGGGGTGGCCGTTATACCAGGCCACAAACGCCGTAGCCGGATGACTACCCTTCAAATCAATCCCCGGAATATTAAGAGAACGATCCGTTTGCGCTCCCGTTGCATATACAATCTGATGATAATATTGACGTAGCTCTGCTACCGAAACATCTTTGCCAATTTCCACATAGCCAAAAAAACGAAAGCCCGGCTGCTGTGCCACCCGCTCAAACGCCTTTGTCACCGATTTAATCTTTTGATGATCAGGCGCAACCCCAGCCCGAACCAGACCAAACGGCGTCGGCAGGCGATCAAACATATCCACCTCCACGACAACATCGTGCTGCTTCAACAAATACTCGGCAGCATAAAACCCTGCCGGGCCAGAACCAATAATGGCAACTCG
This sequence comes from Chloroflexota bacterium, assembly GCA_041390905.1. Taxonomy (GTDB): domain Bacteria; phylum Chloroflexota; class Anaerolineae; order Promineifilales; family Promineifilaceae; genus JACKCD01. The sequence continues at coordinate 2,733,870 of JAWKPA010000012.1, forward strand.
CAACGGCTGTGTAACTGTCCCAATCTGCGACGACATAACCTACTCCTTGTTTTCTCTGCGCCCTTGCCTACACTGAGATGCAAACATTAGGGATAGCTATTAAGGTGCTGCAAAGATGTTCCGGCAAAAAATTATAAAGGGAGTCCCACAGCTTCGCAATAATTCCTTTCGATTGCTCATCAAACAAAAAAGGTGTGGCCCTTGCTGTCAACAAGCCACACCTTTCACAAACGTATTTGTAACGCGATTTAGAAAATCGCGCTACGGACTATCAGCCGCCCATTGCCGCTCTCAACTGACTACACGCAGGGCAACTGCCACCGGGACGGACAATGGCATAGCCAGCCTGCGGGTCGCCATTTTCATCATACTGGGTGAAATCAACGTTGTAGATGATGACCAGCCGGGCTTTGCCACTGCTGCGGGCAAGCTGCACCGCTTCACCCAACCATTGGGCATGTTCGCTAACTGACGTGCCGCCGGCCCAGCTAAAGTTGGCAGGCAGTTTGTTAAACCCTTCGCCCGACAAATAGCCCAGCTCGGTAAAGCAAACGGGGCGGGAACCGCCAAAGGCGTTGTAGTACAAATCCATCGTGGGTCGGAAATACCAACTGTAATGCGACCCCGCCGGGTGGCCGGTGGTGGCGTTGGGGGAAGTAGCACCGGCATTGTGATGCACCCCCACGCAATCCATGTAATTGGCACCGCCGGCCGCAGCCATACCACGAATATAGCGGTCATCGGCCCAGGCGTTGGTGCCATTGTCAAAGCCGGTGGGTGCCAGGGCGCCAGAAATAACCATCACATTGCCATTGGCGGCCTTGACGGCGTTGTAGGCAGGAGCCAGCATGTTGTTGACATAGGAAGTGGGGCTGATTTCTCCGGCCGGCCACTCAAAGTCAATGTTCATTTCGTTCCACACCTCAATGGCATCAGGGCCGTGGGCGGCCACGCCGCGCAGGAAGTTGACGTAACCGGCATAATCAATGCTGCCGGCCGACGGATACGTTTGTGCCCCCGTGATCGAAAGCAGCACCTTAAAGCCGTTGTTGTGGGCATCCTGAATGCGACCCAGCAGCACGTCGGGCGAGTCGCCGGGACTCCATTTGTGCTGGAACTTCACCCACGTCATGCGGGCATCCTGCATTACTGCCTTGTTGCCAAACCCCTGCGTTTGACCGCCCAGAGCAAAACCGCCCGTGGGAGCTGGGTTGGGGTTGGGTGCCGGAGGTGGCGGCGTCGGATTGCTGCCACCACTGCCACTGCCACCGCTGGCACCAGGCACATTGAGCCGCTGCCCCACATAAATGTAGTTGGGGTTGGCAATGTTGTTGGCCTGGACAATGGCGTAAACGGTGGTGCCAAACCGGCTGGCAATCCGCGACAAGGTGTCGCCGGACTGAACGATATAGACACCAGTGCTGGTACTACCACCACCCCCGCCGGAGGGCGGAGGCGTGGGCGTGGGGGCAGGGCTGGAGCCGTTGTCGGGCACTTCGAGCTGCTGCCCCACATGAATCAGGTTGGGGTTGGGAATACGGTTGGTTTGGACGAGGGTGTTAACGGTGGTGCCAAAGCGCTGGGCGATGCGGGTGAGGGTATCGCCAGGCTGAACGATGTAGGTGGCGGCGGAAACGGCCGTTGCCATTGCCAACATGCCAACAAGCACCAGCAAAACCACGCCATAGCGCGATTGCTTTCCCTTTTTGAGAAACTGAATAATTTGAGCTTTCACGGTAACTACCTCTTGTGTTGGTTTCACAGACAGACAACTTGTTATACAATCCAAAAGCGTCACAAAATTTGGCTTCTGACAATATGATACTGCCATATGTGACCTTTGTCTCACATCAAATGACCGTGAATTTGGGCAAAGCCCCAAGTGAAAAAGGAATGAATTACAAACCAGGCGCAAGCAGCAGGTAGCAAGTCACGATTGATAGACGACTTGTCACGTGCCACTTGTTATACTAAACACGATCATAAATTGACATTTTGCTAAAGAGATTGAGAGACTGAGTGACTAATCTCCTAGTCTCTCAGTCTCTCAATCTCCAAAAAATGCCAGTTTATACCCTTTGCAAGTATAAATTAATGAACCAACTACTTAACGACACCATTGACATTAGCCGTGCGGCCGGCGCGGCCATTATGCAGTTTTACCGATCTTCTTTTGATGTCCGCGACAAAAAGCCGGACAACCCCGTCACCGACGCCGATTTTGCTGCCGACACGCTGCTGAAAGAGCGGCTAACGGCGCTGCTGCCAGAAGCGGGCTGGCTGAGCGAGGAAACGGTGGACGACCGCATCCGGCTGGAGAGAAAGCTGGCCTGGATTGTGGATCCACTGGATGGCACAAAGGAGTTTGTGCTGGGCATTCCCGAATTTTCCGTGTCGGTGGCGCTGGTGGAAGACGGGCTGCCGATTTTGGCGGTGATTTTTAACCCGGCGACCGACGAACTATTTGCGGCGGCCAAGGGGGAAGGGATGACAGTGAATGGGGTAAAAACGGCCGTTTCCTCCCGCACCACCCTGCAAGGAGCCAACATAGACGCCAGCCGCTCCGAACGCAAGCGGGGGGAGTTTGCTCCGTTTGAAGCCGAGATGAACATCCGCACCATGGGCAGCATTGCCTACAAGCTAGCGCGAATTGCCGCCGGGCAAGCCGATGCAAGCTGGAGCCGTGGTCCGAAAAATGAGTGGGATATTTGCGCCGGGGTGCTACTGGTGCAGGAAGCAGGCGGCGTGTGCGTTGATCTGGACGACCAGCCGTTTTGTTTTAACCAGCCAAAGACGCTTGTGAACGGGATTATTGCCGATAACGGCCGTTTACACCCCCAAATCCTCGCCGCCCTAGCCCCCCATCGCCATACTGCCAGAATAAATTGAGATTGGTTATTGGAGATTGGAGACTGGTGAAGGAAGGTTCATAATCTCCAATCTCCAATCCCCAATAACCCTTGTTAAAGCCGCACCTTTTGCAGCCGCGCCATTGCCTCTTCCAGCCGCGCCGTGGGCAGCGTCAGCGTTGCCCGCATATATTCCCGCCCGCCATCGCCAAAAAAGCTGCCTGAGGAAATCCAGACCCCGGTTTCATCCAACAGCCATTTGGCAAAAGCAAAGGAGTCATCGTACCCTGGCGGCAGTTTGGCCCACACATACAGCGTCGCCTTGGGCGGCTCCACCTGCAGTCCCAGGCTCCGCAGCCCCGCCACCACAATATCCCGCCGCTGCTGGTAAACCCGGTTGCGCTCTTCCATCCAGCTTTGGTCCCCCGTCAATGCCTCAATGGCCGCCAACTGCACCGGGCCAAACAGCCCCATGCTGCTGTTGCGATGCACTGCCCCCATTGCCGCCAGCACCTCGGCATTGCCCACCACCATGCCCACGCGCCAGCCGGCCATGTTAAACGCCTTGCTCAGGGTGTTGATCTCCACCCCCACCTCTTTGGCCCCCTCCACCGCCAAAAAGCTGGGGGCCTGGTAGCCGTCAAAGGCAATGTCAGAATAGGCATTGTCGTGGCAAACCAGGATGTCGTGTTTTTTGGCAAAGGCCACCACCTCTTCAAAAAAGGAAAGTGGGGCAATGGCACCGGTGGGATTGTTGGGGTAGTTGAGCCACAGCAACCGCGTTTTGGCTAACACATCGGCCGGGATTTGCGCCAGATTGGGTAAGTAGCCATCTTCGGCGTGAATGGGCAGCAGATAGACGTCGCCGCCGGCGAACTGGGTGGCCCGCGTGTAGCTGCCGTAGGCGGGGTCGGTGACAATGGCGGTTACGCCTGGCTCCATCACCGCCAGCCCCAGGTGGCCGATTCCTTCTTGCGAACCTGACACCATCAGCACTTCGGTGGCGGGGTCAAGGGTGACACTGAAGCGATTCTGGTACCAGGCTGCCACCGCCTGGTGCAGGTCGGTGCGGAAGCTAAACGGGTAGCGGTGATAGGTGGGGTCAAGCACGGCCTCGCGCAATGTTTCGACCACCGGGCGCGGCGTGGGCAGGTCAGGGTCGCCGGATGAGATTTGGATGACATCCATGCCCTGCGCCACCTTGGCCTGAATTAACTTTCCCACCGTCGCCCAATGAACGTTGGCCTGGGCTTCAATACGTTGTGCAAATTTGGGTTTCATCTTCTTTCCTCTTGTCAGTTTTGTCGCCGCGAGCTGCAAACGATGAGCCATCAACGAAACACCGAACGGGACAAACGGCCGTTAATCAGCCGTTTTGTCCCATTCGGTGCTGGTTACTCATCTGCAATGCCTGCTGCCACTGCGGGTCATTTTAGCGCAAATTGCGGCAAAGCAATAGTGCATCTCTGCCAGTAGTTCATGAAGAAGCTGTCAGCTAATCTATCAAGTAGCTCACGCAAAGGCGCAAAGCCGCCAAGATTGGACATTTTCTTTGCGCCCTTTGCGCCTTTGCGTGAAATTTTCTGGCAGGCTGTTCATATATCCTGCCCGCTTTGCTAGATACGCCGCTGGTTAAGGCGAATGAAGATGACGATGGTGAACAGAAAGGCAATGATGAGGGACACTGTGCCAATAATTTTGATTGCGGGAAAGCCATCGGAAGGAGGTGTAAATGTGGACAACTGGGGTACAGCTGGTTCCGCAAGTTGGGCAATGGCAGCAGGGGTCGCGGTGGGGGGCAAAACGGCCGTTTCTGCCGCCACACTCCCCGCCACATCCTCTGCCACCTCTTCCGCCACCACCGTGTTTGTGGGGGCAACGGTGGGTGCAGTCGTTGCTGTGCTGGTGGGCAGGGCAGTGGCTGTGCTGGTGGGAACCACTGTGTTTGTGGGTAAGGCCGCAGCCGTGCTGGTGGGCGCAGGCGTGTCGGTTGGCACCTGGGTGGGTGCCAGCGTCGCCGTTGGCGGCATCATGGACGTGGGAGAGGGTTCGACAGCGGCAATGATGATGGGAACAGGGGTGGCAGTTGGCAAAGAAACGGCCGTTTCTTCCGCCATCGCAATCACAATCTCCTTGGTTGCCGTCACCAGCACCACCTCACTCACCACCACTGGCAGCTTCACCGCCGCGTCAGGACGCGACACAAACGAGGCACTAACCCACCCCTTTTCCCCCGTCGGCAGGGCCACCTTGAGCCAGCGGCCAGATTGGTCTTGCCCCAGCAGTTGCAGTTCGGTGCCTTGTTTAACGGCCGTTATCACCCCAAACGCATTGCCCGCCCCCAGCCGCACATTCAGCCCCTTTGACAACACCACCCCCACCTGCTCGACAACTTCGCCAGGAGCAAGCGGGAACAGAGTCGGCAAAACGGCCGTTTCCTCCCGCGTTGGCTTTAGCCCCGTCCGTAGCCCCACCTGCTCAGGCGAACTGAGGTGAACAGCCATCGTCCGTCCAGCTATAACCAAGATCAACAACAACACAAGGGGAAAAAACCAACGCCAGGAAAATACCATGTTTGCCACTATGGAGTGTCGAATGGTCGGCCAATACAATACAACCGCTACACTGATTTAACCATTCGACACCCGTTTCCAATACACACGCTTGTCGGCATCACGCCATCAGCTTTATAATGTAAGCTCAATTAGGGTTGCTCCCAAACCGCATCTGGTGTGATGCAGCCAACAGAATGCCAAAAATGGCCTGTTTGTACCATCAATACGACGTGAATTCTATGAGCAGGGGAGTAGGGGTGCAGAGGTGCAGAGGGGAATCTCCCCTGCTCTGCCGCACCCCTGCTCCCCTGCCCTCGTACCCTCCATGAATCTTCGACCCGCCCAAGCCGACATCCTGACCTATGAAAACGGCCGAATGGCCGTTAGTGCCGTTCCCGGCAGCGGCAAAACGTTTACCTTGTCGCTGCTGGCGGCCAAGTTGATCGGCAACGGCCGTTTAGACCCCACCGCCGGGCAGCAAATCCTCATCGTCACCTTCCTCAACGCCAGCGTAGACACCTTCAAAGCCCGCATCCGCCGCCGTCTGGAGGAAATGGAGCTGCCCCCCGCCGGCTACGATGTTCGCACCCTACACAGCCTCGCTCTGGAAATCGTCCGCCTGGCCAGCAGCAGCCTTGGCGACGACGAAGGCCCCAGCGTGCTTAGCGACACCCAATCGAGCAGCTTTTTGGGAACGGCCGTTGATGGCTGGATCGAAAGCCACACCGACCAGTGGAACCAATTCCTGCCCGACAACAGCCCGCAAATGCGCGCCCGCTGGCGCACCATCACCGAAAGCACCGCCGCCAATTTCATCCGCACCGCCAAAAACGAACGCTACACCCCCGACCACATTTTGGCGCGGCTGGAAAGTAGCGGCGAAAACGTCCCTCTGCTGGCAATGATGGCCGGCATCTACAGCCGCTACCAGGCCATCCTCACCCGCCAGGCCGCCCTCGACTTCGACGACCTCATCTGGCAAGCCGCCGACCTGCTCTTTTACCGCCCCGACCTGGCCGCCGAACTGCGCCGCCGCTGGCCCTATGTGCTAGAAGACGAAGCCCAAGACAGCGTGCCGCTACAAGAACGGCTGTTGGAGCAGCTCACCGGCCCCGGCGGCAACTGGGTGCGCGTCGGCGACCCCAACCAGGCGATTACCTCCACCTTCACCGCCGCCCACCCCCAGTTTTTCAACGCCTTTATTGATTTGCCCGACGTGGTTTCGCGCCCGCTGCCCAATAGCGGCCGTTCCGCCCCGCTCATCATCGGTGCCGCCAACGCCATCCTCAACTGGGTCATAGACAACCACCCGGTGGCCGAAGTGCGCCACCACACCTTCCGCCGCCAAAACATCCTCCCCACCCCGCCCGGCGACAGCCAGCCCAACCCGCCCGACAGCGAAGCCAGCATCCAAATCAAGGTTTTTCGCCACCGGGAAGATGAGGAAATACCGGCCGTTGCCCGGCAAGCCACCCAATATGCCCGCCAGCACCCCCACCACACCATCGCCATTCTCGTCCCCACCAACCAGGTCGGCCACCTGCTGGTGGATTATCTCGACGAACAGGAGGCCAATTACGACAACCTGCTGCGCGGCGGCAGCCGGGAGCGCGAAATCGCCGCCGCCATCCACGCCATTCTCGCCATTTTGGCCGACCCGCTCGACACTAAAGCCCTCGCCACTGCCCACGCCAGCCTCCACGCCCTCGGCCACCCCGCCACCACCGCCCCCGAAAACGGCGCCGACCGGCTGCAAATGCTCCTCCGCAGCGTCCACCAGCCCGAAGCCTTGCTCTTCCCGCTGGAAGCTGGTGACGTGGTGGCCGCCCTGCCCGCCGGGGTTGCCAGCGAAGATGAGCTAACCCACATCGAACGCTTTTTGCACTTTTTGCGCCCCGTTTTCGCCCTGCGCCCGCTGCCCATTGACGATTTGGCTCTGGCCCTGGGGGATGAGCTGTTTGCCTGGAGCGACGGCCACGAGGCAGATTTGGCGCTGGCGTACCAAATTGCCACCATTTTGCGCGGCTGGCGCGAAACGCAGCCAGAACTGCGGCTGCCCGATCTGGTGGCGCATCTGGCCGATGTGGTGGCCGGCCGTCGCCGCCTGCCCCTCACCCGCCCCACCGACCTGGGGTACGAGCCGCAGCCGGGGCGGATTACGCTGACGACGCAGCACAGCGCCAAGGGGTTGGAGTGGGACGCGGTGTTTTTGCTGGGGATTGACGGCTTTTGGATTCCCAGCACGCTGGAAAGTCCGTTTTTGGGTGTCCACGACTTTTTGGGGGGCGACCCCACGGCGGAGGTGGTGGCGCAGCTCAGGTTTGTGATGGAGGGGGATGCGGGGTTGTTTAACGGCCGTTCTGCCACCGAATCGGCCCACATTGATGTCATCAGCGAACGGCTGCGCCTGCTCTACGTCAGCCTCACCCGCGCCCGCCGCGTCCTCCACATCAGCCGCAGCCGCGCCACCCGCCAGCGCGACCGCGACCGCGAAATGGAGCCAGCCACGGTGCTGGGGGTGCTGTACCAGTTTCTCAAGAGTAGGGGGTAGTGGGTGGCCCAAACATCTACCAGCCGCCCAAGGTTGCACACCAGCGTCAAGCCGTTAGGTTTTCCCTCCTTTCCGTCTGACTACGCAACAAATTCCCCCGCCCGACAAAAGGGAGCCGCTAACCTTGCAATGCTTTTTGCGTTAAGATGCCTTCCCTGTACACCCTTTTGAAAGACAACTTCCTCATAAAATTCCCCGCCTTCATCCCCTGCCTGCTTCATAACCAATATGGCTCATCGGCTTTCGGTTCAAAACCAAAGAGGCACATCGGAAAGAGCCTCCCGTGGCCGGAACACCATCAAAAAGCAGCTCCTCAACCGTATACCCCAACGCATTGAGCTGGGCATTGACACGACTCAAATGGGGAGATTGCCGAGCAATAATGACATTGGGGGCAATTGACAGCACATTCGGCGCCAGATGCTCCCGTTCCTCATCCGTCACCGTCACCCATTGCTGTTTTTTCAACACCTGGATAGTAGATTCCGGGTTGTTGTGGGAAAGACTGCCTGGATGGACGAGGGCGTGGCCCAAGCCCAATGGATTGTAACAGCAATCGAGATGCAGTTGGCGATGATAAACAGGGTGTACCGCATAGCCTAATGGCTCGAACCTGTTTTTTAGAAACTGATAGCCTGCTTCATTAGTCCGTTGATTGATGCCAACCAGCACGTCCGAACCCATCACAATGACATCGCCTCCTTCGGCATGGGCATTTTCCGGCATCGTGATCAAGTCCAACTGCGGCACGGTCTGTAGATATGGCCGTATCGTTTCAAACTCTTCCGCACGGCTGGCAACGCTCATATTGGCCACCACCATCTTGTTCCCAATCACAAATCCAATATCCCGAGGGCACGTATAATCAAAGGAGTAGGCCAAAGTTGGATCAGGGCGACTTACCTGAACGCCATACCGGTGCAACACAGCCACAAAAGCCGCAAATTCTCGTTTTAATTGGTCAGCCGTTGGGTATTCGGCTCGCAAAACCGCTTCATAATGCTCCGTTTTGGGAAGTTGCGGATACTCCCCCATCGCCTGCAATACGGCGTTTTTATCTTCCTGATATGGCTCACCAAGCCCAATGATGACCGATAGCAAGGGGGCGAATTCATTTTCGATCAAGAGCGGATGGGGGCGTTGAGTCGCGGCCGGCCGGGAATTCAACTGGTTTTCGGGGAGATGTTTTTGTGTGTTCATTGGGGCAATTGTAATAGCCCCTGTTTTTTTTCCCAACAGTCACCCATTCCCAGCCGCCCCGCAACAGTATGTATGGGAAAAACGGCCGTTTTTCCCACACCAATCACCAAACGCCTAACGCCCGCTTCACCAGCCGGCAAGCAAAACCCAATGTTTTCAAGCGCGAAATGCATATGCTCACCACACCCTCAAATCGTGAATAAACCTCGATCTCGCCGGTCTGAGTGAAAGCATTGTTAGGCCATGTGTAATCAAGTGAAGATGGCAATTGGAATTATAAGCATTGCAGGTGCTCCTATTTCTGTTACAAGTTCTCCAGGACGCATTCCTGCTTCCTCAAGCCCAGCAAGTGCTAAAGAAAATTGATCGAATAAACCCTGATCGAATTTTCCAAAGGCAGTTTTTCGTAATAAATTAATCGACTCGTCAGAGCTAGACTTTGCTACTCGTATAACCTTGCCTAGCACATGAAATTCGCCGTCAATAATTTCTGTTGCACCCCCATGACTAAAGAAATCAGGTCTAGTTGTCAGTACAGACATAACCTGTTCAGTATCGACTAATTCGCCAATGAGTTCGAGAGAATCTGATTGATTAAGTGCACTTAAAATTCCATCCATTTGTTTAATAATTACCGTATTGGGATTGGTTTGCTTTCTTGACTGTTGTTGATCCCTTTTCTTCGTTGAGCTCTGAGGATTTTTGGCATCTTCTTGAAACATCACGGCGATTTCCATTAATTGTTTGAAGCCCTCAATAGTCTCAACTATCGGATTTTTTCTAAGCACTGCCTTAAACTCGACAAAATCACCGGTGTTGATTTCTGGAATTATTTCATCATTATCGATTTGGTGGACAAGATTTAATTCTTGAAGCTTAAGGCGCAACTTAGCAAAGAGAGATGTTGGGGTGTGAACTTTTTGCTGGTTTAACTCTGTAAACTCTTGTGATCCCTGTTCTTTACCCTTTTCCCCAGAAAATGTAATGCCAAGGAGGGCGAAAACATTGCTCGCACCTATAGATCCCCCTACTCCAGATTTACTAGATTCAGAATCACTAGAAGATGTTTTAATCGTTGCAAGTTGAGAAAAACCATCATCGAGTACTGCTAATAAGTCAAAGACGACTTGTTGATTAAGGTAAATCGCTATTCCTAAATCAGTTGATTGCATAATTTTTCTACCTCAATGGAAACTTATTAATGTGGCCAACAAACAAGGATTCATACGGCTCGGCAGCCGTATAATCCTTGTTGAACTAAGCCGGAACCGGGGAAAAGCGTATGGGGTTTCATACAAAAAGGAAGCTGTTCTCTGAGAAAAAACACCTCCAACGCCAGCAACCTACCCCCATTATAAAAGAAAAAAAGAGCGAATCAAGAAGCACGACAGTGCGGACGCAAGCATAGCCAACGCAGAAAAGTGAGGGCAAACGCCGAGCAGAGCGGTTTTAGGCAGGGAGCATTGACCGGCAAGCGGCACCTTGCAAACAAGATGCTGTTTTCTCACCTGTTATCAGGAGGGCGTGGCTATCAAACACGCATGAATGCCGTTTTGCGCGCCTACATGGAAGCGCATCAACAACCATAAGAAGGTGACGGCACTGCTGTCAGATATTCCAGGCAGCGGCTAGAGATTGGAGGTTGGAGATTGGTGCCGGTTCACAATCTCCAATCTCCAATCTCCAGTCCCATCCCCATTCTCCAAAATAACCCCGTTTTGCCACTTTTTACAATGCAGATAAAATAAACGCTACTATGAGCATAAGCAATCCCTTCTTTCATCGTGGCGCAATCCGGCGAGCCACCTATTTTCACGGCCGGAGTGCAGAGATTGACCAGATTTTGGGGCTGCTGCGTAACGGGCAGAGCGTTTCGCTTATTGGCCCGCGCCGCATCGGCAAAAGTTCTCTGCTCATTCATTTGTGCCGTGCCGATGTCCGCTCACGGCTGAACCTGGAGCCGCCGAACACTCTCTTTGTGCTGCTTGACTGCCAGGAGCTGGGCGGTTCGCCGCCGGAAGAGGTGTATGAGGCACTGCTGACGGGGCTGCTGGATGCGTGTGAAGAGGCGGGGTTGGACGTGGGTGAAGTTGACCCAGACGGCAACTATCGGGCATTGGATCGCATTTTGCGGGCGGTGCATCGGCAAAAGGTCTCCATTGTGGTGCTGCTGGATGAGTTTGAGCTGCTGGCGGCCAACGAACATTTGACCCCCTACTTTTTTGCCCGGCTGCGCGGTCTGACGACCAAGTATGGACTGGCTTATCTGACGGCCAGCCAACGGCCGTTATTCGCCATCACCGCCGAAGAAGAAATACTCAGCTCCCCCTTCTTCAACATCTTCGTCACCCTGCCGCTGGGGCTGTTCACCCACGAAGAAGCCAGGGAGCTGCTGCACAACCGGCTCAAGCAAACCAACGTCACCTTTTCCGAAAAACTCACCAACCACCTCATTAACCTGGTTGGCCCCCACCCCTTCTTCCTCCACGTGGCCGGCTACCACGCCTTTCAGGCGCTCAGCCAGGGGCAAACGCTGGAGAGCGAGGAGGATTTGATGCGGCTGGACGGCTCCATTGAAATGGAAGCCAGCTCCCACATCAGCTATCTGTGGCTAAACCTGACCCCCGACGAACGCCACACGCTGGCGATTGCCGATGGCCCCATTGACAGTATGCGCCAGTTGGAGCAACAGTGTCTGCTGTGGTATGACAACAACGAATACCATTACACCAGCGAAATCTTGCGCCGCTTTGTGCGGCGGCAGGATGTGGAAGGGTTGATCCAGGCGACGCCGTTTGTCATTGACCAGTTGCGCCACCAGGTGTGGGCTAATGGACAGGAGCAAAATTTGACGACCTCACAGTTCAGCATTTTGGTGCGGCTGTGCCAGCAGCCGGGGCAGGTGGTGCATGGGGATGATTTGGAAACGGCCGTTTGGGGCGATGTTCTCGTAGACGACCCTGACCGGCTCAAAACCCTCATCAAACGGCTGCGCCGCGCCATCGAGCCATACGGCAACTGGATTGTGAGCGAACGCGGCGTCGGCTATTCGCTGCGTCCGCCCAGCTAAACGCAGCCCCGGTGCGTGCCGGAGCGTCTTGCATGAAACGGCCGTTTATCCACCCAACCAACCCCAACCATACCCACCGGCTTGCCCGCGCACGCCCCACGCCCCACGCCCTGCTCCTCTTCCTCCTCCTTCTGCTCCTCGGCCACCGCGCCGCCCACGCCCAAACCGCGCTCCAGCCCACGGCCAGCTATTGGCAATACTCCGCTTCCGGCCGCTTGCAAAACGTCGTCACCGCCGACATCAACCACGACGGCATTTTAGAGTTCCTGATGGCCGATGAAGATGGCAAAGTAGATCTCATCAGCGCGTCCGGCATCCGCCAATGGCGCTATCTGGCCCAGGACCCCATCCTCAACCTGAATACCGTCAACCTGGACGGCGAAAGCCAGCCTGAGATGGAGGTCGTTTTAGCCATGCGTAATCGGCTGGTGCTGCTGACGGCCGATGGCGTTGTGATTCGGCAGATACGGCTGAACGAAAGCAACCCGGCCAGCAGCATCAATGATTTTGAAGCGACTGAACGGCAAGACAGCCTGAATGACGGCGAAGCACTGATACCAACGGCCGTTTATGGCTACGACAGCGACCACGACGGCAATGAAGAGATCCTGGTCGTCCTCAACACCGGTGTCCTGCTGCTTTATAACCAAATCGGCCAGCAAGTGTGGCACTACCAAGACCCCAACAGCAACAGCAACGCCGACCCCCATCTGGCACTGGCCGACTTTGACCAGGATGGCGAGCTTGAGATGATGCTGGCGCTGTTTACGCCGCGCCGCTTTGGGCATGTGGTTTATCTGGACAACGAAGACCCACGCTGGGAGTTAAGTGTGTCGGGGCGGATAACGGCCGTTTCTCCCCTCACCTTTGACCCCGCCCTGCCGCCCCAGCTTGCCATCAGCACCAACCTCGGCCACGTTTACCTCTACAATGCCAGCCGCGAACGGCTGTGGCTGCGCACGCTCAACAAGCCCGTCACCGCCATTGCCCCGGTGCAGTTGCCGCAGGGGATGGCGTTGGCGGTGGGAACGGCCGTTGGCACCGTCACCACCTTTGACCGCAACGGCCACCGTTTTTGGACACAAAACCTGGATCCCGACGCCACACGCGGGATTTTGGCACTGTCAGGAACGGCCGTTAGCATCCCCGACGGCCGGCCCACCCTCGCCGTCACCATCGAACCCCAAATCAGCAGCGCCGGTTCCGCCGACCTCATCCTGCTGGGCAACAACCGCGAAACAATCGGCCGTTACGAAAGCATAGATATGCGCGGCCTCACCCGCCTCATAGACATCAACCGCGACAACAACAGCGAACTACTTCTGGCTCGCTTCGCCACCCTCGAACTCATCGGCATCAGCACCAGCACCGGCGAAAGTGCCAGCGAATGGAACCATTCACTCAACGCCGCCCCCCTCTCCATGCTCGTCGTTGACCTCGACAAAGACGGCACCGAAGAAATCATCGTTGGCACCCAGGACGGCCGCATTCACAGCCTCAACAGCAACGGCACCATTCGCTCTCTCAACGACCCCGGTGGAGCCATCACCCACTTGGCCGCCCTCCCCAGCTCTCCCACCGAACCGCCCCACGTCGTTGTTGTCCGCAATGAAACCAACGCCTCCGAAGCCTTGCCGCAACGCGGCTGGCTGGAAATTCGCCAGCCCAATGGCGAAAAACGCAGCGAAACCCCCTTTGATGTCCCCATTACCGCCCTACTAGTCAGCGACTTTGCCCCCAACGACGGGCCAGAAATCATCGTTGGCACCCAGAATGGTGCCATCCACCTCTTTTCCAGCGGCGGCGAACCCCTTTGGAGCCACGCCCTATCCAATAACAGCATCGAGCATTTGCTCGTCCTCAGCGGCAGCACCCAGCATGAACCAGAGATCATTCTCACCACCCGCCACGACTTGCTGGCAATCCGCGACATCAACGGCACGCTCGTCACCCGTCGCCTGGCAACCTACAGCGGCACCATCACCCAGGTCTACACCATGCCCGCCAACGGCAGCGAAGAACTCAGCCCCCGCCTGCTGGTCTTTGTGGACGATGGCTATGCCTATGGCCTCAACTGGCGCGGCATTCTAATGGCACAATTTGCCTGGCCTTTGGCTCTGCCCGGCTCACCCACCCTCAGCATCCCTAACGAACAATCGCTGACCGAAGCCTTCTTCAAAAATATCACCGCCTTTCTCGTTGCCACCGCCGACGGTCACCTGCTGCGGCTTGATATTGAGGAAAACCGCCCCATCATCAGTTGGCAGCTTGAAAACGAGGGAACCATCACCAGCCTGCACTGGGACGACCGCGATGGCGACGCCGTACCCGACACCGTTGTGGTTGGCACCCAGCGCGGTCAAGTCCACATTTATAGCCGCGCCCACACCCGCGAACCCAAGCTGACGAACGAAATTGACCTGTTTAGCGGGCTGTTTGCCCTTACCGTGCTGCGCCGCGACAACAGCCAAACGGCCGATTTGCTCTTCATCACCGACAACGGCCTCGTCCAGCTTTACCGCGCCCAGGAAAACCGCCCGCCGCTGCTTACCAACCCCGGCGTAGAGCTGGCACAAGGGCAATACAGCATCAACGTCGCCGTCCACGACGTGGAAAACGACCTCGTACACGTGCGGCTGGAGGTGCAAGACAGTGACACAGGGGAGTGGCAGCCTTTGGAAGAAAAGGAAATCAACAGCGGCAACGAATCCCTCTTCTGGCTGGTGCCAAACCCGCCAACCAGTGCCGAAGGGGTTTACTACCGCTTCCACTACAGTGATGGGCTTTATGAAGGGTATGTGACGCCACCGCCAGGGCCAGTGCCGCTGTCGCTCTCGCCGCTGGCAACGCTGGCTCGCTATGGGCTGGTGCTGTTTGCCGCTCTGGGGCTGGTGACGTTTGTGCTGTTTGTGCGGCAGGCGCAATCGCCCGATGCGCGGGCGCAGCGGCTGCTGCGGCACATTCAGCGCACGCCGCAAGACACGCTGCGGCTGCTGGAAAACCGGTACATTTATTACGATGGGGCGGTTGATTTTTTGCTGTACCTGGCAAATGCGGCGCGGCAGGAGCCAAACCGGCTGGTGGCAAATTTGGCGGATGGGCTGTTCTTGCTAAACGGCCGTTTTCGTGCCGGCCTCTCCATCATCAACAGCACCCTCGACGACATCAACGAACACATTCCCCCCTGGCACGACATCAGCCGCTGGCAAATGATTTACAAAACGGCCGCCGAACTGGCCGAAGCCCCCACCATCACCGAACTCAGCCTGCTGCGCCCTCACCTTGTCGAACTCCTCACCTTTCTCGAAGAGCGCGAACAATACGCCCCCGTCCTGGATGCCCTGCTACCCATCCTCACCAACCTGCGCGACAGCGAACGGGTAGAGCTGGCCGACGACCGTCTGGTTTACCTCAACGAAGCTGCCGTGTTGCTCAACCGTCTCACCCTGCAACTGCCCGAATTTTCCCCGCGCATGGAGCGCACCCTGGTACAGGGCATCAGCAAGCGGTGGGCCGGGCTGGTCAGTTCCACCATCGAAGAGCTGCGCGGCCGCGCTGACCTGCGCCTCACGCTCAAAACGAAGCGGCTGGTGCCAAATGCACAAACGGCCGTTGTTCTCGAAATCCAGAACATCGGCCGCGCCACCGCCGAAAACGTCATGGCGATCCTCGACGAAAACCCCGCCTACAACCTGCTCAACATGCCCCCCCTCATCCCCCTGCTGCCCCCCGGCCGCTCGCGCCAAATCGAATTCGTCATTGCTCCCGCCGCCACCGACTCCTTCCGGCTGGCACTCACCATCACCTATGACGACCGCAACCAGCACGACAAAACGCTGGCCTTTGCCGACATGGTGCATCTGCTCCCGCCCGCCCGCGAATTCAGACCCGTTGCCAACCCCTACATGCCCGGCACACCGCTGCGCCCCAACAGCCACCTCTTCTTTGGCCGCGAGCAGCTCTTTGGCTTTATTGCCGAAAACGCCGGCCGACGCGCCCATCGCAACGTTCTCATTTTGGTGGGGCAGCGGCGCACCGGCAAAACATCGGCCCTGCTGCGGCTGGCCGAACACGTACCCGCCCACCTGCTGCCGGTTTATATTGATTGCCAATCGCTGGGCGTAGTGCCGGGCATGCCCGCCCTGCTGCAAGAATTTGCCTGGCTCATTGCCGATGCCCTCGCCCTGCGCGATATTGACGTGGTGGTACCGGAGCCAGGCGAATGGCAGGAAGAGCCAACGCGCCAATTCCAGCGGCAATTTTTGCCCCACGTGCGCTCGCTGCTGCCGGCCGAAACCACCCTGCTGCTGGTGTTTGATGAGTTCGAGGCGTTTGAAAGCCTGGTCGAAGACCACATTTTGCCCCCCACCTTCTTCACCTATCTGCGCCACCTGATGCAGCACAGCGAAGGGCTAAACTTTATCTTTGTTGGCACGCGCCGCCTGGAAGAAATGAGCGCCGATTACTGGTCGGTGCTGTTCAACATTGCCCTTTACCGCAAGATTGATTATTTAAGCCCGGACGCAGCCACGCGGCTCATTACCGAGCCGGTGCAGCCCAATCTGGTATATGACGATTTGGCACTGGACAAGATTTTGCGCGTCACGGCGGGGCATCCCTACTTTTTGCAGTTGGTGTGCTATACGCTGGTGAAACGCGCCAACAGTGAACGCACGGGCTACATCACCATTTCCGATGTGAACGCGGCGCTGGATGAGATGCTGCGGCTGGGCGAAGTGCATTTTGCCTATTTGTGGCAGCGGTCGTCGTTTGTGGAAAAGGGGTTATTAACGGCCGTTTCCCACCTCATGGACCGCGACACCCCCATCCACCCCGAAGACCTCGTTGCCTTCCTCGCCCCCTACGGCATCTACCCCACCCCGGCCGAAGTCACCATGGCCCTCATCCAGCTTGTGGAACGCGACATCATGCAAGAAATCACCGACGAAGGCCAAACCCGCTATATTCTACGAATCGAACTCGTTGGCCTCTGGGTTGCCAAAAACAAAAGCCTCACCAAGCTCCACGCCAGCCGGATTGAAGAGGCGTTGTTGGCAGAAGCAACACTGTAATAAAGTAGGGCGTAGGGAGCGGGGCGCAGGAACACCCTACACCCCACCCCCCACTCCCTACAACTCCCTCGGCCGCCACCAATTCAGCAGCGTACCCGTCACCTCATCCGTCAGCTCTTGCCACGAATCAATGGGCAGGGCTACGTGGGCAATGTTGGCGGTGGTAAACACGTCGTCCCAGTCGGTTAGCTGCGCCACCAGCTCTTCCATGCCGGGGTTATGCCCCACCACCATCACGCAGTCGTGGCTGTTAACGGCCGTTTCCCGCAGCACCTCTAAATACGTCTCCGGGTCAGCGTGGTAAAGCTGGCGCGTGACAAGCAGCTCCCCTTCAAACCCGGCCGCTTCGGCCACCAGCCGCGCCGTGGTCACGGCTCGCTTGGCCGATGAACTGATGATCAATGAAGGGACAATACCCTCCTGGCGCAGCAGTTTGCCCATTTGCGGGGCGTCGGCTTCACCACGGGCGTTTAACGGCCGTTCGTGGTCCGACAAACTCCCCTGTGCCCAACTCGACTTCGCATGACGTAAGATTAACAAACTTTTCATCTTATTTTTAGTACCTGTGACCTATTTCCTCTTGCAAACTTACTTTTTGAACGCTATAAATGCAACCTATGACGACAACGGTAAAAGTGCCAAATTCTGCACGGCAACTCCAGGCATTATGGCAATCTTTAAATTACGCACTCTCAAGCATTTTCGATGCCCACGGCGTTTGTGCTGCCGTTGCCTATGAAATTGCCATTCATACCGGCCTCACCACCGTCGTTAGCATCAGCGACCCCCAACGCCAATATTACGACGTTTGGGTCTGTCATAGCAATGGCGAAACCGAACAAACTCGCTGGGAAGACAAAAAAGCCACCTTTGAAAGCATTCTCAGCGCCGGCCGCGCCATCCGTCTGGACAAATTTGAGCGTCCGCCGGCCGAACTGCTTAAAAGCGAGCTATGGCAACTGCCCCGTGAATCTATCCTGGCCGTACCCATTCCCTACCCCGACAGCTACAACCCCTCCACCCCGCCCGGTGCCATCTGCCTCATAGACCCCACGCCCAACAGCATTCTCACCGAGCAAACTCTGGAGCCACTTGCCAGCAACGTCACCGTCTTTTTGGATCGCGCCTACTTACGCCACCAAACCGACCGTCAGGACGTCGAATTCGCCGTTGTTTCCGACATCAGCTACACGCTAACGTCTACCCTCAGCCTGCCCACCATCTTCAAGCAGCTTACCGGCACCGTGCGCCGCACCCTCAACGTTGAAGAACTGTCCGTGGGGCTACGCGAACCCAACGGCGACATCGAATTTGTCAAAATGGTCATGGGCAACCGCTTTCAAGACATGCCCCCCATTCGCCTGAAGCAAGGCCAGGGCATTGCTGGCTGGGTGGCCGAAAACCGCCAGCCCGTCATCATCAACGACACCTACGCCGACGACCGCTTTTATTCCAACGTAGACAAACTTTCCGGCTTCCAAACTAAATCCATGATTTGCATTCCCTTGCAAGTGGAAGACCGGATCATTGGTGTGCTACAGGCCATCAACAAACAAACGGGCAAATTCACCCAGCATGATTTGCGCCTGCTACAGGCCATTGGTGGCTCACTCGCTGCCGCCATCGAAAACGCCCGGCTGCACCAGGATGTGATTGCTGAAAAGCGCCGTATTGAAACAATCTTTAGCTCCATGTCAGAGGGGATGCTCACCACCACGGCCGACGGCGTGATCACCCATGCCAACGACGCACTGCTCAGCTTGCTCCAGGCTCGCACCACCAGTCTTGTTCAGCAAAACGCGAGAGAGATCGTTCAGCTCAAAAAGTCAGAATTTTCGGACTTTGCCCAAAAGGTGCGTCATGCCAAAGGCGAGTTCCCCCAATTGGCGGCCGATTTGCGCCAGACAGATGGCAACTATGTCCCCGTTCTCATCAGCGGTGCGCCGGTGCAGCATCAAGACGGGCAAATCAACGAAGTGATCTTTGTCTTTAGCGACCTGCGTCAAATCCGCGAAGTGGAGCGGATGCGCGACGACTTTTTCCACGGCATCGTCCACGAACTGCGCACGCCGCTGGCAACCATTTTGATGTACGCCCGGCTGCTGCGCGAGGGCAAGGCGCAGCAAAAAGAAAAGCAAGACCGCTTCCTGGGCGTTATCGAGCGCGAGAGCGACCGTTTGCAGCAAATGGTGCGCCAAATGCTCCAGCTTGCCAAACAAGAAGCCCGCGAACTCCAGCGCAGTTCAGAGCCTGTAAACGTCAACGGCTTTTTTGATGAGATGCTCCCCGCTATGGCCGACCAAGCCACCGAAAAAGGGCTAATCTTCCGCCAGCGCATCCAGCCCAATTTGCCTGATGTCATGGTAAATCCCGACACGCTGCATCTCATTTTCAAAAATTTGGTGGAAAACGCGATCAAATTTACGCTGTCGGGTACGGTGCAGGTCAGTGCCGACCTAAAAAATGATTCCACGCTGCGGGTGCAGGTGCGCGACGAAGGCATTGGCATCCCCAAGCACGCGCTGCCCAACCTGTTCCAACGTTTCTACCGCACCCAGGTGGCCGTCGAGCGCGGCATTGCCGGGACGGGTCTGGGGCTTTACATGGTGAAGCAAAGCGTGGAAAGCTACAACGGTACGATTTCGGTGGTTAGCGAAGAAGGACGCGGCACCACCTTCACTGTTTGTCTCCCCGCCGCCGAACTGTAAAAGCGACGTGACTGCACCTCAAGGCTCCATTTGTAGTATCTCTTAATTTACCCTATCCCTAATTCAGCCGCTAATGCCCGCCGATAGACTGCCCGCACCTCTGGTTCGGGGGCGTTGGCAATGCGAAGGCAGCAGTAGGCAGCGAAGCGGTAGGTGTAGTAGGGGGTGAGGTGGGGCAAACGGCCGTTTACCCCCTCATCCCCATATGCCTGCAAAAAGTCCGTCCGCTCCGCGTCAGTCAGCGGCTCGTGGTGGAACAAAATGTTTAGACCCGGCGACAAAAATGACCACACATCCTCCGTCGGGTCGCCCAGCCCCGGACACTGCCAGTCAATAATCCGCAGCCCGCGTGGGCCATCAATCATATTGCCAGGGCCAAAGTCGGTGTGGAGCAAAAACGGCCGTTCTGCCTGCGGCAAAGGCCGGACAGGTGGGCGAAGCCGCCGCACCTGCTGCACCTGGCTACTTTCAGGAATCGCTGCCAGTAACTCATCTCCCTGCGCCAAAATCCCCTCGGCACTGGTTGGTTGCTGCCGAAACTGGGTCAGGCCGCTGGCATCCAGCGCGTGCAGCCGCCGCAGCACATCGGCCACAGCAACCACGCCGCTTTGCCACATGCGCCCCGGCCAAAACTCGTAAATTAGCACGGGGGGCTGGTCGTTGACGGCGGGGAAATAGGCGATGGGGTCGGGAGCAACGGCCGTTCCTTGCAGCACTTGCAACGCCGCCGCCTCGGCATCGGGTAAAATCGGGTAGAGCGTCAACTCCCACCCCGCCCGAAACACCTTGGCTACCCAATCCACGCCGTCCCCCTGAATGCGGTAAACGGCGTTCCAGTATCCCCCTTTGAGCGGCGTGGCGGCAAAAACGGCCGTTTTGTCCAGCAGCCTCCGCTCACGCAAAAAGTCAAGTAGGTTGTGCATAACAAAGAGAACAGGACGCAGATTTTCCTGATTTTCCTGATTTGCAGGTGCTTGTTGGCAAACTTGACTTCAAATCTGCGTCATCAGAGAAATCTGCGTCCCATTATCCTATCGTTGAACCAAAGCCTCCCCCATTTCCACCTTCCCGTTACTTCCCTGCCGCGCCATTTGCCGGGCGACAGCGGCCGCGACAAAGGCGTTGAAGAGCGGATGGGGTTTGTTGGGACGGCTTTTGAATTCGGGGTGAAACTGGCTGCCCAGCATAAAGGGATGGTCACGCAGTTCGGCAATTTCAACTAAACGGCCGTTTGGCGACACCCCACTAAACACCATCCCCCCATCCTCCAACGTCTCCCGATACGCATTGTTAAACTCCCAGCGGTGACGATGCCGTTCATAAATCAGCGGCTCCTCATACGCCGCCGCCGCCCGCGTCCCCTCCTTCAAATCACACGGATACGCCCCCAGCCGCATCGTCCCCCCCATGTCGGTCAAATCATGCTGATCCGGCATCAGGCTAATCACTGGGTGCTTGGTGTGCTGGTCAAATTCAGTGCTGTTTGGCTCATCGCTGTGCAAAACATGCCGCGCCAACTCAATACACATCACCTGCATCCCCAAACACAGTCCCAAATACGGCACCCCGTTTTCCCGCGCCCACCGCGCCGTCTGAATCTTACCCTCAATGCCACGCTCACCAAAGCCGCCAGGGATCACCACCCCATCCAAATGCTCAAACTGCTCCCACCCCTTCCCTTTTTCCAAATCACCCGAATGAATCCACTCCACGTGGACGTTGCGCTCATTGGCAATGCCTGCATGGTAAAGTGCCTCGCGCACGCTCATGTAGGCATCGTGCAGCTCCACATATTTGCCCACAATCCCCAGCGAAATGGTCGGTTTGGGCTGGCGAATACGCTCAATCATCCGCTCCCACAGCTTCAAATTCGGCCGTTTGGCCGCCAACTTCAGCCGCTCCACTACATAATCACCCAGCCCCGTCTCCTCCAGCAGCAGCGGAATGCTGTAAAGAATGTCGCTCGTTACCGCCGGAATCACCGCCCGTTCGGCCACATCGCAAAACAAGGCAATTTTTTGCAGATGTTCATGCGGAATGTCGTAATCAGCGCGGGCAATAATCACGTCTGGGTGAATACCAATGCCGCGCAGTTCACGCACGCTGTGCTGGGTCGGCTTCGTCTTCAGCTCATTACTGGCCTTGATATAGGGCAAATAGGTCACATGCACATACAGCGTATTTTCATACCCCACATCAGAGCGCATCTGGCGCAGTGCTTCCAAAAACGGCAGCCCCTCAATATCCCCCACGGTTCCTCCCACCTCCACCAGCACCACATCTGCCTGGCTTGTTTCCGCCACCAGGTAAATCCGCCGCTTGATTTCGTTGGTAATATGGGGAATGACCTGAATCGTGCCGCCCAAATAATCGCCGCGTCGTTCGCGGGCAATCACATCGGCATAAACGCGCCCAGTGGTAACATTGGAGAGTTGGTTGAGGTTGATGTTAATAAACCGTTCATAATGACCCAAATCGAGGTCCGTTTCGGCTCCGTCCTCGGTTACAAATACTTCACCATGCTGATAAGGCGACATGGTACCGGGGTCTACGTTGATGTAGGGATCCAGTTTTTGTACGGCCACCGATAACCCCCGTGCCTTTAAGATGCGACCCAGTGCCGCTGCACTTACCCCTTTACCCACAGAACTAACAACACCACCCGTGAAGAAAATAAATTTCGTCATCCTGCTTGCTCCTGTACAAAATAAAAGTGGGGCATGTCACCTTGGCTGACATGCCCCACGAAATTTCGCGTTATTTTTGCTTAAAAGGCTTTTTTCGCACCATTTTTAAATAAGGCGTGACAAATCCTCCACAGCCCGGCGCATATCGAGGAAGATAAGCCCTAGTTTGGCATCGGCACGCGCTAACACAGTCAAAACGGCCTCTTCACCAATAGCCATGAGAACGATGATGCCCAAACTGCCCCGAATGTAAACTTGTTCCAATGACCCGCGCTTTAGCTCATCTGCAATCCGATCCCCCAAAGACAACATGGCGGCCGACATAGCAGAGACTCTGTCTTCATCTACACCAGATGGTAAAGCCGAAGCCATGATTAAACCATCAACGCTAACAACGGCTGAGGCTTCAATTTCTGAAGCAGCTTGTAAATCGCGTAGGCGCTCTACCATCATTTCTGTACGTGATCTCATTCAGACTCTCCTTCGGAAAGGTTGCACCTTCATCAAAATCGAAAAGGATTATGTTATCCTGGAATGGTGCGATACTACCATAAGGGTATGGGGCTGTCAAAATATTTTAACACCTACTCTATATTGATTTCTAAGCAGCTTTTACCCGGCAATTTGGCAACATTAGGCTGCCCAAATCGTTAGTGGGTTTCGGTCACTTTGCGAATGCTGCGTGGGGTATCCACATTGTAGTCGCGGGTGTGGGCCAGGTGCATGGCAAAGAGCTGGCCGGGAATAATGGCGGTGATGGGCGATAACCATTCGGCAAGCGGGGCTGGCAGGGCAAGCGGTATTCGCACTTGATCGAGCAGGGCTTGGTTATCGCTAATCCCGATGATTTCGGCACGATGGCTTTTCAGGGTTTGGACGAAGGTTTCCATTTCGCTATCCAGCCGGCCGCTGGGGGCAACCACCACTACGGGAAAACCATTATCAATCATGGCGAGGGGGCCGTGGAGAAAATCGGCACTGCTGTAGGGTTCGACGATGGTGTAGGTAAGTTCTTTGAGCTTGAGTGCCAGTTCAAAGGCGGTGGCATAGTTAAAACCCCGACCGATGACGACGGAGTGCTGCATGTAGCGGTAGCGGGGAGCAACTTGAGCAATGGTGTCATTGAGGGCTAAGGTTTTTTGCACGGCTTCGGGCAACTCCTGAGCCAGGTCGTGGCGTTTGGAGGGTTTGCCAAGCCAGTTGCTGAGACTGGCAATGACGGCGAGTTCAGCGGTGTAGGTTTTGGTGGCAGCAACGGCCGTTTCTTGCCCCGCACACAAATTCACCACCAGATCTCCCTGCTCGGCCAGATCGGAGTCGGGATCGTTGGTAAAAACGGCCGTTATCACCGACTGCCGCCGCGCCTCAGCCAACACTTCCACAATATCCGGGCTTTTACCACTTTGGCTAATCCCCACCACCATCGTATTTTTGACCAAAGGAGGGCGCTTGTAGAGGGAGTAAAGGCTGGGGGTTGCCAACGTAACCAGCATTTGGTTACGCGCTCCCAACACATACTGGGCATAACGGCCGGCGTTGTCGCTGGTACCACGTGCGGCAATCACCAGATGATTAATATCGAGCTTGCCAATCGCTCTGGCAATCTCTTCAATGATGTACCCTTCTTGTGCTAAAACACGATGCAATACTTCAGGCTGCTCGTGAATTTCCCGGTACAGGTTTGACTTTGTTACAGGTATGGACACTGATAATCTCCCCGTTGCATATGGTCTGACAAATCATATTAAATAGTGGCATTGAGATACTCAATGACGATCCCATTAATTATAGTCGAGTTTACGTAATACGTCGAGGAAAGCAACACCATGTTGGCAATGTAGCCGGGGCGAAGATAGCCAAGCTGATGGTCAAGACCAAGCAGGCGGGCAGGGACGGAGGTGAAGGTGGGCAGAACGGCCGTTAATGAACTTTCCGTATAGGCAATGGCATGGCGCAGTGCCACATCCAGCGAGATAATACTGCCCGCCAGCGTACCGTCAGCAAGCTGCGCCATCGTTTCGCTAACATGGACTTCGTGGTCGCCCAGCAGATAGCGACCGGGCGGCATCCCCAATGCGCCCATGGCATCAGTAACAAAGTTGAGCCGCTCCCGCGACACCCCCTCCCACACCATTTTCACCAATGCCGGATGCACGTGAATACCATCGGGAATCAGCCCAACCGTCAGCCGTTCATCGGTTAGCAATGCCCCCGCCAGCCCCGGCTCACGATGGTGCAGCGGTGGCATGGCATTGAACAGGTGGGTGCCATAGCGAATGCCCGCCTCAAACCCGGCCTGCGCTTCAGCCAACGTTGCCATTGAATGCCCCGCACTAACCACCACGCCGCGCCCAGCCAAGGCCTCCACCAGGGGCAAGGCTCCCGGCATTTCTGGAGCCAGCGTCACCAACGCCACGCCGTTGGCGGCCGACCAGTGGCTGGCGGCGGCCAGGTTGGGGGGCTGAATATACGCCGGGTTGTGGGCACCTTTTTTGGCTGGGTTCAAGAAAGGGCCTTCAATGTGCAGCCCCAGTGGTGCTGCGCCGACAAAATCGGCGGGTGGCCCTTGTGCCAACATATCCAGCCCGCGCTGGCTAACTGACAAAGGGGCGGTGATGATGGTGGGCAAAAAGCTGGTCACGCCGTGCCGGGGCAACTGCCGCGCCACTTCCCAAATGGTGCCGGGATCCTGGGTAAAATCGTGGCCGAAGCCGCCGTTGAGCTGGAGATCTATGAGACCGGGGATCAAGTATTGGCCGGTGGCGTCAATAATGCGGGCATTGGGCGGCGGGGTGAGGGTGTGGCTGGGGGCAACGGCCGTTAAACGGCCGTTTTCCACCAACACCGCCCCATCCTCTAAAACATCGTTAGGAGTCAAAACATGAGCATGTTTAATAAAAAGCATCATCAATTACTTCCTGTGCCAGCAGAACGCAGATTTTCCTGAGTTGGAAATGGTTGCTGGTCGCTGGTACAAGCCGCTAACCACCAGCACCATCTTTATTCTTTCACAAAAAAATCTGCGGAATCTGCGAAATCTTTGATTTTCATCCATGGTCGCTCATACTGTGTGCCACAAACGGAGCCGCCTGCGCCCATGCCTCGGCTTGCCAATCCGCCTCGCCTTCTTCCAATGCCAGCAGCCGCTCGCGGCACAAAATTTGCAGCGGCATCGGCCAACGGCCGCTTTTTTGCAGCAGCCACGCCACATCCGCCGCCGCAAACGGACGCGGGCTGCTGGCAATGAGTGCTTGCGCTTCGGCTTCGTCCAACGGTCCCAGGGTGGCGGCATAGCCAAAGATGTTGAAAAACGGGGAGCCATAGCCGCTGTGAGCCGCCAGTTCATCGGGGCGTTCGGGGGCGGTGAGGATGAAGGCGAGGTTGCCGCCCACCTGATTGGTTGCCAGCGAGCGCAAACTTTCCCAAAAAGTGTCATCAAGTTCGGGGTAACGGCTGAGAGCCACACCAATTTCGTCGAGCAGGACAACGGTGGGTTGGCGTAGTTCGTCGGCCACCATGTCCAGAAATGTCTCCAAAGTGCAAGGCTCTGGCACCATTAGCCCCATCCCCAGCAGCAAATGGCGCAGCAGCCCGGCCAAATCCCCCAAGCGCGGGTCTTGAAAATCCACAAAAACCCAGCGGTATTGGGCGGGCTGCAGCAGCCAGTCGGTGCGCTGGTCGGGACGAACGGAAACGGCCGTTGTGATTTGGCGCACATAATGCAACAGCGACGTTTTGCCGCTGCGCCGGGGGCCGATGATGGCGGCGTTCTGTAACGGCCGTTGCCGCAGCAGCCCAAACAGCCGCCGCACAATCCGCTCGCGGCCAAAGAAGTGGCGCGGGTCGGTGATGGGGGGACCGGCGATGAAGGGGTTGGGGAGGGGGGAGATTGGAGATTGGGAGATTGGAGATTGGTGGGGTGTGGGGGGGAGGATGTTGTGGCGGATTTGGTGGGCGAGGGCGGTGGTTTCGGGGGCGGGGGTGAGGCCGAGTTCGGTGGCAAGGAGGGCGCGGCACTGTTCGTATTGGGCAATGGCGGCACTGCGCTGCCCTTGCT
This sequence comes from Chloroflexota bacterium, assembly GCA_041390905.1. Taxonomy (GTDB): domain Bacteria; phylum Chloroflexota; class Anaerolineae; order Promineifilales; family Promineifilaceae; genus JACKCD01. The sequence goes on from JAWKPA010000012.1 coordinate 2,760,619, forward strand.
GCACCAGCAGGGTCATCAGCAAACGGTGGGCGGCTTCGCGGGTGGGGTCGTGGTGGAGCAGTTGGCGAGTGTGGAAAACGGCCGTTTCCCATTCCCCCTGCCCTGCCAACCTCTCCGCCAGCCGCCAGTGCAAATCGAGCAGACGCAGACGCAGACGCGCCCGTTCAGCCTCCAGCCACTCTTCAAAAACGGGTGCCTGGCGCACGTATAAATCTTCGAGGAAGTCGCCGCGATGGAGGGAAACGGCCGTTTGCCACCCCACCACATCCTCACGCTGGCGCTCAAACTCGGCCACGTCCAGCCAGTGGGGCAGCGTGGCATCAAAGGCCACCGTCTGCGCGTCGGCCACAATGTAATCTCCCACTGCCTGGCGCAGCTTGAGCAGCTCCACGCGCAAATTGCGGCGGGCATCGGCTTCGGGCAGGTCACTCCACAGCAGGTTTGCCAGGGCGGTGCGGGAGTAGGAACGGCCGTTAACCGCCAAATACACCAGCAACCCCCGCGCCTTGGCCGACACCAACCCCACAGGCTCCCCATCCAGCCACAATTCAACCGGCCCCAGCAGAGCCATTCTTAATCCGTTACTCATCTAAACCCATTATTTTACAGATCAACGCTCGATCAACGCTTTGATGACGGTTATATCGTATCTTAGAGATTGGGAATTGGAGATTGGAGATTATTTGACGTATCATAATCTCCAATCTCCAATTCCCAACAATCCAAAGTATACCCAAACGTGCGGAACAAACGAACCGTTTCTTCCGCCGGAGCAGTTTTTTGGTATGACCCGGCACAAAAAAAATCATCCCACCGCCTCTGAAAAAGGCACCTTTGAAAAAGGCCAATCCCTGGTAGAGTTCGCCCTCGTTGCCATTGCCCTGCTGCTTTCAATGTTTATCATCATCGAAAGCGGGCGCATTTTTTGGGCGTGGAACACGGTGCAAAACGCCGCCCGTGAAGGGGCGCGTTATGCTGTTACGGGGCGCAAGCTACCCGGCAGCAGTTGCCCTGTGGCGCATCTACCCAAGTTCAATGACGCATTACAAAATAATGCCTGCCGCGATGCCGATGATTTTCGGCCGGCATCGGTTATCAGCGTGACCCACAACACACTCGCCGGGCTGCCGATCAATGAATTGTCCAAAACGTCGAGCGACCCCAACTATTACGACATCTATTTATACGGGGTAGATAAACAAGGCAACTTTCGCGGTTCGCTGGAACCTGTTCCCTTTGGCCCAGATCCCTATGCTGGCGATCCCAATCAGCCGATGACGGTGCGGGTTGTCTATCGGGTGCCTATTATCACCCCCATTTTAAGCGGCATTATTCCTTCCGTGCAGTTAGAGGGGGTTATCACAGAGAATAACGAGCCGTTTGGGCAGCTTGGCAACGCCAATCAAGGGATTGGCGTGCCGCCACCGCCGCCACCGATTCCCGATTTGTTGGAACCAACGGCCGTTAATGACGACACCTTCACCACCAAGCGCGACACCCCCCTTAGCGAACCCTCGCTGGGCATCCTTGCCAACGACGAACTGCGCGGCGGTATCATTACCATGCCCACCCCCGGCGCAGCCATCCCCACCAGTCAGGGCGGCACCGTCACCGTGCAGGCCGATGGCAGCTTTGTCTATGTCCCTTCGGCCGGCTTCGAAGGCAGCGACAGCTTTGAATACCAGCTTGAAAATGGCGTTGGCCCCTCCAACGTCGCCACCGTCATTATCATTGTCAACCCGCCGCTGCCCGAACCCCGGCCAGACAGCTATGAAGTATTTGCCAACGAAATTCTGCTCGTTCCCGGCCCCGGCAAACCCAACATTCTGGATAACGATGTTCGCAACGGTGCCAGGATCGATCTTGCCCAGTCCAGCACCACCACCGGTCTTGGCGTCACTATTAATTTGGCCGAAGACGGCAGCTTTGAATACAACCCGCCCATCAAGGACAATGACACAGCCTACACCGATACCTTTGCCTACACCCTCACCAATGCTGCCGGTTCAGCCGCAGCCACTGTCACCATCACCATCCTGCCTCCGCCGCCGGATGCGGTAGATGATGCTTACTTTACCTATGTTGACACGCCGCTCACGGTCGTAGCCAACCAGGGGGTGTTGGCAAACGACAAGCTGTATGGCACCACCGTCATAGCCAGCTATGACAACCCAACCACAAAAGGTGGCAGCGTGACCATCCAGGCGGACGGCAGCTTTACCTACACGCCCCCCGTTGGCTTTGTCAGCATTAACAACATCAACGACACCTTTGCCTACACTCTAGCAAACGGGTCTGGTGAAAACACCGCCACCGTGACCATCGCCGTCTTCCCCTTAGTGCCTAATGCCAAGGATGATTCGCAGTACACCACCCCCATGAACACACCGCTCTCGGTCACGGCAGAGCAGGGGGTGCTGCGAAACGACACCCTCAATGCCGCCACGATTACGGCCTATGACCAAACCACTACGGCCGGCGGGCGCGTGAATCTAGCGGCCGACGGCAGCTTTACCTACAACCCGCCCACCGACTACACCAGCCCGCCGGTTGACACCTTCACCTACACGCTGCAAAACACGGTTGGCAGTTCCGTCGCCACTGTCTCCATCTTTGTTGACCCACCATTCCCCATCGTCTTTGATGATTTTTACTCGACACCGATAGACACCTTGCTGCGCGTGGCGGCAGGCGGCGGGCTGCTAGCAAACGATGTTGCCAACAGCGGCACGGTGTCCAGCTTTGACAGCCGCAGTGCCAATGGCGGAACGGTGATGGTCAATCCCAACGGCAGCTTTGACTATACGCCGCCCAGCGGCTTTGAAAGCCCGCCCAACGACAGCTTTACCTATGAAGTGAGTAACAGTTCCGGCACCAGCCGCCGGGCAACGGTGCAAATCTTTGTCGGCGATGCTGTGCTAAACAATCGGCTGAGCGGGGTGGCGCGGCTGGTGCTGCCCATTCCCACACCGCAGGAGGATGTGCAGGTGGCGTTGTATGATGTCAGCAATACATTGCTGGCCGTTACCCGCACCGATCTGCTTGGTTATTACCAGTTTGAAAACCTGCCGCTGGGGTCATATACCCTGACGGCTTGTTACCGCCTGGGCAATCAGGAATACAGTGCTGTGGTCAGCACCTCGGCACCATCTGATTTTGCCGATCTGTTCCTGACACCTGGCCCGTGTACCAACCCATAGGTAATTGGGAATTGAGAATTGAGAACGTTTAGCATTCCCAATTCTCAATTCTCAATTCTCAATTCTCAATTTTTATGCAACGATCTCATTATCTCTTTCTTTCCTTGCTGCTGCCGGTGCTGGTGGGGTTGCTGGGACAAACGGCCGTTTCTTCTGCCGCCCCCGACACCGCCGACAACCTCCCCGACTGGGGGATCGAGCAGCCACTGACCACCAGTATCAACACCCCCTTTGGTGCCAGCCGCCCCGTCATCGCCGCTTCCGCCAGTGGGCCAACGGTCACGGTGCTGTTTAACCGCCGCATGGGCAACGGCGTCACGGCCAACGACCCCTGGTTTGTGCGTTCCTTTAACAACGGCAGCAGTTGGACGGCTCCGGCCTCGGTCTACAGCAGCACGCTCAATTCAGCGCAGGTAGATGCCGTGTATGACGACAGCCGCCACACCACCCATGCCGTCTGGCGCGAAGGCAACGGGCTGGTCTATGCGCCGGAAGGGGTGTGGGGTACGAGCAATATCACCTTTTTGTCTACGCCGCAAAATGCACCAGGAGTAAGTACGCCAGCCATCGCAAACGGCCGTTCTGGTCTCCTCGCCGTAGTTTGGTCAGAAGGCGACGCCGCCAACCCCGACATTTATTTCAATCTGTCGGCCAACGGCGGCACAAGCTGGCAGCAGCCGCGCACCGTCAAAGCCACCCCCTCTTCCTCCCTTTTCCCCGATGTCGCCATTGACGAAAATGACGTGGTGCATGTGGTGTGGGAAGAACATGATAAAACGGGTGCGCCGGGGCAACCGGTGCCAGGTACCATCTACTACAGCCACAGCACCGCCACAGGCTGGAGCGCCCCGGTGGATTTGTCGCTGCTGGCCGGGGCTGGCGATGCCCGCCGCCCCACCATTTTGCTGACAAACCAGGGGGTTGAGGTCGCTTTTGCCTCCGAATCATTGGTTAATACAGATGTTGCCGTGCAAATCCACCATTTAAGCTGCGAAGCCCAGTGCAACACTGCCCTGGGGTGGCTGGCTTCACCCCTTGTCACCGGGGCCGTCAGCGTCACCAGCAGCCGCGAAATCATCCCCACGCTGGCGCAATACCAGGGCTGCTCGCTGGCCTACTTCCACGGCATCCGTAGCGATGTTACCCCCGCATTGGAAAGCATTTGGGGGGGCAGTGACTGCGACAGTTGGGAACCGCTCAACCGCCCCACGCCACCGCCGTCCCAGGCACTCTCACCCCGGCTGGCCTATCAGGGCAGCCAGTGGACTTATTTGGTGTATGAAACAGTGGGGGTCAACAACCAGATTGCCTTCCGTCGCAGCACATTTAAGATGTTCTTGCCGTTTATGGGCTGCTCAAACCGGCCGGACAGCACGTGCCGACCTTAAGGGAATTTAGAGATTAGAGATTGGAGATTGTCGCTTTGCCAAGGTCAATCTCCAATCTCTAATCTCCGGTCTCCAACATATATGAACCGATTAGAGTGGATTTTAGGGTTTGTGCTGCTGGTTTTGCTGGCCGTGGTCGGGGTGTTTGGCTACCGATTGTGGACGCAGCCGGCCGCTGTTGCCACCACCAACACAACCGATTTGATACCAACGGCCGTTCCCCGCGCCAACGTCACCCCCACCCTGCCCAGCGCCCCCACCCCCGCCTTCGCCGGCCGAACGGCCAAAACAGCCTTCGCCACCGCCAAAGCCATTGCGCAACAATGGCAGGCTGATGCCCAGCTTGCTTCTGCCTCGGCCACCTGGTCGCAGGGGGTGACGCTAGAAATGCTGCAAACGGGGTCGGGCGCCTGGGGCTTTACCTTTTTCTCGCCGGGGGTGGTGGAAACGGCCGTTATTACCGTCATTGACGACAGCGGGCAGCTTGTACAAAGCAGCCCCTACCAACAGCCCAACACGCCGCCGCCGATTACGGGTTGGGATGTAGATAGCGAATCGGTTATCAGCACGTTTTTGCGCGACGGTGGCGAAACGTTTTTGGCAGAGGAAGTGACAACCACATTTACGATGTCGCTGCTGCCCACGACGGAGCGGCTGGAATGGCTGTTGACGTTGTTTGCCCCGGCAAACGGCCGTTCGCTCTCCATGCGCTTCGATGCCACCAGCGGTGAAAAATTGGAGGAAGTTGCCGCACCATGAGTAAAATTTTATCTTTCCCGCACCACCACACCATCCGCGAACGCGGCCAAAGCCTGGTTGAATTCTCTCTTTTTCTTGCCCTTGTCTTTGTCCCCATGCTGGCCGGGCTGGTTGAAGTCAGCCAATACATGGTAACACAAAACCGCATCAGCACCGCCTCCCGCGCCGCCGCCCGCTTTGGTGCCAACGGCGGCCAGGATGAAGGAATGGTCATCGTAGCCCAAAGCACCGTCTCCCAAACCGTTCGCATCAACCTTTCCCCCGACGTTTGGGACGTATGGTCTATTCGCGGCCGCATTGACAACACCGGCACCGACTTCGACATCTTCACCTTTGAACACATTTTCGGCAGCCGCCTCACCGCCCGCTTTGGCGACGTTGTTACCGATACCGTCAAGGCCGAGGTACTTGCCAACCTCAAGGCCGAAAATCGGGATGTGCGCGGGCTGCGTATCGTTGGCACCCTCATCCTCTACGACACCGAATCCATCATTGGCATCAACAACTTTTGGGACAAACCCTACTCCATCCGCAGCCTCAACGTGCTGCGGCTCACCGGGCTAAATCTGGAGCAGACCAACGGCTGTGCCGCCTTCCCCATCGCCATTCGCAGCGATGCCACCTCGGCCCTGGCAATTCCCGGCGGCGGCTATCTCTACCCAACCGGCCGCATTCCCGGCAGCGGCGACTTCCCCCTGCACCAGCCGGGCAAATCGCTTGACCAAAGCCGCGAGGGGGATGTCTTTGTCTTTAACGAAGGTCAATTCAACTGGCTGGCCTGGAACCAGTTCCGCACCCTGCCTGAACATATCATCCAAAGCCTGGCCTGGCCCGGCAACAGCCTCGACTACAGCGACCCCGTACCCAGCCAGCGCGGCTACATCGAGCCAACCGACCCCACAGACAATTCGCTCCACGTGGGTGATTTTGTCGCCACGGCCGGGGTCACACTTGGCAGCGTGCAAAACGCCCTCAACCCCCACATTGATTTAGGGCGCACTTTGCGCATCGTCGTGTGGGATGACACAGGTACACAAATTGGCGGCTTTGCTGTCTTCCGGCTGCACGGCTATGGCGGCAACTGGATCATGGCTGAATTTATCCGGCTCGACACCTCTTGTGGGCAGGTTATTCCAGAAGGGAGTAATTGATTGTGAAGCAGTTATTCAATCATTCAACAGACCCGTTGGCGGGTGAACGCGGACAAAGTATTGTCCTCATCGCGGCAGCAATCGTTGGCCTCATCGCCATGATTGGGCTGGCGGTGGATGTAGGGCTGGTTTTTGCGCGAGGGGCGCAGCTACAAGCGGCCGTTGATGCCGCCGCCCTGGCCGGTGTCACCGAGCTAAAAACGGTGGGCAGCGTGCTTCAGCGCAAAGAAGTTGCCGATGAGAAGGCCAAGCAGTTCCTGAAAGCCAACGAAATGCCCGACGGCGTCGTTAGTTCGCTCCGCAGCAGCACTGACACCACCCCCATCGGCCAGCGCCTTTACCATGTTGAAGCAGATTGGGATGTGGAGCTATTTTTCCTGCGCGTCATCGGCCGTGACCAAATCCAAATCACCCGTGAAGCTGAAGCCGCCTTCTTTCCGCTGGCCGACATTTATGCCAGCCGCCGCGTGGAAGATGGCATTGTCAGCACGTCGAATCAAGGCATCTTTGGCCCTGATATTTGCACCGCCTGGGGTGATCCCTTCTCGCCACGCGGTGCCACCAACACCCCCAAACCGCGCAACTCCGATGGTACCTACAGCTACACCTACCGCATTCTGGTGCCAAAATCATACCGTGAGGATAATCGCTATCTGCAAGTTGAACTGTTTGACCCCGAAACCCACAACCAGGACTTAACGACTCAGCCTGTTACCATTACCCGATCCTCGCTGGCGCAGAGCTTTGGCCTGCCGGCCGAATCTACCGAATTTTGCCCCAGCGGTTCGCCGCGCAATCGCTGGAACCCATGCCTCATCCCCACTGGGGAAATTACGCTTACCAGCGTCACCACAGCCAACATTTCGCTTGACCAAATCAACCCATACTGGATCATGCGTATTGACGAGAATCGAGGCACTGGCGACACAAGCTGCACGTCTCGCAGCAGCTATTTAGAGCAATACAACACGGAAACCCGTTTTGAACTGTATTATTTTCTGGAGAACAGCGACGGCACCATTAGCCGTATCAACCTTTCCACCTACAACGGCAAAAAAAATAACAGCGACAACACCGATTTACGTTGGGTTGTTCCCGGCGTTACGCCAGGGGTTAACGTACAGCCGGGGTCAAAAACCTTCCTGCTCGATTTACAGGAAGTGGATGGAAGACCAGCCGGAGACGTTCCAGGGATTCTGGTAGATGCTGGCAATGAAGATATTTACATCTATCTGGATGTCACTGGCTTCTCCGGCGGCTCGGAAAACGGGTTTGAGGTGTGGGCAGGGCCACCCTCTACTGACCCTAATTTGCCCGACAATGTAAACGAGCGCAATCTCTACATTTTAGATCACCCAGGCACGCACAATTCGCAGGGAGCGGTTGTCTTTGCCCTGGGCAATCTGCCCATGAACTCCAACTTTGGGCTGACTGATGACGATGTTAGACAAGGCCGCGTTGGCGAGCAGACGGAAAAGATTGTGGAGGTGGATATACCGCTGATTTATGTTGGGGCTGAATATGCCGGAGCTGAGGTAGAAATTCGGCTTTTTGATCCTGACGCGGGAGCCACACCACCCATTACCTTTTATTTTGATTCAGTGGCCGAGGAAGATTGGTCCATTACCTATGGCAACACGGACCAAGGGCGCTGTTTTGAAGTGGATGACATTGTGGATGCCCGCAACCCGGCGGCGTGTGGGTCAAAGTGGATTGACCCATCGTACAAGTTTACGGTGCCAGGGGTGCTGGACAACTGCGACTGGAACAACCCGACACCGGAAAACTGCACGCCTTTTTATGGCGGCCGGCTGGTAGCACGGTATCGCGGTGGCTTTTCGGATACGTTTGGCTGGGAAATTTCGGTGGAAGGGCTGCCGTATCTGGTTAAATAAACTGTCGAGGCGCAGCATGTTGCGCCTCGACAGTTTATTTAACCAGAACGTCGGAGGCGGAAAAGGAGAAGGATGAGGCCGCCGCCAACGGTGAGAAGCAGTGGACCGATGAGAGGGGGGACCGTGCCGCTTTTTGCCTCGGTTGGTGTGGGGGTAACAACGGCCGTTTCTTCCACCACCCTCGTTGAAGTCGCCGTCGGCGGCGGCACCAGCGTCGGGGTGGCTGTAGGCGTAGCCGTTGCCGTGGGGGTAGCCGTGGGGGTGGCAGTTGGCGTATTGGTTGGGGTGGGCGTGGGCGTGGGCGGAAGCTGCTCTACCAAAAACAGCGGTGGCCCACCCACCGCACATTGCCCCTGATCGCAACGCGCCCCTTCCAGATTGAGCGTATAGCTGCCGTCGCTGGCTTCGATGGGGAGGAAATCACCAACGGCCGTTAATAAGCTCACCTGCCCCATCTGCAGCACCGGCAGCGTCACCGTCACCGGTCGCGAGCTTCGCGCCCAAATGACGCGGGTGTTGCCAAACGGCCGTTCAAACGTCACCACAGTGTGATCAGCGGTTTGGGTTTGGGAAACGGCCGTAAAATCACGCAAATTCTCAATCGTCGCCTTGTAGGCAAAATAGGCCGGCCGCTTACTAAAATCGGGGCGCAAAATGCCAAACGACTCCCCCCCTTCCGGCAGCAAAATATCCACCAGCTTGTAAACCCCAATGTGCGATGCCCCGGCAGCAAACCCCAGAGCGTGCGCCTGGACAATGTACCACGCCTGCTGGTCAAGGTCAGTCGGAAACTGCGGCCTGTCCACCGGCCACAGCGGATCCATGTTGGGCGAGGCGTTGGTTTCGTTGATCCAGATTGGCTTGTTTAGCCCATACTTTTCCTGCGTCGCCTGCACTTCCTCTACCAGTGTTTGCACTGTCTCTACGCGAAAGTAAATGTGGAGCGAGAGGGTGTCAAAGAAATAATTGTTGGCCTCGGCTTCAGGATCGGCCGTTGCCACCTGCAAAAAGTCATCCAAAAAGGCGGGATCGTGCCAGTATGACCAGCCCGCCAGATGAATCGTCGCCTCTGGGTCAACCTCCTTAATCACCTGATACGACACCTTGAGCAGGCGGTAATACTCCGCCACCGTGCCGGAAAACTCATGCCCATAAACGCCGGGGGCAATTTCCGGCTCGTTCCACACCACCCAGTTGTGAACGCCACGCGGGGCATAGTAGGTGGCGACTTTGCGGACGTAGCTGGCCCACAGGTTGTCGGGGTCGTCGAGGGGCAGACCGAGGCCACGCGGCACGCCGGAGAAGGGCTGGCCGTCGGTGGCCCAGGCGGGGGTGTTTTTTAGCAGCCCCAGTACGGTGCGCTGTTGGGCGTTGGCTTCGTTCAGCCACTCTTCCAACACATGGAGGGTGTTCCAGTCGTCGGGGCCGGTGGGCTGGATTTCGCTCCAGTAGAAGAGGATGCGCTCCCAACCGACGTTGAGTTCGGCGGCTTCGGCGGGCGCCCAAAAGGATTCTATCGCCCCAAAGCGGGGGTCAGGCGGGGGGGTGATAGTTGGATCCTGGGCGTGGAGGATGTGGGGGGAAACGGCCGTTAATCCCGCCAACACCACCAACCCAGCCAACCACAATCGTCTAGCAAATTGCCACACAGATCTACAATGCTCCTCTTCTCAAATGTTACACAAACGGGGGAATTATAGACAGGATTAACAGGATTGACAGGATTTTTGGCTGTGGTTTACCAAAGCATCAAATATCCCATGCCCAAATCCTGTAAAATCTTGTCAATCCTGTCTAAAAAAATATCATTCAGGAAAAATCGGCCGTTGGCGGTCGGTCAGGTTGACGACAATGGCCGCGCACGCCTGCACCAGGTCGGCCGGCCGAATCATAATCTCATACCCCCACACGCCAGCCCCCACCCCCAGCACCGGCTCATCCAGCAGCGACGCTTCGAGAAAGGAACGAAACCCGGCCGGCTGCCAGTGAAACGGCGGAATCGAGCCAACCTCATACCCGGTCACCGCCTTCACCGTCGCAAAATCCGCCATTTTGATGTTTTTAGAGCCAATCGCCTTTTTGAGGTGGCCGGAAATCGCCGATTGATCGCCGCCAACCATCACCAGAACGCGCTCGCCGTGGCCGGCCTCAAAAATCAGCGTCTTCACCATCTGTCGTTCGCGGTAGCCCAGCGTCCGCGCCACGCTGGCTGCCCCTTTGTCAATATCGGGGGAAAAGGTGAGCGGGGTATAAGGAATAGCGCGTTCGTCGAGGAATTGGTGGGGTGGTAGCTTCATGATTGTGTCTCCAATTGTAAATAGAGATTAGGAGATTGAGAGATTAGGAGATTCAGTCTCCCAATCTCTTAATTTCCATTTGCCAGTACGGTTTCGCCGCATCGTGTCTCATGTGGGATAATTGTCTATCATTTTGCCACTTTTCGCATCTTTGGAGGTGTATGATGACGCAAGAACAAGGGCGCAAACGGCCGTTTGGCCTACAACGTCTCTTTTTCCGCTTTCCCATTTATCTTTATCGCGCTCACTTGGGTTGGCTGTTGGGTAAACGCTTTCTACTGCTAAACCACACCGGGCGCAAAAGCGGTCTGCCCCGGCAAACAGTTCTCGAAGTGGCTCACTACGACGTTGCCAGCGATACCTATACTATCGCCTCCGGCTTTGGCACCCGGTCTGACTGGTACCGCAATTTGCAGCACAACCCCGATGTCGCCATCCAAATCGGGCGGCGCAAAACAGCAGCCCACGCCCGTTTCCTGTCGCCCGACGAATCGGGGCAGGCAATGGTGCGCTATGCCCAACAGTACCCCCAGATGGCAAAGCGGCTGATACAGGTACTGGGGTTTGAGGGGGATGGTTCGGATGATCGTTATTATCAAATTGGCAATCAGCATATTCACTTCGTTGCTTTAGCAAGCCAAAGCAACCGGGCAGCCGATTAGGGCTTGTCAAATTTGTGTCTGTCTACTACAGTACCTACGATTCTGACTGGTTGGGAGATTTATTGGAATGACAACAGATAACAAGCGTAAAAGCTGGCACTCACGCATTTTTCAGGGTGAGAATGATGGCGACGAGCTGCTGGCACGGCAGAAAAAGATGCAAGAGGCGCGTTCAGCCAGCGCAGAGGTACGGCTGCGAGCGATTGAACAGCGCAAATTGGTGGAGGGGGAAAAAACGGCCGTTTTACTCACCCACCACATCGTCCAGCCCGGCGAAACCCTGGCCGATATTGCTCTCCACTACTATGGGTCTGCCACCCGCGACAAATGGATGCTGATTTATGAGCTAAACAAGCAGGAAATTGGCGACGACCCGGCCTTTACCCAGCCCGGTCAACAGCTACAAATCCCGTCGCTGGTATAGTCGCCCCCGACCATCCATGCTCATCCCGCTCATTGCCGGAGCCATCGGCCTCATCCTTTTAGCCAACATCATCACTGCCCACCCCAACCCCAATGGGCAGCGGCTGTTTTATGTCATGCTGCTGTCGCTTAACCTGACGGTGGTGGCGGTGGGGCTGGCGTTGGTGGGCTGGCTGCCGCCGCTCAACCCCGACATCATGCGCGAAAGCGGTTTGCTGGCCGAACCGGCGCGGGCGGGTTGGGTGCTGCTGGGGTTGGGGGCATGGGGGGCGGCAATGGGACAAACGGCCGTTCGTCGCGCCCTCGCCCGCTGGCTGCCGCTCAATCCCACTTCCCCCGTCCACATGCTGGCACTGATGTTCAGCGGCTATCTGGTTGGCTCCACGGCCATTGCGCTGGTGCAAGGCGGGTTAGAAGGGCTGGCAGAAACGGCCGTTAATCTCTCTGTAGCCGATGTCGTGGTGCAGCAGCTCATGTTTGTCCTGCTGGCACTCTTTGGCGTGGGGCTACTGGTGCGCCGCCACAGCGATGCCATCAACCAACGTCTGGGGCTGGAACGCCCAACCCGCCAACAGTTAACCACCGGGCTACGCTGGGTGGGGCTGCTCCTGCTGCTCCAATGGGGCATAGGCGCTCTCTGGCTGCTCCTTAGCCCTGATCAGGCTGAACTGCTGGGCAACCTCTCCGGGGCACTTTTTGGCGAGTTTGACACGGTGTGGGAATGGTTTGCCCTGGCACTTGTCAGCGGCATTGGCGAAGAAATGCTCTTTCGCGGAGCTATCCAGCCTGTTTTTGGCCTTGTCCCCACCGCCCTCCTCTTCGCCATCGCCCACGTGCAATATGGCATCACCCCCGCCACGCTCGTCATCTTTCTCATCGGGTTGGCCTTGGGCCATCTGCGTCGCACCACCAACACCAGCACCACCATCTTCATCCACTTCTGTTACAACTTCTTGCTGGGCTTGCTGTCACTACTGGCAATGTCCATCGTTTAGGGTTCAATCAACAATAACTTTGCAGTTCCAGAAGTTCAACTTCTCTCAGAAGTTGAACTTCTAAATCCCAAGTTATTAACGAACGACCCCTTAGGAGCGCATTGCAGGGGAAATGTTTGCGCTGTCACCAACATGCTCAGTAACGCATTGAAACCACACAAAAAATTTGCTTTCACCCTTACAGAATGCTATAATGCCATCCGTTCGGGGCATGGCGCAGCCTGGTAGCGCGCTTCAATGGGGTTGAAGAGGTCGTGGGTTCGAATCCCGCTGCCCCGACAGATAAAAAGTATAAAAACGCCGCGTTTCTGAACGCGGCGTTTTTTATTACCAAATTTGGGTGGGCAAAACTGCCTTCCCGTCAACAATAAGAGAGGCTGTCGTGAGTCAAAAAAGGGTTGTGCAATTGCGTACAGCCAGCATCATCGTTCTGCTGGTTATAGGGCTTGCTCTTGGCGGGCTGGCGCTGGCGGCAGAGCTTTTGGGGTTGGATATTACGCCGGGCTTTGGCATGGTGCAAATGTTCCAACTGCTAATCGGGATCACGTGTTTAACGCTGGCTGCGTATTTGCATCTAAACGGCTTGCGCCCCAAAGATACGGCACGCTCGCTGCAAGCAGATATTGGCGTGCGGCTAGCAGCCACAGGGCTGGTTTTTGCCTATGTGTGCGGTTTGTCTGATTTGATGGGCATTGGGACGCACATTGAGCCGAGCTTTGAACGGCCGTTTGTCGGCCCCTTACAGCTTGGGGGGCTACTGCTGGGGGGAATCACCATTATCATTGGCCTGCTGCTCTACCACACTAGCCGTGGCATCCGCAAAAACTCGTCTATGGAGTTTATTATCCAGAAAGACAGGTAGGGAAAAAGACTGGGAGATTGAAAGACTGGGAGATTAAACAGAGCCAATCTCTCAATCTCCCAATCTCTTATCTCGCTTCTCTATTGCAAATTGCTTAACTGAAACGGCTGGTTGAGGACGGTAAAGATGGCGGTGTCAGATTGTAACGGCCGTTGAAATGTCACCGTAAACTGGCGCGTTTGCCCTGCCGCCACCGTCCAGGGGAACGCCGGGTTGGTTGAAAGCATCAAGTAGGTGGAGCCATCGGCGGTGCCGAGCGAAATTTCCCGTTCTGTTATGACCAGCGGCTGCTGCCCCAGGTTTGTGATCTGGCCGGTGAGAATCAGACTGGTGAAATCAGGGGAAACATTGACCGTTTGCAACGCCACGCTTGCGTCACGCCCCACATTTTGTCCCCCATTAAACGGAATTGCCACCTGAATTTGGCTGCTGGTTTCCGGCCAGTTCACCAGCCAATGTAAGTTGGCGCTCACCAGCCCGGAGGGGATTTGGTAGCCGGCCGTTGCTTCCACCAGTTGCCCGGCGTTAAGAAAACCCGTCGCCGGCCGATGGTTGCCAATTTGGCTGGCAATGGGGTTGAGGGCATACTGGTTGCCCAAATCGTCGCTGAGGAGCAGTTGCAGGGTGTCGAGATTAACGGCCGTTAACCCCGTGTTCTGCATCTGGTAATCCACCAAATAAAAGGCAAACCCAGGCGGTGCTTCTGGCCGATCCGGCACAAACGTTGCCCCTGTGACCGTTGTTTGCAGGTCGCCAAGCTGCACCGTCTCACCCAACTGCACCACATTGCCCGCCGCCTGCTCGGTCGTATCCGGCACCACATACCGCCCACGCACCACCAGCCGCTCCTGCCCCTCGGCACCCAGCAGCACCAGCGTCACGCCCGGCATCGTTTGGGCAAATACGTCGCGGTCGGTGCTGGGCACAAAGGCGCGGTTATCAAAGGAAAAGGCATAGGTTTTGTCTTGCTCGGTTCGCAGCACCATTTCACTGCCGGGTATCAACCCTTCCAGCATGGCGCGGTTGTCATCTGAGTTGGGCAATCCGATGATGTAGTTGACGATGGTACCATAAACCCAAACGGCCGTTCCTTCCTGCGAAAAAGCGGGCGACCAGATGCCATCGGCTGCAATCGCCTGCGGATCGAGTACGTAGTCACGCCCGGCCAAGCTCAACAGCACGGGAATGTCCACCGTCATGGAAATGGTGGAGGAACCGTCTACGACTTCGATAATGGGTTTATTGAGGTTGGAAACGGCCGTTTCCGGGAACGGCGTTGGCGTCCCTTCAGAAACCGCGTTACTCGATGCACGCAGCAAAAGCACGCCAAAAACAATAATGGCGATCAACGCCAAAACAGCTATAACCGCCAGAAATAGCACCACAGGATTTGAACGCCAACCTGGTGGCGGAGGAGCAGGAGTAAGTTCTTCCTCTATGGACATGAAAAACAACCTTCGGATGAGGTAATCAGTAATCGGTAATCAGTAATCAGTTGCAACTGATCACTGAGAACTGTTCACTGTTTACTGATAATCAGGGAATGCCAATGGGAAGCGGCTGCGGCGCAATACGCACTAAAATATTGGCGTTACTTCCCACAGCCACCTGGCTATAGTTGAGATAAGGCACCACAATACGCACCGCTCCAGATGTAGCAATCGCGTCAAAACGAATCATCCCCGACTCACTGGTATAACCAAATGCCAGCAAGCCACCTGTGGCGTTGTCATAAAGTGCCACCGCCACATCCATCACCCCTTCATTTAGCTCTGGCGTAAAGTTCCCATTGCCATCGTAATACACCGTCACATTTATCGAGGCAAGCTGCTGACCTCCAGCAATGGGAGTTGATGTAGGCAGCGGTTCAAACACAACAACCGGCGGCGGTTCTGGGGTAGGCGTGTTCAGAAACGACAAATCAATGGGCGTGGGCGTGGGCAGCGGTGTAGGAAATTCAAAAGGCGTGGGTGTTGGCACAAAGCCCCCCCCCGTGCCACCACTGCCCGTTCCCGGCGCATTCGTAGGTAATGGGGTCGGCGTGGGCGTTGCTGCTTCAGAGGTACAGGTAATATCGTAAGTATGTTTAGAGGATTCCTCGTAGGCAGGGGGATTTACGGGGCCGACTATTATGTAAAGCCAGCCTGTATAAGTGGAACGATAAGACAAACGGCTACCTAAATCACCCGGCTCCTTATCGTCATTCCCCAAATTCGGCTGAAAATCATTCCCATTTCGATCCAAAAAAATCATGTTGGTATCAGTAACGGCCGCCAGGTTAAGTGTCTCGCAGGTATAGGTAATGTTAGGCTTCATCCACAGCTTAAAAATATCTGTATCCTGGCTGCTGCCCAACGTTGGCACAAAGCTCATGCTCAAAGTTTGCCCAACCCCAATCTCACAAGCAAATTCTATCTTGCTGTTAAATTCACAATCATCAGCCCCAGCCACAGGTGTGTTAGATGGCGTTGCCGTGGGACGATCCAGCTCATCTATCTCAAAACAATAGGTGCGGTTGGTGGCATCGCCCGGTGCCAAATTTTCCACGCGGGCAAAATAGAAGCCATCTTTTGGTGCCGTAAAAATGACCTCAGAGGCACGGCTCGTGTCTTCAGCATCATCGTTTTGACCTATAACGTTTCCATCTGGGCCATAAATGGTTAATCTGGTGTCCAAACCCGCCTGTAAATCGTGCGTAAAAACGCGGTAGCGGGCATCTTTTTTGCCAACAAAGCGGAAATAATCCACGTCTCCGCTGGGCCAGAGCGTGGCATTACAAAGACCGGTTGCGCCCGCAGCCGTGGTATAGGAATCGGCCAGGCTGTCATTCGGCTCATATTGGTCAACAAACACGCCGGGTGTTGGCGTGGAAGTCGCACCGCTGGGGGTTGAAGTGGGCGCGGGATCATCGTCATCAATGAGGATTTTGAGCTGCGTGGGAGAACCGGCAATCACACCGGCTGGAAGGATTAGCTCAACAAAGAAAAATTCATCTGGATTGGGTTCGTAGAGAGAGTCATTACGAATGATGATCTTAAAGGTCGCGCTGAGTTGGTTAGGGGTGAAGGTTAATTGAGAGGAGGCGTCAATGGTTGTATAATCGCCGGCCGTGCCTGTGCCACCAATAGCCGTTCCATCAAAGCTGCGGTAATGGACTACCAGATTTTGGGTTGGTGCCGAGTCCAACTCAACGGTTACAACAATTTCTGGGTCATCGTTATCAACACCATCGTTGTCGTTCTGGTTTTCAAAAACCGGGATCTCACCGTTAGAAGCAATGGAATTGGGATTGCCATTGTCTCCAAATCTGTAGGAGGCAAAGCGAATGGAGGGGGTGGTTTGTTGGGCTGGGGCGGCATAAACGGCCGTTTCCCCCCCTTGCCTTGTGCTAGTCACCCAAACCGCACTCAACAGCAAACTAATTAACAACAGCGTCAGACGCGCAACAGTTCGTCTTTCCATAAACACCTTTCACTCGCGCCAAAAATCAAGCCCTCTGTTTCACTGTCCCAAAGTTCATTTTTTGCGACACCAGAGTCACACTATCAGGCATCTGCCAACCCGCAAACACCCAAACAGAGGCAACCAATGGTTGGATTATAAGGAGTGTCCAGACAAAAGCAAGTATCACTACCAGATGATGCCTAATCAAGAGTGAGCTTCGCCCGATAGTGCCACAACCACCCTCAACAAAACATCAACTCCCCGTGAATTTAAAAGCCAGTTGTCAGGACAAATGTACCAGCCCCAACAAAAAAGGCGGCCTGATCACAAGCCGCCCTTCCTCATATTTTCAATAAACGCTGCTTATTTCGTCCCATTTTGCCGTGCTGTCGTTGTGGCATTCGACAAAACCTGATCCACCAAACCATAATCCATGGCCTGCTGCGCCGACATATACAGATCGCGATCCGTATCCTTCTCAATCGTCGCTACAGACTGTCCAGTATGGTGGCTTAGAATCTGATTAAGATCGGCTCGTAAGCGCAGAATTTCCTTGGCCTGAATCTCAATATCGCTGGCTTGCCCTTGCGCCCCACCCAGCGGCTGGTGCATATGGATGGTAGCATTGGGCAGCGCGTAGCGCATGCCTTTCTGCCCAGCCGCCAGCAGAATGGTGCCAAAGCTGGCTGTAAAACCAACGGCCACCGTAGAAACCGGCGCACTCACCTGCTGCATCGTGTCATAAATTGCCATGCCGGCATAAACTTGCCCACCGGGCGAATTAATATACATGCGGATCGGAGCCGAGGGGTCTTCCGCGTCCAAATAGAGCAGTTGCGCCACAATCAAATTGGCAATCTGGTCATTAATGGGCGTTCCCAACATGATAATCCGCTGACGGAGGAGCAGAGAGAAGATATCAAAAGCACGTTCACCCCGCCCTGTTGTCTCCACAACCATTGGCACGAGCGACGTTGGAATCTGCATCATAATCGTTCTCCTTGGCGATATTGTGAAAACATCGCGCTCTGGCAGGAAGCCGTTTTCTGTTAAAACAAAAAACGGCCCCTGATATTGTTTGTGACTAAACCAGAAGTTTACCCACAAACTATAAGATTTACGTTATTCTTCCTCATCCTCGTCCACAGTTTCGGCCGCTGCCAAGACAGCCAAATCAGGTGCAGTGCCGGTGACAATAGCGCGAATGCGCCCGTTGACTTTATCGTTCAAAATCTGCCCTGACAGCATCTCAAATCCTTGACCCTGGGTAAAATATTCCCGCATCCCGATCTTTAATTCTTCGTTATCGCCAAAGCGAGACAGACGTTCCTCCAGGGCAGCATCCACATCTTCTTGCTCAATGGTGATTTTTTCGTCCAAAATCATTTGCCGCATCACTAAACGACGCTTGAGCCGCTTGTCGGCGGATTCACGAAAGCCCTCGCGCAGGTCGTCTTCGGTTTGAGCCTGCAAGCGCATAAAATCCTGGAAATCCCAGCCGCTTCTGGAAATTTGTTGCTTGAAGTTGTTAACAAATTCATCAATTTCCAGTTCGACGGCTGCGGGTGGGTAGACCATGGCGGCGTCAACCAGCAAATCATCTATAAACGCTTCGGCAAGATCATCGGTAGCTTGTTGCTCGGCTTGTTCGTGCAAATCTTTGCGTAGACCTTCGCGCAGTTCATCAAGGGTTTCAAAACGGCCGTTTAATTTCGCCAACTCATCATCAATCGCCGGCACTTCCCGATCCTTGACCTCAATCACCGACAGGTGGAACGTAATCTCACGCCCCACTAAAGATTCTTCTTCATAATCTTCCGGGAAGACAAAGCTAAATTCTGTATCTTCACCTGCTGACAGCCCCACCAGATTCTCAACAAAGGGCGTACCGGGGAACACCTTCTGACTGTCTAGTAAAAAGTCACGCCGCACTTCATCAAAAATGACTTCGTCGTCCTCCTCATCCACCAGATCTTCGTCAAAGTCATCGTTGGTTGTCTCGTCGTCGGTGGGTTCAGCATCAGAAACGGCCGTTTCTTCCTCCTCAGCCACTGTCTCCTCAGCCACAACTTCAGCTTCTTCAGCCACTTCCTCTTGCGGCTGCGGCGTCAACACACCCGTTCCTCGTAGCGTCACCACATCACCCAATTCGGCCGGCCGTTCCACCGTCTCCAGCTTTTGGTGTTGGTTCTGAATTCGCTCAAGCTCTTCCTCAACCGCCGCATCTGCAATTTCAATCGGCTCAATTTCCTTGCGAATTGCCCGGTAATCACCCAGCGTCACAATGGGCGACAGCGGTATCACAAACTCCAGGTTCAGCGGCGAGATTTCCATATGCTTCAGCGACGGCTGCCCATACATATCTTCCGCCACATTCGCTTCGGCAATTACTTCCTCAAAAATAACCGGCACCAGCTCTTCAACCGCTTCTGCCCGCACGGCGTCGGCTCCAAAACGGCGCACAATGACATTATAGGGGGCACGCCCCTGGCGGAAACCCGGAACCCGAATATCTTTTGCCAGCTTACGCGCCGTCTCTTTCATTGCCTGCTGAACCCGAGATTCAGCCACTTCAACTTTCAGCGTCAGTTGTCGCTGTTCATCCTCTTCTCTATGGATTGTCAACGTCACCAGGAATTACCTCTCTTTCGCAATAGTTTTGCTCATTTAAATGGCTCAAATATCCAGCGACACATTAACGTGCCGCGCTTAGTTACAAAAACGCAAAAAAAGCGTTGCTAAAGCAACGCTAGTGCTGTTAACGGCCGTTCTCCCAACAATGTGTACTGAACGATCTATGTTGTTGGCCTTGCTAAACAGCAAAGCCAACAACATAGATGAGGATGGAGGGACTCGAACCCACACGCCTTGCGGCACATGATTCTAAGTCATGCGCGTCTGCCAGTTCCGCCACATCCCCGCAAGATGTTAATTATACCATTGCAACGAACATTGCCAAAATAAAAATGCACCCCAATGTTCCCCCACAGCCAAATTTTCAGCTAAACTACCCGCAGACAACATAAGGGAACAAACTGTATGAAAATTGGAACAAGTGGTGTTTTGGTCAATGGCTTGGGGTACGTGCTGCTCATGCAGCGCGACGACACCCGCACCTTTGCCGCCCCCGGCGGCGGGCTGGAGCGCGGCGAACTGCCCACCGATGGCATTGTGCGGGAGATACAGGAAGAGACAGGGGTGCTGGCAATGCCAGTACGGCTGGTCGCCGTCACCTATTGGCGGCAACCTCCCAACGGCCATCTGTTCCTCATTTTTCGCTGCCTGCAACGTGGCGGCGAACCGCAGCGTACCGATGAAGCCATTTCCGTGGGCTACTACCCCACCAACACTCTGCCCAGGCTGATGGCGCGAATGCACCGTGAACGGCTTGAGGTGGCGCTAAACCATCAGGGGGAAGGGCCAACGTGGCTGGAACACCAAACGGGGTGGAAGGAGCGGCTGGGCTGGGCTGCCATGCAGCGAATTATTTACCCAATTAAAAATTGGCAACTGCGACGCGAAGGGCTGGAACCGCCCACGCCGGCACCAGGCTGGCAAACGGGCGCGTTTGTGGTCATTCGCAATGAGTTGGGGCAGGTGCTTTGGGTGAAGCGTACAGATAAGGATGTGTGGAATTTGCCGGGTGGCGGCAGTGAAGAGATGGAAACGCCGTGGGAAACGGCCGTTCGTGAAGCCCATGAAGAAACCGGCCTCACCGTGAAGCTAGACAAGCTGGCCGTCATCAACGTCTATCATGGCGAAGCCGGTATGGTTTTCACCTTCACCGCCCACCCCACCGGCGGCACACTCACCACTGGCCCCGAAGCCGCCGATTTTGCCTACTTCACCCCCGGCGCCGAACCCACCAACAGTATGCCCCAGCACGTTGAGCGCGTGGCTGACGCGCTCAACGGTGGGGAGACAACCTTTCGGCTACAGGAACAGTAAACAGTAATCGGTAATCGGTAATCAGTGACCAGTAAGACCGATTACCGATTACCGATTACTCGTAAAGACCAGTCGTCCATAAACCAGCCGTTATTGAGGATGGCGTAACGGCCACGAATGGCAACACCGAGGCGCACGGTTTGGTTTTGGCTGATGGTGAAGGTGTGGCTGAGGGTGTTGCGCTGACCAACGGCCGTTTGTTGCCACGCCGTCCGCTGCCCACCCACTACAAAGGCCACCTCACCCGCATCAGCAGTTGCCCACACTTTGGTCGTGCCATTAACGGCCGTTACCAAATCCGGGAACAAGTTCACCGTCAACCGATACGTCCCCGGCGACAAGGCCACATCCGTCAGCAGCCGGTAGCTAATCGCTCCCCGTCCCTTGAAAATCTTCACCGTTTGGATGCCATCCCAAATAAACAGGCTATGTTCGCCAGGGGGCAAATAGGCCGCCGGTAGCACCCGCGTCTCTGGCCGCACATAGACATCCCACGGCTCCGTGCCAAAACCCGTCGGCCCCTCATCCCACTCAAACAGCCATTGATTAGGCAGTTGCAGCTCTGGCACCCCGTTCAAATTGTACCAACCCGCCTCAAACGAGCCGTTGGGCAGCAAATTGGCCCCCGTTGGCGCAGGCGGGGGCGGGGGCGGCGGGTTATCGCTGGGCGGCGGTGCTGGGGCTGGCACACTGCCGGGAATGATCAGCACACGTCCCACGTAAATCAAATTGGGGTTGCCGATGTTGTTGGCCTGCACCAGCGCCAGCACCGTGGTGCCAAAGCGTCGAGCAATGCCAGCCAAGGTGTCGCCCTGCTGCACGGTGTAGCGGGTTTCCCCACCCGTTGGCGCAGGCGGTGGCGGGGTTGGCGCACCGTTGGCATCAGGGATAACAAGCTGTTGCCCACTATAGATGAAGTCAGGGTTGGCAATGTTGTTGCGCTGCACCAGTGTTTGTACGGTGCTGCTGAAGCGGCGGGCAATGGCGGCCAGGGTGTCGCCATTTTGCACGGTATAGAGGGTGTCGGCGGCGGCGGTAACGGCCGTTAACAGCAACAACACCCCCACCAAGGTTAAAACAGGTAACTTTTTCATGGTACCTCCCACAAGATTTGTCGGAAGGAGCGTACCATACTGCGGTTTTGCTAATAGTGAATGGGCAGTTAATTGCTCGTAAAAGTGGAGATGAATATCCTACAAGTTAAATTCCCGCACAGTTAGCAAGAACTTGAAGGAACGAGGGTTATGCAAGAAGTTCAACTTCTCAGAAGAAGTTGAACTTCTTGCATTCAGCCCAGCCTGGCAAAAATCATCGTGTCCCGCAATTCGCCGCTGAGGTGGTGCCGGTCGTCCTGGCGCAATGTAGCCTCATGGGCAAAACCCACCTTGGGGGGAATGGCGGCACTGCGCACGTTGTTGGCATCACAGCGAATTTCCACCCGTTTGGCACCCAGGGTCTCAAAGGCGAAATGGGAAACGGCCGTTACTGCTTCTTTAATATACCCCTGCCCCGCAAACCGTGTTCGCACCCAATACCCAATCTCAAATTTCGGCACCGCCCAATCAATTCGGTGCAGCCCACTGCCACCCACTACCGTATTCGTTCCTCGCAAAAACAACATCAGCCACAAATCTTCCCGCGTCAAAAAGCGAGCATAACCCCGGCGCACATTCTCTTCCACTTTCGCCAGCTTCTGCTCCCCCACCGCCCACGGCAGCCACGGAGCCAATTCCGTCTGCGACTCCACAATCGCCTCCAGCAAAGCCGCGCCATCCCCCGGCAGCGGGCAGCGAATCGTCAGTCGTTCACTGTCAAAACTGTGCGGAAAATCCCGCAAAATAGGTGTTGTCATAAAAAAACCGTACCCATCCAGGTGTCATACCCGTGTAGGCGGGTATACATCGGCGGATTGCCCCACTAAATATCATCAGCCCAGGCATGGATTCCCGCTTTTGCGGGAATGACACCTGAATAGTGACAAAGATGAACAGAATGTCCATCATCGGTCGTCCATCAGCCGTCCACAAAATCCTCATCTATTCCACTTCGCTAAAACGCAATCCCGCTACCAGCGTCCGCAGCCCGGCGCTAATCCGCTCCAGCGAGAAGCCGCGTACCTGCCGCTGAAAGCGAAACACATTGGCTCGCAAGGATGCCAACAAGGCATCAGCAATGTATTCCACATCCAATTGAGGCGCCAATTCCCCCACCTCAATTGCCTGGCGCAGCAGACCGCTTGTGGTCATGTGCAGCCAAAAATGAGGCACTTGCAGATCATAAGTGCCGAGCAATCCTTCACGCTGCACCTCACACAGCAGCGGTGCATGGTCTTCAATAAAATAGACAAGGGCATCCAGAAACTGATCAAGCTGTTCCAATGGTGTCACGTTTTCGGCCGTCATCTTGCGCATTCGCTCCAGCATCACATTTTGAAAATCGGCCATCTGGCTGTCCATCAGCGCCAAACAGAGGTCGGCCTTGTTGGCAAAGCGGCGGTAGATGGTGCCCTTACCTACCTGCGCCTCCTGGGCAATTTGCGCCATATTGACGTTTTCTACGCCATGCTGCGCAAATAATTTTTCGGCCGTTGCCAAAATCAGCTTGCGATTAGCCGCTGCATCACATCGCTCCCCTTTGGATGCCGCACTGCCTGCCACTTCCAATTTGCCCAAAATGATGTTGTTCTGGTTGCTCATGCTCTCACTCCTGTCCAAATGGACAGTCTCTGTCCAAACCCTTGACAAGCGGACTCAAGTCCGCTATTATTCTAGCAGAAAAACGGACTCAAGTCCACTTCCATTTAGCAAATGTGTAAGGAGATTATAACAAAATGTCTTGGCAAATTGATAGTGCCCATTCAGATATTCAGTTCACCGTTCGCCACATGATGATTTCCAAAGTGCGCGGTCGCTTTGAAACTTTTAGTGGTACTGTATCTTATGATGAAGCTAACCCTACTAACACCACAGCTGACATCACCATTGATACCAACAGCATTAACACCCGTGAAGGGCAGCGTGACGGCCATCTGCGCTCGCCTGATTTCTTCAACAGCGAACTATATCCAGCTATTACTTTCAAAAGCACGCGGGTTGAGCAAACGGCCGAAAATAAAGGCAAACTCATTGGCAACCTCACTATCCGTGACGTAACCCAGGAAGTGGCTCTGGATGTAACCTTTGAAGGCAAAGCCCAAAGCCCTTGGGGAACCACCAGCGTTGGTTTCTCCGCCACGGCCAAAATCAACCGCAAAGATTTTGGTCTAACCTGGAACCAGGCTCTGGAAACAGGTGGCGTTTTGGTTGGTGATGAAGTAACGATCAATATTGAGCTTGAACTGGTTCAACAGGCAGCCACGGAAGCAGCATAATCCACAGAGAGTTAGCCGTGACGGCACAGTAAAACAAACATGAGTACCCAATCCTTACCTAGTACCATTGGCCGCGTTGTCCTTAGCGTGGCCGACCTGAGTCGTTCCCTCGACTATTATCAACGCGGCATTGGCCTAAAGTTGCACAAACGCGACAATGGCACCGCCTATTTAGGCGTTGGGGGCGACGATTTGCTGATTTTGCAGGAAAAGCCAGGGGCGCGGCCAGCGCGTGGCGTTGCTGGATTGTATCATTTTGCCTTGCTGCTGCCGTCACGCCGAGAGTTAGCCCGGACTATCCAGCATTTGCAGGCCAGCAACACGCCCATCGGCGGCGCATCTGACCATGCCGTTAGCGAGGCACTGTATTTAAGCGACCCTGACGGCCACGGCATCGAGATTTACCGGGATCGTCCGCGTAGTGAATGGGAGTATCCCGGTGGCAATTTGCTGCTCAATACGACGCCGTTTGATGCCGAAGGCGTGATGGGAGAATTGGACGACAGCGAGGCAAGCTGGACGGGGCTGCACCCGGACACGATTATGGGGCATATCCATCTGCATGTTGCCAGCATTCCCCACACAGAATTATTTTACAACCAACTGTTAGGTCTGGACAGAATTGCCCGGTATGGGGCACAGGCGAGTTTTTTCTCGTATGAGGGGTATCACCACCATTTGGGGACAAACACGTGGGCGGGTGAGGGGGCACCACAAGCGTTGGCAACTATGGCACGGTTGGAGTGGTATGAGCTGCGGATCCGGGAAACGGCCGTTTTTGACCACATTTGCCACCAGTTAGCCCGCACCAGCTACCCCCACCAACAAAGCGACGAAGGTATTCGGCTAGCCGACCCCGCCGGTAATCAGATTTTGCTCTCGCAAATTTAGAAAACAAAAACGGCCGTTTGTGAAAACGGCCGTTCTTTTCTCTCAATCAAGGCAAGACACCGCTATTTCAGCGAAGCCGGGTCAATCCCCGCCGCCTTCAGTGCTTTGTTATAGGCTGACTGTGCCTTTGAATTAGCAATCCGTGCCCGGCGTACCTCATCGGAAGACATGCTGTCCGTAATTTCAATCAACGCCGGTGGTTCAATCCCCACCGCTGTTGGTGCTGCCGCTGGCGCAGGAGCCGCCGCTTCAGCGGGTGGAGCCGCAGCAGGAACGGCCGTTTCGCCCACAGCATTCGGGTCAACTCCCGCTGCCTTCAGTGCTTTGTTATAGGCCGACTGCGCCTTCGAGTTCGCAATCCGTGCCTTCCGAACCTCATCAGGCGACATGCTGTCCGTAATTTCTATTAGCTTCGGTGGTTCAACC
The DNA here is from genome assembly GCA_041390905.1 of Chloroflexota bacterium. Lineage (GTDB taxonomy): Bacteria > Chloroflexota > Anaerolineae > Promineifilales > Promineifilaceae > JACKCD01. Next base: position 2,786,330 of record JAWKPA010000012.1, read on the forward strand.
GCCACAGAAACAACCGGAGCTGCCACAGGAGCCGCTGCCGGGGCAGCAGCCACAGGTGCTGCCGCAACCGGCGCACCTTGAACCCCCGCCGACTTGGCTGCCTTATAAGCTGCCGATTTAGCTTTCGCATTTGCAATCCGCGCCTTCCGCTTATCAGCACCAGACATATCGGCCGTAATAGGCTGCACAGGATAATCCTTGCCTGCCACCAGCACCAGCTTGCCCTGGGCAGCAGGCGCAGCCACAGCCGCCGCAGCCGGGACTGCCCCTGCCGCCGGAACGCCACCAGCCGGAATGCCAGCACGTGCGCCATCCCAACCGTGGTAACGGGCAATCTTAAACGCTGTAATCGGGTCATTAGACAGGTTTTTGCTGGCAGTGCGCAGGTTAGATTCACCCAAATGGCCGATACTAACATTCGCCCCACGTGGCTGTGCCGCCGCCCGCTTGGCAGCTTCCAGCCGAACCTGCTCATATTGCGCTTCCGCATCATCCTTGACACGGACTTTATAGCCCATGGTCAATGCTTTGTTATAAGCTTTCTCTTCTTCCTCGATAGCGGCTTTTGTGTCCGTGATCACTGTGTCCAGGCGACCAACGCCAGCCCAAAGCAGCGCCCCCAACAAGATTGGGAGCATCACAACCATCACCGCGATTACAAAGACAAGCATATGCGTATTCCTCAGGGTATAAACTTAACAAACTTTCTGGTGCAATTATACCGTTTGTACCAATTTTCTCAAATTGTAAGAGGGGGTATTTTGGGAGAAAACGGCCGTTATTCTCGACAGCCATCGACAAACACACCATTAAACACACGGGCGACAAAAAGCGTGTACTCCAAACCCGGAAAGATCATCCTGAGCGCACCAATGCAGCAGATCGTTGCCGCAACAACTGCTCTGCCTCAGCTACAATACGTTGGACAATGAGGCCAGCCGGTTCCTGCGAACGAACCAGCCCAACTGCCAAACCCGCGCTTATATCCACCACATCTTTATCATGCGCTTTGGCCCCTGTTTCCAATTCACGCTGCAACGCAGTCCGTTGTTCACCGATCTCTGCCGTGCGACCATCCCAAGTGGTGTTAAAACGATTGCGCAGCACACGGTCAGCAATACCTGCAGGGAACACAGCACCACGCACCTGGTCATAAACTGAAGTACGGATTGTGTCATCGGTATTGGCAGCCAGGACAGCTTGCTGCTCCCAGGCACCACCACCCCATTCGTCACTGGCAACAAAGCGCGTTCCCAAGGAAACACCCGCTGCGCCCAGCATCAAGACTGCGGCCAAACCCCGACCATCAGCAATACCACCCGCTGCCAGCACGGGGATGCCGCCCACGCTGTCCACCACTGCCGGCAGCAGAGCCAACGTGCCAGCCATACCCGTGTGGCCGCCCGCTTCAGTTCCCTGAGCAATGATGGCATCCACACCCGCTTTGGCCGCACGCTGCGCCTGTGCTAGGCTTTGCACCTGAGCAAAGATCAGCGTCCCCTGCGCCTTTGCTGCCGCCACATAGGGTGTGGGATCGGCAAAAGAATGGTTAATCACGGCTACCTGCTCATTAAGGGCAACCTGTACAAGATCATCCACATTTGGGAATGATGAAATGAAGCCAACCCCAAACGGCCGGCCGGTCTTGAACCGAGCAGCACGAATCTGCATACGTAACCAATCCGGCCCACCACCGCTGCCACCAATCATACCCAGGCCACCCGCATTTGAAACGGCCGCAGCCAGCGTAGCCGTTGCTGTACCACTCATTGGGGCATTCAAAACAGGGTGGTCAATCCCCAGAATATCGCATAAAGGTGTATGTATCATGCCAATCTCCCGTATTTACAGATAAAAAAAAGAGCCACTCACCTGGTAAAAGTTGAGTAGCTCTTTTCTGATTTATCCCGACAGCTAAATATTTCTATCTAACCATCAAATTGGATACCTGCTTTTTGCAGGTGCTGGTGCCGAAGGTGGGATTCGAACCCACACGGAGGAACCCCCACTACGCCCTGAACGTAGCGCGTCTGCCAGTTTCGCCACTTCGGCAGGACGATTGGCATTTTACCAGTTCGCGCATAATTGTCAATATTTTCATGAAAAGGTCAGGCAAGTAGATTCGCGTAAAACCAACTCCACCGGCATTTCCTGCCACGGGAATATGGTATCAGGCCGTGCCACCATTTCCAACAAGCGCGTCATCGCCTTGGTACCGATCATATATTTGTCAACGCGAACGCTGCTTAACGACGGTGACACAATCGAAGTCAGGTGAATATCGTCAAAGCCAATAATAGAAACATGTTCGGGTATATCTAACCCCATGTCACGGCAGGCTCGCATTGCCCCTAACGCCATCAGATCGTTATAGGCAAAAAGAGCCGTTAACTGCGGTTGGTGGGTCAGCAAATGCTTGGCAGCTGCGTAACCGCCAGCCAATGTTGGGGCGCCTGTGGCAATGACGCTTTCGTCGCAGGGAAGGTTATGTTGCAGCAGCGTATTGAAAAAGCCTTGCACACGCCGCACCCGGCTGTAGGAAATATTCTCATTGGTGATAATACCAACCTGCGTATGTCCTTGCTGGATAAAATGCTCGGCAGCCAATGCCCCACCCCGTATATTGTCAACAATAAGTTGGTTGATGTTGGGGTGGTTGACAAAGCGGTTGGTCATGATAATGGGATGGTAGGTATCGGCAAACTCCAGCAGTGCTTTAGCTCCCAAACAGCTTCCCAAAATGATGATGCCATCCACCCCTTGCGCCACCAGGGATTGAAGAATTTGGGTTTCAACCTTGGGGTCATCATCCGTGTTGCACAAAAAGACGTTGTATTCTTGTTCGCGGGCAACATCTTGCACGCCTCTGGCAACTTCGGGGAAAAAGGGGTTGAGAATGTCAGAGAAGACAAGGCCAACGGTGCCGGTGCGCCGGGTGACCATGCTTTGAGCCATGCGGTTGGGGCGATAGCCGAGTTCCCTAACGGCCGTTAATACCCTCTCCTTGGTCTCTTCACTAATCTCCCCCTTGTCGTTCATGGCGCGAGAAACGGTTTGGCGTGAAACCCCAGCCGCTTTGGCAACATCGTTAATGGTTACTTGTTTCATCGCCGTCTCATCTCCGTTTTTATTCACGTGAACGTTCACGGTAAATTTTAGGAAAAGAAACGGCCGTTGTCAAATTTATGCCATGGCTCAAAGCTTTGCCAGATTGGAGATTAGAAATTGGGCAATCTCCAATCTCTAATCTCGCATAAACAAATAAATGCTTTTAGCTACATACCTACCCCCAACCGCTCACCAACGGCCGTTAATTCCCCCCACGTCGTCTCATCCAACGGAATCCCGTCCCGGCAGCGCATAAAGGCCGTTTGCTCCTCCGGCTCACCCGGCAGCAGCACCCCATGGCTGCCCGGCGCCGGCTTCGTGGCCGTCACCGCCTCGGCCAGCCGCCCCGCATCCAGCAGAAAATCGGCCAGCGGGCGGAACGGCTCAATAGCAAGCACGATAAACAGCACCCCATTGTAAAACCGGTCATACTCTGGCAGAGCCGGATTGCCCATGCCCGTTAGCACCCCACCCAGCAGTTCGATCAACAGCGACAGGCCGTATCCTTTATACAGTCCGGCCGGCAGCAGCATCCCGCCCTCGTACAAATCGTGGGGATTGGTGCTGGGATGCCCCGCCTTGTCCAAAATGACCCCCTCGGCCAGCGGCTTGCCGGCATTCCGCGCCACGCGCACCTTGCCTTCGGCCAGCACGCTGGTGGCAAAATCGAGGATGAAGGGCGAACGGCCGTTAATCGGCACTGCCGCCGCAAACGGGTTTGTCCCCAACTTCCGCTCCATCCCCCCATACGGTGTCACCAGCCCACCCGGCCCCGCCCCATTGCAAAACGCCAGCCCAATCAAATTCGCCTCCGCCGCCATTGCCACCCACTCCCCCACCCGGCCAATGTGGTCGCTGTTGTGGAGCGTTGTCGCCGCCACCCCGTGCGTTTTCGCCTTGGCAATGCTCACCTGCATGGCAAATTCAGCCCCCACCTGCCCAAAGCCACCCCGCGCATCCACCTTACTAATCGCCCCCATCTCCTCCGCTACCACCGGCGTGGCCTGCGGGTCAATCCGCCCCACCTCAATCGCCGCCACATATTGCACCGTGCGAATCACCCCGTGTGAATCATGCCCCGTCAAATTGGCCGCTACCAGCGAATTGGCTACGCGAATTGCATTCGCCTCCGTCGCCCCCGCCGCCATAAAGATGGCCTGAACCAGGTTTGTCAACCGCTCTGCCTCAATATGAATCATCTTCTCCACCTTTTCGGTAATCGGTAATCGGTAATCAGTTACCCCACTGTTTACTGTTTACTGTTTACCGATTACCATCCCACTCCCACCGTAACACACTAAACAACAACACATCCCACCACCGCCCCTTAAACCACTCCTTCTCCCGCAGCCGTCCCTCCTGCTGCATCCCCAGCTTCCGCAGCACCCGCACCGACGCTTCATTTTCGGCAATGCAGGTGGCGGTAATGCGATGCAACTTTAGCTCAGTGAAGCCAAAATGCACCATTTCCCACGCCGCCTCGGTGGCATATCCCTGACCCCAACAGGCCGGATCTAGCTCATAGCCAATTTCCGCCTCGTATGATTCCACATGCCGCTGCCGAATACCGCAGTTGCCAATGAGTTGCCCACTTTCGGGCAGCACAATGGCAAGCTGGAAATGGATACGGGGCTTCGTTTTTTGCCGCCGGATAAACATGCGAACAAACTCTTCCACCTCGTCGGGCAGGCGGTGATCCCAATGGTAAAAGCGCAGATAGTCGGGGTGGGTTTGGTAGGCATAAACGGCCGTCCAATCCTCCGCCACAAAATCCCGCAGCAGCAATCTTTCCGTTCGTCGTTGCATCATACCTACCCCCCAATAAACTTTGTCTGGTAGCCCAACTGCTGCAATTTCTCCGCCACCTGATCCCGGTTCTCCCCCTGAATTTCCATGCCATCGGGCTTAACCACCCCACCCACGCCACACGCCTGCTTCAACGTCTTTGCCAATGCCTTCATATCCTCCGGCGTAAGCTGCAAATTGGAAATCACTATCACCGTTTTGCCGCCGCGCCCCTTTTTCTCGCGGCGAATATGCGCCGTCTGCTCGGCCGGCGGTAAGCTTTTGGGCTTGGGGCAGCGGCAAGGATAACTGCCGCACCGCTGGCACCGCTTTTGAAAGGCGGAATCGGTGGAATAGACAATGTTGCGGTTTTTCATGAAAAACTCCTTTGTTGACGGGACGCGGATAAAAGCATAGAGACGCAAAATGTTGCGTCTCTACATGCGCCATCATTCACATACACCCCAAATAAGGAACGCGGATTAAATAAGTTACGCAATAAGTTCAACTTCTCAGAAGAAGTTGAACTTATTCTGAGAAGTTGAACTTCTAAAATGGGCCAGTTATTTAATTTCCATTCCGAAATAACCTGCCGTCGGCCACCATTCTCACTCCCAAACCGAATGGTACGCCCTAATTTGGTCAAAATAGTCCAACAAACGGCCGTAAAATGGATCTGCCGTAATCGTCCCGCTGTCGCCAATGATCAGCAGCAACCGCCGCGCGCGGGTTAGGGCAACGTTCATACGGCGGGTTTCGGCCAAAAAGCCCACGTCGCCCGTTTCATTGGAACGCACCAGCGAGATCACAACCGCCTCTTTTTCTCGCCCCTGAAAGCCATCCACCGAACCCACTTCCACGGCTTCGGGCAACAATTCGCGCAAAAGCTCCACCTGCGCCGAGTAGGGAGCAATAACGGCTATATCGCCGGCCGACACCCCTGCCGCCATTAACGCCGTCACCTTTTGCGCCGCCAGGGTCGCCTCCTGTGGGTTGCGGCGGCTGGCACTGTCGCGGGGCTGCTCTTCGTCATAGCTGGCTCCGGCAGTGTCAATAAACAAAACGGCCGTTTCCGTCAATTCCGTCCCCACCACCCCCGGCAAATCAGCCAGCAGGTGATGAGAAACGGCCGTTGCCGCCACCAGCGTCCCCTCATAAAATTCTGCCGCACTAAACCCCATAATCTGCTCATTCATGCGGTACTGCACATCCAGCCGCCGCGCCAGTGCCGCCCCATCTCGCCGCATCAGATGTTCCAGCAAGCTGATGCCAAACCCCTCCGCCTGCGCCCGCTGTGACAAAATGGTGGGCGGTAGCTGTTGGTGATCCCCGGCCAGCACCAGCCGATCCACGCGGGGCAGCGGCACCCAACTGGCAGGCTCCACACTCTGCCCCGCCTCGTCAATCACCCCCAAATCAAAGCGACGCTGCCCCAACAGGCTGCTGTCCAATGCTGTCAGCGTGGACAAAACCACCGCCGCGCCATCCAGCACCCGCTCCACCGCCTGCGCCTCAAGCTGCCGCGCCTCATCCAGCATCACCCGCGCTTCCTCGCGCATCGCCTCTTTTGCTCCCCGTTCTGGCCGCGCCCGGCGGAATTTTCCCGCCTGGTTTTGCAGCCCAAACGCCTCTTTACGCAGCTTTTTTGCCTGCCGATAATTGTCGTGCTGCTCCACCAGCGCATCAAGGGTATAGGCTTGCAGTTCGGGCAGCACCCGCACCGGATGCCCCAGCCGCACCAGCGGCACGCCCGCCGCTGCCAGCCGTTCGGCCAAATTGTCCACGGCCAAATTGCTGGGGGCGCAGGCCAGCACCGTGTCGCCGCGCTGCACGGCGGTGGCAATGAGGGCGGCGACGGTGGTGGTTTTGCCGGTTCCGGGGGGGCCGTGGATGATGACAAGGTGTTCGGCGGCGAGGGCGTGGACAACGGCCGTTTTTTGCGATTCATTCAACCGCTCGGCCAGCGGATGAAGCTGGGGCGGCACGCGGTTGGGGGTAAATTCAGCCGGCCGCATTCCCAAAATCACGTCACGCAAAACGGCCGTTTGGCTGCCCTGCGCGGCCGCCGCCACCCGCGCCAATGCCCGCTGCATCCGCTGCCGCGCCACTTCGTCGTGGGCCAAATCGAGGCGAAAGGTGGAAACGGCCGTTTCTGGCAACTCATTTAACGCCACCTCCAGCCGCTGCCGCCCCAACCGGCTCACCACCCCACGCCACGACTCCGTACCCTCTTCCTCGCGCAAAATGACGGGCGACCCCACCGACAGCCGCGTGGCGGGCAAATGCGCCTGCTCGTTGCGCGGGGCAAGCTGCACCAGCACCCGCTCCCCCAGCCCCATTTCCTCACCACGAATCACCAGCCGCGTCAGGCTGGCATCGTCGTCGGCCGCTTGCTGCTGCCGTTCAGCCTCCGCTTCCAGTGCCAGCCAGCGCAGCAACTGGTCAAAATGGGGGTTTCTGCCCGTTTGCGGCTGCTGCCAAACGCGAATGCGGCGCGTCTCCACCTGCATTCCGTCCATCACCCGCACCAGCCGCGCCGCCCAGCCGTCGGCCACTTCCACGGTGGCGATGCCGCCGCTGAGGATAATTCTGCCCACGCGGTGTTTGCTCAACCCACCGTCTTCAATCAGCAGCCGCAGCAGGGTTCCCTTGCCCACCGAGGGGGGTAGTCCGTCTATAAACAGGTGTTCCATAGGGGCAAACTGTAGCGCAAACGGCCGTTTGTGACCAAAAACGCCCTGCCTGCCCAGGAAACGCCCTATTCCCACAACCAATTTGCAAGAGTTGCAGCAAAACTGTATCGCAGAGCCAATATGACGACGATGCTGGTCGGCTCACCCCATCATTACGAAACGGCCGTTTCTACCAAAACACACTCGATTGGCAAGACAGGCTAATTGCGCGTTTCGATTTTGTAAGCAGTCGCCTTAAGCTGTTTGGCACCCCCGGTGAGTAATAGTTGGAAAAGCCGAGTCACAGGCGAGGGCGAGATACGGCGGATGCTCATCAGCTCCATATCGCCCAAATCCCCTTCGGTGGTGTACTGCGCCTGCAAATGGATGCCCAGCGGCCGCGAAACGATGAGAGCGACAACCACGGACAACACGGCCGACGGCAAAGCGTTGAGCAAAACGGGCAGCGTCATGGTGGGGGATTGCCGCCGCTTTTGTTCCACAGTGAACGCAGCCTGTGCCGCCAGAGCCGCCATCGTGGCAGTGGTGAGCAGCACCGTGCCGCAATTGGGATGCACGGCAAGCTGGTGTTCCCCCCGCTTCATACGGGTAAACGCCTCTTCAACGGCATTCATCACCGCTTCTTCACTGACATCACCATAGATGTTGAGATGAAACCCACGATGATCGGAGTTCCCCTGAGCGCTAAAGTTTTTCTGCTTTTCACTTAACACGTGAATGGTGGCATGTTCCAGCCCGTGATTACGGCGAATTCGGCTAATGGTTTTGGCTAACATGGCTATCTCCTCTAAAAATAGGACGCGGACGAACACGAATGAACACGGATGAACCTGTGAAATCTGCGAAATCTTTGATTTGCATTCGTGATAGTCGGTTCAGATAGTGTCGTCTCCCAGGTTAAGCGAGGTTTGGAAACCTCGGCTACGATTTGTTACACAAAGGTTGGTAAACCAAGATCGGGCATTGGCTCACCGCGCAGCCAGGCGGTGAGGGCGGTGCGGGTGGCGTGGCGGTCATCCCAGGGATGCTCGACGGTACCAAAACACATGGATTGCTCGTGGCCTTTGCCACAAACCAGCACAATGTCATCAGGCTGCGCCAGGGTGAGGGCGAAATAGATAGCGCGACCACGATCCGGCACGCGCCAAAAAGTCTCTCCTTCACACCCCCCTTCGGCTTCACAAGCGGCGGCCATCATTGCCAAAATGTCGGCCAGCGATTCGGTGCGCGGGTCTTCGGCGGTCAGAATGGTAAGGTCAGCATGGCGAGCGGAGGCAGCGGCCATCAGGCGGCGTTTGGCAACGTCGCGTTTGCCGGCACTGCCAAAAACGGTGATCACACGGCCGTTTTTTCCCTCCGGCAGCATCGCCCGCGCCACCCCAATCACCTTCTCTAGCGAGTTGGGCGTGTGGGCAAAATCTACCACAACCAGGAAGGGTTGACCGGCATCAATGCGCTCCATACGGCCGTTTATGCCCGCCACCGCCCCCAACCCCTCCACAATGGCTTCGGCCGGCACCGCCAAACTCTGCGCCACGCCCGCTGCGGCCAGCATGTTGTAGACATTGAATTCGCCTAACAGATGGGAAGCGACGGGCAGCGGCTCATGATGCGGCAGATGCAGGTTAAAGCGGGTGGCGGCGGCGGCGTAATGAATGTTGGTGGCGGTGATGTCGGCCGGCCGATACAGCCCATAACTGATCTGGTGCGGCACAGGCATGACAGCCAATTGCTCATACGCTTGGTCATCGCGGTTGAGAACGGCCGTTTTTCCCCCCATTTCCTTTACCGACCACGCCGCCGTTAGTGCCTCAAACAGCCGCGCCTTGGCCGCAAAATACGCCTCATAGCTGCCGTGGTAATCCAGATGCTCATGGGTAATGTTTGTCACCGCCGCCACGTCAAACTCAATGGCCCCCACCCGCTGCTGTGCCAACCCATGAGACGTAGATTCCAGAATGCAGTGCGTCAGCCCCGCATTCACCATACGCCGCAGATACGCCTGCACCACCGGGGCTTCGGGGGTGGTGACGTGCAGCGCCAGCGGCTCCTCGGTAGCACCCACCACAGCCCGCACCGTACTCAGCAGCCCGGCCTTGATGCCGGCCGCCCGCAAAATCTCATACAAAATGTTGGCCGTTGACGTTTTGCCATCGGTGCCGGTAATGCCAATCATGGCAAGCAGGCGGCTGGGGAAGCCATGCCAGGCTGCCGCCAGCCACGCCAGCGCTTCGGCGGTGTCAGGCACGTGCAAATAACCAACATTGTCGGGCAAGGTCAGGTTGAAGTCGGTTAACGGCCGTTGGGCAATAACCAAACTCGCTCCCCGCGCCACAGCCTGCCCAATGTAGGGATGGCCGTCGCTGCCCACGCGCACCCGCGCCACAAAAGCGGCACCTGGCTCTGCCTGGCGGCTATCTTCAACAAATTTGCAAATCGTTACGTCGGGGCCGGTGTAATGGGGAGGCTGGGGGTGGTGTGGAGAAACGGCCGTTTGCCATTCTTGCAAAAGCCACAAAAGAGAGCGCGTTTCATTCTCAGTTTCTTCTAATGCCATTTTCCAAATAAGGACTTGATTTAACAATCTTTTTATAGTACTATGGTACTATAGTAGTACTTTGGTACTGATAATTCCGAGTATCAATTATTTGTTTGGTTCATATATGAAGGAGTTATATCATGTTTAAGACATCTTTGTCCATTGCAACAAGCCTGTTGCTCATTGTAATCAGCACCTCGCTTGTGCTGGCTGCACCCGCACAAGCCCAATCCGGTTCATCTGGCAGCGGACTATACGCACTGCTCATGAGCACGCTCATGACCTTCGGTTTGCTAACCGTCCTCACCATTCTTATTTATCGTCGCTCTGACTAACCTTTCTCCCTTTCATCTCTTTTTTCACAAAATCGCTCTCATTCACACATGATTTGGAAAACATCGCAGGCCAAACCTGCGATGTTTTCATTTAGTACCCCATCAGTCAAATTCTTGTATAACAAACAAGAAAATATTGTAAACACAGATGGAAAGCACACAGATAGGGGTCTTTTGAAAGTCAGCGTTTTGCCTATCCGTGTTTACCTTTTTGCTTCTGGCTTGTCCAGGTTAGGCTTTTTCAGCAAAATAATAATCCTGTACAAGATGAAAAAGCCGCAAGTCAAAACCAAAAACGTCGTTCTATTTGGATGGTTTATTCCTGGCATTGGCCTATGCCCCACAGCAAATGTGCCTGGCACCCTTTTTGAAGAACCAGTGAGATGTGCTATCATACAATAGTACTTTGAACCTATAAAGGTGCCTGCCTGCCCAAAATCTTTAACTTGTGAGGGCAAACAAACTGTGAAAATACTCATTGCCGACGATGACGTGCGTACACGCCAAATGCTATGCAAAGCCATGCAAAAAGCCGGTTTTGAGGCTGTTGATGCTAAGGACGGAGATAGTGCGCTGGCACATCTGCGGCAGCAACCTTTTTCTGTGATGATTCTGGACATGCACATGCCACACATGGATGGCGTAGAAACCATGCGCCAAGCGTGTCAAATTCAGCCAAATTTGCAAATTATTGTTCTAACGGGTAATCCAACCGTTGATAATGCTATTGCCTCGATTAAGGCCAACGTGGCTGACTATTTTGTGAAGCCAGTTGATTTGCTTGCGCTAGTGGCGGCTATTAGCCGGGCAGCAGCGGAACAAAGCTGGAGTGACAAGCAGCAAGCGTTGCTTGATCAACTGAGCAGTACCATCAACCAAATACCCCAACCAACTGGCAAGGAGTTGGGTAGAATTGAACAGGTTTCTCACGCTTCGGCTCGGTTGGATGAGATTTTGGTGTATCCGTTGACGCTTAACAAAAGCCATCGGCTGCTCATATTTACCGACAAACCTCATGAACCAATTAGGCTTTCACGCGGAGAAACGGCCGTTCTTTACACCCTCATGCACCATGCCAACCGCATCCTGAGCTGCTCCCAAATTGTCCAGCGTACCTTTGGCTATGATGCCAGCAACAGCAGCGAGGCCGAAAATGTCGTCCGCCCTTATATTTCCCGCCTGCGCCAAAAAATTGAAGAAAATGCCCGGCACCCAAAATATTTACAAACTGTACACGGGCACGGGTACCGCTTTGTTGGCAATAATAAGGAAAACATTCAAACTGAATGATTCGGGCTGGCTTTTTATAAAAATTCGCACGTTTTAGCCACCATTCTCCACTATGATAAAGGTGGCAAGCAGGAACTTTTGGTTCAAATAACTTAAGGTAACGGAGAATATCCTTACTTTTTTGTTGCCAGTCGCGCAGAAACCCGAGTTAGAGTCTCAACCCCTCTAACTCGGGTTTCTTCTTTATTACACGGTCTATACCACACCCAACCCTGCCCGTGCCATAATTGCCCGATGCTCAGGAAAATTGTTGAGAAACGTATAGCGATGCCGGGGTTCAAGCAGCTCCGCACGCTGCCACACCACAGACTGCATATGCGCCAGCAACTCAGCCGCACGCGGATGCCCACCCCGCGCCAAAATCTCATAGCAAAACCACGTCTGCTCCAGATGGGCTGTAGCCACATCGGCTGCTAACAGCCGGTCAACCAGCTTGGCGGCGTTGTCATACGCACTCTGCCAATCGCCAGCCACGGCATAACTATGTGCCAGGCTGCCCTCAATCACGATATGCCAACTGTCTGCCAACTCGCTGGCGTGGACATGATCTAACGCCACAAGCAACAGGTTTTGCGCCTCAACAGGCTGCCCCACTGCACACAACGCCAGCCCCAGCGCATCGCACGCCCAGAAGTAATAAGAACCCGCTGGTGCAAGATTGGCGGTGTGTTCAACGGCCAGTTGCCCATAGCGAAGCGCGGCCTCGAGATTGCCGCGCCGACGCTCTGTATTCGCCAGCACATAGTAACCACCGTGCCGGATGAGTTGCCGGTCGTCCAGCGACACATCACGCCGCGCTGCGTTGTACACTTCAATAACTTGCTCGAAATCACCGCACCGGTAAGAAGTGAGCAGGATTCCAATGAAAGTCCCATCAATGCAGGTGTATTGACCTAGCCTGCGCAGCACGCGGCGCGTTTCCTCAGCCTGTGCCAGATGAGTTGATAACTTCCATATCTGAAAATTCCAAAGGGCTACGTTGATCATTTGTAAGAAACGATTGTGCGCCGTGCAGTCAACCGCTCGCTGTGCCCACACTTCACACTCTGCCAGTCGCCCTTGGTAGCTTAACAGCATGATCATCAGAAAAATTGCCACGACTTGCCAAATCGTCATCCTGTGTTCTGTAGCCAGCTCATACCCTTGTGTTGCCAGTCGTTCGGCGTTTGCCAGGTGCCCGCGTAACATCTGTGCCGACCCCAGCGTACAGGTTGCGGCAATAATCGGAAATGGCTCATCGGCATCTTGCTGCGCCTCGTGGAGAACACGCTGTGCCAGATCGATTGCTTTCTTAATCTCACCTGAGGTGAAAGCGATCCAGATCAGCGCACCCATGACTTTGGCACGAGCCGCCGTCAGTCGAGGATGGGGGTCGGGGATATTGGCGAGACAGTTTCGAGCCGCTTCCAGCTTTGCCAGCGTCGTGCTGAAATGTCCCATGTAGATCCAGTAGGTACACAACGCTGTGACGGCAGCGTCGAATAGTTCAACAGTCGCGTTTTCTACGGCATGGTTCCAGGCGACATCAATGTGCTGCCAGTCACGCCGAATCGTCGTAACGGCCGTTTCCATATCCGTGATCAACGCCTCCTCCTGCCGCGCCACCAACTGCATGAAATAGGTGCTATGGCGACTGCGTGCCGTGACGAGATCGGCCGTTTCCAGCCGCTCCAGCGCAAAATGACGCACCACCTCGTGCATATCATACCGATCCGCCTCCACCCGCCGTACGATTGCGTGATCAACCAATGTTTGCAACTGGTCACGGCGACCTCCTGTCACCGCCATAAACGCTTCCGCCGAAAAGTCGCCGCGCATGATGCCACACCGTGCCGCCAGTAGCCGCAATTCGGGCTGTAGCAGCCGCCACGAAGAATCAAACACATTTTGCAGGCTTGCCTGGCGCTGCGGCACGTCACGCATCCGCGTTTCCAATGCCAGATCATCACGCAACGCCTGCGCCACCACTTCGCAGGAGCGCAAATGGCTTTCCGCCGCTGCCAGCTCAATACCCAGCGGCAGCCCCTGCACTGCACAACAAATACGGATAATTGCCTCACGCTTGTCAGACGGATCAAAGCGCGGGTTCAACTGCTGCATCCGCGCCACAAAAAGCTGCACCGCCGCCACAGACCGCCACGTACCATTAGCTGAAAACTTGGGAACCGGCAAACCCTCTAAACGCACCACCGTCTCTGCCTGCACCCACACCTGCTGCCGCGACGTCACCAGCAGCTTGAGTCGTGGGGCGGCCGCCAGCAGATTGAGCAGCAAAACGGCCGTTTCCGCCTCCTGCAACAAATGCTCCAGATTATCAACAATGAGCAGCAGCTCCCGCTCTCGCAGATAGTCACGCAGTTGCGCCAGTGGCTCATATTGTTCCATTGGGCGGACCTGTAGCGATTTAAGAAACAGATCAGGAATGTCATCCGCCCGGCTTGCCTCAACAAGCGACACAAAAGCAGCACCATCGGCAAACGTCTCTTGCACCAATGCCCCTACCGTCCGCGCCAGCCGCGTCTTGCCAATCCCCCCCTCCCCATGCAAGGTAATAAAACGCACCGTATCATCCGCCAGCAAACGCTGTAGCTCCACCACCTCCGCCTCACGGCCAACAAACGCATTCGTAGCCGCCGCCACCCTGTGCTGGCGACGCTTGCCCTTCACCGGCAACCCGGCCGGCTGACCCTCCAGCAAAGCCACCGTCTCCGGCGCAGGGTCAATGCCAAATGTCTCGCGCAAAATGGCCTGGCACTGCTCAAGCTGCCGCTGCGCTAGCCGTGGTCGCCGCGTCAGCGAGTACACAGCAATCAACTGGCGATGCGCCATCTCATGCCACGCTTCCAGCTCCAACTGCCGCAGCCCATACGCCTCGGCCCGCTCAAACTCTTCGTGGGCAATGTTCCATTCCGTCAACGCCTCCAGCGCGGTCAACGTCCGCTGATGGTATAACTCCTGCTGCTGCCCCACCCAGTCGTCAAACTCTGCACAATCGTCAAGCTCCAACCCCGCCAAAAACAAGCCGCCATAGAGCGACACCAATTCGCCCAATGCCCCCATCACCTGCTCATCCGTTACCCAAGACTCGCGGGCCACCGCCTTACATTGCGCCCACAGCGCGTCATAGCGGGCAACATCAATGGGTAAAACGGCCGTTGTCACCAACTGCACCGTTGTCCGCGTAATGGTCAGCAGATGATCACCCGCCACATCCAGCAGCGGGGCAAACGCTTTTTTAAGACGGGCAAGCGTGTTACGCAGGTTACTCCGCGCCACATCGTCTGGTTTGTCGCCCCAAAAAAGAGCAGCCAGATGAGTACGCTGTATCGGCCGATTCGCATGAGCCGCCAGATAAGCCGCCAATGCCCGTACCTTATTTGACTGGAATGTCACTCCCGTCTGCGCGTCTACACGCACCGCAAAGCCATCAAATAATGTTATGTCCATGATTGACTGCCCAATGTTGTTTGACTATGGTGAATCGTTGCTTTTCTTCCTGGCCGCACCTGCGGCCAGGAACAACACCCTCTCAGCGTCGCCCCGTTGGTACGGGGCGAGGTTAACGCCAAACCTTACGATGCCAAAGTTACAATCAGTCTAACGCCCAGTATGCGTTAAGGAATGGGAATTAAATAACTGTCCATTTAGAAGTTCAACTTCTTCTGAGAAGTTGAACTTCTTGCGCCACTTATTTAATCTTCGTTCCTAAGGAATACCTCAACCCTGCATAATGAACAGACATTTTAAGCAGCGTACCAAGATTTTACAAACCCTGGTACGTTTTTGGTACGCTTGTTTGTTATCATGCTAACCGTACCTTAAAAGATGACAGCAAAAGCGCAGCAGGGGCAACCAACGGTCACACTGCTGTCACACCCTTTTGGCGATTACATGCAAAGAGCAAGATGAAAATTCATCCTGCATCATTTACAAAGGAGCCGCTTATCGGAAAAAACATCAAACCGAACCTAAACCAACTGTAACGAACCATTAAAACCTTTAGGTTAAGCAACGTTGAGGAACATAAAAATGAATCAAACCCAAACAAACCAAATAACCAGCCGCCTCCGCTTACCGCTGCTGCTGGTCGCCCTGCTCTTTCTCGGCCTGGTCGGTGGCCCCGCCACCCCAGCCGCCGCCGCCGACCAAGGCGGCGTCCCCCTTGCCCAATTTCTCAATGCCGACGGCACCCTCAACCTGCCCCCGGAAGGGGTGCTGGGCAGCATCAACCTCGCTGGCTACGAAATGGTCAACGCCCCCGAAGCCGCCCCCCGCTTTGCCGCCACCGCTGACGACAATTGGGTTGCTGGCTTCCACCAATCTGGAATGGACAATACAGTCCGTGCCCTGGCATGGGACGGGGAAAACCTCTACGCCGGTGGGAATTTCACCAGCGTCGGTGGCGTCGCCAATACCAGCCGCATCGCCCTCTGGGACGGCAGCAGTTGGCACGCTCTCGGCAGCGGGATGAACAACACCGTCTATGCCCTGGCGTGGGACGGGAGCAACCTCTACGCTGGTGGGTTGTTCACCAGTGCCGGTGGCGTCGCCGATACCGCCAACATCGCCCGCTGGGACGGCAGCAGTTGGAACCCCCTCGGCAGCGGGATGAACAACGCCGTCACTGCCCTGGCGTGGGATGGGAACAACGACACCCTCTACGCTGGTGGGTATTTTACCAGTGCCGGGGGCGTCGCCAATACCAACTACATCGCCCGCTGGGACGGCAGCAGTTGGCACCCCCTCGGCAGCGGGATGAACAGCAGCGTCAATGCCCTGGCGTGGGATGGGAGCAACAACACCCTCTACGCTGGGCAATTTCGCAGCGCCAGTGGCGTCCCCAATACCAAGTCCATCGCCCGCTGGCACGGCAGCAGTTGGCACCCCTCGGCAGCGGGATGGACGACACCGTCAATGCCCTGGCGTGGGATGGGAACAACGACACCCTCTACGCTGGTGGGAAGTTCCCCAACGCTGGTGGGGTCGCTAATACCAACTACATCGCCCGCTGGGACGGCAGCAGTTGGCACGCCCTCGGCAATGGGATGAACTTCGACGTCAATGCCCTGGCGTGGGACGGAAGCAACCTCTACGCCGGTGGGGGCTTCAGCAGTGCCGGTGGCGTCCCCAATACCAAACACATCGCCCGCTGGGACGGCAGCAGTTGGAACCCCCTCGGCAGCGGGATGAGCGGCGGCGACACCGTCATAGCCCTAGCGTGGGACGGAAGCAATCTCTACGCTGGTGGGCAATTCAACAGCGCCGGTGACGTTGCCGATACCAAACATATCGCCAGTTGGGACGGCAGCAGTTGGCAGCCACTCAGTGACGGCAGCGGCAGCGGGATGAGCAGCACCGTCAATGCTCTGGCGTGGGATGGGCGCTACCTCTACGCTGGTGGGTCTTTTACCAGTGCCGGTGGCGTCGCTGCCAGCCGCATCGCCCGCTGGGACGGCAGCAGTTGGCACTCCCTCGGCAGCGGGATGAACAGCACCGTCAATGCCCTGGCGTGGGACGGGAGCAAGCTCTACGCCGGTGGGTCTTTCACCAGCGCCGGTGGCGTCGCCGGTACCAGCTACATCGCCCGCTGGGACGGCAGCAGTTGGCAACCCCTCGGCAGCGGGATGAATGGCATCGTCTATGCCCTGGCGTGGGATGGGAGCGACCTCTACGCCGGTGGGAATTTCAGCAGCGCCGGTGGCGTCGCCGCTAACCGCATCGCCCGCTGGGACGGCAGCAGTTGGCACCCCCTCGGCAGCGGGATAAGCGGCACCGTCGGTGCCCTGGCGTGGGACGGGAGCAACCTCTACGCCGGTGGGGGGTTCAGCAGCGCCGGTGGCGTCGCTAATACCAACCGCATCGCCCGCTGGGACGGCAGCAGTTGGTACCCCCTCGGTAGCGGAATAGGAAATGAGAGCTTATCTAGCAGCGTCTCTGCCCTAGCGTGGAACGGGGAAAATCTCTACGTCGGTGGAAGTTTCTACAGCGCCGGTGGCGTCACCAATACCGCCTACATTGCCCGCTGGGACGGCAGCAGTTGGCACTCCTTCGGCAGCGGGGTGAGCAGCAGCGTCAGTGCCCTGGCGTGGGACGGGAGCAACCTCTACGTCGGTGGAGGCTTCACCAGCGCCGGTGGCGTCGGTACTAGCCGCATTGCTCGCTGGGACGGCAGCAGTTGGCACCCCCTCGGCAGCGGGATGAACAACACCGTCAATGCCCTGGCGTGGGACGGCAGCAGCCTCTATGCCGGTGGGTCTTTCACCACGGCCGGGCAAACAGCCTCGTCCATATTGCCCAATGGCACAACCCCGTCCCGTCGCCCGAAGCCGCCGCCGGTCCCCTACGCCGTCGCCGAAGGGAGCAGCACCCCCCTCGACGCCTCCGCCACCACCGACCCCAACCAAGACGCCAGCACCCTCACCTACGAATGGGACTTCGACGGCGACGGCAGCTACGATGACGCCACCGGCATCACCCCCAGCTTCTCCGCCGCCACCCTCGACGGCCCCAGCAGCGTCACCATCGGACTCAAAGTGAGCAACGACGCCGGCGGCAGCGATACCACCACCGCCACCGTCAACGTCAGCAACGTTGCCCCCACCATCAGCAGCGTCACCAACGACGGCCCCGTAGATGAAGGCAACAGCGTCACCGTCAGCGTCACCGCCAGCGATGTCGCCGGTGCCGCCGACCCGCTCAACTACGAATTCGACTGTGACAACAACGGCAGCTACGAAGTCGGCCCGCAGACCGCCAGCAGCACCAGCTGCACCCTGAGCAGCAGCGGCTCCGTCAACGTCCGCGTCACCGATGGCGACAGCGGCGAGGCCACCGACGCCACCACGGTGACGGTCAACAACCTTGACCCAACCATCAGCAGCGTGAGCAGCAACCTTGGCACCGTTGCCGAAGGCGGCAGCGTCACCATCACCGTGTCCGCCAGCGATGCCGACAGCCTCAGCTACGAATTTGACTGCGACAACGACGGCGACTATGAAGTGGGGCCGCAAGCCAGCAGCAGCACCGACTGCACCGTCGGCAACAACGGCACCGCCCAAATCAACGTCCGCGTGACGGATGGCGACGGCGGCGAGGCGACCGACTCAACCAGCGTCACCGTCATCAACGCCAACCCAACCATCAACAGCGTCAGCAACGATGGCCCCATTGACGAAGGCAACAACGCCACCATCACCGTTGATGCCAGCGATGTAGATGCCCTCAGCTACGAATTCGACTGCGACGACGACAACAACTACGAAGTCGGCCCCCAGGCCAGCAGCAGCACCAGCTGCTTCTTCAGCGACCAAACCGGGGGTGGGGCTGATGGCGCTCCCCTCGCCCCCGCCACCCTCTCCGGCCGCGTCAATGTCCGCGTCACCGACGGCGACGGCGGCGAAGCGACCGACTACACCTTTGTCACCGTCAACAACGCCGACCCAACCATCAGCAGCGTCAGCAATGGTGGCCCGGTGGACGAATTTGGCAGCGTGACCATCAGCGTCACCGCCAGCGACCCGGCCGGAACGGCCGATACCCTCAGCTACGAATTCGACTGCGACAACGACAACAGCTATGAAATCGGGCCACAGGCCGAGAGCAGCACCAGCTGCACCATGGGCGACAACGGCTCCGCCCAAGTCAACGTCCGCGTCAGCGACGAAGACGGCGGCGAGACAACCGACTCAACCACGGTGACGGTCAACAATGTGGCTCCCACCATCAGCAGCGTCACCAACGACGGCCCCGTAGATGAAGGCAGCAGCGTCACCATCAGCGTCACCGCCAGCGACCCGGCTGGCAAAGCCGACCCGCTCCGCTACGAATTCGACTGCGACAACGACGGCGACTACGAAGTCGGGCCGCAGACCAGCAGCAGCACCAGCTGTACCCCGAGCAGCAGCGGCTCCGTCAACGTCCGCGTCACCGACGGCGACGGCGGCGAAGCGACCGATGCCACCACGGTTTCGGTGAATAATCTCGACCCGGTTATCAACAGCGTCAGCAACGATGGCCCGATCAACGAAGGCAACAACGTCACCATCACCGTTGACGCCAGCGACGTGGATACACTCAGCTACGAGTTTGACTGCGACGGCAACGGCGACTACGAAGTGGGGCCACAAGCCAGCAGCAGCACCAGCTGCTACTTCGGCGACCAAACCGAGGGTGAACCCCTTGGTGCGAACCTCGCCCCCGTCACCCTCTCCGGCCGCGTCAACGTGCGCGTCACCGACGGCGACGGCGGTGAGGCGACTGACACCACCACTGTCACCGTCAACAACGTGAACCCGACCATCAGCAGCGTCAGCAACGATGGCCCCATTGACGAAGGCAACAACGTCACCATCACCGTGACCGCCAGCGACCCGGCGGGCGCCAACGACCCGCTCAACTACGAATTCGACTGCGACGGCGACGGCGATTACGAAGTGGGGCCGCAGTCTGAGAACAGCACAAGCTGCTTCTTCAGCGACCAAACCGGCGGCGAGCCGGGGGGCGCTCTCCTCGCTCCCGCCACCCTCTCCGGCCGCGTCAACGTCCGCGTCACCGACGGCGACGGCGGCGAAGCGACCGACTACACCTATGTCAGCGTCAACAACGCCGACCCAACCATCAGCAGCGTCAGCAATGGTGGCCCGGTGGACGAATTTGGCAGCGTGACCATCAGCGTCAGCGCCAGCGACCCGGCGGGAACGGCCGATACCCTCAGCTACGAATTCGACTGACAACGACAACAGCTACGAAATCGGGCCACAGGCCACCAGCAGCACCAGCTGCACCATGGGTGACAACGGTTCCACCCAGGTCAACGTCCGCGTCCGCGACGAAGACGGCGGCGAGACAGCCGACTATACCACGGTGACGGTCAACAATGTGGCTCCCACCATCAGCAGCGTCAGCAATGACGGCCCCGTTGATGAAGGCAGCAGCGTCACCATCAGCGTCACCGCCAGCGATGTCGCTGGCAAAGACGACCCGCTCCGCTACGAATTCGACTGTGACAACGACGGCGACTACGAAGTCGGGCCACAGGCCAGCAGCAGCACCAGCTGCACCGCTGGCGGCAGCGACAGCCAGGTCAACGTCCGCGTCACCGATGGCGACGGTGGCGAAGCAACCGACGCCACCACGGTTTCGGTCAACAACCTCAACCCAACCATCAGCAGCGTCACCAATGCTGGCCCGGTTGACGAAGGGGGCAGCGTCACCATCAGCGTCACCGCCAGCGATGCCGACAGCCTCCGCTACGAGTTTGACTGCGACGGCGACGGTGACTACGAAGTGGGACCACAGGCCAGCAGCAGCACCGACTGCACCGTGGGCGGCAGCAACAGCCAAATCAACGCCCGCGTGACGGATGGTGACGGCGGCGAAGCGACTGATTCGACCACGGTGACGGTAAATAATCTCGACCCGGTTATCCACAGCGTCAGCAATGATGGCCCTGTTTTGGCGGGTGATGCGGCCATCATTACCGTCAACGCCAGCGATGCCGACCCGCTCCGCTATGCGTTTGACTGTGACAACAATGGCAGCTATGAGATTGGGCCACAGGCCAGCCGCAGCACCACCTGCACCTACACCGAGGTCGGGGAGCATTCGGTTCAGGTGCGAGTGACAGATGGCGACGGCGGCGAAGCCAACGAGCAGACGGTGGTGGTGGTCTACAACTACCCGGCCACCTGCGATGTCACGGCCGAGTATGTCAATGTCATTCACGGCACGGATCGCAACGACAAGCTGACCGGCACGCCTGATAACGACATTATCTTTGGCTACGGCGGCAACGACCGTATCGAAGGGATGGGCGGCAACGACTGCCTCATCGGTGGCCCCGGCAATGACCAGCTCTTTGGCGACGAGGGCAGCGACATTCTGTGGGGTGGCGAGGTGGATAACAGCACGGTCTACCCCAGCAAAGACCGCGACACGCTGTATGGCGGTGACGGCAACGACGAGCTGCACGGCGGCGGTGACAAAGACCGGCTGGACGGCGACGACGGCGACGACACCCTCTATGGGGATGATGGCGACGATACGATGGTGGGTCACGATGGTGACGACACCATGTATGGTGGCAGTGGCCGTGACAACATGCGTGGCGATGATGGGAACGACAGGATGTATGGGGAAGCGGGAAATGACCGGCTGTACGGCCGGCAGGGAGATGACCTGCTGGATGGCGGTAGCGACGTTGACCAGCTTGACGGCAGTGCGGGGACGGATACCTGTGTGGCCGGTGAGAAGTTGAAAAGCTGTGAAACGGATGCAGAGCCTCTGTCATCTTCCGTGAACCTTGTGGACATTGACCTTAGGCACGAGGATTAAACAAGTTATGCTAGAAGTTCAACTTCTGAGAGAAGTTGAACTTCTGGATGGGCAGTGTGGTGCGGGCAGGGATGCCCGCACTACGCCACGCCCAGCGAGGTGATGCCAACAGCAGAATGACACTGAACCTGACCTAAGACATGGCTGACTTTATTGAACAATAGGTAGCAACAAACCGATGTCTTTTGTTGAGAGAAACAAAAGACGCAAATTCTGAATACAAGGAAAAAACATGTTTGTGAAAAAAATGATGCGTGCTGGCTTTGTGCTGGCTTGTTTATTGCTTTTGTCGGTGGCCGCTTTGGGGGCTGGGGCGGCTGGCGAGAAGACCGCCACTGGCAATCTAACGGGTGCCGATACTTATATACAACATAACGTAACCGGTGGTGGCCCGCAGTGTGAGGATGTTACGGGTACGGAGGAAAATAAAGATTATGAACTTGAATTTCAGGCGCTGCCCTTTCACGTAACGGCCGTGGAAACCCTTGAGGTTGAAACCGTTTATGTGGAGGATGGTGTTGGGGATACGTTTTTGTCGCTTTATTGTGACTCATTCGATCCTGACCAGCCTGGCACCAATTTGATGGCTTCTGATGATGATGGTGGTAGTAATGGTAGTGAAGCTATGTCTGCCTTTACTGTGTCCGATGGCATTGTTCTCTATCCCGGACGGACCTATTGGCTTGTTGTTACGACTTACAGCTACGCTAACTTTGGGGATGGAAGCTATCGGATTGATTTGTTGAGCGAAACGGCCGTTTTTGATGAATTGGTGCCACCACTACCCCCAGCAAGCTGCGACCTCGAATCTGGTTTCAACGTCATCCACGGCACCGAGGGGAATGACAAGCTCGAAGGGACGCCGGAGAACGACATCATCCTTGGCTACGGCGGCGACGACCGCATTGAGGGGATGGGCGGCAACGACTGCCTGATTGGTGGCGACGGCCACGACCAGCTCTTTGGTAATGAAGGGAATGACATCCTGTGGGGTGGCGAAAGTGGCAGTGAGGTAATCCCGCTGGTCAGCCATTATGCAGCCACTCAGCTTAGAGACCGCGACAAGCTCTACGGTGGCGACGGCGACGACGAAATGTACGGTGGTGCCGACAAAGACCGGCTGGACGGCGGCGACGGCAACGACCTTGGCTATGGCGGCGACGGCGACGACAAGCTGTATGGCGGCGACGGCAACGATGTGCTACATGGGGAAAACGGCCGTGATGCCCTGAAAGGCGACGGTGGCGACGATACTCTGACGGGTGGCGCTGAGCGCGACAACATTCAGGGGAACGACGGCGACGATGAACTCTATGGAGACGATGACGACGACAAGCTGTATGGCGGCAAGGGGGATGACTTTATTGATGGTGGTGCGGGCGACCGCGATGCGCTGCAAGGGAGCCAAGGCACCGACACCTGCGTCAATGGGGAAAACCTGAAGGGGTGTGAACTGGATGGTGAATCAAGTTAGGCAGTAAATAACTTACCCATTTAGAAGTTCAACTTCTCAGAAGAAGTTGAACTTCTTGTGTAACTTATTTGATCCTCGTTCCTTAGTCCAGAGCCTTGCAGGTTTCAAAAGCGTGTAAGGTCTCTGGTGTGAGGGGGAAAAACGGCCGTTTTTCCCCCTCACACCTCCTCCACAAATCATCTATAGTCGGCATCCTCCACACCTTGCCCATTTTCCAATTCACCCATATCTGCTTTCTCCTCATCAGGCGGCACAAGTGGTACGTCACTTGCCTCAGAAATCGGGAGGTCTGGCGGATCATTGGCTTCTGCTTCCAATGCCGCGCTTTCGACAACAGGTTCGGTTCGTTCCTCGGCCTGCGTCTGTGGTGCGGCCGCCGTTTCCTGAGCCAGGTTTGTTTTTGCTGTTGCAGAAACGGCCGTTCCCCGCTCCTCCTGCCGCCGCATCTGCTCCACCTGCTTTTCCACCTGCCCCACCCGCCCCAGCAACGCCTGCAAATGCTGCAAAATCTGCCCCACCGCCTGCTCCACCGTCAGCTTGTCCTGCGCCCACATGCTCAGGATGGTGTTCACCTCATATTTACTCATTGCACAACTCCTAAAACATTTTATACGCTAGTGTATCGGGATCGTATACGACAACGAATATTTTGTCAAGGAAATGGCAAAAAAAGGGAGTAGAAAGCGAAGCATGCTTCGCTTTCTACTCCAGGTCATGTCATATATTCAAACCCGGCCCGCTCGGCCACAAAGGAGAGCAGCTTTGATGTTGAGCGTTTTGGCTCGTATGCCCCTGTTTCCCATTCGCTCACGGTTGGCTGGCGCACCCCCAGCTCCCGCGCAAACTCAGCCTGGGTTAGCCCCATGTGATGGCGCAGTGCCTTCACCAACTCTGCATCCCACAGCAACTGCCCCTGTTGCCGCCGCACGTGGTAGACCACACCCGGCTTGCGGAATGTCACTTGCCCGGCGGCAAAATCCACGGCCACCGCCTGAAAACCCGCTTCCACCCAAGCCGCCGCCTGCACCGCCCCCTGGCTGCGATTGCTCCACCAGGCACGCTGCGTTCGCGCTGTTTGGGGCAGCTTTGCCCCCAGCAGGGCTTCGATTTCAGCCAGCGTCAGCACCAGCTCGCTTTGGTGGCTCTGCTGCAGGTGGGAAAATAATGGGTAATATTTGCTGCTTTCGTTCATACCGTCTCATTATACACTTGTTTGCCAGCTTCGCAGATGGTTGATTCAATGGCCTGGCGCAGACGAGCGAGGGCGGGAACAACGGCCGTTTCCGCTACCCCCATCACCCCCAACACCAGCCCCGGTCGCGGGCATTGCCCCAAATAATGGCTCGACAACGCCTTCACCGTCACCTGCCGCTGCTGCGCCGCCGCCACCACCGCCCTGTCATCCACCCCATCCGGCAGCCATCCCACCACGTGCATTCCTGCTTCTGCTTCGTTTAATTGCAGCCAATCACCCAACTCCCGCCGCACGGCCTCGGCAAAATACGCCCGCCGCGCCCCATAAAGCTGCCGCATCCGGCGGATATGACGCACAAAATGCCCCTCAGCAATAAATTCTGCCATTGCCCCCTGCACCGCCGTCGGGCTGTGGCTGTCCACCAGCGCCCGCAGCCGCGCCAGCGGTGTCACCAAGTCGGGCGGCACCACCAAATAGCCAAGCCGCAGGCTGGGAAACATCACCTTGCTAAAGGTGCCAACATAAATGACCCGCCCGTTTTGGTCCAGCCCTTGCAGCGACGGCAGCGGCTGGCCGCCATAGCGATATTCGCTGTCGTAATCATCTTCAATCACCCACCCTCCGCTTTCCTCGGCCCAGTTGAGCAAGGCGATGCGGTTGGCAAGGCTCATGGTGCTGCCCAGGGGGAATTGGTGCGATGGGGTGACGTAGGCACAGCGAGCCGCTGGCGCCAGTATCGTCCCTTGCGCCACGTCAATGCCTTCAGCACCGACTGGCACAGGGATCAAGTTCGCCCCGGTACTGCCCAACGCCGCCCGCGCCCCCAAATAGCCCGGCTCTTCGACCCACACCGGCACGCCTGGCTCCAGCAGCAAGTGGGCGGCCAGATACAGCCCTTGCTGTGACCCGTTGACAATCAGCACCTGTTCTGGCTGGCAGCCCACGCCGCGTGCGGTTTGCAAATAGGTGGCGATGGCTTGGCGCAGCGGCAAATAGCCGGCCGACCCATGCCCTACCTCGCCAAACAGTTCCCGCTTGCCCTGCCGGTACTGTTTGCCCACCAGCCGCCCCCACAGGTCAAAGGGGAATTGGTCGAGGGCGGGGATGCCGGTGGCAAAGGTGGGGTAGGAAACGGCCGTTTTGCCAAACGCCCCATCATCATTCCGCAACTGCTGGCCCTGGGGGGATAACGGCCGTTTATTCCCCGCCACCACCCTTTGCTCCCGCACCACCGCCTCCCCCACATGCAGCATCTCCTCCGGCAGCCGCCGCGCCACATACGTCCCCGATTTTGGCACCGTTTCCAAATACCCCTCCGCCACCAACTGCTCCACCCCGTTCACCACCGTATTGCGCGACACCCCCAGCAGCCGTGCCATATCGCGGCTGCTGGGCAACCGCAGACCCGGCGGCAGCCGCCGCTGCAACACCGCCTGCTGCAACGCCTGATAAAGCTGCCAGGTCAGCGGCTGCTCCCCATTCAATGACTCCACTGCCAAAGCAAACGCATCCATTTCCTGTTTTTGCCGCATCTGGTACCATCACTTCGCTGAGTTTTGGCTCTTGTTAGGGAGCCACAATTGACATACTATAGCCAAAAAGCAGACAAACGACGAGAGATAGACAGCATATTAGTCCGTCCTCCGTCTTTTGTCCTGCGTCTATCACATCAGGAAGAGGAGTTTTTAATGAGTGCATTTGCTAAAACAGACCTGAATCGGGTGCGGCGGCTGCCTGACCGGGGCCACTATGACAAGGAAACGATTTACCCGATTATTGACGAGGCGTATATTTGCCATGTGGGGTTTGTGGTGGAAGAACGGCCGTTTGTCATCCCCACCATCCACGCCCGCCAGGGCGACACCCTGCTGCTGCACGGTGCCACCACCAGCCGGATGCTCAAAACCATCCAAAGTGGCTGCCCCATTTGCGTCACCATCACCCTGCTCGACGGCCTCGTCATGGCGCGTTCCGTTTTTCATCATTCGATGAACTACCGCTCTGTGGTGCTTTTTGGGCAAGGCCACATCATTGAAGACCCCGCCGCCAAACTGGAAGCCCTCTACACCTTCACTGAAAAGCTCATCCCCGGCCGCTGGGACGATGCCCGCCAGCCATATGACAACGAAGCCAAAGCCACCACCATCGTCGCCATCCCCATTGACAGCGCCTCGGCCAAAGTCCGCACCGGCCCGCCCGGTGACGATGATGAAGATTATGCGCTGCCCGTGTGGGCCGGGGTAATTCCCATTACCCAGCGGCTTGGCACCCCGCTAGATGACCCCCGCCTGACCCCCGGCATTGCCGTGCCGGATTACCTGAACCAGTACATCAAATCCCGTTCGTAGGGCTTAAAAAATGGGACGCAGATTTACCTGATTTAACTGATTTTGTAACTATTCAGGTCTGCCAAAAGACAGCGAAAAAGGCTTGTCATTCCCGCGAAAGCGGGAATCCATGCCTGCACTCAAGCTGGATACCCGCCTACGCGGAGCCTGCCCCCATGAAAATGGGGGTATGACACCTGTATAGTTATCTGATTTTTATGATCAGGTTCATCAGGTAAATCTGCGTCCTATTAAAAAAAGGGCGTATGCGGTACGCCCCTACTGGATGCCGGGCAGGCCGGCCGCCCCTTCTTGCAGCAAATAGCCAATGACGAGGGTGTCGACGATGGTTTCCACCGGGGCGCGTTCGTCGGTGAAAACGATGTCGCTGGCGCCAATGGGAACCAGGTTGTTGGCAGCCACCTCGATGGCACTGCGGAGCAGGGGGTCGGTGGTTTCGGGCAGGGTGGCAAGGTGGGTGGCGAGATTAACGGCCGTTGTTTCCCCCACCGTCGCCAGCAAAATCGTATTTAGCGAACCCGGCACATCAATCGCATAGAGCGACGGGAAAACCTGCCCCAACGTCGCCGCCATTGCGTCCACCAAACGGCGGTCGTTGGGCGCGCGCCCCACGTTAATGGCAACCACCCCCCGCTCGCTTAGATGGGCTTTGACCTCGCCAAAAAATTCCCGCGTCGTCAGGTGCCAGGGAATGTAGGGAACTTTGTAGGCATCGAGGGTGATGAGGTCATAACGGCCGTTTAGCTGGTTCAACTCATAACGGCCGTCGCCCACAATCACATTGATATTCGGCTCCGTCAGCCCAAAATACACCCGCCCAGCGGCCACAATCGCCGGATCCAGCTCAATCCCGTCAATTGGAATCGGGCCAAACACCTGCGTAAACTGCTTCGGAATCGTCCCCGCCGCCAGCCCAATCACCGCCATGTTGTTGATGGCTGGCTCTTCATTAAAATAAGGCGCGGCCAGCATAATGCTCCACACCGACACACGCGGCACGCGGCCGCCGTCGCAATAAAACGAGTGAATCCCCTGCCCCTCATTGAGCAGCAAATAGTTGCAGTCGCCGCTGCGAACCACCTGCACATAGTTGTAGGGCGACTCCGTTTCAAAAATCTGCCCTTCATATGCCTTGATGCCGCCCCGCGTCCAGCCCAGCACCGCCGGCACAAGCAGCAGCGGCAGCAGCAGCAGGGCAATATGGCCCCGCGTCGCCGTTTGCCAATAGCCGACCAGCCCCACGACGAGCAGCAGCCCGCCAAAAAGAACGGCCGTTACCCGCGACCCCGCCGTTGGAATCACCACCAGCACCGGCAAATACGTCCCCAGCAGGCTCCCCCACGTCGAGATGGCATAAATCCGCCCGCTAATGCGCCCCGCCTCGGCCACGTCGGTGACGGCCAGCCGGATGGCAAAGGGGGAAATGCAGCCCAGCAGCGTAATGGGCACGGCCAGTGCCACCACCACGGCCACCAGCGAACTGACCAACGCACCGACGTTGATGGCGGCCATCGCCGAAGCAGCGGTTTTGAGGATGACGCTGGTGAGCAGTAAGAAAAAGACGCTGGCGAACCCGGCGGCGGTGACGAGCAGGTAGAAAGTGGGAGGAAACGGCCGTTTGTCCGCCAGCCGCCCGCCCAAAAAGTAGCCCAACGTCAAAAACAGCAGCACCAGCCCAATGACGTTGGCCCACACCAGATTGGACGTGCCGTACACCGTTTGCAGCATCCGGCTGGTGGTAAACTCAATCGCCAGCGTGCTCATGCCCGCCACAAAGACGGTGAGGAAGAGGTAGGAGCGGGAAAACGGCCGTTTGTCAGGCATAGCCCAATTTAATTTTGCGGCGGCCACCAACCCGCGCTTACCCACAAACTTCTTGTGACAACAATATGGGGATTATTCAATCGCAGAGCCACCACCGTTGCTCGCCCACAAGGTGTTTTGCCAATACAATACCCACACCGAAAACCCGCTTGGCGGCTCACGCGGCTGCGTAATTTGGCAGAAATATAGTGATGGCTACGTGTCATACCTAACGACCGGTTAACCGGCGCAATTCAGCAAGGGTGGGCAAACGCTCGCCGCGAAAGCGAAGCAAAACGGCTGACCTCGCCTTACGCAACATGATCTTGTCTGCCCCTGCCTGCAACTGAGCAAGCTTCTCTTGCTCGCTTGCATCCAACCCTTCAGCCTGATTCTTGTATAACAGGTCTTCAAGGGCATCCTGTTCGTTTTGGGGAACCTGCTCCAGCAAAATGAGATGCAGCTGATGATTGTCCAGAGTTTCCAAACGAATCATCTCATTTTGTAAATCAGTCGGCAGGCCATCCACCGGAGGCAAAGAGGCTTGCAAAGCGTTTAACAGAACAACTTCTACCGATTCATCCTTACTTTGAGCAATGCGAGCAATGGGTGCATACAATGTATCTGGCAATGTCAACGTCACTGTTTGAGACATATTCTTTCCTCGCCGCATAATTATACTGAACACGGTCATAAATTGGCATTTTGCAAAAGAGATTAGGTGACTAGAAGATTAGGAGATTAGCCTCTTAATCTCTCAGTCTCTCAATCTCCCAAAAATGTCAGTTTATACCCTTTGAAAGTATAGCTGGGTAGAAAGTTGACGAGCAGGGCGTATTGCATACGCTCCTACCATTGTTTCTAATCCCAGCACCTGATATTGCTTCTGTACCTCATTTTAGCACAAAAAGTTGCTTCATTTCAGCAACTGAAAAATGGCCGGTGTTTTGGAAGATGATGGTTAGCGGCTGGTCGTAGACGGTGAAACTTTCGTCCAGGCGACCCCAGTTGAGGCCGTTTTGCTCGGCCAGATAGGTGGCAATGGCTGGGCTTGGGTGCAAACCCGGCCAGCCGAAGGTGTCGGGGATGAGGGTGAGGGGGCCAAGGTGGGGAAAACGGCCGTTTATCGCCACCACCTCATACCCCAGCTTGCCATCCAGCAGCAGTTGGTGATATTGGCTGGAAACGGGGAACCGTTCCCCCGTGCGCGGCACCACTCCGTAAACCCGGTTCGACATCAGGGTGAGGTAGTCGGCTTCAGCCAGCAGGGCTAAATTGTCATCCAGCTTGGCCTCGTTGTCCCGCACCCCGCTGCCCGTCAGCCACGTCAGCTCGGCGTTGCGGTATTCGCCGCGACGGCGCAGCCCGTCGGGCAGCAGCAGCGTCGTTGGCAGGGCGTCGTCCCACTGCTCACTCAAAATCAGCGTGCCCGGCTGCACGTTGGCATAGACCCACTTGGAGGCGGTTGTCCAAGGATGTTCCTGCTGGTAGAGGTTGACAAAGGCGAGGGCATAAACGGCCGTTCCTCCCCCCACCAGCACCGCCAGCCCCCAGCGCAACCAACTTGCCCGCACCTGCCAGATCAGCGCCGCCCCATACACCATCAAAAACGGCACCATCGGCTGCAAATAACGCATAAACTTCACATAAAAATTGCCCGTACTCAGAAAAAACGGCAGCAAAAACGCCAGAACGACAAGCTGCGCCGGATCGGTTTGTAACAATTGCTCACGCCAAGCCGCCAAGACGCGAAGTATGCTTGATGAGGCCAAATGGAAGCGCGGATAACGCGGATTGGAACGGGTTTTCGCGGATTTTTTGGCTCTGATCCGGGAGAATCCGCCTTGATCCGCGTCATCCGCGCTTCCGTTCCCCCTTTGCGCCTTTGGGCCTTTGCGTGCCAAAATTCCCCAAATCACCCAAACAAGCCCCAAAAAGGCCGCAATTGCCAGCAGCGGCCCCATCCCCGCCTTAAACTGCATTTCCAAATAATAGAGATAAGGCAGCGTGCCGTCATATTGAAAGGTAAAGGGGGCGTTGAGTTCACCGCGCACCATGCGCCCTTGCAGCAAAATGTTGTCCAGATAGCAGGAACGCCAATCAATGGCGGGAATGGTTATGCGACCAAGCTGCACCGCCGGGGTCAGCAGTTCGCAGCTTTGGTCTAAAATGGCAAACGGATTGGTGACAAAAAAAGCGGCAAACACCACCAGCCCCGCCACCACCAGCCCCGCCACAAATCGCTCCCGGTCAACCAGCCAAATGGCCGCCACCAGCGGCAACAGCAGCAGCACCGCACCAAATTTGGAGCCAATTGCCAGCCCCACGCACACGGCTGCCCACCAAACCGCCCTGCGCCCCACGCCCCACGCCCCACGTCCTTCCCAATTTTCCTGCACCGCCACCACCAGCCAATAGACCGCCGCCACGCCAAAAAACGTCACATACGGGTCAGAGATAAAAAAGTGGGCAAGCTGGATGTGCATGACGTTGACGGCAAGGAAGGCGGCGGCGAGCAGGCCAACGGCCGTTTTATACAATCGCCGCCCCAGCAAAAAAACCAGCCACACGGTGCCAACGTCAATGAGGCCGGTGAGAGCGCGGGAAACGGCCGTTAAATGCCGAAACTCCACCTGCTCCACCCCGTTTAATACATCCCGCACCAAAAGCCAGTCGGCCGGCAGCAGGGGGCGCAGCAGCGGCCCCACCCATTCCAGCAGCCGCGTCGCCGCCACCCCCGCATACAGCGGCAAATGCCCATAGGCAAATTTGCGCGGCTGGTCTTGCGGCACCTCAATCCCCTGGCTCTCTGCCCCCGGCGACCAATAATACGGGTTAAAAGTGGATTGCACCGGGTTGAATGCGGTTGACCAGTCGGCCGGCCATTCAATCGTTGTTGCCACCCAGGCAATATACCGCTCGTCGGGATGGTAATGGTTATACCCATCCCAATCCAGCCCCGTCCAGCGCAGTGCCAGCGCCAGCAGCAAAATGCCCCACAACCAAACCCGTTCCCACCGCATCATAAATAAAATAAAAAGGTCTGACAAAGCATTGTCAGACCCCAATAATCACGCAAAAAAACAAGGAAAACGATTAAAAATTATCCTCATCCTTAGCGCGGCTAATCACTTCTACTTCAGGAGAGTAAACACCCATCTCCTCTTCTTCCCCTTCAACAGCGACACGCTCGGCTTCATAGCGAGCCACCAAAATATCGTCATCGTCGAGAATCGTCACCCCTTTGGGAGCGACAATGTTGCTCACGTGTACCAAATCATGTACAGAGGCAATAGAGGAAATATCTACTTCGATTTCAGCAACCAGGTCATCGGGCAAGCAGGAAATATTAACCGTTTGCTGCGTTTGAATGACTGCACCGGGAACATTCACCTTATGATGACCAACCAAAACGATGTCCGCTTCAGCCGTGATCTCGGTTTTGGTATCCACTTCCATAAAGTCAACGTGGACAATATCGCCACGGGTGGCATGCTGCTGAATCTCGCGCACCAAAACCGTGCGTACACCACCATCTACCTGCAAATCCACCAGGTGGCTGGTTCCAGCCTCACGCAGCGCCCGGCGCAGTGCCTTCCACTCCATCTGCACATTCACTGGCTCATTCTGTCCGTAGACGACACCAGGAACCCACCCATCCCGGCGCAGTGCCCGCACCTGCTTACCCACCACGTCACGCGGCTCTGCTACAATTGTAATATGATCGGCCATCTTCGTAATTCCTTTCGCAATAAAATTTTCGGCAATTTGCTCTTTTTCAACCAGCAACCACGACACAATAACGAGAAATGCCGCCATCTCCCGCTTTTTTTGCCGTTGCTGTGCGCTTTCATTGTCCCAAAGTTTGGGGAAATTGCTTGTAAACGTGTCCGAATTTCACGGAATCAGATATAATTTCACCGTAAAACGACATATAAGTATACAGAAGTGGAGGAATGATGGCAAACGGAACGGATCTACAAAGTTACTTTACCCAGGTGCAAACAACGGGCAGCCTGCGGACGGAAATGCACGCCAAACGTTGGAGCACGGCCGTTCTTAAAACACTGGGCTTTCATTTGGATGGGCGCACAAAAAAGCAGCTTGCCAACGCACTGCCAGATGAACTGGCGGTGGATGTAACACGGGTTTTCTGGCTGCTGCATTTTCGGGACAACACGTTGAGTCAGCAGGAATTTTTAAACCAGGTGTCGCGTCGCAGCGGCAACACCGACTGGCAATTTGCGAAGATTCCCACAACGGCCGTTTTTCGCAGCGTCAAAAAAATGATTGACAAAGACCTCAGCGACGTCATTGCCGACTCGCTCTCCCCCGAGGTCAGTGCCTTGTGGAAAAATGCGTAATGTAGCAGGTAGCAAGTGGCAGGTACCAACCCTCACAATTTGTTACCTGCTGCTTGTCTTACTCGCCAGTTGCAGCCAGCCCGCCTCACCCATTCGGGAAGATGCAACCCCCATCCCCCCCACCCTCACCCTCATTGCCGACGGCCAACAGCAAACCATCAGCAGCCACGCCACCACCGTTCGTGAGCTGCTGGATGAAGCCGGCGTCACCCTGAACCCCAGCGACGAAGTCACGCCACCCCTCTTCACCCCGCTCAACGACAATCTGACCATTACCATTGTGCGCGTCAGCGAAAGCGTGGAGATTGTGCCGCAAAGCATCCCCTTTTCGCGCAAAATTGTCCGCAATGAAACGATGTCGGCCGATGACCCGCCGCGCATTATCCAACCGGGCCAAACGGGCTTGCAGGAGCAAACCATCCGCATCGTCTTTCGTGATGGTTTGGAAGCCGAACGCTTTGTTACGCAGGTGACGGTTGTTGAACCGGCGCAGGATGAAATTGTCATGGTTGGCATTGGCGCGGGCGCGGGTAATGTCAATTTTGCTGGCTCGTTGGCCTACCTAAATGGCGGGCAGGCACTGCTGCTGCGCGGCTCCACTGCCTTTCCCGAATCACTCAACACCGGCGGCAATCTTGATGGGCGTGTCTTTCGGCTGTCGCCCAGCGGCAGCCATTTGCTCTACACCCGTGTTCTTAGCAATACGACCAGCTTTGGCAACAGCTTATGGGTGGTTGGCACCGAACAAGGTGCCACGCCGCGCCCACTCGACGTAAACAATGTTCTTTGGGCTGACTGGAACCCCGGCAGCACCGAGCTGGAAATTGCCTACACGACCGCCACGCCCACTGACCTGCCCCCTGGCTGGGAGGCGAATAATGATCTTTGGCTGGGTGCAATCTTGAGCAATGGCTTTGAACCGAAGCAGCTTGTTGAAGCGTACCCGGCAACCTATGGCTGGTGGGGGGGCAACTATGCCTGGTCGCCGCAGGGGCAGTTTATTGGCTACAGTTTTGCCAACGAGGTGGGGATTATTGATACCAACCCGGCGACGCCGGCCGACCGTCGTCGCGTTTTGCAGCGGTTTACGGAATACAACACGCTGTCGGATTGGGTGTGGGTGCCGACGCTGAGCTGGTCGGCAAACGGCCGTTATTTAACCTTCACCAACCACGGTAGCACGACCCCCGAAGACCTTGTGTTTGATAGCTGGACGGTGAATGTTGGCACGGAAACGGCCGTTAAGCTGCTCGATCAATCCGGCATGTGGGCCAACCTCCACTGGACATCGGTACTTACCCCCACCCTGCCCAACAGCCAGCTTGCCTATCTGCAAGCCACCGACCCCCTCAACAGCCAGCGCAGCAGCTATACGCTTTGGTTAATGGACAGTGACGGCAGCAACGGCCGGCAAATTTACCCCCCCGTAGGCGAAAACAGCCGCTTCCCCCGCGAGCAGCAGTCGCTGGCCTGGGGGCCAACCGGCCATGAACTGGCCTTCATCTTTAACGACAACCTGCTCATCATGAATCTGGAAACGGGTGAAGCCGTTCCCGCCACCCAGGACGACGCCATCAGCAGCCACCCCACCTGGGCACCCTACGGCATCGCCCTGCTTGCGCCCACCACACCGCCAAGCCCAACCCCCACCCCATCCCCCCTGCAACAGCTCCTGCCAGAAGATCGGTAGCCGAGGATTCCATCCTCGCTCTTTACCTAAATCAACTTCAACGCCTGCGCCTCGGCCACAGCCTGCACCCGGTTATTAACCTCCAGCTTGCCATAAATGTTAGCAAGGTGCGTTTTCACGGTTCCCGGAGCAATGCACAACTCAAGAGCGATCTCCCTGTTAGACAACCCTTCGCCAACAAGCTGTAGCACATCTTGCTCGCGCTCGGTAATGGCCGCTGCCGATGTCAGCGATTTCAGGTTTGCCTCCGGCAGCAATTCGGCAACGTCTTCGGTATGCCCCAAGAGCTGCAAAATCTCGTGAACAAATTCCTGGCATTTGGTGGTAAGGCTTTGCGTGTGCAGGGAAAGTACCAGCAGCGGGAGCAGTTGGGGGCCGCGATCAAGAAACGGCCGTATTAATCGTTCTGGAGCCGCCGAGCGTATGGCATCTGCCAACACCTGCCGCGCCTGATACGTTTTGTGCTGCTCAAACAAAGCCAACGCCAATAAAGTTCGCGCCCCCAGCGTTGGCTCGTTGGGAAAACCGTACGGATATTGGGCGACAAATTGCGTCAACATCGCTTCGGCTTCTGCATGTTGCTCTTGATCCAGCAACATCTCGGCTCGCGTCAGTTGCGCCAGCGCATGGCCCTCTCCTGTTTCTATCTCCCGCAAAAGCCGCTCGGCTTCCGCCCAATTGCCCTGGCGCACACAATATCTTGCCTCATAAGCCGCTAAATCCTGATCACGCCACGACACCGAGGGACGTTGAGCCAGCAAAGCACGTGCTGCCTTAATCGTCATTCGCGCCGCTTCATGATCACCTTGCAGCGACTGGAGCTGCGCCCGCACCGTGGTGATATTAACCGGCATGTTAGAACTGGTTGGATTAGGATCTACCGCAACGGCTCGCTGCATGAGCTGCTCGGCCTGATGCAATTCATTGCGTGCCAGGCAAATTTGGCTTAATGTAACCAAGATAATGCTGGCAGGTTCTGGCAATTGTCCCCGCCATTGCAACACGTCCTGCAATGTTTGATAGGCGAACTTTTCACTCTGCCGCAAATGGCCGCGCAGAAAAGCCCGGTTGGCACAATCGCCACCTGCAATCAACGTGACAAACAGGTTCCCTTGCGTCCGTGCCTGTTCATATACCTCAAGCATACGCGCCCCTACTTCGTCTGTTTTTGCCATATAAAGCGGCTCAACAATCCACAGCGCATCCAACAATTGCCAGCGTGGGTCAGCGGTAAGCGTGATGGTTTGGTCTCCCGCTATTTTACGCCGCCGAATATCGTATATCTCAGCCAGAACCTCTTTTTCGTCTTGTGTCATATTGGCACTTGGCTTGCTTGTCAGGTTAGATTCAATCCGCTGCAAGAAGCGTTCTACTTCTCTGGAGTGCAGGGCAAGGTGGGCCAAACGCAAGTAGACAAACAGGAGCGTTTTATGGTGCTGTACGACGGTTTCTGGTAGCTGCTGTAGCCAGCGCAGCAGGCGCGAATCTTCGCCAGACTCAATTAGCTCGCGCAGGCCAACATCTTCAATAAGGAAAGCGGCTTCTTCCCAATCTTCTATTGCCAGTAAATGCCGAACGGCTTCAGGCGAGGCGTTGTGCTGCTGATACCAGGCTACTGCCCGGCGATGAAGATCGGGGATTTCGTCGGGGAATTGCAGTTGCAGTTGGTTGTGTAACATTTCGGCAAACAAATCATGGTAGCGATACCACATCTGTTCTTCGGAGCGGATGATGAAAAGGTTTTGCTGCCACAGGCGGGATAGTACTTGCCCGCCGTCTGTTTGCCCGGTGATGGCGTTGCACAGGTCGCCGGTAAGCTGCTTGAGGATGGAGGTTTTGATGAGGAATGTCTGAACGGCCGTTGATTGTTGACGCAGTGCCGTTTCCATAAAATATTCCCGAAAAAAAAGATGCGCCCCGCTGAACGTGTCAATCACATGCCGCCGGTCTTGCTGTTTATTTAGCGATAGCCCCGCCAACGTTAAACCCACCGCCCAGCCGCCCGTGCGCTTCACCAA
Organism: Chloroflexota bacterium; assembly: GCA_041390905.1. Lineage (GTDB taxonomy): Bacteria > Chloroflexota > Anaerolineae > Promineifilales > Promineifilaceae > JACKCD01. The sequence goes on from JAWKPA010000012.1 coordinate 2,823,304, forward strand.
CGTTTCGATATCGCCGTAAGCCAGGGTTGAATCCCGGATATGCTGCTGTAGCAGATCAACCCCTTCTTCAAGGGTAAAGCGCAAATCATCCAGATCCAGCTCCGTTACAAACCCCATTGCCCGCAGCCGCCCTAATGCCAACGGCGGACGGAAACGACTCGAAATGACTAACTGCAAGGTAGACGGTAAACGTTCCAGCCAGCTCTGCAAAGATGTATGAATATCCGGGTGCTGGATGTGGTGAAAGTCGTCTAGCACTAGTCCGGCGCAAAATGGCCGGCCGTCGGTACAGATAAATTCGTTTGTGAGTCGGGTCACAATTTCGGCCGGCGAAATGGTTGAAGGCATTTGCAAATAAGGGATTAGCTCCTGACCAAAACCGGGCAAAATGGCACGCAACGCCATGATGACAGTAGACCAAAAACGCAGCAAATGGTTGTCATCAGCATCTAGCGTAGCCCAGGCAACGGGCATATTACAGCATTCCTGCTGCCAGATGTTTAGCAAAATGCTCTTTCCAAAGCCACCGGGGGCAGAGATAAAGGTAATCGGTGTCGTAATCTTGTCTGTCAGGCGAGGTCGAAATATCAGGTTGGGGGGCAAAACGGGCGGCCTTGTTTTGGCCGTAATGGGGAAGGTATGGTTAAGCCAGGGTTCATGTAAGGCCTCACCCGGGGAATCTACGGCCAGGGATAGTTGGGATAGCACGGTTTTTCCGGCCAAATTGGCGGCTGCTTGCTCAAGTCGCACCAAGGTCAATTCGTCTAATTTGCCCAGATAGGCTTTGTTTAGTTTGCCGTTGCGCCGACGATAAGCGTACCAGTACTCGCCACCATGTCGCGTTTCACGTCGGGCCGAGAAGTGTCCGGCAGTTCCTTTGAATTTGAATTGTGTATGCGTGCTGAGCCAGTGGTGCCATTGTGGGGAGTTTAGGGGAATGGGAGAGGGAGGGGGAAAAACGGCCGTTTTTCCCCCTCCCCCCTCTCCTTCTACCCACAACACCCCATCTTGGACAATTGGTTTCACTACCTTTCCCATTTAAAAACCTCAGTATCGTTCACAATCAACCCCGTCCCCCGAAACAGACAAATTCGCAAAAAAGTTACCCAAACAAGCCCCATTGTAACAAATTTGGGTAACTATTACGAGAACTCAATATGCCCTGTTGTCATCTTTTACCCATTTTCCCTACCCCGGACTTGTCGAAATCATCCAAAAACTTGATAGACAAAACCCAACTAGTTTGCTAACTTATAATTATAGGCGAAGAGATGTCTGTTACCAGACCTCAATAATCAACAAGACTTTTGCAGCCCACATCCACAAGAATCGTCTATCTTGTAACATGGATCTGCAAAAATCACCCTTTTAGAGAGGAGAACACAGTTATGAAACACAAAAGAAGTCTGTTTTTCATCGTTGTTGGCCTACTGTTGGTGCTTGTCCTTGCGTTAAGTGCCTGTGGTTCGTCAGCCCCTGTTGCGGAAGAAGCCGCTGAACCAGCAGCTGTCCCAGCCGAAGAAGAAGCCGCTGCGGCCGAAGAAGCTGCCCCAGCCGAAGAAGAAGCCGCTCCAGCCGAAGAAGCCGCTCCAGCTGAGGAAGCCGCCCCGGCTGAGGAAGCTGCTCCAGCCGAAGAAGCCGCTCCAGTAGAAGAGGAAGCCGTTGAGGCTGACCCGAACGCCCTGCCCCGCAACGAAACCCTGTATTACAACGGGTTCCAGTGGGGTTCCGTCGTTGGTTACAACCCCTACTCCAGCAGCAACAACAACATGGCGATCTCCCAGGGCGATAACGCTCGCGTCATCATGTTTGAAACCCCGTACCTGTTCAACATGCTCGATGGTCAGGTCTATCCTTTGCTGGCAGATGGGGACTACGCCTGGAACGATGTGCGTACCGAGATTACCTTTAGCCTCAAAGATACGGCTCATTGGAGCGATGGCACCCCTGTAACAGCCGAGGATGTCGCCTATACCTGGGCTACCCATGTCAAATACAACACGGGTACTGGTGCCGGCAATATTGATTACATTGAAGACGTTATTGCCGTTGATGACCACACCGTTACAGTTCAAGCCAAGCTGGACGCCGATGGCAACGCCGTTAACCCACTGATTGTTGAAGCTTACCTGACTGCTAACTACGTCATGCAGAAAGCGTGGACTGAAGCACTCGAAGAACGCACGGGTGGCGACGCCACAGCACTGATGGCTGATACGGCCGAAGATGTTGTTTTCTCTGGCCCCTATGGTCCTTACTTTGCTGATGATTCCAAAGTAGTTTTCGTTCGTGATGACAACTACTGGGGTCAGGATGCCAGCATGTGGGGCAAATTACCTGCACCAAAATATATCGCCCACACCATCTTCAAGGACAACGCTGCCGGTACAACCGCCTTGCAAGCTGGTGAAGTGGATGTTAGCCAACAATTCAACTCCAACGTACAAGATCTATGGCTGAAAGATGGTCTACCTGTCTCCACCTACTTGCCAGAAGCTCCCTACGGCATCGGTGCTAGCCTCCCCACCGCCTTCTTCAACCCGGATTCCCCTGGTTTAGATCAGGTTGCAATTCGTAAAGCCATTGCTGTTGCCGTAGATTACCCCACCATCATTGCTAACGCTATGACCAACCAGTCTGCTACCTTCGAGCAGGTTCCGCGCTCGCTGATGAACCCGACCCCCGGTGAGCAGGCTCTCTATGACCACGATGCTGTAGCTGCCTTGCAGTGGGTTGGCAACGACATCGAAGGTGCCAAAGCCATGCTTGACGAAGCTGGTATCGTTGACAGCGATGGTGATGGCTGGCGTGAATACAATGGCGAAAAGCTCAGCTATGTTGCCACCTGCCCCAACGGCTGGTCTGACTGGCAAGCTGCTATCGAAGTAGTCGCCGCTGCGGGTGCTGAAATCGGTATCGAAATCACGACGAACTATCCAGAATGGTCTGTTTACCAAACCGTTGTCACCGTATCTGACAAGCCATTGCCCGAAGGGTATGACATCTTCATGATGTGGAGCGATGGTGCTGGCCCAACGCAACCGTGGAGCCGCATTCGCCACCTGCTCAGCTCTGAATTCATCGGCATGGCAAGCAACTGGAGTGGTAACTGGGGTAAATATTCCAATCCTGAGGCTGATGAGCTGATTCAGGCTATCCCTGGCGAGACCGACCCTGCTGCGCTCAAGGAAATGTATACCCGGTTGGTTGAAATCTACCTGACCGATGTGCCTTCCTTCACGCTCATGTACCGTCCGCAGAACTTCCACACAGTGAATGAATCCGTTTGGACGAACTTCCCGTTCGATGGTGATGGCACCACCCCGCCAGTCCCGCCGCTCAACTTGACTGACGGCTGGAGTATCGCTGGCCTCTATAATCTAGAGTTGGTTAATCCGTAAAACGCAACTGCCATGAGAAAAGCCATGTCCCGGCAATCGGGACATGGCTTTTTTTCAAGTAAGTAGCACGCCAACACGGGGAGTGACCACCACCACATAGAGAGTCAGCCTACAGGTTGGCGACTGTCCATCGCTACAAATTGTAACCTTCAAAGGTTGCAGGTATTTATTCCACATACCGAAATCTGCATATTAGGAGGAGGTGTCGCGTTGAAGGGGTACCGCAATTATTTTCTTAACAAGCTGGCCTGGTTCGTTGTTACCTTAATTGCTGCATTTATCCTGAACTTTATATTGCCGCGTCTCATGCCGGGAGACCCCGTGGCAGCTATTGTTTCCAGGTTGGCTCAAGGCATGAGCAATACGACTGGGGTTCAGGCCATTTATGAGCAGTATGCTGAACAGTTCGGCACGAATAAACCTATGCTCGAACAATTTTTCCTTTATATGAAAAATGTGTTTCGGGGCGATTTTGGCTTTTCCTTTAGCCAATATCCAAGAACGGTAGCCGACGTCATTAAATCTTCTATTTTGTGGACGATTGGGTTGCAGTTTCCGGCGATTATTATTGGCTGGATTATTGGTAACACGCTTGGTGCTTTGGCTGCTTACCGCAGGGGGACGTTTGATAAAGTTCTGATGCCGGTGAGCATTTTTGTTAGTAATTTGCCAGCTTTTGGCATGGCGGTCATTATGCTGGTCATTTTTGCTGTCACCTTGAAGTGGTTTCCCACTTCCGGGGGTTATGGGTTTGACCTGCTTCCTAATTTTAGCTGGAAATTTATCTGGTCTGTGATCGTCCATTACCAACTGCCGTTTTGGTCAATTGTGTTGATTACCATTGGCGGGCAGGCGATTGGTATGCGGGCGATGTCAATTTATGAACTGAATGCGGATTATGTGAAATATAGCCGCTTTCTGGGGATTAAGGACAGTACGATTGTTCGTTATGTATTTCGGAATGCGATGCTGCCCCAAATTACGGGTTTGGCTTTGTCAATCGGCACGATGGTTGGTGGGGCACTGGTAGCGGAGATTATTTTTAGCTATCCGGGGCTGGGTTCGACGATTTTAACGGCCGTTCTTGGGCAAGACTACCCCCTTATTTCAGCAACCACCTTGATCATCACCATCATGGTGCTAACTGCAAACTTTCTGCTTGAAATATTTTATGGCATTCTTGATCCTCGTATCAAGGCCGCCCAGGCAGATTAAAAGAGGAGAATGCAGTTATGAAACATACACTTCGACAAATCTTTCAATCCGGCAAATTTGTCACCGGCTTTGTCATTTTCATGACAATTGTGCTGGGCGTCATCATTTACCCACTGGTCGTGCCAGATCCGCCGCTAAAGATTATTGCCCAGGGTACGTTTTTTGAACCTGGCATTTATGTCAATGTCTATGACAGCATCAACACGACCTACTACACCCTCAACCTGGATGAGGCTGCCGAGCGGCGCATTGCCAACCGGCTGGGTGATGAAGATCGCCTGGCGATCCAGACCTGGTTGGTTGGTACTGGCACGGCTGAGAGTGAAATTGACATTGCCAATACCGAACAGCTTCTGGATCAATGGTTCAACAACTTTGACCCAACCAAACGGCTGCCAGGGATGACCAACGCCGACCGCAACTACTACATTCGGCTCAATAACAATATTCAGGGGCTGCTCTCTACGGAAGGGGCGGTTATTGCGCAGGTGAATGAAGAAACGGCCGTTCTTGAAGAAACAGCCACCGTTCCCCAAACAGCCTACGTCAACATCAGCCAAGTCCCCAACGTGCGCATCTTGCCATTAGGAACCGATAACTTTGGCCGCGACGTGCTGACAGAACTCGTCAGAGCCACCGGCGTTTCCCTGCAAATCGGTTTGGTAGCCGGTGCCATCGCCACCATGATTGGCCTGGTTTTAGGGTTGGTATCCGGGTATGTCGGCGGCATCGTAGATGACATCATCATGTTCATCACCAACCTGTTCATCGTCATCCCCAGCTTCGTCCTCCTCATCCTGATCTCATTCAGCATCAGCCAGGAACAACGCGGAGCCTTCACCATCGCCGTTGTCATCGGCTTCACCTCATGGGTATGGACAGCCAGAGCCGTCAGATCACAGGTTATCTCCTTGCGCAACCGTGACCACGTAAATTTATCCAAGCTCTCCGGCCATTCAATCGCCCACATCATCACCAGAGACATTCTGCCCTACATCGCCTCCTACGTCATCATGGCGCTCATTCTACAAATCTCCTCCGGCATCCTGGCCGAGGCAGGGCTATCCATTCTGGGGTTAGGCCCCAAGACAACCGAAGTACCAACCTTGGGCCTCATGATGAACTGGGCCATGATTTACCAGGCGCACATCCTGGGAAAATGGTGGGCCTATTTCCCCATCATTATCACCATCGCGCTAATTGCATTTTCAATGAATTTAATGAACACCGGTTTGGATCAGGTATTCAACCCAGCATTGAGGGAGTAGGTGATTGATATGGGAAAAGCTATGCTCGATGTGCGGGAACTAACCACCAAATACATCACCCGCTTTGGCGAAGATGTCTATGCCGTGGATCACGTCTCCCTGACCATTGAAGAAGGAAAATCGGTGGGGATCGCCGGGGAATCCGGCTGCGGCAAATCCACGTTGGCGCTCAGCCTGATGGGTTATTACTTCCCACCACTGCACTACACCAGCGGCGAAATCATCATAGACGGCAAAAACATCTCCGGTCTGGATCCAGACGAGGTACGCAAGTCCATTCTGGGGCGGGAGATTGCCTACATCCCCCAAGCGGCACTGAATGCGCTCAACCCAACGCAAAAGATCATCCACTTCATCGAAGATGTGGTTCGGGCGCATGATCCAACGGCGACCAAGGCCGAAATTTACGACATGGCGAAAGGCCTCTTTGAGTCCCTAGGCTTGCCCGCCGAAGTGCTGCAAAAATACGCCGTGGAACTGTCTGGCGGGATGAAGCAGCGCACCGTCATTGCCATTTCAGTCATTCTCAAGCCACAGGTGCTGATTGCCGATGAGCCATCGTCAGCCCTTGACGTGACCTCGCAAAAAATGGTCATCAAAATGCTGCGTAACTTGATGGACAATGGCTACATCAAGGCGATGATTTTTATTACCCACGAGCTACCGCTGCTCTACAACGTCACCGACGACATCATGGTGATGTATGCCGGGCAAATTGTGGAGAAGGCTGGCGCCCACGATGCGGTGTTTGACCCCCTCCACCCCTATTCCAAGGGTCTCATGGGTTCGATTATCGTGCCGGAAGAAGGGCTACGGGATGTAAAGCTGGCGGCCATTCCTGGCGTACCACCGAACCTGAAAAACCCACCGTCTGGCTGCCGGTTTGCAGCACGCTGCAAATATGTGCGGCCGGAGTGCCGGGTCTATTCTGTGCCGCTGCGTGAGATCGGTAACGGCCGTTCTTATCGCTGTATCATATCCGAAGAAGAACTCAGAGAAATATATGCCAGGGAGGCTCAGACAAATGGCTGATCACCGCAAATCATGCTTAAGTGGAAAAGGCGTCACCAAAGTATTTGGGCTTGGCCGCACCAGAACCGTTGCCGTAAACAACGTAGATTTTGATTTCAAGGAAGGCGAAGTCATTTCCATCGTTGGCGAGTCAGGCAGTGGCAAAACTACCCTGGCAAAAATGCTGTTAGGGCTTATCAACCCAACCGAGGGCGACATCTACTTTCAGGGAGAAAAACGCGATATCAGCTCCCACCGCAAGCGCAAAGCATATTGGCAGCAAATCCAGGCCATCTTTCAGGATCCATTCGCATCCTTTAACATCTTCAACAAGATTGACTCTGTACTTTTAGACTGCATAAAAATGCGCGGGGGCGGCCGACTGCCCTATGAACAAAAAGTAGAAATGATGACCGAAGCGTGCAGCTTCGTCAACCTCAAGTTCGAGGAGCTAACCAATAAATACCCCTTTGAACTTTCCGGTGGGCAGCAGCAGCGCCTCATGATTGCCCGCATCTTTCTGCTAAAACCCAAAATCCTGCTGGCCGACGAACCCACATCCATGATTGACGCCTGTTCACGCGCCACCATTCTGGATTATCTCTTGCAGCTACGGGATGAAGTCGGGATGACACCCATTTTCATTACCCATGACATCGGGCTGGCCTATTACGTTTCCGACACAGTCTACATCATGGAAAAGGGCGTTTTTGTGGAAAGCGGCTCCGCCGACGACGTGATTTTGCATCCAAAGCAGCCCTACACCCAACGCCTGATCAATGATGTTCCCAAAATCTATGAAGAGTGGGATCTGTCAACGGTGTGAGGTAGCAACCCGCTGTAATTGCCAAATGATGGTTCTTAAGGAGTCAATCATGACTAAAATTCAAAAAATCGTGTCACAAATGACATTGGAAGAAAAAGCGGCGTTGTGTACGGGAGCCAGTGCCTGGAGTACCATCCCCGTTGAACGCCTTGACTTGCCAGAGTTAATTGTCTCAGATGGGCCGCATGGCGTTCGTCGCGTGCCAAATGTGCATGAATTGGCACTCAACAGCCTGCCAGCGACGTGCTTCCCCACCGCTTCCAGCCTGGCCTCCACCTGGGATGCCGACCTGCTGCACGAAATGGGGCAGGCACTGGCGGAAGAAGCCATTGCCCTCAACGTAGACGTGCTGCTTGGCCCCGGTGCCAACATGAAACGCTCGCCGCTGTGCGGCCGCAACTTTGAATATTTTGCCGAAGACCCGTTTTTGGCCGGAGAATTAGCGGCCAGCCTCATTGAGGGCATCCAAAGCAAGGGCGTTGGTACATCGCTCAAGCATTTTGCTGCCAACAACCAGGAGTTTGAGCGGTTTTCCATCAGTGCCGAGGTAGACGAGCGCACCTTGCACGAGATTTATTTGCCGGCGTTTGAAACGGCCGTTACCAAAGCCAAACCGTGGACTGTCATGTGCTGCTACAACAAAGTCAACGGCGTCTACGGCTCAGAACATACCTACCTGCTCACCGACATCCTCAAAAATAAATGGGGCTTTGAAGGGCTGGCAGTCTCCGACTGGGGAGCCGTTCACGACCGCGTTGCCAGCCTCAAAGCGGGGCTGGATTTGGAAATGCCCGGCCCCAAGCAGTCGCGGGTCAACGCCGTCATCGCTGCCGTGCGCAACAGCGACCTGGATGAAGCGGTACTGGATGAAGCGGTGCGACGCATTGTGCGCATTACGCTGATGGCCGCACAAACGCCCAAAGGTGGCGAATTTGATGCTGCCAGCCACCACGCCCTGGCTCGCAAGGTTGCCGCCGAAGGCATGGTTTTGTTGAAAAACAACGGCCTGCTGCCGCTGAAAAACCCGCAGCATATCGCCGTCATTGGTCGCGCTGCCCAGGATGCCCACTTCCAGGGTGGCGGCAGCTCCCACATCAACCCCACGCAGGTTGATGTGCCGTTTAACGAATTGCAAAAGCTGGCCGATAATGCCGAACTGAGTTTCGCCCTGGGCTACCCCGGTGACGACAGCTTCCGGCAGGGATTGATTGACGAAGCGGCAGTAATTGCCCAAGAGGCCGATGTGGCACTGCTCTTTATTGCCCTACCCTCGTTTAAGGAATCAGAGGGATATGACCGCACGGATCTGGATTTGACCGCGCAGCAGGTGGCGTTAATCAAGGCGGTAACGGCCGTTCAGCCCAATACCGTCGTCGTTCTCAACAACGGCGCGGCCGTCGCTGTCAGCGACTGGATTGACGGCACAGCCGCCGTGCTGGAAGCCTGGATGATGGGGCAAGCAGGCGGCGGTGCCATTGCCGATATCCTCTTTGGCCGCGTCAATCCCTCCGGCAAGCTCACCGAAACCTACCCCGTTCGCCTGGCCGATACGCCCGCCTACCTCAACTTCCCCGGCGAAAACGGCATTGTGCGCTATGGCGAAGGGCTGTTTATTGGCTATCGCTACTACGATGCTAAAGAGATTGCCGTGCAGTTCCCCTTTGGCTACGGCCTCAGCTACACCACTTTTACCTATAGCAACCCGCAGGTGTCAGCAACCACGTTTAAGGACGCAGATGGCATCACTGTTTCCGTGGATGTGACTAACACGGGTTCGGTGGCGGGTAAGGAGGTGGTGCAGGTGTATGTGCATGATCAGGAGGCGCGGTTAAAACGGCCGTTAAAAGAACTCAAAGGGTTTGCCAAGGTCGAATTGCAGCCCGGCGAGACCCAAACCGTCTCCATTCCCCTCAATTTCCGCGCCTTTGCCTTCTACGACCCAGCCTACCAGCAGTGGGTCACAGAAAGCGGCCAATTCGACATTCTCATTGGTGCCTCTGCCACCGACATTCGCTGCACAGCCACCGTCACCCTGCAATCCACCGTCCAGCTACCCTCAATCCTGGATCGGGAATCCACCATCCGCGCCTGGCTGGAAGACCCCTGTGGCAAACAGGTATTCGAGCCAATGTACCAGCAGCTAACCGCCCAAATGAGCCACATGCTGGGCAACGGCGACGGCGAAGACAACGAGGGCATTGGCATGGATCCTACTACGTTCCTTCTCGACATGCCGCTGCTGAGTATCCTCCATTTTCAGGAAAACACCCTCACGCAGCCACCCGATGACGTTGTAGACTTGATGTTGGAACAGGTACACAGCAAAGCTTAACAGCTTGTCAGAAAAAGCAAATGGCAACGCGGATGACGCGGATCGGAGCGGATTTTCGCGGATCAACCAAAAAATCCGCATAAATCCGTCAAAATCCGCGTTATCCGCGTTGCCATTCTGTCTTGCCAAACCACAAGATTAGAGGATTCATGGGCCACCCAAATTGTAGTGGCGGCATGCCTTACCACTACAATTTGTTCCGTCAACGCCATAAGACTCCAAAAACGGGAAACCAGTGATTTGAAAAACCGCAATGAACAACTCCTCAAGCCCCGTCTCGGCCTCGGCACCTGGCAAATGGGCTTTTCCCCTGCCCACCGCGCCGACGAAATTGCCGCGCTGCGGGCGGGCATTGAACGTGGCGTAACCGTCATTGACACCGCTGAAATGTATGCCAGCGGTAAGGCCGAAGAGGTAACGGGCGAAGCCATCGCCAGTTGGCGCGACGCCGTTTTCCTCGTCACTAAGGTACTGCCCTCCAATGCCAGCCTGTCTGGCACCATTGCCGCCTGTGAACGCAGCCTGCGGCGGCTCAAAACCGACTACATTGATCTGTACCTGCTCCACTGGCAAAGCAGCTACCCATTGGCGGAAACGGTTGAGGCGTTTGAAACGCTGAAGCAGCGCGGTCTTATCCGACAGTGGGGGGTGTCCAATTTTGACACGGATGAGATGCAGGCACTGTACGACATGCCTAACGGAGCTAACTGCGCCGTCAATCAGGTCTATTATTCGCTAGGGGCACGCGGCGTAGAGTATGATTTGCTGCCCTGGCAGATGGCGCATGGGGTGGCAACGATGGCCTATTGTCCGCTGGATGAGGGGAGTTTGCTGCGTGACAATCGGTTACAGCCCCTGGCCGACAAGCACAACGCCACCATCGCCCAAATCGCCCTGGCCTACCTGATGCTGCGCCCCGAAGTCATCCCCATCCCCAAGTCAGCCAAAGTCGCCCGCGTCATCGAAAACGCCAACGCCCGCCACCTTGTGCTGGACGCGGCCGACCGGCAAACTCTCGACACGCTTTTCCCACCCCCTACGCAAAAAGTGCCACTCCAAAGCTCTTAAACCGACAAACTGCAACCTATGGGGCAGCGTTTGGTAGGGGCGGGATGACCGGGGTTAACGTTGGCAACGTCGCTGGCCTTGCGTCAACCCGCGTCATCCCGCCCCTACCCGGTGGTTGAAATTTGGAATTGCTGGTTTTTGGGGCAAACGGCCGTTAAAATCCCCCCCATGACCTTCAACCCCCGACGCATCGGTCGCCAGCACGAAAGCGACCCCGACAAAAAAGTCCCGCGCCTCAACCGCGATAGCCTCATGACCTATCGCCGCCTGCTGCGCTACGTCCAGCCCTACCGCCGCTGGATGACTGTTTCCGTCATCGCCCTGCTCTTTAGCACCGCCCTCACCCTCATTTTGCCGCTAGTCATCCGCAATCTGGTGGACGTGGTGCTGATCAACAGCAACTTACCCCGGCTCAACCAGCTTGCGGGCGGGCTGTTTGTGGTCTTTATGGTGCAGGCGTTGTTTAGCACCGCCCACCGCTACACCCTCTCCTTCGTTGGCGAACGCGCCATTGCCGATATTCGCATTGAGCTGTACACCCACTTGCAGCGGCTCTCGCTCCGTTTTTATGCCGAAAACCGCACCGGCGAAATTGTGTCGCGGTTGACCAACGACGTGACGCTGCTGCAAGAGGCCGTGACCAACAATCTGGTGGCACTGCTACAGCAGGTGATTACCCTAATCGGGGCGGCGGCGCTGCTGTTTTATTTGAACTGGCAGTTGACGCTGGTCATTTTGACAGGGATTCCGATCATCACGGTCATTATCATTACGCTGGGTCGCCGCATCCGCGCTGCCTCGAAGCTGGTGCAGGAGAAGCTGGCGGAGGCAGCGAATGTGGTGGAGGAGACGACATCGGGGATTCGGATTGTGCAGTCGTTTGCGCGGGAGGGGTATGAAAACGGCCGTTTTTCCGCCAAAGTCAACGAAACGTTCGCCGCCGCCATGACCCGCGCCAAAATATCGGCCGTTCTCGCCCCCGTCATCGGCTTCCTTGTTTTTGCCTCCATCACCATCACCCTCTGGTTTGGCAGTTGGCAGGTGATCAATGGGTCGCTGACGGCCGGCGGGCTGGTCGCCTATCTCGTCTACACCATGATGGTCGCCTCCCCCATCGCCTCATTGGCCGGGCTGTATGCCCAATTCCAGTCGGCCCTGGGCGCGGGGGAACGGCTGTTTGAACTGCTGGGCACCGTCCCCGACATTGCCGACGCACCCAACGCCTATCCGCTGCCGCCAGTGGTGGGAACCGTCACCTTTGACCACGTTTCCTTCGACTATAGCCGCGCCGTTGCCATTTTGCGCGACGTGGCCTTTACGGCGCAGCCGGGGCAGGTGGTGGCACTGGTGGGGCCAAGCGGCGCGGGCAAAACAACGCTGGTCAACTTAATTCCCCGTTTTTATGATGTGGGGCAAGGGCAAATTACGATAGACGGCCACGACATTCGCGCCGTGCAGGTGGCAAGCCTGCGTGAGCAAATTGGCATTGTGCCGCAGGAAACGATTTTGTTCTCCGACACCGTTTACGCCAACATTCGCTATGGCAAGCTGGAGGCGACGCCGGAGGAAGTGGAAGCGGCCGCCCGTGCCGCCAACGCCCACGCCTTTATCACCCAGGATTTGCCGGATGGGTACCAGACGACGGTGGGGGAACGCGGGGTGAAATTGAGCGGCGGGCAGCGGCAGCGGGTAGCAATTGCCCGCGCCATTCTCAAAGACCCGCGCATTTTGATTCTGGATGAGGCCACGTCGTCGCTGGACAGCGAGAGCGAGCAGTTGGTGCAGGAGGCACTGGAGCGGCTGATGGCCGGCCGAACCACCTTTGTTATTGCCCACCGCCTGAGTACCATTGTCAACGCCGACTGGATTTTGGTGCTGGACAAGGGGCAGATTGTGGAACAGGGGACGCACGAACAGCTATTGCGGCGTGAGGCGGGGCTGTATGCGCGGCTGCACGGGATGCAGTTTGGGGAAACGGTATGACAGATTTCAACGACGATCCTGCTGTAGGTAAGCCCTTAACGGCCGTTACCGCCCATTTACAGCAAACCAGGGAAACGCTACAAACAATCTGCCAATCGCTGGGGCTGGAAGCGGTGGCAGGGATTGGGGTGCTGAAGTTTGCGGGGGAGGTAAACGGCCGTTTAATCACCCTCACCGCCGCCCCGCGCACCCGCACCCGCTATCTAACGCCAGACATTCGCCGCCGCCACTATCACGGCTTTGTTGTTGATGTGTCGGCCGCCACCACCGCCAAAACCCGGCTATTGCTCACGCCGCCATCTGCCCAATGGCTCCACCGTCTAATTCAGCCGCGTTATGGCAACCAGCAGCTAACCAACCTGCCGCCCCGGTACGACCAGCTCACCGTTTGGGCGCATGATCCGGACTGGGCGACAGGGTTTTTGGGGAAAACGGCCGTTAATCACCTGCTCACCATCCTGCTTGATGACAACGGCAAGCCAAACGGCAACGTTCTCTATCTCAGCCCCGACACCTGCCGCCTCACCGTTGCGGCTCCCCCGGCCAACCCGACGGAAGCAACCGTGCACCAATGGGTTGAGGCCGTTAGCCAGCTAACCACCCTGGCCGAACAAAACCCGCCGCACAAGCAGGCCTCCCTGACCTGGCTGGAGCGTCAACCTGCCAATACGCGCCTCTTTATCACCGCTGGCGGCTTGCTGTTTGGCATCCCGCTTCTGTTCTTTATCTGCTGTCTGCTGCCCATTTTGGCCGCGCTGCTGCTGACGGCAAATTAGCCCCAGGCACAGATTGGGACTCTGAATTGCAACCCCGAATACGATTGAAGCTATAGATTCTGTTATCAAAGTTCTGTACAATGAGTGTCGGAGGCAACTATGACGCATTTGATTAGGACAGTGGAAGCAGTTTATGAGAAAGGGTATTTACGTCCTTTAGAGCCAATTGAAGCGCGGGAGGGGTTGATTTATATTGTCAATGTGGTGGATTTAACGGCCGTTTTCCCCTCATCTTTCAAAGGACTGCGCGGTAAATTTCGTGGACAGCTAAGTTCAAGTAGTGAATTTTCTAAAAACAAAAAAGCCAATGTTACTGGATGCTCATACCCACCTTGACATGTACCCGGACGATGATGGGGCATTAACGGCCGTTCTTGCCCAACTCATCCAACACCGCATCTTCACCCTCTCCGTCTCCATTGACGTGCCATCGTACCAACGCGCCCGGCAAATTGCCGCCGATGCTCCCCACATCATCCCCCTCTTTGGCATCCACCCCTGGGAAGCCCACCGCTACGCCAACGATCTGCCCAGTCTGGTGCCATTGATGGCCGAAACGCCCCTCTTTGGCGAAATTGGCCTCGATTTTCACTTTTTCAAGGAGCCAGCCCACCAGACGCAGCAGCGTGCCGTGCTGGATTTTTTCCTAGATGCGGCCGTCGCCCAGCAAAAAATTGTCAACTTGCACGTGTTGGGGGCGGAAAGAGAGGTGCTGACCCAGCTTGAGGCGTTTCGGCCACCCACGCCCATTGTCCACTGGTATTCGGGGCCGCGCTCGCTCATTGACCGCTATCTGGCGGTCGGCACGTATTTTTCTTTTGGGGTGGAGCTGCTGTTTTCGCAACGGATTGAGCGGTTATTAACGGCCGTTCCCCCCCACCGCCTCCTCACCGAAACCGACAACCCCACCGCCTACAGCCACTTCGCCCATCAGCCCGGCACCCCCGACCTGCTCCCCCAAATCATCGCCAAAATCGCCCAGGTGCGGCAGATGACAGAGGCAGAGGTGGTGGAACTGGTGGCCGACAACTTTACGCGGCTGATTGCGCCGGTGGCATCGGTTGCCGAGCGATGGGAGGAAGTACAGAAGAAATGGCAACGCGGATGACGCGGATCGGAACGGATTTTCGCGGATTTTTGGGGGAGTAGCGTAAGGCGGATTGGCAATCCGCCCTACAAAATCAACTCTTAATCTCTCTGTGACCCTCTGTGTCTTCTCTGTGATCCTCTGTGCAACCTCTTCTCGATCAGCCTCTGATCCGCAAAAATCCGCCTTAATCCGCGTCATCCGCGCCTCTATCTCCCCTTCCCCAGCGGGGGAAAGCGCGTTTTAGCCGCCGCCACCGTCCAATCCATGTGGTTGCGCACATATTCCTGGCTGGCATCACGCGGCGGGTTGTAGTCCCATGAGGTCATTGCCCCCCTTTCCATGGCCGCATGAACAGCACGGCGCTGCTTCTGGCTGCGAATCACATCGCGGCGAATTTGCTCGCTGTCCCAGCGCTGTGCCACTTCGGCGGCAAAGCTGGCGGCAACGTCGGCCAGAGCCGGGTCAGCGGCGCGGTTGACCCGCTCATCGGGGTCACTGGCAAGGTCAAACAGCAGCGGTGGGTCGCTTTGGCAGTGAATATATTTGTACTGACCGCGCCGAATCATAATAACGGGGTAGCCAGTCATTTCGGCACAATATTCGCCAATGGCTTCGTCTATGGGATCTTGGTGGCCGGTGGCGAGGGGGAGAAGAGAACGGCCGTTAATCGGACTCCCAAATTCCGGCTTCTCCACCCCCGTCGTCGCCGCAATATCCACCATCGTCGGCAGCAAATCCAGCAGCGAACACGCATTGGCAACACACCCCTGAACAATCCCCGGCCCCGCCATCACCAGCGGCACCCGCGCCGAATGCTCAAAAAAGTTCATCTTGTACCACAGCCCCCGCTCCCCCAGCATGTCGCCGTGGTCGGCCGTCACAATCACAATCGTGTTATCCAGCAGCTCCGCATCGCGCAACGCCGCCACCAGCTCCCCAATTTTGCTGTCAAAATAGGATACATTGGCATAATAAGCGTGCCGCGCCTGCCGGATTTCTTCCTCGCTCACCGCCACCGCGCTGGCCTCAATGCCATCGCGCAACCGCCGCGAAAACGGGTCATCGGCCACGTCGGCCAGGGTCGTCTGGGGCATGTCAATCGCCGCCGGGTCATACAAATCCCACCATTTGCGCCGCGCCACATACGGGTCGTGGGGGTGGATGAAGCTGGCGACCAGGCAAAACGGCTCGGCCCGGTTGCGGGCGTAATCAAAAATTTTGCGCTGGGCAAAAAAGGCAACTTCGTCGTCATAGTCAAGCTGAAAGGTGGCGGCGGCAATCCCCGCTTCCTGCACCGAATCCATGTTGTGGTACCACTTGTCAATCCGCTCCTCATAATGTTCCCAATCGGGTGTCCAGGCGTAATCAGACGGGTAGACATCGGTTGTCACCCGCTCGGCAAAGCCGTGGAGCTGGTCGGGACCAACAAAGTGCATTTTGCCGGAAAGACAGGTTTGATACCCCATTGTTTTGAGGTAGTGGGCAAAGGTGGGAATGGAGGCGGGGAATTCGCAGGCGTTGTCATAGGCGACAATATTGGTGACGTATTGGCCGGACATAAAGCTGAAGCGGGAGGGTGCGCACAGGGGAGAGTTGCAGTAGGCGGCATCAAAACGGGTGCCGCGTGCTGCCAGGGCATCCATGTGGGGGGTTTGCACCAGCGGGTGGCCGTAGGTGCCGGTAAACTGCGGCGCAAGCTGGTCGGCCATGATGAGCAGAATGTTGGGGGGTGTTTTACGCATGAATTCTCCTTATGATGGAAATGGGACGCGGACAAACACGGACGAACGCGGAAAAGGTTGCTGTCGGCTCGCGCCGTGTTTGCCCTGTTTTGTATGGGCTAATGTTAATCCCCACCCACCATTGTATAACATCCCAACCAAAGACAAAGCCCAAAATCATTCTGCAGACGACTGTGCCACAATCATTAAGCTACCTTCCTGGGAATAAAAGTCCGGGTGATTGAGGATGTGAGCGGGGGAGGCAAAGTTGGTTAATTGCTGCCAGGTTGCGCGATCCTGGGATGATAAACGGCCGTTTCCCGCCGCTACCGATGCCAAAAAACCAAAAATCCCCTGAAAAAACGCCCGCTCTATGCCCCGCAATGGCTGTCGTCGTTCAATCAACACTGTGTTTGCTTGCACAAGCTGGAAACCAGACTGCCGCACCCATGCTGGCAGATCAATCGCCCGGAGTGCCTGCTGGGTATATGCGTCCCCTTCCTCCACCTGAGCAAGCCAAAGCCGCGCCATCAGCAGTGGATCAAGTGGCTGATACAACCAGTTCATAATGGTAAACTCCTTTAACCCCAACAGCCCCCCTGGCTTCAGCACACGCCGAAATTCGGCCAACATCGCTCCCAATTCAGCGTCCGTTAAATATTGCGTCACATTGGCACACCAAATCGCATCAAACTGATCATCGGCAAACGGCAACAGCGACACAGTACTAACTTTGGCTTCTATTGGGCAGGCAAAAACACCTGCTTCTTGCCGCGCCTGCACCAAAGCAATGTTTTCTGGAGCTAAATCAACAGCGTGAATTTGCCCAGTTGAGCCAACCAATTGGCTCAACAAAGGCAAAAATCCACCTACACCACACCCTGCATCCAACACACACCAGCCCGGCTGTAGCCCCACTGACCGCAACATTGCTTCGTATTCAAGCTGGCAAACAGCATAATGTCCATCTAGTTGCTCTAGATTAGACAAGCTGTGACCAGCGGACGTTGCCAAAGTGTCTATCACTTCTTCTGTCATTTTTCTATCCTCCCAATAAGTGCCTAAAAATACGCATTGAATACAGCTTCACGAGCTGTATGTTGTCAGGAGTTTACTGAAAAGATATTGCCTTGCCAAAAACTGCATCAACACTCACAGCCTTCCTTACCAGAGCATAAATTGTACAAAAGCGCAGATTGGCACTTCGGTCACCTACGGAACAACATAAATGAGGATGGAATAGCCCACGCGGGTGCTGGGGGGTTGGGAGCGGAACCAGGGGAAAACGTATTTTTGGTCGGGCGGCAACGGGACTTCCCAATAGCTGTCTACGCTGATGGCGTAAACGCCGGGTTCGGGCTGCTGGGTGTTGAAGGGAGGATTGCCCCATTGGGCGTAAAAACTTTGCCGGCCGACACCGGGCAGCGGCGTGTAGTTAATGCCATAATAACCGGGGTCGGCCGTGCCAAACCAGGCCAGGTTGATGTGATCCACATTGTTGGCACGCATCCAGTAGCGCAGCCGCAGCAAATCTTGCCCCCAATCCACATTGCTGTCCAGCAGCACATTGTAGCCATTTTCCGGGCCACCATAGAGCGGATTGAAATAGCTGAGATAATGGGGATGAATTTGCCAATCAACCAGCAGCAGCCACCCCACCGCCAACCAACCACCCACCCATCTCCAATCCCCAATCTCCAATCTCCAATCTCTAATCTCCCCACACCCACCCAACCCGGCAATCAACAAGGCCACATACGGCAGCAGCGGCAGCAGGTGGCGGTAGCCGATGTTGAGTGAGCTTTGCATGGAGAGGAGGAAGAAGCAAACGGCCGTTCCCAGCAAAAACAACCCCTTGCGCCGCGTCTCCTGTTTACCCACCACCCACACGATGGCAATGGGGAGCAAAACGAGCAGCGGCATGGCCGTTTTGGCGGCAAAGGCAACGGGGAAGTAGTTCCAAAAGCCGGTGTCGGAGAATTGACCGAGGAGGAAGGCGGGAAAACGGCCGTTATTGACCAGCAGCCCGATTTGCTCAATGCCGGCCCAGTAGGTGGGCATGGGGCCAGAACGGCCGTTTAACCCCATGAGCAGCTCGGATTGAAAGCGGAAGTTGCCCCATTCAAAGGCAAACAGTACCCAGACCACGAAGATGGAAAGCAGGCCAGCGGTGAGAAATTGAGTGAGGCGGAAAACGGCCGTTTTTATCGTCCATCGTCCCGGATACAGCGGCAGCAGTGCCAGCAATGACCAAATTAACACAAAGCCCAGCACCGACATCTTGCTGCCAAAGGCCAATCCCAGCGCCAACACCGCCAGCAGCCAGCGTCGCCAATCGTGGCCGGGGCGTGACCACAGCCGCCACAAGACCCAGGTTGCCAGCAAGGAGAAGAGCGTGCCGCCTAGATCGGTGGTGGAATAACGGCCGTTGGCAATAATATTTGGCTCAAACAGCAGCAACAAAAACGCCAGCGGTGCCGTTCGTCGTCCCCACAACTCGCGGGCAAAGCGGTAGGCCGTCAGCGCCAACCCCAGCGTCAGAAACACAATCGGCAGCCGCGATAAAAACACCATCCGGTCTACGTCATGGTTACGCGACCACAGCAGCAGGTCAGCAAAGGCGTACCAGTTGCGCGTTTCCGTCCAGCTTGGGTCATCGGTCGGCAGGGTTACATCCAGCAGCAGCAACGGCAAGGCGCTAAGGCTGTTGACCAGCGGCGGGTGTTCCAAACTCAACCGCGCATCCCCGGTACGCAGCAGCGCCAGACCACGGGCGATGTGGTTTTGCTCGTCCATAGTCGGGCTGTCCTCGACCATGCTGGCAAGTGCCCAAAAGAAAAACAGCAGCATAAAAGGCAGCAAAAGCCAAGTGTGGGGCAGTCGGCGCAAGGTTATCATGGGGCGATTATCCAAAATCATCGTAGAGACGCAAAGTTTTGCGTCTTGTCGGAAAAAGAAAATGGAAACGCGAATGACGCGGAGCGAAGCGGATTGTCGCGGATCAAACAAAAAGCCGTATAAATCCGCCAAAATCCGCGTTGTCCGCGCATCTATTTACCCAATGGCTCAGAACGGCTACAATCCGCCTTATGCGTGGAAAATGGATGACTTGGCTAAAAATTGGGGTCACGCTGCTTGGCCTGTGGGTAGTGTTGACAAAATTCGACCTCACGTTGATGGGGCAAACATTGGCTCAGGCGCGATTGGGGTGGGTACTGGTGGCCTTTCTGCTGGTCATTGGCAGCTTGGTGGTGCGGGCGTACCGCTGGTGGCTACTGCTGCAAGGGTTGGGGACAACCATTAAGCTGAAGCGGCTGGTGGAACTGTATTTTGTGGGCAATTTTTACAACGCCTTTCTGCCATCGGGCTTTGGCGGCGATGTGGTGCGGGTGGTGGAGGTGGCGCAGGAGGTAGAGGCCGGCGTAGCAGCGGGAACGGTGCTAGTGGATCGACTGACGGGGCTGCTAGTACTGTTTGCTCTGGCGCTCATCTCGCTGCCGTTTCGGCCGGCCGACTTTCCGCCGACGCTGCTGTGGCCGATTGTGGGGCTGTGCGTGGTGGGGCTGGCCGCTGGAGCCGTCATTTTGCAGGGGGATTTGGCGTTGAAGGTGGTGAGTTGGCTGCCACGCTGGCTGGAGGGGCGGGTGATGGGGTTTGTGCGGCCGATGTTAACGGCCGTTCGTCAATGCGGCCACCAGGCCGTCGGGCGCGCCCTCGCCGTCTCTGCCTTCTTCACCCTCTTCATGATTGGCTGGTGGTTTGCCGCCGCCAAAGCCCTCGGCTTTGCCATCCCCCTCAGCTATCTGCTGCTCGTCATCCCCGTTTTATCCATCTCCCTGCTCATCCCCTCCATCGGTGGGCTGGGCGTGCGCGAAACATTAGCCCCGGTGCTGTTTGCCGGGGTCAATCTGCTGCCCGCGCAGGCAGCCGCTCTGGCTCTGGTTGTCTTTTTGGTAGAACGGCTGTCCGGGCTGCTCGGCGCACCCATCTATATCGCCTCACTGCTGCGAAAACGGGAAGAATAGGAATGGGTAACACGTTGCAGGTCACAAGTAACAAGTCAATTCTGCCCGCAGCCACTTGCCACCTGCTACTTGTTACTTGTACCCGACAAACCAAATGTCGGTTTATGACTATTGGCGACACAGTTTCCCTATTACCAACCAGCTATACGGCGCCTAATCGCCGCCACATTTTCCGCCACCGAGCCACTGCCCCCAAACACCGCGCTTCCCGCCACCAGTGCCGTCGCCCCCGCTGCCACAACCTCGGCCGCATTGTTCGCCCCTATCCCCCCATCCACTTCCAGCCACGCCGCCGGGTTCACCCGGTCTAACTGCGCCCGCAGCCGCCGAATCTTGTCCGTGCTGCTGGGAATGTATTTTTGCCCGCCAAAGCCAGGGTTCACCGACATAATCAGCACCAAATCAACATCTGGCAAAATTTCTTCCAGAGCCACCAGCGGCGTGGCCGGGTTCAGCGTTACCCCTGCCAACACCCCCAGTTCCTGAATGGCCTGCACGGTGCGGTGCAAATGGGGCGTGGCCTCCACATGCACCGTCAACCGATCCGCCCCCGCCTCGGCAAACTGCGCCAGATAGCGATCCGGCTCGCTAATCATCAGGTGAACATCAAGCAGCACCCCTGTTTCATTAGCCAACGGCCGTAATGCCGCCACCACCAGCGGCCCAAAGCTGATATTCGGCACAAAATGGCCGTCCATCACGTCAATATGCAGCCACTGCGCCCCCGCCGCCACCGCCTCGCGGGCGTGGCTTTCCAGCCGGGCAAAGTCGGCGGCGAGGATGGAGGGGGCGAGGATGATTTCTTGTGTCATGTGTCGTTTGAAAGATGAGATTGGAGGTTGGAGATTGGAGATTCTGAACCTTCATCAATCTCCAATCTCTAATCTCCAATCTCCTGCTTATACCAACTCTTTAACCGCCGCCACAACGGCCGTTTCCGTCACCCCCAGCTTCTCAAACAGCACCTCCGCCGGAGCCGACGCACCAAAGCGGTCGAGGCCAATGGATTTGCCGCGCAGCCCCACGTACCGCTCCCAGCCGATGGTTGTCCCCGCTTCTACAGAGACACGGGCAGAAACGGCCGTTGGCAGCACACTTTCCTTATACTCCGCCGACTGCTGCTCAAACAGCTCCCACGACGGCATCGAAACCACCCGCACGGCAATCCCCTCAGCGGCAAGCTGCTGCTGGGCATTCAGCGCCAGCGACACCTCCGAACCCGTCGCCATCACAATCGCCTGAAAGTTGTCGGCATCGCTGACCACATACGCCCCGCGAACAGCCCCGGCTGCCACCGCCGGGTCAAGCGTTGGCAGCCCTTGGCGGCTGAGTACCAGCGTCGTCGGGGTGTGGCTGCTTGCCAGGGCAACTTGCCAACCAACGGCCGTTTCATTGGCATCGGCCGGCCGGAAAACCATCATATTCGGCATCACCCGCAGGCTCATCACATGCTCAATCGGCTGGTGCGTCGGCCCATCCTCCCCCAGCCCAATGCTGTCGTGGGTCATCACATAAATCGCCGGCAGCTCCATCAACGCCGCCAGCCGCATCGAAGGCCGCATATAGTCGGTAAACACCAAAAACGTGCCGCCGTAAGCCCGCACCCCGCCGTGCAGCATCATCCCGTTCATAATGCCGCCCATCCCATGCTCGCGCACGCCAAAATGAATGTTGCGGCCAGAAAAATCACCTTTTTGCCAAAACGATTCCCCGTTGAGTGTCGTCAAATTGGAGCCAGCCAAATCGGCCGAGCCACCCAGCAGGTTGGGAATGGCCTGCGCCACGGCGTTTAGCACCTTGCCCGACGAAGCGCGGGTGGCAGGTGAAGAACCAGGGGCAAAGGTCGGCAAGCTCGCTTCCCACCCCTCCGGCAGTCCACCCACCATCACCTGCTGGAATTCCGTCGCCGCTTCCGGGTGCGCTGCCGCATAGTGGGCAAACAGTTCCTGCCACGCCGCCTGCGCCGCCCCGTCGCCGCCCATGTATTCATAGACGCGACCCGGCACAAAAAAGGTCTCGTCCACCGGCATCCCCAACGCCGCTTTGGTCAGCCGAATCTCCTCGTCGCCCAGCGGCGAGCCGTGGGATTTGGAGGTGTCTTGTTTGTTGGGGCTGCCATAGGCAATGTGGGTGCGACAGGCGATCAAAGACGGCCGTTTTTCCTCCGCCCGCGCCACCTCAATCGCCACCTGCACCGCCGCCGCATCATGCCCATCCACCCGCATCGTCTGCCAGCCATAGGCCGCAAACCGCGCCAGCACATCCTCGGTAAACGCCACATCCGTCTTGCCATCTATCGTGATGTGGTTATCGTCATACAGCACAATCAGCTTGCCCAGCCCCAAATGGCCTGCCAGCGACGCCGCCTCCTGCGACACCCCTTCCATCAAATCCCCGTCCCCGGCAATGGCGTAGGTAAAATGGTCAACAATCGGCAGCCCTGGCCGGTTGTATTTCGCCGCCAGCCACGCCTCCGCCAGCGCAAAGCCCACAGCATTGGCAACCCCCTGCCCCAGCGGGCCGGTCGTCGTCTCCACCCCCGGCGTCAAATGGCTTTCCGGGTGGCCGGGGGTCAAGCTGCCCCACTGCCGAAACTGCTTTAGCTGCGCCATCGGCAAATCATAGCCGCTGAGGTGGAGTAGGCTGTAGATAAGCATCGAGCCATGCCCCGCCGACAAAACAAAGCGATCCCGATTCGCCCACTTCGGGTCTTTGGGGTTGTGGCGCAAAAATTGGCTCCACAGCACCGTCGCCACATCCGCCATCCCCATCGGCATCCCCGGATGGCCGCTGTTAGCCTTTTGCACTGCGTCCATCGCCAGCCCGCGAATGGTGTTGGCGGTCAGGGTGTGGTCGTCAAACTGGAATTCTGTCATGGTTCTCTCCTTGATGAAAGGAGATTAGGGGTTGGAGATTGGAGATGATGAACCTTTACCAATCTCCAATCTCCAACCTCCAATCTTTCCTTATTTGGGCGCCAACCGAATCGCCCCATCCAGCCGGATCGTTTCGCCGTTGATCATCTCGTTTTCGATGATGTGCTGCGCCAAAAAGGCGTAGTCGGCCGGTGTGCCGAGCCGCTTGGGAAACGGCACGGAGGCAGCCAGGGAGATGCGAGCCTGTTCCGGCAGCCCGGCCATCATCGGGGTGTCAAAAATGCCGGGGGCTATTGTGGCTACGCGAATGCCAAAGCTGGCAAATTCGCGGGCAATGGGCAGGGTCATCCCCACCACACCCCCTTTGGAAGCAGCGTAAGCGGCCTGCCCAATCTGACCGTCGTAGGCGGCAACGGAGGCGGTGTTGATGATGACCCCCCGTTCGCCGGATTCGCCCATCGGTTCGTTGTTGATCATGTGGTTTGCCGCCAGCCGAATCATGTTAAAGGTGCCGATGAGGTTGATCTGGATGACGCGGCTAAAAGCGGCCAAATCGTGGGGGCCGCTGCGGCTGAGGGTGCGGGCGGCAATGGCGATGCCGGCGCAGTTGACAACGCCGTGTAGCCCGCCAAACCGTTCGATGGCTGTAGAAACGGCCGTTTGCACATCCCCCTCATTCGTCACATCCGTCTTCACAAACGTCGCCTGCCCGCCAAGCTCCGTCGCCATCACTTCCCCGCCAGCCACATTCACATCCGCCAGCACCACATTGCCGCCAGCCTCCACCAGCCGCTGCGCCGTGCCAGCTCCCAGGCCAGAACTGCCGCCCGTCACAATAAACGTATGCCCAACTATCTGCATGATTCAAAAACCTCCTGGGTCGTAAACCTCTATGCTACGCCATAATTCCATCCCAAAGATGGGACTTTCTATAATTGCCTAACGATTTGCCCATTGTAACAAGCCCTCCCCCATTTTCATAGGGTTTGGCGCCCACAAGAAGTTCAACTTCTTTGAGAAGTTGAACTTCTAAATTTTTCTGACAAGTTGTTTACCCACCCAATTTGTGACCAAAAGTAGCACTTTGGCGTCAAATCAACTAGAATAAATGTTCGCAAAAGGCGGCGCGATGTCTATCGGCCGCGCAAATGCCCATGAAAACAGCCCTTGCACCTGATGGAAAACCCCTCATTGCCAACACAACAGCCCCTAACAAGGCCATTTGCCCCCACTGCAGGGGACCTGTCACCCTCCGCAACCGCAAAACAATGAACAATGGCGAAAGAATCTATTTTTGGCGGCACAAAAGCAACCAAAATCGCAACTGTAGTGGGCGCACCCGGCCTATTTAAGAGGCATGAGCCTGGCCCATACGGAATCTATGACGGAAGACGGACGACAGACGACCGACCGACGACAGACAAAAGACCACTCCATATCTTTCGTCCGCATTTGTCCGTGTTCGTCCGCGTTCTATTTCCAAAGAGGAGTTGAACCATGTGTGGACGTTTTGCCCTCATAGCACCCGGCGCAGAAATTGCTGACACCTTCGCCTTGGCCGAGACCCCCCAGCTTGCCCCACGCTACAACATTGCCCCCACCCAACCCGTAGCTGCCATTCGGCTGCATCCCCATTCGGGGCAGCGGGAATGGACGCATTTTCATTGGGGGCTGATTCCTTCCTGGGCCAAGGAGCCAAACATGGCGGCACGGATGATTAACGCCCGTTCGGAAACGGTGGCCGAGAAACCGGCATTTCGCGCCGCTTTCAAACGCCGCCGCTGCCTCATCCCCGCCAGCGGTTTTTACGAGTGGCAAAAAACGGGTAGTGGCAAACAGCCGATGTATATTCACCCGGCCGACGCGCCGCTTTTTGCCTTTGCCGGGCTGTGGGAAACGTGGCAAATACCGGGCGGCGGCGAGCTGGATTCCTGCACCATTTTGACGACTACGCCCAACAGCTTTATGCGCTCCATCCATGACCGAATGCCGGTGATTTTGGAGCCGGAAGATTTCGGGATGTGGCTGGATCCGGGTGAACGGCCGGAAAATGGGCTGCATCTTTTACGGCCGTTTTCCCCCGAAAAAATGAACGCCTACCCCGTCTCCACCTTCGTCAACAACCCACGCAACGAAGGGTCAGACTGCATTGCCCCGCTTGGCTGACCAATTTTTGGCCCCTTGTCGGTTTTGCCAACGGCCGTGGTTATGGAAGAAGTTCAACTTCTCAGAAGAAGTTGAACTTCGAGCCGCCTGACTAACCCATTTTTGTCTCCCTGTCGATTTTGCTAACGGCCGTTCGTCGTCTTGGTAGAACAAAATTTGTCTTGTTACAAGGAGAAAAAAATGGGACACAAAATTACACATATCGAATTATCGGCTAACGACCACCAAGGAGCAGCCCGCTTTTATGAGGCTGTGTTTGGCTGGCAAACGCAGGAGTTCGCTGGCATGAACTACACCACCTTTTCCACTGGTGTAGACGGGCAAAGCGGCGGGCTGAACCCAATCCAGGACGGAAATCCGGCCGGAACAACGGTGATCTATATTGAAACCGACGACGTTGAGGCTTCATTGGCCGCCGTGGAAGCACATGGAGGTAAACGACTGATGCCACCCACGGAAGTCCCCGGCGTTGGCACCATCGCCCAATTCACCGACCCCACCGGCAACCGGATGGCCTTGCTCAAGCACGCCTGACGTGTTTGACACAGGGGTTTGTTGATAGCCTGAGAAGATTAGAGATTAGTTTGACAATGTTAGATTAGATTCACTCAAATCGGCTCTGAAAAATTTCCGTTTTGAACTCGACAATTTTGTGATTATTTGTAACTTGTATGTTTAATGGTGAGGGGTAATCATAGATGATTATCCCTCACCATTAAACATACAAGTTACATTAGAAAAGTGTACGGACAAGACCAGATACGCTATTTGCGTCTCCTGACTCCGGTTTATCCTTCCTCGGGTTGAAGATAATCACACTGGACTACCCACTTTCTCAAAAGCGTTAAGACCCTGATAATGCAGCCCAACATGAGCAGGCTTACCTTTAACCACAACCCGCAGTTGACCACAACCCGCAGTTGACCACAACCCGCAGTGAAATTGCCCCACGGTTCGCATTCCAGACCACGCCACCTGTCGGTTCAGCCAACAGCACACCAATTTAGAAGTTCAACTTCTCGGAAGAAGTTGAACTTCTTGCCTAACTTGTTTTTGGACGCTTACTAACGAATCACGCAGCCACCTCACCCCCTGCATACCCACCCTCTTCTTGCCAGATGAAACAAGGGCGAAACAACCGGAAAAGGACGCGCACAGCCTTGCCAGCCTTACCTTCGGTCAGTCCACCCCTACCAACTGTGCATCAGAATGTCATCCACCTCCATTTTGCCGCTAAATCCCCAACGCCGCCGCGCCCGCGCTTGCCCAGCCGGTGGGCGCTGGTAAACTTGCCGCGCATGTTGACGCGACGACACGGGTACACCTTTTTCTTTTTGCTGCTGGCCGCCGCCGCCCTGTTGGGGCTGGGTGCCGGCCGCAGCCGCACCGCCTATGAAACACGGGGCATTCCCACCAGCTTGCCCGAACCCATTGCCTACGGCGGCGCCACGCTCGGCCTCAACGTTTATTTGCAGCAGTATGATGAGGCAGAACTGGAACAGCAGCTAACCGCCATTGCCACCGCCGGGTTCACCACCATCAAGCAGCCGTTTTATTACCAGGAGCCGTTTGACTGGGGGGCGAGTGATCGGTTAATAACGGCCGTTTCCCAACACCCCACCCTCACCCTCATCCCCCTCCTTGACGGCAACCCCGCCAACCAGTTCGCCCCCCCTGCCGACCCCAACAGCTTTGCCAACTGGGCCGCCGCCTTCGCCAGCCGCTACCAGCTTCGGTTCTACATCATCTGGGACGAACCCAACCTCACCGACCATTGGGGCAAGCTGCCGCCCAACGCCAACGAATACGCCGCCCTGCTCGCCACCACCGCCGCCGCCATTCGCGCCGCCGACAGCCGCGCCGTCATCGTTGCCGCGCCGTTGGCTCCCACCGTCGAAACCGGCCCCGCCAACATCGCCGACTGGCTCTATTTGCAGCAGCTATACGAAGCGGGTGCGGCCGACAGCTTCGACATCATTGCCGCCAAACCCTACGGCTTTGACCACCCGCCTGACGACCGCACCGTCAGCAGCGACAGGCTCAACTTTAGCCGCGTCATTTTGCTGCGCGAACTGGCCGAACGGCACGGCGACGGCCACAAGGCGATTTGGGCGGGCAACTGGGGGTGGAACAGCCTGCCGGCCGACTGGCAGGGCAGTCCATCGGTGTGGGAAGCGGCCACCGTCGCACAGCAGCACGACTGGACCATCGCCGCCATGCAGCGGGCGCAACAGGAATGGCCGTGGCTGGGGGTGATGTTTCTGGAAAACTGGCAGCCCGCCGCCCCGGCCAACGACCCGCACTGGGGGTTTAGCCTGTTTGCGCCGAGTGGCAATACCCCCAAACCGCTGCTGGCAGATTTACGGCCGCTGCTACAGCCTGCGGCCATCGCCCAACCCGGCTTCCACCTGGCCCAACCCGACGGCGCGGGGCAGCAGTTTGAGGGCGGCTGGCGTTTTTCGCCCGACTTTGGTGCCGACATCAGCGACTCCGGCGACCGCGCCAGCCTCACCTTTTGGGGAACCGACGTGGGGCTGCGCGTCCGCCGCGCCGATTTTCGCGCCCGGCTTTATGTGACCGTGGACGGCCAGCCGGCCAATGCCCTCCCCCAGGACGAAAACGGGACGATGCTCATTCTGACCTCGCCCAACCAACTGGACGACATGATAACCACGGAGCTAGTCGCCCACAACCTGCCACTCGGTGTCCACACGGTGGAAATTGTGGCCTCTCGCGGCTGGGATCAATGGGCATTAAACGGCTGGAGCGTGGGGTACACACCGCCGTCATCGTGGCTGTGGCGGCTGGGGCTGGGGCTAACAACCGTTTTTGCCCTCCTGCTCGCTGTCTATAACGGCCGTTTAGCCAACTGGGGAACGATTGGCCGAGTAGTTGGGCAGGCGTATGAACGGCTTTCGCACTGGACACAGTGGGGATTAACGGCCGTTGCCGCCCTCATCGTCGCCGTCATGGGGTGGCTCACCTGGGGAACCCACGGTAGCGGCCTCTACCGCCGCCTCGGTGACGTGGGGCAGCTCACCCTCACCGCCGCCACCGCCGCCCTGTTCTACGTCACCCCCAACTTCATCCTCTTCACCCTCGCTCTCCTCCTCCTTTTCCTGCTCATCTACCTCCGGCCGGCCTGGGGTCTCGCCCTCATCGCCCTCTGCTTCCCCTTCTACATCAACGACACCCTCAAACCGATCTTCGTCTACCGCTTCTCCCCCGTAGAGATTTTTACGTTGGTTACTTTTCTGGCGGTAATCGGTACTTGGTATTTCCCGTGCTTACTGATAACTGTACGCGAAGCGGTCGTGAAACGACATTACCGATTACCGATTACCGATTACAGCTTACTCCTCTTCCTCCTCATCGCCACCCTCTCCCTCCCCTTCACCGAACGGCTGGACGTGGCGACCAACGAATGGCGGGTGGTCATCGTCGAGCCAGCCTTGTTTTACGTCATGCTGCGGCTGCTGCGCCCCACACGGCAGGAAATGTGGGTCATTTTGGATGCGTTTGTGCTGGGGGCGGTGGCCGTGGCACTCATTGGGCTGGGGCAATATGCCACCGGCTACAACCTCATTACGGCTGAAGGGGGGCTGCTACGGCTGCGGGCGCACTATGGCTCCCCCAACAACGTCGCCCTTTATTTGGGCCGGGTCATCCCACTGCTGGTGGCAATGGTGCTGCTGGGCAAAGAAAACGGCCGTCGCCGCTGGTGGTATGGCGCAGCCGCCATCCCCATTGGTCTTGCCATGCTGCTCACCTTTAGCAAGGGGGGACTGCTGCTGGGTCTTCCTGCCGGGCTGCTGCTGGTTTTCTGGCAGTGGCAGCGGCAAGCGGGGCGGCGCACCTGGCCGTGGCTGCTGGCGGCAGCGATTGTGGGCATGGCTGGTCTGCTGGGGGTGCAGCAAATTCCGCAGTTGGCGGAGCGGTTTAACGTAGGCAGCGCAACGGCCGTTTTTCGCCTCAACCTGTGGCAAGCCAGCCTGGAAATGGTGCGCCAGCACCCCTGGTTTGGCATCGGTCTCGACAACTTCCTCTACGCCTATCGCGGTCGCTACATCCTCGATGCCGCCTGGCAGGAGCCGAACCTCAACCACCCGCACAACATCATTCTCGATTTTGCCACGCGGCTGGGACTGCTGGGGCTGGCGGCTGGCACGGCTCTTTTTACCTCATTCATCCACACCCTGCGCCGCGCCCGCCCCGACGCCACCTGGCAGCCCGTTGTCGTGGGCATGTGGGGCAGCCTGGCGGCCATAGTCACCCACGGGCTGGTTGACCACAGCTTTTTCCTGGTTGATTTGGCGTTTGTGTTTTATTTGCTGCTGGGAACGGCCGTTTGGCTCACCCACCTTCCCGCCGAGAATTAAGCCACTCACAAAATTGCCGTAACTTACCCCAGCACCGGGTGTTTTTTTATACGATCCGGCTAAACAAGGTAAAGACGGGTATTTGTGAAATTCTTGACAATCAATCAGGACAGTCTAAAATTGTCCGCTGGTTGCAGCACACACATAAAAATATTTGAAGGAGTGGTTCCACAATGAGTGAGAAAAAGACAACGCTGGCGCGCGTTTCAGCAATTATTGTTGAGTTGTTAGGTGTTGACGAAGAGCAAATTGTAGACGCGGCGCGTTTTCGTGAGGATTTAGAAGCTGATTCGCTTGATCTGGTTGAACTTATTATGGCTTTTGAGGAAGAATTTGACGGCGAAATTTCTGATGAAGACGCACAGACCATTACAACTGTCAAGGAAGCCGTCGAGTACATTGAAACGCATATGACTGTTTAGGTCATTTGATGCTTAGTTATTGGTTATTGTCCAATAGCCAATAACTACTTCCCCTGTTTTCCAGCCACACAGCAGCAGCCAGCAGCAAATGACCTGCTCCGTTTAGCCACACACCCATTCCCACCCCAATCTTAACCCCGACGGCATTTGCCACCAATGGGCGCACCTGAAAATAGAACCAGGTGGGCATTGCTACACCAATTACGCCCAACACGACGATAATAGGCCAATGGGGCAAGTGGCGCGGCCAAACGGCCGTTAATCCCGCCAACATCCCCACGCTGCCAATCAACAGCAGCCGCAGCAACCACTCGCTCGGCGGCTCGTCCAGAATGGCGGCAATGGCTGGAAACGACAGCAGGCTGACGGCCAACGCCAACCCCCGCCATGCCCACGTCTGCCAACGGCCGTTTTGCCACCCCACACTCAGCAGTGCCAGCGACCAACCCAGCGTGATGGGCGGCAGATAAAACCAGTTCCGCGCTCCCCCCACCCCCATAAACTTAATCCACTCCCCTAGCTCAACGCCCAAAAAGCTCAGCCCCACCGCCGGCCCCGGCAGCCAGACAGAGAGGTAGCCAATAAAAACGGCCGTTAATCCCACAAATGTTACCGTGCGCCACATAGTCAAGTGGACAGTAAACAGTAATCGGTAATCGGTAAACAGGCAACTGATTACTGTTTACTGATTACTGATTACCGATCACTGATTACCAAAATCTCCTCATCCTCACGCTGCTGCTGCATAAAAAATGCCGCCAGTTGCTCGCTGCGCCGCTGGCGCAAAGCCAGCAGCGCAACGGCATTAATGTCGGCTACCTCGGCCACCTCGCGCCCATCGGCGGCGGCGTGCGCCCGTGCCGCCTCAAACAGCGTCATTTCGGCGCGGTTAGAGGCAATGGCAAGCTGCTGAATCAGCCCCAGCCCATGCTGCCGCGCCGCCTCGTCCAGCGTCACCTGGGGCAATCGTCCCCGCGCCGCCTGCACTTCTGCCGCCAGTGCCAGCGTTTGCCCGGCATAGGCCGCCGCCAACGCTTCCGGCTCCTGCCGATACAGCACCGCGTGTTCATACGCCTGAAAACGCAAGGCCGGGTCGGTTAGCCCCGGCACCAACGCCCGCAACCCAAAGCGATCCATGAGCTGGGGGCGAAGCTGCCCTTCAGCCGGGTTCATGGAGCCGATGAGGGTGAAGCGGGCGGCATAGCGCAGCTTGAGCGCCCCGCGCCAAACGGTGTAATGTCCCTGCGCCGCCGCATCCAGAATGGCATCGGTGATGCTCCCATCAAGCAGGTTTACCTCATCAATATACAAAATGTGGCCATCGGCATGGCCCAAAATGCCGCGCTCCAGCCGCAGCCGCTGCTGCTCCAACGCCAGCCGCTCGTTAACGCCGCCCACCACATCTTCCAGCCGGGCATTCAGCGGCAGTTCAAACATTCGCACATTAGCAAGCGTGGTCAGCGGTTCGCCGTAGCCAACTTTTTGGGCGCAGTCGGGACAAATGGCGTCCATGCCGCCCGCTTCAAGCATGGCCTCGGTGCAGCCATGCAGACACAAGCTGCGGGCAACCTGGGGCAGGAGATCAATGAGGCCACGAACGGCCGTTGTTTTTCCCGTCCCCCGTGGCCCCACCAGCAGCACGCCACCCACATTGGGGTTGATCAGTGCCAGCAGCAGTGCCAGCTTCATTTCCTGCTGTCCCACAATCGCCAGAAAGGGAAATGGCTCATCATCAGCCGCCACAAAATCGGTGCTGTTGGCAATGGCGGCTGGGCGTGCTGCCCGCTGCTGGAGCAAATCAAGCAGTTGGGAACGGGGTTGGCTCATGGGTTATCGTGGTGGCTTTGCTGCAAGCGAAAGGCGCGGCGCTCCTCGGCGCGGGCAAAGCGAAGCTTTTGCTCTTCGGTTTCGCACAGCAGCGACGGGACGGGGGTCGGCCGGCCGTCATCACCCAGCGCCACATACACAAAATAAGCCGTATTCGTGTGCGTAATCTCCCCCTTAATCACGCTTTCAGCCCGCACCGTTACCCGCGTTTCCAGCGATGTGCGCCCCACCCACGACACCTCGGCCTCCACCGTCAACAGTTGGCCGATATGGACAGGTCTATGAAAGTGCATGGAGTCTACGGTAACGGTGACAACATGACGACGGGCGTGCTTGGAGGCAGACATCCCCCCCGCTTCATCACACAGCTTCATAATGACACCGCCGTGGACGTTGCCCAAGAAGTTGGCGTGTTCTTGCCCCATCACCAATGTTAATGTTACCCGCGACTCTTCGGGTCTTTTTCCTTCCATGTATACCTACTCCATATCAGGGCGGGTGTCTGAAATGTAGATAAACCGCTCTGGATACGCTTCAAATAAATCAATAAGGCTATAGGGTAAGGCAGGGAGCATGGGAGCCAGGGGGACATTGGGGGGAAGCTGGGGGCGTAACGGCCGTTTTGGGGGCTGGCGACGGGGGGGATCAGTCTTGGCCGTGCGCTGCCGTAGCAGCCGCCGATCATTGCTCAAAAACCCAACATACCTTCCCATTGGATCAAACAAATCGCGCCCCACCACAAACCCCAACCATTCACCATCCACATTGAACAAGTGACCCTGATCATAAACAGCCACCCATTCCCCATCACTCCGATAAATCGGCTGCATACCCTACTCCTATACCTTACAGAAAAAGGGGCGGCACAGACAATTGCCTATGCCGCCTGGCTAAAATTTGCGGGCATTATAATGTTGGTCAGGGCAGTTGGCAAACCGGGGAAATAGTTTAAGCTGTAGCTGGATAACAATCAAAGATTTCGCAAATTGATTCGTATTCCATTCATCCTGACAATCCCAAAAATCAGGCGAATCTGCATTCTGGCAAAATTCAGGCAGGGAAGTGACCCAATTCTTGCAAAATATAGTGGGTTGTCGGCGAAATGGGTTTGTTGGTCACGGTCATCAAATTCTCTATTTCGGCCAGCGACACAATGGCATTGGCTCGACCCGTGGAAAACCACTTGAGGGTATTGTTTAGCTGTTGGGCGTTGAGAGCCAACTGCGGAAACAGGGCTACGTCAAAGACAACGAACTGATACTCCTTCATCCGCTTTTCGCGCCGTGAATATTGGCGCATTTCAAGCTGAAGCAACTCTTGCCCAATCTGACAATCTTTGGACACCCCTAGCCCGATTTCCTCCTCAATTTCCCGGCAAATCGTTCTCAGAAAGCTGTTGTCATCACCTTTGCCGTTATCCATTTTACCGCCAATCAAATTGTACATACGCCAATTTTCGTTCCATTGCAGCAAATAGCGGCGGTTCGCCCCTGTTCCCAGGGAAATCATGGCAAAAGCACTGCGCTGTTTGGCTGCCCCATACCAGGGATCGCCCCACGGCTGATGGGGAGCTAAATTGCCGCTATTCGGAGAATGGAGCCAAGATTGGGAGATAATCATAGAAACAAGTTCCTTACTTTTTCGTTGCCACGACCCCTATTTTGGAGTGGATAACGAACAAAATCAGTAGTACTTTGGTGCAAGCGGGAGCTGCAATGGCTACTAATAGTACTATTTCACCAACGGCCGTTTATCACCCCAACAACCCCTCATAAATGCCCAGCAGTTGCCGCGCCGACTGCTCCCAGCGAAACTGCCGCGCCTGGCGGAAACCTGCTCCCACCAGCTTCGTACGCCGCTGCCCGTCCCCCAGCAAATCCATCATGGCCGCCGTCCAGCCCGCTTCGTCATAAGGCGAGAGCAACAACGTCGCCTGACCTGCCACCTCCGGCAGGCAAGAGGCATTGGAGCTAATGATCGGCACACCGCACTGCATCGCCTCCAGCAGCGGCAGCCCAAACCCCTCATACAGGCTGGGAAAGACAAATAGTGCCGCCCCGCTGTAGAGCGCGGGCAAATCATCGTCATCGGCAAAGCCAATAAATTTAACCCGACCCTCCAACCCTTGCCGCGTCACCTCTGCCATCATTTCGTCCATCAGCCACCCCTTACCCCCGGCAACAATCAAATTGTGGGGCCATTGGGCGGCAACGGGCTGAAAGGCACGGATGAGCATCTGATAATTTTTGCGCGGCTGCACGGTGCCAACGGTGAAGATGTAGGGCTGGAAACCGAGGTTGTATTTTTGCGAAACGGCCGTTAATACCCCCTCATCCCCCACCGGCTGAAACCGCTCATGCACCCCGCTATACAACACCGACACCTTCCCTTGCGGCACCCCCCACAGCGACACCAAATCCGCCCGCGTAGCCTCTGAATCCGCCAAAATGTGGGTTGCCCGCTCCACCGACCACGGCACCACGCTGTTCAGATAGCGCACCAGCGGCTCCGGGTACACCTCCGGGTAATGGGCAAACGACAGATCATGCACCGTCAGCAGCGTTGGAATGCCCCCCGCCACCGGCGGCAGCACAAAATCTGGCGAGTGAAAGAGATCGAATCGCCCCAGCACCAATTGCACCGGCAGCGGCAACCGCAGCCGATACCACAGCCGATAGAGCCACCGTTCATCCAACGGAGCCGGTTTATATTGAATATGCGAAGCAATTGGAAGCGGGTTGGAAACGGGCGGGTTAGCTGGTGGTTTGGCAGAAAAAAAGCGAAATTGATGGGCCGTTGGCACCTGCGCCAATGCCTGAATCAGCTCACGGGTATAACGACCAATACCCCCACCCTGCACAATGGCCGAAGTCACATCAATGCCAATGGTTTTTGAGGTTGTCAACTATTAAGTGCCTTTTGAGAAACGAGACATGGTTCAGAACCCTGACAATGAACTTTACAATTTGTAGGGTGATTTTGTAAATCGCCCAGAGAACGATTTGGAAAATCGTTCTACAATTTGTAAAGCAAACTTGAACCATGCCGAAAACGGGATTCAAGCCAGGATCATCAGGAAAATCTGCGTTTCATTTTATTTGTCCACATCGGCATAAGTCCAATACCGATTGACAAAAAAGTTCCAGAACATGACGACCACAACCGCCAACATCAGCGCCAAATTGCTGCCAATGCGGTTTGCCAGCGGCCGCAATGCCGCCACACCCTCCGTTAACCGAATAAACAGCGGTGTGGTCAAGGCCATCATGGGCACACGTATGAGGATACCGGCAACGCTAACTACCACAAATTGGGCAAATTGACGGCGAAACGATTTGGAACGCGAATCGGGGTATGTCCAGTAACGATTCCACAAAAAGTTACTCACGATGGCCGCTAAAAAGGAAATGGTACCGGCTGCCGTACCAGCCAGTGCTACTACCTGTTCATCAGCCAGCCCATAGCTGGCAATTAGCATATGCAGGGACGTGCCATCAGCCAGCAGCCCGGAGAAAGGGGAAAACAGCAGGTTAAAAATGCCAAAATCAACGACGAAACCAATGACACCTACGACGGCAAATTTAACAAAACGCTTGGCTTCTTTTTGATTCACACCAACACGGTCGGCTACATTTGCAATAAGTGAACTCATCTTTCTCTTTTTGGGTCGAGCAGTTGCAGCAACCCAAACATGACTCCAATATGAAGATAGATATTATTGACATAAAGTTTGTCAACCAGATGGTGGACAGACAGCCCAACCCAAACGGCCAGTAATCCTAGCACGATTCCGCGCTGCGGCCAATCAACTGACAGCAAGTGGATGGTTTGGTAAAAAACGGCCGTCCACAGCAACGCATACGCCAACAGCCCCACCACACCTACTTCAGCCAGCAGGTTGAGGTAATAGTTGTGGGCATGGCCTAAAGGAGCCGGCCAGTTGATGAGGGCGTAGTCGGCATAGGCGGGTTCGTAATTGCCAAAGCCAACCCCCAGCCACAGCTCGTCCCGCGCCATGCCCAGTGCCGCCTGCCAATGTGCCAGCCGCTCAATGACGGCGTAGTTGTTGTCATTGACATCCACGCCGCGCACATCGCCCAGGCGAAAATCATCGCTAAAGCTGGTGAGTCGGTTGCTGATGGCAGCCGGAATGAAGTTGAAGCTGGAGCCGAGGAGAAAAACGGCCGTTATTACCCCCAACATCGCCACACCCAGCCAACGCCGACGCGGCCAAAAGAAGACCAACGCCGCCCCGCCAGCGGCAAACCCTAGCCACGCCCCCCGGCTCCAGGAACTAATCAGACCCAGGGTCAACAAGCCGGTGCTGGCTGCAGCCGCGCCCAACGCCAACAGCGGCCATTTTTCCCAGCGCGACCGCGACCAAACCCAGCCCAACAGCCCCACCGTCACCCCCAATGCCAGCAGCGTCATCAGGTTGACAAAGCCGCCAAAGGGGTTGGGCTGCATGAAGGTGCCATAGGCGCGGTAAAAACGGCCGTTTATCAAAAAATGCGCCGGGCCATCTCCCCGCAGGGCAAACTGCCAAAAGCCACCCAGCGCCTGGCTTAGCCCCGCCAGCAGCAGCAGCCCCACCAGCAGCCAGGCCGTCTGCTTTGGGGCTTCACGTCCGCAATCAGCGACCAGCAGCATAATCAGCCCGATTTCCACCCATTTGATCAGTTCGCGCAGGCCAAAGGTGAGGGCAGGGGCATTAAAGAGGGTGAGGATAGCAACAAGAATAAACAAGGCAAGGGGAATGCTGAGAAAGGTGTGGGGGATGAACAAACGGCCGTTACGCAACCCCCGCCCCAGCCACACCGCCAACGTCAGCAGCAGCAATAGTTGCCCGCTATCCAGCACGCTGCTGCCCAGCACCAGGCTCTCCCACGCGCCCAGTGGCCCCAGCAGCAGCGCCAGCCCCAGCCCAAACAGGGGTTGAATGAGAGTGAGGAGAAAAACGGCCGTTATTGCCACCACGCCCCCCAACCACAGCGGCGGCAGCCATACTGCCAGCCCGCCGAGCAGCAATGCCAGCAGCAGTGAAACCCATTGTCCCCAAACGGCCGTTTCTCTTCCTGGTAAAACCATATCCAAAAGAGGGATCATCCCCGAATAGTATGCCTGACAATAGTTGCAAGTAGCAAGTAACAAGTGGCAAGTGGCGATTGGCAAACAAGACCTGTAACTTGCCACCAAACGGTTTGCCCCTGTTTCTGCGCGGCACACTATTTGATGCAAGCCCCAAAATAGAAAAGGCGACGCAAGCGTCGCCCCCTCAATCCATTTTCAACCAATGCAGCTACATAATCCGGCTGCGGAAAAACTCAATCGTCTCCGCCAGCCCATCCCGCAGCGACACCCGTGGTTCCCAACCCAGCAGCGTCCGTGCCTTGGTAATGTCCGGCCGGCGCACCTTCGGGTCATCGGCAATGCGCTCATCCTGCGGCTTCACAAAGACTATATCCGACTTGCTGCCAGAAATTTCAACCACCGCCTGGGCAAACTCCAAAATAGACATCTCATTGGGGTTGCCAATATTGACCGGCAAATTTTCGGCTGACAGCAGCAGGCGGTAAATGCCTTCCACCAAATCAGTGTAATATTGGAACGAGCGTGTCTGGCTACCATCGCCATACACCGTCAGCGGCTGCCCCAGCAGTGCCTGATGGATAAAGTTTGGCACCACGCGCCCATCATTCAAACGCATACGCGGCCCATACGTGTTGAAAATACGCACAATGCGCGTTTCCATATGATGCGACCGCTGGTAAGCCAGCACCAGCGCTTCGGAAAAACGCTTGGCTTCATCGTACACCCCACGCGGGCCAATGGGGTTCACATGCCCCCAATAAGTCTCTGGCTGTGGATTGACCTGCGGGTCGCCATACACTTCTGACGTCGAGGCCAACAGGTAACGCGCTCCCTTGTCCTTGGCTAACCCCAACGTGTTGTGTGTTCCCAGCGACCCCACCTTCAACGTGGGGATGGGGTGTTCCAGATAATCGTTGGGGCTGGCTGGTGAGGCAAAATGCAGGACAGCATCCAGCGAGCCAGGCACATAAATGTAATTGCTTACATCTTGCTTGATAAAAGAGAATCGCTTATGCCCCATCAGGTGGGCAATGTTGTCCATATTGCCCGTGATGAGGTTATCCATACCCACAACTGTATGTCCTTCCTGTACAAACCGATCCGCCAGATGTGAACCTAAGAAACCAGCAGCACCTGTAATCAATACTCGCATCTCTAAACCACTCCTATGTTCGCAAATATGTTGCTAATATTGTATCGAAGCGATGACCATGTGACGAATCAGCGTAGGACATTGGTACCGGTTTCGTGGTCTAAACGGCATTTTAGGCAAAACGGCCGTTTCTACCACGCCACCACTTAAACCAACTCGCACATCAGTCCGCTCCGTTGTATACTTCCACCCTGTCTTGGCAAGGCAGTACCAAAACACATTATCAGACAGAAACATAAAAAAGTCCGTTTCAATGTGTCACAAACTGCCAGCAAATGCCCTGCAAAACACGGAAGAGGTAGAGAAACTGATGAATCATACCCCTAACAGCCCGGTGGTGGCGGCAGACACCCAAATTCATGAGCGTCGCAAGGCTGATCACATTCGCATCAACCTGGAAGAAGATGTGGCGTTCAAGAATGTAGGCACCGGGCTGGATCGCTATTTTTTTATGCACCAGGCGCTGCCAGAAATCAATTTGGCTGAGGTAGAAACGGCCGTTTCCCTCTTTGGCAAAACCCTCCGTACCCCCCTGCTCATCTCCTCCATGACTGGCGGAGCTGCCGAAGCCCACCAAATCAACCTCATTTTGGCCGAAGCCGCCCAGACCACCGGCATGGCCATGGGGCTTGGCTCCATGCGTGCCGCCATCGAAGACCCCACGCTGGAATATACCTACCAGGTGCGCAGCGTCGCCCCCGACATCCTGCTCTTTGCCAACCTTGGTGCCGTCCAGTTCAACTATGGCTATGGCCTGGCCGAATGCCAACGCGCCGTAGACATGATTGAAGCCGACGCCCTCATCCTCCACTTCAACGCCCTGCAAGAAGCCGTCCAGCCCGAAGGTGACGGCGATTTTTCTGGGCTACTGCCCCAGGTCGAATACATTTGCCGCCATTTGCCTGTCCCTGTCATCGCCAAAGAGGTTGGCTGGGGTTTTGCCGAGCAAACGGCACGTGACCTGTTTAACGCTGGCGTGGCGGCCATTGACGTGGCCGGAGCAGGCGGCACTTCCTGGAGCCAGGTGGAAATGTACCGCGCCCCCACTGCCCGCCACCGCCGCGTAGCCGGAACATTTATTGATTGGGGCATCCCAACGGCCGTTTCCATCCAATATTGCCGTCGCGCCCACCCCACCCTGCCCGTCATCGCCAGCGGCGGCATTCGCAACGGCATAGACGTTGCTAAGTGCATTGCCCTCGGTGCCAACCTCGTTGGCCTGGCTGGTGATTTTCTCCGCGCCGCCGACGCCGATGGCGTAGCTGGCGTGGTCGAACTCGCCGAAACCCTCACCGACGAGCTCCGCATCGCCATGTTTTGCAGCGGTGCCGCTAATTTGGCAGGCTTATCCCAAACGCCGCTTCATACAGCCTATTAGGTTGGCCTTGAAAAAAGAGATTGGAGATTAGAGATTGGAGATTGTGAACCTTCATAAATCTCCAATCTCCAATCTCTCAAAATATCACTCGATACCCTAAAACACCTAAATTTATGTCTACTGAACTCCAACGCCAATTTGAAACGCTCCTGCCCGCCATCGAAGCCGAAATGCGGGCTGTGTTACACGCTACCACCCCCAACCCCGACGCATTCTATGGCATGATCCATTATCACATGGGCTGGGCTGATGAACAGCTTCAACCGCTCACGGTCAAAAGCGGCAAAAATATCCGTCCCGTCCTCTGCCTGCTCATTTGCCAGGCCGCCGGGGGCAACTGGGAGCAAGCTGTCCCTGCTGCCGCCGCCATCGAAATCCTCCACAACTTCTCCCTTGTCCACGACGACATTGAAGACATCAGCCCCACGCGACGCGGCCGGCCGACGGTGTGGACGTTGTGGGGCAAGCCGCTTGCCATCAACACGGGAGATGCCATGTTTGCCCTGGCGCATTTAGCACTGGCGCGGCTGGCCGACCGGGGGGTGGATACAGCACGGGTGGTGCGGGCGCTGCGCCGCTTTGATGAGGTTTGTGTGCAGCTTACGCAGGGGCAGCACGCCGATATGAGCTTTGAGACGCGCAGCGAGGTGGGTGTGAATGAATATATTGAGATGATTACGGGAAAAACGGCCGTTCTTATCTCCCTCTGCGCCGAATTGGGGGCATTGGTGGCTGGCTGCGACGACGAAACCATTGCCCACTATGCTACCTTTGGCCGCAACATTGGCCTGGCCTTCCAGGTCATAGATGACATTCTTGGCATTTGGGGGGATGAGGCACTCATCGGCAAATCTACCTCCACCGACATTACCACCAAGAAAAAGACGCTCCCCGTGCTGTTTGGGCTGGAGCGCAGTCAGCCGCTGCGCCAACTTTACGCCGAAACACAGGAGACCAACCAGCAGTTTGTGACTGAAGTAACCGCATTATTGACCCAAAATGGAGCCGATGTTTTTGCCAATGAGCGGGCGGAATATTATTCACAAACGGCCGTTTCCCACCTCGAAGCCGCCCAACCCACTGGCCCCGGCTACACCGCCCTTAACCAACTCGTCGAAATGCTCCTTAACCGCAACCACTAAAAGAAATCGGGATTCAGAGATTGAGAGCTTAGCCCATCTCCCAATAAAAAAGGCTCCTGGAATTCTCCAGGAGCCTTTTTTTCTTCAGCCTAAACCTTATCGGCTCATGGCATTACTCATCATCAAAGTCGTACTCCAAATCATCCTCGTACTCGTCGTCCTCATCAAGATCAGCAATTGTCTTTGTTCGTGCATCAGCTGCCGCAGCCGCAATCGCCGCCAGCAGATCCTCATCGGTGTTATCGTCAATCATAATCTTGCTCAAGTCAAGCCGCGACATTGCCGGTACCACTTCTTCCTCTTCTTCGTCATAAGCCAGTTCGTCTGGCTCCATGCGCGTCGGCTCTTGGTGGTGCAAATCAAAGCCCGTTCCGGCCGGAATCAGCTTACCGATAATCACGTTTTCCTTCAAGCCCAACAACTGGTCTTCACGGCCGGCAATAGCTGCCCCAGCCAACACCTTAATCGTATGCTGGAATGAACTAGCCGAGAGGAAGCTCTCCGTATTGAGCGAAGCTTTTGTGATCCCCAGCAGCACCGGTTCTGCCTGCGCTGGTTCACCACCCTCTTCCATCACCTCACGGTTAATCGCCTGGAAGGCAGGTGCATCAACCAAATCACCCGGCAGCAGCTCCGTATCGCCAGACTGCGTTACCGACACCTTGCTCAACATCTTGCGGATAATCACCTCAAAATGTTTATCGTGAATGTTCTGGCCTTGTGGACGGTACACCTGCTGCACTTCATACAGCAAATATTGCGTTACCGCATCACGACCCAAAATTTCTAGAATGCGGTGCGGATTCTTCGGCCCTTCAGTTAACCGATCACCCGGCTTCACTTCCTGCCCATCTGAGATAACCATGCGGGTGCCGGCCGGAATTTCATAGTCACGTTCCTCCCGGCTTTCCCACACCACGCGCACACCCTGAGCATCAACAACAGCACGGCCGGCGCGACGAGCCGTCATTAGCTCATTATCCTTTTCGGCAATGATGTCACCAACCTGCATCTCATCCCGATTCTGTGCTTTAACAGTCCAGCCGGCAGGAATCTCGTAGACATCATCCACCAATTTGCTTTCGGTCACAAACACATGGCGTACACCATCAATCATCCGAATATCGGCAATGCCGCCAATTTCCGTAATGACAGCCTCACCTTTTGGTCGCTGCCGTGCTTCAAACAACTCTTCCACACGGGGCAGACCTTGCGTA
Organism: Chloroflexota bacterium; assembly: GCA_041390905.1. Taxonomy (GTDB): domain Bacteria; phylum Chloroflexota; class Anaerolineae; order Promineifilales; family Promineifilaceae; genus JACKCD01. The sequence continues at coordinate 2,865,671 of JAWKPA010000012.1, forward strand.
ATGTCACCGCCGGCCGAAGCTGTACCACCGGTATGGAACGTCCGCAGCGTCAACTGAGTACCAGGTTCACCAATGGATTGTGCAGCCACAATACCAACGGCCGTTCCCCGTTCCACCTTCCGCCCACGCGCCAAATCCATCCCATAACACTTCGCACAAATCCCCAGCCGCAGTTCACACGTCATCGGCGAGAAAACATACACCTCAGCAATGCCACTCTTGTCAACCGCCTCGGCAATTTGCGGGCTATAAAACTCATCCTTCTCAATAATAATCTTGCCCGTTTCCGGATGCACAACCGTTTCGGCCGCCACACGACCCAGAATACGTTCTGCCAGCGTCTGCTTACCAAAGTTGTCAGCCCGCCGCACATAGATACCCTTATCCGTGCCGCAATCCTCATCCATGATAATGATGTCCTGCGCCACATCCACCAAACGTCGCGTCAAATACCCAGCATCGGCCGTTCGCAGTGCCGTATCAGCCAAACCCTTCCGCGCCCCATGCGTCGAAATAAAATACTCCAACGCCTCCAAACCCTGCCGGAAATTCGACTGAATCGGAACCGGAATAATGCGCCCTTGCGGGTCAGCCATCAAACCACGCATCCCAGCCAACTGCGTAATTGGACCAAAGCCACCCTTACCAGCCCCAGAAAGCGCCATCACCGCCATCGGCCCATACGGATCCATCGCATTGCGAACCGCCTTTTCCACATCATCCTTGGCGTTATTCCAAACCTCAACAGTCCGCAAATACTGCTCTTCCTCAGTCAAAAGGCCACGACGATATTGCCGGTCAATCTCATCAACCCGCTGCCGCGCCCCCACCAAGATATCGCTCCGCTCCTCAGGAATTGTCAGGTCAGCAACCGCCACCGTCGTTCCCGAAATCGTCGCATACTTAAAGCCAATATTCTTAATGGCATCGGCCATTTCAATCGTTGCCCGGTCACCAACGGCACGGTAAACGCTGTTGATATACGCATTCACCCCACCCTTATCCAGCATACGATTAACAAAACGCGCCTCTCTCGGCAACGCCATATTAAAAATCACGCGGCCAGGCGACGTTTCAATAATCCGCTTCTGCGGCCCATCTTCATACCGCTCCCCACTATCATCATAATAGGTTTCGGTATAAACCTTAATCTTGGCGTGAATATCCACCAAGCCAAGTTCATACGCCGTCTCAACTTCTTCCGGATCGCTAAAGATTTTGCCTTCGCCCTTCAAGCCATCACGTATCATCGTCAGGTAATAAACACCCAATACCATATCCTTAGACGGCCCAACAATAGGCTGCCCGTCAGATGGTTTCAGCAGATTGCGCGTGGCAAGCATCAAAGCCTTCGCTTCTTCCACAGCCTTATCCGAAAGCGGCACATGCACCGCCATCTGGTCCCCGTCAAAGTCAGCATTAAACGCCGCGCAAACCAGTGGATGCAGTTGAATAGCCTTGCCTTCAACCAGGGTTGGCATAAACGCCTGAATACCCAAACGATGCAGCGTAGGCGCACGGTTCAACAAAATGGGGCGGCCCTGGATAACCTCTTCCAAAACCTCCCACACTTCCGGCGGCTGCCGTTCAATATACCGCTTCGCCCCTTTCACATTGCTGGCATAACCATATTCAACCAGCTTGCTAATGACAAACGGCCGAAATAGCTCCAGCGCCATCGTCTTGGGCAAGCCACACTGCCCCATGTTCAGCTTTGGCCCCACCACAATCACCGAACGGCCAGAATAGTCCACACGTTTACCAAGCAAGTTACGGCGGAAACGCCCCTTCTTACCCTTCAACATATCAGACAGCGACTTCAGCTCACGACGACCACGGCGACTCAATGCCTTACCCCGCTGGCTGTTGTCAATCAAACTGTCAACCGCTTCCTGGAGCATACGCTTCTCGTTACGGACAATCACATCCGGCGCGCCCAGTTCCAACAGCCGCTTCAAGCGATTGTTGCGATTAATCACGCGGCGGTACAGATCGTTCAAGTCAGACGTAGCAAAACGCCCACCATCCAACTGCACCATCGGGCGCAAATCGGGCGGGATGACGGGTAACACGGTCAAAATCATCCACTCTGGACGGTTGCCACTTTTCCGCAACGCCTCAACCACCTGTAGCCGCTTGGTTGCCCGCTTGGCCGCCTGCTTGGAGCGCGTTGTCCGCACTTCACGCCACAAATCTCTGGACAGTTTGTCCAGATCCATGCTCTTTAAAATGTCATAAAACGCCTCCGCTCCCATGCTGGCGCGGAAAACGTTGCCAAACTTGCTCTTGTATTCGCGGAAATCATTTTCATTCAGGAACATCATTTGAGCCAAAGACTCAATTTGATCCTGGTTGGCCTGCGCCTGCTGCCGCAGCTTCACCAAACGCTGCTCCATTTGGTCACGCAGCGTATCTGCTACCTGGTCAATTTCCACGCGCAGTTCAGACAACTCTTTTTGCAACTTGGCAACCTGAGTCTGATGCTGCTCTTCATACTCAACCTTAACCGTGGTCAATCGTTCCTTGACAATATCTTGCAGCAAAACAGCATGTTCACGGCCAATGGCTTCGCCTGCCTCAGCAATCACCTCACCTGCAAACATGATATTTTCTGAGGCCTTGCTACCAGTTAAGTTTTCCAGCCGTTGTTCAATGGAACGGGCTTCATTGATAACTTTGTCAGTCGCCTCATTCTGACGATCTCCAAAGGACAAATTTAGCTCTTCCAGTTCGGCTTCCAAATCAGCAATCTTGGCAGCTGCCTCAGTCGTTGTTTCGTCAACACGCTCCTGAAGCTTTTTCTCAAGCTGCTGCTCCGCCTCAACCAACTCATCCTGCATCCGCCGCACAGCACGTTCCCGTGCTTCTTCATCCACATGTGTCACCACATATTGGGCAAAGTAAAGGACGCGATCCAGATTGCGGCGAGAAATATTAAGCAGCAACCCCATGTAGCTGGGAACACGGCGGGTATACCACACATGAGCGACTGGAGCCGCCAATTCAATGTGACCCAAACGTTCGCGCCGCACGGAAGAACGGGTAATTTCGACACCGCACTTGTCACAAACAATGCCTTTGTAACGAACATTCTTATATTTGCCACAGTAGCATTGCCAATCACGCTGGGGGCCAAAAATGGCTTCACAGAACAAACCATCTTTTTCTGGACGCAAACGGCGGTAGTTGATCGTTTCCGGCTTGGTGACTTCACCATATGACCAGGAACGAATCTGTTCAGGGGACGCTAAGCTAACACGCAACGAACGGAAATCAGTTGTTTCCACGTAGTTGACCTCCCGGAAAAGTTAGAGACTCCGACCCTTCCTAAGACAGTGGTGATTCCGCGCAAAAACGCCCAGGCCTACTTCTTCTGGTAAAATGTCGTTCCCTGGTAAATCTTTTTGCGTTGAATCTAACAATTTTTTCTTTGGAAATTCCAAAAATGTCGATCAATTGAGCAGTTTGATACGCGCTTTAGACGCACAAAAGAGCGTTTGGCTTGCGCCAACGCTCTTGTTCATCTTTTTTCTGTATCAGTTATTGTTATTATATCGGCAAACTTCGATATGTCAAAATTTTCACATAAGAAAGCCATTAATGTTTGCAAACGATCAATTCTATCTGAAAGGAAAATCTTGTGCAAAAAGTGGTGATGGCAGAAAACGGCCGTTTTTCCCTTGTACCATTCCCTAAACCACCCTACAATTCGGAGCATATGTTCTACAGGGGATAATCCATGGGCTTTTTACGCAATACAGGTGGCTACAGCGAAGTTTGGACCGTTGGCGAACTCAACAGCTACATCAAAGATTTGTTCGAGATTGATTACCGGTTGCAGGATGTCGAAGTCAGCGGCGAAATCTCCAACTTTTCCCAGGCACGCTCCGGCCATCTCTACTTCACCCTGAAAGACGAAAAGGCACAGCTTCGCTGCGTCATGTGGCGGTCAGCGGCTGAACGGCTGCGCTTTACCCCCAAAGACGGCGATGCGGTGGTTGCTGGCGGGCGGGTATCGGTTTATGAGGCCAGCGGCGTGTACCAGCTTTATGCCGAACGGCTGGAGCCAGCCGGCCGGGGCAACCTTGCCCTCGCCTTTGAACGGTTAAAAGAGCTGTTGGCCGACGAAGGGCTGTTTGACCCCGCCCACAAAAAGCCCATCCCCACCTTCCCCAACAAAATTGGCATCGTCACCTCAGCCGATGCCGCCGCCCTGCGCGACATTTTAAACGTGCTGCGCCGCCGCTACCCGCTGGTACAGGTGCTAATTGCCCCCACGCTGGTGCAGGGGGAACAGGCTCCGGCACAAATTGTGCGGGCGTTGCAATGGCTAGACGGCCGTTCCGACCTCGACACCATCCTCATTGCACGCGGCGGCGGCTCCATCGAAGATTTGTGGGCGTTTAACGATGAGCGCGTCGCCCGCGCCGTGTTTGCCGCCCAGCACCCCATCATCAGCGGCGTGGGGCATGAAACAGATTTCACCATCACCGATTTTGTCGCCGATTTACGCGCCCCCACCCCATCGGCCGCCGCCGAGCTGGCCGTGCCGGACCGCGAGGAGCTGTATCCGCTGGTGCAGGGGCTGCAAAACGCCCTCGCCGCCGACATCAAAAGCCGGATTCAGGAGGCGCGGTGGGAGGTGCAGTCGCTGGTGCAGCAGATTGCACTCCACAATCCGCAGCGTGGGCTTGACGGCAACCGGCAGCGGGTAGATATGCTGGTCAATCGGCTGGATCAAAGTATGGAGCGGCGGCTAACCAGGGGGCGTAATCGGCTGGCTCTGCTGGAAGCGCGGCTAACGGCCGTTAATCCCCAAACCATCCTCGCCCGTGGTTACGCCATTGTCCGCGACCAAAACGGCCGTTTACTCCGCACCGTCCAAAACGCGGCGGTTGGGGATCATTTGCACGTCCAACTCAGTGACGGCATTATTGAGGTAGAAATCACCCGTAACCAGTAACCCTGATTACCGGTTAGCAAACCATGACCAACAAACCCTTTGTGATCGTCAGCCACACCCTTCCAGAAGCATGGCTGGCAAAGCTATATGAAACGTGCGAGGTGCTGGTGGGGCCAGAAACGGCCGTTACCCCCGCCCTCTCCCCCGAACTCGAAGCCCAACTCCACCGCGCCGACGGCCTCATGACCATGCTCACCGTCCGCGTGGATGACGCGCTGCTGGCAAGAGCTTCCAACCTGCGCGTGGTCAGCAACATGGCCGTTGGCACCGACAACGTGGACAAAGCCGCCTGCACCGCACGCGGCATCCCCGTCGGCAACACCCCTGGCGTTCTCACCGAAGGCACGGCCGATTTGGCGATGGCGATTTTGCTGGCCGTTGCCCGCCGCCTGCCCGAAGCCAGCCGCGATGCCCGCGAAGGCCGCTGGACCACGTGGTCGCCCACCGGCTGGCTCGGAGCCGACCTCAACGGGGCGACGTTGGGCATCATTGGGCTGGGGCAAATTGGCAGCGCCATCGCCCACCGCGCCCGCGCCTTTGGCCTCAACATCGTCTACCACAACCGCAGCCGCTCTCCCGAAAAGGAGCAGGCGCTCAACGCCACCTGGCTGCCGCTGCCCGACCTGCTGGCGCAAAGCGATTTTGTCATGGTCAGCACCCCGCTCACCCCCGACACCCACCACCTGATCAACGCCGCCGCCCTGCAAGCGATGAAGCCCACGGCCATTTTGGTCAACATCGCCCGTGGCCCCGTGGTGGACAGCAACGCCCTGCTCACCGCCCTGCGCGAAGGCTGGATTCAGGCCGCCGCCCTTGACGTGACCGACCCCGAACCACTGCCGGCCGACCATCCCCTCTACGCCCTGCCCAACTGCTTCATCACCCCCCACATCGGCTCCGCCGCCAACGGCACGCGCCGGGCTATGGCGGAACTGGCGGTGGAGAATTTGCTGTTGGGGGTACAGGGGGAACGGTTAAAGCATTGTGTGAATACGGCCGTTTACCAACCGTAAGCCCCATTGCAACCCACCCCTGCTTTACTCAACGTCCAATAATCGTTGGGTAGGCGACAAGTTGACACATTGTTTGGCGATATAATCCGGCCATGCTCGTCTACGACATCCGTAACCTGGTCAAACAATACCCAGGGCAGCAGCAGCCTGCCAACGACCACATCACCTTACAAATTGAACAAGGGGAAATTTTTGGGCTGCTGGGCGACAATGGCGCGGGCAAAAGCACGCTGGTGCAGCAAATGGTCAACCTGATTGCGCCCACGTCGGGGGAAATTTGGCTGTGGCAACGGCCGTTAAGCCAACACCCCCACCTGCCCGCCAGCACCGTCGGCTACATGCCCCAGGCCGGTGAAGCCCTCAACAGCCTCACCGTCGCCGAATCCCTCTACTTCACCGCCCACCTGCGCGGCCTCAGCCGGGCAGAAGCGCGGCAAGAGCGAGAGCGACTGCTGGGGCTGTGGGAGCTTGAACCACTGCGCCACCGCATCCCCGCCCAGCTTTCCGGCGGGCAAAAGCGGCTGCTGCAAATTGCGGTAGCCATAGCCGGGTCGCCGCCCGTCCTCATTCTCGATGAACCCACCAACCACCTCGACCCGCAGCGTCGTCAGCTTGTGTGGCAAAATTTGCGCCAGCTTAACCGCAGCACCGGCACGACCATCATCTTTATCACCCACGATGCCATCGAGGCGGAAAAAATTATCCAGCGGGTGGGGATTTTGCGGGCGGGCAAGCTGGTGGCACTGGGCAAACCGGGGGAGCTAAAGAAACGGGTTGACCAACTGCTGCGGCTGGAGCTGTTTTTTGACCCGGCCACGCCGCCCACGCTGCCGCCATCGTTCAATCCGATTAGCATTGAACCGGGGCGTTGGCTGCTGCGGCTGCCGCAGGAGGCAATAACGGCCGTTTTTACCCACCTCGATCTCACCCAGCTCGATGATTTTCGGCTACACTCAGCTACGCTAGAAGATTTGTACCTGCACTATGCCGCCTAACGCGATCAATAAACGGCCGTCGGCCGCCACCCAACTGCTCGATCTCACCCTCATCCAGCTTTCCAACTTCCGCTGGGCGTGGCGCAGCACCCTGCTCACCGGCATCGTCGCCCCGCTGCTCAGCCTCATGGGGCTGGGTCTGTTTGCCCGCGATGCCGGGGCAGAGGCACTGGCCTATGTCCTCACCGGCAACGTCGTCATGGCACTGATGTTTGAAAACCTCAACCGCGTTTCCAGCAACTTTGCCTACATGAAAGCAATGGGAACCCTGACCTATTTTGCCACCCTGCCCGTGCGTCGTTCGCTGCTGGTGCTGGCAACGCTGCTGGCCTTTTTTCTACTCTCCCTGCCGGCCACGCTTGTCACCATCCTGTTTGGCAGTTGGTTTTTGGGCGTTACCCTGCATGTCAGCCCGTTTATTGTGGTGGTGGTGCCATTAACGGCCGTTCCCCTCGCCGCCCTCGGAGCCTTTATTGGCCTCAAAATGCGCTCCCCAGCCGAAGCCGGGCCAGTGACCACGCTCATCGTCTTCCTGTTTATCAGCATCGGCCCCGTCATCTTTCCCCCGTCCCGGCTGCCATCGGTGATGCAAAGTATCGGCCGGCTTAGCCCCGCCACCTATGCCGCCTCCGCCCTGCGCCAAACCCTGCTCGGCCCAGCCACGCCGCAACTCGCCATTGATTTGGCCGTACTGCTCTTTGTGGCTGTTATCCTGAGCCACCTTGTCAACCGAACCAATAGCCAGTAATCTACTGTTTACCAATTACTGTTTACCGATTACGGGTTACACGAAACAATGCACATCTTTCTTCGACTCATCAACGACGGTGTTAATCTCATTCTGCTGCTGTTCAAGCCCATGCGCTTGGGGGTAAAGCTGCTGCTTATTCAGGACGACCAGGTTTTGCTGGTTAAACACAAATATGGCGACGATTGGTATTTGCCCGGTGGCGGCATCCAAAAGGGAGAGGCTGTGGAAGCGGCTGGCCGCCGCGAAGCTAAAGAAGAGCTTGGAGCCACCTTGGGCGACGTGCGCGTCTTTGGCATCTACTCCCGTCCCCACCACAACCACCACGTTGCCGTTCTCCTCTGTGAAGATTTCACCATGACGGGCAACACCGACTTTGAAATTGAGCGCTTCCAGTTTTTTCCCGTCTGGCAGCTTCCCGCCGATGCCTCGAAAGCGACGCGCAACCGGGTGGCGGAATATTTGCGGCGGGAACAGGTGTCGGGGCTGGGGGCGTGGTAATTTGTGCCATGCACAATAAGCAACAATTGACTAAAATAGGGGTTGGTGGCTAACAGGCTGCCAAGGAGTAGTGACAATGAGCAATGATTTGGCACATTTGACGTTTGAACAGGCATTGAGGGCGTTGGAGGAAACGGCCGTTAAACTCGAAAGCGGCGACCTCTCTCTGGAAGAATCTCTGACCCTGTACGAACAAGGCCAAAAGCTGGCCGCCTTCTGCACCCAACAGCTCGACCACGCCACCCTGCGCGTCGAGCAGCTAACAACCGATGGAGAAATTGTTGAGATTGGAGATTAGAGATTGGAGATTCCTTGGCAGTTAACAAAATAAATGAGTAAACATGTCATTTCGAGGTCCTCCGAGAAATCCCATTGACATTGCTCTGTGAGCGGGATTTCTCCTCGAAGACTCGTCGAAATGACGTTGTTTTTTTACCCAAATAAATTGTTAACACACAACTAATCTCCAATCCCCAATCTCCAATCTCCCGCATCTACATGTTTAAAAGCATCCGCGAATCCCTAACCCGTACCCGGCAGTCCGTTTTCGGCCAAATCGCCGGTGTGCTGGGCATGGGCGACATAACCGAAGAAACCTGGGAAGATTTAGAAACCCTGCTGGTACAAGCTGACGTTGGTGTCTCCACCACCCTCGACGTGGTAGAAAAGCTGCGCCAGCGGGTGGACAACGAGGGGCTGTACCGTGCCGACCAGCTTTTCAAGGCACTCAAACAAGAGCTACGCGCCCTGCTCTTTGACCCGCCGCCGCTGTCCATGGAAGACAAACGCGCCCTCACCGTCGTCATGGTCGTGGGTGTCAACGGCTCTGGCAAAACAACCACCATTGGCAAGATGGCACTGCGCTACAAAGGCCAGGGGCGCAAGGTGATGCTGGCGGCTGGCGACACCTTCCGCGCTGCCGCCATTGACCAGCTTCGTGTTTGGAGCGAGCGGGCTGATGTGCCAATCATCGCTGGCGAACCGGGTGGCGACCCGGCAGCCGTGGCCTATGATTCCATCCGTGCTGCCCGCGCCCGTGGCTATGACCTGCTGTTTGTAGATACGGCCGGCCGTCTGCACACCAAATTCAACCTGATGAAAGAGCTGGAAAAAGTCTACGCCACCTGCCAGAAAAGCGTCCACCAGGCTCCCCATGACGTGCTGCTGGTGTTGGATGCCCCCACCGGGCAAAATGCCTTTTTGCAAGCGCAAAAATTCACCGAATCGGTCAAAGTAACGGGCGTTATCTTGACCAAGCTTGACGGCACGGCTAAGGGTGGCATGGTTTTCGCCATCTACAAAGAGTTAGGGCTACCAGTGCGCTTTATTGGCACTGGTGAAAGCATCCACGATTTGGCCCCGTTTGACCCCGACCAGTTTGTTAACGCCCTATTTGAATAATCTCAATAACTATGGGTTCAATCAAAAATAACTTTGCAGTTCCAGAAGTTCAACTTCTGAGAGAAGTTGAACTTCTAAATCCCAAGTTATAGTTGGGCAAGAAGTTCAACTTCTCGGAAGAAGTTAAACTTCTCAATCGCTAAGTTAATAACGAACGCTTACTAACTACCAAGCCTCATTCCCATGCGCTACGTGGGAACCCTCTGCACCCGCTCTGCGGGTGCTTGCCACGCCATTATTCCATGCCTTAACCCGCAGCGTGGTAGGGAACGGCACCAAGGAGACCATGGTGATGAGTTGACTTGGTAGTCATAATTTAATTAAGGAATGGGAATTAAATACCTTGCCCATTTAGAAGTTCAACTTCTTCTGAGAAGTAACCTATTAGAAGTTTAACTTCTTCTGAGAAGTTGAACTTCTTGCGTAACTTATTTAATCCTTGTTCCTAAGGAAATGAGTGATGGAAACGATAATTGAACAACTGACCCCATTAAAAGAATCAATTGACCAACTGCGGAGGCGGCTTTGACATCGCTATCAAGAGCGACAAGATAGCGACGCTAGAACGCGAGGCAGCGATGCCCGGCTTTTGGGACAAGCCTGACTATGCTCAAAAGATGATGCGTGAAATCACCCAACTGCGTGATGAAGTGACTGTTTGGGAGAACTTGAGCAAACGGCTGCACGATGCGCTTGAGTTGGCGGAATTGGGTGACGAGGAGCTGGCCGAGGAGCTGGAAAATGAGGTGGTGGGGTTGCAAACGGCCGTTCACCAGCTAGAGTTCCAAACGCTGTTCGCCGGCCCTTATGACAAAGAAAACGCCATTTTAGCCATTCACGCTGGGGCTGGCGGCACTGAAGCGCAAGATTGGGCGCAAATGCTGGAGCGAATGTTTATTCGCTGGGCTGAGTCAAGCGGGCTGAAGGTGGAAATCATTGATGAAAGTGCCGGGGATGAAGCAGGCATAAAAAGCGTGATGATGTCGCTGGAAGGGCCGTATGCCTACGGCCGTTTTCAGTCTGAACGCGGGGTGCATCGGCTGGTGCGTATTTCACCCTATGATGCCTCCAGCCGCCGCCACACGTCATTTGCCAAGGTGGAGCTTTGGCCGGATGTGGCTGAGGATATTGAGATTGAGGTGGATGAGAAAGATTTGCGGATTGACCGTTTTCGCGCCAGCGGGGCGGGTGGTCAGCATGTGCAAAAGAACGAAACGGCCGTTCGTATCACCCACCTTCCCACCGGCATCGTCGTCTCCTGCCAAAACCAGCGCTCACTGACGCAAAACATGCAGGTCGCCATGAACATCCTCAAAGCCCAGCTTTTTGACCGCGAGCAGCGCAAACAGGAAGAAGAGCTGGCCGAGTTAAAAGGGGAAGATGTGGACGCCGGCTGGGGCAGCCAAATTCGCTCCTATGTCCTCCACCCCTACAAAATGGTCAAAGACCACCGCACCAGCCACGAGGTTGGCAACACGCAGGCGGTGCTAGACGGCCGTTTAGACGACTTTATGGAAGCCTACTTGCGCTACAAAGTTGGCGAATAAAGATGTCACGCAAAGGCGCAAAGGCACAAAGCGAACGTCTGCTCTTGGCGACTTTGCGCCCTTGCGTGAGCTTCTTAAGAAACCTGGCGAATAAACCCGGTTGTCATCTAAAATGACCATGTTACAATCGCCAAACAAACTCAAAATCAATGGAGGTGTTCTCTGGAAAGTTTAGATTTGGCACGGCTGATGGTAGATGCCGTGTTAGACAAAAAAGGAAGCGATATCGTCCTGCTCGATTTGCGCGAGCAGGCTCTTTTTGCCGACTACTTTCTCATTTGCACGGGAGAAAACGAGCGTCAACTAAAAGCCATGGCCGAAAGCGTTGCCATGCAGGCTAAAGAAGAAGCATCGGTTCTGCCGCGTGGCATTGAGGGAGAGCCTGGCACCGGCTGGGTTTTGCTTGATTATGGCGACCTCGTTGTCCACATCTTTGGCCCGCACCAACGCGACTATTATCGGCTGGAAGAGCTGTGGACAAACGCCCATACCATCCTGCGAATGCAATAAAAAAACGCCCACGTGGGCGTTTTTATCATTAAGGTGTAAGGCACTGCGGCCAAACCTGTCTAACAAACAAGGCGATTGGGCAGTGCCTTGTACCTGTTTCATGACCCTCTACTCACGAATCCAGCTCTCACTGACGCGATCCCAGGATACCAGTTCAGCGGCAGCAAAGAACAGGCTGGCTTCACGTTCACCATTTTCGGGGCTGTCGGAGCCGTGAACAAGGTTGCGCCCGACTTCCATGCCCAGGTCGCCACGAATGGTGCCGGGGTTGGCCGCCACGGGGTTAGTTGCGCCAATGGTGGCCCGCGCCGCAGCAATGGCATCCTTGCCTTCCCACACCATTGCCACCACGGGCGCGGAGGTAATGTATTCGATCAGGCCATTGTAAAACGGCCGTCCCTGATGCACAGCATAATGCTTTTCTGCCAACTCCTGCGACACCTGCATGAACTTCATGCCGATGAGCTTCAGCCCGCGCCGTTCAAACCGACCCACAATTTCACCAATTAACCCGCGCTGTACGCCATCGGGTTTGACCAAGATCAATGTACGTTCCATGAAACATCTCCAAACTATTGAAATTTTTGCATAAAAAAAGGCAGCTATCGCGTTTTCCGAGCTGCCTTTTTTATTTGTAATGCGTGCGGTTACAATAAACCGTTCACTCCAATGATAAACCATCCTGGCGGCGATTCAAAATTTTACATCACCTTCAATGCCTGCCGATACGCTTCCAGTGCCTTCTGCAATTGACCATTCTGCATATAGGCATCGCCCAGCAGTTGCTGTAGCTGCATTTGGCCGGGTGTTTTCATGGTGGCACTCTCCAAATCGGCAATCAGGATGCTGAGGCCAGAACCGCTGTCGAGGATGGTTTGGTAGGTACCAACGGCCGTTTTTACATCACCAGCCGCCACCGCACCACGCGCCACCGTCAACTGATCCTCATCAACTATCAGCAGCGACGACACCTCGCTGGTATCCACAGTCACCATCGCTGGTTCACGGACAAACGGCCGTTCTTCCACCTTGCGCTCTGGAGCCACAATCTCTTCCAGCGCATCCGTGCCAAAGCCATCCTGCGTCAACTGCCCCGTTGTTGCCTCTTCTTCCGACGTTAACCAGCCAGCCATATCTGGCTCAGCCAACGAGCGCAGCCAGCCCGTGTCACCCAGCGAAGCCGTCGGCTCTTCGGTCAGCCAGTCGGGGATAACATCTTCGGGTTCTGCCAGCTCCTCTTCCAGCGCCTCAGCCATATCCGTGTCGTCGGGCAGTTCACCCATCAACCATTCTGGAATCCCTTCAGCCTCGTCCACTGCTTCCGGCTCAGCCACCGGTGCCGATGCCTTCGCTTCACCACGCGCCAGTTCATCCAGCCAGGCCATTGCTTCAACGGCATCTTCATCCGTCTCATCGCTCTCGGCCTCATCGGCAGTGGGTTCAACAACGGCCGTTTCCTCGTCCAACGCCAACTGTTCCAGCCACGCCATCGCTTCCGCCGCCTCGTCAGGCTCGGCTTCAACCTCAGCAGTTTCGGCGACAGGTTCTTCCACCTGCAAACTGGGCAATTCCGCCAACGGCGCACCCTGCTGTGCAGCAAGTTGTTCCAGCCACGCCATCGCCTCATCAAGGTCATCGGGGGGCGCAACCAAATCAGCCTCTTCGGCGGCAACCGCCATTTCCGGCTCATCGGCTGCGGCCAAAACGGCCGTTTCCATTTCCGCCTCCGCCTCAAGTTCCACACCCGCTTCCGCCGCCAGCTCATCCAGCCACGCCATCGCAGCCAAATCATCATCAGCTTCATCAGCAACGGCCGTTTCCACCACAGCTTCCGTCGCCGATTCATCCAGCCACATCGTCGCATCAAGTTCAGCGTCAGCTTCATCAACAACGGCCGTTTCGTCCATCACCGCCATCTCTTGCTCAAGCTCCACACCGGCATCGGCGGCCAATTCATCCAGCCACGCCATCGCGTCAAGTTCATCCTCGGCATCGTCGGCGGCATTGCCACCCACAACCGTCGGCAGTTCATCCAGCGGCGCACCTTGTCGAGCCGCCAACTGCTCCAGCCACGCCATCGCCTCATCCAAATCATCCGGCGGCGCGAGAAAATCATCCGGCTCGGTGCTGGCTTCTGCAGTAACCACATCGGCTTCGGCTTCCTCGGGTTCGGGTTCGGCAAAAACGGCCGTTTCCACTATCTCCGCTTCAACCTCAAGCTCCACGCCTGCTTCCGTCGCCAGCTCATCCAGCCACGCCATTGCCCCTAATTCATCGTCGGCTTCATCTACGGCCACTTCCGGTTCAAGCGCAACACCTGCCTCCGCCGCCAACTCATCCAGCCACGCCATTGCGTCTAGCTCATCGTCTGCCTCTTCATCGGCCGGTTCCACTGCCGTATCAACCGCTGGAGCCTGCGCCGCCTTTTGATCTAGCCAAGCCATCGCCTCGTCCGGGTCTTCCGGCACGTCATCGGTCGCCACATCTATCTCTGGCGCAGTCACCGGCTCATCCTGGTGCAAGCTGGGCAGTTCTTCCAGCGGCGCACCTTGCCGCGCCGCCAACTGTTCCAGCCAAGCCATCGCCTCATCCGGATCTTCCGGCACGTCAAAGGTGCTGTCTTCTTCCACAACTTCGGCCACAGCAGACTGCTGCACCACTGACTCCTCAATCTCAACCGCTGCCGCCGATTCCTGGTGGCTTTCCAGCGCCATCTGTTCCAGCCAAGCCAGTGTCTCATCCGGGTCAGCGGGGATGTCGGGGAACTCATCCACAACGGCCGTTTCTGCAGTACGCACCTCTGGCACGTCGTCCAAAAGTGCCACCTGCTCCAGCCACGCCAAATCATCATCCAGTTGACGGAACGCCTGGGTGGGCAGTTCAGCTACCGGTTCATGGGTATCATCAGGTCTATCATCTGCCGTTTCGGCCTCCAGCCAATCAAGCGCGTCGGCCAAATCATGATCAACGGCGGGTATCGGGGAAACGGCCGTTTCTTCTTCCAGCGCCAATTCATCCAGCCACGCCATCGCCGCATCGTCCACCCCCACATCCGGCACCACGTCAGCATCCTGCAAGGCAGCATTGGTTGCCCCACGGGTGGCTTCCGCCAAAGACGGCCGTTCATCGGCCGGCTTCTTTGCACCATCAGCCGTCAACGCTTCCAGCCATGCCATCGCGTCATCCATCGGGTCAACATCCGCCTCAGGCAAAGCATCTGCCGCAACCCCCTTTTCCGGCACAGGCTTCGATTCGTCCCGATTGCCCTTCCCCGCCAGCACCTCGGTGCCAAACAGTCCACGGGCAATCGTTGGCGGCTCTTCAATGGGCGTTTTCTGCCCAGCCGCCAGCTCTTCCAGCCACGCCATCGCCTCATCAAAATCTTGCGGCTCGTCTGAACTGCCCTCCCACGTCATGGTGGGCATGTCGTCGCCCACAGAAGCAGAGTCATTGGTCAACGCATCCAGCCAGGACAGGTCAGTATCAATGGGCGAAATTTCAGCCTCAACAATGGGGTCATCGTCCTTATCCAGTACGCGGGGCAAAGTCGTTTCGGATGTCAGTGCCGCTTCTCGCAGCCATTCAGGCAAAGCATCATTCGGAACTGCCTCATCCTGATTCGCAGAATGAGGCGATAATTCTTGCAGCCAGTCAGGCACATCGTCATCTGTCTGGGGTGCCTGAGGGGGCTTCTCATTCTGCCCAATCAGCTCATCCAACCAGGCCAAAGCATCATCCATTGATTCCGGTACTTCACGTTGTGAATCGCTCTGGGCCCTATTTGCCGCACTTGTTTTCTTATTTTTATCTTCGGCCACAGTATCCTCCGTTACAGCGTACTGTTCTTCATGGCGATTGCCATCACCTTCCTGAGCATTATCAACGGCCGTTTCCCCCGCCCACAACCACTCAGGAAGCGCATCATCATTTGCAAAACTATCTACTTTAGCCGGTTCTGCCATCAACGGCTCACCGCTCAAACCCGTTTGCAGCCAATCCGGCAGCATGTCTTCATCTTCAGGCTGCTCCCGCCCGTCCAGCGCCTGGATCAATGCTTCCAGTTCGGTTGCATCTACCCGCTGCGGCGGCAAGGTGTCGGTTAGTGCCGGTTCCAGCCAGCCGGGCGAGTCTGCCTTAACGGCCGTTTCTCCCGCCACCGCCTCATCAGCAACCGGCTCCAGCCAATCATAGAGATTTTCGTCGGAAACGGCCGTTTCTTCCAGCCCATATCCCGACACCCAATCCGCAATCGTTGGCGTTGCCCGTTCCTCGGCCAGCCCCAACGCCGCCGCCACCGCCTGCTCATCCAGCGGCGCAATCATTACCTGCGGCGGCAAAGCCGGTGCCTCTGGCAACGAAAAAGCCGCCCCCACCGTCGTTTCCGGGTCCAAATCAAGCTGGCTCACCTGTGTCAACGTCTGCACCAACGTCAAATATGGTGCAGCCGCCGAAGTGCGCTCACCCGATAAATAAATCTCCCCTAAAATCGCGTTGGCCGTGATACAGTTTGGCAACTTTGCCAACACCGACTCACATATCTCGGCCGCTTCCAGCCGCTGCCGATTGCGCCACAGTGATTCAGCCAGCAGCAGTTCCAAATCAACACGCTCCTCAGTATCAGCCTGCAAAATTTGCCGCAGTTCCACACTCGCCTGCTGGTACTGCCCGCCCTTAAAATGCAGCCGCGCCAACGCCGCCGGAGAAATTGAAATCCCACCAACATGCTCTCCACCCCGCTGCCGATACAGCTCACGCAGTTCCCGCTGGATGTTGACATTGTATGGATCCATCTCATAGGCATGGAGCAAATGCCAAATGGCCTGCGAGTACAGCGCATCTTCGGAGTAGGCAATGGCTAACCCCAAGTGGGCAATCAAATCATTGGGATTGGCACTCAACACACGCTGGAGCAAATCAGCCGCCCCCGTGTAATCTTGCTGCTCCAGCAACGCTTGCCCCAACAGCCGATAGGTAAAAATATGGCGTGGGTACCGCTTCAAGACGTGCTGCGCGTGCAGCACCACTTCCGGGTAACGCCTTTCCTCCAATAGCTGGCCTATTTGTTTGAGATAAGTTGGGAGGGCAATTTCTTTAGCCACAGGATAGAAACACATAAAGCGTAAAGCCGCCGCGACTTTACGCTAAAATCCTTTTATCGCTTTCGTTAATGGTGATATTATGCAAAGTTTTTGCGTTTTCCGCAACCCGCCCCAAATTATTTACCAGGCAATATCGTCAAAATGGCGCTGGCGCAGATGTGCCAGCAGGTGGCTCACGTCTTGCTCTGCTTCCACCATTGGCCCCAAGGGGTCTTCAATCTGGTCACGCCCCAGCAGGGCATAGACGGTGTTGAGTATGCCAAAGGTTAACGCTTCCAAATGGTAGCCGCCTTCAAGGACGACGAGTAAACGGCCGTTACACAACCTCTCCGCCATCTCCACCAACTGCCGCACAATATTGGCATACCCCGTCAGCGACAGCCCCGCCCACGCCAGCGGGTCTTGCCAATGGGCATCATACCCCGCCGACACCAGCAGCAGCTCCGGCTGAAACGCCGCCAGCTTCGGCCCAATCAGCTCCTTAAACGTGCGTCCATACCCCACATCCCCCACATTTGGGCCAAACGGCACGTTTAACGTGTAGCCTTGCCCAAAGCCCGACCCAACCTCCTGCGCCGACCCGCTGCCAGGGTAAAAAAGCCGGGGCATGTAAAGATGGGTGGAAACAAACAGCACCGAGCTATCCTCATAAAAAATGTCCTGCGTACCGTTACCGTGGTGCACGTCAAAATCCACAATTGCCACGCGCCGCACCCCGTGTACGCGCTGGGCATGGCGGGCGGCAATGGCAACATTGTTAAACAGGCAAAAACCGCTAATGGTGGCAAATTCGGCGTGGTGGCCGGGAGGCCGCACCAGGGCAATGCCGTTCCGCGCCTGCCCGGTCATAATCTGGCTCACCGCTTCACAGCAGCCACCAACTGCCAGCCGCGCCAAATCATAGCTTTGGGCGGTGGCGTAGGTGTCACCGTGGTCAAGTAACCCGCCACCTCGCAGTGCGGTTTGGCGCACTTTGTCCACCAGCGTGGGCAAATGGGCGTAGTGGAGTTGGTCGGTGGTGGCGTAGGGGGAAGAAACGGCCGTTAAATCACCCAATACCCCAAACCGCTCCAACGTTGGCAAAAGCTGCAGCATCCGCAAATGGCTTTCCGGGTGCCCCTGCTGTGTGTGTGCCAAGGCAGGCGTGTGAACCAAAAGAGTTGTCATAATGCCTCACAGATCAAATAAAAAAGGCGCAACGAAGCCGTGCGCCTTTTGATAATAAAAAGAAAAAAAGCAGAGAGCAAGTGACAACCATCATCTCTTGCTCCTGCCATCTCTCATCTTTTAGTTGATCAGCCAGCCAATCAGGCCATAGCCATCCCCAATGGACGCAACCAAACCAGCCAACACCACCGAAACCACCGACATCAGCTTAATCAAAATGTTGAGCGACGGGCCAGAGGTATCCTTAAACGGATCGCCAACCGTATCACCCACAACTGTAGCTTTGTGGTTCTGCGAACCTTTGCCACCCAGGTGTCCCGCCTCAATATATTTCTTGGCGTTATCCCAGGCACCACCAGCATTTGCCATCATCACCGCCAGGGAAAAGCCCGTTGCCAGCGCCCCAGACAGCAGCCCCAGCACGCCGGGAACACCCAAGACGATACCCACGACAGCGGGAACCACAATCGCCAGCAGCGATGGGATACGCATTTCCCGCAGCGCCGCCTGGGTGCTAATTTCCACACAGGCTGCATAATCGGGCTTGCTTTTCCTTTCCATAATGCCCGGAATCTCGCGGAACTGACGGCGAACTTCTTCCACCATCGCCCCGGCCGAACGGCCAACCGCGCTCATGGTAAGGGCGCAGAAGTAAAACGCAACCATACCGCCAATAAACAGCCCAAAAAGGAACGCCGGGTTCAGCGGGGTCACATTGAAATCTTGCACCAGTTGCTCGATGGTTTCATCAGCCATACCGGGAATGCTCAGACGCACTTGCTGCAAATAAGCCGCCAGCAGTGCCAGCCCGGTAAGAGCCGCCGAACCGATGGCAAACCCTTTACCGATAGCGGCCGTGGTATTGCCCAGGGAGTCAAGCTGGTCGGTGCGTTCGCGGACGCTGGGTTCCAAACCGGCCATTTCGGCGTTCCCACCGGCGTTGTCGGCCACCGGGCCATAGGCATCGGTTGCCAGCGTCAGCCCTAGCGTAGAGAGCATCCCCACAGCGGCCATGCCCACGCCAAAGAGACCACCCAGCAGGTTGCTTGCCCCGCCAGAGACATAGAAGGCAACGGCCGTTCCCGCCACAATAATCAACACCGGAAGCGCCGTAGACTCCATGCCCACCGCCAAACCGCTGATGATCACCGTCGCCGGCCCCGTCTGCGACTGTTGGGCAATGCCTTGTGTCGGCTTGTAATCAGCCGAAGTGTAATATTCCGTCACACGGCCAATCAAAATACCGATCAAAATACCCGCAATCACCGCAATCCAGATCTGCCACCAGTTGGGAATGCCCAGCAGGTAGAGCAGGGGGGCGGTCAATACCCCAATCCCGGCCGCCGCAATGCGAATGGCGCGTTCCAGCGTGTGGAGCAACTCTTTCATGGTCGCCTCTTCGCTGGCGCGAACCAGGAACACCCCGCCAATGGAAAGCAGCACGCCCAACCCCGCCAGCATCACCGGCGCGGTCACGTATTTGAGCTGTTCAGCCAGGCTGGCAGACGTTCCCACGGCAGCCACACCTAAAGCGGCCGTTGCCAAAATAGCGGCCAGATACGATTCATACAGGTCAGCACCCATACCAGCCACATCCCCCACATTGTCGCCCACGTTGTCGGCAATGGTTGCCGGGTTACGCGGGTCGTCTTCAGGAATGCCAGCCTCAACCTTCCCCACAAGGTCAGCACCCACATCAGCCGCTTTGGTGTAAATACCACCGCCCACACGACCAAAGAGTGCCATGGTGGAAGCACCAACGGCGGCGCTCAGCATCACTGAGGTCAGGGTAGCGGGGTCAAGCCCCACGCCAAAGTAAAGAATGAGGAACCAAATGCTGCTGTCGAGCAAGATAAAACCAACCACGGTTAACCCCATCACGGCTCCGGCACGAAAAGCGACGCGCAAACCGCCGTTCAGACTCTTGCGGGCGGCGTTGGCGGTGCGGGCAGAAGCGTTGGTGGCCGTCTTCATGCCCACGAACCCGGCAGCACCGGAAAAGAAGCCGGCCGTCAGGAACGCAACTGTCACCCAGATGCTTTGAACGTTGAGCAACGCCATCACCAAAAACAGAACAAACATGGCAGCAAACACCATGCCAACAACGCGGTACTGTGCCCGCAAATAGGCCATTGCCCCTTCGCGAATCGCCTGGGCAATTTCGATCATCTCTTTCGTACCTTCGCTTTCTTTCATGATGCCATTGTAGAAAACGTAGGCAGATACTAGTGCGGCTACAGCTCCGATGGGGCCAAGCCACCAAAAAATTGGTAAATCCATTCGCCTATCCTCCGTATTGATAAAAAAGTTTGTTGGGAATGTTGGGTGCAAACAATGAAGTCTGCAAAAATGAATCCGCGCCAGATTTTCTGGCATGGCTTCATAATCGGGCTCTTTTGAACCCCAAAAAGCGGCCTCCCGCTCTTTATTTTAACTTACGATTAGACCTACATTCGCGCCTTAACGCAAACCGCACGATTGTAACGAATGGCACAAAGGGTGTCAAACGGCAGTAACTGTTCAATTGGGCATCAGCCGTGAAGCGTGAGGTGTAGGGGCGTAGGGCGCGTGGAAATACCATTACCTCTCTCGCCCTACGCTTAGGGTTCGTTCATTAATAACTTGGGATTTAGAAGTTCAACTTCTTGGAGAAGTTGAACTTCTGGAACTGCAAAGTTATTTTTGATTAAACCCTAAGGGTCCGTCCACGAATAACTTAGATGATTTATCAGAAGTTTGACTGGTATCCAGTGTAAAATTGTCTTACTTGTTTCTGGACAGACCCTAAGGAATGGAAATTAAATAACTTGCCCATTTAGAAGTTCAACTTCTCAGAAGAAGTTGAACTTCTGATAGGCACGCATAAACAGATGCGCTCTACGGTAGCCAGGCACGCCACGTGTCTTCGTGGGCATCTACCCAGGCCTGGGCGGCTTCTTCAACCGTTTTGCCTTCGTTGAGCATGGCAAGCATTTCAATTTGGGCATCGCTGCCGTAGTTCATGTTTGCCAAGAAGGTGTGGACATCGGCATCTTTGCCGGCCAAACCGCCACTAAAGATTTTCATGAGGTCGTCTTTGGGATAAGCACAGTCAATGGCGGCAGGGTCGGCGTAACATTCGTCGCTGTAGGCTGGCAGTTCCACCTGCACCAGATCCAGTTGCTGGAAGATGGCGTGGGGGGAGTAGAAGTAGAAGAGCACGGGTTCCTGACGGCTGTAGGCGGAGGAAACTTCGGCCAGCAGCGCATCTTCGGAGCCAGTCCAAACGACCTGGAAGGGAAGGCCGAGGTTGGCAATGATGGCTTCGTCATATTGCACCCAGCTGGGGTCGGCACCGAGAAAACGGCCGTTTTCCCCCGTTTCCGCCGAAGCAAATTCAGCCGCCGCATCCGCATACCCTTCCCACGTCGCCAACGCCGGGTTGGCATCCACCACATATTGCGGCACATACCAGCCAATCTCGCCTACAGGCCCCAGCGGCCCCCCATTTTCCACCGTGCCTAAATTGTCAATATATTCGGCAATACGCTCGCCGTGACCCGACGGCCACACTTCCAGGCTGGCATCCACATCGCCGCCAGCCAGCGCATCCCACTGGGCGTTTTCGTCCAAAGCCACAATTTCAACGGGGTTGCCCAGCTCTTTCTCGATGATGATCTTGGCAACAGCCACATTTAGCTCGGAAGCCGGCCACGCATTTTCTACCAGCGTGATCGTTTCCTTGCTGCCACAGCCAACAACGACCAGCGATGTTAACAGCAGCACAACAAATAGCATCCATTTTTGTTTCATCTTTTCTATCTCCTCTTATAAACCTTGTAGAGATTTGAGATTAGAGATCGGAGATATGGTTCCCAATCTCCAATCTCTAATCTCCAATCCCCCAATAAACTACAGGGTGATGTTGGCAGAAACGGCCGTTTTCTCCGCCAACTTCTGCGTAATCCGGTCAATCACAATCGCCAGCAGCACAATCGCCAACCCGGCCTCCACACTCCGCCCCAGGTTATCATTGGCAAACCCCTGATACACCTCCAGCCCCAGCCCCGTCGCCCCCACCAGCCCGGCAATAATCACCATCGCCAGCACCATCATAATCGTCTGGTTAATCCCCAACATAATCGAAGGAAACGCCAGCGGAATCTCCAGCTTGGTCAACATCTGCCGCTGCGTCGAGCCAAAAGCCGTAGCCGATTCGCGCAGCGTCTCATCCACACTGCGAATCCCGGCATTGGTCAGGCGAATCACCGGCACCGCCGAATACAGCACCGAGGCAATCAGCCCCGCCACGCTGCCCGTGCCAAACAGCATAATCACTGGCACCAGATAGACAAAAATGGGAATGGTCTGCAAAAAGTCGAGAATGGGGCGAATAAACTGCTCCACCCGGTCGTTGTGAGCCGACCAAATGCCCAGGGGAATGCCAATTGCCACGCAAATCACCACCGCCACCAGTGTTTGCGCCAGCGTGTCCATCGCAAACGGCCACATTCCCAGCAGCCCCATCAGCACCGTCAGCGACAGCACCGACAGCGACAGCCGCCAGCCGCCAGCCATGTGAGCCATAAAGGCAAAGACAAACGCCACCACCGTCCACGGCAACTGTTCAGCCAAAAAACGCTGCAAAGGCTGGAAAACGCTGATAATGAGAAAATCGCGCAGTGGCCCCGTGCCAATGCCGGAGCCGCCAATGTCGTACAAATTGACCTGCATCCACTGCACCAGCGCATCCACCGGGCCACGAATGTCCAGCCGCAGAGCGCGGGGAAAATCCCCCAACCCCAGCAGCCGCATGAGGATGCTGACGAGCAGCAGCGTGAACAGCAACGCCATGCCGTTGGGATAACGACGCACCCATTGCCCGACGCGCCCTGCTTTGAAAACACGCTCTAGCTGCCCGCTAACCCAGTTGGCATAACGGCCGCACGCCTGGTAAATGGCTTCAATCCCCGCCTCAATCCGGCGCACTAGCGTGATGTGCCGCTGCTTTTCGCTAAAAAAGCGAAACCCTTTGAAACGAGGCTGGCTGTTGCGCTCCAAATGGGTGAGGGCGGCGCTAAGGCGATCCAGCAGGACGGCCATAAAAACGATGGCGAGACCGGCTTCCAGGGCAGCACCCACCTGCAAACGGCGCAGCGATTTGAGGACGACATCGCCCAATCCGCCCGCGCCGATGAGGGCGGCGATGACGACGATGCTGAGTGCCATCATGATGGTTTGGTTGACCCCCACCATGATGGTGGGCATGGCAAGCGGCAACTGCACGCCGCGCAGAAGCTGGCGTTCGGTGGCTCCAAATGCTTCGGCGGCTTCAATGGCATCGGCGGGGACGGTGCGGATGCCGAGGTTGGTGAGGCGGATGATGGGGGGCAGGGCGTAGATGATGGTGGCGATGATGCTGGGGACGCGGGCCACGCCAAAGAAAAGGAGGACGGGGATAAGGTAGACGAAGGCGGGCATGGTTTGCATGGCATCCAGCACGGGGCGGAGCAGTTGCTCGGCGCGGGGGCTGCGGGCTGTCCAAATGCCAACGGGGATGCCGAGGGCGAGGGCGAAGAGAACGGCCGTTACCATCAGCGACAACGTTTGCATACTTTCCGCCCACAGCCCGGCCAGCCCCATGGGAATGAGACAAACGGCCGTTAACAACCCCAACCTCAACCCCCCAATCCGCTCCCCCAGCCAAAACGTACCGACCACCACCACCGGCCACGGCAGCCACAGCAGCAAATCCTCCACCCGCCGCAGGCCAAAATCAATAATTGCGCTCAGTGGCTCAAAGAAAAAGACAAACAGCCAATGGTCATTGCGGTTGACCACAACCCACCGCTTGAACTCGTTCAGCACCTCGCGCAGCCCCAGATTCCACGTCTCGGAAAAGGTGTCGGTTGCGCTAACCGCCCGCGCCAGCAGCAGCAGGACGATGATGCCAACGATGAAGAGAATGAGGGGTAAAAACGGCCGTTTTCCCCCCCGCTTTTGCCCCAACCCATCTATCCGTTGCGCCAGTTGCCCCATCGTCTAACCCTCCGCCAGCGCCAGCAGCACCGTGCGCCGATCCAGCGAACCAATCACCGCCCCGGAGTCGTCCACCACCGCCAGCAACCCGTCATACGACAGCACACGCGGAATCAACGCCTCCAGCGTCGTCTCCCCCGCCACCGACTGCTCGGCCGTGGCTCTGTTGGCCGGGTTCATCACCGCCGCCGCCGTCAGCACCTTGGCGCGAGGCACATCCCGCGTAAATTCGCGCACATAATCATTCACCGGCCGCGCTACAATCTCCTCCGGCGTGCCAAGCTGCACCACCTCGCCATCCTTCATAATGGCAATGCGGTCGCCCAGTTTCAGCGCTTCCAAAAAGTCGTGGGTAATAAAAATGATGGTTTTGTGCAGGGTTTGCTGCAAATGAAGCAATTCGTTTTGCATGTCGCGCCGAATCAGCGGGTCAAGGGCGCTAAATGGCTCGTCGCACAGCATAATTTCGGGGTCAACGGCCAACGCCCGCGCCAGCCCCACCCGCTGCTGCATCCCGCCGCTTAGTTCATGGGGGAAATGGTTTTCCCAGCCGTCCAGCCCCACCAGTTGCAGCACTTGTTCTGCCTTGGCACGACGAACGGCCGTTTCCACCCCCTGCACCTCCAACCCATACGCCACATTATCCAAAATCCGCCGATGGGGAAACAGGCCAAACCGCTGGAACACCATACTCACCTTGTGCCGCCGCAGCTCCCGCAGTGCCCCCTCATCCATCGCCGTCACATCCTCGCCGTTGATCAGCACCTTGCCCGCCGTCGGCTCAATCAGCCGCGACAGGCAGCGCACCAGCGTAGACTTGCCGCTGCCCGAAAGCCCCATCACCACAAAAATCTCCCCCTCCCCCACCGCCAGCGACACATCCCGCACCGCCAGCACATGCCCCGTCTGGCTCAACACATCCGCCCGCGAAGCCGATTTTTCCAGCGTCTCCATAACATACTGCGGGTTAGGGCCAAAGATTTTCCAAATATGATGCAGTTCAACTTTCGACATATGTTTTGTTTTCGTAATTGGTAATCAACAATCAATGCTGAGAAGTTCAACTTCTGGCAGAAGTTGAACTTCTTGAGCCACGTTAGCGTCAAAGTATGTCCGAATTTCTGGTTAGTTGCAAAATTAAATCCACAATTGCGCCACGCTGTTCAGCAGGGGGTGGCGCATATTTGTGCATCTCGGCAAACCACAACCCATCAACGGCCAAACGCACCAATGTTGCCAGCGCTGGGTCTAACCCGCTCGCTTCCACCTGCTGCTGCCAGCGCACATATTTTTGCCGCATCAGCTTGTGGGCGCTGGCATATCGCTCCTCGGCGGCAAACAGGCTCACATAGAGGCTGGCACAATCGGGGTCGGTAATTTGCTCCACCGAAGCCTTGGCATACGCCCGCAGCCACGCGCCGGGGTCGTCACCTTCAGCAGCGGTCAACTCTTGCAGCCGCTGCTCAAAAATGTCGTTGTGGTATTCAAACAGCCCTTCAACAAGCGCCACCTTGCTGGGGAAATGGTACAGCAGCCCCCCCTTGCTCAACCCGGCCTCCTCGGCCACAGCATCGAGCGTCAGGCTGGCTAACCCGTCGCACCGCAAAATGTTGCTGCACGCTTCAAAAATAAGTTCACGGGTCTCAACGGCCGTTCGTCTCTGGCTCATAATCCTTTACACAAAACCTCGAAGGTCTGTCCATTCATTGACAACTCCCCCAAGTATATCCTAAAATCCCGCCAATTTACTATACCGTCTGGTTGGTATAGTAGAGATGCAAAATTTCGCGTCTCTACCCCCCACCATTCATTGATCGCAGGAGGCAAGGATGAATACACAGATAGACACAATCATCATCGGCGGCGGGTCGGCTGGCTGCGTGCTGGCAAACCGCCTCAGCAGCGACCCCAACCACCGCGTGCTAGTGCTGGAAGCCGGCCGCCCCGACTACAAATGGGACATCTTCATCCACATGCCGGCCGCCCTCACCATTCCCATCGGCAGCCGCTTCTACGATTGGCGTTACCACTCCGAGCCAGAACCGTTTATGCACAACCGTCGCGTCTACCACGGACGCGGCAAAGTGCTGGGCGGCTCCAGCAGCATCAACGGCATGATCTTCCAGCGCGGCAACCCGCTCGACTACGAACGCTGGGCAGACGACCCCGGCATGGCAAGCTGGGATTATGCCCACTGCCTTCCTTACTTCAAGCGGATGGAAAATTGCCTCGCCGGGAGCGATGAGTTTCGCGGCGACAATGGTCCCCTGGTGCTGGAGCGCGGCCCGGCCACCAATCCGCTCTTTGGGGCCTTTTTCGAGGCGGTTCAACAGGCAGGCTACCCGCTCACCAGCGATGTCAACGGCTACAAGCAAGAAGGATTTGCCCGCTTCGACCGCAACATCCAAAACGGCCGTCGGCTCAGCGCCGCCCGCGCCTATTTGCACCCCGTCATGGGGCGGGAAAATCTGGAGGTGCTGACCCGCGCCTTTGTCAGCCGCATTTTGTTTGATGGCAAACGTGCCATTGGCGTGGAGGTGCAGCGCGGGCGCAGCAAGCCGGAAAAGCTGCTGGCGGGGCAAATCATCCTCTGCGGCGGGGCCATCAATTCGCCGCAGCTTTTACAACTTTCCGGCGTAGGCAACGCCGCCGATTTGGAAAAGCTGGGGGTCAATGTGGTGCATGATTTGCCCGGCGTGGGGGAAAATTTGCAAGACCATTTGGAAGTCTATGTGCAATATGCCTGCACCCAGCCGGTGTCGGTCTACCCCGCCATGCAGTGGTACAACAAGCCGTGGGTGGGGCTGCAATGGTTGCTGTTCCGCCAGGGGCCGGCCGCCACCAACCATTTTGAAGCGGGTGGCTTTATCCGCAGCAACGACGACGTGGCTTACCCCAACCTCATGTTCCACTTTTTGCCCGTGGCGGTGCGCTATGACGGCACCTCACCAGGGGGTGGGCATGGCTACCAGGTGCATGTGGGGCCGATGTATTCCGATGCGCGTGGTTCAGTGAAGATCAAGTCGGCAGATCCGCACCAGCACCCAGCCCTGCGCTTTAACTACCTTTCGACGGAACAGGATCGGCGGGAGTGGGTGGAGGCGATTCGCTGTGCGCGGCATATTTTGAACCAACCAGCGTTTGATGGGTTTAATGGGGGGGAGTTGTCGCCAGGAACGGCCGTTCAGACCGACCAGGAAATTCTCGACTGGGTGGGCCACGACGGCGAAACGGCGTACCACCCCTCCTGCACCTGCAAAATGGGGGTTGACCCGCTGGCCGTGGTTGACCCCACCACCATGGCCGTCCACGGGCTGGAAGGGCTGCGCGTGGTGGATGCGTCGGTGATGCCCTACGTGACCAATGGCAACATCTACGCCCCCACCATCATGCTGGCCGAAAAAGCCGCCGACCTCATCATGGGCAACACCCCCCTCCCCGCCGCCAATGCGTCGTTTTATCGGCACCCATAACCCAACGCACGGTAGGGGCGGGATGACCGGGGTTAACGCTGGCAACGCCGCTGGCCTCGCCTCCCGGTCGTCTCGCCCTTGTTTAACCCCGACATAACGTTGGCGGGTGACGCATGGGCGAGACGGCGCGGAGATAAAGCCGTCTGTTCACCTTGCGTCAACCCGCGCCATCCCGCCCCTACCCCGTGTTTGAAATCGGGTGGCGCGTGGGCGAGACGGTGCGGAGACAGGGTCACCCGTTCACCTTGCGTCAACCCGCGCCATCCCGCCCATGCGGGTGGCGGGTCATTTTTACCAATAATTTGTCCAAATTATCACGGTCTTCGGCCCAACGGAGGGGGTTATCGGCAATGTATTGACGGGTGGCCTGCAATTCCCGGTCATTGCGGATGATCCGTTCGTAATAGCCACGCTGCCAAACGGCCGTTTTCTCTCCTCGCCGCAATTGGTTGATGGGAGTAGAAACGGCCGTTTTGTATCGCCCCACCACCACCCCCAGCGACCCCGCCGGGGCGTTCTGCAACCCGGCAGCTTCCCCAACAGCCTCATCCAGCGGTTCCCCCACCAGCAGAAAAATAACGTGGACATGATTGGGCATAATCACCCAACCATCCAGTTGCACGTGCCGGGCATGTGGCTGCTGCGGCACACGCTGCAAGGCGTGGGCGGCAATGTCATGATAGGCAGGGTTGGCAAACAGGGTTTCGCGCCGCCAGGTGCAAATCGTAACAAAATAATACCCCAGCGCACGATAATCCCATTGCGGCAGGCGAATGGAACGACGGCGGTGTTTAGATGAATCATATCGCGTCATATCAAATCATCGGAACCTTATTTTGCCCCACCATACACATAATTATCGTAGGGGCGGGATGACCGGGGTTGACGCTGGCAACGCCGCTGGCCTCGCCTCCCGGTCGTCTCGCCCTTGTTTAACCCCGACATAACGTTGGCAGGTGACGCATGGGCGAGACGGCGCGGGGAATAAGCCATCTGTTCACCTTGCGCCAATCCGCGCCATCCCGCCCCTACCCTATGTTTTGAAATGAAAGGAAATTCATTGGCGCAGGCAACACGCCCCAAGCCAGGGGCTGGTTTTTGCGGCCGCTGGGGGGCTACGCGCCCAACCTCAGCCCAAGCTGAGGCGACACCCCGTTACAGAATTTCAGAAATCAGGAACCAGTGGACAGAACAATGGGGGCGACTAGGCGAAAACCGACATCGTAGTAGGAGCTGACTACATCGAGCCCGAGGCGGACCGACACCAGCGCGTTGCCGAGATTGTAGGCCCACGAGCCGCCGCGCAACACCCGGCCACCCTTTTCATGTTTGGTAGCCGTCCACTCCCACACGTTTCCACTCATATCCACACACCCATAGGGGCTGTCCCCCTGCGGTGAATAGCGACCAACGGCCGTTGTTCCCAACACTCCTGCCTCCTCCGTGTTGGCACACCCTTCGCGCCACGCCCCCCAGGGATAATCCCGCCCATCCGTCCCCCGCGCCGCCTTCTCCCACTGCTCCTCCGTCGGCAGCGCCATTCCCGCCCATTCCGCAAACGCCACTGCATCATCCCAACTTACCAGCACCACCGGGTGATCGGCTTTGTCAGCTGGAAAGGTACGCTTTTTCTCATCCCAGGCATAGGATTTCTGGGAATCATGCCACGCTTTTGGAACCCGATGCTGCGGGCTGGCATCCAAAAACCGCTTGTAAACGGCGTTGGTGACGGGGGTTTTGCTGATCCAGTAGCCCGGCAACTCCCGTTTCTCCTTGTGTTCGCCATACAAAAACGGCCCCGGCGGAATGTAGCGCATTTCCAACCCTGTTTTACTGTCCACATAAGCAAAAAATTGCTGATAGACCGCCGCCTTGGAGCCACTTCCGGCCACCACCAGCAACGTTTCCCACATCCCACTTCGTTCAGCATAGCCAATTAGCTGTATCACCTTGGATGCCTTGGTCATGCCAACGGTGAATGAATCATGCACTTCCGGGAAATAATCAAAGGCCAGGATTTCCAGCTCTTCATCGTTATAATATTTTTGCAAAAATTGGCGCAACTGCGCCCGGATGGATGTTGTCATGGGCAACTCTCATATTGGTTTGGCAATGGAGCCAAGTTTAACAAAAAGCGTGGCGTAATAAAAGCGGATCATATAGATGGGGCGGTTACGAGGGGCAGGGGCAAGGGGGCGGATCATTTGCCAGAGGAGGCTGGGTGCGGTCAACAAAAATAAAGAAGTTCAACTTCTGGCAGAAGTTGAACTTCTAAATAGCTTACCAATAGCCAATCATAACCCCCATCATCTCCTCCACCCAGCCCGGATGCGAGCGCATTCGGGTGAAGGCGTGGGTGCGGGTGAGACGCAGCTTGCGGCGGCGAAACCAGCGGAAAAGCTGTTCATGCAGTTCCTGGCGCACCGTTTCGTAAGCCGGGTCTTCACCCAAATCCTGTCGTTCCTGCGGGTCAGTCACCATGTCGTAAAGCTCCGGCCGGAACCGCTCGTGGACGATGTATTTCCAGCGTTTGCTGCGAATCATGGTGGCGCGGGCATCATCTACGGCCAAATCCAGGTGGGTGCGGACGGTGATGGGGCTGTAATCCTCTTCGCAGATGACGTATTCGCGCCAGTCGTCCGGCGTTGTGCCATGCAGCAGCGGCAGCAGCGACCGCCCTTCCAGCCGTTCGACGCTGGGCGTACCGCCAGCATATTCCACCAAGGTCGGCACCAAATCAATGGATTCCACCAGCTCCTCACAAACCGTCCCTCGCGTCGCGTCGGCAGCGGGTGACGGGTCGTAGATGATGAGCGGCACGCGGATGACCTCTTCGTGGAACCAATATTTGTCCGTCAGCCAATGGTCGCCCAAATAGTCGCCGTGGTCGCTGGTGAAAACAATCATCGTGTTTTCCAGCAGCCCGTTTTCCCGCAGCCACCCCAGCAAACGGCCGATTTGATCATCCACCTGCTTCACCAACCCCATGTAAACCGGAATCACCGTCTCCCGAATCTCCTCCCGGTTAAACCCCTCCCCCGGCGTGTAGCGCAAAAACCCTTCGTAAACAGGATGGTGCGGGTTGTCGCGCTCGGCCTCGGTGCGATTGGCGGGCAGCATTTGGTCAGCCGTGTACATATTGTGGTACGGGGCCGGAGCCACATAGGGCCAGTGGGGTTTAATGTAGCCGAGATGGAGACACCACGGCTGGTCGCCTGCGTTTTGGATAAAGTCTATGGCGCGGCTGGTGGTGTAGGGCGTTTGGGAATGTTCTTCCTTGATATTGGCCGGGTATTTGGCATTGCGGTTGTACCAACCATCCAGCACGTTGCCGCTTTCGTCCACGGTGGAGTTAGCATGGGTGTGCCACGGGTTTTCGCCGTCGTATCCCTGCTGGCGCAAATAGTCGTTGTATTGGAAATGCTCGCCCCGCTGGCGCAGCATTTTGGTGGGGTGGTTGCCGGAATCTTCGTCGAAGTTTTCGATGCCGAGAAGCTGGCGGTTTTCGACGGTGAGATCAACGCCGAGCCGTTTGGCGGCCACGGGGTCTACGTGGAGATCGGTTTTGCCAACAACGGCCGTTTTCATCCCTACCTCCGCCAAATAATCTCCCAACCCCAGCTCATCCAGCCGCACCGGGTAGCCATTATGGCGCACCCCCAGCGTCGTCTGGTACCGCCCGGTGTAGATGCACGCCCGCGACGGGCCACACACCGGCGACTGAATGTAGGCGCGGTCAAAGCGCACCCCGTTTTCCGCCAGCCAATCTATGTTGGGGGTGTGCAAATGGGGGTGGCCGTAACAGGAAAGATAGTCCCAGCGAAGCTGGTCACACATGATGAAGAGGATGTTTTTCATGGTAAAAGACGACGGACGACCGACGACCGACGACGGATAAAGCGCGTATCGCCGTCCGTGGTCAGTCGTCTGTCATCCATTTTACGGAGCAACGATAGGTTGGGCAGTGATGGTGGGGGCGGAAACGGCCGTTTCCACAAACAGCGACCCCTCCTCAAACCACGACTTCGGCGCCGCATGACCCCACAACGTCTGCCGCTGTGCGTCCCGCAGCTTCCAGCCAATCGGTTCAAAATCCGGGTCAACCGTCAGGTAATCACTCGTATAAATCTCAATCCGGTGGCCGTCGGGGTCACGCACATAGAGGAAAAAGGCGTTGGAAATCCCGTGCCGTCCCGGCCCTCGCTCCATATTCGGCAAATACCCCGTCGTAGACATCACATCACACAAATGGATGATGTGCATCGCCGTTGGTACGTAAACCGCCACATGGTGCAGCCGTGGCCCCGTCCCGTTGGTCAACGCCAAATCATGGACATTGCCCTTGCGGTGCATCCACACCGCCCAAATCTGCGGATCGTCCGGGTCTTCGGTTTCGGTGTATTCTGAGGTGCGGAACCCCAGTTCCAGGGCGTAAAAATCATGCACCGCCTGCACATTTGGCACAAAACAGTTGAAATGGTCAATCCGCAGCGGGTGGCAGCCCCGGTATTCGCCATATTTTTGCAGCATACGCGGCACCTGCACCATTTCAAAGTAAAACTCAATCGGCATTCCAAACGGGTCTTTGGCTTGCAACGTCCGCCCCTGAGCATAGGGCGACCCCCAGCGGCTTTCCACGCCCAGCCCATCCAAGTGGGTCTTTAGGCTGTCTAGGTCGGCCTCGCTTGCCATTTTGTACCCCATGCGAATGACGGCAGGAACGGCCGTTTGCGTCAGCACAAATGAATGATGATTCCGCTCCTCCACCCCCCGCAAATACAGGCTGTTGCCCACCCGCTCCGTCTCAATCAGCCCCAGCGTCTCCACATAAAAATGGCGCGACCGCTCCAAATCAGTCACCCCCAGCTCAATGTGGCTCAAACGAACAATGTTAAACGGCGGATTCCCCGCCGGGTGTCGAATTGGCATGTCAAACCCCTTATCGGAGATTGGAGATTAGAGATTGGGGATTGGAGATTCACAATCTCTAATCTCCAATCCCTAATCTCCAACCACTTAACCCACTCCCAACTTAGCGATCCGATGATTCCCCAGCGCAATCGCAATGTTCTTCGTTTCCATATAAAAATCAAAGCTGTAATCGCCACCGTCACGTCCAATGCCGCTGGCCTTCATCCCGCCAAACGGCGTGGGCAAATGGCGCACATTTTGCGAATTGACCCAAATCATCCCCACATCCAGATTATGCGACATCTTCAACGCCCGCGTCACATTTTGCGTCCAGATATAGCCCGTCAGCCCATAATCTACGCTGTTGGCAATCGCCAACGCCTCATCGTCGCTGTCAAACGGAATAACCGTCAGGAAAGGGCCAAACACCTCTTCCTGAGCAATCCGCATTCCGCTGCTGGCGTTGGTGAACAGGGTCGGGGCGATGTAGTTGCCCTTTTCCAGCCCCGCCGGACAACCACCACCCGCCGCCAGTGTTGCCCCCTCCGCCTGCCCAATCCCCACATAGCTGTTCACCTTCTCCCAATGATCGGGGTGAATCAGCGGGCCAATTTCCGTGGCGGGGTCAAACGGGTCGCCCACCTTGATTTTGTTCGCCCGTTCCGCCAGCCGCGCCGCAAATTCATCGTGGACAGAACGCTCAATGAGCAGCCGACTGCTGGAGGTACACCGTTCGCCGTTGAGGCTGTAGATCATAAAAAGAGTCGAGTCAAGGGCGCGATCCAGGTCGGCATCGGCAAAGACGATGACCGGGTTTTTGCCGCCCAATTCAAAATGCACCCGCTTCAGCGTGTCCGCCCCCTGCCGCATGATGTGGCTGCCGGTGGCCGATTCCCCGACAAAGGCGATGGCTTTGATGGCGGGGTGTTCGGTCAGGGCTTTTCCGGCCGTTTCGCCAAACCCGTTGACCAAATTCAGCACGCCGGGGGGAATGCCCGCTTCCAGCACCAGTTCCGCCAGCCGCTGCGCCGTGATCGGGCTGAGTTCGGCTGGCTTGTGGACAACGGTGCAGCCGGCCGCCAGTGCCGGGGCAATCTTCCAGGTGCTAAGCATAAACGGCGTGTTCCACGGGGTGATGACACCCACGGGGCCAATGGGCTGGCGCAGGGTATAGTTGAGATGCTCATCCGACGGCAGCGCAAGGCCGTCACGCGCTCCTTCGGCGCGGTCGGCAAAAAAGCGGAAATTTTCTGCCCCACGAACGGCCGCTGCGCTCATGTAGCGAATCGGCTGCCCCGTGTCCAGTGTTTCCAGCAGGGCAATCTCTTCGGCGTGCTGCTCGATGAGATCGGCCACGTTGTAGAGCAAATCACGCCGCTTTTTGCCCGGCATCGCTGCCCAGGCGGGGAAAGCGGCGGCAGCGGCCTGGGCGGCAGCGTCAATGTCGCTGGCATCCCCTTCGGCCACCTCGCAAATGACGCTGTTGTCAATGGGGGTCAGGGTGGTGAACGTTTTGCCGGAATGGGCGGGAACCTGTTCCCCGTTGATCAAATTTTGCACGCCGCTGGCGGCAACCTGGGGGCGATACTGCTCAATTTTGGCGCGGTTTCCGGCCAAAGTGGTTTTTGCTGCCATAAAATTCTCCTGCGGGAAATGGGACGCAGATTTACCTGATTACCCTGATTCTGTATCAGGACAATCAGGTAAATCTGCGTCCTGTTCTCTTCATTTATTCAAACACATCTAAATCGTTGCCCGAAACCACGGCTCCGTCGTAATGGGCGGTGATTTCGGCGACGAGTTGGGCGGGGGTGATGCCCCAGGTGAGCTGGTGGACGAGGACAAGGAGGCCGGGGCGGGTCTGGTTGGCGATTTCGGCCAGCTCGACGGTGGAGGTGTGGACGGTTTTGTGGTATTGCTGCCAGCCGGCCGGACGGCTGTGCCACGCCTCGGCGGAATACACCTCATGCACCAAAATATCGCATCCGGTGGCGTGGCGCACTAGTGCCTCGGTGGGGCAGGTGTCGCCAGAGATGACGATGGTTTTGTCGGGAGTGGTGAATTTGAGGCCGTAGGCTTCGAGGCCGCCGTGGGACACGGGAAATGCTTCTACGGTGACGCGCTCGTCCTGATGGATGATGCCGAGGGTGATGGGCTGGGTTTGCACGTTAAGGGGATGGTTGATGGGGGCGAGGCCGTCGCGGTGTTCGGCGATGCCGGTTTCGTAGCCAAAGAGGATGGCAGTGACAAGGCGGTCGGTTTTTTGCGGGCCGTGGATGATTAACGGCCGTTTTCTCCCCTCCACCCACGGCGCCATCATAAAGTCCGGCAATCCGGCCGTGTGGTCAGGATGCAGATGGGTCAAAAAAAGGTGGGTCAGATGTGGCGATGCCAGCTCATCATGTCCATTTGCCCGCGCCTGCGACAGCCGCTGCACCGTGCCGCCGCCGCAGTCCACAAGATACGGCTGCCCATCCACCACCACCGCCAGCGACGACTGATACCGCGTTGGCTCCATGTTGGGCGTGCCTGTTCCAAGAAGGATGAGTTTTGTAGACATAAAAATCAGGAGATTGGAGATTAGAAATTGGAGATTAACCGCTTGCCATAACACTTCTAATGTCAAATTCTCCACTCTTAAAAACAATGAAAATATGGTACACTGCGTTTACCTAAACGGTAAACGAGGTAAAAGATGATTGCAATTGACTTACCCAGACCGATTAAACAAAAATTCCTGTCCATTGTTCGTGA
Organism: Chloroflexota bacterium; assembly: GCA_041390905.1. GTDB lineage: Bacteria > Chloroflexota > Anaerolineae > Promineifilales > Promineifilaceae > JACKCD01. The sequence continues at coordinate 2,900,771 of JAWKPA010000012.1, forward strand.
AGGATATAATGGTAACTTGCAAGAAGCAATGATTGCCTTTTTGTAGTTGCATGAAAAATACGCCAGTAAATTTGTTGCCAATGTCTAAAAGTTATGTAAAGCTTCAAGCGTAGAGGGATGAAAATGGCTGTTACGATAACCTTACCCGATGAAATAGAGATACAGTTGCAGCAAAAGGGACAAGAGCAGCAGCTTTCTGTGGAGGAGCTGGCTCTTGAAATCTTAGCCTATGCCCTTAAAAAAAGGGAACTTGCTCCTACACCGGAAGATGTTGTTGCCAAGATACAAGCAACATCACTTACCCCCGGCAATATCCGGCCTGCTCATGGTTCGTTGGCAGATGCTTTGCGCAACGCACCAGAAGATCCAGACTTCAATCTGGAAACCTGGAACCGCCAATGGGCAGCCCTTGAAGCAGAAATGAGAGCTTTGACACTTGCCAATGCCGTCGCTGAAGGACGCGAATAAACGTGGCAAACTACCTTTTGGATACCAATCATGCCTCACCGTTAGTCACACTTAGCCACCCATTACGAAAACTGGTTTTGCAACGACTAGATGCAGGGGATAACTTTTTTATCTGTGTGCCAGCTATTACAGAAACCCTGTTTGGGATTGGTATGTTACCGCGAGCCAACCAGAATTTAGCTGAATGGGAGAGACTCAAACCAGTGTTACCCTGTTACATCCCGATTGAGACAGATGCCGAGTTAGCAGCAGAACTACAACGCTCCTTGCGTCGTCGTGGGTGGCAACTCGAAACCGTAGATGCCTTGATTGCGGTGATCGCTTTACGCTACGATCTGATCTTGCTAACAACGGACAAAGATTTTCGCGGTGTTCCCAATTTAAAGCACACAAGCTGGCTGACAGATGGTTTAATCTAGCCACTGCCTGTCGTTCACAATTCACCTCTAACCGATCACTTCATTTTCTAAAACCCCAATTCCCGGAATCTCCACCCGCACCACGTCGCCGACGTTGGTGTGGGCAATCCCTTCGGGCGTGCCAGTCCAAATGGTGTCGCCGCGCTGGAGCGTCATGAATTCGCTGAGGTATTCGATGAGCTGGGCGACGCTGTGGCGCAGGTGGGCGGTGTTGCCGTCTTGCTTCAGTTCGCCGTTGAGCCAGGTTTTGATGCTGGCGTTGGTTGGGTCCACTTCATCGGGCGTGACCCAAACGGGGCCGATGGGGCCAAAGGTGTCGTGGCCTTTGGCTTTGACGGGGGGGCGGTAATAGTTGGTCACATAGTCGCGCACGGTGAACTCGTTGCCGATGGTGTAGCCCATCACATAATCGAGGGCGTTTTCGGCGCGGACGTTGCGGCAGGAACGGCCGATAATCGCCACCAACTCCCCCTCATAGTGCATATACTCCACGTTTGGCCGCACCACCTTGGCCTGGTGGCCGACAAAGGTGTGGGGCATTTTGTGGAACAAAATCGGGTAGCTGGGTAAATCCAGCCCCAGTTCGGCGGCGTGGTCGGCATAGCCCAGGGCCACGCCAATGGCGGTGGAGCCACGCGGGTCAATGGGGGGCAGCCACATCACATCGTTGGGGTCATAGGCGACGGTGCCAACCAGCAGTTGGCCGTTTTCGTACACGGCTTCGTGAATCTGGCCGTTGTAGGCAAAGCGGGCGAATTTCATAGGTCTCCTTCGGAGGAGACTGGAGATTGGAGATTAGAGATTGTGAACCTTCATCAATCTCCAATCTCCAAGCTCCACTCTCTATTTATTAAACGATATACCACCTCTCCACCTGCCTTTCCACCTCCGCCACGCCGTAGCTGGTTTCCAGTTGGGCGATGAGGGCGATGGCTTCGGCGGGGGTGGCCTGGAGTTTGGTGGTGGGGATGTGGAGGTCGTAGACAGAACGGCCGTTTTCCAGCCGTTCGGTAATGGGTAGCACAGTCAGGTGGCGGTGTTGCAACAGGTGGGCATAAACGGCCGTATACACCTCTGGATCATACGGAATGTCCCCCTCTGGCACCGTTTCCAACAGCCCAATCTGCTGCCCCAATTCATAAATATCACGCCAATTAATTTGCAGCACGTGGGGCGGCGCGTCATACGCTTCGTTGGCGTGGCGCGGTTGGGCAATGGTGCGGGCGCGGGCCTGCTCAATCAGGGCACGGATTTCGCGGGAGGGGACGGGCAGAAAAAACGTTGTTTGCTCGCTGGCAAGCAGCGGCTCCACGCCGTCGTCCTGCCGCTGCGCCAATTCCACCAGCCGGTTGCCCACCAGCGGCACTTCCCCCACCAGCATGTGGCGGGGGTCGGGGTGGGCTTCGTGCCACTGCTGCACCCCCTGTCGCGCCCACAGCCCCACCGCCTTGCGGATGATGGGGTGGGTGATGCTGTCAACTTCGGGGTAGCGACTGAGAATGGCTTCGACTTCAAAGGCAAGGCGGCTGACATCCCATTGCAGGGAGTGGAGAAAACGGCCGTTTTCATGCGCCAACAGCGACAACTGCTGCAAATAGAGGCTCTTCCCCACCCCCGGCAGCCCGGCAAACAGCACAATCCGCCGCTGCTGCGCCGCCGCGTTGAGGGTGTGGTAGAGGTCGGAATTCTGGGGAATGATAACGTTTGGGTTGTTCATGGTTTAAACGGATGCACGGATAACGCGGATCGGAGCGGATTCTCGCGGATAAAAAGAAAAATCCGTGTTCATCCGTCTAAATCCGCGTTATCCGCGCATCAATTTCCCCGCACCTTTGGCAGCTTGCGGAACACGTCCACGCTGGGTACGTCGCCAATGGGGACTTCGATGAGGGTGGGCAGGTCGGAGGCGAATGCTTTTTCTAAAGCGGCCGTTAATTCCCCCAACGTTTCAGCACGGTAGCCATTCGCCCCAAAAACGCGAGCCAGCTCCACAAAGTCAGGGTTGTGCAAATCGGTGGCGATGACGCGGCCGCCGTAGTCGTTTTTCTGCATCTGCTGCACGTTGCCATATTGGTTGTTGTTGAAGATGATGGTGACGAGACCAATGCGGTGCTGAACGGCCGTTGCCAGCTCCTGCACCCCAAACATAAAGCCACCATCCCCCGTAATCGCCACCACCCGCTTGTCCGGCTGCGCCACCTTCACCCCCAACGCCGTCGGGAAGCCGTAGCCCAGCGTCCCCATGTAGCCGGTGGTGATGTAGGTGCGCGGTTTGTAGGCCGGGTAGAGGATGCGGCTGGCAAAGCCGACCTGGGTCAACTCGTCCACAAAAATGCCGTCCTCGCCCAACGCCTCGCGGATGAGGCGCAAATAGCTTTTTTGCGGCTCCAAAAAGGCGGTGCGCTCTTCCCAATCGGCTTGCAGTGCCAGCAGTTCGTCGCGGCGGGATGGTTTGGCGGGGGTGAGGGCTTGCACCTGGCGCAGCAGATAGGGAATGGCATCTTCGGCGCGGGCGGTGATGGGGATGTCGGGTTTGTGGAAAATGTTGTGGGTGGTGGGGTCAACGTCAATTTTGATGATCGGCATCTTGTCGTCCACCCCCCAGCCGCCAAACTGGACGCGGCCGTGGGAGCCAACAAACAGCACGGCATCGGCCGTTTTCCACAGTTCGTGGGAGGGGGTAAGCTGGATGCTGAGGTGCGAACGGCCGTTTATCACCCCTTTCCCCGTACGATACCCCACCACGGGAGCCTGCAAATAGTCGGCCAGCCGGCCGATTTCGCTGCTGGCGTTGATGGCACCACCGCCGACGTAGATTAACGGCCGTTTTGCCCCCGCCAACACCTTGGCCGCCCTGTCCAACTGCGCCACATCCAGCGGCGGACGATACGGCGCACGGGGTTCCACCTCCGTGTCCACCTCTGCCCGCCGCATCAGCACATCCATCGGCACTTCCAGACCAACGGGACGCGGCCGGCCGGAAGCAAGCTGATAAAACGCCTCTGCCACCAGTTCCGGGGCCTGCGCCGGACTCGTCACCTGTTCCGCCCACTTCGTCATCGTCCGCATTATGGCAAGCTGGTCGTTAATCTCATGCAGTTGCCCCTCCCCCTTGCCAATTTTGGCCGTGGGAATTTGCCCCACCAGGCATAGCAGCGGCGCGTTCAGCCCATAAGCCGTCACCAGTGCCGCCGAGGCATTGAGAAAACCAGGACCGGGAACGATGTTAAACACCCCCACCTTGCCAGAGGCAAGGGCGTAACCCAAGGCCATGTAAGCTGCCCCTTGTTCGTGCCGCGTGTGAATGACGCGAATACTGTCACCCGCATCATAAAGCGCATTGTAAAGCCAGTCGTTTTGCACGCCGGGCAGCCCAAACAGCGTATCTACGCCGTGGGTCAAAAGGGATTGCACAATTGCTTCGCCGCCTGTTAGTTGCGTCATAATGTTGGTAGGCTTATGGTACAGGCAATCAGAACCCGTACACCTCATGCCGGTGGGCGCTCAGCTTCTTGTCATACCCCACCGCTTCCAGATAATCGTCGAATTGGTCAAAATCCATCTGCTGTTTTTGGTCAGAAAGTGCCACCGCCGGGTTGGGGTGAACTTCAACCATCACGCCGTCGGCACCTGCCGCCAGACCCGCCTTGGTTAGCGGCACCAGCAGGTCACGCCGGCCGCCAGAGTGGGTCGCATCCACCATTACCGGCAAATGGGTTTCCAGCTTCGCCAAAGCCACCGCGCTAATGTCGAGCGTGTTGCGCGTGTACTGTTCATAGGTACGAATCCCCCGTTCGCACAAAATAACGTTGGGGTTGCCCTCGCTCAGCACATATTCGGCACTCATGATCCACTCTTCGATGGTGCTGGACAAGCCCCGCTTGAGCAACACGGGACGGTCGGTTTTGCCCACTTCTCTAAGCAGGGTGAAGTTTTGGCTGTTGCGGGCACCAATTTGCAGCACGTCTACATAGTCCAGGCACAAATCCAAGTCGCGGGCATCCATAATTTCAGCGATGAAGTACAGGCCGTGCTTATCACATGCTTCACGTGCCCAGCGCAATGCCTGTTCGCCCAGCCCCTGGAAACTGTAGGGGTTGGTGCGTGGTTTGAAAGCGCCACCACGAAACAGCTTGACACCCCGGCTGGCAACAAATTCGGCCGTCAGGTCTACCTGTTCATACGATTCGATGGCGCAGGGGCCGGCCACCAGCACCGGAGAATGCCCATTGCCCACGGCCACGTCCCCGATCATCACGACTGTGTCTTCACGGGCGGCGCGGCTGCTCAAAAACTTGGGCTTTTCGGCTGCCTGGCTGGTCACCATGCTGGCCTGGAAGATACTCTTGAACAAGCTCTTGATGGTACTGTCGTCAAACGGCCCGTTGTTGGCATCAACCAACATTTCCAACATCTCTAGCTCGCGCTTGGGGTCATATTGGGACATACCCAGGCTGCTTTGAATGGTGCCAATTTCTTGCGCCAAATGGCCGCGTTCGCTTAACAAACGCAAAATTTCTAAATTAATTTGATCAACTTCCCGGCGTAATTCCTGTATACGTGTTTGCGGCATACCTGTATCCTCTTCAAAAGCAAAAAATGATGGCCCTATTGTAGCACTTCAGGGAAAATATGCTTGACTGGTTCTCACCTCCCAGCCGCTTGCGATTTGCCCATGTAAAGTGCTAGTAAAGTCGCTTACTGTTTCTGTTCCCAAAGCTGCCGCGTTAGCTGCATTTGCCCCACGTGTTCGGCTGTGTGCTCAAGGGCGTGGAGCAGGGACCAGGCGATGGAAAACGGCCGTTTATCGTGCATCGGTGACGCCATCCCCCGCCCCAGATCCTTGAGAGACAGGGCGGTTAGCGTTTGTTGGCTGTGGGTCAGGGTGTTGTCGAGCAGGGTTTGCAGGGAAACGGCCGTTTGTCCCTGCGCCCTAAACTCGGCCGGCCGATCCCGCGCTACCATAACGCCGCCAGCCATGACCCCTATCCAGTACCGCTCCGCCCAGGCCGTGTGGGTCACCAAAACCGCTAGCGAATTCATCTCCTCACCCGGTTTCCAATCCAGAGCCGCTTCATCCAGCCCGGCAATCGCTTCCCCCGCCATCCGATGCAAATTTGCCAACCGCTCATAATAATCCACAAAAAATGGTTCCATGGTGTCATTTCTCCCGCTTGTGCTCAACCTGATCAAGCAATCGTACTTGCCTGATGCTGGCAATATACTTTCAAAGGGCATAAACTGACATTTTTGGGAGATTGAGAGACTGAGAGACTAAGAGATTAATCTCCCAATCTCTTAGTCTCCTAATCTCTTTTGCAAAATGTCAGTTTATGACCGCGTTCAGTATAATACCTTACCAACGAAATTCTTGTACAGAAAATCATCAAAGATTTCGCAGATGGCACAGATTTTTCTTCCATCTGCGAAATCTGCGAAATCTTTGATAATCTTTTTTGCCTGTAACCGACCCACATTATGAATTTCAAACCGAAACCACGCCCACAACGGCCGTTTCGCCTATAATCTTCTCATCAAGAATCTGCAACAGAGGTAGTAATCATGGCAAAAAGTGAAACAATGGCAAACAGCGACGCCGCCTGGCTGGGCATGGAAGACCCCACCAACCTGATGCTGGTGGCGGGCGTGATGACCTTTGCCCGGCCGCTGGACATGGCACATTTGCACGCCATCCTCACCCACCGCTGGCTCAAATTTGACCGCTTGCGGCATCGGGTGGTGGCACCCCGGCTGCCGCTGGGCAGCTACGGCTGGGAGGATGACCCGACGTTTGATCTCAATGCCCACGTGCACCATGTGGCCCTGCCGGCTCCCGGCGACCGGGCAACGTTGCAAGCAATGGTCAGCGATTTGCTTGCAACGCCGCTCGACTTTTCCAAGCCGCTGTGGCAGCTCCACATCATTGACAATTATAAGGAAGGAACGGCCGTTTTCTTTCGCATCCACCACGCCATTGCCGACGGGCTATCGCTGGTGGCCGTGCTGCTCTCGCTGACCGATTTGACCGAGGTGGCACCGTGGCCGGAGCCAGAACCCGCCAGGGAGCAGCCTCCCAGCGGTGGTGTGATGGGGATGTGGATGCGGCAGGCCAAGGGGGCGTTAAATACGGCCGTTCATTTGGGCAGCAAACTGTTTGAAGAAGGGCGTGAGACATTGGTCAACCCCGCCCGCGTGCGGGAATTGGCGCAGCAGGGGGCGGGCAGTGCCCAAACCGCCCTGCGCATGGTGCTGCGCTCCCCCGACCCCGACACCCTGTTTCGCGGCTCGCTGGGAGTGCGGAAAACAGCCGCTTGGTCAAATCCGCTGCCGCTGGCCGACATCAAGGCGATTAAAACGGTGATGGGAGGCGGAGTGAATGAGGTACTGATAACGGCCGTTGCTGGTGGATTAAGGCGCTATTTGCTGGGTAAAGGGCAGCCAGTGGGTGAATTGAGCTTGCGCGTGGCCCTGCCGGTCAACCTGCGCACCAAGGCAGAAATGATGCTGCTGGGCAACAAATTTGGCCTGGTCTTTTTGGAGCTGCCGGTAGGTGAGGCGGATGTGGTGGAGCGGCTGGCGGTGGTGCGGGAGCAGTTGGCAGAGCTAAAGCAGTCGCCGGAGGCGGTGCTGTCGTTTGGCTTGCTACAGGCGATGGGGCTGACCCCGGCGGAGGTGCAGGCACAGATGGCGAAAATGTGGGGGGGACAAATAACGGCCGTTCTTACCAACCTCCCCGGCCCACCCATTCCCCTTTATCTGGCTGGGCAAGCCATCGAACAGATCATGGTCTGGGAGCCGCAGCTAGGGCGCACCGGGTTAAGCCTCAGCCTCATCAGCTACGCCGGGCAAGTCTACATCGGCCTTACCACCGATGCCGGTCTTGTACCCGACCCGGATTTAATTCTGGACGGCGTGTATGCCGAATATGAAGAAATGATGGCACTGGTGGCGCAGGCTGGATAAAGACGGTAATCGGTAATCAGTAATTGATTGGTGGTTAGTTTGACGCACTGATTACTGATTACCGATGACTGATTACCGAATTAGTTCGCGTAGAACGGCTGGCCGTTGGCAAAAATGGTGTGGCGCAGCTTTTGCAGGGCTGATTTTTCCACCTGACGAATGCGCTCCCGCGAAACGCCGATGATTTTGCCCACTTCTTTCAGCGTGTGCGGGTCATTGCCGTCCAGCCCATAGCGCAAATTAAGGATGCGTACTTCACGCGGGGAAAGGGTGTCCAAAAAAGCGTCAAGCTGCTCATGAAACAGCTTTTCGGCTACAGCATCAGGTGGCTGTTGAGCGTCGGTGTCTTCGATAAAGTCACCTAGCTCAGCGTCATCGTTATCGCCAGAGGGCTGCTCCAGGTGCAGCAGCGGGCGGGTGATGTTTTGCAGCCAGCGAATGCGGTGTATGGGCATTTCCATCCGTTCGGCCAGCTCTTCCGAGGTGGGGGGTCGCCCTTCGTGCTGCTCAAACTCTTGCGTAAGCTGGTAAAGCCGCCGCAGGCGGGTGGTTTGGTGGGCGGGAATGCGAATGACGCGGCCATAGTTTGCCAGGGCGCGGGTCATGCTTTGGCGAATCCACCAGGTAGCGTAGGTGCTAAAGCGGTTGCCGCGCCGGTAGTCGTATTTGTCCACGGCACGAAGCAGGCCGATGTTGCCTTCTTGTACAAGGTCGAGGAAATCTAGCCCCTGGCCGAAGTAGCGCCGGGCAATGCTGATGACGAGGCGGGTATTGGCGCGAACAAGGAGACTGCGAGCGTCTTCACCCTGGGTATAAACGGCCGTTAATGCCTCTCGATCCGCCATCGGCAACCCCGTTTGTTCCAACATCTCCCGCGCCGCATTCCCCAGCTCAATCTGCTTTGCCAAATCTATCTCTTCATCACCCGTCAGCAGCCGCTGTTGGCTTGTGTCCTGAATATATAATTTCAAAAAATTGTTGATGGGAATATCACGGGCGTCAACCGCAAGAACCGCCTCCCGCGTTTTGTCACGCGGCGCATCAGAATCATCGAGCGAAAAGTCATCCGACCACGCCGCTTCTGCCGCATCATCAGCCGCAAACGCCGCATCATCTATTTCATCGTCTGACTCAGGCAAAATTTGCAGTAAATTTTCCCACTCAGCCGCTTCTTTATCATCGAGTCTGCTTACAAAGTTATCAAAATCACCGCGTAACGTACTCATGGCAAGACTCCTCTATTTCTTCTTCAAACCAACAACAAATCAAATTAGGCCCATTGATCCACACTATATAATGTAATACGTAAACCAACGCGATTTGTGTGTGTGAAGCAAAATCAAAACGTTAGCTTGACAGCATTTATCATACTTATCTCATTTTGTTAACTATAAACAAATGTCCGTCTTTTGTCAACCATTCCGAGCGTAATACGCAATAATATTGTGCAAAATATAGACAAAATGACTTTTAGGCGTCACAAGTGCCAATACCGACGAAAAGTTGTCAATAATTCTTTAACACATATCTGGGAAAAACAGATAGGCATAATCTTCATCCATGTTCCTCCTATCCGTCTTTCCAAACGCTTTAGCCCGCATAAGCATGCCGCCCTTTCTTTATGCCAGACTAGAGCCTGGTTCTGTTGACATTTCATAAAAAGGTCAAAATCACCGAATCCGGGATGTCATTCCGATGTCTTCCGATGAATGACACACAAAGACACAACGCTTTTCAACCCACCTGTTTTGTAAACACTCAAGGAACACCAAGTGCCTGGCACCGCCCGTTAGCCTTATAACGTCAATAACTCACCTGACCTGCATGGAGCGAGATTTGGCACGACAAAAAGCTGCTTAGGAACGAGGATTAAATAAGTGGCGCAAGAAGTTCAACTTCTCAGAAGAAGTTGAACTTCTAAATGGACAAGTTATTTAATTCCCATTCCTTATTGCAAATACCTTTCGGCATGAATTCTGTCCAATTCTTCGTCAAAACGAAGCTTGAACAGCTCCAGGTTATTGACTGGCCGTTTCAGATTAAAATTTTCGATAAGTTTGTTGAGCTTCTCGATTTCCGCAAGCCACCGTTTGCAAGCATCATCCCAGCTGATGACCAACGCCTGTTTTTGGGCATCTCCTTGGGCATAGCGGAAAGCTTGTTTATGTTGTGTCCAGGTTCGCACCATATCTGCCCGCAACTGCTCTCTTTGCTCCAAAATGACGTTGCGGTTAATAATCCAGGCTGGTGTTAGGTCATTATCTTTTAGGAGCTTATTTGCCAGCACCATGTCAGGAGCGTAATGGGTTTGCTCAAGATGGAGTGGTTTTCCGCTGCCTGCCAAGTTATCAAATGCCCCTTTCTTGCGGCCTTCTTCAATCAGATCTTCGATCAAGTCGTTCCAGCCAAACCTCATTCGCAGCTTGTGTTCAGCCTGGGCTTGGGCATCTTCCACAGGTTTATCGTCTTGTTCTTCCATATGTTTTTGTTAGCTTCTTTAGGAATGGAAATGAAATAACTTGCCCATTTAGAAGTTCAACTTCTTCTGAGAAGTTGAACTTCTTGCGTAACTTATTTAATTCTCATTCCTTATGGCCGCAGCGACGCGCTGCCATTGAGAATGTGTATCTATTATTGATGAGGTATCTTTGTCAAATCTTACACCTCCTGGCAAAATCGGTGCCAGGAATCTGTGCAAGGAATCATGCGAAGGAATGGAAATTAAATAACTTGCCCATTTTAGAAGTTCAACTTCTGATTGAGCGTTGACAAAATAGACGGGTAGAAGAACGAGAAGCCTTTCCATGTCATTCCGAAGTCCTCCGAGGAATCTTCCTGCATGGTTGAGGGGAAAGATTCCTCGCTCCGAAGACTCCGCTCGGAATGACATTTACCCGATTATTTTGTTAATCTACAAAGAGAAGTTGAACTTCTAAATCCCAAGTTACTAACGAACGAACCCTAGGTGAACGGTAGTTGACCGACTTTGTGAAATTATGGACAATGGATAGTATGTTCTATGGGGTGGCAATTCGCAACCCCAAATTTATTTTTGGAGAGACCTTTGTACTGGCAATCTTATCATCACGTTTATACGGGAGCTGGTCATTCCATTTCGGGCAATATGGTTGTGGCAACGGATGTGCATAGTCCCCAGCTTCACACGCAGCGTAATGTGCTTGTTTATTTGCCCCCGTCGTATAACCAAAGCGACCGTCGCTACCCGGTGCTGTATATGCACGACGGGCAAAATTTGTTTGATAACGCCACCAGTTTTTCTGGGGAGTGGCAGGTGGATGAAACGATGGAAATGTTGAGCCGTGAGGAGCAGCTTGAGGCGATTGTGGTGGGTATTCCCAACGGCGGCAGCGAACGGCTGAATGAATACAGCCCCTTTGTGGATGCTCAATATGGCGGCGGGAAGGGGAATGAGTATGTTCAGTTTCTGACAGATACGGTGAAGCCGCTGGTTGATGCCTCATTCCGCACGCTGCCGGAGAGGGGGAATACAGGGGTAATGGGGTCGTCTATGGGGGGGCTGATTAGCTTGTATGCCTTTTTCTATCGGGCAGATTCCTTTGGCTTTGCGGGGGTGATGAGTCCGTCGCTGTGGTTTGCCAAGGGGGCGATTTACGATTATGTGGAGTCTATGCCATTTCACCGGGGGAAGCTGTATTTGGATGCCGGGACGCGGGAGTTTGGTAATGCGTGGCCGGAGGTGCTGACGATGCGGGCGAGGTCGCGCCGATATTATGCTAGTGTGCGCCGGATTAAACGGATTTTGGCGAAGAAGGGGTATCGCCCGGTGCGGGATATGCTGCACGTGGAGGAGAAGTGGGCGACGCACAATGAGGCGGCGTGGGCGCGGCGGCTGCCAAAGGCTTTGCGCTTTTTTATGGTTAATACGACGGCGTATAGTCACAAAACGGCCGTTTAATTCCCCTGCCTTGCAACAAAAACGGCCGTTTTCCCCCAACCTGCTTCTGTACGTGGCATTCTTGCTGGTCATCATTGGCATGTGCTGGCTGTGGTGGGAACCTTTGCTGCGTTTAGGGCGGTTGCTACAGAATCAAACGGCCGTTTCCGCCACCATTCGCCAATTTGGCTGGTTTGGCCCCTTCATCCTCGCCCTTGCCCAATTTCTGCAAGTCCTTATAGCCATCATTCCCGGCCAGGCCATGGTTATCACCGGCGGCTATGTCTATGGCTTCTGGCTGGGCTTTTTGCTCAACATTGTCTCCACCGTGGTCAGCAGCCAAATCTGCTTTGGCATGGCGCGGCGCTGGGGACGGCCGTTTGTTTATCGCCTGGCCTCAGCCGAGCAAGTAGAGCGGTGGCGCCACATCGGCGAGCAACGCGGCCTGGCCTTTTTCACCCTATCCTTCATGCTCCCGCTTTTCCCCAACGACGCCATGAACTTTGTGGCCGGGCTAACCGGCATCTCCAGCCGTCATTTCCTGGCTGCTAACATACTCGGCCGGCTACCAAGCACAATTTTACTCACCTACATTGGCGCCTATGGCACACTGCTCACCCGGCGCGGCTGGCTACTGCTGGCCGCCATCTGGATTATCCTTTTTTTTACCGGCCGTTATGCTGCCAACCATTTTCAAAAGAGCTAAACGCGGATAAACCGCAAGTGGCTGGTGGCTGAAAGTTCCTGTTTTCTTCTATACAGTAATTTCACTGATGCGGCACTAAGTAAGCGTCCAAAAACAAGTTAGGCAAGAAGTTCAACTTCTCGGAAGAAGTTGAACTTCTAAATCGCTAAGTTAATGCAGTTCCAGAAATTCAACTTCTCTCAGAAGTTGAACTTCTAAATCCCATAACGAACGAACCCTAAATTCCCCGCTCCGCCAACTGCCGCTGAATATCGGCCAGCTTTTCCCGCGTGATGGGGTTGTAGTAGACGGCCACAATGCTGAGGAGGAGGAAAACGATGGGAACGAGCGCGGTTAGCACCCGCAGGGCAAACAGGGCTGAATCGGGCTGCTGCGGGATGGTGGTGCCGGTGGATGAGATATAGCCTGTCCATTCCAGCACCTGCCCCTGCACAAACAGCCCCACGGCGATGCCAAATTTTTGCAAAAAGACAAAAAAGCCGTAGAAAATCCCTTCCCGCCGCCGCCCTGTTTGCAGCGCGTCGTGGTCTACCACATCGGGCAGCAGGCTCCAGGGGATGAGGAAGCCCAGGCTAACCCCTATGCCGGCCAGCACCGCCAGCACCATGACCAGGGTGATTTGCCCCGGCTGGACAAAAAAGAGAGCAAGCTGCACCACAATCCAGAAGGGAATGCCGATGTAGAACACTTTTTTGCGCCCCAGCCGCCGACTAACCACGCCCCACACCAAAATGAAGACGAAAATGGAAAGCTGGAGGCCAAAGAGCAGGATAGTAAACTGCCCGCCGGGGTCGCCACCAATCCAGTCGCGGAAGAAGAAGAGGATGAGGGATTGGACGAACTGGATGGCGAGCCAGGTGAGCAGGTAGATGGTGGAAACATAGAGGAAGGGCTTGCTGCGGAGGGCGATTTTTAGCCCCTCGAAAAAGGGGATTGGCTCTTCGTCGCTGTCGCTGAAGCTGCGTTCGCTGGTGTTGGCAAAGACGATGACGTTGCTGACGATGATGATGAGGGCGATGATGATGCCCTGGATGGCGTTGCCGGTGAGGGGGGCATCGCGGTAGATTTGGTTGACGAGGACGTTATAGAGAACGGCGGCGACGAGACCGCCCAGCACGGAAAAGCTGAAGCGGTACATGTTGAGGTCGGTGCGGTCTTTGTTGTCGGCGGAGAGTTCGGGGGTGAGGGCGGCGTAGGGAACATTAACGGCCGTAAATCCCGCATCCAGCAAGATGCCCACCACCACATAATAGAGAAACTTGGCCGTTGCCCCCATGTCGGGGACGATGAAGTGGAGGAAAAAGGCGAGGGCAAAGGGAAACGCCCCAAAGAGCAGCCACGGCCGCCGCCGTCCCCAGCGGGTGCGGGTGCGGTCGGTGAGGGTGCCGACGATGGGGTCGTTGATCGCGTCCCACACCTTGCCAATGAGCAAAATAGATCCTGCCTGCCCTGGGGGCAAACCGGCGGTGTTGATGAGAAAGTTGAGCAGGAAAAACCCCTTGATCATTGAGACCATCGCCGGACCAAGGTCGCCGGTGCCGTAGGCGAGCTTGGTGCCGAGGGATAACGGCCGTTTTTCCGGTTGCGTAGACAGGGCAGCACTCATTTGGTTTCTTCTCCTCGAAAATGGGACGCAGATTGACCTGATTTGCCTGATTAATCTTTATCAGGATGATCAGGTCAATCTGCGTCCTATTCTTATTCACAGGCCATCTATTTTACCCCCTTTTCGCCACCCGCATAGCTACCCGGCCATGCGCCGCATCTTTGCCAGCGCCACCCCCATTGCCCCCAGCGCAGTGAAAAGGGTGATGGCAATTTTGGTGGGATCCACAATCGGTTCTACCTGTACGCCGTTGGGGCCTATGGAAATGACGGCTACCGGCCGCGCCATGGTGGAGCCACCGCCACCGCCGCCACCACCGCTCCCTTCTTCGCCGTCCTTGCCGGTGCCGCCGCCGCCGCCAAAACCTGCCCCCATGCCTACCATCAGTTCGGAGGCGGTGATGACGGTGTAGTCGCCGCTGATGACGGGTTCGCTATAAACGGCCGTTACCTTTGCCACCTCAAACAACCGCCCCACCAGCTCATTCAGCCGCTTCTGATTCGGCACATATTCCCACATCAACGGTTTTGTACTTTCGCTCATCATGTTACTCCTGAAGCAGGAGACTGGGAGATTGGAAGACTAGCGCACTCAATCTCCTACTCTCCCAATCTCCTCTTATTCATTTGCACCAACATCAACCCCACCCCCATTAGCCCCCAAATCATCCAAACGGCCGTTCGCGTCACGTCCACCACCGGCAGGCGGGTGGTTTTGTTGTGGTGGGTGATAAAAACGGCCGTTGGGAATTGCCAGACAAAGCCGCCCAGCGGCAGCACCACCCCCACCCGCCGCGACTCCGGCCGCAGCACCCGTTCCCCCACCGTCACCGGCTCCCCCACCTGCTTTTCGCCCAGAAAAAAGCGCATCACACAACCTCCTGCAAAAATGGAACGCAAACTAACACAGATGAAGGCGGACAGGGCGTGGATGAAACGACAGCGGTCAGTCGCCGGTCGTCCACCATACTGGCAAATATTACCTTGCCCAACGCAGCCACAATTTGTCAACCTTCTACAATTTCGCCGACAATACGCCCATCGTTCTCACTATACCACAGTTCGCCTGTAAACAATCCCGACATCTTGAAGCGAGAAAGCTACTCGCTTTTATATTCCAGAATATCTCCCGGCTGGCAATCTAACGCTTCACAGATTGCTTCGAGCGTGGAAAAACGGACAGCTTTGGCTTTACCATTTTTCAAAATGGACAGATTGGCCATGGTTATCCCAACTTTTTCTGTAAGTTCGGTCACGCTCATTTTTCTTTTTGCCAACATGACATCTATATTAACGATGATCGCCATCATTGCACCTTATACCGTTAAATCATTTTCTGATTTTATAGCGACAGCATTTTGTAGAAGGCTTTGAAAAACTGCGGCGGTCGTGGCAATGACAATAGAAGCAAAAATTGTAATAATTCCCAAGCCAGTAACACCCGCCGGGTCTTCACCTTGAATAAATAACCTTATGTACAGGATTCCTAACATAATGAAGCCGCTAAATGCGATGGCACAATATTTGATCTTCCCCATCGCGTTCACCGATAATTGAGAGAAAACGTTGTTGCTGTCAATATACTCCAAGAGCTTCAATGCTTGATATAACCCGACAAAAAATGGGATTGACCCTATGTAGGTGTAGATAATCAGCGGGTCTTTATAAATGCTGATTAAATCCAGATTGGTCGCCCTGCCTTCGAGTTGGGGAAACCAAATCAGCCATATCAGGACTCCAATGGCGATCAGACAGATGACAAACTTTAAGAATAATGTCGAGCCTCTTTTCATGTGCAACGCCTCATTTAATAGCAAGATGGCTGTATTTTAGTAAATATTTATTGTTTGTCAATACATTATTATTGTTATTCGTTGTTTTGGCGAGAATGAGAAAGCTTGGAGGGTTCATGTGTTACGGAGGTGTGGCGAGATGAAAACGGCCGTATCAATAAAATTGACGAAAAGGAACATATGTTCTAAAATCGGTCGCGTATTGTAAATTCCAAAGAGGAGGAAATCATGACAACGCAAGACCTTGCCCATCCCCCCATTGTTACCAGGGAGGCGTGGTTAGCCGCCCGAGAAACGTTGCTGGCACATGAGAAAGAAGCAACCAAACTTCATGATCGCGTGAGCGCAGAGCGTCGCCGCCTGCCTATGGTAAAGCTCGACAAGACCTATACCTTTGCTGGGCCTGACGGTGCGCGTAGCCTGTATGATTTGTTTAACGGCCGTTATCAGCTCATCGTCTACCATTTCATGTTCGACCCCAGTTGGGACAAAGGGTGCAGCGGCTGTACGAACTTTGTAAACGACCTAGGCGATTTATCCGAACTAGCCGCACGTAACACCGAGTTTGTCCTCATCTCGCGGGCGCCCCTAGACAAACTCCAAGCGTACCAAACAGAAATGGGCTGGAAACGGCCGTGGTATTCCTCCTTCGACTCGGACTTCAATCAAGAGTTCCAGGCGACTACAAGCAGGGGCGAAGAACATGGTTTGAGCGTCTTCTTCCGGCTGGGCGAAGAGGTGTTCCATACCTATTCAACCTATAACCGTGGCTGTGAATCGCTGAGCGACGTCTATCGGTTACTTGATATGACCCCCTATGGCCGACAAGAAGATTGGGAAGATTCACCCGCTGGTTGGCCCCAGCGCCCCACCTACGGTTAGGATATTGTGTTATGAGAAAAATGATTGTGCTTGAACATATCACCCTCGATGGCGTTATCCAAGCTCCAGGCGGGCCAGAAGAAGATACCAGCGGTGGCTTTGCCTATGGCGGGTGGATATCCTTCTTTTCCGACATAGTTTTGGGAACAGCTCTCAGAAAGCAGATGAATATGCCCTTCGACCTATTATTAGGGCGCACCACCTTTGAAATCTGGGAGCCATATTGGCCGCAGCATCCAGACGTTTGGCCGAATGTCAACACGGCCACCAAGTACATTGCCTCCAATACCAGAACGTCTAGCCAATGGCAGCCATCGGTGTTTTTAGATGGCGATATTGCCACAAAAGTCGCCGCCATCAAGCGACAGCCAGGGCCAGATTTGAATGTTTGGGGCAGTGGCCATCTCCTGCAAACGCTCATCAAACATGATTTGGTAGATGCCTTTTGGCTGATGATATATCCGCTCACGTTGGGACATGGCAAGCGGCTGTTTGCCGATGGGACGATTCCTACGGCGTTCCGAGTGACAGAAAGCATCGTCTCCCCAAATGGCGTCCTTGTGGTGAATTATGAGCGTGCTGGTGCAGTCATCACCGGCAGCAAATAAATTTTTGATCCGTGTCGGGGGTGTAATGCGAACGGCCGTTAACAGGAGGCAACTATGACGAACAATGATATTCGGGTGAAATTAGAAATTGGGCCGAAGGGAAAAAAGGTGGTAGCCATAGCCCCTGATTGGCCTGGCCTCGAGCGCGGAGCCAGTACCGAGGCAAAGGCAATCGAAAAGCTGCGTGCCTATATACCGCGCTATGCCCAGGTAGCCAAGCTAGCTGACATGAAGGCGGAGTTCGCCACCAATGAAGACATCAACGTAATCGAACACTATCCAGGAACGCCATCTACTGACTTCTGGGGCATCTCGTTCGCCTTTTCGAGCATTGACCAGCAGGAGATGTCGGCTGACGAATTGGAACGTGAACTGGCGCTAATGCAGGCGTGTTGGGCGTTTTTCGACGATGTACGCCAGCGGGTGTCTTCTGAGATGCAGAAGGGCCCTCGCGGCGGCGGGCGCGACCGCGACCACATCGTCAGTCATACGTTTGGTGCCGAGCGGGATTGGGCAGGCGGGGTCGGTGTCCTCACCCCCGAAGGCGCGATGCTGACTGATGAAGGATTGAAAACGCATCGCGAGGCCTATTGTCAAGGCATACGAGCGTACCATTCACAAGGTAAGTGGGCCGGCAACAGAGCCAAATGGCCCCTGCGGTTCCTCATTCGGCACACGGCCTTCCACACCCTGGACCACGCCTGGGAAATGGAAGACAAAGACCTGACGAGCAAAGAAACGTAGAGGCAGTCCCCCCAACAACATCGCCATAACAACTGGAAGTTCTTAAATAGCTTCGTCGTGCCGACCTGCCTAACAAGAATCTAAACCTGACATTAAGAAAAGCTCAGGTTCAACAGAGCAACGACGGATATAATTTGTTAAGCTAAAGCCAAGGATAGGTACAGCATATGACAATCGGAATAGAGATCGCTAACAATTTGCATAATGAACTCACATTGTCCCGAGAGATTATTGGGCGATTGCCCACGGAACTGCTTGATTGGAAACCGCATCCAAAATCACCAAGTGCTGGGGAATTGTCGGTACATATCACTGACATGTTTGAATGGATCAAGCTGGCGGCGACGAGTGACGAACTCGACTACGCCAGCAAGTCATTTGAGGTGTATCGGCCCCATTCGACAAATGATTTGCTCGATTACTTTGATCGGTCTACTAACGGTGCAGCAGCCGCTGTGGCTGCAATGAGCGACAGCTATATGCGCGAAAATTGGATTGTGCGCAATGGCGATCGCATCTTCTTTTCGAGACCGCGTGAGGAGGTGATACGGGTTGATTGTCTTCATCACGTGATCCACCATCGCGGGCAACTGACTGTCTATTTTCGACTCAATGACATCATCTTGCCTGGGGTATACGGTCCCAACAGCGAAGAGTAATGCGATATCAAGCGAATTGGGTTGGAAGTCGTCGGGTATTCTGGAACTCACGTCCCTGCCTAGCATCAAAAAGGAGTATTGGAGCACTGATGTCCAGCAGGCTGACGCCCTGCTAGTGCAGGGTGGTGATGTCGTGTATCTATGTCGCTGGCTGTGGGAGTCGGGGTTGGCGGAGCTGCTACCGTTTGACTTTGCTCTGCTGCCTCATTTGGATCACAAGGATCATCCGGAAAGTGCCACGCCCAAGGTGGAACGAATGGCCGCTGAAGTACCTGTGCCCACCTACGGCATTGACGACGAAACGGCCGTCAAAGTGATTGACGACACTACCGAGGTCGTCTGCGAAGGACGTTGGAAATTGTTTACATCTCAATAAGGAGAGCATGGCATAAAGAGGCCCCGCCAATATGGACGCCTTATGAGGCCAGCAAGGCTGCTGAAAATCGTTTTGTCTATGTCCTGGGCCACCATCTCAAAGATAAAGACATTCCCTCAGTTGCAGTTGCTCCAGGGTAGATGCGGCTCAACATATACACATACCTCACGTGAAGGAGAAATTTAATGAGTGAAGAATTAGTACCTATCTTTTATGTTAAAGATGCTCAACAGACCGCAAAGTGGTATGCGCGTCTTGGTTTTGTGGTCGAAGGCGAACACCGTTTCGCCCCCGATTTGCCTTTATACCTCTTTCTGCGCCGAGGCCACCTGCCCCTCCATCTTTCTGAACACAAAGGGGATGCTCGCCCTCATTCTCTGGTCTACTTTTATGTAGATGACGTTGATACGATTGCTGCCGAATTTGACAGCCCAGTTTATGACCAACCCTGGGCGCGTGAGGTTCAATTGACAGACCCTGATGGCAATCGCTGGCGCATAGGCCAACGAAAATAGTCAAGAAAAGGCATCATGAAATTACTCCTCACTTCCGCTGGCATCAAAAATGCCAGCATCCACAATGCCTTGGTTGATCTATTGGGAAAACCAATAGCCGAAGCCAACGCCCTCTGCATTCCCACCGCAGCTTACGGCCATCCTTGGGTCAGCCCCGTTCAGGCTTGGAAGGACATTAGCGGGCGAGAACCCGAAGGCCCCTTGTGCGGACTGGGTTGGAACTCCGTGGGCATTCTGGAGCTTACTGCGCTACCAAGCATCAACAAAGAACGCTGGGTCTCCTGGGTTAGAGAGGCTGACGTTTTGCTGGTCAATGGTGGGGATCCGATATATTTGTGCTATTGGATACAGCAGTCTGGGCTGGCAGAACTCATGGCGTCGCTGTTCGAGACGGTTTGGGTGGGGCTAAGCGCCGGGAGCATGGTGCTGACTCCCCGAGTCGGTGAAGATTTCGTTAGCTGGACGCACCCCACCAATGGAACTGCCACCAACAACGATAGAACTCTGGGCGTTGTTGACTTCTCCATCTACCCTCACTTAGGTCATGAGATGTTGCCCCACAACACAATGGCCAACGCCGAAAAATGGGCTACCCAGATTGGTGGCCCGGCGTATGCGATTGATGATGAGACCGCTATTAAAGTGGTTGATGACACCGTTGAAGTTATCTCTGAAGGGTACTGGAAGCTGTTGACACCCGCATAAGGCATTTCGGTATTGACAAATCGAGAGCCTGCACTGAGGTCGCTGAAGTGTCCCGCGAGGAACCTTTCTGTTTTCTGCTTCTTTGAGGTTTTGTGTAGCTGTAGGGGCGACTCTTGTGGCCGCCCTCGACGGGATCGGCCACAAGTCCACGTCCCCACCACAGAATTTGTTCGAGAACCTGTTGTTCTGAGGTGAAAGATTCCTCGCTCCGCAAACTCCGCTCGGAATGGCATTTGCCCAAACAATTTGTTCATTAATCTGTTTTTGCAGGCAATAGCAGATGTCGGCTGTGGAATCACCAAAATTTGCCAACTTCCCTTATCTTACCGACAATAGATCCATCGTTCTCACAATACCACATCTCGCCAGCAGACAAGAGGGATCAAGCTCTTGTTTGGGCGACGACAAACTGCATGGAGTTGCCTTATGTTCCGGTTCATCACTCTGTTCATTTTAATCACAGCCCCTTTTTGGCAAGCAACCCCCCTGCCCAACCTGCGGCTGACAGAGGTTTTTTACGACACGCCGGGCGATGATGCGCAGGAGGAGTGGGTGGAGCTGGTGAGCTGGGAAACGGCCGTTTACGACCTCAGCGACATCAAACTGGGCGACGAAGAAAAGGCGGGCGGCTCCGAGGGGATGTACCGCTTCCCCGTGGGGGCAACCATTGACCCCGGACAGGTGATTGTGGTGGCACAAACGGCCGTTGGCTACGCCACCCTGTACGGCGTTCTGCCCGACTACGAATTTGTGGATAGCCACCCCGACGTCCCCAACATGCGCCGCTTCCCCATTTGGGCCAGCGGCGACCTGGCTCTGGGCAACGGCGGCGACGACGTGCTGCTGCTCGACCCGCGCAACCAGATCATTGATGCCCTGAGCTACGGCGACAGCACCGCCGTGCTTGCCCCCGCCATCAGCAGCGTGCTTACCGGCCAAAGCATTGAGCGCATTCCCGCCAGTTGCGACAGCAACACCGCCGCCGACTGGCAGCCGCAAAACCGCCCCACCCCCGGCCAAATCACGCTGGAAGGCGACTGCCCCGAAATCGCCACCGCCGCCGATTTGGAAACGCTGCCCCCCATTGGCACCATCCAAAGCCGCCGCGACGCCTCCCCCCTGCTCAACCAAACCGTTACCTTTCGCGGCATTGTCACCGGGCTGCACGCCGACCGCAACGCCAGCGGCATCACTTATTACACCCTCTTTGTGCAGGATTTGCCCGGCACGGAGGACGGCGATCCGGCCACGTCGGACGGCATTGCGGTTTTTATGGGGCGGCGGCGGCCAACCGTGCAACTGGGGGATCAGGTGCGGGTGAGCGGGCAGATTACCGAATTTTTTGGGCTGACGGAGGTGGACGACAACAACATTGAGGTGCGGGTGGAGGCCAGCGGTTTGCCATTGCCTGACCCATTGCCGCTGCCGCTGGCGGGTGATTTGGAGCCATTGGAGGGAATGCGGGTGATGGTGGCAGAAACGGCCGTTGTTGTCAACCCCACCTATCGTAGCTGCGGCTTTGCCGTTCGCACCACACCCGGCCGCCCGCTGCGGCAGCAGGCCAGCGATGTCGTTGGTGGTATCGTCCCCGTGCTGCACCACAGCGAAAGCGACGGCTGCGGCGACTTCCCCGACCTGAAAACGGGCGACCAGGTAAGCGGTCTCGTTGGCCCGCTCACTTACAACTTCGACGAATTCAAAATTGTGCTGCAGCAGCCCGACGCGCTGACTATTGCCGCCGCCCCGCTGCCCCCCGTGCCAACGCCGCCCGCCGTTGGCGAGCAGCAGTTTAGCCTGGCTAGCTTCAACGTCGAAAACCTATTCGACACCGTGGACGACACCGGCGATGATGCCGAACCCAAGCCCACCACCGCCCAGCTTGCCGCCAAGGAGGGCAAAATCGCGCAAACGATTGCCCTGGTGCTAGGCTGCCCCACCTTGCTGGGGGTGCAGGAGGTGGAAAACGGGGCGCTGCTGGAGCAGATTGCGGCACGGCTGGAGCCAGATTGCGGCTTCCGCTACACCATCACCCACCGCGAAAGTGCCGACGGGCGCGGCATTGACGTGGCACTGCTGAGTGACCCACGCCGGGTGATGGTGGTCAGTGCGGAATTGCGCCAGGGGTGCACGCGGATTGCCACGGGGATTGTGGATGGCTCGATTGTGTGCGGGGCGGGGGAGCAGCCGCTTTTTTCCCGTCCGCCGCTGGAGGTGGTGGTGGAGATTAACGGCCGTTTCTACACCCTCCTCATCAACCATTTCAAATCGAAGCGCGGTGGCGAAGCGGAAACGGCACCGCGACGGCTGGCACAGGCACAGCACGTCAACGGTCTGGTCAATGAACAACTGTCCGCCGACCCTGAAGCGCGGATCATCGTGCTGGGCGACCTCAATGACTATGAGGGTTCCCCCTCGACGCTGGCGATGCAGGAGCCAAACGGCCGTTTGGCCAACGCCCTCGCCCTCATTCCCGACGCCCAACGCTACAGCTTCATCTTTGGCGGCGTGTCGCAGCTCATAGATGCCATTCTGCTCTCCTCCACGCTGGCCGAAGAATTGGTGACAGCCACTATTCTCCATGTCAACGCCGACTTCCCCGATAGCTGGTCGGCCGACCCCGACCTTCTCTTCCGCAGTGCCGACCATGACCCGCCGCTGGTGGTGCTGGCGTTGCCCGTTGAGGAAGCGATTTTGCCAACGCCAACGGTTGTTGTGGCGGTGGAAACGGCCGTTTCGCCCGCGCCGGTTGTGGAATCGGGTGGGGGGAGTTGGGGGTGGGTGGTTGGGTTGGTTGTGGTGGGGATGGTGGGGGGAGGAACGGCCGTTTATTGGTGGACCAAACGACCCACGCCATGACAATGAACACTGATGTCTGTGTTGCAAGGGGCTACCAACTTCTATATACTGTCGCTGCGTATTTTTATTGTCCAGCACAGGTTTATCAAGCACAGTCGCGGCATAAACCTGCCAATTAGAGCTTATGCCGCAACTTTTGCCTGTTTTTGTTGAGAATAGCAAGTTTATGCTGCAAAACGTGCCGTATAACAAGAAAAGCGCAGGTTTATGCTGCACCCGTGCAGCATAATAATATGTTGAACTAAGCGCTTCGCGCAGGGAAAGCCCTCGACCGATAACAGTCGTATAAACCGTCCTTAGGCGTATCATATCTCATATAACCGTTAATATGGACACAAAAAGTGTCGAAGGAGATATGAGTATGACCCCCTTACGGGAAAAGATGCTGGCCGACCTGCAGCTGCGCGGGTTGGCAACCAAAACCCAAGAGGCATACATTCGTGCCGTGCACCAATTGGCCGCCCATTTCGACAAGCCTCCCGATCAGATTACTGAAGAAGAGTTGCGGACGTACTTTCTCTACCTGAAAAACGAGAGACAACTCTCCCGCAGTTCGCAAACAATAGCTCTTTGCGGCATCAAATTCTTCTATCAACACACCCTACACCGCGAATGGAAGATTTTTGAGTTGGTGCGTGTTCCCAAAAGCAACGCTCTGCCCACCGTCTTGAGTCAGGCAGAGGTGTATCGTATTCTCGACCAATTGCGCCATCCCGCTTACAGCACTTGCCTGACCA
>JAWKPA010000013.1:0-1400197 GCA_041390905.1 Chloroflexota bacterium
ATTAAATGATGGATGGAGGAAACAATGACAGGGAATCTTTTGTTGCAAAATGTGCGCCCAATGGGTGGCGACGCGGTAGATGTGCTGGTACGGAAGGGAGTGATTGTGGCGATGGCGGCGGGGATTGAGGCGGAAGGCGGAACGGCCGTTTTTGACGGCCAAAACCAGCTTCTGCTCCCTGGTCTGGTCAACGCCCACGCCCACATAGACAAAAATTTGCTGGGGTGGCCGTGGCACAAAAACCAGGTGCCGGGGCCGCGCATCCGCGACTATGTGGACAACGAACGGCAGGTGCGGCGCGACATGGGGCTGTCGGCACAGGTGCAGTCGGCGCGGGAGGTAGAAGCATCGCTGGCACTTGGCACAACCCACATTCGCACCCACGTGGACATTGACACCGAGGCCGGGCTGGCTCACTTTGAGGGGGTGACGGCCACCCGCGAAGCGTACCGCGAGGTGATGACCATGCAGACGGTGGCCTTCCCGCAAAGCGGCATGCTCATCCGCCCCGGCACGGTAGCCCTGCTGGAGGAAGCAGTAAAGCTGGGTGCCGATGCCATCGGCGGGCTGGATCCGTCCACGGTAGATCGTGACCCGGTAAAACATCTCGACATCATCTTTGACATTGCCGGCCGATACGGGGTCGAGCTGGACATCCACCTGCATGAGCCGGGGACGCTGGGGGCGTTTGCCGTGGAGCTGATTGCCGAGCGGACAAAGGTGCTGGGGCTACAGGGCAAGGTGACGATTAGCCACGTTTTTTGCCTGGGGCAGGTTGAGGAAAGCTATTTGAACCAACTGATTGATCTGCTGCTGGAAAACCGGATCACGATTATGTCGCTGGGGTCGGGGCGGGCAGATTTTCCGCCGCTGAAGCGACTGTATGAGGCGGGGGTACCGCTTTGCACCGGCACCGACGGGGTGCGGGATACGTGGGGGCCGTTTAACCAGATTGATTTGCTGGACAGGGTGCGGCTGCTGGGATACCGCAGCGGGTTGCGCAAGGATGAGGATGTGGAGATGCTGCTGGATATTGCCACTTACGGCGGGGCGCGGCTGATGGGGGATGCCGACTATGGGCTGGCGGTGGGCAAGCGGGCGGATTTGCTGCTGCTGCCGGCCGACACGCCAACGGAAGCGGCGGCGGTGCGGCCGGTGCGCACGCTGGTGGTGAAGAATGGGCGGGTGGTGGGGGAAAACGGCCGTTTTGTAGGGATTAGAGATTAGAGATTGGCGATTGGCGCATACTATGTCTCTTCTTTTCCACAGCTCTCCCATTCGCCGTTACACTAAACATGATTGGGATGGCGTGACACAGAGTTACGCAGAGAAGGCACAGAGGTTCACAGAGAGTTGAACTTCATGCTCGGCAAATCTGAGAGACAAGATGGAGAGACAAAACATGACTGTTTTAAGCAACTACAAGCAATTTAGCGGCACACATTGGGAAACGGGCAGCGTCCACAACTTTTTGGCGGCGCGGGGGAGATTTCTCCTCTGCTCCCCCGCTCCCCTGCTCCCCTGCTTCTTTAAACAATGGAGTTAAAAACCTTTTTCGCCAAACAAAGCTGCCGCCGTTTGCCACAGCTAAACGGCCGTTTCTACCATCCCACCCTCCACCACCCCGTCACCATTCGCCGCGACCAGTGGGGCATTCCCCACATCCACGCCGCCAACCGCCACGACCTCTTTTTTGCCCAGGGGTTTGTCCACGCCCAGGACCGGCTGTGGCAAATGGAACTGAATCGCCGCGCTGCCAGCGGCACGCTTTCGGCCGTTTTTGGCTCACGCACCCTGCCCACCGACCGGCTGACGCGGACGTTGGGGTTTGGGCGACTTGCCAGCCGGTCGTGGGAACTGCTGCCAGAACCGTACCGCAGCGATGTGGTGGCGTATACGGCGGGGGTGAATGGGGTGATTGCAGGAAAACGGCCGTTTCCCCTCGAATTCGCCCTCGTCCACCACACCCCCGAACCGTGGCAGCCGCTGGACACCATCACTTACGGCCGTTTGCAAATGTGGGCGCTGACCCACGGCGCAAGCTGCGAGCTGATCAACGCCGAACTGATTGCCGCCCTCGGTGCCGAACGCGCCGCCGACCTCGCCCTCTGTTATCCCGATGACCAGCCGGTGACGCTGGCGGCAGGTATTGAGGTGAACGGGTTGAAAGATTCAGGAAGCGGCGGCATAGCACCCTTTTTGGGCAAAGGCACGCTCGATGGAGCCGGGCGCGGCAGCAACGGCTGGGTCATCGCCGCCGAACGTAGCAGCACTGGCGCACCCATTTTGTGCAACGACATGCACCTCACCGTCGGCACCCCTTCTATTTGGTACTACGTCCATTTGCAAAGTGACGATGGCTACCACGTGAGCGGCTTCTCCCAGCCCGGCATCCCCTACGTTCTCACCGGCCACAACCCCCACCTGGCCTGGGGCGCCACGCTGGCCTACACCGACTGCGAAGATTTGTTTGTGGAGCAATTTGACCCCGACAACCCCACCCGCTACCGCTTTGGCGATGGCTGGCGGCCGGCCGAAACCATCTGCGAAACCATCGCCGTGCGCGGTCGCGCCGACCATGTGGAGCCTG
This sequence comes from Chloroflexota bacterium, assembly GCA_041390905.1. GTDB lineage: Bacteria > Chloroflexota > Anaerolineae > Promineifilales > Promineifilaceae > JACKCD01. The sequence continues at coordinate 2,591 of JAWKPA010000013.1, forward strand.
TGACCGTCACCCACCACGGCCCCCTCATCAACGCCGTGCTGCCCAGCGGCCAGCAGCCCACCGCCCTGGCTTCCATGTCACTTGCCCCCGACGTCACGCTCGATGGTTTTGCCCGGCTCAATGAAGCCACCAACTGGGCAGAATTTGTGGCCGCGATCCGCCACATCCCGTCCCCATCGCTCAACTTTCTCTATGCCGACCGCCAGGGCAATATCGGCCACTATTTGTCGGGGCGGGTTCCGCTGCGGGCGCAGGGGGACGGGCTGCTGCCCGCGCCGGGCTGGGCGGCCACGCATGAATGGGTTGGCGCTGTGCCGTTTGAGCAGATGCCCCACACGCTTAACCCCGCCAGCGGGCTGATTGTTTCGGCCAACAACAAGATTGTGGCCGATGATTTTCCCCACTTTTTGGGCAAAACGTGGCGCACCGGATTCCGGGCGCAGCGGATTGAGGCGGTGTTGATGAAGAATGGATGCGCGGATGACGCGGATCAAGGCGGATTTTCGCGGATCGAAGCAGAAAAATTCGCGCCAATCCGGCCAAATCTGCATCATCGGCGCATCGTTTCCCCCGCCGACTGCGCCCAGCTTCACCTCGATTTTACTTCCCTGCCGGGGCAGCAATTTATCCACCTGCTTGCCAGCCATGCCCCCGACACGGCCGACGGCCGGCTTGCCCACCAGCTTTTACAGGGGTGGGATGGCTGGCTGGGGGCAAAAAGCGTCGGCGGCGCGGTTTACCAGGTGCTGCTGCGCCAGCTTACGGAAATTCTGCTGGAGCCGCATCTGGATGAACGGCTGCGCCATCGGCTGCTGGGGGCTGGCCCGCACCCCATTTTGATGCCGGTGAATGAGTTTCAGGGGTATTGGACGGTGCGGCTGCTGCGCTGGCTGACAGTGGGGGAACCGGGGTGGCTGCTGGGAGGGCGGGAAAAAACGGCCGTTCTCAACCACGCTTTGGCACAAACAACGGCCGTTTGTAGGCAGCTTTTGGGCAATGACCCCAGCCAATGGCAGTGGGGACGGCTGCACCGCGTCTGTTTTGCCCACGCCCTGGGGCAACTTCGTCCGCTGGACGGGGTGTTTAACCAGGGGCCATTCCCCATCGGCGGCGATATTGACACGGTGGCGCAAACCAGCATTCGCGCCGATGCCCCCTATGACAACAACGCCATCTCCATTTCCTCGCGCCACATCGTCAACCTAGGCGACCTGAGCCAGGGGCAAATGATTATCGCGCCGGGGCAATCGGGGCAGCTTGGCAGCCCGCACTATGGCGACCTGATTGGCCTGTGGCGCACGGGTGGCTATGTGCCGGTGGCGTGGACGGAGGAGCAGATAACGGCCGTTTGCCGCCACACGCTCATTTTGAAGCCAGGAGGAGTGTAGGGAGTGGAGCGTAGGGTGTGGGGAACAGAAAAATCCACACCCCACGCTCTACACCTTACTCCCTACACCCCACGCCTTACTATTCCGGCCGTTACCCCCAGCAAGCCCAACAGCACAATCAACAACAGCCACGGGGTGGCGGTTGGCAAGGCGGTGAGGTGGGTGAAAGAAACGGCCGTTGGAACAGCCCCTGCTACCAAAACAGTCCCACGCGCAAAACTGATATATTCCTGTCCACCCTCACACCGCTGCGTAAAATTTGCCAGATTGCTGCCATCGCAACTTGTAATCACCCCTGTTCCCGCTGTTGCCACATCCCCATCCCCATCCGCCCCCTGCACGTCATCATCCCCAACCACCAAAAGCATATAGGAAACAGGCGTTGTGCCATTGGCAAAACCAATCCAGCGGGTTGTATGGTTGCCACATCCATACCCATTCGTGCTGTCACCGCCACATGTCGAGCTTCGGAAATCAGTAGCCGGATTGGTAACAACAGGCGACTCGTTAACCCCATCTTCATTATCATCAAGAAAGGCGGGAACCGGCTGGGCAACCCCTATCGGATTACAATCTGCATCAAAAAGCTGCACGGTTGCCAACGCTCCGCCAATAGGGTCTCCTGGCGACATACCAGCAAATGTGCCAGCGGGGTGGGCATCAATCATCGCCTGGGTTAATGTTTCGGGGTCACGGGTTTCAATGTCGGCAAAAAACGCACCCCAAGCACGAATGGGCGGCGAAAATGCAACAAGCACCCCATTCGGGTTCGAGTTATCACCCACCCCGGAATCGTTATAAGCATTGTCAATAGCGTTGGCATTGCTGCCGGGTACATCAATGTTTGGTTCTGGTGGATTATCCTGCAAAGGATCATTCGCAGATGGCTGGCTGCTATGAACAAGACCTCCAATTTTGGCTATAGTACAAGTAGCATGTTCGCTTCCAGTTCCGGCAGGACTCATATTCATCTGGTAAGCAGTGAACGAAAACGAGGTACTTCCACCTGTATATGTCCAAACTGGTGCACCATGCACCAGATCTGTGCTGGCTGTCACGTTAGGAGAACCAATGTCTATCTGCTTAAAACTGGTAGCACCTGGAGCACCACCCAATGCAGCATCAACAGCGGCTCGCCAACCATCATCCGTTCGATCCACCTGCTCTTCATCTAGAACGGTGCTGCTAAACTGTAGCCCACTAATCTCATGGCTAATATAAATACCCCCGGCACCAACCCCATTAACCGGCGGCGTTAAAACCGGCGCGGGTATACCTGTCTTTGGGTTTTGAACATTGCGATACCAATCAACACTGTTGTCATCATTGTCCACATCCCCTTCCAAATATCGGGCAACCAGTTGATCGCCCAAACGATGGATGGCACTGGTTGCGGTTGGGGTCACTGCCGCCGCACTCCCCTCATAGCTGGTTGCGGTTCCCATGCCAACAAAATCAACCACATTAGCATCTGTAGCACAATTTGCCACACATGGATCCAGCAATGTCGTTCCAGACAGCAGCGCAATCTTTTGATCGCTGGTGGTAATGTTCATCGTACCGCTGGCATCAACGGGGGCACCAACGGCCGTTTCAAAGCCAGCCAAATCATTGCAGGTGCCAGCTATCAAAAAGTAAGCCCCAGGAACAATCGAACCCGTTGTCAAATCAATTTTTTGGGCAAAATTTCCGGCAGCGGTTGCACGCTGGACAGAATACGGCGTGGTACTGAAATCAATCGTACCGTTGGTTCCGTTATAGAGTTCAATGTAATCACATCCTTGCAAACCAGTTCCGCTGCCGCCACCAAAAATTTCACTTATGACAAAGGCGTTGGCTGGTTGGGTATGTCCCACGTGGACAGTCAAAATATTGGTTAATAGCAATAGGGAAATAACCCACAAAGTTCTTTGAAACGCGACTAAACGTAACATTGCACACTCCTTGTTGTTTGGCAATTGAATCGAGTTGGCGCAAATTATAGCCTGTGTGCAAGAGGAAAATATAGGAATTTTGGTTGTAAATCGGTTATTTTCCGCTATAAACGGGGTTGATGGCAGCACCGTCTCTCCCCCCCTCTGGTTATTGGCAGCGCATTGTTTACATTCTCATGCCGCTGTTATTGCTGCTATTGTTTTTGGGTTTAATCAACTTGTGGCCGGCCACAGAAACGGCCGTTTCACCCCCCACCCCCGCACCACCACCCACCCTCACCACCCCGCCCACGCCAACGACGGTCGCTACCGCAGAAACGGCCGTTTCCCCACCCCCCACTGCCACCAGCCAACCTGTCAGCACCCTTCCTCCCGGCGACATTACCCTGCTTGGCCCTCCGGCCGGCAGCACCTTCCCCGTCAACACCCCCATCACCCTGTTCTGGCAGTGGCCCCACCCGCTAACCGAGGGACAACAGTTCAATGTCTACTGGCAGCAAGACGGGCAAACCCGGCTGCTTGGGCAGCTTGACGAACCCAATTTTGGCAATTTGTACCAGTTTCAAACCACGCCCACAACGGCCGGCAACACCGTTTGGTGGGTCACACTGGAAATCAGCACTATCAAATCGGCACAGGTAGAAAGCTTACAGCGATCACTCTCTATCCTTCCTTGACCCTGTAGCCCAAAAGTTCTATACTTAATTATTGGTTTTGCATAAGCGCAACTGCCAATAAACTAGTAGACTGCAAGGCTCGATCTGATAAAAAAGGGGTAACAATGTTAGCGTTAGACGAGTTGGTAGCAGAGCTTGGGTATCATAATTCCCCCAACTACTACACTCAAATCTCTGATTTTGAACCAGAAACTGCTCATCTCTTTCGTGCTGCCCAAGAGATAGGTGTCAGTGGGGCTTATGTGATTCAAACCAGCTCAAACCAAGATAGAATTCTACCTGCTCAACCAATTGTTTATCTCGCTGACATTCAAATAGCCGACGAAGCAGTAGCTCAAGCAAAAGTGAAAGAAATTCATCAAGGATTATGGAACTTGTGCTTTGCCCCATTCATTATTATAAAACTGCCTCACCAAATTAGAATCTACACAGGCTTTAACTATTCAGAAACCGATTTAGAAATAGGCCTATTAGAACAACCTATCGTTGATAAAAGCCAGCTACCACACCTGATAGATAATTTTTCAGCCACCGCAATTGATACAGGGCAGGTTTGGGCAAAATATGCCAATCAGATACAAACGAACCAGCGTGTAGATGAGCATTTACTGGCCAATCTCCGAACGTTAGGCAATCTCTTAAAAGATGATGGTTTACGCCCTGAAACAGCTCATGCGTTAATTGGCAAATATGTCTTTCTCAGCTATTTACGAGAAAGAGACATCCTTTCAGATAAATGGTTGGCACAACAGGCCATACCCCCTGAGTCTATTTTTACCCGCCAAGCTACCTGTGCCAGCCTCCAGCGGCTTATCGAAGCCTTACGTGACTTTAACGGCAAAGTTTTCCCGATTGATTTTGCCGATGATACCCTACAAGATAAACACATCTCATGGGTCGCATCTATCTTTAGAGGGAATGAACCATCAAAAGACGATGCCGAAATCTGGCAACTGCACCTCGGTTTTAAGGCTTATAACTTCCGTTACATTCCTGTAGAAACGTTGTCAGCTATTTATGAGCAATTTCTGATTAGTGAAGATGAAAATGCCAAACAGGAGCAAGGTGTTGTCTATACGCCAGAATTCCTAGCTGATTATCTCTTATCCGAAGTGGCATCTATCAAGCCTTTAGACAAAGGCATGAAAATTCTGGATCCTGCCTGTGGATCTGGCATTTTTCTTGTGCTGGCTTATCGGCGATTGATAGAATCTTTGGGTGGCAAAGCAACACCTGAACAACTGCGGGATATTTTACTTGAGAGCATTTATGGCATAGAACGCAAAAAGGATGCTTGTTATGTCACAGAATTCAGCCTCATTCTGACATTACTCCATTATTCTGAGCCAAGCCAGCTACAAGACCTCAAATTCACATTACCTGACTTACACAACACCCGTATTTTTGAATGTGATTTCTTTGATTTTGCTGGTGAATCATGTGAGGCTAACATTTGGGTACAAGACTTAAAGTTTGACTGGATTGTGGGCAACCCGCCCTGGGTTGAGATAAAGCCAAAAACCAAAGGTGATAAGTACGTTAACGCTTGGTTCAAAAAAAAGGAAAACAAAGCAGCTTGCCCAACAGGCGGTAAACGGGTTGCAGAAGCATTTAGTTGGGTAATTACAGACCTACTTCAGCCGGACGGAATAGCAGGGGTTCTTTTACCAGCAACCAGTCTGGTAAATGTTGAATCTCAGAAATATCGGCGAAAGTTTTTTACCGATCATGTAGTTTATCGCGTTACCAACTTTGCTAATTTTCGGGATGTTTTGTTTGGCAAAAAAAATAGCGGGGTCTTACCAGCCACAACGCTTGTTTACAGCTTGGCAAATGAAGAACGTGCAAAGCCTGAAATTACTCACTACGCCCCATTTGTCGCCACTCAACAAACCACAGAAACCAGGAATGAACCCTGGATCATTACGATCAACGAAAGCGAGATCCAAATGGTATCCCCTACAGAAGCAGAACAAGGTGAAACTTCCCTATGGAAACTCGCGCTTTGGGGTACTCCCTATGACAAAAGGGCAATAGAGCGTATGCAATATATGTTCCCGACAACGCTCGCTGAACATTGCATACTTCAAGGTTGGGGGGACAACTTCCCTCTCGAAGGTATCCAACTTAGATCAGATTCTGGTTCATCTGAAAAATTGGATTATCGTCCAGAATTTGTAGGAACAAAAATGTTTGATACCAAGCAGCTCAATGAATATAAGCCTCGTTACCGCTTTACAGTGCCACCAGCAGTATTGCAAGAAAACTTCAAGTATTATCTCCGCCTACGAGGCGGAAAGTCGGCATTGATCATCAACACCGCTCCACACATTATCATATCACCAGGCTGGCAGAACTTTGCCATTTACAGCGAAAAGGACTTCATAATTCCTCCCCGCCAAATGGGTATTGCTGCACCTAATAATCCAGAGAACAAAATTCTTTTACGCGCATTGACTGTCTATTTGAGTTCAAATTTGGTCGCCTATTATTTATTCTTTCATGTCCCTGAGTGGGGAATTTTCAGGCAGCGAAAGACAGTCGTCACGACAGAAGTGCGTAAGATTCCTACACCAATCTTTACTCCTGAGCAGGCCAAGACATTAGCCAAGCTGCATCAGGAAATTACAGCAATAGAACAGAAAAAAATAACAGCCTTTGTATCAAGCATACAGCTGCGGGTACAAAGAAGGTTGGGGTTATTTGATGATAATGATTTTGATGTGGAGGTCAAACCCGGTGGGTTGCCGAAAAAGCTAAACACAGCGGAAAAACGAGAGTACGAGCAGTTTGTTCGGGAACTGGATTTAGAATTGCAGACAAAAATTGACGAGGCAGTCTTTGAGATTCTTGATATTCCTCATGACATCCAGTTATTGATTAAAGATTTTATTCAACATCGCTTGCCTCTGGATAAATCGGCCGAAACAGAAAATTTAATCCGAATGCCTTTCCCTGACGAATTATTGTCTTACGCCCACGCTTTACAAAGTTCTCTGGATGATTTTTCCATGGGAATGACCTACCATCGGGTTTCTATTACTTACTCTAATAGCTTAATCGAATGCGTAGTCGAGTTGACAAGTAGCCCCGCCCCTGTCAATGAAGATGATATTCAACTAGGTAATATGACAATGGCTAATCTGCTATCTGAATTAAGCCAAAATTTACGTGAGCAAGTCAGTCAGTGGGTGTACGTACAGCGTGGTTTGCGCCTTTTTGAAGGGACACGAGTCTATATTTATAAATCGTCCCGCCTTATTGATTGGACTTACACACAAGCTCTTAATGATGCTAACGACATCATTGGATCATCTCTGGAACAACGGGGTAATCGTGAAGCAGAGCCAGCCTAGTCAAGCTTTCTCCGACGCCTATTGGCCAATGTTTAGAAAACACGCTCACCTCTTAATTGCCTGGGGGCATAAGGCCATTAAGTCAAAACTCATAACAACAAGTGAGGACGATGAAGAGAAAATCACGGGGCTTCTAGCAGAAGCTATTGAGGATATTTTGCTTGCTGACAAAATACCTTGGTGCTCCGATTACGAAGTTTTTAATGAATCACCTATTTCCGGGGGGCAGCGATTAGGAAAAGATAGACGCAAGACAGACTTATTCGTGAAATTCCTTGCTCGGAAGGGACGTCCCAAGTACGTTTTTGAAGCTAAACCCCAAAATTATATTAAGATCCATCAACGTACTGGCTACTATGTTGGATCAGAAGGCATAGAACGCTTTTTAGAGGGTGAATATGCTGACTACACATCTGCTTATCCAGAAGTAGGTATGCTTGCTTATGTTTTAAGCGATTCTGTTGCAATCTGGCAGTCTCGACTAAAAAAAGCTATAGATCGACATCAAAGACAATTACGATTAATTGCTCCTCAGGAAGATGTAATCATTGTTGATGAATTTCAATATGAGTGGTGCAGCCAGCATAAACGAAGTAGCTCGGATGCTACTTTGACCATCTATCATTTACTTTTGGACTGCGTACCGAGTACCGCAAGCAAGTGAAGCGTGCGTATCGCTTTTTTCTTTACTCAGGAACGCCTGATCAACCGCGACAAAGCCAGCAAAACGGCCGTTATTCCCCCCACCGCCGCCACCTTCCCCTTGTTCTTCTGCAAAAATTCCGCCACCGGCTCCAGCCGCTGCTGCGGCGTGGTGCCAAAGGCCAGCTTCATAATGGCCGCGCTTTTGTGGTAGTTGCCCGGTGAACGCAGCATGGTGGCAATGTCAAACGGCAGCGGCGGCTTGCCCACAGCATAGGAGACGGTTTGGGTAAATTGCAGCAGGTCGGCTTCGCCATGCGAACGGCCGTTTCCCGACTGCTTCACCCCGCCAAACGGCAAATGGGGGATGGCAAAATGCACCACCGTGTCATTGATATTCACCGACCCCGTTTCCAGCCGTTGCGCCACCCGCTCCGCCCGCGCCACATCCTGCCCCCACACCGATGCCCCCAGCCCCAAATAAGAATCATTCGCCAGCCGCACCGCCTCCGAAATATCCGCCACCTTCATAATCGGCAAAATCGGGCCAAACGTCTCATCCTGCATCAGCAGCATCGTATGGTCTACATCCACCACCACCGTTGGCTCCATAAAATACCCATTGCGGCCACCCCCGGCCATAATTTTTGCCCCCTTCGCTACGGCATCGGCCAAATGGGCTTCAACAATCTCGCCCTGCCGCGCAAACGTCAGCGGCCCCATGTCAAAGCGGTTGTCAATGTCGGGCGAATACCCCACCTTCATCCTGGCAACTTCGGCCAGCACCGCCTGCACAAATTGGTCATACACCGCCGCCAGCACATAGACCCGCTCCACCGCCACGCACGTTTGCCCGGCGTTGTAAAATGCCCCCCACACCCCCCACCGCGCCGCCGCCGCCAGGTCGGCATCATCCAGCACAATCATCGGGTCTTTGCTGCCCAGTTCGGTAATCACCGGGGTGAGCGTTTCAGCAGCGGCCTGGGTAATGAGCCGCCCCGTCCGCACCGAACCAGTGACGTAGATCAAATCGGGGCGCGTTGCCACCAATGCTGCCCCCACACGGCCGTCGCCATGCACAAAGCGGACAAAAGGAGCCAGCTCCGGCACGCGCTGGAACAGTTTTTCCATTGCCACGCCCGTGGCTGCCGTCACTTCCGACGGCTTGACGACAACGGTGTTGCCCGCCAGCAGGGCCGTAACAACGGGCTGCATGGTTAAAATAAAGGGGTAGTTCCAGGGGCTGATGACGGCAACCACACCATAGGGTCGGCGTTCTACCCAGCCCCGTTTGAAAATTTGCAGCCCAGGGGAGACGCGCCGGGGGCGCAGCCATTTGGCGGCGTGGTGGCAATATTGGTTCATGCTGTCTACGGTGACGAACAGTTCGTTGAGGGCATCTTGGCGACTTTTGCCGCCGTCCTGGTTGATAACGGCCGTTAATTCATCCATCTCCGCCAAAATCAACGCCTGTAGCTGCCGCACAATCCACACCCGCTCCGCCACCGACTTGTGGCCCCACACCTGCGCCGCCGCCGCCATCTCTTGCCGCGCTTCAGCCACCTGCGCCGCCGTCGCCATTGTCACCTCGGCAAACTGCTCCCCCGTGCCGGGGTTAATGCACACGATTGTTTCAGCATGGCCGTTTAAACGGCCGTTTGTCACCACCTGCTGCCTCTGCACACTCATATTACCCTTCCTGTATCAATAGGATGCACCCATATAAGAAGTTCAACTTCTCAGAAGAAGTTGAACTTCTCCCGTAATTTCAACGATTAGCCAGGGCAAATTGTGCCACAAACTGCCGGGGCAGGCCATGCACAAGGCAGAGAGCGCGGATGGGAATCCTCGGCTACGTGGTTCAATTTTCAAAAGGGGTTGTGGAGAAAATGGGCAATAAATTATGAGTTACTCATAAATAACTATTGGTTATGCGGTGCTGCATGTCCAACAGCGACAGGCTCTCGTTCTGGAAATTCCCCCCTTCCAGAAACTGCTGCAACAGCCCCAGTGCCAGTTCAAAGGTGTCACTACGGTTGGAACCAAAGATGGCGTTAAAGGTGCCATGCGCCCGCCCTAGCTCAATGGACTGCTGCGGCGACAGCCGGATAGATGTCCAGCTGCGCTCGGCACTGCTGTCCGGCAACGGCAGATCCCACAGCAGATAGAGCGACTCCAAATCGGTGATGCCTTCGGGAATCTCGCGGTTACGGCCGGCCACCGCCCGCCGCAATGCTTCCAGCCGTGCCGTCAACATGCTTACGGCCAGATCAGACAAATCCGCCCGCTTTAGCCCGTCAGGAAGATAATCTGCAAGCTGCTTTAAAAGCTGCTTGTTCGCTAGCGTCAGCTCCACATACACATTTTGGCGGCTGACGGCGCGGCGCGGTCGCCCACGCCTGGGCTTTTCCCGCAGCAGCGCAGCAAGCGTGCTATCCCCTTTTTTGCCGGATTTACTCATGCTGCTGCCGGGCTACCGCCGCCGTGGCGATAGCCATGTTGATCTTTAAGGAAGTCGGCTACAAACTCGGCATTGATTTCGGCGCTACCCGTTGCCAAAAGCTCTAAACACAGGTGCAAGCAAAGCAAGCAAATGCTGCGCGGGTAGCCCCGCGTTTCGCGCCAAATGGGCATAATGGCATCGTCGGTGATTAACGGCCGTTGTTTGGAATCCCGCCCCGCCGCCAGCAGCCGATACTCAATCAGCGACCGCGTATCATCCGGTGTCAGCGGATCCAGCGACGAACGGGTTGCCACGCGGTCGTTAAAATCCGGCACCTCCCGCAGCACAATATCCAACTCCGGCCGGCCCAGCAGCACCATCTGGAACGCCTTCCCACCACGCGGGTCACGGAAGTTCAGCAGCCGCCGCAGCTCCACAAATTGCTCCGGGCATAGCTCATGCGCCTCATCAATAATGACCAGCGGCAAAATGCCCTTTTCCGTCTGCTCCACCAAAAAGGCACGGAACTCATTCAACTGGTCTTCCGTCGCCCGCCGCGTCCGCAAGCCAAACTCAGAAGCAATGCGGCGCAGCAGCAGCAACCCACTTTTCTTGGGTGCTTCATCCACCTTGGCCGCCACAAAATCGGGGCGGCGGTCATAGCGGCTGTGAAACCAGGAAGCCAGCGTCGTTTTGCCCGTGCCAATCTCGCCCACAATCACCGAGGCACCCTGCCCCGCTTCCACCATATAGCTCACCTTCGACAACGCCCGGCGCGTTTCGGTGGACAAATACATAAAGCGGGGGTCGGCCTCAATATTAAACGGCGACACCACCAAACCCAGCCGATCCCAATCTGGTTTGTAGCCGTCAATACCTAACGTTAATGGTCGTATACTATCCATAATCTAAATGGTATAAAAGCCTTGCAACCTTGTCAAGGTTGCAATTATTGCGTAAATTTTGTCAAATTATACTAATAACAGGGGCAAAGTCAAAATCTATAGCATATAGATTTGTTGACAAGCCAATCTAACTTTGTTAGACTGTCTGTCACGGTTATCTTTAAGGATAATTGTAGTCTATTGGCAACAATACGACCATAGCTTGATTAAAAAATCGGTTTACCCAATGTATAGCCAACAAAGCAGCCATTTGTTGGCTATGTTGTTGTGGGTTGCTTGCTGAAACAGGCAACGCGCAAGGGGAAAGCCGGGCAAATAAAAAACGGTCAGGTGCTGAAACACCTGACCGTCATTTAGTTTTCGCAAGCTACCTTTCGTCTGTTCTGGTGCCGCCAACACCTCTGATCAGCGCCCCTTTATTGGGGAGGGGGATTTTTTACTTCCCCAAAGAGTAGCTCACTGTTCAGGTAAGAGCATAGCACAGGCGTATAGACCTGTCAACTGAGTTTGTCAATCGCTCAGGTTACCAGTAATCGGTAATCAGTGTTCGGTAATCGGTTGGGCTAACTGATTACCGAACACTGATTACTGATTACTAAATGCTTTTTGCCTGGTCAAAAGAGTGGGTCTTGACTGGGCAACCGGGTTTTGTGTCGCCAACTTTGGCGGCAGCGCAAGCGCAATTGATCGCCCTGCGGCAGCAGCACAATCAGCAAATGGTTGTGAAAACGGCCGTTTCTGACGACCGACCGCAGACAACAGCCGAAACCATTGCCCAGCTTCCGGCGCATTTGGGGTGGGGGAGCGCGGCATTAACGGCCGTTTTGCGCTCTGGGACGATGGACGACGGACGACGGATGACCGACGACCGACAACCGACACCCGACGACACCCCACTCCCTACTCCCCACCCCCTACTCCCAACGGTTCCAGCGACCACTCCCCCCACCATCACCCTCTACCCCACCCTTGCCCTGGCAATGCTGCGGCAACAGCAGGTACCGGCCGGCCGGGTGTGGCTGCTGCTGCGTCATATAGATGAAGCAGGGAGCGGTTGGGTTGAACAGAGCGCGGTGCGGCAGCAGTTGACCGAAGCGGAAAGCGAGCTGCGTGTTTGCGGCTGGCGGCAGCTGCGGAATGTGCTGGGGCGGGGGGATGGGCTGTTTTGGCGGCGGGATAACGGCCGTTTGTGGCTGCGTAACCCGGCAAAGGTGGCGGCGGCGTTGGGGGTGGACCGGTTAAACGGCCGTTGTGTCACCCTGCCGCTCGATACACTCACCCAGCCCATCGGCACCGTCCGCGCCCATTTTTACGCCAGCTTCCACAGCGCCCGCCCCCAAGCCCCCATTGCCCGCGCCACGCTCACCCAGTTGAGCGGGCAGCGGCGGCAAACGCAGCGGCTGTATGAAGCCAAAACCGGCATCCAGAGCCGGGTCAATATTGCCCTGGGGCAGCGGCTGAACGCGGTTGCCCAGGAGGAAACCGGCTGGCAGCAGGGTAACGCAGCCTTTGTGCTGCGCGATACCAAGGGCAAACACGGCCCTAAAAACACAGATTATTTGGCCTGGCGGCTGCCCAACAGCTACCAAGGCCCCCATGAAACCGCCCGCAAGCGCCGCCAAAAGCGGCTGAACCGACAATTGGCAGACCTGTTGACTGATGGGACAACGGGGAACGGCCGTTGCCAGCGACGGTATGGGGTTCCTGGTAAACAACGCCACACCCGCTACTGGGCTGCGCCTGCAACCAACAGCCAAACGACGCACATCTGGTTTTCCTTGTCTCGACAGGATGCACAGGATTTAGCAGGATTTTGATTTTTTTTGTAGCGCAACCCGGAAATAAATTTACCCCCTTATTGGGATATGATACTATTTTTGTTATGAACATTTATACCATTGACACCTACCACCAAAATATCCCCCGCTATATTGCGGTTTATCTTATTCTTGGCCCCGACGGCCCCGTTTTGGTTGAAACTGGCCCTGGTTCGGTGATTCCGGCCGTGGTTGAAGGGATCAAGGCGTATGGGTTGCAACCTGGCGACATCAAACACGTCTTGGTAACGCATATCCACCTGGATCACGCCGGGGCGGCGGGCTGGTGGGCGCAGCAGGGAGCGCATATTTATGTCCATGAAGTGGGGGCACGGCATTTGGTTGATCCGTCGCGGCTGATGGCAAGCGCGACGCGGATTTATGGCGAGAAGATGGATTCGCTGTGGGGGGAGATGATCCCGGTGCCGGAGGGGCAATTAACGGCCGTTTCTGACAACCAAACCATCCACGCCGCCGGTCTCGAATTTGTCGCCATGGACACCCCCGGCCATGCCTGGCACCACCACGCCTACCGTTTGGGCAACGTCGCCTTCACCGGCGATGTCACCGGCATGGTGCGCCCTCCCACCCCCCTGCTGGAAATCCCCGCCCCGCCGCCGGAGTTTAAGGCCGATGTCTGGCTCCAAACCCTTGCCAAACTCCGCGCCGCCAACTTTGACCGCATCTACCCCACCCATTTTGGCCCCATTGACGACGTAAATCCCCACCTGGATCGGCTGGCCGACCTCATCACCACCAATACCAACTTGATCCGCCGCTGGATGGAGGCTGGCCTAAGCCGCGATGACATTGTTGCCCAATACCGCCAGTACAACTGGGATCGCGTGGTTGGGGCTGGCACGCCGGAAGAGGATGCCCGCTACTTCTACAGCATCAGCGAACCGGCGATGTCGGTGGATGGGATCATGCGCTATTGGAGTAAGCGGGGGAATGGGTAAGGAGAGATAGACGTTTTTGATCTCTCATCTCCAACCCCGGTTTCATAGATGATTGCCATTAACCATATTTTGGCTTTATTCAGCATGAACCACCCCAAAACCCCGACACCTTCTGTCTGCCCAATTGCCCTGCCCACCCACTCTCTACACCTTGACAAGGGTATTGCCTGAATGTACCCTATCCACCGCATACAAAACCTTCTGGGAGCATAAGGGTGAGCCAATATGGCAGACCATCAAACGGTTGTTTGCAGATATAGCCACTTAATTTAGATTGCTTGCCAGAAGGCTAAATTGATTGACACAGGAGCAAGCCTATGAGCAAGATTATAGGGATTGATTTAGGAACCACTCGATCTGTCGCAACCATTATAGAAAAGGGCAAGCCAACCGTAATTACAACAGTTGACGGCAGCCGCCTGACCCCATCTATGGTGGCATTTGACAAAAGCGGTGGGCGGCTAGTGGGGCAAACGGCCAGACAGCAGGCCAGCACAAACCCGGCAAACACAGTTTTCTCTGTCAAACGGTTTATTGGTCGCCGGTTTGACGATGATGAAACGGCCGCTGACAAAGCCTGCTTACCCTATGCTATTGCCAAAGGGTCGCAGGGGGACATTCGCATTGAAATTCCGCAAAAGGGACGCAGCTACACCCCGCAGGAAATTTCGGCAATGGTATTGAGCAAGCTGAAGAAAGATGCTGAAAATTATCTGGGCGAACCTGTAACCAAAGCAGTTATTACCGTACCAGCATATTTCAGCGATAGCCAACGGCAGGCAACCAAGGACGCAGGCAAGATTGCCGGGCTGGATGTTCTCCGTCTCATCAGTGAGCCGATGGCAGCAGCACTGGCCTATGGAGTGGGCAAAACGCAGGATGAACTAATTCTACTTTTTGATCTTGGCGGTGGCACCTTTGATGTTTCCGTGCTGCAAATTTGGGAGGGTGTGGTTGAAGTGCTGGCAACCAGTGGCGATACGCACCTGGGGGGGGACGACTGGGATATGGCTATTGCTGACTGGATGATCAGTGACTTTTTGCGTAACCAGGGAATTGACTTAAGGCAGGATCGGCCGGCGTTGCAGCGCGTGCGTGAGGCAGCAGAAAAGGCAAAGATTGGGTTGTCCGGTGCCATGCAAACGGAAATTAACCTACCCTCTATTACGACTAATGCCAGCGGGCCAAAACATTTGCAAATGATACTAACGCGGTCAAAGTTTGAGCAGTTGACCGAAAGCCTGCTGCGGCGGATGGAAGAGCCGGTGAAGCGGGTGTTGGCCGATGCCAACATTGAAACCGGGGTGTTGGATGCCGTGGTTTTGGTTGGGGGTTCTACCCGGATGCCGATGGTGCAGGAAGCTGTGCGACGGCTGACGGGGCAAGAACCACACAAGAGCGTGAACCCAGATGAGGTGGTAGCGTTGGGTGCGGCACTACAGGGTAATTTGCTAACGGGTAACGGGAGTGACATGCTGCTGCTGGATGTGGCACCACTGAGTCTGGGTCTGGAAATGCAGGGTGGGGCGATGGTGGCACTGATCCCGCGCAATACGACGATTCCAACCCGCAGGTCAGAGGTGTTTAGTACGTCATCGAATAATCAACAGTTTCTTGATGTCCCTATTTTTCAGGGGGAGCAGCCGATGGCGCGGGATAACAATATGCTAGGCGTACTCCAGATCGCTGGTATTCTCCCAGCAGCTCGTGGCATTCCCCAAATCGAGGTGACTTTTAACATTGATGCCAACGGGATTTTGGATGTAACGGCTAGGGAAATTGCCACAGGGGTCAACCTAAAGAGTAACATGATGGGCAGCACCAATTTGAACGCCTATGATATTAGCCGATTGGCTCAGGAAATTTGATTGAGGTGTGGGGTGTGGTTCCCCACCTGCCACCTTCCTCGCCTGATGAGACCGCGCACAGTCGCTCGCTTGCCCCTGTCCGTTTTTCTCAAGCGGATATGAACTTTGTTGACATGTAAACACAGTGATATACAATGCGCCTGTGACAGGTAAATTTTTTATGCCTGTCACTTCTTTTTTTTATGGAGGTATGAGTGAACGCGACTTTGAAACTGGGAGAACATTACATTTTTGATCTCTCCAACTGTGACCAGCAGGTGCTGATGGATAGTGAACGGGCGCAAAGTTTGTTTGCAACGGCCGTTCGTGCCAGCGGGCTAACAGTTGTGGATGAGGGGTTTTACAAGTTTAACCCACACGGGTTTACCTGTTTTCTGCTCTTGTCCGAGTCTCACGCAAGTTTACACGCTTGGCCCGAATACGGTTATTGCGCCATAGACCTTTTCACCTGCGCCATCGGGAAAGATTTGCTTCCCCTGATCAAGCAGATAAAAGATGCCTTTGGAGCCGATAACTTCACCTTACGCAAGCTGGATCGACACGCGGAAGTTTACACAGAGCTACAGCCCGAGGTTCATCTAGGGTATTATACGGAGGTAAAAGGTAAACTGCCCGTGGCGATTTAACCATTAACAATTCTCGTAGGGGCGTATTGCCTACGCCCATGTAGGAATACGCCCCTATCATAACAAGATACAAATGAGCATTTGGTTTACAGAAGAACTACATCCCTATTACCGCAAAGGGATCCGCGTCAAAAAAATCCTCGCCGACGAACAAACCCCATACCAGCACCTGCAAGTTGTCGAAACTGAATTCTTTGGCAACGCCATGATCCTCGACGGCATCATTCAGGTGACAGAGCGCGACAACATCGGCTATCACGAGATGATTGCCCACGTCCCCATGCTGGCCGTGGGGCAGCCCAAACGGGTACTCATTGTCGGCGGCGGCGATGGCGGCTCGCTACAGCAGGTGCTGCGCTACTCCTCGGTTGAAGAAGCTGTGGTGTGTGAACTGGATCAGCGGGTGGTGGATTTGTCGCGGCAATATTTTACGGCTGGCTTTGGCGACCCCTGGGCCGACCCCCGCGCCACGCTGCTGGTGCGCGATGCCTTTGGCTTTCTGGAAGAAAACCCAGGTCAGTTTGATGTCATCATCTCCGACACCACCGACCCGATTGGCATGGCCGAACGGCTGTTTTCCGACGAATTTTACCAGTTACTGGTGCGGGCGTTGGCTCCCAACGGCGCGGCGGCGACGCAGTGCGAGCAGCCATTTTTTGACACCGCCCTCATTAAGGAAATTTACCGCGTTGCCAAATCGCTAACCGCGCACCCGGCCTATTACTACACCCAGGTTCCCACCTATCCGGGTGGGGGCATTGGCTTTATGTATGTGTCCAACACGCCGTGGGAGGCGGGGCTGGCAACGCCGCTGCCGCCGGGGGTCAACAACTACATCAACCCCGCTGTCCACCGCGCCGCCTTTGCCCTGCCGGAGTTTTTCCGGCGGGAATTGTATGGGGAGTAGGGGAAATGGGACGCTGATTTGCCTGATTTACCTGATTTGGATCAGGTAAATCAGCTAAATCAGTTAAATCTGCGTCCTAATCTCTGTTAAGAAGTGTGGGGGTGCCTAGGAGGGTGTGGAGCTTTCGTAAAACCTGGGTAACTGTTGTTTCCGGCAGGGAGCAAATTTGTTTTGCTTGCCGCACGCGCCAATCAAGGCTCTTGACTTGATCTGACAGAATAACGCCGCTAATTGCTAACCCCGCTGGAATTGGTACTTCAAAAGGATACCCTTTGACCTGGCTGGTAATGGGACAGCAGATAACCAACCCGACTTTTTCGTTGTAGGCTTTGGGCGTGAGAATGAGTGCCGGCCGACGGCCTGCCTGTTCGTGTCCCGCCTGGGGGTTAAAATTTAGCCAAACGGCATCGCCCAGCTCTGGCGCGTAACTCATTACCAAACCTCATTGCCTACATCTGGACCAGTATCAATTTCCCGATGCACATTGTCTGCCGTTATTTGTGCCAGTAGCTCATCTAATGTCAATTCTGGCTCCTGAAGTGGCTCAATAATCAGCTTGCCATCAATAATCGTAATGGCTACTGGTGAATCTGGATAAAAAGCCATTTGGTCTACGTAGGTTTTGGGGATACGGAGGGCGAGGCTGTTGCCCCACTTTTTGATTTGTGTTTTCATAGCAGCACCTTGTTTGTTGTATATACAAAAATGATACAATAGATTTTGAAGATTATCAATATGGTGTTGTTTCCAAGTGCAGACAAACGGCCGTTTCTCCCTCCCCCAATCCCCCACTTTCCACCCCCACCCCATTGTCAGCGATTGTTTCTTGGGTATAACTAAATCGTTTAAGGGGAAAGTCCATGCGGTGCCGCCACACCCGCAGATGAACGAAAATTTGTACAGGCGGATTGCCAATCCACCCTACATTGACACAGGAGACAATGAGATGCAGAACGAAAAATTCACGCGAGCCGTTGAAGGTAAAGCGATTTATTTATTGATTTTGGTTGTTTTTATGCAAACGGTTTACCCGATTACGGAGACAAACAGCGTGCTTGCCTTGATAGCCTATCAATTATTAGTTGCGGCTTTGGTGGTGGTGGGTATTTTGTTAGCGGCTGATACAAAGCGTCTCCAGCATGTGCTCATGGGTTTGGCGGTTGTATGGGTGTTTGCTGGCGTTATTTTCGCCTTTAATCAAGAAGCGATTTGGGCGGTCTTGCTAACCTATGGTGTGCTGATCTCATTCCATTCGATGGTGATCTGGATTATGCTACGCTTTATCTTCCAGGTACCTCACGTGACGCGGGATGTTTTGTACGCTGCTTCGGCCGTTTACTTGTTGCTAGGCGCGGTTTTTGTTTCCGCTTTTGGCCTGTTGGAAACAGTGACTTTTGCCCAAACAGGTCTACACGCTTTTGCGGATAGCAGGGTGGCGGCTGATGCCATTTTTCCTTGGCAAAATTTTGTTTATTACAGCTATGTTACCCTGACGACCTTGGGGTATGGCGACATTTTGCCTGTGACGCTCTGGGCGCGCTCGTTGGTTAGCTTGGAGGCGATGGTGGGCGTTCTGTACATCACGATTATTATGGCGCGTTTGGTAGGGCTTTATGCGGCGGGTGATGTGGAAAAGGTTCTTTAGGTAGGTGGGGGGCTTTGGTGTATTGGCCGTCTAATTGCAGACAAACGGCCGTTCCTCCCTCCCCCATTCCCCCACTTTCCACCGTCAATGACCCGCCAACCACCGCCATCATCGTGCCGTGGAGTGCCAGCCCCTGGCCGCTACCCTGCTCCATGTGGCTAGAAGCCGCCACGCCCACCCCATCATCGCGGATTTCCAGGGCGAAGTGGGGGGCTGTGGTGAGCGTGAGGATGAGGGTAAACGGCCGTTGTCCCTCACCACGCCCATACTTGGCCGCATTGCGAACCGCTTCCCGCGCCGCATAAAACAGCACTTCGGCGGTGAGCGTGGGCAGGCTGGCGGCCTGCGCTTCTCCCTTCTCATCCACCTGCCAAATAACCGCATCAAACGCCTGGGCAAATTCTTGTGCCACCAGCCGCCGCAGAGCCGTCAGCAGCCCCAGCCGTGCCACTTCTGGCACGGTGACGGTGGGCATGGCGTGGAGCAGGTCGGAGATTTGGCGGTGGGCGGTGGTGAGCAGCGTTTGGGCTTCTTGCGGCTGCTGCCCAGCTAGGCTGATCATCGCCGTTTGCAGCGTGGGCAAGATGTCGTCGTGGAGAACGCGGCGGGTTTGTTGGTCAATAATTTGGGTTTGCGCCAGCCGTTCCCGCTGTAGCCCCATCAGCCGTCGCCCCATTTCGGCGCTGGCCTGGGTGTCAATGAGCCGTTCACCGGTGCTGCGGGCAATTTCGATCTCTTCCTGGGTGTAGAGGCTGCCGCTGCGCTTGTTGCCGAGCAGCAGGGTGCCGATTAGCCCGCGTTCGCTCCAGAGGGGGATGGCCCAAACGGCCGTTCCGAATGCCAGCGGGTCAACAGCCACCAGCATGGCATCGTGGCTTTCAAACTGGGCGGTGAGAGAGGTGAGCGATGGGGGGGAAAACGGCCGTTTTTCCGGAAAACAGAGCGGCGCACCCACCAGCGGCGCCAATGCCCCCAGCGGAACCAGATACGCCACCTCCGCATCCAGCACGTCACGGCAGAGGGCGGCAAAAGGAACGGCCGTTTCAAACTGTGGCAGCGTGGTGGGCGTGAGCAGTTGGTCGGTCAGCCGCTGCGAGCTGGTAAACGGCCGTAATTGCGCCATCAACCGCTCCCGTTCCGCATACGACCGCCAGCTAATGAGGGCAAAAAAGAAGGTGATGAGCAGCGTCGTTAGCAGCAGCGTGTAAATGGCATTGAGCCGAATGGTGAACGCCGCTCCCAGCACCAGCGCATAGCCCGCCGCCACCAGCAGGAGGCGCTGCCAATGGCGAGCCAGCCCCTGGCGCGGCAGCGTTTTGCCCGTAAACACCTCATAGGCGACGATGGCCCGCCCCACAAACAGGATGACCAGGCCGATAATGGTGGCAATGAGCAGGTCAACGAGGCCGATAAAGAAGGTGTTGTTGGCGTAGATGGTGAGAAAGGTGGGGCGGTCGCGCCCGCTTTGCACCAGCCAGAGCAGGAATCCGGCGACCATGACGCTGACGACAAAGAGACCGATGGTGGCCGCCACCAGCCACGGCCGCGCCCGCTGTCGTGCTTCCAGCCCCATCATCCGCCCGGAGGGGGCGGGCTGGCGCAGGGCATCGAGGGCGAGGGTGGTGCAGAGGAGGGCGTAGGTGGCGTAGCCGAGGGCGAGGAGGGGGACACCGGCGATGGAGAGGCGAATGAAGAAGCGGAGCTGGGGGTATTGGGCGATGGGGATGGCGAGGAGGAAGGTGCCGAGCATGGCAGTGGCGAGACCGGTGAGGAGGAGAACGGCCGTTAACCAAAACCAGTACCGCTGCCGCTGCCAAAGCCGGGAATGGGGGTGGTGCCAAAACCCGGCGTACCACAGCACAATCACATACCAGGCGAAAGGGAGGGCGAGCATGGGAATAATGCCCACCACCCACCAAAAAATCATCCCCAGCAGCGACAAACTCAGCAGGCCAATGCCGATGACGGCGGTGTGGCTGACAAAGAAGGCGCCACTGAGCAGCAGGCTGCCGCTTGCCAGCCAAATACCCCAGTGCCGTCGGTCGGCGTTGAGCAGCACCGTCAGCCCCAGCCAGGTGGAGAGGATGGTGTTGAAGAGGGAGACGGCGATGATGGCCCAGTTGAGGAGGGGGTTGGTGGTCATGTTTGGGGCAGAGGGGCAGGGGGGCAGGGGGGCAGGGGAGATTGGTTCATCGGTTCCCCTCTGCTCCTCTGCTCCCCTGCTCCCACGCTTTCCACTCTCCCCGTTCATCCAGCACCAGCGGCGTGCCGTCTTCGGCCCAGGCCAGCAAACGGCCGTTTTGTACGATGAGAGCGGCGCGGGTGCGGGCCACTTTTTCGTCGGTGGCGCTGTTTTTCAAATCCCAGCAGGCGTAGATTTGGCCGTTGATGCGGCTGATGGTGCGTTTGTCGCGGAAACCCATGCGGGCGGCGATTTGCTCGTTGCTCATTCCCAGTGCCAGCAGCCGCGCCACTTCCTGCTCGTTGGGTTCCAGCAGGGCCATGGGGTCGTTTTCGTCTTTGTGGCGCACTTCGTGGACGCGGGATTCGATGTCGGGGTCTATAAAGGAACGGCCGTTAACCGCATCGTGCAGCAGCGGCACAATGAGCTGGGGCAGCAAATAGTTGGATTTGCGGACGTAGGCGTAGTGGCTGAGGATGCCGGAGCGGCGGAAGGCACGGTAGTAAGCGTCGTCGTCCTGAATGGAGTAGAAGACGACGGGCAAACGGGGGAATTCGCGGCGGATATAAACGGCCGTTTCGATCCCGTTCCACACCCCGGCCAACTGCACATCCATCAAAACCGCGTCGGGCGGCTGCGCCAGGCACAGGTCGAGTGCGGCTTCGCCGCTGGGGCAAGCTCCAACTACACACACGCTTCCCAGCGCCTCGAACCCTTTATGCAGGGCTGGGCGCAGCTTTTCGTTGTCTTCGACAATAAGTAGGTTTAGCATGGTTACATTGAAGCGGAAAGGGGGGGCGGGGTCAAGCACTTGGGTGCGGGAGAGTGGGGAGTGGTGGGTGGGGGAGGAAAACGGCCGTTTTCCTCCCCACACACCACTCCATTTCACCATGCCCCATTTGTCAACATCAGGTAAACTAGCAGCTTGTCGGAACAATAAACCAAACACGCAGATCATGCGAATAAAAGCAGACTTGCGCCGATAAACAGGTAAATCCGCATTGATCCGCCCAAATCCGCGTCATCCGCGCATCTATTCAGACTACTCCGACAAGCTGCTAGAGGCACGACATGTCAAGGAGATTGACCATTGATTTACACCGAAAACTTCCCGATACAATTTGATCCCGTTGCCAACCCAGATGCCGTTGTTGTCGATCAAAACGTTCGGTTTACCGTGCTTACCTCGCGTATCATCCGGCTGGAATACAGCCCAACGGCCGTTTTTACCGACCAACCCAGCCAAACTTTCTGGTACCGCCGCCAGCCCGTGCCTGAATTTTCCGCCCAATACAGCGAAGACGGCCTCGAAATTGAAACCCAACACCTGCTGCTGCGCTACCGGCGCGACGAAGCTGGCTTTACCGCCGACGGGTTGACCATTACGCTGAAGGGGGGAAACGGCCGTTACTCCTTCGGCCAACCCAACCCCGCCAATCTCCACGGCACCGCCCGCACCCTCGACGAAATAGACGGTGGCATCCAGCTGGAGCCGGGGCTACTTTCCCGCAGCGGCTGGGCCGTCGTAGACGATTCGCACACCCTGCTGTTCAACAAACAAGGGTGGCTGGAGCCGCGCAACGCTCCCGGCAGCGTAGACTGCTACTTCTTTGGCTACGGCCACGACTACCAGCAATGTCTGGTAGATTACCAAAAGCTGGCTGGCGGCGTGCCGCTGCTCCCCCGCTGGGTGCTGGGCAACTGGTGGAGCCGCTTCTGGCCCTATTCCGAAGAGGAACTGCTGGGGTTGATGGATGAATTCCAGGCCAACGGCGTGCCGCTTTCCGTCTGCATTGTGGACATAGATTGGCATTTGCGCCAAACCGGCAACAGATCCAGCGGCTGGACCGGCTACACTTGGAACCGCGACCTCTTCCCCGACCCCGAAGCGTTTATTGCCGCCCTGCACCAGCGCGGCCTAAAAACGGGGCTAAATTTGCACCCTGCCGAAGGGGTTCACCCCCATGAAGAGCAGTACGAAGCCTTAGCCAGGCGAATGGGCATTGACCCGGCGACGAAGCAGCCGGTACCATTCGACATCGTTGACCCCGATTACGCCCAAGCCTACTTTGAACTGCTGCACCATCCCGACGAGGCACGCGGCGTAGACTTTTGGTGGATTGATTGGCAGCAGGGTGAGCTTTCCAAAATGCCGGGGCTGGATCCGCTGTGGTGGCTCAACCACCTTCATTTTTTTGACTTGGCGCGAAACGGGGACAAACGGCCGTTTGTCTTCTCCCGCTGGGGTGGTCTCGGCAACCACCGCTATCCGATTGGCTTCTCCGGCGACTCCGTGGTGACGTGGGACTCGCTTGCCTTCCAGCCCTACTTCACCGCCACCGCCGCCAACGTCGGCTATGGCTGGTGGAGCCACGACATTGGCGGCCATATGGGGGGCATTGAAGAGGCCGAACTGTACACCCGCTGGGTGCAATATGGTGTCCTCAGCCCCATTTTCCGGCTGCATTGCACCAACAACCCGTTCCACGAACGCCGCCCCTGGGGGTATGATGCGGAAACGTTCCGGCTGACGAAGCACGCCATGCGGCTGCGCCACGCCCTCATTCCTTACCTTTATACGCTGTCGTGGCAGAATCAGGAAAACGGCCGTTTGCCCATCTACCCCCTCTACCACGACCATCCCGCCAGCGAACAGGCATACCACTGCCCCGACCAATACATGTTTGGCAGCGAACTGCTGGCCGCCCCCCACATCACCCCGCGCCACGCCGAAACGGGCATGAGTCGCCAGGTGGTGTGGCTGCCGGAAGGGCAATGGCACCACTTTTTCACCGGCCGCAGCTACAGCGGCGACAGCTTCCACGCCCTCTATGGCGGGTTGGATGACATTCCCCTGTTTGCCAAACCAGGAGCCATTGTGCCGCTGGGTCCAATGGTCGGTTGGGGTGGCATAGACAACCCCGACGCGCTGGAAATCCACCTCTTCCCCGGCGACGACAACCGTTTTGATCTGTATGAAGATGATGGGCAATCTGGCTATAGCCTGCTGCCGTTGCGCCAAAGCTGGGCCGAAGCCCGCTGGCAGATCAATATAGACCGGGTGCGGGGCACGGCGGGGCATTTACCCAGCGAACGAGCGTTGACCCTCTGTTTTCGCGGCATTCGCCCCGATGTGCGGCTGCGGCTGCTGATGAACGGCCAAATTGTGCAGGCGCAGGCCGATTATGACCCGGAAACGGTGACGCTGCGCCTTTCTGGGCTGAAGCTCACGCCACATTCCAGCCTGACCGTTTTGGTGACTACCGACCAGCCCACCCTTCTCGCCAACCGCGACTATCGCCAGGAGATGCTGCACCAGATGCTGTGGGCGTTCCGGCTGGATAGTTGGCAAAAGCAGCGGCTGAACAACCAACTGCCCGACCTGCTGCAAAATCCGGCACTGCTGGCAAGTTATGAGTTGGCTCTTACGCCTGTGCAGCAGCAGGCCATTGCCGAAGTGGTGACGGGTGCAGGGCTGCTGTCGGCGCGGCAGCGGGACACGGGACGGCCGTTTACCATCCTGTGGAACAACCAGCAGCGCGAGGATGTGGGCTATCGGCTGGCGGCGCAAGGGATTACCGGCGATGGCGTGGTGCAAAAAGGAACGCTGCCCAAATTTGTGGTGCTGACCAACGAAGACAATCTGACCATTTGGCGCACGGCCAGCGGCACATCGGAAACCTTTACCTCGGTAGATGATTGGTTTGCCAGGGTACCGCAGCGTTTTCGCGGAACGGCCGTTGGCAATCTCGAGGCCATCGTCCAGTTCCATCTTTCCAATCAGGCGCGTTATCTCCACATCAAGGACGGCCAGCTTACCGTGGCTGACGGCCGGCATGAGCGCCCCACCCTCACCCTCACCAGTCACAGCCGCGACTTTCTGGATTTGGTGAATGGCGACGCCCAGCCGATGGAGCTGTTTCGGGCGCAGCGGCTGCAAGTTGGAGGTAACTTCATCCTCATCGGCCCCATCATGAACGCCCTCGGCACCATGCCGCGCAACCGCTTCCAGGCCAGCCCCTGGAAACTCACGGTGAGCTACCAGGATTGGCTGGCGTTGACTGTTACCCAATAACTATAAAAATCGGTTCCTGCTTTGGCTTTAACAATTGGAGATTGGAGATTAGAGATTGGAGACCCAAACGGGTCAATCTCCAATCTCCAATCTCCAATCTCTCTTTTTTAATGAGTAAATCACAATCAAATCTTCTTGTTTATCTGTCGTTCACAACGTTTGTCATCATGAGTATACCCGGCGGAATGCTGGGCGTAGCGTGGCCGTCCATGCGCGAAACGTTTGCCGTGCCGCTGGACGCGCTGGGGACGTTGCTGCTAGTGTCAACTGGCGGCCATATTTGCATGAGCTTTTTGTTTGGCTGGCTCAACGACCGGCTGGGGTTTGGCAAGCTGCTGCTGGGCAGCAACGTGCTGGTGGTTATTGGGCTACTGGGCTATCTGTTGTCGCCGGGGTGGTGGCCGCTGGTTGGTGTGGGGTTTATCAGCGGCATGGGGTTGGGGGCGATTGATTCCGGGTTAAACGCCTATTTTGCTGTTAACCACAACGCCCGGCTGATGAACTGGCTCCACGCTTGCTTTGGCCTGGGGGTGACGATTGGCCCCATGATTATGACGGCCGTTTTAACGCGCAATCTCTCCTGGCGGGTGGGGTATGGCGTTGCTGTGGGACTGCAACTGCTGGTGGTGGTGCTGATGGTGCTTACCCAGCACCGCTGGCCGCAGGTGGGTGAGTCGGCGGGTGGGGATGATGCGGGGGGAGAAACGGCCGTTTCTGCCTCCTCCATCTTCCGCATGGGGATCATCTGGCTCAGTATGGGGGTCTTTTTTCTGGTAGCGGGGCATGAATCGGCCGTTGGTAACTGGATTTTTACCCTGCTCAACGAAGGGCGTGGCGTGGCGGTTGCCACCGCCGGGTTGTGGACCAGCCTCTACTGGGGCAGCTTCACCATTGGCCGCATTTTCTTCGGCCTCTTTGCCGACCGCATGGACACCAATCGGCTGCTGCGGATCAATTTGCTGGCTGTGGCTGCTGGAACGGCGTTGATTTGGCTTAACCTCACCCATTGGCTCACGTTTGCCGGGCTGGCCGTAGTCGGCTTTGCCCTGGCACCCATTTTTCCCCTGCTGGTGCTGGAAACCCCCAGGCGCATCAGCGCCCGCTTTGCCAACAGTGCCATTGGCTTTCAGGTGGGGGCGGCCGGCATTGGCCTGTCGGTTTTCCCCGGTCTTACCGGCATTTTTGCCGAACGGTTCGGCATAGAGTCTATTGGCTCGTCGCTGCTGCTGTGGGCGGTGCTGCTGTTTGGGCTGCATGAAGGGGTGCTGTGGTATGTGGGAAGGAGGGGAGGGAAGGGGGAGAAAACGGCCGTTTTTGATTAGCCCCAATTGCTCAAAAACTCAAGCCAATCGCGCATGTGCGCTAATTTCATGACCCTAGCGGGCCAATTTCGGTGGGATAGCAACTGCCGCTTTTCCCCAAATTGACCCGCTTTCCATAGAATGAGCAGTATGGATGTAAACTTATTTGTGTTTTAGGGATTATTGCCAATAGAGATTATCATCCCAGAAACTTCCCCATCAGGGGTATTAAATAAAACTATGAAATTGCCGGGTTCACCTCCTGTCCACCAACTACCAAATAAACTATCTTCATCATCAAAACGTGCCTTTAACGATTCGCTGAAATAGAGGTCAATTGTGATCTCAGGCAGACCCGCAGGACTATATGTTTCAATGAGTTGGCTATCAGTTGGTATTAGGGTGCTGCTTTCGCTTTGAGCTTCCTCAATTGTTGCAAAGGAGCCAGTTTGCCACTGCCGCGAAATCATCCAAACATTATCGACTTGAAACAGGACATCATACTTATTATCATAACCAATTCCGATAGGTTGGTAGTCTAAATCAGAGCGATTATGTGCTGCCTCCCAATCGGCCAATGAGATTCCCAAACCGCCAGACTGATACCCATTTCCTGAATCGCTTACAAAGGCAGTTGTTACGGTAGGTTCTGGTATAGGAGTGAAGGTTGGTGTTGGTGTGCTTATTGGTTTAGTTGTTACGGTCGGAACAGGAGTGTTTGGCGATTGTTCAGGCTTCAGTTCTGCCGTAGCAGTATAGCTCTGAGATTCAGGTTGGAGTTTGTTATCCGCGACAACTGTGGCCTCATCAACTATCGAGCCTGTTTTTGCTTCTTCGGATTCCGACCCGAATAAAGAAATAAGACCACATAAAAAAACTAAGCCTAAAACCCCAGCACAACCTATAAGAACACGCTTTCTTTTCATTGGAACACTTCCTCATCCTCATCATAAATCTCTGCATACAAATTAGCCGACTGCTGCAACTTTTGCAGTTCAATTTTTTCTTGCAAATGGGTTAACGCAGCTCGCACCATGTCGCTTTTATCACGAAAGCCATACTGTTGGTAATTTGCCAGGAAATCCAGCAAAGGTTCTGTAAGTGAGAATTTAGCTTGTTGCATAAATACCCCTCATCAAAGTAATCGTTTGCAAATAACTTCACAGTAGAGATTGGAGATTAACCAGTCTCCAATCTCCCAAATCGCCAAGTTAATCACGAATGCTTACTAACTGCCCATCTTGCGCCCGCAGCGGCGGCAGCAGTAGACGGTCGGCGGTGGCGCGGTTGGTGGGGTCGAGCAGCAGCCAGCGCCGGCCGGTAGCGCGATCATAGAGGCCAAATTGCAGCCAGTAGCCCCCGGTGGGCAGATCGGCGGGGGGGAAAAGGCGGGCTAGTTGCAGGAATTGGTCGCCGCTTTCCCAGGTGTGGGGCGGATAGCCCAGCCCATCGTATTGCGCCACAATCTCGCCCGCTTCGTTGAGCAGGTGGGCAAACAGTGCCAGCGAGGTGAAGTCGTGGTCTACCTGGGCTTGCCAGGTGGTGAGTAGTTCCAGCGGCTGCCCGGCGGCAAGGGGGGTGTTGAGCGACAGCCCGGTGAGCAGGAGGCGACTGCTGCCCGTTTCGCCCAGCGTGCAGGCGCAAATGGACAGGGGGTAGTCCCAGGTGATGGGGTGAACGGTGCCGGAGGTGGGAACGGCCGTTTCTGCCCCCACAAACCCCAGCGGCAAAGGTTCTCCTACCAGCCAATCACCCCGCCGCAGGGTAAATACGGTAAACGCTTCCGTTTGGTCAATCGGCGTGCCGGACATGCCTGTGGCCTGAAGCAAGGTTTGGTCAATCCAACGGTCGGCCGTCACAATCAGCTGCGCCTCGTCTACGCCAGCGGGCAAAGCCAACGCCTGGCTGGTGTCTGCCCAGCGTCTGGCGACATCGCTTCGTTCCACCGTCACGGCCACAATGTACGGGTCTTCGTCGGCAATGTCGCGGCTGCTGATGAGGACGGGGGGGCTATCTGGCTGCTGCTGTAGATAGTTGGCAACGGCAAAAATTTCGCGGTTGAGGGTGTGGGCATCGGTGGTGACGGCCGGCCATGCGGTGAAATAATCGCGCCAGGTGGCGAAAGTTAGCGGTACAAAGGTAACGACGATGAGCAGTGCGGTTGCCAGTTGCCCCCAGCGTGGCTGCCGAGCGGCCAGCCATTGCCCCAATTCGGCCAGGGGAAAGGCGGCCAAAAACATGACGGGAAGCTGGGCGGCGGCCATGCGGTTGAAGTTGGGGGCGCTGATGGTGATGATGGTGGGCAGCAGGGCAAAGGCCAGCCAGAGCAGGACAAAGGCGTAGATGGGGTTGCGCCACCGTTTGAGGGCGAGGAGCAGCCCGGCGTAGAAGAAAAGCCCGGTCCAGGCGGGGACGAAGATCGGCCGGCCGGGCAGGTTGTATGATTTGAGGGGGTCGCCCGCGATGGTAAACGCCTTGAAGGTAGCCCAGGTGTTGCTGAGAATGGGCTGCACGTTGCCCGCCAGCAGTTGGGTCAGTGGTTCGATGGTGAAGCCGCGCTGGGCGGTCTCCAGCGAACCGGCCTGGCGCAGGGCGAGGACAAGGGGGATGGTGGTGAGGGTGAAGCTGAGGAGGGTGGTGAGCCACAAACGGCCGTTTGTCCACCCCAACTTGCGCTGAAACAAAAACAAATAGACGGCAAACGCGGCAAAAACAAACGGCATGAAGCGGGAAGGCTGGTAGGTGTAGAGCGTCAGACCCAGGCAAAAACCAGTCGCAGCAAAATAAAGTGGTAAATTGATCCGCGAAAAACCGCCCCGATCCGCGTCATCCGCGCTGCCATTTTCCGGCCATCCCTGCCACAGCACCCAGGCGGTCAGCGTCATCATAAAGGCCAGCGACATGTGGCGAAAGCCGAAGCGGGTGGTGGAGAGGGGCCAGTAGGTGAAGGTGAGCCAGGCGACGGTGAGCCAGGCGGCCAGTGGGGTGTGCCAGCGGCGAACGAGCAGGTAGGCGATGATGAGCAGGCCGAGACCCCATAAAACGGCCGTTACGCGAATTGCCAGTGGGTTAAACGGCACAATTTGCAGCATCAGTGCCGCCAAATAGTAAAATAACCCTTCTCGCCCCCACCCCTCGGCCACATAAAGCGGTCGCGCTCCGTTGGCAATGTCGAGGCTGATTTTGACATCAATGGCTTCGTCAAATTGAAAGCCGGGTGGTGTTGTGTCAAGCTGCCACAGCCGCAAAAAGATGGCGGCGGCAAGCAGGATAAGCAGGGCAGCCAGTTCTGCCCAGGTAAAATATTTTGTGTTCATAAATTCTCAGGCGTGGTTAGCCCTAATTGCTTAGGAACAAGGATTAAATGGTGCAAGAAGTTCAACTTCTCGGAAGAAGTTGAACTTCTAAATGGGCATTTAATTCCTATCCCTTGGAAACTCCAGCCAATTGTCAGTGAAAAAGCAGCCACCTAGAGCATGGGAGCCAATCGTGGTTTTCAAACGGAGAATTGCTGACAACTCTTGTTTTTGCCAGTTAACTACCGGGCAAGAGCTGAAAACTAAACACAGCCCAATGATTCACGGTGCTGGCAGCACAATCCCCGGCAAAAATGGTGTAAACCACGTTGTTGGCCGGGGTGTAGTTGATGTTCTGGTGCGACACAGTTGGCGCGGTGGCTGCTAGGCAACTGCCGCTGCTGCAATTGGCGCCGGGTGAAAAGTAATAATCGTTGTTTGCCCACCAAACCTCATACCCGCTGGCACCGGCAATGGCATTCCAGGTCAGGTTGATGGTTTGAACGGCCGTTTGCAACACCACCTCATCCGGTTGCACACAGCCCGTCAACGGCTCCGGCGCGGTTGGATCCCAAAAATTCCCCGTCATGGCTAACAGTGAAAGCAAGTTGACCGAATCTTCATAATAACCTTCATGCCTGTTATAGACGCTGGCATAGATGCTGTTGAGGAAACTTTGTTTGGTCGAGTCTAACATGGCCCCAACACCCATGGGCGCCACAAAAAAGGTGGTAAAGTAGTTGCCAATGCGGGTGCCATTGAGCTGGTAGCCTGCTTTGATATTGGCGGCGTTTCCGCTGGTATTGCTGGCAACCCAGGTAATCATTTTATTAACGGCCGTTTTCGCCCCTGCATCCCCATTCAGCAGCCCATCCAGCCCAATCCGCCACGGATCCCGCCCTGCGTTATAATAATAATTTTTATCGTGGCTGCTTTCCAAAAATTGGCCGCTCGGCGGCGAGCAGTTGGAAATTGGCTGGCAGTTGATAATAAAATCAGGCAGCAGCCCCGTCACTGGGCTGTTGTTTGCCTGAATGGTGTCTATTACAGCCTGGCTATTGGCAATGACGGTGTTCCAAGTGGCATCATGGGTGGCGCGGCCAAAAGCGCGGAAATGCGCTGGCATAAAATCAGACGAGCGCGGCGTATATTGGTTATAGGGGTTGCCATTTGGCGGAACCCAATCCCCCAGCATGGGCAACCGGCTGCTTGGCCCAATGGTGGATTCAAGAACGGCCGTTATCACCATCTCAGCCTCCGCCGCATAATCAATTTCCCCACTGCTGCCCCACTGGGCATCGGCCAGCAGCAGCCCATAGGCAATGTCCACGTCCCCGTCAAACGCGCTGTCGTTGCCCGAAACAACGGCTCCATTTTGGATTTTCCAAGACATCAGCCTGCTGTCTATGCCGCTGGGAAATTCGCGGGAGAAGCGCCACAGCCCGTCAAACAAGGTTTGGGCATTGGGGTCATGCCCGGCCATGTGCGCCACAATGACCATGCCATACCCTTGCCCTTCGGAAACAGTGGCCGTTGGGTCAGACGAGCCGAGGGTGATGCGATAAAGCGGCTGGTTGCTGCTGTTGGTGCCAGCCGCTACTAGGTAGTCGGCTTTCCACGTGTCGTAGAAGTCACGCACGTGCTGGTCTTGCGCTGCCTGGGTGTAGTTGGTGGGGCGAATGGTGTTGGCGGCGTAGCTGAGGTGCTGGGGAAACGGCCGTTGTGGAGCCGTTTGCGACGTTGCCGGTGCGATGTTGGCGTAGAACATGGCGATAAGCAAGCATAAAAAGAAAGGGGATCTGACAAAAAAAGAGCGTTGCATCATTGATATACGACCATTCGTATGAGGTTTGCTGAGCCTCACCTTTTTAGGAAACGCCAGCATGTAGAGCCAAGAGGAAGTGTAGCTATGTATTTGTTAGTATATCATCATATCACGAGCGAGGCAGTTATTTTGTCAAGCACCTGAGTGCGTGGGGTTGGTGGCTTGGGCGGTGGTGGGAGAACGGCCGTTTTGCTATCCTGCGTATAACGTATTGCGTATTGCCTTGTTACGGAATACGTAATACGCAATAAATTTAGACAAGGGAGCAATGATGTTAAAATCGCAACTGTTGACAACCAACGTATCCGACAAACCCCGCTGGGTGTGGCTGCTGCTGGCCGGGCTGGTGAGTGGGGCGCTGTTCCCCTACGGCTGGCTGGCCGACATTTCGCCCACGTTTGAGCGGGGGCTGGCGTGGGTTTTTCGCTCTGATGCGGCGCATGTGGTGGGGCATTTGTTTGTGTTTGGGCTGCTGGCAACGGCCGTTCTTGTCCTCTTTCCTGGGCTGAAGAAACGGCCGTTTCCCTTCTACGCCCTCATCCTCACCCTCGGACTGGCGCAGGAAGCACTCCAGCTTATCTCCTTCAAGCACCACTTCTTCAGCAGTGGCGAACTGTTTGATCTGGTCGTTGATTTGTGCAGCGCAACGGCCGTTTTTTTGTTCTTTAGAAAGCAATAGGACGCTGATTTTCCTGATAAGGAATGGGAATTAAATAACTGTCCATTTAGAAGTTCAACTTCTTCTGAGAAGTTGAACTTCTTGCGCCACTTATTTAATCTTCGTTCCTAAGGTTGTTGCACAACCGCTTTGCAATCAGGAAAATGTTGTTACACAACTGCTGTGCAATCAGGAAAATCTGCGTCCCATTAAGCTCAGTATGATGCAAGACACACTTTCTCCTTCCAAATCTGATAAACCCGATCTGCCCCTTGCCCGGCGCACGCTGTGGCTGGCGTTGGTGCTGGGGTGGGTGGCCGACCAGCTTTTTTATGGGCAGCAGCTGGGTATTTCGGTGCTGCTGTTTGCGGGGCTGCTGCTGGCTTCGCTGTGGCTAAACGGCCGTTCTCTCTCCCTCACCCCCCGCAACCGCTGGCTCATCCTGCCCCTCCTCTTCTTTGCCAGCATGGTTTTCATCCGCGCCAACCCGTTCCTCACCTTCCTCAACACCGTCGCCACGCTGTGTTTGTTGGCCGCCATCGCCTTTTTCTATGCCGCCGGGCAGGTCAGCAGCCTCAGCGTGCTGGGGCTAGGGCTGTTGCCGCTGCGGGTGGCGGGCAATGCCGTCGCCCATACGCCGCTGCTGTTGGCCCAAACCATTGATACCCAGGCGGTGCAGCTTCGTGGGCGGCAAAATCTGCTGCCGCTGCTGCGCGGGGCGCTGCTGGCGCTGCCGGTGCTTGCCGTCTTCACCGCCCTGCTGGCCTCGGCCGATCTTGCCTTTGCCAACCTCATCGAAACGGTTTTCCAGTTTGAATTTTTGCCCGACCTTGCCACCCTGATGGGGCGCGGGCTGTTCATTTTGGTGATGGCGTGGTTTGTGGCCGGGGGGCTGGTCTATGCCCTGGCGCGGCGCGAGGCCGACAAGCTGAGTGTGGATGACCGGGGACTGGTGGAAAAGGGGGCCGATTGGCTGCGGCAGCGGTTCCCGCTGGGGTTTGTGGAGACGGTGACGGTGCTGGGGCTGGTGGATGGGCTGTTTTTGCTGTTTACGGCCGTTCAGTTCACCTACCTCTTTGGCGGGCGGCGCAATATTGGCGATTTTACCTATGCCGAATATGCCCGGCGCGGCTTTTTTGAGCTAGTGGCCGTGGCGGTGCTGTCGCTGGGGCTGATTCTGGGGCTAAATTGGCTGGCGCGGCGGGAAAGCAAGCGGCAAATTGGCGGGTTCAACGCTTTGTCCAGCCTCATGGTCGGCTTTGTGCTGGTGATGCTGGTGTCGGCGTGGCGGCGCATGGCGCTCTATGAGGCCACCTATGGCTACACCGACCTGCGGCTGATCGTCTTTGTCTTTATCGGCTGGCTGGCGGTGCTGCTGGGCTGGTTTTTATTGACGCTGTGGCGACGGCCGGAACGGTTTGCCATTGGGCTGCTGCTGTGTGTCGTCGGCTTTGTCGCCACGCTCAACCTGCTCAACCCCGATGCCTTTATCGTGCAGCGCAACCTGGCGCATTATGAGCAAACGGGTGAGCTGGACGTGTATTATCTGGTGGGGCTGTCGGCGGATGCGGTGCCGATGCTGGTGGTGGCAGAAACGGCCGTTTCCCACGACCCCCAAACCGTTCCCGACTACGCCTGTAATCGCGCCGACTATTCGCCCGAAGCCCCCGAATGCCAGGTCACGCTCGCTACCATCCTCTCCCGCAATCTGGACGCACGCCGCGAACAGCTTGCGCCTACAAGCTGGCAAAACTGGCCCAGCTTCAACCTTTCGCGCCAACGAGCCTGGCGTGTGCTGGAAAGTCAGTAGATATTACACAGAATTGCACAGTAGAAGTTCAACTTCTCGGAAGAAGTTGAACTTCTTGCCAGATTATTAGATATTACACAGAGTTAGCACGGAGCTTCACAGAGGATTTGATCTATGCAAAAAATATTATTAGGCATTGCCATCGTTGCGGGTTTGTTCTTGGGCTATATCGAAAGCCGGCCAACCTGGGACGACACCGCGCTGCTTGTTATCGGTATCCTGGGAATTTGTGGTCTTATCACGTTGCTTGGCTATCAACGTCCGTGGTTGGTGGCACTGGTCGTCAGCATTTGGATTCTGCTGCACGGCATTTTTGTCAGCCATAGTTCTGGTCCCATTGTGGCCGTTGTTATTGCCTTCATCGGAGCTTATGCCGGTTGGGTTGTCCGTTCCGGCCTGCAAAAAATGGGTCAATTAGGGGGTACGGGCTGAAAGGCTAGGTTGTGTTGACTTTGGGTAAAAAGAAACAGATTTCACCACAGAGGACGCAAAGACGGCAGAGATTCACCCTGTTTTCTTTTTTCTCCGCGCTCTCTGCGGTTCAAATTCTGAAATGTTACCAGAACCTAATCCCTCAATGCACATTCATCATGCTACACAAACAAAACGAAATTAAATTGGTTCTTTGGGGAGCGGCCGGATCATTGCTGGCGGTGCTGCTGTTGGCAGGTCGCTGGCTAGTCGTTGGCAAAGCGTCTTTCCATTTTATGGTGTGGAATTTGTTTTTGGCGTGGCTGCCGCTGCTGTTTGCGGCTCTGGCGTGGCGTTGGTGGGAAAAACGGCCGTTTTCCCTCCTCTTCACCACCCTCTGGCTCCTTTTCTTCCCCAACGCTCCCTACATCCTCACCGACTTTGTTCACCTGCGGCAGCGTGGCAATGTACCACTCTGGTTTGATTTCCTGCTGCTGCTTGCCTTCGCGCTGGCCGGATTATACGTGGGGCTGCTGTCGCTCGACTGGCTCCATCGGCTGGTGGCGGGGAAAAACGGCCGTTTTTCCGGCTGGCTTTTCGTCCTCACCACTCTTACCCTTAGCAGCTTTGGTGTCTACATGGGTCGCTTCTGGCGCTGGAACAGTTGGGACATGCTGTTGCGGCCAACGGCCGTTCTTTCCCACCTCGCCCAAACCCTTGCCCAGCCCGCAAACGCCCAGCACACTGCCGCCGTCACTTTCCTGCTCACCATTATCCTGATCGTCAGCTACACCCTCTTTCGCTTCCCGCAAAAAGAGCGAAGATTCAAGAGCCTATGACGCTGAGATTGGAGATTGGAGATTAATTTAATCTCCAATCTCTAATCTCCAATCCCCCAATCTCCAAACTCCGCTATAATCCCCATTAGACAACCATCTAACGAGGATTTTATGACATCACAAGCATTGCCCTATATCGTCGTACTTGGCTTTATGTACGGCTCCACTCTGGTCGCTTCGCGCTTCAGCGTCGGCCAATTTGCCCCCGCCACCTACATTGGTCTGCGTCTAACGCTGGCCGCCCTGGCTCACGCCACCATCTACCAATTTTCCGTCAATCGCGCCTGGTCACGTGACCGCAAGGTGTGGAAACATGCGCTGCTGCTGGGGGTATTCGGAACGGCCGTTCCCATGACCGCCATCGTCACCGCCCTCACCTACATTTCCAGCGGCATGGCCTCCATTCTCATTACCACCGGCCCAGCTATCACCGTTCTCATGGCTCACTTTCTGCTTGGTGATGAAAAGCTCAACAGCCGTAAACTCATTGGCATCGCCCTTGCCCTCAGCGGCACCGCCCTGCTGACCGTGCGCGGTGAAACTGGGCTGACCGATGTTGCCACAGCCAACCCGCTCGGCTACATCCTCATGTTCACCTCCATTTTCCTCGGTAGCGGCTCCACCATCTATGCCCGCAAATACATGAAAACATTCGATGCGTTTGATGTTGCCAGCATTCGTATGACCGCTGCTGCCCTGACTGTGATGCCGCTGTCGCTGCTGTTTGTTGGGTTCGATTTAACGGCCGTTACCCCCACCGGCTATGGTGCCCTCGGCTACGCCTCCCTCATGGGAACCTTTGGCGGCATGATGCTCGCCTTCTATATCATCAAGCGGTTTGGCGCCACCGCCTCCGCCATGACCGCCTACGTCGTCCCCATCATCACCAACATCGGCGGCATCTTGCTGCTCGGCGAAACCTTTACCGTCGGCATGTTGTGGGGCGCCCTGCTCATTGTCGCGGGCATCTTCATCATCAACCAGCGCCGCCGCCCCCGCACCGTAGAGGGTGAGTCCCTTCGCGCCATTGACCGGGTGCGGTGAGGAAGTTTTGACAGGATTGACAGGATTGACAGGATTAAGGATTGGTGTCGTTAAGTGCTGAGGGCGCAGAAATTGCACTGTTTCAAAACAAGCCCATTGGGTTTGACCAGGTTGCGCCCCATCAGCAGCCCAAAATCCTGTAAATCCTGTGAGTCCTGTCTAAAAATCCCCTCCCAATGCAAAACTGACACCATTTCAAACAAGCCCATTAGGTTTGATCAGGTTGCGCCCCATCAGCAGCCCAAAATCCTGTAAATCCTGTGAATCCTGTCTAAAAATCCCCTCCCAATGCAAAACGGCCGATTTCCCGCCACGCCGGGTCATTGCCACCCCGCTGCATCAGCTGCAAATGGGTGATGGGGGCCACAAAACGGCCGTTTTCCCACTCCGTCTGTTGCAGCTCCCCCACCGTCTTTTGCATTTCATCCTTTTTCAGCCGCATCGCCAGCGTCAAATGGGCATTAAACTGCCGGTGCTTGTCCTGACCTAAAAATTGAATAAGCGTTCTTCGCACCGTTCGGATTTCTTCTGTCGGCTCCACGTCCAAATAGGCCACGCGCCAGCCAAAGGTGCGAATGCCGCCCAAAACGAGCGAAAACGGCCGTATTTGCCCACAAATGGTGTGGAGATGATTGATAACGGCCGTTTCGCTCCCCAAAACCCCCTCCCCCACCCGCCAATATGTCCCCGCCAGCGTCACATGCGGCGGCGTAATCCGCGCCGTCTTGGCATCATATCGCGTCCGCACCGCCTGAATTTCATCGGCCAATGCCCCGCCGGGGAATGCCCCAACAAAAATGCGGTAGTCACCAGTGTGCAATAAGGGTATCATTACGAACCTCGTTTTCTTTGTGCAAACTCAGGTCTATCCGAAAGATCAAATGTTCTAGCCAGCAATTTTTTGTGAGTAGCTCATAAAAAATATTTCAGGCTTTGGCCCTTTTTTGCGGTTTTGAACCACGCTGTAGGGCAAGTTTGCAAACTTGCCCTACGCAATTGTGTTGCTTGTTGACAAAGTGTAAAAACAACACTATAATCTCGCTTGTTGATAAGTGTAAAACAAACACTAAAAGAGCAGGGAGCCAAACGAATGTGTCTATCCGTTTGGCGTCATTTTTACCCAAGGAGCATTATCATGCAAAAGATAGCGATAGCAACCGGTTTGCTTTTTATGTTTGCTGGCTGGCAATGGGGTGTAACGGCCGTTCTTCTCCTCACCCTTCCCCTCTGCCTGCTCGCCGCCTGGTGGGTGCTGGCCGTGTGGGGCCATGTTCAAATCCCCGAACTTGAAGTGGGCATCGTCTACAACACCCGCAAAAAACAGTTTGCCCGCTTTCTCCCCAGCGGTCGCCACCGGCTGGCACCCTTTGTGGAACAGGTGCAGGCCACCATTCCCCTCACCTCCGGCTCCGCCAGCGACCGCACCAGTGGGGTGCAAACCAGCGGCGGCATTGCCCTCAATGTCACCTGGACCGTTTCCTACACCCTCAACCCGTTTCGCATTGCCGCCGACAAACAGGCCAAACTGGCGCGTTCGCTGCCCACCAAAGCGGCCTCGGTGGTGACAAAGCACATGGGCAACTGCCTCCAGCACGTGCTGGGCGATTACACCGTGGAGCAGTTGGTGCGCTCTGGCAGCCACAAGCGGCTGGAGCGTGAGCTGCGCCAATGTTTGGCCGAGCGGCTGGCCGACTCCGGCTTTGAGGTGTCGCGGGTGATGATTGGGGCGATTGATCTGCCCGCACCGGTGCGAAAAGCGTTGGAAGCAGCGGAGGAGCGTCGCCTGCAAACGGAAAACGAGGTGCAGGCACTTTCCCGCCTGCAGCAGGTCATCAGCCGCTTTTCCGATGCCGAGGTGCAGCGGCTGCTGGAGCTGGAGCGCATCCACGCGCTGGGGCAGCACGGGGTGGCGCTGTATTATCCGGGGATGGTGGAGGAGAAAACGGCCGTTTTGCCCCTCTCCACCCTTTCTTGAAAAGATAACTGCCTCTGAACCGTGCAGAATCGTAGCTTTTTTCGGCTCAGTTTGACAAGGATAATGTGGGGGCTTTGCGCGTGGTATGTTGCGGCCTTGCTTTATCGCCGTGTATCAATCCTTATTTGTTCGGTCGCTGAATTTGCACAAAGCTGCATCTTGATGAGCATACGGCCATGCCGTATAATGGAACCATGGAATTCATCGAAACATCGTTGTTCACCCGTTTAATTTATGATTATTTGAGCGAAGAAGAATATCTTGGTTTGCAAATCTATTTGTTGCGTTATCCTGATAGCGGAAATATTGTTCGCGGGTCTGGCGGCGTAAGAAAACTACGCTGGGCTGCAAAAGGGAAGGGAAAAAGCGGTGGTGTTCGAATCATCTATTTTTGGAAAGTGAGCGAAGATGAAATTTGGTTGCTCACAATATACGGCAAAGGAGAACAGGACACAATAGCGGCGCACATATTGAAACAAATTGCCGAGGAGATTAAAAATGTTTGAGCGGAATATTGGTCAGGAGATATTAGAAGGAATTCAAGAAGTCAAAGCTTTCAAGGAAGGGAAAGTAAAGCTTGTGACACGGCAACTAAATGAACCATCACATCCAAAAGCAATTCGGTCTCAATTAAATTTGTCACAAACAGCATTTGCTGAATTGATGGGTGTAAGCGTTCGTACCATACAGGATTGGGAGCAAGATCGCAGGAAACCGAGCGGGCCAGCGAAATCACTATTACGTATCGCAGAGCAACATCCTGAAGTGTTTCTGGAAATCGGATAGCCAAGATGATTCGACTCATAAACCGTATGCGCCCTGTTCACCCAGGGGAAATTTTGCGCGAAGATTTTTTGCTTCCGTTAGAGATGAGCGTCAACGCCCTGGCTATGGCACTGGGCGTGCCGGCAACCCGTATCCATGAGATTGTCAAGGAGCGTCGTTCAATCACGGCCGATACGGCTGCTCGCCTCGCCCGATATTTTGGCGGCGATCCTGTTTCGTGGCTTAATTTACAGGCGATGTATGATTTAAAAACGCTCCCAACGCATGATGAAATCATCCAAAAAGTGGAGCCAAGAGCGATGGAGCCAACGGTGTAGGACAAGTTTGCAAACTTGTCCTACGCTTTTCATATCCATTCCGTAGCTTTCTCACCCGTTTCACGTTGAGCGGCAAACGGCCGTTTTCCCCTACACTACCCTCATCTCGTTAGCACAACCGAGCCGACCCGAAAGAGATCAATCGAGACGCAGATTGCCAGCTTTGGCGCGTTTGTCTGCGTCGGGAGAACCATCATGAGAAAGTTCGCTGCTGTTTTACTTTTTATCCCCTTGCTTCTTTTAACCCTGCAACCCATTGCCTGCGGTGGCTCCACTGGCCCCGCCCTGGAAAATCTACCTACGCCCACGGGTGAAGGGATGGTGACAGAAACGGCCGTTCCTACCCCCACCCTGCAGCCCACCCACACCCCCGTCCCCGAAACCCTCACCGCCACCTTCGTCGAAACCTTCCCTTTGGGCAATTACCCTGTTTCTGCCCCCATCACCATTCAATTCAACCAGCCCATGGCCCCCGGCAACCTCAAAATGCCGCTGCTGATTTCTCCCTCTGCGCCGGGCGAAGTGGCTTGGAACGACGACTTCACCAGCTTCACCTTCACACCCACCAGAGGCTTTCCAGGGCAGGTTAGCACAGTTTCGCTCCACGTTGGGCTAAAAAGTGCCGATGGCAAAATGTTTGAGCAGCCACAGCGCTGGCGGCTACACCATGCGGCGGCTCCCGTTGTGCGCCACACCCCAACCGAAACGCGCATCACCGACCGGCAGCCCGTCATTGACGTTCGTTTTGACACCCCCATGGTGCGCGAATCGGTGGAAACGGCGTTGTCGCTTGTCCCTGCCGTTCCCTTTGCCATCAACTGGCTGGCGGATGACCATTTAACGATTACGCTGGCGGAGCCGCTGGCGTTTGCGCCGATTTATGAGTTTCGCCTGGCAAAAACGGCCGTTTCCACCACCAACATCCCCCTCAAAAACGATGCCGTTTGGCGTTACCAGCTTGCCGACCCCGTTGCCAAAGCCGAAATCACCCGCTTCCCCGGCAAAGGCCACCAGCTTGACCTGACGTTCAACTATCCCATGAACCACCGTCAGGTTGAATCCGTGCTGCAGCTATCGCCGGAGATCGCGGGCAGGTGGGTGTGGAATGCAGACAAAACGGCCGTTTCTTTCCTGCCCGATGCTGGCACCTTTGCCCCCGGTTCCTTTACCGTCGCCTTTGCCAACGCTGTGGAACAGGCCGACGGCACGCCCATGGCCGCCCCCAACACCCGCACCCTGCACGTACCAACGGCCGTTCTTGCCATCACCCCCGGCGGATTTGACGAAAACCCCCTAAGCGATATTACCATTACCTTTGACCGCCCCGTTGACCACGCCTCCATTGAAGCGGCCCTCACCATCTCCCCAGCCACCGCAGGCACCTTTGTTTGGAACCAGGAAACAGTTACATTCCACCCTGACGAGGGCTTGCTACAAACCTACCGTGAATATCGTGTCACCATTGGCACAGATGCCCTCTCGGCAAACGGCCAGCCTCTGTTTGCCGACACCTACGAACACCGTTTCCAAACAAGTCGCGTACAGCCCAACGTGAGCTTTGGCTATGGGGCGCATGTGCAGCTTGTGGCGGCCAACGGGCGGCGGGCGCTCCAGTTTGTTTCCAAACCGGGTGAATTAACGGCCGTTCTCCACCAACTCACCCTGCCCCAATGGATGGAACGGTACGGCACTGGCTTCTCAGGCGCCGTCGGCTGGTATAGCGAAGATATGGAGCACCTTGACACCGCTGATTTGCCACTGGCGGCAGAATGGTCTGTAACGGCCGTTTCCGGCACCCAGGAGCTGCTGCTGCCCCCCAATGTTGCCCCCGGTTTTTATCTTCTCAGCTTCAAACCCGGCACGCTGAATGACCAGCTTTTTGTCCTCGTCAGCAACTACGCCGTCATGGTAAAAGACGGGCAGGGGCAAATGCTGGCGTGGGTCAGTGGTATCAACGGCGACCCCCAGCCCAACGCCACCGTGACGCTCTACAACGAGAAAGGGCAGCCGCTGGCCGAAGCTGTGACCAACGAGGCGGGGGTTGCCCGTTTCCCCACTACCGACGTGGCTTCTTTTGCCGTTGCCAATGTCAATGGCGAACTGGCGGCAATGGGTTTGGACAATGCGTGGCGGTCGGGCGGCGGTTGGTATGGCTGGTGGGGAACGGAAACGGCCGTTAAAACCAGTGCCGCCCACCTTTACACCGACCGCCCCATCTACCAGCCCGGCCAAACCGTCTTCTACAAAGCCATCCTGCGCCTTGACGACGATGCCGAACTGTCGCTGTGGCCCGCAGGAACGGCCGTTACTGCCACCATTCGGGATGCCCGCAACAACACCGTGCAAACCAGCACCCTGCAAACCAACCATTTTGGCACCATCAACGGCCAATTTGCCCTGGCCGACGGCGCCATGCTGGGAACCTACAGGCTGGAAGTCGTCATTGGCTCAGAACGGCATGTGCAGCAGTTCAAGGTGGAGGAGTACCACAAACCCGACTATGAAGTGACCTTGACGGCCGACCACAGCCAGCAGGTTGCCGGGCAGCCTATTGTTTTGACGGTGGACAGCCGCTACTTTTTGGGCGAACCCGTCCCCAACGCAGCGGTGACGATCAAAACCTTCCGTCTTTACGAAAATTATGATTGGGAATATTACGGCGGCGACCCCTATTACTGGGGGCCGGATTATGGCTCTCCCCTGCGCGGCATGACGGATGAAAACGGCCGTTTAACCATCACCTTTCCTACTAACGCTTTCAAAGACAGCTTCTACAACAACGATTGGGAAGGCAACTGGCAGCCAATCCCTGTGGCCTTGGAAGCCACCGTGGATGATGGCAGCCACCAAACGGTCAGCGCCACAACCATTGTCCACCTCGCCAAAACCGCCGAGCGTATCACCCTCAATCGTGAATACGCCGCCTTTGCTCCCAATGAACCTATCGCCATCACTGCCCAGGTGCAAACCATTACGGGGGAACCGGTAAACGGCCGTCACCTCAACCTGGTCGTCCACAGCTATAGCAGCAGCACCGGTGATTACAGCAATCGTGTCACAACTTCAGTCCTGACCACGACCCCCGATGGCCGTGCTACCTCCCGAATTGCCATTCCCTCCCCCGGTTTCTATCAGATTGAGGTAACGGGCGGAGATGGGCTGGGCAACACCATCACCGCCCAAACCTATCGCTATGTTTACAGGGGCCAAACCGAAAGCTGGAACCAGCGCAGCGGTGAAAAGCTCTCTGTCACCTTGGATCGGGAAAGTTATGCCCCCGGCGACGTTGCCAGGCTCATGATCGAATCCTCCATTGCTGGCCCCGCCCTCATCACTCTGGAACGGGCAACTGTCCACCGCGAGCAGCTTGTAACGCTGACCCCGCCGCTGACCATCGTCGAAATCCCGGTGCAGCGCGACGACACGCCCAACATCTATATCTCCGTCAGTGCCTGGGAGGCGCAGGACACAACCAACTTTAGCCAGCAGTACAACTCCCTGCCCGACAGCCGCTTGTGGCGGGCAACGGTCAATATGCTGGTGCCAGCGCGGGACAAACAGCTTCAGGTGACGCTAACGGCCGATAAACCAGCCTATGCACCCGGCGAAGAAGCCAGCTTTACCGTGCGCGTGACCAACCCCGCCGGTGTTCCCGTTTCCGCCGAGGTGTCGCTGGCTCTGGTAGATGAGGCGATCTTTGCCCTCAGCGACCTGTTCAACGGCCCCATTTACGATTCATTTTATTACGAACGAAGCAATGCCGTGAACACATTTGATGCGATGGCTCCCCAGCGTTATCTGAACGACGGCGGCATGGGGGGCGGTGGCGGTGGCGGCTATGAGGAAGGCAGCCCGCGCACCGACTTCCCCGATACGGCCGCCTGGTTCCCCGTTCTCCACACCGACTACAACGGTGAGGCGACGGTGACGGTGACGATGCCCGATTCGCTGACAAGCTGGCGCTTAACGGCCGTTGCCACCACCACCGACACCCAGGTTGGCGAAGCGATCATCAACGTGCAGACAAAGCAAGACGTGGTGATTCAGCCCATCTTGCCGCAGGGGTTAACGGCCGGTGATCAAATGCAGCTTTCGACGCTGGTGCAAAATTTCAGCGATGTGGCGCAAACGATTGTGGTGGAGGTGCAGGAAACGGCCGTTTCGCCCCATTTCTCCTTCCCCCAAACCAACGCCCAATCTATTACCATTCCCCCCGGCGAACGCCAAATCGTGGGTTGGAGCGTTGTCGCTGATACGGCTGGCAGCACCACCCTCCAGTTCAACGCCCGCATTGACGGCCAGCTTGTAGATGCCATCGCCCTGCCGCTGGAAATACGGCCGTTAGCCATCCCCGATGTCGCCACCCACATTGCCGATTTTCAGGGAGAATGGGCAACGACGCTCACCCAGCCCGCCAACGCCCTGCCCCAGGGCAGCGTCAAAATCGAACTCAGTCGCTCTATTGCTGGCTCAATGACCGAAGGGCTGGACTACTTGACGGGCTACCCCTATGGCTGCGTGGAGCAAACGATGAGCCGCGCCCTGCCCACCGCCGTCGTCAGCCGTGCCTTCTTCCAGCTTGGCATTGGCTCCCGCGACCCCGAACTAGAGGCCAAAATCAACGCCAGCGTGCAGCGGCTCTACGGCTTCCAGCACAATGACGGCGGCTGGGGGTGGTGGTTTGACGACCGTACCGATGCGTACCAAACGGCCTGGGTGCTGTTTGGGCTGGCCCTGATTGACGATGCCGGGCATGAAATTGACCCGGTGGTGCTGGAACGCGGGGCGGCGTGGCTCAACGATGCCTTGCCCCAAACAGATCAGCGTGTTCGAGCTTTTGCCCTCTACAGCCTGTCGCTGGCTGGTCACGCCAATGAGCAAGCGACCCTGCGGGCGTATGAACGGGATGTAAACCAGCTTGATACCTTTGGCAAAACGGCGCTGGCCTTGGCGCTTCACGCGCAGGGGGAAACGGTGAAGGCGCAGACGTTGCTGGATGGGGTGGTGGAAACGGCCGTTTCTGCCAACAACCTCACCCACTGGTCTGGAGCCAACCACGATGGCGAATACACCAGCAAAACAATGGCTTCCGACGTGCGAACCACCGCCTTGGTCGTCTCTGCCCTGGCGCAAATGCGCCCCAGCACGGCCACCGAAACGGCCGCCGTGCGCTGGCTGATGGGGCAGCGGCGGGCGCAGGGATGG
The DNA here is from genome assembly GCA_041390905.1 of Chloroflexota bacterium. GTDB lineage: Bacteria > Chloroflexota > Anaerolineae > Promineifilales > Promineifilaceae > JACKCD01. Next base: position 47,482 of record JAWKPA010000013.1, read on the forward strand.
GGAACGACCAACGAAACCTCATTTGCCATTCTGGGGCTTACTGACCATTTGCTGGCGACCAGCTTTGCCGAAAATGGCGCCACCCCCTACACGGTGCTGCTCAACGATGAGCCGCTTTTCTCTGGCACGCTGGGGCCGGGGCAGCCCTCGGTTAGCCTGGAAATCCCGGCGGAGCAACTGCCAGCGGGGGCGAATCGGCTGGTGGTGCGGCAGGGTGAGGGGGTAAACGGCCGTTTGTACCTCACCCTCAACCACCGCGTTTACCTGGCGCAAACGGAAATTGCGGCGGCGGGAGGGGTGAAGATCGAGCGGGCGTATCTGGATGTGGTGACGGGGAAGGTGTTAACGGCCGTTCATCCCGGCCAGCTTGTGCGCGTACAGCTTCGCGTCACCATGCCGCAAAACGCCGCCTACATGCTGGTGGAAGACCAACTGCCCGGCGGTTTGGAGCCACTCAACGAGAAGCTCAACACAAGCAGCCGCGTTGGTTTGTATGATCAAGAGCCAGAGTACCGTTGGCAGCAGTTTGGCTACAACTACAAAGAGGTGCATCGTGATCGCGTGACGTTCTTCATCACCGAAATGAACAGTGGCCCCCACACCTTTACCTATGTCGCCCGCGCCCTGCACAGCGGCAGCTTCACCGCCATGCCTGCCGAGGCGTATGCCATGTATGATTTGACCATCTGGGGTCGCTCATCCAGCACCCCGTTTGTGATTGAATAAAAACGTAGAGACGCACAATTTTGCGTTCCTACACTGTTTCACGTGAAACAGCGAAAAAAAAGAAGTGTCAACCACGGTTGACACTTCTTTTTTTGTGACCATACAGGTGTCATTTCGAGGTCCTCCGAGAAATCCCATTCCTGTCGGCAAAGTGAGCGGGATTTCTCCTCGAAGACTCGTCGAAATGACAGGTTTTGACCAAAAACTCGTTTATTGGTGATAGACCTGAACAGTTACCTTTTTTACAAATAACGGCCGTTTTTACCGGCCGGCCGCGCTTTGTACCGTTGGGTTCAGCACTTCCAGCGTTTCGTTGATGGTTGTGTAGGCCAGACTGTAGTTAAAATCATCAATGCGCCCGGAATCGGCGCAAGAAATATAGGCGGGGCGGGTGCGATCCAGCGAGTAGATGAAGAGCAGCACGTAGAGGGAATCAATATCTTCCCAATTGGCTGGCACTTCGTCAAAGAAACGGGTGCCGTAAAGAATGTTGTTGTATCCCTGCACATAGGCGGCGCAGGCAGCAGCATCCCCGGCCTTGGCTCCATCCAGATTGCTCCGCATGGTGTTGAGCGCCTGCTGCATTCCGTACAAATCACTGCGAATGGCATCGGCATCAAAGGGCTGCACGGGGAAAGTGCCAAGAATGTCGCTGGGGTTGGAGATGTAGTACAGGGTGATGGAATCGGGCGTTTCATTCTCGCCGCCGCTGCCATCCCCTTCGCCACCGCTGTTGTCAGCGTTGCTGTCGGTGGTGCTGGCGGGAACGGCCGTTGCCGTGGCAGGAACGGCCGTTGGGGCAGGCGTATCCGTTGCTGTGGCGGTTGGCTCCGGCGTATCCGTAGGCTCTGGTGTGGCCGTGTGCGTGGCCGTTGGTTCCGGGGTATTGGTGGCGGTGGGTTCGGGCGTGGCTGTATTGGTAGCCGTTGGTTCCGGTGTGGCCGTGTGGGTGGCCGTTGGTTCGGTGGTGCTGGTGGGGGGAATGGCGGTGGGCAAAACGGCCGTTTCGGCCGGCTCATCTCCACCACAGGCAGCCAAAGCCAGCAACAAAATCAACAAACCAAGAAATTGAAAACGACGTAGTGAGAAGATCATGGTTTTCTCCAAAACTGAAACGATTGATAAATTTGGGAAAAGCTCCCAGAGCCAGCATTATTGATCAGTTGTACCTTTTGTCAATAGGGGATTTGTGGAGGGCAGATAGCGACAAAAAAGGGAAGTGTCAACCACGGTTGACACTTCCCCGTAAACAATTTCTGATTTAGAAGTTCAACTTCTGCCAGAAGTTGAACTTCTGCCAGAAGTTGAACTTCTGAACTTGCATTTAATCAATCGTTACTTCAATCGCGTCGCCGGTCGTGATCGTTACAGGCTCGATGGCAATATCGGGAGCCGACAGAATGTTGATGGTGTAGGTACCGGGCGGCAGGGTCAGCTCATCACCACCAATGATGCCCACTGCCACACCGTTGCCAGTCTCATCCTGCACCAGATAGGTGATGCCCAGCGAGCGCGACATGGCACTAACCAGCCCATCGGCATCAGCAGCATTGTAATACTGCCCGCCACCAATGTCGGCCCAGCGGCGGAATTCCGCTTGCAGTGCCGGGTCGGCAATGTCCAGCCCCACGATGTCCACGCGCACGTCAAACCCCTGGTCAATCAACCCCTGGATAGAGGCTGCTGGGTCGCCGTTACACGTTTCCTGCCCATCGGTCAGCAGCACCACAATTACTTTGCCTTCCGCGTCGGCCATATCGTTGGGAACTTGATCGAGCGAGGCGGCAATGGCGGTGTTGGCGTTAAATTGTGGCTCAACGTTAGCAATGGCCGCACTCATCGCCTCCCGATCCAGTGGCGCAAGCGGCACCATTAGGTCGGTGCGGCAGGCCAGGTTGCCTTCGATGTTGCCATAGGCACGCATGGCGACGGGGGAGCCGTTGGGGATGACGTTGTTGACGATGCCGTTCATAGTGTCGCGGGCAATGTCAATGCGCGGTACGCCGCCAAGCAGGTCAACCATGCTCCAGGAAGCGTCGAGAATCAGCTCGACGGTGGGAAGCTGGCTGACCAGCGTGGTGACGTTGCTGCTGCTGGTTCCTGTGCCGGTGCCGGCCGCTGCGGCATTGGCATCATAAACAACCCGCAAAGTGCCGGCGTTGTCGGCGTCGGTCACAACCAGAGCCAGCGGAGCTGATTCAGCCGTGCCGCTGGCGCCATCGGCATCGGTGACTGTGGTGCGGGCGATGATGGTATGGTTGCCTGCTGGCAGTTGGGTGCTAAAGCTCCAGTTGCCGCCAGCCCCAGCTGTAGCCGTGCCAATAACTTCCCCATTCACCACAATTTCAACGGTGCTGTTGGGTTCGGCGGTGCCGGTCAGCTCAACCGTTTCATCGGAGCGCACGCCGCCGGAACGGGCGGTAAGGGTGGGCTTGGCAACGGCGACAACGGCCGGTATTGCCAGATCAAACGGGTCAGATTCAGCCAAAACGGTGCCGTCGGGGCCAACCACGCGAGCCGTGAGCGGATAGTTGCCGCTTGCGAGGCTCATGTCGCTGTCGAACGACCAGTTGCCGTCGGCGTCGGCGGTGGTGGTGCCAATGAGTTCGTCACCGGCATAGATTTCGATGGTGGCGTTGGGGTTGGAACGGCCGTTTAGCCGCAGCCGACCCGTTGGCAACCCACCATCACCCAGGGCAAACGGGCCAAATTCCGGTGCCTCAAAGTTGACGGTTGGTGCCGCTACCGTAAAGCGCGGTAGTGCCACACTGCCCAGCACGTTGCCACTGCCATCGAGCGTGTTGAGCGTGAGATCGTAGTCGCCAGCGTCGGGCAGGTCGAGGTCAAACGACCAGTTGCCATCGGGGCCAACGGTGGTGGTGCCGAGCGAAACGCCATTGCGGACGATTTCGATGACGGAGCCGGGCGTGCCGGTACCGGTGAGGGTGAAGGGGCCAACCGTTGGCAGTTCGGGCAGGTTGAAAGTGGGCAGGGCAATTTCCGGGGCGCTCAGGCTGACGGTGGGCAAATCTACGCTGCCCAGCACGTTGCCGCTGCCGTCAAGCGTATTGAGCGTGAAATCATAATCGCCAAAATCGGGCAGGTCGAGGTCAAACGACCAGTTGCCATCAGGGCCAACGGTGGTGGTGCCAAGCGAAACACCGTTGCGGACGATTTCGATGACGGAGCCGGGGGTTCCGGTGCCGGTGAGGGTGAATGGGCCAACGGTGGGCAGTTCCGGCAGGTTGAAGGTGGGCAGGGCTATTTCCGGGGCGTTGACGGTGAGCGTTTGCGCGGCGGATTCGGCTACCACGTCGCCAGCGGCGTTGAGTGCCTTCACGGAGAAGTCGTAGTCGCCAGCGTTGGGCATATCTACGTCAAACGACCAACTGCCGTTTGCCCCAACTTCGGTGGTACCGAGGGAAACGCCGTTGCGGAAGATTTCGACGACGGTGCCGGGGGTGCCAGTGCCAGCCAGGGTGAGTGCGCCCAAACCAACGGCCGTTCCCGGCAGATTCAGCGTAGGTGTGGCAATATCGGCTTCGCGCACGCGCAGCGTTTGCGCGGCCGAACGCCCTTGTTCGCTGCCGCTGCTGCTGAGGCTGCGTGCCACAAACGCATACTCACCCGCCTGGGCAATGTCGGTACTGTAGCCCCAGATGCCGTTTTCGCCAACGGTGGCAGTGCCGATGGGGCTGCCATCTTGCAAAATTTCAATGGTGGAACCGGGTTCGCCGGTGCCGTTTAGCTGTATCTCGCCCGTTTGCACATTGCCATCGGGCAGCGTCAAGGTGGGTGTGGTGGCTCCGCTACAGCGTTGCAGCAGCCAGGTGATGAGTAAGAGTGCCAGCAACACAGCCAGCACGCTCCATTTGAACATATCATGGCGTCGAACGTCTTCAGGTTCGACAGCTTCTTCGATGGTGCAGGGATCCGTCATTTCCTTATCTCTCCCTTGTAAACAGAACGCTGATTTACCTGATTTTCCTGATCTGTTTAATCAGGTAAATCTGCGTCCTGTTTTTATTCTTCGTGATGGGCAATTGCCCATGGTGTCTTCTTTGTAAGCGTTAGCGCAATATCTGTTTACTCGTGCAGACCGCCCTTTCTCCAATCCAACTTCTCCTGGTACTCCTTCAAGGCATCCCAGGCGCTTTCGGCGGCCAGGCGGGCTTGTTCCGGCCATGCTTCGTGGTTGGAAAGGCGGAAGCGGGGGCCGGCTTCATCTAGCAGTTGGTCAATAAATTCAGAGGAGGTTTCGGCCAGCTTGGCAAAGGTGTAGATGCCTTTGGCGTTGAGCAACTGCTCGATTTTGGGGCCGATGCCCCACACAATTTTGAGGTCATCGGGTGCGCCGAAGTAAATGGGGCGCACTTTGGAGCGCATGAGGGAACGGCCGTCGCTGTTGACCATGCGGGCAATGACATCGTGGGTGCCGCTGGGGGCGGTTATCTCGGTTTGATAGGCCCAGGTGCCGTCGTCGGAAACGGCCGTTTTGCCAATTTCGCTCTCACCAACCCAGAAATGAACGCTGGTGCCGGGTTCACCTTCGCCAGCCATGCTAAAGCTGCCCGTAACCATGCCATCACCCACGGGGCTAAAGGCACCCAGAACGGGATCCAGGGTACGCAGCTTGGCCCATTCGCGGGGGGCAGCCAGGAACAGGTAGTAGGGGGCGGACACATCCTGCGGTTCGCCGTCGTCGTCAAGATAGCGCGTCGTTACCTCATAGTCGCCAGCGTTGGTGATGGCGGTGGGCAGTGACCAACGGCCGTTTTCATCCACAACCGCTGTCCCCACCGCATTGTTGTTAACCAGCAGCTCAACCGCCGTGTTGGGGCGGCCGGTGCCTGCCAGCATGATAGTGCCTGTTTCCATGTTGGGGTCATCCAGCTCAATTTCTGGTGCTTCGTCCCGATCAAAGAGGGCGGCGATGGCCCCGCCAACGGCACCGGCGGCAGCGGCCAGCCCGGCACCCAGCCCGGCGAGGCTAAAGCCGTCGTCGTCGTCATCGGCAGTTGTGACATTGGCCGTCAGGCTGCTGCTCAATTGCGCGTTCAGGGTTTCTGATTCGGCGCGGCTGGCCGCGAGGTCGGCTTCGAGGGCGGCAATGCGGCTTTGGGCGGCTTCCAGTTCGGGCAGTTCGGCGGCGCGAGCGTCTAAATCGGCTTGCAGGGTGGCGAGGTGGTGCGAACGGCCGTTAAGTTCAGCCGACAAATCATCCAGTTCCCCACGCCGGGCATCCAAACTGGCCGACAACGCTGCCAATTCGGCCGCCCGGTTGTCGTAGCTGAGGGACAAATCACCCAGTTCGGCTTCGCGGGCATTCAAATCTGCTTCCCACTTGCCCAGCCACTGTTGGGTAGCGTTGTGCGTCAGATTCAGGCCGTCGAGTTCACTTTGGCGACCATTCAGATTGGCTGCTAGAACGGCCAACTCTGCCCCGCGATTGTCATGGCTGAGGGATAAATTGCCCAATTCTGCCTCACGCGCATTGAGGCGGGCTTCCCAATCGCCCAGCCGCTGCTCGGTGGCGTTGTAGTTGAGTGCCAAATCATCAAGCTCGCTTTGGCGGGTGTTGAGGCTGGCGGCCAGGGTTGCCAATTCGGCCCCCCGGTTGTCATAGCGCAGGTTGAGGTCGTCGAGTTCGGTGCCACGGGTCTGGAGGTCGGCTTCCCAATCGGTTAGCCGCTGTTCGGTGACGGCGTAGCTGGCGGCCAGGTCGTCGAGGTTGCTTTTACGGCCGTTTAGGTTCAGCATCAGCTTGTCCAGCTCCCCTTGCCGTCCGTCCAGGCTGGTAGATAAAGCGGCTAATTCTCCTGCCCGCAGCGCATGGCTTGCCGCAACATCAGCAAGCTCACGCTCCTTCCCCTTTAGCTCCGCCTCCAGCGTTTCCAAACGCTTGCCATTAACGCGGAAATTGGCTAACTGCGTTTGCAGTCCCTGATTGTTTGCCTCGGCATCACGCAGGGAAGCTGTGAGATTTTTCTCTGCTTCGGTGCAAATGCGCCGGGGACGCCAGTAAAAGTAGTCGATCAGCATACCAACAATCCAGCCGATCAGCAGGCCAATGATGAGACTTAACCAATCCATTCTGTTCCTCCAAAATATTTGTCAAACGATTTGTCCAAACGGGATATCTATGCAGGCGTTGCTCTCACGTTTGTGGATTTACCAATTCAATGGGCAGAAAATATCTTATGCTTTTCCATGTCATTCCGAGATATTCCGAGGAATCTTTTTGCTTCCTTCAGGGGAAAGATTCCTCGCTCTGAAGACGCCGCCCGGAATGATAGGGGCCCGATTAACTTATGAATCCGCTATTCGTGGGAATGACAATCCTTTTTTCTCACTGTTGCTGAAAACCTGCATAGTTTCCAAATGGTAAACGAAAGCATAGCAGATTATGACAAACGGGGAACCAATACGTTATCTACTTGCTTGTGGTTTATAAAGTTTGGAAACGACTTGGTTGGGAATTCCAACGTGTATCAAACACTCTCCATTCTTTTGTCACCAAATTTTAAGGTTAGTCACGGAAATTGTCTGTCATATTTTTCCTGACAAACGGCCGAAAAGTAGGGGCGAGGCCGCGCGGAAAGAGGCAGGGTGAACAGGTTTTAGCGGTTAACAAAATAAACGGGCAAACATGTCATTTCGAGGTCCTCCGAGAAATCCCGTTGGCAACGGCCTGATGAGTGGGATTTCTCCTCGAAGACTCGTCGAAATAACATTCTGCCGCGCCTGTCTTCAGACACCGTAACCGGTACAGATAAGGGCGAAGCAACCGAGGAGAAAGGCACGTGGCGTTGCCAGTATCTGTGCCGGTTGCTGCGCCCCTGCTTTGGCGCAATGGCGTGCCTTTCATACAATTACGGGCATGGTTCAAGTTAGCTTTACAAATGGTAGAACGATTTTGCAAATCGTTCTCTGGGCGATTTGCAAAATCACCCTACAGCGTGTCAGGCTAACTTTTCGGGCTTTTGAACCATGCCCAATGATGGTACTGTATCTTTGCTGCCAGCGCACAAAAGGCAAGTTTTATGAATGAATCTCCCGATCTTTATGCTTTGATGATTCGGTTGACGGCGAAGCACAACGGCCGTTTACACAGTACCCAAGGTCATCTTGCCCACGCCGCCTTTCTCAACATTGTCCAGCAGGTAGACCCCGCCTTGGCCGAGGCCCTGCATGACAAAAACGGCCGTAAACCCTTTACCCTTTCCCCTCTGTATGAGTTCGGCCACGGCCGCAGGGGGCAGCTTGCCATTGCAGCCGGGCAAAGCGGCTGGCTGCGCGTCACGTTGCTGGACCCCACCCTGTTCCAAACCTTTATCCGCTACTTCCTCGAAGGCCACCCCCTGCCGGCTCTGCGGCTGGAGCGGATGCAGTTTGCCGTTAGCGAAATTTTGAGCAGCGAGGGCAGCCACCCATTGGCGGGCAGCAGCAGCGTGGCGGCTTTGGGTGCCAAATGGACGGCCGTTTCCCAGCCCCCTACCACCATTGACCTCACCTTTTGCACGCCCACCGCCTTTAGTTTGCGTAACGGCCGTTTTCGCCACATGCACATCCTCCCCGACCCGCCCCTTGTGTTTGGCGAGCTTGCCAGCTATTGGGACAGGCTGAGCGGCAGCGACACCAAAGATGCCGTGCGCCAGTTCACCGCCTTTGGCATGGCCGTGGCCCGGCACGATATTGCCAGCCACATGTACCAATTCAGCAAGAGCAAGCAGGTTGGTTTTTGCGGCAAGGTTGTTTTCAAGCTGCTGGATGACACCAACCCCACCATGACCAGCTATCTCAACCTGCTGGCCGACCTTGCCTTTTACACCGGCGTTGGCTACAAAACCACGATGGGTATGGGGCAGGTTGTCAGAACGGTAAAACTGCCAGGGGGTCTGAACGGGTTGTTGGGCAAATGATTAAAAGGTCACGCAAAGGCGCCAAGCCGCCAGGATAAAGCGTTTTTCTTTGTGCCTTTGCGTGAGATTCAGTGACAACTTGTTCGTAGACTCCCGCCCGCCAGCATTGGTAGTGTTCAACCGCATGAAAATGCGCTATACTTGTCTTGTGTGCCACAGCGACCCTGATTGTGACCGCGAGCGGCGCAGCACCCCGCTCCTTAGCCGTAGGCACTCGCAGCCATGATCCCCCAAATGTGGGGGCAAGCACCTTGACAACCCGCAAAATGTGCGGCACATACCGAAACTATCGCCCTGACCATTGTCCCACTCGCCAGACCGCAGTCGGTGGAGGAAAAACGGCCGTTTTGGCCGCCAAAAGGGTGGCAAATGGGGACACAGTTGCCCAATGGGTAAAAAATATGAGGGGGAATGGAGTAAACGGCCGTTGCTGCGAGCGCGGCGCCGGAACTCCCCCAGAATCGCCTCTGCGATTGAAACAAGAGCTGACTTTCCTAGCTCGAACAGGTGGACAACGCCGGAACTCCCCCAGAATCGCCTCTGCGATTGAAACGGAAACGGCCGTTCAGCAGATTTGGAGTTGGTCTAGGCCGGAACTCCCCCAGAATCGCCTCTGCGATTGAAACACCAGCAGCTACCCCGAATTCCATACCGGCAACATCGCCGGAACTCCCCCAGAATCGCCTCTGCGATTGAAACGTGCCGATGCGACCAACATCGTTGTTGATTGCCGGGCCGGAACTCCCCCAGAATCGCCTCTGCGATTGAAACAAACAGTGCCGGTCAGCGTCACCAGCCGGAACTCCCCAGAATCGCCTCTGCGATTGAAACTTATTTGGTCACGCCCCAGACCCCGATAGCTTAGAGCCGGAATTCCCCAGAATCGCCTCTGCGATTGAAACATTCTAAATATGTTCCACCTAGGCCGGAACCCCCCAGAATCGCCTCTGCGATTGAAACATGGCAACCAACAAAAACAGCAAGCCGGAACTCCCCCAGAATCGCCTCTGCGATTGAAACTGGTCCTACACCGCACCGGTGTTTAGCCGGAATCCCCCAGAATCGCCTCTGCGATTGAAATCGCGCGTTGCGGTGCGCTGCCTCAAGCCGGAATCCCCCAGAATCGCCTCTGCGATTGAAACCCATTCCAGCTGGTGCAGGTGGCATGCCGGAACTCCCCCAGAATCGCCTCTGCGATTGAAACCTCTTCCATTACTACGGAAAAAAGCCGAACTCCCAGAATCGCCTCTGCGATTGAAACCATATGTCGCCGTTGGCCGGTTGCGGAACTCCCCCAGAATCGCCTCTGCGATTGAAACACGCCGGATGATAGGCTATGCCCGCGTTGTAAGCGCCGGAACTCCCCCAGAATCGCCTCTGCGATTGAAACTATCGCTCATTTTGCCCCTGCTTGCCCAAATACAACGCCGGAACTCCCCCAGAATCGCCTCTGCGATTGAAACCTGACGCCAATCTCAGGCTTGCCGCAAATATCAGCCGGAACTCCCAGAATCGCCTCTGCGATTGAAACAAGCCGCTATTCTTTGCCACAAACGTTACTGACGCGCTGAACTCCCAGAATCGCCTCTGCGATTGAAACATTGTCGAACGATTGAGTCATGTTTCGGCTCAGTGCCGAACTCCCCAGAATCGCCTCTGCGATTGAAACTGGATAAGTAGAGAATTAGTCGCCACCCATGAAACGCCGGAACTCCCCAGAATCGCCTCTGCGATTGAAACATTCTCACGTTTCCTTTCGTCAAAGTCTCGATGCGGAACTCCCCAGAATCGCCTCTGCGATTGAAACTTTCCGACCGTCACCAGCAAACGGCCGCGGAAGCCGGAACTCCCCCAGAATCGCCTCTGCGATTGAAACATTTTATCTCTAATCGCCTTCAACCTCTTGTCGCCGGAACTCCCCAGAATCGCCTCTGCGTGAAACTTTACAAGAAAAACGGCGAAATTGCCCACGGTGGATGCCGGAACTCCCCAGAATCGCCTCTGCGATTGAAACTTAACATGGAAATGAGCGAAGAACAAAGTAATTTACGCCGGAACTCCCCAGAATCGCCTCTGCGATTAAAACAACTTCGCCATTTAATGCGCCGCGTACCTACAACGTCAACTCCCCAGAATCGCCTCTGCGATTGAAACGTTACTTGGTATTACCCGAAATTCAAAATAGCCAGCCGGAACTCCCCCAGAATCGCCTCTGCGGAAACTGGTCGTTTAATACGACAAAATCACGCGCCTTGGCGGAACTCCCCAGAATCGCCTCTGCGATTGCCCGCCAAACAGTCATGGCATCATCAATACTGGTGGCTGAACCCCCAGAATCGCCTGCGATTGAAAGCGATTTCTTTGACTGCTACAAAAAGACAGAGCCGGAACCCCCCAGAATCGCCTCTGCGATTGAAACTTGCTGGTCGCTTCTCCCCGACCTCTACCGAAGCCGGAACTCCCCAGAATCGCCTCTGCGATTGAAACACATCAGCCCTTTATCGAATTCTTGGGGTCAAGCCGGAACTCCCCCAGAATCGCCTCGCGATTGAAACATTGGGGATGCGAATGCGGCCTGGGGGATGGATGTGGCTGAATCCCCCAGAATCGCCTCTGCGATTGAAACTGGTGCAATATGGCAACTAAATGAACGAATTAACCGAGCGGAACTCCCCCAGAATCGCCTCTGCGATTGAAACAAATGGTGGCATCGCAAAGGGGCTATGGCTTCCTGCCGGAACTCCCCAGAATCGCCTCTGTGATTGAAACTGCCGCTCATAAGAACCAGCGGCGGGCGATGAGCCGGAACTCCCCCAGAATCGCCTCTGCGATTGAAACACCAGCAGCTACCCTGAATTCCATACCGGCAACATCGCCGGAACTCCCCCAGAATCGCCTCTGCGATTGAAACGTACCGATACAACTCAACATCGTTGTTGATTGCCGCGCCGGAACTCCCCCAGAATCGCCTCTGGAGGGTAGGACGGGAGATAAAGAGCGTATCTCTGGTCGCGTTTTGTGAAATTAGTCGGGAAAATGGCACCCCCCATTGAAACTAAGCCTTAGCAAAATTTCGGTCGTTGGCGTAAATTTGCAACAGTATAGACTCCCGTTTCCACGGGGTGAAACTGTTAGAAGAGCATCCCAAACTGGCTGTCTACGGTTCTTTTTCTGAAGCTGGTGGCTATCCTGTACCGACAATGTTTGGCAAAATGGTAAGTTGATAGGTGCAGGTTGTTGGTTACATCAAATTTTTGTGGCTTTGCCTGAACCACATGGCAAAAAGGTAGGAAAAACGGCCGTTTTCTAAGCTATTTTGCTCACAAAAGGTAAGAAATGCGCGTAAAAGACTGCTTATTTTGAGCGCGACGGGAGTTATCTTCCACTACGAAAAACGCGACTTTTTTTGCAAGCATCGTTGCGGCAACCACGAAAAACGCGACGGGAGTTTTAGTCCTACCACGTTTTTTTCCCTCTATGTTATACTAAACGTAGTGGCCACTACGTTTAACGCGACGGCAGTTATCTCCCGTCCTACCCTCCCTCTGCGATTGAAACTCGATGATGCACTCTTGCATAATTTGATTTCGGTTGGCCGGAACTCCCCCAGAATCGCCTCTGCGATTGAAACTTAGGCGTGCTGATAGTCCGTGTGCCAGGAATGCCCCAGCCGGAACTCCCCCAGAATCGCCTCTGCGATTGAAACGTGCCGCCGTCCGTCCACCCGCTTTGTATTCACGGGCCGGAACTCCCCCAGAATCGCCTCTGCGATTGAAACTTTGGAACGGCATTAGGCACACTGGCAGCCAACGCCACCGCCGGAACTCCCCCAGAATCGCCTCTGCGATTGAAACTATCCCTGTGTCTTTGCCATCGAAGTCGAATAGCGCGAGCCGGAACTCCCCCAGAATCGCCTCTGCGATTGAAACTTCCCATTCTTGCGCGGCACCTCCAAATACGCCGAACGCCGGAACTCCCCCAGAATCGCCTTTGCAAAACGGCCGTTTTCCCCTTTTCATTGTTTTATGATGAGGGTGGAAACGGCCGTTTTTTGTTTGGGTGGGTTGTGTCAGGCAAAATAGGGCTGCGCTTGACAGATACCGCCATTTGCATAGGATTGCAATCAGGGTGGGCAAGGGCATTGGTTGGCAAATGGTTCAGGAGTAGAAGCTGGTGACAGATCAAGCATTGGTGCCGGTTGAACAGCGGCAAGTGTTGTTTTATGAGGATACGGTAACGGCCGTTCGCCTGGAAGATGGGCGGGTGTTTGTACCCATCAGACCCGTTTGCGATCTGCTTGGTGTAAGCTGGACGGGGCAAAATGACCGCATCAACCGCGATCCAGTCCTGTCCCAAATTGCGAGTAACGTCCGTGTTACACGGATAGAACAAAATCGTGAGCGACAAATCAGCATGTTGTGCTTGCCGCTGGAATTTCTGAACGGCTGGCTGTTTGGCATTCAGGCCAGCCGGGTCAAGCCAGAGGTGCAGGCGCGTTTGATACGGTATCAGTTGGAATGCTACCGGGTGCTGTATGAGGCGTTTCAAAAGGGGAGCTTGACGACAGACCCCTCGTTTGAGGCACTGCTTGAGCAGGACACACCAGAGGCCAACGCCTACAAGATGGCGCAGGCGGTTTTGCGGCTGGCGCGTAACCAGCTTTTGCTGCGTGCCGAACTGGATGATCACACCCGCCAGTTGCAGCAGCATTCGGAGCGGCTGGAATCTATTGAGGCGCAACTTGGCAACGCCGAACGGTTTATTACCGAGAGCCAGGCCAGCCAGCTTTCGCAGGCGGTGAAGGCGGTGGCGATGGCATTGAGTAAGCAGACGCGGCGCAATGAATATGGCGGGGTGTATGGGGAACTGTACCGGCGGTATGACATCACGGGGTACAAAATGCTGCCGGTGACAAGGTTTGAGGATGCGATGGCGTGGCTGGGGGAGTGGCTGGCGCAGCTCAATACGAAGGATGGTTTTTAACAGAAAACGGCCGTTTGTGAGAACAAACGGCCGTTTTTTTCAGAGCGGGCAACGGGAATCGAACCCGTACTAAATGCTTGGGAAGCATTTGTGATACCTTTTCACCATGCCCGCATTGTGAAGCGGATTATACCAAGTGGCTCAAGGGTGTCAAGCGTGTAATCATGGAAGGGAGCATTTCAGCTTAGGGGCAGTATAAGCTCGCTCCCAAGCCGCATCAGCTTTGACTCATCACTGTAGCTCGAATAGGTAAAAGCCGCTCCGCCCCGGAGCGACTCCAGCGCATGCCTTCATCAAAGCGTGCCTTGAATTGTTTGCAACCACTCTCCACCATCCCACTGCCAATCGGGTACCCACCAGTTGTTGCGCTTGGTATGCCATTCGTGTCTGATTGCTGGCAAAATAACCCGCTTCTCCATCGAGGGCATCAGCTACAGCCGGTGGCTTTTCCGTAGCCTTTGCTTCTAAATGGGCGGCGATAGCGGCTGCCTCTCCAGCAAGAGGCAACTTTGTTGCTCTTGATACCATGCCTCCCGTGCTGTCTTATCCTGTTCATAAAGCACGTTGCCGTCGCCAAATGCTCTGTTGCATGATACCAATCGACCCAATGTGCGCTTTGACCGAAGTGATAGTCGGCCAAATGCCATATCAGACCGCACCGTCTCCCAAGACAATCGTTTCTGTGCAGACCAGTCACATGACAGCCTTCCCCACACCATCTGTCCGAATGGCTCTGGCCCCAGACGAGCGACGTATTGATTGTTCACCGCATGGGCTTTGTCTTGCCACCGCCCTGTTTCTTTATCTTTGGTTGGCTCGATGCAATATCAAAGGTACACCCCTTTAATTCCTTCCAGCCTTCATCACGAATATAGATGGTTGCTCCGTCCATAGCCACCCCTTGTTGCCAGCCTCTGACATGGCTTGCCGTTGCCTTTCTGCTGCATGGCTCTCTTTGCCTTGTTCTATCACTCGCTTCCAGTTGTTGCCAACATCCGCCCCATTTCGCCACTTCTCGCCAGACACTACCATCTGACACATCCACCCGACCAATACGCCGGGCGTCTCTCGCTTCGGCAAAACTTGGGCTGATCACTCAACCAGACCATCTGTTTGCTCAATTCTGGACTCCAATGTTTGCCCTCTAGCTCAAGCTGTTCATCCAGGTGAAAAAGCCCCTCCTGGCAGGTGGGGCAATAGTAGTAGGCTCGTTGAGACCATTGTCCCGATGAATCCATCTATCCGCTTCTTTTGTTCCCTTTAGCACGCATGGCTTGCTGGCACCTTGGGGCCAGGGGCTGTAGGTGGGCGAACAGCTTCTTGAGCCTGGATAAGTTGCTGAGCTGTTTCTTGACCCCTTCTCTGATGCTCAATATGCGCTTCAATCTGGCTCATGGTGGGATTTTCGTTGGCCTCATACCAGTCCAGGATACTCTCTATCAGGCTTGATTTCTGCCTCAGTTCCTCCTCAGTTCCTCTCGTGTTTTTCATCGGGCATACCTCATGATTGATTATGCCCTTATTTTCTTCCTTTTGCCCCAAAAGTGAAATACACCCATCATGGAATCCAGGTGAGCATAACCCCGGCCGAGGTTTCCAGCCGTTTTTGCAGGTTGCTGCCGTCGGGGTTCATGGTATAGAGGCCGGTTTGGCTGGCAAAGGCGATTTGGGTGCCATCGGGTGCAAAGCCGCCGTACAGCCCGGCTTCGTTGATGTGGCTGATTTGTTCCGGGGAGCCACCGCCCACGGGGATGCGCCACCAGTCGGAGGGAACAGCGTGGGCTGCGGCGGCCTCCACCCCCAACAACCTGTCCCACCAGCTTGACTGCGGCAGCGGCACGGCGCTGAAATAGAGCCATTGGCTGTCGGGCGAGAAGAATGGGGCGTCCATGTCGGCAAAATCTTCCTGGGTGACAAGGGTGCGCGGGTTGCTGCCGTCGGCTTCGCTGACAACCAGTTCGCGGGTTAGTGCTTCAAGATTGACCAATACATAGGCCAATAAACGGCCGTTTGGCGACACCCTGCCCCAAATGCCATTATCCGCCACCACCTTGCTTTCCCCACTTTCCCGGTCAAATCGCTCCAGCGTGGTGGTAAAGGGGGCATTGTCTTGCTGCACCACGTGGGAGTAGTAGATAAAACGGCCGTCGGCCGTCCAATCCGGGTAAAAAAAGATTTCGCCCGCTTGCTGCGGCTCGATGAGCAGGCGGGGGGTGGTGTCGCCGTTGGTAAGCAGGTAAAGCTGGGTGAAGCCCATCTGCACTTCCCCGTCGGGCGGCGGTGGCGCATAGGCCAGCACAAATTCGCTGCCGTCGGGGTTGCTGTCGGCCAGGGAAAGCCAGCTATTGGTGAGGGGGATAAAGAGGGTTTCGACTTCGCTGCTGTTGAGGTCAAACCGCGCCAGCGTTTGCGAGCCGGGGGCAATTTGCATAAAGAGCAGGCCGTTGGCGGGGGGGAAAACGGCCGTTTCTGCCATTGTTTCAGTTGGTTCGGCGGGAGTAACGGGGGTGGTTGTGGTGGGAATGGGGGTGGGAACGGCCGTTGGTGACGCTGCCTCGCCGCCACAGGCTGCCAGTAGAAGACAAGCGAGTAACATGAGGTGTGTTTTCATGGGGGAATTGTAGCAGTAATCAGTAATTGGTGATCAGTCAACAGTGATACCTACGGCGGTTGACTGATTCAAAAAAGGCGCAGTTGGTTGGGGTTGGGGTTGATGAACGGCCGTTTGCCCCCCAGCAGCACAAAAGGCGACAGCCGCCGCACATTCCGCACACCGATGGCCTGCAAATCCGTTAGCTCGCGCAGCACGCCGCGCCGCCGTGCTGCCAGGATGGCCGCCGCCCCCTGTGGCCCAATGCCCGGCACGCGCAGCAGCTCCCGCCGCTCGGCGCGGTTGAGTTCAATGGGAGCGTGGGTCAAATGCTCCCGCGCCCACGCCAGCTTGGGGTCTTCGTCCAGCGGCAAATGGCCGCGCTGGGTGAAGGGCATCTCCTCCAAATCAAAGCCATAGTCGCGGAAAAGGAAGGAGGCTTGATAGAGCCGATTTTGCCGCAGTGGATCTTCGGCGTGGCGGTTTTCCAGCGGCGTGTCGCGGATGGGGCTAAAGGCGGAGAAGTAGGTGCGCCCCAGGTTGAGCTGGCTGTAGAGGTAGTGGGTAGTGGTGAGAATTTCGAGGTCGGTTTCGTCGGTGCCACCAACAACAAACTGGGTGACGGATGAAGGCCAACGGCCGTTCCAGGTGTTAAACGGCCGTTCTGTCTGCCGAATCTCCTCCACCCACTGCAATGGACGCAGCAATTCTGCCACAAACTCTTTGCGCGGAGCCAACGCCTCCAGCCGCTTGTCGTTGGGTGCTTCCAGATTGATGGAAAGTCGATCCGCCAACTGCATCGCCCGTGCCACCTGCTCCTTTTCCGCCCCCGGCATAATCTTCAGGTGCAAAAAGCCGCGATACTGGTGCTTTTTTCGCAAAATATCGGCCGTGTCCAGCAGCTTGTCCTGCGTTTTCACGCCGCCGCCGATGATGCCAGAGCTGAGAAACAGCCCGTTGACGACCCCGGCGCGGTACATGTCGCTGACCGTTTGCGCCATTTCTTCCGGTTTGAGGGTGGTGCGGCGGTAATTTCGGCCGGCGCGAAAGGGGCAGTAGAAGCAGTTGCGCTCGCACGCCGTGGTGAGCATCGTTTTGATCATCGGTACGGTTTTGCTGCCGACGACGGCGTTGTGGATGCCCAGCGATGGCTTTTTGCCAATCGTGTCGCCTTTGGGCAGCACCTGGCCGCAGGGGGCGATGTGGGTGGCTTCATCGAGCAGGGGGCGGGGGCTGACTTCTTCGGCCGGCTCCAGGTGCATGTGGGTGGCGATCTCTTCGAGCTTGATGATCGTTTCCATAGGGGGAATTATAGAACATTTGTTTGCTCTTGGGAAGGGTTCGTGCAGGTTCCTACATCTTACTCCCCACCCCCAAACTGCGCCACCAACGCCTGCACCGGTTCATCGTCCCAGCCCATAAACTGCCCGCTCCACTCGGCTGGGGCATGGAGCGCCAGCACTGCCAGGGTCATGCCCGGCGTTTCCGGCGGCAGAAGCTGCCCTTTTTCGTGAAAACCGACAAAACGGGCGTGGGCATCGGCCGGCATCCCGGCGGCACCGTCGCGGCGGATGGTGGCCTGCATGTCGGTGTCTACAATGCCGGGGCGAACGGAAACGGCCGTTATTCCCCGCTCCTCCACCGACAGCACATGGTTGAACTGGTTCAACGCCCCCTTTGCCACACAGTACGCCCCCCAGCCGGGAATGGCCCCCGTGGCTGCGCCGCTGGAAACGTTGATAATACGGCCGTTGGTGGCTCGCAAATGGGGCAGTGCCGCCTGCGTCAGCATCATTGGCCCCAGCACATTGACCCGCCAATTGTGTTCCCATGCTTCCGGCGTGGTGGTGGCAATCGTTCCCACTGGCTCAATGATGCCTGCATTGTTGACCACGGCATCAATTCGGCCAAAGGTGGAAACGGCCGTTTGCACCAGTGCCAAACAGTCAGCCTGGTTCGCCACGCTGCCCGCAACGGCCACCGCCTGCGCCCCAATCTCTGCTGCCAGAGCCTGCAATTCAATTTCCGAACGAGCATTTAAAACAACATTTGCCCCTAATTGTGCTGCTGCACGGCCAATGGCTGCCCCAATCCCCCGCGATGCTCCCGTAACAATGATGGTTGGTTTTGTCATAGATAAAAAATGGGACACAAATTTGCCGGATTGCCCCTGATTTTTGCGTATTTACAAAATAGGCGGGCAAATGGGAGTTGAGAGTGCGAGAATGGGAGATTGAGAGATTCATCGTATTCAGTCTCCTGGCCTCTAGTTATCCGCTTAAATTGTGACTGCCCGCTTATCAGGCAAATTTGTGTTTTATGTGTCTTGAGAAAGGACGCTGATCAATGAATCAACGTCTTGTTGAATTAAATGCAGCAACCGCAGCATTTCACGACGCTCAGTTGCCGACAGCTTTTGTCGCTGCACCTTGGACAAGTGCATTCGCACCCACCCCAGCCGATCCACCCCGTTGGGGCTGTTGCCACGTGGTGGAGCCATTGTTTCCGGCCAATCGTCAATGGGGTGGGGGGGCGGCAACGGCCGTTCTTCACGGTGAAGGGAGGTGGTGGGTAGGGAAACGGCCGTTTCGCCATCTGCCTCATCTTCTTCCTCCCACACAGGCTCCGGCAGTGGCTGCCGCAAAATACGGATGGTATGAGCTACCGATTGTTCCGGGTTTTCCTTAAGCCGCTGCGCCACCTCCCGCACCTCACGGTAATCCAGTTCCCCCAACATATGCGCCTGAAAAAGTGCCTGCTGCTGCGTCGGGTTCAGCTTCTGGTAAACCCGGCTGTCCCGTTCACTTAACACCCCTTCCCGAATCGCCTCCTGAATTTCCTCAATCAGCTCCAGCAAATTGGTAAGCTGGTGAATTCGCTGCCGCGAATAGCCCAACCGTTTGCCCACCTTCGCCCATGTCACCCGTGTTCCCCACGGCTCATCAGCGGTAACGCCTTCATCCTGTGCCGTGTTCATCTCTTCTTGCATCAGCTTGCGCAGCCGAATGATTCCCATCGCCCGATCCAGATCATTCAAATCCTCACGCTGCATGTTTTCCACAAGCTGCCGCACAAACCGCGTCACCTCGTCATAATTGCGCCGCCGCACCACTGCCGGGATTGTTTCCAGCCCCGCTAACTGTGAAGCCCGCCAGCGCCGTTCCCCATGAACAAGCAAGTATTGGTTTGGTCCCGTTTGTGTTACTTCAATCGGCTGGATCACCCCATCCTGACGAATACTCTCACTTAGCTCACGCAAGCTGTCATCCACAAAGGTCTGCCGTGGCTGCAGCGGGTCAGGGCGAATCGTGTCAATTCGTAGTGCCACCAACTGTAGGCCAGATGATTGCTCCACATCACCCTCGGTGGCAAAAAGTTGCTCCATGTCACCCGTGCGCGGCTTAATAGGCTGGGCAAGATTCATTAACGGCCGTTTGCGTGCCATCCTACTTCCTCCCCATCAGCGCCCTGGCAATCTGCCGGTACGCCTCGGCCCCTTGACTCGTTGGCTCATAAGCCAAAATGCTTCTCCCTGCCACCACACTCTCAGCAAACCGCACCGAACGTCGTACCGGTGGCTCAAAAATCGGTATGGTTGCACCAAATTGCTGCTTAATGGCTGCTGTCACCTCACCCGTCATCAGGGTGCGTGGATCAGCCATTGTTAAAATGATGCCCTCAACCTTTAATGCCGGGTTTAATTTCTTACGCCGTACTGTTTCAATACTCGACAAAATCATAAATGCTCCACGTGCTGCCAAATACTCTGTCTGGATAGGTACAACGACCCCCGTGGCCGCCGTCAGAGCATTAATGACCAGCAACCCCAGCGATGGATTGCAGTCAATGAGGATAAAATCATATTGTCCCTTGATTTCTTCCAACAATGTTGCCAGCACCCTCTCCCGGCTCAGCGTATTGATTAACGACACTTCAATCAAGCTCAGCTCTGGCTGCGAAGGCAAGATGTGAAACCCTTCATCCGTTTCATAAATCGCATCACCAATATCGCTATGTTGCCCCTCTACTTCCGCTTTCAAAGGCGTATAAATGGTTGGTTGTAGTTGCTCCGGGTCAAATCCCACATGCTGGGTCAGATTTCCCTGGGGATCAAGATCAATAGCCAGCACCCGCTGTCCTAACTCTGTCAACGCGGCTGCCAAATTAACGGCCGTTGTTGTTTTGCCCACCCCACCCTTTTGCATCGCAATCGCAATAATCCGCGTCATAATACTCCTACCGTTGAGAGCCAATGCACTTCATCAGCTTTATTTTGTAGATTGTTTGAAAAAAAACGGCCGTTGACAATCCAATGAGCCAAAACTAGGCAAATTTTGATATACATCACCATGCCATACTCCAAAACACCCGTTTCTTATTATGATACTAAATCAGACAACAGTTAGATAAACGATAGCACGAAGGCGTTGCCCCGTCAAAATCGCCATAAAAACAAAACTCCCCCCAAAATTCGTCAAAATTGCCCTTGACACCGCCGAGCTACCTGATATAATTCCCAACTGTTGAAGCAAACAGTGTCGTCACAAAATGTGAAACACAAGCACAATCAAAAAATGTTTAGCCAGCGGCTCGCTGAGAGCCGTTTTTTGGTCTAAATCATTTCTTGACAAACGACAAAGAGTCGCTATAATAGCAAACTTGTCGAGACGATGTAGCCGCAAAAAGCGGAACATCACTAAAATGGAAAGAGGCGAAGAGATAAAAAACTCGTGAAAATTGCCTCTTGACAAACGACAAAGAGTCGCTATAATAGCAAACTTGTCGAGACGATGTAGCCGCAAAAAGCGGAACATCACTAAAATGGAAAGAGGCGAAGAGATAAAAAACTCGTGAAAATTGCCTCTTGACAAACGACAAAGAGTCGCTATAATAGCAAACTTGTCGAGACGATGTAGCCGCAAAAAGCGGAACATCACTAAAATGGAAAGAGTATATTTGGTAATACAGCGACTCTCACGCTGAGAGTCGTTTTTTTACGCCAGAAAATACGCTTTTGTGTTTTTGGTGCAGCTCTGATATAATAGAGTTTTGTGCTGGTCTTTAACAACTAAAGAGTGACAGAAACATCCAAATGCAAAATGGACTAAGTTAATTCTTCTGTAAGAAACTGTCCCTGATTCATCAGGGTTAACTTTTACGGAGAGTTTGATCCTGGCTCAGGATGAACGCTAGCGGTGTGCTTAATGCATGCAAGTCGAACGGGATCCTTGGATTCGTCTGAGGTGAGAGTGGCGAACGGGTGAGTAACGCGTTGGTGACCTGCCCTAGAGAGGGGGACAACCATTGGAAACGATGGCTAATACCCCAGATGTTATTAGGTTTAGAAACTAATAACTAAAGCTCCGGTGCTCTAGGAGGGGCCAGCGTCCCATCAGCTAGTTGGTAAGGTAATGGCTTACCAAGGCTAAGACGGGTAGGGGGCGTGAGAGCGTGACCCCCCACACTGGTACTGACACACGGACCAGATACCTACGGGTAGCAGCAGCAAGGAATATTGCGCAATGGGCGAAAGCCTGACGCAGCAACACCGCGTGGAGGATGAAGGCCTTCGGGTTGTAAACTCCTTTTCTGGGGGAAGAGAAAGGACGGTACCTCAGGAATAAGGCCCGGCTAACTACGTGCCAGCAGCCGCGGTAAAACGTAGGGGCCAAGCGTTATCCGGATTTACTGGGCGTAAAGCGCATGTAGGCGGTTTCTTAAGTCGGACGTGAAAGCTCTTGGCTCAACTGGGAGAGGTCGTCTGAAACTGGGAGACTTGAGGGTGGTAGAGGAGAGTGGAATTCCCGGTGTAGTGGTGAAATGCGTAGATATCGGGAGGAACACCAGTGGCGAAAGCGGCTCTCTGGAAGCCCCTGACGCTGAGATGCGAAAGCTAGGGGGAGAACGGATTAGAAACCCCGGTATTCTAGCCGTAAACGATGTCAACTAGGTGTAGGAGGTTATTAAACCCTTCTGTGCTGTAGCAAACGCGCTAAGTTGACCGCCTGGGGACTACGGCCGCAAGGCTAAAACTCAAAGGAATTGAGCGGGCTCCCGCACAAGCAGCGGAGCGTGTGGTTTAATTCGAGGCTACGCGAAGAACCTTACCAGGGTTTGACATGACGGTGGTAGTGATCTGAAAAGTGAGCGACCCTTCGGGAGCCGTCACAGGTGCTGCATGGCTGTCGTCAGCTCGTGCCGTGAGGTGTCAGGTTAAGTCCTGTAACGAGTGCGAACCCTCGTCGCTAGTTACAAGTGTCTAGCGAGACTGCCGGTGATAAGCCGGAGGAAGGTGGGGATGACGTCAAGTCAGCATGGCCTTTATATCCTGGGCTACACACACGCTACAATGGCCGGTACAATGGGTTGCCAAACCGTGAGGTGGAGCCAATCCCTCAAAGCCGGTCTCAGTTCGGATTGTAGGCTGCAACTCGCCTGCATGAAGTCGGAGTTGCTAGTAACCGCGCGTCAGCAACAGTGCGGTGAATACGTTCC
The DNA here is from genome assembly GCA_041390905.1 of Chloroflexota bacterium. GTDB lineage: Bacteria > Chloroflexota > Anaerolineae > Promineifilales > Promineifilaceae > JACKCD01. The sequence goes on from JAWKPA010000013.1 coordinate 70,198, forward strand.
CGGGGATTGTACACACCGCCCGTCACGTCATGGAAGTTGGCAACGCCTGAAGTCGGTGAGCTAACCCTAACGGGAGGCAGCCGCCCAAGGCGGGGTCGGTAACTGGGACGAAGTCGTAACAAGGTAGCCGTAGCGGAAGCTGCGGCTGGATCACCTCCTTTTATGAGTAATTTGCTATCGTGAGATGGCAAGAACTGTCTATGAGTCTTTGTTGTTTCTGTCACTCTTTAGTTGTTAAGGCATTAAAAAATAGTCTTAGCTCATTCGAAAGGGCCTGTAGCTCAGCCGGTTAGAGCGTTCCTCTGATAAGGGAGAGGTCGTTGGTTCGAGTCCAACCAGGCCCATCTCTTTTTGGGGATGTAGCTCAATTGGGAGAGCGCCGCCTTTGCACGGCGGAGGTCAGGAGTTCGAGCCTCCTCATCTCCATATCTATTTTGTGTCTTGCACTTTTGTTTTGGTTTGCAAGTTTAAGTTAGTGCAGTTGATTAGTTGTTAGTTTTTTTTTGATTAGGTTTTTGACATTTGCTATCGTTTGTTAAATGATGTCAAATGTCAGTAACTTAATCGTTTACTGAAGTACTTTTACAGTTGAATAAGATGATCCTGTAGTATACCATCATAAAGAAGAAATTCTTATCACGTGCGTGAGAATATCAAGTTCTCCGTATCATGTGTGTAAGCTACTAAGGGCGCACGGTGGATGCCTTGGCGTTAAGTGCCGATGAAGGACGTGGCACACTGCGATAAGCCCCGGGGAGTTGTGTGCAGACGCTATATCCGGGGATGTCCGAATGGGGAAACCCACCAAAGGTCAATGCTTTGGTACTGTTATCTGAACACATAGGATAACAGAGGGAACGAAGTGAACTGAAACATCTTAGTAACTTCAGGAAAAGAGATTATTCCCTGAGTAGTGGCGAGCGAAAGGGGATTAGCCCAAACCATGATCTATATGATTGTGGGGTTGTAGGGTTTTGCATATAGAAGTCATAAATTCGTTTGGTAATGGAACCTTTCTGGAAAGTTAGGCCGTAGAGGGTGACAGTCCCGTACATGAAACTAAACGAGCTTCTGCAAAATACCTGAGTACGGCGGGGCACGCTAACCCTGTCGGAATCTGGGAGGCCCACCTTCCAAGGCTAAATACACTTAATGACCGATAGTGAACAAGTACCGTGAGGGAAAGGTGAAAAGACCCCCGGTAAGGGGAGTGAAATAGAACCTGAAACCGTGTGCCTACAACCGGTCGGAGCACTATGGCGTAAGCCAGTGTGACGGCGTGCCTTTTGGAGAATGAGCCAGCGAGTTAATCTCAGTGGCCGGGTTAAGCTAGTGACAGGCGGAGCCATAGCGAAAGCGAGTCTGAATAGGGCGTATGTCGCTGGGATTAGACACGAAACCAGGTGAGCTACCCATGAGCAGGCTGAAGCGAGGCTAATCCCTCGTGGAGGGCCGAACTCACTAATGTTGCAAAATTAGGGGATGACTTGTGGGTAGGGGTGATATGCCAAACGAACTTGGAAATAGCTTGTTCTCTCCGAAATAGCTTTAGGGCTAGCGTCGTATGTTTAGTATAGGGGGTAGAGCACTGGATGAGCTAGGGGGCGCAAGCTTACCAACCTCAACCAAACTCCGAATACCTATACTTTAGAGTACGGCAGTCGGACTATGTGAGATGAGTTTCATAGTCGAAAGGGAAACAACCCAGACCGACGGCTAAGGTCCTCAAGTCTATGCTAAGTGGGAAACGATGTGAGAGTGTTTAGACAGCCAGGAGGTTGGCTTAGAACCAGCCACCCTTTAAAGAGTGCGTAATAGGTCACTGGTCAAACGCTTTTGCGCGGAAAATGTAACGGGGCTTAAGCATAGCACCGAAGCCACGGACTCTACAATTGTAGAGTGGTAGGAGAGCGTTCTGTAAGAGATACAAGGTCGACCGAAAGGACGGCTGTGGCTTACAGAAGTGAGAATGCTGGCATGAGTAGCGTAAAACATGTGAGAAACATGTTCCCCGTAAACCTAAGGTTTCCGACGGAAGGTTAATCCGCGTCGGGTTAGTCGGGCCTTAGCCGAGGCCGAGAGGCGTAGGTGATGGACATCCGGTTAATATTCCGGAACCACTTAAATGGAGTGATGAAGGGACGCAGTATGGTAGGTCAGCCTCTTATTGGATTGAGGTGCCAAACGTCTAGGGCGTTGATAAGTGTAGGGAAGTCCGCACTTTGAGCCTGAAGCGTGATGGCGGTGCCATTAGAGCCAGAAGTGATTGAGCCAAACTGCCAAGAAAAGCTTCTAAGCGTTGATATTTGAGTGCCCGTACCGCAAACCGACACTGGTAGGTGGGTAGAGTATACCAAGGGGATCGAGAGAACCTTCGTTAAGGAATTCGGCAAAATACCCCCGTAACTTCGGGAGAAGGGGGGCCTCTACTGGTTAGCAATTAGGCGAAGCTGGTGGAGGCCGCAGAGAAATGGCTCCTCCAACTGTTTAACAAAAACACAGGTCTCTGCTAAGTCGTAAGACGATGTATAGGGGCTGACGCCTGCCCAGTGCTGGAAGGTTAAGGGGAGAGGTTAGCGCAAGCGAAGCTTTGAACCGAAGCCCCAGTGAACGGCGGCCGTAACTATAACGGTCCTAAGGTAGCGAAATTCCTTGTCGGGTAAGTTCCGACCCGCACGAATGGCGTAATGAGAGGAGTGCTGTCTCAACGAAGGACTCGGCGAACATTGAAGTACGTGTAAAGATGCGCGTTACCCGCAGCAGGACAAAAAGACCCCGTGAAGCTTTACTACAGCTTGGCATTGGGTTAGGGCTTAATTTGTGTAGGATAGGTGGGAGGCTTTGAAGCTGGGACGCCAGTCTCGGTGGAGCCACCGTTGAAATACCACCCTGGTTAAGTTTTGACTCTAACCTGTGACCGTTATCCGGCGCAGGGACAGTGCCTGGTGGGTAGTTTGACTGGGGCGGTCGCCTCCGAAAGTGTAACAGAGGCGCCCAAAGGTTCGCTCAGGCGGAATGGAAACCCGCCGCAGAGTGTAAAGGCACAAGCCAGCTTGACTGCAAGACATACACGTCGCGCAGGGACGAAAGTCGGGCTTAGTGATCCCACGGTTCCGAGTGGAAGGGCCGTGGCTTACCGGACAAAAGCTACTCCGGGGATAACAGGCTAGTCTGGTCCAAGAGTTCACATCGACGACCAGGCTCGGCACCTCGATGTCGGCTCATCGCATCCTGGGGCTGGATAGGGTCCCAAGGGTTGGGCTGTTCGCCCATTAAAGCGGTACGTGAGCTGGGTTCAGACCGTCGTGAGACAGGTCGGTCTCTATCCGCTGTGGGCGTAAGGGATTTGAGAGGAGCTGCCCCTAGTACGAGAGGACCGGGGTGGACAAACCTCTAGTGTACCAGTTGTTCCGCCAGGAGCACTGCTGGGTAGCTACGTTTGGAAGGGATAACCGCTGAAAGCATCTAAGTGGGAAGCCCACCTCGAGATTAGATCCCTCATCCGTAATGGAGTAAGACCGCTAGAAGACGACTAGCTTGATAGGCGGCAAGTGTAAGCATGGCAACATGTTCAGCTAAGCCGTACTAATGGTCGAGGGCTTACGTTTTGCATGGTACGGAGAACTTGGTATTCTGATGCTGTGCATCGGGATTTATCTTATTCATTTGTAAAATTTACAACATAACCTTGTTATTTAAGAAGGTCTTCTGGTGATTTGAGCGACGAAGTCACACCCGGTCCCATCCCGAACCCGGTAGTTAAGCTCGTTAGCGCCGATGGTACTTGGGGGGCAACTCCCTGGGAGAGTAGGTCATTGCCGGAAGGCCTTTTTATTTTTCAAAGGCATCAATTGAATTAGTTATAAGATTATAAGCACCTGTAAGGGTGCTTTTTTTGTTTTCCAAATAGATGCTGAAAAGTAGATTTTATATGTGCAAAATATTGACAATTTGCGATTTGTCCTGTAAGCTTTCAAGAAAAGAAGGATATAGTAAGTTTAGGTGGACTTATGCATGTTCCAATATCACTTTACTTAGCTACAAAAGAAATATGGCGTTCAAGAGGGCGTTTTGCTGCCATTGGTTCGGTTATTGCGTTAATTACCTTGCTTGTGCTGTTTTTAGCTGCTCTTGGCGAGGGGCTAGGGAATGGTAATCGTGAATTTTTGGGTAAACTCAATGGCGAGTTGATTCTTTTTCAGGAGCAAGCCAATTTGTCAGTTTCTGGAAGCCAGTTTGGGCGTTCAATAATGAATGATGTTCTGCGAATGCCAGATGTTGATGAAGCGGGTGCGATAGGTTTTAGTAGCGTTTTTGTCTCTATAGCTGGTAGTAATGAGCTTTTGTCTGTCTCGATGTTGGGTGTTGAGCCGGGAAAACCTGGGGAACCGCCAGCCTTTGAGGGACGGGGTTTGGGAGGGGTTCGTGCGAATGAGGTGGTATTGGATGAAAATGCAGCTATTCGTTTAGGGTTGGGTGTTGGAGACAAACTGGTTGTGCAATCTACTCAGGGGACGGTGGATGAGCTTTTTTCACTACAAATAGTGGGGGTGAGTGATGGTCGTCAATATTTTATCCAGCCTTCAATTTTTGTGCCTTTGTTGACGTGGGATCGCATTAGACCGAAGGCGATTATTGATAATGGGCAGAGTGAGTTAACGTTCAATATTATTGCGGTTAGGCTGGTGGATCCCACAGACGAGGTGAATGCTGCGCGTCGGATTGAGGAGCGATTGAGTACTGTGGAAGCGGTTGATAGGCGTACCGCCTATGAGGCTGCTCCGGGATATAGTGCGCAACAAAGCACGATTAATACGCAACAGGGTTTTACGTTATTGATCGGTGTGTTAGTTGTTGGTGGGTTTTTTCAAATTCAGACATTGCAAAAGGTGGCGCAGGTAGGTATGTTGAAGGCGTTGGGTGCTTCAAATGGTGTTGTCTACGCGGCCGCGCTGCTGCAAATTGTTGTGACAAACTTTTTTGGTGTTTTGCTAGGGAGTTTTGCTACATTGGGTTTGGCGGCTAGCTTTCCACCTGGTATTCCGATTGTTTTTCAGGGGGATCAGGTTGTGTTCGCTTTGGTTACTTTGTTATTGATTGGGCCGATAGGTGGGTTGTTGTCTTTGCGGGTTTTAGCCAGGGTTGAGCCTTTGACAGCTTTGGGGTTGGCTTCGTAACGGCCGTTTTTCTCGCACTACTATTTCTTCATCACCCGCTTGTGGAATTATAAATTATGACGATTGCTTTAGAAACAAACAGTGTATTAAAACAATATCAGTTGGGCGAATTGACAATAACGGCCGTTAATCGCGTATCAATCCGTATTGAGGCTGGTGAGTTTGTAGCACTGGTTGGCCCAAGCGGTTCTGGTAAAACAACTATGCTGGCGATGATTGCTGGTCTGCTCTCGCCTACACGCGGTAGCATTCACATTGGGGATGTTGAACTGGGTCAAATGAGCGAAGCAGAGCGCACCCGATTTCGGCGCGAAAAAATAGGGTTTACTTTTCAGGCTAATAATCTTGTGCCATATTTGACCGTGTTAGAGAATGTGGCATTGATGTTGCGGCTTAACGGCAGTTATTCCCGCACCGGGCAAGACCGCGCTATTGAGCTATTAACTAGGTTAGGGCTGAAAGAGCGGCTGCACAATTTGCCATCTCAGCTTTCCGGTGGACAGCAGCAGCGCGTTTCAATTGCTCGCGCTTTGATTCATAACCCGGAACTGGTCTTAGCTGATGAGCCGACGGCAAGTTTGGATACGGAACGTGCTTACCAGGTGGTGCAGACATTTGCTGACCTAATCCATGAGCAAAATCGGTCTGGCATTATGGTTACTCACGACCTGCGCATGTGTCGGTACGTAGATCGCGTAATTCAGATGGTTGACGGCCGTTTAGATCGTGTTATCAGTTCGCCGAAAGAAATTGCCGCTTTTGCTGGCATTTATTTGGAGCAAGAGGGCGAAATTGAGTAGTGGTCAAAGGTAAGATGCAAGTGTTTAAGGCCACGCAGCAAATAATTGCCTCCGTGTTCGGGTTCAATGTTTCCTAAAGTCAGGTTTGGCATTCGTTTTAACAGCGTTGTCAATGCAATTTGTCCTTCCAGTCGCGCCAAGGGTGCCCCCAAACAGTAGTGAATCCCGCTGCCGAACGAAAGATGTTGGTTTTTTTGCCGCTGAATGTTTAATTGTTGTGGCTGTTCAAAGCGCTCAGGATCATGGTTGGCCGCCCCCAGTAAAAAGGCAATGCTGTCGCCTCGGTGGAAGAAACGGCCGTTATACTCAAAATCCTCTAGTACCATCCTGCTTGTCATTTGCACCGGGCTGTCATAACGCAGCAGTTCTTCAACGGCCGTTCCGGCTAATGTGGGATCATCCCGCAGCAGCCCCAACTGATCTGGGTGCTGCAGCAAAGCCAGCGTTCCATTCCCAATCAAGTTGATCGTTGTTTCATGCCCGGCCACAAATAAAAAGGCACAGGTAGCATACAGTTCGTTGGTACTCAAACGTTCCCCTGCTTCTTCCACGGCCACCAGGGCACTGAGCAGATCGTCCTGCGGGTGTCGCCGCCGTTCATCCGCCAATTGTGCCAGATAAGCTCGAAAGGTTTTGGCAGCCTGGGAAGCGCGGTCATAAACGGCCGTTTCCTCTGTCAAATCCAGACTCCGCGCCAGGTCATTAGAAAGCGCATGAAACGCCAAATGGTCGGCCGGCGGGATGCCCAGCATCTCCGCAATTACTGTCACCGGCAGCGGGTAGGCCAGGTCAGCAATCAGATCCATATGGCCTTGTGCTTGCACCTGATCAAGCAACTCATTGGTAATGCGTTCCACCGACCCCCGCAATTGCTCCACCATGCGTGGCGTAAATACCTTATGCACCAACCCACGCAGGCGCGTGTGATCGGGCGGGTTTTTAAAGAGAAGCCAATCCTTTTGCATCGTCGCCAGTGCCTTTTGCGTTTCTGGAGCACGATCAACCTGAAACATGCCATGCCCCAAACGATTGTCCCGCAGAAGGGCTACACAATCATCGTACCGCGACAGGAAATACATTTGCCAGCGATCCCAGAAAAAAACGGGCGCATACTGGCGCAGCAAATCGTAAAAAGGGTAGGGGTCTTGGCGAAATTCGGGTGTGAGCGGGTTAAAGTCTATCATGAATTATACCTCAATATGTGCTTCATGATTGATTGTACGCAACTTGACATGATTTGTCGCAATCCTTAGACGAAGCTATAAAATTCGTGTAAATTAGTTCACACGGGCAACGTGCGTTTTTTTGCCGCATTTTGCGGACGGTGTTCATACAATGATACCGTGCAAGGAACACGCGAAACAACAGGGATGTCTGTCATCATTGCAGCCCTCATGATTGTCACGCCCCGCATGTTGTCCCGCAATTATCAAGTGAACAGAGTTTTTTGATTAGCCACGTAGTTTTCTGGTTTCTGCGTGGCTAAATTTTTTGTCGAGGTTTTGCAATAATGGATGTTTGGGCAACGCTGCTTTTGGCGCATTTGATTGCCGATTTTCCTTTACAAACCAATTGGGTTTTTAAGGTGAAAACACAAGGCAGTTGGGGGGTGGCAGTCCATGTGGGGATTCATTTGTTGGTAACAGCCGTTCTAATCAAGGACCATCTAACCTACTGGCCTGTTCTGCTTATTTTGGGGGTGGCACATTTCATCACCGACTGGGTCAAGCTGCGGTTTCCCGGCCGTTTGCAAACCCCCGGCTTTATTCTCGATCAAATCATCCACTGGCTCACTCTGCTGCTCATTGCCCTTGCTGTGCCAACTATGCCCATGCTGCTGCCCACCTGGCTGCTTTACCCCATCCTCGCCCTCACCCTCATTCCCGCCTTGCTAACCTGCCTCTGGATTTTAGCTAACGATTTACGCAATCAGCCAACCCCTACATGGCCGCCAGTAGAATGGGCAAGCCAGCATTTGTTACGGGCATCACAACTGATTGGCTTTGCATTGGTTATATTAGTGGGTACCAGCAGCCTGATTGCCATGCTCTGACTGCCCTGAATGACAAGGCGGTGTCAGGCTGGCGGCGCAGGATGGAGTCAAAAACGGCCGTTTTCAATCCGTTCCGCCAGCATACCAAAAAACGCCCGGTTAATAGTCGTCAGAAAACGCGCATCCACCTGCGGGGCCGGCCACGTAGCATAAGGCAATATTTGGCGCAAATTCGCCGTCGAAAAGCGAATCTCTTCGTGCATATACGGCATCTGAAACGCCACATTTCGCGCCAGGGCCCGCTCTATCCGCGATGCCGCTGCCATGTCAAATTGTGCCAACGGCACCAGTTTCAGCCCCCGAATCGCCAGCGTCTCGCACAAAACCTCATGAACCAGCCCCATCGTCGGCGGCTCTTCGTTGACAATGTTGAAGATTTTGAGCAGCGGCGTGGCAAGTTCTGGCTGTTGTGCCAGTCGCAGCATTGTACCCACCACGTAATCCACCGGCACCAGATTGAGCGTTGTTTGTGGGTCGCCCACCAGCCGCGTGTTAACTGTGCCATCAAAATTCTTTTGGCGGTTTTCCAGATGCTTGCGTACCCGGTACAGGGCACTGATGACCTGATAGTAGGCCGAATGATTGAAAACCTGGGTTGTCTTCGAGCCAATAATGATCGCCGGCCGTAAAATCGTCGCGTCAAGCTGATGGTGCTGCTGTTCCCGTGCCACCACCTTTTCCCCCTCATGCTTTGACCATTCATACAGCGAGCGAAAACCAGTGTTTTGTCCGTTGCTAACAATAGCCTCCGGCACCACCAAACAGTCGCGCCCGCTGCTATAGGCCGTCGAAACGTGGAAGTAACGGGGTGGCGTGGCGGGGTTGATGCCGCGCACAAACCCTAACATGTTTTCTACCCCGCCAATGTTAATCGCCTGGATATAGTTGCGTTCGTGTTCCTGGTATCTGAAGGTGGCGACACAGTGCCACACTTCGTCAATGGGCTGGCTGGTTTGGCCGCGCACTTTGTGGATGAGCGAAACGGCCGTTTCTTCCACATCCCCCAACACCACCACCAGCCGGGAAAAATCGGGCGGCGCGGCCGGGTTCACCTGCAAAATGGCACTTTGTAGGCGAAAAACGGCCGTTTCTCCCTCCCCCCGCACCAACGCCACCACCCGGCTTCCCTGCTGCAACAACCCATAGGCCAAATGACAGCCCAAATAGCCCGTTGCCCCGGTTAAAAAAACTAGCTTCTCCGTCACACCCACATCATCATCCTCTGCTCTCAAAATTGGCCTATATTAGCTACTTTTATTATTAGACATTATTGGTATTAAGTGACACAGAGTTACACAGAGAAGGCACAGAGATTCACAGAGGAAAAGAGGAGACGTTTATTTTCAATTGTTGGTTTCCCGGAAAGCAAGATGCTTATGGCAACAAAAAAGCCTCTTTTCCTCTCTGTGACCCTCCGCGTTAACTCTGTAAGCCTCTGTGTTATGCTTTGTTCCTATTTCCGATAATGTCTGTTCATTTCCGCAATCACCCCAGCCACATTTGCCGGTTGCCAGTCAGGGGGCTTAAGCAGCTTACCATCCGCCCGGCGTGGCCCGCCTGCTTTCTGCATATTGGCGCGATGAACCTCGGCAAAAATCGGGTCAGGATCAACCCCAAACGCCCACATTGCCCCATACACCACATATAGCAAATCAGCCAGCTCGTGCAGCAGCGGGGCAGCGTCAATGGCCTCGCCGTTGGCTTGTGCCACCTGAATGGCCTGAAAAGCGGCCGACACCTCGGCATATTCCTCGTCTATCAACGTTTGCCGCAGTTGCATGGAGTCGGGTGGGGGGATTAACGGCCGTTCTGGCAGCGGCGACCCAATGGCCTCATGAAACTCAAAAATCTTCTCCGCGTTACTCTTCATCACTCCACCAACCGTGCAATAAGCTGCGCCAACGGCATCTCCGTTAACGCTCCCAGCCGATGATCCGCCGTCGCAAAATCCAGCAAGCGCGTCATCTCATTGGGTACCACCACACAATATAGCCCCGCCCGCTTCGCCGCCATCAGCCCGTTAGGCGAATCTTCCAGTGCCAGTGCCCGCTGCGGAGCTACCCCCAGCGCTCCTGCCGCCGCCACATAAACGGCAGGATCAGGTTTTGGGCGGTTCCCCACATCGTCCCGGCACATCACTACATCAAACGCCTCGGCCAGCCCCAATTTGGCTAAATAACCATCCACCCAGCCGTGATCAGAGCTGGAGGCCACGCCCACCTTTAAGCCCAGCCCACGTGCTTCACTTAGATACGCATGGACACCGGGCAGCACCGTCTGCTGCGACAGTAACGCATGGTCATGGACTTTGCGCTGCCGCCGCACCGTCTCTCGGTCAAGCGGTCGCCCAACCAGTTCATTTAAATGGTGATAGGGATCAAAGGTACCGATGGTGCCGATGTGTTTTGCCCAAACATCGAACGAAAGTTCAACGCCATGTTCGGCATATGTTCGCTGCCAGGAATAAAAATCGGGTGTCTCGCTGTCAAAAATCGTGCCGTCAAAATCAAAAATTAATGCGTCAATCATATGGTTTTTTTATGAGTTACTCACTTTTTTCCCACACTATGTCAGGGCGGGAATGATTGATGCAATTTTACCGCTATCGGGCCGACTCCCCAAACGGCCGTTAATATTCCACCCTTACGCCATTTTCGTATCGTATAGCCATCATTTTCAGATGCCAGGCAAACAATAGACATTCTTTGGTGTCCGAATGTGCACCCTGTGTTCCCACAAGTGGTATAGTAACGGCCGTACAAAGAAGTTTCGATGCGAATAAAGCGTAACGTCGGCGGGTAATGGGCAAGCGAACCCAGTTGGCGGCAAGCCTGATTAACCCAGTAACCAATAACCAAATCATTGGAGGTTGAAAATGGAACAAGAACAAAAAGAGCTAATTGCACGATTGAGAAACCTGGCCGTTGCTACCCTGTCTGATGGGTGTGACCAGATCGCGGGGAAGCGCGGCTACATGGATTTTGACATCAAGGGGCGTGTCAATGCGCGGAAAATTGTGGGTATTGCGGCTACGGTACTGGAAGTTCCCAATGCCGAACAGCATAAACCAGAATTGGCCTTTGATGTGATTGACGCGGCGCCTCCGGGAGCGGTGATTTGTGTTGCGTCGGGCGGGGATGCGAATGTGGCCGTTTGGGGCGAGATGATGACGGCTGGAGCCGTAGCCCGTGGACATGAAGCGGCGCTTGTAGACGGCGGCACCCGCGACGTTGAGTTAATTCGCCGTAACACCAATTTCCCTGTTTATGCACGTTCCATTGTACCCTCCAGTTCTGTAGGGCGATTAATCACCATTGCGCGGGATGTAGCCGTTGAGATTGGCGGGGTCATTGTTTATCCCGGTGATTACATTGTTGGTGATGAAGATGGGGTGGTAGTAATTCCGGCTGAGCATGTTCACGCCATTGTCACTTTTGCTGAAGAGGCAGAGGCCATTGAAGCAGAAATGGCGAAATTTATTGCTGAGGTCGGCTCGATGCGGGCGGCGATTGATAAATTTGGGCGGGCATGAGGAACAGGCGATGAACAGAAACACGAACTTCCACGGCGTTTATCCCATTCTATACAGCTTCTTTGACGAGCAAGGGCAGCTTGACCGCGAGGCGATGCGCCGTCAGGTGGAGGGATGTATTGCTGGTGGGGCGCACGGTATTGCCGTCATGGGGCTGGCGACGGAAGTGGGCAAGCTGGATGTCAATGAGCGGCGCAGGGTGATTGAGTGGGTGGGTGAGGATATAAACGGCCGTATTCCCTACGCCGTCACCGTGGGCGAAGGCAGCGTCTCAGGGCAAATTGCCTTCGTCAAAGCGGCGCAGGCGGCTGGGGCTGATTGGGTCATCCTGCAGCCCCCAGCCATTGGCGGCGTGCCCGAAGCCGAGTACGTTCGTTTTTTGGGGGATGTGGCCGACAAAGCAGAACTTCCTATCGCCATTCAAAACGCACCAGGGCTGATGGCTACCAGCCTCTCCAACAAAGCCTTGAAGGAACTCAATCGCCAGCACCCCAACGTCTGCTTGCTGAAAGGGGAAGGGCCGGCAACCTACCTTAAGCAGTTGATGGAAGATACGGACGGGGCTTTTGACATTTTTGGCGGCATGGCGGGTATCCAACTGCCAGACTCCTTGCGGGCGGGCTGCGTTGGCATGATTCCGGCGGCCGACATCTTCGATCCCCAAGTCAGGATTTATGAGCTGATGCGCCAGGGTACGCCTGAGGCAATCGCTGAGGCCGAGCGTCTCCACCGCGAACTGCTGCCGCTACTTGTTTTCATGATGAGTTCGGTGGAAAACTTTATCGCTTATGGCAAACATCTGATGGCGCAACGGCTGGGTCTAAAGAATGGCAAAGCGCGGCAGCCTTCTGTTCCCGTTACGGCGTTTGGTTTGCAGATCATGTCACACTGGGCAGAGCATTTGGGATCTCTAGGCTAAACGCCGACATCATTGTATGGGACACCCCCTGCAATCCAGAAGAACAATTTTCTGGCTCTTGACAATGTTTGCCAAAAGAATTATTATCTCTGTATAAATATTTTTGACATGAATATCAAAAATATTAACAAGAAGGCTTTTTTTATGAATCAAGTGATTGGACAATGCCCGATTTGCCACGACACACTGCACGTCACACGGCTGCACTGCCGCAACTGTGACACCACCATTGAGGGGCATTTTTTCTTAGGGCGATTGTATCAGCTTGCACCAGAACAGCTTGCGTTTATCGAAACCTTTATCCGCTGTGAAGGCAAAATCAACCGCGTGGAGCAGGAGATTGGTCTTTCTTACCCCGCCGTGCGGGCGCGCCTCACCGAGGTGATCCAGGCGATGGGGTATGAAGTGGGTAGTGCGCCAGAGCCGGGCGTGTCGGAAGAGACGCGCCGCCAGATTTTGGCCGATTTGAATGCGGGCAAGATTAGTGCCAATGAGGCACTGGAGCTGCTGCGCGGCTGATCGTTGCCACCCGTTTGGGAGAAGATCATGGAAAATTCGCGTCAAGAGATTTTAGAGCTGTTGGGGAAGGGGAAAATAACGGCCGTTGAGGCCGCCGAAATGTTGGCCGCCGTTGGGCGTGAACCTGTTGCCGAAAAAGCTCCCGAACCGGAGCCAGTCAAAGCTGAAATTCCCGTCGAGGAAGAGCCGATGCCTGTTGCTGAAATTAAAAAGAGCAGCGGTGGCGACCCGCGCTGGCTGCGTATCCGCGTGCGAAATTTGCAGACGGGCAAGAACAAGGTGTCGGTGAATTTGCCGCTGGGGATGTTCCGCTTTGGGCTGGGCATGGCGCAAAAATTTAGCGGTGGGCTGATTGATTTTGATATAGACGACATGTTGGCGGCCATTCAGCAGCAGGGGGATGGGGTGCTGGTGGATGTGCAGGACGAAGATGGCAACGAACATGTGCAGATTGTGGTTGGTTAAGTGGTTGTTGCCGATTGAAGTATCGCTTCAATCGGCAATGCGATACCTATGAGTAAACAAACTTTTTATACGGCCAAGGCACCCCATATTGTCGTGGAGCGGTGCGACGGGAATTTGGATATTCGCAGTTGGGCGGACACAACGGCCGTTCAGGCCAAGGGCGATGAGCTAAACAGCAGCGAAAGCGAAACAGGGCTGACGCTGACTTGCTCCGGCGACCTCAAGCTGGTGGTTCCCCGCGACAGCAGCCTGGCAATCCAAACCGTTGGCGGCGATTTGCTGGTCAAAAATGTGGCTGGCGATGTGGTGATTGAAGAAGCGCAGGGGGATGTTGCCCTGTCGGGGTTGGGGTATGTCAAGGTGGGGCATATTGCCCAGGACTTGAGCGCCCAAAATATTGACGGTGGGTTGAGCCTCGACACCGTTGACGGCGATATTTCCTGCCGCAGCTTAAGCCAGTTGAGTGCCAACCAGATTGGCGGTGATTTGTCAGCCAGCTACATTGTGGGCGGCGTGACGTTGAGCAACGTGGCCGGGGATGCTAGTCTGCGGACGATCAACGGGGATTTGACCATGACCGCCGTGCAGCGGGATGTGAATTTGCGCAACCTGGGCGGCAAAAACGAGGTAAGTGGGGTTGAGGGGGATATTCGGCTGGTGGGTGGGCTGAGCGCCAGCAAGCACAGCTTTGCAGCGGCGGGCGACATCATTGTGCGCTGGCCGGCCGACGCTCCGCTCATTGTGACGGCCACGGCACCCCATATTACCAATCGGCTCAAGCTGCAAAATGTGGTTGAAGATGGCGGCAGCTTGAGTGGAACATTGGGGGATGGACAAACGGCCGTTTCCCTGACCGCAGGAGGCAGCATTGTGCTAAAAGACGTGCGCTTGATGGACGAAAAATGGGAACGCGACGGCGGTGAAGAAATTGAGTTTGACTTTATCGCCGAGCTGGAAGGGCTGGGCGAACGCATTGCTGACCAGCTAAATGAACGCATGTCGGGGTTGGTTTCTGACCTGGAAACCCGCTTTGGGCCGGAGTTTAGCCAGAAAATGGCGGAAAAAATCGCTAAGAAGGCTGAACAGGCAGCAGCCAAGGCCGAAGAAGCAGCAGAAAAAATTGCCCGGCGCGTGGAGCAGGCAGCAGCCAAGGCCGAGCAAGCCAGCCGACCGCAGCCCCGTCCCGAACGGCGCACCTCGCCCCCACCCAAAGCCGAACCGGAACCGCCGCGAGCCAGCACAACCGAGGAAAAGCTAAAAATCTTGAAGATGGTGGAAAACGGCACCATTACCCCGGCCGAAGCAGAGATGCTGCTGCGGGCGCTGGACGGTAATCAGTAAACAGTTATCGGTAATCAGTTATCAGTAGTGAACCGATTACTGATTACTGAGCACCGATTACCGACAGCAATTCTCAATCTGAAAATGATCGTACGACAGTACGGTATGGTCTATGTTCTGACAAGTGGAAATCCAACGCAGTGTTTGTCCATTGGTACCCTGGCCTACATGGCGATGCCATACGTTTCTATAGACATTAAGAGAAAGATTTGGGCTTGACTTGTAGCCGAGGATTCCAATCCTCGTTCTTCTGCCTAGACAAAAGAGCGAGCTTTGGAAAGCTCGGCTACGCTGAACCCTAAAAGATTATCTGAAGGTCTATACCACCCTTTAGATTGAGAATTGCTGGATTACCGATTCCGAACTGTGCAAACCATGATAGAAGCGAGTAAAATACCATGAAATCTGATATTCAATGCTGGCAAAGTCAAAACTATCATGGTGGTAACAGTACCCACAAATCGTCCACAAAAAGGGCCTCGACCTATAAACCTCAGCAAAGACATGCCTCAGGTGGTGCGCCTGCTGGAGATGGTCTTTGGCGAGACGCTGGATGCGGAGGGGCAGCGCATGTTTGCCCAGATGGGTAATGCCCAAGCACCTTTCTTGTGGCGTTGGTCGCAGGGGCTGGCGCAGCTTTCACCGGGGTTTGTGTGGGAGGAAAACGGCCGTATTATTGGCAACGTTACGCTTCTTCCCGCGCAAACGCCGCGTCGCTTTCTCATTGCCAACGTGGCCGTTCACCCCGACTTTCGGCGGCGGGGGATGGCGCGGGGGTTGATGCAGGCGGTGTTGGAGGCCGTTGACCAAAGGCGTGGTCAAACGGTGTTGCTACAGGTGGTGAAGGATAATTACCAGGCGGTCAATTTGTATCGCTCGCTCGGTTTTGTGAGCGTAGGCAGCATGATTGAGTGGCAGGCAATGGCTTCGCGGCTGCGTGAGCTGCCGTTGGTGGACAACCGGGTGGAGACGCGGCCGCTACGGCGGCCGGAGTGGCAGGAGGCGTATCAGCTTGATTTGTCTTGTTTGCACCCGGATTTGAATTGGCCTGACCCGGTGCGGATGGATGCGTACAAGACGGGTTGGTGGCGGCAGTTGGGCAATTTCTTAAACGGCCGTCAGCAGGAAACGTGGACGACAAGCAGCAGTAGTGGGCAGTTGATTGGTATGGCAACGATTGCCAGTGAGTGGGGTCGGGTGCATCGGCTGAGTGTGCGGGTGCGGCCGGCGTGGCGTGGGCAGTTGGAACGGCCGTTAATTGCCAAACTCATTCGTCGTTTACGCTACTTGCCCCGCCGCAACCTGCGCATAGACCATCCCGACCAGGACGAAAACGTTAACCAGCTCCTGGAAGAAGCTAACTTTACTGCCCGTCGCACCCTAACTCATATGCGTCTTGATTTATAGGATTTTGCACTCATGGCAACAACAGAAGAAAGATTACAAATTTTAAAAATGATTGAGCAGGGTAAAATTACGGCTGCCGAAGGCGCCGAACTATTACGCGCCCTGGAACAATCTGATAAAAGCCAGAAAAGCGAACCCCTCAAGGGTAGCAGTCCCGCCCGCTGGTTTCGCGTGCGCGTCACCGACGCTAAAACGGGTCGCCACAAAGTCAACGTCAATATCCCAATGGGTTTGGTTAACGTGGGCATCAAAATGGGGGCAAAATTTGTACCAAACATTGAAGATGAACGTTACCACGACATTATGGAGGCCATTCGCAGCGGCCGGCAGGGGAAAATTATTGACGTAAGCGATGAGGAAGGGGGCGAGCGCGTTGAGATTTTTGTTGAATAAATATGAACCAGTAACCAGTGACCAGTAATGTCGTTTCACGACCACTTCGTGTACGGTAATCAGTCTACCGATTACTGATTACCCTCCCCAGTCTCTAGTCAAAACAGGATACAACTGATGAAAATGCAAGCCGAGGCCGGTTCTTTACGGCCGTTTCTTACCCTATGGATCGGACAAGCAATTTCCCTTCTTGGCAGCCAACTCGTCCAGTTCGCCCTCATCTGGTGGCTCACCCAAAGCACCGGTTCCGCCATTGTTCTCACCACCGCCTCCCTCGTGGGGCTGCTGCCGCAGGTCATTCTTGGCCCCTTTGTCGGCGTGCTGGTAGACCGCTGGAACCGTCGCTGGACGATGTTTTTGGCCGACAGCGGCGTGATGGCGGCTACCCTGCTGCTGGCGCTGCTTTTCTGGCTAGATGTGGCGCAGTTGTGGCACGTCTTTGTCATTCTCTTCCTGCGTGCCGTTGCGGGCAGCTTCCATTGGCCCGCCATGACCGCCTCCACCTCGCTGATGGTGCCAGAAGAGCATTTAACCCGCATCCAGGGGCTAAACCAGATGCTCAACGGCGGTCTTAACATCATCGCCGCCCCGCTGGGGGCATTGCTGGTGTCGCTGCTGCCGCTGCAAGCCATTTTGATGATTGATGCGGCGACGGCGCTGTTTGCCATTGTGCCGCTGCTGTTTGTGATGGTACCGCAGCCGCAGAAGGAAGCAGGTGGGGGAGAAACGGCCGTTTCTGCCACCGTCACCTTTTGGGAAGATATGAAGGCCGGGCTAAGCTATGTCCGTAACTGGCCGGGGCTGCTCATCCTCATGGGTCTTGCCATGATTATTAACTTCCTCGTTCACCCCACCATCGCCCTGCTACCCCTGTTGGTCACGAACCATTTCCACGGGGGTGCCTACCATCTAAGTGCCATCGAAGTCGGTATTGGCGTTGGCATTATTGCCGGGGGGGCGACTCTGAGTAGCTGGGGTGGCTTTCATAAAAAAATTATTACCTCATTAGTTGGTCTTATTGGCATTAGTTTGGGGCTGCTGGTGATAGGTTTTACCCCGGCCACGCTGTTTTGGCTGGCCGTCGGCGGCATGTTTATTAGCGGCTTCATGATGTCATTTTCCAACGGCCCAATTATGGCTATTATCCAAAGCGTGGTTGCTCCAGAAAAACAGGGGCGTGTGCTTACCTTGCTTGTCAGCTTTGCCTCCGGCATGGCACCCATTGGCCTCATTTTTGCTGGCCCATTGGCCGAAGCGTTTGGCGTGCAGGTCTGGTTTTTGGTGAGTGGTAGCATTATGCTGGTGCTTGGCAGCGCCAGCTTTTTGGTGCCTACCCTCATCAAAATTGAAGAAGAAGCACCGATGTATCAGAAAACGGCCGTTTCCAGCTAAACAATTGCGAATTGAAAATGGAGAATTGAGAATTGAGAATGGTTTTGCATTCCCAATTCTCAATTCCCCATTAATT
This sequence comes from Chloroflexota bacterium, assembly GCA_041390905.1. Taxonomy (GTDB): domain Bacteria; phylum Chloroflexota; class Anaerolineae; order Promineifilales; family Promineifilaceae; genus JACKCD01. The sequence goes on from JAWKPA010000013.1 coordinate 88,272, forward strand.
TAACCCCTTTCTCACCCCTTTCTCCTATCCCGAACCTTTCATCTACCTGTAAATTCTTTTATAATCGCCCTGGCTCCCCTGCTTTGTGGGAAAAACAAGCCTGGACAAATGCATGATTAAACGAAACAGCAGTCAGCTACAGACTGAAGAAATGATCCCATTTATGTCGTTCCGTTCGCTAAGCGACGCGCACCGGGAATTGATGCAGGAGCGGCGGGATGTGGTGGAAACGGCCGTTTTTTGGCAAACCGTTACCACCTTCATCCAGCGAGCCGAAGCCGCCGGGGCCTATCTGGACCGCGACGAAGACCGGCAAACCGCCCAAACCTACCTGGACTATTGGGGCAACCACCTCTTTCGCGCCGGGCAGGATTCTCCCTCCGCCATTTTGGCTCCCTTTGATGTCAACACCCAGCCAGAACTGCCGGATGAACTGTGTCCCTATGTGGGGCTGGATGCGTTTCAGGAGTCGGACAGCCATCTCTTTTTCGGCCGTTCGGCGTTGGTCAAGCAGATGTTGGCGCAATGCCAGGCCAGCCGCCTGATTGCCGTCGTTGGCTCATCGGGCGTAGGCAAGTCGTCGCTGGTCTTTGCCGGGCTGCTGCCGCAACTGCGCGAATACGGCCGTTTACCCAGCGAACCCCGCACCATATTTCCCCTCCTTGTCCCCGGCTCCACGCCGCTCACCCATTTGGCGCGGTTGCTCCAGCCAAAGGGGGTGGATGGTGCCGACTGGATGATTGAGCATGTGGTTAAATTTCAGGAAAACCCAGACCATTTGCTTAATTTGGTCAATGCGCGGGGGGGAGAAACGGCCGTTTTTATCATTGACCAATTTGAAGAACTCTTCACCCTTTGCCACGACGCCGCCGAACGCCAAGCCTTCATCGAAAACATCTTCCGCCTGGTCAACAGTCGCGGCCAGCAGCACAGCGTCATCCTCACCATGCGTACCGACTACGAGAGCTACCTCGTCAAATCCCCTCTCTTCCAGGCTCTCATGAGCCAAAGTGAGGTGCGCGTGGGGCCAATGAGTGCCGCCGAACTGCGCGAAGCCATCGAAAAACCAGCCGATCTGGTCGGTCTCAAATTTGAAGAAGGGCTGGTTGACACCCTCATTCGTGAAATCGTCGGCGAACCAGCCGCCCTGCCACTGCTCCAATTCACCCTGCTCCAGCTTTGGGAAAACCGTGAGCGCAACCGCGTTACCTGGGAAGCATACCACCGCCTGGGCGGCGTGCTGCAAGCCCTCGCCCGCACCGCCGATGCCGTCTACAATAGCTTGCTCCCCGAAGACCAAATTGCCGCTCGCCGCATTTTATTGCGGCTGGTGCGCCCTAGCGAAGGGCTGGAAGTCACCCGCAACCGGGTGCGCCGCAGTGCCATCTACCAATCTGGCGAAGCCCCCGACCGCATTGATCGCGTGCTAAACCGGCTCATACAGGCGCGGCTGGTGCATCTGACCAAGGGTTTGAACCCCAATGACGATCAGGTGGAAGTAGCCCATGAGGCATTGGTGCGAAACTGGCCCCGGATGGTAGGCTGGCTCGATGAAGAACGCATTCGGCTGCGCTATCGGCAGCGGCTGACCGACCAGGCAGAGCAATGGAACCGCTTTGGCCGTGACCCAGGGGCGTTGCTGCGTGGCGCATTGTTGCGTGAGGCGCTGGAATACAAAGACCTGAATGAATTGGAAATGCAGTTTGTTCATGCCAGTCAGGAGGCAATGCTGCTGGAACAGCGGGAAAAAGAGCAAAAGCACAAGCATGAGCTGGCTCAGGCACGCAAGCTGGCCGAGGAGCAGGAGCAGCGGGCCAAAGCGCAGGCGATTGCGGCGCGGCGGCTGGGGTATGCTGCTGTGGCAATGGCGGTGGCACTGGTGGCGGTGTTGACCGGCATCTTTATTTCCCTAATCTCGCGCACCGAGGCCTCGGAAATTATGGCGGTGAGTACGCAAGACGCACTAACAAATGAAATGCTGCTGCGCGAGCAGGGGGCAACGGCAACAGCACAGGCGACCATTGGCTTTGGGCAGTTTGTGGCCGAGGCCACGCAGGAGGCATTTGCTACGGCAACGGCCGTTTCTGCCACCGTCGAAAGCCAGCGAGCCACCGCCGAGGTCGAAGCTACCCGCGCCGCTCGTCTTTCTCCCACACCCGCCAGCCCCAACAGTTTGTCGCCGGCCGCAATCCAGCTAGAGCAGCAGTTGGCGTTGGATGCCCAGCTTAAAGTGCGTATTCGCCAAACCGATAACATGCCCATGCGCTACGTTACTGGCAGCACCTTTATGATGGGGGCGGGCGGCGACGAACCCAATGTGCTGGCCGATGCCCAACCAGCGTATGCTGTTACGCTCAACAGTTTTTACATGGATCAATACGAGGTGAACGTGCAGCAATATGCTTCCTTTATCAATACGCTGGGTGGCTACAAAGACCAATGCTCTGGTTATGCCTGTGTGCTGACGCAATATGAAACACAATATACCTATCTGCTTAACAACCTTGGCTTTTATGAACCAGTGGTGGGGTATGACAATTACCCGATCAACTGGGTGACGTGGTATGGGGCGCGTGACTACTGCGCTTGGGTGGGCGGGCGGCTGCCGACGGAGGCGGAATGGGAGTATGCGGCGCGGGGGATAAACGGCCGTTACTACCCCTGGGGCGACACACCACCCACCCCCAATCTGGCAATCTTTGGTCAAGCCCCAACCGCGCTCGCCTTTCGCGCTGCCTTTAAACCAGTAGATGCCCTGCCAGAAGGAGCCAGCCCCTTTGGCCTCTACAACATGGCCGGTTCCGTCGCTGAGTGGGTTTTCGACACCTACGACCCCGACTATTACGCCACTAACCCCGGCGCGGCACCCAACATCAGCCGTGTTGGTCAGCGCGTTTTGCGCGGCGGAAGCTGGACAAGCCCTGCCAGCGACCTCTACAGCTACAGCCGCGACCACCTCGACCCGCTTATCTCGCTGGAAAGCCGCAATGCCCTAACCTATTGGGGCGTTGGCTTCCGCTGTGTGGTTGATCTTAACTGAAACTAATCAATATCGGGTCATTCTTCCCAAATCGCAACTATTTCATGATGTGACACGTTATGATAAACAACCTATAATCACTAATAGACATAATCTGTAGCACCAACAAACAAACGATGTCATGACGCAAAGCCAGGATTACAGTTTTTCCAACATTCCCGTAGATCGGGTCAGTTTACGCAAGCTGCGTCAGCTTGTGGTTGCCCGCTTTAACCTGGATGAACTCAACAACCTCATCTTTGATTTGGGGTTGAATCCTGAAGAAATTGCTGGCGAGACCCTAAGCACCCGCGTGTTAAATACCCTCCTAACCGTGCAGCGACAGGGCAAACTGCCGCAACTGCTGCGCGAAGTCCACCGCCTCCATCCCAAGCTCACCACCGCCGACCTTCAGCGTGAGGGCGACACCGCCCCCATCCCCGTTATTACGGAAACGGAGATTGCCAGGGCAGAGGAAGGGTTACGCACTGTTGAGCAGCATTTAAGCATTCCGCTTGTGCATACGGCCATCATCAGCTTTGGCAATGATTTTGCTACCACACAGCGCGAGCTAACCCGCCTGTACACGCTCAAACGGATACATGACCTGTTTCAAACGCTGGAATTCCAATATTCGCTGCTGCATAATGAACAGAATCGGCTGAAAGGACAGGAGGCAGATTTCTGGGAGAGCATTTTTCTGACCGAGCCGGAAATTCAGGGAGTGCTGGGCGATTTGTTGGCGGCGGCGCAGAACCCGGAGCTTTTGGCGGCGGAAACGCGCTGGACGCAGCAGGTGGAGCAAATTCAGCATCATTTTCGCCAGGCTATTGAGCAAAGCAACTATACTTCCCTGAAAACAGCTACGGAGTCATTAACGCGCTTGCTAAACCGCCAGCCAACGCGGATTAACGTCCAGCTTGTGGCTGCCTCTCGCTCTTTGGGGTTGAGTCGGTTGGCAACGTTGATGGGTACTATCAGCACGGCTCTGGCGGTTTCGTCAGAACACATGGGGGATGTGCCGCAGCTTCAGGCTGGCGTGACGGCGTTGCAAAATCTGGAGCAGCGGGTGCTGGCACTGGCAAGTGACCATGATGCGTGGCAAGAACTGGATGAGGAATTGCGCCAGGTTGAGGTAAGTTTGGGGCAGGATTTGGCATATATTGAAGAGTCGTGGCTAATTTTGCGGCAGTTGGGCGAACTGCTTTTTTTTGATCAGGAAGAGGATTGGGCGGCTGAGCTAAAGAGTTTGACAGGTCAACTGGACAACGCCCTGACGGCCAGGCTGGTTGTGCCTTTTCGCCGCCTTTTTCGTCGTTTTAGCACATTGGCAAACCGCCGCTTTTATTGGGTAGACCGCCAGTTGCTGGCGTTGGGCAAGGAGTTACAGCAGGTGGGTGAGTCGCTGAACGGGATGGTGGGGAAGATTTAGCTTGACGGGTGATGTGAGAGGCGAGTACACTAATGGGGGGAAACATTGCTCTTTACATTGGTATATGGAGGAAGTTGTGGTTGTTAAAAATAAATATGTTCGGTTGACCTTTGTGTTGTGTTTGTGTCTTGGTGGTTTTTGGTTATTGACCCGGTCGTCTGTGCCAGCCCCTGATTCGTTGTTGCGACAACAGGCAATGCAATCTTTAGCTCCCGGCGGCCGGCCGCCAGGGGGTGGGGCGGTGTTGGTGGATGAGGGGGTGCAAATTCTGCGAAAAACGGCCGTTTTTCCCACCACCGTCAACCTTGCCGACATACCCAGTCGGCCCAGCCCCGTAGACAAACTTCAGCAGCAATATTTAGACGGCAAAATTGACCTCGCCGAGCAGGATCGCCCCGTCAGCGAATCCCTTTTTCAAGCGATGGTCGCCGAATCGCTGCGGCAAAAAGCCGACCCCGGCGTGCAAAATTACCAGCCCCAGGCCATCATGGGTACCCTCGCCGTCAACAGCAGCTTTAAATCCATTGACTACACCCAGTCACAGCAGGGCGTTCCCCCCGACCCCGACATCATGGTGGGGCATGACCACATTGTCGTGGGGGTCAACACCAGCTTTCAGGTTTTTGACAAAAGCGGCAACTCCCTTGTTGGCCCCATCCTTTATGAAGATTTTTGGGCAAACGCGGGTGGCACCTGCGCCACTGGCAGCAGCAGCGTGAACATGTTTGATCCCTTTTCCGCCTATGACGAAGAAGAAAGCCGCTACATTTTGGGCATTACTGCCTATGATTCATCACTCAATGGTGGCGACAACGGCTGGGCCTGCATTGCCGTTTCCACCAGCGATAGCGCCACCGGCAGTTGGTATCTCTACAGCTTTGACGGTAACGTAGGCAGCGGCACCGACTACTTCTACGATTATCCCCATCTTGGTGTGGGGCAAGATGCCCTGTATCTGAGTGCCAATATGTTTGGCAGCAGCTTTGTTCGCGCCCATTTGCACGTGCTAGATAAAGATGCCATGTATGCTGGCACTACCCCTACCTATTGGCAAATCAACGACACCAGCGACTTTACCTTGCAACCTGCCAAGCTCAAGGGATATAACACCGGCGGTTGGCCTACCAATGCCAGTGAACCCCATTATTATGCCGCCGTTGTTTGGGGGAGCAGCACCATTCGTGTCAAGAAGGTAACGCTCAACGCTTCAAACCCGTGGGGAACTGCCCCCAGCTATGCTACGGCCGGCAGCGTCAGCGTAAACAGCTATTCCCAGCCCGTCAGCCAGCCGCAGTCGGGGGGCAGCAATATTGAGGGCAACGATTACCGACTGCTGGATTTGGAGTATTGGGGGGGCAAGCTGTGGGCAACCCACACCATTGGCTGCAACCCCGGCAGCGGCACGGTCAACTGCGTGCGCTGGTATGAAATAGATATCAGCAGTGGCACCCCCAGTTTGGTACAGCAGGGTACTTTTTCCAGCAACAGCACCTATCGCAGCTTTCCCGATTTGGCGGTGGACAAATGCGGCAACATGGTGGTGGGGTACACTAGCACCAGCAGCAGCACCTTCCCCAGCGTCTATGTCGCCGGCCGTGAAGCAGGTGACACAGCCGGGCAACTGAAACAGGAAACGCTGGTTCATGCGGGTGAGGCGTATTACACTGCCTACGATTCTGTTCCGCGCCGCTGGGGCGACTATACTGGCATGGCACTTGACCCAGATGGGGTAACACACTGGTACGTGGGGGAATATTCGCGGTCGCAAAGCACGGCCCGCTGGTCTACCTGGGTGTCGGGTTCCAAATGGTCAAGCTGCAGCGTGGCACCTGATTTTACGCTGGACGTAACGCCAGCCAGTGCCAACATTTGTGCGTCTGGCAGCCAGCAGTTTAACGTGGCCTTGGCCAGCCTGGCTGGTTTTAACAGCTCTGTCTCGCTCTCTGCCAGCGGCAATCCCGGCACGGCTTCCTTTTCGCCCTCATCTGTCACGCCGACGGGCAGCAGCACGTTGACGATTAGCGGGGCGGCGGCGGGTAGCCATGCGTTTACGGTGTCGGGGTCGGGCGGCAGCCCAACGATCAACCGCAGTGCTGATGTGACCCTGAACGTGGCGGCGGCGGTACCGGGTGCGCCGACATTGAGCAGTCCGGGTGGGGGAGAAACGGCCGTTTCCACCCTGCCCACCTTCACTTGGAGCAACAACAGTGCGGCCGGCTACGACATTCAGGTTGCCACCGACATCAACTTTAGCAACATTGTCCTCAGTGCCACCGATTTGCCCGGCAACAGCTACACCGCTGGCAGCAGCCTCAGCAATGGCACCCTGTACTATTGGCGCGTGCGCGGCAGCAATGCCTGTGGCAATAGTAGCTGGACGGCCGTTTCCGCCTTCCGCACCGGCTCCGGCCAAAGTTGCACCAACGTCCTCTCCGAACCCGGCTTTGAAGGTGGTGCCAGCGGAGCCTGGAGCAGCAGTTCCACGCTGGGGCAGGTGCTGATTGACACCAACAACCCGCGTAGTGGCAGCTACGCCGCCCGTTTGGGACGGCAAAACAACGAAAATTCGCAGGTGTGGCAAACGGCAGCCATTGCCAGCGGAGCCACCTCGGCCACCCTGCGCTACTGGTATGACATCAGCTCCAGCGATATTTGCGGCTCTTTCTACGATGTTGGCAGCGTTAAAGTGAATGGTAGTGCGGTCAGTGGACACGAATATGACCTTTGCTCTGGTACATCCACGGGCGGTTTTGTCCAGTCGGCAGCGATCAATATGGCAAGCTATGCTGGCACCACGCCGGAAATCCGTTTCCAAACCACAACGGATGTTTCCTTACTTAGTACCATGACCATTGATGACGTGGAGCTGATGGTTTGCACGATTGGCTCGACTCCCGCCGCTGATTACAGCGACCTGCCCCTGAGCTATGGCGTGGCCTGGCACGAGGGCAGCGGCAGCCGTAAGCTGGGCAGCAGTTGGGACAGTGATACGACGTTTAGCAACGGGCAGGATGATGGCACCGATGATGGCGTTACCTTCCCCGCATCCTGGGCGCAGGGGGAGACGGTGAACGTGACGGTGACTGTGCAGGGGGGCAGTGGTTCGCTCAAGGGGTGGGTGGATTGGAACAACGACGGCGATTTTGCCGATGGCAATGAGCTGGTGATTGATCAAACGGTGGCGAGTGCCGGGGATCAGGTGGTGGCGGTGGATGTGCCAGAAACGGCCGTTCTTTCCACCCCCCTCAACTACCGCATCCGCTTTGCCAGCAGCACCATTGACAGCAGCAGCGGCAGCATGGCCGATGGGGAAGTGACGGATGGGCAAACGGCGGGCGTGTCTGCTCCCTGTGCCGCGCCAACGGCCGTTTCCAATCTCAGCATTAGCGGCAACGTCGGGGCGGGTACGGTCAACCTCAGTTGGAGCAACACCAATGCCGACAGCTACGAAGTGCGCCGCAGCGTGGGCGATTTTTACTTTAGCAACGGCCTCGGCACCCTGCTAACGACCAGCAGCAGCGGTAGCTATCAGGACAGCACGGTGGCACTCAACAACGTCGGCACACACCACGTCTACCAGATTCGCGCCGTCAATGGTTGCGGCTCGGCCAGCAACAGCACCCACACCGTGGCCGAATTTGAGTTTGACATCATGCCGGGGAATTAGTTTCTGGTGGTTGGTGGCTGGTAAGGAACGAGGATGAAATAAGTTATGAAAGAAGTTCAACGGCTCGGAAGAAGTTGAATTTCTAAATGGGCAAGTTATTTAGGAACGAAGATTAAATAAGTGGCGCAAGAAGTTCAACTTCTCAGAAGAAGTTGAACTTCTAAATGGACAGTTATTTAATTCCCATTCCTTAACCTCGTTCCTAAAGAAAGAGCCGCCAGCCACTAACCCCCATCTACTTCCGGGTGGTTTGCAGAGCGGGGTGGTAGTAGGTGGCGGCGAGGGCAAGAACGGCCGTTATGCCCAGCACCCCCGGAGCCAGCAGCGGGTTTGCCCCGCCCAGCGCATCCCAAAACACATCAGCCGTGGTCAAATTGGGCTGAATCTCCAGGGCAAAGGCAATGTTGTGCTCAATATGCTCAAACAGCCCAAAGAGGCTGCCCAGCCCCACAAACAGCATCACCACCCGCAGCAGTTGAACAGTGCCTGTGGTTGGCCGGAACAGCGCCAGCAAAATGACCACAAACCCCACCCCGCATAGCACAAACGGCAGCAGCTGCACCGGATTTTCGGTATGTTCCGTTAGCCACAGCTCGGCCAACGTCCCCAAACACAAAAAGGCTGACAGGATCAGCAAGAACAGACGAACTCGTTGTAAGACGACGCGATCACTCATTGTTAGAAGTAATCGGTAACCAGTAATCGGTCATCAGTTGCAGAACCCACTGATTACCGATTACCGATTACTGATTACATTATTTCACCACCAAATACCCTTCCGCCAGTGCCGCATCTTCCGAGGATACCAGTTCGCCTAGTTTGGTTAGAAAGGCGTCGTTGCTGCCAAACGGCCGTTCCCCCACCAACTGTTCCGCAATGCCCGCATCTACCCCCGGCAACTGCATCAACGTCGCCGCATCAGACCCGTCCACATCAACCGGCACAAACACATATTGCTCATATGTTGCCACCTGGGCATCGTCCACATATTTGCCAATCTCGCGCCGGAACTGCTCAATGCTCACATACGGCCGATATTCCTGAAACTCGCGCACCATCCGGCTGCCAAAGCCGGGAATAGTTGCCAGAAGTTCATCGCCCGAAACCGTGTTTAAATTTAGCTTGGCTCCACTAACGGCCGTTTCTGCCACCGCCGCCGCACTTGCCCCGCTGTCCACTGTTGCTGCATTGCTGCTGCACGCGGCGAGGAAAACGGCCGTTAACAACAGCCCAATCATCCATAAACGCTTCATAGGTTCTATCATACTTCCTTTTAGAGATTGAAGATTGGAGATTAGAGATTGAAGACCAAGTTAATCTCCAATCTCCAATCCCCATTTCCACAGTATGCCACCCCAATATGAAAAAGTAATGAAGACCCAAACTGGACACAACCTATAGCTGAGGTAAGATACCCCCATGCACCTGAACCGATTGCGCTGCAAACGCTTGCCATTAAGTTGAACCACTTTTAGCCGCGTTTGTCCGCGTCTCATTTTAAAGAGTTTCACGAAGAATGAAAACAGGACGATAATTTTCCTGATCAGTAAAATCAGGTAAATCAGCGTCCTATTTTCGTAGGAGACCACTATGACCGAATACAAAGCCATTGGTCGCGAACTGCCCCTCACCGACGGCGACCGAAAAGTAACCGGCCACCTCAAATTTGCTGCTGATGTACAGTTGCCAGGAATGCTCCACGCCCGGCTCGTCACCAGCCCCTATGCCCACGCCCGCATCACCAGCATTGACGTGAGTGCCGCGCTGGAGGTGGAGGGCGTAACGGCCGTTCTTACCGCCGCCGACCTCCCCAACATCCCCCCCACCGCCCGCAACCGCCTCATGCTCGCCCGCGACCGCGTCATTTTTGCCGGGCAGCCCGTCGCCATTGTCCTGGGCGAAACCCTGGCCGCCGCCCAGGATGGCGTGGAACACGTTTGGGTAGATTATGACCCCCTGCCCGCCGCCATTTCGCTCGACGAAGCCGCCGCCGACAACGCCCCGCTGGTGTGGCCCACCGGCAAACCGGGCGAAACGGGCGAAGCCGATGCTCACGGCGCGGCCGTTGACACCGCCAGCGGCGAGAACAAACCCAGCAACAAAACGGGTGAAACCACCTTTACCCGTGGCGACATTGCCGCCGGGTTTGCCGCGTCTGCCGTCATTGTTGAGCGCACCTTCACAACCTCCATCGTCCACCAGGCCTACATGGAGCCAGTGACGATTGTGGTGCAAATGGATGATTGGACGGGTGGAGCGACCGTCTGGACGGGGACGCAAGCACCGTTTTATGTGCGGGAACAGGTGGCCGATGTGCTGGGGGTGACGGAAACGGCCGTTCGTGTCATCCCCACCCCACCCGGCGGTGCCTTTGGCGCCAAATTCCTCAGCTATGAACTCCTCGTCGCCATCGTCGCCCAAAAAATGAACCGTCCCATCCGCTTCGCCCTCACCCGCAGCGAAGACATGCTCGCCACCACCCCCGCCCCCGCCATGCGCTTCCACGCCAAAATCGGCCTCGGCAGCGACGGCAAGCTCACCGCCCTTACCGCCAACATCACCGTAGACAACGGCTGCTTCCCCAGCTCCCACGGCATCGCCGCCTACCTCATGAGCAGCTACTACCACTTTCCCCACATGCACGTCGTCTACCGCGACGTCATGACCCACAAATTCTCCCCCGGAGCCTACCGCGCTCCCGGTGCCACCCAGGCCTCCTTTGTCATAGACAGCCTGGTAGATGAAGCGGCGCGGCAAGCCGGACTGGATCCGCTCACCGTCAAAATCGCCAACGCCTCCAAACCCGGCGACCCCCTGCCCGACGGCTCCCCCTGGCCGATCATGGGGCTGGACAAAGTGTTTGAAGCGGCGCAAAACCACCCCGTTTGGCAGAACCGCGCCACAGCCCAGGCCAATGGGCGCGGCGTGGGTCTCGGCATCGGCGGCTGGATGGGCGGGCTGGAACCCATGTCGGCTTCGGTGCGCCTGCTGCGCAATGGCAATATTCAGGTCGTCGTCGGCTCGGCCGACCTCACCGGCACGCTGACGGGCTTCAAGCAGGTAGCCGCCGAAGCGTTTGGCCTTGACCCCGACCAGGTGGAAGTGGTGCAGGCCGACACCTCGGTGGCGGCTTATGCAGGCGGGGCTGGCGGCAGCAAAATGATGTATTCGATGGGGCCGGCCATCATCCAGGCTGCCGAAGATGCCCGCGCCCAGGCGTTTGAAATTGCTTCCAATGAGTTTGAGGCCGATGCTGCCGACCTGGAACTGGTAGACGGGCAGGTACAGGTGCGCGGCGTACCCGACAAGCACATTTCGCTCAGCCAGATTGCCGGAATGACGATGCGCTTTGGTGGCAAATATGCGCCGGTGGTGGGAAACGGTCGGCATGCCGTCACCCAGCGCTCCCCCGCCTTCTCCGCCCAAATTGCCGAGGTCGAGGTAGACCGCGACACGGGCGAAGTGACCGTCCACAAGCTGGTGGTTATTCAGGACGTGGGTCGCGCTATTAACCCACTGCTGGTTAAAGGTCAGATGGCCGGTGGGGCGATGCAGGGGTTAGGCTGGGCGTTGTATGAGGGAATGACACACGATGAAAACGGGACGCTGCTCACAGGCTCGTTTATGGATTACACCATCCCCCATTTTGCCCACGCCGTGCCGGAAATGGATCTGGTGATTGTGGAAGTGCCGTCAGAATACGGCCCATATGGGGCGCGTGGCGTGGGTGAACCCCCCATCATCCCTACCGCTGCCGCCGTTGCCAACGCCATCCGCGATGCCGCCCAGGTTCGCGTCACCGACCTGCCGATGACGCCGCCGCGTGTGTTGCGGGCAATGGCGCAATAATGCAATAGAGATTGGAGATTGGAGATTGATGACGGCTAATCTCCATTCTCCAGTCTCCAATCGCCATCCGCTACCCCACATGACGCGGGTCAAGCGCATCCCGCAGCCCGTCCCCAATATAGTTAATGGCAATCACCGTAATAAAAATCATCAGCCCCGGAAAAATCGCCATCCACATGTGGCCGCGCAGCATCTCCTGTTGGGCATTACTCAGCATATTGCCCCACGTCGGCGTGGGCGGCTGCACCCCAAACCCCAAAAAGCTCAATCCTGACTCCGAAATAATCGCCCGCGCCATTCCCAGCGTCGCCGCCACAATCACCGGTGTTACCGCATTGGGCAAAATGTGGCGCACAATAATTCGCCGGTTTGACAGCCCCAGCGACCGCGCCGCCTCCACAAACTCCATCTGCCGCAGCGACAAAAACGCTCCCCGCACCAACCGGGCAATGCTCATCCATGACAGCACCCCCAGCACCAGAATAATTGCCAAAATCCCCCCGCTCTCCTGCAAATAGGGCCAGTTAATCCCCCGCAGCAGCAGCACCATGATAATCAGCAAAAACAGGCGCGGCAGCGTCAGCATGATGTCGGTAAACCGCATCAAGATATTATCAACTTTGCCGCCGTAAAACCCCGCCACTGACCCAACTGTGACCCCAATTGCCAGTGCCACCACCATAGACATAAAGCCAATGTTCAGCGAAATGCGACCGCCCGCCAAAATTCGGGTCAACATATCCCGCCCCAAATCATCAGTGCCAAAGGGATGCACCAGCGACGGCGGCTGATACCGTTCCCGCAGGCTGGAGCGCTCAATATCGTAAGGTGTTACCATGGGGCCAACGACCACCCCCACAATCAACAGCAGCAGCACCGTCATTCCCAGTACCGCCATCTTATGTTTGCGAAACTGCCGCCAAACGAGCTGCAGCATCGTTTCTTCATCGCGTTCAGCCGCTTCCTGATCCGCCAAATAAGTTACATTGGTTGCCATCGTCTCGTCTCCTTCGCCTATTCGTAGCGCACACGTGGGTCTAGCACAGCGTATAACACATCGGCAATCAGGTTAAATATCAAAATCAGCATGGCATTCATCAACACAATGCCCATTAGCAGGTCATAATCGCTGCGGTTAGCGGCATCAATAAACAGCCGCCCCATCCCTGGCCAGGAAAAAATGGTTTCCGTAAAAATGGCTCCGCCAAAAACGCTGGGCAAATCCAGTGCCAAAATGGTGATGATGGGAATGGCGGCGTTTTTGAGGGCATGGATTAGGACGACGCGCCGCTCTTTTTGCCCCTTGGCCCGTGCCGTGCGTAAATAATCCTGGCGCAGCACTTCCAACATGGAGCCACGGGTATAGCGCGTGTAGGTGCCAACGCCCAGCATGGCGAGCATGGCAACGGGTAATATCATGTGGCGCAGTCGGTCGGCAAAGGGGGCAGTGGCTTCGTCATAAAGACGCAAATCGTACATGCCACCGCCGGGTAAGAGGGGGCCACCATCGGCCGTTTTGAGGGTCATGGAGAAGATCATGATGAGCATGAGGCCAAACCAGAAAACGGGGATGGATTGCCCCATGAAGGCAAAGGTGGTGGAAACATGGTCAAACAGGGAGTATTGTTTGACCGCTGAGATAATGCCTATGGGAATGGCAATGAGCAGGGTGATCACCTGGGCAGTGATCATAAGCCGCAGGGTGTTGGGCAAACGGGAGCCGATTTCTTCCAAAACCGGCCGTTTGGTCGCCACAGAAACGCCCCAGTTCCCTTGCAGCGTGTTCCCTAACCATTTGAAGTATTTAATGTGCAGCGGGTCATTGAGCCCCAGTCGTTCTTCAAAGCGGGCGCGGTCTTCAGCCGTCAGGTTTGGGTTGTCCTCCAGTGCTGCTGCCGGGTCGCCAGGAGCCAGTTGCAGCAGCACAAAGACGATCATGCTGATTAAAAACAGAATAGGGACAAGTTGTAACAGCCGCCGAATGATGTAACGTGTCATAAACCTTTACTCCCGCTTACAAACATAAGTAGAGGCGTAGCATCATGCTACGCCCCTACTATAAATTACTCACTCATCTGCCAATTTTCAGAATCCCACGTCTGATTGTCCCAGGTGTTAATCTGGTAGCCGGTCAGCTTGTCGCTGGTGGCGTGAATTTCAGCGCGGTTATAGAGGTAGATCATCGGTACATCTTGCTGCACCTGCTGCATGACCTGGCAGTAGAGCTGCTGGCGGGTGGGGATGTCGGGGGTAGCCCCGGCTGCCTCAAGGGCGGCATCATTGTCGGCGTTGAGGTAGCGCATGTAGTTTGTCCCGGAGCCTTCATTCGCTTCCAATGGCATCCGCGATGAGTGGAAGAAGTCAAACATGAAGGAGTGGGGGTCAATACCGGGGCTGGTGGTGTACATCATCACATCGTACATGCCATGCTTGCGGGCAGCACCGCTGGCCCACGAACCAAATAGCTCAGCAGATGGCACGTTTTCGATGAACATATCAATGCCAACATCGGCCAGATACTCAATGATGAGCTGTTCAGCCTGTTCACGAAGCTGGTTGCCGGTGGTGGTTTGAATTTTGAGGCGCATGGGTGTCCCTGCTTCAGCGTGTTGACAGCCGTTACATTCGCGGATGCCGTCGCCATCTTCATCGGTGAAACCAGCTTCATCCAGCAGTGCCATCGCGGCTTCGGGGTCAAAGGTGCTGGTGGTTAGTTCACAGCCTGCACCACCCCAACCGATGTTGAGTTCGCCGGTACCAACGGAGGCGGCTCCAAAGAGCAGCACGTCGTTGATCTCGTCTTTGTTGATGGCGGCTTCGATGGCCTGACGCACGCGCACGTCACCTAGCAGCGGGTGCGGGTTGTTGACAGGGTCGTCGGTGCCATCAATGGCGGGGTCGGCCATGTTGAGCAGAAGGCGCTCGGTGCCGATGCCGGGGGTGATGTGGACAGCTACGCCGGGCTTGCCTTCGAGGTCAGGCACAACGGCTTCGATCAAATCCCAAACGAAATCCACTTCACCGGTTTGGATGAGGGCCATGCCCACTTCGCGGCTGGGGGTGATGCGAATGACGAGGCGATCCAGGTATGGTTTTTCTGGTGCTTCGCGGTAGTTTTCGTTTTTGACCAGGGTGATGTGGTCGCCGGGAACCCATTCGGTCAGCTTGAAGGGGCCGGTGCCGATGGGGTGCCAGTTGTAAGGCCAACGTTGCATTTCGGCAGGTGCGCCGGTGGCGTGGCGGGGCATAATGGAGCCGAAGAGACCGGTGAAGGGGGCGTAGAAGGGGGAGTAGGTTACGACGGGCGTTAATTCATCTGCACACTCCATGTTGGTGATTTGGTCGTAACCAGACGTTGAGACGGCTCCGCTTTCCGGGTCCATAATCGCTTCATAGGTAAATAACACGTCATCACAGGTAAACGGCGCACCGTCTGACCACATGACACCTTCTTTGAGGTTGTAGGTTACGGTCAGAATATCAGCAGCTTGGTCATACGTAACCAATCCGTTAGCCAAAGTTGGGACTTCTTTTGCCAGAACGGGGATGTATTCTCCTTCGGCACTGGCACCAACCAACCCTTCAATCATTGCGCCATTGACTTCGCCGGAAGCGGTTTGGGTGGCAATGAAGGGGTTCAGGATTTGGGGTTCCTGGTAGAGGGCGAAAATGACTTCTTGCTGGGCGGAAGGAACGGCCGTTACTTCCACCTCTTCCGTCACCACCCGCGTCACCTCAACCTGCTCACCCTCCTCAACAACCGTCTCCGTCACCACGCGGGTCACTTCAACCTGCTCCGTTTCTGTCACCACACGAGTCACTTCAACCGTTTGCGGCTGACAAGCCGCCAGAACAAACAAACCAACAAGCAGTAATGCTAATCGAATAAACTGTTTTTGGGACACTTCCATTTCCTCCTAAGAATGTCAGATAAACAATAATGGTGGTTCCAGGCCGTGTCGCGCCTGCAGACCCACCCCAACAGTCGCACGGTTTAGTCGCTAGGCGTACCTCCTTGACCATCTTTTACCAGATGACAAGCCACAAAATGGCCTGCTTTTACTTCACGATAGGCCGGGTCTTCCTCATAGCAGACCGCAATCGCCACCGGGCAGCGCGTGTTAAAGTTGCACCCCTGCGGCGGGTTGGCCGGGCTGGGCAAATCCCCCTGCAAAATAATGCGCTGGCGCTGCTTTTCCAAATCCGGGTCAGGAATCGGCACCGCCGAAATCAGAGCCTGGGTATAGGGATGCAGCGGGTTGACAAACAGTTCCGTCCGCTCTGCCAGCTCCACAATCTTGCCCAGATACATCACCGCCACCCGGTCGCTAATGTGGCGCACCATGCTCAAATCATGGGCAATAAACAGATAGGTCAACCCCAACTGCTTCTGCAGCCGCTTGAGCAAGTTGACCACCTGCGCCTGAATCGAAACATCCAGTGAGGCAATTGGTTCGTCGCAAACCACGAAATCAGGGTTTAGTGCCAATGCCCGTGCAATGCCAATGCGCTGCCGCTGCCCGCCAGAAAATTCGTGCGGGTACCGATTCGCCATCTTGGCGTTGATGCCCACCAAATCAAACAGCTCCTGCACCTTGCGGCTGCGCTCCTTCCCCTTGATGCCCATGTGGACTTCAATCGGCTCACCGACGGTGAAGCCCACCGGCACACGTGGATTAAGCGAAGCGTAGGGATCCTGAAAAATAATCTGCATCCGCTGCCGCACCTGGCGCATCGCGTCCGCATCCAGTTCGGTCAAGCTCAGGCCATCAAACAGCACTCTTCCGGCCGTTGGCTTGTGAAGCTGCAAAATGGTGCGCCCGACGGTGGTTTTGCCGCTGCCGCTTTCGCCCACCAGCCCCAACGTCTCCCCTTTGTAAATATCAAAGGAAACGTCGCTTACGGCCTGCACGGCTCCCACCTGCCGCTGGAATACAATTCCCTGGGTGATGGGGAAAAATTTGCGCAGGTTCTGGATTTGTACGAGTTTCTCAGCCATGAACATTGCTCCAATCAATTTCGTCCCAACGCCAGCAGGCGACGATATGTTCACCGGCGGCGTGTTCCAGCGGTGGCATGGCTTCGAGGCATTTTTCGGCCACAAAGGGGCAGCGTGGGGCAAAGGGGCAGCCGGCCGGTAGTGCTGACTGGTCGGGGGGCAAACCGGGGATGGAGTACAGTTCTTCGTCACCTGTCATGTCCAGGCGCGGAAGGGATTGGAGGAGGCCGTGGGTGTAGGGGTGTAACGGCCGTTTAAAAATATCCCGCACCGTCCCCCGCTCCACAATATAGCCCGAATACATCACATTGATCCGATCCACCAGCCCAGCCGCCACCCCCAAATCATGCGTGATCCACATCACCGCCATGCCAAACTGCTCCTGTAGCCGCTTCACCAAATCCACAATCTGCGCCTGAATCGTCACATCCAGCGCCGTCGTCGGCTCATCGGCAATCAGCAGCTTCGGATTACACGACAACGCCATCGCAATCATCGCCCGCTGTCGCATCCCCCCGGAAAACTCATGCGGGTAATTGTCCAGCCGCCCATCTGCTTCGGGAATCCCCACCAGCGTCAGCATTTCCGCCGCCCGCCGCCGCGCCGCCGCCTCGTCCATATCCTGGTGCAGCTTCAACGCTTCGGTAATCTGGTAGCCAATGGTCAGCACCGGGTTAAGCGAGGTCATCGGATCCTGGAAAATCATGGCAATCTCCTTGCCCCGAATCCGTTCCATCTGTTCATTTGTCTTGTTTAGAAGCTGCTCCCCCGCAAAAACCACCTCCCCAGCCGCAATACGCCCCGGAGGTTCTGGCACCAATTTCATCAAAGCCAGGGCGTGGACGCTCTTGCCGCAGCCGCTTTCGCCCACAACGCCCAGCGTCTCCCCTTCCTGCACTTGGTAAGAGACCCCATTGACCGCTTTGACCAACCCCTTATCTGTTTTAAATTCGACTTTTAAATCTTTGACTTCTAGTAAGGTCGCCACCCTCTCCTCCTCTAAAAATCACCATGCTTTGCACATGGTTTGGATGTTCGGCCCTGATTTGCCACCAAGAGCGCGGCCTTGTCGCCAAAATGTTACTTGGCGTAACCAGAAATAGCTGATTGACAATGCCTGTATTCGGCGGTAAGTGAGGCATATTATACACACTCTGCCAAGATGAGCTACTAGCAATTCTGTATGCAGGCCACCGAAGCGACACCAATTTGCCACTTTTGGCTATTTGCGCCAGGCAGCAAGATTAAAGAATACGAGCAGGGGGATAATCTCTAAACGGCCGGCCAACATGCCAATGATCAAAACCATTTTTGCTAAAACGGGCAGGGCAATGACCTGGTCAACGGGAATAAAGCTGGGGCCAAAGACACCAATAGCGGTAAAAACGGTCGAGTAGGCATCGGCAATGGGCAGGTGGGGGGCAACCAGGGTGATGATGAGACCCCCCACAGCTAGATAAACCAGCCAGAGGAGCAGGATGAAAATGGATTGACGGAAGTTGCTGTCGGAAATCGGCCGGCCGTCAATGGTGGGCACATGCACGGTGTGGGGCGAAGAGCGGAGCAGCCGGATTTCGTGCGCCATGAACTTGCCCAAAATTCCCAGCCGGATCAGCTTGATTCCCCCGGCCGTTGACCCGGCACAGCCGCCAATGATCATCAGCAGCAGAAACAACTCCTTGGCCTCCAGCGGAAATGTCCCCGTCGCCGTAATCTCGTAACCCGTAGTGGAGACCAGCGAAGTCACTTCAAAAAAGCTGCGCAACAGCCAATCGGCCAAGCGACCGCCCAGCAGCGACCACGCATTCCACGCCGCCAGCAGGGTTGCACCCCCCACCACCAGCCACAGCAGCCGCATTTCCAGCCCATCCCACAGTGCCGCCAACTGCCCCTTACCCAGCCGATACAGCACATAAAAGTTGGTGCCGCCAGCCAGCATAAAAATAGACAGCACAAATTCGATGGCGGGATAGAGGGGGTAAATATCGGGGCGGTTGCGGTAAAAGGCAATGCTTTCGTCATGGGGTGAGAAGCCGCCAGTGGCAACGGTAGTCATGGCGTGGGCAAAGCTGTCAAAAAGCGACATGCCCAAAAGGGTGGTCAAGATGGTTTGCAGCAGCGTCAGGACAACATAGATCTGAATAAAGCGAACGGCCGCTTTGGCAAAATTTAGCGACAGTCGCCCCGAACTAATCTTCACCCCCTCGGCGCTCAGCAGCGAGTTGGTGCTGCGCCCCTGCGCTCGCCCCACAATCAGCACAATCAGCAGCACCCCCAGCCCGCCCAGCCACTGGATGAGGCTACGCCAGACGATGACCGAGGTGGGCATATTGTCCAACCCCGTCAACATGGTCGTTCCGGCTGTGGTAAAGCCGCTAATACTTTCCAGCAGCGCATCTACGGGAGGGGTGGCAAGCAGCAGCATAAACGGCATGGCACCGATGAGGCCGGTGGTGAGCCAAACTGCCGTTGTTACCAGCAGCGATTCCGTTCCCGTCAGGCTCCACGTCACCTCCCCTAAACGCCAGCGCACCACCAGCCCAAACGCCAGACACCCCAACGCCGGGAGCAAATAGCTGCGCGTTTCCATCCAGGCTGGCACGCCTTGCGCTTCCCAGGCGGCAAACAGCAGCGGCAGCAGCAGTGCCAGCCCCAACACCAGAGCCACCGGAGCCTGATAGGCCAGCACCAGCAGCAGCCGTCGCCGCCACGGCGGTGTCCGCGCATTCATCATCATCTACCAGCGCCGCCGGTTGTTGATGTAGGCACTGATTTGGTGGACATCTTCCGGCAGCCCCACCACAATCAAGTTGTCGCCTGCTTCTACAATTGGCTGCTCACGGGGCAAGTGCATTGCCTGATCCCGTGCCTTGATCAGCCCCAGCACCAACGCTTTGTTGGGGTACTCCCGATGCTCCCACACCGCGCTAATCGGCCGGCCGCCCAGCGGCGAATCGGCCACCACATCCAGCGACGCAATTTCTATTTCCCCATTGCCCAGCTTCATCACCTGCTTGACGTGCGGGTCTTCAATGGCAATGATGATTTTGTTGAGCAAAAAATCAAACTCGCTAAAAACATGGTCAATCCCGGCCAGCTCATAGGCCGAGGCGTAATGGGGCTGCCGCAGCCGCGCCATAATTTGCGGCACGGCAAACTGCCGCGCAAAAATCCCCACCATGATGTTTTTGATGTCTTTCTGGTGCAGTGCCACCACCACATCGGCTCGCTCAATCCCCGCTTCCTGCAAAACATTGATGTTGGTGGTCTCGCCGTTGATCACCAAACAGCCCAACTCAGCCGCAATCAGGTTGCAATACTCTTCTTCCGGGTCAAGGTAGGCCACTTCATGCCCACCCCGCACCAGCGTTGCCGCCAGGTCTCGCCCCAACGGGTCTTCATTGATGATGAGAATATACACAAACACCTCCTGGAATGGGATGCGGACGAACGCGGATCAATCTGTGGTATCTGCAAACTTTTTGATTGCCCCGCTTGATAATGTACCGCCGCTCATAAAATCTCCTTAATTGTGGGGGTTGCCAACAGCGTCGCCGATTATAACAGCTTTACTAGCTCTTTATGAATGCGTTTTGGCATCGTGTGGCGAATGGGTTACGATCCACTGAAAACGGTGTGGACAAACGGCCGTTAATCACCCTGACACACAGGACATTTCACCATGAGCAACACGTTTCCCCAAATTGGGCAACCACTCAACAAAGCACAACTCGCCGCCTTTGCCAACCAGGCAATAGTGGGCATCCAGCGCGAATTCCCCTATGCGCCGGGGCTGGTGGTGGCAAACGCCGACCCGCCACCGCTGCCGCGCCAACAGCACCCGGTTTTTTACGGCTGCTTTGACTGGCATTCGGCGGTACACAGCCACTGGCTGCTGGTGCGGCTGCTGCGGTTGTATGGGGCAGAAACGGCCGTTTCCACCCCCATCCGCGATCTCCTCAACCACCAGTTCACCGCCCCCAAACTCCAGGCCGAGGCCGACTATCTGGCCTCTCGCCCCGGCTTCGAGCGCATGTACGGCTGGGCGTGGGTCTTGCGCCTCGCCCTTGAACTGCACGGCTGGGACGACGCCGACGGGCGGCAGTGGGCGGCCAACATCCAGCCGCTGGCGCAAACCATTGTTAGCCACGTTCATGGCTACCTGCCGCGCCTCACCTGGCCCATTCGCTGCGGTTTCCACCCCGAATCCGCCTTCCCCCTCGGCCAAATTCTGGACTACGCCCGCACCGTTGGCGACAGGGCGTTGGCCGATCTGGTTGTTGCCACAAGCATGGCCTTTTATGCCGCTGACCAAAATTATCCGGCCGCCTACGAACCATCCGGCCACGACTTTTTCTCGGCCGGGCTAAATGAAGCCGACCTGATGCGGCGGGTGCTGCCGCCAGATGAGTTTGGCGATTGGTTGGGGCGATTTTTGCCGGGGCTTGCCAGTGGCGACTGCGGCCATTTGCTGACCCCGGTTGCGGTGTCGGATGTTCACGACGGGGCGTTGGTGCATTTGGCGGGGCTAAACCTGAGCCGCGCCTGGACGATGCACGCCATCGCCCAGGCTCTGCCCGACCCCACGGATCCTCGCCGTGCTGTGCTGATAGCAGCGGCCGGCCGCCATGCCGAAGCTGGTCTGAGCTATGTGTTTAGCGGCGACTACATGGGCGACCACTGGCTGGCTTCTTTTGCCATTTACCTGCTGACCGAGGCAGGTTTACGGTAGTGGCTAACAAGAAAAGAGGCTTTGCACCAGCAAGAAGTTCAACTTCTCAGAAGAAGTTGAACTTCTAAATCGCTAAGTTAATCACGAGCGATTGCCAACCACCAGCCGTACAGGACGCGAATAAACGGGGATAAATCAATGAGTACAACCGCTTTATTTACCGAGGGACGAACATTTTTGGCCGAGCAGGGGCTAAATTTGCTGGCGGTGCTGGATTGCGCCGTGCTGCCGCCAGAGGTGCGTGCGCCGCTGCTGGCAAGCGGCGTGCCGCTGGCTGATTTTTCCCGCCTGCTGCTGCTTGGTCACGGGGGGCGGCGGCTGTGGGAGGCGGCACAAACGGCCGTTTCTTCCACCATCCCCGACCCCATTGACACCTTTAGCTGGGAAAAAACGGCCGTTTTTCTCCGTGACTACCTCGGCAACCCACCCCACTTTCGCCTTTACCCCGGCACCGATTACCCCGTGCCGCTGGGCCGGCTGGGCGAATTGGCCGGGTGGAGCCAGCCGTCGCCGCTGGGGATTGGCATTAGCCCGGCATATGGGCTGTGGTTTGCCTACAGAACGGCCGTTTTGCTAGACGCACCTTTGCCCGTCACCACTGCGGAGTACGGCCAGCAGCCGTGTGAAAGCTGCGAAGCAAAGCCGTGTGTGAGAGGGTGTCCGGTAACGGCCGTTTATCCCACCGCCCCCCTCAACTTCCCCGTTTGCGCCCACCACCGCCTTGCCCCCGCTTCCCCCTGCGCCGACCAATGTTTGGCGCGGCTGGCCTGCCCCATTGCCCCCCAACACCGCTACAGCCGCGAGCAAATCAGCTACCATTACCGCCACTCGCTGCCCAGCCTGCGCCGCTACTTCCCGGATGCGGGAAAATGGGACGCTGATTGACCTGATTTTCCTGATTGAGGAAAATGGGATGCGGCAGGTTATTTCATCCCAGCAAATCAGCCAGTGCTGGTTCAATAGTTGGATAGACAAAGGTAAAGCCCGCCTCTTGCAATTTGCCGGCCGAAACGCGCTGCCCGTCCAGCAAAATGGTGGACATTTCGCCAAAGAGCAGTTTGAGGGCAAAGGCGGGGGCGGGCATAAAAGACGGCCGTTTTAAAACGCTGCCCATCACCTTGCCAAACGCTCGGTTGCGAACCGGTTCGGGTGCCACCAGGTTATAGGCACCGCTGGTTGCGGGGTGTTCCAGCAAAAAATGCAGGGCGCGAACCAAATCATCCAGATGAATCCAGGAGAGCCACTGCTGGCCGCTGCCCACGGGGCCACCGGCAAACAGGCGAAACGGCAGCGCCATTTGCGGCAATGCCCCGCCCGCCATGCTCAGCACCACGCCAATGCGCCCCACCACGCGCCGTACCCCCATGCCTTCAGCAGCAGCCGTGGCTGGCTCCCACGCCTGGGTGACGCGGGCGGGAAAGTCGCTGCCGATGGGGGCGGCTTCGGTTAAAAACTGGTCGCCGCTGCTGCCATAGTAGCCAACGGCCGAAGCCTGGAAGAGGAATTCTGGTTTTTGACTGGCCTGGGCAATGGCCTCAACAACGGCTTTGCCGGCGTTGACGCGGCTGTTGACAATTTCGCGCTTGCGCTCTTCTGTCCAGCGGCCACCGGCAATGCTGGAGCCAGCCAGGTTAAAAATGGCTTTGGCTCCAGCGGCGAGGTGGCCCCAATTAACGGCCGTTTTGCCATCCCATTGCACCAACTGCACCCCCGCCGGTGCGGTAGCGCGGTTGGGGCTTCGCGTCAGCGTCACGACTTCATATCCCTTTTCCACCAGGTAAGTTGACAAAGCAGTACCAACCAGGCCGGTACCGCCGGTAATAATCACACGCATATGCTTTTTCTCCCGTCAATCAATCAGGAATTTTTGGTTTCGATGCTAGCGATGACCTTTTCTAGCCAAAACAGCACCGGCGCACCGGTGACATCATGCAGATGTTTTTGAGCTGCATCACGGTAAATTTGCAGATAACGGTGCAGTTGGTCAACAGGCAATTTGTAATTTACCAGTAGCCCTTCAATCCACGCAATATCGCTGCCCAGGAACTCCACGTTGCCCAGCATCAGGGCGGCTTTAATGTTTTGCCCAAGATAGATATTGGCTTCGCTGATGTTGTTAATGGGTATGTTATTTACGCCAATTGCGTCCCAAATGGAGGTCTCGATGAGGCCAAGCCGCCGCTGAAAATGCGCCAAAGTTTCGCTGTATGCTTCGGTGGGGCGTTTGATACGCGGCAGGGGAGGACGGTTGGTTAACAGTTGTTCAACCACTTTGGGTACATGGTCAATCTGGGTGCCTAAAAAGTAGCCCGGAATATATTCACGCAGCTTGGGAATGCTGTTGAATACCAGCCCGCCGTAGGCCAGGGGGATGCCGCGAACTTGCAGCATGTAGGCCAATTGTTGCAGGTGGGCGGCTGTGTGCAGCAGTTGGGCGGAGAAGATGACCAGATGGGGTTTGGTGGTGTTGATGGTGTTTTCTAGCTGCTCAATGGGTACGTTGGCACCCAGGTAGACGACTTCCCACCCCTGGCGGCGCAGTAGCAGGGTGAGGAGCAAGGCGCTAAAGGTATGGTCATCTTTGGGGGCGCAACCGACCAGCAAACGGCCGTTTCTGGTCGGTGATGGTGTGGCCGCCAACAGCGCATCCAGCCGGCGCAGTGCCAGTGCCGAGGCGAAATGCTCCTTCTGCACCGATATGACCCCTTGGTACCATTGCTCGCCAATTTGCGCCAACCCTTTTTGCAGCACTTCCAGACACACAATTTCGGGCTGGTACAACGCAAACGCTTGATTGAGAATCGTCTCTGCCAACTGCTCGTCAAAATCCAGGCATGCTTGCACCCAGGCGTGGCGCAGCTCATGAATGGTTGACCCAATTTCGGCCGGCGTAGGTAGCGTTGTGAAGGTTGCGGCCGGCTCCGAGGTAAACAAATCCACCGTTTCCAGAAGCGGATCTTTGCCCTCTGCAACAAGAGCCTCCCATGTACCAACAGCACGGCTAATGCTAAGGCCATCTTCCTGCCGCGCCACAAGCCATTTCAAGGTGTCAATGTCGCGGCGTGTGTAGAGCCGATGCCCGCCATCGGTGCGCTGCGGCTGCGGTAGCCCATAGCGTCGCTCCCAAGCCCGCAAGGTGTCAGGCTTTAGCCCCGTTTCTTGTACCACAGCTTTGAGGTTGAAAGTAGGTTGTATGTAGATGCCATTGCCGTTTTTTTCGTTTTCTTGCTTTGTCATTTGTCAGCCTGCTTGGTCTTAATCTGTTCTATTGCCCGATTAGGACGATGCTGACATTATAACCCCGTGTTAAGGTTTTGTCCATATTTTGATCAAAGTAGACAGGAGGTGTCTCCCTGTGTCAATACTGCGGACGGTCACAAACTGGCATTTTGTTAATTGGCTACAAGTGGCAAGTCTTGTTTGCCGACCAGACTTGTTACTTGCTACCTGCAAGCAAGAAAATGTATCTTTATAATCTTGATGAGTTTATTTGGTTGGCTGCAAATAGATGATGGTGTCGGGGCGGAAGGCGGCCCAGGAGAACCAGAAATGGTTGCCGTGGACGATGGGCGTGAGGCGTTTGCCAGCCAGCGGCCCAGCCACCGCTTGCCCTAAAATATTCCATTGGCTGCCGGTTTCAGCGTCTAGGATTTGTTTCCCTTGCCGGGTAAACGTCAATTTTTGCCCGTTAAGAATAGGGTTAAACACACCCGTTGCGCCTACATCGGCTCCTTCGGCAATGGCGACCGCACCGAGGGCGGAATTGGTGCCGCTGCTGTGAAAGACAACGAGATTGATCTCGCCCTGGCGGTCGTTGATGACCCCGGCTTCGGCCAGCACGGTGAGCGGGTAGGCTACGTCAATACTAACTTCTTCCAAGCTAACGGTGACAACGCGCTCAACGGCCGATAAACGGCCGTCTACTGCCCCCGTAAACAAAAATGGGCTTGCGTTTTGCGCCACGTCATCATACCCCACATACGGGTTTTCACCATAGCGGCGGCTAAAGCCGGTGTCGCGGGACAAAATACGGCCGTTGGGGTAGGCGGCGCGAAAATCAGCAAAGCTGACGATTTGTGAGGGCAGAAAGGCGAGCCGTTCTCCCGCCAGTTCACCCACAATGGCCTCGCCTGTGAACTGCTGCCATAACCCTTCTGTGGTGCGGTCATACATAATCAGGTCAGAGTTTCGCAGCAGCCCGGAGGTGCCAAATTCGTATACGTTGCCGTTAAACCGGCGGTCAAAGACGATGGCGGAGTTGCACAGGGGGCAAAAGGTGACGATGACCGGCACGTTGCCAACGGTGTCGTTGACAATTTCATGCCAGGTAAGGATTTGCAGCGGATAGGCGCGGGCATCATTGTCAATTTCGAGGGCAATGACGGGTTCGTTGTCGGCCAGCCAGTCGGCGGCTTCGGCGGCGGTGATGAATTGGGGCGCGTCAATGGATGGGATGCCGTCACGGGGGGGGCCGCCGGACAGGATTTCGTTGTAGGCGATGGTGTGGCGGGTCCAGTCGGTGTTCCAGCCTTCGGTGAGGCTTTGGAACTGTGTGGAGCGGTCGTCGTGGGTGAATAGCTGGATGGTGCGGCCGTCGCTGGTGGTGATGGTCATGCTGTCTGTCTCCTGGGTAGGGGAAACGGCCGTTTCTGTTGCCTCCACAATGGGTGTGGGAGAAACGGCCGTTTTTGCTACGGTTGGGCTTCCTCCCACAATAGCTGCATCTGGTTCATTCGCCTGCGTACAGGCTGCCAGCAGTAGAAGCAGCCCTACAAGTTGACAGGTCACTTTTCGCTTTTTGCTCATCTATTTTACCTCCCGGAATCACATGCCTCATTCCATTATGCCGCAACTTACGCCACAAGAACGTGAGGAAGGTCACGAAACGGGGTTTTATTGGTGACCCACCAGACCTGCAATGAGCAACCCTTATGAACATAATCAGGCTGCTGTGAGTTTTTTAACGACTTTTTGTCAGTTTCGGGCATGTCAGTTGTTGTAAACTATTTTGCAAATGAGCATCGGTCGTGTTGATAGCAGGAGGGAAAGGAGTTTGATATGTTTTTTATGGTTGAACTGTCTACGCTGGTGATTGTAGTTCTCATCGCCATTATTATCGGAATGGTGATCGGTATCTCCATAAGCCGGCCGTCTATGCGTTAGGGTGTACATGGGTCGTTTTGTCTGTGGAGGTGAAAAACGGCCGTTTTCTGTCTGTCTGCATAGCCTGCCCCAAGCAGGTGTCGCACGAAGGGTAAAAGCATCATGATTACAATTTCTGTTGGTTGGCTCATCGTTATCGTCGTTTGTGCCTTCCTCGCTGGGTTAATCGCACCATTGCTGCTTCTCCTGCAGCTAATCTGGAAAGCATCTGTCAAAAAATAACTTTATCGGTACAACAAGTAGCGGGATAAAAAAGCGGTGGCTGTCGTGAATGCAGCCACCGCTTTTGTCATTTTCACGTCATCCCCATATCGTTTTTTTGTGAGAGATCTGCCTGTTCTCTATGCTATACTTTTATGCAAAAGAAATTATTAATACTTATCATCAGGATGTCATATGTATCAAAAACATGTACGACAGCGGCGGCAGTTTCGTGAAGAAGAAGTTAGTAAACTCCTGAAATGGGCGCGGGCTGGCGAATCAGCGTCAATCATTGGTATTAGCGGTGTCGGTAAATCAAATCTGTTTAACCATTTATTAGATCCAGAAACACAGCAAGCGTATTTAGGAGCCTCTGTCAAAGATTATCTCTTTGTCCGCGTCAACTTCCACTATATTCCTGACTTCACCAACCGCAGCTTGTATAGCGTTATCCTGGAGCAGTTTGAGCTGCTGGACGGGCGCTGCGAGCAGCTTAATCTGACCCAGGCGCAGCTTGACCAAATTAGTGGCTATCATGATCAGCTTTTGGAAGCCGGAGATGATGTCCTAAAAGTTCAGCGATACTTCAAGCTGGCAATTCGGCTTTTGCTGCGCGAAAGTGAGCGGCGTATTGTCTTTTTGTTTGATCAATTTGATGAGGTCTACCAGGAAGCCGACGGCCGTTTTTTTGCCAATTTACGCGGTTTGCGCGAAGCATACAAATATCGCATTTCCTACTTCACCTTCACCCGTGGTATGTTGTCGCGGCTGGCCGAAATGGACCCAGCGCGTGAAGAGTTTTCCGAACTGTTGCTTGGGAATGTGATTGGGCTTGGCCCCTACAACGCCCACGACGCTCTTAGCCTGCTGGATCGCGTCTCTTCCCGAATTCAGCTTCCCCCATCCGAAGAGCAGGCAGCACGGTTGTTGCATCTCTCTGGCGGTCACGCCGGGGTGCTTAAAAGCGTGTATTTGGCCGTTGCACAAGATGGTGTGGTCTTAACGGCGGAGGAAGAAACGGCCGTTAATGCCCTGTTAACCGTTCCCAACGTTGAAGCAGAGTGTGCCAAAATATGGAACAGCGTGCGGCTGGATGAGCGAAAGCTGCTAGCACGGCTGGCGCATGGTGCCGCCCCCGTGGCTTCAACCGATGCCGCCACCCTTTATGAACTGCAAATAAAAGGACTCGTCAGCAAAACCGAGCCATTCGCCATCTTCTGCCCCATCTTTGCCCATTATGCCCGGCAGCAGGAAGCCCTGTGGGAGCGACCCCTTTATTTAGAGCCACAATCGCGTCAGGTGTGGGTGCTTGGCACCCCTACTGAGCCATTAACTGCCCTTGAATATAAACTTTTTAGCTTGCTTTATGAGCGCATTGATGAAATTGTAGACAAAGACGAACTGATTGAAGCCGGCTGGCCCGGCACACAGGGGGGTGTTTCTGATCAGGCATTAACGGCCGCTATGTACCGCCTGCGCCGCAAAATTGAGCCAGATCCCAAACAAACTCGCTTTCTCGACAGCCTGCGTGGGCAGGGGTATCAACTGCACTCCAGTTAATCGTCGATCAACAGCCCGGCACAGGCGCAACCAGGTCGTTGTTCCTGTGCCGGGCTGTTTACCCGACAGGTCGGCCGGCCCACACAATTACAATCCAGCTAACCAAATTGATGCCAAAAAGAAGCGCTCCCTCGCGGCGGCTCAAATTCCAGCCATTACGTAGCAGCAGTGCCGTAAACACCATTTGCACGCACAAAAAGACCAGGCTGCCAAATTCGGCTGCTGATAAAATTTCCAGCGGCGGATGGCTTAAGGCACCTGCCAGCCCCAACACCCCCAACACATTAAAAATATTGCTGCCAATCAAGTTGCCCAGCGAAATCTGCTCCATTCCCCGCACAATGGCGACAATTGAGGTCACTGCTTCCGGTGCGGAGGTTGCCGCTGCCACCACCGTTGCCCCAATGACATAGGGTGACAACCCGGCCGCCGCCGCCACAATTTTGGCCGACCCCACCAAATATTGCCCCCCCAAAACAACCAGCAGCAGCCCAATCAGCAGCTTGGGTATATCCTTCCAGGCAAATTCCCCCTGCGGAACTTCATCTTCATCCAAGTCGCGCTGATAGATAAGTAGCCCCAGGTAAGCCAGGAGTAGGAGAAACATTACCATGCCCTCCCAATTTTGCAGGGTGTAGTCGCGCATAAAGAATAGCAGCAGCAGCGTGACCCCAATCAAGATGCCGCCATCACGATACACAACCCGTTTGTTGGTGTGGATCATGTGGATCATGGCAACAGTGCCAAGAATAAAGCCCAAATTAAAAATGTTTGAGCCGATGACATTGCCAATAGATATTTCGGGGTCGCCACTTAGTGCGGCTGTTACCGAAACGGCAAATTCTGGAGCTGAGGTGCCCATTGCCACAATGGTTAACCCGATGATGAGTTCCGACATTCCAAGACGGCGGGCTATGCGTGCTGCTGCATCAACCAACATGCTTGCACCACCCCATAGGGCGAAGATGCAGAGGATGATGATGAGTATATTGAAGCTGATACTGGGGGAAGCCATAAATTGTTGCTCCGTGAAAAAGAGTGAATGTTCATTTAGAAGTTCAACTTCTTCGGAGAAGTTGAACTTCTTGCACAACGTAAGCTCATGCCCTAAACGGCCGTTAACCATGCCCAAAACACATAAATCACATACAACACCAGTAAAATAGCCCCTTCTCGCCGAGAGAGGGTGCGATCTGTGGTCAGGAAGATAAAGAGAATAACGACTGTCCCTAATAAAACATAGGTCGAAGCGAGCAAGTCTTCTGTGCCAACAATGATGGTGCCTTGCTGAAAAAGAAGCACTAACAGCCAGGGAAGCCCCAGCCCAACTGAAATGTCAAAGATGTTGGAGCCGATGGCGTTGGAAACGGCCGCTTCTCCACGCCCCTTTTTGGCAACCAGCACTGATGAAATAAGATCCGGCACGGATGAGCCGCCCGCCAGGATGGTCAGGGCTACTAAAATGGCGGGAACGCCCAGTGCCTCGGCCAGGATAACCGCATACTCAACCAGCACCCAACTGATGGCAGCAATTAAAAAGACAGAGACGATAAAGGCGCGGACATAAGCCTGGCGTGGGGGGCCGGTTAGCAGGCGCAAGACAGTGGCAATGCCGCTGTAGATTTTTTGCAGAATTGTTTTGTCGTGGTCTTCTTCCTCTTCCAAAAGCTCTTCGTCAATGTCTTGACCGGGAAAAAGGCGGTTCCAGCGAAAGAGGATGGCAATGTAGATGGCGTAAAGGAGCAAAAAGCTGAGTGATTCAAAGATGGTGATTTGGCCGTCTAGAAACGTAAAGAGCAGCAGGCCGATGCTCATGGAATACATCATGCAGTCGCGCATGACGACCTGGCCGGTGACACGCGCCGGCCGAACCAGTGCCGAAGCCCCTGTGATGACCAAAATATTAAAAACCGCCGATCCAACAATGTTGCCTACCCCAATATCACTGTGGCTGCCGCCCTCTTGCACCAGGGCAATCAGGGCAATGGACAGCTCTGGCATGGACGACCCCATTGCCATGAGCGATGCCCCCGCGACATTGCTGGGGAGCTGAAGCGTTTTGGCAATTTCATCCAAACTTTCAATGAAAAGCTCATCGGTGATAATTGTTAAGAGATAGATACAAAGGACAATAATGATAAAACTTGTGATTCCTGCAACCATGTAATCTTCCTGAAAGCGCAACTTGGCTTCTTGTTTTTCTTAAGATTATAGCGTGATCCCCTTAAATTGTAGCCTTCTTTTGGGTTTGTGTCATTTTCCGGCAGGAAAGATGGTAATATGGTGGCGTAGTGTAAGCAAATGCAACCCACGCATATAAGGAGTTTTCATGAACAGCACAAGCCTGAATTGGATTGATGAAGAGCTTGCCCAGCTAAAGGAAGCAGGGCTTTATAACCAAATTCGGACGATTGAGTCGCCGATGGGGGGGAGGGTGGTGATTAACGGCCGTTCCCTCCTCAACTTCTGCGCCAACAACTACCTCGGCCTCGCCAACCATCCCCGCATCTGCCAGGCCGCCAAGGACGGCATTGACCAATACGGCGTTGGCCCCGGTGCCGTCCGCACCATCGCCGGAACCATGTCGCTCCATGTCGCCCTCGAACAGCGGCTCGCCGCCTTCAAAAAAGCCGAAGCGTGTATCACCTTCCAAAGCGGCTTCACCGCCAACCTCGCCACCATCCCTGCCCTCGTCGGGCGCGGCGACCTCATCTTTTCCGACGAACTCAACCACGCCAGCATCATTGATGCCTCTCGCCTCAGCCGCGCCACCGTCATCCGCTACGCCCACAACGACGTAGACGATTTGCAGCGGCAAATTGCTGCCGCCCCCGCCGGTGGGCGACGGCTCATCGTTACCGATGGCGTGTTTAGCATGGATGGCGACGTTGCCCCGCTGGACAAAATTTGCGAGGTGGCCGAGCAGCACGACATCGTGCTGATGGTGGACGATGCCCACGGTGAAGGGGTGCTGGGCGAAGGCGGGCGCGGCATTGTGGATCATTTTGGGCTGCATGGCCGTGTCCACATCGAAATTGGCACCCTGAGCAAGGCGTTTGGCGTGGTGGGTGGCCTCGTTGCCGGCCGACAATCGATCATTGACTGGCTGCGGCAGCGCGGACGGCCGTTTTTGTTCTCCAGCGCCATGACCGTTCCCGACGTCGCCGCCTGCCTCGAAGCCGTCAACCTGCTCGAAGAATCCACCGAACTGGTCGAACGACTGTGGGCCAACGGCAATCTGTTCAAAGCCGAACTCACCCGTCTTGGCTTCGACACCGGCCACAGCGACACTCCCATCGTCCCCGTCATGCTGGGCGAGGCTCCGTTGGCGCAGCAGTTCAGCCGCCGTCTCTTTGAAGAAGGCGTGTTCGCCATGGCCATCGGCTACCCCACCGTCCCCCAGGGCAAAGCTCGCATCCGCGTCATGAACTCCGCCGCCCACAGCCAGCAGGATCTGGAGCAGGCACTGGATATTTTTGAGCGCGTTGGCAAGGAGCTGTCGGTAATCGGTAAACAGTAAACAGTAAACAGTAATCGGTGTAACTGATAACTGATTACCGATTACCGATTACTGCCACGAGGAAAGACATGCGTAAAAAAGCCATTTTCATCACCGGAGCCAGTGGCGAAGTCGGTCACGCGCTCATCAAAAAACTGGCCGAGGACAACAACAACGTGTTGCTGACGCTCGATTTGCAGCCGCTGCCCGAAGATATTAGGCACCTGACCACCCACATCGAAGGCAATTTACTCGACAACATCCTGCTGGCGCGAATGATTAGCCAGTATGAGATTGATGCCATGTACCATCTGGCTGCCTTGCTTTCCACCAGCAGTGAATTTGCCCCCGACATGGCGCACCAGGTCAACGTGGAAGGGACGCTCAACCTGCTCAAATTGGCGGCCGAGCAGTCGCAGTGGCGCAACAAGCCGATTCAGTTCATTTTCCCCAGCTCCATTGCCATTTACGGGATGCCGGAGATGGAGCAGAGCAAGGGGTTGTACCAAAAGGTGCGGGAATGGGAGTGGAACCAGCCGCGCACAATGTATGGCTGCAACAAGCTGTATTGCGAGATGCTGGGCAACTATTTCAGCAAACATTATCGCCAGCTTGCCGCCGAAAAGCCGGTAGCGGTGGATTTTCGCGGCGTCCGTTTTCCGGGGCTGATTAGTGCCTTCACGCTGCCGTCTGGTGGTACCAGTGACTATGGGCCGGAAATGCTGCACGCGGCGGCGCAGGGCAAGCCGTATGCCAGCTTTGTGCGCGAAGATGCCCGCATTCCCTTCATGGCAATGCCAGACGCGGCCACGGCACTCATCCAACTGGCTCACGCCCCGGCTGAACGGCTCTCGCGGTCTGTCTACAACGTCACCAGCTTTAGCTTGTCGGCTGGGCAAATTCGGGAGCGGGTGGTGGCGGCGTTTCCTGAAGCGGAGATTACGTTCCGGCCGGATGTGAAGCGGCAGGCGATTGTGGACAGTTGGCCGGCCGACCTGGATGACAGTGCGGCGTATCATGATTGGGGCTGGCGGCCAGCATATGACGTAGATCGGGCGTTTGACGAATATTTGATTCCGAATATCAAGCGGCGGTACGGACGGGAGTAGGGCGTGGCAAGTGGCAGACAACTGCCACTTGCTTAATTTTTGCTTATTTTTGTGGCTGGTTGGGGGGAGTTTGGCACAATTGGGGCGCAACGGAGCAACGGCCGTTTACGTAGTGTGGGGAAAATAACGGCCGTTTATTCACCCAATACCTGTTTCAAAGTTAACACATGGTCGGCTTGCATGATGATGCCTGCATGAGAAAAGGCGGCTGTAATCGGGCATGTAATCCTTGTCCGCTATAAAGCACCAGAATATTACCGTGGCTTAATGGATGTATGTTTGCAACAATGATCGATCTTCTCCACCTGTTCGCCGAACAGCTACAGCAGGGACAATTTGTAGATTTGGGTTTTTGGAACTACCCGCTGCTGGGTGTTCTCATCGTTTTGCAGGAACCGGTGTTTACCTTGTTGGGCGGGCGGGCAGCGGCAGCAGGGGTGATGAATCCGGTGGGGGTTTGTTTAACGGCCGTTACCTTCAACCTCACCATAGACCTCCTCTCCTACTTTATCGGCTCCACCCGCATTTTCGGCCGGCGCCGCTGGCGCATCGGCCCCTCCCGCCGCGCCATTATTCGCATGCATCGCATCATGCGCACCCACGCCATCAAAGCGTTGCTCGTCTCCCAATTTTCCCCTGGCCTCGCCATCCCTGCCCTTGTTGCCGCAGGTATGTCGCAAGTCCCCTGGCGGCGTTGGCTGCCCATCGTCGCCGTGGCCGAAGCCGTCCGCACCGTCACCTACGTTTATATTGGCTACAACGCCCTGCACAAGGTCAATCCGGCCTGGGCAGGCGGCATCTGTTTGCTGCTTGTTTTGCTGATAACGGCCGTTTCCCTCGGCAAAAAACTACTCCGCTGGCCGTAGAGACGTAATAATTTGCGTCTTGACTGTGCCTTGTACTCACCGAATACTAACCAGTTTTTTAGTAAATTCGACGAATTTCAGCCACCAAAGCAAAAAACTCGCGTTTTTCGTTGAATTTGCCCCTTTTGAACCCCGCAGCCACCCGCCTGTCAGCAAAATTACTTTCCAAATTCCTGTTTTCAGGTAAAGTGTAGAAACGCAAAATCTTGCGTCTTTCTTTAACAGTGTGAGCCAAAAGTCCGCAACTTTCCTCCAACCAAATCCCACGACCGTCGTCTTGAGTTTCGGGCTGAAATCCCACAGGAACCCAACTGATGACCCAAGCGGAAAAAGAGCCAGACAAAAAACAGTTTGAGCCACCTAAAGAAGAGCGTGTGCAAACCCATCACACCCTAACCCTGGGCGGGCAAACGATTCATTACACAGCAACGGCCGGCACCCTGGTGCTGCGCGAAGAAAAAGAAGAAGAGGGCGAGCCAAAAGCCAAAGCATCCATTTTCTACATCGCCTACACCAAGGATGATGCTGGCGAGGCTGGGCAGCGTCCCATCACCTTCTCCTTCAACGGCGGCCCCGGCTCCTCGTCGGTTTGGCTGCATTTGGGGCTGCTAGGCCCCCGCCGCGTCCTCATGGACGATATTGGCAACGCCCTGCAACCCCCCTACCGGCTGGTAGACAACGAATTTTCCCTGCTCGACCAAACCGATCTGGTGTTTATTGACCCCGTTAGCACCGGCTTTAGCCGCGCTGCCGCTGGGGAGAAACCAAAGCAGTTCCACCATTTCCAGAAAGACATCGAACTCGTGGGCGAATTTATCCGCCTCTTCACCACGCGGGAAAAGCGGTGGACATCGCCCAAATACCTCATTGGTGAGAGCTATGGCACGACGCGGGCGGCGGGGTTGGCCGGTTATTTGCAGGGGCGGCACGGCATGAACCTCAACGGCATCATGCTCATCTCCTCCATTCTCAACTTCCAGACGGCGCGGTTTACCGTCGGCAACGATTTACCTTTTATCCTCTACTTGCCCACTTACGCCGCTATCGCCTGGTACCACGGCCGTTTGGACGAGGGGCTGCAGGCTGATTTGCGTCGCACGCTGGATGAAGTGGAGGCGTTTGCCGAGGGGGAGTATGCGACGGCGTTGATGAAGGGAGCGAAGCTGCCGGCCGACGAAGCGGTAGCGATTCGGCAAAAGCTGGCGCGGTATACGGGGCTGTCGGAAGCCTATGTTGAGCAAACGAATTTGCGGATCAACATCCACCGGTTTACCAAGGAGCTGATGCGGACGGAGCGGCGGACGGTGGGGCGGCTAGACGGCCGTTTTCTGGGCATTGACCGCGATGCCGCCGGGGAGCATTTTGAATTCGACCCCAGCTACGCCCAGATTCAGGGAACCTACACCGCCACGTTGAACGATTACGTGCGCCGCGACTTGGCTTATGAAAACGACCTGCCCTATGAAATCCTCACCGGGCGCGTCTGGCCCTGGTCCTATGAGACCCACCAAAACGAATTTGTCAACGTGGCCGAAACGCTGCGGAGTGCGATGGCGCAAAACCCGTTTTTGCGCGTCTTTGTTGCCAACGGCTACTACGATTTGGCAACCCCGTACTTTGCCACCGAATACACCTTCAACCATCTGGAGCTTGACCCAACCTTGCAGCCCAATATCAGCATGGCCTACTACGAAGCGGGGCATATGATGTATGTCCACCAGCCGTCGCTGGCGCAGTTGAAGCGTGAGCTTGACCGGTTTTTATTAGGGTAATCAGTACCCAGTTAGAAGTTCAATTTCTTCCGAGAAGTTGAACTTCTTCCTCAACTACTGGTTACTTTTCAAAAAATGCAGAATCAACTAGATGACAGAATGATCCAGGTGTTAAACCACGAAGGACAGGTGGTGGGGGATCTGCCGGAGCTGAGTGAGGACGAACTGCGGGCGATGTACCGCTGGATGGTCTTTGGTCGCGTCTTTTCTGACCGGATGGTGGCGTTGCAGCGGCAGGGGCGCAGCAATACCTTTGCCCCCCTGACCGGGCAGGAAGCGTCCGTGGCACTGGCAACGCCGCTCCAGCCGGAGGATTGGTTTGTGGGTTCGTACCGCGAAATTTTGCCGATGTTGGCAAAAGGGGTGCCGCCGCTCGCCATGCTGGAGACGTACAAGGGGTATATTCCAACTTATTACAGCCGCGAACATCACACGCTGCCGATTCAAATTGTGCTGGCGGCGCAGATGCCCCACGCGGCGGGGCTGGCGATGGCGATCAAGTATGAGGGCAAGCCCCATGTGGCGGTTGGCGTGTGTGGCGATGGTGCAACCTCGGAGGGGGATTTTAACGAGACGCTGAACTTTGCCGGGACGTTTAAGGCGCCGCTGGTGGTGGTGGTGCAAAACAACGGCTGGGCGATTTCGGTGCCGCGCCGGGTGCAAACGGCTGCTTCTTTCATTGCCGACCGTGGCCCCGGTTTTGGTGTTCCCAGCTTTGTGGTGGACGGCAACGACGTGTTGGCGGTGCATAAGGTGATGGCCGACTGTGTGGCGCGGGCGCGGGCGGGGGATGGCCCCAGCCTGGTGGAGATGATTACCTACCGACTGGGGGCGCACACGACGGCCGATGACCCGACCAAATATCGCCCGGAGGATGAGTTGGCGTACTGGAAGCCACGTGACCCGCTGCTGCGGATGCGGCGGTTTTTGTTGAGCAAGGGGCTGCTGAGTGATGTGGAGGATGAGCAGATGCACGAGGCGGTGGCGGCGGAGATACAAACGGCCGTTTCCACCCTCGATGCCATGCCCCCCACCGAACCCAGCCGCCTCTTTGAGCTGGTTTATGAAACCCCCACGCCGCAGCTAATGGCACAGCGGGCGGCGTTGCAAGAGAGTGGGGATTAGAGATTAGAGATTGGAGATTGTGAACCTTCATCAATCTCCAATCTCCAATCCCCAATCTCCATTAGGGAAACATTATGCCTAAATGGACAATGGTACAAGCTCTGAACAATGCGCTGGAGCTTGAGTTAGAGCGGGATGAGCGGGTGCTGATTTTTGGCGAGGACGTGGGGCTGAACGGCGGCGTTTTTCGTGTGACCGACGGGCTACAGGCAAAGTTTGGCGAGCGGCGGGTGTTTGATACGCCGTTGGCAGAGTCGGGGATTGTGGGAACGGCCGTTGGCATGGCGGTTTATGGGCTGCGTCCCGTGCCGGAAATCCAGTTTGCCGGGTTCAGCTATGTCTCCTTCAACCAAATTGCCTCGCAGGCCACCAAAATGCGGCTGCGCTCCGGCGGCGTGTTCACCGTGCCGCTGGTCATTCGCGCCCCGTTTGGCGGCGGTGTGCGCACCCCCGAACTCCATGCCGACAGCGTGGAAGCGTTTTACATGCACATGCAGGGCATCAAGGTGGTCATTCCCTCCAACCCCTACGATGCCAAAGGACTGCTCCACGCCGCCATTGCCGACCCCGACCCGGTGCTGTTTTTGGAGCATATGAAGCTCTATCGCTCCATCCGGCAGGAAGTCCCGGCCGAGCGGTATGAGGTGGATCTGGGCAAGGCGGCGGTGGTGCAAGAGGGGAGCGACATCACCGTGATGAGCTATGGGGCGATGCTGCACGTGGCGTTGCAGGCGGCGGAGCTGGTAGCCAAAGAGGATGGCGCGTCGGTGGAGGTGGTGGATTTACGCACCATTGCGCCGCTGGACGAGGCCACGATTGCCGCTTCAGTGCGGAAAACGGGGCGGGCGGTGGTGGTGAATGAAGCCCCGCGCACGGGCGGCGTGGCAGCAGAGGTCATTGCCGTAATCAACGACCAGTGCCTCTATTCGCTGCTGAAACCGGTGGCGCGGGTGACTTGCCCCGATACGCCGTTCCCGGTGCCGGGGATTGAGGATGCGCTTGTGCCAACGGCCGTTCGTGTGGCCGCCGCCATTCGTGAGACGTTGAAACCTTAAGAGAAATAGGACGCAGATTGTCCTGATGTTCCTGATTTTGGCCTTCAGGATTTTGGCGTATTGCGTATTCAAGCTATTTTACGCAATACGTAATACGCAATACGCTAAAAATCAGGCAAATCAGTTAAATCTGCGTCCCATTCTTCCCAAAAACCATGATTGAATTTAGATTACCCGACGTAGGTGAAGGGCTGCATGAGGCGCAGATTGGGGCGTGGCTGGTGGCGGTGGGAGATGTGGTGAAGCTGGATCAGCCGCTGCTGGAAGTGGAGACGGATAAATCGGTGGTGGAACTGCCGTCGCCGGCCGCCGGCCGCATTGTGAAGCTGGGGTTTGAAACGGGGCAAATGGCAACGGTGGGCGATTTGCTGGTGGTGATTGAGGGGGAGACGGGAC
The DNA here is from genome assembly GCA_041390905.1 of Chloroflexota bacterium. Taxonomy (GTDB): domain Bacteria; phylum Chloroflexota; class Anaerolineae; order Promineifilales; family Promineifilaceae; genus JACKCD01. Next base: position 126,716 of record JAWKPA010000013.1, read on the forward strand.
GCGGACAAACGCCGACGAACGCGGATGAAGCGGCGAAACCTGCAAAACCTGCGGCATCTCCCACCGTTGGGATGGCCGGGCCGGGGGAGCGAATTTTGGCTGCGCCGTCGGTGCGGCAGTTGGCATTGGCGAAGGGGGTGGATTTAACGGCCGTTCGTGGCTCCGGCCCCGCTGGGCGGATTTTGGCCTCTGACGTGGAATCGGTAATCAGTAAACAGTTATCAGTAAACAGTAAGCAATCATCAATAGGCCAATCTCCAATCTCCAACCCCCAATCTCCAATCTCCAATCTCCAAATCCTCGCCGCCCCCGCCGTCCGTAAAATGGCGCAGGAAATGGAGGTGGATTTGGCGCAGGTGCCGGGTAGTGCGGAAAACGGCCGTATCACCCCCGAAGACCTAGAGCGGTTCATCACCCATCAACCTTCCGCCGCTCCGCCGCTCCCCCGCTCCCCTGCCCCCCTGCCCCCCACCGCCGCCCAACGCACCTCCCTGCGCGGCATCCGCCGCACCATGGCCCTGCGAATGCAGGAGTCGTGGCGCACCATTCCCCACGTCACCAACTTTGAAGATGTGGACGCAACCGAACTGATTGCCGTGCGCGGCATTCTCAAGGAAGCCGGGGCAGCGCGAGGCGTATCGGTAACGTATTTGCCGATTGTTGCCAAAGTGATGACCCAACTGCTGCAAGAATACCCCGACTTTAACGCCAGCATTGACATGGCAACGATGGAAGTGGTGCATCATCCGGCGTGTCATCTGGGCATCGCTACCGCCACCGATGACGGGCTGTTGGTTCCGGTGCTGCGTGATGCCGAGCGGCTGACCATTCTGGAAACGGCGACCCAAATCAACGACCTGGTAGAACAAGCGCGGGCGCGGAAGCTGCCGCGTGAGGCGTTGACCGGCAGTACCTTCACGATTACGAATTTTGGCATCTTTGGCAACAGCATCGGCACGCCGATTATCAACCCGCCGGAGGTGGCGATTTTGGGCATGGGGCGGATTGCCGAGAAGCCGGTGGTGGTGGATGGGGCACTGGCGGTGCGTTCGGTGCTGCCGCTGGCCCTCAGCTTTGACCATCGGCTGATTGATGGGGCGGCGGCGGGGGCATTCTTGCGGCGGCTGCGGCAACTGCTGGAACGGCCGCAGGCGTTGCTGTTGGATTTACGATGATTTTTTTGACAGGATTTACAGGATTAACAGGATTTGGCCGTCTATGGCAAAAAATCCGTAACTACCTAAAAAGCTACGGAAAAGGCTAGTCATTCCCGCGAAAGCGGGAATCTATGCCTGCGCTGAAGATGGATACCCACCTACGCGGGTATGACAAAAATCCTGTTAATCCTGTAAATCCTGTCCAATAACTCTTATGGTAGTCGGTGATTTGGCAATTGAAGCGGATGTGGTGGTGCTGGGGGCGGGGCCGGGCGGGTATGTGGCGGCACTGCGGGCGGCGCAGTTGGGGCGGCAGGTGGTGCTGGTTGACCCCAACCCGCCGGGTGGAACCTGTCTGCGCGAGGGGTGTATTCCGTCAAAGGCACTGCTAACGGCCGTTTCCCACGCCCACAACATCCCCAACCTCGCTGAAATGGGCATCTACGTGGGCGAGGCGACGGTGGATTGGCCGCGCATGCAGCGGTGGAAAGAAGGGGTTGTGGGCGGGTTGAGCAAGGGGGTGGCGCAGTTGCTGAAGGGGAATGGGGTGGAAGTGGTGGCCGGAAACGGCCGTTTTCTCCAGCCCGACCAGCTTTGGGTGGAAAGCGAGTACGCCACCCACCGCTTCGCCTTTGAGCAGGCGATCATCGCCACGGGGTCGGAAGCGGCGGCGTGGCCGGGGCTGCCGTTTGACGGCAAACGGGTGCTGACCCCCATTCAGGCATTGCAACTGGAGACATTGCCGGAAACGCTGACTGTGATCGGCAGTGACTATATCGCCGCCGAAATTGCTACCATTTTTGCCAAGCTGGGCGTGGCGGTGACGCTGTGGGGCGACGGGCTGCTGCCAGAATTTGACCCGATGGCGGGGCGGCTGGTGGGGGCGCAGCTGCGAAAGCTGGGGGTGAAGCTGCCCAAAGGGACGGCCGAGCCGCCGGCCGAAGGGCTGGTGGTGGTTTCTAACGGCATTGTGCCGCGCACGGCGGGGCTGGATTTGCCGCTGGCGGGGGTGGAAACCGACGGCGCGGGGTTTGTGCGGGTCAACGGGCAGATGCAGACGAGTAACCCCGACATTTTTGCCGTGGGCGACATCACCGGCCATTTGCCGCTGGCGACGCTGGCGATTAAGCAGGGGAAGGTGGCGGCCGAGGTACTGGGGGGCCAAACGGCCGTTTTTGCCCCCCAGGCCATCCCGCGTATTGCCTGGACGGACCCCGAAGTGGCGGCGGTGGGGCTGACGGCGGCGCAGGCGGAGCAGTTGGGGTATGGGGTGATAAACGGCCGTTTTCCCCTGGGTGCCAACGGCCGGGCGCAAACGCTCAACGCCGCCAACGGCGTGGTGCTGACGATGGCCGAGGCGGAGACGGAGCTGCTGCTGGGAGCCACCATCATCGCCCCGCACGCCAGCGATTTGATTGGCGAGGCGGCATTAGCCATTGAAATGGGGGCGACGCTGACCGACCTGGCGGAAACGCTGCACCCGCATCCAGGGCTGGGCGAAGCCCTGCTGGAGTCGGCGGAGGCGGCATTGGGGCGGGCGGTGCATATTTTGACGCGCTGAGCGGGGATTCAGGCATTCATCGCAGAGGGCGCGAAGGGCGCAAAGAAGGAGAGGAGCATGTTTGCAGGTAGCAAGTCCTGTTTACCGATCAGACCTGCCACTTGCTACCTGCCACCTGTAACCGATTCACAAAGTATTGCCAGGATTTGTAACGGCCGTTATTAACCTGTCATTATCGCGTCATTGTGTTGTGCTGGGCTTTGTGGGGGAGCCGGGTACGATTGTGCCAGACTGGGAGGACTGTCTATGGATCGCTATCACCTCAACTTTTTGCTCATTGATCCCTGCCCGCTGGCAGGTACGCAGTTTGTTGAATATGCGGGGCGGTTGGAACAAACGGCCGTTCAGCTTTTTAGCGTGGAGGGGCTTTTAGCGGAGGGGTTTACACCTGCGCCAAATGCGGTGGTGTATGCGTGGCAGGTGGGGGAAGAAGCGGCCAATGGGGCGGCGTTGGCGCGGCTGCGGCAATATTTTGGCAGTGTGCCGCTGGTGGTGAGTACGAAGCCGGAGGGATTAACGGCCGTTGCCCAACTCAAACATATTCACAGCTACATTCTCCACCCCTATGTAGGAGATGATGTGGAGCGGCTGGTAGAGCAAATTCACCAGCGCGAAGTCTCCAAACGCGCCAACGATTTGCATCCCTTGTTGGCCGAAATGGTCAGCAACCCTGATGAACCCATTACCCTGCAGACCGTTGTTGATTTACTCGTTGATCGTTTTCATTATGCGGCTGTAGTATGTCATGTTATGACAGAATCCGGTTACCTTATATGCTGTAATCATGCTGGCATTGCAACACATGAAGCACTTTTGTCACTCCAGAAATTTTCTATAAGTGAAGGTGTTGTCGGTAAGGCCGCTCAAACTGGTGAGATTCAAGCTATTGATGATCTTACACATGTTACTTACCAGTTTACTGAGATGGTCGCTTGTGAAAATGTGACTAGCATCATTTCTATACCTTTAAAGCTGCGACAAGATGTGCTAGGCGTTATATCATGCTTTACACGACATTTGAATCATTTTACATCATCAGAGACAGATTTTTTGATAGAAGTAGCTAATCTGTCAGTTTTAGAATTGAACAATGCTCGTCAGCGGCTGCAATGGCAAAAGGAGGACAAGGCGGTAAGAGAACTGATTTCGGTGCATAATCTGCAAGATGCCATTTATCGTGTCGTTGATAATGCGTTATCTATAGCCGAAGCCAGCGGGGCAAGTGCATGTTTTTATTCGTCAGACCAAGGTCATTTCCTGGGGAATTATCAAAAGTCTAAGGGCATCAGAGGTGGAATTATAGATTGGTCTGGCCGTAATGCTGAGTGGACACAACTACAACAGATAATTTTAACAGAAGGTGTTTTTTCAGTCTCAAGTATACCTGCCTGGTCGCAGTTTCCTGGTATTCGAGAAGCATTGCACAAGCATCGCATAGAATCATTTATTGGCTTACGGTTGCGGGGAGATGAATTGAATGTTGGCGTATTGTTTCTATTTTACCATTGGCCACATCCATATACAAAGCTAGGGCGAGAGCATATGGATAAACATACCGTGAATATTTATGCAGGCATGGCAGCGACTGTGATTGAGCGTATGTACCATCAGGAACGTCAGGCCAAGGAACTCGGCTTAATACGACGATGGGCGGAAGTGACTGGAACCGGGTTACCTATGCAAGGAGTCGAGAACACATTTTGGGTAAATTTGTTAGAAAGGATATTGATGGTAACAGGAGGGGAACGAGGTGCAGTCTGCTTGCAAACAGAGCCAAATGAGTGGCAGATTTACGCGAAGGGGATGCCTGAGCAGTATGTACAATCTCAAATACAATCTGATGATCTTTCACTGGAAAGAATGGCAATGAAAAGTAAGAAGCCTTTGGTCTCATGTGATTTACAAGTTGTCACGAGCAAAGGTCAGCAGCATACATTGTGTGATAAACAAGGCACCGTGTATAAGTTGCAGGCAAGTCCAAACATCTTGATTCCTCGCTCGCGGCTGGTGGCTCCTGTGCAACAAGATCAGCGTTGTACAGGTTTAATTATCCTGGAAAGTAAACAGCCCAATACGTTCAACCGATATGATGCAGATTTTCTGCATAATTTTACGCAGCATATAGGGATTGCATTGGGCTATGATACAGTCATGCGTGGTTTGGGGCAGAGTTCACAGAATTTCCCCGTTGTGCAATTGATTCGATCTGATTTAGAACGAATGTTAGATGAGTTGAGAGTGATTATTGACTGTGATATAGCAACCCTGTTTCGCTATAGTCCATACTGGGAAATGTTTCAACAACCGATTAGTTCGGGAAAACTTTTGTACCCTAATAAAGCTTTTGGGTTTAACACCGAAGCATTGCAAAAAGTGCTTTTAAGAAGCAGTTTTGGGAAGTTTGTGACAGACCTGAATTTGATTCGGCAGGCTTTTCCGCTATTTGTTGATCGTGAGAAGATACAATCTGCTTGTGCTATTGGTTTGCATAATGAATGTAATGAACCGATTGGAGTTTTAGTGCTTCATTGCCGAAGTAAGGGGGAACCGAGTCGCGTGGCTCATACTTATATTCGACAATTTATGAGCAAAATGGAAAGTCTGATTAATCAGGCTTATCTTTTTCCCAAAATTGTGGAAATTTTACGTCAATCTTTTAAGTTTGATGCAGTTCGTTTGCATTTGTATAAGCAAAAAGAGGATAAGTGGAGCTTGCCAGTGACTGCTGGCACAATATATAGGGTCCTAAAGTGGAATTTGCAGGATACTGGTGGCGTTATCAAATATGCGATGAGTGTGCTGAATGGTGGTGGGAAGCCTTATCGTTTTGTGAATAATGCTCAAAATGATTCTGCATTGACTAAAGGTGGTTTTATTGATCGAGAGAATATTCGTAGTGGGGGTTATGTAATTTTAGAGGTAAGAGATGAAGTAGTCGGGATACTTTTCGTAAATTGGCGGGACGCTCATACATGGACAGAGGCTGAGAAAAATGCCTTACTTATTTTTGCAAAACAGGCGGCGATGGGGATTTATAACCGTCGTTTGGTGGCGCAATTGAAGGAAGAAGGGGTCAGCTCCAATTGGATGCAAAGTACAGTAGGTGCCATTATTAAGGCAGGTCTTAATCAACAGGCTGCATTGGATGCAATATTGGAGCAAGCATTAGTGATTACCCAGGCTCATTTTGGGGTAATTCGTTTATTAGATGAAAAGGATCCTAATTGGGTCAATACAGTTGCTGTGACTGGAATTAAGGGGGATGAAAAGGCGTGGGTTGCAGAACATGGTCGTGTGCCACTTGAGGGAAAAGGGATTAGCTTGCTTGCTCTGCGTGAAAATCGTCGGCAATTTGTTCCAGATGTACATGTTAGGCCTTATGTTAAGCATTATGTTGATGCCGCTGATGGCGGGACTCGCTCAGAGATAGCTGTTGTACTCAGGCATATGTTAACGGGAGATCGCATTGGGGTTATTGATGTAGAACATTCTGAAGTAGGCGGGTTTTCACAACAGGCGTTGAAACAATTAATAACTTTTGCTGAGGTGGCGAGTATTGTTCTTTATAATATTGGCAAAGATGCGGATTTAAGTAAAACCAAGGAAGAAATGGCGCAGATAGAATCGTTTGCCTGGCTGGGTATGTTTGGTTCGAATTGGTGGCATACAGCTTGTCAGAAATCTGCGGCTATTCGGGCTTGTTTGGAGATGTTGAAAGACTGTGTTGTAACGAACAATGAGGCTTTGCAGCACGTGTCTGATATAGAGGAACTGGTTGACAAGATTGATGCTATCCCTGAAGAAGGGTGGCTGCCTCATGATTTAGCCGTTGAACCAGAACCGTTGTTGATTGACAAACAGATAAAAACGGCCGTTTCTGAATGTTGCCTGCCATATCCACATGTCAGAATTCAATGGGATTTACAAAGCCCTGATACTCTGGTGGCTGTTTATGAGAAACTTTTGAGAGAGGCGATAAAGAACCTGGTCGCTAATGCTATACGTGCCATGCATCGAGAGGGACAGCTAACAATTCAAACAAGGGTGAAGGACAAATCGGTATATATTTCTTTACAAGATACAGGCACAGGTATTCCTGATTACATTTTGCCTTATTTATTCAAGCGACGTGTTTTAAAAGAAGATCGCCCACATGGTGCCGGAATTGGTGCCTATATGGCGGGATTCATCTTTCGCCGCCATAGAGGTCGGATTTCGGTTACCAAAAGTGATGGGTCTGGTACGCATCTTGAGATTGTATTGCCTACAGTATGATGCTCTAGTTGAAAACTTGTGCTGAAGCATTGTTATGCCTGTAGCTTCCCTTTCTGTCAAACGCACGCCCAGCTTGTGTGTGTTGTGGGAAGGTACATAGGAGGTGCAATATGGAAAAAGGCCGTGTTTTGTTAGTTGATAATGATTCTGATATCAGGAAGAGGTATGGTCAGTTGCTATCCAAAAAGGGATACCGGGTTTTTATAGCTGAGTCTGAGGCTTCTGCATGGCGTATTTTAGAGACAGAACGTGTTGATCTGGCAATTATTGATGTGCGATTAAAGGATGAATTGGAAAACCATGATTTCAGCGGGATTGCTTTTACTAAACGTCTATTAGAACATTATGCGGTCGCTATTATTTTGTTTTCAGCATACCCGTGGCATGCTGAACAGCTTTTGCCTTTGCCTAGTTCTGTTCGGCGTACTCAGAAAAGAGATCATCATTCGCTTCTAACGCATATAGAACAATTATTTCGTGACGAAGTGTTGCTTCCAAATTGGCAGTTGGAAATTATTACAGAGGGAGATTTATCTGTAGCTGACTTAATGGGGCAGGTACGTGGTCTTGAAAAACATTATCCTATGAGCCTGGAAAAGTTTGAAGATGAGTTTGAAAACGAACTTCTGCGGCGTATGTTTCAAGCAGAAAGCCAAATTCATGTTTTTCGATTAGAACCTGGGCGGGGGGGGTCTGGTGTATTAACTGTTTTGCGTAAATATAGGCATGAGGAGGGAGAGAAACTAATTGAAGGGGCGCGAGTCGTTGTTAAATTTGGAATGCGAGAGTCGCTTTTGCGTGAGGTTGCTAATTATCAAAAGTATGTTGAGCGCTATGTGAGAACACACTCAACTCAAGTTATTGGTAAGCCTGTTCAAACTCGTCACCTTGCAGGTGTAGCTTTTTTGTTTGTGGGGTCGGCTAACGGCCGTTCCCGCAGCTTCCTCGAAACCTATACCGACCCACACGTTACCAGCGGCGACCTGGCGCAAATTGTTGAAAACATTTTCCGCGATAGCTGCCAACTCTGGTATTTGAGTGCCAAGGTTCGCTGGGAACCAGAAAATAGTACCCATTTAGATTTGCTCCAAAGCTACAAACAGCAGCTATCGCTGGAAAAGGTGACAGATTGGCAAGAATTGCACTTTTTCATGGATTGTATCTTGCACGAGCCGGCCGATTACCCTGTTCAGTTTGTACACGAAAATGAAAAGCAACTTGGCATCACGTTGGGCAACAACAAGCTGCTTTTACCCAACCCGGTGCTGTTTGCCGAAAACCATGCCGACCTGTTTCCACAGCCCCGCTTTTGGTGCCTGACGCACGGGGATTTAAACGGCCGTAATATTTTCGTAGACGACAACAACGCTGCCTGGCTCATAGATTTCTTTCGCACCGGCTGGGGGCCGGCTCTGCGCGATGCGGCTGAACTGGAAGCCGTGGTCAAATTTGAATTACTGCAAACTGCCAACCTGGAGCATCTTATCCTCCTCGAAGAATGCCTTCTTACCTCCCCCAGCCTTGTTTCCTCCCTCATCCTCCCCGCCCCGCTGAACGCCAACGCCGAGATTGCCCGTGCCGTCAGCACCATCGAGGCCATTCGCCGCGAGGCGGCTAGCATCAACGAAGATGATGACCCCGCCGAATACCGCGCCCACCTTTTCTTCTACGCCCTCAAGATGATTAGCTGGCAGGGCTTTTCCCAAGTTGACCAAAACCGCTACCCCATTCGCCAACGCCACGCCCTCTATTCGGCTACCAAAATTGCTGCCCTGATGGCTGAAAAAGTGGTGTAGGCCCAGCGTAGCCTGCCACGTGTAACCTGTAAAGAACCGCATTTGTTTTGCACCGGGGATAAGGGGATAATTTTGGCATGGCTTATGCAATTGAACTCTATTTTGCGGAAGCGGCGGAAACGGCCGTTCGTGAACTCTGGCACTCGTTAGCAAAAGCAGGCATCAACGACAGCATGATCCGCTTTGGGGCTACCCCTCATGTCACCCTAGGTGGCTTTGCCGATGAGCAGTTGGATTTGGCACTGGTGGCGGAGAAGATGCAGTTGTTTGCAAAGGGAAAACGGCCGTTTTCCCTCACCCTCTCCTATCTTGGCATTTTCAACACCCAACCTGCCGTTGTCTATGCCGGTGCCACGGTGAGCCTGGCCCTGCTGGATGCCCACCACTTTTTCCATGAACTGTTTGCCGGGGTGGGGCAGCAGCCGTGGGGCTACTATTTGCCTGATGTGTGGGTGCCGCACTGTACGCTGGCCGAGGGTGTGGAGGAGGTGGGAACGGCCGTTAATCACTGCCGCCAACTCACCCTGCCCATCCACACCACCGTCAACCGCATTTCCGTTGTACAGCCCGGCCAATATCCCGTCAGACACCTGCTGACACTCCCGCTGGGCGAGTAAATGATTTGGCAAGAGGAGGGTTAGATTTCTTGATCAAGATTTTGATTGTGAACCAGGCGCGTCTTATTTGTAGTGTATTAACGGCCGTTTTGCGTGAAGAACCAGACATCAGCGTCATTGGCTACGCCACCACCCAGGAACAGGCACGCCAAAAAGCCCCCCAGGCCGATGTTGTTCTGCTCGACACCGGCTGGTCTGATAGCGAAACCCTGGAACTAACTCAATGGATCGCTCGCAGCCAGCCCAAAACCCACATTTTAATTACCGGCATTGAAAAACACGCCCCGGAAAAAATTCTCATGTATGTTGAGGCGGGAGCCGATGGCTATGTTCCCAAAGAAGTCTCCGTTGGAGATTTGCTGGAAAATATTCGGGCTGTGCGAGAGGAAAAAGCCCTGTTTCCGCCGGAAATGGTTGCCAAACTCATTGCCCGTGTGAATGAATTGGCCGATATGTGCGCCGATCAGGAGCAGATTGCCAACGCGATTCGCGGGCTAACCCCCCGCGAGCGTGATGTGCTGGATCTGGTAACAGATGGGCTTTCTAACCAGGAAATCGGCGACAAGCTCCACATTGAAGTCGGGACGGTTAAAAACCATGTCCACAAAATATTGCACAAGCTGGATGTGAGCAGCCGTGATGAAGCCGCCGAAATATACATGCGGGCGCAGGCGGCAAAGTCGGATGATATTTAGAAGTTCAACTTCTCAGAAGAAGTTGAACTTCTTGCGTAACTTATTTAATCTTCGTTCCTAACCAGAAAACCAATGACTTCTTTTACAGAAAATGATGCCGAACTGAATGAAATGTCCCAACGGTTGGCGCAGTTGAATGAGCTGGGGCAATCGCTTACTTCGACGCTGCAAACAGACACGATCTATGCCACTGCGCTTTCGGCTGTACAAACCTTGTTTCATGCAGAAGGGGTGCTTCTGTTTCGTCATGACAACCAACGGCTGGAAGTGGTGGCAAGCATTGGTGAGCGAGCCGAGAACTTCCTGGGCAAGCGGCTAGTTGAGGGCGAGGGGATTGCTGGCAAAGTGTGGCAGACTGAGCAGTCACTCTGGCTGCAGGGTGATGCGTGTGAAAAGTACATGTCGCGCAAGCTGGCTGAGGCAGTGGGCTATTTTCCGCAGTCTATTGTGGCTGTGCCGCTAAAATGGCGCGACCGCCAACTGGGTGTCATTGAGGCCATTCACCGCCAGCCGCAGGCTTTTGCCCAAATAGATATAAAGTTCTTGGAAATGGCGGCGGCCTGGGTGGCAATTGCCCTGTATAACGCGCAGCAGCACGGTCGCTTGCAAAAACAGCTTTTGGAACGGCAAGCGTTAGCTGGCATTAGTGAGATGCTCAATGAAACGCTGGATCTGGATGTTATTCTGCCGCTGATTACTGAGGCAGCGCGACAACTGATTGCCCGTGCCGATTGGGCGGCCATTCATCTGTTGGAGGGCAAACCACCCCGTCTTTATCCGCTTTCTGTGCTGGGGCTGGAGCTGGGGGCGGATGAGTATGTGCTGGATATTGACGAGGGGATTGCCGGTGAGGTGCTGCGACAGGAGGAAGCGATTAATGTGTTTGACTTGCAGGCGGATCCACGACGGGTGGATTTTGACCGCAACCGGCATATTCGGTCGCTGCTGGTGGTGCCGCTGCATGGACACACGGGGACGGTGGGGACAATTAGCGTGCAGTGTGCTGTGCCGGCCGCTTTTTCGGCTGATGATGAACGGGTGCTGAAAGCGTTGGGGTCGCAGGCGGCGTTGGCAATTGAAAACGGCCGTTTATATCGCGCCCAACAAGAAGCCCGTCGCCTGGCCGAATACCGCCTGAGACGCATTCACCAGCTTACACGGCAGGCCATTACCGCAGAGGAAGAAGAACGAAAGCGGCTGGCACTGGAACTCCACGACGAAGCGGGGCAGTCGTTGACTGCCTTGAAAATTAGCCTCGATTTGCTCCGTCTTACCGTGTCAGGCGAGCTACAGATGCTCAATGAAGGGTTAGGCGAGGCCGTTGAGTTGACTGAGCAGACGATGGAAAACATCCGGCTGCTTTCACACAATTTGCGCCCGCCGGGGTTGGATCGCTTTGGGCTGCACCTGGCACTTGAAGGCTTGTGCCAGGATTTTATGGCGCGAACCAAAATTGCGGTGCATTATAATGGGCTGGAACTGCCAAATCTGCCTTGGGCCATTGCCATTTCGCTTTATCGGTGCGCCCAGGAGGCTTTGACCAATGTTGCTAAACATGCGGATGCCCGGAATGTTTGGCTGTCGCTGTCACAAATGGAAGGCTACCTGGTTCTGGAAGTTAGCGATGATGGCCGGGGTATTGGGGTGGATGTTCATAACCTGCAGGAAATGCCGCAGGGTGGTATTGGGTTGTCCGGGATTGCGGAAAGATTGGAGTTGTTAAACGGCCGTTTAGACCTCCACTCCACCCCCAACAGCGGAACCAGACTGGTAGCACAGGTACCGCTTTGGGATGAAGAAGTGCGAAGAAGCCTATGATTAGACTTATCATTGCCGACGATCACAACCTGGTTCGCCAGGGTATTCGGGCTTTGTTGCAAAATGCGCCCGACATGGATGTTATCGGTGAAGCCTCAACGGGACAGGAAGCCGTTGATTTGGCGGCAGAACTATCCCCAGATGTTGTTGTTATGGATTTGTCCATGCCGCGTCTGGATGGCATTCAGGCCACCAAACGGCTGATGGAACTTGACAATAGCCCCCAGGTTGTTATTTTGTCCATGCACGCCGACACCATTATTGTCCGTCAGTTGCTCAAGCTGGGTATAAAAGGGTACCTGCAAAAAGATGCTATTTCTGACGAACTGCTGTTGGCGGTACGCACCGCCAGCCAGGGCAAGCTCTTTCTTAGTCCCACCATTTCAGACTCCGTGCTGTCGCTTTTGCTAACCCCCAATGACCAAAGCCAGGCGGGCAGCCTGGCTGAAACGCTTTCGCCCCGTGAGCGCGAAGTGTTGCAACTTGTGGCCGAAGGGCATACCAACCAGGGTATTGCCGACTTGCTGTTTATTAGCATTAAAACTGTTGAAAAACACCGCAGCAATTTAATGTCTAAGCTCGAGGTCAATGATTTGCCCAGCTTGCTGCGTAAAGGAATTCAATTGGGGTTGATTTTGCTTGACTAGCAAAAGGTAGGGTAATCCCCCATTCCCAAACGATGGCGTTTGTGGCACGATGAAGATAGGTAAGAAGTAGAGTTTTTGTTGGCTGGGTGCAAATTTCAATATAAAAAGCATTTGCCAACCGGGTATTGGGATAACTGAGTAGCTAACTATCATGATTGAAAAACAAATTCGTGTCTTGGTGGCGGATGATCACCATTTGGTGCGCAAAAATGTGCAGGCACTGTTGAATAAGGAAGAGGATATAACGGTTGTTGCCACGGCCAGCAATGGCGCGGAAACGGTGCGGCTGACGGAAGCGTTGGTTCCTGATATTGTGATTATGGATATTACCATGCCGACGCTGGATGGGATCCAGTCGGTACAGCAGATTCAGATGCTTGATTTGCCGACGCGGGTTATTATGTTGTCTATGCACACGCATAGGCAGGTAGTGGCGCAGGCACTGCGCTCTGGGGCAAGTGGCTATGTGCCGAAGAAGAGTGTGGTGCAGGATCTGGTAACGGCCGTTCGTACCGTCAATCAAGGTTCTACATTTATCAGCCCCGCCCTGGACACATAAACACAGGGTCATTATGCAGCCTGCGCTGAAGATGGATACCCGCCTACGCCGGTCTGACACCCGGATAGTTACAACCAGGTTTCAATCTCGCAACCAATTTCAGGCAGAGATCAGGCATAGTTATTAAATAACTTGCCCATTTTAGAAGTTCAACTTCTCAGAAGAAGTTGAACTTCTCTCGTTCAAGGCTCATTTTAAAAGTTCAACTTCTCAGAAGAAGTTGAACTTCTCTCGTTCAAGGCTCATTTTAGAAGTTCAACTTCTCAGAAGAAGTTGAACTTCTTCCCTACCCTCTTTAATCCACGTTCCTAAACACGCATTCTTGCCTTTTTTATTTCCAGCATTCCCCCAAGAGGTGATTGATAGCAACAAAATACATACCAAATAAAGCGCGAGGTAGGGTAACTACCCATTCATGGCTTCGTCTGTATGCGGTACGATATGGTCATGTTAAGCAACTTTGAACTAATGCAGACGATAAGGAGAGAAAAGCCATGATAAAGATTGCATTTGTTGATTCTTCGAGATTAATCAGTGATACCATGCGCACCGTTTTTTCTCAAGAGGACGACATTTACGTAACGGGTTGTGCCACAACGGTTGAAGAGGCTCTTTTCTTGATGCCGCATAGCCATGTTGCTTTGCTCAACACATCGTTGGGGCGTGACAAAGTACTGGAACTGACAGGCACGATTTGTGCGGAGTACCCGGATGTCAAGGTGATTGTTGCGGGGTTGAGCTGTGAATCGGAGGAAATTTTGCGCTATGTGGAAGCGGGAGCCATGGGCTATGTGCGGCAGGAGGAGTCGCTGGTTTCGCTGTTGAAGAAAATTCGTGCCGCTTCTAGGGGAAGGGCGATTGTCTCGCCCGACTTTGCTGCTGAAATGATGATGCGTTTGGCGCAGTTGGCTTCCCGGCCGGCGCGGCGATTGCTGGTTAACCAGCCGGCCGTTGCCGAGCTAACCAGCCGTGAAGAGGAAATTTTGCAATTGATTAGCGATGGTTATACCAACAGCAAAATTGCTGATGAACTGGTGATTCAGTGCGGCACAGTAAAAAACCATGTCCACAATATTCTTAAAAAGCTGGAAGCACGAAGTCGGCACGATGCGGCTTTGCTGTATCAACATTATCAGGAAATGCAGGGTGTTGCAGCCTGAAACGGGGGAAAACGGCCGTTTTTCCCCACCCCCGTCTTTCTCAGTCACTCAGCGCAAACGGTATTCACCAGGGTTAAAAACTGGTGAATTTTGCGTTTAGGCAGATACGCTTTTGCCCCCAGGCGCAGAGCCTCTTTTTCCAGCGCGGCCGACTCATGCCCGGAAACCACCACAACCCGAAGATTTTTGTCAGACTGTATCAGCGTTTTGGTTAGTGCTAACCCATCCATGTCCTTGAGCGACACATCTACTATCACTATATCTGGTTGCAGGGCAACAATTTGTGACAGAGCCTTTGCGGCTGAGCCAGCCATGCCACACAGCACCAGCTTTGGTTCATTGGCAATCAGCCGTTGATAGGCAGCCTGCATCATCGGGTGATCTTCTACAATAAAAACTCGTCTCTTAACCATACATTTTCTTCTGTTTCATTGATCTGCCGGGGCAGTGTGATATGAATAGAACTGCCCCGCCCACGGGCCGCATTTGTTTCCAGAACTCCCCCTAACGCTTCAACCTGTTGCCGAATGTGCGCCAGGCCAAACCCACCCTGGCGGTGCGGATTGTCGCATTGGACCGGGGCTGAGAAACCAACTCCTTGATCAAAAACGGCTATGTTTATGTAATCCCCTTGCTCTATGACTATCACAAGGGCTTTGCTTACCTGGGCATGTTTAACCACATTAAAGAGCAGCTCTCGCACGATTTGGAAGATAAACGCTGTCAACTCTTCGCTCAACCCAGCAGGTTTGGCGTTGATTTGCAGATCAACGTCTAATTGATGCAGCTCTTTCATATGCTGCGCTAGAAAGCGCAGCGCAGCATTTAGGCTGCTGCGGCTATCGGGTGGGCTTAGTTCTACGCTGAGGGTGCGGATGGTCTCAACGGCCGTTTCCAGCAACCTTTGCAATCGCTCCCAATCAGCCTGCACAAGCGCATCTTCGCGGGCTGCCAGGCTTTCGCGCAGAATGCTTGTCGTTGTTAGCGCGGCATAAAGCATCTGCTGCACATCATCGTGCAAAAGGTGGGCAATGCGCTGTTGTTCACGCCAGACAGCCAGTGCCATTGCTGCCGCTGGTGAATGTTTGCTATTCACAAAATCGTCTCAAGGTCAATTGCTTCAAAAAGGCTTGTGGCTCATTCAGAAACTTTTGCATACATGGTTGGGTACCAACACATCAGATTATGGGTTTTTTGCTCTGTTCGTCAACCTCTCGCAGAGAAAATGTATCTGGATCTATAACCTGTTTGCAAATCGGTATAGATAGTCATGGGCGGCTGCTTCCGGTATAGTGGTGGTATTGTTAAGGGTGCAAGCATGATAAACACACAGAATTTGCAGGGCAAGGTTGTTATTTTGATTAATGGTGGCAAACATGGGGCCGAGCTGGCTGTTTCGATGGCGCGGCAGGGGGCTGATGTGGCACTTGCTTATGAGCGGGGGTGGAGACAAACGGCCGTTAACACCCGGCAACAAATCCAAGCATTAGGACAGCACTGCCTGCTCATTGGCACAACCACCCTTGATCCTGATGTGATAACCCGGATCATTGAGTATGCCACGGGTGTTTTTGGCAAAATGGATATTTTTATTGATTTGCGGACTGCTGGTTAGGCAAGTCTTGGGCTTGCTGGATGAGCCTGTGCAGGCGCTGCAAGATATTGGCAATTTCGGGTGGGTAAGGGTCATCCGCAGAGTTGGCGAAAATGGCAAAAACGTCCTGGTAACGTTGCTCCAATGTGTCTAGCTGAACGGCCGTTTCCCGTGGCTGCTGCAAATGATATTGAACCCATTGCTGCCAGAGAAGCTGAATCATGACGGCCAGCGGCGGGGCCAGCGCAAAACCGCTTAACCCCAGCACGTCTACCAGGGGAACCATTGCCAAAATGATAAGCATGGGATTGTAGCGGCGGCGGCGAAACAGGCGTGGTTCAACCACAAATTCCAGAAAGACGAGGACGAGGAGGGTGTAGGTAACGGCCATTGACGCCAACGGCCAGCCAGTCAACAACCCCACCAGCAGCACCGGGATGGCAATCAGCACCCCGCCCACCAGTGGCACTAGCCATGCCAGCCCACCCAACAGCGCCAGCAGCAGGGGAAAAGAAAGCCCCATTGCCCAATAGCCCAGTCCCAACAGCAATACGGCGGCAACCCCCTGAATAAATTCACTGCGCAAATAGCTGCCAATTTCCTCCTCAATGCTGCGCCACCCTTCCCGCGCCCGCGCCCGCTGTACCGGTGCCAGCAGCGAAAGCCACAGCCGTTCAAAGCTGCTCTGGTCGCTGCTCCAGTAAATGCTCATTACCAGCATGAGCAATAGCCCGGTGATGAGATTAACGGCCGTTTGTGCCGCCCCAAAAACCGACTGCAAAAACAGATCACCCTGCGCCCCGGCAATGGCCTCGTAGAGTTGTTCCGGGGGCGGCAGCCGCTCACTCACAGCCCGCTGCCACATCTTCCCCTCAGCCCACATCACCGTCGTGGCTTCATATTGCACCGTCCCCCAGTTACTCAACTTTTGCAAATCGGCCAGCAGCAGCCCACTAACCACATAAATGCCCCCCACCACCACACCCAGCCCCGCCATATAGACCAAAATTTGCGCCAGATTTGCTGGCAGCCCGCGTTTAACCAGCCAGGCAATGTAGGGGCGTACCGCTGCGGCAACAAAGAGCGATAGCACAAACAGCAGCAATACCCAGCGGAACTGCCACACCAGAAACAGGGCGGCCAGCGTTGCCAGGCTAACAAGGGTGTATTTTGCTAAACGACTCATAAGCTATGGTTCACGTTCCTTCGCGCCTTGGCTGCGTGCCATACTGCGCCAAAATACTGTCCAGATCGAGAGCAATAGCCTCAATCGAATCCTCAATCTGGTCGCTGGAGGCAGTGGCGACATCGCTCTTTTGGCGGATTTGGTTGCGGACATCGTGTACTAGGTCACGTGTTTCATAGCGCAACAAACCCGCCTTGTCGCGGGCACCGTCCAAATCATCCGTTGTGGCCTCGTTAACCAGCACAAACCGATTGACCAGCAGTTGTAAAACGGCTGCTAATGGCACCGACAAAATGGCTCCGGCCACGCCAAAGAGCGAGCTAAAGCCGATGAACGCCAGCAGTGCCACCAGGGGGTTAACGCCAACGGCACGGTTCATGATGCGGGGAAACAAAATGCTGTTTTCGAGCTGTTGCATGATGGCGGTGGCAACCACGACCCACAGTGCGGCGGTGGGGGAAACGGAAAGGGCGATGATGATGGCGGGAATGGCACCAATGGCTGGCCCGATCATGGGTACGGCTTCCATTAGCCCGGCAAAAAGTGCCAGCAGGAAGGCGTAGGGTAGCCCGATGAGCAAATAGGCGGTGAAGGCGAGAGCCGCAATGGACAGACACAGCAGCCCTTGCCCGATGACATAGTTGCCTGCTTTTTCTTCAACGGCCGTTAAAATCTCCCGTGCTGTTTCCCGGTGGGGGTGGGGAAGCAGTAAAAACAGCCCGCGCTTGACCCGATTCCCATCTACAGTCCAGTAGGAGGCGAGAATCAAGGTTGCGATAATCCAGACCAGCCATTTGCCAATGCGGGTAACGGCGGTCAGGGTGTTGGTTAAGGGAGGGATGGTGGTTTCTGTTTCTGCTGCTGGCAGTGGCTCTGCTGTGGTGGAAATAACGGCCGTTTGGTTCAGCAGCGAGGACGGTAATCGTTGCCCCAGCCGTCGTAGCAGTTGGTTATCGCGCCTCTGTATGCCGGCATAAACTTCCTGATACAGTTCTTCGGCGGTCAGCGTCATGGTTGAAGCCTGTTCGGCTATAATGGGCGTGCCAAGCCACAAAAAACTGCCCAGCACTCCCATGGCTGTGCCATAGATGAGAACAATGCCGCCTGTTTCGGGCAGCCCCAGGTGTGATAGCCGGGCAACGGCCGGCCGAAAGGCTGTGCCTAAAATAACGGCCGTAAACAAAATCAGCACCAGTTGATAAAAACGAAAAACAAAAAGAAAAGCCGCCACAATTCCCACAATCAGAAGTGTAGCCCGCACAATCTGTTTGGGTGACAAGTTGGGTAACTGTAAAGAAGCGGGCAAATTTGCCATTGGTAAACGTCTCCTCGGTTAGAAACGCTGGAATTGGCCCTTACTTGGGCAGCAGACAGATATGGAAACCACGAAAGAAGTTCAACTTCTTTTGAGAAGTTGAACTTCTAAATGGGTACTTTGAAAGAAGTTCAACTTCTTTTGAGAAGTTGAACTTCTAAATGGGTACTTTGAAAGAAGTTCAACTTCTTTTGAGAAGTTGAACTTCTAAATGGGTACTTTTAAATGGACATATATAATTCCCGCTCCTAAACGACTTTGAGCTTTCCCAGTACAAAGAGCAGGACAACCGCGCCGAAGATGGCAACCAGCAAGCTCCAGATGTTGAAGCCTGTTGTGCCAGTGACACCAACCGCGTTCATCAAAAAGCCACCAATAAAGGCCCCAATGATCCCGACAACGATGTTGGCAAGTCCACCCATCTGGGCATCACGCTTCATAATCTGGCTGGCGATCCAGCCGGCCAAGGCTCCAAAAACAATCCACAAAATAAAATTAATCATCTTTCATTCCTCCTAAAAGTGATGGTTTTCCTATAACAAGCAATTAGTAGCTGTTAAAGTTGCTGAGAAAGTCGTTGACTTCTTCTTCTACTTCTTCACGAGAACGGCCGTATTTTTCCTGAACCAGCCCAATCAATTCTTCGCGCTTCCCAGCAATACGATCCAGCTCGTCATCCGTCAACTCACCCCATTTTTGCTGTAGCTTGCCTTTCAATTGTTTCCACTGTCCCTGCAAAATATCTGTATTCATTATCATTACTCCTTTTTATACTTAGTAAGCGTTCATTATTAACTTAGCGATTTAGAAGTTCAACTTCTCGGAAGAAGTTGAACTTCTTGCCTAACTTGTTTTTGGACGCTTACTTTATTCATTGCAACGCTTTTCTGTCGTCACTTATGCCAATACTTTACGGGATTGCACGCCTGAACTCTATGTACCACAGGTATATTTAGAAATGGTGGACGGCATATACCCCCTGCCTCCCATGCTATCTATACCCCGTTTCTATACCCCCTGTCTATTGAGAATGGCCGATATGTGCTGCTACACTGATGGTAAGAAAAGTAAAAAGGACGGACACATGGGCAGTGACTGGCTTGCCCATAGGCCGACAAATAATAAGGGTTCAATCAAAAATAACTTCGCAGTTCCAGAAGTTCAACTTCTCTCAGAAGTTGAACTTCTAAATCCCAGGTTATTAACGAACGAACCCTAAGGAGATAAGCATGAATTTAGGAATTAACCAGGACGTTTTTGATGGCAAATGGAAACAGATGCGCGGCACAATCAAGCAACAGTGGGGCGACCTGACCGATGATGATTTGAGAAAGGTACAGGGTCGTTATGACCAGTTTCTGGGGTTGTTGCAGGAAAAATATGGCTACAGCCGCCAAACGGCCGAAAATGAGCTGAATACCCGCATGAACGATCTGGCTGCCTTTGGCGACAATTTGCAAACCAGCACCAGGGAGGTGGTAACGGCCGTTGATCAAACCGTCACACAACGCCCCTGGTTCGCCATGGCGGCTACGCTGCTGGTTGGCATCATCGTTGGTATGTGGCTCAACAGCAGCACCGACTAGCACAGGATAAGAAGAAACAAAAAAGGCACCCACGGGTGCCTTTTTTGTTTGTTAGCGTTTCGTCTATTGAGACAGAATAATCGCGCTATACGGGGCTATCTGTATCGTTGCTTGCGCCGGTAGCCCATCGTATGGCGCATCGGTGGCCTCCACATCATGGCTTACCTGCCCCTCAAAGGACGGGTCATATTGTGGGGCGTGGCTATCGAAGCGCAGTTGCCACAAACCCGCCTGTGGAAAGCCAATGGTGTAGTCGGTGATGGTGTGGTTGGCAAAGTTCAGCACAACCATGACGCTGTTGCCTGCTCCCCCTTCCCCGGCCCAGCGGTGAAAAGCCAGCAGTTTGGCCTCGTTGTTAAGATGGGTAATGGCAATGTGCTGCCCCAACAGTCCGCCCGTATTGCCTTCTGCATTGCGCCGCAGGTGAATCAGCCGCTGATAGAGCCAGGCGATGCCTGATTCTGCACAGGCGGCTTCCCAGTCGAGCGGGCTTTGGTCGTCGAACCACGCCCCGGCCAGCAGTTCCTGCCCCTGGAAGATCATGGGGATGCCGGGGGCGGTGAAGACGAGGGCTGCGCCCAGGGTGGAGCGTTTTTTGGAGAACCAACTGGTGTGCTGCCCCGGCCAAATTTCTTCGGGAATGCGGGCTTTGCCGTTGGCAACCTCGTCGTGGGATTCGGTGTAGATGACGCGGTGGAAGATGTCGTCGCCGTAGTGGCGTTGCAGGGCGTGGGAAACGGCCGTTAAATCCCGAAACGCATCATCCTGCGCCACCAGCGCCGTTCGCACCGGGTGAACAAAATCACCATCCCACTGGCTGCTAAACCCAGCCCCGCCAGCTCCCGTCCCTTTGGTAATCCACTCATTTCCGCGCAAATCTTCCGCAATCGTTATTTTAGCCTGCGACCGGGCATCAATTTCGTCATTGATCCACTGCATCAGGCTCCACCCTTCCGGCAAGTCAGTGGCGGGGCTGTTGTCGTGGCCGTAGATGTTGCGGATAAAGGCGGTGGCATCCCAGCGCAGCCCGTCTACGCGGTATTCATCGAGCCACATTAGGGCATTGTCGCGCAGGTATTGGCGAACGGCCGTTTGTCCATAATCCGGTCGCGTATCCCCCCACGGCGTATTCGCTCGCTCATCATTGTAAAAATAAATCCCCCCTCCGCCATTCTCGCTCCAGCCATCAAAACACCATAAATCAAGATCTCCGGGACCAAAATGGTTATAAACCACATCCACCAGCACCGCAATGCCGTGAGCATGGGCAGCCTGCACAAACTTCTTGAACGCCACCACCCCACCATAATCCCGTTCAATGGCAAACGGATAAGAAGGGTTGTAGCCCCACGAAATACCGCCCGCGAACTCCATCGGCGGCATAATCTGCACGGCATTGATGCCCAATTCACGCAGATAAGGCAGCTTTTTGGCCGCCAGCATAAAGTTCCCCGGTCTGCCATCATCCGGGTTTTTGTCATTAAACGTTCCCACGTGCATTTCATAAATCACCAGTTCATTCCACGCAGGTATTTCAAATTCAACCGCTTCATCCCAGGCAAAATCCAAATCACACACAATGCTGTTGCCGGCCGAACTGGTCAATTCACGGGCATAGGGGTCGTTGCGCCACAGCTTGCCCTGCCCCTGTTGCAACACATATTTATACTCATCTCCCGCCTTGGCACTAGCAACCGTTGCCGCCCAATACCCATCCCCTTCACGCTTCAGCGCGTGTTGTGTTTCTGCCCAGTTGTTAAAGCTTCCCGTTACCCACACTTTGGTGGCATGGGGCGCCCAAACGCGAAAGGTGACACCTCCCTTGTGTAAAATGGCTCCCATGCCGGGAGAAACGGCCGTTTTCATCCGTGTCTTTTTCTCTTTTGCGATCATTTTTTCCTTATCTTCTAATTGTAAATGTTTGTAAACAGTATCACTCACGTGCCATCAGCCGCCCCAGCCGCCACCAGGACAGCAAAAAGAGCAGAATGCTGATCGTAAACAAAGCCCCAAGCTGTAGCAAGCTGGGAATTCGACCCCGCAGCATCACGCTTTGCAGCATGGAAGTGCCATAGGTGGCTGGTAGTGACCATGAAATGATATGGACGGGTGTCCACAGGCGGTACAGGGCCAGCAGAAACCCGCTAAAGAAAATGCTGGCAAGCAGCACAATCATTGCATATTGAATAGCCTGGCTATCGGTTTGGGCCAGCAGCGAGATGAGAAAGCCCAAGCCAAGCGAGGCCAGCAGTAGCCCCAGGACAACAACGGCATAGTTGCCGATATGACCCAGGATGGGGACGCGCAGTATAAAAACAACCAGCAGCGTTAGAATGGTTGCCAACACGCTCGTCAGAAGCAAATAGCTAATATATTTGCCCAGCAGCGTCTCGAAGGCGGAAATAGGAGACGCCCGAAACAGCTACAAGGCACCATCGCGCCGTTCACGAACAATGGACAGCCCGCCCAGCGTGATGGCGATATGTTGCAGCAGCAGGGCGATGACGGCCGGAACAAAAAAGTGGGTGGGCTACAGGGCGGCACTGGTGATACTGTCTGCTTCGCTGCGGAAGGGTGAGACGAGGACGCGGGAATCAATGGTGCGGTAATCATTGAGTATGGTGTTGATGTGATCCAGCTCTTGCTCGATGGAAACGGCCGTTTCTATTTCAACATCAAACGACTCCTTTCCCGTATCCATCTGCTGCATTTCCAGCAGCTTCACCTGCAAATTTTCCAGGTCTTCAATTAAGCCAGCCTCTGCACCAGTACCCATTGTCTTGTCCACGCTGGAAAAAAGCGCCAGCCCCGACCCAACCCCCAACGCCAGCAGGCCAATGTCGTCGTTTAGCGTTTGCGCCAGATGGACGGCCTGGGCTGCGTCACCATCTTCCAAAGCGTGGCGAACGGCCGTTGTTTGCTCCTTTGCCTGCCCCAACTTCACCTGAAAAGATTCCGCTTCCACCTTGCCCTGATCCGCCATTGCAATCAGCACTTCCTCATTCACCACATTGGTATATTCCCGCCCCAGCAACCGGATATAGGTCTCCTCAAACGGGTCAATCTCGTAATGATACAGATGAAACGTAGATTGCTTGTTGTCGCGTAAATTGCCCAGTGGATCAACAGGCGTAACCACCACGAGATCAACCTCCTGCGACCTTAATTTGGCGGTTGCCTCCGCTTCATCGGCCGTAATACCCACAAACTCAATTGGCTGCCCCAGGTTGTCGGCATACTGGTTTATCAGAGCGCGTGTTGTTTCCTGCTCTGGCACCACAAACACCGTTTTTAGCGTGCGGGCGGTATTGCGATAGCCGATGCCAAAGATGAGCAAAATAAAAAATGGGCCAAGGATCAGCGTAAAAACCAGCCGAGGCTGGCGCAAGATAGTGGCAATTTCCTTGCCTACAAAGGCAAAAACACGGATGAAAAAACGGGCAAGATTACGCATTGCGGGTTTCCTTTTCAATTAACCGCACAAAAATGTCGTCAAAGGGTGGGTTGTACTCCTGGGCTGTTTGAATGGCAATGCCCTGATCTTCAATCCAGTTGAGCAGGATGGGCAGAGTGCTGCTTGCGTCATCCACCACCACCTCCAATGAGTTGTCCCGGTTGACTGTGAGGCCGTTTGCCAGGACAAACGCTTGCTGACGCAGTTGATCGATCTGGTTTAACGTGAGCGGGTGTTCGGGTTGAATGAGAATGACATCACCACCTAATGCCCGCCGCCGCAAATCGGTTGGGGTTTCGACCATGAGTAAACGGCCGTTGTGCATCACCGCCACATAGTCACAATAGGCCGCCTCACCCACATATTGCGTTGTCACAAACAACGTCCGCCCCTCTGCCTTCAACTGCTGAAAATGATCCCAGAGTTTGCGCCGCAGCAAGGGGTCAATACCGGCCGTTGGCTCATCCAGAAAAATCAGCTCTGGGTCATGAACCAACGCCGCCGCCAGGCTCAGCCGCCGCTGCATGCCACCAGAAATGTTCCGTGCCAGCTTCCTCTCATGGCCTGTCAGCTCCACCAGGTCAAGCAATGCCCGCAGCCGCTCCTGCCGCCGCAGCGGCACACCATAGAGTGAAGCCACAAAGTTGAGGTTTTCCCGCACGCTAAGTTCCGGGTAGAGCACAAAAAGCTGCGGCATGTAACCAATGCGTTCCCGGTCGTCCTGGGTAAATGCCTGCGGGGCATGACCCAAAATGGTGGCTTCACCCGCTGTGGGGTCATAAATGCCCAACAAAAGCCGCATGGTTGTTGTTTTGCCACAGCCGCTGGGGCCAATAAAGCCCAGAATGGTGCCGGGGGGGATGCTGAGGGAGATGTCATGAACGGCCGTTGCGTCGCCAGACTGTTTGCTCAAATTCTGCGTTTGAATAATAAAATCGTTGCTCATAAAACAAAAAGGAGGTACCAGACGCTGATGCGCCCGGTACCCGGATAAAGGGGTTGCTGTTTGAGCCATTCGGTTAACTGCACCAAACAGCTCGCTTCCGTTACATACCCACAGCATACGCTAACTCGAACGCGCTCTCTATGTATCACAGATACATTTAGGGTTTATAGAAAGTAATAACTCAGGGCATAAGCCATTAATCGGCTATAGAAAAGTGGAGACGAGAGATTTTGCGTTTCCAAAGCAGATGTGTCTTTTCTGTGCCTCTCTTTGTATCTATGGCACATAGGTTTGGCTGCAAACGGCCGTTAACATGGGTACCAATTCGTATTGGCGAACACAGCTTTTTAGAAGTTCAACTTCTTCCGAGAAGTTGAACTTCTTACCCAACTAGACGATTACTTAGTAAAAAGGAAGAAAAAATGGATTTAACATCACTTCATACAGTTTATGTACACCACCTAAAAGACCTTTACAGTGCCGAAAAACAAATGATTGAGGCCATGCCCACAATCATTGAGGCAGCTTCATCCCAAGAGGTAAAAGACGCTTTTGCCACGCATCTGGAAGAATCCAAAGGCCATTTGCAGCGCGTTCGCGCCCTTTTGCAAGAATTGGAGGCGAACCCTGCTAATACTAACTGCGAGGCGATGGCCGGGATCGTTAAAGAAGTCAGCAATGTGGTGGACAGCACGGGAAAGGCCGATGTCAAAGACGTAGCCCTGATTGCCGCTGCACAACGGGCGGAGCATTATGAAATTACCGGCTACGGCACAGCGCGGGCGTTTGCCGCCACGCTGGGCTATAGCGAGGCAGCCAGTGAGCTACAGCTGATCTTGAATGATGAGTATGATGCAGACGGCCGTTTAGACAAAATTGCCGAAGGTGGGCTGCTCAAAATGGGGCTAAACCAGGAAGCAGTAGCCTGACCTAACCCCCAGGCTCATGTTTAATTGCAAAAGCCGGAAACAGCCGTTTCCGGTTTTTTTTGATCTCGCCAACAGGAGTAAGCCAATGAAATTCAAAGAAATCAAATACCTTGTTACCCAATCCTTCGCTGAATGGAGCGAAGATAAAGCATCGCGCCTGGCTGCTGCCCTGGCCTACTACACCATCTTCTCCATTCTTCCCCTCCTCATCATTATCATTGCTATTGCCGCCCAGGTGTTCGAGCGCAGCCTGGTGCAGCAGCAACTTGTTCGCCAAATTGCCACCCTTGTGGGGCAAACAGGTGCTGAGGCCATTGAAGCCATTTTGGAAAATGCCAGCGAACCAGAGGATAGCTTGCTGGCCGCCATTGTTAGCATCATCACCCTGCTTCTTGGGGCATCGGGTGTGTTTGGGCAGCTCTATGACGCACTGAACACCATTTGGGAAGTGTAGGCAAAGCCAGGACGCGGGATTTTAGGCACAGTGAAAGACCGCTTTTTCTCGTTTACCATGGTGTTGGGGGTCGGCTTTTTACTGCTTATTTCGCTTATCATTAGCACTGCGTTGCAAGCCTTTAATGAACTCGTTTCCGGGATACTGCCCAGCTTTCTGTTTCTTGCCCAAACCCTCAATTTTCTGATTTCTTTTGCCGTTGTCACCATTCTGTTTGCGCTCATCTACAAAGTGGTGCCTGATGTTAGGGTTGCCTGGCGGGATGTATGGATTGGTGCCTTGGTGACGGCCTTTTTGTTTGCGGTGGGCAAATGGGCTATTGGGCTATATTTGGGCAACAGTGCCCCCGGTTCGACCTATGGCGCGGCTGGGTCGCTCATTGTGCTGCTGCTTTGGGTCTATTATTCGGCGCAGATTCTTTTTCTGGGGGCGGAGTTTACCCAAGTGTATGCCAACAAATATGGTTCACGCATTGTGGCTGATGAAACGGCCGTTTCGCTCACCCCGGCTGCACGGGCGCAACAAGGCATTCCGCTTGAAACATCACACCATTAAGCCAGTTGCCCCCCGTGCGCTAAATGTTCCTTCAGAATCTCTGGCGACACCAAGCGCGTAAACAGCTTGAGGGTCAATAGCATAAGGCCAAAATCATCCATCTGCCCAATAACAGGCAATGCCCATTTAGAAGTTCAACTTCTCAGAAGAAGTTGAACTTCTTTCATAACTGGTCTCATCCTCGTTCCTTACTGTTTATGAATATCTGCATTGTAGGAAATGAACAGGGGCAAATCTATTGGCAGGGGGCATAGCAAGGGGGTATAGAGCAGACACATTTTCGGGGTATTGCCTGATGGTAACGGAAGGAAGTTTGCAACAAACGGCCGTTTCCCCCGTATAGACAAGTAAACAACACCAGAAGTTCAACTTCTTACCAGAAGTTCAACTTCTTACCAGAAGTTCAACTTCTCTAAAGAAGTTGAACTTCTAAACAAGAGACAATTCAAATGGCACAAACAGGAGCTGTAATGAAAGAAAAATACGTCGAATCAGTCCGCGAAGTCCCCTTTTTCCTCCGCGTCATCTGGTTCTTTGTTTTTGGCTGGGAACTGGCCGCCGCCTGGATCTTTATCGCCTGGGTGTTCAACGCCAGCATCATCGGGCTGCCGCTGGGGCTGTGGATGATTGACCGCATTCCCCAGGTGCTAACCCTCAAAGCCCGCCCCGGTGCCTACCTGGTAGACGGCAAAAGCGGCGACCGCATCTTTGTAGATGCCGAACAGCCCCCCTTCCTCATCCGCATGGTCTACTTCTTCCTCATCGGTTGGTGGTTCAGCCTGGTCTGGTCAATCCTGGCCTGGGTACTGTGCGCCACCATCATCGGCCTCCCCCTCGGCATCATGATGCTCAACGGGCTGCCCACCGTAACGACCTTGCAGCGCAGCTAATTGTAATGTAGGGCGGATTGCCAATCCGCCCTACTGTTCTTGTCTACGACAATGTAGACCAAACTTCCAGCTTTGACTTCACGCGACGGATGACCTCCGTCGTAAATTCGTCGGTGTGGGCGGAGCCACCCAAATCGGCCGTGCGAACTCCATCATAAACCGCTTCCAGCGTTGCCTCATAAATGGCGCGGCTGGCTCGCTTTAGCTCCTCTTCCCTGGCATAGGACAACATCCCCGCCGCCGCCAAAATCATCGCCATTGGGTTGGCAATATTGCGCCCTTCCAGCGCAGGAGCCGTGCCATGCGGTGCCTCCGCCATCACACAATCCACCTCATCATTGTCATCTATTGAAATGACCAGCGATTCCGCCCCGGCAATGGAGCCAAAAAGCTGCATCACCATGTCCGAAAGCAGGTCGCCGTCCCGGTTGAGGGTGGGAATGACCAGCGCATCGCCGCGTGGAGCCAGCAGCAGGGCAAAGGTGGCATCAATCAACTGTGGGTTATAGCGGACGTTGGGATGCCGCTGCGCGGCTGCGTCCATCTCTTCCTTAAACATCCCTTCATAAACAGGGCTGACAGTATATTTGGGGCCACCAAAAATGGTGCCTCGCGTGCGGCTGGCGTGCTGGAAGGCGTATTCGGTGACGGCGCGGCAAACGCGGCGGCTAATCCGCTCGGTGCGAAGGGCAATTTCATCCGGCGAGCCGTCTTCCCCTTCGCGCCACTCCTTTGCCCCATAGGCATCATCCCGCGCCATGCGGACGACGGTGATGGGGGCGTAAACCCCGGCAATGGAAGGCACGCCGGGGATGCGCCGGCCGGTACGCAAAATCACCTCCGCGTCCATCTCCTCACGCAAAATTCGGTTGGGGCTGCCCACGTCGTTTTTGGTTTCGGGGGTAATGGTGGCCGCTTTTAGCCCCAGCTTGTGTTCGCGCAATGCCTTGCCCGCCTCATAAACGACGGCGTTGTTGGTTTGGCGGCGGTTTTGCAGGCTCAGGTCGTAGTGGAGAAAGTTTAGCTCGGCGCGGATGACATCGGGAGCCAGCACGCGCAAGGTTTCGACCAGTAGCTCCTGGCCGGTTTGGTCGCCTTCAAGAATGACAATGTTTCGACTCATGTGATTTCCTTTTACAACTTACAGGAGAATGGAGAATGGAGATTAGAGATTGGGGACTAGGTTAATCTCCAATCTCTAATCTCCAACCCCTATGGGTTCAATCAAAAATAACTTTGCAGTTCCAGAAGTTCAACTTCTCTCAGAAGTTGAACTTCTACATCCCGGGTTATTAACGAATGAACCCTATGCTTGTTACGTGTTATTGGACTGCCCCCGCAGCCAGTTGAGGTATTTGGGGACGGCGGTGGTGTAGAGCCAGTAGAGCAACGGCCGTTCCACATAATCCCACGCCCCAATATGCCGCACCACCTGCCCGGCAAACCCCTCCTTGAAGCGCCACACCCCCCACATCCGGTCTTCTTCCACAAATTCATCCGGCGCTCCCCAAAAATCATACACTTCGCACCCCTGCGCCTGCGCCCAGCGGATCGCTTCCCATTGCAGCAGGTAGGTGGGCATCCGGTTGCGCTCCTCGTTGGTGGAGGCTCCGTACATGTAGATGGCGCGGTTGCCAAAGCGGACAAGAATGAGGGCGGCCAAAGGTTGCCCCTGGTATTCGGCCAAAAATGGCTGCGCCATACCGGCCTGGTAAAGGCTGTTCCAGCCGTCGAGGTAGTAGTCGAGGGGGCGAATGGTGAAGCCGTCACGAACGGCCGTTTCCCGGTACATCTCCCCAATGGCGGCAAAATCAGCCGGGGTTCCAGGGCGCACCACCACCTCCTTGCGGCCGGCCAGCCGAATGTTGTAGCGCGTTTTGGCCTTCATCGCCGCCAGCAGCTCCTCCTCCGGCCGGCCTAGCGCCAATTCCACCGTATTGCGAAACTGAATTTGTTCGGCCGAAAAACGCCAGCCGCGTGTTTGTAATTCCTGGGTAAACTGGCGGCCAATCGGAGACGGCCGTTCCGGCTCCAGCCCCCAGCTTTGCACCACGTCAGGGTCAATCTTGATAAAAATCGCCCGCTCCCGCCTCGCCAGCTTTTCCAGCTCCGCCAGCACCCGCTGTCGCAGGTCGCCATCGTTATAGTTCAGAATCGGCCCTTTGGGAATGTATAGCACGCAGTAGGGCAGCCGGGGCAGCCTGCGCTTCAGCACCATCGCCGCCGCCTGCGGTTCCCAGCGGCTTTCGCCCACCGTTAGCAGCAGCGGCAGCATCTCCCAGCCCCAGCGGGATTTAAATTCACCCCACGCCCAGCTTTGCAGCGCGTGGGGGTTGGGCAAGCCACCAAGGGCTTGGTTCCAGACAACGGGTGAGGTTTCGCGTTTAAAGGTCGAGGCGCGGTAAGTTGGTTCTTTGAGCATGATCGAGATTGGAGATTGGAGATTGGAGATTGTCACAAACGAAGCGACAATCTCCAATCCCCAATCTCCATTTACCTTTTCCCTCGCCACCAGCTATAAAGTGACTTGATGCGCTGGTTATACACGCGGTCAACCGGGCCGACGGTGCGCCAAAGCTGGCCGCCAAAGCCTCGCTTGAAGCGGTAGACGGGCCACAGGCCGTCGCTGCGCTCCTGAAACCCTTCTTCAAGGGCCGCTTCGTCGGCATCTGGCACGCCCCACAGGTCATAGTGGGTGCAGCCGCGCTGTTTGGCCCACTGAATGGCGGCCCACTGCACGGCGTAGCTGGGCATGCGGTTGCGTTCTTCGTTGCTCGAAGCGCCGTAGAGGTAAACGGCCGTTTTGCCCACCGCCGCCACCATCACCGCCGCTAACGGCCGTTTGTCATACTCCGCCAGCAAGAGCGTTAGCTGATCCGGCGCAAACAAATCATACACATCGCGGTAATATTCCGGCGCGTGCGTGCCAAAGTTGTCGCGCTGCCCCGTAAGCTGCATCAGCTTAATAAAGGCGGGAATATCAGCCCGGCTCCCCTCGCGCACTGTCACCTCCTTGCGTGCCGAAAGGCGAATGTTGTAGCGCGTTTTTTGGTGCATCGCCGCCAAAATGTCATCGTCGCTCCCCTGAATATCCACCATCAGCGTGCGCGGCGGCTGAATGGAGTCGGTTTCGGACGACAAGCCATGCTGCTGGCAAAGGGCAGCCCAGTTGGGCGTGGCGTGGCTCCATAGCAACGGCTCCATTTTCACCAGCCCCACGCCGCGCTGGTAGGCCGAATGGTCAATTTGGTTAAACAGCACCGCCACCTGCTCCTCGTCGTCCCAATCCACCAGCGGGCCGTGGGGGATGTAGCCGACTTTGGCAATGCCCATAGCGGCGGAACGGTAGAGGATTTGGGCACCAGCGGCTAAACGGCCGTCTTTTTTCAGCCACACGCGGTGGGACGACCAGCCAAAGCGGTTTTTTAGTCTCGCCCAGTTATGCAGTTGCAGCAAGCTGCCGTGTGGGTGGTTGAGGACAAATTCGTCCCAGGCGGCATCGTCTGCCGAATATGGCTTTTCGCCGAGTTCAAATAGTTTGTCAAACATCGGGGGGATTATAGGAAAAAGTGGGCGACTTTGCGAGTGGCTGGGGGGGTGTTACAATCTAACCATCTTGACGGCATTTTAGAGAGTAGGGATTGGAGATTAGAGATTAGAGATTGGCACCTGAACGGATACAATCTCGAATCTCCAATCTCCAATCTCTAATACACAAACGCTCATGAGCCAGATTCAACAGCTTTACCGATTACAGCAGATAGATACGGAAATTCGCCAGAAGAAGCAGCGGCTGGCGGAGGTTTTGCGGGCGCAGAAGGAGACAGAGGCGTTGTTGGCGGCGCGGGAGAGGGAAAAAACGGCCGTTTCGACCCTCAAAAAATGGCAAGGCACCCATAGCAACCTTAATTTAGAGCTGGGCAGCTTGAACAGCAAGGCCAAAAGTGCCGAAAATCGCCTCTATTCGGGCAACGTGAAAAACCCCAAGGAGTTAACTGATTTGCAGGATCAGATTGCGGCGATGGGGCGGCAGCGCAGCGGGCTGGAAGAACAGATGCTGGAAGCGATGATTATGGTTGAAGATGCCGAGGCGGAAGCCCAGGCTGCTACCACGGCGCGAAGCAGTGAAGAAGCGCAATGGCAGCAGGCGCAGGCAGATTACAAGGAAGAGCAAAACACGCTGGCGCTGCGGCTGCACCATTTGTTGGGGGCGCGGCCAAAACAAGTTGAGCAAATTGACCCCAAACTGCTGCAGGATTATGAACGCATTGGGCAGCGCAACGGGGGTGAGGCGGTGGCACTGCTGAAGCTGAACATGTGCCAGGGGTGCCGGATTACGGTTTCGGCTAACAAGGTGAAAGAGGTGGTGGAGGGGAAGGTGACGCACTGCGGCGGCTGCGGTCGTATTTTGGTGGCTATTTAGGCGGACTGTAAAGATCAAGTAAAAAATAGTACTGTGGTCATTAATGTGGGTTATACTGTGTGGAAATGCGTTGCCCGTTCTGGGACACTTTTTATGTAAGAGGCCTACATGACAGAATCTAACGTTGACCCTCGCTATGTTGACACACACAACCTTGTTCGTCGCCGACATCGGTCGCACAAAAGCCCAAAATCGCTAAAACAGATGTTTATAAACGGCCGTTTGCCCGACATTTTGCTCCTCCTGCTCATCATTGTGGCCGGTTTAGCACTCATTAAAGGGCTGTCGCTGGAAGCTGGCAGCGTGGCTGGCAGTGGCAGTGAGCTTGTACAAGCGACCAGAACCATCCTCTTTGGCTTGCCCGCCTTTACCATTGGCGTGTTTTTGGGAACCCGGCGCTTGCGCTGGCGGATCAATCGCTATGAAGGGTGGTGGAATACCCACTGCCCCGACTGCCAAAGCAAGGAATTAAAGCGCACCCATCGACGGTCGTTTGATCGGCTGCTGGGGTGGCTGGGTATTCCCGTGCGCCGCTACATCTGTGCCGACTGCCAATGGGAAGGTCGCCGCATTGACCCGTGGCGGGTGTTTTAGAAGTTCAACTTCTCAGAAGAAGTTGAACTTTTGCGTAACTTGTTTAATTCTTGGGGTCATTCATTAATAACTTGGGATTTAGAAGTTCAACTTCTCAGAAGAAGTTGAACTTTTGCGTAACTTGTTTAATCATCGTTCCTTAAATCATCCACAAAATCGGGATTGGGGATTGATGAATGCTCACAATCTCTAATCCCCAATCTGTAATCTCACTTCCAGCATTGTTAGGCTACAAACGAATGGATCCAACAAAGTGGCTAATCTGGGCGCAGCAAATCCAGGCCATTGCCCAAAGCGGCCTCACCTTTTGTCGTGATGTCTATGACATTGAGCGTTATGACCAACTGCGGCGGTTGGCGGCCGAGATGATGGCAACTGGAACCGGCAGCGATGTTGAGCAAATTGTGGCGGCGTTTACTGCCCAAACGGGCTACGCCACGCCCAAAGTAGATGTGCGGGGGGTGGTGTTTCGGGAAGATGGCAAGCTGCTGCTGGTGCAGGAACGTAGTGATAACAACCGCTGGACGCTGCCGGGGGGGTGGTGTGACGTAGGCCAGACGCCGGCCGAAAACGTGGTCAAAGAGGTGTTTGAGGAGTCGGGCTTTCTTACGCAGGCAGTCAAGCTGCTGGCCGTTTACGATAATCACCGTCATCCCCACAACCCGCGTCACCCGTTTCAGACGTATAAGCTGATGTTTCGCTGTGAGATTGTGGGGGGTGAGGCGGCGGCGGGGGTGGAAACGGCCGTTGTTGACTTCTTCGCCGAAAACGAAATCCCCACCGACTTGTCACGCGCCCGCGTGACAGACGAGCAAATTGCTCGCCTTTTTGCCCATTACCGTCATCCCGAATGGCCGACAGAGTTTGATTAACCCACAGGCTTCTTAAAAATTCTAAAATATCCTTGACTTTTTTTGCAACTCTTGACAACACGGTTCCGTTAGAATACGCTTCCGCCCCTTACTAAACCCTATTTAGTCCTTGACCAAAGGAGAAAGATTCATGCGGAAAACAGGTGTTTTGGTGGTTATCGTAACGCTTATGGCATTGACACTCATTGTAGCCTCCGGAAGCGCAGCGCGATTTGTCGCGCAACAACAGCCTGCAACCATTCGGTTGCAGGCTGTTGCGTTTAATCCACAGCGCGGTGAACGGCCGGCTATCGCGCCGGAATTGTCGCTGGCGGCCAGCCAAACAGGGCGTGGCTATTACATTGTCCAGTTTTCTGGCCCTGTTCAGGAAGCGTGGAAAAATGATGTGGCGGCGCTTGGTGGGGAGTTTCTGGGGTATGTGCCAGATTATGCTTTCAAGGTACGGCTTGATGCCGCCCAGGTGAGCCGCGTGCAGTCGTTGGCAAATGTGGCCTGGGTGGGGGATTTCCAACCGGCGTACAAGATTAGCAGCCAGATCGAGCGTGACGGTTCCTCACGACTGTACCGGGTGCGCGTGGAGCAAGGGGTGGATGCCGGCTTTACGGCGGGAACAATTGCTCAGGTTGGCGCCCAGATTTTGCGGCGCGATGGCAACATGCTGCTGGTAGCGGCTACTGGGGGTCAATTAACGGCCGTTGCCCACGTTTCCGATGTTGCCTGGATTGAAAACTTTGTCTTCAACGAAAAACACAACGAAACCGGTGCTGGCCTCATCATGGGTTCAAATGTCGCCAATGCTGCCGGGTATGACGGTTCCACCCAAATAGCGGCCGTTGCCGACACGGGAATCGGTGGTGGCACCGCCGCTACTGTTCACGCTGACATTCCCGCCAGCCGCGTCACCGCCATTTTTGACTGGCCTGCCGCCAGCGCCGGTGGCTGCTACACCGCCATTAACGATGGAGCACAGGATGTAGACAGCGGACACGGTACCCATGTGGCTGGTTCTGTTCTTAGCGATGGCAACGCAAGCGGCGTGGGCAAAGGGACAGCACCTGCTGCCCATCTTGTCTTCCAGGCTGTTGAAGATTTTGCCGACATGAAAGGGCAATGCTCCTTGCTCTATCCCGATGGCTACTACCTCCTCGGCTTGCCTGATGACCTGCACAACCTGTTCCAGCAGGCCTACAACGCCGGGGCACGTATTCACGCCAACTCCTGGGGCAGCGATCAGGCCGGTTTGTACACGCTCGATAGCTCCAACACCGATGACTTTATCTGGGACAACCCCGACATGACCATCACCTTCTCCGCCGGGAACGAGGGTGTGGATGCCAACAACAATGGTGTGGTTGACAATGACTCCATCGGCTCTCCGGCAACGGCTAAAAACGTCATCACCATTGGTGCCAGCGAAAATGCCCGCTCCGACAACTTCCCCTGCGATACCGGGCTTGGCTACACCTCCCATGATCCGTATCAGCCAGGGCAGACATGCGGCAGCATGGGCGGCCTCAACTGGCTGGGAACGGCCGGATCGCGCTGGGGTTTTACCACCGAGCCGCTCAACTCTGACCCCACGGGTGGCAACGCCGAGCAAATGGCTCCGTTCTCCAGCCGTGGCCCAACGGATGACGGCCGTATCAAACCCGACGTGGTTGCCCCTGGGGCCTGGATTTTGTCCACCTATTCTGGCATGTACCAGGAAGGGTATGATCCTTCGGCAAACCCGCGCAACGGGCTGTTCCAGTCTGACGGCTGGGGGATGCCTTTCAATGGCGAGTACAAATATTTTGGCGGTACGTCCATGTCCAACCCGCTGGCGGCCGGGGCGGCCACGGTGGTGCGTGATTACTACCAAAAGGCACACGGCCACGCAGCCAGTGCGGCTTTGACCAAGGCGACGTTGATCAATTCGGCCGTTGATTTGCTGGACGAAAACAACGATGGCTCCAACGACAACGATTTCCCCATTCCCAACATGCACGAAGGGTGGGGGCGCATCAATGTCAACGCGGCCACCGATGGCAGCCTGCAGTTTGTGGATAACAGCACTGGCATTGGCACGGGCGGCAGCGTGAGCTATCAATATAGCCACGATGGCAGCGGCCCGTTTAAAGCCACGCTGGTGTGGAGCGACTTTGCGGCGGCGGAAGCAGCGGCCACAACGCTGGTTAACAACCTAAACCTGACGGTAACGGCTCCGAATGGGACAACGGTCTACCGGGGCAACAACTTTAGCGGTGGCTGGTCGCAGACGGGCGGCAGTGCCGATGGCATCAACAACGTAGAGAACGTTTATGTGCAAAATGCCGGGGCAGGCACCTGGACAGTGACGGTGACAGGGGCGAACGTGCCGCAAGGGCCACAGCGGTTTGCGCTGGTGGTGGATGCGGCTGGCGGTGGTGTGCCGACGGCTACCCCAACCCCCATTGGCCCTACGCCAACGCCAACCAATACGCCCGTGCCGCCAACCCCAACGAACACCCCGGCTCCGGCGGGTACCATCCACGTTGGTGATTTGGATGGCTCCAGTACGGCCGGCGGCGGTGGCCGCTGGAACGCGCAGGTGACGATTACGGTTCACACGGGCAGCGAAGTGCCTGCAAGCGGGGTGACGGTGACTGGCTCGTGGAGTGCGGGTGGTTCGGCCTCCTGCGTGACCAATGGCAGCGGCGTTTGCTCGGTGTCGAAGAATAACTTGAAAGCAAATGTTTCCAGCGTGAACTTTACGGTGACGAGCCTTTCAGATGGTTCCAGCACCTATAATTCCGGGGCAAACCATGATCCCGATGGGGACAGCAATGGTACGGTGATTACCGTTGTGAAGTAATGGGTTGAAGCTGTGGCCTAAATGGCGCAGGTGATAGAGAAGAAAGTGGCGGTTTTTGCAGATAGTTTACTGTGAAAGCCGCCACTTTTTATTTGTATCACGGATCGCCCATGCGTGTGATTTAGGGGTAATAGTCTGAAGAGCGAGGATTGGAATCCTCGGCTACAAGTTAAGCCCAAATCTTTTTCTTAATGTCTATTG
Organism: Chloroflexota bacterium; assembly: GCA_041390905.1. Classification (GTDB taxonomy): domain Bacteria; phylum Chloroflexota; class Anaerolineae; order Promineifilales; family Promineifilaceae; genus JACKCD01. The sequence goes on from JAWKPA010000013.1 coordinate 162,833, forward strand.
AGTTGCCCCAGGAAGAGGCGGGTGATATAGATGAAGGGAAAACGGCCGTTTTCCCCCCACTGCTCAAACACCCCCTGCAAATCTGCCATGGCCGCCTCGTAAAGCGGGTGGCCTGGTGTGGGGGCATAGGATGAGGAGAGGAAACGACCGCGCAGCCCGTCAAAATCAAAAAGCTGCACATTGTCAAAGGTGAAGGTGAGCGGTGGCTGCCCGAAAAACGGCTCGATCTCCGGGTAGCTGTTGGCCTGGTTCAGATCCTCGTATTGCTCGCTGTATTTGTACATCAGGGCCTCATACGCCTGCATAGACGGTCGATCTTCCATGCGCCGCTGGTTCCACACCAACCCCACCCAGCCGCCCGGCTTTAAGACTCGCATGAATTCTGGCCGTGCCTGGGCGTGGTTGAACCAGTGAAATGCTTGCCCGGCGGTGATGAGATCGAGGCTGTGGTCGGGCAGGGTGGTGGCTTCGGCGGTGGCATTAACGGCCGTAAATCCCCCAAACTCCCCCAACAATTGCTCCGATGCCTCGCGCATCTCCTTGTTTGGCTCCACCCCCACCACCGTATGCCCCTGCTCCAGCAGCAGCCTGGTCAAAATCCCTGTGCCGGAGCCAATGTCGGCAATGCGGCTGGCGGCGGTCAGGTTGGCATATTGGCGCAAGGTGTCATAAACGGCCGTTGGATACCCTGGTCGGTACCTTACATAATTTTCTACCCGATTGGAAAAACGGCGAACGGTGTCTACAGAAGGCATTGGTTATCTCCATGCAGTGCTAATAAAGTGTGCGGGGGAGCAGGGGAACAGAGGGGCAGGGGAGACATCTCCTCTGCTCCCCCGCTCCCCTGCTCATTTCCTGTGGCCGACAAAAGCGGCCGTTAACCCCAGCGCAATGTACATTGTTCCGGCAAAATACCGCTGCCGCCGCACCACCTGCTGGCTGCCCCGCAGCAGCGGTCGCAGCGACCCGGCCAGCAGGGCATAGGTGCCATCGCTGAGTAGGGCCAGGCCCACAAAGCCCACGCCAAGCAGCAAAATTTGTCCGCTGACTGACCCGGCCGCTGGGTTGATAAACTGGGGCAAGAAGGCAAAAAAGAACAGGGCTGTTTTCGGGTTGAGCAGGTTGACCACCATGCCTTGATAAAAGATGCGGCGCAGGGGCTGTACCTCAATCTCAATTTCTTCGGCCGGCTCCTTTTCCAGATATTTGCGAATGCCCAAATAAATGAGATAAGCGGCTCCCAGATATTTGACAATGTTGAAGGCGAGTGTGGAGGAGAGAAGAAGGGCGGAAAGCCCCAGCGCGGCGGCGGCGATGTGGAACAGGGTGCCACATTGAATGCCCAGCACGGAAACAAGACCGGCCGTTCGCCCCTGGTCCAGGCTGCGGGTGATAATATACAAGACAGCCGGGCCGGGCGTAATGAGCAGGGCGACGGAGGCAGCAACAAAAATAGCGAGTTGGGATCCATGGATCATAGGATAGTGTCCTGTTTTGGAAAAGATTGACGAATTTGCTCGATATTTTATCTGAATTCGCAATTTTATGGGTACAAATCTGGTTTCGTAAGGAAAAAAGTGAGCGTGTTTTGCCAAAATAGGGAGCCAGGAGCGCCCCTGTGACCTGAATGACAATTTGGGTGTCTGAATGGACATTGTAAAGCGCATCATCGTTAACTCTGAGGAACAACATGACCCGTCCATTGGCTTTGATTATTGAAGATAACAAGGAAGTTGCCGAAGTTTTTGGTACGATTTTGGAGATGGAGGCGTATGAGGTAGCGATTGTGAGGAGTGGGGAAACGGCCGTTAAATACCTAGCCGATCACACCCCCGCCCTTGTCATCCTCGACATGTACCTGCCCGACGCTAGCGGTGAAGAACTGCTGCTAAAAATTCGTCGTGACGCCCGTTTAGTAAAGACCCGTGTGGTCATTGTGACGGCATTTCCCCAAACCACCCGCTTTATGGCCGCCAAAGCCGATACAGTTCTCTGCAAACCGTTGCGGCTGGAGCAAATACGTCACATTGCCGCCCGCTTTTACCCCACCGACCGCGAGACCCCCCCAGAAGACGTTTTTCTTTCATCGTCATAACGTAGTCAGCCCACAACGCTCATTTTGCCGTAGCCGAGGATTCCAATCCTTGCTCTTGACAAAAATGGGGGCAATCCGTCTGGATTGCCCCCATTTTTTTGTTTTACGTTACAAGCGAACTACGGTGTTTGCAACTGAACCAGAGCCGGGTCAACCGCTTGTACAAACAAGCTAATCAGCTCATTTGTGTCCGTCTCACCCTGGAACCGCCAGGCCGGTTGCAGGTAGAACTGTGTTTCGTTTGTTTCCGGGTCGTAGACCGGCGAGAAGATGTAAATGAGGTCTACGCTGTTGATTGTTGCCTGCCCAATCTTGTACTCCACGTAGGGCATGTCAACAATTGGTTCATCAATGGTAACAGGCGGTATATCTACGATGCGATCCAGACTTTGCCAGCCGAGGATAACCATTTGGCCGTTCTCATTCAGGCCGCGCCAGCCGTTGAAGTAAACCCGCTCGCCATCGGGCAGGTCGGCCGGAGGATTGGGCAGGACAAAGCTTTGGCCGTCGTTGCTGTTAAAGGTTACGGTGTCGCCGCTGCGGCTGATGCTGCCTTCCAGCCAGATATATTCAAAGCTGTTGTTGACCACGGGTTCCCAGCTTTGCAGCGTCAGCGTGGGGGTGGTTTCCATGTCGTTGACGGTGCCGACGATGCGGATTTGCTGCCCAGCATAAGGCACAATCGCTTGCAGGTCGGCATCGCTGGCAATGAGGCGGTATTGGTCTACCTGAATGCGGGGCGGGGCATCGTTGTTAACGGCCGTCATCACGCTTGGATAAGGGAAGATTGTCACCGTGCCGCCATTTTGCGGCAGGTTTTGCCATGATTTGTACAGCCCTTCGTCAATGCCCGGCACCGGAACCGGCGTGGGGAATACGTAGTTGGGGCCAGGGGTGGTGAAGAAGGTAATTTGGTTGTAATCAATCTCGCCGCTGGTCAGCAGCTCCCATGCGGCCTGTGCCGACTGAATGGGGTAGTTGCCGATGGCGGACAGATTGCTGAGCGGGTTGTGCGACACGGACAAGATTTGGCCGTTGTTGTTGACGCTGACCATGTATTCGGGATAGTTGACCACGCGCCCGTCCAGAATGCGGTGGAATTCGAGGTCGGTACTCCAAGGAGCGACTATTTCATACTCAAAGTTCAGCAGGCCTCGGTCACGCAGGAACGCTTCGGCGATGGGTTTGGCCTGGTCAACGGGCATGGGTTCATAGTTGTAGCCCGGCGCGGCGCTTTGGTCGTAGTAGTACCAGCCATCTTCACGAACGGAGAGGTTGCGTAGCCCGTCAAAGGTTTGGTAGACGGGGGGCAGTGTCCAGACGGTGCCGTTTTCGTCGGTGTAGGGTTGGTATTGTTCCTGATAGAGCGTGGTGGGCATTCCCAACAGTTCGGCCAGGCGCACGGCATCTTCAAGGGTGAGCAGTTTGCTGCCGGGCTGGTTGTAGACGGTAACGGCCGTTTCTCCCTCTGGCAGCGGCGTGTTCAGCACAAAGTTCGTCTCGCCCAGCGGATTCCACTCGGGGAACCCCCCATCAACCGGCATTGGGTCAATGGCAATATCACTGGCCGCTTCCGCACCACCACCGCTTTGCGGCCGGGCGCCGCCACCGCCGCCCATTCCCATGCTCACACCCGCCGCCCCGCTGAGGCTGGGCAGCTTGGGCAAAGTTGTCGGGTCGGAAGTGGGAACCACGGCGGCAATCTCTTCACCAACGACTGCCGTTGGTGCGATGTCTGCCACTGCTGCTGGCTCCACGCTGCCGGGAGCCGTGGCCCGGAACATAGTCCAGGCGAAATAAGCGACTACCGCCACAATGGCGACAGTTCCAATTGCAAATATTGGTCGTTTCATGATAAAAAATTCCTTTACGAATTGGCCGAAACCTTTGGTTTCGGGTTGTTGTACTTTTGGCGTTGGCCGCCTGGAGGCGTTGCGCGTTAGTTGTGCCTCCAGCGCAGCCACAAAATCAGCTTCCGCTTCCGTTACTTGTGCCAGCCCAACGAGTTGGTTAGCCAGATTTGCCAATACCGCTACATCATCTGCTGGCTTCGCCGGGTGTTGCCCCAGCTTGTCGGAGATCAGGCTTTCCAGTTCATCTGCTAGCTGTTGCTCTGTCTTGTTCATGCGTTACTCTCCTGCGGGACGTTTAATTGGGCTTGCAGGTCACGCAGCCCGCGAAACAGCAACATTCGCACGGCTGCGTCGTTTTTGCCCAGCATACGCGCAATGTCGGGCACTTCCAGCCCTGCCATGAGGCGAAGTGTGATGACTTCGGCGCGATCCGGGGCGATGGTTTGCAGCTTGCGTGTGACGCGGGCAATGTCAAGCTGCTGATCGAGCTGTTCGTCGGGGTCGTCGCTGGGGGTGTGGGGTAGGAAAACGGCCGTTTCCAGCTCCACCTGTGGCTTTTGGCGACGAAACTGATCCGCCACCTTATGCCGGGCAATGCCCAGTAGCCACGCCACAAACGGCTGTGTGCTGCGATACGACTTCAACCCTTCCATCGCCGCCAAAAACGTCTGCGATGTCAAATCCTGCGCATCCTGTACATTTCCACCCACCCGCACCAGCACATACCGATACACCCGCTGCACATGCCGCTGGTACAGTTCCGAAAACGCACCCAAATTTTGTTGCGCCCGCGCCACCAGCATCTCATCCTCTACCGCATTCGCTGGTTCCAACGGGCTAATCAGTTGCATCAACATCATGCAAGACTGTCTCCTGAAAAAGGTTGGAATGATTTTGTTCCGTTCTATCTCTAATATCGCACTTCGTCACCGATTTATAACAGGCAATTTCAAAATTGCTTTGGAGATTGGGAAATTGGACAGCCAAACGCCGCTTCCAGCTTCCCGCCCCCCCGGATCATTAGGAATTCAGGGGTTGACAGTCCATGTAGGACGTATGCGATACACCCTACCACACGCTTCAAACGGAGAGACGACTCTTCTAGCAGCAATTCTCAATCTAGCCTGTCTGGTAGGGGCGGGATGACCGGGGGAGACGTTTGCCCCTTCCCAACGGCTTCCTCTCCCGGTCGTCTCGCCCTTGTCTCGACCGGAAAACGGGGTTTTCTATCAAGACAAGGGCGAGGCGAGGGCGAGACGGTGCGGAGAAAATGCCGCCTCTGCCCGCCAACACGACCCCGCACCATCCCGCCCCTGGTATTAGAATAAAGAGAACCAGCAAAAGACGAGACTGATCCCGCCCGAGGGCAACGAAGCCCGGAACGTAGATAAGTCCGTCTTTTGCTGGACAAAAGAAGCAACATGGATTAACTCTTATGGTTGGAACCAAGACCCTAAAACCGCGCAACCGCCCCCAGGCTTCAAAGCCTGATGGTAGACAGGTTCATCCAGCCTGAGAGGACGTAGAGAATGGCGGGACACCAAGCCCGGATACCAGGTCGTGATGGCGCCTCAGGCGAAATTCGGGTCATTAGAACATAAGGAGTAACCTCATGAGCCTTCTTTATATTGGCTGTGACATCAGCCAAGCTAGTTTTACCAGCAGTGGCTGGGTAGGGCAAGCTGCTCAAGAATTAGGTCAATACACCAACGAACCCGACGGCTTTGCCGCTTGCATCGCCGCCGTCAACGCCATGCAGCAAGAGGGTGGCTACGACATCGTCCATGTTGTCCTGGAAGCCACCGGTGGCTATGAACTGCCGTTGCTGGTTGCTTGCCAGCGTCAAGGATGGCAGTTTAGCCTGCCCAATCCCAAACAGGTGCGGGATTGGGCCAAAGGGCGTGGTTATCGCGTCAAGCATGACCGGATTGATGGCCGGATTCTGGCTCATTATGGGTCGGCCTGCCAGCCCAAAGCGCAAGAACCCGTTTCCGCTGTTATTGAAGAATTGGATAGCCTGTTACAACGACAAGCAGACATCGAAAAAAGTTTGCGCCAGGAGAAAAATCGAGCCCATGCCCTCACTTACCGCCCACAAGCAGCGGCCGCCGTTGTCTCCGACGTAGCAGCGACTATTGTCTATTTGGAAGCCGCTCTGCAACGGCTCGGCTCGGCCATTGCCGCTTTGCTGGCTGCCAACCCCGAATTGCAGGCACAAAAAGCCCGTTTGTTAACAGTTGCAGGGGTTGGGGCAAAGACTGTGTTGCCCTTATTGGTTTATTGCCATCGTTATCACGCTCGCACCGCTGGTCAAGGCACGGCCAAAGGGTTTACGGCCTTCGCTGGTCTTGATTCTCAGGAGTTCAGCAGCGGCCATTCTGTGCGCAAGCGTCCCACCATCTCCAAGATGGGCAGTAAAACGATGCGTGCCAAACTCTATTTAGCGGCTCTGGGTGGGACACGATCCAAAAACAGCCCCCTGCGTCATTTCTATTTGCGCTTGCTGGGGCGTAACAAATCCAGAAAATTGGCTTTGGTGGCTGCATCACGCAAGATTCTCGTTTGGTCTTGGGCTGTTTTTCAACAAGGCGTTGATTTTGACCCATCCCGGTTTCCAATTCCGGCAAATTAGCCCTTGACAATGAGAGAATCTACCCTATTTCGTCTTAGATTGAGAATTGCTGCTCTTCTAGGCAACCGTTTGACAGTCCCCCACCCATCATGCAAAATTACCCAACCACAAATAATGTGGAGATTGGCGATTGGAGATTAATGTGACAACTGATCTCCAATCGCCAATCTCCAGTCTCCAATTCATGAACGATCTCTGTTTTCTTCCCGCAACTGAACTAGCCCAACGTATTCAGCGCAAGGAGCTATCTGCCCGCGAGGTAATGGCGGCTCATTTGGCGCAAATTGAAAAGGTAAACCCCCACGTCAACGCCATTGTGACGCTGCTGCCAGAGCAGGCCATGGCCGCTGCCGCTGCTGCCGATGAAGCGCAGGCGCGGGGCGAGCCGCTTGGCCCACTGCACGGCTTGCCCATTGCCCACAAGGATTTAGCCAACACCAAAGGAATTCGCACCACCTTTGGCTCTCCCATCCACGCCAACAACGTGCCTGATTTTAACGATTTGATTGTGGAGCGATTGCAAGGGGCGGGGGCGTTGACCATTGGCAAAACCAACACGCCGGAGTTTGGGGCGGGGTCGCAAACGTTTAACCGGGTGTTTGGGGCGACGCGCAACCCGTATGACCTGGGCAAAACGTGTGGTGGCAGCAGCGGCGGGGCGGCGGTAGCGCTGGCAACGGGGATGATGCCGATTGCCGACGGCAGCGACATGGGTGGCTCGCTGCGGAACCCGGCCAACTATTGCAACATTGTGGGGATGCGGGTGTCGCCGGGGCGGGTGCCAGATTATCCTAGGCTGCTGGGGTGGGGTACGCTGTCGGTGGTGGGGCCCATGGCGCGGACGGTTTCGGACGTGGCGCTGCTGCTGACGGCGATTGCGGGGCCAGACCGCCGGGATCCGCTTTCGATTCAGCAGCCGGGCAGCTTGTTTGCCCAGCCGCTGGCGCGGGATTTTCGCGGCACGAAGGTGGCGTGGAGTTTGGATTTGGGGGAGCTGCCGGTGGATGGGCGGGTAACGGCCGTTCTTCAATCCCAACGCCACATCTTCACCGATCTCGGCCTGGAGCTGGTGGAAAAAATGCCCGACTGGCGTGGCGCAGACGAGGGCTTTAAGGCTGGCCGCGCCATGAACATGGCCCACAGCTTTGCCCCCCTGCTGGAAACCCACCGCGACCAGCTCAAGCAAACCATCATCTGGAACGCCGAATCCGGCCTCAAACTGTCGGCACTTGATTACGCCCGCGCCGAGGCCAAACGCACCGAACTGTACCACCGCGTGCGCGAATTTATGGAAGAAGTCGAATACCTTATCCTGCCCGTTAGCCAGGTGCCGCCGTTTGACCTCAACCAGGAGTTCATCACCGAAATCAACGGGGTGCAGATGGAGACCTACATTGACTGGATGAAGTCGTGTTACTACATTTCCGCCACGGGCTTGCCCGCCATTTCCGTGCCGTGTGGTTTTACCGCAGATGGGCTGCCGGTGGGGGTGCAAATTGTGGGGCGGCACCAGGATGATTTTGGGGTGCTGCAACTGGCGTATGCGTTTGAGCAGGCGACGCAGGTGTGGCGGAGAAGGCCGGAGATTGGGGATTAGGGATTGGAGATTAGAGATTGGAGAGGTGTTCGTCGATCTCGCGGAAGATTTGGTTTAACGTGGGTTGTTCGGCAGGTGTCTGAACAAATTGAATGCCTGGATTTTGTTTGATGCTGCGTTTAAAGACGGTAAAGTACTGTTCGATGTCCATACAAGCAAGAAGGGGTTATTGATTATCTTGCAGCCAAAACTCGTATAGGGCTGCCCAACTAATGTAATCGGCACTGTCATCTAGCTGGCCTGCATGAAACAAATCGTAGAAAGTCATGCTTGGCATTTTGTACTGCTGCTCAAAGGCTTTAAGCCGCTGCACAAGATTGCTTTCTTCAACGACAAACGCTTCATCTGTGGGCGCAGTAAGGACGATGACTTTAAGATTTGCATGAGGATAAATGCCCTTAGGCTGTTTTTTTAAGCGAATCAGGCCGTTGCCTTCATAGGTTGCTTCCAGGAGTTCAGACATTCTACATTCTCCATCAGGATTATTTGGTTCCTATTTTAGCTGAGTCGTCAAGTAGGTGCAGTAAAAGAGAAGGATATGAGCAATTTACGAGCAGTTGAGCCGGATGATTTGTTTAGGATGCGGTTTTTGCAGGGGGCGACCTGGGGGCAAAGCGATGGTTTGGCAAGCGGCCGTTTTGCCGTCTATGCCCTCACCCATTACGATGCCGCAACCGATAGCGACATAAGCTGTTTGTGGCTGGTTGATGTGGAGACGGGTGAGCAGCGGCAGTTGACCTATGGCAACGATAGCAGCCCTGCTTTGTCGCCCGACGGCCAGACGGTGGCCTTTGTGGGGCGGCGGGGGGAGGCCAGGCCACAAATTTACCTGTTGCCGCTGGCTGGCGGCGAGGCGTGGCAGCTAACCGATTTGCCGCAGGGGGTGGCGGGCAAACCGGTGTGGTCGCCCGACGGCAACCAAATTGCCTTTTGCGCCCCGCCAGAAAAGGCCCATGACCCCAACAAGCCATACCGCGTGACGCGCCACGTCTACCGTTTCGACGCGATGGGGTATCTGGATGGCGCGGTGCTGGATATTTACGTGGTGGCGGTGGCGGATGGGGTGGTGCGGCGGCTGACCAACGACAGTACCCACAATAGCAACCCGCAATGGTCGCCCGACGGCCGTAAGCTGCTCTATTTGGCGGCGATGCAGTCGGATGTGCATTATGCGCTGTTTCCGCGTGTGTGTGTGCTAACTTTGATGGAGGACGAAGGACTGGCAGACGACGGACGACGGACGACGGACGACGGAGGAGGGACGACGGATGACGATGGGGTGGCGGTGGTCGGTGGTCGGTGGTCGGTGGTCTGCCAGGATGTTTTGGGTGACTGGGGGCGTATTGCCAACGTGGTTTGGCTGCCGGATGGGGAGCGGATTGCGTTTATTGGGCAGCCGCATGGGTTGCTGATTGGCAGCAAGTCGGATTTGTTTGTGGCGCGGCTGGATGGGGCGACGCCACCAGAGAATCGGTCGGCGGGGCTGCTGTATGGGGTGGGGCAGGCGTTGCAGGATGATATGCCGACGGCGTTGGTGGGGTTGCCGCCGATTTTGCTGGTGGAAAACGGCCGTTTTGCCTTTGTCCAGGTGCAGCGTGGGGGCAATGTCCACCTCTACCGGGTGGCGCTGGCTGGGGCAGAGCTGGTGGAGCCGGTGTTGGAGGGGGATAGGAGCTGTTTGCCGCTGGCGGTGAGCGACGATGAGCGCCAACTGCTGTTCGCTACCACCGATTTTGCCACGCCGCTGGATTTGGCGGTGGCGGATGTGGAGGGGGGGAACGAGCGGGGAATAACGGCCGTTAATGCCCACCATCTCAGCCAGCTACACAAACCCGTCGTTGAGCGAATGCTGTTTGCTGGGGAAGACGGGGTGGAGGTGGAAGGGTGGATGCTGATGCCGGCGGTGGGAGAAGCCCCATTCCCGACGGTGCTTTATATCCACGGCGGGCCACACGGCGCATTTGGTTCGGCCTACCATTTTGACACCCAACTGCTGCTGGGGGCAGGTTTCGCCGTGCTGATGGTCAACCACCGCGCCTCAACAGGGTACGGCAACAGCTTTTCCACCGCTATCAAGGGGGATTGGGGGCATTTAGACTACACCGACCTGATGGCGGGGGTGGATGAGGCGATTGCGCGGGGGTGGGCCGATGCCGACCGGCTGGGAGTGTGCGGGCTGTCGGGCGGGGGCAATTTGTCGTGCTGGATTGTGGGGCAGACGGATCGGTTTAAAGCGGCCGTTCCCGAAAACCCGGTGACAAACTGGGTTAGCTTTTACGGCACCAGCGACATTGGCGTTTGGTTTGCCGTGGAGCAGTTGGGCGGCCACCCGCACGAAATTCCCGAAATTTATGCCCAATGCTCTCCCATCACCTACGCCCACCGCTGCACCACGCCCACGCTACTGGTGCAGGGGGAGCATGATTGGCGCTGCCCGGCAGAGCAGGGGGAGCAGTTTTATAATGTGTTAAAGGCGAACGGCTGTGTGGCGGAAATGGTGCGCCTGCCCAATGCGTCCCACGGCGGGGCCATTGAAGGCACACCGGCAAACCGCCGGGCGCAAAATGAGGCGCTGCTGGAGTGGATGCAGCGTTTTTTAAACAACGGAGTTGAGAATGTCAGCAGAAGCACGTGTGAAAGAGTTGGGGATTGAGATTCCGGCGGTGCCGGGAGCGGCGGGGAATTATGTCCATGCGGTTCAGACAGGGAATTTGCTCTTTTTGTCGGGCAAGGGGCCAAAGGGTTCTACGGGCAAGGTGGGCGGTGATGTGGCCTGGGAGGATGCGTACCAGGATGCCCGTGAGGTGGGGCTGTATCTGGTGGCGGTGATGAAGGAGTATTTGGGCAGCCTGGACAGGGTGAAGCGGATTGTGAAGGTGTTGGGGATGGTCAACGCTGTGCCGGAGTTTGGCGACCAGCCAAAGGTGATCAATGGCTGCTCTGATTTGCTGGTGGAGATTTTTGGTGAGAAGGGGCGGCACGCAAGATCGGCCGTTGGTATGGGGTCGCTGCCGGGGCAGATTACGGTGGAAATTGAGCTGATTGCGGAAGTGGAAGATTAGTTTTGGACAGGATTAACAGGATTTACAGGATTGATGAGTTCTTCATCCTGTGAATCCTGTGAATCCTGTCATAAATTCTTAGCGATGGGTATTGAGATTCGGGAGATTAATACGATTGAAGGGTGCCGGGAGCTGGAGGATCTCCAGATGGCAGTTTGGGGCGGAGGGGAGCGGACGGTGATGCCTGATCATTTATTGATTACCATACAGAAGAACGGTGGACTGCTGCTGGGTGGATATGACGAAACGGGGCGGATGGTGGGGTTTGTAATGGGGTTTTTGGGGCTGACGAAGAAGGGGAAGCTGAAGCATTGTTCCCACATGGCGGGGGTGTTGCCGGGGCTGCAAAACCAAAATCTGGGCTATCAGCTGAAGATGGCGCAGCGGGATTTTGTGCTACAGCAGGGGCTGGATCTGGTGACGTGGACGTTTGACCCGCTGGAAAGCCGGAATGCGCGGCTGAATTTTCATAAGCTGGGGGTGGTGTGCAACACGTTTATGCGGGATGTGTATGGGGAGATGGCGGATGAACTGAATGCAGGGTTGCCGTCGGATCGGTTTCAGGTGGATTGGCACATTCAGGCTCCGTGGGTGGCGGAACGGGCGGCGGGTACGTGGTCGGCGAATCGGCTGGCGAATTTGTTGCGGGAGCAAACGGCCGTTTATTCCCCCCTCACCTACACCGGCCAACTTCCTGAAAACGGCCGTTTTCTCGTCGAAATCCCCGCCAGCTTCCAGGCCGTCAAACAGCGCGACATGGAACTGGCGCGGCAGTGGCGCAGCCAGTTTCGGCTAATGTTTGAAGATCTGTTTACGGCCGGCTACTACGCCACCGATTTGCTGTTTGCCGGGGAGCAGAGTTTTTATTTGTTGGAGCAAAAAATAGAGATTGGTTAATTGGCGGTTGGAGATTATGAACCTTCATCAATCTCCAATTCCCAATCTCCAATCTCTTCTTTGATGAGGAGAAACCCATGATCGTTTTATTAGCCCAATATCAGGCGCAGGCGGGGCGGGGGGATGAGGTGTTGGCACTGCTGGAGAAGATGGCGGTGCAGGTGCGGGCGCATGAGCCGGGTTGCCGTACCTATGAGGTTTCGCGGGGGCGGGAGGATGGGGATGCGTTTTTGCTGTATGAGGTGTATGTGGACGAAACGGCCGTTTCTGACCATCGCGCCACACCCCACTTCCAACAGTACGTACTCGACAGCATCATCCCGCTGCTGGCAAGCCGCACCGTGTCATTTTACAACATCATGATTTAATCAATTGCCAAAAGCTAGGGAACTGTGGGGACATTGTTACTCAGAATATCTTTGACACTCTGAATCAACGTCTTGAAGCCAATGGGTTTGGTGAGATACAAATTTGCCCCCGCAAGCATCCCCTCCTCAATCGCATTCATGTGGGTTTTGGCACTGAGCATGATGATAGGAATTTGAGCCGTTGTCTTATCGGCTCGAATGGCCTCACAAACGGCATAGCCGTTCATGTTGGGCATCATCACATCCAGTACAATTAAGTCTGGCAATGTCTGTTTTACCTTTTCCAAAGCGTCAATACCATCTTCAGCTTCAATAACGCTAAAGTTGGCGCGCTGCAACATCATGCGGAGCAAGTCGCGGGTCATTGCTTCGTCGTCAACAACTAAGACAGTCCAATTCACCTTTTTCTCCTATTTGCCTATACGTGCGAATGTATATTTTAATTGGACATAATACATCAATTTGGGATGCCCGTATGCCCTATTTTATGGCATCCTTGCCAGAATGCAATCCCCACAAGAATTTGGCTAAACCTTTTCACGGCACTTTCAGCCGAAAGCGGCACAACGGCCGTTTTATTGTTATACTTTGCCAAGAATGGACGGGGGACGAAGATAGAAACACGGTTTCTCTCCTTTGTCCTCCCTTTGCGCTTATTCACACACGTTGAGAAGGTAAATAATGAAGCTAGGAATTATTGGTTTCCCCAGTTCGGGAAAGACAACGATTTTTAACGCCCTCACCCGTGGCGATGCCCCAACCGGGCAAAGCATGGGAGGGCGGTTTGATGTATTAACGGCCGTTGTAGACGTGCCAGATCCCCGCGTAGACAAACTTAGCCACATGTTCAACCCCAAAAAGACCACCTACGCCCGCATCACCTACACCGACATTGCCGGGCTGCAAAAAGGCATGGGCGAAAGCGGCGGCATGAGCGGCCCCCTGCTCAACCATCTCGCCACCCTCGATGGCTTCGTCCACGTCGTGCGAGCCTTTGAAGACGAAATGGTGCCTCATCCCGACGATAAGGTTGACCCCCAGCGCGATTTGGAAGCACTGGACACCGAATTCATTATTAACGATTTGGTTGTGGTCGAGCGGCGGCTGGAAAAAATTCGGGACGGGTTGCGAAAAGGGGCGGCCAAGGATAAGGCGGCAGCGCAGGCCGAGCAGGCACTTTTTGAACAGCTTTACGATGCCCTCTCCAACGAGCAGCGGCTGCGTGACCTCGATTTAGACGAAGAGCAGTTGAAAGGGCTGCGGGGCTATGGGCTGCTGACGCTGCGCCCGGTGCTGGTTATCATCAACATTGATGATTCCCAGGAAGAGGTGATACTGGATTATCCCCACAAACAGTCGGGCGTAGTCAACCTGCGTGGCAAGCTGGAGATGGAGCTGTCCCAGCTTGGGGATGATGAAGAGTCGCTGGCAATCTTTATGGATGAATATGGGGTGACAGAGCTAAGTCTGGACAAGGTAGTGCGCCATACCTATGACCTGATGGGGCTGCAATCGTTCTTTACCGTGGGGGAAGACGAGGTGCGGGCATGGACGATTGATCGCGGCGCAACGGCCGTTGACGCCGCTGGAACCATACACAGTGACCTTGCCAAAGGGTTTATCCGTGCCGAAACCATTCATTATGACGAACTAATGGCTCTGGGCAGCATGGCTGCTGCCCGCACGGCCGGCAAGCTGCGGCAAGAGGGCAAAACTTATTTAATGAAAGACGGCGATATTGTCAATGTGAAGTTTAACCTGTAGCTAGAGGAGATTTATACCGGACAAGGTCATAAAATCCCCTTTTGCTATTTGCAGGTAGCAGGTAGCAAGTGGCAAGTCTGGTTGGCAAACAGGACTTGCCACTTGTTACTTGCCACTTTTGGCTGATAAAAAACGTTAGAAGACGGCCGTTGGCGCAGAATAGGAGGTTGCGACTATTCTCTCTAGTTCTTCTTTCCCATATAATTGGCTGAAGCGAGGTAGACAACATTGAAACAAACAATAAACGCTCACATTAGCCGGATCAACGGCTTAACGGTTACGCCTGACGGGGAGTCACTCATCACCGCTTCGTCAGATTATTTAATGAAAGTTTGGAACATTGCCACGGGCAAGCTGGTGCGGGAGCTGCGCGGTAACTTAAAGCCCATTCGTGGTGTAGCGGTTACGCCAGACGGCCAGACGCTGTTTTCAGCCGGGTATGACACCACCGTCAAAGTGTGGAATTTGGCGAATGGCGAATTGGTAAAGGCGATTGGTTGCCATGATGACTGGGTGCAAACGGTAACGCTGACCCCGGACGGTAAAACAGGCTTTTCGGGTTCATCGGATCAAACGATTCGTAGTTGGGCGACGAGCAACGGCCGTTTATCCGCCACCACCCTCAAACACGACGGCTGGGTACGCGCTCTCAAGGTCACACCAAACGGCCGTTGGCTCTTCTCCGGCTCCTGGGACGAAACCATCAAACGCTGGCCCATCAAAGGCAGCGAAAAACCCCTCGTCATCAAAGGCCACAGCAACGGCATCAATGATCTTGCCATCAGCAGCGACGGCCAGCGACTTTACTCCGCCTCCGCCGACCAAACCATCAAGGTTTGGGACGTGGAAAGTGGTGAAGAATGCGCCACCCTGCAAGGCCACCGTCGCGCCGTGCAGGGCATCGCCCTCACCCCCGATGATAAACACCTGGTTTCCGTCGGAGCCGATAAAATCGCCCTTCTCTGGGACCTTGCCACCGGGGAAGCTGTCCAAACCATCAAATTCTTCACCCCCCTTCTCTGCGTTACCCTCACCCCCAACGGCCAAACCGTCTTTGTGGGCGACGAAAACGGCCAGTTGCATTATTGGCCGCTTTCATCATAATTACCCCTCGTTTATCCGCTTACCATTTTTATGCCGTATTGCGTGTTACGTATTGCGTCTTTTCTAGGCAATACGCAATACGCAATACGCAATACGTGTTATGAGTTACGCAGAAAAAATTGCCCAGGAGCTAAATTTACGGCCGTTTCAGGCCACCGCCGCCATCGAACTGCTAGACGACGGCAACACCCTCCCCTTCATTGCCCGCTACCGCAAAGAAGCCACCGGCAGCCTGGATGAAGAACAGCTACGCGCCCTGCAAGACCGCCTCAAACAACTCCGTACCCTTGATGACCGACGCGAAACCATTTTGGCCGCCATCGAAGAGCAAGGCAAACTAACCGACGATCTGCGGCAGCGGCTGCTGGCCGCCGAAACGGCTACCGAACTGGAAGACCTGTACCAGCCATACAAGAAAAAGCGGCGCACCCGCGCCAGCATCGCCAAAGAAAAAGGACTGCAACCCCTTGCCGACCTCATCACCATGCAGCTTTTGACCCGCCAAAATGAGGCGCAAATCGCCGCCCCCTTCCTGACTGACGAGGTGCCGACGGCCGAAGAAGCATTGGCCGGTGCCCGCGACATCGTAGCGGAAACGATTAGCGATGATGCCAACGTGCGCCAGGCGGTGCGGGAAAAAGCATTGCAGTGGGGGCTGCTGCAAACGCAGAAGATTGAGGATGCCGCCGACGAGCGCAACACCTACGCCCTTTACTACGAATTTGAGCAGCGCATTGACCGCCTGCGGCCGCACCAGGTGCTGGCAATCAACCGGGGGGAAACGGAGAAGATTTTGCGCGTCAAGGTGGAGGTGTCGGAGCGGGATTGGCTGATTCCGGTGCGGCAGCATTACCGCCCCGACCGCCGTTCGCCGCTGGCAACCCAGCTACAATTGGCAATGGACGATGCCGCCAAGCGGCTGCTGCTGCCCGCCATTGAGCGCGATGTGCGCCGCACCCTGTCGGAACAGGCCGAAAGCCACGCCATCGCCGTTTTTGGCACCAATTTGCGCGGGCTGCTGACCCAGCCGCCGCTGGCCGAACAGGTGGTGTTGGCAATTGACCCGGCGTACCGCACCGGCTGCAAAATCGCCATTGTGGACGCAACGGGCAAGGTGCTGGACACGGGTACCATTTACCCCCACGCGCCGCAAAACAAGCGCAGCGAGGCGATGGCAAGCCTGGGCCGCTGGGTGCAGCAGCAGCGGGTGACGCTGATTGCCATCGGCAACGGCACCGCCTCGCGGGAAACAGAGCAAATGGTGGCGGAATTTATCCAGCAGCAGGGGGGGCAACTGCATTACCTGATGGTTAACGAGGCTGGGGCGAGTGTCTACAGTGCCAGCCCGTTGGCGCGGGCAGAGCTGCCGGATCTGGATGTGACGATTCGCGGGGCGGTTTCGATTGGGCGACGGGTGCAGGATCCGCTGGCGGAACTGGTAAAGATTGACCCGAAATCTATCGGCGTGGGGCTGTACCAGCATGATGTGAACCAGAATGAGCTTTCGGAGGCGCTGGCGGGGGTGGTGGAGACGGTGGTGAACCGGGTGGGGGTGGATGTGAACACGGCTTCCCCGGCGCTGTTGACCTATGTGGCGGGGATTGGGCCGAAGTTGGCGGAGAAGATTGTGGCGCACCGGGATGAAAACGGCCGTTTTCCCACCCGTCAATCGCTGCTCAAAGTCTCAGGGTTGGGGGCAAAGGCATTTGAACAGGCGGCCGGCTTCCTGCGCGTGCGCGATGGCGACAACCCGCTAGATGCCAGTGCCATTCACCCGGAAAGCTATGGCGTAGCAACGGCCGTTTTACAACGCGCCCGCCTCTCCCTCAACACCCCACCCGCCGAACGCGAGGCTCCGCTGACCCAATTTCAGCAAAAAACCCCGCTTGATACCCTGGCAACCGAGCTAAAAACAGGCGTTCCCACCCTCAAAGACATTTTTGAGCAGCTTGTGCGCCCCGGCCGCGACCCCCGCGAAGAGATGCCGCCGCCCATTTTACGCAGCGACGTGCTGGCAATGGAAGATTTGCAGGCCGGCATGGTGCTGCACGGCACGGTACGCAATGTGGTGGACTTTGGCGCATTTGTAGACATCGGTGTAAAGCAGGATGGCCTGCTCCACCGCACCCAAATCCCGCGCCGCACGGAGCTAAACGTGGGGGATGTGATTGAGGTTGCCATTTTGAGCGTGGACGTGGAGCGCAAGCGGATTAGTTTGGGCTGGGTGGACGAGTAAACCTGCATAGATGCGCGGATGACGCGGATTTGAGCAGATTAAACGGATTTTGGCGGTGTTATTGACGTTTTGCCCTTGACAACCACCACAATGAGAGTGATGCTTATCTTCTAACAAAGGATAAGCCCATGAAAAAACCAGCCTTCCTGGTAAAGTCAGAATACGTGCTGCCATTCAGTGCCATTTCGGCGGCTGATTTGCCGCGTGTGGGGGGCAAGGGAGCCAATTTGGGGGAAATGACGCAGGCGGGGCTGCCGGTGCCCCCCGGATTTTGCGTCACCACCGCCGCTTTTCGCGCCTTTATGACCCACGACCCCGGCGTGGCCGACATTTACGACCAGCTTGCCACCCTGACGGCCGACGACCTGGAACGGGTGCGGCAAGTTGGGGCAACGGTGCGCGAGCGATTAACGGCCGTTTCCATTCCCCAGCCCATCGCCCAAGCTGTCATGGCCGCCTGGCAAGCCGCCGGAACCAGCCACGCCTACGCCATTCGCTCCAGCGCCACCGCCGAAGATTTGCCCACCGCTTCCTTTGCCGGGCAGCAAGACACCTACCTCAACATCATCGGCCAGGAAGCCCTGCTGGAACACGTCCGCCGCTGCTGGGTCTCGCTCTTCACCGACCGCGCCATTTTGTACCGCATCCAAAACGGCTTTGACCACCACGACGTTGCCCTGTCGGTGGTTGTGCAGCAAATGGTGCTGCCTACCGTTTCCGGCATTTTGTTCACCGCCGACCCCGTTAGCGGCCACCGCCACATCGCCACCATTGATGCCAGCTACGGGCTGGGCGAGGCGTTGGTTTCTGGCATCGTCTCCGCCGATTTGTACAAGGTGGACAAGCGCAGCCTGGCCGTGGTGGGCACGACCATTGCCGACAAGCAGGTGGCAATACGGCCGCTGCCCGGTGGCGGCACGCAGCAAGAAGCAGTGGGTGAAGCCGACCGTACCCGCCGCGTGCTGGACGACGGCCAACTGCGTCAGCTTACCGACCTAGGCAACCGTGTCGAAAGCCATTACCAGCAACCGCAGGACATCGAATGGGCGATTGCCGACGACACCCTTTACCTGCTGCAAACCCGCCCCATCACCTCGCTCTACCCGTTGCCCCAGCCGCGCCCCACCGATGACTCCCTCCATCTTTACGTCAGCTTTAACCACGCCCAGGTGATGACTGACCCCATTTCGCCGATGGGGCAGGCGGTGTGGCGGTTGCTGCTCCCCTTTGGCAAAGCGGCAGGGCAGGAACAGCAGTATAACCCCTACATGCCCAGTGCCGGGGGGCGGCTGTATATTGATGCCTCGCCGCTGCTGCGCCACCCGGTCATGGGGCGGCAATTCTCCAAAATGCTGCAAATTGCCGACCCGCTGATTAGCCAGGGGATTCAAGCGATTTTGTCGCGGCCGGAAGTGCAGGCACAAACCAACCGCAGCAACCGAGCCGCTACCCGCACCCTGCTGCGGATGATGCTGCCGATTATGGTGAGAATGCAGCGGCAGTTGTGGTGGGGGGTGCCAGAAACGGCCGTTTCCGACATCACCCACAACACCCGGCAGCAGCTAGATGATTTACAGCGTGCGCTCGATGCGGCCGCCCCCGGTGCTGACCGATTGCGCGTGGTGCAACAACTTATCAGTACCGTCTTTTTGCCCCTCGTGCTAACCCTGCCCCCTTACCTCATCGCGGGCATGGTGGCAAAAGGGCTGCTGGGGCGCGTGGTGGGGCGGCGCGCCAACCCCGCCGATTTGGATGCCCTTCAGCGGGGGCTGGTGGGCAACGTCACCACCGAAATGGATTTGGCCGTCGGCGATTTGGCCGATTTGCTGCGGAAGCTGCCCGCTTCCCACCCCTTCCGCAGCGGCGAAACGGACGAACTGCCGGCCGAACCTACGTTTCAGGCGGCCTGGCAGGTGTTTTTGCAAAAATATGGGATGCGCGGGCCGGGCGAAATTGATATTGCTCGCCCGCGCTGGCAGGATGACCCCCGTTCGCTGCTGCAAGTCATTCGTGCCAACGGGCAGCATGAGGTAGCGGGGCAGCACCGCCGTCATTTTCAAAAGTTAATCGCCGAGGCGGAACAGGCGGGGGAACGGCTGGTGGCGGCGGCGCAGCATGGGCTGCTGGGTGGGATGAAAGCCAAGCTAGCGCGGCGGCTGGTGCGGGCGATGCGCGGCTATTTAGCCATGCGGGAGCATCCGAAATATTTTTTGGTGCAGTTTTTGGACATGGTGCGGGTGGTGCTGGAGGAAACGGCCGTTTTCCTCCACCAACAAAACCGCCTTGACACCCTCGACGACATCTGGTACCTCGACCTGCTGGAACTCATTGCTGCCCTGGAGCAGCCCAATACCGATTTGCGCCCCCGCATCCAGCAACGCCGCGCCGACTATCGCCGCTTTGACCACCTCACTCCGCCCCGCGTTGTCACCAGCGACGGCGAAATTCCGACCGTGCAGTTCGCTAACAGCCAGATGCCCGCCGGGGCGTTGGCGGGCAACCCCGTTTCCACTGGGGTTGTCGAAGGCATTGCCCACGTAGTGCGTGACCCAGCGCAAGAAATGCTGGCTCCCGGCGAGATTTTGGTCGCGCCCTTCACCGACCCTGGCTGGACACCGCTGTTTATCAACGCTGCCGGGCTGGTGATGGAAGTGGGGGGGCTAATGACCCACGGTTCGGTTGTGGCGCGAGAATACGGCATTCCGGCTGTGGTGGGGGTACCCGAAGCCACCCGCCGCATCCAAACGGGGCAGCGGGTGCGGGTGCATGGGGATGGGGGCTACGTGGAGATATTGGACAAGTAACAAGTTGCAGGTGGCAAGTCGCTTGCAGTAACTGACTTAGGAACGAGGATTAAATAAGTTACGCAAGAAGTTCAACTTCTCAAAAGAAGTTGAACTTCTAAATGGGCAAGTTATTTAATTTCCATTCCTTACCACCTGCTACCTGCTAAATTTCGTAGGCAAAGTGGACGAGATAGCTTAGATAGATGGCACCGTCGCTTTGCTCAATGCCGATGACCCAACTGCCCCAATCAAATTCGATGGCGTCGGGGAGGGGGTTGCGTTTCAGGGTGTAGAAGTTGACCGCTTCATAACCATCGGGGAGCCGAACCAGCCCGGCGGTGTTGCCATGGAGGATGATGTTGCAGCCGCTTTCGTCGGCCGCCAACAGGTCTTGAACCAGCATCGGCTGGATTTGTTCGGTAAAGGAGCCAACCCAGGGCAAGCCACTGCCGTCATGGACACCCCAATCGTAGCTGGTGGGGCTGCTGTAGATGGTGTCCAATTCGCTGCGGCTAAGACGCACTTCGGGGTTCCACCAGCTTGTGCGAACGCGCAGACCGCGTTCAGGGTGGACAAGCCGCGCCAGGGCAGTGCTGTCCTGGTTGCCAACGGCCGTTTTTAACGCTGCCACCAGTTCATCCACCGCTTCATTGCTGCAAAACGCTGTCTCATTGAGCATGGGGGTGAGAAAACGGCCGTTTACCCAGCCGCGCATTCCCCCCTTTTGCATCTCAACCCAGGTGGAGCCAGCAACCTGCGCCGTGGCCCCCGTCAGCGTAATCCCCGTGTCGGTTGCCGCCAGGGTGCCGACCACGCCATTGTTGACCCCGGCTCCGCTGCGGACATTTAGCACGTCGTTGCTTTCCACAAAGGCTACGCGGTAGCTGTTGTTGCTGGCGATGGGCGGAACGGCCGTTGGCAGCGGTGAGGATTGTTCGGCCATGGCCGTGGCCGTGGCGTTGCCATTTTGTATTGGGTCAAGCTGCCGGGCTGGCGTGGCGGTGACGGCCGGCAGTGATGGCACTGTGGGGAAAGAGGTGGGCGTGGCGCGGGGTGGAGCCGCTGCCGTGGGCAGTGCCTGCACCATGTCGGTGATGGCGGTGGGAACTACGAGCGTGGCGGCTGGCTCGGGAGCCAGCGCTCCGCAGGCGGTGCCAAAAACGAGCAGCAGCAAGGCTGCTATTGTGCTAAGTTGTGCTGAAAGCAAGGTTTTTGTGTTCAAGACAGATACCCCTTCTGATTAACAATACGGTGACGATACAACAAATTTTCCGCCACACACAGTTATTAAACGGGAAAACGGCCGTTTTGGTTCCGAATTTCACGGGGAATTTATTGGTTATAAGTTGCAAGTAGCAGGTGGCAAGTCCTGTTTGCCGACCAGACTTGCTGCCTGCCATTTGTGCTACCTGCAAACGAGAGCAGTCACTTTATGACCTCGATTGGCCTATCCTCTTTCAGCAATGCTACAGGGATTGCCGCAACCGTTCGTGTGGCTCATTCATAAGGACGATGGGCAATTGCCCACCACGAAGAATGAAAATAGGACGCTGATTGACCTGATTTTCCTGATCAGGTTAATCGGTCAAATCTGCGTCCTATTTACATCGGAGCGAACAGATCAATCAAATTGCCGTCCGGGTCAACCACAATGGCATAGCGCTGCCCCCAAAACGCATCCCAGGGTGGCTTTTGGCCTTCGTACCCTGCGGCGATGATGTTGTTGTAGATCTTGTCAACTTCGTCCGCATTGGTACACAAAAAGGCCATCCCCATGCGGTGGCCGCTGGGTGGGTGCCATTCACCGTGAATGCTTTCCATCAGTGCTACTGTGTCCCACGCCAGCCGAAAGCCACCCGGCGTTTTGTACTCCACGTGCGCTTCCGCGTCAGCCTCGGCCGGAATATCCAGCCCCAACAGTCGGTAGAAGGCCAGTGCCTTGCCCATATCCTGCACAATGATGCCCACTAAATCAGGTGTTGCCATTGTTCCTCCAAACAAATACGTGTTTAATCAAGCCAGTAGAGGCGTATCGCATACGCCCTTGTCAACCCAGATTGTTATTATATGAGGAGATATGATGAAGGAACAATGTCGGCAGGAAATTCTGGATTTGCACCGCTTTTTTGAAGAATGGTTTGCCGGCCGTTTGCCCGAAAGCGATGAGGCGTTTGCGCGGGCGACGGTGGCACTGGGGGAGGCGTTTGTGTTGGTTAGCCCAAACGGCCGTTTAACCGACCGCCACACTTTGATGAATGGGCTGCGTGGGGAGCATAACGGCCGTTCCCACTTCCGCATCTGGATTGAAAAGTTCCAGCTTCAGCAGCAGCAGGGCGACATTGCCATTGCCACCTATGAAGAATGGCAGGAAATCGGCGACACCGTGACCTCACGCCAGAGTACGGCTGTTTTTCAGCAAGACTTCGCCACGCCCAACGGGGTGAAGTGGCTCCACGTACACGAGACGTGGATTGAGTAGGGAGTGAGGCGTAGGGCGTGGCGGAGTGACATACGTTACGCCCACGCCCTACTCTCCACACCCTACAAACTAATCATCAAAATCATCCCAACCAAAATCAATCCGCTCTTCCTGTTCACCAGGGTCAAGGATAAACGTCCAGCGGTCTACGCCGGTGGCGGGCCAGGTGAAGTCGCCGGGGATGAGCAGCTCGATGTTGGCGGGGCTAAAGGCATCTACCCAAATGCAGTAGGTGGCGCTGTCCAGCCCGTCGAAAACATAGGTGCCGTCTTCGCCGGTGAGGGCGGTGGCAAGCACGTTGCCGGGGCGGGTGCCAACGGCTGGGCAAGCTCCTTGTGCCAGGGTGACGGTGAGACCGGCTAACGGCCGTTCAATCCCCTGATACGTCCCATCCCCCCGGAACACGCCGCCCGTTTCCACGCAAATCGCGGCCGGCGTGCCGCTGCTGCTGCACAAATCGCGCCAGGCCACGCCGCCAATCGAGGCTGAACCGGGTGCCGGCGTTGGCGTTGGTTCGCCGGGAGCGGGTGGTTCACCAGCCACAATTTGCACCCAAAACGCATTTTCCAGAAAACCATCCACGCCAAAGCGGTTGCCGTCGGCATCGGCAAGCTGCCAGTTGCTGCGGTAGGTGCCTTCGGTGGTGGGGGCAGTCATCGTCACAAATATGTCTACCGTCTGGCCGGGGGCGACGGCACTGGGTATGGTGGCAGTAATGACGCCCAAGTTGTCGCCATCCACATAGACCGCGCTATAGTCGGTAGACCAAGGGCAACTGCCAATGTTACGCAGTCGCCAGCCCACTTCAAACTCGGCACCGGGGGCGATCACGGTGTCGTCGGGGGTGGTCAGGTCGCTTACAAAGGTGACATTGTTGTCACAATTTGCCAAATCTGCCTCTGGTGCGGGCAGGAATTGGAAATCCCAGCCAAAATCAACCCCTGCAACCTGTTCCCCTTCATCTACCACCAGAGCGACAGCGTTACTGTCATCGGTGAGATAGCTCCAAATGCCTTCTTCCAAAACGGCCGTATTTGTTGCGCTTGTCGGGTCAATGGTGACGCAGTAGCTACCGCTGGGCAGGTCCGCAAAGCTGTAGTTACCGCTACCATCGGTGACAACGGTAGTCGTCGCAGCATTGGCACAATCCCCTTCGGCCAGCGTCACTTCGACGCCGGGCAGGCCGGGTTCAGTGGCTTCGGGCAGGCCATTAGCCTGGAAGACGGTGCCAGTGTCGGTTTCGACGGCGATACAGCCGGCCGGGGCTTCGCTGTCGGCGGCAACGGCCGTTAATGTCCCCACGCACAAATCATGCCAAACGCGCCCGCTAATGCTGGCGGCTACCGCTTCAGGAACGGCCGTTGGCGTTGGTTCTTCTTCGGCCACCACATTATCCGCATCCAGCGTAAACGAACCACTGATGCCGTTGACCAGCACCGAATACGCCCCTGCCTTTAGCCCCGCCACTTCCAGCGGAATCGTTTCTTCAAATGGCACCAGTGCTTCGGTACACACCTGCGCCGGGTCGCGTAGGGTGGTGAGGATGACGCGGAAGGTGTTGCCACTTTGCTGCTGCACCACTTCTTCCAACTGGGTGCAGCCATCGGGCAGCTCGCCGCGTGCCACGACGTTGACCCCTACAGGGAACGATTCGAGCAGGTTGACTTGAATGCTGTCTACGGTGGCCTGGCTGCGAACGGGGTCGGTGCTGGAAACGGCCGTTGCTGTGGCTGGCACCTCGGTTGCTTCGGGAATAATTGGCGTTGGCGTGGCATCGCTGCCGCCGCAGGCCGCCAACAAAAGTAACAGGCTCAACCCAAGCCCTAAAAAGAATGTTTTAACCGTCATAAGCTGTGTTTAATCTCCACTTTCATGAACCATGTAAGCGGCCAGGAATTTGGCCGTATTTTCCAGGCTGTCGCGGTGGCTGCGCTCGTAATGGTGCGACGCATCCACGCCGGGGCCAACCAGACCCATACGCACATCTCCTCCGGCTCGCCAAAACGCTTCACCATCGGAGCCGTAATAGGGGTAGATGTCGGTGTTGTAGGGAATGGCTTCCGCTTCGGCCAGCTTTTCCAGATCGCGGCGCATTTCGTAATGATAGGGGCCGGCCGCATCCTTGGCACAAATTGTTAGCGAAAATTCATCAGAAGTTTGTTTGGGTGCCACCACGGCCATGTCTACCGTCAGCAGTTCGGCCAGATTGGCGGGCATTCCGGCGGCGGCGCCATGCCCCACTTCTTCGTAGTTGCTGATGTGGATGGTGGTGGGTTGGGCGGGTTTGTCACCGGAACGGGCAAGGGCGGCCACGGCACCAAAAATCGCCGCCACGCTGAGCTTGTCGTCCAAATGGCGGGAGCGGATAAAGCCGCTGTCGCTGAGTTCAACGCGGGGGTCAAAGGCCACAATGTCGCCCACGCGAATGCCCAGGGCGTGGGTGTCGGCTCTGGACTGGGTGCGGGCATCAATGCGGACTTCCATGTTACTGCTGTCGCGGGGGGCGTTGCGCTCGCTGCTGGTGAAGGCGTGGATGGAGGCGGTGGTGGGCAAAAAGGTGCCGCGATAGCTTTCGCCACTGCTGGCAAAAATGGTGACACCTTCCCCTTCGACCGAGGTCCAGGCCCAACTGCCAAGCTGGGTGAGATGTAAACGGCCGTTTCCCTTCACCTCTTGCACCATCCCCCCCAGCGTGTCCACATGAGCCGTAATGGCACGGGGCGCACTGTTTTGCTTGCCGGGCAATGTTCCAACCAAAACCCCCTTGGGGGTGACAGACATTTCCAAAAAGGGGGCAAAAGCCTCCTGCGTGTATTTGATTGCGCGGTGAGTGTAGCCAGTTGGACTCGGTGTATTGAGCAGCCCAACCAAAAACTCAACCATTTCCTCTACATCAATTGTCAACTTCTTCTCTCCTCATGTCGGGTGCGACAACGGGATTATAGAGGATGGCATCTTGCAATACAAATGGGAGCAAGGTCTCATCGCAAGGTTCATTTTATGTTCATTAATAGCTTTTAAGGCAAACTTTCGGCAAAATGCTGGCGCATGATGGCCGGCCGCTGCCGGGCAAAGTCGCGCAGTTGTTCCACGTTGGCTTCCCAGGTTGCCGTGTCGCCACCCCAACGGCCGTTTTCCAGTGCAATCGCCGGTTTTATCTCCGCCGCCAGCCGGTCAATGACGGCAATCACCGCTTCGGGAGCCAGCACTGTGTTTAGCAGTTCATCGGCACGGGCGATAAAGCGTGCGCGGAAGGCAGGGTTTTGCAACAGCCCGCGCAGCAGAATCGTGTCGCGGCCGTCGGTTTCAGCGGCAACTCCCGCCGTGTAGGCTGGGTCAAGCGCCTGCTCCAGCGTGTTTTGCCCCACGTTGCTCCACGGCGTTAGCCCCAAACTGAGGTCATTGTCCCAAATGATCCAGCGCCAACGGCCGTTTATTGTCGCCGGGCGAAACTGCTTGATGTTGGTATAGGGCCAGTCGTAGTTGGCACTGTAGATTTGCAGCAGCGAGTAATCAATCAGGTTGTCGAGGTCAACCTGGGCGGCGACGGCAGCGTAGCTGGCTTCGTCGGCCAGGTCGTGGGTGGCGACAAATTCGGTCAGCTTGTCCCAGTCGGCATAGGCGGGGGTGATGTCGTCCGGGTCTTCGGCGCGGCGGGCGGGGGTGTCTACCAAAACGGCCGTTTCTGCCCCATACCCTTCGCGCAGCAAATAGTCGTTGATATGTTCGCGCAAATAATAATGCCCCCACGGCTCGCCGTTGATAAACAGCAGCGCCGATTGGCTATGGGTTGTCAGGGCGTGGGTGGATTGCGCCAACTCGGCCACCACCTGGTTCCGCAGCAGCGTCCAGTTGGTGGGCAGTTGGCTGCTGTCTTGCCCGCTGGCGTGCAGCACCAGCCGCTTGATCGCCAGCGGGGGGGTGTTGGCAAAGAGAGGGAAGGTGAGCCGGTTGGTGCCGTATTCCTGGCGGAAATAAAGGCGCAGCGATTTTTTGGCGTAGCCTCGGCTAAACTGGCCGTGGATGCGGACTCCGGCGGGGAGGGTAACGGCCGTTTGCCGATCCCCCGTGACAATCATGACTGAAACCGGCCGTTCCCATGCGATGCCTTCCGCCAGCGGGTTGCGGTAAATGCCACTGGTTTCATCCCACAGCGCCGCCGGGTCGAGCAGCAAGGAGACGATGGGCAGCGGCTGGCTGAGACCCAGGATGTAGTGGGCATCGCTGATGGGGCCGAGGGTGCCGTCGGCAAGCTGGGCGCGGGCACGGAGGACGGCCACGCCGGGGACGGCCGCGTTGAGGTGGATGGGCTGGGTGATGGAACGGCCGTTTGTTGGCCCCGGTTCACTGCCGTCGCTGGTCAGCCAGATGGTGGCGTTGGCGGGGGCGGTGAGGGTTAGCTGCTGGCTGGTGGGGTAGTAGCCGCTGGGGAGGGAGAAGGAAACGGCCGTTGTGGTTCCCGTGGCCGGTGGCGTTGCCTGCCAAGGCAGCAGCACCACCACGCCCAGCAGCAGCAGTGCCAATGCCGCCAGCCAGCCGTGGGCGGTTTGGTTTGGGGTGGTACGCCGTGTCGTCAGCATAGCCGCCGATTGTAATAGATTTGTTGGTGAGATGGTACTCAATCCTCTGAGGCCGACGCGGGGGTAGGGGCGTATTGCATACGCCCTGCGTCATCCACCCATCCGGTAGGGGCTAGATGGTGCGGATTGGCGCGGGGTGAACAAACGGCCGTTTCTCCGCACCGTTTTGCCCATGTGTTGCCTGCCAGCGGAGTTTACGGTAAACGCACGGGCGAGACGACCGGGAGGGGAGGCTAGTGGCGTTGCCAGCGTTATTCCCGGTCGTCTCGCCCCTACCATTCCGTCTCGCCGGTGTGTGAGGTTCCTGATGGAATGGGTGTGTTGGGTTAAGAACGGCCGTTAATCTCCAGCCCCGCCAAATGTTCCAACGCCTTCACCAGCGCGTGGTTGCCCTCCTCGCCCAGCCCCTGCCGCTGCAAGGTGCGGTACAGGTTAAACACCGTGCTGGTACCCAGGATGGGGATGCCCATCTGGTCGGCCGCTTCCAGCACCAGCCGCAAATCCTTCTGCTGCAAATCAATCGTAAAACCGGGTCGCCAATCTCGCTCCACTACCTGCGGCCCGCGATTGCTCAGCATCCAGCTTCCCGCCGCCCCCGCCTTCACCGCGTCCAGCGTCTTGTGCAGATCAAGCCCGCCCGCCTGGGCAAAGAGCAGCGCCTCGCCCACGGCCAGCATGTTGACCACTACCAAAATCTGGTTGACCAGCTTCACCGTTTGCCCGGCGGCGGTGGGGCCAACGTGGGTGATGGTTTTGCCCATCGCCTGAAAGGCCGACATGGCGCGGTCTACGTCGGCCGCCGCGCCGCCAATCATAATGCTCAGCGTGCCTTTGGCCGCCCCCTCGCTGCCGCCGCTGATGGGGGCATCGAGCATGGCGACCCCTTTTGCGGCCAGCCGGCCGCTAATTTCCCGCGTGGCCTGGGGGCTGATGGTGCTCATGTCTACAACCAGCGAGCCGGGCTGTACGCCGTGGATGACACCGTTTTCACCCAAAATGACGGCTTCAACGTCGGGGGTGTCGCTGACGCAGGTGATGATGATGTCGCTGTTGGCGGCAACGTCGGCGGGGCTGCTGCCGGCCGCTGCCCCGGCGGCAACCATTGGCTCCATGCGGCTGGCGGTGCGGTTCCACACCGTAACGGCGAAGCCTGCTTTTAACAAGTTGAGGGTCATGCCGCGACCCATAATGCCTAGACCAATAAAACCGATGCGTTCGCTCATGTTTTCTCCTTTAACACTTCCTGTTTGTTGCAAATTATGCGGTGGGTGGGAAGATTGGGCAAACGGCCGTTTTTTACATTTTCGCGGAGACAGTATGTGCGGCGGCATGTTGATAAAAATCGAGATTGAGAGACTGGGAGATTGGGGGATTCAAGATAACGAGTCTCCCAATCTCCGCCGTCAATGCCCAAAAGATTGGCAGATTTGTCCGTGTTTGTCCGCGTCCCATTTTCAAGGAGTGATCAAGATGTTAAAAGGAATTTCGCCACTTTTTAGCCCGGAACTGCTGGCAACGCTTTACCGCATGGGGCATGGGGATGAGATTGTGCTGGCTGATGCCCACTTTCCGGGGGAGTCGCTGGGGGTGCCGGTGGTGCGGGCGGATGGGCTGCTGGTTGCGCCGCTGCTGGACGCCATTTTGCCGCTGTTGGAGCTGGACAGCTATGTTGAGGCTCCAGTTTTGATGATGGCGGTGGTGCCGGGCGACACGGCCGACCCAACGGTGGAAGCGGATTACCGCCGGGTGATTGACCGCCACCAGCCCGCCACGCCGCCGATTCAGCGGCTGGATCGGTTTGCCTTTTATGACCGCTGCCGCCAGGCGTTTGCGGTGGTGATGACGGGCGACACGCGCAAGTATGCCAATGTGATTTTGAAAAAGGGTGTGACGCCCACGTCGTAGAGACGCAAAATTTTGCATTTGTAGAGACGCAAGATTTTGCGTCTCTACTGGGGTTAACGGTTGGCGGCGATGCGCATGAAGCGGAGGAGGATGAAGAGGAGGACGATGCTGATGAAGACGATGCCGCCGATGAGGGGCAGGTTGTCGTTGGCTGGTGGGTCGTCGGCGGGGATGGCGGGGGGTGGGGTGGGGGTGGGTTGAAGCGGCTCCTGACCGATGGTTTGGGGGCTGCTGTCGTTGGGAATGGGTGTGGGGTTGGGGTTGGAAACGGCCGTTTCTTTCCCATCGCTCACCTCATCCCCCGGCGCGGCTTCGTCGTCGGCCACGTTTGCCATTTCAAAAATGCCCAAAGACGGCCGTTCCGGGTCACGCAAATGGCCGAGAAAATCCACCGGCAGCGGGGCGAACGGCTGCCCCGCGCCAATGCTGCTGGAACCGGGCTGGAGCATAAACCCTTCCGGCCGGCTGTCCAGGCCGGGGCTGACAAAAAGTGGGTCGGCGGCAAAACTGTCTGGCTCTTCGGCCAATTCCGGCACGCCATCGGGCCAGTTGTTGTGGCTAAACGCCCAGCCCTCGCTGTTGCCAATGTTTAAGGCCTCGCCATTGCCCCCGGCAAAGATGATGTTATTTTGCACCAGCACATTTTGCGGCGGTTCTGCAAACAGGCCAACGCCGTCAAACCGGATGGCATCCTCATGGGTGTTGGCAATAATATTGTAGACAATGTTGACGTTGCGGTAGCTGTTGTTGGGGTCGAGGTTGCTTTGGTCGTGCCAATAGCTGATGCCGCGCCCGGTGCCGATGATGAGGTTGTTGGCAATGATGATGTTGTCGAGCTGGGTGAGCGGCGCATTGTCGTAAGATTCATTGGCTAAATGAATAGCGTTGGCGGGGACAAAGCGGTCGCGGCGATTGTAGCGGGTGGTAGTGGCGTAGAGGTAGTTGCCGTGAATGGTGACGTTGCGGGCGTTGTCAATGTAGATGTTGACGCTGTAGGTGTCGTAGATTTCGTTGCCTTCGATTTGCACGCCGTCGGCAAAGATGGCGATGATGCCTTCGCCCCAAATGTCGTGAATCTGGTTGTGACGAATGGTGAAGTTGGTGGAGGGAGAACCGTCAAAGCGGCGATAGGTGGAGATACCGGCTTTCCAGCCACCGGTGGCGTTAAAGGCTTCATCTTCGTTTTCCAGCGAGGTGCGCCACACCTGGTTGTCTTCGATGGTGATGAGGTTGCCGCCGCCGCCAATGCCGCGCCCGCTGATTTCGTGGACGAGGTTGTCGCGCAGGGTGATGGCTTCTGATTCAAAAATCCCTAGCCCGCGCCCGCTGGAGTTGGTGATTTCAAAGCCGGTAAAGAGGACGTGGGTGGATTCGCTGATGAGAACGAGGTGCTGGTCTTCGGGAATGGGCAGTCCGCTGCCGTCGAAGATGACGGTTTCGCCGGGGGCGGGCTGAATGGTGATGGGGTTAACGGCCGTTCCTGTGGCCGCAAAAACGGTTTGCTCATGATAAACCCCGCCGCGCAGATACAGGGTGCTGCCGGGTTGGGCAAGAGGGGCGGCGTGGGTGAGGGTGCGAAACGGCCGTTCGGCGCTCCCATCCCCCGTCTCGTCGCTGCCGTCTAGCGCCACAAAAAGGGTGGGGGCCGTTTGGGCAAAGATGGTGTGGTGAGAAGAAAGGGAGGTGAGGGGAAAAACGGCCGTTGACCCACCACCAAGCACCACAAGCAACAAAACAAAAAAAAGGCGATGTCGAATCATAATGTCTCCCAACAAGCGCCCACCATACTCATTTGGCAATGGGTTGTCAATACAGTTAAGGTGAAATTAAAAACAAACATGACCCATGGGTCATGTTGAGGCAGTAACAGATGTGGCGGGTAAAAGCAGAGATTGGGAGATTAAGAGATTGGGAGACTATGCACGGCCAATCTCCCAATCGCTTAATCTCAAGCCTCGTTTCCCGTAGATGGGCAACTACCTTTCGACGGCGTAATGGGAATCGTAAGCCCAATCACGTAACATAAAAACAAGGTGACACAAAGCAAGGCATCCATCCTGTGTACGGATTCAATCACCTCAACCAAAAATCCAACGCAACGCGGAGCGTCAATTCGCAAAATCAGCTAACCTGTATTCCTGCTCTTGACCACTTCCAACCCATGACTGCCCCACTGTCTCCCCACGCTCAGCCTTCCTCGGTTTTCCCATCACTTGCCCTGGGCTATAATCCGTTCCCCTTGCTTTCCTGCAACCAATTGAGAAAGCAAACGAACAGGAAAATCCCCACGACATCGGTTCGTGGCAAACAAAAGAGGAAGGAATAACATGCCAAAAGCACTGATTACCGGCGTGACCGGACAAGACGGCTCCTATCTGGCCGAATTTTTACTGTCAAAAGGGTACGAAGTTGTGGGGATGGTGCGCCGCACCAGCACCCTGAACCTGCATCGCCTGGCGCACATTCAAGACCAAATCACCCTGGTTCCCGGCGACCTGCTCGACGAATTTTCCCTGGTGCAGCTTCTGGGCGAACATCGCCCTGATGAAGTTTACAACCTTGGTGCCCAATCCTTTGTTTCCACCTCGTGGAGCCAGCCCGTTTTTACTGGCGAAGCTACCGCCCTGGGCGTAACGCGCATCCTCAATGCCATTCGCATGGTTGACCCCAAAATCCGCTTTTACCAGGCCAGCTCCAGCGAAATGTTTGGCAAGGTGGTGGAAGTGCCACAGCGCGAAACTACGCCCTTTTACCCTCGCAGCCCCTACGGCGTTGCCAAAGTGTATGGTCACTGGATTACCATCAACTACCGCGAAAGCTACAACCTTCATGCCACCTCTGGCATCCTTTTTAACCACGAGTCACCTCGCCGGGGTTTGGAATTTGTCACCCGCAAAATTAGCTCCCACGTGGCGCAAATCAAGCTGGGGTTAACCAACGAGCTGCGCTTGGGCAACCTTGATGCCAAACGCGACTGGGGTTTTGCCGGGGATTATGTGCAGGCCATGTGGCTGATGCTACAGTCTGACACCCCCGATGATTTTGTCATTGCTACAGGCGAAACCCACTCTATTCGGGAATTTCTCGACTTGGCTTTCGGCCATGTCAACCTCGATTGGCATGATTATGTGGTGCAGGATGAGCGGTTTATGCGGCCGGCCGAAGTAGACCTTCTCGTTGGCGACCCTGGCAAAGCGGGAGCCAAACTTGGCTGGGAACCCAGCGTCACTTTCCCGCAGTTAGTCCACATGATGGTTGATGCCGATATTAAGCTGCTGCAAAGCGGCCAAACACCGATGTAGACGGTAATCAGTAAGCAGTAATCAGTTTTGTGAGTTAACAATTTATTTGGGTAAAAAACAATGTCATTTCGACGAGTCTTCGAGGAGAAATCCCACTCATCAGGCCGTTGCCAACGGGATTTCTCGGAGGACATCGAAATGACATGTTTGCCCGTTTATTATGTTAACCGCCAAAGCTGATTACCGGTTACTGATTACCGATTAGATTTCATACAAGGAGACATCATTCATATGTCAACAGCAATTAAATTTGGAACAGACGGCTGGCGGGCACGGATTGCCGAAGATTACACCTTCGACAATTTGCGCCGCTGCGCCCAGGGGTTTGCCACTTATTTACATAATGAAGGTTTAGCTGGCAAAGGGGTTGTGATTGGTCATGACAAGCGGTTTCACGCCGACAACTTTGCGGCGGCGGCGGCGGAAGTGCTGGCCGCCAATGGCATCCACGTTTGGCTAACCGATGGGGCAACACCAACTCCCACCATTTCCTATGCCGTTGTGGATAAGCAGGCTGGGGGGGCCATTAACATCACTGCCAGCCACAACCCCCCGGAAGATTGCGGTTTTAAGGTGCGTGACCCGTTGGGTGGGGCATTGGCTCCAGCGGCGTTGAAAAAAGTAGAGGCTGTCATCCCTGAAATTGACGGCGTAAAACGAATGCGGCTGAATGATGCCATGAGCGATGGCCTTGTCACCAAATTCGACGCTGCTCCGGCCTACATTGCCCAAATCAACCGCCTGATTGACCTAGAACCGATTAAAAATGCGGGTTTCAAGGTGCTGGTGGACTGCATGTGGGGCAACGGTGCGGGCTGGTTTCCCCGGCTGCTGGCCGATGGCAAAACGCAAATCCATGAAGTTCATAACGAACGCAACCCGATTTTCCCGCATATGAGCCGGCCGGAACCGATCTCCCCCAACGTTGATCACGGCCTCAGCTTTGTCAAAAAAGTGGGTGCCGACGTGGCCGTCATCAACGATGGCGACGCCGACCGGGTCGGCTTTGGCGATGAAAACGGCAACTTTATTGACCAACTGCGTGTTTACGGGATGCTGGGCTATTACTTCCTGGAGCTGCGTGGCGAGCGTGGGCCGATTGTGAAAACCATTTCCACCACCAAAATGCTTAACAAGCTGGGAGCGCGTTATGGCGTGCCGGTTTATGAAACGGGTGTTGGCTTTAAATACATTGCCCCCAAGATGGTGGAAGTGGGAGCCATGATTGGCGGTGAGGAAAGCGGTGGCTATGCGTTCCGGGAGCATGTGCCGGAGCGTGACGGGCTGCTGGCCGGACTGTTTTTGCTCGATATGATGGTGCGGACGGGTAAGAAGCCATCGGAACTGCTGGACACGGTGTTTGGTGTGGTGGGTGCCCATTACTATGACCGCATTGACTCATCGTTTGAGCAGGCGCGGAAGCCGGAGATTTTGGCAAATGTGGCGGCGGCGCGTCCTGACACAATTGGTGGGCTCAAATGCACCGATATCGTGACGATTGACGGACATCAATTCATCATGGAAGATGGTGGCTGGCTGCTGATTCGGTTTAGTGGCACGGAGCCGATTATCCGGGTTTATTGCGAAACGACGCATGGGGATCGGGTGGAAGCGATTTTGAATGATGGGATGAAGATTGCTGGCTTGCGTTAAGCTCAATCCCTTTTGCAAAAACAAGAATGAAACTACCGATGAACGCGGATAAACACGGATGAAGGTTTGTGGTTATTTGTATTCATCGGTGGTTGTGAAAACGGCCGTTTTTTTCACCATCTAGCCACGGGGATTAACGGCCGTTTCCCCCCTCCCCCTTCCCCCAAAACCACAACCACACTTGCCGCAACACCAAAAATTGCGTACATTACAGAGCAATCTACATTGCAATTTAGAGGACACATTTATGCGCAAAAACCTTGAAACATTTATCCAAAACCTTCGCAAAGCCATTGAACTATGGTCGAGCCGTCTGACCCAAACGGGCAAAATTATTTTGTGGGCAGCAATTGTTGGTTTTGTTTGGTTCCTTTTACAAATGCTGAACGCCATTTTTGGTCATGTTGTGCCACGCTTTAGCGACATCGGTCTAGGGTGGTTGGCTTTTGTACTCAATCTAGTCGCCTTTTTTCTCGTCTTTATGGTTGTTGTGCAGATTGCCTACACCTACTATTCCTACCAGGAAGCACAGCAAAACTATCGGGAGATGATTGTGCGCGGCCGGAAAGGGGGCAACCGCATGGAGCAAATGGCCGGCCGTCGCAACCGCGCCAGCGGGCAGCGGCGCGGCGCATCAGCGGCCAACATGCGCATGACACCCGATTTAACGGCCGATCAGGTCAACCGCAATTACCCCATGCGCTGGTTCAAAAAACCCACCCTGGTGGAAGATTGGAAAGAGATTTCGGAAGCTGGGGTGTATGCCCTGAGCAGCGAGCCAAAGAAAAAGATTGAGATACTCGATGCTTCAGAAATTGGCGGCGGTTTTTATCTGGGTACCTGGAGCGGCCGTTTTGTTCCGACCCGCGACATCGTGGTGAACAAAGCCGGACGACCCGTCAACTTTGCCACGTTGCGCCTTGCCAAAAAAGGCATCCCGCGCAACCTCTCCGGTTCCGCCAAAGAGGAATAAACAGCCCTGTTTAAAAACCAAAAGGCCAGCAAATCGCTGGCCTTTTTTGTTAATCCTGAAAAATCGTGTCAATCCTGTCCAAAACTCTACACATCCAGATTTCGTACCTGATTGGAATTGGTCATGATAAAGCGGCGGCGCGGGGCAACTTCGCTGCCCATCAGCATGTCAAACGTTTTGTCGGCTACCATCGCATCTTCTACCGTTACCTGTAGCAAGGTGCGGTCGGCGGGGTTCATTGTTGTTTCCCAAAGCTGTTGAGCGTTCATTTCACCCAACCCTTTGTACCGCTGCACCGAATATTTTTTGCCATCAAGCTGTTTGAGCAGCACATCTTGCTGCCCTTCGGTATAGGTGTAATGCAGATCCTTGCCCTGTTTGACGGCATAGAGCGGGGGTTGGGCAATAAACAGATGGCCGCGCTCGATCAGTTCGGGCATGTAGCGGAAGAAGAAGGTGAGCAGCAGGGTGCGAATGTGGCTGCCGTCTACGTCAGCATCGGTCATGATGATGACGCGGTGATAGCGCAGGTTGTCAAAATCCATCGCATCACCAATGCCCATGCCGAGGGCGGAGATGAGGGCTTTGACTTCGTTGTTGGCAAGAATTTTGTCTAGCCGCGCCCGTTCGGTGTTGAGAATTTTACCGCGCAGGGGCAGAATCGCCTGGAAGTGGCGGTCGCGCCCCTGTTTAGCGGTGCCGCCGGCCGAATCACCCTCAACAATGTAAAGTTCACTGCGGGTGGGGTCGCGCTCGGAGCAGTCGGCCAGCTTGCCGGGCAGGGTAAGGCTTTCAAGGGCACTTTTACGCATGACGAGTTCGCGGGCTTTGCGGGCGGCGTCACGGGCGCGGGAGGAGGTGAGGCAGCGTTCAATGATTTTCTTGGCCTCGCGTGGGTTTTCTTCCAAATAGGCGGAAAGGGCTTCGGCGGTGATAGAGGCGACAATGCCGCTAACTTCGGCGTTCATTAGCTTGACCTTGGTCTGGCTCTCAAACTGGGGGTCGGGGACTTTGACGCTAACAACGGCCGTTACGCCCTCGCGTGTATCGTCACTGGAAAAGTTCTTGTCTTTTTCCTTCAGCAGGTTTGCCTTGCGGGCATAGTTGTTGATGACGCGGGTGAGGGCGGTGCGCAGACCGGTGAGGTGGGTGCCGCCATCGGGGGTGAAGATGGTGTTGGCAAAGGCATATTCACTGGCGGCCATGCCGTCGGTGTATTGAACGGCAACTTCTACGTCAATGCCGTCCATTTCTTTTTGCACAAAGACGGGGTCGTGTAGCACCACGCGGTTGCGGTTGAGGTAGCGGACAAAGGATTTGACGCCGCCTTCAAAGTAAAAATTCATTTCGCGGGGAATAGACGGCCGTTCGTCACGCACGCTCAAAAAGACGCCGCTGGTAATAAACGCCATTTCGCGGAAGCGGTTGACCAGCGTTTCAAAACGGTATTCGAGATCGCCGAGAAAAATGGTTTCGTCAAATTTGAAGTGGGTTTTGGTTCCCGTATCCTCATCCGGCTTCATATTGCGCAGCTTTTTAACGGGAGCCTGAGGAATGCCGCGCTCATACCGCTGAAACCAAACCCCTTTGTCGCGGGTCACGGTCACTTCAAACCATTCGGACAGGGCATTAACAGCCGCCGCGCCCACGCCATGTAAACCGCCCGATACCTTGTAGGCACCCTGCCCAAATTTACCACCAGCGTGAAGGGTGGTGTGGACGACTTCCAGAGCCGACACTTTTTCGGTGGGGTGTTCCAGCACTGGGATACCAACGCCGTTGTCGGCAATGGAGACGCTGGCGTCGGGGTGGATAACCACTTCAATGCGATCACAGCGGCCGGCCAGGGCTTCATCAATGGAGTTGTCTACAATTTCGTAAACGAGGTGGTGGAGTGCCTTGATGTCGGTACCGCCCACGTACATGCCAGGGCGGCGGCGAACGGCTTCCAGCCCTTTGAGAACCTGGATGCTACTGGCATCGTATTGGGTATTTGTCTCTGTTTTTGACATAGCTTTTCCTAATAATTTCCACGATACAAGGTTGTATAACGATCTTGATAAAAGACATAGGTTGCCATCAGGGTGGAGGTGCTGATGAAGGCGTGGCCGATGATGGCGATGAGGGTAAACCAGGTGCCGTCTTCGGCCCACAGCAGCAGGGAATCAATAGTAGCGTTGATGAGCCAGACGGTGAGGAGGAGGGAGAGGACGGTTGAAAGCTGGTTGTGGACGATCATACTGCTTTCGACGATGGCGCGGCGCAGAGAACGGCCGTTTCTGGTCAGCCCATGTGGGACAAAACTTAAATAAATAACCACCCACATGCCAACCAGCGGCACCAGAAAAAGGGTAACAAACCCCAACGGCCCCACCAGCAGCGCCAGGATGGTGCCTACGATGACCGAGGGGATGTAGAGTATGAGCAAAAAGAGGAAGAACGCCAGCCCTAAAGTCAACAGCCGGGGCCACACGTGCCAAATCCGTTCGGCAATGTCGCCAAACTGCCACAAGGTGTGGTCGGTTATGTCGTTGGGCAAAACGGCCGTTACATTCCCCCGCGTTACAACCCCGGCCGCCACCCGCAGCATTGCTACCCGCCCCATCAGGGTGAAATAAACGGTGGACAAAAACAGGCCAACCATCAGCAGCCCCATTAGTAGCCCGACCCAACTGCTAAGGCTTTGAATTTCAATGATAGACATAACAAGCGGCGTTTTGTCTGGCGTGGTCAACATCAAGGCGGGGACGCCGATAAAGGGGAGGCTGATGCTGGTAAAGAGGTTGGTGGCCGGAATTTGGGTGAATAAATCGCTGCTAAATGCTTGCAGTGCGGCTTCCTGTTGAAATTCAGACAGCAAAAGCTGCATCAGGGATTCAAACAAGGCAGAAAAACTGAGCCGAGGCCCCAACCAGTAGAAACAATCCAGCAAGATGGGCAAAATCAACAGCCACATATTCTTTGTGGTGAGATCAAAACCAGCCGCCAAGGTTGCGCGAATGGATAGTTGGGGGGACGCATTGCTCTGTTTTTGCTTCATTATTCGTTGACTAATTGTACCACAAATGTTCTACCGAAGCGATAAATAAATGATAAAGAAAGACCCCTGTGGCGTGGCATCCTCAGAGGTCTGTGCGGTAAAGATTGAGGCCAGGATGGGGTGTTTAGCCGGTTCGCTGCAAGGGCAGGACGATGCGGCAAATGGTGCCGGGCGGGTTTTCTAAATCTTGCCCGCTGCTTTCCAGGGCAATGGTGCCGCCGTGTCCCTCGATGATGCCCTTGGCAATGGGCAGCCCCAGCCCCAGCCCACCGCCGCGAAAGGCGTGTTTGCTGGTGGAGTGGTGCATGAGTGACCCCAGAACGTGGAAGATGTCAAACACGCGCTTTTGCTCTGCTTTGGGGATGCCAATGCCTGTGTCGCGGATGGTGATTTCGACGCCGGCCGGAACGCGCTGGCCGGAAACCCAAATATCGCCACCGTCGGGGGTATATTTGACGGAGTTGCCGAGGACGTTGCTAAAAACCACTTCAATTTGCTCCTCGTCCAGCATTAGCATGGGCAGGTTGTAGATGTCGTCTACGTGCAGTGCCAAATTGCGGTTTTCACACACGTCGGCAAAGCGGACGGCGACGCTGGCGACGATGGGGCCAATGGAAAGGGGGCGCGGCAGCAGGGTAAGCTGGCCGGAGGCGATGAGGAAGACGTGGAGGATTTCTTCGATGGTTTTGCGCATTTGCAAAACGGCCGTTTCCAACTTCTGCCGCGTCTGCACAATCTGCGGGTCTGGCGCAGGATCCACCATGTCAATCACCACCTTCATCAGGTCAGCATAGGCCGTGACATTCCCCAGCGGCGTGCGCAGCTCATGCGAAATCAGGCGAATAAAGTTGTTTTTTAATTCATCCAGCTCACGCAAATGGTTGTTGGCTTGCTCCAGGTTATCGTTGAGCGCAGCATTTTCGATGGCAACGGCCGCTTGGTTAGCAAAAATTTCCAGCGGAGCCACATCCCCCTGACGGAAACGGCCACGAATGGAGCGGTTTTCCACATAAATGGCTCCAATCACTTCTTTTTGCCGAATAAGCGGCACGCACATAATCGAGCGCAGCCGCAAAATCATCACGCTTTCTGCCTGATGAAACCGGGGGTCGCTCATGGCGTTGCTTAACACCAGCGAGTTGCCCGTGCGAATAACCTCCTCCAAAATGGAGTGACTGATTTCATCGGCTCCTTCTGGAAGCTCATTGCCGTCCTTGTCCCGTTTGGCGCGAAAATCCAGGGAACCATCGTTTGTTTTCAGAACAATGTAACCGCGCTCTGCTCCCACCAATTTTAATACTTCGTCAATTGTGTAGGAAAGAAGTGGCTCCAATGACCGCATTTCGGCCATCCGGCGGCTCACGCTCATTACATATTCAAGTAGTTCAATGCCGTTCTGTGAGTTGATGCTCATGCTTTACCGCCATGTATGATTAGATGTTATTTATATAATACACGGTCTACGCGGTTTTTTCTACTTTCTGTTTATATTGTGGGTGGTCATAGACTGGCATTTTAGGGTTCGTCCGTTAATAACCTGGGATTTAGAAGTTTAACTTCTCTCAGAAGTTAGACTTCTGGAACTGCAAAGTTATTTTTGATTGAACCCTAACCTGGACAAGCCAGAACCAAAAAGGTAAACACGGATAGGAAAAACACATTTAAAATATTCCTATCTGTGTTCTTTCTATCTGTGTTTACAACATTTTCTTGTTTGTTGTACAAGAATTTGATTGATAAGGAACGAGAATTAAATAAGTTACGCAAGAAGTTCAACTTCTCAGAAGAAGTTGAACTTCTAAATGGGCAAGTTATTTAATTGCCATTCCTAAGGTACGAAGGACTTGGGTAACGGATGATCATGTTGACTGTGGTTCCGTTAGCTTGTTTTTAATGCAAGTAATTTACTATTAGAGTACTGTAGTACCATCACATGTTGCCTTGTAGTTTTAAGCGATGTGTTTGGGTAATGATTGGGTAGAACCCTGGTTTGTATGGGTTAAGAAAGAGAGGATGTCAGACAGCACTTTGGTTGTAAAACGGCCGTTAGTGCGACAGAAAAACAATGACGAAGTACCGGATCCCATATATTGCAACAATAAGCCTGGCGGGGATATTGCTTGTGGCGTGGGCGGCGGCTCGCTTTCAGGCAGAGGATCCCTGGCTGTTTTTGACGTTCCTGCTGCTGGTGGCAGCGGCTCAGGTGGCGTCCAACGTTAGCAAGCATATTAAAGTTACTTTTAGCCTGGCAACGGCCGTTTCTTTAGCCACAGTGGTTGTGTTTGGGCTGGAAGCCGGGGTTTTGCTTGCCACCGTTGAGAACATCATCATTTGGCTATTCAATATTTTCGCCCGGCGCGACAATTGGGTAGGGAGCTGCCAACAGCTATTTTTTAACAGCGGGATTCACACGATTGCCACATTTTTGGGCGGCTCAGTGCTGCTCTTTTTGCTGGGCTGGTTCCGTGACCCGCTTATTGGGCCAATGTTAGCCTGGTTTATAACGGCCGTTCTCTACGACCAAATCAACATCACCCTGCTTGCCCTTGTCATATACCTGCAACAAGGCATCGCTCCACGCCAATTTTGGCTACAGCAACGCAACGCCATTGTCCTGGACATCAGCAACATAGCCATCCTGGGGTTACTCCTCACCATCGCCAGCACAGCACTTGGCGTTTGGGGGATTTTGCTCTTTATTTTCCCCTTGCTGCTGGCAAGCTACGCCATTTACCTGTACATGAACGAAACCAACAAGCAAATGGCCGTTATTCAGCAGCAGGCTGATGTGCTGGCCGAGACAAACCGCAGCATGGAAGCCTGGTCGCGGGAAAAAGCACGCTTTATGGCGGTGCTATCTCACGACATGCGTAACTCGCTCAATGCCATCCGTCTTTACGGTGAAACGCTCAAAGAGCTTGAGGAACTGCCCTTTGCCAAACGGCAGCGAATGGCAAAGGTTATTCTGTTAAGCGAACATGACCTGACTTCGGCCGTTGACAACATGCTGGAAATTGAGCGGATGCAGGCCGGTGAGCCACTGCGGTTAAGTCTGACACAGGTCAATATGGCGGAACTGATTCATGACGCTGTGGCAATGCAGGTCATGGAGGCCAGCGATAAAGAGATTGACATTTTTGTGGATGATGAGTTGGCTAATGTGCAGATTGAGGGCGACAAGCTGCTGTTGATGCGGGTACTGACCAATCTGCTGTCTAATGGGGTGAAGTATACGCCGCAGGGCGGGTCGCTGTCGGTGACGCTGGTGCCACAGGCCGGGATGGTGGAGATTGGCATTGCCGATACCGGATATGGTATTCCACGTGGGGAGATGGACAATATTTTCAAGCCGTTTTATCGGGTGCCAAAGCATGAGCAGCAGGCCAAAGGGACAGGTTTGGGGTTAGCCATTGTTAAGCATTATGTTGAAGCGCATCGAGGGAAGATTGTGGTGGATAGCCAGGAAGGGCGTGGGAGCGTCTTTTCGATTCAGCTACCTGTTTTGCAGACAAAATAGCATGATTGGGGTGGCTTGCCGGAGAAAGAAAATGGCAGCGCGGCTAACGCGGATCAGTTTGACATTTTGTACACAGCGACAACGAATAAACGAATCATTTTGTCCCTTTTTACAGCGTATCATTAAAGGGAGGAGACTGCTTGAACACGCTTCCCCACTTGATTGAGCAGATACATAAAAAATAAAAAATTCGCGTCATCTGCGCATCTATTCAGACTTCTCCACACTTCTCTGGACGAGCGGGATTTAGACAACGGCCGTTTATCACACCTGACCTCATGTAGCATTTTGAGTGCTGCATGAGGTTTTTTGATTTTAACGGACTTTGTAATGAACGCTGTTTACAATGTAGTACCGTAGAGCTATGACCAGAGTACTGGTACTCTGGTTGGGAGACCTGAATGATGTTGCGACAACAACGATTTACCATTTTCTTGTTCTGTGTGCTGGTACTATTCAGCCTAAGCCAGGCCCCTCGTCTCAATGCTGCTCCCATTGCTCCTGTCACCGCAACCACAGTCGTTCCCAGCAAGATGGACCGGGCTTTGCGCCAAATTATTGACGAACGTGCCACAACGGCCGTTTCTGTCATCATCCAAAAGCAAAAAACGGCCGTTTCTGCCGAAGCCGCTGTAGTTGCAGCCGGCGGGCAGGTTGGCAAGCCATTGCCAATCATCAACGGATTTGCCGCCACGCTGCCCACAACGGCCGTTTTGCAACTCGCCCAACACCCCGCCATCAAATACATTTCCCTGGATGCCACCGTTTCCACCACCGCCGTCACCCAGTTTAGCAACTTGTTGAGCAACCCCGGTTTTGAGGAAGGCACCGCTGGCTGGGATGTGTGGGGCGAAGCGGCCATGCCCGTGGCCGATGCCCATTCAGGCGGTCAGGCACTGCGCGTTGGGGCGGTTGAAGGGGGAAGTGGTCAGGTAGTAACGGCCGTTTCCGACCAAACCTACACCCTCAACGGCTGGTTTAAAGTCAGCGACAACCCCGTTTGGGCCGGGTTTGGCCTCGACTTTCTCGACAGTAACTACAACGAAATCAGCGAACTGCTGCGAACCGTCAACACCACCGACTATCAGCAATTCAGTTTGTCGGGCGAAGCACCCGCCGGAACCGCCTACATCCGCTTTTGGATGTGGAAAAGCGGCAGCAGCGGCTACCTTTTGGCCGACGATTTAAGCGTGTCGGGTTCAATGGCGTTGGAAAACCCCGGTTTTGAAACCGGGCTTGCCAGTTGGTATGTTGATGGTGACGTGGCCTTGACCAGCAGCGGCCACAGCGGCAGCCAGGCCGTTCGCATTGGCACCAACACCGGCGGCGTTAGCAATAATGTGCTGATCAATGTGGTGCCTAACCAGACGGTGAACTTTACCGGCTGGTTCCGCGTGAAGGACAACCCGGAATGGGCCGGTTTTGGCATTGATTTTCTTGATAGCAATCAGGAAGAGATCAACGATGTGCTGTTGCCCATTACCAACGACCGCTCCTATCAACAGTTTACCGTTTCTGGCACGGCTCCGGCCGGCAGCCGCTATGCGCGGGTCTGGGTTGCCAAAAATGGTGTCAATGGTTACCTTGACGTAGACGACTTGGCCGTTTCCAAGGCGACGATGGTGGAAAATCCTAGCTTTGAAATGGAGTTAACCGGTTGGGACGCCAATGGGGCGGCAGTTCTGGTGGGCGATGCCCACAGCGGTGGCGGCGCGGTAGCCTTAGGCACAGGCTTTGGCTCAATTGGTCAATATGATTTGCCCAAGGGGCAGCCGGGAGAAGCGTTTGCCGTAACGGGTTGGTTCAAAACCACGGGCAGCAGCGACTGGGCTGGCTTTGGGCTAGACTTTCTGGATGCCAATGATGTGGAGTTGGGTGAGGTGTATCGGCAGGTGCCACAAACGGCCGTTTATACCCCCTATGTCGTCACCGGCACCGCCCCCGCTGGCACCGACCGCCTGCGCGTTTGGGTTGTCAATGTGGGGGATGGTGGCATCCTTTACGTAGACGACATCGAGCTTACGCTTGACATCCCCACCCCGGAGATTGACGATTATTTAGAAGTAACCGGCGTGGATCAGCTTCACGCCCACGGCATTGATGGCTCTGGCGTGACCGTTGCCCTGGTGGACACCGGCGTTAACAGCAGCCCGCTGGGGCGCAGCGTGTCCGCCCGATTCAACGCTGCTCCCGGTTCCGACACAGATGCCCACGGTCACGGCACCTTTATGGCCGGCGTGGTTGGCAGCCATGCCCGCGATGGCAGCGGCGATTTTATCGGCGTGGCACCCGGTGCTGATCTGGTGAGTGTGCGTGTGCTGGACAGCGAAGGCAAGGGTACGGTTTCCGATATTGTTGCCGGGTTGGATTGGGTGATGCAGCATCACGAAGCCCACAACATTCGCGTGGTCAACTTGTCACTTTCTGGCCCGGTGACTGGCCCCTATTGGGAAAACCCGCTCAATCAGGCGGTGGAAGCATTGTGGGATGCCGGGATTGTGGTGGTGGTGGCGGGTGGCAACACCGGGCCAAAGGCTGGCTCGATTACAACCCCTGGCAATGACCCCTTTGTGATTACCGTTGGGGCATTTACCGATAACTACACCCCGGCTGACCCCACCGATGACTATATTCCTGACTTTAGCGCGGCCGGCCCAACGGAAGCAGGCTTTATCAAACCTGATGTGTTGGCACCGGGGGCGCACGTGCTAATGTATGTGGCTCCCGATTCCAACTGGGCCACGGCTTATCCCAGCTTGCAGCGGGGCAGCAATGGGCTGTACCAAAGCTCAGGTACGTCGGTGGCGGCGGCGGTGACAAGCGGCATTGTGGCGCTGATGCTGGATGAGAACCCGGCGCTGACGCCGAATGAGGTAAAGCAGCGGTTAATGGCGGGGGCAGAAACGGCCGTTAATCCCGACGGCACCCTCGC
The DNA here is from genome assembly GCA_041390905.1 of Chloroflexota bacterium. Taxonomy (GTDB): domain Bacteria; phylum Chloroflexota; class Anaerolineae; order Promineifilales; family Promineifilaceae; genus JACKCD01. Next base: position 207,608 of record JAWKPA010000013.1, read on the forward strand.
TTACCCCATCTTCCAGCAGGGAGCCGGGCGCGTGTGGGCACCCAATGCCGTTTGGGGCAACTACCCCGGTGAAGCCAACATGGGCATGACCCCCGGCGAACCCTATGTGGGGCGCGTCGTTTACGACGATGCGCGTCAGGGATACGTGCTGGTTGATGAAAATCGCAACCCCCTGCCCACCGGGCAAGATTACTTCTGGGACGGTGGCTTTTACTGGAATGGCGGTTTCTACTGGAATGGTGGCTTTTACTGGAATGGCGGTTTCTATTGGAACGGCGGCTTTTACTGGAATGGCGGTTTCTACTGGAACGGCAGCTACTTTTCCAACAGCGGTTTTTATTGGAACGGCAGCGATTATTGGAATGGCAGCCATTACTGGAATGGTAACGATTACTGGAATGGCTTTACGTTAGCCCAGCCGTAGCGATACTGCCAACGGTCATAACCTGACATTTTGTTTTTTGGCTTCAAGTGGCAAGTAACAGGTCGCAAGTCTGGTCAGCAAACAAGACTTGCAACTTGCGACTTGACACTTGTAAGCAAAAGAATGTGACTTTATGACCTTGACGATATAAGTCAAAATTGACACCTATCTACAGGACTTTGGTACTGTAGATAGGTGTTTGTTTTTAACCCAAATTGTAATGCGAGCGGGGTACTCTAGTACTCAAGAGCTATTACTTACTGGGGTACGAGCTGCTCCAAACCAGGAGAAATGTGAAATGGTAAACCGACTGCTGTTTTTAATAAGTTTGCTTACTTTCATGGTGATTTTACCCGCTAGTCAAACGCTGGCGGCGGCGACGACACAGGCACCGCACGCTGCGGCAACCATTGACCCAACGCTGCGTGAGCTGGTTGAGGCGGGAACAGAAACGGCCGTTTCTGTCATCGTGCAAAAATATCCCGGCCAAACGGCGTCGGTTGAAGCGTATGTCGCCGAGTTGGGTGGGCAGGTGACGTTAGACCTGCCGATTATTAACGGGTTTGCGGCCACGTTGCCGGGAACGGCCGTTAATCAACTTGCCCAACACCCCTACGTCAAACACATCTCCCCTGATGCGGAACTCAACAAAAGCGATGCCATCATTGTTGAACGACCCGACGGTGATACGGTGGTAGCCGAGCCAATAGATGCGGAACCGGTTGACGTGCGCCCCGGTGACAAAGGGGATTTTTCTAACCCCGTTGTCGGCGGCATTGTAGAGGCACCAAACGTGGAAGCGGTTAGCCAGGTGCAAAACGCTGGACGTGCAGCCGCGAAAGATGGGTTGCAAACTACCCGGCCTGCTATGACGACGGCCGGCCGTTCTGCCTTGTCTAAAGAGCGCCAGGCACCGATGATGCAAACCAATGGCACCAGCAATATGACAGGCAATCTGTTGGCGAACCCTGGCTTTGAAAGCGGCCTTGATCCCTGGTCGCCCTGGGGCAGCAGCTACACCATCACCAATGATGCCCATTCTGGCTCCCAGGCACTCCGTTTGGGTTCTGGTGGCAGTGAAGTAGACCAATACCCTGTGGTGCGCGAAGGGGATACGGTGACGTTTTCCCTGTGGGGCAAAGAGTCAGGCAACCCCGGCTGGAGTGAGATTGGGCTGCATTTTTATGACAACAACAGCAGTTGGGTTGGTGCCACGGCCTATGTTGAAATTACGGGAACCAGCTATAAACAATTTTCAGTAACGGCCGTTGCCCCCGCAGGTGCCACAGGCGTTGCCGCCTGGGTGTGGACAGATGGGTATAATGGCGGGTCCTTGCTGATAGACGATGCCAGTGTTACCGTTTCCATGCCGCAGACGGGCGTTAATCTGCTGAAAAACAGTAGTTTTGAGACAGGTTCCACCAGTTGGTATACCAATAATGCGTCCGTTGTAACCACGCCCACCCAATCTGGCAGCAAGGCCATGCAGGTGAATGAAGCGCAGGGGTCGGCACGCCAATATATGGCCGCCGTGCCGGGCAGCAGCTATACGTTTACGGCCTATCTGCGCATTGCCAATTCCCCCAAGACGCCGCAAATAGGCATTTCATTCTATGATGCAAACTGGAACTTTCTTGCCGACAGCTACTATGTGGCGAGCAGCACCTCTTATACCAAAACCGACATTTCCATTGTGGCACCCGACGATGCCGTGTGGCTTGAAGCATGGGCATTGAACTACCAGTCAGGGTGGGGGAAGATGTATGTGGACAATACCAGCCTGGTGATGAGCGTGCCGGAAAAGATCAAAGCTGCGGCACCGAACCTGCTGGATAATGAAGGGTTTGAAAGCTATTTGACCGATTGGACAACCTGGGATGCTGTTAGCAGCAGCACCAACAAACGGTCTGGCTCGCGGGCATTGGCAACAGGTACAGCAGGTGGGGGGCTAGGCCAGCGGCGTTTGGCTGTTCCGGGAGAAACGTACCGGATGGCGGGCTGGACGATGGTGTTGGGATCTGTCAATGGGGCGACAATGGGTTTAACGTTCCGGGATGCTAGTGGCAACCGGGTGGCGACGGATTACCGGGTTGTGAAGGATACAAGCTACACGCTGCGGGAAGTAACGGCCGTTGCGCCTCCCAATGCCATGTGGGTTGACGGCTGGGTAGAAAACTATAACGGTGGCATCCTCTATGCCGACGACATGATCTTTACCTCTTCCTATCGCGCCCACAACGTAGTTCCAACTGATTATCTGGACGTAACCGGTGCTTCGGCACTGCACAGCCGGGGCATTGATGGCACGGGCATCGGTGTAGCGGTTGTGGACACAGGGGTTGATGCCAGCTATCTTGGCAAAAGCAACCGCGCCCAATACAGTGCCGTTGCTGGCGGCTATGGCGATGCTAATGGTCATGGCACCTTTATGGCTGGGATTATTAGCAACCAGGGGACAAGCAGCATTGCTCCCGGAGCCAATATCATCAACGTGCGTGTGCTGGATGCAGAAGGGAAAGGCACCTATTCACAGGTTATTAGCGGTCTGAACTGGATTTTAACTTACCGCAATACCTACAACATTCGCGTGGTCAATTTGTCGCTTATGGGGCCGGTAACTGGGCCTTATTGGGATAACCCGCTGAATGTAGCGGTGGAGGCATTGTGGAATGCTGGGGTTGTGGTGGTGGCTGCGGCCGGCAACACGGGGCCAAAAGCTGGTTCTGTGACCACGCCTGGTAATGACCCCTTTGTCATTACGGCGGGTTCCTTTACCGATAACTATACGCCCAATGACAGCAGTGATGATTATATCCCGGCGTTTAGCGGCGCTGGACCGACCGAAGCTGGCTTTATTAAGCCAGACGTGGTGGCAGCGGGTGCCCACATTTTGATGAAGGTGCCGCCGACCGGGGTGTGGGCAAACCAACATGCAGATTTGTACTATGGGCGCGGGCTGTATTTGGGGGCTGGTACGTCGGTGTCAACGGCCGTTACTTCCGGTGCCGTGGCGTTGATGCTGGATCAGAACCCGAATTTGACCCCCAATCAGGTGAAGCAGCGGTTGATGGCAAGTGCCAAAACGGCCGTTAACCCCAACGGCACCCTCGCCTACAGCATCTTCCAACAGGGAGCCGGGCGCATATCGGCCTCCGACGCTGCGCTGGGCAACTATTCCGGCCAGGCCAACATGGGCATGACCCCCGGCGGCCAATACGTCGGGCGCGCTATCTACGATACCCAGCAAAAGGGATACCGTCTGGTTGACGAAAACCGCAACCCGCTGCCCGCCGGGCAAGATTACTTCTGGGATGGTGGCTTCTACTGGAACGGCGGCTTCTACTGGAACGGTGGCTTCTACTGGAACGGCGGCTTCTACTGGAACGGCGGCTTCTACTGGAACGGTGGTTTCTACTGGAACGGCACCTACTTCACAAACGCCGGTTTCTACTGGAACGGCACCGATTACTGGGTTGGCGACCATTACTGGAGTGGCAATAATTACTGGACGGGTTTTGTTAACGAGTAACGCGACAACTTGTCTCGACAACCCTTCATGATAAACGCAAAAAGCCCGGTTAGCCGGGCTTTTTTGCATTCACATGCGGTATCTTTTTAATTTACCCAAGTTGCCACCGTGAAGAAACAAGAATGAAAACATGTCATTTCGACCCTTCGGCAGCCTCAGGGCAGGCTCAGTCTTCGAGGAGAAATCTTTGTTTTGAGCAAAAAACCAGGCAAGATTTCTCGGAGGAACTCGGAATGACATGTCGAGTAGCAGCTTGGGTTAATTCTGCTGCTGAAACAGCTCGATCAGCTCCCGATGGGCGGGGATATTGGTCAAATAGGAAAGTTTTCGCGCCGGGTCGGTAATTCTGGCGGCATATTGTTGCAGCAGCGTATGCGCCCGTGCCAACAGTTCCTCAGCCTTGGGGTCATACTCCTGAACTAACACATCATAGCAGGTAAGATAAATCCGAAAAGGCTGCTCTGCCCCTTCCAGCGAATGCCCGGCGTCAAGATAGGCAACGATTTTGTTGACATGGGCCAAGGCTTCGGTCGGTTCATTTTTCGCCATTGCCACCCGCGCCAGCCCCGCCTCAATTTCCATCATGGACATTTGCTGGTTCATGGCTTGCCAAATGCCCAAAGCGTGTTCATACGCCTCAATGGCTCCCACATAATTCTTTTGCCCCGTTAAGGCATGACCCAAAACCATGAGGGCGTTGCCCTGAAGCGGCGGAACCCCCATGTTTTCGGCGAGCTGTAGCGCGTGGCGGCTGTACATTTCGGCCGAAACATTGTTGGCGAGGTAATGGTAGATGATGCCCAGGTTGAGCAAGGCAAAACATTCGCCAAAGCGGACACCAATTTCGCGGCAAATGGAGAGGGCTTGCTCGCTGTAGGCACGTGCCGTGGGGTAATCGCCGACGTCCATGTAGGTGGCGCTGAGGTTGATGAGAATACGGCCGTTTCCTTCTCTATCCCCAATTTCGCCATAAATCCGCTGGGCACGCTCCCAAAACGACTGCGCCGTGGTTGAATCACCCATTGCCTGGTACAGGTTGCCCAGGTTGTTGAGCGCGGTGCTTTCTCCTTGCCGGTCTTCAAGCTGTTCATACAGGGAAAGGGCGCGGGTGTAATCATTAACGGCCGTTTCCATCTTCCCCGACTCCATGGCCGCCACACCCAAAAAGCGCAAGCTGTCGGCCTCAATTTGCTGCAGCTTCGACGCCTGCGCTTGCGCTAACGCCTGGCTAAACTTGGCCGTCGCTTCCTCATATTTGCCCTGCCGCAGCAACGCCCGCCCCCAGGAAAGATACCCCGCCGCCTCATCCCGCCCGGCCTGGGTCAGCCACGCCAGCCGAATTGCCTCCTGCGCCGCTGTCACTGCCGCCTCATAATCCCCCGTTACCTCGGCATAATTCCCCTGGCGCAGTGCCACCGCCGCCCGATGGTCAACGCCACCAGAAGCCGCCAGTGCTTCGGCCACTTCTTTCAACGCCGCCAGTTCCTGCCGCTGCACCTCACGTTCCCCCAGCAAGCTGTGGATTTGCTCCTGCGCCCGCAAAATATCATACCGGCTTGGCAAATCATCGGCCGGGGTGAGGATAAGGGCGCGGTCAAGATAGGCAATGGCTTCGCGGTTGCTAAATTGGCGCTGGGCATATTGCCCGGCCAGCAGTGCATAGCGGCGCTCTTTGTTGCTGTTGCCCGCTTCGCGCCAATGGTTGGTTAGCACGGCCGCCTGTTCCGGGTCATTGGGGTAAACGTGTTCAATGGCAGCGGCAACTTCGCTGTGCCAATGGCTGCGCTCGCCGGCTTGCAGGGTGCCAAGCAGCCCTTCGCGCAGTTTGTCGTGGGCGAAGCGCCAGTTGCCGTCGTAAATATCCAAAACGGCCGTTTCTGCACACACCGTCAACCAATCTACCAGCGGCATTGCCAGCCCAATTTGCCCCGCCAGTTGCCGCACCACTGCCAAATCAAGCTGTCGGCCGGCCACCGCCACCCCCGGCAGCAGCCGCTTGACCGCCTCTGGCACCCGCGCCAAACGCCGCCGAATCAGCGACTCAATCCCCTGCGGGAAAAGCCGATCCGGCAGCTCCATCTGGCTGACGGCACTCAGCCGCCCCGCCTGCTCGGCCAGGTCGCGCACAACCTCCACCAGGAAAAAGGTGTTGCCCTCCGTTTCCCGCTGGAGCAAATCAAGCATTTCTGGCCGCGTTCCGGCGGCACCCAAAATGGCCGTACTTAGCTCGGTAATTTCCGCCGTTGACAGCCGTTCAAGCTGGAGGACGTTCAGGTCGGGCAGCAGGGCGGGCAAATCCGGCCGTTCATCGTTGCGGTAGCTGCCGATGATGAGCAGCGGCATTTCGGCCTGTAGCCGCGTCAACTGCTGCAAAATATCCAGCCCCTGATCACTCCAGTGCAAATCTTCCAGAAACAGACACACCCACTGCTGCTGCTGCCGGAAAAGCTGGACGATGGTGCTAAACAGACGCTGCTGCCCCGCTTGCCCACCCAGATCCGGGATGTCCAAAACCGGCCGTTCCAGCAGCCGCCCAATGTCAGGCACCACCGTTTGCAGCACGCTTACCGCCAAATCATCCAGCTCGGTAGACAGCACCAACCGACGCACCACGTCGCGCCAAAGCTGATAAGGAGAGCCGCTGCGGTTTTCTACCGCCTGCCCAGTCAGCACCAGCGCCCCCTGCACCAATGCCTGCGTGCGCACCTCATCCAGCAGCCGCGATTTGCCCACGCCGCTTTCCCCCCCAATCAGCCAGGCGGAGCCACGGCCGGCCTGGGCTTCCTGAATGGCCTGAAGCAGTTGGCTCATCTCGGTTTTGCGCCCGACAAATTGCGCCGCCTGCAAAAAACTTTCGCGGACGGCTTCGGTTTCGTCTGGCATTTGCTCGCCAATGGCGCGGCTGAGGGCAACGATGGTGGCCTGGGCGTTGGGGTAACGCTGCGCAGGCTTCTTTGCCAGCAAACGGCCGATAACATGGCGCAGCGGTTCTGCAATGGGCAGCCTGGTCAGGTCGGGGGCATCAAATAGCACCTGCTCAATAAAATCGGGGTCGAGATAATCAAATGGATGATCCCCGGCAAACAGCCGGTACGCCAACACGCCCACGGAATAAAGGTCTGACGCTTCGGATGCGGGCTGGCCGTTCAAAATTTCGGGGGCTACATAGAGCCAACTGCCAACGGATTCGTTGGCATCTTCCTTGGCCGAGGCCAGCCCAAAGTCGAGAACGCGCACGGTGCCGTCTGTGACCAGCACGTTTTCGGGCTTGAGGTCACGATGCAGGATGCCGCGCCGATGCAGGTAGACCAGGGCTTCGAGCATTTGGCGGATGAGGTGGATGCGGGTAACGGCCGTTGTTCCTTCCGCTGCCGCCAGCAAAGGCTGTGCCTTGTCCAGATAGGTCATGGCAAAATACGGCTGTTGCTGGGTGTCAAATCCGTAATCCAGCACGCTGATGATGTTGGGGTGGCGCAGCGAGGCCAATGTCTTGAATTCGTGTGCCAGCGCCAGACGCAAATTGCGCCGCGTACGGGAGAGGGTTAGGTTGGCGTAGCTGCCCTGGGGTTGCTCGGTGGGCAGCAGTACCCATTTGAGGGCGACGGTGTTGCCGGTTAGCCGATCTAGGGCGCGGTAGACAACGCCCATACCACCTTGCCCCAGCTTTTCTTGGAGGAGATAACGGCCGTTAATTAAATCCATGCCATTATTATACTAAATCCCCGCCCGTTAACCTATGAATTGCATCATTTCCTTGCCTGGGCAATGTGTCTGAGGTCATCAATTGGCATTTTGCAAAAGGAGATTGAGAGCGTGTGAACCTAATCTCCCAATCTCTTAACCTCCCAATCGCCAGAAAAATGTTAATCTGTGCCTGAAAAGGCTACAATTAGCCCATGGAAAAAACATCTTCCCCCATTCCCACCAAGGTTATCACCGTCCCCTGGTACAAACGTGCCGCTGTTTGGCTTGGCATTGGCATCAACCCCGCCAGCATTTCACTGGGCGGCGGGCTGGCAACGGTGATGCCGTTTGCTCCCCTGCTGCCCGTCATGGTTGTTGGTGCCATCCTGCTCACCGGGCTGGCAATGGCCCAGGGCATTAGCGCCCGCCGTCGTCGCCAGCCGCTTGGCCGCCGTGCCGCCCAAACCTTTGGCCTGGGGCTGGGTGCCAGCGTGCTAAACCTGGCGATGGCGGTGGGGATGATTGGTTGGGGTGGCTTTCACAACGGGGTTTCGGGTGCGAGTGCCGCCAGCTTGTTTGGCTTGCCCACGTGGGCTGGGTCGTTGTTAATCGCAACGGCCGTTTTTGTCCTCAGCGAACTAGGCGTCAACCGCTGGAACGCGCTGATGTGGATCACCACCCTGTCTGCTCTGGCACTGGCCGTCTCCGCCCTGGTGATCACCGATGCCCACCCCAGTTGGCAAACTGGTCAGCCTTTCACCCTCAGCCAGGCACTGTGGATCATTGGCACCATCATCACCTACGCCATCCTGTTCTCGCTGCGCTGCCCCGACTTCACCTGGGATTTGGACAGCGATGCCGATGTGTATAAATCCGGGCTTGTTTTCCTGCTGTCGCTGCTGGTGGGCATGAGCGTGGGAGCCATTTTGTACCAAACCACCGGCAACTGGAATCTGGCCGACATTCTGGCGGCTGAACGGTCGGCCACGCTGGGCTATATTTTCCTCATTATTGCCGTGGCTTCGCCGCTGCTGTCGGGCATGCACTCCGGCGTGCTGGCACTGCAAGCTCTGCTACCCATCCAAAAGCGGTTTGGCATTGCCCTCATCTGCCTCACCACCTTTGCCCTGGGCGCAACCCGTTTTGACCGCCAGTTCCTGCCCTTTTTAGATGTGTTGAGCGCTCTCTTGCCGCCAGCCTTGTTTATCATGCTGGTCATGGCCTGGTGGCGACCCCACACCAGCACGCGCACCGCGCTGTGGGCATGGCTGGCCGGGGCGGTGGTGGCACTCGTTTTTAAGCTGCAAGGGCAGCTACTCCACATGCCATTGGGGGCTTTGGCGAGTATGGTTGTTTTATGGCTTGGCTCTCAGGGCTTGTCGCCGGAAACGGGTGAATGAAGGTTGAGATTGGGAGATTGCGAGATTGGCTTTGTTCAATCTCCCAATCTTTCTGTATGAAGGTGCTGGTTGTTACACAAGATGCAGCCCGCCGTCTACCGGGATGACTACCCCATTGACGTAGGCAGCAGCGGCTGAGGCGAGATAGAGGGCAATACCGGCCATGTCGGCCGGCCGACCAATGCGCCCCAGCGGGCATTGTGCTTCAATATCGTCCTGAAAGTTTTCCAACATCCAGGCCGTCATCTTGCTTTCAAACGGCCCTGGAGCAATGGCATTGACGGTGATGCCGCGCCGCCCCAGCCGCACCCCCAGCACCCTGGTCAAATGATGCACGGCCGCTTTGCTGGCGCTGTAGGCATAATTTTCGGTACTTGGCACCTGAATGCCGTCAATCGAGCCAATGTTGATCACCCGCGCCGGGTTGGTTAAGCTGGCGTTGGCTTCCAGCAGCGGCAGCAGTGCCTGTGTCAGCATAAAAATGGATTTGACGTTGATCTCCATCACCTTGTCATAGCCAGATTCGGGGTAGGTGTCGAAGGGAGATCCCCAGGCGGCTCCGGCATTGTTCACCAGCACATCCAGCGATGGCTCGCGCTCCTTGAGCGTTGCCACCAGCGTCTCTCGCCCTTCATTGGTTGACAGGTCGGCGGGGATGGCAAAACAACGGCCGTTTTTGGACAGTTCGGCCGCAACGGCGTGGCACACATCGGCCTTGCGTGAGGAGATGTAGACCTTGGCTCCGTTGGCGACAAAGCCGTGGGCGATCATCAGGCCAATGCCGCGTGAGCCGCCCGTCACCAGCACGACCTTGCCCGCTACCGAAAATAAATCTTGTATGTGAAGGGATTGTTCGGTCATGGTTGTTGTTCCTTTTCAATGGGTTTAATCACAGTAACGGCCGTTGCTGTTACCCCTGAGGACCAATCCCACATCTTTGTCAGCCACAGGAGCAGGGGGCCGACTGTAACCAGAGCCGCCAGCAGCGCAACCCCATGCGGCCCCGTGCCTAGCTTGTCCAGTGCTAGCCCCGTTAGCCAAATGGAGAGCGACCCGGTGAAGGTAAGCAGGGCGATGTCAAGGGCAAAAACGCGCCCTAGATAATGGTCGGGAACCTCCATTTGCAGCAGGGCGCTGCTGTAGGTCCAGTTGATCGAGCCACCCATGGAGCGCAGCAGCAGCGCCCCGGCTGCCAGCGGCAGGCTGGGTGCCACGCCCAGCAGCAGCCACCCGGCAATGATGATACCGAAGCCTATGCCAATAGCTCGCTGAAGCGTTTTGGTTTCTTCGTTGCCCAGTCGGTTAGCGACTACTGGCCCCAGCACTGCTCCCACGCCACGGGCGGCAAAGAGGATGCCCATTGTCAATGCGCCATCTTCGCCGAGAGGGAAGATGGTAGCGGCAAAAACGGCAACGAGGGTGTCAAGGTGGCCTGTTTCCATCATGGATTTGACCAGGGTAATGAGGCCGATGCGCGGCTGTTGGCTGACATAGCGGAGACCGGCGACAAAGTCTGCCCAGCCGGAGGAAACGGCCGTTTCTTCTCCTTCTTCTTTGTCTGCTGGTAGCACGATGACCGTCGTCATGGCTCCAGAGATAAAGAAGGTGGCCGCATCAATGATTAGAGCCGTTTGCACGCCAAAAAAAGCGGCCGTTAGGCCCCCCAGTGCTGCCCCCAGTGCCAAAATGGCTGACCAGGTGATGCTGCCCAGCGTGTTTGCCAACAGTAAATCCTCTTTGCGGTGTAGCAAGCCAGGGACAATGGCTGAATGCGCCGGGTAGTAAAAGGCGGAAACAATAGCTTGAGCCAGAACCAGTACATAAACTAGCCATACCTCTTGCGGCGTGTCGGCCAGCAAAAAGCCAAGCACAACAAAGCCGCGCAGCACGTCGCTGATGATAAGAATCCATTTGCGGTTAAGCCGATCTGCCAGCACCCCGGCCAGAGGGCCGAGCAGAAAGGAGGGGAGGGTGCGAGCGAGAAAGAGGGCGGCAACGGCCGTTCCTGAACCGGTGTAGCGGTTGATTAGAATCACGGTGCCGATGGCGTTGAACCAGTCGCCCAGCATGGTGACAACGGAGGCCAGCCAGAGGGTACGGTATTGAGGGTTGTTTTGCAGAAAAATGAGATAGCGTTTCATTGTTTATCAACTTGTTTGCTGAAGATTACACAATGATGCCACGGAAAAACGGCCGTTGCCAGCGAAGTTGGTACAGTTGGACGCTGTTCTTTGGGACAGGGAAGAAATTAAAGATTACGCAGATTCGCCTGTGTTCGTTGGCGTTTGGGTTACAAAAGCGGCATGGTCAGATGAGGCCAGCCCAGTGTTGAGGGTTGCCAGCAGGGCGGCGGTGTCGTTTTGCCAAAAAGCGGCATTGTTGAGCCATAGGCCAGGAAAGACGCGGCTGCGGTAGATGCCGTCATCATCGGCGGGAATGGGTTGGTACTGCCCTTCAACCAACTGGAACCAGTGCGTTTGCTGTTCATAGGCGGCAAAAACCAGATATTCGGCCACGCCGTTGCGCCGATAGATATTTTTTTTGATGCTTAAATCGTAAGAAGCGGTGCTGGCAGCAATCTCAACCACCAAATTGGGTGCGCCAATGAGTAGCCCGTCTTCATTGACTTCAACATCATCAACAATCCACAGCAGCGCATCGGGTTGAACTTCGTTATCAGCATCGAGTTGAACCGATTGTTCACCGGTGACTTTGGTCTGTGGTGTTTGACTGTGATAGAGGTATAGCCAGCCGATGGCAGCGGCCTGTGCCTGGGCGTGAGGGAAATAGACGGGTGAAGCCACGTAGACAACTCCTTCGATGAGTTCGGCTCGGCGAATTTCTGCATGTTGCGCGTAGAGCCGCTTGAATTCTGCCAGCGAGAGATGGTCGCCATTTTGCAGGGGGCGCACTTTTTGGCGAAAGGGTTTGGGGCGGACGGAGGTGGTTGCTGTTAATTCCATAAGCTGCTCCATGTTATGCACGGGGATCATTATAGCAAATTTGGTGGAGATGAGAACGGCCGTTTTTCCCCACCACCTCTACCAACTCCATCCCCTTCAAGGTGTAGCTGATTCGCGTAGCCAGCCTGGTGTCGCACCCAACTGCTTTGGCAAGCTGTTTGTTGGTAAATGGCTGCGGCAGGCTGGGCGGCAGCACGGCCAGATAATCGGCTACGCCGTGGAAGGTGTGGCTGTCAATTACCTGCAACAGCCGCTGATCGTGGATGCTTTGCCGGCCGCGCCGCCAGCTACCCTGCCCATCATCGCGCCACACCTCTTCCTGGTGGGTCAGTAGCACGGTAAGGGTGAGGTTGGGGTGGAGCAGCAGGTGGGGGATGCGGGTGAGTTCGTTGAAGATGTCGAGCAGTTGGCCCCGTTTGGGGGATTTGCGGCGGCTGATGTGTTCGCCAACGGCCGTTTCTTTGACAATCCACTTGCTTTGCGGAACGGGATGGTAGAGATGGATGGGGTGGTCATTGAGTAGCCGCGTCAGCTTGCTTTTCATGGCATAGAGGTGGCGCGTCTGGATTTCGATGAGCTGTTCGCCGCGCACAATGTCAATGACAAACCGCCCCAGCTTGACTTCAAACTGGTCGGCCGGCTGGGCCAGCCATGTTTTGAGGTCGGCGTGGAGGGATTTTTCGGAGAGGGTGCCAATGGACATGGGAGGCATGGTAATTATGAATTATGAATTAGGAAGGGGAAGTTCATAATTCATAATTCGTAATTCATAATTTCTATTTACGGCCGTTTTTTGATAAGTGGCAGATAGTCAGCAAAGGTGGGGGAAACGGCCGTTCCTGTGGGCGTGGGCGTAAGCGTGGGAGCTTCGCCGGTGGGCGTGGGGGTGCAGGTGGGGGGCGGGGTGGGCATTGGCAGCATCATTTGGTAGAGGTTGTTGCTTTCGTTGCTTTCGGTAATTTGCTGGGTGGCATCTACAAACACGGTGGTTTGGGAGGCGGAACTGCCAAACCAGATGGTAGTTGTTTGTCCGGCGGGCAGGCCGCTGGTAACGGTGATTTGCTCATTCCCATTCAGTTCAACGACAAACGGCGCGGCGTTGGCGTTGCCCTGGTTGGCGATCCAGACGCGGGTGCCGAGGCCGCCGCTGGCACCACAGCTTGTGGATTCGAGGGTGATGCTGGCCTGGGTGATGAGAAGATCGGGGAGGGTGCCGGGAACGGCCGTTTGTGTAGGCGTCGCCGTCAAAGTGGCCGTCGCCGTGGGCGTATGGCTGATGCTGGGGGTGGGGGTGTCGGTGGCGCTGCTGTCCACCAGGGTGACGGTGTGAAGCAGGTCATTACGGCCGTTGACGCCATCCCAAACCCCTTCGTTGGCAAAGCGAATCGTTCCCTGGGGAACGCTGGAAGCAACATCGCGCAGCCGCAGACTGAGGCGATAATCACCTAGTGGGGCGTTGTTGAGGGTGGTGCTAAACGTGAGGGTGTGGTCGCTGCCGGGCAGCCACAGGCGCGGGTCTTCGCTGGTCAAAAAAACGGTGCGCGAGAAGCCGGACTGCTGGTGCTGGAAGGTTAGCTCGACGCGGTACGGTTTGTAGGGGGCGGCAAAGCCGTCATTGTGGATGATGATTTGGCCGCTGACTGGTTCACCGCTGCGGACAATATCGCTGTACTGCCCTTCAACAAGGCGGAAACGGTAGCCGAGCCGCTGCTCAATTTCGCCCAGGCAGCCGCCGCTTTCCCAGCTTGCCAGCACGTCGGGGTGGTAGTCGGTGTTGAGGTAGCTCCAGTGTAGTTGGCTGAGTTCGGAAACGGCCGTTTCGCACAGCGAGCGCGGCGGGTTGAGGTTGCACGTTTCGCCCCCCTGCGGCACATACAGCGTTTCGGCGGCCACATACGCCTTGTCGGTTGCAATCGAGCCATCGCGGTAGGTGCCAAAATCGGTGTCGCTGGCGAGGAAACAGTCGTTGTGGTGGCCGACGCGGGCAAGGTCGCTGCCGCTAAACGCATCGGCCGCGCTGATGGGGGTGCTGGTGTCAAACATCGCCTGCTTGCCGTGCGGGTAGCGAATTTGCACCTGATGAACGCTGGGCATCATATCCAGTAGCCGCTGGAGTACCTCCAGCCGATTGGCGTGCTGCGCGGGCGAGATGACCCACGGTGTGGTGGGGTCATCTACAAAATGATCGGTGTAGTACCATTCACCCCACACGCCAATGAAGCCCGCTTGCAGCACGGCAATTACGTCGGCGTTGGCCTGAATCACCGGCTCTAGCTGGTCAATGTGCGCCAGAATTTGCGCCTGGGTGGCATCACCAAAGGGGGGTTGCTCGTTGGCGGGTAGGTTGTCGGTGTAGGCAAAGCGCAAAATGCACTTGAGCCCGGCGGCGCGAACGGTGTTGAAGTTGTCCTGCAAATGGTCGAGAAAGTCCTGGCTGATGGGGCTGTTGACAAAGCTGTCGAGGTAGTTGATGCAGTACAGCAGGGTGATGTTTTCGCTGCTGCGATAGGTTTCCAGCAAGCCCAGGTCATAGTCGGTGGGGTTGCTGGCGCGGGTTTCGATGTAGTGGTAGAAGCCGCGTTCGGGGTTGGGGAAGGTGGCACTGCTGGGGGTGTAGGTGACGGTGGTTTGCCCAGGGGCAGCACTGGCCTGCCAGAGCAACATGGTGGTTGAAAGCAGGGTGAGGGCGAGAAATGGGAGGAGAAACGGCCGTTTCATAGCAAATGTTCCTGTTTTGACTCCACCGGCAAGCTGGCAGGGGGATCGAGATAGAGGGCGATAAACAGGGCTTGCAAGGTGAATATAAAGTAGTTGTCGTTGAAAAAGCGAGAGAAAAACTGGAAAGTAAAGGCAAAAATGGCGAAGCCTAGCCACAAATTTGCCAAACTGTTGTCGCCCCATTGGCGGCGAATGCCCCAAAACAGCGCAGCCAAACTGAAGGGGAGACTGAGCAGCAGGAAGGGGAAGGGGGCATCGTAGCTGGGGATGAGGCCGAAGGTGACGAGCAAATGGCTGATGCCAATGCCGCGAATGGGGAAGCTGTAGGGGCTGGTGCCGATGATATAGCTGATGGTATCGCTGTAGAAGGCCGAGGCGTCCCACAGCAGGAAGGGGAGGAGGATGGCGAGCAAGGTGGGATAAAGGAGCCAGGTTTTTTGCAGGAGGATGGGGAGGAAACGGCCGTTTATTTTTCTCGGTGCCAGGTAGACAAGGAAAAACGGCAGAAACAGCCACGCCTGGTGCTTGGTGAGCAGGGTGAGGGCGAGGGTGAAAACGGCCGTTTTTTCATACCCCCGCGCCAAAAGAGCCGTCGTTAGCACCAGCCCAAACAAAATCACCACATCATTACGGCCGTCGGCCAGGAAAAAGGCAAACAAAAAATTCAGCCCAATCAGCGTCATCAGCGCCAACTGCTCCCGTTTTTGCCGCACCAGCAGCGGCAAAAGCAGCAGCGTCGCCAGATAAAACAGCAAGTACAGCAGCCGCTGGTCATACCATCCTAACCAGGTCATACTCAGCCAATAAGGGGGAATGGAAACCAAAAACAGAAATGGCAGGTAAACATTGTGGTGCAAAATGCCGGGAATCGGCGTAAAAGGCGGCTCTCCCCCGCGCCAGTCTGCCAAGATGGTGTTGGTGTAATCTTCGCTATATGGATTTTTGCCGTCGAGCAAGAATTGCACCGCCACTTCGGTTTGAATCAGCCCATCGTTGGCATTAGTAGCTGGCCCTTCAAGCTGTCGCTGTAAAATGCTGTAGCCAGTTGGCAAAATAGCGGCAAAAAGCACGGCAAAAAAGATGATGCCCAGCCGCAGGAGAAACAACCACCGCTTGTTTTGCGGGGCTGTGGGTGGGTCAATGAGGTCGAGCAGAACGTAGAGTGCCAACAAAATTACCAAAATGGCACTGCTGATTTGGCTAAACCAAAGATGGGCGGTGCCAAGTGCCAGGAGCAGGATGGTGTCGGGTGAGAGAATAGTTTGGCGCGTAGACATAAACAAAATGATCCTCGTTTTGGCAAAAGATGCTGTGGATCACTTTATCTTGTTTATTGTGGGAAGGCAAACGGTGGAATGGGAGGGGGGAGAAACAAAAATGGCGGGGTGTCCCGCCATCATCATCAAACAATGTCATTTACAATGGTAATGCCGCTATCCTGTTCTTGCTGGTGTGCGTCCATCAGGTCAAAAATATCCATAGTCCGATCCACATCCTCCCACTCGCCATTGATGACTCGTGGCTCCCTGAGGGTGACGATAAAAATATCTTTGCCCAGATACATTGAACCAGCCACGCGACCCCGCGTGCGGTCGTTGTATTGCAACAACTCATCGAGCGCTTCCTTGATGCGCACGGTTGGTTTAGTTGGGTATTCTGCCATGATCTCCTTGCTCAATCGATCTGAAATTCTCTGTTGGCATTGTACTGCTCTCACTGACTTCAAAGTGTAAAGAAGGCGTTATTTGCATCAGAGCTTTGTAAGAAAGCTGTGAAATTTGTGCAGGGGGTCATGTGACCAACGGTGCTGCGGAATGTGACCTT
Organism: Chloroflexota bacterium; assembly: GCA_041390905.1. Lineage (GTDB taxonomy): Bacteria > Chloroflexota > Anaerolineae > Promineifilales > Promineifilaceae > JACKCD01. Next base: position 224,150 of record JAWKPA010000013.1, read on the forward strand.
GGTTATGACTTCTGGCACATCCAAAAACGGCCGTTTTCCCCTATCCTATCATCATATTGTTAAGAACCACCTAACGAGTAAACGTAATAGACATAGGCTTCTGATACTCGTCACGACACTGTAAAGGAGATAACAGGTCATGAAAGCAAAACAAGAACGGACGGTTGGGGGATTGATTTTGATTGGGATTGGGCTGTTGGCACTGCTGGGGCAATTTGCCGACCAGATTCAGCTTGATTTTGGCATGTTGATTGTGCCAATGATTGGCGTGGTGCTGCTGCTGGCAGGTATCCTCACCCGCAACGCGGGAACCATCATTCCCGGTGGCATTATGAGCGGCATTGGCCTGGGCATTTGGCTCATCACCGGCCCATTTAGCGATATGCCGGGCGATGCCGAAGGTGGGGTGTTTATGCTGGCGTTTGCGGCGGGCTGGCTCCTGATTGTGGCGGCAACGGCCGTTTTCACCCCCAAAGTCCACCTCTGGCCCCTCATCCCTGCTGCCATCATGGCCCTCATCGGCGGTGGCGTTCTCTACGGCGACCCCTTCATGCAGCTTTTATCGCTGGCTGGCAAAGTGTGGCCGCTGGCTCTTATTGCGGGCGGGCTGCTGATTATTAACGAAGCGCGGAAACGGGAAAAAACGGCCGTTTTGTAAGCAGTAGGAAGTGGGGTATAGGGTGTAGGGCGTGGGGTGTATTTCTCCCTACACCCCACACCCCACTCCCCACAATTTACGGCCGTTCCCCTACCACCACACCCATCTCCTGCACCTGCCCCCCACGCACAATCCGCACCGGCACCGACTGTCCTACGACATCACCCGCCAACTGAGCCACCAAATCCTCATGTCTTTGAATAGCTTGCCCGTTGAAGGTAATCAGCGTGTCGCCCAGCGTCAGCCCCGCCTGTTCCGCCGTGCTGCCTGTTTCCACCGACACCACCAGCAGCCCCCGCTTTTGTCCCAGCGATGCCACCAACGCTTCCGGCAGCCGTACCCGCTGCGTGCTAAGACCCAAATATCCCCGCCGCATCCGCCCGTGCGTCAGCAGTGCCTCGGCCACACGGGTCAGCGTGGGAACCGGCACGGCCATGCTGTGGCCGGGCAACAGTGCCGAACTGTTTAGTCCAATCAATTCCCCACCCGCGCTGACCAGTGGCCCGCCGGAAAAACCAGGGTACATCACCACATCCGTTTGCAAATACCGCTCAATTTGCCCCCCGTGCGGCGTGCGCCATTCGCCGCCCAATGCGCTGATGATGCCCAATGTGGCCTGGATGGATTGTCCCGGCCGGCCGAGTGCCAACGCTAAATGCCCCACCCCTCGCTTCTCCTTGCTAACCTCTGTGAACGGGGTTAACCCGCTGGCTTCCACCTTCAAAACGGCCAAATCAGTCGAAGGGTCACGCCCCACCAGCGTGGCCGCCACCGTTTCGCCCGTCGGCAGCCCCACCTGAATGGCTTCGTCCCGATGCACCACATGATGGGCGGTGACAATGTGGCCGTCGGCCGACCACACGATGCCGCTGGCGGGCATTCGCCGCCGCGCCTCCACCCGCACCACCCCCGCACTGGCCGCTGCCACCACCTCGGCCAACTGGTCAGAAAGCTGTGTTAACGCTGTTGTCATGCTTTTTTCTCCTTGTACAATCGTTTTTGGTTAAATAGGGAATGAGATTGAGAGATTGAGAGATTGGGAGATTCAATCTCTTAATCTCCTAATCTCTCAATCTCCCAAAACATCCCGTAGCTATCTTCCATAATAGTGTATTGGGGTCTGGTGGGGATCATCTGTCCGGGTGGTGAGCAACCTGGAAATTTGGCTAGGAACGGCCGTTCTTTCTGGTATAATCGTTCCGTTTGACAAAATTACGAAAAGAGTAGCAACTTTATGACACGAAACGATTACATTTGGTTACTGGTCATCATTGCCGCCACCGCCGCTGGCATCTGGGTTATGCAAAACCCCGGCTACCCGGTGCGGCAAGGTCTCGATCTTCAGGGTGGCCTCCAGGTTTTGCTGGAAGCCGACGTACCCGAAGACCAGGAAATCACGACAGAGGAAATGGATACCGTTCGCCAAATCATTGACCAGCGCGTCAATGCCTTTGGTGTGACTGAACCGTTGGTGCAGGTAGAAGGGGCACGCCGTATTTTGGTGGAACTTCCCGGCATTGAAAATCCCGAAGACGCGATTGCCCTGGTGCAAGAGACCGCCTTGCTGGAGTTTGTAGACAGTGGCAACACGCCATTGCCCGAAGGCATGTGCATTCGCACCAGCCTAAGCGATGGGCCATCACGCTGTGAAGCCAACAGCCCCGCAGAGACAGAAGTCCCTACTTTTGAGACCGTTATGACAGGGGCGGGTTTACTTCATGCCAACGCCGAGTTTAGGCAGCTACAGGGCAACTTTGTCAGCTTTGTCGTCAAGCCAGAAGAAAGCCAGATTTTTGCCGATTATACACGCACCCACCAGGGGCAATTTTTGACCATTGTGCTGGACAAGCAGGTTGTTTCCAGCCCGCAGGTCAATGCCGTCATTGAAGATTCCGGGGTGATTACCGGCAACTTTACCCCTGAAGAAGCATCCAAACTGGCGCTGCAACTGCAATTTGGTAGCTTGCCCATTCCGCTGCGGATTGAAAGCACGCGGCAGGTGGGCGCAACCCTGGGCGAGCAATCCATTGCCGCCAGCATTCGTGCCGGCACCATTGGCGTGGCAATTGTGCTGCTTTTCATGCTCATCTACTATCGGCTCCCTGGGTTTCTGGCTGACATTGCCCTGCTTATTTACGCCTTGCTCAACTTTGCCGTCTTCAAATATGTGTCGGTCACGTTGACGCTGCCTGCCATTACCGGCTTCTTGCTGTCTACCGGCATGGCGGTAGATGCCAACATTCTGGTGTTTGAGCGCATCAAAGAAGAGTTACGCAAGGGAGCCACGCTGCGCGAGTCTATTATTACCGGTTTTGACCGGGCGTGGTCTTCCATTCGGGATTCCAACATTGCGACGCTGGTGATTTGCTTCATCCTGTGGACGTTTGGGCGGAATTTTGGCGCGAGCGTGGTGCAGGGGTTCGCCCTAACGCTGGCAATTGGGGTGGTGATTAGCATGTTTACGGCCGTTATTATCACCCGCACCTTTGTCCGCTTTATCATTGGCCGTGCTGCGACCTGGTTACGGTCGCACCGCTGGCTTCTTGGTGTTTAGGAGATGGTTTACAGACATGTTTAACTTTATGTTTAACCTCGTGGAAAAACGCCGCACCTACTTCATCTTCTCTGGCACCATCATTTTGCTAGGGATTGCGGCCATGATTTTTTCCCTCATTGAAACAGGTTCTCTGTTCCGGCTGGGGGTGGATTTTCGCAGCGGCACTCGCTTTGAAGTGCAGTTTACCGAGTTGGTGCAGGAAAATGATATTCGGGCGGTGTTTAATGATTTTGGCGTCAACAACCCTTCTGTGATTGCTCTTATTGGGGAAGGGCTGGAAAATTCGTGGCAAATCCGCTCTGAGTTTGTCTCGCCGGAAACGGCGCAGGCGATTGAGGCGGCCTTGGCAGAGCAAGTGGCTCCGCTGGTGCCGGGTACGACGCAAGTGCAGTCAGTTAGCCCCTCGGTGGGGCAGGAAGTGACGCGAGCGGCGTTTGTGGCAGTGGCCGTGGCGGCGGTCATCATCCTGATCTACATCATGGTGGTGTTTCGCCAGGTGCCCAACCCGTTTCGCTATGGGGCGTGTGCCGTGGTGGCTATGCTCCACGACCTGTTTGTGATCTTTAGCTTTGCTGCCCTCACGGGTGTGATTTTGGGCTGGGAGGTGGACGCGCTGTTTTTAACGGCCGTTCTTACCGTCGCTGGCTTTTCCCTGCAAGACACCATCGTGGTCTTTGACCGCATTCGGGAAAACATTGCCAAACGGCCGTTTGAGAAATACGAAACCCTCGTCAACCGCTCCATCCTCGAAACCATCCACCGCTCCCTGGCAACCCAGCTCAACGCCATGTTTGTCATGGTCGCCATTCTCCTCTTTGGCGGGGCATCCATCAAGCCGTTTATCGCGGCGCTCTTCATCGGCCTGCTCAGTGGCACCTACAGCTCCATTTTTACGGCCGTTCCCCTGCTCGTCGCCTGGGAAAAGAACGAAATTCCTTTCCTGAAGGCATAGTTTTCAGTAATCGGTAATCAGTAATCGGTAATCAGTCACTGATTACTGGTTACTGGTTACTGATTACCGATTACCGGATTCGTGATCCGTTTTTCCACCATCATCCTGCTGCTGATTCTACTAACGGCATGCAGCCAGCCGGCCGTAGCACCCCCGACGATTGCCAGCAGCAGCGAAACGGCCGTTTCCTCCGCCCCACAGCCCATCACCCTGCCTCCTACCTTCACCCCTATTCCCGCCAACACCCAACACCCCACACCCCACACCCCACTCCCCACTACTGCCGCTACCCCCACCCCCACCCCCATCGCCTTCGCCCAAACCGTCGTTGAGTTACGCCTTGCCATCCCCGCCATTGGGCTGGACAGGCGGCTGGAGGGCAAGCTGGGGGGGACGGTCATTGTGGCCGACGAAGCCACGGGGCTGATTTTGCAGCGCAGCGGTGAAGGGCATGTCGTAGCCGATTTGCGCCAAGTGCTGCCCACGCTTGCCCTGGCTCCGCTGCCGGAAGGGTGCGAGGCGTGTGTCGCCTTTAGCTACAGCTTGCCGGAGGAAGGGCGCAGCGGCAGCGGCTGGCTCCAGGATGTGCAGCTTTTGGCAAGTGTCGAGCGTTATTTTAGCGGCGTACTAGGCCCCCATTTCCCACCAGGCACAGTTGCCGGGCTGCACCGCGCCCCGTCGCCCTATGCGCCGGGGCATACGGTGGCGGTGGATGAAAACGGCCGTTTGTGGGCATACCTCGCCACCGACAACCAAATCCCCCCGCCCACCACTGCAGATTCATCCCTGCTGGCCGCTGCGGAACGGCTGCAAAACACCGAACTGGCTCCCGTTTATGAAGTGGCGTGTGCCGGTGGCCTTGCCCCGGAAACCCTCTGGCTCTATGACCGAGCCATTCAACTGCTTTGCCCCGAATTTGCTTTGCCCAACACCCTGCAAACGCTCTATCTGGCCTTGGACACCGCTATTGCCCCCCGGCTGGCCGGGCTGGATGGGCCAGAACGCCCCCCGGCGCGGCTGTCGCTGGCCGCCCTGCTCGATTACCGCCGCGCCGACGGGGTAAATCTGACGTTGTTTGCCGATGGCGGTGTGGTGGTTGAAGCCGCCAGCGTGATTACAGCCACCTTGCCCATCTCGCAAACGATGGGGCTGGTCAACAGCTTGCTGGTATCGGGGGAGCTACAGCCGGGTCTGACCAGCTTTGGCGATGCGGCACCGGGGCAGCATCAACTGCTGGTGCGCGGCGCGGATGGGGTGGTGGATGGCAGTTGGCCGGGAAAAACGGCCGTTTCTCTCCTGACCGAACTCGATGCCCTGCTGCAACAATGGCTGCCCGCCACGCCCATACCACCCACTACCACCCCGGATAATCCGGCAACACCGACACCGACTGTCCCCTAGTCAGATTACATAAAAAGCCTTATACTAACTTTGTTGGGCAGAGCCTCGCTGCACCATAAGGAACGTGTGTATATGGGACTTTCATTCTTGACGCGGGCACGGGTAGTGGGCGTGTTCATTTACTTTTTTGTGTTATTAACGGCCGTTGCTTGCAACAACGCGCCCACATCTGGGGAAACAAACCAAGTAACCCCCCAGATCCTCATCGTGACCGCCACTGCCGACGCCGCAGACATCGCCGCAGTTACCAATGTGCCTGTGCCAGTTGAAGTCACAGTCATTACAACAGTGGTGGTAACGGCAACACCCATGCCCAACACCCCCACCCCCGAAGCCACAGCCACCCTTGAAGCAACAGCGACAGCAACCTCGTCCCCCACCCCCGAACCAACCATAACGCCCACCCCCCTGCCAGAGCCAACCGTTGACCAACCTGGCTGGCTTATCTACCTCAACTATTTCCGCCATTTAGCTGGCTTGCCCGATCTGATCGAAAACCAGGATTACTCATTTGGCGGCAGCAGCCACACCCGCTATATGATCAACACCAGCCAGCTAACCCATTTTGAACGCGAGGAAAGCGAGTGGTTCAGCACTGAGGGAGATACCGCTGCCCGGAAAAGCAATTTGGCTGCCAGCCAGGTTGCCACCGCGCCCGATGAGTGGGCCATTGAGTATTGGATTTCTGCTCCCTTCCACCTCATTCCCATTATTGACCCGAAATTGCAGGAAGTTGGGTTTGGTGTCCAGCGGAGTACGGGCAATACCTACAACATGACAGCCGCGTTGGACGTGCTGCGTGGCGTTAGGCGCAACAGCAGCTCGGTGGCTTACCCGATTTTGTTTCCCCAGGACGGCGGGGAGACGTGGGTGATCCGCCATAGCTTGTTTGAATATCCCAACCCAAAGACAAGCTGTGCGGGTTATCCAAACTATCCTGAACCAGTTGGAGCGCCGATTGTGGTGCAAATTGGCAGCGGGTCGGAGAAGCCACGTGTTTCTGCTCACACCATCAAGGCCAACGGCATAGACGTGCCGCACTGTCTTTTTGACGAGACAAGCTATGTGAACCCGGATGAGACGCAGCAGCGCATTGGCCGGCAGATTCTGGATAGTCGGGACGCGATTGTGCTGATGCCGCGCAACCCTCTGGTGCCGGGAACCGAGTATGAGGTGCAGGTGGTGGTCAATGGGCAGGCGATTGAGTGGCGTTTTACGGCCGTTAATAAGCCCAAGAATGAGTAGAGATTAGAGATTGGAGAATCCCCAATCTCCTAATCTCTAATCGCCAATCCCCGATGCACGCTGTTTATTTAGAAAATGGAACTGTGACCGTTCGCACCGATTACCCCATGCCGGTAGCGCAGCCGGGTGAGGCGTTGCTGCGGGTGCGGCTGGCTGGTATTTGCGCCACCGATTTGGAGCTGGTGAAGGGGTATGCCGGGTTTACGGGGGTGCTGGGGCATGAGTTTGTGGCTGAGGTGGTGGCGGTTAATGGGTCGGAGGCAGAGCAGGCGCGGTGGAACGGCCGTTCCGTGGTCGGCTCCATCAACATCGGCTGCGGCCATTGCCCCACCTGTCGTCAGGACGGCCCCGAACATTGCCCCAATCGGCAGGCAGTGGGCATTCACAGCCACGATGGCGCGTTTGCTGACTATGTGACCCTGCCCCTTGCCAACCTGCACGAAGTTCCCGCTGGCGTGGCCGACGAGGCGGCGGTCTTTACCGAGCCGTTGGCGGCGGCACTGCGGATTCGGGAGCAGGTGGTGGTGCGGCCAGGGGAAAAAACGGCCGTTATTGGCCCCGGCCGGCTGGGGCTGCTGGTGGGGCAAGTGCTGGCACTCACAGGCAACGATGTCGTCATGCTGGGGCGCAGCCAATCCTCTCTGGCCTTGCCCGCCCAACTGGGACTGGCAACCGCCCTGGCCGGCGATCTGCCCGATGCCAGCTTTGGGCTGGTGGCCGAAGTTACCGGCAACGAAGCCGGCTTTGCTCAGGCATTGCGGCTGGTGCGGCCCCAAGGCACGATCATCCTCAAAAGCACCTTTCACGGCCGGCCGTGCATTGATTTAACCAAGCTGGTAGTAAGCGAAATCAAGGTCGTGGGGTCACGCTGCGGTCCCTTTGCCCCCGCCCTGCGGCTGCTGGCAAACCACGCCATTGCCACCAAGCCCCTCATCGAAGCCACGTACCCCCTTACCGAGGCATTAACCGCCTTCACCCATGCCGCCCAGCCCGGCGTGCGTAAAATTCTCCTGCAGCCCGTTATACCGCCAACGGTCATAAACTGACATTTTGTTTGTCGGCTACAAGTAGCAAGTGACAGGTAGCAAGTCTTGTTTGCTGGCTAGACTTGCCACCTGCCACTTGCGACCTGCAAGTAAGAAAATGTAACTTTATGATCTTGATGAGGATAGCCGTGCCTGATTGCCGCCCATCCTCCTAACCTTAAGCAAGTTCTTAAGCCGCATAGCGCACACTAAAGACGATCCGAACTTTCACGCACGGGTACAACACGAGTAGCCAGCAACCCGGTAAATATATCCCGAGGAGAGCCAAACGAAAGCGTATTGAATATCTAACCCGTGCGTGGATGGAGTAATGGCGTATGTCTTCTTCTGCTGCTTCAGCCAAACAAACGTGGCGAAAAATAAAACGAAAGGTGCTGCAGCCCACTGTGGCGCGGTTTGATATTGAGCTGGAAAATTTGCGCTCCAGTGATTTTGTCCAATATCGTGAGTGGGTCATGGATTATGTGGGGCAATTACCGCTCAATGGGTTTACACAACGGCCGTTTCACACCTCTTTTGTCGAACCCTTGCTCAGCTACCAGCGTGGCCCAACGATGATTCGGCGCAAGCTGCCCCGCTGGCTGCGCAACAAACCCCACACTTTACCCAAGTTTTTGGAAAACGACCGCATCCTTAAGCACAATTTGTTGATTACCGGCGAGCCGGGGATGGGCAAGACGACCCTACTGCGGCATGTGGCCTGGCAAATGGCGCACGATGGCCTGGGTGACCCCAAGGTGAGGCTGCCAATGTTGCTGGTGGTGCAGCCGTTGGCTGAAACCTTGCTGCGGCAGCCGGATCGCACCCTGGTGCAGTTGGTGCAGGAGCAGATGCGGTTGACGGGTTTCGCGGTGGAAACACCCTGGCTCACGGAGCAGTTGCAAAACGGCCGTTTTGTGCTGCTGTTTGATGGGCTGGATGAAATTGTCAACCCCGAAGCGTGGATGCTCTTTCTAAGCTGGTTGGATGACCAGGCGGCACTGTTTAGAAAAAATCAGTTTGTGGCAACAACGCGCCCTTATGTGGGCAACAGCGACCAGTTGACCGCGTGGACGACGCTGGCACTACAGCCGTTTTCGCTGGCGCAGCAGCAGGCGTTTGTGCAGCAGTGGGGTCTGCCGGATGGGGAGCAATGGTTACAGCAGTTGCCGAATTTAGCTTCGCATCCTTTTTTGCTAACACTTTTGACGCAGTTGCAGCAGCAGGAACGGCCGTTACCCGCTACCGAACAAACCTTACTGGCTGAATTTTGCGCCCAGCAGCTTGTGGACGGCTGGCAGTATGACCCAATAGCGCAAGTGCTGGATGCCTATTTGCGCCGTTACACCCTAGCGCAGTTAGCCTACGAAATGATGCGGCAGCGCAAAGTGTATGTGACCGACGAAGAGTTGGTGCGGCTGGTGGGCGAAACCGAAGATTGGGTTTTCAACAAAGGGCTGATGGTGCGCACGGCCATTGGGCTGACCCGTTTTTCCCATGCTCTGTTGCAATCCTACCTGGCCGCCTTTTACATTCGCGCCAATGGGTATGAAAAACAGCTTTGGAACCGGCTGGATGACCGCTGGTGGCACGACACCATTCGTTTTTATGCCCAGGAGCAGCTTCCCGAAAAGCTGATTGCTCGCTGCCTGACTTCCACACAGCCCACCGTGGAGCGGCTGCATCTGGTGAAAGACACGCTGCAAACCGTTGCCGATATTTCGCCCAAGCTGATTGAAAATATTCCCCGGCTGCTGTGGCACAACGCCAGCGATAGCAATGGTTTGCAGCAGCAGCTTTTGGCCGAACTCATGCTGTTTACCCGCTTCCAACGGGCAGATTTATCGGCCGTTGAGGGTGGGGTGCTGGTAACGCACGCCGAATACCAACTGTTTGTGGATGCCATGCAGGCGCATGGCCGTTATACCCAGCCGGATCACTGGCTGGCGTATCAATTCCCCAAGGGGCAGGCGACGCGGCCGGTGGTGGGAACGCGGGCAATGGATGCCGAGGCGTTTTGCGACTGGCTGAACCAGCGGGAGCAACAGGCCAACCAACTTCACTTTCGGCTGCCGTTTCCGGGGGAGTTAAACGGCCGTTTATACGCCCAGATTGGCAATCAAAAAGGGGTCGCTTACTGGGTAAACGGCAGTGACAGCACCCATTTGGAGCTGCTAACCGCCCCCAATCCCGCTGCCGAAGTCCTGGAACGCCAGCTAGAGCGCGATCTGTTCCGCGCTCACGTGCCAGCCACCGGTGCTGGCTTCCGCTTTGCCGAAGATGTGCCGCTGGTATTAGACCCCTCGCGGGCGGTCAGCCTCAACGTAGCGGACATGAACTTGCTTCCCTTTGACGGGGCATTGATTCAGGCGCTGGCGGTTCTGGAAGATTATGATTTGCTGGCACGGACGGATGTGCGCACGGCCAACCCGGCTGAGTGGAAAGATCTGCCGGTGTTGATTAACGGCCGTTTAAACGCCCTGTCCGATGTGCTGGCAACCATCCTGCAAATTCCCGCCGAGCAAGCCCACGATATGCTCTTTAACCTGCCCCGCACCTGCGCCCTGGCCAAAGAACGCCACCTCGACTCCGAGCCAATTTTGGCGCGGCAGGTCATTCGCTTCTACGCCCTCATCCTGGCCGCCGCCCTGCAAACCGTCTGGCTGTTGCAACGCCAATTTTTGACGCTGACCTCCGACACCTTGCAGCGGCAGCGCGTAGCCGCCTGGCAGCAATCCCTCACCCAGCGCATTGCCGCCTACCTCGACATCTACACCGACATGGTGGTGCTGGACGAGCGCAAAGCGGGCAATTTGCAGGCCACCGAAAGCATTTGCCTGGTAGGCGACCCAACCCGATAGCTTGCCGGGGTGTGGGGCGTACACCATACGCCCCACACACAACATGCTTACGCCTTCCCCAAAACGGCCGCCAGCAGCGCCATGCGGATATACATCCCGTTTTGCACCTGGCGGAAGTAGGCGGCGCGGGGGTCTTTGTCCACGTCGGGGTGGATTTCGCCCACGCGGGGCAGCGGGTGCATCACCACCATCTTTTCTTTGGCGCGTTGCATCAGCTCCGGCGTGATGTTGTAATAATTCTTCACCTCTTCATATTGCGCCAAATCAGAAAAACGCTCTTTTTGCACGCGGGTGACATACAGCACGTCGGCGTTTTCAATCACGTCGGCCACGTCGTGGGTTTCACGCACCTCCACCCCTTTGTCAATCACCTCATTCATGATTTTTAACGGCAGCCGCAGCATTTCGGGCGAAACAAAGCGCAGCTTCACGTCATATTGCAGCAGCAGCTTGGTGAGCGAGTGGACGGTGCGGCCAAAGCGCAGGTCGCCCACCATCGCTACCTTTAGCCCGTCAACCCGCCCCAGCTCCTCACGGATGGTGAAGAGGTCGAGCAGGGCCTGGGTGGGGTGTTCGCCGGGGCCGTCGCCCGCGTTCAGAACGGGGATGCTGGCATAGCTGGCCGCTTCCCTGGCGGAGCCAATCTCAGGGTGGCGCAGCACAATCGCATCAGAATATTGCTCCAGGGTGCGGATGGTGTCGGCCAGGGTTTCGCCCTTGCTGACGGAGCTAAACTGCACCCCCTGGGTGATGGGAATCACCGACCCGCCGAGCCGTTCCATGGCGGCAATAAAGCTGGAGCTGGTGCGGGTGCTAGGTTCGTAAAACAGACAGGCCAGTACGTGGCCTTTGAGCAGGTCGCTGCCGTGGACGCGGCTGACCATTTCGCGCATTTCGCGGGCGCGGGCAAAGATGTATTGCAGCGTTTCGCGGTCGAATTGGTCAACGGATAAAATGTCCTGGCCGGTGAGGCCGTTGGCGCGGGAACCATTAACGGCCGTTTCCCCCATCGTCGTAAAATCAAACAGTGGTTTTAAATCGGTTGCCTTCATATTAAAAATCTCCTCTATCAAGGGAGAGACTAAGAGACTGAGAGATTAGGAGACTATAATCTCCCTGTCTCTTAATCTCTTAGTTTCTCAATCTCTAAATCTCCCAATATTGGAATGACATCACCGCTGCCGGGCTGCGCCAGCAAACGGCCGTTTTCATACACAACCTGCCCATACAGCGTTACCCGCTCCACCCGCCCGGCCACTTCCACCCCGTCAAACGGGGTCCAGCCGCACTTGGTAAACAGGCTCTCATTGCGGATCATCGTTGGCTCTAACGCCACGTCTACCCAGGTGTCGGGCTGTTCGGGCAGGTGGTAGAGGCGGCGGGGGGCGGTTGCCATCAGTTCGATGAGGCGGTCGAGGGTGAGGCGGTTGTGGGAAACGGCCGTTAACAGCAACCCCAGCGACGTTTCCAGCCCCACAATCCCCGGCGGCGGCGTGGCCGACCGCTTCTCCGCCAGCGTGTGCGGCGCGTGGTCCGTGGCAATGCAGTCCACCGTGTCGTTCAGATGCGCCCACAGCGCCGCCACATCGTCCGGCGTGCCCAGCAGCGGCCGCATATCGGCCAGCGGCCCCAGCCGCGCCGCATCATTAACGTCCATAAACAGATGGTGGGGCGTGACCTCACACGTCACCGGCAGCCCCCGCATCTTGGCATCGGCAATCAGCTCAATCTCCTCGCGGCGGCTAATGTGGCAAAAATGGACGTGGCGGTTATACGTCGCCGCCAGGCCAATCCCCACCGCCACACTCTGCTTTTCGGCGTGCATCGCAATTGGTTTGTCCAGCGGCCAGCTTTGGAAACAGGCCCGCAGCGTCGGCACATCCTCCACCCGCAGCGTGCCAAAGGTGTCGTTGAGGTAAATTTTGAGGGCGACGGCGTAGGGAGCCAGCCGGGGCAGTTCGTCCACGTGGGCGGGGCTGGCTCCGGCAAACAGCCCAAGCTGGCAGCGGCTGTCGGCCTGCGCCTGCTGGTAGGCGGCGACAATGGCGGCTTCGGTTGCCAGCGGCGGCGTGGTGTTGGGCATGGCGAGGACGGTGGTGATGCCGCCAGCAAGGGCAGCGGCCGTTCCCGTCTGAAAATCTTCCTTGTGTTCCCCGCCCGGCACCCGCAAATGGGTATGAACATCGGCCAGGCCGGGGAGTCGGATGGTTTCGGTCATCGGTTTTTCCTTAATAGGACGCAGATTTGCCTGATTTTCCTGATTTTGATTATTAAGCAGGTAAATGTTGTTTTACGATTGCTTCGCGTGCAGGTAAATCTGCGTCCCATTTTTTGACAAAAAAAAGCCCGATCATTTGATCGGGCTGAAAAAGTTAATATAAATGGGCGACCGAGCCATGAATATGGCTTCGGAAGGGTAGGTTGAGATGGGCTTTGTCCCGGTTAAACATTGCTTACTACCTTTGGCAGCAGGGTTTTCCCTGCCCAAACCGGGATGGAATGGTAGCACAGTTGCCATTGATTGACCAGTGGCGGGAGCGAAGTACAATAATCAGTAATCGGTACTGATTACTGATTACCGATTACTGATTATTGTTTCCCACAAGGAGTTTCCCCGTGAATGTAGGTGTTGGTCTTCCAAATACGCTGCGTGGTGCTGATGGCAGGTTGCTGCTGGCGTGGGCGCGGCAGGCGGATGCTGGGCCATTTTCGAGCCTGGCTGTTTTTGACCGGATGTTGTATGACAGTTATGAGCCGCTGACGACGCTGGCGGCGGCGGCGGCGGTAACGGAGCGGATTCGGCTGGCGACGATGATTGTGATTAGCCCGCTGCGAAATACGGCCGTTCTTGCCAAAACGGCGCTGACGATTGATGGGTTGTCAAACGGCCGTTTAACCCTGGGTATTGCCATTGGGGCGCGGCGGGATGATTATGAGGTAACGGCCGTTCCCTACAACCAGCGCGGCCGCATCATCACCCAGCAGTTGGCCGATTTGCGAACCCATTGGGAAAATGAAGCCATTGGCCCCCGCACCGGCCAGCCCGACGGCCCCGAACTGCTTGTTGGTGGCACAACCGATGTCACCTTTAGCCGTGTAGCGCGTTACACCGACGGCTATATGCACGGCGGCGGCCCCCCCCGCATTTTTGCCGGCATAGCCGAAAAAGCGGTGTCGGCGTGGCAGGCGGCCGGCCGCCCCGGCAAACCAAAGCTGTGGGGCATGGGCTACTATGCGCTGGGCGATACCGCTTTGGCCGAAGCCGGAGCCGACTATTTGCGCGACTACTACGCCTTTACCGGCCCCTTTGCCGAACGCATTGCTCAGGGGCTGCTGACCACCCCCCAGGCCGTTCACCAATTCATTCGCGGCTACGCCGAAGCAGGCTGCGACGAGCTGATTCTCTTTCCCACCGCCCCCAGCCTGGAGCAACTGCAGCGGCTGGCGGATGTTATTGGCTGATTGGAGATTGGAGATTGGAGATTGACCCGATTCTGCTGACATTTGGTAATAAAGAAGCAAATTTCACCGCAGAGGGCGCAAAGATCGCAGAGATTCACCTTGTTTTCTTCTTTTCCTCTGCGCCCTTTGCGTACTCTGCGGTTCAAATTCTGAGATGTCAACAGAACCCAATCTCCAATCCCCAATCCCCAATCTCCATTTTCTCAACCCTATGAAAATCTTAACCGTTGGCGGCGGGCCGGGTGGATTGTATGCCAGTCTGCTGCTGAAGAAAGCAAACCCTTCTCTTGATATTCAGGTGATTGAACGCAACCCGGCGGGGGCAACCTATGGCTGGGGAGTCGTTTTTTCTGACCGCACCCTCAACGTTTACCGTGAGGCCGATAGCAAAACGTACCAGCAAATTACCGACAGCTTTGTCATTTGGACAGCCATTGACACCTGTTACCGCGATGCCGTGGTGCGCTGCGAAGGCCACAGCTTTGCCGGGATGTACCGCAAGAAGTTGCTGCAACTGCTGCAAGAGCGGTGCCGGGAGCTGGGCGTGCGGCTGACCTTTGACACCGAGTTTGATGATCTCTCCATTTTTCCCGATTACGATCTGGTGATTGCCGCCGACGGGGTGAACAGCAAGATTCGCAACGCCTTTGCCGACAAATTCCAGCCGACGATGACGCGGGGGGCGGCCAAATATATCTGGTTTGGCACCAACATGGTGCTGGATGCGTTCACCTTTTACTTCCGCGAAAACGAGCATGGGCTGTTTCAGGCGCACGCTTACCCGTTTGACGGCACGCGCAGCACCTTTATTGTGGAGTGTGAGGAAGATGTGTGGCGGCGGGCGGGGCTGGACACGACCGACGAGGCGACCAGCGTGGCGTATTGCGAAGCGTTGTTTGCCCAGGATTTGCGCGGGCGCAAGCTGTTGTCAAACAAATCGTCGTGGCTCAATTTTAATGAGGTGCGGTGTAAGACGTGGCGGCACAAAAACATCATTTTGCTGGGGGACGCGGCGCACACGGCCCACTTTTCCATTGGCTCTGGCACCAAGCTGGCAATGGATGGGGCGGTGGCGCTGGTTAATTCGTTTATTGCCAATGATGATTTGGAGACGGCGTTGCGGCTGTATGAGATGGAGCGCCGGCCGCGTGTGGAGTCGTTGCAGGCGGCGGCGCTGGTGAGCCAGACTTATTTTGAAAATATGCGCCGCTATACGCACTTGGATCCACTATCGTTTACGAGCAATTTGCTGACGCGAAGTGGGCGGATTACGTATGACAATTTGCGGGTGCGCGACCCGTATTACATTGACAGGGTGGATATGGATTTTTCAGGGGTGGGGACGGGAAAAACGGCCGTTTCTCTGGCCCCACCCCCTCTCTTCAACCCCTACACGCTGCGCGGGATGACCCTGCCCAATCGGGTGGCGGTGCAGCCTGCGCTGACTGGGGCGGCCAGCGACGGCGTGCTGACCCCGGCGGCGATTGCGGAGCTGGTGGAACAGGCGCAAGGTGGGGTGGGGCTGCTGGTTTCGGGGGAAACGGCCGTTTCTGCCAACGCCCGCATCACCCCCGACGACCCCGGCTTGTACAGCGACGCGGCCCAGGCTGCCTGGGCGCAGGTGGCCGACGCGCTGCACAGCCAAACAAAGGCCAAACTGTGCGTGCAGCTTAACCACGCCGGACGGCGCGGAGCGACCCGACCCCGGCGGCGTGGGCTGGATATTCCGCTGCAACGGGGGGCATGGCCGCTCGGAGCATGGCCGCTGGTGGCACCGTCGCCCATTGCCTATACGCCAACGAGCCAGCAGCCGGAGATGGTGGATGAGGTGGGGATGGGGGAAATAACGGCCGTTTTTGCCCAGGCCGCCGCGCGTGCTGCCGCTGCCGGGGTGGATATGCTCCTGCTCAACATGGGCCACGGCTACCTGCTCGGCAGCTTTTTGTCCCCCCTCAGCAACAAGCGGAGCGATGCCTATGGCGGGTCGCTGGAGAACCGGATGCGCTTTCCGCTGGCGGTGCTGGCGGCGGTGCGGGGTGTGTGGCCGCAGGAACGGCCGTTGGCGGTTGCCCTCAACGTCACCGATTGGGCAAAGGGTGGCATTGAAGAGATGGAAGGGGTGGCAATGGCGCGGGTGTTAAAAGCCCACGGGGTAGATTTGCTGCTGCCGCTGGCGGGGCAAACGACGGTGGATGAACAGCCCAGCTATGGCGCGGGCTTTCTCACCTCGCTCAGCGAGCTGGTGCGCCATGAGGCGGGTTTGCCAACCATGGTGGGCGGCTATTTGCAAACGACGGGTGAGGTCAATTCGATTTTGGCGGCTGGCCGAGCTGATTTGTGTGTGATGACAGGGAAGTAGAGAGGGGGGAGATGGCGCGGAAAAACGGCCGTTGGTTCCCACCAGCGTCATGTCGCGCCATCCCCCCCTACCCGGCGTTGGGGGGCAGCAACAGTTGGTTTTCAAACGCCTCCCGATCCGGCAGGGTTGCCAGTTGCAAACAATCCACAAACAGCTTCGTGGCCTCCAAATAACGCCGATATAGTTTCGTTTGGGCTGGCGACAGCGGCCACTCATGCCCAATGTCGCGCTGCTGGATGCTGAGCTGCTGTAGCTGATGGTAAAACTGCTGCCACGCTTCACGGGGTGCCTCAACATCGGGAACCGCCAATTGCTCAACCGCCTCGGCCAGCGCAGTCAGCCCCATTTTCTGACTTGTCTCAACCACATTGCGTATAGCCTTTTGAAGGGCGAGGGCGAGGTCGCGGGCGAGGGCGAGGGCGAGGTCGCGGGCGAGGGCGAGGGCGCGGTCGCGGGCGCGGGTGAGGGCGAGGGCGAGGGCGCGGTCGAGGGCGAGGTCGAGGGCGAGGGCGCGGTCGAGGTCGAGGGCGCGGGCGCGGTCGAGGGCGAGGGCGCGGTCGAGGGCGAGGTCGAGGGCGAGGGCGCGGGCGAGGTCGCGGGCGAGGGCGCGGTCGAGGTCGCGGTCGAGGGCGAGGGCGAGGGCGAGGTCTAGGTCGCGGGCGAGGGCGAAGATGTAAAGGTAAAAAGCACGCAGGGCTGGGGGCTTGGCAGCCCCCAGCACCTGCCTGCTTTTCGCCACACCCCATTGCAGCAACTGCCCAATCTCGTCTTCCCCGGCCACCATCTGGTTTAAAGCCGCCGCAAACAGCGTGCAAAATTCGGTGGCATCATCCAACATCCCCGCCGTCAGCAAAAACACCTCCCGCCACCGTTTGTCCCCCACGTGCCCCATCAGCCGGGGCAGCGTCCCCCGCGCCTCATTGTCCACAATATAGCGCGCCGTCAAATATTCCTGCAGCGTCAGGTGGGAAAAAGAGTGGATGCGGTGCGCCCGCTCCACAAAAATCCCGTGCTGCGCCTCCATCGCCGCCAGCACCTTCTCCCCGTCCGGCTCGGCAATGCCCGGCACCCGCCCCAAATATTCCTCCAGCAGCCCCACCACCCGCTTCTCCGGCAAAAAATATTCCCCCTTCTCAAAGGTATCGGCGGCCACATAAGTCAGCAGCCGCAGCCTGTGCTTGTAGGAAAGCTCCTTATAAACCGTGTCGCGGGTAATGTTGCGGCTGGCATCCCACTTCAGCAGCAGTGCCCGCAGCGCCTCCTCATAAATCTCATCCCGGTTGGGCGGGAACTCGTTGCGCTCATCATAGACCAAACAAAGCAGCGACAGCAGCAGCGGCACCTGCGCCAGTTCCCGCACAGCTTTGTTGCTTTCCTCCTCCAGCAACGCCCGGCGGCAGCTTTTCCGCTTCGTCTCATTGCCCACAAACCAATGGTCAACATAACGTCCCATCTGCTCCGTATCAAAATCAGCCATCTCCACATACTCAAACTGGGTAAAAGAGTAGTCGGTGGCGGCGACGCGGCAGGTCAGCAGCATCGGGCAGTCGCTGTACTGGTAAACAAAATCATTCAGTTGGGCAATTAGCGTCGCCCGCCGCTCCCCCTCCAAATTCACCTCATCCAGCCCGTCAAACAGCAGCAGCCCCTCCCCATCCTTCAGCAAATCCGCCACAAACGGCGCCGGGTTGGGGAAACGATGCACGTCAAACTGGTGGACAATAAACTCCAGCAGCCCCTTGCCCGAATCCGACAGCTCCTTGAGCGAGACAAAAATCGGCACCTTTTTAATCTCATGCCGAATGGCGCGCAGCGCCGTGTATTTGAGAAACGTCGTCTTGCCCGCCCCCGGCTTGCCCAACACAAAGAGCTTGGGGTATTCCGCCACCGCCGCATTCCCGCTCAGCCGCTTTACTCGTTCGTGCCAGGCAAAGTCACGCGGGGCGGCTTCTTCCGTCAGTCGTTCAATCGTATAGCGTCGCTCCGCGCTCAACCTGTCCAGCACGTTGACGTGGGTAAAGACATTTTCCAGCGGCTCCGCCTCGCGCCGCCCCAGAATCAGCACAAACCCCACCTTTCCATAAAGGCTGGTGTAATATTTTTCAATGCCCAGCCGCCACTGCGCTTGGTTCTTGGCAAAAGTAGTCCCCTGTTCAATCACCTTCTGCCCATACCCTGCCCATAACCAGCCAACCGCCTGCCCAATCGCTGTTTGAATTTCTGGTGGAATAACTATCATGTTCACGAGGAGGAGACAAACTGAATTCGTTTACCCATTTGCCATCCCAATAACCAACAAGACCACCCCATTATATAACACAATCGTGGTGTCGGGGCGGGCAATGTGTTGCAACGTAGGGGCTAGATGACCGGGGTTAACGCTGGCAACGCCGCTGGCCTCCTTTCCCGGTCGTCTCGCCCTTCTTGCGCCGTGGATGGCACAGGCCCAGGGCGAGACGGCGTGGAGAGGGCGTTTTTGTTTTCTGCCAACGTAAACCCGCGCCATCCCGCCCCTACAATTCTGCGTTATTTCCGTGCCCATTTTCTTTTTCCCACTGGCCCCTAGCGCAACTGTTCGGCAAAGTGGGTCAGGGCGCGGCTGGTGAAAAGCTGCCAGCTTTCGCCGAGGAAAAAGTGGCCTTGGTCAGGGTAGGTGAAATAGGTGGCTTCCTTGCCGGCCGCTTGCAGTGCCCCATACAGCTTTTCTGCCCACTCCGGCGGCGTTTGCTCCAGCGCCGCGCCATCGGCCAGGCCGATATGGATTTGCAGCGGGGCAGTGAGGAAGTCCAAATGGTAGATGGGGGCAATTTGGCGCAGTAAAACGGGGTCGGCGGCGGCGCTGAGGTAGGCAGCTACCAGCGCGGGCGGCAAATCGGCGGGAATGAAGTCGCCGGGGTTACATTTGTCCCCTGCCGCTTCGGACTGCCCCGGCAGGCAGCCTGGCCCCCAACGGCCGATTAAGTCGGCATCGTCGGCGCTGTTGGGTGCGTAGAGAACGGCCGTTTTCACCCGCTCATCCACCAGCAGCACCTTAGTTGCCACCCCACCCCCCATGCTGTGGCCCCACAGCCCCACCCGCTCCGCATCCGCCTGCGGCAGCGACGGCAAGCTGCTGATCAAATTCACCACGTCGCGCACCAGCCCCGTGTGGAACAAACTCACCCCACTGTCAGACTCTCCCCAGGTGCGCAAGTCGGGGGCGATAGCAATATAGCCGTTTTGCGCCAACAGCTCCGCCATTTGCCAGGTGTCGGCACCCGCCCAATATTCGTCGCGGTCAATGTAGCCGTGGAGCAAAATGACCACGGGAAACGGCCCCGCGCCGCTGGGCGTGTGCATCATGCCCGTGATGGTCAGACCATCGCTGAGATAATCAATGTAGGCTTGGGTGAAGCCGGGCTGCTCGGCCACCACGCGCCGCAGGCGAATGCTGCCGCCAGGATAGTGATCGGCCCGCAGCCCGGCGATGGTGTAGGGGAAGATGGGATGGGGGGTGGCTGGCGTGGTGGGGGAAGGGAGTGGGGGAGTCGTGGGTGTGGGTGTGGGGGCGAGGGAGCTGGGAGGCGGCGGAACAGGGGTGAGGGTGGGGGGTGGGGTGGGGATTAGGGGGATGGTGGTGGCGGGTGGGAGTGGTGTGGGGAAAACGGCCGTTTCTCCCCTCTCTGCCTCACAACCAACCAGCAATAGCACAACAACAAACCAAAGCTTTTTGATGACCATCAGGCAATAGTGCCGCAATTGGGCAGAATGGGCAAGCTGGGCAGGAACGAAATGTTGGGACAATGGCGGGGGGATAGCATGGTAGATGAACTCAGCCGACTGCCCGCAGTCGGCTGAGTTCCCTCGTCCGTGTTTGTCTGCGTCCTATTTAAAAGGAAAGTAACTGTACAGGTCTCCTGGCGATAGGCACAAAAAAGAGTTGTCATTCCCCCACTTTCGTGAGGGCAGGCTTCGCGCAGGCGGGAATCTATGCCGACACTTAAAAAGAAAATGACGAATGATTTGTTGCTAAAGAATGTGCGCCCAATCTCAACATGGGCCACGGCTATCTGCTCGGCAGCTTTTTGTCGCCGCTCAGCAACAAGCGGAGCGATGCCTATGGCGGGTCGCTGGAGAACCGGATGCGCTTTCCGCTGGCGGTGCTGGCGGCGGTGCGGGGTGTGTGGCCGCAGGAACGGCCGTTGGCGGTTGCCCTCAACATTACCGATTGGGCAAAGGGTGGCATTGAAGAAATGGAAGGGGTGGCAATGGCGCAGGTGTTAAAAGAGTGCGGGGTAGATTTACTGCTGCCGCTGGCGGGGCAAACAACGGTGGATGAGCAACCTACCTATGGTGCCGGTTTCCTGACCACACTCAGTGAGCTGGTGCGCCATGAAGCAGGCTTGCCAACCATTGTGGGGGGCTATTTGCGAACCACGGGTGAGGTGAATTCCGTTTTGGCGGCTGGCCGGGCGGATTTGTGCGTGATGAGTTGAGCGTGGGGTGTGGGGTGTAGGGTGTGGGGTGTACGCCTCACTCCCTACACCCTACAAATTTACAAAACGGTTGGCCCAAGCCCCACCAACTGCTCCCGCAACCCAGCAATGTCCGCCAAACTCTTCTCGTCCTGGAATAGTTCATGGTGGTGTTTACGATAAGCAAGCTTGCTACACAAATATTGAAAGCCGACGGCGCGGCGATAGGCGCGAAAGCCATTTTGCCGCAGTTGTCCCCAATTAAAGGCCGTGCGTTTGCGGCCAGAGCTGACGCGCCGAAATTGCTCATCGGTGAGGGTGCCTTGCGCCACTTCTTCGGCCAAATATTGCCGCAGCCAGCTTCGTTCCTGCACCAATGACCAGACAATGATGCCCAGCATCAGCAGCACGCCGCCCCAGTCAAAGATGAGTGCCAGAAAGCAGAGGGCTTCGTCAAAGGAGACCGAGGCGTTATGGGCAAAGTGTAGAAACATGGCAAGACACCAGCCAGTGACAGGAGCCAGAAAGCGGGTGAGGGTGTTTTTGCTCATGCGGGAAACGGCAATACCCAGCCCCGACATGCTAGTAAACAGGGAGTGGTTGAGGCCAAACACAACGGCGCGAAAAAAGATGTTAATCCCCCATGCCTCCAGGCCATCGGAATTAAAGGTTTCGACAAAATAGAAGACATTCTCGACCATAGCAAAGCCCATACCAACCATCGCGCCATAGATAATGCCATCGAGCGGGCTATCAATTTCGTTGCGCCACAGGAAGAAAATGGCAAGCAGTGCCAGCCCCTTGGCGGTTTCTTCAACGGGTGGAGCTATAAGAGCCGCCGAGAGTGCTTCGGCTGTTCCTCCTTCAACCAGTAGCTCGAAAGGGATGCTGAGTAAGGTGTTGAAGACAGAGGCAATCAAGATGCTGGGGATGGCACCCCAGAGAAAGGCGGCGGCTAACAGCCACAGCGGTTCTTTTTCATAGCGGTCAAACCAGTAGATAATGATGACGTAGAACAAGGCGGGAATCAGGGCGGCGATAATGGAGAGCGTTACTATCATAGGTTTTGGGTGTCTATGGTAGAGCAAGAGCGCGAGGCAAAAGAACTAGCTCTTACTCTCTTTACTGAATGAACGTTTGGCAGATTATAGCCTATTTCGTAATATAGACTGCAACCCTGAACTGGTATTTTGGGGCTGATTTTGTGGTAATAGGAGATGGCCTGTGGCTAATAAACAAAGTAACGCAACTGATAGAACGTTTGGACGTAGCTCGGCGAACAAGGCAAATAAGGTTGTGCAGGATGCGGAAAAGACGACGCGCCTGATTAATTCGGCTTTGCGAAAGTCAGAGGGGTTGGGTGATAAGTCGTTGGGTGAGCTGTGGGGGTATTTTAAGGCACTGCTGCGGATGATTGAGGCGAGTGCCAGACGGCGGTATGTGGGGGCTTCATGGCAGTCTTTGGCGCTGGCGATGGGGGCGATTGTTTATTTTGTGAACCCGCTTGATTTTATCCCTGACATTGCCTTTTTGGGTGGGCTGATTGATGATGTGACGATTTTGGCGTATGTGATTCGCTGGATTAAGGGGGATATTGACCGGTTCTTGCAGTGGGAGCAGCAGTTAACGGCTCTGCCGACACCGGGGAGTGCAGATTAGGGGGAATGGGACGCGCATGAATGCGGATCAGTTGTGTTCATACAGGTCAAGTGCAAGTTACTGAGAGCTTGCCGAGGCAGACTTTTTGTTGCGATATTTTCATGTGGGGACACACATGGTCTCTAGGCACTTGTTGGAGTAGTTAGAATAGATGCGCGGATGACGCGGATTTATCGGGATAAACGCGGATTTTTTCTTTTTTATCCGCGAAAATCCGCTCTGATCCGCGTTATCCGCGCATCCATTTTCTTTTTCCGACAGGCTGCTAGGCAGACCTGCCTCTACTTAAACGTCTTCGGATACCCTTTCTCATCATACTCAATCCCTTCTTTAGCATTCTTTTTTAGCAAACCGGTGTCGTAAAACTCGTCGCCGGTTGCGCCATTTTTCTTTAGCCAGCCGTTCTTGTGGTACTCATCGCCATTGGCACCGTTTTTCGACAGCGAACCGTCTTCATAATATTCATCTTTGGTTTCACCATTTTTCTTGATTTGACCACTGGCATAATGTTCGTCCATTTTGAACCTCCCTGTTCACTAGACATCACCCAACGCTATTGGATAGTTGGCTACCCAGCACGTTAGGCTTGCTTACTCACTTGACGAAAATCATGGGTTCATTGTAAGAGCCGCTTTGGATGGTTACATTGTAGGATGGTAACGTGGGGATGACAACCTATTTATAATTTTTTAACAAATGGGGATGTGGCGACCAGTTTACAGGTACGTGCTGGCTGGCAACATGGTGCGTACCGGCATTTTTGCTTCGGATTCAGGGCAATCGGCTACATGGGGGGTATGGTTGGGAGGTTTATTTGGTTGGTGATGGGATAACGGCCGTTTCTCCAATATCCGCCGCAATGACCGCCAACGCCTCCGCCTGGATAAACCCGGCCGTGGCCGCGTGTTCGGCAGCAGCATAACTATCGGCCGTTAGCAGCAGTGGTACCTCCCCTGCCACCTCTTGCTGTAGTTGTGCCACCTCGGCATCCCGCTCCGCCTCCGACACATCACGGATATAAATCGCCGCAATGCGCCCCGGAAACGCCGCCACCACCTCCCGGTAAATCTCCGGGTCTTGCTGGCCGCTGTCGCCTATTAAAATAAACGGCAGCGTGGCATGGGTTTGCAAAATATGGCGAATTTGCCCCAGCTTGTGGGTGTGATGGTCTTTGGCAAACAGCTTGTCAGCATCCAGCCCCAAATCGCGCAGAAAAATGGGGCCGGCCGGAATCTCATTCAACGCCATAAAATCAGTCAGCAAATCATACAAATTCCACGGGCTGCTGGACACATAGAAAATCGGATTGCTCGTATCCCCCCGTGCGCCACGCTGCAACGCCTGGTAAAACGCCGCTACGCCGGGAAAGGGCAGCCGCGTGCGGGCGTTGTGCAAAAAGGTGAGTTGCGCGACCTTGAGCAAATTGGTGGCAAATGTTTGCAAGATAGTGTCGTCCACATCGCTAATCACCCCAAATTGGGCATTGGCTGGCGGCACAATCACTTCGCCTACACCCCGCACCTCTGGCTGCTCCAGCAGGGCTACGGTGGCAGTGTAGGGGTGGTGGGCGGGCGCAAGCCGTGGCGTGGGGGTTAGCTCAAGAAAAAAGTACCCTTCTTCATCGGTCACGGTTTCCACAGCCTGGTCAGCCAGGTGAATTTGCAGTAGTGTACCGGGCAGTTCGTCGCTGTCAAAACGGCGATACACCGACAGCAGATTGTCCCACATGGTGTCATTGTCGCTGGCGGGCAAAATGCCTTTGTCCTCCAGCACGCGCCCGCGTAGATACAGCTTTTCTGACGTGCCGTGCCCTCGGTAAACCACAATCTGCACTTTTTCGGTGCCACCCAGCCGCTTGTGAAGCTGGTACCGCAGGTCATCAAACCGAGTTTCGGCCTGATACCCAAGTTGGGCTAGTTTTTGTTTCCATTCCATAAGGGGTATTGTACAAAAAAAGACCTCTCGCTGGGAGAGGTCTTTTGTCGTTACTTGATTGGCATCACATATCGCTCTGCTTTGGGGTTGCACCAAAGGCAGTCGTTCCATTCGCTGGCTCCCGTCACCGCCTTCCCTAAACGGCGACTTTGTTCAAATAGCCAGGCAAAAAAAGTGCGGGCTTTGCTTTTTGTCAGCATCTGTATGTGTTCTTACTCCTATTGACTACAACAATGATAGACACTGGTGGTGACAAATGGTCACTCCTTGCTCAGAGAGGAGTATAAGGATTGGGTACTGTGAATCATATGTGACCTTCGTACTACTGCAACTAGTCGGTATGATAAAAGGAGGGTATAGTTTGCGCGGTGTGGTGGGAAAACGGCCGTTGTGCCAATCCTCCACCACCCATAATCAATCCATTCCCACCTGTGCGGAGGAACCATGATCTTTAAGAGTCCCTATCCCGATGTCGAAATCCCCAATCTCTCCCTCACCGAATTCCTGTTAGAGCGTATTGCGCCCTTTGCCAGCAAGGCCGCCCTCATTGATGGC
Organism: Chloroflexota bacterium; assembly: GCA_041390905.1. Classification (GTDB taxonomy): domain Bacteria; phylum Chloroflexota; class Anaerolineae; order Promineifilales; family Promineifilaceae; genus JACKCD01. The sequence continues at coordinate 249,273 of JAWKPA010000013.1, forward strand.
CCCAGCGGGCGCACTATCACCTACGGCCAGCTTGGTGGAGCCATTCGCCTCGTTGCAGCCAGCCTCAGCCAGCGCGGTTTTGGCAAGGGCGATGTGTTTGCCATCTACAGCCCCAATATCCCCGAATACGCCATCGCCTTTCACGGCGTCTCCCTGGCCGGTGGCATTGTCACCACTGCCAACCCCCTCTATACCGCCGACGAACTAGCCCACCAGCTCAACGACTCTAACGCCAAATACCTCCTTACCATTCCCATGTTTTTGGACAAAGCCCAGGAAGCGGCGGCCAAATCCAGCATCCAGGAAGTCTTTGTCTTTGGCGAAGCTGAAGGTGCCACCCCCTTTGCCTCTTTGCTCCGCAGCGACAGCAAGATGTCGCCAGTTAGTTTTGACCCGGCCGAAGATTTGATTGTGCTGCCCTATTCCAGCGGCACAACCGGCCTGCCCAAGGGGGTTATGCTGACCCACCGCAACATCGTTGCCAACATCGTCCAAGTGGAAGGTATGACTGATTTTGACCTTGTGACGGAGGAAGATGTCGTGGTTGGCGTGCTGCCCTTTTTCCACATCTACGGCATGGTTGTCATCATGAACATGACGCTGGTGCGCGGCGCAACCGTTGTCACCGTGCCGCGCTTTGAACCGGCACAGTTTTTGGAAGTCATGCAAAAATACAAGGTCACTCGCGCCAACTTGGTTCCCCCCATTCTCGTTTTCCTTGCCAAGCACCCGGTTGTGGCGCAATTTGATCTTTCTGCCCTGAAAACGCTCAACTCAGGCGCGGCCCCGCTGGGTACAGAACTGGCGGAAGAGGTGGCGGCGCGGATTGGCTGCGCGGTTTATCAGGGGTATGGGATGACGGAAACCAGCCCTGTGACGCATATTTGCCCAGTCAAAGAGCCAATGAAATATGCTTCGGTGGGGCCGGCCGTACCCAACATGGAGATCAAGGTAGCCGACACCGCAACCGGGGAAGCCGTGGGGGTGAACGAACGGGGCGAAATTTGTATGCGTGGCCCCAACATTATGAAAGGATATTTGAACAACCCCGCCGCTACTGCCGCCACCATTGACAGCGAAGGATGGCTGCATTCAGGTGACGTGGGTTATATTGACGAAGACGGCGACTTTTTCATCGTAGACCGGGTGAAAGAGTTGATCAAGTACAAGGGGTTCCAGGTAGCGCCGGCCGAACTAGAAGCGTTGCTGCTGGGTCATCCCGCCATTGCCGACGTCGCCGTCATCCCCAGCCCCGACGACGAGGCGGGCGAGGTGCCAAAGGCGTTTATTGTTGCCAAACAGGAAATCAGCGCCGAAGAAATTCAGGAATGGGTGGCGGCGCAGGTGTCGCCACACAAGAAGATTCGGCGGGTGGAGTTTGTTAGCGAAATCCCCAAATCTATTTCCGGCAAAATTTTGCGCCGTGTGCTGGTGGAACAGGAACGGGCGAACAGTAATCAGTAAACGGTAACCAGTAATCGGGCGGCAAGAAGTTCAACTTCTTCCGAGAAGTTGAACTTCTGAATCGTTGACCACAAGGAGGGTGCAAATGAATGATGACGTTGTTTATACGTCGCATGTGCGAATTGAACGGGTGAAGGGGCCGCTGCGGCGGGCGTATCTGCCGCAGGAGGCAGAGCCGGTGCTGTTCGGGGTTCATTCCGAGGTGGCGGCGCATTATGGGGTGGATACGAAGGTCCACAACCCCCACGCCACGACGCTGGATTATGTGATTGCCGCGACGGGTGGCTGACTGACCGGGACGTTTGGCGGCGCGCTGGAAGCGCGTCAAATTCCGGCGGGTGAAGGGCTGTTGACCAGCGATGTGCGCGGCGAGGTGGAGAAGGATGGGCGGGTATTGGTGATTAAGCGGATCCATGTGACGTATTATTTGAAGGTGGCGGCGGAGAACCGGGAAACGGCCGTTCGTGTCCACGATTTTCACGCCGATTTCTGCCCCGTCGCCCGCTCAATCAAAGGGTGCATTGACATTACCACGGAGCTGGTGATGGAAGAAAAAGGTAATTAGAGGTTGGAGATTGGAGATTTAAAGGCTCTAAAATTGCGCCTGTCGCTGTTATAATTCCACTATGAGTACACAAATATTGTTAAATATTCCTGACAATGTTTATAGCCATGCCGAGAAACTTGCTGCCAAAATGCAGCGGGATGTTTCTGATTTGTTCTTGGACGCGATTGTACGTTCCTATGCGCCATTTCCTGTTGATCCCCGACGTGGTGCAATGAATCAGGAAGTAGCTGCTTACAAACTGCTTCATCCGCAACTGGTCAAAAGCCATTTCGGCCAATACGTAGCCATCACAAACGGTCAGCTCGTTGATAGTGATCCCGATCCCGTTGCTTTACTTAGGCGAGTCCGCCAGAATTTTCCCAATCAGGTTGTCTTGCGGCGCAAAGTTGAAATAAATGACACGCCTGAAATTCGTGTTAATCATCCACGTATCTACACCCAACCATGACGCGCCGCATCACATTTGATTATGATCAAGCCTATTACCCAGCCGCACCGCAAATAGAAATTACGGTAGATGGCTATGATCCTGAATATGAGCCAGTTGCTTTGTCTGCTTTTGCTGATTCGGGAGCAGATGGAACCATGTTGCCACGCGAGGTGTTGGAAGCAGTAGGCGCAGAATATGCCGATACAGTGATTTTGCGAGGGACGGCTGGGGGTGTTCAGCAACTGGATAGATATACAATACGAGTTCGCATTGGTAGTCAAACGATACATGGCGTTGAAGCTGTGGCTACTGGACGAGGCAGCGAACCCATTTTGGGGCGAGACGTGTTGAATGCTTTTGTTATTACCTTAAATGGGCCCGCCAACATAACAGAAATCGCTTTAGATTAAACAGTATTGTTTTTGTCTGAGAGCCTGTCGGAAAAAGAAAATGGATGCGCGGATAACACGGATCAAAGCGGATTTTCGCAGATAAAAAAGGAAAAATCCGCCTTAATCCCTGCAAATCCGTGTTATCTGCGCATCTATTCAGACTTCTCAGACAATCTCCTGGAAAAAACAAGCCATTAGAGATTGGAGATTGGAGATTGGTGAACCTTCATCAATCTCCAATCTCCAATCCCCAATCTCTACAAATTTAACGAGGAATATGATAGTTGTTGCAAGTTCAAACGGCCGTGTTGGAATCCAGGCGGCCATGGATGTGTTGAAGGCGGGCGGAACGGCCGTTTCTGCGGTCGAGGCCGGTATTCGCCTGGTTGAAGCCAACCCCGAAGACCATTCGGTGGGGTACAACAGCTACCCGAATATTTTGGGGGAGTTGGAGCTGGATGCGAGTATCATGAACGGCCGTTCGCTCGAAAGCGGTGCCGTCGGTGCCATGCGCGGCTACATCTATGCCATCACCGTTGCCCGGCAAGTCATGGAAAAGCTGCCCCACGTCTTTCTGGCCGGGGAAGGTGCCGAACGGTTTGCCGCCGAAATGGGGCATGAACGCGCCACCGAACTGGTGCGTGACGAAATCATGGCCTTCCGCGAGCAGCGGCTCAAGCGCGACATGCCGGTGGAAGTGTTCGACTCCCTCGCCCAGCGCAACGACCTGTACGAATGGGTCAAGCTGGCAACCGACCCCCAGCGTACCTACGGCACCGTCAACTTTTTAGCCAAAGACAGCCACGGCGACATTTGTGCCGGGGTCAGCACCAGCGGCTGGGCGTGGAAATATCCCGGTCGTCTCGGCGATTCTCCCATCATTGGCGCAGGCAACTACGCCGACAACCGATTCGGTGCCGCCGCCTGCACCGGCATGGGCGAAATGGCAATTCGCGCCTCCACCGCCCACAGCGTCGTTTTTTACATGAAAATGGGGCTGTCGGTAGAAGAAGCTGGCATTCGGGCGATGGAAGACCTCAACGACCTCGGCGGGCGTTACATTAGCCGCATGAATCTGGTCGCCCTGGACAAGGACGGCACCCCCGGCGGCTTCAGCAGTGGGCAAGACACAACCTATATCTACCAAACGGCCGATATGGACACCTACGCCGAACCCAGCCGCACCTACGTCAGCATTCCCACTCGCTGGGATCAAGAAAAATAAAAATGGGACGCAGATTGGCCCGATTTTCCTGATTTGTATGATAACCATGCAAAAATCAGGTCAATCAGGAAAATCTGCGTCCTATTCTCCCTCTGAAACCAACGTCTCCACCGGCCGATAGGGTTGGTCATAGCCAAAGTAGCCGGGGCCGCCGAGGGCGATGCCGCCGGGGGTGCGCCAACGGCCGTTACACGGAATCCCCAGCAGCGTCACCCGAAAACCATAGTGCAAACTCTCCGTCGTCACCGGCTCCCCCGTCTGGCTGTCCACCGACATAATCAGGTCTGGCACCGAGCAAAGCAGCCGCCCCGATAGCGTGCGAGCAAGCAAAAACTCGTTCTGAAAATCCACCCGCACCGTTTCATCCGCCCCCTGCACGTCAAAATGTCCCCGCGCCCACCCCTGGGCAATCCGCCGATAGACATCGACAATCTTGCCGGAAAAAAGGCGGAACCCTCCCGCCACGTCCAAAATCGCCTGAATCGGGTCATCGTGCCGTTCTCGCGCCTGGCGCAGCGAACGGCCGATTTTTAACGCCAGCGACAGCGTACCCGGAATCATCGCCTCCCGAATTTGCCGCCCCGTCATCGGGTAGCCCGCCATCGCCGCCCGCCCCCCCATCTGCACACAAACCGCCCGCGCAATCCGCTCCGTCTGCAAATTACTCGTCGTTTGCAGCACAATGCAGTTGCCCGCCGCATCCACCAGCGTCGCGGGCGTAGCCGGAATGTCAAACAGCGTCGGCGTAATCATCTGCACCTCCGGGTACGCCCGCCCCATCCCGTCACAATCCACCAGCGGTAGCCCCGTCAGCGCCGCCGCCCGCACTGGCATCGTCGAGTTGCTGCCCCCCACCTCCACCGGGGCAATCGCCACTGCCTTTTTGCCCAGAAAATCCTCCAGCGCCCGCAATGCCCGCACCCCCTCATCCCCCTTCTCAATGCGCTCCATGCCAATAACCGGCGCGCCAATGTTCCACAGCGGCACCACTAGCCCATCGTCATCCAGTTCGGCCGGCTGAACAACCCGCACCGGGCCATGCGTTTTAATCGCCTGCTCCGCCACCAGCCGCCCCCGATACGGGTCGCCGCCGCCCCCCGTGCCTAAAATAGCGGCTCCGGTGGCGAGGTCGGTCATGTCTGTGAGTGTGATTTGGTTCATGGGAATTAAGAATTATGAATTATGAATTATGAAGAAGAGTCTCAATTCATAATTCATAATTCATAATTCATAATTTGTTTACGCTTCCCCCACCGCCTTCACCCGCACCCGCGTGGCGTTGGAGGGGAGATAGGCGAGGGGGACATCGTAAATGTCCACAATGTCCACCGTGCCGGGACGCGCTCCGGCGGCGATAGCGCGGTCAATCGCTTCCGCTTTGGCTTCTTCCAGCACCGCCTCGCGGCTGCGGCTGCTGATTTCAAAGACGCGATCCACTTCGCCGGAAATTTGGGCAATGGCCGCGCCGACGGCGTTGGCAACGTCGTAATGGCCGGGGCGGTGAACGTGTGAAGCCCCTTTGAGGCTGTCGCCGAGCAAAATGGAGCCGCCACCCACCAAAATGACGGGCTGCGCCGCCCCGGTCAGCTTCATGCGGTCAATGGCATCCTCAACCATTTGCTGGATGGTGGCGCGGGCGGTGGCAACGGTGGCGGCATCGAGCGCGGGTTTGTGCTGCCCCACGTCGGCCATGCCGGCCGCCACGGCAATGTCGGTTGCGGTGAGCGTGGAGCCACCAAAGCAGAGGGCTTCGTCGGGCAGCCGGTAGCCGACGGATTGGGGCCCCACCAAACGGCCGTTTTCCCCCACCAGACTCCCGCCGCCCAGCCCAATCGAAAGCACATCGGGCATCCGGAAGTTCGTCCGCACGCCGCCAATCTTCACCGCCACCGACGCTTCGCGGGGGAAGCCAGAGACCAACGCCCCCACGTCGGTGGTCGTGCCGCCGATGTCCACCACCATGCCATCCTTGAGACCGGAGAGGAAGGCGGCGCCGCGCATGGAGTTGGTGGGGCCGGAGGCAAAGGTGAAGACGGGGAAGCGGCGGGCGTGGTCGGCGGTCATGATGGTGCCGTCGTTCTGGGTGAGATAAACGGCCAGCCTTGAGCCTGGCGAAACGGCCTCCAGCCCCAACCCCGCCAACGCCTGTTCAAACGCCGTAATGGTGCGCTCGGCCAGCGGGCGCAGGCTGGCGTTGAGAATGGTCGCGTTTTCCCGCTCCAGCAGCCCCGTGCGTCCTACCTCGTGCGAGAGGGTGATGGTGGCGTGGGGGATGAGCTGGCGCAGCAGCTCGGCCGCTTCCTGCTCGTCGTCGGCCTGCACGGGGGAGAAAATGCCGGTGATGGCGATGTCGCTGATGCCCTGGGCGGCGATTTGCTCGCCCACGTGGCGGATTTCGTTGGGATTGAGGGGGCTGAGACGACGGCCGTCAAATTCGCGCCCGCCGTGGCACAAAAAGGCATGGGTGCCGGTGACAGCGTGCAAATCGTCGGGCCAATCTACCTTGGGCGGAATGGCGGCTCCGGCGGGGAGACAGAGGCGAATGGCGGCCACGGGAGCGAGTTCGCGCCGCTGCACGATGGCGTTGACAAAGTGGGTGGTGCCGATCATAACGGCCGTTATTTGCCCCGTCGCCCGTGGCAAAAGCTGCCGCAGTGCCGCCGTAATCCCGGCCGATACGTCCGCCGTGGTGGGGGTTTTGACGTCAGCCAGCACCTTGTCGCCCGCCATCAGAACGGCATCGGTGTTGGTGCCGCCCACGTCAATGCCAATGCGCTGGATCATTGTGTGGAACGGCCGTCTTCATCATGAAGAACCAGGTCAATCACTACCACCGTCGCCAAAATGGCAATGTCGTCCTCGCCGTCGAGAATGTCCACGCCATAGGTATCGGCCCAGCTCCAGAACGTTTTGGAGACGGTGGCAACCACCTGTTTTTGCCGTACAAACGTATATTCAAGCTCCCAAAAACTGCCGGAAATGGTGTAGTCGTTGGGACCAGGCACATCGAGGGTAAATTGGCTGCGGAACCAGGAAAATTCCTTGACGATTTCGGCAAAAAGCTGCCCATCCTTGTACAATTCGTATTTGGGCATAAAGGTAAAGAGCTTTTGCGAGATGGTCGCCAGTTCACGCCCTGACATGTCCTGAAACGAAAGTTTATCGCCCCAGGAAAAAGGTTTGCCCTTGACCTGGTACACAGCTTGTTGGTTAGCGTTGAAAATGGTAAAGCTGTCGGTGAAACTCCACAATTTTTGTTTGAGTAAGTAACGCATGACAGAAGATTAGCGGCATTTAGGCTGGCTGGCAAAAAAGAGGCATGATGAAAGAATATGAAAATTGGCTTTTTGAAGTAGATGACCGTGTGGCGACGTTGACGTTGAACCGGGCGGCAAAAATGAACAGCATGACGTCGGAGACGTTGCTGGAATTGCGGGAACTGGTGGGGGTGATTAACGGCCGTTCTGACATCTGGGTTGTCGTTGTTGCCAGCACCGGCGACCATTTTACGGTGGGGGTGGATGTAAGTGCCATTGGCATGATGGTGGGGCAAGAGCCAGAGACATACCGCAACAATTTGCGTGATCTACAGGATTGTTTGGATCAGTTTGAGGCGTTGACCAAGCCGACGATTGCCCAAATTCGCGGCTACTGCTTGGGCGGGGGGATGATTTTGGCCTGCTGCTGTGATTTTCGCGTGGTGAGTAAAACGGCCGTTTTTGGGCTGCCCGAAGTCAAGCGCAGCATTGGGGTTATCATGGGTACGCAGCGGATTACGCGGGTGGCGGGGGTGGCGGCAACCAAGGAGATGACGCTGCTGGCGGACAATTTTGACGCGGAGCAGGCGCAGCGGTATGGGTTGGTGACGCAGTTGGTGGGGGATGACGAGCTGGAAACGGCCGTTAATGCCCTTGCCAACAAATTCCGCAGCTTGCCACCCCGCGCCGTCGGCGTTGCCAAGCGCATCATTGACGAAGGCTACAGCATGACGGTGCGCGACAGCCAGGATTTGGAAATTGCGGCGCAGCAGGAACTGCTCAATAGTGCCGATTTTCAGGAAGCGATTGCCGCCTTTTTTGAAAAACGCTCCCCGCGCTACACGGGGCAGTGAGAAAGTATTTGGAGATTGGAGATTAGAGGTTAGGTTGTGTTGACATTTGGCAAGAAGAAGCAGCTTTCACCGCAGAGGGCGCAAAGATCGCAGAGATTGACCTTCTTTCCTTCTTTTCTCTGCGCCCTCTGCGTACTCTGCGGTTCAAATTCTGAAATGTTAACAGAACATGGTCTATCTCTAAGGAATGAGAATTAAATAACTTGTCCGGCTAGAAGTTCAACTTCTTCCGAGAAGTTGAACTTCTTCCGTAACTTATTTAATCTACGTTCATAACCTGGACGAGCCAGAACCAAAAACGTTACACAGAGGTTCACAGAGAAGACACAGAGAAGCACAGAGAAGAAATTTGTTGTTTTTCTTGCTTCCTCTGTGAAACTCTCGCTTCACTCTGTGTCATTTCTTCTTGTTTTGCTTACAAGAATTTCGTCGTTAAGGTACTAATCTCCAAAGTCGTTGCCTTATTTGGCAGTCACAAGCGGCAAAAACAGTTGACGCTGATCCACCACGACCGTGATGGCCGCGCCATCTGTGCCTAACGTCACTTTTTCCATCTTGGTTAACCCATTCGCCCCCGTGACCTGAACCAGATAATCCCCGGTGTAGCCCCGAACGGCGAACTGACCTGCTCCGTCTGTCTGCCCCGTTTCATTTGTCCACCATTGGTTAAAAACAAGGTCAATATACGCTTGCCCCGCTGGTTTCAGGCTCCAATCGTCGCGGAAGAGCGGTGCATTATGATCCCAATGGCTGCCATCCCAAAAGTTCCACAGGACGATGCCGGTTGCCGCCGGGTGGCTGTACAAGATGGTCAGGAAATCGTGCATGTACTGCCCGGCTTTCGCCTCATCATCAATCAAGATTTCAAACTCGGTGATACGCAGCTCTTTGTTGTAGACAGCAAACTCATTCAAAATTTCATAGACACGTTCTGGCGGCGTGAAGGGGTAGCTCATGTGGGTTTGCAGCCCGATACGGTCGAGCTTGCCGCCGTTTTTAATGATCAAATCGGTCAGGATTTGGTGCATGTGTTTTTGCACGCCGATAAACATGCCGCCTTCGTTGAGGACATTGTATTCGTTTAGTGCCAGCTTGACGTTGGGGTCGGTGCTGGCGGCTAAATTGTACAGTTCGGCATAAATCTCTTCGCCATTGGTATAGCCTGGCTGCCCGGCAAAGGCATCGGCGATGACGGTGTTGTAGCGCGGCTCGTTGAGAACATCCCATTCTTCAAATTTACCGGCCAGTCCGGGATGGGTCAGGGTGTCCACAATGCGGTTTTCCATGCGCTGACGCAGGTACGCGGGGTTGTTTTGATTGGTTTCCATGTCGCTGGGCAGGGAAAACCAGCGCGGCCAAATCATGGCGTGGCCGCGCAGGGCGAGGCCGTGCTGGCGCAGCCAATCTACCGCCCAAATGATTTGCTCCTGGGAAAAGCCCAAATCTACTTCTCCTTCCCACGGCTGCCATTGCAGGGCATATTCGATCACGCCCAGGTTGAAACCGTTGCCGTGTCCGTCCAGGTTGGTGAGCTTGTCGCGGTAAATTGGGTCATCGGGGCGGTTGAGCAGGATGTGTTCGGCGCGGAGGGCGGTGCCAAAGTCGAAGGCGTGGCTTTGCATCATGACGCGCACGGTGGCGTTGGGGAGGGGGTTGCCGTTGGCATCAACGGCCGTTATTTGCAAATCACCCCGTCGTAGCTGCTCAATACGGGCGGCCGCTTCTGTCCGCCACGGGGCATCTGGCTCTTGCCCGGCATAGTTGCCCAGCGGGCTTTGCGGAAGCTGGTTTTGGGAGACGGATTGGCCGTAATTAACGGCCGTTACTCCCCCAATCTCAAACTCTTGTAGCTGGGTACCCAGCATCAGATACAGCGCCCCTACACCAGCCGGGTAATCCTGTTTGGCCGTACCCGCCATAAAATATTGCGTCCATTCCTTGGTGGGCAACGCTGGCAAAAAGGCCACCGGCTCATAGGTGTTGGTGTCTTGAAACAGAACCTTGACATAGCCACCTTCTTTTTCCGCCCAGTTATTTTTCATCCAGAACGAAACGACGATTTTGTCACCGGCGGCGATAGGGGCTTGTGAAGCCAGCCCCATGCCAATCTCCCAGGGGAGTTTTGTTTGCTGCGAAACCGTTACGCGCAGGGCGTGGCTAAACGGCATGTTGCTGACGGGTACAAAGGCCGTGGCGGTGGCTGCCCACATATTGTTCAGGTTCGCATATTCAGAATCGGTAAATATCCACGACCCGCCCGTTAGCCCATAGTCGGTTTGCATCTGCTGCTGAAACCACAGATGGTAGGCATCTGCTGCCGTAGCGGCCGAGGCAAAGGAGTTGGTTAAAGCGATAAATAGTATCAGGAAAAGAACAGTTAGAGATTGTTTGGTTTTGCTACCCATAGATTTTATTGCACCCAATAATTAGTTTGGGACTATGGTACTATGCAAATGTTACAACTGGCGTAACACAAAGGGCAGGTTTGTTTGTTTTCCAGGGGCAAGGCAATCAGCCAGAACGTCAGACAAAACAGCGAGCCTTGTTACCGATTGCCTCGCCTGCAACAACGGCCGTTTAATCCTATTTGGCCGTGGTTGGTTTGGGGAAAGGCAAGGCGGTGGGACAAACGGCCGTTTTTCACACCACTACCTATTGCTACGGGCGTACGCATTTTAAGGCAAATGTTAAGATTGCTGGGCTATGCTCGAAAGTGGAGCTAAAACAATAGCCGCAACACTGTACCGTTAGCCTACAATAACATAGGAGCAACACTGTGGCCGAGCAATTATTTACTGGTAATATGATTTCTTCTTCTAAACCAATTGCCCAGGTAATTGGCCCCAAAACACCGGAGTTTACACCCACTAAAAATATTTTTGAGAATGGCATGACCCACCGCGTGCTGGTGGCGTTTGACCGGGCAACGGCCTGGTCGCGCCCACGCCTGGCGTTAACGCTGCTGCTGTTGGCGGCAGCGGGGGCGGTGGTGTGGCAAACGGCCGTTTCTTCCAGCGTTGCCATCGGCATTGGTCTCATTCAACTGCTGGCAATGGCAGCCGATGCCGCTATCTTGATTGTGCTAAGCGAAAAGCAAATTTCTTTTGGCCCGCGCAAGGCACAGCAAATGGCGCTGGCCGTCCCCCGTCTAGCAGCGACCATAGGGCTAGGTATTCTTGCTTTTTGGGTCAACTGGACCTGGCTGTTTGCCCTGCTGGTGCTGGTGCAACTGGCCGCCACGCTGGCACTGTACTGGGGAGCCGTGGTGGAGCCATCGGAGCTACAGCTCACTGAACTTACCATCACCTCTGACCGGCTGACCGGTGGCACGCCCCCCATTCGCCTGCTCCACATCAGCGACATTCATCTGGAGCGGTGGACGCGGCGCGAAGACCAACTGCTGGCGCATATTGAGCAGGCGCAGCCCGATGCGATTGTCATTACAGGTGATTATGTCAGCACATCCAACAACAGCGACCCGGAAACGCTGCGCCAGGTTCACGACCTGCTTGCGCGGCTGTGGGCACCCTATGGCGTGTACGCCACGCTGGGTACGCCGCCGGTGGATTTGCGCGAAAATGTGGTGCCGCTCTTTGATGACCTGCCCGTCACGCTGCTGCGTGAGCATTGTGTGCAGCTTGATTTGGGCAAGGGGCGGCAGTTGGCGCTGCTGGGGATGGATTGCACCCATTATTTGCCGGATGACATTGCCCGGTTGGCACGATTAACGGCCGTTGCACCCCAAAACATGCCCCAACTGCTGCTCAACCATTCGCCCGAACTCATGCCCCAGGCTGCCCAGGAAGGCATTGACCTTTATCTGTGTGGTCACACCCACGGCGGGCAGGTGCGCTTGCCCATCATTGGCCCCCTGCTCACCAGCTCGCAGCTGGGGCGGCGGTATGTGATGGGGCATTATCAGGAAGGGCGCACCAACCTCTACATCAGCCGGGGCGTGGGCTTTGAAGGGCTAAGCGCCCCCCGCGTGCGCTTCCTCACGCGGCCAGAAATTACCCTCATTACCATTCACGCTGGCTAACTGGTTGTGAGGAGATGGGCGATTAGCGATTGGAGATTGGAGATTGATGAGGGTTCACAATCTCCAATCTCCAATCGCTGGTTTATTATGAATTTCCCCCCTGCCAGCGCGTAAACAAATCCTCGTCGAGTTCAATTTCAAATAAATCCAGCACCCGGTTCACCGTTTGGTTGATGATGTCGTCTATGGTGGCGGGGCGGTGGTAAAAGGCGGGAACCGGCGGGACGATGATCGCCCCGATTTCGGCGGCGGTGGTTAGCAGCCGCAGATGGCCGAGGTGGAGCGGCGTTTCGCGCACCACCAGCACCAGCTTGCGCCGGTCTTTTAGCACCACGTCCGCCGCCCGCGCCAGCAAGTTGTCGCTGTAGGAGTTGGCAATGGCGGAAAGCGTTTTGATGGCGCAGGGGATGACGACCATGCCCATTGTTTTGAAGGAGCCGGAGGAGATGGCGGCGGCGATGTCGTTAAAGCTGTAAAGCTGGTCAGCCAGGGCTTCGACCTGGCTGATTTGGTAGTCGGTTTCCAGCAAAATAGTGCGTTTGGCGGCACTGCTCATCACCAAATGGGTTTCCACATCGGCCACGCCTTGCAGAATTTCCAACAGGCGTATGCCGTAGATGACGCCGCTGGCACCGGAAATGCCAATAATGAGTCGTTTCATGAAATCGTGGGGAATTGGGAATGGGGAATTGAGAATGGAGAATTGAGAACAGGGTGATCATTCTCCATTCCCAACTTTTCATTTCCAATTCTCAATTCGTCTCGATGGCCGAGGCCGAGCGAGTTGTTGATAAAGTAGAGGCGGGTGGGGGTGAGTTTATACCAGCCAATTTTGTCGAGTGCCTGGGCAATTTGCGGCGGGGCATGGGGGCCGATGATGGGGAATTTGCTGGCGTAGAGAGAAACGGCCGTTTCCCGCTCCTCACCCTCAATCAACCCACACCTCCCCTCCAACTGAATCCCCCGAATGGCCTCCCACTCGTGATACTCCGCCTGAATGGTGGCCGCCACCCAGCCCGTTTCGGCAATGTTGCGGCTGTGGCGGGTGTGGGGGGCAGAGAGAAAGGTGAGGTTGAACTGGTCGTTGACGTAAAAAACGGCCGTTGCCCACAAACCGGCCGTTCCCTGCGTCGCCAGTGTCACCACGTTATGGCTTGCCAAATAGTCTAAAACTTGCTGTTCAAGTGGTGTCATTTGTTTTTTGGAGATTAGAGATTTGAGATTGGAGATTGACCAGCCGAAATCTCCAATCTCAAATCTCTAATCTCTCTTCACTATACAAATCTGCCAGAAACCGCCGCCCAGCCATTTCCAGGTCGCCATCTAAAGTAAAGGTGAGGCTGCGAACGTGGAGGTCTCCGAGGTGGACATTGAGCGGGGTGGGCAGGGGGGTGGGGTAGACCAACACCGCCTCGCGGCACGACTTGGCCTTGGCGTAGGTGACTACCTGGTTGAAGTCTGGGTTGCTGGCCTTGTCCGGTGCTTTGTACTTGGTGTCCAGCACGGCGTGGACACGGCCGGCCGGATCATACAGCACCAAATCAATTTCAAACCGCACCCCTGCCCCTGTACCCAGGTTTAGCCGCTCCTGCGCTACAACGCGCCACCCATTAGGCAGGTGGGCGCGGAGCCATTCGGCGACAAACAGCTCAAACAGCCGCGCCATGTCTACCAGAAACGGCTGCATTTGCCAACTACCCAGTCGGTGGGCGGGGCCGGTGTGGGCCAGCAAGAAGCGGCACAGGGCATGGAGATGCTGGTAATCCTGGTTGAGTCGGTTGTAGGAGAACCGGGTGCAATCGTTGGGGGTGAACGGGTGGGGGGTGGTGAGGGGGAGCAGGGTGTGGGCGGCGCGACGAACGGCCGTTTCCACTTCCCCCGTACACAGCCCACTCCGCACCACTTGCTCCAGCGTGTAGGCCAGCAGTTGGTTGTGGGGCAAATCGGCCGTTTGTTCTTCATAGCGACAGGTCAGCAACGGGTAGGGCGATGGCTGGGTGAGGTGTTGGGTGAGGAGCTGGCCGCGAATAAACGGCCGTTTGCCCTCCTGCCCCACATACGCCCGATAAAACCCCTGCCGCGCCCGCTGTAGCACCTGCTCCGCCAGCAGCCGCGCCAACTGCTGGTAAAAATCGGCCAGCGACGCCACGCGCACCACGCCATCGAGCAGGCGAAAGCTGGGCAAATGGTACGCCACGCACCACATGCCAAACAGGTTGTGCAGCGGCACCTTGGGCTGTAGCAGCAGCGTCAGTTCCGGCGATACGGGAATGATGCCGACCCAGCCCTGCGAGGTGAGCCGCCACTGCTGTTTTGTTTTGGGGCTGGGGAATTCCACCAGCAGCCGGGGGTCGTACTGCTGCCACAGCCATTCGCCTGTCTCTGGGGAAAGGTGTTGGGGGGAAACGGCCGTTTGTTCATACTCAACCAACTCAATCAACTGCGGCATAGGAAAAAGTATACGGTAATCGGAAGGGGAGGCAATAGCATGCTGACCTAACGATTATCAGCTATTGTGCCTGTAACAAGTAGCAAGTAGCAGGTGGTAAGTTTTGCCCGCAAACAAGACTTGCTACACCTGTTACTTGCACCACAGGAATGCAGTGGTTCGCCGCCGGTAGTCTGTACAGTCGGGTAGAGTTCGGTATAATCAGAAAAATGACAAAGTTTGGAGAATGCCGATGACCGCTGACGAACGAAAACCCCGTATCCTGATTGCCAAACCGGGGCTGGATGGGCATGACCGGGGAGCCAAAGTGATTGCCCGCGCCCTGCGCGATGCCGGTATGGAAGTGATCTACACTGGGCTGCGGCAAACGCCGGAGATGGTTGTGGAGGCGGCACTGCAAGAAGATGTAGATGCAATTGGCCTGAGCATTTTGTCTGGCGCCCACAACACCCTGATTCCCCGCATCATGGCACTGCTGGCGGAAAACGACATGGCCGATGTGCCGGTGTTTCTCGGCGGCATCATTCCGTCGGAAGATGTGGCGGCGATGAAGGCATTGGGGGTGGCAGGGGTGTTTGGACCGGGTGCCAGCATTGATGAGATCAGCACCTTTATTTGGGGTGTGATCCGGGGTGAATGAGCTGCTGGAAAGGGTGCTGGCGGGGCAGCCACGGGCGGTGGCGCGGCTGCTGACGCTGGTGGAAAATAGTGAGGTGGCGGCACAAACGGCCGTTTCCCACCTTTACCCCCACACCGGCAACGCCCACATCGTTGGTATTACCGGCCCACCCGGAGCGGGCAAAAGCAGCCTGGTCACGGTGCTGGCAAAAACCTTGCGCCGCCAGGGGTTTCGCCTGGGCATCATCGCCGTAGACCCCAGCAGCCCGTTTACCGGCGGCGCACTGCTGGGCGACCGGGTGCGAATGCGCGACCTGGCCGGGGATCGCGGCGTGTTTATTCGCTCCATGGCCTCACGCGGCAGCCTGGGCGGGTTGGCACGGGCCACATCAGCGGCGGTCAAGGTGCTGGATGCCGCCGGGTACGATAAAATTTTGCTGGAAACGGTGGGAGCCGGGCAGGCAGAGGTGGATGTGGCATCGGCCGCCCACACCACGCTGGTCATTGAGGCACCCGGCATGGGGGATGATGTGCAGTCTATTAAGGCGGGTATCCTCGAAATTGCCGATATTTTGGTCGTTAACAAAGCCGATAAGCCAGGAGCCGACCACACGGTTAAATCATTGGAAATGATGCTTCATTTGGGACCTTTGGGCGGCACGCGCCATCATGGGCGGGTTGTGGCTGCGCCGCAAATGGTGGCGGAAAAGGCCAAAGATGCGTGGCAAATTCCGGTGCTGCGGACGGTAGCCACGGCCGAGGAAGGGATTGAACGGCTGGCGGAGCAGGTGGTGGCGCACCGGGCGCATTTGTTGGCGACGGGGCAATGGCTGGTGCGGGAACGGGCGCGAAGTGAGCGGGAGGTGGAACGGCTGATGCAGGATCGGCTGTTGGCACGGTTGCAAACGGCCGTTTTGCCTGCCGAGCGAGAGGGGTTATTAACGGCCGTTGTCCAGCGCCAGCTAGACCCCTACACCGCTGCCGATCAGCTCATGGCACTGGTGCTAAGGAACGAGGATTAAATAAGTTACGAAAGAAGTTGAACTTCTCAGAAGAAGTTCAACTTCTGAGAGTTCTGAGAGAAGTTGAACTTCTGAGAGAAGTTCAACTTCTAAATCCCAGGTTATTAACGAACGAATCCTAAAGAGGTAGGCAAGTAACAAGTTGCAAGTCGTATCAGCCCACAAAACTCGCCACGTGCAACCTGTTACTTGCTCCAAAAATTGTATTGGCTGAGAAAGGACTTACTGTAAAACCGGTGCAACAGACATTAGCGGGAGAAAATATGTACGGAGATATTAAACTGTTTGCTGGCTCAGGCTGCCCCGAATTGGCGCAGCGCATTGCCGAATATGTTCAAATTCCCTTAAGCGGTTGGGATATTCAGGATTTTCCCAACGAAAACCTGTTTGTGCGGCTGCATGGCAGCGTGCGTGGGCAGGATGTCTACATCATTCAAAGCCACAGCCGCCCTGTCCATCGCAACATCATGGAGTTGCTTATTGCCATTGATTGCTTAAAGCGGGATTCGGCCGGCCGGATCACCGTTGTCGTGCCTTATATGGCCTATGCCCAAAGCGACAAAAAAGACCAGCCCCGCGTACCCATCACCGCCCGCTTGCTGGCCGATATGATTGAAGTGGCTGGGGCCGACCGCTGGATGACCATTGATCTCCATGCCGACCAGATTCAGGGTTTCTACAAAATCCCCGGCGATTCCCTAACCGCGTTCCACATCATGATTGAGTATTTTCGCCAGAAACAGTTGGATGCTGTGGTAGTCACGCCTGACCTGGGGTTTGCTAAAAAGGGGCGCAACTATGCGGCCGAGCTTGATTTGCCGCTGGCGTTTGTGGAAAAGCGGCGCGTGGGCAACAGCGGCCAACGGCAAGCACTGTCGTTGATTGGTAGTGTTGAGGGGAAGGATGTGATTATTGTGGATGATTTGGTGGATACGGCCGGCTCCATTCGGGAAGCAGTAGAGTTGGTGAAGGCATCGGGGGCGAATGATGTCTACGTTTCCTTTACCCACCCGGTGCTGTCTGACCCGGCCACCGAGCGGCTGCGGCAGTTGCCCATCAAGGAAATTGTGACCACCGATACCATTCCGATCCCGCCGGAAAAGATGCTGCCCAATATTACCATTTTGAGCGTGGCTGACCTGCTGGGCGAAGTGATTGTGCGTTCGCATGAGGGGCGCAGTGTGGGTGAGCTGTTTAACGAGTAGAGTGGGCAAGGGGTGGATGAAGGGAAAAACGGCCGTTTTTCCCCCGTTCTTTCGTATGAATTGCGTTAATTTGCAGCGTCAGGGAGCGTTTTGCTAGAAGATTTGTTACACTCGAAACAGCGAACTCTGGTTAAACGGGATAAAATGCCGTTTTGTCTCTGTAGGCTAATCTGAATCTTAGAAAGATTGTGTAGAATTTTTGCTATGTTCAAAAAATTATTTTCAAAAATTATTCCTGATGCAAACCAGCGGCTGATGGACAGCTTGAAACCAACTGTGGCTGCAGTAGCGAAGTTGGAAAGTAAATATGAGCAGATGACAATGGAGGCGTTGCGGGAGGAAACGGCCGTTCTCCGCGAACGTTACGAAAACGACACCGAACTAGACGACCTCCTCGTCGAAGCCTTCGCCCTCGTCCGCGAAGCCTCCAAGCGCACCACTGGCCTGCGCCACTACGATGTCCAAATCATGGGTGGCATTCTCCTCCACCGGCGCGAAGTTGTGGAAATGCGTACCGGGGAAGGGAAAACCCTTGTTGCCACCCTCCCTCTCTTTCTCAACGCCCTTGCTGGGCAAGGCGTCCACCTCGTCACCGTCAACGACTATCTTGTCCGTCGTGACGGCGGCTGGATGGGCAAGATCTTCCATTACCTCGGCCTCACCGTCGGCTGCATTGGCCCCCAGCAATTTTCCGCCCTCTATGACCCCGATTACGTAAACCCCGGTGCCGAACTGGAAGACGAACGGCTGGTGCATTGGCGACCCTGCACCCGCAGGCAAGCGTATGAAGCCGATGTGACCTATGGCATTAGCAGCGAATTTGGCTTTGACTATCTGCGTGACAACATGGCAACCAGCCCTGACCGGCTTGTCCAGCGTGAACTCCACTTCGCCGTCATTGACGAAGTAGACAACATCCTCATTGACGAAGCCCGGACGCCCCTTATCATCTCCGGCCCAGCCCCCCGTTCTGGCAAAGAATATGCCCGCTTTGCCGACTACGTGCGCCGCCTTAAAGAAAACACCGCTGATGAGGAAGAAGAACCCAACGGTCACTACGACCTCGACGAAAAAAGCCGTTCCGTCAGCCTCACCGACATCGGGATCGAAGAGGTTGAACGCCGTATCCCTGAACTGGACACTGGTGCTGGCGACAGCCTCTACGACCCCCGCTTTTACCAGCTAACCTACTATCTTGATAACGCCCTCCGCGCCGAATATCTCTATAAACGGGATGTCCATTACGTGGTGCAGGAAGGCGAAATTTTGATTGTAGACGACTTTACCGGCCGTCTCATGCCCGGCCGGCGCTACTCCGACGGGCTGCACGAAGCCATTGAAGCCAAAGAAGGGGTGCAGATCAAGCGGGAAACGGTGACAGTTGCCACCATTACCCTACAAAACTACTTCCGCCTCTATGAAAAGCTGGCTGGTATGACGGGTACAGCGTTAACCGATGCTGAAGAGTTTGACAAGATTTATGAGCTAGGCGTGACGCCGTTGCCCACCAACGTGCAGTACATTGTCCAAACCGGGGCAATGGGGTTGAAAGAGCAGTACAGCAAGCTGGAAGGCGCGGACGCGGTGGCGTATCTTTCGCCAGAAACCAACAAGCCGATTTTCTTTAAGCGGGTGGACTTTCCTGACCAGGTGTATGGCACGTTGGAGGCCAAGGATCAGGCGATTCTCTCTGAAATCAAGCGGGTGCATGAATCCGGCCGGCCGGTACTCGTCGGCACCACCTCAGTTGAGCATTCCGAACAAATTCACCGTTCCTTGCAGCGGGAAAAAATTCCCCATAACGTTCTCAATGCCAAGATTCATCAATCTGAAGCCCTCATTGTCTCCCAGGCCGGCCGGAAAGGGGCTGTAACTATTTCCACCAATATGGCTGGTCGTGGAACCGATATCATGCTGGGCGGCAACCCCGAAGGCATGGCTGCACAGCAGCTTGAAGAAGATCTGTTTGACCGCCCCCTGCTCACCCAGCTTGCCTTCCAACTGCTTAGCGAGGGTGAAGAATCTGCCCGCGCTTTTGCCAGCAAACAGCCCAAACTGAGCGAAGTGCTGGTTGATTCTCTCCTGGCTGCTAGGCAAGAGTATGACGCTGCGCTTCAGGAAATTGAAGAAGTACAGGTCATTGGCTATTTAGGGCGCGTGCTGCAAGAGCCATATGGCATTGACTATAACGACCTCATGCGCGTGCTGCGCGATGTACGCGCCGGCCGACTGGCCGAAGCCCGCGAATTTGTGGACGAGCTGGGCAAAGACTCGGCACTGGTAGAAGACGCCTTGCGTCAGTGGAGCCTCTACAATCGCTATGTGACGGTGCAAGGCGACGAGCGCAAGCTGGCGCAGTTCCTGGCCGAAATCGTCTTTGAGCAGCATTACAACGCCCGTGCTGCCCTGATCCGTACCGTATTGGGCAATGACCTGGATGGTGCCAGAGCCGTAATTGCCAAAGTTCCAGGCATTCCCGCCAACATTATAGACCACATTCTGTCGCTGAAAGCGCAAACAGAGCGCGAACGCAAAGAGGTGTGGCAGCTAGGCGGGCTGCACGTGGTTGGCTCCGAACGGCATGAATCACGCCGTATTGACAACCAGCTTCGTGGGCGTGCAGCGCGGCAGGGCGACCCCGGATCTTCCCGCTTCTTCCTCTCGCTGGACGACGACTTGATGCGCCGGTTTGGTGGCGAACGGTTGAAAAACTTTATGTCGCGCACCAACTTGCCCGACGATTTGCCGATTGAAAACCGGATGCTGGATCGCATTATCGAAAGCTCGCAGGAGCGGATTGAAGGCTACAACTTCGACATCCGCAAAAATGTAGTTGAGTATGATGATGTGATGAGCAAGCAGCGGCAGGCGATGTATGGGCAGCGGCGTGAGGTGCTGCTGGGCGATGGCTCCAGCCTGGATGACCAGATTGAGGATGCGTTTGCCGCCACCATTGCCGACCTAGTGGACAATTACGTAGACAACTATCCTGGCTATGTACGCAGCGAAATTGAGCGGGTGATTGGGGAATTTAGCACCGATGCCACCGATGAAATTAACGTGCGCGGCGTGGTGCGGCAAATGCGTGGGCTGTTGCCCAAAGCCACCGCGCTGGATTTGGATGAGTTGTCGCGGCTTTCGGCGGCACGGCTGACGGATCGGTTGATGCTGCTGGCGCATGAGAACGAGGAAGAGGGGACAAACCTGTACCAACTGCTGCGGGCAATGGAGCGGTTCTTGCCGCTGCTGCCGCCTGTGCCAAATTTGGGCAGTTTGGCTGGCCGTCCCTCTGGTCGTTTACAAGCGCGTGATCTCATTCGGCGTGACTATCTGGAGCAGGTCGAGGCGCTGTTTAACGAGTTCCTGGCTGAACAAGCTGACCGTACCGACCGGGATGCCATTTGGGAAAAAGCATCTACGGAACTGGATCAGGCGTTTGCCCAATTTAACATAGATGGGCTTTCGTCCAAGAACGCCACGGCGCGGCAGCTTCGTTTTCTGGAGCGGGCTGGCGGGGCACTGCGAAATTTGCTGCTGGATAGTTTGTCGGCACTGGAAGGGGAGCAGTTGGTTGCGGCGTTGAAAAGCTATGTGAAGACGCAGCAGGGCAAGTGGCGAATTCGCATTGGGGCGGAGCAATATCTGAATTTCCAGCGGGTGCTGTTGCTGTCGGCCATTGACCGGGAGTGGCGCGATTACCTGACGGCAATGGATGATTTGCGGCGAGAGATTGGCCTGGCGGCCGTTGCCCAGCGTGACCCCAAGGTGGAATACAAGCGTCGCTCGTTTGAAATGTTTGCCGATATGCGCCGCAACATTGATCGTGATATTGCCGAACGTTTCTTCCGCGATATTGCCGGACATCAGCAGTTTATTCAGCAGCAGGAAGCCGAAGCCGCTTACCAGGTTCAGGCGCGGGATGCCGGGTACGAAGTGATAAAGCGGGACAAGGGCAAGGGCGTGGAACTGCGCCGTGATTCCCCCAAGGTGGGGCGCAACGATTTGTGTCCGTGCGGCAGCGGCAAGAAATACAAGAACTGCCATATGCGGCAGGATTTGGCGGCGGCGGGTGCCAGCCCGGCAGTGATAAGTAGCGATAGTGGCGGTGGACGCAAGAAGGGCAAGAAGCGGCGGTAGAAAACGGCCGTTTTCCCCCATTTGTACTATGTATTTACCGTGCCAACTGCTTCATCGTTGGTTGATTATTGCCAAGTTATCTGGATAATGTAAGTGGAGGCGTTTGAACAACGCCTCTACTTCTATTTTTTGCTGACGTCGGCAGCGCGGTTTGCCAACCCTTTTGATTTGATAATTGCGCTAGCCATGTTGCGGAGCGGGATGTCACAACAACACATTGGCCTAAATGATCTCGCCTTACTGATACGCACCGTCGAGACGGCGGCCTCATTGGATGAAATAGCTGAGGCGGTGGCGCGGTTTTTGCACGGCTTTTTGCCGGCCGCCCAGGTCACAATTACCCCAACGGCCGTTTTTGCCGCCAACATCGTGGGTGAAACGGCCGTTTCCCAGCCCATCGGTCGCACTGGTTACTGGTTCAACATTCACCACAGCCAGCCGTTTACCGCCGAGAATGAGCAATTGCTGCAAACGGCCGTTGCCCTGCTCGCCAACGCCACCCTTCCCGGCCAAACCCACCTCACGGCGGCCCAGCTTTCGCTGCTACAGCGGCTCAACCAGATCATCATCCACAACCGCCCGCTGCATGATCAGGAAGCGGGTTTACAGCAAGCCTTCCGCGAGGCGTTCCCCCACGCCTCGGCGCGGCTGTTTTGGCAGCAAACGGAGCCGGAACGGCTGGATTTGCAGCTTGTGTTTGGGCAGCCGGTTTCGGCGGCCAGGCCGCTGCTGAATGGGCAGCAAACGGCCGTTTATGAGCAGCCCGATGCCACGCAACTGGTGGTGCCGCTACAGTTTAACCCCAAAAACCGGCTGCTGCTGCTGCTGGAATATGCGCCACAAACGGCCGTTTCTCCCAGCGACCGGGCGGCGGCGGAGCTGCTGGCGGGGCAGTTGGGGGTGTTGGTCAATAACGGCCGTTTATTTGAAATTGCCTGGGATCGCGCCAACCAGCTTGAAACCATCTTCCGCGTCACCGAATATGCCCGCTCACTCAAACCGCTGGCGCAAACCCTGCAAATCATCCATGAGCAAATCCAGCAGGTTTTTAAAACCACAGACAGCTATATTGCCCTCTACGATGCCGAAAAACAGCTTGTGTCCTTCCCCAGCGTGGTCGAGCAGGGCGTGGAAGTGGCCGTCAACCCCATTTCCATTTACGATGCCCGCAGTTTGGCCGTGTGGGTTGTCACCAACAACCTGGCCTATGCTACGGGCGATTGGCTGGAAGATGCCAAACCGGTGCCTGGTCTGCGCGTGGGCAATTTGCCACGTTCGATTATGGCGGTGCCGATTCGCCTGAATGATGAAGTGCTGGGGGTGATTTCGGTGCAAAGCGAGCGGCGGCAGGCGTTTGCGGCGGCTGATTTGCCCACATTAACGGCCGTTGCCGACCATGTTGCCACCATTATCAAAAACGCCACTCTCTACGCCCAGGCCAAGGAGCTGGTTGAGGCCAGCGCCCGCGACCATTTGGCCGCGATTGCGCTGCGTCAGGCTATCACCGCCATTGGCGACTCGCTTGACCATGCTGTGGTGGTAAAAAACTTTTTGCAGACCCTGGGTGGCATCATCACCTACGACACCGCCTATCTGTTCCTGTGGCAAGACCAGCGGCTGGTGCTGGCCGATGCCCGCGATTATCATCAGCGTGCCTTGGTGGTTGCGACCGATGAGTTGGAATCTATTTGGAACCACAGCACGCTGACAACGGCCGTTTTGCACAAAAAAGAGCCGTTGAGCATTGCCGATGTCGTTAAGGATTCGCGCTGGGTGTCGTTGGCTGGGCAAACGGCCGTTCGTTCCTGGATGGGCGTACCTCTGGGGACGGATAATCCACTGGGGCTGCTGGTTGTCAATAGCTTCCAGCCCAACGCCTTTAGCCAGCGCGAGGAGCGACTCGTTGCCACTCTTGCCGCCCATGCCGCCGTCGCCATCCAAAACGCCCTGCTGCATCACCAAACCCAGCAGCAGCTTTCTGAACTCAGCATTCTTTATCAGGCCAGTGCCACCATGAGCGCCAATCTGGATCAGGGGTTTGTGCTGCACGCCGTTGCCCGCGAGATGGTGCAGGCACTGCAAGTAGATAGCTGCCTCATTTTGGTGCAGGATGAAGCCAGCAGCCAGTTTCAGCTTGTGGCCCAGGAACATTATGCCGCCAAGGTATCCGGCCGGCAGACGGTGCGCAACCTGCCCAACGCCGCCAGCTTTGAAGCCCTGGCGCAGCATCCTGCCCTGCAACAGGCGTTGTCTAATGGTTCGTTGAGTTTGCGGCAAGATACCGTTGAGAGTGCCACTGAGCGCGAACTGTTGGCGCACTCAGGGTTTCGCTCTGTCTTGTTTGTCCCCTTGCAGGTGCGTGACAGGGTGCTGGGGCTGCTGCTGCTGGGGCAGCTAACCGAGCTGCGCTCTTTCCCGGCTTCTGTTCTGCGCTTGGCGCGAAACCTTGCCAGCCAGGCGGCCGTTGCCATTGAACATGCCCGGCTCTATGAGCGGGCGCAGCAGCGGGTGGCTGAGCTGTCGGCCTTCCACGAAATTGTTCTCCATCTCAACATGCCGCTTGATTTGCGCGTGGTGCTGGACACCATTACCGACTCGGCCCTCAGGCTGACCCAGGCCAACAACGTCCACATTTACCTGTATGATAACCGTTCTGAAACCTTTACCTTTGGCTCGGCTTTGTGGCGTGACGGCCGGCGGCACAGTGCCACCAAGCATCCCCGCTCCAATGGCATCACCGCCACTGTGGTGCGCCGTGGTGCGCCGGTTGTCATCAACAATGCCGCTACCGATCCGCTGTATCAGTCGGCTCTTGCCCAAACCTGGGGCATTGCCGCCATTGCCGGTTTTCCGCTGAAATATGACGACGAGGTCATTGGCGCTTTTACAACGACTTATCTCAGCCCCCACACCTTTACCGATGATGAACGGCTGCTGCTCAATTTGCTGGCCGATCAGGCGGCGGTGGCCGTGAAGAATGCGCGGCTGTATGCCCAAACGGAGCGACGGCTGCTGAGTATGTCGGCCTTGGTGGACATGGCAAAGCAGATCACGGGTAAGCTCAAGCTGCGGTCGGTGCTAAACACCACCGTTGAAATGCTGCGTGACCTGCTCAAGGCGCGAGCCTGCACCATTACTATGCTTTCTGACGATAAAACGGATCTGTTGATTGCCACGGCGGCCGGCATTAGCCCGGAATATGTGGGGCAGGTACGAATGAAGGTGGGCGAAGGGATTTCGGGGCAGGTGGTGCGCACGGGTGAGCCGGTTTATATTCCTGATGCCCACAGCGAGCCGGACTTTCTCTTTTTTGATGAGGTGGTTCGCAGTCTGATTGTGGTGCCGCTAAAAATGCGCGATGAGGTTATTGGCACGCTGGCGATTGATAGTGACCAGCCCAGGGTGTTTGATGCGGCCGATGTGCAGTTGGTGACGGTGGCGGCGGCGCAGGTGAGCGTTGCCATTGCCAATGCCCGCCTGTTTGAAGAGCTGGAGCGTCATGCTGATGAGCTATCGGTGGCGTATGATGAGCTAAAAGAAAATGACCGCCTGAAAGATGAGCTGGTGCAAAATGTGTCGCATGAGCTGCGTACACCACTGACTTTTGTGAAAGGGTATGTTGATCTGCTTATTGAAGGGGAGATGGGGGAGATTAACAATTATCAGCGCGAGTCGCTGCAAATTGTGTCGGACAAGACGGACGAGATTACGCGGATTATTGGCGACATTGTGACGTTGCAGCGGATTGACGCGGCGAATTTGCAAAAAGAAGAGCTGTCAATGGCGCAGCTAATCCGCAATACGGTGTCGAGCCACCAGCTTATTGCGCAGGAGCGTGGGCTGCTGCTGGCTCATGAGATTGAGCCGGGAACCAAGGGGATGATTTTTGCCGATAAGGATCGGATCAATCAGGTGTTGAATAACTTGATTGGCAATGCGATTAAGTTTAGCCCGGATGGGGGAGCCGTGCGGGTGCTGCTGCATGAGGTTGAAAACCAGGTGCAGGTAGCGGTGTCGGATGAGGGCATTGGGATGCCGGCCGACCAAATTCACCGCATTTTTGACCGCTTTTACCAGGTAGATGGCTCGTCGCGCCGTCGCTTTGGTGGTACGGGGCTGGGGCTGGCAATTGTCAAGCGAATTTTGGAAGCTCATGATGGCACCATCTGGGTTGAGAGCGAAGTGGACAAAGGGAGTACTTTTTACTTTGCGCTGCCGCAATTTGTGCCAATGCTTGAGGCCGTCTAGCTTTTTTCCCATTCTGCCAGTGCCTGGCGCAGCAGTTCTTTGAGTACAGGGTCAGTTAGCTCTTCGGGGCGCTGGTATAATTTGCCGTCGGCTTCAATGCGGAGGTCGCCGGCGGCGGCGCGGGCAATTTTGAGCGAACGGCCGTTTAGCTCAGGCTCCTCCTGCAACCGCTTTTGCAAAATGGCGTTGAGTTCATCCACAATGTTGACGCCGCTGTGGGAGGGCGAAGAAACGGCCGTTTGCCGAGCCTGGGGGCGCACACTCGGTGCTGCCGACGGCGCGGCCTGGGGCGCAGGCGGCTGGGGAGACAATCTCCCCGTTTCACCCACCAGCGGGGGCGCAACCCCGGCATCCACCAGCACCTGGTACCCTCCGGCAAAATCAATCAGCTCCCCAATCGCCGCCAGCAGCAAATGCTGGATCGTTTTTTCAGGCACCTCGGATAAATGCTCCGCCCGCTTTTGGTTCACCTCCACCGCCAGCTTGCCCAGCGGCGGCTGCCGCAGCACCCGCATAATTTCAACTTCTTTTCGCATCATTCTTACGTCTCCGGTTGACAAACAGGGCAAAAATGGGTGCTGCGCCCACCCAGCACAATGCGCTCGATGAACGTACCGCAGCGGTAGCATGGCTGCCCCGTGCGCCGAAAAACAGCCACGGCGTCTTGCATCTCCCCTTTTTCCCCATCTGGTTTGATATAGCTGCTAATACTGGCTCCCTCGCGCTCAATGCCCATTTGCAGCACCTGCTGGATGGCGGCGTGCAGGGCGGCGACTTCGGTTTCGGTCAGGGTGTTGGCGTGGCGTTGCGGATGCAGCCCGGCATAAAACAGGGCCTCATCGGCATAGATGTTGCCCACCCCGGCCAGAATAGTTTGGTCGAGCAGCAGCGGTTTGAGGGGGCGTTTACGGCCGTTTATCCGCCCCTGCAACAGTGCCACCGTAAAGCTGTCTTCCAGCGGCTCTGGCCCCAGCTTGCCCACAATTTCGGCCGCGTCTTCGACCAGATACACCTTGCCAAATTTGCGCGTGTCGCGGAAGCGCAGCTCGTGGCCGTTGTCCAGGGCAAAAATGGTGTGGGTGTGTTTGTCGGGCGGGGTTTCGCTGCTGACCACGGCCAAATGCCCCGACATTTTGAGGTGGATGATCAGCGTTTGGCCGTCGTCGAGGGGAAAGAGCAGGTATTTGCCGCGCCGATTAACGGCCGTTATCCGCCGCCCATGAATCCGCTGCTGTAGTTCGGCCACCGACGGTGTGGCAATATGGCGCGGCCAGTAGTTCCGCACCTCGGTAATGATGCGCCCCAGCAGCGGCCGGCGCAGCGCACGCACAACAGTTTCCACTTCAGGTAGTTCAGGCATGGGGGGATTATACCTGCAAGTTGGTCAGAACGTTATAGTTGTGCAGGTAACAAGCAACAAGTAACAAGTGGCAGGTCTCGCTTGCCAACAAGATTTGTCACTTGCCACTTGCAAACTTGCAACTTGTTACTTGCCACTTGCCCCCCCTTTGATTACCATATCCGCCATGTATCCAGAAGACCGTGTTTTAGTGGCCTATGTGCCTACCCCCGGCGACTTTCGCCTCATCCAGCAGCAGGGCTGGTATCGCATTCCCCAGCACCATGCGCCCAAGGGGCTGTATGCTGAATATTACGCCTTTTATTTTGGGCAGCGGTTTGGCGAGCAAAAATGGGCCATTCACTATATGGCTCGGCGCACCGGGCATGAACTGGTGACGCGGCTACAGCTTTTTCCTGACCAGCCACACCATCCCCGCGCCCAGGATTTGTATTACAAGGTGCAGCTCACGGATTTGCAGCGGCTGCCGCGCCCCATCATCAGCTTGCGCTGGCGGCGTGTGACCTTTATCCACACCACCTGGGATCGGCTGCAAGACGCAACGGAACTCAACGACTTACTGCTAAACGGAGAAGGGTATGTGGATCGGCAGTTTGCGGCGCTGCGGGAGGAGGATGATGAGGGGGAAAACGGCCGTTTTTACCATACCGACACGCCCTAAGCTATACTAACCAACAGACTTTTGGGTGCAAGTAACAAGTGGCAAGTCGCAAGTCTTGTTGGCAAACCAGACCTGCAACTTGCAACCTGTTACCTGCCACGTGTTACACAAAGAGAGGTTTGAAATGGGATACACGTTGATTCATAATGGCACGCTGATTGATGGAAACGGCCGTTCTCCGCTCAAAAACGGGGCGGTGCTGGTGCAGGGGAACAAAATAACGGCCGTTGGTCGCAAAGACGACCTCGTTTTACCCAACGACGACATCACCATGATTGACGCTCGCGGCGGCACCATCCTGCCGGGGCTAATTGACACCCACGTCCACATCATGTTTGAAGGGATGAACATCCCGCAAATGATGACCACCCCCTTCTCGCTCAACTTCTACAAAGCCCAGCAGTACATGCGCCGCACCATTGACGCCGGCATCACCAGCGTGCGCGACGCTGCTGGAGCCGATTTGGGGGTCAAGCAAGCTGTTGAGCAAGGCTACATCGTTGGCCCGCGCCTGCAAATCAGCGTCACCGCCCTGTCCATCACCGGCGGCCACGGCGACGGCTGGATGCCCTCCGGGGCAAGCTTTGACTTGTTCCCACCCTACCCCGGTATGCCCAGCAACATTTGCGACGGCGTAGAAGAGGTGCGGAAAAAGGTGCGCGAGGTGCTGCGAGCTGGTGCCGACATCATCAAGGTTTGCTCCACCGGCGGCGTGCTAAGCCCCACCGACCACCCCGAATTTACCCAGTTTTCGCTGGAAGAGCTGGAAGTGATGGTGCAAGAGGCCGCTTATCGGCGGGGAGTGAAGGTGATGGCGCACGCGCAGGGAACCGAAGGGGTGAAAAACGCCGTGTTGGCTGGCATTCACTCCATCGAACACGGCATTTTCCTCGATGATGAGGTCATTGACCTGATGGTGGAGCGCGGCACGTTTTTGGTTCCCACGCTGCTGGCTCCGGTGGCGGTGCTGGAAATGGCAAATATGCCAGAATACGGGGTGCGGAAGGCGCGGGAGACGATTGAAATCCACAGCGAGAGCATTGGCAAGGCGTATCGCGCCGGGGTCAACATTGCTATGGGGACAGACGCGGCGGTGATGCCTCACGGGACTAATTTGCGCGAACTGGGGTTGATGTGCAGCATTGGCATGTCGCCGATGGAGGCGTTGGTGGCAACGACAAAGGTGGCGGCTGAATGCCTAGGCTGGGAAGACAGGCTGGGGACGGTGGAAGCGGGCAAGCTGGCCGACATTGTTATTACCAAGACCGACCCCCTGGCCGACATCCGCTCGCTGGAAAACAATGACAATATTGTGCTGGTGATGCAGGACGGGAAGGTGCTGAAGGATATTCGGGGGAAATAGAGATTAGGGATTGGAGATTGATGAGGGGTTCACAATCTCCAATCTCCAATCTCCAGCTAACTGTTGACGGGTATTTGGCCGGGGAGGGTGGTGCGCCATTCGGGGGCCACTTGCAGGTTGTTGCCGTTTTCTTCAAAGAGGTTGCCCCAAATAAAATCGTCGGGGTTGGTTTTGAGATAGATGCCCACTTTGTTATGGCGCAGCTTGTTTTGCACAATCTGGTTGGCGTGTGCATCCTCCATCAGGTAGATGCCCTGGGTGCTGCCGACAATTTCGTTGTCAAAAATGAAGTTGGTGGATGAGCGGATATAGACACCGGTGTCGTTGTTGTCCAGGTTGTTGTGCCAAAACTTGTTGTGGTGGGCTTCGTCGTAGAGATAGAGGCCGTATTGGGTGGTGCGGGTAATCTGGTTGTCGGTGATGTTGTTGTTGCTGGATTTGCGGTTGAGGCGAACGCCGCGCTGGTTGCCGACGATTTGGTTTTCGTAGATGTTGTTGTCGTGGGAATCCCAAATGGCAACGCCGTCTACGTTGCCAACGAGAACGTTTTGGTAGACGGAGTTGTTGTTGCTGCGGCGGTCGAGCATCACACCGTGCAGGGCGTTGTTTTCGGAGCGGTTCCAGCGGATGATGTTGTTGAAGCAGCGTTTGGAGAAGATGATGCCGTGGTTGCCGTTGTCATGGACGTAGTTGCGTTCGACGATGAAGTTGTTGGAGTCGTCGTGGGGGTCAACGCCGTATTCGTCGTTGCTGTAGATCTCGTTGTTGCGCAGGATGATGTTGGTGGCACCAAAGGAGTAGAAGCCAAAGTAGTTGTGGTGAAGGGTGCTGTTTTCAACGGCACCGGTGACGAGTTCGCGGCCGAACTGTTCTTGGTTGGCGATGCGCCAGGAGAGGCCGTAGACGCCGCCTTGCCCTTCGGAGACGGCGAGGGAGTAGCCGAGGTAGGATACGTCGGCGTTGATGATGTCGAAACGGCCGTTTCTGACCAAAATATAAGAACGGCCGTCTTTGTAATCCTCATCTACCGTCCCCGTCTCATTGTTCCACGACGACACCCGAATGCCGTCAAGCCAAACGCTGCCGCCGTTGGTTGTCAGGTTGACGTGTTTGCCGGAATCACTTTGCAGCTTTAGCCAGCTTACCTGCGGTGATTCCAGCAGCAGCAGCGTGTGGCGACCCAGGAACAGGTTGGCTTTTAGCTGGTAAACCCCGTTGCCTTCATAGGCCAGCAGGTTTTCTTGCTTGAGCGCTTTGTAGAGGGTGGGAATGTCTATGACGGCTCCCCAGCCAGAGATGTTGATATTGTTGTTGACGGCATCGTAGCGGATTTCGGCCGGCTGGGGGTCGGCCAGCAGTCCTTCGCGGTAGGTGGCGGGGTCGTAAAACGGAAGTGGGATGTCAACTGTGGCTCCCTTGCGCCACCCCTCCGAGGAAAGCTGGATGGCGGCGGGGTCAAAGCCATATTTGCGCCCCAGCAGTTCGGGGGTGTCGCCGTTGTCAATTTGGTAGCTGGTGTATCCTTCGCCCACTTCTTCGGCTCCAGACGGCCGTTCGGTAAGCTCAGTACGTTGGATCACGTCGCTAACTTGGCTCAGGTTATAGCTGGGCAGCCCGGCTTCTGCCTGAAAAAAGCGGCGATCCTGGATAAACGCCTGGTTGACTGTATCCACGCGGAACATTCCCAGCCCCAGGATAAAGACCATGCCAAAGGTGGCGCTGTAGGCTGGCACCATGCGCAGCTTGCGAACGCTGCCCAGGCGGCTACTGTCCCAGCGGGTGATCCACCCCTGCTGGTTCATGGTGAAAAAGGCAAAGATTTTAGCGAGGGCAAAGTAGTAGCTGTAGAGGATGTAGGCGGGCAGAATGATTATGTCGTTGGGGCGGCGACGTAGATGGGGCCAAATTTTGATGCCGCGTGAAAACATCCACCAGACGAGCAGGATGAGCATGAGATCCCATTGGAGGCGGAAGAGGGCGATGAGAAAATAGATGGGGGCGATGAGGGTGGTGAGGGGCTGGAAAACGCGGTCAATGAGGTGGAGTGCCAGGGCAGGCTCGCGCCAGACCCAGCCGTCGTAGAGGGCGCGGAGGTCGGCACGCCAACTGTTGCGGGCCCAGCGCAACCGTTGTTTGAGGAAGCTTTGCATGGTGGCGGCACCGGGGGTGAAGACGCGAGCGTTTTCCTGGTAGCGTACTTTCCAGCCTTTGGCCTGAACCAGATGGGTGAGCCGTTTGTCGTCGCCGCTGATGACTGGTTTGCCCCAGAAGGTTTCGTGGAGCAGTTCATCGAGGAGGGGGAGGACGGCGCTGCGGCGGTAAACGGCCGTTCGTCCCGAAATACAGGTAATTGCATCCCCCGCCGCCGCCAAAAAGCGAATCTCGTCAAAGTAGCGGCTGTCTAAATGGATGTCAAACAGCTTTTGCGCCAGCGTTTCCGGCTTCAGCACACTTTGGCGCGTCCCCACCCCCCCCACTTCGGGGTCGGCAAATGGCACCAGCAGCTTGGGCAGCACCCCCGCTTCCCAAATCGTGTCGCTGTCCACCAGAGCCACAATTTCACTGGTAGCGGCCAACATGCCATCTACCAGTGCCGGCCGTTTGCCCGGTTTTTTTGTCACAATCATGCGCGCCCCGGCAAAGGTGCGGGCGAAATCGCGGAATACCTCGTTGCACTTGGTGTCGGAATGGTCAATGACGGCAATAATTTCGTCGGGGTTTTCGTGTGCCCAGGAGTCGAGAGCCTGGCGGAAGACAACGGGGTCTTCGTTGTAGACGGGGATGACGAGGCTGATGGTGGTGGTGTAGGCACTGGGAAGCTGGTAGCGGTAGCGCAGGGCAATGAGCTTGCGGACCAGCCAGACGCTCCAGCGCCAGATGCCGAAGATGCCAACGGGGATAAGTAGATAGATTTGGATGGCGTTTTCAAACAGCCAAAGCGTAATCTGTTCCAGCATGTCGAACCTGTTTGTTGATGTGGCAAGGATGTTGTAATGATGCGGATTGTTCTGGTTACACTGATGATGCTACTGTCAGGTACTTTTATCCTATGCGGCTAATCTTACGCCGTAGCTTAAGTGTCGTTTAGGTAACAAATGGTGAGCTGTTTGCTCATTTTAGGGGGTGAAGGGACAATTTTTGCAACAAAACGGCCGTTTGCTGCGTAATGGCAGCAGTATTGGAATTCAACGAAACTGGAGACAACCATGCGAATCATTCTGTATTTAGGCAAAGGGGGCGTGGGCAAAACAACGGTGGCCGCTGCCACCGCCCTGCGAAGTGCTCAGTTAGGTTATAAAACATTGGTCGCCAGCACCGACATCGCCCACAGTCTGGCCGACTCGCTGGACATTCCACTGGAAGCCCAGCCTATCAAGGTAGCCGACAATTTGTGGGCGCAAGAAATTAGCGTCGTGGCCGACATTCACAACTACTGGGGGACGCTGCAAGATTATGTGTCGGGCATGATTAGCGGCAACGGGCTAAGCAATGTCGTGGCCGATGAGCTGTCGGCTTTTCCTGGCATGGACGAAATTGTGAGCCTGCTTCACATCAACAAACAGGCCAAGGAGCGCAACTTTGACCGCGTGATCATTGATGCGGCACCTACCGGCGAAACTATTCGCTTGCTGACCATGCCCGATACCTTCCGCTGGTACGCCGGGCATCTGAACAAATTTGAGCAGGGGATGGTGAAGGCACTTAAGCCGTTTGCCGGCCGTTTGCTGCAAGGGCCGGCCGAAATTCTGGAAGCACTAAACAAACTGGATGCTGCTACGGCCGAACTGCGGACAACGCTGAGTGACCCCACAGTAAGCAGCTACCGCGTGGTGCTACAGCCAGAGAAAATGGTGGTGCGTGAGGCCGAACGGGCGGTGAGCTATCTGGGATTGTTCAACTACCCTGTGGACAGTGTGATCGTCAACCGTATTTTGCCAGAGGCAGCGGGGGAAGGGGAGTTTTATGCCAAGCGACGCGAAATACAGCAGAAATATTTGCAGATGATCGAGGACAATTTTCGGCCGTTGCCCATCTGGAAAGTCCCCTACTATTCCGATGAGGTTGTGGGGCTGGCGGCACTCTCGCGGCTGGCAGCCGACTGCTTTGGCGACATTGACCCGTGCGATATTTTTTACCGGGGCAAGCTGCAAGAGATTGACGAGTTGGAAAACGGTGGCTATATGCTGCGGTTGCCGATGCCGTTTGTGCAAAGCGATAATGTGAAGCTGCGGAAGCGGGGTGATGAGATGTTTATCACCATTGGCAACTTTAAGCGGGAAATGATCCTGCCTGCGGTGCTGGCGAAGCGGAAAGCAGGCGGCGGCTGGCTGCGTGACGGGATGCTGGAAATTGAGTTTAAGCCATTAGGCATGTAGAATGATTTTGCAAATCGTTCTTCTGGGCGATTTAAAAAATCACCCTACAAAATGTTGTTCTGCAACTTTTGTGGTTGGGGTGCGTAGAGGCAGTGAATTCTTCCCAATAAGCTAAAGCTGGCCGAGGATTGCTATCCTCGACCAGCATAAGGAACGAGGATTACATAAGTTACGCAAAGAAGTTCAACTTCTCAGAAGAAGTTGAACTTTTAAATGGGCAAGTTATTTAATTTCCATTCCTAAGGAGCATTTTTATGGATGAGAAGCTGTATAAAGCAGAGGAAAAGAATAAACTTCAGCGCCAGGGTTCCTGGCTGCCGCTGGCGGTGATTGGGGCGGGGGTGGTGCTGCTGTTTGCCAATTTGTTTATGGTAGACCCGATGTCGTTTTTGTGGCCGGGGTTTGTGATTGTGCCGGGGCTGCTGCTGCTATGGCCGTCGGCGCAGTCAACGGCCGTTCGTCAACACCCCCTTTCCTTTTTGGCCGTGCCGGGGGCGCTGTTAACGGCCGTTGGCACCCTGCTCTTTGCCATGAACCTCACTGATCATTTTCAAGCATGGGCCTACTGCTGGACTGTCGTTCCCATGTCGGTGGCGGCGGGGCTGATGTATATCAAGCGGTTTGAGCCAACACATCGGGTGCATGAAAACGGCCGTAAATTTATCCGCTTCTTCACCTTCATTTGGGTGGGGATGGCAATCTTTTTTGAGCTGATTATCTTTGGCACCTTCCAGCCGTGGATGCCGCTTGTTTTAATTGTGGGCGGTCTCTACCTGTTGCTGCACGAACGGCGGCAGGCGGCAAAGGTTGCATAGCCAAGGAGATTAGAGGCATAGTCTTTCAGCCTCGCAATCTTCCAGTCTTTCAATCTCAATTTTTATAGGAGTATGTTGTACAAATGAGCGAAAACGAAGAAAAAATTCACGTAGAAGAAGAACCGACTGCTGAGAAAAGCAGCGGGACAAACTGGACAGAAGAGCTAAAAGTGGCCGGTGAAGAGCTGATGGGTACTATCAAACAGCTTTTCAATGAAACCACCGTTCGCCGAATTGTCATTGTCAACGAGGCCAAAGGGATTCATTTTGAAGTCCCGCTGGTCTTTGGGGTGGTAGGTATTGCCTTGCTACCGGTCTATTCAGCCATTGCTTTAATTGCGGCACTGGTAACGGATTGCAAAATTTTGGTGGAGCGCAGCGAAAAGGCACCGGCCGAACCGGCTGAGGCAGCGTAAAAGCAGCGATTGGGGATTGATGATAGTGGCTCTATCGTCAATCCCCCAATTTTTGTGTTTATCTGGCATTGGCCGCCCTAATTTGCCAGTGGGGCGGGCAACAGACCTGTTACCACCCGTACTAACTCCCTCCGCGAAATTGGTTTGGTCAGATAATGTGTAGCTCCCGCTAACATTCCCGCCCGAACAGCTTCCATTTGTGCCTTGGCACTGACAATCAAGATGGGAATAGTTCCAAATTGGTTGTTTTGGCGCACGATACGGCATAAATCTAGCCCACTTAAAGATGGCATAACCACATCAACAATAATCAGGTCGGGTTGTTGCTGCCCGATCATGGTTAGGGCTGCTAGGCCGTCATTGGCTTCCATTACATCAAAATTGTTTTCTTGCAACGTCAAACGCAGCAAAGCGCGAGACATTGGCTCATCATCAATAACCAGTACCTTGTAATTCACGTGTGTTCTCCCAAAGTAGATACGTTGTTAGATTGGGGAGCTATTTCTACCTTGCTTCACATAAACATACTGCTGCTTTGTTAAAACCCCCATTACAGGGGGGTAATGATAGGTTTTTTTCAGAAACTTTTGGTTCTTTGAGAATGTCAATCAACTTCTTAAATAAGATGCGCCATTGACATCAATAATTGCTCCCGTCATAAATTCTGCCCCTTCCGAGGCCAGAAAGACGGCAGCATAGGCCACTTCTTCCGGTTTGGCAACGCGCCCCAGCGGGCTTTGGCTGCGAATTTCGTCCCCGGCATGGCTGGCTAAAATGGAGGCGGCCATGTCGGTTTCGACAAAGCCGGGGGCGACTACGCCGACAAAGATGTTGTAGGGAGCCAAATATTTTGCCAGCGACTGGCTCATGGCGTTCATTCCCGCCTTGCTGGCACCATAGGCCGGGGCCAGCGGCTCGCCGCGAAAGGCACCGCGTGAGGAGATGTTGATGATGCGCCCGCCGCTGCCCTGTTTGATCATTTGCCGGGCGGCGCAGTAAGCGGCGTTGGCGGCACCAATGAGGTTGGTGCCGAGGGTGTTGTGCCACGCCGTTTGCCACGCCTCATAGGAAACGTCGGCCAACGGGTGGCTTTCAAAGATGCCGGCGTTGTTGATGAGAATGTCAAGCCGGCCGAAATGAGAAACGGCCGTTTCCACCATCCCCTCCACCCCCGCCGCATCCATACAATCCGCCTGCACAATCAAATGCGGGCCACCCGGCAGCATCGCCACCGTGTCTTCCGCCGCCTGCCGGTTGCTGTTGTAATGCACCGTCACCAGTGCCCCGCGCTCCGCAAATTGCCGCGCCACCTCGCGCCCAATCCCGCGTGAGCCGCCTGTTACCAGAACTGTTTTGTCTGTGAAATCCATTTTTATTTTGTGGGGCGTGGGGCGTAGGGAGTGGGGAGAAATACACCCCACTCCCTACGCCCTACGCTATTCATTCCAACTATAAACCGGCGGACACTGCCGCGCTTGCAGATCAAGCGTAGCTGTGCCAACCTGAAAACGCTCGATTTCGCTTTCGGTGAGGGTGCGGCTGACCTGGCAAACGGCCGTTTTCACCACATCCTCCACATTCACCATAAACTGCCGCGCCGTGTAGTCGCGTGAGGCGGTGACAATGCGGGTGCCATCGCTGCTAAAAACGGCCGTTGCCACCCAGTTCTCATGGTCACGGAAAATCGTCAGCAGCTCCCCCTGCAAATTCCACAGCCGCACCGTGCCATCATCCGAAGCCGTCACCACCTTTTGGCTGTCCGGGCTAAAATCAATCCATTTCACCACGTTGGTGTGACCCGTCAGCGTTGCCACCAATTTGCCATCAACCGTCCATAGCTTGCCCGTGCGATCCTTGCCCGATGTTGCCACCATCTTGCCATCTGGGCTAAACACCGCCCGCTCCAGCTCATCGGTATGGTCGGCAAACGTAGCAATTTCTTCCCCCTGCAAATTCCACAGCCGCGCCACAAAATCCTCACCCGAAGTCAGGAAGGTTTGCCCATTGGGGCTAAAAAAGGCAGTGTTGGTCTTTTCGCCATGTTCAACCACAACCCGTTCATGACCCTGTAAATCCCAAACCTTGGTCACGCCGTCCTCATCGGTGCTAACAACCAATTGCCCATCGGGGCTAAACTGCGCCATTTGCAATTCGTTGCCATGCTCCACCCGCGCAATTTCTATTCCCTGTAGCGTCCATAACCGGGCAGTTTTGTCGTTAGAATAGGTAAGAACCAGTTGTCCATCAGGGCTAAAGTAGGCACCACCTACTTCATCCTCGTGCTGCAAGAGGGCAAGCTGGTTGCCGTTGACATCCCACAGTCGCGCCGTCCCGTCTTCGGAAGCTGTGACGATGTACCGTTGATCCGGGCTAAAATAGGCGGTGTCTACCTGCCCCTCATGCCCGACAAAGGTGGTCAGTGTATTGCCGTTGCTGTCCCACAACCGCGCCGTTTTATCGGTGGAGGCGGTGAGAATAAAACGGCCGTTTTCGCTATACACCGCATTCTCCACCTCGTCCGTATGCCCAATCAACGCAGGAGTAGGGGTGTTGGCCGGCCGCCACAGCCGCGCCGTGCCATCGTCCGAACTGGTCACAATAAGCCGCCCATCGGGGCTAAAGGTGGCGTTGGTAATGTTGTCGGTGTGGCCGCGCAGCGTGGTTACAAGCTGCCCATTGAGTTGCCACAGCCGCACCGTGCCATCTTCCGACCCCGTTAGCAGTTCCTGGCCGCTGGGGGCAAAGGCAATGCTGTTGATCTTGCGCGTGTGGCCGTAAAACGCCGCCCGCTGGCTGCCATCCAAATGCCACAGCCGCAGCCGGTTCTCCCGCCCCGCCGATGTCAAAATGGCGCTGCCGTCGGGCAAAAAGGCGGCCGTGGTCAGCACCTCGTCATGGTCAAACTGCGTTACCATTTTGCCGCTTAAGTCCCACAGCCGCGCCTTTTTGTCTTCGGAGCCGGTGAGGAAGGTTTGGCCGTCGGGGGCAAAGCCCACAACCACAATGGCTTCGTCATGGGCGGGCAGCGTGGCAACGGCCGTTCCGTCTAGCTGCCACAGCACTGCCACGCCGCTGGCATCGGCCGTAACCAGGTGCGTACCGTCGGGGCTGAGAGCAACGGCCGTTAATTCCTCCCCTTCATGCCCGTCAAACAGAACCACCGACTCCCCCGCCAGCGTCCACAGTTGCGCCGTGCCGTCGGCCGAAGCGGTGACAATATTTTGGCCGTCCGGGGTAAACAGCGCGTCAATCAACGCATCGGCGTGGCCGCTGAGGGTTGCCAGCGGGTTGCCGTTTCTGTCCCACAGCCGCGCCGTGCCGTCGGCCGAGGCGGTGACAATGAGGGTGCCATCGGGGCTAAAACGGCCGTTTACCACCTCGTCCTCATGCCCCGCCAGCGTTTCCAGCAGCAGCCCGTCGCTGCTCCACAGCTGCGCTGTGCCGTCGGCACTGGTGGTCAGCAGGTGGCTGCCATCGGGGCTAAAAACGGCCTGCAACAGCACCCCACCATGCCCGGCCAGCGTTTGCGGCTGCCAGCTAATCTGGCGCAGGGCGTCGCGCAGAGCCTGTTCGGTTTGGTAATCCTGGCGGCGGCCGATGGCTTCATAGGCGAGCAGAACGGCCGTTTCCGGGTCGGTGTCTGCCTGCGCTTCAGCCGCAAACGCCAGACGGCGGGCATCCACGAGCTGCCGTTGGGTGTTGGCAAACCATAGCGTTCCCACCGCCGCCAGCAGCAGCACTCCCACCGCTGCCAACAGCAGCCGTAGCCGTTGGTTTCCCCGCGCTTGTAGCTCCGCCCGCTGCTGTGACAGTTCAGCCAATTCTTGCGCTTGTGCCAATTCGCGCTGCCGCTGTGTCTCTTCCTCGGCGGCCCTGGCTTCGGCCAACTGCTGTGAACTTTGCAAAAAGCTGCGCTCAATCGGGTTTAGCACATCGTCATGGTCGCTGGCCCATTCGCTGGCCCGCGCCAGCCGCAGCCCGCGATACAGTTCGCCAGGGTCGCGGTTTAGCTCTGCCCACGCCTGCGCCGCCTCGCTCAGGTGCTGGTGAATTCGCAATCCTTCGCGGTCTTCTTCTAGCCATTCATGCAGTGCCGGCCAACTGCGAATCAGTGCCTCGTGCGCCACTTCCACTGTGTCATCTCCCAATGTCACCAACCGGGCATCGGCCAGGGTACGCAGGACGCTGGCGATGGTGTTGGGGTCGGTGTCGCGGGCAATAAATTCGGCGGGAGAGGCGCGGCGGCTGGTGGCCTGTCCCCCTTCGTCGCCCAATTCGGTGAGCCGTAGCATGATGCGGCGCAAAATGGTGCGTTGGGCATCTGGCAGCCCGTAGTAGACATCATTGGCGCGTTGGGCAATGGCTCCCTGTACGCCGCCGCTGGCGTGGTAGCCGCGCAGCGTCAGCAGCCGCCCCTGCCGTCGCTGCCAAAGCTCCAGCAGGGCGTGTTGCAGCAGGGGCAAGGCACCGGGCTGCCATGCCACGTCATCGAGAATGGTGTCCACCAGCCCTGGCTCCAGCTTGAGACCGGCGTGCTGGGCGGGCTGAACAATGGCTTGGCGCAGTTCGGCCGGCGACATGCCCCCCACCAGAATTTGCTGGCTGGCGATGCGGTGGGCAAGGTCGCTGTAGGCGGCGCAGCGGTGGTAAAAGTCGGCGCGCATGGTGAGCAGGATGAAGATGGGGCCGTTGCTGACGGCGGCGGCGTAGAGCAGGTTTTCGATGAAGAGGCGGCGTTCGTTTTCGTCGCTGCAAACGGTGAAAAGCTCTTCAAACTGGTCTACGACAAGGCACAGTTTTTGGCCGGGGTGGGTTTCGCTGAAGATGCGGTTGAGGGAACGGCCGTCTTTGTATAACTGCTGGGCCACACCAACGGCCGTTTGTTCCTGGTTGGAAACGAGGGTATAGAGCGTGTTGATGAGGGTGGTTAAC
This sequence comes from Chloroflexota bacterium, assembly GCA_041390905.1. Lineage (GTDB taxonomy): Bacteria > Chloroflexota > Anaerolineae > Promineifilales > Promineifilaceae > JACKCD01. Next base: position 289,104 of record JAWKPA010000013.1, read on the forward strand.
GGCCGTTGGCCCGGTTTTAACAGCCGAATCTGCCACGTCGCGCTGTCGGCAATCGCCCCCGCCCGAATTTGCGGAATTAGCCCGGCGCGAATGAGCGACGATTTGCCCGAACCGGAGGCACCCAGGACGGCCAGAAAGCGGCCAGGCGCGTTTGTCCCGTCGCCAACCCCCTGCACCATCCCTTCCATGCGCTGTAAAAGCTGCCGCACCAGCGATTCGCGCCCAAAATAATAGGCGGCATGTTCCTCTTCAAACGGCTGCAAGCCGCGATAACAAGGCTGGGCATCTTCTGGCAGCGGCTCGTTTTGGTCAAATAGCACCGACGGTAGCCCGCCCAGCGGCACAATCACATTGTCTAATGCTTCCAGCAGTTCGCTAACGGTTTGGAAGCGCCGGGCTGGCTCTTTTTCCAATGCCCGCAGGATAACGTCTTCCAGCTCAAAGGGCAGGTCAGGGTTGAAGGTGCGGGGGAAGGGGGGCGGCTCATCAATGTGCTTGAGGATGATGGCAACGATGGAGTCGCCGGTAAAGGGGAGGGATCCAGTGACCATTTCAAAGAGCATCACGCCCAGCGAATAAATGTCGCTCCGTTCGTCGCTGCCCTTGCTCATGCACTGCTCTGGTGCCATGTAGGCCGGGGTGCCGGTAAGGGCGTTGGACTGGGTGACACGCTCGTGGCCGGCCAGCCGCGAGAGGCCAAAATCAACCAAAATGGGTTGGTTGCTCATGTCCAGCAGAACGTTAGCCGGTTTGAGGTCGGCATGAACAACGCCGTGGCTGTGGGCGTAGATGACGGCGCGGCAGATGGTTTGGAAAAGGGTGAGGGCTTCGGTCAGGGGAAGGGTTTCGCCGCGTGCGTGAATGGGTTTGAGGTAGCTTTGCAGCGATTGCCCGGCCACGTGTTCCATGACCATGTAGAAGGTGTCGTTGGCGATGTCAAAATCATGTACCTGGACGATGTTGGGGTGGCGCAGGGCGGCAATGATTTGGGCTTCGCGGCGGAATCGCTCAATGGCTTTGGGTTCGTCGCTGAAGGTGTGGATGGTTTTGATGGCGACATCACGGGCGAGGGCTGGGTGCCAGGCTTTGTAGACTTCGCCTGTGCCGCCTCGTCCCAGAAGCTCTTTGACTTCGTATTTACCAATTTGTTGACCAGACCATCTATTCATTTGTTTTTCTTGTGCTTGCTGGGGCAGCGATGCCGCCAGTAGACAGACCCTGTTTGTGGCATTTTACCACGTTTGGGCTAAGAGAAAACGGGAGAGAAATCGTTAGACGCTTTTAGAGAGAAATGTGTTAGAATGGGCAGTTGTCGGGAGCAAGTTAGCTGCGTTTAGTATGGAAGTATACAAAGGAGTGAGAGCGTGGATATGTTAAGTCGCAAAATAAGTGCAACGGCCGTTTTTGTAATAATCGTATTATTAATAATTCCTGGCTCGACCGCGATAGGGCAAGAAGCGCTGGTTGCGGAATCAGCAGCTGGGGGGACAAATGGGTTGTTTGTGTCGGTTACAGACCGCATAAGCAAGCCGGTTTTTGTGGATGCAGCCGTGGAACGGGTGCGCTATGTGACGATTGATTGGCCGTTGTTACAGGAGCAACCCCGGCAATTAACGTTAAATTTGTTTGCCGATGAGGTGATAACGGCCGTTTTTGACCGTTTGGAACAGAATCTTTCCGGCAGCATAAGCTGGATTGGACATGTGGCGGGTGAGGCGCAGAGCAGCGTGATTTTGGTAAGCCACGGTGGGGTGCTGCAGGGCAAAGTAGCATACCCTGGGGCAACATACCGGGTTAAATATGTGCAGGGAACCTTGCACCAAATTGCGCGTTTGAATGAGGCGGCTTATGTGGATCATGAGGAGGCGGTGCCGGAAATTGCCCCTGATCCTCGTTTTCGGCGGGCATTAACGGCCGTTGCTTCCGACGATGGCTCGGTGGTTGACTTGATGGTGGTTTACACCGCCGCTATGCGTGCTGCCAACGGGGGAACCGCTGCTGTGGAAGCACAAATTGATTTGGCCGTAGCTGAAGCCAACTTGGCCTATAGCAACAGTAGCGTTAACCAGATGCTTCATTTAGTCCATACGGCCGAAGTGGCCTATACCGAATCGGGGGATTCCAATACGGATCTCTCCCGTTTGCAGGGAACTGGTGATGGCTATATGGATGATGTCCATATCTGGCGCAATACCTATCATGCGGATTTTGTGGAGCTGGTGACGGATGGAGCCGGGTGTGGCCTGGGGTATCTGCAATCTGGTGCGCCCGACCCCAGCTTTCAATCAATTGCTTTTTCGCAGGCGCGGGATGATTGCTTGACGGGCAACTATACCTTGCCGCATGAAGTCGGCCACAATATGGGGCTGCGCCATGACTGGTATGTGGATAGCAGTGTGACGCCGGCCGCCCATGCTCATGGCTATGCCCATGTGGCTGGCAGTTGGCGCACGGTGATGGCGTATAACGATGTGTGTGCGGCCAATAGTGGTAGCTGTACGCGGCTGCCCTATTTCTCTAACCCGACCATTAGCTATAACGGCAGCCCGATGGGTGTGGCGGCGGGTACGGCCTCCAATTGTGTGTCCGGCTCCTTGTCCCCTGATCCCGAAAGCTGCGATGCGTATAATGCGACCATTTTGAACGTGGGGCGTGTCACAAATTCGCAGTTTCGCAGCAGCCAGATTACCTGGCTGGGCAACAGTAGCGATTGGAATGATGCGAACAATTGGGTGATGTATGAGGGGCCGCTGTCGGGACAAACGGCCGTTAATCGCATTCCCCGCACTATTGACAACGTTTTCATTCCTACCAGCCCATCCGGCGGTAACTTCCCTACCCTCAGCAGCGGCACGGCGGCCGTGCGTGACCTCACCATTGCCAGCGGTGCCACCCTGAACATGAGCGGCGGCACGCTGACTGTTTATGGCAATTGGGAAGAACAAGGTACGGGTACGTTTAATGGAACCGGTGGTAATCTTGTGTTTGCCGGAATATACGGCAGCCAGACGTTGACAAGCGGCGCGTCCTCCACCTTCCCCAACGTGCAAATTGGCAATGGTGGCAGCACCACCGTCAGCCTGGGCAGCAATGTAGACATCAACGGCAATGTGAGTATTCAGTCTGGTGCCAGCTTCCAGGCCAACAGCTATACCGTAGAGGTGAGCGGCAACTGGGATGATGATGGTAACGGGTTTAACGCAGGAACCAGCACGGTTATTTTGGATGGCATAGACCAGACGCTGGATAAAGTGACCTCTGCTACCTTGTTAACTGAGCCTTTTGATGAGGCGCAAGGGGGCGGCTGCGGTTGTAGTCCCTCCAAGTTGCCGAGCGGTTGGGTGCGGGAGCAAAGTAGCGGGAGCGGCTTTTTAGGTGGGGATGTGTTTGGGGGCAGCGGCGAGGCAATTCGCTGGAATAATTCTCCGGATGCCTGGCTGCACACGTCTGGGTTTACGTTGCAGCCTAATGTGACCTATACCGTGCAATATACCTATTGGCGCTCTACCAGCAACCAGACGTTTTCGGTGTATTTGGGAACGGGTCAAGGTTCAGGCAGCATGTCAACACTGCTTGACACAGCAACGGCCACATCTGGTACCCACCTGACGCGGAGTAAGGCGTTTACTGTGCCAACGGCTGGTACGTATTACCTGGGTTTGCGGGCGCAAGAGGCAGGGACAGGCGGTTACGCAATTTATGATGATATTTCGCTAACGGCCGTTCAAGACCTGACCTTCTACAACCTGACCGTCGCCAACAGCGGCACTGCCACCTTTAACCAGAACACAGCGGTGTTGAACAACCTGGTGGTGAACAGTGGGGCAACGGCCGATTTTGGCAGCAACGATGCCACCGTCGAAGGTAGCGTAACTAATAACGGTACGCTGCAGCAAAGCCGCAACATCAGCGATGGCAGCGGGGCGACAACCTATGAGTTCCTTATCCTGAAGAATGCGGCTGGCAGCACGACGAAGTATTACGGGGTGACGATTAAGCCGGATGGAGGGCAGGCGTTGGGAGAAACGGCCGTTTCTGTTTCCGGCAACCAGAATTGCACCACCAACGGCAGCGACCCCGTTCTGGACCGCTGTTACAACATCACCCCCACCAACGCCCAAAGTGCCACCATTAAATATTGGTACACCAACGCCGAGCTAAACGGCCAAGCGTGGAACGACCTGAAGCTGTGGGATTGGCACAGCAGTGCCTGGACAGAACTGGCGGCTGGCAACGACACCTACGGTGCCGGCTGCGGCAGCGATGCCGGCTGTTGGGGACAATGGACAGGGGTTGCCACTTTCTCGCCAATGGTGCTGGGCAGCAGCACCGCCCCCGCTGGCTCCCCGGCGGGAACGTGCAGTGCGCCCACGGCTCCCACGACGATGGGGTTGAACACAGCAGGAACGCAGCTAACCTGGTCAGGCGGAACGGCCGATTCTTATCAGGTATGGCGTTCCACCAACTTGCCTTACTTCACCCCCGGCACCAACTGCGCCAGCCCTGGCGGGCTAACCTGCACCGCTGGCGCTACTTCGCCCTTTACCACCAGCAGCAGCACCGTTGGCAGTAACTACTTCTATAAAGTGGTGGCCGTCAACACCTGCGGCACATCGGCAACGGCCGTTAACCATGTGGGTGACTTTAGCTTTGGCATCACCCCTGGCCTGCCGTAGATTCGGTAAACAGTAAACAGTAATCGGTAATCGGTTCTCACACTGATTACCGATTACTGTTTACCGATTACGATTCACCCCAACTGCGACGGCAAAATCTGCTCGGTGAGCAGACGGCCGAAAAGCACGTCTAAATTGTTGTTGGCTGCTGCTGCCTGTAACAGCAGGGCGCGACCCTGAGTGTAGGTGAAGGTGTAGCTGCGGAAGAGGGGGTGGGTGAGAAAACGAAAGCTCTGTACGGCGCGGGGGCGGGAGGATAGCCCATAGGTTTGAATGTATTCGACTGCTTCATCGCTGGTGAGTTTGCCGGTGTGGTAGAGGATGGCGGCATTGCCAGAGACATAACGGCCGTATTTGTGTGCCGCTGCCAATTGCCGCATGTCGTCGGCCGTTTCGCCTGTTTGCATCCCCGCTGCGGGCAGCAACACCTCCACCAGCCAGTTGTACTGAGTGTCATTGGGGAAGATGATGTCAACGGCCGTTGTGGCAATCCCTTCGGCAATGACGGCACTGGGCGAATGAAGCAATGCGACCGCTTGCTCGGCGTAGCCGCGTTCCCGCAGCAAATATTTTTCCTTGAGTGCTCCTTCGGTGTGGTGGCCGGGGTACCCTTCGTGGGCAAAGGTGCTGAGGACACCGAGGGCGGAAACGGGAATGTCGGTGTTGAATTCGATGAGCGAACGGCCGTTTCCCTTGTACCAGTTGTAAGCCGACCACGGCTGGTCGTTCGTTAGCGTAATCGCCACATCCTCGTTTTCCGGCAGCGTGTAGCGGCTGCCAAACTGGGCTTGGAGATAGGCAATGGTGCGCTGGCGCGTTTCATTGCGAGCCAGCTCCAGCAACGGCAGTACCTTATTGTTGGGCAGGTTGTATCGTCGGCGACGGGTTTCCAGCCGTTCGGGGATGGTGCCACTGCCGGGCAGCAGCAAATCAAGCTCCTTGTGTTCTCGCTCAAATTCGTTTTCGTCCACCAGCGTGGGGGCAATGTCATAAATTTGCGCTACTTCGTCCAGATAGGCCACTTTTTCCCCGGCAATGATGGCAATGGAGCAGCGCATGGCGCGGAGAACGGCCGTTAAATACGCCAATCGCGCCGGGTCATCCTGCGGCAACAGCCCTTCCAGCCGGGCCACGTCGTCGCGCAGGTGGGCGGGGGAGCGTTTAGGGGCGGCAGAAACGGCCGTTTTCAGGTCGGCCGGCCCGCCATAGGCATCAATATAGCCGTCAATATGTTTGTCAAGCTCCAGCGTCAGCCGGAAAAACTGGGTGTCGAATTCACTGTATGCCATCTGTCTGTTTGTGGCTAAGTTAAGTAATCGCTCGTGATTAACTTAGCGATTTAGAAGTTCAACTTCGCAGAAGAAGTTGAACTTCTGGCTGACTAAGCTGATATTGGGTATGAACACGTTAAGCGGGTCAACGCAGAGATTTGGAGATTAAGAGACTGAGAGACTAACCACGGCTAATCTCCCAATCTCCCAGTCTCTCAATCGCGATTCTGATTTGCCCGTAGACATGCCATATATCAGGTTAACCGTAAGTAAACCGGGCTTGTCCAGGCGCGATGCTCGTCTTCCTGCACAGCGTGGATGTAAATCGGGTTGTCACCTGTATGGAGATTATCCAGAGCCAGGGAAAAGGAAAAGTCAGCGGCTGGTGGCTGGTCGGGCAGGCGGTAAATCTGCACGGTTTTGTGCAAACCGCCAAACTTCCAAATGTGCGGCTCCAAGCCAAGGGTGGCAATCTCTATTTCGATGGTGCCTTGCAGCGTCTGAAGCTGTAGGGTTCCCGTGTCTGCCTGCGCCAGCGTGAGAATGACCCCGGCTGTGCCACCAGTGGTGACAGATTGCCACGCCAGTTGCTGGTCATCAAGCTGCTCAAGCGGGTGGTCGGCATCCCAAAAGTTGAGCGGCGTGGCGGTGGTGATACGGTTGTGGTGGAGGTGTAAACGGCCGTTCCACCGCACCAACCGATCCCTCCCCCGTTCCTCTGCGCCGCTCCACACAATTTTTATTCGCCGCCCCAGGTCGGCCTCGCCATAAGGCCGCTGCTGTGCGATAACTTCCATCCCGTTCCGCACCTCCACCCGTTCAAAGGGTGCCGAGCCAGAAACGTGCGCCCGCAGATACGGCGTTTCACCTTTTAAATCCACACAGTCGCCCATCATCAAGGTGTCGTCGCCAATTTGCAGGTGCAGGTCAACCAACATGCGGTTGCCGGTGGTGGCGTAAAAGTGGCGGGCATACAGTGCTGCCAAAACGCTTTCACGATCCAGTGCCGCTGCCAGAACGCAGGTTAGCCCGCCGTAAGAGCCAAACTTGCCTGCGCCGGGGTAGGAGGCTCCCGGCCGTCCCTTGTGACCATCGGAGTTGGCGCAAATCCCCATGCGGTAGCCCCGTTTAAACGCCTCTTCCAGCATCCATTCAAACGTCCCCCAGGCAGAATGGACTTCAACGGCCATCTCTAAAGCCGGGTCGTGGATGCTGATGTCGGCATAGCGTCCGCCCACATGGGCAAACATAAACGGCCTGGGGTTTTGCTGGGTGGCTAAATGGCGGTACAGGTCACGAACGGTGGGCGAGTCGGGGTAAATGGTGTCGCCCGGCACCAGTTCGGTGGAGCTGCGGCTCATGTCGCCCCCTTCAAAGGCGAAAAAGACGTTGCGGTCGCCGCCCAGGGGGGTGTTGCCGCTCCATTCGTAGCCAGGGAAGGTGACAAAGCGGCCGGGTTGATAGAACTCATGGGCGATTTGGTTGATTTTTTCCCAAAAGGCGTCGGTAATTTGAAAATCGTTGCCCTGGTGGGCGGCCATGTCCAGCAGGGCGTAGTCGCGGGCAAAGGTGAAGTAGCTGTCAATGGTGCCTTCGCCAACGGTTTCGCCCGATTGGCCGTGGAAGTCGGCCCAAAAGCGTTGGTGAGTTGGTGGGGTGGTGTGGATGAGGATGGGGTTGCTAACGGCCGTTAATCCCGTTCCCCCATCCCTTGCCACAATCCGCTGCACCCCTTCCACCTTATAGCCAGGATGGTGCATTTTTTGCGGCAGTGCCGTTGGGTTCCCCCACCTGTCTTCCAGCTTGAGATAATAGTTAAACGGTTGGTTTATTGGCTGCTGCGACGGTGCCAGGCAAACTGCCCGCGCCGGTTCGCCGGGAATAATCCGCTGGACGGGGGAGGTTGGCAGCTCCTTAAACTGGTAGGTGGCAATGGGGTCAACAAACGTTTTAAACTCAAAACTGGCGACGCAGTTGCTCTGCATTCGCCAGCCCGGCGAGCCGCCAGAAGTGTCGCCAAAAACCACCGTGATTTGCTCCCCTGTGTTGAGATAGCCGCCTTGAATCTTCAAAAACAGAGCCAGGCTCCAGGGGCGAACATGCCCCTTGGGGTCCCAACGTGGGGCAATGGTGCAATTGCCGGTGGTGGAAACGGTACAGTAGTTGGGTGCGGCCGGGTTGTCAAACTGTGGCTGCCCCATGTCGCTCACCTGGCGAAAGGTAATCTTGAGATAGCCGGAGCTGTCAACCGGGTGCCCGCAGGTGTAGGTAAACCGGATGGTTGTAAACGCCCCTGCGACAAAAGGCTCATTGGGCTGAATGACGGCCTGTCCTAAATCATAATCGTGCATCTTTACCTCGTTCTATGGCGCTAATTTGGCCAAATTATTCAATAGGACGCTGATTTTACTGATGAACCTGATGAACCTGATTTTTATCAGGAAAATCAGGTTCATCAGCGTCCTATTTTCCCAACTGGGCATAAATGGCGTGGAAGCGGGGGATGACGACGCGCCAGTCGAATTGTTGGGCAAACAAACGGCCGTTTTCTCCCAACCTTTCCCGTAAATTGCCATCATGCAGCAGACGCAAAACGGCCGTTGCCAGGGCGGCCGGTTCATCCGCCAGCAGCAGATCCCGTTCATGCGCCACCGCAAACCCCTCGGCACCAATGCGGGTGCTGGCAACCGCCTTACCCGCCGCCAACGCCTCAATCAGCTTTAGCCGCGTGCCGCTGCCAATGCGGAACGGCAGCAGGCAAACGGCCGCACCCGCCAGATACGGCTGCACCGCTTCCACCCAGCCGGTGATGGTGATGCCCGGCAGGTCGCGCAGCCGTTCCAGGCGCGGGTGGGGCTTTTGGCCGACAATGGCCCAGGTGGTTTGCGGCCGCTGGGCCAGAATTTGCGGCCAGACGGTTTCGGCAAACCAAAGTACGGCGTCAATGTTGGGACGGTAATCCATTTTGCCGCTGAAAACAAGGTCAAAACGGGGGGTGGAGGCATCCAGCGGCCAGTTGGCATAGTCGTTTATGTCAATGCAGTTGGGGATGACGGTGATGGGCGGGTTGGTGGGGGTGGGCAGGAGGTGGGCGATGGTCTCTTTGTCGGCGGCAGAAACGGCCGTTATCCAATCCACCCCGCGACAGGCTGCCCCTTCAAAGCGGTGCAGCCGCGCCACCTGAAACCAGGAGTAGGCGGCGGCGGGCCAGCGGCGCGGGTTGGGCAAATCGGCCAGCATGGCGCGGCGCTGGAGGGCGGTTTCGGCGTTGTGGTCGTCGAACACAAGTTTGCTTTGCGGGCTGTGCTGGCGAATGAGGGGGATGGTGCGGGCGAGTTCGATGCCTTCGATTTGGATGATGTCGAAAAACGGCCGTTTTTGCAGCAGCCCAACCAAGGCCTTGTTAAACGCTTCACTGTGCAGCCGATGGGCCATGTCGGGCAGCCGGGTGGTCAGCAGTTGGCGCAGCCGGGTGGCGGTGGTACGCGGCGGCACAGGGACGGTGATGATTTGCTGGCAGAGGGTGTCGAGGGGGGTAGAAACGGCCGTTTGTCCCGCCTCCAAAAAGCTCAACAGCGTCACCTCATGCCGTTCCGCCACCCCGCGCACAATGTGGTAATTCCGCAGGCTGGTTCCCTGGTGCGGCGGGTAGGGTAGTTGGGGCGTGAGTAAAAGAATGCGGGTCATGGCTGGAAAACCACTGTGGCGACTTGTGGCACCATCATTCGCTCAGCCATCTGAAGAGAACAACGTTTTTTGAAAAAGCGGTAAATTTGAAATAGTTCCTGTTGCCGTTGTTTCTAACCGATTTATTGAGGCTCGATAAAACTCCTCATTGGCTTCAAAACCTATAAATTGACGTCTTAACCGTTTCGCAGCAATCGCAGTTGTGCCACTTCCCATAAATGGATCCAGGACTACCTGCCCTTCAAGTGTGGTCAATTTAATTAAATATTCGATTAACTCAAGGGGCTTTTGAGCTTCATGAATTCTCTCTTCATCCTTCTGAAAACCGAATTCCAGAAGGTTGGTGGGACTAGAGCCATTGAGCATACAGTCAGCAATATTCATTGCTCCAACTTCATTTGCGAGAATGTTGTCAGTAATTGTCCCACCTATTTTATAGGGTTTCATAAACCAAACGATTGGCTCCCAAATAGGAGCCAGGTTGCCCAATCGCCATCCTGCCCATTTTTCCGCTTCCTCAATCAATCCCCGGCGTTCCAGAACGATACTAACCCTTTGTGCCCGATGATGTGCAGACGGTTTTTTCCAGGCCAAAATATCTTTAAGTAAAAAACCATTGTTCTCAAAAGCATTAATAACTCGATGAATTGTTCTTCTTGCGCCAAAAACAAATACAAAGGCTCCATCTTTCATTTTAGGGAAAACCTTTTTAGACCAGCTTTCACACCATTCCTGATATTCCAGACCACTATTCCTATCCGATTGCGCCCACCCATTAATCGGTTTCCCGCGTCGCTTAAACCCCGATTTGCCATCTTGTGCAGGAGATTTTCCCAATAACGCAGAATTTGAGTTGTTATGAAGCACGTCCCAATCATCAAGATTAATTCCATAAGGGATGTCTGACAGAAAGAGATCAATGCTGGTATTCCCCAATTTAGGGATATGATATTCACAATCTCCTAAAGTGATTTTGTTTAAATAATTGTCATTCATAGGATTTAGCCGATTGTCAGCAGCCCATTATCATCAACGGACTCAATAGTCTTTATCTTATTCTCTATTTTACTCGATCTCAACACCTCTCTTATGGCATCTTCCCTTGAAAGCCGCATGATGCGCTCCCGTTCTCCGGCCAAAAAGCGAAGAGCTTCATCTCGAACAATGTGTATAGATTCACCAGCCGCCTTTTTCTCAACCTTCCACATATGATTAAGTCGCGGATCAAAACCCAGCATTGTGCGATTTATTGTTTGCCAGTAATTATAAGCGTCTTTTGAAGGGTTCATTGCCTCAACCGCCCTGAAAATTTCATGCAATAAAATGCGAGCATCGCTTTTGGTAGATATTTGGGCATATGTTGCGAGTACAGCAAGGTGGGAATAAGTTGCAATGCACACAGACCTGGCTGCCGCCTGTTGATAGATTTGGCTTTGCCGAGACGGGAGTTGATAAACCGGGCAGACAACCATTGCATAAGGTTTTCCATGTTTCCAGCGATCCATTGCCTGAATCTTGAAATCTTTCTGGTTTTTTGCAGTACGACTTAATCTGAAAGCCTTTGCGTCAGCCACAAAACTATACCTGTCAGTTACGCATTCCACGTCAGCTACATCTGCCCGTTCCTTTAGAACAATGCTGGTGAAACCGATTGCCTGGAAGGCTTGATGGATGACGATATCTGTGTACTTGGAATAGAGCTTTTCTTCGCTTGTGTCATGTTCATATTCCTCTGGTATTGCACCACACAGGCGTAAATGACCGAGAAGGGTGTCTAATCCTTCAGATTTAACTTCCTTACCGATTTCTTGCTCTACTTTGTCAGAATCAACCCCAAAATTTCCACTCAGCCTACTGATCTCATGAATCCAATAAGCTCGTTTTTCGATTTGCGTTTGTGTAATTGTTTCAAGGTTCATTTGGGGTGTTTACCTTTTCGGGATTCTGACAGACCACTCTTATTGATCTGCGAAATTCTTGATTTTCATCCCTGAATCTGTGATTTTGTGCCAGTGACAGGTGCGGCGATGGGCTGGGCAATCACTTGCAGCCCGCCTTTGACGCGCAGCGTAATGAGCGGGTCGGGGGTGACGGGGTGGCTGGTTGCCAGCGTCAGCCGGAACTGCTGCGCCAGGGTGGCAAGGATGAGCGTGGCCTCGGTCATGGCAAAGCTGTTGCCGATGCACAGCCGGGGGCCGCCGCCAAAGGGCAGGTAAGCATAGCGCGGGCGGGCAGCTTCGGCGGCCGGGGTAAAGCGGTCGGGGTCAAACTGGTCGGGCTGCGGCCAAAAGTCGGGGTGGCGGTGGGTGAGATAGGTGCTGACGGAGACGAGCGAGCTGGCCGGAATGGGATAGCCCCCAATTTCGTCGTCGTCAATGGCGTTGCGCGAGATAAACCAGGCGGGCGGGTAGAGCCGCAGGGCTTCCTTGAGCAGTTGCTCGGTGAAGGGCAGGTTGGGGATGTCGGCGACGGTGGGCAAACGGCCGTTTGCCTTAACAGACGGTAAGGACACCCCCGCCAACTCCTCATCCAGCCGTTCCCGCGCCGCCGGATGCTGCGCCAGCAAATACCACGTCCACGCCAGCAGGTTGGCCGTCGTCTCATGCCCGGCAATCAGCAGCGTAATCAGCTCATCCCGAATTTGCACGTCATCCATCCCCGCCCCCGTTTCCTCGTCGCGGGCTTCCAGCAGCAGCGTCAGCAAATCTACCTGGTCGCCCGTTTGCGGTTGCTGCCGCCGCCGGGCAATGATGTCGTAGATAAACTGGTTCATTACGCCCAGGTTGCGGTAAAAGCGGCGAATGCGGGGCATGGGCAGCCAGGGGGCAACGGCAAAAACGGGGTCGAGTGAGCCAAAATATTCGTTGACCTCGTGGAACGCTTCGCTGAATAAACGGCCGTTTTGCCGCACATCCAGACTAAACAACGCCCGCGCCACAATGTCGAGCGTTAGCTCCGTCATTGCCTCATTGACATCAAACACCGTTTTGTTTTGCGCCAGCGTGTGCCAGCGGGGCAGCAAATCGGCCGTGGCCTGTACCATGATGTCGCCCAGGGCGGCAATGCGGCGACGGTGGAACAGTGGCTGGAGCAGGCGACGCTGCTGCAGCCACGATTCGCCCTGGTTGGAAATGAGGCCGTTGCCCGACAAGCGGCGCAGCACGTCGTAATCGAGCGTGCTTTTGCCATAGTTGCGCTGGTTGTCCTGCAAAATATGGCGGTTGTAGTCGGGGTGGCTTAGCCGGTAAACGTTCCAGAAGGCGATTTGGTAATATTGAATATCGGGGCCATATTGGGCGGCGGAGCGGTGTAAAAAGCCGATGGTGTCGCGCTGTACCTCGCGTAAATTGCCCAGCAGCCAGCTGCCCTTGGGGCCAAACGGCCGTTTAACCCGCCGCACCGTATCCCGCAGGAAGAAAGAACACATGATGATGAACGGGTGTCGGTAATCAGTAATCAGTGACCGATTACCGATTACCGATTACCAGCTTAACCAAACTCAATCCCCTGCGCCAGCGGCAAATTCTTCGACCAGTTGATGGTATTCGTCTGGCGGCGCATGTAGGCACGCCAGGCATCGGAGCCGGATTCGCGTCCGCCACCAGTCTCTTTTTCGCCGCCAAACGCCCCGCCAATTTCTGCCCCGGAGGTGCCGATGTTGACGTTGGCAATGCCGCAGTCGGAGCCAGCGGCGCTGAGGAATGCTTCGGCGGTACGCATGGAGTCGGTGAAGATGGCGCTGGACAGCCCTTGGGGTACGTCGTTGTGCAGCGTTAGTGCTTCCTCCAGGTCGCCATAGGTGAGCAGGTAGAGGATGGGGGCAAAGGTTTCTTGCTTGACGATGCTGCTTTGGCGGGGCATTTTGATGATGGTGGGTTCGACAAACTGGGGGCCGATGTCGCTGCGGGTGCCGCCGCCGGTCAGGACTTCGCCACCTTCGGCCAGGGCTTGGGAAACGGCCGTTTGCATGGCTTCCACTGCCCGTTCCGTTGCCAGCGGCCCCATCAGCGTCCCCTCCGCCAGCGGGTCGCCAATTCGCACCTGCTGATAGGCGTTCACCAGTCGGTTGGTCAGGTCAGCGGCCACGCTTTCGTGCATGATGATGCGGCGGGTGGTGGTGCAGCGCTGCCCAGCCGTGCCAACTGCCCCAAACAAAATGGCGCGGGTTGCCAAATCGAGGTCGGCATCGGCGGCGACGATGATGGCGTTGTTGCCGCCCAGCTCCAGCAAGCTTTTGCCAAAGCGACCGGCGACGGTTTGGCCGACCAGACGGCCGACGCGGGTGGAGCCGGTGAAGGAGACGAGGGGTAAACGGCCGTCTTCGCTGAGACGCTGGCCGATTTGGGGGCCACCGGCAACGAGGTTGAAGATGCCGGTGACGCCGTGGTCGGCCATGACGCGGTTGGCGATGTTTTGCAGAGCAACGGCCGTTAAGGGGGTCAACTCCGACGGCTTCCACAGGATGGTGTTGCCGCACACCGCCGCAATCGCCGCATTCCATGACCAGACAGCGCAGGGGAAGTTAAACGCCGTAATCACCCCAATCGCCCCCAGCGGGTGCCACTGCTCATACATCCGGTGGCCTGGCCGCTCCGAGTGCATCGTTAGTCCATAGAGCTGGCGCGACAGCCCCAGGGCAAAGTCGCAGATGTCAATCATTTCCTGCACCTCGCCAATCCCTTCGGCGCGGATCTTGCCCATTTCTAGGCTAATCAGTTCGCCCAGCGGCTCCAGCACCTCGCGGGTGGCGTTGCCCAAATCGCGCACCAGCAGCCCGCGTTTGGGAGCAGGGGTTGCCCGCCATTTTTCAAAATTGGCCTGGGCGTGGGTCACAACCTGGTCATAAGCGTCGGGGGTGGTTGCCATGATGGTGGCAATCGGCTTGCCGGTTGTGGGGTTATAGGAAGTGATGGTGGGGCCATCGGTGGTCAGCCAGCCGTTTGGCCCGGAACAGGCACCGGCGTTAATATCCTGAATGCCTAGCTTGTCTAAAATTGTTTTCATTGGTTCCTCCAGGTGGAATAATGGTTTATTTAGAATTTCACAGAGTTACACAGAGAAGACACAGAGGGTCACAGAGGGGATTTAGAGGACGAAGCGGTGGATGCCACCGGCTTTGAGAAGTAGAACGTTGAAGTTAAAGAGGAGACCTGTTTTGCATTGAGCAAACCGCATATACGAGAGTATTTGGGCTTCGTGAACGGGGAGAATCTGGTCAACAGATTTTAGTTCAAGAATGACGGAATTGTTGACAAAGAGATCAATACGATAACCGTGATCCAGTTTGATTTCTTTGTAAATAATTGGTACAGGTTTTTGTCTTTCAACAGATAAGCCTCTTTGTTCAAGTTCAAATACCAGGCAGGTCTCATAGGCTGATTCCAGTAAACCTGGGTCGAGATGTTTGTGTACCTCAATCGCTGCTCCAATGATTCGATGTGTTAGCTCGTTGATCCTCATTGCTTGCCCCAAAACTCCGTGAGCCTCTGTGTCTTCTCTGTGCGACTCTGTGTAATATTGTCAATAATGATAGCCAGTAGCGGTAGAGACGCAAAATTTTGCGTCTCTGCGGTTTTTGCCGATTTTGCCATTTGTCGGTACGATGCGTTTGATGGAACGAACAACATTTTTACCGGAGAGCATGGATTGGGCGATGTGGGGCGGGTTGTTTGGGGAAACGGCCGTTTGGCTTCCCCTCATTCACCCCATTTGCCAGCAGGCTGGCATACCCGTCAACACAGTGGAGGCGGGGTACCCCGGCACCTGTGCCGTGTTTGTGGTGGATGGGGCGACGGTGGTCAAAGTTTACCCGCCCATGCTGCCGCACGATTTTGCCCGCGAGCGGGAGGTGTACCAGCAGTTGACGGGGCGGCTGGCGCAGATGCCGCGCCTGCTGGGGGCAGGAGTTTATCATGATCGGCTGGATTGGCCTTATTTGCTGCTGTCGTTTTGCCCCGGCGTGCCGATTCGGGAACTGTATGGGCAGGTGGGGCGGTTTGGGGAGCGGCGGCTGGGGCGGGAGCTGGGGGAGATGTTGCGCGTTGTCCATGCCACGCCGCTGGGGGGGCTAACGGCATTTGACACCGAACCCGTCGCTTGGCGCCACTTTTTGCAGCGACGGCAGGCGGCGATTGGGGCTGAACTGCGGCAGCGGGGGAGCTTGCCGCCCCATGTGGTGGCCGAGGCGGAGCAGTTTTTGGCGGAGATGATGCCGCTGCTGGGGGCGGATGAGCGGCTTTGTTTGCTCCATGCGGATTTGACGGAGGATCATTTGCTGCTGGTGGGGGAAAACGGCCGTTTTTCCATCTCCGCGCTCATAGACTGGGCCGATGCCGAGGTGGGGACGGTGGGGTATGAGTGGGTGGCACTCTGGTTTGGGCTGTGTAACCGTAATCTGCCCCTCTTTCGCACCATTCTTCATGCCTATGATCCAACGATCACGCTGGATGCTGCTTTTGGCCGCCAGCTTGTGGCTTGGACGCTGCTCCACCGCTTTGGGGCGGGCATTATTGACCATGTGTGGCGGCTGGATGACCAGCCAGCTATCAACAGCGTGGGCGAGTTGGTGAGGTGGCTATGGCCGGGAGGCAGATAAGAAGTCTGGCGGGGGCAGGGTGGCTGCCGTTTAGCTGGAGCCGCCGGGTGTGGGTATTGGTTGTTATTCCTTTTTTGCTGTTTGGGCTGGGGACGGCGGGGTATATGTGGCTTGAGGGGTGGTCGTTTAGCGACGCCTTTTTTATGACGGCCATTACGCTGACGACGGTGGGGTATGGTGAGGTGCGGCCGCTGGATGATAACGGCCGTTTATTCACCACCCTGCTCATTCTGCTGGGCGCATTTTATTTGGCCTTTGGGTTGGAATATTTGCTTTCTGCCAGTATTGGCGGTGATTTTCGGAGGCGACGGCTGATGCGAGAAATTGGCAAGTTGAAAGACCATGTGATTGTGTGTGGCTATGGTCGGGTGGGAGCCAGCGCAGCCAACAGCTTGCGCGAAACTGGGCAGCGTCCGGTGCTGATCATTGAAAAAGAGGAGGGGCGGGTGCAGCAAGCGTTGGAAGCTGGTTTTTTGGTGCTAACGGGTGATTCAACCGACGATGATACGCTGCGTGGGGCGGGCATTGAACGGGCGTGGGGGGTGTTGGTTTGTACCGGAGATGATTCGCTCAATTTGTTTGTGGTGCTGTCGGCACGGTCGCTGAATAAAGATCTGTTTATCATTGCCCGCAGCACGGAAACGAATGCGGCCAAGATGCGGCTGGCCGGGGCGAACCGGATTGTGTCGCCGTATCAGATTGGGGGGCGGCACATGGCAAATATCGCCGTGCGACCTAATGTGGCCGATTTTTTGGATGTGGTGACGCTGGATGGTGGGCGGGAGCTGTGGATGGAGGAGCTGGTGATTGCGCCGGATTCGGTGCTGGTGGGGCAAACGTTGGCGGAGGCAGATATTCGGAAGCGGCTTAATGTGCTGCTGATTGCTATTTTGCGCTTTGCTACTGGCTCTACGGTGAACCCTACGGGGGAAACGAGGCTAGAAGCTGGGGATGAGATGATTGTGTTGGGAACGCGGGAGCAGTTGGCTGCGTTGGCCGCCCTGGCGGGCGGCCTGGCGCGTTGGGGGAATGGGTAGGCTGGGGTGTTGTTAGCCGCCGCTTTCGGGGGTGGCGGTGTTGACATCAATGGGGAGGGTGTTCCAAACGGCCGTTAATTCATCCAACCCATCGCGGCAGTTGCTGAGGTGGGCGGTGGCCGGCTGCATCGCTTCGATGTCGCTGTTGTTGACCCCTTCTTCCAAATAGGTGGCGGCGGCGTGACATTCGCCGCTGGTGGCAAGCAGTTGGTCGTGAACGGCTTGCGCCTCGGCAGGCGGGGTCAGCAGCTTGATTTCGTTGTAGGTGGTGTTAATGGCTTCTGTCGCCGTCAACAGGTCGCTTTTCCACTGCTCGTTGGCAAAATCCACTTCGGCAACAAGCTGGATGATTTGGGTCAGGGCGGTTTGCAGCGGCGCGGCGGTGTCGCGGGCAGTTTGCAGATAGGTTTGGGTGTTGGCGGTGGTTGTGGGTTCAATAACGGCCGTTTCTGTCGCCGTTGGTGCCACCGTTGCCGTAGCCGTTGGTTCCGGCGTAGCCGTTGGTTCCAGCGTAGCTGTTGGCTCACTGGTGGCAGTTGGGGCAGTGGTTGGTTCGCTGATGATGACGGGAACGGCCGTTGGTTCGCTGGTTGCCGTTGGTTCGCTGGTCGCCGTGGAATCCATCAGGGTGACGGCAATGTTTTCGGCCACGGGTGTGCCTAGCAAATCGTCCTTGACCAGCAGCAGCACGGAAACGGCATAGAGTGCCGAGGCGAAGATGATGACGCCGGCGATGATGAGCAGCTTGCGAAAGTTAAACCGTTTGCGCGGGGTGCTGTTGTCGGCCGGCTGTTCTCGCGGGTCGGGTTGGGGTTCCAGCAGTTCGTCTACCTGGTCGTAGGGGTTAATGGTTGTGGCAAAAACGGCCGTTTCTTCTCCCAACTCTGTTATCTCATCTTCAAACGGTTCATCCCATTGAATCGGATCATCGCTGTATGGCTTATCTACAAAGGCAGGGGCTTCGACTATGGTGGCGTCACTTGCGTGCGGCGTGGCCGCCGCCACAGGTATTGCCTGAGGCAGCGAGGCGATCTTGTCCCCAAACCCGTTGTGACCCTTCAGGCTGTGGAGCATCTGGCTGGCTTTGCTGTTTTGCGGGTTTAGCACCAGCACCTTTTCCAGACACGCCCGCTTCCGCACCGGGTCATCCTCCAGCGTCAGAGCCATCCATAGCCAGGCATACTCATTCTCTGGGTCTGTTTTCAAGGCCAGAGCAAGTTGTTTCTGGGCATCCTGTTTGTTGCCTGCCTCAAAGTAACGAATCGCTTCTAATATTTGCTCGTCCATAATGCTTCTTGCTTTCGCGCACCGATATGGGCAGACGATAAGCGTGAAAGGTTGTGATGAAACTTACGATAATGCGCTGAGAGAATAATTTACGCCGATTTCACACCTGAGAGTCAGGTTATATCTCCCGTCTCCCGATAGGTCGCTCATGATAGCAGAATGCCTCAGCCTCTGATGCTATCTTCCCTAAATAATGCCATAGCCTGGCTGGATTCGGCATCAACTAGCCGTGAAAATCAAAGGGGATTTAGAGGGCAAAACGGTGAAATTCGGTGTTGATATTGTGTAAGAATGGGTTGCCAACTCGCCGTTGTGTAAGTAGTATATGCGTATTAAAAATTGGCTCATCTCGGAATAGTGTGCTTGACAACCGCAACAAAGGGCAAGTAACAGGTAGCAGGTGGCTATTGGCAAAAGTGACTTGCGACTTGCAACCTGCACCTTGTTACCAGGCAAAATGTCGGTGTGGCTAAACCGTACACTATTTGATGAAGACGCTAAAAATCTTTGCTAAAGGTGTTGGTCATCGTGAAAGAACCAGAATTGATAACCATCATTGAAGGTCCAACCCCCGACTTTCAACCAAGTCCCCAGCCGTGGCTGCAGTCAATCCACGAGGGGCCTGATGACAAAATTGTAGCTGTGTGTCAACTGCGCACCATGAACGGCCTGGGCATCCAGGAGCGTTCACAGCGGGCGTGGCAAGAGGGCCGGCCGGTGCGGCTTGATTACCCCGACGATATGCGGATGCGGCAGCAGGTTGATGTGGTGGCACTGCGTTTGCAGGAGCTTGACGAAGGGCCGCTGCTTCAACTGTGGGTGTCGCTTCCGTTGGAGTTGACGGAGGAGGAAGAGGAAGAGGAGTTTGACGAAGGGGACGACGATCCCCGTTTCTTTGGTTAAGGTTTATTGGGCAACGGCCGTTTGTCGTTTGCTTCAACACCCAGGTTGGGTTGCCAGCCTGGGTGTTTTTATTGCCGGTCTTGCAGCAGCTTGGCAACCAGGGCTGTCCAGCCGGTTTGGTGGCTGGCACCTAGCCCTGCGCCGTTGTCGCCGTGAAAATATTCGTAAAAGAGCAAGTGGTCGCGCCAGTGGGGGTCTGTTTGGAAAAGGGCATTGGGGCCGAAAAACGGCCGTTTTCCCCCCGCATCACGCAAAAAAAGACGGGTTAGCCGCTGCCCCAGCGCTGCCGCCGCCTGGTTCAGGTTCATCCACTGGGCAGAGCCGTGCGGCATCTCTACTTGCAAGCTGTCGCTGTAGTAATGGTGGTACTTTTGCAGCGACTCGATCATCAAATAGTTGACCGGGAACCAGATGGGGCCGCGCCAGTTGGAGTTGCCGCCAAACAGCCCGCTGCCCGATTCGGCCGGCTCATAGCGCACCGTGTGGCGTTGGTCGCCCACGCGCAGGTGAAATGGCGCGGCGGCATACTCTTTGGACAGGGCGCGGAGGCCGTAGTCGGACAAAAACTGGGCGGGGTCAAACATGCGGGTGAGAATGCGCTCTAGCTTGGGGCGGCTGACCAGGGAGAGAAGAAAACGGCCGTTTTCCCCCGGCTCCACCAGCGAGGCCACATTTGCCACCAAATTCGGCCGGTTTTTAACAAACCAGTTGAGGCGACCTTGAAAACTGGGCAGCATTTGCAGTAGTTCCGGCTCCAGCGTTTCCACCGCATACAGTGGAATTAGCCCAACCAACGAACGCAGCTTCATAGGGATATTGTGGCCGTCAGGGTGACGAATCATGTCGTAATAAAACCCGTCGGTTTCATCCCACAGCCCCGTGCCTTCGGCATACACCCCATCCCCCTGCCCGTAAATCTGGTTGATGGCGTTAGCGATGTAGATAAAATGCTCAAAAAACTTGGTAGCAATATCCTCGTAGGCCGGATTGTGGCGTGCCAGCTCCAGGGCAATTGCCAGCATGTTGAGGCAATACATTCCCATCCAGGCTGTGCCATCTGCTTGCTCCAGAAAGCCACCGCCGGGCAGCGGAGAGCTGCGGTCAAACACCCCGATGTTGTCCAGCCCCAGAAAGCCACCCTCAAAAATGTTGTTTTCGGCCGCATCCTTGCGGTTGACCCACCAGGTAAAGTTGAGCAGCAGCTTGTGAAACACTTTTTCCAGAAAGGCGACATCGGCCTGCCCCATCAGGTCGCGGTCAATTTGGTAGACGCGCCAGGCGGCCCAGGCGTGAACCGGTGGGTTCACATCGCCTAACGACCATTCATAGGCGGGGATTTGGCCGTTGGGGTGCATGTACCATTCGCGCAAAAAAAGCAGAAGCTGCTCTTTGGCGAAAAAGGGGTCAACCATCGCCAGGGGAATGGTGTGGAAGGCGATATCCCACACGGCGTACCAGGGGTATTCCCATTTGTCGGGCATGGAGATGACATCGAGGTTGTCGAGGTGGGGCCAGTGGGCATTACGGCCGTTTCTGCGGCTGGCGGGTGGTTTGGGGCCGGCCGGGTCGCCATCCAGCCACAGTTCCACCCCGTAATGATAAAACTGCTTGTTCCACAGCAGCCCCGCCAACGCCTGCCGCTGCACATTTTTGGCGTCGTCGCTGAGCGTGGCGGGCTGTAGGGCGGCGTAAAATTCATCGGCTTCGGCCAGCCGTTGGGCGAATGTGGCGTCAAAGGTGGCAAAGGGGGCGGGGGATGGCTCGGTGGTCAGGCGCACCTGAACGGTGACGCTGCCTCCGGCGGGGACGAGGGTGCGGTAATCAACGGCCGCTTTTGTGCCGTTGTGGTCGGGGCTGGTGCGGTCAGAACGGCCGTTTACCACCGCCTCATGAATGCCATCCTTCACATACGCCCCCGGGTTTGGCACGCCAAACAGCCGTTCATAGTTGGTTTCGTTGTCGCAAATGTGCAGCGGCGCAGCCACGCTTGCCCCCAATAGTCGGGCGTACCAGTAGCGCGGGCGCAAGTGGCGGTGGGTGGTAGAAACGGCCGTTATTCCTCCGTCCACGTTTTCCAGCCGATTGAGCGCGGGCTTGGGGCGGTTGGGGTACCCCCACGACCAGTCGTTGCGGAACCAGATGTGGGGCAGAATGTGGAGTGGGGCGGGGTCAGGGGCGCGATTAACGGCCGTTATGCGGCACAAAATATCGGTCGGCGACGCTTTGGCATACTCCACAAACACATCAAAATACCGCTGCTGCTGCCAGGCGTCGCCCAGTGCGTCAATCAGCTCATATTCGGGGTCGTTGCGGGTTAAACGGCCGTTTGCCGCTTCCAATGCCGCATAAGGGTATGCCACCTGCGGGTATTTGTAGAGCATTTTGGCGTAGGAGTGAGTTGGCGTGGCATCGAGGTAAAAATAATACTCCTTCACATCCTCGCCGTGGTTGCCCTGCGGCCCCGTCAGCCCAAAGAAACGCTCTTTCAAAATGGGGTCTTGCTCGTTCCACAGCGCCACCCCCAGGCACAAATTTTGCCAGCGGTTGCACACCCCCGCCAGCCCATCCTCGTTCCAGCGATAGGCGCGGCTGCGGGCGTGGTCGTGGGGAAAAAAGCCCCAGGCGTCGCCGTTGGCACTGTAATCTTCGCGCACGGTTCCCCAGGCGCGGTCGCTGACATAGGTTCCCCACCCCTTCCAGGCACTGCCGTTGTGGCTCAGACGCTGGAATTCGGCCGTTTGTTGCAGGTTGTAGTTCATGGGTCTTACTGATTGAGGGTAATTTGGATGACACAGGAGCCGATGGGATTGCCAAAGCGGTCAACGGCCGTTAATCGTACCAAATACGGCCCCGGTTGCCACTGGCTCAGGTTGGCATCACCCAAAAAGCCGTTGCGTACCGGCTGGCTGACCGTTGTCCCCAGCAGCGACACCCACTGCCCGTCTGTTTGCGGCCCATTGGCGGCCAGTTCGTAGAAGCGGAAGTTGGGCGGGTCGGCGGTGCCGTTAAAGGTGACCAGATTGGACACAATGGCTCCGTCGCGGGGGCCGGTGATGGTGAGGTCGGGGGTGCAGGCGACAAAGGGGGTAGGAACGGCCGTTGGCGTACCATCCACCACAATCTCCTGCGTGTCGGTAATCACCGGCTCATCAATCAGCGGAATGTTGGGCTGGCTGGCTAATGTGACCGTTGGTGCCAGCCCTGGCGTTGGCACAGCCAAATTTTCCACCGTACCCAGCGGCGTTGGCGAAGAAAGCGGCGTGGCAAAGATGTCGGGGGTGGGGGTGGGCAGCCGGAACAGCGAGGGGTTTAGCGTGGGGGCAATGCTACTGTTGATATAATAAACCAGCCCGGCAATCGTTGCTAAAAGTGCGATAAAGAATAGGGCATTGTTCCGCAGCCGCGTCCCCGTTTCGCGTTCCAGCCCAAACATGGCGCGGCGCAAGATACCCAGGGCGCGAACCAGTTCGCTGCCGTACCAAAACAGCCCCAGGGCGCACAAAATATAGATCCAAACGTCATTGTGGATAATAAAGACGTAGAATGCGTCCATGCAGGGCTAAAGACGTTGCAAAATGCCGTGGAGAAGGGTTGTCAGTTTGGGGATGACCTGTCGGCCTGTTTCCAGCACCTCTTCGTGGGTGAGAACGGTGCCCGGTGCGGGATTAGGCACGGCCATGTTGGTGATGGTGGAGATGCCCAGAACGCGCACCCCGGCGTGGCGTGCCACAACGACTGAGGGGACGGTGGACATGCCAACGGCATCGCCGCCAATCAGCCGCAGGAAGTTGAGTTCAGCCGGGGTTTCGTAAGAAGGGCCGGCCACGTAGGCATAGACCCCTTCACGCAGGCTGAAGCCGCTGGCGGCGGCAATGTCGTGGCTCAATTGGCGCAGGGGGCGGCTGTATGGCTCGGTCATGTCGGGGAAGCGGGGGCCGGCGGTGTCGTCATTGGGGCCGCGCAGCGGGTTGTTGCCCGCAATCCCCAGCATGTTGAGGTGGTCTTTGATCAGCATCAGGTCGCCGGGGCGAAAGTCGGGGTTCATGCCGCCGGCCGCATTGGTGACGATGAGGGTTTGTACGCCCAGGGCAATCATGACGCGCACGGGGAAGGTGACTTGCGCCATGTCGTAGCCTTCGTAGAAATGGACGCGCCCTTGCAGCACCAGCACGCTTTGGCCTTCCAGCGTGCCGATGATGAGCCGGCCGTGATGGCCGGGAACGGTGGAGGTGGGCCAGTGGGGGATGTTGCTGGCGGCAATGATGTCGGGGTTTTCCACAGCGTCGGCCAGGCTGCCGAGGCCAGAGCCGAGGATGAGGCCGATGGTGGGCTGGTGGCTGGTGCGTTGACGAACGGCCGTTGCTGCTTCTTCAATGTGCGCACGGTTGACAAATGGTGCTGTCATTCTTCCTCTTCATCGCCATCGGCGATTTGGGTGTAAATTTGTGTGGTAGAGATATTGGCATGTCCCAGCAGCTTCTGCACCTCTTGCAGGTCAGAGCCGCTGTGGAGCTTGTGGGCAGCAAAGCTGTGGCGCAGCGTGTGTGGGGTGACGCTGGTGGTGAGGTTGACCTGCCTGGCATAGGCCTTGATGATGAGCCACAGCCCCTGGCGGGTCAACTGCTGCCCACGATGATTGAGAAATAGGGATTGCTCGTGGCTGTCTTTGGCAAGATACGGCCGGCCGTGATCCAGGTACGTTTGTAAAACCTGTTTTGTGCTGTCGTCGAAGGGCAGTTCACGCGCATTCCCGTCTTTAATGGGTGAGTGCAGTAGCCCCTTTGCCATGTTGACATCGCTTAATTCCAGCGAAACAACCTCAGTTACGCGCATTCCGGTGGAATAAAGCAGCGTCAGCAGTGCCGTGTCGCGCAAATGCTTGGGCGTTTTTTTGCGCATGGGTGCCTTGAGCAGCTGCTCAACTTCGTCAAAACTCAGGGTTTGCGGTAGCCGCTTCTTGACTTTGGGCGATTCAACGTCAATGGTGGGGTTGTGTTTAATCTGTTCGCGGGAAAAAAGATAGTTGAAGAAAGATTTGACGGCGGCAACCTTGCGGGCAATGGATGATGAGGCATAGGGCTGCTGCTTCATGAAGACCACATATGCCTGTACATGCACATCGTTCACCTGGCTCCATTCATCTAGTTTATTGCCCGACTGCTCCAGAATGAAGTGGAGGAACTGAGTTAGGTCATTTTTATAGGCTGCAATTGTATTTTTGGAATATTTGAATTCATCTTCCAAAAACTTAAGAAAATCAAGAAGTTGCTGTTCCATTGCCCAGTTACTCCTGTCCGCCGCCATAACATTCTGGTTTGCGTATAGCCAATGGTTCGTTGTGGGGTTGATCAATGGGATTGATCCAACTTTGGGTGGCTACAAGGTGCTGCTAAAACAAACGATTCCGCTACATGTTGCCTGATTGTGAAAAGATTATGTTAGTTAAAACCTCTTGGCATTATAGCAAGAGTTTTCATAAGATCAAACGACAAATCAACATAATCTTTTTGTTGGGGGTGCAGCCAGTTGTTTCTGGGTGCTGAAAATTCGCGTAGACATTGAAAAAAATGAATGATTGGGTGAAAACGGCCGTTTCCCGCTATAATCTCCCCATTTGGAGGACAGTATGTGGCCTGATGATAATAAATGCGCTGTTTTGTTGACCTTTGATTTTGATGCTGAACTGCTGTGGGCAACGACCTACCCTCGCACACCGTCTTATTTATCGCGGGGGCAGTATGGGGCGCGGGTGGGGGTACCGCGCATTCTGGAATTGCTACAGCGGTATGGGGTGGTTGCTACTTTTTTTGTGCCGGGGGCAACGGCCGAAAATTATCCTCATCTGGTGGAGCAAATCGCCGCCGCCGGGCATGAAATTGGGCATCACGGCTACTTGCACGAATACCCCAATCAGTTGAGCCGGGAGGAGGAGCGCGAGGTGCTGGCGAAGGGGTTTGCGGCGTTGGAGAAGGTGGTGGGTAAACGGCCGTTAGGCTATCGCTCTCCCGCCTGGGATCTTAGCCCGAATTCGCTGCAACTATTTAAGGAAGCAGGTTTTCTCTATGACAGCAGCTTGATGGCTGACGACTTTCAACCCTATCCGCTGGAAGTGGACGGCGAAACCACCGATATTGTGGAAATTCCCGTGGCCTGGGAGCTGGATGATGCGCCATATTATCTTTTTAACTTTCACCCTTATCGCGCCGGCCTGTCGTCGCCATCGCACGTTTATGAAATTTGGAGCAGCGAGTTTGACGGGGCATACCGCTATGGCGGGGTTTATACGCTGACGATGCACCCGCAAATAAGCGGCCGTTTTCATCGGCTGCAAATGCTGGAGAAATTGATCCAATACATGATTAACCACAGCGGTACCTGGTTTACAACTTGTTCCCAGGTTGCCCAGATTTGTCAACAACAATGGAGGAATGATGTTTAAAAAGATTTGGGAAAACCTTGATGATTTGGATATGGACAAAGTGGTCGAGGTAGTGAACCTGGTCTGGAACAACCGCGACAAGATTATGGATCTGGTGGAGCGGCTGCCGGAACTGCTGGATGAAACGGGCAACACCATCGAATCGGCGGGGGAGAGTGCCGTGAAGGCCAGTCTGTTTTTGACCGGCGGCAAGGGGGATACGCCTAGCGCGGGTGAATTATCACGACTAGCGGCGACGGCGTTGGAGCGATGCTACAAAGAGATTCAGGATGTGGCAAAGGTGATGGATCGGTTTGGGCAAGAGCTGGACGACATTCGTATTCCCAGCGTCCAGCCTAAATATACTGAGGTGATGGGGATTGACGTGATTAGCGGCATTGATTTTGGTGAATCGGAGCTGTTTGATAATGCGGCCAACCGGCTGAAGAATGGGTCGGATCGCCTGGAACAGGTCGGCACCGATTTACGCAACGTTGCCAAACATTTGCGGTCGTTGGGTGGGGCGCTGACGGAAACGGGCAATGATTTGAATAACGTGGGGGTGAAGCTGACGCAAAGCGGTCAAACGCTGCGTTCGCTGGGGAATTTGCAAAGTGATGGTGGGAGTAAACCGAAGGGCGGCGCGATTTTGGATATTTGAAATGGGCGCGAGTCATATTGTTGGATTGTGGATGGGAGAAGTGGGCATGGCGGCGAATGGGCAAAGACTTGGACGGATGGGTTGGTGGCAAAAACGGCCGTTTTTTCTCCTCACGCTCTGGCTCATGGGGTGTGGCCTGAGGGTGCAACCAGTGACGATGCCGGAAGCTGTGTTAACGGCCGTTTCCCGCCAGCTCTCGCCCGATGCCATTGTGCTGCTGCCCGCAGCCGCCAGCCACGACGGTTTGACCACCGTTGATTTAGACAGCATGGACGAAACGTCCCTGCGCGACTTGCTGCGGAATAGCACCTCGCTTTATCTGCTGTTTGACCCGGATGCGTTGGGGGTGTATGGAAAAACGGCCGTTGCCAACATCGAATGGGTGCAAAACCACTCCCAGCCCGTTGAGCTTGACCAGTACGACGGCGGGCTGGTGCTGTATTGGGTTGTTGTCCCCCCGGAAAGCCTGTTTGAAACGCCGGGGCTGCTGGTGGCACCGGGTAGTTGAGTTGGAGATTAGGCGATTGGAGATTGGAGATTGATAAAGGTTCACAATCTCCAATCTCCAATCTCCAATCCCTTTAATCAGTGATGCGTGCCAAACTCACCCCTCCCCTTATTCTTTTTGTCGCTGTGCGGCTGCTGTTGACGCTGTGGGCTGGCGTGAGCGTGTGGCTGCTGCCGCCGACAGCATTGCCCGGCATGGTGCCGCCGCAGCAAGCCGGGCTTGTTGCAGGGGCGGCGCGTTGGTTGCTAGAGCCGTGGCAGCGGTTTGATGCCAACATCTATTTGCGTATTGCCCGTGAAGGGTATGCCCGCGAAGAGGATTCGGTTTTCCCACCGCTTTATCCGCTGCTGGTGCGCGGGCTGGGCGAGGTGCTGGGGGGCAACCTGGCGGTGGCGGCACTGCTGCTGGCAAATGGAGCCACGCTGCTGCTTCTGCCGCTGCTGCATCGCCTGGCGGCAACGGCCGTGGGCGAACGGGCGGCGATGCGGGGGCTGGTCTATTGGGTGCTGTTTCCAACCGGCTTTTTTTTGTTTGCGGGGTATACGGAGTCGCTATTTTTGCTGCTGGTGGTGGGGAGCTTGTGGCAGGGGCAAAACGGCCGTTTTGCCCTTGCCTGTCTCCTTGCCTTTCTCGCCGCCCTAACCCGGCTCAATGGCTGGCTGCTGTTTTTTCCACTGGCCCTGCTGGCGTGGCAGCAGGGGAGGCGGGATTGGCAAACGGCCGTTTTTCTGCCCCTGCCCCTGCTGGCCCCCATCCTCTTTATGGCCTACCGCGCCTGGCTGGGCTTGCCATCGCTGGCGGCAGTCTATGCGGCGCACTGGTTTCAGCGGGTGGGGGTGCCGGGGCAGGATGTGGTAACGGCCGTTCGTCTGCTGCTGTGGGGCGGGCAGCTTACCAGCAGCCGTCTGGTGCTGGCCTTCAACCTCGCAGTTGTCATTGGCCTGCTGGCTGGAACCTGGCTGGTTTGGCAGCGTTTTGGGGCGGTTTATGGGGTTTACATGGCAACGATGCTGCTGTTTATCCTGCTGCCCACCTCACCCGTCAAACCGCTGTATTCATTTTCCCGCTACGCCCTGGCCTTTTTCCCGCTGTTTTGGCTGCTGGGAGAGTGGGGGGAGAAACGGCCGTTTTTCCACCGGCTCATCCTCTACCCTTCCTTTATCCTGTTTCTTTACTTCAGCGGCCAATTCTTTCTGGGTGGCTGGGTGGCGTAGAAATCAGACACAAATACTGTCATTGGTTGGCCGGAGATGGGGAGATTGAGAGATTAGGAGATTTGTTCAATCTCCCAATCTCCCAGTCTCCCCATCTCATTAATGGCCGCGCACACGATGGCAGGGCAAGTATATGACCCGGCACGTGCCAGTCGGCACTATCGCATATGACTAAACGGCCGTTATTCTATCCCCATCACACCACACGGAGATAGAATCATGAACAAAAATCTTGGCAAAAAAGCTCTTTGGGGTCTTATGGCCTTCCTCGCTACCGGCGTCGCCCTTTATGCCGCCATTGTCTATGGCGGTCGCAACACCGATTTTTACTTCCCGCAGCAGCGGCTCACCTATCTGGCGCATATGAGCGGCATCCTCACCCACGCCCTTGCATCTTCTGTTGCCCTGCTCATTGGCCCCTTCCAGTTTCTGCCCCGACTGCGGCAAAAACGGTTTTTATCCCTCCACCGCTGGCTGGGGCGCATCTACCTGCTCGGCATCCTGCTGGGCGGTCTCAGCGGCTTTTACATGGCACGGCTGGCACACGGCGGCTTTCCGGCACAGGTTGGCTTTTCGCTACTTGCCGTTCTTTGGCTGTTCACAGGGGCAATGGCTTACCAGCGCATCCGCACCGGCAACGTTCGCGCTCACGAGCAGTGGATGATCCGCAACTATGCTCTGACGTTTGCCGCCGTCACGCTGCGGCTCTATTTGGGGCTGGGGCAGGCTTTCTTGCCGGAGGTGGAATTTACGGCCGTTTACATCACCACCGCCTGGCTTTGCTGGATACCCAACCTCCTCATCGCCGAAATCCTTATCAATTATGAATTACGAATTATGAATTATGAAGCTCCGTTCCTAATGCATAATTCCTAATTCCTAATTCTTACTTTATACTTCCCCCATGGTTCAAACGCGCATCAGCAACTACGGCTTCTGGCTCCTCAATATCGCCGCCTATGCGACCTGGCTAACCGTTGCCGTGCTTGTCATTTTTAATTTACCCACCACCAGCCTCCAGTGGCAGGTAGGCAGCTATGTTCTCGCCTTTGGCGTGGTCATGGGCTTCTTTTTATACACCGAAACCCGCCCCTGGCTGCCGCACCTTTATTTCGCCATCCAGCTTGCGCTTGTGCTGCAAATCTATTATCTCTCCCCCGAACACACAGAACACGTCCAAACCCTGCTTTTTGTTCTCAGTGCCCAATCCATGCTCTTTCTTTCTCTCTATTGGGGATTTGCCTGGGTCATTGTCTTCTTTATTGCTGCCTTCCAGGGGCTGCTGAACGTCATTGGCTGGGAAAATTGGCTGTCAGCGCTGCCTATGCTGGGCGGCTATCTCTTTTTTGCCAGCTTTGGAGCCGCCTTGCAGCAGGCCAACAACGCCCGCCGCCGCAACGAGGAGCTGCTGGCGCAGCTACAGGAAAGCCATGAGCAGTTGAAAGCGTACACGGCGCAGGCCGAAGCGTTGGCCGTTTCCGAAGAGCGCAACCGGCTGGCGCGGGAGATGCACGATGCGCTGGGGCATCGGCTGACGGTGGCGGTGGTGCAGCTTGAGGGGGCGCAGCGGCTGATACCCAAACAGCCGGATCGGGCGGCGACGATGGTGGGAACGATGCGCGACCAGCTTAAGGAGGCACTGGCTGATTTGCGGCAGGCGGTTGCCACGCTGCGCTCGCCGCTGGCCGAGGATTTGCCGCTGCCAACGGCCGTTTCTCAACTCAGCCACACCTTTGCCGAAGCCACCGGCCTGCCCATTCACCTGACGCTGCCCGACGCGCTGCCCGATTTGCCCACCAGCCACCGGCTGGCGCTGTTTCGCGCCGCGCAGGAGGGGCTGACCAACGTGCAGCGGCACGCCAACGCCACCCAGGCGTGGTTGGCTCTCATCCCCCACGGCGACCGGATTACGCTAACGGTGGCGGATGATGGGCAGGGGGTGGGGAATGGTAACGGGGAAAACGGCCGTTTTGGGCTTCAAGGGCTAACCGAACGCGCCAACCAGCTAGGCGGTACCGCCCAGCTTGGCAACCGCGCCGAGGGTGGGGCGGAACTGCGCTTTGAAATTCCAATAGGAATAGGGGATTAGGGATTAGAGATTGGAGATTGATCAATCTCCAATCCCCACTCACAGCAATGATAGAGCAAATTCGGGTAATGATTGTGGATGACCAGCGGCTGATGCGTGACGGGCTGCGGACGCTGCTGGAGTTGGAGGAGGATATGCTGGTGGTGGGGGAGGCGGGGGATGGGGAAACGGCCGTTTCCCGCTACGCCGAAATCCAGCCAGACGTGGTGCTGATGGACATTCGGATGCCGGTGATGGACGGCGTGGCCGCCACCCAAACCCTGTGCCAGCAGTGGCCGGAGGCTCGCATTCTTATTTTGACCACTTTTGACGATGATGCTTCGTTGTTTGAAGGGCTGCGGGCGGGGGCGATGGGCTACATGCTCAAGGATGTGTCGGGGGAGGAGTTGGCAACGGCCGTTCGCACTGTCGCCGCTGGCAGTGCCCTCATCGGCCCATCCGTTGCCCGCAAAGTGCTGTCTGAACTGTCACGCCAGCGCCCCACCCCCGCCCCCGAACTCAGCGACCCCCTTTCCGAGCGCGAATTAGAGGTTTTGCGGCTGGTGGCGCAAGGCCATAGCAACGCCGTTATTGCCCAGCAGCTTTATTTGGCCGAAGGCACCGTCAAAAATTACGTCAGCACCATCTTGCAAAAAACCAACAGCCGCGACCGCACCCAAGCCGCCCTCCGCGCCCAGCAACTTGGGCTGATTTAGAGATTGGAGATTGGAGATTCGAGATTCTAATCTCTCAAACCTGTTCTTACCGCCCGTTCAAACTGCAGCCCTTCTACTTGTTCCAGCCGCAAATCGTCAATAAAGAAATCCTTGGAGCGGAACCACTTGCTTTTGACGCGAACCTGAATAAATGCTTTGCCGTCGGCTGGCACCACAAAAATGCGTTCGTGCCGATACCATTGCCGGTCGCCCATGACAAAGCCATTGATCCAGCCTCCCTCGCCATTGACCCACACGCTTGATTCTGCCCCATAGGCATCTGGGTCGCCATGCAGGTGTACTTGAATAGGCACTGTCAGCTTCCAAACGGAGCCAGGCGGCAGATTTTCCACCGTTTGGTTTAGCTCGCCGCCAAAGGGTGCGCCAAAGTGGAAGATTTTGTAAACGGCCGTTCCATCCAAAATCAACGCCTTGGGGCCACCGGGCTGCTCATCCGGCGGCAACTGGTTTGCCAGCTTGTGGATCGATTCCGGCACACCGCCGGACAGATCGGTGGAGTCAAAGAGGGGTTGCCCAATCTCCACCCAGAAATAGTCCCAGCCGTTGGGTTTTTGGTTAATCAGGTTGCCGGGGGCGGGTGGCATGTCTGTCCACCCTTCTTCAAAGGAGCCATTAGCCAGCCCATTGGGCTGAGGCGTGGGAATGGGGGTTGGCGTGGGGGGAATGGCTTTGCTAATGTAGGGTAGATAGGTATTTGAATTGCCTTGCGCCCGCACGTTGGCGGCGGCGTGGTAGAAGCCCAGAGCAATGATGGCGGTGATGGTGAGAAAAACGGCCGTTAATGACCAAAAACGACGCATACAACCCTCCTAACGGTTATCAGTAAACAGTGAACAGTAAACAATAGCATCGCGTACCGTTTGGTAAAGTATAGGCCACCCACCAGCCGTTATCAGTAAAGAAGGAGTAAGAATGCGTGAAAAGAAGGGTAAGAAAATTCTCCTTACAGCACCTCTTAAGAAATCCTTATGAAGTAAAAAAAAGGGTTGACAAAAGGGGGTGTTTTTCTGTAATGTTTACCCATTCGTTTTAAAAACATGCGGGCGCATGAAAACAAAGGAAAACAAGTATGGATACGAAGGCAAAATCATTGATGCTGACAAAGGAAGGCGATTTACCGGAAGAGCATGAAGCCAACCAGGTCATGCGGTGGCGTCTCGTCAGTGGTTCATTTTTTGTTGTACTAGGTAGTGTTGGGGTAGCCAGTGTTGTAACCAGGCTGTTTGCCTTCAATTGGTGGGCACTTCTTCTTTTCCTGCCCACGCTTTATCTGGGGGAGCGCGTCATTCGTACATACGCGCAAACAAAAACATTAACCGCAAAAACCACGCAAGATATGTTGGGGTGGGCTGGTATCATTTTTGCCATCGCTACCGTTTTGCTCTTTGGCCTCAACTGGCTTTATGTGCTGCCAGTGCTGCTGTTGGCCTGGGGCGCAACCCACATGCTGGTTTCACACGCTGAATAACTCTCCTGCATTGGTGTAGATGAAAAAAGCCTCGGCAAAACCTGCCGGGGCTTTTTCTATTTAATCTCCAGGTATAAATCTCGATCTGTGTACTCTTTGTGCATACAATACTGACATGGAATTTGAATGGGATGACGCTAAAAGACAAAGAAACATACAAGTTCATGGTATTGACTTTGCTGATGTCATTCAAATTTTTGACGGCTACACCATCACAACTGAAGACAAACGCTTTGACTATGGCGAAATACGCTATTTGACGCTGTGCATACAGATCGAGAAAACAACAAGATTCGCATCATTTCAGCACGGAAGGCCATAAAACATGAACAAAAACGATATTTTATTAACTAAAGAAGGTGCAACGATAATTACTGGGACGGATTGGGAAAGGTTGGTAGCTATGACAGATGAAGAAATTGATCTGTCGGATGTGCCTGAATTGACTGAAGAGCAGCTCCAAGGTATGCGGCCAACGGCCGAGCTAATTCCCGCTCTTGCCAACCGAGGAAAAACACGCATTACTATTCGATTGGACGACCAAATCATTGCATTTTTCAAGCAACAGGCAGCCGACCATGATGCCAATTATCAAACATTGATTAATGCTGCTTTGCATCATTTTATGGTTCAGCAGCTGCAAAAAGATGACTTGCGAATCATGATCAGGCAGATGGTACAAGAGGAAGTTGCCAAGGTATATTCCTAATCTCTTGCAGGAACCACTGATGTAACGACCTGCGTCTTTCTAGCGGTAATAACTTTCTCCGGCACAGGGGCGGCAGAGCAAACGGCCGTTAACCACTACCTCCCGCTCATTCCGCACCTCCTCCCCACAGGCCGCACACAATATCCGCGCCTCCGGCCGGCTGATGATCTCTGCCACTGACTGTGTTAACGTCACCCGCTCTGCCCGCAGCAGTTGATTGTCAGGAATGTGCTGATACGCCTCCAGATAGGCGTGCCAGCGGCTTTCCGCATCTTCGGCCACATCCTGCGCCAGCAGCCGCGCCTCCGGGTGCGGCCACAGCCGCACGGGGGGCAATTCGCCCCAGGTGTCCACCAGCGTCGCCGCCATTTTGCCAAAGTCCAGCACCCGCAGCGTGCGCCGCCCCACAAAGCAGCGCGTCGCCACCGCCACCCCATCCGCGCCGCAGCCATCGGTCTCCACAATCGTCAGCAGCCGCTTGTCAGCGTTGGCAAAGCGTGGCAAATAATCATCCCCCACCAGCCCTAGCAGCCGCAGCCCACACAGCCCCAGCCGCACTCCCAACACCTGGCGTGGGCATAAATGGTTGTGGCGGGCGGCAGATTCGCTGAGGAGGGGTTCAAGAACGGCCGTTTCCGGCACAAAACACCCAATTTCCAACTGTTACCTCCATCAGAACCAAAGAGCTTTTGACAGGATTTACAAGATTAACAGGATTTTCAAGCCTCATCCTGCCGAAGCCCTTGTTCGCCCTACAAGAATGCCAAATTGTAGCCGTTTTGCCCCACACCCAAAATGGCATATAGTTAGCCAAATAGTAAAAACGGTCATAAATTTGCATAAGAAAAGGAGATTAGAGATTGGCGATTGGTGAAGGTTCATAATCTCTAATCTCTAATCTCCAGGAAGCATCTTAACGAGGAATCATGGACTATCAACGTTTTACCGTCAAAATCGAAAACAAAATTGCCCACGTTGCTATCAACCGCCCCGACAAAGTGAATGCGCTGGATGAGATTGGCTGGCGTGAGCTGCAAACCATTTTTGAGACGCTGGACGCGACCCCCGAAGCACGGGTTATTATTCTGAGCGGCGAGGGCAAACATTTTTGCTCTGGTATTGATGTCAGCCTGCTGATGTCCATTCGGCAGCAGGTGAGCAACGAGTGCGAAGGGCGGATGCGTGAAACGATGCGCCAGCTTATTTTGCAGCTACAGGCGACTATCAACGCCATTGAAAAGTGCCGCAAGCCGGTATTAACGGCCGTTCACGGCGGCTGCGTTGGCGGCGGCGTAGACATTATCACGGCGTGCGACATGCGCTATGCCACTGAGGATGCGTTTTTCACGGTGGCAGAAATTGATATGGGGATGGTGGCTGATTTGGGAACGTTGCAGCGGCTGCCCAAGCTGATTGGCGACGGCATGGCGCGGGAAATGGCCTACACGGGGCGGCGCATTTATGGGCCAGAGGCGAAAGAGATTGGGCTGGTGAACCGCTGTTTTGATGATCGGGAGTCATTATTAACGGCCGTTACCCACCTCGCCACCCTCATCGCCAGCAAATCCCCCCTCTCCATTCGCGGCAGCAAAGAAATCATCACCTACACCCGCGACCACTCCGTTGCCGACGGCCTCAATTACATGGCCGTCTGGAACGCCGCCATGATCCTCTCCAACGATCTCAACGAAGCGTTTATGGCAAAAATGGAGGGGCGCAGCCCGGTTTTCGGTGATTAGAGATTGGAGATTAGAGTTTGAATGGTTACTGGTTATTGGAGATTCAACCAACCAATAACCAATAACCAATCTACAGCGAAGCCTTGATCACCGCTCAACCCCGCACATACTGCACGACGGGGCGCGGCTCCTTCTCAATTTCGGCAATGTTGGCTGCCACCAGTTCACCCCGCTGGTGCAGATATTCCACGTGCGCCCCCGCTTCTTCCAGGGCCAGCAGCACATGGTAGCTCTCGACTTTGCCAAACAAATCGCGGCTGATGTCGGCAATGGATTTGGGTGTGGTGCAAATGTCGAGGATTTTTTGCAAACGCCGCTGGTGCGACGCTTTGATTTCGGCAATACGGCCGTAAATATTGTCCATCGGCTGCTCATGCCCACCCAGCCCCAGCCGAATTCCTTCAACCTGCTCCATCTTGGTTAGTGAATCGAGGTAATGCCCCAGCCCCATGTTGTTGGTGATGCTTTCCGGAGCCTGGTGGGGTGTAGTGCGGGAAAGGATGTGGTCGGCGGTTAGCAGCACGTCGTCCACGCGCAGGCAAACCTGCCCCGGACAGTGGCCGGGGACGTGATATACGCCAATGTCGCCTACCGTTGGCTTACCTTCTTCCAGCAAAAACTGCACCGGCAGCGAATGGTAATAATTTTTGGAGAACAGGTAGACATTCATCAACCCGCGCCGATGTTCTACCGACACGCCTGCATTTTCCAGAAATGCTTCCAGCCGGCTGGAAGCAAACACCATGCGCTCTTCGTGGTTAGACAACACGCGCCGATCCAATATGTGAATGCCAACCGGGGCGTTGGTGTGCTGACGCACAAAGGGCAGCCCGCCAAAGTGGTCAATGTGGCCGTGGGTAATGAGGATGTCGGTGATGTTGGCGAGGGTGATAGGGAGGCTGTAGGTTTGGGAAACGGCCGTTATTCCCGCCACCAACCCCTCATTCGACAGCGGCATCCCCGACCCCGTGTCCACCAAAATCAGCCTGTCCCCGTCATCAATCAGGTAAATATTGCCCACCAAGCCGGGAAACGCCTGCACCTGAAAGCTGTAGATGTGGCGGCCGGCGCTGGTGGTGAATTTTTGTGGTTGGTTCATATGGTTGTTGGAGATTGGAGATTAGAGATTACGAACCTTCACCAATCTCCAATCTCCAATCAACCAATCTCTAAGTCACACCTGTCGCCGATGCCCGATACTTCTCATACAACCCTTCCTCCACCACGGCGCGGAGGCGAGAAACGGCCGTAAAAACATCCTCAAACGACGTATATAGCGGCGCAATTCCCAGCCGAATGTTGTCAGGCTGGCGGAAATCGGGCAGTACCTTCTTCTCGTTAATCAACGCCAGGTTAATCGGCCACGCATCCACATGCCCCAGCGCCACATGCGACCCGCGCACGGCGGCATCTAGCGGCGACTTCAGCACAAAGCCCAGCGGCTTTAGCTCCGACTCCCACAGCTTGATCAAATACTCCGTTTGCCGCACCGACTTCGCCCGCAGCCGTTCCATCCCTGCTTCCAGCAGCAGTTCCGCCCCCACCAGCACCGGAGCCATGGAAAGCACCGTGGGCGTGCCGGTCAAAAAGCGGCTTACGCCATCAGCCGCCTTGTAATCCAGGCCAAAATCAAACATATCCTTCTGCCCAATCCAGCCCGAAACCGGGTTGCCAAGCTCCGCCTGTAAATCCTGGCGAACATACAGGAAGGCGGGCGCGCCGGGGCCGCTGTTGAGATATTTGTAGGTGCAGCCCACGGCCAAATCGGCGTTGGCCTTGTTGAGTTCGACAACCACCGAGCCGGCCGAATGGCTCAAATCCCACAGCATCAACGCCCCGGCATCGTGTGCCAGCTTGGTCACGGCGGCCATGTCGTAGACGTAGGCACTTTTGAAGACGGTGTGGGTCAGCGTCACCAACGCCGTGTCGTCGTCAATGGCAGCGGCCAATGCGTCCACAGGGCCGTGAATGTCGTCGGGGGAGGGGATGATTTGGATGGTTAACGGCCGTTTTACCACCTCACAAATCCCCTGCAAAATATACAAATCCGAAGGGAAATTCAGGTTATCGGTCACAATCTTGTGCCGCCCCGGCCGCGCCTGCACCGCCGCCAACGCCAGCTTGAACAAATTGACCGAGGTCGAATCTGCCACCAGCACTTCGGTCGGCTGCGCCCCAATCACCCCTGCCACCTTCGCCCCCGCCGTGCGCGGCAAATCAAACCACCCCTCCCGCCACATCCGAATCAACCGCTCCCCCCAATATTTGTCCAGCAGTTCATTCAGCAGTGGCTTCGTTGCCTTCGGCATCCG
Organism: Chloroflexota bacterium; assembly: GCA_041390905.1. Taxonomy (GTDB): domain Bacteria; phylum Chloroflexota; class Anaerolineae; order Promineifilales; family Promineifilaceae; genus JACKCD01. The sequence continues at coordinate 326,394 of JAWKPA010000013.1, forward strand.
CCCCAGCGAATTCCCATCCAGATAAATCAGCTCCGGATCCTCAAAAACAAACCGCTCCCGAAACGAAGCCAGCTCATCCTGAGCATCCAAATATTTTGCATACGCCAGTTCAGTCGAAAATTCCATATCCTTAAGTCCCAAATGGTTAGCTACCCTATACCAACAGACAGGTAGTTTACTACAACCTGCTTTCCATGATGCGTCAAGGCGCATTCACAACCAGTATCTCAAAGCGTATCAAACAGCTTCAAGAACGTTTGGATAATATTCTCATGCTGTAACTCAATATCTTTAATAACTGTATGGAGTTTAGACCAATCTATCAGAAATCCATATATCTTGGTAGCAACATGCCGAAAAGCCATAAGGCTTTCTATGACCTTGACCGTCTCACTTTCTGTATCAATACTTGCTTCTCGCAATAATTTTTCATACAGGACAAGTGTGTCTCGATGAGAAAAAGCGCCAGATGGTTTAGTCATCTTCAAATATTTAATGATTCGCAACATTAAATGTTCAATAGCATTATAGTATCCCAAACATTCATAGGTCATTGCTGATACTTTCAGCTCGTGGTCAACCTCTAACACTACAAAATCCAGCATACGGGAATGGATCTTGTTTAAGTTCTCAATCCCAAAATCAATTTCTTTCCCCAGTTCGCTCTTGCTCATACAAGACAGTCCCTTCACTTAAAATTCGCTGTTTAAGATAACCTTGGGCATCATTCAAATTTATAATGCTTACAGGTATTGCCGTTGTCATTATGCAATCAGCAAGAACTGTAAAAAATTTTTCGTCAGGGATCCCTTCATAGCAAAGATCAATATCCGAATCTCCACGGAAATCCCCTCGTGCCAATGAACCGTATAAAATAATTTTGCTTGCTCCATAGCGGCGCAAAATATTTTTCATTTTAGCAATCTCTTGTTCAATGTATAGGGGAAGTACTGGAGAAAGTTTTTTTTGCTTACTCATTTGATCTCCTCAACTTGCTCAAACCACCTGTCTAAAGCCTGTACTTCTGCCTGAGCCTCGGCCAAGGTTGCTGCACTAATTTGTAGCGGGATATCCAATTCAATAAGCCGGGTCTTTAAGTCCAATTCGTGCATATTTAAATATTCAGCCGCTTTGCCAAGGCTTATCTTGCCATTTTGGCAGGTGCTGATTACTAACGCCCAGGGCATCATACTTTTTTGCATCATTTGCCTAATCCTCATATCTGTTGATGTACATTTGCCTGCTACAGACTGTATCAAAAGGGCGCAAATATTGTGTGAAGGGGGAGTGTATTCCCGCTTGCGGGGGGTGTCAAGCGGCTGGCGGCATGTTACGATGCACGATGAGCAAACAGCAGTCACCCAACTTGTACCGATTAGCGATTACTGTTTACTGATTACCGTTCACCGTTTACCGATTACTGGTATGAAGGAGTATTGACCATGCCAAAACGGCCGTTTTTCATCACCCTCACCCTCATCGTCACCATCCTCTCCATCAGCTTCACCCTCTACGCCGACAGCCAGGCCGGGCAGCGTGCCTATTTGCCCGTTGTCATCCACAGCCAGCCCACCCCCACGCCGGGGCCGGTCAATGGCACCCCGCTTGTCAAAATCAACTTCCAGCCTGCCAATGTTGCCCTGCCCGTTGGCTACCAGCTTGACAGTGGTGCACCCTTTTCCAACCGGGGCAATGGCTTCAGCTATGGCTGGAACAGCGACACCAGTGCCACCACCCGCGACCGCGACTCTGCCAACGCGCCCGACCAACGGTACGACACGCTCATCCAACTGCAAAAGCCGGAAAACCCGGATGCGGTGTGGGAACTTTCTGTGCCAAACGGGGTGTATGAACTGCTGCTGGTGGCGGGCGACCCTGCCCACGCCGACAGCGTGTACCATTTTACGGCCGAAGGGGCGACTGTCTTGCAGGCAACGCCGAGCGAGGGGAACTGGTTCAAAACGGCCGTTTTTCAAACTCACGTCACCGACGGCCGGCTCACCATTCGTAGCGGCCAAACCGCGCAAAACAACAAACTCGCCTTTGTCGAAATCAACACCGTCTCACTTGACCCCGCCACCCCCACCCCCACGCCGCAGCCTGGCACCATGACCGAATTTCGCGGTCTGTGGGTTTCCCGCTTCGACTGGACTGGCAGCAGCAGCGGCAACCCCGGCAAAATTGACCAGATTGTGGCCGATGCTGCCTATGCTGGCTTTAACGCCATCTTCTTCCAGGTGCGCGGCGAAGCCGATGCCTTCTACACCCCTGGCCTGGAGCCGTGGTCGCGCCGCCTGACTGGGACGCTGGGGCAAAACCCCGGCTGGGATCCGCTGGCACGGATGATTGAGCAAGCCCACGCCCACAACATCCAGGTTCACGCCTATCTTAACGTTTACCCCGTGTGGACAGGGTGCGATACGCCCCCCAGCAACACCACGCCGCAGCACCTCTACTACAAGCTGCTTGATGCCCACGGCAGCACCAACGGCAAAAACAACGGCTTGCAATGGTATAGCAATGGCAACGTCGCCTGTAGCAGCTATCAACGCGCCACGCCGGCCTCGGTTTACCACGATGAACACATTTTGGCCGTCGCCCGCGACCTCGTGACGCGCTATGACGTGGACGGCATCCACCTTGACCACATCCGCTATGACAGTGGCAGTGCCTCCTGTGACCCCGTGAGCCTGGCGGCCTTTGGCGGCTCCTGCTTTAGCAGCGGCTATGCTGACTGGCAGCGGCGGCAGGTCAATGGCACGGTTAACAAGTTTTATGAGCAAATTGTGCCGCTAAAGCAAGGGTTGTGGCTTTCCGCCGCCGTCTGGCCGATCTACATTGATTATTGGGGTTGGGGCGGTCAGGAAGGGTATTACGACTACTATCAGGACTCGAAGGCGTGGGTGAAAGGGGGTTACATTGACTCGATTTCGCCCATGATTTACCCCAGCAGCTTTGATTGCAACAGCGAGGGGTTTTGGACGCAATCGCGCTGGCGCACGCTGGTGGAGAATTTTCAGGGGGACAGCAACGGCCGTTTTGTTATCCCCGGCATTGGCGCAGGCTACTGCACCTTTGCCGAAATTGAAGCCCGCATCAACGCTGCTCGCAGCCTGGGTACGGCCGGCCACGCCATCTTCTCCTACAGCGGTCTTGCCAGCCACGGCTATTTTGACGATTTACGCAATGGGCCATATAAACAAACGGCCGTTCCGCCCACCATCACCTGGCATCCTTGAGAAGGGAGAAGGGAGATTGGAGATTAGAGATTGTGAACCTTCATCAATCTCCAATCTCCAATCTCCAATCCCTAATCGCCCAAAACGCCAGACCTGAACAGCCGCGAATGTGATAAAATGAAAGCATATGCAAACAAACGAACTGATTGTCATTGGTGGTGGGCTGGCCGGGACAGAAGCGGCGTGGCAGGCGGCGGAATTGGGCGTGCGGGTGAAGCTGTTTGAGATGCGGCCGCGCCAGCAAACCCCGGCGCATGTGTCGGACAAGCTGGCGGAGCTGGTGTGCAGCAATTCGCTGGGGTCGGATTTGGTGCATAAGGCACCGGGGCTGCTAAAGGCGGAACTGCGCGGGCTGGGGTCGCTGATTTTGCGCTGTGCGGCGGAAACGGCCGTTCCGGCTGGCTCCTCGCTGGCCGTAGACCGGGAAGGGTTTGGCGAACGGGTGACGGCGGCGATTGAAAACCACCCCAACATTGAGCTGGTGCGCGAGGAAGTAACGGCCGTTCCTGACCAACCGTGCATCATCGCCAGCGGTCCCCTCACCTCCCCCGCCCTTACCGCCAACATCGCCCGGCTGTCCGGCAAAGACCACCTCTACTTTTACGATGCCCTCTCCCCCATCGTCGCCCTTGACTCCATCAACATGGCAATCGCCTTCCGCAAATCCCGCTACGACGAGGGCGAGCAGGACGACGGCGACTACATCAACTGCCCCCTCAACCGCGAGGAGTACGATGCTTTTTGCGCGGCACTGCTGACCGCCGAAACGATTACGCTCAAGCAGTTTGAGCAGGAAGACCCCCACTTTTTTGAGGGGTGTATGCCGATTGAGGTGATGGCGGCGCGGGGGCAAAAGGCACTGGCGTTTGGCCCGATGCGCCCGGTGGGGTTGATTGATCCGAGGACGGGGAAACGGCCGTTTGCCGTCGTTCAACTGCGGCAAGACAATCTTGCTGGCTCGCTCTACAACATCGTTGGCTTCCAGACAAACCTGCGCTGGGGCGACCAGGCGCGGGTGCTGCGGCTCATTCCGGGGCTGGAAAAGGCGGAATTTATGCGCTACGGCATGATGCACCGCAACACCTACATCAACGCCCCCACCATGCTCCACCCTACCATGCAATACCGCAACCGTGCCGACCTCTTTTTTGCCGGGCAAATTGTGGGGGTCGAGGGATACGTAGGCAATGCGGGGTCGGGGCTGCTGGCGGGCATCAACGCGGCGCGGCTGCTGCAAGGGCAGCACCCCGTCATTTTGCCCACGACCACCATGATGGGGGCATTGGCGCATTATGTTACCCACGCCGAGGCCAAGAGCTTTCAGCCGATGAAGGCCAATTTTGGCCTTTTTGCCCCGCCGCAGCAGCCCATTGGCAAATCGGAACGGTACCGCTGGTACGCTGACCGCGCCCTGACGGCGCTGCGCCGCTTTGCCCGCGAAAACGGGGTGCGCTATGACCGGGCGGTGGCGGAGCGGGATTTGGTGGCGTAAGATATGAAGAATGGGACGCAGATTGACCTGATGTACCTGATTTTTCTTATCAGGAGAATCAGGATAATCAGCGTCCTATTTGCACAAGGAGAAACGGCCGTTGACTCAACCTCATAGCCTCTTCCTCTTTAACCGCACCCTTTCCCCCTTGCAGCAATGGCTAAGCGAGCAGATTGAGCCGCTGGCGGAGGCAGTGGGCAAGCAGATGCCCAACATGCTGGTCGGGCCGGCCGAAATTGCCCAACTGCTGCGCCTGGTGGTAGCCGAGCTTGAGTCCGCGCCGGAAAACCAGCTCGGCAAAGTCCAGTATTGGGCCATCACCGAAATTGGCTACGATGCCCCGTTTGCCGCCGACTGGCGCACGGCACTGCGGGTGTTAAAACATGAGCTGCTCAATCGGTTGGAACAGCATTTTTCGGCGCAGGATGCGCTGCGCCACTGGCGCGACCTGGACGACATGCTGACCTATGCCCTGATTGAGGTGACGCGGCTTTCCAGCGATATTGACCACGCCGTGATGCTCGATCATGTGGTGGCTTTGCGGCAGCAGACGGAGAAGTTTGAGCGCACCAAGAGCAACTTTGTGGTGGTGGCGGCGCATGAGTTACGTACGCCGCTGACGATTCTGGAAGGGTATGCCAAGATGCTGGCGGCGGAAACGGAGGAAGAGACGACGCTGAGGGTGTATGTCAATGGGCTAAATTCTGGTTTGGAGCGGATGAAAGCGTTGATTATGGATTTGATTGACGTGTCGCTGCTCGATTTGCGGACGATGGAGCTGGAGTACAACCAGTTTTACCTGGAGAAAATTATTTTGATGGTGGCCGACAGCGTGAGCAGCCATTTTGCGGCGCGGAATGTAGATTTGATTATTAAGCCCCTGCCGGTGCAGCAGCGGATTTATGGGGATGCGGAGCGGCTGGCGAAGGCGTTTACGAAGGTGATTATGAATGGGCTGAAGTATACGCCGGATGGGGGAATGGTGACGGTGAATAGTGTGATGCCGGAGGGGGTGGAAACGGCCGTTGATTATATTGACGTGCAAATTACCGACACCGGCATCGGCATCAATCCCGAAGATTTGGAGGCGATTTTTCGCAAATTTGGCAGCACCTCCGATGTCAAGCTCCATTCGTCGGGCAAAACCAAGTTTAAAGGCGATGGCCCTGGGCTGGGATTGCCCATTGCCAAAGGAATTATTGAGGCGCACGGCGGGCGCATTTGGGTAGAAAGCCCCGGCTGCGACGAAGTGCGCTGCCCCGGCAGCACGTTTCATATTGAGCTGCCGATTTTGTTGGAAAAACCGAATGTGAGCGGTAATCAGTAATCGGTAATCGGTGTACAGTTCAACTGTTTACTGTTGACTGATTACTGTTTACTGTTTACTGCTTACCGATTACTTCCCAAACAATGGATGTTCAATTAACAACAACAGTAACCGACGTGACCGTGTACCCGGATCGGGCGCGGGTGGTGTGTGGCGGGGAGTGTGTGGTGGCGGTGGGGCGGCAGCGGCTGCTGCTGGATGATTTGCCAATGACGCTGGATGCCGATTCGCTGCGGGTGACGGGGCGGGGGGAGGCGCGGGTGCGGCTGTTGAGCGTGGACGTGGTGCGGCAGCATTTTGCCGAGGCTCCGGCGGCGAAGGTGCGGGAGCTGGAGCAGGGGATTGAGCAGGCTGAGGATGAGCTGCGCCAGCTTCAGGATGCCGAGGCGGGGTGGCAGGCGCAGTTGAGCCATTTGGACGGGCTGCGGGGACAAACGGCCGTTTTTGCCAAAGGCATTGCCCGTGGACAGATGACCCTCGACGGCCAGCAGCAGCTATTGGCCTTCTGGCAAGAGCAGGACGACGGCGTACGGCAGCAGCTTCGTGACCTGGCCGGGCAGCAGCGCGGAGTCAATGCCCGGCTGCAAAAGCTGCGCCAGGATTTGGACGCGCTTCGTGCGGCGCGGCCGCGCCAGCGGTTTCAGGCGCAGGTGGAAATTGAGGCACTGTCGGCGGGGTCGTTTTTTCCCACGGTGTCGTATGTGGTGGGGAATGCCGGGTGGCAGCCGCTGTATGATTTGCGCTTGCGGGAAAACGGCCGTTTTCTCCACCTCACCACCCTTGCCAACATCACCCAAAACAGCGGCCAGGATTGGAACGGCGTGGCCTTGACCGTTTCCACGGCGCGGCCGGCGCTGAACCAGCGGCTGCCGCAGCTAAAGCCGTGGTATGTGGACGTTTACCGGCCTCCGCAGCCGCTGCCGCGTGGCGGCGCACTGCGCTCGGCGGCACCGATGGCGGCAGAGGCGGCTATGGCTCCGGCGGCTATGGCTCCGGCGGCGATGCCGATGGCAAAAATGGCTGATGCCGAGGTGGTGGTGGCAGAGGTGGAGGAAGTGGGCAGCGCGGTGGTGTTCCGCATTCCGGGGCAAACAACGGTTCCAAGTGATGGGTCGCCGCATAAAACGGCCGTTTCTGACCACCGTTTTGAAGCCAAGGTAGACTATCTGGCCGTGCCGCGCCACACCGATGCCGTTTTTCGCCGTGCCAAAGTGGACAACAGCGGCTCCAGTCCGCTGCTGGCAGGGCAGGCCAATTTGTTTGTCGAAGATGAGTTTATTGGCAAGACGCAGCTTGGCTACACCCCCATGGGTGGGGAGCTGGAGCTGCTGCTGGGGGTGGAGGAGCGGATTACCGTGAAGCGGGAGATGGTGCGGCGGGAGGTGGACAAGCGGTTTATGAGCGACAAGCGGCGGCTGCGCTATAGCTACAGGATTGAGCTGGAGAATTTGCTGGAAACGGCCGTTACCGTTGTCGTGCAGGACCAAATCCCCGTATCGCGCCACGAGGCAATCAAGATTAAACTAGAGCAAGTTTCTCCGGCCGTGACCGAACAAACCGAGCTAAATATGTTAGAATGGCGGTTATCGCTGGCAGCGAAAGAGACGAAAACGATTGTTTATGAGTACGCCGTTGAGCATCCCCGTGAGATGGATGTGATGGGGCTGCATTAGTGGTTATCAGTAAACAGTTATCAGTAATCAGTAAACAGTAATCAGTCCAAGAGTCCACTGATTACCGATTACTGATTACCGAATACCGATTACCGATTACCGAAATGGAGGTTTTTATTTCGACAAAAACGCATGGAACAAGAGCGCCACGGGAACGCGCATTTTTGGTGGGGGCGGAGTTGAAGCAGGAACGGCCGTTGTTGCCCGTTGAAGACAGCCTGGATGAATTGGCGCGGCTGACCACCACCGCTGGTCTGGAAGTTGTGGGGCAAACCATTCAACGGCTGGATAAGATCAACATTGCCACCTACATTGGCCCCGGCAAAGCCGAGGAGATCAAGGCACTGATTGGCGAACTGGAAGCGGGGGTCGTTATCTTTGATGATGAATTGTCGCCACGCAACCAGCGCGAGCTGGAAAAAGTGTTTGGCGAAGAGATCAAGGTGCTGGATCGCACCGCCCTCATCCTCGACATTTTTGCTCTGCACGCCCAAACGCGGGAAGGTAAGTTGCAGGTAGAATTGGCGCAGCTTGAATACCGCGTGCCTCGGTTGACGCGGATGTGGACGCACCTGGCGCGGCAGGCGGGTGGCCGCGTGGGGGGGATGGGCGGCGGCGTGGGGCTGCGCGGCCCCGGTGAAACCCAGTTGGAAACCGACCGGCGGGAAATTGGGCGGCGCATTAGCCATATCAAAAAGCAGTTGGAGGCGGTGCGGGCGCACCGGGAACGCCACCGCATGAAGCGGCAGCAGACGGAGCTAAAGGTGATTGCCATTGTGGGGTATACCAACGCCGGGAAATCCACGCTGCTCAACAAGCTGAGTGGGGCCGATATTTTGTCGGCCGATATGCTGTTTGCCACGCTGGATCCGACCACGCGCAAGGTGGTGATGCCGGGCGGGCGCGAGGTTCTGTTTACCGACACGGTGGGGTTTATCCAAAAGCTGCCGACGGAGATTGTGGCGGCGTTTCGTGCCACGCTGGAAGAAATTCAAAATGCTGATTTGCTGCTGCACGTGGTGGACAGCACCCACCCCAATGCGCTAGAGCAGATTGAGGCGGTGGAGGATACGCTGGCGGAGTTGGAGGTTGACCAACTGCCGATGGTGGTGGCGTTGAACAAATGTGACCAGGTGGAAGACCCGGCGGAGCTGGCGGCTGAGTTGGAAATTGAGGGGGCGGCGGTGCCGGTGTCGGCGCTGACGGGGCAAGGCATTGAGGAGCTGCTGGTGGCACTGGAGGCGGCGATGGTGCAGGCGTTGCATCCGCTGCATGTGCTGCTGCCCTATAAGCGGGGGGATTTGATGTCGCTGTTTCATGAGCGGGGGCAGGTGGATGCGGAGACGCATGGGGTGGATGGGGTGGAGATTTACGGCCGTTTACCCTCCCGCCTCCTGCCCTATTTTGAGCCATATAAAGTGAGTGATGAACGAACTCTTAGACAAACTCGGTGACTTTTTTGGTGATCGCCCTGGCTTTTTGCCGCTGCTGGGTCTGGGGCTAATTATTTTGAATTTTGTGCTACAGCTTGTGCCTGGCCCCGGCAGCGGCTGGTTTGTAGACAGCAACTTACTGCTGCATTTGGGGCTGGTGACTTCTATTGTTGGCATTTTGTTGATTCGGGTGCTACGGTGAGAGAAATGGGACGCAGATTTACCTGATGTTCCTAATTGATCATTTTAATCAGGAACATCAGGTAAATCTGCGTCCTATTTTCAGGATAGGACAGGAGGAAGATGAGTTCTCAGATTGATTCAATTGCGGCGCAGCCGGCGGTGCAGGCTGCTTTGTCCCATTTTCAGCAGTCGCTCCACCAGGCGATGCAGATGATTATTACGGTACAGCAGATTGCTTCCCCGACGTTTGCCGAGCAGGCGCGAGCGGCTTATGTGGCGGAGCGTTTTACGGCGCTGGGGCTGCTGGATGTGAGCCGGGATGCAGTGGATAATGTTTACGGCCGTTTTCCCGGCTGGATGTCCCACTTGTCTCCGGTGGTTGTGTCGGCCCACATGGACACCGTCTTTCCGGCTGAAACAGATTTGACGGTGACGCGAAAAAACGGCCGTATTTACGGCCCCGGCATCGGCGACAACTCCACCGGCGTGGCCGGGCTGCTGCTCCTCATTGAAGCCATGAACCAGTTTAACCTACGCCCCCAGGCCGATGTTTGGTTTGTTGCCAACGTTGGCGAGGAAGGCATGGGGGATTTGCGCGGGATGCGGGCAGTGGGTGAACGCTTTGGTAAATCTGCCACCTATCTGGTCGTGGAGGGGGGGCTGTATGGGCAAATTGCTCATCAGGCGATTGGCGTGCGCCGCTTCCGGCTGGACGTGGCGGCCAACGGCGGCCATTCCTGGGCCAATTTTGGACAGGCCAGCGCCATCCACGCCCTGGCAAGCATCATTACCCAAATTGATGCCTTGTCTGTTCCCAAAACTCCCAAAACCACCTACAACATCGGCACCATCGGTGGCGGCACGTCGGTTAACACCATTGCCCAAACAGCCACCTGCCTGCTCGATTTGCGCTCGGAGGATACTGAGGCGCTGGCGCAGTTGGTGCAGCAGGTGGAAGCGATTGTGGTGCGGGTGGAGAGGGAGAAGCGAGGTGAGGTGAAGGTGACGATGACGCAGGTGGGGAATCGGCCGGCGGGACAAATTCCGCGCCAATCGCCGCTGGTGAAGCTGGCGGAGTCGGCACTCCATGCTGTTGGTTGCCCCACTGTAACCTATATCATTGGCAGCACCGATGCCAACATTCCGCTAAGCATGGGGGCACAGGCGGTTTGTGTGGGGCTAACGGAATCGGGCAATGCCCACCGGTTGGATGAGTATATTGACCCGGCGAAGCTGCCGCAGGGGTTGGGGCAGTTGCTGCTGCTGCTACTGGCGGCGGCGGAATCTTAAGGCTGTTTTGTTTTTGCTTTTGTGTTGATTAAAGTTGAAGCGCGAAGATTGGAATCCTCGGCTACGATTGGTAATAAAAAAAGACCTGCCATTTGGCAGGTCTTTTTTGATCGAAAGCGTGGTTGCTATTTTACGCTAACTCGTAGTTTGTACGGGTCGCTGAAGTTGGGGTCGCCACCGTTAACGATGAGGATGTGGTAGGTACCGGCAGCGCGTGTACCCAGGTTCACGGTTTTGTTGGCCGTGGTGATGGTGTTGATGGAGATGAGGCTGAGGCTGTCGCAGGAGCCAGACCAGAGCCAGATTTGACCATCTTTGGGTGCAAAGTCGGTGAGTTCGACGGTGACTTGCCCGGTGTTGTCGAGCAAGAAGCGGTACCAGTCGTTGTCATCGTTTGCCAGGAATTCATGGGTGGTGTTGGTGCTGATGGGGTATGCCTGGCAGGGCGAGTTGTTGGGTTCGTCGAAGCGACGGCCGTGGGGGATGACGGGCAGGTAGATTTTCTGGATCATTTGCACGGTGGCGCTGTCGCTCCGTTGCAGCGAGCGGTTATTGGTGTCGGAAGTAACGGCCGTTACTGTCGCCTCATAATCACCTGCTGGGCCAAGAAGCTCCACCTCAAACGCACAGGTGTAGTTGTCACCACGGATGCCGATGGTGACACCCGCCACACAGCTTGTGGCTGTGATCAGCGGATTGTCTGGGTTAGTCACGTCCCCATACGGTTCACTTACCAGGCTGTCGAGCGTTAACTCTTCCTTGCTGCTCTGGTTGACCACCTTTACAGAATATTGCACCGTCCCGCCGGGCTGCCGCAGCGTGGCGGGGTTGGCCGTTAGCGTCAAGGTCATGTCAAAGACCTGCACTTCGGCAAAGTCGGTGGCACTAATGGGACTGTTGTTGTTGGCGTTGTTGGCCGTCACGGTAGCCAGCAGCACCACTTCGCTGGTGATGTTGGCGAGTGAACAGCTATACCCTGCGTCGTCACCGGCCGGCAATGACCCCAGCGAGCGGTTGCAGTTGGGGGCTTCGGGGATGCTGATGGTGACGTTGTTGAGGTCAACGTTGTTGCTGATGTTAAGCACACCAATGCTAAAGTTGGCCGTGCCATTGTAGGCTACGTCCTGGCTTGGGGGCAGGATAATGATGTCGAGGATGGGGTTGTTGACGTTAACAAAGGTGGTGGCACTGTCGCTCACGGTGTCGTTGAGCGGATCAACGCCAGTGACCTGGGTTTGGTTGAGGAAGCTGTTGATGACGTTGGGGAATTCACAGCTATAGGTATTGATTTTCCCTGCTTCGAGTGTGTCAATGGTGCGGTCGCAGTTGTCCACCAGGGTATTGACTACGTTGACATTGGTTAGCGCAACGTTGCCGGTGTTGGTGATGACCACGGTAAACTGGGCGGTCTCGCCAGCGTTGATATCTTGCCGTTCGGGGGTGACACCAATGGCAACTTTGGAGTCTACGATGCTGACCACAGAGGTAGCAATATTGCTGTTGAGTTCGCCATCGCTAACAACGAAGTTGATGTTGCGGGCGGCGGTGTTGGGGGTGAGGGAGGTGTTGTTGTAGGTGATGCTGCGCAGCACGCGCCGGTAGTTGGCAAGGGTGTCGGTGCCGGTGAGAACCATTTGCCCCTGGAGGACGTTGTAGTTGGCGACGATGCTGGTGCCGCTGGTGTTGGCGGCCAGGGATTCGGCGGCGCTGTCTTGCAGGTTGACGATGGTGACAACGGCCGTTTCCAGGTGCGTATCATCGGGGTCGGTTACGTCCAGGTCGGTGTCGGTGATGTTGACGGGGCCACCGCCAACGGCAAAGGGGACGGTGAAGCCGGTGCCGCCGCCGGTGCCGTTGAGGTCAATGGTGGGGGCGTCGTTAACGGCCGTTATTGTCACCTGCACCGTCGCCTGGGCGCATTCAAACGGGTCGCCATCGTCACAAATTTGGTAAACAAAGCTGTCGCTTGTCGTTTCGCCGCCATCGTGGGTGTAGGTGTAGGCACCGGTGGCTTGCAGGGTCACGGTGCCGTGGCTGGGGCCGCTGATGGCGGTGGTGGTGACGGTGAGAACCCCGTTTTCGGGGTCGCTGTCATTTTCAAGAACACCGGGGGCGGGAATAACGGCCGTTTCTCCCTCGGCCACCGTCAACGTATCATTTTGCGGCTGCGGCGCGTCATTAACCGGTTCAACCGTGATAAAGACCGTGGCTTCGTCACATTTGCGCGGCGTGCCAGCGTCACAGACGCGGTAGCTAAAGGAGTCGGAGGTGGTTTCGCCGCCGTTGTGGGTGTAGGTATAGCCACCATTGCTGTTGAGCGTGACTGTGCCGTGCAGCGGCAGCACCGTTGGCGTTACCGGGTTCACTTTTAGCGAGTCGCCCACATCGGGGTCAACGTCATTTTCCAGCACGCCGGGAGCGGGAACAGCTATCGAACCGCCTTCGAGCAGCGTGGCTTCATCATCAACGGCCGTTGGGGCGTCGTTTACGGGGCTGATGGTGATGTTGACGGTGCCATTGGCGCACAGCGACGGCGTGCCATTGTCACATACCTGGTAGACAAAGCTGTCGCTTGTTGTTTCGCTGCCGTCATGGGTGTAGGTAAAGGAGCCGTCGCCATTGAGGGTTAACGTACCGTGTGCCGGGGGGGTGACGGGCGTGGTGGTTACAGCTAAGGTGTCGCCTTCCGCGTCATGGTCGTTGCCCAGCACGCCGGGAGCCGATTGCGAGGCGGAACTGCCTTCGGCCACGCTGATTGAGTCGTTGACGGGGCTGGGCGGGTCGTTGACGGGGACAACGGTGATTGACACTGTGGCCGTGGCACAAAGCAGTTCGTTATCACACACTTCGTAGACAAAGCTGTCGCTGTCGGTTTCGCTGCCGTCGTGGGTGTAGGTGTAGGCACCATTGCTGCTTAGCACCACGGTGCCGTGCGTTGGCAAGGTGACGGGTGTGGTGGTGACGGTTAGCGGCCCACCCTCCGGGTCGCTGTCGTTAACCAGCACGCCGGGTGCGATCACCTGAATACTTGCACCTTCGGCAATGATATTGCTATCGTTTTGTGCAATGGGGCCTGCCGCTTGCACTGCGCCAGCGGAAACCAGGAACATCAATAAGACGATTGAGAAAATGGGAAAATGTACGCTTTTCTTCACTGTACCCCTACCTGTATTAATTTGCATAAACATGCGACACAAACATCAATGTCCTATGATGAAACTGCGGTGAGTGATGCGTTCAGACAGAGTGCCTGAATTACAACAGATTGTATCATAGCATCAATTTTATTTCTTCGCACCTTATGTCATCTATCATGTACCAAACAGGGTTTATTAACGGCCGTTTGGCTTTTCTGAGCGTCATGTCAAATAACTCAGTAACGGATTCGCAGCCGGTAAAAATCTTTGGTGTTGGGTGCGCTGCCGTTGAACACACGTATAAAATAAGTTCCAGCAGGTCTGTTGCCCAAATTCAGGATTTTGGTGGCACTGTGGTCGCCATTTTGTCCTAACAAGGTCAATCCGTTCGGGCAAGTACCAGCATAAGCGATAAGCTGGCCGTCTCCCTGCGGTACAAAGTTGGTTAATTCGATGGTAATCACACCGGCGGCCGGCATGGTGAATTGATACCAATCTTCCTGATCGTTGGGCAAGAACTGATAATCCCTGTTGGCAGCGAGCGAGAACGCTTGCTGGCAACTGTTGTTTGGCTCGTCGGTGCGCTTGAATTGCTTGGGGGTGATGGGCAAATGGGTTTGATAGGGCGGGATGATGTTGCTTTGCGCCACATCGCTGTTGTTGGTGCCGTCGCTGGCAATGAAGGTAACAATGCGGGTGGTGATGGTGGGATTGGGGTCGTCGTTGCGGTAGCTGAGGGTGCGCAGCACTTTTTGGTAGTTGGCAATGGTATCGCCGCCGCTGAGTTTCAGGAGGCCACTGTCTTCGTTGTAAGACAGGGTGAGGCTGGTGCCGGTGGTGTCGGCGGTCAGGAATTCCACGTCGCCATCGGGGTGGTTTTGCAGGGTGACGGTTACGGAAACAATGTCTTCGCTGTCAATGTCAATGAGGGTTAGGTTGCGGGAGACGATGTGAATGGTGCCGCTGTCGGCCAGGAAGGCGACGCTGTAGCTGGTGCCGGGTTCACCGCCGTTGAGGTCGAGGGTGGGTGGGTCATTAACGGCCGTTATTGTCACCTGCACCTGGCTGCCTGCCTCCGCATAAAATTCGCCATCGCTGGCATTCCAGCCAAAGCTGGTAGTGCCAGACCAGTTGGTCGCCGGGATGAATTTGAGGTTGGCGATGTTGTTGGCGTTGATTTCTTGCCCAACCACCACGGCGTTGTTGTCCAGCCGCAGGGTGCCGTTGGCGGGCAGGGCGGTGATCTCAACGGTTTGCAGCGGATTGCCCTCGATGTCGCTGTAGCCGCCGTTGAAGTCGGCCAGGGTGAAGGGGAGGGCGTTGTCTTCGCTGCCAAATTTTTCGATGGGGGTCAGGGTAGGAGGGTCATTAACGGCCGTTATCGTCATCACCACCGACGCTACGACCTCGGCCGACAGTTCGCCGTCGGAGCCGTTCCAGTCGAAGCTGATGATCCCTGTCCAATCTTTTTCGGGGGTAAAGGAAAGCTGGGTGAGGGTGTTGGCGGCAAAGGTGTCGTTGATGGAAACGGCCGTTTCGCCAAAACGCAGCGTCCCCCGCGCCGGCAGCGATTTTACCTGAACGCTTATCATCGAGTCGCCATCCGGGTCATAAAACTGCATGGCAAAATCGCCGGGGCTAAACCACAGACGCTGATCCTCATCCCCCTCCTTGCCCACGTCGCCCAGCACGGGGGCATCATTTACGGGCATAACCGTCACCGTCACCGTGCCGCCATTGGCCGGATACACCTCATTATCCTTGCCATTCCACTCAAAGCTGGTGATACCGTGCCAGTCGGCCAGGGGGGCAAAGCGCAGTTGCCCAATTTGCGCCGCCGGAATGGGTTGCCCGGCAGCGATGGGCGTGCCTGCCAAAAGCAGGGTGCCGTTGGCTGGCAGCGCGGTAATTTTTAGCTCGGTCAGGTCGTCGCCGTCGGGGTCGGCAAAATGTTGGTTAAACAGACCCAGCGACAGAGGGATTTGCACGTCTTCGGTGCCGGTAATGGCAAAGCTGTTGATAACCGGCACATTGTTAACCGGGTTGATGCGGATTGTGCTGGTTACAGGTTCGCTAATGCCGCCGCCATCATCGGTCACGGTAAAGATGATAAAGCGGTTTTCGGCATCGTTGGGAGCCTGTGAAAGGTTGTTGTAGGTGGCAGTACGCAGCAGGGATTGATACTGGTCAATGGGAGCCGGCCCGGAAATGGTCAGACTGCCAGCCGCCTGGTTGAAGTTTACCGTAAAGTTGCCGGGGTTGGTTATGCCCAGAATCTCTTGGCTGGGGTCTAGCAAATTGCTGATTTCGATGATGGCACTTTGAATGTTGATGTTGTCCACATCTTGCAGGGTGAGGGTGGGGGAGACGATGGCGACCGGCCCCTGGGCTTCGTTGAAACTGGCCGTGAATTCGCGGCCGGGGGCGGCTCCGTTCAGGTCAAGGATGGGTACATCGTTGACGCTGTGGATGTCAATGGTGGCGTTGGCCTGGGCGGCACTAAAGGGCGAGGTGCCACCGTTGATGTTGGTGTTGATGTTGGTGGCACCAATGGGGCTGTTGCCGCTGCGATCCCAGGCGCGGAAGGTGAAGCTGGCGCTGCCGGCGTAGTTGGCATGGGGGACAAAGCGGATGCGCTCGTCGCTGCTGAGGAGGGTGGCACTGATGCTGGAAACGGCCGTAAAATCCAACCAGGTGGTGGTGCCATTGAGCCGGTACTGCCATTTGCCATTGCTGTTGTCAATGCCAATCACCGCAATGCCGCGAAAATCATTGTCTACATCGGTAATGGCATTGGGGTTGTTGCTGGTAATCACGTTGCTAATCAGGCTGCCCAACGAGCCGGGGTCGTCTTCTTCAATGGCTGACAAGGTGAACGGTTGGGTTGTGTTCAGTACCGGGGCATCGTTGGTGCGGTTGATGGCAATGGTGCTAATGGCCTTGACGCTGGTGCTAATGCCGTCGCTGACGGTGAACTCGACCAGACGGTCGCTATTGGTGGGGTTTTGCGACAGGTTGTTGTAGGTGATGGAGCGCAGCACCTGCTGGAATTGGGCGGGGGTGGCTGGCCCTTGCAGCCGCAGCTCGCCGGAGTTGGCATTGTAGCTGCCGGAAATTTCGGGTAGCGTGACTTGAGCCGCCAGCGATTCCTGGTTGCCGTCTGGTTTGTTGGTCAGTTTCACCAGGGCCTCGGTAAGCTGCGTCGAGTCGGGGTCGGTGACGGTGAGCTGTGTTTCGTCTACAATGGCAATTTTGCCGCCGTCTTCGGTAAAAATGGTTTGAAATTTGGTGCCTGCGTCCGGGCCGTTGAGGTCAATGACGGGCGCGTCGTTTTGGGGGGTTACGACAATGGTGGCCTGGGCGGTGTTGCTGCTAAAGGGGGTGGAGCCGCCGTTGATGTTGGTGTTGATGCCTGTGCTGCCGCTGCTGTGTCCATCGCTTTGATCCCAGGCGCGGAAGCTGATGCTGGCGTTGCCGGAGAATTGGGGGGCGGGTAGGAAACGGATTTGGGTGCTGGGGTCGAGCAAAACGGCCGTTTGTGCCGTCACATTCCCCACATCTATCCAGCTAGCGGCCGTCTTAAACTGCCATTTGCCGCTGCTGTTGTTGGCCGCCACAATGGCAACACCTTCCAGTGGTCCGTCCAAATCATCAATTAGCGCCCCGTTTTGTCCATTGAGCAAATCCCCAATCAGATTGCCGGGGTTGTTGAGATCATCTTCCTTGATGTCGGATAGATGCAGGGTGTTGCTGTTGTCGAGAAGGGGGGCATCGTTAATTGGCTCGATGTCAATGATGGCATTGGCCGGCGGGCTTTCGGTGCTGCCATCGCTAATGACAAAGCGCACGGTGCGGGGGGTGGGGGCGGGGGCGTCCGAATCATTGCCATAGCAGATGGTGCGCAGTACCTTTTGGAAGTTGGTTAAGGTGTCTTTGCCACTGGGTGCGGTTAGGGACAGAACGCCGGTTTTGGCATTGTAGGTGGCAACCAGCGTGGTGCCGCTGGTGTCTACCTTGAGCGTTTCGGCGGTGCCGTTCAGGGGGTCAACCAGGGTGACGGTGGCCGAAGCCAGATAGATGTTGTTGGTGTCGGTGATAGCCAAAGCAGATGTGTCAACAATCGGTAGCAGACCGATGTTTTCGGTATAAGCCGTGTAGAAATCCAGCCCCGGCTGGCTGCTGCCATTCAAATCAATGTGTGGGATGGTGGCGGCTGTGTTGGACAGGCTGTTGGCAACCGCTGTTGCCACGCCTCCTAGCATAACCAGCGTGGAGAAGGCGGTCATGATGATAAGAATGATAAAGAGTAGTCGGTTTCGTTTCACGATTTAAATACCTGTTCGTGTTAACCAGCAGCAAGTTAGCCACCGGCACCGGGAAGTGGCGGCGGGGTACTTGATGGTTTTGGTTTGGGCGAACCGCCGCCGCTGCCGCCGTCGTCTGTCTCTAGTGTGGCGGTGGGAATGGTGGTTGGGGTGGCGGTTGGGGTGGCGGTTGGGGTTGGTGATGGTGGAATGGTGGCCGCCACGGGAATGGATGCGGGATCTGTGCCGCCTTCGATGGCGGTGACGCTGCTGGCAACCCAACCGGTTAAGTTATTGTCGAGTTGGATGTTGTACCAGATTTCCTGGTTGTCGCTGCGGCCGATAATAACGGCCGTTTCTCCCTCCTCCATAAAAGCAATGGTGTCATAATGCGTTCCCGGCCCGGTACGGACGCTGATCGAGCTAAACACAACGCGCACGTAGGGCTGTGGCGTTGGCGAAGCGGTGGCCGTGGGCGAGGGGGAAGGGGTTAGGGTCGGTGTGGGGCTGGGGGTGATGTCGCTGGTGGCCGTGGCACTGGGTGTGGCTTCAATCACTTCGGCGGCATTGGCAGCCGTAGGGCTGGCGATGATCTCGCTGGTGGCCGTGGCTGTAGGCAGTATGATGATGGATTCGACAAGTGGGGTGGTTAAGGCGGCGGCGTTGACGTTGCGGGTGGGCGGGGCTTCGTCGGTGGGCAACCCGCGCAGCAGGAAGACGCTGCCCACGGCTACGGCGATGATGAGGCTGAGGGCGGTGATGATAAACGGCCGTTGGTTCCGGCGAGGCACAAAAACCGTATCCGCCGTCGTCCGAATACGAACATCCTCAGCCATAATGGCCTTGTCCAGTGCCTCAATAAACGCCTCAATTGTCGGAAACCGCTGCCACGGCTCCCGGCGCAAACATTTATCAACCAGCGCATACGTCTCATGCGCCAAATCGCCCCGCGCTTTTTCCAAAGCTGTGCGCCCGCGCACAACCTGCCGCACCAATGGCTCCCAACTGCCCTCCAACTTGCCCGGAAGCTGTCCTGTCAGCAGCTCATACAACATAGCTCCCAGCGAGTAAATATGGCTACGCCCATCAATGGGTTCGTGTTTAGCCTGCTCTGGTGCCAGATAAGCCGCGTTGCTGTTGTTACCGTTAGCACTAAACGACAGGATCTGCGTGATGTTAGGCGGAATCCCTAAATCCAGCACCATTACCGCATCATCAGATTTAACCGTAAACGTCTTGAGCAAGATGTTTTCTGGCACGAGTGCGTAATGAAACAGCCGGGCCTGTTCCAGCTTTGCCAACGCCTCTGCCACCTGCCGGATGATACGTAGCGCATAGATGCTGTAAACTGGCAAACCCTGTTTGGCAAGCTGGTCTAACCGCTCGGTTAGCGGATAGCCAGCGACAAACTCCCAAACGGTGTAGGGTGACCCGTTTGGCAGGTTGCCTAAAGCCAGCACAGTTGGCAAATTGGGGTGCCTCATTGTAGTCAACACGTTTATGCGCTCCGTGTATTGAGTAACAAAGTCTTTGTTTTGGGCATATTCCGCTTTTAGAAAATCAATCGCTACCGTTTGTTCCTGTTGAGTGTCATAGGCAATATAACTAGTAATATACTTCTTTTCGGCTATTAACTCTTCAAGCCGGTACCGATCATCAAGCGGTTGTTCAAAAAAATCCTGTACATCCATCGGTTAGCAACAGGTTTAAACTGATTGCATGAATTGCAGTAGGCAAACCCATTTTGGTTTAGATTTTACAAACGTATGCGGCATAGATGTTTTCATTAACAATGGTTTGCCTATTTAAATCCATTTCTGTGATTGGCCTAAAGGTTCAATCAAAAATAACTTTGCAGTTTCAGAAGTTCAACTTCTCTCAGAAGTTGAACTTCTCTCAGAAGTTCAACTTCTACATCCCAGGTTATTAACGATTGAACCCTAAGGAACGGCCATCACCAGGTTGTATTTTGTCTGGCTGGTCGCACCATCATTGATCACCAAAATCAGATAGTGACCTTTGGCTAAATTATTGAGCGTCACCGTTCGTGACGTTGTATTGAGCGTGTTGTTGAAGCCCACAATTTGACGCGAACCACCATTGGTGGTGCTTTCACAGTTCACGCCATTCCATTTATAAACGACAACCTGTCCCTGTCTGGGGACAAAATTGCTGACGGTTACTGACATGGTAGATACCTGGCTGTTCAGATCAAACATATACCAATCGTTTTTGTCGTTAGGGGCAAAACGGTATTGGTGGTTAAAGAGATTGAGGGCGTAGGCCTGGGCGCAGTCGTTGTTTGGTTCGTCGGTTGTGCGCCAATTTTTGACTGCGATGGGCAGATACTGCACCAGGGGCGGCGTAATGGTAATGCTTACTTGCGCTTCGTCTTCCACGGAGTGGGGTGTAATGTCATCATCAAAACCGGCGGCAAGAAGTGAAACAGGGACAGAGGTGCCGGAACCGCCGGTGATGGTGATGGGGAAGGTGCAGCTATAGCTGCTGGCGGCAGTAAGGCCTTGCGGCAGGGCGCAGGTGCCGTGGTTATGCAGGTTGCCGGTAATGTTGTTTTCGAGTGTGTCAATGGTAACGGTGTCAACGGGACTGTCGTTGTGGATGGTTGCCGTAAACTCTAGTACCCCGCCTGGGGAGGGAATGGAGGTTTTGTTGGCCTCCAACGTGACAGAGATAGCTGAGGGGGTATTGGTGATGGTTACGCTGCTGTTGGTGGTTTCGCTGACGGTGACATCGTTCTCGTATTCATCATCGGCCGTTGCCATCAAATCAACGGTGATGACTTGGGGCTGCCCTGTAACAGGCGATTCAAATTGGCAGACGTATTCGCCGCCGTTGGCGACCAGGGTAGGGGTGGAGCCACTGCCAGCGCAACTGTTGTTGCTGACATTGCTGTTGCTGGAATCTAGCAGGTCGCCAAAGCGGGTGCTGGTCAGGCTGGTCAGGTTGACATCTACGCTGCCGGTGTTGGTGATTTTGGCTGTAAACTGGATGATGGTACCCGGTTCGGGGGTGAGGCTTGGGTTGGCCTGTAGCTCCATTTCCAGGTCAAGAATTTCAATTTGGGCGTCGTCACTGGCACTGACGGTGCCGCTGGCGGGGCTGGTGCCAGATACAACGGCGACGTTGTTGAAGGCTTCGGTGACGTTGGTAACGGTGCAATTGTAGTTGAAGAATGCTTCGGGATTGAGCAGGCCGATTTCGCGGTCGCAGCTTGGGGCTTGGTCGGCAATGACCTCGACGCTGCTGAGGGCGTTGTCTTTGCTGTCGTTGAAGACGGTTATGGTAAATTGGGCGTTGCCGTTGCGCCGAATGACGGGGGTGATGGTGTCTATGACGATGCTGATTTCGGGGTTGTCTACTTTGATCAGGGCGGTGTCGGTGTCAGAGACCACGACGCCGTTGGGGTCGCGCCCGGTGACGGTGGCTTCGTTGAGGAAGCTGGCCTGGACGTTGGTGCGTTGGCAGGTGTAGGTTTGCTGTTGGCCGGGGTCTAGTGTGCCCAGGGTGTTTTTGCAGGTTGGGGTGAGTGGGTCTTCAACGCGGACGTTGGTGAGGATTACGTCGCCGGAGTTGATGACGGTGATGGAAAATTCGGCGATGCCACCTTTGACAATTTCGGGGTTAACGGCCGTTTTTTCAATCGCAATAATAGGGTTATCAATGTTGTCGTCGCTGCTGGAGTTGGCAAAAACGGCCGTTTTGCCCAGAAAAAGCAGGGCAACAGCTACAAATAAGACGACGGGAAACATTTTTTTTAGAATAGGCATTTTTTGTCAGGACTCCTTTCGCTGCCTGCGGCGCTGTTGGCTCGGTGCGCCGGTGTTTTGTTGTTGGTGATTTAACGGCCGTTTGTCTTCAGGGACTATTGCCACCAGCCACATCAGGGGACATCAATCGTTAATCTATACTTCTGCCCCGTTGTCGTACTGCCATCATTAATAATTCGGACAAGATAATGACCGGCCGAAATCGTTCCCAGGCTCACACTTTTATCCGTGCCGGTAACGCCATTACTCTTGACCACAGTGCGGCTGCCACCTTCACTGGGCGCATCGCAATTGTTGCCATCAAAGCGATAAATAACCGCCTGTCCCGCTTGCGGGGCAAAATTCGTCACCCGCACCGTAACCGACGTCGCCTTATCAAGCTCAAAGACATACCAGTCGGTCACATCTTCAGCCAGGAATTGGTACTCTTTGTCAAAGTAAGCCAGCGGATACGCCTCAGCACACACATCATTTGGCTCATCCTGCGTACGCATACCCTTGGGTACCAGCGGCAGCACAAGACGATAGCTGCGAATCTCTATCTTGGCACTGCCACCTACCGGGTCATTGTCTTCATCAACACCTTGAGCCGTAATGATATGGGTTTCTTTTTCGCCTGAGTTCGCGGCAAATGGTGCCTTAAAAGTACATTCAAACGTTGCCTCTTTGGCAATCTCCAGGCCAGCCTGCGGTATCTCACAGTCCCCATCCAAATCGGCCAGCGGGCCAAGCAAGGAATCTTCCAGCGCGGTAATGGTTACATCACGCAGCGTGCTGGCATTTTCGATTTGAAGCGTATATGTCACCATCTGCCCAGGGCCAACCACGCTGTTGGGGCTGGCCTCAACCGTCAGGTTAATATCTGAGGCTACGGCCAGGATGGTGATTGAAGTGCTGTCCTGCTTGGAAACGGTTATAGGCGTATCGTCTTCAGCTTCCACGGTCAGCTTAACCTGGTAGCTGGGGGGGGTACCAAATACGGTGGTGCTAAAGGTACAAGCGTAGGTGCCACCATCGGCATCAAGCATGTCGCCAAGTTCGCAATCGGTATTGGGCAGGTTGACGATGTTGCCAAAGGTGTCGGTTGTCAGTGATGTAAGCTCAACATCTTTGCTGCCTTCGTTGCGCACTTCCACGGTAAAGTCAACGGTTTGCCCCGTTTCGGGAATTTCGTTGGGGTTTGGCGTAATGCTGATGTTGAGTGCCAGAACGTCAAAGGAGGCAAAATTGGTGTCGCTGACATTACCATCGGTGGCTGTAAAAGCGGCCGTTAGGGCTTCAGTCGCATTGGGTAGCGTGCAAGGGTAGCTCTTGGACTGGTTTGGCGTTAATGTGCCGATAGTGTGGTTGCAGTTGGGGATTTCAGCACTTGTCACCACGACATTGGCTAACGTTGTCAAGTTGCTAGGGTTGCGTACAGTCACGTTGAACGTAACGGTATCGCCTTCAATAACCGTGGGTGTTACCGTTGTCGGCACAATACGGATGTTGGGGTTTTCAACGATCACCGTAACCGTGCTGTTATCTGTCACGGTGCCGCCCAACGGGTCTTTGCCCGAAACGGCGAGCGTATGGTTGAATGATTCGGTGACGTTATTGCGTACACACGTAAACGTTTTGGTTTCGCCAACTTGCAGCGTGGTGTAATCTTTAACGCAATCATTGATGGAGGAGGTGGTTTTGATTTGGGTTAAAACCACATTCCCTTCATTTTTAATGGCTACATCAAATGAGGCCGTGGCACCGCTGGGGATTTCCTGGCTGTTGGGCGTCATGGATACGGTGATGATGGGGTTGAGTATGTTGACCAAAGCCGTCGCTGGCGTGCTGTTGTCTGAGCCATCGTTGACCACAAAAGAAATGGATCGCTGCCGTGTGTCCGGATCCTGGGTAATGTTGTTGTATGTGATGGTACGCAGCACCGTTTGGTAGTTGCTAACGGTGTCATTGCCCGAAAGGGTGAGCGTCGAATCGGACGGGTTGAAGCTGGCGTTAATGGACGTGCCGGCCGTATTGGCGGCTAATGATTCGGCGGCTCCATCCCACGGGTTGGTGATGGTGATGAGAGCTTTGGCCTGGTTAAGATTGTCCACATCAACCAAACTCAGATCCGTATCCACAATGGCAACAGCCCCGTCGTTGGCAACAAAACTGGATTCAAAGCCGGTTCCGGCATCAAGCAGGCCGTTCAGGTCAATGACAGGCGCGTCGTTGACGGCAAGCACATTCAGGGTAGCCGTTTCAGTGGCCGTGCTAAAGGCAGTGGAGCCGCCGTTGGGGACGGTGTTGATGCCGGTGCTGCCGTTTGACCCGCTTGTTTGGTCCCAGGCGCGGAAGGTAATGTTTCCGGCCGGCCCGCTGTAGTCCAGCGTGGGGACAAAGCGGATTTTGGCAGCGGGGTTGAGCAAAACGGCTGAGTTTTCGTTCAGTGTGCCAAATGGGTTCCAACTGCTGCCACCATTGGTGGAATATTGCCAAATGCCGTTGGTGTTGTCGCGGCTAATAACGGCAATTCCTCCCAAAGCGTTCACATCTACATCGGTGATGCGGTTTGGCCCGGCACTAAGAATGATATTGGCAACTGTGTCTCCGACCGGAGCCAGCGCGTCTTCATTGATGTTGGGCAGCACCATTGTTCCCGTGTTGTCCAAAACAGGGGCATCGTTGATGGCCTGCACCGTAAGCGTAGCTGTTTCTATTGCCACGCTGAAGGCGGTGGTGCCGCCGTTGGGGACGGTGCTAATGCCGGTGCTGCCGTTTGACCCGCTCGTTTGGTCCCAGGCGCGGAAGATAACGTTTCCGGCCGGCCCGCTGTAGTCAAGGTTGGGGACAAAGCGAATACGGGCAGAATTATTGAGTAAGATAGCAGCCGTTTCGGTCACAACGCCGAAACTATTCCAACTGCTGCCATTATTGGTGGAATATTGCCAGGTACCATTGGTATTGTCGGCACCAATAACTGCAATCCCCTGAGCTGCATTAGCATCTACATCAGTAATCCGGGTTCCCCCGGCACTGGCAATTATTGCCAGAACAATGTCTCCGCTAGGGTTCTGGTTGTCTTCATTGATGTTAGATAGAACCATGTCGCCGCTGTTGTCTAAAACCGGAGCATCGTTGACATTTTGTACCTGGATGATAAAAGATTGGTTAGCGGTGCTGTTGGACGTATCTTTGGCTTGTAGAGAGACACTGAAGAAACCTGTCCGTGCTTCGGCGTTGGTGGGAGTGCCGCTGAGGGTGGCGGTGCCGTTGCCGGTGGGGGTAAGGGTGAGCCAGTCCGGTAGCGTAGGGGCGCTGATGGTAATGGTGTCGCCTGTATCTACGTCGTTGACGACGATGTTGTAGGTGTAGAGGCTATCTTCGTTAACAGTTGTTACTGGCGTACTTACAAATGTCGGGGCGTCGTTTTGGCCGTTAACCGTGATAGAGACAGTGGCGTTGCTGGTGCCGCCGTTGCCGTCGCTGATGGTGTAGTTGAAGGTGTCAACGGTTGATTGCCCGGATGGCAGGGCCTGGAGCGTGGCTGCGGTGGTGGGGTCATAGGTATAGCTGCCGTTGCCAGCGGTGTTGAGGGTGACGTTGACAGTGGCACCCTTGGTGCTGACGCTGCTGGCACTGGTGACGCGCAGCGGGTCGCTTTCGGGGTCGGTGTCGTTGCCAAGAACGCCGGGGGAACCAACGGAGAGGATGTTGTTTTCGCTGATGCTGTTGGTGTCATTAACGGCCGTTGGCGGGTCATTTTGCGGCGTAATCGAAATATTCACCGTGGCCGTGTCGCACGAAATTGCCCCTGCATCACACGCCTGATAGACAAAATAGTCCGAATAATTCTCGCTGCCATCATGCTTGTAGCTAAAGGTGCCATTGGCATTAACAGTAAAAGCGGCCGTTGCAAAATCTGGCTGATCAATGATAGACGCAACCTGGAGCGTATTGCTCGTAACGTCATTGAACAAAACAGAGGTCGCTCCCGTTGTCAATTGTGTAGCCGTGCCCCCTTCCAGGACAATAATATTGTCATCATGAGCAATGACGGCCGCTGCATCGGCAAAGGTGGTTCCCAAGGTGAAAAAGAGATAAAGAGCAAACCCTACAATGGTCACCAATACAAAGATTCTATGTTTCATGACACTCCTGCCAAACCGGTTACATCCAAACTGTAAAGTTGTTTATACCAGGTTCCCTATACAAAAATACCAGCACGGGCGTTGTAGCCGTAGCTGGTTGGCAGCACAGTACCATCTCTTCCTTACAGCTATCCTTACATCTATCTTACCGCTACAGCAACAGGATTGCGTGCGCTGCCCTTAAACGATTAACTGCTACTGCATATAAAAGGGGAGGTTAGACCTGTGTTGGTCTAAACCTCCCCTTTTACCCTTTATCAATATCATGGGGGTGGTGTAGGTGGTTTGTCACCGCCACCGCCGCCACCGCTCCGCCCAGGTGTTGCAGTAGGTGGCACTGGAGCCGGGGTTGGTGTGTCTGTTGCCGGGGGCTTGGGAATATATACTTTTTGCCCTACGCTCAGCACTGGGTCTGGTGGCAGGCAGTTTACTTTTAGCACAAAGTCAAGGCTGCTGCCGCCAGAAATTGCCAGATTAAACAGGCTGTCACCGGATTTAATGGTGTATAGCACCCAGCCAGGTGGCGGTGAAATTACACAATCAGTGGTCGGTGTGATGCTGGGTGTTGGTGTTACCGTTGGAGTGGGCGGTTCAAGCTGTAGCGTTAACGGCCGTCTTTCGCTTTCAAAAATGCTGTTGCCAGTTGCTACCGTTTCCAGCACCACCTGCCAATCAACCGTTGCCTCACTGGCGTTCAATTCGCTGACAGGAATACGCGCCCGATAATTAAAGCCCAAAATGGGTTCTTTAACGGTTTCAACCAGGGTAACCTGGGTGCTGGAGAAAAGATAAATGGCAAATTGTTGCCCTGGAGATAGTTCCACAGGCCAGCGCCAGTCAAAGGTAATGGTGTCGCCTTGGGCAAATTCGCTCCCCGGCAGCGGCTCCAATAGCTCAATCACCAGTTCAGGCGTGGGTGTGAGGGTTGGTGGAATTAAGACGGGAACAGGGGTACGGGTGGGCGCGGTTGTGGCTGTTGCTGTGGCCGTGCTGGTGGCTGTTGGGACAACGGTGGTTGCCTGGACGATAGTATTGGCTTCCACATCATTGGGATCATTGCCACTGTTAAGGAAAATAGCCAAAATGATTAGCACAATAACGACAGGAATGGCAATGGGCAGCCAGCGCCGAGTGGAGGTGGTAACCGGAAGGACCTTGGGCAAAGCGCGTTCGGCCGCGATGGCTGCATCAAGGGCGTTGATGAGTTCTGTGGCATTATCGTAGCGGCTCCACTCTTGCCGCCAAAGACAGTTACGTACCAGCCGATAGGTTTCGCTGGTGAGACCGACGCGGGCTTCTTCCAGCGGGACTTCTTTAGGGGTGGCGTCACGGTCAAAAATATCCCAGGAGGTGGCGGGCAATTTAGGGGGGTGTCCGGCCAGTAGCTCATACAGAATGACGCCGAGTGAGTAGATGTTGCTGCGAGGGGTGATTTCGCGCCCTTCCTGTTGTTCGGGGGCGGTGTAGTCAATAATGTTGTTTTGCCCAATTTCCCATTTTTGCTCAATAACTTCGGGTACGTGGGGAACACCGAGGTCAACGAAGATGGGGGTGTTGTCTTCACGCAGGAAGATGTTGCCGGGGCGCAGGTCGTGGTGGATTAACCCGGAGCGGTGGGCAATGCTGAGGGTGGCGGCGAGATGACGCACGAGTTCAAGGGCTTTGATGACGGGGAGGGTGTTGTTTTCGCGGGCCCAGTCGGCGAGTTTGTCTGCCAGGGTGGTGATGGATTGGTTTTCGATGACGGCAAACGGCCGTTTCCCGCCAGACTGGCTAATTTGCAGCACCCTGGCAATATTCGGGTGCCCCAATGTTTGTACCAGTGCCATATTATGCTGAAACGCATCGGCAAAAGTTTGGTTTTCCTTAACCGATTGTTTTGCGACTTCCAGCAGAACCTCATTCTCAGAGCGGACATCACGTGCCAAATAAAGGGCACTACTTTTGCGTTGGGTTAACAGTTGTTCAATGTGGTATTGGTCTAATTGGTGTCCGATTAACTTGTCACTATTTTGTGCTACCATAGTTTCAGTGCCTTAGCAAATTTAAGCTGTCCTACCGTGATGTCAAAGCTTAGAACAATAAATGAAGTATAGGAGAGATGAAGGGAAGGTATCATTAGGCAAGCACTTAAATGATGCGTGATTTTATCCTAAGCATTTCATCATAATTGCCTTACATTTGTCCTTACCATTCACGATATTGGTTGACCGGGATGTTGTCAAGAAAGAGGGGGGATAGTGGTAAAAATATCAAAGCCTTCACTTCTGCCTACATCTAATATCCTGACAAATTCCAATACGAATAAATAAATTTAAGCACCAACCTTGTAGGTATTGTCACAAACGGCCGTTTGATCGTTTGGCGGTGTTATTAAAGCAGAGTTCTGTGGATTTGGGTGTGAAATAGGCTCAAAAAAGCTTCCTTTCCTATAGGAAGAGGATTAAATAAGTTACGCAAGAAGTTCAACTTCTTCTGAGAAGTTGAACTTCTAAATGAGCCAGTTATTTAATTTCCATTCCTTAAAAGAACCTAACTGTTGCTTACTCAATAACATAGTATTATACATGGAACCGGGAACGAACTTCAAGCACGGATGCGTGAATAATTCGACAAGGAAAGTGTAAAGTTTAACACACTGGTTATTGCCGCTTTTCTCGTGGATTGGGAAAACGGCCGTTATTCTTTTCCTGCCCATTCCCCTCGAATGTGGTAGATTATCATCTAACAATGCGTGCGAATTCGTGTAATTCGTGGCAAAAAATGACAAAAGGTATCCTCCATGAATACAAAAACCGAGATCGTCAACTGGCTTAACCGCAACCAAAGCAACTTTACCGCTATGGCCGACGAAATATGGGCCAATCCAGAAATTCGCTTCGAAGAGTTTAAGGCCTCAAAGCTACAGGCCGACTTTTTGGAAGAAGTTGGCTTTGCCATTACCTGGGATGTAGGCGGCATCAGCACTGCCTTCATGGCCGAGTGGGGCAGCGGCGGCCCCATCATTGGCTTTGCCGGGGAATATGACGCCCTGCCGGGACTGTCGCAAAAGCTGCAAAGCGACCCCGACCCCGTTGAAGCTGGCGGCCACGGTCACGGCTGCGGCCACAACCTGCTTGGCACAGGCTGTCTGGCCGCCACCGTAGCCGTCAAGCAGTGGCTGCAAGAGACAGGCACACCCGGCACGGTGCGTTACTATGGCTGTCCCGCCGAAGAAGGGGGCGGCGGCAAAATCTACATGGGGCGTGATGGTGCCTTTGATGATTTGGATGCTGCTTTCAACTTCCACCCCGGCTATACCAACTACGCCTCCAAGGGCAGTATGTTGGGGGTGCAAAGTATGCGTTTCCGCTTTCACGGGCGCACTGCCCACGCTGCCGCCATGCCCGAAATGGGGCGGTCGGCTCTCGATGCCGTAGAATTAATGAACGTGGGCGTCAACTACATGCGTGAACACGTGGCCGACAACGTGCGCATTCACTACATCATCACTGACGGTGGGCTGGCGGCCAACATTGTGCCCGACCGCGCCGAAGTGCATTACGTGATGCGGGCGCACTTGCCCCATCAGGTGCAGGCAGTGGTAGACCGGGTACGGAAGGTGGCGCAGGGGGCGGCACTGATGACGGAGACGGAGGTGGAAGAGATTTTTGTTTCTGGAACCACCTGTGTTCTCAACAACCACGCCCTGGCCGATTTGCAGTACGAGGTGATGCAATCGCTGGGGCCGATTCAATTTACGGCAGAAGAGATGGCGTATGCGGCTGAGATTAATGCCAACAATCCGCCCGGCAACAGCCAAATGATTGCCCAGTACATGGGATTGTCACCGGCACAGGCCAACCAGCCGTTGGTTGGCGATGTCTTCCCCAGCGTAGATATTGGGCGCATTTTCCCGGCCTCGTCGGACGTGGGCGACATGAGTTGGCGCGTGCCGCTGAGTATGCTAAACACAACCTGCTGGCCGACCAATGTTCCGGCGCACTCGTGGGGCATTGTCGCTTCAGGCGGGATGAGTATTGGTCACAAGGGGATGATGTATGCGGCGCAGGTGATGTCGCAGGCGGCGATTGCGCTGTTTGTAGACCCGGCGCGGCTGGCAGCAGTGCGGGCTGAGTTTGAGGCTTCGCTGGCGGCTACCCCCTACTTTTCGCCGGTGCCGGCCGATGTGCAGCCGCCAAAATTAAAACACCTGTATCGGTAACGGATCACGTAGAGATGCAAAATTTTGCGTCTCTACGTGATGGTTGGTCATTCCACGGCCATGCCCATGATATTGTACCCCTTGTCTACATACAAAACCGTGCCGGTGATGCCGCTGGCGAGGGGACTAACGAGGAAGGCGGCGGCGTTGGCAACTTCGTAGGCCTGCAGGGGGTTGGTGAGGGGCGAGTTGGCGGCGACGTATTGCTGCATGTGGTCAATGACGCCAATGGCGCGGGCAGCACGGGAGGCAAGTGGGCCGGCCGAAATGCTGTTGACGCGCACCCCATAACGACGGCCGGCTTCATAGGCCAACACGCGGGTGTCACTTTCCAGTGCCGCCTTGGACGACGACATGCCGCCGCCATAGCCGGGGAACACGCGCTCGCTTGCCATGTAGCTGAGCGAGATAAAGCTGCCGTCGGGGGGCATGAGCGGGGCAAAGCGCTGCACAAAGGAGACCATGGAGTAGGCGCTGGTGCCAACGGCCGTTAAATACCCTGCCCGCGAGGTTTCAATCAGCGGTTTTTGCACCTCTGGCCCGTTGGCAATGGAATGGATCACGATGTCGAGCGGCTGTTCGCCAAATTCTGCCACAATCTGGTCGGCGACTCCCTGTATGGTAAAGTCGCCTGCGTCCTGGTAGCGACGGTGGGTGCGCACGTCTTCGGGGACAGCATCAAGGGTGTCGTAGGCGGCGTCAAGGGGGTAGATGCGGTGGAATTCGAGTAAACGGCCGTTACGCAACCGCCGCGACTCATCCATCTTCCCCCGATCCAGCAGCCGCCGAAAAATACCCAGCGCGGGCGGCCACGTCCCCACCAAAATCGTCGCCCCCGCCTCTGCCAACGCCTTGGCAATGGCAAACGCATACCCCTCATCATCCGCCAGCCCCCCCACAAACGCCCGCTTTCCCGTCAAATCAATCCCTAGCATGTATATATACCCCTGAAATTGGACGCTGATTTTCCTGATTTTCCTGATGAAAAATGGGCATGGTTCAAAAACCCGAAAAGTTAGCCTGACACTCTGTAGGGCGATTTTGCAAATCGCCCAGAGAACGATTTGCAAAATCGTTCTACCATTTGTAAAGCTAACCTGAACCATGCCGAAAAATGAGAAATCAGGTTCATCAGGAAAATCAGCGTCCTGTTTTGTCCGTAGCGTTTACCACGTTCATGAAATCAAAAAATCACCCGCGATACCCTTCCACCATCGCACTAAAGCGGCCGCCGGTTTCCCGTGCCTCTTGTAAGAACACCTCCTGGCTCGGATAGGTTTTCTGCATACACACTTCCAGCGACATTGGCTTGCGGTAGGGCGAGGCGGCAATCAATTTGGCAAGCCGCTCCCAATCAACAGTGCCATGAAAGACGTTGAGGTGTTCATCTTCGCGCCCGTGGTTGCCGTTTAGATGCAGCACACAGAGCCGATCTTTGAACATGTCCAGCATCTCCATGCGGTCATACCCCAGGTTGCCGTGGCCGGGGTCGTAGCACAGCCCCAAAAATTCCGGCGGGTAGGCGGCAAAGAGGTCGGCGATGAGCTGGCGGTTGTCGCCTGCCTGCTCCACCGGCAGCTTGTTGAAGTGGGTGTTTTGGAAATCAATCAGGTTTTCGATGGCGATTTTGACGCCGCGCTCTAGGGCAAACGGCTGCACGGCATCGAGCGTTTTGCGGAGTTGGCTCCAGAGCAGGTTGGCAAGGGTGGGGTCGGCCGGCAGCGGGTAGGCGTGCATGACCATGGCGTCGCCGCCAAAGCGGGCGGTGAAGGCGATGCGGTTTTTTACCAGTTCCACCCCGGCCAGCCGGGCATATTCCTGCGGCGAATACCAGAACTTTTCAATGCCTTCGGAGCCGTGGATGTCGGCAATTTGCAGCCCATATTCTTGAAGCTGCTTACCAATTTCCACCATTTCCGGTTCTTCATAGAAAAAGTCGCTGCGCCAATGGTGGCACCAGTGCAAATGGGTGAAACCAGCGTCGGCAATTTTGCGCAGGTATGGTTTGGGGTTGCCAATGCCGTTGAAAAAGTCGTCCAGGCTGTTGAAGGCGTGGACATCGGTGCAATAGTCGGTTGCCATTGAGAGATTCATAGTGGTAGTAATCGGTAATCGGTGATCAGTTATCGGTTATCGGTGAACTGGCCGATTACAGGATCTTTCTTAAATAAATGCGCTGATGACCAGCCGGATAGTTGTTTAGCTGGCCCCAGATGGTGTAGCCAAGTTTTTGGTAAAAAGTGGGAGCCTGGAAGCTGTAGGTGTTGACAAAGGCGGCGTGGCAGCCGCGCTGCCGGGCTTCGTTTTCGGCGGCCAGCACCAGCCGTTGCCCTTGCCCGCTGCCGCGCCGTTGGGGAGCCACCCACAGAAGCTTGATGTAGAGCCAGCCCCATTGGGTGTGGCCGGTGAGGCCGCCGAGCAAACGGCCGTTTTCCCGCCACATGATGGATAACGGCCGTTTGTCATTCGCTGGCACCCGCCCCGCATTCGCCGCATTTAGCCCATCAACCAACACCTGCACATCGGCCGGGTTGATGGTGTCGTAAAGCTCCAGCATCAGACAGCTTTACCGCCGCCGCCCCAGCAGCCGCAGCAAAAAGAGGAACAGGTTGATAAAGTCAAGGTAAAGCCGCAGAGCACCCAGCACGCCAATGCGACTAACGGCCGTTTCGCCCACCCCCTCATACGCCGCTGCCGCCGCCATCAGCTTGATGCGGTTGGTGTCATACACCGTCAGCCCCAAAAAGATGAGAACGCCGGCATAGGTAATGACCCCATCCAGCACCGTGCTGGCGAGAAAGTAGTTGGCAATGGAGGCCACGATAAGGCCAATGAGTGCCATAAAGAGAATCCCACCCCACTTGCTCAAATCCTGTTTGGTTGTCCAGCCCACAAATGACATAACGCCAAAAACAACGGCCGTTGTGCCAAACGTCAGTGCCACCGAACCCAAATCATAGACCAGGAAAATGGCCGAGAGCGTGACCCCATTGATGGCCGCATAGAGAAAGAACAGCCCCACAGCAGCGGCCGGCGACAAGCGGTTGATGGCGCGGGTAATGCCAGTCACCAGCCCTAACTCGACCAGCACCAGCCCCAAAAACACCCACTGACTGCTAAAAATAAGCGACAACAGGGTGAAACTGCTGGAAACATAAAAGGCAACGCCGGCCGTCAGCACCAGACCGAGTGCCATCCACAAATAAACGCGCTGCATGGCCGCCGTAAAAATGGCCGAAACTTGCGCCGGGGAAACGGGTAATGTTTGCTGATGTTCGTAAGACATAAAAACCTCACTCTGGTCTCTCTGCTTGAGAGGGAATCCCTAATTTGGTCAAGCCAGAACAAAAAAGTTGCACAGAGGCTCACAGAGCAGGCACAGAGGGACACCGAGAAGATAATATCTTGATTTTCCTCGTTTTCTCTGCGAAACGCTCTCCTGTCTCCGTGCAATTCTGTGTCATTTCTGGTTTCTTGAACCAAAATTACTAACACACGTAGCCGAGAAAGCATTACAGATTATAGCAAAGATTAGTAGCGATTTAGAAGTTCAACTTCTTCCGAGAAGTTGAACTTCTTGCCTAACTTGTTTTTGGACGCTTACTAACACACGTAGCCGAGAAAGCATTACAGATTATAGCAAAGATTAGTGACCATGGTAAACCTGCTGCAAAATGGCGCGAACGGCCGCTTCTTTCTCCGCCTGGTCGCTTTCCCCCTGCAAGGCAGTAATGATAATATCGCGCACCTCGGTGGGGGAATCGGCCACAATCAGCAAATCCAGGTCAGAGGCTGACACCTTGCCTTCGCGCAGCATCGTACCGCGCAGCCACCCCAGCAGCCCCTCCCAATAGCTGCTGTCAAACAGCACAATGGGAAAGTTCTGGATTTTGCCCGTTTGGATCAGCGTCAACGCCTCAAATAGTTCGTCCATGGTGCCAAAGCCGCCGGGAAAGATAACAAACCCCTGGGCATATTTGACCAGCATCGTCTTCCGCACAAAAAAGTAGCGGTAATCCACGGCAATATCCACAAACGGATTCAGGTGCTGCTCAAACGGCAGCTCGATGTTGAGACCGACCGAGGTTACATTGGCCTTTTTCGCCCCCTCGTTGCCTGCCTGCATAATGCCAGGCCCACCCCCGGTGATGATGTTGAACCCGGCCTCGCCCAGCAGCCGCGCCGTTTCCACCGCTTGCTGGTATTGGGTGTTGTCGGGCTTGACGCGGGCGGAGCCAAAAATGGTGATGGCTGGCCCCAGTTCGGCCAGGGCATCAAACCCCTGCACAAATTCGCTCATGACGCGCATCACGCGCCAGGGGTCGGTGTCGGTAAAGTTTTCTGGCTGGTCACACGGGGCAACGAGCAGCCGCTGGTCTTCGGTACGGTGGTTGTTTTTGGGTTGTCGGGCCATTGTTTTTCCTATAAGAAAGTTGGAGATTGGAGATTGGAGATTGATGAAGGTTTACAATCTCCAATCTCCAATCTCCTGTTAAACAGTGATTACCGTTTACTGGTTACTGAATACTTCTGCAAATACTGCCTGCCCAATTCCCTCTGCCGCACTGCGAGTATCGCTGTTTTCCACGACGATGACGAGGGCGTAGCGGGGCTGGTTGGCGGGGGCAAGGGCGAGGTACCAACTGTTGTTGGTGGCTTCGGGGCCGGAAAGGACGAGACGGGAAAAGGTGAGGCTGTTGTTGCTTTGCGGCAGGGCTTGGGCGATGGCGCGGGCGGGGGTGGGGGCAACGGCCGTTTTTTCTCCACCCTCCTCTCCCACCACCGCTTCCCACCCCGAAGCATCACTGCCGGTGGCCGTCACCAGTTGCAGGGTGGGCAAACGGCCGTTATTGCCCAACGCCGCCAAAGCAATTGCCAACTGTAGCGGTGTCACCGTCAAATGTTCCTGCCCAATTGCCGCCAAAACGGGGTCGCTGGTGGGCGCGGAAACGGCCGTTTCCGTTGCCAACGGCAGCAGCGGCGGGGTCGTCAGGCCAAAATCAGCAAAAATCTGGTCTAGCCGCGCCGCCCCCAGCCTGTCGCCCAGGTCGCGCAGCGGGGCGGGGCAGTGGTGGGTGACAACATCGCTCCAGGTGGCCGGTTCCGGCGGGCGGCTGCTGCACCGCGTCACCACGCTGCCAATTGGGACAGGGCGGTTGGGATTTTCTACGGTGGCGTTAAGCAGCAACTCATTGCTGGCGGCAGCGGCGGCAACGATAAACGGCTGTAGCAGCAGCCCCGGCTGGTACTGCCCTTGGGTGGCGCGGTTGAGCAGGGGGGCGGTTTCGTCGGCCACCAGCACGTCAAACTGTTCATCCAGCAGGTTGGGGTCATAACCGGGCTGGCTGACGAGGGCGCGGATTTGGGCGGGGGCGTTGTCGTGTAGCTCCAGCAGCACCAAGGCCCCGGTTTGGTTGCGGAAGTGGGAAACGGCCGTTTGTTGCCACCCCGCGTCAAGCGTTAGCTGCACTCCCGTGCCCACCTGTGGCCGATGGAGCAGCCGCTGTTCCCAAGCCAGCAGCGGGCTGGCCGGGTCGCCGCGCAGCACGGCGCCAAAACTTTCTTCCACGCCGCTCGTGCCAAAACGCAAACTGTAGTAGCCAACGGCCGGCTCCATTCCCGGCAGCGGGTAGCGGCGCAATTGTCGCTCTGGTGTCCCTTCATTCACCGCCAGAACCGTCCCGTGGCGGTCTACAATCGCGCCGCGCTGAATGCGAAGCTCCGCTTCCACCAAGCGCGGGTTGTCATCACGCAGCAGCAAGCTGTCGCCCCGCAGCACGCTCCAAAACAGCAGCGCCAGAGCAATGGCGGCAAAGCTGGCAAGAATCAGTTGGTTAAGGCGTTGGAGACGGTGGGGCATTTTGATGGGAAATTATGAATTAAGAATTATGAATTATGAACCACCTTCATAATTCATAATTCTTAATTCATAATCCTTCTCCCTCCGCCGACAAATAGACGAGCAGCCCGGCCATGATGCTGCTGACGAGCAGGGAGCTGCCACCGTAGCTGACGAAGGGGAGGGTGACACCGGTCAAGGGGAGGAGTTTGGTTACGCCGCCCATGATGAGGAATGCCTGGGCGCTGAAGAGGACGGTGATGCCGGCGGCGAGGTAGGTGGAAAACGGCCGTTTTGCCAACATTGCCACCCGCAGCCCCCGCTGGGCTAATACCGCAAAACAGACCACCACACTCAGGCTGCCCACCAGCCCCCACTCCTCGGCAATGGCGGCAAAGGCAAAGTCGGAGTGGACGACGGGGATGTAGACCGGAAACCCTTGCCCTACCCCTTGCCCGCCCACGCCACCCGCCGCCAGGGCGTAGAGCGACTGCACAATCTGGAAGGCGCGGCCGTCGGCATCGGGCCACGGGTTCCACCAGGCGTTGACGCGCAGTGCCACCACGTCAAAAGCAAAGTAGCCAATGACCCCGGCCAGCAGCAGCAGCCCCAGCCCGCCAATGGCGTACCATTTGCTGCCGGTTGCTAGGTAAAGCTGGCTGAGGAAGAGGATAAAAAAGAGGGTTGCCGCCCCCAGATCTTGCTGCCATACCAACAACAGGACGCAAAACCCCCACATCAGCAGCAGGGGGCCGAGATAGGGCAGTACGCCGATGGGGCCGCGCTGGCTGCTGAGTTGCAGCACGGTGTCGCGTTCGTGGAAGTAGCTGGCGAGGAAGATGAGCAGCAGCAGCTTGAGTAGTTCGGAGGGCTGGAAGTAGATGCCGCTGGTGAAGGGGATGGGGAGCCACAGGGCGGCGCCAAAGCCGGAGGGGTTGACCCCCAGCAGCAGGGTGGCGGCGAGCAGCAGCAGCCCGCTGATGAGTAGGGTGTAGCGGTAGCGCTGGAGCAAGCGAAGGTGGGGGGGGAGGATGGCGGTGGCGGTGAAAACGGCCGTTGCCAGCCCCACCCAAACGACCTGCCGCAGCAAAAAGTTGACGGCCAGCCTGTCTATGAGAATGAGGCCCCAGCCGGTGAGCAGAGCAAACAGGGGCAGCAGATAGGGGTCGTGGAGGGGTTTGGCGCGGCGCAGCAGCCAGTGGGCGGTGGCGCTGAACCCCAGCCAGAGCAGGGGGGGCCACAGGTGGGCAAGGTGGAGGGTTTGGCGGGTGACGAGGCTGATATTAACGGCCGTTATCCCCACAAACAGCCCCGCCAAAATGAGGAGGAGGGTTTCACGACGGCCGTTTATTTCAGCCAGTTCATCGGCAGGAAGCGAGAGAGCCATGTAAGGGCAGATAAAACCTCCGAGGCCACAAAAACTTCGAAGGTTTTGAGGACACTTTAGGGAGTAACAAATGGCGCTGGGTCGAAAATAAACAAAGTAATTACTTGAGCGATGGCATCGCCTTGAACCCAAGAGACGGTACCATTAGAGCGTGTGCGGAACGAGTCATCCCGATTACCCCAACTAATACCTGCTGTGGAAACGTTTTCCGGGCTAACAAGAAAATGGCCTACCGCGTCAATAATCCCTAATTGATATTGACTATTATTGGTTGTTAGCCAGCCAACCACATATTTTTCAATAGCGGGGTTTGCGCCGAGACGTGCAATAATTGGATCTCGTTCAAATGCGCCTTGGGTATTGGTCAGCCAAGTGTAATGGCTGCTTTCTTGACTAGTTAAAGTTGCCAGGGCAATGCCTTTGCCTTCACAGCAAGGCTGTGCTGTAGCGTTAAAAACCAATTTCCAACTGTCATTGCCCAATGCCATTTGCCCAAGCTGAGTAGAAACATTGCCGCCACAATTCCCAGCACCCTGATAGATTTGATGGGACGCATTGACCCAGTGGATGCTGGCTGCCGGGAAGCAGTCGCTAGAGCAAACGGCTGCAAATTTCTCTAGACTAGGGTGGTAGGAAATTAACTGTGCCATTGAGTGTGAACAGCCCCAATCCCAACCATCCGGAAAATTGCCTGGCAGCTTGTTGCCATTGCTATCAACATAACTCATTTGATCGCCATGATGACCCGTGAAACCGCCCGCTGTTCCTTTCACAGTAAAATAGGCTGCATAAAGGTTGTTGCCATAGGTTAAACGGCCGTCTCCTAACCAAAAATCAGCAACGGCTATAGAGCTGTTCAGATTTGTTGTCCATATCTCCTGGTTTGTGGCACTACGTTTGGATAGCTTAATGACCTTTTGGGTTGGATTCCAAAGCAAAACAGCAAACGAATTGTCCTCATGCCCAACCAATCCCCGTATAGGAGTGCCAGAATAATTCCAGTGAGTGACATTTGTGGCTGTTGCGAGGGTAACATGCCCATTGCCATTTTGATCAGTCCAACCAATCAGCGTATTGTTATTTGGTAACGGCGCATGATATAGACGGGGGCCAATGGAACACCCTCCCCAAGTACACCAGCTTCCGGCAGAACTTTCTAATGGTATTGGCAGTTCAATTGCCCTTTTTGTAATTTGGCTTTTGATCGTTGCTGGTTTAGCAATATACGGCAGGTAGATTTCTGCGGTGCTATTGGCCTCTTTTGCCCAAAGTGTTGAACTTGCCAAAGTTGTTGTGCCTACCAGAAAGAAGCCGATAATGCAAAGTAAGGCTAAGAAACGCTGCAGTGAATCTGTCATGACGCTCCTAAATATTTTTCTACCAGCGGAGCCAAATCCCGCTTGAGCTGCGCCGGAATCAGGTCGCGGTTGGTGATGAGGGCATCGCGTAGGGTGTGGTGAACGGGGAAATCGCCCGCCCAGTTGTCCATGTCGGCCACCAGATGGGCAATGGCCTGCTGCGCCAGTGCCGTGTTTGCCAGCAAAATGCGGATGACCATTTCCACTGTGACGGGCTGTTCACTTTCGTGCCACACGTCATAGTCGGTGATGTGGGCCATGGTGGCATAGGCTATTTCGGCTTCGGCAGCCAGGAATGCTTCGGGGCAGCTTGTCATGCCTATCAAATCCATCCCCCAGCGGCGATAGGTGTGGGATTCTCCTTTGGTGCTAAAGCGGGGGCCTTCGATGGTGATGAAGTTGCCTCCCTCATGCACCGTGCCGTCGGCCGCCCGCACGGCTTTGACCAGGGCGCGGCTTAGTTCTGGGGAAAATGGGTCGGCAACGGAGGTGTGGGCGACGAGGCCGTTGGCAAAAAAGGTGTGTGAGCGGACTCCTTTGGTGTGGTCAAATAGCTGGTTGGGGACGGCGATGTGGCCGGGGGCGTAATCTTCGCGTAGGGAACCGCAGGCGTTGACGGCGACAATGTACTTGACCCCTAATTTTTTGAGAGCAAAGATGTTGGCACGGTAGGGGACTTCGCTGGGGTTTAGCCGGTGGCCGCGTCCGTGGCGGGGGAGGAAGGCGATGGAACGGCCGTTTAACCTTCCCACCACAATGGCATCAGACGGCTTGCCAAACGGCGTATCCATCTGATACTCCTCCACATCGGTCAACCCTTCCATGTTATACAGGCCGCTGCCGCCGATGACAGCAATTTCGACTGAGATCATAAACAGTTCTCCTAATCTCCAGAAGGCTTTTTAATTTTGCGTTCCAGTATTTGGGTTAAATCATGCACCTGGCGTTGCGCTTGCTTAAGCTGCTTTTGTAGGTCAACGATATAGTTGCTGGCACGTTGTTTTAGCAGTTCCTGTGCCTGTGACTGTTGTGTGATCTTCTGTTGCAGCGCGTCAAGGGCTATATCTTTTTCCACCAGCGTGGCGCGGCTTTCGGCAAGCTGGTGGCCTTGGTTGCGTACCTGGTCATAGTATGTATCCAACTGACGCTCGCTCTGGCTCAAACGCGCTTCCATGTCATGGATGCTGGCTTGCAAAATTTGTTTTTCCACATCATTGCGCTCGCGCACCTGCTGTAGCTGTTGCTCCCACTGCTTTTTCTGCCGCTCCAGATCAGCTTCAAGCTGGTCGCGCTCGGCTTCCGTTTGCGATTGGTTGGCTAAAAGAACGGTTTGCAGTTCGGTTAGCTCTTTTTCATGGGTGTAGGCAATGTGGCGCGTTTGTTCCAACTCTTGCTGCAAGGCGCGGAGATTGGTTTTGTGCCAAAGCAGTTGGGTACTGTCTTCGGGGGAAGGCGGAGGGGCAGCAACGGCCGTTTGTTCCTTTAGTGTTTCCAATTCATCCAGCGCGTTTTGCCACTCTTCCTCAAGCTGGTGCCGTTGTTCGCGCAGCATTTCGTTGATTTGGTTGCTTTGCACCACCTGCAAACGCAGCCCGTCCAGCTCACCTTCCAGTTCGGCAACCCGTTTTTGCGTCACTTCAGCCAGTTCTTGCCAGCGCAGCAACGACTCTTCCTGCTCGGCGGAGTGCTGCAAGTTGGCCTGAAAAGCGGTTTCGAGGCTGTGCAAACGGCCGTTTGTCTTTTCCAACTGCTCTTGCGCCGCCAATACGGTTTGCTCCAGCCGTGTCTTGGCCGCCTGTAGGGCTGTATTCAGCTTTTCTTGATCAGCCGCCGTTTTGCGCTGCTCATTC
This sequence comes from Chloroflexota bacterium, assembly GCA_041390905.1. GTDB lineage: Bacteria > Chloroflexota > Anaerolineae > Promineifilales > Promineifilaceae > JACKCD01. The sequence goes on from JAWKPA010000013.1 coordinate 367,028, forward strand.
AGCTCCCGGTTGCGCTCCGTCAACAGCACCCGCGTTGTAGAAAGCTCGTTGGCCTGCCGCTTCAGCCGGTTTTCCCGCGAGCGCACCCCCTCCTGAGCTTCGCCAAGCTGCAACCGCATCTCGTTTAGCTCCGCCCGCGCCGCATCCAGATCCTCATGCAGCGAATGTATCTTGGCCGATGATTCACCAGCCACTTCCATCAGCCGTTTTTCAAACGCCTGCTCCAATTCAGAACGCGCCGCCATGGCTGTGGCTGCCTCAGCTTGCAAATAACGCAGGGCGTAAATTTGGCTGGTGCTGGAGGGGCGGCTGCCTACTTCAAGGCTGCCGTCGTGGTCAGTTGTGGGCAGGAAGACAGCGGAATCTTCGGGGATGGTGCCGTTTTTATGCAGCTTGGGGTAGCTGTCTTCGTCTAACGTGGTAATCCACCCCTGTACTTTGCTGCCGGGAGCCATGTCCAGGCTGAGGGTGTAGATGTCGCCCCAAATTTGGCCGTTGGCAGAAACGGCCGTTTTTCGTGCAATCAACGACCCATTCAGCAGCCCTTCAACCACCGCCTGTGGCGCAAACACATTGCCCACCACCGTAGCACCCTCCTTAATCAGCACTGGTTCCTCCGACTGAATATCGCCAGCGTGATAGCCACTAATTTCCAGCCATTGTTCACCGCGTCGCCAAAAGGCAAAAATAGAACGTTCCGTTGATTTTTCAGTTGCCACAGCCATATGTTTGATTATACCAGTTGTTGCCAGAATCAGGCGATTTGTTTACCCTATTTCCTATGAAACCCATCGAACCAACACGCGCTATTATTTTGGCGGCGGGTCGTGGCAAGCGACTGCGCCCATTCACCGACACCACGCCGAAGCCGCTATTGCCGGTTAACGGCCGTTCCACCCTCGACTACCTGCTGTGCGCCCTGCAAACGGCCGGTGTCACCGATGTGTGCCTGATTATCGGCCATTTGGGGGAGCAAATACGGGATTTTGTGGGAAACGGCCGTTGTTGGGGCATGAACGCCAGCTTCATCGAGCAAACCCACCTGCTCGGCACCGCCCACGCCATCCAGCCCGCCGCCGACTTTATTCAGACACCCTGTTTCATTGTCGCCGGTGACTACATTGTGCCACCCGACTACCTCGCCACGCTCAAAGCCGCCTATGTGCAAGCGGGAACGGATATGGCCGTTAGCCTCAAAGAGCTGCCGCCTGACGAACTCCACAGCCGCAGCAGCGTGCGCTTTAGCGAAAACGGCCGTATTCTGGAAATCGTCGAAAAACCCGCACCAGGAACCGCCCCCAGCCATATCGGTGCGTCGCTCATCTACATCGTGCCGCCCGCCATTCGTCACTATCTGGCAAACCTTGCCCTGTCACAGCGGCAGGAGTATGAACTGCCCACCACCATTAACCAACTGTTACAAGCTGGCTTTACCATGACAGGTTGTATACAATCTGCTCCGATAGAGTGGGTGAAACCTGCGTGAATATTTCCTGAACCAGGAGAAATGTCATAAACGGTCGTAACATTCACGTCGCGTTCATTTTTGTTGCTTGTGGACAAATTTTAAATTTGTTACACTGCGGGTATTATGGCTGGAAAAAGTCACACAATTTGGTACACAACCTCATTTTTTATCTTGTTGGCAACGCTGGGTGGCTATTGGCTTACCGCCAGACCCACTGAAGCGAGTTCCTATGCCGGGACGGGGCAACTGGTTAGCGAGCATCTGCTGCTCGATTTTGCCATTTCGCCCCCCGTTGCCCAGCCGGGCGATACGGTGACGCTGGCGGTGCGGCTTTCCAATCGCAGCGAAGTGGCAATTATGCCGGAAATCAGGCTGCAACTGCCGCCCACCATGCGCTCGCGCATCAACGACCTGCCGGCCGGAGCCACCATCAACGTGCAGGCCAACGAACTGAGCTGGCAGCCGGTGGTGCAGGCCAACGGCGGGTCGGCGCAATTTAACGTGCCGCTGCGCGTAGAAACGGCCGATATTACCCAGCCAGAACAGACAATAACGGCCGTTCTCACCCACAACAACCAGCAAAGCGAAGGCCACGCTCTCATCTGGGTCGGCATTCCCCCGCAAATCAGTGCCGTTTTAAATGTTACCCACGTTGCCGCCGGGCAAACGGTGCGGCTGCTGCCAACCATTTCCGGCTCCGCCCCCTTCAGCCAAATGTGGCTCCTGGGCGATGGCCGCCGCGTGGATGTCAATAACCCCGAACTCATCTTCCCCAACCCCGGTGTGTATGATGTGGTTCTTGAAGTGACAAACCCCGTTGGCCGCGTCTCCAAAACCCAGCAAATCACCATCGTACCCCATCCCGCCGCCCAATTTACCGTAGATGACGACACCCCCGGCCTCGGCCAAGCCGTGCGCTTTGACAATCAGAGCGGCGGGCAAGGGCAAATGCGCTATCTGTGGCACTTTGGCGATGGCAACAGCTCGGAAGATCGTAACCCGACCCACGTTTACACCACCCCCGGCTTGTTCCAGGTGCAGCTAACCGCAGCCAACGATTACGGCCAATCCGATGCTTACTGGACGATTGCCGTGGGGTCGCCGCCAGCGGTGGAGCTGTTTATCAACGACAGCGTGCCGATGGGACAGGTAATCATTGGGCAGTCGGCGGCAGATGATTCGACGGAGCAGGTGGTGTGGGATATGGGCAACGGCCGTTCCTACGACACCGCCAAAATCAACCACATCTACCGTCGCCCCGGCGATTACTACGTCACCGTAACCGCCAGTAACCGCTTTGGCACGTCACAAGCGGGCAAATGGGTGCATGTGGACAGTGGCCGCACACTGCTTTATTTGCCTTATGTTGTCAAGGCGCAGGATGGTAGCAGCGGCCAGCCCGAAACAGCCGCTGCTCCTGTAGTTGACGTTGGTATTGAGCTGGAGCCGGTGGAACTGGCGGAAACGTTTGTGATGGAACCAATGCAGTTTGAGCGGCAATTAACGGCCGTTGAAGCCCTCTTCCGCTATGTCAATGAAGCCCGCCGCCAGTTTAACCTGCCGCCGCTTGCCTACAGCTACGAACTCAGCGTTGCCGCCCAACTTCACGCCGACGACATGGCCGCCTATAACTTTACCGGCCACGGCGGTGCCGATGGCTCCACGCCGCAGGAACGCTATACCTGGGCCAGCTATCCCCGCGCCTACGCCGGTGAAGCAACCGCCTGGGGGTTTGAAGACCCGCGCCACGCCGTTGAGTTTTGGGTCAACAGCCCGCCACACCGCCCCATCATCCTGAACCAATATGCCACCGAGCTTGGGGTGGGGTATGGCACCAACTATGGTGCCGACAGCGTGTGGTATTGGACGGCCGAATTTGGCAACAGTTCTGGCGCGGCGGTGGCACCCGTGCTGCGGCTCAACCAGCCGCAGGTGGCTAGTGCGGCACTCAACACCGATACCGTTGGCTATAGCTGGAACTGGTCGGCCCCGCTGGCGGATGGGCAACAGTTTGCCGTGCTGCTCTATGTGGACGGTCAGGCGGTGGAAATTGGGACGACAAGCCAGCCGTGGCACAATTTGCGCTACCGGGTGGAAACAACGGCCGTTTCTGCCACCCTCGACTCCGGCAGCTATGAATGGCAGGTAGTGCTGCGGAGCGGCAACACGGTGATTGCCCAAAGCGAACGGCGCACCATCACCATCACCGCCGACCCCAACCTGCCCACGCCCACGCCGGAACCAACGCTGCCGGTGGAAATGACACCGTTGCCCACTCCTGGTGCAGCAGCCACGCCATTGCCCACCACAACTTCCACCCCCGAACCAACCAGCGGCCCCCCGCCCGCCCCCACCCGCTCCGGGGTACCCACGGCAACGCCAGGGCCTTAAAAATCTTTGGACAGGATTAACAGGATTTACAGGATTTTTGCATGTTCTGGCTCAAATCCTGTAAATCCTGTCTAAAAACTCCCCCTAAAACCCAACGGCCGTTCCGTCCCGCCGCGTGTCGGCCACCCCGTGAAACTCATTTTTGTCGTGGCAGCGCATGATGGCATGGATGCCGCCGAAGTAGAAGTCGTGGTTGGCGTGACGCATCGTTTGGTAGCCGTGCTGCGCCAAATGCGCCTCAATCGCCGGGTCAAGCCGCCCTTCCAGATGTACCACCCCGTCCCGCGCCGCGTGCAGGCGCGGCCAATCAATCGCCTGCCCCAGCGACATCCCCTTGTCAAAAACATTGGTTAGCAGTTGGCTGAGGGCGGCAAAGATGCGGTCGCTGCCGGGGCTGCCCAGCAGCAGCCACAGCTTGCCGTCGCGGAACAGCATGGCTGGGGTTTTGTTGGTAAACGGGGTGGCGTTGGGGCGCAAATAAAACGGGTTGCCGGGGTCGGCGGTGTCGAGTGCCATGATGTAGTTGTTGTAGACAAACCCCAGCCCCCGTGCCGCCACCTTTGCCCCATACACCGCATCCACCGACTGCGTAATGCCCACGGCGTTGCCCTCACCATCCATCACCGAGAGGTGGGTGGTTTCGCCGTTGCCTTCGGGCGCATGGTCAAACGGCACGCGCTGGTGCAGGTTGGCAAGCTGCTGCCGGGCAAAATCGGCCGTCAGGATGGGGTCACGGTTTTCGTGGTAATGGTGTGGGGCGATGGGGTGCTGGTGGGTTGCCAGCAGCGATTTGTGCAGCAGTTCGGCCAGCCGCCGGTAGCTGGCGGGGGATTCGTCAAATGCACCGGGTGGCAACTGATCCAGCAGGGTTAGGGTGAGGAGGAGGGTGCGGCCGGTGGTGGGTGGGGGCAAGGCACAAACGGCCGTTTCCTTGTACCGCCGCCACATCACCTCCCGCTCCACCGGCCAAGGAATCAGCGCCAGGTCGTCGGCACGCAAAAAGCCATCGTTGGCTCGCATGTCGTCATCAATTAACCGGGCAATGCGCCCCCGGTAGAAAGCACGGGGACCTTCGTCAGCCAGTGTTTGCAGCGTTTGCGCCAGCTCCGGCTGCCGGAACATCTCATCTTCGCCATACAGATCACGGCCGTTTTGCAAAAAGTAGTGGGCGGCCGAGCCATCGGGCATGGCAAGCAGTTCGTCCCTGGTGCTTGCCAGCAGGTCGCGCTGGAGCGCCCGCAGCCGGTAGCCAGTTTGCGCCAGCTCAATGGCGGGCTGGACGATTTGAGGCCAGGGTAAACGGCCGTAATGTTCGTTCAAATAGCCCAACGTGGCGACGGTGCTGGGGACGGCCACGGCGCGGTGGCCGGTGTGGGTTTCGCCGTCGCGGTAGCGGCTGAGGTGTGCCAGCGAGGGAGCGCGGGAGGAACCATCTACGCCAAAGGAACGGCCGTTAAGGTGGACAATTGCCACGCTTTGGCCGCCAATGCCGCTGGCCTGTGGTTCGCACACCCCCAGCGCCAAGGCCACGCCGCAGGCTGCATCCACGGCGTTGCCGCCTGCCTCCAGCAAGGCCACGCCAACGGCCGTTGCCTCCGGGTAAGCCGAAGCCACCATCCCCCGCTCGCCCACGGCGCATTTTTGCTGCGCGTCAGGCTGAAACCGGTTTTCAATTGCGGTAAACGCCATTTTGTGCCTCCTTGGGGAAAATGGGACGCTGATTTTCCTGATGAGCCTGATTTTCCTGATTATCAGGTAGATCAGGTAAATCTGCGTCCTATTCTTTTTCTTTTCAAACAAGGATTTTAACGGCGGTGGGGCAAATTGGCACAAATGGGGTGCTTTCGTGATAATTTGGCCTATCTGCAATGATGATTGGAGTATGTTGTGAACAAAACTTTGCTTGATTTAACGGCCGTTATTCCCCTCCTGCCCACCCTGCTGCGCCAACGCGCCCGTTCCTATTACCCTCAATTTGCCCCCTGGCTGGCAAAAAGCGACCGCATTCTGGACGTGGGGTGCGGCCCCGGCTACTTTGCCGACGTGCTGCGCGAAGAACAGCACAACGTGGTGCCGCTGGATTTGGAGCCATCCCCCTTTCTGACTCATTTGCCCCGCGTGGTGTACGATGGGGCGCGGATGCCGTTTGCCGATGGCACTTTTGATTGGGCGCTGATTATCACGGTGCTGCACCACGCGCCCGACCCGCTGGCGGTGGTGGCGGAGACGGCGCGGGTGGCGCGGCGGCTAATTGTGGTGGAGGATGTGGTTTACAACGACTGGCACAAATATCTGACGTGGGGGATTGATTCGCTCTATAACCTGGAGTTTGCCGGGCATCCGCACAGCAACCAGACGGAGGCGGGGTGGCGGGCGTTGTTTGCGGCGGCGGGGCTGGGGGTAACGGCCGTTAATCGGCAGTGGTCAACGGGCTTGTCGTGGCAGCAGCGCAGCTTCGGCCCCATTTGGTCGCATATTTATGTGTTGGAGCCTTTGGGTAGTAGGGGGTAGGGTGTGGGGCGTGGGGTGTCATTTACGCCCTACGCCCCACGCCCTACAGCTAGGGGGTGTCGCGGGTGTAGAGAACGGCCGTTTGTTGTGTGCCAGCCAGAGAAACGGCCGTTTTGTCCAAAAAGCCAGCCACAAATTGCAGCAGTCGGTAAACATCGGCAAAGTTTGTCACCAGCCCCACCGACACCCGCACCGCGCTGACATCAATCCCGTGCCGCTGATAGACCGCATCCACCAGTTCGTGGAAGTGCATCCCCTTGGCAGCGGCAAACATCGCTTGCATGGTGGATTGTGGCAGACAAAAGCTGGTTTCACCCGCGCCGGGGTTGCAAAAACAGCCAGTTCGCAGGGAAATGTTTTCACGGGCGGCCAGATTTTCCACCAGTTGGCCGGAGATGGGGGTGCCGTCGCGGTCAAAAAAGCTGATGGTGATGGTGCCGCCGCGCATGTCGAGGTTATTGGGGCCGTGGATTTGGGCGAGAGAACGGCCGTTACTGTGGTGCAAATTACCCAATTGCTCCAGCAGCCACCCCGTCAGGCAGCGCACCCGCTCGGTGATGCTTTCAATTCCCACGCTTTCAATGTGGCGCAGCCCCATTTCAATCGCCGGAATGCCCAGATAGTTGATGGTGCCATCTTCAAAACCCGCTTCGTCTTCGGCCAGATAATGCCCAAAGGCCGACACCGACACAATTTTGACCGTGCCGCCGGCAAACCAGGGGCGACGGAGCCGCTTGAGGGCGTCGCGGCGGGCGATGAGGGCGCCCAGGCCGGTGGGGTAGCCAAAAATTTTGTAGAAGGAAAAGGCGGCAAAGTCGGGCTGAACGGCCGTTAAATCCAGCCGATTGGTGGGGGCAAAGGCGGCACAGTCGAGCAGTACGTCCCACCCCTTGGCGCGGGCGTGGGCCACCAGCTCCAGCGGGTGCTTCACGCCCGAATAGTTGGACTGAGCCGGGAAGGCAAACAGATTCGAGTGGCTGGGGTCGGCTTCGTTCAGCAGTTGCTCCAGAGCCACCTGGTCAATGCGTAAATCGGGGGAGGTGAGGGGGGCGTAATGGACGGTGGCACCGTGAGCGCGGGCAAATTCACGGATGCCGTTGACCGAGTTGTGGTCGTCGGCGGCGAGGATGTAGCGGCTGTCGGAACAAAACGGGTACGATTCGCCCACCAGCTTGAGCGCCCCGCTGGCGTTGGGGGTGAAGATGACGCAATAGTCGTTGGGGTCGGCGTTGAAGTAGCGCAGAACGGCAGTGCGGGTTCGCTCCACCAGTTCGGTCATGGCGAGGGAGGTGGGGTTGTGGGAGTGGGGGTTGCCAAAGACGTTGGCTTGCAGCAGTGCCATGTGGTCGCGCAGTTGCGATTCGGCATACAGCCCGCCGCCGGTGTAGTCGAGGTAAACGTGGTTTTGGGCATCTAAACGGCCGTATTCCCGTTCCCGCAGGTCATCCAGATGGGCTGTGGTTTGATAGCCAGGGTAGGCGGCCAAAAAATCGGCCAGAGCAGCGGCCTCATTGGCCGGAGAATAAGTGGAAATGGCTTGTTGGGTCACGCGAGTTCTCCTTGTGTGATGTAGCTAAATTTGCCAGGATGGATGTGTGGAGCGTCGCTGCCGCGCACCATAACGCTGAATTGCTCCAGAGCCATCGTTATCCGGCTACTATACCCTAAATTGACGGCCTGATCCGTAAAAAAGCGTAGAATGTATGGGTCGCGGGGCGGCAAAGTGAGATGTAGACTGATTGGGTCATGAAGTGACGGATGTATGTAAGTAACAGGTGGCAGGTGGCAAGTCCCGTTGGCTAACAAGACTTGCCACCTGCTACTTGTTACCTGTTACAGACAAACAAAGAATCGGTTCATGAGTTCGTGACCATTGGCAGTATGAAATGAATAATTTGCAAATTTGTTACTTGTTGATGTTTCCTGAAGAGGGGGAACTGCGGCCGGATGAGGAAAAAGCGGCGTTTCAGTTGAAGGGGCGGCCTTATTTTCAGCCGATTGATATGCGGGTGCGCTTTTTAGATGCCCACACGGTGCAGTTGGAGGGGGTAACAGTGTCGGTGCAGCCGCAGCTTTATGACCGCCGGGTGCGGTTGTACCAATGTTTGTTTGAGTTGGCGGAGCCGCTGACGACGCTGGCGATTGCCCGCAAGGAGCGGGTGGAGCAGGCATTGCAGCAGATGTTTTTGCCGGATGGGGTGCAGGAGTCGGAGATGTGGGAGGATTATACGGTGCTGCTGGTGGGGGAAACGGCCGTTTCTCCCACCCAATTTATAGATGACCATGCCCAGCCGCTTGCCCGGCTGGTGCGGTCGCAGAACGAGCCGTTTAGCGCCCATGAAGAGGCCAAAATCCTCATGTCGCGCCTCAGCTATGCCGCCGATGATTTGACGGTGGTGGATTGGGGCGGGGCGGTGGTTGTTGCCCCCGATGCCGATTTTCAGGCCGACATCGAGTTGTTCAAGATTGGCAGCTATCAACTGCTGCGCTATCGGCTGATGGATCGGCGTATTGAGGAGAAACTGCGCCATTTACGCCACCAGCTTACCCGGCCGGCGCGGCGGTTTAGCCCGCTTTCGTCACGTCAGCAAATGCGCCAACTTGTTGAGGAGCGCATCGGGCTGCTGCTCGATTTTGACCGCATTGACCAGGAGCTGCTGATGATTGGCGATTGGTATACGGCACAACTTTACCGCACCATCATTGATGAGCTGTATCTGGACGAGTGGAAGGAGATTGTGAAGGGGAAACTGGACAGCTTGCAGGGGATCATGGAGGTGGTGCAGGAAAATCTGTCTATTTCCTGGTCAACTTTCCTGGATGTGGTGCAGTTGGTGGGCTGGATGGTGCTGCTGATTGGCTATTTTGTGCTGTTTTATCTGGATGTGCTGCAATATGCACCGTAGAAAATGGCTCCTCACGGAATTGTGTAGCAAGTTGCAAGTTGCAGGTGACTATTGGCAGAGGTAATTTGTTACTTGCCACCTGTTACTTGTTACCAAAGCGAATACTGCTGTTGCTATACCGTACATTATTTGCTAACAACCCTACAAATCTGCCTCAAAATCGTAAGTACGGCTGTAAGTTGTGGTGGCTATCTTATTGACCAGACAGACAACTCCTTATCTCTTCTTCCTGTAAAACGCCACGCTGGTTCCCTCCTTCCCAGCGTGGCGTTTTCCCTTTTACCCAGGGTGCATTAACGGCCGTTTACGCCAGCTCAACAACCCATTGACAATCGCCACCCCCAGCAAAATCAGCACCAGCGAGGCAATCACTGGCAGCGTGATGGGTTCGCCCAGCAGCAGCGCCCCCAGCAGCACGCCGGCAATGGGGATGATGTAGATGCTGAGGGCAGAGAAGCTGGCTCCGATGGTGTCTATGAGGTGGTAGTAGACTAAAACGGCCGTTATTGTCACCGGCAGTGCCGAGATGAGCAGGGCGGTGATGGAGCGCAAGCTGGGGCGCAGGACAAGTGGGTCTTCGACGGTAAAGGCCAGGAGGATGAGCAAAACGGCCGTTGCGGCGTACTGCCCGGTCACAATTTCCAGCGAGCGCAACTGCGGCGGCATGGCTCGCTGGCGCGATGCCCGCAAATAGCTGCGTGACAAAATCGCCCCAATGGCATAGCTAACCGCCGCCCCCGTGACCATCAACTGCCCGGCAATGCTGCCGCCCAGCCCGCTTAGCGCGTCGGGGCCAATCAGCACCACAATCCCCAGCAGCCCCAGCCCAATCCCCAGCAGTTTGGGCGGCGTTAACCGTTCGTCGTCGGTAAAAAAGTGGGCCAGCAGCAGGGTGAAAAAGGGCATGGTGGAGACCAAAATGGAGGCCAGCCCGCTGTCAATGGTGAGCTGCCCCCAGTTGACGAGGGTGAAGGGGAGGGCGTTGTTGAAGAAGCCGATGATAAAGTAGGTGAGCCAGGCGCGGGGGGTGGTTTGTAAACGGCCGTTTCGCGCATACAAAATCAGCACCAACGCCACCGCCGTGATGATGTTTCGCAGCATTGTGTAGCTAATCGGCGTAATGGTTTCCAGCACCATTTCCGTTAGCACAAACGCGCCACCCCACAGCACGCCCGGCACAAACAACAAGGCAATTTGTTTCCAGGAAGGTTGAGTCATTGGGTAGAGGGAGATTAGAGATTGGAGATTGGTGAAGGGTTATCAATCTCCAATCCCCAAGCCCTGCAATTTTACATTACAGCAAATTTTTAATCGCCATGATCGCGCCCATGTGCAGCCCTTCATGGTAGTTGTTAAAGCCCAGTGCTTCGTCAATGGTGGTCAGGTTAATACCGGTGGTACTGCTGGTATAGCCACCATAGTTGGCAAATTTTCCGGCGGCATAATCGGCCGTTAATTGGGCAATGTGTTCCCGCGACATGGCAAACAGTTCCTGCATATCCGGCTGGGTTGTCCAGTCAGCGGGGGAAGTGCCGGGGCGATACATGGCAACCATCTCATCCGAAACGTAGGGCTTCAAGCCGCTGCGGGCATAGGTGAGCAACTGCTGCACCACAATCATGTGGCCGAGGTTCCAGGCGATGTTGTTGTCAAATTTGTCGGGGACGTGGAGACATTGCTCCGGGGTCAAATCTTTGATGACCATATAGGTGAGCTTGCGAATTTGGGTTAAAAGGGTGATTTCAGCAGACATGTGGGCATACTCCAGTTTGGTTTTGTGGAAGCATACCCGCAGATGGGGGCATTGACAATTTGTCCGTCGGACTTTTCCAAAACGGCCGTTTTTCCTATACTTTCCCTCAGGAGACGACATGAACGACAGCACACGATCAGGAAAGAAAGTCAAAGATTACGCAGAGCTTGCAGATTCAACCGTGTTCTTCCGTGTCCCGTTTTCCAGGAGGCTGCCTATGGCACGCGATGACGTTAGCTTGACGGTGTGGGGGCGCAGTGGCCCGATTAGTGACGGCACGCTTGATTATTTGCCGTTTGGGGTGCGGGTGCTAAAGCTGCGGGTGCAGCGCAACCAGGCGCGCCGGCCGACGCTGGGGCCGGTGTGGCTGCGGCCGCTGGGCTACCAGCCGCCCAATCACCACAGTGCCAACCCCGATGATTGGCGGGTGTATGGAACGGCCGTTACCGACCACGACCTCTGGATTACCTGGGGTGCGGGAGACGAAAAAGGGTTTGCCGTCAAAAGCACCGACCGCTTCAAGGTGGATAAGGTTGCCCTGCCGCTGGATGACGACGATGCTTACTTTCTCTATTTCCACCTCATTCATCGTCCCGCTGACCCGTTTAACCATGTGCTGACGGACAAGCGGGTGGTGATGCAGGCGGTGGATGAAGCGAGAGAGGTGGTGGGAGAAACGGCCGTTACTCTCACCGTCCCCCAACACGCTACCAACCCCCTGCGCCCTCACTGGCACACCGACTGGATCAACGGCCACAGCGAGATCACCCTCCGCGCCAACCCTGCCCAGCCCACCCAGCGTCCCCGCTATCTCTCCCGCTGGTGGGGCAGCCAGCGACTCACTTATGAACCTGTTGCTCCCGACAGCCCAACTGCCAGCTTGATCAACCGCCTTCGCATCCAGGTTGACCGGCAAGACGGGCTAGGCGACCGTAGCCGCCTGACCGTGTGGCTGGGTGACGAGCTGCTGGCTGAACTGGACGGCGATATCGCCCTGCCGCTGCACGACATGCGGCTGTGCAACGTCGAGCTGTTCCAATTCCCCGATGACACTCACCTCGTGCTGCGCTTCTGGTTTTACTGGCTTCATCTCCGCTTTACCCCCGGCCAACTGCTCACCTTTGTTCCCCCCGATCAGCTTGCCGCGCAGCGTCCCGAAGCCGAGCGCGTGGCAAATCTGCTGGACAGTGGGCTGATGGCGTGGCATCGGCGCGAAGAAGTGCCTGATGTTGAGCGGTTTGATTTGCTGTTCAACCCGCAGCAGCCCGGCATTAAATTTGTTGGCACTGATACCCATTGGAAAGAGTATTGGGCTGTTGTGGATGCGGGTGAACCGCTGCAAGCCCGCATTGCCACCAAGCGCGACCTGCCCTGGATTGGGGTGCAGCAGCTTCAATTCCCGGCCACCAGTGACCCCGTTTTGGATCCGCTGGCAAATGGCCTTTGCGACCTGATCAACGATGCCGGGCAGAGTGCCTGCCCGCACCGGGGGCTGGGGCATGTGGTGAAACAGCCGCGAATGCAGCCCAGTGATGCCGACATGGTTTGTCAGCAGTGCCAAACCCGCTTTCGCGGCCAGCCGCTGCGGGCTTTGGGGATGCTGTGGGGCAAGCATGGGCCACTGCCCAAAAATGCAACGATTATCCAAAATGCGATTAGCAGCGATGTGTTGAAGGGTTAAGATAGCCATACGCGGGTATTTAGTAATTGCTCATGATTAACTTAGCGATTCAGAAGTTCAACTTCTCAGAAGAAGTTGAACTTCTTGCTGAACTTATTTCTGGACGATTACTTAGTTCCTGGGGCTTAGAGATTGGAGATTGGTGAGGGTTCACAATCTCCAATCGCCAATCTCCAATCCTATTGAATATGAGTGTTTACGAACGCACCTTCCGGGTGCGCCATTATGAATGTGATGCCTATGGGCATGTGAACCACGCGCAATATGTGCGCTGGATGCAGGAGGCGGCGTTGGATGCGTCAACGGCCGTTAATTACCCCATCGCCCGTTACGACGAAATAGGGCGGCAGTGGTGGATTCATGAAACCGACGTCACCTACCTGACCCCGCTGACCTATGGCGACACGGTAGTCGTGCGAACCTGGGTGGAAAATTTCCGCCGCGTTCGCTCCCGCCGCCTCTATGAACTGCGCGTGGCGGCGACGGGCGAGCTGGCGGCCAGCGCCAGCAGCGACTGGGTTTTTCTGGAGACGGCCACGCGGCGGCCGGTGCGGGTGCCGCCAGAAATGGTGGCGGCGTTTTTGCCCGATGGCAGCATTGGGGAGCCTACCCCAGAACCATTTCCCACCGCTCCGCCACCGCCGCCGGGCAAGTTTTCCCTGCGTCGTCTGGTGGAGTGGCGCGATATTGACCCGGCGCAGCACGTCAACAACAGCGTTTACCTGGCCTACATCGAGGATTGTGGCGTGCAGGTGGCGGCGCATTTTGGCTGGCCGATGATGCGGATGGTAGACCATGGCTTTGGCATTATGGCGCGGCGTTACCGCATTCAATATTTGCAGCCGGCCGTCATGGGGGATGAGGTGGAGACGACAACGTGGATTTCTGAGGTGAAGCGGGCAACGGCCGTTCGTCACTACACCATTACGCGGGTGGGGGATGGAGCCTTGCTGGCGCGGGCGCACGTGCTGTGGGTGTGGGTGAACTTGAAAAACGGCCGTCCCATCCGCATTCCGCCCGATTTTCTGGCCTGCTTTAGGTCAAACATTGCTGATTAATCAGACCTCCGAGGTTTCAAAAACCTCGGAGGTCTCGTTATCACTATTTGATGAATGATCATTGCACGGGGAACCCCTTTTGCACCATAATCAGAGTAAAATTTCGTGGGTAAATACGCCAAGTGCCATGTGCCGCAGGCGGTGCAAGGCACTTGTTATAATTATTGGAGAAGAACAAACATGTCTACATTGAGTAACGCTGGAAAAAGCGAACGGGTTGCTACCCAACACCTATGGTGGGTCACGCTTGCGGCCATTATCATTGGTATGGTTGGCAACCTTATCCTCTACTTTATTGGCCGGGTCGTCACGGGGGGGCTGCTGATTGCCTTCCCCAATGCGGACGCGACGCCTATGCCGCTATTGTTGATGCTTGCCGCAACGGCCGTTCCTGGCATCGTCGCTGTGTTAATTTATGTACTGCTGGGGCGTACCGGCCGGCCGATCACCCTCTTTCGTGTGTTGGCATTGGTCGTGCTGCTGGTTTCAATGGCTCCCCTGTTCCAACTGCCGGCCGCTGTCACCACCGCCAATCGCATCATTTTGGCAATCATGCACATTTGGACGGCACTGGTGCTGGCGGGGATGCTGACCACTTTCGGCCGTTCACGGAGCTAAAGAAATAGGACACGGACGAACACGGATTTTCGTCATAGTAGCCAAGCCAATTCGTAACCACGGTCTTCGTGGTTACGTTGCCCATCCGCCCTGCGGGTTGTCCACGCAGTGCATGGGAATCAAGCCTGGTCGTGACTTTTTGGCCGTGTTTGTCCGCGTCCTGTTTTCGACAAAAGACAATGAGAATTCGCTGGCGCAAAGTTTGGTTAGATTTGCTCGGCAACCGGGCGCGGACAACCCTGGTGGTGCTGGCAATTGGGGTTGGGGTGTTTGCCGTAGGGTTTATTGCCACGGCACGGACGGTGCTGCTGCGGGAACTGTTGCGTAACTATGATGCTACCTACGCTTCCTCGGCAACGCTCTTTACGCAGCCGTTTGACGCTGATTTGGCCGAGAGCGTGGCGCAGATGCCGGAAATTGCGGCGGCCGAGGCGCGGCGGACGGTGACGGTGCAGGTGCAAACGGGGGTGGATGAGTGGAAGGGGTTGGTGTTAACGGCCGTTCCCGACTATAACCACATTCAGCTCGACCGCTTCACCCCCTATGGCGGCCAATGGCCCCCCGGCAATCGCCAGATTGTGCTGGAACAAAGCGCCCTGGCCTACATCAACGCCCAGGTGGGCGATGCCCTCACCATTGAGCTGGACGACGGCACGCACAAGGAACTGGAACTGGTAGGGTTGGCTTACGACAGCGGCCTCCCCAGCGCCGAAATTCTGGAACGCGCTTCAGGCTTTGTCACCCTCGAAACCATTGAACTGCTGGGCATGGGAGCCTACTACACCGATTTACACTTTCGCGTGGCCGAGAACATTGGCAATGAAGGCCACATCCGCGATGTTTTGACCCAGGTCGAAGACAAGCTGGCTCGCACCGGGCGCGACGTTTTCGGTTTTCGCATTCCGCCCCCCGGTGAACACCCGGTACAGGACATCATCGAAACGTTGGTGTTGATTTTGGGGGTTTGTGGGGTTATTACCCTGCTGCTCTCCGGCTTTCTGGTCGTCAACACCATTTCCGCCCTGCTGACACAGCAAATTCGGCAAATTGGGGTGATGAAACTGGTAGGGGCGCGGCAGCAGCAAATTGTGGGAATGTATCTGGTGACGGTGCTGTTTTATGGGATAGTGGCATTGCTGTGGGGAATTCCACTGGCAATTCTAGCGGCGCGGCCGGCCGTCAACTTTGCCGCCGGAATGTTGAATGTGGAGATTGCCAGCTATGCCGTCCCTCCCTCTATCATCTTGCTGCAAGCGGCGGTGGGGCTGCTGGTGCCTCTGCTGGCGTCGCTGTGGCCGGTCATTAGCGGGGTGCGGATTACAACCAACAAGGCACTGAACAATTTGGGGCTTGGTGGCGGTGGCGGTCATGGGTTGGTTGACCGGCTGTTTATGCAGCTACAGGCGTGGTTGCCGCTACAACGGCCGTTAATCATCTCCCTCCGCAACACCATCCGCCAAAAAGGACGGCTGCTGCTCACCCTCACCACCCTCATTCTCGGCACCGCCCTCTTTATCTCCGTTCTCAGCGTGCGCGATTCGGTGACGGTGACGGTAGGAAACTTTCTGCGCTATCACCAATACGATGTCAGCCTCTACCTTTCGCGCCCCTACCGCGCCGAGCGCACAGAGGAACTAACACAGCAAATGTCGGGCGTAACGGCCGTTGAAAGCTGGTTTTTAAGCACCGGGCGGCGCGTTTTTGCCGACGACACCTACAGCGAAAACTTCATCCTCGTTGCCGCGCCCAATCCATCCCCCTTTATCAACCCCAAAACCGAAGCCGGTCGCTGGCTGCTGCCGGAAGACCAGCAGGCGGTAGTAATCAATACTGAGTTTGCCGAGCTACAGCCGGATGTGGCTGTGGGGGGTGAGCTGGAGATGGAATTAAACGGCCGTAAATCCCTCTGGACCGTCGTTGGCATTGTCCCCGTGGACAACCGGGGGGCGGCTGTTTACGTCAACTACGATGCCTACACCCGCGCCACGCGCCAGCTTGGCATGGCAAATACGGTCAAGATTGGCACCATTAGCCATGAAGGCAACGAGCAGCTTGAAATGGCAACCGTGCTGAGCGACCAGTACAAGGCATTGGGGATTTTGGTCAACCGCACGCAGACGACGGAGCAGCGGCGGGAAGCGACGGCGTTTCAGTTTAACATCGTCGTTGGCTTCCTGGTGATGATGGCGGTGCTGCTGGCAACAGTGGGGGGGCTTGGGCTAACCACGACCATGAGCATCAACATCCTGGAGCGGATTCGGGAGATTGGGGTGCTGCGGGCGATTGGGGCGTCAGATACGGCCGTTCGCCAAATTGTCATCGCCGAGGGCATTGCCGTGGGCTTTTTAAGCTGGCTGCTCGGCAGCCTGCTCGCCATTCCCATCAGCCGCCTGCTCAGCGACCAAATTGGGCTGGCCCTGCTCGGCATTCCGCTGGATTATACTTTTTCGGTGGGCGGGATGGTCTTTTGGCTGGTTGCGGTCATCTTTATTGCCATCGTTGCCAGCCTCGGCCCCGCTCGCGGTGCCTCCCGGCTCACCATTCGGGAAGTATTGGCCTATGAATAAGCAAATTCAGCCGTGTTGGCTTATGTTCGTTTGTGTCTTGTGCGTTATCTGAATCAAGTGGGGTAGTGACACAGAGGGTCACGGAGTTAAGAGTTGAGCTTCACAGAGAGAAAAGAGATACATGTGTTTACATAAGTGTCTTGTTTTACAAAAACAAGCAGCTTGAGAAGCAAGTTCTCTCTTTTTCCCTGTGCCCCTCTGTGTCTTCTCTGTGTGGCTCTGTGCAATTAAAATCTACTGATGTAGCAACGTCCCAACGGCCGTTTCCGGTTCCCGCAATAACCTTTCCAGCAGTCCCGCCTCCAGCCCAGAAAAAATCCGAATTGCCATTTGTGGCTGCTGCGCTGCCAGGGCTAGCATCCCGCGCACCTTGGTTGCCATCCCACCCGTCACATCGGTGCCGCGTGAGCCACCCAGCGCGGCTTCAATATCGGCCAGGTTGTGCGGCGTGATTAGCGGAATCGTGACCCTCTGCTGATCATAAACCCCGGCCGTTTCCCCTGCCAGCAGCAGCCACGCCGGCCGCAGCGTGGCTGCCAACGCCATCATCACTTCTTCGGTCGAAACAATCGTTCCACCGATTTGGCTGTCAAAGGCCACGTCGCCGTGGGTGACAGGCACCAGCCCCGCTGCCAGTGCCGCCTCAATCGGGCTACTGGCAATGTGGACAATACGGCCGTTTTCACATCCCACCGATGCCGATGGCGACAGGCTAATGGCCGGAACCCCGGCGGTTAGCAAAGCCTCTTTCACCAGCGCATTCAGTCGCAGTGCCGACGCGCTGACCTCGGCAAAGCCGCGCCAGGCGGCGGAGCCTGTAACGCCCCGCCGCGTGCCGTATTTGGCCGCGACCACATGCCCAAAAGAGCCGCTGCCGTGCCCCAGCAGCAGTTGTAAACCAGGGTTGGCTTGCCGAGCAGCACTAATTTCCTGCGCCAGCCGCGCCAGCACGTCGGCTCGAACCGCCTCCACCCCCGTTTTATCCGTAATCAACGAACCGCCCAGCTTGAGAAAAATGGTTGAAGTCATAGGGGAGTTGCAGGTAACAAGTGGCAGGTGGCAAGTAGAAACCTGCCACTTGTTACCTGTTACTTGTTACCCCGCCCCCATATGCGCCACGGCTTCTTGCGGTGTGGTGGCAAAATGGAGCAGGGACAGATAATTTTCAGCTACGTATTCGGGGTTGTAGAACGCCTGAATGGTGCTGTGCCAGATGGAGCCGAGGAGGGAAAACGGCCGTTTTTCCATCTCACCCACCTGCAGCAGCCCCCACGCCATCGTCATTTCCGACAGCGTGCCAATGCCACCCGGCAGCACAATAATTCCGTCATTGTGCATCACCAAATGGAGCAGCCGGTCACGCAGCGTCTCATAGCGAATTTCTTCCTGCACCCAACGGTTGGGGCCAAAGCGGCGAAACGCACTGATTTGGCTGCAAGTCACCCCAATGACGCGGCCGTTGGCCTCGGCCGCCCCCTGGCTGGCAGCCATCATGGTGCCGCTGTAGCCCCCGGTGGCAACGTCAAAGCCGGCCTCGGCCAGCAAGCGGCCAATGGTATACGCTTCCTCATAGGCTGCGCTGCCCGGTTTGGGGGCAGAACTGCCGAAAACGGAAATGACACGGTTCATGGTATCTTTTGCAGAAGCAGGGGAGCGGAGGAGCAGGGGAGCAGAGGCGATTCACCCCTGTTCCCCTGCTTCCCTGCCCCTCCGCCCTATCCTTTGCTTAAAAATTGATCGGCGACAGCATGAAAAGCCGTCTGCTGCTCCAGCATAGGTTCATGGCCGCAGTTGGCAAAGCGGTGGATTTGTGCCTCAGGAAACAGGCCGGCCAGAGCGTCTGCGCCCGAAATGGGTAAAATGGGGTCGTTTTCACCCCAAATGATGCACAGCGGATGGTGCAGCCGCGCTAATGCTTGCCAAATGTCGTGGGCGGCCACGGCTTTGATGACATCGGCGGTAGCGCGGGCGTTGCCGTAATCGCGCAGGCGGCGCTCCCAAATGCTGCTATCAATGCTGGCGGGGTCGTGGAATGGCACCTTGATTTGGCGGTTGACCCAGAGCGGGGATTGACTAACGGCCGTTCCCAAATCCACCAGCCCCAGCGAAATACCCGCCTTGAGCAAAAACTCCGGGTAGTCGAGATTGATAATGGCCGGGGCGCTCAGAAGCAGGCGCTCGTTGTTTTCTGGATAGGCCAGCACAAAACTGGTTGCCAGTAGCCCGCCAAACGAATGCCCCACCACATTCACCCTGTCAAACCCGCGCACATCGCAAAATGCCGCCAACCACTCGACCAGGTGGGGAATGGTGTAGGGGGTCGTGTGTGCGCTATAGCCAAAGCCGGGCAAGTCGGGAGCCACCAGCCAATGCCGGTCGCCCAGTTCGTGCAGCAGTTCCCGGTAGCTGTCGGCCGAAGTGGACATGCCATGTAGCAGCAGGGTCGGCCGGCCGTTGCCATGTCCCACCTCATAATAACTGGTTTGAATCCCCAGTGCGTCAACCACAAACCGGGGCAAGAGTGAATAAGTCATCTTAAAATAAAGCGTTGATTTTTAATAAAAGGCGGTCATAAATGACGGCTGCTGTTACAATAGAGTTGTGACGAATTGGGGTGCAGTGCCCAATCCCCTGTTCGCCTTTATAGCGCATCACGCACCGTTAGCGGTTAATAGCCTAAAAGGATTGCCGCTGGTTAGCATTATGACATTGACGCGAATGACCCATTTGTCTACACTAAGAACGGCCGTTTTCCAGTTATCCAGGAGCCGGCTCAAGCATATCAACCGCCTCAACCATGAGCAAGCAGAGCATGGAGCAAACTCTGTACCAAAGGATTGCCTATGGCAAAACAGTAAGCACTTTACCTTCCCAATCAAACCTGTCAGCGAATGCGCTATCTAAACCTTAGAAACATTATTTGTAAGGTTTCATGATTATAATTGTAAACGAGACTTGTTATTTCCTAAAACATTACGGCAAATGTCAGTCAGGATAACACACAAAAGAGAGAAAGTGTGAACTACTCAGTATTAGTCGCCGAAGACGATAAAATCATCAGGAGATTGGCTCGCCATATTTTGGAACGAGCTGGCTATATAGTCTACGAAGCCGCCGACGGCTTGGAGGCCCTAGCTCGGATCAAGGAAATAAAGCCCGATCTACTGTTACTCGACATCATGATGCCACATATGAATGGCTATGATGTTTGTATTACTCTCCGCAGCCAGGAAGAAACGGCTGAACTACCTATTGTTATCATCACTGCCAAAACAGAGAAACACGCTATCCAACGAGGAATTGATGCAGGTGCCAACCGGTATTTGACCAAGCCAATTTCCCCGAAGGTGTTAGTTGATAATGTAAACGACATTCTTGGTGTGTCTTCTGCTCCAAACGACTAGAAGTATGGAACGACCGGCCGCCACCTCTGATATTGAGGTTCTACGTAGGCAACTACAGCAACAAGAACAAGAACTGCACCTGACACAGCAGCTTTATCGGCAGACTGAGGCGCGGGCCAGCCAGATTGCCAGTGAGCTGTACCAGGAATTGGTGCGGGCGAAGCAAGATGCCGATGCAGCGCTTGAGGAAAATGAGCGCCTGCTGGAAGGGTTACGGGTCATGACCGAGGCGCTCAATGTTGAGCAAATTTGGGCCGGGGTTGTGACCGTGCTAAAGCCTGTGTTGGGGTTTGAACATGCCTTTGCCCTGATGTCGTCACGGGACAATATCCTGGATGTGGTCGCGTCTACACACCCGCAGTTTGCAACGGCCGTTTGGCATTCCCATCCCTACTTCCAGCAAATTATGCAAGGCGAAACCCTGGCTGTCGTCCGAACCATAGAGCTGCCCGAGTGGCAAAACCAGCCAGAAGCTGTCCGCTCCATAGCCATATCCGCTCTTTACGTTCCCCTTCGCATCGGTGCCAAAAAAGCAATTCTAATTTATACCCATTCCACCGCCGGCTTTTTTAGCAAGCGGCACGTCGTGCTGGCTGAACGGTTTGCCTCGCTTGCCGCCCAGGCGTTGCGCAACGCTGAATTATATGCCTCGCTCAAAACTGAGCGCGACCTGCTGGAACAGCGCGTGCGTGACCGCACACGTGAGCTACAGATTGCCAAGGAAGCCGCCGAAAAAGCGGCGCAATCCCAAGCCGACTTTTTGGCAAATATGAGCCACGAAATTCGCACGCCCCTCAACGCCGTCATAGGTCTCACTGGGCTGCTGCTGGATACAGATCTGACGCCCCACCAAATGGATTTTGTAGACACGGTGCGGCGCAGCGGTAACGCGCTTCTGGTGATCATCAACGATATTCTTGATTTCTCCAAGATTGAAGCAGGCAAGATTGAATTTGAAAAACAGGTGGTTTCTATTCTGCAAGTGCTGCAGGATGCCACCAGCCTGCTTGGCCAGGAAGCGCGGGAAAAACGGCTACAGCTAACCTACCAAATGGGTGACGGCGTTCCGCCCTTTATTGAAGCCGATCCGACGCGATTACTGCAGGTGATGATCAACCTGATCAACAATGCCATTAAATTTACCCATAAAGGGCATGTTGCGGTGCGGGTTGAATTACGCTCCCTCATTGACAGCCAGGCCGAACTCCATTTTCTGGTTGAAGATACCGGGTTAGGCATTCCGGCGGAACGCTTAAACCGCCTCTTCCAGCCGTTTTCCCAGGCAGATGCCTCGACCACGCGCAAATATGGCGGCACGGGTTTAGGGCTTACCATTTGCAAGCGGCTGATTGAGCTGATGGGCGGGAGTATTTGGGTTGATAGCGAAGTGGGGCGCGGCTCCACCTTTCACTTTACGGTGCGTGTGCCGGTGGTGGACAAGCCGGCCGCCATGCCTAGCGATCAGCCCGTGGTGATTGATGCCCAAATGGGGCGAATGCACCCACTGCGTATTTTGCTGGCCGAAGACAACCTCATCAACCAGAAAGTTGCCAAGCAGATGCTGCGCCGTATTGGCTACCGGGCCGATGTGGTGCTAAACGGCCGTGAAGCCATTGATGCCTTGCGCAACCAGCCATATGATGTGGTGCTGATGGATGTGCAGATGCCAGAGATGGATGGCGTGGAAGCAACCCAAATCATTCGCAGCGAGTTTCCGGCTGAACGGCAGCCGCGTATTGTGGCACTCACGGCCAATGCGATGGCGCGGCAGCGACGGGCCTATTTGGAAGCTGGCATGGATGCCTATATCAGCAAGCCGTTCAAAATTGAGGAATTGGTGTCGGCTTTGGCTGATTCGCAGCCCTTGTTGACCAATGTGGCGATGAGCCATGTGCCGCGCACGGGGGAACCCATTGACGTGCGTGGTTTTGAAGAGGTGATGGGGGAGGACACAGTTGATCTGCTGGGAGAATTGCTGCTGATGTTTGTGGAAGAAACGCCTTCTTCGATGCGGCGGCTACAACAAGCGGTACATGGGCATGACGCAACGGCCGTTCATCATCTGGCACACCGTTTACGCGGCAGCGGCTCCAGCATTTCTGCCATGTCGTTTGCCGATTTGTGTTATGAGTTAGAGCTAATGGGTGAGCGTGGCGAACTGAGCGGTGCTGAACTGGTGATGATGCAGGTGGAAAAAGAGTTTGACCGCATTCGTGACTGGATGCACAAACAACAATTTGCTATCACTTGATCCTGTTTTTTCGCAAAAAAACATCTTGACACCCCTTCCTGATTTGATATAATTCCACCCGTTGTCAATCCTCAGTAGCTCAATGGCAGAGCATGCGGCTGTTAACCGCAGGGTTGTTGGTTCGAGTCCAACCTGAGGAGCACAAGCAAAACGGTAGGCCAATCGCCTACCGTTTTTTTATTTGGAATATCGGGAAGATGTCTGTTCGCCGTTACGCTGTTTTGCTGTTGCTGCTGGCTTTTGCCGTGCGCCTTGCCTGGCTGCCGCAGCAAAGCTTGTGGTGGGATGAAGGCATTAGCTTGCATCTGGCAACCATTCCAATTCCCGATTTGCTGGCAGACCGGCTCAATAATATTCACCCGCCGCTCTATTTTTTGCTGTTGAAGGGGTGGAGCCAGTTGGTAGGGGTGGGGGTGTTTAACGGCCGTTATTTCTCCACCCTCGCCAGCCTGCTGCAAGTTGCCACCCTCTACGCCGCTGCCAGCCGCTGGTTTGGGCGGTCAGACCGACGGGTGTGGACGGCCGTTTTGCTCCTCATCATTTCCCCGCTTGGCATCCTCTACGCCCAGGAAATGCGCGTTTACGCCTTACTTCCTGCCGTATACCTGGGGCTGCTGGGCGTGGCGCAGCAGATCGCCAGCCGCCCTCCGCGTCGCTGGCTGCCCTGGGCGGCTTTGGGATTGTTGGAATGGCTTGCCCTTCATCTGCATTACGTGGTTGCTTTTGGCGTTGTTTATGTGAACCTGTGGCTGCTGTGGTGTTTGTGGCCGCAGCGGCAAGCATTGCGCCGCTGGCTGGAGGTGAGCGTGGTGACGGGGGCGGCGACGCTGCCGTGGTATGGGGCGGTGGTGTGGAATTTA
This sequence comes from Chloroflexota bacterium, assembly GCA_041390905.1. GTDB lineage: Bacteria > Chloroflexota > Anaerolineae > Promineifilales > Promineifilaceae > JACKCD01. The sequence goes on from JAWKPA010000013.1 coordinate 390,496, forward strand.
ACGGCCGTTCGTAACTACCTCCAGGTTGGCACCCACACCACCGACCCCATCCCCGTGCCTGCTTTGATTGGGCAAGTGTGGGGCTTTATGCTCACTGGTCGGCCGGCCGCCTTTGGCCGCGAATTCATTTGGTGGGGTTTACTGCTGGCGGCACTGCTGCTGGCAGCTTTGCTGCTGTGGCGTTTGTGGCAGCCCGCCACACGCCAAACCAGCCTGGCTCTGCTGCTCGCTTGGCTGCTCCCCTTGCTCTCGGCCTTTGTACTGTGGAGCGTGCGCTCCTTTTCCCACCCGCGCTACGTCATCATCTACGCCATCGTTCTGTGGCCGCTGCTGGCACAAGCCGTGTGGGGAGACACAAACGCACCTCCCCACCCCCCACTCCCCACTCCCCGCGCCCTCACCATTCCCCTATTGCTTCTCCTAACCGCCCTATCCTTATGGGGCACCGGCCGCTACTTCTTCGACCCCGCTATCGCCAAGGATGATGTGCGCGGGGCGGCGGCGTATTTGGAAACGGTAGCGCAGCCGGGGGATTTGATTGTTGTGCCTGACACCGATTGGTCGCTGCCGTTTGAGTATGACGGGGTAGCGCAGGTGGTGATGCCGGGGCTGGACAGTGGGACGGTGCCGTGGGCAAGCTGGGCGGGCTGGACGCGGCCGGGGCAGATGGTCTATGTGCTGGATTATGCGCTGGGGACGCTGGATTGGCAGCAGACGGTGCCATTTTTGCTGGAAAGTGCGGGCAGGCTGCAAACGGAGCAGCCCTTGCACAAGGTGGTGGTACGTGGCTACCGGCTGGATCGGAGGGTGGTGCAGCCGGAAATGGTGGGGATAAACGGCCGTTTCCCCGCCCTCGATCTCCAAAAACTGTGGCTGGAACCTCCCGCCGACCAGGCTGTGACCCTAGCCTTGCAGTGGCAACTGCGCCAGGCCACCCCCCGGCGACTCAGCGTGGCGCTGCGGCTGCAGGATGAGGCAGGTGTGGTGGTGGGCAGTGCCGACCAACTGCTGCTGGATGCGATGGGTCGCCCCACCGAGCAGTGGCAAGCTGGGCAAATTGTCACTACCTATCACCTGCTGCCTATTGCCCCCGGCACGCCGCCGCAGGTGTACCAGATGCAGCTTGGTTTGTATGCCACCGAGGAAGGGGTGGTGCGTCCGCTGAATGTGCTGGATGAGCAGGATGCGCCGCAGGGGCAGCAGCTTGCGTTGGGCAGCGTGGTGGTGCAGCCAGCCGCCGTGCCGGGGGCAGCCAGCCCGTATGGGGTAGCGGCGGCGGTGGCGGCGCAGGTGGAACCGGTGTGGCGGGCTGATGGGTTGGTGCTAACGGGGGTGGTGCTGCCACAAACGGCCGTTCAGCCAGGCCAATCGCTGCTGCTGGGGCTGCGCTGGGAAAGCGAGATGGCGGCTCCGGCGGTGGGGGAACTGCGGCTGGCTTTGTGGCAAGATGGGGTGGTGGTGGCTGATGCCCCGGCATTGCCGCCCGCGTATCCGCTGGCGCAGTGGCGAGCCGGGGAGGTGGCGGTGGTGCAGCAGCGGCTGACGGTGCCGCCAACGGTCAGTGAGTCAGTAGATGTGGTGCTGCTACAGGAGGGAAAAACGGCCGTTTTGCTCGGCCAGCTACCGATCAACGCCAATGAGCATCTGTTTACGCCGCTGCAGCCAACCCGGCCGCTGGATGTCGTATTTGGCAACGTGGCGCGGCTGATAGGATACGATTTAGCGGCCACCACATTTACCGCCGATGAAACGGTGCCGCTGACGCTGTACTGGGAGTCGCTGGCGACGGGAATTACCGCCGATTACACCGTTTTTGCCCACCTGCTGGCGGCTGACGGGCGGCTGATTGGGCAGCATGATGCGCCGCCGCTAAACGGCCGTCGTCCGACGACGGGCTGGGTGGCGGGGGAGTTTTTGGTAGATCGACATGAGATGGTATTCCGTGAGGGGGGGTATACGGGAACGGCCGTTGTTGAGGTTGGGCTATATGACCCGAGCACCGGCCAGCGGCTGACAACGGCGGAGGGGGGGGATGTGGTTTATTTGCCGGTTGAGTTGGCTGTTGTGGGCAGGTAACAGGTAACAAGTGGCAAGTAACAAGTGGCAAGTGACATTGACCACCACCACCTGCTACCTGCCTTTTATGGCTGGTTGCCGTGCAGCACGTGAAAGCGGCTGCCGTCGAACAGTTTGGGGCTGTGGATGTAGAGACCGGTGCCGGAAACGGCCGTTTCTCCCGTTGACAGCAGCAAATGGCTTTTGGCGAACGCTTTTCGGCCGGCGATCCGGTCTACCCACGCTTCCAGCCGCAGGGTCGTGTCCAGAGGCACCGGCAAATGGTAATCCAGATTGAGATTTGCCAGCAGCACCTGTAGCCCCGTTTGCCAGCACACAGCTCCCATAGCTTCATCCAACACAGCGGCACTGGCACCCCCGTGAGCATGACCGGGCGGGCCTTGCTGCGTCAGCGTAAAGGCAAAATTGCTAAATAAAACAAGCCCATGTTGGTCATCAGGGCGGGTGTACCAGGTGATGCCCATGCCGTTTGGGTTTTGCTGCCCGCAAACAAAGCAGAGGCCGTGTTCAGGAAGGGTGGTTATGGTTGTATTTTCGTATTGGTTCATCTTGTTAAACTACCTGCATAAAGTGATAAAATCAATTATACTGTGAACTGTACGCTGCTTGTAGTCATCGTGCTGTTCAGGCGATTGTACAAGCGTTTAATATAGACAAAGTAGACAGAGCGAGGATTGGAATCCTCGGCTACGACCGGATATTATCCAGAGTAGGAGAGCCTGCATGATTGTGGAAAACCGTGCGGATGTGGCGGTATTTTTTGATTTTGAAAATATTGCTTATTCGCTGCGTCAGGAATTTAATGAAAACCCCAACTTTGAGGCACTGATGGACAAGTGCCAGGAGTATGGTCGGGTGGTGATGGCGCGAGCCTACGCAAACTGGAGCCGCCACACGCCCGTGATCCCGCCGCTGCAAGCCAGCGGCTTTGACCCCGTTTATGTGCCGTCTTATTTTTATAACAACCAGGAGACGGTGACGCGCAAAAATGCGGTAGATATTCATTTAGCCATTGAGGCGATTGAGCTGGTTCATACTCGCCCTCATGTCACTGTTTTTGTTATCTTGACGGGTGACAAGGATTTTATTCCGCTTGCCAATGCGCTGCGGCGGTATGGCAAACAGGTGGTGGCGCTGGGGGTGAAGGGAACGACGTCGCCTTATTTGCAGCAGGCGGTGGATGATTTTATTTTTTATCACCAGATTTTGGATGATGATGTTGCTGAGAAGCGGGAAGACGAAAATATTTATGATGTGCTGGTGCGGGTGGTGAAGCAACTGGCGTCGCAAAAGCAAGACCCTGTGCTGCCGCGTGTGAAGCATTCGATGGGTGAACTGCTGGATGGTTTTGATGAAACGCAGCATAAGGCGGCTTCCGGACGGCCGTTTCGCAAATTTAAGGATTTTATTCTGGAGGCGCAGCGGTTGGGGTATGTGCAGTTGAAGACAACTGGTACGGTAAACATGGTTTATTTGCCGGGTACGGTGCCGGAAGCGGAACCTGTGAAGGAGCCGCCGCGTGAGCAGCCGAAGGAAGAGAAGAAAACGGCCGTTTCTCCCCCACCTCCCGCCCCGGCTCCTAACCAGCCCTTCACGCTTGATGAAGCCTTTGATTTGCTGGTTAAAGCCATTCAGAAGTCGCGGGCGGAAAATAAATCGCTGCGGGCGGGTTCTATTAAGGGGGTGATTCGCAGCATGGAGCCAGCCTTTAATGAGAAACTGCTCGATAATGGCACTGGGGAAAAATTTACCCACTTTACCGAGTTTGCGCGGGCGGCGCAGACCAAGGGGCTGGTGCGGCTGCAGGGCAAGGGGGTGCAAACGGAGATTCATTTGGGGCGGGCGGTGAATGGTGAGGAGAAGGGGGAGAAGAAACGGCCGTTTGGGCAAGTTCACGTGCGGCAGTTGGCTGACGTGGCTCCGGCCAAAGCCGAAGCTGGGTTTGAGGGCGATGAGGTCGAAATTCCTGAACCGACCGTGGAATCTGTGGTTGAAGCGGTTCCCGATGTTGAACCGTTGGCGGAGCCGGTGGCAGAACTGGTTGCAGAGCCTATTGTGCCAGTGGATGAACAGCCGACCGCCGAACATGCGTTGGATGGGGTGGTGGAGCAAGCGGCCACGGCCACCGATTTAACGCCCGCCACCTTTTTCCTGAAGGCACTGCGTCGCTACGAATACCCGGCTGAACTTTCCGAACTAATTCGTCACTGTTTGCGGCTGCGCGACGAGGAGGGGGTTGCAGTTTCTAACTTTGAACTGCGGCAACTGCTGGGCGTGGCGGCGCAGGCGGGGCTGGTGCGGCGGATTGAGGCCGATAAGGGGGCGAAGGTGGTGCTGCAGTTTGACGAGAATGAAACGGCCGTTTCACGGTATTTAACGGCCGTTGCTGCGGAGGGTGCGGCCGGCTAGGTACAAAACCAGGAAATGACACAGAGTTACACAGAGTCAGGAAAGAGTTTCACAGAGAGAGCAAGGAGAAACCAGATCATTTCTTCTCTGTGTTTCTCTGTATCTTCTCTGTGAGGCTCTGTGTAACTTTTAGATAACGGCCGTTATTAACGCCCGTTTGGGTGCCGGATACCCTTCAATCGTCAGGGTCGGGTCGCGGGGGTCGAGGAAATCGGGCAGGGATTGGAAGGTCATCCAGGGTGTGGTGCGCTGTTCGGCCGGCGTGGTCAGAGCTACATCATGGAGGCGTGGGTTGGCAAAGCCCGCTTTGCGCAGCCAGGAAAGCAGGGTGGGGGGGCTGGGGATAAACCAAACGTTGTTCATTTGGGCATAGCGCCCTTCTGGCACCAGCACCTCGCCCAGGCCGCCGTCAATGACCAGCGTTTCCAGCACCAGTTCGCCGCCTGGCCGCAGTGCCTGCCGCAGCGTGAGCAAATGGTCAAAGGGGGAGCGGCGGTGGTAGAGAACACCCATTGAGAACACGGTGTCGAAAGCCTGTGTGCTATCGGGCAAGCTTTCAATCCCCAGTGGCAAAACGTAGTTGGGCTGGGAGCCAATGAGCTGGGCAAGGGCGGCGTATTGCATGACGTAGAGGGGAAAGGGGTCGAGACCCAGCACCAGCCGCGCCCCGGCTCCAACCATGCGCCAGCCATAGTAACCGTTGCCGCTGCCCACGTCGAGGATGAAACGGCCGTTTAATTCAACCCCCGCCGCCAGCACCCGCTCCCATTTCCAATCCGAACGCCATTCGGTGTCCAGGTGGAGACCGTACAGATGAAATGGCCCTTTGCGCCAGGGCTGGAAAACACGCAGGGCGGTTTCTAGCTGTTGCTGTTGGCTGGCACTGGCATCGGCAGCGGTGCCAACGGTAATGCTGTGGCGCAAATCGAGGTGACTGGGGATGAGAACGGGCAGGGCGCCGAGGGCGGCTTGCCATTGGGGGAGTTTGCCGTGGTTGTTGAGGGTGGTGGAAACGGCCGTTTTTACCGTTTCAACCCAGCCAGCCAGCGGTGTGGCGGCAAGTTGCTTGTAAAGCGGGGCGTAGTCAGGCAGAAGCGACATGGGGGTTGGAGATTGAAGATTAGAGATTAGCCATCTCTAACCCCCAATCTCTATTCACCTGGTTGAAGCGATTTGAGCGCCTTGGCAACTTGTTTGGCACTAACCAGCTCTTTTTCTTCCAGCACGCTTAGCAGTTGGCTGATGGTGGCAACGCAGTGAAGTTTGTAGCCTTGTTCGGCGATGTTGTGGACACCGCCTTGTTCGCGGTCAATGAGGACGATGGCTTCGTTTACCTGTAGTCCGGCGACTTTGAGGGTGACGATGGTTTGCAGGATGCTGTCGCCGGAGGTTACGAGGTCGTCTACGACAACGGCCGTTTGTCCCACCGCCCACACCCCCTCAATTCCCTTGCCCGTGCCATAGCTCTTGGCCGTTTTGCGCGGGTAGATGAGCGGTTTGTCCATGTCGAGGCAAAGGGCCGTGCCAAGCGGCAGCCCGGCCAGCGGGGTGGCCGCCAGTAGATCAAACTGCAAACGGTCGAGAACAGTGCGGTAAGCGGCCGTTACGGTACGCAGTGCCTGCGGAAAAGAGGCCAGTACGCGCAAATCGAGATAAATGTTGGAAGTGACACCGCTGTGGAGCTTGAATTTTCCAAAGCGAATGGCTCCAATCTCAAAAAGCGTTACCGCCAGAGATTCAATTATGGTGTTGTTTGTGCTGGTCATCATGAGCCTGGATCATGGCACAAAGTTGCGACTTCATCAAGAGATGGGCAAAAACCGGGGTCACATGCCAGGGGATTTGCCATGGTAGTGGTTACCGCTTAAACAAAACCGAGTTTTTCTAAACGATTAATCAACGATTTCTTAAGAACTGTGATTGTAATGGAAATTTTAATGTTTTAATCCTATGATCCAAATCAACAACACATTCCCCCCTCTCAACAAAGTCCTCCTTTGGCTCTCAGGTACGAAGCCCCCGGAATCCCCTCCGGGGGCTTCTCCCTTTTTAGGAGGGTTGGTAATCTGGATTCACCCATTCAATCAACGTTGCCCAATTGTCAGAGGCCGTGTCAATAACATAGTTTTGCAGTAGTTTGCGCACGACAAAGCCGTTGTGAAGCTGGAAGCTGAGCGTACCGTCATATAGCTCACCAGCAATCACCTTTTCGACATACGTTTGAACCGTCATGATTCCTTTGTGTTTGGCGAAGCCTGGCAGCAGCCCCCCGGCAACAATCCCCTTTTTGTTATAGGCTTTTACCACAGCTTTGCGGGTTTCATACAGCAAACGGCCGATTCCGCGCCCACGCATAGATGGATGAACACTAATATCGGCTCCATAATAATAGGCTCCATTGGGATCATGGTTGTTGTACCAGCCGTTATCAATAATGTCGCTAAAGGTATGGTCGGCATCGTCAAAATCGAAGTTGATAAAAAAGCCGGAGCCAAGCCCCACAACCCGGTCGCCATCCAGCGCAACGAAATTGCCTTCGGGAAATAGCTTATAGTGATGGCGAAACTGGGCGGCACTGATGCGCTCGCTGGGGTGCATGGTGGCAAAACAATCTATTTGTAGTTGGGCTAACGCCTCGGCGTGTTCTGGCAGAAGGTTGATAATTTTTATCTCATTCATGAGGTTGTGGTGTGTGGGCAAGTTGACGAACCTGCCCACACAAAATAAACGGTTATCCTGTGGCGACGACGGAAACGGCCGTTTTCAAAATTCCCATCGCCTCATCAATCTCAGCATCCGAAATATTCAGCGGCGGCAGCAAACGCACACAGTTGCTATACAGCCCTGCCCGGATCGTAATCAGCCCCCGCTTCAGCGTCTCCTGCGTCACCCGCGCCGTTGCGTCCATATTTGGCGTTTTGGCAGCCGGGTCTTGCACCAGTTCCATCGCCAACATCGGCCCCAGCCCGCGCACATCCCCCACCAGGTTGGGGAATTCCCGCTGAATTTGCTCCAGATGCCCCCGCAACCGCTTGCCCACCTCGTTCGCCCGCGCCAAAAATTCCGGCTGGCGAATCATTTCAATGGCGCCAATGGCGGCCACGCAGGAAAGCGGGTTGCCGCTGTAGGTGCCGCCCAGCCCGCCGGGGTGGGGCGCGTCCACAATCTCCGCCTTGCCCACCACCGCCGACAGCGGCATCCCGGCCGCCAGCGACTTGGCGGTGGTGATCAGGTCTGGTTCAATGCCGTAATGCTCAATGGCAAACATCTTGCCGGTACGGCCAAAGCCGGACTGGATTTCATCGGCCACCATCACGATGCCGTGTTCGGTGCAAAGCTCGCGGATGCGGTGCATGAAGCGGGGAGGCGTGGGGATGAAGCCACCTTCACCCTGCACCGGCTCCACCACAATGGCAGCAATTTGTGACGGGTCAATCTGGGCGATCATGGCGTTTTCAAGCTGCTTGATGCAAAACTCGATGTAGCCTTCGTCGCTCATTTCGTCGGGTTTGCGGTAGAGGTTGGGGAAGGGGAGCCGATAGACTTCGGGGGCAAAGGGGCCGAACTTCTTTTTGAAGAGGCCGTATTTGCTGGTCATGGCAAGTGTCATGTTGGTGCGGCCGTGGTAGGCGCCTTCAAAGACGACGATGCCGGGCCGGCCGGTGTAGTAGCGTGCAATTTTAACGGCCGTTTCCACCGCCTCTGCCCCACTGTTCAACAGCACCGTCTTTTTGCGGCTGGGGCCAGGCGCCACCTCATTCAGCAGCTCCGCCGTGCGAACAAACGACTCATACGTGCCGACAATGGCACAGAGGTGAATCATATCCGCCGCCTGCTGCTGCAGCGCCGCCACGATGTCGGGCGGGCAGTGGCCCACCGCCAGCACCCCAATGCCACCCGCAAAATCAAGCAGCGTGTTGCCATCCACATCCATGACGGCCGCACCGCGTGCTTTCTCCACCGCCACCTGCGTTAGCTTGGCCGCGCCCGCACCCGTGGCCGCTTCACGCCGCCGCACCATGTCCAGGCTTTTGGGGCCGGGTATTTCGGTTACAAGATTAATTGTTCCCATGTTACTGATTGGAGATTAGAGATTGGAGAGTGGAGATTGGCACTAGCGAAGCGACCAATCTCTACTCTCCAATCTCCAATCTCAAACTACTCCTTTAAGATTGAAAATAATTTCACCAAATCTGCCCCCGTTTCGCCGGGGAGTTTTGTCCAGATTTGGAAACCAACAAATTGATGGACGCGGCAGTGGCTGCCAAAGGCGGGAATAACGGCCGTTGGCGGAGCGCCGTCGCGCACGGTTTGGGCGGCATCGAGTGCCGTTTGCAGGAAGGTGGGCGGCAAGGGGTAGGGGCCGTGGCACGGCCACAGGCGGCGAAAATCGCTTTGCCGCGCCAGCAGCTTTTGCAGTGAGCTGATAGCCTCATCCAGATCGGATTCGGCAAACTGCCAGTAAATGTCGCTTTGGTAGACGAGATCGCCTAAAAACAGGTCGCCCGTTTGATCGTCAAAAAAGGAAAGGCTGCCGCGTGAATGGCCGGGGGTGGCGATGGCTTCCAACGTGCGCCCGTCGCCCAGGTCAATGAGGTCGCCTTCGGCGATGGTGAAGCTGGGGCGGGTGGCGGGGATGTGGTAGCTGGCGTGGTCGAGGTCGGGGGGCAGGGGGGTGCCATCGGCCAGGGCTGGCTTTAGGCAGATGGTTTGCAGCACGCTGTTGGGCAACGCAAGGCTGATGAGGTTAGCTTCAACGGCACTGATGCCGATTTGCTCAAATTCGTGGTTGCCGCCGATGTGGTCGTAGTGCCAGTGGGTGTTGAGGACGGTGACGCTGGGGCGCAGCAGGGAGCGGAGTTCGCGTCGCAGGCTGGTGAAACCCATGCCGGTGTCTATGAGGGTGGTGTGGAAACGGCCGTTAACCAAATAAAACACCACATGCCCTGGCTCCTCAATGGCATAGACACCACTGCGTCCGCTTGTCATTCGCAACCAATTCATGGGAAGTTAGAAATAACCAATAACCAGTAACAACGGTGTGCCACTTGTTATTGGTTATTGGTTATTTACTGCCGCCCAGCAACATGCCTCGCATTTCGTCGGAAATGGCAACCGATTTGTGCGTTGTCATATCGGCATAAACCCAAATGATTTCCCCGGTGTTGCAGGGGGTTGTTTCCCCATCGCGGAAGATGGCAAGCTCAAAGGTGACAGAGCTGCGCCCGATGCGCCCCACGCGCACCCCCACCGTAAACAAATCGTCGGAGTAAAGCGGTGCTTTATACTCCAGGGTGGCCTTGACCAGATGAAAGTCGTTGCCACTTTCCTTGAGGACGGCGTAGGGTAGGTTGCAGTGGCGCAGATATTCGGTGATGGCGGTGTCGAAGTAGGTCATGTAGTGGGCGTTAAAAACAATGCCCTGAATGTCTACTTCGGCAAAGCGCACGCGGAAAGGTAAGGAAAATGGGAAATCATGGTTTAGCATGACTGGATTATAGTGGAGACGGTTTTGCGAGGCGAACAGGAGCATATAAAATGTACTGGTTGTGTAATGGTTTAGACAGAGGTAGCAAACTTATAAGGAAAAGCAGATGAAACGAGCATGGCTGTTAGGGTTATTGGTTTTGTGGTTGCCGGGGAGGGTAATGGCGGCTCCGCAGATGGCTGTGAGGGTGGGGTTGGATGAGAATGGGTTGACGACGATTTTTGTGGATGGGGCGGGGGAGACCACGACTATCCCTGAAATTCAAACGCTGTTGGGGGGTGATGCGGGGTTGCTGGAAAATTTGGGGCAGGGGGTGTGGCTGCTGCACGCCAATTTGCTGGTGGGCGAGGCGACGACGCTGGGGATTACGGGGGGCAGCGGGGCGGCGGCGTTGCGGCTGCGGAGTGATGAAACAGGGTTTGTCTATTTGCGGACGAATGATGGGGTGTTGGTGTTGGGAGAAACGGCCGTTTCCTCCTGGAACCCCACCCTCCAAACCGTAGACGAAAATGACAGCGACGGCCGCGCCTACATTTTGGCGCGGGGCAACGCCCGGCTCGACATTCGCCACAGCGAAGTAAGCTACTTGGGGTGGAGCGGCAGCGAAAGCTATGGCGTGGCCTGGCGCGATGTCAACGACCCCGCCCAGCCCGATGTGCTTCGCAGCCGTGTGACGGGCGACGTGGAGGGCAGCACCTTCCACCACAACTATTACGGCATTTACACCCATCAGGCCAGCCAGATGACCTTTCGCGGCAATACCTTCCGCGACAACATCCGCTATGGTTTTGACCCCCACGACTACACCCACGACGTGGTGGTGGAAGACAACTTTGCCTATCACAACGGCAGCCACGGCTTTATCATTTCACGCGGCTGCTTCAACTTTGTTTTTCGCCGCAACGTGGCCTATGAAAACAGCGACCCCGGCGACAATTTGGCCCACGGCTTTATGCTGGATCCTGGTTCGCCCAGCAGCGATGTGGTGCAGGCACCCAGCGTCAACAATGTGCTGGAAGACAACGAGGCGCGGGACAATGAGGGGTATGGGCTGCGGGTGCGTGGCTCCAATGACAACACGATTCGCCGCAACAATTTCCACAATAATTTGCAGGGCATTGTGCTGGATGAAGCGAGCCAAGGCAATTTGGTGGTGGACAACGCCGTGTATACCAACACCGTCAACGGCATTTACCTGCGCGGAACGGCCGATCATAACCAAATCATTGGCAATGCTGTGGGCAACAATGTCAACAACGGCATTTATGTGAAATCGGATGGCAATGAGCTGCGCGGCAATTTGGTGCTGCGGAATGACCGCGCCGGGGTGGCGTTTTTGCCGGAGCGGGAAGCGGCGGTGCCGCAGGTGGCGGGCAATGTGCTGGCCGACAACATTGTGGGGGAAAACGGGATAGATGGCTTTGACTTGCGCTCGGCGGTGAATACGATCATTACCAGTAATGAAAGCTATAGCAATGGCCGTCATGGGTTTTATTTGACCGACGGGGCGCAGGATAACCAGATGCAGGGCAACAGTGCTTATGGCAATGGGGAGCATGGGATTCGGGCCAACGGGGTAGAGACGCGGGGCAACAGTTGGCGGGAGAGCAGCATTTATGGCAATGGGGTGGCGGGGATTGCGACGACGAGTGATGCCAACGACGACATTGCGCCGCCGAAGCTGACGAGTGTGGTGCGGGGGGTGGTGGTGGGAACGGCCGTTCCCGATGCCACCCTCGAAATTTACGCCGACACAGCCGACCAGGCGCGGTTTTTTGTGGGGCAGACGGTGGCCGATGAAAACGGCCGTTTTCGCTTCACCAACCCCAACCCGTGGCCGGCCGCCATGATTACGGCCGTTGCCACTGACTTGAATGGGAATTCGTCGGGGCTGGCAACGGCCGTTCCTGCCCAAACCGCCACTTACTTGCCAATTGTGCGCCGGGGGGATTAATAGCCGGGGATTCTTGTGTGTTTACAAACCAGGCGGGTAAGCGAATATCGAGATTGAGAGATTGAGAGATTAGCCGGGTTCAATCTCCCAATCTCTTAATCTCCCAATCTCCATCTTTGCCCGATTACATTGTTAATTCGCCACAATCATCGCTCTTTCACCATAAACTCGGCATAAATCCTACCGGTTTCAGTAGGTTGACCTGCCCAAAGCGGTACATTGTGACCGGAAAAAGGCACGGTTTTGGTGCATACTATAGCCTAAAAAGAGGTCTGTCGCGGCCACTTGCGAAGGGAGAGGCCGTAAACAGGCTATGGTTCACCAGGCGGTGTCCCACTATTTTTCCTATCTGCCATGAGTTAGCGGCCAATTAACGGCCGTTTAGTACCCTTCCCCCATCTCAAATTAGCCGTCTTAAAGCTATGATGCCCGCGATTCGGGAAATTTTTGTTGTTATCTGGCCGTCTACTAGATAGGGCAAAAGCGTCTGTCTTGCCGCCCTGGTGTATTGGTTTGTTGGCAGGAGTATGTTGTGGAAGGTGAAACCGGCCTGATGTTGGGTGCGTCGGGCTTCGCCAAACTGGGTGTGTCTGTCGCCCATTTAGTTGCCAGTGGACAATACAGCCAACTTGTTGCCACACTTCAGCAATTAGATGGTAATCTGAAAACGGCCGTTTCGCCGCTGTTGTCGGTAGCTGTGCAGTTGTGCCATGCCTGCCAGCACAACGAACAGATGATTGCGACCCAGCGGCAGGTGTTGGGGCAGTTAGAGCAGCAGCAGCGGCTGCAAGAGCAGCAGTTGGTGACGCTGTTGCAAATGGTGGAGGGGGAAGAAACGGCCGTTTCTCCGCCCACTCCACCGCTGCCACCTGCACCCCCGGCCATTCCCCAGCCCATTCCCACCCCTGACCACAGCCACCCCACCCTGGTTGTCTATATGCTCGGCGAATTCCGCCTGTATCAGGACGACCAGCCGGTGCAAGAGTGGCCCAGCAGCAAGGGCAAGGCCATTCTCAAATATTTGCTGCTGCATCGTCACCGCCCCGTTGCCAAGGAGGTACTCATGGATACCTTCTGGCCTGATTCAACCGCCGATTCTGCTCGTAACAACCTCAACGTTGCCATTTACGGGCTGCGAAAGGCACTGCGCGATGGCTACGGCGATTTTTCTCACATTGTGTTTCAGGACAATGCCTACCGACTGAACTCCGATATGGTGATTTGGGTTGATGTGGAGGCGTTTATGGCGCAAGTGACACAGGGGGATCGGGCGCGGCAGGTGGGGGATTGGCAAACGGCCGTTTCTGCCTACCACGCCGCCGAAGCCCTCTACCACGGCGAATTCCTCAGTGAGGATCGCTACGAGACGTGGGCCAGCCTGGAACGGGAACATCTTAGCGTGCAGTACATCCAGCTTTTGCAGCATCTTTGCCAATACCATCTGGCGCAGCAAGCCTACGGCCAATGTATCGCCGCCGCGCAAAAGCTGCTGGTTGTTGACCCCTGTCACGAACAAGCCCACCGCTGGCTGATGGCCTGCTATGGGCAGCAGGGGCAGCGCAACCTGGCGCTACGTCAATACCACACCTGCGCCGCCGCCCTCCAGCAAGAGCTGGATGTTGAGCCTGATCCTGAAACTAGCCAGCTTTACGAACAAATTCGCAGTGGGCAGTGATGCCTGGAGAGATTAGAGATTAGAGGTTGGAGATTATGAACCTTCACCAATCCCCAATCTCCAATCCCCAATCTCAGGTGCTTAAGGCCCCGGCGGGAATTGGGCACTGCCGTTGACGGTGCCATTTTCCACGTGCGGGATGCCGCTGTCGCTGAGAACGTTGCCGTAGCTGTCGGTGACGCGGAAGGTGTAGGGGCCAGGCCCCATGCCGGGGTTGGTTTGGACAAAGTAGTTGTAGCTGGTGCGGGGAACGTTGACCCATTGGCCGTTGGGGAGCTGGTATTCAAATTTGGCGATGGGGTTGCGGTGGTTGCGAAGCTGAACGGCCGTCCACCACTGGTTACTCCCCTGCTTAAACTGATAAACAATTGGCTCGTTGAGCGGCGGGCTAATCACTTGCCAGCTAATCGGCACAATCCCCTGAACGGGGTCGGCAATGTGGGCAAACGCTTCGGCACTGAGGTCAAGATGCCCGGCGCGGCAGCCGGGGCATAAATCCACAATGCGGACAGTCACGCTGCCCTTGGGGCCAATCACGTGGACATAGGAGCCGCAAACAGCGGCGTTGTTGTATTCATCCTCATTCATGGCCGCCACCATCAGGTCATTGGGCGAGGAGCCAAACAGGCAGGAACCATCACCGTTGGCATCGTAGAAGGTGGCAATGCCCTGGTGAATGGGGTTGCTGTTGGCGGTGCGGACGAGGGGAAGGTAGACGGTGGTGTTTGTTTGGCCGTGGGTGCCGGGGGCAAGGAAAACAAATAGAAAAACGCCCATAACCGCCAACAGCCAGCCAATACGATTCGAGTAAAACATAACCAATACACCATTCCTTATGTGCTAACAATACAGGATCAACATTGAATAGTGTGCTGGACGGCAGGTGGCAAGTTACAAGTGGCAAGTGGCTGTTGGGAGGTGACTTGTTACTTGCCACTTGTTACTTGTTCCGCAACAGAATGCTGCTTCTGAACCGCACGCTATTTGCTGAAGACCTACTCTACATAACCCGTATTGTACGGAGATTATGGTGCTACAGCTTGGTACTCAACAACCTCTCATGTCATGATGGGGTTGGGATGGTGGGCATGTTGGAGGCGTGCAGATGGATGAGCAGCCATTGTCCCTGCCGCTGCTCAAAAATGAGGGTACGGCGGCACCAAATGGGGCCGTCGTCGAGATGGAAGGTGACAAGGGCAAGGTGGCCTGACTGCTGGCAGGTGAGATCAAGCGGGTGTAGGTTGAGGTAAGGGGGACCGGGACGCTGCTGGCGCACCTGGGCAAAAAACGGCTGAAACACGGCCGCAATTTGCTCATGACCGTCCAGCCGCCGGATGACGTTGGCAAAGGGCATAAAGATGGTGGCATCGGGGGCGATGGCGCGGCTGAATGGCTCCCAATCAAGGTTGTCAAATGCTTCCAGAAAGGCAGCGGCGGCTTGCAGGGGGGATGGCGTGGTCATGAGGGCAACTGGGCGAGCTGGGCGCACCATGTTTTGTGCTGGGCGGGAAGGTCGCCGAGGGTGGTGCGCTCAAAGATAAAGGGGTAGTTGTCCAGAACATGGGTGTGCATGTCGGAACGGTCGGCACTGCAATCTTCGATGATGGCGGTGAGGAAGCCGCGCTGGGCGGCGGAGGCGGCGGTGAGGAAGACGCAGACGGAGGTGATGAGGCCGGCAACGAGGACAAACCGTTTGCCGTGGGCGTGGAGGTGGGCGAGCAGGGCGGGGTTGTGGAAGCCGTCGAAGGTTTGTTTGGCAAAAACTGGCTCGCCGGGCTGTTCGCTGGCAAAGGGGAGGGTGGCAAAACCGGCCGTTCCTTCAACGCAAGGGATGGTGTCGCGTAATTTGTAGCGCACCATCCAGTCGGAGTGGTCTGGTTGGAAGCTGGCGCGGAGGTGAATGGTGTCTAGCCCTTCGGCGCGGCAAAAGGTGAGCAGTTGGGCAACGTTGCCGGGAAAGTGGGGGTGGCTTTGCGCCATGTCGGCTGTCCAAAAGTCGTGCTGGACATCAACCAGCAGCAGGGCAAACTGGTGCCAATCGCGTAGGTTCATGGGTTGTTCCTATAAAAAGGTAGGGCTAAACGGAAGACAAAGCCTAGTTGGCTTCGGCCACGAAATCAATTTCCAGCAGGATGGCTTCGGCGACGTTGGCAACGGCGGGGACGCTGGGGATGACGAGGTTATAGTCGGCGCGTTGTATGGTGGTTTCGGCGTGGCCTTCGAGACGGGTGTCGGAAACGGCCGTTACTGTGGCCGTAAAAACCACCGGCAGCGTCACGTTGGTAATCGCCAAATCTCCGCTGATGTCAAAGCTGATCGGCTCGCCGATGGTCACGCTGTCGGGCAGCCCCGTGAGGCCGGTGGGGGTAAAGGTGATTTCGGGGTAGCTGCCTGTGACCAGAATAAAGCGACCGATGGCGCGGTTCCGCATGTTTTCATCGGTGGCAAGCGAGGCGGCGTCAATGACAATGGGGCTGATTTGGGCGGCGGCCGGCTGGCTGAGGTCAAGCCCGACGCTGCCGCTAATCTGGTTGCTGCGGCCAACGACGGTGGTTGGGTTGCCTCGCAGCTCTTCCCCTAGCGTGAAGCGCACTTCGGATTCGTCCTGGATGATGGTGTAGGTTTGGGGTGAACCGGCGCTGTCGCTGTTGGGTACGCCGGGGGCAGGGGCTTCAGCAGGAACGGCCGTTTCCGCCCCACCAACTTCTCCCGCCGGTGCCGCTTCTTCAACTGCTGCCTGCTCACCACCGCAGGCAGCCAGCAGCAACGTTAAGAACAAGACCAAAAAATACCGTTTTGTTTGCATAGTTTTTCCTTAAATTAAAGTGTGGAATATTTTTCGTTATCCGCGAAAACCCGCTCCGATCCGCGTTATCCGCGCATCCCTTTTCTTTTTCCAACAGGCCGCTAGTCACGTACCCCTAGCGTGCCTGACCATGTTTCAAACGGCTGACCGCGCCGCTCGTCATAGCGGAAAAAGGCAAGATAGGTCATGGTGTGATAATGAACAAACCGTTTTTCCAGCGGGTTGTGGATCGTCATCGAGTGGAACGGGTGCCAGGTGCCGGAGTTGAAGTAAATCTGGTCAAAAATGTGGTTGTCGCGCATGGTGGTGTAAAGCGGCACCGTTTCTGGATGGTGCGTATGGCCGTAGACAATGTACTGCGCCTCCTGGCTGGTAAATGCTTTCTCGGCCAAAGCCCGCTTGGCAAAGGAGGAGTCACCTCCCCACACCTTGTCGCGAATAAACAGCACGGCGTCGGCAGCGGTGGAAAAGGTCATCCCGGCGGCGAAGCGCAGGGTAAGCTGCAAAAAATCTACCTTGTCAAGCGGCAGCCAGGTGTCTTGGTCGCGCACAAAGGGAAGTGCCAGCAGCTCGTCGGCCAGGTCGTCCCAAATCAGCTTCACCTTTTTGCTGGTAGCCTTGTCCAAATCGTGCTGGCGAATGAGGCCATCTACCCACACGGGGACGATGAGCGACGGGCGCACGTTGGCAAGTTCGTTGAGGCCGTGCAAAAAGGAAGTGGGGATGCCGTCGCCCATGCGCTGCCAAATGGCAACGGGAAAGCGGTTGATAAGGTCTACAACGATGGCATCGCCGAGGGTGGCGGCACCGCGCCCCAGTTCGGGGTTGTAGTTGAAGCTGTCGTAAATGTCGCCGTGGCGGGCAAAAACGTTGTGCGAACGGTAAATTTCTTGCAGGCGTGGCGATTCGTCGGGGTCGTGGGGGAAGGGACCGGGTGGGTTGGCTAACCCCATTTTGTCAATAATTTCACGCCGCAGGCTCTCATATTCGGGATGATCAAGGTTGAGATACCAGTCGTGGTTGCCAACCATGTAGTGGATTTGCACTTCGACGATGGCTTTCTCGCTGCTGGTTGGGTCGGGCTGTCCATTGGCGTTGGCGGGGGGAATTTCAATGCCGCGCTCGGTCAGCCGCTGCAGGATGAGGAGACTGTTGCTGTTGTGGGCCAGAACGGCACGGGTGATGGTGCGTACTTTGTCAATGACGTTGGTGCTGGCGGGGCTGTCCCAGGGGCGGGCGTAGCCGGGTTCGCCTTTTTCCTCGTTGTTCCATTTGCTGGAGCGGATTTGGTCGAGGATGTCGCCGAGGAGGAGGATGTGGCAGCGGGGGATGGGGGAATAACGGCCGTTACTGCGCCACGACGCATCCATTGCCAAGGCACGCAGCCGCAGGGCAAAATCACGAAAGGCACTGGTGCTAATCGTGCGCCCCGTCGTCCCGTCAGTCAGGTGTAGGTCGCTAATAATGACAAGCATAAGGTTAGGATGGGTGACAGGGATATTTTTCCTGCCACCACTTTTTTACTTTCTGCCAAATCTGTCATGAATAGATATTAAACCGCTTTGCCTGATTTTACCACTTGGAGATCTGGCGGCCATTCCGTAGGGCGATTTTGCAAAATCGTTCTACACTTTGTAAAGCTAACCTGAACCATGCCAAATAGTGTTTATAAAACAAGACTTTGTTATGATTGGGTGCTGGAAACAACCAGGAAATAGGGAGAATGAACCGCAGCAAGGAACCCAATGAATACTGTAGCTTTACCCGTTGAAAAAAAGCGTGTGCTTGTTGTAGATGATATGCCAGAAACGGTGGCGGTGCTGGTGGAAACATTACTCTTGAAAGGGTTTGATGTGGTACCGGCCTATGACCCCAGGACGGCGTTGAGACTTGCTTTTGATGAGCCACCCGACATTATTTTGCTGGATATTATGATGCCGGATATGGATGGCTATGAGGTGTGCCGCCGGCTGAAAGCATACCGCACCACGCGGGATGTGCCGGTGATCTTTGTGACGGCCTTGGGGCAGGTGCGGGATGTGGTGGAGGGGTTTTCGTCGGGCGGGGTGGATTACATCACCAAACCGTATCGGATGCCGGAAGTGTCGTCCCGGATTCATAACCATTTGCGGATTCGCCGGTTGCAGCGCAAATTGGAGGAGGAGAACAAGCGGTTGCTGTCTGAGGTGCGGTATTTGCAGGAGCTTACCCAACGCCAGGCAGACGCAGTGCAGGGGTTGGAGGTGGCTAATGCGGAGCTGTATTCGTTGGCGAGGCTGGATCCGCTAACGGCAATGCCCAATCGCCGCCGCTTTGATGAATATCTGCAGCATGTGTGGGCAGAGTTGATGGAAGCGCAAATGTCGTTGGGGCTGCTGTTTTGCGATTTGGACAATTTTAAGCGCATCAATGACCAGTTTGGTCATCCTGTGGGGGATCGCTATTTGCAGTATGTGGGTGAGGTGTTGCAAAAGATGTTACCGACGGGCGCGTTGGCAGCTCGTTATGGGGGGGATGAGTTTGCGGTGGTGCTGCCGGGGATGTTGTGGGCGCAGGGGCAGGCCTTTGCGCGGAAATTGCTGCATGAGGTAGGACAACGGCCGTTTATTCCCAAACCCGGCCATCCACCCCTTGACATCACCCTCAGCGTTGGCGTGGTCGCCACCGTACCCTCAGCCGGCCAATCTCTGACAGCATTTATTGAAGAGGCCGATAGAGCCTTGTATCAGCATAAAGCGTAGGAGGACAACGTGCAGCCGCTTGTTGATAGCCACGTTCATTTTTGGCAGCCCGCGCAATTGCGCTACGATTGGCTGACCAGCGTGCCAGCCATTAACCATGCCTGTACCCCCGAACTGCTGACTCAAAAGCAGGGAGATATTGAGTTGCAGCAGATCGTTTTTGTCCAGGCCGATTGTGTGTCGGCGCAAGGAATAGACGAAGCGGCCTGGGTGAGTGCGTTGGCGCAAACCGAGCCGCGCCTGGGTGGCATTGTGGCCTTTGCCCCGCTGGAGCAGGGGGAGCGGGTGCGCGGCTGGCTGGAGCGGCTGGCGGCGTTGCCGCTGGTGAAGGGGGTGCGTCGTTTGCTGCAAGCGGAGCCAGTTGGCTTTGCGCGGCAGCCGGATTTTGTGGCTGGGGTGCGGCTGTTGGCGCAGTTTGGCTACAGCTTTGATATTTGCATTGTCCATCCGCAAATGGCGGATGCGGTGTGGCTGGCGGCGCAATGCCCGGAGGTGCGGTTTGTGCTGGATCATCTGGGCAAGCCGGGGATTGCGGCTGGCTTGTGGGAGCCGTGGGCGACGGAGATGGTGCGGCTGGCGGCACTGCCCAATGTGTGGTGTAAGCTATCGGGGCTGGTGACAGAGGCGGATCATGCCAACTGGCAGCCGGCCGATTTGCAGCCCTATATTGACCATGCCTTGGCGACGTTTGGGGCGGAACGGCTGATGTTTGGCGGCGATTGGCCGGTGTCGGAGCTGGCGACGACGTATGTGGGGTGGTGGGAAACGGCCGTTTCTGCCCTGTCCCACCTTTCTGCTGCCGACCAACACCGGATTTTTTACGAAAACGGCCGTTCGTTTTACCAATTATCGTAGAAAGGTAGATACCAATGGAATACAGGACATTAGGCAAAACAGGGCTGCGCGTATCGCAAATGGGGTTTGGCTGCGCCCCCCTGGGCAACGAATATGGATCACTGAGCGACAATGAAGGAACGCAAGCCGTGCTGGCGGCCATTGACCACGGTATCAACTTTTTCGATACCTCACCCTATTACGGCCGCACCCTGTCTGAAAGCCGCCTGGGGCAGGCACTGCGCGGGCGGCGGCACGAGGTGGTGGTGGCAACCAAGGGGGGGCGGTTTGATGCGCCACTGGAAACGGGCTTCGATTTTTCCTACAACAGCATCATCACCATGTGTGAAGCCAGCCTGACGCGGCTGCAAACCGATTACCTGGATGTGTACCAACTGCACGATATTGAATTTGGTGACAAAGCGGTGGTGGTTAATGAAGGGATTCGCGCCCTGCATGATTTGCAGCAGGCGGGCAAGGTGCGTTTTGTTGGTGTAACCGGGTACCCGCTGCCGCTGCTGCGTGAGATGGTGGAGACGCAAACGCTGGATGTTACGCTTTCGTATTGCCACTATAATTTGCTTAACCAGCAGCTTGATGAGGTGTTGGTTCCGGCAGTGCAGGCACGTGGCCTGGGGCTGATCAATGGCTCTGTGACCCACATGGGGATTTTGACGGAGCAGGGGGCGCAGGGATGGCACCCGGCTCCGCGTGTGATCAAGGAAACGGCCGTTCGCGCTGCTGCCTATTGTCGTGAGCAAGGGGTTTCGTTGGCTCAGTTGAGCATTCAGTTTGCCCTGCAAAACCCCCATGTGGATGTGACGCTGTTGGGAACACGTACCCGTGCTGAACTTATGAGCAGTCTGTCGTTGCTGAATGCGCCGTTGAATACGGCTGTTTTGGCAGAGGTGCAGGCAATTTTGCAGCCGGTTGTCAATTTAAGCTGGGAATCCGGCCGGCCGGAACATTTTGAGCCAGGGGCACTGGCGCAAGAGGATTAAGATGGACGATTATTTGTTGCGGGTATGGTCAAGAGAGGCCGGGGTACGTGGGCTAATTTGCATTACCACCCATTTGGTCAACGAAGGGGTTCGCCGCCACCAGGCTTCACCCACAGCCGCTGCGGCTTTGGGGCGGGCACTCACAGGCGGGGTGCTGATAGGGGGGCTGCTAAAGATTGCCCAGCGGGTGGCGGTTAAGTTTGAGGGCAGCGGCCCGCTGAAAAAACTGATTGTCGAGAGTGACAGCAACGGTGTCGTGCGTGGCTATGTCCAACAGCCGCTAGTGGATTTGCCGCAAACGGCGCAGGGGTACGATGTGGTGGGGGCCATTGGCGCGGCTGGGCTGCTGACGGTGGTCAAAGATGTGGGGCTGCGTGACCTGGCGCAGAGCGTGATTCCGCTGGCAACCAGCACCATTGACGGGGATTTAACGGCCTACCTGGAGCAGTCGGAGCAGATTGCTTCAGTGGTGCAGGTGGGTTCGATGGTAGATGAGGCGGGGTATACGACCATTGCGGGGGGGATTTTGCTGCAAGCGATGCCGCCTCGGGGGGCAGATGTGGTGCAGCTTTTGCGTGAGCGAATGCAGGAGATGCCGCCAATTGAGGTGATGCTGGCAACTGGTCGGACGCCGGAGCAGGTGGCGAGTGAGTTGTTTGGGGAGTTGGTGTATGTGGAGCTGGAAAAACGGCCGTTAATCTTCCAATGCTCCTGTAGCCGTGAGCGTAGCGAGAAAGCACTGCTGTCGCTGGGGCGGGCAGAAATAGAGCTGCTGCTTGAAGAAGGCGAGGCCGTCATTGACTGCCATTTTTGCCACGAGCGGTATGTGTTTGATCGGGATGAGTTGGAGATTCTGCTAGGCGAGATGCCGGAATAAGGGTTGGGGATTGGAGATTGGAGATTGTGAACCCTCATCAATCTCCAATCTCCAATCCCCAATCTTTTGCTTCGCAAAGCAGGCGATCAGGCCGCCTCCGCTTCTTCAGCGGCCGCTTTGACATCTGTTGCCCACACAACAATGACATCGTTTGCCATGTTTTCCA
The DNA here is from genome assembly GCA_041390905.1 of Chloroflexota bacterium. Lineage (GTDB taxonomy): Bacteria > Chloroflexota > Anaerolineae > Promineifilales > Promineifilaceae > JACKCD01. The sequence continues at coordinate 412,523 of JAWKPA010000013.1, forward strand.
GGTCTAGCCCAGCGTGTCCGCTGATTTCGATGTTGTCACAGGGGTGGGGCAGCTCTTCCCATTTTTGCAAAGGGATATAGCAAACATAAACAGTAGGGTCTAGGGGCGGTTTTGGCAGCCCGGTTGGCACTTGATCGCGCCTTACCTGGTTGGAAACGGCCGTTATGACCAAATCTTTCCGTTTAATTACCTTCCCATGCTTGCCAACAAGCTTCATTTCCATCTTCATCCCTCCTGCCACTCGCGCTAAAGCCTTTCCCATACCATATAAATCACCATAGCCCCACGGGGGAGGCCCTGATTTTTTAGGGGCTTGTTCCGATTTTTGCCAGACAAACCACGGGATTTTACGCTCCGGCCAGATTTGTTTATATTGCTCGACATCGACAAAACCAGCTACCAGGAAAAAGAAAACGCCCCCCAACGTGCGGTTGCGCGTTCCATCATGCGTTTTAATACCTTCATCGGCGTGGATCCTAATCGCTTCCTTAACAAGTTGACGTGTTTGTTTCTCGCCAAGGGTCTCAATAATTCGCGTGATACTATCAAGTGGGCCCGGCTCCGTTTCGCCCAATAACATTGCTATTTCTTCAACCATTTTTACTCCTTCCTCTGAAGGCTCAAACCCAAATCACCCACTAGAAAGATATTTTGTTGTGGATGCGAAGTAAAAGGAACTGTATCACAAACTACGTGTTTTGACCGCTTTTTGACGCAATTGCAGCAATTCTCAGTCTGGGAACCCGTCTAACCTGTTACACATCTTTCAGATTGAGAATTGCTGGGCAATTGTGGTATGATTGCGACCAAATTCATCAATGACAGATTGCGAAGCATCATATGGAACGCACAGACAATAACACATTCAATCGCCGCTATGTGATTCAAAGACAAATTGGCAAAGGGGGAATGGGGGTTGTTTATGAAGCTGTTGACAGGTTACGGGGAGAAAGCGTTGCGATTAAGCAGGTTGCCCTTCAATCTGCTCAAATGTTGTTCACGGGAAGCTCACCAGCCCAGATGTTGCAGCAACTGCGTCTGGTTTTGGCACATGAGTTCCGTTTATTGGCTTCGCTGCGCCACCCCAACATCATTAGCGTGCTTGATTATGGCTTTGACAAACGCCAACGGCCGTATTTCACCATGTTGTTTTTGGCCGATGCGGTCAATATTTTGCAGAGGGGTCATGGCAAGCCCGTTGAGTATAAAGTATTGCTCATTCAGCAAATGTTGGAAGCCGTGGCCTATCTGCACCGCCAGGGGATTTTGCACCGTGATTTGAAGCCGGAAAATGTGCTGGTTGCGGATGGGGTTGTGCGTTTGCTCGACTTTGGTTTGGCAACGTTGCGTGCCGATGTGCAGGAAAGTGCGGGTACCTGGCAATATTTGGCACCGGAGGTTTTGTGGGGAGAGACGGCCACGGAAGCGGCAGATTTATATGCTGTTGGGGTGCTGGCCTATGAGCTGTTTGCCGGGGAGCATCCGTTTAACGTCTATGACCCGGATTTTTTGGATTTGGTGCTGTATGAACCGCCTGATTTGTCGCGGTTGGGGGTGGGGGAGGGATTAACGGCCGTTATTGGTAAACTCCTGCAAAAATCCCCAGCCGACCGTTACCCCAACGCCGAAGCCACCATTGCCGCCCTCAGCCAGGCGGTCGGGATGCCCGTTCCGCCAGAAAGCGCGTCCATCCGCGAGAGCTATTTACAAGCTGCCCATTTTGTGGGGCGTGAAGCGGAATTAAGCCAGCTTGCTACCGTGCTGGCGGCCGCCAAACAGGGGCAAGGCGCGGCCTGGCTCATTGGCGGCGAAAGCGGCGTGGGTAAATCGCGCCTGCTCAACGAACTGCAAATTCAGGCATTGGTTGACGGGTTTTTGGTTTTGCGCGGGCAAGGGGTGGAAGGGGGCGGCCGGCCTTACCAACTGTGGCTGGATGCCATCCGCCAACTGGTTTTGGAGCAGGAGATAGACGACCTGGCGGCCGGGGTGCTAAAGGCCCTGGTGCCAGATATTGACCGCTTGCTGGGGCGCGAAATCCCGATGCCCCCCGCGTTGGCCGAGGGTGCAGCCCGGCAGCGTCTGTTTAGCACCATCATCCAACTGTTCCAGGGGCTGGATCAGCCCGTGCTGCTGATTGTCGAAGATTTGCAGTGGGCGCAGGAGAGCCTGGATATGCTTTCGTTTTTGAACCGGCAGGTGGGTGGCCTGTCGCTGCTGGTGCTGGGCAGCTATCGTGACGACGAACGGCCGGATTTGCCTAGCCAACTGCCAGAGATGCAGCCGCTAACGCTTTCGCGCTTTTCGGCCGACAGTATGCTGGCTCTGAGCGTGGCGATGCTGGGCGAGAGTGGGCAGAGCTTGGAAGTGCAGGCGTTGCTGCAGCGGGAGACGGAGGGCAATGCTTTTTTCCTGGTGGAGGTGGTGCGGGCTTTGGCCGAAGAGGCCGGCCGTCTGAGTGCTGTTTCCCAGATTGCGCTGCCGACCAGGCTGTTCCCGCAGGGCATTCAAACGATTGTCGGGCGACGTTTGGCGCGGATTCCAGAGGAGGCGCAGCGGCTGCTGCCGGGGGTGGCGGTGCTGGGGCGGCAGCTTGATTTGCCCCTGGTGGCGCAGCTTGCCCGCGCCATGAACTGGCCGCTGGCGTTGGAGGCGTGGTTGAGCAGTTGTGCTGAGGCGGCGGTGTTGGGGCTGGAAAACGGCCGTTGGCAATTTGCCCATGACAAGCTGCGGGAAGGCATTTTGGCACAGCTTGCGCCGCAGGAGCGGGTGGCGTGGCACCGACGGGCGGCGGAAGCGATTGAATCTGTTTACCCTGATGAGCCTGCACAGGCGGGGGCGCTGGTGTCCCATTGGCAAATGGTTGGTGATGAGGCCAGGGAGCGACATTATGCCCGGCAAGCGGGTGAATATGCGCGTCGCCAGTTTTTGAATGCGGAAGCGATTGAATATTTGAGCCGGGCGTTGGCGTTAACGGCCGTTGCTGATTTGGAACAACAATATGGGCTGCTGCAAATGCGGGAGCAAATTTATCATTTGCAGGGGGAGCGGGCAAAGCAACTGCAGGATATTGAACAAATGGCAGCTTTGGCAATGCAACTGGATGCAAATAAACAGGCCGAAGTCGCATTATGCCATGCAAATTACGCAGAGGCCGTATCTGATTATCCAACGGCTATTGTGTGGGCGAAGCAGGTGCTGGATTTAACGGCCGTTCCTCACCATCAAGCATCGGCGTATTTATCTATTGGTCGCGCCCAAATGCGACAGGGTGAGTATGAAGATGCCCGTGTCAGCTTCCGCACTGGGCTAGTAACAGCCGAAATAAACAACATCCTCCAGTTAAAAGCAGATGCACTACGCTTTTTAGGGGTTGTTGCTGTTGAAATGAGCCAATATCCACAGGCGCGAGCATTCTTTGAAGAAGCACTCCCGATTTATCATACCCTAGATGATAAACAGGGCATGAGCATTGTACTCAATAATCTCAGTATTGTTGCCCATTCCCAAGGTGCGTTGATGGAGGCCCTTGACTATTGGGAACAGGCCAATCAAACCCACGAGGAAATGGGAGATCGACAGGGGAATGCTCGTGTTTTGAGTAATTTAGGTTCAGCTTATATGGATTTAGGCGATTTCCAAACGTCACAAGTATATATGTTCCGAGCGTTGAATCTGTGCCAGGAGATCAATGAGCGGTTTGGGGAATGTGTTAATTTAATCAATTTAGGTGTTGTTGCTTATTATGTTCATGATAATGCGAATGCTGAATTGTATGGCTCCCGTGCTGTTGAAGTTGCACAGGAGATTAAGAGTGCGTATCTAGAAGGGTTGGCAATGACGGAGAGGGGGTTTGTGCTGGTGGGGCTGGATAAATTAGAGCAGGCAAAGGCTCTTTACGAAACGGCCCTCTTGAAGTGGCAAGCATTAGGACAAGCGAGCCAAATTTTTGAGACGCAGGTGGAGCTTGCCCGCATAATGTGGTTGCAAGGTCATGTGGCAGAGGCGGTGCAGCAACTCTTGCCAACTGTCAACAATGTGTTTGAAGCACATCTAATTGATGGTACTATGCGTCCTTTCCATGTTTATCTAACTTGTTACCAAATATTGAGTGTTATTAACACTGTGCAGGCGCGGGTGATTTTGGAACGGGGATATACAGCTTTGCAGGAACGGGCTGATAATATTTATCCGATTGCGAAACAACAGTTGTTCCTGGAGCAGATTCCGACTCATCGGCAAATTGTATTAGCTTATGAAAAAAGGTAAAGGGTGGTTAACTGCCGTTTAAGTTGTCTATTCATTTGAAAAAAGCCCTGCCAATATAGGACAGGGCTTTTTGATCTATCTAAGGTATCTACTGACTCTTCCAGCAAAGCCACAATCGGGCTGGGTACATAGCTGCCTCTGATATACTAAGGGTCTGTCCAGAAACAAGTAAGATGATTTTGTACTGGTTACCAGTCAAACTTCTGATAAATAATCTAAGTTATTCGTGGACAGACCCTTAGGGTCTGTCCACGAATAACTTAGACATATTTTGCAAGGAAATTGCCGCAAATCACACAAAAATTATCTAGGTTATTTCTGGACAGACCCTAAGGGTTCACTCAAAAATAACTTTGCAGTTCCAGAAGTTCAACTTCTCTTAGAAGTTGAACTTCTAAATCCCAAGTTATTAACGAACGAAACCCTAAACTATTCCGGGATTAGACCAAACCAGTAGCTATTTCCATTCCAATAATGGTTACCATTCCAATAGTTGGTGCCATTCCAGTAAAAACCACTATTCTTGAAATAGGTACCAGCCCAGAAGACACCGCCATCCCAGAAATTGCCGCCACCCCAGAAATTGCCGCCACCCCAGAAATTGCCGCCACCCCAGAAATTGCCGCCACCCCAGAAATTGCCGCCACCCCAGAAATTGCCGCCATCCCACAAATAATTTTCTTCCGCAGGCAGAGGATTGCGGTTTGCATCTACAAGGCGGTAAGCACCGAGCGCGGCATCATAGATGACTGGGCCTACATAATCTTCACCGGGAACCATGCCCGAATTGGCTTCCCCGCTATAGCTGCCAAAAACAGCGTCTGGTGCCCAGATGCGGCCGGCACCTTGCTGCAAAATGCTGTAGGCCAGGGTTTTGCCGTCACTCTCCATCGCCGGCCGGGCAGAGATCATCAGCCGATGTTTGACCTGGTTGGGCGTCAGCCTGGGGTTTTGGTCGAGCATGAGTGCAACAACACCAGAGGTCACGGCTGCTGCCGGGGAGGTGCCAGCGATGCTAAAGTAGTTGGTGCCAATCGTTTGGTTGACATTTGCTAATGCCCATGTACTTGTGTTGTGGGCATACATGGGAATATGAGCACCGGGGGCAATCACATCTGGCTTAATGAAACCAGCTTCTGTCGGGCCAGCCGCGCTAAACGGCGGGATATAATCGTCGCTGGTGTTGGTTGGCGTATAGTTGTCGGTGAAGGCACCCACAGTGATGACAAACGGATCGTTGCCGGGGGTAGTGATGGAGCCAGGGGTGTTGCCTGTGTTGCCAGCGGCAGTGACAACCACAAGCCCTGCCTTCCAAAGCTGTTCAACGGCCTGGTTGATGGGGTTTTCCCAGTAGGGGCCAGTGACAGGGCCGGCAATGGACAGGTTGACAACGCGAATCCGGGGAATCGTTTTGGAGCGGTTGGCTAATATCCAGTTTAGCCCGTCCAGAACCTGCGAATAGCTCCCTTTACCCTCGGCATCGAGGACGCGCACGTTGACAAGGCGCGCACCAGGGGCAATGCCGATAGGTTTGTTGTTGGCATCTTTTTGGGCGCTGGCAATGACACCGGCCATAAATGTACCGTGGCCGTGCATATCGGCCGTTGTGCCATCAACGACGTCATACCAGCTCACGATTGAGTTTGCGCCCAGGAAGGAGCCTTGAATCCCGGAATCAACAACGGCGACGGCGATGCCTGTGCCGTCTACGCCCTTTGCCCAAACCTGGTCAACGCCAATGTTGTTGATGTGGGCCTGGGGGTTTGGGATGGGGGTGGAAGGCGTAGGATTGTTGTGGTTTGTGGAAACAACGGGGGCATCGAAATGGATATGTTTTACGGCCGATGTTGCCGCCAGTCTGGTGAGTGCTTGCTGTGGCATTTGGGCTGCAAACCCGTCAATGATGGGGAGCACTGTGGTGACGGTGCCGCCTAACTGATTGACAAGGGACTCAACGGCCGTTTCTCCCCCATGCGTCTGCACAATGACATTAACGGCCGTTTCTCCTGCTTGCTGCTTGACCAATGTTTGCAGATGGCTGTCCAGTTTAGCCCAACCGATGGGGTTGATTTTGGCAGAAACGGCCGTTGTTGACCCCATCAAAACGAAGATGGTAAGAACAAGACCCAAAATGTGGTGGAAAGTGCGCTTCATTTAGCTCCTCCAAGTGTTAGCTAATTAACAAGAATACAATGCTAAAGCATTATTTTACAGCCAATATGTTACAAACCGAATTAATAACCATACTGCCTTGCCGTGGGTTAGGCAAGGCAGTGCCTGAAAACATCACAACAACAAGAACACGGCTTGTTTACACGCCACTGTCTAGCCGCGATGAGCCTTGTAATAGGCTTCGAGGCGGGCGGCATAATCTTCTCGTTCACGGTAGGAGGGGCTGTCAAGAACGGCCGTTACCGCCTCCCGACTCCGCCGCGCCACCGGCCAGGTTTCCGCACTTGTAATCCGCACCGCCAGCCGTGCTGCCAGCACCGCCGCCTCACGCAGCAGCGTGATGTCCGCCTTGTCCAGCGTGTCATAGCGCGTGTGGCCGTAGCCGCGCCCCGTGCGCGTCGTTTTTACCTGCTCCATGCCACCCGTCGGCACACCCGCCAGCATAAACGGGTAATGGTCAGAAAAGGCATTGACCGACTGCCCCACGCCAAACGGCAGCGTCATCTCCTCGCTCCAGTTGGCAAACAGCGGTGCCAGTTCCGGCCACTCGTTGAGCATCACCCCTTTTTCCGGCTTGCCCCCGGCCGCATCCATGTTGAAATAAAAGCGCACCTTGTCCAGTTCCGCTTCATGCTGCGCTGCATAACTCCGCGAACCAATCAGCCCGATTTCTTCAATGCCCCACAGGGCAAAGCGGACGGTACGCGGCAAATTGGTGGCATATTGCGCCAACACCCGCGCCGCTTCCATCACCGACACCGCCCCGGAAGCGGGGTCAATTGCCCCCTGCGAAATGTCGTGGCCGTCATAATGACAGCCCAGCATCACAATCTCGTCGGGGTGGGTGGTGCCAGGCAGATCGCCAATGACGTTCCACGACACCATCGGTTCGCACCGGTCGCTGCTCTTCAGCCGAATTTTGACCTCGCCATACCGCTTGATGAGGCGCGACATCAACGCCCCGTCTTCCATTGCCACCGAAATGGCCGGAATCAGAGCCTCGCCGCCGTTGCCCACGCCGCCAGTAGCCGGCCCGTAAGCAGGGTAATGGTTGACAAAAATGAAGCCTGAAGCCCCGGCCATGGTGCTGCGGCCAAATTTTTCCCCCCGATGCACCCAACGTTTGCTGCCGCCGGGGAAAATTTCGCTATTTGCCATGACAATGCTGCCCTTGATTTCAGCGGCACGCTGGTCATACAGAGCAGGTGCGCCATCGCCCAGGTCAATCACCCGCCCTTCCAGGTTGGCGGCCGGGGAGTGGGGCAGGGTGATACAGGGAATGGTTTTCTGGATGGGGCTGATAATCTCCAGCGAAACCTCGCCGCGCCGCCAGCCAATGTATTCGATTGGCTCCAGATGCACGTTTTGCAACCCGTAGGCGCGGAGCTTGTCGGCGATAAAATCAGCCGCCAGCTTTTCGCCTTCGGTGCCGCCAAAGCGGGAACCAAAATCGTCGCAGAGAATGGTCAGATTGTCCATGATCTCGCTGCTGGTGTAGGTGTCACCAACGATTTTCTGGTCAATGGATAGATGGGGATTGTGGGTCATGAGTCTCCTTTTTGTCGGTAATCGGTAATCGGTCGCATAGCCAACTGATTACCGATTACCGCTTACTGAATACCGGAATGCCCGGTAGCGTGAAAATAAAACAACTGCCACCGTTGGCTGATTCTTCAGCCCAAATACGGCCGTTATGCGCGTTAATGGTCATTTTGCAAAAGGTGAGGCCGAGGCCGGTGCCGCGCACCTGCGCCCCGCCCTGATTGGTTCGCATATAGCGGTCAAAAATGAGTTCGCGGGCGGCGGCGGGAATGCCGGGGCCGGTGTCGTTGATGAGGCAGCGGGTACCGGGTTCATGTGTTTCTGCGGCCGCACCGTCTGTGGTGTCCGGCTCGACCCGGCACACGACTTCGCCGCCGGCCGGTGTAAATTTGAGCGCGTTGTCGAGCAGGTTCACCAATACGCGCCGCACCATTTCCTCATCTGCCCAGACGGGAGAAACGGCCGTTTCCACCTCCAGCCGCAGGGTAATGTTTTGCCGCTGCGCCAGCGGCTGTAGCCGTTCAACCACCGTTTGCGCCAGCCGCCCCAGGTTCATGGCATCAGGGTCAATCACCGCCTGCCCCGCCTCCATGCGGTTGATGTCCATCAGCGAATCCACCATGTCGAGCATATCATGGCACGCCTGTCGGGCATCATCAAGCAGTTCCTGTGTTTGCAGCGGCGTAGCCTGCCCTAATAATAAATTTGTAGCCGACGATTCCAATCCTCGCTCCGGGAAAGCCAGGGAGCGAGGATTGGAATCCTCGGCTACGTTTTCAGGAGCGGAAAGCTGGCTGGTTGCCAGGTTGAGGTTGCTGAGGATGGTGGTGATGGGGTTGCGGAGGTCGTGGACGATCATGCGGGTGAGGTCGGTGCGCCGTTCGGCCAGTTCGTGGGCGGCGGTCACATCCCGAAACAGCATCAGCCAGCCGAGCAACTGGCCGTCTTCGCTGAGAACGGGGGCTTCGCTGCGTTCGATGGCGCGGGTGGCGGTGCCGAGCGTGGTTTGGTAGACAACGGCCGTTTCTGGCAGGGTGGGTGGGGTGGAAACGGCCGTTAATCGCTGCCCCAACTGCCCCAGTTCCGCCTCCCTGTAGCCCAACCGCGCCGCCGCCGCCGGGGGTAGCTGGTCGCCCGGCTGCAAACGGCTGTCTAACAGGGATAGCGCCATCGGGTTTAGCAGCACCACCCGCCCGTGCCGATCCACCATCAGCACCCCTTCCTGAATGCTGTTGAGCAGCGCCTGTAGCTGCCGCAGCCGCTGCGCCAACGCCTCATCCGTCAGGTTGTAAAGCCGCACCGTTTCGCCATAGAGCCGCGCATTCTGGATGGCGGCACTGGCCTGGTTGGCAATGGCAACAAACAGTTCCCGGCTCCAGCGGCTAAACCGTTGCCCGCCGCGCCCACGCTGTAGCACCATCACCCCAATCAGCCGTTCGGCGGTGGTGAGCGGCACGCCCAGCCATGCTTGCGGCGGCGGCTGGGGAATGGCGAGGCCGTGGCGGGGGGCAAAGATGAGATTACGGCTGTTTAATTCTAAAATGCGGCCATGATCGGCCACCCATTGGGTAAAGTCACTGGGGGAAAACGGCCGTTTTTCCCCCACCGAGGCCGCATTTTGCCAGCCACCCTGCTCATCATGCAGCCACAGGGTGAACTGATCCGCCAAAATCAGGTCGTTGACTTGCTGCTGGGTGCGCTCAATCACCGTTGGCAGGTCAAGCGTTTCCCGTAGTGAAGTACCCACGCTGTTGAGCGCGGCAAACTGCGTGATGTGCTGCGTCAGCGTGTACTGCCGCTGCCACGCCACCCAAAGCAACATGCTAACAATCATCACCCCCAGGCAAAAGATGACAAAAACGGGCATCCCGCTGCCCAAAAAGATGAGGCTGCCGAGGATGGCAAACGGTGGCGTGAGCAGGCCATCGGCCACGACCCCCAGGCTGGCTTCGCGCCAAAAGGTGGGCCACGGCTGGCGCAGCCCCCACCACAAGAGCAGGCTGCCAGCAAAGAAAGCGACGGCATGGCTGGCGGTTAGCACGGCAAAGCCCGCTAGGTCGGTGTGGTTAAGGGGGATGGTGCTGCCAAACTGCCGGGTGAGCCAGGCGGCGGCGCACAGGGCCAGCAGTTGGCGCAGGGTGATGCCCAACCGCTGCCAGCGACCAGGCTGCGGCAGGTTGACGTTTTCCCAAATGGGGTGCCACAGCGGGCGGATGAGTTCGCTGAAGATGAGGCCGAGGGTGAGGAGGATAACGGCCGTTAATAAATCGCTCATCAGCAGGCTGCACAGGGCGACGACAGGCATTAGCCCCAGGCTGCCAACGTGGGCGGGCAGGGAAAAATGGATGGTGATGACGTAGAGAAAGAGCAGCAGGACAAGTTGGGGCGTTTCGCGCTGTTGCGTGGCGGCCAAAATGGCAAGCAGCAGCACCAAAAAAAGAAAGCCCCATTCTGCCAGGCGGCGCAGCCAGGAATATTGGGTAAGGAGGGTTTGCCAACGTGCCACGGCGGGAGTGTAGCATGTTTTGCCAATGGCGTTAAGCTGGTTTTTGTTATACTCGCGGTCAATGAACAGGATGATTTTTTTGCTGCTGCTGCTGTGGGGGAGCCTGATTGGGTGCCGTACTGAGGAAGCGGTGCCGGTGACGGCCACGCCGACGCCCAGCCCCACGCCGCCGATTGGGGTGGCGTTGATCACCAGGGTGCGGCCTACAACGGCCGTTTTGCAAACCACCCCCACCCCCCTGCCAACTCCCACCGCCACCCCCACCCCCACCCCCATCGTCTATCTCATCGAGGCGGGCGACACCCTGCTCGATTTAGCCCTGCGCTATGGCTACACCGTGGCCGACATCGAATCGCTCAATCCGGGCATTCAGCCAGAGCTGCTGCAAATTGGGCAGCCTGTTGTTTTGCCGCCGCCGCCAACGGCCGTTTCCCAGCTTGCCCGCGCCACCCTCGTGCCGATCCAACTTCGGGTGACGCAAACCCGACTTTACCGCAGCGCGGCGGGCAGCGGCTGGGCGGTGGGGGAACTGGTCAACGAGGGGAGCGTGGCGGCGGAGGGGGTGCGGCTGCAAATGGATTGGGTGAACGGAGCGGGGGAGATGGTGGCACAAACGGCCGTTTGGCTTGCCGCCTCACTTCTTCCCCCAGGCAGTGCCGCCCCCTTTGGCACGCTGCTGCCCGAACTGCCGCCAGACGTGCAGCCGGTGGTGTCGGTGGTCGGCGGGCAGTCGGCGGAGGATTTGGGGTCGCGTTATTTGGGGGTGGAAGCAACGGCCGTTTCCCTCAGCAGCAGCGAAGGGCAGGTGATGCTCACGGGTGAACTGGACAATCAGGGGGATCGGCCGGCTACCCAACTGCGGCTCATTGCCACCTTTTATGATGCGGCGGGGCAAATCAGCGGCTTTCAGGTGCAGGAATGGGCGGAGGGGGTGCTGGGTGTGGGGGAAAAACGGCCGTTTTCCCTCACCGCCGCCCCGCCGGGTGGGGAGGTGGCGGGGTATGGGCTGCTGGTGCAGGGGATTGGGGAGTAGAGATTGGGGATTGCCAACCTTCACCAATCTCCAATCTCTAATCTCCAATCTCCAATACCTCATCCATCACGGCCAAAATGCAGTCCACATGCTGCGTAAAATTGAACTGGCTGTCTACCGTGCGGTGGGCAGCTTCGGTCATGGCGGCCACGCAGGGCTGGTTTTCGGGAGCCAGCAGCCATCCGATTGTCTTCACATAGTCATCGGGGGTGTTGTTGACTATCAGCCCCGTTTGCTGGTGCTGAATATGGTCGGCCACGCCGGGTGAGTCGGCGACGACGGTGGGAATGCCAAGCCACATGCTGTTGAGATAGGTTTGCTGCCCGGCGGCGCGGTGCAGCCCGTGGCGAATGGGGACGATGTTGACAACGGCCGTTTGCAGCAGCTCCATAAACCGTTTGTGCGGCACCGGCCCCGCTGTCACGTTCGGCGGCAATGGTTGCCCATCCAGCAGTTTGGTGGCAAAGATAAAGGGGACGTGGGGAAGCTGCCGTGCCACCTCCAGCAGCGGCGCATAATCACGCTGGGCATTGCCCCCGGCAAACACATGGCCGACTCCTTGACGCGGTTCAGGCAAAATGTCGTCTGGGTCAATGGTATAAAAGTAGAGACAGCGGCGCAGTTTGGCTGGGTCAATCCCCCATGTCTGCGGAAAGATGGTCAATTCGGCGGTGGACTGCACTGCATAACAGGTAATGGCGCGGTCGGCCAGCCGCACCAGAATCCGCTCAAGGCGCCCTCGCCAACCACCTGTTGGCTCCCACATGCACCCCATCAGCACAATGACAGGGCGCAAACGGCGCGGCCAAAGGCCAATGACGGCACTGGCAAGCAGGTCGGGGTGAATGTTGCCCCAGGAGCTGGTGAGCAGAAGGGGTTGGCGACGAACGGCCGCTTTTAAAATATTCGCCGCGATTCGTAAACCGTCGCGCAGGGTGCTGGTTTGGGGGCGGTGGATGAGGGTGGCACGGGCAGCAAACTGTGAATGATCCAGGTAATCAATGGTGGTCGTAAAATGCTGTCGTCTGACTCCCATTGTATTAGACAAGCATAGGCCTCTTACAATTTGGATTAAGCTGCAATAGGTTAGTAGGGAGTGGGGCGTAGGGTGTATTACTCTCCACTCCCTACTCCCCACAATCACAGCCGAGCGTTGGCAATAAAGGCACGCAGGCGGTCGTGGTCTTTTTTACCGGGGCTGGCCTCCACGCCGCTGGCAACGTCAACGGCAAAGGGCTGCACTTGGGCCACGGCGCGGGCAACGTTGTCGGCGTTCAGGCCACCGGCCAGCATGATGCCGGGTGTTTCCTGGGCAAGCTGGGCGCCAATGTGCCAATCTCCCGTTTGGCCGGTGCCGCCGTGAAGGGTGGGGTGGTAGGTTTCGAGGAGGAGGCTGGGCTGGCCGGGTGCCATTTGGGGCGGCTGAAACCATTCGGCGTCGGTCTGGGCTTCTGCCAGGCTGGTGGGGCGCAGGGCTTTGTAGGAACGGCCGTAAATCGGTGATTCCGGGTCGCCAATTAGCTTTGGCACCTCGTTGCCGCTCAGTTGCGCCAAATCAAGCTGGCATTTGTCGAGAACGTCGGCCATATAAACGGCCGTTTCATCCACAAACACCCCCACCAGCAGCGGACAGTGCGGCAACTGCCGCAACTGCGCCACCATCCCCTGCACGTCAGCCACGTTGGTGGTGCGTTTGCTGGGCGGGTAAAAAATAAAGCCCAAATAATCTGCGCCAGCTTCTACCGCCACCAGGGCATCATCCAGATTTGTAATCCCGCAAATTTTTACTTTCATCACAAGCTCCGATTGTAGCACAGCCGCTTTATCATCAAAAACTCATCTAAATCTACCAGAAAATTTACATCTTTGTGCCACAATGTATTGTAAGATTTACTGGAATGTAACGTGGTCAGTGGTATGTGGTATATCATTCTTTCTTTACCGTGCGCCAATGGCTTGTTTTATGGAGTAGCAAATGAACCGGTCTTTCAAACTGTTTTCTGTTGCGGGCATAGATGTTCGCGTTCACATGACTTTTCCGCTGATCCTGGTTTGGGCGGCGTTTCAATTTGGGGTGCTGACTGGGGGTGGGCTTTCCGGGGCGTTATTTGGCGTCATTGTCGTGCTGCTGCTGTTTGGCATTGTGACGCTCCATGAACTGGGCCACAGCTTTGCCGCGCTCCATTACAAAATCCCGGTGAAAAACATTGTGCTGCTGCCCATTGGCGGTGTAGCGCAGCTGAGGCAGATGCCCAGGGAGCCATGGCAGGAGTTTGTGGTGGCATTGGCAGGGCCGGCCGTTAACGTAGTGCTGGCATTGCTGTTGGGCGGCGTTGCTTTGGCCTTCAAAATTCCCGTGCTGGGCGGTTCAATCGGGGTCATTAACGGCACGGCTGCGCTGTCATTAACGGCCGTTTTCTCCTACGTCTTTGTCTCCAACTTGGCCCTGGCATTGTTCAACCTCATCCCCGCCTTCCCCATGGACGGCGGGCGCGTGCTGCGGGCACTCCTGGCAATGGCTCTGCCCTATGCGCGGGCAACAGCCATTGCGGCGCGGCTGGGGCAGGTGCTGGCAGTAGCACTAGGGATTTACGGGCTGTTCAACGGCGGTATTTTCCTCATCTTGATCGCCTTCTTTGTCTACAACGGGGCGAGGCAGGAAAACGCCCTGGTACAGCGGCAGGCGCAGTTGGAGCAGGTGACGGTGGGGCAGGTGTTCTCGCGGCAGTTGCAGAGTTTACGGCCGTTTAATACCCTGCAAGATGCCCTGGCGTTGAAATCATTAACCGGCCAAACCAGCTTTCCCGTATACGATGGCTTCCGCTTTGTGGGGCTGCTGACGGGGGCGCAGTTGCAGGATGGGCTGCAGCGGTTTAGCGGCTGGACGGCCGTTAATGACCTGGTGCGGCGCGATTTGCCCGTCGTTACACCGGGCGATTCGCTAGAGCGGGTGCAGTCGCTTTTGCAGCAGCACCAAACCGAGGCGTTGCCGGTGGTGGACGACCACACCTTTTTGGGCGTGGTTACGCTCAACCATTTGCGCGAGGTGTATCAGCGGCTGACGCTGGAGCGGCGCATTGTGGTTCAGCCAGCATAAAGGTAAGCGTATAGGCGGCAATGCCAAAGGCAACCGCCACATTCAGCGATTCCTTATGCCCCTGCATCGGGAGTTGCAGGACAACATCACACAGAGCCAGCAGGCCGGGGTCAACCCCGGCCTTTTCGTTGCCCACAATCAGCACCGGGGTTTGGTCGCTGGCCGGGGGGTGGAAGGTGAGCAGGGGCTGGGCGGTGGGGCTGGTTTCTAGGGCCCATAGGGGATGACCATGCTGTTTGAGCAAAACGGCCGTTTCCACCGCGTTTGTGTGATACGACCAGGCCACGGTTTCTTGCGCCCCCAGTGCGGCCTTTGCCAGCCTGGGTTGTGCCGGGGTGCTGGTAATGCCGCCCAGGTATAGGTGTTGCAGCCCGGCGGCATCGGCCGTGCGGAAGATGGAACCGACGTTGTGGATGCTGCGGATGTTGTCGAGCAGGGCAGAGAGGGGGCGTGGGGTAGAGGGAAAAACGGCCGTTTTTTCCCCCACCAAGGGCACAACCGGCGCAACAATCCTGGTTGCATGGCCGCAGCGCGGGCAGGCCAGACGGGTGGCTTCGGCAGCCAGGCTGGGGAAGCGAAAACGGCAGCCGGGGTGGCTGCACTCACAGAAGCAAAAGAGTTGGGTTTCTTGGTTCATAAATAGTTCTATGGTACTTAAATTTCACACTTTCCGTGCGTCGCTCAAGCGTTTAGTTGTGGTATACTGTATCACCCTTGACCAACTATTTTATCTTAAATGCCACCGCTAGTTGGGGCGGGTGTGACCGTGAAAACAATATTTAGCCGCCTATCCAAACTTTTTATTATTCCAGCGTTTACTGAAGAAGCGACATCTCCCCCTGTAGCGCGACCTTTGTATGTAACGCTGGGTGTGCTGTTCATTGCCTCCTTTTCCTTAGGTGTCTGGGGTATTTGGCGAAATGGGGAAATGACGGGCGGGAAGCTAATCAGCTTTATTTTGTCAATACCCTTTGGTCTATTGTTTTGGGCCATGCGTCGCGGGCAGGTGCGGCCCGTTCGCTTGCTGATGCCGGTTTTGCTATGGGTTACGCTGACGGCCTCGATCATGTTGGATGATGGTATTCGCGCTGTGGACAGTGTAGGCTTTGCGCTGGTATTGGTGCTGGCCGGGATGTTTATTAGCGCCCAGGCGGTTTGGGGGTTTGGGCTACTGTGTCTGTTGAGCGTAACGGCCGTTTATTTTGCCGAGCTACAGGGGTGGGTGCAAACCAGCTATGGCACGATGGTGCAAATTGACGATTTGATCATTTTAACCGTGATTCTGCTGCTGGTCATTTTTATTACCTACTACGCCATCAACTTTTTGGAGCAAAGCACCCTGCAAGCACGTAACGACGCCCGACTGCTGGCCTTGCGCAACCAGGAATTGCGCGAAGTACAAACGTCGTTGCAGGCACGAACGGCTGAATTAGCGGGTCTAAACACCCAACTGCGTGCCGAAATTCAAGAGCGTCAACAGATTGAACACGCCTTGCAGCAGAGTGTGGGGATGAACCGCGCTATTCTGGATTATATGCCGGACATGATTCTGCGTATTGATCGGGACGGTGTTTTTCGGGAGTATAGCCCTTCGCGCAACATGCCCCCCATCGTTTCGCCAGATATGTTTCTGAACAAGAGCATGGCCGATATTTTGCCCCCTGCCGTTGCCGAGCCAGGTATCAGGGCCATTCGACAAGCTGTTGCCACCAATGAAATACAGTTTTTTGAATACGCACTGCCGGGTGATGATGGGGGAGAACATATTTTTGAGTCGCGCAATATTCCCATTGGCAATGAGGAAGTGTTGACCATTGTGCGCGATGTGACCGATGAACGTCATGCCGAGCAGGCAGCGTTGCAGACGCAAAAACTGGAAAGCATTGGGCTGTTGGCTGGCGGCATTGCCCATGATTTTAACAATTTGTTGACGGGGATGTTGGGGCAAAATTCGCTGGCGTTGGCAAAATTGCCGCTAGATTCACCGGCGCGGCGGCATTTGGAGCGGGCAGTGGTGTCGGCCAAGCGGGCGGCTGATTTAACGCGGCAGCTTTTGGCTTATGCGGGCAAAGGGCAATTTTTGGTGGAGCCGATTGATTTGAACCAGTTGGTGCATGAGGGGACTGGCCTGCTGGAAACGGTGTTGCCCAAGCAGGCGCAGTTGACCCTTGACCTGATGCCCAGCTTGCCAACGGTTGAGGCGGATCGCGGGCAAATTCAGCAGGTGCTGATGAATTTGGTGATCAATGCCTCGGAGGCGCTGGATGGGCAGGCGGGTACGGTGCAGATCCGTACTTATGTGCAGCAGGTAACGGGCGATATGCACACCAACGACCATGTGCTGCCGGAGGCGGTTATGCCCGGCCGCTATGTGTGCCTGGAGGTGCGGGATACGGGGCGGGGGATGGATATGGAGCAACAGCGGCGTATCTTTGACCCGTATTACTCGACCAAGGGGCAGGGGCGAGGGCTGGGGCTGTCGGCTACGCTGGGTATTATTCGTGGCTATCAGGGGTATTTGGTGCTGCACAGTGTGCCGGGCGTGGGGACGCGCTTCCAGATTTATTGGCCGGCCGGAAAGATAATAGACCCGACGATGGAAACGGCCGTTAATCCTGTTACGACCCACGAAGGCACTATCCTGATTATTGACGACGAAGAATCGGTGCGGCAGGCGGCCGGCGAAATTTTGGGGCTGTTTGGCTATGACGTGCTGGCAGCAGCCGATGGCTTGAGCGGCATTGAACTGTACCAGGGGCAGCAAGACGTGGTTGATTTGGTGCTGCTGGATATGCACATGCCGGTGATGAACGGTGCCGAAACCTTTACCAGTTTACGCCGCATTCGGCCGGCCGTACCGGTGTTGTTTTCCTCTGGTTTTACCGAGCTGACGGCAACGGATATTTTGCAGGGGGATCGGGTAGATTTCCTGCAAAAGCCGTATGATGTTGACAAGCTGATCACCAAGGTGCAGCAGATGTTGGCAGGGACTAACGCGAAAAGCGGCGGTTGCTAAACGGCCGTAAAAGTCCCGTCTGCTCTTCCCCAGACCAAACCCATTCGGCTAATAGTTGGCTGATAGCCGGCGCAATGGCCCAGCCGTGGCCGCACCAACCCGTGCCAAAATAGCCGTTTTCAGCCCCTGGAATGCGATCAATCACCGGGATACCGTCTATGGAGACCGTTTCCACGCGGCTGGCGTCGGCTTCGGCAACGGCCGTTCCCGCCAACGACGGATACACAGCCACCGCCTCGGCCAAATTGCCCGCCACCTGATCCGGCTGCGTTTCGCCCCGCCCAAGCTGTTCATTCCATTTGCCGCGCCAGCCGCCGGAGATCATGATCTGACCGGTGGGGTGGTTTTTCATCGCCAGCGTGCGGTGGGCGTGGCCGATGAGGTGGTGAATGGGCATGGGGTCGAGCTTTTCCGTGAACATGACCTGGGGTAGCAGCGTCCAAATGGGCAGCTCAACGCCAAACTGTTGGGCAAGAACGGTGACAACGTGATGGTTGCTAAGCAAAATGAGGGCTTTTCCCACGGGGATGCGTTCGCCGTGGCTGGTGGTCACGGCCGTTATGCGTCCGTGCTGCTGTTCGATGGTGGTAACGGCCGTTTGTTCCCGCACCACCGCCCCCAGCTTTTGCGCCGCTGCCGCCAGCCCGCGTGTGGTGGCGGTGTGGTCGGCAATGCCATCGTTGGGGCAGAAAACGGCCGTTTGCACCCGTTCACTCAGCACCGGTTCCATCTCATGCAGCTCCTCATACCCCACCAGCCGCGAGGGAATGGCCTGATTGTTTTGCAGCCATAGCTGTGCCTTGGCCGGGGCCAAATCTTGCGGCCGTTCAATCAGCAGCAAATGACCCTGGCGATCATAGCCCGTTTCCGCCCCAATTTCTTCATGCAGCGTCGGCCACTGCTCATACGCCAGCCGCATCAGCGGCAGTTCACGCCCGTCGCGGCCGTTGGCGCGAACGCCCCGCTTGCCCAGCCCACCCGACGCGCCACCCGCGATTTCTCCGGCCTCCAACAGCATGACCTCGGCACCCCGCTTTGCCAGTTGCCACGCCGTGCCGCAGCCATACACACCACCGCCAACAATCACAAAATCAGCCATTTTTCTTTCTCCCTGTGTTGATAGGACGCAGACGAACATGGATGAATCTGCGTTCTGTTTTTATTCATGGGGGTTAGTGTTGTCGTTTCCCTTTGCAACACGTGACTATATTTGGGTTTAGCGTAGGGTGCCGCCACGATACAGGTTGGCAAAAACAGGGGCGAGTTGTTCCCAGGCAACCACGCCGCAGTGGTTGGCCCATTCGTCATAATTGCGTATGAGCTGGTCGCGCATGGGGCGATGGCTACTGCTCAGGTCGTGGAGTTCGGTGCGGTCGTCGTGCATGTTGTAAAGCTCCCACGCGCTCCCATATTCTTGCACCAGCTTCCACTCGCCCAGCCGGACGGCGCAGTTGCCCTGGTGTTCCCAGAAAAGTGGGGTTTGGCGCTGCCAGCCCGGTTGCTGGAAGCAGGGGAGCAAGCTTTCACCGGCAAGGGGTTGGAGAGAACGGCCGTTAAATTCCGCTGGATAAGCCACCCCCGCCGCCTCAATACACGTTGCCATGATGTCAATGAGGTGGCAAGTCGTGGGTTCAATGCGGCCAGGGGCAATGACGGCCGGCCAACGCACCAGCAGCGGCGTAGAAATACCACCCTCATGCACCCAACGCTTGTGCAGACGGAAAGGTGCGTTGGAAACATTTGACCACGGCAGCCCATAGCTCATAAACGTGGTGGCGCTGCCGGGGTGCAAATCGGGGCGATTGCCCAGGTTAACACGCTGCCCAGTAGGCGTTTGTGCCGGGTAGAACCGCGCCCAGCCATCTTCTTCCAGCAGTTCGGCACAGCCACCGTTGTCGGAAAGAAACATGATGAGGGTGTTGTCCGTCACATCCAGCGCGTCGAGGGTTGCCAGCAGCTTGCCAATTCCCTGATCCATGCGGTCAATTTGGGCGGCATAGACGGCCATGCACAGGTCGTACCAATCATGGTTGCCCGCCTCTTCCCAGGGAGGCGCGTGGGGGTCGCGGGGGGAAATTTGCCACTGTCTGTCGAGCAGCCCCCGGCTTAGCATTTCTTCATGCCGGGCGGTGCGAACGGCGTCCCAACCCTGGCGGTAGCGTCCTTCGTAGGTGGCGATGTCTTCGGGGTGGGCGTGCAGCGGCCAGTGCGGGGCAGTGTAGGCGAGGTAGAGGAAAAACGGCCGTTTTTCCTCTACCGCATCCTGCACCATTGCCACCGCCTTATCGCTAATGGCATCGGTCAAATAAAAATTCTCCGGGTCGCTTTCCAGCCGCTTCCCGTCCTCCATCAAATAATGCGGGTGAAAAAAGCTGCCTGCCCCATCGAGTGTGCCAAAAAAACGGTCAAAACCGCGCTGGTTGGGGGTGGGATGGGTGGCATCGCCCGGCCGCCACAGGTCAGCATCGCGGGGTTCATAGTCGCCGCCAACGTGCCATTTGCCCGCCATCAGCGTGCGGTAGTCCGCCTGCTGTAGCAGTTCGGCGATGGTGACACAATCGTCGCGCAGGTAGCCCTGGTAGGCAGGCGGGTGCAGATTGGCGATCATGTGTCCAACCCCGGCCTGGTGGGCATATAGCCCAGTGAGTAAGCAGGCGCGTGAGGGGCAGCAGCGGGCGCTGTTGTACATGCTGGTAAAACGGATGCCATCTTCGGCCAATTTGTCAATGTTGGGGGTGTGGATTTCAGAGCCAAAGCAGCCAATGTCGGCAAAGCCCATGTCATCGGCCATGATGACAATTATGTTGGGCTGGGTTGTGGTCATGTGCTTGAATTCCTTTTTGTGGCAACCTCATCGAGGGCGAAGTGGATGAGTAGTGCCTGGATGCTGCCGGTGATGCTGCCGAGTAGGGCGAAGGCCAGCCAGCGGGGCAGGGCGGTGGTGGCACCGGCAAAGATGCTCATGAAGCCGACGATGAGGTTGAGCAGGATGCCGCCGGCCGCCAACCCAATGATCCAGCCCCAAACGGCGTTGCCAAACCAGCCCTGAACGGCCGTTCTCGTTCCTCGTTTTAGCCACAGCACCCCCAACTGCGGCAGCACCAGCGGGATTCCGGCCAGAATGCCAAAGAAAACCAGCAGCGAAACGGGAATCGTGTAGCCCACAAGCAGCTTGAGCGGGACGCTGCCCAGCGTAATCACATCATCCACGGCGGCCAGAATAGCGGCCTGTGAGGTAGGAACATAGCTGGCGGCTCCGGCAAGGAAGGGGAGGCAGAGAAGCCAGCCGAGGCTGGTGGCAAGCGGCCACAGGGGGGAGGGGGCTAACGGCCGTTTACGCAAATATCCCCACTGCAACGCCCCCCACAGCAGCCCCACCGCCAGTGCCGCCAACGCCGTGGGTTGGTTTAGTTGAAAGGTGCCAAGCGTGCCAAACCAGGCGAAGCAAACGGCCGTTCCCGCCATATTTGCTATCACCCACAACACATCAGGTGGGGTTGCCGGTGCTACTGGTGTCTGTTCCATTGGGTTCCTGAGTTCGTCTTAAGATTAGGATTTGCCAAGCTGCTGGGCTAAGGACAGAAAGGCTTGCTCAACGTTGTGGCCTGTTTTGGCGCTGGTGTAATACACGGGGATGGCGGCGGGCAGGGCATGATGGATTGCCTCATCGGAAAGTTGGGCGTTATCCAGCAGATCCATTTTGTTGGCGACCAGCACAAAGGTGGCGTTGGGGTTAATGGCTTTGAGCTGTTTTTCGTAGGCAATAACGGCCGTTAATGTATCCGCCCGCGTCACATCACACACCAACAAAGCCCCGGCCGCCCCCATCAGATAGCTGGATTGCGTATAATCTTCGCCACCCGCCAAATCCCAAATGAGCAGTTTGATGGTGTCGTCACCCAAAGCCACATTTTTGCGCGACACCTTCACGCCGATGCTGCTGAGGTATTTGTCGTCAAATTTGTCTTCTACGTAGCGACGAATGAGGCTGGTTTTGCCGACGGCGAATTCGCCTAATAAACAAATCTTTTTTTGAATAATAGCCATTGTAAGCGGTTGACGTCCTTCTTCCCAAGATGTCCGTCAACCGCTGGCTTGGCAATTAACCCACGTAGGTTCGCAGCAGGGTGACGGGTTCGTTGGTGGCGGTGACGGCAAATGTTCCCAGGGCGGCGGGGAGGAGGGTGAAGCGAACGGCCGTTAAATCCACTCCCTCAATTGTAGCAGAACCTTCGATAACGCCCCAAATTTCCAGCGTGCGGCCGTCGCAACGGCCGTTAAACACGCTGCCAGCCGCCATTTCCACCCGCTCCGTCACAAAATATTCGTTTTGGCAGAGCAAATAGCGGGCAACGCCGTTTTCGTTGGCAATCAGCGGCGGCTGGCACAGCGTGGGTGCCACCTGGCTAAAGTTGATGACATCCATCGCCTTGTCCACGTGCAGCGCACGCGGCTTGCCGTTTTGCAGCCGGTTCCAGTCATAAACGCGGTAGGTGGTGTTTGAGTTTTGCTGGATTTCGGCAATCAGCACCCCGGCCAAAATGGCGTGGAGCGACCCGGCCGGGACGCAGACCACATCCCCTTTTTGCACCGGCAGCGTGTGCATGTATGGCTCCAGGTTGCCGTCGGCAATGGCTTGGCGGAACTTTTCTGGCGTGGTGCCTGCGGCCACGCCAAAAATGACGGCGGCATCGGGGGCAGCATCGAGCACTACCCACATCTCCGTTTTACCCAGTTCGTTGCCTTCGTTTGCCAGCGCGTACTCGTCGTTGGGGTGTACTTGCACTGAAAGCTGCTGGTTGGCATCCAGCAGCTTGATGAGCAGGGGGAATTTGCCGCGCTCTTGTGCCCAGGCGCAGCGGCTGCCGATGAGGTCGAGGCCGAGTTGGGCGTGGAGTTCGGTGAGGGGGAGGTTGGCAAAACGGCCGTTTTCCACCACCGTCGTCCCGTCTTCATGCGCCGCAATCTCCCAGCTTTCGGCAATAATTCCGGCCGGCAGCTCACGCCCCAACCGCTCCAGATTGCGCCCGCCCCAAATATAATCTTTTAACACCGGCTTGAATAACAATGGATAGAGGGATGACATAATTTTTTCCTTTAAAAATAGCGATTGGGCGATTAGGAGATTGAGCCAATCTCCCAATTGCCCGATTTACATTTCTCACAAGTGAGAATCCCCCTATGATTAAACCAAACCGGAATTAAGATACCACTTACACCCTACCCCCATTCAACTACCTACCCCACCCGGTAGGGACGAGACAATCGGCCAGAACGATAGACAAAACAGAGAGCCTCATCACCGATTGCCCGCCCGCAACAACGGCCGTTTATCTCCATTTAGCCGCAGTTGGTTTGCAGGAAAGAGCGGGGCGGTTGGGGGGCGAGATTTGCGACGTTGCCGGCACCTTTCCCGGCCGCCTTGCCCCCACTAAATAAATGTCTGCGAGAATTTTATGGCGTATTGGGAAAAAACCGTGCGGCACACACGTTAGCGGCCATTGGTCCGGTTGCGCCCTGATTGGTTTTGGTAGAGGCGTGTGCTACAAGGGTTAGAGAGTGGAGATTGCAAACCTTCATCAATCTCTACTCTCCAATCCCCAATCTCCTCTTCTCTACTAATCCGCCATAGCCAATTCCGGCGTTACCGTAAAATGCTCATACTCATTGTAGGCCGGCTGACCCCACACCGCCCACAAATCACCCGTGGCCGGCCGCATAATCGCCGCGCCGCACGATTCCACAAACATCGGCGGCTTGGGTGCCACGCAAATGGCGTTGGTGTCGCGGGTCATCGCCATCAGCGACTCTGGCGTAACGGGCAGTTGGGACAAATGCTTGTAGCCATCGCTCAGCCGGTTCTCCGACGTGCGCTGCGAGTCGCCGGGGCGCGGACGCGAGACGGCCAGGGTGTTGGGGTAGAGGCAGTGGTTGGTGTGGACGATGCTTTCAATGTCGTCGGGGCCAAGCTCGGTGAGCTGATACGCCGTGGACATCGCTTCCACATTGTAGCCACGGCCGTTTTTGTCAAACAGCAAATAGTTGTGCGCCCCAGCCAACTTCGCATTCAAAACGCAGTCCAGCGCGTCGTCAATGTTGGTCTGCGCCAGCGCCTTCCGCACCACAAACGGCCACGTCACCCCAATTTGCCCGTCGCTGCCCATCAAATTGTTGATGCCAATGGCGATCCCGGCGTCGTTCATCCCAATCATGCCCACGCAGCCGGTGATGGTAAACATCAGCGCCGAGGGCAAGTTGTCGGGGCGCACGCGCAGCAGGATGACGTAGGGGGTGGCGTCGGCGTTCATGTCCCACGTCTGGCCGTAAAATCCCTGCCCGCTGGCCGCTTTGTCCGGCACAATAAAGGCGGTGCAGTTGTCGGAAACATATTTTGTGCCGCTGCGCCGGTAGCCGCTGTTGTCCACGTTGTAAACGAGGTCAATAAAGTCGGTGAAGCCGTTGACCACGATGAGTTCAGCCAGGCTAAGACCGGTGGCGTCGGCGGTGCCGCGCATCTCCTCCACCAGTTCGGGAGCATACGCTTCATGTTCGGCCAGACACGCCTCGGCCAAAGCCACCACATCGGCGCGGTTCAAATCCCGCCCCGTCCAGTTGGGGTCGCTACACAGTGCCATGCGGCTTTCGGTGAAGGCGCGAATGTCGTCGCGGTAGGCCACGCCGTGGGCGTACCCCATGTCATAGGGGGTGCCTGCTACTTCTAAAACACGTAAAGAGGTCATGAGTGGGTTCTCCTTGGGCCAAGTAGGACAAGTTTGCAAACTTGTCCTACGGTTTAGGTCGCTTGTTTGATAAAAACTACCCCCAGCGGAGGCAGTGTAAAAACGATGGATTGTTCCTGCCCGTGCCAGCTTACCGGCTCGGTGGCGATGGGGTCGGTGGCGGCAAGGCCGCTGCCGCCATATTTCTTGTCGTCGCTGTTCAAGATTTGGCGATATTCGCCCGCTGCCGGGACACCCAGGCGGTAATCTTGGCGGACAACGGGGGTGAAGTTGCATACCACCAACAGTTGTTCACCGGTGGATGGAGCTTTGCGCTTGTAGGCCAGAATGCTGCGGTTGCCGTCCTGAAAATCTACCCATTCAAACCCGGCCCAACTATGTTCTTCTTCGTACAGCGGTTTTTCTTGCTGGTAAAGATGGTTGAGGTCGCGGACAAAGCTTTGCAGTTCGCGGTGGGGTTTGTCCATGTATTCGTACCAGGTGTCGAGCAGGTGCCAATCGAGGCTGCGGGCTTCGCTCCATTCTTGCCACTGGCCGAATTCGCCCCCCATGAACATCAGCTTTTTGCCGGGGTGGCTCCATTGGTAGCCGTAGAGCAGGCGCAGGTTGGCGAATTTTTGCCACACGTCCCCCGGCATTTTGTCCAACATGCTGCGCTTGAGGTGGACGACTTCATCGTGGGAGAAGGGAAGCATGAACTTTTCGGTGAAGGCATACATCATGGAGAAGGTGAGGGTGCCGTGCTGGTAGGAGCGGTATACGGGGTCGCTTTTGAAATATTGCAGCGTGTCGTGCATCCAGCCCATGTTCCATTTGAAGTCGAAGCCGAGGCCGTTGGCTTCGACGGGGGCGGAAACGCCGGGCCAGGAGGTGGATTCTTCGGCGATGGTGATGGCGCTGGGGAACGCTTCGTGGAGCTTTTGGTTGAAGCGGCGGATGAAGGCGATGGCTTCAATGTTTTCGCGGCCGCCAAAGCGGTTGGGGAGCCATTCGCCGGGCTGGCGGGAGAAGTCGAGGTAGAGCATGGAGGCGACGGCATCTACGCGGAGGCCGTCGAGGTGGTATTTGTCTACCCAGAAGAGGGCGTTGCTGATGAGGAATTGGGCGACTTCGTTGCGGCCGTAGTTGAAGATGTAGGTTCCCCAGTCGGGATGGGCGCCGCGCCGGGGGTCTTCGTGTTCATAGAGGTGAGTGCCGTCGAAGAAGCCGAGGCCGTGCTGGTCGGTGGGGAAGTGGGCGGGAACCCAGTCGAGGATAACACCGATGTTGGCCTGGTGGCAGGCATCTACAAAGGCCATGAAGTCGTCGGGGGTGCCAAAGCGGCTGGTGGGGGCGAAGTAGCCGGTGACCTGGTAGCCCCAGGAGCCATCGAAGGGGTGTTCGGTGATGGGGAGGAGTTCGATGTGGGTGTAGCCCATCTCTTTGACGTAGGGGATGAGTTTGTGGGTGAGGTCGGCGTAGGTGAGCCATTGGTCGCCTTCTTTGCGCCGCCAGGAGCCGGGGTGGAGTTCGTAGATGGAGATGGGGGCTTGGGGGCTGTTGCGCTCGGCGCGGCTGGCGATCCAGTTGCTGTCTTGCCACTGGTAGCGGTTGATGTCCCAGACGATGGAGGCGGTGTCGGGGCGGCGTTCGGCGGCGAAACCAACGGGGTCGGTTTTGTTGACGGTGTAGTTTTGGTAGCGGGTTTTGATTTCGTATTTGTAGACGGTTCCTTGGCCGAGGCCGGGAATGAACAGTTCCCAGATGCCGCTGCCGCTGTGGTGGCGCATGGGGTGGCGTCGGCCGTCCCACTGGTTGAAGTGGCCGACGACGCTGACGCGCTGGGCGTTGGGGGCCCAGACGGCGAAGCGGGTTCCAGAACGGCCGTTTACCGCCATCACCTGCGCCCCCATTTTGTCATACATCCGCAGGTCGGTGCCTTCGCCCAGTAGGTGCAGGTCAAGGTCGGTGAGGGTGGAGGGGTAGGCGTAGGGGTCGGCCAGCTCGGTGGTGTGGGTGCCGTAGGTGACGTGGAGGGTGTAGTTTTTGGCGGCGGTGGCCGTTAACGCTACCTCAAAGAGGCCGTCGGGGTGGATAAGCGTCATGGGGAAGGTTTTTTTGAGGCGGCGGTCGGTGGGGTCCAGAACGGCCGTTTCTGCCCCCGGCAAAAAAGCCCGCACCACCCACTCGTTGCCAAGCTGGTGGGGGCCAAGCACGCTAAAGGGGTCGCCATGTTGTCCAGTGACGATGGCTTCCATGATGTCGTTGGAAAAGGTTGGTAACTTCATGAATTAGGAATTAAGAATTAGGAATTAGGAATTGGGAATGAAGGATTCTCAATGCTTAAGGCGCAATTCTTAATTTTTGTGGATGAAAGGTAAATATTGCATTTTCAGCGGTGGCGTTTCGCCAACGTCAAGGAAGGTGGCGGAGACGGCGCCCCAGTTGCCGCTGCTGTCCTGGGCGTGGACGTAGACGAGATGGCGGCCGGGGGTGAGGGTGGTGGGGTCAAAAACGGCCGTTGCGTCTTCGGTCACTTCATCAAACGCGCCATCGGCGGCCTGTAGCGGCTGCGGCGCGGCCCCATCTGCCCAGAACGGGGTGTCAACGGTGTAGGCGGCGGCGGCAATGGGCTGGCGGCCGTTGTTGGTGTCGCTGAGGGTGGCGTGCAGAGTGAGGGTATTGGTGATTGCTTTGGGTAGGCCAACATCTGGCCCAAACACTTGCTGATAAGGGGCGCGGGCAATCCTGGCGGCATATTGCAACGCCGGCCCATTGTCCGGCCACTGCTCCAAATCAATGCGGTTATACGGGGGCATGAAGGAGGTGCCGATTTCAAAGGTGAAGGCTGGCACACCGAGCTGGGCATAGGCCCAGTCGTCGCTGGTGCCGTTGGCACCATAGAGGCAGGTAGTGGGCTGGCAGGAAAGATAGCCATTGTAGGTTGCCAGCTTGTCGCCAATCGCCTCCAGCCCCGTTTTGTTGGGGGCGGCGGTGCTGGTGAACCCCCACGGCCACAAAACGAGGCGGCTGTAGCTGTGGAGGGTGATGAAGATGCCCTGGGTGTCGGCGGGGGCCACATCGGTAAATTTGGGGCCGCGCTGGTCGGGGATGATGCTGGTCACAAGGGCTTCTAGCTGGCTGATTTCCACTTCGGAGGCGGCACGAGGGCCACGATAGAGCAGGCTGCAGGGGTTGGCGCTGGAGCCGGGTGGCCCCCAGCCAAAGCTGTGGTTGCGGTTGAGGTCTACGCCAAATTGGCCCCCCTCGCTGGGAGGCCAGGCGTTGCAGTCTGGCACACCGTCGTTATTGGCATCGCGGTCGGCGTTTTTGCGCTGGTTGAGCGGGTTGCCGTTATAGGGTGGCTGGGTGCCAAGCTCCACCAGCCAGTGGCCGTCGGGGTTGGCCGTGGGGACGATCCAGATTTCGTGCCAATCTACCAACCAAGTGGCATCGGGGTCGGTGCCGTAGCCATCAAGCAGCCAGTCGGCCAGCCGCATGGCGATTTCGGGGGTGGTGATTTCGCGGGCGTGGATGTTTGCCATGAGGAAGAGGACGGGTTTGGTGCCGCTAATGACCTGGGTGCCGGAGATGACCGTGCTGCCGGGGATGGCTTCGTTGGTGATGCGGATGGCGCGGAGGTCGTGGCCGGGGATGTGGTCGCCGTTGGGGGTGAGGCAGTTGCCGTGGATTTGGCAGTGGCTTTGGCCGTAGGTGACGAGTTCGGTAAGGGTGGGGTGGGCGGCGTTGGCGGCTTCGAGGTCGCTGTATAGTTCGGCGACGGTGCGGTAGCCGTTGTTGAAGGGTTGGCTGCGGAGGTCTTGTTGGAAAACGGCCGTTTCTGCCTCATCCACCACCACCCGAAACCCCATCGCCTCGATGCCCGGTATACTGGCTTCACTAACGGCGGCCAGGACATAGTTTTCGCGCAGGTTGTTCATTTCCCATACGTCATATTCTTGCAGTTGCAGCAGGTCGTCGAGGGTGTCGTAGTAGATGCGAACGACTTGCGGCGGTTCGGCGGTGGCTGTGGGGGCGTTTGCCAGGGCAGCATACCCCCACCAACCGGCGCTGGTTAGCAGGAAGAGGGTGAGAATGAGAATAGGAACTCTTTTGGCTTTCATCCGAATGAATAAAAAGCCTCGCGGCGGGAATGGCTGGCGAGGCTTTTTGGATGATGGTGGGTTGTGGGTGAACGGCCGTTTAGTCATCAATACTGCCGCTGCTGTTTTCGTCTTTTATGTAGCGCGGGGCGACAATGGCGACCACGACGAGGATAAAGAAAATGACAAAGACTACAGCACCTAATGGATCCATGGTGTTTGCTCCTTGGTGAAAAGATTTAGTTGCATTTGTTCATGGGTATTTTAAGATGTTGTGGGCGTTGCGTCAAAGAAGAGCGTTTGCATAATGTGCCTCGTTTTTAATGTTGCAGGAAGAAATCCATGGTTTCTGTTTCAAATGTAACGGGAATCTGGTGGTCGTTGCCATTCATATAGGGGTAAGTGTTGCTGTAGCGAACGTAGATGTTGGGAACTACGCAGCCGTTGTCTTCATAACGGCCGTTTACCGTAATACTTTCCTTAGTCGCACTGCCGGCCGGGGTTTGGCATTGATTCACCCTATACCACCAGTCACTTGTTTTGCCCGTTTTATAGCTGTCATTGGCTCCGCGATAGGTAATCATTGGCACGGGGCGCTGACAACCTGCATAGGTGATGGCTGGATATTTGTCATAGTAGCCATAGAACCCTGTGAAGAAGAAGTCACCATTGGCAGCAACGGCCGTTGCTGCGGCAATTTTATCCCCCCGCGCACAGCTAATGCTGCTTGCCATATCCCCGCCCCAGCTTTGCCCCGTCACATAGACATGAGCCAGGTCAATGCAATGCTCATTGGCAACTTCGGCCAGCGTATCATCAAAGAAAATAAAATCCTCATTGCTGCTCGTCTGCCCCGTCAGCCAGCCAATGGCATAGTAGCTGCTGCCAAATTCCGGCCAGTGGCGGTAGAGGCCGTTGGGGTAGACAAAGATCGTATTGCTGGCGGCTGAGGTTGTTTCCAGCCGCAAATAAGTCCGCATATCTTTCCCGTTGTAGTTGAGGCCATGATAACCAAAAACGAGGTTGTAAGCGGTGTTGGGATTATAGGAGGTTGGCACGGAGAGGTAATATTGACGGGTTTTGCCGTTGGAAGTAATCGTTTCGTAGCGGTGGCCGGTGGTGGCCGCCAGCCCACAGCCAGCCGAAAGCGTAGAGCCGGTTGGCGTGGGGCTGGGGGGCGGGGTGTTGGTGGGTGTGGCGGTGGCTGCTGGGGTATTGGTGGGTGTGGCGGTGGCTACAGGGGTGTTGGTTGGCGTGATGGTGGCTGCGGGGGTGTTGGTCGGTGTGGTGTTACTATCCAGCACGTAATCCACATGCAATAAGGGAGCATTGGCTGGCTCACCTTCATAGGCTTCAGCGGTGCGGGTGCCAGAGCCGCTGCTGATGAAGACGATGCTGTTGCCGCTGTTCCAGCCGCTGCGACTTACAATTTCTTGCACAAGGCTGCTGAGGTTGGGGGTTTGGTGCTTTTGGCTGACGGTGGCCCAGGCAGGTATATTGCTCCAGGTGGCACTGGTTGCTGTTTTTGTCCGGCTGCTTACATCGTAAGTGGACACACTGAACGCCGGGGCGTTGTCGCTGGCCTGGGCCCAAAAGGTGGCGTTTGTGGCGGTGCTGCCTGTTTCGTCTGTTTCAAATTCGATGTAGGCGTTGGTAATGGTGGCTCCCTGGGGGATTTGGACATTGGGGAAACGTAGCCCCATGGTTTGTTCGCCCAGAGTGGCGGGATCGTCCCCTAATTCTAAATCACTGCTGTCGCTGTAGACAACCCCATCGCTGGCGCGTTCTTCTACATCGTCTGCGCCTTGTGTGATGCGAACGTTGATGCTGCTCTGGGTGCCGCTGGGGGTGGCTGTGGGGCTGGCGCTGATGCCGTTGGTCAGGGTGAGAACGATGTTGTCAATGTAAGCATCGGTCCAGGGGGAGGTGCCGGTGGTGCGGAAGCGCAGCCGGAAGCCGGAGGTGAGGTGGCTGGTGGGGATGGCGTAGGATTTGGTGACGGCGCCATATTGGGCTGGCAGGGTGTCGAGGGTGAGGTAGCTGCTGCCGTCGTTGGAAATTTCGGCATAGACGCGGCCGGCCGATGTGCCAATATAGGCTGCGTAGTCAAAGGTGAGGGTGGCACTGCTGGCGGTGGCAAGATCGGCGCGGCGTTCGCTGGTGGTTTGGGGCGGGCTGTTGTCGGCAATAAGGCGCAGGCAGTAGCCAGAGTGACACCAGCCGCTCATTTTTTGCACCCATACGTCGCCGTTGTTGGTCCAGTTGCTGGCCCAGGGAAGTGTACCGTCGCTGCCGCTCCAACTGGTGGAACTGCTGCCGTTGTCAAAGTTGTCGGCAATGGTTTCGATGGTGCTGGCGTAGGCGGCGCGGCTTCGCAGGCCATTGCCCTGAACCAGCAGCATGGCGAGACACAGGGTTAGGGTGGCGAGAAAAATGGGGGGGATGGTGGTAAAACGAGGCATGTTTATCTCCTTGTTGCCGACGTTTGTTGGGAACTGATTGGTGCCAATAGCGGGCAATGCCACATAAGGAAGGGTACAATACGAAGAGGGGATATTATGAGTAGGGGAGTAGCGGATGCCCATAGGAATGAAGTCCTTATGGGTGTGGGTTTGTTGCCATACTGCTGTGAGAAGCCAGAAGGTGGTGGCAGCAGGTTGGTGTTTGGAGTAGAAATATGGGACAGAAAAAACGTGTGGGTAATCCGTGGATGCCTGGTTTTCGCTATGGGGCGCTGCTGCCGCCGTTGTCGCTGAATTTGATGGTGCGGGATGTGGAAACGGCCGTTAAATTCTACCAGGCCGTCTTTGATGCCGAAGTCCACTACTACGACATTGACTTTGGTGCCGTGCGCGTGGGGCCAGCCGAAGTGATGCTCCACGCCGACCACACCCACGACCAACACCCGTGGTATGCCGACCTGACGGCCGGCCAACAGCGCGGCTTGGGACTGCAACTGCGGCTGCTGGGCATTGACCCCGACGAAACGGAGCGGCGGGCGCGGGAGCATGGGGCCAACGTGGTGGCCGGAACCGAAAATAAAGGCCACGGCTGGCGCGAAATGTATGTCCGCGACCCCGATGGGTACGAGTGGGCGGTGGGCGTACTCATTCCACCGGCAAAAGGGCCGCTGGGGCCGACGTAAATGGAGATGGGGAGATTGAGAGATGGTAGAAGGTCAATCTCCCAATCTCTCAATCTCCCCATCTCTCAATCTCTTTTGCAAGGCTGGGTTGACTTTGACCCTGTTTTTCCTATACTGATGTGTATGTTTGGTTATGTTTTTATGCGACATGTGGTTCAACACCGGTTTGGTGCGGGATTAACGGCCGTTCCAGCCGCCGCCCCAATCAGCACGACACAATTCACCAATTGTGGGAAACATCGTCATTGTTAGACAGTGACGATGTATGCGTTTGACAAGACGAGCCTTCCCACAGCGGAAGGCTTTTTTATTTGCTGAGGTATTTGGAACATGAACTACTATGTCCGATTTGAATCTTTACAGGAGTGGCTGGTGCGTAACCCAGCCGTTGCCCCGTTTTGGGGAATGCCCAACCGCATCATGAAAACGGCCGTTTTGAGCAATGAAGTATTTGACCAGCTTGCCAGCGGCATCACCCACCCCAACCCCCGCGTCCGTTTTGAAACAGCCCATTTGGCCGATCATCTGGATGACGAACGCAGCTTTCCTGTTTTGCTCGCGCTATGCCACGATCCCATGCCCAAAGTCCGCGCCGAAGCCTTGCACGGGCTGGCTTGCGAGCGGTGCAACAGTTGCCCGTTGCCCGTTGACGGCCTCAACCTGCTCATTGATGCTGCCCTCCACGATGAAAGCGACAAGGTACGCCATAAAATGGTTGACACCTTTCCCTTTCACTCCCCCGATCCACGCATCGAGCAAGCATTAAGCCACATCGCCGCCCATGACTGCAACCCCGACCTTCGCACCAAAGCAGAGCAGGCACTGCAACGCCTTAGAATGGAAATTAAATAACTTATACATTTAGAAGTTCAACTTCTCAGAAGAAGTTGAACTTCTTGCGTAACTTATTTAATCCTCGTTCCTTAAGTCATAAAAGGTGGGGCGCAGCAGGAGTGCTGCGCCCCATTTCCTACCGAAACCGCCGCAGCCGCAGTGCATTGCTGACCACGCTAATGCTGGAAAACGCCATTGCGCCCGCTGCCAAAATGGGGTGAAGCTGCCGCAAAAACTCTGGTGCCCAGGTAAACGGTGCCAAAATCCCGGCGGCAATGGGGATCAGTGCCGTGTTGTAGCCAAACGCCCAGCCCAAATTTTGCCGAATATTCCGCATAGTCGCCTTGGACAACCGAATGGCCTGCGGTACGCTGCGTAAATCGCCGCGCATCAGGGTAATATCGGCCGTTTCCATCGCCACATCCGTCCCCGTGCCAATCGCCATGCCCACATCGGCCTGCGCCAGGGCAGGGGCATCGTTGATACCATCCCCAACCATCGCCACCGTCAACCCTTCGCCCTGCAACTGCTTGACATAATTGGCCTTGTCGCCTGGCAGCACCTCGGCAAAAATGCGCTCAATGCCAACTTCGCGGGCAATGGCTTCGGCCGTGGCCTGGTTGTCGCCGGTCATCATCACCACCGTCAACCCTTGCTTGTGCAGCACCGCCACCGCCTCGCGTGACCCCTCTTTGATGGTGTCGGCCACGCCAATGATGGCACTGGCTTGACCATCCACTGCCAGCCACATCGCCGTTTTGGCTTCAGCCTGCAACGCCTCCGCCTTGGGAGCCAACCCGTTGAGTGCCACCTGCCGCTGCTCCATCAGCCGCAAATTGCCCAGCAAAACGGCGTGGCCGTCTACTTCGGCAGCAATGCCATGCCCGGCTACCGCCTCAAAAGCGTCCGGCGTTGCCAAAGCCAGCCCTTTTTCCTGCGCCGACCGCACAATGGCTTCACCCAGTGGGTGTTCCGAACCGCGCTCGGCGGAGGCAGCCAGGTAGAGAAGCTGGGATTGGAGATTGGAGATTGGAGATTGTGAACCTTCATTAATCTCCAAGCCCCAATCTCCAATCTCCGCACTGGGCACAATGTCAGTAACCGTTGGCTCACCTTTGGTAATGGTTCCCGTTTTGTCGAGGACAACGGCCGTTAATTTCTGCACCTGTTCCAAGGCCGCGCTGTTTTTAAACAAAATCCCCTGTTCGGCACCCTTGCCCACCCCAACCATAATTGAGGTAGGGGTTGCCAGCCCCATGGCGCAGGGACAGGCAATCACCAGCACGGCAATCAGCCGCAGCAGCGCCGGGACAAAACCGGCTCCGCTCATTAGCCAGATGACAAAGACCAGCACCGCCAACCCAATGACGGTCGGAACAAAGTAGGCCGACACCTGGTCTACAATACGCTGGATGGGGGCCTTGCTCCCCTGCGCCTGCTCCACCAGCTTGATAATTTGCGCCAGGGCCGTTTCCTTGCCCACCTTGGTGGCCTCAAACTGAATTAGCCCTTGCTTGTTGAGGGTGGCACCAATTACCTGGTCGCCCACTTGTTTGGCAACGGGCAGCGATTCACCGGTGATCATGCTTTCGTCGAGGGTAGAACGGCCGTTAATCACCACCCCATCCACCGGCACCTTCTCACCCGGCCGCACCACCACAATGTCGCCCCAGTTTACTTCGGCAATCGGGATGTCAACCTCTACCCCGTTGCGCACCACTCGCGCCGTTTTCGCCTGTAGCCCTATCAGCTTCTTGATCGCCTCGCTGGTGCGCCCCTTCGCCCGCGCCTCCAGCAGTTTGCCCAGCACAATCAGCGTAATGATCACCGCCGACGTTTCAAAGTACACATGGTCGCCCAGGGCGTTGCTGTTCCAAAACGTCTTCGCCAGCAGCACGGCAATGCTATAGATATAGGCCACCGACGACCCCATTGCCACCAGCACATCCATGTTGGCGCTGCCGTTGCGCAAGCTTTTGTACGCCCCTACGTAATAATCCCAGCCGACATAAAATTGCACTGGCGTTGCCAGCAGCAAGAAGAGCCAGTTGACCCAGGTGGCGTGTGCCCAATGCCCCACCAGCCCCAAATCCCGCGACATGCTGAAAATGAACAGCGGCAGCGAAAAAATGAGACCCACAATAAAGCGCATCCATTGGTGCCTGATTTCCGCTTCCCGTGCCGCCGCTTCGGCATCTTCGGCGTCTTCGGTGCCGCTGGTTTCCACCACGTCATAGCCCGCCTTCCGCACCGCCGCCACCATGTCGGCTCGCGTCACCACGCCCGGCGCATATTGCACCGTTGCTTTCTCATTGGCGTAATTGACGGTGGCTTCCAGCACTCCCTCCACCTTGTTCAGCCGCCGCTGAATACTGTTGGCGCAGTTGGTGCAGGTCATGCCCAGCAGCGGTAGCTCCAATGTGGCTGTGGGAATTTCGTATCCGGCTCGCTGGACGCGGGCAATAATATCGGCCGTTACCTGCTTGCTGTCAATTTGCGCCGGGTTATAGCTTACTGTCACCTTTTCGCTGGCAAAATTGACTACGGCATCGGTTACACCCGCCACTTTTTTGGCGTTGCGCTCCACCGAAGCCACGCAGTTGGCGCAGGTCATGCCCAGCACCGGCAGCGTTACCTGTTTTTGTTCAGACATATTCCTCACACAAAAAAGTGCCACCTTCCCCGAAGCTGGCACTTTGCTATAAAGAGATTGGAGATTCGAGATTGGCTGCTGTTAATCGCCAATCTCAAATCTCCATTTAGTTATAAAATCTGGATCAGCCCTTCGGGGGGATAGTTGATCTCTTGCAACAGAGCATGGATTTTTTCCCAATTGGCTGGTTCTTGCCATTCGACGGTTACTTGCTTGGTTCCCTGATCGGCCTTGACGCTGGTAACACCAGCCAGATCGCCTACTTCCATTTCAATGGTGTGGGTGCAGTGACCGCAGCTAATGTTGGGAACGGTGAATGTTTTTGTGGACATGAGTGGTTTCTCCTAAATGGTTTCGACAGGATTTCTCTGGAATCTTGTCGTATTTGTTTAGATTTTGGCCGACATCTCAAAGACGCTGGAAACTTCCTGTAGCACTTGCTCCCGTTCATCTGGGTCATCACCACGAATGGCGGTGGTGACGCAGGTGTGCAGGTGGTTATCAAGGATAAGGGCACTGACCTTGTTTAAGGCGGCTTGCACGGCCTGAATCTGCTTGATGACATCAATGCAGTAAGTATCTTCTTCCACCATGCGCTCGATGCCCTTGATATGCCCGGCGGCACTTGCTAACCGACGTGTTACTTGCTTGCGAGTTGTTTCATCCATTCTTTTTAGATGTTGTCCTGTTTGTTTTTCAATCTATACCCCCCCCCAGGGGGGAGGGGATAATGTGAATTATAGGCTAAGTAACCAGGCTGTCAAGGTCTGTTTTGCCAATGGAAAGATGTTTTGTAAGGAAACTCCTGACACGCCTGGGGCAAAAATGGTGAAGAATGTGCAAAAACGGATTTGACCCAAGGTAGCGAAAATGCTATACTATTTATGGCTCCCCCCCCAGAGGTGAACCGTTAGGCGCCCGTCTAACGGTCACCTCACTTTTTTTATATGGGCAAAATTCCCCAAACTGTGTTACAAAAGAATGATGAGTGATAACGGCCGTTTTCCCCAACTCGTTACAACTGGTTACGCCTATCAAACAACCGGGCTGGTGCATCGCGTACGCCGGCCGGAAGGCGAAGCCCCACACCCCACCGTCATCATGCTGCAAGGGCGTGCTGGCAACGAAGACGTCATGTGGGTTTTTGCCCGCACCGTGCCGGCCAACTGGCTGCTCGTTGCCCCCCGCGCCATTTATGATGACCCTGACGAAGGGGGCTACTCATGGCATTTGCCTGTCCGCGATGGCTGGGCAATGCTGACAACCTTTGCTGAAGCGGTGGCGCGGGTAACACGGCTGGTGGAAGCATTGCCAGAGCTATATGGAGCTGACCCGGATCAAATTTACCTGATGGGCTTTAGCCAGGGGGCGGCACTGAGTTTGGCCCTGGCACTGGATGAGCCGGGGCGGTACCAAGGGGTAGCCGGGCTGGTAGGGTTTATGCCTACCACATCGCCGTCGCTTTTGGCAACGGCACCGCTACTGCATTTGCCGGTGCTGCTGCTGGCGGGAACGCAGGATGAGCGGATTCCGCTTGAGAAGGCGCAGGAGGCAGCAACGGCCGTTCGTGCCGCTGGTGCCTACCTTGAATACCGTGAATATGACACCGGTCACAAGCTCAATGGGGCGGGGATGCGCAAGCTGACGAATTGGTGGGCAGAGCGGGAAGCGATAAGGAGCAGGTAATCATCGGCGAGTTGGTACAAGCATTGCTTTGCCCTAAAGATTTAGGCTACAATGTCATGATGATGCAAGTAACGATTCATGAAGCACAAGCGCAATTATCGAAATTGATTCAACAGGCATTGGCTGGGGAAGAAGTGATCATTGCAAAAGGGCAACAACCCCTTGTTCGCCTGGTTGCCTGAGGTTCTGCCGCAGCGTCGCATGGGTTATGCCAAAGGGATTATTCTTTATATGGCTGATGATTTTGATGCGCCTTTGCCAGAATTTGCGGAATACATGGCATGAAGTTGCTGTTAGACACACATGTGTTTTTATGGAGCATCAGTGGGGGACTGCTAAGCCAACCAGCCCGTCCTGCTCTTGTTGACGTTGAAAATCAACTATTCTTTAGTGCCGTCAGCTATTGGGAAATCTGCATCAAGATGAGCATAGGCAAGCTGATCCTGGCGGATAATTGGGCTGAGTAATTTAACGCTGAGATGGCAGCTAACGGCATTCTTTGGCTGCCCGTTGAGCAAAATCATTGCCGGCAGATTCTTGATCTGCCTCCCGTTCATCAAGACCCTTTTGATCGCTTGCTGGTGGCGCAGGCAATTTGTGAAGGGATGACCATTGTGATCGGGGATCGATCTATTCCCAAATATCCAGTACCTACCTTATGGTAAGCCGCTATGGCTTGTTACTTGCCAACTTTTCTGCCAGCACAACGGCCGTTTCCAGAAACGCCTGCGCCACGGGGCTGGTGGGGTCGGCCTGCATGAGGGGGCTGGCCTGGTTGATGCCGGTGGAGATAACGGCCGTTAATGGCACCCGCCCAATAATTTCGACATCGGCCAACGTGTCTGGCCGCCAGCGGCTGGAGCGTTGAAAAATCTCGTGTTTTTCATGACAGTTGGGGCAAATAAAATAGCTCATATTCTCGACTAGCCCCAAAATCGGCACCCCCGCTTCCCGAAACATTTGCAGCGAACGGCCGGCATCCAGCAGGCTTAAATCCTGCGGCGTGGTCACAATCACCACCCCCTCGATTACCCGCGCTTGCAGCAAATCAGCCTGCGGCTGCCCGGCCGACGGGGGCAAGTCAATCAGCAGATAATCCAATTCTCCCCACACTACATCCCGCAGCGTTTGCACCACAAGCTGCCCTACTGCCGCCGCTGGCGGGTTAATCACCTGCCCTTCTGCCAGCAGCAGCCCCACCGACATCACCTTGAGGCCAAAACGCTCAAGGGGCTGGATGTAGGGCTGGGCAGCGGCGCGGCGCACCACGGGGACAAAGGCCTTGCTTTTTTTGCGCTGGTGAATGCCCAGCATCAGCGGCACGTTGGGGCCATAGATGTCGGCATCAAACACAGCCACCCGTGCCCCTTGCTGCTGCAAGGCCAGTGCCAGGTTGACGGTGACGGTGGTTTTGCCCACGCCACCTTTGCCGCTGGCAATGGCAATGACGTGGCGGACGGAGGGGAGAAGGTTTTGAATCATGGTAATCGGTAATCAGTAAACAGTAAGCAGTTGACCGATGACCGATTACTGATGACCGATTACCGATTACTGTCCCCTGGTTCTCATTTGTTTCTTAACGGCCGTTTATACAACCCTTATGCTAAGTTTACACTTTTTTTACCACTATGTTCCACAATCTTAACTATCAGATTCAGTGGTTTACAAAACGGTGTAGCGGTATTGGGCAATGGTGGCGTGGGGGTTCACCCTCCACGTCCGACGCTCCACCAACTTTCAGGAGATTCAGATGAAGCAAAAAAGTGTCCGTCAATTATTTATTCTTTTTATCATGACAGCCATGTTGGCATTGGCAGCGTGTGGGGGGCTGGCCGAGCAAACGGCACAGACGCAGCCAGTGGCGCAAACGGCAGGCGAAGCCCTGGTGTTGCCAACGGCCGTTTCCGCCATCGAAGAAACCAACTTCACCCCCACCGACCAGGTTGCCCCCGCGCCTGTGCAAGTCACCGAGCAGCAAGTGGCGCAGGCCAAACTGGATCTGTTTGCCCAGGAGCAGGCGTTTGTGGCACTGTATGAGCAGGTGAATGGGGCGGTGGTCAATGTGCAGTTGAGCAACGGCGAAGGTTCTGGCTTTGTTATTGACCAGGAAGGCCATATTGTGACCAACAACCACGTCGTGGCTGATGGCGGCCCGATTCAGGTGAACTTTGCAAACGGCCGTTCTGTCCCTGCCACCCTCATCGGCACCGACCCCGACTCCGATGTTGCGGTTATAAAAGTAGATATGCCAGCCAACGAACTAACCGTCGTCCCATTGGGCGACTCTGACAGCCTCAAAGTGGGGCAAATTGTCATCGCCATCGGCAGCCCCTTTGGCTTGGACAACACCATGACGACGGGCATCGTTTCTGGTTTAAGCCGCACCTTGCCCGGTGGTGCCAGCGCCAGCCGTTACCAAGTCCCGGATGTCATCCAAACCGATGCCGCCATCAACCCCGGCAACTCTGGTGGGCCGCTGCTTGACCTGAACGGCCGTGTTATCGGTATCAACACCGCCATCGAATCCCCCGTGCGTGCCTCGTCGGGCGTAGGCTTTGCCGTTCCCGTGAACGTGGTCAAGGCGGTTGTGCCACAAATTATCAACGGTGAGCAGGTACAGCACCCGTGGCTGGGCATTGCTGGTGGCACCATCACCCCCGCCGCCGCTGAACAAATGGGGCTGAACAGCGAGCAGCGTGGTGTCATTGTCAGCACTGTTACGGCCGGTGGCCCTGCTGCCCAGGCCGGGCTGCGCGGTGGCGATGCCAACACCGGGCTTGGTGGTGATGTCATCGTGGGGATTGACGGGCAAGTGGTCAACGAATTTGACGACCTGCTCGGCTACATTATCCAGCACACCACCGTCGGCCAAACGGTTACGCTGCAAATTCTGCGCGGCGGGCAGCCGCAAACTGTCCAAATCACGCTGGGCGCACGCCCCGCCAGCGGCTAACGTTTTCCCCTCTCTCCTTCCCCTTTGTTCTGGCCTCGCATCCTTCCGGATGCGGGGCCTTTTATATTGCGGTTCAGTGGAATGCTGTTACGGTCTCATCAGCAAGTTGTCATAGTTATGCCATTGGCAAATCATGGCAACTGGTTGAGAATAGAATCAGGTGGTCAATATGGCAACCGGTGCTGGTGCATGACCAAAGAGAGCAACTGATGACCAAACCGCAACAAATTATTCTGATTGATCCAGACATGATGCTGTCTGTCGCGCTGCATGAGCAACTGGTGGCGGCTGGGCAACGGCCGTTTTGGTTTGGCAGCGTGTCTGTGGCGGTGGCTGAGGCGGCGGCCGGGGATGTGGTGATTTTGGCGGCGGTGGAGGGGGAAACGGCCGTTTCTGCCTCCCTCACCCAACTGCATCAGACCTGCCCCCACACCCCCATTCTGCTGGCCGTATCGCCCGCGCAAGTTGAGCAAGCTATTGACCTGCTGGCGGCCGGCCGTATTCACGACTATCTCTTACGGCCTTACCATGCGGCCGAAGTGGCGGCCAGACTGCGCAGCGTGGCGCAGGCGCGGCAACTGCAAACGGTGGAGCAAGACACCATTGAAACGCTCTACGCCGTGCAGCGCGAAATCGTCACCACCCCCGATGAGCCAAGCGTCAAGCAAAAAATTGTCAATGTGCTGGTCGAGCGATTTGGCTACCATGCCGCCGCTTTTTGGGTGGTTGACCCCGATGACCACAGCGGGGTGCTAACGCTTTTTGCCGCGCAGGGCTTCCCGCCGGGGAGCGTGCGACAGCAGGCACTGGCAATTCCTGAGGGGCGGGGCATTGTGGGGCAGGTCTTTGCCACGCAAAAACCGGCCATCATTCCTGACCTTTTCAACTACCAGGACGAACTCATTTTGCCCAACCTGGTGCAGCAGTTGCAACTGCGCGGCATGGTGGCCGTGCCGCTGCTGTTTAAGGAAGATGCGCTGGGGGTGTTGACGTGTTACACCAGCCAGCCGCACGAGGCGGGTGAGCTGGAGCAAACGCGACTGCGGGCGCTGGCAAGTTTGGCGGCGATTGACCACCATAGCAGCTATCATTTTCGTAAATGGCAGGCAATTGAGTTGGCGAGCAAGCGGCTGAACCAGGTGCGGGATGTGAAAACGGCCGTTAACCAAATCGCCAACGACATTCTCGACATCGCTGAAGCCGTTTCTGCCACGCTTTGCGTTTACCACGCCGCCCACCACGCCTTTTTGCCCGAATTCGCCCGCCACGTGGGGCAACCCGGCGACTGGTTGCCTGACTGGGATAATTTGTCGGCCGGCTGGCAGGCACTCACTGGCAAACTGCTGCGGCAAGAGAAACTGCTCATCACCAACGTTGCCACTGCCGAAGACATTTTGGGCAGTAGCCTGCAGCAGCAGCTTCAGCAGGCCGGGATCCGCGCCTGCATTGGGCTGCGGCTTGACGGCGAAGAAGACCCAGTGGGGGTGCTGTTTGCCTTCTACCGCAATCTCCACCCCTACGCCAACCCCGGCGAGCAGCACGAGGCCGAAACGCCGCTCAATATCTACAGCGGACAGGCCGCTGCTGCGTTGGGGCGAGCCAAATATTTTACCCGGCGCGAATTAGAGCAGGAGTTTATCCGCCACTTTACGCAAAAGGTCAGTGTGATGCCCACGCGCCAGGATGTGGATGAGCCAACGTGGCAGGCCACGCTGGAAGAGCTGGCGCACATTACCGGAGCCGAACGCGCCCGGCTGCTGCTGGTTGACCAATGGGGCTATCTTGAATATGCCTGGCCGCCCACGCTGCCCGTGGGCTATCTGGCTGACCAACTGGCGCTGGGCGAGCGCAGCAGTGAGTGGCGGGTGTTGCACGACAAGGCTTCCTATGAGCTACAGCGAGATTTACCCCATGACCCCCACTGGGGAAAAATTGATAATCCGGCGTTGGGCAGTACCCATTCCAAGCTGGTGGTGCCAATCTTTCACAGCCACGCTCAGGCGTGTCTGGGGTTGATTTCGCTGGAAAGCGACCACACCGATATTTTTGACCTGCTTGATTTGCAGCTAACCCAGGATTTTGCCGCCCACATCGGTATTGACATTGGTGCCGAAGAAGGAGAAACCTCTGGACGTTACCGCATTCGTCAGTTGGAGCAGTTTATTGGTGAGAGTCAGAACTTTACCGCCATTCAGTTGGTGCGTGACAAGCTGGCGCAGCAGTTGGAGACACTGCGGCAAACGGGTGGTTATGATTTGGTGTCGCTGCATATGTATGACCCGTTTTGGGACAAATTTGAGCCGCCCCTGGTGCAGGGGCAATTTTTGGCAC
This sequence comes from Chloroflexota bacterium, assembly GCA_041390905.1. GTDB lineage: Bacteria > Chloroflexota > Anaerolineae > Promineifilales > Promineifilaceae > JACKCD01. The sequence goes on from JAWKPA010000013.1 coordinate 454,579, forward strand.
AGGATGAAAATGTGTATGCCAGCCTGGAGGCATTGACGTTTCGGCCGCAGCAGGATGCCTTTTTTACGTCTGAGCCGCGTTTGCGGCGGTTTGTGCTGGGGTCGTTTGTCGAAAGCGAAGGGATTCGTTCGTCGGCAATGCTGCGGATACGGGATGAGCAGCAGGTGGTGGGGCTGCTGTTTGTCTATTCTCGTCAGGCGCATTATTTTGAGGATAAAGAGCGGCGGTGGCTGCGGGAGCAGGCGGCTGCGATGCGTGACGTGATTTTGTCGTCGAATTTTTTGCGCGAGCTGGTGGCGCAACTGCGTGAGGCACTGGATGTGGATCTGGTGCGGCTGCATTTGATGCGGCAGGAAGAGGATGGGGTGACGATGTGGAGCCGGCCGGTATCGAGTGGACAGCTACAGGTGCCGGTGTCGTGGCCGCCGCAAACAAAGGTGGAGGGGGCCATTGCGCGGGTGCTGCTGCACCCGGCAAACAGCTATTTTACGCCCAATGCACAGCGAGATGCGCTGTTTGCCGGGTCGTTTGTGGTGCGGGAAGGGGTGCAGGCGGCCGGGTTTGTGCGGCTACAGGTGGAAAACGAGCCGTTGGGGGTGCTGTTTGTCAACCGGCGGCGGGCGGGGCGGTGGAAGCAGGTGGAGATTGACGCGGTGCGCTCGTTTGCGCTGATTGCGTCGGTGGCGGTGCAGAACCGGCGGCAGTTGACGCAGTTTAAAAAGAAACAGTTCCGGCTGGCGACGATTCAGAAGGCGACGGAGGGGATTGTGATGGCGGGGCTGGATTTAACGGCCGTTGCTAACATCATCCTCACCAAGGCGGTGACGCTGACCCGTGCCTCGTTTGCCACGCTGCGGCTGGTGAAAGGCGACGTGCTGGAAGCGGAGGCGGTGTGGGGGTTGAGCAAAGAGGAGGAGAAGCGGTGGCGGCGGGAAAACGGCCGTTTGCGTCTCGATGGGCCAGGGTTGGGGCCGTTTCTGGTCAACCAGGCCACCCAGCCCGACGGCCAAAACTTTGTCCTGGTGCCCGATGTGGCCGAACATTCCCACTACCTCAACACCTCTGGGCAGGCGGTGCAATCCTCGCTGGTGGTGCTGCTGCGTGATGTGCAGGACAATTTAAAGGCGATTGGCGTGCTGTCGGTGGACCACCCGGATCGCAACGGGCTGGACGACACCGACAAGGATATGCTGATGCTGCTGGCAAATATTGCGGCGGTGGCGTTGAAGCACGCCAGCCGCCGTGCCATTGTGGAAACGACGGAGACGGTTGCCTTGCAGGGGTTGTTTGGGGCAAACTGGTGGCATACGGCGCACCAAAAATCGTTTGCCATCAAGCAGCGGGTGCTGCTTCTGGAAGGGTATTTGCGGCAGGGGCAGGCTCTTTGGCAGCAGGAGATTGCCGCGTGTTTGGCCGAGATTGAGCAGGCGGCGGAGCAGATTGACCAGATTCCCACGCGGGGCGTGTTGCCGGGTTATTTGGAAGCACCGCCGGAATTAACGGCCGTTGATCCCCTGCTGCAGGAAATGATTGCCAGGCTGTGTCAAAACGTACCCGATGTTGAGCTTGAATTTGATTTACACAGCAAGGGTGCTATGGTAGCTGTCCATCCCATGCTGTTTGAGCTGGCGTTGGAGAAGTTGGTTACAAATGCGATAGAGGCGATGGACAGACACGGCCGGCTGCAAATTCACAGCGAGGTGCGGCGGGGCAATATTGTTCTCATTCAGCTTGGCGATAACGGCCCCGGTCTGCCTCCTGAAGTGGTCAACAGCTATCTGCGTGAGCGCATTAGCAGGCCAACAAACCAGAAAGGGCAGGGTATTGGCGGCATGTTGGCGCGGGTAATTATCAATCGTTACGGGGGTCATTTGCGCCTGGAACATAGCTCACCCAGTGGGGTCACGCTGACGATTTCGCTACCACTTGCCAAACGGTAGTGCAGGCAGGAGGAATCAAAGATTTCGCAGATTTCACCAATTCATCCGCCACATCAGGAAAATCAGGTAAATCTGCGTCCTATTTTCGTAGGAGGTTGTGTCATTGACGCTAGGTGACATTTTGATTGTTGAAAACGACTCGTTGGTGCTGGAGGGTCACAGGCAGATTTTTGAGATGGAAGGGTACCGGGTGATGACGGCAAGTAGTGCCGCCGAAGCGCAGGAATTGCTGATGTATCGCCAGGTGGATTTGGCAATCGTGGATGTGCGGCTGAGTGATGATCATGATACGTATGACCGCAGCGGGATTGAGCTGGTGGAGCGGATGCCACCGGAAACAGTGAAGCTGCTGGTGAGTGCCTTTGACCGCTATGAATATGGGCCGAAGATGCCGCACAACGTGCTGCATTTTGATAAGAAAGAGGGGTCGCGGAAGCTGGTGGCGGAGGTGAAGCGGCTTTTTCGGGAGGTGGTGCGGCGCAATGGGGTGCTGGAGGTGGTGCTGCGGGATGGGCTGACGGTGCTGGGGTTGGTGCAGCAGATGAAGGCGTTTCGGGGGGTGCCGGAGGGGTTGTTAACGGCCGTTTGTGAGGAATTCATCCAACTGCTACAGCGGCTCTTTCTGCGCGAAACGCAGGTCGAACTGAGCTATTTGCTGCCGGGGCACGGCGGGGCGGGCGTAGTGTTGGTACGGCCATTCTACCCCGGCAAAGGTGCCTACGTGGTCGTCAAATTTGGCCTGCGCGAAGCCATCCAGCAGGAAGTTTCCAACTACCGTGAATATGTTGAACCGTACATCCAGATCAACTCCACCGATTTGGTGGGTGATTTGGTGGTGACAAAAAATCTGGCCGCCGCCCGGTTTCGCTTTGTCGGCGCATACCGGGAAGGGCGGGTGCGGGATTTGGCAACGGTTTACCGTGATCTGAACCAGCAGGATACCGACATTCAGGCGGTTATCCGGGATTTGTTTGAGGATAGCTGCGGGTTGTGGTATGACGGCAAGCAGCCGTGGGAGTCGGAAATGGTGCGGTTGGGGGTGGGAGAAACGGCCGTTTCCTGCTACAAAAAACAGCTCAACCTCAGCCTCCCCGCCGAGTGGCAAGAACTGCGGGATGCCCTTACCGGCCTGATGGCCGTCCCTAACACCCTGTTTCAACGCCATTCGGCCGAGCAAATCCAGCTTCACCGCCCCGGCCTTGCCCCCCAACTGCTGCCCGACCCCGTGGCCTTTGTCGAGCAATTTGCCGCGCAGTTGCCCAATCCCACCTACGCCTGCATCACCCACGGCGACATCAACGGCAGCAATGTCTTTGTGGACGAAGACGGCCACACCTGGCTGATTGATTTTTCCCGCACCGGCTGGGGGCCGGCCCTGCGTGACGCTGCCGAACTGGAATCGGTGCTGCTTTATGAGCTGCTGGATGAGCCAGAGATGGCGCGGCGGCTGGACTTTACCGATGTGGTGTTGGCTCCTGACCGTTTTAGCCAGCCCTTGCAACTGCCGCCGCTCCTGGTTGCCCACTTTTCGCTGGTGCGGGGGCAGGCAGCCATACAGCGCATCCGCCATTCGGCAGCGCAGATTGTGCAAGGGGATGAGATGGGGTCATATTGGGTGGGGCTGCTGTTTTACACCCTGAAAGCGATTACCTGGGACGACGCAGCGGGACACGGCCACCACCATTCGTTAGCCGGCCGCCAGCAGGCACTTTATGCGGCAGCGCGGCTGTGCCAGAAGTTGGCGGCGACTTGGAGATTGGAGATTAGAGATTAAACGGTTGTCAATCTCTAATCTCCAATCTCCAATCTCTCTTTAGGGGAACGAATCAATCGGATCGCGGTAATGCCAGGGGATGACCTGGAACCAGGTGTTACCAATTTGCAGCGGGATGACGTTGCCTTCGTCGTCGTAGAAGGTTAGCATGTCGTTGCGGTTTTCCCGCTTCCAGGTGCCGTTATACCGTTGACCGTCGCGGAAGACGATGACGGGGGCGCTTTCCCAAATCTGAATTTCAATGGAAAAGGCGTTGCAGCGGTTTTCGACCTGATATTCACAAATGGAGCGGTTTTCCTGGTGGATGGCAAAAACGGCGACCACGTTGCGGGCGCTGATTTGTTCGCCGGTGTTGGCATCAATAAATGGCTCGCCATCTACCCAGCGGTAATAACGGCCGTTTTCCGCATCATACTCCCAATCAACCGTCGTAAAATTCAAATACCGCACCTCAATCTTGCTCGCTGGCTCATCGGCCGGCGGCGGCTCGCTGGTAAAGGTCATAAAATTTCGCAGTTCCGGCGCATGGTTTTCTTCCTTGTCGGTTAACGCCTGCCAAAAGCCGTTGGGGTCTGCGTAGAGCGTATGCTCCCACGGCTTGTCCTCCCCCGTGCGGTAATAGCCCGGTTCATCAGAGCGCAGCAGCCGGGCGCGAAAATCGGAGCCGCCCAGCCGCGAAACCACCCCGATGCTGGCACCGGAAAAGGCCAGCGCGGCATCGTACATGGCCGGCAGCTCCACATCAATCAGCCTCGCACTGCGGATGGGGCCAATTTTTTCCGGCGTTTGGCTGTAAAACAGCGCTGTGAAGCGGGTAATGGGGCCTTCGGTCACATGCTCAAACACCAAATCGGCCTGCCCAATGCCCGACTGCGGCCGCACCCATTCCGGCGGTGAGTTGGAAATTTTGACGGCGATGGGGCGACGCTGCAAGGTGGTGTTGTCCTCCAGATATTCGCCGGTAAAGGGGTTGATGTGGTCGGTGAAATCCTCGGCAGCAAGCAGGTTGGCGGGGGTGGGAACCAGCGTGGGGGTGACGGTTGGTTCCACGGTGGCCGTGGGGAAAGGGGTTGGCGTGGGCGGAACGGCCGTTTCTGTGGGCAAAACCGTGGCTGTGGGGGGAACGGCCGTTGGTGCTGCCGCTTCCTCCACCACCGGCGCATCCGTGGGCGCAGCGGCAACCGCCGTGGGTGCCGTCTGCGGCGTTTCATCGCCGCCACACGCCGCCAGCAGCAACAAACTCAAAATCAGTAAAACAATCCACCTTCGTTTCATGTACAATCACTCCATCTAAAGCAAATTTTGCAAGTTGAATCGTACCCGCCATTGTGGGCGTGGTCAAAAAGATAAATGGGAGATTGGAGATTAGAGATTGTGAACCTTCATCAATCTCCAATCTCCAATCCCCAATCTCCCGCTAACTGATGAAAAACCCCTTTTTTAACCCAGACAACTATGTCTATCCCTCGCTGAACCGGGTGGTGCTGGCGGCGTTGCCAGGGTTGCCAACGGCCGTTCAGGGCAAAACCGCCTATGAGTTGCTGCGAGCCGACGCGCTGCGGCAGCGGGTGGCGGCCAAAGCCGATGCGCTAGGGCTGGATGGTAACGCGCCTGACCTGTTGGCGGCGTTTGACCGCTGTCTGGCTGCTGGTTCGCCCGTTGCCCAGGAAATTGCGGCAGAATACGGCCGTTTTCTTGCCTACCTCCTCCTCGTTCTCAAGCGGGGGGATGCGGTCAACCGGGCGGCGCGGACAGAGTGGGGGGCGGCACACTGGGCATGGTGGGGGCAGATTGAGCGGGTGTGGCTGGGGGGCGGGCTGCTGCGGGGGGAACTGGGAAAAACGGCCGTTTTCACCGCCCAACAAACCATTCAGCCCTACAACCTGCCCAACTTCACCGTCAACCTCTCCCCCTACGGGGTCAATTTGCCGCTGTACGGGCTGGCAACGCTGGCCCCGGCGGGAACCCAGGCTATGCTGCTGGCCGATTTGGGTCACACCAGCATCAAACAGGCGGTGGCCTTTTACGGGGCGGGGCAGCTAACCCGGCTGCAACTGCTGCCCACGCTTCCGTCCGGCTGCAACCTCGACCAGTCCGACCGTGAAAGCATACTCGCTCACGTTGGCTATGTGGCCGACCGGTTGGCCGCTTTGTGGCGGCTGGGGCGCAGCCACGGCTGGCCGCTTGCTCCCACCATCGCCGTTAGCCTGGCCTGCTACCTGGTCAACGGCCAGCCATCGCCCGGGCAGTCTGGTTGTTACGGCCGTTTACGGCCGTTCTCACCCAACCTGACCGACTGGCTGGGGCAGTTGGTCAGCCAGCGGGTTGGTGAATCAGTGCAACTACATTTACAGCATGACGGCACGGCGGCGGCGTTGGCGCATGGGGAGAGTGGGGGAAAAACGGCCGTTATTACCTGTGGTACGGCACTTGGCATTGGTTTTGTTGAGACTGAGAGACTGGGAGATTGAGAGACTGGGAGATTGAGAGATTGGGAGACTATAATCTCCCAATCTCCTAATCTCCATCTTCAAAACAGGCAAACACATGATTACCGTAACTGATATTTTAGGAAGCGAAACATACGTCCGCGACACCCGGCTGACCGGGGAAGGGCCGGCCGGAGAGCTGCCAATCAGCCCCGATACGCTGCTGCATGAACCCAGCGGCCATTTGTTTGGGCTGACGCAAAACGCGGGCATGGGGTGGAACCCGGCCGACGTGGGCAAACCGCAATACCTCATTCTCAGCACCCAGGGCGGGCTGCGGGCTGACGATGGCACCCCCATTGCCCTGGGCTACCACACCGGCCATTGGGAAATCGGGCTGCTGGTGCGGCAGGCAGCGGAAACATTGCGGCAGCAGGGGATGGTGCCATTTTCGGCCACGGTGAGCGACCCCTGCGACGGCCGTTCGCAAGGCACCAGCGGCATGTTCGACAGCTTGCCCTACCGCAACGATGCCGCCATCACCCTGCGCCGCCTCATCCGCTCCCTGCCGCAGCGGCGCGGCGTAATGGGCATTGCCACCTGCGACAAAGGGCTGCCCGCCATGCTGCTGGCGTTGGCGGGCAGCGGCGACCTGCCCGGCATCATCGTTCCCGGCGGTGTCACGCTGCCGGCCGTGGGTGCGGAAGATGCGGGGACGGTGCAAACCATTGGAGCGCGTTTTGCCCATGATTTGATTAGCCTTGACTATGCCGCCAGCATGGGGTGCCGCGCCTGCGGTTCGCCGGGGGGCGGCTGCCAATTTCTTGGCACGGCGGCCACGGCGCAGGTGGTGGCCGAGGCACTGGGGCTGGCTTTGCCCCATAGCGCCCTCAGCCCGTCGGGGGAACCGATTTGGCTTGATTTGGCGCACCGTTCGGCGCTGGCGTTGCTGCGGCTGGCCGAGGCCAACATCCGGCTGGCGGATGTGGTGACATCGGCGGCGTTGGAAAACAGTATGCTGCTCCACGCCGCCTTTGGTGGCTCCACCAATTTGCTGCTCCACATTCCCGCCATCGCCCACGCTGCTGGGCTGCCGCGCCCCACCGTGGCCGACTGGAACCGGGTGAACCGTACCACCCCCCGGCTGGTGGATGCGCTGCCCAATGGCCCGTGCAATCATCCGACGGTGCAGGTGTTTATGGCCGGGGGCGTGCCAGAGGTGATGCTTCATTTACGGCGGATGGGGCTGCTGAACCGGGAGGTGATGACGGTGACGGGGGAGAAGCTGGACGGGGTGCTGGATTGGTGGGAGCAGAGTGAGCGGCGGCGGGCGGTGCGGGGGCGGCTGGCGCAGGCGGGGCAAATTGACCCCGACGCGGTGATTATGGATGTGGATGCGGCGCGGCGGCATGGGCTGACGAGTACGGTGCTGTTTCCGACGGGAAATTTGGCTCCAGAGGGGGCGGTGGTAAAGGCAACGGCCGTTGATCCGAGCGTGGTGGGGGCGGATGGGGTGTATCGGCACCGGGGGCGGGCGCGGGTGTTTGTGTCGGAGGAAACGGCCGTTCGTGCTATCAAAGGTCTAACCAACCACCCTGTGCAGCCGGGCGATGTGGTGGTGATCATCGGCGGGGGGCCGCTGGGAACGGGAATGGAGGAGACTTACCAGGTGACATCGGCACTAAAGTTTATTCCTTGGGGCAAGACGGTGCCGGTGCTAACCGATGCTCGCTTTTCTGGTGTGTCTACCGGGGCGTGCATCGGTCATATTGGGCCAGAGGCGTTGGCGGGTGGCCCGATTGGCAAGCTGCGGGATGGGGATGAGGTGGAGATTGTGCTGGACAGGGTGAATTTGACGGGGAGTGTGAATGTGGTGGGGGAGGGGGTACTGGAAGAACGGCCGTTGCACCCTGACCTGCGTCCCCATCCCCAATTGCCCGACGACACCCGCCTCTGGGCGGTGCTCCAGGCGGTCAGCGGCGGCACCTGGGGCGGCGCGGTCTATGACGTGGATCGGATTATTGCGCTGCTGGAGGTGGGGCTGCGGGCAGAAGAAGGGGGGATTTCTTGAGTGGGTGGTTTATTGTGGGGGAGAATCAAAGATTTCGCAGATTGATTCGTGTAGTTCTTGTTCTGGACATGGGATGCAGATTTTCCGGATCAGTTTAATCAGGAAAATCTGCGTCCTATTTTCTTGATGGGTGATAGACTGTTTTATGACCGAGAACCCCAAACGGGCTTCTCATCGAAGCCCGTTTTTTGGGGTTTTAGCGATTGCCGCGTCCGTAGCGGCGACCGGGGGTTGGGTTGGGGGTGGGGTTGCCTGTGCCATTAACGGCCGTTCGCTCAAACGCTGCCAAATGGTTCTGCGACCCGCGCAGCAGGTTGTTGTACACCCGTTCGATATTGCTGTTGTCTGCTGTCGCTAATCGGGTTTGCAGGTCGGCAATATCTGTTTGTTCAATCAGGACGCCCACCTGAATGGCAGCGGCTGGAGATTCCAGCCCTTGGGTCAACAGGTCATCATAAAGTGCTTGCAGATCCGGGTTGGTAAACACGCCAATGCCATTACTGCCTGCAGGGTCGGTCAGCCCATACAGGTTAATTAGCGTCAAAATGGCATCCATGTGTTGCTGTTCGCTGTTGGCAATGTTGCTAAAAACGCGCAGCCCCCATTCATCATAAAGCGTCAGGTAAACATCACGTGCCAGCTTTTCTTCTTCGCGCATAAACAAAAGGCCAGCTGCTTCATCGTCGGTTACAGTGGTTTGGGCAGCGGTGGGCTGGACGAGGAAAAGGCTGCCTAAAGCCAGGAATGCAATAGTTAAGATAGTAATGTGTTTCATCGTACCCTCCAGTACTGAAAATGAAATTGGATTGTAGAAATTGTTTGTTAACGAAGGGTCAATTGGTTCTTGTTAGGGAGAATAGCTGGTTTGTATCAAGAAGTGATGAAGCTTTTGTAAACGAATGATGAAGATGCAGCGTAAGTGGGTCGGTAAGGATGGCTGGCTAGGATGGTGGCTGGCTGGAGTAAGAACGGCCGTTATCTATTTTTAATAGACCAAAGATTATGGAGGCGATTCCGAGCAGGGGTCGCCTCCTGTTTCTGGGGTGAAGCCATTGTTAGGTAGAGGGGTGTGCCAACCGCTCTACAAATGAGAGTCAATAGTATGGGTACCAAAGTAGCGGAAGTTCAGTTTAAACGTTTTGTAGTAGCCCTGTTTCTCTTTTTCTTTTTTAGCTCGATGACAATGAATCAGCCGCTGCTGGCGGCTAGTGCCATTACGCTGCTGCGTGAGCCGTATGTGCAAATTGTGAAGCCCACCTCGCTTTACATTGTGTGGACGACCAAGGAGAGCGGCACTAGCGAGGTGCATTATGGGATCAGTGATTATGGATTAACGGCCGTTGCCACCAACACCTACGTCACCACCCCCGATAAATCCCCTTACGACAAATACTACGTCCACGAAGCATTCCTCAGCGGGCTAACCCCCGACACCCTCTACCAGTACAAAATTTTTACCGACAGCAACGACCTGACCCCTGCCGGCAGCATCACCTTTCGCTCCGGCAAACCCAGCAGCGTCACCTCCTTTCGCTTTGCTGCCCTGGGCGACAGCGGGGCGGGGGGCAGCGGCCAAATTGGCGTTGCCAACCGGCTGGAGCAAATCCAGCCCGATCTCGTCGTCCATACCGGCGATGTGGTCTATGATGCCAGCTACAAGCTGCTGGAAGAGCGTTTCTTCCAGATTTATGATGATCTAATCCAGAGCGTCTGGGTGGCAACACTGCCGGGCAACCACGACACCGCCTATAACGGCGGCCAATCCTATGTAGACGTGTTTATTAACCCAACCAATGGGGCATCTGACCCAATTGAAAACGAATCGTATTACTCGTTTGATTACGCCAATGCCCACTTTACCGTCATTACCAGCGAGTGGCCGTATAAAAAGGGAACCTATCAGTACAACTGGCTGCAAAATGACCTGGCGAACAGCAACGCCCCCTGGAAATTTGTCATGTTCCACCTGCCGTTTTACTACACCGACCAGCGGCAGGCTTTCAAGACCAATGGCACGGCCACCAGCGACCTTGTGCCGCTGTTTGAGCAGTATGGGGTAGATGTGGTGCTAAGTGGCGACGTCCATCTTTATGAACGCATGGTGCCAATCAAGGGGGGCAAGGCGACCAGTACCGACGATGGCGGTATTTTGTATGTGGTGACGGGTGGTGGTGGAACCGGGCTGAGTCCGGCTGGCAACCCGCCGTGGAATGCGCTTACGGCGAACAAGGCAGCGATCTTCCACAATGTCATGTTTGATATTAACGACTGCCAGTTGTCGTTTTCGGCTATAAAGGGTGGTACTGACTCTTTTGACGACAGCGACATTTTTGACACCTTCTCGATCAACCACTGTGATGGGGTGCCAACGGCCGATTTTTCGGCCAACGTCGCAGGCGGCGATACCCCGCTGGCCGTCAGTTTTGCCGATCTCTCCAGTGGTCATCCCACCGGCTGGAGCTGGGACTTTGGCGATGGCACCACCTCAACTAACCGCCATCCCATTCATACGTATGTCAACCCTGGTGTCTACACCGTAAAATTGACGGCTAGTAACAGCAATGGCAGCGATACCAAAATCCGCACCTCCTACATCACCGTCAGTGGTGACCCAACGGCACAATTTGCCTTTAACGGTGGTGACCAAACGGTAAGCGAGAGTGCTGGCTTGGCTACCTTCTCTGTGAAGCTGAGTGTGGCGATGCCCGAAACGGTGTCGGTGGATTATGGGGTGGCTGACCAAACGGCCGTTCATGGCGAAGATTACGACATGGTTAGCGGCACGCTGGTCTTTGCCCCTGGGCAGACGGTGCAAACGTTCACCGTACCGATTTTTGATGATTTGCTTGATGAGGCGGCAGAAACGGCCGTTGTGAGCCTGCTAAACCCTTCAAGCGGAATGATCATTTCTCCCGACCAGGTGACGCTGACCATCACCGACAACGACGAGCCACCGACGGTGCAGTTTGAAGCCGACAGCTTTACCACCATTGAAAACATCATTACCGGCACGCTGACGGTGACGCTTTCCACCCCATCGGGGCAGCCGGTGTCGGTGAAATGGTCAACCAGCGATGGCACGGCCACGGCCGGCAGCGACTATGATGCCGTGAACAACGCCACAGTCACCATCCCCGCCGGAGGAAGCTTTGTGCGGGTGGATGTGCCGTTGATCAACGATGTGGCAGAAGAAAATGGTGAAACGGTGCTGGCAACATTATCCAGCCCCACCAACGCCACGTTGGGAGAGCCAAAAACGACGACCCTGACGATTATTGATGATGACCAGCCGCCGACGGTGCAGTTTGCCAGCGACAGCTACACGGTGGATGAAGGGGCGGGGATGGCGGAGATTGCGGTGGAGCTGCTGGGGTATGCGGACGAGACGGTGGCGGTGACGCTGACGACGGGGGATGAAACGGCCGTTTCTGGCAGCGACTACACCCCCATCACCACCACCCTCACCTTTGCCCCCGGCCAAATCAGCCAGACGGCGCAAATTCCCATCAGCGACGATGCCCTGGACGAGACGGATGAAACGGTGGCTTTGACATTAAGCGACCTGAGCAGCAACGCTTTTTCTGGCACGCCGATGGCTGCCACGTTGACCATTACCGACAACGACGAGCCGCCCACCATTGCCTTTGCTGCCACCACGCTGGGCGGCGACGAAGGGACAACGGCCACGGCCACAGTGCAGCTCAGTGGCCCCTCGGCCAAAACGGTGACGGTGGCTTATGCGACTAGCAGTGGCACGGCCACGGCTGGCAGCGACTATACCGCCGCCAGTGGCACGCTGACCTTTGCCCCCGGCCAAACGACCGCCACCTTTGGCGTGGCTTTGCTGGACGATGCCCTGGACGAGGCGGCGGAGACGGTCATTCTAACGTTGAGCAACCCAACCAACGGCACGCTGGGCGACCCGAATCCGGCGACTTTGACCATTGGCGACAACGACGCGCCGCCAACGGTGCAGGTGGTTCCCACGGCGGTGAGCGTGCCGGAGAACGGCGGTACGGCGGTGGTGACGGTGACGCTGAGTGTGGTTTCGGGGCAGCCGGTGACGGTGACGTATGGTACGGTGGGAGAAACGGCCGTTTCCGGCACCCATTTCACCCCCACCAGCGGCACGCTGACCTTTGCCCCCGGTGAAACCAGCCACACCATCAGCGTGCCGGTGCTGGACAACAGCACCATGAACGGCAACAAAACGTTCCGCGTGGAATTAAGCAGCCCGGTCAACGCCGCGCTGGGGGCTGATGATGCGGCGACGGTGACGATTGAAGATGATGAACTGCCGCTGGTCTCGTTTGCTGAGGCGGCGCTGACGGTGGCTGAGGACGCGGGCGAGGCTGTCCTGACGGTTGAGCTGGATCGGGCGGGTGTGATGCCGATGACGGTGGATTTTGTGGCGGAGGGAGAAACGGCCGTTTCTGGCTCCGACTTCACCCCCACCAGCGGCACGCTGACCTTTGCCCCCGGTGAAACCAGCCAGACGTTTGTGCTGCCGCTGCTGGATGACACCATGGATGAAGAGAGCGAAACGGTGCGGCTGCGGCTGCAAAATATTGCGGGCGGCAATGTGGGGACACCCATCGAGGCGGTTGTGACCCTTACCGATGACGACGCTCCGCCAACGGTCTCGTTTGCGTCCGCGACGTTCCAGGCGGATGAAGATGGCGGGGCGGCGGTGGTGACGCTACAGCTCAGTGCGCCGTCGGGCAAGGAGGTGCGGGTGAATGTGGTGACGAATGGCGGAACGGCCGTTGCTGACCTGGATTACACCCCGCTGATCGAGACAGTCACCTTTGTTCCCGGCACAACCAGCCAAACCGTCTCTATCCTGCTGCTGCCCGATGACCTGAGCGAGGGGAACGAGACGATTCACCTGGCGTTGGGCGGGTTGCAGAACGGGACGGCGGGGGAGTGGTTAACGGCCGTTGTTACCATCATTGATGGCGATAGCAGCACTTTGTATCTGCCGATTATCTTTAAGAGATAGCGTAAACAAGAAGCGAGACTAAGAGATTGGGAGATTGAGAGATTAGAGCCTCAGTCTCCCAATCTCTTTGTCTCTCAATCTCTCAGCCTTTGAACCATTCTCGTAAGCTCATCTGAAAGGATGAGTGCGTAGGATGCACAATAGTAACGGATTTGTGTTTAGTGGATGGAATATGTTGTACTGGATTCTCAGCACCTGGAGCCACTGTTTGAGAGCCACCTTCCCACATAGAGTAATATAAAAAGATTTTTTGAAAAGGGTTTCGACAAGCAAGAACAGTTACTTTGCTTTAACAGACAGTTGTCGGCGTTTGTGTGCTGGTACCTTTTTCACAACCCTGCAAGGAGAGATGCCCATGAAATGGTATTTTCACAGATCGCAGAACAAAAAGGGATGGGGGAGTCTTGGCTTGGTTGGTTTTGTGGCAATGGCTTTGCTGTTAATCACCAATATCGCCATTGCCAACGCTTCAACCCCCCTGGATATTGGTTACTTTGATTTTAATTACCCCCCTGGCACCGGTGCCAATGGCGAGCCAACGGGGGAAAAGCCGCAAAGCAAGCTGTGGTACCATGATGGTTCATGGTGGGGTAGCATGTGGAGCGTGGCGGGGGATGCCTATCACATTTATCAACTGGATTGGAATACCCAAACGTGGATTGACACCGGCGTGGAGCTGGATGACCGCATTGAGACGCGGGCGGACACGCTAACTGATGGTGACGCGCTGTATGTGATTTCTAACGTTTACCATGACCGGGCGCAAAATGTGTCGGCAGGCAGCCGGGGGCGTTTTTACCGCTATACCTATGATGGGGGGACGTATGAACTGGATGACGGCTTCCCCATTGAAGTAACCGACAGCCGGGGTGAGTCTCATGTGATTGCCAAAGATGCAACCGGGCGGCTGTGGGTGACGTATGCTGTGAATCAAACGGTGATGATCACCTATAGCAACGCCGATGGTGGTGGCGATCTGGACTGGGCAACACCAATGGTTCTGCCGGTTCCCACTGCCAGCACGGGTGAGGATGATACCTCATCTATTGTGGCCTTTGACGGGTATGTGGGGGTGATGTGGAGCCGCCAGTTAAGCAGCAATAGTATGCACTTTGCGGTGCATAAAGATACAGACCCGCCCAATAAGTGGAAAACCTCGGCCATTTATACCGTTTCTGGTGATGACCATATGAGTTTGCGTTCGCTACAGTCGGATGGGGCGGGCAAGGTGTTTGCCTTGTTCAAAACATCGGAACCGGATGGTGCGCCTGGGCTAATTATGCTTGGCGTGTGTGATTCAGCCTCTGCAGATTGTATTGGCAGTGGTAATTGGGACTTTTACACGGTTTTTGCCACCAGAACAGGCGACCCGACCCGTATGGTGATGTCTATTGATGTGACCAACCGTGATATTTATGTTTTTGGGCATATTCGCAACGGGTTGCCGAAGACGGGGAGCAATATTTATTACAAGCGGTCTGATTTGGACAATATTTCCTTCCCTGGCGGGCTGGGAACGCCGATTATTTCCTCGACGACTTATACGGCGATGAACAATGTGACGACGATGCGGCAAAACGCCGATGCCAATACCGGAATTGTGGTGATGGCGGCGGATGATGTGAAGCGGGCGTATGTTCATGGCTGTATTGATTTGTCTACCAAGGGGTCATCCGTTTGCTTGTCGCCGAATTCGGTGGTTGCTACGCATTATGGTAGTAGTGCTTACCAGATTAGCGAACACGGGGGGATTTCGCTAACGGTGTCGGTGGAGATGACGCTGCCTTCGGCGGTGCCGGTGTCGGTGAAGTATGCGACGAGTGATGGCACGGCAACGGCCGGTTTGGACTATGTGGCAACGAGCGGCACGCTGACGTTTGCGCCGGGTGAATTGAGCAAGACGTTCCAGATTCCGATTATTGATGATGTGCTGGAGGAGGAGCCGGAGACGATTAACTTGACGTTGAGTGATGGACCAACGACATTCCCGGAAACGGCCGTTGTTTCCCTTTACGACGACGACAAAGTCCCCCAGGTTGCCTTTGCTGCCAGCAGTTTTGAAGGGCAGGAAGATTTGGGCAACGGTGTCTTTGCCGTAGAGCTAAGTGCGCCTTTCCACGTGCCGGTGTCGGTAAACTATGCTACCAGCAACGGAACGGCCGTTGCGCCCGGTGACTACACCAGCCAAAGCGGCACCATCACCTTCAGCCCCACCGAAACCTACATCGAATTGCCGATAACGTTAATTGACGATGCGTTGGAAGAGCCAACCGAGCAGTTTAACCTGACATTGAGCAGCCCGGTCAGTGCCACCCTGGGCGCACCGACCACCGCCACGATGGCGATTATTGATGATGACGAGCCACCGAACGTGGCATTGTCGAGCGATTCGTTTGTGGTGGTTGAAAATGCGGGGCCGGCGACGGTGACGGTGCTGCTGGATGACCCGTCTGATACGACGGTGGCGGTGGATTACTGGACAAAGAACATTACGGCCATTGCCCCTGGCGATTATACGGCCGTTCCCACCACCACCCTGACCTTTAACCCTGGTGAAACGCAGAAGACGTTTAACATCACCATCAACAACGACGCCCTGCAAGAGTTCTCCGAATCGGCGCGGGTGCGGATTGATGACCCAACTAATGCGGTGTTGTCTACCCCGAATGATGCCATTTTGGCGATTATTGACGACGACACGCCACCGGTGGTGCGTTTTAGCAACGCCACCTACAGCGTGCTGGAGAACAAGGGGTGGGTGGAAGTTGACGTGGAGCTGAGCTTCCCGTTTAACGCCACCATGAAAGTAGATTACACCACTATAGATGACGTGGCACTGTCGGGGCAGGATTACTCGACGGTGAGCGGCACGGTCATCTTTAGCCCGTATGAGACCAAGCAGACGATCTTTGTGCCGATTACGGAAGATATTGATTATGAGCAGCCGGAGACGCTAAAGTTGAAGCTGTTGAACCCGGTTGTGACCACGCTGAGTGTGCCAAACACGACGACGGTGACGATTTATGACAATGATGCGCCGCCAACGGTGTCGTTTAAAGCGGCTTCGTACACGGTAAATGAGGGGGTGGGGACGGCTGCGGTGCAGCTTCAGTTGACGGGTGCGTCGTTTGAGGCGGTGTCGGTGCAGGCGATTAGCAGCAATAACTCCGCTACGGCTGGTTCGGACTTTGTGCAGGTGAATGAGATGGTGACGTTTACGCCGGGCAGCAAAACGGCCGTTTTAAATGTTCCCATTGTGGATGACCCGGTGATGGAGCCGGCCGAAAACCTGACCCTCACCCTGTCTAATCCCCAGCACGCCACCTTGGGTGTCCTCACCACGGCCTCGCTGACCATTAACGACAACGATAGCCCGCCTACCGTGTCGTTTGAACAAGCCTCGTATGAGTTTACAGAAAACAATGCGGCGGCGGCGGTCAACGTCAAACTGAGTGCGGCATCGCTGGTGACGGTGACGGTGAATTATGCCAGCAGCAATGGAACGGCCGTTTCTGGTTCTGACTATCAAGCCATTAGTGGGATACTGACCTTTCCGGCCGGCACCACCAGCCTGCCGCTGGCCTTGCCGCTCATCAACGACAATCTGGAAGAAAGCAACGAAACCTTCTCCCTGGCGCTGTCGTCGCCAGTGGGAGCCGGTTTGGGTGCGGCGGCCAACGCCACCGTGCTGATTCTGGACGACGAAGTGCCGCCAGTGGCACAGTTCACCGTTGCCAACCTGACCGTAGATGAAAATGCCGGGACGGTGCAAGGGGTTGTGACGCTCTCGAACCCCTCGGACAAGGTGGTCACGGTTGACTACACCTTTGGCAACGATTCAGCCGTGGCACCTGCTGACTACACCGGCAGCAATGGCACCCTGACCTTTGCCCCCGGCGAAACCAGCAAGCAAATTGCCATTACCATTGTGGACGACAACACCTATGAACTGGAAGAACGGTTTACCGTAACGCTTTCTAACTGGGTCAATTCGCTGCAAGGGACGCGGTCGGTGCTGGAACTGCTGATTACCAG
Organism: Chloroflexota bacterium; assembly: GCA_041390905.1. GTDB lineage: Bacteria > Chloroflexota > Anaerolineae > Promineifilales > Promineifilaceae > JACKCD01. The sequence goes on from JAWKPA010000013.1 coordinate 471,830, forward strand.
CGACGAAACCGAACCGACAGTGCAGTTTGGCGGCTTTAGCTATGCGCTGCTGGAAAATGGCGGTGCGGTGCCGATTCAGGTAACACTAAGCACGCCATCGGACTTCCCGGTGACGGTGGATTATGCCACCAGCAACAGCACCGCTGTGGCTGGCGACGACTACAACGCGGCCAGCGGCACGCTCTCCTTTGCCCCCGGCGAAACGGCCAAGACGTTCTCGGTAACGGCTTTTGATGATGTGCTGGATGAGACCAACGAAACGGTGACGCTGAAGTTGAGCAACATGACCAACGCCCAGCCGGGTAATCCGGTTGAAGTATCCCTGACGCTGATTGATGATGATGTTGCACCGACGCTCTCGTTTACGACGGGTAGTGTCACGGTGTCGGAAGGTGGCGTAACGGCCGTTTTGAACGTAGAGCTTTCGGCTGAGTCGGGCAAAACGATTAACGTGCCGGTGAGCGTAAGCAACGGTACGGCCAAGTCAGGCCAGGATTTTGCCCTGGGCAGCGACAAAATTACGCTGGTGCCGGGTGAAACGAGCAAGAAAATAACGGTACAAATCATAGATGACCAGGTTTCGGAACTGGATGAAACGTTTACCGTTAAACTGGGCGATCCGGGTGACGCGCTGCTGGGCGATATTGACCAGGCAGTGGTGACGATTGAAGACAATGACCCGCCGGGCGTGCAGTTTACCGATGCCTCGGTGGTGATTGACGAACATGGTGTGCGGGTGCGGATTGAAGTCAGCGTGACGGAGGCGATGCCTGCCCCATTTTCGGTGCAGCTACGAACGGTGGATAAAACGGCCGTTTCTGGCGAAGATTACCGCCCGGTCAACGTCACTCTCAATTTTGTCAAGGGTGAGCTAAACAAGCATATCTTTGTAGACATTATTGACGACGACGTGTCGGAAGGCAGTGAAACGTTTGAGCTGGAGCTGTTTAACGTGCAGGGTACCACCCTGGCAGCGCAAAACGTGACGGAAGTGGTGATTGAGGACAATGACCAGCTACCGATGCTCTCATTTGCCCAGGCCAACTTCACTGGTTTTGAGGGGAATGAGTCGGTGACGGTGCGGCTGGTGCTGAGTACGGCTTCCGGACAGGTGGTAACGGCGAACTATGTGGCGGTGGATGGAACGGCCGTTAATGGCAGCGACTACACCCTGACCAATGGCACCGTCCTGTTCACCCCCGGCGAGACCAGCAAAACCATCACCATTCCGCTGCTGGCAGACGGTGTCAATGAGGCCGAGGAAACATTCTCGCTACAGTTGATTGCCGCCAGCAATGCCGATTTGGGGCTGGAAACGGCCGTTGTCCACATCAAAGAAGGAAAAGGCGGACTGTTGTTCCTCCCCATTATCTTCAACTAAACCTGAGGCAGCGGCTGTCGCCAGCAGCCGCTGCCTCCCGGTAAGCGCCTCTGTAAGCTTACCAACATACGATCAACCATGACCTTGTATTGGAATTCAAAACGTATTGTTAACCTGTGGTGGGAGCCATTATTGGTAGACAACTTTGTAAAGGAGCATGAACAGTGAACGTATCACGCAGCCCCCACAAACGCATGAAGCGTTACGCCGGACTAATCGGGTTATTCGTGGTTTTACCACTCATCACCTGGTACGTAGCCGTACAGGCTTTGACGGCTGGGACTCTACTGGATTTGGCCGGGTATCTCGGTAACCCCTATCCAGAATCGGTTAGCGACCCCACCGCCTCCAAGCCAGAAAGCAAACTCTGGTGGAACGATGGCATTTGGTGGGGTGTCTTATTTGCCTCTGACGGCAGCGGTGGTGGGAGTTTTAACATTCATCGTTACGACTGGGGCAACAAAGAATGGGTTGACACCGGTGTTGTCATAGATACCCGCTTAAACATCACAGCCGATGTTTTGTGGGATGAAACCAGCAGCAAAGTTTATATTGTTGCCCACAAATATGACACCGGCCCCAACTCAGTAAACCCCGGCGATGGCGGCAAGCTCTATCGCTTTAGCTACGATGATGTAGCCGACACCTATTCGCTTGATGACAATTTCCCCGTCGAAATTGCCCTCCACGGCACAGAATCCATGGTTTTGGCCAAGGATTCCACCGGTCAACTGTGGACCACCTTTGTCTCTATTGCCGATGGCAGCTTGAAGTACGAGGTCTTTGTCAACCGTTCGCTGGGTGATGACCTGACCTGGGGCGAGCCTTTCACGCTGGGAACAGTGGACAAGGATGATGTTTCCTCGGTTGTCGCTTTCACCGACAGCGAGGGGGCAAAAGTAGGTGTGTTGTGGAGCGACCAGGACGGTACGCCCAAGTTCAACTTCTCCACCCATCTGGACAGTGACGATGTAGACACCAACTGGACATCGGAAGCAGGGATTGAAAGCCTGGAGACATCTGATGACAGCGTGAACATGGTGGCCTACAATGGTCATATTTATGCCGCGATTGCTACAGTCAATACGAGTTCCGCTGAAATTGGCATTGGGCTGATGCACCGTACCCCCACTGGCACCTGGTCGGTTAACGCCGTTGCGCCTGTGAGTGCCAGCGATGCCCGGCCGATTGTGATTGTGGACGAAGGGGCTCCCGCCACCACTGGCGATGAGTTCCTGTATGTGGTGATGGCCGGGAAGAGCAGTGGTAACGCCATTTGTTACCAGAAGTCGTCGCTAAACCCAATCAGCTTTGGTGGCGGCAACTGTTCGGCCAGCCCGTCTGGTGCCCAGGTTCTGTTTATTGGCGACGATGAGACAACGGCACCGACGCTGAAAGATTTCAACAATCCGACTTCCAGCAAGCAGGTTTTGAGCGATGACCTGACTGGTATTGTTGTGCTGGGCAGCAGCGAGACGTTAACAACGCAATATTACGGCTTTAACTTTATTGGCGACCCGCCGGCCGTTGTCTATCCCTTCTCGCCAGCCAATGGGGCATCAGTTCCCAGCTCGTCTGTGATCGAGGCTACCTTTAGCCGGGCGATGGATGAGGCAACGTTGACGACCAGCAACTTTATCGTTGAAGGGCCGTCGGGGCCAATTGCTGGTTCGGTTTCCTACAACAACAGCACGCGCAAGGCGACGTTTACGCCCAACCCGCCGCTGATTGCTGGTTTGGACTACACGGTGAAGCTGACGTCTGCAATCAAGGATTCTGTCGGCCGGCCGCTGCGTGAAGGGCTGACAGCGGGGACAGTGCGCGAAACCTGGTCATTCTCAACCCAGGGAACGGCCGTTCGCTTCAACCCCACCACCTACAACGTCACCGAAGGCACCGGCTCCGTCACCCTGTCCGTCAACCTCACCAAGGCCTCGGCCCAGACCGTGACCGTTGACTACAGCATGACCAACGGCACCGCCACCGGCGGCAACGACTTTGTTGCCACCCCCGGCACCATCACCTTTGCTCCCGGCGAAACCAACAAAACCTTCGCCATCAACATCATTGACGATGCCGTTGTGGAAGTTGCCGAATCGTTTACCGTCAATCTGAGCAACGCCACCAACGCCTCCCTGGGCGCATCCACCACCGCCACGGTAAACATTGCCGACAACGAAGGGGTGCAGTTTACCTCTACCACCTACAGCGTGGCTGAAGATGGCGGCAGTGCCACCATTACCGTTGTCCTCTCTGGCCCCTCCACCAACGTTGTCTCCGTGGGCTACCAAACCCAGGACGGTACGGCACTGGCGGGCAGCGACTACAACAGTGCCAGCGGCACGCTGGTCTTCCCTATTGGTGAAACGGTGAAAACGTTTACCGTGCCGATTATTGACGACACCAAGACTGAAAACACCGAAGAGCTGACGCTCAAGCTGTTGAACCCGGTGAATGTGTCCCTGGGGCCGGTGAATACGGCTACCCTGACCATTCTGGATGATGAAGGGGTGCAGTTTAGCTCGGCCATCTACAATGTGAATGAAAACGCAGGGCAGGTGGAAGTGACGGTGCAGATGACGGGTACATCACCCGACATTGTGCAGGTTGACTATGCCACCAGCAACGGCACCGCCATTGCCGGGGAAGACTATACCGCGACTTCTGGTACGGTTGTCTTTAACGCTGGCGAAACAACCAAGACGATCTCGATTCCGATTACGGATGACGGGCTGTCGGAAAACAATGAGACGTTTAACATTACATTAAGCAACTCGGTCAATGTGTCGCTGGGGTCGCCAAAAACGGCCGTTGTTACCATCATTGACAACGAAACCGTCCAGTTCAGTGCCGCCACCTACAGCGTCGCCGAAGACGGCGGCAGCGCCACCATCACCGTGCAGCTTGCCGGGCTGCCCCAGGCCGCCATCACCGTGGATTACGCCACCAGCAGCGGTAGTGCTACAGTTGGCGTGGACTACACCGCCGCCAGCGGCACGCTCACCTTTAACCCCGGTGAAGTTGCCAAAACCTTTATCGTCCCCATCCTTGATGACACCATTGTTGAGGCACCGGAGACAATCAACCTGACCTTGAGCAACCCCACCAACGCCTCGTTGGGTAGCAACAGCACCGCCGTGCTGACCATTGCCGACAACGAAGGGGTCAAGTTCAGTGCCTTGTCTTACGAGATCAACGAAGACGGTGGGGCAGCGACCATCACCGTGCAGTTGATTGGTACCGCCACCTCGCCGGTGACGGTTCACTATAGCACCAGCGGCGGCACCGCCACCGCCGGGCAAGATTACACCGCCGCTGTTGACGTACCGTTGGTCTTTAACATTGGCGAAAGCACCAAGACGTTTAACGTGCCGATTCTGGAAGACGACCTGCGTGAAGGGGATGAGACGCTGCAGCTCAAGCTGACCAACCCCATCAACGCTTCGCTGTCCACCATTCCAGAGGCAACGTTGACCATTCACGACAACGAAGCACCTATCACGGCCTCATTCACCGTTGCCAATGTCAACGTGAACGAGAATGCTGGCACTGCAACCTTGACGGTTAATCTGTCTGGCAAATCGCAGCCGGCCGTTTCGCTCAACTTTGCCACCGTGGATGAAACCACCACCGCCGGGGCCGACTACACCCCAACCAGCGGCACGCTGACCTTTAGCACGGGCGAAACCAGCAAGACCATCACGATTCCGATCATTGATGATGCTGAGGCCGAGAATATCGAAACCCTCAAAGTTGTCTTGTCCAACCCCGTAAACGCCACGCTGGGGGCACTGCCCAACAGCAAAGTCACCATCTTTGATGATGAAAATGCGGCGCGGGTGCAGTTTAGTGCCGATAACTATTCGGTTAGTGAGGGCGGCGCGTCGGTAGCGGTACAGGTCACGCTGTCCAAGATTACGATTGACCCGGTGACGGTGACGTATGCCACCAGCAACGGCACGGCCACGGCTGGCAGTGACTACACCACCACCACCGGCAACCTCATCATGACGCCGGGGCAAACCTCGGCCACGTTCAACATTCCGATTGCTGAAGATGCGCTGCCGGAAGATGATGAAACCATCATTGTGACGTTGAGCAACCCGATCAATGCTTTCCTGGGTGGCCCGGCAACTGCCACGGTAACGATTAAGGACAATGAGTCTAAGGTTCGCTTTAGTGCTGCAACCTACAATCATCCAGAGTCGGCCGGCAATGTTGTGATTGAAGTGTGGGTGGAGCCGCCGTCGCCACAGCCGCTGACCATTGAATTGGACATGGCAACCGGCACGGCTACGGCTGGGGCTGACTACATTGACATGGGGACAACGCTGCAGTTTAGTGCCAACGAACATGACAAGAAGATTACGATTCCGATTGTGAATGATTCGCTGGATGAAGCGAACGAAACCATTAACCTGGAGCTGAAAAACCTGGTTACGTCTGGAACGGTGTACCTGGGGCTGAACAAGGCGGTGTTGACCATTGAGGACAATGACGCTGCGCCAACGGCTCGCGTGGGCAACAGCACCTTTTCCATTGACGAGGAAGATCGCACCGTGGAGGTGGAGGTATTCCTGAGCAGTGGCTCTGGCCGGCCGGTTTCGGTGGATTACGCCATTAGCGACGGTACGGCTTCGGCCAGTGCTGGTGACTATGTTGGCGGCAGCGGCACGCTGAACTTTGTGCCGGGTGAGATTAGCAAGAAGGTCTTTGTGCAGATTAAAGAAGATAGTCTGGACGAACTGAATGAGACCATCAGCTTCTCGCTTGCCAGCCCGGTTAACGCCACGCTGACCTCGCCCAGTGCGGCTACCATCACCATTAATGATGATGACAGCCCGGCGGTTGTGGGGTTTGCCCAGAGCAACTATAGCGTGGCGGAGGACAGTGGGATTGCGGTTGTGAGCATTGCTTTGGATACGGCTTCCGGCCGGCCGATCACGCTGCACTATGCTACGAGCAACGGCACGGCCACGGCCGATGACGATTACACGACCACCTCTGGGACGCTTACGTTTGCGGCTGGGGAGCTAACCAAAAGCATCGTGATTCCGGTGCGGAATGACACGATGGATGAAGCGGATGAGACGGTGAATTTGACGTTGAGCAATGTGGATGGGGCGGCAACGGGTGCTAGCACAACGGCCGTTCTTACCATTCTCGACGACGACGAAGCCCCCATTGTCCGCTTCCATCGGCCCACCTACGAAGTTAGCGAAGGCGCTGGTGTGGTCAACGTGGAAGTCGAGCTAAGCAACGCCTCCGGCTTCCCGGTGCTGGTAGATTATGCAACCACGCCGGAAACAGCCACGACCCCAGCCGACTACATCGCCACCCCGGCCTCCGGCAAGCTCTCCTTTGCCGCTGGCGAAACCATGAAGACCATCTCCATTGTTTTGGTAGATGACGGCTTGCTTGAAGCAACCGAAACCATGAAGCTGGTTTTGAGCAATCCATCGAACGCCAACCTCGACTTCTTTAACGAAACAACGGTTGAAATTCTGGATAACGATGCCTCACCTAGCGTAACGGTTCAGTTTAGCGCCAGCCAGTACAGCCGCCCCGAAACAGCCAACTCTACGGCTATGGAAGTGCGGTTGTCGCAGGCAGCGGCCGGTGTTGTCACCGTCAACTATACCATTGTGGGCAATACGGCCACTATTGGAAGCGATTTCCTGGCGGCCAGCTCTGGTACATTAACTTTTAGCCCCGGCCAAACCAGCAAGAATGTGACCTTAACCATTCTTGATGACCCGTGGCAGGAAGGCAATGAGACCCTGACTGTAACGTTGAGCAGCCCCACCGGAGCCACCCTGGGGTCGCCCAGCTCGGCCGTGATGACCATTACCGACAATGATGCGTTCCGCGTATCCTTGCCGATTATCATGCGTAAATAATTTCGCTTGACGTTTGGCTGGTGCAATGCGTCGCGCTGCCAGCCAAATCACGTGTGGGCTGCTGCCCCCCGGCAGCAGCCCACACGTTTGTGTTTCCAACAAAGCGTTGCTGCCTCAGACGGCGTGCTAAACCTGTGCCGGTTTTGCGACATAATGGTTTGCGAGATGGCGTTGGTGTGGGAATGGTGTTGGAACAAACTTGTTGACAAGCTTATGGTGGGGGATCCATCTACCTAGGCAAATTCTTATTTGTGTGGGAGTCTTTTATGAAAACAACGAACCTTTCTCTTACGAAATTTTTTCGCGTTATCTTTTTTCTTTTAGCAGCTGTGCTGCTGGCGGGTGTTGGCCTGCCGGCCGAGATGGGGACGATAACGGCCGTTGCTGCCCCTCTTGCCAACGTCGGTTACGAAGGGCTTGACTACAAACTCTCTGGTGTAACCGAACCAACCTCTGAAATGGCACAAAGCAAACTGTGGTTCAACGACGGCAGTTGGTGGGCAAGCTTGCTAGACAAAACCTCTGCCAGCTACCACATCTACCAGCTTGATTGGGCCACCCAGCAGTGGAACGACACAGGTGTCGAGCTTGACGACCGCCCCAAAACCAAAGCTGACGTTTTGTGGGATGGTACCTATTTATACGTCGCGTCCTCTTCAACTTCCGATCCAATTAACCTGTACCGTTACGCCTATAGCAATGGCACTTATACACTCAGCAGCGGCTATCCTGTGCAGCTTAGTTCAGATAAGGCGCGAGTTGTGGTTATTGACAAGGACAGCACAGACACGCTCTGGATCACTTACACACAGGGTAACAAAGTTTATATGGCCCATAGTGATGGCGCAGATGACAGTTGGGTAACGCCTTATTTGCTGCCAGTGGCAGGGTCAACAGGGCTGTTGTCGGTAGACATCTCGGCGGTTGTGGCGTACAACGGCCACGTAGGGGTGATGTGGAGCAACCAGGGCGACATGCAAATGCACTTTGCCGTGCATCAGGATGGTGCGAGCGACACGGCCTGGACAGAAGTAATCGCCTATGCGCTGTCGGCTGATGACCATGTGAGCCTGCGTTCGCTCAATGCTGACTCGGCAGGTAATGTTTTTGCAGCGGTGAAAGGTTCTTTTGTGAACCCCGATGAGCCGCAAATTATTGTGCTGGCTTGCACCACGGGCAACTGTTCACAGGCCAGCAACTGGAGATCGGCGGTGGCGTTTAGCCGTAATGCCCAACCCTATAAAACGCGCCCCACGGTGCTGCTGGACACGACCAACCGCGAAATCTATGTGTTTGTGACCGATACGGGTGGCGGGAATGCCCTCTACAAAAAGGCAAGCTACGACACGCTGGCCTTTCCTGCTGGCAGCGGCACCGTCTTTATTGATTATAGCTCGGCGGTGAACAATGTAACCTCTACCAAGCAGACGGTGAATGTGAGTACGGGGATTGTGGTGATGGCAAGCAGCAGCAGCAAATATTACCACAACTGCCTTGAGCTAAATGGCTCTGGCATTTGCCCCGACCCTAACAAATCGTCGCTGGTGGAATTTGCCAGTGCCACGGTGGATGCCAATGAGTCGGCGGGGACGGCGACCGTGACGGTGAAGCGGGTGTTGGCAACGAATACGGTGGTGTCGGTGGATTATGCCACGAGTGACGGAACGGCCGTTTCTGGTCTTGACTACACCAGCAAAAGCGGCACCCTCACCTTTAACGCCGGTGAAACCGAAAAAACCTTTACCGTGCCGATCAACAACGACGCTTTGGACGAAGCAGACGTGGAGACAGTGCAGCTAACCCTGAGCAACCCCACCAATGATGCTACGCTGGGCGGCAACGCCACCAGCACCCTCAACATTGCTGATGATGACGCCACGCCTACCGTGCAGTTGAGCAGTGCCGCTTACAGCGTGAACGAAGCCGACGGTGAGGCAACCATCACCGTGCAGTTGAGTGCCGCATCGGGGCGGGAAGTGACGGTGCAATATGCCACGGCGGACGGAACGGCCGTTTCTCCCGCCGACTACACTCCCCTTCCGCTCACCACCCTCACCTTTGCTTCCGGCACCATCAGCCAAACCTTTACGGTTGAAGTGGTAAACGATGCCCTCTTTGAAGAGGATGAGTTTGTTGGGCTGGTGCTTTCCACCCCCACCAATGCCACGCTTGGCACACCCGCCAGCGGTGCGCTGACCATTGTGGATGACGAAGCCCCGCCGACGGTATCGTTTGACAGCGACACCATCAGCATTGCCGAAGATGGCGGCAGTGCCGAGGTTGAAGTGTGGTTGTCGTCGCTCTCCACGCTGCCCATTTCGGTGGATTATGTGGTTAGTGACGGAACGGCCGTTGCGGGCGAAGATTACACCACCGTGGCTGCCGGAACCCTGACCTTTGCCAGTGAGGAAGGCAGCAAGCTGATCACCGTGCCGATTACTGATGATGCGCTGGACGAGGACGACGAAACGATTACCCTCGTTTTGAGTAATGTCGTGGGTGCTGAAGCCTCGCTGGGCAGCACGCCGGAAGCGACGCTGACGGTGCTGGACAACGATGAAATGCCCACAGTGCAAATCAGCAGCGAGGCGGTTGATGTGGATGAGGACGCGGGCGAGGCCGTGGTGACGGTAACGCTGGGTCAACCATCGGGTCGTGAAGTGTCGGTTGATTTTGCTACGGCAGAAGAAACGGCCGTTGCTGGCGACGACTACGCAACCATTACCGGCACGCTCACCTTTGCCCCCGGCGAAACCAGCGGCGAAATCACGATTCCGGTGCTGGATGATGAGCTGGACGAGGCCGATGAGACGCTTGCCCTGACGATTAGCAACTTTGTCAACGCCCGCGTGGGCAGCAACAGCGACACCCAGGTGCGGATTGTGGATAACGATGCCGAACCAACGGTTTCCTTTGACCAGGAAATTTACCCGGTACAGGAAAACCAGGGGCCGGCCGTGTTGACCATTTCCCTCAGCGCCCCCTCCGGCCAAACGGTGACGGTACGCTATAAATCCAACGGTGGCTCGGCTTCGGCCGGCGGCGATTATGCCTCGGTGGACAAAAAGCTGACCTTTGACCCCGGCGAAACGAGCCAGACGGTGGAAGTGGGTGTGTTTGATGATGCGCTGGTGGAGGGGTTGGAAACGGCCGTTATTGCCCTCAGCAACCCCGAAAACGTCACCATTGGCGACATTGGCTCTGCCACCATCAACCTGCTCGACAACGAAGTGCCGATGCTTAACAGCGACAGCCTGGACTACAGCGTAGCCGAGAAAAACGGCAAGGTTCGCATTACGTTGACGCTCGATGAGCCGTTTACAATGAACGCCACCGTGGAATATGCCACCGTAGACGGCACCGCCGAAGCTGGCTCCGACTATGTTGCCAAGACAGGCAAAATTACCTTTGCCCCTGGGCAAACCAGCAAGACGATTGAAGTGGAGCTGTTGGAAGATGAGTTGACCGAAGGGGATGAAACCTTCACCCTGGTTTTCTCCAACCCCATCAATTTGCTGCTGGCCGCCGACGAACTGCCTATTACCGTCAAGGACGGCAATGGCGCGGTGATGATCTATCTGCCGATTATTAAACGGCCGTAAAAATATCTCACGCCAAGGCGCAAAGTCGCAAAGAGATTTCTTGGCGGCTTTGCGCCTTTGTGTGAAACTCAATAAATCAGCATCGCATCCCCAAATGAGTAGAAGCGGTATTGCGCCCGAACGGCCGTTTCATACACCCCCAACATCCTCTCCCGCCCCATAAACGCCCCCACCAGCATCAGCAAGCTCGACTGCGGCAGATGAAAATTGGTGATCATGGCATCCACCGCCCGGAATTTGTATCCCGGATAGATAAACAAATCAGTTGGCCCGGCAAACGCCGCCACCGGCTTCCAGGGGCAAAAGTTGCTCGTTTCACCGCTGGCATCGCTTTGGCTAATGGCACGCAGGCTGCCGCTGATGCCGGCCGAGCGCAAAGCGGCCGTTTCCAGGGTGCGAACGGCCGTTGTGCCAATGGCAATCAGCCGCCCCCCCGCCAATTTCGCCTCGTTAATCCGTTTAGCCGTTTCCGGCGATACCGTCGCCCATTCGCTGTGAATGGGGTGGTCGGCCACGTTGTCCACCTCCACGGGCTTGAACGTGTCCAGCCCCACGTGAAGCGTCACCGTTTCAAACGCCACCCCCTGCTCGCGCAGCCCCAGCAGCAGGTCGCCGGTGAAGTGCAGCCCGGCGGTGGGGGCGGCGGCGGAGCCAACGGGGCGGCTGTAGATGGTTTGGTACCGTTCGCTGTCGGCCAGCGGCTCCTGAATGTAGGGCGGCAGCGGCACGTGGCCGAGCGTTTCGAGGTCGTCGTCAAGCGGCTGGTTGAATTCAATTTCGCGCAGGGGGCCGGGAAAAACGGCCGTTATTGTTGCCACCCACTCGCTTTCCACCCCAGCCGCGTCGTAAACGGTAATTGTCGTTCCCTCACGCATCTTTTTGCCGCCGATGAGGGCGTGCCAACGGCCGTTTGTCTGCTTCTCCAGCAGCAAAATCTCTGCCTTGCCCCCCGTGGCTTTTTGCCCAAACAGCCGCGCCGCCATCACCCGGCTGTTATTGCCCACCAAAATGTCCCCCGGCCGCAAATAGTCGCCAATATCGGCAAAGGTGCGGTGGGCAACGCCATCGCTTTGTCTATCCACCACCAGCAGCCGTGATGCGTCACGCGGTGTGGCAGGCGTTTGGGCAATCAGCTCTGGTGGCAAGGTGTAGTTGAACAGTTCTGTTTTCATGCCGCTAGTTTTAACACAGATGGCTGGCAAAAAAAAAGACCTCTGAGGTTTCTGAAACCTTAGAGGTCTTGCTATTTAGAAGTTCAACTTCTCAAAAGAAGTTGAACTTCTTGGGTCATTCTAGCTGTTAATTCTGAACGTTGATGAAGACCAGAACGGCGCTTGCCAGTTCACCACGGCCATCTTCGGCCATTGTCTGGAAGTAGAGCGTATTACGGCCGTTGGGCAATTTGGTGGTATCAACCGTGTAGGTGTGGGAGCCACAGCCTGTGTGTTCATCGGGTGCCGGTGGTGTGGTGCCGCTGGCGTGCCACTGATGGAACATCGGGTTAATAAACATCTGACCTTCGGTACAGTTGCTGCCGTCATGCTTTACGTTGAGCTTGAAATTACCAGAAACGGTAGGCATGGATTCGCCAGGTTTAACGTATTCCATGTAGTCGTAGAGGTAAACCCGGACGTAGCCAAAACCGTCGTACCAGTGGCGGCCAATGATCCAGGGGCCACCGCGATAGTTACCGCCGCTGCTGCCGCGCACCTGGAAGTTGATTACCGAGTATTGCCGGGTACCCAGGTCGCCGTTGCGGATGTCGGTTGCTAGACGAAGTTCGTCCATGCCGCTGCGAGCTTTCAGGTTGTATTCGCCCCAATAAGTACACTCCTTGAATTCGCCAATGCTGTTTTGGCAATGTTTGCCAATGTCGTTTACCTGGACGGTGTTGCCTTCCCACTGGGCGCGGTGCCAGTTGACCTCGCCGGGGGTGTTGAACGCCAAAGCGCGGGCAGAGATGTTGAAGTTGTCTACGATGGGGCCATCCTGGCCGCCCTTGCCGCGAGCCGCAGGCACACAGGCAGCACTGTGGCTGTGGCGGGGAGCCGATTCGCCATTTTCTTGCCACCAGGCGTGGCTTTCGGCGCAAACACCACCGTTCTTACCGTTGGGGAACTCACCATAATCGGCTGTTACGCCTGGCGGATCAGGTTCGCTGGTCGGGTCTGGTTCCGGGGTGTTGGTTGGGTCGGGTTCGCTGGTCGGGTCAGGCTCTGGTGTGTTGGTTGGGTCGGGTTCGCCACCGTCGTTGGCAACGCAGACCATGCTTAGCCCAGTGCTGGATTCAGGCACGATTTCTAGGTTTTTGCCGTCACAGCTAACGGTGAGAACATCGCCCCCAGCCAGGTTTTGGTTAAAGTTTTGGGCAAAGGTGTGGGCCACGGCAAAAAAGGCGGCTGCCAGGATGGCAACCAGGGCGACGATTTGTAACGGCCGTTTACTCTGCGTGGGTGATGCGCCAGAAACAGCCCGGCGCGTTTTTACAGGTTCACTTGAGTCTTGATACATACTGATTTACTCCTTTTTACACCAATACATTTCGACAACTTCTTTTACAGGCTTCCAATACAACAGTTTGATTACCGATACATTTCAAAAATATAATAATTGCTTCACTACCAATACAACGTTCAGGTTTGCTGGATGCAGCAAGGTTCATCCACGCAACGTGCGATCTACAGTAAAACATCACCTCCTTGTTTTGACGCGGGTTACAGGGTTGGTTTGGAAAAGGGTTTTGTCGCGTGTCCACTGTGTGTTTGGGACTGGACGTTTGTGTGCGTCGTTACGGTGGGAACTATACTGGCTGGCGCGAGGAGAGTAAATAGGATGATAGATATGGGCTGGGAATACTACAAACTCAGGTCCTAGAGGGTGTGGGCAAGGTGGGCGTGGAATTGTTTAACGGCCGTTTCAAACCGCCATTTGCGCCACAAAGGCCGCCAATTCCACCAATGCAGTCCTGCCAATTCATCCAAATCCCACCCGCCAAACTGGTTGAGGTGGCCGGCCGGAATGGGGAAGGCATACTGTAGTACTGGCCTGGTGATGCCGTTTTGCCGCTGTAGCACAATTGCTGCTTGCCCCACGTTGTCGGAGATTAGCCCCCAATCGGCAAAGCTGGTGCCAGGATGGGGCATGCCGACAGTGGTCAGCGAGCGCACACGCGAGGACAGGTTGTTGCGGTGGGGGCAGAGGAGAAAACGGCCGTTTAATTCCCCCATGCTGTGGCCGATGATATGCACCTTGTCCGCCTTTGAGTCGGCCAAAATGCGTTCCACCGCTAGGCTCAAATCACGCGCCCGCTGCGGCAGCCCCCCCGGCAAAGGCGACGTTGGTGTGGTAAATGGCATAACCGCGCTGCTGCAAATAGCTGCAAATGTTGCGAAAATAATGCAGTTCATCGGTGGAAAAGGTAAACCCCGGCCAAATACCGCCAATCGTTTGCCCCAGCATTTCGCGCAAAATGTCAAAGCGGGCAATGCCGTGGGCCAGAATAATCGGGTAGCGGTTCATCGTTCGTACTTTATCCGTGAAATTCTTGCATAAAAAACAAGAACTATCATAGTGGCTGGTTGCCAGGGGTTAGGCAGAAAAGAGATGCTTCACTAGCAACCAGCCACTAACCACCAGCCCCGTGCGGTTTATCCGCGTCAGGTTGTACCCAACGGCGCGAAAAGCCAGACCAATGGTCAAGCGAGACCAGCTTTTGCCCGGTGGTCATTTCGCCCACATCTTCGTCGGGGCCATACACAACGGCATAGGTCAGCGTTTTGATGCGACCAAAGGTTTGCAGGTCGGGGGTGGTGGGGATGCGGTGCCGCCAGGTGCCGGTGTCTACGTAATATTGTTCGCCGTCCGCCGCCCGCCCAATTAGCTCGACGGTGGGGCGATGGGTGTGGCCGGCAATGAGGAAAATATGCTCACCGCTGCGGATCGCTTCCTCGCGGCTGGCATAAATCGCCTTGCTGGCCTCCTGCTTGTACGATTTTAGCCCCAGGTTGGAGAGCCACTGCACCAGCCAGTAGGGAATGTAATTCCAGATGGGCAGCCAGAGTGCCAGACGTACCACCAGCAGGACGGGGTCAAAGCCGCGCCCGCCGCCAAGCTGCTTTAGCCAGCCATACGCTTTGTTTTGCGCGTACAGGTCATCGCGCAGTTGCTTGATGACGGGGCGTACCCGTTCACGCCACAGTTGGTTGGGGTCATAGATGTGGCCGGTAAGCTGTTCGTCTTGAGGGATGTGGAGCAGATAGTTGAGAATGGCACGTAACGGCCGTAAATCATCAAACTCCAACGCCCGCTGATAGAGTTGTGTTAGCAACTTGTCTTGCAAAATCGCCTCGTCACCATAATGCGTCCGAAACGCCTCGGAAATACGCGAAACGATGTCAACGGTGACAAAATCGCCAAATGGTGGGTTGTCATAATATTCCTGCGGCAATTGGTGCGGAATGGACGCGGTTTTACGCAGGTCAGCGGCGAAGTTGTAATGGTCATATTCGTGACCGTGACGAATAAATACCTTTTCGGCCGGGAAATCGAGCGTTACCGGAAACGGTTCGCCGTCGCCCTCCACCCCCAACAACTGCCGCACCTTTTGCCGAATAGCGGGTGTAGCGTTTGCCAGCCGGTCGTGGTTGCCGGGAATGTAATAGATTTGCACCGGGATTTCTTTTTCCAGAGCGCGGCCACTTTGGTCAACATAGGCACGCGAGAAGGATTCCTGACGCAGCTCCATGTTGATGTAGGTGCCTTTGTGCGCCAGGTCGCGGATGCTTTGCAAAATGGTGTAGACACCCTGGGTGGGGTTGTCAATGGCGGTCAAAATTTCCAGCACCTTGGACTCCTCCGGTGAACCGGGCTGAATGTCGCGGTTGCTTAGGTAGGGGCGAGCGTTGCTGGGGTTGTCGCGGAACCAGATGGCGGTGCGGTTGAGGTCAAAAATGTCGCCAGCCAGCACAAAATCAATGCGCTGGGCATTGTCGCGTTTGGCTTGTTCGTGCAGTTGGGTGAAGATTTTGCGGAAGGCAGAGGGGGGGATGTTGCGCTGGATGTAGATGGGGGGCTTGCCGCCGCTGCCGGGGATGTTGCGCGAACTTTCTTCTTCAAAATGGAGGTCGGAGATAATGACAAGCATGGTATTGTCCTTTATTGATAAGGCATGGAAATTAAATAGCTTGCCCATTTAGAAGTTCAACTTCTTCTGAGAAGTTGAACTTCTTGTGTAACTTATTTAATCTCTGTTCCTAAGACGAATAACGGCCGTTTTTTCTATCCTCTATTTTGGCAAACGGCCGTTAAGCCAACGCTAACCACCCCTACCGACGAAAAATCCGCAGCAAGATGTTGAGCACAATCGTGCCGATGACGCTGATCAGGATCATCGTTGCCAGCGGGAAGTAAAGGCGGACATGCTCACTTTCATAGCGCAGGTCGCCCGGCAGCCGCCCTAACCAGGGGAAAAAGCGGCCGGCCAGCAGCAGCAGTAGACCCACGGCGGCGATAATCAGGCCAATGGTCAGCAGCAAACGGCCGATTTCACTCATCGTCGGCCTCGCTGGGGGCATCAAAGAGGCTGGGCTGGTTGGGTTTGGCGGCAAACGGCCGTTCTGCCGCCGCAATTCGCAAGTGGCGGTAGGCGTGGGGGGTGGCAACCCGGCCGCGTGGGGTGCGCTCCAAAAAGCCAAGCTGGAGCAAATACGGCTCCACCACGTCCATAATCGTGTCCGGCTCCTCGCTAATTGAAGCGCCAATGGTTTCCAGCCCCACCGGGCCGCCGCCGAACTTTTCAATAATCGCCAGCAGCACCCGCCGATCTAGGTCGTCCAGCCCCAGTTCGTCAATTTCGAGGAGGTTGAGGGCAGAAACGGCCGTTTCTCCCGTCACCCTTCCCTCCGCCCGCACTTGGGCAAAATCGCGCACTCGGCGCAGCAGCCGCAGTGCCACACGCGGCGTCCCCCGTGACCGTCGCGCAATCTCGCTCGCCCCATCCCCTTCAATCGGCACTTCCAGCACCCCCGCCCCCCGCATCACAATCTGCTCAATCGCCGCCTGGTCATAAAAATCCATCCGGTAAACCGCGCCAAAGCGGGCGCGCAGCGGGGCGGTTAGCAGTGCCAGCCGCGTCGTTGCCCCAATCACGGTAAATTTGGGCAGCTTCAGCCGCACATTTTTCGCCCCCGGCCCCTTGCCCACCACAATATCCAGTACAAAATCCTCCATCGCCGGGTAGAGAATCTCTTCCACCGCCCGTCCCAGCCGGTGAACCTCATCAATAAACAAAATGTCACCCGCCCGCAGGTTGGTCAAAATAGCGGCCAAATCCCCCGCCCGCTCAATGGCCGGGCCGGCCGTAATGCGGATGTTGACGTTCATTTCATTGGCAACAATGTGGGAAAGCGTCGTTTTACCCAGCCCCGGCGGCCCATGAAACAGCACATGATCCAGCGGCTCCTGCCGCGCCAATGCCGCCTCAATCAAAATCTTCAAATTCGCCTTCATCCGATCTTGGCCGGTAAAATCCTGCAAAAGCTGGGGGCGAATCGTTGCATCCAGCCCCTGGTCTTCCCGCTTTTTCTGCGGGGAAATGTGTCTCGTCGGTTTTTCGCTCATAATTCGTTTGTTGTCAGATGCCAATGCAACCGCTATGGTCTGCAATCAGTGCAGCGTCAGACTTGGCGATTAATCGTAAATAACTCAAGTTGCTACTAACCACTGTCATTTCGAGGTCCTCCGAGAAATCCCGTTCTTTTCTGCGGACGAAACGGGATTTCTCCTCGAAGACTCGTCGAAATGACAGGTTTTTACGCTTTGTTTTTTCAGGTGGCAACTTGGGTTAAATATTAAATTCAACTTTGCTGTGAAGAATCCTTGTAGTTAGACAAGATATTTAATCGCCGCAGCCCAATCTTTATATATTCTTCTTCCAATTCGATACCCATTGACCTGCGCCCCAGCTTTTGGGCAACGGCGCAAGTTGTAAATGTTCCTGAAAATGGATCGAGAACAACATCGCCTGTATTACTGCTTGCTGCGATAATTCTTTCTAATAATGCCTCGGGTTTTTGCGTCGGATGCTTTTCGTATTCTGACATTCGATACCGAACTCTGGGAAAATACCAGACATTTCCAGGAACCTTTTGGCTGTTATAGACAGTTGGCACTGCTTTTCTGTAATCAATGAGTTGCCGCTGCGCCCCGGTTTTTGCCTCGACCAGGATGTCACTGGTGTTAAAAACGTAGTTATCTGCGTCCTTAACACAATGAAGAATGGGTTCATAGAGTGAACCAAAATATTTCTGAGCCTGAACACCTGAACTATCATAATACCATACGATGCGGGATAATATTTCCAGCTTGTTTCGCAGGAAAATATCCAGAAAAGGCATACTTTGGGTACTAGCCATAACATAGAGGCTACCGTGTGGTTTTAGCAATGCAATGCATGCAAGCAGCCATTTTTGACACCATTCTAAATATTCCTCGTCCGAAGGCCATTTATCAACAAAACTCGCATATTTCTTGCCGATGTTATAGGGTGGATCGGCGAAGATCAGGTCTATGCTTTCATTTGGTAGTGAAGCAAGAATATCCAAAGCATCACCATGAAAAATTGTATGTTCTCCAGATTGGGATTGGAAGATTTTGAAGTTGTCCATAGATGTATTGTAGTGGCTTCTGTAGCTTAAGGGAAATCCCATAGCTTAAAAAAGCTTTTCATGATGAAATTATACGTGAAGTAACCACATTGCGGCACAGATTGCGTATTCAGCACCCGACGGTTTACAATCGGATGCTGTGATTATTAACAATTGGCGGGTTTAAAAAGAGGCAGGGGAGCAGAGGAGCAGGGGTGCAGAGATGAGTCTCCCCTGCTCCCCCGCTCCCCCGCTGTTTACAGGAGGTCTTGGACGATGGTATATGAATCGAAACACCCACTGGTGAAGCATAAGCTGACGCTGCTGCGCCATGTGGCAACGGAGCCAAAGAAGTTCCGTGAATTGGTGCGTGAGCTGGCGATGTTGTTGTGTTATGAGGCAACGGCCGATCTTGCAGTGAGCGACATTACGGTGCCAACGCCGATGGGAACGGCCGTTGGCAGCGAACTCCACGACAAAATCGGGCTAATCCCCATTTTGCGCGCCGGGTTGGGCATGGTAGACGGCATTTGGGAGATGATGCCCGGTGCCGAAGTGTGGCATATTGGCCTCTACCGGGATGAGGAGACGCTCAAGCCCGTTTCCTATTACAACAAACTGCCCACCAGCCCCACTGTGGAAGTGTGCCTGGTGCTGGATCCGATGTTGGCGACAGGGGGATCGGCGGTAGCGACCATAGATATTTTGAAGAAGTGGGGGGCAGAGCGGATCAAATATGTGGGGCTGCTGGCCGCGCCGGAGGGGATTGCCGCCCTGCACGGGGCGCACCCCGATGTTCCCATCCACGTAGCGCAAATTGATTCCCACCTCAACGAAATTGGCTACATCGTTCCCGGTCTTGGCGATGCCGGGGATCGGCAGTTTGGCACGGGATAGGAATTATGAATTATGAATTATGAATTATGAATTATGAAAATTCGTAATTCATAATTCATAATTCGTAATTGATCTTCTTTGATTTATCTGGTTGTGTTTTTTGCCGCGCTGCTGGCCTCGCTGGCGTTAACGCCGCTGGCGGGGTGGTTGTCGCGCCGCTGGGAGGTGATGGCGCAGCCGGGGGGTCGGCGGCTGCACGCAGGGATGATTCCCAAGCTGGGGGGCGTGGCAATTTTTGGGGCGTGGCTGGTGGGAGTTGGGTTGATTTATTGGCTGCTGCCGCCCATGGGTGGCGATAGGTTGTTGCTGCGGGGGGTGGTGTGGGGAACTGTTTTTGTGTTTGCCTGGGGGCTGCTGGATGATTGGTTGAATTTGTCGGCGGGGTGGCTGTTTGTGATGCAGGTTGTGGCGGCAGCGATTGCCGTGGGACATGAGGTGTTTATTGAGCGGTTTACAAACCCGCTGCCGTCAGATTGGTTGTGGACGGAGACGGGATTAACGGCCGTTCTCTCCCTACAAAACAACATCGTCATCCTGCGCTATCCGCTCGTGCTGCTGGTGACGCTGCTGTGGGTGGTGGCCCTTGTCAACGCTGTCAACATGCTCGATGGGCTGGACGGGCTGGCGGCGGGGGTTTGCACCATTGCCGCCCTGCTTTTCGCCTGGCACAGCTATGCCCTGGGGCAAACCAGCGTACCGCTTTTTCCGCTGGCGCTGGCTGGGGCATTGCTTGGTTTCCTTCCCTACAACTTCGCCCCTGCCCGCATTTTTCTCGGTGGCGGGGCGTATCTGCTGGGGTACCAAATGGCGACGCTTTCGATTTTGTCCCCGGCCAAATTTTCCACTGTGCTGCTGGTGCTGGCGGTGCCAATTATGGACGTGGCGTGGCAAATTGTAGCGCGGCTGCGGCAAGGCAAAAGCCCGTTTCGCGGCGACCGGGGCCATCTGCATTTTCGCCTGTCGGATCGAGGGCTACCAACGCGGTGGATTGTGCTGGGATATTACGGGGTGGCACTGGCGTTTGGGCTGGTGGCGGTGCTGGCTTCGTCGGCACGGATGAAGCTGCTGATGTTGGGGGTCGTGTCAACGGCCGTTTTTCTCCTCCTTTTTTGGCTTTCCCGGCGGCAGCAGCGAAGATAACCCCCATGCCTTGGCTGTAAGCGAATTTACAGGTGGGATTTGATGGGCGATACAGCGGAAAAACGGCCGTTTTGCTATCCTGTGGTCAGTTGGCAAGCGCAAGTCATTATTGGGAGAAAACCATGAAAGTTGTATTGGAACGTGTTGCCCAAAACTCTCGTATCGGAATTGTAACGTCAAAAGATTTAGAGAATTTACGCCAAGTAGCCCTGCGGCAGATGCAGTATTCCAGGGATGCCGCCATCGAAGCGATTGTTCAGGCCAAGCTGGCACAGCTTCCTGAGCATCGGCAGGGATTTTCGCCACAAGAAGTTTGCAGTTGACGTCAAAATCCTGTTTTTTGCTTTCGCCAAGCGATTTATTTCAGATCTTTTTTATTTCGGCGTGAGCAGCAAGCGGTTTATCGGAAGGCAAACTTAATTATTGGAAGCAAAAAGCCAGACTCACTCAGTCTGGCTTTTTTTACTGGGGGCAGATTGGATAGGCCTCATCCTCGATAGGCCAGGGGGCTGTATACCAGCGCAAATACTCTGCCACATGGGCTGACCAGTAGGCGTTGTCGTGGTCGCCGGGGTTTAGCACCCAGATGTGGGGAATGTTGGCGGCATCCATACCCTCATGCAATTGGCGGAGGGGTGCAATGCTCCAATCTGCTTCGCCAATGTCAAAATAGACGCGCAGATTGCCCAGGTTTTGGTTTAGCCCCGTGTACGCCGGGTTCAGGTCTGGCCCGGCGTAGATGTCCAGCAGGGCGGCACTGTGGCCGCCAACGCTGGCAAAGTGGTTGGGGTGGCGAAAGGCAATTTCCAGTGCCCAATAGCCGCCGCGTGAAAGGCCGCCAATGGCGCGGCCGCCCGCTTCGTTCCAGGCGCAGTAGGTGGTTTCCACAAACGGGATAAGGTCGTTGAGAATGAGGCTTTCATAGGAGCCGGGGCCGCCGGAGGTGTTGTTGAGCAGGTGGCCGCCATCGGCCATGACGATGAGCAGTGGGGGCAGATCGCCGTGCAGAATGGCGGCTTCGGCGGCTTCGTCCATGCCCAGCGTGTCCCAAATGGCGTCGCTGTGGATGTTGCCTGGGAGGAGGTAGAGGGTGGGGTAAAAACGGCCGTTTTCCCCATAGCACGGTGGTAAATAAATGCGGTAATGGCTTTCCCCTGCCAGGGTGCTGGGGTAACTGCCTGTTTCAATTCGCCCTGGCGTGGCGCATGCAGGTGGGTTGGCTGTGGGGTTAACGGTGGCGGTGGGTACAGGGGTGGAGGTGGCCGGCAGGGGTTCGGTGGTAGGGGGGGGCAGCGTGGCGGTGGCCGTGGGCAGGTTGGCTATGGCAGCGATGGTGGGCAAGGTGGCCTGGGTGGGGGTGCAGGCGGTGAGGAGGAGGAGGAAAACGGCCGTTAGTGTCCAGCGTTGCATGATTGGGAGTGGGGTGTGGGGAGTAGAGTGTGGAGAGTAGGGAGAAACGCCCCACACCCTACTCCCTACAAATTACCACGGCAGTTCCGTTGGCGGCTCGGCCATCAGCCTGGCGTACTCCCCATCCCAGCTATCGCTTTTGCGCATCATGGATTTTAGCTCGATGTCGCTAAAGTGGCTGAACAGGTCGGCCATGAGTTCGGGAAGCAAGTCCCAGGCTTCATGACGGATGACATCTTCGATATTAACGGCCGTTTCCCGCACCCACATCCAATCACGTAAAAACCGCTCCGACTTCATCCAGTAGCCGCGCTTTTCCCATGCCTTCGCCGTCTGCTCCACGCTTTCCTCAATTCCGCGCAGTGCATAAACCAGCGTCGCCGCCATATCTTTCGCCTCGGCATCAACGGCCGTTTTACCCATCAGATGCCGCAAAATCTCCGCAATCGTGCGACGATGATAATTCCGAATCTTGGAAGGATTATTGATATTGATAACTCGACTCATAATGCCCGAATGGTAACACGCTCCCCACCCCATGCCAATGTTATGGTTTGTTTAACAGGTGGGCGAATTACCCCAAATCTGGTTTAATTATTACTGGAGCTAGACGGTAGAGCAAGCTAAACACTGTGAAGGTTGTATAGCAGATAAAGAGGGAACACATGCTTTAACGTTTGCTATTTTGCCGTAAATCAACAGTAAGGAAAGAGGAAAACAAATGAGTACGAAAGACGTAATCGGGATAATCCTTGGTGGGGGTGTTGGCACACGCCTGTTTCCGCTAACGCGAGATCGCACCAAACCTGCCGTACCCCTGGCTGGGAAATATCGCCTCATTGATATTCCCATGAGCAACTGTTTTCACGCTGGCATTGACAAAATTGCCATTTTGACGCAATACAACTCCGTTTCCCTACATCGCCACATTCACCGCACCTACAACCGCGATATGTTTGCCAGTGGTTGGGTACAGATTCTGGCAGCCGAGCAAACCCTCAAAAGTAGTAACTGGTATCAGGGTACGGCCGACGCTGTACGCCAGCAAATTGTTGAAATTGGGGAAGCCAAGAGCAAATATTGCCTGATTTTGGCTGGCGATCACCTTTATCGGATGGATTACACCAAGTTTCTCCAGCGTCATATTGAGTCCAATGCCGATGTAACCATTGCCGTGCAGCCCGTTACGCGGGAAGATGCCAGCGGCTTTGGTATTTTGCAGATGGACGAGGATGAGCGGATTGTGCGCTTTGTGGAAAAACCCAAAACGCCAGAAGCGCAGGCTGGTTTGGAATCGGGTAGTAACCCGGACAAGCCCTTTATGGCCTCTATGGGCATCTATATCTTTAATACCGAGACGATGTTCCAGATGTTGGATGAGAACCCAGGCACCGATTTTGGCAGCCACATTATCCCTGGTGCCATTGAGTCTCGCAAGGTGATGGGGTATGTGTTTGATGGCTACTGGGAAGATATTGGGACGATTCGCCGTTTTTATGAGGTGAATCTGGACATGGCGGCTCCGCTGCCCCGCTTTAATCTCTATGACCCCAACCGCCCCATTTACACGCGCCCCCGCTTTTTGCCCGGTTCCAAGGTGGAAGGGGGCAGCTTGTTTAATGTGCTGTTGGCTGATGGCTGCCGCATTCAGCAGGCGACGATTAGCAATTCGGTGATTGGGGTACGCAGCATCATTGCCAACGGGGTGACGATTCAGCGCACGGTGGTTATGGGGGCGGATTTTTATGAAGCGCAGGAAGATCGGCAGAGGAACCGGGACAAAGGGATTCCTGATATAGGCATTGGGCAAAGTTCGGTGATTGAGGCGGCGATTATTGACAAGAATGCGCGGATTGGGCAGCGGGTGATTATTCGCAATTTGCCGGATCGTCCCGATGAGGAGCATGATAACTGGGTGGCACGAGAAGGGATTGTGATTGTACCCAAGGGAGCGATTATCCCTGATGGAACGGTTATTTAATGCCCATTCCTTAAGGTCGGTAGTGGCTGGGAGGATTTTTTACAAGCCACTGGCTCCCAGCCACTTATGGCTTGAAGTAGGCAACGGCCGTTTCCGGGGTTTCGTATGACTCAGCGAGATGGGCAAAAATTTGCACTATCTGTCGTTGGCTGTCAATCACGGCTGGGTACCAGCCGTGATTGGGGAGCGGCGGGTGGACAGCCCCACACATGCCACTTTTGTGGGGTGTGGGGAATTGCCAGATAACCCAATTGTGGAGCTGTTTGAAGGAAACGGCCGTTGGTTTTGTCGTTTCAAAGTTCAAGTTGTCAACAACTTTGCTTTCCCCATTCATCACGCTTTTCCATTAAATCAACCTCGCAAATTAAATAATGCTTCCAATACCGATGAGGTGTCCATAAAACTGTCAAACAAATAGTCGGGGTGGTGGTCACTGAGCGTGTGCGAGGCGTGCCAGCCGCTGGCGACAGCCACGGCGGTGGCGTTGCCAGCCCGCGCACACAGAATATCGGCCGGTGTGTCGCCGATGATGGTGGTGTTGGCACCGATGAAAGTGCAGCCCGTTAGCTCGCGGGCGCGTTTCATGGCAAGCTGGGGCAGCTTGTTGCGGTCGGCGTGGTCGGAGCCATAGGCACCTAGCCGAAACTGCCGGGGTTCGATCCCGGCCGCCGCCAGCTTTAGTGGAGCCACGGTTTCGATGTTGCCAGTCAGCAGCCCAACGACGGCATCGGGGCGACTTTCCAGGGCGGTGAGCAGTTCCAGCACGCCGGGGCAAACGCTCATGTCCCGTTCGGGGAACAGTTCAGTCCCTTTTTCGGTCATCAGGCGGTACACTTCGGGCAGCCCGGCTTCGATGGTGGCGAGGGGGATGTTAACGGCCGTTAACAAGTCTGCAATAATCCGCCTATCCGTTTTTCCACCCATGCGGTACGTGTCAATAGGGCCGGCCGTCCCATACACTTGTTCCAGCGCATAAGCCATCACGCTGCGGCCGGTGCTGTTGCTGCGAATCAACGTTCCATCAATATCAAACAGTAAAAGGCGCATGGTGATATGGGTTAGAAGTTCAACTTCTGTCAGAAGTTGAACTTCTCTGTTTTCTATAAATGCCGGGCTTCTGCCTCAGCAACCGCTTTTGAGAACAGATGCAGCCCTTCGTCAATCAAATTCCGCGAGATGTTGAGCGGGGGAATGAAGCGAGCCATATTGTGGCCGCACGGCAGAATGAGCAGACCTTCGGCAAAGGCGTTATCAACAACGGCCGTTCGCAAATCTGCCGCCCGCTCCTTCGTCTGCCGGTCTTTCACAAACTCAACCCCCACCATCAGCCCCCGCCCACGAACATCACCCATGCTGGGGTGCCGCCCTTGCAGCTCAACCAACGCATCCTGCAAATACTCACCCGTTTCCCGCGCCTGCTCCAGCAACCCTTCCCGCTCAATCACCTGCAGCGTTGCCAACGCTGCCGCCATCGCCACCGGGTTGCCGCCAAAGGTGCTGCCGTGCGCCGCCGGATCCCACGTCATCACCTCATTCCGCGCCATAATGCCGCCCAACGGCAGCCCACTGGCAATCCCCTTGGCAAAGCACAGAATATCAGGCTCAACGCCCTCATGCTCAATGGCCCACCACTTGCCCGTGCGCCCCACACCAGACTGAATCTCATCCACAATCAGCATAATCCCGTGCTTGTTGCAAAGCTCACGAATCTTCGGGAAAAAGCCCGCTTCTGGCACAATATAGCCACCCTCACCCTGAATTGGCTCAATCATAACCCCGGCAATGTCTGACGGCGACATGATGGTGGGGAAGATCACATGTTCCAGATAATGCAGAATGGCATCGCCATAAGAAGCATGACCGCTGGTATTCAACAGTGGCCGATAGGGGTTTGGATAGGGCAAATGATGCACCCGCAGCCCAATCTGATATTTAGCTCGCTGCACCGTCTTGCTGCCCGTAAACGCCAGCGCCCCCAGCGTGCGTCCATGAAACCCACCCAAAAAGCCAATAAACTGATCCCGTCCCGTATGGTACATTGCCAGCTTAATCGCCGCCTCAACTGCCTCAGTTCCGGAATTGCCAAAGTAGAAACGGGAATCACTGCCAGTAGGGGCAATACTTTGCAGTTTTTCCGCCAGCTCCACCGCTTCAGGATAATAAAAGTCGCTCAGGCAAATATGCCAAAACTTGTCAATTTGCTTCTTTACCGCCTCAACCACGGCCGGGTGACGGTGCCCCACGTTCATGACACCAATACCAGCCATACAGTCAATATACCGCCGGCCGTCAACATCCCAAATCTGCGACCCCTCGGCATGGCTCATCACCAGCGGGTACTCACGGGCATACGCCGTTGCCATCGTGGCTTGATCCCTAGCGATAATGTCTTGCCCCTTGGGGCCAATCACGGAATTTGCTTGCATCTTTAAATAGACTCCTTGTGCGCCTGAAATTTGGTAAAACAGTGGGAAGGCCAGCACGATTAAGCTGGCTCAATCGTAAAATGAAGCGGATAGCCCTCCAAACTGGCTGCAAAATGCGCTTTGCCTACCCGTTTCTGCGCCTCGGTTTTGGGCAATGTGGTTACATATGCCAGCCCAGTCGTGTGGGCAATAACCGTTACCAACTCGGCTTCAGGCGGGGTAAGTTCAAAGATTTTTTGCAAAACATGGATGACAAAATCAAAAGGCGTCACATCGTCATTGTGAATGACGACACGGTAGAGAGGTTCAAATGCCTCTTCCAATTCGGTGTCTTCGATGATGTCTGGTAGGGTTAAAATGTCCGCTTCCATGACAACGGATTATAGATGGGGAAAGGGCGGCAGGCAATCTGGTGAGAAGATGCTTACAAAAAGTGTTCGTTTCAACGGTAGCAGGGGCTATTGCCGGTTACGGTACAAGTTGGGGTCTACCGTTAGAGCCATAGCCTCCACGTTCAGCGTGTTGCCCAAAAACGCATTGACGCGCCGCGCCTGCGGCAGCGGGTCGGCCAGCACGTCGCTGTAGTGCAAATACAGCACCGACACATTGGGGTGCGTCTCAATCCAGTGGCGGATGTGCTGTAAATGCTTGTCAAACAGCGCCGCAATCTCTTCATCCGACACCACATCGGTGGCTTCGCCCCGGTTTTGCAGCATCTTTTTTTGCGAGGCCAAAATTTCGCTCATGTTGCGCCGCATAAAGATGACCCGGTACTCATACCCATCGGGCAAATGCTTGAGCAGGGCGGAAATGACCTTCACTACCTTGCCTTCAGCCTCTGGCAGCCAGGCCACATCCCCTTCTTCCAGCTTCTTCACCCGCTCGAATTCATAATATCCCTTGGGGTTGTCCACATCGGCGGTGCGTAAGTGGTCGGTTAGCGGCAGCAGCCCCCCTGCTTCCAGCATTTTCATCATCATGGAAGTGCCGGAGCGGGGCAGCCCGGACACAATGGTTACGGGTTGGCGCGGCTTGCGCCCAAAAAGTTTGTTGAAAAATCCCATAAGACAATTATGCCTGGGTTGGGTGGTTTGGCAATAGGAGGGAGTTGGAGATTGGGGATTGGAGATTGG
Organism: Chloroflexota bacterium; assembly: GCA_041390905.1. GTDB lineage: Bacteria > Chloroflexota > Anaerolineae > Promineifilales > Promineifilaceae > JACKCD01. Next base: position 499,343 of record JAWKPA010000013.1, read on the forward strand.
GAGTCGCTCACCCCAATCTCTAATCTCCAATCTCTCAATCTCGTTTTTCCCACCGCAGCAGCCTCATGCCGTTGAGGGTGACGAGGAGGGAGGTGCCGACATCGGCGAGGACGGCGAGCCAGAGGCTGCCCCAGCCGATGAGGACGAGGAGGAGGAAGAGGAGTTTGATGCCGATGCTAAAGGCGATGTTGTTGCGGATGGTGTGCATGGCGGCGCGGCTGAGGCGAATGGCGAAGGGGAGCTGGCTGAGGTCGTCGCCGAGGAGGACGACATCGGCCGTTTCCATGGCCTGGGCGCTGTTGCCAATGGCGATGCCGACGTTGGCGGTGGCAAGGGCGGGGGTGTCGTTGATGCCGTCGCCAATCATTGCCACGCTGCCAAATTGGTCGCGCAGTTCCCGAACGGCCGTTACCTTCTCCTCCGGCAAACAGTTCGCCCGCACCGCTTCAATCCCCACCGCGCTGGCAATCGTTTGCGCCGTGGCCTCGTTATCGCCCGTCAGCATCACCAGCTTTGGCAGACCAAGCTGCTGCAGGGCAGAAACGGCCGTTTTGCTACTCTCCCGCACCGTATCCGCCACCGCAATATACCCTTCATATCGATCATCACGGCTAATCAACATCGTTGTGCGCCCCAATGCCGCCTGTTCAGCGATGTCGGCGCAGTGGTTGGCGTGGGGAATGTGGGTATCAAAATAGCTGTGGCTGCCGATAAACACCCGCCGCCCGTTGACCTCACCCGCCACGCCACGCCCAGTGAGCGCGGTAACGGCCGTTGCTGCCGGATACCGCCCCTGCACCCCGCGCTGCTGCGCCGCCCCCACCACCGCATTCGCCAACGGGTGTTCGCTGCGCTGCTCCACTGCCCCCGCCAGCGCCAGCAAATCATCACAAATAGCGCATTCAAGCAGCGTTTCTGTGCAAATGGCCGCTCGAAACGCCACGACCGACGGTTGGCCGTGGGTGAGGGTTCCCGTTTTGTCAAAGGCGATGGCGCGGACGCGGCTGAGTGCCTCGACAAACGCCCCCCCCTTGAACAAAACGCCGCGCCGCGCCCCGTTGCTGATGGCGCTGATGATTGACACCGGTGTGGAAATGACCAGGGCGCAGGGGCAGGCCACCACCAGCAGAGCCAAAGCGCGATAGAGCCAGCCCTGGGCAGGGTTGGCGGCATTCCAAAACGGCTGGCCGAAGAGCAGCGGCGGCACGGCGGCCACCAAAATGGCGATGACGACGACCAGCGGCGTGTAGACGCGGGCAAAGCGGTCTACAAACCGCTGCGCCGGGGCTTGTCGGTCTTGCGCCTCGGCCACCATTTGGATGAGGCGGCTGATGGTGTTGTCGGCGGCGAGGCGGGTGACTTCAATTTCGACGGCTCCTTCGCCGTTGACGCTGCTGGCAAAAACGGGGTCGCCAATGGCTTTTTCCACCAGGCGACTTTCGCCGGTGATGGGGGCCTGGTTGACGCTGGTGTGGCCGCTGGCAATGCGGCCGTCCATGGGGATGCGCTCGCCCGGTTTGACCAGAATCACGTCGCCGATGGCGAGTTCGTCCACATGAATTTTTTGCTCTTCGATGCCGCAGAAAGGGCAGGGGCCGCCGGTGTAGCCGTCTTGTCCAAGATGACCCTGGCAGTCTACGCAGGGGCGGAGGACGGTGGCGGTTTGGGGGGAAACGGCCGTTAATCCCTTAATTGCCGCCCGCGCCCGACCAGCCGTATACCCTTCCAGTGCTTCGCCAATGGCAAACAGCACCATCACCAGCCCCGCTTCGGTGTAGGCACCAATGACGACGGCACCAACGGCGGCAATGGTCATGAGGACGTTGATGTTGAGGTCGCGGTTGATGGTGAGGGCACGCCAGCCGCTGCGGGCAATGGGGCCACCGGCCACCAGCATGGCAGCCACGGCAGCAGCATCAAAGAGGGGGTGGCTGATGCCTAAACCGGGCAAAAGCTCCTCGAAAAGGAGGCCGGGCAGCACCAGCAATGCCCCCAGCAGCGCCAGCCGGGTGTCGGTACGCTGCCACATGAAGGCGAAAAAGTTGGTTGGTTCGGTTTGGGTGGCTGTGGGTTTGTCCTGTGGGTCGGCCACGTCGTAGCCGATGTCGCGCACGCGCTGTACGATGTCGGCGGCGGGGGCGGTGCCGTCTACGCGCATGGTTTCGCTGGTGAAGTTGACGGTGCAGTGGGTGACGGTGGGGAGTTTGGCAACGGCCGTTTCTAAACTCCTGGCGCAGCTGGCGCAATCCATTCCGGTAATCTGGAAGGTCTGGGTTTGGTTTGTCATGAGGGTATTATACGATGGATGGGAAGAGGGGAAAACGGCCGTTAAAGCGTCAATCGAAAAGACAGATACCTGCAGGAGGGTTGGCAGGGGCATCTTGCATACACCCTCTTACCTAGCCAAACGAAGCGTTGTTGGTTTGTTGTAGGGCAAGTTGGCAAACTTGTCCTAATTTACTCTCTGGGAAGTGCCAGGCACCTGCGAGATACCTGGCACTTCGACCGTTACGAACAGCTATTGGTTACTGGTTACTGATTACCGCTTACTGTTCACAGCTCTTCAACTTTTCCCCTGCCACACAGGTATCCGTCCCCGCGCTGCCGTCAAGCTGGTCATTACCGTCGCCACCATCAAGGATGTCATCACCTTGCCGACCGTAGAGTCTGTCGTCACCAGCTTCGCCATACATGCTGTCGTTGCCGTCGTCGCCGCGCATGTTGTCGCGGCCGCTGCCGCCGACCATGGTGTCGTCACCATCATGGCCCACCAGCGTGTCGTCGCCGTCATCGCCGTACATGCTGTCGTCGCCGTCGTTGCCGTCCAGCCGGTCTTTGTCGCCGCCGCCGTGCAGTTCGTCGTTGCCATCGTCGCCATAGAGCTTGTCACGGTCGCCGGTAGCGTAGACGGTGGCGTTGTCCACTTCACCGCCCCACAAAATGTCATCCCCTTCGTCCCCATAAAGCTGGTCATTGCCAGGGCCACCGATGAGGCAATCGTTGCCGCCCAGTCCTTCAATGCGGTCGTTGCCGCCATAGCCGATGATGATGTCGTCGCCAGGCGTGCCTTTGATCTTATCGTTGCCGGGTGTGCCGTAGATAACGTTCATGGCGGTGTTGTTTTCGTCGCAAGAATCGGGTGAGGTACCAAACGGGTCTTCTTTTGCATCTGCCTGCCCATAGGTGTTGTTTCCCCAGCATTTCAAACTACCATCCGTTTCCAAAATGCCACAACCGTGATTAAGGCTAGAGGAAATCTCGGCGAAGGGGCCTGTGACACTGGCTGGTAAGCTCCCTGTGTTAACACGGTATCCCCAACAGGTGACGTTTCGAGAAGCATCTAAAGCACAGGCGCTGCGGTACCCTGCTTCAACATCTATAAATGGGCCAGGGTGATTAGCGGCATCATACCCCCAACAAGTGGCCGAGCCATCAGCCTGCAACACGCAAATTTGCGAAGTGCCAACAGATCGATCAAGATAGGTGCCGGGCGCTCTGTCATTGGCCTGACCAAAGTTATTGGAACCCCAGCAGCCCATACTGCCATCGGCGTGGAAACCACAGGCATGGTTACCACCAAGCTCAATGGAGTCAAAAGGCCCAGCATCAGGATTGGTCTGTCCGACGTTGTTTTTGCCCCAGCATTCAACCATGCCCGTAAAGCGCAAGCCGCAGGTGAATTCATCGCCGACAGCGATTTGCTTCCAGGTACCACCCGGATTGCTAGAAACTGCGCCGCTTATATCTTCGCCCCAGCAAACGGCCGTGTCATCGGCATAGATGCCGCAGTTGTGGAAAAAGCCGGAGGCGATGTATTTAAACGGGCCGGGGTGATCGTCTGACTGACTACCACCGGGATATTGACCCGTGTTGCGGCTACGGCCGTAACAATCCACGCTGCCATCAGATTGCAACAGGCAAGTGTGACCATCTCCCAAACCGATTTGGCCGGTGTAGGGGCCGGGGTCGGCGTTGGCGGTTGCCAGCCCTGCTATCAGCAGCAGCAGGCTGAGAATGAGTGCCCATAGGGGGCGTTGCTCAATACGGTTGTTGAATTTAGTTGTTGTCATTGTTATTTCCTTCTTGATTAATTGTTGTTTGGTGGCGTGTTGTGTGGTGGTAAGAAACGGCCGTTTGTTACACTACATCTCATCGTAAAAATCAAGCATGAAGCCACATTTGTTCTCAGCTCATACAAAATCACCTCCTTGAACGATGTACAGTTTACGGAACGAGTTCATCCAGCACCCCTCCTAGTCGCTGTGCCAAATAAGCTACCAATTCCGGAAAGTTGGCAAAGACCCGTTCCTGCTGTGTTGCCGCCTCCTGCAAATAAACTCGCCAGCAGCCCGACTCCGGCTCATACCAAAAGCGCAGCAAAAAAGTATGACGTTTCTCAGGTTCAACAGAACAACTACGAATCATGGTCGCAAGCATAACAACCTACCGTCGACACAGCGTCGACAAAACAAGAAGACCCTAAAGGTTTTAGAAACCTTTAGGGTCTTGGTTCATAGCTCGCGTTGTGCCTAGGTCACGTTTTGGTCACGTTTTTATGCTAGAATACGGTCGGTTTGAACAGGAATAGCGCGAAAGCAGCCTGCGTTCGCAAACGCACCAAACTTCGGGGCAGCGTAGGACAAGTTTGCAAACTTGTCCCACATTTTTAGGAACGAAGATTAAATAAGTGGCGCAAGAAGTTCAACTTCTCAGAAGAAGTTGAACTTCTAAATGGACAGTTATTTAATTCCCATTCCTTAGGAAAGACTTTGGCGCTGACTATTCCCGCCTAGAGGGACAAAACTGGATGACAACCAAAATAAACGTTCGTTTACTAGGGACTAATACGGTGAGTTTCAAGGACGAAACGCTGCCGTTTCGCACGGACAAAGTGAAAGCCCTGTTTGCCTATTTGCTCTTGCACGCTGCCACGCCCGTGCGCCGCGAAACATTGGCAACCTTGCTTTGGCCCGACAGTAGTGACGATACCGCCCGCAAGAATTTGCGCGATGCCCTCTTCCACCTGCGTAAAACCCTTGACCAACACGACCCAGCCTTGAGCGAGCGCTGCCTGGAGGCTGACCGTAAAACAGTGACGCTCCACATTACCGATTGTTTTGTGGTGGATACGGCCGTTTTATCCACCCCCAATCCCACCTCCGATCTCGCTCCCCTGATTGGTGGCGAATTGCTGGCTGGCTTCCATTTGGAGGATGCCGAGCCGTTTATGGAGTGGCTGCTGCTGGAGCGCAGCCGCTGGCATGATTTGTCGCTAAAGCTCTTGGCACAATGGACGGATCAACATTTGCAGCAAAACGAGCCGGAACGGGCGCAGCCGCTGGCACAGCGGCAGCTTGCCCTGGAGCCGTGGCGCGAAGCGGCGCATCGCCAGGCGATGCGAGCCTACGGATTGGCGCAGGATTGGGCAGGGGTTGCCCAGCAGTACAAGCAATGCTGTGAGGTGTTGCAGACGGAGCTGGGGGTTGAGCCAAGCACCAGGACGCAAACGCTTTACCAGGATTTACGCAAACAGCAGCAGGCTTTGCTGGCACCCCAACATAATTTGCCGCCCAATCTTTCCCCCTTTGTGGGTCGCCACCGTGAGCTTGTGGCGGTCAACGCCGCCATTGAGCAGCGTGATTACCGGCTTTTTACGCTGACGGGGATTGGCGGCAGCGGCAAAACCCGGCTGGCATTGGCCGTAGGGCAGCAGCAGCTTGGTCACTTTCCCGATGGCGTTTGGTTTGTGTCGCTTGCCAGTGCCGACCGCGTGGAGGATGTGTTGCCGGCCATTGCCAGCGCAATGGGGTTAACGCTGGCTCCGGAAATACCGCTGGCGGAGCAGCTTTATAGTGAGCTTGCCGAGAAGTCAGTGCTGCTTATTCTGGACAATTTGGAACAGTTGCCGGAGGAAGTAGCCGATGTGGTGCTGGCTTTGCTGCAACAAACAAAGGCGTTGGTTATTTTGACAACGACCCGCTCCCGTCTGAATCTGCGGGCGGAAAATTTGTTTCCCATTGAGGGGCTGGCCTTTCCTGACGAGGAGACAACGGCCGATTTTGAACAGTTTGAGGCGGTCAGGCTCTTTTCCGAGCAGGCGGCGCGGGTGCGTTTTGAGCCGCTGGGGGGTGAAACATATGGCATGGTTGGGGAGATTTGCCGCCTGCTGGTTGGGTCGCCGCTGGCGATTGAGCTGGCGGCGGCGCAAACGCAGGAATTTTCGGTGGCGGCCATTGCCGAGACGCTGCGCCAAAGTTTGGCCGTGCTGGCGACGACGATGCGGGATGTGCCGCTGCGCCATCGGAGTATGAAGGCGGTGTTTGATTATTCGTGGCGGCTGCTGAGTGGGGGGCAGCAGCAGGGGTTGGCGCGGCTGGCGTTGTTTCGGCAGCCGTTTTTGGCAGAGGCGGCGCAGGCGGTAGCGGCTATTTCGCGGCGGGATTTGGCGGTGTTGGTGCGGTCGTCGTGGTTGAAGGTGGGGGAAAACGGCCGTTATTTTTTCCACGAACTACTGCGTGAGTTTGGGCTGGAGCATCTGCACCAGCAGGCCAAGTGGCTGGAAGCCACCCAGCAAAGCTACGTGAACTATCATCTTCGTTTCCTGCGGGATCAAGCAGATGCATTTGAGAGGGATGTAAGCGGTCAACTGGCGGCACGGTTTCGCCAAAGCCGTGCCGATTTAACGGCCGCTTGGGAATTAGGGTTAGAGATAAGGGCCTTTGCAGAATTGGGGGAAAGCATTGAGGCTTTGCGAACATTTTATTATGAAGTCGGATTGATGGTAGAGGGGCTTGCATTTTTTGAGCGCATTGTTGCTAGACTCAAGCATATATTGTCTCAGTCTGAAATTTCGCCTCTTGCCCAAACCTTACAAGTTAAGGTTTTGATTGAACAAATTGGTCTACGTGCGGAGACAATCGTTGATGCCGCATTGTTTGATAGCATTGAAGAAGTGCTAACGCAGGTGCGACAATTGAACGATCCCAAGCTGCTTTTAGCGGTGCGTATAACGCAAATCGGCGCACTGCGTCGTTTGGGCAAGTTAGATGAGGCTGGTGAACTGATGGAAGAAACGGCCGTTCTAGCTCAAACCGTAGGTACACGGCTACAACAGGCTAGCTTAACCCAGTTCCATGCTCACTTTCACGATGCTCGCGGTAATGTGGTGTTAGCCGAGCGGTGGTACCGTAAGACTTTAGCCCTTGTTGATGAGAAGACTCACCCTTTTCATGTTGCTAAAGTGAAGCATAATTTGGCAACCACACTAATTAGCATAGGGCGCTTAGATGACGCACTGCCGTTACTTGAAACAAATCTGCGGCTTTGGCAGCAATCTGGGTGGCAGTTTGGGGAGAGCGTAACACAGGAGTCGTTGGGGGAGGCTTTGCTTCAACAAGGTCAATATGATTTAGCACGTGTCCATTTGGAAAGCAGTTTGCAAGGGTATGAAGCAAATTATGACTTAGAGGGAATGGCTAATACTCACGAGCTCTTAGGCCATGTCGCTCTGGCATTGGGCGATCTTGTTTTGGCAGAACAGCATTATCAAGCAACATTAAAAGTATGTCGGCAAAAGGGAGATGGTGACAACTTAAACCAAGGGTGGACGGGACTAGCAGAAGTCGCCTTGCTACGTGGAGAGATAGACAAAGCGGCTCAGTTTGTAGATAACATTATGCCAGATTTATTGAACGGCAACCTTATAGGTGCAGATATCTTTCGTACTTGTTGGGTCTGCTATCGTGTTTTGGCAAAAGTTGATGTCACTGAGGCTGATGTGGTGTTGGCGCTTGCCTTTACCAAGCTGCACGAACAGGCAAAACATTTAGACGCGAAAGCCCAACAGCTATTTTTTGAGGGTGTTGAGCTACATAAAGCCTTGATTGCGGCCGCACAGGAGCGTTTGCCATAGTGTGTCGAGCAATGGTGGTGCGGCTCAACTGCTAACTGGCTCGGTGGAAAGGGATATTTTTCTGAATCAAGTTTGATCATCATCGTTAGCTGTTGGCAGCGGCGCAGGAGCAGTTGCCGGAGTTGGTAGGGGGCGTGTAGGCTGGGGAGTGGGGAAAACGGCCGTTTTCCCCAAAAGTTCATATCCATTTGCTAACACGAATCCAACGCGAGATTGGTAGAATGGGGCTGTTGGCAAATAAGTTGTAGACCTCCAGGGTTGTCCAAACTTAGCTTGGCAAAACCTTGGAGGTTTTTTATAGCATGGTTGGGGTTGTCTGCGTTACAATCCTTCCCTTTGGACTTGGTATGAATCGTAGAGCACTTGTAGATATACGGATTCTTCAGCGGGAGTATTTATTGGCGATTAGCCGGGCGCTAACGGCCGAATTAGACCTGCGTGACGTGCTGCGGATTATTTTGCAGTCGGCGGTGGAGCTGGTGAAGGCGAACGCGGGGATGATTGTGCTGGCGGAGCCGGAGGAGGAGACGTTTCGGGTAACGGCCGTTTATGGCATCCCCACCCACGCCGTCCACCATTTCGCCCCCCTGCTGCGCGTCCCCTACGTAGACGGACAGGAACATTTGGCCGTGCCAGAGCTGACTCATCGTTTGCAGCAAATTGGCGGGCGCGTTGGGCTGGGGCTAAAGCAGATGCTGCGGATTCCGATGGTCAGCGGCGGCGAGGTCATCGGGCTGATTTATTTGTTCCAATCAGATGCCTATTTTATGATGGAGGATGCGTTGAGCTTGCTGCGGAGCTTTGGCGACCAGGCAGCCATTGCGGTGCGGAATGCCAAGCTTTACCAGCAGGTGATTAAAGAAAAGAAGCGGCTGGACGCGATTTTGGAAAACAGCGCTGATGGGGTAATGATTTTAGACCCGTCGCTGCGGATTACCGGGTTTAACCAGGCGTTGAGCAACATGACGGGGTGGCCGGCCGCCGAGGCAATTGGCCGACCGCATAAGGAGGTGCTGCACTGGCTGGCGTTAAAAACCGACACCGACCTGCACCAGGCACTGGAAAATGGCTGGCCGCTGCCGGGAGCGGCGCATTTGTATGTGGAAGGGGACGTGCTATGCCACGGCAACCAGCACCAACTGCGCGACCGGGTGAGTTTGGGGATTACTTATGCGCCGCTGTTGAGCGAAAACGGCCGTTTAACCGACATCATTGCCAACGTGCGCGACCTGACCCGCTACCGTGAGGAAGAAGCCCTGCAAAAAACCTTTATTTCCGTCATCAGCCATGAGCTAAAAACCCCCGTTTCCATTATTAAAGGGTATGCCGGGACGCTGGCGCGGCAGGATGCCAACTGGTCGCCCGACGTGGTGCGTGAATCGCTGGCGGTGATTGAGGAAGAGGCCGACAGCCTGACCGATTTGATTGACAACCTGCTGGAAGCATCCCGCTTGCAGGCGGGGACGTTTTCGCTGGAGATAAGCGATGAGGTGTCGCTGCCGCTGCTGGCACAGAAGGTGGCGCGGAAGCTGGGGGGGCAGTCGGAAAAACACGCCATTTCAGTGAATTTTCCGGCCGATTACCCCACAATTATTGCTGATGAGCGTCGTCTGACGCAGGTGCTGAACAATTTGGTCAGCAACGCCATCAAATATTCGCCCGACGGTGGCCCCATTGTGATTTCGGGGGCGGTGCATCCTGAACACATTACGGTGTCGGTGCGCGATGCGGGGATTGGCATTCCGGCGCATGAGCAGGGGCGGATTTTTCAAAAGTTTTCGCGGCTGGATAATGCGCTCAGCCGCCGCACGGAGGGGACGGGGCTGGGTTTATTTTTGTCGAAAGCGATTGTGGAGGCGCATAACGGCCGTTTATGGTTTAGCAACAACGCCAATGAGGGTGAGCCAAATGCGGCCGGCGCGACTTTTACCTTTTCACTACCGGTTGATTTTAGTAATCAGTAATCGGTAATCAGTGCCGATTGCTGATTGCTGGTCTAGGGAAATAGATGCAAACACAAATTCGTTGCCCACAATGTGGCACACCTTTTATGGCTGAAATCCATCAGCTTATTGATTCCCAGCGACAGCCAGAGCTGAAGCAAATGTTGTTAAACGGCCAGCTCAACGTGGCCGTCTGCCCATCTTGCCAGGCCATGACCCAGTTGGCCTCGCCGCTGGTGTTCCATGATTCAGAACACGAGATGTTTCTCATCCACATGCCGCAGGAGCTAAACCTGAACACGATGCAGCGCGAAGAAATGGTGGGGCGGCTGACGCGGGGGTTGATGGACAGCCTGCCCCCTGAACAGCGCCGCGCCTATTTGCTACAGCCACAAACCATCCTGACGATGCAAACCTTTATGGAAAAGGTGCTGGAGACGGAGGGGATTACCAAGGAGATGATTGAGCGGCAGAAGAAGCAGGCGGAACTGCTGAACACGCTGATCAAAGCGGATGCCGACGTGGTGGACTTTTTGCTGAAGCAACGCGCCAGTGAGATTGACGAGACGTTTTTTGCCATGCTACGCCAATATATTCAGACGGCGCAGCAGATGAATGATGACAAGTCGTTGATTAAGATGGTGAATTTGCAGGCGAAGTTGATGACGGAAACGGCCGTTGGTCGCCGCATTGAAAAGCAGCAAATTGCTATGCACCGCTTTAGCCAGGCGGCCAAAAAACAGGGCGGGTTGTCGTCGGCGCTGCTGCTGGAACACGTGCTGAAAAATGCCGACGATGAAACGATTGTGCAAGGGCTGGTGATGGCGGGGCAGCAGGCGTTGAGCTATGAATTTTTTACGCTGCTGACGCAGGAAATTGAGAAAGAGGAAGGGGTGGGCAATATTGCCAGGGCGGCGCAGCTCCAGCGGGTGCGCGGTGATTTGCTGAAGCTGTTTGAGGAGATGCGGGCGGCTTCGCAGCGGGTGGTGGATGAGGCGGATCAGGTGTTGCAGAAGATGTTGCAGGCGGGGAGTGTGGAAACGGCCGTTAATCAGTATGGCGACAAGATTGACGATGCCTTTATGTACGTCCTTTCCCGGCGCATGGCCGAGGCCGAACGCGACAACAATAATGAGATGTACCGTCGCCTGAGCCAGATCCAGGCATTTATCATGCGGCAGGTGGAAAATCAGGCTCCGCCGGAAATTCAGCTATTAACCCAACTGGTGCAGGCAGAATCTGAAGATGAGCAAAACCAGCTTTTAGATGAAAACAGCGACTTGTTGTCTGATGATCTGGTGCAGGTGGTCAATATGCTGCTGGATCAGGTGCGGGCGAACCCTGACCGCAGCGACGGGATGGCCGGCCGTCTGGAAGGGGTGCGGGCGTTGATTCGGACGCGATTGGCAAAATAAAACAGTCAGTTATGTAGGGTCGAGGCATGCCTCGACCCTACATGCAGCCATTTCTAATGCGGGTCGTTGTCTAGCCGGAAACCGTGGCCGCGCACGGTGACAATGTAGTTATAGTCGTCTACCTCGGCCAGGCGGTCGCGCAGGCGGCGGATGAGGGCATCAATGGCTTGTTCCGACACGCCAATGCCTTCGGTGCCGGGCCAAACGGCCTCCACGATAGCATCGCGGCTGCAAACTGCCCCGTTGGCATCGTGCAGCAGCTCTAGCAGGCGGAATTGCGCCAGCGAGAGGGGGGGCAAAAGTTCGTCGCCGCGTATGGCGACGGAGCGGTGCAGGGTGTTGATGACCATGTTGCCCTCGCGGGTGGGTGGCTCGAAGGTGAGGGGGAGGGTGGCATCGGTGCCGATGAAGGCGAGCTTGACGCAGAGGGCGATCTGGATTTCATCGCCGTCTTTGAGAACGGCCGTTCCCGTAAACGCACGCCCATTAAGATGTGTGCCATTTTTACTGCCCAGGTCGTGGAGAACAAAACGGCCGTTTTCCTTGATAATCTTCACGTGATGACGCGACACCTGCCGTTCCGGTAAAATAATGTCGCAATCATGCCCCCGACCAATAATAAATTCCCCGCGATTGATAGGCCAACTCTGCCCAATTAATTCCCCTTCCCGTGCAATTAAAACTGGTTGATCATCCATTATTCCATTCCTTGTCTAGTAGAAGTCCGTCCAATGAAAGTGACAATGCAACTCGCCGTCAACAGTCAAGCTACCCGCATTGCGCTCATCCCCAATGGCAGTGGTTCAGTTGGTAAAGCCAATTTTGGCAAGATGGATTATAATCGCCGTTAATGATGCTTGCACCTCATACGAGCGACACTATTTTACGCGAACGTTACCGAGTGACCAACATTGTTGGGCAGGGGGGTATGGGAAACGTCTACCGGGCGGAGGATTTGCGCCTGCCGGGGCGGCTGTGCGCCATCAAGGAGGTGCGCCCAGACCCCACCCTTAGCCCCGAACTTCGCACTCAGGCGCAAAGTCAGTTTTTGCAGGAAGCCAGCATTTTGGCGCAGCTTGACCACCCCAACTTGCCCAAAGTATCCGACTTTTTTACTGACGACGGCCTGGATTATCTGGTGATGGATTATGTGCCGGGGCAGGATTTGAAGCAGATTTTGGATGAGCATTTGGCAAACGGCCGTTTGCTCGATCAAGAACTTGTCCTCACCTGGGCCGACCAAATCATGGATGCACTCAACTACCTCCACACGCAGAAGCCCCCCGTTGTCCACCGCGACATCAAACCCTCCAATATCAAGCTCACCCCCGATCATCGCATCAAGCTAGTGGATTTTGGGCTGGTGAAGGTGATGGCGCAGGACGATGTGCGGACAATTACCGTGGTGCAGGGGCGTGGCACAGCACTTTATACGCCGCTGGAGCAATATGGCAGCGACGACGGCCACACTGATGCCCGCACCGACATTTATGCCCTGGGGGCCACGTTTTACCAGCTTCTAACCGGTGCGGCCCCGCCTGATGCCAAATCCCGTTTTCTCAACCCCAGCGTCCTGCGCCCAATCCGAATGCTCAACCCGGATATTCGCCCCAACGTAGCGGAGGCGGTGCTGTGGGCCATGTCAATGCACCCTGATGACCGCCCGACGACGGTGCGGGAACTGCATCAGGCACTGCATGGGTCGCGGCGGCAGGCGGAGAGGCAGAGTGGTAAACCGTCTGAGCTGGGGTTGGCGTGGCAGAGGAATAAAACGGCCGTTTTTCTCACCATCACCCTCTTCATCATCGCTATCATCGCCACCCTGCTTTAGCCCATGACCACCCCCATCTGCCCCAAGTGTCAATCTACTGACCACCAGATCAAGGCCGGTTACACCCCCGCCGGGAGCCAACGTTACCGCTGCCGCGCCTGCGGCTGCCGCTACACCCCCGCCCCCAAAGAAAGCGGCTACGACGAAGAGGTGCGGCTCCAGGCATTATCACTTTATTTTGAAGGACTGAGCCTGCGCGAAATCGGCCGTTTGCTCAACGTCAACCACCAAAGCATCCACAACTGGATTCACGCCTACGCCAACTACCTCCCCGCCGACCTCCCCCCCGAGATTCTTGACCTGGCGCAGCTTGACGGCCTCTTTTACCCCAATTTGCCACGCGGCCGGCGGGTTGTCGAGCCATAACGCCACGTATTTAGACACTTCGTTGACAACTTGCCGCACCAAAACTATATTCCCCCCAGCATTATTTTTATGAAAGAAACGGGAGAAAGCGCATGGCAAGTGTAACCTATCGCAACGTTATCAAACGATTCGGTGACGTTGAAGTCATCAAAGACCTCAACCTCGACATCAAAGACAAAGAATTTGTCGTCTTCGTAGGCCCATCCGGCTGTGGAAAATCTACCAGCCTGCGGATGCTGGCCGGGTTGGAGGAAATCACCTCCGGCGAGATCAGGATTGGCGACCGGGTGGTGAACGATGTTCCCCCCAAAGATCGTGACATTGCGATGGTGTTCCAATCTTATGCCCTCTACCCCCACATGACCGTCTATGACAACATGGCATTTGGGTTAAAGCTGCGGAAGACCCCCAAGGCAGAGATTGACCGGCGTGTAAAAGAAGCCGCCCAAAGTTTGGGGCTACAGGAACTGTTAGATCGTAAGCCGAAGCAGCTTTCCGGTGGGCAGCGGCAGCGCGTGGCTGTGGGTCGTGCCATTGTGCGTGAACCCGCCGTCTTCCTGATGGACGAACCGTTGTCCAACCTCGATGCCAAGCTGCGCGTTTCTGCCCGTGCGGAAATTAGCCGCCTGCACAACCGGCTGGAAACCACCTTCATTTACGTGACCCATGACCAGGTGGAAGCGATGACGATGGGCGACCGCATTGCTGTGATGTACGATGGCATTTTGCAGCAGGTAGATTCACCGCGCAATTTGTACGATACCCCGGCCAATGTCTTTGTGGCTGGCTTTATTGGCACCCCCAGCATGAACTTCTTTGATGCGACGCTGGTTAACGAAGAGGGCAAGATGATTGTGGACACGGGCGACTTCCGCGTGTTGGTGCCTGATGATCGCAAGAAAGCGTATGGCAACTATGTTGGCAAGCAAGTGACCTTTGGCATTCGTCCCGAACATATTCATGCCACCGAGTTTGCTCCTCCCGGCATTGTGCCGTCGCCCATCAAAGGTACGGCTGAGGTGGTGGAGTTGCTGGGTCATGAGTTGCACGTCTATTTGCGTACTGGCAAGCACGTACCCATTGCTACCATTGATACCCGTAAGCGACTGTCGGTAGGTAACAGCGTGGATTTGGTGGTGGACATGGCAAATATGCACATTTTTGACAAGAATACGGAATTGGCTATCCGCTAATCCAGTAAACAGTTATCGGTAATCAGTAATCAGTAGAACCACTGATTACTGATTACCGATTACCGATTACCAATGCTGATCACGCCTGATTATCAGCCTGGCGAAATGTTTACGGTGCAGTTTGTGTGGAAGCTGCCGGCCGAAGGGTTTGTGCGGGCCCAGTTTGAGGCGGAGGTTTTGTCCATTGACGACAAGGCACTGCGCTATTTTGTGCGGCTGCGGAAGTTTATTGGCGGGTGGGAGGAGTCACCAACGGGTGAACCGCTGCCGCGAGAGCAGGCTTCGTGGTCGTATTGGCAGCGGGTGGAGCAAGTTGAGGGGAGCCGGGTGAATTTGGCGTTTGAGGCGGCTGACGGCCGGCCGCTGCGCCTGCGCCTGGAAACGTTGACCGGGGAGCATCCTTTTTTTAGCAAATACCGGGAAAATTAAATGATGGAAAAGGGCGTATGCAATACGCCCCTACGTTGGATTGAAAACACGCCGCCAGAGGTTGGTTTGGATGATGTCGTCGGGGTCGCAGCGTTGTTTGAGGGCGCGGAACTGGGCGATGGTGTCTTCGCCGAGGTAGGCGCGGGCGACGGCGGGGCGGAGGGTGCTATCTTTGGCGAGATAGAAACGGCCGTTTGCCCCCAGCACAATCTCATCCAGCTCCCGCGTTAATTTCACCACATCCTCCCGGTTGCCGTTGGTAATGCGAAAATCCATTGCCATTGAGTAACCATCCATCCCATAAGAAATGAGAAAATCATCGGGGCGGTGGCGTTTGACAACGCTGAGATAGTTGGGCAGACCGCGCCGCTGGCACAGCCGCAGGATTTCGCTAAAAGTGGCTTCGGCGTTGGCGGCGGGGATGAACGGCTGGTACTGGATGAGGCCGCCGGGGCCAAACGGCTTGTCCCAGTCGAAATGGTCGAGCAAGAAGTGGAAGAGGGCGTGGGGCTGGCGGTAGCTGCTGCCGTCGCGCAGACGGGCGGCGCTAAATTTGCCCAGGTTGACAAAGCGCATCCCGAGGTTGTTCCAAAACGGCCGTTGAAAACGCCAAATCACCGAATTGGGAATGAGACCCATAACGGCATCGGGAAGCTGCTGGCTTTCCAGCCGCAGCGTTTGCTCCGGGGCGGGGTCATCGCCGGGAGCCAGCATCACGCCGCGATGGAGTTCGCTGCGCCCAAGCTGTGGCTCTTTGGCAAAGGCATCGAGCCAGCCGACAAGGTAGTCGGAATCATGGAGATGCTCGTCAAAGTAGGCGAAGGTGTCGCGCAGGGTGGGGCGGGTGAGGGCTTCAACGTGGAGCAGACCGGAGTAGACGCGCTTGAGCTGGAGGGTGAGGCTGGTGAAGCAGCCCAACATGCCAAAACCGCCGATGGCGGCGTGGAAGAGGTCGCTGTTTTGCTGGCGGTCGCAGGTGACAATTTCGCCGCTGGGCAGCATGAGGTCAAATTCGCGCACGTGGTCGCCAAAGTGGCCGACTTTCCAGCCGTTTTTGCCGTGGGTGTTCATGGCAGCGCAGCCGCCCATGGTGGTTTTCATGGTGCCGGTGCAGATGGCCGGCCACCAGCCGTCGCCGAGGGTGTATTCCCAAACGCGCTGAAGGGTGACGCCGGGTTCGACGCGCAAACGGCCGTTTTCCGGGTTCCAATCGAGAATGCGGTTCATGCGTGCCAGGCTGATGACGATGTTTTCGCTGTTGGCCGGGGCATCGCCATAGCTGTTGCCCCCGGCGCGAAAGCCAATGGTGCGCCCCGTTTGCCGCGCCAGGGCAAACAGTTCGGCCAACTGCTCCACGTTGCTGGGGCGGTAGACATAGGCTACGCTGCTGCTGGCACGTCCCCAGGCGACCAGCTTTTCCAGCCGTTCGTTGGGGAGGTGGGGGGAAAAACGGCCGTTTTGGCTGCGTTTAGCTGCTAAAAGGGTGTCTTGGTTTAGTTGTTTACTCATATTTTGGCAGGGGACGTTGCCTTAACTGATCTTGCCTGGCGACTGTGAACCTTCCTAATAGGACAATATTATCTTTTGCAAGTAGCTTTAACAGATACTCAGCCGGTTCCTCAGGTGTTGAGGGCGCATATCGAAAATAGACCACTCCTGCTGGAACAGGTAGCTCATGTCTAAAAATCAATTCTCCATAATCGCGATCAAACGTTAGGATAATGCGCCCTGTCTTATAGGCTGAGTCTAATACCTGTTGGTCTTTGGCTCCAGGCATCATCTCAATGATAGCGTCAATATCTATGCCAGCCTGTCGCAGCTTCTTAATGCTAGATACCGGAAAATTTTCATTAGCCAAAAACTGCATGGGCGTACCTAAGCGACTGTATACAACATATCGTCACGCATTCCCTCAACTGCATAGACAAAAACAGCACGTAGCGATTCCATCGTCAGTGTTGGGTAGTTTTCCAAGACTTGTTGCTCTGTCCAGCCTGCTGCAAACAAGCTAAGGAGGAATTCAACAGATAATCTGGTTCCTTTGACAACAGGTTTGCCATTCAAGGTTTTTGGATCAGAGTGGATATATGTTTGCCAGGCCATCGGTTTTTCTCCCTAGAAAAAATGATCTCGTGAATATTATACACTGAGACGGCGGAAAATGAATGACGGGATGTGGCGGATGATGAGGCCGACGAGGCCCCAGCGGGCGGGAACGTAGACAGTTTGCTTCTTTTTCTCGATGGCGGCGTAAATTTGGGCGGCGGCTTCGGCGGGGGAGATGACCCAGAAGGTTTTGGGGGCGTTTGCCAGCAGCACGGTGTCGGTGAAGCCGGGTTTGATGGTGGTGACGGTGACACCGTGGCGCGAAAGGCGGTTGCGAAGTGCCTCTAAATAGGTGGCGAGGGCGGCTTTGCTGCTGTTGTAGCCGGGGCCACCCACGCGGCCGCGATCTCCGGCGATGGAGCCGATGCCGACGATGTGGCCGCTGCCGGTGCGTTCAAAGCGAACGGCCGTTTCGTTCAGCCACGCCATTGCCCCCAGCAAGTTGGTTTCCACCATTGCCCTGTCTTTTTCAAAGTTGTATTCGTTGGACGCGACGGCCGGCTGTACCCCGGCTACATAGGCCACCAGATCCAACCCGCCGAGGTCGGCGACAATTTGCTGGAAGAGGGGAGAAACGGCCGTAAAATCCGTCACATCATGGACATACGCCCGCGCCTGGTCGCCGCCAGCAGCGACGTTGATCTGTTCACAAAGCTGGGTCAGCTTTTCTTCGCGCCGCGCCAGTGCCGCCACATAGTAGCCCTGGCGCACCAGCTCACGCACCAGTGCCGCGCCAATGCCAGATGATGCCCCAATGACAATGGCGCGTTTTTGCGGTTCCAGGGGGCGAGTTTGGGGTATTGTTTGTTGAGTCATATATTTCAGTGTTCGGTAATCGGTAATCGGTAGAATCACTGATTACCGATTACTGGTTACCGATTACTGGTTACCGATTACTGGTTATTGGTTACTCTTCTCTGCCAACACCGCGCCAATCGCCGCCTGCGCCGCTTCGGCAAGCTGCTGGGGGTTGTCGGCCGGGGTGGGGTGGGCGGTGGGTAGGGGGATGAGGTAGGCGTGGATGGCGCCACTGCGGCTGGCGAGCCGCCAAATGGCGGCAAAAATGGATTCGTCACCCCAGCGCACAATATCGGCCCGGTCATAAAAAATGACGGTGGGAATAAACGGGGCGCTGCCGTGGGCGGCAATTTCAAACGCCCCAAAACGGAACGATTGCAGCTTGCCGGTGCGGTCAATGCCCCCTTCGGGAAACAGCACAATGGGTGGATAATGGTCTACGTGGGCGAGTGCCAGCCGGGCTTCGTGGCGCGACCCTTTGTTGCCGCGATCCACAAAAAGGGTGCCAATGGCAATGGCAATCCAGCCCACCACCGGCCAGCGGCGCACCTTGTGGTTGCTCAGAAAGCGCATAGGCATGATGTGCATCAACATCAAAATGTCGAAGTAGGAGCCGTGGTTGGGGAAAACAAACCCTTCATGCTGGCGGAAGCGGTCTGGCTCTTCGCAGTGGAAGCGGACGTTGAGGATGATGAAAAAGAGGCGCACGGCCCATGGTACAAACCAGGCACTTAGCCGCACCCGCTTATAGCGGATGGGAATCCACGAGGTGAGGGGGATGAGGATGCTGATGAGGAAGAGGATGATGAAGATGCTGGTGATGCGTAGAATGCCGCGAATAAGGTTCATAGTTTTTCGCTTTTTTCGGGATTTGGGGAGGTTATGGCTGGGTATACAATGGCACCAATGTCATCGCGCATTTGGTTGGCAAGCTGGGTGGGGTCGTCGTTGGGGGTCGGCGTGACAACGGGCAGGGGGGTGAGGGTGACGTAGACGCGCTGGTATTGGCTGGCCAGCCGCCAGCCTCCGGCTACTAGCCCCTCGTTGCCCCAGGAAACGGCCGTTGGTGGGTCATACTTAATTGCTACCGGCAAAATCGGCACCTGCCCATGCTGTGCCAATTCAAACGCCCCGTGGCGAAACGGCAGCAGCTCCTTGCCAGAGCCGCGTGTCCCTTCGGGGTAGATGGCAATGGCCGGGAACTTTTCGGCGGCGGCAATTTGGTCACGGGCCGCATGGCGTGACGCTTTGTTGGAGCGGTCTACAAAGACGCACTTGATCCCCTTTGCTGCCTGTCCGATGATCGGCACCTTAAGGGTTTCAATTTTGGCAACAAAGCGCAGCGGGGTCACTGTGACCAGCACAATGATGTCCATAAACGAGACGTGATTGGCAAAAAGAAAGCCTTCGTGCTGTTTGATAGTCTCCTGTTGGTCGCAATGAACTTTGAAACCCAGTGCCCAGGCGAGCGTTTTGGCGGCAAAATAGGTCATCCAGCCGGGGAGGGCGATGTTGCGCACGCTGAAAGGGAACCATGAGGTGATAACAACAAGTGTCCCCCAAAAAATGAGCAAAAAGGCAGCAAGGGTCAGGCGGTAGTAGCCGCGAATAACGTGCATGGGATTACCTCAGCGAAGATAGATGGGATTACTGTATATCCAGCCGCGCTGTTGGCCGTGATAAGGAATGGTGCATTCAACGCGATAGGCACCGGGTTCGATGGGGATATGGGTCAGGTTGGTGCCGTTTGGCTCTTCGGCTACCACCTGGCCGTGGCGAATGAGGCGAATGTGGGTGCGCTGTGGCACTGAAACCTGGAGCGTAGCACCTGCATCGAGCCGGATGTCGTCGCCCATGATGCCTTTGTTGATGCCCTGGCCGGTGAAGCGGAAGCCGTTTGTGCTGGCGGGCATGTCGTAGCCCACCCAACTGTTGCCGCGCCCCAGAGCGTTTAAAATTATCCGTTTGTCGGCGGACAGGTCGCCGGTGAGGGGGGTGGGGGCGAGAATGTGGGTGTTGACGGCGCGGAAGAGGAATTCGTAGGGGAAGATGATGCGCTGGATGGGGCCGAGGCTCATGGGGGTGGCGTGGGCATCGCTGTTGCCAACGGCCGTTATGCGCTTCCCCTGCCCCAACAGCACATCCCACAGAGCCAGGGTGGCGGGTTCGGGAGCGGTGATGACTTTTTCGGGGTTGAAGGCGTGGGAAACGGCCGTTAAATTCGCATTGATCCCGCTTTTCCACCGCATCCCGTTCAGCGCATCGGCCAGCCGGCTTTTAAACGACGACATATAGTTCCAGATTTCCAGCCCCGTAAAGCCATCAATTTCCCAATCGTGCCAGCCATAGTTGGGGTCATTAAAGTAAGGCAAATCATTTTCGTGTGGGTGCGCCAAAAAGCCAATGGCTCCTGCCGCATTGGTCGCGTCAATCAACGCCTGCGGGTCGGGCGCATAGCTTGCCATCTCCTGTTCGGCTCCATACACCAAGAAATGGCTCGCCTGTGGGTCGCGGCGCACGTTATGCACCTCCTCCCCCACCAGCAGTAGCAGCCGCTTGCCGTCTTTCTCATAATACCCCTCCAGCCCGTCCACCCAAATGTTGTGGTCGGTGATGATGATAAAGTCTAGCCCAGCGGCCAGTGCCTCGGCGGCAATGTCAGCATGGTAGCTTTCTCCATCGCTGTAGGGGGTGTGCATGTGCATGTTGCCAATCAGTTCGTGCATCGTTTCTTCCCTGTTATAATCAGATTATAACCGCAAAAGCAGAAGGATGGGTAGGAAGCATGATAACCTGGTATGGAACGAGGAGTAAATAAGTTATGAAAGAAGTTCAACTTCTTCTGAGAAGTTGAACTTCTAAATGTGCAAGTTATTTAATTCCCATTCCTAAATAAAAATGGAGCAGGAAGATGGAGTTTGTTGATATAAACCCGCAGCAAGAAATCCGCAACCTGGCGCGGCAGTTTGGCGAGCGTGAAGTGCGCCCGATTCTGGAAGCGTATGAGCAAAAGGAAGAGTTGCCGATGCAGCTTGTGGCAAAAATGGGTGAGCTTGGCTTTTTTGGCCTCATTGTTCCCGAAGCGTACGGCGGCGTGGGGCTGGATTATTGGGGCTATGCCGCCTTTTTGGAGGAGATGGGGCGTTATGGTTCGATTCGCGCTACGCTGACGGCGCAGCAAAGTTTGGTTTGCTCGCCGCTGATTTACTTTGGCAGCGCGGCGCAAAAGGAAAGCTATTTGCCGCTGTTGGCTTCGGGTCAATGGTTGGGTTCCTATTGCCTTACTGAACCCGGTTCCGGCTCCGACGCGGGGGCGATGCAGACGCGGGCGGTGCGTGATGGCGACAACTGGGTGCTGAACGGGCAGAAGATTTTTATTACCAATGCCAACCATGCGCGTTTGTTTATTGTGTTTGCAAATACGGCCGTTAATCCCAACGAACGCCAAATCACTGCCTTCCTGGTGGAACGGGAGTGGGGGGTTGCCACCACGCCGCTCAAGGGCAAGCTGGGGCTGCGGGCATCGGACACGGGGACGGTGTTTTTGCAGGATGTGGTGGTGCCGGACAGCAACCGGCTGGGCGAAGTGGGGCAGGGGTTCAAGGTGGCGCTGGGGACGCTGGATAACGGCCGTATTTCCCTCGCCGCTGCTGCCGTTGGCACCAGCCAAACCTGTGTAGACCTGACCACCAAATATGTTCAGGAACGGCAGCAGTTTGGCAAACCCATCGGCCAATTTCAGATGATTCAGGATATGCTGGCCGACATGGTGGTGGAAACGGAAGCGTCGCGGCTGCTGGTGCATAAGGCGATTGTTGCCAAATACAGCGGCCAGCGGTTTACCAAGGAAGCATCTATGGCAAAATATTACGCCACCGAAGCTGCCAACCGCAATGCCGAACGGGCGCTGCAAATGCATGGTGGCTACGGCTTTTTTGAGGAGTACGAAGTGGCGCGGCTCTACCGGGATGCGCGGGTTTACACCATCTATGAAGGCACATCGCAGGTGCAAAAGCTGGTCATTTCCAGCCTGCAAACCGGGCTAAAGGCGTTTGTTTGATGCTGAAAGCAGAGATTAGGAGATTATCCCAATCTCTTAATCTCTCAATCTCTTAATTTGTGATCTTGTACTCAACAGGTTGAAATAGCTGCTGGTCAAATGACCCCACGCTATCTGCCCCCAGCGTGGTGAGGGCTTCCTGTACGGTGGCGGCTTCTTGGCGCAGTTTGGCAACGTGGATGCCGCGACACCAGTCGGGCAGGGGGTCGAGCCATTGGCGGACGCGCAGCAGCATTTTGACCGCGCCGCGATAGTTGCCGCGCTGAATTTGGTAGTAGGCGATGCCCACCTGTAAAATGCCGCGATATAGCTCTCGGCCGGCCGTTTGGTCTTCATTCCAGGCCGCTTCCAAAGCATCGTGGCATTTGTAATATTCCCCCTGGTTGAACAATTCCAACCCCTCGATGACCAATGGCGGTAGCGGCTGCTGGCACGTTGCTGTTAGTGCGTCATAGTTGGGGATGCGGGCGTGTTTTTGCAGCAGCGCGGCCATGTCGCTGAAGAAGCGGGAGCGGGCAAAAACAAAGTTGGCTCCGGCACTTTTGGCCGTTTGCAGCCGCTCCACGTCTTCGTGGGGGCCAAAGGCCATGATGGGAATGCGGCGGGTGGCAGGGGAGGATTTGAGGGTGGCAATCCAGTCATCCCAGGGGATGGCGTTGTTGGTGAGGTCGAACAAAAGCAGGGCGGGCTGTTGGGCTACGATTTGTTCAAACAGCTTGCCCTTGTGGCCGCGCAGGCTTTCACCGGGGGGTTCGGGACGGGCGGTGTGGTCGGGGGTGATGCCGTCGGCTCGTTCAATCCACTCGATGCGGTAGCCGAGGCGGTGGACGACGCTGCTGATTTTGCTGCTGAACATGAGGTCGCTGACAAAGGCGATGAGAAGGGGGGGCTGGTGTTCCATAAAATCAAACTATTTTGTGAGAAGTTCAACTTCTCACAGAAGTTGAACTTCTTGATGGGTAGGGCGATTTGCCAAATCTCCCTACAGGGGTTTGAGCCAGGCGATGGCGTAGGCGGGAAGGGTAAAGGGGTTGCTGTGGACGGGGGCGGCATCGAGCAGGTTGGTGAACCGGGTGCCGAGGCCGGCCGGTGACAAGTCCAGGCTACACGGTTGGCGGCTGACGTTTTGCAGGCAGAGGAGGGGGTAGTTGCCGTCGGGGTCGCGGCGTTCGACGGCGAAAACAGCGGGGTGGAGGGTGTGGATGGTTTGACGGCCGTTTGGGTGAAACGCCGCCTCATTGCTCCGCAGCCGCAGCAGGTGAAGATAAGGGCGCAGCACTTTTGCGCGTAGTGAGTTGGGGTTGGCTAATTCGGCTTCAAGCTGGCGGCGGGGCAGCTTTTGCCGGTTGATGGTGCGGTTGTGACCCGTTTGTGCCACCCCTTCGCGCCAGCCGCGTGAGCCAAAGAGGCTGTGGAAGTAGATGCCCGGAACGCCGCGCAGCGCAAGCATAATCGCCTGGGCGGCCAAAAAGCGGCGGGCGCGGAGGTCGTCGTCTTCGGCGGCGGCGGGGTCGCCGAGGGCATCGAGGTAGTTGATGTTGAGTTCGTAGGGGCTTTGGCTGCCGTCGGGGTTGTTCTTGTAGGAAACCAGACCGCCCAACGCTTCTACGCGCTGGGCGATGGCGGTGAGGGTGGCTTGGGGCAAAATGCCGCGTGCGGGCATGAGGCCAATGCCGTCGTGGGAGGCGAGGAAGTTGAAGAAGGTGGTGCGGTCGGAAGGGAGGTCGAGGGTGCTGGCCCACTGGGAAAGCACGGTGGCATTGCTGCTGTGGAAGGCGTGGAGGGTGAGGGGGGGCAGGGAGAAGTTGTAGACCATTTGGGCTTCGTTGTGGCCGTTGCCGAAGTAGGCGATGTTGTCGCGGTGTGGGACATTGGTTTCGGTGACGAGGGCAACGTGGGGGGCGACGGCATCCAGAACGGAGCGTATGAGCTGGATGGCGCGGTGGGCCTTGGGCAAATGAATGCAGCTTGTGCCGATCTCTTTCCACATAAAGCCGATGGCATCGAGCCGGATGAGGGCTGCCCCTTGTTCGACGTAGAAGAGCAGCACGTCGAGAACGGCAAGCAGTACGTCAGGGTTGGCGTAGTTGAGGTCTATCTGGTCGGCGCTGAAGGTGGTCCAGACGTGTTTGGAGCCAACGGCCGTTTTTACCTCAGTCAACAGTGGCAGGGCGCGGGGGCGAAAAACGGCCGTTAAATCCACTGCCGGGTCAACCACCGTAAAATAATCCTGGTAAGCCGGGTCGTCAGCCAGAAACTTTTGAAACCAGTCGCTGTGGGCGGAAATGTGGTTGATGACGGCATCGAACATCAGCCGGAAGTGGTGGCCGAGTTGGTGAATGTCTGACCAGTTGCCAAGGGTGGGATTAACGGCCGTATAATCCACCACCGAAAACCCATCATCCGACGTATAGGGATAAAATGGCAAAAGGTGGACGGTGTTGATGCCGTTGGCAACAGTATGGCGCAAAAAATCGGCCAGCGTCGCCAGCGGCGTTTCCCCGTCTGCCTGCACCATGTCGCCATAGGTAATCAAAATGGCATCACGCTGCGAAAAAGTGGGCGATTGTTGCCTCGTTCGCAGCCGGGTTGCATACTTGTCTGCCAGGGTTTGCAGGCGAGACAATAACTGTGCGGTACGTTCGTTGCCATACAGAAAAGCCAGGTGATTCCAAAAAGTGTCATGTGCGCTCATTGGTTTCATTATCCCCTTGCCCTGGCAAAATTTCAACCTGATAGTCTCACAAAAACTTTGGTCATGCTGGTGGCTGGCTGCTCGTGGTTAGGGGTAGGAATTAAATAACTTGCCCATTTAGAGACAGTTTCTTAGAAGTTCAACTTCTTCTGAGAAGTTGAACTTCTTGCGTAACTAAAAAGAGCGACTCATCATTAGCAGGCTGCTGGAGAAAGAACGAATGATGGAAGTAGAACATGTTTTTGCAGTACGCAATGTGCTGGGGGAAGGGCCGATGTGGCACGTGGGGGAGCGGGCACTGTATTGGGTAGACATCAACAGCGGCTGTTTTTACCGCTATACTCCTTCCCGCAGCACCGTGGAACGGTTTGACGTGGGGGTGCTGGTGGGGACGGTGGTCTTTCGGCAGGGGGGTGGGCTGATGCTGGCAACCCGTGACGGCTTTGCCAGTTGGGATTTTGCCACGCAGCGGCTTGATTTTTGGGTTGACCCGGAGGCCGGCCGACCTGATTCCCGTTTTAATGATGGGGCGGTGGACGCAAACGGCCGTTTCTGGGCCGGTACCATGGACACCAAACAGGGCGGCCCGGTCAGTGCGCTCTACCGGCTCGACCCCGACGGTACGCTCCACACCATGCAAACCGGCATCACCGTTTCTAACGGCATCGCCTGGTCGCCCGACCAGCGGACGATGTACTATACCGACACCCGCACCGGTATGATTGCGGCGTATGAATTTGATGTGGCGACGGGGAGGATGGGGGAAAAACGGCCGTTTGCCATCATTCCGCCCGAAGCAGGCTACCCCGACGGCCACACCGTAGACAGTGAAGGCTGCCTCTGGGGCGCCCACTGGGACGGGTGGCGCATCACCCGCTACGACCCCGATGGCAAGGTCATGCTTACCATTCCCCTGCCGGTGCAGCGCCCCACAAGCTGCATGTTCGGCGGCCCCGACCTCACCGACCTCTATATCACCTCCGCCGCCATTGGTCTGACCACTGCCCAGCGTGCCGCCCAGCCCCAGGCCGGCGACCTCTTCCGCATTCGCACCACCGTGCGCGGCCGGCCCGAACCCCATTTTGCTGGCTAATGTTGACCTAAATCTAACGGGGGGTGGGTAAAATGGGGGAAAGTAATTGGAGATTAGAGATTGGAGATTAGCCCAATCTCCAATCTCCAATCTCCAATCTCAACTTGTAGGAAAGAACCATGCAACGTGTATTTGATGTAAACCAGACAACCTTTGAAAAAGATGTTATCCAGCGGTCGTATGACGTGCCGGTGGTGGTGGATTTTTGGGCACCGTGGTGTGGCCCGTGCCGGATGTTGGGGCCGGTTTTGGAGCGATTAGCCAATGAACCGAACAGCCCCTTTGTGCTGGCGAAGGTCAACTCTGACCACAACCCGGAGCTGTCGCGGCGGTTTCAGGTGTCGGGGATTCCGGCGGTGAAGGCGTTTGTCAACGGCCGTTTAGTCAATGAATTTGTCGGTGCCCAGCCCGAACCCCGCGTGCGCCAATTTGTCCAGGGGCTGCCCCGCGCCCAGGGTGCGCCGCAGGCCGCCGCCACCCCCGCTTCCGGCAGCCTGGCCGAGGCCAAAAAGCTGTTGCGGCAGGGGCGCGGCTGCGAGGCGGAAGCGATGTTGACCCGGTTGGGCGGGGTGGAGCAGGTGGAGGGGGGGAAATTACGGCCGTTGGCGAGCTTTTTGTGCCAGGGTGGGCAGGGCAGTGGCACTACCCAGCAGGCTGCCGCTGCCGCCCAGCGCGGCGACTACGGTGCCGCCCTTTACCAGCTTTTGCTGGCCGCCAATCAGGAACAAAATAGCCAGGCCAAACCGGTCATGGCCGCCATCCTCACCCTGCTGGGCGACGCCGACCCTCTGACCCGCGCTTACAAACCGCAGTTGGCCTAACCACCGAAATGGGTAGAGGCGAGTAGCAAAAAGAAGCAGATTTCACCGCAAAGATCGCAGAGATTGACCCTGTTTTCCTCGCTTTCTCTTGTCTTGCCCTTGTAGTGTTTGTTGCTGGCAACCTGTGCCGAAAACGGCCGTTTTGCGGAACACCAGGGCGAGATGGCATGGCGATAACGCTATTTGTTCACCTTGTGCTTACCTGTCCCTACCTTTCATCTTTTGGGGTTGGGTGTAGCCGAGTGTCTACTTCACCCTTGCTCGGCAATTGCTTCAAGCATTGAGTCTGGTAAAGTACACTATCGTCGTCATCTTTTAGAGAAGAAACGGCCGTTTTTTGAAACCACAGATAAACACGGATTGTTATCTGTTTTCATTCGTGTTTATCTGTAGTTGTGAGATTTTTTGGGGAAAAACGGCCGTTTTAGGGCAGGGGAGCAGGGGGAGAAACGGCCGTTAATAACCACTGCTCCGTCAACCTCCTCCAGTAATTGGGCATGACTTACGAACAAACCATTTGCTTGACTCATGATTCTGAACCCCTGCATCTCTATGCCATTCAGATCACTCCCTTCCCGCCTAAATCCCCGCCAACGCCAGGGTAAAATCCTCCACAATATCTTCCACGTCCTCACACCCCACCGACACCCGAATCAGGTTGCCATTTTTCGGTTTAGGATACACCAGCGTACACACATCCCCCAAACTCACGCCAATGCCACACAGCTCCACCCCGTTGCAAAAGCGGTACATTTCCTCCGCCCCGCCGTGGACTTTGAACGAGAGCATCCCGCCAAAACCGGCCGTTAGCTGTGCCAGCGCCACCTCGTGCTGCGGATGGCTGGCTAAACCGGGGTAGCGCACCCATTCCACCGCCGGGTGGCTTTCCAAAAACGTTGCCAGCGCCAGCGCGTTGGCGTTATGCTGCCGCATCCGCAGCGGCAGCGTGCGAATGCCGCGCAGCAGCAGCCAACTGTTAAACGGGCTGGGGCATTGCCCAAACGAATCGAGCTTGAGCCGCGCCTGCCGCATCCGCTCTTTGGAACCAGCCACCACCCCGGCCACCGTGTCGCCGTGGCCGCCCAAATATTTGGTCGCCGAGTGCACCACCAGGTCAGCCCCATATTCAACGGGACGCAGCAGGTAAGGACTCAGAAAGGTGTTGTCAATAATCAACTGTAGCCCGTGTTCATCGGCTAACCGCCGCAGGGCTGCCAAATCGGCCAAATACATATTGGGATTGGTGGCGGTTTCGGCAAACAGCAGTTTGGAATTGGGGCGAATGGCGCGGCGCACGCTCTCCAGGTCGCGCACGTCTACATAATCCACCGCAATTCCCATGGCCGGGCAATCCTGACTGAAAAATTCGCGGCTGATGACAAAGATGTCGTGGTCTACCAAAATGTGGTCGCCCGCACGGGCGGAAATCATGACGGCAATGGCAACAGCGGCCATGCCGGAGGCGGTGGCGAGGCTGTCTTCGGTGCCTTCAAGGGCGGCTAGTTTTTTCTCAAGAACGGCCGTTGTTGGGTTAGCCGTGCGCGAATAGAAAAAATGGTCAAACGGTTCATTAATCGCCTCCGTCAACGACTCCGCATCTTCAAACGTAAAGGTCGCCGTTTGGTAAATGGGCGTGTTGTGGGCGTTGGTGCTGGGGTCGCGGCTTTCGCCCGCGTGAATAGCAAGGGTAGAAAAGTTTTTGCTGGTCATGAGTACCTTTTCAGTCAAATTCTTGTATAACAAACAAGAAAATGTTGTAAACACAGATGGAAAGAACACAGCTAGGGGTCTTTTGAAAATCAGTGTTTTTCCTATCCGTGTTTACCTTTTTAGTTCTGGCTTGTCCAGGTTTTATCTGTTATCGCTTGCAAAATTGACGCTTCAGGGTTTCGCGGGGTTGGGAAAGGACGTATGCAAGTGGATTAACAAATTAATCGGGCAAATGTCATTCCGAGCGAAATCTTCGGAGCGAGGAATCTTTCGCCTCAGAAAAACAGGAAGATTCCTCGGAGGACCTCGGAATGACATGAAAAGGCACATCACCTTTCTACCCGCTTATTTTGTAAACGCCCAACAATACGCCCCTACGGTTGCCGTCAGTGCCCTGAACTTCCAAATTTGCCTGAATTGATCCAATTTAATTGCCAAGGTTCATCCGTGTTCGTCCGTGTTCGTTCGTGTCCCATTTTCAGGATAGCAAAACCTCCTCCCACGGATAGCTGCTTAGCCGTTCATGCCCCGTCTCTGTAATCAAAATCTGGTCTTCCAGCTTCACCCCTGGCCCACCAGACCGCCGGCCGACATAGCTCTCCACACACACCACCATACCCGGCTCCAGGTGGCCGTCATAGCCATATTTTGCCCAAACTTCGGGGAAATAAATGGACGGTGCTTCATCACATAGCCCCACCCCATGATAAATGACCGAATAGTTGCGAAACTCATGCGGGTCATACTGGAACGATTTGTGCGTCAGGTCATAGTAGCTCAGCCCCGGTTTTAGCCACTCTGTATTCCGCATAATCTGCTCATGCGCCATCTGGTAAATCTCCTTCTGCGCCGGGGTGGGCGGCTTGTTGCCACACAGCCAGGTGCGCGAAATATCCACGCAGATGCCATACGCCCCAATCAGGTCGGTGTCAAACCCCACCAAATCCCCATTTTGAATCTTGCGGCTGGAGCATTCCTGGTACCACGGGTTGCACCGTTCCCCCGACGAGAGCAGCCGCGTCTCAATCCACTCCCCGCCCCGCGTCACGTTGGCGGCGTGCAAATGCCCCCACAGCTCCTGCTCCATAATCCCCGGCACCAAATGCTGCCTCATCACATCTATAGACCGTTCGCACGCCTCAATGGCGCAGCGCATTGCCACAATCTCTTCCTCACACTTGATCTCCCGCGCTAGTTCCATCACCGTTTCGCCGTTGACCAGCTCAATCCCAAGTGCTTCCAGGGCCACAATCCCCTCGCGGTTGCAGCGGTCAATTGCCAGCCGCATGTTGCCGCCGCCATACTGCCGCACCAGGTCGGCAATTTCCCCCGCCCATAGCCCGGCGTGTTCCTCAATGCGGTCGCCGGAGACAAAGTAGAACCACGACATCGCCGGCCGAACCTCATCCACCACCGACGTGTGGCCGCTGAGAAAATTGCAGTTGTCAAACTCAAAAATAATCGCCGGCCCCTCGGTAGCAATAAAGGCGTAGCGGGCGGCGTTGTGCATTACCCAGATTTGCATGTTGGTGCTGTCGGTGGCATAGCGCACATTAAGCGGGTCATACAGCACAATCCCGGCCAGATTTTGCCGCCGCAGCTCGGCTCGCACGCGGCCAATGCGGTATTGGCGAATGGTCTCCAGATTGGGCATCCGCAGCCCGGCCGCTGCCCATTCCCGTTCGGCCACTTCGCCAGGGCCAAGCACGTGCATCACCAGGCTTTTGGCATATTCAATGGTGGCTTCGGATGGGGTTTGCAGGGCGTTGATTTTTGCGCGGTGCCGGCCGACAATTTGATTTGCTTCATGAAACGATTGCATTCTGTCTCTCCTTCACATGGGTAACAAGTAGCAGGTTGCAAGTAACAAGTCTGGTTTGCCGACCAGACTTGCCACTTGCCACTTGCTACCTGCAAGTAAGAAATTATAACTTTATGACCTTGGTGAGTATAGTAATGAGCTGACGTTATTGTTTCACAAGTTGCGGTTGGCGGCGATGGGCGGATGGCACACTGTCTGGGCAAGCGAGCATTCGGACAATACCATGTGCCGTTTCACGCCCCCAGGATGTATTGCAGCCCCAGCCGACACTCTTGCGCCAATGCCGCGTCCCCGGCTGTGATGGCATCGCCTAGCAAAACGGCCGTTAAATGCAGCCCCCGAAACTGCGCCAGCCGCCAGGTTTCGTCATCAATTGCCCCATACGTTTGCCGGAAAATGGCCTGGCCGACGGGGGGCAAAAAGCTGCACGCCAGTGCCAAATCGGCCGCCGGGTTACCCACGTGCAAATCACCCCAATCAATGACGCCCGAAATTTGCCCCGCCTCGTCGAGCAAAAAGTTGCGCACGTTGAGGTCGCCATGGACGAGGACTTGCGGGGTAGAAATGGCCTGGGTTGGGCTTGGCGAAACGGCCGTTATCACCCCCAGCCACGGCTCTAGCGACGGCAGCACCCCTCGCGCCACCAGTTCTTGCAAAAGCTGCTGTAGCTGTGGTACCCGCGTTGCCATCGCAAACCGCCCCAGCCGGTCCGGTGGCGCACCCAATGCCCGCGCCTGTTCCGGCGGAAAGGCATGGAGCGTTTGCAAAAAGTGTGCCAGCGGCACCGCCAGCGCATTCCGCGCTGCTGCCGTCAGCCCCACCGTGTATGCCATTTGCCCCGGCAGCAGCGCATACCCGGCAAACGGCCACGGATACCCCTGCCCTGGCTGCCCCAGCAGCGTGGGTGCCACCACCGGCAGCGGCAGTAGTGGAGCCAGGGTGGGCAGCAGTGCCAACTCGGCCTGCAAACAGTCTACTCCAATTGGTCGCCGGGGAAAGCGAAAGGCAAAACGGCCGTTTACCCGCCACACCACATTGTCCCACCCCATCCCCAGCAGTTCAGCCACCACGGGGCGCAGGTGGGGAAACTGGCTGGTGATGAGAGAAACGGCCGTTTTCTGGTCAATATCGTGTGCCATCACCATGCGGCTCTGACCCTACGCCTTGCTTAACGCTGTCTCCACCTCTTCGGCCGCCCGCACGCCGGACAGGTACGCCCCGTGGACGTTGCCATGATAGCTCCGTTCGGTGGCTTCCCCGGCAAAAAAGAGGCGGCTGCCCACGCTTTGGGCAAGCTGGTCGCGCATTTCCGGCGTGGAGCCAAGCGGGTTGAAGGAGTAGGCGCCATAGGCAAAGGGGTCGGAAGCCCAGCGGGTAATTTGGTAATCGGTGGGGTCGGGAATGTCGTCGCCAAAGATGGTGCGAAGGGTTTCCATGGCACTTTCCACAATCTCCTCATCCTCCCACGCCTCAATTTCGCGGCCAAAGTCGGCGGCGTTGAACCCCAGCAAAATGGGCTGCCCGGAGGGGCGGGCAAAGCTCACCCATTCCGCCCACTGCCCTTTTTCGGTGGGAACATATTCCAACCAATCGGCCTCTGTCGGCCAAAAAGCGGTGGGAAAGCGGAGGTAGCATTTGTTGAGCAGCCCCATTTGCAGGGTGTCAATGGCTTCCTGGTGGGCAGCGGGCAGGGAGGGGGTAAAGGTGACGGTGCCGGCCTGCAGCACGCCCAGGGGCAGGGTGCAGATGATGGCATCGCCGGTGTAGGTGTCGGTGTCGGTGTAAACGGCCGTTTTCCCCTCCCCCCACTCAATTCGCTGCACCACCTGGTTGAGTTTCACGACAATGCCATCGGCCAAATGGGCAATTAGCGTGTGGTAGCCGTCGGGAAACAGCACGTCCTCGCCATCAAATGCTTCCCCATCATCGTGCCAATAGGTGGACAATTCTTCCGTGCTGCCGCCATACTCTTGTTCCAGGGTGCTGTTGAGGACGAAATCTACCAGCTTTTGCTCCTCTGGATCCAGATTTTCCCAATCGAGGGTCTCTTTAACGGCCGTTTCCACAGCCACATCCTCATCCGCATCCTGCGCTTCAGCGATGGTGTCTTCAACCTGTTCAATGATCTGTTCAAGCTGGCGTTCTTGTTGGGTGGTAAATAAACGGCCGTTGCTGTCATAAATCACAGACCGCTCATAGCTCGTCGCCGCCGTGCGCGCCTTGCTTTCTTTCGCCAGAGCCGTCACCGGGTTCCCCTCCGTGCCGTGAATCCAGGAAGCCCCCAAATCCATTGGCGCATCGTCCCATGCTCGGCTCGTCCAGATGCGCCCCCCCAGCCGGTCGCGCCCTTCCAGCACCAGCACGTCATAGCCCGCCTGCTTTAATGCTCTGGCTGCCGTCAGCCCGGCCATGCCCGCCCCCACAATCAGCACCCGCTGTTGTTTGGGTTCAGCGACGGTACCGCCGCAGGCAGCGGCCAGCAGCCCGGCCAGCCCAAGCGTGGTTGTTTGCAAAAAGTGTCGTCGGTTCATTGTGTGGTTCATGTTGTCCTTTTGTTTTTTGGAATGTATAGAATTTTGTGGGTTTCGCGTGTTATGTCTAGTGAATTTGGCTCAGTTGTTGTGCTTGAACTTGCTCTTGTTGCGTGAAGTTTGCTTGTTCGGCGAAATATTCAAGCAGGGTGCGGTGGATGAAAATCCAGCCGCCACCTACTCGCCGTAAAATGAGACGGTCGGCCATGTCATCCAGAAAGGCAATGAGCTTTTTATCGGAGAATGGAAAGGGGAGGATGTTGGCACGGGCAAGGAGGTAGCGGAGGGTGTAGTGTTGAATAACGGCCGTTGCGCCGTACAAAAGCATCCCAATTGCGCCCCCTATAAGGAAACCTGAGCCTGCTCCAGCGGTGATTTCGATGCTGGATTTGAATAATACGCTTAATAGTCCCCCAAGACTTCCACATAGCAAACCGAGAATCCATGTCATTTTTAATGAATTGTTGCGCGAGTTTATTATGCCTTGGTTAGGTTGTAAACGCTCTTCGATTTTATCAATTTCGGCGTACATCACAACTCCAGACAAAAGCCCTAAGAATAATCCAAGAGTTAACCAACCTCTTAATCCAAAGAGAGGCCCGAAATTGAACCCGCCGACCAACCTCATACTTGCCTCCATTAATAACCACCCACTTAATCCAAAAAGTAACCCCAAACCTGAAAGAGCAAGCGAAAAGAAAATTAGAGTTGGAAAATGTTGTAATCTCTCCCATGTAATTTTTTCTGTTGGGCTAATGTTTGCCTCATCTTGGGTAGCTATCGTGATGAACATTAATGGCGCAAACGCCAATCCAAGCCAGAATGCAAAACATGAATCGAATATAAGCCATGCAACAAATCCAATAAGTATTCCCCAGAATAATCCAAATAGTCCCCCTGTGATGACTTGATAAATTTTAGTTGGAAGCCAAATAGGTTGAAGTTGTTCGATATGAAAAAAGGATTGCTTGTTAGTAAACATACCGATTGCAAGCTGATTGATCCAATGGCTTGCTTGCTCTACTGTATAGCCACATACATTGGAATCAAGAGGGCGGTGACGTAAAACAAGATCAACGTAACGACTGAAAATATGCCGTTGCCGCACTTTAGTGGTGTTAAGATGCCCAAGTTGAGTAAGCGTAAGCCCAGCGTAGGCGACGGCCATGATGTGAAGCATGAGCGGGGTTTGTGCTAGTTCACGGAGGGTGGAGTCTTGGGCAAGGGTGGCACGAACGGCCTGTAGCTCAAGACCTGGATGATTGAGGAAGTTGTTGATTTGATCATCTGTGAGAGGCTGAATGCGAATGGCACTGCTAAGGTTTAGCTTGTCTCTCAACGTATCGTACTCTTTTAAGCGGCTGCACACGACCAGATCGGTATCATGATTGGTGAGAAAAACGTTTATAGCCGACAGACAAGCAGGACGGTGTTCTGTTACCACTTCGTCGAGACCATCGAGCAGCAGCGTTAGCGGTTTGGTGGCAATGATCTGCCGGGCAAACTGGCGCGAAAGCTGATACTGCTGGTGTAGTTCTTCGGCCAACCAATCGGCCAATGGTTCTCGTTGCTGTGACCAAGATGCAAGGTTAAAGACAAATGGCAGTGGTGCAGCGGGGTCACTTTCGGCGGTAGCAATAAGGGCTTTGGCAAGCTGGAGCAACTGCATGGTTTTGCCAGAGCCGGGATCGCCGAGAATGAGCAGCTTGCGGCCTGCCTCATTGAAAACCATTTCGATAGATTTGTCGGCAGCAATGGGCGTTTCTTGCTCATTTGTGCGAAGGGTGCGGCGACTGATGGCATGGGGCTGGCTGGTGAGGCCAAGCTGTAGCCAAATACCCTGATGCAACGATTTTTCCAACACACCTTCAACCCAACTGGAGCGGACGTTTTGCAGTGCAGCACGACGAATTTGCTCGTACCGGTGAGGATCAATAGGAGGCGATTCAACATTTCTCTGCTGATAGGGTGACAACATCCCCTGAAAGAATTCGACCGAATCTTTCAGGTTGGGGATAAAGGCAAAAATGAGGCCGACGATGATAAGGTATTCAAGAGCATTTTCGGGTAAGGTTATATGACCCTGAAATACATAAACAACAGCCGCTATGGCTAAAACAGCCAATCCCAAAATGAGAAACGCCTTACGGAACGACATATTGCTGCTGGTTGGCTCTACTGCCAGTCAAGACAAGTCAGTTTGATTATGTGAACTTTCTGCTGCAGGAAAGAAATAATGTTCACGCCAATCATCGTAGATGGCATCGTCGGGATTATCCCACTCGGTTTCCAAAGCGGTCAAACCCATTTTCTGCCAATTGCGTTCAACTTCTTGTTCGTCTTCGAGGGTATCAAGTTCACTCATGCTGCTCATTGTACTTGGTTTGGCGCATTTTGGGCAATTGGCTCCTACTCTCTACAGCACTGGCAGCAGCAAATAATCATCTGGCACGTACAGGCTGCCTTCGGTGGTTCCTTGGGGGGCGATTTGGCGCAAACGGCCGTTTAGCCACCCGATCCCCATCTCCCCCGCCAACACCCGCCGGAACGCCTCACTCACTTGCGCCACCTCATCGGCCGACTCATGCACAAACTCCAGCCGAAAATGGACGATTCCCGCCGCCAGCCAGCTTGCCAAATGGCGGCTCGCCTCCTGCGCCTCCGCCCCAAAAACGGTGTTGCGACACCCCACATCCGCCAGCACCGGGTGGCTGCGCCCATGAACGTCACGCAATGCCACGCGATGTTGCTCACACGGCGTGCCGCAATCCTTATAGCTGGTTCCCGTGGAGAGAAAGCGGCAAAAAACGCAATGTTCGGTGTGGAAAACGGGCAAATGGTGGTAGGCAATGACTTCCAGCTTGTCGCCACCAATCGCCTGCGCCAGCGCCGCCACTTGCGCCCCGTTCAGGTCGTGGGTGGGGGTCAGCCGCACCAGTCCTTGCCGCAGCAGCGTGGTTGCTGTCAGCACATTGGCGGCGTTCAGGCTAAAATCGCCGATGAGCGGCGGGTGGGCTTCCTGCCGCAGGGCGTGGAGCAAGCCGCCGGAACGCACCAGCAGCGGGCAGTCGAGCTTGCGTAAAAAGGTGACGATGCGCTGCTCCTGCGGCTTCAGAATGCGCGGGCTGGCAACCCGTGCCTCAATGCCGCTGGCCTGCACCTCCTCAACGGCCGTTCTCAACCCATACAAATCCAAATAATCCAGCGTGATGCTGGCCGGCCGCGTGGCAATTGCCGCCTCAAGCTGTTCCGGGGTGCGGACGAGGAGGTGGAGCTGCGGGGAGGCGGGGGTGCTGGGGGGCAGGGGGGCAGGGGGGAGGGCGTTGGTGAGCAGGGGGGCGGGGTCGAGGATGGGGCGTTGGCGTAGCTGGCTTTGCTGGGCAATGAGTTGGTCAATGGCTTCGCGGCGCAGGGTGTTGAGCAGGGAGCTGGGGACGAAGGGGGCGGCAGGTGGGGTGTGGGGTGTGGGGTGTGGGGTGGCGATGTCGGCCGTTAATTCAACCAACTCATAGGGGGTGTTGCCGAGGCGGGCGAGTTGTTTGGTGGCAAAAACGGCCGTTAATCCCTGGTTTTGCGCCGCCACCAGCGGCTCCGGCGATTGCACGGTGGCGGTGATGTGGGGCTGGTTCGCCAGCGTCCAGCGCAGGGTCAGCGGCTGGCCGACCTGGGCGGAAAGGTGGACGGTGACGGGCTGTTTGTGGATAGGGTCGGCGGCTTGCAGCAGCGGTTTTACGGCTTTGTCCAAATCGGGATCATGGGTGCGCCACACCCGGTCGCCGGGGCGAATGCGGCCAAAGTTGATGGTGCCATTGCCAAAGGTAAGGACAACATGGTCGTTGCGCTGGGGCATGACGTGGTAAATGCGCCCCCCTTCTTCTGGCTCGTTGGGACTGCGCCAGTCGGCGGCATCAAACACCACGCCGTCGCCAGGTTTGAAGGCAGGGGCATCGGGCTGGGGAGCCACCACCACGCGGTCGGGCAGCACGCGCACGACGCTGCCAAGATGGAGGCCGCGATGCCGAGGAAAACGGCCGTTTACCACCGCCTGATGATTCGTCCCCGTGACAAAATACGGCCCCAGCCCCCGCGAATACACCTGCTCAAGCTGCTGCTCCTCAGCGCGGCTAATGCTCAGGGGCAGCCCCGCCCATGCCTCATCCACGGCGCGGCGGTATGCTTGCGTGGTCAGGGCGACATAGCTGGCATCCTTGTACCGCCCCTCAATTTTGAGTGCCGAAACGCCCAACTGCACGATGTCGGGCATTTGTTGCAGGGCGTAGAGGTCGCCGGGGGAGAGGAGGTAGCGGGCATCAAATAACGGCCGTTTTTCCCCATCCACCAGCAGCTCATATGGCAGCCGGCACGCCTGGGCACACTGCCCCCGGTTGGCGCTCCGTCCCCCCCACGCCTCCGAGGAAAAGCATTGGCCGGAGTAGGAGACACACAGGGCCCCGTGGACAAACATCTCCAGTTCGCAATCGGTGGCGGCGCGAATGGCGCCGATTTCCTTCAGCGCCAGCTCCCGCGCCAGCACCACCCGGCTTACCCCCACCTGCTGCGCCAGGGCAATCCCTTCCGCGCTGGTGATGCTCATCTGCGTGCTGCCGTGAATCGCCAGGTCGGGGGCAATCTGGTGCGCCAACTGCGCCATCCCCATGTCCTGCACAATAATTGAATCGGCTCCGGCGGCGGCGATGGCGGCCACGGTGCGGCCGGCTTCGGCCAGCTCGTGGTCAAAAATGAGCGTGTTGAAGGTGACATACCCTTTCACGCCGCGCCGGTGCAGCGTTTGCATCACCTGCGGCAGTTCGGCCAGCGTAAAGCCGACCTTGGCGCGGGCGGTGAAGTGGGTCAGACCAAAGTAGACGGCATCGGCTCCCGCCTCAATGGCGGCGTTGAGTTCCGGCCAATGCCCGGCCGGACTCATAATTTCGGGTTTGGGCAAGCGTTGTGTCATGCCGGGGATTGTAGCAAAGAGATTGAGTTATGCCGTCTAATTGTGTATGATTGCAGCCAGTTGCGTAAGGCAATGTTTGCAGCTTCCAAAGCTTCCATAGACAAGGAGCGTGTACATGTCGAATGAATTGACCGATCTGCGTGAAAAGCTAAACCGTTACTTTAGCCTGGGGGAACTCAAAACCATCTGTTTCGACCTCCGCATTGACCATGAAAGTTTGGACACGGGCAATAAACCGGCGCTGGTGGAATCGCTGATTGTCCACCTGGGGCGCACGGGCAGAATGCCGGAGCTGCTGGCCCTGGTGCGGGAGCAGCGGCAGCATGTGGACTGGCCGGATATTTCGCAGGTGGATTTGGAAACGGCCGTTTCTGCCGCCAACAAACCCACCACAACCATTAACCAAACATTTCATGGCACAACCACCGTTAACCAACCACAAGGAGATGTGACCATGGGTGACACCATAACCATTAGAGATATTGTCGGTTCAAATGTAAACATTAAATCAACATTGACCAATGTTTCACAAACTGTCGGAGCCATGCCAAATGGCACTCAGTCTGATAAAGAAACCCTGAAGTCGTTGATTGAGCAACTAAGTCAGGAGCTTGAAAAAGCACCTGCGGATAAAAAAGAAGATGCCGAAGCGGTAGCCGATGCGGCCGAGGCTGTTGTTGATGCTGCCAACAAAGAAACCCCCAATCAAAAATCGGTTACACGATTTGGTGACAACTTGAAACAGGCAGCCGAAGACATTAAAGATGTCATGCCAACCGTGCTGCAAATTGCGCTGCAAGTTGTCGCCACAATCGGGCGAATTGTCGGCCTGGCTGGTTAAAATGCTCACTGAACCACCCAGGTGTCATGCCCGCGAAAGCGGGTATCCATATGTTGTCATGGATATTATCGAAGTAGGCACGTCATACCCGCGATTGGCGGTTAACAAAACAAACGGGTAAACATGTCATTTCGAGATCCTCCGAGAAATCCCGTTAGCGACAGCCCGGTAAGCGGGATTTCTCCTCGAAGACTCGTCGAAATGACCTTGTTGTTTACCCAAATAAATTGTTAACACTCAAACGCGGGTATGACATGCTTTTTACAGGCGTTGAATAATCCAACCCCCTCATAACTGGTTGTAGCGATGGCAGATCAAAACAGCGGTGACAACATCAAAATCGAGAACATCCGGGATTCGACGATCATTGTCAAGTCAACCGTGGGTACTGAACCAAAAGAAATCCCTATCCCCTGGATGGCACCGGAGCCGCCCGATGACTTTGTGCCGCGCCCGTATGAGTTTGAGCAACTGCGGGGCTACCTGCTGGGGGCAACGGAGCAGGAGCCGGTAGCGATTACCACGGCGCTGCGCGGAGCGGGTGGCTATGGCAAAACGACGCTGGCGGCGGCACTGTGCCATGACCAGCGGGTGCGCGACGCCTTTCCGCAGGGGATTTTGTGGATTACGCTGGGGGAGAACCCCACCAACCTGCCGGGGCTGGTGGAGGATGTGGTCTATGCTCTGACGGGGGAGCGACCGGGGTTTGTGGATGTGAACGCGGCGGCGGCGGCACTGGCGCAGGCGTGGGGGGAACGACGCTGCTTGCTGGTGGTAGATGACGTGTGGAACGAGGCGCACCTGCGGCCGTTTTTGCGCGGCGGCAGCGGCTGCACGCGGCTGATCACTACCCGCAACCGGGAGACGCTGCCGCCAGCAGTGCAGATGGTGGACGTGGACGCAATGCGGCAAGCCGAAGCCGTTGCCCTGCTGAGTGCCAACCTGCCCACTAGCGAAACCGCACCCCTGACGTGGCCGCTGCAAAAGCTGGCGCAGCGGCTGGGGGAGTGGCCGACGCTGCTCAAGCTGATAAACCGCGTGCTGCAGCGGCGCAGCCAGCAGCAGCCGCTGGCGCAGGCGGTGGCCTATGTCAACGAGGCGCTGGACAGGCGCGGGCTGACCGCCTTTGACCAGCGCAACGCCGCTGAACGCCACCAGGCGGTGGCGCAAACGATTGGGGTGAGTTTGGAGCTGTTGACGGCCGATGAACGGCAGCGGCTGGCGGAGCTGGCAATTTTCCCCGAGGACATTGAGATTCCGCTGCTGGCGGTACAAAAGCTGTGGCAAGCAACGGGCGGGCTGGATGCGTTTGACAGCCAGGAGCTATGCCAACAGCTTTATGATTTGTCGCTGCTGCTGATGTATCGGCCACAGCCACCTCAATTTGTTCGGCTGCATGATGTTTTGCGCGGCTATTTTCTGGGATGGTTGGGAGAAAAGGTCGCCAACATTCATTACCAACTTTTCCGCGATGACATTAAAGCTGGTTCTATACAAGAATTATTTGTCCGGTTTTCATATCTAAGACGGTACATGATCTACCACCTGCATGGAGCAAGGCAAATGGAGATGCTGCGGCAGATGCTGATGAGCTTTGGCTGGATGCGGGGCAAGCTGCAAAGCAGCGACATGGCCGAGCTGCTGGCCGACTATGATTACCTGCCGACAGACCCCGACGTACAAACGGTGAAGCTGGCTTTGCAAATGGCGGCACAAATTTTGACCCGCGATAAAGGGCAATTATTGGGACAGCTACACGGCCGGCTGCTTGACCAACCTTCAGCCGCTATTCAAGCAATGCTGGCCGAAGGACGCGATTTCTGTGCGCCATCAGGCTATCTCATTCCCACAACGGCCACGCTGCCCTCACCCCGTAACCCCCTGCTCATGACCCTCTCCGGCCATCTAGCCAAGGTCAGAGCTGTAGCCATCACGCTGGAAGGAAATCGCGTGGTCTCAGCCTCAGACGATAAGACTCTCAAGATATGGGACTTACAAACAGGACGAGTCGAACGCACCCTCGTCGGCCATTCAAAATGGGTCACCTCCATAGCTATCACCTTGGATGGACAGAAGGCGGTTTCCTCCTCATACGATAAAACTCTTATAGTATGGAACTTGAATGCATCTGCGCCAACTAACCAAGCCGAACGCATTCTATCAGGTCATTCACACGTGATCAGTGCTGTAGCCATTGCCCCAAACGGCGAGTGGGCTGTCTCTGCTTCCTACGACCAAACCCTAAAAGTCTGGAACCTTCAATCTGGACAAGCTGCACACATCCTCTCCGGCCATTCAGGATGGGTTACGGCTGTGGCTATTACTCCCGACGGAAAGAGAGTAATCTCGGCCTCGTCCGACCACACCCTCAAGATATGGAGTCTAACCAATGGGCAGGAAGAATTCACCCTCTCCGGTCATTCCGATTGGGTCTCTGCAGTGGCCATTGCCGCCGATGGAAGGCGAGCAGTTTCTGCCTCATATGACAAAACCCTCAAAATCTGGAACCTAAACGCAGATGCATTAACTGGACAAGCTGAGTGTACTCTTTCTGATCCTTCAGGAATGGTTAATGCTGTCGCCATCACTCCTAATGGAAAGCAGGTGGTCTCTGCTTCCGACAAATCCCTCAAGGTCTGGAACATAAGCGAAGATACACCAACTGGGCAGGTTGAACGCACCCTGTCTGGTCATTCAGGAGTAGTTAGGGCCATAGCTATCGCCCGTAATGGAGAGCAAGTAGTCTCCGCCTCTGACGACCACACTCTCAAAGTCTGGAACCTGGGCGCAGATACACCAACAGAATCGGCCAAACGCAACTTTTCTAAGCATTTACGAGGAGTCTTAGGTGTGGCTATTGCCCCTGATGGTAATAGAGTTGTCTCTGCCTCCTACGACCAAACCCTAAAAGTTTGGAATCTCTCTACTGGCCAGGTCGAACACACCTTCTCTGGCCATTCAGGAGTTGTCAATACAGTAGCCATTACTCTTGACGGGAAGAAGGTGATCTCGGCCTCTAACGACCGCACTCTCAAAGTCTGGAACCTAGACGCATATGCACCAAATGAACAAGCTGAACGCACTCTCACTGGTCATTCACGAGGAGTCAATGCTGTGGTAGTTTCCCCTGACGGTAACAGAATTGTCTCTGCCTCCTTTGACAAGACTCTAAAGGTCTGGAATCTAAATGTAGATGTATCAACTGGTCAAGCTGAATGCACACTATCGGGTCATTCAAACGGGATCAGTTCCGTGGCTATCTTCCCGGATGGAAGGCGAGCAATTTCTGCCTCCTATGACAAAACCCTAAAAATCTGGGGGCTAAGTATAGATGCGCCTACTGGCCAAGCCGAACAGACTCTATACGGTCATACAGAGGCTATCTTAGCCGTAGCTATCACCCCTGACGGAATGCATGTTGTTTCCGGTTCTTATGACAAAACCCTAAGAATTTGGAGCCTTGATGAATCTACACTAAGCAGTCAAGCCAAACATACTCTCTTTGGCCATTCAGAAGGTGTCAGTGCTGTAGCTATCTCTCCTGATAGTCGCTATGCTGTCTCCACTTCCTACGACCAAACCCTTAAGATATGGAGTATTAACGGTGTGTTTGAAATGGAGCTTGATTTGGGTACCAGCTTAAATTGTGTAGCAATCTCATCCGATGGACAAACGATTGTGGTTGGTGACGGCAATGGCACGGTTCACTTTTTGCGCTGGCAACGGCCGATAACGCTGGCAAAAACGGCGGGTTAAATCAGCTACCAAAAGGGCTTGCGCTCCCCAAAACGCCCATCAATCTGGAGTTATGGAACGGGATCAGGCTCCACAACGCGGCGGCGGTGGGGGCGCGGTGCCGGAAAACCGGTCAACATTCCCTCGGCGCTTATGTCCTCATCCACATCGGGCCAATGAACCCCATGCCCATCACCGATGATCTCATGATTAGCCCGCTGCTCTGGTGTTGCCTCCAGCAAACGCCACGACCACACAAGGGGTACGCTAATAATGCGCCCATCCTTTAAATGAGCAATGATTAAGTCATCAGTCACTTCAATCTCTTGAATTCTAGGGAAAGTCCGCGTCACAGTGTTCATACCATGCCTCAATAATTTTCTCTAAATTAGGTTCAATAATTCGCCGAATCCGATTCAACTCGTTGGCTGGAAACCCATCATTATGAGCGAGTGCAATGGGATTGAGCCAAAATTTGCATACCATTTTCTCACGCTTCACGTGAACGTGCATCGGCTCACCGCAGTCAAAGCTATAGAAATAGAAACGGTAGGGACCTGGAATACCTTTGACAGTCGGCATCAACAACTCTCCAAAATTTCATCA
Source organism: Chloroflexota bacterium (assembly GCA_041390905.1). Lineage (GTDB taxonomy): Bacteria > Chloroflexota > Anaerolineae > Promineifilales > Promineifilaceae > JACKCD01. The sequence goes on from JAWKPA010000013.1 coordinate 542,207, forward strand.
AGCAAAAACGCAACTTTCATGGATGATAACTGGCCTGCTTTTCCCGAAAAGCCCGCAGCCGCTCAATAACAGGCGATGGCTTTGCTACCCACTCCGCATAAGCCTGGTCGCTGCGCTGGCGGCGGTTTGCCAAATAGGTATCAATCGCCTGCTGGTTTACAAGGTAACAGGTAATGGCGGCATAGATTACTTTTAGCTCCAGCCCAGGAAACTCATTGAGAATTTCGTCCGGCTGGTAGCCCGCAAAATAGTAATCCAGGATATGTTCAATGCCAATGCGGTGCCCCTTCACCCGAATGATGTTGGGGTTTGAGAAGTCAAAGTAATCGGTTAAAGCAATTGTTTCTACCATTAGGCAATCCTCTTTGCGAATGCAGCGGCTATAGTTCTCCAGTCATACATGCCAAGTAATCGTATAAATTGTTATGACATTCGTCAATAGGCAGTAGAGACGCAAAATTTTGCGTCTTACCTTGACAGAGTTCCCCCACAAACCGATACTTACCCCATTTACGCTATGAGGAACTGGAGCAGTTAACAATGACCCAAGAAAATGAAGGGATTGAATACCGTCGCCGCTATCGCGGCCTGATTGGGGTGCGGAGCAAGGTGCAGGTGCGCGACAGCACCATGCTGAGTCTGGTTTATACCCCCGGTGTCGCCGAGCCGTGTCTGGAAGTGGCCCGCGACCCGTATCGTTCGTTTGATGTGACCTGCCGGGGCAACATGGTGGCCATTGTGTCCAACGGAACGGCCGCTTTTGGGCTAGGCAACATCGGCCCCGAAGCCATCCTGCCCGTGCTGGAAAGCAAGTCGGTCATCATGAAGGCGTTCGCCGGGGTGGATGCCATGCCCATTGCCATTCGCGCCACCGACGCCGAGCAAATTGTGGAGACGCTGCTGCGTCTCAGCCCTACCTTTGGCGCCGTCAGCCTCGAAGACATCGCCTCCCCCACTGGGCCGGCCGTCACCGACCGGCTGGAAAAGGCGATGAGCATCCCCGTGGTCAACAACCACCGCGAAGGGATTGCCATTGGCGTGCTGGCCGGGCTGCTGAACGCCGCCAAGGTGGTGGGCAAGGATCTGCGCCAGATGCGGATTGTGGTCAACGGGGCCGGGTTGGCGGGGCTGGGAACGGCGTTTATTTTGCACCGCTACGGCGCGGAACATGTTATTGTTTGTGACGAGCTGGGGGCGATTTATGAATATCGGCCGTTGGGCATGAACTGGGCCAAGTGGGAAATTGCCCAGGTGAGCAACACCTACAATCAAAAGGGTGAGTTGGCTGATATGATTAAGGGAGCCGATGCCCTGATTGATTTTGCCTCGACGACCATTACGCCAGAGCAAATTCAAAGCATGGCTTCTGACCCGATCTTGTTTACCTTTGCCATGCCGCTGTGCATTACGCCACAGGAGGCGCGGGCAGCAGGGGCGGCCGTGGTAGCAACAGGGTATTCGACGTATCCGAACCAGATGGATATAACGGCCGTTATTCCCGGCGTCTTTCGTGGGCTGCTCGACGTTCGCGCCAGCCACTTCCACATCCGCGCCCAAATTGCCGCCGCCGAAGCCATCGCCGCCATCATCCCCGACGACCAGCGCCACGCCGACTACATCTATCCCCGCGTCATTGATTTCAGCGTCGCCCCCGTCGTCGCCAGAGCCGTCGCCGCCGCCAGCATCCAGCACGGAACCGCCCGCCGCGCCGGGGTAGACCCCGACAACATTTTTGACCGCACCCGCCGCTTTGTCTACGAAGGCAAGCTGCCCGTGCCAGCCAAGAGCCAGGAAAAAATGACCGTCGCCCAAGAGTCGCTGGAGCTGCACGAGCGGTTTACCGGACTGCTGGAGGTGTACTCCAAAATCCCTGTCAAGGACGACCACATCCTCAAAATGTTCTATCTGGTGCCGGGGGCAATGGAGCCGTCACGGCTCATCAAGGAAAAGCTGGAAGAGGTGTTTGCCCTCACCCCACGCGGCAACCTGGTGGGGGTGGTCAGCGACGGCAGCGCGGTGCTAGGGCTGGGCAACATTGGCGGCCGGGCGGCAATGCCGGTGATGGAGGGCAAGGCGATTTTGTTCCACACCTTTGCCGGGGTGGAAGCGTTCCCCATTTGCCTTAGCACCCAAGACCCGGACGAAATTATTGACGTGGTGTTGCAGCTTGAGCCGACCTTTGGCGGCATCAATCTGGAAGATATTAGTGCGCCGCGCTGTTTTTACATTGAAAACAAGCTGCGCGAGCTGACCGACATCCCGATTTTCCACGATGACCAGCACGGAACGGCCGTTGTTGTGCTGGCGGGCATCATGAACGCTTGTCGGCTGACGGGCAAACATCCGGGCGAACTGACGATTACCGTCAACGGCGCGGGCGCGTCGGCGGTGGCCGTCACCAAGCTGCTCATGGCAATGGGGGTGGAGGATGTGGTGATGCTGGACAGCCGGGGGGCGCTGTACAAGGGGCGCAAGGGGATGAACTGGATCAAGGATGAGATGGCGAACCTGACGAACCAGAACAAGCTGAAGGGGGATTTGGCAACGGCCGTTAAAGGGCGCGACGTCTTCATCGGCCTCTCTGCCCCCGGCGTACTCAATGGCGACATGATCCGCACCATGGCCAAAGACCCGATGATCTTTGCCCTCGCCAACCCCATCCCCGAAATCATGCCCGACGAAGCGTTTGCCGCCGGGGCCAGCATTGTTGCCACCGGCCGCAGCGACCTGCCCAACCAGGTCAACAACTCCCTCGCCTTCCCCGGCATCTTTCGCGGTGCGCTCGACACCCGCGTCCGCAACATCACCGACGGCATGAAAATTGCCGCCGCCCAAGCCATCGCCGGGCTGGTTGCCACCAAAGATCTGCGCCCCGACTGGATCATCCCCAAAGGCACCGACTTCTCCGTTGCCCCCGCCGTCGCCGAAGCAGTGGCCCGCAAAGCCATTGAAACCGGCGAAGCCCGCACTCCCGCCGACCCCGCCGCCATCGCCGAACGGGTGCGCCGTTTTATTTATGAAGAGTAAATAGAACGCAGATTTACCTGATTTTCCTGATATTGGGCATTCGACGGCTAAAACTCAGGTGAATCAGGAAAATCTGCGTCCCATTAAAACATATGAACTACAGACAATTAGGCAATTCCGGTGTTCGCGTGTCTACCATTGGGTTAGGCACCAACCAGTTTGGCGGTGTGGTTGACCAGGCAGGGGTCAACGAGATCATCGCCGCCGCCCAGGATTTGGGCATCAACTTTATTGATACCGCCGACATCTACGCTGGCACGCAGTCGGAAACGACGCTGGGCGAGGCGCTGAAGGGGCGGTGGGATCGCTTTGTGGTGGCAACCAAGGTGTGTATGAAGATGGGCGATGGCCCCAACGACATCGGCACCTCCCGCTATCACATTATGCACGGGGTGGAAGCCAGCCTTCGCCGCCTGCAAACCGACCATATTGACCTGTACCAGATGCACCGTTGGGATGCCACAACCCCGGTGGAGGAAACGATGCGGGCGCTGGATGATTTGGTTCGCAGCGGCAAGGTGCGCTACATTGGCGCGTCCAACTATGCCGCCTGGCAAATGGCGCGTGCCAACACGCTGGCTGAATTTCGCGGCTGGACATCGTTTGTCACCATTCAGTCCCATTACCACATGATGGAGCGGGAGGTGGAAAAAGAGGTGATTCCGTTCTGCCAGGCGCACGGGGTGGGGTTCATTCCGTTTTTCCCGCTGGCTGGTGGCTTTCTAACGGGCAAATACAAGCGGGGCGAGGGCGCGCCGGCCGGTACACGCGGCGAGCGCAGCCCGTATGTGCAGGCGTATATGACCGATGGCAACTATGACCGCGTTGAAGCGCTAACCGCCTGGGCGGAGGAGCGCGGCCACACGATGGCAGAACTGGCTCACGCCTGGCTGCTGGCGCAGCCCACGGTTTGCTCCGTCATTTCCGGCCTTACCAAGCTGTCACACCTGGAAGCCAATGCCAAGGCGGCGGATTGGGAGCTGACGAAGGATGAGGTGGCGGAAGTGGAGGGGCTGTTGGGGAACTGAGTGGGGTAGTTGGGTGAGATTGGGGATTGGAGAATGGAGATTGTAAACCTTCACCAATCTCCATTCTCCAATCTCCAATCCCGATTCTTCGCCTACTTGTACAACCAGACGATCTGCATATGGGCGTTGGCACCGGGGGGTAGCTATGTCGTGGCCGTTGGCTTTGACCCAGTCGTAGGCGGTATTGTAGGCTCCGAAAATGTTGGAGAAGTTGCCGAGGATTCCAATCCTCGTTTTTCAACTTAGGCTAAAGAGCGAGCTTTGGAAAGCTCGGCTACGGCGAACCCCGTATGGCTTGCCTCAAGGGACGAGTCAAGAGGGAATGGTGGGAAAAAACGGCCGTTTTTTACCCCTACCCCCACACCAGCACCATTGCTGCCCCGCCCACCCAAAGCTGATATAGTCCAAACAGCAGCAGTGCCACCGCTGCCAGCACGCTTAACACCCGGTTCAGCCGTTCGTTCATCTGCCCCACCGTACCAAACAAAATCGTTAGCCCCACTAGCCCCAGCACGAACATCAGGTAAAAACCAACAACAAAGCTAATCCCAACGGCCGGCGACTGCTCACGCCACGCTTGTAGCACAATTGGGCCCGCTACCACCCCCCACAAAATATACGGATTAGGGTTGAGGATGTTAATCCCCACCGCTTGCCAAAAGCCGCGCTGTGCCGCCTCTTCGCTTACTTCCCATTTGACACCCCCCTGCCGCAGCCGTTTAATCGCCTTCCACGCCAGATAAAGAATAAATAGCCCGCCTGCCAGCCGCAGTACGCTGACAAACCAGGGTGGAATCTGACTCAGCACAAAAAGTGCCAGTGCCACAATAAAGCCATCGGTAAGCCAGGGGGCAAAACAGGCGGGCAACGCCTTGCGCCACCCCTTTTGCAACGCCTGCGAAATCAGGAACAGCTTGAACGGGCTGGGCAAGGGAATGTTGGGGAAGGCGAGAGCGACCCCTTGGAGGAAGAAGAGGAGCATGGGAGTTATTGGTTATTGGTTATTGATTGTGTGAAGCATATGCAATAACTAATAACCAATAGGTTCTACATCAACCCCACATACGCCCCGCCATCCACCAGCATCATCATGCCGGAGACATAGCTGGCGGCGGGGGAAACGAGGAAGGTTGCTACACGACCAAACTCATCCGGCCGGCCCATGCGCCCGGAGGGAACGTTGGCAACAATTTTGGCCTCTTCGATTTCGGGCGTGGTGCCTTTTTCCTCAGCCAAAAAGTTGAGGATGTAATCAATGCGATCTGTTTTGGTCCAGCCGGGCAAAATGGAGTTGACGCGAATGCCTTCACCCCCCAACTCCTTTGACAGCGACTTGGTTAACCCAACAACCGCCGGCCGAATCACGTTCGACAGCAGCAAATTGTCAATGGGTTCCTTCACCGAAATGCTGGTGACGGTGAGAATGCTGGCGGCATCGCTTTGGCGCAAATGGGGCAGGGCGGCATGAACTAGCCGCACCACGCTCATCAGCGTCAGGTCAACGCCGGTTTGCCAGGCATCCAAATCGGTGGTGACAAAGGTGCCTTTGGGTGGGCCACCGGCATTGGTAATGAGAATGTCGAGGCCGCCAAACGCATCCACGGTGGCTTGCACCATGCGCTCCACGTCGGCAGGAACGGCAACATCGCCAACGGCCGTTTCCACTTTTGCGTCCTCCCCTACTTCTGCCCGAATTTTTGCCAAGGCAGCATCAAGGCCGTCTTGATGACGGCCGTTAATCATTACCCTCGCCCCCTCCCGCGCCAACTCCGTCGCCGCCGCCAGCCCTAACCCTGCACTACCCGCCGTCACCAGCGCAATTTTGTCACGTAATCCTAAATCCATCTTTCTTTACTTCCTTAAGAAATGGGACGCTGATTTACCTGATTTTCCTGATAAAAAAGATCAATCAGGTAAATCAGGTAAATCAGCGTCCTATTTGCATCCTTCACTCTTTCCCCACCACATCCCGCGCAATCACGATGCGCTGAATATGGGAGGTGCCTTCGTAAATTTGCAGCCCCTTGATGTCGCGGTAATACCGTTCCACCGGGTACTCATTGCTATAACCCCGCCCCCCGTGAATGAGGACGGCATCGGAAGCGGCTTTAACGGCCGTTTCCGTCGCCAACAACTTCGCCATAGACGTTTGCCGCGTCGTCGGCCGTCCATTTTCCTTCGCCCACGCCGCCCGATACACCATCAGCCGCGCCGCCTCAATATCCGTCGCCATATCGGCAATCGTCGCCTGAATCATCTGAAAATCCCCAATCCGCTGCCCAAACTGCCGCCGTTGCCGCGCAAACGCCACCGACGCATCCAAACACGCCTGGGCAATTCCCACTGCCCCGGCCGCCACCCCTAAACGGCCGTGATCTAACGCCGACATCGCCACCGTAAACCCACCCCCCACCTCCCCCAGCAGCGCACTTTTGGGAATGCGGCACTCGTCAAAGGTGATAAAAGCATGGTCCGATGAACGATGCCCTAGCTCCTTGCCCGGCATCGGGCGGCGGTTAAAGCCGGGGGTACTGGTTTCCACAATAAAGGCGCAAATCCCACGATGGCGCAGGCTGCGATCCACGCTGGCAAACACCAACGCCACATCAGCAATGCCGCCGTTGGTAATCCAATGCTTGGTACCATTCAGCACAAAGCTATCCCCCTCATCCCGCGCCGTCGTCTCCATGCTGGCCGCATCCGACCCCGCATTTGGCTCCGTTAGGCAGTAGCAGCCAATCAGCTCCCCCGTCGCCAGCCGGGGCAGCCAGGCCATCTTCTGCGCCTCCGTCCCCCAGTCGCGGATACACAGGGAAACCAAGCTGGCGTGAACCGCCAAAAAGCCACGCACCGACGAATCCGCCCGCCCCAACTCCTCAGAAACAAGGGTAAAGCTGAGATAATCCATCGCCGAGCCACCATATTGCACCGCAATCGGCCCCGCCAAAAAACCCAGTTCCCCCATCCGCCGCACCAAATGGATGGGAAACTCGCCCGATTCATCCGTCTCTCGCGCCAGCGGTGCCACCTCTTCCTGGGCAAACCGCCGCGCCATTGCCTGAATACGCTGTTGTTCTGCTGTTAGTTCAAAGTTCATGGGAAATGGGGAATTGGAGATTGGAGATGGGAGATTGATGAGGGTTCATAATCTCCCATCTCCAATCCCCAATCTCAGCTAGGGGACAACCGCCATCCCTTCCAGCTCAATCAACGCCTCGTTTTGGAAGAAGCGGTTGATTTCAAAGAGGGCCATGGTGGGGTAATAGTTACCGAAGTAGCGGCGGTGGATAACACCCAGCTCGCGCAGGTGGTCTACGTAGCCATCGCGGTCCTTGACAAAGATATTGAGCTTGACAATATCGGTCATTTGCCCGCCTGCCTGGGTGACAACCAGTTGGAAGTGGCGCAAAATTTCTTCGTATTGCGCCAGCAGATCGCCGGGGCCGACAATACGGCCGTTTTCTCCCGTTGCGTCCTGCCCTGCCAAAAAGAGTAGCCGCCCGCCCGTTACCAAAATGCCATGATTAAACCCACGCGGCTCGGCCAGCTCTGGTGGGTTGATAAATTGTTTCTCCATACTTCTCTCCGGTGTCGTAGAGATTGGAGATTGTAAACCTTCACCAATCTCCGATCTCCAATCTCCATGTCACTGATCCCACTTCTCCCCCAACGCTGCCGCCAACGCCGCCTCATCATACAGTTGCCGCATCGCCTCCGGCCAGCTCAAATCCTGCCGGTTTTCAAAACGCCAGAACTGAATCCCGGCAAAATAGGTGCGCCAGTTGTCGCTGGCGGCCACGCGCTGCCAGCCATATTCGGCGGCCAGGGCGGTAAAATCAATGTAGTAGCCATCTGGCATCGCCTCGCGCAGCTTGCCGCCCTGGTCATAGTAGAGCGGGTCGCCGTCGAGCCGGGGGCGAAAATCCCAGGGCAAACGGCGCAGTGGTTCCCCTTGTGTGCCGTCCTGAACGGCCGTTTTTACAAACAACCGCCACATCGTCCGCCCCCCCACCTCCTCACGCACCACCTGCAAACGAGGGTCAAAAGCCAACGCCTCGCGGTAGGCTACATCAAACGCCCGCCCCGCCTGGCTCCAATTTTGCAGCGGCTGCCCCGGCAGCGGTTTGGCTTCCAGCGGCACAAACAGCCCATCCAACTGCCCCAGAAAATCCCACCCCGCCTCGGCCGTCACCCGTTCGCGCAGAGCCAAAAACGATTGGTCAACGTGGTCGTTGAGATAAGGCGACGGGGCGTTGACCGGCAGCTCAAAGAGCAGCGCCAGCGGTCCCGGTGCTAGGGCTTCGGTAAACAGCGATTTGGCGGCGGCTGTGCCAGCATCGCGCCGCGCCAGCCGGGATTGCAGTGAGGCCAAAATGGCGGGGTCAACAACGGTAGGCGACCAGTCGGGGTGGGCTAAACGGCCGTTTGGCGCATACGCCTGTGCCACCACCCCCCACGCCTCCACGCTGCCCCCCAGCAAATAATCCTGCCCGCCCCGCTGGTAGACATAAAGCAGCGAGCCGCTATCCGGTGCCCAGGTAGGCGACTGCCCCTGCTGCCCAATCGTCGTGGCCGCCCCCAGCAGCCGCCCATCTGCGCCCACTGGCTGCACGTTGATAATGGGCAGCGTGCCGTCAGATTGGGTGTAGGCCAGCAAACGGCCGTTTGGAGCAAAAGCCGCCTCGCTCTCATGCAGGTTGGGGGTGTTGGTCAGGTTTACTGCTGCCAGCCCGGCATCATCCAGCGACAGCACAAACAAATCCTCGCTGCCGCCGCGCCAGCTTGTAAAGACAATGTGTCGGCCATCGGGCGACCAAACGGGGGCGTAATCAGCTGCCGTGTCTGTGGTCAGCCGCCGCGCCGGTTCACTCAAATCTGCTTTTTGCAGGTAAATATCAAAGTTGTCGTCGCGGTACGACTCATAAACCAGCCACAGCCCGTCGGGCGACCAGGCAGGTGCGCCGTCAAAGCCGCCCTGCTGGGTGACGCGCTCCAGCGTGTCGCTGGCAAGATCATAGAGATAAATCTCCCAGTTGCCGTCACGCTGTGAGGAGAAGGCCAACGCCTGGCCGTCGGGTCGCCACGCCGGGTCGCGGTCGGGGGCGGGGTGGTTGGTGAGGCGAATGGGGGCGGGCTGCCCGGCCGGGAGCAGAAAAATGTCTTCGTTGCCGTCGCGCCGCAGGCTGAACAGGATGCTGCCGCCGTTGGCAAGGGGGTCGCGCAGGGGAACGGCCGTTGGTGCGGCCGTTGGTGTGGGCAGCAGGGTGGGCAAGGGGGAGGGCTGGGTGGGAACGGCCGTTTGCACAATCGTTGCTTCAGCTGTTGGCTTTGGCGTGGGGGTCAAAATGATGGTAACAGGTGGGGTCAGTTCGGGCGGGCGCAGATAGGTGTAGGCGGCCAGGGCGATGAGGGCGAGGGTGGAAAAAACGGCCGTTAGTGCCAGCAGCCGGTTGGTGGGGTTGGCGGATGGTGGGGTGGATGCGGGGGTGAGAACGGCCGTTAGCGACGCCTTCGCCCGTCGTCGTCGCCGCCACTGCTGCCCCCAGCGAAAGGGAGCCGTTAGCGGTCGCCAAACCAGCCAAACCAGCCAATGCCACATGCGCCCCAAGCGTGAATTCCGGTCACCCATATGCCAGACAGTTTAGCATGGTGACACACTATGTCAAGTTAGAGGATGCTGTAACTGCTTTGGTCGAGAAACGGCCGTTTTCGTTGATACTCCCGGCAAACTTCTCTATACTGCATTGGGTTAAACCGCAAAGGGCGCGGAGGGCGCAAAGGGAAAATGCCAAAATCTCTGCGCTCGTTGCGGTGAATGCCTGAATTTTGTCAGTCAGTCACAAAGGAGACGGTACCAACTACGCCGACCACCGTGAATGAAACTCAAAGATTTCGCACATTCATCCGTATTTGTCCGTGTTTGTCCGTGTCCACCCTCAAAGGAGTAGACCCATGAGCAGTGAGTTAGAACAACGTTTTTTGCAGGCACAAGCAGACGCCAAAGCATTGCCGGTGCGTCCCGGCAACAATGATTTGCTGGCCCTATACAGCTATTTCAAACAAGCAACCCAGGGCGATTGCACCGGCAGCCGGCCGGGCATGATGGATTTTGCCAACCGTGCCAAATACGATGCCTGGGCCAAACTAAAAGGCACAGGGCGCGAAGCCGCCATGCAGGCGTATGTGGACAAGGTTGGGCAGTTGAAGAAGGGATAGGAGGATGAGATTGGGAGGCTGGGAGACTGAGAGATTGGAGACTCAAGCAGTCTCTTAGTCTCCTAGTCGCTCAGTCTCTATCTTGGGAGATGCCTTTATGAAACCAATCGTATCCGTTTACATCGCCACCAGTCTAGACGGCTTTATTGCCCGAGAGAACCAGGAGCTGGATTGGCTCGATGCGGCCGGCCAAAACGTGCCAGAAGGGGAAGATTTTGGCTATGCTGCTTTTATGAGCAACGTTGATTTGCTGGTGATGGGGCGCCACACCTATGAAAAAGTGCTGACCTTTGGCGACTGGCCGTATCAAGAGAAGCGGGTAGTTGTGTTAAGCAGCCGGCCGCTAGAAATCCCCCCACACCTCAGCCACCTCGTCACCCATTCCAGCGAATCCCCCCACGAACTGTGCCAGCGGTTGGGGCAGGAAGGCATGAGCCGCATCTACCTCGACGGCGGCGTCACCATCCAGCGTTTCCTCGCCGCCGGGCTGGTAGACGACATGGTAATCACCCTCATCCCCGTCCTGCTGGGCAGCGGCAAACCACTCTTCGGCCCCCTCACGGCCGACATCCCCCTAAAACTTATTGCCGCCAAGCCGTTTGACTGCGGCTTTGTACAGTTGACATATGCAATAGAACCCTGAGATAATACCTCACATTCGTTCATATTCGTTTATTCGTTCACATTCATTTATTCGTTCATTCGTTCCAATTCGTTTATTCGCTCAAATTCGTTGCCCCCCTAACCCCAAGGAGAAACCACATGGCTAATGAAACCCAACCCACCACCAAACCCAGACCCGGCCTCGTAGACGACAACCTGGGCGGATTAACCTATCAAGTCATCGGCCTGGCGATGGCTGTCCACAACGACTTGGGGCCAGGCCACCGGGGATCAACCTACCACAACGCCATGAGCCAACGATTTGCGGACGCAGAGCTGGGCGCAGAACGAGAGCCAGAACTACCCATCTTCGACGAAAACGGCAACAAAATCAATTTTTACCGCCCCGATCACCGGGTTAATGGCACCCTGCTTTTGGAATACAAAGCGCGTGGTTTGCCCTTAACCAATGACGACATGGCGCAGGCAATTGATTATCTGGCTGCTTCGGAACATATGGTTTGCCTGCTGTTTAATTTCGGCCGGCCGCGTCTGGAATGGAAACGGGTTTTTCCACCCAAACAGATCTTAAATCACCGGCGCAAACGGTGGCAGCGACCAGAATCATAATCAGGCAGCCACCATTCGTTCTCATTCGTTCCCATTCGTTTATTCGTTTCCATTCGTTGCCGCATTAAAAGACACAACGAATGGGAAACGAATAAACGAATCAACAAAACATCATGAAAAATTGGCTCCGACAATTACCCCCTTGGCAAAAGCTGCTTTTTGGGGTCATCCCCTTGGTCGCCCTGACCATTGTTGCCAGCCTCGCCCTCTTCCCCGAATGGGGCGCAACGGTCAGAACGATTGTCATGCTTATTGTCGGTGCCGTCGTCGGTGTCTTTGCCTTTTACGACACCGTTGCCGGGACTTTGGGGCTTTTTGGCGGGCAAGCCGAAACGCCACCCATCCACGTCACCGTCGCCATGCCCACACCAGAACCACCCCCGCTTGATGAAGGGTTAAAGAGCTATCTGGAGTGGGTGGAAACGCGCTACGGCCGGTTGGATTTGCGCGGGGTGGAGGAGCGAGCCAAGCAGGTCCACAAGCTGACGCTGGAGGATGTGTACGTGTCGCTGCGGGTGGTGCTGGATGCGGCCGACGAGCAGGGGGATGATGACCCCATGACGGTGCAGCACCAGCGAGCCACCGAGCGACAAACGATTTCGATGCACGAACTGCTACAGCAGAGCCGCCAGCTTGCCATTACCGGTGGCCCCGGCTGCGGCAAGACAACCTACCTCTCGCTGATTGCCAGCGCGTTGGCGGAGGCGCACCGCAGCGGCAACCTGCAGCCCGTGACCGAGCATTTGGGGCTGGCAGAGCCGTTACCTGTCCCCATTTTTATCACCCTGGGTGAGTATAACCGGTATCGCAAGCAGTTTAGCGGGGCGGCTGACCCGGTGCAGGGGACGATTCGCGGCTTTATCGGCCATGATTTGCAGCGCAAAATTCGGGGGCTGCCGCCGGACTTTTTTGACCAGCTGCTGGATGGGGCGATGCCGGTGATGCTGCTGCTGGATGGGCTGGACGAGGTGGCCGACGATGCCGAGCGGCGGCAGGTGAGTTTGCAGCTACAGCAGGTGGCCGACACCAAATTGGCCGACTATTTGCTGGTGACAAGCCGCACCCGCGCCTATCAGGGGCAGGTGCGGCTGGCAGATTTGCGGCTGGCGGAGGTGCAGCCGATGTTGCCGGAGCAGGTGGCGCAGTTGGTGGGGCGGTGGACAAAGGCGGTTTATGAGACCCCTGCCGAGCAGGAGCGGGAGCGGGATTCCCTGCAAGCGGCTATCGAAACGCTGGAAGCCCGCCGTGCGGCGCGAAAGGAGCAGCCCCTGATTGACACGCCGCTGATGGTGACGGTGGTGGCGATTGTCCACTACAACGACCACCGTTTGCCGGAGCAGCGAGCGGCGCTGTATGAGAAATGTGTGGATGTGCTGCTGGCGGAAAAGCACCACGCCGTCCATGAGGCGACGGAGGATTTGCGCCAGTGGGGTGGCTCTGATAAGGACAAGCGGCAGTTTTTGGCGTTGCTTGCTTTCAGGATGATGAGCGCGGGAAAAGCGGCGGGGCGGACGGTGGCGCAGCATCAACTGGAGGCGTGGCTGCTGCCGGATTTTGTGGAAGCGTATGGGGAGGGGTTGGCAAAGGAGAGGCTGCGGGGGTTTATTTCGGCCGTTCGCAGCCGCGAAAGCCTTATCAAGGAGGTGGATGGTCGCTACACCTTCGTTCACCTCACCTTCCAGGAGTTTTTAGCCGCTTTTTATCTGGCCGAAACGGTGCGGACGGAGGAGGCGATTTTGGCGGCGTGGCAGCAGGGGGAACGGGCGGCTGATTCGTGGTGGCGAGAGACGATTTTGCTGACGATTGGTTACTTGGGGTTACGCAGTAAACCAACGGCTCTGTCGCTGCTGACGCAGATGGGGCAAACGACGCGGGGGCGGGCGGAGCTGCGGCTGGCGCTGGCGGAGCTGGCGGCAACGGGGTTTGTGGAGCTGGAAAGCAGCAGCGAGGCGACGCGGACGCTGCTCCATGACCGGCTGGTGGCGTTGATTAGCCAGCGGGGGCTGGCGGTGCAGCCTGCTACCCGTCTGCTGGCGGGCGATGCGCTGGCGCGGCTGGGGGACAGGCGGCCGGGGGTGGGGGTGATTGAGCGGGATGGGGTGCGGCTGCCGGATATTGCCTGGGGGGAGGTTGTTCCGGCCGGCCGTTACCAAATTGGGGGTGATGAGAAAGCCTATAGGCCGCTTCCGGCGCAGGAGATTGAGATTGTGCAGCCGTTTCAACTGGCTCGTTATCCCGTTACCTATGCCCAATTCCAATGTTTTGTCGAAGCCGCCGATTTTGCCGACCCGCGTTGGTGGCAGGGGATGCCTGCGGAAGATTCGGAGTATTTTAAGAAGGCTCAGCCATTAAAAAAGATAGATGATCAACATTTTCAGTTAGCCAATCGCCCCCGAGATAATGTTAGCTGGTATCAAGCAATAGCTTTTTGTTGTTGGTTAAGTGACAAGCTTGGCTATAATGTTGATCTACCCTATGAATGGGAGTGGGAGGTGGGAGTAAGTTATCCTGATAGCCGAACTTACCCATGGGGCAATCACTTTGAGGTGTTTAAGGTTAATACACGAGAAAGTGAGCTGGAGCAAACAACAGCCGTTGGTTTATTTGTCGATGGATCCCATAATGGCCTAAATCTCTATGATATGAGTGGTAATGTTTGGGAGTGGTGTCGAAATAAATATAAAGATTTTGCAGAAAGTAAAACAGATACGAGTGGTGATACGCGCTCTTTACGTGGGGGATCATGTTTCAACGCCCAGAATCAAGCACGCGCTACTAGCCGTGGCTTTGATCGACCAGCCTACATTTTTAGCAATTATGGATTTAGGATCGTGTTGCGTTGCCCCCTCGCTGGCAAATCCTAGAAGCTGTGCAAGATTGCTAAACCCTGTTTTAGAGTGAGCGAGTGGTAACGAGTCCCACCCCCTTCGCCCTCCTGAAACATGGTGGGTCAGTCGAGGATTTTGTATTTATTGTAGGCGCGTAGCATCATGCTACGCGCCTACAATAAATACAAAATCCCCTAAGTATCATTGATTCGCGGCAGCAAAAACGGCATCTACCGCAACCCGAAACCCTACCAGCAGCCACGAAGTCGCCTCGGCTCCCGCGCCAAACTCCCCGTGAACAAGGTATTGCCGGCCGTCAAGACGAAGAACAGTCATCGTATGTGTTTCGGGATCCACAATCCAGTACTCCCTGATACCTGCCTGGGCATATTCCACCCGCTTTTCGATGAGGTCACGGTCACGATCTTTCTTGCTGCCACTGACCACCTCAACTACCAGATCGGCTCCGTCTGGATAAGCCCCTTGTGCTTTGGCAAGATTTTCCGTAGCCAGAAAAATGATGTCGGGTTCGCGGTACTTTCTTTCCCACAGGCGTAGCGGCAGCGGGGCAAACCAGAGACGGCCAAGCTGGTTGGGTCGAACAAAGAGGAGAAGCGCTTCATAAAGATAGGCCACGATAGCCTGGTGAAAGCGGGTGGGCATGGGCAAGACCGCCACGGTACCATTGGAAAATTCGACAAGGTGATTGGATTCCAAGGCGAGGTAATCGGCTTCGCTCCAGTTGCCCTGGGTTGGGAACAGCACGGCAATTTGCCAAACGGGTTCGCCCCGCCGGGAATGAACTTTTTGTTCAGGTGTGAGGACAGTCATAACAAGCTGCTCCTGCAAAAATAGGACGCTGATTTTCCTGATTTTCCTGATCAAAAAGGTTAATCAGGTGCATCAGGTAAATCTGCGTTCTATTTTCATTCTCGTGGTGAGCAATTATATCATGAACTGCAAAACGGTTCTCCATCTCCAAATCCATTCCCGCTTTTAGCAACATACGGGCGTTGCGTGTCGCGCAACACTGTGTATGATGTAGTCATGATCAAGCCGTTCAAACATAAAGGGCTAAGACGATTTTATGAAACCGGTAACGTAGCCGGTATTGATCCCTCCCATCGCCAAAAGCTTAGAATGAGACTAGTCGCTCTTGACACGGCAACGACGGTTGATGATATGGATTTGCCCGGTTTTCGGCTGCATCCCCTGAAAGGAGATAAACAGGGATTGTGGGCAATTGATGTTAGCAAAAACTGGCGGATTACGTTTGAGTTTATAGATGGCAATGCCTACGTTGTCAATTATGAGGATTATCACTGATGAGCATGTACGATCCACCCCATCCCGGCGAATTTATTCGTGCAATTTATCTTGAAGAATTGGGTGTGAGTTCACGCTTTGTGGCAGCCAAGCTCAAAGTGTCACCCTCAACCTTTACGCGCTTGTTAAACGGCAGCAGCCGTATGACACCGGAAATGGCACTTCGTCTTTCTAAAACGTTGGGACGGTCGCCGGAAAGCTGGCTGGCGATGCAGAATAGCTATGATCTGTGGCAAACGCGCCAACATTTTAATGTGGATGAGGTTGAGAAGCTGGAGGTTGAGGGGGGGTAGGGAAAACGGCCGTTTTCCCCCTCACCATTTTATTCACGTAATCGGGAAACGGCCGTTTCTCCCACCACCCTCACCCCCAAATCCGCCCCCGCCTCCAGCACCACCCCCCACAAATAAACCGCCAGCGAGGCTGCGCCCAGCAGCGAATAGGCGGGCGTGGAGCCAAAGTCGTGGCGCAGGATGGTTTGCGTTGTTTTGCCAACGCTGCTTTGTTTGGCCGTCAGCGTCGGGAACGCCGCGTCGTGGAAATTGAGGCCGCACAGGCGGCTGAGAAGCCGGGCGGCGTGAGGGCCAACGAGCAGCAGCTGCGCCAGCCCGTGGCTGCTGTCGCCGACGCTAATCAGGCTGTCGGCCTGGCTGGCGGCGCGGTTGAGGGTGGCAAGGAGTGGCTGTTCTTCCCCGGCGGCCGTGTTGAGCAGGAAGCGGTCTGGCCGCAGCCGGTAGAGGTGGGTGGTGGGGGAAACGGCCGTTCCCCCACCAATCCCCAACGCCTCCACCCCCAACTCCCCTTGCAGCAGTTCCATTGCCGCTTTTCCTTCTATAATCAGCCGTCCCCAGTGGGAAAAATCGGCCAGACCGACGGCCGTGCGACAAACCCGCGATTCAGCCGTCACATCCCCAAAATCCGCCGCCACCTGCCACCTCCCCACCGTCACCATCCGCGCCCCTTTTTGCCGAGCCAAATGGTAAAGCGGGGTGAGTTTTGTTGCCTCTTTAAACATAGTTGTCACCTAAGAGCTATTTGTTGTAGCCAAATAAAGAAAAATGGCATCGCGGATAACGCGGATTTGGGCGGATAAACACGGATTTTTGGGGGTCTGATCCGCGAAAATCCGCTTTGATCCGCGTCGTCCGCGATGCTATTCCGAATTTTCAAAAAGCCGCTAACTTTGCAAGGTCTGTGTCTCAGCCAGCCCCTTGCCCACTGCCTCATCCATTTCCTCAATGGTGGCACGTACACCAGCGACAGCTAAACAACCCGCGACCTCTTCAAGCTGACTAGGAGGAAAGGGATTTCTGGCTTTTAAAAAGATTCCCCCTTCAACCAATATCACAACGAGTTCTTGGCCTGTTTGCCAACCTAAACTTTCCCGAATGGTCGCAGGAATAGTAATTTGGCCTTTACTGGATATGTTCATGGTGTTTGCCTCTTGCAAAATAGAAATTGGGAGATCAGGAAACGGATAATCTCCAATCTCCAATCTCTATCTTACATCCTCAACCGTTCCCCATCCGGGTCATAAAACGCCCCGTGATGCACCTTCGCCTGCTCCAGTTGGCCGTTGATACGAATGTTAAACGTTGTCCCAGGGTTTGCCGCCACCGCACTGTCCAGCCAGCACAACCCAATCGCCTCCCCCAGCGTCGGGCTAAAGCGGCTTGACGTCACCCAGCCAATGATGCCAAGGGAGCCATCCGCCTGCTTCTCCACAATTTGCAGCCCCTCATCTGGCACAATCCCCGGCCGCAGCATTTTGAACCCCACCAGCTTTTGCCGTGGCCCCTGCTGCGCGATGCGCGTCAGCATCCGCTGCCCCAAAAAGTCCGGCTTGTCGAGCTTCACCGCCCACGCCATATCGGCCGCAATCGGGTCACTGAGCGCGTCGGTGTCTTGCCCCACAATGATGTGGCTCTTTTCCAGCCGCAGCACCCGCTGCGCCTCCACTCCAAACGGCAAAATGTTAAACTCACGCCCTGCGTCCAAAATCGCTTCCCAAACGTGCTGGGCATACCCCGTGGGGCAGTGTATCTCATACGAAAGCTCCCCGGTGAAGCCAATCCGCAGCAGGCGGCACGCCACCCCAGCCACGGTAGTGTCAAGCTGCCCCATGTAGGGCAAGGCTTCGTTGGACACGTTGGCCTCGGTTAACTTTGCCAGCACCTGGCGGCTGAGTGGCCCCGCCAGATTAAAGGCGGCGTTCATTTCCGTCACGTTGCGAATGTGTACCCCGTCGCCCCAGCCCGACTGCGCCCACCATTGCAGCGTTTCATACACCGCTCCCGCGCCCGACGAGGTGGCGGTCATATACCACTCTTGCTCACCCACCCGCGCCGTTACGCCGTCGTCGGTAATCACCCCCTCGGTGTTGCACATCACCCCATAGCGCACTCGGCCAACGGCCGTTTTTTGCCAGCGATTGATGTAGATGCGGTCGAGAAAGCCGGGCACGCCGGGGCCAACCAGTCGGAATTTCCCCAGGGTACTCACGTCAATCAGCCCCACGCGCTCGCGCACGGCGCGGATTTCGGCCTGGGGATGGCCGTAATGTTCGGGGCGCATCCACAAGCCCGACACCATCATTTTGCCGCCGTGGGCCAGGTGCCAATCGTGCAGCGGCGAGTGCTGTTCCGGCTCCATGTGTTGCCCCGCCAATGCGCCCAGCTCAATGGGTTGCACGGGTGGGCGGGAGGTGGTGCGGCCGGTTTGGGAGACAGAACGGCCGTTTTCCCTGGCCACCAAATGCACCGTATTGGCCGATGACCAACGCCCCTGCGACGGTCCCATCGAAATGGTGCTATACCGCTTCAGCAGCTCAATGCTGTCATATCCCTCGGCCAAACTCAGCTCCACATCCTTGACCGGCACATCCTCGTCAAAATCCACAAACGGCTTGCCCTTGCCCCCCGACACTAGCACAAGGTTGGAAGAACGCAGCGGCTCCTTTGTTTTGCGCGTAGCCAGTGTGGTTAGCACCTCGTCAGCAACCGCTTCAGCCATGCCCAACGCCGCCAGTGCCTGCTGTGCCGCCAGTTGCCCTTCTTGCCGCTGTAGCACAATGTCGTGGGTTCCCGCCACGCGGCCGGCCGCAAACACATTTTGGGGCAGGCCAACGGGCAAAAATTCATGCCGCGCTTCATCATAGGGCAAATTCGCTCCCGCTTGGTACAGCAGCCCGTTGTTGCCCGCCCAGGCCACGCTGACGGCAATGAGATCGCAATCAATGGCGCGGGTTTGGCTGCTGTTGACCTGCCCGTGGCTGTCAATGGCCGCCAGTACCGCCCCCGTGACCCCGCTTTTGCCGTTGGCGGCCAGCAGGGTGTGGTGGCCGTAGGCGGGAACACCAGCGTGAATAAGCCGGTCGGCAGCGGGGTGGGTGGATTTGGGGCGCTGGTCGGCGATGGCGACGACGTTGACCCCGGCGTGGTGCAAATCGGCGGCCACCTGCCAACCGTCGTCGTTGGCGGCGACAACCAGCACTTTTTGGCCGGGTACGACGCCGTAAAGGTGGAGCAATCGCTGCACGGCGCTGCCCATCATCACGCCGGGCAGGTCGTTGTTGGCGAAAATCAGCGGCTGTTCGGTGGCCCCAGTGGCGTAGATGACGGTTTTGGCACGGATTTTGTAGAGGGTTTTGCCCTGCACGGCCGCCAGCCAGTTGTGGTCGTAGTGGCCGATGACGAGGGTGTTGGTGTAGGTGGTGGCGTTGGGGAATTGGTGGAGGAGGGTGATTAAACGGCCGTTTTCCCCCCGCCGCATCTCATCCCCGCCAAAACGCACGTGTCCGCCCAGCCCCTCGTTTTCATCCAGCAGCAGCACCCGTGCCCCGCCGCTGGCCGCCGCCACCGCCGCGCTCAGTCCAGCCGGCCCGCCGCCCACCACCACCACGTCGCCGTGCAAATACTCTTTGTAGTAGCCGTGCGGACGCTCCGCTTCAATATCAATCTTGCCCAGCCCTGCCGCTTTTCGCAGCACTTTTTCATAAACGGGCCACATAAAAGCGGGGCGAATAAACGTTTTATAGTAAAAGCCCACCGGCAAAAAGCGGTCGCCCGCCTGCGTCAGGCTCATCAGGTCGCGGTCGAGCGACGGCCAGGCGTTGACCGGCTGTACCTCCATCCCCTCCTCAACCCGCCGCGTCCAAACGTTGACACTCGGTTCGTTGCCAATTTGCACCAGGGCGTTCATGGCGTGGCCGAAATCCATCAGCCCGCGTGGGCGGTGGTATTTGAACGACCGTGCCAACACCGACACCCCGTTCGCCGCCAGTGCTGAAGCAATGGTGTCGCCGGGATGGGCGGCATATTCCTTGCCGTTGAAGCGAAAGTAAATCGTTTGCGTGCGGTCAATCAATTCATTTGACTGTGGTGACAGGCGGTTGTTTATCTGTAAGTTTGTTTGTCTTGCCATAACATCTTGCTTAAACCAGCTTGTTTTGCTGGATAGACTTCCATAATCTGGCTTTATTGTTTATACTGTCTACTGGCTGTATATAATGTACAGCCAACAGGAGATTGTAATGAGTACAACTGAGAAAGTGACGTTGACACTTCCCCATGAGCTAATGCAAATGGTTCGCACAATGGCTCCACGGCGCGGGCAAAGCCAATTTGTTGCCGAAGCCCTTGAATATTTTATCGAAACCAAGCGGCGGCAACTGCTGCGTGAGGAATTGGCTGCTGGTTATCAGGCTACGGCGCAAGAGAGCCTGGCTTTGGTCGCAGAGTGGGAAGCAGTTGATGATGAGGCCTGGGAGAAGCATCTTCCGGTTTATGAAGCGGGGGAACCGGATAATGGCACGCCAGATTCGTCGCGGTGATATTTTTTCTGTTGATTTGGAACCCGTGCGCGGTTCGGAGCAGGGCAAGATGCGCCCGGCATTGGTTATCCAAAATGACATTGGCAACCAATATAGCCCAACTGTCATTGTTGCCCCGATCACAAGCAGAGAGGAAGCAACATTTCGCGTGAATGTTGCCATAAAAGCACCTGAGGGTGGGCTTGCCAATAATTCTGTCATCTTGCTAAACCAGATTCGTACCGTTGATAAATCTCGCCTGAGCCGCTATTGGGGTCGTGCCAAGCCGGAAACAATGAGACAAGTGGATGAAGCGATAATGATTAGTTTGGGACTGGTGCCAATTTAGCAGCCAACTGATCCAATCTCTAATCTCCAATCTCCCAATCTCTCAATCTCCAATCTCTTTAGCCATCGGCTCCCACAAATACGTCTTCACCACCTCATTGCTGCGGGTGTCGCGTTCGGCCAAAAACCAGAGGCCGCAGCCAGCGCGGTGGTACCACCACTCTTTTTGCACGCCGGATTTGTTGTCTCGCATATAGATATAATCAGCCCATTCGGCATTGCTGGTTTCGAGTGGCTTCGCCGGGCGCGGGTTGTATTCGCCGCCGTAGCGGAATTCCAGACTGTTGCGTTGCCCGCAGTTGGGGCAGGTTAAAATTATCATGATTGGCTGTAGAGCGCGAGGCATGACTCGCGCCCTACGTTAAATTATTCGTTGCGAATAAATGCGGCCTCTTGTTGGGCGAAGCCGTCGTCAATGCGCTGGCGGTCGAGTGGCCCGACATGTTTTCAAGCCAGCGTAGGACAAGTTTGCAAACTTGTCCTACATTTTTCTTTAATGTCCCACCGACGCTGCACCCTTTTCCCCCACCAGATCAAACTGCTCAAAGCGTGAAAGGCGGAATGGGTGCAGCAGGTCGGGGATGCGGTTGGTGGCAATCAGTTCGGCCATCCGTTTGCCGGAAACAGGCGACGCTTTGAACCCATATGTCCCCCAACCCACGTCCACCACAAAGCCATCCACAGGGGTAAAGCCCATGACCGGGCTGTAGTCGGGGGTCATGTCGCACAGGCCGGCCCACTGACGCAGCACGCGCACGTGCGCCAGCGACGGGAAAAGCTCCAGCATATGGCCCGCCAGCCCTTCGATGAAGTCGAGCGAGCCGCGAGTGGAGTAGCTGGCAAACGGATCAACTGATGCCCCCATTACCAATTCGCCGCGATCCGACTGGCTGACGTAGACATGGAGGCTGCCGGAGACGATGATGACATCCAAAAACGGCTTGAGCGGTTCGGTGACGCACGCTTGCAGCGGGAAGGTGGTGATGGGCAGCTTCACCCCGGCCATGTCGGCGATGGTGGTGCACCAGCCGGCCGTCGCGTTTAGCACCATCTTTGTGTTAATTCGTCCCCGGTTGGTTTGCACACCCACGACCTGGTTGTTTTCGACGTTAATGTCGGTCACTTCAGTGAGCTGGTGGATGTGGACACCCATGCGGTCGGCGTGGTGGGCGTAGCCCCACACTACCGCATCGTGGCGAATGATGCCGCCCGGTGGATGGTACAACGCCCCCATGATTGGGTAGCGAGGGCGGTCGCTGACATCGAGCGCGGGGCAGAGCCGCTTGATTTCGTCGGGGCCGATGACGCGGGAATCTATGCCGCCAATTTGGTTGACTTCGGCGCGGCGGCGGGAGGTTCGCATGGCGGCGTCGGTGTGGGCGAGGGTGAAGTGGCCGCGCTGGCTGAACATGACGTTGAAGTCGAATTCGGCCGACATTTGCTCATACAGCTTGACGCTTTCGTTGTAGAAGGCGGAGCCTTCGGGGGTGAGGTAGTTGCTGCGGATGATGGTGGTGTTGCGGCCGCTGCCGCCGGAGCCGATGTACCGTTTTTCCAAAACGGCGACGTTGGTGATGCCGTGGTTTTTGGCGAGGTAGTAGGCGCAGGCGAGGCCGTGGGCGCCGCCGCCGATGATGACGACATCGTAGCTGTCCTTGATTTCATGCTCGCGCCACATGCGGGGCGGTTTTTCTTTGCTTTTGAGGGCTTGGCGGATAAGTTTGATTGACATAAATGGTTATTGGAGATTGGTAATTGGGGATTGGAGATTGGTTGACCTGCATCAATCTCCAATCTCTAATCGCTAATCTCGTTTTCTTCTCCGGGTTTGTGTGCGGGTGGGGCGAACGGCCGTTTCTGCCACAACCATCTCTTTGGCGGGTAGGCGGGGGATGAGGCTGGGGGGTTGGAAACGGCCGTTCATCAACGCCACCAACCGTTCTTCCAGCAGCCCATAGCCCGTTTCGTGGATAACCAGCGGAAGCTGCAAAAAGGTGGCAATCTCCTCAGCCTTGCGAGCCAGTTCATCTTCCCGGTTTTGTACCAGGTAAACCAGCCGCTTGTAGTTGCGAAAATAGTCGGCCTGCAGCTCCGGGTACCGATCCAGTCCTAGCCCCTTGATAATCGTGCCTTGAAAGCCACGCACCAGAAAATCTGTTAGAAAAAAAGTACCGGGTTCCTCATCCATCAAGTGGTGGAACGTGTCGCCACCGTACATTTCGTAGCAGTGCGGCCCGTCAATTCGCTCCAGGCCATATTTGTCCAGCACCCAATCCAGCGTCCCTTGCGAGCCGCAGTCGCCAAAAACGACGATTACCCGTTCAAATTGGGCTTTAATTTCCCGTAGCCGTTTGTCTACGCTGGGGGCAATGCGCTCCGGGTGCATGTGGACAATGGCCGGAATGCCAAACACCTCGGCTTCCCAGCCGTGCTTTTTGCTAATGTCCAGCACTTCCCGTGCCAGTGCGCCGCAGATGATGAAGGCGGTCTTCATAGAACAAGAATTGGGAGATTAGAGATTAGCGATTGGAGATTAATGAAGGTTCACAATCTCTAATCCCCAATCCCCAATCTCTCGTTTTGTGGAACCACAATCTCAAACCGTTCCCGAATGGCCTTGTCTGCTTCGGGTGGGATGGGGGTTGGTTGGTGGTTTTTCAAGATGTCGCGTGCTTTGCGGCGGGCTTGCTCACGCATGTCGAGGCTGCCCGCCAATTCCCAATCGTCGCGCCGCTGCCGGTCGGCGGTGTGGGGATAGTAATATTCGGTGGTCATCAGGTCAAGGCTTTGCTGGGTGCCGAGGAAGTGGCCTTCACCACGGCAAACCCGCTCGATCACGTCCACCGAAAGGGTGTCGGCGTTGACCTCGATGCCGCGCACCATGCGCATGATCGCGCCGTTGATGTCGTCGTCAATGACATATTGTTCGTAGGCCACGGTGAGCATGGATTCAAGGAAGCCGGCCGAATGGTGGATGTAGTTTGAGCCAGCCAGCGCCGCCGCCAAACTGGTAATGCCCTTTTCATACCCGGCCTGCACGTCGGGGATTTTGGAGTCGGTGAGGCCGGAGGAGTTGTAGACGGGCAGGTTGTAGAACTGCCCAAGCTGGGCGGCGGCGGCGTTCATCATGGCAAATTCGGCCGCACCGCCGACAAAGCTGCCGCTGCGGAGGTCGGCTACCGAGGGGACATAGCCCAACACGACGGGCGCACCGGGTTTGAGTAAATTTGTGTAGACAATGCCCGAAAGCTCCTCGGCGTTGATTTGCACCAGCGTTCCGGCGAGGGCGGCGGGGCTGGTGGCTCCGGCTTGTGGTGCGGAGGAGGTGAAGATGGGAATGTCCTGGCGCACGATTTCGGTGAGGACTTCGACCGTTTCGGGGGCGTAGCGCAGCGGGCTGACGGTCCAGCAGTTGGTGACGGAGATAATCGGCCGTTGGCGCAGGGCTTCGCGGCTGCCCATGATCAGGCTTGCCATTTCCACCACGTCGCGCACCGACTGCACGGTGAAGCAGTTGCCGGTGACGTGTTTGGTGGTGCTAACGAGGGCGGCGTAGTAGGTGTTTTGGTCAAGCAGCTCGTTGCTGAGGTCGCGGGCCACGACGGGGCGCAAATAGAAGTGGATGTTGTCGAGGGTGTCTACGATTTTGCCAATATTGACAATATCGGCCAGCACTGATTCGCGGGCGCGTTGGGTTTCAAGGTCGAGGACTTTGACGGCGGCGCCGCCGGTGCCAAGATAGACGCGGGTGCCGCCGAGGAGCATGTCGTGTTTGGGGTCGCGGCCGGCCAACAGCACTTCGCTACGAGCGGTGGCAAGGGCGTCTTCGACCATGCTACGGGGAATGTAGACTCGGTTGCGGGTGGTGTCTATGTTTGCGCCTGCTTTCTGGAAGATGTCGCGGCACTCGGAGGGTTGGACTTCGATGCCGATGCGCTCTAACACATCAAGCGAGGCTTCGTGAATGCGCTTGACATCATCTTGGCTGAGGGGGCGGTAGCTGCCGCCGGGGAGACCGCCGGGGGCGATGTTGGTTGCTCGCTGGTCGGCCTGGGCACGGGTGCGGGTGCGGTTTCTGGTTCGTGACATGGTTATTGGAGGTTGGAGATGAGAGATTGGGAGAGTGTTTGTAGCTGGTTGAGGTGGTCGCTGTCGTGGTCAATGATCATTTGGACGAGGAAGCGGAAGGTGACGGAGCCTTCGGTTTCGTGAACGGCCGTTCTTTCCCACTTCTTGGCCTTGAGCGCGGTTAAATACGCCACCGTTTCTTCACGCTGTTGGGCAAACTCAGCCAACAGGTCAGCTAGCGGTTCGTTGCGGGTGTGTTCGCTGGGGGAAGGGTGGATGGTGGGGAGAAACGGCCGTTCTTCCGCCATCACCCGCCGCAGCCGCTGCTGAAACTGCCCCTCAACCAGCAGCAAATGTTGCACCACATCCAGCAGCGACCACGAATCAGCATCCATGCGCCACCGTCCAGCTTCATCATCAACCGTTTGTAATATCGCTGCAACTTCGCCAGGTATCGCGGCTAATGCCTGTAGCAGCACAATTCGTTTGCTCATGACCCGCTCCTGTTTCTTATGATAGCGTGATTCTAGAGCGCGTGGCTTCTTCTACAAGGGATGGACTGTACCCTGTTTGTGGTTGATTGTGGGTCATCAGGCACAAAATGAGCCATTATGTTAACTTTATGCGTCAAGAATGCATAACCTGGACGATCCAGAACCAAAGAAGCTTTTGACAGGATTGACAAGATTTTTCAGGATTAGGCATGAGAATCCTGTTAATCCTGTCTAAAATTCTTGCTCACCATACAAGAAGCTCACTCGTAAGGTACTAAATAAGTGTCCAAAAACAAGTTAGGCAAGAAGTTCAACTTCTTCCGAGAAGTTGAACTTCTAAATCGCTAAGTTAATAATGAACGCTTACTAACTGGGGTGCTTGCGCAAATGATACCCTTTGAGTGCCACGTGCAGGTTTGTACGCACCAGCGGGTCGCGTAAATCAAGCAGACAGATTTCCTGAATGCGCTCCAGCCGCCGCAGCAGCGTATTGCGATGGATATAAAGTGCCTGTGAGGTTTCGGTGAGCGCTCCCCCATAATCCAGATACGCTTCCAGAGTAATCGTCAGGTCGCTGTTACGCGCCTGGTCATACGCCAGCAGCTTTTCCACATAGCGCAAAAAGCTGTTGCCGGCATGGGCTTCGGGTGGCAAATAATACAGCCAATGGAGTAACCCCAGCTCATCAAACGTGACCACGCCTTCGGTTTTGCCCAAGGCTCGCCCAATTTCCACCGCCTCCCGCGCCTGGCTGTAGCTTTGGCGAATACCGCCCGCTTCCTGGGGGCTGTTGTGTTCAAACACAGAGCCTACGCCAACCAGCAAGCGGCAGGCTGGGTAGCTGAGCGATTTTACCAGCCGTTCGGCAAGCTGTTTGCCAATCTGGTTTTGATCGCTTTCGTACACCACAACCAGGTGGTCGGTGCGCCGGATGGCAAAAGCGGTGGTGACGTAGTTTTCCTGCAGCCAATGGTAGAGCTGTTCTTCGACATAGTGTAAATTGCCACCTGCCTTGAGGTTGCCATAGATCAGCAGAATTTGGTGCGCCACGTTGAGCCGATAGCTAAAACGCCGCGCCAGCTCTTGCAGGGTTGTGGTGCGTTCCTGCCCGCGCAGCAGTTGCTCAAAAAAGTCGCCCCGCAGGTTTTCTTCGGCCTCATGAACGGCTTGCTCTTTAAACAGGAAGAGGGCGGCTACCGTTGCCCCGTGGCTGATGGCAAGTTCATCGAGTTCGGTTAACGGCCGGCCGCCAGCAATAATCCAAATATAGCCTTGAATTTGCCTGTCCACGATAATCGGTGCCACAAACCGTTCCATAGACATCCCCATTTCCGGGATGGGTGGCACTCGTGTCGGGCGCATTCGCTGTAGCAGCTTGTTGTAGATGCCCGATTCCAGCAAATGTTGTGCCATTTCTGGCGATGTGCGCCCACTGGCAATGGTGCGCTCACGGGCAATGTCAATGGGGCCATATTGTGCCGTAGCCACCACGCGGAAAGTGGGGTCTTCGATTGAAATGGAGCGTTTGAGGACGTTGGAGAGGGTAGTTGCCAGCGTGTGCAGATCTTTGCCTTGCAGCACGAGTTCCGTCAGTTGGTCGTAAATTTTGTTGGACTCTTGCAGCAGGGCATATTGTCGGTTGACGATTCTTTCCAGTATCGCTTCGGTCACGTCAATAAACAGTAGCTCACGCGGGGATTCTATAATAGGAAAGTTGAGCTGGTTGGCCGCTGCCAGCATGGCATCGGGGGTTTTGCTAAAGGCATAGCCGATGGATAACACCATGCCTGCAAACCCTTTTTCAACCAGGTGCGGGATAAGTTGTGCCTGCTCTTCAGGGTTGTCTCGCAGCCCAAAGCCGGAGGTTAATAACAAGACTCCCTGGCGCTCATAGCTGTATTCGGCGTTGGGGACATCTACGATGTGGACCCAGTTGATTTCGTTGTGAATGCCTGTTTTGCCAGCTACGAGCCTGGAAGATGAAAAAACGGGGAGCTTAAGTGCTTCAGCAACAGTCAGCATAAGAATTGGATAATTGACCTTTGGTAATTCGTGTAAGGGGTGAGCCTCCTTACAGGTTGGGGCAATTTTACGTCATAAAATGATAATCTAAAAATTGAACCGTAATAGGTGATGTGTATTTCTATGGTGTATGATTTGGCATTGATTGTAACCTATGTTATGATGGTTTTGCCTTTGATTAAAGTAAGCGGGTTTTGTAGCAAGATGGCTATGATGAGTGGTAAAAAACGGCCGTTAACAATCTTGCACAACAGCGTTTAGAAGAATTGCAACCAAATGCACCTTATCTCCGTCATACCCCATTTGCTAAAATCCTCTCGCCCCGAACGGGTTATTGCTCATATTTTTTTTCGGGTACTGACAATTGTGGATACCCATCAAAACAAAATAAACCAATTAAGGAGGTGATGTTCTAACCTGTAGATAGAATCATTTAATTTTGTGTTGTTAAAAACTCACCGTAGATGTGTTAACAAACGGTTTCTAACGTTTGGAGGAGATATTACACGTGGATAAAAATTTTGTAACCAAAGAAGAGATGGCCGAAGTCCATCCCATGATTCCTGAAGTATATGAACAACTCAAGCAAGGACGCATTTCCCGCCGTGAATTCTTGCGAACCTCAACCTTGCTTGGTATGTCAATTGGTGTTGCCAGCATCGCCGCAGCTTGTGGTGGCGGCGCAGCTCCTGCCGCCGAGGCTCCAGCAGCCGAAGAGCCAGCCGCTGAAGAACCTGTCGCCGAGGCTCCAGCAGCCGAAGAGCCAGCCGCTGAAGAACCGGCCGCCGAAGCATCAGCAGATACCGGTGGCATCAAACGTGGTGGCATACTCCGCGTTGGTAGTGCCATCCCGGCCGTGGATCACCCTGCCCGTTTTTCCTGGATTTTCGATGCCAACGAATTTCGCCATGTCTTTGAATACCTCACCGAGACCGACAGGGACAATGTGACTCATCCCTATCTGTTGGAAAGCTGGACGGCCAACGAAGACCTCACCGTGTGGGATCTGAAGCTGCGCGAAGGCATTATGTGGACAAACGGCGACGAACTTGTTGCTGACCATATTGTCTTCAATTTTAACGAATGGCTAAACCCGGACGTGGGTTCCTCCATCCTCGGTCTGTGGGAAGGGTTCCTAACCCCCGATGGCATCGAGGTTGTAGACCAGTACACGGTGCGCCTCAATTTGGATCAGCCCCTCCTGGCCGTGCCGGAAAATCTCTTCCACTACCCCGCCCAAATCATTCACCCCAGCTTCGATGGTGATGTCACCTCCGGTGCCAACGCCAGCACTGGCCCCTATGTCCTTAAAGAGTATGTCATTGGCGAGCGCGTTCGCATCGAGAGCCGCGTAGCAAATGGTGATGAAGGATATTGGCAGATGGGTGCCGATGGTAAGGCTTTGCCTTATCTTGACGCTATCGAATTTGTTGACCTCGGTGAAGATTCCACCGCTTACGTTGCCGCGTTGCTAAGTGGTGAAATAGGCAATATCTACAACCCCACTGTAGATGCCTTCCTGGCCTTACGTGACCAGGATAACGTGGTTGTGGGCTCCGTTGGTACGTCTGCGACCGTTGTCATGCGTTTCCGCGTAGATTTGGAACCGTGGACGGATGTGCGCGTGCGTAATGCTGTCAAGAAAGTACAGGATCGCCAACGTATTCTTGACCAAGCCTTCTTTGGCGAAGGTTTGCTGGGTTATGATACCCATGCCTCCCCGGTTCATCCTGAATGGGCACCAATGGATTTGCCCGAATATGACCCCGAAGGCGCACGTGCCTTGCTTGATGAGGCTGGTGTTGACCAACTCGATTTTGCTGTTTCGGTGGGGACAGGCTGGCCCGACATTGTGGCTTATGCCGAGACCTTGAAGGAAGATGCCAAGGCGGCTGGAATTAATGTCGAGCTAGACACCATGCCGAACTCCGCTTATTGGGATCTGTGGACAGAAACCCCGGTTGGTATTACGACCTGGGCGCACCGTCCGCTGGCAGTTATGCTGTTGCCATTAGCTTACATTGCTGATGCTGAAGGTAATCCTGTGCCGTGGAATGAATCCCGCTGGGTTGATGAAGAGTTCTCTGAACTATTGAAGCAGGCGCAGGGTACGCTGGATGTTGAAGCTCGCCGTGCCTTGATGGTTGATATTCAGCGGATTCAGCAAGAACGTGGCTCGGTTGGTATTGCTTACTTCCAGAATTTGTGGGATGCCTCGAATCCTGCTTATGTTGGTGTTGAAGCGCACCCCACCGGTTACAACTTGTGGCGTGAGGTTTGGTACAATCCGGATCTCGATCCGTTCGCCTAGTTGGAACTGATTGTCTGACAAAGTGCGCAGGGAAGCCAACTGCGCACTTTGTTTAATTCTTGAAGAGGAGGAGAATGGGGTTTTGTTCTCCTGCCTCTTGGCCTTTTCCTTACACAGATTCAAACTTGGCCCCATAGCCAAAGGGGGTTCTTATGGCTAAATTCCTGCTACGTCGGGTTATTTTTCTTTTGTTTACCCTGATTGTGGTTTCTATTGCCGTTTTTGTGGTGACAGAACTGGCACCTGGGAATATTGCTGTCAATACATTGGGTAATACCATTACGCCGGCGCAAGAAGCATCTTTTAATGCTCAACATGGCCTGGATCAGCCGGCTATGACGCGCTACATTCGCTGGCTGTTTGGTAGCGATTGGCAGGCAGAAGCGTTGGTAGGTTATCCTATCACACGTGTATTTGATGAAAAAAATGGGCAGTATAGCTGGTGGACGGTGGCTGAAGATGGCAGCTTGTTCCAGACATACACACCAGATGGTGAGCAAATTATTCGGTTGGTGCGTCAAGCGGATGGCACGGTTGTTGAAGAGCCAGTAGCTGGTAGCCCGTGGACTGCCAATGAAGATGGGGTGGAGGTTTTTTGGGGAGTTGACAGAGATGGTCATGCGGCGATGTGGGTGCGGGGTGATGATTTGGAGACGTGGACGTTAACGGCCGCTACGTGGACAAGTGCGGCTGGTGCACCTCGGCAATATGTTCCTCTTCAGCGGGGGTTGTTGCGTGGTGATCCCGGTGTCTCTTTCCAATCTCGTCGGCCGGTCGCAGAGACATTGCTGCGACGGTTAGAAAACACGGCTATTTTGGCCGGCATTGCCTTTGTGGTGGTAATGCCGCTCGCGTTGGTATTAGGGCTGCTGGCTGGTTTGAATGAAGGGCGGTTTTTTGATCGCTTTGCATCTATTTCCAGCCTGGTGGCAACGGCCACGCCGGAATTTGCCAGTGGGGTGTTTTTGATCGTGTTGTTTTCCTCAGCATTTATACGCAAAACGCTGGGAATTGAGATACCAACGGCCGTTGTTGTTACCAACGAAAATGCCATTTTGGAACGGCCGCAAATGCTCATTTTGCCCATTCTGACGTTGACGCTGGTTGAGTTGGGGTATGTGCTGCGTATTACGCGGGCAAGTATGGTGGAGGTGATGCGGACGAATTATATAAGAACGGCCGTTCTCAAAGGCCTTCCCCGTTGGCGCATCGTCATGAAACACGCCCTCCGCAACGCCCTGCTTGCCCCCATCACCATCATCATGCTCCACGTCAACTGGCTCATTGGTGGCATCGTCATCGTCGAAACCCTGTACGGGTTCCCCGGGTTAGGTCGCTACATTCTGGAAGTAGCCTTGTTCAAGGATGTCTTTGCCATTGAAGCCGCAGCGATGCTGCTGGTGATCATTGCCGTTGCCACCCAGCTTGTGGCCGACATCATCTACACCTACCTTAACCCACGTATCCGCTATTCATAGACCCTAAGGAGTAAGATAATGGCAACAGTTACAACTGGAACAAGCAGCATCAAAACAACACCAGCCCGTGCTGGCAAGCTGCGTGCCGCCATCAACGTCCTTCTCGCTTCTCGCGTGGCCGTGGTTGGTTTCTTCCTCGTCTTTTTTTGGATCTTTATCGCTACCTTTGCTGATGACTGCATCATCTCCCCCGGCTGCTGGGTGCAATGGACTGGCCTCAGCGCGGATCGCACCGCCGAATCGTACTCCGCCTTCCGTATCAGCTTGGACGAGACCTTTGCGCCCTTGCGTGAAGGGTATGAACCAACCCCGTGGCTGGCTCGTTACTCACCCTTCGAGCAATTTCGCGGGGAAAATTTGCAGGGGCCATCGTCAGCACATTGGCTGGGTACCGACAGAAACGGCCGTGATCTGTGGGCACGTTTAGCCCACGGCTCGCGCACCATCCTGACCCTGGCACCCTTTTCTATCATCATTGCTTTGTTAATCGGTGGAACCCTGGGGGTCGTGTCTGGCTATTATGGCGGCCTGGTGGATGAAGTTATCATGCGTGGTCTTGATGCGCTGATGGCCTTCCCCCAAATCCTGCTCTATCTGGTGATTATTGCCGCTTTTGGACCATCTAAGCTCAATATCGTGCTGGCGATTACCATTGCCGGCGCTCCCGGCATTGCCCGCTTGGTGCGCGGTCTTACACTCGACATCAAAACGCGGGACTATGTGGCGGCGGCGCAGACACGCGGCGAAAGCCCGCTTTACATCATGTTTGTGGAGATTCTGCCCAATGCTCGCGGCCCCATCATCATTGATGCCATGCTGCGCGTGGGCTACGCCGTTTTTTCTATCGGTACGTTAGGCTTCCTGGGTTTGGGACTGCCCCCGCCATCGCCCGATTGGGGCAGCATGGTTTCCTCTGGCAAGAGCTTTATCCAGGCTGGTCACATTTGGGATGCGCTTTGGGCATCGCTGGCAATTGCCAGCCTTGTTGTTGGGCTAAATTTGCTGGCCGATGGGATTAATGAGGAAACACAGCGGTACCGTTAGGGCGGTAATCAGTAACCAGTAACCAGTAATCAGTCAACACCGATTACTGGTTACCGGACGCGAAGCGGTCGTGAAACGACATTACCGATTACTGGCATAGAGGGAGAAAGCATGGCAGCTAAAGAATTAGTCGTTCGGGTGCGAGATTTAGGGATTTCCTATGAGACGCGGCATGGGGATGTGCCGGCCGTCAAGGATGTCTCATTTGATATTTACCAGGGCGAAACAATTGGTATTGTGGGGGAATCGGGGTGTGGCAAAAGCACGCTGGCCTACGGGCTGGTTAACTATCTAGGGCGCAACGGCAAGATTTCCAAAGGGGACATTGAGTTCCAGGGAACATCGCTCGTTGGCCGCACGCCAGAAGAACTACAGCATTTGCGTGGCAATCAAATATCTATGGTCTATCAGGATCCCATGACCTCGCTCAACCCCGTTTTGCGGATTGGGGAGCAGATGATTGAGGTGTTGACGGTGCACCACAACACCTCAGAAAGCGAGGCTCGGAAGCAGTGTGTTGATATGTTGGAGCGGGTAAATATGCCTGATCCGGCGAAAGTAATGGCGCGGTATCCGCACCAGATTTCTGGTGGGCAGCAGCAGCGGATTGTTATTGCGATGGCGATGCTTAATCGTCCTTCGCTGCTGATTATGGATGAGCCGACAACTGCCCTGGATGTGACGGTGGAAGCGGCCGTGCTGGATTTGGTCAACGTGCTGCGCCGCGATTTTGACACCGCGATTTTGCTGATCAGCCATAACATGGGGGTAATTGCCCGCGTGAGCGACCGGGTGGGGGTGATGTACGCCGGGGAACTGGTGGAGATGGCAGCCGTGAATGAGATTTTTGCCAATCCGCGCCACCCCTATACCCAAGGCTTGATTCGCTGTTTACCCAAGTTGGGGCGCGGTAAGCAGGGTAGTGTACTATACCCCATTCGCGGGCGTGTACCGTCGCCTACCGATTTGCCTTCGGGTTGCCTGTTTGCCCCACGCTGTGACTATACACGTGATGCCTGCTATTTGCAGCGGCCGGATTTACGGCCGTTACAGATCAATGGACATGATAGTGCAGAGCATGTGACCCGCTGCCTGTTCTCGGAAGAGATTGTGGCCGAAGATTGGGTGCCACCGCCGGATCTGGTGCCAATCTATGATGAAAACAGCGCGGCCGATGAGGTGGTAGATACCATTTTGGCGGTTGATGGCCTGCGTACTTACTATGATCACCCCAGCAACTCTGCTTTGAGTCTGGTTGGTTTGGGGGAAAAGGAGTATGTGAAGGCGGTTGATGACGTTTCTTTTGATGTGTTCAAGGGCAAAACGCTGGGCGTGGTGGGTGAATCTGGCTGTGGCAAGAGTACGTTGATTAAGACGATTATCGGGTTGGAGGCCAAGTCGGGTGGTGACGCTGAGTTTATGGGGTTTGACATTGGCAACAAGGTCAACAAGCGGGAGATGAATTTAATCCGCGAGTTGCAGATGGTGTTCCAGAACCCGGACTCGACAATGAACCCTAGCTATACGGTGGGGCAGCAGATTGAACGGCCGTTAAAGCGCTTCAAAACCGTTCCCAAGGAGCAAGTCCATGATGAGGTCGTGCGGCTGCTGCAAGCCGTCAAGCTCGATGAATATTACTACAACCGCTTGCCGCGCCAGCTAAGTGGTGGCGAAAAACAGCGCGTCGGCATTGCCCGCGCCCTCGCCGGCCGTCCCGATCTGGTGCTGTGTGATGAACCCGTGTCGGCCCTGGACGTGTCGGTGCAGGCGGCGGTGATCAACCTGCTGATGGAAATCCAGCAAGAGTTTGGCACTACCATGATGTTCATCGCCCACGATCTGAGCGTCGTGCGCTTCTTCTCCGACTACGTGGCCGTCATGTATCTGGGGCAAATTGTAGAGATTGGCCCGGCCGACATGATTTACGCACCGCCGTACCATCCTTACACCGAAGCCTTGCTGTCAGCAGTGCCAATTCCTGACCCCAGTGCAGAGCAAAAGCATATTCGGCTGGAAGGGAATGTGCCTAGTCCGCTAAACCCGCCCACTGGCTGTCGCTTCCACACCCGCTGCCCACGCCGCGAATGGCTGCCTGATGGTGGCAGGATTTGTGAGCAGGACGTGCCGCCGTGGCGTGACTTGGGCAGCGGCCACCGCATTTTCTGTCATCTTTCGTTGGCGCAATTGCACGAGATGGATGCGGTGATTCATGCGCCAGCTTAAATAAAACGGCCGTTTTTGCATGACAACATCCAACCGGCGAAGTCGAACTCAGCGGTTGCTGCGAACAGCAGCCATCGTCTTCGCCGGTTTTTTGCTGCTTGCCGCCGGTTGGGTGGGCGTGCGGCTCCTGCAAGCCATTCAGAGCAACCAAATTCGCTGCTATGTTCTGTCCCCTCCGCTGACCCTGTTTGAAAAAGATATTTTGGCTGGCGAAACATTTAGCTGCCAGGCGCAAAACTGCCGCATTGTCACCCGATTTAACACCACTCGCGGCTTTATGTGTCTGTTTCCGGGGCAGGGGCTGGCAGAAAGGCAGCCTAACGAAGCGACACTGTTGTTACCCGTTGCACAAAGATCAATCGCCCCCGGCTTGTCTCACACACCGTCACACTGGCACTTTGGTTGAGCAAGAAGCGGTGCTGCCGACCAAACAGGTGGCTACAGCCTCCCTGTGCCTGTGCCTCGGCACCCACCCCAAGCCGTGTCTGGTACCAATTCACAATATCAGGAAAGGCGTCACTGCTGCGGTAAGAACCGTTAAGCCGATAGTGCGGCGTGGGCAGCCAAGTGAAACCTGTTTGCCCGGAAAGCTGCCGCGCCCCCGGATAGGTTCCTGCTTGGTAGTCACGCAGCCACAGCAGCGTGGCGGTGGTGGCAAAACAGGCCGCCAGTGCGACAAAAATTAGCACGCTGACAAGCAGCCAGCGGGGGGTGGTAGTGACAGATCTACTCATCAAGATTATAAAGTTACAGTTTCTTGCTTGCAGATCACAAGTGGCAGGTTGCAAGTCTTGTTTGCCAACCAGACTTGCAACTTGTTATTTGTAGCCGACAAACAAACAACATGTCAGTTTATGCCCGTTGACGGTATAACAAGATAAGCAAGCAGGCAATTTTTCCAAATTGCCCGACAAAAAGTATACTTGCGAGGCAAACATATCAGTGTAGCCTACCATGGTAACTGATGCGTTGGCAGAGAACAAATGGAGGTATGGAAAATCCATGTTGATTGAGATTGGAACCCCGGCCATGTTGCCACTGGGATTGGTGAAAGTGCGGCATGCAGCAGGTGAGAAGCTGTGCCTGTTAGGGCTGACGGTGCAGCACCCGCCCGTCAATCTTTTTATGCAGCAGCACGCCCATCGGTTGGATATTACCGGGGCGCGGGCTGATGTGGGTTATGAAGCGGCCAATCGTTTTTTTGCCTACCACCAGAAACCGGCACGGGCGCAGGTGGAAATTGAAACCACGATTCCGGCGTTTATGGGGCTGGAATCTACCGCGCTGATGAAGCTGGCAATGGTGCAAGGGCTGTCGTGGCTGTCTGATTTGCCCCATGATTCAGGCGGGGGTGATGCTTACGCCCAACTGCTGGGGTTGACGGCACGTGATGGGCTGGCATTGGCTGGCTTTAAGCAAGGCGGGCTGCTGCTGGTGGATATGGCAAGTGGGGAGGTGGTGCAGCGGCTGACCATTACCCATGAGCGAGAGAAAGAGGCGTGGTCGCTGGTGTTGTTTTTCCCGCGCACGCCGCCAGGTATTGACCCGGAGTTTGAAGAGACACAGTATGCGGCACTGCGTCAGGCTGCAGCTGCCGTTAGCGAAAAAACGGGGGATCTTGTGACCCGCGATATGAAAAAAGCGATACAACTGCGTGATGAGGTGGCGTTTGGGCAGGCACTGTTGTTGTTGCAGCAGACAACCAACCAGGCACTGGCGCAGACAGGGCGGCTGGTGGAACTGACGGCCGAGGAACGGGGCGTGGTCGAGATGATGCAGCGCAGCGGTGCAGTTGCCTGGGGGCGCAGTGCTACGGGGTTGGCGCTGTTTGGCCTGATTAAGGGGGCAGATGCCAGCCGCCAACTGCGGGCGGCGATTATGAAGCAGGTGGGGTATTTTGGCGGGCTGGTGATGGCAACCATTACGGATAATGAGGGGTCGCGGTTTGCTGTTAAGAAAGAGGATTTAAATGACACCAAGCTGTCGCCGGTGCGTGTTCGCCCGGATTTGCCAAAGGGGCAGGCGTAGTTGATGGGATGGCTGGTGTTGGGCTGTTTGCTGCTGCTGGCAGGTTGTGCTGAGGTGGCAGAGCCGCAATCAGTGGGTCAACTGGCTTATATTGGTGGGGATGGTAATGTGTATGTGGTGTCGCCGGAGCGGTTGACAGAAAAAACGGCCGTTACCGCCGATGCCCAATCAGCGCGAGAAGGAGCCGGGCTTTCTTACCACCGGCTGGCGTGGTCGCCCAGCGGACAGCTTGCCTATGCTTCTGTGGTGCGGCATAACGAAACGGCGCAGGGGACGCTTTACCTGCGCGATGACCCGACGCAGCCAGATCAGGTTATTGCCCGGAGTAATGACCACTTTTTTATCTACGTCTACTGGTCACCCGCCTCTTGCACGCCGCGTTGCCGCCAGCTTGCCTATCTTGTCGAGGAAGAGCAGGATATTAGCCTGCGGCTGCTAGATGTGGGCAGCGAGCCGGTACGCGATGTGCGGCTGGGGACGGGGTGGCCGTTTTATTATGCGTGGTCGCCAAACGGCCGTTTTCTTCTGGCTCAT
The DNA here is from genome assembly GCA_041390905.1 of Chloroflexota bacterium. Classification (GTDB taxonomy): domain Bacteria; phylum Chloroflexota; class Anaerolineae; order Promineifilales; family Promineifilaceae; genus JACKCD01. The sequence continues at coordinate 579,225 of JAWKPA010000013.1, forward strand.
GTGGGGCGCGAAAAACAGAACGACCCGCAAATGCGGCTGCTTAACTTGACGCTGGAGCCATTGACCACAACGGTGATTAGTGACCAAACCGGTGATTTTCAGGCACCGGCCTGGTCGTCGGCCGGCTGGGCGGCACTACAAACCAACGATGGTGAAACGCAACTGCACATTGTGGCCGATGATGGCAAAACGGCCGTTTTGCCCGCAGACAAAGAACCAGTGGCCTTTAGCTGGTCGCCCGATGGTACCTACCTGGCTTTTATGGAGCAACCTCGCTGTAGCGTACCCTGTTTTGCCCCCATCTATCTGTATGAAGTTGCCACTGGCGAGACGCGGCGTTTGCTTGGCGTGGGGTTTCGCCCCACCGCCTTCTTTTGGTCGCCCGATGGCAAGCGGTTGGCGTATTTGAATTGGGTGCCGCTGGGCAACAACGATTGGGTGCAGTGGCGTGTGGTGGACGTTGCCACGGGCGAGGATCGGGGGTACAAAATGTTTGACCCAACGCTGGCGCTGCGTTTTACGCTCAACAGCTTTAGCCAATATGCCCAAAGCCATCGGTTGTGGTCGCCAAACGGCCGTTATCTGACCTACGCCGACCGTGACTTTAACGGCACCGAGCGCGTCTGGCTAATTGACACCTGGGCTGAAGCCGCCGCCGACCCGATTCTGGTTGACAAGGGCAGCCTGGCGTTTTGGTCGTGGCAATAGGATGCCTGCGAATGGTCACAGGCTGACATTTTGTTTATTGGTTACAAGTGGCAAGTAACAGGTGGCAGGTCTTGTTTGCCGACCAGACTTGCCACTTGCCACTTGTTACCTGCCAGCAAGAGAAGGTAACTCCGTAATCTTGATGAATATAAAAGAGGCTGGTGGATAAATGCCATGAGTTCAAACATTTTATCTGTCATATTTGGCCTGGCATCGGCTGTTTGTTGGGGAGCCGGGGATTTTAGTGGGGGGATGGCGAGCCGCAAGAGCCGAGCCTCACTGGTGGTGTGGTTGTCGCAACTGGTGGGGGGTGGGCTGCTGCTGCTGCTGGCGTTGGCGTTTGGCGAAGCCCTGCCAGGGCTGCGCGACGTGTTGTTGGGGGCAGCGGCGGGGCTGGCCGGGGTGGTGGGGCTGGCGTTGCTCTATCGCGGGCTGGCAACTGGGCAGATGGGGTTGGTGGCACCATTAACGGCCGTTATTGCCGCCTCTCTCCCCGTCATCGTCAGTGCCATTACCGAAGGCGTCCCGCCCGTCGCCAAGCTCATTGGGTTTGCCTTTGGCCTGTTGGCCGTCTGGTTTCTCTCTCGCCCGGAAAACGGGGGGCAGTGGCAACTGGCAAATTTATGGCTGCCGTTTGCCAGCGGCACCGCCTTTGCCCTCTTTTTTGTGCTAATTGACCAGGTGACGGCGGGGGCTGTTTTCTGGCCGCTGGTGGCGGCGCGGATTGCTTCGGTGTCGGCTCTGTTTGCTGTGCTGTGGCTGCGCGAGCAGGGGAAGAGGGGGTTGGGGATAAACGGCCGTTTGCTCTCTCTCATCACCCTCTCCGGCATTTTTGACGCTGGTGGCAACGCCTTTTTCGTGTTGGCTGCCCAGTCCGGCCGGCTCGACATCGCCGCCGTGCTCTCCTCGCTTTACCCGGCCACAACCGTGCTGCTGGCGTGGCTAGTGGCACACGAACATCTGCGCCCCGTGCAGTGGCTGGGCGTCGTCGCCGCTGTCATCGCCCTGCTGCTCATTGCCCTGTAGCCAATCTGGCATGTCAGCTTGATGCAGAATTTGAACCGCAAAGGGTGCAGAGAAAACAAGAGCAATCTGGTTCTTCAGGAATTCGTGGAGCCGCACCCAATTGTAGTGGCGAGGCATGCCTCGCTACTACAATTTGTTCCACCAACCTTCTTTATCCGCGAACAGCAATTCTCAATCTAATCAATATGGGTGTGGCTGGTAGGGGCGTATTGCATACGCCCTTTTAGCTGAACCCAGACATTTTCACGAACCCGGACGTGAATCAATGGTTTATAGCGTGACCCAAAAGGGGATAGATACCGGGTAAATGATGGGTTATGACAGGTTGAGGGCGTATGCAATACGCCCCTACCCCTGCTGACTTCAGATTGAGAATTGCTGATCCGCGAAAATCTGCTCCGATCCGCGTTATTCGCGCATCCATGACCCCACAAAACCATCATTCATCTCGCCGAGGCGGGTTTTTGACCAGCCGCAGCAGGACGAGCAGTGTCACCAGCGTCACAAGCAGCAGTTGCACAATGGTGGTGGGTGCCATGCGCGGCGGCAGCGCTACCGCCCGCTTGGGTGCCGGAAACGCTTTAGAGGCAGCGGGTGGTGGCGTGTCGGCCTCGGCACCAATGACTGGCACCGGCGTGGCCGGGCTGATGGGCAGGGTCAGCAAATAACCAACCACGGTGTCAATTTGTGCCGGGGTTAGACGGGTCGCATAGTCACGGGGCATGATGTTGCTCAGGCAGTCGCCGTTGGGGCAAGCCGGGGCGATAAACGCATTGGGTTCCATGATCGCTTGCCGCAAATACGCCTCTGCCGAAAGCCCGGCCACGCGGTTGCCTGCCAACAGCCCAATGTTGCTCAAATCTGGCCCCACCTTGCCGGCTTCTCCTAATGCCCCAATGCTATGGCACGCGCCGCAGCCGGAGTTGAGGATAATTTCTTCGGGGGTGGTGCCGTCAATGGGGCGAGGCGTGGGGGTTGGGGCGGGGGTAGGCACAGCGGTTGGAGGGGCTAGGGGCGTGGCCGTTGGCTCAACTACCAGGCTGGGCTGCACCAGTTCCCCCGCCGGTTCAGCGCGAAGAATCGCTTCGCAGGGGGAAAAATCGGGGTCGGGGTCGGGCATACACCACCAGGGGCTGCTCTTTTTGGTTTTGAGCAGCGGCACATGCCACAGCACAATATCCCCCCCCGACAGCGGCTCGCCGTTGAGCCATTGGCGCGGCGGCTGGTAGGTGTCGCCGGGGCCGGGCAGCACGGGGCCTTCGCCTTCCAGTTCATTGTCGCGCAGCAGGAAGAGATACCCCTCATCCAGCCCCAGCGGGTCGGTACGCTCAAACGCCCAGCGGTAGCTGAGGTCGCCGTCGAGCGTGGCGAGCTTGAAGCCATCGGGGGAGATGTTGTCAACCAGCGGGTGAAGCTCTGTTTCTCGTGTGGCTTCTACCCATTGGCCGCTGTCCCACGCCCACACGCTGTCATTGGCGGGGTTGCCCAGGTCGAGGTCAATGCGCCAAAACGGCCGATAAACCGACAAATCATCGCAGCCGGGGCCGTGGGAGACAAAGCGGAGGTCAAAACGGCCGTTTTCATAAAACACCACCACCTGCTCATACCGGTAACAGCAAATGCAGTTCGGCCAGTGGACAAACTCGGTAAACAGTTGGCGCACCTCAAATCCATCGCCCAAATCGTTGATTTGTGTATCGCCAAAGGCCGGTACGGAGGCGTTAAAGCCAATTTCATCCCGGTAGCCGCCGGGCCAACTGGGGTACCACGCCTCCACCTGCGGGATTTTGGCACTGGAAAAGATGAGGCTGTCGTTGTAGCTGGCATCGCGGAAGTTGATGCCGTCGTGGGCGGTCATTTCCCAGCACACCGACCAGCCGTATTGTTCATGGCAGCCGTCGCTGTAGGCGTTGCGCTGGGCGACGGGTTTGGCGGCACTGCGTTCGGGGCGGGCGCGGGTGTAGAAGGTGCGGGCAATGGTCTCCTGCTCCATGTTGACAAAGACGTGGAAGATGCGGCCGCTGCCGTCGGGTGCCTGGAAGGTGAGGTCAACGCACCACTCTTCGCGGCAGTTGTCGTCGGCCAGCCAGCCCGACATCGGCACCATGGCCGGGTTGGCCGCGCCAATGTTGCCCAAAACGGCGCGTACCTGGCTGTCGGCGGCGGCAATGGCGAGGGCGCGGGGGAGTGCCAGGACGCTGCCGGCCGGTTGGGCGTTGGGGTTGCGCCACTGGCTGAGAAGCTGGTTGGTTTGCAGGTTGACGATGGCTTCAATGGTTTCGCCCTGCGCGTAGTCAAAGAGGGTGGCGTGGGCGCACGGCTGCACGCCGCAGCCGGCATCCTGCCAGAAGCGGCTTTCGCCGGGGGTGAGGGGGTTGGCGTTGAGGAATTGGGGGGTGGTGCCAAGCCACCCCGTTTGCCCCAGCAAAATCTCCTGCACCCGCAGCGGGTTAAACGACAGCGGAGCAACCAGATTGCCCGCCAGCATTTGCTGCCCCTTGGCCACGGCCACCTGCACCTGCCCGCGCTCCTGCCATTGCCACCCCAGGGCCAGCAGCAGTAGCAGCAGGTTGATGAGGAGGAGGGTGTGGAGGAGTTGGGTGGGGAAAAACGGCCGTTTTTCCAATCTAAAGCGTATCATCTAGCAAGTGTAGCAAAAAACAGCTATGTGGTTAAGTTGTTGCCTATGATTTACAGGGCATTAACGGCCGTTAACAGCACCTTGTCCACCCGCAGCCCATCCATATCCACCACCTCAAAGCGAAACCCCTGGCAGACAAACGATGCCCCCTCCGTTGGCACCTCCTCCAACGCCGCCATCATCAGCCCACCTACCGTATGATAGTGACCCTTACCCAGCGGCGGCAGTTCCTCCCACCCCACCAATTCCAGCAAATCCACCACCGGCAGCAGCCCATCCAGCAGCCAAGACCCATCCGTCCGCTGCACAATGGGCGGATTCACGGGTCGGTCAATGTCCCCCACAATTGCCTCCAGCAGGTCATTGCTCGTTACCAGCCCTGCCAGCCCTCCATACTCATCAATGACCAGCGCCATATGGGTGTGGCTCGTCTTAAACCGTTCCAGTAAGTCGAGGGCAGGAATGCTTTCCGGCACAAACAGCGGCGGATGTACCAACTGGTAGGGATCAAACGCCTCGTCGCGCAACCAATGTTTTAGCATATCAGCCACATGCACCATACCAATCACGTTATCCAGGTCACTGGCCGCCACCGGGAAGCGGGAAAAACCAGCTTTCATCACCGTTTGGCGCACCTTTTCTGGCTCGTCGCTCTTGTCAAGCCACACAATTTCCCGGCGCGGCGTCATCAGCGAGCCAACCCGCTGGTTGCCCAGGCGGAAAATCCGCCGCACCATTTCTGGCTCTTCCGGTTCAAAAACCCCCACCTCTGCTCCCTGGCTCATCATCATCTCAATTTCCGCCTCTGTGACCGGTGGTTCTGTTGACGGCTGAACGCCCAACAGCCGGGTTATCAAGGCGGTAGACAAGCTAAGTAGCCGGACAAAAGGATAGGCAAGCCGGGAAAGACGGTGCATGGTTGGCGCAACAGCCATGGCGATTCGTTCTGCATTACTCAACGCTAAATTTTTTGGCACCAATTCCCCAATTACCAGCGATAGATAGGTAATCAGCGAAACCGTGATAGCAGCTCCCGCAAGGTCACTATGTTGGGCTGGCAACCCAAGAGCGACCAGTAGGCGTGCCAAATCTTTAGCCATTGTTGCGCCACCAAACACACCTGCCAGTATCCCCACCAGCGTGATCCCGATTTGTACCGTCGAGAGAAAATCATTGGGTGTCTCAGCCAGTGTCAAAGCCTGCTTTGCCCGTTTGTTTCCTTTGTTTACCCGCTGCTGGAGCCACGATTTGCGTGCCGAAAGAATCGCTAACTCAGACATAGCCAGCAGGCCATTGCCGCTGATCAGCAATAGAACGATCAGAATCTCAATGACGATTGAATTGTCCATATTGCTAGATTATATCCCCATTAGGCTCGATTTGCTTTGTCCCCCCCCTCAGGTACCGGTACAATTCCTTACCATGAAAAATATACTTTTATCTCTCCCTGTCGGCGAAAAAGTCGGCATTGCGTTCTCAGGCGGATTAGACACATCCGCCGCCCTGGCCTGGATGCGGCAAAAAGGGGCGATTCCCTACGCCTACACTGCTAACCTCGGCCAGCCTGATGAAGATGAATTTGATGACATTGCCCGCCGCGCCAGAATGTATGGTGCCGAAGAGGCCCGCATTGTGGATTGCCGCGATTTGCTGGTGCATGAAGGGCTGGTTGCCCTGATGTGCGGCGCGTTTCACCAGTCGGTGGCGGGCAAAACCTACTTCAACACCACCCCGCTGGGGCGGGCGGTGACGGGGACGGTGCTGGTGCAGGCGATGAAGCGCGATGGTGTGGACATTTGGGGTGATGGTTCCACTTACAAAGGCAACGACATTGAGCGTTTTTACCGCTATGGGCTGCTGGCAAACAAAAATTTGCGTATTTACAAGCCGTGGCTGGACCAGGTGTTTGTACATGAACTGGGTGGCCGCAAGGAGATGAGCGAATTTTTGATTGAGCATGAATTTGTCTACCGCGCCAGCAAGGAAAAGGCGTACTCTACCGATGCCAACATGCTGGGGGCAACGCATGAGGCCAAGGATCTGGAGTTTTTGGACAGAAGCATGAAGATTGTGGAGCCAATTATGGGAGTGAAATTCTGGGATCCGGCGGTAGAGATTAAGGCTGAGGAGGTGAGCATTACCTTTGAGGAGGGGTTCCCAACCCTGATCAATGGTAAGACGTTTGCCGATTATGTGGCTTTGCTGGATGAGGCGAACAATGTGGGCGGCCGGCACGGGCTGGGGATGTCGGATCAGATTGAAAACCGGATCATCGAGGCCAAGAGCCGGGGGATTTATGAGGCTCCGGGGATGGCGTTGCTTTATATTGCCTATGATCGGCTGATTGCGGGGATTCACAACGAGGATACGATTGACAATTACCGCGTGCTGGGGCGGCGTTTGGGGCGGCTGCTGTATGAAGGTCGCTGGTTCGATTCGCAGGCACTGATGCTGCGCGACAGCTTGCAGACGTGGATTGGCAAGGCGGTGACGGGGACGGTGACGGTGGAGCTGCGGCGCGGGGATGATTATTCGATTTTGAATACCGAAAGCCCGAATTTGACCTATCACCCGGAACGGCTTTCGATGGAGCGGGTGGAGGATGAGGCGTTTAACCCGATTGACCGGATTGGGCAGTTGACGATGCGGAATCTGGATATTGCTGATACGCGCCACAAGCTGGGGATTTATGCCGGGGTGGGTGTGCTGCCCGGTGGAACTAACCTGGGGCAGTTGGCTGCTGGAACCGATGAGGTGGAGGAAGGGTAGTTTTTTAGGGGATAGGCTGGAGTTGCCAGGAGATTGGGGATTGGGGATTGGAGATTGATGAAGGTTGATCATCTCTAATCGCCAATCCCCAATCTCTTTTTTTTGCGTGATGGGGTGGTGTTGCTGTTTCTCCAAATGTGGAACGGCGGGAACTTTTGGCGGGGTTGGGGCGTTATAGATGTGTGGCTGATGATAAAACGGCCGTTTTTACAACAACAAACCAGCTTACCCAAGCTGTTGATTTAGGAGAAACGATGAAACAATTTTACAAAAACCTGTTGTTACTTGTATTGAGTGTCTTTGCCATTGTGCTGGCCGTGGGCTGTGCCCCCTCTGCAACCGGGGGTGATGGAACCGAAATAACCTTGTTTGTGGGGCCTGAGCTGAAAGAATGCGTGGGGGTGGCACCTATGCAGTGTATGCAGGTGAAGCGTTCGGCGGACGCAGGGTGGGAGTTCTTTTATGACCAAATCGAAGGGTTTACCTTTGAACCGGGGTTTGAATATGAGCTGCGGGTGAAGGAGATTGTGGTGGAGAATCCGCCGGCCGATGGGTCTTCATTGCGGTATGAACTGGTGGCGGTGGTGAACAAAACGGCCGTTTCCCAACCAACTGACAACCTGGCCGGAACGCGCTGGGTACTGGAAGGGTATGGCAGCGTGGATTCGATGATGGTTCCCGTGGCCGACGCGACGCTTGAGTTCCATGAAGATGGCACAATGGGGGGGGCGACCGGGTGCAACGGCTTTGGCGGCAGCTATACGCTGCTGCCCGATGGTGGGATTTCGTTGGGGGAAATGGCAGCGACGATGATGGCGTGTGCAGATGATGGGGTGATGGCGCAGGAAACGGCCGTTCTCCAAGCCCTCGCCACCGTTAGCCACTACACCCAAACGGCCGACTCGCTGACACTGGCATATGACGGCGGCACGATGCAGTTTGCCTTGGTGCAACCCGTTGCGCCGCTGCCGTTGGAAGGGACAACTTGGCAACTGACGACGTTTGTCATGGGGGATGTGGCTAGTTCGCTGCTGGGTGAGTCGGTGATAACGGCCGTTTTTGACGGCCAGCAGGTGGCAGGTAGTGCCGGGTGCAACCAATATTTTGGCAGCTACACGCTCGATGGCGACACCATTACCTTTGGTCCGCTGGGCAGCACCAAGATGGCGTGTGACGAGGGGCTGATGCAGCAGGAAAGCGATTTTCTGCTGGCACTTGCCAAGGTCAAAACTGTGTCACTTTCTGGTGAGGGGTTGACGCTAACCCATGCAAATGGCTCGCTGCTTTTTGTGCCGCAGCTGGATCAAACGATGGATGAGGCGCGGGAAGAGGTGGCCTGGGAGGAGGCCCTGGCGGTTCTCAACAGCGGTGAGGTGGAGCAGGCGTTCCAAACTCATGCCCTGGATGTGGCGTTGAAGCTGAAAAACGGCCGTTGGCTCCACACTATTGAGCCAACCAATGGCGCACTTTTTACCGCCATTGATGAATGTGGCGAGCCGTGTGCCGGGGTCATGATCGCAACTGAGTAAGCGAATTAGATTGAGAATTGCTGATTTTGCCCACCGGAGATAGCGGAGTCGGCATCGGGCGCTGCGGGAGCAGGAGTTAGCGGGTAAGAGCTTGCAGGCGCATTATGGGACATAAGAAAGTGAGCTGAAGGTGGGAGGAACGGCCCACCTCTCCGCTTCCGAAACCTCACACCACGGTCATAGAGCATCAGCTCCTCACCGTGGTGTGAGGCATCGGTTCGCCTGCCAGAGGGCTTTACGGCCGCATGATCAAGGGCAGGTAACTCTCATAACTCACAGGCCCATTGCCCGGTTCAACCGTAACCGTCACCGAACCAGCAGCCGTATTGCCTTGGCCATCGCTAACAAAGTAGCTAAAGTTATCCTCACCGACAAAGGTCACGTTTGGCCTATAGGTCACGTTTTGGCCGTTGGTCGTGGCCGTGCCGAATTGCGGCTTGCTAACCGATGTAATGGTCAACGTGTCACCGTCCACATCCCCATCATTCGCCAACACATCAATCGTCACCGATATACCCCGCGTTGTCGTGGCACTGTCGGCTACAATGTCGGGTGCCTGGTTGCCCGGATCGGGTGCGCCTGTGGCAAAAACCGGCCGTTGCAGCGTAAAGGTGCCGACCACCGTCACAGGTTCACGTGTCGCACCCCACAGCGTCTCACGATATTCACCGCTGATCTGGCTGCCATCACTGGCAACAATCGCCCCGGTCAGCCGAAATTGGCGCTGAATTGGCTGGCCGCTGAGGGTGGCCGTCACCTGCTCCGAGACAATCGTGAGATTCGTGCCATCAAAGCTGCCGTTGACATACGGCCCAATTTTGAGCGTGCTGCCGCCATTTGGAATCGTATGCGCCTCAAGGAAGACCAACGTCCTGTCAAGATTGACATAGCCGCTAACGGCATCGTTGGTTTGCGTGAGATTGAGGGCCAGCTCAATGGCACCCAGGTCGGGTAATTCAGGCTCTCCTTCGGCCGGGGGCGGCGGGGCGGCCAGCGTATCGCTGTAGACCCCGGCCACGACAAATTGCAGATCCACCGTGCCTCGGTAGTCGCCCGCCAGTTGCGCTGTATCGGCCTTCACCGTGACGGAATTGGCTGTTTGTTGTTGGGCAAAAACGGCCGTTGGCTGTGCGATCTCAACCCCATTGAACAAAAGCATCATTGCCAAACCAAGACCAAACAGGAACGCGCCGCTGATTATAATTTTAAGCCATCTCTGTTTCATCATTGCAGCCTCCTAATAATCCACACGAACGCACTGTGACGGCTGTGGCAGACTGTTCGATGCCCGCGTGCCATAGGTCGTGCTAATCTTGAGTTCAATGTCACTCAATTTCTGCAAATCCATATCCGGCAAAATGCCGTTGGGGGAACCGGCGCTAACCACAACCTGCCATTCATTAGCCGCTAACGGCCGTCCCAGAAACGCAGGGGTGCTGTAACCCGGCGTTGTGTTGCCATGCTGACCGTTAACATCCCCATTGAACGCACCAGATACCACATCGGTTGGCTGGTTGCCGGGGTATTCAAGCCCCAAAAGCACCGCCGGTGGAATCAGCCGATAATCAAACAGGCAGCCCGCATAGGAAGTCAACCCCACCTGCCCACTTTGGCTAACGCGCACCTGGCGGTAGCCAAACTCCCCGTTTTGCTCCGTGAGCAGATTGATCCCGAACCCATTGCTAGTCGGCTTGGGCTGACCAATACCGGCCACCTTGTGGAGCCAATAATAGTCATACCCTTGCTGCACCACCTGACCAATGAGGCCGTTCGTGGCCGACGATGTGGAGAAGGTGAACAGTAACTGCGGTTTGCCATCACTCCCCGGCCACGTGTTTTGCGCCACCCACTGCCGGAATCGCCTCTCCCGCTCCGCTTGCAGGTTAGCATCAGGAACACCCTGCCCTTTGAGATAGGCATCAGTAAGGCCAAGCAGATGTTGCGCCACCGAGATCGTCAGGTCACGCTGGTTGCTGTCGGCATCCTGCACCGCGCCTGGCAAATTGGCAATTGCCACATCCAGATTTTGTAAAAAGAGCAGGATGTCATTGGCAGTGCGTGCTTTGTAGATGTCGGAAATGCGGAAGTTGCTGGCGCTCAGACGGGCCGTGTACTCATATTCAGCGCGACGGCCGGCCAAATAGGCGAGGCGGCTGGCCGTTTCCAAGGCTTGCGCCAGCTCAATCCGCCGCGAATCCCGCACCATGCGGTAGCTGGGGTCATTGGCGGGCAGTGCCGTCGCATAAGCATGTTGCCGTTTAGACTCAAACACATCGTGCAGTGTTTGCCCAACAACACCGTTGAACTGGGTCAACTGCGACTGGAACTGCTGTACGGCAATGTCAATTTCACCCTGTGCCTCTGCCATGTCGTAGAAGAGATTGCGAACCACGGCCTCGGAGTTGGCATCTTCGATGTCCATGTCATGTGCCGCCTGCTTTAAAATTTGCCCCGGCCGTAACCCTGCCTCCACAAACGCCCCTGGGTTTGTAGAGAAAGAGGGCGGGAAACCAATTTCAAGCGTACAACAATTGGCGGCGGCCACGATTGCCTCAAAGACCGAAGCATCCTGCGCCCCATTGATGATGGCGCTTTTGACTTTGATATTACGCATGACTTCGGTGTTCGCCCGTTGGACAATATTGTCGCGCTTCAGGATCGCCGCCTCTATACCCAGCCACGCCGTCCGTAAATCTTGACGCGATGAGCGCATGTCGCTCACCAAAATGAGCCAGTTGCTGCCGTCAACCTTTGGTGGCTGCCCATCTGTCGTCCGGTTCATGCAGGCATCAAAGCTGTTGGCCATCGGGTCGCACTCCTGCGTGTGTTTGATCATATCGTCAATGCAGGCATACCAAGCACCGTCCGGATCTGGCTCGTTGAGGAAGTTTTGCAGGTCGCAACCTGCTTCAATCTGGATCTCGTTGTCAATTTTGTTGTTGATCGCCAGCACCGCTTTGGCTAACTCTTGCTGGTTCAGGTCAAAGACACGTTCCGCGTTTTCTGTCTGCTGTTGAATCTGCAAAGCCAGGTTGGCCGCATCCCGCGCTTGTTCCCACAGCCCCTTGTCAGTGCTGCCAAAGGCGGTGTGATAGGGGCGGGCGGGCGTGAAGCGAATATCCATGCCGAAGACGTTGCGCCCTTCGCGCATCTCGTGGGCGGCGGCGCGTGTATCCAGCAGGTTGATCGCCATCTCTGCCACCAGCGCACCATCGGGATTTGCTCCCAAAGCGGCACAGCCGCTGGTTGATGCGCCAATAACGGCCGTTCCTGCCAGACTAACCATCTTCAAATACCCTTCAGTAGAGGCGGCGCGGAAAGCATCCTGCGCGTTGGCTTGGGCGCGTGGGATGTCACTGTCGTTTTTGATGTCCAGATAGCCCAGACGGGTCGCAATATGGTGTTGCGCCACTTCCTTGCTTTGGGCAGCGCGAGAGAGCAGCGACCATTCGGACTGGGTGTAAAAGTCGGAGATGAGGCAGCCGCTGCCTAGGGCATGTTCCAGCGGTTGGCGCAGCCCTTGTTCAGCCAGATCATATTGATATTCGGCCGCCTCCAGCTTTGCCACCTCCTGCCGCACAAAGGCATCGCCCCCCAGCAGCGCCCCGGCGCTAAAGTGCAGCCCCAGCGCATCCACCATAAACTGCTGGGCAAAGATCATCCGCAAATACGCCGCCTCGCGCACGCTCTGGCGCAGACGAGCCGAGAAATCGCACCAATCAATGACGGGATCAAGCACCTGCCCAGTATGGGTGGGGTCGGGCGGGTTGGGGTCTTCAGGCTGGGCGCAGAGCTGCCCTTTGTAATTGGGGCCGGGGTTGTCGGGGTCTTTGCCATCATCGGCACGCATACGGATGACGGGGGCATAGACCGCTAGGAACGCATACAGATCACGCGCCTGGCGTAGATCGGCATCGGCCAGATCAATGCGCTGCTGCAGGGTCATGGTCGGAATGGCGGGGTTCGGGTCATCGTAGGGTGCGGAAAAGCCGCTGTTGATATCAAACTGCCGCACCAGCTTGTTAAAGTTGTTGTTTGGCTGATAGGGCGAAATATCCCGCCGGAAATTCATATTGCGTTCCAGCAAGTCGCGGGCCTCTGTTTCCAGCAGCTTGTAATCGGCATAGAAGAGCGCACCAGCGGTGGGCAGGCGGCTGCCATCCACGGCAGGCAGGCTGTTGCCGGTGGGGCTGCCCACGGCCGTGAGATTGCCACTTAGACCAAAGTTGCTTGAGCAGAAATCGCTGAGATTGCCGCCGCCGCAGACAGCCTGGGCAATGCGGTAGAGGAACAGCAAGGCCAGCGAAAGTGCCAGCAAGCCACCCCAGACCCGGCGGTTCCTTGATCGAGAACGATAAAATTGCCTCATGGATTGATCCTCCTTTTTGATATGGCAATTTAGTCTTCGATGATCAGAACGCAGGTCATAGGGCCATCATAAGCACCAAACCAGTTAAGCAGCCCAAAGCCCTGGTTCGTATCGGTACTAGCACCGTTGACATATTCCCCGTCCGTAAGGAAACAGGCGTTATAGATATTTAAGAGATGCTGGGTTCCACCATCATTATCGGTGCCAACGGAATGATTCGAGTTGCTATCGCGCAAATCCCAATACTGTTTGTTGTTGACAACGGGGCCAAGGCTGAGGTGGCGTGCAGTGACACCTGCCATCGTGTCATTCGCGTCAAAATGCCGCATGTAGAGACTCACCCAGCAGCCATCTTCATCCCTACAGAAACTTTCAACAATTTCTGGATCAACCGGAACCGTGTCCGGTGAGGCACCGTTGTCTGGAGCTTGCACCGTGTAGCGGCGGATATCCACTGGATAGGTCGAGCGTGTATTTGCCCCGCCGTTGGAATCGCCAGTATCCAAAATAGCACCGGCATTCCAGGAACCATTCACAACAAGATCGCCGCTCACGGTGACAGATTTGTTGGCACCGCCGCCGCCGATATTCATACCGGTGGCGCTATCGGTGATCTTACCGCCATCGGGAAAAGCAATTTCTTTGGCACCGCCTGTGCCTAGGACAACGCTGCCCGGCACACCGCCGCCGGGGGTCAGGTTGTTGGCGGTCAGGGCGCTTTGGGCGCTGGTGGACTGCATGGCGTAGGGTACGGGGTGTAGCCGTTGCCGGGGGAGCATCTCAGCATCGCTGTTGACTTTGATGCCAAGGTAGAGCGGGAAGGTGTTAAAGACGCTGGCTGGCAGCGCTTTGGCATCGCCCACGATCACCGTGAAAAGGCCGTCGCGCACGTTGACGTTGGTGAAATCTTCAGTGTAGAGCGCCGTGCCGCCAGTTACCTCACCATAAAGCCGGAGGCTCAGGTTAACGGTGCCGTTGATCAAGTTACCGTTGACATCACGCAGCGTGCCTTGATAGCTAAAGGCGGTGGGGATTGTGGCGGCTGCCGCGTTTGGGCTGAGAGGGCTGGCCCAGGCGATGCCAAAGGCTTTGCCCGACAGCAACCATGTGCTAAACAAGATGTTCAGCACCAGCATGACGATGAACATAGCGATTAACTGAAAACGACGGGTATTCATACAAATTTTCCTTTTCTTGATGTTTTAGGTGGCGCGGGCATCATGGAAACAGGGGAGGGCGGCCTTGTTGCTTTCGGTTGACAAGCGATTAAGCGGATGGTGTTTGCCATCCGTTGTGCTATACTTTTTGTAGTCTTTCAGGACACCATTAATTCATCATTAGTATGGAGAAACTTGGCTGGACTCATTTTTTCTTTACTGGGTCAACTACACATTGAGCATCGTCAGTTAGGAGCCATCCCTCTCACCAACCGTAAGGCGATTGGATTGTTGACCTATCTTCTAATCGAGTCGGATCACGCGCACAGCCGTGACTTTTTGCTTGGTTTGCTATGGCCGGACCTGCCAACCGCTGCTGCACAAAACAATTTGCGCGTGACCTGGGCGCAGCTTCAGAAAGTGCTGGGGACAAGCAGTGCCGACGAGCAGCCCCATTTGCTTGGCGACCGGCTCAGCTTGCGCTTCAACCCTCTTAGTGATTACGAACTGGATGTGACCCGCTTCCGCGCCTTGATCGCGGCCTGCCGCCGCCATTCGCACCCGGATCCGCATGATTGTGCCGAATGCGGCGCACGGCTGAGAGAAGCGGCCGATTTGGTGCGCGGTAATTTTCTGGATCAGTTTTCGCTTGCCAATTGCATGCAGTTTGATGAGTGGCTTTTGATGCAGCGGCAACAGTTGCAGGTGGAGATAACGGCCGTTCTTGAACACCTGGCCGCCTTTCAGGAACGCGCCGGTCAACTCGTCGAAGCCGAACGCACCGCACGCCGCCTGCTCGAATATGATTCGCTAAGTGAAGCGGCTTATCGTCAATTGATGCGCGTGCTGTCGCGTGGGGATCAGCGAAGTGCTGCCCTGGATGTCTATGAAACGTGCCGCCATCTGCTGGCGGCGGAGCTTGGTTTGGCCCCAACCGTGGAAACGGTGATGCTGGCCGAACAAATCCGCGCCCTCGCGCCGTTGGCAGGCCAGGCGCCCCAGCCCGCTTTGCCGCCCGTTTTGACGCGCTTTTTTGGACGGCAGCCAGAATTGGCGCGTCTGGTTGAGCTACTGTCAAGCCAAAGGACCAGGGTGGTGACATTGGCTGGGCCGGGCGGCATGGGCAAGACGCGGCTGGCAATTGAGGTTGCCCACCGACTGACGGGGTTTTTCGCTCATGGGATCTCCTTCGTCGAATTGGCGGGTGTGGCTGATGAAAGTTCTGTGGCGGATGCGGTGGCGGCGGGGTTAAGATTGGTGACCAGTAACGGCCGTTCTTCCACCGCCGTCATGGCAGATTACCTGCGCGACAGAACCATGCTCCTGGTGCTGGATAATTGCGAACATTTGGTCAAAGCGTGCGCCAGCCTTGTCCAAACCCTTTGCCGCGAGGCTGCAGGGTTGACCGTGCTGGCGACGAGCCGCATCCCCCTGCACCTCGCCGATGAGCATGTGGTACGGCTGGAGCCATTAGCCACCCCCCCTATCAATGGCTCCGCACGTCTCACAGTTGCGGATGTCCTCAGATCTGACTCGGTGCAACTCTTTACAAACCGTGCCTCGCAATCACTACTCCATTTCACACTCACCGACACGAACGTTTGGGCAGTTGCCCGTATCTGCCAACAGCTTGACGGTATGCCACTGGCAATTGAAATCGCTGCCGCTCAAGTCCGTTCGCTGCCCATCGAAGCCATTGCGGATAGACTGGGTGAACGGTTTGCCTGGCTGAACAGGCAGGTAGGTGAAACCATACCGCGCCAGCGCACCTTGCATACCCTGATTGATTGGTCTTACGAATTGTTGCGGCGTCAGGCACGCTCGCTGTTGTGCCGATTAGCAGTTTTTGCCGGTGGGTGGACATTGGCCGCCGCCGAGGCAGTGAGTTTGCCAGAGGAGCCATGTACCGAACTTCTCGCCGATCTGGTTGACCACTCGCTGGTACTCTTTGGGGTGGATGCTGAACACCGACGCTACACCATGCACGAGACTATCCGCCAGTTTGCATGGGCGCAATTGCGCGGCAGTGATCAGGAGGCAGATGCGCTGGAGCGTCATGCCCGTTATTACGCCAGGCTTGTTACCTGTGCAGCGGAAAACCGAACCGGGCAATCAATTCCCGAACGATTAAAAACCATCATGGACGACCACGACAACATTCGGCAGGCCTTTGACTGGTTGCTGGAACACGATGGTGAGCAGGCGCTGACTCTGGTCGCGCAGTTGGGCACAGAGCTGAATTTTTGGGAACTGGGTGGCTTTTTTCAGGAAGGGCGACGCTGGCTGGTGCGAACCTTGGAGGGAACACAGGCGTCGGTTTCACGCCAGCGGGGACAAGCTCTGCTGGCGGCGGCCGATCTGTCCTCAGCCATTTCCGATTTTGGCTATGGATTACAGTGTGCCCGGCAAGCGCAAGGGATGTTTCAGCAGCTTGGCGATTGGCAGAAGGAGATTGACGCTCGCTTGATGTATTGCGATCTGGCTCGCTACGCTGGGCAACTCACGCATCTGCAAACAGAGATCGAAGAAGCGTTACAGATGGCGGAACAAATAGCCTATACGGCAGGAATAGCAAAAGGCAACCAGTTACTGGCAATCAACATCGTTTATACCACAGGCGACGTTGAGGCTGCTATTCCATATGAGCTGCGAAGTGTTGCTCTGTGGCGCAAACTCCAAACACCGTTTGAACTGGCGACGGCTCTCAACTTGTTGGGCGCAGACCTGTTGGAAATCCACAATTACGAGGCGGCGAGACAGGTATTGCTTGAGTGCCGGGACATTTACCGGTCGCTGGGATATGAGCGTGGTGTTGCCCTTGCCCTACAAAACCTGGGAGAAATCGCTTACAGGCTGGGGGAATATATGAGTGCCAGGGAAACACTCCGCGAATCGCTGCGTATTCGCCACGATTTGGGACTGCCACGAGGTTATCCTTATTCATTTGAGGCACTTGCTCTGGTTAATGAAGGTGAAGAACACGATGCGCGAGCCATTCAACTCTGGGCGGCCGCCGGAACCCTGCGCGTTCACATTGGAGCGCCGCTTGAACAAATTGCCCAGAAAGACCACGCCGCTGCGTTGGCTCGGCTGCGAACTCGGCTTGGGGATGTTGTGTTTGAATTGGAATGGGCGAAAGGGGCGACGATGACTACAGAGCAAGCCATTACGCTTGCATTGAGTTGAGCTATTGGTCATATTGTGCGCGGCTTGTGGTCGAATGGCTGCTCCGGGCTCTCTTTCTGGATCAACTTCTGCCCTTAACCAACTATAGGGGCGATAGGAAAACGGCCGTTTTTCACCCCAATTTTGCCCAAACCACTTTGACAGCCCCCTGTGAGCGTGTTATACTTCCAGCCGTTGTTTGTAGGGGCTTTAGGGTTCCACAAGCAAAATGTGTTACCAAACAGGTATAGCAAAACTCTCCAGGTTTTGGAGGGATGGCAGAGTGGACGATTGCGACGGTCTTGAAAACCGTAGTGGGTGCAAGCTCACCGAGGGTTCGAATCCCTCTCCCTCCGCTCTACCGCGTTAACAACTAAGCTCCCTACAGGTGAGGGGAGGTGCCAGAGTGGTCGAATGGGGCCGCCTGCTAAGCGGTTAACGGCCGTTAAAAGTCGTTCATGGGTTCGAATCCCATCCTCCCCGCCTCTTTTTTTGTTAGCAAAATCTTGTCAAAGTTGGCAACATGCGCTATCATACGGGAGTTATGTTAAATAAATGCGCCCTTAGCTCAGTGGATTAGAGCGTCTGGCTACGAACCAGAAGGTCGGGAGTTCGACTCTCTCAGGGCGTACCAAATATTTCAAGACAAAGCCAGGTTATTAGAACCTGGCTTTTTTTGTCTGTACTTCTTTAGGCGAGATTGGAGATTGGGGATTGGAGATTCATAAATCTCCAATCCCCAACAATGACCATCAAACCGCCTGACAAGTCGGGCAGTAATAAAGCCGTCGGCCGCCCAGGGTTTCTTTGACAATGGGCGTGCCGCATTGGTAGCAGGGGTGGTCATCACGGTTGAACACCCAAAAACGATAGTCGCGGTAAGCAACGCCCTGGGCTTTGAGCCTTTCTGCCAAAACCAAGTCATTGGTGATGCCGTGTGTGCGGTATGATTGCCAGGTGAGATTTTGGCAAGCGGCGGCTAGTGCGTCTAGCTGGGCTGGGGTGCAATCTTTGGGGCGCAAGCTGGGGTGCAGCTTGCTGACAAACAAAATTTCGCTGCGGAGGTAGTTGCCCAGCCCAGCCAGGAATTGCTGGTCAAGAAGGAGGGCGGTGAGGGAACGGCCGTTAAACCGCCCGTCTGCCAATCGTTTCCGAATCACCCCCACCGTTGTTGTTTCATGCAGCAAATCCGGCCCGATGCGGCTGATAAACGGGTGGGCTTCAATTTCCCCCTCACGCAGCACCTCAATTTCTGAGGCACTGTAGAGTAGCGCTGACTGTGCGGCGTTGTGGATGGCAAGCCGCAGTTGGCGGGTGGTATCGGGCAGCGTCCCCGCCCGACTGATTTGCCAAATGCCATAAAGCTGGTTGTGGCTGTAAATGGCAAGCCCGTTGGCAAAGCGCGTCACCATTGCCTTGCCATAGGTGTCAACGGCCGTTACTGTCACCCCCGTCAACTGTGATTCATACGGTTTCAACACCGCAAAGGCGAAAAAAACGGCCGTTGTCGGCCGGCCTACAATCGCCCCCGCTACCTTGTCGGCAGCTAATCTGATTTCTGGTCCTTCTGGCATATGAGTGGTTGGAGATTGGAGATTGGAGATTGACCAGGGTTCACAATCTCCAATCTCCAATCGCTAATTACGGTAACTGCCGATGAATATACCGTCCCCGCCCCTTCTCCGCCAAGCAGCGGTCGCCGTCAATAATGAGTTCCCCCCGCGAAAACACCTTTTGGATGCGCCCCACCATTTCCATCCCTTCATATGCTACCCAGTCGGTAGACATGTGGGAGTTGGCGGCTCCCAGCGTCCAGGTGGCGGTGGGGTCGAGCAACACAATGTCGGCATCCAGTCCCGGCAGCAACGCCCCTTTTTGCGCCATGCCAAACGTTCGCGCTGGGTTGGTGGCAACCAGCTCCACAAAGCGGGGCAGGGAAATGCGCCCCTGGGCGACCCCGGCGCTATAGAGCAGGTGGAAGCGGGGTTCAATGCCGGGCAAGCCGTTGGGGCAAAGGTCAAAGCGGTCTTTGCCATACAGCTTGGCCTCCCAACTATAGGCGGCATCGTCGGAAGTGACCTGGGATAAACGGCCGTCTTTCAACCCCCGCCACAGTGCCGCCTGCGCCGCCTCATCCCGCAGCGGCGGCGAGCAAATCCACTTCAGCGCGTCCGGCTCCTCCAGCACGGCTTCGGTGAAAAAAAGATAGTGGGTGCAGGTTTCGCCAATCACGTCTATCCCTTCCGCCCGCGCCTGGGCAATCATTTCCACGCCGCCGGGGGTGGTCATGTGGACAATAAACAGCCGTCCACCCACGTCACGCACCATGTTGATGCAGTTGCGAACGGCCGTATCTTCCACAAGCTGCGGTTTGCTGCGGGCGTGGTAGACCGAACTGGTGAGGCCATTGTCCAGACAGCGGGCAATTCCGGCCTCCGCCAAATCGTTGTCTTCGGCGTGAACCAGCAGCATTCCCCCCGCGTCGCGCAGGGCGGCCAAAATGCGCCGCAGATCCGGCTCCTCCATCAGTAATCCCTCGGCGCGGTAGGTCATGTAGCATTTGATGGTGGGCGAACCCGCCGCCACCACCTCCCTGATTTCGCCAATGGTGCGGTCGGTGGGATCGGTGATGGTGGGGTGAACCCCCCAATCAATGAGAGCTTTGCCGGCCGCTTCGTTGTGCTTGGCTTCCAGTGTACTCATCAGCGTGGCTCCCTTTTCCTGGTTGGAAAAATCTATGACGCTGGTGGTGCCGCCAAAGGCAGCAGCCAGGGTGCCGGTGTAATAGTCGTGGACGCTGATGGTGTTCATGAACACGTCGTTGAAGTGAACGTGGGTGTCTACGCCACCGGGCAGCACCAGCAGCCCGCTGGCATCTACCACCTGGTCGGCGGGGTAATCGGCCAACTGGCCGATGGCGCGAATGGTCTCGCCGTCAATGAGGATGTCTTGCTGGGTGACGGTGTGGCCGATAACGGCCGTTCCGCCCCGAATAACAGTTGTTGGCATGGTCAATTCCTTGCATAAAACAATGTGACTAAAGTCAGGAGGTAGTGTCTATTACATTGGGCAACACAAATTCTACTGGAGTGTACTGGCTCAGACAATCACTGTTACCGGATTGTTTTTTAACCTCTGTATTGGAAGCTGGGTGACTGCTACAAATTTCTTCAAATGTAGGCTGTGCTTGCTATCAGAGATGTATTAACCCAGGTAGCAGTTACCCGTTTTAACTTTCCCCCCTTACGTTTGATATTTTGGTAAAATATGGCAACAATTAGGTTGTTAAGGTAAGCAGACAAAGGCTGTTTCGTTGTTGAGGGCTGTATTTGGTAACTTAAGCGAAATTAGCCAACCAGGACGTAAATCCCGCGATAGCAAGCGACATTTGCGCTGAAAAAGGAGTTTTCCTCATGATGGAAGAGTTGTTAAAGGTCATTCTCGGCGGAGGGGATGCGCCCGCCCAGCAGAGCGGGCAAGATCCGTTGGCTGATTTGATTGGTGCCGTGTTGGGTGGTGGGGCAGCGCAGCCAGCGCCAGAACCGCAGCCGCTTCCCAGCAGCAGCGATCCCCTTTCAGAGCTTATTAAAGGGGTGTTGGGTGGTGAACCGGGGGCAGAGCAGTCATCAAGCGGCAGTACGATTATTGATATTCTTGGCTCCATTTTGGGCGGCGGCCGGCCGGGCGGGCAGAATAACAGCTTCTTGCAGCCCATTGCCGAGGCGTTGGCCGACAAGCTGGGTATTTCGCCGCAGGTAGCGCTCATTGTCATCAACCTGGCGATCACGCTGCTGCTCTCACGCCGTAAGGAACAGGCAGCGGAAGCCGCGCCCAGTGATTCTGCCCGTCGTGGTGGTACGTCCGGCCAGCAGGACGGGTTTGATCTGGATGATTTGTTAGACAAGAATTATCTTCAGGCAACCGGCGCCACAACCCAGTTGGCTCGCCAAACGGGCATGAGTGAAGACCAGGCTACAGAGAGTTTGCAAGAAGCCTTGCTGCTGTTGAACCGTCAGACCCAGTCAGCGACTGGGCGACGTGCTGCCAGGCAGAAGAGTGGGCTGGATCATCTACTGGATAGTTGGGAAGATTGATAGGGAGTTGTGATTGGAAAGGAGGGTATGATGTCACATTCTTCACCTGCTGAACATGCTGATCGAGATGTGATCAAGGCGGTGCTGCCGGCCGTTGTTCAGATTGTGGCCTTGCAGCAGCAACTCTTTGGCAATATGTCCTCGGTCTGGACGGGGTCGGGGACGATTATTGACCCCAGTGGGATTATTTTAACCAACTGCCACGTGGCTAACCCCAGGGCTATGGGAATGCCCGCGCCGCAGGCCGACAGGTTGGGGGTTGCTATTACCGAACGGTCTGACGAGCCGCCGGTGTTGAGCTATTTTGCGGAAATTGTGGTACAGGCACCGGAACTGGATATAGCGGTGCTGCGAATTGTGGAGGGGTTAGATCGGAAGCCCATTCGCAAGTTGAATTTGCCTGCGTTACAGATTGGCGATTCGGATAGTTTGGAATTGGGCGATATGCTGTCAATTTTTGGTTTTCCGGGAATTGGCGGCGAGACGGTGACGTTTACCAGCGGCAGTGTGGCTGGGTTTACCAGTGAAAAGCCGATTCAGGCGCGGCGTGCCTGGATTAAGACGGATGCGACGATTGCGGGTGGGAATAGTGGGGGAACGGCCGTTAATTCCGATGGCGAACTCGTTGGTATTCCTACCCAGGCCGCTGCTGGGGCTGGCATTACCCCCGTAGACGCTCGTCCCGTGGTGGACACCAACCGGGATGGCCGCATTGACCAGCGTGATACCCCTATGGCAATTGGTGGTTTTATCAACGGGTTGCGCCCGGTTAACCTTGCCAGGCCGCTGCTGCAAAAGGCTGGTATCAACATCACCGCTGGTCGTGCTGCGGCTCCGGCTGCCAGCAAGCCCGCCCCCAGCGGCCGCAGTACGGCACCAACTCGCCCTGCCACTACGCCCACAAAACCTACCCCACCCAAACCAGCCGCACCAAAGCCGGCCGTAGCTGCCCCCACCATCTCGAATTTAGCTTTTAGCAGCCGTGTTGCCAGTGACGGCCGGCCGATCAACCCCACCAATGCCATTGTTAGCAAGCTGCGCCAGCTTTTTGTTAGCTTTGATTTTGATGGTATGCGTAACAGCACCCTTTGGGGGCAGGTATGGTCGGTGAACGGGCAGGTGGTGCAAAAGCTGGAAGGGAAGTGGGAAGATGGTCCGCGTGGGCGCAAGGTGCTGTCGCTTTCGTCCAACCAGGGCTATTTGCCAGATGGCGAATACCACCTCGCCGTGACCTATCGCACCCAGATTTTGGCCGAGGGCAAGGTGATGGTAGGTCAGGTGGTTGACGATACCGATATTGAGATTTCGGGTCAGGTTGTTGATCAATACACCGGGCGTGGCATTGAAGGGGCACTGCTGATTGTGCTAAAGCCCGGCGTTCGTGCCAACGACTTTGTGCAGCGGCAAGATAAGGAAATGTCGCTTACATCGGCACGTACCGACAAGCAAGGCCGTTTTACGCTGCCCAAGCAGTTGCCCAAGGGGAATGCGTATGGGTTGGTGGCGGTTGCCAGGGGGTATCGGGATGTGGCGATTGATGGGGCGCTGCGTATTAGTGCCGATGCGCCGGAGAAGGCGGTGATTAACCCGCTGCCGTTAATGCGGGAATAAAAATAACTTGGGATTTAGAAGTTCAACTTCTGAGAGAAGTTGAACTTCTGGAACTGCAAAGTTATTGAGGATTGCATAAATTACGCTAGAAGTTCAACTTCTGAGAGAAGTTGAACTTCTAAATGGGCAAGTTGTTTAATTTCCATTCCTGAATGGAGATTGGAGATTGATGATTGGTTTCCAATCTCCAATCTCTAACCTCCAGGAATGGTCTTATGGTTGTGTGCCGCCAGTTAATTGGCCTAACAGCTCCAAATCAGCGCGTAGTGCTTCCAGTTCAGCCCCATAGGTAGCCCAGTCGCCTTCGCGTTGGGCGGCTTCGGCGGCCAGGAAGTGGTTGTTGGCTGACTGGACGGTGTTTTGCACCAGGGTATCCAGTTCGGCGGCTCCTGTAATGCTGCCTTCGGGGACGGTGATGGTAGTGGTATCGGTTTCGGGAGAAACGGCCGTTTCTCCCCCTGCCTGTGCTGCTGCTGCCGCTGCATCCGCTGCCGCTGCATTTGCCACCGCCGCCGCTTCATCTGCATCTCCCTGAATTAGCGATGCTAACGCCGCTTGCAGCGTTTCCTCCATTGCCACTTCGGAATTATTTGCCACAATCACCCGCTTCAGTTCCGGCAGAGCACTTGTTTCTGAAAGCAGATAAACCGGCTCCACGTAAAGGAAGCTATCCTGGAACGGGATTACTAGCAAATTGCCGCGAATGACCTGCGAACCGCGCTGATCCCACAGCGAGAACTGCTGCGAAATCGAAGGTTCCTGGTCAATGCGCCCCTCAATTTGGATGGGGCCAAAGATGAGTTCCTGCTTGGGCAGTTCATAAACAATCAGTTGGCCGTAGTTGGGCGGGTCGTTGCGGGCGGCCAGCCAGGCTACCATGTTCTTTTTCTCGGCGGGAGTGTAAGGCTGGATGAGCAGATATTCCGGGGTGGTTTCGCCCGGCAGCGGCAGGATGACGTAGTAGGGTTCCAGTGCCTGCTCGCTGTCGGTCAGGATTTCGGTGGGTAGCTGCCACAAATCTTCCTTGTTGTAGAAGACCCGCTCGTCGGTCATGTGATAGGTGAGATATTGCTGGGTTTGCACGCGGAACAGGTCTTCGGGGTAGCGGATGTGGGTTTGCAGATCGGCCGGCATTTCGCTGAGATCGTGGAAGACACCGGGGAAGGCGGCGTTATAGGCTTGGATGAGCGGGTCGTTGGGGTCGGCCAGGTAGTAGGTAACGGTGCCGTTGTAGGCATCAATGGTGATTTTGGCGGCGTTGCGGATGTAGTTGAAGCCGTTGCTGGTGGGGGTGGCGTAGGGGAAGTTGGCGGAAAGGGTGTAGGCGTCGAGCATCCAGATTAAACGGCCGTTTACCAGCACCAGATACGGGTCACTATCCATCACCAAAAACGGCGTAATTTCCCGCACCCGGTTGCGAATCTGGCGGTGCATTTGCACCCGCGTACCATTGTCAATCTCATTACTCAGCAGCACATTGGCATCACTCAGCCGCAGGGCAAAGGCAATGCGCTTGAAAAGCGAATCCAGCAGCACGCCGCCGCTGCCCTCATAGCTGCTGTACACATTCTGGTTGCCGCTGGGATAGCTAAATTCCTCTAGCCCGCTGCCGACAAAAACAATGTCATTGGTTTGCTCGCCATAATAAATTTCCGGGCGCGTGACCTCAAGATCCACATTGCTCTTGGGCGGCAAATCCTGGATAAAGAATTCAGGCTGCCCGTCGGGCGTAAAGCGGTCAACGGGGTTCATAACAATTCCGTAGCCGTGGGTGAATTCCAGATTCAGGTTGACCCACGAGGGAGCCGCCAACTTGGTTTTGTCCAGTTCACGGCCGGCCAGCATCACCTGCCGTATTTGTCCATTAATTTCGTAACGGTCAATGTCAATGCCGCTAAATTCATAGTAGGGTCGCAGTGCCTGAAGCTGTTCGTAGGTGGATTGCAACGGCCGATAATCCCACAGCCGAATGTTGTTGAACAGTTCGCGGTTGGCAGCTACTTTTTGGCTGTCAATGGTGCCGGTGGCGGCAAACTGGCGCGTTTCAATTTTGTCCAGGTCAAAGGCGCGGCGGGTAAATTCGATGTTGTAGGCAATATACGGCCGTTCCCGATCAATTTCATTTGGCTCCACCACATACCGCTGCAAAATGCCCGGATATAGCCCGGCAATGAGAATAGTTGAGAGCAGCCAAAGGGCGGCGGTGGCAATTAACGGCCGTAAACTCACCCGAAACATCAACAGCAGCAGCGACAACCCTGCCAGCACCATAAAGATAAACTGTGCATACAGCCCATAGCGCGAGGCAAACATATCGGTGTAGCTGGCACCAAACACCACCCCTCGCGGCGAATACAGCATCCCCAGCAAATCCAGAATATAGCCGCCTGCCCAAATAAGCAGGAATATGCCCCCTAGAAAGGCCACATGGCGGCGGAAATGAACTTGCTTAAGCGGCTCCCACGCCCCCGTTTGAATATCAGGCAGATGGTTAATGACGTAGATGGGAATGACGCCTAGCAAGGATACAAAGAGCAGAGCCATGGCCCAACCATGCAGAAAGTTGTAAATGGGTAGGTCGAAAAGATAAAAGCTAACGTCGAGGTTAAAAATAGGGTCGGCCAGGCCAAAGGGGACGCGGTAGGCCTGGCGGAGAAAGTCGAGCCATTGATTGCCAACAGCAGCGGCAAACAAAAACCCCAATACCACGGCAATGCCATTGAGTAGCCAAGGAACCCCGCGCAAATTGAGAAATTGGGGTAGAAAGGGCGAAGTTTCCTGAATGGCTTTACGGCGGGCGAGGCGGAAATTGATTAACAGTGTCCCAGTGGCGACGACAAAACCTGCTCCAAAAACAATCAGCCAAATCGTCCATTGCCGCAGCCACACGTTGCTATATTGGACGCTGTTGAACCACAGCCATTCGGTGTAGGTGTTGACAAACCAACTAAAGCTAAACAGCAAAACCAGCAAGATCCCAATAAGCCAAAGCATACGGGTAAAGCGGGGATTGCTGAGCGGATTTTGCAAGGGCGGCCGGCCGTTTCCGTCCCCTCCATGCTCATCTCGATCCCAACCCGCTTCCTCCATTGCCCGACGGAAGACTTCGGGAATGTCATCACGGTTGTTCATAAGCTGGTTCTCCTCATATCAGTTGCAGGTAGTAAATGGTAGATATACCCTGTAAAGGGATAAACAGACATTTTCCCGGATATTGGCGATTAGAGAAATGCCCTAATCGCCAATCCCTTATTAATGTTTGGTTAAGACGTTTACTGCTTATTTTAGTCCATTTCTTTGGAAAGGCGTAAAAATGAGACGGCTATCATAATTTTTTTGCCCGGCGAGCGCCGTTTGTTTGCGGGAATGTTGCCGAAAATAAAATCACCCCGCCACGATTTGGGGATCGGGCGGGGTGGATGGTAGACCTTTGGCTCTCAGGCTGGCTATCTTTATAACCAGAAAATTGATCTACACAGTGTACTTGGGTAGTACTTTAGTACTATACACTAAAACCATTAAAATGTTTCTTAAGAAAACGGCCGTTTTCTAAAAAACCCCATTTTATCTTACTGATTCCGAACAAGCGGCAGGTAAATGTCAAAAAAGGGTTGTGGCCCAGGCAGAACAAGGGTGCGGACTTCATTACTGGCTTGCCCTGAAGCCACATAAGCGGTGTTGTTGAGCGTAGAAATCGAGCCAACAACAACATCATCAATATACCAGCCGTCAGCTGAAACAAGGCTGTCGGTTCCCAAACGAAAGCGGATTTGTACGGTTTGCCCGGCAAAGGCGGCCAAATCAATTTGGCTCTCTTGGTATTTTAGGCTGTAGCCCGTAAAGGCAGAGCGGCCGGCGAGTGGGTTATCCCAATCAGGGTCAATGGCGCTACTGTAGCCGTTGAGGATGAAGGAGGTGCCTAAATCCGCCCAGGTGCTGCCGTTGTCGTTGGAGATTTCCACTACGCCACCGTCATAATTGGCTTCAAGGTTATAAGCGTGCCAAAAGCTAAGGGCAAAGTTGTTGCCAAGAGGCTGGGGAACAGAGAGCAGCAGGTATTGGTCGCTGATTTCTGCAAGGTTGGGGGCAAACCAGTTATGGATTGGTGAATGTGGGTAGGTGTCTACCAGTTGCCAGTCCACGTTGGCACTGTTGGGGTCATGGGCAACATCCCAATGTGTGATGTCGTTTTCCAGATTATCGTTTACCACAAGGGTGGAGGTAGGGTATTGGTTGTCGAGGCGTACGGCAAGGGTAGCGGTAAAACGGCCGTTTGCGTCCAGTGGCGGCACACTCCATTGGGCAACCCCGTCGCTAATCACCCCATTGCCGCTGATGGAGCCAGCTACATAGCTGGTGCCGGCCGGAATGGTGTCGGTCATTGTTTGACTGGGCAGCAGTACGGTACCGATGTTGTCATAAGTCAGCGTGTAGGTGATGCTGCTGCCGGGGGTGATGGTGGATGATGAGGCGGTTTTGTGAAAAACGGCCGTTGGGATATTCATCTTCGCTTCAATCCAATCCGTAAAGCGAGAAACACGACTATAGACACCGGGGAAGCCCGGTGCCGCACACCCTTCACCCCAACTCACCACCCCTGCCTGCTGCCAGCTTTGGCTGGTAGTGTCAAACCACGCCAGCGGCCCCCCACTGTCTCCCTGGCAAGAATCTTTTCCCCCTTCATACAGCCCGGCGCACAGCATATTGTCGGTGATATCACCATTATAGGAAGCGTTGCAGGCTACATTGGACACAATGGGTACTTCAACCTGCTGGAGCTGTGCCGGAAAGCTGTAGCCACCAGGCTCAGGTTGCGCCAGCGTGTTGCCCCAGCCAGTGATAGTGGCGTTTTCCCCGGTCAAATTACCCACATCGGCGGCGGGCAAGGCAATCGTAGCAACTTCTAGTCCCCCGGCCGTTGGCCCCAGCGTAACCGGTTCGGTCAACCGTAGTAGGGCAATGTCGTTGTCGGCTGTAACAGGGTCATAATCGGGGTGCATGGTGATGGTGGTCAGCGTTCGCTGCTGAAACCCTGCTTCCGGCGTTGCCAGGTTTTGAATGCCAGCCACAATGTCAATCATTGCAGGGGTGACTCCTTCCACACAATGGGCGGCCGTTAATACCCAATAGGGATGAATGAGCGACCCACCACAAAATTGATTGTTGTAGAGATCAACAGCTCCACTATTAACCAATGCCACCTGCCACGGCCAGTCACCAGGCAGGGCATCTTCACCACCCACAATATTGGGGACGGCTGGCGGCGGGGGGCTGGCCTGCGTTAATGGAATACTTGCCCACAGGAGCAGCGGTAGCAAAATAAATACAATGATCCACTGGCTTTTCAAATGTTTGTTTTTCATCTGACAACTCCTCGAACTATTGAGTAAGCATAACATGGTGGCAAAAAACTGACAAAAAAAATACCCGGCCTTAAAACGAGGCCGGGTATTTATAATCTTGACCAAATGAGATCTAATGGAATTCCCAGTAGGCCGGCGAGCGCCACAGGTTGGACAGCAGCAGCTCGCGGATTGCCATCAGCTCTTTGGGCAGCCGGTCATATAGCTTGACAAAGAGCGCTTCGTGAGAAACGACCTCTTCTTTCCACCTTTCCACGTCAACCGACATAACGGCCTGGAATTCTTCGTGGGTGAAATCGGAGCCACTCCAATCGAAGTCAATGTAGCGGGGCATCCAGCCGATGGGGCTTTCCACGGCCACGGCATGGCCGTGGGCACGTTCGATGATCCATTTGAGAACGCGCATGTTTTCGCCAAAGCCCGGCCACAGCCAACGGCCGTTTTCATCCTTGCGGAACCAGTTCACACAGAAAATACGGGGAGGGTTGGGAATCGTCCGGCCAAAA
Source organism: Chloroflexota bacterium (assembly GCA_041390905.1). Taxonomy (GTDB): domain Bacteria; phylum Chloroflexota; class Anaerolineae; order Promineifilales; family Promineifilaceae; genus JACKCD01. Next base: position 608,163 of record JAWKPA010000013.1, read on the forward strand.
CGGAGCCAATGGTTAAAGTAGCTTGCCATGTGGTAGCCAGCAAACGGCAGCATCGCCAGCGGGTCACGACGCACCTGGCCGACCGCCCCCGTCGCCGCTGCCGTCGTTTCCGACCCCAGCGTTGCGCCAGCATATAGCCCGTACTGCCAGTTAAACGCCTGGTAAACCAGCGGAATGGTGTCGCTGCGCCGTCCGCCAAAAATAATCGCCTTGATCGGTACCCCATCCGGATTTTCCCATTCCGGGTCAATAACGGGGCATTGGCTGGCGGGAGCAGTGAAGCGTGCATTGGGGTGAGCCGCCTTGCGCCCACTGCCGGGTGTCCACGCCTGCCCCAGCCAGTCAATGGCCGAAGCCGGTGGCTCATCCGTCATTCCTTCCCACCACACATCCCCCTCAGGAGTCAGCGCCACGTTGGTAAAGATGGCGTTGCGGCTGCACGATTCCATCGCACTGGCGTTGGTTTTATAGGAGGTGCCGGGTGCTACGCCAAAAAAGCCCATTTCCGGGTTGATGGCACGAAGCTCACCTTGGTCGTTGGGTTTAATCCAAGCAATATCATCACCAACGGTGGTAATTTTCCACCCTGCCATCCCTTCCGGCGGAGCCAGCATGGCAAAGTTGGTTTTACCACAGGCACTGGGGAAGGCGGCCGCAACGTAGGTTTTTTCCCCGTCAGGGTCTTCGGCTCCCAGAATGAGCATGTGTTCGGCCAGCCACCCTTCATCGTGGGCAATTTTGGAGGCGATGCGTAGGGCGAGGCATTTTTTGCCCAGCAGGGCGTTGCCACCATAACCGCTGCCATAGGACCAAATGGCGCGTTCTTCGGGGAAGTGGACGATGTATTTGTTGTCCTTGTTGCACGGCCAGGCCACATCTTCCTGCCCCGGTTCCAGCGGAGCGCCCACGGAATGGACGCAGGGAACAAAATCGCCGTCGGTGCCGAGAACATCCCAAACGGCCGTTCCCACCCGCGTCATAATGTGCATATTCACCACCACATACGCCGAATCCGTCAGCTCAATGCCAATTTGCGCCAGCGGCGACGACAGCGGCCCCATGCTAAACGGAACCACATACATCGTCCGCCCACGCATAGACCCCGCAAAAAGCCCGTCCAGCGTCGCGTGCATCTCCTTCGGGTCAACCCAGTTGTTCGTCGGCCCCGCATCCTCCTTGCTCAAGCTGCAAATAAAGGTGCGGTCTTCCACCCGCGCCACATCGCCAGGATCCGAACGCGCCAAAAAGCTGTTTGGCCGCAGCGTCTCATTCAGCTTAATAAACGTGCCGCTGGCAACCAGGGTATTCGCCATCGTCTGGTACTCTTCAGCCGAGCCATCGCAAAAATAAACTGCGTCCGGCTGGCAAAGAGCCACCATTTCCTGAAGCCAATTTTTAATATTTGTGTGCTGTAGGTTCGTGGGAAATTCCATATTGTTCTCCAATGATGATGCAAACGCTTGGTTCACATTCTAAATAAGCGTTTGCACATATTACGTCTGTTTGAGCAGCGGGCGGGCTGCAAGAGTCCTTTGCGGTTCATCCAATACTTGAAAAAGCCACAATCTTGCCCGCCCACTCTAAGAGACTGTTTGAAAAATAATTCTACTTCTCGAACCGATTAGTTCGAGCCAATCTGCGTACCATGATATGGGACATTGCCAAGTAAATAAAGGTCTCGCTGGTATCAAATAGCTCTTCATAATCCTTGCTCAACCGACGGTAATTGTTTAACCAGCCGAATGTTCGTTCAACTACCCAACGATTGGGTAAGACATGAAACCCTTTAAGATCAGCGTTGCGTTTGACGACCTCCCAAATCCAGCCAAACGTCGCCTTCACCCAGGCCACAAAAGGCTGCCCATCATATCCGCCGTCAGCCCAAATGAGTTGCAAGCGGGGTAAAGCCACCTGTTGCTGTAGTCGGGTGAGCAACAGCTTACCACCTGCCTTGTCCTGTACGTTGGCTGCTGTGACGAGGACCAGCAAGACCATCCCCATCGTATCTACTATCAGATGTCTCTTGCGTCCATTGACTTTCTTGCCTGCATCATACCCTCGTTTTCCTTTCACCAAGGTCGTTTTCACCGATTGCGCGTCCACAATCGCGGCACTGGGTGTCGTTTCACGGCCAGCTTGCTGGCGTACCTCTTGGCTCAGGAGGCGGTTAACCTTTTCCCATGTTTTGCTTGACTGCCATTTACGATGATGGTGATAGACCGTTGGCCAGGGCGGCAAATCGTGGGGCAACATCCGCCATTGGCACCCTGTGCGCAACAGGTAAAGGAGCGCATTGACAATTTCTCGCAACGACCATTCCTGAGGTCGTCCGCGTGTTCCTTTGGTGCTAGGAGCGGGTAAGAACTTTTTGAGCCATTTCCATTCTTGATCTTTAAGGTCACTCTGATATGCTTGTCTGTGTATGTATTTCATAATGCCCCTAATTGGAACACCAATTGGGGCTTTTTGCATTTTTAAACAGTTTCTAAGCCTTGTGCGCTACCTGTCAATTTAATCCTCAAGCGGAGAAAATGTAATTCGTTGATCCCCATTATCACTCTGAAGATATAATAGATTATCCTGTAAAGAATAAGTTGTGGCTTCTGTGAATGCAAAAGCAAATTCCTTTTCTAATTCAGGATAAACACACCCCTCAGTGTCCATAATGATTTTCAAATTGGTAAAGATTGCCCCGCTTTGAGCCGTCAATGTTCCCCAAATTTCCCAATTATTACACCCTGTATATCCGTGAACGTTTTCTGGTGTAAGAAATAAGGTTAGTCGCATGTCCTCTGGAAACGGCTCTCCGTTTAACTCGACTAATCGCCATTTTGTATCAATTAAATCAGCACCAAGCGTGATTTTAGTATCAGGTGGTAGACCTGATGAAATATTTTGTGATTTATCAATTTGCAGGGTAACAGTAGGTTGTAGAGGGGCTTCTACAGTAGATTCAACAATTGTTGGTGTTATATTCATTGCAACCCTCTGAACATTGCAACCAGTTATAGACCCAAGCATTGTAATGGCAGTGGCCAATTGAATAAACTTGATAAAAATTTTCATTATTGCCTCCATTACGAGCCAGGAACAATAGCAAAGTCGAATTCTCCAATTCTTTTCGAAGTTGTTTCGTTAAACCCAATGACAGGGCGAATAAGGTATGTGTAATTATTGCCTGCCCTGAAGATGGATACCCGCCTATGCGGAGCCTGCCCCCATGAAAATGGGGGTATGACACCTGAATAGTTACAAATTAGAAACAAACGCCTGCTAAAAAGGTTAATTATCTATCCAAAAACCGAGTTTAGCGCGTGCAAGCGGCGCGACAGGTGACAAAGAGCATGGTTTTTGCCGCAAGCTGTCACTTGATAGTGATGTAGAAGTTCAACTTCTTCTGAGAAGTTGAACTTCTGGCTCAACTTTTTCTGACTCAACTTGTTTCTAAACCATCACTTAATAGCAGCAATGTCTACCGCAACCCCGCTAAAAGCAGCGTTCCCGGTAAGTGTATCAAGCAAATGATCATCCGTCAGATCGTTCAGGCTAACTCCCGCGTGGGTCTGGGCAGTTTGCATTTGCACCCCCTTGCGTCCATGCCCCCAGCCGTGGGGAATGGAAACTACGCCGGGCATGATGTCGCCGCTGAGTTCGGCGGGGAGCCGCACCGCACCGACCCGCGAGCAAACCTCCACTTCGTCACCGTCGGCAATGTGGCGCGGGGCGGCATCGGCGGGGTTGATCAGTACCGTGCAGCGGTTTTTGCCGCGCACCAGCCGGGGGCTGTTGTGCATCCAGGAGTTGTTGCTGCGGAGGTCACGCCGACCGATCAGCGTTAGGTGCGCTCCGTTGGCCGATGCCTCATCCAGCCACCGCCCCAGCCGGGGCAAATCCGCCAGCATCGGTTCTGGGGCAAGCTGGATGCGTTTATCGGCCGTTGCTAGTCGCCACGGCAGGCAAGGGCGCAGTGGCCCCAGGTCTACCCCGTGGGGCTGGCTTTTCAGACGGCGCACCGTCAGCCCGTTGCCCTTTTCATCCCGCTGCTTCTTGCCACCCCAACTGCCATACGGCCCAAAACGCAGCCCCAGGTCAATGATCTGGTCGGGGCGCAGACGCCGCTCTAGGTCAAATTTGGAAGGTGGCCGCTGTTTGGAGTTAGTGGCCTCCAGCCGCAGCCGCAGTTCGCGCAAAATCTCCCAATCTTGTTTCATCCCCTCGGCGGGAGAGAAGAGAGCGGGAGAGTATTTGGCGCTGTTGCGCACAGCAAACATGTGGAACACCACATCGTACTGGTCGGTTTCTAGCCCGGTGGCCGGGGGCAAAATGATGTTGGCGTGGCGGGTGGTTTCGTTGAGGTAGATGTCGATGCTGACCATGTAGTCTAGCCCGGCCAGCGCCTGGTCAAGCTGGCTGCCGTTGGGGGTGGACAAAACGGGGTTGCCAGCCATTGTCACCAGGGCTTTGATTTGCCCTTCGCCTTCGGTCAAAATTTCCTCGGCCATGGCCGCCACGGGCAGCTCGCCGTTGAATTCGGGGAGTTGGCGGACGCGGCTGTGCCAACGGCCGTTTGCGCCAGTGCGCCCCATCATCGTTGTCAGCCCCACTACGTCCACGGCTGGCAGGGTAAACATTGCCCCGCCGGGGGCGTCGAAGTTGCCGCTGATGATGTTGAGGGCGTTGATGAGCCATTGGCAAAGGCCGCCGAAGGGTTGGGTAGAAACCCCCATGCGACCGTAACAAACGGCCGTTTTTGCCCCCGCAAACTCCCTTGCCAACTGCCGAATCTGCTCCGCCGGAATGCCGGTGGCCGTGGTTACAGCGTCGGGGGAGAAGGGGGAAACGGCCGTTTGTAGTGCCTCCACCCCATCGGTAAACGTCGCCAGCCGCCCCAAGTCGGCCAAGTTTTCGGCGAAAATGGTGTGGACGAGGGCGGCCAGCAGCAGGGCATCGCTGCCGGGGCGGATGAAGAGGTGGGTGTCGGCTTTAACGGCCGTTTCCGTCCGCCTCGGATCCACCACCACAAACTTTCCGCCCCGCTCCTGAATCGCCCGCAGCCGGTTCTCCACCCCCGCCGCCGTCATAATACTGCCGTTGGAAGCCATTGGGTTGGCCCCCAAAATCAGCATAAAATCGGTGCGGTCAATATCGGGAATGGGGAGCAAAAGCTGGTGGCCGAACATATGGAGTCCGGCAAAATGGTGTGGCAGTTGGTCTACCGAGGTAGCGGAAAAGCGGCTGCGCGTCCGCAGGGCGCGAATAAAAGGCGGGCCAAACAACATGCTGCCATAATTGTGGACAGTCGGGTTGCCCGCATACACTCCCACGGCGTTGTTGCCGTGCGCCGCCTGCACCCGCTGCAAATTGGCAACCACTTCGTCAAAGGCTTCGTCCCAGCCGATTTCCTCCCAGCCGTCGTTTGTGCGTCGTAACGGCCGTTTTAGCCGGTCGGGGTCGTGGTAAATGTCTTGCAGTGCCACCGCCTTCGGGCAAATGTGCCCCCGGCTAAATTCGTCAGCTTTGTCCCCCTTAATGGACAAAATCCGCTCCCCCTCATAGCTGATCTCCAGCCCGCACATCGCTTCGCACAGGTTACACGTTCGATAATGGGTTTGGGGCATCAAAACACTCCTTAAAAAATGGGAAATTATGAATTATGAATTAGGAATTATGAATTTGTAGCCCCGTAGTTGAGGTTTCCATAACTCGATTTTTAGCGCAGCGGCATACGAGCGAGGAGTAGAATCCTTGGCGACATTTACTACATTCACATGTGTTTGCTACTAACACCACGCCGCATCCCTCCCCCTTCATAATTCATAATTCATAATTCATAATTCTCCTATTTCTGCTCTCTTTTCCACGCCTGAAAATCCGCCTCAATCTCTGCGCTCCACACCCGGTCAATTTCGCCGGGGGTGTAGCGCCCCTGGCTGAGGCGCAGCTTGCCAAAGGTGTCGCGCACGCGCACATCTTCCGAGCTTTCCACCACTTCTTGCGCCAGATGCGCTGGGATAAAAATCACCCCTGTGGGCGTTCCCAGCACCACGTCGCCGGGCAGCACGGTGGCGGCACCAATACGGATGGGCAGGTTGATCCCGGCCAGGGTGACATCGGCAATGGCGCTGGGGTCCAGCCCCCGGCAAAAGATGGCAACGTTGTCCAGCTCGCGCACCCCCTGAAAATCCCGAATGCCGCAGTGCAGCACCGCGCCCGCCTGGGTGCGCTTTTGCAGCGAGGTGGAGAGGTTGTCGCCGACAAAGGTGCCGTCCTTGATTTTGCCAAACATATCCACCACCATCACGTCGTTTTTCTCCAGCGTGTCAATGACCCAGGAGTTTTGCCCGCCGATGCGTCCTTCGGCCTTACCCGTCTCTTCCACCAAATCGTGGAAGTCGGGGCGGTAGGGGAGCATCATGGCGGTGACGGCGCGGCCAACGAGGATGCGGTCGGGGTGGGTTTGGAACCAGTTGCCTTCAAATTGGTTGTGGTAGCCGTGCTTTCGCAGCACGACCCACGCTTCTTCGGTGGTGACAAGCTTCATCCGCTCCAGCAGGTCATCGGGGACGAGAGAACGGCCGTTTTTGTCACGCGGGAAAGCACTCAAGCGGGTGAGTTGTTCGACGATTGTCGCAGAAGTTGTCATGTCCATCTTCAATAACCAGTAACCAGTAATCGGTAATCGGTAATCGGTAATCAGTCTACCGATTACTGTTTACTGATTACTGACAAAACTTCAACAAACCGATCAATCTCCTCCATCGTGTTGTAAAAATGGGGGGAGACGCGCAGCCCCTGGCCGCGTGCGGAAACGATGATGTTGCGTTTGGCGAGTTCGGCCGCCACTGCTGGCGGGTCGGCTGCTGCCACCATCGAAATCCCTGAACGATGGTGCGGGTCACGGGTGGAATAGACTGACAGGCCGGCCGCGGCGCAGGCGGCGTGGAGATGGTCGTTGAGGGCAATGATACGCGCCGTGATGTTGCCCATGCCAATTTCCGTCAGCAGTTCCAGCGCCCCCTTCAGGGCAAAGACACCGGGGAAGGGGGGATGCCCCGTTTCAAAAACGCGGGCGGTGTCGGCCAAATCGAGCGTGTCGTTACGCATGGCATACATGTTGCGGGCGCTGCGCCACCCGGCCACTGGGCTGCTGTATTGCGCCAGCAGCGATTGGGGAATGTACATGGCGGCAGCGTTGTAGCCGGCCGTCGGCCATTTGTAGCCGCTAAAGGTGAGAATGCTGACCGGTGTAGCCGCTACGTCAATGGGGTAGGCTCCCAGCGATTGGGTAGCATCCACGACCAGATGCACCCCCCGTTCGCGGCACAACTCGCCCAGGGCGTGAAGGTCGTGGCGGTAGCCGGTGGCGTACTGTACGTGGCTGAGAACCAGCACTTTGGTGGCCGGTGTGAGGGCTTCGGCCACGGTTTCCAGCGGCGCGGAGCCGTCGGCGGCGGTGGGCAGCAGCCGCACAGGGTATTTTTGCGCCAGCCACGGCAGGGTGACGGAGGGAAATTCTTTGTCAAAGCTGACGACTTCGCCTTCGCCAGCAAAAAGTTGGGCGGCGATGTTGAGGCCGAGGGTGACGTTGGGCAGGAAGGCGATGTCGGCGGCGGGGGCGTTGATGAAGCTGCCGACGAGGGTGCGGGTTTCTTCAACGCGAGCCAGCCAGTCGTTCCAGCGGGCTTCGCCGTATTGACTGCCTTCGTCGTAATATTGTTTGGCGGAAACGGCCGTTTTCACCGACAGCGGCGCCCCTCCAGCCGTATTCAAATACACATTTCGCTCCAAAGCAGGAAAATAGGCGCGGATTTCGTCCCAGTTAGTCATGGAAATTCCTTGGTGGCAGAGACGGGATTGGAGATTGGAGATTAATGAACCTTCACAATCTCTAATCTCCAATCTCCATCAATTATGAACGATTAATCAAATGATCAATCGCCAAAAAAATGACAAAAGCCAAAATGGTGAACAGGAGGATAGCTTGCCCCAGCGATAGCGGGATGACAATGGCAATGTGCAGCCGCGACCAAACGAGGGCGAACAAAATGATAACGGCCAGCAGGCCAATATATTTGCGTGGAATTCTCATATGCTTTGCCTCATCCCGTCTATTGAACGACGTTAGAGCCAAAAATGCAAAAAAACAGGGCGCGGAAGATATATTTTCTTCCGCGCCCTGGTGAGGCCGAGATTATTGTGTTGATATTATGGGTTCAATCAAAAATAACTTTGCAGTTCCAGAAGTTCAACTTCTCTACAGAAGTTGAACTTCTAAATCCCGGGTTATTAACGAACGAACCCGGTGGGTGAATACTTTTTACGGGCTGGTATTGCTTAAGCAGCCCACTTTTCATCTTTCTTGCCCAGTAAAATGATGGCACCCAGGGCGGCAAACCCACTCAGGCCAAGCGGGGAGAGCAGGGGAGGGAATTGAGTAAACTCATCAACCAACTCCTCACCAATATCTTCGCCCTCTTCATCCGCAGCTGGTTTTGAGTTATGCTCGGCTTCTGTTTTTTCACCTTCTTCATCGCCACCAGTGACAGTAATCGTCAAACCCTGGACTTCCTGCGCCCGATGTTCGCGCCCTTCGGTGTGTTCCAGTGTGCCATAAAGCCCTGAAGCGGACAGGATGAGAAATAAGATCACAAGTAAATAGCGAAAACTGCCTTTGGCAATAATCCCCGCAAGTGCCAGCCCCATTCCAACCGCCGATGCCGCGACGGCAACTAACTGTGAGCCGGAGGTATGCCCCATGAGGATCAATTCGACGAGCAGCATGGCAAAACCACCTGCTGTCACCAGGAGCAACAAAGAAAACAAGTTTTTCTGAACCAAATTTTGTACCGATTGCATTTTTTAAATCCTTTAAATCTCTTTCGAAGTGGTGAGCCTCAACGCTTGTGATGATAGCAAAATGAGAAAACACCGTGTTAAGCCGATACTAAAAAATGTTAAACGCAGCTTAAATTTTGACAGACTTGGGTGAGGGCTTACTTGCTGCGCCAGGTCAATGTGGCAAACTATACGCAACGGCCGTTTTTCCACCATGCCCCCGATGTACTACAATAGGAAAGAGGGAGGATGACCTTGTGGGGAAAAATGGGGCAGGCGCGGCAAGATTCACGCAAAATTCACGCCTGAAACAGCGAGTTTGCCTGAATCCGCATTTTCCGCGCCTCATTAAAAAAGCTGAAAGTGAGTTGGGTTGACGCTGCGGCTTTGGTGCATCAGCACCGCGTTGAGCAGCTCAATGGCAAGGCGCGACTCCAGCGTCACCCCCGCCCGCACCCCTACGCACGGGTCATGGCGACCTTTATCCAGCAGAAAATCAATTTCTTCCAGGTTTTTCCGCACCGACTGCTGCGGCTTGACGATGGTGGAGGTGGGCTTGAAGCCGACGCGACAAACCAGCGGCATGCCGGTGGTGATGCCACCAATCAACCCGCCGTGGCTGTTGTTCTTGTAGCCACCGCTGCGAATGGGGTCGTTGTTGTCGCTGCCGCGCCGGGAAATAACGGCCGTTCCATCTCCCACCTCACACGACTGCGCCGCGTTTAGCCCGCCTAATGTTCCCATCAGCCGCACCTTCAGGCTTTGGTACAGCGGGTCGCCCACCAGGGCTGGTACGTTGACCGCCACGACCTCCACCGCCGCTCCCAGCGAATCCCCCTCAATGCGCGTTTGTTTGATCAGCTCCCCCGCTTCCTCGGCAAATTCGGCATCCAGGGTGTGGATTTCGGACGTGGCGAGGCGGTGGGAAACGGCCGTTAATACCCCCTCATCCACCCGCTGCCCCCCCGTTTCCGCCAGCAGCCGCGCAAAATAGCCGCTCAACGTTTGCTCCGTTTTTAATGACCCCACTTGCGTAATGGCCGACAAAATGACCGTGCCAAACGTCTGCTGCAAAAACAGCCGCGCCACCGAACCGCCAATCACGTCCGAAATGGTGGAGCGGTAGCTGGAGCGACCGCCGCCGCGCACGTCCACAAACCCCCGCGACTGGTGGTACTTCACCAAATCGGTGTGGCCGGGGCGTACCTCGCCTGTCGCCCCCATAAACTGCTGGTAATGAGCCGATTTGTTGCTGGTGGAAAGCACAATCGCGCTAATCGGCTCGCCGGTGGTGTACCCTTCCTCGTACCCCGTCGTGGCAAAGTCGCTGCCCTCCACCGCCACGCGAATCACCGGCCCCGCCGTCAGCGCGTCGTGGTCGTCTTGGTAGAGGCCAGACAGAAAAACGACCTTGTCTTTTTCATTGCGCGGCGTGCCGTGGCGGTTGCTGCCCGGCCGCCGCCTGTCCAAATACGCCTGCACCTGCTGCCGCGACACTTTTAAGCCGGGCGGCGTGCCAAAAATAATCGTTGTCACCGCCGGGCCGTGCGATTCACCTGCCCCAGCCACGCCAAAGAGAGGACCACCTAGAATTTCCATAAGCTCATGCACGCAAAATCGTGTCAGACGAAGGACGAAAGACGGAGGACGGAGAAAAGGTACTCTTTAGTCGTCTGTCATCGGTCGTCCGTCGTCCATCTGGCTTTGCGTGAAACTAAAAAATAATCTCGGCAAAACGACGCAGCGCCGCAATATGGTCATCAGGCGTGGTGCAGCCCGCGTCCATGGTGTTGATGCTGAGGTGGGTGGCTCCGGCTTCACGCCAGCCGGCCGCCGTGTTGCCCAGCCGCTCCAGGTCGCCGTCGCCATAGTGCAGCCGGGGTTCGATGCCGATGTCGGTGAGAGAACGGCCGTTTTCCGCCAAAAACCCATCTAGCTTATCCAACAGCTCCCGCGCTTGGTACGCCTCGCGGAAGCCCGGCATCCAGCCGTCCCCCATTTGGGCAATGCGGCGCAGCACCGCATCGGCGTGGCCGCCCATCCAAATGGGAATGGGTTGCTGCACCGGCATGGGCAGCAGGCCAGCGTCGGGAATGTTGTGCCATTCACCGCTAAACGTCACCAGCCGTTGCGTCCACAGTTCGCGTAGCAACTGGATTTGCTCATTGACGCGCCGCCCCCGCGTGTGGAAGTTTTGGTTGAGAGCCGCGTATTCGACAGGGTTCCAGCCTACGCCAATGCCGAGCCGAAAACGGCCGTTGCACAGCACGTCCAGCGTCGCCGCCTGCTTAGCCACCAGCGCCGTCTCACGCTGCGGCAAAATCAAAATGCCGGTCGCAAACCCCAGCTTACTGGTGGCTCCTGCCATAAAGCTAAACAGCACAAACGGTTCCATAAATGCCGATTTGTGCGTATACGGCCCACTCCAACCGCCGGGGCGGTCGGGGTTGGCGCCTAAAACATGGTCATAGGCCAGCACAAATTCATACCCCATCGCTTCTACTGCTTGCGCGTAGTCACGAATGGCAGTGGGATCGCTGGCAAATTCTGTTTGGGGATAAACAACGCCGATTTGCATAGAAATATAACCTCCAACTTGTCCCCACGGTCTCCGTGGGACGAGATGTAGAGACGCAAGATCTTGCGTCTTTACGATAATTGGATGGTTCGCCCCACCCATTTTGGTTGGGGCAGGCCATCATGTGCCTGCTGGATGGCGGCAAAATGCGCCAGCACGGGTTCCGGCATGGGAGCCGTTTTCACCACCCGCTGGTCTACATGTACCATCATCACTTCAAAGGTTGCCGCCAAGTACCCTTGCTCGGCGTGGAACATCTCATGATAAACGTGCATTCGCTTGGCATCATGCCCCAAAAGCTGGGTGGTGAAGCGCAGCGGTGCGCCCAGCTTTAGCTCGCGCAGGTAGTTGAGGTGGCTTTCGACGGTGTAGATGGTGCAGCCGGTGCGCTCGCGGTAGGCGGGGCCAATGTTGAGGTAGTCGAGAAAGGCTTCGGAGGCTTGGCAAAAGGCGACGGCGTAGAAGCCTTCGGTCATGTGCTGGTTGTAGTCGAGCCATTCTGGCAGGACGGTGGCGGTGTGGAGGGTGAGGGGGGTGGGGATGGGGGTGGTTTGGTTCATGGGGTTGGTTAATTAGGGATTGGAGATTAGAGATTGGAGATTATGAGGGTTCATCAATCTCCAATCTCCAATCCCCAACCTCTATCCGGCAAAAATGCCAATAACATCCTTCATCATGGCGGCGCCGGTGCCGATGCCGGGGTTGGCGCAGAGCAGGGCGAGCCGGCCGAACACGTCGGTGTCGTAGACGATGCCCATGCTGTCGTTGTAGAGACGAGCCAGGTCATGGTCGGGGGGAAGGGCAACGGGGGCGACGGAGAGGGAATAACGGCCGTTTTCCCCCTCCCACACCGCCTTTGCCACCAGCGACATTCGCCCACCGGCCGCCGTTGCCGCCCGAATGTCATCCAGCGCCACATCGCCAATGCCCTGCACCGCCACATCCGCCAGCTTAGTGGGCTGGCGCAGCACCGTGTTGGCTAAAATCACCAGCTTGTTGGCGCTGTCCCAGCCGTCCACATCCAGCGACGGATCCGGCTCGGCAATGCCTTTGGCTTGCGCTTCTTTCAGGGCGGCAGCGTAACTTTGCCCTTCGCCCATGAGCTGCAAAATCATTTGCGTGGTGCCGTTGACCACCGCCTCAATTTGGCGAATGCGGCCCCCCGCCAGGTCGCGCATACCGACGCTGACCGATGGCAGCGGGCTGCCGACCGCGCCGCTAAAGCGCAGGGCGGGTGCGCCGGGCTGCCGCCAATCGCTGAGGGCGGCCAGCTCGTCAAAGGCCAGCACCAGCGGCCCCTTGCTGGCAAGCACGGTGTGCATCCCTTTTTGCAGCCCCATTTTGACCAAATCCAGCCCCGGCTGGCCGTCTTGGAGGTTGGTTGGGGTGGCTTCCAGCAGCAGATCCGCCTCTACGAGGTCAAACAGGGCGGTGGGGGGCAGGCCGGGCTGACCGCCGGGGAATTGGCTGACGCTGCGGCCGCTTTCCTTGTGCGCCAACAGCGCGGCCATGTGCAGGCCATTGGGGTTGGCGACCAAGCCGCCGGAATCGGCTGCGCCTACAAGCTGCAAGGTGAGGCCATAGTGCTGTTCCAGCAAACGGCCGTTTTGCAGCAGGGTGCGTAATAAATCTTTGCCGACGCTGCCGACGCCGGTAAGAATGAAGCGGTAGGTGTTGCTTGACAAGGGGGTATAACTCCTGTTAAATCTGTTCCATTATGCGGGATTGTACTGAGGTGCGGAACGATGTCAAGCGTTCAATCCATTGAGCGGGCGTTTGCGATCCTGGATGTCGTCGCGGCGCACCCGCAGGGGCTGGGGGTGACGGAGATTGCGGCGCGGGTGGGGCTGCCGAAAAGTACGGTTTCGCGGCTGCTGGGGACGCTGGAGGGGTTAACGGCCGTTTCTCGCCACCACAAAAACGATTATTTCCAAATTGGCAGCGGCGTGATGTCGCTGGTGGTGCGGCTGCCGTTTCAGCAAAATCTGGTGCTGCTGGCGCGGCCGTTTTTGCTGCGGTTGGCGGAGCAAATTGGCGAGGATGTGGGGCTGTGTATTCCCGATGGCGATTCAGCGTTTTATGTAGACCAGGTGCGCCATGACGGGGCGGTGCAGGTGAAGGATTGGACGGGGGCGCGGCTGCCGCTGCATGTGGTCACATCGGGGCGGCTGTTTTTGGCGGCGCGGCCGGACAGGCAGGTGGAGCGGTATCTGAAACGGCCGTTAACCCCCTATGGCCCCGGTACCCCCACCGACCCGGCCCAGCTTTGGCAGCGGCTGCGCCACATCCGCGAAACGGGCTACGATTGGTCGCTGGAGGAGTTTGCCCCCGGGCTGAATGCGCTGGCGGTTCCGGTGCAGAATGGTGCCGATGAGGTGGTGGCTTCCATTACCCTGTTTGGCCCCTCGTTTCGCTTCCCGGCAGGGGAGCCAGCGGCGGTGGTGCAGGTGGCGCAGCAAACGGCAGGGCAGATTCGGGAGCAGTTGCTGGCGTTTGGGCAGAAGATGGAGATTGGGGATTAGGGATTGGAGATTAGGGGGTCAATCAAACATAACTTTGCGGTTTCAGAAGTTCAACTTCTCTCAGAAGTTGAACTTCTAAATTGTCAATATATGGCTAGAACAAAGTAAGAAGATGGGACGCAGATTTACCTGATGAACCTGATAATCAGGAAAATCGGGTAAATCTGCGTCCTATTCCATGCAAGGATAGAAGATGGTAAAAGTGAGTGTAAACGGCCGTTTTTTCGACATAGATGCCATTGCTTTTGACAAAGATGGGACGCTGCTGGATTTTCATCATTTGTGGGGGCAGAAGGCGCAGCTTTGGGTAGATGCCCTCATTGCTCGCACTGATGGTTCGGCGACGATGAGGCAGGCGTTGTTTCAGACGCTGGGGTATGAGCCGACGAGCCAGCGGGTGGTGGATGACAGCCCGCTGGCGGTGGCTTCCATTCCCAAGCTCTACACGCTGGCGGCGGGGGTGCTGTATCAGCATGGGGTGGCGTGGCACGTGGCGGAGGGGTTGGTGCAAACGGCCGTTAGTGAAACCATCGAAGCTATTCCCTCGGCGCAGTTGGTGCGCCCGTTGGGAGACGTGGCGGCGACGGTGGCGGTGCTCCATGCGGCCGGGGTGCAGATTGCCGTCATTACCAGCGATGACCGTCGCGCCACGCTGGAGGAGCTGCCGGCGTTGGGGATTGCGGGGTGGGTAACGGCCGTTGTGTGTGGCGACGACCCATTGCCCAACAAGCCCGCTCCCGATGGCCTCTACCACGCCGCGCAAACGCTGGGCGTGTCGCCGCAGCGGATGTTGATGGTGGGCGACACCGCCAGCGACATGGTGTTTGGGCGCAATGCGGGGGTGGCGGGGTGCATTGGCGTGCGCGGCGGCGCAGGCGATTTGGCCGTGTTGCAGCAGCATTCGGATGTGTTGATAAGCAGCATTAGCGAAATTGCAGTTGTTGGCCGGTAGGGGTGTCTTGTTTGTATGCTCGAACTGGCTTTTTTGGCACACAACGATGCTGTAGACAGGGTGTTGGCGGCGGTGGTGCGGGAATTAACGGCCGTTTTCCCCCACCGCATCCTTGCCATCTACCTCACCGGCAGCGCCGTAGACGGCACGCTGGTTGCCGGGAGCGACCTTGATTTGCTGCCCATCTTTGCCGGAGAGTTTGTGGAGGACGAAGCCGACCGCTGCCGCGCCTGGGGGCGCAGTTGGCAGGGAGCGTGGCCACAGGGAGCGTGGCCGCTGGATGTGGAGCCTGCCTGCCTGGCGCAGTTGACCCAAACGGGAGCCACTGGCCTAAAACAAAGCGCGGTGCTATTGGCCGGCCGCGACATTCGTGACCAGGTGCCGTGGGAGCCGTTGGAAAATTTCCGCCGCGACGTAATATTGGGGTTCATGGCCTACGCCGCTGAACTGCGCGGTGCCCCCGCCACGCTCCATTGGCCGTTAACCCACCCCAACCCCGACGACGAATTCTTTGGCTACGCCCCGGCCGACACGCGGTTACTGCTAAAAACGGTGCTGCTGGGGGCGACGGTGCGGGTGCTGCTGGCAACGGGCATTCGCTGCCGCTCCAAGCTGGATGCGGTGCGGCAGTATGGGGCGGTGTTTGGGGGAGAAACGGCCGTTTGGCTGGCAACCCTCCACGAACGCTGTAAAATGCAGTGGCATTATCACATCCCGGCCGACCGGGCGGCGCTGCGGGCGCTGCTGCAGCCGGTGTTGGCGTTTGAAAACGAGGTGGCCGACGTACTGGGGGATTTAGAGATTGGAGATTGATCTCTGCCGACATTTAAGAATTTGAAACGCAAACGTGGCAAACACGTTATTTCTGAAAATGAGCGCACCCTCGCTGCCGCCGCCACCATGCGTGCCGGGGATGCCGCCACCCTGAGCAAGCTGATGAATGCCAGCCACAAAAGCCTGTGCGATGATTTTGAAGTCTCCAGCCTGGAGCTGGATAGCGTGGTCAAGATTGCCCACGCCCAACCCGGTGGTTATGGGGCGCGGATGATGGGGGCTGGGTTTGGGGGGTGTGCGGTGGCGTTGGTAAACGGCCGTTTGGCTGCCGAATTCGCCGCTACCGTTGCCCAAGCCTGCACGGCTCGCATCGGCTTGCAACCCAGCATCTATATTTCGTAGCCAATGGATGGAGCACAGGTTGTTTTTTCGCGTAGTTAGGCTTGTGACGAGAGAAAAGAAAAATCTTCAAAATTTTTCTTTTCTCTCAGTCTCATTTTACTGTTAGTACTATTACTCCCCTAACGCACGCATATCTCCAATCGTCTTTAGCTCAAACCCCTCACCCTCTTGGGCAATAAGCGCATCATCAACACAAACTAACCAGTCTGATAAAGGCACATCATCCTCAAAAGGCGAGACTACCTCGCGTTTGCTCCATAATCCATTGATTGTAACCTTTATTTTTTCACCTTCCTGCTCAAATGAGCGATGCAGATCAAAGCGAATGTCCTCCTCTTCAGTTCTCTCAACCACGCCAGTTAGCTCCCACGGCCCTCCTATGAAAAAGTAATCTGATGGCGTTAACCAAATGATCGTTTTTGGTTTATCTTCTTTAACTGCAACCGTTCGCGGCTCAATGATGGCTTCTTCGCCCTCTATGGCAACCCGACCCAGGTAGTGAAGTGCTTGTACACCCCCCCAATCCAGATACAGCAACCCTTCAAGTGTATCCCAACAGTCACTAACTGGCTGCACGCCTGTTTCCTCAAGACCATGAATGGCCACGCCGACCCTGCCCATTCTTAATACCCGGTACGTCGTTTCTGTATTTTCGTTCACAAAAACTTGAATTGACTGCTCATTGGGCAGGTTGACAAAATCAAACATGTTTGACCATTCTTCGTTTTCCTCACCGCCTCGGTAAGTCACTTGCAGTGACGTAAAATCAACCCAATTTTCATGATAGCAGCAGTCCTCTTCAGTCCCATCGGTTGGGACTATGCCTAAATCCTCTAGCACTTGTTGCACTGGTTCATCAGTAGGCTCTAATTCTGGTTCTTTGTCTGTTAAATCAGCTTTCTCGGCAGTAGCAGTCAGCTGCACGTCCAAATTCTCCGATGCTTGTTGCCCTGGTTCATCAGTAGGCTCTGATTCTGGTTCTTTGTCTGTTAAATCGGTAGCAGTCGGCTGTACGTCTAAATCCTCTAAATCTTGCCGTTCCAGTTCACCAACAAGATCTGGTTCTCTGTCTGCCAAGTCGTCCTGCTTTAGCTCGGTTTGAGCCTGACAGCTTACCAAACAAACGACAAAGACAAAGCTTGCGACAAGTATTTTTGTCAACAATAGACTAGGTTCTTTAAAAGTATTCATGAAAACACCTCCTTTGCGAGAGGAACAACCGTTAATCTTTCCTCTACGATTGACAGTGATGCTTTTTAGAATTAGCTTATATATTCGTCTGCTAAAAATATATTGACAAAGCTCACCTAGAACGCTGCCTTTTCTCATTACCTCAATGATAATCGACTGTCTCGACATCATAGGTGACTCCATCTTCAAAACGAAAACAGATAAGCCATTGTCTATTGATTGACATTGAAGACAGTCCTTTTGGGTTACCAGACAGCGCGTGTAGTCGATTGCTAGGTGGAACTCTCAACCGGAGCAAATCAGTGGGCAACTGTCTTGCTGCCCCTGCTGTGCAAAGTCGTTACGTTTCTCTATCGGCGAATGATTTAATCGCAGGGATGAGCGTCATGTGTCACGCGGCACTTGTCAATTGCGTTTTTATAACTCTACAGTGTGAAATGCTTCGCCACCGCTTTGGCTCCTTTCCATCTGACGTTGCTTGCCGGCCGCGACATTCGTGACTAGGTGCCGCTGGAACCGCTGGAAACGTTTCGCCGCGATGCTGTGCGTAGCTCTATCGGCTATGCTGCCGCCCTGCGCGGCACGCCCGCCGCCCTGCGCTGGCCGCTAGCCCCCGATCCTGCCGACGCATTTTTTGGCTATGACTTGGTCGACACGCGGCTGGTGCTGAAAACGGTGCTGCTGGGGGCGACGGTGCGGGTGCTGCTGGCAACGGGCATTCGCTGCCGCTCCAAGCTGGATGCGGTGCGGCAGTATGGAGAGCTGTTTGGGGGAGAAACGGCCGTTTGGCTGGCAACCCTCCACGAACGCTGTAAAATGCAGTGGCATTATCACATCCCGGCCGACCGGGCGGCGCTGCGGGCGCTGCTGCAGTCGGTGTTGGCGTTTGAAAACGAGGTGGCCGCTGCGTTGGCGGAATTGGAGATTGGAGATTGAGCGATAATTTAGGCACGAAAGTAAAAGAAACATTTAAGCAGCGCTTTGGCGAGGCGGCGCGGTTTGTGGTGCGGGCACCGGGGCGGGTGAATTTGATTGGCGAACACACCGATTATAACGATGGCTTTGTGCTGCCCATGGCAATTGACCGCGCCATGTGGATGGCAATCCGCCCCCGCAAAGACCGGCAGGTGTCGGTTTATTCGCTGGATATGGAAGAAACGGCCGTTTTTTCCCTCGATAACCTGCAAAAAGGCAACAGCGGCTGGGGCGAATACCTTAAGGGGGTCGCCTGGGCATTACAAGAAGCCGGTTACACCCTGCGCGGCTGGGAAGGGGTCATGGCGGGCGATGTTCCCATCGGCTCCGGGCTGTCGTCGTCGGCGGCGTTGGAAATGGCGGCCATGCAGGCGTTTGCTGTCGTCTCCGGCTGGGCGTGGGACGCGGCCAAAATGGCAAAGCTGGGGCAAAAAACGGAAAATGAGTGGATGGGGGTCAACTCTGGCATCATGGATCAGATGATTTCGGCGGCGGGCAAGGCGGGGTTTGCCCTGCTCATTGATTGCCGTTCGCTGGCAACTGAACTGGTGCCGCTGCCGCCACAAACGGCCGTTGTTATCCTCGACACCATGACCCGGCGCGGTCTCGTAGACTCTGCCTACAACGAACGGCGCAGCCAGTGCGAAGCCGCCGCCCATTTCTTTGGCGTGGCCGCTCTGCGCGATGTCGCTTTGGCCGATTTTGAGGCGCAGGTAGAGCGGCTGGACCCCATTGCCTACCAACGCGGCAAACACGTCATCTCTGAAAACGAGCGCACCCTGGCCGCCGCCGCTGCCATGCGTGCCGGAGATGCCGTTACCCTGGGCAAGCTGATGAACGCCAGCCACGAAAGCCTGCGCGATGATTTTGAGGTGTCGAGCCTGGAGCTGGACAGCGTGGTCAAGATTGCCCGCGCCCAACCCGGTTGTTATGGGGCGCGGATGACGGGGGCCGGGTTTGGCGGCTGCGCCGTGGCGCTGGTGGCGGCGGAACAGGCGGAAGGGTTTGCAACGGCCGTTTCTGCTAAATACGAAACCATCACCGGCTGGCCGCCCAGCATCTACATTTCCCAGCCTACCGACGGGGCGGGGGTTGTAGAAGGTGGGGATTAGAGATTGGAGATTGGAGATTCAACCAATCTCCAATTTCCAATTTCCAATCCCCAATCCCATTTTGATGAAACCACACCTTCTTGTTCTCACCTTTTTCCTGCTGGGGTGTGCCTTGCCCAGTTTGCTACAAAATGAGGCGGCAACGGCCGTTCCGCCCACTGCCACCCCCGTCATCCTCATCGCCACCCCCACCCCCCTCGCCGATACCGACCTCGCGCCCATTGACATTGAGGAACAGCTCATCACCAACCTCTATGAGCGCGTCGGCCCCTCGGTTGTCCACATCACGGCGCAGGTCGTCACCATGAACTTTTTCTTTGGCCCCCAGCCCAGCGAAGGCACTGGCTCTGGCTTTGTGTTTGACGACCTCGGCCACATTGTCACCAATTACCACGTGGTGGAAGGGGCTGAAAGCCTGGAAGTGGCGTTTAGTGACTCGCTCCAGGTTGCGGCGCAGGTGGTAGGCACCGACCCGGCCAATGATTTGGCGGTGCTGGTGGTTGCGGAAATGCCGGAAGGGTTGGCTCCGCTGCCGCTGGCTTCGTCCGCCGATTTGCGCGTGGGGCAGCGGGCAATTGCCATTGGCAACCCGTTTGGGCTGGATCAGACGTTGACGACGGGGGTGATTAGTGCCCTCGGCCGGCCGCTGCAAACCGACAACGATGCCTACATCTACAACGTCATCCAGACCGATGCCGCCATCAACCCCGGCAACTCTGGTGGCCCCTTGCTTAACTCGCGGGGGGAGCTGATTGGGGTCAACACGGCCATTCGCCAGGGAGCCGAGGGGATTGGTTTTGCTGTGCCGGTAGACACGGTGCAGCGGGTGGTGCCGCCGCTGATTGAGGACGGGGTGTATCCACACCCGTGGCTGGGGCTGCTGGGGTATTCGATTACGCCCGATTTGGCCGACACGCTGCAATTGCCGGTGACGCAGGGGGTGCTGGTGGCGCAACTTTATCGCAACGGGCCGGCCGTTGCCAGCGGCATTCGCGGGGCGCAGCAGGAGGTGATTGTGGGGAACCGGCGGGTGTTGGTGGGGGGGGATATTTTAACGGCCGTTACTCTCAATACAACCACCACCACCATCCAAAGCTGGCAGCAGTTGTCCGAATTGATCGAACTCAACACCCGCGTCGGCGACACCATCACTTTCTCCATCTTGCGCGACGGCCAGCCGTTGGAATTGCCGCTGACGCTGGCGGTGCAACCGTAGCTGTTACCTGCTTTTTAACATTTTTGTCGTAACTTTGTACGGGATTGGAGATTGGCGATTAGAGATTGAACGTTGTGTTGATCTCCAATCCCCAATCCCCAATCTCTATTTTTATCTCACAAGGAACCTAACTATGAAAATTCTGGTAACAGGTGGCGCGGGCTATATTGGCAGCGCCACGGTAGAAATGTTGATTAACCAAGGGGATGAGGTCATCATTATTGATAACCTGTACCAAGGGCATCTGGATGCGGTGCATCCCCAGGCGGTGTTTGTGCAGGCGGATTTGGCCGATAAGGCGGCGATTGACGCGGTGCTGGCGGCGCACAAGCCGGACGGCATTATGCACTTTGCTTCGCACACGCTGGTGGGAGAGTCTATGGAACGGCCGTTTCTCTACCTCCGCGACAACATCGTCAACGGCCTCAACCTCATCGAAAGTGCCGTCGAGCATGGGGTCAAGCGGTTTATCCTCTCCTCCACCGCCAACCTGTTCGACGACCCCGAACGGATGCCCATTGATGAAACCGAGCGCATCGTCCCCGGCAGCCCCTACGGTGAATCCAAACACATTCTGGAGCGGTATCTGCACTGGATGGACCGCATTTACGGCATGCGCTACGCTTGCTTGCGCTACTTTAACGCCTGCGGAGCTACCCCGGAGCGCGGTGAACATCATAACCCCGAAACCCATCTGATCGCTATTGTGCTGGAAGTGGCACTGGGCAAGCGGGAAAAGGTCGTCATCTACGGCGATGATTACAACACCCCCGATGGCACTTGCGTCCGGGATTATGTCCACATCAGCGACCTTGCCAGCGCCCACATTTTGGCAATGCGTTCCCTGGATGAAGGAAGCCGCAAATATAACCTGGGCAACGGCAAGGGCTATAGCGTGCGCGAGGTCATTGAGACGGCGCGGGCAGTGACCGGCCATCCCATTCCCGCCGAAATTGGCCCCCGTCGCCCCGGCGACCCTGACGTGTTGATCGCCAGCAGCGAGACGATTAACCACGACCTCGGCTGGGCGCCCCGCTACCCCAAGCTGCGCGACATCATCCAAAGTGCCTGGGATTGGCACGTGGCGCACCCGGACGGGTACGCAAAATAATGAATATTGCGTATCGCGTATTGCGTATTGAGGTTTTAGATACGCAATGCGCAATACGCAATACCTTACATGACCTCAACCTCCGCAATCGCTAAAAACCCCCCCGTGTCCGTAGCCCGTTTGCTGGCTCTGGCATTGCTCACCCGCCTGTTTACTGACACCAGCTTGCAGATCTTTTTCCCCTTTTTGCCCATTTTGGCGGCGGGGTTGGGGACAACGCCCATTGTGCTGGGGCGGCTGTTGAGCGTGCAAAGTGCGCTGGGGCTGCTGCTGCCGCTGCTGGGAAGCTGGGCCGACCGCGTTGGCTATCGGCGGGTGATGCGGCTGGGGCTGCTGAGTGGGTCGGCGGGGTTTGCGCTGCTGGCGGCCAGCCAGGGGCTGGGGCTGGCGGTGGCCGGGCTGATTTTGGCGGGTCTGGGGACGGTGACATTTAACCCGATTTTGCAGGCGTATATGAGTGCCTGGCTGCCGTACCACCAGCGGGGGCGCGGGCTGGGGATTCTGGAATATTCGTGGGCATTGTCGGGGATTGTGGGGCTGTATTTGGTGGGGCGGCTGCTGGAGGTGGCAAGCTGGCGGGTGCCGATGCTGATTTTTAGCGGGGGGATGCTGGTGGCGTTTTTTGTTTATCGTTGGCTGCCCACGGTGCCGCGTGCGGAACGGGAGCAAACGGCCGTTTCTCCCCTCACCCCACCCTCTCACTGGCAACAGCGATTGCAAACCTTTCTCGACCTGGGCGAAAACGGCCGTTCTGCCTGGGCAAATGTTCTCATCACCTGCCTGCTTCGTCTAGCTGGGTTCAATCTGTTCATTGTCTACGGCACTTGGCTGGCCGCTGATTACGGCCTGGGTGCGGGTGAGCTGGGGCGGATGGCACTTTTTTTAGGCACGGCCGATTTGTGCGGCAGTGGCCTGGTCAGTCTGATTAGCGACCGACTGGGCAAGCGTACCAGCGCCCTCATCGGCTTCACGCTGATTATTATCGGGCTTGTTTTGCTTTTACAGCCCGGCGATAGCTTACAATCCGCCCTGCTGCGGCTCATTGTCGTTCGCTTTGGCTTTGAATTTTCCGTTGTCAGCCATATGACCCTGGTGAGCGAGCAGTCGCCGCAGCAGCGGGGGAAAACAATTACGTTGGCGGGGGCCAGCGGCCGGCTGGGGGGGACGCTGGCGGCGTTGACGGGGCCGTGGCTGGTGGCAACGGGAGGCATTTTCTATACGGCCTCTTTCTCGCTGTTGGTCATTATTCCCTGTTGGCTGCTGTTGTTCTGGCTGGGGCGGGAGCCGGAATGATAAGGAAATGGAACACGGAAGAACACGGAAGGACGCGGATGAATCTGCAAAATCTTTGATTTTCATTTCTAACAGCCCGGTGAAGCGCAAACACCGGCGTTCTTTTTTATTTGTGTTGTTAAATTTTGCGGTTGGGCTGCTGCTGCTGGCCTGCCGGCCGCCGGGCAGCACCGCACCGCATATTTTGTATTTGGGGTGGGACGAGGTGGGGGTGGTACAGCTTTGGCGGGTGGAAGCGGATGGCACGGGGGCGGTGGCATTAACGGCCGTTTCCACCGACCTCTTTGACTTTGCCCCGGCCCCCGACGGCCAAACCATCGCCTGGTCGCAGCTAAACGAGGCTGGTGGTAGTGCCATTTGGCAGATTGACCGCAACGGCAGTTCCCCGCGTCAGCTTCTCGATTGCCCCGATACCCTTTGCACCGACCTCGTTTGGCGACTCGACGGCCAGCGGCTGCTGTTTGAACAGCGCGATAGCGACAACGCCTTGCCCACCTTGTGGTGGCTGGATGTTGCCAGCGGCCAAACCGCCCCGCTGCTGGCCGACAACTACGCCCCGGCGCGGTCGGCGCGGTTTTCGCCAGCGGGCGACTGGGTGAGCTATGTTTCGCCGACGGAGGAGGGGGTGTGGTTGTTTAACTGGACAAACGGCCGTTCGCAATTCATCCCCAACGTCCTCGGCTCCCCCGCTGTTTGGTCGCCGCAGGGGGATAGCGTCATTGTCAGCGACCACAATTTGGCGGTGCTGCACGGGGATGAAGGCAGCGACCACGCCACCCACAGCCATGATTTTAACGAAGCCATCCTGCTTTACCGCGTGGACGCCGCCACCGGGGAGCGTGCGCCGCTGACCGATGCCCTCAACGTGGACGATGGCGCGGTGGCCTGGTCGCCGGATGGGGAATGGGTGGCGTTTGGGCGGTCGCTGTGGCAAACGGCCGTTGGGCGGCAGCTTTGGCTGGTGCGCCCCGACGGCAGCGAAGCACATGCGCTAACCGACGACCCCTTAATTTACCACGGCCCGCCCCACTGGTCGCCCGACGGCCGTTTTTTGCTCTTTCAACAAAGCGAGGTGGCGGGAAACGGTCGTGCGGCCATCATGACGCTGGAGATTTCCACGGGTGAACAGCGGCAGGTGGCGGCCGAAGGGTTCCAGCCCGCCTGGCTGCCGCCAGAGAACAAGTGAACAATGGACGGCATCCTGGTGTCTAATGTCACTGTTGCGATTCCCTTTCTTACAGTACGCTGGCAGTATGGTTTATTGTGTCTTCGGCTCATGAGGGAGCGCTAAAGACACATCCTTCCTTACATGACGTACGGCGGCAGCCCCCTTCTGAGCCAACCCGTTTGGGAGGTTAGCCATGTCGTCAAAAGCGATTTCCCTACTTTTTCTGACAATTTGTTTGTTGTTGGCAACAGGAGCAACGGCCGTTCAGGCCGACCCATCTACGCCCGTTGGCAGCGGTTTTACCTATCAGGGGCGGCTGCTGGATGATGCTGCGCCTGCTAATGGTCTATATGACTTTGTTTTTAAGCTGTATGAGGTGGCGACGGGGGGAACGGCCGTTGCCCAGATAACCCATCCCGATATGGCCGTGCAGGATGGGCTGTTTGTCGTCACCCTCGATTTTGGCACGGTGTTTGATGGCCGCGCCTACTGGCTGGGCATCGAGGTGCGCCCCGGTGACAGTAGCGGTGCCTATGAACCGCTGCTGCCGCGCCAGCCGCTGCTGCCCACCCCCTACGCCAGCTACAGCAGCGAGTCGTCGTGGGAGGGGCTGCACAATGTGCCGCCCTCGCTGGCCGATGGCAGCGATGCCGATACGCTGGCCGGGCTGACATGCAGCGGCGGGCAGATAGCCGAATGGAACGGTGCGGCCTGGGTGTGCGGCACGGATGATGTGGGTGATGGTGGCGGTGGGGGGGATATAACGGCCGTTAATGCTGGCGTCGGTCTCATCGGCGGCGGCAGCAGTGGCGATGTGGGGCTGGGAATAGCCGAAACCTATCGGCTGCCGCAAACGTGCAGCAGCGACCACATCCCCCTCTGGAACGGCAGCAACTGGATTTGCACCGTTGATTACAATACAACCTATGAAGCTGGCACGGGGCTGGTGCTGATTGGGACGCAGTTTCAACTGGCGTGGAGCTACATGCTGCCGCAGGACTGCGAAGTAGGGGAGCGGCCGTGGTGGAATGGCAGCCTGTGGGTGTGTGGTGCGGATAACGACACCACCTATTCGGCTGGCACGGGGCTGGCGCTGGCGGGGACGCAGTTCTTGCTGGCAACGGGCTACCGGCTGCCGCAGCAGTGCGGCGTCAACCAGATTGCCAAGTGGAATGGCAGTAGCTGGGTGTGCAGTGATGATGCGATTGGCGGCGGTGGGGGGGATATAACGGCCGTTAACGCCGGAACCGGTCTCAGCGGCGGCGGCAGCAGCGGCGATGTCACCCTGTCGGCCAGCTTTGGCGGCAGCGGTTCCGCCAGCACCATTGCCCGCAGCGACCACAACCATTTGGGGCAAACGTGGACGGGCAACAACAACCCGCTCACCATTGGCGGCTCGTTTACCTCGGCTCCACTGGTGTTGAGCAACAGCAATTCCCACGGGCTGTCCATCCCCAGTGCCAGCGGCGATGGCATTCATATTGGGCAGGTGGGTGGTGCTGGCGGTGGCAGCGTTTCTGGCTACAGCAACGGGCTGGAAATCGAGCGTACCCAGGGACATGGCATTTATATTGGCCGTTCGGTCTATGATGGCCTGTACATTGCTGAGGCAACTAACGGTGTTTGGGCAAATAACACGAGTGGCAATGGATTCTATGTTGCTGATTCGGGGTGGAATGGCTTGGCTGCAACCCAGGTTGCCCAGGACGGTGTGCATATTGGTGCGGCCGGTTCGCCCAGCCAGAGGTTGTCAACCTGGGATAAGAACGGGGTTGAGATTGAGGGGGCGGAGGGCAATGGCCTGTATGTTGGCCGGGCTGACATCAATGGTGTATTGATTGCCAATGCTGCTGTTGATGGGGTTCAGGTTGCTGATTCTGGTGACGATGGGGTGCAAATTGGTTCCGGAGCACAATCGTCCAATTACGGCGTGTATGTGCC
Organism: Chloroflexota bacterium; assembly: GCA_041390905.1. GTDB lineage: Bacteria > Chloroflexota > Anaerolineae > Promineifilales > Promineifilaceae > JACKCD01. The sequence goes on from JAWKPA010000013.1 coordinate 634,233, forward strand.
TGCCCCTGGCGTGGCCTATGATGCGCTGCTGGTCAGCACGGCCAATGCCAGCGGGGAATGGGGTTTGTTCACGCTGGACAAAATTTACGCCGCTAATGTGACCTCTAACTCGATGACGCTGCTGGCGCAGGTGACGGGCGAACAAGCTCTGTCGCCGGGTGAACTGGTGGCGGCGGCGGGCGTGGCCGAGCCGCTGTCTGGCAGTCCCACGATGTTGCCGCTGGTGCGGCCGGCCGACCCAACAGCGTGGGCGGGCGTGGTGGGCGTAGTTGAAAGCCGGATGGTGCTGGAGCCACCCGCAGGCAAGGAAGACAACAGCGATTTGGTGTTCCACAGCGTAGCCGGAGCCGCCCAGCCGGGTGATTATGTGGCATTGATGGTGTATGGGGTGGCGCAGGTGAAGGTGGCAGAAACGGCCGTTATTCAAACCGGGCAGCAGCTAACCTTGGCTGAAGTGGCCGGGACGGCGCGGGCTTTGCGGACGGTGCAGGTAGATGGGGTGACGTTAACGGAGGGCAGCATGGTGGTGGGCATTGCCCTGGCAGAGCCAACGGCCGATTCTGACACCATTCCGGTCTTTGTTACCTTGCGCTAACGGTCTGTTGGCAAAGGAAATGGAAGCGCGGATGACGCGGATCAAAGCGGATTTTCGCGGATAAGAACAAGAAAAGTCCGTGCCAATCCGGTCATATCCGCATTATCCACGATGCTATTCTGAACAAGCTGTTAGGGAGGGTTGTCATGATGTCGAAAAGATGGTTGATTGTGGGATTAACGGCCGTTTTGGCTGTGCTGCTGCTTTCCGTAAGCGTTACCGCCACCGGCAGCTACCAGATTCCCTGGTGGAGCGTGGACGGTGGCGGCGGCAGCAGCGTTGGCGACCGGTTTGCGCTGGCTGGCACCATTGGGCAGCCAGACGCCGGGCATATGGAAGGTGATCACTTTGCCCTGATGGGTGGATTTTGGGCGCAGCCCGTTGAATCTATCCTGGTGCCGCCAGAAGGGTATCGCCTCTATCTGCCAATTATGATGAAGCAATAACAGGAGAGGCACGCACCAAGCGTGCCTCTCATTTTGGGAGGTTGCCATGTTGCACAGGACGATTTTGCTGGTTCTGTTGGCTTTTTGTCTGGTTATGGGAACAACGGCCGTTCGTGCTGAACCCGCAGCACCTTTGAAGACGGCGTTTATTTATCAGGGTCGGTTGCTGGAAGATGGGAAACCAGCCACTGGCGTGTATGATTTCCTGTTCAAGCTCGTTGGCTCGGAGACGGGTCAGGATGTTTTGGGGCAGGTCTCGCTGGAAGATGTTATCGTTCAGGATGGTACGTTTTTGGTTGAACTGGATTTTGGTGCGGTGTTTGACGGCCGCGCTGCTTGGCTAGACATTCGTGTCCGGGCGGGTGAAAGCAGCGGGCCATATGAGACGCTCACGCCGCGACAGGCGATGCTGGCGACACCGTATGCCAACTACGCTGGTATTGCCCCATGGGATGGGCTGCAGGGGGTGCCGCCAACGTTTGTTGATGGGTTTGATGATGATACGTTGGCGGGTTTAACGTGCGGTGCCGGGCAGATTGCCAAGTGGAGCGGCACGGCCTGGGTGTGCAGTGAGGATGCAGTGGGGATGGGGGGCGGTGGGGGGGATATAACGGCCGTTAATGCCGGTACTGGTCTCTCTGGTGGCGGCAGCAGCGGCGATGTCACCCTGTCGCTGGCGGGTGGCTATCGGCTGCCGCAGGGGTGCAGCAGCGACCAAATTGCCCGCTGGAATGGCAGCAGTTGGGTATGCGGCCAGGATGCGGTGGGGGGTGATGGGGATATAACGGCCGTTAATGCCGGAACCGGCCTCACGGGTGGTGGCAGCAGCGGCAGCGTCACGTTGTCCACCGCCTTCGGTGGCAATGGCTCGGCCAGCACCGTCGCCCGCAGCGACCACAACCATTTAGGCCAAACCTGGAACGGCGGCAACAATGCGTTGACGTTCAACGGAGCGTTTAACCCCGCTCCGCTGGTGCTGAACAACACCTCTGGCAATGGGTTGAACATTGGACAAGCCAATCAGCATGGTGTCTATGTGGGTTCAGCAGGTTCAAATGGGATTCAGGTGCAAAATGCAGGCATAGATGGGGTGCATATTCTCTCTGCCAATCGCCACGGGGTTTTAGTTGGTAATGTTGGTATGGAAGGTGTCCGGGTCACCTCCGCATTTGATGGGATTCGTATTGGTTCGGTTGGTCAATACGGGATAGCAATTGGCACGACAGGTTCACATGGTGTGGCTGTAAGCGATGCTGGCGAAGATGGTATCCAGATTGTGTCGGCTGGTCAGGATGGTGTCCGAATTGGCTCGGCTGGCACATTTGGTGTGTATGCCGATTCGGTTGGTGTTAATGGCATTGAAATATACAATGCCGGGGTTTGGGGTGCATGGTTCAACGATCCGATTCATGCGCCAAGCTGTGATGGCTGTGTGCTGCTGAACTTTGGCGTGAATGTGGGGAAACGGCCGTTACAGCCCGGCGACATTGTAGCCATTGACGGTGTACTGACCGACCAGTTTGCCGAACAGCCCTTGTTACTCCAGGTTCATGCGGCGCAGGCGGGGGAAACGGCCGTTGGCGTGGTGCAGGGGCGGGCAGAGGTGATGGAGGAAACGCGGCCGGAGCTGGAGGAGCCGGTGGTGCGGTTGGTGGCGAAGGAAGGAACGGCCGTTGCCGGTGATTACCTCGCCATTGTCATCTATGGCCCCATGCCCGTGCGCGTGCAGCAGCCCGTTGCCCCCGGCCAGCGGCTCACCGTTGCCGCCGACGGAATGGCGCGTCCACTGCGTACCGTTACCGTTGACGGGGTAGAGTTGGCCGAAAATGCCGCTACCGTGGGCATCGTGCTGTCGGCCGTGGATGAAGGGGTGGCCTGGGTGTTGGTCAACTCACGTTAGCTTGAATTGGACGCGGACGACATGGACGAACGCAGATAAAAGTATAAGTAGCTGGTTTAGCGGGATAACAGGATTTTTACAGCACCCTGTTATCCCGTTTTGCCTTTTAGCTTTTCCAACGAGCTTGGTATAGTTGTTGATATTCTATACTATAGCGAAAAGAGGCAACTGCGTGAATACAACTGAAATCAAACGGCCGTCGGGTATGCAAGCGTTTTTTGTCATGTGGGCGGGGCAGCTTTTTTCCCTCATCGGCAGTGCCATGACTGGTTTTGCCATCCCCATCTATATTTTTGGTGAAACCCAGCGGGTGCAGGAGTTGGCGCTGCTGGGGCTGGCCTTCACCCTCCCTCTCATTCTCATGAGCCCCATTGCTGGCACCATTGTTGACCGCAATAACCGCAAAATGATGATGATTCTGAGTGATTTGGCGGCGGGGCTGACAACCGTTGTTGTTCTCATTTTGGTGTGGAGCGGCAAGCTGGAAATTTGGCATCTCTACATCACCAACGCCATCAACGGGGCCTTTCAAACCTTCCAATGGCCCGCTTATTCGGCTGCGGTCAGCGTCATGATTCCCAAAGAGCAATATGGTCGCGCCCACGGGTTGACCTCGTTGTCTGAATCGGGGTCGGGAATTTTTGCCCCGCTGTTGGCTGGCGCTCTGCTGGGAACCGTTGGGCTGGAAGGGATTTTGCTCATTGATATCGTTACCTTTGTCGTTGCCATTGGCACGCTGTTATTTATCTATGTGCCAGACCCACCGCGCACCAAGGAAGGGCAGGAAGGGGCTGGTAGCTTTTGGGGGGAGACGGGGTATGGGTTTAAATATATCTGGAAACGGCCGTCTTTGATGGGGCTACAGCTTGTTTTTTTTAGCGGCAACTTCCTTGCTACCCTGTCCTTCACCGCCATGGCCGCCATGATCCTCTACCGCACCAACCAAAATGCCCAGATTTTTGGCTGGGTAACATCGGCCGGGGCTATTGGTGGCATTGTGGGTGGCCTGCTGATGAGTGCCTGGGGTGGCCCGAAACAGAAGGTTCACGGGGTGCTGCTTGGCTGGGCGGCCAGCGGGCTGTTGGGCATGGTGATCATGGGGCTGGGGCAGACGTGGCTCGTTTGGGCTGCTTCGGCTTTCCTCGGCTCCGCGCTTGTTCCGCTGATCAATGGGTCGAACCAGGCTATTTGGCAGGCCAAGGTGGCTCCCGATGTGCAGGGGCGGGTTTTTTCCATTCGCCGCCTCATTGCCTGGGTGACCACGCCGTTGGGGCAACTGCTGGTCATCCCCATGACCGATGGCTGGTTAGAGCCGGCGATGCGGGCGGAAGGGAAGCTGTCCAACTGGTTTGGCTGGCTGGTGGGGGCTGGCCCAGGGGCTGGCATTGCCCTGCTGTTTGTGCTGACTGGTATTTTGGCAACGATAGTGGGGCTATCGGGCTATCTTTTCCCGGCAATTCGCCATGCCGAAACCATCTTGCCGGATCATGATTCGCTGGAACGGGTTGAGCCGATGGGAGTGGTTTCATGAGTGTGATTGTGGTTGGTGCAGGATTTGCCGGGTTGGCGGCGGCGTGGGCATTGCGGCAGCAGGGGCAGCAGGTGACGGTGCTGGAGGCGCGGCAGCGGGTGGGCGGTCGCATTTGGTCGCCGACGCTGGCGAATGGGGCGGTGGTGGAGATGGGTGGGGAGTGGATTGCCGCCGGGGATGAAACGGTTTTGCAAATGGCGGCGAAGGTTGGCGTGGCGGTGGCACCAGTTGGGGTGGATTTTATGGTGCGACAGGTGGTGATGGGGGAATCGGTGTCGGCAGCGGAGCAGCGGCTGATGAACCAGGTGGCGGCGGAACAGTTGGCGGGGATGGAGGAAACGGCCGTTTCCTCCACCACCCTCGGCACCTTCCTCAACAGCCTGCCCCTCACCGCCCCCCAATTGGCCCTGTTTCGCGCCCGGCTGCGCGGCACCTACGGAGCCGATTTGGACGCGGTGGCCTTGCAGGGGTTTGCCAACGATGCTTTTGGAGCTGATGACCACACGTTGTACTACCGCTTTGCCGACGGCAACCAGCGGCTGGCGGAGGCGATGGCGGCGCAAGTGGGGGATGTGCGGCTGGGGCACCGGGTAACGGCCGTTTCCCACACCCCCAACCGCGTGGCGATTCAATGCTGGGTTGCCAACACCCTGGTGGTTTTGGCTGCCAATGCTGTGGTGCTGGCCGTCCCCATCACCCAACTGCCCAAAATCAGCTTTGAGCCAGCCCTGCCCAACCAGCTTGCCGCCGCCATCCGCCGCCTGCCAATGGGGGTGGCCGCCAAACTGGCCGCCGCCACCGCCGCGTCGCCGTCGCTACGAGCGATTCAGGACGTGGTGCAGCCGTATTGGTGCTGGACGGGGCAGGGACGGGATGGGGTGGTACGAACGGCCGTTACTGCCTTTAGCGGTTCGACCAGAGCTTTAGAAAGCCTTCGCGTAGACAGTGGGGCCGCGCACTGGTTTGCCCTGCTGCAAGCTGCCAACCCCGATCTCATTTTTGTCGGGGAGCCGTGGCTGCAAGATTGGTCGCGTGACCCCTGGGCAGAAGGGTGTTATGCCGCCTGGGATAATGCCAGTTGGCGTGACCAGCCGCTGTTGGCGCAGCCACACGGCCGCCTCTTTTTTGCCGGGGAACACACCGCTGTGCATTCCGGCACGATGGAGGGGGCGTTGGCCAGTGGCTTACGCGCAGCACAGCAACTGCTGGCCGGGTAGGGAGGGGTGGTGTGAGGCAGTTGCCCGTCTATTTTGCAGACAGGCAAACGAGAATCGGAATTGAGAGATTGGGAGATTAACCATGTTTATACTGAACATGGTCATAAATTGGCGTTGTGAAAAGAGATTAGGAGATTGAGAGATTCTGAGCGAGTCACCCTTCAATCTCTTAATCTCCCAATCTCTTAATCTCTTTCTGATTACTGTGTCGCCTGCATGGCCGCATACACCCGGTTTGGCGTAAACGGAATGCGCCGCAGCCGCACGCCAACGGCATCGTAAACGGCGTTGGCAATGGCTGGAGCCACTCCATCCTTGGGGATTTCGGCAATCGCTTTGGCTCCAAACGGCCCCGTCGGCTCGTTGGTCTGCACCAAAATTGCCTTCAGCCACGGCATCTCGTCGGCGCGGTAAATGTGGTAGGGGCCAATGGCATCGTTGACGAGGTTGCCATTTTCATCATAGGCCATCTCTTCGCAGTGGCCGTAGCCCAGTGCCTGCGTCATGCCGCCTTCCACCTGGCCGCTGGCGGTAATCGGGTTAATCGGCACCCCGGCATCCACCGCCATTACCAGCCTGGTGACGGTCACTTGCCCCGTCTCGGTGTCCACCTCCACTTCGGCAAACTGCCCGGCAAAGGGGGGCGGTGAATCCATGCTGACGTAGCTGGCGGTTGCCATGATTTGCCGCTGCTGGTCCTGGTGCAGCGAATGCAGGGCAATGGCTTCAAGGCTGACCGAACGGCCGTTTGGCGCAATCGCATGTCGGTTTTCCAGCCGAATATCGTCCCACCGCCCCAGCCCCAGCATCAACGCCGCCCGCTCGCGGATCTGGTCGGCAACCTGCTGGCTGGCACGCTGAACGGCCGTTCCCGAAATATACGTCGTCGAACTGGCATACGCCCCCGTGTCAAACGGCGTCATATCGGTGTCGCTCGAATAGATGATAATGTCGGCCAGCGGCACCCCCAGCACCTCGGCCGCAATCTGCGCCAGTGCCGTGTCCGACCCCGTCCCCAGGTCAGTCGCCCCCACCAGCACGTTAAACGACCCATCGTCGTTGATTTTGATGCTGGCACCGCCCATATCCAGCCCCGGAATTGCCGTACCGTGCATACACATCGCCGCCCCCAGCCCGCGCCGCAGGTGGGGCTTGCCCGGCACCTCGTGCCAGTTTGGCTCCAATTTGCGCTCCCACTCAATCGCCTTCATCCCCTGCTCAAAGCATTCGTTAAGGCCGCACGATTGAATGATTGGCACAACCGTCACCGTTTCCTTCTCACCCTCGCCCAGCAGCGGCGCAATTGGCATTTCGTCCCCGGCCTGCACCCAGTTTTTGCGCCGCAGCGCAATCGGATCCATCCCCAAGGCGTGGGCAATTTCGTCCATATGGCATTCCAGCGAGAACAACGCCTGCGGCCCGCCGTAGCCGCGATATGCCCCCGGCACCGGCAGGTTGGTGTAGACCACGTGGCAATCAAACTTGCGGTGCTTGCAGTTGTAGCTGCTGAGACCGCGCAGCCCGGTTACGGTTTGCACCGTTAGCCCGTGGGTGCCATAGGCTCCGGTGTTGGCAACCACCTCCATCCTCATGCTGTGGAGCGTGCCGTCGGCCATGACCCCCGTTTTCCAGGTGATGGTTTGCGGGTGGCGGGTGCGGCTGCTGCGAAACTCCTCGGAGCGGTTGAGTTCGAGACGCACCGGCCGGCCGGTTTTCATCGTCAAATGCCCCACAATATCCTCAATCAGCACCTCCTGCTTCACGCCAAAGCCACCGCCAATGCGTGGCTTGATGACGCGAATGCGGCGCACTGGCAGCCCCAGCAGCGGCGCAATCATGCGGCGGGCGTGGAACGGCACCTGGGTGGAGGTTCGCACCACCAGCCGCTCGTCGCTGTCCCACCAGCTAATGGCAATGTGGGGTTCAATCGGCACCTGCTGCACCTGATGGACATAGTAGCTGTGTTCAAACACGTGGTCGGCTTCGGCAAACCCTTGCTCGACGCTGCCTACTTCGGCGTGGATGTGGTGGACGACGTTGCGGCCAGCGTCGTGGATGTCTTCGGTGTCGTCTTCGTCATGGATGACGGGTGCCCCCGGCTTCATCGCCGCCACTTCGTCAAAAACAGCGGGCAAAATGTCATAATCTACCCGAATCAGCTTGAGGGCGGCTTCGGCAATTTCGGGGGTGTCGGCGGCCACGGCGGCCACGCGGTCGCCCACATAGCGCACCTTGTTGTCAAAGCTCACCTGGTCGTGGGGAGGCGGGTTGGGGTAGCTTTGCCCGCCGGAAGCGTATTTGACGCGCTCGATGTTTTTGTAGTGGATGACGGCGCGAACGCCGGCCATTGCCAGGGCGTCGCTGTCGTCAATGTCGCGGATGCGGGCGTGGGCGTGGGGGCTGGTGAGCAGCCGGGCGTGGAGCATGCCGCGCAAATCTATGTCGTCTACAAAGGCGGGGTTGCCTTTGGCAAGTTTGACGGCATCTACCTTGGTTTCGGGTTTGCCAACAACGGCCGTTTCCGGGATATTGCTCTTCAACAAAATATCCGTCTGCGGCTTTGTGTGCGTCTGTACGCCCCCGTTGCTGCCGCCTCCCGCCAACTCCGGCGTCGGTGGCTCGTCATCGGCAGGTGGCATCTCCACAAAGTAGCTGGCATCCACCATCTCTGGCCCCTCGTAGGGGTCAACCTCTTCGCCGCGCAAATAGGCCGCCGCCCGCAGGACAGCTTCGACCGGCTTCACATACCCCGTTTCGCGGCACAGCACGCCGGAAAGGGCTTCGCGCACTTCGGCCTCGCTGGGGCGCAGCGTGCGATCCAGCAGGGCTTTGGTTGCCAAAATCATGGCCGGGGTAGAGTAGCCAGATTGGATGGCACCCGTTTCGATAAACGCTTTTTGGATGGGGTGGAGTTCACCCACGCGCAAATTGAGCGCTTCAACGGTTTCAATGTGGTGGCCGATAGCTTGACCAACGAGCATGGTTTCGCTGCTGACCAGCTTGCCATCTACCAGCACGGCTCCCGCGCCGGTTTCGCCGCTGTCGCTGCCATAGCGCACGCTAAAATAGCCCGCGCCACGCAATGCCTTGAGCAGGGTGTCGGTGGGGTGGGCGGTGAGGGTTTGAGAACGGCCGTTAATATTCAGTGAGATTTCCATTTTGCCTCCAGTGGTTGAAGTGGGCAGATTATTTGCCAGATTGCTTATTGTGTCAAGTAGGGGCGTATCGCATACGCCATGTATTCCAATAAATGACATTTTAACGGCCGTTTGACAGGCAAACCGCCAAGTTTTTGTATGACATGAGAACCATTTGAGCGAAGTTGGGCTGGGTTGGTGGCTTTGGTATAATCTCGCGTTTGGTGTTTTATGAACGAAACGGAACCGATGGAAATCGAGCCGGAGGCCAACGCCCCCGTTTACCGCTGCCCCCACTGCGACAGCGTGGTGGAACCAACCGCAACCCACTGCCTGATGTGCGGCCGGAAGCTGGCGGTGGCGCAGTTGGTGGTGGATGAAGATGGCGGACTGCGGGCAGATGAGGTGCAGTGGGCGGACGATAACCCACCGCCGGCCGACAGCGAACCACAAAAAGTTACCCACGATCTGTCACAAGCGGTTGAGGCGGTGGCAGAAACGCCAGCGGCTTCTACACCCCCCACTCCCCGCAACCGCCAAACCATTGTTTTTTGGGGATTAACGGCCGTTTGCGCCCTCATCACCCTCACCCTCAGTGCCTTCGTTTTGCGCTACCCCGCACCGCGTCAAGCATGGGTTTTTATCGCCACCGCCACCCCCATCCCCCCCACTGCCACCGCCACCCCCGTTTGGACACCGCTGCCCAGCGAAACGCCGTTCCCCAGCGAAACGCCCACCATCACCCCCACGCCACGCCCTACCGATACCCCCCAGCCCCCCCGCTTCCATGCCATCGCCGCCGGGGAAACGCTGATTGGGCTGTCAGTACGCTACCGCGTTTCTGCCGAAAGCATTGCCGCCAGCAACAACATGGGGCTGGATTCCCCCATTCAGGCGGGGCAAAATCTGGAAATCCCGTGGCCGACCCCCACCCCCGACCTGCCGTATATTCCCATCGAGATCAACGGCGAGGTGGTGTTGGCAGTGGCGCAAAACTGCGAATATTACCAGGTGCAGGCCGACGACACCGCCTTTGGCATTGCCGCCCGCTATGATATTCCCATCGAGGCGCTGCTGGCAGTGAACTGGCATACGACCGAAAGCATTGCTCTGCTACAGCCGGGGGATGTGCTGTGCATTCCCGGCGTGGAGTATGATTTACGACTGCTGCCACCCACGCCGGGGCCATCCCCCACGCCCCAGCCCACGGCGGCGGCGGCTGGACCGGAGTTGCTGTACCCGGTGGCGGGGACGGTGGTGGAGGATGTGAAAACGGCCGTTTTGCTGCAATGGGTCGCCGTCAAGGATTTAGCCCCCGACGAATGGTACATGGTCGAACTGACCGACGACGACGATTTGGACGCCATAGCGTTTCGCGGCTTCACGCGGGACAACAGCTTCCGGCTGCCGGGTTCCTGGCGACCCACTACCCCCGAACTGCGCCCCATGCGCTGGCGCGTTGCCATTGTACGGGTCACGGGCGAACGCACCGACGGCCGTTTTATCTACACCTTCGGCGGCAACGCCAGCGACCCCGCCTGGTTCACCTGGCTGGGGGCAATACCCACAGCTACCCCGACCGCAACCGTAACGCCCACCGCAACCTTTACGCCCACACCTTAGGTTCTGTTAACTTTCCAGAATTTGAACCGCAGAGAGAGCGCAGAGAAAGAGAAGAGAAGAAGGTAAATCTCTGCGGTGAATGAATATTATTCGTTTATTCGTTACTATTCGTTGCCGCTATGCAAAAAAGGTCAACGAATCAGAAACGAATATATCGAATAAGGCCAAAAATCAATGATCCAAACAGAGCACGGTTTTGGCTAACAGCTTTTTCAGTTTGAACGAGATCGTTATTTTTTGAAATCCTCGGCTACACCAGAGGATTAGGACAGAAACGGATTCCACTGTTTTTCCTGACCGATGGTGGTGGCGGGGCCGTGGCCGGACAGGACATGGGTTCCATCGGGGAGCGGGAGCAGCTTTTCCTGAATGCTTTGCATCAGCAGTTCGTAATTGCCGCCGGGCAGGTCGGTGCGGCCAATGCTTTGCTGGAACAGCACATCGCCGTCAAACAGCACGTTGTGTTCACGCAGGTAAAAGCAGACGTGGCCGGGGGCATGGCCGGGGGTGAACAGCACTTCCAGCTTTTGCTTGCCTACTTCAATGATGTCACCTTCGGCCAGCATGTTGTCGGCCGGCGGCGGCGGGGTAATGGGGATGTTCCAGCGGGCGGCAGCGACTTCGGCCATTGCCAGCATGGCAACGGCGTCGGGGTGAATGTAGATGGGGGCATTGGTGGCGGCCTTTAGTTCGGCCAACCCGCCCACGTGGTCAAAGTGGCTGTGGGTGAGCAAAATGTGGCTGACTTCCCAGCCATTTTCGGCCACGGTGTCGGCAATTTTCTGCCCAAAGTCGGAGGGGTCAATAACGGCCGTTTTTCCCGTCTCCTCACATGCCAAAACATAGCAGTTGGTCTGCAAAGGGCCAAGCGGAAGCTGCAAAATTTTTATCGTCATATCAATCACGTCCCAAAATCCTCAGTGGTTTACTGGCTGCAAGTTTAACAGGGACATCTGGTTAAACAAAGCATTGCCCCGTCGCCACCCACCATTTTATACCCCTCAGGCTCATCTGGCGTTATAATCGCCCCTGTATGAAACCCAATTATCCAAACCGACTTCCTCTGGCTTACTTGCCCACCCCCATTGACAAAATGGAGCGATTGAGTAGGCATTTGGGTGGACCCGAACTATACATCAAACGGGACGACCAAACGGGGCTGGCGACAGGTGGCAACAAAGCCCGCAAGCTCGAATTTTTGCTGGCCGATGCGTTGGCGCAGGGTTGTGACCATTTGGTGACGGCCGGCGCTGCCCAAAGCAACCATTGCCGCCAAACGGCCGCTGCCGCTGCCCGCTATGGGCTGGGCTGTAGCCTGGTGTTGAGCGGCAAAGCTCCGCGCCAAAAAACGGGCAACGTGCTGCTCGATTTGCTGCTGGGGGCGCATTTATACTGGACAGGCAGCAAAAGCCGCGCCGAGACCATGAAAGAGGTGCTGTCTGAACTGCACACGATGGGGCGTAAGCCATACCCGATTCCCGTGGGTGGCTCTAACGTCATTGGAACGACGGGGTATGTGCTGGCGATGGAGGAGCTGTTGGGGCAGCTTGAGGCGCGGAGTTTGCACGTTGATTTTATTGTGGTGGCGAGCAGCAGCGGCGGCACGCAGGCGGGCATGGTGTTGGGGAAGAAGATTTATGGACATCGAGCCAATATTTTGGGAGTTAGCATTGATCGGCCGGCCGATGAGCTGCAAACCCACGTGGCGGCACTGGCAACGGCGACGGCTACCCATTTGGGGCTGGGTACATTGTCGGTGTCAGACCTGATTGACGTGAACGATGATTACGTGGGCGAGGGGTATGCCATTGTAGGGGAGGCGGAGCGGGAAGCGGTGCAGATGACGGCGCAGTTGGAGGGGATTTTGCTAGACCCGGTTTACACAGGGCGGGCGATGGCGGGGTTGATTGATTTGATTCGCTGGGGGGCGTTTACGCGGCAGCAAAAGGTGCTGTTTTGGCACACGGGTGGCGCGGCGGCGCTGCCAGCTTTTGCTAACCAACTGCTGTAACGGGAGCCACACCACCGTGAATGAGAATCAAAGATTTTGCAGATCTCGCAGATTCATCCGTGTTCGCCCCTGTCTTGTTGAGGTGGCCTTTGGTGTGGCTTGCCGGAGAAGCAAGAATGACATTTTGTGGATAACGCGGATTTTGGCGGATTGATACGGATTTTTTTGCTTGATCCGCGAAAATCTGCTCTGATCCGCGTCATCCGCGTTGCCACTTTCTTTTCCGCCAAGCTGCTAGTCGGCGGCTTGTGGGGTGGCGGGAATGGGGGTGCCAAGTTGGCGTAGAGAACGGCCGTTTTTCCCCACAAACGCCAAAATAATACCGCCATTCATCACCAGGGCAAAGGAGACAGAAACGGCCGTTGCCACCGTTCCTGCTACAAACCCGCCAATCGAAACAAAACCAAAGGTCAGCGTATACAAACTTTGCACCCGCCCCCGCCAATCATCATCCGCTTGCAGCAGCACCAGTGCCTTCATCGTGGCATCATAGGCCGCCAACGCTGCTCCAGCAGCGAAAACCAGCAGCAGCGAGAGTTCATACCAATGGGATAGCCCAAATAGCATCAGGAACGACCCTGCGCCAACCACCGTTGCCACCAGCAGCGTTCCCTTGCGTTCGTAGTCACCCAGGGCTGCCACCCCCAAATTGCTCAACATGGCTCCCACACCCCGCGCCGACGACAACGCTCCCAGCCCAGCCGCACCCAGCCCCAGCACATCGCGGGCAATGACGGGCAGCATGACGTGGTGGGAAAAGCCAAAGGTTTCGATAAACAGGCTCAATAGCAGTAGGCGCAGCAGTTCCTGGTTGCCGGAGGCGTAGCGCACCCCGGCTACCGCCGCCCGCAGCAGTGGCTCGCTGCGAGTAGCGGCTGTAAACGTCCCGCTCACCAGTAAAATGGAGACAATACCGGCCGTTCCGGCGATAGCAGCAAAAAATAGTCCGCTGGCTTCGCTATACTGTTCTACGAGTACGCCGGTGATGGCGGAGCCAACGACCAGAGCCAGATTAAACCCCAGCCCCAGGGCGGCGCTGGCATTGAGGATGCGCTGGGCACCGACGAGTTGGTAGGTCATGGTGTTGAAGGCGGGGGCACGAACGGCCGTTAATCCCCCCTGCACCACACCCGCCAACAGCAAATGCCACAACGCCACCCGTCCGCCCAGCAGCAGCACCCCCAGCCCCAGCGGCAGCAGTACGTTGCCCACCTGCACCAGCAGCAGCACCCGCCGCTTGTCATACCGATCCAGCACCACTCCGGCAAACAAACTAAACAAGACTTGGGAAACACCTCGGCCGGCGGCCACCACCCCCACCCAAAACGGCGAATCCGTCAGTTCCAGCACCAGCCACCCCAGCGTCAAATCGCTTGCCATCATGCTCATAAAGCCAAAATTCGAGCCAAGCCACAGCCAGCGAAACGCCGGTAGCCGAAATGCCAGCAAAATACGCGAAACCACATTTTTCATTGACCCTCATCAATAAAGAGAATAGAGATTGGAGATTAGAGATTGTGAACCTTCACCAATCTCCAATCCCCAGCCTCCAATCTCTACACAATTTCCAAATAATCCCGCTCCGGCAGCGAAGCCAGACGCTGCGACGGTAGTGTCTGATACCAATACGCCACCGACGAAATATCATCTTGCAGCGGCAAATACCGCCGATCCTGCCGCCACCCCAACGCCTGAATCGTCACCCGTAAACTCTGTTTAAACCGAATCGGGTCGGTAATGTGCCAACGATACAGCCCAAACCGCGTTTGCGACTGATACACCCCATCCGGTCGCAGCACCTGTGGCATTCCCGCATACGGTGTTGAGAACTCCTGATACTGCTTTGTCTCCTTGTTCTCAAAATTATAGGAACCACAAAAATAATCCTCTGTCCCCGTGCCGCAAATCGTGGGAAATTCATCGTCCCCATCCATAAAAAACTTAATCTCCCCCTCACCCCACCAACCACTGTTGTTTACCCCCCACGCCATATACGTTCCCACATACCGCCCTTCACCCTGCACTCCGTCCAAAATCGTATACACATCCTTGTACGGCAGCGGGTTTGTCCGGCGGAACTGGGCGTGAAAATAGGCAGCATTATCTGGCACCGCTCCCAGGGCGTAGTTGATTTGGTAATACAGCGTCATCGCCTCATCCCCCATATTTTCCAGAGTGATGCGGCAGCGGCGGCGAAACGGCATCGGCCAATAGCAGTTAAACGCACTGCCGGGGTTTACACACACCGCCAACGACGATACCTGAGCAAATTTGCCCCAGCCGCAGGCAAAAAAGTCGCCCACCGGGCATTCCACCGCTGGATGCTCCTGATCATCCCAATAAATCCGCAAAATGCAAAAGCGCCAAATGCCCGTTGGGGTCATCCAGATTTGCTCAATCGCCCCTGGCCCCTCAATGTCGGCCAGCGCAAAGGTGCTTCCCGCTGCAATTCGCACCGAGGGCGACACTTTCCACCCTTGCCCCAGCCCCAGCGCATGAACCGCCCCAGTTCCCTCGGTTGCCATCCCTCCTTTCCCCTTCGCTCCCGTAAAATTCTCCGGGCTAATCGAGCGCGATACTGCTTGATCCAAATTGCACAACTGCATCAAATTCATAACACCCTCCGAAATTGGGAATGGAGAATTGAGAATGGGGAACAATTCATTCTCAATTCCCCGTTCTCAATTCTCCATTCCCCATTTGTTTGTTTTCCTTGTTGTATCAGTTGTAACGGAAATGCCCAGGAATGCCATGATTACAATCCCTTTTCCCCCATTTTTTCCATCGCTATACTTTGCCCCATCTTTTAACCAAATTGGAGACAAAATGGGACGCATACGCACAAGAAAACGAACGCGCCAGGATGACGGCCACGGTGATGAACAAGTTGCCCGCATCACGCAGCCACTGTGGAACTTACCCCCCTACGAAATTGCTACGGCGGAAAAACTCCAGCTCATCCACGACAAATCCATGCAAATTCTGGAAGAGGCCGGCATTGCCTTTTATTACGAACCCGCGCTGGAAATACTCCGCGCCCACGGGGTGAAGGTCGTGGATGAAGTCGCCTACTTTGACCGCCACATGGTGCAAGAATATCTCGCCAAAGCACCCTCCCAATTCACCTGGTCAGCCCGCAACCCTGAACGGGATGTTGTCATTGGTGGCAACCACGTCTGTTTTGCCCCGGTTGTGGGGCCACCCTACGTCATTGACCGCGACCGGGGTCGCCGCAGCAGCACCCACCAGGACCTCATCAACTTCCTCAAACTTACACAAATGTCCCCCTATCTCCACAGCAGCGGCTCCGAAATCGTCGTTTCCGGCGACATTCCCATTGAATATCGCCATTTAGAGCTGATGCACGCCCATTTTCGCTACAGCGACAAGCCGATGATGGGGGTTTACCACACTGGGGCAACCGGGCAGGACAGCATTGATTTAGCCAACATTGTTTTTGGCGCGGAGGCGATGGCGCAAAAGCATTATCTCCACTGCATTGTCAACGTTAGCAGCCCGCGCCGTCTGGATGACCGGATGTTGAGCCTGCTGATTGCCTATGCCAGCCAAAACCAGATTATCAACGTCACACCGTTTATTTTGTCGGGGGCAATGGGGCCGGTTTCGATTTTGGGGACGGTGGCGCAGTTAAATGCAGAAGCATTGGCCGGGATTGTGTTTGCCCAGATGGTGCGCCCCGGCACGCCGTGTGTCTATGGTTCCTTCCAGGCCATCATTGATTTGCAAAGCGGGGCACCGGTGTTTGGGGCGCCGGAAAGCCAGCTTGCGCTGTATTTGAGTGGGCAGTTGGCGCGGCATTATGGGCTGCCGTTTCGGGCGGCGGGGGCGTATGCCAGCTCCAAGCTGATTGACGCTCAGGGGGCGTATGAGAGCGTGATGGCGATGCTGCCGTCGCTGTTTACCCAGCCAAACTTTATTTTACATGCGGCCGGCTGGCTGGAGGCGGGGTTAACGGCCGGTTATGAAAAGTTCGTACTAGACTGCGAGCTACTGGGCATGTACCATACCTACATGCGTGGCTTGAACTGGGACGACGATGAATGGGCTATGGAGGCCATTTTGCACGAAGTGCCGCCCGGCGGGCATCATTTGGGAACTGACCACACCATGCGTCACTTTCGCACCGCTTTCTACCGCGCCGGGCTGTTTGATTACGATTCTGGTGAAGCGTGGCTGGCAAATGGGGGTGTGGATTCCTATGAACGAGCCGGCCGTAAAGTGAAGCAGCTCTTGCGTGACTATGAACAGCCTGCGCTGGATCCAACTCTTGATGAGGCGGTGCAAAGCCACATCGAGCGCCGCAAGCGGGCGTTACAATAGGATTGCTGTTATGCAAAGTGTAATACACCTTTGATATGGTTACTGTTTGCAGGGCAGACTATGTTTATAAGGTAAACAGATTTTGAAACGTTTGGAACGACCAACACTGTTGGGCATGATAAACTTGCCATTTCTTAGCCAAATTCCCTATGTGGTTGGTTTATTTGTAGTCTATGTACTAATTAGCTTCCTTGCCTATCGTTTGCGTGGCTCTACGCCAACCTATGAGCAAATTGATGCCACCAGCTTTTTACTGCTGGTCCCTTTTTTTGTGGCATCATCTCTGTTTGGCTGGCGTGCCGCCGTTTTAGCCAGCTTTATCATTCCCTTTGCCCGTGTGTCACTGCTGCTGCTGCTGGGCATTGCCGTGCGGCGGCCAGAGCAGTTTGTGCTGCTGGCCTATTTGCTTATCTCGATGATCGGTATTTTGGTGGGCGGGCTGCGGGAGATTAATTTGCGTTTTCAGCGTGAGCTGGAGCGGCGGGTGCAGACCGAGCAAGTGCTGCGGCAGCATCAGGCGGAGCTGACGCTTGCCAAGAACAAGGCGGAGGCAGCAAATCGTGCCAAGAGCAGCTTTTTAGCGAACATGAGCCATGAACTACGCACGCCGCTCTCAGCTATCATTGGGTATACTGAGCTGATTCACGAGGAGTCTTTGGCGGCTGGTTATATTAGAATTGTCCCGCGTTTGGAAAATATCGGGATTGCTGCTAACCAGCTTTTGGCACTGATTAGCAACGTGCTTGATTTGTCTAAGATTGAAGCGGGCAAGATGGAGCTGAATTGGGAAGAGGTTGGTTTGGCAAGGCTGGTTCAAGAGGTTGTAGCCACGGTGACGCCGTTGATGATGTTGGATGGGAATCGGCTTGTGGTGGAGAACCACGCGACGGTAGATGGCTTTTGGGCTGATTTGACCAAGTTGCGGCAGATTTTGCTGAATTTGCTGAACAATGCGGCCAAGTTTACGGAGAATGGGGTGGTGACGCTGGTGGTGGGGGAGGAAACGGCCGTTTCTCCTCCCCATCTCACCTTCACCATCAGCGACACCGGCATTGGCATGACCCCCGACCAGCTAGGCCAGCTATTCCAGCCCTTCCAGCAGGCCGACGCTTCATTTACCCGCAAATTTGAAGGCACCGGCCTCGGCCTCGCCATCAGCCAAAGCCTGGCCCACATGATGGGCGGGCACATCACCGTGCAAAGCCAGGCCGGTGTTGGCTCCCAATTTACCCTTATCCTGCCGCAGAAGAATGGGAAGGAAATTGGGAATTGAGAATTGAGAATGGTAAATGCGCCCATTCCCACTTCTCAATTCTTCGTTCCCAATTCTCAATTTTCCGGCAAATCCCCCACCATTTTGCGCGGAACCACTACCTCGTCAAACGCTTCAGCCGACAGATACCCCAGTGCCAGCGTTGCTTCCTTCAGCGTTGTTCCTTCATGGTGCGCCTTCTGGGCAATTTCCGCCGCCTTGTAATAGCCAATCCGCGTGTTGAGTGCCGTAACCAGCATCAGGCTCTTGTTCACTAACTCATCAATCCGCATCGGGTTTGGCTCAATGCCCACCGCGCAGTTGTCGTTGAAACTTTGGCACGCATCTCCCAACAGTTGGGCACTCAGCAAAACGTTGTAGGCCATCACCGGTTTGAACACATTTAGCTGGAAATGGCCGTGTGTGCCAGCCACAGAAACGGCCGTATCGTTGCCAATTACCTGGGCGCAGACCATCGTTAGTGCTTCGCACTGTGTGGGGTTCACCTTGCCCGGCATAATCGAGCTACCCGGCTCGTTTTCCGGCAAAATGATTTCCCCAATACCGGTGCGTGGTCCGCTTGCCAACATGCGAATGTTGTTGCCAATGTGCATCAGGCTTACCGCCAGCCGTTTCAAACTGCCGCTAATCTCCACCATTGCATCGTGGGCGCTCAGGGCTTCAAATTTGTTGTCGGCGGTGATAAAGGGGTGGCCGGATAGTTCGGCAATTTTGGCCGCCACAGCTTCGGAGTAGCCGGGAGGGGTGTTGAGTCCTGTGCCAACGGCCGTTCCTCCCAGCGCCAACTCCCGCACCCGCTGCAAACTATCCCGCACTGCCGCCATGCTCTTCACCAACTGCATCGCATAGCCGCTAAATTCCTGCCCCAGCGTCAGCGGCGTGGCATCCATCAAATGGGTGCGCCCCGTTTTGACAATCTGCATAAATTCCAGCGACTTGGCCGCCAGTGTATCGTACAAAAGCTGCACCTTCGGCAGCGTTTCCTCCACAATTTTGGCATATGTCGCAATGTGCATGGCCGTGGGGAAGGTATCATTGGAGCTTTGACTCTTGTTCACATCATCATTTGCCTTCACCAGCTTTTCGTGGCGAAAATCAGCCCCCAAAATTTCGGTGGCGCGGTTGGCAATCACCTCATTCAGGTTCATGTTGCTTTGCGTCCCTGACCCCGTTTGCCACACCACCAGCGGGAACTGGTCATCCAGCTTGCCCGCCAAAATTTCGTCACACGCCTGGGCAATGGCGTTGGCTTTTTCGTTGGAAAAGTTTGCCAGCTCCACGTTGGTTAGTGCTGCCGCCTTTTTTAAAATGGCAAATGCCCGCACAATCTCGATGGGCATTCGTTGCCCACCGATGCGAAAATTTTCCAGGCTGCGCTGGGTCTGGGCACCCCAATATTTGTCATCAGGTACCTGGACTTCGCCCATTGTGTCTTTTTCAATTCTGTAGTTCATGAAACACCTCGTTTTTTGACAGGTTGAACAGGATTGACGGGTTGAAGTAGCGTGCAAATCCTGCTAAATGTTTTGGCTATCGGCTTAGACCACTCTATTGTACCGCAAGGGGCAAACGGCCGTTAATCCTTTTGCCATCTTGTCTATTCTCGCTAACGATATTCGGGCAGCCATATTGCACGCCCTGTTTACCTGGCAAATTGCCGTTCCCGGAACGGTTGCGATTCAAGGAACGATGTCTATAATAGAATAGCTTTTGAGTGGGGCTGAAGTACTGTTGTTTCGTTTGCAAACGGCCGTTATCTGTATGAAAGCAAAATTGTGATTCTTTCGTTAGACAATTCTAATCGGAACGATTTGGGTAGACCGATCATCCAAACGGGACATAGCGATAATTCCAGGAGAGCAAAGCGACAGGATGAAGTCTATTGAGACGCTTGAACAGCAACTTGCAGAGCTAAGAGAACAATTGCTGTTGGCAGAGGAACGTGAACGGCGTGCGGCCGACCGCTACCAGGCCGCCGAGGAGCGTTCAACGGCTTTAACACGTGCCCTGTACCGGGAGCTGGTACGCACAGAAGCAACGGCCAATTTGACGTTGGAAGAAAGCGACCGCTTGTTAAAGGGGCTGCGGGATCTGCCAGAAACGCTTGATTTGGAGCAGTTGTGGGAAGGCATTATTGAGGTCTTGCAGCCGGTGCTGCGGTTTGAGCAGGCGTGTGCGTTGATGGTGGATGAAAACGGCCGTTTATGCCCCGTTGTTGCCACCATTCCCCTGTTAAAACGCGCCATCTGGGAGCCACAAGATTATTTTCAATTTATCCTGTCCGGCCAAACGGAAGCCGCCGCTGATACCGCCCAAATCCCGGAATGGCAAACACAATCGGAAGCGTTGCGACAAACGGCCGTTTCCGCCCTCCACGTCTCCCTGCAAATTGGCGACAAAAACGCCATGCTCCTTTGCACCCACTCCCGGCGCGGCTACTTCCAGCAAAAGCACACCATCCTCGCCCGCCGCTTTGCCGTCACCGTGGCACAAGCCCTGCGCAATGCCGAACTATATACTGCCCTGAAAGCTGAACGCGACAAGCTGGAAGAACGGGTTGCCGAGCGCACCGCCCAACTTCAGGATCAACGCGACTTTGCCATGCAAGTTATGACCACCATGGGGCAAGGCCTGGTTGTCATCAATACAGACGGCGGCTTTGAATTTGTGAACGCCGCCTGCGCCCGGATGCTGGGCATGGAATCCGCCGATCTCATTGGCAAGACCATCATGGATGTTACCCACAACAATTACCACACCCTGCTGCGGCAGGTACGCAGCAAGAGCCGGCGTGGGGAAACAAGCACCTATGAAGTGGCACTCAAGCGGCAATCTGGGGAGCCGTTGCAAACGCTAATCACCGAAACGCCGCGTATGCAAGATGGGCAAGTGGCCGGTACCATCGCCGTCATCACCGATTTAACCGAGCAAATAAAAACCCAGAAAGAGATGGAGCGAGCCAAAGAGATGGCTGAACAAGCCGCCCAGGCCAAAGCCGACTTTATGGCGAGTATGAGCCATGAAATCCGCACCCCGCTCAACGCCGTGATTGGTTTAACAGGCTTGCTGCTCGATACCGAACTGACGGAGGAGCAGCGAGATTATGCCGAGACGGCGCGGCGCAGCGGTAATGCACTGTTGGTAATCATCAACGACATTCTTGACTTCTCCAAGATTGAAGCCGGGAAGCTGGAGCTGGAAAAACAACCGTTTTCGCTGGAGCGATGCCTGGAGGAATCTATTAGCCTGGTGGCGCAGGACGCACGCGAGAAACGGCTTAAAGTGGCGTTTGATATTGACACCGATGTGCCGTCGCTAATTGAAGGGGATGTGACTCGTGTGCTGCAAGTGTTGGTGAATTTGCTTAGCAACGCCATCAAGTTTACCGAACATGGGCAGATTTTTTCCTGGGTGACGGGCAAACGGCTGGACAGCAGTCGGTTTGAGCTGCATTTCCGCGTCAAAGATACCGGCATTGGCATCCCTGGGGATCGGATTCCCCATCTGTTTCAACCTTTCTCCCAGGTAGATGCGTCAACCACGCGCAAATATGGGGGTACAGGGTTGGGGCTGGCGATTTGCGACCGCCTGGTAGCGCTGATGGGGGGTAAGATTTGGGCAGAAAGCCGGCTGGGGCAAGGTTCGACCTTCCATTTTACCATTCAGGTGAACCAGGCTCACGCGCTGCCGGCGTCCACAACCAGTAAGCGGGCGCAAATTGATGCCAAAATGGGGCAGCGTCACCCACTGCGTATTTTGGTGGCGGAGGATAACCCCATTAACCAAAAGGTGGCAACACATATGCTGCGGCGTTTGGGGTACCGTGCCGATTTGGTGGCAAATGGCCTGGAGGCCGTAGAAGCTGTACGCCGTCAGGTGTATGATGTGGTCTTTATGGATGTGCAAATGCCGGAAATGGATGGGGTGGCGGCTACGCAGATCATTAAGAAAGATGACCTGATTGAGAAGAAGCCGCGTGTTGTTGCCATGACGGCCAACGCTTTGTCTGATGATCGTCAGCGATACCTGGATGCCGGGATGGATGATTATATTAGCAAGCCGGTGAATATTGATGAGTTGGTGGCGGTGCTGGATGATACGCCTCAACTTATGCCTTTGTCTGACCAGGGTCGGGAGGGTGGTCTCAAAACGGATATGGGTCAAGAAGTACCGATCAACATTGTGAATTTTGAAAAAATTATGGGGCCGAATACGACAGATTTGTTGGCGAATTTGCTGACAATCTTTTTGGAGGAGACACCGTCGTTGATTGAGCAGATACAAACGGCCGTTTCCGAAAATAACGCCGAACGGTTGCGCCAGTTAGCCCACAGCTTGTGGGGCAGCAGCGCCAGCGTGGCGGCCATCCCGTTCTCGGCCATAAGCTATGAGTTGGAAGTGATGGGAAAAGCCAGCGATTTAAGCGACGCAGCCCCCGTTTTAGCCAGAATGGAGACGGAATACGCCCGTATTGAAGAGTGGGTTGCCTCCGGTCAGCTACAAGTCTAGTTGCCATTTGTGACCACACCATACCACATGTTTACATAGCCCGTTGTGGATACCAACCAGTTATTGCAGCGTCTTAGACTGTTGGAAGCGGCCGTTTTGTATGATTCGCCGCCCCCCGCCGGGGAGATGCCTTTTGCCTACCAGCCAGGAATCATACCGGTTTTGCTTTCGGCACCGCATGGGGCAGCGCACCGGCGTAACGGCCGTTTAAAGGTTGAGGACGAATACACGGCGGCTTTTGTGCGCCTGGTGGCGGCGGAGACGGGCAGCCACGTCATCTACACCCGCTATCAGTCTGACACTGACCCCAATTGGGATCGCCAAACCCCGTACAAAGAGCAGTTGCGCCAAATTATTCGGGAGCATCAGATTGCGTTTGTGCTGGACATTCACGGCATGTCAAACCGGCATAAGATTGGGTTGGCGGTGGGAACGATAAACGGCCGTAGCTGCCCCCGGCATGAATCTCGCATTGTGCACGTGTTGGAAAACGGCCGTTTTAAACAAACCACCCAAGACCAGGCCATCCGCTTTCCCCAGCTTCAAGCCGACTATTTTGTGCTTAACCACAGCCGCTTTACCGGGGGGGTCAAAAACCACACCGTCACCCGCTTTGTTTCGCAAGAGCTAAACGTCCCCGCCGCCCAGCTAGAGTTTTGCTCCAGTTTGCGTGTTGTGCAGCGTGAATGGATGGAAGCGGGGCATCAATGGCCGCGTCTGTTTCAGGGCGACCCCAATGGCATTCGCCACGCCGTGACCACGTTGATTAGCTTGGTAGACCAGTTAAAGCAGTAGACAAGGTGAGAAAAAGAGAGGGTGGCGTCGCCTGAGAGCCTACAGTCGCATCATGAGGAGAAACAAGAGGCTGATAATCCCCCGTTGCTCTCAGTGGGTGCGACGCCACTTGAAGAGGAAGGAGTAGCTATAAAGTAGCCGCTACTTCTTACAACCATTATTAAGACTTTTTAGGAATGCGAATTAAATTACGCAAGAAGTTCAACTTCTTCTGAGAAGTTGAACTTCTGAATGGGCAAGCTATTTAATTTCCATTCCTTAGTGGTGGCGTAAGATGTGCTGTAAGGTACTGCCATAAACTTAGAAAGGTAAAAGCATGGTACTGCGCCCCCAGGGGCAATGGGTTGCGTGATCCCTCATCCCCGCTTGCAGTGCCATGTTTTTTTATTCCCCCCAAGTTTTATGGCATTGTTATCGTATCGGCACCGCCGTGGCGCGGGGCCAGGCAGGTGGTGAAGGTGAAGGTGTAGAGCGCCAGCCCTTTGGCGCGGAAAACCAGCTCCAGCTCGTGGCTTTTGTAGCCAACATTTTGCACCAGTTGGTACAAGCGGGGATGGGTGACGCGGATAAAGCTAACGCCATTGGCAGCAAATTCAACGTCATCACCGGCAATGAGGCTGCTGAGATAACGGCCGTTTTGCCTTATCTCCACAATAGGTTCTACCGCCGTAGGTCGCAAATCAAGCTGCTGCTCAACAGGGTCGGCGGTGGGGCCAAGCACCGCGTTCACCCCCACTGCGCTATAGGGCAGCAGCAGCCGCCCGCCGCTTTGCCCGGCATAGGCCAACGCTTCCGGCCAGGCGTGCCACATGCCATCGGCGTAAAATTGCCCGGTGGTTCGCTGGTCGGCCGGCGGCAGTTGATAGAGCACCGGCGTTTGCGGCACATACCCCTCAGGATTACCCAACCCGCCAGCAAACAACCCACCTCCCTGGTATCCGGCATAAATTTCCGGCGTGGGGCGGTAGCAGACAGCTCCGGGCGCGTCCTCTTCGCGCAGTGGTGGCAGCAGGTCGGGTAATGCGACATCGGGGTTGCGCTGGCGCAGCAGCAATTGGATGGCTTGCTCCATGTCCCGATAATGCCCTTCGCCGCGCCGCGTTAGCCGAATATAGCCGTCGCTGTCTATCAAATATTTGGTCGGCCATGCTTTGTTGGCAAACTGATTCCACAAGTCGTACTGGTTATCAAGCAAAATGGGGTAGGGGAGTTGGTGCTGGGAAACGGCCGTTTCTACCTGGCGCGGCAAATGGGCAAACTTAAATTCGGGGGCATGAACGCCGATGATGGTTAGCCCTTTGTCGGCGTAGCGGTGGTGCCAACGGCTTAGATAGGGGAAGGTGCGAATGCAGTTGATGCAGCTGTAGTCCCAAAAATCAATGAGGACGACCTGACCGCGCAGCGTGTCGCAGGTAAACGGCCGTTCTGTATTCAGCCACTCCCCGGAACCCAATCGGGGCATTCGCACCACGCGGGGGTCAAGTTGAACGGTTGACATGACACCATTTTAGCAGTTCCGGGTGTAGACGTTCAACTTCTGCCAGAAGTTGAACGTCCTTGGTTTAGGGGGTGACAATAACGCTGTCGAGACCAAGAACGGCCGTTCCGTCCGCCAGTTGCCCCTTGAGAATGGCGATATTATCGGCCGTTTGCAGCCCTGTCCGTTTAAACTGCACCAACAGCACCAAATCCCGCAGCCCATCGCCGTTCACATCAAACCGCAGCACCCGGCGCACCGAGTGTTCATTACCCGTTTGCCCAAATGTAATGCTTTTTTGCTGTAGCGAATCGGCGGCAAGCTGGTCGCTGGAAAGAACGGCAACCGTTGCCCAGCGTGTGCGCCCCAGCGAAAGCTCATTGGGGTTGGCACGTGGCTGCAGGTCAATCTCAACAATCTTTTCCGCGTTGGCGGGAACAATAAACACGTCGAGCGTAGGCAAGTTACCGGCGACTACTTCGTCAATGGGCGTGCCTAGCAGCGAAATGTCGCCGCGTAGCTGCACCTTTTTGCCCACCGCCAGCGGTGCATCGTGCCTCGTGTCCGGGCTGTTAAGCGGATGCACCCACTCAAAAACCACGCTTATACCATTGTTGACAACAGCCCCGGCACCATCATTGGTGCCGCCGTCTTCCACATCAGGTAGCTGTTGTTCACACTGCTCGCCGTTACAAAACGCCCCGTAGCTGTCTACAAAGCGGGTAACAAACTGGGCACTGGAAGCCGAAAACGTGCGGCTGAGCCGTAGTGCGTCGTCGCCATCATCCAGGGTAGTGCTGTTGTTGTAATCTAAATACAGGGTAGCGATCTCGGAAAAATTGGCATCACCTCGTTCAATGACTAGTGCCACATACAGATTGCTCGCATCGTTCATGGTGTAGAGCGTTGCGGGAACCATGTCGCCCGTGCTGGTTTCCAGCAGAAAGAAGCTGGTGCTGGCTGCTCCATCCCATTCACCCGTTTCCACAAGGCCGTCTATGGTTGCGGTGCCAATGCCAGCGTGGGTGAGCAGTGCGGCACTTTCAACCGTAGCCGTAATGGTGGTTGATACCAATGCTGTAAGAATAAAAAAAATGCCGGAGATGATTGCCGTAAACATAAGACACTATTCCTTTACGCTGTGACTGTGGGGGGAATTCGGTACTACTCGAATGAAGTGGTTGATGCTGAACCGATTGGCTCCCACGAAACTTATGGTACCATAGTACCAAAAGCATGGAAATCTTGTCAATGTCTGCGGGCGGCTGTAATGGAAGTTGTAATTAAAAAGGCTCCTCAATCCTGAGGAGCCTTTTTAATTACAAAATTTTCTGACAATAGATAAGGCTATCGCCAACCGTATTTTTAATCCCGAATACAAGCTCCAGTTTAGCATAAATACCGCTCAAAAACAATGGCCGGAAGACCAGTTTTTTGCTGCCGTGAACTTTGGTATGCTGTTGGTCGCGCTCCCCCCCATCTCTCTGCTCTTGGGTGCGGTTTGTCATTTGGTCAAGTTCAGCCAATGGTGATAGGTAAAAAGTGGTTTATGGTCGGCACGCAGACTGATGACTGACCACTGAATATTGGTTACTGTCTGGCAACAACTGGAGGGTTTATGCCATTTTCTATGCAACAGTATTGGGTGTTATATGTGACGTATTTACGGCCGTTAAAGCGTAAGGTGCTGCTTCTGGCGTTGCTTATTTTGGCAACCAACGGGCTGCAAATTGTCAACCCGCAAATTGTGCGCTACTTCATTGACCAGGCGACGGCGGGTGAGGGAGGGGGTAGGCTGTGGATAACGGCCGTTTTCTTCATCATCGGTGCCGTCTTGCTGCAACTGGTTGGCGTGGCCGCCACCTACGTTGGCGAAGACGTGGGCTGGCAATCCACCAACCAGCTACGCGCTGACCTTGCCCGCCACTGCCTCGGCCTCGATATGCAGTTCCACCACGAACACACCCCCGGCGTGATGATTGAGCGCGTGGATGGCGACGTAGCCGACATCGCCGTCTTCTTCGCCCAGTTTGTCATCCGCATTTTGGGCAACCTGCTGCTGCTAGTCGGCATCATCGTCGTCCTGCTGTGGGTAGATTGGCGCATCAGCCTCTTCCTGCTGCTGTTTGCCACGGTGTCGCTGCTCATCATGAGCGGGCTGCGCCACATTGCCGTGCCGCACTGGAAGGAATCGCGGGAGGCCAACGCCGTGCTGTTTGGCTTTTTGGAAGAGCAACTGGCCGGAACCGAAGACATTCGCTCCAGCGGCGCGGTGGGCTATGTGCTGCGAAACCTGTTTCGCCTCAGCCGGTCGCGCATTGCGGCCGAGATTCAGGCGGCTTTGATGGGGTTTGTGGTGTTTGGCTCATGGATTACGATGGGCAACGTCGGGCGGGCACTGTCGCTGCTGGTTGGCTACTTTCTGTTCCGCGAAGGAACGCTGACGCTGGGGGCGGTCTATTTGGTGGTGCAGTACATGAACACCATCCTGGATCCGCTGCGGCAGATTGCCGACCAGCTGCAAAATTTGCAGAAGGCGACGGCAAGTATTGAGCGGGTCAATGAGCTGCTTCAGGTGCAAAGCGGGATTGTGGATTCAGCGGGACGCGGACGAGCGCCGACAAACGCGGACGATGGGCCGCTGGCGGTGCAATTTGACGACGTGGTGTTTGGCTACCAGTCGGCCGACCCCGTGCTGAAAGGCATCTCCTTTGACCTGGAGCCGGGCGAAGTACTGGGCGTACTGGGGCGCACCGGCAGCGGCAAAACCACCATTACCCGGCTGCTTTTTCGGCTGTATGAGGTGCAGGCGGGGCAGATTCGGCTGGGGGATGGGGCGGAAAGCGCGGCTCTGCCCGACATTTCGCTCCACGACCTGCGGCAGCGGGTGGGGATGGTGACGCAGGATGTGCAGCTTTTTCAGGCCAGCGTGCGCGACAATCTCACTTTTTTTGACCGCACCATTGCCGACGACCAAATTTTGCAAATTATCCGCGACCTGGGGCTGCAGGATTGGTACAACACGCTCAGCCACGGGCTGGACACGGTGCTAGAGACGGAAGGCACCAGCTTGTCGGCGGGGGAAGGGCAACTGCTGGCCTTTACCCGCGTCTTTCTCAAAAACCCCGGTCTGGTCATTCTCGATGAAGCGTCGTCGCGGCTGGATCTGGCGACGGAGCGGCTGATTGAGCGGGCGGTGGACAAGCTGTTGACCAACCGCACCGGCATCATTGTGGCGCACCGGCTGGCGACGGTGGCGCGGGCGGACAAGATTTTGATTTTGGAAAACGGCCGTATTCGGGAATATGGCCGTTATGACGAGTTAGCCAACGATCCGGCCAGCCGCTTTTACCAGCTTCAGCAGACAGGGCTGGCTGAGGTGCTGGCGTAGTCATAAGAATAGGACGCAGATTTACCTGATTTGCCTGATAGGCGATTGGGTTGATGGGAGTAGGGGCCTTATGGCACATGGTGATTTGATTATTTTGAATGGGACATCGAGCGGTGGGAAATCAACGACGATTAAGGCGTTGCAGGCTTTGCTGGAGAAGCCGTACATGCATTCTGGCCCCGACCATTTTTTACATGCTTACCATCCGAAGCTGTTTATCTGGCGTGATGGTGACCAGCCGATGGCGTTTGACGGCTGGCTGATTACGGTGCAGGACAGCAAGATGGTGGATGCAGAGATTGGCTCTGGTGGGCGGCAGATTTTGACGGGGGTTTACCAAGCGATTGCCACATTGGTGGCCGCAGGGGTGAACGTGATTGTGGAGGATGTGTTGTGGGATAAGGAGGTGTTGCAAACGGCCGTTTCCATCCTCCATCCCTACAATCCCCTGTTTGTCGGTTTGCGCTGCTCGCTGGCAACGGCTGAGCGGCGTGAAGTGGAGCGCGGCGACCGCTTTCCCGGTGGGGCGACGACCTTTTTTGACCGGGTTCACGCCCATACCGTTTACGACCTTGAAATTGATACGGAACAGCATTCGGCTGAGGCGTGTGCGGAGATGATTAAGGCGGCGGTGGAAAACGGCCGTTTGCGTACCGCCCTCAAACAGTTAAACACAAGCTACTTTGCAGCAAATAAAGACAATTTGTGACACAGAGGTTTACAGAGGTAGCACGGAGGTTCAGAGAGAGAAAAAGAGATGTTTCTGTTGACGTAAACATCTTGCTTTCATAGAGAAACAATGGCTTGAGAATCATTTTCTCTGCTTTTCTCTGTGAGTCTCTGTGGCTTCTCTGTGTAACTTAAGTCAACCAGCTAAATATTGAAACGGAGGAAAAATGAGTCAGACAACCTATGATACAGGTGTGCCAACGTGGAAATTTACGTGGCAAATGATACGGTTTCGGCCGTGGCAATTTGTGTTTAACCTGGTTGCCTTTTGCACGCGGATGCTGGCACTGCTGCTGCCGGGGCTGGTGACGCGGGAATTTTTTAACCTGCTGTCGGGCGATGCTCCGGTAAACTGGGGGCTGTGGGCGCTGATGGCGTTTTTGGCGGTGGCTCTGCTGGGCAATGTGGGCGGTTTTTGGGGGATGTTGCGGATGAATCGGCCGTTTATGCTCCACAGCCACACCTTGCTGCACAAAAACATGCTCTCCCACATTTTGGCGCAGCCTGGGGCACAGGCATTGCCGGAATCACCGGGGGCGGCCATCAGCCGCTTTCGCGGCGATGTGTGGGAGGTGCCGCTGTTTGGCCTGTTTATGAATGACCTCACCGGTAACACCATCTTTATGATAGTGGCTCTGGCGATTATGCTTTCAATTAACGTCACCGTGACCCTGGTAGCCTTGGCTCCGCTGGTGGTCATTGTGCTGGTTGCCAACGCCGCCACGCAGCGGATTCAGGAGAACCGGATGGCGTTTCGCAGCGCCAGCGGGGCAGTGACGGGTTATATTGCCGAAATGTTTAATGCGGTGCAGGCGATTAAGGTGGCAACGGCCGAAAAAGGAATGATTGACCAGTTTGAGGTGCTGAACGAACGCCGCCGCCAGGCTGCCCTGCGTGACCGGCTGTTTGATGAGTTGCTCGGCTCCATTTTTCGCAACTCCAACAATTTGGCGGCAGGTATTGTGCTGCTGTTGGCGGCGCAGTTGCTGGCAGCAGGCAGCTTTACGGTGGGGGATTTTGCTCTGTTTGTGGCCTATCTGGGGGAATTAACCAGCTTTGTCAGCTTTGTGGGGTACGTGTGGGCGCGATACAAGCAGGCGGGGGTGGCGGTGGGGCGGATGACGCGGCTGATGACGGACGCGCCACCGCTGAAGTTAGTGCAACATGGCGACATCCATTTGACGGGGTCGCTGCCAGATGCGGGGTATGGGGAAAAAACGGCCGTTGATCACCTTCACAAGCTGGAAGTGTGCGGCCTGACCTACATCCACCCCGATTCAGGGCGCGGCGTAGCGGATGTGGATTTGACGCTGCCGCGTGGCTCATTTACGGTTGTCACCGGGCGGGTGGGGTCGGGTAAAACGACGCTGCTGCGGGTGCTGCTAGGGCTGCTGCCGCGTGGTGCGGGTGAGATTCGCTGGAATGGGGAGGTGGTGGAGGATGCGGCCGGCTTTTTCACCCCGCCGCGCTGTGCCTACACGCCCCAGGTGCCGCGCCTGTTTAGTGACACGCTGCGCGAAAATTTGCTGTTGGGGCTGGATGAGGCGAAGGTGGATATTCCAGCGGCGATTTGGGCGGCGGTGATGGAGCCGGACGTGGCGGAGTTGGAAAACGGGCTGGATACGCTGGTCGGGCCGAAGGGGGTGAAGCTGTCGGGTGGGCAGATTCAGCGCACGGCGACGGCGCGGATGTTTGTGCGGCAGGCGGAGCTGATGGTGTTTGATGATTTGTCGAGTGCGCTGGATGTGGAGACGGAGCGGACGCTGTGGGAACGATTGGGGGATGTGGGGAGTGAGGAGTGGGGAGTGGGGAGATCATACCCTACACCCTACACTCCACTCCCTACTTTTCTGGTGGTTTCCCACCGGCGGGTGGCACTACGGCGGGCAGACTGGATTGTGGTGCTGGAAAACGGCCGTATTTCAGCCCAGGGGACACTGGATGATCTGTTAGCCACAAATGAGGAAATGCGGCGGCTGTGGTTTGGGGGGTGATGTGTAGCCGAGGGATAGCACCCTCGGCTACACTTACTTGGGTGATGTTAGCTGCCGGGAACGATAGGATAGTCAAATTCACCGACGGTGTTTGTTTGGAAGATGCTGCCACCAGGGCAATGTAGCTCCTGAATATAGTAGAAAGTGTTGATGGCTGGGTTGCCTTCGGTGCCGCTGGCGTTCCAACTGTTACCGCTTAGGTTATTGCCGTTGGTACTAAAGCCACTGTAAGGCGAACTGGTGCTGGTATAGACATTGGTTTCGCCGCAGCTATTGGCTTCGGCTGTCCAACTGGCGGTTAAGGTGTTGCCGACAAAGCCAATGGATAGCGTGGGGGCAGCGAGGTTCAGGATGTTGGTGGTTGGTGGGGAAGCACTGCCCAGGGTGAAAGGTGAATAGCTGCTGATGCTAGTTGCTTCAACCCAGCAGCCGTGGCCGCTGCCATTGACACACACAAGGTCGCGTTCAGAGTAGCTAAGAGCGTTGCCGGCCGCATCCCAACTGCTGCCGTTAAAGTGCCATACCAAAAGCCCGTTAGCCGCCTGCTTGTTGCGTTCGGCCTCGCTAAAGTAAAAGCGGATGGTAGCGGCCTGGCTGTTGTCCGGTGTTATGTCGAAGCAGCGATGGATAATTGCGTCGCTGCCGCTGAGGGTACAGCGGCTTTGGTTGCCACGTATGGCGACGGTGACGTTGCCCAGGCTGCCGCCGGTGGGGGTGATGATGAGGCCATAGTATTGGGTGGCGTTGTTGGCGGCGTTTTTGATGGTAGCAAAGGTGACGGGGGTAGAAACGGCCGTTGCTGACCGCGTATCTTTGATTGTCCCCTGATTGTCTACCAATGCTTCCGTCGTTAACATTTGCCCTGCTAGATGGAGCGTGGCCCCATTGCCGACTGAAACGCTACTTGAAGCAGTTAGCGAACGCGCCAGCAAGACCTCGCCCGTGTAGCCTGTTGCCAGCGTTAGGCTTTTGACCGTGCCGCCAAAGCTGGCATCTACCACGGCATCTTTGCTGCTGGTGCTGTTGAAAACAACGTTGTTGGCCGCGATGGGTACCACGTCACCAACCCAGTTGGCCGCTTCTGACCAGTTGTTGGTTGTGCCGCCGCCGTCCCAAACGGCCGTTGCGCTCACGGTACCATACTCAAACGCGCCAATGTCACACTGGCTGTCATTGCGCATATGGTCGCGCTGATCCAGGCTGTCAATTTCTGCGGTGGCACAAGCGGCGGCATTTCCACTGTTGATAGCACCCGAACCAGATTGCAAGGCATGGGTTTGGGTTGTGCCATCATTATCAGCCAGGGCTGTTACCATTGGGTTGCCGCTGCTGCCTGCGCTACAGCCGCCGTCCTGCACCCAGTTGCTAACATTGGTTACAAGGGCACTGTCAGCCACGCAGTCGCCGCCGCTGGGACTGCCGCCGATAAGCGCATTGGTGAGATGAAGCTCAGAGCTGCCTTCACTGCGAATGCCACCACCGTTGCTGCCGGGAGCCTGGTTGTTGTAAACCGTGCTGTTGACAACCCGAATAATGCCGCCGCTGCTCCAACTGGCAGCATCTACGCCGCCGCCGTTCCACCAGCGGGCGCGGTTGCCAGAAATGGTGCTGTTGTAGATGTTGACATCTTCAAAGGCGACAAAGATGCCACCGCCACCACCTGCTTCATTATTGACCACGGTGCTATTGTACAGGTTAACGGTTCCTTGTTGGTTGTAAATGGCACCGCCGTAGCTATAGGCATACCCATCGCTGAGGGTACTGTCATAGATTGAGAGGGTGTCGAACGCAGAAACGGAGATTAAGCCACCGTTACCACTGTCCACACGCCCTTTGGTCAGCGTTAGCTCGCGCAGAATCAGGTGGCCGCTGCCCATGTTGAAGATGCGCGTGTCGCCTGTACCATCGTTGTTGCCGTCGCCGCTAATGGTGATGTTTTGCCCGCTGCCGTCAATGGTCAGGTTTTTATCAATGCCTATTTCGGTGTTTAAACGGATGGTTTGACCAGCAATAGAGGTGTCAAAGGTAATGGTATCGCCGGCCGTCGCATCGGCAATGGCCTGGCGCAGGGTGCAGAGACCGCTGTCGGCTGGGCTGGTGACGACGCTGGCCGTGGGGCAGTTGGTGACGCTGACGGTGATGGTGGCGGTGTCATTTTGCGTGGGTGAGCCATCATCCGTAACCTGGACGGTCAGGCTGAAGGGGGCGTTGGAGAGGGCAGCAGGATTGGCAACGGTGATGTCGCCGGTGAGGCTGTTGATGAGGAAGGCACTGCCGGTGTTGCCAGCGGTGATGGCGAAGGTAAGGTTGTCGTTATCGGGGTCGGTGGAAACGGCCGTTCCTACCCACACCCCTTCACCAGCAGACGAAGATACGGTAAACGCTTGTGCATTAATCGTTGGAGCTAGATTAATATCGTTCACCGTCACCGTCATCGTAGCAAACGATGCTAGATTGGGCGTGCCGTCATCCAAAGCCTTAACCGTCAGGTTGAATGTTGCCCCCGCCGTCAATGAGCCGTTGCTTTGTACCGCAAGCTGCCCAGTGCTGCTGTTGACGCTGAATGTATTGTTAGTATTGCCACCTACAATGCTAAACGCCAGATTATCGCTATCGCTGGCGGTAATGGTGCCAACCACACTACCGGGGGCGCTGGCTTCATTAACCGAGAACGCCTGATTGGCAATAGTAGGCGCATCGTTGCTGCCATACGCTTCCGTACCATTGTACTCAAATGCGCCAATATCACAGGTGCCGTTATGGCTGTAGCCACGCTGGTCTTGGCCGTTAAGATTCACGTTGCTACAGCTTGTAGCATTGCCGCTATTGATGGCCCCTGAACCAGCCAGCAGCGGATGCGTTTCCGTGGGGCCACCATTAAACCCAAGCGAGCCAACAAGGGGATCGCCGCTGTTGGCCGCACTACAGCCGCCATCTTCCACCCAGTTGTTGGTGTTGGTGGTCGGTGCGGCACCAATCACGCAGTCGCCGCCGCTGGTGCTGCCGGCGATCAGAGTGTTGGTCATGTTGAGGATGGCACTGCCAGAAATAAAGACCCCGCCACCGTTATCGTCGGCGTGATTGTTGTAGAAGGTGCTGTTGGTAAGGTTAATGGTGCTGGGTGAACTACTCCAATAGGCACCGTAAACACCACCCCCGTCCCAGAAACGGGCGCGATTGCCGGAGAAGGTGCTATTGTAGATGTTGGCTGTATCGTAGGCGATGAGTAAGGCACCGCCGGAGCCAGCTTCGTTGTTAATAAAACTGCTGTTGTAGATGTTGACGGTAGCTTGCAGACTATAAATGGCCCCCCCGTAGCTATCGGCGTAGCCATCGCGCAGGGTGCTGTTATAAATAGAGAGGTCGTGCCAGTAGCTGATGGAAATAAGGCCACCGTTGCTGCCGGTTCCTTTTGTTAGCGTCAGATTGCGGAAGATGAGGTGGCCGCTTTGTCCGGCAGTTGTATTGAACAGGCGCGTGTCGGGGTCGCCGTTATTATCGGTGTCGCCGCTGATGGTGATGTTGTTGTCGCCACCGTCAATGGTCAAATTTTTGTCAATGAAGATTTCAGAGGCGAGGTGGATAGTTTGCCCGGCGATGGCGGGGTCAAAGGTGATGGTGTCGCCGGCGGTGGCGTCGGCTATGTGTTGGCGCAGCGTACAAGCTCCGCTATCTGAAATGTTGGTGACGACGTTGGCGGCGCAGGTAGTGTTGATGGTGCCAGAGGTGAAGTTGTTGTCGGAAACGTCGTAGAAAAAGTGGTCGGGGAGTTCGGAGCAGGCGACGCGAACGCGGGCGAACAGGGTGGTGGGGATGGTGGGGACGGTGATTGTGTGTGAACCGTCGTTGGGGGTGTTGGTGGCAAGGTTGTAGGGGTAGTTTTGCCCGCCGTCAATGGATAGGTCAATGTTGACCTGGGAACAGCTAATGGGTGCTTGGTTGGTGTTGGCAACGTTCCAGGTAACAGTTTCGTTGCCGCCGGTTGCCCAGGATTCGGTGCCATTGTTGGGGCTGGTTACCTGGAAGGTGGCCCCGGTGTTTACGGCGTTGAAGGTGATTTCGTCGTAGGCAACGCCACCGACGCCAGCGTGGTTGTCACGTACCTGGAGGCGGAAGGTGAGGGAGCGGGCGAAGGCGGGCAGCAGCTCGGCGTTATCGGGGTCGGGGAGGCCGGCCGTCACAACGGCCGTTCTTGGAATAAACCGCACCCCTGTCTCTTTTGGCGGGTCAACCCGTACCAGCGGCACCGTTTCCCCCGCCGGTTGATCCCCCACGGCCGCTTCCGCCCCCAAGTCATGCTGCTCCCAACTATAAGTCAGCGTATCCCCTTCGGCATCGGTGGCGGTGCCAACCAGGGCAAAGGGGGTGTTGATTGGAATAGAAAAGCCAGTAGAGCCAGCGTCAACAACGGGAGCTGTGTTGTCGGTGTCAAGCGCATAGCCACAACTGCCGCCGTTGCCATCTTCAATAAAACTCATCATTTGCTGGAACGAGCCAACATTGAAGTTTTGCGTACTGGGGCCAAGCGAGTCGCAGACCCCATTGTAGCTCATGATGGTGACACCAGAGCCGGGTTCCCAGGCAGAAGTGGCAGCACGGTTGCAAGTGGTATTATTGGTGTTTTGCACATGCCCCGCGCCAAACTGATGACCTAGCTCATGAGCGAGAATGTAGAAGTCGGCACCAGAGCCAGAGGCTCCAACTGCCTTTCCTGAACCACACACGGAGCCGAGCTGTGCCTTGCCCCCGCCCCCGCTCTCGGCGAAAACATGGCCTATATCAAATTTATCTGCACCAATGACGCTGTTCAGGTTGGTTGGGTTTTCACTGAGCATGGCATCCAGGTTGTTGTTGGTATAGGGATCGGTGGCACCATTTAGATAGATGACTTGCTCAGATTCAGCTATGAGGATAAGGCGCACAGCCAGATCGCGCTCGTAGGCGGCATTGACCTGGTTGAGTCGCGTTACAATGGCGGCGACGGTTCCAGAAACGGTGCCGCCCCCATATGTTTGGGCAAATTCGCCGGTGGCGGCCACGGCAATGCGATAAAGGCGAAGGGTGTCGCCTACTGTGTAGGGAGCCGCCTGTGGAGAGGCGACTCTTTGCTTGAATGCTTTGAATTCAGGCGATTCTTCCAGGTTGTCTTCGTCCATCGTGGGTTGAATGCGGTCGGCGTAGTTGTAGGTAATATGGTGTCGGGAATCGCCGCTTTGATAGGGCTGGACGAAATAGGTGCTGTCGGGCGCGAGGATGATGGCATTGAGGCCGGCCGGTGACCAGTCGAGGCGCATTGTAATGGCGGGGTTGTCGAGGCTGTAGCCGGCATAGGTTTTGATGTTGGGGTAGCGGGCGGCCAACGCTTCCTCCATGATAGGCGATTCGACGATGGCGAAGGAGAGGAGGGTGCCGTCTGGCAGGGGAAGGGGGAGGGTAACGGCCGTTTTTGCAGCCTGTGGGATAAATTCCAGCGGTGCTTTGGCTAGAATCGTTTGTAAGGCGGGTTGGTCAACGACCACCGTTTGATAGCTGCTGACCATTTCTGTGTGCAGAGGGCCACGGGGAGAAACGGCCGTTTCAGCCACATACTGCCATACAGGCGATGGTGGTTCCGGTTGCGGCGAGTTGTTAACGGGTACTTGGGCTGATGCTTGTAGCGAGAGCGCTAAAGACAGGAACATAGTGGTAACTACCAAGCTAATCACACGAGTAAAGCGGCTACGTAACATGATCGAGACTCCTTAGTATTTGCAATGGCCGTTTTATCAAGTTTAGAGGGGATTGTAAGCTAATTTATGAGAGCTACCGTAGGACTTGTTTCCCAGGCTTGTGGGTGTGGTTGACAAGCAATCGGGATCTGCCCACAATGGTTGGCTGTAAAAATATGATGGTAAACAGGAAACGTTGTAATTGATGGTGAAGCAAACTTTTCGACTTTTATGTGTGATTGGGCTGTGTGTTCTGTGTGTGGGGTGTGTGGGTGCAGATACTGCGGGTGGGGGAGAAACGGCCGTTTTTCCCACGCCGCCCATGACCACCTCCCCCGTTCCCCTTGGGGGCGCCACCGCAGCAGACGCTTACCCGGTGCCAGAGCCGCCCACCGCCTACCCCAGTCAGTCCGCCTTTCAAGTGCAACTTCAGCCGGCCGCAACCCCGCTGCCCCCATCCAGCCTGCCTGTTTATGGTTATCGCATCCGCAACGAATATCCCCATGACCCGGCCGCCTTTACGCAGGGGTTAATCTACATCGGCGACGACATTTTGCTGGAAGGGACGGGGCAGCGCGGTGCGTCATCGCTGCGGCGGGTGGCGTTGACAACGGGCGAGGTGGTGCGGCAGCATGATTTGGCAGGGGAATTTTTTGGTGAAGGCATTACCCTGTGGCAGGATAAAATCATCCAGCTAACATGGCAGTCACAAACCGGGTTTGTTTATGATGCT
Organism: Chloroflexota bacterium; assembly: GCA_041390905.1. GTDB lineage: Bacteria > Chloroflexota > Anaerolineae > Promineifilales > Promineifilaceae > JACKCD01. The sequence continues at coordinate 671,643 of JAWKPA010000013.1, forward strand.
ACCAGCTTTGCCGAGCTGGCTCGCTTTAGCTACCCCACCGAGGGGTGGGGGATTACCCACGATGGCGAGAAGCTGATTATGAGCGATGGCAGCGACACGCTTTACTTTTGGGATCCAGAGACGCTGGCCGAAGCGGGGCGGGTGGCGGTGTTTGACGACAATGGGCCGGTGGTGCGGCTGAATGAGCTGGAGTTTATCAACGGGGAGGTGTGGGCCAACATTTGGCAAACAGACAGGATTGCCCGGATTGACCCGACGACGGGGGCGGTGGTGGGCTGGGTGGATTTGACGGGGCTGCTAAGTGTGGCTGACCGGGTGCAGCAGGTGGATGTGTTGAATGGGATTGCCTGGGATGGGGAAAACGGCCGTTTATTTGTCACCGGCAAATGGTGGCCGAAGCTGTTTGAGATCGAGCTTGTGCCATAAGTGACAATCAATAGGACGCAGATTTGCCTGATTTTCCTGATAATCAGGTCAATCTGCGTCCTGTTTTCTGATGACCGACCGATCCGACACCCAAACCGCATAGGGAGCCATCGTCAGGTTGGCAAGGGACAGCAGCCGCAGCAGCATCAACACCGTTGGTTCAATTGTAGAAGGAAGATCCATAGGTGGAGATTGGAGATTGGAGACTAGTTAGTGTGGCGAAAAACTAAAGACACTAACTATTGTTTGGATTGAGAATTGCCCACCAGCCAACCCGCGCCTGGCCTCAATCAAAATAGCGAATCTCGTAGCGGTAGCCCTGCTCCACCAGAAACATTTGCCGCTTGACACCAAACTCCTGCTCCCGCGAGCGGTGGGAGACCAGGGTGTAGAAATGGGAGGCCTGCTCCTTGGGGCGCAAAATGCGCCCCAGCCGCTGCGCCTCCTCCTGCCGCGAGCCGTAGGTGCCGGAAATTTGAATCATCACGTTGGCATCGGGCAAATCAACGGCAAAATTGGCAACTTTGGAGACAACCAGCACCGTAATCTCACCGGCCTTGAAGGCATCGTACAACTGTTCGCGCTCGGCGTGCCGGGTTTTGCCGGTGATAATGGGCGCACCCAGCTCCTGCGCCACCTGCTCCAACTGGTCAATATATTGCCCAATCACCAAAATGTGTTCCCCGTGATGCAGCTCCAGCAGCTCCCGCACCAGCTCCGTCTTGGCCGGGTTTTCGGCGGCAATGCGGAACTGCGCCCGCTTGTCGGCCAAGGCGTAGGTCATGGCTAGCTCTTTGGACATGGGGACGCGGTATTCAATGCAGTATGCTTCGGCAATAAACCCCTTGCTTTCCAGCACCCGCCAGGGTACATCATACCGCTTGGGGCCGATGAGGGCGAAGACATCTTCTTCGCGGCCGTCTTCGCGCACCAGCGTGGCCGTTAGCCCCAGCCGCCGCCGCGCCTGAATCTCCACCGTGGCGCGAAAGACGGGGGCGGGCAGCATATGCACCTCGTCGTAAATAATCAGCCCCCAGTTGTGGTCGGTGAACAGTTGCAAATGCTCAAACGCTTCGTCCCGCGAGCGGCGGTAGGTGAGCATCTGGTAGGTGGTAATGGTGATCGGCTTGATCACTTTCTCCATCCCGGTGTATTCGCCAATCAGGTCGGCAGTGACGTGGGTTTTCGCCAGCAGTTCCTCATGCCATTGGCGCACGGAGATGTTGTTGGTGGTGATGATGAGGGTGCGGGCAGCGATTTGGGCGATGGCTCCCAGACCGATGATGGTTTTACCGGAGCCGCAGGGAAGGCAGATGATGCCGCTGCCACCGATGGAACGGCCGGAACGGTAAAACGCTTCGACGGCATCTGTCTGGTAATCGCGCAGGTGGAAGGCTTTGCCGCTGGTGTCTACCTCGCGCAGAGCCAGCGGCAGCGGGTCGCCGCTGACATAGCCGCACAAATCCTTGACGGGGTAGCCAACCTGGATGAGGGCTTGCTTGAGGTTGCCGCGCCAGGCGGCGGAAACGAAGAGGCTGTTCTGGTTTCGGTCGAGCCAATAGGGCTGCAGGGATTTGTCGCGCCAGAGTTTTTCCAGAACGGCCGTTTCGCCCACAACAAGCTGTAAACGGCCGTTTCCCGCCGGGTGCAGCTCCAGCAAGCCATACGCCTCATACCATTCGCGCATGTTGAGCAGAACCGAGGTGGGTATGCCATAGCGGGCAAACGATTGCAACCCTTCTTCAATAAAGGCAAAGGAAATATCCAGCGCGGCCGCATTCCAGAGCGAAAGCGGCGTGACGCGGTAGGTGTGGATAAATTCGGGTGATTTGACCAGCTCGGCAAACTGCACCAGAAAATCCCGTGCCGCTGCATACTGCGGGTGAACCACTTCCAGCATGAGCGTATGGTCGCTTTGGATGATCAGGGGGCCGCCGCTCATGTCGTTCTATCCTCAAATGTGATGACGTAATCTTTACGCAGCAGCTTCAGGGCGGCATCTACCTGCGGTTCATAGCCCTGGTTATAGGCGATGGACAAATTAGCCTGGTTGGGTTCAAAGATGCACCCCTGTTTGAGCAGTTCGTCGCGCAGTTGGGTGTAAAAAACGGCCGTTGGGGCATACAAAACCAGTCGCGTTTCCCGCTGCACCACCACCTGCTCCTTGACCTTGCGTTTGGGTTTGGCTTTTGCCACTTCTGCCTGGGGGAAAATAGTGCGTGCCTTAACGGGCAAGGGGGTTAGGCGATCCGGCTTGTGGGTGATGGCTAACGGGACGCGCTCGGCCTGTTCCAACGCCGCGAACAACTGCTGCGGCTGGCGCACCAGCCGTATCTGCGGCGTAATGCGTTTGACGATATAGGGTGCCGCTTCTGGCAACTGCGGGTTTCCTTCTAGCAGGGCGAACCCTTCGTACAGGGTAAAGGCGTCGGCCTGACCTGCCCAATCTTCCAGCTCCACAGCGATGTTTTGTGGCAAGGGCTGGTCGCTTAGCTGCCCTAACAGGGCAACGACATCGAGGGTGTGATCGGCCGCCAACGCCGCTTTGACGCGCTGTTCGTCCAGCTTGAGGATGGTGATTTTGTCTTCGGTGATGGGGGTGGCGAATTGCTGCAGCTTGTGCATCAGGCTGGGGTGGTAAAAGGGGGCTTCCAGATGGATTTCAAAGTTGGGCAGCACGGTGACTTTGCTGGGGAGGGTGTCGTCGTTCATGAGTTGGAGAAAACGGCCGTTTATCCGAAACGCTTCCAACATCCCCATCTCCGGCATCATCCCTTTGTATTTCCCCTTTTTGTAGGCCACATCCACATACCCCAGCGTTAGCGGAATCCCTTCCAGAAAGCGTTCAATAAATCGCCCTTCTACCCGTTCAAAGCCATCCACCGCTTCATCAGAGATAGGATCTTCACGATTATAATACTCTTCCCCCGGTTTAGATTCGCGGAAATTGCCATACCGCTTCATGCGTTGTTTGGGCTTGTTCCAACTGATATTTTCCATCGGCAGTTGCGACGCGGGGGGAATGAGAAAATAAGGGTGTTGTTTTTTGAGATATTGAATAAGCGATTGCGTCGTATACCAGATTCCGCTTTCTAACCGGGACAACAAGCGAAAAAGAAAACGTCGCTTTTGTGGCGCATCAAAGGTAGCCATCACACCCATCGCGCTCCCCCATGTGGAAAAACTATTCAGCTGGCTTTGCAGATGACGAGCGTAAAATTCATTGTAGCTTTTGTCATTGACCGCAACGTTAAACAATGCCATTTCTTGCGCCTGTAAGGGCGAATCCAGAAATGCATCATACGCCTGCTGATCGAATTTAATGTAATTATCGGAAAAAGAGGGGCTGTGACTGCTGTAGCCAGCATAAGCACCTTCCAGATCATAGTGAACAAAGCCTAACTTCAGTGCCAGTGAATCCACCTCGTTAATCCACCAGGAGTCGCCATCCCCTTGAAGCTGCTCCAGACAGTCGGGATGGCTCATCAATTTAGCCAGCCGCCGGGCATCGGCTTTGGGTAGTTGGTTGCTGCGATGGGCGCGTTTCACCTCCCGCTCACGCACATAGGCGACAAATGCGTGAATGTCCCGCCGCAAGTTGTACGGATTGCTGTAGACATCCAGATGAGCAACATCGCAGGTGTCCAGCTCTATCTCTCTTGTTTTCTTCAATAATGGATTGTCTGATCTCATATGTCATGGTTGTTGGTAGATAGTGGCTGGTGGCTTGTACCAGCGACCATCTACCGGCCGAAACATGTCATTTCGACCCTTCGGCAGCCTCAGGGCAAGCTCAGTCTGCGAGGAGAAATCCCATTCATTTAGCTGTGTCAATGGGATTTCTCGGAGGATCTCGAAATGACACCGTATAGTTAACCGTTTTTAATGACAAGCCCCATTTGGGTGACAATGCGCTTGACTTTGGTTAACGCCTGGGGCGAAAAGGCGATGTATTCATCGGAGAGGGCAATAAATTCGGAGGAGTCCAAGGTTTGCTCGATTTTGACGCGCAAGGGCAAATCCTTGACGTGGGCGATGAGCAGGTTGTTATGCACAATTTGCTGACCCTAGCGGGATTGAATGGTTTTTTGCGCTGCGGCAAAGGCGGGAACGTTGTCGCGCAGCCAGCTCATGAGAGGCAAACTTGCCATCTCTGGCGGTGCGGCTCCCATGCGGGCGAAATGGGGAACGGCCGTTAATTCCCCACCATCCATCTGCATCTCAACAATCTGGTTCAACTGCTCAAGGGCGGCGTAGGGGATCATCTGCAAATTGATCCGCACCGTTTTGTCATCCGCTGCGGACAGGTAAGCGGCGGGTGGGGGCGGCTCGCTGGTTGGTTCGGTGGTGGCTAGATGATAGTAGAAACGGCCGTTTACCCCGTTCTGCGCCAAATAGCCCCACTGCCAGCCTAGTTGACACAACGCCTCCGTGTCAAACTGGTACAAGCAAAAGATTTTCAACAGGATGTCTAGCTGCTGCGGGGCGATCCATTCATCAGGCTGGAGCAAGCCAAACGCATAGTTGAGGGCATTTATGGGCGACATCACAAACTTGTCGCTGCTGCCAGACGGCCGTTCGCCATATGCCGTCCCCGTGGGCATGACGTGCTGCCAGCTTGCTTGCTGCCACGCTTGCAAATCAGCCGCCCAGAATGGTTTGTCGCCGGAAAAAATACGGCCGTTACGCAGCGACAGCACATATTGCGGCAAAGCCGGCAGCGGCGGAGTCACTTTCCCCGTTAGAGCCAACAGTTTGTTGCGCGGTACATCCCGACGCACCTCCCCCGGCGTCTTCAGTTTCTTGATTTCCGGCAGCGGGCGGGGCAAATATGGTGCAAACGCTTGCGGAAAAGCAAACCGCCACTGCTCCATCTTTGTCAACTCAGGATGTGGCACCTGCGCCATCACTAAAACGCCCTTGCGTACCAACTGCGTCCGCACTTCCTTAAATATTGGCTGATACCGCTGGGTAAACGTCTGGCCGTAATAGTGATTCGTCTTGCGTTCCGGGTTATAAACTCGCTCAAACCAGGTCAGCGAAACAGGTTCCCCTGCCCAATGCAGCAAATGCAGCATTGCCACTTCGGCCGGGGTCAGCGTTGCCAAAGCCTCTGCCACGCCAACGGGGGAAAGGTAAAAGTTAGCCAGGGTGGCTCGATTGTCAATAACCTGAGGGTCAAAACCACGATTTTTGCCAATGGCGTTAATATCTGCCTGCGACAAATCATCGTGGCACATGCGATGTACTAAAGTAGTTATATCCAGATCCGTCTATTGTACTGGATGGCACACAAGCAAAAAAGTAGTTTCTACAGACTTTAAGGAGCGGGAAGATGGAGACTGGCGATTGCCCAAATCTCCAATCTGCAATCCCTATTCTTCAATTTTCTCCACTGCCGCAATTGCCGCCCGCCCCACCAGTTCCAGTGCCGTGTCTCCCGCCGGGGGCTGCATCGCCCCCGCCCGCACATCGCGGAAAAACCGCTCCAGCGGCAGCGCCTTGGTAATAGACGTACCCCCCGCAATTTGCAGTGCCTGGTCTGTGACCTTGTTGGCCGTTTCCGTCACCACCGTTTTCGCCGCCGCAATACGCGCCGACATCGCCGGCCGATCCTCATCCCGTTCTGTCCACCCTGCTGCCACCTCAAACAGCAGCGCCCGCGCCGCCTGTAGCGCGACGTCAATCTCCCCAATTTGCCGCTGAATTTTGGGCAGCGTGGCAATGGGCTTGCCCAATGCCGTGGGAACCCGCTCCAAGGCGTAGCGAATGACGTGGTGGCGGGCAGCCATGGCCGCGCCGAGGTAGATGGTGGACATGACCAGCGGAAACCAGACGTTGGCCGCCGGTTTGCCCGCCCCCCGCACAATTAGATAATCGTCGGGGATGTGGACATTTTCAAAAAACACATCGTGGCTATCGCTGGCCCGCAGGCTAAGCGAATCGCTCCATGTGTCCTCCCAGCGCACGCCAGGCATTTCCTGCCGCACCAGTACGTCCCCCGTTTCCCCTTCCACCGCCACGCGGACGAGCATGTGGGTGAGGTGGGTGCCGCCGGTTGACCACGTTTTGTGGCCGTTGACCACCCAGCCGCCGTCGGGGTGACGGCCGGCGGTGGAGGCGGGCAAGCCGCCCCGCGACGGGCTGCCCATGGCTGGCTCGCTGGCAATGGCGTTGAAAATGCCCCCCTGCGCCGCCTCGCGGCAAAACTGGGCATAGGTTTCCTCGCGCCAACTGCGTGTTTCCCGCTGGTGGCCGAAGACGTGCATTTGCATTCCCACCACCATCGCTGTGGAGGTGCTGCCCTGCGAAAGCTCCAAATGGGCGGCCAGGCAGTCGTGGAGCGATAGCCCCGCGCCGCCAAATTCGGCGGGGACGCTAATGCCGAGGTAGCCCGATTGTTTGAGGGCGTTGATGTCTTCGACGGGGAGTTTGCCGATGCGGTCGGCTTCGTCGGCTCGCGTGGCAAAGTCGGCGGCCAGTTGGCGAGCCAGGGTGATCATTTGTTCGCTGTTGCTCATGTTTTGTGTGCCTTTGTTTGTGTTGTTTCGCAAAACATTGTAGCGGCAAACGATGCCATTGCCCACCTTCTGGCAGTTGCGGGAATTGGGGAATTGGGAATTGGGAATTGAGAATGGGGAATGGAGAATGGTAGAGAGTTATGCATTCCCCATTCCGGGTTTTGGGTTTAGCTACCGGCACCGAGCAGGGCGGCGAGGCGTTCAAGGCCGGCCTGGAGCTGCTGGAGGAAGGCGTTGATTTCGAGGTTTTCCATGGGGACGGTGACGGGGAAGTCCATTTTGACCGGGACTTCGGTGTCAATGGGGACTTCGGTTTCGACGGGAACATCTACGACAAAGTTGATGGGGATGTCGGTTTGGACGGGGATTTCGTAGCTGACAGGAACGTTGATGTCCATCGCAATGGGGATGTTGGCTCCGATGGGAATGTCAATGGGGACGCGCTGGTTGATGATGGGAATGGTGACAAAGACCTCGACGTTGTGGTCTATGCGGACGGTTTCGCGGATGGGGATGGCGATGTCTTCTTCAAAGAGGACGGAGGTGGAGACGGGGATGGTTTCGCTGATGGTGACGCTGAAGGTGTCTTTGAAGGGGACGTTCATGTTGATGGGGAGGGATTCGTCAATGCTGACGGGGATTTCGAGGTCGCTCATGGGGTTGTCGCGCAGGCTGGTGGCGACTTTGGCGACTTCGGCTCCGGCGATGCTGCGGGCGGTGAAGAGGCCGATGAGGAGCAGCACGTTGAGAAGGAGGGAGAAGAGGACAACGATCCAGAGGAGGCGATAGGAGCGGGGGGCAAGGCTTGTTTCAGACATACAACTTCCTTATTTTGGGTGGTAAACGGCCGTTAACAACCCAGCCGTTCACAGAAAAAAACAGAACATCAATTAAAGATAAAGCAGGTACGTGAAGGGGGGGAAGATTGTTTGCGCTTTTTTCACGTACCCTTATTATGCGTGTTGGGGCGCAAGCTCACAGTAAACTGGTTTGCGCCTGAGGTAACAAAGATGATGCAGCGAGGGGGTAAACTTGTTTGGCTTAGACGAGGGCTTGGTAAACGGCCGTTCTAAACTCCTTACGAATCGGGTAGTGCATAGACGGAATACATTGTGCCATCGTGATGCCAATAAGGTCTTCCACCGGGTCAATAAAATGGTACGTCTCGGCGTAGCCCCCCCAGCCAAAATCCCCTGGCGACCCCATCCAGCCGCCTGCCGCCGGATCCTGCATAATTTTGACGCACACCCCATAGCCAAACCCGGCAAACGGTTCTGAACCTTCAAACGCCACCGGCATTTGTTCTGGGGTCAGGGCGTTGGAGCGCATAAATTCCACTGATTTGCGCCCCAAAATGCGTTGCCCGTCCAGCGTGCCGCCGTTGAGCAAGCATTGGGCAAAGCGGTAATAGTCGCTCATGGTGGAGAGCAGCCCGCCGCCGCCGCTTTCAAACTCGACATCGGGGCCGTAGTCGTTGATCATGGCGGGAATGGGTTTGAGCGGTGGCTTGCCTTCGCTAACCTGGTAAAGCGTTGCTAGCCGATCTGTCTTGGCGGGATCGAGCCGGAAGCTGGTATCTACCATACCCAGCGGGTCAAAAATGCGCTCCTGCAAAAACGTGCCAAATGATTGCCCGGAAAACAGCTCAATTAGCCGCCCCAGTACGTCCATCCCCATGCTGTAGTGCCAGGTGGTGCCGGGTTGGAAGCGGAGGGGCATGGTGGCGATGGTGTCGGCAAAAACGGCCGTTTTCTGCTGCGGATTCCCCACCCCGGCCGCCACATACATCTGCGAAACCGGGTGCGAGCCGTGCAGCCCGCCATACGTCAGCCCGGAAGTGTGGCGGTACAAATCCTGAATGGTGATCGGGCGCACCGGGTCAACCAGCTTGCCCTCACCTGCCCACACTTTCACCTCGCCAAACGCGGGCAGATAGCGGCTTACCGGGTCGGTGACATTAAACCACCCTTCCTCCAGACAAATCATCAGTGCCGCGCCGGTAATCGGCTTGGTCATGGAGTAAATGCGGAAGATGGTGTCAGGCTGCATTGGCTTTTGCGTGGCTATATCGGCGTGGCCGTGGCAGGCAAAATGGACAACCTGCCCATGCCGCGCCACCAGTGTCACCATCCCGGCAAAGTTGCCAGCGTCTACATACCGTTGCATCAGACGGTTGATCCGCTGCAAGCGGTCAGGAGCAAAGCCGTGTTGGGCAGGGGAAGCAGTATCTATCATTTGTCTTTCCTCAGTAAGCAGAGATTGGGGTTTGGAAATTAGAGATTGGAAGGTAGCCAATCTCCAATCTCTAATCCCTAATCGCTGATTAGACATAAAATTGTGGTTCTTCATCAAATAGTGTGCCAAACCAGCACAACGAACTCGTCTGTCATTCCCGCGAAGGCGGGAATCCATTCTGGTACTCGCAATGTCCCCGCATTTGCAGGGATGACCTGTGCCAAAGCGTCTTCGTCAAGCACGCTTTTTGACGATGAGCCGAAATGGTTTGTAAACGTCATCCGGCACCCCAACCACCGTGGCTACACTGTACTGCGATTGCGGTAAAGTGGCAAAATTCAGGTGGACGATTTTGCTGCCATAATCGGGATGACGTGATACACTCTGTTGCCTGCGATGGCAATTTGAACCTGGAAAAGCGTTACAACTCTGATTTTACCAGAGTGGTAGCCTTGTATATTGACCACCGTATGAAATCTGCTCGTAAACTCTTCTACACACTGCTCCCCTTAGTCGCCGTTGTTGGCGCACTGATTGTTGGTGCCATTATCCTTTGGTTACAAGATGTTAATATCTTTGAAGCTTATAGCTCATTGGTTGTGGGTGCCTTTGGCAACAAAAACGGCTTGGCCGATACGCTGGTAAAGGCGATTCCGCTGCTGTTTGTGGCTTTGGGTATTGTGATTGCTTATCGGGGCGGGGTGATTAACATTGGGGCGGAAGGGCAGTTGATTATGGGGGCGTTGGTGACAACGTATTTTGGTGTGGCGTTTGGGGAGGCACTGACCCCGTGGCTGATGCTGCCGCTGCTGATTTTGATCGGAACGGCCGTTGGTTTTCTCTGGGGTGCCATTCCTGGCCTGCTCAAGGCGCGGCTCAACGTCAACGAAATCCTCACCACCATCATGCTCAACCAGGTTGCCATTCAAATTGCCTATTTCCTGCTGCGTGGCCCCATGTTGGATCCTGAACAGGCGGCGGCGGGAACCAACGTGCCGCAGTCGGCGCGGCTGCCCAAGGTGGCCGATTTGCCCCGCCTGCAAACAGTGATGCAGGCACTCGGTTTTGACAAAACGGCGGCTGATTTGGGACTGGAAGGGTGGCGAGCAGAACTGGGCGGGCTGTTTATTGACAACACGCGGCTCCATGTGGGGCTGTTGATTGCGCTGCTGATGGCCGTGATCGTCTATATCTTTATGTGGCGCACCACCATTGGCTACCGCATTCGGGCGGTGGGGCAAAATCCGTCGGCGGCGCGGTATGCGGGTATCAACGTGCAGTTGTATACGGTGCTGGCGTTGGCACTGTCGGGGGCGATGGCGGGCATGGCCGGGGCGGTTGAGGTGGTGGGGCTGCATCATCGCATGTTTGAACCAACGGCCGTTTCCGCAGGTTACGGCTTTTCCGGCATCGTTGCCGCCCTCTTTGGCAAGCTCCACCCCGTTGGTGCCATTCCCGCCTCCATCCTGTTTGGCGGGCTGCTAGTGGGGGGGGACAAAATGCAGCGGGCGGTGCAGGTGCCGAATGTGATGATTACCGCCCTGCTGGGGCTGGTTGTGCTTTTTGTAGTCAGCTCCGATTTGTGGGCCAGACGGCAGATGGAGAAGTTGGAGAAGGAAGAGGTGAGCGAGCGACAACAAACGGCCGTTGTTGCCCCCGCAACCACCACCCAATAACGCACTATGGAAGAATTAACCGTTTTAGCCATCATCGTTGGCGTTGTCCATTCCGGTCTGCGGTTGGCAACCCCCTATCTCTATGCCGCCCTTGGCGAAATGCTGGGGCAGCGCTCCGGCGTCCTCAACCTGGGTGTTGAAGGCATCATGCTCATGGGCGCATTCATGGGTTTCTACACCGTCTTTACCACCGGTTCCCCCACGCTAGGGCTGCTGGTGGCTCTGCTCGTCGGGGCGCTCATGGGGCTAATCATGGCCGTCGTCAGCATCACCCTCCAGGCTGAACAAGGGATTAGCGGCATTGGCCTCTACCTGTTTGGTCTGGGCGGCTCCAGCCTGCTCTTCAAAACCATGCTCGGTTCCGTGGAAGGGGTGGATGGATTTTCCGAACTCCGCTTTTGTCTGGGCAGCTTTTGTCTGGCCGACATCCCCGTTATTGGCGAAATCTTTTTTCACCACAGCATCGTCGTCTACATCGCCTATGCCCTCGTGCCTGTGATGTGGTGGCTTCTCAACAAAACTACCTGGGGGCTAAACATTCGCGCCGTGGGGCAGAACCCCAAAGCGGCCGATTCGCTGGGGGTAAATGTGGCGTTGGTGCGCTATGCTTGCGTCATTGGGGGATCGGCACTGGCGGGGTTAGGGGGCGCGTCGCTTTCCATTTCGCTGCTCAACATTTTTCAGGAAGGGATGACTAACGGACTAGGGTTTATCGCCGTAGCCCTGGTTTACTTTGGCAGTTGGACGCCAGTGGGCGTGCTGCTGGGGGCGCTGCTGTTTAGCCTGGTCAATGCCCTGCAGCTTTGGGTGCAAGTGCTGGATTTGAACATCCCGTCTGACGTGGCCGTCATGTTGCCCTACCTGCTGACGGTCATTGCCCTGGCGTTGCCGTTCCGCCGCATGGCAAAGCCAGAGGCATTGACGGTGCCGTTCCAGCGGGGTGAAAATTGATATTTTTTTGTAGGACAAGTTTGCAAACTTGCCCTACATTATTATTGACAGGAGAAGAAAACAATGAAAAAGATGATTTTTGCCATGATTATGGCGCTGTTGTTTGGGCTGCTGGTTGCCTGTGGCGGCAACGTAGCGGCCCCGGCCGAGGAAGCGGCTCCCGCTGAAGAAGCCCCGGCGGAAGAAGCGGCTCCGGCTGAGGAAGCACCCGCCGCCGAAGCCCCTGCCGAGGAATCTACAGCGGAAGAAGCCCCGGCGATGGAGATGGAACCCATCAAAATCGCCATTGTGATGCCATCGGCCACCACCGATTTGGCCTGGAGCCAATCCATGTATGATGCCCTGCTGGCTATTCAGGGCATGTATGATGATGGGGTGGTGGAGATTGAATATACCGAAGGTATGTTTGTTGTCACCGATGCTGCCGCCGCCCTGCGTGATTACGCCGCCAATGGGGCTGATATTGTGATTGCTCATGGCACACAGTTTGGCACCAGCCTCTTTGAACTGGCTCCCGAATTCCCCGAAACTGCTTTTCTCTATGGCACCAGCCGTGATTTTGGCGAGTCCCAGGGGTTGACCAATGTCTCGGCCTACGATGCCCAGGCGCAGGAAGGTGGTTTTGTCAACGGCGTGATCGCCGCCAATTTGTCAGAGTCTGGCACCATTGGCGTGGTTGGGCCGGTGGAAGCCGGGGATGCCAAGCTCTATATTGACGGCTTTGTCGCTGGGGCGCAGTCGGCCAACCCCGACATCAATGTGCAAATTGCCTACACTGGCTCGTTTGGTGACACGGCTTTGGCGGCAGAAGTTGCCAACACCCACATCGCCGCTGGAGCTGACGTGCTGACTGGTTCGGCACAGCAGGTGGTAGGTTCGATTGGTGTGGCGGCGGAAAATAATATTCCGTGGCTGGGTACGCAATCAAATCAAAGCCCCATTGCCCCCGATGTTGTGGTGGCGACGCAGCAGTATGACTGGGTTTCGATGTTGCAGGATGTGATTCAGAAACAGCAGAACGGGGTTTATGGCGGCACGGTCTATGAGCTGACGCTGGCAAACGGTGGGCTGAAGATGGTGTATGGGGATCAGTTGTCGGATGAGGTGGTGGCGGCGGCAGAAACGGCCGTTTCCGGCATCATTGACGGCAGCATTGACCCCACCGTGACGGCCGCTATGCCCGCACCCGCCGAAGAAGAAGCGATGATGGAAGCCCCAGCCATCGAGCCAGTGAAGATCGCCATCGTCATGCCATCGGCTACCACCGATTTGGCCTGGAGCCAATCCATGTACGATGCGCTGCTGGCTGTGCAGGCGATGTATGATGAAGGCGTGGTGGAAATCGAGTTCACCGAAGGCATGTTTGTTGTCACCGATGCGGCCGCCGCCCTGCGCGACTATGCTGCTAATGGTGCCGACATCGTGATTGCCCACGGGACGCAGTATGGCACCAGCCTCTTTGAAATGGCTCCCGAATTCCCCGACACCACCTTTGCCTATGGCACCAGCCGCAACTTTGGCGAGGCCGAAGGGTTGACCAATGTCTTTGCCTATGACGCGCAGGCGCAGGAAGGGGGTTACGTCAACGGTGTCATCGCCGCCAGCCTGTCCGAGTCGGGCATCATTGGTGTGGTGGGGCCGGTGGAAGCGGGCGATGCCAAGCTCTACATTGATGGCTTTGTGGCCGGAGCAATGGCAACCAACCCCGATGCCAACGTACAAATTGCCTATACCGGTTCCTTTGGCGACACTGCTTTGGCGGCCGAAGTTGCCAACACCCACATTGCCGCCGGGGCTGACGTGCTGACCGGCTCGGCACAGCAGGTGGTGGGTTCGATAGGCGTGGCGGCGGAGGCGGGTATCCCGTGGCTTGGTACGCAGTCTGACCAAAGCCCGATTGCTGAGGATGTTGTGGTAGCAACGCAGCAATATGACTGGATGGCGATGATCCTTGACATTATTGTCAAGTCGCAGGCTGGCGAACATGGCGGCATGGTTTATGAGCTGACCCTGGAGAACGGGGGGCTGAAGATGCTCTATGGCGACCAGCTTTCGGCTGAGGTGGTTGAGGCGGCGGAAACGGCCGTTCAAGGCATCATCAGCGGCGAAATTACGTTTGAACAATAGTTTTTAATCGGTAATCAGTAATCGGTAATCGGTAATCAGTCCCACTGGTCACTGATTACCGATTACCGATTACTATTCTTAAAGCCATGTCCGACAACCTCCTCCCCTCCGGTCTTCCCCGTATTGATACTCTGGAAATGCGGGGCATTGTCAAGCGATTCCCCGGCGTGCTGGCAAACGATCACGTCAACTTTGAGGTGAAATCGGGCGAAATCCACGCCCTGCTGGGGGAAAACGGCGCGGGCAAAAGCACGCTGATGAAGATTCTCTACGGCTTGTACCAGCCGGACGAGGGGGAGGTGTTGCTAAACGGCCAGCCGATTCAAATCCACAGCCCGCAAGATTCAATTGCCCAGGGTATTGGCATGATCCATCAGCACTTTATGCTGGTGGACACGCTGACGGTGGCGGAGAACGTCGCCCTGGGGTTGAAATCGGCCAGTGGTATTCGGCTGGATTTGGTGACGGTGGCGAAGCGGATTGAGGAGCTGGCAAAAAGCTATAATTTGCGCGTAGACCCCCACGCCATCGTTGGCGATTTGGCGGTGGGGGAGCAGCAGCGGGTGGAGATTATCAAGGCACTGTATCGCGGGGCGGCGCTGCTGGTTTTGGATGAACCAACGGCCGTTTTGACCCCCCAGGAAGTAGACGAACTGTTTGCCGTCTTCCACCAAATGGCTGCCGACGGCCACGCCCTCATCTTTATCTCCCACAAGCTGCATGAAATTTTGGCTCTGGCCGACCGCGTGACGGTGCTGCGCGATGGCCGCGTGACGGGTTCCCGCGAAACGGCAGGGGCCACAAAAGAGATGCTGGCCTCGATGATGGTGGGGCGGGATGTGACGCTGGAGCGGGAGCGTGCGGCGCAGGAGCCGGGGGCGGCGCGGCTGAAGCTGGAAAATGTGAATGCCGTGAACCGCAACGGGGTGCAGGTGCTGAAAAATATTGGCTTTGAACTCCACAGCGGCGAGATTTTGGGGGTGGCCGGGGTGTCGGGCAACGGGCAGCGGGATTTGGCGGAGGTGATTGCGGGGTTGAAAACGGCCGTTTCTGGCAGCGTCACCATTGAGGGGCGTAACGTCACCGACCTGCTCCCGGCCGACCGACTGGAAGCCGGGCTGTCCTACATTCCCGAAGAGCGGATGCACGATGGGGCGATTAAAAACTTCACCGTAGCCGAAAATTTAATGCTGCAAGATCACGGCCGGCCGCCCTATGCCAACGGCATCTTCATGAACTTCCGCCGCATTGCCGACCATGCCCGCAGCATCATTGCCGCCTATGAGGTCAAAACGCCGTCGCTGGAAACGCCTATCAAGAATTTGTCGGGTGGCAACATCCAGAAGCTGATTTTGGGGCGGGAACTATCGCGGGAGCCGCGTGTGCTGATTGCGGCGCAGCCCACGCGAGGGGTAGACATTGGGGCCATCGAATACATCCACAACCGGCTGCTGGAAGCGCGGCAGGCGGGGCTGGCAACGCTGCTCATTTCCGAGGATTTGGACGAGGTTCGCGCCCTGTCAGATCGCATTATGGTGATGTTTGATGGGGAAATTATGGGGATTGTGGATAATGCTTCGACAACGGTGGGTGAATTGGGGCTGATGATGGCTGGGGAGCGAGGAGTGGTTGTGGCACAGTAGGGGCGTATTGCATACGCCCTTGTCGTGATTCGATTTTTTCAATTGCCATTTGTTAGCGGAAAGGAAAAGAAGCCGATACGGTGGCTGGGGGCAGAACGGCCGTTTTCATTCACAGCCGTCAAAGCATAAAACATAGGCGCAGTGGGGCTATCGGTTAGCTGTAGCGGCGGGGTGAAGGGGGCAGGGAGTGAGGCGTAAGGAGTGAGGCGCGGGGTGTAAGGGGTGGGAGTGCGAAAGAGGTCGTATTGGGTGGGTTCGGTTGCTGACTGGTTGATGTTGGTGGTAACAGGTTCCCAATTGAGCCGTACCCCATTCATGACGATGGTGATATAGAGGGCGGGTGCAACAGGAACGGCCGTTATCTCCGACGCCACAAAAATCCCCTGACTCAAATTCAAATAGGTGCCGCTGCCCGACGTTTCCCGCTTGACGGCGCGAACCAGGTAGTGACGCGGCTCCGCCGGGCGCGTGTCGGTAAAGTGCGTGGCGGCCACAGGGTTTGTGGTGAGCCGAGTGAAGGGGCCAGCGGCGGTGGCGGCACTGTAGACGTGGTAACCCAGCACGGTGTCGGGCGAGGGCTGCCAGCGAATGTCCACCCCCTGGCTGGGGTTGGGGGCGACGGTGGGGTTGGTGGGTGGCACAACGGCGTGGAGCCGCAGCGTGGGGTCGCCCATGAGGGCCATGTGGATGCCCTGAGCTTCTAGCGTGGGGTGATCGTAAACTACGCCGCTGAGGTTTTGCGAGAGCCAGGTGCTGTAGCCAACGGTTTCACCCAGGGCCATGTGCTGGAAGTAGAAGTCGGGGATGCCAGCCCAAACGGCCGTTAACCCATACCCACTCATCGCCAGCGGCGCCCGCAAAAAGTTGTTCTGTGAACTCCACTCGCCAAAATAGCTCCCCAGCAGCATCGTAAAAATGACCTGATACTCGTTGTTGGCAAAATCCCAGCTGTTGCCAATCCCCGCTGCCGAGTCAAACCAGCCCGGCCCGCTGCCATAGGCCCACAAGGCGCTGCTGCTGGTCAGTGTACTCCAATCTTCGTCAAAGGTTTGGCCTTGCCCAAACAGGGGGGCAAAGTTGGCCCAACTGCTGTAGGCCAGAAAGCCTAACCCGGCACTGCTGAAATTTTCTTCGACAAGACCGCGGCGAACGGCCGTTAGCTGCCCGTGCCGAAAAGCGTGGTCCTTGTCCAAATATTGCCGCAGCAGGTCAACTTCGGTTTTGGGAGCAAAAACGGGCATGTCGGCCAAATCTACCCGCCCAACGAGCAGCTCTGTGGCATAAACTTCGTGTAGATACGAGGGATCGAACTTACCATCCCCCGGCACGTTGTGGTTTTGGGCAAAAACCGCCCCCGTGTGGTTGACGCTGCTGTCGCCCCAACTGCCGTCCACGTCGGCATAAAACAGATCGGTCGGCCATGCGCCCTGGTGTTCCCAGTGGCCGTCGGGGGCAAAGTTGCCGGAGTAGGGGATGGGGATGTGGCCGAAGAGGAAAAGCGCCTTCACGTTGGCCGGGTCTGCCCAGTAGAGCGATTGCACCAGGGCGCGGACATTGGCAACGGTTTCATCCCGTGCTACCTCTTGCCGCACCACCTGCCAGCCGTCGCCCACTAAATCTTGCTCCAAACGGCTTAACTCGCTGGCAAGCGGGGTGGTAACGGTGTTATCTACCAGCAGCAATAGCTTGCCGCGCTGTTCGGTCAGCGGCACGTCAATCCCGGCGTAGATGAAACCATATTTGGCGTCGGCATCGCTGGGCTGGCGCACGATTTTGTAGTCGTAGCCAGTGCCGACGACGACATTGGTGTCGCTGTAGCTGGTGGCGGCAAGCGGCAGGGTGGCGATTTGGCTCCAGTTGGTGGCCGCAAGGGGTTTGCGATAAATGGTATGGGAGGAGCCGTTAGGATCGGGGTTGCCGAGGATGTAGGCGGGCCAGTGGAGGGTGATTTGGGGTGGGCTGGTTTGCACAATGGCGCTGACCTCCACGGCATGTTGCAGCGGCAGGGTGGGGTCGGAAGTGGGGGCGGCGTTGAGGGTGGGGTGTTCGATGAGGAGGAAGAGGGTGATGAGGATGGGGAAAACGGCCGTTAATCGGCTCCAAAGACGAAGTTGCGTCATAGATCAAGTTCCTTGTCAATCATATGATACCACTGATGATCTGTTTCAGGGGGATCTATAGCAAACGTTTATCCTTGGTTGAACCTTGTGTGTCCATTTAGAAGTTCAACTTCTCATTAGAAGTTCAACTTCTCAGAAGAAGTTGAACTTCTTGCGTCACTCGTTTAATCCTTGCTTATCTGAACTTTGTGTGAAAAAGCAGCAAGTGAAGTTTAGTTAATAGTAAGATTAGGGGTAGAGATTATGCTGATGAAGAAGTTCAACTTCTCACAGAAGTTGAACGTCTAAACCCTGGCAGCAGAGAAACGAACAATGATGAATAAACCGTGGCAAAAGCAGCAAAGCACGATCTTATATTTGGGGCTGGCCTTTTTGGTCGGTGTTACTCGCGTCAGCCTGGATTCGCCGCTTGATGGGTGGCAAAAGCTGTGGCTGATTGTAGGCAGCTATATGCTGGCGCTACCGATTTTGCGCTATTTGCACGAAAAACACGCAAACACCTTTGCCAAGGTGTTTGTGGCTGAGTATGAACTGGTTTCGCGGGTGGTGCAGCGCTTTCTCAACACTGAACGCATACCGTTTACTAAGCAAACCCGGGACGATCAGGTTGATTTTTATCTCAAGTCGAATGGGCTGAAGCTGGTGGTAGAGTTTTTCCCGCTTAACTTACCGATGGATGACCAGTTGCAGCCGGTGATGGCGGCCAAGGTTTCGATTAGCCCGGTGACGGCGCGGAATGACCAACTGGCGGCGGCGTTGCGGCAGCGGCTAGACGAGGTGCTGGTCAAAACGGCCGTTTCTTAACCCCCATTTTGCCCCAGCCGATGTTCCAGATGAGCAAAAAACCAGTTAGCGACGGTGCGTGACACCCCTTTGCGTGCGCCAAACATGAGGGGTTGCCCAACGGCGTTGAGGGGGTAGATGGTGACAGAAACGGCCGTTTTTTCTCCACTGCTGCTGATGGTGGCGGCAAAATGGGTGCGGTCGCCCAGCACTTTCCCCAAAATCTTCTTGTCAAATTTGGCCTCAATTTGCCCACTGGCTGCATCCTGGGTGGTTACTTTCCCTTCCAGCCCGTTGATGGCGCCAAGTGCGGCCTGAAAAACGGCCGTTTGTGACTGTATATACTCTTTGGAATCATTGATTGTAAAAGCCGACATATTTGCATCTCCTTCAGGAATAGAACGCAGATTTACCTGGTTAAAAAGATCAATCAGGTAAATCAGGTAAATCTGCGTCCCATTTCTCCTTGTTTATCCCACCTGATTGACCACAACCTGTTGCGCCAGCTTTTGCACCAAGGCGCATGGCCCAACGGCCGTTCCCGGCTGTGATGCCGACGCGGCTCCGGCAGCAATGCCCCAGCGCAAGGCTGTGGGCAACTCATCCCCCTGACTCAGGCTCCACACCAGCCCCCCCACCAGCGAATCCCCGGCTCCGATGGGATTTTTTTCCTCGATGGCGGGCGCGGCGGCCACGTAAATGCCGCTGTCGGTTGCCAACAATGCCCCTGCTTTGCCCAGCGAGATAACTAGATTGGCAACGCCTAGCGCTTGGATGGCGCGGGCAGCGGCAATGATGTCGGTTTGGGTGGTGGTGGGCAGGCCGGTGAGGGCGCTGGCTTCGCTGTCGTTGGGTTTGGCGAGAAACGGCCGTTTTCCACACCCCAGCCGCAGTGCCTCCCCGCTCGTATCCAAAACCACGTGCGCCCCGGCAGCATGAAGCCGCTGCATTATTTGCGCGTAGACAATGGGCGGCACGCCGGGGGGCAAGCTGCCCGCCAGCACCCAGTAATCACCCGGTCGCGCCAACTGCTCCACTTTTTTTAACAGTGCCTGGATTTCAGTCTGATTGACGGTAGGGCCAGGTTCGTTGACCTTGAGGTAGTGGCTGGGAACGGCCGTTACCACGCTCACATTTGTCCTTGTCTCCCCATTCACCCAAACAAAATCGGTAGCAATACCCGCCGCTTGCAGCCCATCGCGCAGCAGTTCCCCCGCCTTGCCCCCGGCAAAGCCCAGGGCGACGCTGCTGCCGCCCAGCTCGGCCACCATCCGCGACACGTTAAACCCTTTGCCACCCACGTCCACCCGCGCCGCCGTTGCCCGCAGCACGGTGTCAAAGGCCAGGTCTGGCACGGTCAACTCCTTGTCAACCGCTGGATTCAAAGTAACTGTATAAATCATATGGCCTACTGTTTACTGCTTATTGATAACCGTTTACTGTCTTGCTCCCACGCCAGCCACAGCCCGCCTACTGCGCCCATGAGGGTGGTCATGGCGGAAACGGCCGTTCTTCCACCCCAATCATGCACCGGATGGCGCAGTTCCAGCACCGCCAGCAGCAGGGTGTATTTGAAAAAGTGGCCGGCCAGCGTTTTGAGGAAGGTCGTAAAAGACGGCCTTTCACCGCGAAACAGCGGCAGCAGAGTTGTCACCAGTGCCGCAACTGCCCCCAGCAAAACGGCCAACCTCAGGCTCGGCTCACGCAGCGGCCGAAAAAAGAGGCCAAAATACAGCCCCAACGCCGCCCCCGTCAGCAAATACCGCTGCCAAAGGGGTTGTTTTTTTGTAGTTTGTTTGGGCATATGTAGCTGGAAGAGATTGAGAGACTAGGAGACTGAGAGACTCTAGTCTCTCAATTTCCAATCTCCAATCTCTAATCTCCCACTCTCCAAAACTTCTCAATCAACGCCGCTTCTGCCGCTGCTGTCCACCATTTGCCATCGGCCAAATGCTGCCCGATGTCGGGGTATTGTTCGGCTAGTTCGTCCAGCCCCAGCAGGGGAAGGCCGCTGATTTGGGGGAAGATGACGATTTTGCCGGGAAAACGGCCGTCCATCATCGCCTCAATCCCGTCTTGCGCCGCTTCCATGCCCCCCACCGCCGCCACCGAGCGGCTGGGCGAGAGCGAACCGGCCAGGGTGCGCTCCATCACCAGTGCCTGGTCGTCAATGGTCAGGCCAGAGGTTCCGGTAAATTGGGCGTTGTGCAAATAGACGGCGCTGAGGTCAAGCGGGGCCATCGTGCCGTTGGGAACCCCGGCAAACAGCACCAACATGCCGTTGTTGTTGAGCAGGGTGGCTCCTTCTTCCATCAGCTTTGCTACCGGCACGCAGACTACCACGTCATCGGCACCAAGCTGGTCGGTGGCCTGGGTGACGAATTCGTGGAGGGTTTGGGAAACGGCCGTTTGTGGGTTAAACGTCAGCAGCGTCCGCCCATTCGCCTCGGCCAGCGGGGCAAACCGTTCCGCCAGTGCTGCCAGCCGCATGTCGTTGACCTCCGTGGCAATAATCAGCCGGGGGCCATTGGGCAGCTCAATCGCCCGCTGCACGTGCATTTGCCCCATCGGCCCACCCGCCCCCACGATGACCGTTGCCCCGTTGGGCATTAGCTCACACCGGTTCCGCGCCTCGCCGTAGGAGGCGGCAATATCGGGGCCGCGATTACCCACAAAGGCGATGTAGTCATAATGCAGCCGCCCCACGTCTGCCGCCGCCAGCCCGTCCAGCGGTTCTGTGCCAACGATATTGAGCGTGCCGCGTCGGGCAATGTGCCGTGCCACTTCGCTCACCAGCGCCGCCGACCGGGGAGCGAGCAGCACAATATCGTCGAATCCTTTGCCGCCCGTTTCGGCAGCAGCCAGCGGCGCAACATCGGTTAGCCCCACGCCATTGCGCTCAATGATTTGCGCTCCCGTCTGCCGGGCTAAGGCTGCTACTTGCGGCGGCACATTAGACAAAACGATAGTGGCTGGGGCATCAAGGTAGCTGGAGAATTGATAGGGAGTCGTATCATCTTCTTGCCCCATAATCCACATGGTGCCGCCGGGCAGCGGGGTCAGGCGGCGGCGCTGGGTGTAGGCGGCCATAACGCAGCCCCACGGTTCCAGCAGTGCCGTTTCGGCATACCCCATTTCCCCGGCCAGCGGCAGCAAACACGCCCCGGCATCAGTTTCCAGCACTTCGGCACCGATGAGATGGTATTGGATGAGGCCACCGGGGATGGTGTAGCCATAGGCGGTAGATTTGCCGTTTTGGTAAATGTCGGGCTGCATGGCAAGCCGCTGTCCCGGCTGGTATTGGCCGCGCAGATTTTTGCCGACTTTAATAACGGTGAGGGCGGCTTCATGCCCCAGACGGGTTGGCTCTGCGGCCAGATTGCGATTGTAGAGTTTGGGGTGGTTGCCTCCCTGCCGAATGAGCTTGACATCGGAAAAGCACATGCCCACGCTGTCTACCCGCACCAAAAGCTGGTCGTCGTTGGGTTCGGGGATGGCAAATGGCTCTGGCTGTCCATCTTTGCCAATGTTTTCCACGCCGGAGCCGTACATGTTCCAGGCGAAATTTTGGCTGGGCAGCGGTGCCGCCAGCGTGCGGTAATGGTCAATTTTTTTGCTCATGGTGGTTGGTAACTGGAGATTGGAGATTGGAGGTTAGCAACAGCAAGGCCGCAATCTCCAATCTCCAATCTCTAATCTCTAAATTTTAAGGGCGCGAACTTCGGCGGCGGTGCGGCATTGCAACGCTCGCTGTGCCAACGTGCGGGCATCGGCCATCTGCAGGCTGCGGATTTGCGCCTTGACGGTGGCGAGGGCAGGGACGTTGACGCTGAGTTCGTCTACGCCTAGTCCCAGCAAGATGGGCAAGGCGTGGGGATCGGCTCCTAGTTCGCCGCAAACGCCAACCCATTTGCCGGCGCGGTGGGCGGCTTCGGCGGTGGTGTGGATGAGGCGCAGGACGGCCGGGTGCAGCCCGTCGGCCTGTTTGGCGAGGACGGGGTGCATTCTGTCCATGGCGAGGGTGTATTGGGTGAGGTCGTTGGTGCCGATGGAGAAGAAGTCTACTTCGGGGGCAAAGGCATCGGCCATGAGGGCGGCGGCGGGGATTTCGATCATGATGCCCAGGGAAACGGCCGTTTCCCCTTGCGTCGCGTCGTGTCGCGCAATCTCCTCCTGCACTTCCGCCACCATATTCTTCGCCGCGTGCCATTCGCCCAGGTCAGCCACCATTGGGAACATAATCCGCAGCGTGCCGTGGCTGGCGGCGCGGAGAATGGCGCGAAGCTGCTGCCGCAGCAGGTCGGGACGGTTCAGGCAAAGCCGGATGCCCCGTTCGCCCAAAAACGGGTTGTCTTCGTGCGGCACGTTGATGTAGGGCAGCGGTTTATCGCCGCCAATGTCGAGGGTGCGGACGATGACCGGCTGGTTGTGCAGCGCCTGGGCGATGTCGCGGTAGACGGTGAACTGCTCTTCTTCATCCGGCGGCTGGTCGCGCTCCATAAACAAAAATTCCGTTCGCAGTAACCCCACCCCTTCGGCACCGGCGGCATATGCTTGCTGCGCGTCGGCCACGCTGCCGATGTTGGCAACCACTTCCACGCGCTGACCGTCCTGGGTGATGGCGGGGTCGGCGGCGGCGGCAACGGCCGCTTTTTGCTTTTCCTGCTCTTGTTCCTGGGCGGCACGGGCGGCGGACAGGGTGGCTTCATCGGGGTGGAGGGTGAGGGTTCCGCTGTGGCCGTTGAGAATAACGGCCGTTTCTCCCGCCAATTCCAACACCTTCTCCCCGGCACTGACGACGGCCGGCAGCCCCAGGGCGCGAGCAATGATGGCGGCGTGGGCCGTTGGTCCACCAGCGGCGGTGCAAATGCCCAGCACCTTTTCCTTGTCCAGTGCCGCCGTGTCCGACGGGGACAGGTCGTGGGCGATGAGGATGACGGGATGGTCGGGCAGTGAAGCTCCGGTGGCTTCGTCTCCGGCCAAAATCCGCAGTACCCGTTCCCCCACGTCGCGCAGGTCGGCGGCGCGGGCAGCCAGCAGCGGGTCGTCGAGACCGGCCATAATGTTGGCGCGGGCTTCGACGCTGCTTTGCCATGCCTGGGCAGCACTTTGGCCGTTCTCAATCAAGCCATGTACCAGCTCTTCCAGGTCGGGATCATCCAGAATGTCGCGGTGAACGTCAAAAATGGCGGCTTCTTCAGCGGCCTGGGTTGCCATTTGGTCGCGCAGGGCCGCAAGCTGCTCTTGTGCTGTGGTTAAAGCAGCAGCCAGGGTTGCTTTTTCGGCCTCAACCCCCGCGAATGATTGGCGAACGGTGATGGTTTGCCTGGTTAGCTGGAAGATGGGGCCGATGGCGATGCCGGGGGCGGCGGGTAAGCCGGTGATGATGTTGCTGTCTACAGGGGTGGCGGGAACGGGTGCAGTTTTTCCGTTGCTGGTTGCTGGTTGCTGGTGGTGATGGTTTTCGCCGAGGCCGCTGGAAACGGCCGTTTCCAACGCCACCATCGCTTCTGTTTCGTCTACACCATCTGCCTCAACGCGAATCATGCCCCCGCTGCGAACGCCAAGTGCCAAAATCGAAATCAGGCTTTTGGCATTGACTTTCTTTTCGCCATGCTGTACCTGAATTTTGGCCTTGAACTGTTTGGCAACGTTGACAAACTCTCGCGCTGGCCGGGCGTGAAGCCCCGTAACATTTTGGATAACCAGATCGCACGCTTTCACAGGCTTTGTCCTATAACTCTTCTACTGCTTCTCGGTTGAGGTAAGACAAAATCACGCCGGGGTCATTGGTTTGCGCCAATTCAGCGGCAACGTCTTCATCTTCAATCGCCTCTGCCAAATTTGACAAAATGCCAATGTGGTCGTCGGATTGGGCGGCGATGCCGATGATGAGATGTGCCATTTCCCCTTCTTCCCACTCGACCCCATCAGGTAGCTGCAAGACCGAGATGCCCGTTTGTACAATGTCGGCAATGTTCTCAAATTGACCGTGTGGAATGGCAACGCCATTGCCAAGATAAGTAGACATTGTTGCTTCGCGGGCCAACATGCCGTCAACATAACCCGGTTTGACGCAGCCGCTGTTGACTAAAAGCAGCCCAGCTTGTCGAATGGCGTCACTTTTGTTGCTGGCCGTGGCCTGCAACTGGATTCGGTTCTCAGATAAAATGCTCATGATGCTATTCCATACTACCTTGAATGTCACCACCGGCTACGAAGGCTTCAACCAGGCGGTCAAACGCTGGGTCGTTGAGAAAGTGGGAAAAGGTGACAACCACGGCGCTGGGGGCTTTGCGGCGCACAACGTTGGCAAGACCTTTGTGGACGACAACGAGTTGTGCGTCTTCGGGTACGGCTCTGGCCGGTTTGTGGACGACGTTAACGCCGCTCACATTCGCTTTTTTGAGCTTTTTCTTGATACTGTTGACAACCATGAGACTGGAACCCATGCCGGCTTCACAGGCCATAATGATAGTCTTGACATCGGCAGCGGCAATTGATTGGGTCATGGTTACTCCTTTCCCTCGTATGACATGGATTGTGTGTCATGCGAGAGTGTTAAAAACGGCCGTTAGGCGTTTTTGAGATTGGAGATTGGAGATTCAAAATCTCTAATCTCCAATCTCTAATCGCTAAGTTACAAACGAACCTCGGCTAATAACTTACGCCAACCCAGGCACGCTGCCCATGTCGGCCTCCATCTCTTCTCCCTCTTCCACAGCCACCGGGCGAATCCGCAGGATGAAGCTGCCAACGAGGAAGGCGACAACCGCACCAATCAGCACCCCTGTCAGCACGGCAAAATGCTGCCCACGCGGAATGACTGCCAGATAGGCAAAGATGGAGCCGGGGGAAGGCGTGGCAACCAGGCCGGCACCGCTGATGACAAACCACAGGTCAGCCGCCAAACCACCAGCAATGACCGACAAAATCATAATCGGGTGTGCCAGCACATATGGGAAGTAGATTTCATGGATACCACCCAGAAAGTGGATAATCATGGCACCAGGGGCAGATTCTTTGAGCAGCCCTTTGCCTGCCACATAATAAGCCACAAGCAGACCTAAGCCGGGGCCAGGGTTTGTTTCAAGCAAGAAGTGGATGGCACGGCCTGTTTCTTCGGCTGCAGCCACACCGAGTGGTGCCAGCACGCCGTGGTTGAGGGCGTTGTTGAGGAACAGCACTTTGGCTGGTTCGATGATGATGGCAGCCAGTGGCAGCAAACGGGCAGCAACGAGTGCGTCTACGATGGAGCCAGCAACATTGCTTAGTGCCTGCACAACGGGGCTGATAACAACGTTGCCGATCAATGCCAGAATGACGGCCAGGATACCGGCGGAGAAGTTGTTGACCAACATCTCAAAGCCAATTGGGATATGTTCCTCAAGTCGGTCGTCAATTGCTTTCATGGCCCAGCCACCGAGCGGCCCCATAATCATGGCACCGAGGAACATGGGGATGTCGGCTCCAACGACGACGCCCATGGTTGCGGTGGCGCCAACGACACCACCGCGCACGCCGTGGACCATGCGGCCACCGGTATAACCGATGAGAATGGGGAGCAGATAGATAATCATTGGCCCAACCATTGCCCCAAATTTTTCGTTGGGAATCCAACCGGTGGGGATAAAGAAGGCGGTGATTAGCCCCCAGGCAATAAAGGCGCCCATGTTGGGGATAATCATTCCGGCTAAGAAGCCACCAAACTGCTGTAATCTTTCTCTCATGTCAACCTCTCCTATATGGTGTTGAGCCAATTGGCTCGGAAAATAAAGTAAGCGAACAATTTTTTGAATCGCAGCCCCCGGACGGCTGCGGGGTTCACAGGTTAAGGTTTTCAGGCAAGCCATTGGGTGATGGCTTCAACATCCTCTGGTAAAAGCAGGGGGTGAACCTGAATGCAGGCGATACGGTTGGCAAGGTGGGGCGGCAGGGGGATGGTGGTGATGATAAGCTGTGCCGCTTCCAGATGGTGTGGTTTGATTTCGCGTAAGGACAGGACTTCGAGTGTGCCAAGGCGGGCAAAGCGTGCCTTGAGCCTGGCGACAAGAAGTTGGGCGGTTGCCATGCCGCTGGGGCAAACCACAATGACGCGCCGTGCTTTGTTGGGCTGTTCACGAATGTAGGCGGCGCGTAGGAGGAGGGCGATGTTGTTGACTTCGCTCTCAGGCAGAATTATTTCGGTTTGTTGGGTGATTGTCTGTGCCAACTCGCGGGCAATTTGCTGTTCCTGGCTATATTTTTCGGACAGCCGGGCGGGTTGGTGGGGCAGGGGTGTCCAGATGTTGAACCGTTGGCGCAGGCAGGCGGGGACGATGTGGCTGACCATGCCGTCACGCAGGGCGGTGTCCTGGGCGAGATGTGGCAGGTTGTAGGCGGCGGCGGTGTGGCTCATCAGGGTGTTGATGAGGGTGGTGAAGGTGGTGTCAATTTCGAGGTCGCCGGGCCAACGGCCGTTTCTTTCTCCGGCCAGCAAATGGGCAGCTATGTTGGCAACTTCGGCGGGGGGATAAACGGCCGTTCTTCCCCCCAGCAGCCGCTGACAAATCTTCTCCGCTATCGGCCACACTTGCAAGCCCTGTAACCAGCGAATCGTTTTCGTGTCAGGTTGCAGGTATCGTTTTTGCTGCATTCGCTGTAGCTGCACCGCCAGGGTTAATGAGAGCAGTAGCACTGCGTCGTCGGTGAAGCGACCGCCAAGCTGTGTTTCAGCAAAGGCCACCTGCCCCAACGCTCGCTGCGCTTCCCAACGGGGCAGCAGTTGGTTTACTTCAGCTACCAGTGGCAGCAGTTGGGCATCAGCCGCTAGTGGGAAGTTTAATCCGTGAGCATGCGTCATGCTCATCAGCGGGTCTTCAAAAGGATGCGCACCCCACAGCAGGGCCACAATGGCTTGCCGCATGGTGCGTTCGTGGCCGTCTAGCCAAAAGCCGTGGTTGGGGCGGCGTTGGAGGCTGATATTAAATTCGGTTAGCCACTCTTCAACGGCCGTTAAATCCTTCAAAATGGTGCTGCGCGACACCTGGGCGCTTTGTTGCAGTTGGTAGAGGATGGTTGCTTCGTGGTTGGTGAGGAGTTTGAGGGCAATGAGCTGTTGGCGTTCAACGGCCGTTAACACCAACTGAAACTCAGCCGAAGCGTTCAGTTCCTGGGTCAAGATACGCCGCTGTGAGGCTGTGCTTTCCAGTGCCACGCCCACGCCTGGTGTCACCTTCAAATCAACCCCATATTGCTGTAGCCAAACTTCCATGCCTTTTAGCCCATAATTGACCTGCCGAGGGGTAATTTGCAACTGATCAGCAATATCCGCCGCCACAAGTGGCGTTTCCGATTGCAGCAGAATCTGTAGCAAATCGCGTTGGCGGGTTGTAAGCGTTACCATAGGACATCCGTCCCAACCTTGGAGTATCATAGCAGTCAAGGGGGTAGGAACCGATTTTAATGCTCCTCTTATGATTTACATTTGTCATTATAACCATGTTATGGCTAGGTTTTTTAGGTAATTGTTACATCTTTTTGCGTCAGGGTAATGACAAAAGTAAATGAGTTGTGGGAATGGAGCCTAAGAGACCAGGAGACTGGGAGCTTGGGAGACGGGGAGAGTCGTCACAGTCTCTTAATCTCTCAGTCTCCAATCTCTCAATCTCTTAAGGTTCTTCAGGAACTCGTGGGGCCACCCCAAATTGTAGTGTCGAGGCATGCCTCGACACTACAATTTGTTCCGTCAACCCCATGAGATCCCAAAGACCCTCTCTTAAGCAAAGAAGGTGGCATTTGGGTAAATTTTGAGGGTTGACGGGGTTTCGCTCATCTGATATAGTTTCAAGGCGTTAAGCAAAATCTTGAAAGGAGTTAAATGGCGCAAATGTTGATGATTATCAAAGCACACAACACACACAGCAGCGGCACCCCGTTTCGGGGGCGTTTTGCCTTGTCTGCTGCCTGTTTGCGCCAATGGCTCTGATTTTTCTGGATTAACCTCCTAAGTCTGTTCAGCCACGGCGCACTTTCTGCCCCGTGGCTTTTTTATTTCAGCCACCACCAAGCCACGGGGTCCCTTGTGTCCCGTGGCTTTTTTTGTTTCCCGATCTTTTATTCAGTAATCAGTTATGGGTGATTGGCAATTGGCGAAAGCGCCAAATTACTGGTTACTGGTTACTGGTTACTGGTTACTGACTATGAGTAAGCAAGCATTGAATTTAGAGGAAACTGTTGTTGAAAACCGATTGATCTCTTTTTGGCGGCTGTTGGCGGGGCATCGGTTGTTGTATTTAACGGCCGTTATCGCCCTCGGTCTCGCTGCTCTGGCGCAAACAGGTATTTTCTACCTGTTGCGCTACTTTGTAGACACCGTGCTGCCTAGCGAAACGCTGGCGGCGCAGTTGCCCTGGGTAGCCGTAGGGTTTGTGGCCCTGGCTCTGGTGCAAGGTGGCTTTACCTTCACCAGCGGCCGGCTGGCTGCCTATGCGGCCGAGCAAATTGCCTTGCAGGTGCGAAACTATCTGTATGACCATATTCAGCGGCTGAGTTTTACCTACCACGACAACCAGCAGACGGGTGAGCTGTTGCAGCGGGCTACGTCTGATGTGGAAGCACTGCGGAAGCTGTTTGCCGAGCAGGGGGTGGGAATTGGGCGCATTGTGCTGATGTTTGTGGTGAATTTTGTGGCGATTGTGGCGATTAACGGCCGTTTGGCTCTCTACTCCATCGTCATCATCCCCATTGTCCTCATCATTGCCGTCTACTTCTTCAAAAAAGTAGGCGAAGTCTTTGATGCCTTCCAGGAACAGGAAGCCGTCTTGTCCAACCGGCTACAGGAACACCTCACCGGCATTCGCGTCGTCAAGGCGTTTGCCCGGCAAGCGTATGAACTAGAGCGGTTTGAGGCCGATAACTACGAAAAATTCCGGCGCGGTCGGCGGCTCTCCAGAATGCACGCCATCTTCTGGCCCAGCACCGATGTAATCACCGGGCTGCAAATGATTGCCGGGTTTTACATTGGCGCACAAATGGCAATCGAGGGAACCATCACCGTGGGTGCTTTTCTGGCCTACGCCGGGTTCCTCGGTCAAATCATTTGGCCCATCCGCAACCTGGGGCGGCTCATTGCCGACATTTCCACGGGTGACGTGGCCTTTACCCGCATCAAGCACATTATGCGCGAAACGCGGGAACCGCTGGCCGAACAAGGCACCGTGGTGCCAGGGCCAAACGGGCTGCGCGGTGAGCTTGTGTTCCACCACGTTGATTTTGCCTATGATGCCGACACGCCAGTGCTGCACGACATTGATTTTGCCGTGCGGCCGGGGCAGGTGGTGGCTCTGCTGGGCGGCACGGGGTCGGGCAAAACGTCGCTGGTGGGGCTGCTGCCTCGCTTCTATGACTATACCAGCGGCTCGATTACGCTCGATGGCATTGAGCTGCGGGAATATCGGCGGCAAGAGCTGCGGCAGCAGATTGGGATTGTCATGCAAGAACCGTTTCTCTTTTCTGGCACCGTCCGCGACAACATTGCCTATGGCGCGGGGCGGGCGGTGACGGAGGAGGAAATTGTGGCGGCGGCGAAGGCAGCAGCGGTTCACGATGTGGTTATGAGTTTCCCCAAGGGGTATGACACGATTGTGGGTGAACGGGGTGTGACGCTTTCCGGTGGGCAGAAGCAGCGGGTGACATTGGCGCGGACGCTGTTGATTAACCCTCGTATTCTGATTCTCGACGATGCAACGTCGTCGGTGGACACGGAAACGGAGGCGGAGATTCGGTCGGCACTGCTGACGCTGATGCAAGACCGAACGACGTTTGTCATTGCCCACCGCATTCAAACGGTGATGACGGCCGATCTGATTTTGGTGCTGGAAAACGGCCGTATTGTCCAGCGCGGAACCCATGATGAACTCGTTGACGAGCCGGGTATCTACCAACAGATCTACGATTTGCAGGCGCGAATTGAGGAAGAGCTGGAAGAGGATTTGGCAACGGTTAACGGGTACCAGAATGGATATGCAATGGTTGGTAGCCGGTGATCGGTAATCAGTAAACAGTAATCGGTAATCAGTGAGGCCAACTGATTACTGACTACTGATTACTGATTACTGACTGCCGATAATGGTAAAGAAAATGTCTGATCATTACTACGAAGAAGAAGAATTCACCGAAAGTTTTAACGGCCGTACTATCATGCGAATTTTTCGGCATGGATGGAACCATTGGCCGCTGATGCTGGGGTTTATTGTTGGCATTGGTATGGTTTCGTTTCTCGAATCATACATGACGTATCTGACTAAGCGGATCATTGACGAAGGGATTATTCCGGGTGATATGGGGGCGGTGTGGACGATTTCGCTGCAATATATGCTGCTGTTTGTGGGTTTTGCGGTTTTTGTCTACCTGTTCATTATGTCGGCCGGGACGCTGGGCCACAGGGTGCAGTATGATTTGCGGAAGCAGATGTTTGCCCATATGCAGAAGCTGTCGCTTTCCTATTATGATCGCACCACCACCGGCTGGCTGATGTCGCGCACGATGTCGGATCCAACTCGCGTTGGCGACCTTGTTTCCTGGGGTTTCCTCGACATTATGTGGGCGGTAATGAGCATTGTGTCGGCCGTTGGTTTTATGATGTGGATTAACTGGCGGCTGGCGCTGGTGACGTTGGTCATTATTCCGCTGCTGGCTGTGGCCGCAATGCAGTTTGAGAAGCACATTTTGCGCGAATATCGGCTGGTGCGGAAGCTGAACTCGATGATTACGAGTTCGTACAGCGAGATGATCAACGGGGTGCGGGTAATTAAGTCTCTGCGGCGTGAGGAGCGGAATCTGGGGCAGTTTGGTGAGCTGGCTGGTGATATGTACGAGGCTTCGTACCGGGCGGCATGGCTGTCGGCACTGTTTTTGCCGGTGGTGCAGTTGATTAGCGCGGTGGGCGTAACGGCCGTTATTTGGTTCAGCGGGCGCGAATTCCAGAACGGGGCTGTGACCATTGGTGGTTTGCAGGCGTTTGTCTCCTACATCACCTTTATGATGTGGCCGATTCAGGAGCTGGCGCGGGTGTATGCCACCATGCAGCAGGCGATTGCCTCTGGCGAGCGCATCTTCTCGCTGCTGGACACCAAACCGACAATTGTAGACGCACCCGGTGCCTCTGACCCTGGCACGCTGCGCGGCGACATTTTGTTCGACAACCTTACCTTTCAGTATGAAGAAGGGAAGCCAGTGTTGACCGACTTTACGCTGGAGATCAAGCAGGGTGAGACGGTGGCAATTGTGGGGCCAACGGGCGCAGGTAAATCCACGCTGGTGAACCTGCTGTGTCGCTTCTATGACCCGACGGCCGGCACGGTGCGCTTTGGCGGCCGTGACTACCGGACGATGACGCTGCATGCGATTCATTCGCGCATTGGCATGGTGCTGCAAACGCCGCATCTGTTTTCTGGCACGGTGCTGGAGAATTTGCGATACGGCCGTTTAGATGCCACTGACGACGAGGTGGTAGCCGCTGCCCGGTTGGCCGGGGCGCATGAGTTCATCATTGACCTGGACGAAGGGTACGAAACCCAGGTGGGCGAGGGGGGCGTGTTGCTTTCCGTGGGGCAGAAGCAGCTTGTTAGCCTGGCACGGGCGGTGCTGGCAAAGCCCGATGTTTTCATCATGGATGAGGCGACGAGTTCGGTGGACACGCTGACTGAGGCGCTGATTCAGCAGGGAATGGAGACGTTGATGGACGGCCGCACCAGCTTTGTCATTGCCCACCGGCTTTCGACCATCAAGAATGCGGATCGCATTTTGGTGATTGAAAACGGGGGGGTGTCGGAGATGGGAACCCATGCCGAACTGATTCGCCAGCGTGGTCATTACTATAATCTGTATACCAAGCAGTTCCGCGAACAAAAAGCGGAAGCGTATGGATTGGAGCTTGCTCCCTCGAATAGTGATACTACGAATCTCTCCCTGGCTGCTTAGGGTTCGTTCGTTAATAACTTGGGATTTAGAAGTTCAACTTCTCTCAGAAGTTGAACTTCTGGAACTGCAAAGTTATTTTTGATTGGTTCCTTATGAATGCAGATTAGATAAATGGCGGAAGAAGTTCAACTCCTCACAAGAAATTCAACTTCTCAGAAGAAGTTGAACTTCTAAATGATATTTCTAAATGGGCAATGTTCCAGGCGCAGAGGGCAAGCCTCTGCGCCTGGGAATCTAGTCAGCCTATGGTTCCAGAAGATTGATGTGCTCGCCGTGATCTGTATCTACGCGGATGGCATAATATTTCCAGGTCCCGTTGATGTTTGTGCCGTTGACGCGAATATTGCCGCTGCCATTGGGGCCACGGAGCGGAATGTACAACTCCGCATCCCCTCCGTTTCCAGGGTTGACGGCTCCCTGGGGGAACCGCACCACCGTGACCGGTTCGCCCAATGCCTGGCGGACTTCGGGGCTGTTTAGTGCCAGGTCAACACTGTGTTGATAAGGCTCCGTTTGGCGGATCGCAACGACACTGCCAATCAGGCTGATCACCACACAAAGCAGGGTGAGGACGAGAAGAATTCCTGCTGTTACCGCAACATTCTTGAGCGATCCATATCTGTTCATTGTTTTCACCTCGTCTTATTGAATGGGGTAACGTGTCTTGTCATTGGTACCAGTATAAATGGCTTGGTGCTGTGAAGCGAACTTGAGAGCGTATGACTTCGCACTTACTTTGTGAGCATGGAGAATACAACAGATGGTATTCACGAACGAAAATGCGACTATTCCAAATGGACTTATAACAAACGAATTTTTGATTCGGCCGTTGTTGGCAACCGATGTCGAATTAGACTATGCGGCCGTGATGGAAAGCCGGGAATTTTTGCGTATGTGGGAACAATCCAGTTGGCCGGCCGATGATTTCACCGTCGCTGAAAATCTCAAAGATCTACAACGACATGAACGCGAGCATAGCAACCGCGAATCGTTCACTTTTACGGTGATGAATCCAGGCGAAACAGAATGCCTCGGCTGCATCTACATTGTCCCGCGCAGTGGCCGCTGGTTGTCCCAGGCGGAAATAACGGACTTGGGCGATACAGAGTGGGCAAGTTATGAGGCGGTTGTTCTGTTCTGGATTCGGCAGTCACGTTTGGCCGAGGGAATGGATCGCCGATTGCTTGATGCTTTACGTCCGTGGTTGGCGCAAGAATGGACATTCGATGGCTACTTGTTCCAGACGAATGAGCAATTCGAGCAGCAAGTTGCTATGTTTGAAGCGGCTGGTTTGCAGCTTCAATTTGAGCTTAAGCTGCCAAAGCACGGCGGAAAAGAACGCGCTTACAGTTAATGCTTACGCTGTGGACGATGTAGAGGCGAGGCATGCCTCGCCTCTACATCGTATCGAGGCTTCTGTGCAGATTAAAACCTTTGCCGACATCGAACAAGAATTTATTGAGCGCGTTCATCGCTATGTGCTGTGCAGTGCCGCCACCGTAGACCGGCAGCAACGCCCGCGCTCCCGCATTCTCCACCCCATTTGGGAAGGGGCAACGGGCTGGGTGTTAACCCATCGTCACTCGCACAAGAGCCATCATCTGGCGCATAATCCCTACGTTTCCCTGGCCTACATTGCCGACCCAATGAAGCCGGTGTATGCCGATTGTGTGGCGGAATGGGTAGATGATTTTGCCCAAAAGCAGCGCATTTGGGACAAATTTAAAAATACGCCAGAACCGCTGGGCTACGACCCAGCGTTGACATTTGGGCAGCTAGACGAAAACTGCGGCTTGCTTAAGTTAACACCGTGGCGCATCGCTCTTATTTCTTTTCCAGCCCCATCGCACGAGGAGGGGGAGAGGGTTTGGCGGCGGTAGGGCGTTGGGTGGGTGGGGGAAAACGGCCGTTTCTCCCCATCATGCCCCCAACCCATCATCATTTTGCGATAGTTAAAGCTGGCCTGTTACCAAAGGCTAGGAGCCTTTTGGCGGTTTAGCTCCTGGATATACGGCTCAATACACGGGTATTCCCGCCTCAACGCCTCAACTGTAAGCTGATGCGACTCGTTATCGAGCGGTAGATCTTTTTGCTCATACACACGCACAGCGTGCATGCCATAAAGCCACAGCCCCATCCCGACTAGAAAGATTAACAAGGCAACTAACCAAAGTTGCTGTGTCAGGCAAAGCACAACCAGCACCAACCCCGTACCCGGAGCAAACAGCTTAAGAGGCTGGCCGATTTTGTGAGCTTGTCGGCGTTTTGCCGCCCCGTCCAGATCGGGCAATTTCAGGCGAGCATAGGTTTCCTGGTAAATTCCGCTGCGATTGTAAACATCATGGGCGATTTTTTTGCAAAGATCAGCTTGCGTTGTGGCATCCATCTTCTAATACCTTATGTAGACTGATAGATCATTCGCGCCAAAACAGCGTGAATTGGGATGGTATTTTATAGATTTGCGTCCACACAGCAAGAGCTTGAATTGAGAGACCGAAAGCCGCCTTTCGGTCTCTCAACTACGCAAGCACTTTAGCTTTTTAACTGCGCCATTTCGGCATCATACAGTGGCTCCTGTGCCACCGTTGCCCGGTAGCGGTTGCCAAAGTAGATGATTTCCAGATCAGTGCCGGCCGTTGCCAGTTCAGTGGGCAGGTAGCCATAGGCGATATATTTGCCGACGGTGTAGCCATAGTTGGCCGAGGTGACGTAACCGACGCAGTTGTCGCCGTGCATGATTGGTTCATAGCCCATGAGCGTGGCTTGGGGGTCGGTGAGCGTGAGGCAGGAGAGCTTTTTCTTCAGCGGCTTTTGCTTGAGTGCTAGGCAGGCATCGCGGCCGATGAACTCCCCTTTTTTGAGGCGTACCGTCCAGCCCAGCCCCGCTTCATACGGGTTATATTCGGTGTGGACATCGCCGCCCCACAGCCGGTACCCTTTTTCAATACGGAGCGAATCAAAGCTGCCCATGCCGGCCGCCGGCATCTCAAATTCACGTCCCGCCGCCCACAGTGCATCCCACACGGCCAACGCCTGATCCATGGGGAAGTGGAGTTCCCAGCCTAATTCACCGGCGTAGGAAAGGCGAAGCGCCAGCACTTTGGTGAAGGCGATGTCAATCCATTGGCAGGTGAAGTAGGGGAAGGCTTCGTTGCTCACGTCGTCGCTGGTGACTTTTTGCAGCACCTTGCGGGCGTTGGGTCCCCAGAGGCCAACGGCCGTTAAACTGTTCGACACATCATTGATCACCACCGACCCATCTTTTGGCGCGTGCTGCTCCACCCAGCGCACGTCCTGCGGCAGCGTCCCTTCGCCAACAAACATCCAGAACTGGTTTTCATCCAGCCGCGCCACGGCCAAATCACGCTTGACCCCGCCGCTGGGGGTGAGCCAGGTGGTGTAGACAACGGAACCAATGGGTTTGTCCATTTCGTTGCTGCACAAATAGTTGACATAAGCCGCCGCGCCGCTGCCTTTGACTTCGATGATGGAGAGACCAGTGAGGTCAAACAGCGCCACGTTTTCGCGGGTTTCCAGATGTTCGGCTCCCATGATGCGCGACCAGTACTGGGCGCCCCAGCCTTCACGGTGGGGGATGCGGTCGTCGTGTTTTTCCAATAAACGGCCGTTTTCCTCCAACCAATTCGGCAATTCCAGCCCCGCAAACGCCGTATACTCCACCCCCATCGCCTCCAAACGGGCGCGAAACGGCGACATCCGCACGTTGCGCGGCTCCGACGGCGACTGCTTGGGATGCACAATGTCATACACCTCACGGTAATTTTTCTTTGTCACTGAGGTCACATAGCTGCCGGTGACGGCAAACGGCAGGAAGCGGTGGGCGTGGCATTGGCGCATATCCCACTCCGTTTCCCCATGCACCATCCATTCCGCCACCGACTTGGCAACCCCAGCCGCGTGGGTAATCCACGAGGCAATTGCCAGCCATAGTCCGTCTACCTTGGATTCCCCAATGATCGGCATTCCGTCAATGGAAAAAGCAAACATGCCATTGATTTGGCCGCTAAACTGGGTGGCCTGCGCCAGCGAAGGCACCACTTCTTTGGCCCGCTGCCACGGTTCGGCAAAGAAATCGTCGGGGGTGAAGGGTTGGATGGCGGTTTTGCCCACCTGCGTGGGGTGCATTGCCAGCGGTTTGTGCCAATAGCTGCCCACCCCCAGCCGATTCCAGTGCTGGCGGTAATACATGGCCGAATCGAGTTCGCGCACGGTGGGGTAAATGACCTCATCTTCGCGCTTGCCGGGGACAAAATCGGCTAGTTCGGCAATGGGTTCGGCGTGGAGATATTGGTGTTCGTAGGCCATGAGGGGCAGCGGAATGCCGAGCTTGTCCTTGACGGGCAGCTTCCAGATGTTGGTACAAAGCAGCACTTGCTCGCATTCGATGCGCGGATGGTCGGGGTTGGCGGTGAGAACGGCCGTTACCCGCCCATTTTCCACCTCCACATCCACCACCGGCGTATTGTCCCACACCGCCACCGCCCCATCCGCCTGGGCATCACGCAAAAACGCCCCCGACACGTTGGTGCCCGAAATCAGCGACGACTTTGGTACAAATAGGCTGCCGCGAATCCGCTTGGCGTTGAGGTACGGCACCTTGGCCTGCGACTCTTCCGCCGTCAAAAGCTGCGAATCGGTGTGGTACGACAGCGACTCCCCGTGCAGCCGAATCATATCCTGCCAGCGTGCCTCCGTCAGCGCCACTTCCAGACTGCCCACGGCGTTGTAGGTGTTGCGCGGATTGTCATAGGGTGCCAGGCTGCGGTACAGGTCAGTGGTATAAACCGCAAAATCCGTCATGACCTTGCTGTGCGACAGTGCCACCACCCCGCCCGGTGCGTGCGACGTGGAGCCATCGTTGACGGGAATGTTGCCCTTGTCCACCACCAAAATGTCGCGCCAACCAAATTTTGCCAAATGATAGGCGGCACTGGCACCCACCATGCCTGCGCCGACCACAACAACACGATATTTTTTACTCATCGTTTTACTCCTTTTTCTGAACCCGCTTTAGAACAAGGGATTAGAGATTGGAGATTGGAGATTGTGAACCCTTCATCAATCTCCAATCTCCAATCTCTGATCTCTCTTATGTATACAACTCAACCCCTTCCAACTCTCGCTGCCGCCGTTCGACAAAGGCTGCCAGTTCATCAGAAACGGCCGTTTCCAGATCCGGCGGCTCATACGTCTTCAACAGCTCCTTCCAAACCTTGTTCGCACGAACGGCCGTATCTTCACTCCCCCGCTCCTGCCACGTCTGGAAATTTTGCCTGTCCATCAAAAACGACTGGTAAAACTCCGTCGCATAACGCGCCTGCGTGTGGGGCGTGCCGAGGTGGTGGCCGCCGGGACCAACCATGTCAATCATGTCCAGCGCCAGCGTCTCATCATTGATTGGCACCGGCCGGAAAAAATGGTCCAGCATCGCCAAATTTTCCATATCCATGATGATCTTCTCATAGCTCACCGTCAGCCCCCCTTCCAGCCAACCCACCGCGTGCATAATAAAGTTGGTGTGAGCCATGACAGCCGGCCAGATAGACCACATCGTCTCATACGCCGACTGGGCATCCGGTGTTTGCGACGTGTTCAGGCTGCCGCTGCCGCGATAGGGCAGCTTGTACCGCCGCGCCATTTGCGCTCCCACCATCATCGCCCACGCCCCTTCCGGCGTGCCAAATGCTGGCCCCCCCGTTTTCATGTCCAAATTGGTGGCAAAACCGCCATACATCACCGGCGAGCCAGGACTAACCAACTGCACAAAGGCAATTCCCGCCAGTGCCTCCGCATTTTGCTGGGCAATGGCCGCCGCCATCGTAATCGGACTCATTGCCCCAGCCAGCACAAACGGGGTCATAATCAACACCTGCCGAGCGCGGGCATAGGTCAACATCCCGCCAATCATCCGCTCATCATAGCGCAGCGGGCTGCTGGCGTTGATCACCCCACCCAGCACGGGCTGGTCGCCCTGGGTCACGTCCGCCTGAAAAACAATCTTTGCCATTTCCACCGCGTCGGCGGCAATAATGCGGCCGTGCGGAGCCTCCATAAAACATTTGTCAGAATGCAAAATGGCGGCCTGGGAGCGTTGCAAATGGCGAAAAGAGACAGGAATGTCGTGAGGGACAATGATTTGGTCGCCCACAAAGTGAAGCGAATTACACTGCTGCTGGATTTTGAGGAAGTTGTTGTAGTCGCTCATCATGCCGGGGCGACGGCCGCGATCCAGGTCGTTGACAAACACCACGCCCCCTTGCGGGGCAAAAGTAGTGCGGTTGCCGCCAATTTCCATGGATTTGGCCGGGTTCCGCGCCCGCCAGGTGAAGCGGCTGGGGGCTTTGGCAATGAGATCCAGCAGTTGCTGACGGTCAATTTTGACTACCTCGCTTTGGTGATCCACCGTTGCCCCTGCTTTTTCCCAAATGTCCAAAGCTTCAGCATCCATAAAAGCAATGCCGGTGGTTTCCAAAATTCGCAGCGATGCTTCGTGGAGCTTTTCTACTTCGTCGGGGCGCAAATATTCCAGCGGCGGCATGTGGTTGCTGATGGGCTGCCAGGGAATGTGGGCCAGCGGGGAGGCAGCCTGGCTACCGGTGCGCTGGCCGCGATGTCGAATGCGGGTTCGTCCCATTGGTAATTCCTTCAGGAATGGGACGCTGATTTACCTGTACGCGAAGCGGTTGTGAAACAACATCATCCTGATTGGATCAGTCCTGTTCCCAAAAATCAATCAGGTCAATCAGGTAAATCTGCGTCCTGTTTTATTTTTCGTGGCGGGCAATTGCTTGTGAGCCACTTTTTGTTTAGACAAGATGGGCAAGGTTAGCGGAAAATGGGCAGGTTTCAAGGAACGGGCAATACCGAAATTTGGGGCTTTTGGTGGGTGGGGTTTCCCATTTTACAGGACAAATTTGCAAATTTGTCCTACTGTTTTCGTTTGCCCCAGGTTGCCAGCAGATAGCGTTCGATGGAGCGGGTGATTTGTTTAAGGGGACGGTAGCCAACGCCGACGGTGATGAACAGCGCGATTAACCCGCCCCAACGTCCGGGAATGACGCTGGTGACAAGCAGGTTGAAGCCATAGAGGGCAACGCCGAGTACGGTGGCCTGGGCGAGGATTTCGAGGATGGCGTAGAAGATGGCGGAAACGGCCGTTATCCGATATTCCCGCCTGTTGCGTCTGGTAGTTTGGAACACGGCAAAGCCAAGCAAAATCAATAAAAACGACAGTCGTTCGGGCGTAAGAATTGAGGGCATCTTGTTGCTCCTTTGTGCGTATTGTCCGCAGAACGGCCGTTTGGTCAAACATGGTGCAATCATTATCAGTCAGATAAAATGCCGCCATTGTCAAAAAACAAGTGGCAGGTAACAGGTTGCAAGTGGCAAGTGGTGTGCTACCTGCAACCTGTTACCTGCTTTTTACCCCAATGGAATCTTTACGAAACGCCTCTCCTGTTATTGACTATATCCACAACTTGCGCTGGGAAGATCTGCCCGACGATGTAAAAAACCAGGCGCGACGCTGTTTGCTCGACACCATCGGCACGGCCATTGCCGGCCGCAAAACCGATCTGTCGCGCATCATCTACGACTTTGCGGCGGCGGCGTATGGGGGCAATGAGGCGCGGCTGTGGCTAAACGGCCGTTCCGTTTCCATCCCCGGTGCCGCCCTCGCCCACGGCATGACCATTGACGCCCTCGACATCCACGATAGCTGCCGCCCGGTTAAAGGCCACGCCGGGGTTGCCCTGGTTCCGGCGGCACTGGCAGCGGCCGGTAAATATGGCCCCATTTCCGGCAAGGAACTGCTGACCACCCTCGTCATGGCCTACGACATCGCCATCCGTGCCGGGACGGCGCAGCACGCCACCGTTTGCGATTACCACACCTCTGGCTCCTGGTCGGCGCTGGGGTGCGCTGCCATTTTGGCGCGGTGGATGGGGCTGGATGCAGCCAAAACGCGCCACGCCCTGGGCATTGCCGAATACCACGGCCCGCGCTCGCAAATGATGCGCTGCATAGATTTCCCGACGATGGTCAAAGACGGGTCGGGCTGGGGGGCGATGGCCGGGGTCAGCGCGGCGCAGATGGCGCAGTTGGGCTTTACTGGTGCACCTGCCATTGTGGTGGAAGAGGAGCGGGTGGCACCATATTGGCAAAATCTGGGCAATGACTTTGCCATCATGATTCAATATTTCAAGCCCTACGCCGTCTGCTATTGGGCGCAGGCACCGATTGCCGGAGCGTTGAAGCTAAAAAATGAGCATGGGCTGGCGGTGGACGATATTGCCGTCGTGCGTGTCCACACCTTCCACGAGGCGACGCGGCTGGCAATGCGCCGGCCGCAAAACACCGAAGAAGCGCAGTACAGCCTCCCCTTCCCGGTGGCAATGGCGCTGCATCACGGCCAGCTTGGCTATGCCGAACTGCACGGGGAGGCGTTGTTTGACGAAGCGGTGCTGGCTTTGGCGGATCGGGTGGAGATGGTGGACGATGACGTGTTTAACGCTCGCTTTCCTTCGGAACGGCTGGCGCGGGTGCAAATTGAGACGCAAGACGGCCGTTTATTTGACTCAGGCGAAATGCGGCCGCTGTGGGATTTGACGGCGCAGGCGACGGACGACGAACTGCGGCAAAAGTTTCGCTGGCTGGCGGGGGCGGGGTTGTCGGATGGGCAGATTGGGGCGTTGGAAACGGCCGTTTGGCAGTGCGAAGAGCTGGACGACATCACCCCCATCATTGAAATGTTAAACCCGCCCTAACGAAAATGTTCATACTCGGTTTTGTTGACGCGGGCTTCCACCAGCACGGGGCGGGTTAGCCCGGCCGCTTCACGCAGCGTGGCCTCGGCCGTGGCGGCGTTGTCCACCAAACGGTAAGCAAGCCCAAACGCGGCGGCCAGGGCCTCGTAGTTCGTGTAACCAAACTCGGTGGCGTGGATTGACACCTTCTGCCGTAGTTGTTTGAGCCGAATCAGCGATAGCGCCTCGTCCACGACCACCAAAATGATGAGCGGCTGCTGCAATCGCGCCACGGTTGCCAATTCCCCGGCATACATCAGCAAGGCCCCGTCCCCGGCGATGGCGACAACGGGGCGGTCGGGCTGGGCGGTGCGAATGGCGATGGCTCCGGGAACGGCGTAGCCCATCGCCGACAGCCCGTTGGCGACAAAGACGCTTTTGGGGGTGTTGGTGCGCCACTGCTGCAAAAAGACGAGCTTGAACGCGCCTACGTCCACGGTAACGGCCGTTTCCTCCGGCATAGCCCCGCGCAAGGCAGCAATCAGGTCGTGGAGCTTGAGACAGCCGGGGGTGTCGGGGTAGGGCGTGACCAGGGCGGCGGCAATTTGCTGGCGTATGTCGGTGGCACGGCTGGCACCATCGCTGCCGGGCTGGCGGACGGTTTGCAGGTGGGTGAGGAGGGGAGATAAACGGCCGTTAACCGCCACCACCGGCCGCACAGCAGGGTCATGCGCCCCCGCCTCGGCCAAACTTACCACCGGGGCAGGGCTGTTCCAGGTTGAGGTAACAAAATCCACACTGTCCAGCCCCACGCCAACCACCACATCAGCTTCATCCAGTGCCTGCCGCAGCGGCTTGTCGCCATAGGCCGTGAAGACCCCGGCAAAAAGCGGGTGGTTTTCCGGGAAGTGGCCCTTGGTTTTGGGCGTGACGGCCACGGGGATTTGCCACGCTTCGGCCAACGCCAAAAGCTCAGTCTGCACTTTGGCCGCTTCGACCCCCACGCCGGCCAGCAAAAACGGCCGTTTTGCCCCCCGCAAATAGGGCAAAGCTGCACCCAGTACGGCCGGGTCAAATGGTTCGGGTTCGGGTGGTTCGGGTGGGGCGATGGGGGTGGTGAGGGGAAGAACGGCCGTTTCTGGGTCAACCGCCACATGCACCGCCCCGCGTGGCACCTGTTGCGCCACCTGCCAGCTTGCGGCCAACGTCGCCGGGGTGTTGGCGGGGGTCAGATGGTGGCTGCCCTTTGTTTGCCCAAACAGTGCCGTCAGATCCACCTTCATGTGGGTGACATGGGGCAGCCATGAGGCAGCAATTTCGGCCGTAATCGCCAGCACCGGCGACCGCTCCCGCGTGGCGGCTGTGGCTCCGGCGGCCAGATTGACCGCGCCGGGGCCAACGGTGGAGAGGCACACGCCGGGCGTGTCGGTCAACTGCCCCAGCACATCGGCGGCGAAGGCAGCACTGGTTTCGTGGTGCATCAGCGTCAGGTGGATGCCAGCCTGCCGCAGTGCCTCGACAACGGGTACATTTTCCCCGCCGGGCAGGCCAAAAACGGTTTGCACGCCCTTATTTTTGAGAAAGGTTGCCAGATATTCGGCGATAGTCATACTTGGTTCCTGTTGTTTTTGCCATTATCAAGAAGTCGTATTATAAAGACCTCTTGTTGAAATGGCAGGTTTAGTGTGGAGCAAGGTTATAGAGGTATATGTTTTTGCTTGCAGGTAGCAAGTGGCAGGTAGCAAGTCTCGTTGGCAAACCAGACTTGCCACCTGCCACTTGCCACTTGTAGCCTTATATTTTTGATGGTACGGACGACAAGGAAGCCACGGGCGTGGAAACAGGGAATGCGGCAACTGTTGGCCGCTTATCCGGCCAGCAAGCTGCTGCTCAATCATGCTGATGCCTGGGGGACGGCACTTATTATCAGCATGGTGATGCTGCTGGTGCATGATGCCGTAACCGCGCAGACGGTGCTGCTGCTGGGGGCATACAGCGGCGGCTATTGGCTGGCGTTTGCGCTGAATGATTTTTATGATGCGCCGGTAGATGTGCTTGACCCGATAAAGCGGGAGCGTAACTATTTTGTGGGGCGGCGGGTCGGTTGGGGGAATTTAACGGCCGTTCTCCTCCCCCTCCTCCTCTTCTTCCTCACCGTCTTTGCCCAATTCGGCCGGCTGGGGCTGCTGCTGCTGGCAATCTGCCTCTTCATCATGTGGGCCTACTCTGCTCCGCCGCTGCGCCTCAAAAGCCGCCCCGGTCTCGACATCCTCACCCATGCCCTCTTTGTCCAAACCTTCCCCTACGTCATGGGGCTGCTGCTGATTGGCGCACGCTGGACGCTGCTCGACGGCTTCATCATCGCCATCCTCTTTTTTGCCTCACTGACGGCGCAAATTGAGCAGCAGGTGCGCGATTTTGCCGTGGACGCGCAAATGGAGCAGACCTTTGCCACGCGGCTGGGGTTTGAGCGCACCAATTTGTTGTTAAAGGTAACAACGGCCGTTATGATGCTTATTGCCATCATCGGTCTCGCCATCCGCGTGTTCCCTCCTTTCATCATTACCTTTGGCGCGTTGGGGCTGCCCGCTTTTTTACATCGCTTCCTGCGCCAGCAGCACGTCCCGCGCTCCGAGTGGTTGGTGTTGGGGTCAATTGCAGCGGCGGTGGTATACACAACGGCCGTTTTTATTTATTCACTTTATCAATAGGACGCTGATTGACCTGATTTTCCTGATAAAAAAGATCA
Organism: Chloroflexota bacterium; assembly: GCA_041390905.1. Classification (GTDB taxonomy): domain Bacteria; phylum Chloroflexota; class Anaerolineae; order Promineifilales; family Promineifilaceae; genus JACKCD01. Next base: position 715,601 of record JAWKPA010000013.1, read on the forward strand.
ATCAGGAAGATCAGGCAAATCTGCGTCCCATTCTTCCAAATCTATGAACGACTTATTCGATTTAACCAACCAGGTCGCCATCGTGACCGGTGGCTCGAAGGGGCTGGGGCGGGAAATGGCTCTGGCGTTGGCCGAGGCGGGGGCGGATGTGGTGGTGGCGGCACGGACGGAGAGGGAGGTGGAGGAAACGGCCGTTTTCCTCCACCAAACCACTGGCCGCACCATCCTCCCCCTTATCACTGATGTCACCCAGCCCGACTCCGTTAACCAGATGGTCGCCGCCACCATAGGCCACTTTGGCCGCGTTGACATTCTCGTCAACAACGCCGGGGTCAACATCCGTGAGCCAATCACCCAAATTAGCAACGACCATTGGCGGCAGGTGCAGGGGATCAACGTAGATGGCGTGTTCTACGCCTGCCGCGCCGTTGTTCCCCACATGGTCGCCGCCGGGTATGGCCGCATCATCAACATCGGCTCGGTGCTGGGGCTGGTGGGGCTGGCCCACCGCGTCAACTATTGCAGTTCCAAAGGAGCGGTGCTGCAACTGACCAAGGCACTGGCTCTAGAGCTGGCGCAAACGGGGGTCACAGCCAACATGATTGCCCCCGGCCCCTTCAAAACAGAAATGAACGCGCCGCTAATCGGCACGCCCGATGGCGATGCCTTTATTGCCCGGCAAATTCCCATGAACCGCTGGGGCGAGATGCACGAAATTCGCCCGCCACTGCTCTTTCTCGCCAGCCCGTCGGCCGGCTTTGTCACCGGCAGCAGCATCAGCGTGGATGGCGGCTGGGCGGCGTGGTGATGGGTTGATTTGGGTGTGCATGTGTCTTACAATGTGGGTTGTATTACACATTATAATGGGGTATATAACCATGAAAACGATCCAGATGACAATTGATGAGGATCTGTTAAACGCAGTGGATATGGCTGTCCAGCAGTTAGAAACAAGTCGGTCAGCATTTTTGCGCCAAGCTTTACAGCAGGCGCTGAAACAAATGCAAATATCCGCACTGGAACGACAGCATACTGCTGGTTACAAACAATATCCAGTAGAACCAGGAGAATTTGACGTGTGGCAAAGTGAACAAATGTGGGAAGAGGAACTATGAATAGGGGGGAAATACGCTGGTACACCTTTCGGCCACCAGATAAACGCCGACCTGTTTTGATTTTGACACGCGATTCGGCTTTGGATGTTCTGACTGGTGTCATTGTTGCTCCAATTACATCTACTATCCGGCATATTCCGACAGAAGTTGTGTTATTGCCTGTTGAGGATGGGGTTTCAACAGAATCGGCCGTTAATTTGGACAATTTACAAACGGTGCCAAAGCAAAATCTTGGTGGTTTGATTACCATTCTTTCACCAGAAAAAATGCAAGCGGTAGAGCAGGCGGTGTGTTTTGCATTAGGCATTGATTATTTACTGTAGCAGTTGGACGAGAGGATTCTAATCCTCGATTACATCCATGAAAGGAGTGAAAAAGATGGCAGGGAAAAAGCGTGTGATGCGGGCGGAGGATTTGTATGAGATACGGCCTGTTTCGGATTGTGCCATTTCGCCGGACGGAACGGCCGTTCTCTTCACCGTCCAGCGTGTAGACCAGAAAAGCGAGAAAAAATACAGCAATTTGTGGCTCGCCCCCACCGGGCGCGGCGAGGTGCGGCAGTACACCTACGGCAACCAAAACGACAGCAGCCCACAATGGTCGCCCGACGGCCAGCAAATCGCCTTTTTGTCCAACCGGGGAGACGCGGAAAAGCCAGCCCAGCTTTATCTCATCCCCGCCACTGGCGGTGAGGCACGGCCGCTGAGCGACATCAAGGGCAAAATTGGCTCCTTCTCCTGGTCGCCCAACGGCAAACAAATTGTCTGTGCCGTGCAAAAAACCGATGCCGAGGTGCTGGAACGGCAGGCTGACGAGAACAAAAAGAAGCTGGGCGTGGTGGCTCGCCACATTACCCGCGTCCACTACAAATTTGACGGGCTAGGCTTTTTGCCGCAGGAGCGGTGGCACCTGTGGGTAGTGGATGCCCGCACCGGCCGCGTCAAACAGATTACCGACGGCACCGTCCACGATGAACAGCAGCCAGCTTGGTCGCCCGACGGCCAATCTATCGTCTTTGTCTCCAACCGCGCCGCTGACCCCGACTTTGCCCCCGACGGCGAAGATTTGTACATTATCCCGGCGACAGGCGGCGAGATGCAGCGCGTGCCAACGCCTTTTGGGGAGAAAAGTGACCCGGTGTTTTCGCCAAACGGCCGTTATCTCGCCTACTACGGCCGCACCGGGCGCGGCGACTGGTGGAAACACGACCATTTGTGGGTTGTCGCGGTTGACGGTAGCAGCGATGCCCAATGCCTCACGGACAACGAAGACATCTGCATCGGCAACGCCTCCATGAACGACACCGGCGGCTGCGTCACCATGTCGCCCGTTTGGTCAGCCGACGGCCAACGCCTCTTCTTCCAGCAGTCGCGCCACGGTTCCACCACCCTCCACGCCATCGGCCGCGACGGCAGCAACCGCCAAACACTCGTCGGCGACGACGGCGTGGTGGGAGCCTACAGCCTGGACGCGCAAAACAGCAAGGTAGCTTACTGGCAGGCAACAATGAACACCCTCGGCGAAATTTATGTTGCCGATATTGCTCGCCCGCGCCCGCGCCAACTTTCGCGCATCAACACCCCGCTGCTCAACAAAATCAACCGCAACGAGCCTGAAGAAGTGTGGTTCAAGGGAGGCGATGGCAACGAGTTGCAGGGGTGGATTCTCAAGCCGCCCAATTTTGACCCCAACCAAACCTACCCCTCCATCATGGAAATCCACGGCGGGCCGCTGGGGCAATATGCCAACGCCCTGATGCACGAATTCCACTTTTTGGCCGCCAATGGGTATGTGGTCTACTTTTCCAACCCACGCGGGGGGCGCGGCTATGGCGAAGCCCACGCCCGCGCCATCTGGAACGGCCACGGCACCGCTGACTATGCCGACATCATGGCCTGGGCCGACCACGTGGCGCAACTGCCCTACATTGACCGCGACCGGCGCGGCGTAACGGGCGGCAGCTATGGCGGCTTTATGGTCAACTGGATGATCGGCCACACCGACCAGTTCCGCGCCGCCGTCACCCAGCGCAGCATCAGCAACCGCCTTAGCAGCTACGGTAGCAGCGACATCAACTGGCGGCGGGAAATCGCCTTTAACGATGAGCCGCCGTGGGAAAATCTGGACAATTACTGGGGGCAGTCACCGCTCAAGCATATCGCCAACGCCAAAACGCCGACGCTGGTCATTCACAGCGAGCAGGATTTGCGCTGTCCGATTGAGCAGGGGGAGCAGATTTATGTGGCGCTGAAGCGGCTGGGTGTAGACACGGAGATGGTGCGCTTCCCCGATTCCCCCCACGGTCTCTCTCGCGTTGGCCGCACCGACCGCCGCATTGTGCGCCTGAAGCACATTTTGCGCTGGTTTGATAAATATTTGAAGTAGGGCATATTGTGCATATGCCTTTGCCCAAATGCGCCACAAAATTCCAAAGAGCGGGCAAAATGTACTGTGTCCTGGCAACTTTGCGTGATCTTTTTAGGTGCTAACAGCGCCTGTATTGACAAATAATTCTTTAACAGAGATATGAGGGAACACGGATAGGAATGATTGGGTCTTTGGGGTCTCATGGGGTTGACGGAACAAATTGTAGTGTCGAGGCATGCCTCGACACTACAAACGGAGAATTGCTGGAATTTTGTTCAATCACTTGACAAAAAGTACAGGGCGGGATAGAGTTGTTTTGTCAACTGGATGGACTAAATTAAAAAATGGAGTTGGTGTCATGCGTAAGGCGACGCAGCAGCAAACCAAAAACCACAACAAGCGGCTCATCCTCAAAACGATTTATGATCGTTCAGAGATTAGCCGCGCCAGCATCGCCCGCTCCACCCGTCTAACCCGTACTACCGTTTCCACCATTGTGGCCGAACTCATTGCCGACGACCTTGTGGTGGAAATCGGTCCCGTTGCCGCCGACCGTGGCAAGCCCCCCATTCTGCTTAATGTTCCTGATAGTTCTCGTCATCTCATTGGCGTTGACCTGGCAAACAGCGAATTTCGCGGTGCGGTGCTGGATTTGCGTGGCAATATCCTGTTCCGCCACAGTCTACCTGTTGCCAACCGCAGCAGCCAGGCGGCGCTAGAGCTGGTTTACGAACTGGTTGAGACGCTATTGGCGGCGACCGCACGCCCGCTGCTGGGTATTGGCATTGGCACACCGGGGCTGATGGATGCCGAAAACGGGGTCATTTTGCAGGCTATTGACCTAGATTGGCAAAATTTGCCGCTGCGCCACCTGCTGGAAGACCGCTTTCGGCTGCCGGTTTATGTTGCCAATGACAGCCAGGCGGCGGCGTTGGGTGAATTTATTTTTGGGCAGCGGCAGAGTGATTCCAACCTGGTGGTGTTAAAAGCTGGCCGAGGCATTGGTGCCGGTATTGTTCTCAACCGTCAACTGTATTACGGCGACCACTCCGGGGCTGGCGAAATCGGCCACATTACGGTGGTGGAAAATGGCAAGCTGTGCCGCTGCGGCCATTTTGGCTGTTTGGAAACGGTGGCGAGCAGCCGCGCCATTGTAGAAGCCGCCCAGCACATTGCCCAAACGGACGCTAATTCCTGCCTGCACCAGTACGCGACCACTCCAGATCGCATTACCACTGAGCTTGTCCATCAGGTGCTGCAGGCGGGGGATGAGGCGGTACAGAGGTTGATCAATGAGGCGGGGCATTATTTAAGCATTGCCATTGCAAATATTATCGGGCTGCTGGATGTGGGGCATATTGTTGTGGCAGGCAGCATGGCTCGTTTTGGCAATGCCCTGCTGGATCCGATTCAGAGCCGTTTGCAGCAGCGGGCATTGGCTTCGCTGGTGCAAAAAAGCGAAGTGAGCATTAGCCATTTAGGTCAGGATATTGTGGTGCAAGGGGCGGCGGCGATTTTGCTGTCGCAGGAATTAGGGTTGGTATGAGAAATCGGGAATCCAGCATGGTTCAATTCCCAATTCTCAATTTTCTTCATGTCTGTTTTGCTGGGTATTGACGTTTTGCTAACTGACCATCTTGACCTGCTGCGTGGGCGGCGGGTGGGTGTGGTGAGCAGTGCCAGCGGTGTGACGCAGGATTTGCGCCGCACGGTAGCGGCATTGCAAGCAATGCCGGAAGTGGTACTGGTGGCATTGTTTGCCCCTGAACATGGTTTTTACGGGGCAGAAGCCGACGGCCGTTTTGTGCCAGCCACCACCGACCAGACAACCCGTTTGCCTGTTCACAGTTTGTATGGGGAGCATAAACGGCCGTCTACCGCCATGCTTGACGGGATTGACCTGCTTGTTTTTGATATCCAAACCGTTGGCGTCCGTTTTTACACCTATGTCACCACCTTGCTTTATGTGCTGCAAGCGGCTGCGGCGCACGATATTCCCGTAATTGTGTGTGATCGGCCTAATCCCGTTGGTGGGCGTATTGTCGAAGGACCCATTATGGAGCCAGCGTTTGAGAGCTTTATTGGCTGCGGGCCGCTGCCGCTGCGCCACGGGCTGACGATTGGGGAATTGGCGCGGCTGTTTACAATTGTTTGGGACGTGCGCTGCGATTTGACTGTGATTCCGTGCCGGGGATGGCGGCGGGATATGTGGTATGATGAGACGGGGCTGGTGTGGGTGCCGCCGTCGCCGGGGATGCCGAAGCTGGAAACGGCCGTTTGTTACCCCGGCACCTGTCTCATTGAAGGCACCAACTTGAGCGAAGGACGGGGAACGGCCGTTCCTTTTGAGCAAATTGGTGCACCCTGGCTTGATGCCGTCTGGCTGGCGCACACGCTCAACGGCCGGCACTGCCCCGGCGTAATTTTTCGCTCGACGCATTTCCAGCCCACTGACAGCAAATGGTGTGGGCAGATGTGCCAGGGTGTGCAGCTTCATGTGACCGACCGCGCTGTTTTTCGTCCGGTGATGACGGTGTTGGGGTTGTTAACGGCCGTTAAAACCCGCCACCCCGACGAATTTTCCTGGCGGCTGCCCCACTTTGACCGGCTCATGGGTACCGACCAGGTGCGCCAACAGTTGGAAGCGCAAGAGCCAGTGGGTGACATTATCGGCCGTTGGGCCAAAGGCCAGCACACCTTCGACACCCACCGCCGCGCCGTCATGCTGTATCAGTAAGAAAGCAGGTAGACAAGAAGTTCAACTTCTCAAAGAAGTTGAACTTCTAAATCGGGCAATTGCCCACCACGAAGAATGAAAATAGGACGCTGATTTACCTGATTAAATTGTACGCGAAGCAGTCGCTGTGCGACATCAGGTAAATCAGGTAAATCAGCGTCCTATTCTCGTAGGAGAAACTTTATGGCAACAACCGCCGTAACCCAACCATCTGCTGAAGCAGCCCCAGTGCATAGACAGCGGCTGCGTGCTTTTTTCGGCAACTACGTCGTCCGTAAAATACTCAAAGCACTGATCACCACCTGGGCTGTCACCACCTTCACCTTCTTCCTCATTCGGCTCCTTCCGGGCAACCCCATCGAGCAGTTTGTCAATCAGCTCATTGTCACCTATGGCATTCCCTACAACGAGGCCCAGGATCAGGCATCGGCACTCTTTGCCATTGATTTTAACCGCCCCATTGGCCTGCAATATCTCGACTATGTTCGCAACCTTTTGCGCGGCGATATGGGTACGTCTATTTTGTCGCCCGGCACGCCTGTCACCGCCATCATTAAAACATGGCTGCCGTGGACGATTTTTAGCGTGGGCAGCGGGTTAATCCTCAGCTTCATCCTCGGCGTCATTCTCGGTTTGCTTATGGCCTACCGGCGCGACTCTCTTTTTGACCACATTCTCACGCTCTACGCCTCCATCATGACCTCCGTCCCCAACTACCTCATCGCCATCATCGTTATCGTCTTCTTTGGTGTGCAGCTTGAATGGTTCCCCATTGCCGAAATGCGCGGCGTGCTTTCCCCAGGCATCGAGCCAGGGCTGTCGTGGACATTTATCAAGGATGCCATCTTCCACGCTTCCGTTCCCGTGCTGGTCTACACCATCACCGGCATGGGTGGCTGGATGTTAACGATGAAGAGCAGCACCATTGGCGTGTTGGAAGAAGATTATGTGACTATTGCTCGCGCCAAGGGGCTTAAAGACGGCCGTATTCTCACCTCTTACGTTGGCCGTAACGCTTCGCTCCCCATTTTTACCCAGCTTGCCATTGCCATTGGCTTTGTCGTTGGTGGCTCTGTCATCATCGAATCTTTGTTTCAATATCGCGGCATTGGTTTTACCCTGCTGCAAAGTGTGCAGCGACGTGACTACACCCTGATGCAGGGTGTTTTCCTTATGCTCACCTTCTCGGTCATTTTTGCCAACCTCCTGGCCGACATTCTGTATAGCTGGATTGACCCGCGCATCCGGCTGGAAGACCAGGGATAACCGGGATTTTTTAGTTCCCACAAGAAGTTCAACTTCTGAGAGAAGTTGAACTTTTAAAACGGGATGTTACCTGGAGAAGAGAAATGGAAACACAAAATGAAAATGTCTTCGTTGACTGGCTGAAGCAGCGCATTCACAACTGGCGGACAACACTGCGCATTATGCGCTATAACACGGTGGGCTTTATCGGATTTCTGGCTATTGTTACCATCGTTTTGATTTCTTATGTTGGCCCTTATTTTATCGAACTGGATACCGATACCAAGATAGACAAAATCTATAATACCCCTTCCAGTGAATTTTGGCTGGGGACTGACCATCAGGGGCGGGATATTTTTTCGCAAATTGTGCATGGGGGTAAGGATGTGATTGCCGTGGGGCTGGCGGCCGGCCTTATTTCTACCATCATTGGGGTCACATTTGGCACCTTGTCCGGGTTTATTGGTGGCTGGACTGACACCATTATTGTGGCAATTACCGATTTTGTTCTTACCATCCCGCGTTTTCCGCTGCTGGTGGTGCTGGCGGCTATTCTGACGTTTGACAGTAACATTTATCTGGGGGTAATTTTGGGGCTGCTAAACTGGCCGTCGCTGCTGCGAGCGGTGCGTTCCCAGGCACTTTCGCTGAAGGAGCGTGATTTTATTGCGGCGGCGCGGGCGCTTGACCTTGGCACGGCGCATATTGTTTTCCGCGAAATTATCCCGAATATGATGTCGTATATCATCATCAGCTTTACGCTGGCGATGACGGGAGCGATTTATGCGCTGGTAGGGTTGGTGCTGCTGGGGTTGGCTCCGTTTTCTGGCACCAACTGGGGCATTATGCTCAGTTTGGCCTGGACACGCGGAGCGATTTTCTTTAAGGACAGCATTTGGTACATCATGTGTCCGGTGGTGGCGATTGCGATTCTGCAGTTGTCGCTTATTACAATGAACCGCTCGCTGGAGCTGATTTTTAACCCACGGTTGCGGACGGAGGCGTAAAAAGAGCGGTTGGAGATTGGAGATTGGAGATTGAAGAATCTCTAATCTCCAATCTCCAATCTCCTGACTTTTCTGATGGCACAAAACGATTACTCTAACATGATTGCGGCTGATAAGAATGCTCCGCTGCGGCTGGAAGATATTTCGATTTATTATAAAACGGCCAAGGGGCGGGTGCAGGCGGTGCGCGGGGTGAATTTGGCGCTGAAGGCGGGGGAGAGTTTGGCGTTGATTGGTGAGAGCGGGTCGGGTAAGACGACGCTGGGGCTGGGGATTGTGCGGTTGCTGGTAAAAACGGCCGTTATTCAAGGCTCCATTACCTACCGCCGCGACCAGAAAGAAGTTGAAGTGCTAGATCTGGCACCTGAAGCACTGCGCAAATTCCGCTGGCAAGAGTGCGCGATGGTGTTTCAGTCGGCACTCAATGCCTTTAACCCCGTGCTGCGGGTGTGGGAACAAATATGGGATACCGCCAAAGCCCACGGCTGGCGCGATAAAGAGGCCGTGCGTACCCAGGCACTCGATCTGCTCAACTTTGTGCAGCTTGACGCTGAACGGGTGATTAACGCTTACCCCCATGAACTGAGCGGCGGGATGCGGCAGCGGGTGCTGATTGCCATGTCGCTGCTGCTTAACCCGCAGGTGCTGATTTTGGACGAGCCAACCACCGCGCTCGACATTTTGACCCAGCGCACCATTATTATGCTGCTGCGCCGTCTGAAAGAAGAAAAGAACTTCACCATGATTTTTATCTCGCACGATTTGGCGATTGCGGCGGAACTGGCCGACCGCATTGCCACGATGTATGGCGGGCGGCTGGTGGAAGTTGGGCCAACGGATCAGCTATTTTACAGCCCGCGCCATCCCTACACGCTGGGGTTAATTCGGGCGGTGCCGACGGTGACGGGTGGTTTTGAGGAGTTATCTTCTATTCCTGGCTCGCCACCGGACTTTATCAATATGCCCAGCGGCTGTAAATTCCATCCGCGCTGTGCCTTTGCCACGGAACGGTGTTCGCAGGAAGAGCCTGATTTGGAGCCAGTGGGCAATGGGCATTATGCGGCGTGCTGGCATTGGCGTGAGGTGAAGGTGGAGGTTGATCGCTGGAACGAGGTTCGGGCGGCAGCGGCAAATTAGAGATTGGCGATTGGAGATTGGAGATTGGCATGAGTGAAGCAGCAATCTCTAATCTCTAATCTCTAATCCCCTTTAGGTGAAAGAGTGGCACCACTGATTGAATTAAAAAATGTGACGCGGCGGTTTGGCAGGGGAGATCAGCGGATAACGGCCGTTGATAACATCTCGCTCTCTATTGAAAAAGGCGACATCGTTTGTCTGGTGGGCGAAAGCGGCTGCGGCAAGTCCACGACGGGTAGTATGGTGGCGGGGTTGTTGCCAACGTCGTCGGGGCAAATTTTGTACAAAGGGCAGGATATTGCCACCATGGGTCGGGAACAGTACCGCGAATATCGTCATGGGGTGCAGATTGTGCATCAGGATCCGTATGCGTCGCTGAACCCAACGCAGACGATTGAGCAGATGCTGACCACGCCGCTGCAAAAGCACGGGAATTATGGCAGCCGAACGGCCGTTCGGCGTCGCGCCATTGAGCTGCTGGAAATTGTGGGGCTGACCCCCGCCGAAGAAGTGATGGCAAAACACCCCCACCAGCTTAGTGGCGGCCAGCGGCAGCGCGTCTCTGTGGCTCGCGCTCTTACCCTCAACCCGTCATTTATTGTGGCCGATGAAGCTGTTTCGATGGTGGATGTGTCGCTGCGCGTCAGTATCCTCACCATGCTCTCCCGGCTGCGGACAGAGCTGGATGTAACTTTTTTGTTTATTACCCACGACCTGGCCCTGGCGAAATATTTTGCCTGGCAGGAAGGTCGGGTTGTGGTAATGTATCTGGGGCGCATTGTGGAAGAGGGGCCAACGCCCCGCGTCATCCAAAACCCCAGCCATCCCTACACCCAGGCGCTGCTGTCGGCGGTGCCGGAGGCTGACCCGAACATTGCCCGCAAAAAGAAGCCGCTGGAGTTACGCAGTGCCGACATTCCTAGCTTGCTGCGGCTGCCATCGGGCTGTACCTTTCATCCACGCTGTCCGTATTTTGTGCCGGGTGTGTGTGAAACGGCCGTTCCGCCGCTCATTCCCATTGCCGGTGGTGGTGCTGCGGCTTGTCCCGTCCTTAACAAGGAGGCCGTTGCGGCATGATCGGTAGCGAACTTGGTCATGCCGCTTTTCGCATCGGCATGTATCTTGTTGTTGTTGCCGGGCTGCTTACCTGGTTTACCGACAGCGGCACCCCTGGCAACGCCATTTCCCAATTTACCCTGATTTTGGGAATTCTGTTCTTGATCATTGTAACAATCCTGGTGCGAATTGGTCGGAAATAAACAATCGGTTAGCAGAAGAATTCGGCAAGAAGTTCACCTTCTCAGAAGAAGTTGAACTTCTGAAAATGCCCAAATAACAAAGGAGGTGATGCCTGACAACAAGGTGCAAAAAAATCTTCCTATTGGCAAGGTTTGTTTAAAATTTCTTTTAATTTAAGGAGAAAGTTGTGAAAAATAAGAGATTCCTATTGATTGTGTTTGCCCTGGTCGCCGGCCTGGTTTTGGCCGCTTGCCAGCCCCAGGTTGTCGAAGTAACCCGCGTTATCACGGAAACCGTTACCGAAACGGTGACGGAAGAAGTGGAAGTGACCCGCGTTGTTGAAGGTGAAATTGTTACCGAAACCATTACCCAGGAAGTTGAAGTAACCCGTGTTGTTGAAGTTCCCTCCGAAGGTGGTGGCAGTGGCGTTAGCGAATTCCACACCGCCTGGCCCTACACCCCGCCCCCGGCCGGCCATTTCAATACCTTTGTCTCCGATGGCATGGGTCTTTCCATCTACCAGCCCCTCATGGAGCCTTCCCTCTTCTTCTATGTTTGGCACGACCAAAGCTGGATGCCGATGGCTGGCGACTCTTGGGAATGGGTTGATGACAGCACGCTGCGCGTCAAACTGCACGAAGGTGCCGTTTGGAGCGATGGTTCCGACTTCACCGCCCAGGACGTTCTCGATACATTCGCCATCCGCCGCCTGCTCAGTTCCTCTGAATGGAACTTCATGACCGACATCGTAGCCGTGGACGACCACACCGTTGACTTCATCCTCACCGGTCCCTCCACCACCTTTGCCCGCCGCGTACTTTCCCGTGCGGTTAGCATTCGTGCTTCCTCGGTCTATGGTGACTTTGCCCAGCGTACCCGTGATCTCGTAGACCAAGGGCTGACCTCTGACTCCGACGAATGGAGCGCATTGCTGCAAGAGTTCAACGCATTCCGTCCTGAGGATATGGTTGTGCTTGGCCCGTTCAAGATTGACCCGGCCAGCATCACCGAATCGCAGATGATTTTGAACAAAAACGAAAGCTCCTTCATGGCCGACTGGGTGAAATTTGATCGTATCGTTAACTACAACGGCGAGACCCCGGACGTGACCCCGCTGGTTTTGGCCCGCGAAGTGGACTACGCCACCCACGGCTTCCCGCCCGCCACCGAAGCACAGTTTATTGCTGATGGTACCCGTATCATCCGTGGCCCGCTCTACACCGGCCCGGCACTGTACTTCAACATGACTATCCACCCGTTTGAGATGCCGGAATTCCGCCAGGCGATGGCCTACGTCATTGACCGCGACGAAAACGGCTTTGTCTCTCTGGGTGAATCTGGCAAGCGTCAGGTGATGATGTCTGGTTTTGCCGACAGCGTTGCCGGGACATGGCTCACCGATGACACCAAAGCGGCTCTGAACCATTACGATGTAGATTTGGCAAAGGCTGAGGAAATCCTTACCGGTTTGGGCTTCAGCCGCGACAGCGATGGCGTTTGGATGGACGACACCGGTGCGCGGATGGAGTTTGACCTGACGGCGCCGGCCGAATTTGCTGACTGGTCTGCTGCTGCGGAAAATGTTGCCGAACAGTTGACCTCCTTCGGTATTGCCACCACCTTCCGTGGTGTCAACTTCCAACAGCACCCGACCGACGTTCGCGCCGGGGCGTTTGAAATGGCTATCCGTGACTGGGGTGCTGCCAACCCACATCCGTCCTTTGCCTACACCACAGATTTCACCAGCTACAATGGTGGCGGTGGTGAGGCTGTCACCGAAGGGGCTGGCATGAGCTGGCCGCTAGTGCAGCAAACCTCTATGGGTGAGTTGGATCTGAACCAGTTGACCATTGACGCTGGTAACGGTGGCGACGAAGCGGCTCAGAAAGAGATTATCAACCAACTGGCACTGGCCTACAACGAACTGCTGCCGCAGATTCCGCTGTGGGAACGGTATGGCAACAACCCGGCTTCGCAAGTGCGCGTGGCTGGTTGGCCGGCCGATGGCGACCCGATCTACAACAATGGCCCATACGGCGATCCGTTTGTGACCTACTTGCTGCTGACCGGTACGCTGTATCCAGCTCCGGGTAACGGGAATTAAGAAGTAATCGGTAATCGGTAATCAGTAATCAGTATGGTGGTTGCCCTGCTGGTTACTGGTTACTGGTTACTGGTTACTGGTTACTGAAAAAATGCGTATTGCAGTGGGTGGCATTGCCACAGAAAGCTGTACTTTCTCCCCCTGGACAACCAGGCTGGCTGATTTTTGGGTGGAGCGGGGGGAAGAGATGGTGGCGGGGGAGCGATATCCGTTTTTTGCCCAACATGCAGCGACGTTTTTGCCGACGTTGAATGCGCGGGCATTGCCGGGTGGGCCGGTAGAAACGGCCGTTTACCACACCCTCAAAGCTGAACTCCTCGAACGCCTGACCGCCCTTGGCCCCGTAGACGGCTTTTACCTTGACCTGCACGGGGCGATGAACGTGGTGGGAATGGATGACGCGGAGGGGGATCTGGCAACGGCCGTTCGTGCCGTGGTTGGGGAAAATTGCCTCATCAGTGCCAGCATGGATTTGCACGGCAACATTTCCGACCGGTTTGTGCGTGCCATTGACATGCTCACCGCCTACCGCACCGCTCCCCACATTGACTATATGGAAACGCGAGCCAAAGCCGTGGCGATGCTGGTTGGCTGTTTGCAAAACGGCACCCGCCCCCACATTTGGCGGCTGCCCGTACCCGTCATTTTGCCCGGCGAACGCACCAGCACCGAAGTGGAACCGGGGGCCAGCGTTTATGCTGCGCTGCAAGCCAGTGATGGCGTGTCCGGGCTGCTTGATGCCTCCATTTTTGTGGGCTATGTCTGGGCAGATGAACCCCGCGCCACGGCCACCATTGTCGTTACCGGCTTTGATGATGCAGCGATGCAGGCGGAAGCGCGGCGGCTGGGGCGGATTTACTGGGAGGCGCGGCACGATTTTGTCTTTGGTGTGCCGGCGGGCAGCGCCGATGAATGCCTCGATTGGGCGGTGGCGGCTCCCAACCAGCCCGTTTTTATCAGCGATTCGGGCGATAACCCGACGGCGGGCGGCGTGGGGGATGTGCCAGCTTTTGCCGAGCGGCTGCTGGCGCGGGATGACATCCCCAGCGCGGTGTTGGCGAGTATTGCGGATGAAACGGCCGTTTCTCACTGCCACGCCGCCGGTCTCAACGCCACCGTCACGCTTTCGCTGGGGGGCAAGCTCGATCCGGTGCATGGACGGCCGTTAACCGTTACCGGGCGTGTCATCCATCTAAGCAGCGACGACCCTGTGGCCGGGCAAATTGCCGTTGTCCAGGTGAAAACCAGCAAACTCATTCTCGCCCAGCGACGGAAACCGTATCACTACATTGCCGATTTTCAGGTGCTGGGCATTGATCCCCATGCCCATAAAATTGTTGTCGTCAAGATTGGGTATCTTGTCCCCGATCTTAAGCAAGCCGCTGCCCACGCTTTTCTGGCGCTTACCCCTGGTGCCGTCAATCAGGACATTCCCAGTCTGACCTATCACCGCATCCAGCGTCCCATTTACCCACTGGATCCGGAGATAAATTGGATGCCCTAACAGAGGTTGGAGATTGGAGATTAGAGATTAATGACCAACCGCTAATCTCCAATCCCCAATCTCCAATCCCCTCGAATATTGAAACATGGAAGCACAGCGGTTTGTCATTGGCGTAGATGGCGGCGGCAGCAAAACGGCCGTTGCGATTTTGAATCAGGCGGGTACCCTGTTGGGGCGTGGGCAGGGGGGTACAGCCAACTATCACCACCACGGGCTGGAACATGCCGGGCAAAATTTGTTGGCGGCGATGCAGGCTGCTGCCAGCGAAGCCGGGGTGGATTTGGCTCATGCCAGCGGCGCATTTTGGGGGATGGCGGGAGTAGATCGCCCGGTTGACCGGGAGCGAATGCGGGATTTGGCGGCGCAACTGCTGCCCGGCGTTCCCGTTAGCATTGACAATGATGCAGTGGCGGCGTTGGCGGGGGGATTAAACGGCCGTTGTGAAGGTGTTGTGTTAATTGCTGGCACGGGCATGATTGCCTATGGTGAAAACAGTGCCGGGGAGCGGGCGCGTGCCGGGGGGTGGGGGTACATTGTTGAGCAGGGAAGCGGCTACAGCCTGGTCAAAGAGGCGATTAAGGCGACGCTGCTTGCCAGCGATGAGCAGCAGCCTACCCAGCTCACCCAAACCTTTATTGATGCTCTCCAGCTTGCCCAAATTTCGGACATCATTACCTGGCTCTATGCTCGTGAACGCCATATTTCGCAGGTGGCGGCGCTGGCACCGCAGGTGCTGGCCGCTGCCGAAGCCCATGATTTTGTGGCTCAAAGCGTGGTTAGCCAGGAGGCAGAAGCGTTGGGCAAGTCGGTGTGGGCGGTAGTGCGGAAGTTGGGGCTGGAAAAACGGCCGTTTTCCCTCGTCCTCGCTGGCAGTTTGGTGGGCAAAAACGAACTGTACCGCCGACTAGTCATCCAGGCTGTTCATACCCGCCTGCCGCTGGCGCAGCCCTTGCTGCCGCAGCACGATCCGGCCGTTGGTGCGGCGTTGGTTGCCCTGGAAGAGAGTAGGGGAGCAGGGGAGCAGGGGAGCAGGGGGGATTCTTCTCCTCTGCTTCCCCGCTCCCCCGCTCCCCTGCCCATCTCTGAACAGCCAAATATATTAACCGCCGGGCTAGACCAACTGCCAACGGCCAACATCGTTGGCTTGATGCACCTGCAGGACAGGCAGGCGGCCGCCAGTTTGGCACCCATTTTGCCCGACATCGCTTGTGCTATTGACGCTATTGCCGAACGAATGCAGCAGGGCGGCCGGCTGATGTATGTGGGCGCGGGAACGTCTGGCCGGCTGGGCGTGCTGGATGCCTCCGAATGTCCGCCTACCTTTAGTGCTGATCCCGATCAAGTGATAGGCATTATTGCGGGTGGTGACAAGGCATTGACCCATTCCATTGAAGGAGCCGAAGACCACGCCGAAGCAGGGGCAATCGAGCTGGCGCGTTTAAACGTGGGGCCGCTGGACAGCGTGGTGGGGATTGCCGCCAGCGGTCGCACGCCGTTTGTGCTGGGGGCGTTGCAAGAGGCCAATGGCTGCGGCGCGTTGACCATTGCCTTGACTTGCAACCTGCCCGCCCCCATCGCCGATGAGGCCACGCTGGTGCTGGCTCCCCTGGTTGGCCCCGAACTGCTGACGGGTTCAACGCGATTGAAGGCGGGGACGGCGCAAAAGCTGGTGCTGAATATGCTGAGTACGGGGGTGATGGTGCGGCTGGGCAAGACGTATGGCAATTTGATGGTGGATTTGCAGGTGAAAAATGAGAAGCTGCGCGGCCGGGCGCGCCGGATGGTGGCGCAGGCGTGTGGGATTGATGAGGTGGCAGCAACGGCCGTTCTTGAAGCGTGCGGTGGCAACGTCAAAACCGCCATCGTCAGCCAGCTCGCCAGCCTGCCCCCCGCCGCCGCCCAAACCGCCCTGGCTACAGCCAACGGCAACGTGCGGCAGGCGTTACAAAGCCAGAGCTAATTTGTAGACAGGATAATAAGAGGAATAGGACGCTGATTTTCCTGATTTTCCTGATCAGGGGAATCAGGAAAATCAGCATCCTGTTTTCAGGATTGAATGAAATGATGGATGAACTGTTCTTACTGCCGCGACCACGGCAGATCGAATTTTCGGGGGAAAACGGCCGTTTTTCCCTCACCCCCAACAAACTCATTGCCCTGGACGGCGGCACGCTGTTTACGGCGCGGCGGCTGCAAACGGCCGTTCGTCAACACGCGGGGCTGGATTGGGAGATTGTGGCGGGAACGGCCGTTCCCCACAACCAAATTGGCGTTGTTCTCAGCCTTACCCCCCACGCCACCCTGCATGAGCAGGGGTATCAATTGACGGTGACGGAAACGGCCGTTTACATCGTTGCCAGCAGTCCGTCCGGGCTTTTCTATGGTGTTGGCACCCTCATCCAGCTCATCGCCCAGGGCCAAACCACCCTCCCCCAATGCCGCATCACCGACTGGCCCGACATCCCCAACCGGGGCGTGATGCTCGACATCAGCCGCAACAAAGTCCCCACCATGGACACCCTCTACGCCCTCGTAGACAAATTCGCCAGTTGGAAACTCAACCAGCTCCAGCTCTACACCGAACACACCTTCGCCTACCGCCAGCACCAGGTCATCTGGGAAGGCGACTCCCCGATGACTGCCGAGGAAATTCTGGCCCTCGATGCCTACTGCCGCGACCGCTTCATCGAGCTTGTCCCCAACCAAAACAGCTTCGGCCACATGCACCACTGGCTCAACCACCCCGACTACATCCACCTGGCCGAAGCCCCCGACGGCTCCGAAACCCCCTGGAACTTCCGCTACCAAGGGCCGTTTGGCCTCTCCCCCGCCGTGCCGGAGACGCTCCCCTTTTTGCGCGGCCTCTTTGATGAGCTGCTCCCCAACTTTAGCAGCCACCAGTTCAACATTGGCGCGGACGAGACATGGGATTTAGGGCAGGGAAAGTCGAAGGCGATTGTGGAGGAGAAGGGTGAGGGACGCGCCTACCTCGATTTTCTGCTGGAGCTGTATCGTGAGGTGAAGGCGCGGGGTTACACCATGCAGTTTTGGGGCGACATCATCGTCAAATACCCCGACCTGGTAGCCCAACTCCCCCGCGATGCCATCGCCCTGGAATGGGGGTACGAAGCCGACCACCCGTTTGACCAAAACAGCCGCATCTTTGCCCAATCCGGCATCCCCTTCTACGTCTGCCCCGGCACCTCCTCATGGAACAGCGTCGGCGGGCGCACCGACAACACCGTCGGCAACCTGCAAAACGCCGCCGAAAACGGGCTAAAACACGGGGCAATTGGCTATCTGATCACCGATTGGGGGGACAGAGGCCACTGGCAGCCGCTGCCGGTCAGCTACCTGGGCTTTGGTTACGGGGCAGCGGTGTCGTGGGCCTATGGAGCTAACAAGGAGATGGACATTGCCGCCACCATCAGCCGCCACGCCTTTGGCGACGAAACGGGGGCAATGGGGCAACTGGCGTTCAATTTGGGCAACATCCATCGCCAAACGGAGATCAAGCTCCACAACGGCAACATTTTCTTCCACATTTTGCAGCTTGCCCCCGACAAGCTGGGGGATTTGGCAATTTTTAACACCAAAGGGGAAATCAAAGCCGAACAGCTTGAAGCGGCAGCAGTCGAATTGGCGCAGCTTTTGGCGCAGTTGGACGAAACCCACCTGCAAACCCCCGATGCTGACCTGATTCAACAGGAGTATCGCTGGGCGGCGGAGATGCTGCGCCACGGCTGCCAGCGGGGGCTGTGGATGCTGGCCGGAGCGCCGACGCCCGCCCCCGATTTGGCGGCCGATGCCGAACGGCTCATTGCCACCTACCGTACCATCTGGCACGTCCGCAACCGGCCGGGTGGCTTTCCCGAAAGTGTGGCGCGGTTAGAGAAGATGAGGGGGCATTATGGGGGTTAGGAGATTAAGCCATTAAGAGATTAAGAGACTGAGAGACTGGGAGGTTTAATCTCTTAGTCTCTCAGTCTCCAGTCTCCTAATCGCTCAATCTCTCAATCTCCACTTCTAACTGTGCATACAAAACAACAATTCATTGGCATTGGCGGCGGTACGGGGTCGGGCAAGTCTACGGTGGCGGCGGAGGTAGTGCAGCGGCTGGAGCAAAGCTGCCGCGTCCACCTCATCCACCAGGACCAATTTTTCAAACCCGTTGACCAACTGCCCACCTTTTACTCAGAATTTCACCAGGAACCGCGCCCCGACTTCAACCGACCGGATTCGTTTCGCGTGGAGGTGATGGTTGCCCATTGCGCTGCCGTCTCCGGCTACGACGTGGTGATTTTGGAGGGCATTTTGGCGTTGTACTACCCTGCCCTACGGCAGCTCATGGACATCAAATGTTACATTGACACGCCGCTAGAAGAAATGCTCATCCGCCGCACTGAGCGCAACCTGGCGCGGGGGTATGGTGGCCCCTTTGCCGAAATTGCCCATTACAATCTGGAATGTGTGACCCCGCAGCACCTGCGCTATAACCTGCCCACCCGCCGCTTCGCCGACATCATTATCCCCAACGGGCTGCATGAGGAGGGGGAGAGGGAGGCGGGGGTGGGGAGGTTGTGCAGCATGATTGTGAGGGAGATTGGGGATTAGAGATTGGAGATTGGTGAAGGTTCACAATCTCCAATCTCCAATCTCTAATCTCTATGCAACGAGCAAATGAGAGAAACAACTTTATTTGAACAGCCGCGCTACCAAACGGCCGTTTCCCACTTCCACACCCTTTACGGCCCCGGCGAAATCGCCGTTTTTCGCGCACCGGGGCGGGTGAACTTGATTGGCGAACACACAGACTACAACCACGGTTATGTGATGCCGGTTGCCATTGACCGCGATGTGGTGATTTTGGCGCGACCCCGTGCCGACGGGGTGGTGCGGCTTGCCAACATGGAGCCGGAGTTTACCCCCTTTTCCTTTGTCATCAGCGACAACATCCCCAGTGCCTCGGCGGGCGACTGGAGCAACTATGTGCGCGGGGCGGCGCAGATGGTGGCGCAGCAGGTGGGAAAACGGCCGTTAATCGGCTTCGATGGGCTGGTTATGGCTGCGCCACCCTTTGGCGTGCCGCGTGGGGCTGGTCTTAGTTCGTCATCGGCCTTAACGGTGGCGGCGGCGGTAACGCTGGCGCATTTGAACGATTGGCGCCCGCCGCTGGACCAATTTGCCGCCCGCTGTTCCCGCGCCGAGTGGTATGTTGGCACGCGGGGTGGGGTGATGGATCATTTTGCCTCGCTGCTCGGCCGGCCGGGGCAGGCACTGTTTTTGGATTGTCGGCCGGGGGAAAACGGCCGTTACGCCACCCAATACGCCGCCCTCCCCAGCGGCTACCAGCTTCTTATCGCCAACAGCGGCGTCAAACACCGCAACGTTGGCGGCGGCTACAACTACCGCGTGGCGGCGTGCCGGGCGGGGGTGGCTTTGCTGCGGCGGCAATTTGTCGGGATCACCCATTTGCGCGATGTGGAGAAGGTGGCCTGGGCGGAGCTGGAGCCGCTGTTGCCGGAAGAAACGGCCGTTTCCGACCTCATCCAGCAGGGCATTGACCTGGGCGACATCCCCGGTCTGCCCGCCGATGCCCGGCTGCGCGTGCGCGACCGCTGCCGCCACGTCTGGACGGAAAATTGGCGGGTGCGCCAGGCCGTGGAGGCACTCAACGGTGGCGACGTAGCCCAATTAGGGCAGTTGCTCCATGCTGCCCACGCCAGCGCCCGCGATGATTACGACATTAGTTGCCCCGAAATTGAAACGCTGGTTACTGTTTTGAACGGCCAGCCGGGTGTGCTGGGGGCGCGGCTGACGGGCGCGGGCTGGGGCGGCTGTGTGGTGGCATTGGTGGCAGAGGGAGAAATAACGGCCGTTGCCCGCCACACCCAAACCGCCTACCATGCCGCCACCGGCATTGACCCCGACGTGTTTATCTGCGCCCCCAGCGGTGGCGCGGGGTTTGTGGGCAATATTGGTGAGTGATGAATAAGCAAGGTCGCACTCTTAAAGTGATTGTTTTGGCGGCTGGTTCCGGCACGCGAGCCGGGGTGCCATTCCCAAAGGTGCTGCAGCCGCTGGGCGAGCGTAAAATCATTGATTATGTCATCACCAATGCCCTGCGCTTTGCCCAACCGGAAGATATTTATGTGGTAATTGGCCCTGAAGGGCAGCAGGTGCAGGCTCATTTGGGCGGGCGTTACAACTACGTTTTGCAGCCGCAGCCGCTAGGCACGGGCCACGCAGTGCAGTGTACGGCTCCCTTTCTGGCTGATTTTGACGGCGATTTGCTCGTTTTATATGGTGACACGCCGCTTTTCCGGCCGTCGCCGCTGCGGGGGCTGGTAAGCCGCCATTATTTGAAAGAGGCTTCGCTGACGCTGTTTACGGCCGTTCTTGCCACCCCGCACCCCTACGGCCAAATCATCCGCAATCCGGCCGGCGAAATCATTGACATCATTGAGGAAGGGGACAGCACCCTCGCTGCCGCATCCCAGCCCCGCTATGAATTCAACATTGGGGCTTATGTTGTCGCCGCCGCCATCCTCTATCCTGCCCTGGCGCAGCTTCAACCACACAATGCCAGGGGAGAATATCAGCTTACCGACTGCGTGCGGCTGCTGGTGCGGTCGGGGCTGCGTGTTGCCAACTACCAAAGCTATGCCGAAGAAGACGCGCTGGGCATCAACACCCCCAAAGATTTGCGGGCGGCAGAGTTTACCCTGCAAAAACGTCTGTTTCGGCCGCGCCGAGTGGATGAAGAAAACAGCATCCACTTTGGCACGGGTGGCTGGCGGGCGGTCATTGGCGAAGGGTTTACGATGGGCAACGTGCGGCGGCTGTGCCAGGCATTGGCCCATGCGGTGGTGCGGCAAAACAGGGAGGCGCAGGGGGTGGTCATTGGCTATGACCGCCGTTTTTTGTCTGATCGCGCAGCCGAAACGGCGGCCGAGGTGTTTGCAGGCAACAATATCACCGTCTTTCTGCTGCCGGAGGACGTACCAACGCCGCTTGTCACCTACATGACGGCCGATTTGCAGGCCGCCTTTGGCCTCATTTTCACCGCCAGCCACAACCCGCCGGAGTGGAATGGGCTAAAAGTGTTTCATTCGGACGGGTCGCTGCTGCAAACGGAGGAAACCGACCGCATTGAGGCCGAGGCCAACCAGCTAACGGCCGATAATGTGGTGCGTATTGCCCTGGAAGTGGCCCAAGCGGCCAACGTGGTGCGCGAAGTAGATTACACCAACCAATACGTGGACGCGGTGGAAGCCCTGATTGACATGGCTGCCATTCGCCAGGCCGGGCTGCGGATTGCTATTGACCCGATGTATGGCGTGGGGCAGGTAACGCTGGGCATGATTTTGACCGAAGCCCGCTGCCGCCTGACGATGATCCACACCCACCGTAACCCGCTGTTTGGCGGTCGTTCCCCGGCACCTAATGTGGAGGCATTGCGCCAACTGATTACCACCGTGCGCGACGGCCGTTTTCATCTGGGTTTGGCAATGGATGGCGACGCTGACCGCATTGCCATTGTGGATGAGCAGGGGCGGTATGTCCACATCAACGACATTTTGCTGCTGCTTTATTACTACCTGGTGGTTCACAAAGGGCAGCGCGGCGGCGTGGTGCGGAATTTGGCAACCACCCACATGCTGGATCGGCTGGCGGCGCATTTGGGGGAAACGGCGTATGAGGTGCCGGTGGGATTTAAGCATATCACGGCGGCGATGCAGCAGCATGATGCGGTGCTGGGCGGCGAAAGCAGCGGCGGGTTGACGATTCGCGGGCATATTCAGGGAAAGGATGGCATTTTTGCCTCGGCACTGGTGGTGGAAATGTTGGCGCGGACGGGTAAAACGATTGCTGAATTGCTGACGGCGGTGTATGCCATTACGGGGCAACTGGTGGCGGTGGAGGAGGCGGTGCCGGCGACGGCGGCGATGAAGGTGGTGGTGCCAAAACGGTTGCAGGAAACGGCCGTTTCCCATATCGCCAATTACCCCATCATCGCCACTTCTCACTTCGACGGCACCAAATTTCTGCTGGAAAACGACAACTGGCTGCTGCTCCGCTTCTCCGGCACCGAACCCGTGCTGCGTATCTTTGCCGAAGCGGATTCGCTGGCAAAGGCAGAGGCGTTGGTGGCCTGGGGGAAGGGGCAGTTGGTGGAGGCTGGAGATTGAGGGATTGGAGATTGGGAGATTGGGAGATTGAGAGATTGGGAGATTGGGGGATTGAGAGACTAGGAGACTAGGAGACTTTGGTAGTCTCCCAGACTCCTAATCTCCTAATCTCCTTCTTGAAGGAGAAACCATGATACGAATCGGCATTGTTGGCTGTGGCCGCATTTTGAACGCCCATTTGCACGGGTATCGGCAGTTGCGCGAGGCGGGGTACGACAATTTTCGCATTACGGCACTGTGCGCCCGCAACCGAGACGACGCGCTGATGTTTCGCAAGCGCGGGGAAGGGCCGCCGCCGCGCCCGCCGGTGATGGATCCCGCCACTGGCGACCCGCTGGCCGCTCCCCACATCTACCTCGATGACTTTCAGCCCGACACTGACGTGGCCGTTTTCACCGACTACCGCGAGATGATTGCCTCCGGGCTGGTGGATGCGGTCAACGACTACACCTCGGTCTTTATGCACCACCAGATTGGCGCGGCGGCGCTGGCGGCGGGGCTGCATCTGCTGGTGGAAAAGCCGCTGGCGGTGACGGTGAAGGCGGGGCAGCGGCTGGTTAATTTGGCCGAGCAAAATGGGCTGACGTTGGGGCTGTTTGAAAATGTGCGCCAGATGCTGCCGGTGCGAGTGGCGCACTGGGTGCTGCGTGAAGGGCTGATTGGCGATTTGCAGTTGGCAATTATCGGCAGCCTGGGCGGGATTTGGTCGCCCACGAAGATTGTGGCGGAGACGGCGTGGCGGCACGACAAGCTGCAGGCAGGTGGCGGTGGAGCAATTGATATTGGTGTCCACGCCAT
Organism: Chloroflexota bacterium; assembly: GCA_041390905.1. Lineage (GTDB taxonomy): Bacteria > Chloroflexota > Anaerolineae > Promineifilales > Promineifilaceae > JACKCD01. The sequence goes on from JAWKPA010000013.1 coordinate 739,046, forward strand.
GCACTGGCTGCGCTATGTTTGCGGCGAGGTGGCAACGGTGTCGGCGACGGTGCGGATGCTGGAGCCGGAACGACATTTGTGGAATGAGGTGGGGGAGGTGGTGGAAACGGCCGTTTCTACCGTAGACGACACCTATCTCGCCACTGTTACCTTTGCCAACGGGGCCATCGGGCAGCTCATGTGGTCGTGGGGGCTGCACGGTGAGCCGATGGAGCTGCCGGGTGGCCCGATTTTTTATGGCACGAAGGGGTGTTTGAAGGGGGGTGAGGTGATTGGGGATGATGGGAAGCGGGAAACGGCCGTTTCTCTCTTCCAACGCCACGCCGACCAGGCCACCAGGGATGCCTTCTTCCCCCTCGGCTTCACCGATCCCTTCGCCATTCAGCAGTACGACTGGCTACAGGCCATTGAGCGCGGCGGCCAGCCCGAAACCGATGGCCGTGAAGGGGTGCGCGACCTCGCCGCCGCCTTCGCCATGATCGAATCCTCCCACCTCGGCCGCACTGTCACCCTCGACGAGGTGTTGGCGGGTACGGTGGCCGGGTACCAGCAGGAGATTAATGATTATTATGGAATTGGGTAGTTGAAGAACGAGGTTTGGAAACCTCGGCTGCTTAAGAGGAGACTGCATCGGCTATGGCCGACTACCATAAATGAAAACGAGGAGTAGGGCATCCTCAGATGCCCAGTTCGCATCTGAGGATGCGAACTCCTCATCGTTTGGTTTCAGAGGAGAGGAAAACACGAAGAGGAGACTGCATCGGCTATGGCCGACTACCATAAATGAAAACGAGGAGTAGGGCATCCTCAGATGCCCAGTTCGCATCTGAGGATGGGAACTGCAACTGAAAACGAGGAGTAGGGCATCCTCAGATGCCCAGTTCGCATCTGAGGATGCGAACTCCTCATCGTTTGGTTTCAGAGGAGAGGAAAACACGATATGAAAAAAATAGGCATTATTGGTGCAGGGGCCATTGGTGGCTGGCACGCGGAGCGGTGGCTCCGTTTGCCGGTGGCAATTGCTGGTTTCTATGATGTGCGGCGCGAGGCGGCAGAACGGGCGGCGGCGCGTTTTGGCGGACAGGCATACGATTCGGCCGAGGCGTTGGCGGCAGATGTGGACGTGGTGGATGTTTGCACCATTACCCCTGCTCACAAGGCAGGCGTGTTGGCGGCGGCATCGGCCGGGAAACCGGTCATCTGCGAGAAGCCGCTGGCGCGGAATGTGGCTGACTGCGAAGAAATGATTGCCGCCTGCAACGCGGCCGGGGTGCCGCTGTTTGTGGCGCAGGTAGTACGCTTCTTTCCCCAGTTTGCCAAGGCCAAAGAGGTGCTGGCATCCGGGCAACTGGGTAATCCTGGGGTCATTCGCACGGTGCGAGCTGGCAGTATGCCGGCCGCTAACGAACGCTCCTGGTTTCATGATTTTGAGCAAAGCGGCGGCGTGATTATGGATCTGGGCATCCACGACCTCGATTTTGTCCGCTGGTGCTTTGGCGAGGTGGAGCGCATTTTTGCGCGAGGATTGACCTACAATCAGGAGGTAGGGCGCGACCACGCCTTGATGACGCTGCGCTTCAAAAATGGAGCCGTCGGCCACATTGAGAGCAGTTGGGCGCACCCGGCCGGGCAGTTCCGCACCCGCTTTGAAATTGCCGGGGACGATGGACTGATGGAGTGGGATTCGCTGCACGACAACCCGCTGCGGTTGGCACTGGTGGGAGACGAAGGGCAGGTGTCGCGCCGCAGTGAAAGCCCGCTGGCAATTGAAAGTGACCCATATTATGCGGAGTTGGCACATTTTCTGGACTGTCTGGAGAACGGCACGCCCTGCCGGGTGTCGGCGGAAGATGGCCTAATGGCGGTGAAACTGTCGCTGGCGGCGATGGAGTCGCTGCGGACGGGGTTGCCGGTGGAGATTGGGTGATTGGGAATTGGAGATTGGAGATTGTGAACCTTCATCAGTCTTCAAACTCTAATTTCCAGCAAGAAGTTCAACTTCTTCTGAGAAGTTGAACTTCTAGAACAGGAGAGGATGATGAAAATTGGAATGATGAGCTTTGCCCACATGCACGCCTTTAGTTATGCACAATGTTTGCAGAAAATTGAAGGGGTGGAATTGGTGGGGATTTATGATGACAACGGGGCGCGGGGGCAGAAAATGGCGGCGACGTTTGGGGTGCCGTTTTTTGCCGAGGCGCAGTTGCTGCTGGATGAGGGGCTGGATGGGGTAATCATTTGCAGTGAGAATGTGAAGCACCGGCCGATGGTGGAGCTGGCGGCGGGGCAGGTGGTGGGGATTTTGTGCGAGAAGCCGATTGCCACAACGCTGGCCGATGCCGAGGCGATGATTGCCGCGTGCCGGGCAGGGGGAACGGAGCTGCAAATTGCGTACCCGGTGCGATTTAGCCCGCCGGTGCAGAAGCTTAAGCGGGTGCTGGATGAGGGGAAACTGGGGAAGCTGTATAGTGCCAAATGCACCAATCATGGCTCGATGCCGGGGGGCTGGTTTGTTGAAGAGCCGCTGTCGGGCGGGGGGGCGGTGATTGACCACACGGTGCATGTGATGGATTTGCTGTGGTGGTTTTGGCGTAGTGAGGTGGTGGAGGTGTATGCCGAGGTGGGAGATAGTTTGCTGCATCCGGGGCTGGGGATTGATGATGTGGGAATGCTGTCGTTTCGGCTGGCGAATGGGATGTATGGGACGCTGGATACAAGCTGGTCGCGTCCGCCGAGTTATACGACGTGGGGTGACGTAAAGATTGAGATTGTGGGGGAAATGGGGGCGGTGAGTGTGGATGCGTTTAGCCAAACTGTGGCGGTGAGTGCCAACGGCGTGGGCAAAACAAGAGCGCAGGGCTGGGGTAGCGATGCGGATTGGGGGTTGGTGAATGAGTTTGTGGGGATGGTTCGGAATAAACGGCCGTCTTCCGTCCCCGGTGAAGATGGCATCAAGTCGCTGGCGGTGGCGTTGGCGGCATATGAGTCGGCGCGTACCGGCCGGCCGGTACAAATCGGTTCGTAACGCGGATTAAACAAGGTGTGAAAGAAGTTCAACTTCTTCCGAGAAGTTGAACTTCTACACAGACCTGTTGGTTTATGCCTCACTGATAAACGCTTCGTATTGGGCAGCCGACATCAATTTGCCAAGTTCATCGGAATTGCTGATTTGGACTTTGACTAGCCAACCCTCGCCGTGGGGGTCATCGTTCAGAATCTCAGGATCATCTGTTACCGCGTCATTCACTTCAAGAACAACGCCGCTAACGGGGATATACAGTTCAGCCACCGCTTTAACGGATTCAATGGTGCCAATTTCATCGCCCACAGCGAAGCTTTGGGCAACGTCGGGCAGTTCAACATAAACCACTTCACCCAACTCCACTTGGGCAAATACTGTAATGCCAATCGTTGCTTTATCACCATCTACTTGAATCCACTCGTGTTCCTCGCTGTATAAAAAGTTCGCTGGATATGACATTTTGTTCTCCTTATATGGTGTCTGGCTTGGGGAATCGCGTCGCATCTGTACCCTTGGTTCATGTGGGAGTAGGTGTTTTTATGGAAGCGGTTTGCTGTCCCAAGCGTATTTGTGAATTTAATGATGTTGGAAATTGTACTTGCTAGGGTTGGTTTTGCCTAGCAAAATGACGCGCAGATGGGTAAGTCCACGGGTGCAGAACGTTGCTGACACGCCAAACCATTGCTTTTCTACCACACCTGTGAGGAATCTATTACAATCAAGGTCTGATACACACATTTGGAGGACAGATGTCTGCAAAATCTACAATTCGCTTTGCTACCATTGGCCTAAACCACGGGCATATCTATGGCATGACAGATTTGCTTTTGCGAGCCAATGCTGAATTAGTAAACGTTTACGCGCCTGAACCCGACCTGCTGGCCGCCTACCAAAAACAATATCCACAGGCTGCCCAGGCGCGTTCTGAAGCCGAAATTTTGGAAGATGACACCATTCAGCTTGTGATCAGTGCCGGGATTCCCAGCGAGCGTGGCCCACTGGGCGTGCGCGTGATGCAGCACGGCAAAGATTATATGAGCGACAAGGCTGGTTTTACCACCCTTGAACAGCTTGCTGAGGCGCGGCATGTGCAGGCCGCTACGGGGCGCATCCACGCCATCTGCTACAGCGAACGGCTGGAAAACCGCGCCACGGTGAAGGCAGGAGAGTTGGTGAGGGCGGGTGCTATTGGCAGGGTGGTGCAGACGGTGGGGTTGGGGCCGCATCGTTTGGGTAATTACGGCCGGCCGCCCTGGTTTTTCCAAAAGCAGTTTTACGGCGGCATCATTACCGATATTGCCTCGCACCAGTTTGACCAGTTTCTTTATTTTACCAGCTCCACCGAGGCAGAAATTGTGTCGGCGCAGGTGGGCAACTTTAAAAACCCGCAGCACCCGGAACTGGAAGATTTTGGTGATGTGGTGGTGCGGGGCAACGGCGGCATGGGCTACATGCGGGTGGATTGGTATACGCCAGATGGGCTGCCGACGTGGGGCGACGGCCGTTTAACCATTCTTGGCACCGATGGCTACATCGAACTGCGAAAATATGTGGACATTGCCGGCCGGGACGGTGGCGACCATCTCTTTTTGGTAAACCATGAGGGGGTGCAGCATATTGACTGCCGTAACGTGGAACTGCCCTTTGGGCAGCAGCTTGTGCATGATGTGGTTCACCGCACGGAAACAGCTTTGCCGCAAGCCCACTGCTTTTTGGCAATGGAGCTGGCACTGACGGCGCAGGAAATGGCGACGCGGCTGGGGAATTTGCATAATTTTTGACAGGATTTACAAGATTAACAGGATTAGGCTTGTAAATCCTGTTAATCCTGTTAATCCTGTCAAAAACTGCTTTAGGAATTGGGAATGATGAAGGATATTTTGCGTGTAGCAGTGGTGGGGATGGGGATTGGGCGGGAGCATATCAAAGCATGGCGGCAACTGCCGGAGCAGTTTGCGCTGGTGGCGGTGTGTGATGTGGATGGGGTGAAGGCAACTTCTGTTTCCGACGAATTCAATATTCCCCATGTTTTCACGAGCTTTGATGAGTTGTGCCGTTGGGATGGTGTAGATGTGATAGACATTTGCACTCCGTCGTACATGCACGTGGCAATGGCGCTGCACGCTTTGGCGGCCGGTAAGCACGTCATTTGTGAGAAACCCGTGGCTGGGTCGTTGGCTGAGATTGACCGACTGTTGGCGGCGGAAGCGGCCAGTGGCAAGCGGCTAATGCCGATTTTTAACTATCGGTTTGGGCAGGGGCTGCAAAAATTGCTCCATTTGCGAGCCAAAGGGGTGACGGGACGGCCGTTTATTAGCACCATCGAAGTTCATTGGCTGCGGGGTGCGCCGTATTATGCCGTGCCGTGGCGGGGCAAGTGGCACACCGAACTGGGGGGCTGCCTCATCACCCACGCCATTCACGCCCACGATGCGCTGTACCAGGTGTTGGGGTCGGCCAAAAGCATTTTTGCCCGCGCCAAAACGATGGTCAACCCGATTGAGACCGAGGATTGTGTGGTGTTGTCGCTGGAGATGGCCGATGGGTCGCTGGTGGCTTCGTCGGTGACGCTGGGGTCGGCGGTGGAGATTACGCGGCAGCGGTACTGTTTTGAGCGGGTGACGGTGGAGAGCAATTTGGCACCCTATGCCGATAATACCGCCGAGCCGTGGTCGTTTGTGGCAACATCGCCAGAAAACGAGGCGGTGATTGAGGCGGCACTGGCTGATTTTGTGCCGCAGTTGGAAGGGTATGCGGGGCAGTTTAGCCGTTTTTATGCGGCGGTGCAGACGGGTGGCACGCTGCCGGTGACGCTGGCGGATGCGCGGGAGTCGGCGGCGTTGTTAACGGCCGTTTACCACTCCCTCCGCACCAACCAGCCCGTCACCCTGCCGATCACGGCCGATCATCCGCTGTACGACGGCTGGCAACCTGAATGAAGAATAGGACGCAGATTTACCTGATCTCCCTGATTCTTTTATCAGGAAAATCAGGTAAATCTGCGTCCTATTTTGTTTACATCAAGGAAGGGAAAGATGGAAGGGAAGGTTTTGGCGGCGCAGCTTTATACGGTACGAGAGTTTACACAAACGGCCGTTGATTTGGCGGCGACGCTGCAAAAAGTGCGGGAAATTGGGTATGGGGCGGTGCAGGTGTCGGCCATTGGGGCGATTGACCACGCCGATGTGAAGCGGATGGCCGACGACAATGGGCTGGTGATTTGCAACACGCATGTGAGGTTTGAGGCGTTGGTGGGGAATTTAACGGCCGTTGTTGCCCAACACCAGCTTTGGAACTGCCGCCACGTCGCCCTTGGCTCCATGCCCGCCCATTACCGCGAAGCCGGTGAGCAGGGCTACCACCGCTTTGCCGCCGATGCCAACAAAATTGGGGAAAGGCTCTATGCCGAAGGGTTGACCTTTAGCTACCACAATCACAGCTTTGAGTTTGTCCGCTTTGGGCAGCGCACCGGGCTAGACATCATCTATGAGGAGAGCGACCCGCGCTATGTGCAGGCCGAAATTGACACCTATTGGGTGCAGCATGGTGGTGGCGACCCGGCGGCGTGGTGTCGGCGGATGCAAAACCGGATGCCGGTGGTGCATTTGAAGGATATGGTGATTATGTCTGGCGCACAGACGATGGCTGAGGTGGGCGAAGGCAATTTGAACTGGCCGGCCATTTTGGCGGCCTGTGCGGAGGCGGGGGTGGCATGGTACGCTGTGGAGCAAGACATTTGCCAGCGTGACCCGTTTGAGAGTTTGCGAATTAGCTTTGAGAATTTGCGGGGGATGGGGGAATAGGGATTGGAGATTGGAGATTGGAGTTTGATGAAGGTTCACAATCTCTAATCTCTAATCTCCAGTCTCCTTGTTGGAGGAGACCATGAGCGAGACACCAATTAAAGTAGGTATTTCCGGTTTAGGCCGTTCGGGGTGGGGGCTGCATGTGGCGGCGTTGGCGCGGGTGCGGGGGTTGTTTGAGATAACGGCCGTTTTTGACCCCGACCCCGCTCGTCAGCAAGAAGCCCGCGACCAGCTTGACTGCCGTGCCTATGGCAGCTACGCTGATTTGTTGGTTGATGATGAGATTGAACTGGTGGTGGTGGCCTCGCCCAGCCCCCACCATGCCGACGATACCATTGCTGCGCTGGACGCGGGTAAGCATGTGCTGGTGGAAAAGCCAATGGCAACGACGTTGGCGGATGTGGACAGGATGATTGAGGCGGCGGAGAAAAACGGCCGTTTGCTCACCGTCAATCAAAATTACCGCTACGCCGCCGACTTTTTGAAAATCAGGGAGGTGGTGGCTTCCGGCGTGCTGGGCGACCTGCTGCTCATTCGGCTGGCGCAGCACCAGTTCCGCCGCCGCTGGGATTGGCAAACACTGACTGAGTTTGGTGGCGGCATTCTCAACAACCACGGTGCGCATTATGTGGATTGGGCACTGGCGCTGATTGATGACCCGGAGCCGACGGTGCTGGCGCATTTGGCAGACACACCGCTTTATGCTGGTGATGCCGACAGCCACGCCAAGGTGATTTTGCGCCCCAAAACGGGGCCGCTGGTGGATATTGAGTTAACTCATGCTTGTGCGTTTCCGCAACAAACGGCCGTTATCATGGGTACCCAGGGTACACTCAGCAGCACCCGCGAAGAAGTCCGCTGGCGTTACTACAAGCCCGATGAGGTGCCACCGCTCGTCCTCGACCGCCAGCCCACCCCCGACCGCAGCTATAACGCCGAAACGTTGCGCATGTGGGAAGAAAGTTATCGTCCCGTTTTGGACATGCGCGGCGAAATTGCCCAGCTTTATCGTGACTTCTACCAAACGATTCGCCACAACGCCCCGTTGGCTATCACGCCTCAAAGTGTACGACGGTTGATGGCGATATTAGCAGCTTGCCGACAACCATAGGCGATATTGCATCCTCCTGAGAATGGATGCTTAACAAAACGTTAACAGATCAAGGGTTGACGTTGCTTCCGTTCACTGCTACAACAGAAATTATGTCACATAAAGTCTTGATTGTGGAAGATGACCTGACGCTACAGGAAATGCTGGATTATAACTTGTCTATGCAGGGGTATGAGGTACTGCGGGCGGGAAACGGCCGTTCTGCTCTCGAAATTGCCCGTAGTGGCAAACCCGATCTCATCCTGCTTGATCTAATGCTCCCCGGCATAGACGGGTTTGAAGTTTGCCGCATTTTGCGAAAAGAATTAAGTGTCCCTATCTTGATGCTCACCGCCCGCACCGAAGAAGTGGATAAAGTTGTGGGGCTGGAAATGGGAGCCGACGACTACCTGACCAAGCCATTTAGTATGCGCGAATTGGCGGCACGGGTAAAGGCTCTGCTACGCCGGGTGGATTTAATGCGTGAAGAGTTTGCCGCTGCGCCGGGTGCCAGCAGCGGTGGCGAGGCCGACCCCGACATGCAGCAGCACGATATGCTCACCTTTGACGATTTGGTGATTGATCAGGGGAGGCGCGAGGTGCGGCTGCACGAGGAACCGGTGCGGCTAAAGCCAAAGGAGTATGATTTGCTCTTGTTTTTGGCGCGGCATCAGGGAATTGCCCTGTCGCGGGATTTGATTTTGGAGCGGGTATGGGGCTGGTCGTTTGATGGTAGCAGCCGCACTGTGGATGTCCACGTGCGCTGGCTGCGGGAAAAAATTGAGCCTGAACCGGCGCAGGCGGCGCGGATTGTCACGGTGCGCGGGATTGGCTATCGCTTTGACGGATAGATGCCTAAAATTCGCTGGCGGATGATCGTTCCGCAACTGCTGGTCATTGGTGTGACCATGACGGTGCTGTTTGGTACCCTGCAACGGCCGGCGTGTCTGGCGAATTTGGCTTGTGTGGGGCGTGGGGTGGGCATAACGGCCGTTTTTCTCCTCATCACCTTGCCCCTCATCAGCCTCTACACCATTGACCAATTGCTCAAACCGCTGTTGCCCATTGCTGCTGCCATGCGCCGCCTTGCCAACAGCGAAACGCGGGCTACCCTGCTATTGCCGGGTGAGGGCGAGATAGGCGAGATGGCGCGGGCTTTTAACGTTATGGCCGGTCAACTGAGTAGCCGCATTGAAAACTTGGCTGAGGAACGGCAGCAGCTAGACACCGTGCTAACCTACATGGCCGATGGCGTGCTGATTGTGGATGCCGAAGGGTTTGTGCAGTTGAACAACCCGGCCGCCTTTCGCATATTGCACAGCCGCCAGGCAATGATCGGCCGTTCGCTGGCCGAGGTGGTGCGGCACCACCAGCTTATTGCCCTGTGGCAGCGGTGTCAGCGCACTGGCAGGGAGCAGGTGGAAGCGGTGGAGATTGGGCGCGATCTTTTCTTGCAGGCAGTCATTACGCCCTTTCCCCACCGTGAAGGATTCCTGATGATTTTGCAGGATTTGACCCAGGTGCATCGGCTGCAAACGGTGCGACGGGATTTTGTTAGCAATGTGTCGCATGAACTTCGCACGCCGTTGGCGTCGCTGCGGGCGGTGGTGGAGACGCTGCGCGACGGTGCTGTGGCAAATCCGATGGTGGCGGATCGTTTCCTTGAACGGGCGGAGGTGGAGGTGGAGACGTTGACGCAGATGGTGGAGGAGTTGTTAGAACTGTCGCGGATTGAGTCGGGGCAGGTGCCGTTGAAGTTGGAGAAAACGGCCGTTTCCCACCTCGTCCTCATTCCCATGGATCGCGTCCGCAGCATGGCGCAAAAAAAAGAGGTCGAACTCATTCTCGACCTACCTGCCCGGCTTGCCCCCGTTCTGGCTGACCCCGGCCGGATGCAGCAAGTGATGACCAACCTGCTCCACAACGCTGTCAAATTTACTCCCAGCGGTGGCAAAGTCACCGTTGGTGCAGAACAAAACCGGCAGCGTCAGCAAGTCACCATTTTTGTACAGGATACCGGCCACGGCATTCCTGAAGAAGATTTACCCCGCATTTTTGAGCGTTTCTACAAATCTGACCGGGCGCGGACGCGGGGCGAAGGCGGTACCGGGCTTGGCCTTGCCATCGCTCGCCACCTTGTTCAGGCCCACAAAGGGCAAATTTGGGCGAAAAGCCGCGAAGGCAAGGGTAGCACCTTTTACTTTTCCCTCCCCATTTCTCAATAACCTGCCAATTAGACACGGACAAACGCGGACGGAAGACGAAGGGATATGGTCGGCGGTTGTCAGTCAGCTATTCTCAATCCGGGGTGGATGGTAGATGCTCTCTGCCTGGCTCCGGCATGGTTCTGTCTCTATATCCAGCCCCTGCTTAAGCCAGCCAGAAACGACAGGATTGTGTTGGTGTCTTCCGGGGTAGATACAGGGTCAGTAACAGGGCGTATGCAATACGCCCCTACTCTGTTAACACGCCGTTTACAAAACCATAGCAAACCGTTAACTGACAGTTCCCCATTTGTTAAAAATCGCACAATACACTCTCTATGTTGGAATTAGGCACATTGTTTGGGTGCCTGTATAAAAATTTTAGGATTCTGGAGAAGAATACGATGCGATTGAAAATTTTGGCTTTTTTGGTGGCGATTGCGTTATTTGTCGCTGCCTGTGGCGGTACAGCAGAACCACAAGTTGTTACCGAGACCATTGAAGTTGAGGTGACCCGCGTTGTCACCGAAACCGAAACCGTTGTCGAAACGGTTACTGAGACAGTGCAGGAAACGGTTGTTGAACAAGTCGAAGTCATGACCCTGCCGATGGTAGACCCCTTGAGCATTTCTGGGGATGTGGTAACGGCCGGCAGTTCCACCGTCTTTCCTTTGGCGGAACGGATGGCGGAGCGGTTTCAGGATGAGGGGTTTGGCGGCAATGTGACTATTGACAGCATCGGTAGTGGTGCTGGGTTTGAGCGGTTCTGTGTGGCCGGTGAGACTGACGTATCGAACGCCAGCCGCGCCATTAAGGACAGCGAAGTTGAATCTTGCCAGGCCATTGGCCGCGAGCCGATTGAGTTCCGCGTGGGGACTGATGCGTTGGCAGTGGTTGTCAACCCCAACAACAGCTTTGTGGATAGCTTGACGCTGGAAGAATTAACGGCCGTTTTCAGCACCGCCGAAACCTGGGCAGACGTAAACCCGGCATGGCCGGCCGAACCCATCCTTCGCTTCAGCCCCGGCACCGATAGTGGTACGTTCGACTACTTCGTCGAAGAGGTCTTTGCTGAGGATGAAACCCCTCTGCTGGCTGCCAGCAACCTGCAGCTTAGTGAAGATGACAACGTGCTGGTGCAAGGGGTGGAAGGCAGCGAGTTTGCCATTGGCTACTTTGGCTACGCCTACTACCAGGAAAACAAGGATTTGCTGAAGATTCTCAACATTGAGGGGATTGAACCTGTCGCTGAGAATGTTGACAACGGTTCCTATCCGCTGGCACGCCCGCTCTTTATCTACAGCACGGCCGAGATTATGCAGCAAAAACCGCAGGTAGCTGCCTACATCAACTTCTTTCTGACCTATGTGGATGAAGAGATTGTGGATGTTGGCTACTTCCCGGCCAGCAATGATGCCTTGAATGCAGCCAAAGAGGCATGGGCAAATGCACAGTCCGTGGCGATGGCGATGCCCGCTGCTGACAACGCTGGTGTTACCCTGCCGATGGTAGACCCCTTGAGCATTTCTGGGGATGTGGTAACGGCCGGCAGTTCCACCGTCTTTCCTTTGGCGGAACGGATGGCGGAGCGGTTTCAGGATGAGGGGTTTGGCGGCAATGTGACTATTGACAGCATCGGTAGTGGTGCTGGGTTTGAGCGGTTCTGTGTGGCCGGTGAGACTGACGTATCGAACGCCAGCCGCGCCATTAAGGACAGCGAAGTTGAATCTTGCCAGGCCATTGGCCGCGAGCCGATTGAGTTCCGCGTGGGGACTGATGCGTTGGCAGTGGTTGTCAACCCCAACAACAGCTTTGTGGATAGCTTGACGCTGGAAGAATTAACGGCCGTTTTCAGCACCGCCGAAACCTGGGCAGACGTAAACCCGGCATGGCCGGCCGAACCCATCCTTCGCTTCAGCCCCGGCACCGATAGTGGTACGTTCGACTACTTCGTCGAAGAGGTCTTTGCTGAGGATGAAACCCCTCTGCTGGCTGCCAGCAACCTGCAGCTTAGTGAAGATGACAACGTGCTGGTGCAAGGGGTGGAAGGCAGCGAGTTTGCCATTGGCTACTTTGGCTACGCCTACTACCAGGAAAACAAGGATTTGCTGAAGATTCTCAACATTGAGGGGATTGAACCTGTCGCTGAGAATGTTGACAACGGTTCCTATCCGCTGGCACGCCCGCTCTTTATCTACAGCACGGCCGAGATTATGCAGCAAAAACCGCAGGTAGCTGCCTACATCAACTTCTTTCTGACCTATGTGGATGAAGAGATTGTGGATGTTGGCTACTTCCCGGCCAGCGATGACAGTCTGCGGACATCGCGGGTGAATTGGCTAAACGCCAACCAATAGTTTGCTGAACAGACTGGCTTGTTGTGTGGCAGGTTTACAAAATAAACGGGTAAATGAGCATTGAGATTGAGAGACTGGGAGATTGAGAGATTAGCTGTAGTTAGTCTCCCAGTCTCTTAATCTCTTAATCTCTGCTTGTTGCCCGATTAAATTGTTAATCTTCAAGACCAATAAGCCAGTTTTTCTGATCAGTTCTGTGGGAGAGTGACCGATTATACGCGTAAAGATCGGTCACACTCTCTCCCCAGGGCTGACTTTGATTAATACAGAACTGAGGAAAAACATAATGGCAACACGAAATCCGACGGCACCATTGACAGGCGAGCGTATTGAGCAGAGTGAACTACGCAAACGGCCGCGTGTGGGTGAGACGGTGATTCAGGGATTTTTGTTTTTTTGTGGCGCAATTTCCATTTTGACGACGATTGGGATTGTCTATGAACTGGGGAAGGAGGCGTGGCTTTTCTTTGGCAAGGAGGGGGTATCGCTGTTAGCGTTTTTTACGGGGACGGAGTGGCAGCCAGCGATTGGGAATTTTGGCATTTGGCCGCTGGTGCTGGCGACGCTGATGACGAGCCTGGTGGCGATGGTGGTGGCACTGCCGGTTGGGTTGGCAACGGCCGTTTATCTCAGTGAATACGCCTCCGACCGCGCCCGCAACACCCTCAAACCCATCCTCGAAGTGTTGGCCGGCATCCCCACCGTCGTCTACGGCTACTTTGCCCTCACCTTCATGACCCCCCTGCTGCGCTCCATCCTTGGCGACAACGTGGTGCAAATTTTTAACACCGCCTCCGCCGGGATCGTCGTCGGCATCCTGATCATCCCCCTCGTTAGCTCCATGAGCGAAGACGCACTACACGCCGTACCCAATTCGCTGCGCGAAGCCGCCTTTGGGCTGGGAGCCACCAAGTTGGAAACCTCGCTCAAGGTCGTTGTGCCATCGGCACTATCGGGCATCACCGCCGCCTTCGTGGTCGCCATCTCCCGCGCCGTGGGCGAAACGATGGTGGTTGCCATTGCTGCCGGAGCTGGCCCGAAAAATTTTACCATCGGGGAAGATGGGCTTTTTTCCTTCATTCTTAACCCGTTTATTGCTGCCGAAACGATGACCGGCCACATTGTTCGCATTAGCGGTGGCGATCTGAGCTATGACTCGATTGACTATAACAGTATTTTTGCCATTGGTCTGCTGCTTTTTCTAATGACGCTGGCTTTAAACATGTTCAGCCGTCGCTTTGTGGCGCGTTTTCGGGAGGTGTATGAATAATGGCTGTGCAAATGGAAACAGGTTATCCGGAAGCGGAAGCTCTGCAAAAACAAATTCACCAGCGACACCAGCGTGGCTGGCGTTGGCGCTGGCTGTTTCAATTCTCGACGGTTGTGGGGATTGTGGCGTTGGTGGCATTGCTTTACAACATTGTGAATGAATCGTTTGGGCTGGTGGCGGTGCAGAATACGGTGGAGCCGCAGGTGTTGCTGGCGGGGGCAAAAACGGCCGTTTTGCCCGGCACCGACACCGCGACAACCCTGGCCGATTTGCCCAAGGAAACATTGGTCGCCATTTTGGCCGAAAACATCTCCACCGGGCTGGGGCGGCGGCTGGAGCGAGACCAACGTTTCTTTGCCGACCAGTTTGTCTTTGAAGACCCGGCTTTGTTTGCCGAACTGTGCGCCGGGACGGAACCTGCGGCTGCCTGCACCCTGGAACCGCGTGACCAAAACAACGTTTATGAGCTGCTGCTGGAGCGCGTGGTCGCCCCTGATGTGGTGCAAAGTTGGTCACTGGTAGACTCCATCTTCCGCCGAACGGCCGTTGAAGCGCAAATGCGTACCGATTATCCCACCGCTGTTCTCGAATTCCGCTCCTGGCTTACGCCCCGTTTCCTCGTCAGCCCCCAATCCAGCACCCCCGAATTTGCTGGCGTTCGCACCGCTGTTCTTGGCTCGCTGTGGGTAGTCGCCATTACCATTCTCTTTTCCTTCCCCGTTGGCGTGGGCGCAGCCATTTACCTGGAAGAATACGCCACCGACAACCGACTTAACCGCCTCATCCAAACCAACATCAGCAATTTGGCGGGCGTTCCTTCCATCATTTACGGGATGCTGGGGTTAGCGATTTTTGTCCGGGCATTGGAAACCTTTACCAGCGGCGCGGCACTTGGTGTCATCGCCGATGATACAACGGCCAATGGTCGTACCATTCTGTCCGCCGGGTTAACCCTGGGGCTGCTCATTTTGCCGCTCATCATCATCAACGCCCAGGAAGCCATTCGCGCCGTGCCGCGCTCGCTGCGGCAGGCCGGCTTTGCCCTGGGTGCCACCCAATGGCAAACCATTTGGCACCATGTGCTGCCCAGCGCCATGCCCGGCATTCTCACCGGCACCATTTTGGCAATTTCGCGTGCCATTGGCGAAACGGCACCGCTGGTGGTGGTGGGGGCATCCACTTTCATCACCCTTGACCCCAGCGGCCCATTTTCCAAATTTACCACGCTGCCCATTCAAATTTACCAATGGACGGCACGGCCGCAGGCGGAATTCCGCAACATTGCGGCGGCGGCGATTTTGGTGCTGCTGGTGCTGTTGCTGTCGTTGAACGCAACGGCCGTTATTCTGCGTAACCGCTATGCCAACAAAACGGCCTGATTTTTTACCTTATCAATGGCATTCTTGCCATAGAAACAAGAATTTTTAACGCAAAGGACGCAGAGAACGCCACGGAAGAAAGGCTTCTCTTATCTTTGTGCCTTCGCATCCTTTGCGTTCCAATCTTTTTGGTTGCGGCTTGTCCGCGTTAGGATTAACACAATGAACAAGAACGGAGAGATCGCCATCGAAGCGCGGGGGATGGACGTTTACTATGCCCATTTCCGCGCCGTTAAGGGAATCAACGTCAAATTCCCCAACCGTAAAATTACCGCCCTCATTGGCCCATCGGGCTGCGGCAAAAGCACCGTCCTACGCTCCTTCAACCGCATGAACGACCTGGTGCCAATTGCCCGCGTGCAGGGTGAAGTGCTGTATCGTGGCAACAATATCTATAGCCGGGACGTTGACCCGGTGGAAATCCGGCGGCGGATTGGCATGGTGTTCCAAAAACCCAACCCGTTTGCCAAAAGCATTTATGAAAATGTGGCCTGGGGGGCGCGGATTAACGGCTATAAGGGCAATATGGATGATTTGGTGGAGTCGTCGCTGCGGCAGGCGGCATTATGGGATGAGGTGAAGGACAAGCTGAACCAAAGCGGTTACTCGCTTTCGGGTGGGCAGCAGCAGCGGCTGTGCATTGCCCGCACCATCGCCGTCAAGCCCGAAATCATCCTGATGGATGAACCGACTTCGGCTCTTGACCCGGTGGCAACGCTGCGGATTGAGGAGTTGATTCAGGAGCTGAAGCAAAACTACACCATCATCATCGTGACCCACAACATGCAGCAGGCGGCACGTGCCTCTGATTACACGGCATTTTTTAATATGGATGATGACAGGGCCGGGTATTTGGTTGAGTACAACGAAACCAATACGTTGTTTACCAACCCGCAGAATGAGCTGACGGAGCAGTATATTACGGGGCGGTTTGGCTAGTGGTCGGTAATCGGTAATCGGTAATCAGTGATCGATTACTGATAACTGGTTACTGGTTACTGATTTTGGTGAGTTATGACGCGAAATGTGCTTGAACGGGAATTGCGTGGTTTGCAGGATGAGATATTGCGGCTGGGCAGTGAGGTGGAAGAGAATTTGGGGGTGGCGGTTGAGGCACTGCGGCGGCGGGATATGGCGCGGGCGCGGCATTTGATCAAGGCGGATGAGTGGATTAACCAGCGGCGGATTCAGATTGGGATGCGGGGGTTGTCGCTGATTGCGACGCAGCAGCCGTTTGCCAGTGATATGCGGCAAATTGCGGCGATGATTGAGATTGCGGGGGAGCTGGAGCGGATTCACGATTATGTGAAGGGGATTGCCAAAATCAATGTGCAGATTGATGAGGTGTATTATCTGGAGCCGCTGATTGCGCTGTATCCGCAGATGGCGGTGAAGGCGCAGGCGATGCTGCGGGGGGCGCTGGATGCCTTTGTGAACCGGGATGCGGTGCTGGCGCGGCAAATTCCGGCGATGGATGATGAGGTGGATGCGTTGTATAAGGCGGCGTATCGGGTGATTGTGCGGTATGTGGGTCAAACGCCAACGGCCGTTGAGATGGCGAACCAGATTGAGTGGGTGGGGCATAATCTGGAGCGTTCGGCTGACCGGGTGATTAATATTTGTGAGTGGGTGATTTATATGGTGACGGGGGTGTTTGCGGAGTTGGATTCGGAGTATGAAACGCCGCCGTTGACGGTGTAGTGGTTGCTTTTTTCTGTTATGATAGGGTGCAGCGCAAACGGCCGTTTGCGCTGTTTTATTGTGCATGAAAAAAGGAGTATGGCATGAAAAAAGTAGCCATTTTGCTGTTTGAAGACGTGGAACTGCTGGATTTTGCCGGGCCGTATGAGGTGTTTAGCTCGGTGCGGGATGCGGAGGGGACGCCGCTGATGGAGGTGGTGAGCGTAGCCGAGAGCGCAGAACTGGTGCGCTGTCGCAATGGGCTGGTGGTGCAGCCGGGCTACACGCTGGAAAGCTGCCCGGCGGTGGATATTGTGCTGCTGCCGGGGGGACGGGGGACGGTAACGGCCGTTAATCGCCCAGATCTCATCAGCTGGATTATTGCCCGCAGCCAGCAGACCGAATTTATGACCAGCGTTTGCACCGGCAGCTTTTTGCTGGCAAAGGCGGGGTTGCTGGCGGGCAAACAGGCCACCACCTACTTTGCCAGCATTCCCTATATGCGTGAGTACCACCCCGATGTTGAAGTGCTGGAAGCGGTGCGCTGGGTGGATGCGGGCAACGTGATTACCAGTGCGGGGGTGAGTGCAGGCATTGACATGGCCCTGCATCTGGTGGCGCGGCTGTTTGGCAAACCGGTGGCCGACGCAACGGCGCGGGATATTGAGTATGATTACTGGGTGTAGGTTGTGGGCAAACGGCCGTTTCCTGCCCCGAAAGCAGGATGCGGGGCGCGGATGAACACGGGTACGTCGGCACACTGCGAACTTATGGCTGCTCATCCGGGGTAGGGGCTGCCGTTTGTGACATTGTTTCTAAAAAGCTAATCAACGCCTCCTCTTCAAACGCTTCGGCAAGCTGGATGACGTGGTGGTAGAAGGGGGAAAAACGGCCGTTTTGCTTGTCGCCTTCCTCTATTGCCGTTTGAATACCGATCAAATTGCCCATGAGTGCCATTTGGTAAATGGCTTCCACTTCGGCGGCTGGCGGGGGTATGATGGATTCGGAGGGGGCGGAGGGAGAAACGGCCGTTTCATACACCCACTCAAAATTGCCATACGCCGCCAGCATATCCAGCAGCGTATCAACCATCACCGGCTTGCTTAAAAAGGCGTTGCAACCGTGGCGGATCGCCTCAATCTTTTGCTGCTCAAAGGCATCGGCCGACACAGCAATGATGATACATTGCTCATCAAACGCCCGAATCGCCTTGGTGGCTTCCCAGCCGTTGAGTTCCGGCATCACCAAATCCATCAGGACAATGTCCGGGTGCTGCTGCTGCACCTGGGCAATGGCTTCATGGCCGCTGCTGGCAACAAGCGTGGTAAAACCGAGCGGTTGCAGCAGATTTAGCAGCAAGCTGCGATTTTGCTCCACGTCGTCGGCCACCAAAATGATGCGCCGCTCGCCCTGGTAGCCAATGACGCGGGGTTTTTCGGGCTGCTGTGTGGGGTTGATGTCGTTTGCCACGGGCAGAAGCAGGTCGAACCAAAACCGTGAGCCTGTGTTAGGGCTGCTTTGCAGGTGGATTTGGCTGCCCATAGCTTGCACCAGCTTTTGGCTGATGGCTAACCCTAGTCCGGTGCCACCCTGGCTGTTTTTCTGGCGGCTGTGTAGTTGCTCAAATGGCTCAAAAATTTTTTGCTGGTCGGCTGGTATAATGCCGATGCCGGTGTCAATAACTTCAAAGCGGAGCTGGGCGAGTTTGGTAACGGCCGTTTCCTGTGGCAATTGCGTCACCCGCAGCGTCACACCACCTGCTGGCGTAAACTTAACCGCGTTGCCCAGCAAATTTAGCAGCACTTGCCGCAGCCGTGTCTCATCAGCCAGCGTCCCATTCGGCAGTGCGCCCGCCGTTTCAAAGCGAAACGCCAGATTTTTTTGTTCAGCCCGCTCGCTGATGATGCGGACAATGTTGTCCAGAAACGGGTTCAGTTGAAACGCCGTTGGCTGTAGTTCCAGCCGTCGCGCCTCAATGCGGGCAATATCGAGGATGTCATTAATAAGAGCCAGCAAATGGTTGCCGCTCTGGCTGATGGTTTCAATGGCATGTTGCTGCGAGGACGAAAGCGTGCTGTCGCGCTGCAAAATCTGCGTATAGCCAATCACCCCATTAAGCGGTGTTCGTAGCTCATGGCTCATATTAGAAAGGAAGTCGCTCTTTGCCTGGTTCGCAATTTCAGCCTCTTCTTTGGCCTTGAGCAGCGCGTTTTCTACCCGTTTACGTTCGCCAATTTCTTGCTGTAGCTCCTGGTTTCTAATTTGGTAAATTTCGGCGGCGCGTTTTTCGGCCTCGGTATGTTGGATGCGGGTTAGCAGCGCCTGAAAGCTGTGCTGGTGCAGATAAACCAGCAGCGGCACAATCAGAAAGCCGGGAACAAAGGAAAAAAGGGTTGTTTCGGGGATGATGGGGGCGGGGGGGGTGAATTGCCATCCCTGCGCATGAAACCAAACCAGAACAATGCCATAGAGGACGCTGGCAATGGCGATGACAAAGCTGATGCGGGTGTTGGTTACAAATCCGGCGATCAGGATGACGACAAGGAAGTAAGGAAAGGTTGGCCCCATGATGCCGCCGCTGTAGATTGAACCAATGGCAATGACGAGCCAGGTAACGATGGCTAGACCAAGCCCGGTCAGGGTGACAGAGCCACGTCGTATTAACCAGATGAGCAGGAAATTGGCGGCAATGACGGCTACAAAGAAATAGGTTTGGACAATGGCGAAACGACGATAGGTGTTGGAGTCAATGAGGAAGGGGATGATGAGGGCAATGAGAAGAAGGCCGCTTGTGCTTTGTAGCAGGATGAGCAGGAACCGGGCACGACGGCTTTTTTCTTCGTCGTCGAAGCTGGGGGGGGTGAAAAAGGTGGTGACAGTTTTGCGAAAGTTATTGTTCATGGTTCAGTACAGTTTGCTGGCGATGATATTGCTCTAACAGTTGAATCAGCTTTTCTTCTTCAAATTGGGCGGCCAACATTTTGCAATGTTGCACAAAAGGGGCTATTTGGGGGGTTTGCTGCTGCATGGTGTCCAGCTGTTTTTGCACGGCCGTTAAATCTCCTTTTAATGCTAGTTCGTGCAGGTTGGCGAGTTCGGCGGCTGCCGGAAGAATTTGGGCGGCTGTTGGTCCATTGCCTGGGTAAACGGCCGTTTCCTCCCCGTCATCCACCTGCCACATTAACCCCATTTGCTGCTGTAGCAAACCCAGCAGCGAGTCCACATGTACCGGTTTGGCTAAAAAGGCATCGGCCCCCACCTGCTGCTGGCTTTCCTCGGAAAGAACGCTGGCAGAGACCGCAATGATTAACGGCCGTTTGTCCCTGGCCTGCGCCTGAATCTGCTTAATCGCCTGCTCACCCGACATAATCGGCATAATCAAATCCATCAGAATCAGTTCGGGCTGGTGGAGCTGCGCTTGCGCCACCGCCTCTTCTCCGTCCACCGCTTCCACCACCTCAAAGCCAAGCTGCGAGAGCAAATCAACCAGCAGCACGCGGTTGTAGGCAATATCATCGGCCACCAGTGCCGTGCAGCGTGGCCCCACATAGCCGGTGATGGTTTGGCTGGGTAAAACGGCCGTTGGCGTTGTTATCGTAAAGGATAGGTCGAACCAGAAGCAGCTTCCTTTATCTACCTCACTCACCACTTGCAGCTTGCCCCCCATCGCCTCCACCAGCCGCTTGCTAATGGCTAACCCCAGCCCCGTGCCGTGTGCCTTGTACCCTTGCGTGCCAACCTGCTCAAACGGCTGGAAAATCCTCTCCAGGTTCTCTGGTTCAATGCCAATCCCGGTATCGTCAATGGCAAAACGGAGCGCGACTTGCCCCAATTCGGCCGTTTCCAGCCGTGTAACGCGCAGCGTGACGTGGCCGCTGTGGGTAAACTTTACTGCGTTGCCCAGCAGATTGATCAAAATTTGCCGTAGCCGTTTTTCATCAGCCCAAATACCGGCCGGCAAATTACCGTCCAGCTCATACACCAGCGACAGCCCTTTTTCCTGCGCCCGCATCTCCATCAGCGAAGCAATGCTGTTGAGGAAGCGCGGCAGATCGAGCTGTTCTGGCACCACTTCCAGCTTACGCGCCTCAATCTTTGCCAGGTCAAGGATGTCGTTGATCAGCATCAGCAAATGCTGGCCGCTTTGCTCAATAATCGCCACAGCCTGGTGGGTTTCTTCCGGGGCAAACTGCTGCTTGCGAGCCAAAACCTGGGCATAGCCCAAAATGCCGTTGAGCGGTGTCCGCAGTTCGTGGCTCATGCTGGAAAGAAATTCGCTTTTGGCTTCATTTGCCACTTCCGCCGCTTCCTTGGCTTGCACCAGCGCTGCCTCAACCTTCTTGCGCTCGGCAATCTCCTGCTGTAATTCCAGGTTTTTGATCTGATAAATTTCCGCCTCTTTTTTCTCGGCTTCGCTGCGATGAACCCGTTCCAGGAGGTGGCGAACGTTGCGCTGGTAGAAGTAAATGAGCAGTGGCACCACAAAAAAGCCGGGGATGTAGGACATAAACGAGTTGACGGGGGTGATGGGCGAGAGGGAGGGGGGGAGCAGTTGGCGGCCATCAAGCCAGATGAGGGCAGCCCCGTAGAGCAACCCCGCAATGGTCAGAAAGGCACTGAGGCGCAGAGAGGTGACCAGACCGGCGACGAGGATGACTACATAGAACACGGGATAGGCCGAACCATTTGTTCCTTCGTTGCCATAAGCCCCAACGGCAATGATCACCCACAAGCCAATGGACAGCGTGGTGCCAGCGAAGGCTGTGTAGCCTTTGTTGATGACCCACATCAATCCCAGACAGATCGCAATGGTGGCGACATAGAAGGCAAATTGAATTTCAATGAAGTCGGAGTTGGGGAAGAAGATAATGGCGATGATCCAGGCAAGGGCAACGAATAGCATGATGCTCTGGATGACGGCATAGAGGAAGCGGGATTGGGCGCTTTTTTCAATGTCTTCAAAAATGGGGGGCGTTGTAAGTTGCCTGAGTAGCTTAAGAATGTTGTTTTGACTCATAGCGTGTTTGTTGGTACGTCTGCAAGGTTTCAATTAACTGCTCTTCTTCAAAATTTTGCGCCAACTGCTGGATGTGCTGGGTAAAGGGGGTAAGGGTGGTGTGGGTTTGGCTTAGCTGGGTGGCATAGGTGTTAACGGCCGTTAAATCCCCCATCAACGCCAAATCATGCAGCTTCTCCAGGTCAGCATGGCTGGGCAAAACGATGGTTGGCTCAACGGCCGTTTCTCGCGCCATTTCCTCGGTGATCCACACCAGCCCCAACTGCTGTTGCAGATGCTGCAACACCAAATCAGTGTCCAGCGGCTTGGTTAGGAACGCATTGGCCTGCGCCACATGGCCGTTGGCGGCGGTGGCATTGGCCGACATCACCAGAATGGGCGTTTGTGCCAGGGCGGGCTGCTGCCGCAGCCGGGCAATGGTTTCTTGCCCAGACAGCCCCGGCATGAGCAAATCTGTAAAAATAATGTCGGGTGGCTGGGCGATGGCAAGGGAAACGGCCGTTTCTCCATCTTCCGCTTCGCACACGACAAACCCCAGCGGTTCCAGCAGGGCGATCAGCACGGCGCGGTTAGAGGCAATGTCGTCTATTGCCAGCACCGTGCGGCGTGGCCCCTGATAGCCGGTAATGGGGGTAAACGGCCGTTGCGTCATCACCGCCGACGCTGCCGCCAGCGGCAGTGCCAGATCAAACCAAAAGTGACTACCCGCACCCGGCGTGCTGTCCACCACCAGCCTGCCATCCAGAAGTGACGCCAACTGCTGGCTAATCGCCAGGCCCAGCCCCGTCCCCCCCATTTTGGCTTTCATCGAACCCGCCTGCTCAAATGGGTTAAAAATACGCGCCAAATCGTCTGCCGCAATGCCAACGCCCGTGTCCGCCACGGCGAAACGTACCGTTGCGGCTGTTTCGTCCTGGGTCAGTAGCGTTACCTGTAGCGTAATGCTGCCCGTCGGGGTGAACTTTATGGCGTTGCTCAATAAATTGATGAGGATCTGGCGCAGTCGCCTGGCATCGGTAATAACGGCCGTTGGCAGCGCGGCATCAGGCTGGTAATCAAAACAAAGCCCTTTCTCCACGGCTCGCGGCTGCATCAAGGCCACAATCCCCAGCAGAAAATGAGGCAAATGAAACGGCTCCAGGACTAATTCCAATTTGCCAGCCTCAATTTTTGCCAAATCCAGAATGTCGGTGATGAGCGTGAGCAAATGCTCGCCGCTTTGCTGAATAACCGTCAGGGCCTTTTGCGTATTCTCTGGCTCATAGTGCGTTTGGCGCAGCAAAATTTGGGCAAACCCCAAAATACCGTTGAGCGGCGTACGCAGCTCATGGCTCACCTTGGAAAGAAATTCGCTTTTGGCCTGGCTGGCCTGTTCTGCCGCCGCGCGTGCACTCTCCAAATGTGTCAGCGTGGTGGTCAGCTCCTGGGTGCGCTGTTGCAGCGACTGACGGTTTTGCTCCAGGGCATTATTTTGCACCTGTAAAGCTTCGGCCTGCCGCCGTATTTGCGTGTCACTGTTGCCAGCCTGGCGAATCATTTGCTGCAAGAAGACGGTGGTGATGATGATGGCGATGAGCGTTGTCATTAAATCATCGGGTTCAGCGGGAACGGTGGCGTCAGGGTTGAAAAGGAAGCCCATGCGCTCGGCTGCATATAGCACGGTAACGATGGTGGAACTGAGCAGGCCAAGAAAGATGACTGAACGCTCGCCTAAAAACAGGGCGGCCAGGGTGAGGAGCATGATGAGGGTGACGATGGCCTGGTCGCGGATGCCGCCGTTGAAGGTGAGCGAGAGCATGATGGCGGTATAGGAGATGATGATAATGGAGGCACTGACAAGGAGAAAGCGGCCTTTTTTGAGCAGCCAAATAAACCCCACGGTGATGATAAACATGCAGCCACTTGCCAACGGCCCGGCTGTGTCTCCCGTGGTCACATAAACCAGCGGCGTATACATGGAAGTCATGGCGACCCCTAACAGCAGGAGCAAATGCAGTTGTTTGGCAAGGCGATCTTGCCGATAGTCGGCGTAGGTTGGTGGTGACAGGAATTGTTTGATCTGACGAATCATTGATTATTTTCTATGACCCATGCCTGGTGCGGACAGGGTAGGGGGTCAGGGTGTCGTTTGGTTTAGGAAGGTTATCAACTTCTCCTCTTCAAAGTCATCGGCCAGGGCTGTGATTTCGGTGGCAAAGGAGGCCAGTTGGCTATCCTGCATGGCGAGTAATTGTGCCTGTTGCCGCACAGCGACTAAATCGCCCTTTAGTGCCAGCGATAACAGGGCTTCTAACTGGGCGGGGGCGGGGTGATGGTGTGGGTGGCTGTGGTTGTGGTTGTGGGGTGGGGAAACGGCCGTTTCTTCCCCACCATGCTCCCACACCAACCCCAACTGCCGCGCCAGCGCGTCCAGCAACTGTGCCACATCAATGGGCTTGGGCAAAAAATCGTTGCAGCCAGCGGCCAACGCTTCCTGGCGACCCTGCGCCGACACATTGGCTGAGACTGCCACAATGACTGTGGGCTGCGGCTCTGGCTGCTGCCGGATCTGCCGCGTGGCTTCCAGCCCGTTGCAGCCAGGCATCACAATGTCCATCAGAATCAGATCGGGGTGGGTGGCGGTGGCCTGGGCGATGGCGGTGAAGCCATCAACGGCCGTTTCCACGATAAAGCCCAGATCAGCCAGCAGCCGTTGTAGCAGTGCCCGGTTTTGTGCCGTGTCGTCGGCTACCAAAATGCGCCGTCGCTTCCCGCTGTAGCCAGTGATGGGTTGGGGTGCAGAAACGGCCGTTGTTGCCACCGAATGGTGCTGCACCACTGGCAGGGTAAGCTCAAACCAGAAGCGGCTGCCCACGCCCGGCGTGCTTTCCACCTGTAGCACTCCGCCCATCGCCTCCACCAACTGCTGCGTAATGGCTAACCCCAGCCCCGTACCCTTGGCGCGTTGCTGTTGGTTCCCCACCTGCTCAAACGGCTGGAAAATACGGGTTAGCTCGGTGGCGGCAATGCCCGCGCCACTGTCTTGAATGGCAAAGCGCAAGGTTGCCTCTCCCTCCGTCTCTGCCAGCTTGCTCACCGACAGCGAGACGGCTCCTGTTTCGGTAAATTTAACCCCGTTATCCAGCAAATTGAGCAAAATTTGCCGTAGTCGCGTTTCATCGGCCCACACGGCAGGGGGCAGCGAGGAGCCAAAGTGGGTTTGGAAGGCAATGTTTTTGGCTAATGCCCGCGCCTGAATTAAATCCGTCACGCCAGAGAGAAATGGCATAAGTATCAGATCGCCTGGCTCCAGCGTCAGCTTTTTAGCCTCAATCTTTGCCAAATCCAGAATGTCGTTGATGAGGGTGAGCAGGTGCTGCCCACTTTGCTGGATGACCTCAATGGCGGAGCGTGTGTTGTTGCCATCGAGTATGGGCTGGCGCAGCAAAATTTGTGAATAGCCTAAAATGCCGTTGAGCGGGGTGCGTAGCTCGTGGCTCATGCTGGAGAGAAAGTCGCTTTTGGCCTGGTTGGCAATTTCGGCGGCTTCTTTGGCGGCAACGGCCGTTTGTTGGCTCAGTGCCAGCTCCTCATTCCGCTCCAACAATTCATGCGTCCGCTCATCCACCCGCTGCTCCAGCGTGTCGCGCTCCTGCTGAAGCTGCCCCACAGCTTGCCGTTCCCGCTGCCACGCAATTTCAAACTCTTGCACCAATGCGGACAAAGCGGTGACAAAACCGCCGTTGAGCATTAAAAACACCAACCCAAAGGTGATAATGTCGCCCGCATCCGGAATGGGACTGGTCATGGCTGAAGCGGTGATGACAATGTGCCCCAGCGCAATCTGCCAGGCAAGATAGGCAAATGTGGTGACACTGAGCAAAACGGCCGTTATGCCGCTGCGCTGGCCCCAAAACAGTGTAGTGAGGGCAGAAAAAATGGTGAAATAAAGTCGCCAGTCTTCGGCAATGCCAAAGTTAGCCAGGTCAATGACGCCGGCAAAATAAATGATGCCCAAAAATACATTTGTCCGGAGCTTGACGTTGATAGTGCGAAAGATGCTAAAGAGCCAGATGAAAATGGCAAAGCACAGATAGGCCGCTACAATGTCCCAACGTTGTTTTGTCATCAGGTTGTCGTAGACGACCCACGTTGCGCCAGCGATGACGAAAAGCGAAGTGACACGGAGCATCGTAGTTAGCATTCGCTCGCGCCCTTGCAGCAGCACCAGGCTAGTGTCGAGGGATGGGGCAAGGGTGGTGATGGGTGGAGGAATGAGAAACGTGCGCAAACGATGCAAAAAGGTATTTGGAAGAAAGGATGGCTGGTGTTGGTCAGACATTATGACAGTTGCTCAGGCTAAATTTCGGCAAACGGCCGTTTTCTCCATTAAACAACAGAAGGGTTAATAAATGGATAACAATTATTGACCGCTAACGGCCTGTCGGAAAAAGAAAACGTTACACAGAGGCACACAAAGAAGACACAGAGGGGCACAGAGAGGATACGACGCTCTCTGTGAAACTCGCTCCTGACTCTGTGTAGCTCTGTGTAATCGTTAAGGTGCTACGGCCGTTTGCGCCAAATGCGCTCCCCACCGATTTGTGTTATGTACCCACCTACCTGCTGCTCCAGGTCGGCGCGGTCGGTGAAGAAGGTGCTAAGCTGGGATTTAAAGGCGGCGATGGCGTTAAACTTGGCCTGAACGGCCGTTTCTGACAGCATCACCACCTCTGCTTCCCACCCCCGCTGCCCCACCGGCAGCACCGACTCCAGCGCCCCCGGCTCCTGGGCATACGGATAATCTTCATAATAGACCACCTCATTGCCAAAGACATGCTCAACGGCCGTTCGCGCCAACTGATGGTCCACATGATTGCCCATTGCCAGCGGCGCCACAATGCGGTTGGCGGGCGGTAGCTGCCGCAGTTGCGCCACCAACTGCTCCACCAACGCCATCTCCCCCGGATGCACATTGCCAAAAATGTCGTCATCCGAGAGGTAATAAGCCGCCCCTGTCACCGCGTCAAAGCGATAGATGCAGTCTGGCACCTGCCAATGCAGGTAATCTGCGCCCAAAATGCGGCACGCCTCAATGTCTTCTGCCCGCCGGGCGGCCGTGGCGTTTAGCACCAGCTCCCAGCGGCTATGCAGGCTTTGGGCATAATCTGAAATGGCGGCGGCGGCCGGATCCCCGGCGGTGATGGTGACAATGAGAACGGTTTGATTAACGGCCGTTTGGGCAAAAATCTGCCCGCCGCACGACAACGCCGCATCGTCAAGATGCGGAGAAATATAGATTGAATCGTATTGTTTCAAGTTCATGGGTTGTCTTTTTCAGTTTTTGGGCTAGATTACTTCAGGTAAGAGGAGAAAGCAAAAACAAGGCTGTCTAATGAAATATTTAGATACCACCTTTATAATGTGAAGCAAAATGCAACCCCTGGATGCTTCACACGCCCGTTTTATCAACTCTTTTCTAACCACATTAACCTTGCTTTGCCCATTTATTGACCAGCGCATGGTGATGTTTGCTGCGCCTGCATCATCCTGCCACGTTTATTTTGAGAAACATATTGTATGAATACAAATGATTTTGTTCCCCCTGTCCGCCGCGTTGCCATGCTTAGCGTTCACACCTGCCCGCTCGCCATGTTGGGTGGCAAAAAGACGGGCGGCATGAATGTCTATGTGCGTGACCTCAGCCGTGAGCTGGGGCGGCAAGGCATTCAGGTTGATGTATTTACCCGTTCCCAGGATGATTGCCAGCCGATGGTTTGCCATCATCTGGGCTTTGGCGGGCGCGTGATTCATATTCCGGCCGGCCCCGAAGAACCGATCCCTGTGGCTGAAGTGGCTGACTACCTCGACGAATTCACCGAAGGCGTTCTGGCTTTTGCCGCCAGAGAGGGGATTGAATACGATGTTGTCCATGCCCACTACTGGCTTTCCGGCATGGTTGCCGAGCGGCTGCGCGATGCCTGGGGGGTACCCTTTGTGGCAATGTTCCACACCCTCGGCCACATGAAAAACCAGATTGCCCAGGACGAAAGCCAATTTGTTCCCCAAGTTCGTCTTGATGGCGAAGCCCACGTTATTGCCGTGGCCGATAAGCTGATTGCCGCAACCCCTTCCGAGGAAGACCAACTCATTGAGTTCTATGATGCCAACCCCAGCAAAATCGAAATCGTGCCGCCCGGCGTTGATTTGCACCGCTTTTACCCCATCGCCCGCAAAACGGCCAAAAAGCGCGTGGGGATTGACTGCGGTAGCAAAACCATTCTCTTTGCCGGCCGTATCGAACCACTCAAGGGGGTAGACACACTGCTTAAAGCAATTGCCATTGTGCGCGAACGCCACCCGCAGGCCATTGCCTCCACCTGCCTTGCTATTATCGGCGGCGACCCCTGGGCCGAAAACCCCGATGCCGAAATGCGGCGGCTGCTGGCGATGCGGGATGAGCTGGGGCTAAACGATTTGGTGACGTTTTTGGGCGCCAAAGACCAGAACATTTTGCCCAATTTCTACGCCGCTGCCGAAATGGTGGTCATGCCGTCGCACTACGAGAGCTTTGGCATGGTGGCGTTGGAGGCCATGGCGATGGGGACACCGGTCATTGCTTCCGAGGTGGGCGGGCTGGCGCACCTGGTGCAAGATGGCATCAATGGCTTTCACATCCCCTCCGGCGATGCCGAGGCGCTGGCGTACCGCATTTACGAATTGCTGGTGGATGATAGCTGCCGCTTGCTGCTGGGCATTCAGGCACGGGAAGTTGCCAGACAGTATGATTGGGCAAACATTGCCCAGGAAATTCAGCGGGTGTATGCGTTGGCTGTGGGCGAAACGGCCGTTTGTTGCCCCGCCTGAATAATTGAGAATGGGGAATGAAGAATTGAGAATGGAGAACGTGTGCCATTCTCAATTCTCAATTCCCCATTCTCAATTCTCAATTTTCACCCCCAACTTCGCCAATTCCACCGCCAAATCCACCCCCGGCTGATAATGAATGGCGTGCATCCCCACCGCCTGCGCCCCGGCTACATTGTGGGCAAAGTCGTCAATAAACACTGCTTCGGCCGGCTGGCGTTCCAATCGCGCCAGCGTCCGCTCAAAAATGGCGGCATTGGGCTTCATAATGCCCTCGTAAGCCGACCCCACAATCAAATCAAAGGCATCGGCCATGGGAAACTGGTGGGTGACAAAATCGAGCAGGTTGCTTTGGGCGTTGCTGATGATTGCTGTCTGATACCGCCTTTGCAGCCGCCTCACCAGTGCCACCATGTCTTCATCCAGCCGATCTCCGTCCCAAAAATCTTGCTGAAACGCTGCCAGCGCCTCGTCCGACAGCGATAGCTCTTGTTGCACCCAGTGCCACAGCGTTTCCACGGAAATTTCCCCCATTTGCGCCCGCGTTCCCATGTCGCTATTAAAAAACAGTGCCTCCGACCCGCCCGGCGGCAGCCCCAGCCGTGCCTCCAGCCGATTACGGCCGTTTCTGTTCATGGTGCGTACCAGCACCCCCCCAACGTCAAAAATAATGGCTTTAATCATACAGAATGGGGAATTGGGAATGGGGAATTGGGAATGAATCGTTTCCCCATTCTCAATTCTTTAATATCTATTCAGGTCTGTCGCCAATGACTCAGTTATCAGTACAAACATGTCATTTCGACGAGTCTTCGAGGAGAAATCCCGCTCCCGTTACCAACAAGAATGGGATTTTTCGGAGGACATCGAAATGACACTGACAGTCTTTAATTAACCAGCTTCTTTCACCGTCAGCGTATAGTCGCCGCTGCTGTTGTCGTCAATGGAGCCGACTTCGAGAACGAGGTCGAGGTCGGCGGGGATTTCGAGGGTGAGGAAACCGGCGTTGGTGGTGCTGTCGTCGAGGTCGTCGTTGGCGATGAGGAGGTTGCCGGCCGTATCGTACACCCGCAACACCGGATCAAACGCCGCGCTACTGACGATGATGTCTATCACGTCACCCTCTTTGACGGCGAGGTCATAAAGGTCGCGGAACTGGGGTTCGATGGTGCCGTTGTGGCTGTCGCCGAGGGCGATGGTGATGGCGGGGTGGGTGTTAACGGCCGTTGCCTCATCTAAATACCCCACCGCCGCCTCCAAAACCGGGTCGCCCTCGCTAAACAGCGTTTCTTCATTGACCGGCACGCGGATAGTCGGCGGCACCCCCTTGCCCTCAATGTGGATATTGCCGTCTGGGTCAACGGCCCGCCCCTGGGTAAAGGTAAAAAATTCTCCTTCCGGCATCAGCACCCGGTCAATGCTGCCCCCCAGCCCGGCGGTGGGATATTGCCCCACAATAGCGGCGCGATCCTGAATGGTCATGTCATAGCTGAAAAATTCGCAGGCACTGGCGCAGTTGGGGCCAACCAGCACGGCGATTTTGCCGTGAAAGCGTTGTTCGGCCGGAGGGGGATAGAATTGCTGCACGTTGCGCTCGTCGAAGAAGAAGTCGTCCAGCTCCTCTTCATAATAGCCGGTGTTGCCCAGCGGCAGCTCTTCGTCAAAGAAGTAGGCAGCCATTTGGTCGGCCAGGAAGCCGCTGCCGCCGCCATTTTGCCGCATGTCTATGATGAGGCCGCGCACGCCGCCGTCGTTGAACGTTTGGATCATCCGTTCCCAAAGCTGGACGGTGAGCAGTTCGTTGTCGGAGAAGCTGTAGATTTGGACATAGCCGTAGCCGCTGGGGAGGATTTGGTAGTCGAGCGGCAGTTCGGTGCCGTCTAGCCCATTACTAAAGGAAGAGATGTTGAAGCTGCTGAACTCGGAAACGGTGTCGAGGGTGGCGGTTTGGGGGGAGGCGGCTCCTGGATTTTGGTAGGTGAGGCTGATTTGTTCGCCTATCGGAGCGCGGACGGCGTAGCGTAGCTGCTGTAGGCGGCGGGTGTGGTCGGTGGAGAAGGGGGCGGAGTAGGCGATGCGGCTGTTTACAAAGTCGTCAACGGGGGTGTTGTTGATGGCGAGAATTTGGGCGCGGAGCTGGATGCCGGCTTGGGCGGCGGGGCCGTCTTCTAATAAGTAGTTGACGATGGTGCGGCCGTCGTCGAGGTCACGAATTGCCAAACCGATGCCGCCGGAAACGGCCGTTTGGAAATCACTCTGCACGGCCGGCCCGCTCACATGGCCGTCGGGAATGGCCCAGGCGAAGTCGCGCAGCGCCCGCAGGTAGGCAAGCGTGTCGTTGCTGTCGGCTGCATCCGTAAAGCGGGGCAGGAATTGTTCGCGTAGCGATTGCCAGTCAACCCCTTTGAGTTCAGTAAAGGCGTACTCCTTGCTCAATTTGTCCACCAGGGCGTTAAACGCATCGGGGTAGGATTGGTCGGAGAGGTCAACCAGGGCGGCACCTTCCGGCTCCAGCAGGTCAATGCGCTGCTGTGGTGAGCGGTCGAAGGTGAAGGGGGTGGTGTCGAGGTTGATGACGGTGTAGCCTGCTGGCAGCGGGGTGCTGGTTTCATCGCCGGTGAAGAGCAGGCCGTCGGGGCCAAAGTCGGTGGGGAACCCTTGCTGGTCGTCGGGGGCGTAGACGAGGAGTTTGCCGCCGATGATTTCGCGGCGGGTTTCGGGGTTGCTGCTGACGAGGGTGGAGGCGTAGGCGGTGGACCAGCCACCCCCGCCGAGGTCGCGCCGCTCAAGGAAGGGGTCGCCAAAGGTGTTGGTCCAGTAGGCGACGGCAAAAATTTGGATGCCGGTGTCGCTTTGGCCGTCGTTGTCTACGTCGCGCAGGCTGCCCTGGGGTTCGATGGGCAGGGAGAGGGTGTAGCTGAAGGGGGAGGTGTAGAAGTCGCTGGTGATTTGGCCGATGGTTTGGGAGGCGGGGGGCAGGATGAATGCTTCGTTGCGGTCTACGAACCCGGCCTGGTCTTCGAGGATGATGATGGGTTCGGCGACGCCGAGGGTGAAGAAGGGGTTGGTGTAGGTGACGCGGCCGGAGAGGGTGATGGGGGATTCGGTGATTGGAGATTGGTCAATTGGAGATTGGGTTGCTGTGGGTGTGGGGATTAGGGTGGGAACGGCCGTTTCTGTGGGCGTGGGCGTGGGTGTGAGGGTGGGAGGAACGGCCGTTTGTGTCGGCACACTCTCGGTTGGGGTGGGAGGCGTTGTCGCCGTGGCAGCCATCCCCGCCACGGCGTTGGGGGTGTGGTTGGGTGGGGGCTGGGCGGGGCCACAGGCCGCCGTGAGTAAGATGAGGCCAATAAGCCACATGTGCCAGGTTGTCATAAGCGGGTTCCTCTACTTGTCGTCAAATATGGGGCTATTGTAGAACAGAATAGAGGAGAATGACAGGGTTCATTTTCACGCAACCCATTTTTTATGCAAAGACAGGTTCTGCCGACATTTGGCTCGAATGGGGCAATTGAACCGTAGAGGGCGCGAAAGACGCAAAGATTTTGGGTACTTTGGGATTTTATGGGGTTGGCGGAACAAATTGTAGTGGCGAGGCATGCCTCGCTACTACAATTTGGGGCGGCTTCACGAATTCCTGAAGAACCAGATTTTGCTTGTTTGCTTTCTTTGCGTCCTCTGTACCCTCTGCGGTTCAAATTGATTTATGCAAGAAATTGTTCAATCTGCTGGCGAATGCCGGCAGTGGTGAGACCCAGCGCCGCGTCATGTTGTTCTGGTGAGCCGTAGCGGGTGATGACCTGGCGCGGTACGCCGATGGCCTGGATGCGGGTGGGGGTGTCGCGCAGGGCGTGGGCAATATCTTGCACCAATGTGCCTTCGTAATACGGTTCGACGACGACGATGTTGGGGGTGGCGCGGGAAACGGCCGTTCTCAACCCCTCCGCATCAAACGGGGCAATCGTTGTCGCATACAGCACCGTCACATCCATATCCGCCACCGCCCCCAGCGTGCGCTCCAGCATTGGCCCCACGGCAATGACAACCCCATCCTTTCCCTCGCGCTCCACGTGCAGCTTGCCAAATGTGACCGGGCGGCTGGTGGCGTTGTGCTGGACGCTGGTGCGGAGATAAGTAGGGGAACCATTGGCGTAGGTTTGGCGCAGCAGCGTTTCCAGCTCATCGGCCGTTCCCGGCACGCACACCTGCATTCGGGGCAGCGTTTTGAGAATGGCAACATCGCCGGGGCTGTGGTGGGTCATGCCGTCGGTGCCGTAATCATACGACGCGCCGATGCTGATGAAGGTGCCGCCCAGCCCCTGGTAGCAAAAATCATCCTTGATTTGCTCAAACGGCCGTTCGACAACGAAGGGGGCAATGGAGTGGACGATGGGGTGGAACCCTTCGAGGGCAAACCCAGCGGCCAGGCTAACGGCCGTTTGTTCCATAATCCCCACGTTGATCACCCGCTCCGGGTGTTGGCGAAAAGCGTCCTGAAAGTAGTTGGTGCTGATGTCGGCCAGAATAACGGCCGTTTTTTCATCTGCCGCCACCAGTTCGTTGACAACAGATCCCATTCGGTCACGCATTGAATCTGTCATGGTAGCACCTCCGCGACGATCAGGCTGGGGCGGTCGGCTGCCGGGGCGGCGAGGGCTTGGGTGAGGGCGGGTTCGGAACGGCCGTTAATCGTCTCTGCCTGCCAACCAAACAGCCTGAACTTGGCGGCCACGTCCCCCAGATTGCGGCTGCTGGAGCGGTTGTCAATGAGAATGGCGGTTAGATTGGCGAGTGCCAAATTCCCCGCCAGCAGTGCCGCCTCCCACACGGAGCCTTCGTTGCTTTCGCCATCGCCAATGAGGACATAGACGCGACGGCCGTTTTTCTTTGCCTTCAGCCCCAGCGCCACCCCAATTGCCATTGGGAAGCCATGCCCCAGCGAGCCGGTGGATGCTTCCACGCCGGGGATGCGGTTGCGGTCGGGATGGCCGCCCAACATGCCGTCCCAGTGCAGGAACCTGGTCAGTTCGCTGGCGGGGAAGAAGCCGTTTTGCGCCATGATGGCGTAGAGAGCCAGTGGCCCATGGCCTTTGCTCATGATAAAGCGATCCCGGTCTTCGCTTTTGGGGTTGGCGGGGTCGTAGTGGAGAATGCGGTTGTAAAGGGCGGAAAGAACGGCCGTTGTCGAGTAAGCGCTGGGGTCGTGCTTTTTGTCGCCGTCGGTCAGATCCATCAGCGCGGCAAGCTGTTCCTGATTTGTAATCATGTTTGGCCTCCTTCGTAAATTATGAATTATGAATGATGAATTATGAAAATAGACGGACGACCGGCGACGGCTTGTTTCGTTCGTTCTCCAGCTGCGTTCGTCTGCATCCTGTTTTTGATAGGTAAAGGATGCCAGAAATTGCCCCTTGCCAACACTTTCTTTGGAACAGCTCTCCACCTGAACCATCGTACAGTCAGCACCCCCTTTTGGGGCTATTGCACGCCAGCCACCAGTTTTTCAACCTCGTCCAGATTAAAACGGTGAGGCTCTTGCCCAAACTCGTCGCCCGCCATTCTTGTTGGTTGTTTGGTGTATACTTACATTGTCTTGCCCTTCATGGGCAAGGCGTAACAACGTGAAACGTGATGTGTAAATGGTTTTTACGCACTACATTTGGAGAAAATCATGATCAAAAACGACTATGGTCTGGGTACCACCCTTGATCTGCCTTTTGCTGACGCTATAGCCGCTATTACCAATGCCCTCAAAACGGAAGGGTTTGGCATCTTAACCGAAATCAACATTCAGGAAACGCTGAAAAAGAAACTGGATGTCAACTTCCGCCGCTATGTTATTTTGGGAGCGTGCAACCCGCCGCTGGCGTACCAGGCGCTGCAAACTGAGCTGGATATTGGTCTGCTTCTGCCCTGTAATGTTATTGTGTATGAGATGGATGGGGGGAAAACGGCCGTTTCCATTGCCGACCCCCAGGTGATGGTTGCCATTACCGGCACACCCGCCCTGCAAGGAATGGCCGATGAAGCCAGAGCCAAACTGACACGCGCCCTGGAATCGCTTTCCTAAACCGTAGGCAAAGAAGTTCAACTTCTTCTAGGTTGTGTTGACTTTTGGCAAAAAGAAGCAGATTTCACCGCAGAGGGCGCAAAGATCGCAGAGGCTTACCTTGTTTTCTTTTCTTTCTCTGCGCTCTCTGCGTACTCTGCGGTTCAAATTCTGAAAAGTCAACAGAACCTAGCGAATTAACAAATTAATCGGGCAAATGTCATTCCGAGCGGAGTCTTCGAAGCGAGGAATCTTTCGCCTTGGAAAAACAGAAAGATTCCTCGGAGGACCTCGGAATGACATGAAAAGGCACGCCGTTTTTCTACCCCCCTTATTTTTTTAAACGCCTAACGAGAAGTTGACCTTCTCTACTTCCGCACGCAGCACCCCCTATCTCACGCTAACCACCAGTTTTTCAACCTCGTCCAGATTAAAATGGCGAGACTCGTGCCAAAAAATCGTCATTGCTTTGCCTTGCCAGCCAGCTTTCTGGCGTTTGCCTCGGCGTTTTTGCCAAGCGCAGCACCATTTCTGGCGTTATGCCGTTTTTGCCCAATGTAACGCTTGCTTTTATCGCTCAAATGAGGACAATTTTTGGCCGCTTTTCAGCAGCGGTGGATAAGTTGGCAATTCGACAGCTGCTGGTATTGGCCTGTCGTTGGCTGCGTGGCGGGAAAAACGGCCGTTTTCCCCCACAACAGGCACATCTCTTTCTATCGGAAACGCCCCGTTTAGACGTTTTGCGGGGCAACAACATAGCATAATTGCTAAACAAAATTAAGAACAAAGGAACTGAAGCAATGACCAAAGAAGAACTGTTAAAACGCTACGCCGCTGGGGAGCGCGATTTTTCTGGAGCAGAATTGGCCGAAGTTGATTTGAGCAAGGCTAACCTAATGGGTATCAACTTGAGCAGTGCCGACCTGAGTTGGGCTAACCTGAACAGTGCCAACCTGTCCGGTGCCAACCTGAGCAGTGCTGGCCTGAGTCGTGTCGACCTGAGCAACGCTGATCTGAGCAGCGCTAACCTGAACCGTGCCGACCTAAGCGGTGCCGACCTGAGCGGTGCGAACATGGATCATGCCTACATGACCTATGCCTTGCTGACTAGTGCCCGCCTGATTGGTGCCAACCTGACTGCTACTAACCTGAGCCGTGCCGACGTGAGCGATGCCAACCTGAGCGGTGCCAACTTGACCGGTACCAACCTGACCTTTGCTGACCTGACCGATTCTAACCTGGTGGGTGTAGATCTGAGACGGGCCAACCTGGATCGTGCCATTAGGTAAGCTTGGGATAAAGTTTGTAGGTGGCTGCTCTGGTGGGAAAAACGGCCGTTTTCCACCAACGCAAGCACAGGTCTTTCTATCGGGGATATGCTGGGGACGGGGAAACCAGCCACAGTGTTTTGTAACAATATAGCATGATTGCTAAACAAAGATAAAGAACAAAGGGACTTGAGCAATGACCAAAGAAGAACTTTTACAACGCTACGCCGCTGGCGAGCGCGATTTTGCTAATGCCGCCCTG
The DNA here is from genome assembly GCA_041390905.1 of Chloroflexota bacterium. Classification (GTDB taxonomy): domain Bacteria; phylum Chloroflexota; class Anaerolineae; order Promineifilales; family Promineifilaceae; genus JACKCD01. The sequence goes on from JAWKPA010000013.1 coordinate 775,296, forward strand.
AGCGATGCCGACCTGTGCGAGGCCAACCTGGAACGTGCCAACCTGACCGGTGCCGACCTGACCGGTGCCAACCTGGGCTATGCCGACCTGACCGGTGCCAACCTGAGTGGTGCAGAGATGATCGATGCAGAGCTGCTCAACGCCAATCTGAGCGGTGCCAACCTGAGCCATGCTGGCCTGCGCTATGCCAACCTGAGCCATGCCGACCTGAGCCATGCCGACCTGAGCCATGCCGACCTGAGCCATGCCAACCTGAGCTATGCCGACCTGAGCGATGCCGACCTGAGCTATGCCGACCTGAGCCATGCCGACCTGAGCGGTGCCGACCTGAGCGATGCCAATCTGAGCGGTGCCAACTTACTGCCAACCTGAGCCGTGCCAACCTGAGCCGTGCCAACCTGCTCTTTGCCGGCCTGAGCGATGCCGACCTGGGCGATGCCAACCTGTACGAGGCCGACCTGAGCCGTGCCATCGGGTTCTAGTAGTGCAGCAAATACATTTTGGCGGATAGAAACCCTTGATTTAGCGAGAATTTATTCGTCAAAAAACATTGCTGCACTACTAAAGTGGATTCTGCAGGTGCTTGCTATGGTGGGAAAAACGGCCGTTTTCCAGCACGGCCAGCACAGCTCTTTCTATCGGAAATGCCCAGTTTAGACATTCAACTTCTCAAAGAAGTTGAACGTCTTGCAAGGGTAACAACCTAGCACAATTGCTAAACAATATTAAGAACAAAGGAACTTGAGCAATGACCAAAGAAGAACTATTAACACGCTACGCCGCTGGCGAGCGAAATTTTGCTGGGGCAGTTTTAACCAAAGTTGATTTCAATGAAGCCAACTTGAACGAGGCTGACCTGAACGGTGCTGACCTGAGCGGTGCTAACCTGACCTTTGTTGGCCTGATGGGTGCCAACCTGAGCAATGTTAACCTGAGCGGTGCGAACCTGACCAGAGTTTTCATGAACAATGCCCACTTGAGCAGTGCCAATTGGAGCGGTGCAACTCTTTCCCATGCCCACCTGAACGGTGCCTACCTGAACGATGCTGACCTGAGCGGTGCTAACCTGAGCGGTGCCAGCTTTAACGGTGCCAGCCTGAGCGGTGCTAACCTCAGCGGTGCCAACCTCAGCGGTGGTGCTGACCTGAGGGATGTCTACTTGAACAATGCCAACCTGAGCGGTGCTAACCTGAGCGGTGCTAACCTGAGCGGTGCTAACCTAAGCGGTGCTAACCTGAGCGGTGCTAACCTGAGCGGTGCTAACCTGAGCGGTGCTAACCTGAGGCAGGCCAAACTGCGCGATGCTGGCCTGAACAATGCCAACCTGAGCGGTGCCAACCTGAGCAATACCGACCTGAGCAATGTCAATTTGAGCAATGCCAACCTGCGTGATGCCAACTTGCGCGAGGCTAACCTGCTGAGTGTCACTGGGTCTGGTTTTGGTCTGGAGGGTGCTAACTTGATGGGTGCCTACTACAAAGCTAGTCTTAAGGCCAGTGCCAAGACATGGTGGAGGTCGGCACCTTAATTAAATGGAAGGGTGTCTGTTAGTATGACAAACAAATCCTGACGGGTATCTGAGTGGAGGCTTTAGCCGGAACGTTCCGACTAAAGTCGCCACTCCAACCGACGACCTTTCATCTGATACACTGTCTGTTCGTAAACTTGGGGTTCGTTCGTTATTAACTTGGGATTTAGAAGTTCAACTTCTGAGAGAAGTTGAACTTCTGAAACTGCAAAGTTATTTTTGATTGAACCCTTGGTGTAGATTTTGTTTATGCCTGCTGTGGTGGGAAAAACGGCCGTTTTTCCCACCACAGCAGGCATAAAGTTTCTTAACGGCCAATAGGCCACAGGCTGGCGGCGGGGAGGTGTAGATAAACGGTTTGGCCGACAGCGTGGCCGACGGCGTACTGGCTGGTGGCGGGGTGGGTGAGTTCCAGCGGTTGCAGGGTGGGGTCGGCGGTGGCGATGGTGAGGCGGGTGTGGGTTCCGGCATAAAGCTGGCTGCAAACGGTGCCGGGGATGGTGTTGGGCTGCGGCACAGCCACCATCTGCATGGCTTCGGGGCGGATGGTGAGCCAGACGGGGCCATCGGGGGTGGCGGCGGGGTGCTGAATCTGGAATGAGCCGATGCTGGTTTGGACGGTGTGGCCCTGTTTGTGGCCGGGGATGAAGTTGGTGTTGCCAAAGAAACGGGCGATGGGTTGGGTTAACGGCCGTTCATAAAAATCCCTCGGCTCCCCCACCTGCTGCAATACCCCGTCAAACATCAAGGCCAGTTGGTCGCCCAAAATCACCGCCTCCTCCTGGTCATGGGTCACCACCAGCGTCGTCACCCCTTGCTGCCGCTGCAGCGCAAAAATCAGGTCGCGCATCTCCTGCCGCAGGTGGGCATCCAGGTTTGAAAGCGGCTCATCGAGCAGCAGCACCTGCGGCTCCACAATCAACGTTCGCGCCAGCGCCACCCGCTGCTGCTGCCCCCCCGAAAGCTCATGGGGGCGACGAGGGCCAAAGCCGGGCAGCCGTACCTGCGCCAGCATTGCCTCCACCCGTTTGGCAATCGCCCCCGGCGGCTCACCGCGCATTTTCAGCCCAAAAGCCACGTTGTCGAAGACGGTCATCGTGGGGAAGAGCAAATGGTTTTGAAAAACCATGACCGCGCCCCGTTTTTCCGGGGAAATGGGGAGGACGGAACGGCCGTTAAACACAATATCCCCCCCGCTCGGAGCCAACAGCCCGGCAATCAGCTTCAACACCGTCGTCTTGCCGCAGCCCGATGGCCCCAGCAGTGCCGTTATCTGGCCGCTGGGCAGCGTCAGGCACAGGTCGTCCACGGCGGTGTGGTGGTTGTCATACCGCTTGGTCAGGTGGTGCAGGCAGACTTCGGTCATAATTTTCCCAGCCCGCCCAGCGCCGCGTGCCGCCCGGTGAGATAGCGGGCGGTAAACAGGAAAAGCAGCAGGGCAGGGGCAATAAACAGCAGGCTGAGGGCGGCGGTGATGGGGTAGTCGCCGCTGTTGGCAAAGGCAAACAGCAGGACGGGCAGGGTGATGAGCCGTCCGCCACCGATGAGCAGCGTCAGCAAATATTGGCTCCAGGAGATGAGAAAGGCGAACAAGGCGGCCACCATGAGGCTGGGCCAGATGGTGGGCAGGGTGATGTGGGTAACAATTTGCCAGGGGCGCGCCCCCAGCGTGCGTGCCTGTGCTTCATAGTCGCGGTTGTAGCTGGCAAAAGCGGAGCGCAGGAGGAGGACGGTGTAGGGCAGCACGGGAATGAGGTGGGCGAGGATGACCCCCGGCAGGGTGTCGGCCAGCCGCAGCCGGATGAAGGCGATGTGGATGCCCATGGCGACGGCGATGAGGGGCATGATGGTGGGGGCGAGGATGAGGAAGAAAACGGCCGTTTTTCCCCGAAAGGAGTAAAAGGCCAGGGCGCGTCCGGCCGGCAGCCCAATGAGGAGGGAGAGTGCAGTAACGGCCGTTGCCACCACCAGGCTGTTTAGCGTTGCCGCCCCCAGCTGCGAACGGCCAGAAAACAGATAAACCCACGCCCGGCTGCTCCACGCCGTCGGCAGCACGCTGGGGAAAAACCAGTTGTGGGCAAACGCCCACACGGTCAGCGGCAGCAGCGGTGCCACCACCCCCAGCAAAATCGCGCCAATCAGCAAACCAGACAGCCCATTCCGTGAGTTTACCGATTCATCCGCGTTTGTCCGCGCTCGTCCGCGTCCCATCATTCCCTCCCCTCCCCATCACCCAGCCGCAGGTAAAGCCAAATCAGCCCCCCGCTGATGATGGCGATGACCACGCTCATCGCCATCGCCTCCGGCCGGGCATTGAGGTCGGTGTCGGTGTAGAGCCGGTAGGCCAGCACCGGCAGTGCCGATGGGTAGCGCGTCCCCAGCAGCAGCGGCACCTCAAACGCGCCAAAGGTGAAGGCAAAAACGAGGGTGGAGGCGGAAAGGACGGCCGGCCGAAGCTGGGGCAGCGTCACATAAACCAACCGTTGCCACCCATTCGCCCCCAGCGTTTGCGCCACCGCCTCATAATCCTCACCCATCGCTTGCAGCGCGGCCAGCAGGATGATGCCGATAAAGACACTGCTTTTCCAAATATATTCCAGCATAATCCCCAGCCCGTAGGGGTCAAACACCAGGGCGGGGAAGTCGGCGGGCTGCTGGATGAGACCCAGCAGGTGGCTGAGGCGAGCGAGAAAGCCGCTTTGGCTAAAGAGCAGCAATATACCGATGGCACCGACAAGGTGGGGAATGGGCAGGTTGGATTGGAAGATGAAGGTGGCAACTGGCCTGGCGCGGAAACTGCGGCGCAGGGTGAGGGCGGCCATGAGGGCAAGGAGGGTGGAAACGGCCGTACTTGCCACGGCAATCCACAGCGTTAGCAGCAGCGAACGGCCGAAAACGGGGTCACTCAACAACTGCCGGTAAGCATCCAGCGTCAGCGTCGTTTGCCCCAGCGCCGCCAAATACCCCACGCTTTGCAGCAGCGCCAACGCCAGCCCGCCGCCAAACAGCAGCCCGATGACGGCCAGGGCGGGGGTGAGGAGGAGGAGGGGTTTGGAAGACATTGGGGAGCAGGGGGGCAGGGGGCAGGGGAGAAATCTCCTCTGCTCCCCTGCCCCCCTGCATTCTTTACTGCTGCAACACTTCCACCTGCCACCCTTGCTCAAACGCCGTCAGCCACGGTGCTTGCAGTTCGGGCAGGCGGTGGGCGGCGAGTTCTTCGGTGGAGAGGGTGGCTTCGCCACGGGGGATGGCGGCAAACTGGCTTTGCCAGTCGGCTGAAAGCAGGGTGGGATCCAGCACGGGCAGGTCGCCCCAGTTTTCGGGCTGGGCTTTGCTGTGCTGGGCGGCGGGGGAAAGCAGGAAGTTGGCAACGACCATGGCGGCGGCTTTGTGGTCTGAGTTGTAGGGGATGGCGACGTAGTGGGTGTTGGCGATGGTGCCGCTGTCGAAGACGAAGGTGCGGGTGGTGGCGGGATAACGGCCGTTTTCCACCAAACTGCTCGCCTCGGCCGGGTTATAGGCCATGTCAAAACTCACCTCGCTGTTGGCAAACAAATCCTGCTGCCGCGTGTGGCTTTCCGGGTATGTTGCCCCCTCGCGCCACAAAAACGGCTCAATTTCGTTGAGCAACTGCCAGCACGCCGCCGATTTGTCGTCAAATACGGCCTGGTCAAATTCCCCCAGCAGCGACTCATAGCCACCGGCCGCTTCATAGCAAATGTGGCGCACAAAGGCACTGCCGGTGAAGTCAGGCGGGGCGGGGTAGGTGAACTGCCCTGGGTTGGCCTTAATCCAGGCCACCAGATCGGCGATGGTGCGCGGGGGTTCCGGCACGCGGGTGCTGTCGTAAATCATCACAAACTGGGCTTTGCCATACGGTGCTTCATACCCCTCCACGGGATAGCCAAAATCATTGGCAACGCTGGGGTCGTCCTGGTTGACATAAGCCGAGCTGGGCAAAAATTGTGACCAGGAGCCATAGAGCAAATCGCCCTGGCGCATGGTGCGGAAGTTTTCGCCGTTGACCCAGACCAGATCCACCGTGCCGCCGCTGTCCTGTCCCGCCTCTTTTTCGCCCAGCACCTTGTTGATGTATTCGGTGGCATCGCTGATAGGCACCATGTTGAGCGTCACGCCGTATTGCTCCTGCACGTTTTCGGCGACGTAGCCCGTCACCCAGTTGTTAATCAGGTCGCTGCCGCCCCACATGTAAAAGTTGACCGTTTGGCCGTTGGCTTCGGCCACAATGTCGCTCCAGCTTTTGTTTTCATAGCCGGGGGGTGGGGTTGCGCCATCGGGGGCGGTTTCGCTGCTGCCGCTGGCAGCGGTGTCGTCAGTGGCGGGTTGCGTTTCGCTGCTGGTGCAGGCAGCCAGCAGGATCATGAGCAAGAGTATTAGCTGTTTTTTCAAACGGTTCCTCCAAAATATGGTTTGGTTTATCTTCAACCGATTATTTTAGCGGACTTTCTTGTGGTTGAATGTGGGGAATCTTCCAAGTTATTCGTCTCTTTCCATCCAGTTGCGCCACTTTTCCAGCAGGGTGAGTGACCACCAGGGAATAAGGATGAGGGCTGCCCCGCCGAGGAGACAGGGAACGGCCGTTAACAGTGCCGTACTCCCATAAATGAGCCAAATCAGCCCGCCGCCGACAACAACCAGCGTAAACAAAACCAGCCACAAATAGCGCCGGTTTTCCTCTTGTCGCTGGCGACGGGGGTTTGTCATCGGCTCCACGCATCCCGCATGGTGCGGAGCTGGGTGTAGGCGGCGGGTTCAGTGGGGGCGGGGTCAAAACGGCCGTTTTGCAGGTCAGCAAACAGGCTAAGATATTCAACGGCCGTTTGCAGCGGGGCAAAGCTGGCCCCAATCAGCTCCGGCGACCGCACATAAGCCGCCTTGTCGCGCAGCACGCGGATGAGCGCGGCAGCTAGTGCCTCATGGTCGCCAATGGCAACCACTTCTCCCATCCCCGTCATCGTCACCGGCTGGCGCACCCCTGGCAGATTGGACGACACTACCGGCACCCCGTTTTGCATCGCCTCAATCTGCACCAACCCAAAGCTCTCGGTGCTGTTGAGGCTGGGGATGGTTAACACATCAATGTTTTTGTAAAACGCCGTGAGTTCTGCGCCGTTGAGGTTGCCCAACAGGGTGTATTGCGCGGCATATTTGGCAAAAAGCGGAGCCAAACGGGCGGCATACGCCTCCTCGCCCAGCACGTTTTGGTATTGCCCGGCGTGCAGCACGCGCACATCGGGGAACGCTTCCATGACGATGGGCAATGCCCGCAGCAAAATTTCTACCCCTTTTTCGGTGGCAAGGCGGGTGCAAATGCCGATGATGGGGTGGTTGCCAAGCTGGTGCCTGGCGTGAAAGGCGGCGGCTTCGGCAGTGGTGCAGTCGGCCAATTCCACGGGGGGCGGGATGACCTTGAGCTTGTGGCCGAGATAGAGTGAGAGGTAGGGGGAATTCTCGCCGTAGTCGCGGGTGTAGGTGGCAACAGCATGGGCGACGCTGCCAGCGGCGCGGTTCATCAGCAGGACAATGTTGTCAACAAAGCGGTTGAATGCCCCTTCGGGCAGGGTGAGGTCGCAGTGGTAGGTGAGGACGACGGGTTTACGCAGCAACCGGCCGCGCAGGGCTACACCGGGGGCATCAAACTGGGGCAGGTGGAGCTGAATGGCATCGGCGCGTTGGGCGAGCTTCCAGGCCATGGGGCCAAAGCTGGGCATGATGACCCCTTTGCTGACACGTAGGGCGACGGGGATACGCACCACTTTTACACCGTCCACAACTTCGTAGCGGGGCAGGTCGGGGTCGTATTGTGAGGTGAGAACGGTGACATCGTGGCCGAGCTGCGCCAGCGCTTTGCTCAGCCGCTCGACGTAGATCGTCAGGCCGCTGGTCCAGGGGCGATAATAGGTTAGAACTTGAAGAATTTTCATAAATTAGACAGTGGTCTCAAATTTTTGCTTGCAGGTAGCAAGTGGCAAGTGGCAAGTCTGGTCGGCACACATGACTTGCCACCTGTTACTTGCCACTTGTAGCCGATCACCAAAATGCCAGTTTATGACCGTGCGCCGTATAGCTCTGGCTGGGTGATGGGCAGGTCAATGACAAAGGCGCTGCCTTGCCCCACATTGCTTTGCAGTGTGATGCGACCGCCCATCATGGCAACAAGTTCGCGGACGATGGATAGCCCTAGCCCGGTGCCCTGGTGGCGGCGGGTGGCGGAGCCGTCTACCTGGCGAAATGGCTCGAAGATGTGGTCGTGGGATTCGGGGGGAATGCCAATGCCGGTGTCGTGGACTTTGAGTACCCAACGGCCGTTTTCGCCACCGCTGGCTTCAATTTCAACCCGGCCCTCGTCGGTAAATTTGATGCCGTTGCTGACCAGGTTCATCAGCACCTGGCGCAGGCGGGTGGGGTCGGTGGTGACGGTGGGGGGGATGGTGGGGGAAATAACGGCCGTTAATTTAATCCCCTTGGCTGCTGCCAGCGGCTGTAGCTGTTCGCGCACTTCCTGAACCAGTAACGCCGGGTTGCATGGCACCATCTCCAACTGCATTTTCCCCGCCTCAAGCTGTGCCTGGTTAAGCAAATCGTTCACAATGGTGGTGAGATAAAGCGTACTTTCAATAATTTTGCCGGTCATTTCCGCCTGCTTGGGCGTTAGCGGTCCCGGAATACGCTCCTGCATAATTTCGGCAAACCCCATAATGCCGTTCAGCGGCGTGCGGAGTTCATGGCTAACGTTGGCTAACAACTCTGTCTTGAGCCGGTTGGCTTCCAGAGCCATGTCGCGGGAGCGAATGAGCGACTCTTCTGCTTGAATGCGCTGCCCAATTTCCTGCTGTAGCTGCTGGTTGCTGGCGGAAAGATCGGCGGTGCGCTGGGCAACGCGGCTTTCCAGGGTATTGAGAATGCGTTCCAAGCGGGCCGCCATCTCGTTAAAGCTATTGCCTAGTTCTCCCATTTCGTCGTCGGTGTGAATGTCGGCCCTGGCTTGCAAATTGCCGCCCGACATTTGCTGGGTGGCTGTGGTGAGTTTGCTCAGGGGGGTGGTGATGAACCGCCGCACGAAGAATGCCATGCTTGCCATAGCCAGGATGCTGGTTGTGATCATCACGGCAACAAAGAAGAGGCGCAGGCGTTGGATAAATATAAAGGGTTCTGGCTGTTTGACCAGGATGATGGCGGCTCCTTTGATTGCTTCGCGCAGCTTGACGGGGGTATAAGAAACAAAGTAGTAGGGTGTGGTATCAATGGTGAGGGATAGGGAGCGGACGTTTACGTTGCCATTTTCAGCAGCAGTCAGGAGGGTGGGGTCTAAAACGGCCGTTTCCAGTTTGTCTTGTTCTGCCGCCGAGGCGACTTGCCAGCTTTGGGAGAGTAAATGCCCTTCGGCGACAAAAAGCAGTTGGATGTTGTCACGGTGGAAGTTTAGCTCTGCCAGGAGGTCGTTATCGAGCTTGTGGCTGGTTAGCAGCCCCCCGATTAGCTCATTGCCGGCCGCGTAGATGGGAACGGCCGTTGCTAAACGCGCTTCATAACCATCCGCTCCCTCCTGTTCAACAATCAAATCAGACACGGTCATGCCCTGAAGGGCTGCCTCTAACAAGGCATCCTCTTGCCCGGCGTCAAAGGTGTCACCTTCCTCAACAATTGTGAGCAGGCGCAGCCCATTTTGATCGACAATATCAATATCGTGAAAATTGAGGGCAGCCGATTCGGTCGTAAAGATGGCTTCAATGCGTGCGCTGTTGCGGTTTTTGGCTGCTTGCACCAGATCTGAACTGCTGGCTAACAGCCTGGAGGCAATCACCAACTCTGCTTGTATCTGACTAAAGCGGGTGTTGAGTACCGTAACTTCTTCCAAGGCACGCTGCTCACCTGTCTCTGTGGTGATGATGCCCATGTTGCGGGAGGTAAAATACATGATCAGCCCCAGCAGCACGAGCAGGATAACAGCGATGATGAGGGTGAGCTTGGTGCCAAGCGTCAGACGGAACAAATTTCTCATGAATAGCAGATAAGTACCCAACAAAGATTCTCTGAAGGTCTATAGCTTGTGAAGAATTTCAACCACCAACCGTCATTGGGCAATGGCTTGCACCTGAAGTGCCACGCACCGTTTATGGCGCAAAGTGCTGAACTTGTATAGTGACGGCTCAGGTACTAATTTGTTGATTGAGGAACGTGGATTAAATAAATTACGGAAGAAGTTGAACTTCTTCTGAGAAGTTTAACTTCTAAAGGGGCAAGTTATTTAATTTCCATTCCTAAGGGTTCAATCAAAAATAACTTTGCAGTTTCAGAAGTTCAACTTCTGAGAGAAGTTCAACTTCTAAATCCCAAGTTATTAACGAACGAACCCTGAGCCTGCCCCTCAAGCCAATGTCGTGAATGAGGCAGGATTCAGGTAAGTTATTATACACAGCTTTATTTATATATACATTACTAGCGTCGCAGCCGAATGGCGGCCAGGACCTTGCTAAAGGTTGCGCCGGTGCTGCTGAGGCCGTAGAGACCAAAAATGACCATGAGCAGCAGGTTGAGGGCGTGGTACAGGAAGGCGAAGCTGGCTGAAGCGGCTTCTGGCTGCCCCAAAATTTGCAGGGCGGCGATGACGCTGGCGTGAAAAACGCCAATTTGCCCCGGCGAGGAGGGCAGAGCAACGCTGAAGGCGGAGGCGCAGAAGACGAAGGCGGCCATTGACCAGGTGGGCTGGATGTGAACGGCCGTTAAAGCACTATAATACGCCCCCAAAATCGGCAGCCAGAGCAAAACGCTCAGCACAAGCAAAAACCCACCTTCTCCCAGCCGGGTCAGGCTGCTTAGCCCGGTCAGCAGGTCGTCGAGCCGCCGCAGCCAAGTTTCCTGGTCGAGGCGGGGAATGCGCTGGAGGATGAGGGTGGCGAGGCGGTGGACAAACGGCCGTTGATTGGCCGCCACCACCAGCAGCACAATGGCCGCCACCGCCGCAAACCCCGAAGCCCGCGCCGCCGACTGCATCCAGGTGGGGATCGCCTCAACCTCTGCCAGCGTAAACGGCAGCAGCGTGACTACAAAAAGCATATCCAGCACCCGCTCCACCACCATTGTTGACAGCCCTCGCGCCAGCGTAATGGGCGGCACGTTGCCAATTAGCACAGCCCGTGCCACATCCCCCACCCGCAGCGGCAGCAGGTTTGTCACCAGGTAGCCAACGCTTTGGATGTGAAAGATGGTGGCAAATGGGGCTTCGTTGCGTAGCATAAAGCGCCAGCGGATGGCGCGGAGCAGGAGGAAGAGGGTGATACCAACGGCCGTTAAAAGCAGATAGCGATAGTTAGCCGTCTGTAACGCTTTCCAAATGGCAGAGGGTTCGATAAAAAAGAAAATGGCACCCAGGCTAATCACACTTACCAAGGCACCCAGCCAAATCTGGCGGCGGTTTGAATGGTTGCTATCTTGCATATAGCCCCGCATTATAGCAGCAAAGCCCAAACAATTCTTACCATTCTCATAGTAAAATATGACCACCCCCGTTTTTGAGCAATTATTTAGAACTCCCGGCTGGTGGGCTGCCGAGGTTGATACAACGCCCAATTGCGGGGATAATAACCTGAATGAGCAAGCGTTCTGTTGACAGCAACCCGCACCCAAACCGCCGCGAAGCGCGTCGCTTGCAGCTTCAGTATGAGCAGCGCATCAAGCAGCTTCGCCTTTGGGTGCCTATCGCCATCGTTGCGTTGGGTTTGCTTGGGCTGTTTGTATATCGTTTGTTTGAGCCAGACGTGGCTGGTGTTAGCTTTGCCGGGCATGAGCTTCTTGCCAACCAGCACGATGATAATCTGGTCATTCCCTTTGGTGAACGGCCGCCAATGGGTGGCCCCCATAACCCATCTTGGCAAAACTGTGGCATTTATGATAATCCCATAGAAGCCCAATACGCTATCCACTCGATGGAGCACGGGGCAGTCTGGATTACCTATCAGCCCGATTTGCCGATAGATGAGGTGGCGGTTTTGCAAGATGTGGCGCTGATAAACGGCCGTATTTTGCTCTCGCCCTATCCCCAGCAAAAAAGCAAGGTGGTTCTCACCGCCTGGGATGTGCAGATCGAGCTTGATTCGGTAGCAGATCATCGCCTGGGGCAGTTTGTCGAACGATATGTCAACACGCGAGGGCCTGAACGTGGTTCAGGCTGCGATGGTGGTCGGGGGGCGCCACCTCGGTAGGTGAACAATTTTTTAAATAGGAAACTTGGTGGAGAAAATGACAACAGCGAGAAGAAGAACAGCCCCATCCGGGCCAACAGGTGGCGTGAATATGACCTGGATTATCGCCGGTGCGGTAGCACTGGCGGTGATTGGGTTAGGGTATTTACTTTATTTAAATGTACGTCCAGAACCACCCATTGAGGGAGTGGTTGTGTTTCCCCGCCCATCGCGGGGGCATGACAATACGGTGAGCTATGACTTTGGTGGCTTGCCACCGGTTGGGGGTGTTCATAACGACACCTGGCAAAATTGTGGCATTTACGATGAGCCAGTTGAAGCCAAACATGCCGTTCATTCAATGGAGCATGGTGCCGTGTGGGTAACTTACGCTCCCAATCTGCCGGCCGACCAGATTGAGAGCTTGAAGGAACGGGCGCGGGGAACAAGCTTTGTGCTACTCAGCCCGTGGCCTGATCAAACCAGCCCCATTGCGCTTTCCGCCTGGGGCATTCAACTGTCGGTAGATTCGGCCGATGATGGTCGGATTGATCGGTTCCTGGAAAAGTACATTGTGGGGCCGCAAACCCCCGAACGCGGTGCAACTTGTGATCGTGGTACGGGTACGCCCACGGGATAGGTGTGGTGGTACCTTTTGTTCAGGACAAAGATACCAATGGTGTATTCACGCAAAATTGATGCTGGCAACGAGGCGGCTGTGGCATGATCAGGGGCGTTGGGTAGCCACATTGTTGTTAGTAAGCGTGAATTATTGGACAGACGGCGGGTAACGGCCGTTTATTCCACACCAAAAGCCAGAGGCTGCGCTTCTGCTTTCCTGTCTAAAATATAAGAGGTTGTATGTATATTCGAGCAAGGAGTTGGATCAAATTTGTTAGCCTCCCGTTGATACTGGTAGCACTCCTGTTTTCCAGCCAGTCTGCCTTCGCCCACACCCGCGTCGAGGTAGGGCCATATGCCATCATCGTTGGCTGGCGTGCCGAGCCAGCCATTGTGGGCGAGCGCAACGCCCTGGTCATTGAGATTTTGGATCAGGACGGCAATCCGGTGAATGGTGTGGATGGTACCATGGATTTGGAAGTAGAGTACGGTGGCCGCACCTTCCGCTCCAATTTGTCTGCCACAGCCACCGATGGCTATTACACGGCCGAAATCTTCCCCACCGTGCGGGGGCAATATGCCGTGCATTTGTTTGGTTTTATTGAAGACGAGGATGTAGATGTGGTGGTGGAGCCGGAAGAAGTATTTGACGCTTCCCGCATCCAGTTCCCCGAAGCCGCGCCTGATGCGCGTGATCTACAGGCGGACATTGCCACCCTGCAAGCTGAACTGCAATCTGCCCGTACAATGGCGTATATTGGTTTGGGTGTGGGCGTGCTGGGTGTGGTACTGGCTGCTTTTAGCCTCATACGTAAACGGTAATCGGTAATCAGTAATCTCAGTAACCAGTAATCAGTAATCAGTAACCTGACTGATTACCGATTACCGATTACTGATTACTGTCCCCGAAAGATGTTTCATCAAAGACAAAAAATGTGGTCATTGCTGGTGCTGCTGGGCAGTTTGCTGTTTGTTGTGCGGCAGGTGTCGGCTCACGCCATTCCGGTTAGCTCGCTGCCGCGTGAAAATTCACGCCTGGACGTTATTCCCGAAGAAATAGCGATTCGTTTTAACGAACCGGTAGTGCCGGAATTGAGCAAGATTGAAGTGTTGACCCACGCCGGTGAAGAAGTGGCGGTGGGGCTGGTGCAGGGGCGTGATGAGAATATGGCCCTGTTTGTGACGCTGCCAGAGCTAGGCGAAGGGGCATATCTGGTGAGCTGGCAGGTGCTTTCAGCGGTGGACGGCCACACGACTAGCGGCACGTTTTCGTTTGGTGTGGGGGCGGAAGCGGCACCGGTGGCAACGGATACGAGTTTGCGGGCGCAGCTTTCGCTGTGGAGTGCGGTGGCGCGGTGGCTGACATTAACGGCCGTTTCCCTCCTCCTCGGTCTCTTCATCTTCCGCCTGCTGGTGTGGAACCCCGTTTTTGCCGCCGTAGACGATTTATCCGCCGACGAAATAGCCCTCGACGCCGCGCAGACGCAGCGTGGGCTGACCATTGCCTGGATTGGTGTGGGGCTGCTGGTAGCGGGGCTACTGGTGGTGGTGGCTGACCAGATCGCCGCCTTTGGCCTCAACATTGGCAGTTGGGTGGGGACGCAGTTTGGGCAGATGTGGCTGCTGCGGCTGGGATTAACGGCCGTTATCACCCTCCTCCTCTGGCAACTGCGCCGCAACCCTCGGCCAGGGCTGCTGTATGTGGGCGTGGCCGTTGGCGTTGGGCTGGCCTGCACCACCTCGCTCATCAGCCACAGTGCCGCCCTGTTGCTCGATTCGACCCAGGCAACGGCCGTTGATCTGGCCCACACCACTGCCGCCGCCATTTGGGTGGGCGGGCTGGTCTATTTGGGCGTGGCTGTGGCGCAAGCCCGACGGCTGCCAGAAGAATCGCGTACCTGGCTCAACTTGAGCCTAATTTTAAACTTTTCAATTTTGGCGGCACTGGCGGTGGGGGTGTTGCTGTTTAGTGGCGGCTATCTGGCGGCGCAGCACGTGGGCAGTTGGACGGCCCTGGTGGGGACGCTGTATGGGCGGGTGCTGCTGGGCAAGCTGCTCCTGGCGCTGCTGGCCTTTGCCCTGGCGGGGGTCAATCTGGTCTTCATCAAGCCCCGGCTGAACAAGTTGTATGATGCAGAAGCAACGGGGGAGGCGATAACGGCCGTTTTGCGCCGTTTCCGGCTGGTGGTGACGGCCGAAGCGGTGACGGCGCTGCTGCTCATTTTGGCGGCAGGCTTTTTGGCTGATATTCAGCGCGGCATTGATGCGCCGCTGTTGGGCAATGAGCCAGGGCGCACGGTTATCAGCCAGCCGGCCGATGGTCTCAATGTGGAGCTAACCGTTGAACCAGCCCTGGTGGGGTGGAACAGCTTTGACGTAGCGGTGTTTGATGAGAACGGCCGTTTAATCACCGACATAGACGAAATTTCCTACCGCTTCACCTTTTTGGGGCGCTCGATGGGTGCCAACGAAGTGGAGGCCGAACGGCAGGAAAACGGGACGTATCGCATCGAAGGCAACTTCATCAGCCTCATTGGCGGATGGCAAATGGAAGTTGCCATCCGTCGCCCCGGTGCCTTTGATGCTTTTGTCCCCTATCGGCTGGAGGCTGGCCTGGGTGGTGAAATTGTCAATGCCGAACAGGGGATAAGCTTACTCCAACGGGCGGCCAACTTTATGACGCTGCTGGGCAGCCTGGGCTATGGTGCGATCATTGTGCTGCTGGCGATTGGCTGGGGGTTTATTGCTACACGAGCCGCCAAGCGGGAATGGCAGCTTGTGCCGCTGCTGCTGATGTCCATTTTTGCTTTTTGGCTGGGGGCAGGGTATCTGTTCACCTTTTTTGATGTGGAATACACCCCCTCCAAATTCCTCACCAACCCCATTGTGCCTGACCAGAATTCAATAGCGATGGGGCAGGAGTTGTTTTTGACCAATTGTGCCACCTGCCACGGCGAACTGGGGCGCGGCGATGGTCCCACGGCACTGTCGCTGAATCCGCCGCCGGTGGATTTTGCCAGCGGCCATACCGCTACCCATCCCGATGGCGATCTGTATTACTGGATTCTCCACGGCATTGAAGGTACGCCCATGCCAGCCTTTGACGGGCAGTTTAGCAGCGAAGAAGCGTGGCATTTGGTCAATTATGTGCGGCGATTGGCGAATCAGTGAACAGTGAACAGTAATCAGTAATCAGTGAGCAGTAATCAGTAGGTGCTGTGGACTGATTACCGATTACCGATTACCGATTACCGATTACCGAAAAAGAGGCAGTTCGTGAACACAATCAGATGGGGTTTGGTTTCAACGGCGCGGATAAACCGGCGGGTGATTCCGGCGCTGCGGCAGTCGCCGCGTGCCGAGTTGGTGGCGGTTGCCAGCCGCGATTTGGCGGCGGCGCAGGCGTATGCGGCGGAGTGGGAGATTCCGCAGGCGTTTGGCAGCTATGAGGCGATGCTGCAGTCGGATGTGGTGGATGCGGTTTACATTAGCCTGCCCAATACGCTCCACGCCGAGTGGGCAATTTATGCGCTGCGACACGGCAAGCATGTGCTGTGCGAGAAGCCGCTGGCAACATCGCTGGCGGAAGTGGACGCGATGATTGCGGCGGCCAACGAGACGGGGCAGGTGCTGGCGGAGGCGTTTATGTATCGCCATCATCCGCAAACAAAGCTGGTGGGGGAGTGGGTGCAAAACGGCCGTTTAGGCGACATCCTCTCCGTTCGCGCCACCTTCAACTTTGCCATGGGCAGCCGCAACAACATCCGCTTGGCCCCTGAATTAGGTGGCGGTTCGCTGTGGGACGTGGGCGTGTATCCGGTCAGCTTTGCCCAATATGTGATGGGTGGGCCGCCGGAGCGGGTGTTTGGCAGTCAATGGCTGGGTGAAAGTGGGGTGGATGAACTGTTTAACGGGCAGCTTGTTTACGGCGGGGGGCGGCTGGGGCAAATTGCGTCGTCGTTCCGCACGCCGTATTACACGATGGCTGAGGTGGTGGGGACAAACGGCCGTTTATCCCTCACCCGCCCCTTCACCGCCCTCGACAATCCGCGTCGCCAGCTCCTCTTCTTTGGCCCCGATAGCGATGACCCCGTGGAAATTCCCGTGCCGGATGAATACCTGTACCTGGGTGAAGTTGAAGACATGCACGATGCGATCTTGCACGGCCGGCCGAGCTACCTGACGCTGGCCGAAACGCGCAACCACGTCAAAACGGTGCTGGCACTGTATGAGTCGGCGCGGACGGGGAAAGTGGTGGGATTGTAGCTGTAAAAGCTGTCCCAAACACCGTCATAAATTGACATTTTGCGGAAGAGATTAGGAGATTAGGAGATTAGTCTCTCAATCTCTCAGTCTCTCAGTCTCCCGAAAATGTTGGTTTATGTCCTTTGAAGGGCTATATGAAAAATCGCACCCTTGTATTCGCCATTTTGTCTGCCTCGCTGGCCGTCATGCTTAGCACCGGCATTCGCCAAAGCTTTGGCCTGCTGCTACAGCCCATTGGGCAAACGCTGGGTACGGGGCGCACGGTGTTTAGCCTCGCCATCGCCCTCAGCAACATCATCTACGGGCTACCGCTGGTGGGCATTTTGGCCGACCGCATCGGTTCGCGGCGGGTGTTGTTGGCCGGAGGCGGGTTGTATGCCCTGGGGCTGGTGCTGCTCTCGCGCATCAGCAGCGCCGGGGGGCTGTATTTGACGCTGGGGGGCATGGTGGGGGTGGCACTCAGTGCCACAACCTATGTCGTCGTGCTGGGAGCCGTGGGGCAGATGGTTTCACCCGACAGCCGCAGCCGGGTTTTTGGCATCATCACGGCGGCGGGGTCAAGTGGGATGTTTGTGGTGCCGCCGCTGGTGCAATTTTTGCTGACGACCTTTAACTGGCAGCGCACGCTGCTGGTGCTGGCAGCCATCTCCCTGGTCATTTTGCTGCTGGCGTTTGGGCTGCCCAACAGACCAGGCGGCGATTTGGGGGTCAGTGCCGAAGGCGAGGAGCCGTTTGCCAAGATTTTGCGGCGTGCCAGCGGCCACGGTGGCTATCTACTGCTCATCGTCGGCTTTTTTGTTTGCGGTTTCCATGTGGCCTTTATCTCCACCCACCTGCCCGCCTATCTGGGGGACAATGGCTTGCCGCCGTTTACGGCCGCAGCGGCATTGTCGCTGATTGGCGGCTTCAACATGGCGGGGTCGGTGACGTTTGGCTGGCTGGGGGATCGGTTCCGCAAGAAGAATTTGCTGAGTTTGGTGTATCTGCTGCGTTCGATCATTATTACTCTGTTTTTGCTGTTGCCGCTGACACAGCTTTCGGCACTGGTTTTTGCCGGGGCGATTGGCTTTGTGTGGCTGGCAACGGTGCCGTTGACCAGCGGCACCGTGGCGCAAATTTTTGGCACGCGCTATCTTTCGACGCTGTATGGCATTGTTTTTTTGAGCCATCAGGTGGGGGCGTTTTTGGGGGTGTGGCTGGGCGGCCGCTTGTATGACACGGTGGGCAGCTATGACGCGGTGTGGTATATGGCGATTGCGCTGGGGGTGGTGGCGTCGCTGGCGCAGATGGCGATTACGGATCGGCCGGCCGTCCCGGTGGCGGCTACGGCGAACCCATGACATTTGTCAGGTGGGATTGGGGACATTTGGGGGTAACGGGAGGGGAAACGGCCGTTTACACTTCCAGGTATAGCGTTAAGGAATGGAAATTAAATAACTTGCCCATTTAGAAATTCAACTTCTCAGAAGAAGTTGAACTTCTTGCGTAACTTATTTAATCCTCGTTCCTAACTGGTTACTGATTACCGATTACTGGAGAGAATGATGGCCGAAAAAAGAATTGAATTTGTGTATGAAGTTACGCGGGAAGAGTATCAGCAATTTTTAAGTGAAGGCACGTTTTATCCTGAATGTATGGAGATTGACGAGGGTGGCTTGCCCGACTGCCTGGAACATTGCCCGCGTGGGCTGGTTTGCACCCCGTTTTCCTATGTTGACCCCGAACACGGTGTAGACGTGATCTGGTTTGCCTGCGCCCCGTCGGAAATCCATGCTCAATTAGAATCTCGCCGCGTGGCGCGATAGTCCGCGTGGCGCGATAGTCCGCGTGGCGCGATAGTCCGCGTGGCGCGATAGTCCGCGTGGCGCGATAGTCCGCGTGGCGCGATAGTCCGCGTGGCGCGATAGTCCGCGTGGCGCGATAGTCCGCGTGGCGCGATAGTCCGCGTGGCGCGATAGTCCGCGTGGCGCGATCCGGTTTTCAGGATTTTGCGGGGTGATTGGGAAAGGGTGTATGCGATATACCAGGGCGTATGCAATGCGCCCCTACATTTGCCGTTAACCCTCAAATGCCTTATATGCTGCTCATGATCGCCACTAACTGCTCCAGGCTGTACGGTTTTTGCAAAAATCCTTTGACTCCTAATTTGCCTAAATTTTGCGCTGCCTCTGCTTCGCTGTAGCCGGATGAGAGGATGACGCACACGGAATCGTTTATTTTTTGTAGTTTGGACAATGTTTCGCGGCCGCTCAGGCCGGGCATGGAAAGGTCTAGCAGCACCAGGTTGATGGTGGGGTGATGGGTTTGGTACAGTTCGATGCCACTGTGGCCGTCAACGGCCGTTAATACCCGCCACCCCACCGACTCCAAAATATCCTCAGCCGATTCCCGTACCCCTTCCTCATCATCTATAACCAGAACCGTACCTTGTTTAACCATTGTCGTGGAAGTGATAGCGGTTGACCGTCCGTTGGCGGCCAGGCTCACGCTGGCGGGGAAGTACAATTGAAACGCGGTGCCGCTGCCCAACATGCTGGACACCTGTAACCCGCCCTTGTGGCTGCGCACAATGCCCAGTGCTGCCGCCAGCCCCAGCCCGCGCCCGGTAGATTTGGTGGTAAAAAACGGGTCAAAAATTTTAGCTAACGTTTGACTATCCATGCCAATGCCATCGTCACCGATGGTGAGTGCCACATACGGGTGTGTGGGCAGAAGGCCATCGGTGTAGGAGAGGGCGACGCGCTGTGCGGGGGCAATCGTTTCATAGCTGGTTTGGATGTGGATGCGCCCATTACGGCCGTTCATCGCTTCGGCGGCATTGATGATCAAATTCATGACCACCTGCTGAATTTGCCCTGGGTCGCCGTCTACCAGCGGCAAGGGTTGAGCCAATTGCAGTTCGACCCGTACATTTTTGGGGATGGCAACCTCAAACAGGTGCAGGTTGTCCTCGATAACCTGGTTCAAATTGATCGGCTGAATATCAAACTGACCGCGCCCGGAATAGGCCAAAAGCTGCTGTGTTAGGTTGGCGGCTCGGCCGGCTGCCTTGACAATGCGGTCTACATGTTTACGGGTCGGGTCTGTGGCAGCAATCTTGGTTTGCAGCAGCGACGACTGCGCCAGCATCGCTGTTAACAGGTTGTTAAAATCATGGGCAATCCCGCCTGACATGATGCCCAGGCTCTCCAGCTTTTGCGTTTGCCGCAGTGCTTCTTCAGCTTCTTGCCGGCCGGTCACATCGCGGAAGTTGATGACCATTGCCCCCACGCTTGGTTCGGCAAACATGTTGGTGGCAATAGCTTCCACCCAGCGCCAGGAGCCATCTTTGTGCCGCACACGCACGGTGTAGGCAGCCGATTCAATTTGGGATGGCTGGCGTAGCTTGTCTACAGTGGAGCCAGGCTCTTTGTCTGTTGGGTGGACGAGGGCACCAATGGCATGTCCTACGTATTCTTCAACGGCATAGCCGAGCAGCCGCGTGGTGACGGGGCTGGTGTAGGTGATGATGCCGTCTTTGTTGACCAACGCAACCGTGTCATAGCCGTTTTCGATGAGGGCGCGGAAGCGGCGTTCGCTGTCGCGCAGCGTTTGTTCAGCCTGCTTGCGACGCGAAATGTCGTGGGCAATGCTTTGAATGTGGGAGGGGTCGCCGTGTTCGTCATATACCAGTGAAACGTTGATTTCTACGGGAACTACCTGACCGTCTTTGCGAATAAGCCAGCGTTCGTAGGCGGGCATCGGCCGGCCGTCAAGCAAGGATTGGCGTTGGTTTTGCGAATCATCCGTGTCGCTGGGGGCAATGATCCGGTCTACTGGTGCGTTGACCAACTCGTCTCTGGCGTAGCCCAGCAGATCAGCTGCCTGCTGATTGACATCCAGAAAGACAAAGTTGAAGTCGAACAGGAAAACGGCGTTGGTGGTGTGGGAAAACAGGGCTTGGTAACGCTGCTGCGTTTTGCGCAAGGTTTCTTCGGCTTGCCGCTGCTCGGTAATGTCAAGATAGGTGCCTAAAATGCCGATGACCTGGCCGGTGTCGTCGTGGAGGGGGGCCATGTAGGTGTCGAGCCAGGCGTGTTTGCCGTTGGGGAGCTTGTACTGGTTGACGGTGTGGGAGGTGGTGTCGGTTTCCATTAAACGGCCGTCTATTTCATGAAAATAAGCTGCCCGGTTACGCCACGGCAGTGCTTCATCACCTTTGCCCATAAGCTCACGCGGGTGTGGAACCGCAATATCATCGGCAAAACGCTGGTTGCACCCCTGATAGATGTGGTTGCGGTCTTTCCAGAAAACCCGTACCGGCACCGTGT
Organism: Chloroflexota bacterium; assembly: GCA_041390905.1. Lineage (GTDB taxonomy): Bacteria > Chloroflexota > Anaerolineae > Promineifilales > Promineifilaceae > JACKCD01. Next base: position 796,223 of record JAWKPA010000013.1, read on the forward strand.
CTAGCACCCGCTGCAGCATTCGGCGCGATTCGCGCAGTGCTTGTTCCGCTGCCTGCCGCCTGTCCAGCTCTTGCCCAAGCTGCCAGTTGGCAAATCCCGTCACCCCAATGCCAATGGCAATAGTGATGAAGGCAAGCAGGAACCCTTGTTGACGAACGGCCGTTATTTGCTCCTTCAGTTCCGTTGTAGCAAGCTCCAGGCTAATCCCGCCGACTATCTGCCCATGATCTCGCAGCGGGCAGCCAGCCAGCAGCGAATCAGCTTGCCAGACATAAACAATGCTGTCCGTGGCGATAATTTTTGGCCCCAACGCCCGTAGTGCCGGGCTGGAAGTTTCCTCCGTCACCACACCCGTTTCATCATAAAAGCGAACTGCCTGTACCTGTGCGTTGCGGCGCAAATTTTCCGTTAGCAAATCCAGGCGCGAATAATCATCAGTACGGTACATTTCAGAGGCAGCCAGAGAGTGACCAGACAGCATCAATGCTGCCTGGTTTTCAACTTCGGTGCGGTAGCTGCTAATGGCTTGCTGCATGTTGAGCGTTGTCAACAACAAAATTAGCCCGATGACGGTTAGGCTCATTAGCAGCATGAAACGGGTGGTAGGAGACCACTTTTGCCAAATCATAATGCTAACCTGTTGCTTGGTACCAAGGTCATAGGGCTATTGTACTGTCTCAACGTTAAAAAACGGGTTTCAATTTTCCAAAAGCCGCTCCTCATAAATGCGGCGCACGGTGGCCTCGATGTCGGGTTCGCGTACGGCCAAATCCTGAATGCGGTAGCGCTGGGACAAACGGCCGATTAATTCCGATGCCCCGACCTCTTCACGGGCAAACTGGTAGGTCACGCGGCCGTTTTCCCGCGCCACCACCGTCGCCCCCGGCACCGAAACATCGCTGTACGGTTCGGCCAAATCCACCACCAGCTCGCGCTGGCCGCCAAAGCGGGTTTGCAGCGCGTCGAGCGAGCCGTCGTAGAGCAGCTTGCCCCGGTCAATGATGAGTACCCGGTCGCACAGCTTTTGCACATCGCTGAGGTCGTGGGTGGTCAGTAGCACCGTCGTGGAGCGTTCGCGGTTGACGTGGCGGATAAATTGGCGAATGCGCTCTTTGGCAACGACATCGAGGCCGATGGTGGGTTCGTCGAGAAAGAGGAGGTCGGGATCGTGGAGGAGGGCGGCGCAGAGGTCGGCTCTCATGCGCTGGCCCAGCGAAAGGGAGCGGACGGGGGTGTTGAGAAAGGGGGCAAGGTCGAGCATCTCCTTGAAGTCGGCGAGGTTTTGCTGGAAACGGCCGTTTGGCACGCGGTAGATGTGTTGCAGCAACTCCAGCGATTCGATGACGGGCAGATCCCACCAGAGGGTGGTGCGCTGGCCGAAGACGGCACCGATGCGAGCCACATACTCTTGTCGGTCGCGCCAGGGTAAACGGCCGTTAACCTCCAGCATTCCGCCCGACGGCACCAGCAGCCCGGTCAGCATTTTAATCGTAGTAGATTTGCCCGCTCCGTTTGGCCCCAAATACCCCACCAACTCCCCCCGCGCCACGTTAAAGCTGATGTCGTCCACCGCTTTCACCACCTCATATTCCCGCGAGAACAACGTTCGCACGCTCCCCCACGCCCCACGATATTGTTTGTTCAGCTTAAAATGTTTTTGCAAATTTTGTACTGTGATCATGATTTCTCCGGAATTTTTTGACAGGATTTACAGGATTACCAGGATTTTATGAACCTTAATCCTGTTAATCCTGTTAATCCTGTCCAAATTTCTTAATTCCCCGTGCTTTGGTAGAAGCGGATGCCGAAGCGCCAGATGGCGAGTGAGGCCAGCAGCAGGGCGATGCCCACCAGCGGCGCGATAAACGGCGCGATGGCGGGGAAGTTGAACGGGTCGGGTTTGTCGAGAAAGTACAGTGCCGGGTAGTAGTTGAGAAAGATGGCTGGCACGACGTAGGTGAAGAAGCGGCGCAGCCACGTTTGGTAGATGTGCATGGGGTGGGCGATGAGGTAGCTGCCGCCGTAGGTGAAGATGTTCATCACCTCAATGGATTCGACGGTCCAGAAGGTGATGGTGGCGCCGACGATGAACAGCCCGCCGAAAAAGCAGACCATGCCCAGGACGACAAAAGGAAGATAGAGCAGCTTGGCGGGTGTCCAGGTGACTGTGATGAGCGTTTGGGCGTAGAGGAAGACGATTAGCCCCATCCCCATTTTGCCCATCCGCCGCAGGATGAACCGGGAGCCGAAGACCTGCATGGTGATGTTGAGGGGGCGCAGGAGAAGCTGGTCGAAGCTGCCGCGCCGTACTTCTTGCCCAAAGTTGCCGGGGTCGAAGCCGCTAAACACCATGTCCATGATGCCAAAGGCGAGTTCTTCCAGCCCGTAGAGAAAGGCAACCTCGCCCAGCGTCCAGCCGCCGAGCGTTTCAAAGCGCTGAAAGACGAGGGCGAGGGAGGCGAATTCGAGGAAGACGGTGCTGCCGGTGGCAACCACGTCGAAGAAAAAGGCGAGGCGGTATTGGAGCTGGCTGCGGATTTGTACGCCGAGCAGCCGCCAGTAGATGGTGAGTCCATGGTTCATGTTATCCTCCCTGGATGACGAGGCGACGAACGGCCGTTTGCAGCACCCATTGCCCCAGCAGCAGCAGCCCGATGGCCCACAGAAGCTGGTTGAACAGGGCCAGATAAACGGCCGTTCCCGTCATTGTTCCCAAATAAATCTCAATAATCGTGTTGAACATCGCCGGAAACGGGGTGAAATTGAGCCACGTTTGCAGCCAGTCGGGGAAAAAGCGGATGGGCATGAGCTGGCCGCAGAAAAAGGTGACGGAGAGGAAGGCAAAGCGGCCGATTCCCCGCGCATCGGGCGACCAGAAGGCGGCGAGGTTGACGAGGAAGCGGAAGCTGAAGCTAACCAGCCAGCCGAGGATGAGGGCGCAGAGGAGGTGGAGCCAGGTAACGGCCGTTTGTGGATACTCCAGATCCAGCACCAGCTCAAACGCCACCATAATCAGCACCCCGCGCAGCAAAAAGCTCACCAGTGCCCGTCCCACGTCTTGCGCCATCCAAAAGCGCATCAGCCCCAATGGCTTTAGCAAATCGGTGCCAATTTCGCCGGTGTAGACGCTGTTCATCAGGTCATACCAGCCAAAAACGCTCAGATAGCCGATGAGTGCCTGCGACAGCACCGTGTAGGTGACGGCATCGGCCACCGTTAGCCCGGCCACTTGCGGCCGTTGGCCGTAAAGTGCCAGCAAAATTGCCATGCGCAGCAGCCCAAAGAAAAAGTTGGTTGCCAGCCCTGCCAGCGCCGCTGCCCGATAGGTCAGATACCGTTGGAAGGAACGTTTGACCATTTCCCAAAAAACACGCATGAGAAACCTCCTTGTGGAGACGAAAAAGGCAGGGGAGCGGGGGAGCGGGGGAGCAGGGGAGATTCTCCCCTGCTTCTTTGCTGTTGGCAGACAAAAAAAACGCCCTACTGTGTTCATAATCACAGTAGGGCGTTTTGAATGCGCCTTGGTTTGCGTATGTTTGCGGCCAAATCACCGCAGTTTACCCCGCGTTTTTCGTCTCATAGAAGGGGAAGTTTAGCAAAACGGCCGTTTTCTGTCAAACAAAAAATGCCCCTTTACGCCAACGCCGGATCTGCCTGCCGCAAATAATCCCACGTATAAATTCCTGTGTAATGGCCGTCGCTCCAGACAAACTGCAGGGCGTAGCTTCCCATTGCCTCAATTTTTTCCAGCGTCACCCCGTTGTTGGGTGTGTCGCGCACTTTTTCCACGTCTGGCGGCTGCCCCATGTGGGCGTGGCCGCCTCTGCACTCGACGCACGGGCAAACGGCTCGCAACCCGGCAAAAGGAAAGCGGCTTTGATGCCCATCGTTCCACTCAATCAACAGTTCACGGCGGCTACGGTCGGCAGTAACGGCCGTTGGGCGCAGTTTAGCCGCTTGTTGCTGCCCGGATTTTACTTGGCGTGGTATCTTTTGTTCCATCAGGCCATCATATCACGTTGCTTATGTTTAGACGAGGACGAACCACCTGCCAGGAAATTGGAGGCAAAGGTGCAAAGAAAAATGTTCTATCTTGGCGGCTTTGTGTTTTGGCGTGACCTTTTTGATCGTTGGCCTGGCAACTTGTTTGTGCAGGTGCGCGACGTGCCGGGTTGATGGCACGGGGTGGATTGTGGGTAATGTGAGTTGGGGGTGAAAAACGGCCGTTTTTCCATCATGAGAATCGGATAAATCTCATGTCTCTGACCCTGAAATGTCACCAAAAAACTACCACTTGTAGGCAAAATTGGTATACTCATAGCAAGTAGCAATTGTTCATCATGAAGAATTAAACGAGGAGAAACGTCGTATGGCTGATGTCCAGGAAATTGCCAACCGTATCACACAAAATGTAGAGCAAGTTATTGTCGGCAAGCGCAAATCGGTGCAGTTAACCGTGCTGGGGCTGCTTTGCCAGGGTCACATGCTTATTGAGGATGTGCCTGGCGTAGGCAAAACTGTGCTGGCAAAATCGCTTGCCAAATCAGTTGGCGGAAAGTTCCAGCGTATCCAGTTTACCCCCGACATGTTGCCCAGCGATGTCACTGGGGTTTCTGTATTTAACCAAAAAACACGCGAATTTGAATTTCGCCCTGGCCCCATTTTGGCGCAAATTGTCCTGGTGGATGAGATCAACCGTGCCACCCCTAAAACTCAGTCGGCGTTGTTGGAGGTGATGGAAGAGCGGCAGGTGACGGTGGACGGCCATACCTATGTTCTTGAAGCACCGTTTATGGTGCTGGCAACCCAAAACCCTATTGAATATGAAGGAACGTTTCCGCTGCCAGAGGCGCAGCTAGACCGGTTTATGCTGCGGATTCGTCTGGGTTATCCCAGCAAGGAACAGGAGATTGAGATACTGGAGCGGCAACACCAGGCGCATCCACTGCAAGCTATTGAGCAAGTGATCTCGGTGGAGGAACTGCTGGCGGCGCAAGAGGCAGTGAAGGCGATCTATGTGGACAAGCTGGTGAAAGAGTATATTGTGGAGCTGGTGCGGCAAACGCGGGAGCATCCAGAAGTATATTTAGGCTCCAGTTCACGCGGAGCATTGGCACTCTATCGGTTGGGGCAGGCGCGGGCGGCAATGACGGGGCGGGATTATGTGCTGCCCGACGACATCAAGGCGTTGGCGGGAGCGGCGTTGGGGCATCGCATCATTGTTGGCCCGGCGGCTCGTATCAAGGATATTGAGCCGGAAGCGATTGTGCAGGATATTTTGGACCAGGTGCCGGTGCCAGGGGCACAGGTTTCGCCACGCTAATGATGCGCCATCGCCGAACGGCCGTTTTTTTCATGATGCTCGTAGCCTTTTTGGGCGGGCTGATTACCGGGCGCGACCTGCTTTTTACCATTACCTACCTGCTGGCGCTGCTGCTTATTATCTCCTTTGCCTGGGCATGGGCCAATATCAACTGGGTGCATTTGTCACGCATTACCCGGCAGCGGCGCACCCAGGTCGGCCGGCCCATGGACGAACGGTTTGTGGTGCGGAATACTAGCATTGTGCCAAAGCTGTGGCTGGCCGTGCAGGATGACACCACATTGCCCGGTCATTTTTCCAGCCATGTTGTCAGCAACCTGGGGTCGCGCAAGAGCTATAGCTGGCGGGTGACAACCATTTGCCGCCAGCGCGGGCGGTATCAGCTTGGGCCGCTGCGGATTAGCACCAGCGATCCGTTTGGGCTGTTTCCGATGGAGCGTGATTTGTCGGCCACGACCAACGTTGTCATTTATCCGCTCACGTTTGACATTCAGCAGTTTGCCCTGCCGATTGGGCTGCTGCCCGGCGGGGATGCGCTGCGGCGGCGCACCCATTATGTGACCACCAACGCCTCTGGCGTGCGTGATTATGCGCCGGGTGATAGCTTTAGCCGTATTCATTGGCGCAGCAGTGCGCGGCGCGACCGACTGGTTGTGAAAGAGTTTGAGCTGGATCCGCTGGCCGATATCTGGATTGTGCCGGACATGTCGGTTTATGAGCATGTGGCTCCCAAGGAAGCCCTGGAACGGCTGCGTCAGCAGGACAATTTGCCGCCGTGGATGCAAAAGGATTCGTTTACCCTGCCGGGGACAACCGAGGAGTATACGGTTTCGATTGCGGCGTCGCTGGCGCAATATTTTTTGCGGCGTGACCGGGCGGTGGGAATGCTGGGGTATGGTCAGTCAAATGAGGTGGTGCAGCCTGACCGGGGCGAACGGCAGCTTAACCGCATTTTGGAAACGCTGTCGGTGCTTTCGGCGCGGGGTGAGGTGCCGCTGACAGATATGCTGCACGCGGAGTCGCACCTGTTTCCTCGCGGGACGACGTTGATTGTCGTGACGCCGACCACGCGGGAGAATTGGGCAACGGCCGTTCGTCAACTTTCGCGGCGTGGGCTGCGGGTAGTGACGGTGCTGGTTGACCCTGGCTCGTTTGGCAGCTCCCGTTCCAGCATTGGGCTGGCAACGCTGTTGGAAGCAAGCGGTATGGCTGTATATTTGGTGCGAAATGAGGATGATATAACGGCCGTTTTAAGCAAAAGCAAAACCCAGGCTGGTTATTTTACCATAGCATAAAATGGAGACTGGTGACGCTAACCAATCTCCAATCGCTCTTTACTCTATCCTATGTCTGATCGTCAACGTCATCTGGTTATTATTCTCAGCATTTTATTTGTGGCCTTGCTGTGCATTAGCAGTGTGGGGGTGGCGATGTTTCTCTATCGCCGCGCTGCCACCGGCACAGGCGCGACGGCTACGTTAGCGGTGAACGAATTGATTAGCCGCGCTCAGGGGATTATTGTTACTAGCATTGAGCCAGATAGCCCGGCCGGCCGGGCCGGCCTACAGCCAGAAACGTTGTTGGTGGGGGTTGATGCCTTTCCACTGGATGTACCCGATGATTTGGTGCGCTACATGGAAACCTACAGTGGCAATGGCACGGTGATTTTGACCATGCGCCAGGGAGATTCGTTGGCGCAACTGCCGCTGACGCTGGAGCCGGGCAGCCGTCATTTGGGGGTGGAGGTACGCTCGATCAACAGCCCGCAACCAGACCCCAATGCGACGATGGCGCCCGATATTTTGCCGACGTTTACGCCGCGCCCCGCGCCGCCGGTGATTGCGATTGTGATGCCGGGGATGGCGGGTGAGGTGGCGGGGTTACAAGTAGGGGATGTGGTAACGGCCGTTGACGGCCATGCGATTTTGAGTAATGAGGAGCTGGTGGCGGTGATTACGGGGCGTGAGGTGGGAACGGCCGTTCAGCTTACCGTGCGTCGCGGTGCCGATACGTTGACCATTCCCGTGACGCTTGGCCCCCACCCCGACGACCCAGCACGTGGTTTTATTGGCATTGAGCTGGCTGGGAACTAGATGACGGTGAGGGGGATGAGGTCGGGAATAACGGCCGTTTCTGCCACCGCGCCCCCAACCACCGTCCCCGACATGCTCCAAACGCCCGTGTGGTTAATCTTCACCTGCACAATCTGCCCCTTCAAATCGCGGGGGTCGTCAAAAAAAACCAGCTTGTTTTGCGGCGTGCGGCTGCGCCAGCGGCCACGCTGCTCCCCTTCCACCAGCACCTCCACCGTCTGCCCCATATATTGGCGCATCTTTTCTTCCGAGATTTCCTTTTGTAACGCCTCAATCAAGTGGAAGCGGCGGCGCTTTTCTTCGTCTGGCACGTCATCGGCCATGCGGCGGGCACTGACGGTGCCGGGGCGCGGGCTGTAGCGTGCCAAGTGGATTTTATCCAGCTTTAGCTCGGCCAAAACGTCGTAGGTTTCCTGGAACTGCGCCTCGGTTTCACCGGGGAAGCCGACGATGATGTCGCAGTGGATGGCGGCATCGGGAATGATGTGGCGCACCCGGTTGATGAGGCCGCGGTATTGCTCTTTTGTGTAGCCCCGCTTCATGTTTTCTAGCACCTCATTGTTGCCCGCCTGAATCGGGATTTCAATTTGGGGCATCACCTTGGGCAAATCGGCTACCGCGTGGAGGATGCGGTCGGTCATGTAGTTGGGGTGGCTGGTGAGGAAGCGAATCCGCTCCAGCCCTTCCACGCCGTTGACCACCCGCAGCAGGTCGGCCAAATCGGGGCCATCGCCAATATCATAACCGTAGCGATCCACAATTTGCCCCAGCAGCACCACTTCCTTGACCCCTTGTGCTACCAGTGAGCGTACTTCGGCCACAATTTCACCGACGGGACGGGAAAGCTCCTTGCCCCGCTTTTGCGGGATGATGCAGAAGGTACAGGCGTGGGAGCAGCCATAGACGATGGAGACGGGGGCGGAGACAAGCTGGCCGCGCTCGTGGTCAGGCAAAATGACTTCGCCATCTTGCCAGGCGTGGCGAACGGTGGCTGCTTCTTGCTCAAGCTGGGCTACGTCGTCCTGGGTCAGGTGGGAGATGAGCGGCATCCCGTTGGTTGAAGGCTCCATAAACACGTCTACAAAGGGGAACTGTTTTTCCAATGCCTCGTTGCCGCGCACGCCGACGACGCACCCCATGACGGCGATGGTGGTATCGGGTTTTTCTTTTTTGAGGGGGCGCAGGGTGTGGAGCATTCCATACGCCTTGTCTTCGGACTGCTGGCGCACGGTGCAGGTTTCCAGCACAATCACGTCAGCTTCCTGGGCTTCGGGGGTGAATTGATACCCCAGTTTTTCTAATTCGGTGGCGACCCGGCGGGCGTCGGCGTAGTTCATTTGGCAGCCGGTGATCCAGAAGTGGTATTTTTTGTTCATAGATTATGGAGATTAAATGGGACGCTGATTTTCCTGATTTAACTGATTTTCTTTTATGATCAGGCAGATCAGGTTTATCTGCGTCCTATTTTTTTCCTACAAGAATTGCTTCGGTTAAGCGGAAAGTGATTCTATCTTCGCTAAATTGGGGTGTCAAGAACTCTGAAACGGCCGTTGGTGCTTGCACCAGCATCGCCTTTAGCCGGGTTTTGTTTTCCGGCGACACCTGCATTCGGTCGGCCCAGGGGCCAAAGGTCATCGCCTTGAACGCCGTTTCGCTGTGTTGGAGCGTAAAGCCTGCTTTGCGGAACCCCTCTTCCCATTCGTCGAGGCTGAGGCAGCGGTGGTGGCTGGGGTCGCGCAGCTTTTCAAAGGCATTGACATAATCGCCTGCTTCGCGCAGCAGCCGCCCTTTTTTGCCGTGGAGCTTGCTGCCCGGCACCACGTTGTCCACCACGGCCAGCGTGCCGCCGGGGCGCAGCACCCGCGCCGCTTCAGCCAAAAAATGGGGGACGTTGGGGAAGTGGTGGGGGGCGATGCGGCAGGTAACGAGGTCAAAGCTGGCATTGTCAAAGGGCAAGCTTTCGGCATCGGCTTCGCGGAAGCTGACGTTGTGGATGCCGCGCTCCTGGGCCAGATTGGCGGCAACGACCAGCATTTCGGGGGTGAGGTCGCTGGCGATGACGTGGGCGACGTGGGGGGCGAAGACGAAGGCGGTGTGGCCGGCCGCCGTGGCGATGTCCAACACCTGCCAATCTGGTTGTGGCTGGACGAGTTCGACGAGCCGGGCAAGGCTGGCTCCCTTGGCGTGGACTTCGCTGGTGGCGTAGGCGGCGGCGTTGGCGCCGAATTGTTGTTGTACTTGTTGTTTGCTCATAATTTTTTTGTGTCTATATGGATGTCATACCCGCGAAAGCGGGTATCCAGCTTGAGTGCGGTTTTGGATTCCCGCATTCGCGGGAATGACACCCTTTTGGCTGATGTTTGTGGACAAGAAGTGCAACTTCTTCGGAGAAGTTGCACTTCTCTCTGCGTTATTGATTGACCCAGGCGAGGGCGGCGCAGTCGTTGCTGGGGGTGGGGATGATTTGGGTGTAGTTGTGATCAACGGCCGTTAATCCCACCATCTGCCCATTCACCACATAGGCCAGCCATTCCCCGTCACCCGTCCAGTCATAGGTGAAGGCGGGGGCAAGCTGGGGGAAGGCCATGATATGGCGGCGCGTTTCGCCTGTTTCCAGATTATACAGCAAGATTGTCTGACCGCTGAAATTGTTTTGCCGCTCAATGCCTTGCAGGAGCAGCCAACGGCCGTTTGGCGAGACACTCATTGAATAGCCAAAGCCGAGGCCAAGCGAGAGCAACGGTTGAATGTCACCCGTTGACCGTTGGTATGACCAGACGTGGCCTTCATCGGTGGCAGTATCAAACCCAATGACCAGCAGCAGGTCGGGGTTGGTGGGAAGGGGCAGGACGTAGCGCAGGTGCATTTGGGGGGCGGGGCGGCGGTTGGGCTGGGTGTCGGCCAACGTCTCGGTGAAGGCTTCGGCGGCGACGAGCGTTTGTGGCGTGGGGTTGTCGAGGGTGGCGAGTACAATGTCGCGGCGGCGGCTGTCGGATGAGGCGGGGTCGAGGCGAATAAAACCAAAGGTGTTATCGTCTAACCAGAATGGAGCCAGCCCGTTGCCCAGCTCGGTGAGTGCTTGGCCGTTGCCGTCGCCTAGCAAAATTTGGTTGCCACTGCTGAACATGGCCTGGTTATCGTAGACATTGATGCGGTTGGGAAAGACAAATTCAATAAATTGAACGGTTTCCTGTTGCAACAATAATGTGTGTTGCCCGTTGGGGGACCAGGTGGGCGAGCCGGGGAAGGGGTGTGGTGTGCAGTTGTTGTCACAATTTTGGGGTAAGGTGACAAAACTGGTTTGCTCGGTCTGAAGGTCGAATTGGAAGGCGAGGAGCTTTTGCCCGGTGGGGTCGGTTTGGCCGAAAGTGAGGAGTGGGTCGGCGGCGTTGGCGTAGAGGGTGGAAAAACGGCCGTTTTCCCACACCAACGTCGTTTGTTCACTGCCATTGTCGGTAAAAGTAAACTGTTGAAGCAGCAGCCCGTCGTTGGTTGGCAGCGGCATCATCAGCGTGTAGGTGTCCCATGTTTCAACAACGCTCCACGTTTCGGAGGCAAAGTCATATTGCTGCATGGTGCTTTGCTGCACGGGGGCTTGCCGCTGGGCAATGCACATTACCGTCAGCGTTTGTTCAGGCAGCGGGATGGGTGGCGGGGTGGTGGCGGCAAGCGATTGCGTATAGGCAAACTGCGACCAGCGGGTGTCCATGTTGCTCATTCGGTTGCCTGCGTCGCCAAACGGGTCGTTGACGGGGAGCGTGCTGTATAGCCAGCTGATGAGGCTGCGGCTGCCGGGTATGGCCTGGAGCAACTGCTGGGGGGATTGATCCGGGGTGTTAAAAAGAACAAATTCAATAAACGGGTAGATATATTTTTTGTCTACCCTGGGGGTTTGGACTTCAAAGGTGGCGTTGCGCCAATAGGGGGTGAAGTGGGCAATGACCACTGCTTCATCTACGATGAATTGGTAGTCGGGTTGGGTGACGGGCCAGGGGCGCAGCCCAAGCTGGTAGAGTTGGTGGGTGACAATGGCTTCGGCGAATGCCTGGCCGTCGCAGCATTGCCAGTTGGCCTGGTGGAGGAGAACGGCCGTTAATACCTGCCCCGCATACCCATCACGCAAAAGTGCGTAACCCGCATTGTCAACGGGAACGCCGACCAGGGTGGGGGCAGGAAGCTCAACCCGCCAATGATTGCCGTCAGCTTCAAGCTGGGTTAGTTCCTGGGTGGCAACAAGCGTTGCAGGGTCATTACTGAGCTTTAGCTCAATGTGCAGGGGAACGCCAGAGAGACAGGTGAAAGCATCAAGTTGGCTGCACGCTTCTTGCAAGATGGTGTTTAAATCCTCGGCCAGCCGCCGGGCAAGCGCTTCGTCGCGCTGGGGATAGGTGATGGTGAGCATGTCGCTGTCGGCGGTGTGCCAGTCGCCCCAAAATTCGGGCTGGGGTGGTGCCAGCAGCCATCGGTTAACGCCAAGACGATAAACGGCCGTTTGTTCCAGCAGCACCGTTCCCGCCGTTTTGTCGGCCGAAAGATAGGGCTGCATGATGGTAATTTCTGCTTCGGTGAGGTCGGGCGAGAGGGTGACGCGGGCGGCATCGGGGGCAATTTCGTCGGTGGTGGTGGCAGAAACGGCCGTTTGTGGCGTAAATGGCAGTGCCTCCAGACCAAAGGGAGCGCGGTCGAGCAGCATTTCCTGTTTAAACAAAGCCGTTTCGGCTGTCACCCATGCCATGTCTCGCCCCGAAAGCAGCGACGTAAATAGCTCCTCGTCTTGCTCGCTTTCCGCCCGATGCACCAGATTATGGCTTGACAACACATCTGCTTGCACTGCCTGCGTCGCCGTTTCAACCCGCTGCTGCACCTGTCTGTAAACCACAAAACCGGCTGCCAGCAGCAAAACCGCCAGCCCTGCCACAAACCACCAGCGCCGCCGTGGTGGTGGTTTTTCCGAAGGTAACGGCGGGAGTTCATCCCAAACAATATCTTCTTCAGTTTGCCACTCAAATTTTGCCATGCTTTAACCTGGATAACTACGAATCAAAATTTTTTAGACAGGATTAACAGGGGTTTCAGGATTAAACCTGGAAATCCTGTCAAGCCGGTTAATTTTGTCCAAGTATACGATCTTTAGTCGTTGCTTAAAGAATGATTCAGTGACTATTAACCCACGCGGCAAAGTTGCAGCGGGGGAAATTGGGGTAGACCACCAGCCGATCCAGGTTTTGGCGTGGGGAATAGAGATGGAGGTATCCGTCGCCGACGCGCAGCAGCCATTGCTCATCGGCTGACCAATCGTAGCCGGGGAGGGTGAACACAAAGTCGGAGGTAAGGCGGAATGGTTCGCTGCTGGTCAGGTCGTAAAAGTCGAGTGACCAGGTGGCGTCGGCCTGGGCAAAGCTTTGCAGGGTGAGATAACGGCCGTTTGGTGAAAATTGCAGCGGGCGGATGGGGCTAATCTTGTACGGCAGCGTCAGCAGCAGGCGGCTTTGCCGCAGGCTGCGGTCATATCCCACCACAAATGCCCCCTCCTGTGCCTCATCGGCATAGGCCAACGCCACCAAAATTTCCTCCGGGTTATGGGGGTTGGCCGCTATGTCCTGCACGTTGAGCGGGAAAAGACGTGCTTCGGGCGGCAGGGCGGGTAGCAGTTGGGTTGTTTCCAGCCACAGCCACACATCCTTTGCCAGCGTCATCACCAAAATGTTTTCACTATGGCCGCCGCCGCTGTTGACCGCTTGCAGGGCAAAGCCGTAGGTGTCGTTGTTGAGCCAGAACGGGGCATAGCCGTTGCTGATAAAAAATTCGGGTGCGTCGGGGGTGCGCTTGAGGAAAAGAAACTGGTCGTCTTTTTGCATGACCACCTTTTGCCCGTCCGGCGACCAAACGGCAAAGTCGGTATAGAGTTGCAGCGAGCAGCTTGCCCCCTGGCAGTTGCCCATTTGCAGGCGGCTATAGGAGTTGGTGCGGTTGCTGAAGTCAAAGCCATAGAGCAACAAATCGCTGCCTTGCGGGTCTACGCGGAAGAGGCCGTCGCGCAGTTCAGGCTGTTGCACCGGGATTTCGCGCCCGTCGCGCCAGACGATGCCCCATGATTGGCTGCGTTGGGTTTGCCGTTCTTGCAGCAGCACGCCGTTGTCGTCGGGCAGGGGGGACATGAACAGGAAGCCCCGGTCGGTGAGTTCGGTGCGCCACTGGTCGGTGGCGGGGTCATAGCGGACGAGGTTGGCCGGCCGACCGACGCCGTCGCTGCACATGAGCTGGATTTGCTGGTTGGGGAGGGCGGATTGGGTGGGTGAAGGGGAAACGGCCGTTTCCACCTGCCTTTGCATAAATTCCAGCCAATCCCGTTCCCCCACCACGCCGCCACCGCCGCGCCCACCCCCCACTGGCACATATTTTTGCAGCCAGGTGCGGTATTCGCTGGCCGTTGCCAGCCGCGCATGGGCTTCTGCCCAGGAAATAGCTGGCTGGACGGTTTGCAAATAGTCGAGCAGGGCATAGCTTTGGCGCATTTCGTTGTTGTCCAGCGGCCACAGGGTGTAGGGTTCGGCGGGCAGGCGTTGGGGTGTTGTCCAGAAGCGGCCTAACCCACCCAGCCCGGCCACCGGTTCGCGGAACATTTGCTGATAGTGGCGGGGCTGGAGCGGCCACGGGCGCAGTCCTAAATCGGCTAATTGCCGGTCGAGCAGGGCGCGGTGGAGCAGGGGTGATTGGTCGCAGCAGTGCCAGCCGGCAAGCTTGGTCAGTGCCCCCGCCAACAAGTGGCCGAGATACCCTTGTCGCAGCACTCTGTAGGCGGCTTCGTTGCCGGGCAGCCCCACAAGGGTGGGGGTTGGTAGCCGCAGTTCGCTGCTGCTGCCCAGAAACAGCACATCCAGAGCAGCCGGGCTGGTGTCGAGCCGAATGGTGATATGAAATTGGGGGGGGCAGGCTAGGTCGGGCTGGTCTTGGCACAGCCTGGTGAGCTGTTGATCAAAGTCATTTAGCAGTCGCCTGGCCCAGGTTTGGTCGCGCTGGGGGTAGGTGAGGGTGAGAAAACGGCCGTTTTCCGTTTGCCATTCTCCCCAAAATTCGGCTGAAGGGGCGGCCAGCAGCCAGCGTTGTTCACCTTTACGGTAAACGGCCGTTTGCTGCAACGTTACTTGATCTGCGGTTGGGTCTTGGGTGATTGTTTTTTCCCAGCCGGCGGCAAAGGGAACGGCCGTTACCACTTCCACCTCGGTCAGGTCAGGCGCGAGGGCGACGGTTAGCACATCGCCGCTGTTAAGGGCGTAGAGACCCAGCGGCCAGCGGTCGGTGAGCAGGTGGCGGCTGGTTAAGGCCTGCTGCTGGTCGGCCCAGCGAGGGTCGCTGCCGGAGAGAACGGTGTTGAGGAGTTCGGTGTCACCGTTAGCGGCGGCTTGTTGTAGAACGGTGTGGCTGGCGGTAACGTCTTGCTCGATGGCGGCGGCGATGGCGGCGGCACGCTGCTGTAGCTGCCAATAGCCCACACCAGCGGTGGCGAGGAGGAGGGTGATGAGGATGATGAGGGGTTTGGGGAGGAAAAACGGCCGTTTTTCCGGCGATGGTGGCAAGCCAGAACCATCCCAGCCTGCCTCTTCTTCTGTCAACCATTCAAACTGTTTGCTCATGGTGCAACCGGTATACGCAGCGTAAATGTACTGCCCCGATCTTGCTTGCTGTTTACCGCAATAACACCGTTTAGCAAGGTTGCCAAACTCGAAGCAAGATATAAGCCAACGCCAAGACCCCGCCGCCCGCCAATGTTGCTTCCCCGAAAGAACAGCTCAAACATGTGTTCCTGATCCGCCGCTGCAATGCCAATGCCGCGATCAGCCACGTCAATAACTACCCAACCATCTTCCTGATAACAGCGCACCACCACCGGTGCTTCAGAATAATGCAGCGCATTGGCTGCTAACTGCAAGACGATATGCTTGAGCATCATGGCATCTGTGACCGTTTCCAGTGGGCCAATGGCAGAGGCAAATTGAATTCTTGTTGCCTGGGGCAATTTCATCAATAAATGTCGCTGCAAATCGCTCCACAATGTTTCCCACTCATGCGCCGCATAGCTTACCTCTAGCTCCTTCGACTCGTTCAGATTGATGAGCGATACATCGGCCAACAGCTTGTCAACGGCAAAAACCGCTTCCTTAATACGGATAAAGTTACGCTGTCGTTTTTCATCGGTTAAGCGTGGGTAGAAGTTTTCCAAAATGGAGGCCGACTGACTGATGACTGAGAGGGGGGTGCGAAATTCATGGGAAACCACGCGCAGAATTTGCGACTTAAGCTGCCCCAGTTCACGCTCCTTGTTGAGCGCATTTTCTAATTCCTGCGCCAGCCTTTGTTCTCGCGTCAGCGATTCTGCCAGTTCGGCGGTGCGTGTAGCCACCATCTTTTCTAAATGGTGGGTCAGGTTGTGGATTTGCAGATGGGTATTCACCCGTGCCAGCACTTCTTCAAACTGGAAGGGCTTAACGATGTAGTCAACTGCTCCCATGGCAAAGGCTTCGACCTTGTAGCTGAGATCGGTCATGGCGGTCATAAAGATAACGGGAATAGATTGGGTATCAGGTGAGGCTTTAAGCCGTTGGCATGTTTCCATGCCATCCATTTCGGGCATTTGCACATCCAGCAGAATGAGGTCTGGCCTGCCATGATAAGCACGCTCCAAGGCGCTGCTGCCGCTGCGAGCCGTGAGGGCGCGAAACCCATGCGAATGCAAAAAGTCTACCATGACCTTGAGGTTGGTGGGGTTGTCGTCTACAACGAGGATGGTATGGGATTGGATGTTTTCCATGAACATTGAGATGCTTTACGAAGATATTGGCAGCCTGTGGTGCCATGGTAGATAGACAATGATGGTTGTACCAATATCAGGTGTGCTGCTTACGGTGATATAGCCATTGAGCTGTTTGGTGAATTGCTGGGCAAGCGTTAGACCGAGACCAGCACCATCATAGGCGCGGGTATAGCTGGTATCAGCTTGGGCAAAGGGGCGGAAAAGTTTTTCAATCTGGTCGGGTGCCATGCCAATGCCGCTGTCTTCGATTTTGCCGACAAGCCAGGTGCGCTGCTGATCGTCTGTTTCCTGGCTGAGGGTAATGGCAATACGGCCGTTTTTTGTAAACTTGGCGGCGTTGTTGAGCAGGTAGCGCAGGATATCTTTCACCCTTTGCCCGTCGCTGATGATGTTGGTGACGTTTGCTTGGACTTGAAGCTGATTATTGTTGCGTAGAATAAGCGGGGTCAGATTTTTGATGATTTCGTTAAGGATGTCAGTGAGGTTGATCCGGGTGTAGTGCTTGAGGCTGGTTTGTTCATCAAGGGCAGCTAGATGAAGGATGTCATTGATAAGGTCAGACAGATTGAATGAGGAGCGAACAATTTTTTCAACCTGACTATGAATAAACAATTCATCGGGAAATCGCTCCTGGATAATTTCGGCGTGACCAATAATGCCCATGAGGGGAGTGCGGAGTTCGTGACTCATGGTGCCAAGGAAGCGGCTTTTGGCTTGGCTGGCCGCTTCAGCCTGGTCACGGGCGGCGATGAGGGCAACGGCCGTTTTCTTGTGCTGCTCAATTTCTGCTTCCAAACGGGCGTTGGTCTCGGCCAAAGCGGCCGTTCGCTCGGCTACCAGCCTTTCCAGATTCTCCGTTAACTCTCGAATCCGCAAATGCGTTGTCACACGAGCCAGTAGTTCTTCATGCTGCACCGGCTTGGTAACATAATCTACGGCTCCTACGGTAAACCCGCGCACCTTGTGTTCCGTGTCGTTGAGAGCTGTCATAAAAATGACGGGGATGTGGCGGGTCTTCCCACTTGCTTTCAGATGTTGGCATGTTACAAAGCCATCCATGCCGGCCATTTGTACATCGAGCAGAATCAAATCTGGATGCCCATGTTCGGCTCGCTGCAAACAGCTTTCGCCGCTGCGGGCGGTAAGTACCCGAAACCCGACCCCGCTTAAAAAGTCAACGATCATTTTGAGGCTGTAGAGCGTGTCGTCAACAACCAAAATGGTGTAAGAATGATAGGAAAGGGAATGAAGATCGGTTGACATGGTTATTATTCGCAACCCTGAGCAAAAATAAGGAACGGGAATTAAATAACTTGCCCGTTTAGAAGTTCAACTTCTCAGAAGAAGTTGAACTTCTTTCGTAACTTGTTTAATCCTCATTCCCAAGTATCGAAAATGTGTGATGATTTAACTAGGTTGACTCAGAATTGTCAATGTGTTGTTTGAGAAATGCCAGAAGTTGTTCATCCTCAAAAGTGCTGGTTAGCCGCTTGATGTGTTGGGAGAAGGGCAGTAACGTCTGGTCTTTGTCCAGTAAGAGGTCAACCTGGTTTTCCAGAGCCAGCATATCCCCTTTGCGAGCCAGGTCGTAGAGTTCCAGAAGGATGTTGTGGTCAGGAACGGCCGTTATTTCCTCCAATTTCGCCACCGGCTGCTCAACCCCATCATCCCCATATCGCCACTGCAACGCCAGCTTTTCCTGCAACAGCGTCAACAGATCTGCCAAATTAACTGGCTTGGGCAGAAACGCATCACACCCGGCCGCCAAACTCTCCTCCTGCGCCCGCTCCAGCACGCTGGCCGACACCGCAATGATGGTTGTCTGGCGATACGCCGGATCTTGGCGCAGTTGCTGCACCACCTCAAACCCCGTCAGCTCCGGCATCACCAGATCCAGCAGGATGACATCGGGCTGGAGGCGATAGGCGCGGGCAATGGCTTCGGCTCCGTTGGCAGCAACGGCCGTTTCAAACCCCAGCGGAGCCAGCATATTGACCAACACCATCACATTGTGCGGGTGGTCATCGGCAATCAACACCTTGATCGGGTCGCCCTCGTAGCCAATAATCGGCCGTTGCGGTGGCTGTGCCGCCCGCCCAATTTCCGCCACAATTGGCAGCGACAATTCAAACCAGAAGCGGCTGCCCTTGTTGACCACACTTTCTACCCGCAGTTCCCCGCCCATCGCCGTTACCAGCCGCTGGCTAATGGCAAGCCCCAGCCCGGTGCCTTCGGCGCGGGACTGTTTATCGCCAACTTGCTCAAACGGCTGGAAGATTTTCACCAAATTGCTTTCATCAATGCCCACACCGCTGTCCTGCACTTCAAACCGTAGCCGCACCTCGCCCGGTATGGCTGGCTGTGCCACTTGCGCCACCCGCAGCGAAACCCAGCCAGATGGCGTAAATTTAATCGCATTGCCAATGAGATTGATCAGCACCTGACGCAGCCGTTTTTCATCTGCCAGCACCGTTTCCGGCAATCCTGGTGCCATATCGGCCACATATAGCAGCTCTTTTTGCTCGGCGCGCATTTTCATGAGCGCGTTGATGCCGTGGAGAAAGGCAGGAAGGTGGAACTGTGCCGGGTCAAGCGTTAATTTGCCCGCCTCAATCTTGGAAATATCCAGCACGTCGTTGATCAGCGTCAGCAAATGCTGCCCGCTTTGGGCGATGATCGAAAGCCCTTCGCTGGTTTGGGCGGAGTGGCTGGTTTCGCGCTGCAAAATTTGCGTGTAGCCCAGAATGCCGTTGAGCGGTGTGCGAAGCTCGTGGCTCATGTTAGACAGAAATTCGCTTTTGGCCTGGTTGGCGGCTTCGGCACGCTGCCGCGCTTCTTCGGCTTCGTTTTGGGCGGCTTGAAGCTGTTGGTTAGATTGCGACAACGCTTCGGTGCGTTCTGTGACCAACTGCTCCAGTTCGATGTTGCGTCTGGTCATGGCACGGGAGCGCCATTGATAGCCACCCAGGATGAGACCGAGACTGCCGACCAGCAGCAAAGCGCGGAACCACAAGGTTTCCCACCAGGGGGGGAGGATGGTGAGGGAAACGGCCGTTCCTGCCTCATTCCACACCCCATCATTGTTCGCCCCACGCACCCGAAACGTATACGAACCGGCCGGCAAGCTGGTGTAGGTCACATAACGCTGGCTGCTGTCTACCTCATTCCACTCTTGCTCAAACCCTTCCATTATGTAGGCATAGCGGTTTTGGTCGGCACGGGTGAAATCGAGCGCACTAAACTCAAACGAAAACACCGAGGCATCGTAAGGCAGAGTGATGGCATTTGTCTGGTCAATCGTTTGGGTTAGCACCGACTCTTCACCAATCGCCACAGATTGATTAAAAATACGGAAGTCGGTTAGCCGCAGGGGGGGAACGTGATCGTTGACAAAAATTGTTGTTGGATCAAACGCCAACAAACCGCCAGCGTGACCAAAATAAAACAGACCACTGGACGCATCGGCGGCAAACGCCTCCTGAAAGTCAGTTCCCAGCAGCCCTTCGCGCAGCCCATAATGCACAAATGTCTCAGTGGTCGGGTTAAACTTGGCAATGTCGGCCGCTGTGCTTAACCACAAATTTCCTTCCTGGTCGGTCAGTAAGCCGGTCACAATGTCGCTGGGCAGCCCTTTTTCTTCATTGTATTGGACGATGGTTTCGCTGGTGGTGTCGAGGCGCAGCAGCCCGGCGCCATCGGTGCCAATCCAAAGCTGCCCCGTGCCGTCTTCATAAAGCAGCTCGACGTTTTTCTCGTGGTAAATGTCGGCAAGCTGGTCGTCGTAGCTGATGTTGTGCAAAACGGCCGTTTCTGGCTCAAACAGCCCCACACCGCCACCCTCATAGCCAAACCAAAGTTGCCCATTTGTCCGGGCATCCACCAGCCCGCGAATAGCCGCCTCTGGCACCATAGACGACGGATTGTCATCCGCGCCAAAGCGCAAAAAACTGCTGCTTTCCGGCATAAAGCGGCTCAAACGCTCATCATCGGTGGCAACCCACACCGTCCCCGCCGCGTCTACCAGCAGCGAGCGCAGGCGGTCGCCGCCAATGGTCGTTGGGTCATCGGGGTTATGCTCAAATAGGGTGAACTTCCCCGTCTCCGGCTCAAGCCGCCCCACCGCTTCTTCTCTTGCCCCCACCCAAATGGCGCCATCGGGTGCCACTTCCACAAAATGCGCTGCATCAATGGGCAATGCGTCTGAACCGGCGGCATAATTGGTAAACTGCTGGCTGGCGGGGTCAAAGCGGGCCAGCACTGCCCCGGCGGCCAGCCACACAAATCCTTGCCCGTCAATGGCAATGTCCCGCACAAAGCCGTTGTTTAGCCCCGCTGGGTTGGTAACATCTTCGCGCCAATGATGAAAGGCGAGGTGGCGCGGATTAAACAAGCTGATGCCGCCGCCGTCGGTGCCGACCCAAACCATGCCGGAGCGGTCAACCAACAGGGCGTTGCCGTTGTCGTTGCTCAGGCTGCTGGGGTTGAGCGGGTCATGGTGGAAATGGGTAAAACGGCCGTTTTTCTCATCCATCATAGACAACCCGCCACCATGACTTATCCAAAACATCCCGTCTGCATCCACCACAACCGCATCAACGCTGGCACGATCCCCCTCCAGGCTTGTTTCCGTCTCCAGACTTGGCTTGTAATGGACAAACGTCTCCGTCGCCCGGTCAAACCGCGACATCCCTACATCCCGCAGCCCAATCCACAGCCGCTGCTGCCTATCTTCAAAAATGGTTAGAACCTCTTCCCCGGCCAGACTGCTGGGGTCGTCCTCATCCGGCTGATAACGCACAAACGCCCCCGTTTCCCGGGTGAGTCGCGTCAGGCCCTCTTCCTCCGAACCTAGCCACAAATACCCCTCGCTGTCTTCCAGGATAGCCGTAACCACTCCGCCACTGATGCCTTCGTCCGAATCACCATCGTGGGGAAACCACGTCACCGTTCCGGCAGATGGGTCAATCCGGTTTAGACCGCCACCGTCGGTTCCCACCCAAACCATGTCGGAGCTGTCCACATAGACGGCAAAAACGCCGTTCTCAGATAGCCCGGTTCCCTCTTCCCCAGCCTCGAAGTGGGTGAACGTTTGGGTTGCCGGATCAAACCTGTCTACCCCTTGCTGCCCCAGCCCAATCCAAAGCTGCCCCTGGCTATCCTCTGCCAGTGCCGTGACCTCATTGTCGCCCAGGCTGTTTTCGTTGTCTGGCTGGTGGCGATATGGGATAAAACGGTAGCCGTCAAAGCGATTTAGCCCCCCTTCTGTTCCGACCCAGATAAACCCCTGCTGGTCTTGCAGCAATACCTGCACGGCCGGGTTAGACAGACCTTCATCAATAGTCAGCCGCGTAAAGCGCAGCGTTTGGCTGGGTGTTTCCTGGGCGTACAGCGGAGCCGGGACTATTAAAATGATCCACAAAAGAGCTAATCGTAAGAAGCTGGGCTTTTGGGATAAGTTGTTCACCACATCGTTTTCCTTGTTTGTCATTGGTGTTGCCTGCGGCTATCTTATTGTACTGACATTGCTTACAAAGCATATGAAATTCTCCCCTGTTCGGCAAGGATTGGGCAAAATTGTCAGATTTTATTCAGTTAACCTAGTGAAAATAGTGGCAATCTTTGACAGGGGGAATGATGAGGGTTTGCTGCGCGGTTTCGGGGTTGGTGAGCAGGGAGTGGGTGTCAAATTCGCGCAGCAACAAACGGCCGTTTTCCAACCAATGCACCCTTTCTGCCCCCAACAACTTCGTTTCACCCGTTGCCACATCCACCAGCCACACCCGGTCGGCCATCCCTTCCTGCCAGCGAACGGTGAGAAAACGGCCGTTTTCCGCCATCTCATACATCAACGGCCGCGTCGCCTGGTACAGCCGCCGCAGTTCCTGGGCTGCTACGTCAAGCTGAAAAAGATACGTGCGCCCGTCACCGGCCGGCGTCTCGCGTAGCTCCAGCAACATGCGGTTGGGGTCGTGGGGAAACGGCTGTGCCGCCACCAGAAACAAGGTGTCGGGTGGGTTGGGCAGCAGAGCCGCCGCCTCGGCCACTGTCACCACAAGCTCGTCTGCGCCTGTGTCCACATTGACCACGGCAAACTCAAGCTGTCGTTCAGCGGTGGTGCGAATGGTGCCATAACGCTGGTTGTCCAGCCAGAACGGCTGCGAGCCGGTGCCTAGCTCCTGCACGGGTTCGCCGTTGGCATCACCCAGAAATAACGGCCGTTGCCAATCGCGCAGCACCACATCTACCCCCGGCGCAAAACGTGGTTCGGCACCGGCCAGCAGCGACCGGGTGCCGTCGGGCGACCAGGTAAACCAAAACGGCCGTTGGGTCAATTGACATTGCGCGGCATCACAGTGCTGCAAATCCAGCACAAAATGGCGCGTTAGCAGCCGCGAATTTTTGCGCGTGGCAATGACCATGTACCGCTGCGACGGGTCTGTTTCGCCAGTGAAATAGTAGCCGGGGTAATCGGTCAAAATATCTACCGAGAACGTCAGCAGCATAAACGTTGCGCCCTGCCGCCCAATGAGCAGGTTGCCTGTAAACTTGCTGCGGGCATTTTGCCACTGTTCAATTAAAAACCCTGACTCATCGGGCAGCGATGACAACTGGTTTCGGACGAAAAAATAGCCGTTGTCGGGGCTGGGCAGTTGGTAAACTTCGTGCCACTGCTGCGTTGCCAAATCAAACACCTGCACCACCGTGTCGGTTTGTGTTTGGCACTGGTAGCTCAATTGCCCGCGCTGTGTCTCAGCCACCTGTCCCGAGGCCGAATGCTGGTACATAAACCGGAGCCATTCTTCGCGCCAGGCGGTGGTTAGCTGGTGGCCGTCAATCAGCCGCGCCAGCTCGCTGCTGTCGTCCTGCTGGCGAATGGCTTGCTGCCAGGCCACGCTGTCGTCGTTTGCCACGGCTTCTGTCAGCAAAAATTCGATGGCGGCGTAGACGATGCGCCAGTCGCTTTGGAAGATGCGGTTGCTGTGCCAGGCGGTGGCGACCCGATCCACATCATGGGGGTTGAGCAGCAGTTGGTCATATTCGGCGGCGGTGAGCGGCCACGGCTGCACGCCAAGCTGGCTGAGTTGGCGGTCAATGAGGGCGGTGAAGAAATGTTGTTTGAGGCAGCAGGTGTAGTCGAGGCGTTGGGCAATAACGGCCGTTAATACCTGACCCCCATACCCCTGCCGCAGCAACTCATACCCCGCCTCATCCAGCGGCACCCCCACCAGCGTCGGTGTGGGCAGTTCCAGTGCCGGGGCCATGAGTAAAATCGGCCGTCGGCTGTCGTTGCGCTGCAGCAGGTCGGCACTGGTGCTAAATGTGACCGTTAGTGCCAGCGTATCGGGGCAGTCACTGTTGCTGATGAGGTGGCATGCCTGCACGACATCGGCTTCCCAGTCGGCCAGCAGCCGCTCTGCCACCGCCTGGTCGCGTTGGGGGAAGGTGAGGGTGATGGTTTTGCCGCCAATGGTTTGCCATGCGCCCCAGAATTCGGCGTCGGGCTGGGCCAGCAGCCAGCGGTTTTCTTGTCCTTGCCGATAAACGGCCGTTTGTCCCAGCAGCCCCTGTTCACCCCCCAGCCCCACGTATGGTTCCGCAAACAGCACCTCCGCCTGCTGCAGATCAGGCGCGAGGGTAATGGTGGGTGGCTTGGCGGGTTGGCTGGCTGGCTGGTGGAAAAAGCGAAAGGCGGGTCGTGCCAGCCAGCCGCCTGCTTTCATCAGCCCAATTTGCGTTTCTGCCCACCCCATGTCCCGCCCGGAAACCAGGCCGCGAAACAGTTCTTCATCACCATCGGCCACCACTTGCAGCAGCAGCGTATGGGTTGCCAGTATATTGGCCTCGGTGGCTTGAGAAACGGCCGTTATCCTCTGCCGCACCTGCCAATAACCAACCCCGCCCAACAGCAGCAAACCAGCCGCCGCCACAATAAGCCAGCGGCGCAAGCGCAGCGATGGCGTGCGCGGCGGAGGTAGCGCGGTGTTGTCGTCGCCATGCCACACCGCTTCGGCATCTTCCTCAGTTTGCCAATCAAAATTGGACATAGAAACAGTTTAGTTCGCTTTACGCCAAATGCACGTTTTTGCTTGATTTGGGTTACTGATCACGCTCAGGAAGAGGGGCTGGTCACGATTTGGTCACGATGTAAATGTATGCTGTGGATATAGATAAGAAAAGGATTTGGACTTGACTTGTAGCCGAGCTTTCCAAAGCTCGCTTTTTCGCCTGGGTAGAAGAACGAGGATTGGAATCCTCGGCTACGCCGAACTGTGGTGCGAATGAAATTGGAGGGCGAACCGTTCTCTAATGCGTCAATAAGGAGATTTATGATGAGTGCGTTTGATGTTGCAATTGGTCTGAACGAAGACGGGATGAATAGCCTGAGTCAGCAGGTTTACCAGCGTATTTATCCCAATGTGTTTAAGGGTACGACGTCGGCCGGCGGCAACACGGTTAGCTATGACATAAAATCCGCTCCCAAATTTAACCTGTTGACAACCAGCGAAGCCCAGGCCGCCCTGAAACAGTACCTTGCCCAACACACCGGCAACCTGACCCCCGATGAGCAGCAGTTTGTCAACGACATGAGCGAAAATGTCCCCACCTTCATCCTTGACTTTGGCGCAATTGATGCCACCCTGGATTCTGGCGGCGGTAACACCACCGATATACCCTTCACCGCCACCGCCTACTGCCATGCCCTGGTCAACAACAGCACCCTTACCCTGACCCCCTTCCACATTGATGCTACGGCTACCAGCGGCGGCGGGGCGGCCAATCTGCTGCTCAACATTATGATTCATCAGTTGATGAGTGTGTCGCAGCAGCTTGTGCAAAGCATTACCATTCCTCCCATCACCATTTCTGGCGTGTCGCTGGAGCCACCAATTGTAGGCATTGAGGGCAACCAGATTGTGGTGGTGACGAATGTGCAGGGCAAGGGGTCGCCAGCGTTCCCCAGCGGCCAAAGCTGGCCCAACAACCCGTTTTTCTCGCTGTTGAGCCAGGATTTGCTGCAAGCGGCGGCGGCGGCTAACCCACAAGCACCGATGACGGGGGGAGATTCCAGTGTGAAGGGGCTTGGCCCGATTAAGTTTGGGGCGGAGTATGGCTATACCTTTACGATGGTGAATCCGAGGGTGGCGATTAACGGCACGGGGCTGGATATTGCTTTTGATTTGTCGGGCAGTATTTCGGCTTCGGTTTATGTGTTTGGGCAAATTGGGCTGTGTTATGGGGGGAGCGCCACGCCCACGCCGACGGCGCACTGTAGCCTGGTGGTGCAGGGCAATTCGCTGGAAATTGTGGCGAACAACATTTCGGCGTTTACCATTTTTGTGCTTCCTTGTGGGGATGTGCCGTCGCAGGTGTTGAGCTGGATGACGGAGTTTATTGTGGCGGGGGTTGTGGCGAGCTTGACGCCGGCCGTCAGTGCCTTCTTACACGACATCCATATCTCATCCCTGCAAATTCCTGCCTACACGCTGCCCATTGACGGCCAAAACCTCACCATGAACCCTGTCGGGTTGAGCGTGATTGGTGTGCCGGGGTATATCGGGCTGGTGGGTGGTTTGCAGTTGAGTTAGGCATTGGGGTGGGGAATTATGAATTAGGAAGGATGAATTATGAAGGGGAGCAGGTGTGGCGTGCGGCTACAAATGGATAAAAATTCATAATTCATAATTTTCACCGTATGGAACTCTTGACCTACAGGGCTAGAGTATCAGGAAAATCAGGAAAATCTGCGTCCTGTTTTCCGAGGAGCGTGAAATGAGCAACAAGTGTCCTTTTGATAATATTAATGATTGTTTGGTGTGGTGGGCGTGGGAGGCGTTGTGGGACAAGACCAAGCCGTATTATTTGCCCAATACGATTTTGAATGGGCTGACGCAAAGTGGGAAGGTCGTTGTGGACAAGATGGGCGACATCATCATTGCCGATACTGGGAATGTTCCTTTTTCTTATGATGGCAAAAACATTACGGCTGAGTTTAAAAACAACACGATTAAGGGGTTTGACACGATTGCCGACGATGGGTTTACCTATGATTATAAATCTACCAATTTTTCGGCGGTGGTGGGGTTTACGGGGTTGGGTGTGGCGGGGCAATATTCGGCGCAGCTTGCCAGCGGGGTGGAGGGGTGTGCGCTGAACACGGTGAAGGCGGTGACGGGTGGGTCGTTTAAGGCGCTGGCGATGGTGGCAAGCAGCGGCGACCCGGATATTGATTTGGCTGATAATTATCGGGATGGCTTGCTGGATCATCCGATGGGGCGGGTGTTTGTGACTTCGTATTACCAGAATAATGAGACGTTTAGCACGCTGTTTGAGAATGGTAATGTGCAAACGACGTGGAATGACCACCAGACGGGGGGGCAGAGTTCGCAATATTATATGGATCATGTTTCGACGGCACTGCAGCCGGAGAACCAGGCTACGATGCCGGTGACGACGGCTCCTAATGGCAGTGGGGGTGAGGGGCAGCCGTCTTATTTTGATTTGCATGGGTTGTTTATGTCGGTGTATTTGAGTACGTTGAGTGGACGGTATGGGGATCATTTTAACGCGCAGGGGGATTTGGCGACGGCGCAGCAGTATTGGAAGGGGGCGAGTGATACGATTGCGTTTCGGTCGGCTTCGGAGGTGTATACGGGGAAGGGAACGGCCGTTCAGACCGGCAGCACCATCCTCAACAACGTCCAAAACGCCAACGACGAAGCCATTAGCCAGGCGCAAGCCCAGCTTACCCAACCGGCCAGCAGCTTCACCGGCAGCCCGCCCAACCCCACCCTGTTTGCCGCAGCGGTTGACAGTGAGCCAGATGCGTATGCCGCCGTGCGGGAGGCAGCCATGTCTGCGGCCGAAGCGGTGGACATTGTGGCCGCGCTACAGCGTGGCCCCATGATGGTTATGGGAGCTGATGATTTTAGCATTCACGGTGGATATACCATTACCATTCCTGCCAACTTTTCGGTGACGTTGAGCGGTACGCTGGTGTTTGGCGACACCGTGACGGCCAATATCACCTCGGTGACGGCGCAAAACCCGCAAATTACGCTGAATCTGGATCCGCAGGATGGCTTTATTTTTAACGCGCTGGAAAAGAGCAAGGAAGGGGCGATTGCCTCGCTGCTGTCGGCGCAAATTGTGCAAAAGCTGAATAGTGACCAAATTCGCAGCTATTTGACGGCTCGTATGAATGAGGCGTTGGCGCAGAAGTTTGGTTCGGTGCAGCCAGGGTAGTTATTTGTTATTGGTTATTAGAGCCGCCCACTAATGACCAATAACAAATAACCAATAACTTCAAACAATGGACACACCACACCCATTAACGGCCGCTTATCAACTGCTGGCCGATGACATGATGCGATTTGACGAAACGCTGGAGCAGGCGTTGGCGCCGCAGCAGCCGTATTTGTCGGAAACGGAGTATGAGCTGTATCGGCGGGGCAAGAAGCTGCGCCCGATTTTGCTGCTGCTTTCGGCGCGGCTGCTGGCTCCCGAAGGGGCGGTGCTGCCGGAGAAGGTGATTCGGGCGGCGGTGTCGCTGGAAATGCTGCACGTGGCAACGTTGATCCACGATGATATTGTGGACGATGCCCCTACGCGGCGCGGGCTGAAGACGGTTTATTCGGCGCGGGGGGCCGACATGGCGATTTTGATTGGGGATTTGCAGTTTGTACAGGCGATTCGCTGTTTTGCCGGGGGCATTGACACGCAGCGGGATATGCACTTGGTGCAGATGGTGCTGGATACGGGGTTTCAGATTTGTTGTGGGGAGATTGATGAGATGACGACGGATCCGAATTGGTCGCCGGAGGTGCTGGAGCGGCGGTATTATCGGACGGTGGATCGGAAAACGGCCGTTTTGTTTGGTCTGGCGTGTGAAGCCGGGCTGTCGCTCATGGGCGGCGGCTCCCGCGCCACCTACGCCATCAGCCGGTTTGGGCGACGGCTTGGCCGCGCCTTCCAAATCATGGACGATCTCATTGACCTGATGGTCAGCGAAGCCGCCTCCGGCAAGCGTCCCGGTGCCGACATTCGCCAACGCCGCTTCTCGCTGCCCATCATCTACGCCCTGGGCGAACTGGACAAAGACCACAAGCTGCACCACATCATGCGCGGCGGCGACTACACCGACCAGGACGTGGCCGATGCCGTGCGCGATGTCATCCTTTCCAAAGGCTTCTTCCGCGCCTATGCCGCCGCCAAAGAGGCGATGATAGAAGGCCAGACCCATTTGCAGTTGTTCCCCGACAATGTATATCGCCAAACACTGCTCGACATTGCCAACTATATTGTTGACCATTATCCCGGCAGCACGCGGCTGGATGTGCGGTAAAGGTAGAAGAAGTTCAACTTCTACGAGAAGTTGAACTTCTTGGCGTGGTGAGGAGATTTTTCTAATGAGTACGCCTTTTGACTTTTTGATTCAGATGGTTGTGAAGACGGTTAATGACCCAGGCAGCGATTATTTTTTGCCCAAGGTGATTTTGGCGCAGAAGCATGATCCGTTTATGGTGGACGGCACGCTGGAGGTGGCCGATGGGTTTACGCTGTCGGCGATCACGGCGGCAGGCATTGCCAATGTGAAGATTGCCAGCTATGGTGTAACAGGCTCCACGCTGTCGCTAACGGCCGATTTTGGAGCCTACCCCGCTGGCACCGTGCCAAGCCTGAAAGGTGCCATTACCCTGACCGGGCGGCTGGCTTATACGATTGAAGGGCAGGGGGTGACGGGTAGCTTTACCTGTGTTATTCCTGAGGGGGATGTGGTGGCGCAGGGTTTGGTGGCGGTGCAGCAGCTTAGTCCGGCGCAAATTGGCTTTACGGTGCAGCAGGTGGCAATGGTGTTAACGGCCGTTGAGCTAACCAACAGTACCATCACGGTTGCCCTCGATGGGGAGGGGCCGGTGCTGCACTTGTTGCAGGAGATGGTGAACAAGCAGCTGCAGGAGGCGAAGGGGAAGGAGGGGGTGTTAACGGCCGTTAACCACAAACTCAGCGACCCCACCCTCCTCACCCAAGCCAGCACCCTCATCACCAACCTCCTCAACCAGCTTCTCAACGACATTGTTTAGCGACGACCGACCACAGACCACCGTCGTCCGTCGTCGGTCGTCTGTCGTCCCCCACAGGAGACCCTATGGCTTCCCCTCTACAATTTTTATTAACCGCCGCCCACAAAGATATGACCAACCCCGGCAGCGATGCCTTCCTGCCCGCCATCATGCAAACACAAAAGCTGGATCCCTACACCCTGCCACCCGACACCCCGCCCATCATTACCAACGATATCGCTATCACTGGCATTGTTCTCACCGGTGTCTCCAACATCTATCTCGACATCCCCACCGTGGGCGGCCCCAACAACGAAACCGTCACTGCTACCGGGCAAATTTTGGGCAACAACAGCCACGACGGCTACAGCAGCCTGCCACAGCAGCTTGTCATCAACGGCAACTTTGAATTCCAGGCACCCTTTGCCAACGTCCTCTACAACATGCCCGGCACCTTCACCGCCACCATCCAGGATGCTATTCCCCTCACTGGCGGAGCCGAAGTGACTATTGCCCCCGACGGCACCAGCGTCTCGGTCAACGTCACCCAGTTTGGCATCAACTTCAGCACCGACCAGTTGACCAACGCGCTGACGCTCAATATCAAGATCAAAGACCAGTTCAAGGATTTGGTTCGTGACAAGGCCAACGAAAAGCTGAACAGCAACGACACCAAAACCGACACTAAAAATAAGATTATTGAGCAATTAAACAGTGACCAGGTGCGCGGCATGTTTTCACAGCGGCTAACCGATGCCGTCAACCAGGCGTTAAAAAATGCGCTGGGCATGTAGGGAGATACGATGAGCGATACAAACGTCCAGTTTATTCCACAGTTTCTCGATGCCATCAAAACGCTGGCAAACGAGAAGGGGCAATTCTTTTTTCCACAAGCCGTTGCCGACCAGCGGAACCCCCAGTATGAGCCGTATACCGATAGCAGCGTCTGGAATTTAGGCACAATGAGTTCTGGCGGAACGACACTGCAAAACACAATGGACGCGGTTTGCACGGGTGGGATGCCGGTTGTGCCACCGTTTGATGATTTTGACTGCTTTGGCCTTTCTTTTAACGCCACGCCGGGGCAATTTCCCAGCATTGTGCTGGGGCAAAAGGGGGCGCAGAAAAGCCAGGTGGTGCTGCGGGGGTTGTCCAATATTTTTGTCACCGATATGCAGGTGAGTGACCCGGCTGTTGGTTCGCAGTTTACGGCGGCGGCTAATGTGGGGCATTGGCCGGCCGGAACCGTGACCGATATGCCCAGCCAGCTAACCATTGTGGCCGATTACACCATGAACCAGCAATGTTCGGCCAGTTCGCCGTGTAAGGGGCAAAGCAGCGGTGGGCTGCAAATTACGGGGCAAATTACCGTCACTTTTCCCACGACGCTGGTGGTGACGGCCAACGCCACCATTTCTACCACCAGTACGCCCGACCCCAATGCGTTTATTACTGGCACGCCGATGACGATTGCGGCGCAGGCGACCCAGCTGCAGTTTGTGATTGCCGATAGTGAGTTAGCCAATATTGTCATTGTGGCGACGGTGGAGGAGCCTTTTGCCAACAAGCCGGGGGTGAGTGAGCAAACGCGCAAGACGTTTGAGGACAATATTAACTTTATTTTTGCCCAAACGTATGCCAAGCAGCAGCTTTTGGTGCAGTTGAATCAGTTTCTTTGTTCGCCCGCAACGCTGGGGGATTTTAGTAAGCTGATTTCGGAGAAGCTGAATGAGCTGCTGACGAATACGATTTTTGGGTCGTAGATGGGTGGGAAGGAAAATGGGACGCAGATTTACCTGATTTTCCTGATTGATCTTTTTATCAGGATAATCAGGTAAATCTGCGTCCTATTTAATTTTAAGAAGGATAACAGGATGACTCTTTTGTATCTGGGTTTACGTGATGTGTGGGGTGGGGTGTGGGCGGGGGGGAAAACGGCCGTTTTTTCCCCCCTTGAGCCATTGACCTTGAGCGGGCTGGAGACGGTGACGCTGACCAGCCAGGAGCCGTGGGGCAAGGTGGGGCTGCGGCTTGCGGGAAGTGAGGTGGGGCTGCCAGAAACGGCCGTTTCCACCACCCCACCCGTGCCAACCGGGCCAAACGGCCGTTTTGCCGCCCAAATCACCCTCCCCGTTCTCAACCTTTTCGGCAGCTACGCCATTCAAACCGCCGCCGCCGCCGCCCCGTTTCCCTCCCTGGCCGCAACCGATGGCAGCGACCCCAGCCCGCTGGATCTGGCGCGGCAGCAGCGCGACCGGCTGAACAGCAGCGACAACGGCAGCAAGCTGGTGACGCTTTATTACCAGCACAATGAAATTCTGAACGGGTTGATGCAATATCCGGCGGTGCAGAGTACTTGGCAAAACCACCAAACCAACAGCCAAAACAGCAAGTTTTATATGGATCACACCTACAACGCCCTGCTGCCGGAAAATATCGGCACTGTCCCGGTGGATCGTACCCCCGATGACCAAACGACCGTTGGCCCCACCAATTACCAGTCGCACGGTTTTTACATGGCGTGGTATATGCAGGGGTTGTGTGACCAGATGCACGACCATTTGCAGACAAGCGACCCGGAAACGGCCGTTCGCTACAAAAACGCCTCCAACGACATTGGCACAACGGTCCAGCAAACCCACAGCAACAGCCTGACCCCCCAAAGCAGCCAGGACACGCAGATTACCAACACCGGGGAAACTGTCTACAGCAAGGTCAATGCCGCCAACACCGTTGGGCTTGAAGCGGCAGCGGTGGCAGCAATGCCTGATTATTTGCAGCTATTGCGCGATCAGGCACGGTCGGACATTGCCAACTCCGGTTTTACGCCTGCGGCCTTTCTGGCGGCTCGCGCCCCGGCCTGGCGCGACGGGTTGACGGGGCGGTATACGGTGACGCTGGATAATGTGGTGGTTACGCTGTCGGGAACGGCCGTTCAAACCAACGGCACCCTCACCACCACCATCACCCAGGTGGATGCCGACCTGCCCCCCTTTGCCGTGGAACTGTCTGACCATGCTGGGGACGCGCTGTTAACGGCCGTTCAGCCCCACCTCACCGCCGCCAGCTTTATCAGCCACATGCTTGCCGGCCACCTGCGCGGCCGGCTTGACCAAAATGATGTCCGCGCCTTTTTTGCCAACCTGCTCAACATAGCCCTGGCCGGAGGAAACTAATTATGGGAACGATACGCTACGCCTCGTGGAACATCAAACAGCTTGCCAACCGCGACAAAGACGTGCTGGGCAGCAACGCCGCCGAACTCATTGCCAAAACCATCCAGGCCACCGGTGCCGATGTGGTTGCCGTCATGGAGGTGATGCTGACAAACGGCCGTATTGGCATGGAGCAAATTGTCGCCGTACTCAATAAATCGGGCGGCGGTGACTTTTGGGCAACCATGGCAACCTCCAACAATGGCTCGGCCAAACCCGACCGCTACGGCGTTTTTTGGAAAGCCAACAAGGTTTCACTTAGCAAAATGACCTGGCCCGATGCCCACGTCAACGGCGGAACCGTGAAATTTTATAATCGCAACCCCGGTCAATTCATCTTTTCACTCAACAGTGCGCCGCAAAAACAGTTTTCAGCCTTGATTCTGCACGCCCCCGAACCCAAAGAGCAGGGAGGGAAAGCAGCCATGAACGCGCTTCAAGATATTTCCAACCTGATGGTGGTGCAAAAACCGGCCGTTGCCACCCTGGTTTCCGGCGATTTCAACGTGGATTATGCTACCAAGTCGGGTGCCTACAAACATTTCGATACCCTCGGCTACACCATCCTCTTTGAAGATGTTGCTACCTCCCTCAGCACCAAAATCAGCGACACCGGCGACTTTACCGCCAATGCCTATGACAACATCATGATCCAGAAAGCCGTCAAGGTAACGAGCCAGGGCGTATTAGATTTTGTGCAGGTGATGGCAACTGCCATGAGTTTGCCAGCCTGGGGCAGTGCCTCCTCTGCCCAGCAAACAGAGTGGCGATCCGTGTTAAAAGCCACCCGCAGCCGCGTCAGCGACCACCTGCCCATTTGGGTGGAGTTCCAACTGTAAGGCGGATTGGCAATCCGCCCGACGTTATTGATAAAGGGGACGACACCAACGGCGCCGATGAATAAAAACACATTTTCATCCGTGTTTGTCCGCATCCCATTTTCTTTTTAAGGAAAAACCATGACAATTGACAATGGTCATCTAAAAACCACCGTTTACAGCAAGATCGATCCCAACAACGCCACCCTGACTCTCAACGCCAGCCTGCTGCCCGAAGCCGCCGCCCTCGCTGGCTATCTGGGCATCACCGGGGATTTGGTACTCAACCACGCCACGCCGGATCAGACAACCGATTTTGCCCGCGTCACAGGCACCGTCTCGCTGCCCAGTTTGCAGTTGGTGGGGGAACAAACGGCCGTTTTCACCGCCCAAACCAGCGACGGTACCACCATTACCACCGAACTCGCCATCACCTTGCCGGCCGGCTGGGGCATCCAAGACAGCTTCTCCCCCCTGCCCCAAACCATCCAAATCACCCCCAGCAGCTTCCCCGCCCTCGCCGACTCCCTCTTCAACGACATCACCTTCCCCACACCCCCCAGCCTCATCCTCACCAACACCCCCAGCACCAGCCGCCATCTCGGTGCCGGCATCAACCTCGTCGGCCCAATCACCGTCAACACCCTCTTTGCTCCCCTCACCGACCTCCTGCAAAACATCCTCACCCTCGACCTCACCGGCCTCATCACCCTGGCCGCCACCGCAGGCCAGCCACCAACCATTGACCTCCGCGCCCGCAGCACCGCCCTCAACCAAACCCTCCACCTCGGCCAATACCCCCTCGAAGACCTCTTCATCCGCCTCTGGACCTACCAACCCGACCAGGGCGCGCCTTCAGGGGGCAACAACGGCAGCAGCGGCGATGACGATAATAGCGACAGCGACGATGCCATCCCCGACACCCGCCTCGGCGTTGGCGGCACCCTCGCCATCGGCTCCCTCAAACCCATCGTCGTCACCACCACCGTCACCGGCGGCTTCAGCGGCCTCTGGACGCTCCTCGCCGAACCCGACGACATGGCTGGGCAAGCTTCCTTCAGCGGCTTTGGCGACCTCGCCGGGCTGGTGGGCGGCGACCAAACCCTCTTTACCCTGCCTCCCTCCATCACCGACAGCGGGCTGATGCTGAAAGAGATCGCCCTCGGCTTCCAGGTCGAGCCGCCCGACTTGCGTTTCGTCCACGCCGCCGTCACCACCGACCACCCTTGGTCTCCCATTCCCGCCCTCGGCGACAAATTCCAAATGAAGCTCAACGAAGCGGGCTGGACGCTGGTCAAATCCACCAGCGGCTACGGCAACGCCGGTTACGTTAGCGGCGACCTGACCTGGAACCTGGGCAGCGGCAAAATTCTCGATCTGGCCGTCAACGCCGACTTCGACACCACCAACAAAGATTTCAACATTTCCGGAGAACTGACCGCCAACCAGGGCGGCATCATTTCCAGCAGCGACATCCTGGCCTATGTGGGCCTCAGCGACCCCAACCTGCCGGTGCTGACGCTGGAAGATTTGTACGTGGGCGCCAACCTGCCCAAGAAAACGTTCAACACCCACGTCGCTCTTGATGGCACCTGGCAATTTGCCATCGGCAGCCTCCAGGTTTCCATTGACAGCCAGATGATCATCACCCTGCAATACGCCACCAACTGGTCGGGCAGCTTCCACGGCCAGGCCACCATTCTGGACGACATCACCCTCAGCGCCGACTACGCCTTCCCCAGCAATGACTTCTCCATTGAAGGCCGCGCCACCGACCTCAACCTGTGGAAAATCATTGAGGTGATCTTCCAGGGGCTAGACGCGCCGCTGAACGTTACCCCCAACGCCACGCTGCAAAAATACCTCGACATTCAAAATCCCTATATCGCCATCGCCAAAACGGGCAGCGACTATATGCTTAAGCTGGGCGGCGAATGGGATCTGGGCGATGGGGGGCTAAAGGTCATCATCAACTTTGAGATGATGAAGGGGACGCAGTTGGGCATTATCGTGGGGGTGCAGCTGCAAAACCTCAGCGGGAGTGCGCTGTCGTCGGCCACAGGCATGGACGCGCTCAAGGTGTTTGACGACTTTTTTACCACGGCCAACCTGATGATGGCCCTCTCGACCAGCGACCAAAACGCTTCTTTTGCCTTTGACATTCCCACGCTGCCGCCCGAACTCAAAATGGTCTTCCCCTCTGATGTGGTGCAAATCCGCAAGGGCATTACCTTTATGGCGATGGTGGAATTTAGCCGCCTGTCTGACCCCAATTCGCTGATTTACAAAATTTTGCAAAAGCTGAACCTGGCGGATGTGGCGGTGATTGGGGCGGTGCAGGTGACACCGGATAATTTTATTTTGTTTGTGGGGGTGAGTGTGGAAACGGCCGTTCTTACCCAAACCACCCCCTCCGCTCCCACCACCCCCAACAACAACCTCCCCCTCAACGGCCAATTTGGCGGCGGCGACAACCACCTCAAAGTTGTGGCCTACCTCAAAATGCAGGCCGACCCCCTTGAAATTGCCCTTGGCGGCTGGCTCGAATTCGACATGACCACCAACAGCGGCCCCTTCCAGTTCCAGCGCGGGATGCAGTTTGGCATAGCGATCACCGTTGTCGCCAACGGCTTCACCCTCGTCGGCACCATGATGGGCACCTGGCAAAACGTCTTCGGGTTAACCGGTGTAGACCTCAGCAACGCCGCCATCGTCATTGGCGTGGATTGGGAAGGGTTGCCCACGCTCGGTTTTGCTGGAACCCTCACCACCTCTGGCCTCACCGACCAGGGGTTCCAAGGCTCCCTCGCCATCATCGTCAACTCCGAAAACCCCGCCCAAAGCGTCCTCTCCGGTGCCGTCAGCGACCTGACGCTGGCCGATATTGTCCACACCCTGGCGGGCATCGCCACCACCGACTTCGATGACGTGTTCAAGGAAATCGCCATCGAAGGCTACCCCGAACACGCCCTTACCTACAGCACCGATTTGGAAAACGCGCTCAATGTTGCCAGCCAGGGGGGCAGCACCAAAAACGCCGCCTACAACGCCGCCGTGCAGGCCATCCAGTCCGCCTTTGCCGCCGCCTCGGATGAAACTATTACGACCCAACTGCTGGTGGTCAAGCCGGAGAACACGACCCAACCGACCTGGTATATCACTGACAACGGCCACGAGTTAATGCACTATGAGCTGACCCAGCCGACGGTCGGCGGCAGCATCTCTGTTGCCAAAGAAGCCCAGCTCTACATCGCCCCCGAAGCCTCTGACTGGGGCAACGGCCTCAAATTTGACCAGGGCTTCCACGTGAGCGGCATTTTCAAGTTCCTGCTGCTGGAAGTGGCGATAGACATTGAGGTGGACAAAAGCAAGGGTGCCTATGCCGATGTCTATCTTGCCCCCATCATCCTGGGTGACAAACGGCTCTTTTCCATTGTAGCTGACCAAGCCGGGCTGGCCGAACAAAAAAAGCTGGTAGCAACGGGTGAACTGGAGATTCCGCCGGGTGGCCCCTATCTCTCGTTCTCCACCTATGACCGTCCCGATGCACCTCCCAACCTGCAAAAACCCCACTTCTTTATGTCGGGCGATGTCACCATTTTGCTGGCGAGCTTTGGCATTACGGTTGAATTCAGCCCCGATCACTTTCTCATTCACGTTGAAGACAGCTCCATTTTGACCAGCTTTGAGTTTGATGCGACCGTTGGCAGCGATGGATTTTCCGGGGCGGGGTCGTTTACGCTGGGGGAAAACACGCTGGATTTGGGTGCGCTGGGCAAAATGACGCTGCCCGGTTTTGATGCGGGGCTGGGGCTGGGCTGGAATAAGCCAAACAACACCATTGAGGCGGCTTTGCACTTTGGCGTGACGCTGCCCATCATCGGCCATAAGGAGTTTCTGAATGTGCAGGTGGATTACAGCACGAAGGAGCTGGCGGCTTTGGCAGGCATTGTGTGGGACGAAATCAAGTCGTTTTTCCTCGATCTGTTTAAGGATGTGGAAAAATGGCTGGAATGGGTCAAAAATGGGGTGGTGGTGTTGGCCGAGAAAGTTGCCCAGGTGCTGAAGGATTTCTTCAAAAAGACATGGCAGGAGGCAGCGCAACTGCTGCACGATATTGGCTATGCGGCGGAGCAGATTATTGATGACATCAAGGATGCGTTCCAGGAAGCAGAAGAGAAGGTGCGTGAGTTTGTCAACACGCTGTTTGAAGATGTGAAGGAATGTGTTGTTGGCACGGCTTACGAGGTTGTTGGTTAGCAGGTTGTTGGCAGGTCTATAAACGGCCGTAAATTGACATGTTGCGTATCGGCGACAAGTCGCAAGTAGCAGGTATTTAGAAGTTCAACTTCTTCTGAGAAGTTGAACTTCTTGCATTTAACCCACGTTCCTTACAATAAAGCAAACCGGCCAACGGCCGTTTTTCGCCCTACCTCCCAAAATGTGTTAAACTTAAAAGTTTGGCGGCACTTTGTCGCCTAACTTCTATTGAGAGTGAGCTGGTAATCCTTTGAAAAGAGCGATTTTGTTTATCTGTTTGCTGTTGTGGCTGGTGGCTTGCCAGCAGCCCGATGACGCTGTGCCGGCGGTGCCAACCCAGGCTGTGGAGGTGTTGGCGGAAACGGCCGTTCCTACCCGCATTGTCGTAGATGAAGGGTCGGCTGTTGCCAATGAGGGAGATGATGTGCCAACGGCCGTTCCTGAACCCACCGCCGAACCAACCCCAACCGCCGAGCCAACCCCGCTGCCCGGTGCCGAACTGGTGGTTTGCATGGGTCAGGCACCAACGAGCTTGTATTTGTATGGCGATGCGTCGCTGCCAGCAACGGCCGTTCGCCACGCCCTCTATGAAAACCTCTACACCAGCCTCAGCTATGGCTACCAGCCGCAAGCGTTGGAAAAAATACCCAGCCTGGCCGATGGCGATGCCTACTTTCAGGAGGTGGTGGCGCGGGAAGGTGATTGGGTTATCAACGCCACGGGTCGCCGCGTGCAGCTTGTGCCACGCGAACAACTGGTGAATGCTGCGGGTCAAACCGTTACCTTTCGTGAAGGGGATGAGGTACCGATGCAGCAGTTGGTGGTGGATTTTGCCGTGAAGCCACTGGTTTGGTCGGACGGAACGGCCGTTACCGGTGCCGACTACCTGCTGGGGTTCACCGTGGCGGGCGACCCCGACACCCCCAACAACAAGACCATCACCGAGCGCACCGCCAGCTATGAGGCTGTGGACGACACCCATCTGCGCTGGTCGGGCATTCCCGGCTATCTCGACATTACTTACTTTGCCAACATTTGGCCGCCGCTGCCCAGCCACCAGCTCCAGGGCATGACCCCGCGTCAACTGCTGGACGCGCCGGAAGTGGCGCAAAGGCCGCTAAGTACCGGTCCCTTTGTGGTGGAAGAATGGGTGCCGGGCAGCGAACTGCGGCTGGGGCGCAATCCCAACTACTATCGCGCCAGTGAAGGGCTGCCCAGGCTGGGACGGCTGATTTTCCGCTTTGGTACCGATGGTGCCGCCATTTTGCAAGACCCGACGCTAAATGGCTGTGATGTGGTGACGCAGGATGTGTTTGGGCAGGAGCAATTAACGGCCGTTGGCGGCGACCCCACTCCCGCGCAGCAAGCCGGAGCCGTTCTCCACATCCAGCCCAGCCCCATCTACGAACACATCGCCTTTGGCATAGACAGCGTATTCACCGACGACTTCCGCCGCCCCGACTGGTTTGAAGACAAGCGCGTGCGCCAGGCCATTGCCATGTGTACCGACAGGCAGCGGATGATTGATGAATTGACGGGGGGATATGGGCAGATGATGCACGCCTACATCCCTGGGCAGCACCCGCTTTACCCGGCCGACCTGACCCAGTGGCCTTATGACCCGGCCGCTGCCAATGCCTTGCTTGATGAAGCGCGGCTAACGGATTTGGACGGCGACGGGCGACGGCAAGAGCTATCGTCAGGCACAACCTTTACCATTACCATTGGCACCAACAATGAAAGCGGCTTGCGGCAGCAGATCAACACCATCTTTCAGGAAAACATGCGCGATTGTGGCATTGTGGTAGAGACATATACCCGGTCGGCCGGCACCTGGTTTGGCGATGGCCCCGGTGGCCCCGTGTTCGGTCGCCGCTTCGACCTGGCCGAATTTGGCTGGCTCAGTCGCGTTCAGCCCAACTGCGACCTCTATTTGTCGGAAAATGTGACCGGCCCGGAATCTATTGGTCTAGGTGGATGGAGCAACGTCAACGTCACCGGCTGGCGCAACGAACCGTTTGACGCTGCCTGCCGCGCCGCCCGCGCCGCCCTGCCCGGCACCCCCGACTACGACAGCAACCACCAGGCCGCGCTCCGCATCTTTGCCGACGAGCTGCCCGCCATCCCCCTCTTTACCCGCATCGAGCTGGCCGTGGCGCAGCCAACGGTGCAAAACATCCAGCTCAACACCACCCAGCCCTCAGAGCTTTGGAATGTGTTTGAATGGGATGTTGAGGAATGATTTTGGGTAGGTGTCGGCATGACGATGTAAATAAAGGATGGCAATGAAAGTTAGGGTTCCGCCAATCAAGTCGCAAGGGATTAAGACGAAGTTGGTTTTGTGGATCAACAATCTTGTTCCGGCTGATTTTGCTGGAACGTGGATTGAGCCGTTTATGGGAACGGCCGTTGTTGCCTTCAACCTCGCCCCTAAAAATGCGTTACTGGCCGATACCAATCCTCATCTTGTCAATTTTTATCAGGCTGTTGCGGCAAAACGGATTACCCCAGGTATTGTAAGGCAATATCTTGAAGAAGAAGGGGACAAACTTTTAGAAGTTGGTGAAACCCATTATTATGCCGTCCGGGAAAGATTTAACCGTGAGCAAAACCCTTTGGATTTTCTTTTCCTAAATCGCGCCGGGTTCAATGGCATGATTCGATTTAACCGCAAAGGTGAATTGAACGTACCTTTTTGCCGCAAACCACACCGTTTTTCCCCAGCCTATATCACAAAAATTGTCAACCAGGTTCATTATGTCGCCAAGCTGTTGCAGGTAAAAGATGTTTGTTTCAAACATCAGAATTTTGCGGAGACGATTCGCCAGGCGACGGCACATGACCTCATTTACTGTGACCCGCCCTATATTGGTCGGCATGTGGATTATTACAATAGTTGGGATGATGCGTGCGAAATCGAGTTGTTTGAGTTACTAGCGGATACGCCTGCTACATTTATTCTCTCGACATGGCACCATAACGCTTATCGTAACAACGAATACATTGATTCTCTTTGGAGCAAGTTCAACATTCTTACCAGAGAACATTTTTATCATGTGGGGCGAGTGAGAAAAATCGTAATCAAATGGTCGAGGCTATTGTGACGAATCTGGATATTGCAATGCACCAATTTGAAGAACAAAGCCAGCCTGTCCAGCTACAATTACTGGAAACAACAGCCTCTTATCAAGGGCGGGAGTAAGATTTGACAACAACTAGGTCAGTTTCACATGATCGGCATGAGGAAGACATTGAAGCAAAAGCTATTTGGTTTCAGTCTCTTTCACTTATTGAGCGTATGGATATGTTATGCTTTTTTACGGATATGTTACTTGGTGTAAACCCAGGAATAGTTGAGCAGAAAAATGCTAAACCAATTGCAGGGCGTGTTCGCGTCCTTTCAAAAACATGAAGTGAAATACCTTGTGATAGGGGGAATTGCTGCTGTACTGTACGGCGTTCCGCGAGCAACGTTTGATCTCGATATTCTCATTGAGGCAACGCCCCAAAACGCTCAACGGCTCCTTGAGGCTTTAATAGATGCACGTTTAGGAACTGCGATCTTGACCTCTGTTGAGGATTTGCTGGCCCATGAGATTACCATCTTTAAAGATCGTATTCGAGTTGATGTTCAGACTTTTACGCCAGGTATTCGTTTTGAGGATGCTTGGGGAAAGCGGGCAGCAATGATTTATGCAGGGCAAGAGTTCTATGTTGTTTCGCGTGAAGATTTGATTGCTTCTAAGCTGGCGGCAGGCCGTTCTGTTGATTTAGAAGATGTGCGTTTATTGCGCTTGCGTCAAGATGATGGCATGTAGCTGTGAGTTGGTTACGACAATTACGGCAATTTTTACGGATGAATGACAACGACAAGCAGCGAGAGGCGGCGAATGC
Source organism: Chloroflexota bacterium (assembly GCA_041390905.1). GTDB lineage: Bacteria > Chloroflexota > Anaerolineae > Promineifilales > Promineifilaceae > JACKCD01. The sequence continues at coordinate 837,699 of JAWKPA010000013.1, forward strand.
CGAGGAAAGCGAACGGTTTTTGATTGTGGGGCTGGGCAATACGGGGCGCAACTATGCGGGGAATCGCCACAATATTGGCTTTATGGCGGTGGATCGGCTGGCGGCGAAGCATGGGTTGCTGTTGAACCGGGTGCAGAACAAGGCGTTGGTGGCAAACGGCCGTTTATCCCACCACCCCGTCATCCTCGCCAAACCCCAAACGATGATGAACGGCAGCGGCGATGCCGTGGGGCCGCTGGCGAAGTTCTACAAAGTACCCCCTGCCAACGTCCTGGTCATCTATGACGAAATTGACATCGAGTTTGGCATGGTGCGAATTCGGGAAAAAGGGAGTTCCGGCGGTCACAACGGTATGCGCTCCATCATCCAGCATTTGGGGCAGGAGTTCCCCCGCATTCGCCTGGGCATTGGTCGGCCGGCGGGCAAAATGCCCGTCCACGCCTACGTGCTGCAAGATTTTGCCAAAGATGAGCTGCCGCTGGTAGATGAGATGCTGGAAACGGCCGTTTCCGCCATCGAAACCTTTGTGTCTGAAGGCATTCAGCAAGCCATGAACAAATACAACGGTAAAAAGGTTCTCTGAAAACAGAGACTAAGAGACTGGGAGACTGGGAGACTAAGGCAATCTCTCAGTCTCCCAGTCTCTCAATCTCCTAATCTCTCTCCTCACTATGAGCATTTCTGGACTGCTAGACCTGTTTAACGACCTCCCAGCCTACCAAAAGCTGCGGGCGGCGCTGGCTGCCGAGCAGACAATCCCATCTTTGGAGCTGCCTGGCAGTGCAAGAACGGCCGTTCTTGCCCACCTCCACCTCACCAGCAACGTCCCCATCATCCTGCTCTCCGGCCGCATTGACAGCGTAACCGGCTGGCAGCAAGCCCTCGAAACATGGCTCCCCGCCGACCGCCAGCCGCTGCGTTTCCCCGAACCCACCCCCCTGCCGTTTGAGCGCGGCCCCTGGAGCGACCGCACCATTCAGGGGCGCATGGCCGTTTTGTCCGCACTCATGGCCGGGCAGCACCCGATGATGCCCGCCCCGGCACACCCGCCGCTTGTTCTCACCTCCGCCCGCGCCTTTTTGCAAAAATCGCTGCCCAAACGCCGCTTTGTTGCCGCCACCCGCCCCCTGCGCGTGGGGCAAATTCTGGATTTGGACAAAACGATGACGACGTGGCGCGAGATTGGCTTTGACCAGACCAGCGTCGTGGACGCGCCGGGGCAGGTGAGCCAGCGCGGTGGCATCATTGACATCTTCCCGCTAAACGCCCCGTACCCGGTGCGGATTGAGCTGTTTGGCGACGAAATTGACACCATGCGCTATTTTGACCCCGCCACCCAGCGTTCGATTGAGGTCAACGGCAGCAGCGCGGTGGAACGGGTAGTGATTACCCCGGCGCGGGAGGCGTTGCCGCAGGTGGCGCGGGAGCTGGCGCTGACGTGGCCCGACGAGCTGCTGCCGGATGAGGAGAGTTTGCCGTCGTGGCGGGATGATATTGCCCCATTGCGCGAAGGACGGCCGTTTACCACCCTCGAATATTACCTCCCTCTGCTCTATGCCCGCCCCGCCAGTCTATTGGATTATTTGCCGGAGAAAGCGTTGGTGGTGGTGGATGATTGGGCGGAGCTGGAAACGGCCGTTAACGAACTCCTCAACCACGCCGACCAGATTGGCAACGAACAGCCCTCCCTGCCCCCCAGCTACAGCAGCCCCCTCTTTGAATGGCGGGCCATGGCCGACGAACTGCGCTGGTGGCAGCCGCTGGTTTTGGGCGCAGGCGAAGAAGAAGAGCCAGAACGCCACCCCCTGCACGAACTCAGCGAATCCTTTACCCCTGGCCCCCGCTACGGCGGGCAGGTGCGCCCCCTCATGACCCAGCTTCGCTCCGCCCGGCGCGAAGGGGAACGTGCTGTGGTTGTCAGCCGCCAGGCCGCAAGATTGGCCGACCTGTGGCGCGAAGAAGGGCGCAACGTCATGGAAGAGGGCATCCGTCGCCAAACCGCTTCCCCCCTGCTCCTCAGCACCCCCGCCCCTCTGCACCCCGTCGAGCAACTGCCCCAACTTCCCGACCCCGGCAGCCTGACCTTTGTCCAGGGCAGCCTGCCCGAAGGGTTCACCCTGGTAGATCGCCAAACCAATGACGTGGTGCTGGATTTGCTCACCGATGCCGAAATTTTTGGCTGGAGTCGGCCAGCACCCCGCCGCATTCGTCCCCGCCGCCCCACCGCCCCCGAAACCTTCTTTGCCGACATCCAGGCCGGGGATTACGTTGTTCACCTGGATTACGGGATTGGCCTCTTTCAGGGGCTGGTCGTTCGCAACGTTGGCGGCATGGAGCGGGAATATTTGCTGGTGGAATATGCCAACGGCGACAGCCTTTACGTGCCGGTGCATCAGGCCGACCGGCTGGGCAAATGGATTGGAGCCAGCGAAATGGCTCCCACGCTCAACCGGGTGGGTGAAAAGACGTGGGCAGCGGCCAAGGCGCGGGCGCGGCAGGCCGCCGACGATCTGGCCGGGGAGCTGCTGGAGCTGTATGCCGTCCGTGAAACGATTGACGGCCACGCCTTTGCCCCCGATGACGAGTGGCAGGTGGAGCTGGAGGCCAGCTTCCCCTACCGCGAAACCGAAGACCAGCTGCGCGTCATTGCTGAAGTGAAGGAAGATATGGAAAAGCCGCAGCCGATGGACAGGTTGGTTTGTGGTGACGTGGGGTTTGGCAAGACGGAGGTGGCACTGCGGGCGGCGTTCAAGGCGGTGGTGGACGGCAAACAGGTTGCCATTTTGGTGCCAACAACGATTTTGGCGCAGCAGCATTACAACACTTTCCGCGAACGGGTGACGGCGTTCCCGGTGAAAGTGGAGATGTTGTCCCGCTTTCGCACCCAGGGGCAGCAAGCTCGCATTGTCAAGGCTCTGCGCGAGGGGGCGATTGACATCATCATTGGCACGCATCGGCTGGTGTCGGATGACGTGTCGTTTAAGGATTTGGGGCTGGTCATTATTGACGAAGAGCAGCGGTTTGGCGTGGCGCACAAGGAAAAGCTGAAGCAGTGGCGCACCGAGGTGGATGTGTTGACGATGACCGCCACCCCCATTCCGCGCACGCTGCACATGAGCCTGACCGGGGTGCGCGACATCAGCATCATTGACACCGCCCCGGCGGAGCGGCTGCCGGTGCAAACGTATGTGGGGCAGGCGGACGAGACGCGGCTGAAGCGGGCGATTTTGCGTGAGCTGGATCGCGGCGGCCAGCTTTTTATGGTGCATAATCGGGTGCAGTCCATTGAGGTTGTGCGGAAGCAGATTGAGCGGCTGGTGCCGGAGGCGCGGGTGGTGGTGGCGCACGGGCAGATGAGCGAGCGCAAGCTGGAAAAGATTATGCAGCAGTTTTCGGATCGGGAGATTGATATTTTGCTCTCGACGACGATTATTGAAAGTGGGCTGGATTTTCCCAATGCCAACACGCTAATTGTAGACCGCGCCGATGCGTTTGGGCTGTCGCAGCTTTACCAGCTTCGCGGCCGGGTGGGGCGCGGCACGCGCCGGGCGTATGCCTATTTTTTCCACCGGCCGTGGCGGTCGCTGTCTCCGGAGGCGAAGGCGCGGCTGGAGACGATTGCGGAGCAAACGCAGCTGGGGGCGGGGTATCAGATTGCCCTGCGTGACCTGGAGATTCGGGGGGCGGGGGATTTGCTGGGGGGGCAGCAGAGTGGGCATATTTCGGCGGTGGGGTTTGATTTGTATACGCGGCTGCTGGCAACGGCCGTTAAACGGCGCAAAGCCGAGCTGAAAGGGGAGGAACTGCCCCCCGACCTGCCCGAAGCCCCGGTCATTGATTTGCCGCTGGCAACCTACGTGCCGCCCGACTATGTGCCGGATGCTGCCCTTCGGCTGCGGCTCTACCGCCGCATGGCAATGCTGGATTCGCTGCACGAGATTGACGAAATGGCCGAAGAGCTGGCCGACCGCTTTGGCCCGATCCCCGACCCAATCCACAATTTGCTGTACCAACTGCGAATTAAGGCGTTGGCGCTGAAGGCGAAGGTGTCGGCGATTACCACGGAGGCGGGGCAAATTCGCATTCGGGTGCTGGAGCTGGAGGGGCTGGACAGGTACCATATGCAGCGGTATTTGGGGGAGAGTGTGCGGGTGAGCAAAACGGCCGTTTGGATGAAGCGCGACCTTAGCACCCACGAATGGCAGGTGGCGCTGGTGCAGGTGCTGGAGCGGCTGCAGGGGTTTGAGCGGCAGGGGTAGTTGCGTCTTATGGTATACTATACGCTATGAGGTATCTGAAATGATTGACGATATTGAGGTTTCTATCAAATTGCCGCGTGTGCTTTGGGCGCAATTAGTATCGCAAGCAAAAACGGCCGATATTGACGAATCTATTCTTTTGGCGCAAGCCGTTGAAAATTTCCTAGCCAATGAAGCAAAAAAAATAGTGGTTGCAGAACAATTAAGCCAGGAATGTGATTTGTTGGCCGGGATGAGTTTTGATGATATTGGCACCGAGGAAGAATGGCTGTTGGTGCAAAATGAAGCCTTAACTGGATTTGAAACAGAGTTGGAGTAGTTTCTGTGAAAGTTCAGCGTGGCGATGTCTTCTGTTGCAATCTTGATCCTGTCTATGGGTTTGAACAAAAAGGAATGCGGCCAGTTGTTGTTCTGCAAACGGATGTTGCCAATGACAAACTAAATACGGTGATGGTGGCACCGCTTACTTCAAATCTCAAAGCACAAGGCTTTCTGCTGACAGTTCTGGTTGAAGCCAAAGACAGTAACTTACCCAAAGATTCTGTTATTCTTTTGTTTCAGATTCGCACGCTTGACAAGCGCCGCCTTGAAAGAAAAATTGCCCATTTGGATCAGAAAATGATGGATCGGGTTGATCAGGCCTTGCGAGTTGCTTTTGATCTAATCTAGCTTGCTCACCATACGGCTTTGGCGGTAAGGCGAAGGTGTCGGCCATTACCACGGAGGTGGGGCAAATTCGCATTCGGGTGCTGGAGCTGGAGGGGCTGGACAGGTACCATATGCAGCGGTATTTGGGGGAGAGTGTGCGGGTGAGCAAAACGGCCGTTTTGCCATACTGCAACTGGTGAATCGCGACCTCTCAAGATGCTGGAACGGCTGTAAGGGTAAGCTAATCTCTCTGCTGGCGCAAATTTTGAAGAGCGTAAATAGCTGTTGTCATTGAGGCCACGTTATGCTAGTTTATGCTTATGAAATACTTTTCCTGGAACAATGAAAAGAACATCAAACTACAGCAATAACGAGGAATTTCTTTTGAGGAAATTGTGTTTCATATACAGCAAGGGCAGGTGTTAGCAGTTGTGTTACATCCTAATCAGGAAAGATATGCCCATCAGAAAATGTTTGTTGTCGCCATCAATGACTATGCTTATTTGGTTCCTTTCGTTGAGTCAGAAAGGGAAATCTTTCTGAAAACAATTATTCCCAGTCGAAAGGCAACGAAGCAGTATCTCAGGTAAAAAAATTATGATACAGCTCGATAAAGAAGAACAGGAAATGCTGGATTCATTTGAGCGCGGAGAGTGGGAATCAGTCGCAAATGAAGAGGAGGAGATAAAACGGTATCAAAACTATGCTGCTGCAACTTTTAAGAAAGAGGCACGGGTTGATATTCATCTCTCCAAAAAGGATTTAGAAGCGCTTCAAAAGCGGGCTTTGGAAGAAGGCATACCTTATCAAATGTTGATGAGCAGTATTCTGCATAAATTTATTTCGGGGCGGCTGGTTGAAATCCAACGTTAACATGGCACTGTTTGAATGACCAATATTACTTTTTTTGATGACCCGCTGGCGCAGTCGCCACGGGATGTGAAGATTAAGCAGCTGGGGCTGTATGTGTACCCCGACGGCCGGCGGGTGGCGGTGGGGTTTGATTTATCGCCGTTTGTGGAACGGCCGTCTATCGAAGTCAATGTCCTCAACGAACGGGGCGAACTAGCTGGTTCACTCAATGTCATCGAGCCGAACTCGACCAACTTCACCCTTACTATGCACCTGCGCGACCGGGAGCCAACGACGATTTATGAGTTAACGGCCACCATTTATTTCCAGACGCCGGAGACCCAGCGGGAAAACGGGGCGCAAAAGACGGTGACATTTGATGCTACCCAGCCGGGGGAACTCATTTTTCGTTAGACAGCAAAATATAGACAAAAATACAAATTTGATATAATCCGGGATTCTGGCTCACTGGATACAAGATATCGCAGGTTGGCAAAAAGCTGTCGGCTCTGCGATATTTTTTATGCCACGGTGCTATGTCATTTGAACATCAAAAGGAATGTGGTTCATGCGTGGGTTAGAAAATTTGACCGGTTTTGAGATCAGTGCCGTCATTGTCGTCCTCATCATCTCGCTGTTGGGGATTGGATATGCGTTTTGGCTGCGGCAGCAAATTTTGAGTCAGGAAACTGGCACGGACAAAATGCGCGAGGTTTGGGGGTTTATCAAGTCGGGGGCCAATGCCTACCTGGGGCAGCAGTTCCGCACCATTCGTGTGCTGATTGCCGTGTTAACGGTGCTGCTGGCGGCCAGCGTGTGGGTAGTGGAGCCAACGACCGAAGCCAACCATCTGTTTGGGGCAAATGCTACCCTGGTCGTTGCCATTGGGCGGGCGGTGGCCTTTCTCATGGGTTCTGTTTTTTCCTACACCGTTGGTTATGTGGGGATGAATGTGGCCGTTGAAGGCAACGTGCGCGTGGCGGCGGCTTCGCTGAAAGGCTACAACCCGGCACTGCAAACGGCGTATCGCTCTGGCACTGTGACGGGCATGTTGACGGTGGGGCTGGGGCTGCTGGGCGGCACGCTCATTTTTATGGTGTTTGGCGTGGCCGCGCCCGATGCCCTGCTGGGGTTTGGTTTTGGCGGGTCGCTGATTGCCCTGTTTATGCGCGTTGGCGGCGGCATTTACACCAAGGCGGCGGACGTGGGGGCCGATTTGGTGGGGAAGGTGGAAGCGGGTGTCCCTGAAGATGACCCGCGCAATGCGGCGGTTATTGCTGACCTGGTAGGCGACAATGTGGGTGACTGTGCCGGGATGGCGGCCGATGTATTTGAGAGCTTTGAAGTGACCATTGTCTCGGCACTCATCCTGGGGATTGTGCTGGGAACGGCCGCTTCTGGGTCAGATGGTGCCATTGACATGCGCTTTGTCGTTTTCCCGCTCATTTTGCGCGGCATCGGGGTCATCGCCTCGCTCATTGGCAACACGGTGGTGCGGACGGACGAGACCAAGCGGGATGCAATGGGGGCGATGAATCGGGGGTTTTATCTGGCGGCGGTGGTGTCGGCCATTGGTTTTGCTGCCGTGACCGTCTTTTATCTGGGCGATTGGCGGCCGTTTTGGGCGACGATGGCGGGGCTGGTGCTGGCGGTGGTGCTGGACAAGGTGACGGAGTATTTTACCTCGACCCACTTTGCTCCGGTGCAGGAGGTGAGCAAGCAAACGGTCAGCGGGCCGGCGACGACGATTTTGTCGGGGCTGGCGCTGGGGATGGAGTCGAGCGTGTGGGCGGTGGTGGTGATTGCGGCTTCGATTTTGGCTTCGGTGGTCATTTATGGTGGCTATTCGACTGACCCGGCGGTGCAATTAACGGCCGTTCTCTACGGCGTCGCTCTCACAGGCATCGGCATGTTGACCCTCACCGGCAACACAATCTCCATGGACAGCTTTGGCCCCATTTCCGACAACGCCAACGGCATTGGCGAAATGGCTCAGTTAAACAAGCAAGCCCGCGCCATCATGGACGATTTGGACGCTGTGGGCAATACCACCAAGGCCGTGACCAAGGGGATCGCCATCGGTTCGGCCGTCATTGCCGCCGTTGCCCTGTTTGGCTCCTACCTGACCGATGTGGGCAAGGTGCAAATTAATCTGGGGCAAACACCGATCAGCGGCATCAACGTCGCTTCGCCAGCCGTGTTTATCGGGCTACTGCTGGGCGGAGCCGTACCGTTTCTGTTCTCGGCCCTGGCAATTCGCGCCGTTTCCCGCGCTGCTGCCCAAATTGTGGCCGAAGTGCGGCGGCAGTTCCGCATTCCGGGGCTGATGGAAGGCAAGGTGCTGCCCGACTATGCGCGGGCGGTGCAAATTTCCACCACAGCGGCGCAAAAAGAGCTTATTAGCCTCGGTCTCATTGCCGTCACGGTGACGATTCTGGTGGGTTTCCTGCTGGGCGTTGAGGCGTTGGGCGGTTTCCTGGCCGGGATCATCCTTTCCGGGCAGCTTATGGCGGTATTCCAGTCCAACGCGGGTGGGGCGTGGGACAATGCCAAAAAGTATATTGAGGAAGGCAATCTTGGCGGCAAGGGGTCGGACAACCACAAAGCGGCCGTTGTGGGCGACACAGTGGGGGATCCATTCAAAGATACTTCTGGTCCGGCACTAAATCCGATGATCAAGGTTATCAACCTGGTGGCGCTCATTATTGCCCCGATTGTGGTGCAATTCCGTGTTCCTGGGCAGCCCATTGGTTTTGGCGTATGGGTGGTGGCGGTTTTGTGCCTGGCTGGCTTTGGCTGGGCCTATTGGCAGAGCAAGCGGGAGGATGATCAGGTGGTATTTACGGCCGTTCCGGCCATTACCAAAATCAACGGAGCATCTCCATCCCACAAAACCAGGCCAGCGGCAAAGCGTAAAAAAACAAGCCGTAGTAAGTGACAAGTAACAAGTGGCAAGTCTTGTTTGCTGACAAGACTTGCCACCTGTTACTTGCTATCTGCAAGCACTTGATGCGTTAATTACCCGTTGAGCTTGCGCACCAGCGCATCCAGCCCCAGAAAGTAGCTGTCGCGGCCAAACCCGGCGATGACACCCAGGCAAACAGCACTAATCATTGAATGATGGCGAAACGCTTCACGGGCGTGGACGTTTGAGAGATGAACCTCGACAACGGGCAAGGCAACCCCGGCAATGGCATCACGTAGGGCGATGCTGGTATGGGTGTAGGCTCCGGCGTTGAAAATGATGCCATCGGCCCAATGGCGAGCCTCATGAATGGCGTCAATCAGCGCCCCTTCGCTGTTGGATTGAAAATCGCGCAGTTCCACCCCTTTTGTTTCGGCATAGGCATGCAGGTTAGCGGTAATGGTGGTAAGGGTATCAGAGCCGTAGATAGATTTTTCGCGGGTTCCCAATAAATTGAGGTTGGGGCCGTTAAGCAGCAAAATGTTAAGTGTCATCGGGTACATGTTCCTTTTTTGATGGAGAATTATAGGCAAAACGGCCGTTTTCCCCACCCATCTTCACCGTTTTCCCCACAATCGCCAGGAAACTAAACTATTTTACAGCGCAAATACAAACGGCCGTTTATCATTCGCACATTATTGGTAAGCCATCATAAAAAATTGGAGACCAGTTAATCTCTAATCTCCCAATCTCCAATCTCCCAATCTCTATGCGCCAAGGAGCATAAACCTATGTCAAAAATCGGGTTCCACATTAACCCCGGTAGCAGCAGCAAATCCGTCGGCACCTGGATGCAAACCTTTCACCAAGCAGGGGTTCCCTTCTTTGTCCAAATCACCGACGATGAAGCCACCCTGGCCCAGGCCCAAGCCTTCGCCACCGCCGAGCCGCACGTCGGCCACACTATCATCTTTCGCCGTGACCGGCTGGGGCGGCAAGGGGGCTTTGCTGAACCTGACTATGAGCTGACCCCCGAAGCGGCTGCCGTCGCCCACTGGCAAAAGCACCGCGCTGCCCTGCCGGCCGACCTGGACAAAGCCCACGTTTGGCTCGAACTGGTAGACCGTCCTCGCGGCGAACGGCCGTTTGCCGACTGGCTAGGTCACTTTTCCGTCCACCTTGCCCAGCTTGCCCTGGCCGAAGGGTATAAAACGCTGGCCGGTGGCTTTGGCGCGGGCGCACCCGACCCCGCTACCTGGGGCAGCGGCGGCTGGCTGCGCTACTTTGAGCTGTGCCAGCAGCACCCCGACCAGCTCGGCGTGGCGTTGCAAGAATTCAGCCTCAAAACCCGCGACATTTGGTTTATGCGCGGCGACCACATCGGCCGTTTTACCAAACTGCTGCAAACCTGTGACGACCATCAGATCCCACGCCCCTCGCTCTACATCACCCAACTCGGCTGGACCCACAACCGGCTGCCCAGTTCCAGCGAACAAGCGTTGGCCGACGTGGAGGCCGTGGCCGATTTTTACGACCAGCACCCCGAAATCGTCGGCGCGGCCCTGTGGATGCTGGGGCGCGGTTCCGGCGGCGTGGGGCGGCAGCTTGCCAAGCTCATTGAGCCGCTGACCGAATGGGCCACCCGCCCCCAGCCCGCTGCGGATGTGTTCGAGGCGGAAGAAGCTGTGGCCGTTCCCGGCGAACGGCGAGCAGCGCGGGAAGCTGCTCCCACCCGCTTCCCCATGGAAGAGCCGGATCGCCGGGCTTTTCGGGTGCTGCGGCCATTAAACGGCCGTTTTATCAGCGATGTCACCATACCCGACGATACCCCGCTTCCTTTCAACCAGACTTTCACCAAAACGTGGCGCGTCGAAAACAACGGCAGCCAGCCCTGGGGCAACGGCTTCACCCTTCGCTTTGTCGGCGGCACCGGGGGAACGGCGCAATCCGTTCCCTTGCCCCCCACCCAGCCCGGCCAGCAGGCCGAAATCTCGGTCAATCTCACCGTCCCCAACCGCAGCGGCACTTTTTACTGGGATTTTCGCTTTGCCAACGCCAGCGGCACCCTCTTTGGCGACATCATCTACGCCCGCATTGTGGCTGTCAAACCGGCTGCCAGCGGCACGCCCGATGCCAAATTTATTGCCGATGTGACCATTCCCGACGACACACCCATTGAACCAGGGGCGGGCTTTACCAAAACGTGGCGCGTTCTCAACAACGGCAGCGTGGCTTGGGAACCCGGTTTTTCGCTCCGCTTTGTGGGCGGCACGGCGATGACGAATGGGACAAGGGTGGAATTAACGGCCGTTACCCCCCCCAACAGCGAAACCGACCTCAGCGTCACCCTGCAAGCTCCACCCACTCCCGGCAGCTACTACGGCGACTGGCGGCTTCACGACCCCAGCGGCAACCCGTTCGGCCACCTTATCTTCCTCCGCATCACTGTTCCTACTCCCACCATGCCCTCTCTCGCCTCTCCCATGTCCCAGCGCGACCCCCTTTGGGCCGATAAGCGGCTCGGCCACGCCGGTTCCAGCAAAACCATTGGCGAATGGGGCTGTCTGCTCACCTGCTTTGCCATGACCGCCACCGCCCTCGGCCACGCCACCGACCCCCGCCGTCTCAATGATGCCATGGTCAGCAGCGGCGGCTTCCTCGACCTCTACCTGACCAAGTGGAAAGCCCTCACCGATGTTTACAGCGACATCATCTACGACGGCCTGATGACCTCGCAGCCCGACCTTATTCGCTACATTGATGCCAGCTTGTCGGCCGGCAACCCCGTCTCCGTCCACGTAGATTTCACCACTGCCACCCCCTACACCGACAACGACCAGCATTGGGTGCTAATTGTCGCCAAGGACGGCGATGATTACCGTATCAACGACCCCTGGCTGCTTCCCGGTCAGCAAGCCTCCCTCCAACAGCGGTACGGCGTTGCCGGGCAGTCGCTCTGGCAAATCATCCGCTCGGCTATCTTCTACCACTCCACCCGCCGCGTTACCAACCCCGCTGCCGGTGCGCCCGCCCGCCTGCAAACCGGCATGAACGTCAACCCCGACGCGCCCAACTCCAACCCGATGGACAATGATGATTTGAAGGGGCTGGACTGGGTGCGCTTTGTTTTCAAGGTTGATGCCCGCCCCAACCCCGCCGCCCGCACCATCGCCACCGCCTTTGCCCAATACGACTCCATCATTCGCGCCTACCAGCAGCAAGGCACCAAATCGCTTATTGTGCTCAACCAGGAAACCATCTGGGGGATTGGCCCGTGGACGGGCAATGGCAATTGGGCTGGCTATGCCGATCAGCTCGCCGATGCTGCCCGCCAGATTGCCCGCCGCTACAGCAAATATGGCGCAGGCGTGGCCTACCAAATCTGGAACGAAGGCGACAAGCGCAATAACCCTGCTTCTGTCTTTGTCGAACCGGAAAATTACGCCCTCATTCTGCAAAAAGTCGCCAATGCCATTCGCGCCGAGTCGCTGCAGTCGCCCATTATCTTTAATGGCATGGCAACGGGGCCAGAAGAAACGGTGGCCTATTTGCAGCGTACCCAGGTGGCACTAGGTGGCGATTTGCTAGTGGATGCGGTTGGCATTCACCCCTACACCCGCTGGGCTACCAAAGCTCCGTTTGACTGGGGCAGCAAGTTTGGCACCCTGGCCGATGCTTTTGCCATTTACAAACAGGCGTTTCCCCAGCTTCCGCTCTGGATTACCGAAATTGGCGTGGCCGACGACAACGAAATTGGGCCGCAGTGGTACCGCGAAATTGGTGACTACATGGCCGATGTTTACCGTCACGTGCAGGAACGCCACCGGGCGCAGGTGCCGGTTGTCATCTGGTTTGCCTGGTCAGACTGGATGCGTAATGCTGGGGTGGTGCGTCATGACGGCAGCCGCAAGGATTACATCTACCCCGCCTTCCGCCTCATCCGCAACCGGGAATTGTAGTGGGGTAAGCCTTTTTGGGGACAGGATTTCTCAGGATTAGGCTTGGAAATCCTGTAAACTGAATGGTAGCCGAGGATTCCAATCCTCGGCTACGTTTTCATTCACTGGGGGGGGTGTGATACTGTAGGTAGCGGGTATCACGTGATGATTGATAAGCAAGCGGCGGCTGAGTTGGAAGAACAAATTATTGTGTCACTGCCAGAGCGGGTGGCGAATGAGCCGTGTTTGCGCCAAAAATTGCTCCAGGCATTACAAAAATCGGGCGATGTTGTACTTCGATTGGAAACGTTTGAGGCGTTTATTGAGTGGGTAGATGAAGATATGGTTGTCGAAATTATTTCGCCGGAAAGTTGTGTGGTGCAAGATGACAGAATTGAGTTTTGACAGGCTCGGTATCACTATTAGTTCTTTAATTCTCACCCTCTGCTCTTGGCAGTGAAAAGGTAAAGGTGCTGCCTTCCCCCAGAGTGGATGTGACCCAAATACGGCCGTTTTGTAAATCCAATAATGCCTTGGTAATTGCCAGCCCTAGCCCCGTGCCGCCGGTGGCGCGGTTGCGCGATTTGTCGGCGCGGTAAAAGCGGTCAAACAGGTGGGAGAGGTGTTCGGGGGCAATACCGGGGCCGGTGTCGCGGATGGCAACTTCGATGGTGGGGGGGGCAGCAGGGGACGTTGCACAAACGGCCGTTGTTGTCACCGTTCCCCCCTGTGGCGTATAGGCCACCGCGTTTTGTAATAAATTCCGCAAAATTTGCAGCACCCGCTCCGCATCTGCCCACGCCTCTGGCAGCGCGGCAGGCAGATCGAGCACCAGGGTGATTTCCTTTTCTGCTGCCGCAAGCTGCACACTTTGCACCGCCTGCGCCGCCAGGCTACCCACATCACACACATGGGGTTCCAGCCGCAGTTGCCCCGCCTCGGCCAGCGACAGTTCTTGCAAATCTTCAATAAGATGGTTTAGCAGCAGCGATTCTTCGTGTAACGAGTTGATTGTCACCTCGTCGGCTTCCAAAATGCCGTCTTGCAATGCCTCTAAGTAGCCGCGAATGTTGGAAAGCGGCGTGCGCAGTTCGTGGGCAATGTCCGAGACCATGTTGCGGCGCAGCGTTTCCTGCTTTTGCAAACCGGAGGCCATGTGGTTGAATGAGCGGCTAAGTTCACCCAGCTCATCCTGGTTGGTGACATTGACACGCTGCCCCAGGTCGCCTTCGGCCATTTTGTGTGCGGCCACCGTGAGTGCCTGCACAGGTTGTAAAATGCGCTGCGCCAGCCACAGCCCGGCTACCCCGGCAATGAGAACTGCGCCCAGGGCAATAGTCCAAAAGAAGCGGTTGAGGGAGCCAATAAAGGTCTGTTGGTTGTCCGAGTTGGGGGTGGATGGGGTGCCGACCTGGAAGCCACGCCCTGGGGCGCGGAATGCCCCTGCGGGAATTTCGGGCGGAGTGAACTGAATGTGGCCGTTGCTGTCGAGGCGATATTGGATGGGGTCGTGGGGGGAAAACGGCCGTTTTTCCTGATTATCCAACCCCTGGTTATCCAACGTCACAACCTGCCCCACATCACCGGGGTGTGATGCCACAAGAATTTGCCCATTTTCGTCCACGATTGTGACCGGGACATGGTAAACCTCCCCCACCATTTCTGCAAGCTGCTGTGCATCACCTACCCCGCCTTGCCGCAGTTGCTCTTCCAAAAGCTGGGCAATAACCGCCTGATCACGCTGAAAATTCCGCGCCAAAAAGCGGTTGAACTCATTTTCAGTGCCGCGCCGTGCCAATACAGACACCAGCAGCACCGCCAAAATCATGGTACCCAGCAGGGTTAAAAAAATACGGGTGCGAAGACGAATACGAGTCATGAGGCAAACTTGTAGCCGATGCCATACACCGTGTGGATATAACGCGGGTTGGCGGCATCTTGTTCAATCTTTTTCCGCAGCTTCATCACATGCACGTCAACGGTGCGATCCAGCCCATCGTAATTGATACCAAATGCCTTCTCTACCAAATCGCCACGGGGAAAAACCCGGTTGGGTTCGCGCATCAGAACTTCCAGTAGCCGAAACTCTTTGGGTGTCAAGTACACTTGTTCTTCGCCCACATGCACCTCGTGGCGCGTGAAGTTGACATGCAGATCGTCGTAGACCAACTCTTCGGCTTGCTGGTTGCTGGCACCGGGCGTGGCGCGTCGCAGCACGGTGCGTACCCGCGCTACAACTTCACGCGGGCTAAACGGTTTGGTGATGTAATCATCCGCTCCCAAATCCAGCCCTAACAGCAAGTCGTTTTCGGTGGAGCGAGCCGTGAGCATGATAATCGGTATCTCTCTGGTCATTTCGTCGCCGCGTAAGATGCGGCATACGTCCAGCCCATCCACATGGGGCATCATCACATCGAGCAAAATCAGATCTGGCTGCTGGCTGCGAACATGGTCGAGGGCAGAGAGGCCGTCATGAACGGCCGTTACTTCATACCCATTCTTCTCCAAATACAGCCGCACCAGCGTTGCTGTTTTTACATCATCTTCGGCAATCAAAATCCGTTGCTTCATCATTATTCGTCCAGAATACGATACTGTTATAAAGATTTAATGAAGAAAGTAGCGGCAGCCCCTATTCACCAGCACCCGCGACACTCACACCTGCCCTGCGGAAACTGGTTGTTTGCCAAATTTGGCAGACAACAACACGGCGCAGGGCGCGTAAAACCACTTTCTTACGTACCACGCGCTGCGCCCCCAATTATTCTAATCTCCAAAGTTGTTTTTGATGGAACGCTTAGGGTTCAATCAAACATAACTTTGCAGTTCCAGAAGTTCAACTTCTCTCAGAAGTTGAACTTCTAAATCCCAAGTTCTCTCAGAAGTTCAACTTCTCTCAGAAGTTGAACTTCTAAATGGGCAAGTTATGTAATTTCCATTCCTTAAGCGTTGTTGTCCTCGACTTCTGCCTCAACTGCTTCAATCTTGTCTTCCAACGCTTCCAACTTGTCGGCCATCGCTTCCGACACATCCTTCGGGTCACGCCGGCCAGTAACCAGTTCCAACCCCAGGTAAAGCGGAGCCAAATTCCCCAGCCCAATCCAGATCATGATGATAAGGATAACGAGCTTGGCCGTGTCGAGTTGGGCGGCAATCTGCGTCCGCACATCGCCCAAAGCGTCTTTCACCTGGTTGACGATGCGGATGTATTCATCGAGCAGCGGGCTGATTTCAGCAATGCGCTGGTTAATGGTACCCAGGTCAACAGACACATTGAGGATGTCGGCACTGATCAGTGCCATGTTGGCATCGGCTACAAGCAAATCTTTTTCCAGTGTCCGCAGCCGGTCAGGCAGCCCATCCAGGCTGCTGCCAACCTGCTCAACGGCGGAATCAAAGGGGACGGCCGGCTTATAGTCAATGCCCAAATCAAAGCTAAAGGGGATTTCAAGCTCCACGGGCATTAACCCAAAACCGAGTGATGGAATGGGAACGGGAATGGTTTGATTGTTGCTAAATTTGCTGAGGCTGGTGAGGGTAGTATCAACCACACCGGCTACCTCAACAATGTTGGGTACCGCTTCCTGCACGGCTTCAATGCTGGATGGAACATCCTGAGTGGCAACGGTGTTGACCGTTTGTAGCAAGGGCCGAGTGTCATTAACCGTATTGGCAACATCGTTGGCCGTTTTCTGCACCGTCACCATGCTCGTATTGACATCAGCCACGGAAGATTTGGCAAGCAGCAGCGTGTTTTCCACCGCTACCAAGCTGTCGCCAGCTAAAAGCAAGGAGTTGTCAATGCCTTGCCCTGCCAGGTCAATGGCCTGCCGGCCGTACATGACCCCACCAACACTGAGTGCAATGCCCAACAAGGCACCCAACAACAAGATAATACCAATGAGTCGCCGCAGAATTTTCATCACTTCCTCCTGTTTCTCTTTCCTCTTGCTAAATGCTGCCAAGAGGGCAGCATTTTTCCTGTTGGCAGTATTCTAGCGTAGCGGCGAAATTCGACCAGTGGACTAATTGACCTGAGTGCGCGAAAGTTGTCATAGACCTTGGCTCCGCTCATCCTTAGGGTCCGTCCACGAATAACTTAGGAATGGGAATTAAATAACTGTCCATTTAGAAGTTCAACTTCTTCTGAGAAGTTGAACTTCTTGCGCCACTTATTTAATCCTCGTTCCTTAGATGATTTATCAGAAGTTTGACTGGTATCTAGTGTAAAACTGTCTTACTTGTTTCTGGACAGACCCTTAGGAATGGAAATTAAATAACTTGCCCATTTAGAAGTTCAACTTCTTCTGAGAAGTTGAACTTCTTGCGCAACTTATTTAATCCTCGTTCCTTAGACAAAACCGCTTTCCCCCTATACAATCACCTGTTCATGACGCTGACGCCCGATTTGCTTGTCTCTGCCTATTGCCAGGGCATTTTTCCCATGGCGCACGGTGACGGCCAGATTCACTGGTATGATCCTGACCCGCGTGCCGTGCTGCCGTTAGAATCTTTCCATATGCCACGCTCGTTGCAGAGAACCATCAAGCACAACAGGTTTGAAGTACGGTACAGCACCGCTTTTGAGCAGGTAATGCGGGCATGTGGTGCGCCAGCACCGGGCCGTACAACGACCTGGATTAGCGAAGAGTTTGTGCAGGTTTACACCCTCCTGCATCGGTATGGCCTGGCGCATTCGGTGGAGGCGTGGCGCAATGGGGTGCTGGTAGGTGGGCTATACGGGGTGGCAATTCGCGGGTTGTTTGCCGGGGAAAGCATGTTTAGTCGGGAGACGGACGCGAGCAAGGTGGCATTGGCAGCACTGGTGATGCGGCTGCGGGAACGAGGGTTCCAACTGCTGGATGTGCAGTTCCAAACGCCACATTTGGCTCGCTTTGGTGTGGTGGAAATACCGCGCCTGCTTTATAAACGGCGGTTGCGCAGAGCGTTGGCGGTAGAGGCGGCATTTGTGTAGGGGATTGGGAGATTGGGAGATTAGTCTCCTAATCTCTCAATCTTGTCTTACGTGAGGGAACAATGGACAAGAATCAGATTTACATTGATGTTTGGTCAGATTATGTTTGACCGTATTGCTTTTTAGTCTCCTCCAGTTTGGAGAAGCTAAAGGAGTCGCATGGGGTGGCGGTGCGTTGGCGGTCGTTTGAACTGCGGCCACAGGGGTCTCCGCCAATTTCGCCAGAGTACAAGGCGCGGATTTTGGCGGCGCGGCCCCGTTTTGAGGCGATGGCGCGGGAGCAGTATGGGGTGGAGATTAATGCTGGCCCGTTTGGGGTGGATAGTCGGCCGGCGTTGATTGGGGCAAAGTATGCCGAGGAGATGGGGGTGGGGGAGGCGTATCACAACGCTGTCTTCCGAGCCTATTGGCAGGAGGGGCAAGCTATTGAGGATGTGGGGGTGTTGGCCGGGATTGCCGAGCGGGTGGGGCTGACGCGGGAGCCGTTTTTGGCGGCTTTGGCGGGTGAGGGGGTGTGGGAAACGGCCGTTACTGCCGACATCCAACAAGCCTTTCACTACGGCCTCTCTGGTGTACCCGCCCTGGTTTTTGCCAACAAATACCTCGTTTCCGGTGCCCAACCATATGAAGTGCTGGTGCAAGTGACCGACCAGGTTGCCGCTGAGCAGGAGGCAGCTTGACAGGGGAAGAACGGAAAATGGACATTTTTACTGAACCACTTGATCCAGAAGATGTACGGTTATTTAGCGGACGATCCAACCCGGAGCTGGCGCAGAATATTGCCGATTTGCTGGGTATTCCCCTGGCTGAAACCCACGTTGCCCGCTTTAGTAACGACAATCTTTATGTACAGCTTGGTGCCAGCGTCCGCAGCCGCAAGGTATATATCGTCCAGTCGTTGGTGCCACCAGTGAGTGACCATTTAGTCGAACTGCTGATGATGCTGGACATTGCCAAGGGAGCGGCTGCCCGCGAGGTTCACGCCATCATCCCTTACTTCTCCTACGCCCGCTCTGACAAAAAAGATGCGCCGCGCATCTCGATTACGGCGCGGCTGGTGGCTGACCTGTTAAAAACGGCCGGGGCAACCCATGTGATGACGATGCGGCTGCATTCGGCGCAGACGCACGGCTTTTTTAGCGTGCCGGCCGACCCGCTAACGGCGCGGGGGTTGTTTGTAGATTATTTCCAGCAGCACCAGTTTGACCCGGCCGATACAGTGGTGGTTGCGCCAGATGTGGGAAGTGCCAAATCGGCCGGCCGATTTGCCGAATCGTTAGGGCTGCCTGTAGCCGCCGCCTACAAAACCCGCTTGTCTGATAGCAACGTTCATATTGGCGGGCTGGTGGGGCGACAGGTGCGTGGCTTTAAACGCGCTATCATCCACGACGACGAAATTGCTACCGGGGGAACGGTGGTAGAATTATGTCGTTTGCTGCTGGATAACGGCGTGGAAGATATTTACATTGTATGTACACATGGTCTCTTTTTGGGCAAAGCCAAGGAGCGACTGGGTGCCATTCCGCAAATTCGGGAGATTGTTAGCACCGACACAGTGCCACTGCCGCTAGAACGCCGCCTGCCAAACATGGTCACGCTATCATCGGCTCCCGTTTTTGCCGGGGCTATCCGCCACAACTATTTCCGCCGCTCAATTGGCGAATTTTTTGCCTTTTGGGACGAAGAGCGTTAGTGTCGTGAATGATGTGCGTTGCACCGCAGCCGGTGCAACGCATCTGGCTTGTTGTTTGTTTAGCTAAACTGCTGCGATTCCTTGCTTTCGTTAGTTAAATAGACGCTTAGCCCCACGTAGTAGGCCACGTAGAGAAGCGACCCCCAAATTAGTCCTTGGCGGATAATGGGATACTGTGCCAGTGCCACAAGCAACATGCCACCCCAAATAACGCCCAGCAGCACCGTGGTGCGCTGGAAGCGGGTAGTGCGTGAGGGATAAACGTATTTGATGGGAACGAAGATGAGATAGGTGCAGAGCAAGATAGCTAATAAATTGGCAACCGGATGAAGCTCTAGCATAAATAGATAAAAGACAACGACGTTCCAGTATGAGGGGAAGCCAGTAAAAAAGTGGTCTTCTGTCTTGGCATCTGTCTGGGAAAATTGATAGGCTGAGGCTAGAACGACCAGACTTGGGGCAATCACGGCAAAAATGCCGGGCAGCAGATCTGCCCGGTAAAGCAGTAGGGCAGGGGCTACAACATAGGTTTGGTAATCTATGATGTTGTCTAGCAGCCCCCCATCAAAGCCGGGCAACATGCCCTTGACTTGAAAGTAACGGGCTAATACCCCGTCAACACTATCAACGACGACGGCGATGACCAACCAGATAAAGGCGGCTTGCCACCGTGCTTCCATAATGGCGATGATGGCTAGTAAACCCCAAACCGCTCCCGTTGCTGTGAAGAGATGAACACCCCAAGCGTACCACAGCTTTCGTTTGTACATTGATTTGCTATTTTTTCCAGTCATACTTCACTCTTTTTCAGGATTTTTTAGCCCGGCAGTTTGCTGACCAGTGCTTGGCTATGATTATCCAAAAAGTGGGGTGGGAGGCAAGTATGTTGTGGAATTGATTAAGGAATGCGGTGGTAAAGGGGGATTGGGGATTGGAGATTGGAGATGGTGAACCTTCACCAATCTCCAATCTCCAATTATCAGCGGGGCTTTGTATACTGCTGCACAAGCTGGGTGGCGAGGTGGTGGATGTGGTGGCGCAGGGTGGGCGGGGTGAGGATGTCAACGGCCGTTCCCAACCCCATCAACTGCTGTGCAGCCTCCTCCAAAGAGGCAAACGACAGGGTGAGATGCAGCCAGCCTCGGTCGTCGCTGGCTGCGGCGGCCAGAAGCGGGTGAATGGCGTCACCAAGTAGATGGCTGAGGAGGACGACGCCGGCGGGGGATGCGGCCAGCGTCACGCTAATCTTTTCCCGTCGCTGTTCTATCTGCTCTGACCAGCTTTGCCAAAATGTTGGCAGATCGAAATGGGTGGGGCGGGTAAAACGGCCGTTTGTCATCTCCGCTTCCATAATCCGCGACACCCGGAATACTTGTGTAAACTGCCCGCCCGCCACCACATACCATGTGCTGGCTTTGGCAACCAGCCCGTAAGGGTCAATGAGCCGTTTAACCCACTGCCCATCACTGCGGCGGTACTGCATACGCACCCGCTGCTCTGTCCAGATGGCCTCTTGCAGCAGCCGCAGGTAGGGGACGGGTTCGGCCGGCTGGAACCAGGGAGCGGGGTCGAGGTGCAGTCGCTGCTGCACGGCGGCGGCATTTTGTTGAAAGGGCAGGGGCAAAGCGGCCGTTAATTTTCGCAGCGCGGCCTCGGATTCTTTTTCCACCCCCAAATCAGCCACCAGCCCCGGCACTGTAAACATAAATAGCGCCCGCACTTCGTTTTCATTCAGCCCCGTGAGGTTGGTGCGGTAGCTTTCCAGCAGCAGACAGCCGCCGTTGGGGCCGCGCTCGGCGTACACAGGCACCCCGGCGGCACTGAGCGCGTCTAGGTCGCGGTAGATGGTGCGGGTGGAGACTTCCAGTTTGTCGCCCAATTGCTGGGCGGTCATCTGGCCTTTTGTTTGCAAAAGCATTAATATTGATAGAAGTCGGTCTGCTCGCATACCGTCTAATTTTACCGGATAAAAGCAAGTATGGTTATTTTGCGACCGCTGATTACGGCGATCTTGATTTTAAATGGAGCAATTTCGGCGATAACGGCCGTTATTCTCTGGAGCTACAAGCACACCCGGCTGACTCGCTATGCCTCGGCACTGGTCGCCATGATGGCCGCCGCGACTTTTCTATACGTCCTCGAAATCATTGATTCCACCCTGCCCACCAAATTTGTCTGGCACCGCTTCCAATTTATCACCGGCGATGTCATTGTGCCGGTGCTGTGGCTTATTTTTGCCCTGGTTTATGCCCGGCGTGACGAACTGCTGACGTGGCGTAACACGATTTTGCTGCTTGTGGTGCCGGTTCTGAGCGTGCTTTTTGCCATTTTTAACGAACCATTGCAGCTTATTTGGGTCAGCGAATATGTGGGGCCGGCACCGATTTATGACGTGCGCTCGGTGGGGTTTGGCGGCTGGAGCTTTGTCCATGTGGCCTGGGTGTATTTGGTCACGATTGCCTCGGTTTATCTGTTGCTACAGGCGATGGGGCGAGCGCCGGAGGTGTATCGGGCGCAGGTGCGGGCGCTGGTGGTAGCGATGGTGCTACCCATTTTGGCTGGCTATCTTAACGTTCCCATGCCGGATTCGCCGGTGCGGTTGATTCCGGTGGCAATTAGCTTGGGCGGGTTGCTGGTGGTGTGGAGCTTTATGCGCTATCGGTTGCTGGAGCTGACGCCGATTGCTCGTGATGTGATTTTGGAGAATATGCAGGATGGGGTGATTGTGCTGGATGCGGAGAACCGGGTGCTGGATGTGAATCAAACGGCCGTTTCCTTCCTCAATGCTTCTCCCCGGAAGTTGGTGGGGCAGCCCATTGACCAGCTTGTGGACAGTTGGGCGCGGTTGGCGGGGCGATTGGCGCAGCCAGATCGTCAGGGGCGGTTGATGGTAAACGGCCGTTCCTTTGATGTTACCGCCGTGCAACTGCGTAACCAGGCCCAAGAAGCCATTGGTGCCATCCTCACCCTGCGCGACACCACCCAGCAGCGGCTGCTCGAAGAAGAGTTTCGGCAGGCGCAAAAGATGGAAGCGCTGGGGCTGCTGACCGGTGGCGTCGCCCACGACCTCAACAACGTCTTGACCGTCATCCGCAGCTACACCGACCTTCTGCTACACGAGCGCACCGGGTTGGAAATGCGCCCTCGCCGCTATGCCGAGGCGGTGAAAAAGGCCAGCTTGCAGGCCAGCGAACTGGTGCAGCAGTTGCTCAGTTTTAGCCGCAAGCAGGTGTGGGAACCACGGCTGGTAAGCCTGAACGAAGTGGTTGATGATGTGGTGCAGATGGTGACGCGGCTTATTGGCGAGCAGATTAAAATTGAGACGGTGTTGGTGCGTGACCCCAGGCTGGTGGAGGCTGACCCCAATCAACTGCGTCAACTGATTCTCAATTTGGCGATTAACGCCCGTGATGCGATGCCGCAGGGGGGGACGTTGACGTTGCGAACGCAGCATCATCGCGCCGTTGACGGGATGCCGACGATGAACGGCCGTTTAGCCCCCGGAGAATACGCCGTGCTGATGGTGGAAGATACGGGCATTGGGATGGACGAGCTGCTGCTGCAGCGTATTTTTGAGCCATTTTTTACCACCAAGGGGGTGGGACAAGGCACGGGGCTGGGGCTGGCAATTGTGACGGGGGTGGTGGCACAGGCCGAGGGGGGCATTGTGGTGGAGAGCCAGCCGGGTAGTGGGACTAAATTTATCATTTATTTGCCGGTGGCCGGGGGTGAGGAAGAAACGGCCGTTGCTGCAACCGATGACAGCCGCAAGTGGGCCACCGGTTCTGAAACCATTTTGCTGGCCGAAGACGAAGAAAGCGTGCTGGAACTGGTGGAAGAGGTGCTGGAAGAGCAGGGATACCAACTGCTGACGGCCAAGGACGCGATGGGAGCCATTACCCTCAGCGATGCCTACCCCGGTACCATTGATCTGTTGCTGACCGATGTGATTATGCCAGGCATGAACGGCCGTGAACTGGCCGAATCACTGCGAGCTTCCCGCCCCGACATCAAAATTTTGTATATGTCTGGCTACACCCGCGATGTGCTGGCGCAAAATTTGAACCTTGATCGCCCGGTGCGCCTTCTACGCAAACCGTTTACCCCCGAAGAACTCATCAATTCTGTGCGCGATGTGCTGGATGACGAGACGTTGGCCCATCCATGACCAGAGAAGTTTTTGATAGGGGACAGGCATGAGTATCCTGCTAATCCTGTTAAAAATAAATTACCCTGTCCCAGGCGAAATCTGATAGCTGAATTTGCCAACTTCCTTGAAGGTTGTTTGATTATTTACCCCCACAACTTCAACAAGATAAAAATAGTTTTTGCTGTCTGACCCGGCGGTGTCGTCGTGGAATGTAACCGGTGTGCCGTGGGTGGTAGCAATGAGGTTGTTGTTGAGATTAACGGCCGTTTCATCCCCCGTCGCAAAATATGGTGCCTCATTCCGCCAAATCTCATAGTGGTCAATGTGATCTCCCAAATCTTGCCAGCTCAGTAAAAGCGTTGGCTCTGGCAGCGTGATTGACAAATCTGGCATAGCATCATCAGTGGCATAGATATCAAACGAATCAATCACCTCCCCCAGCGTATTCTTAAAATAAGCACGCGCCCTGTAAGGATCGCCATCCACATAGAACGTAATAAACAAGGCACCAAACTGCTCTGTGCCATTCGGCGTTTGGTCTGTCGTATACACCTTGGCCCATTCCCCCTGGCAGCCATAGGGATAGGTATAGGGCAAGCAGCGATTCTGATCCCGCATTCCACGCCCACCCAAACCGGAAACAATAGCCAGGCTGCGCCCCTTTGAGACACACACATCGGCATCCGGCGTGCTGGGGTCATCAGGGCAGGCAACATCAATAATTTGGGAGGTCATATTGGTGAGCGTGCGCGTGCGCTCATAGCTGTGTTCATGTCCCGTTACGATGATCGCCCCTTGCTCCCGACACGTTTCATAATCACCCCAACCTTGCTGATCCGATTTACTACCAATTTGCATAGCGTTCATATTGTAGTGCCAGCCACAGATCTTCCAGATATGATTGTCATCGGCCAAACTTGTTTCAATAAAAGTTGGGTTCCCCCCTTGCTGCGAAAAGACAATTTCAAGACCCTGGTAGTTAAACGTGAAATTATCTGCACCAGTCTCAAGTGGGTTGGGCGAAATCCCCATTGCTTCCAAACGTGCCTGAAAAAACGGGACATAGATTGACCAGTCATCGTGGTTTCCGTCAGGCCCGACAAAGGGAAACGCTGTCCCTAGCGTGTCATTGATACGCGCTTCCCAGGTCGTGATGTTGCTGCTGTAGGCAAAATCGCCCTGGTGCAGCACCAACTGTGCCTCTTCGGCCACAATAAGGTCAAGCACGTCCTGAAAGGACTGTGCATCACCCGAATCACCAATAAAAGCAACTTTATAATTTTGTGGGGTCGCAATGTCACCATTGGGCAGCGTGACGGCGGGGGGCATGGCAATGGCTTTGCTGGCTAGCAGGGCTGTGGTCAGTATAAGGGCCAAGGCTGATAGTAAACGATAAAGTGGCATCTTTGTTCTCCTGTGCTGGTGCAACTGTAGGGCACACTAGTTCTTGTGTAGATTATGCTTCTTACTATAACCAGGAATAGTCACATGCCTGCTTATGAAGGACAAATGTCCTATAGTATCCGGCTCATCTCTGACGCGGACAAACTGCAAACAGGTGGTGGTGAGTGGCTGGTGGCTGGCAAGGTCTCTTTCCTTACCAGCCACCATGATGACCAAAGTTCTTGTTTTCTATGCAAGAAGTTAAGGGTTCGTTCGTTAATGACTTGGGATTTAGAAGTTCAACTTCTCTCAGAAGTTGAACTTCTGGAACTACAATGGGATTTAGAAGTTCAACTTCTCTCAGAAGTTGAACTTCTGGAACTGCAAAGTGTTTTTGATTGAGACCTAACAATTTGTTAACTCCCCAGATCACAAGCGTTAACATCCTGTTGACCACCGCTTAAACAGGGTGCCGTATCCTCTAGGCAAATGAAGAAATGGAGGATATTGCATTTTGAGAAAAAATCTGTTTTGGCGTAGCGCACTGTTTGTGGCTACGCCTATCGTTATTGTGACTGTCCTGGCTGTTATCCTTGCCCCCATGATGGCACTGGCAAATGGAGAAACGGCCGTTTCCCCCGCATCTGCCCCCCCACACACAACCGTCATTACCCCCACCGCCACCAACCGCGTGGCGCTTAGCCTGTTGGGGCGGTATGACGGCGGCATTGGGGAAGGAGGCGCTGAAATTGTTGCCCATGACCCCGGCAGCCAGCGTTTGTATGTTGTCAACGCCGTTGAGGTCAAGATTGATCTGCTCGACGTGAGCAATCCCCTTGCTCCCACGCTCATCAGCCAGATTCCCATTTCGCCAACCTATGGCGGTGGCGTCAACAGTGTTGACGTTCATGACGGCTTGCTGGTGGCGGCCGTGCAGGCTTTGGATAAGCAGGTACCGGGGCAAGCGGTCTTTTTTGATGCCGATGGCGCATTTTTGCAGACGGTGCCGGTAGGTGCCTTGCCTGACATGATTACCTTTACCCCCGACGGCCAAAAGGTGCTGGTGGCAAACGAAGGTGAGCCAAATAATGCCTACACCGTTGACCCGGAAGGGTCGGTGAGCATCATTGATTTGAGCAATGGCGTGGCGAATGCCACGGTGACAACGGCCGATTTTACCGCCTGGAACGGCCGTTCCGCCGAGCTTCAGGCACGCGGTGTTCGCATTTTTCCCACCGTTACCATCACCAGCAGCGTGGCGCAGGACGTGGAGCCAGAATACATCTCCATCTCCCCCGATGGCACGACCGCGTTTGTGACGCTGCAAGAGGCCAACGCCTTTGGCGTGGTGGACATTGCCACCGCCACCGTGCGTGACATTCTGCCGCTGGGCTACAAAGACCACAGCCAGGGGTCAGCTTCCATTCAAAATTACCCGTTGACCAATTTGCCCGACCTGGGTCTGACCGAGGGTGGGCAGCCGATCAAGCTTGGTGGGTTGTCGGGGCTGTGGTTTGAAGGGATGGATGCCGACACAGGCGAATATCACTTTGTCACCATCCCCGACCGGGGGCCAAATGGCGCACCAACGGATGTGGATAATGATGGGCAAGATGAACGGCCGTTTGCCCTGCCTGACTACCAATCCCGCGTCATTCGCTTTAGCCTCAACCCGGCCAGCGGTGAAATTGCCATTCTGGACGAAATTTTCCTGACGCGCCCCGATGGGACAACCCCTATCACCGGCTTGCCCAACATCCCCGGCGTGGATGAAGAACCCGTTGACCTGCTGGGCAATGCCCTGCCCTATGACGAACTGGGCGCGGATATGGAAGGGATTGTCGTGGCGCCCAACGGCGACTTTTGGATGGTGGACGAATATCGGCCCGCCATCTACCACTTTAGCCCCGAAGGTGTTCTCATTGCCCGCTATGTGCCGCAGGGAACGGCCGCTTTGGCTGACCCACCACAACCCGTCGGTACCTATGGCAGCGAAACCCTTCCCGCCGAATACGCCAGCCGCCGCAGCAATCGCGGTTTTGAAGCCATTGCTCTCGATACCGACAGCGGCATTCTCTACGCCTTTATCCAAACCCCTTTGGCAAATCCCAACCGCGCCGCTTCCGATAACTCGGACGTGATCCGCGTGCTGGGGATTGACCCCGCTGATGGCACACCCGTGGCCGAATATGTCTACCTGCTTGAAGGCTCTGACTATCGTTCTGACAAGGTGGACAAGATTGGCGATGCCGTGTATGCCGGTGGCGGCAAGTTCTTTGTCGTCGAGCGCGACTCGGCCGTTGGGGCAACGGGTAAAAAGTTTGTCTTTGAAATGGACTTGCTGGGAGCAACCAACTTGCTCAGCGGTTCGGCTCCGGTGCTGCTGCCGGGCATGACGCTGGAGCAGCATCTGCCGGATGATCTGGCGTTTCTGGGGATTCAGCCGGTACACAAGCGCAAGGTATTCAACTTGCCCTCGCTGGGGTATTTGGCGGGTGATAAGCCGGAGGGGTTGACGCTGCTGCCAAACGGCCGTTTAGCCGTCCTCAATGACAACGACTTTGGCCTGCTCGATGAACCCATTCCCGGCGACGGCACCGTGGCACTTAACCCCAACCCCACCACCACAACCCTCGGCATCATCAGCTTTGGCGAAGGCAACGGGCTGGATGCCAGCGATGTAGATGGCCCCGAAGTGGAAGGTGAGGCAACCGGACGCATCAACATCCAAAATTGGCCTGT
The DNA here is from genome assembly GCA_041390905.1 of Chloroflexota bacterium. GTDB lineage: Bacteria > Chloroflexota > Anaerolineae > Promineifilales > Promineifilaceae > JACKCD01. Next base: position 865,244 of record JAWKPA010000013.1, read on the forward strand.
GTTTGGCAGCTACATGCCCGATGCCGTTGCCTCCTACGCCACGGCCGACGGCAGCCACTACTATGTGACGGCCAACGAAGGGGACAGCCGTGATTATGATGGCTTTTCGGAGGAGGAGCGCATTGGTGGCGTAACGTTAGATGAAACCCGCTTTCCCAATGCCGCTACCTTGCAAGAACCGGGCAATTTGGGGCGGCTTAAAACCAGCAACCAGTTTGGCGACCTGGACGGAGATGGCGATGTTGACCAGCTTTACAGCTATGGTGCCCGTTCCTTCTCCATTTGGGATGCCTATGGCAACCTGGTGTTTGACAGCGGCGACGATATTGCCCGCATCACGGCTGACCTGATCCCGGATCGGTTTAACTCGAACGGGGGTGCCAGCAGCTTTGACAGCCGCAGCGATGACAAGGGTGCTGAGCCGGAAGGGGTGGCTGTTGGTCAGGTAAACGGCCGTACCTACGCCTTTATCGGTTTGGAACGGGTCGGCGGCATCATGATTTATGACGTGACCCATCCCTATGCCCCGCACTTTGTCGGCTACACCTCGGCTGAGGGGGGAGACATTAGCCCTGAGGGCGTGGCGTTTGTGGCGGCTGAGGACAGTCCCACGGGTCATCCACTGCTGCTGTTGGCGCACGAAATTAGCGGCACGGTGGCGGTGTATGAGATTGAAGTAATGTATCAACAATATTTGCCGGTGATGGCAAAGCGTTAATAAAGTGGGGTGGAGGAACGGCCGTTAACGGCCGTTCCTCCACCAAATTGTGTCAACCAGCAAAACCCGGTGTCAAACAGACATCGGGTACAGGAGCTAACATGTTCGTTTTTTCTGTTCTTTCAATTGTCACTGCCCTCCTTGTGATTGGCATTTGTGTTTCTGCGGGGCGGGCGCGACAGGAGTAGTACCATGCACATCCTCTTGACCAATGATAACGGCTATACCGCTGCGGGGTTAACCCCACTTGCCAGGGCATTACGTCTGTTTGGCAAGGTGACAGTGCTGGTTCCCGAGAACGATTGGTCTCTGGCCGACAGCACGTTGTTTCAGGAGCCGATGCGCGTGCGGCTGTCTGTCCTGCCTGACGATGGCACTTCGGCCATTGTTTGCCGTGCCACGCCGTCGGACTGCGTTTCTTATGCCCTGATGGGGTTTTTGTCGCAGGATGTGGATTTGGTGGTGTCGGGTGTGAATGTGATGCCAACGGCACAGCACCATTTGGCCTATTCGGCGGGCGTAACGGCCGTTACCGAAGCCCTCATGCTGGGTATTCCTGGCGTGGCCGTCTCCATGCCGGGGGGGGTGGGAGAGGTGGCATGGCAAACGGCCGTTAATCTCACCTGCCACGTTGTCCAGCGGTTTATCAGCGAAGGCTTTCCCAAACGCCGTTTTTACAATGTTCAGGTTCCTTCTGGTCGCGTGTGCGGCATTCGCAACGCCCAGCAGGATTTGCGTGTTTACTATGAACGGCTTGCCTCGCGCCAGGAAATGGAGCATGATGAGGTGGTGCCGCCCTTTATCAACGCCACCAGCATGACCTGTGATGAGCCAACGGCCGTTTTGGCCCAGGGTTATGCCCTCATCACAACCCTTCACCTCAACCCGGTCGCTGCTCAGGCTCTTGCTGCCCAGGCACCCTTTGGACAGCAGGGGCAACTGCTGCCCCTGGAAATTGCCGGATAATTGCCGAACGAATGTTCTGTGATATGCTTGCGTAATGAATGTGACATGCTCTGTCAGGTTTATTATCGTAAACTTGGCTCACTCAACGGAACATTTGTGAGGTAATCTTTTGCGTAAACAAGAGTTTCATCTGGAAAGTGCATACGCCTATGACCAATCCAGCCCGGTGCGCTGGATTTTTTCGCATATTTGGCGCTACAAATTGTTTCTACTAAGTTTTGTGGGCGGCCTTATGCTTTCAAACGGATTGAACGCGGCGATTCCACGGCTGACGGGGGAGGCATTTAATGTGGTGCTGGGCGGGGCAGAAGGGGCAAACGGCCGTTTGCTCATTATTGCCCTCACCATCCTGGCCGGGGTCATCCTTCGCGCCATTGGCGACGCCGGGGGGCAGTTCTCCATGGAATTTATTGCCAAGCGGCTGGAGCGAGATGCCCGCGACGAACTTTACCTTAACCTGTTGGGCAAAAGCCAAACCTTCCACAACCAGCAGCGTGTGGGCGACATCATGGCGCGAGCCAACAACGATGTGCGCGAACTCAATAACATGATGATGCCCGGAGCCGCCCTCCTCATTGACTCCATGCTGGGGCTGGTCATGCCCATCCTGTTTATTGGCTTTCTGCGCCCCGTGCTGCTGCTGGCACCGCTGCTGTTTGTGGTTGCCTATTACTTTGCCCTGCGCCGCTACATGGCGCAGTTGAACCCCGTGTCCCACGCCATGCGCGAGACATTTGGTAACCTGAACGCTGGGCTGGCAGAAGCGGTAACGGGGATTGAGGTGGTGAAAACGGCGGCGCAAGAGTGGCAAGAGGTAAAGAAGTTTGCCTACAACGCCGGGCAGTACCGTGACCAGTTTATCAAAAACGGCGAAGTACAGGCTCGCTATTTGCCACCGCTTCTGCTTGGCTTTGCTCTGGCTCTGGCTCTGCTGCATGGGCTGCTCCTTTTTACCCAGGGGCAAATCGGTATTGGCGATCTGGTGGCCTATATGGGGCTGATGTTTTTGCTTCGCTTTCCCAGCTTTATCTCCATTTTTACCTTTTCGCTGGTGCAGCTTGGGCTGGCTAGTGCCGAGCGCATTTTGGAGCTGATGCAGCAGGAGACGGAGATTGATGAGAATGCGGCCGGCTACAGCCAGCCGATGCGCGGCGAAATCCGCTTTGAAAACGTGACCTTTGGCTATGATGGAGCCACCCCCATTTTGCAAAACATTTCGTTTACGGCCAGCCCCGGTGAAACGGTGGCGATTGTGGGGCAAACGGGCAGCGGCAAAAGCACGCTGACCAAGCTGGTGAACCGGACGTATCCGGTGGTGGCGGGGGAGAAAAACGGCCGTATTTTGATTGATGGCATAGACGTGGGCGCGTGGCAGCTTGATGCCCTGCGCTCCCAGATTAGCGCCATCGAGCAGGATATTGTGCTGTTTTCTCGCTCCGTGGCCGACAACATCGCCTTTGGGGTGGGCAAGGATGTGGAGCGTGAGCTGATTGTGCAGGCGGCACAAGAGGCGCAGGCCCACGACTTTATCACCCAGTTCAAGGATGGTTATGACACCATCGTTGGTGAGCGCGGCACCACGCTTTCAGGTGGGCAGCGGCAGCGGCTGGCGATTGCCCGCGCCCTGCTTACCAACCCCAGCATTCTCATCCTCGATGACGCCACCAGTGCTATTGACAGTGCCACCGAGGACAAAATTCAGACAGCGATCAACCGGGTGTCGGCCGGCCGTACCACCCTGATGATTACCCACCGCCTGTCGCAAATCCGCCGCGCCGACAAAATTTTGGTGCTGCGTCAGGGGCGGCTGATTGACCAGGGCAGCCACGCAGAGCTGCTGGAACGGTGTGGGCTGTATCAGCGGATTTTTGGCAGCCGCGTTAACCGCTCTCAGCCAATTGCCAAATAGTTGCGCAAAATTTGCAGCCCCACGCGCTGGCTTTTTTCCGGGTGGAATTGCAGCCCGTAGACATTTTCGCGGTGGACGATGGCGGTAAACGGCCGTTCATAAACGGCCGTTGCCACCGTGTTTGCCGGGTCAACGGGGGCGCAGTAGTATGAGTGGACAAAGTAGGCGTGGTCACGCTGGTTGATGCCAGTCAGCAGCGGGTGATCCGCCGCAAATTCCAGCTCATTCCACCCCATGTGCGGCACTTTCAGCCCATTGCCCACAAAGCGCGTCACGTGGCCGGGAATCAGCCCCAGCCCGGTGTGGTTGCCCATCTCGTCGCTGCTGTCAAACAAAAACTGCATTCCCACGCAAATGCCCAGCAGCGGCACCCCCCGCGCCACCGCTTCCTGAATCGGCTCCTCCAGCCTCCGTGCCCGCAGTGCCCCAATGCCGGAGCCAAACGCCCCCACCCCCGGCAGCACCAGCTTGCGCCCCCGCGCCACCACCGCCGGGTCAGCCGTCAGCTCCACCTCCGCGCCAATAAATTCAAATGCTTTTTGTGCCGAGCGAATGTTGCTCGCGCCGTAATCTATCATGGTGATTTTGGTCATAGTCGCAGCATTAGAGATTGGAGACTGGAGATTAGAGATTGCTGTTCTTCTACAATCTCCAGTCTCCAATCTCTGTTTTGTTAGTGCTTTATCCACCACTCCGCATGTGGCATTCCGCTAGCGAAGGCAGCTTGGTGAACGGCCGTTACATCCACTGCCACCTGCCGCAGATCAACGGAAAAACGGCCGTTGGTGTCAGTGAGCAGCGCATATTCTGCCCACGGCGGTGTTTGCGCCTGCCCGTTCACCCGCAGATAGGGCATTCCCACACTGCCAGGGTTTAGCAGCAGCTTGTCCTGATAGCGTCGGGCAAAGGGCTGGTGGGTGTGGCCGCCAGCAAAAATGGTGGCCGCCAAGCCATCGAGAAAGGAGGATAGCTCTGTGTCTGGGATGGTGGCAACAATGATGTCTTTGTTGTGGCGGGGCGAGCCGTGGAAGCAGAGCAGCGATTGGCCACCGAGATCCAACGTGACCGTTTTTTGGAAGGTTTGGAGGAAGGCGCGATCAACGGCCGTTAATAGCCCCGCATTCCACAGGTCAATGTCACAAACCCGCCGATAGAAGTCGGAATCTCCCCCCCACGGTTCGGGGTTCAGCAACCACTCATCGGTGTTGCCCTGCACAATCGGAATGCCCAATTCGCGTAGCCGCGTCAGCACCTCACCCGGCTGCGGCCCCGTCGCCGCTACGTCGCCCAAGCACACCATTTGGTCAGGGGCTTCGTGGGCAATATCGGCTAAAACTGCTTCTAAGGCCACTAAATTGCCGTGGATGTCGGAAAGAATTGCTATTTTCATCAGATTTATTACTGGGGATTGGAGATTGAAGCAGGACGACAATCTCCAATCTCCAATCTCTATTTACAAACTCCCCTTCGTAGATGGCACCCCATCCCGACGCGGGTCAAGGGAAACGGCCGTTCGTAACGCCCGCCCCAACGCCTTAAACAACGCCTCCGCCTTGTGGTGGTCGTTGCGCCCCTCCACTTTGGCGTGCAGCGTCAGCCCGGCATGGACGGCCACCGACTCAAAAAAGTGCTGCACCAGGTCGGTGGGGTATTGGCCGATGGCCGGGGTGGCCCAACTGGCGTTAAAGACGCAGTACGGCCGGCCGCTAAAATCCACCGCCACAAACCCCAACGCCTCATCCATCGGCACATAGGCGTGGCCCATGCGGAAAATCCCCCGTTTGTCGCCAATCGCCTGCCCCAACGCCTGCCCCAGCACAATCCCCACATCCTCAATGGTATGGTGGGCATCAATATGCAGGTCGCCTGTTGCCGCCACCGTCAAATCAAACAGCCCATGCACCGCCAACGCCGTCAGCATATGGTCTAAAAACCCTACCCCTGTTTGAATATGGTAGACTCCGTTACCATCCAGATTGATCGTTAGGCTGATTTGTGTTTCTTTTGTTTGTCGCTCTATATTTGCTATTCTTTCCATTTGGTTACTCATTTGCTGTTAAAGGCCTGTAAGAAGCTGCACCAGAAAAAATATTACCACTATAGCAAGGACACTTGAGATCTTGTTTAGCCCTCGCTGGCGATTTTCAGTTTCATAGGTAATGCGGGTGTTTTTTCTAAACCCTCGAGCAAAGTTTATTGTTCGCTTGATAGAGACTAAAGTGATCGCTTCAAGCAGACCATCTAATAGCACTATTCCCGCAAAAATAGGAAAAGTTCCAAGGAATGCTTTCAAGGTATCGGGTAGCCCTGAGGTAAAAATGGCTAACATCATAGAAATCCAGGCCATTACCCATAGAAAGGGTAGATTAAAGAGGAGAAGATATACCCATTTTTTCTTTGGATGCTTAGCACAAAACACATCGGGGAGCATACCTGCTTGTTTCTTGGGGCGTGACGCTTCGGATACTAATAATGTGGCAAGCCCCATTGCTAATCCCCAAAAAGGCGAACTATTTATAGCTTGATTTGTTTGTTCTCCATTTATTCGTTCATTGTAAACGTTGTTTTCGGTTAGCGTAAATGAATCAAGCATGTGTGTGAATATTGCTGCTGATTCTGAACTTGGCTCCTTGCTCCAAAACTCTACAATAATCCCAGTGTTTTCGTCGGTTAATAGATAATAATGGGTCAGCTCCCAACTTTCAGATAGATATTCAAATTCCTGTTTGTCGGCCAAATAGTTTTTACTGCCAATTTGCAGTTGTTGTAGATTGCCCTTGCTTATAGCCTTATCACTGGAGCTAAAATTTTCTCTGTCCCATTGGGCGAGCAAATCAAGAGTTGCGTCTTCAAGCGGGACAATGTAAACCCACAAAGAGTGGTTCTTTCCCGTCAGGAATCGCCCATCGTGAATGATCGCTCTGACATGCTTGATGCCTCGAAATCCAGCAGACCCTTGTTTGCTTGCCGTCCAATTGGCGGGATAGTCAATAGAAAATCTGTATTCAGGATATTCAAATGTGCGCCATTTATCGGCGTTGGCTATTCTGAATACCTTCCCGGCGATGAAAATGAGAACTACGCCAAGAATGAAGGTAGGCAGCGGAATAGGTATGCCGAAAAAATGAGCTTTTTGTTTGCGAAGGTTTGTGATTAACTTGCCTAGGTTCATATCCAATCTACTTGTCATCAAAACTGTGTAATTGTTTCATGAGTTTGTCCGTTTGCTCTGGCGTTCCCGCGCTGATGCGGATGCAGTTGTCGAGGCCGGGTTTGTTGAAATAGCGGACGAGGATGCCCGCTTGTTCCAGGTTCCGTTTTAGCTGTTGGGCAGAACGATCTACAACCCGACACAGCACAAAATTAGAATGGCTGGGGTAGGGCTGCAAATACGAGACGTTGCCCAATGCGGCAATCATCCGCTCCCGTTCCGCCACCAGCAGCCCAACCTTTTCGCGTAACCACTCTTTGTCCTGTAACGCCGCCACCGCCGCCAGCTCCGCCGCCACGTTGATGTTGTACGGCTGCTTGATTTTCCACAGGTGGGGCAGCAGCCAGCGTGGAAAAGCCCCATACCCCACGCGCAGCCCGGCCAGCCCGGCCAGCTTGCTAAACGTCCGCAGCACCACCAGATTGTCATACTCTTGCACCCAGTTCATTCGGCTGGACACGCCATCCTGTTCGGCAAAATCCACATACGCTTCATCCAGCACCACCAGCAGGGGCAGGGCCAGCAGGCGGCGCAAGTCGGCTTCGGCGATGACGCTGCCGTCGGGGTTGTTGGGGGAGCAGAGAAAGAGGATTTTGGCGTGGGGGTGGGCAGAAACGGCCGTTTCCACCCCCTCCACATCCACCTTGAAATCAGCCAAACGGGGAACGGGGATGTAGTGGCCGCTGTTAACGGCCGTTGAAAACGGATACATGCCAAACGACGGCGGGCAATCAATCACCCCATCCCTCGGCTCCAGCACCACCCGCAGCACCAAATCAATCAGCTCATCCGCCCCCGCCCCACATAGCAGATGCTCCACCGGCGTTTTCGTGTAATCAGCCAATGCTTCCCGCAGTTGCGTCGCCTCCGGGTCAGGGTAAATGTGGAAAAATTCCCCACTTTGCAGTGCTGCCAGGGCTTTGGGCGACGGCCCATACGGGTTTTCGTTGGCATCGAGCTTCACAATCTCATCCGGCCGCCGCCCCAGCCGCCGCGACAGCACCGCAAACGGCACAATCGGCGTATAAGGCTCCATCGCCACAATTTCTTTCCGCACAAATTTTGTTTGCATAGGTGTTTCCTTTTTTGAAACGCAAAGATCGCAAAGATCGCAAAGGAAGAATTAAAGATTTAGCGCGATGCGTTTGATGCCATGTTTCATGAGGATGACGTTGAAGTTGAGCAAGAGGCCTAGCTTGCATTTGGCGAGCTTGAGGTATGTAAGTACCTGAACTTCATGGATGGGATGGATTTTTTCAACAGCTTTTAGCTCAACAATGACCAAATTTCCAACTAAAAGATCTAGACGATAACCGCAACCCACGCTGACTCCTTTGTAGATTACAGCAAGCTCCTTTTGCCGTTGGAATGGAATATTGCGCTCGCCTAATTCGTAAGCAAGACATTGCTCATATGCTGACTCCAACAACCCCGGCCCTAATTGCTTATGAACCTCAATGGCTGCTCCGATAATTTCGTTCGACAAACGATCTTCTTCTTTCACTTTTTTTCTTCCTTTTTCTTTGCGCCCTTTGCGCTCTTTGCGTTTAGATTCCCCCCCGCAAACGCGCTGCATTGGCGTGGGCTGTCAGCAGTTCGGCCTGGGCAATGCGGGCGGCAGCAGGGCTGAGGCGGGCGGAGGTGGCGTCGTCGAGTTCGATGATGCTGGTGATGCGGACAAAATCAACGGCCGTTAATGGCGAAGCAAACCGCGCCGTCCCCCCCGTCGGCATCACATGGCTCGGCCCGGCCACATAATCGCCCAGCACCTCAAACGACCGTTCCCCCAGGAAAATGCCCCCGGCACAGTGAATTTGCTCCGCCCACTGGCGCGGGTTTTCCGTGGCAATGCACAAATGCTCCGGGGCAAAGCTGTCGGCCAACCGCGTCGCCTCGGCCAAATCCTGGGTGATGACGATGCCGCTCTGGTTTGCCAGCGAGATGGCAATCACGTCATCGCGGCTCAGTTGCTCCGTTTGCCGGGCAACTTCGCGCTGAACGGCCGTTGCCAGCTCCCGCGACGGCGTAAACAAAATCGCCGTTGCCAGCACATCATGCTCCGCCTGCGCCAGCAAATCGGCCGCCACCCAGACCGGATTGGCACTGTCGTCGGCAATAACGGCCGTTTCTGTTGGCCCATACAGCCCATCAATCCCCACAATGCCATACACCTGCCGCTTCGCCAGCGTTACAAACAGCCCCCCCGGCCCCACAATCTTGTCCACCCGCGCCACCGACTCCGTGCCAAAGGCCAGCGCCCCAATTGCCTGCGCCCCGCCCATCTGGTAAACCGTCTCCACGCCGCAAATGTGCGCCGCCGCCAAAATCACGTCGGCAATGCGGCCGGTTGCCCGCTGGGGCGGGGTCGCCACCACAATCTGCCGCACCCCGGCCACCTGCGCCGGAATCACCGACATCAGCAGCGAGGAGGGGAGGGGGGCGGTGCCGCCGGGGACATAGACCCCCACCCGCTTCAGTGGCGTGACCTTTTGCCCCAGCCGCCCGCCCAGGGCATTGGTTTCCCACGACGGCAAGGGCTGGTGCTGGTGGAATTCGCGGATGCGGCCGGCCGCCAGCCGCAGCGCGTCCATCAATTCTGGCTCCACCCGTTCAGCGGCGGCGGCAATTTCGGCCGGGTCTAGCTGGATGGCATCCAAAGCCACGCCGTCAATTTGCGCTGTCCAGTGGCGCAGGGCCGCGTCGCCCCGCTGCCGAATTTGTTGCAGGAGGTGGGAAACGGCCGTTTCTGGCCGACATCCCTCCCCAAACAGCCGATCCAAACTCGCCTGCAACCTTGGCGGCACCGTTGGCTCCAACGCCATCTCCCGCCGTAAAATCGTTTTTTCTGCTTCGTTTACTGAATAAATGTTGATCATAGGAAGAATTCCCACCGCAGAGAACGCAAAGATCGCAAAGGGTTCAGAAGTTCAACTTCTCACAGAAGTTGAACTTCTAGATCATCACTTTCTGCTCTGCGCTCTCTGCGGTTCAATAAATGTATGTTCACACCATCATTAAACAGCCAGCGCGGCCACCATCGCCCGATACCGCTCCGGCTCTTCTTCAAAAATGTAGGTGCAGGGGGTGACGATGACGCCGCTGCCGCCCACCTCACGCAGCTCTTTAATGGCCTGAAAGAGGTCGTTTTTGCGGACGATAATGTTGACGGCGTACCAATTTTCGCTGCTTTGCAGGTGAGGTGCGGCCACGACCTGGGAGATGGTGGGGCCTTGCAGCCCGCGAATGTGGGGCTTGGCAAACATTTTAGCCGAAATGGCGGCGGGGGAGTCACCGCGCACGTTGGCCGTGACCTGGTAGGAGCCGCTGCCGCGCAGGTGGGCTTCGATGTATTCGAGCATGTAGCGGGCGACGGCGAGAACGTCGGGGCGGCTTTGCAGCGCATCGCGGTTGGCGATGAGGCACGCCTGGGAGTCGAGGATTTTGCCGTCGGTTAACGGCCGTAAATGGTTGTCGCGCAGCGTGACTCCCGACGATACCAAATCGGCGATGAGGTCGGCAAAGCCGATGGCGGGGGCGATTTCCAGCGTGCCTTCGACCCCAACGAGCTTGTAGGGAGCCACGTCGTGGCGGTCGAGGAAGGCGGCGGTGACGTTGGGGAATTTGGTGGCGATGCGGAGAAAACGGCCGTTTTCCCCCAGCTCCCGCGCCCAAACCGCCAAATCCGCCATTGTGTTTACCGGTACCGCCTCCGGCACGGCCAGGTTGAGCGTGCAGGGGCCGTACCCTAGCGCGTCGTGGAGCGGCAAAATGGCGTTGCTGCCGTGGCTTTTTTCGGCAATCAAATCCCAGCCGGAAATACCAAAATCCATGCTCCCTTCGCGCACCCCCACCACAATGTCGCCGGGACGCTGGAACATGACCTTGACCCCCGGCAGCGAGGGGATGGTGGCTTCATACTGGCGCGGGTTGGGATGGTAGACCTTCATGCCACAGGCCGCCAAAAAATCGAGAGAACTACTTTGCAGCACTCCTTTGCTGGGGAGCGCGATGCGTATATCGGTTCGTGCCATCGTTGTAGAGGTTGGGGATTGGGGATTGGAGATTGCTGCATGTTACACCAATCCCCAATCTCCAATCTCCAAATAAAAAGACCCTCCCCGGGGTTCCGAGGAGGGTCTTGTTTGTAAGACAAATGTAGACTCAGGCCAAAGCCACCTCAACCCAGGGGGTAGGAATCCCAATTGTGATGATGGTGATGGGCGGTTTGGCCGAAGATAACGGCCGTTTGGGAAAAAGTGGTGGCTAAAATCTGCATAACGTCAACAGTTTAACACAGGGCAGCATCGCTGGCAATGCTAAATCTTACACACATTCCCCTCGCCGTCGATCATGGGGAAATCAGCCTTTTTCCATGCGTCCATGCCACCGGTTACATTGTAGAGATTCTTGTAACCGTGCCGCAGCATAATGCCGATGGCTGTGCTGGAACGTTTTCCTGTGGCACAGGTGACGGCGATGCTTTGGTCGTGGGTCAGTTGCAAGTCGTCAATCTGCGCTGGGCTTGTGAGCTGCGGTACCAGGCGCGTGTAGGGCAAGAAGTGGGCTCCTTCAATGTGACCTTCGCCCCACTCTTCATCCTCACGCACATCCAATACCTGCAAGCCGTTGGTGGAGAGCCGATGGTGCAGGGTATGTACGTCTATTTGCGGTACGGTGGTAACATGGTTGCCGGCCGCAATCCACGCATCCATACCGCCGTCCAGGAACCCGCTTACCTGCGTATCGAGGGCAATGAAGGCCATGTTGTAGATACAGCGTTGGGCATCTTCACTGCTGTCGGCAACAAGCACATAGCGCGAGTCATCGGGGGTCATCCAGCCAACGCGCTGCTCAAACTCCAGGCTGGACATCTGCACGTTGATAGCACCGGGAATGTGCCCTTGACCGTAGGCGGCAGAGGAGCGGGCATCAATGACGTAATGGCCGCTGTCCATCAGTTCTTGTACCTGGGCAGGGGAGAGGGGGGCAGCAACGGGAGTAGACATGGTTAACGGCCGTTTCCCCTGATTCGTCGCCACAATGTTCAAAATGTTAGCCGGCTTCAGCGGCTGGTCATCCTGCATATAAGCCGTAAACCGCTCCTTGCTCTTGATTTTTAGCGCATCGTTAAAACGGCGCTCGTACCCAACCGTAGTGGCAACCTTGCCACTGGTAACGCGGCCTCAGGTAGACCCGGCCAGATGGCCGGGATACACCTCAACGTGGTCAGGTAAGTTCAAAAAGCGGGGAATGGCAACGTCAAACAAAACCGGCGCACCTTCGTCCCCAGCCTGCGCCAGGTCAGGGCGAGCCACGTCACCAACCATCACAAAATCGGCCGTTAGCATAAACCACGGCTCGTCACCACGCGGAAAATCGTAAATAAGCAGATTGATTTGCTCCGGCCGGTGTCCCGGCACATGCACAATCTCCATACCCACGCCACCCATGCGAATCATGTCGCCATGTTTCACCCGCGTCGCTTCATAGGTAATATCGGCCAACTCAGGCAAAATCAACTCGCCACCAGTGGCCTCAGCCAACCGCCGTCCGCCAGAAATATGGTCAGCGTGGCTGTGCGAATCAATGACATAGCGAATAGTTGATTCTTTTTTCTTCGCCATATCCAAATAGGGCTGTATGTCCCACAGCGGGTCAAACACCATACATTCCTGGGTACGATCACACCCAATCATGTAGGCAGCACAGCCTGTCTCCTCACGAATAATTGTTTCAAACCACATAGGAACCTCTTGGAGAGTAATCGGTAATCAGTAAATAGGATTGCACTGATAACCGATTACTGATTACTGAACTAAGCGCGTCCACGCAGCATACCATGCCAGTACATGCGCGGCAGAGCATAAGCTTTCAGAGCATACATGCTATACCGTTCTTGCGATTGGTCAAAGGGGAAAGTCTCTTGCGGGACTTTATCATAGTCGAATTCAGCCAGGATAAGGCTGCCGTAACCAGTGACAAGGGGGCAGGAGGTATAGCCGTCGTAGCTGTCGGGAAGCCCGTGCCCATTCATCATTGCCCACAAATTGTTTGCCAGTGCCGGAGCCTGCTTGCGAATGGCTGCCCCGGTCTTGGATGTGGGCAAGCTGCTGCAGTCGCCGCAAGCAAACACATTGGCATACCGCTTGTGCTGCATCGTGTTCTGATCCACGTCTACCCAGCCCGTAGCTGCTGCCAGCTTGCTCTTCTTGATAAAGTCCGGTGCGCTTTGGCGCGGCGTTACGTGAATCATGTCATATTTGATGACGCTTTGTTCACCGCCACCCACTGGCTCAAACACCGCTTCCTTTTTGTCGGGGCGCAGGGCAACCAACTCCGTGCCATAGCGGGCATCAATTCCCTTGCGTTCAATCACCTTCAGCAGTGAATCTGCATATTTTTTCACGGCAAAAATGCTCGGTGTGCCGGTGGCAAAGATGACATTGATGTTGTTGCGCGCGCCGGAACGACGGAAATGATCTTCAGCTAAATAGCAAATCTTTTGCGGTGCCCCGGCGCATTTCACCCCGGTGCTGGGCTGGGTGAAAAGTGCCGTGCCGCTGCGCAGGTTGCTGATGTTATTCCAGGTGGAGCCAACGGTGTCGTAGGAGTAGTTGCTGCAAACGCCGGTGCCGGGTTTGCCTACGCTTTCTTTCAAACCTGGAATGGCGTCCCAGTCAATTTGAATCCCGGCGGCGACAACCAGATAATCGTAGCCAATGGTGCTGCCACTTTCGGTGGTCACGGTGTTGTTGTCGGGATCAAAAGTGGCGACACGGTCTTGAATCCAGTCGGCACCGGCGGGGATAAAGTCCCGTTCGTCCCGTTCTGTTTCCTCGCGGGGGAAGACACCAGCACCAACCAGCGTCCACAACGGTTGGTAGTAATGCTTCTCTGAGGGTTCAATAATGCCTAAATTAAGCGAACCATTGCTGTGATCCATCAGTCGTGCTGAAACAGCTAAGCCGGCGGTACCGCCACCAATAACCAGGACTTTGTAATGATCTTTCATAGTTTTCTCCTCTGTCAGAAATAGAGATTAGGAGATTGAGAGATTAAGATTAGTTTTCCAGTCTCTCAGTCTTTTTCTCACTTGTTTATTTGCTTGCCAAATTCTGCGCCAAAGGTGGCGAGAAAGCCGAGCGCCCGCTGCATGTTGGGGTCACGCATGGCACTCAGTAAACCAAATAATCCCACTGATTGCGGCGGGTGCTGCTGGCTGGCGATGAGTGCCCGCCCTACTGTGCCGACCGAAGCCACGGCTTGGGGGTCGAGAATGCCGGATTCCATCAGCGCGTCAAACTCTTCCGACTCCATCAGAGCGCTGAATTTGGCACCGGCACGGGCACCTTGCCGCACCATTGCCTCAATGTTGATGCCTGCTTCGCTGGCGCGACGGTAAGATTCATCCACAATGTCGCCCATCATAGCCATCATGCCGGGGGCCTGGTCGGCCAGGGCGAGCAGTTGATCGAGTTTAGCCATCATTTCGGGGGCGGTGAGCTTTTCGGCCATGGTCAGCCCGGCGCGGAGGCGGGCTTCGATGTCTATGCCGCTGCTGGCGGCGCGGCGGACGGTTTCGTCCATCATGTCGCCCATCATGGCAACCATGCCGGGAGCCTGGTCGGCCAGGGCGAGCAGTTGATCGAGTTTAGCCATCATTTCGGGGGCGGTGAGCTTTTCGGCCATGGTCAGCCCGGCGCGAAGGCGGGCTTCGATGTCTATGCCGCTGCTGGCGGCGCGGCGGACGGTTTCGTCTACCATGTCGCCCATCATGGCAACCATGCCAGGAGCCTGGTCGGCCAGGGCCAGCAGTTGATCGAGTTTAGCCGTCATTTCGGGGGCGGTGAGCTTTTCGGCCATGGTTAGCCCGGCGCGAAGACGGGCTTCGATGTCTATGCCGCTGCTGGCGGCGCGGCGGACGGTTTCGTCCATCATGTCGCCCATCATGGCGAGGGTGCCGGGGAGTTGGTCGGTGAGGTCGAGGAGGTTGTTGAGTTTAACGGCCGTTTCTTCCGCCGTCAGCCTGTCTGCCAAAGCCAAAGCCGTTTTCAACCGTTCTTCAACATTCACGCCACGTGCCGCTGCTTGCCGCACCGTTTCATCAGCCATGTCGCCCATCATGGCAACCATACCAGGGGCTTGTTCCAGTGCGTCAGCCAGGCGGCCAACCGTCTGCTCCAACGTCTCAATCCGATCCAGCAATCGGTTGATTGCAGCAGCCGTTTGTGGCTCGTTAAGCCGAGCCTGTAAAGATGCTACACCATTTGAGCCATTATTCATACACACCTCCTCAGTGAAAACAGTTGTTGTGGGTCTGCAACGGGCGAGGCGGTTGCAGATCAAAAGATGGATTTGCTGTCAGGTTAGCATAGTTTAGCCAAATGTGGCAATGGGGGTGTCATATGTTAAGGGGATTTTTTGTCACCTTTTGCGGGGACATGGAGTAGCGTAGGGCAATTTTGCAAAATTGCCCTACAAACAAGTCGGAGATTACAGGTTAAACGCCTCGGCCAGCAGTTCGTAGGAGCGAATGCGGGCGGCGAAGTCGTGGGTGACGGTGACGGTCATGAGTTCATCGGCCCCGAACTGGGTGGCAAGCTGGAGGAGCTTTTCCTTGACTTGGGCGGGGGTGCCAACGGCCGTTTGTTGCGCCCTCTCCTGCATAAACGCCCACTCTTGTGGGGTATAGGGATAGCTTTCCGCCTCTTCCACCGTGGGAATGCCCGCCACCTTTTGCCCCGTGGCAAACTTCAGGAATGAAAGCCCGCGACTAAGCGCCAGCCGCTGCGCCTCCTGCTCCGTTTCGGCACAAACCACAATCACCGTCAGACAGGTGTGGGGTTCGGCAAGCTGCGGCGATGGCATAAACTGGCGGCGGTAAAAGTTGAGGATTTCGGGACTCATTTTGTTGTTGATGAAAAGGGCAAAGTTATAGGGCAGGCCAAGCTGCGCTCCCAGTACGGCACTGTCGGGGCTGGAGCCGAGCATCCAGATGGGGGGTGGTTCGGGTGGGCGGGGCATGACCTTGGGGCGAAAGTCGGGGTCGGTGAGCATTTGGCGCAGCTCTTGCACCAGGTTGGGGAAGCGTTCAAATTTCGGCCGGCCGTCGGTTGCCAGAATTCGCGCCGTTTCCATGTCGCTGCCCGGTGCCCGCCCCACGCCCAAATCAATGCGCCCAGGGTAGAGCGTTGCCAGCAGCGAAAAGGTTTCGGCCACCTTGAAGGCACTGTAATGGGGCAGCATCACCCCGCCGGAGCCGAGGCGGATGGTGCGGGTGGCGGCACCGAGGGCGGCCAGCAGCACTTCGGGGGCAGTGCCAGCCAGGGTGTTGGTGTTGTGGTGTTCCGAGACCCAAAAGCGGTGGTAGCCCAGCTCTTCGGTCTTTTGCGCCAGGGCGATGGTTTCTTGCAGTGCCTGGTGCGGCGTGCCGCCGTGGCGAATGGGGGATTGGTCGAGGATGGATAGTTTCATGGGTCGTGGGGGGGTGGAGATTGGGGATTGGAGATTAGAGATTAACCAATCTCCAATCGCCAATCTCTAATCTCCATTTTAGATTGGATAAACAACGCCGGTCATTTCTTCCGAGAGATGCCACAGCCGAACGGCCGTTTCCGGGTTGCGGGAAGCATCGCTGGAGCTGACCTTGACGGGGTAGCCACGCGCTTCATAAAAGCCGTTGGGGCCAAAATAATCACCCCCTTGGACATCGGCAGCCGTGGCGGCATAAAGCTGGGGCAGAGCGCCCATTGCCTGGCTTTGCGCCATGAACTGGTTGGTGAACCGCAAGAGCAAGGTCAAAAGGCGCGAGCCGCCGGTTGATTGCAGATTGGTGGCGGCGTAGCCGGGGTGGGCGGCAACGCTGAGGGTGGTGTGGCCGTGGCTTGCCAGCCTGCGCTGGAGTTCATAGGCAAAAAGGAGATTGGCGAGCTTGCTTTGGCTGTAGGCGGGGAAGGGGGCATAGCTTTTACGGCCGTTTATATCCTCAAAATTGATCTTGCCCTGCCAGTGCATCCCGCTGCTGACGGTGACAACGCGGGCGTTGGGGGTTGCCAGCAGCAGCGGCAGCAGATGGCCGGTGAGGGCGAAGTGGCCGAGGTGATTGGTGCCAAACTGCATTTCAAAGCCATCGGCCGTTTCGCGGCGCGGGGGAGCCATGATTCCGGCGTTGTTGATGAGCAGGTGCAGTGGCCCGTGTTTTTGCGTGTAGGCATGGGCAAAGCGGCGCACATCGCTTAAATCGGCCAGATTAAGTGGCATTAATTCCAGCGTGGCATGGGGGGTGTGCTGTTGAATGGCGGCGACGGCTTGTTGACCTTTATCTAGGTTGCGGCAGGCGAGAACGACGGTTGCGCCTTTGGCGGCCAGGGCGCGGGCTGTTTCGTACCCCAAGCCGCTGTTGGCTCCGGTGATAACGGCCGTTTTGCCGTGCAAATCGGGTATGTTGTTTTCTGTCCAGTTGGTTGTCATGCCATTATTTTAGAGGGGATTAACGGCCGTTTCCACCCCAATCTTTCTATCATCTCACATTTTGCCCGTAAGTAATCGTCCAGAAATAAGTGGAGCTAGAAGTTCAACTTCTTCTGAGAAGTTGAACTTCTTCTGAGAAGTTGAACTTCTAAATGGACACTAAATGGACATTCCCATCCCAAGACAGAACGCATGTGCTATAATCGCGTCATGAAAAAACGTATCAGATTGCAAAAACCGCGCAAAAAACCGCAAACCTATCAGCACATTGACTGGAGCAAGGTGCTGCTGGAACAAATTCGGCTATCCAATTTGCCGGAACCCCAGCTTGAGTATTTGTTTCATGCCAACCGCAAATGGCGTTTTGACTTTTGCTGGAAGGCGCAGCTGGTGGCGTGCGAGGTGGAGGGGGGTATTTGGATGCAGACGGAGACGGGGCGCAGCAAGGGTCATGCCCATCCGCAGCGGTTTGCCAGCGATTGCGAAAAGTACAATGAGGCGGCGCTGTATGGCTGGCTGGTCATTCGGGTGACGCCGGAGATGGTGCGCGACGGGCGGGCGATGGATTGGCTGGAGCGGGCCTTGCTGGAGGCATAAAACGGTAGCCTGTTTGTGGTTTTTGCTTTACGATTGACGGCTGGAATGAGGTGGGCTTTGGAAATATGAGCAAGATGAGGTGAGTTTATGAGCGAACGGCCGTTAATTACAGAGCAAGAAATACGCGGGCGAGCCAATGGACAATCCTTTGACCGGGGGGAAGATTATTTTGAAGGGGGGTACGTGGAGAACCTGGTGCTGCGGGGCGAGGTGCTGACAGCCAAAGTGATGGGCAGCCAATATGAACCCTATCTGGTTGAAGTGCATTTTAGCGGCAACACCATTGCCAGGACTTTGTGCAATTGTCCCTATGATTGGGGTGGAGATTGCAGGCATATTGTGGCGACGCTGCTGGCCTACAGGCGCGACCGGGAATCGCTAGCAGAACGGCCGTTACTCGCCACCCTTCTGGCTGATTTGGACGCGGAGCAACTGCGGGCGGTGATTTTGGCTGTGGCCGATGGTCAGCCGGGTTTGGTGGGTATTGTGGAAACGGCCGTTGCCCAGTTGCAGGCTGGTGCGGTGGGAGAAGAAACGGCCGTTGTGCCTAAACCCATCAACGTGGAGGCCATTCAGCAGGCCATTCGCGGGCAAATGGCGCAATTTGCTCCCAGCCGCTCACGCTATTACGATGACTGGTATGACTCCGACGATTACCCTGATTATGGCGAGTCTCTTGACCCGTTTGTGGAACAGGCTGCTGCTTGCCTGGAGGCCAATGATGTGGCCGGGGCGTTGGCGATACTAGAGGTAGCACTAACGGAATGGTTTGCCCAAGTCAAAAAGCTTGATGATTACCACGAAGATGTTTTCGCAGACACGGCAAGTGACTGCCTGGAAGGGGTGGGCGAGATTTTGGCTGAGGCGTTGTTGAGCCATGATTTGAGCAGCCAGGACAAGGAAGCATGGCGTAAGCAGCTCAAGAAGTGGAACAAGCAGCTTGAGGATTCGACTTCTCTGGATGTTGCGCTGATGGCGTTGGAACAAGGGTGGAACTACCCACCGCTGCTGCGGGTGATTGAAAATGGTGAGATTACCGAGCAGGGTGCCTGGGCAGGGGAACGGCCGTGGTTGGCGGATGATCTGGCGCTGGCGCGGCTGCGTGTGCTGGCGCGGCAGCAAAAATGGCAGGCGTATTTGTGGCTGGCGGAGGCTGAGGGGCAGTTGGGGCTGTATGTTAACATGCTGGCGCAGCTAGGCCGGACGGAGGAGGCGGTAGCGGAGGCGAAACAATATCTGACCTCGGCCAATGAGGTGCTATCGCTGCTGCAATTACTGTATGAGAAGGGGGAGAAAACGGCCGTTTTTGACCTGGCTGCCCACTACATGACCCAGGCGACGGCCGGCCCTCAGGAAGCAACGCTGGCGCAGTGGGTGCGGGAAACGGCCGTTAAACAAAAACAAACCCAACTTGCCAACCAGGCGGCCACATTTGCGTTCTACTGTACCCGTTCCTTGCAAGATTACCTTGCCGCCGAGCAAATTGCCGGGGAAAGCTGGCCGACCCAAAAGCTGCCGTTGCTGGCTCACCTGAGCCAGGGGAATTACGACATGGATGCGGCCGAAATTTACATCCATGAGAAAATGCTGCCAGAAGCAATGGCTGAAGTTGAGAAAACGCACTATGCTCACGGCAGTTTGATGAATGTGATTGAGGCGGTGAAGGACGCTTACCCTGATTAGGCGATTCGGCAATGCCAACGGCAGGCCGAGTCCATCATGGACGCCGGGAAAGCCCAGGCTTATGATGAGGCCGCCAATTGGCTGGCACGTGCCAAGCCCATTTATCTGGCCGCAGACAAAGCCGAAGCGTGGCGCAGCTATCTGGATGGCCTGCTGGAAACGCACCGACGCAAATACAAGCTGGTGCCCATGCTGCGTAAAATTCGCTAAAGTTTGTCGTCAATAAACAAGTTTTGCCCAAAACATGTCATTTCGACGAGTCTTCGAGGAGAAATCTCGTTCCCTTTGCCAATAAGTATGGGATTTCTCGGAGGACCTAGAAATGACACCCGTATAGGCGTAATTATTTGATGAAAACCCATACAGTAAGCTGGTCTGATCCCTATGCCGTGGCCGAAGCGGCGCGTTCGCTGAGTGGCCTGGAATTTTTCCAGAAGGCCATTGCCGGTGAACTGCCCTTTGCCCCCATTGGCAGCTTGTTTGGTTTTGCCATTGTCGAGGCGGAAAACGGCCGTGTGGTCTTTGCCGCCACGCCGGCCGAATACCATTTTAATCCCATTGGCACCGTTCACGGTGGTTTTGCCGCCACCCTGCTCGATTCAGCCACCGCTTGCGCCGTTCACACGACCTTGCCGCTGGGCAAAGCGTACACTACGCTGGAGCTAAAGGTGAATTACGTGCGGCCGATTGTGCTGCAAACGGGGCCAATGCGCTGCATTGGGCAGGTGATTCACCCAGGGCGGCGGGTGGCAACCTCGGAAGCGCGGCTGGTGGATGCCGGGGGCAAGCTGTATGCCCACGCCACCAGCACCTGTTTGATTTTTGACTTGGAGGCATGATGCAGAAAGAAGCGACACGATTGCTGCTGGATGGCGTGTATAATTTGCGCGATGTGGGGGGGTATGGGACGAAAAACGGCCGTTTTGTCCACTCCCAAACCCTCCTTCGCGCCGACTGTCTTCATCGGCTGCCACCGGCCAGCCAACAGGCATTGGTTGATTATGGCCTGCGCTCCGTTGTTGATTTGCGCCGTCGGGTCGAAATTAACTACGAGCCAAACGTCTTTGCCCAATCGGCTCACGTCGCCTACCACCATTTGCCTCTCTACAATGAATGGGAAGAGCTGGCCGCCGAACGCCCCCGCGATTTGGCCCATATGTACACCCTGATGCTCGACAACTGCCAGCCGGCCTTTCGTGAATTGTTTGCCTTGCTGGCGCAGCCCGGTGCCTTCCCCGCGCTGGTGCATTGCAAGGTGGGCAAAGATCGCACCGGCGTGGTCGTTGCCCTGCTGCTCGATGTTGCTGGCGTGCCTGCCGCCACCATTGCCGCCGACTACGCCCTCAGCCGCCCCTACCTCGACCCCTTGATCCCCGAACTGCGCGAAGAGGCGCAGCGCTTTGGCTATGACATGGCCTATTACGAGTCGCTGCTCCCTTCGGAGCCAGCTACCATGCACGTCATGTTGGACTATCTTTACCAACGGTACGGTGGGGCAGCCAGCTATCTGGCGCAGATTGGTCTGACCGCTGACCAAGTGACCGGTTTGCAGCAGACCCTCAGCGGCTAATTGCGGCAAAATTCACGATGCCTTTGCCGTGCTGCCAGACTGTTTATGCCATCATTCCCCCATTCCTGGTAAGGGTATAGTACCACTCTGATAATCTCCATTTCTAGTTGTATTGGGATTATCAACGGCTAACCCTTTTTCCGCCGGATAGGCACCAACGTAGCGGGCGCTGGGGCGAATGAGACGGCCGTTTTTCAACTGCTCAAAACAGTGGGCGATCCAGCCGGCCGTGCGGCCAATAGCAAAGGTGGGGGTAAAAAGTGCCGTTTCCAGCCCTGCGCCATGCAGCAGCAGTGCCGTGTAAAATTCGACGTTGGTTTGCAGGTTGCGTCCCGGTTTGTATGCGGCGAGGAGAGAAACGGCCGTTTTTTCCACCCCTTTTGCCAATTCATACAGCGACTTGTCCCCATCCGCCGCAAACAGATGCTCCGCCGCCGTTGCCAACACCTCGGCGCGGGGGTCACGTACCTTGTAGACACGGTGGCCGAACCCCATTAGCCGTTCCCCCGCCTCCAGCTTTTGCCGCAAATACGGCTCGGCGCGGTCAAGCGTGCCGATCTCAAATACCATGTCCAATGCCGGCCCCGGTGCACCGCCGTGCAGCGGCCCCTTTAGTGCCCCAATCGCCCCCACAATTGCCGAAACCATGTCCGACTGGGTGGCGATGATGACGCGGGCGGTGAAGGTGGAGGCGTTGAGGCTATGGTCTATGACGGTGTTGAGATAGGTTTCCAGGGCGCGGCTGCGGGCGGCAGACGGCCGTTTTCCTTCCAGCATCTGCAAATAGTTGGCCGCCTGACCAAGAGCGGGGTCGGGCGCAATGGGTGGCTGTCCGTGACGCAGACGGTTATAGGCGGCGACGATGGTGGGGATGCGAGCCAGCAGCGTTTTGGCAAGAGCCAGGTTGTCGCTGGGGTTGTCGAGGTCAAGGGTGGCGGCGGCCATCCGCAGGGCATCCATGGGCGGGATTTGTTTGGGGGCAACGGCCGTTAATAGCTGCATGGTGGCGGCGGGAAGCTGGCGACGGCTGGCAAGGTCGGCCATAAATTCGGCTTCTTCGCTGGGGGTGGGAAAACGGCCGTTCCACAGCAAAAAGACCACCGCCTCAAACGAGGCCTGCGGTGCCAATTCCTCTACGCGCTGCCCGGCAATAATCAGTTCCCCGCGCTGCCCGTCCACATGGCTCAACCGCGTTTCGGCGGCAATCACCCCCTCTAACCCTGGTTTATATCCATTTTCCTGCATGGTTTCCTCATATGGGACGCTGCCAAACGCGGGTGAACGCGGATGAGTCCCGGATTTGCTTGATAAAAGTTTGTCGTTGATCTTATAATTGAGTTGGCAATGTTGTCAATCTTGATTAAATAATCAATATACAAAGCAAAATCATCACGTTTGTGGAAAAGGAGATTGGGGATTGGAGATTGGAGATTAATGAAGGTTCACAATCTCTAATCGCCAATCTCCAACTGAAAGCAATGGACGATTATTTGACGGCCAAAGAAGCGGCAGAAATGCTGGGGATTAGCGTGGCGACGCTGTATGCGTATGTCAGCCGGGGGATGTTACAGTCGGAGCCGACGGAGGGGAAAAGCCGGGCGCGGCGGTACCGGCGGGGGGAGGTGGTGGCACTGCTGGCGCGGCAGGAGTTGCGACGTAACCCCACCAGGGCGGCGGAAACGGCACTCAGCTTTGGCACGCCGGTGCTGGCCTCAGCACTGACGCTGATTGACAACGGCCGTTTATTCTACCGTGGGTATGATGTGGTGGCACTGGCGCAAAAACGGCCGTTTGCCGAAGTCGCCGCGCTGCTGTGGCTGGGGGATTGGGCCACCACCAGCCTGTTTGCTCACGAACCACCACCAGCCGTCCGGGTGCAGATGGCGCAGTTGGTACCCGTGCTGGCTGAATTGCCCCCGCTGGCGCGGTTTCAAATGATGCTGCCCCTGGCCGCTGCCGCCGATTTGGCCGCTTATGCCACCGCGCCCCTGGCCGTGGCGCAAACCGGGGTGCGAATTTTGCGGCTGATGGTGGGGTTGGTGGGGGAAGCCGACAACAATCAGCCCATTCCGGCGCAGCTCGGCCAGATTTGGGGGGTGGAACAGGCGGCTTATTTGCTCAACATGGCGTTGGTGCTGTGTGCCGACCATGAGCTGAATGTGTCGTCGTTTACGGCGCGGTGCGTGGCCTCGGCCGGGTCAGATCCGTATGCGGTGGTGGGGGCAGGGCTGGCTGCTTTGCAAGGGGGGAAGCACGGCGGCCACACGGAGCGGGTGGCCGCACTGCTGCGGGAGGTGGCGGTGCCGGAACGGGCGGCAGAAACGGTGCGGGGGCGGCTGCGGCGGGGCGAGTCCCTGCCGGGTTTTGGGCATCCGCTGTATGCAGAGGGGGATCCACGGGGGAAGGTGTTATTAACGGCCGTTGCCGCCGCCTTTCCCCACTCCCCGGCCATCGCCCTGGCGCAGGCATTGATGGCGGCGGTGCGGCAGGCTGTGGGTCAGGAACCCAACATTGACGTGGGGCTGGTGGTGCTGGCTGAAGCCCTGGGTTTGCCACCAACCGCACCGCTGACGCTGTTTGCCATTGGCCGGACGGCTGGCTGGCTCGGCCACGCCATCGAACAATACCAGCTTGACCAGCTTATCCGGCCCCGCGCCAGCTACGTGGGGCCACTGCCGGTGGGGAATGGTTGATTGGGCAATCAATGATTGGGGATTGGGAATTAGCGATTGGAGATTGATGAAGGTTCAAAATCTCCGATTTCCAATCGCTCCATAAATGTAGCCGAGGATTCCAATCCTCGTTCCTCAGCCATCTAAATCTGTGTAATCTGCGAAATCTTTGATTTCACCCTTGTTCTTGGGTAAAGCTCATTGTCTTCAACCGAAATCCTTCGCGTTCAACAACCATGAAGCAGGGCATGGGCAGGGTTTGCCAGAAGGGAACGGGGTCAATGGGGTTGTGGTGGGCAAGGAGGAGGGTGATGACGGTGCCGTGGCTGACGATGGCGGGGGTGTCGTGGGGGTGGGCGGCGAGAATGGTTTGGATGGCCTGAGTCAGGCGTTGGCGGGCCTGGCTGCCGCTTTCGCGGCCAAAAAAGAGGGTGTCGGGGTCGGTGAAGAGCCGGGCAACATTGGCCTGGAACTGGTCATGGGATAGATAGGTGACGTTGCTGCGGTCGTGTTCGTGGAGGTTAACGGCCGTTTGCCACCCAATCCCCAGCTTTTCAGCCACCGCTTGCCCCGTTTGTTGTGCCTTGGGTTCGTGGCTGGTAAAAACGGCCGTTGGGCCAAACGGTGCCATCTGTTCTGCCAGCAAGTGGCAGCTTGCCTGCCCCGCCTCCGTTAGCCCCCACGTGGCGGCTGGTCGGGTCGTGTCTATGGCTGTGGGGGCGTGGCGGACAAGCAGAAAATAATTGTTCTTCATATAAATAGCGGGGCGAACAAGAATCGAGATTGAGAGACTGGGAGATTGAGCGATTAGCCGTATTCTGTTTGCTAATCTCTTAATCTCCCAGTCTCAGCTATGAATTAATACCCCAACTCGCGGTTTACCACATTCAGCAGCGGTTCACCGGCCAGATAACGGCGCAGATTTTGTGTAAACAGCTCCACATTGCGCTCATCGTAGGCAGGCGTGAAGCCGCTGACGTGGGGGGTGAGGATGACGTTGGGGAGTTGCCACAGCGGGCTGCTGTCGGGCAGCGGCTCTTGCTCAAACACATCCAGCCCGGCTCCAGCAATCCACCCCTTTTTCAGCGCCTTGACCAAATCTTCCTCGTTGATAATGGCGCCGCGCCCGATGTTGACCAGAAAAGCGGTGGGCTTCATCTCGCGCAGCACGCTTTCATCAATGAGATGCTGAGTGCGTGGGGTGTGGGGCAGGGTGATGACCACAAAATCGCATTCGGCCAGCATGGAGCGGGTTGCTTCGGTAGGGTAGATGCGGTCGGGCAGGTTGCCCTGGGGGTCGCCCAGGCCGGGAATGGTAAAGCCGGTGTCTTCGGTGCGGCGGGCGTCGCGCTTGGTAACGAGGATTTTCATGCCAAATCCTTTTGCCAGCCGCGCCAGTTCACGCCCAATGCTGCCATAGCCGAGGATGCCGAGGGAACGGCCGTTAAGCTCCATCGGCACAAACTTCTCCCACCGCTCTGTCGGCCACGTTCCCACCTGCTGATATTTAAACCAGTTTGGCACCCGGTGTGCCCAGGCCAAAATTTGCGTCATCGCATATTGCGCCATCGCCGGGGCGTGAACGCCGCTGGCATTGGTCAAAATGATGTCGCTGTTCCACAACGGGGTATCAAGTAAATTATTGACCCCGGCATAGTGAAGCTGTGCCCAGCGCAAATTGGGGGCTTGCTCCAGCGAAGGCAAATCACCCAGGGCATAGATAATCTCTGCCTGCGTGGTTTTGCCTTCCGGCCAACTGTAATTGTTCAGCCGCACCTGTTCGACTTGAATTTGCGGCGAAACAGCGCGAATTTTTTCCATCAGTGGGGTGGGAAAGGGAGCCGTCACCACAACCTGTTTCATAACTTTTTCCTTCCTGTATCATACTTGCTGGCGAAGTTTAGCATAAATATGTGGCGATAGGGGAAAATTGGGTTCTATGAGGGCGTGATGCGACGATATAGACTGGATTACGTATAGTAAAGAAGTGAGGTGATACTATGAAGACAAGAAGCTCAATTGTTGGCGGCCTGATCATGATTGCGGTGGGCGTTTTGTTCTTGCTGCTGCAACTTTTTCCGGGGCTGGGTGGTTTTTTTGACATTGGGCAGCTATGGCCGCTGCTGGTTATGCTGGTGGGGCTGTTTTTTTTGCTGGGGGCAGTGTGGGGAACGCCGCCGCTGGCAATTCCCGGTTCGATTGTGGGGGGGATTGGTCTGATTCTGCTTTATCAAAACCTGACGGGTTACTGGGGTAGCTGGGCCTATGTATGGGCGTTGATCCCTGGGTTTGTGGGGATTGGGCTGATTATTGCCGGGGTGTTGGGGCGGTTGCCGCAGCAGGTGGCAGCCGGCCGTCGGCTGCTGGTGATTAGCCTGGGGTTGTTTGTGGTGTTTGCCTTTTTCTTCACCGGTCTGGGCGGGCAGTTTGGGCAGTTTTGGCCGCTGATGCTGATTGGGTTGGGGTTGTGGCTGCTGTTTGGCAATAAACGGCCGTTACGTAAACCCAAAAGCGATACAGTGAATTAGTAGCATGTTGGAGAAGTCTGAATAGATGTGCGGATGACGCAGATTTATCGGGATCAACGCGGATTTTTTCTTTTTATCCGCGAAAATCCGTTCCGATCCGCGTTATCCGCGCATCCATTTTCTTTATTCCGACAGGCTGTTGGCTTGGCAAAATGGTCTGCAACTTTTTACCAGCGGTGTCGTAATAGGGTGTAGTAAAACAAAATTTGAAATGGGACTCTTTGGAGGTTAATTAAAATGAACGAAAAGCGACTTGTACGGTATAGCGATGATCGGATGTTTTTGGGTGTAGCCAGCGGTTTGGCACGTTACTTTGACATTGACCCGGCGATTGTGCGCTTGCTCTTTGTCCTGATGGCTTTGGGCGGCGGACATGGGTTGATTATCTACATCATTATGGCGATTTTGATGCCTGAAGCGGATGTGCCGGTAGCAAAGGCAGCTGCTTTTGACGAAGAAGAAATCGTTATTAAAGAAGCATAACCGATTTATTTACCAGGCTTTTTCCCGGCATGGCTTGTCTAAGCCCCCCAATCTCCTGGTGCTGGGATGGCAGAAACGGCCGTTTGTTGCAACAAACGGCCGTTTTTTTTATCCCTGTCAAAAACGGCCAACCTCTATATAATTCCCCCCATGGCATCACTATTCCAAAAATTAAGAACACTCTTCAAGGCCACGCTCCACGAGCTGGCCGACAAAGCAATTCAACGCAGCGACCTGGCTGTTTATGACGAATACATTCGGCAGGCCGAACGCGAGGTTAACGAATTTACCGACACCATCGCCCCCATGTTTGCCCAAATCAAGACAACCAAACGGCGGCGCGAAGCCCTGGCCGACAAAGCCGCCCGGCTCGACATCGCCATTGACCAATTTCTGCTGCGCGGCAAACGCACCGAAGCCCTGGTTACACAAAAGCAATTCACCTCCATCATGGACATGATCAAAACCTATGATGCGTCACTGGCGCGGCAGGTGGGGGCGGCCGAAAAACTGGACGATATTCGCATCAAGCTGGAAGGGCGGCTTGCTATTGCCAAGCAAGAACGCGAAGAGCTGGCTTATTTGCTGGAACTTGCCAAAGCCAAGGAAATCTCTGCCCGCGCCATGCGCTCGCTCGATTCGTTAATGGGCGAAGGAGACAGTGAGCTTGCAAACGCCGCTGAAAACATCCGCAGCCGCCTTGACCATGCCGACGCGGCCTGGGAAGTGCAAACCAGCAGCCTGGAAAACCAGATGGACGATGCCATGCAAAGCCTGGAAGTGGAAGCAGAACTCGCCGCCCGCATGGAACGGTTGGGTTTGGATTGATCGGTAATCAGTAACCAGTAATCAGTAATCAGTTTCCACTGGTTACTGATTACCGATTACCGATTACTGGCTCCTGACCAGGATGAAGATAGCCCTCGTTCACGACTGGATGAACCAGATCGGCGGTGCTGAAGACGTGCTAGAGTCGCTCGTCGCGCTCTATCCACAGGCACCGATCTACACCTCCCTCTACGCTCCCGACCGCATGCCGCCGCACTGGCAGCAGTGGGACATCCGGCCGGGGTTTATTGATCGCCTTCCCTTTGCCCACCGCCAGCAGCAACTTTACTTTCCGCTTTACCCGTTTGCCTTCGAGCAGTTTGATTTTCAGGATTATGACGTGGTGATTAGCAACAAAAGCGGCTTTTGTCACGGCATCATCACCGGGCCAGAGACGCTGCACATTTGCTACTGTCTTACCCCCACGCGCTACGTTTGGCGTTACCCGCAATATGCCGAGCGGGAGCAGCTCGGGCGGCTGACGCGGACGGTTTTGCCACCGTTTCTGACCTTTTTGCGCCAGTGGGATCAGCTGGCGGCCAACCGGGTTGACCATTTCGTGGCAATTTCGCAGGAAATTCAGCGGCGAATCGGCAAGGTTTATCGGCGGGAGGCGACGATAATCCACCCACCGGTGGACACGACCCGTTTTATGCCATCGGGCAAGATTGAGGATTATTATTTGCTGGTGGGGCGGTTGGTGCCGTACCGGCGGGTGGATTTGCTGATTGAGGCGTTTAATCGGATGAAACGGCCGTTATTTATCGCAGGCAACGGGCGTGACCGGGAGCGGCTGGAAGCCATGGCCGGGCCAACCATCAAATTTTTGGGCTACGTTCCCGATGCCGACCTGCCCGACCTGATGGCTCGCTGCCGTGCCTTTATGTGGCCCGGCGAAGAAGATTTTGGCATTGCGCCGCTGCAAGCGATGGCGGCCGGCCGACCCGTTATTGCCTACAAAGCCGGCGGCGTGCTGGAAACGCTTATCCCTGGCGAAACGGGGCTGTTTTTTGAGCAACAAACGGTGCAGGCGGTCATTGATGCCGTTGAGGCGTTTGACCCCGGCGATTATTCACCGCAGTTGATTCGGCAGCACGCCGAGCAGTTTGATACTTCGATTTTTAAGCAAAAGATGATTGAATTTGTGACGCAAAAGCTGGAGGCAGCCCAAAGCCATATTTGCAGCTTTGACTGTGAGCGTAGTTGATATGGAATTACGACGCTATTGGCAACTGATACGGCGGCGGTGGCTGCTCATCCTCATTCCCGCCCTGGTGGTGGCGGCGGCGGCACTGCTGACCTATTCCCCGCCCGGCCCCGTTTACAACGTGGGGGTGCGCTTTATTGTGGGGCAGAACCCGGCGGCTGAAGCGACTGTGGCCGACCAGGAGCGGTATTACAACTGGCTGACATCGGAATACATTGTCAACGGGCTGACGGACTGGGTGCGCGGCACGGGGTTTGCCGAGGCGGTGAGCGCGGAGCTGGGGCAGCAGGGCATTGCCGTGCCGCCGGGTGCGATACAGGTGGGGGCGGACAACACGCGCAGTATGTTGACGCTTTCGCTGAGTTACCATGAGGCGGAAACGCTGGCGGCGATGATGAACGCAGCGATTAAGGTGCTGACGGAGCAGAATGCCGCTGCTTTGCCGCAGTTGGGGGGAGAAACGGCCGTTCTTGTCCAACTCGACCAGCCCATCGTCAACCAAATCCCCCCCGGCATCCGCAGCCAGCTTGATTTGCTTCTGCGGCTGGGTGTAGCCCTCGCCGCTGGCATTGGCCTCGCCCTGCTCGTCGAATACCTCGACCCCACCCTGCGGGATCGGGAAGAGGTAGCGCGGCTGGGTCTGGAGATTTTGGGAGAAATACCGAAGGAATAGTAATCGGTAATCAGTAATCGGTAATCAGTTGCACACTGATTACTGATTACCGATTACTGGTTACTGGAGAGAAAGATGGAACTAAGTGACTATTTACGCATCTTGCGACAGCGCGGCTGGATTATTATTTTGCTGGCTGTTTTGACGGCAGGGGCAGCTTTTGGCTTTAGCCGGGCGCAAACCCCGGTGTATGAATCCCGGCTGAAGCTGCTGGTGCTGCCCTCACGCACCGATTTTGGGCAGGCGCAGGCGGCCAAGGAGTTGTTGCGCAGCTATGAGCAGTGGATTCGCAGCAGCTACCGGGCGCAGGAAGTGATTAACCAGCTTCAGCTTGATATGCAGGCGGGAGAACTGCTGGGCGATATGACTGTTGCCTCGGACAATTCCAGCTTTGTCATTGAGATGGCGGTGGAGAACAGCGACCCTAATCTGGGCAACGACATCGCCCGCACCTGGGGCAATTTGCTCATCCAGTGGCAAAATGCCAATAACGACAAGCTGCGGAAGGAAGACCGTATTACCATTGAGCTGCTGGATGACCCGCAGGCAGGGCTGGATCGCCCTAAGTGGAAGGTGAACACGGCGGCTGGCGGGGTGTTTGGGGCGCTGCTGGGCATCATCGTCATCTTTTTGCTGGAATGGATTGAGTCGGGCATTATGCGCCGCAGTGATGATGTGGAGCGTTATTTGGATATTCCGGTAATTGGTTCAATCCCAAATCAGTAGGTTTTTTTTAGACAGGATTAACAGGATTGACAGGATTTTTTACACTAGGAGACAAATCCTGTTAATCCTGTTAATCCTGTCCAAATTCCTGATTAAATATTATGAGTTTAATTACGTTGACAGACCCGCGTTCGCCAGTAAGTGAGGCTTACCGCACGCTGCGGACCAATCTTTCTTTTTATAGTCTGGATCACCCGATTCGTAGCCTGGTGGTGACTTCGGCGGCACCGGGCGAGGGCAAATCTACCACGGTGGCAAATTTGGCGGTGACGATGGCGCAGAGTGGGCGGCGCACCATTTTGGTGGATTGTGACCTGCGCCGGCCGTCGCTCCATACGCTGTTTGATTGTCAGGAGTCGCCGGGGCTGACAAATGTGGTGTTGGGTGAGGGTGAGAAGCTGCCGCTGCAAAAAACGGCCGTTTCCGACCTCCTCCTCCTTTCCAGCGGCCCCAAACCACCCAACCCCGCCGACCTGCTGGGATCCAAAAAAGTAGACCAACTGATTGCCCGGCTCATGGAGCAAGCCGACATTGTGCTGTTCGACGCGCCGCCAGTCATTGCCGTTACTGACTCCGTGGTGCTTGGCTCCAAGGTGGACGGGGTGCTGCTGGTGGTGAGCGCGGGCAAAACGCGGCGCGACCACGCCGAACGGGCGAAAGAAACGTTGGCAAAAGCCAAAGTGCGGATTGTGGGAGTAACGCTGACAAATGCGCCAAAAGAGACGGGGCTAGGGAGTTATTATGGCTAACTGGAGATTGGGAATTGGGGATTGGTCAATCGGAGATTGGCTAATCTCCAATCTCCAATCTCTTTGGTTTTCCTGGCACTGGTTTGTGGGGGTGAGCGTGCTGTTGGTGGGGTTAACGGCCGTTCCCATCCTCCTCGGCTACAGCCAAACCCCGCCCAACCGGGTCTACACCGGGCTGGTGATGAACCCCGAAGACAGCCAAAGCTATTTAGCCAAGATGCGGCAGGGGGCAGCCGGATCGTGGCTTTACACGGTGCCGTTTACGCCAGAACCACACGAACCGGCGTTTGTGGGGGCGTTTTATCTGGCGCTGGGGCATGTGGCGCGATGGCTGGGGTGGGGAATAACGGCCGTTTATCACCTCGCCCAACTCCTGTCCGCTTTCCTCCTCTTTCTAACGACCGCCTGGTTTGTTGGCCTGTTTTTTCCGGTGGCAATGGGACATGAAAGGACAGGGAAGAACACGGATGAATCTGTGGAATCTTTGATTTCTCTCTCTGCCGGGGAAATGGGACGCGGACAAACGCAGACGAACGCGGATGAATGGCGTAAGACGGCTTTTTTATTGGCGGCCACTGGCTCTGGATTGGGCTGGCTGCTTTTTTTGTTGGGGCAGCCGTACTGGCTGGGTGCGTTTCCCGTTGATTTTAAACAGCCCGAAAGCCATCTTTTTTTTACCGCCCTCACTTTTCCCCACGCCGCGCTGGGTACGGCGGCATTGCTGGTTTATATGGGCAATTTGGTGGGGTGGGAGGAAAAACGGCCGTTTTCCTTTATCCTCACCGGCGGCATAGCGGCAATTGTCCTAAGCATTGTCCAACCATTTCTCATTTTTGTCCCCATCGGGCTAACGTTGCTGTTGGAAGTAGGGCAATTGGTAAATACAGATAAGAAGGAACACAGAGAGAGAAAATCTGTGTTCCTTCTTATCTGTGTTAAAGCTTGCTTGCCTCTTGTTGTGCCGCTGATGCTGGCTGCCCCTGTATTTGTTTACTATGGCTGGGTGCTGCAAACCAACCCGGTGTTTCGGGCGTGGGACGCGCAGGCACTGACCCCGCTGGCTCCGTGGCCGCACTATGCGGTGAGCTATGGGGTATGGATTGGGTTGGCACTGTTGGGATGGCGGCAGGGGAGAAAACGGCCGTTTTCCCTCCTCTGGCTCTGGCTGCTCACTGTGCTGCTCCTCCTGTTCCTGCCCCTCAAACAGCCGCGTCGCCTCATTCAAGGGGCAGATGTGGCACTGGCGCTGCTGGCAACCGCTGCTTTGGGGCAAATTGCTGCTCCCTGGCTGCGGCAGCAACGCTGGTTCCAGCGGCTGGCGGCGCGACCACGTTACAGCGAAGCCGGGCTGTTGCGCTTGCTGCGCGTGGGGCTGGTGGCGGTGATGGGGCTGTCAAACCTGTATGTGTGGGGCAGCATGGTGTTGACGGCGGGCTGGCAGCAGCCTGACTTGCTGTTTCGGCCACAGGATGAACAGTTGGCGGTGGATTGGCTGCGGGAGGAAACGGCCGTTTCTGAGACCATCCTCGGTGCATACCAAACGGGCAACTGGGTGGCGGCACAGGCGGGCAACCGGGTGCTGCTGGGGCATTGGGCAGAAACGGTGGACAGGGAGGGGAAGGAAACGGCCGTTTCCCAATTTTTCTCCTCCCAAACAACCAACAGCCAGCGCAAGGCCCTGCTGCAACGCTATGCCATTCGCTACGTCTGGCACGGCCCACGCGAACAGGCAGCAGGCACCTTCAACCCCGCCACCGTCCCCTATTTGCACCCCGTCTACCGCAACGATACCATTACCCTCTACGCGGTGGAGCCGTAGGGCATCCGTTGTTTGATTTTTGCCCGTGATTCCCTACAATTCCTCGATTTTTGCACATTAAGCATTAAAAAGCAGTTCGCTACGCATACATTCTTTGAGATTAGCAATTGGAGATCGTGAACTTTCATCAATCTCCAATCGCCAATCTCCAACCACCTCTCACAATTGGAGACCTCATTATGAAAGGATTGATCTTAAGCGGCGGCACCGGCTCACGGCTGCGGCCATTTACCTATACCAACGCCAAACAACTCATTCCCGTTGCCAACAAACCCGTTTTGTTTCGCGTTATTGAATCTATTCGGGATGCTGGCATCACCGAAATTGGCATTGTCATTGGCGGCACCGGCGACCAAATCCGCGAAGCAGTGGGGCGGGGCGGCCGTTGGGGTGTCAACATCACCTATATCGAGCAGGATGCCCCTCTGGGGCTGGCCCACGCCGTCAAAATCTCGCGTGACTTTTTGGGCGACGACCGTTTCGTCATGTTTTTGGGCGATAACGTCATCGAAGGCGGGATTAGCCCGCTGATTGCCCAATTTGCCAACAGCGACTGGAACAGCCAGATTGTGCTGACGCGCATCAAAGACCCACGGCAGTATGGGGTGGCGGAGTTGGGTGAAAACGGCCGTATTATTCGCCTGGTGGAAAAACCAAAGCAACCCCCCAGTGATTTAGCCCTCGTTGGCATTTATATGTTTGACCACCACATCTTTGAGGCCGTGAACGCTATCACCCCGTCCTGGCGCGGCGAGCTGGAAATCACCGATGCCATTCAATGGCTGGTCAACAGCGATTACGCCGTCCACCCCTACATCCATCGCGGCTGGTGGATTGACACCGGCAAGCGGGAAGATATGCTGGAAGCCAATGACCTTGTTTTGGAGGAAATTGATTACATAGTTGACGGGTATGTGGATCGGGACAGCCAGGTGGGGCGGCGCGTGGCGGTGCAGCGCGGGGCAGAGATTATCAACAGCGTGGTGCGTGGTCCGGCCATCATCGGCGAGAATTCGCGCATCATCAACAGCTATATTGGCCCCTTCACCAGCATTGCCGACAATGTGGTTGTGGAAAACAGCGAAATTGAGCATTCGATGGTCCTGGAAAACAGCGAGATTCGGGATATTGAAGCGCGAATTCAGGATAGCCTTATTGGGCGTAACGTCAAAGTGAGCCGTTCGCCCATTAAGCCCAAGGCGTTAAAGCTGGCGTTGGGCGACAATAGTCAGGTCGGAATTTTGTAATTAGGGATTGGAGATTAGAGATTGGAGATTATGGTTTCCAATCCTCAATCTCCAATCTCTAATCTCCATCTATGAAAGCATTACTACAGCGAGTGAGCTACGCCTCGGTGACGGTGGCGGGTGAGGTGGTGGGGGAAATTGGGCGCGGTTTTGCCATTTTGCTGGGCGTGACCCACAGTGACGGGGAGGCCGAGGCGGCGTGGCTGGCGCAAAAGGTGGCCGGGATTCGGCTGTTTGAGGATGTGGCGGGGAAGATGAATTTGGGGCTGGCCGATGTGGGGGGCGAGGTGCTGGTGGTGTCGCAGTTTACGCTGTATGGGGATGCGCGGAAGGGAAAACGGCCGTCTTTTATCAATGCCGCTCGCCCCGAACAAGCCGAACCGCTGGTGGATTACTTTGTGGCACAACTGCGGGCGCAGGGGCTGCGCGTGGCAACGGGGCGGTTTGGAGCCAATATGCTGGTGCAAATTCACAACGATGGGCCGGTGACGCTGATGCTGGAACGGGGCGAGGCATAATCTCTTGCATGTTCGCCCGGTTTGCGTTTTATGGTAAAGTTCTTCTCCGATAGCTTGAGGAGCAGAACAACATGAAGCGATTGGTTTTGATTTTGTTTGTTTTAATGTGGCTGGCAGGGTGCGGCGGGGAACAAACGGCCGTTTCTCCCACCACCGCCCCTGTTTTACCCACCGCCACCAGCCTGCCCACCGTGGCGGCAACGCCCACAACCGCCGCCGAGCCAGCCACAGCCACGCCGGAAAGCGTGGCCGCAGCACCGGCAACAGAAACGGCCGTTCCCACCCCCGACCTGGTTGCCATGACCGCCACCCCCGTTGCTGTGGTGCCCGATGCCGAACGGCCGTTATTGTCGGTCGTCACCCAACCCGACTATGCCGAAAGCGAATGCAGCGACAAATACCCGTGTAACGAAGACATAGCCGCCTGGGAAGCGCGGATACAGGTACCCGACGGCTTTCAGGCCAGCTACTATGCCCGCGTGGATGCCAAACCCACCGCCATGACCTTTGGCCCCGACGGACTGATTTACATTGCTACATTGGATGGCCGGATTTTGACACTGGACAGCAGCGGCCAGGTGACAACGATGTTGGAAGGGCTGCTGGTGCCAACGGGGCTGGCCTTTCAACCCGGCACAAACAACCTTTACATCGCCAGCCGGGTTAGCAACGATGGCATTGGCGGCGAGGCGCAGATTTCGCTGTGGCGTAATGGCGAACTGCGGCAGATTGTGGGTGGGCTGCCCTGCTGCTACACCAGCCTCCACGCCGCCAACGGCATCGCCTTTGGCCCTGATGGGTACGGCTATGTGGGGGTAGGTGGTCGTGCCGATCACGGCGAGATTTTGGTAGAGGGGCCAAACCAGGGCAAGCAGGACGAGCTGCAACCGCTGGAGGCTTCGATTGTGCGTTTTAGCCCGGACGGGAGCGAGGTATCGGCCTATGCGCGGGGGCTGCGGAATGCGTATGATGTGGCGTGGGATGCAAACGGCCGTTTGTACGCTACCGACAACTCCCCCGACTTTGGCCCCCCCGACGAGCTAAACCTGGTTGAACCGGGTAAAGAATACGGCTACCCCTGGTTTGATTGTGGTAGCTGTTTTAGCCCGCCACCTGGCATCGAAATTACGCCGCCCATCCACGAATTTATCCCCCATTCCGCCCCCACGGGCGTAACCACCTATTTGGCTGAGCAGTTTCCCGGTTTTTACAACGGCGTGTTTGCCGTACTGTGGAGTGCCTTCCCCGGCGCACAAAAGGTAGTCTATTTTGACGAGGGCGGGGTCAACGCCACCGATTTTGCCCTCGGTTTTGCCCAGCCCATGGACGTGGCTGTGGGGTCGGAAGGCAGTTTGTACGTGGTGGATCACGCCACGGGCATCATTTTTCGCATTGATTATGTAGGGCAAGGTGAGGGGTAATGGGGATGACCACGATTGCAGAGCGTTATGAGGTGGTGCAGGAGCGCGTGGCAGCGGCGGCGGCGCGTGCCGGCCGACCCGCTACGGATATTACGCTGGTGGCCGTGACAAAGACATGGCCGGCCGATGTCCTGCTGGAAGCGTATGCGGCGGGAATGCGTCATTTTGGTGAGAATCGGACGGTGGAGTTGGTGGAAAAACGGCCGTTTGTCGAATCACAACTTGGCCGCGACAGCGGCATCGTGTGGGAATTTATTGGCACGCTGCAAAGCCGTCAGTCGCAGACGGTGGCCGATTTGGCCGACAGCTTCCACGCCCTGGATCGGCTCAGGATTGCTACCCGTTTGTCGCGGCAGTTGCTGGAAAACGGCCGTTTTCTCCCCGTTTATCTGGAAATCAACGTTTCGGGTGAAGCCAGTAAATCTGGGTTTCAGATGAGTAATTGGGAACAGGATGCAACGCAGCGGGAAGAACTGCGTAAAGCGGTTGAAACGATACATCAGTTGCCGGGTTTGCGCCCGGTTGGATTGATGACAATGGCACCGTGGGAGGCACCGGATGACGAAATTCGGGCGGTGTTTCGGCGGACAAAGCTGTTGCGTGATTGGCTGGAAACGGCCGTTGGCATAGCACTGCCCCAGCTTTCAATGGGCATGACCGATGATTTTGAGCTTGCCATTGAAGAAGGAGCCACCCACATCCGCGTCGGGCGTGCCATATTTGGCTCCCGGCAATGACAAAAAAGGATGACAAACGACATCATGGGACAACTTGTTTACATACTGATTCTTCTGCTGCAAATTTATTCGTATGTGCTTCTGGCACGCATCATTTTATCATGGGTGCGCGTTAGCCCCTACCACCCGACTTGGGGGCCAATTGTGAACGTGATCTACCAGCTCACCGAGCCGGTAATGGAGCCAGCGCGACGGCTGCTGCCGCCTGCTGGCGGGCTGGATTTTAGCCCGATTTTGATTTTCCTGGGGATTAACCTGCTGATACGATTGCTGGCAGGGCTGGCATAAAATAATATGTATGGTAGGGACGCAACATCTGCGTCTCTACCTGAATGATTACCGCAAACCCGTTAATTGCCGGGCAATCACCATGCGCTGAATTTCGCTGGTACCTTCGTAAATCTCCGTAATTTTGGCATCGCGGAAATACCGTTCCAGCGGCATCTCCTTGCTGTATCCCATTCCCCCGTGAATTTGAATGGCCTGGGTTGTGACCCACATTGCCGTTTCGCTGGCAAACAGCTTTGCCATGCTCGCCTCTAGCGAATAGCGGCCGCCCGTTCTGGCGGCTTCGCGTTTGGCAAGGGCGGCCTGGTAGATGAGCAAACGGCTGGCATCTACGCGGCATTTCATGTCGGCCAGCTTTTGCTGAATCATCTGGAATTGGCCGATTTTTTGCCCAAACGCTTCCCGCTCTCTGGCATAGTGGATGCTGGCTTCCATAGCGGCTTCGGCAATGCCCAGAGCCTGGGCGGCGATGCCGATGCGCCCGGCATCCAGCACCGTCATGGCGATTTTGAACCCTTCCCCTTCCTGTCCCAACCGGTTCTCAACCGGGCATTGGTAATTGTCAAAAATGATTTCGCTGGTAGCACTGGCGCGAATACCGAGCTTGGGTTCGGTTTTGCCGCGCTCAAAGCCGGGTTTGTCGGTGTCAATGAGGAAGGCGGTGACGCCGTTGTGCTTGCGTTCGGGGTGGGTCATGGTGAAAAGGACGATATGGTCGGCGTAGGGGGCGGATGTGACCCAGGATTTACGGCCGTTTATCACATAATGCGTCCCGGCCTCGTTTAGCACCGCCCGGCTGCGCATCGTCCCCGCGTCGCTGCCACTCATCGGTTCCGTCAGGCTGTAGGCACCAATTTTCTTGCCCGTTGCCACCGGCACCAGATACGCCTGCTTCTGCGCTTCCGTGCCAAACTTCATCAGACCGTGGGCATACAGTGAGTTGTTGACCGACATAATGGTGCCGTGGCTGGCATCGGCCTTGCTGATTTCGGTCAATGCCAGAGCATAGGCCAGCGTGTCCATTCCCGCTCCGCCGTATTGCTCCGGCACTTCAATCCCCATAAAGCCAAGCTGCCCCATTTGGCGCACTGTTTCGATGGGAAACGTGCCGGTTTGGTCGTGGTGTTCGGCAATGGGGGCAATGGCATTTTGGGCGAAGTCGCGGGCGGCTTCCTGGATCATTTTGTGTTCTTCGGTAATAAAGTCAAACATGTTGGCGGGGAGTAAGCAGTAATCGGTAATCGGTAATCGGTCATCGGTACGGGTCACTGATTACTGGTTATTGGTTACTGCTTACTGCTTATAAACGTTAATAAGGTGGAAAAATCCTCGGTTGACAGCTCCAACCCCTCTGTCCAGCGGCGGCGTTCGGCCAGCCAGTAACGGCCGTTTGCGCTGCGCACCACCTCTGGCGGAATGTTGGGGCGGGTCGGTGGTCCCATACGCCCTCGAATCGAGGTGTCATAAAGCTCTGGCGGATAAATTTGCTGGAACGGCGGCGTGGTTGCCCCATCGTCCGTCCAGCGCGAGGCTGCTTTGGCCGGAGCATAGGTGTAAAAAATAAGCTGCTCTTCATCTTGCTGTAGTTCGCAGGCCAGACAAAACCAGCTTTTTTCCACCCGCCGTTCGCGTCCACCGCGTGGATACCCTTTCATGCTAAAAAACCAGTTTGTTTGATGAAACCCATTGCCTACCGCGACTGCCTTTTCTTCCCCCTGCGCTGTGTGAAGCGTAACGCTGCCAGGTTGGCTAAGAGCGACTGTGATGCCGCTGTGCCAGGTGCGCTTAAGAGTTTGCTCAATGAGCCAAACAATGGCAAAAGCAATGGGGATGGCACCGATGCAGGAAACGATGAGAATATAGTCGGGCATAGTGCCGCCGTTGAGCAGACGGATGATTTGGCTGATGAGTAAGAAGCCGAGCACCAGCCCAACGATTAGCGCGAGTAAGACGGTGATACGAATGCCATCGTGTTCTGGTTCGGCGTGCAGGATGATGGGGGTGTCCTCTTTCATGGATAAATTGTAGCATCACCCGAATTATCACGCGAAATAATGGGTCAAACTCATGTTTTAGGTGGGCAGATTTGGTATTTATAGACCTTTAGATAATCTTTTTGGTTATCGTAGCCGAGGCTTTCGTATCTGGCTTCCGCCAGACCAAAGCTCGCTCTTTTGCCCAAGCAGAAGAACGAGGATTGGAATCCTCGGCTACAAGTCAAGCCCAAATCTTTTTCTTGGGAATGGGAATTAAATAACTTGCCCATTTAGAAGTTCAACTTCTTTTGAGAAGTTGAACTTCTTGCATAACTTATTTAATCCTCGTTCCTTAATGTCTATAGCTTGCTCTTATGTGACCATTATACAGAGGGTTAGGTAGATTTATGATTTTGCATAATGGCAACAAAGTCAGTACCATAGCACCAAGGAATTGGACGGGCGATAGCTTACGTCGCCATTACGGGGTATTGATTGACGCGGCGTATGGTTTACGGAGGCAAACACATGGGCATCGTTATTCGGTAAATTTTGGTTCTTTTTAGCAGGTTATTTATTGAAAAAGGCGCGCTGCACGGCGCGTCTTTTTTGTGGGGGTGGTGGTACAATCCCACTATGTTTGCTGAGTTAGCGATTAACGTTGAGGTTCCGCTAGAAGGGACGTTCCACTATGACGTGCCGCGTGATTTGGCGGCGAAGCTTCAGGTGGGGCAGTTGGTGGAGGTGGAGTTTGGGCGGCGGCTGGCGCAAGGGATTGTCATTGCTTTTGCCGAGGAAGCACCGGTGGAAGAGACCAAGCCGATTATTGCCCTGATTGATGAGGTGCCGGTGGTGCGGCCGTGGCAAATTCGGCTGGCGCAGTGGATGAGCGAGGCATATTTGACGCCGCTGAATGCGTGTTTGCGGCTGATGCTGCCGCCGGGGCTGACGCGCTGGGCCGATGTGGTGGTGGATTTGAACCCGCGCTGGGATGGCAACGGCCGTTTAACCGACACCCAAAAACAGCTTGTGGAACTGTTGCGCGAAAAGGGCGACCTGCGGGGGCGGCAAATTAACCGGCTGCTGGGGGCAAAGTCGAACTGGAAAACGGCCGTTAATCAGCTTGCCCAGCGCGACATTGTGCGTAAAGCCACCGTCCTTGACCCGCCCCGCATTCGCCCCAAGCAGGTGCGAACGGCCGAACTCATTGCCAGCGAACAGCGCATTTGGCAGGTTGTGGCACAACTGGGCAAGCGCAGCAAAAAGGCGGACGTGGTGCAGTTTTTGGCACAAAGCAAAGATCCGCTGCCGGAAGAAACGGCCGTTCTTGCTGCCACCGGAGCCAGCGAAGACCACCTGGCCGCCCTCCAGGCCGACCGCCTCATCAGCCGCACCCCCGCCCAAACCATCGCTATCCCCCTCGCCAACCCCAACGACGTTGCCCCCACCCTCCGCCCCCTCTTCACCCAACTCCCCGCCCCAATCTCCAATCTCCAATCTCCAATCTCATGGGACGATCTTGCTGCCCAAAACCAAATCCACCTCCTCCCCGAACCCGCCACCGTTGGCCTGGCAGTTCCCCCCAAACGGGTGCTGGCCGAACTGTTTGCCCTGCGCGGGGCGCAAACTTACTGGCGACTGCTGCACATACTACAGCAAGCCGCCCAGCCCGTGGAAATCAGCCAGCTTTATGCCGAAGCGGGCGCCAATTTGAACCACCTCAAAAAGCTGGTCAAGCTCGACCTCATTCGGCTGGGCGACCAGGAGGTGTGGCGCGACCCACTGGCCGACCGCGACTTTGTGCCGGCCGAGCCGCCGCCGCTGACCCGTGACCAGGCGCGGGTGTGGGGTCGGCTGAAGGTGGGGATGATTGAAACGCAGGATGCCTTTGCCCGTGATGGTGCCGAAGGGGGCGAAGGAGCCGCGCCGCCGGTGCTGCTGCACGGGGTCACGGGCAGCGGCAAGACGGAAATCTACATGCGAGCGATTGATTTTGCCCTGCGCTCCGGGCAGCAGGCGATGGTGTTGGTGCCGGAAATTGCCCTCACGCCGCAGACGGTGCGCCGTTTTGCCGCCCGCTTTCCCGGCCGTGTGGCCGTCATGCACAGCCGCCTGAGTGACGGCGAACGGTACGACACCTGGCGGCGGGCGCGGCAGGGGCTATTTGATATTGTGGTGGGGCCGCGCAGTGCCTTGTTTATGCCGTTTGCCAATTTGGGGGTCATTGTGCTGGATGAGGAGCATGACCCCAGCTATAAGCAAACGCCCCCTGTGCCAGCCCCCTATTACCACGCCCGCGAGGTGGCGATGGCGGCGGGGCGGGTGACAGGGGCGACGGTGATTATGGGCAGCGCGACGCCGGATGTGGTGACGTACCATCTGGCGCGGGGGGGACGGTATCAACTGCTGGAGCTGCCGAAGCGGGTGATGGGGCATCGGCAGCGGATTGAGGGGCAGGCGCTGCGGCTGCAAATTGAGAGTGCGTACCGGCAAACGGCCGTTGATCCCGACGACGCCCTCACCATTCCCCTGCCCCCCATCCAGGTGGTGGATTTACGCCACGAACTGCGGGCGGGCAACCGCTCCATCTTCAGCCGCGCCCTGGAAAAAGCACTCACCGAGACGCTGGATCGC
The DNA here is from genome assembly GCA_041390905.1 of Chloroflexota bacterium. GTDB lineage: Bacteria > Chloroflexota > Anaerolineae > Promineifilales > Promineifilaceae > JACKCD01. The sequence continues at coordinate 906,874 of JAWKPA010000013.1, forward strand.
GGCGAGCAGGCGATTTTATTTCTCAACCGGCGCGGCACGGCCACCTTTGTCATTTGCCGCGACTGCGGCCACGTGCTGACCTGCCCCCGCTGCGACATGCCGCTGACCTATCACCGTCCGCGAATGCTGCTGGCGTGCCACCACTGCGGCCGGCAGGAGCCACCCCACAGCGATTGCCCTCAATGTGGCTCCAAGCGGATTCGCTATTTTGGGCTGGGAACGGAAAAGGTGGAGGAGGAGGTGCAGCAGCGCTGGCCCAATGCCCGCATTACGCGCTGGGACACCGACACGACGGCGGGGCGGGACACGCACGAGACGCTGCTGGCGAGCTTTATCAACCAGGAGGCCGACGTGCTGGTGGGAACGCAGATGATTGCCAAGGGGCTGGATTTGCCGCTAGTGACGCTGGTGGGGGTTATTTCAGCCGATGTATCGCTGGGGCTGCCCGATTACCGCACCGGGGAGCGGGCGTTTCAGCTTTTGGCGCAGGTGGCGGGGCGTGCCGGGCGCGGTCTGCTGGGCGGGCGGGTGATTATTCAAACGTATCAGCCGGAGCATTACGCCGTTCGGGCGGCGGCGGAGCATGATTATGCCAGCTTCTACATTGATGAGATTCGCTTCCGCACGCAGCATTCGCTGCCGCCGTTTCGCCGTATGGCAAAGCTGGTGCTGGTGGATCCGGTGAATGAGCGGGGGAAGTTTGCGGCGGAGCAGTTGGCGCGGGGGCTGCGGCAGCACGTTCGGGAAAAGGCACTGTCGGCAACGGAGGTGCTGGGGCCAACGCCGCCCTTTTTTAGCCGCGTAGACGGCCGTTTTCGCTGGCAAATTTTGCTGCGAACCCCCAACCCCACTCGCCTGCTGTCCGACTTCCCCATTCCGCACCCGTGGCAGGTGGATATTGACCCGGTTTCGATTTTATAAAAATAGGACGCAGATTTTCCTGATTCACCTGATTGGTTTTTGATCAGGGAAATCAGGACAATCTGCGTCCCAATTTTAAAATACCCCCGCCAGGACTTGAACCTGAATTTATCGCTTAGGAGGCGACCGTTCTATCCATTGAACTACGAGGGCGTAGATGATTTTATTATAACAAAGGATGGCAAAGGAAACGACTTTGGGGATGTATCCATTTTTTGTGTATGGGACATTGCTGCCGGGGCAGCCAAATGCGGTGCTGTGGCAGAGGTGTGTGGAGCGGGTGGAGGAGGCGGTGCTGGAAAACGGCCGTTTATACAGCCTCGGTCACTTTCCCATGCTCATTGAAGCGGAGGGTGGGGCGGTGAAGGGGGTGCTGCTGACGGTACGGGCAGCGGCGTATAAGCAGGTGTTGGTGCGGTTTGACTGGTTGGAGGCGGGAGCGTATCGTCGGGTACTGCGGCGTGTTTTAACGGAAAACGGCCGTTTGGCTGAAGCCTGGACCTATGTGGGATGGCCTGAATATGTTGTCGGCCGGCCGCTGATTGCAAATGGTGATTGGCGTAATTATACGTAGAGACACATAATTTTGTATCGGTATCAAGGCAAAATTTTGCGTCTTTGCAAAATCGTGTATTATCAGCAATAAGCCCACCCATTTTCCAAATTTACAAAAAACAAAGGACGTGACAATAGTTGCCAGGGTTCAGGTTGGAAAGCTGGCGATTGTCTAACGGGAAGCGAGAGATGAAACGAGTTGGTGTATTAACAAGCGGCGGTGACGCGCCAGGAATGAACGCGGCTGTGCGATCCATTGTGCGCACTGCGCTGGATCGTGGGGCGCAAACGTTTGCGATTTACGACGGCTATCAGGGAATGTACGAAGGCGGGGAAAAAATTCGCCCCATTGATTGGCGAGCCGTGGGCGGGATATTGAACAAGGGTGGTACGGCTATTGGGACAGCGCGGTGCGACATTTTTCGTACGCGACCGGGGCGCCGCCAGGCGGTTTACAACCTGCTTACCCAGGGTATTGACCGGCTGGCGGTGATTGGTGGCGATGGTAGCTTGACGGGAGCTAATTTGCTGCGCCACGAGTGGCCTGAACTGGTGGCCGAGTTAGTGGAGAATGGTCGTGTTCATCCCGAAATGGCGGAACAGCATCCACAGTTGACGGTTGTGGGGCTGCCCGGTTCTATTGACAACGACATTTATGGCACCGACATCACCATTGGGGCCGACACAGCGCTGAAGCGTATTACCGACGCGATTGATGCCATTACCTCAACGGCGGCCAGCCACCAGCGCACCTTTGTGGTGGAGGTGATGGGGCGGCGCTGTGGCTATTTGGCGATGATGGGGGCGATTGCTTCCGGGGCGGACTGGGCGCTCATTCCCGAAAGTCCGCCCAATTTGGACAACTGGGAAGACAAGATGTGTGAGGTGCTGCGGAAGGGGCGGGAAAACGGCCGTCGGGACAGCATTGTGGTGGTGGCCGAGGGGGCGCAAGATCGGCGCGGGAACCCAATTACCAGCAGCTATTTGCGCCATGTGCTTGAGGAAAAGCTGGGTGAAGATACCCGCGTAACGATTTTGGGGCATGTGCAGCGAGGTGGTGCGCCCACTTGTTTTGATCGCAATCTGAGTACTATTTTGGGGGCGGCGGCGGTAGATGTGCTGCTGTCGGAGAGTTATACGGGGCAAGGGTATTTAATGGGGCTGCGCGGCAACCGTCCGACGCTGCTGCCGCTGGATGAGTGCCTGCGCCAAACCAGGGCGATTGGCGAAGCGTTGAAACAGTGTGATTTTACGACAGCGATGGATTTGCGCGGCGATGGGTTTAAGGAGGCGTTTCAGACGCTGCGAACGTTGGTACGCTCGTTGCCGCGTGACCCGGAGCCGGGTCAGCGGCGGCTGCGGATGGGGGTGTTGAATGCGGGGGCGCCTGCGCCGGGGATGAATACGGCCGTTCGTGCTGTGGTGCGGCTGGGGCTGGATCGCGGCCATATTATGATGGGCATTTATAACGGCATACGCGGGCTGATTGAGGGTAGTATCAAAGAGTTTAACTGGATGAGCGTAAACGGTTGGGCGCATGTGGGTGGGTCGGAGCTTGGGTCAAACCGCCATATGCCCGAAGGGAGCGATTTTTATGCCATTGCCCGCAACATTGAAGAATACAAGCTGCAAGGGTTGGTCATCATTGGCGGCTGGTCGGCTTATCAGGCGGCGCTGCAACTGCATGAGCAGCGGCACATTTTCCCGGCGTTTAACATTCCCATTGTGTGTGTGCCGGCCACCATTGACAATGATTTGCCGGGCGCAGAGTTAAGCATTGGGGCAGATACTGCATTAAATAATATTATGGAAGCGGTGGACAAGATCAAGCAGTCGGCGGTGGCGTCGCGCCGGGTGTTTGTGGTGGAGGTGATGGGTAACAAGTGCGGCTATTTGGCACTGATGAGTGCCATTGCCACGGGGGCAGAACGTGTGTATCTGCACGAAGAGGGGGTGACGTTGAAAGATTTGGAGCGCGATGTGACGCAGCTTATCCGTGGGTTTAAGCAGGGTAAGCCGCTGGGGCTGGTGATTCGCAGCGAGGGTGCGAATGAGACGTATACGACGGATTTTATAAAGGCGTTGTTTGAGGAAGAGGGGCGGCATTTGTTTACGGTGCGGAAGGCGGTGCTGGGGCATTTGCAGCAGGGTGGTGATCCGACGGCGTTTGATCGGATTTTGGCGACGCGGTTTGCGGCTAAAAGTATTGAGCATGTGGAGGAGCAGATTGAGCAGCCGGAGCCGCGCAGCGTTTGTTTGGGGCAGGTTGGTGGTTTGTTTAGCCACACGAATCTGGAGGATGTGCCGCGTATGATTGACAAGAAAAACGGCCGGCCGAAGAAGCAGTGGTGGCTAAATTTGCGGGCAATGGCACGAATTTTGGCGCAGCCGGGGCCAACGATGATGGTGGAATAAGCGTGTTAGTATTGCATAAAAAACGGCCGTTTTGCTTGACGCTCTGCCTGTGAAAACTTTACAATAATTGTTGTAAACAGGAGTGCCCCCAGGAAAGTCTGGAGCAGACATAAGTAATGGAATACAAAGATTATTACAAGATTCTAGGCGTGAGCAAAAGCGCAGACGAAAAAGAGATTAAACGCGCCTATCGTCAACTGGCGCGGGAGTTTCACCCGGACAAAAACCCCAACAACAAGGCGGCGGAAGAAAAATTTAAGGACATCAACGAAGCGTATGAAGTGCTGGGTAATGCCGACAACCGCAAAAAATATGACCAGCTAGGGGCTAATTACCATCGGTATCAGCAGATGGGCGGCAACCCGGCCGATTTTGATTTTTCGCAATGGTTTAGTGGTGGTGCCGGGCAGCAAGGTGGCGTGAACCTGGGCGATTTGTTTGGCTCAGATTTCTTTGAGACCATTTTTGGGCGGGGCAGCGGCCAGCGGCAGCAAACGGCCGATTTTTTTGGTCGCCAGCAGCAGCAGGCGGCAAACCTGGATGTGGAACAATCTGTGGAGATTACGCTGGAAGAGGCGTATCAGGGAACCACACGCACCTTTAGCCAAAACGGCGACCGCTTTACGGCCAGGATTCCGGCCGGGACGCATGATGGCTCGCGGATTCGGCTGCGGGGCAAGGGGGCGCAGTCGCCATACGGCACGGGCGATTTGTTCCTGGTGGTGAAGATTTTGCACCACGCTGTGTTTAAGCGGAAAAAGGAGCAGTTGTTGGTGTCGGTGGATGTGGATGTGTTAACGGCCGTTCTTGGCGGCAAAATCACCGTTCCCACCCTTACTGGCCCCGTCAAACTCACCATTCCCGCTGGCACCCAGGGCGGGCAGACATTCCGGCTTAAGGGCAAGGGCATGCCCACCCTGAAGCAGCAAGGCGACTATGGTGATTTGCTGGCAACGGTAAACATTCGCGTGCCGCGCAAGCTGGGCGAAAAAGAGCGTGCGCTGTATGAAGAGCTGGCAAAACTGTCGGACAGCGGTGCCGATTAACCTAAGAATGATCAGGAAGGTCGTTGAAGCACGTAAACGTGTGCTTTGACGACCTTGTTGTTTTTGATTCTGGATAACAGGACGCGGACGAACACGGACGAACACGGATTAAGGGTAATTAAAATGCTATTGTTTACCGTTTTCATTTGTGATAGTGTGTCCCGTTCAAGAAACCTCCCATGAAAATGATTCGTCAACAACCTGTATTGATTTTTGCTTTTATGCTCCTGTTTACTGGTTTGGCCTGCGAGGCGTTTGGAAACTCCGTGGCACCAGTGGATGAGGCCGCGATTGTGGATGCGGCGGTTTCGACGGTGGAGGCGCGGCTGCCGGAGCCGTCGTCAGCGGTGGAGTCTGCGCCGCAGGTGGTGCCGACTTTAACGGCCGTTCAGGGGCTTCCCCTTGGCACCGACCTGGAAGCGTCATTGGTGGGCGTGTATCAGCGAGCCAACCAGGCTGTGGTGCATATTTTTGTGCTGGACAGCAGCGGGGCAACGTTGGGTACGGGCAGCGGCTTTGTCATAGACAAAGACGGCCACATTGTGACCAATAACCATGTTGTGGCCGATGGAGCCGAGTTTCAGACGGTGTTTGCCAACGGCGACAGCAGCCGCGCCACGGTGGCTGGCACCGATGTGGACAGCGATTTGGCAGTGTTGACGGCCGAAACAGTGCCGGCCGACATTGTGCCGCTGCCATTGGGTGATTCAACGGCCGTTCAGGTGGGGCAATTCGTTGTCGCCATTGGCAACCCCTTTGGTGAAGCAGGCTCGATGTCGGTGGGCATCATCAGTGGCCTGGGGCGCACCATCGAATCGCAGCGCATCGCCGAGGGGGGGGGGCGCTACTCGCTGCCGCAGGTCATCCAGACCGACGCCGCGATTAACCCCGGTAATTCCGGTGGCCCGCTGCTCAACCTGAACGGCGAGGTCATTGGTGTGAACAGTTCCATTTTAACGCGCACGGGAACCAATTCCGGTGTTGGTTTTTCCATCCCCGTGGCCGCAGTCAAGCGCATTGCTCCAGCACTCATTGCCGATGGTTCCTACACCTACCCCTATATCGGCATTCGCATGTCCGACAACAACCTGTCGCTGCAAGAACTGATTGATTTGCCCCGCACCACTGGTGTGTATGTGACCGAGGTTTCGGCCGGCACGCCGGCCGAGGGAGCAGGAATGGCGGGCAGTGGGTTTGACCAGACCGGTACGCCGGGTCGGGGTGGTGATTTGATCGTTGCCATTGACGGGCAGCCAGTTAAAGATACGGGGGACTTGATTAGCTATCTGGTCTTCCACACCGAGGTGGGGCAGACGGTGCAGATGACGGTGCTGCGGAATGGTGAGGAAATGACGCTGCCGCTGACGCTGGGAGCGCGTCCGTAGAGCGGTAAACGGTAATCGGGTTACGGGAGAAGTTCAACTTCTTCCGAGAAGTTGAACTTCTAAATGGACTGGTAGAAACGGCCGTTTTGTGGAAAATCTGTTTGCCCAAATGAAGTTATCCGGGCAACCTTACGTTTACAACCGAGGCTCTTATCCATCCTTTTTAAGAGCTTCACACCAGGAGGTAACCATGTCTCGTCAAGATCAGTTACAAAGTTTGCTTTCATTAGATGCAGGTAGCAACAAAGTAGTTAGCCTTTATCTTGACACCGATAGCTCACGTCAATCTACTGAGGCGATTAAACTTCAGGCGCGGACGATGCTAAAGGAAAGCTGTGGCACATTGGAGGCAGACGCGGCAGCTATTGAGCGTTATCTCGATTACAGTTTTGATTGGGCAAAGCCTGGCTTGGCACTTTTTTCCTGTACCGATCAGGGCTTCTTTGAAGCTCACCCCATTGCGGTTTCCTTTCGCAATCGGGTGCGCGTGGCCGATAAGCCGTATGTTAAGCATTTGGCCCATTTTTTGGACTACTACGCAGCCTACGGCGTTATTCTGGTTGATCGGTTAGGCGTGCGCTTTTTAGTGTTTGACCTGGGCGAGCTGATTGAAACAGAAGGGCATTTGGGGGAGGATGTACGCCGCTTGAAGAGTGGGCAGGGGCCTATGACGATGGGTATACGCGGCGGGTTGGGGGGCGACCGGCACGAAGAGGAAGTGGCGCATCGCAATATGCGTGAGGCGGCGGCGGCGGCGCAAGCGTTTTTTGCCAGACAGCCGGTTCGGCGTCTCTTTTTAGGGGGTCATCCAACGGCCGTTTCTGAATTCCGTGAACTGCTTTCCAAACAACTGCAAAGCTGTATTGCCGGCACGTTTAACATTGACAGCAACGCGACTGAACACGAGGTTGGGCAGCGGGCGCTGGCACTGCTGCGTGAGGCAAACGAAGAGCGCGAGGCCAAATTGGTGCAGACGCTAGTGGATCTGCATGCGCAGGGGGGACACGCTGTGGTGGGGCTGGATGATACGCTACAAGCGGTGTGTGACCGCCGCGTGCAGACGCTGTTGATTAGCGATGGCTTCCGCGCTCCGGGCTACAAGGATGAAGCGATGCGGTTTGTGGTGGCAAATTTGGCAAAAAGCCCGCTGAGTGATCAGGAGTTGGTGGAGGTGAATGATGTGGTGGAAACGGCCGTTACCTACACCATCGAACAGGGCGGCCACGTGGAAGTGATTAGCGGCAACCCCCAGCTTGAGTCGGCCGGCCGTATCGGAGCCATTTTGCGCTATTAACGTAACCAAAACCTCTGAGGTCTGTCAGACCTCAGAGGTTTTTTTATTGGTATCAACCAATGACGGTTTTTTTGCTTGGTGGCAAAAACCAGACGGAGGGGACGCTGAGCCAGGCGATGATGCCGCTCCACAGAAAGACAGGTGCCAGCCCAAAGCGGTCGGAAGCGGCACCAACAACCCAAACGGCGAGGGAGCGGATGAGGAAGTTGGTGGCAAGGAAGGAGCCGTTGGCGAGGGCGCGGTTGGTGGGGAATTGGTCTTGAACCAAGGCGAGCATAACGGCCGTTGGGGCGAGGACGGTAAAACCAAGGAGGGCGAGGGAAACGGCCGTTAATCCCGTTGGCCCAAACAAAAACAGCAGCATAAACAGCGGAGCCAACGCCAGCACAATTCCCAGCATCCTGCGCCGTCCCAACCGGTCGCTGAGCGTGCCAGACATCAGTGCCCCCACTACGCCAGCCCCTTCCAAAATCGTCAGCGAACTATTGGAAAGCCACAGATCGGCCTGCTTGACATCAGTCATAAACAGCGGCAAAAAGGTGGTTAGCGACACCAGTAAAAATTGCCGTGCCAGCATCAGCCAAATAAGAATGATGAAAACTTGTCGCGCTCGCGGCAGCAAATCACGAATCATCTGCCCATCAAGCGTGGGGCGGCTGGAAGCCGAGACATGCCGCAGCCGAAAATAGAGTACAGCTGAGGTGATCCAGCCCAGAATCATCAGCTTCCACAGCCCTTCTAACCCAAACCAGGTGATGCCAGCCGTGACAAGCAGTGGCCCCAAGGCTCGCCCCAGCTCACCTGAGGCCATAAAAATGCTCATACCGGTGCCGGTGCGGTTGCCCGAAACACGCCCAATCATGGCTGGGGCCGGGGCGTGGAAGGCGGCAATGCTTAACCCGGCGATGACGAGTAAAAAGGCCAGTGCCGCATAGCTGGGCATGATCCCCATCAGGCTCATTAGGGTGGCGGTGATGCCGGGTGCCAGAATGATGAAGTAGCGCAGGCTGATTTTGTCGGCCAGGTAGCCCACGAAGGGGTTCATGAGGCCGGGAAGCTGGGCAAAAATGGTGAGGCTGCCCGCCAGGGCATAGTTGGTGGAGAGTTTTTCTTGCAACACAGGCAGCAGGGGGGCGATGAAGGCGCTGAATGTGTCGTGGACAAAGTGGCCGCCGGCAATGGTGATGACTTGTTCGGTGTGAAACGTTGTGTCGGGGGCATGAACGGCCGTTTGGGCAGATGTGGGTTGTGAACTCATAAACTGTGAATTGAGACTGGGAGACTGGGAGACTACGAGATTCCAGAACAATCTCCCACTCTCCTAGTCTCCCAGTCTCCTCCTTATATTTGACAGACGTTAGATGAGTAGACTACTTCATTCGCTGGGCAATGGCAAGGATACGGTGCATGGTTCGCAAAACCGGCCGTTCGATCAGTTTGCCACCCACCACCACCACCCCGCTCTCTTGAGCTGCAAATGCCGCTACTACCTGTTTAGCCTCGGCAATTTGGGCTGGCGTGGGGCTAAAACAGCGGTTGATGATGCCAATTTGCCCTGGATGAACGGCCGCTTTTCCCGTAAACCCCAGTCGCTTGCTGGCCTCGGCCTCCGCCTCCAACCCCGCCGTGTCGCTGAAGTTTAGATACGGCACATCCAGCACATCAAGGCCAGCACTGGCCGCCGCATGAACCACCCGCGAACGGCCGTAAAGCAGCCCCTCCCAATTAAATGCCAGCCGTAAATCCGCCGCCAAATCCACGCCGCCAAAAAGCAGCGACGCCACGCGCTGGCTGGCGTGGGCAATGGCGTAGCAATCTTCCAGCCCCTCGTTGGTCTCAATAATCACGTGAAATTGAATGTGCGGATGCGGTGCCAGCAGGTCATCGTACAGCCGAAGTTCCTCGGCATTTTTGACCTTGGGCAACATCAGGGCGGGGGGTGGTGTCGAAGCGACTAAAACAGCTTGCAGATCGGCCAGCCCAGCCGCCGTGCGAATGCTATTGATCCGTAAAATAGATTCTGGCTCATCGGCGTTTGTCCGCGTTTGTCCACGTCCCATTTCAGCAAACAAGGCCACCATCTGCTGCCGCGCCGTCTCTTTGTCGGCCGGGGCAACGGCATCTTCCAAATCGGCCGTTACCATATCGGCACCCGCTTGAGCCGCTTTGGCATACAGGTTGGGCTTGTTGCCAGGGAAAAAAAGCAGGCTGCGGCGAGGCGAGTCGGTCATGGGTTAGGAAGAGTGGGGGCTGTTTATGTTATGCGCCGGGCAAGACGTGAAACAGGATAGCAAAAAAATGGCAAATACTGCCGCCGAGGACAAAGAGATGCCAGATTGCATGGTTAAACGGCAGCTTTTGCCAGGCATAAAAGATGACGCCAATGGTGTAGCAGATGCCGCCAGCTACCAGCCAAACAAGACCGCCCGTTGGAATTGTCACCAGCATCTCTTTGAGGCCAATGAGGCATATCCACCCCATGAGAACATAGGCGGCGGTTGAAATTTTGTCATAGCGGCCGGTATACATTGTTTTGAAGATGATGCCAATGATTGCCAATGCCCAAATAAAGCCAAAAATAGACCAGCCCCACGGGCCGCGCATGTTGACCAGGGTGATGGGGGTGTAGGTGCCAGCAATGAGCAAATAGATGGCGGCGTGGTCCATGATGCGGAAAAAGCGTTTGGCATCCGGGTGCTGGATGGCGTGGTAGAGGGTGGAGGCGGTATAGAGTAAAACAAGGCTGGTGCCATAGATGCTAAAGCTGACAATTCGCCAGGCATCGCCATAAATGGCGGCCAGCACGACCAATACCGTCAACCCGGCGACACTGAGCATGGCTCCTATGCCGTGGGTAATGCCGTTGGCGATCTCTTCGACTAGGGTGTAGTCTGCTGTTTGGGTCGGGTTATGTTTTGTACTCATGGGTGAATTGTAGCGTGGTTTTGGGGGAAGGGTATGGTTTTCAGGGTTTGATCATGTTGGTGTGGAGATTGGAGATAAGAGATTGGAGATTGGTGAAGGGTGGGGGAATTTTGGGTGAAGGTTACGCAACTGTGGGGTGTGTCTGGTAAAATGGGGGGCATGAGTGAACAACAACGTGTGGCTTTGATTACGGGTGTGGCGGGGGGGATTGGCCGGGCAACGGCCGTTTCTTTCCATGATGCTGGCTGGTTTGTCGTGGGCGTAGATCGGCAGGCGGTGGCTGGGCTGCCGGGCATTGACCGGTATATTCAAGCGGACGCGGCGCTACCGAGTGAGATTCGCGGGGCGCTGCGGGTGGTGGAGGGGGAAAACGGCCGTTTAGACACCCTCATCAACAACGCCGCCATCCAAGTCACCAAACCGATGATGGAAATGACCCTCGCCGAATGGGACGACATCATGAACGTCAACGTTCGCTCCGCCTTTGTGTTTGCCCAGGCGGCACATCAGATGTTGAAAGCGTCGGCCGGCAGCATCGTCAACGTCAGCTCCGTCCACGCCGTTGCCACCTCCGCCGACATCGCCGCCTATGCCGCCAGCAAGGGGGCGCTGTTGGCTCTCACCCGTGCCTTGGCCGTGGAGCTGGCCGCCAACGGCATCCGCGTCAACGCCATCCTGCCCGGAGCCGTAGATACCCCCATGCTCCGCGCCGGCCTCAATCGCGGCCACGTCAGCGGCACCGTCGAGGAAAAAATTCACGCCCTCGCCGCCAAAACCGTCATCGGTCGCGTTGGCGACACCAGCGAAATTGCCCGCTGCATCCTCTTCCTCGCCGACAACGCCCAATCCTCCTTCATGACCGGCCAAGCCCTCATCGTAGACGGCGGGGCCACGGCGCGGCTCAGTACAGAATAAACAGAGAGATTGGAGATTGGAGATTGTGAACCTTCATCAATCTCCAATCTTCAACCTCCAATCTCCTCCCCATGCTCTACCAAACCAAACAAACCATCCACGCCCTCCGCAGCCGACTGGTTTACCGCCGCTATGCTGCCCAACACGCCGACAGCCTGGCCCGGCTGGCCGGATTGAAGGACATTCACCGGGGGGAACGCTGCTTTATCATTGGCAACGGCCCCAGCCTTAAACAAACGGATCTAACCCGGCTACGGCACGAATTCACCTTTGGCCTCAACCGCATCTACCTGCTTTTCCCGGAACTCGGTTTCACCACCACCTACTTTGTTTCCTTCAACCGGCTGGTGCTGGAGCAGTTTGCCGCCGAAATTGGCGACAATGTGCCGGTGCCAAAGTTCACAAGCTGGGAAAACCAGGATTTGACCCACGCTATCCCCGGTTTCAGCTACCTGTTTCGCCACAACGGGGCTGGTTTTTATGGCGACGTGGGGCAGGGGGTGTGGGGCGGCGGCACTGTCACCTATGTTGCCATGCAGTTGGCGTTCCACATGGGTTTTCAGCAGGCCATTTTAGTTGGCGTTGACCACTCCTTTGCCACCCGGGGCAAGGCCAACAAAACCATCACTTCCGACGGCGGCGACCCTAACCATTTTGACCCGCGCTACTTTGGCAAGGGCATTCGCTGGCAACTGCCCGACCTGGAAACGTCGGAAATGGGGTATGCTTTGGCGCGGGAGCATTATGAGATAAACGGCCGTAAAATCCTAGACGCAACCATCGGCGGCAAACTCCAAATCTTCCCCAAGGTTGCCTACGACAGCTTGTTTTGACATGAAAGGATTATCGGGGTTTTGTTATAATGGCTCTCAGGTAACTTGATATGATGAGGCAATCATATGACCTTAATGATTGAAGCTCCACCTCTTCCCATTCGTGAAAACAACAATGTTTTTCTGGTAGGTAATAGCCGTGTTCCAATTGACACGGTTATCCGATATTTCAATCGGGGTAACACACCTGAAGAAATTGTGCTGCAATTCTCGGCCTTAAAATTGAACGAGGTTTATGGCGTTATCAACTATTACTTGAATAACCAGGAAGCTGTTGAACGCTATTTGAGGGAACGACAGGCAGTAAGCGAAGACATCCGCCGTGAAAACGAGGTGCGTTTTCCACCTGATGGCGTTCGTGAGAAACTGGTTGCTCGTTTGAAACACAATTGTTAAAAATTGCCCATATTGTTAATCCAGTCAATGCGAAGGAGGGATCGGAGCTGGCGGTGGCGCAGCCGATTACGTTTGCTACGATGCGGCAGGCGCAGGCGGCAACGGCCGTTTCTCCCCATCCCACCACCCACGTCCACCTCTTCGCCATCGCCTACCCCGAAGACGAACCCGTCATGCCGGCCGGGTTCACCCACCTGCCCCCTCTCACGCAATCCGTGCTGGACGTTGGCCGCTTGGCTCCGCCGCGCAAGCTGCCGCTGCTGCGCCACATCCTCGATGCCCTTTATGCCGCCAGCGACGCGGACTTTTTCGTGTATACCAACGTGGATATTGCCCTGCAACCCCACTTTTTTACGGCCGTTTCCCACCATATCGCCGCCGGACACGATGCCTTTGTCATCAACCGGCGCACCATTCCCAAAACCCACACCCGCGTGGAGGACATTCCCCACATGCTGGCCGAGCCGGGTGAGCCGCACCGGGGGTGGGACTGCTTTGTTTTCCGGCGGCAGGCGTATTCGCACTACCAGCTTGGCGATGTGTGCCTGGGCGCGCCCCGCGTGGGGCTGGCGCTGCTGGCAAACTTGATCGCCTTTGCCGGCAACTTTGCTGAGTTCAAGGACGAGCAGTTGACCTTTCATCTGGGCGACGACCGCAGTTGGCGCAGTTGGCGGCCTTCTGATTATGAACGCCACAATACGCGGGAGCTGATGGCGGTGTTGGCGCGGCTGGAGAGAGAAAGAGGTGCGTTTCCTCGCCACACCCCGCCAGGTGCTTTCCTTGCCAAAAAACGCACCCTTGGCCCATTTTATGAACTGTGGACGCGGCTGGCGCATGTGCCGATTGGCTGGTCTCGGTGGCTGAATGGGGTAATCGGTAAACAGTAATCGGTAGCGTATGATAACCAATAACAAGCCTTGCTCTTGTTACTGATAAAAATGCCCATGCTTTTGCGTGTAGTAGAAAAAACGGCCGTTTCTCTCCCCCAAACTTTCCCCTTCACCGTCCCCGCCATTGCCAACCTGCACACGGTGGCTTTCACCCGCCCCGTCACCTTTTTGGCCGGGGAAAATGGGTCGGGCAAATCAACGTTTTTGGAGGCGGTGGCGTGTGCGGTTGGTTCGATTACGGTTGGCAGCCAAAGTGTGCAGCATGACCCGACGTTAACGGCCGTTCGTCGCCTCATCCCCCACCTCAAGCTCACCTGGTCAAAGAAAAGCCGCAAAGGATTCTTCATGCGTGCCGAAGATTTTTTCGGCTACGCCCGCCAACTCAACGAAAGCCGCGCCGAAATGGAGCAAGAATTGGCGAAACTGGATGACGAGTACGAGGGGCGCAACTTTGCCAAGGCACTCGCCAGCATGCCCTACCGCCGCGAGTTGGGGGCGTTGCGCCAGTCGTATGGCGACGGGCTGGATGCTAATTCCCACGGCGAAGGGTTTCTCAAGCTGTTTCAGGAGCGGTTTGTCGGGGAAGGGCTGTACCTGCTTGACGAACCCGAAGCCCCGCTTTCCCCCATGCGCCAGTTGGCCTTTCTCGCCATGCTGCACCAGATGGTGCAACAAAACGCCCAGTTTATCATCGCCACCCACTCTCCCATCCTCATGGCCTACCCCAACGCCACCATTCTCAGCTTTGACGGCGGCACGGTGGCCGAGGTGGCCTATGAATCGCTGGAACACGTTCAGGTAACGCGCAGCTTTTTGCAAAATCCGGCCGTTTACCTGCGCCATTTGCTTGAAGATGTTGAATAGGGCGCAGATTTACCTGATGAACCTGATAAAGAATCACTAGATAAAAAGTTCAACTTCTCCGAAGAAGTTGAACTTTTCATCATGATAAAAAATCAGGCAAATCAGGCAAATCTGCGTCCCATTTTCCCCCATGACCCAACCCAACCCTTTCTTCATCGTCGGCAGCCCGCGCTCCGGCACAACCTTACTCCGCTTTATTTTGAGCAGCCATTCCCGCCTTTATGTGCCAGATGAGACGGGCTTCATTCCGTTCTTAAGGAAGCAGCCCCATACTGACCTCAGTTTGTCTGAGGTTGACGCTATTTTGACACGAATTGGGCAGTTAAATCGTTTTTGGGACGGCATGGTGTCGGATGTGGGCGCATTTTACAATGCACTGCCGCAGCCGCGCCTGCCGTTTGTGCTGGAAGCGTTGTTCCAGCAGCGCATTGCCCCGCACGGCGCGGTGCGCTGGGGGGACAAAACGCCGCTCTATGTGCGCTATGTCCCCACGATTCGCGCCCTGTTTCCCCAGGCCAAATTTATCCATATGGTGCGCGATGGGCGCGATGCCACGCTGTCGGCGGCGAAGAAGTGGGCGGCAGGCAAGCCCTACATGGACACCTACTATCTGCTGACCAACTGGCGGCGCAATGTGGCGGCGGGCTGGGCGGCGCAAAAGCTGTTGGGAAGTGATTATCTGGAGTTGCGGTATGAGCAGGTGGTGACGGAGCCAGAAACGGCCGTTTCCCACCTCTGCACCTTCCTCAACGAACCATTTGAACCGGCCATGCTCGACCAAACCGGGCTGGCGCGGCAGGTGGGCGGCGGTATTGATGAGCATGTCGAAGTGCAGCGGCAGATCAACAGCCAAAGCGTGGGGCGCTGGCAGCAGGAAATGCCCCTCTTTGAGCAAAAGCTCGCCAACCACCTCATTGGCCCCACCTTGCAGCAGGCAGGCTACCCCCTGGCCGACGTTCCCCCCTTCACCCCCGCCGAACGGCTCCACCTTGCCCGCCTCGCCGCCAAATTCACCCTCGCCGACACCACCCGTTCGCTGCTCTACAAAACCGGGCTGCTCACGCTCAATGCAAATCGAAGAAAATAAATAGAGAATGGAGAATAGAGATTGTCGCTTCGCTAGTGGCAATCTCCAATCTCCAATCTCCAATCTCCATGAACCTCCTTTTTCTCACCCCCCGCCTTCCCTACCCGCCCGACCGGGGCGACCGGCTGCGGGCGTTTCATTTTTTGCGGCAGTTGGCAGGGGAACACCAGATTACGCTGGTGTCGTTTGTGGCAAATGAGGCGGAACGGGCGTTTGTGCCAGCCCTGCAGCCCTACTGCGCGGCGGTGCATCTGGTGGAGCAGTCGGTGTGGCAGTCGGCAACGGCCGTTCTTCGCCACCTCCACCGCCCCGAACCGCTGCAACTGCGCTACTACCAATCCGCCGCCATGCGCCAACTCGTGGATCGCCTTGTCGCCACCCAACCGTTTGATGCCGCTTACGTCCACCTGTTCCGCATGGCTCCCTACGTTGCCCACCATCCCCAGCTTTACCGCATCGTTGACCTGACCGACGTGATTTCGCGGGAAATCACGCTTTCTTTACCCTACCGCCCCTTCCTCTGGCGTACCATCTACCGGATGGAACAGCCCCGGATTTGGCGTTACGAGCAGCAGGTGGTGCAACAATTTGAAGAGAGCTGGTTGATTTCGGAGGCGGACAAGGTGGCATTAACGGCCGTTTATCCCCAAGCCAACATCCACGTCATCCCCAACGGCGTAGACACCGACCAGCTCAAGCCGCTTTCCCGGCTGCGCCAGCCCAACAGCCTCCTTTTTGTCGGCCATCTCGGTGTGTTCCACAATGTAGATGCCGTCCGCTTTTTGGTGGAAGAGGTGCTGCCGCTGGTGCAACGCCACGTCCCCGACTGCACGCTCAACATTGTGGGCGCGGGGCCAACCGAGGACGTGGAGCGGTTTGGCGACCATTTTGGGGTCAAGATTACTGGCTTTGTGGCCGATTTGAACGGGGTGCTGAACGAAACGGCCGTTTTTGTGGCCCCCCTCCGTTTTTCCGCTGGTATTCAAAACAAGGTACTAGAAGCGATGGCCGCCGGGCTGCCCGTTGTCACCACCAGCAACGTCAACGCCGGGTTAAAAGCGGCCGTTGGCGAGGAAATTTTCATCGCTGACGACCCCGCCCAAATCGCCAGCCGCATCATTGAACTGCTGCGCGACCAGCCGCTGCGCGAGCGCGTCGGCCAGGCCGCCCGCCAATTTGTCCGGCAAAAATATAGCTGGCACCACGTTTCCGGCCGGCTGGCGCAAATTCAGGCGGCAATGAACAACCAAAACACGTAATTCGGGCAGGGATGCCCGACCAACAGGGAAGACGCAAAATTTTGCGTCTCTATAACACCCGGATGACACAGTTTCGCAACTATGTTATGCTTAGGCGCTGTAGCAAGAGAGATTGGCGATTAGAGAGTTGGAATAGAGGCTGTTTTTCAATCGCCCATAACCAATCTCTAATCCCCGTAGCGAGTAGTAACCAATGGCATTTGACACAGCCCTTCTAGATCACGTTCTGGCAGAACGTCACGTTTGTTGGGAACAAGAGCGGCAGCAACTGCTGATCTGCCTGCGCCAACTGTTAAATAAACGGGCTGCGGCATTTGGTGTTGAGGTAGCCTACATTTTTGGCTCACTGATTCAGCCCAATCGGTTCACAACTCGTTCTGACATTGATGTCGCCGTGGAATCAGTCGCACCCGGTCAATTTATTCCATTCAAGGTGCTGCTGGAAACAACCCTTAAACGGGATGTTGACCTCATTTTGCTAGAGAAATGCCATTTTGCTGATGATATTCGACGCGAAGGTGAACTGTGGATAAGGTCAAACTAGAAATCATTCGGTCGCAGCTAGAGCGTCAACTATTGTGGATTGAACGTATTTATGAAAATTTGCAAGAGCGGCAGGAATATGCTCGTTCTGCACCATTGATTTATGCTGAAAGTATTGCTTATCAGCTTCATAATTTGTACAGTGCCATCGAAGATTTAATGAAGCTTGTTGCCAAAGCATTTGAAAATCATCTTGAAGATATGTCCCGTTGGCATTGGGAATTGATTGATCGGATGACGCTGGAGATTGCGGGGGTGCGGCCAGCGTTGTTGCAGAAGGAAACGGCCGTTTATCTCCACAAACTCCGCAGTTTCCGCCACTTTTTTCGCCACGCCTACACCGTGGAACTAGACCGCGACGAACTGCTTCGCAACCTGCAAACCGCCGAAGCCGTTCGCCCCCTGTTGCGGCGTGACGTACAAACCTTTTTACAACAATTCGAGGAATAATGGATTCAAAGTTAGCTCGTTGGTGCGATGGCCTGATTGAGGCCGGGTGGCTTGCTGCCATCATCGCTGTTCCCCTGTTCTTCAACATCCATTCTGAACGTGTCTTTGAACCGGACAAACTGACCCTGTTGCGCTCCATCGCCGTGCTGATGGCCGTCGCCTGGCTCATCAAATTTGTGGAGCAGCAGGGATGGCGCGATTTGGGCTGGCTGCAGGCCAAAAACCGGGAAGCCATTTGGCACAAGCCATTTGTGCTGCCCATTTTTGTTCTCGTCTGCGTCTACCTCATCTCCACCATTTTTTCCGTCACCCCTCGCGTCAGTTGGGCCGGCTCCTACCAGAGGCTGCAAGGAACCTACACCACCCTTTCCTATATCACTATCTTTGCGCTGGTGGCCGCCACCATGCGGACGCGGGAGCAGGTGCGGCGGGTGGTGACAACCATCATCATCACCTCCATTCCCATCGCCTTCTACGGGCTGCTGCAGCATTTTGACCTCGACCCACTGCCCTGGGGTGGCAACGTGACCCGCCGCGTGGCCGGGCATATGGGCAACTCCATCTTCATCGCTGCCTACCTCATCATGGTTGTGCCGCTGACGCTGGGGCGCATCATTGATGCCTTCACCAATATTCTGGGTGATGATGAACTGTCCAATGCCGATGTGGTGCGCTCATCGGTTTACATTTTCACCCTCGCCATTCAGATGATCACCATCTATTGGTCGGGCAGTCGTGGGCCGCTGCTGGGGTTGGCGGCGGGGCTGTTTGCCTTTACGCTGGTGCTGCTGGTATCGCTGCGGAACGCCGTGGCCGAAGGCAAATTCCGGCTGGCCGATGCCACGCCTGCCTTGATTTTCTTGCTGCCATCGCTGCTGGCCTTGCTGTTGAGCAATGTGGTGGCTCAGGCGACCACACCCCTGACGGCGTTTGCTGTTTTTATGGGGGTTGTTGCCCTGTCAGTGTTGGCCGTTTTTGTGCTGGTTGCAGCGCGGCGCGGCTGGAAATGGCTGTGGCTGGGGTGGATTTTGCTAACGCTGTTCATGGGGGTGTGGCTGGTGCTATTCAACATTCCAGACGACAATACCCAGGGGCTGCGCCAAGCTCCGGTGGTTGGTGGGATGTTTGAGTCGCTGTCGGCGTGGCGGGAGCTGCCGACGATTGGTTCGTATGGCAAGATGCTGGACCCGACGCAGAACGTGGGGCGGGAAAAGAGTAACCGGGTGCGCGTGCTGATTTGGGAAGGGGTGGTGCAGTTGATTTCGCCCCACACGCCGCTGCAATACCCGGATGGCTCGACGGATCCGTTTAACTTTTTACGGCCGTTTATCGGCTACGGCCCCGAATCCATGTATGTTGCCTACAACCGGTACTACCCGCCTGAACTCGCCACCGTCGAAGCCCGCAACGCTTCCCCCGACCGCTCCCACAACGAAACCTTTGACGCGCTCGTCATCACCGGCATCGTTGGCTTTTTGGTGTGGCAAGCCCTTTATCTGAGCGTTTTTTACTATGCTTTCCGCTATTTGGGTGTGGTGGGCAGCCGCCGCGACCGCAACGTGCTGTTTGGGGCGTGGATTGGCGGGGGGTTGCTGGCCGGGCTGCTGGCGGGGCTGCTGGCCGACCCCATTTACCTGGGGGTGGCAATTCCCAGCGGCAGTATCATGGGGCTGGTGCTCTATTTGATTTACTACGCGCTGCTGGCCCAGGCCGAGACGGCGGGTGAGGATCCATTTCAGGTGGATCGGCTGCTGGTGAATGGGCTGATTGCCGCTGTGCTGGCGCACTTTGTGGAAATTCACTTTGGGATTGCCATTGCGGCGACGCGACTCCACTTTTTCCTCTTTGTGGGGCTGATTTTTATGGTGGCGTATAAATTGCGTGGGGCGGAGACAGAAACGGCCGTTTCTTCCCCCGAACCCACCACCGATGACAAACCCACACGCAGTCGTCGCCGTGGCCGTGTGGCAACCAGCACCACTCCTGCGGTGGGCAGTGGCTGGGGCGCACCCGTGTGGGTTGCTGCCCTCACGCTGGCACTTATTCTCGGCATCCTTGCCTTCGAGTACATGACCTATGCCCTGCCCCCCGACAAGATCATCCAGTCTCGTGCCGACCTGACGGCGGGGGAAATTTTTTACCAATCGCTCTTTATCAATGCCCGGCGCGGCTTTGTTGATTCTCCCTTCATCTTCCTGATGATGATGTTTACCTGGCTGCTGGGCGGGCTGGTGGCGTTGAGCGAGATGGTGAAGCATGGGGAGTGGGTGCCGCCGTTAACGGCCGTTTCCCCCGTCCCTGCTGACCGCCGCAATCTGCTTGGCGTGGGCTTCATGCTCGTTGGCGCGGCCAGCATTGGCTATCGTTTCATTGTGCCGCTCACCGACCTCGTTTCAACCACGGCTCTGCTGGGGCGCAGCCTGACCCTCATTTGGGGGGCGTTGTGCTTCCTGGCCGCGCTGCGGCTGTTTACCAATGGCAAACAGGCGCGGCTGGTGGCTGGGGCGGTGGCGGTGTTGGGGCTGCTGACGGCGTTGCCGGTGATGGTGGCTGGCGGGGTGGGGTATGGGCTGTTAACGGCCGTTGCCTGCGCCGCCCTCCTTTACCTGCTGTGGGAACACGGCTGGGGCAATATCGTATGGCCGCCGGTCATCATCGCTTTTGTTTCTCTCACCATTGGTCTCATTGTGGGCTATTTGCAGGCCAATAATTTGCGCGGCTCCCTGCTGCTGCAATCCCCCACGCCGCTGGAAACGCTGGAGCAAATTGTGGCTTTCCGCGTTTTTGAGGCGGAGCGGGCGGCGGGGTTCCTCACCTTTTTCTATGCGTTTATGGTGCTGATGCTGCTGGGAACGGCCGTTGCCCTAGCCACACCTTGGCTAGGGCGGCGTTTGCGCCAAAGCGGCACCACCCTTGGTTTTGGCGGGCTGGCACTGCTGCTCATCGGTGGGCTGCTGTTTAACGCCGTAACCAACGTGCGCGTGGTGCAGGCCGATATGGTCTACAAGCGGGCGCGGCCGTTTGATAACCAGGGCGGCAGCGAAGGTAATTCCGATGCCTGGAACGTGGCGATTGCCATTTATGAACGGGCGTTGGAAATGGTGCCAAAGGAAGATTTCTATTACCTTTTCCTGGGTCGGGCGTATCTGGAAAATTCAACGGTGACGGCTGACCCAGTGGCGCGGGAGGCACTGCTGGCGGAGGCGGAAACGCGGCTGCTGCAGGCCCAGGCGATTAATCCGCTCAACACCGACCACACCGCCAATTTGGCGCGGCTCAACACCCGCTGGTACCAACTTGAGGACAATGAAGCGAACCGTCCGCTGCGGCTGGAGCGGGCGCGGGAAAATTATGAAACGGCGTTGATGTTGAGTCCGCAAAATTCGATTGTGCGCAATGAGTATGCGTTCCTGGCACTGGAACTAGATAAGGATTGTGACGAGGCACTGGCAATTTACCAGCAGTCGGCCGACATTGACCCGTATTATGCCAGCACCTACTTTTCCCTGGCTGATACCTATGTGAGCTGTGCGCCCGGCGAGGGTGAAGCGCGGACAACGGCGTACCAGTCGGCGGCGGATGCGCTGGAGTTGGGGCTGGCGCGGGATGGCAGCAACCCACGGGCGTGGGCGCAAGCGGGGCAAATTTACCAGCAGATCGGCCGGCCGACGGATGCTGTGGCTGCCTATCAAGAAGCGATGAACCGGGATCGCAAGGGGGAATTGCCAGCCTGGAACATGCACTACCTATTAGCAACCGCCTACGCCGAAACGGGCGACAAACAGCAGGCAAAAGAGATGGGGGAACTGGCGCGGTCGTTGGCCCCGGAAGCCGTTGTGCCGGAAATTGAGCAGTTCCTTGCCGGAATTAAGAATTAAGAATTATGAATTATGAATTAGGAAGGACTTTTCATAATTCATAATTCATAATTCATCCTTTTACATGGGCGTATTGATAGCGATTTTTTTGATTGCGCTGGCGACGACTTTGTTTTCGATGCCGTTTGTGCGGCGGTTGGCGTTTGGGCTGGGGTTTGTGGATGCTCCGGCGCAGCGAAAGCTGCACGCGACGCCGATGCCGCTGCTGGGGGGGCTGGCGATTATTGTGGGGGCGTTGGTGGGGGTGGTGCTGATTTACGGCCGTTTACCCCGTACCATCCTCGGCATGTTGCTGGCCTGTTTGGTGGTGGCGCTGGTGGGGCTGTGGGATGACCGGCGGGGGTTGCCTGCTTGGGCCAAATTGGGGGGGCAGATGGTGGGAACGGCCGTTCTCATCTATTTCGGCATTCGCATTCAGCTACCCGTCCCCGATGTCGTCAACTACCTCTTCACCTTCTTGTGGGTTGCCACCATCAGCAACGCCATCAACTTCCTCGACAACATGGACGGGCTGAGCGCTGGGGTCAGCGGCATGGCGGCCGCGTTTATCTTGCTGTTGGGGGCGCTGCACGATCAATTTCTGGTGGCTGCTCTTGCCGCCGCCATTTTGGGGGCGTGTCTCGGCTTTTTACGCTATAACTTTAAGCCCGCCCAAATCTTTATGGGTGATGTGGGTTCCCTCTTTTTGGGCTTTTTGCTGGCTGTTTTGACCATTCAAC
This sequence comes from Chloroflexota bacterium, assembly GCA_041390905.1. GTDB lineage: Bacteria > Chloroflexota > Anaerolineae > Promineifilales > Promineifilaceae > JACKCD01. The sequence continues at coordinate 929,249 of JAWKPA010000013.1, forward strand.
TGCGCTTTCCGGCCAATAGCAATATGGTGACGTGGATGATTCCGCCGCTGCTGCTGGGGCTGCCGCTGTTTGACATGGCGCTGGTTGTTTTTTCCCGGCTGCGGCGGGGCGTGTCGCCCAACACGGCGGGCAAGGACCACACCAGCCACCGGCTGGTGAATATGGGTTTTACGCAGCGGGAGGCAGTGCTAATTTTGTACCTGGCAACAGGGGCGTTTGGCATGGTGGCAGTTTTCATCACCCAGGCCACACTGTTGGAAGGCTATTCCATTGGTGCGGCAATGGCATTCCTGGGGGCATGGGCAATCTGGTGGCTGGACAGGTGAGAAGAAAACAGGAAAGCATATACTGTGAATGATCATAAGCTGACAGTTTGTTGATCGGCTGCAAGTGACAAGTAGCAGGTTGCAAGTCTGGTTGGCAAACAAGACTTGTAACTTGCCACTTGCTACCTGCATATAAGAAAATGTAGCTTTATGACCTTGATAAGTAGATGAATGGTCGCTGCGAGCGTACTGGTTACGTTCTTTTTAGGTTACAATAAATGTATGAGAACACCCGCAGGCAAAGAGTGTCGTTTTTACTATCAGGATTTTCACCGGGGGCGGTCGGAGCAAGTGTGCCGACTGGTGGAGGCCAGTCCGCAGTCGGCGGCGTGGCAGCCCAAAGATTGTGCCACTTGTCCCGTGCCGGAGATTTTGCAGGCCAATGGCAACCCCGATTTGGTGCTGGAAGGCGTGATTCACAAAGGTTTCCTGGGGCTGAACCGCCGCATGGAGGTGCGTGCCTTTTGCAGCAAGCACATGATTGATGTGCCGCAGCCGCAGGTGGGCTGCCCGCAGTGCGCCCGCGAACGGCCGAATTTGGAATCCCTTTTTGGTGGCTAAGGAATGGAATTTAAATAACTTGCCCATTTAGAAGTTCAACTTCTCAGAAGATGTTCAACTTCTTCCGTAATTTATTTAATCTGCGTTCTTAACCGAGGTTTGCATGAACAAAAAAATGCTTCTCACATTGTATGAATACAATTACTGGGCAACCGACAAAATTTTGACGCAGGTACGGCAGCTCGATGAGAAAGAATTTTTGACAGAAATGCCGTTTAGCATGGGGTGCGTGCGCGACACACTGGTGCATTTGTTGGCGGCGGAGCAAATTTGGCGGCTGCGAATGCAGGAGCAAATCTTTCCCACTGCACTGCTGCGGCCGGCCGATTTTGCCACGCTGGAGGCGATTGAGACCTTATGGGAAACGGAGAAGCACCAAATGTGGGGCTTTTTGGGTGGGCTGGACAAGGACGATTTGCAGCAGGTGGTTACTTATCGCACCACGTCGGGCAAGGAAATGGCGAACGTGCTGGGGCATGTGCTGCACCATGTGGTGCTGCACGGGATGCAGCACCGGGCGGAGCTGGCGGCGATGCTAACGGAGTTTGGTTATTCGCCAGGCGATATTGATTTTATTGTTTATTTACGTGATCATGGCTGATGATACGGCCTGGTGCGTATCAAGCACCATATCATGTGAAATGCCGGTCACTTTCGCAAGTGAGCGACACTTACACGCATATTCGGGGGATCTATGAGCGATATAGAGCAGTTGAACACACAATTTGGCATACCGGGGCGGGTAGCCTTTGTTGAGGGGCCGGGCGGGCTGCCGGTGGTGGAGATGGTAAACGGGGTGGGAAAAACGGCCGTTTCTCTCCACGGCGGTCATGTTCTTTCCTACATGCCACACGACCAAGCTTCGGTGCTGTGGATGAGCCAACTGGCTGAATTTGCCCCCGGCAAAGCCATTCGCGGTGGTATTCCCGTTATTTGGCCCTGGTTTGGTAGCCACCCCAGCGACAGCAGCAAGCCCTCTCACGGCTTTGCCCGCCGTCAACTGTGGGCGGTGCAGGGGGTGGAAGCAGCGGGCGACCATCGCCAGCTAACCTTGTCGTTGAGCGATTCGCCCGAAAGCCGTGCCATATGGCCCCATCACTTCTTGTTGACGCTGCAAGTGACGCTTGATGCGGCGCTGCACGTGGAGTTAACGACTTCTAACACGGGGCGTACCCCATTTGTGATTACCCAGGCATTGCACAGTTACTTTACCATTAGCGAGATTAAAAACATTGCTATCACGGGGCTGGAGCAGTGTGCTTACCTGGATCAACTGGATGAGATGCGGCGCAAGCGGCAGCCTGGGGCGATTACCTTTGCCGAAGAGGTAGATCGGATTTACATTGAGACGACGGGCGACTGTGTTTTGCACGACTCTGGCCTGAATCGCAGCATTCGGGTTGCCAAACGGGGCAGCGGCTCAACGGTGATATGGAACCCGTGGGTTGCCAAGGCGCAGCGAATGGCTGATTTTGGCGACGAGGAATATCGGGCGATGGTCTGTATTGAGACAACCAACGCCGCTGATGACCAGGTGACAATTTTGCCGGGTGAGGGTTATCGGTTAACGGCCGTTATTTCCGTCGAACCCTACGAAAAAGCGTAAACGGGACACAGATTTTCCTGATCAACCTGATAAAAAAATCAGGCAAATCAGGCAAATCTGCGTCCTATTCTTGTGCCACAAACGCCTCCGCAATTTCGCTACACGTTGCCGTCCACACGCCGGGGAATTGGCGCGTCAGGGCAATAAACTCTCGTAGCGTTGCCAGACGAATCGGCCGGCCGGTCACCTGGGGGTGCATCACCAGCATAAACAAACCACCCCAACTGTATAGCTCGCGGAATTCATCCCGCCAGATGCCCAGCACATGCTCTTTGCCAAACAGCGGGCGCGGTGCCGACAGGCTGCTGGAGCCAAACGCCCAATCGTCAAGCGTGGGCTGCTCCGGCAGTTCCACCGGGCCGGGGGTACCATCGGCCAAAATGTGGCGGTAGGGGAGATAGTGGTCTTTGTAGCAACTGTTGTAGAGAAACCCATGCTCGGTGAGCAGCCGCAGCGATAGCTCCGACGACACGCCATCGGGCGGGCGGTAGCCGCGTGGCCGATGGCCGCTGATTTTTTCCAGGGCGGCAATGCCACGCTCCAGTTCATCGCGTACCATGTTGGGGTTAATCGGGTCGGGGGCATCGTGGGTGTAGCCGTGGTGCGCCACTTCGTGGCCGTCTTTGAGGATGGCTTCTACATGGCCGGGGTATTTTTCTGCCGTCCAGCCAGGGACAAAAAAGGTTGCTTTTAGCTCTTCTTGCCGCAGTAGCTCCAAAATTTTCCACACGCCGACGCGAGCACCATATTTGCCCAGCGACAGCACGGCGGGAAGCGCGTGATGGCGTGGGTTGTTTGCCAGCCACAGCGATTCAGCATCAAAGTCAAAGGTGAGGGCAAGGGCAAGGGTGGCCTGTTGGGGCCAGAGAACGGGGGTTGGGGGTTGGTTGGTCATGGGGGTTAGTTATTGGAGATTGGAGATTGATGAAGGTTCATAATCTCTAATCTCCAATCTTGATACATTTTCCTTGAGTTATTGTTTATCTCTTGCTTGTGATTGTAAAAAGCGTTTGAGACGTTGCCACACGGCTTTGAGTGGTGGCACGGTTTCTGGGGCAACGGGGGCGTGATTGTATTGGGCGTGGAGGAAGGCAGTGGTTAAATCGTCAATATCTGTGTTTGCATCGGGCCAGTTGTCTTTGAGCTGGGCGGCGTATTCGCTGGGGGTTTGGTGGGCGGCACGAGCCACGCCGCGCTGCCCGGCACGTTTAACGGTGGCAAGGTAAAAGTAGCGGATTTGCTCACGGGGGGGGAGGGCATTGAGGCGGAAGAAGCGGGAAAAACGGCCGTTTTTCCCCACCTCATCTCCCTTTTTTGTACCCTCGTCGGCTCGTGCGGCCGGCCAATTTAGCTGAATATTACTAAGCTGCTGCCAAAACTTGCCCCACCATTCGCGTAGCCACAGTGTTGATAGCAACCACAGCCGCCGGGCAAGCTGTCGGTTGAGCTGTTTGCCCCGGTCGTTGATGACAAACAGAATCGCGGCCACGACACCCACCAAAACGGCCGTCCAGACAAGCGAGCTAACCACCGTTGCCAGCAGTTCCCCGCCGCCGCCGGCCGTAGGGGGCGGCAGCGTTTGTGGTGGTAATATTGGCGGTGGCGGTGGGGCATCGGCGGCGGCGGGCGGGGTGATGTTGGGCCAGAATAGCGACGCCAGTGCCAGAAACAGCAGGGTGATCAGGTAGAAAATAAAGTTGACGATGTAGAGAATACCAGCAAGCAGGGTGGTAAGCAGTTGGGCGGCGGGAAAGGTAGAGCCAATGGGAATGAAGGCAGCCAGCAGGGCGATGAGGAGCAGTGTCCACAGGCTGCTGCGCGACCAGTGGCGGGCGAGGCTGGGAGTGGGGACAATATTTTCAAAGAGCCAACGGCCGTTTAATAAAGCCAGCCGCGCTTGTGACAACAGCCAAAAGCCAATGAGTAGGTAGCCCAGCAGTGCCAGCAGCAAATGGGGCTGGAGCGAGCGGCGGGTGAGTGCCAGCAGATTTAGCCCGGCGGCTTTGTCCAAGTCAAAGGTACTAAGCCCAACGCAAATGATAAAAATGACGCCGCCCCATGCCCATTGCCAAAAAAAGTTAGTGACCAGGGTGCCGCGTTTGGTGTGGATGGGGGCATCATTGTGCCAGCGGTCTGGCTTGCTGTGAAAATATGCCTCTTCGGCCTGGCTAATGGCGAGTTCCTGAAACAGGTTGCCAAACGCAATGCCTTGCTGCCATGCCAGTACAACCAGCAGCAGGCTGATTAAGAAGAAGGGGTCGGTAAAGAATTCCAGCGGGTGGCGTAAATAGTTCAGGAGTTCGGACAGCGATGGCAGACCGTTGCCGAGTGCAAACCAGGCATAGAGACGCACGACCAGGGCGATGATGGTTAATTCGGCGGCGCGGTAGGCCAGGTGGCTGACCATCATTTGCTCAAGATTGTTTAGCCAGCGGCTGCCATAAACGCCTTCGAGAATGGCAAGAAAGGCCAAAAAAGTGAGGCCACCCCAGCGAAAGCTGCCGCTGGCGGCTTGCAGGGTGTTGGTGACGGCCATGAAAAGCAGTGTGACCATGATGGCGATGAGCAGGGGGTAGACGACGTTGTGGTGCCAACTGCTGAAGGGAATGGGGGAAACGGCCGTTTCTTGCGTCTCTTTGCTCATCATCTCACATTAATATCATAATCTGGACAAACCAGAGCCAAAAAAGTTACACAGAGCCTCACAGAGAAGACACGGAGAGACACAAAGAGAAGCTATGTATTGGTTTTCTCTGTGAAGCTCTCTTCCACCTCTGTGCAACTCTGTGTCATTTCTTGTGATCCTGCCCAATTACCCGCAAATCCTTGTCCTCAACCACCTGAAAGGCAGCAAAGCCAAGATGTTGGGCGCGTTGGCGCACTAGGCCAAAGCTGGTGCTGGGTTCCACCAGCAGCAGCACCGGATTATAGCCGCTGCGGACGAGGCGGTGTAGCGTTTGGCAGGTCGCCTCATCGCCGCTGGCCGTGACCACCAACAGCGTGGTTCCCCAGTTCAGGGTTTGGCAGGCGGTGCTGGCCCACTGGCTAAACGGTATTGTTTCTTCGGCGGCAATGCGGGCAAGCTGCTCCAGCAGCTTCATCAGGTGGGCGCGGCCGGTGCGTGGAGCCAGCGGCAGCATGGTGCGCTCGCTGATAGGGGCTTCTGCCGGGCGCAGCGGGTCGGTGCCGTTGCTCAACAGCCCCACGGCTTGCCGTTCCTGGCTGAGGTGGGCGGCTAAAGATGCGGCCACGGTGATGGCCCATTCGATGGTGTAGTACCGATCCTGGCGCTGGTAGTCACTGAGATGGAGGTTGAGCAAAACGGCCGTTTCCAGCGAAATAGCCGGTTGCAGCGTCTTCACCATCAGGTCGCGGGTGTGGGCGCTGACCTTCCAGTTGATTTGGCGCAGCGAATCGCCGGAGCGAAACTCGCGTACTCCCATCGGCCGGGCGGGGTCGGCAAAGAGACGCTGCTGGCTGGCAATGGTGCCAAACGGCAGGCGTGATGGCAGACCAAGCTGACTAAGGGGAACGAGGCGCGGATAGACGGTGAGATAGGCCGGGGCAAGCTGGCTGCGCTGCTCTTGCGCCAGCCCAAACAGGTCGCTGCTGCTGAGGTAGAGAGGGCCAACGCGATAGTAGCCGCGCTTCGTGGTGTGGAGGTGGTAGGTAAAAACGGCCGTTTCGCCCCGGCTCAGGGAAAAAGCACGTTTACTGTTGTCGGTGGTGGGCAGCTCAACGGCCGTTCCCTCATGATATTGCAGCCACGGCAGCCCCAGCCAGCCGTCATTGGTAAACGACAGCGTAACTGGCACCGGCTCGCCCAAAAACGCATGGTCGGCAAATTGCCGTGCAATCCGCAGCCGTCGCATTGCCAGCGGCGTATACCAGCGGCTCCACGCATATAGCCCGGCGCACACATAGGCAATGTAAAACGCAAACTCCAGTTGAAGCAGCAGCCCGGTGGCAACGAGCAGGGCGATGAGAAGGAGGAATTGGCTCATCGAATGGCAGGGGAGATTAGCGATTAGAGATTGGAGATTGATGAACGTTCATAATCTCTAATTTCCAATCGCCAATCTCTCATGAAAGTTCACCGATTTCCAGCGGTGTTTCTTGCAAAATGGCGTCAAGAATGGCGGTGACGGTGCGACCGCGCAGGGCGCTTTCAGGGTGGAGCAGGCAGCGGTGGGCCAGAATGGGGCGGATAAGCTGTTTGATGTCGTCGGGCAGGACGTAGTTGCGGCCGGCCAATGCTGCCAATGCCTGGCTGGCGCGATAAAGGGCGTGGCTACCGCGTGGGCTGACCCCCAGCACCAGGTCAGGATGGCTGCGGGTGGCAAAGATGAGCTTGACAATGTAGGTTCGCAGGGTGTCGTCCACGTGAACATCCCAAATGGTGCGGGCGAGTTCGGGGATCTGGTGGCCGTTTACCACTTGCTGCAGGCTGTCAATGGGGTGCTGCCGCCCCAGATTAAGCAGCATTTGGCTTTCGCTGGCTTCATCCAGATAGCCAAGGCTGAGCTTCATAAAGAAGCGGTCGAGCTGGGCTTCGGGCAGGGGGAAGGTGCCTTCGTATTCAACGGGGTTTTGCGTGGCGAGGAGAAAAAACGGCCGTTTTAAGCGATGCGTCACCCCGTCCACCGTAATTTGCCGCTCCCCCATGGCCTCCAGCAGTGCCGATTGCGTGCGCGGCGTGGCGCGGTTAATTTCGTCGGCCAGCAAAATATGGCTAAAGGCGGGGCCGGGAATAAAGGTAAACGCCTGCTCTTTTTGGTCAAAAATGGAAACGCCGGTGACATCATTGGGCAGCAGGTCGGGGGTGCATTGCAGCCGTTTGAAGGTGATGCCGAGGCTGGCAGCGATGGCGCGGGCGAGCATGGTTTTGCCGGTGCCGGGTACGTCTTCCAGCAAAATGTGGCCTTCGCACAGCAGCGCCACCAGCATCATTTGCACCACGTCACGCTTGCCGATAATAACTTGTTCTACGTTATCTATGAGTTGCTGGGCAAAGGTTTGAATCTCTTTCATGTCAAGATCATATCACACTCTGCTGTTTTGCCGATGGTGGGATAAAGAAAAAGGGGCGGAGCGTATCTTCACGCCCCACCCCTTTTGTGACAGTCGTAAGTTGCTCAGGCTAACCGATTTGAATTTGATCGAGGAGCCATTTCCACAGGCGTTGCCAGAAGCCGGGACGGCGCAGGCGTTCAACTTCGCGGCGCTGCTGGTCTTTGAGTTCCTGGGTGCGTGGGGAGGTGGAACGGCCGTTTACCCTGCCTCTTTCTACATTTTGTGCGACATCTCTGTGCGTAATCGTCAAAGCCGGGGTCGTCGGTTCCGCATACAGCCGATAGCTGGTGCTGGCGCAGCCCAGCACCGCGCACTTGCCCCCGCCCTGCTCCCAGCACGCCCGGTGGTAGAGCGTGCCGCAGCCGCGACACACCACCGGCACCAATTCCCGCACTTCAGCATGGCGCTCGACCGGGTTGCTGCAAATGGGGCAGTGCAGGCTAAGCTGGTTGGCTTCGGCAATGTCGTCAAAGGTTATTTGGATGGGGGGGAGTTCTTGTTCTTCCATTAAAGTCGCTATCAGTTGATTATTTAGGGTCATTATACACGAGAAAGGAGTGGGGAGATAGTCGGTAATCAGTTATCAGTTATCAGTAATCGGTAATCGGTAATCAGTGACCTCTGTTACTGATTACTGGTTACTGATTACCGATTACTGATTACCACGACCCCGCTGCCCAATAGGGCCAGGCAAAGTCGTAGCGGCTGACGCGCTGCTGGCGGCGGTCCCAGCAGAAAAAGCCGCTGGTGCGGGCGCGGGGGTCCAGTACCAGCGCAACGTGCCAGATTTGGGTGAAAAAGTTCTGGTGAATAAACAAATCCATCCCCGACAGGAAAATGCCAAAGCCGGGGTGGGTGTGGTACCAGCCCACCATCACCGCTTCCTCGTTGGGGTAACGCTCGCCCAGGGTGTCATTGAGGTAGCGCCAGCTTTCGGGGGTGTAGGTGACGCTGGCTCCCTGCATGACGGTGTATTTGGCGACGATGGTGTCTATGATGTGGACGGCATAACGGCCGTCGGGCTGCTTTTCCGGGCGCGGCCCTACCAGTACCCCGGCCACTTCGCGGCTGAGGCTGCTGAGGGCGTGGGCCTGGGAGGCACGCAGGGCGGGTTCATCAATGAGAATGTCTACGGCGGCCCAGGTGCGATGCCCCAGCGGGAGCTGCTGCCCGGCCACGCGCACCCGCGCCTGGCTTTCGGTGATGAGCGTTTTTTGCCCAAGCTGGCGGGCTTCCTGGTCGCGGCTTTCCACTTCCTTAAAGACGGGTTCAGGTTCGGAGACGATGATGCGGTCGTGGTAGGCGGGGATGATGATGGTGTCGCTAACACTGTCGGCAACGGTGCCACTGCCGGTGGGTTGGGTTGGGGGAGAAACGGCCGTTTCTTCCTCACTTTCCTCACCTTCATCTTCCATTACCTTTTCCGCCAATTCCTCCACCGGCTCGGTGACAAACGCAGCTTCGTCGTTTGTTTCCGGCGCGGCGGTGTCATCGTCAAGCAGTTGCGCCAGCGTTTCGGCCTCGTCTTCATCGTCGGCTTCATCCATTGCGGCCGTCGTTTCCGGGGTGGGTTCCAGCAAAACGGCCGTTTTTTCCCATAAGGCTTCAGGTTCAAGCCGTGGCCCCTGTTCATTCACCAGTGCCACTTGAACCTGCACCGTTTCATCGCTGTGCAGATCAATCAGCCGGATGGTTTGGTACGTTTCCCACACATCACTTTCCCACTGGTCGCCAAACTGTTGCAGGTCGGCCAGGGTGCAGTCTGGCAGGGGTTTATAACGGCCGTTTTGTTCCACCTCATCGGCCGGTGTTAGCAGCACCGATGCCCGCGCCATTCGGTCTGCCCCCGGCAGCGAAATGGTGATAACGGCGGCGTAGGTATGGTTGGTTTGTTCTCTCATCTGTTGCTATTGGTGTATTTGTTATTGGTTAATGGTTATTAGGCAACCCCCAATAACCATTAACCAATAACCCTATTCTCCGAGTAGTTCTAGCTGTAGCTGGCAGGGGGCGACGGTGGGGAGGGTGATGTTGTTGTTATCAACGGCCGTTAACGCCACCACATACATCCCCGGCACCACATCCGTCGTATCCCACGTCATGATTTCGCCCAGCTTGGTTTCCGCACGGGTAAAGGCGACATCATTCCAGATGTTGCTTTCCAGCAGCCGGGTTTGCAGCCGATAGCGGCTGGCTGTGGGATAGTTGGTGGTGCCGATGAAGGAAACGGCCGTTCCTGCTGCCACCCGCGTCCCCGTCAGCGGCGTTAAAATCCGCAAATTGGGGTCGGGGCAGCCACCGGTGATGTTGGCACTCATGCCCTGTTCCGCCAGCAGCAGCACCGTGCCTTGCAGAGCCTCAATTTGCCGCGCCTGCGGCACCACATAGCCAAACAGCAGCAGGGTGCTCATCAGGAACCCGACGACACCGGCCAGCAGGCTGACATAGTTTGTCCAGCGCGGCAGTTCCGGCAGTTCGTTCTCTTCGGCATAGCTTTGCATCTGGGCATAACCGTGGGAAACGGCCGTTGCGACCGTTTGCCCATAGCCCGCCCCCCATACCGACGTTCGCACATTGCGCCAATCAATAACCGACAGCTCTTGCTGGTCGTGGCGTTCGTAGAAACCGGCAATGGGGGTCAGGGTGTCGCCTTGCCAGCCAAAGTAGCACGCTTCGCGCCGCACGGGGTCTACCACCAGCCCCACGTGCCACGGCTGCGTAAAGGCGGCGGAATGCACCACCACGTCGTCGCTGGAGTAAAAAACGCCAAGATTGGGGTGGGTGTGGAACCAGCCGACGATTTGCAGGTCGGGGTAGCGGGCGGCGCGGTCTTTGTGCAGCTGCGCCCAGCCGTTGGCGTTGAAGGTGAAATGCACCGGCCCGTGGTCGTCGCTGACGGCGGGCAGGGCGGCTTCGACTGCAACAAACAGGGTGCCGTGGTGCTGCCAGGCGTGACCCAGCAGCACGCCGCCGAGTTCGCTTTGGGTGTTGCTGAGGCTATGGGTGGAAACGGCCGTTAATGCCGCCTGCCCATTGATGATCACCACCTGACCTGGCGGTGGCACAAGGCCGTGGCGGGTGTGGCCCTGCTCCAAATTGGGGCGGGGGTGCTGCGGCAGTTGTTCGGTGGCTTGGGCGGCGATGGTGACGGCTGGTTCGGCTGGCCTTCGCGCCGGGTTGGTGTGGTTAACGGATTGGCCCCCCGCTTTGCCCGGCTCAGAGGAGGTTGATGTTGAATTCATCGCTTTCCTCCTCGCCCAGGACGATGAGGTCAGCGAGGGATTGCCCTTTTAACGGCCGTTTGTCCACCGGGAAGATGCTGCGATTGCGGAGCGCCCAGCTTGCCGCCTTCGAGTTCATCGGGTCTTTGGGGTCAAAGTTTTTGTACTGCACCATTTCGCCCATCGTCAGCAGCAGCTCATCCAGCGTTTTGGCCGGCCACCACGCCCCAATACAAACCGCCCCAGTCACATGAATGTTGGGGTGGAAGATGGGGGTGAGCCACTTTAGCTGCGGCTGCTTGAGCGGATACTCAGCGTGCAGATAGACACTAACCTCATGGACATCGCGGAAAATGGGTCGGCCGGCGGAGTTGATGCTTTCCACACCCCGGCAAACGTAGCGAATGAGATACTTCTCTATTGGGTCGCCTTCGGTGCGGGCGATCTGAATCAGCTCGCTTCGGTTGACCAAATCCTGAATTTGCCGAAAGTCATTGCGTAAACGGGTTTCACGAAAATCAAAAGCCATGATGACAGTTTTTAGGTTTAATGGGACGCAGATTTACCTGTACGCGAAGCGGTTGTGAAACAACATTGGCCTGATAAAATTTTATCTGTGTTCATCAGGAAAATCTGCGTCCTATTAATAACAAACGTTAATCGTCAATCGTAAGTCTATATTTAGCCTGCGGTTACTTCGGGGAACAGGCTGAGAATTGCGTCTTCGGTCACACCTGCATCCCGCAGCGATTCATCTTCGCCAATGCGCTTGCCCGATTGGCGGTCGTCCAGCCGGTAGGTGATGGGGTTGGCACCCTGGCTGGTGGGCAAGCCCATCTTGCTAACCAGGGCGGGAATCAGACGACGCATGGGAACGTCGTTGGGAAGTTCAACAGGGGTTTTCTTGGAACCGGTCGGATCGTAGATGATTACTTTTGTGCTAGCCATTGTTTAAAAGCCTCCATAGGTTTGCTTAATTGCTTTGTTTAGAATTCTTGATTTTTCAGAATCATTACCCAATACGTATGTTTTAGGTTCTGGTTGCTAACAGATAGATGATAAATGGTTTACAAAGGTGATAGGAGGAGATTAGAGATTGGAGATTACCTAAATCTCCAATCTCCAATCTCCAATCCCCAATCTCATGCAAATTGAAAAAACGTCTCCTTGTCCCCCGTGATCTCATAAAAGACGCGCTTGCTGCCGTTTTTGGCGCGGATGATGCCGAGGGGCGGCACGTCTACGTCGGCGAGGGTGCGGTGGAGGTAGGGTTCGTCGCCGCTGATGCGGTGGGTTAGCTCCATTTCGCGCCGGCCGCCGCAGGTGGGGCAGGTGAATTCGGTGTCATAGAGGCGGGCCATGCGTTGGAAAACGGCCGTTTCCTCCCCACAATCCCCACACACCATCTTCACCACCAGCTCACTGTCAAACTCCAGCACCGCCTCCTCACCCAGCTCGGCGCGGGCGATGGTCAGCAGATCAGAGAGCGTTGTCTCGGCCGTTGTCGCCTGCGGCAGCTCCACAATCGGGTCAAGCGTGGTGTGGCTCATGCAGTACTCTTTCACCGGGTATTCTGTTGTGTAGACATCATTGGTCAACCCGTTGATCATCATCGCCTTGCCCGCCTGCACCTCCATGTTGTGGATCAGCTTCAGCGCTTCCTGCGTCTGAAACGCGGCCACAATCGAGGCACTGGTGGGGGTGGTTGGCACCTTGCCCTGCAAAATGTTTTGCCGCGCCAGCAGCGGACAGGAGTAGCGCAGGTTGATAATCTGGTAGTCGAGGTCAGACAGCGTGCATTCATAACACGCCCCCTGCCCCGGCCAAAACACCCGCACAATCCCCATCAGCTCCTGAATCGCTCCGTCCACCCACGGTTTGTTGACGGCGTAGCTAAAGCGGTTGATGGAAAGCCGCGCTTCGCGGTTGTCCAGACAGCCGATGATGGCATCCACGTGGCGGAACACCCCCAGCCCCATCTCAAAATTGATGTTGCCATGCCACGTTTGCACGTTGACATCGGGGTTTAGCTCCTTTACGCGCTCGGCGGCGGCATCCACCTTGCGGCGACCCCGGTCGCTGGCGCGAAACAGCACTGAACGGCTGAGGTTGCTGTCTTCGATGGTGTCAAAATCGGCAATAAGCAGGTTGCCAATGCCCATGAGGGCCAGATTTTTCAAAACTTCGTTGCCCAATGCGCCCGCGCCCACCACCAGCACGGTGGCGTTTCGCACCACCTCTTGCTGCCACCAGCTAATGTAGCCAAAGGTGTGGTAACGGTCGCTATCGGGGTCGGTGATTACTATGGTTTCGGTCATGAACTATTTTTTGACAGGATTAACAGGATTGACAGGATTACAAATAGCCTGGGTTCCTGTGAATGGTGTCAGTTTGTACCTTACGTTAACAAATACTTGTTACGACAAGCGTTGATAAAACGGAATGGTAAATTCGGTGCGGTCGGCGTGGAGGGTGATGGATTTACGCTCGTTGTGGCCGCCAAATTGCTGCGGCCAGATGATGTCTATGTCATAGGTGAGGCCGGAGTGGGCATAGACGGGGAGTTCGCAGAGAAAACGGCCGTCGCGGTTGGTCACGCCCGAAACCGAGCTGCGTAAACTTTGGGCGTTGACATGCACCTGCAGCCCATACAGCCCCGGCCCGTCGGGATATTCCTGCACCACCACCCGCAGCTTGGTCGTTTTCAGCGGCTCCTTTTTGCTGCGCCCCCGACTGCTGGTGCGGCGGGCGGGCTGGGTGGGCTGACGGGGAGCTGGAGGTTGCTGCCGCGCTGGTTCCGCCGGAATCTGGTCGGCACTGATTCGCAGCGTGGGCATGCGCGTGGGCTGCGGCTGCGCCGGTGCCAAATCGCTCTCGGTGATGGTGAGCGGGGCGTTGCGCTGGGTTGGTGCTGCCCCATCCCGCTGCTCGTTGGCCTCAACCCGCACCGTGTCCCGCGCTACTTCGGGGTAGCGCACGGGGATGGGGGGGCGAAAGTGGGGCGGGACAGGGGCAATGGGTTGGCTGGCGGCGGGCATGGTTTGCAGCGACGGGGCTGCGCCAGCGGCCGGATTGTGGGCAAGCTGCCGCCCTAGTTTGTCCCGCTCGGTGGCACTGCGCTGCACCTGCTGCCGCAGGAAGTAGGCGGCGCGTTTTAGCACCTGCCCGGCCGGGCTGTAGGGGTCGGGCGGGGAAGCGGGGTCGAGCCGCTGTACCGGGTATTCGCTTTTCCAGGCGTGGGCGGCGATGGCGATGGCGAGCCAGGTGGTTTCGGCGGTTGGAGCCTGGAGATTGGCGTTGGCGGTGGTGGCGGCCAGGGCTTTGATTTCTTCGTTGTCGGCCAGGCCGCTTTCGTGTAAGAGGTCGTGGAGGGCGAGGCGAACGGCCGTTTCTCCCTCCATCAACCGCATAAAGCTGTGGCGCGTGGGGTCATCGAGCAAATCGGCCGCCCGCAGCAGCGCCTTGGCGCGGGAATCGCCAAAAGCCGCTTCGCCGCCGCTTTCGCCCATGTCATTGAGCAGCCAGGGCAGCAGCCGCTGGGCAAAGGTGAGCAGATGCGGCAGATCGGGAAAGGTTTGTATAAGTTTGGTGGCAAGTTCTTGCATACGTTGCTCCTAGAACCAGTAATCAGTCAGTAATCGGTGTTCAGTTATCAGTAGGCAGTGAGGCGAAAAGTAGCCAAGAAGTTCAACTTCTTCTGAGAAGTTGAACTTCTAAATCTTAAGCAAAAGTTGAACTTCTTTCGTTGCATACCAATTACTTTGCAGTACGCAGGAACGGCCGTAAAGTCGCAGCAGATTTGGAAGATGAGAGCGGGGTGAATGGTGGTTAGGGGGAAAACGGCCGTTTCCACACCTGATACATCCCCACCGCCACAAACCCGCAATCTTGTGCGATCTGTTGGCTCTCGCTGTCCGTTGCGGGAATCAACGTCCCCACTAGGCTGCGCTGCTGGCGCAGGCATTCGGTTTGGGCGGCCTGGAAAGCGGCGGGAGACAGTTCGCCTTCCAGCCACAGCCCACGATAGGTGAGGGTGTTGACGGGAACGAGGTGGGCGGCGGGGGGCAGGGGGGTGGTGTGGGCGGTTGGCTGGCCGCAAATGTGCAGCAAGCCGGGGGAGCCGCTGGGCTGGAAACCGTGGCGGGCAAAGCTGCGCTGGCTGGGAGTGTTGTCTACGTGGATGACGGTGCGGGCAAAGGCGACGGGAGGGGTGGCGTTAACGGCCGTTTCTACCAGCCTGCTGCCCAGCCCCAAACGGCGAAAATCGGGGTGAACGGCTAACAGGTCTACTTCCCACCGCTGCTCCCCTGCGACGGATTGGGTGACAAAACCACTGACGAAACCGGCGGAACGGCCGTTAACGGCAACAATGTGGGTTTGGTGAACGGCCGTTTGCAGGGCGGCGGCGACGGTGGCCGGGTCAAGCGGCTCTTCATCAGGCCAGGTAGCGTGTTTGATGTTGGCTAAGGCTGGAATGTCAGAGAGCGTGGCTGGTGAGAAAGTTATCTTCATACCCCAAGTTTTTCACGAACAATTTTAATAGGAACACCTTCTTTACTTTCTCGTGCCGCCTGTAAGCGTTCCCGCATTTTCTGGCTGCCAAGCAAATGGGCTGTTTCGTCATGTTCGTCCCCAATTAGCTCTTCGACAAGCAAATAAACCAGATCGAACTGGCGTGGGGGTAAGCTGTCAATCCATTGATGAAGCTTTGGACGCTCGGCAGGTATATTAGAAAAGGTGTTCATCATGTAGCCTCACTATTAAAGGTTCGTTCGTTAATAACTTGGGAGTTAGAAGTTCAACTTCTTCTGAGAAGTTGAACTTCTACATGGGCAAATTATTTGATTTCCATTCCTAAACGTCATGGGCAAGATTTTACCATAAAGCAAGTACAACATTGTAGCAGAAGCCCCATCACACCCAACCGGCAACATTTGCCCCAATCCGTGTCATCCGTGCATCTATTCACCCCACTACCCCTCCCCCTCACCATCCGCTATAATCCCCCACCATGCAGCACTGGTTCAGCTTTTGGCAACGCCCAACCATTTTACCCACGAAACTTCCTGTTGCTCGCCGCTGGCCGCTCGTCGTTGGCCTCATGGTCGGCATCTGGTTCAGCTACTGGCTCTATAGCAGCAGCCTCAGTCTGCCCTATCTGCAGGAAGATGTCACCCACATTCGCTGGCTCTCCTGGCACACCCCGTTCAACGTCTTCATCACCGCCGACGGTGCGCCTGATTATCGGCCGTTGGGCAAGGCCATTATTAAGGTGTGGTATTTGCTGCTGGGGCATCATGACCGCGCCTGGCTGCGCTACCACAACATTGTCCTGAATGCGCTGAATGTGGCTTTAACGGCCGTTCTCGCCACCTGGATTGACCGCTCCCGCCAACGCTACGTTACGGGCGGGTTGGCCGCCATCCTCTTTGGCACCCTTCCCTTCGCCTACCAGGCCATCCCCTGGATCAACAACTTCTTTTACCCGCTGATCAATTTTTTGCTGCTGCTGGCAACGGCCGTTTATTGGCAAGCCCGTGTCCGCCACAGCACCCGCCTGCTCATCGTTGCCTTCCTCATCGCCCTCGTCGCCCCCTTCGAGATCGAATACGGCGCGATGGGTTTCGCCCTGCTTGCCACCGTCGAACTCACCCTTTGGCTGCAAAAACGCCAGCAGCAGATGTGGCTGCCCGGCCCCGTCATCGGCCTGCTGATGAACACCGCCTTTGTCTGGCGCTCCCTCACCATCCCCAAGCAGGAATACAGCTTTGGCCCGCCCACCCCGGAGCGGCTGATGCAAATTGCCACTTACTTTTTGCAGGGCATCACCTACCCCTTTAGCTTTCTCAGCAACGTCCTCTTTGGCAGCGGTCGCGTCAGCGATTTGGCAGCCATTCAGTTGGTCAGTTTGCCGATTTTGCTGCTGGCGGGGTGGCTGCTGTGGTGCTGGAAACGGCCGTTATTCGCCATGAGCCTCCTCTGGTTTACCGCCCTCAACCTGCCCGCTCTCGTTTTTCTCAACTTCGACTACGTGATCAACTCCCCGCGCCTGCTCTACCCGCCCGGCGTGGGTATTGCCTGGCTGTGGGGCGGGCTGCTGGCGTTGGTGCTGACGCTGCGGCCAAAAGGGGTGGGTTGGGGATTAACGGCCGTTTTTCTCATCCTCACCCTCAGCCAAAGCACCCGCTTTGTCAACGAACGCATCGCCCTCTACCACCTCAGCGAGCGCAGCATTCTGGATGCCACCGCAGTGGCGCAGCAAACTCCCGACGACCAGCGGCTGCTTTTCGTCAACACCCCTTCCTGGCTCACCCCCGAACGGCGCACCTTTGCCGTCGGCAATAACGGCATCCAGCTTATTCCTTTTTATATTGGCATGGAAGATGTGATCTACGGCCACACCGATGCCGACCAGCCCGCTACCGCCATCCAGTTTGCCAACATCCGCCAGCCCCAGCCCTACTACTACGGCATGTTGGGCGAAGGGGTGGATTATGACGGCATGAAGCAATATCTGCTCGACAGCGGCTCCGTGTACCTCACCGAATACGCCCCCGACCGCATTCAGCTTGTCCCCGCCGGGCGCGTCACCAACGTCGCCGCCCCCGCGCCCCAGGCCACCTTTGCCGATGGAGCCATTGCCTTGGCACTTGACAGCCACCAACAGCAGGGCGACCAGCTTGCCCTGACCTTCACCTGGCAGCTTTTGGCCGCCCAGCCGCAGGAGCTAACCGTTTTTGTCCACCTTTACGCCCCTGATGGCACCCTGGTCGCCCAGGCCGATGGCTATCCGCTGCGGGGCATGGCTCCATTTTGGCTGTGGGATGCCGGGCAAACGTTGCAAGACAGTCGCACCCTCACCTGGCCGGCCGACGCTCCCCCCGGTGCCTATCAAATTGGCGTTGGTCTCTACGACCCCGCCGCCGGGCAGCGGCTCCCCGCCCAGGATGCCAACGGCCGGCCCTGGCCCAACGACGCCGCCATTTTGCTGACGGTGCAGCGGTAATGCGCCCTGCAACGACGATGCGCCACCACCCACTCACCCCCAACCGGCTTTGGCTGGCACTCACGCTGTGGGGGCTGCTCTTTGTCGGCCTTGTCTATGGCGGCAGCCTCGCACTCCCCTTCTTCTTTGATGATTTTGTCCACCTGCCCTACGTAGATGCCACCAGCCTGGGGGAAATGTGGCGCACTGCTGGCTCGCTGGCTTATTATCGCCCGCTCACCTTTGTCCTCTGGAAGCTGCTCTACGTCGCCCTCGGCCACCACAGCCCCGTCGCCCAACATGCCATCAACCTGCTGCTGCACCTGCTCAACGGGCTGCTGGCGGCGCAGTTGGCCGGGTCGCTGTGGGACGATGCCTACCGCTGGCCGCGCCGTTGGCTGGTTGCCACCCTCTACTGGCTCTTTCCCTTTGGCTACCAGGCCGTTCCCTGGGTGGGGGCACTGTCGCAAATTTTGGTGACAACGCTGCTTTTGCTGGCGTTGGTGTGCTATTGGCGGGCGCAATCTTCGGGATTTGAACCGCAGAGTTCGCAGAGGGCGCAAAGAAAGAAGGGATTTCAGGAGTGGCAGCACAGCACCACGACTGAAAACGAAGCTCAAAGATTTCGCAGATTTCGCAGATTCCTCCATGTTCTTCCGCGTTCTTCTGTGTCATCCACGAGGAAGCAAGCTGGTTCTCCCACTTTCTGGTATCTCCTCAGTCTTTTCTTCACCTTCCTTGCCCCCTTTGCCCACGAAAATGGCATTTTGGTTGCCTCGTTGCTCACCCTGCTGCTGTGGACAACCCCCGGCCGTAAGCTGGCCGATGGTGTGCGTCAGGGCATTATTTGGCTGATTCCCGCCCTGCTCTGGTTTCCCATCTGGTGGCTGGCTCCCAAGGCGGTCAGCGGCCAAATTCAGATCAATGGCGGCGAACCGCTGCGGCAAAACCTGACCTACTTTGCCCAGGGGTTGGCCTATCCCACCACCTGGCTCGGCGGCTGGCTGCGCGACGGGCGCGGCTGGGGGGATATGGTCACGGTGCTTATGCTTGTAGGTACCGGGCTGCTGCTGGCGGCGTTGATTTTGTGGCTGGGTGGGGCAAATCGGCGGTCGCTGCTGCCGTGGCTGTGGTGGCTAACGGCCGTTTTTCCCGCCACCCTCCTCCTCCGCTTTGATTACGTCATCAACGGTCCCCGCCTGCTCACCGCCGCCAGCGTTGGCATCGCCTGGCTGTGGGCAGATGTGGCTATCAAGTTGGCAACGTGGCCGCGTGGCAAATCGGTCTGGCGTTATGGGCTGGTTTTGGGACTGCTGCTGGGGCTGATGGGGCAAAATGTGGCCTTTATTCGGCAGCGAATGGGGCTGCATAGGATGTTGGGAACGGCCGTTAACCAGGCCACCCAACTGTACCAGCAAACCGCCCCCGACCCGATCACCTTCATCAACTTTCCCTCCTGGCTGGCTCCCACCACGGCCACCTACGCCCTCGGCCACGAAGGGGTGCAGTTTTGGCCCGACTACGCCCAGCCCAATTCCCTGGTGGCGGTGCAGACGGGGCAGCCCGCTACCGTTAACCTGGTGCGCCACGATGCCACCCGCGCCGCGCCGCCCTACTTTTATGGCGTCAGCGGCTCACCGCTCGACTGGGCCACGCTGCTGCCTGCGGCGGGGCGCATTTTTGTGGCCGATTATGCCGCCGATGCGATTGTGGTGCGGCCGGCGGGGGCGGTTGTCGCTGCTCCGGCGGCTGCGCCGTTGGCAACATTTGGCGACAATTCACTGTTGACGCTTCACCAGGCCACCGCTACCCTACAGCCCGGCGGCCTGATTATAGACCTGTTGTGGCAGCTCAACGCCCCGCCTGCTGAAGAGATCACCCTCTTTGTCCACGCCGTTGACCAGGGCGGGCAGTTGGTGGCGCAGTTGGATGGCGACCCGCTGGCTGGCACTTATCCCTTCTCGCACTGGTCGCCCGGCCAAACTATCCGTGACAGCCGCTGGCTGCCGCTGGATAACCCCAATGTCACGCTGCTGGTGGGGGTGTACAGCCGCCAGACGGGGGAGCGATTAACGGCCGTTTCCAGCCAGCTTGCTGATAATAATGCGGTGCGGGTGCAGCCGTAGCCGTTTAGGCGCGGCGGCGGTGGGGGGCTTTAAACACGTCAAACTGCCATAATTTGAGACGGTGGAGGAGGTAGCGGCCGGCAACCCACAGGGTGCTAAGCCCATAAATGGTGCTGGCGGTGAAGCTGATGGAGGAGGCTTCGTTAAAATATTTGGTGCTAACTGGCACTTCAGCAAAGTTGAAGCCAAAGTGATGGGATTGAAAAATCATTTCAGTGTCAAAGACAAAGTTGTTGGAGTTGCGTAAAAAGGGGACGGTTTCCAGCAGACGGCGGCTGTAGGCGCGGTAGCCGGTGTGGCATTCGGACAGGTGGGTTCCCATGACGAGGTTTTCAACGGCCGTTAAAAACCGGTTCGACACATATTTATAGCGCGGCATTCCCCCGGTCAGGGCGGCCTGTGGTGGCATAAAGCGCGACCCCATCACAAAATCCCCTTTCCCCTCCCGAATGGCGGTAATCATATCGGGGATGATTTGCGGATCATACTGCCCATCAGGATGCAGCATAATCACAATGTCCGCCCCGTGGCGTAGTGCCTCCATGTAGCACGTTTTCTGGTTGGCTCCATACCCGGCGTTGTGAGGATGTACAATCAAATCTAAATCCAGATTGTGAGCTACCAGTGCCGTATCATCAATGCTGCCATCGTCCACCAGAATAACGTGGTCTACATATCCCGGCGGAATTTGGCGATAGGTGTCTACCAATGTTTGGGCGGCGTTGTATGCCGGCATCACTACAATTACTTTTGGCGTTTTAGACATGCACGTTGACCTTTTATCTTAAAATTCTGGCGACAGCGGGTTGATTCCAATCGAGCCAGCCCCGGTAAAGTGCTGCCCGTTTGCTTGCTCCCACCAACGGCCGTTTTTACTCACCACCCGCCGCACGACCCGCGACCGCAATGCCGATTCAATAATTTCTCGCTCCGCTGCGGCTAAATCTTGCCCGCGCCAGGATGACAAACGAGTGATGAGTGCCGGATGGGGCGGCAGGGTGTAGGCACTTTCATTATTTTGCTGCAAAATCTTGACGGCTTGGGACGTGGAAACTGGCTCGGTTTGAGTGGCGGGGTTTACCAGCACCAACAGCGACAGGGCAGCCTCCTGGCAGTAGGCCAACCCAGGCACCAGGTCTTCGGCCATCATGCGGGGTGGCGGCAGATAACGCTGCCGATAGGCGTGGAATGTTGCCAGCGGGAAATGAAGTTTGGTTAGCCACCGGGGATAAAGATGGTTGCTTCCCGCCTGTAGCCATTGCCCCACGCGCTGCTGCACGCTGGGGGCGGGCTGCCATTCGTTGCTGGGGGCTGGGGAAATGGGCTTGGGGAAACAAAGTAAACGGCCGTTTTGCCCCAAAATCACCCCGTTTCCCGCCATAAATGCCCCATTGTGCCGTTGAATCATCTCCAGCATCCCCCCGGCCACATCTGTTTCAGCCGAAGCCGTCACCAGCACCCCGCGCTCCTTAAAGACACCACACGCCCCGTTTATCAGCGCATACCCTTTTCGCACCAGCGTCCACCGCAGCACCGGTTCAATCACGTGGTCATAAAGTGCCTGCGGTGACCGCTCCAGCAGGGGCGATACCATCACTTCGCTGTACGCCTCTCCCTGCATAATTGCCACACCAAACCCAAATCGCCCCAGCCCTTCATCATAACACAGCGCACCGGGCAGGCAGCGTGGCGTTCCAAACCGATCCAGCCGCACATAAATATCTACCCGCGTCAGTGGCTCCGGGATCATAAAATAGTCGAGTGTCGGCAGACGCACCGGGGTTGAGATGCCAACCAGCCCGTGAATGTTGTAATAGAAGCGGGTGAGGGGGCGCAGAACCAATCGTCTTGTCCAAATCCACTGTTCGGCCAGCAGATAGCGAATGAGGCTGACCACGCCGATTGACAGTAAATTGGCGGCAATATAATTTGCCCAGCCCCATGTAACCAGCATCCAAACAAGTGGCAGCCGGATGAGCAGCAGAAAAAGCTGGTTCATGACAACGTAGCGGTGTAAGCGGTGTCTGGCATTGCCTTCCTGTCGATCCCGGAAAACCCACCTTTCGTCCCAATAGAAACTCCAGAGGGTGGCACATTCGGTAGCCAGGATGGTTGACAGCAGATAATGCACGCCCAGTCGCTGGGTGAAGGCAATCAGCAGCACCATGTTGCCCGCCAGTCCGCTCATGCCAACCAGCAGCCAGCGCCAAATGTGGGTGTTGGTTGTTAGCCTGAGCCGTAGCAAATGGTGCAAAAAGCGCAGCCCCTCATGCCAATCTGCTTTGCTGTGTCCTTCGTGGCGCTCGCCAAAGTCAAACCTGACCTCTGAGACGTAAATGTCGGGGATGTGGATGAGGAGTTCGAGTAATATTTTGAAGCCGTCGGGACGGAGTTGTGCAACATCAACGGCTTTGCGGCGCACTAAAAACAGACCGGTCAGCAAATCGGAGATGCTTTTGAGCTGGCGTGGAAAAAGGAGGCGGGCAAAAAGGGTGAGTAGGTGTGAGGTGAAGGCGCGTTTGGGGGAGAGTCCCAGGGGGCCAATTAAATCTGCTTTGCGGCTGCCCACTACCAATTGGGATCCGCTGCGTTGTGCTTGTGCCAAAAGCTGGGGAATCACTTCGGGGGGATGCTGCAGGTCAGCATCCATGACGCAAATCCATTCGCCTCGTGCCAATTTTATGCCGTCTATGATGGCACCGGTTAATCCGTTTTGCTGCGCTGGCGTGCGTTCCAGAACGCGCACGGGCAGGGGGAATTGTTTTGCCAGCAGCTTGATCATGTTGGCGGTGTGATCGTCGCTGTCGTCTACAAAAAGCAACTCGAGGGCTAAAGTTTTGGTGGCCTGGGTAATGCGATCCAGAAGAGGGGTGATGTTTTCGGCTTCGTTGCGCGTGGGGATGATGAGGGTGATTAACGGCCGTTTGCCCATCACCCTCTCTTGATCAGACGCGCCATCCCTATCTTCAGCCGCCCGACTTTCCTTTGTTTCAGGCGGGAAACCCTCGCTCATACAACCTCTTTCACCAACATATCATGGTAGGTTGTATCATAGCGTGCTTTTGAAGCCACGTCCAACCCACCTGCACGGTGAGCCAGCCAGCCTGGATTGTTGAGCAGTGGTGGAGTTTAGGAACTTGTCGGAGAAGCCTGATAGATGCGCGGATGACGCGGTTTTATAAGGATAAACGCGGATTTTTTCTTTTTATCCGCGAAAATTTGCTGCAATCTGCGTTATCCGCGCATCCATTTTTATACAAACACAAAACGGGAGGTGTCTTTAATTGACGGAAGCCGCACATAAGGAGTGGGCTGTTTGCTGCTGTATAACCAAATTGTTGAGTACGCCCAATAAGTCTCGAAAGGCGATGGGTTTGATCAAATAATGCGTATTGCCAAAAGAGGCACCGCGCTCTATTGATTTTTCGTCCATGTGGGTGGTGACAAAGACAACGGGCAGATGGGCGGTGGTGGGTTCGTTGCGGAGTGCCTCGCAAACCTGAAAGCCGTCCATCCGGGGCATGGTAACATCCAGCATCACCACATCAGGGGCATGAAGGGCAACCTTTTCCAGGGCGTCAACCCCATCTACCGCTTCGATGATGTCTAAACCTGTGCGGGTCAAAATCAAGCTGAAAATGTTGCGCGTCATGGGGTCATCTTCAACTAACAGTACAGTTCCGGAAACATTTCTTTGCATGAGTACATCACTTCAGAAACGGCTTGCTTGTTTGCTCACGCGGCCAATCAGCCATTTCGACAGAGGAATCTGTCCTGACTGTGCTGGGGTGATTCCTTCTCTCTTTAAAACAAATCAGGACAGTAGTACTATATGGGTTATTCCTTTCAAATAGCATTACATGGGGTACTGCTGCAATGATAAACAGGTAACAGTTGGTGCAGCAAGGATAGGTTGAAAAGGGAAACCATCAGAAAATCAGTGGTAAACAGTGCATCAGTGGCTGGTTGGATGGTTAATAATGGCATAATCAAGGCAGTGCCATCTTGCCGATAGTCTGGCAAGGCGGTATGGTTAAACAACGATGAAAACGAAACCATTTTTTGCTTCAATTTTGCTTCTTGTTTTTGCTCTTTTGGCTTGTAATTTTGCCAGTCAGTTTGCAACGCAGCCGGAGATTGGGCCGCCACCCACGATTGTGGGCGGCACGGCGGAGCAAGGGGGTGGGGGGGATGGCACAACGGCCGTTTCTGGTACACCCCTCCCCATTGACCCCAACCAGCGACCCACCACTGCCCCCACAGCCACGCTGCCCGCGCCCAGGCTCACGCTGTCCACATTGGATGCCGTTAATGTGCGCCAGGGCCCTAGCACGCGCTATGATGTGATCGAACAATTCCCGGCCGGCCGTCAGGCAACCATTGTCGGCCAAAGCATGGACGGCAAGTGGTGGGCCATTGAGCATCCGGGGGGCGTGAACGGGCGCGGCTGGGTTTTTGGCGAGCTGGTAAGTCTGAACACCAGTATTGGCAGCGTGAACGGGTTGCCTGCCCTGCCCGACCCGCCCATGCTGGAAACGGAGCGGGAAGACTATAAAAATGAGGCGCAACGCTACACCCTTGACTATTCAAAATCGCTGCTCGATTTGCCCAACTTTGGTGCGCCTGACAGCGAGCAATATTTTGCCACGGTCAACGTTCGCAGCCCGCAGGAGCTGCCGCCCGGTGGTTTTTGGCTGACG
Source organism: Chloroflexota bacterium (assembly GCA_041390905.1). Lineage (GTDB taxonomy): Bacteria > Chloroflexota > Anaerolineae > Promineifilales > Promineifilaceae > JACKCD01. The sequence goes on from JAWKPA010000013.1 coordinate 953,847, forward strand.
ATTAGCGTGCATCCGAACCCGGACGAACGGCCGTTAACCGATTGGAGCGAGCGGTTCGACACCCCTGACAACGTGCGCAGCTTGACGGTAGACGACAACCCCGCCATTCAGCAAACCGAGGACAACCGCCCCAAACCCGGCGAGGCCACCCCGGAAAGCAGCGTTGGCACCGTCACCTTGCCCTACAGCGTCGTGACCTACATTGCCCACGAAGACCGCGTAGTAGAAGTACGTGCCGTCACCCCGCCTGCGCTGCCCACTGACGACCCCTTTGTCTATTACCGCGCCGAATACGACGCCATTCTTGCCAGCCTTAGTCTCAAGCCGGAAGATGCTGGCCCGCTTGATTTTGATGTCAACATCGTTTGGCGCATTGACCCCAACAACAAGGACGAGGCAATTGCCACCGTGACCATCACGGCACGCGGCGGTGATGGGGATTATGTCTACTATCGGGATGGCAGTTTGCGACAGGATGGCCCAGTGTTTGAATACCGCTGGCGTGCCTGTCGCGGCAACCCCGTTTCATTTCAGGTGGAAGATGGCACCGGAGCGCGTGTTTCCAAAGATATGTTTGAGCAAGTTCCGTGTGGTGACTGATTTTTCCTGTAGCCGGGGTTCCAGCCCTCGGCTACAGCAACCGCTGCCGCATGAGTTCAAACCCCAGCACGGCGGCAGAGGCCACGGTGCCAAGCGATTGCGGGTAGGGGCGGCCATAGGGGATTTGCAGCCGCAGGTCGGTTTGGCTGAGAAAGGAGCGGGTGATGCCCCGTTTTTCGCCGCCGATGAGCAAAAAAAGCGGCCGTTTGAGGTCGGTTGCAAACAGGGAGACGGCTCCCTCTTGAGCCAGGCAGGCGATGGTGAGGCCGTGTGATTTGTAGTGGGTGGCGGCAGAAACGGCCGTTTCTGCCACCGCCATGGGCATCCATTCCGAAGCACCCGCTGAAGCCCGCGCCACCACGCCCGCCGCCGATAGCCAGTTGCGTGGCCGCACCACCACACCATTTACCCCCGCCGCATAAAGTGTGCGTACTGCCTGCCCAAAATTAAACGGGTCTTCAATGCCGTCCAGCATCACGACCACGGGGATTGGCGCGTCGGTAATCAACATATCGAGCGGCAGAAAGTGGCGTAACCCAACTTGTGCCAGGACGCCGCCGTGGCTTTGCCCAGTTACACGCTCGGCAATAAAGGTGTCGTCTACGGTGTGGACGGGGATGTTGGCAGAAACGGCCGTTTGTCGCAGCTGCTGCACCTCCCGCTGCCATTTTCCGCGCCGCAAATAAACCCCCTCAATCGGCCGGCTGCCCGCCCGAATCGCCGCCTCAACCGATATGATCCCCTCTAGCCAGGTTAACTCATCCATAAACAAAAAGAGGCCAAATCATGCCGACTTGACCTCCTCATCATACTTTTTACAAATAGCCGCTAATTGCCGCCATCACCCGTATCCGGTATCGTCAGCGTAGACGGATCGGCCGGCTGTGGCGTTGGTGCTGCCAGGAACTTTTGGTCAATGACAGGTACCGATGGTGCCCGACCTGTAGCCACATCCGTTAACTCCAGGTTACCGGCAAGCTGCGTATCAATAAAGTTTGACAGAGCTTGCAGCTTGTTGCTTTGGAACCGGCTGTCAGACAAAGGCTTGACTTCACGCCCGCTCACCTGAATGATGTAGTACGTCTTGGTCTCATCACCCATGTCTCGCTCCAGCACGCCACTTGGTGTGTCAAGCGGCAGCGAGAACGCTTCCTGGGCAATATTGTCATCCAGTTCCTGCGCCAAATCTTCCTGCAACCGCCCCATAATCTCTGAGGCACTCGCCTGAATTTCTGCCTCGCCACTGCGAAGCGTATTCCAAACGGTTAGATACCCTTCAGACTCAACCATTGCCAACAGTTCCTGCGCATCTGCTTCAACTGTTGTTGAAATCTGGAACAGGTTAGCCTGCTCTGCTTCCTTCGGCAATGCTTGTTCTTCAGCCAGCGCATCCGCCAACTGTTCGCGGTAAAGCTGGGCAGCAACCACGCTGCGGTACACCGACTCTTTGGCACCTAAGGCTGTCAGGCTGCTAACTAGGTCATCTAATTCTGTTTGGAACGATTCCGCCGAAACGGGCGTGGCTGTTGGCCGTGGCGTTGCCGTTGGGCCGATGGTGGCCGTTGGGAATGGGGTATTGGTGGGAACGACTTCGGTAATAACGGCCGTTGGAATAGGCGTTAGCGAAGGCGTAGGCATAATGGTTGCCGTCGCCGTTGGAAACGGCGTTGGCGATTCCCCATTAAAGTAATTGAAACTTTCACCAATATACGCATCAATGTCTGCTTCACTGACAGAAATTCCCCGTTCCTGGGCTGCCTGCCGAATTACAACTTCATCAACCATTTGATTAAGAACAGCCTGCCCTAACCCTTCGCTGTCCAACAAATCATTGATTGATTGCCCCGCAAATTGCTGGATGATCCCCACATTTCCTTCAAACGCCTCATACTGGTTTTCCAGGAACACAATACGCTGCGCCCGCTCATACGTCACCCGGTCGCGCCACTGGCTCAACGAGATGTCCTCGCCGTTAACCACCGCCACCGCCCGGTTTGGTACAATCAGGAACTCATTGACCAAGCCAACAAGCAAAACAAGGAGCAACAAACCGCCAACGATGTACGCCCCAAGACGAATGCGCCGCATTTGCTGCTCTTGCTTACGCGCCAGCAGAACTTCTTTCCTCGATTGGCGTTGGGCTACCTCTTCAGGAGTCTGCTCTTTCTTTTTGGCCATAGGAAGTAACCTTAGTCAGCAACGAAGGGCAACAAAGCAATGTGGCGCGCCCGTTTAACTGCAACGGCAATCGCCCGCTGATGTTTGGCACAAGCACCTGTTTGCCGCCGTGGCTTTAAACGGCCGTATTCATTCACATAACGACCCAAGGCATCTGCATCCTTGTAGTCAACATCTTTCACATTATCAACACAAAATTGACAACTTCTCCGACGTTTCCGTCCTCGTGCGCGATTTTGCTGCATCATAACAAAACCTCCCCGCAAACAGGAATAACCAAAACAGTGGCCCCCTGTCTTTTGCGAGACTTATACTAACTATCTTGTCTGTAAAACTGGGACCTGGCTCGGATCTCACTTACACTCTTTTTAGAAACTGCCCAAAAAGTCAGCCAATACCTAAGCCAAAACCTGCTACTTGTTCTTATGACAGTTGTCCGTCGTTTAACGGAATCATATCGTGCACAACTACTTCTGTGCGGAAATGCTTGCGCCCGGCACTGTCTTCCCATCCACGCGTTTGTAAACGCCCTTCTATATATACCTGATGGTCTTTCGCCAAATACTTGCCGCAAATCTCAGCAAGGCTTCCCCAGGCCACAACATTAAACCATTCCGTTTCCTCATGTTGTTCACCTTCTGAGGAAGTCCAGGAGCGGGATGTTGCAACACTAAAAGATGCAACTGGCCGACCACTAGGTGTGTAGCGGATTTCGGGGTCAGAGTCCAGCCAACCTATTACCATAACTTTGTTCAGGCCTTTATTCACAGGACCACCCCCGTCTTCAAACTACTCTGGCTTACGTATAACAAGATAACGCAGAATATCTTCGTTGTACTGCATACTGCGTTCTATATCATCAATACGTGCAGGATCCATTGAAGCGTGGTACAAGACGTAAAACCCTTCTGTTTGCTTGCGGATGGGATAAGCCATCTTACGCCGTCCCCAAACATCAACTTTGGGCTTTTCATCTTCCCCAGCACCAGGAACCAACAATTCACTTACTGCTTCAATAAGCTGATTGCGTTGAGGTTCCTCAAGCTTGGATTGCAAAATTACTGTGACTTCGTACTCGCGCATGTTGCAACACCTCCTTTCCATGGTTTAACTCGAGCGAGCTTTAGCCCTTGATCTTTGCCAAGAGCGGAAAACAGCGAGCATTTCTATTCTTTTTATGCTGCTGTGCAACGAGCATATAATCATAACACAAACAAAAATTAGCACAACCCCTTTTTCGGCTATTTTTGGGGGCAATTTGGCAGATTGTGTACATTCGGCCAATTGCGACTCTCGCCATGCACCTCTCTTTCTGTTATACTCAAATTTGCAACAGTAACAAAGCGGAGGCAGCTAGTGAATTCAACTAGAATAACGCGATGGTTTGTATATATCTTAATAGGTTTTGCCGTTATTGCTATTCTTTGGAATTACAATCTAGCAACACCGACGATACAAAGCATTTCCATTAGTCAATTAGCGCAAGAGATACGTCAGAATGAGGTGCGGGAGCTTCAAGTGGCTGGCGACGGCCGCGAAGTCATTGCCACGTATGTGAACCCAAATCGTGCTTCTACTCAAACGCAGGTAAGTGGGGTTAGCTCTATCGAAGAGATTCTGCGCACGTATGGCGTGACAGAGGCCGATTATGTGGATGGGCAGCCAACTGTTACCTACGCGCCGCCCAGCCAGTGGGGAAACTGGCTCAGTATCGTTGGCATCTTTCTGCCGGCGGTTCTCATCATTGCCTTTATCTACGTTATTTACCGACAGGCACAGGGTAACAATAATCAGGCACTTTCATTTGGCAAAAGCCGGGCAAGGATGTTTACAGGTGATCATCCGACGGTTGGGTTTGATGACGTTGCTGGGGCTACTGAGGCTAAGGAAGAGCTACAGGAAGTTGTTGAATTTCTGAAGGAGCCAGAGAAGTTTGTCAGCTTTGGTGCCAGAATCCCTAAAGGGGTGCTGTTGGTTGGTAGCCCTGGCACGGGGAAAACGCTGCTGGCCAAGGCTGTGTCAGGGGAAGCGGGTGTGCCTTTTTTCTCGATTGCTGGCTCGGAATTTGTGGAGATGTTTGTGGGTGTGGGGGCCAGCCGGGTGCGTGACTTGTTTGAGCAGGCCAAACGCAATAGTCCGTGTATTATTTTTATTGATGAAATTGATGCAGTCGGCCGGCAGCGGGGTGCAGGATTGGGTGGTTCACATGATGAACGAGAGCAGACCTTAAACCAGATTCTTGTGGAAATGGATGGGTTTGATACAGATACCCACGTTATCATTTTGGCTGCTACGAACCGTCCTGACATTCTTGACCCGGCACTGATGCGCCCCGGCCGCTTTGACCGGCGTGTTGTGATTGATAAACCTGATGTACGCGGGCGCGAGGAAATTTTCAAGGTGCATTTGCGGGGTAAGCCCATTGCTTCCAAGGTGGATGTAACTGTTTTGGCGAAGGCGACACCGGGTTTTGCTGGTGCTGATATTGAAAACACTGTCAATGAAGCGGCACTGCTGGCTGCCCGGCGGAGCCGCAAAAGCATTGGCATGGATGAATTTCAGGAGGCTATTGAGCGGGTTCAGCTTGGGCCAGAACGAAAGAGCCGGGTGATTAGCGCAGAGGAGCGTGAGATTACAGCTTACCATGAAGCAGGTCATGCCGTTGTGAGCCATTTCTTGGCGCATGGGCAAACCTTGCGTAAGGTGACAATTATCCCACGCGGTATGGCAGGGGGGGTAACATGGTATTTAGAAGATGACAATACCATGTGGAGTCGCTCGAAGTGCATTGCCCTGATTGGCACGGCTTTGGGGGGGCGTGTGGCCGAAGAGATTATCTTTGGTGAGATTACCACGGGGGCGAGCAGTGATTTGCAGCAGGTGACGCGCATTGCCCGCATGATGGTGACGCAGTATGGCATGAGCGAGAAGCTGGGGCCACGTGTCTATGGACAAAAGCAGGAGATGGTTTTTCTGGGGCGTGAGATTAGTGAGCAGCGGGATTATTCTGATGCGATTGCGGAAGAGATTGATGCTGAAGTGCGGCGGATTATTGATGGAGAATATGAGCGGGCGACACAAATCCTGACGGAACATCGGGATAAGTTGGAACTGGTGGCAAGGTGGCTACTGGAAGTGGAAACGTTGGAAGCGAATGAGTTTACGGCTTTGATGGAAGGGGGAGAAATGCCGCCGCGACCGCCTAGCTCAAATCCCCCTGCTTCATCACGACCAGACCCCAAGGCGAAAGGGAATGAATCGTCAGAGTGGAAGCCACCCTCGCTTGATTTACCTCCTTCACCCACCCCGGCTTAGGTTCTGTTGATACTTTGGAATTTGAACCGCAAAGTACGTAAAGGGCGCGAAGGAAGCGAAGAGAGTACGTTAAATCTTTGCGATCTTTGCGCCCTTTGCAGTAAAACCTGCTTTGGGGTTATGATTTTGCTGAGAAACCTTAGCTAAAAAGCAGATGGGGCAGAGTGGTCGGTGGCGCATTGCTCTGTCCTTGTTTCAACAACTGTAATGGGTAGCGACATAGCCAATCTTCTCTCGTTTTTCAACGATGTCTTACAGGCGATAATCGTTATTTTTGGTTCGGCTGTTGTGCTTTATAACCTGAACCGGGTGGCGCGTCATGCGGTGATTCGTTCTTTTTGCGCTCTTATTGGCTTTGTGGTGATTGTGTATTTGGTGGAGCTGCTGGTGAGCCGCACGATTGTGACGGTTTCGGCCGAGATGTGGCTGCGGTTGGAATGGGTTGGGATTGCCTTGGTGCCGGCCGCACAATACCACTTGTCTGATGCACTGTTGGCAACAACGGGGGCGGAGGCGCGAAGACGGCGCTATTTGGTGCCAGTGTTCTATGTTGCCGGGTTCTTGTTTTTGCTGCTGGCGTTGTTTAGTGATTGGCTGGTGGGGGAAGTGATGCGCACGTCGCAACTGCTGCATTTGCAGGCGGGGCTGCTGTTTCCGCTGTTTTCGCTGTATTACTGGGTGACAACGGCCGTTTCTCTCTACAATGTATGGCGTGCCAGGAAACGCTGCCTCATTTCCGATACCCGCCGCCGCATGACCACCACCTTCCTGGCCTTTATTGCCGCACCACTGGCAGTTTTCCCTTACCTGCTGGTGAGCAGCGTTTTTAGCCCCAACATCCCGCTGCTGTTTTGGCCGTTGCTCATTGGCGGTAATTTGGTGGTTAGCATTATGTTTGCCTTTCTGACGGCTAACCTGACCTACTTTGGGGCGGATTCGCCTGACAGGGTGGTGCGGGTGCGGCTGTTTAAGTTTATGGCGCGGGTGCCGCTGGCGGGGACGATTGTGCTGCTGGTGTTTGTGCTGGTAAACCGCAGCAGCCGCTTTCTGGGGTTGCAAACGGAGACGGCTTTGGGGTTTGCGCTGGTGGCAACGGTGATGCTGGTGGAGTGGGCGGTGCATTTTTATAAACGGCCGTTAGAGCGCCTCTTCCAACTCAACGATGAACCCGATGTGCGCCGCATCCAAATCCTCAGCGAACGGCTGTTGACCACCAGCGACCTGCACCAGTTTTTGGAAAGCGTGTTGGCCGCCACCTGCGAAGCCATGCGAACCCCTACTGCCTTTGTGGCTGCCATCACCGCCAAAGGCCCCAGACTTGAAGCCGTGGTGGGGTCACTGACCGAAGCTGATTCGCTACTGGAAAGCGGTGACGATTTGCGGGAACTGGCCGAAGTGGAGGTCAACGGCCACCACCCTGATGAGCAGCTACAGCGCATAGACAGCTTTATTATTTGGCAAAACTACTGGATACGCCCACTGTATGACCAAAACGAGGAGCTACTGCTGGGGATTTTAGGCATTCGCGCCCGTGCCGATTGCCCTAATTTGTCGCTGGAAGAGCAGGATGTGCTGGATAGGCTGGTGGCGCAGGCGGCACATGCCCTTGAAGACCGCATTATTCAGCAGCAGGTGTTTGCCACCGTTGAGGGGATTTTGCCCGAAATCACGGCTTTCCAGGAGCGGCGCAGCGCGGCGGCATTTGGCGGGCTGCGGGTGCTGACAGCCGATGAAAAACAGCAACCCAAAGAGAGTGAGTTGATGGAAAATCCCGACTTTACGACGATGGTGCGGGACGCATTGACCCATTTTTGGGGTGGCCCCAAGCTGACCGAAAGCCCGCTGATGCGGCTGAAGATTGTGCAGGAGGCGATGGCCGAACACGACAACAATCCCACCAACGCCTTGCGAGCCATTTTGGTGCGAGCTATTGAGCAGCAAAAGCCGGAAGGGGAGCGCAGCCTGACCACGGCTGAGTGGATTCTGTACAACATTTTGGAGCTAAAGTTTATTCAGGGGGGTAAAGTGCGTGATGTTGCCCGGCGGCTTGCCATGAGTGAATCGGATCTTTATCGCAAGCAGCGGGTGGCAATTGAAAATGTGGCGCGTACCATTGAGATGATGGAAGACGCGGCGGGGGAAGTGGAAATTAGGAATTAAGAATTAGGAATTAGGAATTAGGAATGAAGAGGGCGGAGCATATCTGCGCTTTTCTGGGTTTGGGTTACCTTTTCTTTATGTTTCCTTTTTATTATCAGGACAATCAACTTTTTTGTGAGCAAGTGGTGCTGGCTGAGGTGGTGGCGGCTTTTGGCACACCTGTTTATGTCTATAGCGAGGCGGAGCTGTTGGCGCGGGCGGGGAGGTATGTAACGGCCGTTTCCCAAGCCCCAACCCCCTCTCTCGCCTGCTACGCCGTTAAAGCCAATGGCAATGTCCATTTGCTGCGGCTGCTGGGCGAGGCCGGGCTGGGAGCCGACGTGACCAGCGGCGGTGAGCTGTTTTTGGCGCAGCAGGCGGGCATTCCCGCCAGCAAAACGATTTTTTCCGGCGTGGGCAAGACGGCGGCGGAAATTGAAATGGCGCTACGGGCGGGCATTCGCGCCCTGCACGTGGAGTCGGAGATGGAATTAACGGCCGTTGCCGCCATCGCCGCCCAATTGCAGACCAAGGCTCGCATCGGGATTCGCGTCAACCCCAACATCAGCGCCGAAACCCACCCCTACATCTCCACCGGCCAGCACAGCCACAAATTTGGCGTCCCCTGGGCGCGGGCGCAGGCGATGTTTGCCGAGGCAGCGCAGCACGACTGGCTGGAGCCGGTGGGGATTGCCGCCCACATCGGCTCGCAAATTCGGGACGTGGAGCCGTTTCGCCAGGCGGCCGTTTTTCTGACCGAGGTGGCCGACGAGCTAAAGGCGCAGGGAATCCCGCTGCGCTATGTGGACGTGGGGGGCGGGCTGGGGGTGGATTACACGGGGGAGGGTGTGCCGGAGATTGGGGCGTGGATAACGGCCGTTTCTGAACCCATCCAGGCGGCAGGCTACGAGCTGGTGCTGGAACCCGGCCGCTCGATTGTGGCGCCTGCCGGGGCACTGCTGACACAGGTCGTCTATACCAAGAACCAAGGGGAGAAGCAGTTTGTCATTGTGGACGCGGGCATGAACGACCTGCTGCGCCCCACGCTCTACAAGGCGTATCACCCGGTTTTGCCGCTGCAACAGCAAGAAGCTGTCACCCCCACCGTGGTGGACATTGTTGGCCCCATTTGTGAATCGGGGGATTGGCTGGCGCAGGAACGGCCGTTACCACCCCAGCAGCCGGGTGACGTTCTCGCCATTTTGCAGGCGGGGGCGTATGGTTTTGCCATGGGGTCAAACTATAACGGCCGTTTACGGCCGGCCGAACTCCTCATCAGCGGCAATCAAACCCGCCTCATCCGCCAGCGGCAACAGTACAACCACCTGCTCGACGGCACGAATTGAACCGTAGAGGGCCAAAGAGCGCAACGAATGCTTGTTTCTTTCCTCTCTGTGGCTCTCTGTGTCTTCTCTGTGACCCTCTGTGTCACCTCTTGTTTGCCAGGCTACGGCATTGGCGCAAAGGCGAAGATGGTTTCGGGGTAGCGGTCGGTGGCGAGCAAAAAGCCCTGATCGCCAAGCTGGGCGATGCCTTCCCAGTTGCGGGAGGGGCCGTCAGAAAGCTGTAGTTGGATGGGGGGAACGTCGTCCAGCGTCAGGGAGCCATTTTGGTAGGTAAAGGCCACCAGCCGCTCTACGGCACGCTGCTGCTGGTGGGTGGTGCCCCAGCCAAACCGCTCGCCCAGGGGGTCGTGGCGGCTGTTGAGGTAATATTCGGTGGGGAAGAAGTAGTTGGTGGCCCACAAACGGCCGTTTTCCCCCAGTTCCGTCATATCTGTCAACCGATACGGCACGTTGGGCATCGGCAGCTCACCGACGGGCTGAAGCTGCTCATCAAATAGCAGTGCCTGTGCAGTGGGGTTTTGTTCAACCCCGTTGGCTTCGTACAGCACCACAATCTGGTCATCGGCCCAAAACAGGGCTTCATAGGCGATGTTGCGGATGGGGGTTTGGCGGGGCAGGGGGGTAATAAGCGCCGTTTCCAGCCGCAGTTCCGACATATCGGCCGCCAGTTCCCCGCGCACCAGATACCCGCTTGTGTGCCTCATGGTTGAGGTTTCGACGAGAAAAACGGCCGTTTGTCCGCGAAAGGCAACGGCTTCCAGGCTGCCAAAGTTGGGGATTTTTGTGGGTAGGTCGCCCAGGTGCAGGGGAATCATGATGGGTTGCAGCGGAACGGCCGTTGGCTGCGCCAGATGATCTATGATTTGCTGACGCGGCAGGGCGTATATGGCCGGTTCGGTGTCGTCAAACCCCGGCTCTTCGGGCAGCAGGATGAGCCAGTCGCCAGCCCAGGCCAGCCCGGACAATTCGGCGTTGGGGGCGTTGAGGGGGGCAGGGAGGGGGAGGGGAATAACGGCCGTTTCCGCCACCGGTGTTCCCGTTCGCGCCACGCCGCAGCCTGTTAAAATCAAGAAGAATAGCCAGATAATCCGTTGCCGTGTTTGTTGCATAATCACATTGTAGAGTGGGTATATTAATTAATGGGTTAAAACTGTTGGCGAAACAGGCTATAATCACCTGTTTTATGCAAGGCGTCAAGAAGGATGGGCGATGATGGATAAGCGTGTATCGTTTGAAGAAGCAACTGTGACGAACCCCTCTCTGTGGCGGGTGTTTTTGCCGATTTGTCTGGGAACGGCCGTTTCCCTCCTAGGCGACACTTCCCTCTACACCGTTCTTCCCACCCACACCGCCGAAGCTGGCATCGTCGTCGCCAGCCTGGGCATTATGCTCTCGGCCAACCGCTGGATTCGGCTTTTCTCCAATAGTCCGGCCGGCTGGCTTTCCGACCGCTGGCCGCGCCGCCGGGTTTTTGTGCCTGCCCTCTTTATCGGCGCTCTGTCCACTGCGCTTTATGCGTTTGGGCAAGGATATTGGACGCTGTTAATCGGCCGTTTGCTGTGGGGCATCGCCTGGTCCGGCATTTGGGTTTCCGGCAACGCCATCGTCATGGACGTTGCCACGCCGCAAAACCGGGGACGATTGGTTGGCTACTACAACGTCGCCTTTTTCACCGGCGCGGGCAGCGGCTCCTTCCTCGGTGGCTGGCTCACCGACTGGCTTGGCTATCAGCAAACCTTCACCATCGAAGCCGCCCTCACCGCCTTTGGAGCCATCGTCGCCCTGCTCCTCTTGCCCGAAACAAAACAGCTTGCGGCAGCACCCCAACAGGCTCAGGCCACACCGCACACCCCACACCCCACACCCCACACCATCCCCTGGGGCGAACTCATCTCCGCCAATGGCTTAATAGCGGTCAATCGCATTGTGGGGGCGGGGCTGCTGCTGCCCACCTTCGGGCTGTATCTGGCTGGCGTTCTGGGCGAAAGCGTGGCTCTTGGCGGCCGCACCATTGGCACAACCACCCTTACCGGCTTTGGCCTCAGCCTCAGCACCTATCTGGGGATGATGTTTGTGCCACTGGCGGGTGGCGTGTCGGATCGGCTGGGCAACCGCTGGCGGGTGGTGGTGCTGGGGCTATTGCCGGGCATCATTGGCTTTTCGCTGCTGTCGCTTTCCATCCCCTGGCTTATCCTGTTTGGGCTAATTGGCTTTTCCATGACCAGCGGCAGCAATCAGGGGTTGGCAACGGCGCTGGTGGGGGATTTGGCGGGGGAGCAGCAGCGGGGACGCTGGCTGGGCATTTTGTTTACGATGGGAGATCTTGGCAGCGCCATTGGCCCGATTGTCGTTTTTGCCCTGCTGGATCGGCTGTCGCTGCCGCTGCTGTACACGGGGGCGGCCGGGCTGCTGGGGGTGATGTGGGTAACGGCGTTGGTGTGGGCGCGGCGGTCAGCGTTGGCAAAACCGGGTGTGGCTTAAGGGGGGGATGCACAATGTCACGAGAGATGAAAACAACGGCCGTTAATTCCCCCCACACTCCTCCCGCCATCCCCCTCAAAGGCATCGGAGCCGGGCTGCTCGTCACCCTTTCTGCCGCCGCCACCCCCATCGCCATCCGCAACGCCCAGCTACAGGGCGTTCCCTCCCTCTACATCATCACCGTGCGCCTCATCGTCGTTTCGCTGGTGCTGTTTCCCCTCGTGCGCTACCGCCATTGGCCCGCCCTCCAGCAGTTGGAACGGCGCGACTGGGCATTTGCCATTATCGCCGGCTTTTTTCTGGCTCTAAACCTGCTCTTGCTGTTTGTCTCCCTTGAGTACACCAGCGTCTTGGTTAATGGCGTTACCCGCCGCACCTCACCCCTGTGGATCATCTGGCTGGAAATCTTTTTTCTGGGAGCCACCTTCACCTGGCACATTTGGGCGGGGCTGTTTCTGACGTTGGGGGGCAGCATTTTGGTGGCCCTGGGCAGCGGCGGAGCCACCACGCCTGGTAGCAACCCGCTGCTGGGCGCATTGCTCGGCTTGCTTGGCTCCTTTTGCATCGGTTTGTACATGCTCATTGGCCGCAAATTAAGCAGCAAGCTACCTTCATTGGCCTACAGTTGGGTTGTTTTTACTGCCGCTGCCGTTGTTGCCACCGTTTTTACTATCATGAGGCAAGTGCCTTTTACAGGCTATAGCTGGGCAGGATATGTTTGGGTGGTTGTTGTGATCATCATCGCCCAGTTTATCGGTCATCTGTCCATCAACGTCGGTCTCCACTACTTTCCAGCCACGACCATGAGCATTTTTATGCAGCTTTCCGTCGCCATTAGTGCCGTGCTGGCCTTTTTTGCCCTGGGCGAAATTCCGTCGCCGTGGCAAATTGCGGGCAGCGTCTTGATTGCGGCCGGGGTGCTATTAGCCACGCGCTAGGAAATTGTTGGGGAAGGTAGAATAGATGCGCTGGTGACACGATTTGATAGGGATAAATACGGATTTTTCTTTTATCCGCGAAAATCCGCTCCTCTCCGCGTTATCCGCGCATCTATTGCCTGTTTAGAAGTTCAACTTCTCGGAAGAAGTTGAACTTCTTTTGTAGCTTGCCTAAACCTCGTTTCTAATCATATAGAGCGACATGCTCCAGCTCTCTTTTGCGCCGGGTAACATAGTCGCGTAAGGCTTGGTTAATGGCTGGGTCAAGGGGTGGCTCTTCATACTGCTCAAGCACGGTTTGCCAAATATGGTAGGCACGCTGGGCGGTGTCCTCGCTCCCCCCTTCAATCCAGGTGCCGTTGTTGCGCCGGTCGTGCAGGAAGTTGGGGTAAAAGGCGGTTTGGTAGCGTGCCTGGGTGTGGGAAGTGCCAAAATGATGTCCGGCCGGCCCCACTTCATCAATGGCTTGCAGGGCAAATGCGTCATGGTTCCATTCCGGCCCATGCAGCATGTATTGCATCATCGCCAGATTTTCCACATCCATGACGAATTTTTCATAGGAGAAAGTTAGACCCGATTCTAGCCAGCCGGCCGCATGAAGTACCAGGTTTGTGTGCGACAACATACACGGCCAGAGTGACCACATGGATTCCGACATTGCCTGGCCGTCGGGAATGTTGGCCGTGTTGAGCGAGCCGCTGCCGCGATAGGGCAGCCCGTAGTGGCGGGCAAGCTGCGCCCCGATAAAGAAGGCCCACGCCCCTTCCGGCGTGCCGAAAGCAGGTGCGCCGCTTCGCATATCCACGTTGGTTGTAAAACCGCCATAGACAACGGGTGCGCCCGGCCGCACAAGCTGGATGAGGGCAATGCCAGCCAATGCTTCGGCGTTTTGCTGGGCAAGGGCGGCGGCCATTGTCACCGGACTCATGGCTCCAGCCAGGATAAAGGGGGTGACAATCACAACTTGCCCGGCACGACCATAGGTAATCATGCCGCCCAACATGCGGTCATCATAGACTAAGGGGCTGTTGGCATTAATAACACCCCCTGTTATTGGGCCACGCTCCGGCTGTAGATCGTTGCCATGAACCAATTTTGCCATTTCGATGACATCGGCGGGGATGATGCGACCGTGGGCGGCACCCATTAATGGTTTGTCGGAAAGAACCGTGCCAAGCAGATATTGCTCCAGATGTTTTTCATGGACGGCCACATCGTGCATGACGACCTGACCACCGGGGGCAAAGTGGATGACGTTGGTCATTTGAATGAGCTTGGCAAGCTCAATCCAGTCTGCCCGCGTGCCGGGGCGACGGCCGCGCCGCAGGTCGTTGGCAAAGACGGTGCCAGCGGCAGAGGTGAAATTGACGCTGTTTTCGCCGATGAAGCGGCTGCGTTGGGGGTTACGGGCGCGGAAGGTGAAGCTGGCGGGTGCTTTGGCAACCAGTTCAGTGATGAGGCCGCTATCCGGCCAGACGTGCTGGGTTTGGTGGTTGACCTTGGCGCCGGCCGCCTCCCATATGGACAATGCCTCGCTGTCCATGAAGCGCAGGCCGGTGTTTTCGAGGATGTGCATGGAGGCTTGGTGGATGTCTTCGATTTGCTGGGGGGTGGCAATTTCGTAGGGGGGCCAGGGGTGGCGCAGTTCTTGTTGGTAGGGGATGCTGAGAAAGGGGGGGGGCTGGGTGCGGCGATTGGTGCGGGTTCGTCTGGATGACATAGATTTTTCCTTGTGATAGATAATTACAGATAGAGGACGATTTCGTTAGCTTCGATGGTGACGGGGTATTTTTCGAGAAACGGCCGTTTTTCCACCACCACCTCATACGTCTTCACCCGCAATGGTTCCGGCATAAACACCATCTCGCCCGTCGTCACGTCAAACTCCCAAAAGTGCCAGGGGCAACGTAGCACCCGTCCCTCTAACCCGTAGCGATATTCACCGGGCGGGCCGGGCAGCATTGTTCCCCCAATTGGCCCCCGGCACAGCTCTGCCCCCTGGTGCGGGCAAACATTTTTGATGGCGTGAAACGTTCCTGCCACGTTAAAGATGCCAATAGAGCGCCGCCCGATTTGCACAATTTTGCGTTCGCCGGGGGGAAGGTCGTCAACGGGGCAGATGGGGTGTCGTTGCTTCATGAGATGGGGCGCAGATTTTCCTGATTAACCTGATTCTGATCAAGAAAACTTGTGTTCAATAGAGAATATCGGGAATAAGAACTTCTCACGCAAAGTCGCAAAGTCGCAAAGGGGAAATACTTGGCGACTTTGCGTGAAATTCATGCTCAAAGCCCGTACAACGCCCGCGCATTTTCGTGGGCAATGGGGTGGCGCATGTGTTTGGGCAGGCGGGCCAGCACATAGGCGGGGTCGTCAAAATCCCAGTGGGGGTAGTCGGTGGCAAAGACCATCATTTTTTCGGCCGACATCATTTCCAGCGTTTGGTGGAGTTGGCGCAAATCAGGTACTTCCAGCGGCTGGGAGCCGACGCGAATGTGTTCGCGGATATAGTCGCTGGGTGGTTTTACCAGCCACGGCACCTCGGCTCGCAGCGATTTCCACTCGCGGTCTAGCCGCCACATTAGCCCCGGCAGCCACGCCCAGCCATATTCCAGTAGCACCACTTTGAGGGTGGGAAAGCGTTCAAACACCCCTTCGCACACCAGGCTGATGGTGGTTTGGATGCCGATGGAGATAACGCCGGTTTGCAGTTCGATGTAGTAGGTGGGGGCACCGATGGCAAGCTGGGAGCCGTTGTTGCCGGCACTTTCGGCACCCACGTGGAAGCCAACGGGCAAATTGTGTCGGGCGGCGGCTTCGTAGATGGGCCAGTAGTGGCGGTTGCCGGGAAGCTTGTCGCCCATGGGGATGCCGACCTGTACCACGTCGGGATGGCTGCCCCAGCGGTCAATTTCGGCGGCGGCCTGGGTGGGGTCCTGGGGGGCAACCCAGATGGAATGTTTGAAGCGGCGGTCGTATTTGATCCACACGTCGTCGGTCCAGTCGTTGTAGGCGCGGGCGATGGCGGCGGCAAGGTCGGGGTCGGGCATGCCGGAGAGGGTGGTGAGGTCGTTGCCCATGAGGATGGCGTATTCGATGTGGTAGCGGTCGAGCAGGTCTTCCTTGATGCGTTGGGGGATGGAGGCGTGGTTGGTGCCGTTGGCTTCCATGGTGTCGGCGCGGGCGGTGGAGTAGGGGTGGAAGTAGGCGCGGCGGGGCATTTGGAAGTTGTTGCGGGCTTCGGCTTTGCTGTTCATGGCAATTTCGATGCGGCGCAGGAAGCGGGGGTCGAGATAGGGGAAGAGGGTGGAGAAGCGGGGGAGGATGTGGTGAACGTCGCAATCTATGAGGGGGGTGGAAACGGCCGTTTTTCCCCCCTCAACTGCCAAAATTTCTGTTGCCACTAATGAACCTCTATGCTTAGGAAGGGAAATTAAATAACTTGCCCATTTAGAAGTTCAACTTCTCAGAAGAAGTTGAACTTCTTGTGTAACTTATTTAATCTTGGTTCCTTAATGGGTCGCAGATTTGCCTGATGACGGATGAGGAATTAGGTTCATCAGGCAAATCTACGACCTGTGCTTTTGTTTGGTAAATGCTTATGGCTGCAAACTGTCGTTTGGGCGAATACGCGCTAGGTCTAGCAGCCGTTTGTAGATGCGGTCAAAGGCAAAGTGGGGGTCGTTGGCCCACTTCCAGCGGATGAGCGTTTCGCCCGACTGGAAATGCACGTGGATTTCTGGCCGTGCTTCATCGGGCGTGCCTGGGCGGGCGGGGTTGGCAAGGGCGCGGAAGCTGAGTTCGTCCATCATGCCAATGAGCTGTGTTATGTCGGTGAGGCTGCGCCATCCTTCATATTTCTGGGAGAAGCCACCACGTTGAACGTTTTCGATGGCACAACGGCCGTTTTCTGCCATGAGTGTAAAATGGGTACCACCCACAAACGCATTCGGTATGTCTTGCAGGGCGATACTGAGTATGCCAGACAGGGCTATTTGCTGGTGGCGCAGTCTGGTTAACTCTGCCTCGATGCTTTCACAAAGCCGCTCGTCGTGGCCGAAGCGGTCGAGGGCCATTTCCCGATCAAGTGACTGGGCGGCCAGATCGCGCCATTGGGGCAGCAGTGCGTCAGGAATTAGCCCTTCGCTAGTAGGTTCGTCGGCATCTCTGGCCGTTAGCTGGACGATGCAAGGGGCTTCATTGGCGGCAACAACGGCCGTTTGTAGCCGTTGTTGTGCTTCAGGTAGCCAGGCATAGGAACGGCTAATGATGACAGGCATGTGGTGGGGGGTGCTGGTTTGCAGCACAGGCCCATGTTTTGGGTGCCGGGTAAAAAGCGGTTCGCCCAAAGCCCCTTGCAGCCCTTCGCTTTGCAACCAGTGGGTGACGGCGGCAGAAACGGCCGTTTGATGCTGTAGTTGATAGCTTTGAATGGTTATGGATAGATGCAGGTTGGTGCTCATAAAAGAGTTACGTAAAGAAGTTCAACTTCTCAGAAGAAGTTGAACTTCTTGCCGAACTTGTTTTTGGACGCTTGCCTAGGAAGAGGAAAAATCCAACAATTCCCGTACCGCAGTTACCAGGGCGTTGATGGAAACGGGTTTAAACATGAGCTTATTAACGGCCGTATACACACGCTCAAAATCATCATCCAGAAAAACATCGGCCGTTGCCACAATCACCCGCGTGTTTGTTTGCCTGGGGTTCTGAGCCATTTGCTCTAAAATCGTTTGACCATTGACATAGGGCAGATGTAAATCCAGCAGCAGCAAATCAGGCGCTGTCGCCAATAGATAATCACTGGCCTCTTGCCCATCATGCAAAACATGGGTTTGCAAGCCAACCATCTGGCTCAGTACCAGGTCAAAGGTTTCTGCCAGATCTTTGTTGTCTTCAACAATTAAAGCTGTTTTTGCCATGAATGATTCCTGCCAACAAGCAAAATCAGACAGCCTTATTTCCCATTGGATAGTAGCCATCTGGTTGTGTTTGAGGTAATGCTACCATAAACTGGCTCCCTTTGTCAGGTTCCGTCTCGACAGAAAGCGTACCTTTCATCATGTCGGTAAACTGTTGCACCAAGGTTAGTCCCAGCCCCGTCCCTTCGTATTTTCGTGTAATGCTGTTGTCAAGCTGTACAAACGGCTCAAATAACTTATCTATATCATTCGGGTCAATGCCAATACCGGTGTCCCATACGGAGAAAATAACTGTGTTGTCCTTTGCTTGAACATCCAACCCAACGTGTCCCTGGTCGTGGGTAAATTTTATGGCATTGGTCAATAAATTAATCAAAATCTGCTTTAACCGTTTTTCATCTGTCATGATGAACTGAATTCCGCTGTCCATGCGGAACTCAACTTGAATTTGCTTACTTTGCGCCAGAGGGTCAACCAGCGTGAGCATGGAGCGACACAATTGGGCAACGTCCACATTTGTATAGTTTAACTCAACCCGGCCAGATTGAATTTTTGCTACATCGAGAATGTCGTTGATGAGCTTGAGCAAATGCTGGCCGTTTTCTTCAATGGCGGCCAGGTTTTCGTGCTGTTTTTCAGTCAGCGTGCCGAAGTACTCCAGTTGCAATGCTTCGGCACGGATGAGGATGACGGAGAGGGGGGTTCGTAGCTCATGGCTCATCTTTGCCAGGAATTCATCTTTTACTTTGAGCAGCTCTTGAAGTTGGGTGTTGGCCTGCTGAATTTCGGCCGTTCGCTGTTTCACCCGTTCTGCCAACAGGCCTCGCTCTTCTTCAAGCATTTGTTCAGCCTGTACCCGTTCTAAAACTTCTTTCTGTAGCTGTTCATTGGTTTGAAGCAGTTCCTGGGTGCGTGCTTCAACGCGCTGATCAAGGGCAACGTTGATGGCTTTTAGCTCTGCCACCGCTTGCTCCAGGCTGCGTGTGGTGAGCCAGGAAATGAGGGCAACGGCCATATAAATGACGATCCCAATTGTATTGGGGGTGTAGCCTAATGAGAATGTTGTAATGAGGGACAGGGTGCTAATGATGCCAGCCAGGACAAAACTGGCGCGGGGGTCAAGAATGAGACTCGCCATAAGGATGGGGATGACGAGTGCAATCATGTTTCGCCCCCAAATGCTTTCATACGGTGCATCCCCATAGAAAAGCCCGGCTGTTACGATGACCAGGAATAAAACGGCCGCTAATTGGCTTGACCAATATCTGTTTGTCAGGTAAATAAAAATGCTGCTGGCTAAGAAAAAAGCGGTGACATAGGTTGTCAGCCTAACTTCTTGGGTGCTGAATGTCTGCGTTTCGGCTCCTACAAAATTAATAACAACGATGATAATTGTTAGCAGCGTTAAGCCAAGCAACAAGATATTGAGTATCTTGGCGCGGCGCGTTTGTGTGAGATCGGCAGAAGGTACCTCTAAAATTCTCTGCAATCGTGCAAATTTCATAGCTGCTGATAACAAGACGAAAATCGGGTACCGCTTTGGTACGGTACTAGCCATTTTGGGCAGCAATTTTTTTGTCAAACGCAAAGAAGCTTGCTTTAAAGGAATTATGCCACATTTTCCGTAATAAATCAGCCTGTCTTGGGGTAACGATTTGTGGTAGGGTCGGTTGTGGTAGTTCAACTTGTGGCAGGGGATGCCATACGTCCCACTCTGTGTTGCGGATGCCTACGCCAAGTGTGTGGTGTTGGTTTGCCAGGTAGAATTGACGCATTTCGGCTTCTTGCTGTGGGGTTACTTGTATATGGTCTCGGTGTTCGCGGCGGTTGATGATGTGGTCGTATAAAATGTCGCGTAGCTGCTGCTGGTTGAAGTAGGGTGAGGGGGCTACGGTGAAGTAGAGGCTTTCTCGTCCGGATGAGATGAGGGGCATGTCAATGGCCTGGGTTTTGGAGGATCCGATGTAGAGATCGAGTGGGGTGATGTTGTCACCGTAATATTTTTTGATGAGATCGGCCTTGGTGGGTGCCTGCCCGTGTTCCTGGAAGTGCTGTATGGTCAGGTTGGCGATGGTTTCGGTGGCATCGTGGGCGCAGATGCCCCAGAAGATGCGCCGGGTGGTGACTGTTTGGTTGAGGGTGGCAAGGTGTTGGGAGAGATTAACGGCCGTTTCTCCCTCCAAATAACTCTCATAATCCCCATAAATCCGCACCCCAACGTTATACTGCTCATAGAACTGCAAAAAACGAGGATCTGCCACCAGCAGCATCAAGGCTTGCGTTGCCATTTGCCGGTACGCATTATCCCGCTTGTTCAGCACATGGGGGCTAATCACCGGCAAGACAAGCGTGTTGATACCGTGGTCAAACAGCATCTGGCACACTTCAATGACCCGCGTAGACAATGCCTGAATGTAGGCACGGAGGTCATGCTTCTGCGTCGGATATTCAAACTTAAACCAGCGGCGCGTGCCGTTAAACGTAAAGCCACATACCTGAACGCCATGGTCTTGTACAATTTGGGCTACTTTTGTACTGTTCAATGTTTGAAAGTCTGTAATGTTCATGTTCTAGTCCCTCTGCATTCTTCTGAGTCAATTAATGTGCTTACTACCTTGGTACTATTTATAACAAGTAAATATTACAGAGGACGTTAAAACCCTGAATGGCACGACTTTTGTTTAGAAAATTTTTAGAGGATTGGATTTCTCGGCCACAAGTCACGCCCAAATCTTTTTTGTAGGGTAACTGTTCAGGTGTCATTTCGAGGTCCCCCGAGAAATCCCATTCCCATTGGCAAGGTGAGCGGGATTTCTCCTCGAAGACTCATCGAAATGACATGGTTTGACCTAAAACTGGTTCGTTGACGGTAGGCCTGAATAGTTATTTTGTAGGAACGAGGAATTAAATAAGGTTCTTCGGGATTTCGTGGGGTAACTGGCGTATTTGGGACAGGGCGTATGCAATACGCCCCTACATGTGCCGTCAACCCCTTGAATTCCCAATGACCCTTAAATAAGTTACGCAAGAAGTTGAACTTCTTCTGAGAAGTTCAACTTCTAAATGGGCAAATTATTCCTTGTCTGGCAAGTTGCTAGAGACAAGGGACAGTCGAGAGTGGCTGCGAAACGTGAGAGAGATGGCAAAACTAAGGAACATCAGAACACCTGACAGCCACCAGACCGATTGCGGGCTAATGGACTCGAAGGCGAGAGCCACCCATATTGGTCCAAGCAAGTCGGCTCCACTCAGCGTAGATTGGTATAGACCAAACAGTCGCCCACGAATTTTGTCATCAGTACGTGAAACGATGGCCTGCAAATTTGGCTCCAGCAAGCCGTAGACAAAGACAAAGGGGATTGCCAGAAGCAAGAACAAGGTACGGTTGGTGACAAAGGGAATGATGACAAACGTCGTTGCCATGCTAACCTGACTAAACTGCACAATCTTGATTTCGCCATACTTTTTGACCAATGGCTTGATGAGAAAAATTTGTGTTACGGCCAGCGTTACGCCAATGATGGTGAAGGCAAGCCCGGCAAAACGGCCAGCGGCGGACAAATCAGCCGCGTTGGCAAAAAAGACGGCATCAATGTAGAGAACAAAAATGGCGGAGATGGCGGAGAAGCAGAGGGTTGCCAAGAACCCCATTGTCGTGATGCGAACAAAAATGGTTTGGCGAAAAATATGAGCCAGTGACAACCTGGTTGCCGTGATTGTTTCCTCGTGGCTCGCGGTTTTTGGTGGCACTGATTCGCGCAGGGTAAGGGTGCTGCCCACCAATGCGGCAAAGGTGAGGGTTCCGGCCACCACGAAGGGGACGAGTGGCCCAAACCGGGCTGACAGCAGCCCGCCGGTGACAGGGCCAAAGATAAAGCCGATCCCCAGCGTGGCTGACAGCCAGCCCAGCACCTGGGGGCGTGCCTGTTCAGGAACAACGTCTGCTACATATGCTTTGGCGACGGTGCTGCTGCCGGCCGTCACCCCGTCCAGCAACCGCGCCAAATACAGAATAACCAGCCCACTGTTTAGCCCCAGAACCGGCGAGAGTTGGCGGCTGGCTGGGTGTGCCACCACAAAAAGCGTAAAGGCGATGACTGTCCCCGTTTGGCTGAGAAGCAAAATCGGCCGGCGGCCATGCCGGTCAGAACTGCGCCCCAGGATGGGCGCAGCAATGAGCTTGGCTCCGTAATAACATGTTTCCAGCAGCAACGCCTGAAAAACCGATGCCCCAAACTGGCTAACGGCCACCAGCGGCAAAATGGGCAGCACCAGCGTTGCCGCCAGCGAATTTGCCAGCAGCAGGGCGATGACGGGGAGAATGCGCTTCTGGCTCATAGTGTTGCGGGGTATTTTGCAGCCTGCCCATCACGTAGCAAAGGGATTGTCAAGCCACGGGAACTTGTGTTTATCCACGCGGGTAAACGGAATTTCAGCAAACCGGGGCGCAATGGCTCCTGGTGCTGACATGTAGATAATTTCGGAGGTGATGGGTGCAAAACCTGCATAAAAATGTTGCGTTGATTTAACGACCAGTAGCCGCTTCTGGGTCGGGTCAATTCCGGCATTGCTAAATGCTGTGGGGCCAAACACCTGTGACCGGCGGCTGTTGACTACAATATCAATTCCCTGGCAGTGCAGTGCCACGCTGTCGCCGATGGGAATGATTAGCGGGGGGTTATTACCCTGCGGCCAAGTTTGCACCATATCTGTGACAATCTTCGTTACAGTGACGCGCAAATCAAGCGGATCGCCCGACATCGGCCCCATTTTGCCACCCAAACGTAAATCCAGCGTGGCTCCTTCGCCGGCCGCAATGGCAACCTGCACGGCAATGGGATCCCACAATAATCCGATGGCAACATTTTCCACCCTCCGCCGCAGCAACTCCCGCAGCACAAACGTCGAGTCGCTGGGCGCACCACCCCCGGCATTGTCCGCCTGGTCGGCAATAACCACCGGCCCCCTGGGGTTTGCCAATGCCTTGTCCAGTGCCTCATTCAGCGGCAGCGAGTTAAAGAGCAGGGCGTGGCGCAGGCTAAAAAATTTGCGCCCAAACGCTTCTGCCACCTGCTGTGCCAAAGCCGGGTCGTTGTCGGTCATTGCCAGCATTTTGACGCCCGAAGAAGGCACATCGGCCCAGGGAAAGGTGTGGAACAGCGAGAGCGAGAGAACGCCGCCATGCCCTTCGCGGGCGGTCATCTCATCCACAAAATCGCGCATTGGTTGATGGGGCGTGAGGTACATCCCCAACATGCGGCAGTCAAAGCTCGCCATTGTGGGCTTGATTTTGCCCGCGTGGGTGTCGGCCATTAGGTTGAAGAGATCAACGGCGCGGTCGGCGATGTCGGTGTGGGGGTATTCTTTGTAGAGGACGATGGCGTCGGCTTGTTCCATAAGCTGGTCGGTGAGGTCGCTGTGCAGGTCAAATTCTGCCCCGATGAGGACGCTGGGGCCAACGATGTGGCGAACGCGGTTCACGATGTCGGTTTCGCAGTCGTCGTAGCCATCGGCAACCATGGAGCCGTGGAGGGAGAGCAGCACGATGTCTATAGGCATGGCGGCCTGCAAATCGGCCAGCATTTCGTCACGTAGGGTTTCATAGACGGGGCGGGGGGTGATGCCGGCCGGTTGGGCAAAGGCAAACAGCCCCATGCTAAACGACCAGCCGCGCTTTTGGCATTCCTGGTACCACACGTCAATGGCGTTGCCATAGTCGCTGCCCTGGCGATTGACAACGGGGTCGGTTGGCCGCCGGACGATGTAGTCGGCGAGGCCGGTGGGGAAAGGGGCAAAGGTGTTGGTTTCGGTCATCAGACCGCAGGCGAAAACGTGCATAATCTTCCTCCTCTTGCTTGCTAAAATGACCTACTGGTTATTTTGCCATAAAATGGTGCCAGCTCAAACGAATGGCTTTTGTAGCAAGCTGGGTATAATCACGCCCTTGAATATCAAACTGATTGTTTTTTCTATAAATTGAAATAGGACGCAGATTTTCCTGATTTTCCTGATCAGTTCAATCAGGTGAATCTGCGTCCTATTGTAATTCTTCACGGTGCGGCTGTGCCGCATGTTTCCTATGCAAAACCAAACTGTAGTTCCCACAACTTCCCTTTCCCGGCAAACGTGGGCGGTGCTGGCCGCCATGCTGCTTGTTGACAGCTTTCACCTCATTTTCGGCCGTTTGCTGGCCGCCTATCTTTCCCCGTTTGTTTCCAGCTTTTTTGTGCTTGGCATCGCCACCGTCGAAATTGCCCTCTTTTTAGGGGCGCGCCGTGCCATCAACTGGCAGGTGCTGCGGCAGCACCTCTGGTTTTTTCTGACGATTGGCTTTTTGGTGGCAGCGGCGACGGTGTTTAGCTATACGGCCGTTTCCCTCATTGACGCTGGCACGGCCTCACTGCTGGGGCGGGTCGCCACCGTCATTACCCTGGCACTCAGCTACTTCTGGTTGCGTGAGTCGTTGACGCGGCAGGAGTTGATGGGGGCGGCCCTGTGCATTCTCGGCGCCTTTACCATCAGCTTCCAGCCGGGCGACGTATTCCGGTTGGGGTCACTCTTTGTGCTGGCGGGGGTAACGTGCTATTCGCTCCACATCGCCGTCGTCAAGCGATATGGCGATAACATTGAGTTTGCCAACTTCTTTTTGTACCGGGTGGGAACAACGGCCGTTTTTCTCGCCATCTTTATGTTTGCCAGCGGCAAAGCCGCCCTGCCGCCCTCGCTTTCCGTCTTTTTGCTGCTGCTGCTCGTCGGCACGGTAGATGTGGTGGTCAGCCGTTTGCTCTATTACTGGGCGCTGCGCCAAATGCGGCTCGGCATCCACACCATCGTCCTGACCATGACCCCCGTGTTGACCATTCTCTGGTCGGTGCTGCTCTTTGGCGAACGGCCGTCTTTGCAAGGTCTCATCGGCGGGGCATTGGTGCTGCTCGGCATCCTCATCGTCGCCATTGCCCAGCAGCGGGGGCGGGTGTAGCCGTGGGGCAAACCATCCTTGCCGCCGACCAGCGGCTGTCGCAATCCATTTTGTGGCAAATCCAGCGGCGTTATTTTTTGCAAAACGGCTTGGCCGCGTGGCAAGAGGACGTGGTTCCCCACGCCATTAGCTGCAACCCCGTCATGGCTCGTGCCTACAGCGACATCGTTTTGGGCTATTTGCGCGACTGCTGGGCGGCGGTGCAGGCCGGCGACCCCACGCTCGACCCCACGCAGCCGATTTATCTTGTGGAACTGGGGGCGGGTTCCGGCCGGCTGCTCTTTCACTTCCTCCACGATTTTTACCCCCGCTTGCGCCAAACCCCCTTTGCGCATTGGCCCATCACCTGCGTCCTGACCGATTTTGTCCCCAGCATCATCGAATTTTGGCAGGCTCACCCCAAGCTACAGCCCTGGGTGGCGGCGGGGCAGCTCGACTTTGCCCTGTTTGACGTGGCCGACATGCAGCCGCTGTCGCTTGTCCACGCCCGGCAAACGCTTGACCCGACCGCCCAGGCCAACCCGCTGATTTTGTTTGCCAACTACTTTTTCGACTCCATTCCGCAGGACAGTTTTGTGATTGAGGAGGGGCAGCTTTGCCACAATTTGCTGACGGTTCTCAGCCGCCAGCCGGAACCTGACCTGGCTGACCCGCTGCTTTGGGATCGGCTGTCGCTGGCGTATGAGCCGATTCCGCTGTTTGATGCGCCGTATGACAACGACATTTACAACGACATTTTGGCCGAATATGAGGCGGTTTTGCCGGATACACGGCTGACGTTTCCCAATGTGGGGCTAGATTGTGTCCGTTTTTGGCAGGGTGGCGGGGGGAAAAACGGCCGTTTGCTCCTCCTCAGCAGTGATCGCGGCCACACCATGCCCCAGGACATGATCAGCGACGACGACCCTCTGCCTAATCTCCACGGCAGCTTCTCGCTCATGGTCAACTACCACGCCCTCGGCCAATATGCCGCCCGCTGCGGCGGCCAGGTGCTCCACGCCCCCCATTATCAGGACAATTTGCAGACGGTGGCTTGTTTGCTGGGGGCGGTTCCGGCCGGGGGCAAGGAAACAAGTAGTGCGTTTGTTTCCTCTGTCACCAACGGCGGCCCCGACGACTTTTTTGCCCTGAAAACGGCGCTGGAACCCCACTACCACACCCTGACCCTGCCCCAACTGTTAAGCTGGCTCCGCCTCAGCCACTGGGATGCCGACATTTTCCGCGACTGTTACCCTGCTCTTGCCGCCCGGCTGCCAACCGAACCCGCCTGGCACGACGACGTTGCCGCAGCCCTGAACCAAATTCAAAGGCACTACCTGCCCCTGCGCCCCGATGATGATTTGGCGGACAAGGTGAATGGGTTGCTGGCTGTGATGGGGGTGTGAGGGAAAACGGCCGTTTTTTTAGATGACGGATGACGGTGGGGTTAGGGGGAAACGGCCGTTCTTGATTTCAAAAAGATAAAGTATAATGATTAACGATGAACAGGATACGGTTTGAGTGGGATCGCAACAAAGCCGCTCTGAACATAAAGCGGCATAACATCACTTTTGAGGAAGCATCAACCGTCTTTCGTGATAATCTAGCCGTCATATTTGAGGATAAAGACCATTCGGAACAAGAGTTACGTGAATTAATGATTGGGCATTCAAATCGCAACCGCCTTCTTGTTATCTCTTTTACCGAACGTGGTGATGCTATTCGCCTTATCAGTGCCCGCAGGGCAAACAATCGGGAGCAAGCAGCTTATGAGCAAGCAAAAAGATAAAACGATGGATGCTAGTGAGGATATGCGGGAGCATTATGAGTTTGATTATCGCCAGGCAAAACCAAATCGTTTTGCGGAACGAATTGATCAAAACAGCATTATGATTGTGCTTGATCCTGACGTAGCGGCGGTTTTTCCAACTGCTGAGGCAGTCAATGAAGCGTTGCGTGTGATAGTTCAGGCATTAAAGCAGTTGCCCCAAGCGCCTGTGGCTGAATAAATTGTGCGTTTGGCTTGAAAACGGCCGTTTTTTTAGACGATGGATGACGGACGACCGACGACGATGGGAAGGGGGAAACGGCCATTTTCTCATTTTCCAACTCATCACCACGGTCTCCGTGGTGATGAGTTGCACCCGCTCTGCGGGTTGTGGCAGGTGATGTGAGGGTGTTTGCAACCCGCAGAGCGGGTAAAGAGCGTTCCCACGTGGAGCGTGGGAACGAGTTGTTCGTGTTTATCTTTGCGGCTTTGCGACTTTGCGCGAAAGTGTTTAGGCTTTCTTATGCAGCGCATCGTTGACAATCGCCTGCGCCTCGGCCTGGATTTGTTTGAGGTGGTCTTTGCCTTTGAAGCTTTCGCTGTAGATTTTGTAAATATCTTCCGTGCCGGAGGGGCGGGCGGCAAACCAGCCGTTTTCGGTAACAACCTTTAGTCCGCCGATGGGGGCGTTGTTGCCGGGGGCGCGGGTGAGCTTGGCGAGAATGGGTTCCCCCGCCATTTCCGTGGCCGTAATCATTTCTGGCGACAAATTGCTGAGGATTTCTTTTTGTTCCCGGTTGGCAACGGCCGATAATCGCTCATACACCGGGCTGCCAAACTGCTCGGTGAGGGTTTGGTAATGCTCGGCCGGGTCGCGCCCCGTTTTTGCCAAAATTTCCATCGCCAGCAAATCCATCACAAAGCCGTCTTTGTCTGTTGTCCAAACGGTGCCATTTTGCCGCAGGAAGGAGGCCCCGGCGCTTTCTTCGCCGCCAAAGCCAAACGAGCCATCGAGCAGCCCGTCTACAAACCATTTGAACCCCACGGGAACTTCGGCCAGCCGCAGCCCCAAATGGTTGGCTACGCGGTCAATCATGGAGCTGGAGACGAGGGTTTTGCCAACGGCCGTTTCTGCCCCCCAACCCGGCCGATTTTGAAACAAATAGTTAATTGCCACCGCCAAATAATGGTTCGGGTTCAGCAAACCGGCCGTTTTTGTCACAATGCCGTGCCGGTCATAGTCGGGGTCGTTGCCCACAGCAATATCAAACTGATCCTTGAGGCTAATCAGGCTTGCCATCGCATAGGGAGAGGAGCAATCCATGCGGATCACCCCGTCGCCGTCCACCGTCATGAAGGAGAAGGTGGGGTCAATGCGCGGGTTGACGAGCTCTAGATTTAGCCCATACCGTTGCGCCATTGGCTCCCAATACGCCACGCCGGAGCCGCCTAGCGGGTCTACCCCAATTTTGAGGCCAGCGGCGGCAATGGCGGCCATGTCCACCACGCTGCCCAGGTCGTTGACGTAAGGGGTGATGAAGTCGTGGGGGTGGGTGGTGGCCGCTTTCAGGGCGCGGGCAAAGGGGATCTGCTTGACGCCGTTGAGTCCGTTTGCCAGCAGTTCGTTGGCGCGGTTTTGGATGACCTTGGTGGTGCTGGTGTCGGCGGGGCCGCCGGAGGGTGGGTTGTATTTGAAGCCGCCGTCGTCGGGCGGGTTGTGCGAGGGGGTGATGACGACGCCATCGGCCAGCCCGCTGCTGCGCCCCTGGTTGTAGGTGAGGATGGCGTGGGAGATGACGGGTGTGGGGGTGTAGCCGAGGCCGTCTTGGATGAACAGTTCGACCTGGTTGGCGGCAAAGACAGAAACGGCCGTTGTGTGGGCAGCTTCCGACAGGGCGTGGGTGTCCATGCCCAAATAGAGCGGGCCAGTTATGCCCTGCTGCCGCCGGTAGTCGCAAATGGCCTGGCTAATCGCCATAATGTGCTGCTCGTTGAAGCTACCCTTCAGCGACGTGCCGCGATGCCCCGACGTGCCAAAAGCCACCCGCTGATCAGGGTCGGCGGGGTTGGGTGTTTGCGTGTAGTACGCCGAGACAAGGCGTGGGATGTTGGTTAGTAGGGTATGGGGGGCGGGTTTGCCAGCAAGAGGATGAGCCATTTTCGGTTATCGGTAATCGGTAATCGGTCATCAGTTTCGTTAACTGATGACTGATTACCGATTACTGCTTACTCCTTTTTGAAGTTAGGTTGTTAAGAAGACAATGATAGCTTACCAAAGCTGTTGGATTTCATAGTGGCTAAAAGCGCGATCGTGACCTACGAGGGGCCACCCTTCGATCTGACATTGAGCAACAAGCAATCTGTCGAAGTCGTCCTGGATAAACCATAGAAAGGTATGGGTGTCGAGCAAAAATTTCAAGACATATACTCCGCAAAGTCTTCAAGGGGATCATCAAAATCGTCAGAAATGATTATGTTTAAATGCTTTGCACTACCTGCTTTTCGGTTTGGTTTAAGAGCTGAACTGGATTCCAGAATAAATTGACCTGCCTGTGGCATAGCCAAATAGGTACGCAACAAATAAACCATCATTTTGTTGATTTGTTGATCCGACATGCCTAATGTTTTGAGCTGTTGGCTTAAATTATCGGGTAGATCAATTGTTAGAGAAGACATGACGACCTCATGCTTAAGAATTTTCATGCACTATAACACATTTGCCTTGTTTTGTAGAGACGTTGCATTGCACACAGGAACGTTGCAATGCAACGTCTCTACATTAGTTAAATTCTTGCCAATGCCTGGTCAAAGTCGGCCATAAGGTCTTGGGGGGCCTCTAGGCCGACGGAGACGCGGATCATGCCGTCGCTGATGTTCATTTGGGCGCGTTGTTCGGCGGGGATGTCAAGGAAGGCCATGGTGGCGGGGATTTGGGTGGTGGTGCGAACGCCGCCGAGGCTGGCGGCGAAGGTGGCTAACTGGAGGGAGTCGAGAACGGAAACGGCCGTTTCGCCATCCCGCACCTCAAACGTCATCATCCCGCCAAACTGCGGAATCTGCTCCAGCGCTACATCATGCTGCGGATGCGACTCTAGCCCCGGGTACCACACCCGGCGCACCTTCGGGTGGCTTTCAAAGTGCCGCGCCAGCGTCATCGCCGTACGGCACACCCGCTCCATCCGCACATCCAGCGTTTGCACGCCGCGCAGCAGCAGCCAGGCATTAAACGGCGACAGCGGTGCGCCCCATTTCACCATCGTGTTCCAGCGAATTTGCTCCAGAAAGTCGGCCGGCAGCAGCTTCGACTTCATGGCAATCGTGCCGCCAATCGCGTCATTATGCCCACCAATAAACTTGGTGGCGCTTTCCACCACAATATCCACACCCCACTCCAGCGGACGGATGAGCCAGGGGCTGGCAAAGGTGTTGTCACACACCACCACAATGCCTTGCTTGTGCGCCAGCTCCACCAACGGCGGAATGGCTGGCACTTTCATCGAGGGGTTGGCGATGGTTTCAAAGTACAGTACCTTTGTGTTTGGCCGAATCGCCGCCGCCACTGCCTCAATGTTGGCCGTGTCTACAAAGGTGGTGGTGATGCCAAAATCGGTCAGCCGGTGATCCAGCATTTCGTGTGTCGAGCTGTAGGTCGTCCAGTCGCACACAATGTGGTCGCCATTTTTGAGCAGGCCAAAGAGGGTGATGGCAATGGCCGCCATACCCGAAGCCGTTGCTAAACAGCTATCGGCGCTTTCAATGGCGGCAATTTGTTCCTCGAAAGCGTACTCCGAGGGGTTGCCACAACGGCCGTAAATATTTACCTCCTTCCTTTCGCCATCTACCACCCGCTGATAGCTTTCGGCATCATACTGAAACGACGACGACATATAAATGGGCATTCCAATGGATTTGGATGCACTTTCTGGCGCATAATAAACGGCTTTGCTGGCAAAGGCCAGGTTCTCTTTCCTTTTTTGATCCACAGTGACCTCTTTCTTGTCATCAGTGCTACAGGAAAATCACTGATGACCTTAATATTTTCTAAGGTTTCTTTTGGAAAATCTGTTCTAATGTTTTTCTGAGGTGACTCTCTTATAATATGGGAGTCTACCGAATGTAGTGAAATAACATTATAGATGCATCCACTGGCATAAAACAAATGGTGATGAAGCAGTTTTGAGTAGTTTTTTATTGTAGTTTTTTGATAGATTTCGGAAGTAACCACTGTCACCTGGACAGCACACAGCCATATATGCCGTGTGGATGCTTGTTCCTCATTTGGTGCTCCCCCGAATGGATTCAACATTTTGGTTTGGTTTAAGGCGTTGCCCGGTCGTGTTCGGCAGCGCATAGACAATTCTTGGCAACATATCTGTGAAGGGTATTGCATAGGAGGTATTTTAACGTGAGTAGACATCACACAACTTTTAGGAAAGCCGCTGAGCGGATACGGGAAAGCGAGTTTGTGGTTCCCGTTTTTATTGTATTTTTGCTTCTGTGGATTATGTCCATGTTTTTCACCGCAGAAGATTATTGGACGAGTTTACTGGGTTATGCAGGACTGCCCACTAAAGCTGGGTTTTGGTGGACTGGTTATGTGGTAGCGGCGTTGCCTTCGGTTGGGCAGATTGCATCCGGGTACATTGCGCTGGCACTGGGCTGGGACGCAAAGGAAGACCGAAAGTATACAGTTATCAGTATTTTAATCTGGTTGCTGCTGTTTAGTATTGACGCTTTTACCGATATGACCTATCGGATGAGTGTGCCGAACGGGACGAGCTGGCAGATTGTATTAACGGCCGTTTTCCAAACCGTCGGCATTTTCACCATCGGCTCCGAACTGTCATTTGTGGTTGGCTTTGGCATGACCATGCAACTGCTGCCTGAAGCAGTGGCGCAGTCTATGACTGTGGGGACACGGCTCAAGAGCCGCATGAGCCGCCTGCGGGCCGATATGGCTGAAATGTCTGGCGGCACTTACCGGTAACGTTTACCGACTGACAATACCCTAAACACGCAAAAAGAGACGGTGCAGAGCTGTACCGTCTTTTTGGCGTTTATAAAACAGCCTGCTCAATATGAGATGGAATGGCATCTACATCACGCCCCAGGTGGAGTTGATATATTCTTGCTTGTTGGCAAAGCTGTTGCAGCAGGGTGAGGTGGGGGGTAAATGTGGGCGCATCCCAACGATCCATGCTTTCGGCCATTAGCTGGGTAAGGGCAATGGCGCGGTTATGAGGCAAAACGGCCGTTTTTTCCACCCCGCCAGCAACAATTTGTGGAAACAGCAGTGCCGTCACTGGGCTGGGGTCTGCCCAACGGCCGTTTATCCCCCCCAATTTTTCGTGTAGCTCAGGCAACAAGCTGAATGTCCGGGGGCGGATGCCCAGCGTGCCGGGCGTGGGCAGCGCATACACGCCGTCGCCCTGTTGGTGCAGCAGCACCACGTCGTTGGCAAGTAGCTCCCAGCCGTATAGCAGCAGGCTGAGGCCGGTGGTTGTCTTGCCGCATTGGCTGGGGCCAACCAGCATCACACAACGGCCGTTTTTGCTGGCGGCAAAGGCATGAACCATAAACAGCCCGCGCCGCCGCAGCAGGGGGGCAAGGCTGGTGTAGAGGACGTCTTCCAAACGGCCGTTTACCCCCAACAATCCCGCCGTTACCATCCCTTCAACCACCGTTTCATCGGTCAATGGCACACGCACCAGCCCACCATCCAGAAAGTGGAGCCATGCCGCGCTGTCGTCTGTCTGGTAGACGTGCAGAATGCGGTCGCTGCCGTCGGTGAAAATGGGGGCGGGGGCAGGTAGAGGGGGCAGTGTTTCCACTAGCTGTAGCTTAACGGTAATGTTGGCTGCGGCAGCAGCGCCATCCGTCGGCCACCCGGCCAAAATGGCGCGAAGCTGCTGCTCAATTTGGGGGGTGTTGGTCTGAAGGCGGATGAGCAGGTTGTGGAGAGAAAGGCGCATGGGGAGGTGGGGAGTGGGGAGTAGGGAGTGGGGTGTGAGTCACACTCTACTCCCTACTCCCCACTCCCTACAAGATTTTATTCATCCATGTCTGCCAGCATCTTGTCAATAACCTGCGAAAAGACGCTAAACGGCTGGGCGCCGTTGACAAAGTTGCCGTTGACAAAGAAGGCGGGGGTGCCGCTGATGCCAAAGCCAATCGCTTCGTCCATATCGGCCTGAACGGCCGTTTCCTGCGCGTGGTTTGTCAAGCAAGCCGAAAACGTGTCTCTGTCCAGCCCAAGCTGGCTGGCGTAGTCGGTAAAGGCCGTTGCCGCCGCCGAACTGCCGCTCCACTCACCCTGTTTGGTAAAGAGCAGGTTGTGCATTTCCAGATACGCCCCCTGGTCAGCGGCGCAGCGAGCCGCTTCGGCAGCCAAGAACGCCTGCGGGTGAATGGTGGTCAGCGGCAAATCCTTGAAGACATAGTACACCTGACCTGTATCAATGTATTGCGCCTTGATCTGCGGGAAGGTTTGCAGGAAGTGGCGCTGGCAGAATGGGCATTGGAAGTCGGTGTATTCAATAATTTCCACGGGAGCATTGGGGTCGCCAACGGCAAAAACGGCCGTTTCTGTGCTAACCTCCACCGGCTCCTGCGGTGGCTGTGGCTGCTCCTGCTGCGGCTGCTCTTTGGGCTGGTAGGCATCGGCCAGCGTGCCTTCCTCTGCCAGTGCCACCGCATACTCAAACAGCTCATATGGCTGCGCCCCGTTGACAGGGAACCCGTCAATAAAGAACGCCGGTGTGCCGCGTACGCCCAGCCGCACACCCTCTTGCAAATTGTCCTCAATGATGTTGTCGTGCCGATCACTGCTCAGGCATTGTTCAAAACTGCCGCTGTCGGCACCCAGGCTAATTGCCAGGTTAGTAAAAATGGTGCTGGCTCCTGTACCCATTCCTGCCCACTGCTGCTGGTTTTCAAATAGCGCATCGTGCATTTCCCAATACAAATCCTGCTCCCCGGCACAGCGAGCCGCCACTGCCGCCTGGCGGGCATCGGGGTGAATGCTGTCAAGCGGGAAATCCTTTAGCACATAGCGCACGCGCCCGGAGGCGACAAGCTGCTCCAGAATTTGGGGCATGGTTTGCTGGTTGTGGCGCTGGCAATAGGGGCATTGGTAGTCGGTAAACTCGACAATCGTCACCGGGGCACTGTCGTCACCCAACACGCCGGCGTGGTCGGCAAACACGATGGTGGCCGGGGTGGGGGCAACAAAGGGCTGCTCTGCCGCCTGCTGCTGTCCGTTGCTGGGCAGTTCGCCGCCGTCTTGGATGGTGGCAATGGCTTGGTCGAAAACGGCCAGCGGCTGGGCACCAATAAGTGGCTGCTCGTTGATAAAGAAGCTGGGAGTGCTGCTAACGCCGCGACTGCGCCCCAGGTCGAAATCGGCCTGGATGGCGTCCATGTAGGTGTCGTTCTCAACGCAGGTGGTAAAGCTCTCAATTTCCAGCCCCAGGTCTTCGGCATAGCTAATAAAAACGGCCGTTGCGTTGCTGCTGCTCCAGGCGGGGGTGTCGGTAAAGAGCAGGTCGTGCATGGCCCAATAAGCTGGTGCACCCTGCTCCCCGGCGCAGCGGGCGGCGTTGGCGGCTGCCGTGGCCTGGGGGTGTAGGTTGGTCAGGGGAAAGTCGTAGAAAATGAGCAGGGCGTCGCCGCTGCGAATCTGGTTTTCTTCGATGCTGGGCAGCGTTTGGGCGGCAAAGCGGGCGCAAAACGGGCATTGGAAGTCGGAAAACTCTTCAATGATGACCGGGGCGTGGGGGTTGCCGCGATACGGCCGGCCGTCATCGGTAAAGCCAACGGGCAAACCTTTGGCATCTGTTTCGATGGCGGCTTCAGTAATCGTCATGTCGGGGCGGCTGGTGGCGGCGGGGGCTGCATCGGCCACCTGCTCGGCTTTGCTGCCCGCTGGTTCAGCCGCCACTTCCTGGGCAACCTCTGGCAGCGTTTCGCTTGCGGCTATGTCTGTGCTGGCTGGCTGGGCTGCGCTGCCGCAGGCGGTAAGCCAAAAAAGAAGGGTGATGAACCCTGTCAACGTTGTTTTTTTCATGTCTTCTACTCCATGAAGTCGGGAAACAAGCTCTCGACTTTGGCATTTTTGTCGTCAGGATAATGACAAAGGCGATTTTATAGGAAATCGGGTAATTACAAAAGCGGCGGGTTGGGTATTGGTGGGCTTTTCATGAAAAAGTCACAAAGGCGTGGGGTTAGCCGGTGTACCAAACGGCCGTTCCGCAATACCCGTCGCCCACAAACAACGGCCGTTCTTCCCCGCTCCCGTCCAGCGCCACCAGCCAAAAATAGCCGTCCCGCGCCAGCAGCAGCCACTGCCCGTCGGCCGACCAATCCAGCAGTTGCTCCGGTGACTGGGGGGTGTTACTGCTTTCAAACAGCACGTTTAGCGCATTGTTTAGCAGGTCGTACAAGTAGAGCCGCCGCGCACGCCCATCAGAACTGCTGATTGCCAGAAAACGGCCGTTTGGCGACACGCTATAAACACGTTCCAGATCGCGCCAGTTTGTATCCAGCACCCGCAACAGCACCGGCTCCCGCGTCGAAAGCCGGTAGGAGAACAGAAAACTTTGCCCGGCCTGCCCCGTCGGGTCGGCTGTCACCACCAGCAGCAAATCGGGGTCATCGGGAAAGCGGAGGAGGTGGTCAATGACGACCGCCCCGGCACTGGGTTGGTCCACCGTTGCCAGTGTGCTAATCAAATCCAGCGTGCTAAAGAGCGTTTCGGGAATGCCGCCCGTCGTTGGCTGGGTGTTGATGGTGCGGCCGTTGGGGGAGTAGGCAATGGTGGCCTCGTCCAGCCAAAACGGGGTCCCCCCCTCGGCACGGTAAACCAGGTCGCCGCCTGCCCCGTTGCCAATAAACAGCAGCCCGGTGTTCAGCCGCTCGCCGCCGCTGATGGGCATCATGCTCATCATTTGTTCGCCGTTGGGCGACCAGATGGGGCGACCCAGAAGCGTGTCGCTGGTGCAAATGCCTTGATTGAGGCAGGTGTCGAGCGGCATGATGGCATAGGGGGGGGCGTTGTCGTTGCTGCTTTGGCGGAGCAGGAGAAAACGGCCGTTTTGGTCACTTCCAATTGGCTCCACAATATAGGGTTGCATCCTTGGGTTTTGCACTGGCAGTTCGCGCCCGTTTTGCCAAATCAAGGTGCGGGGTCTGGCCGTGGCTGTCTCGGCAAATTCCACCATCGCCACGCCATTGTCGTTGGGCAGGGCCACCATGCGGGCAAAAACTTCTCCCTGCGTCCGCACCTGCGCCAGTTCGCCGCTGGCCGGGTCGTAGCGGTAGAGAATTTGCCGGTCGTTGTTGCTGCACAGGGCCAGAAGCTGCTGGCTGGGAACGGCCGTTTCTGCCAACGCTCCCCGCTCGGTGATGTAGTGGTGCAGGGCAAGCTGGAGTTCGACGGGGGTGTCTAAACGGCCGTTCATCGCTGTTCCCGCCGCCGCTTCCAGCAGCCAATCCGCCGCCGACTGGTTGGGGAAGCGGTTGATGCGGGTTTGCAACTCCGCCAGCGGCGTTTCGGCAAACCGGGTGGCAACAAATTCAACCATCGCGTAAATGGGAGCCACGTCCTCCACGCGGCGCGTCCCCTGGTCAATGCCCCAAAATGGGTCGAGGGTGGCGAGGGAAAACGGCCGTTTTGCCACCTCAGCCATCATGCTCTGCGTCAGCGGCCACGGCCGCAGCCCCAGGGCAAACAGCTCCCGGTCCAGCAGTGCCTGGTAAAGATGGACATAGCGGCAGCATTCATACCCGGTCGCATCCCCCACCAGGGCCGCCACCACCTGTGAGCCGTAGCCGCGCAGCAGGGTCTGGTATCCCGCTTCGTTGATTGGCACGCCAACCAGGGACGGGGTGGGCAGGCGGAGGTCGGTGAGGTTGAAGGAGGGGGTGTTGGCTTCATAAACGGCCGTTAGCGTCTCTGGGTTGGTGGAAAGCAGCAGGTTGATGGCAATATCCTCGGCACATTCCAACCCCAACGTGGCGCACGCCTGCATCAGCTTTTCGTCTAGATCCACCGCCAGCCGCCGCGCCACCTCCTTATCCCGCTCCGGGTAGGTCAAGTGCAAAATATGGCCGTGGTGTACCAGCATCTCCCCCCAAAATTCCGGCTCCGGCGGAGCCAGCAGCCATTTGTTTGGCCCCAGCCGGTACACATCCGTATGGCGCAGCGACACCGTTTCGGCCACCCCATTGCCCACCGGAACCAGATAGGTATGGTCGTACACCACCTCCGCCGCCGCCAAATCGGGAGACACGTTTTGCACCGTTAGCACGTCGTCGCTGTTGCGTGGCTGCCAAACGAGACCTAAGTGGGGTTTGTCCAGCATTACCCCCTGCCGCACCGCCTCCTCCAGCCCAAACGCCCATTCCGGTTCCCGCCCCGACAAAAAAGAGATAAACAAATCACTGTCGCGGTTGACCGCCGCCGTTTGGATGAGCTTGTGGCTGGCTAAAATCTCCTCCTGTGTCCGTTCGGCCACCACCTCCACCCGCTGGTTTACCTGCCGGTATGCCGCCCACGCCCCACCCGCCAGCAGCAGCGGAATCAGCAGCAGCAGCCACAGCCAGCGCGGTCGCCGCCGCTTTGGCTTCTCCGGCGCCGGAGCCGGTTCCTCATCCCAGTTGTATTCTTCTTCGGTTTGCCATTCAAACGACATGGTGCGGGGAAAATGGAGATTGGGGATTAGAGATTGGAGATTGGAGAATTTGCTGCCTTAACGATGGACTTCTTGTGCCAAAGGCAAGAAATGACACAGAGTTGCACAGAGATCGCACAGAGTTGCACAGAGGAAATATGAAATTGTCCTCTGTGTCTCTCTGTGCCTTCTCCGTGAGACTCTGTGCAACTGCTTTGGTTCCAGCGTGTCAAGGTTAGATAGTCTCCAGTCTCCAATCTCTAATCTCTAATCCCCATACAATTCACGATACATTACAAAACCTGTGTAGATACGTTCAATATATTGCCGTGTCTCGGAAAAATCAACTGTTTCCACAAAAAGGTCAATATCACCCCCGGCCGCTTCATACCAGCGAGCGGCGTTGCCGGGGCCGGCGTTGTAGGCGGCCAAAGCGATGTGGGGGTGGCGGTCAAAATGGTCTAGCTGGAGATCCAGGTAATAGGCGCCAAAGGCCAGCCCGACGTAGGGGCGGTACAGGTCGTCGTTTTCGTAATCGGGCCAATTTAGCTGCTGGGCGATATAGCTGCCGGTGTCGGGGATGACCTGGCTCAACCCCTGCGCTGCCGCACCGGAGCGGGCAAAGCTCTCAAACAAGCTCTCCTGCCGCACCAGGGCAAATTGCAGGCGTGGGTCGTAGCCATATTCCCGCGCCAGCGTGGTGATGAGGTCGCCATAATAAACGGGGTAGAGCAAACGGCCGATAAATGTTGGCAACGCCAGCACCGGCTCCCCCGCCGCTACTTGCAGCGAAGCTGCCGCCACAATTGAGGAGCGATACAGCCCCAGCTCCCGAAAATAGAGGGCAAGCTGGTAGCTAAAGAGCGGGTTGTCACTGTGGCTTTGGCGCAGCGATTCCAGCTCCCCCTTGGCTTCTTCCAGCAGCCCCAGCCGCCACAGCCGCTCCCCCACCTGCCGCCGGGGGTCGTCGGCCAGGGTCGGGTTGAGCGCAGCAACGTCGGTTTCGGCGGGGAGCCGCAGCCAGTCGCGCAGCCACTGCTCGGCTTCGGCTTGCAGGGCGGCATCATCGGTGGGGGGCAGGGTGAAGGGGCTGGGGGCGAAAAACGGCCGTTCTTCCCCCACTCTATCCCGCGCCCGCAAATTGTAATACCCCTCGCCGCTGCCCGTCTGAACCGCCGCCAGCAGTGCCGCCCGTTCCTCCCCGTCTGGCAGCAGCCGCAGCAGCCACACCTGCGCCGCCCCGCCGTAAAGCGCATTGGGGTAGCTGGCCGCGCCCTGCCGCCATGCGGCAATCGCCGCCGCCTCATCCCCCTGCTGGTTTGCCAGCCACCCCGCCCAGAAGAGGGCTTCGGGGGCGTTTTTGTCGCTGGGGTAGCGGTTTGCCATGTCGAGGTAGCGGTTAACGGCCGTTTCTCCCACCAACCCCGCCACCGCCCACGCCACTTCCGCCGCCGCCGCGTCGTCGGGGAATTCTGTTAAAAAGCGGTCATAGCTAGTGGTCGCCCCGGCCGCGTCGCCCAGCCGCGCCAGCAGTCGCCCTTCCTCTAACAAGGCACGCGCCGGGTTCACCGCCGCCAGCCGCGCCAGCGTTTGCCGCGCCGCCTCGCCATTGCCCAGCCCCTCATAGCACCAGGCCAAAAAGAGGTACGCTTCCTCACGCGGGGTATCGGCAGCGGCCAAATACCGCTCAAACGCTTCGACTCCGGGCGCATACGCCTTGGCGTAAAAATCCACCAGCCCGCGCTGGTAGTCGTCCACCTCGCGCCCCGCTTCCACCAGCGCCACCAACGCCTGGTAGCTTTCGGCAGCGCGGGGATAGTCGGAAACGGCCGTTTCATACCGCTCCCACCCCGCCGCCTCATCCCCCGCCGCAAACGCCGCCTTGCCCGCCAAATACGTCACCTGCCCCCGCGTAAACTCCGTTTGCGCCACCGCCAAAATTCCGTCGTACTGGCCGATGGCCGCCGCGAAGTTGCCGTCGGCCAGATACAAATCGGCCAGGGTTTGGCGCAGAAGGACGTGTTTGATGCGGTGGGCGGGGGCAGAAACGGCCGTTTCATACGCCGCAATCGCCGCCGCCCGGTTGCCCAACGCCAACTGCGCCTGGGCGATACGGGGCTGAATGTAGGCGGCCATATCGGGGTAAACGGCCAAATAGTTCGTGTAGGCAGCAGTCGCTTCACTGTACAGCCCTTGCCCGGCATACGCTTCGCCCAGATAAAATGAGACATCGGGGTTGGGGTTGCCCGTTTCGAGGAGCTGGGTGAGGGTGGTGGTGGCTTCGGCTAAACGGCCGTTGCGCCACTGCGTCACCCCCAAATCAAACAGCACCTGCTGCTGCTTTTCTGTGTCCAGCGCGTCGGGCTGTGTCACCAAGGCAGTAAATTGTTGCGCCGCCAGCTCGTCGTTGCCGACGGCCATCGCCTGGTTGCCCAGTTGGAGCCGCTGCTGGGGCAAGGGGGTGGGGGTGGGGGTGGGGGTGTTGGTTGGTGTGGGGGTGGTCAGGGTGGGGGCGAGGGTGGGAGTGGGGGCAAGGGTTGGCGTGGCGGTGATGTGGGCGAGGGGGGGAGAAACGGCCGTTTGTGTGGCCGGCGTGTCGGTTTCACGACATCCCATCAGCAGCGCGAACGACAGCAGGTAAATCATCAATCGTCGGATCATGGCGGCTAAATTGTGGACAATGCTGGCCGAATTGGAAAATCATCTCATTCGCGGCTAAGGGTTCATTCGTTAATACCCTGGGGTGTAGAAGTTTAACTT
Organism: Chloroflexota bacterium; assembly: GCA_041390905.1. Lineage (GTDB taxonomy): Bacteria > Chloroflexota > Anaerolineae > Promineifilales > Promineifilaceae > JACKCD01. The sequence continues at coordinate 993,919 of JAWKPA010000013.1, forward strand.
CTCTCAGAGACTGTTTAAAAAGTACCCCTACCTCCATTGGCAGCCCGTGCGCAACAGATAAAGGAGAGCCTGGATGTTTACAAAATAAACGGGTAAATGCGCCTTGAGATTGAGAGACTAGGAGATTGAGAGATTAGCCGTGGTTAGTTCTCCCAGTATCTTAATCTCCCAGTTTCTGCTTTTACCCGATTAAATGGTTAGTCTTCAAGCAATCTGCCCGACTAAATGTGCCGATCACCCCACGAAATCCCAAAGAACCTATATTTTATAATGCCCCTAATGGGAACATCAGGGGCTTTTTGCGTTTTTAAAACAGTTTCTTAGAAGTTCAACTTCTCTCAGAAGTTGAACTTCTGGAACTGCAAAGTTATTTTTGGTTGAACCCTTGGTCGGAGATAAAAGGTATTAAAAAAGACCCCAATCGCCACCGGCACCCTCTTCCATCATGGAAGGATCCCACAGTTCGGTACCGATTTCCACAGTAACATTACCGGCCATGACGTTGTTGGCAACCATCCGCACCTGCTCAATGATTTGCGGGCCATAGGGGCAAAAAGGTGTCGTCAAAATCATTGTAATCTTGGCCGAGTCAGTTTCTTCGTTCAACTCAATGTTACGCACCAGGCCAAGTTCGATAATGTTCATGCCAATTTCAGGATCAATGACAACTCGCAATGACTCTACCAACTCTTCTTCTTTACTAATAACCATTTTCTCAGTCCTTATCATGTAGTTTGTGCTGTCACAGAAAATTCGCAACAATCTGCCCCTTCTAGCATACAGCTGTGCTGCTTCACGGGCAGTTGCAGCACGTTGAGCATGAGTTCCTTGTCAATGTTGCACACATCGCTGTGCTTGGAACCCACAGAAATGTAGGGGCAGCTATATTCGATGAGTTTGTAACCGTCTTCGTCCTGTTCCCAACGTGCCAGGAACCCCTCTTTGCCCAAAAGCTGCACCAGATAATCGAGCTTTTCTTCGAGTGCCAAATGTTCAAAGGCACCTTCGTGTTCGGTAATAACGCCGTCTACGACACCTCTAAAGATTTCGGCAACGGTGTCGGCGGGCAAACGTGATTTTAGTTCACTGAGCAGACGATTGGTAAGGCTAACGTACCGTTTGGGAAACAGCTCTTGTCCTTTTTCACTGAGTGCGTAGACATAATACGGCCGACCGACCTTGCGACGAACGGCCGTTGCTTCAATCAGCCCCTCCGCCTGCAACGTATTAACATGGTGCCGCACCGTCACCGGAGAAACATCAGCCGCCTGAGCCAACTCCTCCACCGTCACCTGCCCCGATTCTTTTATGGTTTGTAGCACAACATCACGTGTGCCCGTTTTGTTGCTTGTAACAAATTTCACGATACAATCCCTGCCTATTGCGAGATTTCGCACCCACCAAACGCAAAAAATTATAGCATTCGGCCATATCCCTGTCAATTTTCACTATTTTTATCATTTTTATCATAAATATTGACGCAAAACAACCGCTTTGCTATAATTTAACCTTGTAAACGCCCCTTGAAAAGGTAACGTCTATATTTTGTAAAATTAACGAACAGCTTTTTAGCTGATGTTTTACAATTCGATACGCACGACAGGAGATGTAAAATCAGATGAGTGCTGCACTAGAAATCAAAAATTTGCACGCCAATGTGGGGAACACCCATATTTTAAAAGGGATTGACCTGCTGATTAAGCAGGGTGAAGTACACGCCATGATGGGGCCAAACGGCTCTGGTAAAAGCACCCTGGCTTATACACTGGCCGGGCATCCCGCCTATGAACCCACCGCTGGGCAAGTCATCTTTAACGGTGAAGATTTGCTGGAAATGGAAGCAGACGAACGCGCCCGCGCTGGTCTTTTCCTTGCCTTCCAGTACCCGTCAGCCGTGCCGGGTGTCACCCTTGCCAAATTCCTGCGCCAGGCCATCAACTCCAAACGCAAGGGGGAAAACCCCGAAGACACGGGCATTCCAATTCCCATGTTCCGCCGCCTGCTCAAGGAAAAGATGGATTTGCTGGGGATTGACCACAAATTCGCCGGCCGCTACCTGAACGAAGGGTTCTCTGGCGGTGAAAAGAAACGGGCGGAAATTTTACAGATGGCAACGCTGGAGCCAAAGATTGCCATTATGGACGAAACGGACTCCGGGCTGGACATTGACGCGCTGCGCGTCGTGTCCGAAGGCGCAAACCGGCTTAAGGAATCTTACGGGATGGGGATGCTGGTTATCACTCACTACCACCGAATTCTGAATTACATCAAGCCAGACCATGTTCACATCATGCTAAACGGCCGTATTGTAGAAAGCGGCGGCCCTGAACTGGCATTAGTCATGGAAGAACGCGGCTACGACTGGATTCGTGAAAAGCATGGTGTTGCCGAGGAGGCATAAAAATGGCTGAATTGATTGAGCGTGAACTAAGCGAAGAAGAAATTATTGCCGACGTTAATGCCGACTACGCCGAAAAGTATGGCTTTGCCGACAAAGAAGATTATGTCTTCAAGGCCGAGAAAGGGCTGAATGAAGAGATGATCCGCATGATGTCGCGGATGAAAAACGAGCCGGAATGGATGCTGGACATTCGTCTAAAGGCATACCAACACTTTCTCAGCCGTCCAATGCCCACCTGGGGCGCTGATTTGGCGGGCATTAATTTTGACGACATCTACTATTACATCAAGCCATCGGATCGGCAGGGTGACACCTGGGAAGATATTCCCAGCTACATTAAAGACACTTTCAACAAGCTCGGCATCCCTGAAGCCGAACAAAAGTTCCTTTCTGGGGTGGCCGCACAATATGAGTCTGAGGTGGTGTACCATAACATCAAGAAGGAGCTTGAAGAAAAAGGGGTTGTCTTTTTAGGGATGGATGATGGACTGGCGCAATACCCTGAACTGGTGAAGGAATATTTTGGCACCATTATTCCCTACAATGACAACAAGTTTGCGGCGTTAAATACGGCCGTTTGGTCGGGCGGCAGCTTTATTTACGTCCCGCCGGGTGTCCACATTGACATGCCGCTGCAAGCGTACTTCCGCATCAACGCCAAAAACGTGGGGCAGTTCGAGCGTACCCTGATTATTGTGGATGAGGGGGCGTATGTGCATTATGTTGAGGGCTGCACAGCACCTATCTACTCCTCCGACTCGCTGCATTCGGCTGTGGTGGAAATCATTGTCCGCAAGGGCGGGCGCTGCCGCTACACCACCATTCAGAACTGGTCTAATAACGTCTACAACCTGGTGACGAAACGAGCCGTGGCCGAAGAGAAAGCGACGATGGAATGGGTGGATGGGAACTTGGGGAGTAAGGTCACCATGAAGTATCCGGCCGTTTACATGACAGGCGAAGGGGCGCACGGCGAAATTTTGTCCATTGCCTTTGCGGGCAAAGGGCAGCACCAGGACGCTGGCGGCAAGGTGGTGCATGTGGCTCCTAATACTAGCAGCCGGATTATTTCCAAGTCCATTAGCAAGGACGGCGGCCGTTCTTCCTATCGCGGTCTGCTCAAGGTGCAGGATGGGGCCTACAACGTCAAATCCAACGTTGTTTGCGATGCGCTGCTGCTGGATGAACGTAGCCGCTCCGACACCTATCCTTATATCGAGATTGACGAACAGGATGTGACGATTGGGCATGAAGCATCGGTGAGCAAGGTGGGTGAAGAGCAGTTGTTCTACCTGATGAGCCGGGGCATTGACGAGGAAACAGCCAACACGATGATCGTCAATGGCTTTATTGAACCGCTAGTGAAAGAGCTGCCGATGGAATATGCGATTGAAATGAATCGCCTGATCCAGCTTCAGATGGAAGGGTCTATTGGATAGTAGTCAGTAAACAGTTATCAGTAATCAGTTATCAGTTTTTGACTGATTACTGATTACCGATTACCGATTACCGATTACTGATTACCGACATGAGTGGATTTACAAGAGAAGCAGTACAACAACTATCTGCCTATTTGCAGGAGCCAGCGTGGATGCTGGAATTCCGGCTAAAGGCGTTTGACGTGTTTGAGAGTTTGCCCATGCCCACAACACAGGATGAGGCGTGGCGGCGGACAAATTTGCGTCGGTTCAGGATGAGTGAAACTGGGCCGTCGGTCAATGGGGATGCAGCAATAGAGGCAACGCTACCAGCATCGTTGACGGAACAGTTTGCGGCGGAAGCGGCGGGTGGTCAGCTTATTCAAGTGGATGGTGTCACCACATCGTATGCGTTGAGCGATGCGTTGAAAGCGCAGGGGGTGATCTTCTGTGATATGTCAACGGCCGTTCGCAACCACCCCGACCTCATTCAAAAATATTTCATGACCCAGGGCGTGAAAGTGGACGAAGGCAAATTTGCCGCCATGCACGGCGCGTTCTGGCGCGGCGGCACCTTCCTCTATGTGCCAAAGAATGTCAGAGCAGCGGCACCCGTTCACAGCGTTTTGTGGTCGGTAAACGGCCGTACTTTTACCCACACCCTCGTCGTGCTGGAAGAAGGCGCCGAAGCCGACTTCCTCGACTTCTACGCTTCGGCCGAAGGGGAAGCGCAGGCCCTCCACAACGGCGTGATTGAGCTGCTGGTGGGCGACAACGCCAGCCTCATCTACTCTGGTTTGCAGGATTTTGGCGCCAACGTCTGGCAGTTTAACCACGAACGCGGGCGCGTGGGGCGCGATGGCAAGCTGGACTGGGTGACAAGCTGGATGGGTACGCGCCTCTCGAAGGCGTTCCAAACGCTGGAACTGGATCAGCCGGGTAGCTGGGGACGGATGTCGGGGGTGTTTTTCACAAACGGCCGTCAACACCTTGACCTGGACACCCAGCAAAACCACAACGCCGGCGACACCGTTAGCGATCTGCTCTACAAAGGGGCACTCAAGGAAAATTCCCGCATTGTTTGGCAGGGGATGATCAAGGCACAAAAAGATTCGCAGAAAATTGACGGCTTTCAGGCCAACCGCAACCTGATGCTGGACAAAACCGCCCGCGCCGACTCGATTCCCGGTTTGGAAATTGAGGCCGACGATGTGGCCTGCACCCACGCCTCCACCATCGGCAAAATGGATCAGGAAGAGGTGTTCTACCTGATGGCACGCGGCATTCCGCGCAACCGCGCCGAGCAAATGGTGGTGGAAGGGTTCTTTGATCCGCTGCTGCGCCGCATTCCGGTGGAAGGGGTGCGCGACCGCATCTTCTCCCGCATTTTAGAAAAGATGGGCTAGAAAAATGGATGCGCGGATGACGCGGATCAGGGCGGATTTTCGCGGATAAATCAGTAACGGTGGCTGCTGCTCTCGCTTTTGTTCATCAAGTGGCGAGGGCGGTGCCACCGTTTTATGATCTTGGCCAAAGAAATTTGGTAAAATTGGGGTGTCGGCATTTGTTACACAGAGATTCTCCGAGAAGACACAGAGGCTTACAGAGAAATTTAAGAGAAATCGCAATTACACAAATGTCATTTCGAGAGCCTGCACTGAGACTGCCGAAGCGTCTTCCGAGAAATCCCATTCTTATTGGCAAAGGGAACGGGATTTCTCCTCGAAGACTCGTCGAAATGACATGTTTTGGCCGACAATTGGTTCATTGACGACAGACCTGATAGTTACATCAAATCAGGAAAATCAGGTTAATCTGCGTCCTATTTAAGACAAAGCGGGTAAACCCGAAAAGGAAAAAGCATGAGCGACAAAGGATATATTCACCCGGATGTACTGGTTAGCACGGAATGGGTGGCGACAAATTTGCACAACACTGACAAGGTGCGGCTGGTTGAGTCCAATGAGGATGTGCTGCTGTATCGCACGGGGCATGTGCCGAATGCGGTTCACATTGACTGGGTAGCTGACTTGAATGACGCAATTCGCCGTGATTACCTGGATGAAGCGGGGTTTGCGGCACTGATGGCAAAACATGGTATTGCCAAGGATACGACGGTTGTTTTTTATGGGGATAAAAACAATTGGTGGGCGTGTTATGCGTTTTGGGTGTTCAAGCTGTTTGACCACGGCGACTGCCGGGTAATGGACGGCGGGCGCAAGAAGTGGATTGATGAGGGGCGTGAGCTGACAAAGGCAGCACCAATGTTTGAGGCGACGACGTATGCGGTGCCAAACCGGACGGATTACAAGATTCGGGCGTTTCGGGATCAGGTGCTGGAGCATGTACGGGCAGAACGGCCGTTAGTTGACGTTCGCAGCCCCCAGGAATTCAGCGGTGAACTGCTCCACATGCCCGGCTCGCCGCAGGAAGGGGCGTTGCGCGGCGGCCACATTCGCGGCGCCAAAAGCGTTCCCTGGAGTCGCGCCGTGGCCGAAGACGGCACCTTCAAAACCGCCGACGATTTGCGTGGCATCTACGAAACCGAGCAGGGGCTGGCCTCCAACGACAGCGTGATCGCTTATTGCCGCATCGGCGAACGCAGCTCCCACACCTGGTTTGTCCTCACCTACCTGCTAGGCTACCCCAACGTCCGCAACTACGATGGCTCGTGGACAGAATGGGGCAATTTGGTCGGTGTGCCGATTGAAAATCCATCAAAAGCAAAGTAGAGATTGGAGATTGGAGATTGATTCTCGCTTGACAGCAATCTCTAATCTCCAATCTCTAATCGCCAAGTATGTTAGATGTAGCCCAAATCCGTGCCGATTTTCCCATTTTAGCCGATGAAGCGTATCCCGGCGTGCCGCTGGTCTATTTGGACAGTGCCGCCTCTTCGCAAAAGCCGCTGGCGGTCATTGAAGCGATGAACCAGTATTACCGCCACAGTAATGCCAACGTCCATCGCGGCATCCATCGGCTAAGTGAGGCGGCAACCAACGCTTATGAAGGGGCGCGGGAGCGGATTGCCCGCTTTATCAACGCTCCCGATTCGGCCGAAGTGATTTATGTCCGCAACGCCACCGAGGCATTTAATCTGGTGGCGGCTACGTGGGGGCGTGCCAACGTTGGCCCCGGCGACGAGATTTTGCTGACCGAAATGGAGCACCATGCCAACATTGTGCCGTGGCAGCTTTTGTCGCAGGAAAAGGGGGCCACCATTCGCTATGTGCCGTTTGCGGCGGATGGCACGCTGGATCTGACCACCCTGCCCCAGTTGCTAACGGAGCGGACGAAGATTTTTTCATTTACGGCCGTTTCCAACGTTTTTGGCACCGTTAACCCTGTCACCGATCTGGTCGCCGCCGCTAAAGCAGTGGGCGCGGTGACGATGGTGGACGCGGCGCAAAGCGTGCCACATATGGCTGTTGACGTGCAGGCACTGGGGTGTGACTTCCTGGCTTTTTCCGGCCACAAAATGTGTGGGCCAACGGGGATTGGCATTTTGTATGGCAAACGGCCGTTGCTGGAAGCGATGCCTCCCTACATGGGCGGCGGCGACATGATCCGGCGGGTGACGCTGGAAGGGTCAACGTGGAACGACCTACCGTGGAAGTTTGAGGCGGGTACGCCAAGTATTGCGGAGGGGATTGGGCTGGGAACGGCCGTTGATTACCTCAGCAGCATCGGCATGGATAATATCCACGCCCATGAGCAACTGCTCACCAGCTACGCCCTTGAAGCCCTAAGTGACGTGAAAGGGCTGACCCTGATTGGCCCACCCGCCGCGCAAAAAGGGGGCGTTGCCACATTTACACTAGACGGGGTGCATCCCCATGACATTGCCGAACTGCTGGATAAGGATGGCATCGCCATTCGCGCCGGGCATCATTGCGCCATGCCCCTGCACCACAAGCTCCGCGTCTCCGCCACCGCCCGCGCCAGCTTCTACCTGTATAATACCACCGAAGAGATTGACCAATTGGTGCAAAGTCTGGACAAAGTGCGGAAGGTTTTCCGGCTTTCATAACAACAGGATGGGCGAATAAGAATAGGACGCTGATTTATCTGATGTACCTGATGTGTCGTTTTTTATCAGGAAAATCAGCGTCCCATTTTCGCAGGAAGTGATATGGACGAATCCTACTACCGCGAGCAGATTATTGATTTATACGAGCATCCGCTAAACCACGGCACGCTGACCGAGGCTGATTTTTCCTATGAGGAAGACAATCCGCTTTGTGGCGACCTCATTCGCATTGATGTGCGTTTGGGCAGTGACAACCGGGTGGCGGAAGTGGCGTGGAGCGGCGAGGGGTGCGCGATTAGCCAGGCGGCGGCCTCGCTGCTGACGGAAGAGATCAAGGGCAAAACGCTGGCCGAAATTCGCAACTTTTCCAAAGAAACGCTGCTGGAGCTGGTAGGCATTCCGTTGAGCATGGCGCGGGTAAAATGTGCCTTGTTGTCGCTGAAGGTGCTGAAGGCGGGGGCGTATGGGCTGCCCGACCCGGATGCAATGCGTGAAAAGGATGCAGATTAAATGGAATACAGGACACAAGACCCGAATGAAATAGCAGAGCTTAAAGACAGTGTTGCTGAAAAACGAAAGTATAATGTCCTCAACGCTAAAGATGCACGCTTCGTCACAACAACCTGGTTAGTAAGCATAGATTTGGTTGAGGCAATCGTATTAGGGCTACCAGAAATAGATGATCGCTATCATGTGTGGCGAATTCCCCTCCTCAGCCAGGACTCAAAAGAAAGGGTAGGGGAAGCAGTTATTGATGCCTATACTTCCTTTCTGCTTAAAGATAAATCTACATCACCCGATATTCTAGAAGCTCGTTTGCTAAAACGGACAACGGTTAGAAAAAAAAGATCACCCAATAAGAAATGCTACAAATTATCCAATTTACGGAATACAATAGCATTGGGCAAAGCAGAAGATATTTTACAAGAGTTGCCCGAAGAGTCTGTTGATCTTGTTTTCACATCCCCGCCTTATTACAATGCACGCCCGGAATATGAAGATTATGTATCATATGAGGCTTATCTGCTGAAAATGCGGGAAATTATACAAGCCTGCCACCGCGTGCTAAATGAAGGCCGTTTCTTCGCCATGAATATATCTCCAGTGCTCGTTAGGCGGGCTAACAGAAACGAATCATCCAGGCGAATTGCTGTTCCATTTGACATACACAGACTATTCATTGAAGAAGGATTTGATTTTATAGACGACATTATTTGGGTTAAGCCTGAAGGTGCTGGCTGGGCAACGGGTCGGGGACGCAGATTTGCCGCAGACAGAAACCCACTGCAATATAAGCCAGTGCCAGTAACTGAATATATCCTGGTCTACAGAAAACATACGAAAAGACTTATTGACTGGAACATCCGCTCTCATCCAAACCAGGAGCTTGTCGAAGAATCAAAAATTGCGGATGGTTATGAAACCACGAATGTCTGGCACATTAAACCAACGTATGATCAGGAACATCCGGCTGTCTTTCCAGAAGAACTGGCATCTAAAATTATTACTTACTATTCTTTTATAGATGATGTGGTATTGGATCCTTTTGCTGGGTCTGGCACCGTTGGGCAAGCAGCGGCAAAACTCAAAAGGCGTTTTGTCTTAATAGATAAGGAAAAGAAATTTATAAACCTCATCAGAGATCGTGCCAAGAAATGGCTTGGTAAAGATGCTGCGGATATTCTTTGTATAAATTGTTCTCCAATTAAGGTGAACAATATGTTATTATAAACAGAATCTATGGACAATGATAAACACATTGTAAATCTTGTATCTCTTTTGGATGCAGAATCGCAGGCTTTATTAACGACCAGCGGTATTGAACTGATCAAAAGAATAGGCCTTGACACAACACGTGCCGTTGTCCTGGATATATTATCTGGTCGAAATCTCAGAGATTCAACAGAAATGCTTACACGTCAAAGATTGGCTTTCCTGAATGCAGCTACTATAAAAATGTTTCTGGAAGGTAGTCAGTTGCATAACGACTTCATCGAAAGGTTACCAGAAATCTCAGAGCGAATTTTGACTCAAAAGCGATTATCAAAAGATGAGCGTTGGATGGCACAATGGGTTTTAGGATTAACGGACAAAGCATCGCAAAATGTGCTACGCGATGATGCACGTTTGTTAACTGAATATCGGGAGCGGTATGAATCCATTTACCAAGACACAATTCTTAAGGTTAATGAGCAATTTGGTACTTTAGGGGGGAGAATTATACTCAATGACAAACATATTGTTGACTTAAGCTGGAAGTTTATGCTCTATTTACTGGGCATGATTGGCGCTCAAGCATTAGCTATTCGCGGTTCCGAAAAATCAGTTTATGGCAAATTGTTTGAACGATTGGTCCTGGGGTCCTTATTGCATATTTTTGGCTTTGAGTACACAGGCACAAACAGCGCACTACAGTTTCAGCGTGAATTCTGGTTATCGTCTCAAGGTGAACGGCGTGAAAGCGATGCGACTGCATTATGGGAAGCTGGCAAGGGCGCACGATTTGATATTGGGTTTATTGGCAGGGGAAATACAGAAATTTCTTTAGACAAAGTGTCACGTTTTGCCAGAGAGATTGAGCTTGGGCGGGCAACATGGTATATGGCAACCGTGATTATTGTTGATCGGATAGGTAAGGGCAGCAAGATCAAGAGCCATGCTCAAAAAATTGATGGGGATATTGTCCAAATGAGTATGGCATATTGGCCTAAAGAAGTAGCCGATATTCTTAACAAACGAATGGGGTTTGAGCATCCGCTTGTAAATATGCCGCGTACAGAAATTACATATTATTTAGCTGAGGCTATAAAAACGGTTCCTTTGGAACGTTTTTTGCCTTCTTAGCCAAACAAACAAGAATCAGTCTAAGGTTTTGATATGAGTAAATTTGTGAAGGTGGCTGATGTGGCCGATATTCCGCCAGGGGAGCGGCTGTGGGTGGATTTTGCCGAGGAGACGGTGATTGTGTTTAACGTGGGCGGCTCGTTTTACTGTATTGCTGACTTGTGTACGCATGATGATGGGCCGCTGGAAGATGGGGCGTTGGAGGGCCATGAAGTGGAATGTCCGCGCCACGGGGCGCGGTTTGATGTGCGAACGGGGAAGGCGTTGTGCTTGCCAGCCACAGCACCCGTGCCGACGTATGCGGTGAAGGTGGAGGATGATGCGGTGTGGGTTGAGTCGTTGGATGGGTGAAAAACGGCCGTTTTGGTCATTCGCATAGCTTTATGATAGATTTGGTAAAGGGTAGCGTCACTACCCTTTTTTTCTGTTTGACAGTAACCAGTAAATTGCCTATAGTTGACGCAATTTATAGAACATATATTTCATTTTCGCGCTATTGGCCCCACGCTACGCGGTTAACAGCGTTTGACAAACAGTACGTATGGAAATTGGACTTGTAAAACAAATCAATATTGATAAAGAGATGCGCGAATCGTACTTAAGCTATGCGATGAGCGTCATCGTGTCGCGGGCGTTGCCCGATGCCCGCGACGGCTTGAAACCTGTGCAGCGGCGTATCTTATATGCGATGTATGATATGGCATTGCGGCCAGAAAATCCCTACAAAAAATCGGCTCGTGTGGTAGGTGAGGTGCTGGGGAAGTATCATCCCCACAGCGATCAATCGGTCTATGATGCGATGGTGCGCATGGCGCAAGATTTTTCAATGCGCTACACCCTGGTTGATGGGCAAGGTAACTTTGGCTCCATTGATGGCGATGCGGCGGCGGCAATGCGCTATACCGAAGCGCGAATGTCGGCTGTGGGCTATGACATGCTGGAAGACATTGGCAAGGAAACGGTGGATTTTGGCCGCAACTTTGACGATTCGCTGAAAGAGCCTGAGGTTTTGCCTGCCACATTGCCCAATCTGCTTGTTAACGGTTCGGCCGGGATTGCGGTGGGGATGGCAACGAGCATTCCGCCACATAATTTAGGCGAAGTCATTGATGCCCTGGTTTACATGATTGACCATTGGGACAAGCTGGATGAGGTTGGGGTTGGGGATTTGATGCAATTTGTCAAAGGGCCAGATTTTCCCACGGGAGGGCTGATTTTCCGCTATAAGGGGAGTGAAGAGCATGATGCCGACGCTATTGCTAAAGCGTATGCCACGGGGAAAGGGCGGATTACAGTGCGTGCCAAGACGCATGTGGAGCAGATGGAGCGCAACAAGTCACGCATTGTGATTACGGAGCTGCCGTACCAGGCTAACAAGACGAACTTGCTGGGACGAATCGCCTCGCTGCATCGGGATGGGAAGCTGGAAGGGTTAACCGATTTGCGCGATGAGTCTGATCGCAATGGAATGCGGATTGTGATTGAGACGACACGCAATGTGGAGCCGGAGGCGGTGCTGGCGGAGTTGTTCCGGCAAACACCGATGCAGGCGACGTTTAGTATTTCGCTGTTGGCGTTGGTCAATGGGGAACCACGGGTGCTGACGCTGAAGCAGGCACTGCGGGTGTATATTGACCATCGGCTGGAGGTGGTGCGGCGGCGGAGCGAGTATGATTTGGAGCGGGCGCGGCAGCGGGCGCACATTTTGGAGGGGTTGCTTACGGCACTGGATCATTTGGATGAAGTGATTGATCTGATTCGGCGGTCGCGGACGGTGGAAACGGCGCGGGCGAATTTGATCAAGAATTTTAAACTGACAGAGATTCAGGCGCAGGCAATTTTGGATATGCAGCTGCGGCGGCTGGCGGCGTTGGAGCGGCGCAAGATTCAGGATGAGTATAAGGAGAAGCTGGTGGAGATTGCGCGGCTGGAAAAGTTGTTGGCGAGTCCGGCGTTGATGCGAACGGCCGTTAAAAACGACCTCCTCACCATGCGCGAAAAATACGCCGATCCGCGCCGCACCCAAATTGTGGATTCGGCTGATACCAAGGCCCTGACTGCTGCCGATTTACTGCCAGATCAGCAGGTGTGGGTGCTTTTTGGGCAAAAAGGCACCATTGCCCGCACAACCTCGCCTGAAATGATCAACATTCCGCTCAAGCCTGCCGAGCAGCCAGTCGCATTGCTAGAGGCGAATACGCAGGATATTTTGTATTTGTTTACGGCGGCAGGAACGGCCGTTTCTCTGCCCGTTTACCAGCTACCCCAGGCGCGAGAAATGGGGCAGGGCAACCATTGGGCTGACATGACCGTGCTGACACGGCGCGATCACGTCGCAGCGGCTCTTGTGCGCTCGATGAATCAGACATCGGGCTATCTTTTCCTAACCACGATAGGTGGAATCGTCAAACGGGTGCGGGTTGAAGATATGCCGGGTATCACCTCTGAACCTGTTACCGTAATGAACGTGCCTGATAAGGATTCCTTGGGCTGGGCAAAATTAACCAACGGGGACAATGAAGTGATGTTAGCTACCTCCACAGGGCAAGTCATTCGTTTTAAGGAGGATGATGTACGACCTATGGGGTTGCCGGCCGGTGGCGTGTCTGGCATTAAGCTAGGTGGCAAGACCGATGGTGTGGTGGCTATGGAGGTGGTTGACCCTACGGCGCACATTTGGAGTATCACCGACAACGGACTGGCTAAGGCGACGCCAATGGATGAATACCCGGTGCAGGGGCGGTATGGTCAGGGGGTGGTAAACCTGAAGCTACCGGATGGTGCAAGTGAGGTGGTAACGGCCGTTATTGCCCACGAGGACACAGAAATCATTATTACAACCAAAATTGGCTCAATTAAGAAGATTCAGTTAAAAAAGATGTCCTCGGTTGGACGACGTTCGCTGAAACCACGTGAAGTTGTTTCAATTACTGAACGGAACCGGGTAACAGGTGCAGTGCGAACAGTTGAGCGATTGGTGCTGACAGAGGACGAGGAAAAAACGGCCGTTGTGACTCAGCTAACCCTGCTAGACGATGTACAGCCCAAGCAACAAAAACGCAACCGTAAGAACAAATAAGCGTTACCCGTTATAATTTCAACCAATTCTTGCAGAGAATCTTCCCCACAAACTTCCGGCGAATGATTCCTCAGATGTAGAACAATGGAGACTAAGAACAATGAACTTTCGAGACCAGTGGGCAACCGATGAAGATGGCAATCAATTTGTTTTTACCGTAGAGATGCAGCGTACACTCAGTCAGGCAGGGCTACCTGTTGAACCATCTGCCTTGTCAAAGCTCAGGCAAAGACAATCCAGACCAGCCTCGCAATCTAATAAAGACTCATCCCGTTCATCTACCCATGCTCCCACACAAGAAATGGCTGAGCCAGCTTCCATTCAAATTGACCCATTAACCGGAAAGTACATTGGCCGAGTCAAATGGTACAATGCCCGCAAAAAGTATGGCTTCATCATGCGCGGTGGCGGCGAAGAAATTTTCTTCCATGAATCAGGCCTGGAAATTGCCCCCGAAATCTTGCAAGAAGGCGCTTGGGTTCTTTATGATGTTGAAGAAACGTTCAAAGGCCCAGAAGCTACCGACTTGGAAGCATATATTGGTGAATTACCAGCCTAACATTTGGCAAATAAAAAAGCCCGGCTCTGCCGGGCTTTCTGTGCATTAAGAAAAAGAATTACTTGACCTTAAACACCAGTTGTTTCAATTCAAACACGTCATTAGGCATCACGTCGGGAATAACAATAGCATCCCCTGCCTTGGCCGTACCATCAACAAACTTAAAAGCCGTCATACTGAGGTACAAATCACGAGCCCCCGTGAAGAACTGAAAAATACGCCAAAGTGGTCTTGGTGACCAGTTTGTATCCAACACCTTGGGCAAACCATCCAGTTCGATATTATCTACCAACGGAAAGGCGTTCTTCTGCGGCTGAGAAATGATCAACCGGGCATTTGTTTTTAAAATGCGCCACTGATTGTAGGCAATACGCTCCTTGATCCCAAACAGAAGAACAATAATGAACAGAACAAAAGGAACGGCACTGTACAGCAGGGAGGTTGTTACAGGCAGGGCACGCTGTTGAAAAGCGGCATAGAAAACAAGCAGAATCAACAGTAAGGCCAGCAGAAATATCCACCAAATAAAGCGAAAGACAATGGTGCCAAAGATGTCGCGGTACCAAGCCGGCCGTATCTCTAGCACAGCTTGCTCACCGGGAAGCAAACGATCGCTTATGTCTTCCGGCTGGAAAGTATCCTCGAGATTCCAGCGAAATCCATCCGGCAACAGCTTCCACAGACGAATAACCCTTTCCATACGTCCTAAAACCCCGTAGTGCGGTTGGTGGCGCGTTGTTAGCGTCTATTGCGAAGCCGGAATAACGATCTGCTGCCCAGGATAGATGGTCGTCGTTGCCAATCCGTTTTGTGCCATAATGGCATCAACGGTTGTGCCATTGCGCTTGGCAATATCAAACAGGGTGTCGCCTGCAACCACCGTATATGTACCACCGGCTGTAATCGCACGTGTACCACCCAGATCGGTACCTGAGGAAGGCGTGGGGGTCAAAACGATAATTTGCGATTGTGGCTGCTGAACCTGCACTGTACTGGCTCCACTCCCATCACTGGCAAAAGCGTCTTCAACCACGTTCTCACTTTGGTTGATAAATTGCTGCCATTCAGCAGAGGTAGTGCCTGCCTGCAACATATCAGTGGCCCAACCAGCCAGGAAGGTTGTAATGAGCCAGCTAATTGCCACAAAGACAATGATGATCCCAACAAAATAGGTAAGAATAGACCCAATATTTTTTGTTGGCAGGTTTTGCTTAAAAATCAGATGATAGGCAAGAAAGGCACCAATCAACAATGGCAAAAATTTGAGAAGCTCTGTTAAATTCATTAGGTACGACTCCTTTTCTTAAATGCGTTCCATAAAGAATATGTTTTTAGGGGACAAAGAGGCTTGGATCCACAAATTGTTCCCGTATCTTATCATAAACAGCGTAATGAACATGAGGGCCTGTTGAATAACCTACAGAACCCATAACCCCGACAGGTTGTCCGCGTGACACTTCTCCTTCTTCAACCAGATAGGAGCGGGGGTGCAACAACCAGACAACCCATTCATCGTTTTCAATGCGAATCGTTGTATTTTGCCAAACGTCTGTATAAGTGGTGACATTTCCTTCCATTGGAGCGCGTAAGATGGCGCGTCGGTTGGAACTGGTAATGTCAATGCCGGGTAAGCTATAGCTACAACCATGTACATCCTGCGTCAAAATGGGGTCTTCGGATACGGGGTTAAGGCGTGGCCGAAGAAGCGGGTTTCCCAGAAGATGGGGTGTGTTTAGGCAGGTTTCATATTCCAGATTGCGTTCACCGGGGAAAATCAGTTTAGTGGCACCATCTGAATTGCCGAAACCCCAGCCAAGCGTAAAGCTGGCAACCCAATCATACAGGCGGGTACTCATGTCAACGAGGGCAAGGGAAAACGGCCGTTCTTCCACATCCATTTGCGACACAATCAAACTCTGCATCGCCAAATGCGTCGGCCATGCCCCTAGCGCCGTCACCCGAACTGTACCCAGTTCAATATCTGAATAAACCATGTTTTGATATGCCGCATTGTAATTGTTCATGACATACGCTGACTGGTTTGCATCCAGACGTGCCGCCGCCCCAGAACCGGCATTATAGGCAAAATAACATTTTTTAATGAGCTCAGGATTTTGCGTCCAATAACTAATTTCAGGACACCGCTCTTTAAACTCAGTTGCCGCTATGGCTAGCTGCTGGCTAACTTCAATATCAGAGACAGGGCCTGGTGTAAAACACGGAGCTTCCCCGGAACGAACCAAATCGTAGGCACCAATAATGCCTGTACAATTTTCCGGGTTTTCACTCCGCATACTATTTTCTTTGAACCACAACACTAACGGTACTTCACGGGGAATATCTGCCTTCCGCGCTATATGATCCGCTACTGGTGCCCATTTCAATACATCTGATTGCACTTGTCTGGGCAAAGCATATTCACCGCTCATGTATAAGCGACCACCGGTGAGAAAACCTAGCCCAAGAAAAACCAGTAAGAGCGTATCAAAAGCACCTCTTAGCACGCCAGTGGCAAGCTGCTGCGGTTGAAAGCCTAGAGCCGGTATAAGCTGATAACGGATCCAGGTTCTAAACCACTCCGGGATCAATGCCGCCATGACGGAAGGAGACATAATAGCACCATTATAACTTGACTTAACATGAAGTCAAGGTTATGTCATGTTGTAGCCTCCTGTGACATCAGTACTGCTTTGCATAAGATTTCAGATTAAACAGCAAGATAAAAAGAGAGCATACCACTTCTTCAATGTATCATTTTACACATAGATGTTAAGAATTAGCTTACGATTTTAACATAATGTTTGTAAAAAGTGAAAAGAGCAGCTTATATCACTTTCATAAGCTGCTCTTTGCAAAAAAGCCTAAAGACACTTACCGTCAAGTGCCTTTGGAATATGAACTGTGGGAAAAAACGGCCGTTTTATTCAGCCAAATGACACGCCACCCAATGATTCGGGCGCAGTTCGCGCCACTCTGGTATAGCCTGGCGGCAAACTTCCACAGCCACCGGACAGCGCGTATTAAACACACATCCCTGCGGGGGATTTGCCGGGCTAGGCACATCCCCCGTCAAAATAATCCGCTCCCGCTTCGCCTCCAAATTTGGATCTGGCACCGGAACGGCCGATAACAGTGCCTGGGTATACGGATGCAACGGTTCTTGATAAAGCGAATGGCTGTTTGCCAACTCCATAATTTTCCCCAAATACATCACCGCCACCCGATCCGAAATATGACGAATCATGCTCAGATCATGCGAAATAAAGAGATAAGTTAACCCCAACTCTGCCTGCAAATCCTCCAGCAAGTTCACCACCTGCGCCTGAATCGAAACATCTAGGGCGGCAATCGGCTCATCACACACAATAAACTTCGGGTTTAGTGCCAGGGCCCGCGCAATCCCGATACGCTGCCGCTGACCGCCGGAAAATTCATGCGGGTACCGATTCGCGTGATTTGGGTTCAACCCCACCAACTTCAACAACTCCTGTACGCGCTCCCGCTTCTTTTCGCCACTTACCACAAGGTGTTCATCCATTGGCTCGGAAATAATGCTGCCCACCGTCATGCGCGGATTCAAACACGCCTGTGGGTCTTGAAAAATCATCTGCATTCGTGGGCGCACCTTGCGCAGTTCTTCGGGTGACAAAGCCGCCAAGTCTTGCCCCTCAAAGTGAATACTACCTTCGGTAATCGGGTAAAGCTGCAAAATGGTACGGCCGGCCGTAGACTTTCCACAGCCACTCTCACCCACCATTCCCAGCGTCTCCCCCTCATAAATGTCAAACGTCAACCCGTCAACCGCCTTCACAGCCCCAACCTGACGGCGGAAAACCCCACGCATGATGGGAAAATGCTTCTTTAAATTTTCAACGCGCAACAAAACATTCTTCTCAGCGGTCATAGCGCGGTTCTCCTTTCTTTACATTCCACCAACAAGCGATCTTATGCTCGCCAGAGATGATTTTTAATTGTGGGTTTTCTTCACGACAACGATCATAGGCATAGGCACAGCGTGGGGCAAAAGAACAGCTAACTGGCGCACTGGAAAGATTGGGCGGCTGCCCCTCAATATTCAACAGCCGATCATTCCGGTTGCTATCCAGCCGAGGTAGCGACCCAAGCAACCCCAACGTATAGGGATGCTGTGGGCTAGCATACAGTTCCTTCACCGGTGCCTCTTCCACAATCTGGCCGCCATACATAACCAGCACCCGGTCAGCAATCCCCGCCACAACCCCCAAATCGTGGGTGATCCAGATAATTGACATCCCAATTTCCTGGCGCAGCCGCTTCACCAAATCCACAATTTGCGCCTGAATGGTCACATCCAGGGCGGTTGTCGGTTCATCGGCAATCAGAAGCTGGGGCGAACAGGCCAAAGCGATGGCAATCATCACGCGCTGCCTCATCCCACCAGAAAATTGGTGCGGGTAGTCGGAAAGGCGAGATTCAGCCATGGGAATGCCAACAAGCTGCAGGAGTTCCACGGCGCGTTGATGCGCCTGATCACGGTTCATGCCCATGTGCAAACGGAGGGATTCGGTTAGCTGATATCCAATGGTGAGGACAGGATTGAGAGAAGTCATCGGGTCTTGAAAAATAAACCCGATTTGGCCGCCACGCACACCACGAATCTCATCACTGTTCATTTTGATGAGATCACGGCCGTTAAAGATGGCACTGCCGGCCGTAATTTTGCCCGGCGGAATAGGGATAAGCTGGAGAAGCGACATCATGGTGACGCTTTTGCCAGAGCCACTTTCGCCTACCACACCCAACAGTTCTCCCTCACGCAGATCAAAGGAAACCCCGTTCACTGCATGTACTGTACCATCTTGGGTATGGAAGCGCGTTTCCAGCCCCGTTACTTCCAACGCTTTTGGCTGATTTACTGACCAGTCTAATGAGGACATAGGCGTTTAACTCCAGATTTGTTATGGTTCACACAAGCAGTTGGCTTACGCCGGGCGGCTCAGAAAAAAAATAATCGCTGGGGATTCATTTTTTTCGAGAGCTGTTTTTCGGGAAGCTCTCTCTCCCTAGCTTGTCACTGTATTGTCACTTTTTGAGTTTACCTGAAAAAATCAAAATAGAAAAATAGTTTTTGGTATAATCTACTCCATGAAAAATAGAGAGGTTGCAGAGCTTTTTGAAAAAGTGGCAAACATGCTGGCGATTCGGGGCGACTCGATTCACCGGATATTGGCATATCGGCGGGCGGCGGAGAGCATTAGCGAGCTAGGGCGGGATTTGAACCAGGTTTACGCGGCAGGAGATCTGACCGATTTGCCGGGGATTGGGCAAACGCTGGCGGACAAAATTGAGGAGATGCTAACCACGGGCAAGCTGGAGTTTTTTGAACGACTGGCGCAGGAGATTCCGCCGTCGCTGGTGGAGTTATTGCGCGTGGAGGGGCTGGGGCCGAAGCGGGTGAAGCAGGTTTATGATGAGCTGGGGGTGACGACGATTGAGGGATTAACGGCCGTTGCCCGCGAAGGCAAACTGCAAAACCTCCCTGGCCTGGGTAAAAAATCCGAAGCCAAGCTTATTGCCGCCATTGAAGCGTTGCAAAAGCACGGCGACGGCCGCACCCCGCTGGGTGATGCCTGGCCGGTGGCGCAGCGGATCCTGGGCGAATTGGCGCAGTTGGAAGGGGTGGTCAAAACGGCCGTTGCTGGCTCACTGCGCCGAATGCGCGAAACCATTGGCGACGTTGACCTGCTGGTAGCCGCCGACCAATCCGCTCCCATCATGGATTACTTTGTCGCCATGCCCGACGTCGAATCGGTGTCGGGGCATGGACCAACCAAGTCCAGCGTGGTGCTGCACAGCGGCTTGCAGGTAGATTTGCGCGTGCTGCCCGCCGAACGGTGGGGAACGCTCCTCTCCTACTTCACCGGCAGCCTCAATCACAACGTCAAACTGCGCGAACTCGCTCTGAAAAAAGGTCTCAGCCTCAACGAACACGCCTTTACCCCCAGCGACGGCAGCCCGGAGATTCTTTGCCCCAGCGAAGAAGATGTTTACACTACCCTGGGGTTGCCCTACATTATCCCCACCCTGCGCGAAGACCGGGGGGAAATTGAGGCGGCGATGGCGGGAACGCTGCCCCGCGTGGTGCAACTGAGCGACATCCGCAGCGATTTGCACATGCACACCACCTGGTCCGACGGCAAAATGAGCGTGCTAGAAATGGCGCAGGCGGCGCAGGCGCGGGGGCTAACCCACATCGCCATCACCGACCATTCGGTGAGCCTGGGCATTGCCAACGGGCTGTCGGTGGAGCGGCTGTGGCAGCAAGCAGAGGAAATAGCGGCGGCTAACGTGGCAATGGGAGACAGTTTCCGCATTCTACACGGCACAGAAATGGAAATTCGCGCCGACGGGGAGCTGGATTTTCCCGATGAGGTGCTGGCAAAGCTGGATTTTGTTATTGCCAGCCTGCACGTTAGCCTGAGCCAGCCGCAGGAGCAGGTGACAAACCGGGCGCTGAATGCGCTGTGGAACCCGCACGTGGACATGCTGGCGCACCCGACGGGACGACTATTGCCAGACCGTCCGGGGGCGGATCTGGATATGGAGATGGTGCTGGAAACGGCCGTTACCACCAACACCATTCTCGAAATCAACGCCAATCCGCGCCGCCTTGACCTGCGCGACAGCCACGTGCGCCGCGCCGTGGAACTGGGCGTTACGCTTGCCATCAACTGCGATGCCCACCACGTGGAGCAGTTTGACTTGCTCCACTACGGCGTTGCCACCGCCCAGCGCGGCTGGGCCACGGCCGAAAACGTGGTCAACACCTGGCCGCTGGAGAAATTGTTGGCGTTTTTGCGAGAGAAGAATTAGAGATTGGAGATTAGAGATTGGAGATTGTGTCCTGCCAGCACCAATCTCTAATCTCTAATCTCCAATAACCACCTTTATGAATGATAACGGCCGTTCCCGGCCTTACGAAGAAAAAGAACCCATCCCCTGGCTGTGGCTGGGGCTAGGGCTAATCGTCACCCTCATTTCGCTGGCAGTGGCGTTTGCCATTTTGCGGGCGTTTTTGCTGCGCCCACCGCTGGACGTGGGGGCGCAGCCCGAACCGACGATTATCATCCTGACGGCTCCGCCCAGTGCCACGCCTGCCCCCACAACGGCCGTTTCCACCCCCACCCCCATCCCCACCTTCACCCCCATCCCCACCCCCGACAACGCCATTGCCCCGCCAGAGGTGCGCGTCGGCTTCTACGCCGTTGTTGCCAACACCGGCGGCGTGGGGCTGACCATTCGCGGTGGCCCCAACACCAGCAACCCGCCCGTCACCATTGCCGAAGAGGGGGGAATTGTGCTGGTGCTGGCTGGGCCATCCGAAGGCAACGACCTGCTTTGGTGGCAGGTAGAGCTGCCCGATGGGACGCAGGGGTGGGGGGCAGCAGACTTTTTGCTGCCAGCGGCAGCACCATAAAACAGTAGGAGATTGGAGATTAGGGATTGGAAGCTGACCAGCATCAATCTCCAATCTTCAATCTCCAATCTCTTCCTATGTTTGACCTACTGATCCAAAACTGCAGCGCCCTTGTGCCGGAAAACGGCCGTTTTGCCATTCGCCACGCCGTGGATATTGGGGTGAAAAACGGCCGTATTGCCGCCATCGAACCCAACCAGGCCGAGCCGCCCGCCGCGCAGCAGGTGGTGGCCGCCAACGGCCAGCTTGCCATCCCCGGCCTCATGAACACCCACGCCCACGCCCCGATGGTCGTTTTTCGCGGGCTGGCCGAAGACGTAGACGTGCATCGCTGGTTCAACGACTACATCTGGCCGCTGGAAAGCAACCTCACACCAGAAGATGTCTATTGGGGAATGCAGCTTGCCCTGGCTGAAATGATTGAAAGCGGGGTGACAACGGTGGCCGACCATTACTTCTTTATGGACGAGGCGGCGGAGGCGGTGGTGCAGGCTGGCACGCGGGCGGCACTGGGCTGGGCGGCGTTTGGCAGCCAGGGGGAGGCGGGGTTGGAGAAAACGGCCGTTTTTGCCCAAAAGTGGCACAACCAGGCCGACGGCCGCATCACCACCTGGATGGCACCCCACGCCCCCTACACCTGCGACGACGACTTTCTCCGCGCCGCCGTTGCCCACGCCCGGCAGTTGGGCATCGGCATCCACATCCACGCCGCCGAGGAGATGAGCCAAACCGAGTCCAGCCTGGCAAAACGGGGGCAAACCCCCATTCAGGTGCTGGCCGAAACCGGCATCCTCGACCTACCGACCCTCATCGCCCACGGCTGCGGCATCATCCCCGCCGACATTCCCCTGCTGCAGCAGGCCAAACAGGTTGGGGTGGCCCACGCCCCCAAAACCTATCTTAAGCTCGGCTCCGGCCTGACTCCCATTTCCGCCCTGCGGCAGGCGGGCATTCCCATTGGGCTGGCAACCGATGGCGCGGCCAGCAACAACACGCTCGACATTCTGGAAAGTATGCGGCTGATGGTGCTGCTGCAAAAGCACGAGGCGCGTGACCCGAAGGTGATGCCACTGCACGAGGTTTTGGACATTGCCTTTCACGGCAGCGCGGCGGTGCTGGGGCTGGGGGATAAAATCGGCCGTTTGCAGCCAGGCTACCTGGCCGACATCGTGCTGATTGATATGGACGGGGTGCATCAGCAGCCGCGCCACAGCCTAACGGCCGGTTTTGTCTACAACACGCGGGCGGGTGATGTGCAGACGGTGGTGGTTAACGGCCGTTTGCTCCTCCACAATCGCCAACACCTCACCCTCGACAAAGCCCAAATCATCCGCGAAGTGCAAAAATCCATGACCCGCCTCGCCCAGCGCGTCCCCAGCAAGCGTATTCAAGTGTACAATCCGTAGGAAACGGTACAGGCAGGTACTAAAATGATTGATTACAAAGAAATTATTACAATTGAACCCGGCAAACGAGGTGGCAAGCCTTGTATTCGTGGAATGCGAATCACCGTCTACGATGTTCTCAGCTATTTGGCTGCTGGTATGAGCTACGAAGAACTACTAGAAGATTTCCCTTATCTAACGCACCAAGACATCATGGCTTGTTTGAGCTATGCTGCTGAACGTTCCCAGCATATGGTTGTTGTTGCCGCATGAAACTGCTTTTTGACCAAAACCTTGCTCCCCGTCTCGTCCACCGATTGTCTGATTTATTTCCAGGATCCGTTCATGTAGAGTCTATTGGGTTAAGCAATGCACTAGACACAGAAGTCTGGCAATTTGCGCGGAATGGAGATTTCATTATTGTCAGCAAGGATGCTGATTTTAACGAGCTAAGCACCCTATGGGGTGTACCGCCAAAGGTGATCTGGGTACGGAGAGGTAATTGTCCGACCAACACAATAGAAGCTCTACTGCGTGATAATGTTGAAGGGATCAAAGCTTTTGCTAGAGATAACTTGGTAAGTACATTGGTTTTGTTTTGATAGGTATGGAATAGCAGCTTCAATCGTCTGTGAGGTGCAAAATCTATGGTACGTTCCCCCAATGGGCCCCCTGGCAGCCTGTCGAAAAAGTCAAAATAGGGCGCGGACAAACGCGGATAAACGCGGATTTCTCCTGATTGTAGCCATCCAATGCCCAAAATCAGGAGAAATCAGGGAAATCTGCGCCCCAAAATTCTTTTTCCGACGGGCTGCTAGTAAGCGTATAATTGTCAGAAATAGTTATCCTACCAAACCCGTCCTTGGAGAGAAACATGATTGATCAACACAATCTTGAAGTGATTGATTCCAGCCAAGCGATTGATGGTGCTACGGTTGAAATCGTGCAGTTTTCAAATTTGTCCGGCTCAGCCGATGTTCGCACCGCAGAAAATTTATACTACGTGCGGCAAAGTGGAATGCGGCTAAAAATGGTGCGCATCGTTTTGCAAAACTCCCATGTCCGTGTGGAGCCAGGGGCTTTATATTACATGAAAGGGCGTTTGCAAATGAAAGCCAGCACAGGCGGAGGCATTCTGAAAGGCTTGTCACGCAAAGTACTCTCCGGCGAAACATTTTTTGTGAACGAGATTCACGGCACCGGGGAAATTTACCTTGAACCAACGTTCGGCCACTTTCTGCTCCATCGCGTTGAGAAAAACCAAAAAGCCATCATTGTTGATCAAGGGCTGTTTTATGCCGGCACAGCCGGCTTAAATATTGCGTCTGTGATGCAAAAAAATGTTTCCTCGGCTTTATTTGGCGGCGAAGGGCTATACCAAACCAGAATCGAGGGTGAAGGTGTTGCAGTCCTTTATTCACCAGTACCCAGCTCCGAGGTAACGCGCTTTGAGCTACAAAACGAAAAGCTGTGGGTAGATGGCAATTTTGCGCTCATGCGTACCGACGGTATCAATTTTCAGGTTGAGAAAAGCAGCAAAAGTTGGGTAGCTACCTCTGTCTCAGGCGAAGGTCTTTTGCAAACGTTTGATGGCAGTGGATTTGTCTGGATAGCTCCCACCCAGGGTGTGTATGAGCTATTGGCAAGCCCGGAAGGGATACGTGCTCTGGCACTCCCTCCCGGCAGTTCACACACGCAGACAAATTCCAGCAGTGGCAAACGTTCTTAAAAACCAACGAAACAGCTACACATCTCTTTCTGCCACTAACTCAAAGAAGTTGTGTAAAAAGCGCCGGCCGTCCAGATTCTCCTCATCATATGCCTCCGGGTGAAACTGGGTGCCGAAAAGGGGAAGCGACTGGTGCGCCATTAGCTGAATGGCGGTGATGTCGGTGGCAGCAAAGTTTTCAAACCCCGGCGGCAGTTGCTTGACCTCCCAATAATGCGCCTCGAATAAATTCATTTGCGGGGCTAACCCGGTAAACAATGGGTGGGGGCGAAGCTGCTGCACCGGGGTAAATCCCCATTCATGCGTCCGGGTGCGCCATGATTCGTCGTCCATATCCCCCGTTTCGGCCGGCGCAATCGCCCCCACGTCCACCCCAAACGTTTGCGCCATCATCTGGCAACCACCGCAAAAGCCCAACGTTGGCTGCGCTCCTTCCCGAAACACTGCCCGCAGCCCGGCCAAATCCGCCTCGTCATAATGCTGAAACTCGGTCATGTTACCGCTCACCAGCACTGCCCGCACCTTTAGCTCCCGCAGCACATCCGGGTTGACCCGCTGGTAGCGCATCACCAGGCAGTGATCGCCACTAATCTCCTCCAGCCGATATTTAACATTTAGCACACGCTGTAAATGCACTTCCCATTTATCGCCCATCCCCTTGACGCGATCATGCTCAATATCTACATAAACGATCATCATTCCTCCTGCAAATAGAGATTGCGAGATTACGAGATTACGAGATTCGCCTGGTTAGGAACGAGGATTAAATAAGTTACGAAAGAAGTTCAACTTCTCTTGAGAAGTTGAACTTCTAGATGGGCAAGTTATTTAATTTCTATTCCTTAGTCCCTCAATCTCTTAATCGCCCAATCTCTGAACGCCCACACTTGTCTTTGAGCGAACCCACTGTATTCATGCGCCCAAACAAAGACCCCAGTATAATCAATCCATCTATCTTACCAAGAAGGACACAATAATCCATGACAACCCTTGATCTTGATTTTGTTCGCCAACAGTTCCCCGCCTTTTCGGAGCCAAACCTTGAGGGCTGGGCCTTTTTTGAAAACGCTGGGGGGTCTTATGCCTGCGGCCAGGTCATTGACCGGCTGCATCGCTACTATCGCCAAACCAAGGTGCAACCTTATGGTGTTTATCCGGCCTCTGCCCGTGCGGGGCAGGAAATGGATGAATCGTACCGCCGCCTGGCTGGTTATCTTAATGTGGCAGAAGATGAGGTGCATTTTGGCCCCTCGACCTCGCAAAATACCTACGTGCTGGCACCCGCCTTTCGTGGTGGCTGGAATGATGGGGATGAGATTATCGTCACCAACCAGGATCACGAAGCTAACTCCGGGGCGTGGCGGCGGTTGGAAAACACGGGCATTGTGGTGCGTGAATGGCGCATTGACCCGGAAAGCGGTGAGCTTGACCCGGCACAGCTTGACCAGTTGTTGAGCGACAAAACCCGTCTTGTCGTCTTCCCCCACTGCTCCAACGTCGTCGGCCACATCAACCCTGTGGCCGACATTGCCGCCAAGGCTCACGCCGCCGGGGCACTGGTGGTGGTAGATGGGGTGGCGGCCGCACCGCACGGCTTCCCTGACATTCAGGCAATTGGTGCCGATGTGTATCTGTTTTCGCTTTACAAAACGTTTGGGCCGCACCAGGGGCTGGCCGTGGTGCGCCGCCACGTGATGGAGCAGCTAACCAACCAGAGCCACTATTTTAATGGTGCTTACCCGCGCAAAAAGATTGTGCCGGCCGGGCCAGACCATGCCCAAATTGCCTGTGCCGCCGGGATTGCCGAATACTTTGATGCGATATACGCGCATCATTTTGCCGACGAGGTGGATGCAGCTGAACGTGGCCGCCGCTTGCACAAGCTGTTCCGCGAGTCGGAGCAGGTGCGTTTGGCACCGTTGCTGGACTTTTTGGCAGCGCGGAATGATGTAAGCCTGGTGGGGCCGGCCGACCCCGTTACCCGCGCCCCCACTGTTTCCATCAAAACCCATAAACGGCCGTCTTCCTTCATTGCCCGCGAACTGGCCGAGCACAACATCATGGCAAACAACGGCAACTTCTACGCCGTGCGCGTCCTGGAAGGGATGAACATCCCACTTGAACCTGGCGTGCTGCGGATGTCGTTTGTCCACTACACGACCGATGCCGAAGTGACCCAGTTGATGGAAGCTCTGGATGCAGTGTTGTAGCAGATATTGCGGAGGCAGGTCTGTTGTAGATTAACAACATAATCGGGTAAATGTCATTCCGAGCGGAGTCTTCGGAGCGAGGAATCTTTCCCCTCAGAGAAGCAGAAAGATTCCTCGGAAGACCTCGGAATGACATGAAAAGGCATTTCGTTTTTCTACCCGCTTATTTTGTAAACGCCCAAGAGACCTGCCCCCACTACTAAATACGACATGGGCCAAAACGCCAGGAGGCGGTCAGCTATATAAACCCGGATCAGGTTCGTGTTAGCACCTCACGCGGCTCCTTTACCCAGAAGCGGAGCAGGAGGAAGGCCAGCAGGCTGACGATGACGCTGGCGGCAAAGACCCAGGTGTAGCTAATTTTGACCAGCAATGCTCCCAGCAGCGGGGCAGCCATGCTGCCGATACCGGCCAGGGTGTTGGTAAGGCCAATATAGGTGGGGCGTTTTTCTGGGGCGCAAAATTCAACGACGACGAGCATCCCGGAGACAATGCGGGCACCGGAGAAGAAGCCGAGCAGGAAGAAGGTGCCGATAAACCAGTTCGGGTTGGGGGCTAACCAGGCGAGGGCGAAGGCAAAAACGGCCGTTAATGTGGCAATCTCCAGCGACAGCCGATGCCCCCGCCGGTCGGCCAAAAACCCCATCAGCAAACTACCGGCCGTTTGCCCCACCAGGCTGGCCGTGGTAAACGTTGCCACCATGCCATCCGAAATCGCCCACATCTGAATGGCCGCCACCGTCAGGAAGCCGCTTGCCATTTCTGCCAGTGCCAGCACAAATCGCGCCACTAAAAAGCTGCGGAAATTGTGGTCGGTCTGCACCACTTTGGGCAGTTCAGCCAAATATTGCCGCGTCGTCCGGCGCGGCACATTTGCCTGCACCACTGGCTCACGTGTCAACGCCAGGAAAGCCCAGCTTACGGTAATGGCTATCCCCGCCACTGAAAACAGATAGATAAAGTTCAGTGGAAAAGCGACGCGATCTAGCACCCGGCCGGCAACGCTGGCCGCGCCCACCCCCAGCAGCGTGCCAATAAACATTGTGCCGCCAAAAAAGCGCCCCCGCTGCGTGACCGGGAAGCAGCGGGCAATCATATCTTGCCACGCTGCCGCCACCATGCCGCCGCCAAAGGTAAACCAACTATAAAGCAGCAGCAGCAATACCACAGCCAGCGTTGGCGAACGATAGGCGGTGAGCGGGGCGAGGATAAACAGAATGGCGGGCAGTCTTTCGGTTAAAAAGCCAATGTTAACCACAATTGGCTTTTTGCGATTCAGCCGCTCGATAATGTTGGCCGTAAGCAACTGCGGCAGCATAAAACCGCCCTGCGCCAACATTGCCATCAGTGCCAGCGGCAAGGTGCTGCTGGTCAACTTGCTGATAAACAGGGGCAAGATGGTGGTGGATGAGATGAGGCTGAGGCCACCCATAAAAAAGATGACATCGAAAGAGTTGACAAGAAAATTCCAGCGCAAGTGGCGATCCCGCTCAATTTCGGCTTCGGCGGGGGTTAAAAGCTGGACGGGTTGGTCGAGCTGGAGCAAACGGCGCAGCGGCCGGCGGGTAATTGTGGTCAAATCGCGCAACGCGCCTCCTTGATCATGGGGCGCAAAAATAGGACGCTGATTTACCTGATTTGGCTCTTCCATCAGGCAAGGGTTGTGGCACAACCGCTGCGTGTACAGGTAATCTGCGTCCTGTTTTTGCCTATTGTTTGGGGTTAAGGTTTCTGGATGCCAGCGCGAATGCGCTGCACAAGGGCCTGCACGCGGGCAGGGTCGAACTGGTCAAAGCGGTGGCTGATGCCGGTGGCAACGAGGAAGCAGTCGGCGTGGGGCAGATAGTCGCCCACGTTTTCGGGGGTGATGCCGCTGGCAATTGCCAAAGGGTGGCTGCCGATGGCTTGTTTCATGGTGCGAATCTTGGCGACGGAAGCAGCATGGCCGGTTCCGGGGCCGCTGGTGGTGATGACATCCATCCAGGAAACGGCCGTTTGTGCCGCCCACTCCAAATCTGCCACCTCACGCTGGTATTTAAACGCCACTCCGCCAAAGTAGAGACCAGTCCAGCCGTGCTGCTGCTGTGCCTGCCGCACCCGCTCGGCAGCGGGCTGGTCGGTGCGGGTTTCGTCAATCCCGGCGTTGTCTACCCACACCCCGGCCATGCCCGGCGGCACGGCGGCAAAGGTGGCGGCAGCGTCCAGATCGAGACAGTTGACACCGAGCCACCAGTGGGGAAAAACGGCCGTTAATTCCGCATACACAGCCAGCAAAGCCTGCGAAGAAATATCGTGGTTGATTAGAAAAACGCCATCCGCCCCGGCATCATAGGCAATACGGGCGTTGCGCTCTGCCTGTGCCAGATCAACTACATGGATGACCGGCAAAATGACGTGGCGGTGGGAAAATTGCTGGGAGAATCTGGAAGCCATAGTAGCTATCAGTAAGCGGCAACCAATACTGATTACCGATTACTGGTTACTGGTTACTGGTTACTGGCGGCAGCTTGATACCAAACATAATAGCCTTGGGGTATTGATGAACGGGGCGATAACCGAGCTTTTTGTAAAAGGCGACGGCACGGGGATTGCTGCGGCTAACCCCCAGATGAACGGCCGTTTTTCCCACCTCCCGCAGTGCATCCCAAAACCGCTCCATCAGCTTGCGCCCCCATCCTTGCCGCTGCGCCTCTGGTAGCAAATCAATGTGCAAATGCGCCGGGTAATTTGCCACATACGCTTGCAGCTCTGCATCAGGCACCAGCGCACTGGCGTGAATGTGGCGTGTGGCCCACGCATCAGACGAAGGATCGGTGGCGTCGGGCAGCGGATAGCGCACCCGCAGCGGCGGCATCCAGTCACGCTCGCACCGTTCGCCAAACACCACCGAATCTCGCGTACCCAAAACATAGCCACAAGGAACATGATTGCGGGTCAACACAAAGCACAAATCTGGCTCAAACACGGCATAAGGAGCCGCATACAGATGCCCCAACAGGTCGGGGTCACGGTACAGCAGTGTGGCATCACGACCATGATCACCCGTTTGCAAGCAAATGCGGTACAAGGCGGTGAGGTCGGTGGGGTGATAGGGACGGATTGCAAAAGTCGTCATGAGGGGGAATTGTATGCTACGGAAGTCGGTTTGCAAACAGGTTGCATGGGTAGCTACCCAATTGGCTCTTGACTTGTTGCCCCTGTCTCATTACTGTTGCTATCGTCTTGAGCAGCTATTGTGGATTCACATGGAGTAAAGGTATATGTTTACAAAACGATGGCTACCGTGGGTAATGTGGGGGGTGCTGGTGGTGGGGGGAATAACGGCCGTTTATGCCCACACCCGCGCCACAGGAAACAGCTACCTCCCCCTCATCACCCGCTCTGGCACGCCGCCGCCGCAAATCGGCGGGTGCAACATCTTCCCCGGCGACAACATCTGGAACACCCCCGTTGATACGCTGCCTGTTCATGCCAGGTCGGCCGGCTACATCAACACCATTGGTGCCAGCCGCACTGTCCACGCCGACTTTGGCTCTGGTGTATGGCCGCCTGGTTCCAACAGCCCTATTGGCATTCCGTTTATTACCGTACCGGCCGGCCAGCCAAACGTCCCCATCACCTTTGTTTGGTGGCCGGAAGAAAGCGACCCCGGCCCCTACCCCATCCCCCCTGGCGCTCCTGTTGAGGGCGGCCCCGACGGGGACGGCGACCGGCATGTGCTGGTGCTGCAAGAGGGAACGTGCAAGCTATTTGAGCTATACAGTGCCTTCCCGCAGGCGGGCAGCGGCTGGGAAGCGGGCAACGGGGCCGTTTATGACCTCAACTCCCACGCCCTGCGCCCAGAAGGGTGGACATCGGCCGATGCCGCCGGGCTGCCGATTTTGCCCGGCCTGGTGCGCTATGACGAGGTTGCCAGTGGGGAAATTCGCCACGCCATTCGCTTTACTGCCCCGGAAACGCAGGCGGCGCACCTGTGGCCGGCGCGTCACCATGCGTCCAGCCTCACGGGAGCCAACTATCCGCCA
Source organism: Chloroflexota bacterium (assembly GCA_041390905.1). GTDB lineage: Bacteria > Chloroflexota > Anaerolineae > Promineifilales > Promineifilaceae > JACKCD01. Next base: position 1,025,055 of record JAWKPA010000013.1, read on the forward strand.
ATGGGGCTACGGCTGCGGCTGCGTGCCAACTATGATATTTCCGGCTTTTCGCCCGATGTGCAGGTGATTTTGCGGGCGATGAAGCGGTATGGCCTCATCCTGGCCGATAATGGCTCCGCTTGGTACATCTCCGGCACGCCGGATGCGCGGTGGGACAATGACCAACTGCATGAGATGGATGTGATTCGCGGCGCGGATTTTGAGGCGGTGGATGTGTCGGGGCTGATGGTGGATCGGGATTCGGGGCGGGTGGGGAGGTAGGGGGAAGTGGGGCGTGGGGGGTGGGTTGGGGAAAAACGGCCGTTTTTCCCTCATTCATCCCGTCGTCGGTCGTCGGTTGTCTCTTGGGCAGAAACGGCCGTTTTTTGAAACCACAGATAAACGCAGATAAACACGGATTCTTATCTGTTTTCATCTGTGTTCATCGGTAGTTGCGAGATTTTTTGGGGAAGGAACGGCCGTTTTTGGGCAGGGGAGCAGGGGGGCAGGGGGAAAACGGCCGTTTTTGAGACCATGCAAGAATCTGGAACTTTTGCACTTTAAAAACTTTGGGGAGAAACGGCCGTTTTCCCCCATTCATTCCGTCGTCGGTCGTTGGTCGTCCGTCGTCTTTGTGCTGGTGGGGCAAGTGGCGGGGTTGCTGGGTGTTAACGGCCGTTTGGCAGCTACCGCACCACGCCCACGCAAACCATTACCGACCGCGACTTTACCATCTCCCGCATGTAATGTTTGACCGTTTGACGGCAAAGCGTGAACCCTTCCTGCTTGAGCTGTGCCGTCACCTTGCGTGAGCCATAAAAAGGGGTTGCCGTGTAAATCTCGTCTATCCTATGCTTCGTTTACACTTCCTTAGTGCGCTGCTGTTTCGGTCTCTGTTTTTTCTTCTTTCAGCAGTTCAAGGACAATTTTGGCTTTAAGGGTAGGTGGATATTGTTTTCTCATGTTCTCCAATCTACCTTAAACTTTCCGTTTTTTCTGTCCGAATTTCCTAGTCCATTATAGTTCCAGAAGTTCAGCACTCAAGAACTTCTGGCGTAACTTATTTAATCCTCGTTCCCAAGCTCTCAATCTCCATTCTCCATTGCCCTTGCCGTCGTTGTTTGCTAAAACATGGGCATGGATAAATTAGAACTTCGCTATGGCTGTAACCCCCATCAGGCACCGGCCTGGGTAGCACACCCGGACAAGCTGCCGCTGACGGTGCTAAACGGACAGCCTGGTTATATCAATTTACTGGACGCGCTCAACGGCTGGCAGTTGGTGCGTGAACTAAAACAAGCCTTGGGGCTGCCAGCCGCCGCTTCGTTTAAGCATGTGAGTCCGGCAGGAACGGCCGTTTCCCACCCCCTCTCCCCCACACTCCGCCGCGCCTGCTTCGTCGAAAACATCGAGCTTTCCCCCCTTGCCACCGCCTACGCCCGCGCCCGTGGTGCCGACCGCGTTTCCTCGTTTGGCGACTGGGTTGCCCTCAGCGACGTGGTGGATCTGTCAACGGCGCACCTGCTGCGGCGGGAAGTGTCCGACGGCGTGATTGCCCCCGGCTATGAGCCGGAGGCATTGGCACTGCTGCGGCAAAAACAGGGGGGCAGCTACCGCATTATCCAGATTGACCCCGCCTATGAGCCGCCGGAGACGGAAACGAGGGAGGTCTTTGGGGTGGCGTTTGGGCAGCGGCGGAATGATGAGGAAATAACGGCCGTTTTGCCACGCCTTGTCACCACCAACCAAACCCTGCCCGAAACCGCCCGGCGCGATATGCTCATCGCCCTCATCACCCTCAAATACACCCAGTCCAACTCCGTTTGCTACGCCTACGACGGCCAAACCATTGGCATAGGGGCAGGGCAGCAGTCGCGCATTCACTGCACTCGTCTGGCAGGCAGCAAGGCCGACAGTTGGTTTCTGCGCCAGCATCCCCGCGTCTTATCACTGCCGTTTCGGGAAAAAATCGGCCGACCAGAGCGCGACAACGCCATTGACCAGTTTTTACTCGACACGCTTTCCCCAGCGGAGGAACGGTACTGGCTGGAAAGTTTTACAGAACGGCCGTTGCGCCTCACCGCCGCCGAAAAACAAGCATGGCTTGCCCAGCAAAGCGGCGTAGTGCTTGGCTCCGATGCCTTTTTCCCTTTCCGCGACAGCATAGACCGCGCCTCCCAAAGCGGCGTAAGCTACGTCATCCAGCCCGGCGGCTCCGTCCGCGATGATGTCGTCATTGAGGCATGTAACGAATACGGCATGGTCATGGCTTGCACTGACCTGCGCCTGTTCCATCATTAATCAAGAAACGGGACGCAGATTTACCTGATGCACCTGATTTTTTATCAGGAAAATCAGGTGCATCTGCGTCCCATTTTTTATAACCATGCACAACATTGCCCAACAAAATTTTGAACGCCACCTGCGCCAAAACGCCTATCCCGGCCGGGGTCTAGTGGTTGGGCGCGGCGATGATGGCGCGTGGCTGATTTTGTACTGGATTATGGGGCGCAGCCCTAACAGCCGCAACCGGCACTTTGTGGCCCAGGGTAGCACGCTCCGCACCGAAGCCGTTGACCCGTCGCTGCTGGCCGACCCCAGCCTGATTATTTATGAAGCGATGCTCGATTTGCCCGGCGTTTATTTGGTGAGCAACGGCGACCAGACACGCACCATTTACGACAGCCTACAGGCGGGTGGCAGCTTTGACGCGGCGTTGCAAACGCGGGAGCGGGAGCCGGATGCGCCCAACTACACCCCGCGCATCAGCGGCATGGTGCGGCCGGCCGCCCCCCACCCGCTGACCCTCAGCATTCTCAAAGCCAATTTGCTCGACCCCGCCCAAACGGATCGGTTTACGTATCGGCCGGCCGCGCCGCTGCCCGGCTATGGCTACGGCCTGACCACCTACATGGGCGACGGCAACCCGCTCCCCAGCTTTGGCGGCGATCCCTTGCTGCTGCCCCTTTCCGGCACGCCGCCGCAGCTTCTAGCCACCTACTGGGATGCCCTTGACCCTGAAAACCGTATTGCCCTAGCGTTAAAGCGTATCGCTGGGGAAAGTGTGACGCTTTGGTTAAAAAATAAATCGTGATTGGAGATTGGAGATTAGAGATTGCGAATGACACGCCAATCTCCAATCTCCAATCTCTAATTCCCAATAAGTTGTATGCCTGAACAGAAACAACATTTAGAAACGGCCGTTATTCGCACCCAAACCCCCGCCTCCGGCCATCGGGAACACGCCTCATCCATCTACATGACCTCCAGCTTCACCTTTGAGAGCGCCGAACACGCCCGCGCCCTCTTTGCCAAAGAAGCCGAAGGTCAAATCTACACCCGCTATGGCAACCCCAACGTGGACGAATTTGTTGCCAAAATGTGCCAGCTCGAAGGTGCCGACACCGGCATCGCCCTTGCTTCCGGCATGTCGGCCGTTTTTTCCGCCCTGGCCGGGCTGCTCAACAGCGGCGACCACGTACTCGCTTCCCGTTCCGTCTTCGGCTCTACCCACCAAATCCTCAGCCGCATCTTGCCCCGCTGGGGCATCAGCTACGATTACGCCGAAATCGCCCGGCCAGAGACGTGGGAAGAGCTAGTGCGTCCCCAAACGCGGCTGTGCATTGTCGAAACCCCGTCTAACCCCGCTCTTGACCTCATTGACCTGGCCTGGCTGGGGGATTTTTGCCGCAGTCGGGGCATTATTCTCGTGGTTGACAACGTATTTGCCACCCCCCTCTTGCAAAACCCCATCGCCTTTGGCGCCAACATCGTGATGCACTCGGCCACCAAATACATTGACGGCCAGGGGCGCGGCATTGGCGGCGTCCTGGTGGGCGACAATGATCTGATGCAGGATTTGATCTTTTTTACCCGCCATTCCGGGCCGTCGTTATCCCCATTCAACGCCTGGATGTTTAGCAAAAGCCTGGAAACGCTGCCGCTTCGGGTAGAGCGACACTGCGACAACGCGGAAAAGGTGGCCGCTGCATTAGAGCAGCACCCGCAAATTGCCTCTGTCAAATACCCCCACCTGCCTTCACACCCGCAATATGAGCTGGCAAAGCGGCAAATGCGGCGCGGTGGTGGCATCGTGACGTTGGAGCTAAAAGGGGGAGTGGCGCAGGGTCGCCGCTTTTTGGATGCGCTGCACCTGTGTTCGCTGACGGCCAATTTGGGCGACAGCCGCACCATTGCCACGCACCCCGCCAGCACTACCCACAGCTCGCTAACGGAGGCGGAGCGGTTGGCGGTGGGGATTACGCCGGGGCTGGTGCGAGTGTCGGTGGGGCTGGAGCATCCCGATGATATTGTGGCTGACATTGTGCAGGCGCTGGATGTGAGTGGGTAGCGAGAAGGGAGATGGATGCGCGGATGACGCGGATCGGAGCGGATTTTCGCGGATAAGAAAAGAGAAAGGTGTATGCACTGTCCCTACGTGAGGGCGTTGGCGATAACGGCCGTTAAATCCCCTACCTCATCATCTCCCAACTGTAGCCAAACCAAAAACTCCACATTGCCGCTGCTTCCTTCAATGGGCGAGCGGATGAGTCCTTTGACCACAAAGCCGTTGGCCTGCGCCCAGGTTAAGGTGTCTATGAGGACTTGGCGGTGAACGGCCGTTTCCCGCACAATTCCCCCTTTGCCCACCTTCTCCGGCCCCGCCTCAAACTGCGGCTTAATCAACGCCACCACGTCGCTATCGGCCGTGAGCCACTGCTGCACCGACGGCAAAATGAGCCGCAGCGAGATAAACGACACGTCAATGCAGGCAAAGCTGATCGGTTCCGGCAGCGATTCCAGATAGCGAACGTTGGTGCGCTCCATCACCACCACCCGCTCATCCTGCCGCAGCTTCCAGTGCAACTGCTGGCTGCCCACGTCAATGGCATAGACCTTCACCGCGCCGCGTTGCAGTAGGACATCGGTAAATCCCCCCGTGCAGGCTCCTACGTCGGCGGCCAAACGGCCGTTTACCTCAATTCCAAACGCATCCAGCGCCCCCGCCAGCTTGTAGCCGCCGCGCCCCACGTAGGGCATGGGGGTCAGCAGTTCGATGGTGGCGGTGGGCGAAACGGCCGTTCCTGCCTTGTCCACCCGCTGCCCATCCACCAACACCTCCCCCGCCATAATCAGCCCCTGCGCCTTCGAGCGCGTCGGAACCAGGTCAAGGTCTACCAGCAGTTTGTCGAGCCGTTCTTTTTTTGCTTTAGCCATTTTTTTCAGTAATCGGTAAACAGTAAACAGTAATCAGTACTGGTCACTGATTACTGTTTACTGTTTACTGATAACCGTTCCACCCATTCCGCCAGCACATCGGCCAGCGATTGGCGCAAATGAACGGCCGGTTTCCATCCCGTATGCTGCTGAATCTTCGCGTAGCTACCATAAAGACAAAGAATGTCGGCCGGCCGCATCCGCTTCGGGTCGTACATAATTTCCACCGTCGTCGCCGCCAGCTCCGACAGCGTATTGAGCAAATAATGGATTGCCACCGGCTGACCAGAGCAAATCAGATACGATTCCCCCGGTTTTCCTGCTTTTGCCAGCAGTTGATACGCCCCCACCACGTCACGCACATCGGTAAAGTCGCGCTGGGCATCCAAATTGCCCACCCAAATGCGCGGCTCCTGTTTGCCCAGCTTGATGGCGGCAAGCTGGCTGGCAAAATCTGGCACCACAAAGCCCAATGCCTGGCGCGGCCCGATGTGGTTGAACGGGCGGGCTTCGATGACGGGCAGCTGGTGGCGCAGCCAGTAGAGCCGCACCAGCTGCCCGGCGGCCATTTTGCTAACACCATAAGGGTGGCGCGGGTCGGGGTGGGTGGCCTCGGTCAGGGGCAGGTCGCCGGGGCTGACGTAGCCATAAATTTCGGCGCTGGTGACAACGACGACGCGGGGACGGCCATAGGCAACGGCCGTTTCCAGCAAATTGACCGTGCCGATGGTGTTGGCAGCAATCGTTTGTGCCGGTTCGTCCCACGACCGGGCGGGGTAGGCTTGCCCGGCTAGGTGGTAGATGATGTCGGGCTGGGCGGCAAAAACGGCCGTTTTCAACGCCGCCACGTCCAGCAAATCCCCCACCAGCGGCTGAAAATTTGGGTGTTGGGGCAAGTTGGGTCGCACAGAACGCACCAGGGCAAAAAGCTGGTGGCCGTCGGCAAGCAATTGATCAACCAAATGTGACCCGGCAAAGCCTGTGGCTCCGGTGATAAAAATACGCATACACTCTCCCGCGTCTCATGATGGTCTCATTATACACCCCTTTGCTCCCAGCCGCGAAGGTGGGAAGGATCACGCAAAGGCGCAAAGATGCAACGAGCAGGCTTTTTCTTTGCGTCTTTGCGCCTTTGCGTGGAATGTGCTGCCCAAAATCCTGTAAATCCTGCCCAAATTCTTTATAATCCCCCCATGCACAACGAATTGAAACATAGCACCGGGAAGCTGGCAGAGATGCTGGGCGATGAATTGCAGGCGGTTTTTTGGCTGGATGGCACCGTGGTGACGCAGCTGGGCGTGGCCTTGACCAGGGACGCGGGCGCGTGGCCGGGGCTGTTGCTGGTGACGGCGCATTTGCCGCAGCAAATGTGGCTGCAGCCGGTGGCGCAATGGGGGGTCGAAACGGCCGTTTCCTGCGTCAGCCGTGATCTTCTCCCCGGCTATCTGCAAGCCAACCCCATGCTGGCCGCCTGCTGGCCGCAAACGGCACAATTGCTGTGGGGCGATGGCAACGTGGTGGACAACCTCCCCGCTGAACCTGATGCCGTGATGTTGGCCGCCGATTTGGCGGCGCGGCTGTATGAGCTGTCGCTGCTGCTGGCCCCGTCGCTGCTGTCGGCGGCAGAACTGGCGGTTTTGCGGGAGCGGCTGGGGGCAGGGGATGAAACGGCCGTTTCCCACCTTGCCACCCTCACCGACCAACTCAACCAGCAGCTCGCCCAGCTTCCCGCCGATCTGTGGCCGTCTGCTAACCCCGTTTCCCCGGCCGATGCGCCACTGCCGGGGCTGCACGCCCTTTACAAAACCGAACAAGGGCGGGTGGTGCTGGTTTTCGATTCGCTGGATGGGCGGCTGTTGCAGGAAACGGATTGGCAGACGCTGGTGGCGGGGCTGGGGACGGATTGCACGGGGTTGCAGGTGGCGACAGTGCCACAGCTTCAGCTTGTGCTGGCGCGGGAAACGCCGCTGGATGTGGTGTTCCGGCGGTATGGGTTGGATTGGGGAGGGGAGGTGTTAACGGCCGTTAAACCCCACCCTGCCCACATTTTGCGCCAGGCCGTCCGCCTCCCCCTCCACATCCTCATCGAGCGGCTGCCGCAGGCGTGCTTGGCCGCCACCGATGAAGCCAAGCTCCACCGCGTCATCCATGATTACCAAAACAAGCTCCTCAACGTCCAGCTTGAGCATGAAATTCTCACTCGGCTCGGCCACGTCCCCCGCTTTGTCCCCGCCCCCCTGCCAGACCGTGCCGCGCCGCCGGCCGAACGCATTGACGCAATTTTTAACCAGCTTCACGCCTGGGTAACGTTCTACCTGTCCCAATTGGACACCGCCGGATCGTGACAACGTATCAAAATTGGCTCACGCAAAGACGCAAAGGAATTTCTTTTTGCGCCTTTGCGTGATAGTGTAATTTGTGACCTTACTCCACTATAGTTGGGGTGGGCGGCTGCTGGCCTTTTGCCTGCTTTTGTCGCTCATCCAGCCCGCCCCCATTCTCATCACCCCCGGCCCGCCGCGCACCGTCCACACCAGCCACCCCATTGTTGGCGTGCATACCCGCCTCACTGATGAGGTAGAGGAGTGGAAAATCCAGCGCACGCTGCAAATGGTGCGCGAAATGGGGGCCAACACCATCGTTGAGTTTTTCCCCTGGGCCTATTACCACGCCGAACACGGCGGTTTTGCCTGGGAACACCCCGATTTGGTTATCAACCACGCCCACGCCCAGGGGCTGCGCGTCATTGCCCGTCTTGGCCTCACGCCAAGCTGGGCGCGCCCCCCCGACACCCCGCTGACCTATCTGGATGCGGCTGCCTATGATGATTTTGCCACCTTTGCGGCGGCGTTTGCAGCGCGGTACCGGGGCAAGGTGGATTACATCATTGTGGGCAATGAGCCGAATTTGAGCTATGAGTGGGGGTACCGGCCAGCAACGGCGGCGGATTATGCGGAGCTGCTGCGGGTGGTTTATACGGCCGTTAAAGCCGCCAATCCCGACATGCAAATTTTGGGCGGGGCACTGGCACCCACGCTGGAGCCAGACGGCTCACCCTGGGGTCTCAACGATTTGGTCTATCTGGATCGGCTGTATGAGGCGGGGGCGGCAGCCTATTTTGACGGGCTGGCTGTTCACAGCTACGGCCTCACCTTTCCGCCGGAGTTTGACCCCGCCCCCGACCTGCTCAACTTCCGCCGCGTGGAGCTGGTGCGCGAAGTGATGCTGCGCCACGGCGACGGCGACACCAAAATTTTTATCACCGAAACGGGCTGGAACGACCACCCGCGCTGGACGCAGGCGGTGCGACCGGGGCAGCGCATCACCTACACCCTCGACGCGCTGCGCTATGCCGAGGCCAACTGGCCGTATGTGGAGACAATGGCGCTGTGGGTCTTCCGCTTTCCGGCTCCTGTGAAAAGCTATATGGATTACTACACCTTTGTGACGCCGGAGTTTGTTGCCAAGCCGATTTATGATGAGGTGCAGGCGTTTACCGGGAATCGGCCGTAACAGGGTCGCCTGCTGGGGGATGGCGGTTGATTTGTAAATCGGCCGCCCTAATTCTGATGATACGCTCCCGATTGAGTCGCAATTGCTCGATGGTGATTTTGCCAACGGCCGTTAAGCCAAGAATGTAAAGTTTGTCCGCTGCCCAAATAAAATGGTCTGACCATTGCTGCAGCCGAGGATTGAAAAGGGGAATGAGGGTGTTAGTTTTTGCGTCCAAGACTTCTGTGAGATTGCTTTTGTAGCGGTTGCAGTGAAAACAAGCGAGAGCAAGATTGTTGAAGTTGTTGGTTCCACCTTTGGAAAGCGGTATAACGTGGTCAATTGTAAATGGGATTAGCTGCCATTTTTCAATGGTGTGACAATATTCACAGAGACCATGAGCACGGCTACGGACGCGGCTTTGTGTTGCAAGCGAAATTTTAGACCGCTGCGTCATCGGCTTGACGAAGGTTGCGTACAAGGCGGTTGAGATAGCTTAGATAGTCATCGAGCATTTCGTATTCATCTAGTTCGTCATTTTCTTCACCGGTAAGGCCAACGGTTTTTTGTTTATCGAGTAAAGATTCGATGCGATGCTGAACGGCCGTTGCTGCGCGAAAAATGGGAATACCTTCTTCCAGAACAACCGTCATCGAGCCATCGGCGGGCATGGAATTGGGCAGTTTGCGTAACTTGGGAATGGTATAAGGTTGAGCAAATGTCATGAGTCACCGTACCTTTATCCGTCTACAGCCTTGATCTGCTTGACAGTATAAACTGGGGTTGCAAGAATGTAAATTAAACCCGCTGCTGCCGTGGAGGCGATGGCGAGTTTAAACGGCCGTTAACCAACCGTCTCCCCCCCGCATGGCTCATCCACAAATCCAGCCCCACCCAGGCCAGCCCCATGGGGAGGAAATCGAGCGTAAAGCGAGCCAAAATTTGCCCATCGGCCGGGTCAAGCTGCACCAGGGCGTAGCCTGGCGTGGCACTGACCCACTCAAACCGCTGCTCGTCGGCGTGAAAGCGCATCGTCTCCGGCACGCCGGCCCACAGCGTTCCTTCATGAAATGTCAGCCCGCCAATGGCGACCGGTGCGGGAATTTCCCGCACCACCTCGCCGCTTTCCTGGTCAATGGCAAACAGCTTGCCGTGCTGCTGCGAGGCTGCCCACAGTAGTTTGCCATCCCACGCCAACCCCGAAAGCCAGCCATGCTCATGTACCATGATCGTCTGGTCAAAGTCGTTGGTGTGGCTGTTGATGCGGCTGAGTGCGCCGCCGTCGTGGAGCGATTGCCAAAGGAAACGGCCGTTCCACGCCAGCCCGCTCAAATTGCCCGGACAAACCAGCGACGTGGTTGACTCACCGGTGTCGGGGTTGACGCGGAAAATTTTGCCTAGCACAAAGTCGGCGTTCCACAATAAACGGCCGTCCCACGCCAACCCCACCGGCCCCGGCCCCGGAGCCGGGTATGTTTGATGAATGTCAAAATGCAATGCTTTCTCTTCCTTGAAAATGTAGGACAAGTTTGCAAACTTGTCCTACCGCCAGGCAGCTAAGCAGAAACGGCCGTTTCCGCCACCATCATCCCAATCGCCGCCGCAATCCCCTTAATCTCCTGCACCAGCCGAGCAAACTTCTCTGGCTTCAGCGACTGCACCCCATCCGACATCGCCTCATCGGGGCGGGGGTGTACCTCAATAATCAGCCCATCGGCACCGGCCGCCACCGCCGCCCGCGCAATGGCCGCCACAAACTCCCACTTGCCCGTCCCGTGGCTAGGGTCGGCAATCACTGGCAAATGCGTCCACTGCTTCAGCACCGGAATCGCATTCACATCAAAGGTAAACCGCGTCGCCGTCTCAATGGTGCGAATCCCCCGCTCACACATCATCACCTTCGTGTTGCCGTGGCTCAAAATATACTCTGCGCTCATCAGCCACTCTTCAATCAGGCTGCTCATGCCCCGCTTCAGCATTACCGGATGGTGCGACTTGCCCACGGCGTGCAGCAGGGCAAAATTTTGCATATTTCGCGCCCCAATCTGCAAAATATCAGCATATTCGCAAATCATCGGCACCAGCGCCGGCTCCATCACCTCGGTAATAATCGGCATACCCGTCAGCTCACGCGCCTCGGCCAAATATTTTAACCCTTGTTCTCCCAGCCCTTGGAATGAATAGGGGGAGGAGCGTGGTTTGAATGCACCACCGCGCAGCATGTGGGCACCCGCTGCCTTCACCGCTTCGGCCGTTTCCAAAATCTGACTGCGGCTTTCCACCGCACACGGCCCGGCCATGATCACCAGCTCGCCGCCGCCAATATCGTAATCGCCAACCGAAATAATGGTGTTGTTGGGTTTGAATTCCCGACTAGCAACCTTAAACGGCTTGAGAATTGGCACCACGCGCTCGACACCGGGCATTCGCTCCACTTGGTCGCGGTCCATGGGACGCACGTTGCCAATGACCCCAATAATCGTTCGCTCGCTGCCGTCGGACAAATGTATCTTGCAGTTATGCTCTTCGGCACGGGCAATGATAGCCGTTTTTTCAGCCATCGTTGCTCCCGGTTTCATGATCACAATCATGACAGACGCTCCTTAAAAGCGGAAGTTAGAGATTAGAGATTAGAGATTGACTCGTTTCAATCTCCAATCTCTAATCCCCAATCTCCAATCTCGATAAACAGTTAAAGCATCGTTGCTAACATTTTAACAGCAGCCACCACGGGTGACACCTGCTCTGGCTGGATTGGTGGCAAACTCTTACGATCCGGGCGCAGGGATTTGGCTTCGTTTAGATAGACGTGACCCACTTCTTTTTGCGTGCGCGTGGTGTTCCAATGAATTAGCACCCGAATGCAGAGCGGCAGGCTGCCGGGAACCTGCATTTCGTGGCCGCAAATGAGTGCTGTGTCAAACATGCCCAACTGCCGGGCGGCAACGGCCGGATAGACGGCGTTGAGGTCAACCGTGGTGGTAAAGTAGATGCTGGCAATGTCCTCTACTTCCATCTCGTTGACGCGCAAGATGCTGTGGAGCAGTTCGCGGGTGGCTGCCAAAATTTCTTCCGGGTCGTTACGGCTGACGGTGGTGGCGCCACGCACGCCGCGACAGGCAAACGGCCGTTGTTCGGCAAGGGGGGCTGATCCATGTTGTTGCATAATTTCCTCCAAAAAAGTGAATGACAAAAAAAAGACGCGGCTGTGATGCCGCGTCTTGTTAAAAACTCTGGGTGATTGCCTGTCTCAGCTTCTGTTAGCCAAAAGAGGCCGTCCCCGGTCGCAACAGTTGCGGCGTGGGTGGCGGCGAAAAATAAAAATAGAAGCTAAAGAAAGGGGTACCTTTTTTCATGGGACGGCAATATAGCATGTTGGCTGTTGTTCGTCAAGCATTCGATCACCAGGTTATAGCCGGGTCGGTAAACGTCATGCCCGGCTGCATTTGGTAGTGGTCATAAACGGCCGTTTCCACGTTAATCCAAGATTCCCAAACCTTGTCAAACTCTAGCACCTGACGATCCTTAACTGCTAAAAATCTTTGCTGCAAAATCTGTTTTGGGCAAATAGTACAACAACCTGCGCTCCAAAAAAACTCTTAAGCCAAAGCATTTGCTGTAACCGCTCGTCGTTGTTTTTATCCTGCCGAAAAACTGAATCACCGCCTACATCCAATACAAAACCTTGTGCATACTGTGTTAAAGCTTCTTTCAAACATCTTTCCAAATCTAAAAAGCTAATCGAGCAAGGAGAAACAATTCCCTTTCGCTTTTTCGCGTCATTTAATCGTATTTTGTCAAATTCAAGATGAGTGATTTCATAGCTAGAGGCCATCAAATCAGCAATCGTGGACTTACCGACGCCACAAGGGCCTGTCAAAATATATGCTAACCTGTCTGTTTGAGATGTCATAGCGCTACAGAAGCCTTCAAGCATGATCCGTAATGGTGTTAACCGCTTAAATTACTAAATTAGCAAACTCTCCGCGTTTCAATCCTCTATTACCATTTCAATCACCAAATTATGATGTGGGTCTATGTGACAACGGCCGTTTCCATCCACAATCACCGTAGACTCCATAATCACCGGCCGGTCAACGGCCATATCCGCCCCCAGCGGCAAAAAAGCTACCCGCGCCACCTTCAGGCGTGAGAGCCAGTTAGTTTGCTGTGTCAGTATATAAACCGACGTATTCTTGCACCAAATTTTTGATCGCGCCGCGCACATTGCGAATCTTGGTCAGTTCTCCGCGTTTACAAACGGCCGTTAATGACTCACCCAAATTTTGAATATTCTGCCCCGCCCAAAAGAAGGTTTCCCACGCCTCTCCTCGCATTTGCCGCAAGCGGGCCTCATTCAGCAGCTTTTCCGCCACCAAATAATTAACCCGCCGGAAATCCTGCGGAATAAAGCGAGGCATTCGCCAGGGCAAGCCATATTTTTCGCTCAACCCCAACAAAACATCGTAAAGCGGCTGGGTATAAGCCGCTGGAGGAGCCATTTGCCCGTCATAAACCGCACCCCCTGGCGTAAATTGATAAAGTTCGGCATATTTGGGCACCAGTTCGGGGTATTCTTGCTGCAAACGGGTCAAGAACCAGCGAGCCTGCATATCGTGCATCGTCATCCCGCCACCAAAAATAAGATAATCAGCCCCAGCCGCCTGCGCCGCCTGAAACATCTGCTCCAGGTCAGCCACATCATCGGTCAGGAAGGGGACAAGCGGGATGAGCAGCAGCCCGACCTGAACGTGCTTTGTGGCGGCCTTTAGCTGGGCAATGGTGTCCAATCGCCGCTGCGGGCTGGGCGAACGGTGGTCAAGAAATCTGGCAATTTCAGGCTGTAGCGTCGTGATCGTCACAGAAACCGAACACCAGCTTTTGGCACCAACAGCGTCAAGCAGAGGGGCATCACGCAGCACCAGGTTGGATTTTGTAGCAATGTGGACGGGGTACGCATGGCGAGCTAATACCTCAAGAATTTTACGGCCGTTTTCATACACCTTCTCTGCCCCCTGATAACTGTCCGTGACCGTACCCAACCCAACCACATCCGGCAACAACGTTCGCGCCCGGCGCAGCCGCAAATCAAGCATCTCGGCCGCCTGCTGTTTGACAACGATATCATTCTCAAAATCTTCCGGCATCCGATACCGCCCACTCCGCGCATCACAATACACACAGCCAAAAAGACAGCCGTTATAAGGATTGATGGTGTAGCGATCCCAAAACCAGCTATCAATCAACTTCTTTTTGTTCAGGATCGAGCTAAATTGCTTTTCGGTAAAGGTAGGCATTAGCTTTTTGCCGCTGTTTGTTTAAAAACGGCCGTTTTCAACCCCGTCTCAATCTTACCCATCACAGGCTGGCTCACCCCACCCGGGGGCAAGCGCACCAAATAGGTTTTCATCAGGTCAGGATAAAACTTTGCAATCGTTTTCAACCCCCAACCAACCCCGCGCTGCACCTGATAATCTGAACTCCCCGCCACCGTTAGCAGCAAAGTCAACACCGCCTCAACCTCTGGCTTGGGCAACCCCTTCTTGGTTGCATAATGGGCCGCCACCCCCACCCCCCGCCGCACCCAACTGTTCTCATGGTGCAAACAGGCCGACAGCAGCGGCATCGCCCCCTTCGGGTTCGTCAGCAAGCCATGACCCAAAACCCGCTCACCAAGATGATCACAGTGATACCACGTATCACCCGCCACAATGCCACCAACAGCCAACTCAAACGACTGAGCAAATTGCAAGGGCAAACGCAATTGCAGCAACTTCCCGGCAACAACACTGCTCCCGTCTTCCACACGGCCAAACAGCTTTGTCACCACCTCAAGCTGTTCACCATCGTCCAAGCAGCCAAACAAGGTTTGAGCCACAAACTCCAACAGCGGAAATTTAACCTTGTGCGCCAGCAGATCAGTCTCCATGATCGGCCAAAACGCCGACCAGTTTTGACGGCTCCCCTCGGCACACAATGCTGCAGCGACCTCGCGTATTTCAGCTTTTTTAGTGATCAATCGTTGATCCATTTTTCTGCTCACGATATTCCAACGACAAGATGCGCCTAGTCGTTAGAATCAAAACGGCCGTTTTTCCCATAACCTGGACGAGCCAGAACCAAAAACGTTACACAGAGATTCACAGAGAAGACACAGAGAAAAATGTTTTCTTGCTTTCTCTGTGAAACTCTCTCTTCCCTCTGTGAAACTCTGTGTCAGTTCTTGTTTTGCTTACAAGAACTTCATCATTAAGGTACTAAAACCCGGCACACACCACATTCACCCACTATATCGCCCGGTCAAGCATCCACCACCATCTCAATCACCAGGTTGTAGTGGTCGTCTATGGCACAACGGCCGTTTCCACCCACAATCACCGTAGACTCCTGCTCCTCCACAATCGCCGGCCCCGTAAACGCCATCCCCGGCCGCATTCGGTAGCGGTCATAGATGGGCGTTTCCACAAAGCCACCCAGCTCCGGGAAATACGCCGGGCGCGTTCCCTTTTGCGTCTCGGCCACCGTCACCGCCCCGTCGCTGGCAGCAATTTGCAGCGCCACGTCCGGCGCAGGGCCGGCCGACACCACCCGCCAGTTAATGATTTCCAGCGGCACCGGCGGGCCCAGCCGTTCGTAAAGCTCCTGATACACCTTGTCAAACGCCGCCTTGAGTACCGGCAGCGTCACTTCGGTCAGCGTTCCGGCGGGAAGCGGCACCCGAATCTCATGCCCCTGCCCCACATAGCGCATATCCACCTCCCGCCGATGTCTAATATCGGCCGGAGCCACGCCCGAATTGACCAGCAGCGTCTCCCCCTCGGCCTCCATCTCCCCCAGCAGGGCGTTGGCTCGCGCCCAGTCAATGTCGCGCAGCTCCACCGCCCACGAACGGACAAAATCAAACGCCAGCGGTGCCGACAGGAAGCCGACGGTACTCATTACCCCTGCCCCCAACGGTGCCAGCAGCAGCGGCGACCCCAGCGACAGGGCGATGCGGTAGGCGTGGACGGGGCCAGCGCCGCCAAAGGCAAACAGCGGAAAGCGGCGCGGGTCTTTACCCCGCTCCAGGGCGTGGACGCGGGCGGCATTTGCCATGTTTTCGTTGGCAATTTGGTAAATTCCCCACGCCGCCTCTTCCAGCGACAGCCCCAATGGGTCAGCAATTTTCTGCTGGATCACCTGCCGCGTTTTCTCCATATCCAGTGTCATCCGCCCGCCGAGAAAGTAGGCGGGGTCGAGATAGCCCAAAATCAGGTTGGCATCGGTGACGGTTGGCTCCTCGCCGCCGCGCCCGTAACAAACGGGGCCGGGGTCGGCACCGGATGAGTCTGGCCCGACTTTGAGCAGCCCCAGCGCATCCACCCGCGCAATCGAGCCGCCGCCGGTGCCAATTTCGATGAGTTCGATGACCGGGATTTTGATTGGCAGCCCCGACCCCTTTTTGAAGCGGTAGATACGGTCTACCTCAAACTGGTGGGCAATCAGCGGCTGCCCTTTGTCAATGACGCAAATTTTGGCCGTCGTACCGCCCATGTCAAAGGAGATGAGGTCAGGGTGGCCGCTGGCGATACCGTAGGCGTTGGCGGCCAACGCGCCGGCGGCTGGGCCAGATTCTAGCAGGCGGACGGGGTGAAGAACGGCCGTTTCCACCGTCGCAATCCCCCCACTCGACAGCATCAAATAAAAGTTGCCCGTGAAGCCCAGCGCCGCCAGCCGGTTCTCCAGTTGGCGCACATATTTCTCCACCAGTGCCTGCACATAAACGTTGGCAATTGTCGTCGAGGTGCGCTCAAACTCCCGAATTTCCGGCACCACATCGGACGAAATGGAGACGCGCAGGTGGGGAGCCACCCGCGCCACCGCCACCCGCGCCGCCCGCTCATCGGCCGGGTTGGTGAAGCTGTGGAGAAAGCTGATGGCAATCGCCTCGATGCCGTTGGCCGCTAATTCGGCTGTCAGCTTTTCAACATACGCCACGTCCAACGGCGCATAGCTTTCACCATCGGAGAGGGTGCGCTGCGGCACGTCGAAGCGCAAATAGCGCGGCACCAGCGGGCGCGGCTGCTCCAGCATCAAATCATACAGGTCATAGCGCGTCTCCCGCCCAATTTCCACGGCATCGCGGAACCCCTGGGTGGTGAGCAGGGCGGTTTTGGCTCCCTTGCGCTCAATCATGGCGTTGGTGACCAGCGTGGTGCCGTGAATCAGGTGCTGCACCTCATCGGCGGTCACGCCAAAGCGGCTGAGGGTGTCGGCCAGCCCTTCTTCCACGGCGCGGGAGGGGTCGTCGGTGCTGGTCAGCACCTTGCCAATGGCAAAGGCTCCGGTTTCGCTGTTGACAACAATAATATCGGTAAAGGTACCGCCAATGTCGGCACCGGCACGGTAGGTTTGGGTCATGTTTGGGGAAGTAATCAGTAATCGGTAATCAGTTATCAGTTATCGGTTCACTGATTACCGATTACTGATTACCGATTACTAATTTCAGGAAAACGGCTGAGGGGGAAAATATCAACGGCCGTTGATCGCTGCTGCGCCAGCATTCCCCCGTCCACAAAAAGACAGTGGCCGGTCATATAGCGGGCATCGTCGGAGGCGAGAAAGAGGGCAGGGCCGGCCAGTTCGTCGGGGTCGCCCACCCGCCCCAGCGGGATGTTTTCGCCGCGCTGCCGCCGCGTTGCCTCGTCCAGGTTGGCGGTGTCAATGGAGCCAGGCACCAGGCTGTGGACGCGCACGCCGTAGGGGGCTAAATCAAGTGCCATCGCCCGCGTCAACGCCTCAATCCCCCCTTTGGAAGCGTCATAGGCGGTGAAGCCACGATGAGCGCGGCTGGCTCCGCCGGAGGAGAGGTTGATGATCACCCCGTCCCCCTGCTGCGCCATGATGTGGGCGGCGCGGTGGCCGCACAAAAATGCGCCGGTTAAATTCACGTCAATGATGCGCCGCCACCACGCTTCGTCGGCTTCCAGAAAGTGCAAATTGGGGCTGACGATGGCGGCGTTGTTGACCAGCACGTCTACGCGGCCAAATTGTGCCATCGTCTGGTCAAACAGGGCATCCACCTGGCTCTTGTCGGCGACATCGGCGTGGCAGAAGAGGGCGGTGCCGCCTTGTTGGGTGATGTGGTGGGAAACGGCCGTTCCTCCCACCTCCTCCACATCATTCACCACCACCCGCGCTCCCGCCGCGCCAAAACGCTCGGCAATCGCACGGCCAATGCCTTTGGCCGCCCCGGTGACAATGACGACTTTGTTGTTGATAGTTGGGTATTGGTTGGGCATAAAACCTCATCTAGGTAGAGATTAGAGATTGGAGATTGGAGATTGATGAAAGTCTCCAATCTCCAATCTCTAATCTCCAATCCTCAATCTTCCACTAAACAATCCGCTCCGGGTTTTCAAACACCGGCTTGTTGTCCAGAATGCGCTGCGGCGAGAAGATGGACAAATCGAGGGCATGGGGCTGCTGGAGGATGCGTTCGGCCAGATAGCGGCCGACGGCGTGGCACTGCTGGAAACCGTGGCCGGAGAAGCCGTTTGCCAGGAACAGCCCCGGCAGTTCTGGCCATTCGCCCAGAATGGCGTTGCCGTCGAAGGTGTTGACGGCGTAGAGGCCAGCCCAGCCGTTGGTGACTTTGAGGCGATCCAGTGCCGGGAAGTAGGTGATGAGTCCTTCCCAAAGCTGCTCCTCAAAGCGGCTTTGGCTCCAGCTAAAGTCGTCGTAGGTGATGGGGTCACTGGGGAGGGCGCCGCCGGTGGCAAAACGGCCGTTTCCCTCGTGCAGCAAATATTGGCCGGTGTGGAGCAGCATCAGCGGCAAAATACGGTCAAAATGAAGGTCGGTTTCGATGGCGTAGACTTGCCGTTTGGTGGGGGCGATGGGCAGTGTGATGCCCACTGTTTCGCCCAGCCGGTTGGCCCAGGCACCGGTGGCGTTGACCACCACGGGAGCCGTGTACTCTGTGCCGTCGGCGAGGGTAATGCCGTGAATACGGCCGGCCGTTTGCCGCAGCCGCGCCACGTCCGCCTGCAAAACCACCGCCCCCAGCGCAATCGCCTTGCGCCGGTAGCCCAGCAGCACGTCCAGCGGCGACATGGTGCCGTCATAGGGGCCATAGCAGCCGCCCACGGCATCGGCGGGGGCAAAAAGTGGGTGGATCTGGCTGATTTGGTCACCGTTAAGCCATTCAACGGTGCAGCCCATGCTTTTTTGCAGCGCGAGACCAGAAACGGCCGTTTTTCGCCCCGCCTCATTCACCACAAAAATATTCCCCTGCTGCCGAAAGGCAATATCCGGCACATGCTCGTCAGTCGCCATCTCCTCGGCAAAACGTGCCAAAACCTCCAGCCCATATTGCGAGATGGCGATATTTTCGCGGATGTTAAACTGCGTGCGAATGTTGCCATCGGAAAGCACGGTAGAAGATTTGACATACGTCGAATCCCTTTCGACCACCAACACCCGCAGCCGATCATTCATTTTAAGCAGGTTATAGGCAATGGCGCAGCCCATCACCCCACCCCCCGCGATAATCATGTCAAATTGGTTACTCATAAAACACAGTGTAATGGTCTGTTTTAAACACCAGCGTCATAACAGATCCATGATAGTTGCCCAGTTTTATGCCATTCTCCCACCACGGGCAAGCATTACACCCGTTTTGTTTGCGTCCCCCCGTTTTGGCAAAATCAGGTATAGTTCAATCAATTGTCTGTTCATTTTATCAGTTCGGAAATGTCACAACCGACAACACATCCCTCTCCGCGTTCGTCCGTGTTCGTCCGCGTCCCATTTCCGAGGAGGTGTACCATGTCTGAAAACAAACCCCTTATCCTTGCCAATCTTTCCTGGCCCGAAGTAGATGCCATCCGTGACCAAGTAGAAGCGGTTCTAATCCCCGTTGGCTCCAACGAACAGCACGGCCCCAACCTGTCCCTCAGTATGGACATCACCGGAGCCACCCAGTTTTGCTACCGCGCCAGTGCCGCCGCTTACCCCAAACTGCTTGTGGCTCCCCCCATGCCCTGGGGTGTCTCCCACCACCACATGAACTTCCCCGGCACCATCACCCTCAGCTCCGACACCTTTATCCAAACCCTTGTTGAAGTGGTTGCGTCCCTGCAACAACACGGCTTCCAACGGTTCATGATTGTCAACGGCCACGGCGGCAACATCGCCCCGCTGGGGGATGCCGTGGTGCGGATTCAGGAAGAGCTGGCTCCCGCTTTTATCGGCTCCGGTCTCTATCTCTACTTTGCCGATGCCGGGCTGGACAAGGAGCATGGCATTGAAGGGATTATCGGCCACGCCTGCGAATGGGAAACGTCGGTGGCAATGTATCTCGCTCCCGAAATTGTCAAAACCGAGGCTCTGGCAGCGGGGGCAATGACCGAGCTTACCTACAATTTCCGCACCTCGCTGCAAAAATATCAGGTTACTGTTCCCTATCGCTTTGACCGCTACACCACCAACGGCGCATTGGGCGATGCCCGCAAAGCGACCCTGGCTTATGGCAAGGCGGTGATTGACAGTGGGGTGAAAAATTTTGTGGCGTTTATGGCGGAAGTGGTGGCTCGATCCCCAATCAGCTACTAATGGGTGTGGTGCGTGGGGTGTCAAAGCGCACCATCGTTTGTTTATGGGCCACAAGTGGCAAGTAGCAGATCATGTTTGCCGACCAGACTTGCAACTTGCCACTTGTTGCCTGCAAGCAAGGAAATAAGGCTTTATACCTTGCTGCTATTCTTCGGTAATGACCACATCAATCATGTGGTCGCCCTGCTTGATGCTGTTGACAACAGCCATGTTTTTGGTGACTTTGCCAAAGACGGTGTGTTTGCCGTCCAGATGGGGCTGTGGCGCATGGGTGATGAAGAACTGGCTGCCGTTGGTGCCGGGGCCAGCGTTTGCCATGGAAAGGTAGCCTGTGCCGTGCTTGTGGGGGTTCGAGGGGCCAACTTCATCCTGGAAGCGATAGCCGGGGCCGCCGCTGCCCCTGCCGGTGGGGTCGCCACCCTGAATGACAAAGTTGGGGATGACGCGGTGGAAGGTGACGCCATTGTAAAACCCTTCTCGTGCCAGAAACACAAAGTTGTTGACGGTAATGGGAGCGGCATCGGCAAACAACTCGATGTGGATATCGCCTTTGTTTGTTTTGATGACGGCTGAATAGCTTTTTTTAGAATCAATCTGCATAGCAGGTGGTGTTTTCCACTGTTTCATGGTTTTATCCTTTTACGCTAAAATTTGGCTTGATTATAACATGGACAGGCAGTTGCCGCAGGGAGTTATTTTATGCAGGTTGAGTTGTTTGCAAATGTGGCCGCGTTTTTGGCAGTGGCCGAGCCGTTTTTGTTGCATCAGGAAGTGGTGAATGGGTTGGCACTGGGGGTTTGTAATGCCTTGCAGCGGGGGCCGGGCCGGCCGGGGCGACGGCGTGGCAGCGCGGCCTGGCTGGCGGTGGTGCGGGATGAGGCGGGGGAGGTGGGGTTAACGGCCGTTTCTCTCAACCGCCGTCTTGTGCTTGCCACCAATTTGGCCGAGCCAGAAACGGCCGTTTCTGCCCTAATCCACCACATGCAGACCGAAGGCGTGGCTCCCATCAATGTGCGCGGGCCGGCCGCTGCGTCCGATGCCTTTGCCCACCAGTGGGCGACCGTTACCGGCCAGCCACCGCGCCCCGGTATGCAGCAGGGGGTGTATGAATTGCAGCAGGTGGCGGATGGGTTGGTGGCGGAGGCGGAGACAAACGGCCGTTTGCGTCTTGCCACCGCCGATGATTACTATCTGGTGCGCGACTGGGCACAGCAGTTTCAGCACGAGGCCGTTGGTGACGATGACCGCGAAGCCGCGCATCTGATGGTGGCGCAATTTGTGCAGAACCAGGAGCTATATTTATGGGAAGAGAGCGGCCAACCCGTGACGATGGCTGCCAAGCTGCGGCCTACTCCCCACGGCATTGCCGTGGGCATGGTCTTTACGCCCTCTGACAAGCGTCGGCATGGCTATGCCTGCCGCTGCGTTGCTACGCTCAGTCAGCAGTTACTGGATGAAGGGCGGCAGTTTTGCACGCTCCTGACCGACCTCAGCAACCCCACGTCTAACCGGCTGTATCAGCGCATTGGCTACCGCCATGTGGCTGATTTGCATGAATATTTGCTGTGAAGATAGCAAGTGGCAACTCTTGATTGCTCACACGAGCTGCCACTTGTTACTTGTTCCTAAACCCCGTGGCCGTGAGGTAGTCAGAAACGGCCGTTTCCACATCCACTTCCCCCGCCATCACCGCCTCCTGGTACTGCCGTTGCCACGGAGCCAGCACCGGCAGTGCCGTGCGCCATTCGTGGTAAATCAGTTCGGCAATGGGGCCACCCTCGGCCAGATACCCCAGCGTTTGGTAATCCTGCTCGGTGTGGCTGCGGTCATAAGGGACGCGGATGATTTCGGGGTGCCAGTGGCCGCTGTGCCAGCTTAGTTGGGCATAACTCGCCCGCACATCCCCGTCACGCGGCGACCCAACCGAGCCGGAGCGCACAATCAGCGTCTGGTTAAGTTGCCGCACCATCGGCCAATGGATGTGGGAGGTAAGAAAAAGCGGCGGCGGCGTGCCAATTTGCTCCCGCACCGTCTCCGCCGGGGTTTCCAGCAAAATGCCGTTACGATTGTTGCCCATTGAGGCGTGGGTGACGCGCACTTCGCTGCTGTCGGGGGCGGCCAGCGTTAGCAGGTCGGGCAATGTTGCCATACCGTCAAGCTGGGCATCGGTCAATTGATGCCGTGTCCACCAGGCGTGGCGGTGAATGCCAAAGGTATGGGGGTTGTTTTCTTCTTCCGGCCGGCGGTAGGCCAGCACGAAATCCTCATGGTTGCCCCGCGTCAGCAGCCAGCCATCTTCCCGCCGCCGCTGCTGCACAAATTCCCAGCAGGGTGGCGAGTTGGGGCCACGATTGACCACATCGCCGTTGAGGATGATGATGTCGGGCTGCCACCGTGTTACGTGGTCGGTAACGGCTTCCAGTGCGGCGACGTTGCCGTGGATGTCAGAGATGAGTGCGATTTTCATAACGGTTGCAACGGCCGTTTATTACACGCCAATGTCTTCATTCCACAGAAACGGCCGTTCCTGAATAAACTGCTCCATCAAAGCGATACACTCAGGCTCATGGTGAATCTCCATTTCCACCCCGCGTGAACGCATATACGCCACGTCGCCCAGAAAATTTTGCGCTTCGGCAACGACAATTTTGGGGATTTTATAAAGGAGGGCCGTACCACTGCACATATCGCACGGGTAGAGGGTCGTATACAGAGTGGCGCGTTGGTAGTCGCTGGCTTTCAAACGGCCGGCATTTTCAATGGCATCCATTTCGGCGTGCAAAATGGAACTCCCTTTTTGCACCCGTTGATTATGCCCACGCCCCACAATCTTGCCATCAATCACCAAAACCGACCCGATAGGAACGCCTCCTTCGGCCAATCCCTTTTTCGCTTCCTCAAATGCAGCTTGCATAAATTGATCCATCATTCTATCCCTCGCAAATGGGCTACAGATTTACTTGATTTTCCTGAGCAGTCAAATCGGGTCAATCTGAGTCCCATTTGATTCGTCGTGACGAGCAATTGCTCATGCCGTCTCTTTGTGTAAACAGAACGCCAGTATTTTGCTGACAGTTTGCCAACTTGGGGCCAGCGTTTCGTTAAAGTAATGTGACTATATCAGCAACTGGTACTATTGTCATTTACTCTGTTAGTGCCAGCGATGTCAGATGGGTGGTGAGTAACTATTTCGTAAACAGTCAATTAAATATTCGTCGAAACGGCCGTTCCTCTGTATGCTAGAGACATGACAACCATAGGTATTTTGCACCCTGGAGCGATGGGAATTTCGGTGGCGGCGACCGCCAAAAACAGCGGCCATGACGTGGTATGGGCCTCGAATGGGCGCAGTGGGGCGACGGCGGCGCGGGCGGCCGGGCATGGACTGCGTGATGTGGGGACGCTGGCAGCCATGTGTGCCGAAGCGGAAGCCATTGTGAGCGTTTGCCCACCCCACGCCGCCGAAGCGGTGGCGGATGAAGTGCTGGGGCTTGGGTTTCGCGGGCTGTATCTGGATGCCAACGCCATTGCCCCGCAGCGGGCGCGGCTTATTGCAGAAAAGGTGGCGGCGGCAAACGGCCGTTTTGTAGATGGCGGCATCATTGGTGGGCCAGCGTGGAAGCCGGGGACAACCTGGCTTTATTTGTCGGGCGAGGGGGCAGAAACGGCCGTTTCCTTCTTCACCGCTGGCCCCCTTGAAACCGAACTGTTGGCAGGTGACGTTGGGCAAGCATCGGCATTAAAAATGTGCTTTGCCGCCTATAGCAAGGGAACGACGGCGCTGCTGGCCGGAATTTTGGCGGCGGCCGACACGCTGGGGGTGTGGCCGGTGCTGCAAAACCAGTGGCAGCGGTACGGTTCGCCCCTGGCCGAAAGCGCACCGCAGGATGTGCGCCGGGTGACGGCCAAGGCGTGGCGTTTTGCCGGGGAGATGGCGGAGATTGCGGCGACGTTGGCGGCGGCGGGGGTGCCAGGTGAGTTCCATCTGGCGGCGGCGGAAATTTACGGCCGTTTGGCCTCCTTCAAAGATGCCCCTGCCGTGCCAGAATTGGCAGACGTTCTTGCGGCGGTGCGTGCGCCCCGTGAGTGAGGATAAAAAAATGAGCGATAGAGTCGAATTTTGGGAAAAACCAGAGGCGAAAGAGATTTATATGCTGGCTGGCTGGCGGCAGTGGGCCGATGCTGGCTCCATTTCCTCTGCCCTGCCGGAATATTTGATTGAGCGCAACAATGCCCAGCCCATTGGCGAAATCAAACCAACCGACTTCTACATGTTCCAAATTCCCGGTACCCACCATTTTTTGCGCCCGGTGGTCAAGTTGAAAAACGGCCGTCGGCAAAAATTGGAGGTGCGAAAAAACGAATTTTACTATACAGGCGACCAAGAAAAGGGGCTGGTGATTTTTATTGGTGACGAGCCGCATATGAATGTTGAACTATATGCCGACTCCTTTTTTGCCGCCGCCAAGCAGCTGGGTGTGAAGCGGATTGGCGCGGTGGGCGGTGTTTATGGTTCCATGCCCTATGACAAAGAGCGTGAGGTTTCCTGTGTCTACAGCCTCAAACATATGAAAAAGGAGCTGGATGATTACGCTCTCCGTTTTTCTAACTACGAAGGCGGGGCGACCATTGGCTCCTATCTGCTGGATCGGGCGGAGCAGGCGGGGATGGAGTATCTTGTGATGTATGCTTTTGTGCCAGCCTATGATTTTGATGGTTCGGCGGCGATGCCCAACGGCATTCGCATTGAAAATGATTACAAGGCATGGTACGACATCATGCGCCGCTTCAACCACATGTATGGCATGAACCTGGATTTGTCTCACTTGCGCGAACGCAGCGACGAATTGATTAACTTTATGGATGCCAAAATGACGGAACTGGAGGACGAAGCCCCCAGCCTCAAGATTCAGGAATATTTGGCGCAGCTTGACGAACAGTTCACCGAACGCCACTTTGCCCCGCTGGGGGACGTGTGGGATCAGGGGTTGGCGGATTTGTTTGGGGATGAGGAGTAGGGATTGGCGATTGGCGATTAGAGATTGGAGAACGCTAGCGGAGAAATTTTTTAAACCGCAAAGGGCGCGGAGGGCGCAAAGAAGAGAAGCGTAGAAAACCTTTGCGCTCCTTGCGCCCTCTGTGGTGAAATCAGGGAAGAGCGAATGAGTGAAAGAGCATGGTATGCCCCCAACAGCCCGGATGAGATTGCATCTCCGGCACTGCTGGTTTTTCCGGCGCGAGTGGAAACAAATATCCGGCATTTGATTGAGATTGCCGGCAGTGTGGAGCGGCTGCGGCCGCATGTGAAGACCCACAAGCTGCCGCAGGTGGTGGCGCTGCACCAGGCGCACGGGATTAGCAAGCTGAAGTGCGCGACGATTGCCGAGGCGGAAATGGTGGCGCAATGTGGCGTGGCCGATATTTTGCTGGCGTACCAGCCGGTGGGGCCAACGCAGCAGCGGCTGGTAAATTTGGCAGCCGCGTATCCGGGCAGCCAGTTTGGCTGCTTGGTGGACAACGAAACAACGCTGCGTCAACTGGCGGCGAAGCTGGCAACGGCCGATTTAACGCTGAATGTGTGGGTGGATATTGACAACGGCAACGGCCGTTCCGGCATCCACCCCAGCCCCGCCGCCGACAACCTGGTCAAACAAATCATAGACACGGCCAACGTGGTTTTTGCCGGGCTGCACGTCTACGACGGGCAGTTTGGCGGGCTGGCGATTGACGACCGCATTGCCGCTGCCGACGCAGCCTTTGCCCCGGTGGATGAAATGGTGGCGCGGCTGGCTGCGGATGGGGTCGTGGTGCCAAAGATTGTGGCCGGTGGGTCGCCGACGTTTCCGGTTCATGCGCGACAAACGGCCGTTGATCTCAGCCCTGGTACCTATGTTTTTTGGGACGCTGGCTACGGCAAGGCTTGTCCCGAACTGCCGTTTGTTCCCGCCGCCGTGCTGCTGACTCGTGTCATCAGCAAGCCGGGGGCAAACCGGCTGTGCGTGGATTTGGGACACAAGGCGGTGGCGGGGGAGAATCCGTTGCCCAACCGGGTGCGCTTTTTGAATGCGCCGGAGGCCACGTTCATCGGCCAAAGCGAGGAGCATTTGGTGCTTGAGCTGCCCAACGCTGCCGATTTTGCCGTGGGCGACATTCTCTACGGCATCCCGTGGCACATTTGTCCCACGGTGGCACTGCATCAGGAGGTGGTGGTGATTGGGGAGGATGGGGAAATAAACGGCCGTTGGCCGATCATCGCCCGCAATCGCCGTTTGACAATCTAGTTTTGCCTAGCCAAAAGGAAATTCTGGTGCTGCAAGCGTACCATCTTCTCGCACCTGGTAACTATATAGCTGTCCACCCAAACGCAGCTTCATAATGTAACCTTTTGTAGGGACATTTTCCTGGCACAACGCTTGAGGAAGGGCAATGCCCATGCAGCTATTGTTCCACTCATGTGCCTCCATACTCTCCACGACCACATTTAAGGGGTCTACTCCAGACTGTCCGGCCAGGTGAATGCGTGCTGCTGGCACGGCAACCAAAGCCTCAATGCCGACATCGGTTAATTGACCCGGCGCAAAAGAGTGAATAATGGCCTCTAATGATTCATGCGTCTTGGGGTTGTTGATGGACAGGACGACCAGCTTGTCGCCGTGGTTGATAAAGAACCATTCGACATCGCGGATCAGGTTGGGGCCTTTCAGGCTTACACGCTGTGATGTTATCTGGTTGTTCTGCAAAATCACTTCTTTTTGTGCTTTCACTTCACAGCCATCACACATCACCTGCGCCAGTGCTGCTTCCTGCGTTGTATCGGCCGTCATGATGAGGATGCGGCTGTCGCTTTCCCCACCAGAACTAAGCGTGTATTGATTGCCCAACGGAGTGGCCTCGGCTTCGCTGGCAGTCCAGTCTACCGGCAGCAGCAGCGAGAAACCACCTTCGCTGTTGTAATAAATTTGCTCCAAACCCGTAAATGCCTTGTTTGTATCTGCCTCGGGTTGGTTGCGGAAGGGGGTGGGGGTAAGAACGGCCGTTGCCGTAGGTGCGACTTCAGTTGGGACAGAGGCGGGGGGCGGCTGGCTGAGTATGCGCCACAAGGCGTAACTGCCAAATAGAATCATCAAAACGATTAACCAGGGAAATCTTTTTTGCATGTTTGCACTTCACTTGCTTGCTTAATGGAAATTAAGGAATGGAAATTAAATAGCTTGCCCATTTAGAAGTTCAACTTCTCAGAAGAAGTTGAACTTCTTGCGTAACTTATTTAATCTGCATTCCTGACCATAAGATAGCGTTCAATCTACAACTTGAAATTCTATCTCGCTTTCTCTGGCTGATAATAGTTCTTGGCAAATATTCATCCACTCAGTTCTATACCTGTGCAAAAAGCAGCCGCGCTCCGCTACCCCCTTGTGCAGCCACGATGCCATCTCCAGTCTCTGCTGCTGCGGGATATCCTCTGACAGGTTCACGTACCGCGCACTTGGCAAATTGGTAAAAATGGAGACAATAATGGTAAGGAAGGAAAAGGAAATGGAACAAGTAAAACCGTTTGCATCTTTAAAGGCACTGCGGGATGCCCATTCCCACCTGAGAAAACGCCGCTATGAACGCGGCATGACCACGCGCTTGCTGCGTGATATTGACAAATTTGTCCAGCGAGGGCGGCTGACGGGGATGTTGCTGGCCGAAGATGAGGAGCGCACCTACGCCCAGACTGTTTTGGATTACTGGACTAACGTTTTATATCGCGCCCATTGGCCGGAGCCAGACGCCACGCTTGTAACCTATCAGTCACTGCGATCAGTGACTCCTATTGTGGCTCAGGTGCAGTAGGCCACTATTCGCGCAGACCGCGCCACTGTGCCGGGCATTCACCCCAGTTGATGTTTGTTGCCCCCAAAAAGCTGGCTAAATCGGTGATGGCGCTGCGAACGGCCGTTACCGTCTCCCCATCCCCTGGGCTATCCTCCTCCGCATAAACCGCATTGACGTAGAGCGTGTTGCTTTGCCGATCCATCTTCGGGTCAACCCGCCCAATAAGCTGATCGCCATGCAGAATGGGCAGCACATAGTAGCCATACTCCCGCTTGGCCGCCGGAACATAAATTTCGATGCGGTAGAAAAAGTCAAAAAGCTGCTCCGTGCGGTCGCGGTCACAAATGAGATTATCAAATGGGGAGAGCAGCGTGGTGCGCGGGTGCCACTCGTTGGCGCGGAGGCGTGCCAGCAGGGGCAGGTCATCGCTGTGGATGTACCAGGGGCCAGGCAGCGGTTCGCTGTTGCGGGTGACGACAACTTCGTGCAGCGTCCCCTCGCCCACCAACTTTTTAAGAACGGCGTTGAGATTGGGGTAGCGGCCGCGTGTATAGTGGAATTTGATTTGTTTGGGCGTGGCAGCACCGAGGGCGCGAATCGCTTTTTGGGTGGCAAAGCGGCACACTTGCTCGGCGTTCCATTCCTCTTGCGGTGTCCAGGCAGGCCAAAATTGGTCGGCCAGTCCCCATTGGCGATGGTTGCTGGGTCGGCCGGCAATAACCAAATGCCCCTGCGACCACAGCAAATCCAGCAAATAATTAACATAACGCCCACTTGACCAGCGCGTATCGTAAACCATATGCTCCGGGTTTTCAAACTCACGGGCGTGAAGCGGCCCCTCTTGCTTCACCCGCTGCAAAACATAGTCGCGCAGATCATCCAGCCCTTCGGTTTCGGCGAACCAGGCATCGGCTCTGGGGTTGCTGTGCCGTTTTTGCCCCATGTGCCAGCGGTGAACGGGGTATTCTTCGGTAAGAACCAGCGAGGCCGCGTGGCACCAATATTCAAACAGGGCGCGGTCTTCCCAGCGCAGGCGCTCTAGTTCGGCCTCGTCAAATGCCCCCAAACGGCTCCACAGCACCAGCAAATGGGTGCGCTCGACGGCGCGAATGGGGTCAAGCTGGAGGCAGCCGAGGTCGCGGATGAGATCGAGCATGGGTGCGGGGGTGGGGTCGGCCAAATGCTGGCGCACAATTGCCAAGCGGCGCACTTCTTCACGGGTGAGGGTTAAGGGAGTTGACATGGTGGAAGTATATCGCACAGAGCAGAACCGAACAAACGTTCGTCTTGCTGGGTTGTGGTGGGGTGTGGTAAAAGTGTGAGAAATGGTTGTTGGAGATTAGAGATTGGAGGTTGACTCACCGGAAGCGATTATCTCCAATCTCTAATCTCTAATCTTTAAGGAGGTTTGACGATGGGTGTCTTGAAAATTGGGATTATTGGGGCGGGGTTTGTGGCGCATTTTCATGTGCGGGCGTTGATGCAGGTGCGGAATATGGAGGTGGCGGGGGTGTATTCAAGAACGGCCGTTTCTGCCCAAGTCCTCGCCAAAGTTGTCACCGACCACCACTTGGGAGCCGGTACCGTCTACAGCACCATTGGCGAAATGGCAAAACACGTAGACGCTATTGCCATTTACGCCCCCAACTATGTCCGCATTGCCATCATGGAAGAAATTGTGGCCGCCGTACAGGCCGGAGCTGAGTTGAAAGGAGTCATTTGCGAAAAACCGCTAGGGCGCAACGTCGCTGAAGCACGGCGGCTGGTGGCACTGGCCGATGAGGCCAACTTACGCACCGCCTACTTTGAAAACCAGATCTTTATGAAGCCAATTCAGGCGCAGTTGGCCCAGCTTGCCCCCCAGCAGCGCACCATGGGGCCGCTGACCCTGACCCGCTCCGCCGAGGAGCATGGCGGCCCCCATGAAGGCTGGTTTTGGGATCCTACCCGGCAGGGCGGCGGCGTTCTCAGCGACATGGGGTGCCACAGCATTGCCGTAGGCTGGTACGCCCTAACGCCGTTGGGCAAACCGGTTGACTTTTTGCAGCCCATTGCCGTTTCTGCCGACTGCGCCCTGCTCAAATGGGGGCAGCCGTATTGGCGTGCAAAGCTGCTGCAAGATCGCGGCGTAGATTACGCCAAAACCCCGGCCGAAGATTTTGCCACCGGCATGGTGACGTTCCGCAACCCAGAAACGGGGCAAATTTCCAAAGCCCAGTTCACCGATTCCTGGATGTTTGAGAAGCAGGGGCTGCGGCTGTTTATGGACGGCATGGGGCCAGGGTATGCCTTTGAGGTCAACACCCTGTCGTCGTCGCTGCAACTGTTTATTGGCGATGCGGCGGCGGAAGCGGTGGCCGATGCCGAGTTTGCGCTGGAAAAAGCGACGGCCTCGCGGGGGTTGCTGGCGGTGCAATATAACGAAGCGGATTTGTATGGCTACACCGATGAGAATGAGGAGGCGGCGCAGGCGTTCCTGGCCGGGCGGGATGCCTATTTGCCCTGGTCATACGGGCTGGAAATTACGAAGCTGGTGATGGCGGCGTACATGTCGCACGAAAAGGGGCGGGTAGTTGATTTAACCGACCCGGCGACGCAGCAGGAGCTAGAGACCTATGTGCCGCTAATTCAGCAAGGGCGCGGGGCGGAAGTGCTGCATGTGATGTAGTTTTTGCCACAGACAAAAAAGAACCTGGATAAGTTATATCCGGGTTCTTTTGATCTGTCTGTTTTTCTACTGGTTAGCGGAGGGGGGTGACGGAGAAGTTGTCGAATTGAACGGCCACGCCGCCCTGGCCGAGGGTTTCAACCATGAGGCCGATGTCGCCCCGGCTATAGGTGTTATCGGTGATGCGGCCGACTTCCTGGTCGTTGACGTAGAAAATGAGGTTGCCGGCTTCGGCTTGTACGGTCAGGGTGTTGGTTTGGTCAAGCCCTTGCCGCACGGCGGGGGATTCAAACCACCATTGACCGATGATGGGGCCGGCGTCTTCGCCGTTGTCATGCCGGCCGATCCAGACAAAGCCGTCGCCGCTGATCTCAAAGAGATAGAAGCTGTCGTTGGTGTCGTCTACGCGGAACAACATGCCGTAACCGCTGTCGAGGGGGCCTTCGGTTTGGGTGGCTTCAACGGAATAACGGCCGTTTGCAAAACTCTCCCCCGCCGTCGTCCATACCAACTGCACGTCCGCTTCAACAGAGAGATTGTAGGTACCATTGGCGATAAAACCGGCCGTTTGCCCATCGCTCTCCGCCCGCCAATTGCCCACCTCATCAAACGTCTCCAGATACGGCGCACTGCCGCCGCAGCCGACCAACAGCAGAAAAAGAAAAAACAGCCGAAAAAGTTTGTTTCCCATATATTGAGTGCGTAACAAGTAACAAGTTGCAAGCTGCAAGTCTAGTTTGCTAACAAAACTTGCAACTTGTAATCTGCTACTTGCCAACCTGCTACCCCATTGCTTCCACAACCAGTTGCGCCACGTCCTTCACTTGCATTGTAGACCCATGCTCCCGGTTGGCATCAATCATCATTTGGGCGCAGAAGGGGCAGCCCACAGCCAGCGTTTTCGCGCCGGTAGCTTCGGCCTGCTTAAAGCGGTTGATATTGATCGCCTCGCTGCCATGTTCCTCTTCCTTCCACATTTGCGCCCCGCCCGCGCCACAGCAGAACGAGTTCGACCCATGCTTGTCCATTTCCATCAGCGTTAACCCCGCTTGCGCCAACGCCTGGCGCGGCTCCAGCATGATCCCGTTGTGGCGACCCAGATAACATGGATCATGATACGTTACATGCTCCAGGGTCTTTCCATTAAGCCGCAGCTTGCCCTTGCCCACCAAGTCGGCAATCAATTGGGTGTGGTGGAAGACATCATAAAAACCACCCAACTCTTTGTATTCCTTGCCGATTGTTGTAAAGCAATGGGGGCAACTGGTGACAATCCGTCGTTCATTTGCTTTGACACCGTTGAGCGTTTCGATGTTACCCTGTGCCATTTCCCAGTAAAGATACTCGTTTCCCGCCCGGCGTGCCGAATCACCCGTGCAGCTTTCCATATCGCCTAGTACAGCAAAGCTGACCCCGGCTGCATTCAAAATGGTGGCGACCGAGCGCACAATGGCTTGCGAGTCAGGGTTAAACGCCCCGGCACACCCCACCCACAGCAAATATTCGTAGTCGGGGTTTTCCTCAACGGTTGGTACTTCAAACGGCAGTGGCTCTGCCCAGGCCATGCGGCTTTCGGTGGATGACCATGGGTTGCCCGTGCGCTCCATCCCTACAAAGGCACCTTTTAGCTCTTCGGGGAAGTTGCTTTCCATCAACACCTGGTTACGACGCATTGCCATGATGTCGAGCATGGGGGCGTTGCCAACGGGGCAAATATCAATACAAGCCCCACAGGCGGTACAGGCCCACACGGCACTCTCGCTGATAGCGTAATCAAGCAACGGCATATCTTCCATGCCATTTGCCAGGGCCATCATGTTGTTATTCATGTAATAGCGCTTGTTGATTTCAATGGCCGAGGGCGAAAGCTCCTTGCCCGTGTTGTAGGCGGGACACACTTCCTGGCAGCGGTTGCACATAATGCAGGCATAGCCATCCAAAATTTGCGTTTGCTCCAGGTCGGTCAGCTTGGCCGCGCCAAACTGCTCCAGTGACTCATCCTCAAAGTCAAGGGTAAACATTTGCCCCAAATAGTTGCGTTCCGGGCGCGTGAGGTAATTGACCGGTCCCATGAACAGGTGGGCATGTTTGGTGTAGGGGAAGTAAGGCAGGAAAAGGACAACCAGCCCCACGGCTATCCACCAGCTTAGATGCCAGCCGCCGCTGAGGGCATTGGCCGACCAGCCGGAAAAGGCGGCGGCAATACTGCTGGCAACGGGTTGCCAACCATCAAAATGGCCTGTTTGGGCAATGGAAAAGGCGGAGCCAAGCATTCGGAAGCCGATGTGGATGAGGATGAAAACGCCGACGACCAGCGAATCGTTGCGGATGCCCCCTTCGCGGGCTTTGGGGTAGAGCGTGACGTTTTCGCGGGTGGTAAGAGCTTTATCACCAAAGGCAAAGCGACGCAGCAGGAAATAAACAATGCCAATGAGAACGAGGGTGCCAAAGATGTCGGCGGCGAGTTTGAAGAGATTGCCCACTGGGTTATCGAGAAGGCGGTGAAAATTGGGAATCAACCCTTCGCCTACATCCACGGCATTGACTAAAAGGTAAAAGGTGAAGCCCCAGGCCACGCCATAGTGAAAGATGGATGACAGTTTGCGATGACGGATGAGGCGACCCTGTGAGAGAAAGGCGACAAGAGCCGTGATGAGCCGCTTGGGTAGTTCGTTAAGTTGTAGTTTGCCTTGTCCCCGGCCAATGATACGAGCCATGTTGCCGAAGGTGTTGATGGTGGCAACAACACAGACAAGTACAAGGAAGCCAAAAAGAAATTTTTCAGTGGGTGTTAACATACTCTCCTCTTCTTTGCGCCAGACTTTTGAATTTGTCTTCAAAAGCATCTGGTTGATGGTGGCAAGTTTATCATAATTGGGTGGTGGCGAGTAGTTTATGATTTGGGTGTGTGGTTAGCCTGCTTTTGCTGCCGCCATTTTTCTCCTTTTTCAGAAAGCCAGGCACTGACCGGGTTCAGGAAGAGGAGCGTGCCGACGACCAGGGAGGTGGTGGCAATGCCAAGCATGTAGAGCCTGGTGGCTGCTGCCATGCCTACGGCTGCTACCAGCCAAATGGTGGCTGCTGTGGTGAGGCCATGTACATCGCGCTTGGTTTGGATGACGGAGCCGGCTCCCAAAAAGCCAACCCCGGTGACGATTTGGGCGGCAACGCGCCCGGTGTCCTGGGCATTGCCGGTGAGGGGGAAGGCGTGAATGGACAGGATGGTAAAGAGGCAGGCACCAACGGCGACCAGAATATTGGTGCGCAGCCCGGCCGGATGGCCGCTTAACTCGCGCTCGGCACCGATGATGCCACCTAGAAGGGCGGCCAGGGCGAGTTGCCCGAATGCGCCCCAGCCAAACAGGTCTATGGGTTCCATATTCTTCTCCTTTTGTCAATTGGACAAACAAGATGCTCATTATAGCGATAATTGAAGAAACCTTGCAGGCTTGTATAATCGGGCGTTATGGCAAGATTTGTGAAGTGGATTGTTGTTGGGTTGGCTTGTGTGGGGCTGCTGCTGTCGCTGTGGCCGCGTGCGGGGTCGCTGTATGAGCTGACGGGTGAGGATGAGCTGGACGGGCAGTTGATTGGGGTGATGCAGTGGGTGAATACGGCCGTTCGTCCCCAACCCCGTTTAGCCGCCACCACCGAATTTGCTGTTCAGCCGGAAACGATTTTTGGGGTTAATACCTTTTTGCAGCAGGAAGTGGAGCCGGAGAAGCGGGAGCGGAGCATGCAATTGCTGCGTGAGGCGGGTTTTCGCTATATTCGGCAGGAGTTTACATGGGAGGATATTGAGATTCACGACAAGGGGGATTTTGAGGATCGGCGGAATGTGGATGCGATTGGGGTGGTGGATGCGTGGGCGAAGTATGACCAGATTGTGGCCTTGGCGGAGCAGTATGATGTGGAGATTATTGCCCGGCTGAGTAACCCGCCGTCTTGGTCGCGGGCGTTGCCGGATGAGGTGATTGGGTCGAATGCGCCGCCGGATGATGTGGTGGATTATGCGGATTTTGTACGGGCGGTGGCGGAGCGGTATAACGGCCGTTTATCCACCTTCCAACTGTGGAACGAACCCAATATTTACCCCGAATGGGGCGAGCAAAACGTAGATCCGGAGGCGTTCACCACGCTGCTGTGCGCTGGCTACCGCGCCATCAAGGAAGTGAACCCGGAAATGGTGGTGCTGCTGGGGGCACTGTCGCCGACGGTGGCGATGGACGGCCGTAATGTCAACGACCTTGTTTTTTTGCAGCGCATGTACAACGCCGGAGCGGGTGATTGCTTTGACGTGGCCTCGGCGCAGGGGTACGGGCTGTGGTCGGGGGCGCTGGACAGGCGGCTGCGGCCAACGGTGATCAACTACCCCCACCATATGCTGATTCGGGACATGATGGTGCGGAACGGGGACGCGGCCAAGCCGATTTGGATTAGCGAAATGGGGTGGAATGTGGCTCCAGACGGGATTGCGCCGCTGTATGGGCAGGCGACGGAGGAGCAGCAGGCGCGGTATGGGGTGGAGGCGTATCGGCGGGCGCAGGCGGAGTGGCCGTGGCTGGGGGTGGTAAATTATTGGTTTCTCAAGCGGCCGGCCGATTTTGAGAAGGATCAGGCGTGGTATTATTTTCGCTTGCTGGAGCCGGATTTTACGCCGCTGCCCGCGTTTGAGGCGGTGGCGGCGTATGCCAACAGTGGTGAGCAGGTGGAGCGGGTGCCGGATTGGGTGTGGGGGTGGGAGGAAAAACGGCCGTTTTTCTTCTTAACCAGCAGTGCGATTCTCTTTTTTGCTATGTTGCGGTTGCTGGCTGATGACGGACGACGGACGACCGACGACTAAGGGCAGAATCTTTTATTGGTAATCTTTAGGAGACGAAACAATGAGTACCAAACAAACGAGGAAGTTCTATGGGTATTTATTGCTGCTAGGGAGTATTCTACTTTTTGCTTGCCAACAGTCAACACATCTAGACGGGTATGAAGTAGCCTATTTTGCGCCGAAGAATGGGGGAGAGGAGATTGTGACACCGGAAAAATTTAGCGAAAGCAGGGTGATGAAGATTGGAATTACCAGCAGTTGGCAAGCAATTGCTGACTTACAAGCACAAGGGCAGCTCAGGGCGGTGATTATTCATTATTCGATGGTGGACAAAGTAGATGCAGGGCAACTGGCTGATTGGTTTGCCAATGATAATGTTGTCGTTGCAGGGATTGGCATTAAAGGGGATGAACTGGCCGAGCTGGTAGGGGATGCGGCATTTTATCCTGGGCCTTGGCTACGTCCAGAGCAATATGAGACCCCGGATTTCTTTTATATTTATCAGAACCAAAAGGGTGAGCACATGGCAGGTTCAGCAATTGCCAGCGATTCGTTTCAGTTTGCAGATGCAAATGCAGATTACATGCTGGCGACCTTGGCTGGCATGATGGAGTGAGATGCCTGAAGCGAATTGGTGGAGGCATTTGGCATTATTGTTTGTTTTGCTGCTGGCGTTGGGGCTACGTTTTTACCGGCTGGATGCCCAAAGCTTTTGGAACGACGAGGGCAACAGTGTACGGCTGAGCGAGCGCACCATTCCGCTGATTATTGAGGGGACGGCCAGCGACATTCACCCGCCGCTCTATTATTTGCTGCTGCGCGGCTGGCGGGAACTGCTGGGGGAAACGGAGTTTGGCTTGCGGTCGCTGTCGGCGTTTGCCGGGGTGCTGACGGTGGCGGGGGTGGTGGGGCTGGCGAGGCAGTTCACGCAAAGGCGCAAAGGCGCAAAGTTAATACCTGTGGTAGCGGGGCTATTGGCGGCGGTGAACCCAGCGCTGGTGTATTACAGTCAGGAGACGCGGATGTATGCGCTGCTGGCGTTGTGGGGGGTGTTGTTGGGGTGGTTGTTTTGGCGGTTGATGCGTAGAGATTGGGGATTGGAGATTGGAGATTGGGGTTGGTGGGTTGGCTATTTGGGGGTGGCAACGGCCGGTTTATATACCCATTACTTTTTTCCGGCGGTGCTGCTGGTGCATAATGGGGTGTTTGCGTATTGCGTATTGCGTATTGCGTATAGAGGTAGTCAAGGGGAAGCTCCAATCTCCAATCTCCGCTCTCCAATTCTCCGTTGGCTTGGGTTGCAAACGGCCGTTCTTCTCCTCTACCTCCCCTGGCTGCCCATCTTTTTGCGGCAGGCCGGGGGGCGGCCGGCCGTGCGGGAACCACTATTTACCTTTTTGCGCCACAGCCTGAACTGGCTGGCCTTTGGCGAAACGTACACGGCGGCGGGGTGGCTGATTGGGCTGCTGGCTGTGCTGCTGGTGTGGGCAACGGTTGCCAATTGGGGCAGTGGACGGCTGGCGCTGCCCCTGGTTGGAACGTTGCTGCCGGTACTGTTTATGTTTGCCGTCGGCACCACCCAGCCCGCTTTTTTCAAGTTTATGGGAACGGCCGTTCCCTTCCTCTGTCTCTGGCTCGCCCTTGCAACCTTGCCACCTGCTTTTGCGGAATTTGCACCATCCGCGTTCGTCCGCGTTCGTCCGCGCCCTATTTTCTTCCTTCTTCTTCTCCTATTCATAGTCGCAGCAAACGGCCGTTCGCTGCAAAACCTCTACTTCAACCCCGCCTACGCCCGCGTGGATTATCGCGGCATGGCCGAGCGCATTGCCCGTGAGAACCACCCCAACGCGGGCATCATTCTCGATGCTCCCAACCAGTGGGAGGTGTTTACCTACTACCACCGCGACGGTGCGCCCGTTTACCCGCTGCCGCGTGGCACGGTGGCCGAACGGGAGACGTTGGAGCCGGAGTTGACCCGAATTGCCGCCGACCATCGCCGCCTTTATGCCATTTTTTGGGGCGAAGACCAGCGCGACCCGGAGCGGATTGTGGAGTCGTGGCTCGATGCCCATGCGTTTAAGGCGACGGATGAATGGGTGGGGGATGTGCGCTTTGTCACTTATGCCGTGCCGTCGGCGGGGGCGGGGGAGATGGAAACGGCCGTTTCCAACGTCCATTTTGGCGAATCCATTACCCTGCTTGGCCACACCATCCCGCAAACGACGCTGCCGCCGGGGGATATTGTGGAGGTGACGCTGTTTTGGCAAACGGCCGTTGCCCTTGACCAGCGGTACAAAGTGTTCATCCACCTGCTGGACAGCAGCGGCCGACTGGTGGCGCAGCGCGACAGCGAACCGGGCGGCGGGCTAAACCCCACAAACGGCTGGCCTGTGGGCGAACCGATCCGCGACAATTACGGCCTGCTGCTGCCCGCCGATCTGCCACCAGGAACCTATCAACTGGTTGTTGGCCTCTACGAACAATCCACTGCCGCCCCCCGCCTGCCCCTGACCGCCGCCAGCGGCATGAATGATGCGTTTCCTTTGGCGGAGATTGTTGTGCAGTAGGAGACATAAACAGGATGAACAGGGCTTTTGTAGACCCTCACCAAAATCCTGTCAATCCTGTTAATCCTGTCTAAACTTCTCTTTACAAACGGCGGGGGAGGCGGGTGGTGGAAACGGCCGTTAACAACTGCAACACCCCCAGCACAAAATAAAAGACCCAGAACGGAGCCACCAGCAGCGTCAGAAAAACCAGTGCCTGCGTCAGCAGCGACGAACCCTCGCGCCAAGTCGTGAACACCATCGTCATTTCGCTGCGCTCACGCGGGCGCACCATCCGCATAAACGGAATGTTGCCCAGCACATCAATGCCGCCCGCACCCACCGCCCCCACAATCCAGAACAGCAGCCCAATCGGTTGCGATAGCCCAACAAACCCCAGCCCAAACAGGCCAAGGCCAATCAGCAGAAAACAGACGATGATCACCTGGCGCGTGCCAAACCGTTCGGCCAACCGCTGGACAACCGGGCTAAAAAAGAGCAGCCCGCTGGCTCCCGACAGCATCACGCCGCCAACCCACGATGGCAGTCCTGCCTCCACCACATAAATGGGGCCATAGACAAACAGCGCTGACCAAAAACAGGCGCGGCTGAGAGTGATGAGATAGGCGATGCGAAGGCGAGATTGGCTAAAGTAGCGCACAATGGCTCCAAGCGGGTTCTTGGCACGGGAGCGTGCTGGCTGAATAACGGGGTTGTTGCCCCAGCGCAGCCGCCAAAAGTAGAGCAGCATTAGCACCGTGGCAACGGCCGAAACGAGAAAAACCACAAATTCCGGGCTGTTTTCATAGATCCAAATGCCCACCGCCGGCCCCAGCAGCCACGCCGCGCCGTTGTAGATCATGCGGCGGGACTCGCTGCGCGTTAGCTCTGCCTTGCCGATGTAGTCCATGATGTAGAGCGACATGCAAACGGCAAAAATGGTG
Organism: Chloroflexota bacterium; assembly: GCA_041390905.1. GTDB lineage: Bacteria > Chloroflexota > Anaerolineae > Promineifilales > Promineifilaceae > JACKCD01. The sequence continues at coordinate 1,064,139 of JAWKPA010000013.1, forward strand.
GATCCCGCCGAGCGCAGCCCCACGCCCAGGGAAAAGAGGGGGGCATTGCCGGCCGAGAAGAAGAGGACGGAGACAATCAGCATCAGCCCGCCCAGCGTGAGCAGCCACCGCCGCTGTAGGAGTTGTTCCAGCGTGGCAATGTTGAGGGTGAAAATGAGGGTGATGATGGCACTGGCAAAGTAGACGGTGGCGATAGTTTCTTTATTGTCAAACGCTTTGAGGGCAATGAGGGGCAGCACGCCAACGAGCAGGGAGCGGCCAAGGCTGTCTATGCCGGTTAATCGGGCCAGGGAGGTGCTGGTCTCGGGTGGGAGTTGATTGAGGAAATAGGGTCGTCTAAAGAGCATGTTTACCTGATGAATGGTGGTTTTACTAAACGGCCGTTTATAATTAACCCCTTGTCTATTGTCAACAAGTTGTAGGACAAGTTTGCAAACTTGTCCTACATTTTAGAGGTAAAACCATGATTGTCATTGCAGGACAAATTCCGGTTCAGCCAGAAAAGCGGGAAGAAGCGGTAGCGGCGGCGTTGGAGATGGCGGCGGCGACACAGCAAGAACCGGGCTGCATTCGCTACGATTTCCACGCCAGCCTGGCTGAACCCAACCTGTTTTTGATTTTTGAGGAGTGGGAAACGGCCGAAGCACTGGCGGCCCATTCCCAAACGCCCCACATGGCCGTTTTCCGGCAGAAGTTGCCCCACCTGACGGCCGGCCGGGGGTGGATCAAGCGGTATGAAGTGGCATCGGTGGGGGATTTGTAGGTCGCCGAGGCAGACACCAATTGTAGGGCGGATTGCCAATCCGCCCTACGAAATTTCTATTTGCGGATGACCGGCAAATATTGCTGTGGCGGCGCAAATTGCAGCACAAACAGCCCTTCCTTGCTGCCGCTAACCGTCACAACCCCATCGCCCCACCACGGATAATTGTTCCACGCCCCATCGGAGGCGGGGCTGTCGGAGGTGGGGTCAATGTCGAAGTAGCCGATTTCGCTGAAGGCCGGGCTGGGCAGGCTGTTGAGGCTTAGCACGCGCAGCCCAGAGCGCCAGTTGGTTTCATAGGCCACGTTGCCGCTGGCAGTGGGAATAATGTAGAGATTGTGGTCACGGGCGGGGGAGTTGCCCTCATAAAAGCCCACATAGCGCGGCGCGTCCAGATCGGCCAGATCCCAGACGAAGGTGCGGGTATTGTGGCCGTAGGTCGGTTCGTCCATCACGTCGCTAAACAGCAAAAACCGCTGGTCGGGCGTGAGTGCCCCTTGGTGCAGCCGGGTGACGGGGTGGTCGGTGTAGACGAGGGTGTTGGTGATGATGACGGGAGCGGCCTTGTTGGTCACATCAGCAATGGAAATAGTGGCATCGCTGCCGATGACACAAATTTCCTGCCCCGTGTAGTCGGCATCGGGGCCGCTGTAGAGAACACATTCGGCATCGGAGATGATTTTGTCGGTGGGTTCATCAATAAAACAGCCCGGCACGCCGTCGTCATTGGGGCCGTTTGGCACGGGGTTATGGGGCTGGCTGATGTCAAACATGGTGAGCGTGGGGCAAGCGTCGGTGCGGGCCACGTAGAGGGAGGCGGTGGCGGGGTTGACCCACAGGTTGTGGCCGGGGCCGAAGCCGTCGTAATGGTTGGTTTCGCTGAAGGTGACGGGCGGGTTGGCAACGTCGCGCAGTTGGGTGAGGTCAAAGATTTGCAGCCCGTTGTGGCTGGGGATGTCGCCGACGATGTAGGCGGTGTCCTGGTATACCTTGATGTCCCACCAGATGGAACTTTCGCCAGGGTTGTGGCCGGGCAGCTTGCCGAGGTAGACCGGGTTTTGGCGGTCGGTGATTTCAACAAAGGCGGTGCCGTTGCTGAGGCCAAAGATGACAAAATCGCGCCCGGTTTCGCTGTCGTGCCAACCCCAATGGTCGCTGCCGGTAACGCTGCTGTCTTCGGCACCAATGGCGGTCAGGGGCAGGTGGGCAAGTAGGTTGACGTTGTGGCAGGGATAGCTGCTGGCGAGGTGGCTGGTGCAGAAAACGGCCGTTTTCCCCCCCACGCCCTCCATTTCCGCCAGCACCCCGCGCACCAGAACAAGGGCAAACAGAGCCAAAAGACAAAATCGTAACAATCGCTGAATCATGGTTTCTCCAGTGGGGGCGTATTGTTGGCGGTTAACAAAATAAACGGGCAAACAGGAATTGAGATTGCGAGACTGGGAGATTGAGAGATTAGCCGTGGTTAGTCTCTCAGTCTCTTAATCTCCCAGTCTCTGTTTTTACCCGCTTAATTTGTGAATGCCCAAGCATACGCCCGGATTGGTAAATCATTGGGCGTATGCAATACGCCCCTACTGGCATTATATCGGATTTTGGGTCACACTAAATGGCATGAGATATTTCTTGTTTGCCATATTGGTTTTGCTTTTGCTGCTGGCAGTGTCGGCAAAGGCAGTTGACGAAGGGCTGGCGTACAGCACACTGCTGGGTGGGGAGCTGGCGGATGAGGTGGTGGCGGCGGCGGTGGATGAAAACGGCCGTTTTTACATCACCGGCCGCACCCAATCTACCACTTTTCCCACGCCGCAGGCTGGTGGTTTTTGCCAAAATGGGACGCGGACGAACGCGGACAAACGCGGATCAGGTCAATTTGGGCTTTGGTTTTCCGGGTTGGGGTGTCAGGGGAACTTGCATGGCATTGATGTTTATATCGCCCGCCTGAGTGCCGATGGTTCCGCGCTGGATTATTTGCTGTGGTTTTACGCCACCAACGCCAGCGACATTGACGAAGCGTTTGACATTGCCGTAGATGCCGAAGGGGCGGCCTATGTCGTCGGCCACACCCGTTCGGCTGACTTTTGCACCCTCTTTGGCGCGGTGCCGGGGTATGACAGCAGCTACAACGACAACGGCGATGCGTTTTTGCTAAAGGTGAAACCCGACGGCAGCGGGCTGGCGTTTTGCACTTTTTTGGGCGGGACGGATTGGGATTTGGCAACGGCCGTTTCCCTCGCTCCCAATGGCCAGATCCACGTCACCGGCGGCACTTGGTCGGCCGATTTTCCCGTCAGCGACGGCAGCCAGCACCACGGGCTGCGCGACCTGTTTGTGGCGACGTTTGACAGCAGCGGCACGCAATTGGAGCAGGCTACGTTTATCGGCGGCAGCGGCCAGGAAGAGAGCCGGGGGCTGGGGCTGGACGAAGCCGGGCGGCTGTATCTGACGGGCTGGACCAATTCGGCCGATTTTCCCACCAGCGCCAGCAGCTATGCTCCCGATTATGGCGGCAATTTTGATGCCTTTGTGCTACAGCTTGCGCCCGATTTGTCGCCGGGGTACGGAACGTATGTGGGGGGCAGCGGCGAAGACCGGCCAACGGGGCTGACGGTGGCGGCGGACGGCACGGCGACGATTGTGGGGTATACGCGCTCGGCGGATTTTCCGGCAACGACAACGGCCGTTTATCAGGGCGGCAGCGACATTTTTTTGGTGCAGCTTGCGCCGGATGGCGCGACGCTGCCGTTTGCGACGCTGGCGGGTGGGGATGGGGATGATTGGGCGAATGGGGTGGCGGAGGAAAACGGCCGTTTTTGGCTGACGGGCGAAACGTGGTCGGTGGGGTGGGTGGAAGAAACGGCCGTTGCTGGCTATGACCAGAGTGCCAACGGCAGCGCCGATAGCTTTGTGCTGCAAATAGATCCTGCCAACCCCCACCCCATCACCTATGCCAGCTACCTGGGCGGCAGTGCCGAAGACCGGGGCGGGGCGGTTGTGGTTGCCCACAACCACGCCTACCTGGCTGGCGACACCCGCTCGGCTGATTTTCCACTGGTGGCTGGGGGCTTTAGCCAAACCCTCAGCGGCGATTATGATATTTATATGACCAAGCTGCCGCTGCCGTCAAACGTGCCGATTTATCGGCTTTTTTTGCCGGTGGTTAGTACCTTAACGGTGAAATTCTTGTACGCTGAACAAGAAAATGAACGACAGATGCACACAGATAAACACTGATTTTCTTATCTGTTTTCATTTGTGTTTATCTGTAGTTGATTCATCCTTTTGGTTGCGGCTTGTCCGCGTTAGGTAGAAGGATTTTGGACACGGAGGGATACGGATGTGTTTTTCTGTATCAGCCAAATTCTTGTACAAAAAACAGGAACTTTGGTTATCGTGGGGGCTGGTTGCGAGTAGTTGGGTAGAAAAGAGATTCTTTACCAGCGACCAGCCACTTGCCATTTAAAGTGAGTGGGGTATGATCCGCGCCTATCATCAAGGAAACATGTAAGCCCAATTCTGTTACACAAGGAGGACAATTAAACATGGCTGAACAATTACCAGAAATTGGACAGCTTGCCCCTGACTTTAGCCTACCTGCCACTGTTGGCCCCACGCCAACAACGCGAGAACTGCTACAGGGCAAGATTGTCGTTTTGGCCTTTTATATTCTTGACTTTACTGGCGGTTGACGCAGTGAGCTTCGTTCATTTCAAGAGACTCTCTCTCGATTTGAGGAGCTAAATGCCCAGGTTCTGGGTATCAGTGTAGATAGCATTCCCGCCCACACAGCTTTTGCAGAGCAGCTTGGTGTTACCTTTCCCCTGTTGGCCGATTTTCACCCGAAAGCGAAAATGACGGTGGATTATGGCCTTTGGTTTGAGGATTGGGGAACAAGCCGCCGGGCAATTATTATTCTGGATGAGCAGGGTGTGGTGCGACACGCGGAAGTTTTCCGCAAAGGGCTGCCGGATATTGAGGTGGTGTTGGCAAAAGTAGCCGAAATTGCGGCGAGTGAGTGATGTTTCTATGGCCTGGATAAAGACGGTTTCAGAGGATGAGGCGAGGGGAGCCGTTGCCAAAATCTATAAAGGGACGGCGCGTTCGTGGGGTGGGGTGGACAATATTGTCAAGGCTCATAGCCTGAACAAGGCTGCTTTGCGGGCGCTGATGACCTTTTACAATGGCGTGATGCACGGGGACTGTGATTTGACGCTGAAGCAGCGGGAGATGATCGCGGTTACGGTGTCGGTGCTGAATGAGTGCCACTACTGAATTCACCATCATGGGGAGGGTCTCCTCAGGGAAGCGGGTGATGCAGCGTGGGTGGCGCAGATGAAACTGGATTATCGGCAGGCGGTGTTGGACGCGGCTGACCGGGCGATGCTGGATTATGTGGCGAAGGTGACGCTGGCTCCGGCAACGGCCGTTAAATCCGACATTGACCAGCTCCGTGACGTGGGTTTTGGCGACAAGGCCATCCTCGAAATCAACCAGATTACCGGCTTCTTTGCCTGGTGCAACCGCACCGTAGATGGTTTGGGCGTCGAGATGGAAGATTTTTGGGAACAGGGATTGAGTAATATTTAGTAGATGAGGAGGTGGTGCGGGCAGTTATTCGTTATTGGTTATTCGTTGGTTGAGCGTGTATTTAAATTTTGTGGAGAAGAGATGAAAAAACTTACGCTGTTTGTTGTGATTTTGCTTTTGTTTACCTTTGTTTTGGCAGCTTGCCGCCAGGCACCGGCGGCCGAAGTACCGGCGGTTGAGGAGCCAGCAGCCGAGGCCCCGGCCGAGGAACCGGCTGTGGAAGAAGCTGAAGCTCCTGCTGAAGAGGCCCCGGTCGAGGAACTGGCTGTGGAAGAAGCACCAATGGATCATGGCTCCATCACCATCGCCTTTATGGGGCCGTTGACGGGCGGAGCCGCCTTTATTGGGGAGGAAATGCTGGGTTTTGCCAAAGTAACGGCCGAAATTTTTACCAGCGAAACCGGCATCGAAGTGACCATCATGGAAAATGACGATGAAATCAACCCCGACACCGGCCGCATTGTGGCCGAGCGTTTGGCAGCAGATGATTCGGTCATTGGCGTGGTTGGCCCGGCCGGCAGCCAGGTGTGTGAATCCGTTATGCCTGTGTTCGAGGAAGCGGGGTTAGCCTATATCACCCCCTCCTGCACCCGCACCGACCTGACCCAGCCTGGTTCCCCCGTTTTCTTCCGCCCCATTCCCACCGATGCTGACCAAAGTGCCACAGATGCCGCCTATATGGTGGATGTCTTGGGTATCACTTCAGCTTTCCTGGTGGATGACCAATCTTCTTACTCGGTGGGGCTGAATGATGAAATGGAAGTGGCGTTGAATGGCATGGGTGTGACCGACATTCAGCGTGTGTCGGTGACGCAGGAGGAGACGGATTTTTCGAGCGTGGTAACGGCCGTTCTTTCCGCCAATTCCGACCTCGTTTTCTTCCCCAGCCAAATCACCGCCCAAATCGCCACCCTCGCCGTGCAGTTGCGTGAACAAGCCTACGGTGGCATCTACTTCCTGGCCGACGGCGGCTTCTCGCCCGACTGGGTAGCCACCGCTGGTGCTGCCGCCGAAGGAACCTACGTCTCCTTCTTTGCCCCCGACCCCAACCTCGTTCCCTCCATGGCCGACTACAACGCTGCCTACACCGCCCAATACAGCGATGCTTTTGGCGCCTTTGGCGGGGCTACCGCCATGGCAACCCAGGTGATGCTGGAAGCGGCCGGACGCTGTGCCGAAGCCGGAACCGCCACCCGTGAATGTGTTGTCGCTGAACTGGGCAACACCGACATTGCCAGCAGCATCCTCGGCGTACCCGTCAAATTTGGCGAGGGCAACCAGGCCGCAGGCAACTTCTCCCTCTTCCAGGTACAGGACGGCGGTTTTGCCCTGCTGGCAGGCGACGAAGCGGGGATGGCTATGGAAGCGCCCACCCTCAGCTATGACGGCGTGATCAAGATCGCCTTTGCTGGCCCTCTAACGGGCGGTGCGGCCTTTGTTGGTGAAGAACAGCTTGGTTTTGTCCAGGTAGCCGTTGACCTCTTTAACGAGCGCACCGGGCTGAATGTGGTGGTGGAAGCGGGGGACGATGAAATGAACCCCGACACTGGCCGCATTTTGGCGGAGCGGCAGGTGGCCGATGACGAGATTTTTGTGGTGATTGGCCCGGCCGGCAGCCAGGTCTGTGAAGCCACCCAGCCCGTGTTTGAGGCGGCTGGTTTGGCGCACCTCACCCAATCCTGCACCCGCACCACCCTCACCGACCCCGGCACCAGCACCTTCTTCCGCCCCATTCCCACCGATGCTGACCAAAGCGCGACGATTGCCGACCACATGCTCAATACGCTTGGTGTTACTTCCATCTATATGGTAGATGACCAATCTTCCTACGCCATTGGCCTTTCCGATGAGCTGGAGGCGTTGTTGGCAGACGGGGGCGTGGCTGACATTCAGCGGGCATCGGTGACGCAGGAGGAGACGGACTTTTCGAGTTTGGTAACGGCCGTTATTGCCACCAACCCCGATGTCGTTTTCTTCCCCACCCAAATCGAGGCCCACATATCCACCATGGCGATTCAGCTACGTGAGCAAGGGTACGAAGGCATCTACTACCTGCCCGACGGCGGTTTTGCCACCGGCTGGGTAGAAGCCGCCGGGGCGGCATCCGAAGGTGCTTACGTCACCTTCTTCGCCCCCGACCCCAACCTGGTACCAACCATGGCTCCCTACAACGAACGGTACGCCGCTGAATACAGCGAAACCTTTGGTGCCTTTGGTGGTGCCGCCGCCTTCACCGCCTACATCGCCCTCGATGCCATCGAAACCTGCGTCGCCGCCGGTGATGTTTCCCGCGCCTGCATCGTAGACGCGCTTGGCAACATGGATTTGGCAACGACCCCGCTTGGTCTGCCCGTTCGCTTCAACGACAACAACCAAAACGAATTTGGCGCGTTCTCCCTCTTCCAAATTAAGGACGGGGCGTTTACGCTGCTGTCGGAAAATTAGTTGACTGGAGATTGGAGATTAGGGATTAGAGATGACAAATCTCCAATCTCCAATCTCCAATCTCTCCCCTCTTCATGTCCCACTTCCTCGACCTCCTTCCCCAAACCCTGGTCAACGGCCTGACGTTAGGCAGCGTCTACGCCCTCATCGCACTTGGCTATTCCATGGTCTACGGCATCCTTAAGCTGCTCAACTTTGCCCACGGCGACATTTACATGATTGGTGCTTACCTGGGCTACGGCGTGTTTATCCTCTTTTATACCGATGAAGGTGCCATCATCCCCACCGCGCTCATCATTCTCCTCATGCTGGTGGTGGCAATGGTGGGAGCCGGGTTGGTGAGTGTGGCGGTGGAACGGTTTGCTTATCGGCCGTTGCGCTACGCCCCGCGCATCGCCCCCCTCATTAGTGCCTTGGGGGTGTCGTTTATTTTGCAAAACATGACGCAAATTACCGTTGGGGCGCGCCCCCTTAGCTATGGCAGCGGCACTCTCATCCCCACCGACAGCGCCCTTGCCATCGGCGATTTGCGCATCCACGCCTCCCGTTTTCTCGTCATCGGCGTGACGCTGGTGATGATGCTGGGGCTGGCCTACTTTGTGCGTTCCACCCGGCTGGGTCGCGCCATGCGGGCCGTTTCCATGGATCTGGATGCGGCACAAATGATGGGGGTGGATGTTAACCAGGTCATTTTGGCAACCTTTTTTATTGGGGCGGTGCTGGCAGGCGTGGGCGGGGTGCTGGTAGGCATCGTCTTTTTTAGCATTCGCCACACCATGGGCTTTCTGGCCGGGCTAAAGGGGTTCACGGCGGCCGTAATCGGCGGCATTGGCTCCATTCCCGGTGCGGCCCTGGGGGGGCTGCTGCTGGGGTTGGCGGAGTCGTTTGCCAGCGTCTACATCTCCATTACCTTCAAGGATGCTATCGCCTTCTTGTTGCTGGTTGCCGTGCTGCTCATTCGCCCCAGCGGGTTGATGGGCCAGCCCCTCATTCAAAAGGTGTAGCGATGAGCGAACAAGAACCAAAAGCAACAGAGTCGCGTATTGGCACCGATGAATGGGTGGCGCAGGTAGGCGGGCGTGTGCGTGGCCGCGCCGGTTGGTGGGGCCAATTGGCCGACCGTTGGGAAGCGTTGCCGCTGGGGTGGCGGTATGGGTTGGTTGTGCTGCTCTTTTTGCTCATCCCACCCATCACCGGCAGCCAGCCAGTGCTGAATGCCCTGGGTATTAGTGACAACGCCTTTATTTTGCGGACAGGGGTGCGTTTTCTCACCTTTTCCATGCTCGCCATTGGGCTGAACGTGGTGGTAGGGTACGCGGGGCTGCTTGACCTGGGCTACATTGCGTTTATGGGGATTGCCGGGTATTTATACGCCTATCTGTCGTCGGAATTTATCCAGATTGAGGGGGTTATTCCCTATGGGCTGGCGGTGCCGACCATTGTCAGCATTCCGCTGATTGTGCTGCTGGTTGCGTTGCTGGGCTGGGGCATTGGCGCGGTTTCTATTCGGCTGGCGGGGGATTATTTGGCGATTGTGACGCTGGGGTTTGGGCAGGTCTTTTTGCAGTTGGCACTGACGGCGACCCGTGTGCAGGTGCCGGGGCGTGACCGCCCGGTGGATTTTACGCGGGGGCCGAATGGGATCAACGGGCTGGATAATTTGCGCCTCTTTGGTTATGAATTTCAATCTACGCTGCAATATTATTATCTCTTTTTACTGCTGCTGGTGTTGACCTATGTCGTGGTGCATCATCTGAACCAGTCGCGGGTGGGGCGGGGATGGCGTTCGATTCGGGAGGATGAGCTGGCGGCAGAGCTGATGGGGATTCCAACGCGGCGGATGAAGCTGCTGGCGTTTGCCATTGGGGCGGGGATTGCGGCGTTGGCGGGGGCCACGGATGCGGCGTTTCAGGGAAACGTGGTGCCGAACCCGCGCTATAGTGCGCTGACGCTGATTAATTTGTATGCGATGGTGGTGCTGGGCGGCACGGGGAGCTTGCCAGGGGCGATCATTGGCTCGTTTGTTTTTACGGTGCTGCCGGAGGTGCTGCGGAGTGTGCAGTTGGCCGGGCTGCTGTTTTATGGGCTGGGGGTGGCGGCACTGTGGCGGTTTTTACGGCCGTTTTCCCATTTCCTCACCGTTGTGGGCGGCACCATTGTGGTGGGGGGCGTGTTTAAGCTGTTGGTGGGGCTGCTGGCGCCACAGTGGGATACGGCGTGTAGTACGCTGGAGGCGGCTTGCCCGCAGGCGGGGTCGCTGCTAAACAGCATCATTCAGGGCTGGCTGGTGATTCCGGAGAATTTCCAGCTGGTGGGGAATGTGGCGACGGGGTTGGCGGTGGCGACGCTGTTGGGGTTTATGGTGGTGAAAAACGGCCGTTATCGCTGGCCCCTCCTTGGTCTCACCATCTACCTCCTCGCCTTCTCCTGGGAAACCCGCCTCGCCGTTGAACCTGCCGCCACCCGCATCCTCATCATCGGCATCACCCTCGTCGTCCTCATGGTCACCCGACCACAGGGGATTTTGGGGAAGGCAGAAGTCAAGATTATTTAGAGATTGGAGATTGGAGATTCGTGAAGGTTCACAATCTCCAATCTCCAATCCCCAATCCCTCCATGCTCCAAATCACCAATCTCAACAAAAGCTTTGGCGGTCTGAAAGTTATTCAGAACCTGGACATTGCTGTTCACAAAAACGAAATCGTCAGCGTTATTGGCCCCAATGGGGCGGGCAAATCCACCCTGCTCAACCTCATTACCGGCGTTTACCCACCCGACACGGGCGACATTCGTTTTCAGGGGCAATCGCTGCCCGGCATGCAGCCACATGAGATTACCGCCAGCGGCATTGCCCGCACTTTCCAGACGCTGCGCGTTTTTCTGAACATGAGCGTCATTGAAAACGTCATGGCGGCGGCGTATCATCATAGCAAGGTTGGGCTGCTGCCGACGGTGCTGCGAACCCCGGCCTGGCGGCAGGAAGAAGCCCGCATTCGCGCCCTGGCCGAGGAAAAGCTGGCCTTTTTTGGCACCAGGCTACAGGGGTATCGCTATGACCAGCCCGCCTACAGCCTCTCCTACGCCAACCGCCGCCGTTTGGAGATTGCGCGGGCGATGGCGACCAACCCGACGATGCTGCTGCTGGATGAACCAGCGGCTGGGATGAACCCCAAGGAGTCGGCCGAAGTGACCGACCTTATCGGCCAACTGCGTGACGAAGGGGATTTTACGATTTTGCTGATTGAGCATGATATGAATGTGGTGGGCAAAATTTCGGATCGGGTGGTGGTGCTGGATCACGGCGAAAAGATTGCCGAGGGCAGCTACGAGGCCGTGATTGCTGATGAGCGTGTCATTGAGGCGTATCTGGGGCGGCGGCATACAGAGTTGGGATAATGCCCAGAAAATAGGACGCAGATTTACCTGATTTGCCTGATAAATGGTAACTATTCAGGTCTACCTGAAAAGCTACAAAAAAGGCTTGTCATTCCCGCGAAAGCGGGAATCTAGGCCTATTCTGAAGATGGATACCCGCCTACGCGGGTATGACACCTGAATAGTATGATAAATGAGTTAATCAGGTAGATCAGGTAAATCTGCGTCCTATTGTAGAGGAATCGGAGTGAAAGAGAACAAGCAAGAACCTCTGTTGAGATTTGACAAGGTAAATACCTATTATGGCCCCATCCACATTTTGCAGGATGTGGATATTGAGATTTATCCGGGTGAACTGGTGTGTTTGCTGGGGGGGAATGCGTCGGGGAAGTCTACGACGCTGAAGACGACGCTGGGGATTGTGCGACCGGCGAGTGGGCGGGTGGTTTTTCAGGGGGAGGAGGTGCAGGATAAGCCGACGAGCTACCGGGTGAAGCACGGCATGGCGGTGGTGCCGGAAAACCGGCGCATTTTTGGTGATATGAGCGTGCGCGAGAATTTGCTGATGGGGGCGTATTTGCGGGATGATCGGGAGGCGGTTGAGGAGGATTTGGAAGGGCAGCTCAAGCTGTTTCCACGCTTGAAGGAGCGGTATGAGCAGCTTGGCAAGACGTTGAGCGGTGGGGAGCAGCAGATGTTGGCGATGGCGCGGGCGCTGATGAGCCGGCCGAAGCTGTTGCTGATGGATGAGCCGTCTATGGGGTTGGCACCGCTGCTGGTGGAGCAGAATTTTGAGATTATCAGGCAGATTAATGAGCGTGGCACGACGGTCTTTATGGTGGAGCAGAATGCGAACATGGCGCTTTCAATTGCGGATCGGGGGTATGTGGTGCAGACGGGGCGGATTGCGTTGGCGGATACGGCCGTTAATTTGCTACAAAACGAAGAATTGAAGAAAGCATACCTGGGGCGGTAATAGATTTAAGAAAAACAGGACGCGGACAAACACGGACGAACGCGGATTATAGAGAATGTCAAAGCAAGTTTGGGAGTGGCGAGAAGCAGAAAATGATCTGGAGCGGATTGTGGAACAAGCACAGTCTGGTTTGCCCCAAATTGTGATGCGCGATGGTGCTGAGCTGGTGGTGATTTTGTCGCATGTGGCTTATCGTGAGCTGATCAAGCCAAAGCAAAGCATTGTGGAATTTTTTCGGGCATCACCATTAGTTGGGGCAGATTTGAATTTAGATCGTACCGGTTAGAAAGAAGGCAATGGACTAATGACAAAGCGTGCAAACAAAAGAATGTCTTTGTCCTTCGTCGTTGGTCTTCCGTCTATTTTGGAGGAAGAAGGATGAACATGGCGGCGATGCGGGAGCGATTCCCCATTTTTCAGAAGAAAATGTATATGAACAGTTGCTCACAGGGCGCACTGTCCATTGATGTCAAGAAGGCGTATGCCCAATATTTGCTGGATTGGGATGAAAAGGGGTCGCCGTGGGAGCTGTGGGTGGAGAAGCTGGAGGCGGCGCGGCAGGCGTTTGCCGGGTTGATCAACGCCGAAGGGAACGAGGTGGCCGTGGTGGGGTCGGTGTCGGATGCCGTGGCCGGGGTGGCGGGGTCGCTGGATTACAGTGACGGCCGTAACAAAATTGTCGTCACCGATTTTGATTTCCCCACCGTGCCGCAAATTTGGCACGCGCATGAGCGGCATGGGTTGCAGGTGGTGCATGTGCCGGCCGCCGGGAACCGTGTCTTAACCCAGGACATTGCTGAGGCGATTGACGAGCGCACCAAGCTGGTCGCCATTGCCCACGTCTGCTTTCGCAACGGGTCGAAGGTGGACGTGGCCGAGATTGTGAAGGCGGCGCACGCCAAGGGGGCGCTGGTGCTGCTTGATGCGTACCAATCGCTGGGGACGGTGCCGCTAGATGTGAAGCGGCTGAAGCTGGACTTTTTGGTGGGGGGAACGCTGAAATATTTGCTGGCTTCGTCGGGAATGGCGTATTTGTATGTGCGGAAGGAGCTGCTGCCAACGGTGGATCCAACGGCCGTTGGCTGGTTTGCCCAGGCCAACATTTTTGCGATGGATGTTCACCGCCACACCCCGTCGCCCACGGCGCGAAAATTTGAGGGTGGGTCGCCGCCGGTGCCGAATTTGTATGCCGCGCTGGCGGGGATTAAGCTGGTGCAGGCGGTGGGGGTGGAGCGCATTGAAAGCCACGTGCGGGAAATTACGGGGGCGATTAAAGAAGGGGCGATGAAGCGTGGCTTTAATTTGATGTCGCCAGTCAACCCCAATCATCACGGGGCGATGGTGAGCTTGCGTTCGCACAAGGTGGATTTGCTGGTGAAGTGGCTGGAGGCTGACAATATTATTGTGTCGAGCCGCGACAACAATTTGCGGCTGTCGCCCCATTTCTACAACAATTTGGCCGACGTGGACAGATTGATGGATAGTTTGACGAAGCATAAGGCGTTGTTGGTGTAAGCGTGAGATTGGGGGTTGGAGATTGGAGATTGATGCGGGTTCGCAATCTCTAATCTCCAATCTCTAATCTCTTTTTGGGAAAGATGACTGTTCGTTGGGGTATTATCGGCTGTGGAAATGTGACTGAGGTGAAGAGTGGGCCGGGGCTACAGCAGGCGCGGGGGAGCGAGTTGGTGGCGGTGATGCGGCGTGATGGGGAGCTGGCGGCGGATTATGCGCGGCGGCATGGGGTGGCGAAGTGGACGACTGATGCCGACGAGGTTATCCATGACCCGGAGGTGGATGCGGTGTATGTGGCAACGCCGCCGGGTAGCCATCTTGAGTATGCTTTGCGGGTGGCGGCGGCGGGGAAGCCGTGTTACATGGAAAAGCCGATTGCCCGCAGCGCGGCGGAAGGGGAGGCGATGGTGGCGGCGTTTGCGGCGGCGGGGGTGCCGCTGTTTGTGGCGTATTATCGGCGGGGGTTGGCGCGATTTCTCAAGGCGCGGGAGCTGGTGCAAAACGGCCGTTTTTCCCCCCTCACCCACATCCACTACCGCTATACCCGCCCCACCCACGACCACGACCCCCACAACCTTCCCTGGCGGCTGCAGGCAGAGCAGGCGGGTGGCGGCTTGTTTATGGATTTGGGCAGCCACACGCTGGATATTCTGGATTTTTTGGTGGGGCCGCTGCGGGATGTGGTGGGAACGGCCGTTAATCGCTCCCCCAATTACCAGGTGGAAGATGGCGTGGCGATGACGTTCCGCACGGCTGACGGGGCGTTGGGAACGGCCGTTTGGGACTTTTGCGGCTATGGGCGGGAGGATTTGCTTGAGCTGGTGGGGAAAAACGGCCGTTTGTCCCTCTCCACCTTTGGCGATGAACCCGTGCGGCTGGAAACGGCAGACGGGATAGAGCTGTTTGATTTGCCCAACCCCGCCCACATCCAGCAGCCCCTCATTCAAACCATTGTGGACGAGCTGCTGGGGCAAGGAAGCTGTGCCAGCACCGGCGAATCCGCCCTGCGGACGGCCTGCGTGCAGGACCAGGTGCTGGCAACATTTTACGGTGGTCGCCATGATGCGTTTTGGCTACGGCCGGAAAGCTGGAAGTGATAACAAATGGATGAACCAGAAGAGTACAGATTACCGGTTTTGGCTTTGGTGACAGTTGGAGAGATTAAGGGGCAGAAGTGGCTCGATTATCCAGCCCAATTTGGCCTGACGAAGAATGATGTTGACGAGTTGATCCGTCTGGCGCAAGATGATGCGCTTTTTTGGGGTGACAGTGACAGTGTGGAAGTGTGGGCAGGGATACATGCCTGGCGGGCTTTGGCCCAGCTTGGCGATCCCAGGGCTATTAAGCCATTGGTACATCTGCTACTGCGAGAACATCCTGATGATGACTTTTTAGATGATTGGACATCAGAAGATTTGCCACACGCTCTTGCCTGTTTTGGCGCAGCCGCCATTGCTCTAGTAGGTGCTTTCTTAGCTAACTCCCAGCACGGTCGCTGGTCACGCATAGCCGCATCGTCCACTTTGGAGTATACCGGCTTGAAACACCCAGAGGCCAGGGATGAATGTGTTGAAGTGCTGGCACAACAGCTTGAGAAACACGCCAAACAGCCACCGGAATTGAATGCTTCTTTAATTGCCTCACTGGTTGACTTAAAGACTGTTGAGAAAGCCGGGGTGATGGAAGCTGCATTTGCGGCCAACCATGTTGATTTGTCGGTGAATGGGGATTGGGAAGAGGTGCAAATCAGCTTGGGTTTGTTGACGGAGCGGATTACACCGCCACCGCGCTATGGCTGGCTGGGAGAGGCGTTTTCTCCATTGGCATAATTGGACAGGCTGATGGGTCGTCACCCGGACAGTATGCCCAAGGATGAGGCCAAAGCTGCTGCAGAAGCCGCAAAGAGGGAGACGCGCCGCTTGCAGCAAGAACGTAACAGGGCGAAGAAAAAAAAGCAGAAGAACAAACGGAAACGGCGTTGAGATGAGGCACGGATGAATCGCTAACAATTTTGTGGTGTTCAACATGGGCGATAGCCCACCATAAAGCATGAAACCAGGACGCAGATGTTCCTGCTTCGTTTTATCAGGAAAATGTTGTTTCACAACCGCTTCGCGTACAGATGAATCGGCGTCCTGCTCTTATAAGAGGTAAAGATGTTTGACGTGATTGTGATTGGCAAAGGGATGATGGGTGCGGCGGCGGCGCGGTATTTGAGTG
This sequence comes from Chloroflexota bacterium, assembly GCA_041390905.1. Lineage (GTDB taxonomy): Bacteria > Chloroflexota > Anaerolineae > Promineifilales > Promineifilaceae > JACKCD01. The sequence goes on from JAWKPA010000013.1 coordinate 1,080,020, forward strand.
CCGCAGGTCAGCAGGTGGCTTTGCTGGGGCCAGACGAGCCGCAGGATTGGCGCAGCCACGATGGGGTCTTTTCCAGCCATTATGATGAGGGGCGTATTACCCGCATTTTGGATGCTGACCCGGTGTGGGCACGGCTGGCGGCTGATTCGTTGGCGGTATATGGCGAGATTGAGCAGCGCAGCGGCATTGCGTTTCACCACGCGGTGGGCGGGCTGCGGGGGTCGGCGGTGGCCGGGGAGCGCGGCGAGCCGCTGATTGCCCAGATTGAGGCGGTGGGGCGGTCGCTGGGTGCGCCGTTTACGCGGGAGACGGGGGCAAGTGTGATGGAAAAACGGCCGTTTTTCCATTTCCCCGCCAACACGCCCCTGCTTTGGGAAACGGGCGGTGCTGGTTATGTCAACCCACGGGCCTTGGTAGCGGCGCAGGTGGCTGTGGCGCAGCAGCAGGGGGCAAAGGTGGTTCGGGAAACGGCCGTTTCCCTGCACCAGGTCAGCGACGGCATAACCGTGACCACCGACAGCGGCCAAATGTTGCAGGGGCGCAAGGTGCTTGTGGCGGCGGGGGCGTTTAGCAATATGGTGGTGCCACAGGTGGCAGAACGGCCGTTAGCCATTTATCGCAAAGCCCACATGGTGCTGCTGGCTGAGCTGAATGCCGCCGAACAGGCGCGGCTGACCGGAATGCCAACCCTCATTTACCTGCTGCCGCCCGGCGAAAGCGTCCCCAACATCTACATGCTGCCCCCCGTACGCTACCCCGATGGCCGCACCTATGTCAAATTAGGTGGCGGTACCCACTGGCCGGAGCGCATTTTTGCCAATTGGGACGAAATCCGCGACTGGTTCCAGAGCGATGGCGACCCCCGCGAAGGGGAGGTGCTGCGTGAGGCGCTGCACTATCTGCTGCCCGGCTTGCAGGCGCAGTCATATCACACCAAGCCATGTATTTTGGCCTATACGGCGCACGAACGGCCGTATATTGACCAAATCGGCGAGCGGCTCTATGTTGTTGCCGGGGGCTGCGGCTCGGCGGCCAAGTCGTCGGATGCAATTGGGCATTTGGGAGCCTTGCTGGCGCTGGGGCAGCCGTGGCCGGAAGGGTACGAACGGGCTGATTTTCGGGCTGTTTTTGCGGATGAAGTGTAGGGTGAAGAGAGTAGGGTGTGGGGTGTGGGGTGTTTTTCTCCCCACGCCCTACTCCCCACTCCCCACGGGAGCCAAGACCCGTCGCCAGAGCGGTATAGTCTGCGGATTTGCCAGCAGCCAACGCGCCAACTCATCATGCGCCAGCGTGTCGCTGCGCCAGTTTCGGTAAACGTCGTTGGGCAGGTCGCGGAAGAAAAGGGTGACGATGACGGGGTCGCTTTCGCCCGTGGGGTAGGCGTAGTAGGCGACGGTGAGGATGCCGGGGAGAGAGCCGTTTTTATAGCCCAGATTGCTAAACAACGCCTGATTATTGGCAAACTGCATCGGCCATTCGAGGATGAGCCGCGCCTGATAGCTGCTTTCGCCGCTGCCGAGGCCGTTTTGGGAAAAGCGTCCCATCAGTGCCGCATACTCCCGTGCCGTCCCTGCGGCATTGAGGTTTTCATAAAATGGCCGTGAGGCACCAAAACCGCCTCCCTGGCGACTGCTGCGCCAGCTTATTTCGTCGGCACGAAAGGCGGCGTCCTGAATGTAGGCATTGGCCAGCAGCATGGCTTCGCTGGCGTAGCTGGCTGGATCGGCGATATATTGCTGTACGATGGCGGCGCTGTCGCCGCTGCGGGTGTGGTTGTTGAGTGCCAAAAATTGTGCCAGGAAGGGGCAGGGGGCGGTTTGCTGCGTCAGGTTGAGCCAGAGGGCGGTTTCTTCGATGGTGGTTTGCCCCAGCCGCATGTGCAGATAGTCGCTGGCAGCGTTGGAACTGTGGCGGATCATCATCCAGGCAACATCGTTGAGGGCGACGGTGTTGGTGAGGGGGTCTAAACGGCCGTTTGCCGCCGCATCTTCCAACGCACGTGGGTGCGCTCCCAAATCACTGTTGGGCAAATAGTAGCGATCCAGCATATCAACCCCCACCCGTTCCAGCGGGTTAAGCTGCCCTGCCGCCACCGCTTCCACATACGCCGCCAGGGTGATTAGCTTGACCACCGAGGCCAGCGGCATTTGCACGTCGGCGTTGAGATAGGCACCGCTGTTTTCCTGCCCCATGCGGTAATAGGCCAGCCCCACGTTTTGCGGTTGGGCGATGATTTGGTCGAGGGCGGTTTGGGCGGCAGCGGGCAGCAGGGCGCGAAGTTCAGCTATGGCTTCCGGGTCAGCCGTCACAGCAGTGGTAAGATTAGGGCTGGGGTTGGCAAGCTGGGGGAGGATTTGGCCGCAGGCGGGTGATGCGCTGCCGCTAAAAAAGATGGGGGTTGGGGTGGCGGAAACGGCCGTTTCCGTGGCTACAACTGTAGGGGTGGCCGTTGCCGTGGGTGCCAGGGTGGGGGTTGGGGAGAGAAAAACGGCCGTTGGCGCGTCCTCCGATATGGGCGCATCCTCTGCTGCCGTTGGCATGTCTTCGGCCACCACCACCGCCATCTCGCCGACAGGCGACACGGGCTGCTGGCAGGCCATGCTGAGCCAGCTCAGGAAAAAGACAAAAAAAACTCGCGGGTACTTCATGCGTGCCCACGAGTTTAACTTACCTAAAAACGGTTGCACACGTGTCAAAAGTCCTATTCCGGCGTGACATACGCGGCCGTAATACCACCATCCACCAGGAAGGTGGCCCCTGTGGTAAACGACGACTCATCCGAAGCCAAAAACAGCACCGACTTAGCAATTTCTGACGCTTCACCAAACCGCCCCATAGGGATATGCACCAGCCGCCGCTGCCGCCGTTCCTCCGTGTTCAAATATTTCATCAGCAATTCTGTCCGCAGCGGGCCAGGGCACAGCGCGTTGACGCGAATCCCTTGGCGGGCGTGGATGGTTGCCAGTTCCCGCGTCATGGACAGCACCGCCCCCTTGCTGGCGGTGTAGGCTAACTGTGGTGTGGCCGCGCCCAAGACCGCCACAAAGGAGGCGGTGTTGATGATGGAGCCACCACCTGCCCGCTGCAGGGCTGGAATACCGTATTTGCACCCCAGAAAAACCCCTTTGACGTTGATGGAAAAGGTGAGATCCCATACTTCTTCGCTGGTGTTTACTGCGTCGTCGTCGTTGGCGTGGGAGATACCGGCGTTGTTGAATAAAACGTTGAGCTTGCCATAAGTTGTTTCGGCGTGGTCAATCATGGCGGCGCAATCGGCCGCCCTGGAGACATCGGCGTGGACATAGCTGGCCTTGCCGCCGGTCGCTTCAATCATGCTCACCGTTTCTGCTCCTGCCGTGTCGTTGATGTCTACACAAACGACGCTGGCTCCTTCGCTGGCAAACAAAACGGCCGTTTCGCGCCCAATCCCACTCCCCGCACCCGTAATCAAAGCTACTTTACCTTCTAAACGCATTGTATAACTCCTGCAATTGTGAATTTTATCATTCAGTTGGGCAAACCTGCATCTACCCTACTCAAACTCTATAGTTTACTGCCAGCTACCAGACAAAACAAAATCATCTAAAAACATGTCAAATGTCACCCAAAACAGGTGACATTTGTCACTGAACTGACCTGTTTACCTTCGTTATGCTTGCCCGCCATGAACGCACTTAAGAGACTTACCCCTATTGCTCGTTTGGCTTGGTTTATTGTTGGCCTCAACCTGTTTGTTATTGTGTGGGGCGGCTTTGTCAGCGCCAGCGGCTCAGGCGATGGTTGCGGGGCAAGCTGGCCGCTTTGCCAACAGCTTGTCACGGCTGAAACCCGCTCCTGGCAAACCTTTGTTGAATTTTTCCACCGCATCACCAGCGGTTTGGCGTTAATTGGCATTGTGTATATGGCGTGGCGTATTTTCCGCCATTATGACAAAGGCCACATTGTGCGTTTGGCAGCGACCTATTCCGTTGTTTTTATCATTACCGAATCCCTTTTAGGTGCGGCCCTGGTCATCTTTAGATGGGTAGACACCAACGAGTCGTTGGCAAGGGCATTTGTGCAGCCTATTCATTTGGTTAACACCTTCTTGCTTATGGCCTCGTTGGGGCTAACAGCATGGTGGGCATCGGGCAATGAGCCGCCGCACTGGAGTAAAAACCGTAAGCTGCTGTTGGCTCTGGCTGGTGGTCTGGTGGGCGTTGTGGTGCTTAGCTCCTTTGGTACCATTGCCTCGCTTGCCAGCACCATTTTTCCCTCCGAGTCGTTTTTTGAAGGGGTACAGAAAGATTTTGCCCGCAATGTCCACTACCTGATTCGGCTGCGGATTTGGCACCCGATTATTGCCGTTATTGTTGGGGGATATTTGCTCTATTTGGGGCGGTTGCTGGAGCAGTGGTGTCCTGATGAACGTGTGAACAAGCTCCACAATTTTATGTTCACCGTTTTTTTGGTGCAGTTTGGGATGGGTGCCATGAATGCCATTTTGCTAACGCCGGTGTGGTTGCAGTTGCTGCATCTGTTTGCGGCGCATTTGTTGTGGCTGGGCATGGTGCTGCTGAATGTGACGGCATTGGCAGTGGCACGGCCGGCCGAATATCGGCTTATGCCATCTTAGTTCTTGGGGATTTTGTGGGGTGAGGTTGGTGTAATACACCCCTACATATAATGCCAGCCCCTTGAATTCCCAATGACCCTGTTTGCTTTAAGTCATTTCATGTGACATTAGTCATAAAAATCAGATGACAAACGTCACTGCTTGGCTTTGTATGACCGAGGTAAAGTTGATTATATTACTCAACAAAGTAATTTTTGAGCGAGAATTAGTATGTTTCAAGTAAGCCGACGTGTTGATTATGCTGTTCGCCTGATGATTGTCTTGAGCCAAATGCCGGAAGGTTCGCGCCAAACGACGCGCCTGTTGGCAAAAAAAACGGGTATTTCCAAGCCATTTTTGCACAAAATTGCGGCCGATTTAGTGAAGGCGGATTTGGTTAACACCTATGCGGGGCCAACGGGTGGGCTGGAGTTAGCACGCCGCCCAGAAGAAATTACGATGCGCCACATTGTTGAAGCCATCGAACGGCCGATTGTTCTTGACCCGTGTACAGCCAGGCCGGAAGCCTGCCGCGAGTTGACAGACCAGGTTCATTCCTACTGGGAAACCTTGCAGGATGCGATTGTGCGTCAACTGGATGACACCCCGTTGACCGCCCTTGGGGAGGGTATTTTTTAAATGGTTGTCGCCAGTAAAGCGGTGGACAAACGGCCGTTTTCACCCTTTCTCTGGCTGTTTGTGCTGCCAGGAGTGGTTGTAGTTGCCATTGTCAGCTTCGTCCTCTTCCAGCCAATCACCGTGCTGCCCCGCATTGCCCTTGCTCCCGGCTTTGGGCTGCAAAATGGGGATGGTGCGCTGGTAAGCAACGAAGATTTGCGCGGAACCATTACCCTCTACAGCTTTGGTGCTGCCCACTGCGGCAGCGACTGCGGCCAAACGGTGGCCGACATTGCCGCTGTGCAGCAGACACTTGCGGCCGCTGTCACCACGCCCATCAACTTGGTGACAATGGCACTGAACGAGGAAAGCCCGGCTGATTTGGCCGCGCTGGGTGGTACCACTGGCACAGTGACATGGCAATGGCTGACGGGCGATGCCCAGCGGATGCGCTATGTGGTGGGTGGCGGCTTTAACCTTTACTATGATCAGCAGGGCGACAGCGTGGATTTTGAGCCGCGCTATGTGCTGGTAGACAGCCTGGGCATGATTCGCGCCTATTACTTTACGGCACAGCTTGACCCGGCCTTGCTGCTGCGTGATGTGAATTTTTTAATAGAAGAAACGAGAAACAGCACAGGATCGAAGAAGTTGGCTTATGAGGCGGCGCATTTGTTCTTGTGTTACCCGGATTAAGAGAGGCAAAACCGGGTTTTGGCCGGAATCTGGTTTTGGAATGTTATGAGTACAACGATTGAACCTACGCCAACCGATGAGACGCCGCAGCAGCCGGAAACGGCCGTTCGTCGCACCGTTCTTTGGTGGCTGTTGGGTGCCTTACTGGTTGTGGTCGTCTTTATAGCCGTGCGGCTGGTACAAGGTTACCCGCTGATTGGTCCACGCCAACTGCACGGCTTTGTCATGAACGAGCCAGCCCCCGTTGGGGACTTTACCTTAACCAGCCATAACGGCGACCCTGTTTCCCTGAGCGACTTTCGCGGCAAGCTGGTGCTGCTTTACTTCGGCTACACCTCTTGCCCCGACGTTTGCCCAATGACAATGGTGGAATTGACCAAGGCGCGGGAATCGCTGCCGGAACGGTTTCAGGATGATGTGCAGGTGCTAATGGTGACAGTAGACCCGGAACGGGATACACCGGCCCTGTTGGCAAACTATTTGAGCCATTTTGATGAGACATTTTTGGGGCTGACGGGTACGCCAGAAGAAATTGAGGCCGCTGCCGCACCGCTAGGTATTTTTTATGAAAAGCGGGTCGTGGAAGACAGCGAAACCTATTTTATGGATCACACGGCAACGGTGGCGGTGGTTGACCGACAGGGGCGGCTGCGTTTGGTGTGGCCGTTTGGGATGCCGGTTGAGGATGTTGCCAGCGACCTGGGTTATTTGGTGCGCGAGTAGGCAAAAAATTTTTTGGGCGGAAGTTGTGAAATATTTCACTTCATGCAGTTGTGGTTAGTAAACAAGAAACAGGAAACGACGTTTTGCTTGCTGGGTTCTGTTTCTTGAAATTAAGGAGGTTTTTATGAAAAAGAGTGGGAAAAACAGTCCGAAAGCACCACAAGGCACCATTGTGCTGATGATCGTCTTTATTGTGCTGATCATCGCTTTGTGGGGCAGCACCTACCTGACATTGTTGGCTAGAGGAGGAACGTTCTAATGCACATTGACCGTTATGAGCGCAACTTTATTGGTTTGTCTTCCGTGCTGCTGGTTATCTTCTTTCTTGCCGTCACCGTAGGCGCATCGGCCAACGGCATTCAGGTGCCGCGCCCTGAGCTGCGGGTGGATCCGAAGATGGTGGCGACGCCTGGCGTTTATGATGGGTTTGGCGACCCTGTTGAAGAGCGCGTGCGCGAGCTGTCGCCCGGCAAATACGAGGCTTATATCATTGCTCAGGCCTGGAAGTTTTCGCCTGGCTCCACCAACTATGGTGAACCACCAATCACCATTCCGGCTGGCTCTAGCGTGACGTTCTATGTGACGAGCAAGGATATTCAGCATGGTTTTAAGATTAACCATAGTACAGACCCCAGTCGTAACACCAACATTAGCTTTATGGTGCTGCCGGGGCAGGTATCGAAGCTGACGGCAACGTTTGATCAGCCGGGTACTTACTACATTGTGTGCTATGAATATTGTGGCTCGGCGCATCATACGATGTTTGGCGAGATTATTGTTGAGGAGTAGACCATGCAGTTGGAACAGAGCTACGCAAGTGAGCCAGTTGTCGAGGTGCCCCCTCGGACAGAGCTATGGCGAACCATTGTTGTCCTGTTTAAGCTGCGTGTGGTGTCGCTGCTGCTGCTGTCGGCATTTGGCGGTGCTGTATTAGGCTATTTGGCGACGGGACAGAGCAGTTTGTGGGCCTGGTTGATGTTGACGGTTTCTGGTACGCTGTCGGCGGCTGGGGCTTCGGGCATTAACCAGTATTTAGAGCGGGAACGTGATACACAGATGCGGCGCACGGCGAAACGGCCGTTAGCTGCCAATGAAATCAGCAACCCGCGCACAGTCCTGTGGATTAGCATGGGGATGATTTTGCTGGCTACCTTGCTGGCGTTAACGGTGAATATAGAAACGGCCGTTTTCATCCTCCTTGGTGCCATCATTTACGTGGGTGTCTATACCATCTGGCTTAAGCCGCGCACCACGCTCAATATTGTCATTGGCGGTGCGGCCGGAAGCTGCGCCGTCATCAGCGGTGGGGCAGCGATGGGTGGGTGGTCAGAAACGGCCGTTTGGCTTCTCGCCGCCCTCGTCTTTGTCTGGACTCCCGTTCACTTTTGGGCCTTGGCGCTTGCCTACCGCGATGACTACAGCCGCGCCGCATTTCCCATGCTGCCAGCCTGTACCGCCCCCCGCACCGCTGCCCGCTGGATTGCCCTCCACACCTTGTTTACCGTTGCCGCTGGAATTGGCCTGGGGCTGGTGCCACAGCTAGATTTGTTCTACCTGGTGCCAATCACCCTCCTCTCCCTGCTGCTCATCAAGCGTACCTGGCAACTGCTGGCTGCACCCGAAAAACAACCAGCGCTATCTCTGTTCCACTTCTCAAACATCTATTTAGCGGTCGTGCTAGTCGTCGTTATGCTAGCACCCGTTTGGAGATAACCTATGTTTGCACGCGAAAACAAAATCGCCGGCTGGAGCCTCGCCATCGCCCTTGCCGCCCTCTTCATCGGCGGCTCCATGGGGCCTCTGCAAAAGCTCGAACACGTCGGTCTTGATCTCTATCGGCCACTGCGCAGCATTGGCCTGAACAGCTATTATCAAGGGCTAACCATTCACGGCGTTCTCAACGCCCTCGTCTGGACAACCTTTTTTATTGTTGGTTTTTTCACCTACATCTACGTTCGCAGCCTCAACCGCAACCTGACCCATCCGCAGGTTAACGCTGCTGCCAACGTCATTATGATCATTGGGCTGGTGGCGGCCGCCATCCCGATTTTGCGCAACCTCGCCACCGTCCTCTTTACCTTCTACCCGCCACTTCAGGCCAGCCCCTGGTTTTATGTGGGTCTAACCCTGGTGGTTGTGGGTTCCTGGGTACACGGCTGGGGCTATTACCTTACCTATTGGCAGTGGCGGCGCGAAAACCCTGGCGTTACCACCCCGTTTATTGCCTTTGGTGTTCTCATCACGATGGTGATGTGGCAAATTGCGACCTTGGGTATTGCTGCTGAAATGCTGTGGCTCATCATCCCCTGGTCATTTGGTCTGGTCGCTGGCATTGATCCGCAGTTGGCTCGTACCTTCTTCTGGTTCACTGGTCACCCCATCGTCTACTTCTGGCTGCTCCCAGCCTATATTTCCTGGTATGCGATGGTTCCCAAGCAGGCTGGCGGTAAGATGTTTAGCGAATCCATGGGGCGTTTGGTTTTCTGGCTCTTCCTGGTACTGTCAATCCCGGTTGGGCTGCATCACCAATATGTTGACCCTGGCGTTCCGGCCGGCTGGAAGTTTGTCCACGCCGTTCTAACCTACTCGCTCTTTATCCCCAGTGTTGCCACGGCCTTTACCGTTTGTGCCTCGCTGGAAATTGGCGGGCGGGCACGTGGTGGTACCGGCACCCTTGGCTGGATTCGCACCCTGCCCTGGGATAACCCCTCCTTTGTGGCGCAAAACCTGGCAATGATTTTGTTTGTTTTTGGTGGCATCGGTGGTTTGACCAACGCTTCCTACAACCTGAACCTGGTCATCCACAACACCATGTGGGTTCCCGGCCACTTCCACCTCACCGTTGGCTCAGCCGCTACCCTTTCCTTCTTCGGTATCCTGTACTGGCTGTTACCGCAGCTTGTCAATAAGCCGTTGTGGAGCAAAAAGGTAGCACTGTGGCAGTCGTGGACGTGGTTTGTGGGGATGCTGCTAATGTCCAACGGCTTGCATATCCTCGGCCTGAACTTTGGTTCACCGCGCCGTACCATGCTTGGGGCTGCCCCCTATGCTTCCGGCGACTGGCAACCGCTGCTGATCGAAGCGGCACTTGGTGGTACAATATTGGGTATCAGCGGGCTGTTGTTCTATGCTAACATCATTGGCACCTGGCGCTCCAAGAGTACGGTTGGGGAGCCAGATAACATGCCGGTAGCAGAACCAGTTGAGGTTCGTCCGACTCCGGCCTTCCTCGATAGCTGGCGGCCGTGGATTGCCGTGACCATAGTACTCATTCTGATTGCTTATGGCCCGGTGCTTATCAACCTGATTTCTAACCTAGGCCTGACCTCACCCGGCTTCAGGCTTTGGTAGTCTATAGGCAGGATTAACAAGATCGCTTTAGTTAACAAGTTCTTGTTAATCCTGTCTGGAAAAACAAAAAAGTAGGAGAATCTTTTTATCATGAAGAAAGCAACATTGCTCACACTGATAGCCATGCTAGTTTTGGGTCTTTTGGCTGCCTGTGGAGGTGGCGGAGAAGAAGCCGCTGAATCTGGTGGTGGCAGCCAATCTATTGAAGTTGTCATGAACGACATTTTCTATGGTGCCTCAGCCGATGATGAAGATGTCTGGACTGTCAAGACAGGTGGTGTAGTTAGCTTAACGGCGATTAACAAAGGTACCCTGGATCACAACTGGGCGATTGTTAAAGAGGGCGCGACTATACCTGATACAGTTGATCCGACCATTGCTGAAGGTATTACTAGCTATGATGTTGGTGTGGTTGCTGGTGGTGACACCTATAACAGTGCCTTTACGGCTCCGGCCCCCGGTGAATATACCATCATTTGTACCGTGGCTGGTCATTACCCGGCCATGCAGGGTAAGCTGATTGTAGAACCATAGACCGGTAATCAGTATCCGGTAATCGGTAATCGGTAATCAGTAAGGAGCGAGGATTAAATAAGTTATGCAAGAAGTTCAACTTCTCAGAAGAAGTTGAACTTCTAAATGGGCAAGTTATTTAATTTCCATTCCTAAGAGTTCAATCAAAAATAACTTTGCAGTTCCAGAAGTTTAACTTCTCTCAGAAGTTGAACTTCTAAATCCCAAGTTATTAACGAACGAACCCTAAGTGGCTGGTTACTGGTTACTGATTACCGTAACTCAGGGAGAGATTCCGATGACCCTAACCCAGGCTGAGAAAGCGATTAAAGATGCTGTTGTTGTGGGCCTTATTGCCATTGTTGTGACCGTGATGTTAACATTGGTCTATGCCTCTGGGGCAGGGCTGGCTCATATTGACCCGTGGAATGTTGCCGATCTGATTATTATGGGGTTGCTCGTTTATGGCATTCACCGCAAAAATCGGTTCGCGGCTACCATCATGCCCATCTATTATCTGTCGGTAAAAACGGTGCTGTGGGTGGGGGAACATGTGTTTATTGGTGTGCCGTTGGCACTGATTTTTGCCTATTTTTTTGTGCGTGGGGCGCAGGGGGCGTGGGCGTATTACAAGTTGACACGTGAGGGCGATGCAGTGCTACAGTCGTTGTAATTGCTTCAGCCGCTGGTGTTTGTCACTGATCAATAACAATTAACCAATAACTAACATCATGACCAATCGCTGGTATACGCCTCGTAGCCGCTGGGCAAGGGAACTGGAGAAACTGTCTTTGGGGGTAGAACGGCCGTTAAACCGCATCATCGGTGCAACCCAGCTCAACCCGTTTTACCACACCGGCACCATCGCTGTCTTTTTACTTGTTGTTGTGGCCCTCACCGGCTTCTTCATCTTTCTTTTCTTCCAGTACGGCTTCCAGGATTCCTATAATTCGGTTGTCAATCGGATTGAAGCTCCCTTCATTGCCCGCACCATTCGTGCTGTCCACCGTTATGCCTCTGGCGCGTTGGTGATTACCACCTTACTCCATGCCTTCCGCATCTTGTTCATGGAGCGATTTCGCGGACCGCGCTGGCTGGGGTGGATTACCGGCATTGTCATGACCTTTATTTTGTGGCTGGCGGGCGTTACCGGCTACTGGCTCATTTGGGATCAGCGGGCGCAGCTGATCAATGAGCAGTTTACAACCTTTTTGCAGCAGCTAACGCCGTGGGCGGCGGGTTATATGGTGACGCTGCTGCGGGCGGAGCTGACAGAAACGAGTTGGCCGATTTTGCTGCTGATTCTGGTGGCGCATGTGGGGTTGTTTGTCATAACGGCCGTTTTTTACCTCTACCACATCCGCCATCTTGCCCGGCCACGCTGGTTTCCCGAACCCGTCTGGATGCTCGGTGCAGCCATTGTGCTGCTCATCATTTCTGCGCTTTTCCCCTCTGGCCTGCTCCCCTGGTTCAACCCTAACCAACTGCCCGGCCGCGTGTTGCTCGACCCCGTTTATCTCTACTATCTGCCGCTAAATGAAACCCCCTGGGCCAACTGGCTGTGGGCATTTATGTGGCTGGCAACCTTGGTTGCGGCCGCGCTGCCCTGGCAAAAACCGCGCACAGCTCCGGCTCCGGCACTGGTCAAAATTCTCAACGACCGCTGCACCGGCTGCACCAAATGCGCCCGCGACTGTCCCTACGACGCTATCCAAATGGTAGATCGGGACGATGATTCCGGCCATCAACTGCTGGCCGTTGCCACCCCCGCTAAATGCGTAGGTTGCGGCATTTGTATTGGCTCCTGCGATGATTTTTATGCTATTGAAGTGGGAGAACTGCATCCCTTTAGCGCCAAAAACCTGCTGGATGAGAAGCTGACCCAGCTAAAAGCACGCCCCGGCACCAAGCCCACCAAGGTGATTTTTACCTGCCAGCGCCACGCCGACCAGGGAGCCGCACCCTTTTTACACGGGGTGCAAACCGATGAGCTGGCAATTGAAGTGCTGGTGCTGCCTTGCACCGGTGCCGTACAGCCTTCGCTGCTGCCTTATGCCCTGGCAAACGGGGTGGCTGAGGTTGAGGTGGTGGGCTGCCCGCCATACGATTGCTTGCACCGTATGGGCAATATGCTGGAAGAGCAGCGCGTGACCAATGAGCGTGTGCCGCGTTTGCGTCGTCGCTATGACAATGTGCCGATTACGGCCGCCTGGCTGCCCCCCGATGATTTTGCCTTTGCCCTAACGCCGACGCCTGTGCCCACGGCCGATGAGGATGAGCCGGAGGCTCGGCCAAGCTATGTGGAAGGGCGGGCCATGTTCCAGTGGCTGTCGTGGCGCAACATTTTGGTGGGGGCGGTGCTGTTGGCCGTGGTGCTGCTGGGGCAAATCTGGCTGACAGGGTTGCCGTTTACGCCTTATCCAAATCCACCGGCGGTGGTGCAGATAACGCTGGCCGACCCGGCTGAGTATTTGCTGCGTGGCCCCGGAGCTATGCTTTACCGCCCTGACTTGTGGCGCAGCGGTCAAGATATTTCTCTCCGTTTGGAGGTGGATGGCGAGGTAGTTTGGGAGACTGTTTATGCGGCCGATACTTTCTTTGCTTTCCAGTCTGACCCTCTGTACACCAAGCTGCCGCTCACGCCTGGTTTGCACGAGGTTTATCTGTACTGGACAGATCCCGGCAGTGATTTTGTGGGTGTTATCAGCCACCAAACGTTGACGCTGGAACCGGGGCAGATTTTGCGTTTGCATGATTTGGGTGGTGGGTGAAAAACGGCCGTTAATCCCCCCAACATCCCACATTACCTCTCGCGGTGTCCAGCCGGCGTTGCTGCCCGTTTCTCCTTCCGGACATGACATTTGTCTGCCCAGCAACAGTATTTTGTCATTGATCCCCGTCTAGAAATTTGCCTATACTGCCATTACAAAGCATTGTGTTCCAGAGTTGAAGCCACCCAGAAAACAATTCGCCTCTCTGATGGAACCAAATTTGTTTTTTGACTTTGCTAATTAACTGTCTTGTTTGCTCAGGACAAGAGGGGATAAAAATGGCACAAGCTGGGTTGCACGCTTTGGTCGGTGTGGTGACCCGTAAAGTCGCCCCAAAACGGGAATGGTTGATGCTGGGCATCATTCTCGGCAGTTTGTTTCCCGATCTGGACAATTATGCCGTAGCCATCGCCACGCTTGCTGGGTGGGATACCCACGCCCTGCACCGCACATTCACCCACAGCCTTTTCACCATTTTGGTGACGTTGGCTGTTTTTATGATCATCGCCCAAGTCAGCAAGCAGCCGCGCTGGGCAACGCTTGGCCTGGGGCTGGGGATTGGCATCGGCCTCCACATCGCCCTTGATTTGCTGCTCTGGTTCAATGGGGTCGAGCTGCTTTGGCCGCTGGGGGGTTGGGTAAACCTGTGGGCCAATACCAGCCCGCCAACATGGTTCACCAAATTCCTGGAACCGGCCGAATTTCTCTTCTTTGCCCTCTTCCTGGCTTGGCTGGCACAAGCTGCCCGCAGCCACAAAACCAACACCCAATTCCTCAAAACGCTGCGTCTGTGGACAATCGCCATGATTGTCCTGCTGCTCATTTTTACGCCGTTGGCGTACCTGATGAGCAAAGGATTCCAAACGATTTATGGCGCTTTCTATTTGGTTTCATTAACGGCCGTTTTCATCATCACTATTCGTATGAGACAAATACTTGAGGTGTGTTGATGAATTGTACATAAGGAATGGTACGGCAGATGGTTGTGCGACGCTAAAGAAGCTCAATTCTATGGGTTCGTTCGTTAATAACTTGGGATTTAGAAGTTCAACTTCTCTCAGAAGTTGAACTTCTGGAACTGCAAAGTTATTTTTGATTGAACCCTGTGTAGCGCAAGCGTATTTGAGCAAGAAAGGAGAAAGTAACATGGGAATAATTGACAAACCGACATTAGAGAGAGGGATTCGGATTGACGTTTCTGCATTGACTTTTCCTCAGACTGTTGAGCTGTTTGGACACGTCATCCTTGTCGAGGGCTATGCACTTGCTGCATATACAGGTTGTCATGCTTTGGTTGCCTTGCGAGATACGCCGGGGAAGACGGTGGCGGTTCTGACAACCGAGCAGAGGCTGCAAAGTTTATTGGAAAATGCTCTGGAAACAGGCAACCTGATTGCCTTTTTAGGACGTAAGTTTGTTTCCCCGCCAACTCCCAGAGGCGGAACATGGAGTGTGGAAGTGTATGACATTGACGGTGTGATTCTGTACAACATGCAGTAGGTGGATAGGCTCTTGCAGGAGCGCACTGAGTGAGGTCGGTGTACTCTGCTAGGAATGGGAATTAAATAACTGTCCATTTAGAAGTTCAACTTCTTCTGAGAAGTTGAACTTCTTGCGCCACTTATTTAATCTTCGTTCCTAAGGAATGGAAATTAAATAACTTGCCCATTTAGACGTTCAACTTCTTCTGAGAAGTTGAACGTCTTGCGTAACTTGTTGAATCCTCGTTTCGAGACATGAGGGGTATTGGGGGGATTAACGGCCGTTAATCCCCCCAATACCTCTCATATGCCCCACGAAAACGGGGAAGCAGCGATTGGTAAAGGGCGTGGTTGGCCGGGTTGGGTTGGATGGCGGGGTGGGTGGTGGCCCAGGAAACGGCCGTTTTTCCCACCTCAAACAACCCAGCCCCGCCGCCCGCCAGCAAAATCGCCCCCATTGCCGACTGATTCTCCACCGCCAGCGGTGCCACCGGTAAGTTAAACACATCGGCCACCATTTGGCACCAAAGCGGGCTGCTGGCTCCGCCACCCGCCAGCACAATGCGCTGCGGCGCGGCACCCAGTTCGGCCAGGACTGAAAAGGCATCGAAGCAGGCCAGCGTAACCCCCTCCAGCACCGCCCGCACCAGTTCGGGGCGGCCGTGTTGTGCCGCCAGCCCCAAAAACGCCCCCCGCGCCTGCGGGTTCATGTGCGGCGTGCGCTCCCCCACCAGGTAGGGCAGGTAAAGCAGCCCGTTGGCACCGGGTGGGGCAGTGGCTGCCCAGCCAGACATTTTCGCGTAGGCATCAGGATCGTCCAGCCCAAACACATTGTCACGCAGCCAGCGCAAATTGAGGCCGGCGGCCAGAATCGCCCCCATTTGGTACCAGCCCGCTTGGTACAAGCTCGCTTGTTCTGGCGCGGGGGGCAGGGCAGCGCAAAAGGTGTGGATGCGGCCGGCCGTATCCACGGCCATCGTTTCCACCGGCAGCACAAGCTGGCCGCCGGTGCTGAGGGTCAGCAGCAGGTCGCGCTGGCTGACAACCCCGGCACCCAGCAGCCCACAGGCGGTGTCGGCTCCGCCCACGACAACGGGAATGCCGGGCGGCAGACCGAGTTCGGCGGCGGCGGTGGGGGTGAGGGGGGCAGAAACGGCCGTTCCTTCCCGCACCGTTGGCAGTTGTTCCAGCCGAATCCCCACCACAGCCAGCAGTTCCGGCGACCAGCGGCGGTGTGCCGTGTCAAACAGCAGCGTGGCCGAGGCATCGCTGGGGTCGGTGTGGTGCTGCCCCGTCAGCCGCCAGCCCAGATAATCTTTGGGCAGCAGCACCGTGCCGATATTGCCCCACAGGTCGGGGCGGTTTTGCCGCAGCCACAGCAGCGTCGCCGCCTGAAACCCGGTTGCCACCGGGCTGCCGCTGATGCCGATGAGCCGCGCCGCCCCCACAGCGGCGGTGATTTCCGCTACCTGCGCCTGGCTGCGCTGGTCGGGCCAAATGATGGCCGGAGCCAGCAGCTTGCCCGCTTTGTCCAGCAGCACCGTGCCGTGCATTTGGCCGGATAGCCCAATGGCGGCGATGGGCGGGTAGGGCGCGGCCTGGGCAAGGGTGATGCGGACGGCGCGACAAACGGCCGTCCACCATTCGGCGGGGTTTTGTTCGGTGTGGTTGGGCTGGGGATGGTGCAGCGGGTATTCGGCGCTGGCTTGGGCAAGTAACCGGCCGTTTGTGTCTGCGAGGACTACTTTGACAGATGAGGTGCCGAGATCAATGGCGAGTAGGGTCATAGGGAGATGAGAGATTAGGAGATTGGAGAGTGGAGATTGGGTGAAGGTTCACAATCTCCACTCGCTAATCCCCAATCGCAATAATGGGCAAAACAATGTGCGACGGCCGTTTTTCGTCCACAAACACCTCATTGTGCGCCACGCGGATGAGGGTTGCCTGTCCTTCCGGCTCGCCGGTGTTGAAGTTGAGGTCGAAGTGGGGGAAGTTGCTGCTGCTGATGTCCAGCCGGATGCGGTGGCCGGGGGCGAACAGGTTGCTGGTGGGGAACGGCCGTATGGTCAGCGTTACCACCTCGCCCGGCGGCAGCGGACTGGGCTGTTCCCACGAGTCGCGGTAGCGGGCGCGGAGGATGCCGTCGGTGAGGTTCATGGCGAAGCCGTCGGGGTAGTCGGGGCTGGGCGGGTATACGTCAATCAGCTTGGCGGTAAAGTCGGTGTCGGGGCAGTCGGAGCGCACCCAAAGTTGCACTTCAATCGGGCCGGTGATCTCAACGGCCGTTTCCAGCGGCTCCGTCTCAAACACCAGCACGTCGGGCCGTTCCGCCAGCGGGCGATAGGGGGGGCGGGAGCCAAAAAAGCGGGGTGCTTCGCGCTGGTCATACGCGCCACCCACCATAATCGGTTCGCCGGAGGTGATGGTGCCGCCGATGGAGGGGACGGGATGGCGCGGGTCGTAGTCGTAGGCCAGCGGGGGCTGGTTGGCAGGGGGGATGGTGGCAGCCAAACTCCCATTTCCCTGCAAATAGTAGCGCGTAAACCGGGTGTTGGGCAGCGGCCAACGGTCGCCTGTTTGCCAACTGCCGCCGTGGAACAAACGGCCGTTTGTCAAACGGCCGTTCTCATCTTTTTGCCCGCTGCCGCCCCCCATGCGGAAGTAGCGCACTGCTGGCTCCTGGTCAACACCGTTGTCCACGCCGCGCAGCCAGCGGTCAAAAAAGCGCAGCCGCAGCGCCCAAAAATCGGCCGCAAGCTGGCCGTCGAGGGTGGCGGCAGAGCCAAAATCTACGTCTCCGGCGTGGGTGAGGGAGCGGTTGCCGTGGGTCCATGGTCCCAGAATGAGCGAAACCGGCCCTTTGTTGTGGGCGATGAGGCCGAGATAGTTGGAAACGGCCGTTTGTGAATACGGGTCATACCATGAGGACATATGCACCTGTGGGCAGTTGGGGAACTGGTCGTGGAACCCCTCCGCCCACAGCCCCGGCCGCTGCCAGTAGTCGTCAAAATCTCCCCGCCGCCACTGCTCAAACAAATATGCCTCGTATTCCGGCAGCAGTGCCAGCGGCGACTGCCCCGGCTGCCAGGGCATTTTGCTAAACCAGTCGTGGAGGTTAACGGCCGTTAGTTCCGCTTGCAGTGCCGGGTTTTGCCGCACCGCCGCGCTTTGCTGCCCGTTGCGGAATGCCCACGTGGCCTGCTTTAGCTCAAACGTCCCCCCCTGACGGATGCCGCCCTGGTAGGCGTTGGCAAAGCCGCCGGAATCGAGAAACATGGCGGCGATGCCGGGGGCGTTGACGCTGGCAAGGGCGGCCTGGGTGTGGGCGGCATAGGACAGCCCCATGGTGCCGATTTTGCCGTTACACCACGGCTGCGCCACCAGCCAAGCGCAGGTGTCATAGCCGTCCCAGGCGTCGTCAACATATTTTTCAAACACACCCTTGCTGGCGTATCGCCCGCGACAATCCTGATAGACGACGGTGTAGCCATGCGCCACAAACAGCGCGGCCACTTCGGCGCGGCTTTTCGGCGGCTCGAATTCTGCCACGCTGCGCTCGGAGCGGCTGGGCAGATGTTTGCCGTAGGGGGTGCGCTCCAGAATGACGGGGGTGGGCTGGTCAGCATCAACTGGCCGGTAAATATCACACGCCAGCCGCACGCCGTCGCGCATGGTGATCATCACATTTTGTTCAAGGGTGTAGTTGTTCATCTTTTTTGACAGGATTAACAGGATTTCCAGGATTTGGAACCTGGTTCCCATGTAGGGCGGATTGGCAATCCGCCCTACTGTTACCTGCTATTATGCCCAAAATCCTGTTAATCCTGTAAATCCTGTCGAAATTTCTTCCTACCCCGGCCGGCCGAAAACCTGTGTCCAGTAATGGCGGTAGTCAACCGCGCCAGCGTCGTTGGCGTTGTAGACATAGCCGATGCCGATTTCGGTGAAGCTGCAGTTCAGAATGTTGTCGCGGTGGCCGGGGCTGTCCATCCAGCCGCCCATCACATCGGCGGGGGTGGTGTAGCCAGCGGCAATGTTTTCACCCCACGTTGACCAATTATACCCCTGTGCCTCAATTCGGTCGCCCGGAGAGGAGCCGTTGCTGCCGGTGTGGGAGAAAAAGTCGTTGGCGGCCATGTCCTGGCTGTGGCCGCGTGCGGCCGCCACCAGCTTGTCGTTGGCGGTCAGGGCGCCGCAGCCAACTTTGGCGCGTTCGCTGTTGACCAGCGTCAGCACATCTTGCTCAAATGGGTTGAGGTCATTGGGAGAGCGCGGTTTGGCAACGATGGGCAAATACAGGGATTGGTTGAGGGCGAGAGCAGTTTGGGGTGGGGTGGTGATGGTGTTGATGGGGGTGCTGTGGGCGGAAGAAGTGGCGGTGTCGCTGGGCTGGGCGTAAATGGCGTGGAGGGCGGTGAGGAATAAGGCCAGGGTGCAATAAATGGCGGCAAATAATTTTTGCATACAGGCTCCTTTTGTTCTTGGCGCTTTGGCAAGAACAAGCTATTGGATTTGGCTATATTGTATGGATGGTGTCAATTGGACTGGCGTACTGGGCCGGATGGGTTATTTCAGATGGAGATTGGAGATTAGCCGAGTCTTTCCTCTCCATTCTCCAAAGTTGGGCAAGAAGTTCAACTTCTTCTGAGAAGTTGAACTTCTAAATTTAGCGGCAGAGGAGGAGGGGAACGGCCGTTTCCCGAATCACCTCTTCCACCATCTCGCGGCGGGGGTTAAAAACGGCCGTTGGCGTGTAGCCGCCCAGCACGATGAGTGGGTCGCTGGTTGGCTGCGCCGTTTCCAGAATGGCAACGGCCGTTATTTGCGACCAAATGACAATTTCGGGCTGGGTCAGTTGGAAGGAGGCAAGGGCAGTTGCTAAAGCTGGCTGGTGGTCGTGGCTGGTGGCGATGGTTAACGGCCGTTGCCAGCGCGTGTGCAAATAAACCGCCAGCAGCAAGGCCTGCCGGGCATAAGGGCTGTCGTCATAGACCAGCACGATGTGGTTGGTTGGTTGGACGGTGTTGGCTGGTGCCAGCAGCATTGCCCCTGGCGCGTGGCGCACCCGTTCCCAGCCGTCGCTGCTGTCGCTGCCGGGAATGGGCAGCACAATCAGATCTGCCCAGCGTGCCAGCCGCCGCGTGAGGGGCGAAAGGTCGCCCGTTTCCACCTTGAAAATGGGAGCCAGGCCGTGGGCTGCGCTGCGCTGGGCAAACGCCGCCTGCATTGTTTGGGCAATCAGCCCGTTTTTGTCCGTTTCCTGGGTCACGGCCAGCAGCCCGATGAGCTGCGAACCTTCGGCTTTGGCCCACAGGACTGCCTGATCCACGGCGTGCCAGCCGCTGTCGTCGGCGGCAAGGGGGACGAGGATAGTGGCAAAGAAGGGGGTATCGGGGGCTTTGAGCGACTGCTCGTACCACCACTGGGTGGCGCGGGTGGGGCCGCTGCCGGTGACGGTTTGCAGGGCGCGGCTGAGGAGGGAGCCGGGTTTGTAGCTGCTGAGGCTTTCGGCGAGGGCGGTAACGGCCGTTTGTGTGGAAACCGACCAGCCCAGTTCGGCCTCAAGGTGGGCGCGGTTTTCCGCCAGCCAGACGTACAGATCGGCCGAGGTGCGTTCGGGGAATTCGGCCAGCAGCCCGTGGTCGCGGATGAGGCGGATGGCGGGGGCAAAAACGGTGTCGTACCAGTGGGAAACGGCCGTTTCATACCCAATTTCCCGTCCCTCGTTCAACCCCATGTAGTAGCGGTGAACTTCGATATGCTCTAGCAGCAGTGGGTATTTGCCGGGGGAGGTTAGCGTCAGGTTGGCTGCGGGGCGCAGATGGTCGAGCTGGGTTCGGTGCAAAAAGTCGGCGTACTCGGCTTTGATGATCAGGTCGTCGGGGTTGGTGTTGGGGGTAAAGGGAACGGCCGTTTCTATTTCCGTCACATACGCTTCAATCGTGGGACTACCCTCCTGCCGCGCAATTGAAACGCGGTGGTTGCCGTCTTTGACAAAGTAGACCTCGCCCACCTGGTATACCTCAATCGGCGGCAGCCCCAGGCGGGCGTGCGCCAGTTTCACCCGCGCCCAGCGGTCTTTGTCGCTGTCGAGCTTCGGCAAAAAGGTGCGCGTAAAGTCGCGGTAGCGCCCCACGCTGCCGACAATGGCATCCAGCGGGATTTCTTGCAGCCCGCGCTCAACCTGGCTGCCAGCCCGCACCATCTTGCGCACC
Organism: Chloroflexota bacterium; assembly: GCA_041390905.1. Lineage (GTDB taxonomy): Bacteria > Chloroflexota > Anaerolineae > Promineifilales > Promineifilaceae > JACKCD01. The sequence continues at coordinate 1,100,982 of JAWKPA010000013.1, forward strand.
TCGTCAAAGGCCAGCAAATCGAGCGATTGCCCGGTAAAGCGGCCAAACATCTCTTCCAGCCGCGCCTGGCGACGGGCTTCGTGAAAATCCTTGATGGCGGTGGCGTAGTCAAACATGGAGTTGATAGGACGCAGATTGCCCTGATTTACCTGATAAAAATCAATAGAATCAGGCAAATCTGCGTCCCATTTTCATAGCTGCGACAAAAAGGCTGCAATTTCCTGACGGGCGGCGGGGGCGAGGGGGGCTTGCGGGGGGATGGGGTCGCCGACGGCGAAGCCCTGGTGCTGTAGCCCGGCCTTGATGCAGGCGGCGAGGGCGTATTTGGCAAACAGTTCGTTGAGCCACCAAAGCTGGCTTTGCAGCCCCATTGCCTCCTCCCATTTGCCTGCCCGCGCCAGCTCGTAAAGCTGGACGCTTTGGCGGGGGATGAGGCAGGCGGGGCCGGCCATCCAGCCTACGCCGCCGATGAGCATGACGGCCAGCGGGATGTGGGCAGAGGCGCTGAACAGCTTGAGCCGGTCGCCGACGCGGTTGCGCAGGGTGAGCAGCCGGCCGGTATTGCTGGATGCGTCCTTGAGGTATTGAATGTTGGGCAGTTCGGCCAACTGGGTGAGGGCGTCGAGGGTGAGGTCGCTTTTCTGGAAGTTGGGGTTGGTGTAGATGACGATGGGGAGGGCAGGAACGGCCGTTGCTATCGCCGTAAAATAAGCCACCACGCCCGCCGGTGGAATGGGAAAATACGCCTCCATGACGGCCAAAATGCCGTCCACCCCCAGCTTTTCCAAAGCTCTGGCCTGGCGTACCGCTTCGGCTGTGGCGGTGGCGGCCACGCCAGCCACCACGGGGACACGCCCGGCGGCGGCTTCGACTACCACTTCCACCACCCGCTGCCGCTGCGCCCACTCCAGATAGGCAAACTCGCCGGTGCTGCCCAGCGGGGTCAGCCCATGCACCCCGGCGGCAATGAGATGCTCTACCAGGTCGGCGAGAACGGTGTCGAGAATACGGCCGTTTTCGTCCACCGGGGAAACGAGGTAGGGGAAAACGCCGTGAAAAGGTTGCTGTGTTGTCATGGGGCAGCAGTATACCGGAATTGGGCAGCATGGGACAAGGGATGCCCATTTAGAAATGCCCATTTAGAAGTTCAACTTCTCAGAAGAAGTTGAACTTCTTGTGTAATATTTAGAAGTTCAACTTCTCAGAAGAAGTTGAACTTCTTGTGTAATATTTAGAAGTTCAACTTCTCAGAAGAAGTTGAACTTCTTGTGTAATACTTCTCAGAAGAAGTTGAACTTCTTGTGTAGCTTATTTAATCCTCGTTCCTAAAGATTGTTGGTGGTAATATGGGGTCTGGTTCAACAGCCAGACAGGTAAGTAGAGAATAGGACGCAGATTTGCCTGATTTTCCTGATCTTTTATCCTTCTTCATCAGGCACATCAGGTAAACCAGCGTCCCATTTTTGTGAGGAGAGAGATGACACCAGCGGAGTTTGTGGCGAAATGGGCGAAGATTCAGCAGAAGGAAACGGCCGTTTCCCAATCCCACTTTAACGATGTTTGCCGCCTGGTCGGCCACCAAACGCCGTTGGACTACGACCCCGATGGCAAGCTGTTTACCTTTGAAACCCAGGCCATCAAGCCCGATGGCGGCAAAGGGTTTGCCGACGTTTCTTTTCGCGGTCACTTTATTTGGGAATACAAGGGGCCGCACAAGGATTTGGACAAGGCGTACCAGCAGCTTCAGCTTTACCGCGAAGATTTGCACAACCCGCCCCTGCTCATCACCAGCGACATCCACACCATCATCATCCACACCAACTTCAACAACTACCCGCGCCGCGTCCACAAAATTACCTTTGCCGACATTGCCAGCGGCGACGGCGTGGAGAAGCTGCGCTGGGCTTTTTTTGACCCCGATAAATTTAAACCGGCGCAAACCCAGGTGCAAATTACCAAGGCCAGTGCCGACACCTTTTTGGCCGTGGCCGATGCCATGAAACGCCACCAGCAGGTGACGGGCGAGGGCTACAGCGCCGAACAGTTGGCCCATTTTATGGTGCGCCTCCTCTTTTGCCTCTTTGCCGAGGATATGGAACTGCTGCCACCCGGTCTTTTTACCCAAATCCTGCACTCGCAAGACCGCCCTGATGGGGATTTACAACTGGCACTGAGCAACCTGTTTCGGGAAATGCGTCGCGGCGGCAGCCTCATCTACCGCATCCGCCACTTTAACGGCACGCTGTTTGACGATGAGTTTGTCCCCACCATTCCCCACGACCTCAGCCGCGCCCTGCTGCAAGCGGCCGGGCAGGATTGGTCGGCGGTGGATCCTTCGATTTTTGGCACGCTGTTTGAGCGCGTGATTGATGCCGACAAGCGGGCGCAGCTAGGTGCCCACTACACCAGCGAAGCCGACATTATGCTCATTGTCGAACCCGTCCTCCTCGCCCCGCTCAAAGCCAAATGGGACACCACCCGCCGCCAAGCCGACCGCCTCCTCCGCCACTCCCCACTCTCTCAATCTCCAATCTCCAATCTCCAATCTCTCGATCTCCAGATCGCCCACCAGCTTTTAGCCGACTTCGCCGCCGAAATCGCCACCACCCGTGTCCTCGACCCCGCCTGCGGCTCCGGCAACTTTCTCTACGTGGCGTTGCGTGAACTGCTGACGCTGCAAAAGGAGGTGATTGCCTTTGCTGCCCGGCGCGGCCTGCCGGAAATTGCACTGACGGTTAGCCCGCAGCAGCTTTATGGCATTGAGCTAAACGCCTATGCCCACGAACTGGCGCAAATTACGGCCTGGATTGGGTATTTGCAGTGGCGGCAGGAGAATGGCTTTGGCGATATTCCCGACCCGGTGCTGCGGCCGCTGCACAACATCCGGCGCATGGACGCGATTTTGGCCTATGACGACGACGGCAACCCCACCGAACCGGAATGGCCGGAAGCCGACATCATCATCGGCAACCCGCCGTTTATTGGCGGCAACAAAATTCGGCAGGAATTGGGCGACAAGACGGTAGATAGCCTTTTTAAGCTGTACGATGGGCGCATTCCAGCGTTTGCCGATCTTGTTTGCTACTGGTTTGAGAAGGCGCGGGCGCAAATTGAGCGCGGAGTTACGCAGCGGGCAGGATTGATAGCTACTAACTCGATTCGCGGTGGGGCAAACCGTGAGGTGTTGAAGCGGATTAAGGAAACGGGCGACATTTTTATGGCGTGGAGTGACAACCCGTGGACGCTGAATGGAGCGGCCGTTCGCGTTTCAATTGTTGGATTTGATAATGGGTCAGCGCAACTCAAATATTTGGATAATGGGCAAGTAGTAGAAATTAACGCTGATCTCACAAGCTCTGCCGACATAACCCAAGCTCTTCAGCTAGCAGAAAACGCTAAAATTTGCTTTATTGGCACAAAGAAAGCTGGTCCCTTTGATGTTGATGAGCACTTTGCATCAAAATTAATCAAGGCTAGTAATTCTTCAGACTATAAAAACTCGAACGTCATTTTTCCTTGGTTGAACGGGCAATCTATTGTCCGTCGAATGGAACCTAAATGGGTAATTTACTTTGGTGACCTTTCGCAAGAGGAAGCGGCTTGTTACAAAGAGCCTTTTGCTTATGTGAAAAATATGATACTTCCTATCCGAGAAAAAAATAATGAAGAACGAGCACGTCGGTTATGGTGGCAGCACCGAAGACCTGCAACTGAAATGCGTGAGGAAACAAGCAAACTCACAAGATTTATAGCGACACCCCGCGTTTCAAAATTTCGTTTATATGCTTGGGTGCCTTCAAATACTCTTCCCGATGATGGAATATATGTTTTTGCGCGGGAGGATGATTACTTTTTTGGGGTGCTGCATTCTCGGCTGCATGAGGTGTGGGCACTGCGGATGGGGACATCGCTGGAAGATCGCCCTCGCTACACCCCTACCACCACCTTTGAAACCTTCCCCTTTCCCTGGCCGCCCGGCCACGAACCCAGCGAAACCGAAGACGTACGGGTGGCAGAAATTGCCCACTGGGCGCGGGAGCTGCACCAGTGGCGCGAGGCGTGGCTGAACCCGCCGCCGCCCGCCAGCAACGTCATTGACGTGGCGTATGAAAAGATGGTCAAAAACCGCACCCTCACCAATTTATACAACGGCCTTGTCTATTACCGCGAGACGGTGAAGGCGGGCAAGCTGTTTGACCGCGCCGCCTTTGACAAGGAAACGCGCAAATCCGTCTCCCGCGCCGCCATCGAGGAGCTGGACGACATCCACACCGCGCTGGATGTGGCGGTGCTGGATGCCTACGGCTGGCCCCACACCCTGAGCGACGAGCAAATTCTGGAGCGGCTGCTGGCGTTGAATCTGGCGCGGGCGAGAGGATAATGGGACGCAGATTTTCCTGATTTTCCTGATCAAAAAAATCAGTTAAATCAGGAAAATCTGCGTCCTATCCATTTATAAAAGATGAGCTATACCAAGCAAATTGTTTATTGTTACCTGTTTACCGTTTTCTGTCTGACGGGGTGTGTGCTGGGGGTGGAAACGGCCGTTTCTCCCCCAACATCAGCGTCAACATCACGCACCACCGCCACCATTCCCCCCGGCGACCGCGCCACGGTGGATTTTGTCATTGACGGCGACACCGTGGACGTGCTGCTTGACGGCGACAGCTACCGCGTACGCTACATTGGCGTGGACACGCCGGAGCGGGATGAGCCGTTTTACAGTGAGGCCACGGCGGCCAACCGGGCGTTGGTGGATGGGGCGGAGGTGATTTTGGTGCGGGATGTGTCGGAAACGGATCAATACGGCCGTTTACTCCGTTATGTCTACTTGCCCGACGGCACCTTTGTCAACGCCGAACTCGTTGCCCAGGGGTACGCCCGCGTCGTCACCTTTCCCCCCGACGTAGCGCAGGTGGATTATTTTTCTGAGCTGCAAGCGGCGGCGCGGGAGCAGGGGGTTGGGTTGTGGGGGCAGTCGGAACTGTCGGCCGGCGCGGTGTGTGACTGCAGTGGCAACCATTACAACTGCGCTGACTTTGACAGCCAGGATGAAGCCCAGGCGTGTTTTGATTACTGTTTGGTGGAAGTGGGGGAAGATGTCCATCATCTGGACGGGGGCGGGGATGGCCTTGTGTGTGAATCGCTGCCGTAAGGAATTTTTGGACACGGACGAACACGGAAGGACACGGAAAATAAGTCACTCCGTGTCCTTCCGTGTCCAAATTTTCAGGCAATGATGGTTTTCATCCAGGGGGCGGTGTTGTGGAAGTTAACAACGGCCGTTCCTGGCGGTACCAATTCATCACAAGCAGCCCGCAGTTCCTCACTCAGCGATAGCTCCAGCACCGGCAGCAGCAGCTCTAGCTGCGCCAGCGTGCGCGGTCCTAGCAGCGGCGCGGTAATTCCCGGCTGGTCTTTGCACCACAGCACCGCCAACTGTGCCGGATGCAGCCCGTGGTCTTGTGCCAGCTTGCTAAACGCCAGCCCCACCTCAATCCCGCGTGCCGTCACCCGCTCCGTATAAATTTTGGCTGAAATGACGGCGCGGGAATTGGTTGGTAGGGCGTTGATGTCGGTGTAGCGGCCGGCCAGCACCCCCATCCCCATTGGCGACCACGGCAGCAGCGCCAAATCGTGCTTTTGCGCCAACGGCACCCGCTCATTCTCAATCCGCCGATCCAGCAAATTGTACGGCGGCTGCTCCGAGACAAAGCGGGCATACCCCTTTAGCTCGCTCACCATCAGCGCCTCCATAATCCCCCACGCCGGAAACGTCGAGCAGCCGATATAGCGCACCTTTCCCTGCCGCACCAGGTCGGTCAACGCGCTCAGGCTCTCCTCGATGGGGATGTCGGGCGAGGGGCGATGAAGCTGGTACAGGTCAATATAATCCGTTTGCAGCCGCCGCAGCGACTCCTCACAGGCGCGGAGCAAATGCAGCCGCGAGTTCCCCCGATCGTTGGGGCCAGGGCCGGTGGGGTAATGGGCTTTGGTGGCGAGAAGGACATCGTGACGACGGCCGTTTTTGCGCACACTCTCCCCAATAATCCGTTCACTCTCCCCGGCGTTATAGCTGTTGCTGCTGTCCAGCAGGTTAATTCCGGCCTCAATCGCCCGGTTGATGATCAGCTCCGACTCAGCGGCCGGGGTAGGGTTGCCAAAGTTGGCCGTCCCCAAACAAAGCGGCGACACCTTGACCCCGCTGCGTCCTAATGTGCGATACTGCATAAAATCCTCCTACTGCCAATCAAACAGGCTTTTGGCCGCGAAAATGGTGCGGGCAATGCTCGCCACTTTCCAGCACAATGAGCATCGCTTGCCACAGCGCAATTTGCTCTTCAACTGCCTCATGCCCCATCACCGCCGCAAACCGAGGGTGATCCGCCCCCTGCATTCGCGCCAACTCTTGCCGCGCCACCCCCAAATACCAGCGGTTGCGGTTATTGAGCGTGACGTTGACAAAACCAGCCTCGGCCAGGGCGCGGCGGTAGCGGGTGGGCGACGCCATGCCAAAATCGAGGTCCTCGCGGCGAATGTAGTCGGCCATTTCCGGTGACGGCCGGCCGTCATGGGCAATCAGCCAGTCAGAGGCTACAAACCAGCCGCCGGGAGCCAGCAGCCGGAAGGCATCGTGCGCCAAACTTTCCTTGTCGGGAATGTGGACAATCGAATCCTTGCTAAACACGATGTCGAGCGAACCATCGGGCAAGGGGATGGGGCCGGGTGTGACTTGGAGAATGTCTATACGGCCGGCTAGCCCGGCGGCTGCCACCCGCTGCCGTGCCGTAGTACAAACCGGCTCCTCCACATCAATGCCAATCACGTGGGCAGCGTCATAATCCCGCGCCAGCGACAGCGTAATGCCACCGGAGCCGCAGCCAATATCCAAAACGGTTTTGCCCGCCAAAGAAATGCCATCCAGTAAACGGCCGATTTCCTCTGGCCCACCCGGTGAAAGATAACCCGTTCCCCACATCTCCTCCAAAAAGGCAATAAACGTGGGGTCGTAATGGGGGTTGTTGTCTGACATAGGGGTTCCTTCCTGATGAGTGGAGATTGGAGATTGGAGATTGATGAAGGTTCACAGTCTCCACTCTCCAACCCCCATCTTACTTAACTTTGCGCCGCGCCGCTTCCTGCACCAGCTCATCAAACAGCCGCTGCTGCGTCGGGTCTTCGGCCGCCGATTTTTCCGGGTGCCACTGCACTCCTAGCAACCAGGGCAGGCCGGTGTGTTCAATGGCTTCAATCATGCCATCGGCCGCCGTGGCGGCGGCGCGTAAACCGGGGGCAACCACTTTTACCGCCTGGTGGTTGCCAGAGTAAATGGTCACACGCTCGGCCTGTACCACTTCCGCCAGCAGCGAACTTGGCAGAACCTCTACCGTGTGCATCGTCCAGCCGCCATCGTCCCCGCGATGGATGTCTTCCGGGCGAACATCGGCTATATTTTCGTATAGGGAGCCACCCAAAGCTACATTAACAACCTGCATTCCACGACAAATGGCTAGGGTGGGAAGAAAACGGCCGTTATTCGCCACCATCCGCACCAGCTTTAACTCACTTTCATCCCGCTCCCAGTCAATGCCGCCCAGCGTGGGATGCTCGACGTTGCCGCCATATTCGGCCGGGTCAACATCGCCACCGCCGGTAATCAGCACGCCATCCACCGCCGCCAAAGCCGCCGCCAAATCCGCCTCGCCGGGCGGCAGCAAAAACGGGATGCCACCAGCGCGACGCACGGCGTCAATGTAGAGCGTGGGCAAGCAGAAATGGTGTTGGTAATAGGGACTGGCTGTCTCTTTTTCAAAACGGCCGTAAGTTGTAATCGCAATAATTGGTTTCATAAATCAGGGTCACTCCTTTTGCGTTATCTAAAAATCAGGCAATGCACCTGACCGATTATAGCAAATTCGTAACTACATCGGTCTTCCCGAAAAGTCGGAAAACAAGGATTGTCATACCCTTCGTAGCTACCCTTCCACAAGTATAGCTAACGTTGATTAATTTAAGTATAAATCGTATGAAAGCCCCAAACCTGTCCCTACCCGCTGCCCAACGTAATTACCGGTGCTATAATATTGTTATAGTTTGTTATTCAAAGGGAGAAAATCTAATGGAAACATTTGAAGCTATCCGCACGATTTTGGCCGTTCGCGCCTATCAAGACAAACCCATTCCGCCCGACACGGTTCACCGTATTGTGGAAGCCGGTCACTTAACGGGCAGCAGCATGAACAAGCAGCCGTGGCACTTCATCGTTATCCAAAGCCCTGACATGCTCCAGCAATTGGGCAATGTTGCCCGCAGTGGCCCTTATATCGCCCAAGCCCCTTTAGCTATCATTGTCGCCGTGGAAAAACAATCCCGCTTTGGCGTTTCTGATGCCAGCCGGGCTATCCAATCCATGATGCTGGCCGCCTGGGCAGAAGGCGTTGGCTCCAACTGGGTCGGCTTTGTGGGTTTTGAAGAAGTAAGGGAGTGGCTTGCTATTCCCGATGACCTCGACATTCTTGCCATCATTCCTTTTGGCTACCCGCTCCAGGCGGTTGGACAAGGGAAGAAAAAGCGCAAACCGTTAGGGGAAATTGCGCATGATGAGCGTTTCGGCCGGCCGTTTTCCTAGGCTCTGTTTTGAACCGCTGCAAGTGGCAAGTTACAAGTTGCCGGTGGCTGTTGGCAGAGGTGATTTGCTACTGGCAACCTGTTACTTGTTCCAAAACAGATTTGCGTTCTTTGCGCCCTCTCTGCGGTTCGGTTATTCCCTCTACCCTTTCTCAAACGGCCGTAAATACAACCACGTCACCACCCCTGCCGCCAGCAAAAACAACGCCCCCAGTCCAAATGGTGCCGTTGGTGCCGCCTGCTCCCACAGCAAACTGCCCACATAGGGGAACGGCGTGGTAAACAGCGACAGTGCCGTGCTGAACAGCCCAAAGGTCAGCCCCAACTGTTCTGGCGGCGTTGCTTTGGCTAAAAAGGCGTCAAACGCGGGGTCGCCCAGACCAAAGGCGATGCCGGTGAGGGCAAAAAAGAGCCAGAACATGGGTATGGATGTGAGCCAAATGAGCAGCAGCAGCCCCGCTGCGTGAATACCGCCGCTTACGGCCAAGGCCACAGTCGCCCCCCAACGGTCGGCCAGGCGGCTGGCAAACCAGCTTACGAGGAGGTAGACAATGGCAAAAAAGGAGAACAGATACCCGATTTGGGCTTCGCCAATGCCGTTGGCCTGCATCAGCAGCGGCTGCAGGTTGTCATAAAGCTGGATGCCCATGTCGCGCAGCGAGTCGGTAACGAGGAGCCAGGTCAACAGCCCGCCCGCTACTAGCCCGGCGGCCAGCCCGCGAAAGCCAGCCCGCAGCCGGGCAATTTGCACGTTTTCCCAGCGGTAAACCAGCCCCAGGCCGGGGTAGATGCGAAGGATGGTAGCAACGGCCGTTAATCCCACTCCCACCCAAAACAGCAAGCGCAGCTCATACCGCTCCGCCAGCCAGCCGCCCAACGCTGGCCCCACAATCTGGCAAATGGTAAACAGCCCATTCACCAGCCCATACGTTTGCGCCATTTGTCCCGGCGGGGCGGCCTCGGCAATATACGCCTGAAACGACGGCCCTACTACCCCGCGCCCCAGCGCCATCACCACCGCCGACAGCAACAGCCATTGCCAACTGGGAGCCAGAGCAAACCCCAGCGTTCCCAGCATGGTGAACACGGCTCCCAGTGCCACCGCCTGAATGCGGCCAATGCTGTCAGAAAACCAGCCCCCCAGCGGCCGCAGCAGCGATGCCGACAGCGTGTGGACGGTAAAGAAAAGCCCCACCTGCGTCACCGTTCCTCCCAATTCCAGGATGAAAAGCGGCATGAAAGGCAGGCTCATGCGGCTGGCGGTGTTTGCCAGAATGGTGGAAAAAAGCAGGAGCTTAAGATCGCGGGGAAGTTTCTGCCACATGGTTGTTTGCAGGTTGCAAGTCGCAAGTCTGGTTGCCAAGCAGACTTGTTACCTGTTACTTGCCACTTGTATTAGCTTAGCTGCCTGCCAAATCACACCAGCGCAGCAACAGCTTGCGTTTGCCGGGCGACAAATCGCGGGTAATGGGCATGGCAACGCTGCTTTCGGCCAGGGCGGTACTGACCATTGTTTTGATAATTGGTGCCCGCCGCTCAATGGCAGGCTGGTTGTTGAGCGGAAAACCCTGGATAGACATGGCCGGGTAAAGCAGGTAGAAGTAGCGAAAAACGTGCCGGTAGATAAACGGCCAGGTTAGCGCTTCGTCAGGCACGTCATCGTAATTGTCCAGCGGGAAGATGCGCACGTTGGCGTAGCTGGCGTAGATGTGGTCAATGTTGGCGGGGTCAGGAACGGCCGTTTTCCCCACCACAAACAGCACCATCCCAATCCCCGGCCGCCGCGCCGTTAGCTGCACCGTCAGCTTGCCACCCACTGGCACCATCACCGTTTCGGGCATATCCAGCAAATATTCATCCGGCGTTAGCCGCACAAATTGCTTGTCCGGGAACGGGTTTTCCGGCGTGCCGGCCGACAGCACCCGGTCAGCATATTGCCCCAGCCGCAGCCCCACCGCCTCCTGTGCCAATACGCCCCGCCGATAGACGCGCAGCTCAATCTCAATGGTCTCACCGATTTCGGCATAGGTGGCGCGGTTGTCGGTCACGACCAGCCAATCATCGTTGCTTTCGGCAATCAGCGGCGTTTGGGGGTCATCGTCGCGCAGCAGCACAAAGTTGCCGTTTTGCAGATCGTTAGCCGTTATGTCGGCCGGCCACGGCAGTTCCACCACCCCCGCGCTTTGCTCATAGGTGATCTGGTCATAGGCAATGGGGCCGATGTAGTGGCGATTAACGGCCGTTTCCAGCCACAACCCCACCTTCCCCACATCCACCTTATGGTGCAAGCCATTAATCTCCGGGAACGTCGCCAGCAAATCCAGCACAATTTGGCGGCGCGTTGTGTCTATCGCCACCAGTGCCGCCCCCAGCGGGAACGTCACCTGTGTGTCGCCCGTTGCTGCTTCCCCCTTCCCCACTCCCTTGTACGGCTGCCTATCCTGCTTCCCCGCCTGGCAATCAAGCTGCACCGTCAGCTTGTTCACCGGCCGCAGCCGTCGCGCCACCGGCAGCGAAGCCACCTCATCCCCTTCCCACACGCCAATCGTTCCCACCAGCCCGCCATACGCCGGGTTTGCCACATGCTCCCCCTCGGCAAACCGTTTGGCTAATTCGGCGGTACCAATACGCGGGAACAGGGTATAGACGGCAAAACAAACGACAATCCCTTTGGCCTGGGTGGCGACAGTGGCAAGCTGGTTTAGAACAGGGACGGTAGTTTGGGGAAGATGCCAGTTGCCATTGGGCAGCACAACTTGCCAAATGCAGGCTGTGGGAGCCAGCGTAAAGCACAAATTGCGCCACTGTGTGACCCAACGGCTATGCCCCACCGACCCCTGGCCGGTGAGCAGCGGTGTCTGGGCGGCGTTGGCAAGCTGGAATTGGCCGGGGTAAAGCTGGGTGGCGTAGGAACCGATGGGGTCAAGGTCGGCCATGGTGGCAAAGGCAAAGTCGCCAAAATGGTTGCCCAACAGGGCAACGGTCGCCCCGGCCAGCGGGTCGCTGCTGTCAACGATGTGGTGGGAGCCGGTTTGGGGTTGGTAGCTGGTAACGGCCGTTTCTTCAAAGGCCACGCTGCCATCGCCAAAATAATTCCAGCCGGCATTGATCTGCACCCCACCCCCAAACGGCGTCGTCTGCATCAACCACCGCTTCCATTCCGCATCCGTCAGCTTTTGCGGGTTTAAAATACCAATTTGCACCGCATCCACATTGTCCACAATGTCAACATTATTGGCCGTCGGCGGATTCGCTTTAAAGGTGCCTTTGAAATGAATGCGGGGAACAGAAAGGTGCGTCATATTTAGAGATTGGAGATTGGAGATTGATGAAGGTTCACTAATCTCCAATCTCCAATCTCCACTATTATTTTGCCCGGCGCAGCGACCAGACATAATCCAGCGACTTGAATTTGCCAGCGGCCAGCGGCGGCGGGTCGCCTGTGTAGCCTTCCACATTGCCGTCGGCAAAATTCCACATTTCGGCGCGGCTGTTGCTGGCTCCAATGGAAGACAGGGCATGGCAGGTCATGCACGACGACGACTGCTGGAATTGAGTTTCAATCTGGGTATTGGCCAATATCACCGGCTGGTCGTCTTGCATAAACGACCACTGTGAGCCACGCAGTTGGTAATATTGCCACGGTGTGCCCACCAACTGCGCCTGCATGGCTTCATTTAGCTTTGCCACCGCTGGCGCAATCGGCTCCACAACCGGCGCGTTGGTGGTCTGCTGGTTGTCCACCTGCTCAAACGTCGCCCAAAACCAATGCGCCTGCACCTTGCTAATCAGATGAAACGCGGTTAGTCCCAGCGTGGCGCACTGCTTGTCGCCGTTGTCGTCGCTGTAGCACCCCTCCGTAACGTGGTAACGCCCCGACTGCTGCTCGGCGGCATCCAATATGCGCCAAATCGCTTTGACCTCCATCGCCTCAGCGGGAAAATCAATCGGCGGGGCGGCGGAGTCGGTAAAAAAGGCGGCTTGCCCGGCGCGGTTGTAAATTTTGCGCTGGTTGACGATGTAGTCAAAGGTGGCTTCGTTCTGGTTGACCTGCGCCAAGGTTGGCCGCCCCTGCTTGTCGGTGAGTAAACGGCCGTCTATTTCAATGTTTGTCTCCAACAGCGGCGGCACGATGGGGCTGTTCCACGGCAGCGGGGTTTGCCCGGCGGGAACGTACACTTCCGCGACGTTTTTCCAGGTTTGCCAAACGGCCGTTTCTCCCTCGCCCAGCTTTTTGTCCCCGTCAGCCACCCCGCGCTCACCGGGTACGGCCGGCCAGTTGACAAAGAGGAACAAATCCCAGGCAAACTGGTCATGTTGCCCTGCGGCGGCATAGTTGGCAAACTGCGGGCGCGGGTCGGCAGGGGCAGCAGCTTGCGGGATGGTGGGAGAAACGGCCGTTTCCTCCACCGCCACCCCACCACACCCCGCCAACAGCAGCAGCCCTAACCAGATCAGTCGCTTTGCCACACCAGCCTCCTAAAAAACATGCAGGGGAGCGGGGGAGCAGAGGAGATTCCCCCCTGCTCCCCCGCTCCCCTGCCCCTTATGCCCGCCAGCGCAAATCCTCCGGCTTCATCCCCAGTCGCGCCACCATTTCCCAATCCACCGCCGCCTTTTCTTGCGGCGGCACGTAGAGCGTCGCCATGCGCGTCACCGTGGCTTGCGGCAGTTGCGCCAGCGGCAGCCGTTCAATCAGCGGCGGCAGCGTCGGATATTTGCTGGCCTCATACACCACCACCTCATGCTCTGGCGCATAAAAGCGCAGCAGTTCATCGGTGAGAACCTGCAAGCCTGGCGCCAACTCCCCGGCAAAGCGCAAAATGCCCACCGCCCCAATTTGCCACACAATGAAATGGCCGGTTATATCGGGCTGGCGACGACGAATGAGGAAATCGGTGGCTTCGACGCTGTAGCAGCCGTATTGGCCGGGGTCAATGCCCAGGTCAGCAAACAGACAATCTTCGGCCGAAATGCCGGGGACAATGGTGGCCGGGTATCCCTCCCGTCGCGCTTGCGCCACGGCCTTATGCACCGGCATGGCAAACACGCCGGGGTGTCCATACATGACAACACAAACGGCATGACCCTGACGCACGGCGGCCATAATCAGGTCGCTCATTTCCTGGTAGGTTTGCAGCCGTACTTTGTCGGGGTGATAAAGGTGGGCGAGAGAAACGGCCGTTTTGTTCAACCCCCGCACCCATTCCGCCATCACCCCATCATTCAGCATATAAAACACCCGGTCAGCCTGCTCAATATGCGCCCTGGCTTCCAGCGTTATCTGCGCTACCAGCGTCAGCCCTGTTCCCACACAAACCAGCGACCCTGTTCCCACGCCTATGCCTCGCTCGACATCACCCAAGCGTCGTCACCCTCTTCGCTCGACATGACCCACCCTTCTTCAGCCGACGTGTCATTTTCTGGCGACATGACCCAGCCTTCGGTTGACATCACCCACCCTTCGGCCGCCATCACCCAGCCCTCAGGCGCCATCACCCACCCTTCAGGTGCCATCACCCACCCTTCAGACTGCTGCTGGCTAAGTTCCTTGGCAAATGCTTGCCGCCCCTCATGGCTTTCACGCGCCGCCGCATATAGCCTGGCATCTGCCTCCGACAAGCCACTGCTTACCAAATAGGACACCAATTGGTCTCCATTTAGCGAAGCTAAAAGCTGCTGCAATTTGGGATTGGTAGCAACATGAATCAAAAACGCCTTCAAACTAACCGATGCTTTCTCAGACATAATACACTCCTTATATAATGAGACTGTAATCAATAAACCCGTTACTGTAGCCGAGCTTTCCAAAGCTCGTTCTTCGGCCTAAACAAAAGCGAGTATTGGCATCTTCGGCTACAGTTGCTCAGACTGCCTCTGCCAGCACGCCAGACACAATTTGCCTTAGCTCGACGCTTTTGGCTCGCTGGGTTAACTGCGTGAGCGTTGAAGGTGGCAAAATGGCTTGTAGCTCACCCAATCGTTCCTGAGCCTGACGGCGCACAAGATGGGGCGCAGCTGGGTGTTCAACTACCAGAGCCAGCAAATCATGGGCTTTTAACAATTGACTGTTTGGTTCTTGTGGTCTTGCCAAAGTAGGTGCAGCCGATGACACATGGGTTTGCAGCAATAGGTTAGCCGCATTGGTCAAAGTCTGCAAGATTAATGGAGCCGCCTCGATGGCCGTTGCTCGCTCCAGTGCCTCGCCCAGATAGCGGCGAGCCGTCTCATAGGCTCCCGTCATTCGCGCCAGTTCGCCCAGGTTAGCAAGCGTGTCGGCTAACCCTAACTCTTCCCCATTTTCCTGATAAATTGCCAGGCTGTGGTCAAATTGGGCGGCCGCCCCGGCAAAATCTTGCTGCCCCTGCCGCAGCTTGCCCAACTGGTTGCGGCAGTGAGCAACGCCACTGCTGTTGCCAATGGCTTCGTACAGCGTCAGGCTGTGATTAAACAGCTTTTCGGCAGCAGCAAAATGGTCTTGGGCGTAGGCAATTTCCCCCAGCCAGCGGGTTGATTCGGCAATACCCCACTCTTTGCCCGCAGCCTGGTACATTTCCAAACACATGGTTTGCCACCGTTTGGCTTCGTCATAGGCACCAACAATGTACAAAATCTCTCCCATGCGCAGCCCAAGGTTGGCTTTGCGGTCGTTGTCATCGGTTTGCTGGGCGGCTTCGTAGCTGTGGAAATAGGCATCTTTGGCTTTGTCAAAAACGCCTAGCTGGTGCCAGGCCATGCCCAACACTTGGTAGGCAAAACTTTTTTCGGTAAAGGCGGTGCTGCTTGTCAGCAGGTCAACGCTTTGCTGTGCCAGTTGGGCAGCTTTGTGGAGGTCGCCCAAACGGTAGCAAAAGGCGGCCTGGCGGGAGAGAGCGCGACCCTGGACAAGGGTGATGTCTGCATCAGCCTGGCTGGCCGGGTTGGGCAGCCTGGTGTTGTCGGTTAAACTGAGGACGCACAGTTCAAAGGCCTGCTGGGCTTCCTGGTACCAGCTTACCAGGGAGTAGAAGTTGAGCATACTGTGCAAATATTTGTTGAGGAGGGTGGTGTCTTGGTTAACGGCCGTCCAATACCACCCAGCCCGCACGTTTTGAATGTCGGCGCGGATAATGGCGACGGCCTGCGAGTTTTCCTGGGTGGGCCAGCGGCTTTCTTGCTGTTGAACCAAATCGGCAAAGTAGGCGGCGTGGCGACGCTGCACAACGGCCGTTTCTTCCCAGGCCGCCAGCTTTTCCGCTGCAAATTGCCGCAGCAGTTCATGCAGGCTAAACCGGCCGCTCTTTCCCTGATATACAATAGATTTGTCAATCAACTGCCGCAGAACAATCAGTGAGGCATCCGCAACGGCCGTTCCCGCGTCATGGTCAAAGCCACCCTGAAAAACAGAAAGCTGGGCCAGCACGCGCTTCTCCTGCGCCGACAAAAGCTCCCATGAATGTTCAAAGACCACCTGCAAACTACGGTGGCGTGGCTCCACATCATAGTAATTGGTTTGCAGCAGCTCTAGCCCCTTGCTTAATTCGGTCGCAATTTGGCCGCAGGAAAGCATACCGGCCCAGGTTGCGGCCAGTTCCAGCGCCAGCGGAAGCCCTTCGCAAAGCTGGCAAATACGCACAATTGCCAGCTCGTCTTCCCAGCTTTGCCCAATTTGCCGGCCGGGCTGGTTTTGCCGGGCGCGGTCAATAAAAAGCTGCATTGCTTGATACTGGCCGGAGTCTACATGCTGCCGCAGCCAGCCGCTGTCGCTAATGTTGGTTGCTGGATAAGACAGACCACCAACGGTAAGTATCCATTCACCGCGCAGGTTTAGCCGTTCGCGGGAGGTAATAAGCAGTTTAACGGCCGTTGTTCCTTCTAACAACGCCGTCACCACCTCCGACCCGGCCGGCCCAAGCTGCTCCAGATTATCCAGAATTAGCAGCATCTCTTGCTGCTGTAGCTGGTTAATCACCTGCTGTAATGGATCCTGGCTGCCGCGCAACACCATGCCCAGCGCATTGGCAATAGCGACCACCATCTGCGTTGGGCCATTGATACCCGCCAGCGGCACATAATACAGCCCGTTGGCAAACGGCCCCACATATTCATGAGCAATTCGTTTGCCCGCGTGCAGCACCAGGCTGGTTTTGCCCATGCCACCCGCGCCCAACAGCGTGACCAACCGCCGCTGTGGCTGCGCCAGATGAGATAATAGCTGGGCGGTTTCTTCTTCCCGCCCCAGGAAGCTGTTGGGCAAATCGGGCAGATTATGTGGCCGGTGTGCCGGTGCTGTTTGGATGCGGTGATAAAGCTGTGTCGTTTCGGCCGTGGGGGCAACCCCTAGTTCATTTTCCAGCGTGCGACGACACGTTTCGTAACATACCAACGCCGCCGAGCGGTTGCCTTGCCGTGCCAGCAGCCGCATTTGCTGCTGGTATGGTTCTTCACGCCACGGTTCCAGCCGGGTTTGGTGTTGGGCATAGGTCAAGGCCTGGACATATTCGCCTCGGTTTTCATGATAGTTGGCGAGCCATTGCAAGGCTTGTAAGGCTTGCTGGTGCAGTCTTTCCCGGATGGGTAGCACCCATTGTTCAAAAACGGGGCTGTCGCTGATAAAGAAGTGGGCAAGGAAGTCGCCATTGTAGAGGGAAACGGCCGTTTGCAAATTCTTCACACAGATCGCGCACTGCCGTTCAGGCGTGTCGCCGTGGGTTGGGCAGGCAGCCAGCAACTTTTGAAATTGGGTTACATCCAGCGCGTACTGGCTTTGGGCGTTAAACTGCACCGTTTCCCGCGAGATCAGCAGGAAAGGTGGATTTGCGTTTTGGTTGTCAATGCCTTTTTGCAACCGGGTAAGGGATTGGCGCAGATTGGTGCGGGCAGTGTCCAGGGGTTCATCAGGCCAAAGCAGTGCCACGAGTGCGTCACGGCGTAACGGCCGTTTTTGCTCCACAGCCAAATAAGCCAGCAGCGCCTCAACCTTGGCCGAACGCAACCCAACAACAGGTGCATGGTCTAATGCTATGTCTAATGAACCCAAAAATTTGAGGGAAAGAAATGTCATGCTCTAGATTTATTGTGTCCCATTTCGTCAACTCTACTCCCCCACCAATTCAGGCTATATAGAGTATTACTGACTATATGAGTTTATACCTTAATTCTACAGAGCGCACAACATAAAATTTATAGACGGCCCATAATTTTTTTGAATAGTTGACTCACCGCCGCCGAGTGTGTTTGATAGTAGCTGTGTTGTCTTGAGATTGAAGCGTGGAGATTGGGGATTGAGTAATCCCCAATCTCCACGCTCAACTACCGCCCCGTACCTGCATCGTCACGGATGGAGGCCAGGAATTGATTAACGGCCGTTTCATCCCAGCCAGCCACATCTCCCATCACCATCACCATTGCCCCCGACCCGTTCTTGGCCTCAAAAATGCCAAATATCTGCCGCACCGTCTGCCCGTTTTCGTCCGCCCCTTCCAGCGTTGTCAAAACGGCCGGCTGCCCATTGATCACCACCTGCTCCGTTGCTACCACCGTAAACGCCACATTACCCTGCTGCCCCACCTGCTGCCCTATCGCCTCCTGCATCTGCTGCCGCATCTCATCATCATTCAGCGGAATTCCGGATGGAAACTGCATCAGAGCCATCATCTGCCCATTGCTGCCGCTCTCTGGCACAATAAACACCATTCGCATCCCCAACAGTTGCACCCCACCCTCTTCTTTGTAGCCGGGCGGCAGATCATAATTCACAATCTCCTGCCCCACATCGGCGGCTTCGCCACCCTCGACCACGCTGTCGCTTGCTACCCGTGTGACAAACATCGGTATAATCACCATAAATGCCACCGTAATGATGCAACACGTCGCCAGCAAAACGCCCAACACAATCAAAACAATTTTTGTATTTCGACTCATAATCAAAAGCCTCCAAAATCAATTTCATACCGCCAACGGTCATAAACTGACATTTTGTTTGTCGGTTACAGGTAACAAGTAACAGGTTGCAAGTCTTGTTTGCCGACCAGACTTGCAACCTGCTACTTGCAACTTGTAAGCAAGAAAATGTAACTTAATGACCTTGATGAGCATATACAAATGATCTATGTTACATGGTTCTGTACGCAATGCACAAGCGGCAAGTCGCAACGATTTTCCTGCACAAATCCTTAATCTGTTTGTTTCCCCACCGCTTCCTCGCTATAGTTAGCCCGATGCGAAAGAGAATGTATGCAGCATGTCTGCTGATGTGTTTTTTGGGGCTGTCGTGGCGTGGGGGCAAAACGGCCGTTTTTGCTCAGGATCCCGCCAGCGACATTGCCCGCCTCGTCAACGAACTACGCGCTGGTTACGGCCTGCCCGCCTTCAGCTACAGCCCCACCCTTGCCGCCGCCGCCCAAAACCAGGCCAACTGGATGGCCGCTACCGGCATCTACAGCCACACCCAGAGCAACGGCTCCACACCGCAAAGCCGCGCCGAGGCCGCTGGCTATGTAGGCTATGTTTCTGAAAACATTGTGGGCGGCACCCAGCTTAGTGCCGCGCAGGGCGTTGTGTGGTGGCGCAACAGCGCGGTGCATTTTAACACGATGGTGGCAACCCGCTACACCCAAGTGGGCGTAGGTTACGCCTCCGGGCTTGACCAAAACTTTTATGTGCTGGTGGTAGGCAACCCATCCGATCAGCCAGTTAGCCGTCGCCCGGCACAGGCTGATGCCGCGCCCGTGATGGTAGCCCCCATCGTTCTTAGCCCGCCGCGTGAAGACGGCTCGATTGTCCACCAGGTGCTGCCAGGGCAAACGTTTTGGGCCATTGCCGCCCGCTACGAAGTCCCACTTAGCGACATTTTTCTCTACAACAACCTAACGGAAAGTTCGCTGCTCAAACCCGGCGACGAACTGCTGATCCGGCTGGCCGAGGGGCAAGCACCACCCCCCACCCCCACACCACCCGCCACTCACATTGTGCAAGCGGGGGATTCGGCGTGGTCAATTGCCGCCTGGTACCACATCGGGCTGGCCGATTTTCTCTGGTACAACAATTTGACCGAGGATGACTTTTTGCAGCCGGGCGAAGAGGTCATCATCCGGCTGCTGCCGGGGCAATCGCCACCGCCGACGGCCACGCCACTGGTGAACCATGTGGTGGCCGTTGGGGAATCGCTGTGGACGATTGCGGCGCGGCATAAATTGACGCTGGCAGAGTTGCTGGCGTGGAATGGGTTAAGTGAAAATGCGGTGGTACACCCCGGCGATGAGCTGCGGGTGGTGGCACCGGCCACGCCAACCAGTGAACCAACGGCTACGCCCATCCTCACGGATGCGCCGACAGCGACGCCAACTTTAGCGGCGATGGCGGTGGCAAAAACGGCCGTTTCTCCCACCCCGACCACCACACCCCTCGCCCTCCCCACCACGCCCCCCCCCGTCCAAACCGCCAGCACCTTTAACTTCTCCCCCATGACCATTGGCATTGGGCTGCTGGCACTGGGATTAACGGCCGTTGGCAGCGTCGCCATGCTGCTGCTGGGCAAACAGGGCAAATAACGAAGTATCGGTGTAGGGCGGGTTGCCAATCCGCCCTACATCGGTTCAAAAATATCCCAATCCCCGCCTAAAAAATCGCCAGTGCCTGTGTCATGTCGGCCAGCAAATCTTCCACGTCCTCAATCCCCGTTGAGTAGCGAATCAGGCTTTCGGGAATGCCCATTGCCGCCCGTTCTTCGGCGGTGCATTCAACATGGCTGGTGGTGGCTGGCGGCCCGACAATGGTTTCCACCGCGCCCAAATTGGCGGCGGCGTGTGCCAGCCGCAGCCGGGGCAAAAAGCGGCGCACCGCATCGAGGCTATTTTCCTTGAGCATAAAGCTCATCATGCCGCCAAAGCCGCTCATCTGCTTCTGGGCAATGGTGTGGCCGGAGTGCGATGGCAAACCGGGGTAGAAAACGCGCTCAATGGCGGGATGGCTTTCCAGGAACTGGGCAATTTGCATGGCACTGGCGTTTTGCTGCCGCACCCGCAGGTGCAGCGTTTTCATCCCGCGCAGCAGCAGGTAAGCCGCCATTGGGTGCAAGGTGGCACCGTTGATCTCGCGGAAATGGTACACTTGCTGCACCAGTTCTTTGCTGCCGCAAATGACCCCACCCAATGCGTCGGCGTGGCCGCCCAGGAATTTGGTGGCACTGTGCAGAACAAGGTCGGCTCCGAGGGTTAACGGCCGTTGATTGATCGGCGTGGCAAACGTATTATCCACAATCACCGTTGCCCCCACCCGTTTCGCCGCCGCCGCCAGCCGCGCCAAATCCACCACCTTGGTCGTCGGGTTGGTCGGGCTTTCCAAATAAACTACGTCGCACCCTTTGGCAATCTCCGCCTCAATTTGCTCATGGTCAGTCGTGTCACACAGCGTCACGTTGACCTGAAAGCGGGGCAAAAACTCGGTAAAAATGACATTTGTGCCACCGTAAGTGTCCTTTACCGACACTACCCGCTGCCCTGGGGACAGCAGGGCAAACAGGACACTGCTGATGATCCCCATACCTGTCGCGGCACTGGTCGCGGCTTCGGCTCCTTCCAACTGGCGCACCTTTTCCTCAAAGGCGTGGACGGTGGGGTTGGTGTTACGGCCATAAATGTGGCCCTCTTTTTCCCCCAAGGCCACCGCCAGCCATTCATCCAAATCGCGGTAGCCAAAGGAAACGCTGTGGACAATAGGCACCTGCGTCGCCCCTTGCAGTAAATAGCTTTCTTCACCGGCCCAAATACATTGGGTGCCTATCTGTTGTGTTTCGATCATGCTTCTCCATCCTTTCATTGTGTGGTTTTTCCTGTTCTGAGACAGGATTGACACGATTTTACAGGATTTCTGAGGCTGATCATGCTTGTGTAGCCGAGGATTCCAATCCTCGCTCTTTGGCTTAACCCAGGAACGAGCTTTGGAAAGCTCGACTACACACACATCCCCTCCCCACACACTTCGCTTGTCCCTTACCGCAGCACCACCTCTGTCCATGCTTCAATCCACGCCTCGCGGTTGGCGGCGATGGTGGCGGGGTCAACGGTGGCGGGGTGGGTGGGCAGTTGGCTGAATTGGGTGAAAACGTCGGGCAAAACGGCCGTTTTATTGGCCGGGTACACAAACATATTCAGCGGGATGTCCTCCTGAAACTGCTTGCCCAGCATAAAATCCACCAACTGCTGCGCTTCGGCTTCGTGGGGTGTGCCGCGCAAAATGCCGACAAACTCAATTTGGCGGAAGCAACTGCCGTCGGTCACAATAGCGGCCGTTGGGGCCTCATCCATTGGCTCGGTGGCAAAAAAGACTTCAGCCGGGGGGCTGCTGGCATAACTAACCACTAACGGCCGTTCGCCATCCGACGCCGCCGAGAACTGCCCCCAATACGCCTCCTCCCAGCCGGCCGTCACCAGCACGTCATTGTCCACAAGCTGCTGCCAGTAATCCAGGTAGCCATCTTCGCCAAAGGTAGACACCGTTGCCAGCAAAAACGCCAGCCCCGGCGTGGAGGTAGCCGGGTTTTGCACTACGGTCAACCCCGCATACGCCGGATCAACCAGATCGGCCAGCGTTTGCGGTGGGGTCAACCCCGCCGCCGCAAACCACGCCTTGTCATAATTGAGGCACACATCGCCAAAATCCATGGGCAGTACCCCGTTTTGGCTGTCCAGCTTGAGGCTGTTGTCAATGTTTGCCAGCTCTGGCGAAGCGTAAGGCAGAAAAATGTCGTTGTCGAGGGCGCGGCTGAGAAAGGTGTTGTCTACCCCATAGGCCACATCGGCCAGCGGATTGTCCTTGGCTAAAATGGCCTGATTGACCATCGCCCCACCGTCGCCAGCCTTAAAAACCTCCACCGCAATGCCCGTTTCGGCGGTAAACGCCGCCATCGTCTCGGCGCTAATCTCAAAGCTGTCGTGGGTCATCAGGCGCAAGGTGACAGGTTCGGTCTGGCCGCAGGCAGTCAGCAGCCAAACGGCCGTTAATAACCACATCATTTTCTTCATCGCAAAACTAAACTCCTTTGCAAATAAAAAGCCACCTGTTCGCGCAGGTGGCTTTGGTTTATTCATCGTCACATTCCTACGCCAGCATTATCTGGATCAGGTTAAACGGTTCGCTCCACACATTTTTAGAAGCATCTCAGCCTGGTTTTGCCCAAGCTCCCGCGTGTTTAATTGTTGAACTGCATTATACTTGGCTCCGGCTCTGGCGACAATGCCGTCAGATAGCTCTTAAGATTAGGTAAGTAAGCTGTAAACAAAGCGTGAAAGGCACTTGGGACAATAACACCGCACTCGGCACACTCTGTGCCTCAACCCCGAAGGTATTTGCGATTGACTGGCGAGGTATTGGTTTTAGCGATCAATAATTTGTCAGCGTTATCTTGTTTATGGACGTTCGTCAACGGCCGTTTATCTGGCTCAACATCTTTAGCGTTACCATCTATTTGCTATTAGGGCTGCACGCCGCTGCCTGGGGCGATGCCGCCCTGTTTGTGCCGGCTGCCACCACGCCAAGCCAGCCGCTGGTGGAGGGTGCCAGCCGCAGCCGGTTGCTAACGATTAACTGGGGCATGATGGCGCAGGGGGCGCAGCCGGAACTACAGCTTGATTTGTTTGACGGCGTGGTGGTAACGGCCGTTCGTGACCAACTGTTCCGCTCAACGGCCGTTTCTGGCTACGTTTGGCTGGGGCATCTGCACAATTCACCCACCGATACCGTCACCCTGTCGGTGGTAGACAACGTGATGGTGGGAACCATTCGGCGCGGGCGGCAAACATTCCAACTTCGCTATGCGGGCAGCGGGCTGCACACCTTCAGCGAGCAAAACGACCGCGCCATTTTTGCGCCCACGGAAGATGACGACATTCCCGTGAACGAGCAGTGGTCGCTCACTGTGCCTGCATCGCAATTGGCCGATGGGGTGCAAACCACAAACGGCCGTTGTGTGGATGGACAAGAGACGGGCAGCATTGTGGATTTGCTGGTCGCCTACACCGCCGATGCCGCTGCTGCCGAAGGGGGCAGTTCCGCCATTCAGGCACTCATCAACAGCCGCGTGGCCGATATGAACCGCGCCAACCAGGACAGCGGCGTTGCTTTCACCTTCAACCTGGTTCACGTGCGCGAAACCGATTACGCCGAAACCAAAGACCCCGGCGTTGATCTGGCCCGGCTGTTTAACCCCAACGACGGGGAACTGGATGAAATTCTGCTCGCCCGCGACAGTTACAAAGCCGATTTGATTGGCCTCTACATTTCCGAGTCAGAAACAGGGTCATGCGGCACGGGCTATGTCGCTGGCGGCAGCAGCCATGCCGCATGGGGGATGAACGTGTCGGCACTTGACCACGCCCTGCCCGGCTACACCTGCGACCCCTATACGCTGGCGCATGAATTCGGCCACAACACCGGCAATGCCCACAACCGCACCAACGCCAGCGTCCCCGGCTATCTTCCCTACGCCTACGGCTACCAGGATCCCGACGGCGATTTTCGCACGCTGATGGCCTATAGCTGCCCCAGCGGCAGTTGCCCACGCCTCAACTATTGGTCGAATGTGACAACCACCTACCAGGGACAGCCGCTGGGTATTGACTACAACGACAGCCCCAGCCAGTCGGCCGATAATGCCCGTGCGATGAATCAAACGGCCGTTTCTGTTGCCAACTACCGCACCAACTGCACTGAAGAGACTCCTACGCCCACCGCCACCAGCACGGCCACGCCAACCAAAACGCCAACCCCTACCAAAACGGCTACGCCGACTAAAACGCCGACGGCGACAAAGACAGCTACGCCCACCCAAACGGCCGCGGCCACGGCATCAGCCACACCCACCCAAACCATGACGGCAACGGCTACCGATACCGCCACTGCCACACCATCGGCATCGTTTACGCCAATGGCTTCGGCAACGGCCGTTAATATCCAAACCACCGCCACCGCCACCCCTCTCCCCCACCGCTACTTCATCTATTTACCGCTCACCGTTCGCCAGCCATAGCCATTTTCCGATATACTACTGTTATCTTGAATGTGGAGTAAGTAAGTACATGGAGAATGAAGTCAAAAACGGCCGTTTGTCCATCCAAACCGCCTTTCAAGCTACCCGACAGCAGAACTGCGCCGCCCTCATGCCCTACTACACCCTCGGCTACCCCGACCGCGCCACCAGTTTGGATGTCATCGAAGCCATTGCCCCCTACAGCGACCTGCTGGAGCTGGGCGTTCCCTTTAGCGACCCCCTGGCCGATGGTCCCACCATCCAGCACAGCACCCAGGTCGCCCTGCAAAACGGCACCACCCTGACCGACTGCCTGCAAATGGTGGGCGAACTGCGGCAGCGCGGCATGACCACCCCTGTCCTGCTCATGGGCTACCTCAACCCGTTTATGGCCTACGGGCTGGATAACCTAATGGCCGATGCCGTTGCCGCAGGCGTGCAGGGGTTTATCGTCCCCGATTTGCCGCCGGAAGAAGCGGACGAGATGGAGGCACTGGCTGCCGCCGCCGGGTTGGTGCTGGTTCACTTTCTCGCCCCCACCAGCAGTGCGACCCGTATTGACAACGTGACTCAACGTGCCACGGGCTTTATCTACCTGGTTAGCTTGACTGGTGTGACGGGCGCCCGCAGTAGCCTCCACAGCGACCTCGCCGCCTTTGTCGAGCGCGTCCGTGCCAAAGCCAACGTGCCGCTTGCCATCGGCTTTGGCATCAGCACCCCGGAACAGGCCGCCGCCGTCGGTCGCATGGCCGACGGCGTGATCGTCGGCAGTGCGCTGATTAATGCCGTAAACCGCGCCGAAAACGACAAACCCGCCGCCGCTGCCCAATTTGTGCAATCATTGGCTCAGGCCTTGGTCAATTGAGAATTGGAAATTGGGATTGGGGAATTGAGAATGACATTCCCTACTTCTCAATTCCCCATTCTCAATTCTTAATTCCCAATTTTTTATGCCCAATCATTTACAAAACGAAACAAGCCCCTATCTTTTACAGCACGTAGACAACCCTGTGGAGTGGTATCCGTGGGGTGAAGCAGCACTGAACCGCGCCAGGGATGAAGATAAGCCGATTTTTCTGAGCATTGGCTATGCGGCGTGCCACTGGTGCCATGTGATGGCGCATGAGTCGTTTGAGGATGAAGAAACGGCCGTTTTCCTCAACCGCCACTTCATCAACATCAAAGTAGACCGCGAAGAGCGCCCCGACCTCGACCAAATCTACATGACCGCCGTCGTCGCCCTCACCGGGCAGGGCGGCTGGCCCATGACCGTCATCCTCACCCCCGACGGCAAGCCATTTTTTGGCGGCACCTACTTTCCACCAGCTCCCCGCTACGGGATGCCCAGCTTTAAGCAGGTGCTTGCCAGCATTGCCAACGCCTGGCAAACCCGGCGCGGCGAAATTGACGACAGTGCCGACAAAATTGCCGGACACCTGAGCCGGGGGTTTGCCCTGCAAGGGGAAGGGGAGCAGCTGGACGACAACCTGTTTGGCCTCGCCCTGGGCAACATTCTTCAGAGCTACGATTCCGAACTGGGTGGTTTTGGCGATGCCCCCAAGTTTCCTCCCTCGATGACCATCGAATTTTTGCTGCGGATGCACCACCAGCGCGGCGACAGCATGGCGTTGCACATGGCCGAACACACGCTGATGCAAATGGCGTTTGGTGGTATGTATGACCAGGTGGGCGGCGGCTTTGCCCGCTATGCCACCGATGCCCGTTGGCTGGTGCCGCACTTTGAGAAGATGCTGTACGACAACGCCCAGCTTGCCCGTGTCTACCTCCACGCTTGGCAGATTACCGGCCGGCCGCTTTACCGCCGCATCGTTGAGGAGACACTTGATTTTGTGGTGCGCGAACTGCGCCACGCCGACGGTGGCTTTTACAGCAGCTATGATGCCGATAGCGAGGGGGTGGAAGGCAAATTTTATGTCTGGTCGGCGGCGGAAATTCGGACGCTGCTGGGGGATGAGGCTGACCTGTTTATGCGGGTTTACGGGGTGAGCGAGCGGGGCAACTGGGAAGGCCACAACATTCTCCACCTGCCGCATGACCCCGATGAGGTGGCGGAGGAGTTGGGCATGGAGCCAGCCCTGCTGCAGCAAAATTTGGCCGCCGCCAGGCAAATTTTGTATGCGGCGCGGGCGCGGCGGGTGTGGCCGGGGCTGGATGACAAGGTGTTGACATCGTGGAATGGGCTGATGCTGGCTGCGTTTGCCGAGGCGGGGCGGCTGCTGAACCGCCCTGATTATACGGCGGTGGCGGTGCAAAATGCGTCGTTTTTGTATCGGGTGATGCGGGGGGAAAACGGCCGTTTATTCCGCACCTGGAAAGCCGGGGCGCAGCCCAAATACAACGGCTATCTGGAAGATTACGCCTATTTGGCCGACGGGCTTCTGGCGCTCTATCACACCACCTTTGACGAAAAGTGGTACGTTTGGGCGCGGGAACTGGCCGATTTGATGCTGACCCATTTCGCCGATGAGGCTACGGGCGGCTTTTACGACACCTCTGACGACCATGAGCAGTTGCTTCACCGCCCCAAGGATGTGCAGGACAACGCGGTGCCGAGCGCCAATGCGATGGCGGCGGGGGTGCTGCTGCGGCTGGGGCTGTATGAGGGAAACGGCCGTTATTGGGACATCGCCGAACGGGCAGTCGCCTCCCTCTACGAACCCATGAGCAAATACCCCACCGGCTTCGCTCAGTGGCTCTGCGCTGCTGCCTTTATCATGGGCAACCCGCAGGAGCTTGCCATCGTGGGGGATCATGGTTTGGACGACACCGAACGCCTCATCGCCACCGCCTTTACCGCCTACCGCCCCAATCTCGTCGTGGCGGTCGGACAATCGGGCAAAGCGATTCCCCTGCTGGCGAACCGCGACATGCTGGACAATCAAGCTACGGCCTACCTCTGCCAACGCTTTGTCTGTCAACGCCCTGTCACCACCTCCGCCGCTCTGGCGGCACAACTTGAAGCGTAACAATTGGTCTATCTACTGACCACGGCCATAAATTGACATTTTGCAAAAGAGATGGAGAGACTGAGAGATTAAGAGACTAATCTCCCAATCTCTCAGTCTCTCCAAAATGTCAGTTTATCCTCTTTGAAAGTATAATTGGGGCAACGAGAAGGAAACAGACAGCAACATGGCAGCAGTAACGGGTTGGTTGGCAATTTGGACAGAGGGAGCAGGGGGAAAACGGCCGTTTTTCACCCAACTCCTCCTCATCATCCTCATCAACGGCATCGTCCTCTACAACGCCATCATCCACCACCCCCTCATTGGCTACGATGCCCACGACCACATCGCCTACCTGCTCACCATGAGCGAAGGCCACTTCCCCACACCGCTGGGCATCTTGCCCGACGGCGACCCGCGCAAAGTCCACCGCGAAGACGGGCTGCCTATCCGCATCGAAGAGAGCTGGTACGACCTCCTGCGCGATGAATCCTCCGAATTTTTCTCTCCACCGCTGCCCTACGCCCTGCCCGCCCTGCTGCTCCGGCTCAACTGGCTCACCATCTGGCACACGCTCCGTTTTGGGCTGCTGCTCAACGTCTTGCTCTCGCTGGGCAGCACCCTGACCCTGGTGGCTCTCACGCGCCAGCTTTACCCCCAACGCCCGTGGCTGCCGGCCGCCACGCTGGCACTCTTTGGTATGATGCCCGTTTATTACAAAACGTTCGCCTTTATACGGGGCGAGCCGTATGTTTTCTTTTTTGGGCTGCTGATCACACTGCTTGTCGTGCGGCAGCAGCAGGTGCAAACCAGTTCGGCGCGGCAGTCGGTGATGCTGGGCGTGCTGCTGGGACTGGGCATTTTGTCGCGGCAGTGGGCGTTTTTTTTCTTTCCCGTGGTGGGGGCTGGCTATCTGCTGCTGTGGTGGGGGCAACTGGAGCGAGGATGTGGTTGGCGGGGGTATCTTTTGCCGGTTTTGTGGCACGGGGTATTAACGGCCGTTATTGCCATCCTCGTCGGCGGCTGGTTCTACCTCTACCTCTACAATACCTACGGCTCCATCACCACCTTTAACCGCGAGCCAGATGAAGCGTTTGGTCTAACCAACCAACCACTCGACTTTTATTTTGGGTCAGGCGAAGGGCTGCTGTTCACCGACCCCGTGCGCCCGAACTTTTCCAACCACCTGCTGCCCAAGTTTTACAGCGAAATGTGGGGCGACCACGAAAGCTATTTTCTGGTTATGGGGTGGAACGGGATCAAGGAAAAATATTACCCCGGCTTTATGCTGCTGAAAAAGCTGGAAAAACCGCAGTTGCCGGAAGGGTTTGTGACCAATCGGGGGGAGATGGGGGCGTTTTTGGGGTGGGTCAACCGGCTGGCACTGCTGCCAACGGCCGTTTATTTTGCGGGCGTGGTGTGGGCAACGGCCGTTAATCTGCGCTGGCTGCGCCGCAAACTTCCCACCCCCACCCCGGCGGAACTGTTCCCCTGGCTGGCCGTCGTCATTTCCGTGGCCGGCTACCTCTGGTTTCTCATCCAATACCCCAACCCGGAACGGGGTGACACCATCAAGGCGACCTATTTGCTGCATATTTTCCCGTTTGTGGCGTTGTTAACGGCCGTTTGGCTCACCCAACTTCCCCACCGCCGCCTCGTCTGGCTTCTGTGGACCGCCCTCGCCATCATCGCCATCCTGATTTCGCCCACCTTCTTCACCCATTACCCCGTTTAGATAATTAGCGATTGGAGATTAGAGATTGTGAACCTTCATCAATCTCCAATCTCTAATCTCTAGTCTCCATCTACAACCACCCCCGCAGCCGATAAATCACCAGCCCCAAATACTCCTTCAACACCCGCGAAGTCAGCCACAGGTTGTCGCTGTCGGGCAGCAGGTAGAGGGCATAGGTCAAAGGGTCGGGAGCCTGGAAGTAGCTGTGGTCGAGGATGGTTGTTTGGTAGTCGGTGGGGGCGGGCAGCACGGTCAAGCCCAGCTTTTCAAAAATAGCCACAGAACGGGGCATGTGGAAGGCCGATGTTACCAGCACAACTTCAGAAATCCCTTTCTCGTCGAGAATGACCTTGCTTAACACCCCGTTTTCATAGGTATTGCGCGAATCGGGTTCGATCCACACCGCTTCGGCCGGCACCCCCATGATCTCCAACGCTTGCTGCATCGCCTCCGCCTCCGATGGGGCAATGTCGGGGCTAAGGCGCGGCACCAGCCCTCCCGCCACCAGTACGTGGTCGGCCACCCCTTGTTTGTACAGCCAGGCCGCATACAGCAGCCGGTCGCCAGAGCCGTTTAGCTCGACGATGGGGCGCGGCGGCAGCAGCAGCTCGGTTCCGCCTCCCAGCACCACAATCACATCGGCTCGCGTATCGGGCGGCAGCGGCGGGTAAAAATTTTCCAGGGGGGCGGCCAGGGCGTGGGCTACCCAGCGGTTGCCCCCCAGCCACAGGAGAAGAAAGGCAAAAATGAGGAGACGGCGGGAAAAACGGCCGTTTTTCCCCCATACCGCCACCCCCAACACCAACAAACTCGCCAGCCCCAGCGGGTAAACAAGCAGGGGGAGAACTTTGGAGAGGTAGAGGAACATAGACAGGAGTAGGATAAAGAAGAGATTGGAGATTGGGGATTGGAGATTCATGTCATCTCCAAGCTCGAATCTCTAATCGCCAATCTCCACGCTTCGTTGTGCCTGGATCGCCAGCCCCGCCGCCACGCTGCCAAAGGTGTCGGAATGCGTTATTTCCGCCTGCGGGAAACGGCGGCGCAGCATGGTTTGAAAAACGGGAATGAGCGATGAGCCGCCCGTTGTCACCACCACATCAATCTCGCCGGCCGTCAGATCCGCCTTGTCCAGCACCTGCTGAATTCCCTGCTGCACTTCCACCAGCTCATCAATGATGTAGGATTGAAATTCACGCCGCGTCAGCAGCAGGTTCAGGTCAATCTCCTCGGCCTGCATCACCAGCCGCGTCTCCTCATCCACCGACAACGCCCGCTTGCTCTGTTCGATTTGCTCAAACAGGGCAAAGCCGTAATTTTTCAATGCCAAACATTCCAGCGCCCGGAACGCCGGCGGGTTGTTGCCATAGAGCGCAGCACGGCGGATGATGGGCAAATTGTTGGCCTTGGACAGTTCGGGGATGGTTTGCCACTGCTCCAGAAGGGCCGTCAAGTGGGCGGGGAAGGGGTGGCCTTCGCGGTCAATGCTGCTGCCCGCGCCAAATTCCTGCGTCACTTTGCCGCGCATAATCGCCCTGTCCAGGTCGTCGCCCCCCACCAGCACCCCCTGGGTTGCCAAAATGGTGGTTTGCGAACGGCCGTTAACCCCCATCACCGTCAAATCCAGCGTCCCCCCGCCAAAATCAAACACCAGCAGCCGCTTCGGCTCCGTCAGCCCCAGCGTGTAGAACAACGCCGCCGCCACCGGCTCCTGGGCAAACCCAATCTGCTCAAACCCGGCCAACTCCGCCGCCTCGCGCAGCCGCTGCTCGGCAAAGGCATCGTCTTCGGGAGCGGTGGCAAATTTGACGGGGCGGCCGAGGGTAACGGCAGTAACGGCCGTTCCCAACTGCGCCTCCGCCTCCCGCCGCACCTGCCGCAGAATCAGCGCAATCAACGCCTGCACCGAATAAAACTCGCCAAAAATGCGCGTCCCCTCATACGCCGCATCCCGCAACCCCGTTTTCACCGACTGAATCAGCCGCCCCAGCGCCCCCACGTCTTCCTCCACCCACACGTCCTGCACAATCACAATCGGCCCGTCGGGGTCAGTGGGGCCACGCGAAGCGGCCGTTCGCGCCACCATATTGGTAATAGTACCTACAAATTTCTCTTCAAATCGCACCAAACGGCCGGTATTGTCCTGCAAATATTGCTCCACCGCCCGCAGCCCCAGCAGCACCTCCTGCTCCTTCGTAATATAGAGCATCGAGCGTAACAAATGCGGGTCACGGTTGGCACGATCCAACGACAAAAACCGCAGCCTCTCACCATCGTAAAAAGCGGCCGTTGTATGCGTCGTGCCAAAATCAATCCCAATATGCATCAAATCACTCCTGTGGAAAAACTAAGCAGGGGAGCAGGGGGGCAGGGAGGCAAGGGAGAAAATCCCCTGCTCCCCTGCCCCCCTGCTCCTCCGCCTCTTCACCGCCCCATAGCATACACAAAGAACCAGCCGCCGTAAACCTGCCAAACGGCCGATTTTTTTCCCAGTAAAACGTGCTATAATTTGCTGTAGAAACAGAGATGAACCAATAACCGCGATGCTCCCCTCGACCCAAACCGGAGATCGCGGTTCTGTTTGCAAGAACAATACGACCGTTTTCTTGCAACCACCATAACAACAGCCCAAGAATAGGACGCTGATTTTCCTGATAAACCTGATCACGGAGTGGTTATCGTGCAACATCAGGAAAATCAGGAAAATCAGCGTCCTGTTTTTATTTTCATGAAAATCGCCATCCTCTCCGACATCCACGGCAATCTCCCCGCCCTGCAAACCGTCGCCGACGACATTGCCCGTTGGCAGCCCGATCAGGTCATTGTCAACGGCGACATCGTGAACCGGGGGCCTTGCTCACTCGACTGCCTAACCTTTGCCCAGGCACGGGTGCATGACAGCGGCTGGCATCTGCTGCGCGGCAACCACGAAGATTTTGTCCTCGGCTGCGGCGCCCCCGACAGCCCCCGCAGTGGTCCCCACTACGACATTATCCAGTTTGCCCACTGGGCGTATGAACAGCTTGGCAGCCATGTCAACAGCCTCGCCGGGCTGCCCGACCGCTGGAGCTGGGAAGCACCCGGCGGCAGCGAACTGCGCGTCACTCACGCCTCGATGGAAAACAACCGCGATGGCATCTTTGTCCACACCCCCGACAGCCAGCTACGGAAGCAAATCGCCCCGCCGCCGGCCGTTTTCGTCACCGCCCACACCCACGAAGCCCTCATCCGCCACATTGATAGCACACTGGTCGTCAACATTGGCTCAGTGGGTGCGCCATTTGATGAGGACACCCGCGCCAGCTACGGCCGTTTTGTCTGGGATGAGCGGCACGGCTGGCAGGCAGAAATTGTGCGGCTGGTCTATGACCGGGCGCAAACGGAGCGCGACTACGTGGAGTCGGGCTTTTTAGCCGAAGCAGGGCCGTTGGCGCAGCTGATGCTGGTGGAACAGCGGCGGGCACGGGGGTTAATCTACCGCTGGCTGACGCGCTACCAGGATTTGGTGCTGGCAAAGGAGATGACGATGGCCGAAAGTGTGCGTCGCGTGCTGCGTGATGAGGATTTACGGCCGTTTATCGGCCCACCCGGCTGGACAGTGTAACAAAACAGAGATTAGAGATTGGAGATTGGAGATTATGAACCCTCACCAATCTCCAATCTCCAATCCCCAATCTCCCTATGACCCAACTTTCTATCGCCTTCCAAACCGACAAACCCCTCAACGCCTATGGGCCGCTGGCCGCCCAGGCTGAAGCCTATGGCTTTGATCGCGTGACTGTTTATAACGACATGCTCTACCAACCGGCGTGGCTGCCGCTGCTGGAAATGGCGCGGCAAACAGAGCGCATCCGGCTGGGGGTAGCGGCGGTCAACCCGTTTACCTGCCACCCAATCAACATTGCCGGGAATGCGGCTCTGCTGGCGGAGGCGGCACCAGGGCGGTTTTATCTGGGGGTGGCGCGGGGGGCGTGGCTGGATTTTGTGGGGCTGGCGGCGGCGGGGGGCCTAACGGCCGTTTCCGATGCCATCGCCTGTGTGCGCCATTTGCTACGGCAGGATAAACGGCCGTTTGCCAGCCCCCACTTCCCCCTCGCCGGAGGCGACACGCTCCGCTGGCCCGTCCTCCAGCCCGACATCCCCATCTTGCTTGGCACCTGGGGGCCAAAGCTGCTGCAAGCCTGTTTGCCCTACATTAACGAGCTAAAGCTGGGCGGCAGCGCCAACCCCGATGTGGCCGCCTGGTTCAGGCGGCTGCTGGCGCAGCAGGGGCGGGAAGACGTGGGCATTGTCGTCGGCGCGGTGACGGTGGTGGATGAAGACGGGGCGGCGGCCAAAGCGTTGGCACGGCGCGAGGTGGCGCTCTATTTGCCGGTGGTGGCCGAGCTTGACCCCACGCTGTCCATTGACCCGGAACGGCTGGCGGGGTTGAAGCAGGCAACGGCCGTTTATGACTTCGACCGCGCCGCCACCTTTGTTTCCGACGACCTGTTGGCGCGTTTTGCCTTTGCTGGCACACCCAACGACATCATTGCCCAAACCGAACGCCTCTTCGCCGCCGGGGCCAGCCGTGTAGAGTTTGGCACACCACACGGTCTCACCACACAAACAGGGCTAACGCTGCTTGGCACACGTGTTCTATCGGCATTTCGTTAGATTTTTGCCTAACGCCTTATCATCCCATAAAACTGCGCTATAGTTCTTTAGACAATTCAGGCAGGGGAAAGCTGGGGCATGTGTAAAACCTGCCCAGACCCACCCATGCCAAAAACACGTTCAAACAACAGGAAAAGAGAAATGACACAAGAAAACAAAAAGGTTAGAGTTGCCATTATCGGCGTTGGTAACTGCGCCAACGCCCTCATTCAAGGGGTTCATTATTACCGCAACGCCGACGATCATGATGAAGTGCCAGGCCTTATGCACGTCAATTTGGGCGGCTACCACATCAGCGACATCGAATTCACCGCCGCCTTTGACGTGGTAGAAGGCAAGGTTGGCAAGGATTTGAGCGAGGCGATGTGGGCGCACCCCAATAACACCATCAAATTTGCCGACGTACCCCACATGGGCGTTCACGTCTATCGCGGTATGACCCACGACGGCCTGGGGCAGTACGTGAGCCAAGTGGTGAAGAAAGCAGCCGGGCCAACGGCCGATATTGTACGCATTTTGCGCGAAACCAAAACCGATGTGGTGGTCAACTACCTACCCGTTGGTTCGGAAATGGCAACCAAATGGTATGTGGAGCAGGTGCTGGAAGCGGGCTGCGCCTTTGTCAACGGCATCCCCGTCTTCATCGCCAGCTCCGAATATTGGGCCGACCGCTTCGCCAAGCGGGGGCTGCCCATCATCGGCGACGACATCAAAAGCCAGGTGGGGGCCACCATTACCCACCGCGTGCTGACCAATTTGTTCAAGGATCGCGGCGTGCGCGTGGATCGCACCTACCAGCTTAACTTTGGCGGCAACATGGATTTCTACAACATGCTGGAGCGCAGCCGGTTGGAATCGAAGAAAATTTCCAAGACCAACGCTGTCACCAGCCAATTGCCCTATGAGCTGGAGGCCAAAAACGTCCACGTTGGCCCCAGCGACTATGTGCCGTGGCTGGAAGACCGCAAATGGTGCCACATCAAAATGGAGGGCAGCGCCTTTGGCGACGTGCCGCTGCATATTGACCTAAAGCTGGAAGTGTGGGATTCGCCCAATTCGGCCGGGGTGATCATTGACGCGGTGCGCTGCGCCAAGCTGGCGATGGATCGCGGGCTGTCGGGGGCCATCACCGCCCCGTCTTCCTACTTCATGAAGTCGCCGCCCATCCAGTACACCGACGATATGGCGCGGGAGCTGACGGAGCAGTTTATTCGCGGTGAACAAACGGCCGTTTTGCCCGAAGCTACCACCGAAGCAACGGCTGATTAAAGAAGAATGGGACGCAGATCAAACTGATGAACCTGATTTACCTGATTTTTAAAATCAGGCAAATCAGATAAATCAGATAAATCTGCGTCCCATTTCCCCCCCATGAGCAGCGACCAGTTTGAGTTGTATGATTTGACGATTGTGGTGGAGGCGATAAACGGCCGTTGTACCTGCAACATGGCCGTCGGCGACCGCTTCTACCTGAAAGGGGGCAAACTGTCGCTGCCCAACGACAGCGACTTTTGCCTCTACGCCCTGCAAGCCGCCATTCCCCTGCTGCCCGCCAAACAGCGCCACAACCACCCCGCCGACTGGATGGAAACCGATGCCCGCGTCATCTGCCCCGACCCCGCCTGCCAGCTCATCATGCGAATTGACCGCACCGCCAGCCGCACCCTGCGCCATGATGATGTAAGTCCCATTCCTTGGGAAAAGCCAAGTAATCAGTAAACGGTTGTCAGTAATCAGTTTGCTGCCAGAAGCATCCATGCAAGAATTGACCCAAATCACCGACGACATTTTCCAAATTCAACTGCCGTTGCCCTACGCGCTGCGGATTGTCAACTGCTATCTGCTGCGCGGGCGCAACGGCTGGACCGTTGTAGACACCGGCCTCAACACCAGCAAATCCCGCCCCGTCTGGCATCAGGCCTTTGCCGAACTGGGCATCAGCCCCGGCGACATTGAGCAAATTGTGCTGACCCACACCCACCCCGACCATTACGGCATGGCTGGCTGGCTGCAGCAGTTGGCCGTCGCCGAAGGTTCCACGCCGCCCCCCGTCAAAACATCCCCCCGCGAAGCCGAAATGGCGGCAGAGATCTGGTCAGCCACTGACGATGCCTGGCTGATGGATTCGGCCGTTCACTGGCGGCAATGTGGTCTCAGTGAAGCAGAAAATGAGGCCGTGGTGGAAGCCACCAAACAGACCCGCGCCGGAACCTTCCCCCACCCTCCCCACCTCGAACAGATCGAACCGGGCAGCGAACTGCTGCTGGGCGACCGCCGCTGCCGCGCCATCCACATGCCCGGCCACAGCGACGGCCAGCTTGTCTTTTACGACGAAGCTGACCAACTGCTGCTCTGCGGCGACCACATCCTGATGAAAATTACCCCCAACGTCAGCCTGTGGCCGAATGGAGAGCCGAATCCGCTAGGGCGATATATCAATTCGTTTGCTGAGTTGGAGAGGCTGGATGTGCGGCTGGGGCTGCCGGGGCATCGGGGGTTGATTACAGATTTGCCTGGTCGGCTGGCTGAATTGCGCCATCATCATGAACAGCGGCTGGGGGAGACATTAACGGCCGTTTCCCTCGCCAGCAACGGTTCCCCATCCGCCACCGTCTACGACATCGCCCTTAAGCTCTTCAAATTCCAAAACTTCACCATCCACGAAGTCCGCTTTGCCGTGGCCGAAACGCTGGCCCATCTCGACTTCCTGGCAGGGCGTGGCAAGCTCCGCTTTTTCGACGGTGACGTTTGGCACTATGGGCTGATTTAGCCAGCGTGTAGTGCGCAGCAAATTACAAAGCTTTAGACAGGATTAACAGGATTTTTCAGGATTAGGTATGAGAATCCTGTGAAATTCCGTTCATCCTGTCTAAGTTTCTTGCTCGCCTCACTCGTAAGGCATTACACAACATCCGGCAGGTCTGTTTCAACCTGACGAACGGCCGTAAATAAATACCCACTCAAGCTCATCAACGTGCCGCAAACGGCCGTTCCCAAAAACATTAACCCAATGCCCGCCCCCGGCCCCGTGCCAACCAGCCAGCCAAAGGTGGGGGCTAAACGGCCGTTAACCGCCATCGCCGGTTCAAACACCCAATCCGCCAGCGGCCCCGCCACCAAATACCCCAGCGGCATCGTCGCCGTTTGTAACATTGCCTGCACCGAAAACACCCGCCCCTGAATTGCCAGCGGCACCTTCGCCTGCCAAATCGCCCGATTGCCGCCCATGATAAACGGCACAAAAAACGCCCCAATCACCCAAGCCGTTGTGGTGCGTCCGGTGGCAAAGAGCAGATCGCCCGCCCAAAAAGAAACGGCCGTTGCCACCAACACCATATGGATTTTGCGCTGCGGCCCGCCCCAAACGCTGAGTACAATGCCGCCAACCACGCCGCCTAGCCCCAGTGCCGCTTCCACCAGTGCCAGGGCATGCTCGTCACTGCCCGTTCGCGCCAGCACCAGCGCCGGCAAGACGGCAAAGTAGGTCAGCGCGGCAAAAAAGTTGATGCCGACAAAGATGAGCAGCAGACCCAGCAGCCCGCGTCGTCTGACGATGTAGTCAAAGCCCAGGCGAACATCCTGCCAAATCGAAGGTGCTGGCGATTCGGCAAGCTCACCCACCAAACCTGTTGCGGCAGTTGCAGACCCATCACCTGGTTTGGGAATCCGCACCCACCACAGCGTCACCATCGCTACCAAAAAGGTCGCTACATCCAGCAGCATCACCCCTTCGATGTGGATAAACGCCAGCAAAGCCCCGGCCAGCACAGGCCCGGCAATTTGTGACCCCGACTCCGCGATGGAACGCATACCGCTGACACGCGCATATTGGTTTTTTTGCACCAACATGCTGGTGGCAGCCACATAGGCCGGTAGCTGAAATGCTTCAAATGCCCCGGCTAACGCCTGTGCCACAAACAGATGCCAAATGTGCAGTTGGCCGCTGGCAAACAGCAGCAGCATGGCAATGGTCATGATCCCGGCTCCCAAATCGGCCAGCAGCATCACCCAACGCCGATCCAGTCTGTCTACCCACGCCCCGGCCAGGGGGCTAACGACGACGTAAGGGCCAAAGGAGAAAAAGCCGAGCAAGGCCACGGTGGTGGCACTGCCGGTTTGGTCATATGCCCAGATGAGCAGGGCAAAGCGGGTCATGGCGGTGCCGATAAGCGACACCAGTTGTCCGAACCAGATTATGGTGAAGGTTTTCATCTATTTGGGGTTGGAGACACGAAAAACGGCCGTTTGTAGCCACAAAAAAAGCCACGAACAGCGGCGTGCTCGTGGCTCGTGGTTTAACAGCAATCAGTTAGTTAACATAAAATTCAGCCAGCAGACACACCTCGCTCAGGAACGGCCGTT
This sequence comes from Chloroflexota bacterium, assembly GCA_041390905.1. GTDB lineage: Bacteria > Chloroflexota > Anaerolineae > Promineifilales > Promineifilaceae > JACKCD01. The sequence goes on from JAWKPA010000013.1 coordinate 1,139,335, forward strand.
TTATGCATCTGCACAAACATCAGCGTCCAAAAAGTGTGCCATGTAGGCTGAAGCAACATCATCATTGCCAAATTCTAGCAGCTTGTGAGAAAAAGAAAATGGCATCGCAAACACGGATTTATACGGATTTTTGGTTTGATCCGCGAAAATCCGATCTGATCCGCGTCATCCGCGATGCCATTCTTACGTCTCTAGCAGGTGACTAGGCCATCCAAAGCTGGAACAAAACCATTGCCAGCGTTGCCACACCCATCGTACTAAAAACCGACAGATTGGGCGCATCCTCACGGGCTTCCGGCAGCAGCTCGGCAAACACCATCCAAATCATGGCTCCAGCGGCCAGGCCAAGACCAACAGGCAGGAAGGGGGCAAAAACCAGGACAAAGAGGAACGCTGGCACCGCCATCAGCGGCTGGGGCAAGCTGGAAAAGATGCTCCATCCCGCCGCCTGCCACACCGATTTGCCACGTGGAATCAGCACCAGGCTAATTGCCAGCCCTTCGGGGATGTTGTGAATGGCGATAGCCGTGGTGATCAGATTGCCAAACGTCTGCCCATCACCATAGGAGACACCCACACCAATCCCCTCGGCAAAGGAGTGGACGGTCATGACGCCGACGATGAGCAGCATCTTGACGGCATTGATTTTGTCCAACGAGGCCACATCCAGCCCCTCTTGCCCTTCAAAGAGCCGCCGCGCCACCACAACCAGCACTAGGCCAATTGCCATCCCCAATACCAGCCGCCAGAAGCCATAGCCAATCCCTTCTACGATTAGCCCCAGGCTGGCACCCAGCATTAGCCCGGCAGCACCAGCATTGGCTATGCCCAGCCACTTTTTGCTGATATGGGTAAAATACAAAAACGGCAGCGCCCCTAACCCAGTCGCTAAAGCCGTGATCATCGCCGCGATAAATACATTCCAAACAGTCATTTTCGTGTTCGTTTGCCCACAAATTGCAGACAAATTTGCTGTGCTGCAACCTGCTCGTTGATTCTTGTCAGATGGTTAAATAAATTTTTAACCACAGTTAAATTATAAACGATCACCCTGTAAAAAGCAACCATACTCATCAAAATCCTAAGGCTACAGGAGTTCTGTTTTCTTGTTTGCAGGTCGCAAGTGGTAAGTTGCAAGTCTCGTCGGCAAACAAGACTTGCGACTTGTTACCTGCCACTTGCGACCGACAAATAGTATAGCCGTTGACGGCACAGCATATAGACACAAGTTGCCAAATCAGCAAACACAGACTACGATCCTGGCATGACTCGAACGCTTACCCCTTCCGATATTGCCTTTATTCAGGCCATGCCCAAGGCTGAAATTCATATTCACCTTGAAGGAGCCATTCAGCCGGAAACGGTGCTGCAACTGGCAGAAAAAAACAGCATGATGGATCGGCTGCCAAGCGACCAGCTTGACGCGCTGCGCGACTGGTTCACCTTTACCGACTTCCCTCATTTTGCCCAAGTCTATCTGGTTATCTCTGACCTTATCCGTTCAGCCGATGATTTTGCCCTGATTGCCTATGCGTGTGGGGCCGACATGGCGGCGCAAAATATTCGCTACCGTGAGGTGACGGTCACGCCGTTTACCCACACCGACTTTCAAGAGAAGCGGATGCCGATTGAGGAGATTTTGGTGGGGCTGGAAAACGGCCGTTTACGCGCCCGCGACGAATTTGGTGTCGAAATGCGCTGGGTCTTCGACTGCCCCCGCAACTTCAGCTTCCGCGATGCCAATGGCAACCCCAACAGCCGCTACAACCCTGTTCCTGCAGAAAAAACATTGCAATACGCCCTGCAAGGGCGCGACTTTGGTGTGGTTGGTTTTGGGCTGGGCGGCTACGAAGTGGGGGCACCGCCAGAACCATTTTCCCACGCCTTTGCCGCCGCCAAAGAGGCCGGGCTGCTCAGTGTCCCCCATGCCGGGGAGACGATGGGAGCGGGCAGCGTTTGGGGGGCAGTCAATGCCCTACAAGCCGACCGCATCGGCCACGGCGTTCGCGCCATTGAAGATCCCAACCTGCTGGCACTGCTGCGCGACCGACAAATTCCGCTGGAAATCAACCCAACCAGCAATGAAAAACTCAGCGTGTACCCCGACATCAGCCAGCACCCATTCCGCCAGCTTGATGAGTTGGGGCTGTTTGTCACCGTCAATAGTGACGACCCGCCGCTGTTCAACACCTCACTTTGTCAGGAGTATGAGTTGTTGGTTTATCAATTTGGCTACACGCAAAATGAGCTGGTTCGCATTGCCCGCAACGCCTACACAGTGGCGGGAGTGGATGCCGAAACCAAAGCGCGGCTGCTGCAATCGTTTGACGTGTGGGTGTCGCAGGTTTTTTAGGTCATATCGTCATCACCAGCACAAATATTGAACCTGAAACAAATCCAGTCATTCAACTGTTTCAGAAAAAGGTGCCTATCATGTGGGGAAAACAATGGATTCTGCTCGGTTTTGGGCTATTTTTGCTAAGTGCCTGTCAGCACCCGCCAGCCAACACGACAGTACAAACGGCGATGGCAACAGCAATAGCTACGAACATAGACGTTCAGGCTATGCACCGCCAGGCAAGTACACCAACTGCGACCCCATTGGCAACAACAAACGCTGCTACCACCCTTCCCTCACCCGTGCCTACCGACTCAATAGTTAAGCTCGGCTTTGCGGCTTCGCCTATGGGCGGCAAGCTGCAAATGGTGCTTTATACGTCGAATGGAGGTGTAGAGTGGCTCGTTGGCATGACAGCCGACAAGCAGGTGTTTGTGGCTGATTTGACGCATGAGACAGTTTCTGCTGTTGCTTCCAGCAGCCAAAGCTCCCTTTTGGCACTGGCTGCCTACGATGGCATTCTGTATGTGTTGGCCGACGACCAACAAGTGGATAGCATGGTGTTGTATGCCAGAGAATTGTCAGAGAACAGCGTGCTGTGGTCTATAAGCATTCCCAAAACGGCCGTTTCCGACTATCCTCCACCCCCCTTTCTCACCGCCTTTGCCTCAGGGGTCTTGCTTAATCGAGACGGCATCCTCACACGGTTCAACCAGTATGATGGCAATCAGCAGTGGCAAATGGATACAAAAGCAGCAAAGGACTGTGTACCAAACAGTAACCAGATACAAGTCATCGAAAACAGGATTTATCACCATTGTAACCAGCTCACGCTTGTCATTGGCATAGATTCAGGTGTGGTCATCCAAGAAATCCAGAAGAGACACGAAACCAAATCCTCAAGTTCGGCGTACTATCAGCCAACCGTATACGGCGATCTCTTGTACTATATTTTTGAGGCGGATGGCGAAGCAACGCTTTTTGCCCGTTCGTTAGTTGATGGCACAATTCGCTGGCAAACGGCCGTTTCCTACAACAACACAACCGACTTCGCCCTCTATGGTGATGCCCTGTATTTACGTGACAGAACAACAGCAAGCCGCCACAACGCCCAAACAGGCACACTCATTTGGGCAACGCAACTACCCGGCGAAGAATCAGCCCCTGTTTTACCCACTGAAAATTACTTGTACGTGGGGTCAACGGCCGGTTATCTCACCCTGTTGGATACAGAAACAGGCGAAGTTGTATGGCAGCAAGATTTATGGGCCACGCTACAGCCACGCTATACACATATCAAACCCGTCCAAATCTTACCCCACCAGCAAATGGTGGTTCAGGTTCGGCCACCACAATTCAGCAGATCCTGGGGCAACGTTGTGACCGGGTTTAATGGCTCCTTTGCTGTTCTCACAAGCAACGAGCAAACATCCCAACCAATACCAACACCAACGCCTTCACCCCCAACCTCGACACCAGCACCAACGCCAACATCCCCACCGCCCCCGCCAACGGCAACGCCTCATCCTATTCTTACACCACCCCCAGCCCACACAATACCACCAGCCCCGCCAACGATGGCTGAGTGGCCGGCAACGATCACCGCATTTTTAAATGCCGCGCCCGATCAGTTAACCCAGCTAGACACGCTGCTTGCAAACTGGATAGAAGCCTATCATGCCCAGGCAGGCTGGGAACAAGCCGATCTCGACGGAGATGGTCACCCAGAAATCCTGTTATTTGCCAGCACCTTTGAGTTAGATTGTCATCATGATCCAACCTATTCACCTGTTCCACCCGGCTGGGTTTTTATCATCCATCCTGACCCCCAAAATTTAGCGGAACCGTATCGTCTTGTCTGGGTTCAACCAGCTACTGGCTCACGCATTCACGCCATCCAGGATCTGAATAACGACACATTACCTGATGTTATTTTCCGCATCACTTGCTATGGCAATGGCAATCAAATTGATGAGTATCTTCCAATGGGCTGGTACAAAAACCAATTCGTCACCTTGCTGGCAAATAGGCAAACAATCTATACATCCGGGGGACATGACCTTCGGTTTGAAGACGTTGATCAGGATGGATATAACGACATCATCACCTATGGCGGTGCCAGTGGGGTCGTAAGTGGCGGCGAAACACGCAACAGCACCAACACCTACTTATGGCGTGACGATGGTTACACGTTTTCGTCGTCTATTCCCGATCCGCATTCCTATCTGGATGCCGCGACAGGTAATTGGCATCTACTGCGCAGCGAGTATGAACAAGCTATCGCTGACTTTAGGCGAATGCCGCCAACATTCAAGCATCATTCTGCCTTTGCGGAATATCAGCTCATGCTCGCCTATTTGCTTCTTGGAGATGAACAAACGGCCGTTTCCTACGCCACCAGCAGCCACTATCCTGACGAAATCTACACCGATCTCAAAAACATCTTTTGGCAAAACTATCTATCCCACCAGGACTGGACAATGGCCTGTGAAGCAACCCGCACCCGCGCCCGCGAAATCGGCTTTACCCGCCTGCAACTTTCCCATAATCGCGGTATTGGGGGTGCATACTCAGCAATAACATTAGAAAACGTCTGCCCTTGCCCTGATTGTTTACAAGAAACTATTGAGTATGGCCCATAGAGCATGTAAGCCTTAGGGTTCGTTCGTTATTAACTTGGGATTTAGAAGTTCAACTTCTGAGAGAAGTTGAACTTCTGGAACTGCAAAGTTATTTTTAATTGAACCCTTAGAACTGGTTAATCTCTAATCTCCAATCTCCGATCCCTACACATTCCGCCAGCCGCCAGCCATGCCCCAGGGGTCAAAAACGGCCGTTTTTCCCCCTAACTCACTCACCCCACTTCCACCACCACGCCGCCCCACCAGCAGCTCCATCGCCGCCAGCCCCAGCCATTCGGTTTCCGAAACGGCCGTTTCCCCCCCCCAATCCGCCAAATGCGTCGCCAAATACCCCGTGTTCGTCCGCCCCGCCCGAAAATGCGGCTCCCGCAAAATCGCCAGCAGGTAAGGGATATTGGTCGTCACCCCCAAAATCACCGTCTCCTCCAACGCCTCCACCATTTTGGCAATCGCCTCGGCGCGGGTGGCTCCCCACGTAATGACTTTCGCCAGCATCGGGTCATAATAAGGGCTAACGACGCTGCCAGTGGCAATGCCGTCGTCTACGCGAATGTTGGGGCCAAACGGCCGTTTGTACCACCCAATCTCCCCCGTAGACGGCAAAAAATGGTTCGCCGGGTCTTCGGCATACACCCGGCACTCAATCGCGTGTCCCCGCTGCCGCACGCCCGACTGCGCCAGCGACAGCCGTTCCCCCGCCGCAATGCGAATCTGCCACGTCGCCAAATCCAACCCCGTCACCATCTCCGTCACCGGATGCTCCACCTGCAGCCGCGTGTTCATCTCCAAAAAGTAAAAGCCACCCCCCTGCCCATCCACAATAAACTCCACCGTCCCCGCATTGGCATACCCCGCCGCCCGCGCCAGCGCCACCGCCGCCGCCGCCATCTGCTGCCGCAGCCCGTCGTCGGTCACAATCGGCGCCGGGCTTTCCTCAATAATCTTCTGGTGCCGCCGCTGCACCGAACATTCCCGCTCAAACAGATGCAGCACCGTGCCGTGGCTGTCCCCCAGCACCTGGATTTCTACGTGGTGGACATCGGTAAAATATTTTTCCAGCAGCAAATGGTCGCTGCCAAACGACGACTGCGACTCGCTCCGCGCCGCCCGCACCGCGTCGGCAAACTCAAACGGCCGTTCCACCACCCGCATCCCCTTGCCCCCCCCACCCGCGCTGGCCTTGATCAGCACCGGGAAGCCAATCGCCTCGGCCGCCGCCAGCAGTTCGGCCGTCGTTTTGCCCAGCCCATCCACCCCCGGCACCACCGGCACCCCCGCCTGCTGCGCCACCGCCCGCGCCGACGCCTTGCTGCCCAGCCGCCGCATCGCCTCCGGGCTGGGGCCAATAAAAACAAGGCCGCTTTCAGCACAGGCAGCGGCAAAATCGGCGTTTTCGCTGAGAAAACCATAACCGGGGTGAATCGCTTCAGCTTCACACCGGCGGGCAATATCCAGAATAAGCGGGCGGTTGAGATAGGTTTCAACGGCCGTTGCCCCCGGCAGCAAATACGCCTCATCGGCCAAATCCAGCCACGCCGCCCCCGCATCCACCTCCGAATAAACGGCCACCGTCGTCACCCCCAACTCCCGGCACGCCATAAAAATCCGCCGCGCAATTTCCCCCCGGTTAGCAACCAAAATCTTGTTAAACATCTTGCTTCTCCAAAGAATAGGACGCAGATTTACCTGATTTTCCTGATCAGGTAAATCGAGTAAATCAGGTGAATCTGCGTCCCATTTCTTTCATTTAACTACAGCGGCAACCTCACCGCCACCCGCGTCCCTTCCCCTGGGCAGCTTTCCAGCCGCAGCGTGCCGCCCAGCAGCCGCACCCGCTCGTTCATGCCCACCAGCCCAAAACGGTCGGCAGGTGTCGTGTCCACATCAAACCCCCGGCCATTGTCTTCAACCGTCAGCCACACCTCAGCCGGGGTGATAACCAGATCGAGGGTGGCCTGGGTGGCGGCGGCGTGTTTGTCTATGTTGTTGAGTGCTTCCTGCGCCAGCCGGTACAGCCCAGCCTCGACGCGGGGGGCAAGGGGGCGGTTGGCTCCGGTGAGGCGCAGCACAACGGCCGTTTCCATCCCCCCCACCAACATTTCCAACGCCTCCGCCAGCGACCGCCCCGCCAAGGGCGCCGCCCGCAAATCCATCACCGAACGGCGCACCTCCTCCAGATTTTCCTGCGTCAGTGCCAGCGCCCGCCGGATAATCGGCTGCAGTTGGGTCAGGGTGGCGTTGGTTTCCAGCAGGGCATCGGCGGATTCGAGCTGGAGGGAAACGGCCGTTAATCCCTGCGCCAGCGTATCATGAATCTCCCGCGCCAGCCGGTTCCGCTCCTCCACCGCCCCCAGCCGCGCACTTTGGGCAAACAGCCGCGCCCGCTCAATCGCAATCCCCAGCATATCGCCCACCGTATGCAGCAGCCGCAAATCCCCCGCCGACAGCGGCCGCCAATCCGTACTCGCCACATTCAGCACCCCCAGCTTCTTCCCATGCGCGTTCAGCGGAATGCTGGCATGGTAACGCAGCCCATCCGTCCCATCCACCACCTTTTCCAGGCGGCTGCACGCCACCACATTGATATTGGCCGCCCCCTCCATATCATCCTCACGGTACGTCCGCAGACAGTAGCAGCTTCCCTCCATGCGGTGCGGATTTTCCGCCAGTGCCGGCGGCAAATTTTGCGCCGCCGCCAAATACGACGCTCCCGTTTCTTCATCCAGCAGCCAAATCCACCCCGTCTGCAAATCCAGCAAACTGGCAACCTGCTCCAGCACCCCCTGCAACGCCTGCGCCAAATCCACCGAACTGTTCAGCGCCTGGGCAATACTGTTCAAAATAGACAGCTCACGGTTCCGCTGCCGCAGTTTCTCCGCCTTTGTCTGGGTCATAGGGATCTTTTTGACAGGATTTACAGGATTTACAGGATTAGGATATGGTTCTATTGATAGTTAACCTCGTTCCCATGCTTTGCGTGAGAACCCTCTTCGCCCGCTGTGCGGGTTCTTGCGGCACACTTATTCATGCCACAACTCGCAATTGGGCGTTTACAAAATAAGAGGGTAGAAAAACGGCAGGCCTTTTCATGTCATTCCGATGTCCTCTGAGGAATCTTTCGCTTCTTGAAGGGGAAAGATTCCTCGCTTCGAAGACTTCGCTCGGAATGACATTTGCCCGATTAAGTAACTGTTCAGGTGTCATTTCGAGTTCCTCCGAGAAATCCCATTCCCATTGGCAAGGTAAGCGGGATTTCTCCTCGAAGACTCGTCGAAATGACATATTTTTGACCTAAAACCGATTCATTGACGACAGACCTGAACAGTTACAAAAATCCTGTAAATCCGGTTAATCCTGTCTAAAAACTTCTTGTTTTACCGCTGCCCAGTGTACAAAAAATGAACGGTCTTGCCCACACCACCCGCCGCTTATACAATCCATTGATTAAAAATCTGCTATAGCGAACTGTAGACTAATTGTTCATGAAAAAATTTTTGTTACGACAGCAAGAAAAGGAACACAGAGGCACACAGAGAAAAAACAGCAACGCTCTGTGGTTCTCTATGTTTGCTCTGTGGCTATCTGTTTTCCTTTTACTCCTAGCCGCCTGCCAGGCCGACTTGCTCAACCCGCCCCGGCTGGCAACGGCCACGGCACAGAGTTTGGCGACGGCCACCCCCACGCCAGAGCCGATGGTCATTCGCAACGGGGGGGAAACGGCCGTTTCCGCCAGCCAAGCCACCACTTCCGGCACACCCACCCCGCGCCCCAGCCTCACCGTCTGGGTTCCCGAAACCTCCACCGCCCACCGGCAAATGCTCGATCATCTGGCGGCTGATTTTGGCCGCGACCATGCCGCCAACGTCGAAATGCAGTACATCGCCCCCAACTTGCTGCCCAAGCTGGTCAATACGGCCGTTCTTTCCGGCACCCTGCCCGACCTCATCATCCACCCCATCACCCTGGCCCCCGGCTGGGCGGCGCGGGGCATTCTCAATGCCGATGCCGCCAGCGAGGCCATTGCCCAACTTGGCGCGGAGACGTTTGACCCGGCGGCGTTGGCCTTGGTGGAAAAAAACGGCCGTTTTGCCGCCATCCCCAGCGACGGAGCCAAACAGTTGGTCATCTACCGCCGCGACTGGTTTGAGCAGCGCAATTTGCAGCCGCCTGACAGCTACACCCACCTGCTCACAGCCGCCGAAACCCTGTTTAACCGCGAAGCGCTGGTAGCCGGGTTTGTCGTCCCCACCGAATCCAACCTTATTGCCACCCACAAAATTTTTGAGCAGGTCGCCAACGCCAACGGCTGCAGCCTGATTGACGACAAAGGGGAGGTGCTGCTGCTCTCGCCTGAATGCCAGCAGGCTCTTGATTTTTACTTTAGCATCATCAGCCAATACAGCCCGCTGGGGGTGCAAACCGACACCAGCACCCGCAACGCCTATCTGGAAGGTCGCGCCGGACTCATCATGGCTCCGCCCAGCCTGCTGCTCGACATCGCCGGGCTAGGAGCCGACAAGCCGAGCTGCCCCGAATGCGCCAGCCAGCCCGACTTCTTGCAGCAAAACACGGCCTTTCTGACGACGGTTGGCACAAGCGGCAGCTATAGCGATTTGACGGTGTTGGGGATTACCAGCGTGGCTCCGGCGGAAACGGCCGTTTCCTTTGCCACCTATTTCTTCAACGAAGGGTACGAACAATGGCTGGCCGTGGAATCGGAGCGAAAAGTGCCGTTGAGGTGGGGAACGGCCGTTGATCCCCGCCGCTACCTTGACAGTTGGGGCAGCCAGCCGCTGGGCAGCAGCAGCCAGTCACTGCGCGACCTCTATGGCGACGAAGCCATCGCCCAACTGCGCGACAGCGTGGCCGCCACCAGCCGCTGGGGCTTGCCCCAAGGCCAAGGCGCAGTCGTCACCCAACTGCACGAAGCACTCACCCTCTCCATCGTTCTGCAAGAAATGCTCAGCGGCTACTTCAACAGCAGCCAAACGCTGCAAGAAATGTATAATCGGGTTACAGGATTGATCCCCAATTACCAATTCTATCCCGATCCCACGCCGACGCCGGAAGGATAAATCGAGATTGGAGATTGGAGATTGCCGACCTTCATTAATCTCCAATCTCCAATTCCCAACCCCCATGACAATTCTCGCCTACACCGAAGAAACATTCGGCATTCTCACCGACGACCAGCTTTACCTCGACTGCCTGTTGGTCAAGCCGGCCGCCACGCCCGACCACAAGCTGCAAGCGATTCGCGTTTGGGTGTCAAAATACCCGCTCACGAAGGAAAGCGTTCTCGCTTGCGCCCAGCACCAGGTCAACGCCGGTGGCCCCGACGGCAGCGCCGCCCATTTGGTGTTTGACCTGCGCGGCACGGGCTACAGCGATGGTTTCAACGACGACACCCGCTTTGAGCTGGACCTCCACGCCGTGGGCGAATGGGCAAAAGAACGGTTTCCCCAGGCTGCCACCACCTTCCTCGGCTCACCTACGCTGACAAACGGCCGTGTTTACGTCTGGCCGCTGCGCGAAGGCGGGGTCATTGAAAGCTACTACTACCCTCCGGCCGGCCGCAAGCTCTCACAACCCTGTCTGCTCTATCTGGCAACCTACGGCCAATTTGCCCCGGCCGACGATGCCATTTGCGACAGCTTTGCCGCCGCCGGGTTTGCCGTTTACGGACTGGATCCGCTGCGTTATTTGCTTCATGCGAGTGGGAAACGGCCGTTAACCCCCCAAGACCTCGAAAAAGATATGGAGCAACTGGTGCAAATGCTCCCTAGCTCCCCCATCATCATCGCCCGCCCCCTGGCTGCCGGGCTGGGTCTCGTCTGGGCCGCCCGCGTCGAAAGCGTCAAAGGGCTAATCAGCATTGGCAACGCCCAGCGCGGCGTTCGCGCCGCCCACATCTTCTACAACCACAACCCCCACACCTACCTCCTCGCCCGCTACGCCCGCAAACTCTCGCCGCGCCCCCTCGCCATCATCAAACACGAAGGCCATCCCCTCGGCGGCGACGAAGACGAACTCAACACCCTCATGCAGAGCAGCCTCCCCCCCCACCGGCTGGAGCGCACCAGCGAAATCACCCCGACTCTGCTCCACAACCTGGTGCGCTGGGTGCAGGCCGAGGCCAAACGGTGAATGGGTCAACCGTGACAGCCAGCTTCAATGCGGGATAATTGGCAAAAAAGGAGAAAAACAGCAATGAAAGCAGTTGTGTTCACAGGGGTTGGCGAGCCGCTGGCATATCAGGAAATGCCAGCACCACAGCCGGCCGACCACCACATCATCGTCACCCTAAAAGCAGCCGCCCTCAACCACCGCGACAACTGGATGACCAAGGGCAAATACCCCGGTCTGCGCCCCAACATCATTGTAGGGTCAGACGGGGCAGGAACGGTGGGGGATCGCGCTGTCATCCTCAACCCCAGCCTCAACTGGGGTGACAGCGAACGGTTCCAGGCAGCCGACTACCAAATTTTGGGGATGCCCAGCCACGGCACTCTGGCCGAACAAATTGCCGTGCAGCCGCAGCAACTGGTGGATAAACCCGCCCACCTCAGCTTTGAGCAAGCGGCGGCGCTGCCGCTGGCGGGTCTAACGGCCTACCGCGCCCTCTTTAGCCGCTGCCAGCTTCAGCCAGGGGAACGGGTACTCATTTCGGGCGTGGGCGGCGGCGTGGCACTGTTTGCCTGCCAGTTCGCCATCGCCGCCGGAGCCGAGGTGTTTGTCACCTCCAGTTCAGCGGCCAAAATCGAGGCGGCAATTGCCCTGGGGGCGGCGGGGGGGGCGAATTACCGCGAAGAGGGATGGCATAAAAAACTGGGCAAGGAGACGGGCGGTTTTGACGTGGTGATTGACGGCGCGGGCGGCGATGGCTTTGCCCAGTTGGTGGCACTGTGCCGCCCCGGCGGGCGCATTGGCATTTACGGCGGCACGCGGGGAATGCTGAGCAACATCAGCCCGCAGCAGCTTTTCTTCCGCCAGCTTTCCATCCACGGCAGCACGATGGGCAGCGACAAGGAGTTTGCCGAGATGGTGGCCTTTGTCAATCAGCACCAGCTTGTGCCGGTGGTAGATGCGGTGTTCCCTCTGGCCGATGTCAACGAAGCAATTGCGCGGATGGATCGGGGGGAGCAGTTTGGGAAGATTGTGCTGCGAATTTAAATGTGGGGTGTGGGGCGTGGGGCGTAGGGTGTAAAGCGTCACACACCCCACTTCCCCACACCCTACCGCCCCACCTCCCGCGCCCGTGCGACGGTGGCGTAGGCGTCTACAAGGCCATAGCCAACGGCGTTGTTGGGTACGGTGTCGCTGGCGGCGCAGGTGGGTAGGCCGTGGTGGGCAACGTCATACGGCTGGGCGGTTTCGATGAGGATTTGCTCGGTTTCGGCCACGCGGCCAATCAGCGACGGGTTGGCCGACCAGATGAGGGCAACAACCCCAGCCACGTGTGGCCCGGCCATTGAGGTGCCGTCGGCGTATTCGTAGCTGCCCTGGGGAAAGGCAGAGAGGACGTTGACGCCAGGGGCAACGATGTCGGGCTTGATGCGGTCGCTGCCGTCCACGGTGACGGGGCCACGGCTGCTAAAGCTGCCCAACGCGCCGTTGCTGTCCACCGCCCCCACGGAAAAGGCGCTGTCGTAAATGGCAATGGGGTCGCTGACCGTTTCACAGCCGCCCTCGCCATCGTTGCCGGCCGAAGCCACGACAAAAACCCCGGCTGTGCGCAGGGCATCAACGGCCGTTTGTAAACTCAGCGCATCACACCCTTCCAGCGGCGGGCAGCCCCACGAATTGTTTAGCACATTGGCCCCCCGCGCCGGGTCGCCAGCAAACGGGTCGCCATCCAGCGGAAAGGGAGCCAGCATAAATTGCAGGCAGTCGAGATAGAGGGCAGGGTTGCCCAGGTTGCGATCCAGATTGGCGCAGGCGATCCAGGTGGCCGCCGGAGCCACCCCCACCGACTGCCCCAGCACCGACCCCAGGGTGTGGGTACCGTGGCCGCCGTGGTCAACCGGCTCACGGCTGTGGTTCCAGGGGTCAAACCAGTTGTAATCATGGTTGCCCGCCGCGCCGCGATAGGTCGGCTGAAGTTCGGGGTGCGTCCAGTCCGCCCCGGAGTCGGATTGCCCGACCACTACGCCCTCACCGCGCACGCCAAACGCCTGCCACACGCGGTCGGCTCCAATGCTGGTGAGGTTCCACTGGGGGGTTAACGGCCGTTCGGCCGTTCCCACTGCCGTGGCGGCTGGCTCTGGCAGGGGGCGCAAAACGGGGCTGTCAATCACCCGGTCAACCTCCGGGCGGCGGGAAAGCCACAGCCGCAGCAGCGGCCCACCGTCCACTTCCAGGGCGTTGACGAGGTAGTAGGGGGTGTAGCTGATGCCAAACAGATCCAACATGCGGCGCAAATCGGCCTGGGTGCGGTTGGCGTGGTCGGTGAGGGTGGTATAAACGGCCGTTCGCTGCGCGTCGGGGGTGTCGGTGCTGACAGTGTCCAGGGCGGCCTGGTCGCGCAAAATGACAAAGAGGCGGTCGCCGTACAGCCCCGGTTGGCCGACAATGACGAAGATGATGGCGACGATGACCCAGGCGGAAACGGCCGTTAATCGCCACCCCCACCCCGCTTCCACCCGCGCCAGCCGGCCGCGCAGGGCAAACAGCAGCAGCCCCAGCAGCAAGGTCATGCCCAGCGACACCGCCAGGGCAATCAACGCCCACCCCGCCACGTCGCGGGAGCCGAGGTTAAGGACCAGCGAAAGCTCGTCGGGGTCTACAAAAATGGCGGGGATGGCAACGGCCAGGGTGATGAAGGTGGTAATGACGCGGCGATTTGCCATTGCCGCCAGCAGCCAGCCTGCCGCTGGCAGCAGCACAATCTGCACAAGCTGCATCCCGTTAAAGCCAAAGTTGCCTGCCATGATCAACAGCGCCGCCCCGGCGGCAAACCCGCCGAGGGTGATGTTCCAGCCCGTGCGGTCGCTGGTGTCGGCCAATTGCTGAAAGCAGGCGTGCAGCAGCAGCCCGGCCAGCCAGCCAAAGGCCAGCGCGGCCACAGCGTTTAGCACAATGTCGGCCAGGGAACCGGGTGCGCCCCAAATAAACCAGCCGAAAAGGGTAAGGGCGGCCAGCAGCCAGGCAAGGCTGGTAGATTGGGGCGCGGCGGAGTGGGAGCGAATGCGGCCAAAGCGGCGAAATCGCTGCCGGACAACCAGACCAAAGAGCAGGGTTAGCCCGATTTGCAGCAGGTTGGCGGTGAAGGCGGCGTTGGGTGGGGCAAGGCGGGTGGGGACGAGGAGGAGGGCATAAACGGCCGTTGTGCTCCACAATTGAAACACGGCACGGTAGCGCGGGTTGTGCCAGCGTACCAGCAGCAACGTTGGCAGGAGCATACAGACGGCAAAACCTAGTGCTACTACCGGCCGGCTCCACGACGGCCACGGGGTGCCGATTGCCACAGCAAATTGCTCTGCCAGCCAGCCGATTGCCTGAACGGCCGTTCCGATAACCACAATCCAGCCAAACAGCAGCACCGCAAACAGCTTGCCAGCCAAATCATTCGTTGGCTTGGGTGTTTCTTGCATCAATTCTCTACCCTTCCAAGGTCTGTATCCTGGGGATTGGGGATTGGAGATTGGAAACCAATCCTAATCTCCAATCTCCAATCCCCAATCCCCAATCTCCCTTTCAGCCCAAACTCAGGCCACATCGCGTCACAATACGCTCAAACTCCTGCGCCGTGTAGGCATCCAGCGACAGCCCCTTGGGTGGGCGGACAAAATTGCTGGCAAAAATCCCCTTGCGCTGGTAAACATGCTTGCGAAACGCCAGCCCAATCTTTGGCTGAAATTCATAGCGAATCAGCGAGGCATAGCGGTCAAACGTCTGCGCCGCCGCTTCATGCTGCCCGCTGCTAAACTCGTTGAAAATTTGCACCAGCACCTCGGCAAAGGAAAAGCCGGTCATAATGCCCAATGCCCCGCGCTCTAGCTCCTCCAGATAGTAAAAACCACCCAGGCCGCCAAAAATACCCACGCTGTCGTTGGAAAGCTCCCGAATTTTGGTGAGTTTTGGCCCCACGGGCGGGTCTTCCAGCTTGATATAGGGACAGTAACCATCCCGCCCCAGCCGCGCAATGAGTTCGGCCGAAAGCTGCACGCCAAAGGAAGCCGGGTAATCATGGATCATCACCGGCACTGGGCTGGCCTCGGCCACCGTCTGGAAATGGTGATAGAGGGCAGCATCGTTTTGAATGGGAATGGGGGCGACAAAAACGGCGTTGGCACCCAAATCAGCCGCCATCTGGCACTGTTCCACTGCGCCCATGGTGCCAAGCGCCCGCACGCCCACCCAGACATCCAGCCCGCCAGCGGCTTGCGCTACCACCGTTTGCACCACCGTGCGCCGCTCGGCATCACTCAGCTTGTCGTTCTCCCCCATAAACCCCAAAATGGCAACCCCGTTGACCCCCAGCCCTTTTTGATACGCGATTAGCCGTTTCAGGCTCTCCACATCCAATGCCCCCGTTTCGGTAAACGGCGTGGGCAAAATGGGGTTTACCCCTTTTGCAGAAATGGTTTTATTGCTCATCTAAGCCCCTTCACAAACAGTAGCCGAGCTTTGCAAAGCTCGTTTTTATTAAACCAGCAAGCGAGGATTGGAATCCTCGGCTACAGCCCTTGTTCTTTACGCCATGCGGCAAACGCCACCAGCGTTTCTCCTTTGGGTGGATAAACATCCAGCGTGCTGGCTCCCGCCTTGACTAGTTCCAGCACATACGCCTCGCGCAGCTCTTGCTCATAAGCAGCATGGGCGACCTCTTCCGCCACCTGCGCCGGAATCGCCACCACCCCTTCGCCGTCCCCAACGATGACATCGCCGGGCATGATTAGCACCCCGGCGCAACCAATCGGCACGTTCCAGTCGGCGGGATGGTGCCAGACGTTGGAGCGAATGGCCTGGGGAGCCTGAAAATAAAGCGGCAGCCCAATCTCAGCACAGCCAGGGGTGTCGCGCAAGGCACCGTCGGTGACAAAGCCGGCCGCCCCCAACACCTGCATCCGCCACGCCAAAATATCGCCAATGACCGCGCTCCGCAGTTCACCCCGCGCCTCGGCCACCAGCACGTCTTCGGGGCCAACCGCTTCAATGGCAAGCCGCTGCGGGTTTTGCGAGAGAACGGCCGTTTTTGCCACCATGTCCTCCCGCCCCGGCACAAAGCGCAGCGTCACCGCATACCCCACCATCCGCAAATCCGGCCGCAGCGGCCGCACCCCGGTCAAAAACGTGTTGCTAAACCCCTGCCCAATCAACACCGAAGTCAACGTCGCCGTCGAAACCTTGGTGAGCTTTTCTTTGGCGGCGGGAGTTAGTAAAAACGGCCGTTTCCCATCCATCATATCCCTCCAAAAAGAAAACGGGACGCAGATTTGCCTGATGTACCTGATAATAAATCAGGCACATCAGGCAAATCTGCGTCCCAATCTTCTAATCTCTCAATCTCTCACTCTCTTCCAAATCCAACACATAATGCTCCGGCAGCCGCACCAGGCTTTCCGGCAAACCAATATAGCGCACAGCCACCCCGTAAACTTCCCGCGCCGCTTCAATGGACACATAGCCATTCACCACATCCGCCAACACCTTTTGCGGGTCGCGCTGGCGCGGGTCGCCATAGCCACCGCCGCCGGGCGGATTGAGACTCATTTTCACCCCCGGCTCCAGCCACATCACCGTTTTCGGCGGCATATCCACCCCATCCATTTTGAACTCGCCGTTGGCACCAGACTGTCCACCGTTTAGCCCGTGCGCCGGGAAGCGGGTGCGGTCAATCATTCCCGACACGCTCCACGACTCGTCGCCGCGATAGCTGATGTCGGTGGCCTGCCCCAGCCCGCCGCGAAACTGCCCCGCCCCGGCTGAATCAATCCGCAGGGTGCGCTGGTGCTGAATGAGCGGTGCCAGCGTTTCCACCACTTCGGCCGGAACCCCGGCCACGCCGCTGGGGAAGCCGGTGGCGCTAAGGCCATCCTTGGTGGGGCGAGCCCCGGTGCCGCCCACCTGAAACAGCGTCACGTTGCTGGGTTTGCCGGTGTGCGGCCAGTTGGCCCGCCAAATGCTCATCCAGATGGGGTCGGCGCTGCCCGCCAGCACCCGGTCAGGGATGGTTTGGGACAAGGCACCAAAGATGGCGCTGGGCAAAAAGTGGCCCAGCAGATGGCGCGAGGCGACGGCGGCCGGCCGTTTACAGTTCAAAATGGTGCCTTCGGGGGCAGAAACGTGGACGGGGCGAAAGGCACCTTCGTTGTGCGGCACTTCGGGGCTGATGGCGGCTTTCATGGCGAAGGAGGCGTAGCCGTGGGTGTAGTTGAAAACGACGTTGATGCCGCGTGTGGATTGGGGAGAGGAACCGGCGAAATCTATGTATATGTCGTGGTCGGCGATGGTAACGGCCGTTTGTATCTTAATCGGCTCCTCAAAACCATCGCTCCACAGTTCGTGGGTAAAACGGCCGTTTGGCAGCCGCCCAATCGCCTCCCGCATCGCCCGCTCCGAACGGCCGATAATCTCATCCGCCAGCGGGTCAATCGAATCCAGGTCAAACTCGGCCATCATTTGCAGCAAGCTCCGCGCCCCCACCGCATTACACGCCGTTTGCGCGTACAGGTCGCCCACCGTCTCATCCGGCGTGCGCACGTTGGCGCGAATGATTTTGAACAGCTCCTCATTTGGCTCACCGCGCCGAAACAGCTTGGTAATCGGCACCAGCAGCCCCTCCTCAAACACCTCCCGCGCCTCGGCCGACAAAATGCGCCCGCCGATGTCGGGGGCGTGGCAGCAGTTGGCAAAGTAGCCCACAATCGCCCCGTCGCGGAAAACGGGGGTCAGCACCGTGAGGTCATTCACCTGCCCCGCCGTCATCCAGGGGTCGTTTGTCACCAGCACGTCGCCCGGCTCCAGCGTCTGCGGCGGATATTCTTTGAGAAAATGAATCGCCCCCGTCGCCATTGGGTTGATGTGGCCGGGAGTTCCGGTCAGCGATTGGGCAATCATATTGCCCCGCGTGTCAAAAATGCCGCAGGCCAAATCCTGCGACTCGCGGACGATGGTGCTAAAGGCGGTTCGCATCAGCGCCACCTGCTGCTCATTGGCTACCGATAGCAGCCGGTTCCATAAAACTTCGAGTAAGATTGGGTTAAGTGCCATTTGTTATTCACTGAAAGGTGTGGGGAGTAGGAAGTGGGGCGTAGGCACTTGCTACTCCCCACTCCCCACTCCCCACACCCCACTTTCCGCCTCCCTTGCCAGGGCAATGGTGCCGTTTGGCCGGAAGTTGGTCTGTAGATAATACAACGCCTGCGCCCGGTCGGCACTGTCGGTATCGTTAATCAGGAGTTCTTCGCCATAGAGGGCAATGTCTTCGAGGATACGATCATAACGGAAATAGGCAAGGGCGGCATGGTTAACGGCCGTTTCCCCATACCCCGCCGCAAACAACGCCACCTCCTCGGCGGCACTGCGCCAGTTGCCCAGCAGCCCGCCCCCCACAAACAGCAAATCCCGCTCCTTTGGAGCCAGCAGCAGCGTGTCCCAATCCACCACAAACAGCCGGCCGTCGTCGTCGAGCAGCAGATTGCCGGCGTGGAGGTCGGCGTGGCAGACCACAAAATCGTCCAGGCAGTCTACCACGACGGCTAACT
This sequence comes from Chloroflexota bacterium, assembly GCA_041390905.1. Taxonomy (GTDB): domain Bacteria; phylum Chloroflexota; class Anaerolineae; order Promineifilales; family Promineifilaceae; genus JACKCD01. The sequence continues at coordinate 1,158,024 of JAWKPA010000013.1, forward strand.
GTTCAGCGCGGGCAATGAGGCTGAGGAGTTCGGTGCGTTTGGATTGGAGAAAAACGGCCGTTTCCCGCGCCACCTCGTCCACAAATGGTTCCGCCATTGCCAGCAGCCCGCGCACCGCCTCGCGCCAGCGGTCGGTGGTGCGATAAACGGGAATTTGCGCCCGCAGTTCCGGCAGCAGCGTGGCCTCATGAAGCTGCCGCACCGCCGCGCCAAACTGCCGCCACTGCGCCTCGGTTAAGGCCACCTCGTACCCGTCACGCCCGGCGACAAACGGGGACAAAATGACGCGGTAGTCGCCCAGTTCGGCCCACAACCTGCCCGCCCGTGTGGGCAGCGGCGGGATGATGTGGAGGTTGCCGTGGTCGTGGAGGTGTTTGGGGAGGGAAACGGCCGTTTCCCCAAACTTCCCACTCCGTAGCTTGAGAAAGTAGTTGGCCTGGTCGGTGGTGGTGATGGAAAAAACGGCCGTGTTGGCATCCGCCCCCAGCGGCAAAAAAGCGACCCGCGCCACCTCCAGCTCATATGCTTCCTGCAAACAGGCCGCTATTTTCTCGTTCGTTATGTTTGGTCGCTCCAACATCAGCAAAACTCAAGGTGAAAACGATGCCAGAAAACGGCTGGTTGCCTCTACCGTTTGCTGCCATTGGCTTTCTGGCGAAATAGTGGCTGGGTTATCGCCTGGTTGGGGGCCATAATCGCCAAATTGGGCATGGTTGCCACCCTGAATAACCACAAACTCACTGTCTGCTGGCTGGTATGGTTTGTATTCCTCAATTTTGGCTCCATCATCCAACCCACCATCCTCCGTCCCGTAGATGGACAGAACCTTGATCGCACTATCCCGGAGCCGATCATCCGCCGGGTAAGATGCCCAGAATACAATCCCTTTGATCTCTGGGTGTGCCGCCGCAAAATAGGCAGCCGCAACGCCGCCCAAAGAGTGTCCGCCCACTACCCAGGTTGTCACGTCGGGAAACTCATCCAGAGCCAGTGTACCCGCTTCAATGTCAAAGAAAGCCAGATTTAACCTTACCTGTAGCAAAACAACCCGGTATCCCTGTTCAGCAATGCGGTGCAAAATGGGGGAATAGGCGCGAAAATCTACATGACCACCAGGGTAAAAGAGGAAGGCCGTTGTTGAGGTTGGCTGGGTTGGCTCAAAAGAAATATAGTCGCCGTGATCCACGATCTGTACCACATTGTCAGATGCCAGCGCAGCCAGTGCGGCCGCACCGGGCTGCGAAGGTGTTTCAGCCCAAATAACAAACCCGATGGTAGCGACGACGATAAGGATGGCTAACCCTGTAGCAAGTCGTTGTATCCCTTTTTTCATATCAATTTTTCGTCTCCATTGCGCGGCTGTCGCGCTTGCAGGATGAATGAAAACGGCCGTTTTCACAGTATGACCAATAGTTACCCATTTAGATAGATGAATCATACCCGTGATCAAACCGAGTGGCACAAAGATCGTCAATCCTGATACGTCGAGCTAAAATTTAACCTTGAAAATTTCTGCCCATACGGGCCATGAGGGTTACTAAATGATCGTTACAATCTTTCGCTCCCGCTTGCGGCCGGAAGCTGCTGCGGAATATGCAGAGTGGGCCACCCGCATCAGCGATCTGGCGAAAACAATGCCTGGCTATATCTCGCACAAGGGATTTATGGCTGACGATGGCGAGCGGGTCACGGTGGTTGAATTTGAGGATGAAGAGGCGCAGCGCAATTGGTCTATCAATGCTGAACACCTGCACGCCAAATCGAAGGGGCGCAGCACGTTCTATGCCGAGTACAAGCTGCAAGTTTGTCAGGTGGTGCGTGAGTCGCAGTTTGCGGCGAAGGTTGGTGAAGGATGAAAACAACAAACCTTGATTTTAGTGACCCGCTGATTCAGGCGAACCCGTATCCCCATTATGCAAAGCTGCGACAGGAAGCGCCGGTGTGCTGGAACGGCCGTTCCTGGCTCATCAGCCGCTACAACGACATCACCACCCTGCTCAACGACCCCCGCATGTCCTCCGCCCGCACCGAACAAACCTTTGCCGTGCTGCCCCCCGACGTGCAGCAAGAGCTAACCCCCCTCCGCACCATTCTGGGCAGCCGCATGTTACTCAGCGACCCACCCCAGCATACCCGCCTCAAGGCCATTGTTGCCAAAGCATTCACCCCGCGCATGATCGAAAGCCGCCGCGCTCGCATCGAGCAAATTTGCCACGGCTTTATTGACGAGGTGATTGGCAACGGCACGATGGACGTGATGGCCGACGTTGCCGCCAAGCTCCCCGGCTGGGCCATCACCGACATTTTGGGCGTACCTTATGAAGACCAACCCCGCTTTACCCGCTGGGCGCGAGATCAGGTGCTGATTTATGACCGCGCCGGAACCACCCAGGATCGTGTCGGGGTCATGCGTCAGGGGCAAAAAAGCATGTTGGAGATGAAAGCCTATCTGGAGATCATTATCGAGCAGCGTCGCCGCGACCCGCAAGATGATTTGATCACCGAACTGGTGCAGGCCGAAGAACAGGGCGACCGCCTCTCCCGCGATGAGCTGTTTGGCATGTGCGTTGCCCTGCTGGTCGGCGGCAACAACTCCACCGCCCACCTCATTGGCAACGCCATCCTCACCTTTGCCCGCCACCCCGACGCGCTGGCGCAGCTGCTGGCGCAGCCAGAACTCATCGCCCCCGCCACCGAGGAAGTGATGCGCTACGACAGCCCGGTGCAACTGACCAGCCGCGTGGTGAAAGAAACCATGGAATTTCAGGGGGAAACGTTTGAGGCGGGGCAAGGGGTTTTGGTGCTGTTTGGCTCCGGCAACCGGGATGAGGCGCAGTTTGCCAACCCCACCGAATTTGACATGACGCGCCACCCCAACCGCCACCTGAGCTTTGCCCACGGCCCCCATTATTGTCTTGGTGTCTCCATTGCCCGCACCGTTTCCCAGGTGGGCATTTTGACTGTGCTGCAGCGGTGCCGCCATTTACAGCTTATCAATGAGCAGGTTGAATGGCTGCCGGGCTTTGCCTTCCGTGGCCCCCACACCTTGCCCATCACCTTTGAGGCACAATGATGTCTGAATTTCCCACTGATCAACTGAGTGTTACCCACCATAGTGTGGTGATTAACGGCCGTTCTCTCCCCTACACCGCCATCACCGGCACGCTCGTCCTGAAAGAAGAAGCCGAAAAACAGGAGGGCAAGCGCGAAAGCGAAGGCGAAAAACCCAAAGCCAACCTCTTTTTCGTCGCCTATCTACGTGATGACGCGCCAAACCCGCAGCGTCCTATCACCTTCAGCTTCAACGGCGGGCCAGGCAGCAGCAGCGTCTGGATGCACATGGGGCTGCTGGGGCCGCGCCGGGTGCAAATGGGGGACGTGGGTGCCCTCACCCCCCCGCCCTGGCAGTGGGGCGAAAACGAGTTTTCGCTGCTGGACGAGAGCGATTTGGTCTTTATTGACCCCGTTGGCACTGGCTTTAGCCGCGCCGTGGCGGGCGAAGCCAACAGCGAATTCCACCGCTTCCAGAAAGACATCGCCAGCGTGGGGGATTTTATCCGCCTTTTTTGCACCCGTTACGGCCGTTGGGCTTCACCCAAATATCTCATTGGCGAAAGCTATGGCACCACCCGTGCGGCGGCGTTGAGCGGCTATTTGCAGGATCGCCACGGGCTGTTTTTGAACGGCATCATCTTTGTCAGCACCATTCTCAACTTCCAAACCACCCGCTTTGCCCCCGGCAACGATTTACCCTATGCGCTCTACCTGCCCCCCTACGCCGCCGTGGCCTGGTACCACGGCAAGGCCGGGCAGGGGCAAACCCTGGCCGACTGGGCAGACGAAGCGCGGGCGTTTGCGCTGGGGGAATATACGGCGGCATTGATGCGGGGGACGTTGTTGAGCCAGAGCGAGGAGGCCGACATGGCAGCCAGGGTGTCGCGGTTTACGGGGCTGCCGGCCGATCTGATACAACGCTGCAACTTGCGAATAGACCTGACGACCTTTGTCAATGAACTGCTGCGCGACGAGGGGAAGGTGGTCGGCCGGCTGGATGCCCGGTTCACGGGCTACGATTTGGGGCCAACAGGCAAAAAGATCAATCTGGAGCCAAGCTCACTAGCCTATAACGGCCCCTACACGGCGGCACTGTATGATTATTTGCACCGCGAGCTAAACTATGAAAGCGATCTGCCGTATGAGATCATGAATATGAAAATCAACGCCGACTGGCGATTTGAGGAGTTTGAAGGGACGTATGTGGATGTGAGCGAGACGCTGCGCCGCATTATGTGCAGCAACCCCCACCTGCGGGTGCTGGTGTGCAACGGCTATTACGATTTGGCAACCCCATTTGCCGCCGCCGAATACACCTTTAACCACCTCTACCTGCCAGCGGAACTGCGCGGCAACGTGCAGATGGCGTATTATGAGGCGGGGCATTTGATGTATGTCCATTTGCCGTCACTGCAGCAGCAAAAGCGGGATTTGGCGGCGTTTGTGCGGGGTGGGCAGCATGGTGAATGATTCGGAAACAGCCAGCTTTCACGGTGGGCAGAGCAATTACTATGTGCAGGATGTCGAGCGCATGGCGGCTTTTTATCGGGATTGTTTTGGCTTTCAGGAAACGTATCGCACCCCCAAACAGGGTAAGCCTGAACACATTGAGCTACGTTTGGGGGAGTATTTGATAGGGCTTTCGTCGGTGGAAGCCGGCCGCAGAATACACCGGTTGCCGCTTGACCCTGGAAAGCCACGCGGGGAGATTGTGCTGTGGACGAATGATGTAGACAAAGCCCACACCATGCTGAGGGTGAAAAAGGTATGCTGTATACGGGAGCCACACAATTTTGATGTGAATGAGCAACTGCGGTTACGAGTGGCCTGGTATGAGGATCCGGAGGGGAACATTTTTCAGACGGTGTGCCAGCGTTGAGAAACGAGGATTAAATAAGTTACGCAAGAAGTTCAACTTCTAAGAAGAAGTTGAACTTCTAAATGGAAATTCACCAGCGATTTAAATTGGAGCAAGATAATGACGACAGGCTTTGTGTGGCATGAACGATATATGTGGCATGATACAGGCTCTCATGCCAGTTTCCTCCCCGCCGGGGGGACGAGTCCCATCCAACCTCATGTTCATGTTGAACATGAGGATACAAAACGGCGTTTCAAGAATCTGCTGGATGTTTTGGGGGTTACGGAGCAGCTAACCAACCTAAAACCTCGTTTGGCAACAGAAGACGATCTGGCGCGAGTGCATACCCGCAGGTACATCCAGCATATTCAGGAACTAAGTGCGGTGAATGGAGGGGATGCTGGCGGGGATACCCCCTTCGCCAAAGGTGGGTACCATATCGCCTGCCTGGCTACAGGCGGGGTGCTGGCACTGGTAGATGCCATTCTGGATGGCGAAGTTGACAACGGCTATGCGCTCGTGCGCCCACCCGGCCATCATGCCGAGCGGGATACAGGGTTTGGCTTCTGCATGTTTAATAATCTTGCGGTAGGCATTCAATACGCCCGCGAGGTTCGCGGCGTGGCCCGGATTGCCACGGTAGACTGGGATGTGCATCACGGCAATGGTACGCAAAACATCTTTTATGAGGATCCAGATGTCCTGACCATTTCGCTGCACCAGGCGGGAACATATCCACCCAATTCGGGAAAATTGGAGGAAAATGGGGCTGGTGCAGGGCAAGGCGCAAATATTAACGTCAACATCCCTGCCGGGTCAGGCCATGCAGCCTATCTCTATGCGATGGATCAGGTCGTTGTCCCCGCCCTGCAAGCCTTCAACCCCGATTTCATATTTGTTTCTTCGGGTTTCGATGCCGGTGGTTTTGATCCCCTGGCGCGTATGATGTGTGATGGTGAAACGTTCCGTGCCATGACCAAAAAGATGAAAGCTGCGGCAGAGGTGCTTTGCGGAGGGCGGTTGGCTCTGGTACACGAAGGGGGGTACTCTCCGGCTCACGTGCCATTTCTGGGGTTGGCCGTGATTGAAGAGCTGTCGGGCATTCAGACGGGTGTGATTGATCCGTTTGCCGAAGCCATTGCCTTTCACGGTGGCCTTGACCTGCTGCCCCATCAGGCAGCCGCCATTGATGCGGCGGCGGTGCTGGTGCAGAATGTCCCAGTAAAATAATAAGGAATGGCAATTAAATAACTTGCCCATTTAGAAGTTCAACTTCTTCTGAGAAGTTGAACTTCTTGCGTAACTTATTTAATTCTCGTTCCTAAGTGCAATCTATATGCAAAGAGGAAAGCGTGATGACTTTTTTAGATGAATGTGTTGCTTTTGCAGGATCGGTTTGGCGTGAAAAGTATTTGCACCACTCCTGGATGGATGCCTTTTTTGCTGGTACGCTGACCGAGGCACAATTTGAATATTGGTTGATCCAGGATTTGCCTTATCTGAGTGAATATGTAACGGAGATGGTGTTTCCCAAAGTCCCGCCGAACAACCCGTGGGTGGAGTACCAGTTGGAATATAACCGGCGGGCTACCGAATCGCGGGTGGAGCTGAGGATGCTGGCTAAGGTTGGGGAGCAGGCTAAATCACGCTGGGCGGCTCGGCCGGCGCGTGATGCGCTGGATAATTTTTGGATCCGGACGGCGTATGAAGGCAGCTTTGGGGATATTTGTGCGGCCCTGTATGTTTGTTATGCCTTTCCCTACACGTTTGGCGAACGGTACCAGCGCGAAAAGCCGACAAACCTGCCTGCCTTGCAAAAAGAATGGGTGGAGCAGTGGATCGATCCGTTTTCAATTCAGCAGTGGCAGGCCACCAAAGATGGGCTGAATGAAGCGGGCACCCATGCCACTGCCTATCAAAAGGAGCGGATGAAGTGGCTGTTCCTGCGCGGTACGCAGCTTCAGATTGGCACGTTTGATGCGGCCTGGCATTGTTCTGATCCTTGGCCGGGAGAGGATGAGGAAGTGGGGGTGTATTACACGAGTCCGGGGGTTTTGTTGTGATGGCGTGACATCCCACCTGTCCAGAGGCGTAAGGCACGCTAGTTGGCCGAACCAGGTTGCTGCATGGGTCGCTGGGCTTGGGATGCCATAATGTCGTCCTTGTCACTGTCTTTATTGGGCGATCTGGCTATTGTGTGGGAAAAACGGCCGTTAATAACCACTCTGACAAAGATAATAAGGAGAACACGAAATGGAATACACACATCTTGGCCGTACCGGCCTACAAGTCAGCAAACTGTGCCTCGGCACTATGAACTTTGGCCCGTGGACGAATGAAGCGGACAGTCACGTGATGATGGACACGGCTTTGGATGCTGGCATCAACTTCTTTGACACCGCCAACCGTTACGGCATTTGGGGCGGCAGCGGCAGCCATCATGGGCATACGGAGGAGATAATCGGCCGTTGGTTCCAGCAGGGTGGGCAGCGACGCGAAAAAGTTGTGCTGGCAACCAAACTGTATGGGGCCATGAGCGATTGGCCCAACGAAGGCAAGCTCTCGGCACTAAACATCAAACGAGCCTGTGAAGCCAGCCTCAAGCGGCTGCAAACCGACTACATTGACCTCTACCAAATGCACCATATTGACCGTGACACACCCTGGGAAGAAATTTGGCAGGGGATGGAGCAGCTTGTGCGCGAGGGTAAAATTCTCTATGTGGGTAGCAGCAACTTTGCCGGCTGGCACATTGCCAAAGCCAATGAAGCAGCCAAGCGGCGCAACTTTATGGGGCTGGTGAGCGAGCAAAGCAAGTACAGCCTGAGCGCCCGGATGGTAGAGCTAGAGGTCGTACCCTCCTGCGAAGATTATGGCGTTGGCATCATCCCCTGGAGTCCACTGGACGGTGGCTTGCTGGGTGGGGTGTTGGCGAAGATTGAGAGTGGGCGGCGTGCCAGTGCCAACATGCAGCAGCGCATTGAGGCGATTCGGCCGCAGGTGGAAAGCTATGAGAACTTTTGTGCCGAAATGGGCGAGCAGCCGGCCGATGTGGCCCTGGCCTGGCTGCTGCACAATCCTGTTGTCACTGCCCCCATCATCGGCCCCAGCAATGTAGACCAGCTAAGTGGGAGTCTGCGGGCGTTGGATATTCACTTGACTGCTGAACAATTGCAGCGGCTGGATGAGATTTGGCCTGGCCCAGGTGGCCCTGCGCCAGAGGCGTATGCCTGGTAGGTGGCTTGGGCGGGCAGATGTGCGTCGTGCGTAAGCGGAGAGCGTTTATGCACGACGCCATCTCCTATACTTTCCTGACGTGCCAGAATAAAACATTAGTTGAGGGGGAAAACGGCCGTTTTCCTACCAAGTTAGCCATTATCAAGCCATAAGCGGCGTAAAAAACTGACTCGCAAACGCCACAGCTTCCTGTAAGGTAAAAATCTCTCGCCCTTCCAGATTCTCCGAAAGCCACTGCTGGGCTATGGTTCCATCATGCAGAAATATCATCTCCGTACACAAGCTGTCCGCACAGCAGGAACCAGCATCTGTCGCTGCCCAGGCGATCCCCACATGAATATCCCTCACCTCAGCCAAATTCAGAACCGTCTCGCCCAACATTTCTATCTTTACAAGCTCACCTGTCACTCTGCACTGAGAGGTGATTTGAGTCGTTTCCGTAAGCATAGGACTAATCGCCAAGGCATCCAAAGCACACATGGCGTAGACCTGATGCCCGTTGATGAGGACTTGATGCTCGCGCTTTGTCATGGTGAAGGGATAAGCCCCGACAGGTTCCCCATTTTCAGCAAAGACCACCATGTCATATTGGCTCAGGGTATAAACGGCCGTTGGCACATCGTCAACCCATTGCGCCATTTCTGCCTTCGGCAGGATGTGGCCTCTGGTTACAAACGAGCGCAGCATCTGCTGGTGAAGCTCTTTAATCTGTGGATCACATTTATTTCGACTTTCCTGCAAAGGCAAAATCTTGCGTAAACGCCATAAGGCCTTGTCTACTTTATCGTTCATTCTTTGGTTGTCCTTTGTATAGACAAATAGCTTGCCCATTGTTTCGTGATATGGTCTCCATCATTTCCCACTCTTAAGAATTGCCAAACCGCCATTTGAAGAGGAAAACGGCCGTTACCCCCACCAGCGGCACAAATGTCAGCGTCGCCAGGCCGGCCGCCAAAGAGGATTGATCCGCAATCAGCCCCACCACCCACGAGCCAATACCGGCCGGCAGCCAGCCCAGCCCCATCACCAGCGAGCCAGCCAGCCCCGTGGCCTGCGGCCAAATTTCCTGCGCCATCAAAATGGTGACGGGGAAAGATGCGCCAATAGCGACACCGGTGAGGGCAATCAGGACAATTTGGCTAAAGCCGCTGCTGTGCAGCATAAGCCAGTGCAACGGCCCCATCAGCAGCATACTGCCCACGATAATGGGCACACGCCCCACTTTGTCGGAGAGGGTGCCACCGCTGATGCTGCCCACGCTGAGAGAGACGAGCAACACGGAAAAAATGGAGCTGGCAGTCTCTAACGGCCGTCCTTCACTCAACAACCACTCTGGCAAGTAGGTCGCCAGACTGCCCTGGAACCAGGAACGTGCCGCCACCACCAGCACAATCAGCCCCAATGCCAGCCAGGAACCGGTCTGGCTGTCGCCGCCTTGAACGGCCGTATGCTCTGGCACAACCAATTGGCGCGACTGGCTAAAGACAAAGAGGCTAATAAGCAAACCGAGGGGGACGAGAACGGCCGTTCCCCGCAGCCCAAACCACAGCAGCCCGGCACTTACAATCAGTGGACTCAAGGCCGAGCCTAAATTGCCGCCCACCGAAAAAAGTGACATCGCCGCCCCACGCCGCGTTGTCGTGTTAGCCGGAATGAGAGCCGCGCCGGCTGGATGATAGGCGGCCGAGGCAAAAGAGCCTAAGATGATAATGGGGATCAGCAGCCAATATTGCTGGCCGTAATAAGCCACCACGCCAAACAGCCCCATCCACGCGCCAATCCAGCCAATGCTGCCCGCCACCATCAGGCGCGGATCCCAGCGGTCGCTGACATAACCAAACAAAGGCTGCGTCAAAGCGCCAGAGATGCTGACAAAAAGAGCCAGCGTCCCGATTTGGCTGTAAGTCAGTCCCATTTTTTCAATAAGCAAGGGGTAGACAACGGGCAGGAAGTTATGATGCAGTTCGAGGGCAAAGTGGGTAAAGGCGATGAGAAAAACGGCCGTTGGCAGCTTTTTGGTTAGAGTCAGGTTCATAGGGAAAAGAAGAGATTGGGAGATTGGGAGATTGAGAGATTAAACAAGATTAATCTCCCAATCTCTTAATCTCCCAATCTCCTTATTGCTCATATTCATAGTGCGCCATTATTTGCAACGTGTGCTGCGCCATCGTGGGAACCGGCTGGATGCCAGCCCGCAGTTGCGCCAGTTGCGCCGGGTTTTGCTGGAGCGTTTGCAGGGTTTGGGCCAAGGCTTGCGTGTCACCGGGGGGCAGCAACAGGCCATCTTGCCCGTGGCGAATGCGCTCGGCCATTGCGCCCAGGTTGAAGGCGATGACGGGAACACCGGCGGCAAAGGCTTCGGAGATAACAAGACAGAAGGTTTCGTACCAGATGGAAGGCACAACCAACAGGTCTAGCTGGTGGAGCATCTCCCAAATGGCGTCGCGGTTGAGTTTGCCGCGAAAGTGGACGCTGGGGGTTGCCAATTGCTGCAGCCGGGCGGTATAGACGGGGTCAAACTGGGTGTCACCGGCAATCCACAGCTCGCTGTCGTTGAGCGATTGGTGCGCTTGCACAAGATGATGCACCCCTTTTTGCGGGGAGATGCCACCAATGTAGCCGATAAGAAACGGCCGTTTTCCCCCCACCTCCTGCCCCTGCCCCCCACACACGGCCGGATAATCCAGCCCATGTGGCACCACCGCCAACCGCTCGGTTGGGACACCATGCGCTGCATACCACTGCCCCACAAACGCCGACGGCGCAATCAGGCGGCCGGCAGCAGCCAAAACCAGGCGCAGCCGCCGGTTTCGCGCCGCCAGCGGCAGGGCAGCGGGCAGGGCAGCCGGCAAAACGGGCGGCAAACCCGCCCGCGCCAGGGCGCAGCGGCCGCAGTTGACAAACAATTGTGGCCCGGCGCAAAGCTCCTGGGTGGTGTTGGTCAGCAGTTGGGCGTTGGCACACACCCACCAAAAATCGTGCAGGGTAACAACATACGGCACCTGAATCTGGGTAACAAGACTGGCGGGCAACCCCATCAGGTGCTGAATGTGAACCACATCGGGCTGTTCCTGCTGTAAAACGCGGGCAAAGGCGTGGTGGAGTTGGGGGTGGTGGAAGGTGCTGGCAAAAACGGCCGTTGGACTCCGCCCGCCAACCCCAACCCTGTATACCCGCACCCCCTCTTCAACCGCTGGCTCCAGCCCGGTGCTGTCTTGCCCGGCCGGGGCAAAAATCGCCACCGAATGCCCCTGCACAACCTGCTGCTGCGCCAGGCTGCGGGTATAAAGCTCAGTGCCGCCCACTTTTTCGGGCAGGTATTGGTGCAACAGGTGAAGAATTCGCATCGAAACAAAATTTAAATCAAAGATTTCGCAGATTTCACAGATTTGTCCGTGTTCTTCCGCGTCCCATTTTTAAAGGCAGTTACCCAGCGTATGCTTGCATAACGAGTTCGTAATTTGCAGCCACTTGCTGGCTGACCTGCTGCCAACTGTATTGGGTTTGGGTTTTATAACGGCCGTTTTCCCCCAACACCCGCCGTTTTGTTTCATCCTGGAGCAGTTCCCGAACGGCCGTTGCCAGCCCCGCCACATCACCAAATTCCACCAGCAAGCCATTGTGCTGATCATCAATCACGCCAGGAATGCCGCCCGCCCGTGCGCCAATCACCGGTTTGCCATACGCCCATGCCTCCAGCAGCACAATGCCAAACGAATCGGTGCGGGAGGGCAGAAGCAGCATTTCGGCGTGGCGCAGCAGGGCGTGTTTTTCCGCCTCGCTCACAATGCCCAATGGGCGGATGACGGCTTGTTCGGTGGGGGATAAACGGCCGTAAAATCGTTCAAACTCCGCTGCCACCTGCCCCGCCAGCACCAGCGTGACCGGGTTGCCCTGCTGCCGCACTGCCAGCACCACCTGAGCCGCATGAATCGCTCCTTTTTCATAGCTGTTGCGGCCAACAAAAAGGACAAAGGGGGTGGTAAGGCCGTGTTTTTGCTGCAACGTGGCAAAGCTGGCTGGCTGCGGCAACGGATCAAGCCCGCTGCCAACGGTTGCCACCCGCTTCATTGTGATGCCATGCGCCTGCAATCCCTCTTGCTCCACCGCCGTCAGCGTAAACACCACGTCCGCCTCAGCCAGCAGCCGCCGCTGGTGATCCATTGTCGAGTTAAGTGCCACGCGGTCGTTGGTGGCGGAACCCAAATGGGCGAAGGGGGTGGCGGCAAAGGGTATCTGCTGCTGCCTGGCCCACTGCCACCCCGCCAACAGCGGATATTCCCAGGAAATGTTAAAGCCGTGTACCAGGTCAACCGTGCCGACCATTTGCTCAAGCAGGCTGGGCAGCTTTTGGATGGGGGGGATGGCGCGGGCGAGGTGGCGCAAAACGGCCGTTTTTTCCCCCGGCAGCAGCGACAGCAGCACCATCATCTTGCGCCACGCCAGCAGCGTGGGCAGCCCGCCCGGCAGTCTGCGAATGGGGCAGCGCATAACTCGCAACCCCTCATCCACCTCCTCGGTAATACGACTACCGCACCCTTGCCACAGTTCACGCTCGCTTTGCGCCGCGCTGGTCAACACCGTCACCGTATGGCCGCGCTGCACCAACGCCAAAGCCAACGAACGTACATACCGTTCGCCCCCGCCGGGGAAGGGGGGGAAGGCAGGGGTGAGAAACAGGAGGTGCATGTAGAGAAGGTAACAAGTAGCAGGTAGCAAGTGGCAAGTCAGTTACCTGCCACTTGTTACTTGCTACTTGCTACGCCTTAAAGGCCACGAACCGCCCCCAGCAGGAGGCCAGTTCCATTCCTTTTTGAATGAAGCAGCCGAGGAAATAACGGCCGTTTTCCAGCCCCGCAATCTCCTTCCCCAAATTCTCCGCGTGGACAATCCCCTTCGGGAACAAATTCAGGTGCATATCCTGATAATATTTGTCCAGCGGATACATCTCATCCCAATCCTTGCCATACGTCTCCACCAGCTTCCGGTTCGCCTCGGCAAACGTCTTCGGGTGCCAAATCCGCTGAATCGTATTCATCGGATGCTCCATCGCCACGCAGTCCACCCCCAGCCATTTGATATTGCGCTTAATGCACCAGTCGCCAAAATCCGGCGACGGCCCTGGATGTTTGATCATATAGCGAAATTCATCCGAATCAGGGCTATTCCAGCCATACTGATACCAGCCCGTTTTCACAATCAAAATGTCGCCATCCTGCACATCCACCACGCTCTCAATCATTTCCGGCGTATAAACGCTGGAATTGCTAACCAGCCCGGAGATGTCTGCCACGACCCCCACCCCAACCCAGTAATCCAAAGGGGTTTGGCCGATGGTACGGCCGGCGGCCCAAAAATGCTTTTCCCCGTCCATGTGGCTGGCTAAATGGAAACTGGCGCGGCAGTGGGCATTGTTACGCCCCAGACCAAAATTCTGCCCCCCCACCCGCTTCGTATATTTGATACTTAGCGGCTCATAGTTGGCCCACTGCGGCGTTTGCACGCTAAACGGCAGCGTCATATCTGCCATTTCTATCTCCCCCATCGCCGCCAAAAATGCCGACTCATCCATGCCATTGGGGGCTTGCAACGCCACCACCCGGCTCCACGCCGACTCCACCTCCATAAACGGCACCGGCATCACCATCACCCACGCCCGCTGGTTGTTGAGTTCGGCAATTTGCCCGCCCAGTCCCTCAGCCAGCAGCAGCCCCGACTTCGGCATCGTGATATGGGTCAGCGCGTGGTACTCCTCCGGCGGGAACATCTCATCCCACGTTCTGCCGTGCGTTTCACGCAGCTTCGCCTCCGCCTTCTCAAATTCACGGGCGTGCATATAGCGGATGCTGGTATTCATCGGATGCTCGGCGCAGCCACAGTCCACGGCAATCAGCTTCAACTTCATCTCCAGCGCCCACGGGAAAAACTCTGGCGATGGCCCTGGATGGCGCACATAGTAGCCAAACTCCTTGCTCTCAATCCCCGCCTGCGCCGTGGGGTTGGGCGTGTCGGGCAAGTCAAAGGTGTGGCGGTGGTAGCCGGTGTTGATGATGAGAATGTCGCCTTCCTTGACCTCGGCTCGCGCCATAATCATTTCTGGCGTGTAGAGGCTGTAGTCCGACACCGCATCGGAAATATCCACCACCACCCCCTCGCCGCACAAATCGGTGAGGGGAATGTCGGCAATGGCGCGTGCGCCGGAGTGGAAGGCGCGTGGCCCCACGAGGTGGGTGCCGGTGTTGTTGCTCCACTCAATCAACTGCCCGTTGGCTCCCTGCCCCCCGCCCCACGAACCGGTGACGCGCTTGAAAAAGTGAACCTGTAGCGGCATTTCGCCCGGCCACGGCGGAGTGAAAATGCTCAACGCCTGGGTCAGGTCATACCATTTGGCCTCTGTCAGTAATTGCAAAACCTCATTTTCTTTCATTTTCCGTCTCTCTTTGGAATATAAATATGATATACTGACGTGTACACGGGGACGTGTACACGGAATTACAGGTGATTAAAGTGCAAGATTCAGAGAGCTTTGACATTGAGCAATTGCGCTTAGATATTTTGGCAGGCCGACGGTCGTTGCGTATTACAACACATGCACAAGTCGAGGCTTTTGAGGATGGGTCATTATTATCCCATCTCCGCTACACACTTGAAAAGGGTGAAGTCATCGAAAGCTATCCAGAAGATAGAAGGTGTAATTATTACGGCGTGTATTCCAGATAAACGCATGTGGACTTTGAATAAACGTCGTCGGATCCGCAAAAAATAATGGCTATTTGTTCCATTTGCTCATATGAATTTGAATCCTCGGACAATGCCTTTGCAACACAGGTTTATCGCCGCAATGGTATTATTGTGACAGTAACGGGTATTCCCGCAACGGCCGTTTGTCCACGTTGTGGCAACGCAATTCTTGAGTGGCAAGTCGCTCAACAAGTAGAAACGTTAATTCTTCCACTCTTTCAATGGGAGGACACATATACATTGCCTAAACCCATTGTCACTATCACTTTCCCTGAACACGCTCCCCTTGCCATTTAGGCAGTCGTCGCATAAGCAGTACCAATCACCACCGTCCAGGCGCGTACTTCCCACTGTTGAACAAGCCCGTTCAACACATAAGGGTCGTTCTGGGCAAATGCTTCAACCACAGCTTTATCTGCTGCCTGAAAAACCAGCAGTGCCGAATCAGGCGGGTCGCTAAAGGCACCACCCAACACCAGTTCCCCCCGTTCCTGGGCGGCCTGGGTATATTGGAGGTGGTTGGCGCGATATAACGGCCGTTTTTCCATATAATCCTCCACCACCCAATAAAACAACGCATAATAGTTCATAAATTAGTAAGTCCGCCCACGGCCACCCAAACGCTCCACATGCACCGGGTCATAACAATCCCCATATTTTGTCTTGGGCATCGCCGCCTTTTTCGCCATCAATTCCTCATACTCCGCATCATCCACCATGGCCACAATCCGCGCAATCGAAGCCTCACCATCCACAAAACGCCAGGGGAAGCACCCCACCTGCACCCGCCGGTTACACAGCAGGTCAATGTCGCCCCCTACACACTCGGCATGGATAATCCCCTTGTGGAACATCCACAGGTGCATCATCTGGTACATATCCTTGGTGAAATAATCAGCCAGAGGCTTGCCATACTTTTCCCGGAAATACGCATCGGCATCCTCCGCCTGAGCCGGCATCCAGTCGCGGATTTTGGTGTTCATCGGGTGATCGGCACTGCCACAATCCACCCCAATCCACTTAATCTTTTTCTCCTCGCACCAGCGGGCAAAGCGGGCATCGGGGCCGGGGTGCATCACCATATAGCGCACTTCGTTGCCATACGGCTGATCCCAGCCAAAGTGATGATAGCCGGTGTGGATGATGAGAATGTCACCCTCCCGCACCTCCACCCGTTCCTCAATCATCTCTGGCGTGTACACATCATAATCGCCACAGCAATCGCTCAAATCCACAATCGCCGCCTCGCCGCACAAAAAGTCAAAATCGAGCGAGGCAATATCCTTGCCCGGCGTGTAAAAATGAATCTCGCCGTCCAAATGCGTACCAACGTGGTTAGAATGGGTGACAACCTGACCATTGGCACCATTGGGTGCCAGCCGTTTAAAATATTTTACTTGCAACGGTTCATAAGTCGGCCACGGCGGTGTGCCAATGCCGAGGGGAATAGTAAGATCGATAAATTTCATCTGTTCTCCAAGTTTCTAGCGGGTTGTTGAAAAGCAATCATAGAGGTAGAGATGTCTCGGGTTTGGGCAAATCACCATGGATTTCACAGTTTCATCCGCGAAAATCCAGCATGATCTGCGCCACCTGGCCATCTATTTCCCAATTCCAACAAGCTGCTAGCTTAATTTGTAATGGACAACCCACTGCATTTTGCGGAAAAGCTCAATATGGCGAAAAAGGCGCAACAAACCAAGCTTGGGTTCATCGTCATCAAAGTAAGACCAATCATCGAGGAAGGTGATGCCAGGGTGCCATTGCTCCATCTCGTTGCTGCTTGTCAGGCCAGAGCGAAAGCTGGCATCATCGCCAATGCCGAGATCGCGCTGCATTTTCCTGCGGGTCATGCGACCGCGCCAGCCATGGAGCCAACGGCCGTTAAACACCTCCGCCACCAGTTCACACCCGGGAAACGCCATTTGCAGCGACAGCACCACCCGCTTGACATCATCGGGCAGCAGGTACATAAATAATCCTTCGGCCAGAAACAGAAACGGCCGTTTTCCTCCCTCCCGCAGCTCCTGCATCCAATCAATATCCAGCACCGACGCGGCCAACAACCGATACCGCTCATTTTCCGCCACCAGCGTCCGCTTCACCGCTATCATTTCCGGCAAATCAAGATCGTACAGCACCAACTGCCCATCATCCAGCCGCTGAAAGCGCGTATCCAGCCCACAGCCCAAATTAACCACCACCCCATTTGGCTGTCGCTGCAAAAAGTCCCGCACATAGCGGTCAAAACGCCGCGCCCGTTGCGACACGGTAACAGCCAGCATCGGCGGCAGCTTTTCCTCCACAATCATGCGGTAGAGCTTGCCTTTCTGATTCGCCAGCATCGGCTTAATCGCCTCGTAGAGCCGCACCGCTTCGGGATCGTGAATGATGGGAACGGCCGTTTGTGATTCCAACACCCGTGCCGCCAGCGTCAAAAACGCCGTCGCCCCCACATCAGTCAGGTCCATCATGTAAAATATCTCTCAGCAAACGCCACCAGCGCATCCTCAAACACGTTCATCGGCGGCAGCACCAGCCCGGCACCTACTTGCCCTACACCCGCATCTTTGTGGGCAATGCCGGTGTTGATTTGCGGACGGATACCCAGTTCAACCACCTTGCGAATGTCTACGCCGGTGGGCGTGCCGCGAAAACCGAGGGCGGGGATGGTAAAGGCGGTGTGTTCGGTGGTGGTGATTTCGTACATCTCCATCGTCGTGTTAATCGCCAATTCCGGCGTGCCGCTGATGAAGGTAACAATGGCAGGGGCGGCGGCCATGGCAAACGCCCCAATCCCGGCCGTCTCCGTAATCGTCGAATCCCCAATATCCCCACTCGCGTCGGCCGCCGTGAAGCCAGGGAAGTAGAGGCCATCGGGCTGACCCACCGGTCCCGTAAACCACTGGTCGCCCAGGCCGCTGACGCGAATGCCGAGGTCGGTGCCGTTTCGCGCCATGACGGTCATCACGGTGCTGCCTTCCACCCCATGCCCCGCGTCACACATCGCCTTGCACGCCGCCATGACGGGGTTGAGCACGCTGAGGGCGTTGTCGCCCAAAAATTGCAGAATGCGGGCTTTTGTGTCGTCGTCGGCGCTGCATTTGGCAATGTGGGGGGCGAGTTTGGTGGTGTAGATGATGGAGCCAGCCTTGTTGCGGTTGTGGCCTTCGTCCCCCATGTGGAGCGATTCAGCCAGCAGGGCGCGGATGTCCAGCCCGTCGTCGGTCATGGCTAAGGCTTCGGCCAAAACCGGTCCCATCACCTCGTTCATCCAGCGCAGCTTTGCCAGCACCTCGTCGCTGTAGGCACCATAACGCAGCACTTTGCCGTACCCTTCGTTGAGATTAGAGAAGGTTTTGTTGCCGTGGGTGATGTTCTCCACCACATAGACTTTCATGGAGGCGGACGTGACCCCGGCCATGGGGCCAACGGCCGCATGTTGGTGGCATGGTTCCAGCTCTATTTGCCCCGACGTAACCAGCTTTTCGGCACTCTCCCAGTCAGTTGCCAGCCCTTCAAAAATCAGCGCCCCGACGATGGCGCCGCGCATGGGGCCGGAAGCGCGTTCCCAGGTGATGGGTGGCCCGGCGTGGAGCAGCAGATTGTCGCGCATGCCGGGAATCACGTCGTGGGCGGTGGCGACGGTTTTTAAGATGGGTCGCGCAGCCATTATGCGGGAAACGGCCGTTTGGTTGGCCTGGTCAATGTTTATCATGAAATATCTCCTGTTGTGTTTCCAGTGTCAAAGGCAAACCCCGTTCGGCCCGAACTTCCAGGCAAAGCTGGATAGCCTCTTCAACATTTATCACCGCTTCCTCTTTCGTTTCACCCTGACTAACACACCCTGGAATGGCCGGACATTCAGCAATCCAAACGCCATCCTCATCACGATCTATGGTAATCATAAATTTCATGGGATATCTCCATCAACATCATTCACAAAGCTGGCAGGCAAAACGGCCGTTTCTGGAAAATCGCGCAAAATTCGTTTGTCCATTGTCAGCCATTGATCCACGCTTCCAACTGTGCATCATCAATCATATAATGCGCCGTTCGTTCCCGCACCTTGGCCGCTTTGGCGGCAATCAAGGCCACATCAGGTCTGGGTTTTTGCAAAGAGGCCTTCAGCAACATAATGACTTCACTGTTGATGCCGCGCCGGTTGGCCTTGGCCAACGCTTTTAGCCTTTCATAAAGATCATTGGGAATGTTTTTGATCGTCAGACTAGCCATCACACTTTCACATCTGGCGATTAGAGATTAGAGATCACAAACCTTCACCAATCTCCAATCTCCAATCAACCAATCTCTACCCCTTCATCCGCGCCAACAACGCCATCATTCGCTCATTCCCCCCCGCAGGCGGTCGCCACTCCACATGAACGGCCGTTCCCCCCTGCCCCACCACACTATCATAAAACATCTCCAGCCCCACGTTAATCGCCGCCAGCGGCTTGTTGAGTGGGCTGTTAGCCATGACGGTTGGTTCAATGGGCGCGGCCAGCGACCACGACACCGCTGCAAAAGCGGCCGTTGGGTCGGTAAACACAATCGCCCCCGCCTCCTGTAGCCGCTCCATTTGCTGCGCCCGATTTTGCGGGTCGTCGTCGGTGCCGATGAGCAGCACGGCGATGGGCAAATCGCGCTGGGCTTTGGCGGCGGCAATCGCCGGAGCCAACTCCGCCGCCGGGTCGGGGTGCGCCCCCTCACCCAGCACCACATCGAGCAAGATGAGGCCCACGGCGGGGTCGGCCGCTTCCTGCGCCAGCCGCCGCAGCCGCAAGCCGTTGTCCATCATTGGGTGCAGCCGCCCCTGCGTAAAATCATCCTCGCCCATGTCCACCACGGTGTGGCCGTGGCTGTGGAACGCATCGTCCAGCTCCACCACCCCATCGAGCGATAGATTGGCGTGCAGCGGGGCGACAGTGGCGCGGAGGGTGAGCAACGCTTCATAGGCCAGCGTGCCGCCGGAAAAGAGGGCGCGAAGGTGGCCCTTGGTTTTGGGCAGCGAGGGTGCAGGTGTGGCACCACGCGGCAGCGAAACGGCCAGGGATGCGGTTTCGGACAGTGAACGGGCAAAATGGAGGTTGTTGAGCTGGTGGGCAGGTGGGGCGTAGCCGAGAAAGTTGACGATAACGGGTTTGCCGGTGGCGCGGGCGGCGGTGAGAAGCTGGTTGGCAACGGCCGTTTCTGGCGGTTTCGACATCAGGACAATAACGGCCGTTTGCAGGTCATCGCGCAGCAGTTCCAGCCCCTGCAATGCCGTCGTACCCCCCACCGCCCCCTTCAAATCCCGCCCGCCGGTGCCGATGGCGTGGGAAACGCCGCCGCCGAGGTTGTGGATGTGGCTGCTGATCGCCTGAATGCCGGTGCCAGACGCGCCGACAATGCCCACATCGCCACGCCGCACCCGGTTGGCAAACCCCAGCCCCACGCCGTTGACAATGGCCGTACCGCAGTCTGGTCCCATCACCAGCAGCCCGCGCTCGCGTCCTTTCTGTTTGAGGGCGATTTCGTCGGCCAGCGGCACGTTGTCGCTGTAGAGAAAGACGTTTTTGCCCAAATCGAGCGCGTCGTGGGCGACTTTGGCGGCATAGCGGCCGGGAACGGAGATGAGCACCCAGTCGGCGGCGGGGAGTTGGCGAACGGCCGTTTGTAAGCTCTTTGGCCGAAACGTTTGCGTGGTCGTGCTTTGCCGCTGTTTCAGCAGGTCATCCACTTGGGAGAGGGCGGCAGAAACGGCCGTTTCCCCCTCCCCCTGCACCACAATCAGCAAATCATCTGACCCTGCCGTTACCCCCTCAGGCCATAGCCCCAGTGCCGCCAAAAGCTCCTGATTGGCCGGCGTCGCCATCACCACCCCGGCATCAGCCACCCCCGGCAGTGCCACCAGCTTGCTCTGTAGCTGCATCAAAACAATGGAGTCGTAGTACGCTCCCTTGCGAATTTCATATTGAAGGTTATTCATCGTTATACTAAAGAGACTGGAGATTAGAGAGTGGAGATTGACACGTTCTTTAATCTCCACTCTCTAACCTCTAATCGCCTAATCTCCCGCTCGCCGCCTTCTGCACCGCCGCCACAATATGCTGGTATCCCGTGCAGCGGCACAAGTTGCCGGAAATCGCTTCGCGGATTTCGGCTTCGGTCGGATGGGGGTTTTCTTGCAGGAAGGGGATGAGGGTCATGAGGAAGCCGGGGGTGCAAAAGCCGCACTGGAGGCCGTGTGCTTCCCAAAACGCCTGCTGCAGCGGGTGAAGCTGGTCGGGCGTGCCCAGGCTTTCGACGGTTTGCACCGTTTGGCCGTGGGTTTGGGCGGCAAACATGAGGCAGGAGCGAACGGAACGGCCGTTAACCAGCACCGTACACGCCCCACACACACCATGCTCACACCCCACATGCGTCCCCGTCAGCCCCAGCTCATGGCG
This sequence comes from Chloroflexota bacterium, assembly GCA_041390905.1. Taxonomy (GTDB): domain Bacteria; phylum Chloroflexota; class Anaerolineae; order Promineifilales; family Promineifilaceae; genus JACKCD01. Next base: position 1,179,348 of record JAWKPA010000013.1, read on the forward strand.
CAAAAAATCGCTCAAAAGCAGGCGCGGCTCCACATCACGCACAATCTCGCTGCCGTTTACGGTTACAGTTAAGGGAAAAGTGGTCATAGATTTCAAGAAGACAAGAGACTGAGAGACTAAGAGCCTAAAAGACTATACAGTCTCCCAGTCTCCTAATCTCCCAGTCTTTCAGTCTCAATTCTTCACAGCCTCAAACGCCTGCACCAACGCCCGCTGCGTCAACACCTTAATGAGATGCCGCTTATACGCCGCCGAAGCGTGGATGTCGTCGGTGGGGTCAATCTCCTCGCGGGCGGCCAGTTCGGCGGCAGCCGCAAACAAATGGGCCGTGGGCCGTCTGCCCAGCAGCACCGCCCCCGCCTGCTCCGCTACCAAAGGCACCTCGCCCACATTCAAGCAAACCAGCCGCGCCGCCGCGCAGGTGCCATCTGTCGCCAGCGTCACAATGGCCGCCACCCCCGCCAGCGCATAATCGCCGTGCCGCCGCGCCATCTCCACAAAGCCGGTGCCGCTGCGCGGGGGCAATGGGGCCACAGCAATCTCCGTCACCATTTCGTCGGCGGCTAAATCGGTGGCAAACAGGCCGGTGAAAAAATCCGGCGCGGCTACCTGGCGGCTGCCGCCACTGCTTTGAATGGTCAATGTCGCCTGCCGCGCCACCGCCCACAGCGGCAATTCCGCCGCCGGGTCGGCGTGGGCCAGGCTGCCCCCCAGCGTGCCTCGGTTGCGAATTTGTGGGTGGGCGATGTGGGGCATCATTTGCCACAGCAGCGGGTCGTGCTGTGCCACCAGCGGGCTGCGCTCCATCTGGTAATGCCGGGTCAGCGCCCCCAGCCGCAGCCCGCCGTCGGCGGTGGCTTTGATGTAGCCAAGCTCCCCTTCCAGCCGATTGATGTCCACCAGCACGCCGGGACGTGCCAGCCGGAAGTTCATGGCCGGGATGAGGCTCTGCCCTCCGGCCAGCAGCTTGGCTTCGTCACCGTGTTGGCTGAGGGCGGCCAGAACGGCCGTTAATGAATCGGGTACCACATAATCAAAAGGGGCTGGTTTCATTTAGAATTCCTTTTTTTCGATCACTTCCCCACTTTCGCTTACAATCATGAGAAACAACAATTATTCAAAAATCCCCTGTCTTGTCAAACGGGAAGAAGTTTAGACAGGATTAACAGGATTAACAGGATTTTAAGCCAATCAGCAAACAATCCTAAATCCTGGAAATCCTGTCAAAAAAAGATTTCAGAAGTTGAGACAGGATTAACAGGGTTAACAGGATTTTAAGCTAACCAGCAAACAATCCTGTAAATCCTGTTAATCCTGTCAAAAAAGGATTTCATATGACCTTTTTGCAGAAACTGCTGCACAACTGTGAGACATATGCCGACAAAACCGCGCTGGAGTTTATCCCGGTGGCGGATGAGGCGGTGCCGCCGCCGGTGAGCTATGGGGAGTTGGGGGAGATGGTGGAAAAAACGGCCGTTTATCTCCACACCCTCGGCCTCCAACCCGGCGACCGCGTTGCCATGCAGCTCCCCAAATGCCTCCCCTTCCTCTATCTTCACCTTGCCACCCTGCGGCTCGGCGGCATTGTCCTGCCACTCAACCCCGCCTACCCCAACGCCGAACGCCACTACTTTCTGGCCGATGCCGAAGCCAGCCTCTTCTTCGCCGACAGTGCCGACCAACCACAAATTGACACCATCCTGCCCGACCTGCCCAGCATCCGCCACTGCATCTACCTGCACCCCGACGACCCCACCTTCCTGCCCCCCTGCCCCCCTGCCCCCCTGCCCCCCTGCCCCAGTGACCCCGCCACCACCGCCCTCATGATCTACACCAGCGGCACCACCGGCCGACCGAAAGGCGCCATGAGCAGCCACGGCAACCTCACCGCCCAAATTGACGCCCTCCACACCGCCTGGGGCTGGCGCGACGATGACATTTTGCTCCACGTTCTCCCCATTTTCCACGTCCACGGCCTCATCGTGGCTCTGCACGGGGCACTCAACGCCGGAGCCACCACCCTGCTCTTCAACAAATTCGATGCCACCCGCGCCCTGCAAACGCTGGTGCAACGCCGCTGCACCGTCTTTATGGCCGTCCCCACCATTCACCGCCGCCTGCTCGATGCCCCCAACGCCGCCAGCTATGACCTCAGCCACATGCGGCTGCTCACCTCCGGCTCGGATCGGCTGCCCGACGATATGTTTGTGGCCTTCCAGCACACGTTCGGCCACACGCTGCTGGAGCGTTATGGGATGACGGAAACAGGGATGAATTTGTCGAATCCGCTGCACGGGGAGCGGCGGGTGGGGTCGGTGGGGCTGCCTTTGCCGGGGGTGGAGGTGCGAATTGTGGATCAGGTGACAGAACGGCCGTTACCAGATAACGAAGTCGGCGAAGTCCAGGTACGCGGCCACCACGTCTGCCAGGGATATTGGCGACAACCGGAAAAAACGGCCGCTGCCTTCACCGCCGACGGCTGGCTCCGCACCGGCGACCTTGGCCTGCGTGAACCCGACGGCTATTTTACGCTTAAGGGGCGGGAAAAAGATTTGATCATCAGCGGCGGCTACAATGTTTACCCGCCAGAGGTTGAGCTGGTGTTGGCGGATCATCCGGCCATTGCCGCCAGCGCTGTCGTTGGTTGCCCGGATGTGCAGTGGGGGGAGCGCGTAACGGCCGTTATTCGCCTCCACGACCACGCCACCGCCACCGCCGAGGAAATCATCGCCTACTGCCGCGAACGGCTCGCCGCCTACAAAGCCCCGCGTCAGGTCGTCTTTGTCTCTCAATTTCCGCAAAATGCTTTGGGCAAAGTTCAAAAAGCACAACTGCGGGCGCAGCTGTGTGGAGAATAGAGAGGTGTGGAACCAGCCGTCAATTTCCCCCAGAGGCAAGGTATCACGCTCTGCATAACCGCTGTTAGTAGTAATTGGCTAAAATAGTAGTATGTGTTTGTCCGATTCCACACCAGTGAAAACCAAAGCGACCTTGTTTTGGCTCCCGCAAAGCCGCTTCAGGAGACACTTCTCTACCTCTATCTGTAAATTTACCGAAAAAAACTTACAAACCCAGTTAAGGCAGACGCCAAACGTAGGACAAGTTTGCAAACTTGTCCTACCACAAGGAAAACTATGACCACCCACTTACGCATTACCGTTGCCGACGTGCAATTTATCGCCCGCCTCGAAGAGACCAGCGCCCCCCAAACCTGCGCCGAATTCCGCAAGCTGCTCCCCTACCGCCAAAAGCTCATCCACGCCCGCTGGAGCGGCGAAGCGTGCTGGATACCCCTCGGCGACTTCAAGCTCAACGTTGGTTTTGAAAACCACACCAGCCACCCCGCCCCCGGCGAAATCCTTTTTTATCCCGGCGGCTACAGCGAAACCGAAATCCTGTTCCCCTACGGAGCCGCCTGTTTTGCCAGCAAAATGGGGCAGTTGGCGGGCAATCATTTCCTCACCATCATCGAAGGTAAGGAAAACCTGCGCCCCATCTGCGAAAAAGTGCTGTGGCAAGGGGCGCAGGATATTGTATTCGAGTTGATATAGGGTAGAGGCGCAAGATTGTGCGTCTACCTATGAAGAAAAGGGATGCGCGGATGAGGCCAGATAGACGCGGATTTTTCTTTATTAATCCGCGAAAATTCGCTCTAATCCGCCTCATCCGCGCATCTATTCAAACTTACCCCAATAATCGCCTAATCCACCAACAAATATTCGCTAAACTGACCGCGCATACAGTGGTTGGAACTCATGGCGGATCCGTAGCCGCCAACGTTGAGGAAGGCCAGCGTGTCGCCTTCGACCAGCGGCGGCAGGGGGATGTTTTCCGCCCAAATGTCAATCCCCTCGTTGATATTGCCCACCACCGTCGTCGGCTGCATCGCGCCCTGGCGCAGCACCGTTGGCACAACGACAAACGGGGTTTGGTAATAGACGGAGAGGGGCTGGAGATTGAAGCCGCCATTGACGCCGACAAAGAGCGTCTCTTTTTTACGCTCGACCATCGCCACTTGCAGCAGCAGCACCCCGGCATCCTTGATCAGGTAGTCGCCCGGCTCAGCCTGGATGGTCACACCGCGCTCTTTGGCAAAATTGGCGAGCAGGTCGCCCCATCGCTCCAAATCAAGTTCGTGGCCGTCGGCGGTGAGCTTTAGCCCCAGCCCGCCACCAATGTTGACCGTGGTGACATCAGGAAGTTGGTCGAGAAAACGGCCGTTTTCCACCAAAATCCGCGCAAATGTCTCTAACTGCGGCGAGAGGTAGCCCGACCCGGCGTGAAAGTGAAGCCGCGTAATCGGCATCCCATACTGCTTTGCTAACGCCATCGCCTCCGGCAAATGTTCCAGGTAAATGCCAAACTTGGTCGTTTTCACCCCCGCATAATGCAGTGCATCATGGTAGCCCAGCCCCAACTCCGGGTTAATCCGCAGCCCGATGGCGCGGCCGGGCGAGCGTTCCCCCAGGCGGCGAATGGTGCTGAGGGCGTCACAGTTGACCTGAATGCCAGGGTGGCGGGCAATGATGTCGAGATCGGCGTTGGAAACGGCCGTATTTGTATAGGTAATGTCGCTTTCCGCAAACCCCACCTGCCGCGCCAGCAACAGCTCGCTGGGCGAGCAAACATCCACACCGCACTCGCCGTGCAGCCGCAAAAAGGTGAGCAGCGGCAAAAAGCGGTTGGATTTGAGGGCAAAAAACAGCTTGTGCGGCACTTCCCGCGCCGTCAGCACCCCGGCCAGCCGCCGCCAGTTGGCGCGGAAGCGGTGGCTGCTGTAAGCATAGGTGGGGGTGCCGGCCGATTCGGCCAGGGCTTGTAAATTATGTTGTTGCAGGTGTAAACGGCCGTTTACATACCCCAAATCCGGCCGCTGCCACCAAAACCAGTCATTTGTTGTCATAGGAAGAATTTAAACAGGACTTACAGGATTAACAGGGATTGTGGGGCATTCACAAATTAAGGAACAAGGTATCTATTCAGGTGTCATACCCCCACTTTCGCGGAAACCCACTGTAGATTTCCGCAAAAGCGGGAATGACAGGCTCATCTTATTTAGTTCGCGTTCCTAAACCGGTAAAACAGAGAGCGGGAGGTTAAGCAACCGAGGGACTAACCAACTACGACCGATCTCGCAACTCCCACCCTCACTGTCGCAATTCCGGTTTATCCGCTTATGTTGTGAATCGCCAATAAATCTTGGTACTCCTGTAAAATTCTGTGAATGCTGAAGATAGAGTTGCCTGTATCGCCCTTCAAAACATCATCAGCCGGCATTATAGAAAACAGTTAGTTTGGAGTCTTTGGAATTATAGAGTTGACAGAACACATGGTAGTGGTAAGGCTGGCCTCACCGCCACAATGTAGGGCGACCCCACGAATTCCTGACGAACCTTATTTTATTTCGATGAGGATGTTGTTACCACTTTTTAAAGATTGACACCAGCCCGTTCACCTGATATAGTTGACCCATCAACTAAATGTGTTGTTCCTAAAACGAAGTTCACTTCGCACAAATAGTGGTCACACAATGACGACAGTCACAATTTACCCAACTGCAGTTTAATAGAGTGAAACCCGGCCCCTTCTTCATACAGGAAGAAGCGGGCTTTTTTGTTTATTTGGGAAGATGATAAGGAGAAAAACCATGCACGATAGTTCCCACGTTTCCTGGCGGCTTTTGCTCGCCTCCTTTGTCTTTCTGTTGCTCTTTAGCCACGGCAGCCAACAGCTTGCCCTGGCCGACCACACGGCCGAGCCAACGGCCGTTGCCGTGGCTGGCAGTTTACAGGATGAACTGGGCTGCCCCGGCGACTGGCAGCCCGAATGCACCAACACCCATCTGGCCTATGATGCCGCCGATGATGTGTGGCAAGCCATTTTTAACGTGCCGGCCGGAAGCTGGGAGTATAAAGCGGCACTCAACAACGGCTGGGATGAAAATTATGGTGCCAACGCCCAGCCGGGTGGTAACAATATTGGGTTGAGTGTAGGGGCGGAAACGGCCGTTAAATTCCTCTACGACCACAAAACCCACTGGATCACCGACAACACCAACAGCGTCATCGCCACCATCCCCGGCAACTTCCAAAGCCAACTCGGCTGCCCCGGCGACTGGCAGCCCGAATGCCTCCGCTCCTGGCTCCAGGACCCCGACGGCGACGGAACCTACAGCTTCACCACCACCGCCATCACCCCCGGCAGCTACGAAGCCAAAGTCACCATCAACGAAGCGTGGGATGAAAACTACGGCGTGGGCGGCGAACCCAACGGCCCCAACATCCCCTTCACCGTCACCAACGCCGGAGACGAAGTTCTCTTCAGCTACAACCCCACCAGCCACATCCTCACCATCGAAGCCGGGGTTGAACCCCCCACCCTCGACTACGCCGTCATCCACTACAATCGCCCCGGCGGTGATTACGACGGCTGGGGGCTGCACCTGTGGGGCGAAGCGATTGACCCCAGCGAAGGTACTGCCTGGAGCGACCCCAAACCATTTAGCGGCTTTGACAGCTACGGCGGCTACGTCGCCATCAAGCTCGCCGACCCCACCAAACCCGTCAACTACATCATCCACAAAGGGGACGAAAAAGACACCAACAACGACCGCAGCTTCATCCCCGCCAACATCCCCGTGCTGTGGCTGGCGCAAGGCGACGCGACCAACTACGCTTCCCGCGCCACCGCCACCGGCCACACCATCGTCCACTACCAGCGTCCCAATGGCGACTACGATGGCTGGGGCTTGCACCTCTGGGGCAGTGCCATTGACCCCGGCGAAGCCACCGACTGGCTCACGCCCAAGCCACCCACCGGCTTTGACGACTACGGCGCCTACTTTGAAATCGCCCTCGCCGACCCCACCCAGCCCGTCAACTTCATCGCCCACATGGGCGACACCAAAGACCCCGACGCTGACCTCAGCCACACCCCCGCCGACCATTACGAAGTATGGGTGAAATCGGGCGACACCACCGTCTACGGCCAAAAGGGAGCCGCCACCGACACGGCCACCATCCACTATCATCGGCCGTTTGGCGATTACGACGGCTGGGGGCTGCACCTGTGGACCGGCTTCGACGGTTCTGTCACCTGGGGTGAACCATTCCCACCCACCGGCCAGGACAGCTTTGGCGTGTACTTTGAAGTGCCGCTAGTAGCCGATGCCTCGCTGCTCAACTACATCATCCACAAGGGGGATGAAAAAGACCCTGGCCCCGATCAGGCACTCGTTTTTGCCGACAAAGGGTATGAAATTTGGCAAGTGCAGGGCAACCCCTCCCAATTCACCGACCCCGCCATTGCCCTCGCCAGCATTGGCGGCAGCGTGGGAGATTTGGGCAAACAGCAGGCGTATTGGGTCAACGAAAACACCATTGCCTGGCCCACCGCCGCCGACCGCAGCCTGACCTTCCAACTGCATTACGCCGCCGATGCCAGCCTCGACTTGGGCAGCAGCGGTGTCACGGGTGGCAGTGCCATCACGCTGGAATTAGGCAACGGGCTGGATGGCGACAGCGCGGCCCAGTTCCCCCATTTAGCCACGCTGCCCACGCTGACCATTCCGGCCGATGCGCTGGCGCTGGTGCCGGATATTTTGAAGGGGCAGTTTGCGGTGTCGGCGATGATGGGTGACGGAACGGCCGTTGATGCCACCGGCCTGCAAATCCCCGGCGTCCTCGACGACCTCTACACCTACAGCGGCGACCTTGGCGTACTTTGGAATGACGCTGGCGTACCAACCATTCGCCTCTGGGCACCCACCGCCCAAAACGTCACCCTCCACCTCTTTGCCGACTCCGACCCCGCCACCAGCAGCACCACCTCCCCCATGACCTGGGATGCCGCCACCGGCACCTGGTCCGTCGTTGGCGAGGCAAGCTGGGAATGGCAATATTACCTCTACGAAGTTGAAGTGTTCGCCCCCAGCACCGGCAACATCGAACACAACATCGTCACCGACCCCTATTCGTTTAGCCTGGCGATGAACAGCACCCGCAGCCAGATTGTCAACCTCGACAGCCCCGACCTCAAGCCAGAGGGGTGGGATACCGTTGCCAAACCGGCACTAACCGCCCCCGAAGACATCACCATCTACGAACTACACGTGCGCGACTTTAGTGCCAACGATCTCTCGGTTCCCGAAGCAGATCGCGGCACGTTCAAAGCGTTCACCGATTTAACCAGCAACGGGATGCAGCACCTGCAAGCCCTGGCCGCCGCCGGGTTGTCCCACCTGCACCTGCTGCCCTCGTTTGACATTGCCACTATCAATGAGGACAAATCCACGTGGCAAGCCCCCGACCCGTCTGTGCTGGCTGGCTATGCCCCCGATTCTGACCAGCAGCAGGCCGCTGTAGCCGCCACGGAAAACCTCGACGGCTTCAACTGGGGCTACGACCCCTTCCACTACACCGTCCCCGAAGGCAGCTACAGCACCAACCCCGACGGCTCCACCCGCATTCTGGAGTTCCGCGAAATGGTGCAGGCACTCAACGAAGAAGTAGGCGTGCGCGTCGTCATGGATGTGGTCTATAACCACACCAACGCCGCCGGGCAAGCAGAAAAATCGGTCCTGGATCGCATCGTTCCCGGCTACTACCATCGGCTCAACGCCAACGGCCAGGTAGAAAGCTCCACCTGCTGCGCCAACACCGCCACCGAGCATCACATGATGGAAAAACTCATGATTGACTCGCTGCTGGTGTGGGCCACCAAATATAAAGTTGACGCTTTTCGCTTTGACCTGATGGGCCACCACATGTTGAGCAACATGCTCAATGTGCAGAATGCACTCCACAACCTGACCGCCGAAGCCGACGGCGTAGACGGTAGCAGCATCTACCTCTACGGCGAAGGGTGGAACTTTGGCGAAGTGGCCGACAACGCACGCGGGGTCAACGCCACCCAGCTCAACGTAGATGGCACCGGCATTGGCACCTTTAGCGACCGATTGCGTGATGCCGTGCGCGGGGCTGGCCCGTTTGACGGCGGGCAGGATTTGCTGCGGCAAGGGTTTGCCAGCGGGCTGTATTATGACCCCAACGCCCTCAACCAGGGCAGTGCCGATGACCAACTGGCGCGGCTGCTGCTGCTTTCCGACCAGATTCGGGTAGGCATGGCGGGCAACCTGGCTGCTTACCAGTTTACCGACCGCAACGGCAACGTGGTGACAGGGGCAGAGGTGGATTACAACGGCCAGCCGGCCGGATACACCGCTGACCCCCAGGAAAACATCAGCTACGTCTCCAAACACGACAACCAGACCCTCTACGACATCTACGCCTATGGCTTGCCGCAGGACACGCCGATGGCGGAACGGGTGCGGGCGCAAAGCGTTGCCCTCAGCACCGTCATGTTTGGGCAAGGGGTGCCGTTCTTCCATGCGGGCAGCGACATGCTGCGCTCCAAGTCACTGGATCGGGACAGCTATGATTCCGGCGACTGGTTCAACCAGCTCGACTTTACCTACCAGAGCAACAACTTTGGTGTGGGGCTGCCCATTGCGCGGGTGAACGAAGCCAACTGGCCGATTATGCAGCCGATTTTGGCAAACCCCGGCCTGATGCCCACGCCCGGCGACATTGAGCTATCGGCCGAACTGTTCCAGGAAATGCTGGCTATTCGCCACTCTTCGCCCCTGTTCCGGCTGCAAAGCGCTGCCGACGTGCAGGCACGGCTGGCGTTCGACAACACCGGCCCCGACCAACTGCCAGGGCTGATTGTGATGACGCTCTCTGATCAGGTTGGCTTGTCAGACATTGACCCGAACTATGAGCTGATTGTGGTATTGGTGAACGCCAACGACGAGGCGCAGAACTTTGCTTCGCCGCTGGCTGGTTTGGCGGGTCTGGTGCTGCATCCGGTGCAGGCGGATTCGATTGACACGGTGGTGCAGGGTGCATCGTTTGACAGCGCAACGGGGACGTTTAGCGTGCCGGGACGAACAACGGCCGTTTTTGTCCTCCCCCAAACCACCGCCGAACATCACACCTTCTTCCCCATCGCCGCCTATCACGGTTCCCCATTGGGTGGCGGCGAAGCCAACGACCCGCTGGCGGAAACGCTGGTACGCGCCCCCGTCAGCCACGCCGTCCAGGATGACGTGTTCTACTTTGTCATGCCCGACCGCTTTGCCAACGGCAACACCACCAACGACCTGGGCGGCGTAACCAGCGGCGACCTGGCCGAGCATGGCTATAAGGCCGACGACAAGGCGTTTTATCACGGTGGTGACTTGCAGGGGATGATTGACCATCTGGATTATCTGGAGGAGCTGGGAATAACGGCCGTTTGGATGACCCCCATCTTCCGCAACAACCCCACCCAATCCGACGGCTCCACCGAATTCGGCTTTGGCGCCGCCTACCACGGCTACTGGATCATTGACTTCGAGAACACCGACCCCCATTTAGGCAGCAACGACGACCTCACCGCCTTCATCAACGCCGCCCATACGCGGGGGATCAAGGTATTCTTCGACATCGTACTCAACCACACCGGCGACATCATAGACTACGCCGAGCAGGAATACGCCTACCGCAACAAAGAGGATTACCCCTATCTGGATGCCGACGGAAACCCGTTTGACGACACCGACTATGCCGCTGGCGACACCTTCCCCGAACTCGACCCGGCCACCAGCTTCCCCTACACCCCAACCTTCCGCGATGCGGCGGGGGCAACGGCCAAAAGCCCGGCCTGGCTCAACGACCCCACCTACTACCACAACCGGGGCGACTCCAGCTTTGTTGGCGAAAACTCCGTTTATGGCGACTTCTTTGGGCTGGATGATTTGTTCACCGAACAGCCGGCCGTCCGCGATGGCCTCATTGATCTGTACAAACAAATCATCACCGACTTCAACATTGACGGCTACCGCATTGACACCGTAAAACACGTCAACATGGAGCTGTGGCAAAAGTTTGGCCCCGAAATCATGGCCCACGCCCAGGCCGCAGGCAAAACCGACTTCTTTATGTTTGGCGAAGTGTTTGACGGCAACCCCGCCTTCATGAGCCGCTACACGACAGAAGGCAACTTGCCCTCGGTGCTGGATTTTGGGATGCAGGGGCAGGCCAACGGCTTTGCCACCGGTGCCAACCCCACCAACAACCTGCGCGACCTGTTTGCCAACGACGACTACTTCACCGATGCCGACTCCAACGCCTACATGCTGGCGAACTTTGTCAGCAACCACGACATTGGCCGCATTGGGCGCAACGTGCAGAACAGCGACCCCGACACGGCCGAATCGGAATGGGTGGCCCGCAGCACCCTCGGCCACGCCCTGATGTACCTCTCACGCGGCTTCCCGGTGGTTTACTATGGCGATGAGCAAGGGTTCACCGGCGACGGCGGCGACAAAGATGCCCGCGAGGATATGATGCCCAGCCAGGTGGCGGTCTATAACGACAACAACCTGATTGGCTCCGACGACACCCCGGCTGCCGACAACTTCAACCAAAACCACCCGCTGTACCAAACACTGGCCGACCTGGCCGCCGTGCGCGAGGAACACCCGGCCCTGCGGCGCGGGGCGCAAATCCACCGCTACAGCAGCGATGGCCCTGGCGTGTATGCGTTCTCGCGCATTGAGCGGGAGGAGCAGGTGGAGTATCTGGTCGTGCTGAACAATGCCGAGGTGCCAAAGCTGGTGACGATTCCGACCTATACGCCCAATAGCGCGTGGACGGCCGTTTATCCCGCCAACTCCCCCGCCACCCACAGCAACGCCACTGGCCACAGCAACGTTACCGGCCACATCTGGCTAACCGTGCCGCCGCTCAGCGTCACCGTCTACCAGGCCAACAGCGCCGTTCCCGGCAGCCTCGCCGCGCCATCCATCGCCTTTAGCGGCAACGTCGCCGCCGGGGAGCTGTTTGGCCGCGCCGAAATCAGCGTCAGCCTGGGGCATGACCAACTGGCCGAAGTGACGTTTGCCGTCAAGGGAGCCAACGACACCACCTACACCATCCTCGGCACCGACACCAACGCGCCGTACCGGGTCTTTTATGACGTGAGCGATCTGCCGCTGGACACGTCGCTAACGTTTGCGGCGGTGGTGAATGATTTGAATGGGCATCTAAAGGTAGTGGAGGAAACGGCCGTTACCGTTGCCGACCCCAACACCATTCCCGATGCCGGTTATGCCGTGTTGCACTACAACCGACCCGCCGCCGATTACGACGGCTGGGGGCTGCACCTGTGGGGCAACGCCATTGACCCATCCGAAGCCACCGAATGGACAGCACCAAAGCAGCCCAACGGCGAAGACGAATACGGCGTGTTCTTCTACATCAAGCTGGCAAACCCCAACGAACCGCTCAACTTCATTGTCCACAAGGGTGACGACAAAGACACCCCCGACGACCGCAGCTTTGTCCCCGCCAACGGTGCCGAAATCTGGCTGATGCAGGGGGATGGTGCCAACCACGGCAGCCAGGCCGCCGCCCGTGGCGAAACCACCATCCACTACAACCGCCCCGGCGGTGACTATGATGGCTGGGGGCTGCACCTGTGGGGCGATGCCCTGGCTCCCGGCGAAGGCACTGACTGGGCCACCCCCAAGCTGCCCGATGGCTTTGATGAGTACGGGGCTTACTTCAACATTGCCCTGGCTGACCCCAGCCAGCCGGTCAACTTCATCATCCACAATGGCGATGCCAAAGACACCGACGCTGACCGCAGCTACGTGCCAGATGCGGCTCCGAACCTGTGGTTAGCGCAAGGCGATGCCACCAACCACGCCCAGCGCGGCGCAGTGGAGAACTTTGTCACCATCCATTACCACCGTCCCGCCGGGGATTATGGCGATGCGACCAGCGACAATTACAACGACTTCTGGGGAATGCACGTCTGGACGGGGGCGGCTTCAGGCGTTGACTGGTCAAACCCGTTACGACCCACTGGCTCCGACCGCTTTGGCATCACCTTCCACGTGGATTTGGCCGACGGTGCTACCGAACTGGCCTACATCCTCCATCGCGGCGACAGCAAGGATTTGCCTGATGACCAGTTCCTCAACCTGGCCGACTTTGGCTATGAGGTCTGGATTTTGCAGGCCACGCCGGGGTATCTGCTGCCAATAGAGTAACGATAGCATAAAAAAAGGCGGGCTTTGGTGAAAAGCCCGCCTTTTTTATGCCGCCACGTCCTTAATCACAAACGGCGTTTCTGGTATTTGCTCCACGCCTTGCAATGCTGGCAAACTTCAAAAGGCTACACCCCCCGCCCACAGCAGCCCACGCCGCTGGATTTCCTGCGCTTCTGGCACATCAAAATCTTTGGCAACGTGGCCTAGCGAGGAGTAGAAAATACGCCCTGCGCCAAACATCCGCTTCCAGACAACGGGCATCACCGTGCCGGCAATCCAGGGGGCGTATTCACCACCAAAGGTTGTTGTCGCCAGTACCTCATTGGATGGGTCTACGTGCATGTAATATTGCTCAGAGTGCATGGCAAAATCAGATAGCCCGGCGGTGATGGGGTCGTCGTGGTTGCAAATGTTGACCCGGTAATCAATGATGTTGCCGGGGTGCGCCACCCACTGACCGCCAATCATCCACTGGTAATTGACGTTGTTGCGGAACGCATCGGCCGTGCCGCCGTGCCAGCCACCGAGGTTGACACCGTTGCAAACGGCCGTTAACAGACCCTCCTCCTGCTCATCCGTAATTGTCCCCATCGTCCAAATTGGCACCACCAGATCCAGTGTCGCCATCCTGGCCGCATCCAGATACACGTCCAGCGTATCGGCAATTGCCACATCAAAGCCAGCGTCGCGCAGCAGCGGCGCAAAAATGTTGACACACGCCTCTGGCTCATGACCCGACCAGCCCCCCCAGACCATTAGGGCTTTTTTCATCGTAACTTCTCCTTGTTTTTTGCAGGGGAGCGGAGGAGCAGGGGAGCAGGGGAAAACAATCATCCCTACCCCTCTGCCCCCAGCTCCCCCTCATTCCTCAACCGCCTCTTCCACCAGTGCTGTCCCCAGAGCCACAATGCGGTCAATGGTTTCCCAGTTGCGGTCGAAACGGCCGTTAATCAACAGCCTCGTCTGATTCCACTGCACATCTTCCAGCGCCCCCACCTGCGGCCACAGCGGCCACATGTGCAAAAAATGGCGCACCGCCACACCGACATATCGCTCACCCAACCGTTGATGGGTTGCCAGCAGCAAGAAACGCGCCTGCCAGGATACATCCTCTAGCTGTACCGGCTGTAGATCACGCTGCTTGGGTTCGGCCAACGCCCGCGCCTGCGGCAGCAGCAGCAGCGAACCATAGGGCAAGGGTTTGTCATAAGTAACCCAGCGAAACAAAAACACCCCACTCCGCTGCACCCGGCGCAGCTCCCACACCGCCCCCTGCGGCGTTGTCCCCGCCAACCGATACTGCCGCCGCCAGCGACGCCACCACGGCTGCGGCTGAAAACGCCAGCCTCGCTTCCGGGCTTCTGCCAACCAGGCAGCATAATGCTGCTGGCTGGCGAACCCAATCACTGCCTGAACCAGCAGCAGCAGCACAATCAACAGGACAAAAATTTGTTTAAGACCAGCCATCCCAACTATGCCTCTTGTGGGGGAGAATTATAGGATGCAGGCATGGGTCTGCCAAAATTGTGAAATCAGCTACAGATGGTGGCTAGTAACTGGTAGAAGTTCAACTTCTCAGAAGAAGTTGAACTTCTAAGAAGAAGTTGAACTTCTTGCGCACCTTATTTAGTCCTCGTTCCTAGCTGTCAAACGCAGGCATACATTCCAGAAAGCCGTTGCCCTGTGCGACAAGTTGGTCGCCGCCGGGTTTGAGGGCGGTAATTTTTAGCTCGACAGCTTGCTGGAGATCGCATTGTTCGGCGGTGTTGCCAAATTGCCGGGCAATGGCAGGTAGAAGCAGGTGGGTTCAAGCAGGTAGCCAGCCGAAAAATAACGGCCGTTTGCCAACCCCACCACCCGGCCACCCGCCAAACCCAGATAGACCACATCCGGCAGCAGCACAAACTGCGGCCCGCTGCCCAACGGCGCACTGCTGATGTCCAACTGCTGCATGGCGGTGTAGGCGACGGCGGGGGTGGTGGCCCAGCCCAGCCGTTGCCCCACGTTTTCTGAGAGGGGAAGCTGGCCGCGCCAAACGGCCGTTAATGGCTCACCCGGCGCAAAAAGCCCTTCTGGTGGTGCCAAAGTCGCGCCTCCATTCCCTGTCACCAGATCCGGCGGCAGGGAAAAGAGCGCATAATCCCCCTCATCAAACAGCACCGTCACCAGCAGCGATGCCTCCTGCCACACCATCTGCCCATGTTCAAACCGCTGCGCCAATGCCGGTGAGGTTGCGGGGGCGTCCATGGGGCAGGTGGCGGGAGCAGGGGCAAAAAACCAGCCAATCCCGTCCCGGTCGGCGCACAAACTGTCTACCCGCTCGGTAGACGATTTTTCCCCCGTGGCAATGTCCACAAACCAGCTATCGCCGTTGTCATTGCCCAGGCGCACGCGGGGCGGGCTGGGCCACGCCTGCACATGCGTTGGCGCTGGCTCCTGGCTTGCCAGGGGGGTCAAAACGTGAGTCGTGGGGTCAAAATGGAGCAGGCTGTAGCTGGTTTGCTGGCTGCACGGCGCATGAACCACGCTCACCAAAATCCCCTGGCCGTCGGGCGACCAAACCAGATTGCCCGCCTGGGCATCGGGGGCGGCATCCAGCAGCACTGACTGTTCAGTACCACTTACCACGTCACGCACCACAAGCAGCTCCCCGTCGGAGCCGTTGTTGGTAAAGGCCAGCCATGCTTCATCGGGCGAAAGGGCAAGGTTCAGCGTGCGGTTGCGCGGCAGCAGCTCGGTGAGTTCGCCCGTGACCAAATCCACCTTGTCCAGATGCGTGCCGTTGCTAAACACGCCGCAGCCGTCTAGGGCGGCGCTGTCGGTGACGTAGAGGGATTGGCCGTCGGCCGACCAGCGGTAGGGAACGGGCCACTCCTGACCCAGGCCAGCCCCGCGCCATTCGTCCACAACGATGTGGTGCAGGCTGCCATCCAGGGTGGCAACCTCCAGAAAAACGGCGTATTTGGCACCGCCGGGGAAGGTTTCCAGCTCGTCGCTGCTGGCGGCCACGGCGATGGATTCGCCATAGCGGAGTTGCCAACGGCCGTTTGGCGAAAGCTCCGTGTGGCTGGTCATGGGAACCGTCAACGGGGCAAGGGTGGCAAGGGGTTGCCCCGGCGGCAGCGGTGTCACTGTGCCATCGGCCAGCGTGAGCAGGGCGTAACCAGCCTGCCCCGACTCGCCGCGCCAGCCGGTGACGAGATGGGCATCTCCCAGCCATTGCAGCGGCGGCAGCAGCCCGGTGGCGGCGGCAACAGGCTGGGCGGGTTGGTCATAGGGGAAGGGGACGCGGTAAATGGCGGCGGGGTTCAATTCGGGTGCGGCGTAGAAAAAGAGGTCGCCAGTCAGATTGAAGGTGGGGTAGCCAACAAAGGCTTCGGGGGCGGGAGTGGTGGCGCGGGTTACGCCGTCGGCATCGGCGACGATGAGGCTGTTGTCGCTGGTGTAGACCACTTGCTGCCCGTCGGGGCTGAGGTCACCAATGCAGAAGGAGAGGGCGAGGTCGGCGCAGTCGAGCATTTTTTGCGGGAAGGCGCCACAGCAGGTGGTGTAGAGGCTGTCATAACGGCCGTTTTTCCCCTCCAACTCGGTCATAGCGGCGGGTTGGTAGGCCAAAAAGAGCTGGTGGTTGTCGTAGCCAATTCGCACCAGCTCCACAAAACGGCCGTTGGGCAGCACAATTTCGGGAAACGCCATTCTGTCCTGGCCGTTGGTGTTGGCAATGGTTAGCTGGCTGTGGGTGCTGCCGTCGGCTTTGCCACGAACGACCGTCCAGGCAATGCGGCTGCCGTCGGGGCTAACGACAAAGCTGTTGATGAAGCTGCCGTCGGGCGGCTTGGTGAAGGGCAAGGGGGTGGTCTTTCCGTCGGGGGTGTGGCGAATAACGGCCGTTTCTGGTTCCAACACATACAGCCCGCTCTCACGTATTTGCACTGCCCCATTTGCCGCACCGCCCGGCAATGAACAGCTTACGCCCGTTTGCGGGTTGGTCAGGGTCAGGCCGTTGGCCATGGCAACCAGCAGGGCAGGGCGAGAAATATCGGGGCAGAAGGTAGCGGGGATGGGGGCGGCGGTAGGTTGCGGGATGGCGGTGGGGGCTGGTGGAGGAACGGCCGTTTTGGTCGGTAATGGTGTTGTCAATACGGCTGCTTTAGTCACGGTGGGGACAGTTGGCGAAGCAGGCAGGGTGGGGGATGGCTGCGGGTCATTGGGCGCATCGCAGCCTATGAGTAAGAAAAGCAGGAAAACCAGAGGCAAATGTTTCATGACGCCAGTGTAAAACAGAATCACCGTTGGCTGCTCAACGACAAGCCATTGCTTCACATATGCTTCTGCATAGGAAGATGGTACTAGCCATTACAAAATCATCTTGAATAGTATGGTGTAGCAATATAAATCATAATACGATACCTTTACCGTATAGGGAAATGATTGCCATCGTAACAGATTGGGCATCTAGCAATATAACCATGCACACAACATCTTTACATCAACTGATTAACGGCCGTTACCAACTCAACCAAAAACTAGGCCAGGGCGGCATGGGCATCGTCCACCTTGCCACCGACCGGCTAACGGGCGAAATCGTCGCCCTCAAGCAAGTTTTTATGCCTATTGAACAACTGCTGTTCAATTCCCGCCCCACCTCCCAAACCAACCGCGCCCTGCGGCTGGCACTGGCGCATGAATTCCAGACGCTGGCCGGGCTGCGCCACCCCAACATTATCAGCGTGCTGGATTATGGCTTTGATGAGAAGCAGCAGCCGTTTTTTACCATGTCGTATCTGGAGAATGCCCAGACGATTGTGGCGGCGGCAAACGGCCGTTCTGTCCCCGAAAAAGTTGACCTCCTCATCCAAACCCTCGAAGCCTTGGCCTATTTGCACCGGCGCGGCATTTTGCACCGCGACCTGAAGCCCGACAATGTGCTGGTGGTGGGCGATACGGTGCGCGTGCTGGATTTTGGGTTGGCGGCGGCCAAGGAACAGGCCACCGAATCCGTCGGTAGTTGGCTCTACATGGCTCCCGAAGTGCTGCTGGGGCAGCCGGCCACAGAGGCCAGTGACTTGTATGCTGTTGGCGTACTGGCATACCGGCTGCTGGCTGGCACGCACCCGTTTGACATGTATGCCGAGGATACGATAGACGAAATTTTGACGGGGGAACCGGATTGGGGGAAGGTGGCAATTGAGGGGGAATTAACGGCCGTTATCCGCACCCTGCTCGCTAAAAAGCCTAGGGAGCGATACGCCACGGCGAATGGCACTATTGCAGCTTTCTATCAGGCGTTGGGGCAAGCGATGCCAGAAGAAACGGCCGTTATCCGTGAAAGCTACCTCCAAGCCGCCACCTTTGTTGGTCGTGAGGCAGAGATGGCACAACTCACTGAAGCAGTACACAAGGCCAAAGCCAGTCAAGGCTCATCATGGCTCATTGGTGGCGAAAGCGGTGTCGGCAAATCGCGCCTTATCAACGAACTACGCACCCACGCCCTAGTCAATGGCTTCCTAGTGCTAAACAGCCAAAGTGTGACCGACAAGGGTGGCATGCCCTACCAACTATGGCAAGAACCATTGCGCCATCTTTTGTTAACCACCCCCTCATTAGAAGCTGTCAGCATCGGCATACTGGCACCCTTGGTTCCCGACATCGCCCAACTAACCCAGCAGCCAATCCCTCCCGTTGCCGAGCTAACCGGGCAGGCGGCACAACAGCGCCTTTACCAGACCATTGCCCGCCTTTTCCAGAAACAAACGCAGCCCGTGCTGCTTCTTTTGGAAGACATGCAGTGGGCAGAAGAAAGCCTGGGCATCCTTGCCGCCCTGACCCAGGTTGTTAGTGGGCAAAGATTGGTCATTATTGGCACCTATCGTGACGATGAACGGCCTAATTTACCGCTGCTGCTACCCCAAATGACCCTGCTGCCCTTGCGCCGGTTATCTGCTAACGCCATGAAAGAACTGAGTTGGTCTATGTTAGGTGAAACAGGCAATCAGCCAGAGGTTCTGGCTCTGCTGCAGCAGGAAACAGAGGGGAATGCTTTTTTTGCGGTAGAGGTCATCCGCACTTTGGCACACCGTGCAGGGCGTTTGGCTGAGATTGGGCGGCACGCTTTGCCGCAGAAAGTTTGGCCGCAGGGCATTCAGACGCTTGTCCAACAGCGGCTAAACCGCCTGCCAGCCACTGACCATGCGCTGCTACGGTTAGTCAGTGTCGCCGGGCGTGTTTTAGACAGGCAGCTTGTGGAGGCGTTGGCACACGGGGCAACGCCTGATTGGGTGGATGCGTGGATTCTCCGCTGTCATGAGGCGACTATTTTAGATGTGCAAAACGGCCGTTGGCAGTTTAATCATGATAAAATTCGGGACGGTATCATGTCTCTATTGTCACCCGCCCAGCTTGTGGATGCCCATCGCCACATCGCCCAAACTCTGGAAACAGTGTACACCCCCGAAACCAGGCCATCTGCACGCCTGGCTTACCATTGGGGAGAGGCGGGCGTGCGCGAAGCCCAAGCTCGTTATGCGCTTTTGGCCGGCAAAGAAGCAGCGCAACAATTTGCGAACCAAGAAGCAATTCATTTTTACACGCTGGCTCTGGAGATGTCTGGTTCGGCAGAGCAACAAATAGATAGTTTGTTTGCCAGGGAGATGGTCTATGATCGGGTGGGGCAACGTGTGGAGCAAGCAGCAGATTTAGCGGCTTTGGAGGGGTTGATAACGGCCGTTAACCAACCCGACCTACAGCGCCAACTCTTACTGCGCCACGTCATCTACAGCTATACCATCAGCGATTTTGCCAAAGCCATAGAGCTTGAACAAAAACTCATTCAGGAAGCTGAAGCCGCCCATGACCTACCCAAACTCATGGCTGCCCACACCTATTATGGGCTAACCCTGCGCGACACAAGCAACAACAAAGCCGCGTCCGATCATCTCAATCTTGCCCTAACACTCAGCCGCCAGCTCCAAGACCAACATGCTGAAAACGATATTTTGATCCGTCTGGGATTGCAAAGCCTCATTTCCGGCAACTATGCCCTGGCTCAACAATATTATGAAGAGAGCCTGGCTCTGGCATTAGCACGGCAAGATATCAATGCCCAAGCCAAGTCACTGAACAACCTTGGTCTGCTGGCATACGAAATGGGCGATTTTGCGAAAGCACGCCAATATTACCAAGAGAGCTTACACTTAACGCAAAAGGTAGGCGACCGCTTTATGGAGGGACGCATTCGCAACAATCTAGGGCTGATTGCCTATGAGCTAGGGCAATATTCTCAGGCATTAGCTGCTATTGAAGAAAGCATCCGCATTAATCATGAAGTAGGAGATCGCTTTATGGAGGCTGGAGGACTGAGTAATCTGGGGCTGCTCTACACTCAGGTTGGCTTATATACCCAGGCCATTGAGGCATATCATCGCAGTCTGGCAATTGCCCAGACAACAGGAGACAGGATTTCAGAGGCGGGGGGGTTGTCCAGTTTGGGAATTGCTATGCTGGGGCAGGGGGACATTGAACAGGCAGAAATATATTGCCAGGCGGGGTTAACGATTGGGCGGGAGCTGGAATACCCGCAATTAGAGGCTTCTGTTTGGGTTGAGCGAGCGCGTGTGGCACAGGCCAGGCAATCGTGGGAGGAAGCATTAGCGTTTTATACTCAGGGGTATACGATCTGGCAATCGCTTAATAATGTGGGTCAAGCGTTAGGTCCCAAAGCTGGAATAGCACTTTGTCTGTGGCATTTAGAGCAGGGTGAGTTGGCTCAGACATATGCTTTGCCAGTTGCAGAGTATATTTTGCAACATTCTTTGACGGGTTACTGGAACCCAATGGCTGCAGCATTGGCTGTGTATTATGTTTTGAAGGAGGTTGATGCAGATAAGGCGCAAGCGGTTGTTTACAGGGCATATGATAGTTTGCAGAACCAGGCAGCACAAATTGCTGACCCCCACATGCGTGATGCTTTTCTCAATTGTGTTGAGGAGCATCGAGTGTTTGGACAGTTATATGAGATGTTAAAGATGGCGGAGGTAAGTTAAGTGATTAACGGCCGTTACCACCTCCACCAAAAACTAGGCCAAGGTGGCATGGGCATCGTCCACCGCGCCACCGACCGGCTGACGGGTGAGATTGTAGCCCTAAAGCAGGTCTTTCTGCCGCTTGAACAACTTATGTTCAACTCTCGCCCTGCCTCACAAACCAACCGCGAGCTGCGGCTGGCGTTAGCACACGAGTTCCAGGTTTTGGCCGGGCTGCGCCACCCGAATATCATCAGCGTGCTGGATTATGGCTTTGATGAAAAGCAGCAGCCGTTTTTTACGATGTCATATTTGGAAGGGGCAGAAACGATTGTGGCGGCGGCAAACGGCCGTTCTCCCAGCGAAAAAGTTACCCTACTCATCCAAATGCTCGAAGCCCTGGCCTATTTGCACCGGCGCGGCATTTTGCACCGCGATTTGAAGCCCGACAATGTGCTGGTGGTGGGCGACACGGTGCGCGTGCTGGATTTTGGCTTGGCGGCGGCCAAGGAGCAGGCCACCGATTCCGTTGGCAGTTGGCTCTACATGGCCCCGGAGGTGCTGCTGGGCCAGCCGGCCACCGAAGCCAGCGATCTCTATACCGTTGGCGTGCTGGCGTACCGGCTGCTGGCCGACACGCACCCGTTTGATATTTACGCCGAGGACACGATTGGCGAAATTCTGGAGGGGGAGCCGGATTGGACAAAGATTGAGGGTGGGGAGGGAGTAACGGCCGTTGTCCGCACCCTGCTCGCCAAAAAGCCAGAGAACCGCTATCCCACAGCCAACCACGCCATTGCCGCTTTTTATGGTGCGTTGGGGCAGATGGTGCCGGGGGAAACCCAGGCGATCCGCGAAAGCTATCTGCAAGCCGCCAAATTTGTCGGCCGCGATGCCGAACTTGCCCAGCTAACAGCAGAACTTCGCCGCATTCAACACGAACAAACGGCCGTTTGGCTCATCGGCGGCGAAAGCGGCGTTGGCAAAAGCCGCCTCATCGAAGAACTACGAACCTATGCCCTGATAAACGGCTGGCAAGTCTTACGCGGCCAAGCCATAGCCGAAGGCGGTGCCTATTTCCAATTGTGGCGCGACATAGTACCTCGATTAATTTTATCTACCCCCATAACAGCATTTGAAGCTGGCATCCTGCGTCAAATAACCCCCCAGATTCCCCAACTCCTGGGCCGAGACGTGCCGGCACTGCCAGAATATGCCGGTGCCGATGGACAACACAAATTAATCAGCACCTTGCTCGCGCTGCTCCAAAAACAGACTCAGCCCACCTTACTTTTGCTGGAAGATCTGCATTGGTCTATCGAAAGCCTGCTCCCGTTACAGGAAATCCTGAGCGACCTGAGCGCCACCCAACGCCTGATGATTGTTGCCACTTACCGGGACGACGAAAAACCAACGCTCCCGCAAGCATTGGATGGTGCAAAAACACTTAAGCTGGAGCGGTTTGATCAGGAAAAAGTTGCTGAATTATGCCAGGCAATGCTTGGAACACAAGCCAACACAGACAAACTCATTTCCCGGCTTATTCAAGAAACAGAAGGGAACACATACTTTTTAGTGGAGGTTATGAGAGCCTTGGCCGAGGAAGCCGGACAATTGGCCGATATTAACCAGGAAACATTACCGACAAGCATTCTTACCCAGGGTATGGCACAAATACTCCAACGTCGAATTCACAAAATGCTGGATTCTGATCAAGAAATGCTCAAGTTAGCCGCAGTAGCAGGGCGGCAGCTAGATATGAGGATGCTAAAAACCCTGGCACCAGACAACGCCTTTTTTGAAGGGTGGCTCCAGCGTGCCACTGATGCCGCAATTTTGATTGTACGTGACAATCAATGGCTGTTTGCCCATGACAAACTGCGTGAAGCCATCCTACTCAATCTAGATCAGACTGAACAGCAATGGCTTCATAAGCAGATTGCGTTGGCTATTGAAGCACTTTATCCCAATAACCGCGATTATTACCGGAAACTGGTTGAACTTTGGCACATTGCCCAAAATATAGACAAAGAATTGCACTATTTACCTGTCGTGGCCGAACATCTCATCATCGAACTCGATGCTTACCCGGAGGCAATCCAACTTTTGGAACGTGGTGTGCAAGCTGTGCCAGGAACAGACAGCCGCATTGTGGCCTTGCTTAACTGGTTAGCCCATGCCAACATCGCTTTAAGCCAGGTAGATGAGGCACGACGGTACGCAGAACAAGCCCAAAC
The DNA here is from genome assembly GCA_041390905.1 of Chloroflexota bacterium. GTDB lineage: Bacteria > Chloroflexota > Anaerolineae > Promineifilales > Promineifilaceae > JACKCD01. Next base: position 1,202,705 of record JAWKPA010000013.1, read on the forward strand.
CCTGGCCAAAGCCGCTAACAATTGGGCTGAACTAGGTATGAGTTTGATGCATCTGGGCGGGGTTTCTTGGTACATGGATGATATTCCCCAGGCACAAGGCTATTATGAACAATGTTTGGCAATCTTTGAAAGGTTAAACAATCAGCGTTATGCCGCCAGAAGCCACCGCTATTTAGCAAGCATGCACATGTATCAAAATCGTATTTTGATAGCCCAGGGCCATTTTGAGAAAGCATTGGCACTTTTTGAAGTCATCCATGATCAATCGGGAATCATGATGGTTGTCAGTGATTTAGCAGATCTGGCAGCGGAGCAGGGTGAGTATGAAAAATCAATACAGTACTGTCAATACACTTGTGATTTAGCTGCCGAACTTGGCAATCCGCTTTATCAGGCTGTTGGCATGATGAAATTGGGAATGGGTTATTTTTATCAGGATGACCCGGCAAAGGCTAAAGCGTTGTTGCTAGAGGCGTTGGCAATGTCTGAGAAAATAGGCCATCGTCGTGCCACCGCTGATCTCCAACGCTATCTTGGTATTGTGACTTATGCCATGCACTCTTATGCAGAATCCCAAACGTATTTGCAGGCAAGTATGGATTATGGGGAATCAGTGACCGGGCAACAGATGGATTCTCATTTTCTGAAGCTGCTCATTCGAACTTATCTGCATGTGGATATGAAGAAAGCTAGGGAATGTTTGCAGCAAGCCATTTCTCTTTCTCACCTGGCTGCGGAGGATGAGCCTGATTGTGATTTTGTTTTGGTGTGGGTGAAATATTATTTGATGACGGGGCAATCGTGGCAAGCCGCCGCTTTGTTGGGGCGTTGCCCTGAAGCTCAGGGGCCTTATGAAAAATTCTTCTTTCATGAGGTGCGCGGTGAGTTGGCAAATCAGTTAACAAAGAATGAACTTGAGGAGGCTCTGTCTGTGGAAGGTGAGTGGGACTGGGCGCATGAGCGTGACCAGCTTGTGTCTGTTTTGAGGGTAGCATTGGATGATTAACGGCCGTTACCAACTCCACCAAAAAATAGGCCAGGGCGGCATGGGCATCGTCCACCTTGCTACCGACCGACTAAGCGGGGAAACGGTGGCGTTAAAGCAAGTCTTTCTGCCGCTTGAACAACTTATGTTCAACTCTCGCCCTGCCTCACAAACCAAGCGCGAACTGCGGCTGGCCCTGGCGCGGGAATTTCAAATTTTAGCTGGGCTGCGTCACCCCAACATCATCAGCGTGCTGGATTATGGCTTTGATGAAAATGGGCAGCCGTTTTTTGCCATGTCGTCTTTGGAAAACGCCCAGACGATTGTGGCAGCGGCAAACGGCCGTTCTCTCCCCGAAAAAATTAACCTCCTCATCCAAATGCTCCAGGCTCTGGCCTACCTGCACCGGCGCGGCATTTTGCACCGCGATCTCAAGCCAGACAATGTACTGGTGGTAGGCGATACCGTGCGCGTGCTGGATTTTGGGCTGGCGGCCGCCAAGGAACAAGCCACCGATTCAGTGGGAAGCTGGCTCTACATGGCACCCGAACTACTGCTGGGGCAACCAGCCAGTGAGGCCAGCGACCTCTATGCCGTCGGTGTATTGGCCTATCAACTCTTCACCAACGAGCATCCGTTCAACATCTATGCCGAAGACAGCGTGGGCGAAATTCTGGAACAGGAGCCAGACTGGCAAAAGATACAAACAGACGACAATACTACAGGCACATCCCCCACTGTCTTGCCTACTGTTGTACGCACGCTGCTTGCCAAAAAACCGGCTCAACGTTACCCATCAGCGCAGGCAGCGATTGCCGCCTTGAGCCAGGTGTTGGGGCAAAACCGGCCGGCCGAAAGCCAGTCCATCCGGGAAAGTTACCTGCAAGCCGCCGCCTTTGTCGGGCGCGAAGCCGAACTGGCTCAGTTGACAGAGGCACTTAAACAGGCCAAGGTCGGCAACGGCTCGGCGTGGCTGGTGGAGGGCGAAAGCGGGGTGGGCAAATCGCGGCTGCTGCACGAACTGCGTACCCAGGCATTAGTGGATGGCTTTGTGGTGCTGCGCGGCCAGGGTGTTGAAGACAGCGGGGGTCTGCCCTATCAGCTATGGCGGGAGCCACTGCGCCACCTGCTGCTGGCCCTGCCTGACGTGTCCGATTTTGAGGCGGCGGTACTACAGCCGCTGGTACCAGATGTGGCACATCTGCTGGGGCGCAGGGTGGCACCGGCTCCCTACTTGCAGGGGGAAGCGGCACAAATTCGGCTTGTTGCCACCATTGCCCAATTGGTGGGGCGGGTAAAACGGCCGTTATTGCTCCTGCTCGAAGATTTGCACTGGACACAAGCCAGCCTGCTCCCCATCCCCCATATTACCCAACACATTGAGACCATGCCCCTGCTGCTGGTTGGCACCCACCGCGACGACGAACGAACGGAAATGAACAAGCGGCTGCCCGATATGCAGCCACTGCCTTTGGCGCGACTGACCGCCCAGGAAATGGGTGCGCTCAGCATCGCCATGCTGGGCGAAGCAGGGCAGCGGGACGACATTGTGGAGCTATTGCAGCGAGAAACAGAAGGTAACGCCTTTTTTGCCGTGGAGGTGGTACGCGCCCTGGCTGAAGAAATTGGCAGCCTGAGCCAAATCGCCACCATGTCGCTGCCGCCAACGCTACTGCCCAACGGCATTCAATCCGTTGTGGAGCGCTTTCTGGCGCGAATACCCCGCGCAGACCAACCATTGCTGCAACTGGCGGCGGTGGCCGGGCGGAAACTGGATACGGTGCTGTTGCAACGGCTCAATGGCAATCGGTCGCTGACGCGCTGGTTAAGCCTGTGTGCCGAAGCAGCCGTTCTGGAAATCGTAGACGATGGCTGGCAGTTCCGCCACGCCAAAATTCGGGATGGGCTACTGGCACACTTGTCACCCGCCACGGTGCAGACACATCACCAGGAAGTGGCGCAAACGATTGAAGATTTGTACCCCAATGACCCGCAGCACGCCGCTTCGTTGATGGTTCATTGGCGCGAGGCTGGCAGCACTGGTAAGGAGCGGTATTATGCGCTGGCGGCAGGCAGACATGCGGCCGAGCAATATGACAACAGTGATGCGCTGATTTTTTTTACGCGGGCGTATGAATTGGCATCAACGGCCGTTCAGATCTCTGAAGCACTGCTGGCACGGGAAAAACTTTATGCCCTGGTTGGTGATTCAGCCGCCCGCAAGGCAGATCTGGATCGGTTGGCGGCATTGATGACAGTTCTGGATGACCACCAGCAAATTGAGGTTTGGCTGCGCCGGGGAAGTTATGCCATGACGGTGAGCCAGTTTGCTGAGGCGGCGACATTTGCGGAAACGGCCGTTCAACAAGCCCAGGCCAGCAACGCCGAACCACTGCTGGTCAGAGCATATTACCAGCACGGCCAGGCATTGGCTGTCCAGGGTCAGGTTGAGCCAGCCCAAACCGCCTTGATGCAGGCACTAATACTGGCACAGTGTTTGGAAGACAGCCGCGAAATTGCCAATCTGCTCACACAGCTCGGCAGCATCGCCAGCCGTAAAGGGGCATATGAAAAAGCCAGCGATTATTTGCACCAAAGTTTGCAAATTTACCAGGACAACCAGGACAAACAAGGTGAAGCCAATGCGCGTCGCTTGTTGGGCCATGTGGCTCTTGATCTAACCCATTATCAGGAGGCAGAGGAGTTTTTTCGCCATAGCCTAAAGATTGGGCAGTTGATTGGCGACAAACAGGGTGAGAGCTGGGCTTCTAACGCGCTGGCATTGCTATACGATGAAACAGGCCGCTATTCCGATGCAAAATTTTATCTGGAGCAGGCGTTGGCATTGGAAAAAAGTATTGGCAACAAGGCTGGTATCGGCACCATGTATAATAACCTGGGGGTGTTTTTCTATGCCCAACAGGCGTATGACAAAGCGTATGATTATTTTGCCGAAAGTCTGGCGATTGCTGAAGAAACGGGCGAGCTGATGGGAACGGCCGTTGCGCTGTTAAATTTGGGTAGCACCTTCCGCGAACGGCACGGCGTCTATGAGATGGGTGAACGCCATTTGCAGCGTGGGTGGCAGCTTGTACGTAATGTTGAAGCTAACGATTTGGAAGCCAGCTTGCTCATGCACCTTGGTGGGCTGTACAAGCGGGTCGGCCAATACATTATTGCCAAGCCCCGCCTGGATCAGGCCTTGGCAGCGTTCAGGCAAATTGGCAGGCGGTGGTGGGAAGCATGGACCATGCTTTACCTGAGCGAGTGGTTTGTTGCCCAAGGCGATTATGCGGCCGCACAGGAACATTTTGTGGCGACGATGGCGATTGACCAGGAGCTAAACAACGATGAACGAATTGGGGCAGCAGCGAATGGACTGGGTTGGGTTGCTTATCTTCTAAATGACTATACGCAAATGGAGCGTTATTTTGCAATGGGGCTAACCCATGGGCAGAAGGGGAGAGCGCAACATGAAACGGCCGTTTCCCAGGCTGGTCTTGCCGTAGCCAGCCTGCTGCTGGGGCGGCCAGACACACATGCGTCTCACGTGGAAACCTGTTTGTCCTACCTCACTGACAAGCCCAAGCTCATGGCCTCAGAAACGCCATTTCGTCTTTATTTGCTTTGTTGTCAATGGCTACAGGAAAACAGGGATACGCGGGCGCAGGAACTATTAGCTGCGGCTTATGAAAAACTACAGCTATTGGCTGACCATATTGAAACACCAATTTGGCGACAATCTTATTTGCAGTCAGTCCCAGAGAACAAGGAGATTGTGCGGCTCTATCGGGCAGGAAAGGCACAATGACAGCAACGATTAACGGCCGTTACCACCTCCAAGAAAAACTAGGCCAGGGCGGCATGGGCATCGTCCACCGCGCCACCGACCGACTCACCGGTGAAATAGTTGCGCTAAAGCAAGTCTTTTTGCCCGTTGAGCAGATCATGTTTGCCTCACGCCCCATTGCTCAGACCAACCACGAACTGCGTCTGGCACTGGCGCATGAGTTCCAGACGCTGGCCGGGTTGCGTCACCCCAACATTATTAGCGTGCTAGATTATGGCTTTGATGAAAACAAGCAGCCGTTTTTCACCATGACCTACCTGGAAAACGCCCAAACGATTCTGGCAGCAGCAAACGGCCGTTCTGTCTCCCAAAAAGCCGACCTCCTCATCCAAATACTCCAGGCTTTGGCCTATTTGCACCGACGCGGCATTTTGCACCGCGACCTGAAGCCCGACAATGTGCTGGTGGTGGGCAACACCGTGCGCGTGCTGGACTTTGGGTTGGCTGTCACCAAAGAACAAGCAACTGAATCAGTAGGCAGTTGGCTCTACATGGCGCCAGAGGTGCTGCTGGGGCAGCCAGCCAGCGAAGCCAGCGACCTGTACGCGGCGGGTGTTTTGGCCTATCGGCTCTTTGCCAATGACCATCCATTTAATATTTATGCCGAGGATGTCACGGGAGAAATTTTGACAGGCGAGCCTAAGTGGGAAAAGATGGGTGACAATGCGGCATTAACGGCCGTTATTCGCGCCCTGCTCGCCAAAACACCGGCTGCCCGCCCGCCCACGGCCAGCCACGTCATCTCCACCCTCAATACAGCCGTAGGGCGAGCCATGCCACCAGAAACGGCCGTTATCCGCGAGAGCTACCTCCAGGCCGCCACCTTCGTTGGGCGCGAAGGCGAAATGCAGCAGCTAACAGCCGCCCTCAACCAAACCAAACAAGGCTATGGCTCGGCCTGGCTCATTGGTGGCGAAAGCGGCGTTGGCAAAACACGGTTGTTACGCGAACTGGAAACCCTGGCCCTTGTTGACGGCTTCCTCGTCCTGCGCGGCCAGGCCATACGCGATGGCGGTGGCCTGACCTACCACATCTGGCGCGAGGCTGTGCGACACCTCCTGATTGTCTCACCCGCCATTGACAGGCTCACAGCCAGCGTCCTGCTGCCGCTTGTGCCAGACATGGAGCAGCTTCTTGGGCAAGCCGTGCCACCTGCGCCCGCCATTGAAGAAGGCTCTGCACAAGTGCGGCTCTTCACCACCATTGCCCGCCTATTTCGCCAGCAAACACAGCCCATTTTGTTGCTTTTAGAGGATTTACAGTGGGCAGAAGAAAGTCTTCTCCCCTTGCCCTATCTGACACGCCTCGTCACCGAACAGCCACTGCTGATCATAGGCACCTACCGTGACGATGAGCGGCCTGAACTGCCCCAAGCCTTGCCCACGATGGAACAGCTTGCTTTGCCGCGCTTGACTGAGCAAAATGTGGCGGAACTCACGGCCGCTATGCTGGGTGAACCAGGCCAACAAGCAGAGCTTCTCGCTCTTTTGCAAAAGGAAACCGAAGGCAACACCTTTTTCCTGGTAGAAATTGTGCGGGCTTTGGCGGAAGAGGCGGGGCAGTTGGCAGCCATCGGCCGTACCCAACTGCCCCACAGCCTGATGCCGGAAGGCATTCAGACGATCATCAATCGCCGTTTAGGGCGGGTACCTGAAATTGCCCGGCCGCTTTTGCTGCAAGCGGCTGTCGCCGGGCGACAACTGGATTTGGCTTTGCTACGAAACCTGGCACCAAAGATGGATGTGGATCATTGGTGGTTGTCTGTTTGTGCAGAAACGGCCGTTTTGGAAGTGCAAGGCAATCAATGGCAGTTCAGTCATGACAAGCTAAGGGAAGGTTTGTTAGCCAAGGCGCAACCAGCAAAACTCAAGCAGTCTCACCAGCAAATCGCACTTACCTTAGAAAAGCTATACGGTGAAGACGCCAATCATGCCGCTCAACTCGCTTACCATTGGGGACAGGCGGAAGCATTGGCCCAAGAGCGGCACTATAGCTTTTTGGCTGGTCGTCATGCTGCTGCCCAATATGCGAATGAGGAAGCACTTAATTATTTCACCCGTGCCTTAACGCTCACCCCAGCCACTGATTTAGAAGGGCGATATGCACTCTATTTAGCCCGTGAACAAATCTACAATTTACTAGCCAGACGTGAAGAACAGGCAGCCGATTTGGCGCAGCTCACCCAGTTGGCAGCCCATCTAGCTGACCCCAACCGCCAGATCGATATCCTCTTGCGCCAGGCCAATTACGCTTTTGAAGCAAGCCAGCTTGAGCAAGCCAAGGAGATAGCCCAAGAGGCCATTTCCCTCTTTGAAAACTTGGGAGTGGATAGCCGTACTGTAACCGGCTATCTAACCTGGGGTAAAGCATTACATTGGCAAGGGCAATACGAGGTGGCTCAATCTGTTTTGGAGCAAGGTCTAGCTGTTTGTCGTCAGGTCGGGGATCTACGACTTGAAGCATCGGCTTTAAGAGAATTGGCTTATTTGAGAGCGGAAATGGACGCTTTTGAGCAATCGCGTCGCGATTGTGAAGCGAGTTTAGCTATCGCTTGTCAAATTGGAGACCGATGGGAAGAAAGCAAAATCCTGAATATTTTGGGTATATGGGCCGGTCTTCAGCAACTGTATGCAGAGGCAAATGCACAGTTTACTGCGAATTTACTCATCAGAAGAGAGATTGGGGACAGACAGGGTGAAGCGGAAGCCCTCAGTAATTTAGGCAACCTTGCTGTCATGCGGAGGCTCTACGATCTTGCTCGACAGTATTGTGAAGATAGTTTCAATATATATTATGAGATTGGATATGAGATAGGGTTTACTTATACATCGTACAATTTGGGCAATGCGATGGCTCACTATGGAGCTTATGAAGAAGCCGTTGGCTCATTAAAGCGAGGGCTTGCTCTCTTGCGTGAACTGGGTCTTAAAAAGTCATGGTGGTGCATGGCTCTTGGCACTTTAGGTTATGCGCTGCTCTGCCAGGGTGAGGATGAGCAGGCGCAGGCTTGTTTTGACGAAGGAATTGCACTAGCTCAAGAGATAAAAATGCCTGTCAGCAGTTGGGAACATCTGAATTATCTGGGGTACTTGCGGGAACGCCAGGGTGATCTTGTAAGTGCACAGGCTTATTATCAGGAGGCATTTCTTGTTACTCAAAGTGAGCGATCGTATTGGGCTGTGCAAAGCCAAGCTGGCCTTGCTTATATGGCAGTGATGCTAGGCCAAGACCCTGAGCCTCATTTGGGAGCTGTCTTGCATTACCTTGCACAAAACCCTGAGCTGGGGCTAACAGAGCAACCAGGACGGGTCTATCTTCATCTTTATTTGGCGTTAGATAGCTTGGGAGATGCTCGCGCTAAGAATATCTTGACGCAAGCGTACAATTTTTTGCAGGAGATGGCTGCCCAGATAAAGGATACATCAATTCAACAAAGCTTGCTGGAGAATGTGATGGAGTATCGAGAGATTATGCGCCTTTATGAGGAGAGGGTGACAGGATGAGTGGGATGATTAACGGCCGTTACCACCTCCACCAAAAACTAGGCCAGGGCGGCATGGGCATCGTCCACCGCGCCACCGACCGATTGACCGGCGAAATAGTCGCGCTAAAGCAGGTCTTTTTGCCCGTCGAGCAGCTGATGTTCCACTCCCGCCCCGCCACACACACCAACGCTGCCCTGCGGCTGGCACTGGCGCATGAGTTCCAGACGCTGGCCGGGCTGCGCCACCCCAACATCATCAGCGTGCTGGATTATGGCTTTGACGAAGACAGACAACCGTTTTTCACCATGACCTACCTGGAAAATGCCCAAACGATTCTGGCAGCGAGAAACGGCCGTTCTGTCCCCGAAAAAGTCACGCTCCTTATTCAAATGCTCGAAGCCCTCGCCTATCTGCACCGGCGCGGCATTTTGCACCGCGACTTGAAGCCCGATAACGTGCTGGTGGTGGGCGACACGGTGCGCGTGCTGGACTTTGGGCTGGCGGCCGCCAAGGAGCAGGCGACCGACTCTGTTGGCAGTTGGCTCTACATAGCCCCGGAAGTGCTGCTGGGGCAGCCGGCCACGGAAGCCAGCGACCTCTACACCGTTGGGGTGTTGGCCTATCAGCTCTTTGCGGGAGAGCATCCAATTGACAGGTATGCAGCGGATGTGATTGGAGAGATTTTGGAAGGAGAGCCGGATTGGCGAAAGCTGGGCGTTGGAGAGGGATTAACGGCCGTTATTCGCACCCTCCTTGCCAAAAAGCCTGATGAACGGTATCCCACGGCGAACCATGCTATCATCGCCTTTTACGATGCTTTGGGGCAATCTGTGCCGCAGGAAACGGCCGTTATCCGCGAAAGCTACCTGCAAGCTGCCACCTTTGTCGGGCGGGATGAAGAGATGACCCAGCTCAACCAAGCCCTGACACAAGGTCAAGCTGGGCAAGGGGGCGTATGGCTTGTCGGTGGCGAAAGTGGTGTGGGCAAAAGCCGCCTCATTGAAGAGTTCCGTACCCAAGCCCTCGTAGAAGGGTGGGACGTAATTCGAGGCCAGGCTATCACAGGTGGTATGCCCTTCCAACTGTGGCAAAACATCATTTACCGTTTGGCTTTGACGGTAGAACTAACACCTTTAGAGGCTGGCGTGTTACACATCATTGCTCCCCAACTTGACTCGTTGCTAGGGCAAGAAATTCAGCCGCCGCCCACACTCGAGGACAAAGCCACTCAACAGCGTCTCATTTCGACACTCGTGGATATCCTCTGCCGTCAGGAGCAACCCACCCTCCTCATCCTCGAAGATTTGCATTGGGCGCATGACAGCTTATCACCGCTGGTGACCTTGTTGCGTGTCATTCAGAAGCATCGGCTTATCGTCGTTGGCACTTATCGTGACGATGAGCAGCCTCATCTGGCTGAAAAACTGTCCGGCGCACAACTCATTAAGCTCAATCGGCTCGACTCAGAAGCGATTACGGAACTGAGCCAATCTATCTTGGGTAGCCAAATAGGTGACCATGCCGACATGGTGAAGCGTCTAGCTGACGAGACGGAAGGCAACGCCTTCTTCCTCGTGGAAATCATCCGCGCCTTGGCCGAAGAGGCCGGGCAGTTAGCCGATGTGGGTAGCATAGTCTGGCCTGAGCAATTGCTGACCGGTGGTATTCAGCAAATTGTTCAACGCCGCTTAGATAAGGTGCCCGCTGTTTATCTGCCTTTACTAAAAGCAGCGGCCATATTGGGTCGATCTCTCAATCTACAGTTTTTGCAATATTTTATTGATAGCCGACAGCTTGAAGCAGAGATTGATGGGTTGCTTTTGGCAGGACAAGATGCCTCGGTCTTGGTTGTTTTTGAAGATAAGTGGCGCTTTGCCCACGACAAATTACGGGAGACGCTTTTAGCCACTCTCACGGCAGACGAGCGTCCCCAACTCTTCCGGCGGGTGGCGGAGGCGATTGAGCACCTTTATCCAGAGGATCCCAATTGGGCGGAGGCATTGACCAGCTATTGGGGAGAAGTGGGCGACCAAGAGAAGCAGCAACGGTACGCTTGGCAAGCTGGCAAGTATCTTGCCGAACGGTATGTCAATGAGGAGGCACTTCGTTTCTTGACGCTGGCTTACCAATCCACCCCAGAGACAGCCTATCAGCAGCAGTTTGACATTTTGCTGACCCGTTTGCGTACCAACAGTGTTCTGGGAAATATGGTGGCACAACGAGAAGATATCGCTTTATTACAAGCATTGGCCGATCAGGATCATTTGTCGTTGAGACAACAAGTTGAACTGCGATTACAAATTGCCGACTTTAACACGCACAGAGCCAATGATTTTGCAAAGGCGATTGAGACGTTGCAAGAGGCACTAGCCTATGCCAACGAGCTTGAAGATGCTAGTTTGCAAGGGGAACTTCATGAACTATGGGGCGATGCTTTGCATAAACAAGGGAATGTGCCTTTGGCATTAGCCCAATACGAAAAGGCGTTTGCCTACCTCGATGGTAAACAGCATCTGGTTCAACGAGCCCGTCTTTTAGGTAATCTGATCTTCATACTCTCTGTTGAAGGGCTATATGAAGATTGTGTACCTTACTACCAAGAGGCGATCCAGCTCTATAACCAAATTTCAGATAAACGGATGCAAGCCTCTCTCTCCAATATCATCGCTATCCATTTGAGCATACGCGGCGATCATGGTAAGGCATTAGCTCATTTCTTGGACTATTCCAAGTTGTGCGAAAGGACGGGAGACCGATACGGAAAGGCGACGGCTTTGGGCAATATTGGATTGATCTATCATAAATTGGGTGATTTCCAAGCTGCCGAACAGATGACGGCGCAAGATTTAGAAATACAGCGAGAGATGTCCGTTGCTTATGGTATCAGCAATACCTTAAGCAATTTAAGCAGTATCCGCTGTTGGCTCGGTGAGTATGAGAAGGCTCTTGCAAATGTTCAGGAAGCTATAGAGATAACACGTCGCATCGGGTCTCATTACTTGGTTGAGCAATTGGTTGTTTTGGGGTTTGTGCAAGCCCAATTGAAGCATTTTGCCGAGGCCAATCAAGCCTTTGCCGAAGGGCTGGAAATGGCTCAAGCCTCAGATAATTTCGGCTTGATTTGCGACTATCAGGCACATTGGGCGGCTTGCCAGCAGCAACAAGGGAATTCGGTCGAAGCGATGAAGCTGGTCGAAGCAACGTTGCCCCATCTGGAAAAGTCAATCTTTACCGCCGATCAGCCCTTTTTGATTTATTGGCACTGTTATCAAATTTTGCTGGCTCAGGCTGATGAGCGAGCCAACTCTGTCTTAGAAGCAGCGTATCATAGGCTGTTGAAAGTAGCGGACAAAATCAGTGAATCTAATTTCCGTCGCTCATTCTTGGAAAACGTACCGCATCACCGTCAGATCGTTGAGGCGTATGAAACAACAAACAATAAATCCTGTTTCCAGTTCATAGGGCAAAGAAAGAGATGATTAACGGCCGTTACCAACTCCACAACAAACTAGGCCAAGGTGGCATGGGCATCGTCCACCGCGCCACCGACCGGCTGACGGGCGAGATTGTTGCCCTGAAACAGGTCTTTTTGCCCGTTGAACAGATCATGTTCACCTCCCACCCCATTTCACAAACCAACCAGGAACTGCGGCTGGCGCTGGCACATGAGTTCCAGACGCTGGCCGGGCTGCGCCATCCCCACATCATCAGCGTCCTGGATTATGGCTTTGACGAGGAAAAGCAGCCGTTTTTCACCATGTCCTATCTGGAAGGAGCCCAGACGATTGTGGCGGCGGCAAACGGCCGTTCTGTCCCCGAAAAAGTCACGCTCCTTATTCAAATGCTCGAAGCCCTCGCCTATCTGCACCGGCGCGGCATTTTGCACCGCGACTTGAAGCCCGACAATGTGCTGGTGGTGGGCAACACCGTGCGCGTGCTGGATTTTGGCCTGGCGGCCGCCAAAGAACAAGCGACGGAATCCGTTGGTAGTTGGCTCTACATGGCCCCGGAGGTGCTGCTGGGCCAGCCCGCCAGCGAAGCCAGCGACCTCTACACCGTGGGCGTGCTGGCGTACCGGCTGCTGGCTGGCACGCACCCGTTTGACATTTATGCCGAAGATACGATTGGGGAAATTTTGGAGGGGGAGCCGGATTGGGGGAGGATGGAGGTTGGGGAGGGATTAGCGGCCGTTGTCCGCACCCTCCTCGCCAAAAAGCCTGCAGATCGTTATGCCAATGTCAATCAGGTGATTGCTGCTTTGTACAGTGCGTTGGGGCAACAAGTGCCGGGGGAAACGGCCGTTATCCGCGAAAGCTACCTCCAAGCTGCATCATTTGTTGGCCGCGAAGCCGAAATGGCACAACTAACCGATACGCTTGCCCAAGCCAAGGCAGGCCAAGGTTCAGCCTGGCTCATTGGTGGTGAAAGCGGCGTGGGCAAAACACGTCTCATCAATGAACTCCGCACCCATGCGCTTGTCTCAGGCTTCCAGGTTTGGCGTGGACAGGCCATTGCCGAAGGCGGCAGCCCCTTTCATAGCTGGCGGGATATTGTCGAGCATTTGGCTTTACATACCAAACTAAATCAATTAGAGGCTGGTGTCCTCAAGGAAATCGCACCGAATCTGCCCCAGATTTTGCAACGGTCTATTCCTGATGCGCCTGTGCTGGAAGGGTCGGCGGGCAAAGAACGGTTTATCTTTACCATGGTCTCGCTGCTGCAACGACAAACGCAACCTATCTTGTTGTTGCTGGAGGATTTGCACTGGGTAAATGAAAGTTTACAGCTTGTTGAAGAGCTGGTAGATGGTCTGGCTAACCGCCCTATTCTGCTGATTGGGGCTTTCCGCAGTGATGAACGGCCGTTTCTGCCCCAAGAATTAGGCAATGGCTTCCAAACCTTGCTGCTCTCCCGCTTTGATGATGGGCATGTCGGCCAATTGGCGCAAGCCATGCTGGGCGAGGTGGGGCAGCAGCCAGAGGTGGTCGCCCAATTACAGGTGGAAACAGAAGGCAATATCTTCTTCCTGGTGGAAATCTTGCGAGCTTGGGCTGAGGAAGCGGGTGGGCTGTTGCAGGTGGGGCAGACGGCTCTGCCGGAGCAACTGCTAACGGGTGGCATCCAGCAGATTGTGCGGCGGCGACTAGACAAAGTGCCAGCCGCCTATCAACCCCTGCTGCAATTGGCCGCCCTGGCTGGACGCAAGTTGGATTTGGCGGTGATGGCTCATTTGGCTTCGCCGCTATCGCTTGAGGCGTGGTTGTTGGCTTGTGGGGAAACGGCCGTTTTGGAGGTACACGAAAATAGCTGGCAATTTGTCATGGACAAATTGCGCGAAGGTTTGCTACAGGATTTTGCACCCGAGGCGCGACGGGCAGGGCATAAACAAGTGGCTTTGGCATTGGAGGCTGTTTACCCCAACCGAGATGACCTAGCCATTATCATCAGCAGCCATTGGCGTGAGGCGCAAAACATTGAAAAAGAGCTGGCCTATGCTATAACGGTGGGCAACCAGTTGGCCTGGGCGGGTAACTATAATGAAGCCGAGCAGATGCTTACGCGCCTCTTAAGCCAAAATACGGTTCAGCTAGAGCCAGAAACGCGGCTCAGCTTGCTACACATCTTGGGTGGGGTCTATCGTGACGCTGACAAAGCCAAGGAATCGGTGGCGATATTCAGAGAGGGCTTGGCGCTGGCTCGGCAGTCGGGCACAGAAGCTATAACTCTCAAGTTTCTCACTGATCTAGGGCGTGCCCTGTGGCGGCAGGTCCAGTATGAACAAAAGCATGGTTCACAGCCCCACCATCAAGCGCAACTCAATGAGGCTGAAACCTATATCTTGGAAGCCGTGCAGTTGGCCGAAAAGCTGGGGGATCTTGCGGGGCTGGCACACAGCATCCACAATCAGGCTCCCATTGCTATGCTGCGCGGGGAGGGGGCTGAAAAATTACTGCACTTCACCCAACAGTCGTATGCCTTGTTCCAACAAAGCCAAGATGTGGCTGGCTTACTCATATCGATCAATGATCTGGCTGTAAGTTTAAAAATAGCGGGGGCTATTGCTCAAGCCAAGCAACGCCTTCAAGAAGGATTGGCTTTAAGCCGACAGGTTGGCAATGCTCAGAGTACACCTTTTCTGCTCAGCAATCTTTTGAGCTTAGCTTTTATAGAGGGCAATTGGGCAGAGGTGGCTCTTTATTTGCCCGAGTTTTTGCAGTTTGCAAGCCAACCCCAGCATCTCTTCTACTCTGATGGTGTCGCCTATCAAATGATGCACCAGTTCCAACAAGAAGCGTATGAGTTGGCTTCAAGCATCTATCAAAAGAGCTTGCCGCATCTACCCTCTGCGGGAGAATGGTCGGGGGCATTTAACCTCGTGCATGGTGCCACCCTTTTAATGCTGGGCCAGGGAGATGACCTGACAGCCAGTATCCTAAAAAACACATCCACTCATCCCACTGACTATGACCCTAACGTACAACAATTTTTATGGCTGCTTTTTGCGGGTAAGTCGTTGCTGGATGGGCATATTCAGCAAGGGGCGGCCTGGCTAGGATTCCATCAAACCTTAGAGAAGCTAGTTGACTCAAATGACTATCTATATTCGCACCGCCTCTTGCTTGCGGAGCGGATTCGCACAAAATTTGCTGATGTGTTGGCTACCCCGGAGGCTGCAGCAGCGATGGCGGCGGGAGGCAAGGTGACGTTAGAAACGTTGTTGGCGCGTTGGCCGAAGGCTGGAGTACAGGATGAGGCGGGGTTAACGGCCGTCCTCTCTCTCATCACCCAACTACTATCAACAAGCAAAAAAGGTGACTAAATTGAAGCAACTGATTAACGGCCGTTACCAACTCCACAACAAACTAGGCCAAGGTGGCATGGGCATCGTCCACCGCGCCACCGACCGGTTGACGGGCGAGATTGTTGCCCTGAAACAGGTCTTTTTGCCCGTTGAACAGATCATGTTCACCTCCCACCCCATTTCACAAACCAACCAGGAACTGCGGCTGGCGCTGGCACATGAGTTCCAGACGCTGGCCGGGCTGCGCCATCCCCACATCATCAGCGTCCTGGATTATGGCTTTGACGAGGAAAAGCAGCCGTTTTTCACCATGTCCTATCTGGAAGGAGCCCAGACGATTGTGGCGGCGGCAAACGGCCGTTCTGTTCCCGAAAAAATCACCCTCCTCATCCAAATGCTCGAAGCCCTGGCCTATTTGCACCGGCGCGGCATTCTGCACCGCGACCTCAAGCCCGACAACGTGCTGGTGGTGGGCGACACCGTGCGTGTGCTGGATTTTGGGCTGTCGTCGGCCAAAGAGCAGGCTACTGAATCCGTTGGCAGTTGGCTTTACATGGCCCCCGAAGTGCTGCTGGGCCAGCCAGCCAGCGAAGCCAGTGACCTCTACACCGTCGGCGTGCTGGCATACCGGATGCTTACCGACCACCACCCCTTTAGCCTGTATTCAGACGACATCATTGGGGCAATTTTGGAGCAGGAACCAAATTGGGAACCATTAGCCGGAGAGCCAGCGTTAACGGCCGTTTTGCAACGCCTCCTTGCCAAAACACCCACCACGCGTCTTGGCTCGGCCAAAGAAACCGCCGCCGCCCTGCGCCAAATCTTACCGACCACCCCACAAACGACCGTTTCCAGCGCGGGTGAAAGCCAGGCTATCCGCGAAAGTTACCTCCAGGCCGCCACCTTTGTTGGGCGCGACGGTGAGATGCTGCTGCTGACCACCGCCATGAACCAGGCCAAGGCCGGCCAGGGCGCAGCCTGGCTTTTGGGTGGGGAGAGCGGTGTGGGCAAGTCCAGATTGCTACGCGAATTACAAACCCGGGCATTGGTTGCCGGATTCATAGTACTGCGTGGACAATCGGTGGCCGACAACAGCGGCTTGCCGTACCAGATGTGGCGTGAGCCACTGCGCCATCTGCTGCTGACGGCCAATGGCGTAGACGATGCCACGGCCAGCACGTTGCTGCCGCTGGTGCCAGATATTGCCCAACTGCTGGGGCGCAGCGTGGCACCTGCCCCCAGGCTGGAAGAGCAGGCCACGCAGCAGCGTCTGTTTGCCGCCGTGGTGCGTTTGTTTGGGCAGCAAAAACGGCCGTTGTTGCTTCTGGCTGAAGATTTGCATTGGGCCAACGAAAGTTTGGCAATCTTCCCCCACCTCACCAGCCACATTGCCAGCCAGCCGCTGCTTATTATTGGCACCTATCGCAGCGATGAGCGCCCCAACTTGCCCCAACTGCTGCCCAACATGCAAACACTTCCCCTCAGGCGGCTCCCGGCGGCAGCCGTCGCCACCCTCAGCCAATCTATGCTGGGGGAAGTGGGTAAACGGCCGGATTTGCTGGCACTGCTGCAAAAGGAAACCGAGGGCAATGCGTTCTTTCTGGTGGAGTTGGTGCGGGCTCTGGCCGAGGAAGCGGGGCAACTGGATGCGGTGGGGCAGATGACGTTGCCGCCAACGCTGCTGCCTGATGGTATTCAAACGATTGTTTGGCGACGGCTGTCGCGCATTCCACAAACGGGGCATTGGCTGCTGCAATTAACGGCCGTTGCCGGCCGCGAGCTGGATCTCAACGTGGTGCGCCTGCTCAACAACGATCAGCCGTTTGATAGCTGGCTGGCGGCTTGTGCCGAGGCGATGGTGCTGGAAGTGCAAAACGGCCGTTGGATCTTTTCCCACGACAAAATCCGCGAAGGCATTTTGGCCGCCATGTCATCGTCCGTGCGCCAAACAAGCCACGAGCGCGTGGCGCACGCACTGGAAACCCTCTACGCCAACCGCAGGGACTACGCCGCCCAGTTAGCCTATCATTGGCAGCAAGCCAGCAACCCGGCCAAAGAACGCACTTACGCTGCTATTGCTGGCGCACTCGCCACCGAACAATATCGCAATCAGGAAGCACTCGCCTTTTTAGAGCGGGTCTATGCCCTAACCCCGGACCAGGCGTTGGCAGAACGGGTGCAATGCTTATTGACCCAGGAAAAGATTTATTATTTTCTTGGCGACCGTGCCATTCAGGATACAAAGCTGACCGAGATGCTGGCTTTAGCCGAGCAGTTGGGCGATGCCAACCTGCTGGCCGAAGTGTTGTTCCGTCGCAGCATATACAGCTTTGCTACCGGCAACATCCCCCAGGCGTTAAACAGCACCCATCTCGCTTTGGAGCAAGCACAAATTGCCAATAATATTAGCGTACAGGGGTTAGCCAACCGCTCATTGGGCAATGTGTTTACGGCACGCGGCATTGTGGACAAGGCAGCCCATTATTTTGAGTTGAGCCTGGCGCTCCATAAGCAAGAAGGCAACCTTTTGCGTATTGCCGTTAGCAGCATCAATGCTGGTGCCATCAACACCCACATGGGCAACCATGTGCGGGCGCGAGAACTGCTTAACCAGGCGGCAAATCTTCTGGAACAGCTTGATGACCGCCAATATCTTAGCTCTTGTCTCTCATTCCGCTCCTACGACAATAGCCGGCGCGGTGATTTGGCAGGGGCGCAAGCTGATGCGGAACGGGCGGTGGCGTTGGCGCAGGCCACCAATTACAAGGCGGGTTTGGGCATGGGGTATTTAGGGTGGGGAATGATGGCGTTTGCCAACGATGCGCTGGCAGAGGCTGCGCCGCTTCTGGACCAGGCGATTACCTGGCTGGGGGAAAGCAACGACCATTTTTATCGAGGGATTACGCTGCGGATGGCGGGGCTGCTTGCCTTGCAAACAGGGCGTATGGATACGGCGAGGCAGTATTATGGGGCATCGCTGCAACTGTTCACGGCAATGGGCAATGCGGGTGAGGTTGCCATGAATGAGATGGGGCTGGCGATGGTGGCGTTGGCAGCGGGCGAGCCGGTTTGGGATCATTTAACGGCCGTTTTTGCCTACCGCCACGACCATCCCTACTTTGTTGCCACCGCCAACCCGCTAACTGTCTATTTACAGGCCTGGCACTGTCTTCGCGCCCTAGGCGACAGCCGCGCCCCGCAAATGGTTATCGAGGGTTACACGCTGCTGCAAAACCGGGCGCAACAATTTGTTGACCCACAGGAAAGAAACATCTATTTGACGGCTTTGGCGGAGCATCGGGAGATCATTACGCTTTATGAGGCACTGGCGCATGAGTGAGAGAATTAACGGCCGTTACACACTCCACCAAAAACTAGGCCAAGGCGGCATGGGCATCGTCCACCGCGCCACCGACCGGCTAACGGGTGAGACTGTTGCGCTCAAGCAGGTTTTTTTGCCTGTTGAGCAGATCCTGTTCGCCTCTCGCCCCATTTCCCAAAGCAACCGCGAACTGCGGCTGGCGTTGGCGCATGAGTTTCAAACGCTGGCTGGGCTGCGTCACCCCAACATCATCAGCGTGCTTGATTATGGCTTTGATGAAGAGCAGCAGCCGTTTTTTACGATGTCGTATTTGGAGGGGGCAAAAACGATTGTGGCGGCGGCAAACGGCCGTTCTGTCCCCGAAAAAATCACCCTCCTCCTCCAAACCCTTGAAGCCCTGGCCTATCTGCACCGGCGCGGCATTTTGCACCGCGACCTGAAGCCCGACAACGTGCTGGTGGTGGGCGACACGGTGCGCGTGCTGGATTTTGGGCTGGCGGCGGCCAAGGAGCAGGCAACTGAATCAGTCGGTAGTTGGCTCTACATGGCACCGGAGGTGCTGCTGGGGCAGCCCGCCAGCGAAGCCAGCGACCTCTACACCGTGGGCGTGCTGGTGTACCGGCTGCTGGCTGGCACGCATCCGTTTGACATTTACGCTGAGGACACGATTGGGGAAATTTTGGAGGGGGAGCCGGATTGGGGGAAGATGGGGGTTGGGGGGGAATTAACGGCCGTTGTTCGCACCCTGCTTGCCAAACAACCTACAGACCGTTATACAAGTGCCAAGCAGGTGATTGCTGCTTTGTACCATGCGTTGGGGCAGACGGTGCCGGGAGAAACGGCCGTTATCCGCGAAAGCTACCTTCAAGCAGCCAAATTTGTGGGGCGTAAAGCTGAAATGGCGCAGTTGACTGGCTTGCTTTATCAAAAAGAGACATCTGTTTGGCTAGTGGGGGGTGAGAGTGGCGTGGGCAAAACCCGGCTGCTTGACGAGCTTCGCAGCCGCGCCCTGGTGGATGGATGGCGCGTGTTAACTGGTCAAGCTGTGGCTGACGGTGGTCTACCCTACCAATTGTGGCAAGAAATAGTGCCTCATATGGTACTCACCAGCGAGCTAAACGATTTAGAAGCAGGTGTGTTGCGCCAGATTGTTCCAACCCTGGATACCTTTTTAAGCCGTGAAATTCCAGAACCTCCTCCCCTGCAAGGGACGGCCGTACAGCAACGGCTAGTTCTCACCCTTGTTTCAATTTTGCAACGCCAAACGCAGCCGACCTTACTGTTGCTAGAAGATATACACTGGGCAAGGGAAAGCCTGGCTCCCTTACAGCAAATACTTAAAGTGCTGCATAAAATCCCCCAACTCTTGGTTATTGCCACCTATCGCAATGATGAGCAACCCCATCTATCCAAAAAATTGCCCGGCGCAAACCAACTACAGCTTGGTCGGCTCAATAAAGCAGAGGTGGCCGAGTTGAGTCAGGCCATGTTGGGCAAAGACGGTAGCAAACCAGAAGTAGTCTCTTTACTTACGAAAGAAACGGAAGGCAATACACTCTTTATCGTAGAAGCTATACGTATGCTGGCCGAAGAAGCTGGACAGTTAGATAAAATTGCCTTGCTTGCGTTGCCAAGCCATATACTAACTCGTGGTATGCAGCACCTTTTAGAGCGACGAATTGTGCATATCCCTGTAGCTGATTTTCCCTTGCTACAGTTAACGGCCGTTGCAGGGCGGCAACTTGACGAATTGCTGCTTGCTCATCTTTCAAATGAAGCAGATTTGGATGCCTGGCTACACCGCCTCTCAGAAGCAACCATGATAGTCACCCGTGAAAAACGCTGGTCATTTGCCCATGAAAAGCTAAGAGAGATCATATTGGACAGTATGAGCGCAGAGGAGCAATGTCAATCTCATCATTTGGTTGCAGAGGCTATCGAGCAATGTTATCCCAATAATAAAAATTACTATGAGTCATTGCTAGAGCATTGGCATTTAGCTGGAAATATTGACAGAGAAATGCAATACATCATGCCAGTAGTTGAAAATCTTGTTGAAATTCAGGCCGACTTTTCC
Organism: Chloroflexota bacterium; assembly: GCA_041390905.1. Taxonomy (GTDB): domain Bacteria; phylum Chloroflexota; class Anaerolineae; order Promineifilales; family Promineifilaceae; genus JACKCD01. The sequence continues at coordinate 1,223,226 of JAWKPA010000013.1, forward strand.
CGCGCAAGAGACTTTTTGACAAGAAGCTTGCAGGCACTTCCAGAAGCAGACCCACGACGTGTACCTGTATATAACTGGCAAGGCCTGTCTTATTTAAATCAGGGGAAATATGACGATGCCCAAATTTGGTTACAGAGATCGTTAACCTTGGCTCAGACCTTAGCAGATCAACGAGGCCTTGCCACGGCTCTGCAGAACATTGGCAGGCTGCTCAACCGCCAAGGTAATTTTACGCTGGCACGGCAATATTTGGCTCAAAGCTTTACGATTTGGCAGGAGATGGATTGGGAACAGGGAATGGCAGTTTGTCTCAATGGGTTGGGGCAAACAGCCTGGCGGCAAGGAGAATTTGAGCAAGCTGAATATTATTATAAACAGTCGCTTGAAATCTATCAGCAAACGGGCGATCAGTTGGGTGTTGCCAACAGTTATAATGATTTAGGTTTAGTGGTAGATGAATACGGTGACTTTGAACGAGCGTCCAGCTATCACCAGCAAAGTTTAACCATTCGACAAGGGCTTGGCGACCAATTGGGAATGGCAAAAAGCTTGGGTAATTTAGGTATTGTTGCAAGGCACTTTGGGGATTTCGAGCAGGCATCTACCTATCTACAGCAATGTTATGATGCGTTCCAAGCGATGGGTGATCAGTTCAGCTCTGGTATTGCACTTTATAATTTGGGATATGTCGCGTATCAACAAGAAGATTATCGAGGAGCGGAATTGTATTATGAGCAAAGTCTAGCCATCACCCGTGCGATCGGTGAAAAGTATGGTATTGCTTATGCGCTAGTGAAGTTGGGGTTAATTTATTTAGAAAGCCAGCCACAAAAAGCATGGACAATTTTTAAAGAGGCGTTGTCACTTGCTTTTGACATACAGGCGAAACCAATCATGATGGAAACATTGTTTGGCTTGGCTCGTTACGCTTATCTTGTGGGTGATATTGAGCGTTCCTGGCAAATTGTTGCACTCTTGCAACATCAGGAATCGTTACCACATGATATCCAGCAGCCGTTTAGCAAGTTTGTCCTTCAGCTACAAGATTTTGTAAAGTCACGTGTTTCTGACCATGATTTGGCACTTGGTATACGCTGGAATATTAATCAGTTGATCGAGCATTTGCTTGAAGAGGCAAACGCCTCCTCCATTCAAGATAGTAAATAATGGTTTGTGAGGAGCAAGATGATTAACGGCCGTTACCACCTCCACAACAAAATAGGCCAAGGCGGCATGGGCATCGTCCACCGCGCCACCGACCGGCTCACGGGCGAGATTGTTGCGCTCAAGCAAGTCTTTCTGCCCGTCGAGCAAATCATGTTTGCCTCAAGACCCATCTCGCAAAGCAACCGCGAGCTGCGGCTGGCGCTGGCGCACGAGTTTCAGGTTTTGGCCGGGCTGCGCCACCCAAATATTATCAGCGTGCTGGATTATGGCTTTGATGAAGAGCAGCAGCCGTTTTTTACGATGTCGTATCTGGAGAATGCCCAGGCGATTGTGGCGGCAGCAAACGGCCGTTCTCTCCCCCAAAAAATCACCCTCCTCCTCCACACCCTTGAAGCCCTGGCCTATCTGCACCGGCGCGGCATTTTGCACCGCGATTTGAAGCCCGACAACGTGCTGGTGGTGGGCGACACCGTGCGCGTGCTGGATTTTGGGCTGGCGGCGGCCAAGGAGCAGGCCACCGGTTCGGTTGGTAGCTGGCTCTACATTGCCCCTGAACTCTTGCTGGGCCAACCTGCCAGCGAAACCAGCGACTTATATTCGCTCGGCGTGTTGGCCTATCAACTCTTTGCAGGCACCCATCCGTTTAACATTTACGCTGAGGATACGATTGGCGAGATTTTAGAAGGAGAACCGGATTGGAGTAAAGTGGCGGGAGGGGAAGCGTTAACGGCCGTTGTTCAAAAGCTACTCAGCAAACAGCCCGAACAGCGGTACCAAAAAGCTTTTGACGTACTGCAAGACCTGGCTACGGTCGCAGGTCAATCACCGCCCATAGGACAAGCCGCCATCCGCGAAAGTTACCTCCAGGCAGCCAAATTTGTGGGGCGTGAAGCCGAAATGGCGCAGCTAACCACCGCGTTGCGCCAAGCTGCCAGCGGCACTGGCTCCACCTGGCTCATCGGCGGCGAAAGCGGTGTCGGCAAATCCCGGCTACTCAATGAACTTCGCACCATCGCCCTGGTCAATGGCTTCCAGGTTATCCGGGGGCAAGCCGCCAAAGATGGCAGCATCCCCTACCAAATTTGGCGCGAGCCTGTGCGCCGGCTGGTTTTAACAACGGCCGTTAACGATGCCGAGGCCAGCATCCTCAAAGATTTCGTTCCCGACATCCACCACCTGTTGGCACACCCCGTCGCCGATGCTCCCCTTTTAACCGGGCCAGCTTATCATGAACGACTGATCTTCACCATCCTCGATCTATTCCGGCGGCAGCAAACCCCCATGCTGTTTCTGGCCGAAGACCTCCACTGGACGCAGGAAAGCCTCAATTGGCTCAAATTCTTAAGCCAATTCGCCAAAGGATTATCCCTCCTCATCGTTGGCACCTACCGTGACGATGAAAGGCCAGAGTTACCAAAATCAATCCCCCAGGCACAGCTTCTCAAATTATTACGGCTAAGTGAAGCAGACATTGCCAGCCTGACCGAGGCCATGCTAGGCTCGGCCGGAAAAGAGCCTGGCTTACTCAAATTGTTGCAGCAAGAAACCGAAGGCAACGCCTTCTTTATGGTTGAAGTCATGCGAGCTTTAGCCACAGAAGCAGGGGATTTGAGACAGGTTGGGCATATGACACTGCCAAAGACCGTTCTGACCGGTGGGGTGCAAGAGGTGTTGCAACGTCGCATTGGACGAATGCCCGCATGGGGACGGCCGTTACTGGAATTGGCCGCCATCATTGGTCGTCAGTTCGATTTGCGCGTACTTGCTGCCCTGGCTCCCCAGACAGACTTGTCATCCTGGCTCACAACAGGTGCCGAAATCGCCCTCTTTGAAGTACACGAAAATAAATGGCGTTTTAGCCACGACAAATTGCGCGAAGCCGTTCTTGCTGGCCTGCCCCAAGCAGACAAAAAAATGCTTCACCATCAAGTTGCTGAAACAATCGAGCAAACCTATCCTGAGGACAGCACGCGCAGCGAACAGCTCATGGAACATTGGCGCGGCGCGGGTGAAATAACCAGAGAACTACCCTATATCCTCAAAGTCGCGCACCAAGTGCCACACAGCCGCAGAGGGTTCCAATACGCCCTGGAGCTAATAGCCCGTGGCCTCACTCTCGCGGAACAACTTCAGGATGTCTCCACCCAATTAGCGTTGTTTATCGAGCAAGGCAGTACATATCATGAACTGGGCGAATATACCACCGCCCAACATTGCCTGGAGCAAGCCCTTCCCCAAATTCAGACCTTGGGGCTTTCCAAACTGCAACAGCAAGCGCACAGCGGTCTGGCGCGTGTCGCCTGGCAACTTGGCAGGCAACAAGTAATGCTCGAACATGCTAATCAAGCGTTTGCCCTCAGCCATGCTATGGAAGATATGTCTGGCTTGGTGCGTAGCCTGAACCAACTAGGGTTAGCCTTTGACGCATTGGGGGATGTGGCTAAAGCCCGCTCTTATTATCACCAATGTTTAACTATTTCACGCCAGATTGGAGATGATTCCTTTACTTCCATTGCGCTCAACAATCTAGGTGAGGGGTATACCGACGAAGGGGATTATGTTGGTGCCTATCAATACTATATTGATTCTTACCAAATTGATCGGCGTAATGGGGATCGGCGCGGGGTTGTTATTCAACTGGCTAATTTGGGTGCAAATGCTCTGGCGCGTGGAGCCTGGGACGAGGCTCGTACCTATGTCGAGGAGAGCATCCAGATTCAGCGCGATATGGATTTGGGAACATGGTTGGGCTTGGCACTAAACAGCATGACGGTTGTGGAATTGGTTGCAGGCGATTACGAGGCAGCAGAACGTTGCATTATGGAAAATCTGGCTTTGGCTGATGTCCTCGGCAATCGGCTCTATAAACCCGAGGCATTGCTTTGGCTTGGCTATCTACGGCTGGCGCAAAACAACCAGGCTGACGCTCTGGCGGCCTGTAACCAGGCCGTTGAGACCGCACGGGATACAGAGGTGATCGTTTTGGTAGATGCCCTTGCCGGGCGAGCCTTTGCCCAAACTGACCCGGCGGCAGCCTGGCAAGATTTGCTGGAGGCACTCACGCTTGTCCAGCAAAACAACCTTGGACGCTTGCGTATCAATACCTTAACGAGTGTTGCCAATCTGTATGCGCGACAAGGTGATCTTGAGCGAGCCGCCGCGCTTTGTGGGCTGTTAGATGCTCAGGGCAGTTTTGATGATCAAGCAATGCGTACGCTTTATAGAGAACCGCTCAAAGCTGAACTACGTACTAAACTAGGGGTTTCAGTCTATGAGGAGGTGAGCCAACGACTGCTTGGGCAGCCGTTACAGGATGTCGCCCAAGATTTACTCGACTCTCTACAAGGTAGCAAGGTGTAAGATGATTAACGGCCGTTACCAACTCCACAACAAACTAGGCCAAGGCGGCATGGGCATTGTCCACCGCGCTACCGACCGGCTGACGGGCGAGATTGTTGCCCTGAAGCAGGTTTTTCTGCCCGTCGAGCAAATCCTGTTTGCCTCGCGCCCCATTTCCCAAACCAACCGCGAGCTGCGGCTGGCGCTGGCGCATGAGTTCCAGGTTCTGGCCGGGCTGCGCCACCCCAATATTATCAGCGTGCTGGATTATGGCTTTGATGAAAACGGGCAGCCGTTTTTTACGATGTCGTATCTGGAGAATGCCCAGGCGATTGTGGCGGCAGCAAACGGCCGTTCCCTCCCCCAAAAAATCACCCTCCTCCTCCAAACCCTCGAAGCCCTGGCCTATTTGCACCGGCGCGGCATTTTGCACCGCGATTTGAAGCCCGACAACGTGCTGGTGGTGGGCGACACGGTGCGCGTGCTGGATTTTGGGCTGGCTGCCGCCAAAGAACAAGCGAGCGACTCCGTTGGCAGTTGGCTCTACATGGCACCTGAAGTCTTGCAAGGTCAACCAGCCAGCGAAGCCAGCGACCTCTATGCTGTCGGCGTGCTGGCCTACCAACTGCTGGCTGGCACCCACCCGTTTGACCTCTATGCCGAGGATACCGTTGGCGAAATCTTGGAAGGGGAACCGGATTGGACAAAAATACAGGGTGGAGAGGAATTAACGGCCGTTGTCCGCACCCTGCTCGCCAAAAAGCCTGCTGAGCGGTTTTCGTCGGCCAACCAGGTCATCGCTGCTTTTTACAGTGCGTTGGGGCAAGCAGTGCCAGAAGAAACGGCCGTTATCCGCGAAAGCTATCTCCAAGCGGCCAAATTTGTGGGACGAGAGGCCGAAATGGCTCAACTTACCAAGGCCTTGCAAAAAGCCGCTGACAAACAGGGGGCGGCTTGGCTGATTGGTGGCGAAAGCGGCGTCGGCAAAACGCGCCTTATCAACGAAATGCGTACTCATGCACTGGTAAACGGCTTTCAGGTGCTGCACGGCCAAACGATGGAAGATGGCGGCCTGCCCTATCAGGCATGGCGCGCCCCCGTGCGCCATCTGGTGGCGACACTGCCAGAGGTTGATGATCTAACGGCTAGTGTGCTGCTGCCACTGGTACCAGATATGGCCCAACTGCTGGAACGAGACGTACCACCGGCTACGGAACTGAAGGAAGACGCGGCACAGGTGCGCTTGTTTACCACCATTGCCCGGTTGTTTTGGCGAGCCAAACGGCCGTTGCTGCTCATCCTCGAAGATTTACACCTCGCCCACGCCAGCCTGCTGCCGCTGCCTTACCTGACACGGTTGGTTGCAAATTATCCGCTGCTTATCCTGGGCAGCTACCGCAGCGATGAGCGACCCCACCTGCCTGAAGAACTATCCGATGTCATTCACTTACCCTTACCACGCCTGTCAGCAGCGGCGATGGCTGACCTGAGTGCCGCCATGTTGGGCAATGTCGGTCGGGATAAACGCATCCAGAGACTGCTCCAACGGGAAACAGAAGGCAACGCCTTTTTTGCAGTGGAGGTCGTGCGGACACTGGCCGACGAGGCCGGACGGTTGGGCGATATCGGCCAAATGACACTGCCAGAGACGCTGTTGCCAAACGGTATTCAGGATATTGTGCAGCGGCGGGTGGGTAAGCTGCCGGATGAAGCGCGAGAACTGTTGGTAAAAACGGCCGTTGTCGGCCGCGAACTCGAAATCCCCCTGATTCAGCAGCTAAGCGGCGGGTTGGACGTGGAAAATGAATGGCTACCGCTGTGTGCAGATACGGCCGTTCTCGACGTGCAAAACGGCGTTTGGCAATTCAGCCACGGCAAAATTCGGGATGGGCTGCTGGACAAGCTCACGCCAGCCGAAAAGGCACGTCTGCACGGTGAAGTAGCTGCCGCCATCGAGACCATCCATCCTGATGATGCACAAATGGCCGTGCCGTTGGCTCACCATTGGCAGGCGGCGAAAAACGTGGAAAAAGAGCGACATTATGCCGAAATGGCTGGGCAGCAAGCCGCAGCCCAGTATGCCCATCAGGATGCCTTGCGCTACTATAACCAAACACTCGAACTGACCGCGCCTACAGAACTGGAAAAGCAGTACACTCTGCAGCTTGCCTGCTTTAATGCCTATCGGTTTATGGCAAACGTGGCCAAGCAGCAAGAGACGTTGCACGACTTAACCAAGCTAGGCCAAGCGTTGGGAGACACCGAAAAGCAGGTTCACATTTTGAACCGAAAAGGTGAATTTTACTATCGGATTGGAGACTTGGACACCTCAAAAGCGACATATGTTGAGGCAGCGGAACTGGCGCGGGCTAATGATTTAGCGGCACTTGAGTTTGATGCCTTAACGGGTTGGGCAATCGTGGTCGGCACACGTCGTGATCTGGCAGAGGGATTTGAGACACTGGAAAGGGCAAAATCTCTGTTACCGCAAATAAACGATCCTATCGCCCAAATCCATTTGACGAATATTTTGGCAGCTCTAACAAGTTTCGCAGGTGAATCCTGGCGAAGCGTCAAATACCACCAAGAAAATTTACGGGTTGGTCGGGCGCAAGGAGCAACCAGTGCCACTCAAACGACGCTGGGCAACTTGGCTGCCCGGTACACTTCTCTAGGTGAGTATGAGCAAGCGGAAACATATTTTCGGGAATCGTTAATCGTGGCACAACAATTGGGGCATGTGTATGCTGAAACCTTGGCACAGAACAATATGGGGGTTTTATATTCTAGGTTGGGTGTGTATCCACAGGCTATTATCACATTAAAAGATTGTCTGGTTCTATGCCGTCAGACAGGCAACTGGCTAACTTACAGCAACGCGCTGAACAATATTGGCGTGGCCTACCACAAGAAAGGAGATTTGGTACAGGCGAAGGCGTATTTGCAACAGGCCATTGCACAGAAACAGACCCTAAATGATAGATGGTCAGAAGCGTACACCTGGAATATGTTGGGACATTTGCTGCTGGATAGCAACGACGATGCAAGCGCACTGGCTGCTTATCAAACGGCCGAATCTTTGCAGATCAATCTTAGTCAAACGCCAACCTTGGTCGAATCCTGGGCTGGCTTGGCTGCCGCCTTTGCCCGGCTAGGCTATTTGGACAAGGCACAAACCTATGCAGCGAAGGCGTGGCACCATCTGCAAACCAAGGCGTTTGAGGGGGAATGGGAATGGGCAGTTAGTGCCTTGCATTTGCATGAAACGCTTGGACAGTTGGAAGATGTGCGGGCAACGGCCGTTATTCAACTAGCCCACGCCGAACTGCAAAAACGAGCTGCTAACATTGCCACCGAGACTAGCCGGGAAAAGTTTTTGACGCAGGTGCCAGAAAATCGGGAGCTTGTGCGGCTGTATGCTCGGTTGACAGAGAAACCAGTCGTGCCCCACACTCAATCTGAGAAAGAACAAGATGATTAACGGCCGTTACCACCTCCACAACAAAATAGGCCAAGGCGGCATGGGCATCGTCCACCGCGCCACCGACCGGCTGACGGGCGAAATTGTTGCGCTCAAGCAGGTCTTTTTGCCCGTCGAGCAGATCATGTTTGCCTCAAAGCCCATTTCCCAAAGCAACCGCGAGCTGCGGCTGGCGCTGGCACATGAGTTTCAAACGCTGGCTGGGCTGCGTCACCCAAATATTATCAGCGTGCTGGATTATGGCTTTGATGAAGAGCAGCAGCCGTTTTTTACGATGTCGTATCTGGAAGGGGCAAAAACGATTGTGGCGGCGGCAAACGGCCGTTCTCTCCCCCAAAAAATCACCCTTCTCATCCAAATGCTCGAAGCCCTGGCCTATCTGCACCGGCGCGGCATTTTGCACCGCGACCTCAAGCCTGACAATGTGCTGGTGGTGGGCGACACCGTGCGCGTGCTGGATTTTGGGCTGGCGGCGGCCAAGGAGCAGGCCACCGAATCCGTCGGTAGCTGGCTCTACATGGCCCCGGAGGTGCTGCTGGGGCAGCCGGCCAGCGAAGCCAGCGATCTCTACACGGTTGGGGTGCTGGCGTACCGGCTGCTGGCTGGTACGCATCCGTTTGACATTTACGCCGAGGACACGATTGGGGAGATTTTGGCGGGGGAGCCGGATTGGGGGAAGATGGCTGATGGCACCGCAAATCAGGGGTTAACGGCCGTTATCAGTCAGCTTCTGGCAAAACAGCCCAATGTTCGCCCAAACAGCGTCGCCACCATTGCTGCACTCAATCACGCTTTAGGGCAACCGCTGCCAGAAGAAACAACGGCCGTTCAGGAAAGCTATCTGCAAGCCGCCACTTTTGTAGGACGCACAAAAGAAATACATCTGCTAACGGCAGCCCTGAAAACGGCCGTTGTCGGGCAAGGTTCCCTCTGGTTAATCGGCGGTGAAAGCGGCGTTGGCAAATCGCGCCTTCTCCACGAACTACGGATTCAGGCATTGGTAGATGGTTACTTAGTGCTGCAAGGCAATGGTGTACGTGAAGGCGGCGGGCAGCCTTACCAACTGTGGCGCAACCTGCTGCGTCTGCTGCTGCTCATCACCCCCAACGTTGACCCACTCACTGCCAGCGTGCTGCTACCATTAGTACCCGATCTCGAATACCTCCTTGGCCATCCCGTTACGCCAGCCCCAGAACTGGACAGCACCTCCCAGCAGCAGCGACTCTATCGCGCCATTGCCCAGCTAATTACCCAGCAAACGCAACCCGTCCTGCTGCTGCTGGAAGATCTACAGTGGACGCAAGTCAGCCTGCTGCCGCTGCTGACCATCGCTCGTCACCTCAACAGCCAAGCCCTGGTTATAGTTGGCACCTATCGGGACGATGAGCCACATGAAAATGTGACCCAACTAATGACCGATTTACCCGACAGCCGCCACATGTCCCTGGGACGACTCTCGGCAACCGACATGGCAACATTGAGCCAGGCGATGTTGGGCGAAGTGGGACAAAGCCACAAGGTGCTGACGCTACTGCAACGGGAAACAGAGGGCAACGCCTTTTTTGTGGTAGAAGTGGTACGTGCCTTGGCTCAGGAAGCCGGCCGACTGGGTGCCATTGGGCAACAAGAGCTGCCAGAGCATGTGTTTACTGACCAAATGCAGCAAATTGTGCGCCGTCGGCTACAGCGTGTGGCTGCTATGCACCAGCCGCTTTTGCAGTTGGCAGCGGTGATGGGGCGGCAGCCAGATTTGCGTCTATTGTCGCATTTGCAACGAGATGGCGGGTTGGATGAATGGTTAACGGCCGTTTATGAAACGGCCGTTTTCGTCATCGAAAACAACCAATGGCAGTTTGCCCACGACAAACTACGTGAAGCCGTTCTTGCCGACATCCCCCCCACCCATCTACCGCAGCACCACGCCACCGTTGCCACCGCCATTGAGCAACTGTACCCCGGCCAATCCGACCAGGCAGCCATCCTTGCCCACCATTGGCAGCAAGCAGGCAACCACACCCGCGAATACACCTCTCGCTATCAGGCAGCCCAATTTGCCAGCCAACAATATGCCTATCAAGATGCGCTGGGTCATCTCACCCGTGCCATCGCCACCGCCACCACCAACGATGAGTTGTTCCAAACCCTGCTGCTGCAAGAACAGGCATGGGAAATTTTAGGCAACGAACCAGCACGTGAAGCGAGCCTGGCCCGGCTGGCAGAACTGGCACAACATGTACAGCAACCCGAAGCCAAAGTGCTAGTCGCCCAACGGCAAGCTGAACGTGCCGAACGTCAGGGAAACAGCACCCTCAGCGTTGCCCATGCCCGGCAAACCATTGCCGAAGCACAGAAGATCAATTACGAAGCGGGAATTGCAGCAGGATATGCCCTTCTGGGCAATGCCCTCATACGCTTGGGAGAACATGCTGCGGCCGAAGAAACAACAAGGCAAAGCCTTGAACGGTATCTGAAACTTGAGAATCACATGGGGGTCGGAAAGGCACATATTAGTCTCGGAATGATTGCTTATTATCAGGCTCAACATATTCAGGCCGAGCAACAGTTTCAAGCCGCCCTTGCCAGCTACAAGGCGATCCAGTCAATAATCGGGCTAACACGTTCCTATAACAGCCTGGGAGCCGTTGCCTACAGCATGGGGCTATGCGACCAGGCACAAATCTACTATGAACAAGGGTTGGAGAGTGCCAGGCAGCTTGGCAGCCAGCGAGAACAAATTCCTCTCTTAAACAATTTGGGCGTTGTCACCTACATTCTAGGGCTGTTCGACGCATCCCGAAAGTATTACGAAAGCAGCTTGCTAATTGCCCGTGATGTACATGAGTGGCGCAGCGAAGTGTTGGCACTTAACAATTTGGGGCGGCTGGCATTTACCCAGGGGCAAACGGATCAAGCCACAGCCTATCTGCTTGAAGGGCTGACGTTAACGCAAGGGATTCAGGATCGATGGGGCGAGGGTGCCATTCTCAACAATTTGGGGCATGTGTATGACTTGCAGCAACGATATAACGAGGCAAAATCGTATTATGAACAGGCCTTGGCCGTCAACCAGCAGGCAAACCAACGGCCGGCCATTGTAAAAGCAACGCTGGGGCTACTGCACATTGGGCTACAGCAACGTACCCATGTTGCGCATTTGCTTGAGCAACTGTTTGACTTTTTAGCGCAAGACCCGGAAGTTAAAGGAAGCGAGCATGTCATGGAGCTGTATTTGTTGTTTTACCGCTGTTTAATGATGCTGGGGGATGAACGGCAAACGGCCGTTCTGCACCAAGCCTACCACCTTTTACAAGCACGCGCCGCGCTGCTGCAACATAAAGCCCAACGCCACTCATTCCTGGATAACGTGCCTGAACATCGGGAAATTATCCAGCTTTATGAAAAGAAGTTTGCATAAACATGATTAACGGCCGTTACACAATCCACGAAAAAATAGGTCAGGGCGGCATGGGCATCGTCTACCGCGCCACCGACCGCCTTACCGGCACCAGCGTTGCCCTCAAACAAGTCAAGCTGTCCTCTGAGCAAGAATTATTAACAGGCATATCCCTATCAGACAGCTCCATCAACATCCGGCTGCTGTTAGCGCACGAATTTCAAACTGTCGCCTCCCTGCGCCACCCCCACATCATCACCGTCCTTGACTACGGTTTCGATACCAACCGCCAGCCCTACTTCACTATGCCCTATCTGGCAAACGCCGAAACCATTTTACAAGCTGGCAGCGGCCGGCCGTTTGGCGAACGTATCCGGCTCATCCAGCAAATGCTCGAAGCCGTAGCCTACCTGCACCGACGCGGCATTCTGCACCGCGACCTCAAGCCCGAAAACGTCCTCGTCGTCGAGGGCAACGTCCGCCTACTTGACTTTGGCCTAGCCGTCATCAAAGGACAATCCAGCATCTCCGCCGGAAGCTGGTACTATGTCGCCCCCGAACTGCTCCTGGAACAACCCCCCAGTGAAGCATCAGACCTCTACGCCATTGGCGTTCTGGCCTATGAACTCCTGGCAGGCCACTATCCCTTCAACCGCGATCATCCCGACTTCATCGGCCAAATTCTGGACATACTGCCCGACCTGACCTGCTTACCCCCCGCCATAGCCAACGTCATCGGCACCCTGTTAGCCAAGCAGCCCGAAGAGCGTTATCAGCAGGCAACAAGTGCCATCATCGCTCTCAGCACCGCCATCGGCCAACCACTGCCGGCCGAAACCCAGGCCATCCGTGAAAGTTATCTCCAGGCCGCCGCCTTCGTTGGGCGCGAACACGAACTGGCCGCCCTCCACCAGGCTCTACACATCGCCAACATCGGGCAAGGCAGTCTGTGGCTGGTGGGTGGCGAAAGCGGTGTAGGCAAATCACGGCTGCTCAACGAGCTGCGAATCCGCGCCCTGGTTGAAGGCAGTGTGGTGCTGCAAGGCCAGGCCAGCGGCGAACAAGGCAGCTCCTCTTATCAAATTTGGCAACCCATCTTACGCAATTTGCTGCTGCTGGCAGAACCCAATGATTACACGGCCAGCGTGCTAAAAACCATCGTCCCCGACATCGAGATGCTGTTAGGTCGCCCCATCCCCCAGCCGCCAACCCTGAGCGGCGATGCAGGGCAGCAGCGGCTGCTGGAAGCCATTGAAGCCCTGTTTCGGCAGCAAACCCAGCCCCTGCTGCTGCTGCTGGAAGATTTGCAGTGGGCGAACGAAGCCCTGTTTGTGCTGCGCCATTTACAGCCCTGGCTGGCAACCATGCCCCTGCTCATTGTAGGCAGCTACCGCGCCGATGAAGCCCCCCATTTGCCAGAGGAGGTACCCGATGCCCAACTTTTGCCACTGCCGCGTTTGTCCCCAACGGCCGTTTCCCAGCTCACCCACTCCATGCTCGGCGATTTAGCCAACCGCCCCGAAATTGCCACCTTTCTACAGCAGGAAACCGAGGGCAACGCCTTCTTTTTAGTGGAAACAGTCCGCACATTGGCCGAGGAAGCCGGCCGACTGACCGCCATTGGCAGCCAGCCGCTGCCACAACATCTCTTCCCACAAGGCGTGCAAGCGGTGGTGCAGCGGCGTTTAGAACAGTTGCCAGCCTCAGAACGGCCGTTACTGGAAATGGCAGCCATCGTCGGGCGGCAAATTGACGAGGCCGTATTGGCGCACCTGTTCCCCCAACACGACCTGGAAGCATGGCTGCTGGCGTGTGGCGAAACGGCCGTTTTTGATTTCCACCAAGGCGGCTGGCGCTTCGCCCACGACAAACTGCGTGAAGGGCTACTGCTCGACATCCCCGCCGTCCAGCAGCAAATCATGCACCGGCAAGTTGCCCAAACCATCACCCAAACCCGCCCCGACCTCAACCAAACCGCCGCCATTCTGGCCCACCATTGGCAGCAGGCTGGCGACATCACCCAAGCGGCCGGCTATTGGCGGCAGGCTGGCGACATCGCCGCCGCCGCCTATGCCAACACCGAGGCCATCACCTACTACAACCAAGCTCTCACGCTCAAGCTCCAGCTTGCCCAGACCGCCCCAACCCCCGAACGGCTGGCAAAGATCAGCGACCTGTACACCCACCTGGGACGCACGCTGGAGCTAAACGCCCAGGTTGACAAAGCCCTTGCCCTCTATGAGGCCATGGAAACAACGGCGCAGCAGTTGCAAGCCCCACACATGGCCTTGATGGCCCTGGTGAACCAGGGACAAATTCGCTGCACTGGAACCCCCTTCTTCAATCAGGCAATTGGCGAGCAGCTTTCGCAGCGCGGGCTAACGCTGGCACAAACACTGGGCGATGCCGTAGCTGAAGCCAAAATCAACTGGAATTTGCTCAATTTGTACCGTTATAGCGACAAAATGAGTGAGGCGCAGCAGCGCGGTGAACGGGCATTAGCACTCTTGCAGCCATTTGATCTGCCAGAGCAAAAAGCGTTTGCGCTGAATGATCTATCCCATGTCTACCGCTCGCTGGGACTGTCGGCACCCTCACAGGAATGCTTAACACAGGCCATCGGGCTGTGGCGACAAATCAACAACCTGCCCATGCTGGCCGACAGCCTGTCAACGGGCTGTTTTGTGGCGGCTTATACCGGTGACTACGCGCAGTCAATCGCCTTTGCCGATGAAGCCTATGCTGTCAGTAGCTCCATCCACAACATTTGGGGACAATCTTACAGTCGCTGGTATGTGGGCAATGCGTATTGGGAGTTGGGGCAGCCCAGCCAGGCGCTGCGGCTGATGGATGATGGGATTCGCTGGGGAGAAGAATCAGGCTTCAGTTTTGCCCAGGTCAGCATTCGCGCCGATCAGGCGTTGGTTTATGGCGGGCTGGGAGCCACAGAAAAAGGGTTGGCGGTGGCAAAGCTGGCGGTGGCAAGGGCCGAGGAGGTGGCACCGCACACGCGCCCGTATGCGCTGGCGGCGTTGGCACGAGTTTGTTTGCTGGCCGGGGATGTTGTAGGGGCGAAAACGGCCGTTTCTGCCATCACCACCCCCCTCAACAACCTAGACATCCTCTGGCCGCCCCTTGTCCCCTTCGTCGCCTGCCAACTCGCCTTTGCCCAAGGCGACTACACCAAAGCCGCCCAGCTTATTGATGAACGACTGGAATGCCTGCAAAAATATGGCCTCCACGCCTTTGTGCCAGAACTGCTGCTGCTGCAAGGGGAAACGCTGCTGGCACTTGGACAAACGCGCATCGGCCATGAAGCCCTGCGTGATGCCGCCAACGCCGCTCAGCACCTCGGTTCAAGGCGCATTCTGTGGCAAACCCTGGCCCGGCTAGCACAAATGGCAGAAACAAACGCCCTGGCCGCAAAGCAGCGACAGGAGGCCGAGGAAATTGCCACCTTTATCTCCAGCCAGATTGAAGACCTGGCCTTGCGGCAATCATTTGCCGCACTCGCCAGTAAACAAATGGCTCCCGCCCCCTAACTTATTCGCGTCCCAGCCGCTCCAGCAACATGCAGTATCCTTGCTGCCCGCGCCGGAAGCTGCCCAGGCGGTAAAACTCATTAGGGGCGTGTAAATTCTCATCCTCCAGCCCAAAAGCAAAGGTGAGCGGATAGACCCCCAGGTTATCCAGCAGCAGCCGGTAAATCGGCACGCTGCCTCCTGTACGCACATAGAAAGGCGAACGGCCGTAAAGTTCCTCCAACACCTCATGCGCCGCCAGGTTTGCCGGGTGGTCACTTGCCATCAGGTACGGGTCAGCCTTGCTGGCAAGCTGCGTCACCGTCACCGTCACCCCCGGTGGAGCCACCCGCTCTACGTGCGCCCGAATCAACTCAGCAATTTTGTCCGGCCCCTGGTTTGCCACCAAACGGCAGGTAATTTTGGCGTGCGCCTCGTTCGGCAGCACTGTCTTCACCCCATCCCCCTGAAAACCACCCCATACCCCGTTAATTTCCAGCGTTGGCCGCGCCCAACTGCGCTCATAGGTGGTGTAGCCTGGCTCGCCATAAACCGCCGGAATCTGCAAATCGGCCGTAAATTCAGCTTCATCATAGGGGATTTGGGCAATTTTGGCGCGGTCATCATCCGACAGCGGCACCACATCGTCAAAAAAGCCATCAACCAGAATTTTGCCATCGCCACTGCGCATTGAGGCCAAAATGTGGGTCAGAGCATGGATGGGGTTGGCAACCGCCCCGCCGTAAACGCCGGAATGCAAATCACCTCTGGCACCCTTCACGTCAATTTGCAGTGCCGAAAGCCCCTTCGTACTCAGCCAGATGCATGGCTGGCTTTCACTCCACTGGCTGCCGTCGGAGCTAACAATGTAGTCGCAGCTAAATTTGTCCTTGTTGGCGACGATAAACGGCGGCAAATGGGGGCTGCCAATCTCTTCCTGCCCTTCAAACAAACATTTGATGTTGACGGGCAGGCGGCCGCGACTGCGAAGCAAGGCTTCCATGGCCACAATCGGCACAAACATATTGCCTTTGTCGTCAGAAGCACCACGGGCGGTAATACGGCCGTTTCCTACCACCGGGTCAAAGGGATCCCGCGCCCACAGGTGCAATGGGTCAACCGGCTGCACGTCAAAATGGCCGTAAATCAGCACCGTGGGCTGGCCGGGGGCATGGAGCCAGTCGGCGTAGACGACGGGATGCCCGGCGGTGGGCATAATTTCGATGTTTTCCAAACCGGCCGTTTGCAGCCGCGCCGCCACCCATTCTCCCGCCCGCTGCACATCGGCCGTATGCTCTGGCAGGCTGGAAATGCTGGGAATGCGCACGAAGTCAATTAGCTCGGCAACAAAGCGATCCTGGTTTTCATTTAAATAAGTTTCCCAATGACTCATTACTTTCTTCCTCATTGTTGTGTCTCGTAGCCGAGGATTCCAATCCTCACGTCTGTTTAAGCGGCAGGTGCGAAAGCCTCGGCTATCGTTTTGTGGCGACATATACCGTCGGGCAAAGTTTACCCAACATCTGGTAAACGCCCCAATGGCAATCGGCCAGCTCGGTCAAATAATCGCGCTCGCCCACTTGAGCAATAAGCGCCTCCCGGTTGCGCCGCAGCCGCGCCAGCCGCAGAAGCTGCTGGCTGCTCAGGCAGGTGCCATCTTCTTCCCAATATTCGCGCCATTCGCTGTCCACCCTGTCAATCTCATCAATGGCAAAACCGGCCTGACACAATCCGGCTTCTAGATAGGCATGGGACATGTTTTGCGGGGTGATGACCAGCGTTTCAAACAGCCACTGCGCTTCCAGCGGCTCCAGTTTGTCGGTGGCAAGGGTAACGTAAATGAGCAGCCGGCCGCCGGGCTGTAGCACGCGGGCAAATTCGGCCAGGGTTTGGTGTAATTTTGGTGGGTGACCGAGCACGTCGCGGCACCAAACGGCCGTAAATGCGCCATCTGGCAGCGGCAAATCCTGAATATCCCCCTGAACGGCCGTTACCCGCCCCACTATCCCCCGCTCGGCAATCACCCGCTGGGCATTGACCACATTTCGCATCACCAAATCAACCCCCACCACCCGATAGCCAAACCGCGTCACCAGTTCACAGGTATGCTTAGCATCACGACAGCCAGCATCCAGCACCAGCGACCCCGCCACCAGCCCCAACGCTCCCATTTTGTCATACAACATCGTTGAGGGCCGTGGCTCCAGGCTGCGGTTCACCAATGCGTCAAACAGTTCTTCAGAAACGACCGCGTCACGATACACTTCGGCCACAGTGTGACTCTCCATCATCAAAACTCCTCAATGGTTGCTGGTTGCTGGTGGTTCGTGGCTTGTACCAGCAACCAGCAACCAGCAACTATTTCCATTCCTTGGCTGGTACCGCACAGCAGCGTTGTGTCTCCTATCCGCTTCTACTGCGGTAACGGCCGTTTCAACACCCCCACCGCAATCCCCAGCCGCTGAATCTCTGCCGAACCACCCGCCAGCGTAAACGCCCGCGCATCACGGAACATCCGCTCCACGGGATGATGACGACCATATCCCTCAGCACCCAGCAGTTGAATGGCAGCACTCGTTACACGAATTGCCATCTCCGAAGCAAACACCTTGGCAACGCTCGACGCCTGTCGATCCGTAATCGTCGCTTTGGCTCCCGCCGCCGCCCGGTAAATCAACAGCCGCGCTGCCTCCAAATCAATCAGCATGTCGGCCAGCTTAAACTGCGTATTTTGAAAATCGGTGATGCGCTTGCCAAACTGCTGCCGCTGGTCGGCATAAGCCAGGGCATAATCAAACGCCCCCTGCGCCAGCCCCAGTGCCACCGCCGATGCCCCCACCCGCTGCCCGTTGTAGGCCGACATCAAATTGCCAAAGGCGGAGCCGGGGGGAACAACGAGGTTAGCTTTGGGAAACCGTGCCTGGTTAAACCCAAGCACCCCTTCGCGCACGCCACGCACCCCCAGCGAGGGAATACGCGGACCATAAACATAGCCCGGCGTTCCCTCTTCAACCAAAATCGCACCAATGCCATTTGCCCCAGCCACGCCGCCAAAGCGGGCGTAAACCAGGGTATATTCCCGTTCGCCCGCGCCGGTGATCCACCGTTTTTCGCCCGTTAGCAGATAATGGTCGCCGTCTTCGACAGCCGAGGTGGTCAGATCGGTGAGGGCGGAGCCGGCTTCGGGTTCGGTCATGCCAATGCTCATGAGTTTGTGGCCGCGACAAACGGCCGTTAACACCCTTTCCCGCTGCGCCTCCGTGCCAAAATTCAAAATCGTCCCCACCGCGCCAAAATTGTGGTCTACAATCAGCCGGGCGCTGACGCCACAATGCTTTGCCACCTCCTCAATCACCAGCACCGCATCCAGTGCCGTCAGGCCGCGCCCGCCGTATTGCGGCGGCATGGTCATGCCAAACCATCCCTGATCGGCATATTTCTGAATTTGCCAGCGCGGGATATGTTCATCAGCATCCCATTGGGCGGCATACGGAGCCACCTCGGCCAGGGCAAAGGCGCGGGTGTCGGCAACAAGCTGCTGTTGGGTGGGGGACAGTTCAAAGTTCATAAGCACACATTCTCCTGGCAAGATGATAGCACGAGACAGCAAAAAAGGGGGAAAACGGCCGTTTTCCCCCCTTGCATAAAAACAGAACGCAGACAATCCTGATCAGTCAAATCAGGAAAATCTGCGTCCCATTTTTGGGCGTATGCAATATGCCCCTACTTCTTCATAATCAACGGCAAGAACACCGAACGTGTCGCGCCAAACCGCTGCCCAAAAATCTCAAACCCGTTAAACGCTTCCTCAGCCGTATCATCATCACCCGACCACACCACCAGGAACTCACCTGTTGTGGTGGCAAAAGCCACGGCCGGGTCAAGTGCCAGATGCGCCACATCCCCATTACTGCCCATGTCGCTCAACTGCACTCGCGCATCAACCGGCGCCCCCGTACTGCTCAATCGCTGCCCATAAATCTCAAATTCTTCATCTACCAGGCCAGCAATGTTGTTATCACCATGCCAAACCACAAAATACTCTTTCACCATGTTGCTATACGCAACCTTGGGGGCAAAACCACCATAAAGCACATTACCATCCTGCGCCATGTGGCTGATGCGGAAATCATTGCTGCCAACGGGCTGACCAGTGCTGGCATTGAGCCGCTGCCCAAAAATCTCAATTTCGCCTTTCACCATATTGTCTTGATCGTCTTCACTTGACCACACAACCAGGTATTCATTGGCATTGCTGTTATAAACCACATCGGGAGCTTCAGCGTCATAGCTGCCAGAACCGTCTGGCCCCATGTCGCTCAGGCGCATATCGTTGTTGCCCACTTCTTGCCCCATGGTACCACTTATCCGCTGCCCAAAAATTTCGGTTTCACCGTCTACCAGTGGCGCAATATCATCATCGCCCGTCCAGACCACAAAGTATTCATTGGTAACGCTGCTATAGGCAACGGCCGGTTCATCAGCCTTAAAGGCAATGTCGCCATTTGGCCCCATGTCGCTCAGACGAAAATCGGTGCCGATTTGGGTGCCAGTCGCCGTTACCCGCTGCCCAAAAATCTCAAACTCCTCGTTGACTAGCGGAGCTGTATCATCATCACCCACCCAAACGACCAGGTATTCGTTGTTGACGCTGTTAAAGGCCACATCTGGCAGCAGAGCGTCGAACTCAGGATTGCTGTCTGGCCCCATGTCGCTCAGGCGAATATCGCTACCCAACTCCAACCCGTTTTGGGCGTTTACCCGCTGGCCGTAAATCTCAAACTCTTCATCGGCCAGGAAGTTGTTGTCATCGTCCCCGGCCCAGACTACAAAGTATTGGTTGTTGATGGGGTTGTAGGCAACGGCTGGTGTTTCGGCATCATAGCTTTTGGCGCCGTTCGGCCCCATATCGCTCAACCGGAGAGGTCCACCCAGCAAGGTGCCATTGACGGCGTTGATACGCTGCCCAAAAATTTCCTCTTCGCCAATCCGCAGATCGCCGCTGTTGTCGCTGCCAGCCCACACGACAAAGAATTCATTATTTTTGCTGTTGAAGGCGACATCGGGGGTAATGGCAGCGGCATCGGGATACCCAGCCGGCCCCATGCGTGTCAGGCGGCGGTCGTTAACTCCTGTTTCGGCACCCGTTTCGGCATCAACCATCTGCCCAAAAATCTCAAATTCATCGTCCAGATAGCCGTCACCAAACTCATCCCCGTACCATACGGTGAGATATTGCCCGCTGCCATAGGCTACGGCCGGCGACATGGCGGCATAAGCCACATCACCATCCTGCCCCATATCGCTCAGGCGAAAATCGCCGCCAATTTCGACACCGGTAGCAGCATTGACACGCTGTCCATATACTTCCCATTCGGCTTCGTTGAGGCCGGCCGCCTGCGTGTTCCCATACCAAACAACCAAATATTGATTATTGCCAACGTTATAGGTCACGTCTGGGGCAAAGGCTTCAAAGTTGACATTGCCATCCGGCCCCATATTGCTCAGACGCATATCATTGGTTCCAACCTCCAGCCCCGTCGCGGCGTTAATGCGCTGCCCAAACACTTCCACTTCATCGTTGACCTGGGTCCCGTTTTTGTCATCAGCCACCCACACCACAAAGAATTCGTTATTTTGCGTGTTGTAGGCAATACGCGGGAGAAAGGCGTCGTATGATGAGGAGCCTTCGGTACCCATGTCGCTAATAGCAAAGTCGTTGACACCCACTTCGGCTCCCGTTGCACCGCTGACACGCTGGGCAAAAATCTCGTTTTCGCCGTTCACGTGGGGTGCCGTGTTGTCATCGCCGCGCCACACAACCAGATATTCACCGTTGACGCTGTTGAAGGCCACATCTGGCTCGGCCGCACCATATTCCACGTCGCCGTCTGGCCCCATGTCGCTCAGGCGGACATCACCACCGATTTCGGTGCCGTTGGCCGCCACACGCTGGCCGTAGATTTCTTCTTCACCATCAACAATGTCATCCCCCATCCAAACGACAAGATATTCGTTGTTTTTGTTGTTGAAGGCTACGGCGGGGGTTTCGGCGTCAAAATTTACGTCGGCATCTGGCCCCATGTCGCTGAGGAGAATGTCGTCACCAATTTGCTGGCCGTTGGCCGATATGCGCTGGCCGGAAATTTCAAATTCACCGTTGTTGCCATCGCCAGACCAAACGACAAAGTATTCGTTGCTGATGCTGTTGTAGACCACATCGGCCTGGCTGGCATCGTTACTGCTGGCACCATCGGGGCCAACGTTGCTAATGCGAATCATGCCGCCAATGGGAGCGCCAGTAATGCCATCGAGCCGCCGCCCAAAAATTTCGGTCTCGCCGCTGCTTAGAACCTGTGTTTCGGTGTCGCCTTCCCAAACCACAAAGAATTCTTTGTTGGTGGTGTTGTAGGCAACGGCCGGAAACTCAGCATCAAACTCATAATCGGCACCCATTTTACTGATTTGGAAGTCGTTGCTGCCAATTTCGGGGTCAATGAGAACGGGATAGGCGGCGGTTTCAAGCCAACGGCCGTTTATTACAATCTCCGTCGAAACGGCCGTTACCCGCATTTCCGCCGGAAGCTGCTCCCCACGCGCATCCAGCACCATCACGTCACCCAAGCTCACTACCCCAGAGATGTTCCGCCACGCCCAGCCCGCTGCCGTGGTTTCAAACTGCCCACCGCTTGCTACCGTACCGCGAATCACCAGATCGCTGCCTGCCAGTGGCAATCTTTCCGTTAGCAAAAACTGCTGCTCAACGCTGCCGCTGCGTGCTATATATTGCTCTACGATGGCACCCCGGTCATAGGTGATGGTGTTGAGGGCGTTGTTTTGGGGTGTGGTGGCAGAAACGGCCGTTAATACCCCACGCTCCGTCCCCACATAGGCCAACTGCCAACGCCACGCCGGCCCACCCGAACGCGGGGTAAAGGTGAAGCCGTCGCCATCAAACCGGGCCACGTGGCGCGGGTGGGTCAGTTGCAAGCCGTCGCCCAGGGGTTCAATCTGATTAACGGCCGTTGCCGCCGCTTGTTCTGCCGTTATGGCCGTCGGCCAGCTAACGGGCTGGGTAACAATCAGCGCGGGTCGGTTGAGAACAAGAAGGAAAGAGAAAAGAAAAACGGCCGTTAAAAACAGCCAAAGCGGTTGTTTGCGCGACATAAAATCGCCAGCGATTACAGTAGGCATGAGCCAATCTCCTGATACAGACAGTAACGTTACAGTTATAAATCCACTACATGTTGGCTCACCCAGCCCACACCCTAACAGCCCAACCTAACGATTAATATTTCGGTTTTGCCCGCCGCTTTTTTTTCTGGCAAAACTAGATACACTTCACAATTAGATATATACCTAATGTGAATGGTCGGTTATGGCCGGTGCAGATCTCTTTTCGTACCAGCCAGCCACAAACCAGCCGCCACAGCACAACAAACAGCGAGGTAGCATGAGTCATAACAGAGTTGGATACCGACAACTGATTCGGCAAAACAGCAATTTCCGCAACCTGTGGATTGGGCAAATCATCAGCTTTCTGGGAGATTGGTTCAATCTAATCGCCTCCGCATCCCTCATCGGCCAGCTTTCCGATTCCGGTCTGGCTATCGGCGGTCTGTTTGTGGTGCGGATGTTAGCCCCCTTTCTGGTTAGCCCCGTGGCAGGCGTCCTTGCCGACCGCTACAACCGCAAATGGATTCTCTTTATCGCCGATGTGCTGCGTGCCGCCGTCGTCCTGGGCTTCCTGCTGGTGCGTGAACCACAGCACCTGTGGCTGCTCTACACCTTAACCGCCCTCCAGCTTGCCATTAGCGGTTTCTTTCAGCCGGCTCGCAACGCCATCCTGCCCGACATTGTTTCACCGCATGAACTGGGAGCTGCCAACGCCCTCAGTTCCGCCACCTGGTCAGTCATGCTCGCCTTTGGCGCAGCCCTGGGCGGTCTGGTGGCTGGCATGTGGGGCAACCAGCCCGCCTTTGTCATTGACTCAGTGACGTTTATCCTCTCTGCCTTCTTCATCTCACGCATCACCTACCAGGTGCCAGAGGCGGTACGGCAAGCTGACAAAACCTTGCGTGCCGCCCTGACCCAATACGTAGACGGCCTGCGCTATCTGTGGAACCATGCCGACATTCTGTTTATCGCCATGCACAAATCAGCCAACGCCCTGTTTGTATCCAGCGGCTTTCAGGTGATTCAGGTTAAGATCGCCGAAGAAATTTTTGTCTGGGGGCAAGGCGGCAATTTTAGCCTGGGGGCAATGTTTGCCGCTGCCGGTATTGGCACCGGGCTTGGCCCCATTTTGATTCGCCGCTTCACCGGCGACGATGAGACCAAAATGCGGCGCGGCATTCTGCTTGGCTATGGATTAGCGGCCGTTGGGCTGGCCGTGTCGGCACCGCTTTTTAACTTCTACTCGGTATTGTTTGGCACTGTCCTGCGTGGCGTGGGCGGCGGCATCACCTGGGTGTTCTCCACCCAGCTTTTGCTGCAACTGCTACCCAACGAAATGCGCGGGCGCGTCTTTTCCAGCGAGTTTGCCATTTTCACCCTGATGAGTGCCGCCGCTGCCGGTGGCGTAGGGGGCGCACTCGATTCGCCGCTGGGCATTACAGGCACGCTGTTTGCCATGGCCGGGCTGACGCTAATTCCGCTGCTGCTGTGGGCGGCCTGGCTACGCTGGCGGCGCGACAAGGCCGACGAGGTAACAGAAAGCTCCGCGCAGGCATAGGTTGGCAATCAATAGCTGTCACCAGTATCCTGATTCTTGAAAGCTGATATAATCGCAAACAATGAGGCGATTAGAAGCAACTGTCCACGGCCTGGTACAAGGCGTTTATTTTCGGTACCACACGCTCCAAACGGCGCAAAAAGTTGGGGTGGTGGGTTGGGTTGGTAACCAGCGCAATGGCACCGTTTTTGTGGTGGCCGAAGGGTCGGATGCGGCATTACAGCAGTTGCTCGGTTTTCTGCACCAGGGATCACCCTCGGCCAGGGTAAGCCGCGTTGAGGTGCAGTGGCTTGAACCTACGCATGAGTTCAAAACGTTTCAGGTGAAGCAGTCGTGGGCATAGCAAGTAAATCTTCCCCTATTCCGCAGCGAGAACGGCTGGCGTGGGGCATTTTAATCGGCAGTTTTGTGGTTTGTCTAACGCTTACCGTGGCGGTTCCTGTCAGCGTTAGCGCGTTTATTCAAAATGCCAAGCAGCTTTTGCCGGCCACGGTGCAGGCCAACCAGGGGTCGGTGCGTGTGAGTAGCAGTGTGCTGCGGCGGGTGGTGCTGGCAGGTGAGGCGGAGTTGGCGGTTGAGCCAAGTACGCGTATTCAGACGGATGATGGGGGAACGGCTAATTTGTTTATCACGCCGCCGGATAATTCGCGGCTGCTGGCGCGGCTACAGATTTACACCAATACGTCGGTGTGGCTGGAGGAGGCGTCTACGCCCCGGTTTGGGGTGAGTGATGCGGGGCAGGCGGTGGCACTGGATTTGCAAAACGGCCGTTTACGTCTGACGCTGCCGGAGTTTCAACAACGGCCGTTAATCTTCAGCATCACCACCCCACAAAGCCTTGTCCAAATCAACACCCCCGGCACCTATTCCATTGAAGCCAACGACAGCGAAACCCAGCTAACCGTACAGTCAGGTGCTGCCCAAATTCAGAGCCAGGAGCACATACTCGACCTGAAGCCCCAGCAGCGAGCCGTGGTCATCAACGACGCACCCCCCAGCGGCCCGCTCACGCCGGAGCAGAACCTCATCGAGAACGGTGATTTCAGCGCTGGATTGGACAACTGGGCCGCCTTTGCCTGGAACCTGGAGCTAAAAGACCAGCCCAGCGGCGAAACCCAGGTTAGCACCCGCGATGGCGAGGAGGTGCTATCGTTTACCCGCACCGGCGTCGGCCATGCTGATGTTCGCATTCAGCAATCCATTAACAAAGATGTGGCCGATTTTACCTCGGTGCGATTGCTGCTCACCTTCCGCATTTTACAGCAGGAGCTGAGCGTATGCGGTTTTAAGGGCAGCGAATGCCCGCTGTTTGTCCGGCTCAACTATACTGATGAAGAAGGGGTAAGCCGCATTTGGCAGCAAGGCTTTTATGGCTTTGGCACTGTTGACGACAGCACTGCGCCCGGTGCCTGCCTCTCATGCGCCGTTATTCAAAGCAGCCATTTGCAAACCACGCTGGGACAACTTTATGTCTATGACGTAGATATTGCCCAGGAACTGGCGCGGCAAGGGTTTTTGCCGCCGCGCACCATTGAAAGCGTCACCATTGTCGGCTCCGGTCACAGTTTTGCCACCGAAGTTTTAGAAGCGGCTCTGATTGCGGAAGAGTAGAACAGGGTGATACAAAATTTGGAGATCCATCATGAGAGGCCCCGGCAGATTTAGAAGAAGACCTATCCTGCGCCCGATGCGCCCCCTTATTCCGCGAAGAGGGCTGTTTTTCCTTCCCCGACTTGGATGTTTTGGGCTTTTTATGCTTCTGGTGATCGTTGTTTTTGGCTTGATGATTGTTGCCAGCATTCTCAGATAGACTGGCTTTGCGAGCCGTGTAACTCCCCTGCAAATAGGACGCTGATTTACCTGATTTTACTGATCAGTTTAATCAGTAAAGTTGCGTCCTATTTTCATTCTTGGGGTGGGCAATTGCCCATATTGAATTCCTATGAAACCTTCCGCGCAAGAAATTGTCCACATGCTACAAGGGACGCCGGCCGTTTTGGAAGCGATGCTGGCTCATTTGGATGATAAACTGCTGTGCTGGCAGCCGCAGCCGGCCGACTGGTGCATCAAGGAAGTGCTTGGGCATCTGATTGCCACCGACCAACTGGCCTTTGCCGACCGCATCTGGCTGATTGTCGAGGGGAACAACCCGGAAATACCGGCGGTGCCTGTGAACCAGATTGCCAGTGAGCGCAACGATGTGGCGCGACCGATTGGGGATTTGTTGGCGGAGTTTAGGGTGGGAAGAACGGCCGTTCTTCCCCAACTCGCCCACCTCACCCCCGATCAGCTCGCCAAAACCGGTACCTACCCCTCATACGGCACCTTTCACGCCTACGACTTTCTCTACGAATGGCCTTACCACGACCACAGCCACCTGCAACAAATTAGCGATATCCTCAAAGCCCACGTTTTCCCCCACATGAGCCAAACCATGCAACAAGCATTGGGGGCAGATAAGCTGGAAGCATAAGGCTTTTTCAGCAAAATAATGATCCTGTTCAAGATGAAAAAGCCGCAAGCCAAAGCCAAAAACGTCGTTCTATTTGGATCATTTATTCTTGGCTTTGGCCTAAAGTCTCATTTATCTGCCCCTTCACCAATCTTCATCACACCTCCCCAAAACTTTCATAACTTCTTCACAACTTCACGCCATACTCTCCTTAAGTAACGTAACCAACACAAACTGGTTGACTTTCAAGAGTGGGAATTCAATAACTTGCCCATTTAGAAGTTCAACTTCTCTCAGAAGTTGAACTTCTAAATCCCAAGTCATTAACGAACGAACCCTAAGCGAAACAACCAGTTTGGTAAATGACTAAAAGGAGTAGCCAATGTTCTTTAGACGATTTTTTATAGGAGCTTTTCTTGCCTTGCTGGCTTTTGGGGCGCTAGGCATGGCCCGGCACAGCAGCTATGACGCTGCCTATCGGGATGGGTTTGCCGCAGGGCAGCGGGCAGCCGCAACCAGCGGCGAAAGCAGCGGGGCAAAGGGGAATAATGGGTCAGAAACGGCCGTTCCTCCCCAAGCAAATGATCGCGGCCAAGCCAACGAGCGCGGCCAACGCATGGATCACGGTGACCGCCACTTCGGGCATGATCGTGGCAGCTTTGGCTGGGGCTTCTTCCCCCTCGCCTTCCTCATCGGCGGGTTCTTCAAATTCGCCCTCCTCGCCCTCATCATCGGCGGCCTCTTCAAATTCTTTGGCTGGGGCGGCCCCTGGCGGCATCATCACAAAGGCCACCGCCCCCCGTGGGCCAGACACCGCAAAGAAGATGAAGCCAGCAGCGCAGACGCACCCGGTGCCGAAAAATCCCCCGAAGATGTCGAACCCGACATCAAAATAGGATAGTAATCGCTTCACACCCAGTTTGAAAACGAAAAACGGGACGCAGATTTCTCTGACCGACACAGATTTTACTAAGGAACGAAGATTAAATAAGTGGCGCAAGAAGTTCAACTTCTCAGAAGAAGTTGAACTTCTAAATGGACAGTTATTTAATTCCCATTCCTAATCAGGTCATCAGGTAAATCTGCGTCCTGTTCTCTTTCAGGTTACAATACCCTCGTGAACGAACTCATCCTTGTCGTAGACGACGAACCCAAAATTGTTAAACTCGCCCGCGACTACCTGGAGCGCGGTGGCTATCGCGTAGCGCAGGCCAGCAACGGCAGCGATGCCCTGGCCGCTTTTCGCCAAGAAAAGCCCAATCTCGTCGTCCTCGACCTCAACCTGCCCGGTATGGACGGCCTCGACGTGTGCCGCGCCATCCGCCGCGAATCCGATGTGCCTATCATCATGCTAACCGCCCGTGTCGAAGAGATGGATCGGCTCATTGGGCTGGAGCTGGGGGCCGATGACTACATCAGCAAGCCCTTTTCGCCCCGCGAACTGGTGGCTCGCATCAAGGCAGTACTGCGGCGTGTGCGCGGTGATTTGCAGCACGCCGGCACGGTGCGCGTGGCCGATCTGGAAATTGACCTCGAAGGGTACCGCGTTTTTCGCGGCGGCGAACCTGTTGAGCTTTCGCGCACCGAATTTAACCTGCTGGCCGTTTTTGCCCAGCACCCTGGCCAAAGCTTCACCCGCGCTCAACTTCTAAGCCGTCTGCATGGCGTGGCCTATGATGGCTATGACCGCAGCGTAGATGCCCACGTTAAAAATTTGCGCCGCAAGTTGGAGGAAGACCCAGCCAACCCGCGCTACATCCTCACCGTCTTTGGCATTGGCTACCGCTTTACCGATGAGGCGGCCGCATGAAAGGCCATTGGCACGGGCAGGATTGGGGCAAATGGAAGGGGCGGCACAACGGCCGTTTTCTCTTCCTCTCCCTCCTCGCCATTTTTGGCATCATGGCACTGCTGCTGCTGGCCGCCCTTGCTATTGCCGGTTTTCTCTTTTCCACCCGCTTTGACCACGGCCGGCCGCCCCTCGGTGCCGTCATCTGGCTGGCTGGCTGCGGCCTTATGTTTACCCTGCCACTCATCGCGGCCTATGTCGGCCGACGTGCCTTTCGCGGCATTGCCGCGCCGCTGGCCGAATTGATGGCCGCTTCCAACGCCATTGCTCAGGGTGATCTGACGGTGCGCGTCAGCGAACAAACGCAGGGGCAGTTTAACCAGCTTGCCCGTTCCTTCAACCACATGACCGAGGAGCTGGCCCGCATGGAGCAGCAGCGGCGCAACCTGACGGCCGATGTGGCGCATGAGCTGCGCACGCCGCTCCACATCATTCAGGGCAATTTGGAAGGCATTATGGATGGCGTGTATGACCCCACCCCCGACCATCTTGACGCCACGCTGGATGAAACGCGGCGGCTGGCGCGGCTGATTGATGATTTGCAAACGTTGTCACAGGTGGAAATGGGGCGGCTGCCGCTGCATCTGGAGCCGGTGAGCGTGGCGGAACTGCTGCAAGATGCGGCCACCAGCTTTAGCGGGCAGGCAGAGGCGCAAGGGATCGAATTGGGGGTGGCGTTACCG
This sequence comes from Chloroflexota bacterium, assembly GCA_041390905.1. Taxonomy (GTDB): domain Bacteria; phylum Chloroflexota; class Anaerolineae; order Promineifilales; family Promineifilaceae; genus JACKCD01. The sequence continues at coordinate 1,251,846 of JAWKPA010000013.1, forward strand.
GAGGAAAAAGTGGTGGTGATGGGGGATAACGGCCGTTTACTGCAAATCCTCAGCAACCTCCTCGTCAACGCCCTGCGCCACACACACGGCGGCGGCCAAATTCTGCTCAAGGCAGAAGCCAATGGCGACAGCGTGCAGCTTGTCGTGTGCGACAACGGCGAAGGCATTGCCAGTGAAGACCTCCCCTTCATTTTTGACCGCTTCTGGCGCGGCGACCGCGCCCGCACTCATACCAATGGCGACGGCGGCGGCCTCGGCCTCGCCATCGTCAAACAGCTTGTGCTTGCCCATCACGGCACCATCACCGCCACCAGCCAGCCTCACCACGCCACCACCTTCACCATCACCCTTCCCCGCTCATAGATCAGTTTATAACTGTGGAAACTATTCGCCTACCCACCGGCGAACAATCTCGTTGAGTGTGTCGTTTGCTTCCAGCCGCGCCAAACTCTCGTTGAGTTTTTGCAGCAGCAGTTGGTCATCAACCCGCACCACTAGGGCGTATGGCTCCACCGTCACTGGTTCGGCGGCGCGGCGCAGGCGGGGTTCATCGCGCAGGAACAAACGGCCGCTTACGCTGTCCACCAACCCGGCATCGGCCTGGCCTTCGGCAACGGCCGTTAATGCCTCCTGCGGGCTGGAAAATGGCAGTACCGTCAGGCTGGGCAGCCGTTTTGCCCAGGTGGTGGCCTCCACGTGGCCGTATGCCCCCAGTTCGACGGCGAGCGAACGGCCGTTTAAATCCGCCATACCTGTTATCTCACTGGCGGCCGGCACCAGCAAAATCTCCCCCGCATTAAAATAGCTGTCGCTATAGGCAAAATCCTTGCGCCGTTCCGGCACCACCACCAGTGCCGAAGCCAGCACATCCACCTGCCCCGTCAGCAGCGCATCATACAACCCGTCATAGCCAAAATAAACAAAATGCGCCTCCACCCCCAAATCCGCCGCTACCGCCCGCAGCAAATCCACGTCCAGCCCAAACGGATTGCCGTTCTCATCCACCACCTCAAACGGCGGAAACGTCGGGTCAATGCCCACCCGCAGCACCCTGGCTTCTGCCACCCGCGCCCACGTGTCCCCCTGCGCTCCACAACTCGTCACAAGAAGAAGGAAAATCAACATCAGTAGCAACAGATTTAGCCGTTTTACATTCATACAACCGCAATATTTTGTTGATCGGCTACAAGTGGCAAGTTACAGGTAGCAAGTCCAGTTTGCTAACAGAACTTGCTACTTGCCACTTGCTACTTGCAAGCCAAAGAACATACCTGCATGAGTAACAAGCAATCATCATTCTACTCACACACAAGCGTTAATTCGGTGATTTCAGGGGGGCAGTTGAAGCGGACGGGGATGCCGCCCACGCCAATGCCGCGATTGGTGTAGAGCCACATCTGCTGCACCCGGTACAGCCCGGTGTGGTATTTTTTGCCATAGCGCGGCAGGATGAGGGGGCCATAGCCAGGCAAATTGACCTGGCCGCCGTGGGTGTGGCCGGAAAGCTGTAGGGCAATGCGGGGGTCGCGGGCATAGGCATCGGCAAAGTCGGGTTCGTGTGCCAGCAGGATGGTTGTGGTGTCTGGCTGCCAGTTGGTCATAGCATGAAACAGGCTCGGCCGGCCGTAAATCCCATCATCCACCCCCGCCAGGTACAGCTTACCCGCTCCCACCTTCAGCACAACACCGTCGTTTCGCAACACATGCAGCCGTTCATCATGCAGCCCACGCGGAATGATAATATCGTTCATTTTGACATCGTGGTTGCCCATCACACAAAACACCCCATAGCGAGCGTTCAATCGCCCCAGCACAGGTGCCAAATCAAAAATAGATTCGATAAAATCGAGGACAAAATCGCCGGTGAGGACGATGAGATCGGGACGCAAGGCGTTGGCCTGGTCTACCGCACGTTCGATCAGCGGCAGTTGGGTGTGGGGATGAAGGTGAAAATCGCTGAGTTGGACAATGCGAAATCCTTCCAGGGCGGGATGGAGCTGGGGGATGGGAATAATGACGGATTCGACGGTGAGGTTGTGGGGTTCAATGCGAAGGCCATAAATGAGGGGGGTGAGGGCGACGGTGGTGGTAAAAACGGCCGTTTTTATCACCCAACCACCCCGTTTCCCCAGTGGTTTTTCAGGCAATTGATTCATCAAGCACAGATGTTAGCAGCAATCTCTCACAATGTTTCTGTCTATCGCCCCAGCAGGCGCAGCAAACGGCGCGGATAGTCGCTGACAATGCCATCCACCCCCAAATCTATCAGCCGCGCCATATCTTCTGCCTCATTAATCGTCCAGACGTGAACGGCCACATTGTGGCGGTGGGCATCGCGGACAAAGCGGCGGGTAACAAGCCGCACACGGCCGTGAACCTCCGGGATTTGCAGCATTTGCGCCTGCCCCCGGTAAAACCGCCCCAGCCCCAGCTTACTTAAAACCACCAGCCGCCGCACCTCGGCCTCAGAAGCGGCCGTTGGCACCTGCGGACAAGCGCGGCGAAACGCTGCCAGCGTTGCCCCATCAAACGACCCCACCACCACCCGATCCAGTACCGCTTGTTTGTGCAGCAGCCGTACAAAGGGATCAATAATCTGTAAATCGTGCTGCTTCAGATCAATGTTGATCCACAAATCGGGAAACGCCGTAAACACCTCGGCCAGCGTCGGCACCACCAGCCCCTGCCCGCGAAAGGGAAACGTTTGCCCACCATCGGGCGTAAAGTGGTAGCCAGCATCGTGGCTTTGTAGTTCCGCCAGCGTCATGGCTGACACCCACCCCTGGCCGCTGGTGGTGCGGTCAACGGTGTCGTCGTGGATCACCACCACATGCCCATCGGTCGTCATGTGAACATCAATTTCCAGCGCATCCACCCCCGCCGCCACCGCTTTTTGCAGCGACAGCATACTATTTTCCGGGTAATGGCCGCGCTCACCGCGATGGCCGAAGACCAGCACGCCGTGGGGTTGGGCAAAGGGGTTATTGGGTCGTCTACTCATTGTCATTGGGTTATTGGTTGTTGGAGATTGGAGATTGAGTACCCTCATTAATCTCCAATCTCCAATAACCAATCTCTATCTTCCTAAAAGTTCCAGCAGCCTGTCCGGCCGGTCGGTGATGATACCGTCAACGCCCCAATCGAGCATCCGCTGCATGTCGCCGGTTTCGTTGACAGTCCAGACGTGGAATTCGATGTTGTGTTGCTGGGCATCGCGGATGAAACGGCCGTTTACCACCCGCAAATCCCCCCACGGCACAATCCCCCCGCGAAACTCCGGTACCTGAATCGCCTCCACCTGCGGCTGATACGTCGCCCCCAGCCACAGCTTGCTCAGGGCAAAAAAGGGGATGATCTCCGCCTGCACCATCGAAGTCGCCACTTCCGGGCAAGCCTCTCTAAACGCCACAATCGCCGCCTCGTTAAACGACGCCACCAGCATCTGCTCCCCCATGTCCAACTCGCGGATGAGGTTGCACAGTGGTTCGGCCATGGGCGGCTCCTGCTGCTTGATCTCCACGTTAAACCGCATATCGGGGAACGCCATCAGCAGTTCCCGCAGCGTTGGCACGGTTAAACCTTGACCACGATACGGGTAACTTTGCCCGTCATCCTCCGTCCAATAGTAACCAGCGTCCAGCGCCCGCACCTGGGCCAGCGTCATCTGGCGCAGCGACCCGCTGCCGTTGGTGGTGCGGTCCACAGTGTCGTCGTGCATCAGCACCAGTTCGCCATCGGCAGTGGCATGGACATCCGTCTCCAGCACGTCTACACCCAGGTCAACGGCATTGGCAAAGGCGGCCAGGGTGTTGCTGGGGCGCAGCCCTTCACCGCCCTGGTGGGCAATAACCAGCACATCATCGGACGCAGCAAAAAACGGATGGGGGGGCAGCGGTTGGGAGCGGACGGCAAAGAGGAGATAAACGGCCGTTAACCCCACCACCAAAACAATCAATCCACGCATCATCAACATCCTTTTGTGAACAAAATCTCAAACATGGTTGCTAGGTTAGCACCATCAAGTATAATCCAATGGTTGCTTTTAAAGAAAATTTTGTTGGAGAATATGAATGGTACGTCGAGCCGTTTTCCCATTTACAGCCATAGTCGGCCAAGAAAAGATGAAACGCGCCCTTATCCTGAACGCGATTAACCCGCGTATCGGTGGCGTTCTCATCCGTGGCGAGCGTGGTACCGCCAAATCAACCGCCGCCCGTGGGCTGGCTGCCCTATTACCCGATATTAAAGTCGTGACTGGCAGCCGTTTTAATGATGATCCTGACCGCCCCAATGAATGGAGCGATGAAACCACCCAACGTTATCACAACGGCCGCATTGATTACGACATGCGCCGCACCCCCTTTGTTGACCTGCCCGTTAGCGCCACCGAAGACCGCGTTGTCGGCACGCTCGACATTGAAAAAGCGATTCAAAAGGGTGAAAAACATTTTGAGCCAGGCGTTTTGGCCGCCGCCAATCGCGGTTTGCTCTATGTGGACGAAGTAAACCTTCTCGACGACCACGTCGTTGACCTGTTGCTCGACTCAGCAGCAATGGGTGTTAACGTCGTTGAGCGCGAAGGCATCAGCTTCTCCCATCCCGCCAAATTCATTCTCATTGGCACCATGAACCCCGAAGAAGGGGATTTGCGGCCGCAGTTGCTCGACCGCTTCGCCTTCTCCGTCAACATCATCAGCATTCCCGATGCCCGTATGCGCGTCCAGATTATGGAGCGGCGCATCGCCTACGAAGTAGACCCTGAAGGGTTTGCCGAGGAATGGCAGGGGCAAGAACAGCAATTATCAGAGCAAATTGCTCGCGCCCGCGAAATCGTTAACAGCGTCAAATATTCCCGCCGCGACCTCGTCTCCATTGCCGGTCTCACCACCTCCGTCAAGATTGACGGCCACCGCGCCGACCTTGTTATCTTGCGTGGTGCCCAAGCTCACGCCGCCTTTGAAGGGCGCAGCCGCATCAACGATACCGACATCATCCTCGCCGCCGAATTGGCACTGCCACACCGTGTCAAAGGCCGACTCTTCCAGGATCAAACGGTTACAGCCTATGATTTGGAAGAAAAGCTGGAGCAGGTGCAAAGCGAAATGGGCGACAGCGAGATGGGCGACCCCATTGAATCGGACAACGATGCCGATAGTGTAAAAAAAAAGCCTTAGACGATAGCGAAGCAACCGAGGGGGCCGAGGTTTCCGAAATGGAAGCCGGCCCCCAAACCGTTCCCCAAACCCCGCAAGAGGGTAAATGGTGGGAAGGTGGGCAGAAAATCCAGTCTGCCCAGGAGTTCAACACCCGCCGCCTCAACACCCAACTCGACCGGCTAACCCGTAACCACGCCGGCCGACGTTCCCAAACCAAAACTGAACGCAAACGAGGCCACTATATTCAGGCACGCACCCCGCGTGGCGACAAAGTAACCGATCTCGCCTTTGACGCCACCCTCCGCGCCGCCGCCCCACACCAAATCAACCGCGACCGCTCCGAAGTAGCACTCAAGCTACACAAACAAGATTTACGCGAAAAAGTTCGCGTGCGCCGTTCGGCCAACCTCATCCTGTTTGTGGTGGACGCAAGCTGGAGTATGGCGGTGGCCGAGCGCATGGAGGCCACCAAGGGTGCCATCATGTCGCTGCTGACCGATGCTTACCAGCGGCGCGACCGGGTGGGATTGATTGTCTTCCACAAAAACGATGCCAATCTGGTGCTGCCGCCCACCAACTCGGTGCAGTTGGCAAAGAAAGCGTTGATTGACATTGCCGTAGGCGGTAAAACGCCGCTTTCGGCAGGGTTGATGATGGCACTTGAAGTGTTCCGCAAGGAATCATACACCCACCCTGACGTGATGCCGCTGATGATTTTGCTGACCGATGGGGCGGGCAACGTCAGCCTGAGTGATTTGCCGCCGCAGCAGGAAGCCCACCGTTTGGCGGAGATGATCAAGGATGAAAGCGTGCGCTCGGTGGTGATTAACATGGAACATGCGGCGTTTGACCAGGGGTTGGCGCGGCTGCTGGCAGAAAAGCTGGATGCCCCTTGCCACACGCTGGAAGATCTGCGGGCGGATACGCTCTATCGCACGGTGCTGGATGTCCTGGATTAGGGAACTTTAACCGCAGAGGGCGCAAAGTGAAGAGAAGGTAACTATACAGGTGCCATGCCCGCTCTCGCGGGCATCCATCTCTAGCCCAGGCATAGATTCCCGCCTTCGCGGGAATGACAACGCCATCTTGTTTAGCTTGCGTCCTCTGCGGTTCAATCGAGTTGGAAAAATGAATGAACGTTCGGCTACACAAACGGCCGTTTCCATCACCCAACGCTGGCTGCAACAAAACGGCAGCAACCTACTTCACAACTACACGCAATTTCTCGCCCTGCCCAACCACGCCTCCGACCTACCCAACATCCAGCGCAACGCCGACTGGCTAATCGAACAGTTTGGGCAGCGCGGCTTTGCCATGCAAAAGCTGCAAATTGAGGGAGCGCCGCCGATTGTCTACGGCGAGCATTTGGTGGCAGGGGCCACGCGCACGCTTTGTTTCTACGTCCACTACGACGGACAGCCAGTAGTGCCAGAAGAGTGGGCGCAAGACCCATTTGCCGCTACGCTCTACGATGCCACGCTGGAAGCGGGTGGCAAACCGATCTCCATTCCGCCAGCCGGTGAGCCTATTAACCCGGAGTGGCGACTTTATGCGCGGGCGGCCAGCGACGACAAGGCACCGATTATGGCACTGTTGGGGGCAATTGATGCGCTGCAAACGGCTAACCTTCCCTACACCGCCAACATCAAGCTCTTTTTTGACGGCGAAGAAGAATCTGGCTCCCCCCACATTGCCCAATATCTGGCCGCTTATGCCCACTTGCTCGACGACATCACCGTGTGGCTGCTGTGCGACGGAGCCGTTTACCCAACCGACGACATCGCCTTCAAATTTGGCTCGCGGGGGGTTACGGGGATGCAGCTTACCGTCTATGGTGCCACCCGCGCCCTCCACAGCGGCCATTACGGCAACTGGGCACCCGTTCCCGGCCAAATGCTGGCACGGCTGCTAACCTCGATGAAGGCCGAAGACGGCACGGTGCTGATTGACGGTTTTTATGACAGCACCCAGCCGCCGTCGCCGTTTGAACTGGCGCAAATTCGCCAGGCTCCCAATATTGATGGGCAGCTTAAGCAGGAGTTGGGGCTGGCTTTTACCGAGGGCAATGGTGAATCGCTGAACGAGCGCATTATGTGGCCGTCGCTGACGATTCGAGGGTTGGCAAGCGGGGCGGTGGGGGAAAAAACGAGCAATGTGATTCCAAAAACGGCCGTTGCCGAACTTGGTTTTCGTCTTGCCAAAGGCAATGACCCGGAGCAAATGCTCGATCTCGTTGAGGGCCACATCCGCAAGGAAGGGTGGCACATTGTCTACGATGAACCCGACCACGAAACGCGGCTGCGCTATGCCAAAATCGTCAAGGTCAAGCGCGACCCCAATGGTTTCCCTGCCTCCAAAGTGGCAATGGATCGCCCGGAAATTCGCAGCATCATTGACGGGCTGAAGGAATTTACCAACAATCAGGGCGTTTTCCTGCCCAGCACCGGTGCTTCCAACCGCATTTACGGGCTGATCTTCAACGATCTTGACAAGCCGGGTATTTGCGTGACGATGGTCAACCGCGACAATAACCAGCACGCCGCCAACGAAAATGTGCGGCTAGGCAATTTATGGTATGGGGTGGAGCTGATGTCGGTTTTGTTAACGTTAGTAATCGCTCGTGATTAACTTAGAGGTTTAGAAGTTCAACTTCTTCTGAAAAGTTGAACTTCTTCTGAAAAGTTGAACTTCTTCTGTAGCTTATTTAATCTACGTTCCTTAGTAAATGGATAGTGCGTTTTAACGCCCAAACTGCATCGGCATAATGATGTGGACAAAGTTGGTGTCGCCCACTGGCTTAATGACGCCGGGTTCCATGGGGCTGGTGGTTTCCAAAGCCACCTGCGGGGTGTCAATCACGTTTAACACTTCGGTCATATATTTAACGTTGAAAGCAATCTCAACGGGTTCGCCGTCTACACTGGCATCAATGCGAGCCACGTTGTCGCCGGTTTCGGTGCTGGTTGCCTTGATGATGGCATGTGAGGAGCCAAAACCATCGCTGGGTTCAATGCTGACCTGGGCGGTGTGGCTGGATTCACGGGCAAAAATGTCGGCGGTGCGGCACGCTTTGCGAAAATCGGCCGTTCCCAGCACGGCGCGAGTGTTGTGCCGCTGCGGCATAATGGGGCGATAGTCGGGAAAATTGCCGTCTATGAGTTGGGAGACAAGAACAATGTTGTCCATATCAAAAATGACCTGGTTGCGCTTATCGGGCATGGACAGGTAAACGGCTTCCAAATCATCGCTGATGACGCGAGCCACGTCGGTAAGGGCGCGGGAGGGGATAATGATACCAAATGGTTGCTCGACGTGGCCGGGAATATGGGCAGCACGGACAGAAAGGCGAAAGCCGTCGGTGGCAGCCATAATCATTTGGCTTTGGTCAAAGCTGGTGGAAACACCGGTCAACGTTGGCCGGGCATCATCGGTGGCAGCAGCAAAAGCGACCTGTGAGATCATTTGCTTGAGAACAGGAGCCTCGATACGAATACGGTTTTCTTTATCTGGTTCTGGCACCAGGGGGAATTCCTGGGCATCAATGCCTTTTATGTTGGCCTGGGTGCGGGCGCAGGCAATGTGGAGCGTTTGGGTGGTGTCGTTGAGATCTAAATCAACGCGCTCCTGGGGCAAGGCTCCAACCAAATCGCTAAGAGTGCGGGCGGGTACGGTAATGCTGCCTTCGTCTTCTACTTTGGCACCAATCCAGCAGGTTATAACAATTTCGAGGTTTGTGGCGGAGAGCTTTAAACGGCCGTTATCCGTCGCCAACAGTACATTTCCCAACACCGGCAAGGTCGAACGAGTACTAACTGCCCGCCCGACAATGCTCAACCCCTTTGCCAAATTTTCTTGTAAACATGAAACTCTCATTCCGCATCTATCTCCCAAAAAAGTTTTGTTGTACTATCCCGCATGTCTTTTGAATGTTAGTATACCGAAGGTGAGGGATTGGGGCAAGGTAAAATGGAGATTGGAGATTAGAGATTGGAGATGGCAAACCTTCATCAATCTCCAATCTCTAATCTCCAATCACAAATCCGCGTGAACAGCTTGATACAGCACAATGCTCAACGCCACATGCACATTGAGCGATTGGCCTTTGCCGTACATGGGGATGAAGATGGCATCGTCACAGGCGGCAAGGGTGGCTTTGGTGATACCGTGGTCTTCGTGACCGACAACGAAGCAGATTTTTTGCGGGTATTGGTATTGGTGGTAGGAAACGGCCGTTTCCGTCAACTCCACCGCCACAATCCGATACCCCTGCGCCTTCAGCCCCTCAATCGCTACCACCGGCTCCTTCTCATACCGCCACGGCACCTTCAAACTCTTAAACCGCCCCACCTTGTCAATTGTCGGGTGCGGCGGCGTGGGCGTAATCCCCGTCAGCACCAGCTCCTGCACCCCCGCCCCATCCGCCACGCGAAACGCCGAACCCACGTTAGCCGGATATTCCACGCTTTGCAGCAGCGCCACCAGCTCCCGCTGCACCGGATGCGCCCGCTTATAGTCGCGGTTAAACCGCTTGAGATCTGTTCCAATCAATGGTTTCATGCTAAGTAAATAAATGAAAAAGCCACCCGTTTAAGCGGATGGCTTTTTCACTGTTAACGTGAATAGCAAGCGGCAACAGCGTCACCGCCTACTATGCAACGAACCTATTTTTTGGCAATAACCGGCATGTAAGTCCGCAGGCCGATCTCTACCCGTGCGCTGGCAGCAGCTTCCTGGCTACCAACGTTGCTGGTCGTAGAAACGGCCGTGTTCACCACATCGCTACCCAACGTCCCCTCGTCAACCGTCACCGCATAGGTAATAGTCACAGGGTCAGTTGAAGGCGCGTTCAGGTCAAAGCAAACCATCAAACCATCGTGCAGAACACCTTCGGCGCTACCATTATTCACCAGCGAGGTCGCAGCAGTGCCGTCAACATTCTCCACACCAACGGTCAGCGGGCCAGCCAGGCTACCATTGAGATTATCATAGGCTAAGATAATCTCATATGCCCCTGGTGAATCATCAACTGTACGCCAGACAACAACCTCAAAATCAAACGTGTCGGCACTACCACCGAAGAACTGGATATCATCGTACTCAACAATGACAACCCCATCCGGTGCCCCGGCCGTAGCCAGTGACACCCCATGGTTATTGGCTTGGTCGTAGAAGATCTCCATATCTTGCCACATAGCGGCTATGACGTTATTGGGCACATTCGGGTCAGGAATTGCCTGGGCTTCCCATGGTGAACCACCGTAGTTGGCAAAATCGAAAATGGCAAACCCATCATCGGTAAAGCCCATGCCTTGGTAGCCAAGACCGTAGAAGTCAATCGGGTTACCAGAGCTAAAGGCGGTAAATCCAACTGTATCGCCAGTAATACCCGATTGTGCATTGATACCAAACCCTTGGAGGTCAACATAACCACCAAAGCCCGTATCACAGCTGGCATCCGTGTCGCTGGTGGTCATGGTGTAGCTGGCAGCCAGGTTGCTCAGGGAAACCATATCGCCTTCCCAGGTCACTACGCCATCAGCCACAGAAACGGTGCCGGCCGAAGCCGCAGCCGAACCATCCACGTAGGTCACACCGGCCGGCAGCGTATCGGTGATGACATAGGAAATGTCTTCCGGCAGCACGTTCGGGTTCACGGTAAGGGTGTAGGTAATGGTGTCGCCCGGCAGCGCGGTCTCGCTGCTGGCACTCTTGGTCACATCGTCCGCAATACGATTGAGGTAGACAGGAATGGTTCCCAGGTTGCCCGCATTTTCGGGGCTGGTACCCAGTGAGATTGCACCGTAGTAGCGATCTCCGGCGGCAGCATCAGGCGTATCCCAGAAGACACGAATGTCGAATGGCTCTAGCGACGGTACACTGACCGGCCCTTCCACGCTCATGTTGCCAGCGTCGGCAGTGGGAACAACGGCCGTTGCCAGCGAAATCGCATCAGGCGAGTTGGAGGACTCTTCCCAGTTCAAGACAAGCACCCACCAAGTCCCCTCAGCGGGGGCCGCTACTTCACAGAACTCTGTCCAGGACCCACTGGTGCTGGTACAAACTTCTTCTGATGCTTCCGGCCCATCACCATCCAGATCCTGACCAACAGCCATATCCACATCAGGTGATTCCGAAGAAAGAATTTCAGCCACCAGCGAATAGCTATCGGCTGGAACATCAATCGGCATCCAGAAGACCTGACTCAGATCATCATAAAAACCACCCGCGCCAATGTCATTGGTCGGGTCTTGCGCCAGTTCAAAATCAGTGGTGGTAGCTTTAGCCAAGCCAATGGTATCAACCGTCAACTCGCTGATAGTGATCGCGGTCAAACCATTTACCGGCACCGAACCCGCGTTGCGGGCAGCATTGATCACGATAGAGCCTGGCAAGTCACCCGTTACCGGGCGTACAGCAATGGGCAAATGCGCCGCTGGCGTATCACCACCGGGAGTCAGCATCAACGTACCAAAAGCCCACTCGTCCGCAGGTAAACCGAGAACATTTACTTCAACGGTAATATCAACCGTTTGTCCTGGCAAAATGGCAATAAAGCCAGGTGTGACAGAACCGGTCATGCCGTCTGGCAAATCCAGGGAAGGTGTCCAGGTCTCTTCTTTGGTAGCCAGGAAGGTACGTGTCCAGCTACAGCTTTCCACACACGAACCATTACCCATGCTTGCCAGGTTCAGGCTTGACGGGTCGCCACCATCGGCCGGATTCGCTGCTTCATATTCAGCCGTCGTCACGTCCAGCACCAAACCAGCCTGCGCGGCGGCGGCCACGTTAACACGCCCGCTACCCATTGCAAACGGAGTCGCCTGGTTCACACCGTCATCGTTAAGGACGTTGGTGTTGGAGGTCATCATCAACGCCGACTGAATTTGCGCGGGGCTCCAGTCGGGGTGAGCTGCTTTCATCAAAGCACCCGTACCAGCCACGTGCGGGCTGGACATAGAGGTACCGGAGATAACGTTCCAGGTGAAATCGCCATCACCTGCTTCGCCCTGATGGTAGGCAGCCCAGATGTCGCGGCCGGGGCCGGTGACGCTTGGCACGATGATGTCGGCAAAGGTACCGTTTTCACCGCGAGAGCTAAAGGCGGCCATGATGTCGCCGTGGCTGTCATTTGTGTCCAGAACAGCATCGCCTATTGTCCCTTGTGCGGAACCACCGGCGGCGGTGAGGTAGGTGATGAGCTGCTGGTAAGTGGCGTAGTCAATGTGAATGGCGGGCAGAACGTGGGGATCTGCATTTAACGCCCCAGAGCCACCGCCAAATTCGTTGGGCTGGGCCAAAATGTAGCCACCAGCCCCGCCGTCAGCCACGGTTTGGCCTTTGGCAACGCGACCATAGATACCGCGTTCACAAATCACGATTTCGCCATTGAACGTGCCGGCCGGGAATACACCGTCGGCGCAAAGGCGGGCATCTTCTTCAGAAATGCCGTTTGCCGGGTCAGCATAATCGGCCGCAAAAACGATGGGAGCTGGCCCATAGCCATTAGCCATTGCCCGACCATTCAACACCAAGGGGTCATTCACCCCATCGGTGACGGTGATGGTTTGCAGGAAAGCACGGTTGTGGCTGGCTGCACCCACGCTGGTGATCCAGGGGATGTCGGCCGGGGAACCAACGGTGGCATCGCCGGGGCCAGCATTACCAGCGGACGTGGCAACAAAAACACCAGCGTCACGCAAAGCGAGCCATTGTTCAGATTCCAGGTCGTTGTAGGGGTCGCCAGTTGGGGCGGCGGAACCGATGGAGTAGTTAATGACATCTACACCGTCGAGCAGTGCCTGATCGCGGGCAGCAGTCAGAGAAGAACCAGGACATCCACCACCGTCAATACAACCATCGTACATGATGATGTTGGCATGGGGAGCCACACCAGAGATGTTGGCGGTGTAGGTGGCGGTGGGGGAGTTGACAACAGAATTGTTGACAAAGTTACCGGCAGCGGTGCTGGCGGTGTGGGAGCCGTGTCCGTCGCCATCACGCGGGCTGGGATCGGAGGCGGTGTAGCCCCAAACGCCAATCAGCTTGCCGTTACAGGGGAAGGTTGGGTCATAGGCAACAACGCCCGGTTCGGGGTTGGTGTTGTTGGGATCACAAACGCCTACGTATGTGCCTGCCCCAAAGGGGTTGGTGTGGGTATATCCGTCGTCACCTGTCTCCGCAAAAGAGGGGTTCCAGGGGTCAATGCCTGTGTCAATGACACCAACGATGATGCCTTCACCGTAGGTGCCAGCGTCACCGGTGGCGGAACCATCCCAGATGCTGGGTGCGCCGATCCAGGCGGGGCCGGCATCGGTTTGCAGTTCAAAAATTTTCTCGCGTTCGACGCGGACAACGCCAGGGAGTTTAGCAATGGCGTGGGCTTCGGCGGAGGTCATTTCGGCGGCGTAGCCGTTGAGGGTTGCTTTGTATTCAAAGGCGATGGTTAACGGCCGTTCAATTGCCGCACCTGCCGCCTCAATCGCTTCCGCCCGTTTTTCACCCAAATATGCCATATACGCCTGGCTGGCAGCCGAATTGGGGTCAAGTTTGTTCGCACCAGTGACACGTGGGCTGGTCGCCTGTAAACCACCAATGTTGCCACGATAGGTAGCCAATGGGGCATCGGCTAGCTGGACAATGTAAACCGCTGATCCTGTCACGCCTTTTGGCTCTACCACAATACCAGAACCAATTTGAACGGCCGTTGCTTCCTCAAAAGTCGCATCTACCGAACGATCACGTGAAGGCGCAGCACTCACAACAGCAACAAGTGTGAGCAAAGCAGCGGTCAACATCAAATACTTGAACGCTTGTGTTCTCATTAAAAATCTTCCTCCAGGAATGGGTTGCCGCAAGAAACCATATACAAAACCATATTGTTGCCCACAAAAAGCAAACTTATCGGGAACAAAGGCCTTTACAAATGCGGCAAAAAAAATAGATTACCTCAATGCACTAACTGTTTGTTCTTGGATGAACTATTTTTGTACCTGATTAAACTGGAAACACCACCTCCTTTGTCATGGACAAAGCATTATAACGCGCCACGTTGTGGCTAAACGCTCTTCTTCAACTAATCAATATCCATTTGGGGTTACAGCCGCCTTGTGCGGCCAAGGTTACATTAGGCTCTGTCATGATTTGTTCTTTGCGCTTGCCAAAAGCAAGACAAGTACTACTCATTTTAGCATCTAAAAAAGGAAAGGCAAAAGAAAGTTTATTTATCGCGCAAGCACATATCAGCCACATCTGCAACCAACCGAGGATTTACGCTACAATAGACAGTATGTTTGGCGAAAAAGAACCGATTTTCCATGTAAACAACATTCCAATTTGTGGCGATACCATCCTGGCTCCAATGGCTGGCTACTCCGATGTCCCTTACCGCGCCCTGTGCCGCGCCTATGGGTCGGCCATGCACTACACCGAATTTGTGCCAGTGGAACCGCTTTTGGGGCGGCACAACCCGTTTTGGGACAAGCTGGATTTTCAGCCCGACGAAAAGCCTATTGTCTTCCAAATCTTTGGCAACAACGCCCAGGATTTCCTAACGGCCGCTTTACGCATTCAGGAACTCAACCCCGACATCATTGACATCAACATGGGCTGCTCCACCCGCAAGGTCAGTGGGCGGGGTGCAGGCGTGGGGATGATGCCCCAGCCAGAGCTGGTGCGTGACACCTTCGCCCTGCTTACCAAACATTTGCGCGTCCCCGTCACGGGCAAAATTCGGCTGGGATGGGACGAAGACCAGCGTAACTATGCCGATATTGCCCGGATTATGGAAGACAATGGCGCGGCGCTGATTGCCATGCACGCCCGCACCAAGGTACAAAAGTATGGTGGGCAGGCGGATTGGGATGAAATTGCCCGGCTGCGCGAACTGGTGCGCGTGCCGGTGATTGGCAATGGGGATGTGCAAACGCCGGCCGACATTGATCGCATGAAAGCCCACACCGGGTGTGATGCGGTGATGATTGGCCGGGCGGCCATTGGCAACCCGTGGATTTTTGCCCGCCGCGACAAGGCAGATTTGTCATTTGCCGAGATTGCCCAGGGCATTCGGCTCCATTTGCGCGAAATGCTGGCTTACTACGGCGACCCGTTTGGCCTCATTCAGTTTCGCAAACATTTTAAGAAGTATGTGGAAGATTTTGCTCTGCCGGCCGAACAAGTAGACATCATGGTGCGAACGGCCGTTTCTGGCGACTTTTTTGCCCTGTTGACGGAAATGGAAACGGCCGTTTCCCACCCCACCTAACAAAAAAGGCCGGTAACACCTGTTACCGGCCTTCTGGGCGAGTGGTGGGGGTCGAACCCACGGTCTTCTGGGCCACAACCAGACGCGTTAACCACTACGCTACACCCGCCATATCATTAGCCAGAATGCTATCATAACTACCGGCCAATGGCAACCTCTTTTTTTACTCGACGGCCGTTTTATCTTACCTTATGATTGTAGACAAAAAATGACGGACGACCGACGACGGACGACCGACAAGGAGTACACCCTATGGGCTTTCGCTTAGCAACTATCGCCGGACGCGCCGCGCTGCTGTCTGGCAACCATTATTATGATTTGGAGCGCGTCAGTAACGGCCGTTTCTCCCACCACACCCGCCACGCCCTCGCCCACACCAACGACCTCCACACCCTCGCCGCCATGCTCGATCAAGCCACACCCGACGGCACCCTCGACGGCATAACCTTCGATCCACCCGTCCCCGACCCCACCAAAGTCTTTGCCATCGGCCTCAACTACCGCGCCCACGCCCACGAAGCCAACCTCGCCATCCCCAGCCTGCCCATGGTCTTCACCAAATTCCAAAACTGTTTGGCAGGATCAACGGCCGTTATCGAACTCGGCTCCGACACCGTAGATTGGGAAGTCGAACTCGTCGTCGTCATCGGCAAAGGCGGTCGCCACATCCCCGCCGCCGATGCCTGGAGCCACGTCGCTGGTCTCACCATCGGTCAGGACGTCTCCGACCGCGTTGTCCAATTTGCCCTCACCCCACCCCAATTCAGCTTTGGCAAATCCAACGACACCTACGGCCCCATCGGCCCCGCCATCGTCTCCCCCGACCTCCTGCCCGACCCTAACAACCTCGCCATAAGCTGCCAAATCAACGGCCACACCTGGCAAAACGGCCGTACCAACGACTTCATCTTCTCCATTCCCGAACTCATCGCCTACCTCTCCGCCGCCTGCACCCTCACCCCCGGCGACCTCATCTTCACCGGCACACCCGCCGGCATCGGCATGCCCAGCAAAACCTACCTCAAAGACGGCGACGAAATCATCTCCACCATCGAAGGGCTGGGCAGCATGGTCAATCGCTGTCACCGCGTATAACACAATTGAGATTGGGAATTGGAGACTAGAGATTGTGAACCTTCACCAATCTCCAATCCCCAATCCCCAATCCCCCAATCCTCATGGAACTAACCGACTACCAACACATCCAATTTGAACGACGCGACCACGGCATCCTCTGGATGACCCTCAACCGCCCCGACGTTCTCAACGCCACCAACACCCGCCTCCACACCGAACTCGTCGAAATCTGGCACACCATCAACCACGACCCCACCATCTCCGTCGCCGTCGTCACCGGCGCCGGCCGCGCCTTTTCCGCCGGGGGCGACCTGCAAATGGTGGAAGATGCCTACCGCGACTACGACGAAGTCCTGAGAATCTACGAAGAAGCCCGCGCCCTCGTCTACAACATCCTCAACTGCAACAAACCCATCATCTCCGCCATCAACGGCCCCGCCGTTGGTGCCGGTCTCGTCGTCGCCCTGCTGGCCGACATCAGCATTGCCGCCAAACACGCCAAGCTCAGCGACGGCCACGTCCGCATGGGTGTCGCAGCTGGCGACCACGCCGCCGTTGTCTGGCCCATCCTCTGCGGCATGGCCAAAGCGAAGTATTACCTGATGACGGCTGATTTTGTCACCGGCGAAGAAGCCGAACGCATTGGCCTCGTCAGCCTCAGCGTACCGCTGGAAGAGCTGGAAGCCAAGGCGATGGAAGTCGCCACCACCCTCGCCACCGGCCCCAAACACGCCATCCGCTTCACCAAACGCGCCCTCAACCAGTGGATGCTTCAGGCCAGCCCCATTTTTGACCAATCCGTCGCCCTGGAAATGCTCAACTTCTTTGGCAGCGACCTGATGGCTGGTGTCAATGCCCTCCGTACCCGGCAAAAACCAGATTATCCATCCAGCCAACAGCCAGGGTAAACCCAAGGCCATGCTGCTGCTCACCAAGATCACATGCCCACCCAGCCGCCCTAACACCGTTCTGCGGCCAACGCTGTTGGGCAAACTCGATGCAGGCATCGGGCGCAAGCTCATTTTGGTGGCCGCAACGGCCGGTTTTGGCAAAACCACCCTCGTCGCCCAATGGGCGGCGCAGCACCCAAACGCCGCCTGCTGGCTCGCCCTCGACCCCGGCGACAACGACCCCAGCCGCTTCTTCAGCTACCTCATCGCCGCCCTGCAAACCCAATTCCCCGACTTCGGGCAGCCACTGCTGGCAACCCTGCAATCACCGCAGCCCACACCGATAGCCGCCATGTTGCCGCCGCTGCTCAACGAACTGGCTGCCCTGCCCCACCCCGCCCTGCTCATCCTTGATGATTACCACCTCATTGACAACCTCGCCATCCACGATGCACTTACCTTTTTGCTGGAGCAACTGCCACCCACCCTCACCCTAGTGCTGCTGACGCGCACCGACCCGCCACTACCGCTGCCCCGGCTGCGCGGTCGCCACCAGCTTGTGGAGCTTCGTGCCGAGGCCCTGCGTTTTTCGCTGACCGACACACGCCAGTTTTTCCACGAAACGATGCACCTACCGCTGCCCGACCACGTTTTAGCGGCGCTGGAAAGCCGCACCGAGGGGTGGGCGGTGGGACTGCAACTGGCGGCCATCGCCCTGCAAAACACAACCGAAACGGCAGAAGCGTTCGTCGCAACCTTCTCCGGCAGCCACCGCTTTGTGCTGGATTATTTGCTGGAAGAAGTGCTGAACCAGCAGCCGGCCGACGTGCGCCAATTTTTGCTGCAAACGGCCGTTCTGCACCAGTTTACCGCCGAGCTATGTGACGTGGTTTTAGGCAGGGGGGCAGGGGGGCAGGGGAGTAGGGGAGAAAGAGTCTCCTCTGCTCCCCTGCTCCTCCGCTCCCCCGCCCTCCTCCACCACCTCGAAACCCACAACCTCTTCCTCATCCCCCTCGACAGCCACCGCCGCTGGTATCGCTACCACCACCTCTTTGCCGACCTGCTGCGGGCGCGGCTACAGGCGGAGTCGCCCCAGCTTGTGCCAATGTTGCAGCGTCGCGCCGCCGCCTGGTTTGAGCAAAACGGCCGTTTTGAAGAAGCCGTCGCGTATGTTCTGGCCGCCGCCGACTACGACCACGCCGCCGACCTCATCCTTGGCCTCGCCAACGCTGTCTCCCAGCGCAACGAAATTGAAACCTTGCTGCGCTGGCAAGCCCAATTTCCCCCCGGCTACGTTGCCAACCACCCCCGGCTTGCCATCTATTTTGGGCTGGCGTTTGCTCTAAACGGCCGTTGGTTCCACGCCCAAACCCTTTTCGCCGGGGTCGCCCCACCCAACGACCTTTCCAACCAGCCGAGCGACACCCTGCTGCTGGCCTACCTCATTGCCACCCACCAGCAAGACAGGGCGCAGCTTATTGCCATTGCCGCCCAAGCCCAAACCCTGCCCGACCCCAGCCCGCTGACGCAGCTGATGCAGGCCCTCATCACCAGCCTGTTGGAGGATTTTGCCACGGCGCATGAGCAGATGACGGCCACGCAGCACGCCGCCGAACAGGAAAATAACCCTGAGCTGGCACTCACTGCCCTTTTTCACCGCTGCCGCCTGCTGGTTTTTGCCGGGCGGCTGCGCCAGGCGCACCAGCTTTGCCAGCAAGCACAGGCGCACATCGCCGCGCTGGGGGCAACCGCCGCGCCGCTTGCCAGCTTTGTTTATGTGTCGCTGGGGCGCATTTTTTTGGAATGGGGGGCGTTGGAAGACGGGGAGGAGGCGTTGCAAACGGCCGTTCAGATTAGCCAGCAAAGTGGGCTTGTCACCGGCATTCTTGCCAGCGCCACGATGATGCTGGCTGAATTGGCGCAGCTTCGCGGCGACACCACCCGCGCCACCACGCTGGCCGCCGCCGCGCTCGACTATGCCCGGCAGTTTGACCCCCCTGCCGAACAGCGGTGGCTGGAGGCAACACAAGCGAAATTGTGGCTAATGCAGGGGCAGGTGGTAACGGCCGTTCGCTGGCTTCACAATTTCAAAGCCAACTATCTCCCGCTCTCTCTATTTTACACAACCGACCAACTGCCGCCGCTGGAAGCCCGCGTGCTGCTTGCCCAGCAGCAGCCAGATGCCGTTGTCGCGCTGTTGGCTCAGGAAGCCGCACCGTCCATCAACACCGTTGAACGCTATCTGCTGCTGGCGTTGGCCCGCCACGCCCAGGGCAATAGCCACCACGCCCGGCTTGCCCTCGTTCAGGCGGTTGAACTGGCGGCAGCGGAAAACCGCCGCTATCCGTTTTTGAGCCTGGCACCCGGTTTGCAACCTTTGTTGGCGCAATGGTGCCAGCAGGCAGATGCGCCGCCGTTTGCGCGGGAAATGATAGAGGTGGTGGGAAAAACGGCCGTTTCTGCCCTCCCACCCCTTATTGCCCCCCTCACTCCCCGTGAACAGGACGTGCTACAGCTGCTCGTCGCCGGGCAATCCAACCAGGAAATCGCTGCCACCCTCACCCTGGCCCCCAGCACCGTTAAATGGTACATCAACACCCTCTACAGCAAGCTCCAGGTGCAAAACCGCCCTGAAGCCATCGCCAAAGCACGTACCCTGGGGTTGTTTGCGTAAATGAGATTGGAGATTAGAGATTGCTCCGCCCCAATCTCCAATCCCTAATCTCCAATCTCCAATCCCTCCTAATTCCCACCCCCCTTTCCCACCCCCCGGTGGGTCACACCCACCGCAAAATCAGCTACACTACGGCCAATGATGGATTATGACCTGACGGTCAAAGGTCAGCTTGACCTCAGCTACGCCGCCTGGTTTGGCGATCTGGTTATTCGCTATGAGGATGGAAACACGGTGTTAACGGCCGTTAATAGTGACCAAGCCACCCTCTACGGCATCATCCTCCGCTGCCGAGACCTGGGGCTAACGCTGCTGGCACTCAATCCTACAAAGACAGGTAACAAGTAGCAGGCGGCAACTGGTTGTCACCTGACAAGGAAAAAATCATGCGTTTTTATCAAGTTAGCTACTCAAGCATTATTCCCGCCCCGCCGGCCGATGTACACGGGGTTATTGCCGATTACAAAGTGGGGCATCCCGCCATTTTACCCAGGCCATACTTTGGCGACCTCACCGTTGAGGCAGGTGGGTTTGGCGCAGGCAGCATCATTCGCTTTCCCATGGAAGTGATGGGGGTGAAGGTGGAATACCACATGGATGTAACCGAGCCGGAGCCGGGCAGGCTGCTGCGGGAAAAAGACCGCGCCACCGGGATTTATACCGATTTCAGCTTCAAACCCCACGCCAACGGCAGCCAAACGGAGTTAACCTTTACGACCTACATGCCGCAAAAGCCAGGGCTGGGTGGGCTAATCGAAAAATGGATGACGCCGCCCATCATGCGCCGCGTCTACAAGCAGGAGATGGAAAATATTACGGCATATTTGCAGCGGGAAAAAGCTTGACCCAGAGGGGGGGGCCAAGTATCAACAACCCAATAAGGACGGCTCCGCACGCCCCCACCAGCACGGCGGCGGCGGCTACATCTTTGGCAACTTTTGCCAGCGGGTGGTGGTCGGGCATTGTCATATCCACCACCGCTTCCAGGGCTGTGTTCATAAATTCGGCCATCCACACGGCCATAAAAGTTAGCACCAGCACGGCCCAGTCACGCAGGGGTAGCCTGAGCCACAGGCCAATGGCAACAATCACAATGGTGGCAATAGCGTGTAGCCAGGCGTTGTGCTGCGTTTTCAGCACAAACCACCACCCTTCAAAGGCGTAGCCAAAGCTGCGGATGCGGCTGTAGAGTTCGTTGCGGCCTTGCTCAATCATGCTCGCTTTCAGTGGGGGTGATGTGGCCCAGGCCGAGGGCGGAGAGAACGGCCGTTTGCGCCCCCCACATCACCTCTTTCTCCTCCGGCTCCAAATGGTCATGCCCCAGCAAATGCAGCACCCCATGCACCGTCAGCAGTTGCAGTTCCGCCAGCAGATCATGCCCCGCCTGCCCCGCCTGCCGTTCGGCAAATGGCACCGACACGGCAATGTCACCCAGATACGGATCCATGTCTACCAAATCGAGCAGTGGTTCCCCGGCGGGAAAGCTCAATACATCGGTAGGGCTGTCCACCCCGCGATAATCCCGGTTAAACTGCTGGATTTGCTCATCGTCTGTCAGCAAAATCGTTAAATCGGCGGGAGGGGTGATCCCTTGCTGCTGCAGCGTTTGCTCGGCTGCCGCCACCAGCAGCGAACGCACTTCGCTCGGTTTTTTATGACCTACATTGCATGATACTTGCACTTCAATGTTATAGTTCATGATCTTTCCATTGGTACTGATTGTTGGGAAACAGGCAAAACGGCCGTTTCGGCAAATTCGACCACATCACCGGCCGGCAACGCCGCCACAGCCTTCCCTTCTTCCAGTGTTTCATTACCGGGATATTTAACCCGCACATGAAAACGCCCCTTGAGCGTTTCGATAAACGAAGCCCGAATCAGCCGCAAATCGCCCAGCGTTAGCCCAGAATCGTCTAGCTGACCCTCCATTAAATCATCATCCACCAGCGAATTAACCAGCTTCTCAATCGCCTTTTCCGTGTTAGGGCGCAGCGCACTTGAGGTCGCCTCCACAGCATCCGCCAGCATCACAATGCCAGACTCCCGCGTGCGCGGGCGTGGGCCGGCATAACGAAACTTCTCCTTATCAACCTCGCTCTCATCACCACCCGCCTGCTCAATGGCCTTAAAATAAAACCCCTTAATCAGCCGCTGCCCGTGATGTTCGGCAATAAACTGCTGAATCCGGTGCGGCAACCGATAACGCCGCGCCAGCTCCAGCCCATCGGTGACGTGGCTGGCAATAATCCGGGCGCTGGTATATGGGTCTAACGAATCATGGGGGTTAACCCCTTCCTGGTTTTCGGTGAAAAAAGGCGGGCGATTCATCTTGCCTACGTCATGATAAAACGCTCCCACCCGCACCAGCGGGCTGTTAGCCCCAATTCGCTCCGCTGCCTGCTCCGCTAAATTCGCCACAATCAGGCTGTGGTGATAGGTACCCGGTGCGCGGCGCAGCAGTTGTTGCAGCAAGGGGTGATCCAGACGGGACAAATCTTGTAGTTGCAGTATGGTAATGACCCCGAACAGGCTGCCCAAAATATAAAAGCCAACCAGGGTGAGGGCTGCCGACAGAATACCATTACCCACAGCAAAAAAGATTTGCTGGAGCAGAATCAGAACATCCACGTTTTGCGGCAGCCGGAAAACCAGCAGCACAAAAACATGCCCCAGTGCCCCTGCCAACCCTGCCCGGAAAAAGGCCGTCACTCGCTGCGCGTCACGCAGCGTCAGCACAGACATAATCCCGCCAGCAGCCAGATAAACGACCAGTTCCAGCGAGTTAGGGGCGATAAAGCCGACAATGGAAGCAATGACAACGGTGATCATGATTGCCAGCCGCGTTTCAAAAATGACGGCCAACAGCATGGACATGGCGGCAATGGGGTACCAATAAAGCAGGGCGGGTGTTGTCACCATTACCCGCGCCGCGATGGTGAAGAACAGGGTGATGGTTAGCAAAACGCCCAAATAGCGCGTTTTGACGGCAAATTCGCGGTGAAACTGCTGCCAGTACAGGGTGATCAGAACGGAGGATAACAAGGAAGCCATAAACAGGCTGGCTATATCGCGCCAATCGCGGTCGGGGCGCAGCAAACCGAGTTCGGTCAGGATTTCCACATCTTCAGCCGTAACGATGTCGCCCGTTTGCAGAATTTGCTGCCCTTCCAAGACAATGCGATGGCGCGGCTCAATGGCAGCGGTGGCCTCTTCACGCTTCTGGCTGGTAGCTTCGAGGTTGGGGAAGACGTTGGCGACGATAAATTGGGGGGCGAGGTTGGTAACGGCCGTTTCCTGCGTTGGCGTCAAATCCGGGTTAGGCGACTGCCGCGCCGAACGGCGCACCGCACTCAATTCATCCGGCCGAATCTCCCGCCGCATCAGCTCATCAATAGTGCTAATGATCTCCGTCTTGGTCTGCTCATACTGCGCCGTATCCAGTGCCAGCACCGCCTTCCCCACCTCGGCCTCAATCGTCACCCCCTCAATAACACCCAGAACCAACAGTTT
This sequence comes from Chloroflexota bacterium, assembly GCA_041390905.1. Lineage (GTDB taxonomy): Bacteria > Chloroflexota > Anaerolineae > Promineifilales > Promineifilaceae > JACKCD01. The sequence continues at coordinate 1,275,414 of JAWKPA010000013.1, forward strand.
CTCGGCCTCATTGGCATACAAATCAGCGCGAACCACGTCAACAAAGGCAAAGATGGCGCGGGCATCACGCAGTTGCTCCCGACGAATGCTGAGGTCAAACGGCGTGTATTCTGTTTCCACAGCGTTGGCCGCATCGTCTTTGGCCTGAGCCGTTAAAATATCGCTCTGATAATCAATGGAACGGGGCGCATACACATTCTCTGGGGCTGGCTTTCCAACTTCAACCATCACTTCGGCGTTGCCGCCGTAGTTGATGACCAAAATCAGGGTCATCCCCACTGTCAACACGGTGACAAACAGCCACAGGAGCGACCCTTTTGCCAGGTCACGTAAACGGCCGTTGCCAATCTTTACCTGTTCCATCCGGTTGATGGTCATGATGTCTAAACGCTACTGGAGTAGGTCGCGCACAACCTGGTTGACCAAACGGCCGTCGGCTTTCCCCTTCAACTGCGCCATCAAACGCCCCATCACCTGCCCCATCCCCTTAGCATCCGTCACACCCAGCTCGGCAATCAGCCCCGAAGCGACCGCCCGCACCTCCGCCTCAGACATCATCTGCGGCAAATACGCCTCAATAATCACCAGTTCCGCCTGTTCCCCAGCCGCCAAATCTGCCCGCCCCGCATTTTCATAATCGCTGATGCTTTCACGCCGCTGCTTGGCCTGCTTGGTCAGCACCTCTTGCACCTCGGCATCATTCAACGTTTTCTGTCCATCTACCTCGGCTTGCTTAATCGCCGCCATCATTAAACGCAACACATCACGCCGCGCCGCCTCACCGCCGCGCATCGCTTCCTTTAAGTCATCTTGCAATTGCTGCTTTAAACTCATTATTACCTCTAGGGTTGGAGATTGGAGATTGGAGATTGATTCTCCTAATTCCATGACCTAAGTAAGGAATGGAAATTAAATAACTTGCACATTTAGAAGTTCAACTTCTTCTGAGAAGTTGAACTTCTTGCGTAACTTATTTAATCCTCGTTCCTAAGCAAGCCAGAATCAAACGATAGTGCATCATCAACGGCAAGAATAACCAAAATTCAAGATTGGCTGATGCAGCAGGGTACTAATCTCCAATCTCCAATCTCTTGATAGTACCCCTATTCACGCATCATTGTAACATTGGCAGGGTCGGTGTCAACAAGCCCCCTGACCAATTTGTCATACCGCTGAGCCTCTTCCAGGTTGTTCAGAAGTTCATGGCAGTTCTTCAAGTTCACATAAAGCGAAAAGTAAAACGGCTTGACACGTTCATCAGATACTTGGTTCGCACGCTTCAGCGCCTCCTGATGCCAATGCAATCTCTCCTGCACAGGTGCCTCCAGGCGCATTAAAATATGGCCCAAATAATGGGCAGCTACGCACGCCTCGTAATCGTCCTGCGCCATGACCCATGCCTCTTGGTACAAAGCATGAGCTTGCTGTAGCTCCCCGTGAAATTCAGCCTGCGTGCCACGCAAACAGAGCTGGACAATGGGGTTATCAAGTTGCATCGGCACTTGTAGTAGCCATCAAAATAGTGTAGAGGCTCAAATTGCCTTCTTTGCCGTCGCTGCGAAATTGCCCAATAACCTGCAAATCGGCGGCGGCGGCCATAACGGCCGTTTCTGCCTCATCAATCATCGCCACATAGCGCAACCCAAAGCCATCTTGCCGCCACGTCAGCAAATAATCCGTCCCGTCCACATCCGCCGCCGTCAGCCCAACCTCCGCCCAGTCGCGCACCTTCCGCTGCTGCCGCTCACTCTCCATAAACTGCCAGTTCGACAACATAATCCGTCCACCCGGCTGCAGCACCCGCCGCATCCCTTGCAGCAGTGCCACCCGGTTTTCCCGCCCCGGCACATGGTGCATGGCCGCCAGGCACACCACCAAATCAAACGCCCCCAGCCCGTCCAAACAGTCGGCGCGGCTCATGTCGCGGGGCAAAAAGGTGGCGTTGGGCAGCATTTCCGCCCCTTTTGCCAGCAGCTCCACCGTAAAATCCACCCCTACGTACCGATCAAAGGGGTGGTGCTGCTGGAGAAAGTGACCAAAACGGCCGTTTCCACACCCCACATCCAGCACCGTCCCACACTGCTGCGGCAAAAACGGCAGCAATGCCAAAAAGCCCACCTGCGGATGCGCCCGCGACCGCGCAAACGGATCCGCTAAACTAGCATAAAACCGCCGATTCAACTCACCTAACTGCCGCGCCACTTCTGGTTTCATACGCAAATGGGAGACTGGGGATTGGCGATTGAGAGATTCACTCTTCAATCGCCAATCCCCAATCTCCTAATCACCAATCTCTCCCTCCCCCAACCGCTTCAACCGCTCCAACCGCGCCCCCTCATTTGCCACCAGCCACCCATCCTGCGACAGCAGCCCATACGCCTGCCCAAAATACGGCCGCGCCTCTTCCGCACGCCCCAGCAGCAGCAAACATTCTCCCAGCTCTTCAAACACATAGCCATCCTGTTCCCCCGCCGCCAATTCCTGCTGCCGCGCCAACGCCTCCTCCACCCGCCCCAGCGAGCGCAGCGTGCGGGCAATGCACCACTTGGCTACGCGAATATTTTCCGCGTTGCCCTGCGCCTGCCGAAACGCCAACGCCTGCTCAAACAGCACCAGTGCCCGATCATAATTGCCCAAATCATGGTACGTCCAGGCCAAATTGTTGGTCAGCGACCCCACCCAGCCCCGTGCCCTGGGGTCATCCGACTGCGCCGCTACTGCCAGCGCCTGCTCATTCCACTCAATTTGCGCCGCCGAAGGATCAACAATCGCCAGCATGTGAAGCGCGTCCACCGTGTAAAAATCAGCCCCCAACACCGCCGCCTGTTCATACGCCGCCATAAACAGCGGCCGCGCCGCCCCTTTATCCCCCGCCGAATTAAAGCAACGCCCCCGCTCCAGCAAACAGCGCACCTGGGCAATGGTTCCCGCCTGCGCCACCCCCTCTACCCGATCCAGCAGCTCGTGCGCCGCCGCAAACTGTCGCTGCAACCCCAGCGTCCGCGCCAGCTGCGTCAACAGTTGCGCCAAATAATCGGCATCGCCAGCCGCCTCAGCCTCTGGCAGTAAAGCACGAAATTTGGCCTCGGTTTCGGCCGGCCGACCGTAATCCCACAGTTCGTCAAAATCAACCATTTTTTGATACCAGTAATCGGTTATCAGTTATCAGTTATCAGTTATCAGTTATCAGTGACCCCAACCGATTACCGTACACGAAGTGGTCGTGAAACGACATTACTGTTTACCGATTACCGATTACTGTCCAACCCGCGACACCTGCACATTGTCAAACGCCACCTGCAGCCCTGTGTGTCCAAACGTCCCGGCATCCAGGGCAATGCCGCCCAGCGAATAGGTGCTGTCCGTCACCTGCTGCACCTCAATGCCGTTGACAAAAAAGGTGAGGGTGGCACCAACGGCCGTTATTTTGATCTCATTCGCCACATTCAGCCCCTGGTTAATCGCCGGAGCCGTCGGCCAATCATCGCTCAACCGCAGCCAACGGCCGTTTTCCCGCCGCTCTATCACATACGTCCCCTCGCTGGTCATGGCAAAGCGGTAAAACTGCTCCGGGCTAACCATGCGAAACAGCACCCCATAGCTGCTGTCCAGGCTCCCCTGAAGCTGGCTTACGTCCACTGTCAGCACAAAATTGTCAAACAGTTCGTTGGCTAAGGCACTGTACTGCACGGTGTTGGGGGCGTTGATTTCGATGGCAAGCTGCTCGTTCAGAACGGCCGTTTTCCCCACCTCATCCTGCTCCAGCAGCCACGCCCCCGTCTGCCCCGGCGCAAAGTTGTCATAAAACAGCGTGTTGGCATCCAACTGCGGCCGAACCGCATCAGCCTGCTCCTCGCCACCGCCACCACAGCCAACCAGCAGCACAACCAGCAGCCAAATGATCTGTCTTTTCATGCTTTTACTCAAAGGGAGATTAGGAATTGGAGATTGGAGAGTTGAGAAAAGCGGCAATCTCTCATCTCCAATCCCCAATCTCGTCTAAGGCGCCGCTACCCGCACATTATCAAAGGCAACAACGGCCGTTCCTGGCTCAAACGTACTCACCCCCAACCCAATATCACCCGTCACAAACGTCGGATCCGTCACCGTCAGCAGCGGCAACCCATTCACCGCCAAGCTCAACTCATTCCCCACACAGCTAACCCGCAACTGGTTCGTGGCAATCCCCTGGTTAATCACATCCGAGAATTGATACTTCCCATCCGGCGTCAAGTAAGCAATCTGGTCACTGCCCGACTGGTATTTGCCAATTGCATAATACCCGTCACCGCTCACCAAAAACAGGTAAAAATTCGACGCATTCTGATAGCGACACACCACCCCATACGCATTGTTATTTGGCCCCGCCGTTTGCCGCGCCTGCACCGTAATCACCACATCATCAAAACTGCGCTGCGTATTGGTCCAGCCAATCTGCCCCGGCTGGCTAGTGGTAATTTGCAGCACACCGTCGGCAATATCTGCCACCACCCCCCCCTGGTTGTATAGCGTCCAGCCACACACATCCCCTGCCTCAAAATCATCTTCAAACAGGGAAACGGCCGTTACACATGGATCCTCACCCGACGGCAGCAGCGAGCAACCGCCCAGCAGCAGCCCTACCAACAGGAACACAACAAACAATCGGCCAAATTCAGATATGTTTCTCGTCATCATCCAAAATTTTTTTCAATGCCTCAATCTCATGCTCCAACGCCTGCTGCGAACGCGACGTGGTGAGATAGTAAACAAAAACAGCCAACCAAAGCAAAATAATAATCGCCGCAATCAGCGGCAAACTCTCAAACATCGTACCAACCTCTCCATTTTAAGCGATCCCACCCAAATGATCACATGATTCGGTCAACGGTAAACAGTAATCAGTAAACAGTAAACAGTAAACAGTAAACAGTAATCGGTCTGCTGCCAGAGTAAGTTACCACAAGTGGACCAAACTGATAACTGATTACCGATAACTGATTACCGATTCTACCCCCTTACGCCAACTTATCCCACAATGGTTCCGCCACCCCCCGCTCAAAGTTCTCCAGCCGCGCCATCACAAACAATGCGTCCGAAAGCCGGTTTAGATAAGGCACCACAAACGCCCCAATTGGCTCCAGCCGCCCCAGGGCAATTACCTCCCGCTCGGCACGGCGGCACACCGTCCGCGCCACGTGCAAATGCGCCGCCCCCACCGACCCGCCGGGCAGGATAAAGTTTTCCAGCGGCCCTACAATCTCATTACATTCGTCAATCATCTTTTCCAACGCCAGCACATGCCGTTCTTCAATTTGCGGGATGTTATACTTCACCTTGTCTTCTTCCAAAATGCACAAATCTGACCCCAGGTGAAACAGCTCATTCTGAATGGTGGGCAAAAATGCCGCCAATCGCTCACACAAGCCATGCGCCACCGCCACCCCCAAACAGGAATTCAGCTCATCCACCGTGCCATACGCCTGCACCCGCAGCGAATCCTTTGCCACCCGCTGCCCTCCGCCCAACCCCGTTGAGCCATCATCCCCTTTCCGCGTGTAAATCTTTGTCAATCTCGGCATCTTCTTTCCTTTTTTAAAGCAATGGGACGCAGATTCACCTGATTTTCCTGATTTCCCTGATTTTTATCAGGTATATCAGGTTTATCAGAAAAATCTGCGTCCTATTCTCTTACTCTATCTCATCTACCACCCGCCCAGCCGCCAAAGTCACCACCCTGTCCGCCACCGCCGCCACCAATTCTACATCATGCGTTACCAGCAAAATACCCATCCCCGCCGCCTGCCAGCCGCGCCAAATCGCCACCAGCGCCCCCTTGGCCGCATCATCCAGCCCCCGCGTCGGCTCATCCAACAGCAGCAGCCCCGGCTGCGTCACCGTCACCGCCCCCAACGCCACCCGCTGCCGCTGCCCCACCGACAAATCGCGGGGGTAACTGTGGGAAACGGCCGTTAATCCCAACTGCCCCAACAACGCTTCAACGTAGGGCGTAGGGCGTAGGGCGTAGGGCGTATCGTTATTTTGGTTACGCAATACGGAATACGCAATACGTTTCCACAACCCAACCCGCTTCTCCTCCACCGCATGGTTCCGCAGCGTCACCATCAGCTCCTCCTCCACCGACTCCGCAAACAGCAAATCATCCGGGTTTTGCGGCAAATAACCCACCTCACGGCAAATATCGGCCACGGCGCGGTTTTGGGTAGAACGGCCGTTAATCCACACCTCCCCCCCCGCCAGCGGCAGCAGCCCCACCACCCCCTTCAGCAGCGAACTCTTCCCCGCCCCATTCCGCCCCACCAACGCCACCACCTCCCCCCGCCCCACCGCCAAATCCACCCCACCCACCGCCTCCCTCTGCCCATAACGCACCACCATCCCCCGCACGTTCAGCACCACATCCTCAGCAATGGGACGCGGACGACCACGGACAAACGCGGACGATTGATCACGCCCCACTTTCCGCGCCCCACTTGCCACGCCCCACGCCCCACTCCCCACTCTCCCATCCGCCACAATCCGCCCCCTCTCCATCCAACTCACCCGATCCACCACCGGCAGCAGCCGCGCCAGCCGATGCTCCGCCAGCACAATGGTCAGCCCCAATTCCCGCCGCAGCCGCACCAACCCCGCCACCAATTCGTCCGCCGCTTCCGGGTCAAGCTGGCTGGTCGGCTCATCCAGCAGCAGCAGTTGCGGGCGCAACGCCAGGGCAGCGGCAATGGCAACGCGCTGCCGTTCGCCGCCGGAAAGGGTGATTAACGGCCGTTCTCGCAACCCCTCCAACCCCACCAGCCCCAGCACCTCCTCCAGCCGCCACCCCATCTCCGCCGGAGCCACCGCCGCCTGCTCCATGCCAAACACAATCTCCCCCGTCACCTCATCCAGCACCGCCTGCGCCTCCGGGATTTGCATCACAAACCCCACCCGCTGGCTCAGAACCCGTGGCCCCGCCGCCACCACATCCACCCCCGCCACCTCCACCCGCCCTGCTAGTTTCCCGCCGCTAAAATGCGGCACCAGCCCGTTCAAGCAGCGCAGCAGCGTGCTTTTGCCCGACCCCGACGGCCCGGTCAGCAGCACAAACTCACCCGCCTCCACCCGCCAAGAAATATCTTGCAGGGCGGGGGCAGGTTGGTTGGGGTAGGTGTAGGTTAAATGGTCAATTGCAATCATGAACAAATAGGCGATTAGAGATTGGAGATTGGAGATTGCAGACATTCATCAATCTCCAATCTCCAATCCCCAACCTCCGCTAGACCAACGCCGGTGCCACATACACCGCCAACACCACCCCCACCCACGGCGTGAAAGTCGGCAGCGTGACCCTGGGGTAGGGGGTGTAGAACAACAGGTCGGGGGGCATAAAGGGCCAGGGGATGAGGAGGAGCAGCGGGGGCAAAACGGCCGTTATCACCACCACCGACTCCCGCCACCCCCAGCGGTGGGGGCGAAAACGGGTGATTTGGACGCGCTGGCCCTGGTGGTAGAGAACGGCCGTTAATCCCCCCACCCCCAGCAGCAGCAGCAGCCACCCCAGCCACGCCCACCAAAACGTCAGCAGCCAGCCCGCCAGCCCCAGGGCTAATCCCAGCGTCAGCAGCAGCCGAATTGCCAGCGGCTGCCCCACGCTCGTCGTCGCCCCATACCCCCGCGCCACCATCGCCTCAGCCAAATTCATCGCCCGTTCCAGCCCGCCCACCAGCAGCGGCAGGGCAATCGGCCGCCAGTCGCGCCAACCGCGTAGCCGGTGGCCGCGAATCGCCTGCGCCTCCCGAATGCGCTGCAGCTGCCGCACCGTTTCCGGCAAATAGGTGAGGGCAATCAGCACCACCAGCCCCAAATCAATCAACGCCCGTGGGGTCAGTCGCACCAGCTCCCCCGCCGCCACCACCTGGCTAAAGGTGGCAAACAGAGCAAGCAGGGTGAGCAAAAGCAGGCCGTTGCTGAAGCCAAAAACGGCCGTTTCCAGCGTTAACCGTCCCCCAATCAGCGGCCACGATGACGGCAACGTCAGCAGCACCGTCTGCCCGCTGTGGGTCAGCAGCCAGTTAAACAGCGTCGAAAAAAGCAAAATCACCCCCGCCAGCCGACCCAGCGGCAGCGAAAAGCTCCCCGCCGGGAAATGCGCCGCCACCACCCGCGTGGCAAATAGCAGAAGCAGCAAATACAGCGGATTGCGCGTGGACAACACCAGCAGCAGCAGCGCCGCCACCCACACCACCCAGGCGCGAGCGTCCAGCTTCATGCCACCACCTCGTCTTTTTTTGAAACGCAAAGGACACAAAGACCGCGAAGAAAAAAACTTTGCGATCTTTGCGGTCTTTGCGTTGAACGCTTCTTCAAACCACCACCTCAAAGCCAAAACGGTCGCGGAAGCGGCGCAAGGCTCGCAGCGTAGGGGTACCCAGCACCAGCAGCAGCAGCATGTTTCCCCCACCCCGCGCCACATCCCACAGCAGCGAGGTAGCGGCGTAAAAAGTGGCATAGCGGGTCACACCAGCCATCAACCCCGCCCCCGGCTGCCAGCTTAACGCGGGGTCGCCCGCCACAAACGGCCAAAAGTAGAGGTTCATGATCGCCCCAAAAAGCAGCCCCCAGCCAAAGCCAAACGCCGCCAGCAGCAGCATTTCCCGGCGCGGCCGGGCAAATTTTGGCAGCCAGCCGGCCGTTAACCCCACCCACCCTGCGGCAAACATTTGGTACGGCAGCCACGGCCCAATACCGCCGGTGATTAACCCCGACACCAGCAGCGTCATCGCCCCCAGCAAAAAGCCAAATCGCCCGCCAAAGACATAGCCACACAAAATAATGGGGGCGAAAATGGGGGAAAAGCCGCCGGGGCCGGGAATGGCAACTTCCAGAAAGCGCAGGGCGGCAGTAACAGCCACCAGCATTCCCAACGCGGCCACAATTTTGGCGCTGACCGCCTGCCCCTGTATTTCCAGCAGCAGCACGCCGAGGCAGAGGAGCAGCAAGAGGGTGGTGAGAAGGGGGGCATCGGTGGTACGAACGGCCGTTCCCTCCCCCATTTGCATCAATTCCGGCAGCAAAAACGGGTAGGCAAACGCCACCACGCCGATGACGCTGCTCAGGCCGTAGATGAGGGTGGTGAGGAGGCGGGACATGGGAATTAGGAATTATGAATTATGAATTATGAAGCAGAGTTCATAATTCATAATTCATAATTCATCCTTTCTCTTTCCTTCCCCGCAGCCAAAGGGCGGCGAGGGCGAGGGTGATGAGGGCGAAGGCGGCGTAACTGAGCCAGTTGGTGGCTGGGGTGGGCGCGGCGGCGGGAGTGGCAGGTGAGGTGATGGTTCCATCAACGGCCGTTTCTGCGTTCGCCCCAATGCGGGCAATAACGGCCGTTGTCGGGGGAGCCGTCGTTGGCACAACTGCGGCCACGGCGACCTCTGGCTGCACCACCGGGGTGACAGCCAGGGTGGGCAGGGCGGCAAAGGTCACAATAGGGGGTTCGGCCGTGGGCGGGCGGGTGGTGTCGAGCAAAGCATCAAAAATGGTGGTTGGCGGCACCTGGGTCAGGGCAGATAAAACGGCCGTTGGCGGCGGCGTAAAAACATCGTCGTCCTGCCCCAAACCCGGCTCTGGCGTGGGGGTGCGGGTGATGCCAAAGGTGGCGGTGGGCAGCGGGGTGAAGGTGGCCGTCGGTTCCCCGGTTGTTTGCGGCAGCAGGGTAGCGGTGGCGCTAGGCGATGGGGTGGGGGTAACGGTGGCGGTGGCGGTGGGAACGGCCGTTGCTGCCTGCCCCCTGGCCGTGGGCGACGGCTGCAGGGGGATGGGGGTGGGGGTGGGTTCCACGGCACACACCTGGTCAAAACGGTAAAACGGCGGCGGCTCGGCCGAGCTTTGCGTACCAAGCCCCCAGCGCCACCCTTCCACCGCGCCGTTGCCCACAGCAAACAGTTCATCCCCCGCCAACGCATACTCCCAGCCGCTGGCCGCACCATGCCAATAGGACCAGCGGGTACAGTCGCTGCCCTGGCATTGGCACCAGCAGTCGCTGGCGGGGCAACCGATGCTGTTGATGCCACAAACGGCCGTTTGCCCTCCAAACGCCGCCACCGCCAGCGACATCCCCGCCCGTTCCAGCAAATCCCGCCCCGTAATTTCCGGCTCGGCAAAGGCGACACAGCTAGTCACCACGTTGCCATTGCCAAAATCTAGCACCAGGGCCGCCCGGTTGCCCGACTGCGCCCGCAGCTGCGGCGGCAGTGCCAGCAGCACAAGGAGGGTGAGGAGAAGGAGGGGGAGGTGGCGTTTAATCATTGTTTCGTATAAGACGAGATTGGAGATTAGAGATTGGAGATTGGCGCAGGTTCACAATCTCTAATCTCCAATTACCAATTACCTCATCACAATTGGCAAATAAGTATGATACACCACCCAGCCAGGGTTTTGCGCCAGCAGGATGATGGCATCGGTGGTGGCTGAGGGATCGGCACCAGGGTCGGACAAATTCGGCCAGCAGCCGTCGCTGCCCTGCTGCCCTATGATGGTGTCGCCCACGTTGACAATGCGGCCACCCACAACTTCTGCCCAGGCGGGAGCAAACGGGTTGTGGCCGTGCGCCACCAGCCCTTGCGCCACTTCCGCCGACGAGCTGGGGCTGGATGGCAAACCAAACCCCCAGCCAGCGTCCGCCTGCTGCGTGGCCGACAGCACAGCCATTGCACCAACGGGAGCGGGCAATCCCAGCCGCCCCAGGACGCTGAGAGCCAGCCCATTGCTATCGGGGTCGCCCCAGTCGCCGTTGGTGTGGGCGTGTTGCAGGAAGGAAACGGCCGTTTCATCCACCGCCGCCCTCACCGCCAGCAATCCCAGCATCGCCTCACCCTGCCCCGCAATGGTGTCGTCATAGTCACCCGTGGAAGATAAATGGCCGCTCATTTGCAGCAGCAAATCCATGTCGGCAAAGCTGGTGGCGGTGTAGGGAGTACCGGCGGCGGCAACGCCTTGCAGCACAATCCCCACGCGCCCGCCGCGCCCGGCAGCCAAGTAGTTGGGGGTCAGGGTTTCCAGCGCGGCCACGGCGTTGGTGCCGCTAATCGTCGTCCAGGCAGCACTTTGCGGGTCGCCGCCGGCAGCGGCAATGGCTTCGATGACCTGCGCTGTGCCTGCCGCATTGGCTGGCAGCCCAGCAAATTGCGCCCAGCCGCCGCTGGCGGGGTCTTGCAGGGTGGCAAGACAGCCCAGTGCCAAACGCACAGCTTCGGCGCGGCTGGCGAGGGGGAAGAAACGGCCGTTTGCGGCGGGCAACGCCTGCACCGTGGCAAAAAAGTCGTCAAAACGACCCTGGCCGTAATCAACCTGGTATGCGCCATTACTGTTTTGCCAGCGGTAGAGGGCGACAAGAGGGGTCTCGGTGCCGTCGGGCGACCAGTCGCCGCCGATGTTGTAAAAATCTTCGCCCAGCGCGGCCAAAGCCTGAATGACGAGGGCGGTGGTGTTGGGGCTTTCGCCCCAGCCAGGGTTGTATTCCCAGCCGCCGCTGGGCAACTGGACGGTGTGCAAGAAGACGCGGGCGTTGACGAGGGCGGTGGTGGTAACGGGAACGCCACTGCCGACGAGAGCCATGACGGCCATGGCGGTCGCGTCAGGGTTGCTGAGGGTACCAAAGCCGTCGTCCCAGGAGCCATCGCTGGCCTGCTGGCTGGTGAGCCAGCTAACGGCGGCGGGGGGAACGGGTTGGTGAACGGCTGTTAACCCCAGCATTGCCAGCGACTGGTTAAAGGCATCGTTGACGCCAAATTGCCCGGTCGTTGAGAGGTGTTGGGTGAGGCTGATAACAAAGTTGTGGCCGTTGAAGGTGCGGGGGTTCTGATTAACGGCCGTTAACCCCAGCAGCAGTTTGCCCGCCTGCCCCCCGTTTGCGGCGGCATAGTCGGCGACGGCCTGGGGGTTGGTATGGAGGTAGGAAACGGCCGTTTCGCTTTGGCCGGGGTAGGGGGCGGCGGGGTTGTGGCCGGTGGCGGCTACGGCCAACATCGCGTCAAGGGTGCCATTGACATCGGAGGCTTTCACGTTGGCACCGGCACTAAAGCTGGTAAAGCCGCCGTCGTCGTTTTGGTGGCTCATCACCCAATGGGCAGCACTGTCTACCCCGTCGCGGTGGTCACGAAAGGGGTAGCCAGGGCCGGCAGCAACGGCCGTTTGCCGCTGCAAACCGGCCACAACGCCCAACGCCAATAACAAACCAGCGGCAAGGGCAGCAAAAACAACACTCTTTTTTCTCCACATCTTTCTTTCCTTTGCTAATAGAGACGGAGGACGGAGGACGGAAGACGATGCCATTTTGGTTCCGTCTTTCGTCCTCCGTCATCCGTCCATTTGTTCATGCCCTCGCACGCTAAGGAATGGAAATCAAATAACTTACACATTTAGAAGTTCAACTTCTCAGAAGAAGTTGAACTTCTTGCATAACTTATTTAATCCTCGTTCCTAAAATAAAAAACTCGATGCCGGGGCACCGAGTTGAGAAAGTTTGACGCTGGTTGATTGCGGTTGCAATCTGCTGGTCGCTGCTTCTCAACCCCATTCCACGAGGGCAGAAACGTGTTCAAGGCGGGCGACCTGACTTAGGGGCAAACGGTTGTTTGCCGCCATCACAGTTGCGGGACAGTACTGGACTTTTGTTGTGACAAACGGCCGTTTACCACAACCCACACCAGTTTCGCCTTTCAGCCTTGCCATCCGGGGCAGAGACACCTTGAACTGTTCTTAACTATGCAATTCTACGCAGGGAGTGTAGCAAACCGACCCATTTCTGCCAAATGAAAGTTGCCAACCTGGTGTACAATTGGTTGGAAGATAAAAGGTAAGCCTAGAGCGAGGTTATAAATTATTGAGATTAGAGATTGGAGATTGTGGACCTTTATCAATCTCCAGGTAAGTATCAGTTTATGACCTCGAAAAGTATGCAAGAATGGAAATAATTTCAATGATTTTGCTGTTTGCGCCGCTGCTGCTGGTGCTGTTTTGGGCGAACTGGGCCCAATTGGAACGAGAACGGGGGAAAGATGCGCGGGGATTAACGGCCGTTACCTACCTCACCCTCATCTTCCTCTACGCCCTTCTCATCGGCCTGGGCCTCACCTTGCAGTTGGTCGGCCGGGCGCTAACCGGGGGCAATTTGCCCCCAGACCTGCTGCAAATCTATACTTCAATGGGGATTGATGGCGCTACCATCGAATCTATGGCGGCATCGCTGCCCAGCGTTGGGCTGGGGCTGTGGCTGCCGTCACTGCTGGGGCTGATCCTGTTGCTACCCGGCGTGCGCCGCCTGGTGGCGCGGATCATCCCCATTGACCCGGCCAGCCCGGTTCACGCCGTGGCCCTGGCACTTTCCATGCTGGTACTCACCAATATGCTGGTCACGCTGGGCATTGGTTTGGGAACGTTGGCCGAAACGGCCAGCATGACGGAACAAAATACAGGGTCACTCCTGGCACAACTTTGGGCGCAGCAGTTGCTCACGGCACTGCTGGCGGTTGTAGGGGTGGGGTGGCTGCGGCGGCGAAACGGCCGTTCTCTCTGGCAGCGATTGGGCATTACGGGAATAAACGGCCGTCAGTTACTCATTGGCGTAGGGGTCGGGCTGGCACTTGTTCCCGTCGTCATTTTGCTGGAAACGGCTAGTAGTGCGGCCGGCTGGGACGCAAGCGACGTGGAAAAGCTGACAGAAGCGTTGCTCGGCCCCCTCTTCACCTCCATCCCCGGCATCCTCACCCTGGGGCTGGCGGCCGCTATTGGCGAAGAAACCCTCTTTCGCGGTGCCTTACAGCCCCGCTTTGGGCTGCTGTTTACCTCCCTGCTCTTCGCTCTGCTGCACAGCAACTACGGCATCTCCATCGCCACCGTTGTCGTTTTCGCTCTCGGTTGCGTCCTCGGCTGGCTCCGCAACCGCTACTCCACCACCATGTCCATGCTCGTCCACGCCGTCTACAACATCACGCTGGGAATCATTTCGTATTTGTCGGTGGGCAATGTTTAGTAGGGAGTAGGGTGTATTCTTTACACCCTACTCCCTACTCCCCACTCCCTACGCCTTAATCTTCTTCATCTGTGGGTCATAAAACGGCCGTAAAGAGACCTCCGCCGGATACAGCTTCCCGGCAATGTCAATTTCCCACTTTCCCTGGGCGATATAAACGGCCGTTATCGCCTCCCCCGCCTCAATCATAAACAGCCCCACCGCGCCACCCAGCGAAAACCCATACGACCCCGCCCGTACATACCCCACCGGCACCCCGTTGCGGTAAACCACTTCCGCGTGAAACAGCAGCGGATTCGGGTCTTTTACCAGCACCTGTGCCAAACGGCGCGTCAAAGCCCCTTGCGCCTTTTTCGCCACCACCGCCTCCTTGCCAATAAACCCACCCGGCTTCTGCAAATCCACGGCAAACCCCAGCCCCACCTCAAACGGGTCATCGGTATTATCAATATCGTGGCCGTAATCTCGGTATCCCTTTTCCATCCGCAGGCTCGCCAGTGCCTTCAGCCCGGCATGGCGCAAGCCAAACGGCTCGCCCGCCGCCACAATCACATCATACACATGCACCGCCTGCTCCGCCGGGACATACAGCTCATACCCCAGTTCACCCAAATAGGTAATGCGAATGCACAGCACTTTGGCGTAGCCAATTTCAATTTCGCGGGCGCAGCGGAAGGGGAAAGCGGCGTTGGACAAATCGGCCGTGGTCAGCGTTTGCAGCAAATCGCGGGATTTTGGCCCCTGAATGTTGATTTGGGCATAAGCCGCAGTCATATCCGTCACAAAGGCGTGGTCATCGCGCCCAATGTGCCGCTTCATCCACGTTTCGGCGTGGCGGTGCATGGTGTCAGTCACCACCACCCAATATTTTTCTTCATCCAGCTTGGTCACGGTCAAGTCGGCTTCCAGTTTACCCGTTTCGTTCAGCCAGGGGGTGTAGGTAATCTGGTTGACCGTATCGGCTACGTTGTTGGCAGAAATGTGGTTCAGGATTCGGCCGGCGTCCCGCCCCTGCACCAAAAATTTGGACATAAACGACATGTCCATCAAAATCACCCCATCACGCGCAGCCTGGTGTTCCGCTTCCCACCACGGGAACCAATTCTCCCGCCCCCACGACAACGCCTCCACTTTTGGCTCAAACCCAGCCGGGGCATACCAATCCGCCCCTTCCCAGCCGCTAACATCCCTGAAATACGCCCCCTGTGCCACCAAACGCTCGTGCAGCGGCGACCGTTTCGCACCCCTGGCCGTTTGGTAAGACATATTGGGGTAATGGCAACGATACACCATCCCTAATGATTCCACCGTGCGGTGGCGGCGGTATTCCGGCGTGTTTTGGTAAACGTGCAGCCGATCAATGTTAAAGCCAGTCACATCCACGTCCGGCGTGCCGTTAATGATCCAGTGCGCCATCATCCGCCCCACGCCGCCGCCGGTTAAAATACCGATGGAGTTTAGCCCGGCCGCAACAAAATAATTCCGCAGTTCCGGTGCTTCGCCAATAATCGGCTTTAGGTCGGGGGTAAAGCTCTCAGGGCCACAGAAAAACTTTTTGATCCCGATTTCCAGCGTAACCGGCACCCGCGACATCGCCTTTTCCAAAAATGGGGTCATGCGCTCCCAGTCGGGCGGGATTTCGCCAAAGGAGAAGTCGTTGGGGATGCGGTTAATGTTCCAGGGGGCGCAAACAGGCTCAAACAGCCCCACCATAATCCCCCCCACTTCTTCCCGATAGTAGCCGTAGTGGGAGGGGTCTTCCAGAACGGGCATGTTGGGCGGCAAATCCTTGAGTTCCTCGGTAATCAAATAATAATGCTCGGCCGCCTGATTGGGGATATTGACCCCGGCCATCTCGCCAAACTGCCGCGCCCACATCCCGGCGCAGTTCACCACATACTCAGCCTGAATGTCGCCGTAGTTGGTGCGAACGCCTGCCACGGCACCGTTTTTCTTGATGATGCCCGTGGCCGCCACCCCCTCAAGGATGGTTGCCCCCTGCTGCCGCGCCCCTCTTGCCAACGCCATCGTCACGTCTACCGGGTTTACACGGCCATCTTCTTTGACATAAAAACCAGCTTTCAAATCATCTACTCGCGCCAGAGGAAACAACTCTTTGATTTCTTGAGGAGAAATTTCGTGTACATCCACGCCGCAGTAGCGGTTGAAAGCAGCAACACGGCGGAATTCTTCCAGCCGGTCGGCGTTGCTGGCAACCTCGATAAAACCGACGGGTTTGAACCCGGTGGCAAAACCTGTTTCGGCCTCCAGCCGGCCGTAAAGATCCCGCGTGTACTTGCGAAATTCAGTAGACGTTTCCGACGTGGAGCCAAATGTCACCATCAGCCCGGCGGCGTGCCAGGTTGTGCCAGAGGTTAGCTGATCGCGTTCCAGCAAAACCACGTCTTTCCAGCCCATGTGCGCCAGGTGGTAGGCAGTGGAACACCCAATAACGCCGCCACCAACGATGACGACGCGAGCCTGTTGAGGAAGAACCATATTTGACATATCCTTATTTTTCCTATCCTTAAAATAGTAGCCGAGGATTCCAATCCTCGCTTTTGTTTAAGCCTGCGCTCTTAATCAGGCACAATTTCTTCGTAAAGCTCAACCCTGTTGCCATCCAGGTCTCGAAGCCAACCATGTCTGCCACGCTCCCATTCAAGAACATGATCTTCAACGAGTACATTTTGAGCGCGAAGCTGTTCGAGCAATTCAGCCAAATCATCTACCCGCAAATTGAGCATAAAGCCACGCTCGGTTGCCGCTAATGCGACCCTGGCCTGGTTAATGGCAAAGACCGGGTTCTCCCGCAGGAGAGATGTGGCGGCATCGCGGGTGGGGAAAACATGGTAATAACCAATACCATCTGGATGTGGCTCCATCACAATGCCCAGCTTTTCTTCGTACCAACGTGCAAGCCGCGCCGCGTCCATGCTGTCAATAAAAACCCCGCCGATCCCCTGTACCATTGCCATTTTTATTCCTCCAGAAATACTACAGCGCACGTATCAATTTTTCAGCAAACACCGCTGGCTCACTTTTTTCAATCTTGAGATCCGTTGCGCCGTGCCAGACGAGGAAGTCACGCATGGCGTTGGCAACCCCGGCGACAAGTTCATCATCTGGTGCAATGCCTGGCTCCAGATACAGTGCATTCAAATACAACACCCCGGATTGGCGATCCAGCCTGGGGTCAAAGCGACCCACCAGCCTGTCCTTGTGCAGAATGGGGAAGCTGAAGTAGCCGTAAACACGTTGGTCGGCCGGCTTGTAGCATTCCAGCAGTTGGTTAAACCCCCACAACTTTTGATCCCGATCCCCTGCCCAGAAAAGCGAATCGAAAGGTGCCAGAAACGTGGTGCGGGCTGCCTGCAAATCACCCGCCGCTGCCTGTTGCAGCAGCGGCAGATTGTCACGATGCACCCACCACGTTTTGTTGCCATTCACAGACTCACCCAGAATTTCAACCACCGCGCCTTCTGCGATGAGCGACTTGACCAGCGAGCGGGCGGGGGTGGCTCGCATGTAGGCGTAGAAGGTCAGGTTGCGTGGCTCAAAAACACCCAGCCCTTTTGCCGCCTGTTCCAAACAAAAGCGGCGAGCTGCGTCTGGCTCCACCGGGGTGGTATCAACCCAATCCGGCAACACGCGCTCTGTGGCGGCATACACCCGTTGGAAGTTGGCCCGATCAGCGACCATGAGATCGCCCCAGGCAAACAAGGCTTCGAGTGCATTTTTAGACGGCCGCCAATCGTACCATTCCCCCCGTTTGGCATCTTTATCCTCAAAATCGCCAACGCGCAGCCCGCCTTCTGTGCGGATACGCGCCAGGGTTTGCTCTGCTAGTTCATGGTTGCCCGTTTTGCTTGCCCATTCGTGAAAGCTGGGATTGTAGCTAACTTTGCGATCTACCCGCCATCGGTGATAGCGATAATGTTGTAGCGGGATGATGCTGGCAGCGTGACCCCAGCCTTCATAAAGCAGACGCTGCCCGTCACGGTAAATGAGCTTGTGGAAATCATCCAGGTCGTAGGAGCCGAAGCGTGCCCACAGGGTTACGTCATGGGCGCGGTTAACAACGTGCAGCGTGTCAACCTGCACATAGCCAAGTGCTTGCACCATATTAACGATGGCATCGGGTAAGGGGGCCGATTCTGCACCATTGGGTTTTGTTAGATGCTGGACGTGTAATACGGTGGCCCTGAGTGCCGAAAGCGGGTAAAGCGTGCTGGATTTTTTTGCCATAAGAAGACGGTAGGACAAGTTGGTCAACTTGTCCTACCTTTTGTAACCCGCCGGAAAAAGGGCGTAGGCGATACGCCCCTACAGGTGTCGTCTTTGCCTGCTATTTTTTGCGGCTGGGGAAGCGTGACAGAACTGTTGCCCCATCTGGCACCGGGAAGCGCTGTCCGAGCGCGTTGCTGTTGGGCAGCTTGAGTGCCCGGCTGCCGCCGCCCGTTTGGTAAATGGCAAGTTGAGTACCCTCGCTACTCATGCCGGCCGGAACTATCGCCTGCCCCAGCAAATATCCCTCGCTATCAATGGCGCAACTGGTCACATGGCCGATCACCTTGCCCCGCTTATCCAGAACCGGGTCGCCCGTTTCGGGGCGGCGCACCCCTTTTTCGTTCATGCGGAAGCGCACCAGTTCACGGCTACGGCCGGCTTCGCTGGCAATAAAGGCATCGCGGCCAATGAAGAACGGCTTCCATAGCTTGAGGAAGCTGGCAAAACCAGCATCACCAGGGGTGAGGTTGTGCGCCCCGGCCAGTTCATGGCCGTAAAGCGGTAGCCCGGCTTCGGTGCGGGTGCTGTCGCGGGCGGCCAGGCCACATGGCTTCAGGCCAAATGGCTCTCCGGCGGCCAGCAGCGCATTCCAGAAATCTACCACCTGGTCAGGGTGAACAAACAGCTCAAAGGCCACGCGCTCGCCGGTGTAGCCGGTGCGGGAGATGATGAGATCAAAGCCGCCAAGCGTCCCTTCGAGCAGCCCTGCCCAGGGAAGCTTTTTGAGGTCTGCCAGCAGCTTGCTGTCGCCGCCCAGTGCCAGCAAAACGTTGAGGCTGGCGGGGCCTTGCAGGGCGATGTCTACGCGGCAGTCGGTTCCATGGGCGGGGTCGCGCAAGTCGCGCAGGGTGACGGGATGGGTAATGCGGGCAAACGGCCGTTTCCCGTCAATCATCACCCGCCCCTCATTTACCGCGTTCAGCCACGCCCAATCCTTGTCGTTGTTAGAGGCATTGACCACCAGCAGAAAGCGGTCGGCACTGCGGCGGTACACCAGCAAATCGTCCACCACCGAGCCATCGGGCAGAAGAAGGTAGGTGTATTGCGAACGGCCGTTTGCCAGCGTCGTCACATCATTGGTCGTCACCGCGTTCAGAAAATCCACCACATGCGGCCCGCTGGCCTCCAGCACCCCCATATGGCTCACGTCAAACAGCCCGGCCGCTTCCCGCACAACGCGGTGTTCCTCGCTCACGCCGCCGTACCAAACCGGCATTTCATAGCCACCAAACGGCACGATTCTTGCCCCCAGGGCTACATGGGTGTCATAGAGCCGCGTCCGCAGCATGGGCGGGTTGGCAGGTTCTTCCCAGCTAAAAACGGGCAGCGGGTCGCCACCGGCCACGTTTTGCTGGCCGACAAAGTACGGTTTATTGCGAATAACGGCCGTTTCGTCCCCCGCCACCGCCACCGGGCTATCCGGGCTAAAGGTTGTCACCACCACCGGCCCCGGCAGCTTGCCGTGCAGGTCGTCAAACTGGGCATAACCATCGGAAAGAGCTTGCAGCCAAACGGCCGTTTCCCCCGCCAACCCCTTGTCCGCCACATGCAAATGGTACTGGTCATCCGCCACCCGCTGCACCACACCGGCAACCCCTTCTCCATCCACAAACAAATACGTCCCCTGCGCGTCGCCACTCCCCAACGCCGCCACATCGCTTGCCAACGCCAGATTCAAAAACTCGCTTGCCTTGTCGCCGCGAATTGCCACGCTGCTACCGGACGCTTCCACATCTCCCAGCCGCCGCAGCTTCCGCACCAGTGCCCGCCCATGCTGCAACGCCGTGTAGCTGACCTTCGCTCGCAGATCCGTCTTGCCACCCGGCGCGGCATAGGTAAACGGCGCACACCCTTTCAGCACCGTGGCAATCGCCTCCGCCAGCATGTCAATTTCCGCATCCCCAAAGCCAAGCTGGCTGATCCACACCGTGCCAATCCGCAGCCCGGTCGGGTTAAACGCCCCCTTGTCCCCCGGAATCGTGTTGCGGTTCAGCACAATCCCGGCCACGTCCAAAATCCGAGCCGCCATGTCGCCGGACAAGCTCACCCCGTTGGCACTTACGCTCTTGCAATCCACCAGCAGCAGATGGTTTTCGCTGCCGCCACCGACAATCCGCAATCCATGCTCGCTTAATTTTTGTGCCAGCCGGCTGGCATTGCTCACAATCCGCTTTTGCAGTGCCACAAACTGCTCCGATTTTGCCAGCTTCAGTGCCACCGACAGCGCGGCAATGGTGTTCAGATGCGGCCCACCCTGCTCGCCGGGGAAAACGGCGCGGTCAATCTTCCGCGCCACATCCCGCCGATGGGTCATAATCATCGCCCCGCGTGGCCCGCACAAGCTTTTGTGCGTGGTTGTGGACACCACATCAGCGATGCCAATGGGGCTGGGGTGAACGCCGCTGGCAACCAGCCCGGAAATGTGGGCGATGTCGGCCAGCAAATATGCCCCGCACTTGTCGGCAATGGCGCGGAACCGCTGCCAGTTGACCACCATCGGGTAAGCGGAGTACCCGGCTACAATGATTTGGGGCTTGGCCTCAAGGGCAATCTTTTCAATGGCATCGTAATCCAGCAGCTCGGTTTGCTCGTCAACATAGTAGGGGACGCTGTTGTACAGTTTGCCAGTGCGGTTGGCGCGGGCACCGTGGGAAAGGTGTCCCCCGTCATTCAGGTTCAGCCCCATAATGGTGTCGCCCGGCTGTATGAGAGCTGTATAAACGGCATTGTTGGCGGGTGCGCCACTAAGCGGCTGCACGTTGACAAACAGGTTGTCGGCGCTAATGCCGTTGGCGGCAAATAGTTCGGCTGCACGGCGGCGGGTCAGGGCTTCCAGCACATCGGCATATTCAACCCCCTTGTAATAGCGTGGGTCGCTGTAGCGGCGATAATGGGCCAGCTCGGCATCAATGTCCATAATGGCACTGGTGGCCTGTTTGCGGCTTTCTTCACGCGGATACCCCTCGGCATAAATATTGCCAAAGCCGCTGCTCAATGCTTCGTTGACGGCATCGGGGGCAGCGCTTTCAGAAGCAACCAGGATGATAGTTTCATCCTGGCGACGGTTTTCCAAATCCAGTATTCGTTTGAGGTCTGGGTCTAGCTCAGTAACTGAACCAGAAAAAATGAAATCGTGGGACATACGAGAACTCCTCTAAGAAGAGATTGGCTAGTGTAGCTTCTTTGCTGATTCCCAATCTCTTGATTTAGCTAATCGCATACTATGAATTTTAGGGTTTTTTGGCAAATTAGCCAATTTGCGCCGATAGCCCTCAATTTGAGAAATAGGTTGACGAAAGCAGGAAAATGAGGGATTACTTGATTCTGTGACACTGCATCAAAAAATATCAGCCTTCTTGCGCAACCGCCACGTTTCTTTTTATCGGTTGGAGTTGGGTTTGTTACTAACACCTTTTTTGCTGGGAACGGCCGTTCTCCTCATCCTCCCCATGCTGCTCACCACCGTCCTCGCCTTCACCAACTACAACGCCTTTGCGCCACCACAATGGAACGGGCTGCAAAACTTCCTCACTATCTTTCAGCGCGAACTATTCTGGATCGCCGTGCGGAACTCACTAGTCTACACAAGTTTCTCAGTCCCCCTGCAATTACTCGGCGCACTATTACTAGCCTTGCTGCTCTACCACCAACGATACGGCGTGCGCGAATATCGCATCGCCGCCTTTTTGCCATCCGTCATCCCCGAAGTTGCCTATGCCCTCATTTGGCTCTGGATTTTTAACCCGCTCTACGGCCCACTCAACAAACTCCTGGGCTGGGTCGGGCTGCCAGAGCAAGCCTGGCTCGTCAATACCGCCACCGCCCTGCCATCCTTAATCTTTATGTCATGCTTTCGGCTGGGCGAAGGCATGTTTGTCCTCATTGCCGCCCTACAGGGCATTCCCCCCGCCTATTTTCACGCCGCCGCGCTCGATGGTGGCAGCCGCTGGCAAATCCTGCGCCACATCACCCTGCCATTACTGACCCCCTGGCTGCTGCTCCTCTTCCTGCGCGACATTCTACTAAGTACGCAAAGCAGCTTTGCCCCAGTGTATATGATGACCGAAGGGGGACCAGGCTACGCCACCATGCTGCTCCCCTATCTCATCTATGATGAAGCCTTTACTCATTTCCGGCTTGGGAGCGCCGCTGCCATGCTGCTACTCATGTTTGTGGCACTCGGCATCATCTTATGGCTGCTCTATCAGTTGTTGGGCGGTTGGGGTTACACCGATGAAATCTAGCTTCCTCGAAAGCATTCTTTGGCAGGCAGTGGCAATAACAATCACCCTGCTCTTTGTCACACCCTTGCTTTGGGTCGTCACCAATTCGCTGCGTCCGGTTGGATTACCTCCACCTCGCACGCTGGAATGGCTGCCGCAACCGTCGGCCTGGTCAAACTACAGCACCATTTTCCAGCTCATCCCCCTCAGGCGTCAAATTGGCAACTCACTGTTGGTCAGCACCGTTGGGGCCTTGTTGACATTACTCACCGCCTCATGGGCCGCCTTTGCTATGGTGCAATTACCTAAACGGTGGCAAAAGCGACTGGTAGGCTTTGCCATTATCCTGTTAATGGTACCCAGTGCGGCCGTTTGGCTACCGCGCTATGTCATTTTTACGGTGTTGGGGCTAATTGATACCTACACGGCTCTGTTTGCGCCGGCCGTCATGGGTACCAAATCGCTCTATGTGCTAATGTTCTACTGGACGTTTCGCCGCATCCCAACGGAACTATTTGAATCGGCGCGGCTGGACGGAGCCAGCGCGTTACGCATCTGGCAGCGCATTGCCTTGCCCATGGCGCAGCCAACCGCGTTAGCGGTTTTGCTGCTCACCTTCACCCATTACTGGAGCGACTTTGTAGACCCACTGCTCTTTATCAAGTCGGAAGAAAGGTATACGCTGGCCGTTGGCCTGCGGATGTTGCAGCAAATGGCCGTCACCAACTGGTCGCTGCTGTTAGCGGCCGTCATGGTCATGACGGCTCCTGTCCTGCTTGTCTATTTGATCATGCAATATTTTATTCGCAGCGAATCCCCCTTAACGCGCTTGCTACGAGGATGAGAACCATGTTTGGCTATACGGTTACAATGCCACTATGAGCCTGATTTTTTTTACATAAACTTGATTGAGGTTCCACATATGTTACGCAAACACGTTTTATTGTTCTCTTTGCTTGTTGCTTTTCTGGCAGCTTGCACCACTGTTCAAGCACCTGCCACACCTGCCGATGTGGCAGAAGCTGCAGCTCCCACTGAGCTAACATTCCTGATCTCTGGCGACCCCACGGACCAAACAGCGTACCAGACGCTGATTGATGCCTTTGCAGCCGCACACGCGGACATCAGCGTCAAGCTGCTCAACATCCCTAGCGGTGGTGATTTTCGTAAACGGTTGGCGGCCGATTTTGCGGCCGGCACGCCGCCCGACATCTTTTTGATTAACTACCGCCACCTCGGCCATTTCTTTGCGGCCGAGGCAGTTGAGCCGCTAACAGAGTATTTTGCTGCCAGTACGGCCATCAGTGCCGAAGATTTCTATCCCGAAACACTCATTGCGTTCCAATGGCAAGGGCAGCAGATGTGTCTACCGCAAAATATCTCCAGCCCGGTTGTCTATTACAACAAAGAGCTATTTGATGCCGCCGGAGTTGCTTACCCCGGCGATGATTGGCAGTGGGATGAATTTGTCACAACAGCTCAGGCACTCACGCAAGACCAGGATGGGGACGGAACGGCCGATATTTACGGCCTGGGCATTGAGGCTACCATTTTGCGTGCCGCACCTTTTATCTGGATGAACGGCGGCGCGATTGTGGATGATCGGGAAGCACCGGCCGGCTTGGCACTGGGCAGCCCGGAAAGCAAGGCGGCGTTAGCCTGGTTTGTTGGCCTACAAACAGAACACCACGTCGTCCCTGACGCGGTAGCCGAAGAAGCCGAAGACAGCCTGAGCCGGTTCGTCAACGGGCGCATGGCAATGTTTGTAGACAGCCGCCGCGCCGTGCCAGAGTTTCGCCTGATCGAGAGCTTTGACTGGGATGTGGCAGCGTTGCCCATGAACCAGCAGCGAGCCAGCGTTTTGCACTCCGATGCGTTTTGTCTGGCCGCAGCAGGGCAGTACAAGGACGTCGCCTGGACGTTTGTTGAGTTTGCCAGCAGTGCCGAGGGGCAAACGATTCTCGCGCAAACGGGACGCACCGTGCCGTCACGCAAGGCCGTGGCGGAATCAGACATCTTTCTCGATTCAGATGCCAAGCCCGCCAACAGCCAGGTTTTTCTGGATGCCATTCCGGGGATACGCCATTTGCCCATTATGGAGACCTGGAGTGATGTGGAAGGCATTGTCAATAAACAGATTGAAAACGCTTTCTATGGGATTGAACCGCTCGATGATGCCATTGAGGCGGCAAACCAGCAAAGTGCAGAGTTCTTCCCTGTACCATAACCTGGACGAGCCAGAACCAAAGACGTTACACAGAGGTTCACCGAGAAGACACAGAGAAGCACAGAGAAGAAATGTGTTGTTTTTCTTGGTTCCTCTGTGAAACTCTCTCTTCTCTCTGTGTCGCTTCTTGTATGGTGAGCAAGAATATTAGACAGGATTAAAAGGATTTTGCAGGATTTTGCAGGATTCTCATGCCTAATCCTGTTTAATTCTGTCAAAAACCTCTTTTTGTTTGTAGACCTTGTGGCTGGCCTTAACTTGGCAGCGGCAACAGGTGGCGCAAGAATTGGCCTGTGTGGCTTTCGGTCACATAGGCCAGGTTTTCAGGTGTCCCCTGCGCCAAAATGTCGCCGCCCCCTTCGCCCCCCTCAGGCCCTAGGTCAATCAGCCAATCGGCCGTTTTGATGACATCGAGGTTGTGTTCAATCACAATAACCGTGTTACCAGCGTCTACCAAGCGGTGCAGCACGTCGAGCAACTTTTGCACATCGGCAAAGTGCAGCCCCGTCGTCGGTTCATCCAAAATGTAGATGGTGCGCCCCGTTGCTACCCGGCTTAACTCTTTCGCCAGCTTGATTCGCTGCGCCTCACCGCCGCTCAACGTCAGCGCACTTTGCCCCAGCTTGATGTAGTCTAGCCCCACGTCGTGGAGCGTTTGTAGCTGCCGCGCAATTTTGGGGTGGCTGCTGAAAAATTCGAGTGCTTCCTGCACGTCCATTTCCAGCACGTCGGCGATAGTTTTACCTTTGTAGGTAACGGCCAGCGTTTCACGGTTAAAGCGGTGGCCGTGGCATTCGCGGCACTGCACCCACACGTCGGCTAAAAAGTGCATTTCGACTTTGCGCTGGCCGTAGCCGTCGCACGCTTCGCAGCGGCCACCCTTGACGTTAAAACTAAAGCGGCCAGATTTGTAGCCCCGCGCCTTTGCTTCTGGCGTAGAGGCAAAGACCTGACGGATTTCGTCAAAGAGCTTGATATATGTGGCGGGGTTAGAACGGGGGGTACGGCCGATGGGATCCTGGGTAATGTTGATCACTTTATCGAGGTGTTCGATCCCTTCTAAACGGCCATATGGTCCCGGCTGCTCCTGAGCGTTGTGCAACAGTTGCGCCAAAGCGGGGTGCAAGGTTTCGGAGATGAGGCTGCTTTTGCCGCTGCCGCTCACGCCGGTGACGCAGATAAAGGTGCCGAGGGGGAAGGTGGCAGTGACGTTTTTGAGGTTGTGGAGACGTGCGCCGATGAGGGATAAACGGCCGTTTTCCCCCACCTCCCTCCTCCTCCCCGCATTCGGTGCCGTAATCCGCCGTTCGCCGCGCAAATATTGCCCCGTCAGCGAATCCGGCTGCGCCGCCACCTGCTGCGGCGACCCCGCCGCAATCACCCTGCCCCCCAACACCCCCGCTCCCGGCCCCAAATCCACCAGCCAATCCGACTCCCGCATCGTCTCCTCATCATGCTCCACCACCAGCACCGTGTTGCCCATATCACGCAGCCGCAGCAGCGTCTCCAGCAGGGCGCGGTTGTCGCGGGCGTGCAGCCCAATCGAAGGCTCATCCAAAATATACAGCACCCCCACCAGCCCACAGCCAATCTGGCTCGCCAACCGAATCCGCTGCGACTCTCCCCCCGATAGCGTTGGCGCCGGCCGATCCAGCGTCAAATAATGCAGCCCCACATTCAGCATAAACTGCAACCGATCCCGAATCTCCTTCAGCACCTCCTCCGCAATTTCAAACTGCTCCTCATCCAGACCCGGCACATTGCGCTTGCTTTTGCCACTGCCATTCACCCCCATCGTGCCATGTGCCTGCCGCGACAGCCCCACAACCCAGGCATTCGCATCGGCAATAGACATGCCGCTGACCCCTTCCAGCGACTGCCCCGCCACCAGCGTTGCCCGCGCCTCCGGCCGCAGCCGCGAACCCTGGCAGGTAGGGCATGGCTGCTGGTTCATATACGCCGCATATTTGCGCCGCTGCGCCTCCGAACTGGTCTGGTGGAACAGCCGCATCGCATCATTCACAATCCCCCGCGACGGCCGCAAGCTCTCGCCGCTCCAGCTACCCTCTGCCCACTCATTCTGAAACGTAAACCGAATCTTTTCCTTGCCAGAGCCATGCAGCAGGACGTGGCGGAACGTTTCCGGCAGCTCTTTCCACGGCAGTTCCAGGTCAACGCCATAATGCTGGGCCACCGAACGCAGCGAATGCTCTGTCCAGCTCGTGTTTCGCTTACGCAAATTGCCATACCAGCGCGTCGCCCCATCCAAAACAGACAGCTCCGGGTCGGCAATCAGCAGCTCCGGGTCAACCTGTAGCTGGGTGCCAATGCCGTTGCACGCCGGACACATCCCCAGCGGCGAGTTAAAGCTAAACAACTGCGGCGACAGTTCAGGAAAGCTGGTGCCGCAATGAGCGCAGGCGTTGTGTTCACTCAGCAATAGCTCCTCGTCGCCCAAATCGGCCACCAGCACCCCGCCGCCCACTTTCAGCGTCGTCTCCACCGAGTCCACCAGCCGCGCCATAAATGAGTCGTCAAGCGCATCCGGCACTTGCAGCCGATCTACTACGACTTCGACATTGTGTTTCTTCTTTTTATTAAGCGCGGGCTGCTGCCCCAAATCATAAACGGTGCCATTGACGCGCACGCGGACAAAGCCGTCTTGCCGCGCCTGGGCAAACGCATCGGCATGGGCGCCTTTGCGGTTGCGGGCAATGGGAGCCAGGAGTTGAAAACGGGTTCCGGCCGGCCGACCCGCCAACTGGTCGGCAATCATCTGGGCGCTTTGGGGCCGCACCACCCGGCCGCACTCTGGGCAGTGGGGAACCCCCACGCGGGCAAACAGCACGCGCAAATAATCCATCACCTCGGTGACGGTGCCAACGGTGGAGCGCGGATTTTTGCTCACCGCCTTTTGCTCAATAGCAATAGCTGGGCTGAGGCCAGTAATGGCATCTACCTTCGGCTTTTCCATCTGCCCCAAAAATTGCCGGGCGTAAGATGACAAGCTCTCGACATATCGCCGCTGCCCTTCGGCGTAGATGGTGTCGAACGCCAGCGACGATTTGCCGCTGCCGCTGACCCCGGTAAGTACCACCAGTTTGTTGCGCGGAATAACGACATCCACGCCCTTTAGATTATGCTGCCGCGCCCCGCGCACCACAATATTATTTGGTTCCATTTGCCCTGTCCTGTCCAGAAGTGTGTTTGTCCTGCTCACGGTCATCAACTGACAGTTTGTCTGTTGCCTACAAGTGGCAGGTAACAGGTGGCAAGTCTGGTTGTTAACCGGGCTTGTTACTTGCCACTTGCTGCCTGTAAGCAGGGAACCGCAGATGAACATGCGTTCTATATTAGTTTAGCATAGTTCCCCTTTCCCCGCTAACGAACAGGATAGGGGGAAAACCTGACATCTTCTGTCAAGTTTGGGTAGGGTGAGACACGGAAGGACGTGGAAGGACATGGACTGGTACGGTCATTTCTCTCCCACCGCCAGCCGTAGTTCCACTTCTCAAACCCCTGAGAAAATCTTGGCTAATGGATGGCTTGGTTTTATACTGGGTGGGAGTAGATAAACGGCCGTTTCAGGAGACTTACTTCACAATATGTCCACTTCGTCGGCAGAAAAGAACGGGATTTCTCCGAGGACACTTCGGCAGCCTCAGCGCAGGCTCTCGAAATGACCGTGGCTAGTAGCAACTTGTGTTAATTAAGGTACGGAAGAAGTTCAACTTCTACTGAGAAGTTGAACTTCTAAAATAGGCAAATTATTTAACCTAAGGGTTCGTTCGTTAATAACTTGGGGTTTAGAAGTTCAACTTCTGAGAGAAGTTGAACTTCTGGAACTGCAAAGTTATTTTTGATTGAACCCTAAGCAAAGAGCGTCTTGTTTCCAAGATGGAAAGACAGAAACCAATACAACAGCAGCAATCATTGCTGGAAAATGATAATATGCTTCTACAACAAGAAATTGCCCAACTGCGAGACGAAATTAACTTTCATTTGTATCGCTATCACGTGCTGGATGCGCCGCTGATTAGCGATGCGGAGTATGATGCGCTGTATCGGCGGCTGCTAGAACTGGAGCAGGCGCACCCGGAGCTGGTAACGGCCGATTCTCCCACGCAGCGAGCAGGAGCCGACCCATTGGAAGGGTTTGAGAAAGTAACCCACCCGGCACCGATTTTGAGCCTGGCGAATGCGTTCAACGAGGCGGATCTGCGGGCGTGGCGGACGCGGATTGGGCGGCTGCTGCCTGACGCGGACATGACGCTGGATTATGTAGTGGAGCCAAAGCTGGATGGGCTGACGGTGGTGTTGACGTATGAAAACGGCCGTTTTTCCCAGGGTGCCACACGCGGCAACGGCGAAGTCGGCGAAGACATCACCCACAATCTACGCACCATCGTCGCCCTGCCCAAACGGATTCCCGTTGACCCCAACAGCGAGCTAACGGCTCCGCCCTACCTGGTGGTGCGCGGCGAGGTCTTTTTCCCGCTAGACAAATTTGAAGCACTAAACGAGGCACGGCTGGCGGCGGGGGAACCGCTGTACATGAACCCGCGCAACACGGCGGCAGGATCACTGCGGCAGCTTGACCCGGCCAAAACGGCGGAACGGCCGTTAACCCTCTACTGCTACGACTGGATTGCCTGGGATGGCCTGGAACCCCCCGCCACCCAGTGGCAGCGGCTGGAACGGCTGCGGCAATACGGCTTCCCCGTCTCCCCCGACAACCGCCACTGTGCCAATCTGGACGAAGTAGCGCAGGCGTATGGCGACTGGATTGCCAAGCGCAACAGCATCAACTATGAGGTAGACGGCATTGTGGTCAAAATCAACGACCGACCGCTGGCCGACAGCCTCGGTTTTGTGGGCAAAGACCCACGCGGAGCAGTGGCGATGAAGTTCCCGGCGCAGGAAAAGACAACCAGGCTGCTGGATGTCGTGGTCAACGTCGGGCGCACCGGCATTTTGGCACCAACGGCCGTTTTGGAACCGGTCGAAATCGGCGGTGTCATCGTCCGCAACGCCACCCTCCACAACTACGACGAAATTGCCCGCAAAGACGTGCGGCTGGGCGATACCGTGCTGGTCAAGCGGGCGGGCGACGTGATCCCCTACATCATCGGCCCCGTGGCCGAGCTGCGCGACGGCAGCGAAGGACAGATTTTGCCCCCCACCCACTGCCCCATTTGCGGCGAACCGGCGGTGCGGCCAGAGGGCGAGGTCGCCATTTACTGCGACAATCTTTCCTGCCCGGAGCAACTGGTGCGGCGGGTGGAATATTTTGTCAGTCGAGGGGCGATGGATGTGGATGGCTTTGGCGCACAAACGGCCGTTTTGCTGGCCGAAAAAGGGCTAATCCACGACATTGCCGATATTTACTACCTGGATCGGGAGACGCTGCTGACGCTGGAAGGGTTCAAGGACAAAAAAGTGGACAACCTGCTCAACGGCGTGGCCGCCAGCAAGCAGCAGCCACCGGCGCGGGTGCTGACGGCACTGGGCATTCGCTATGTGGGCAGCGTGGTGGCCGGGCTGCTGGTTGATGCCCTGGGCGGGATTGACGAACTGGCGGCGGCAACAGCAGAACGACTACAGGAAATTGAGGGGGTGGGAGAAAGAACGGCCGTTGCCGTCACCAGTTGGTTTGCCAACGAGCGCAACCGCACCGTGCTGGAAAAATTACGCGCCGCCGGGCTAACCTTCGCCGCCGTCCGCCCTGCCCCCCGCGCCGACACCCTGGCCGGACTCACCTTTGTCATCACCGGCACCCTGCCCACCCTTTCCCGCGATGAAGCCAAGGCCCTCATTGAAGCCCACGGCGGCAAAGTCACCGGCTCCGTCAGCAAAAATACCAGCTACCTGCTGGCAGGCGAAAAAGCGGGCAGCAAACTCAGCAAAGCGGAATCGCTGGGCGTACCTGTTTTGGATGAGACATCTTTAATGAACCTAATCCAAACATAAATTGCATGTACAATTCAAAGTTGTATATACAATCCACACACAAAAGATGTTAAAATGCGCCCTATAGAAGGTTTTATCTGGGAGGATTGGGTTGTTGATAAACTCAATTGGAAGCACCATGTTGATCCAGAAGAAGTCGAGGAAGCCTTTTTTGGTCGTTCTCGAAAATTTCGCAAAGGAGAAAACGAAAAGTATCTTTTGTTTGGTCGTAGCTCAAACGGCCGTTATTTGTTCGTCGTGTTTGTTTGGGTAGGAAAACATGTCAAGGTAATTTCGGCACGCGACATGATTCCTGCCGAACGCCGCTATTTTGGTAAATGACAAAATCAAAAATTCCTCAATTTCAAGATGAAAAAGAAGAGTCAGATTTTTGGGATACCCATGACTCTACAGAGTTCTTTGACGAATTCGAAGAAGTAGACATTGATATTATTGATGCCCGGCCACGGCTCAAACAAATCTCGCTCAGGCTTGACCCACAAACGATTGATGCCTTGAAAAATATGGCGGCAACAAAAGGAATTGGGTATCAAACCATGATGCGTATGTGGATCGTTGAACGTTTGGGTCAAGAAACGGTCTAAAAAAAATTCGTGATCTCTAAATATGATGATGTGTTAATTATTGGGGCGGGGATTGCCGGGCTGATGGCGGCGCGGCGGCTGAGGCGAGCGAAGGTATCGGTGCGGGTGGTGGAGAAGGGGGAGGTGGTTGGCGGTCGGCTGGCAACGCGGCCGATGGGGGAGGGATGGGCTGATTTGGGGGCGCAATTTTTTACGGTACGGTCGCCAACGTTTCAAGCCATTGTGGACGAATGGCTGGCACACAACGTGGTCTTTGAATGGTCGCGGGGATGGTCGGACGGCAGCCTGCTGGGGGAAGGGATGGCGGATGGCTTTCCGCGCTACGCGGGGCGGGCGGGCATGGCGGGGATTGCCAACTGGCTGGCGCAGGACGTGGAGATTGCGCTGGGGGTGGAGATGCGGGCATTAACGGCCGTTTCCCCCACCCTTTGGCAAGCAACCGACAGCCACAATCGCACCTACCACAGCCGCGCCGTCCTGCTCACCCCACCCGTGCCGCAATCCCTGGCGCTGCTGGCAAACGGTTCCACGTCACTACACGCAGATGACAAGGCCGCGCTTGACCAAATCAGCTATGCTCCCTGCCTGTGCGGGCTGTTTTGGGTAGATGGCGCGGTTCATTTGCCCGAACCCGGTGCCTTGCAGCGGCCAAACCACCGCTTTAGCTGGCTGGCCGACAACCAGCGCAAGGGGCTTTCCCCCACCACCACGCTTATCACCGTCCACGCCTCCCCTGCTGCCAGCCGTGAATTGTGGCAAACGGCCGTTTCTGACACCCTGACCCTCATGCAAACCGCGTTGGTGCAATTTTTGGCCGAGGGAGCCACCATTCGCCAGGCGCAACTAACCAAATGGCCTTATGCCCTGCCGGAAACCGTACATCCTGCGCCCTTTTTGCTAGCACAAGGAACGCCGACTCTCATTTTTGCTGGAGATGCCTTCAACGGGCCGCGTGTGGAAGGGGCGGCTCTATCGGGGCTGGCAGCGGCAGAGCAGCTTTTGGCCTCCTGGCGAACGCCGGGCAAATAACAAGCAGCAAGTGGCAGGTGCAATTTTTCAACCAGACTTGCGACTTGCCACTTGCTACCTGCAAGCAAGAGAATGTCACTTGACCTGACTATCTGGTAATATGTTGCCGATAAATGGTGGTGTCTTGCGCCCCAAAGCGGTATTTATAAATTTCGTTGCCGCGCAGGAAGTCGAACTCAGAACGGCCGTTTTCAATTGCATACTCAATCGCCATCGCCGTTAGCACCACGCCCAGGCTCAACGGGCCATAAGCATTTGGCTCCAAACCCGAATTATAAACCCAAACGCGCCCTTTGTAGTCAAAGTTAAACAGTGCAGCCGCCCGTTCGCCGTTTACCTCCACAAATAAAAGCTGGAGCGTCCCTGCTTTCTGTGCCGCCGCAGCGGTATCGTAAAAAAGAGCGCGACGACCGTCATTGAGCCAGTCACGCTTTTCAAAGGTGCTGGCTTGAAGCAGCGTCAGGAATTGATCAACGGCCGTTTTTACATCATCATCGGCCTCCACCGCCCGCAGCCGCACACCACTAGCCTGCGCACGGCGCAGCTTACGGCTAATCTCTCGGCGTTGCTTGCTATCAATCGTGTCCAAATAACCATCAAAGGTGTCGGCCAGCTTGATCACGGGGCACACTTCCTGCACCGATTCTTGCCAGTTATAACCATATTGTGCCGCTAACTGGGGTAAAATGGTGCGCGTAAGCGAAGCGTTGGGTACATTGCAAAAATCAAGTGTGTGCCACTGGGGGAAGTCGGGGCTGTGGAAGGCTTCAAAAACGGCCGTCCACCCTGCTTCTGCATCCTGCGGCGCGGCAATTAAATCGAGGTAGTCGGTTTCTTCCAAACAGCCGTTAAAATGAACTACGCCGTCTACCAGATAAAAACAACCAATAGCAAACGGCCGTTTACCCTCATAAGCCACCACGGTATGTAACGTCGCTCCGGCCGGCTGTAAATACTCCCACCAAGCCCGCTGGTACGCCCATGTCTGAAACGGCGTATCAGTCATTCCATGCCTTGCCACCTCATCCCACGTCTCCGCCAACGCCGTAAACGCCTCTTTTCCTTCAAACAAATGTAATTGCATAAACGTTTCTCACCCTTCTTCACAATGTTACTATAGACCTTCACATAATCTTGTAGGGTTCAGCGTAGCCGAGGCTTTCGTATCTGGCTTCCGCCAGACCAAAGCTCGCTCTTTTGCCTAGGCAAAAGAACGAAGATTGGAATCCTCGGCTACAAGTCAAGCCCAAATCTTTCTCTTAATGTCTATATTACTCATCTAATTATACCCTCAGGACAGACCAGTTGACACCAACAACAAAAAAACACCTGCTGCGCTTTTGCAGCAGGTGCTTCAAAACAAACAAATATCGCTTAGGAACAAGGGTTAAATAAGTTACGCAAGAAGTTCAACTTCTTCTGAGAGGTTGAACTTCTAAATGGGCAAGTTATTTCATTTCCATTCCTTAGCAAACGGTCAACGGGGAATACGCAGTCGCCAGAAAAAGCGCCACCAGTCCACAAAACGGGGTACACCACGTTCAAAGCGAACTAACAGCACGCTCGATAGCAGCACAACAGCACCCAACACCTGCGTCAACGTCATCGTTTCACCCAGGAAAAGAATCGCCAACGCAATACTCACAACGACCTCCAAAATATTCAGCAAGGCCGTTTGCATACTACCCATATGTTTCACACCCAGGAACAACGTCAAGCGCGAAATACTTGTTACCAACCCCATCAGCAAAATCGCCCGCCAACCTGCCACAGAAACAAGCCTCAAATCCGATGGGAAGATAAACCAGGCAATCGTCACTACAATCGCCATAGCCGTCAACGCATACAGCGTCATCGTTTGTGCCGGTGTTTCATATAAAATCCGCTGCCCCATCACCAGATGGATAGCAAACATAATCGCCCCCACCATCATCATGCCCACCCCAATCCAATCAGGTGAACCAATACCGCCAATTGTCAAAATGTATATCCCGACAATGGCAAGCAATGTGCGCAACAAAGTAACGAAAGAGACAGCCTGACCACTAAGACGCAAAAAGAGCGTAACAAAAACAAGATAAGTGATATTAATCAATTGACCGAGAGAAGCATCAATTCGGGTAAGGCTGGCATAAAAGAAAATCGAACCAATCCCATTAATGGCACCAACAAGCAAGCTGCTGGCTAATGCTGGCGAAGATGTATGAATATATTTTCGTTGAAAAACAAAAACAGCAACCCACAGCAGCGATGCGGCGAAAATAGTCCGAAAGGCAACAACCGTAAAGACATTTACACCCGCCGCATAAGCCAGTTTTGCCAGAATGGGAATGGTACCAAGAAACAAAGGGGATAAAAGCGCCCACTGTAATCCTTTGTACCAATTTGTTGATTGACTTTTCACACTGTTTGTCCCTACTTGCGTACTTGTAGCTTGCGGCAATGAAAGAGGCGTAGTTTCGCTAGTTTGCGCTGGCATATTTTTACTCCTATATTTTTCTTGCATAAGCATAAAACAACCTAGACACTGTTTTGTCTAAGCCCAAGGTGCTAGATAATCAATTAGATTAACAACTTGAGATAAGTCCCGTCCTTGCTCTTACTAAAATTGATAGCTCTCATTTACAATGAGATACACATTAGCACACAAATGTTACAAACAAAATAAACATTTTAGTACCAAAGTACTATCAGCCTTGCCCTGATAAGCTATCTTAGATAAGCCGTTTTGTCAACTTTTCACAAAGATTCGAGACCAAATTTGTATATCCTTGACATGCAAGGTTTGAAAGGAGCAAACGTAAGCGAAACTAAAGCTGCCTTTTTATAGGTAAAAAGATATGGAAGGTGCTGCCGGGTAAATTATCAAAATCACGACGTTCGCTTTCCACAGAAATACGGCCGTTATGAGCTTCAAAAATTCCCTTTGCCACTGCCAGCCCAAGCCCTAAACCACCACCCTGAAAAGCGTGTTTACTTGTCGAATGGTGTTCAATAGAACCTAAAACATAAAACTGTTCAAAAATTCGGCCTTGCTCTTCAGCCGGAATCCCAATACCCGTATCCCGCACCAACACTTCCACAATATTACCTACGGTACGTCCAACCACATAAATATGACCACCATCAGGCGTAAATTTAATAGCATTGCTCAACAAATTTGAGAATGCCAGCCGCAATTGATTCCCATCGCCCTCAATAAGCGGCAAATGGTAAAAATCACCCATATGCAAATTCAGGTGCCGCTTCTCACATATTTTGCTAAATTCCTGATCTATATCGTTGAACAGTGCCTGTAATGAGACCGGGCCAAACGACAAATCAAGCATTCCAGCCGCCACTCGTGAAAAGTTAATGATCTCATCAATAACCTCCTGCATACGGGCAACGCCTAAATTCAGGCCAGCAGCTACATTACTTAACGACTCAGCCACAACCATTTTGTCAGCACGCTTAAGGTTCTCTTCCAGCAGATAAGAATAGCCACTAATCAATGTTAAGGGCGTTCGTAGCTCATGCGAAACCAAAACAATGAAATCACTTTTCATCTGATCCAGTTCACGCAAGCGCTTATTCACATTTTCCAGCTCACGCACCTTACTTTCCAATCGCTCAACCAATTTTTGCGCGTGAAGCTGTAAATGCTGTGCCCGCTCCGTTTCACTAAGTGGCTCAGTTCGTCCTTGCAGAAAATCTTCAACCTGCTTGGGAAATTGAGAAACGTTAATTGGCTTGGTAAGGAACCCGGTACAGCCGGCCGCCAAAGCTAACTCACGACTACCAGGACTATTATGAGCCGTTAATGCCACAATAGGCGTATTGGCAAAATGAGGAATACTGCGTAGGCGCGTTGTAATCTCTCGGCCATCCATGTTGGGTAAATTAATATCCATCAGGATAAGCCGTGGCTGCTGCTCACGAGCAATCGTAATGCCCTCCAGCCCGTCATTAGCAACATACACTTCATATCCTTTACTGCCCAACACACGCTGGACAAGCAGCCGGCTAGCGTTGTTGTCTTCAATATAAAGTATTTTGACAGGCTGTTTATACTCAACTACAGTATTGATAATCAAGCGCCTTTTGTGGGAATCATCTCTTGGCTCTCAAAACGTTTGGGAAACGACACGACAAGATGATCCCTTGTATGAATGAACTTATTTCATTGACTACCTGCAATATGGCACCCACACCAATCATTGGCGTGCCTCTAAAACAAGCATAATGATTATTTCTTGCAAAACGTCTTAAAGAAGTGCCTGCTGTATACCTTCAACCAGCTCCGTGATCATAAATGATCCTTTCTGAAGCAACGTTTTAATTTTCCCATCAAGCCGCTTACGCTCAAGCACAGAAAGATCACGGGCTGTAATCACAATGATAGGGATATCCTTTAAGTGCTTATCACCTTTCATCGCCTCAACGATGGAAAAACCGTCCAGGCCAGGCATGGTCAAATCTAATAATACCAAATCTGGCTGAATTGTCCTGATTTTTTCCAGGCCAATTATGCCATCTGCAGCCTCGTCTATATGCAAGTCGCTATGGGATTGCAAGATACGGCGAATCAGTTTAAGGGAATCTTCATTATCCTCAACAATCACGACATGCTTCTGACGCTGATCAATATCTTCATGAGATGTCACAACATCGCCACTATCAGCAAGGTCAAATTTATGGGTCTCCGCTTCGTTCAGAATCATATTGCGCATTTGGTTTTCACCTACAACATGCTTCTCAACAGGGAAAGTATGGCCGGAGCAGTTTACAACAACGGTTTCGTGAGGACGGATGACACCGGCACGTATTAGCTTAAACAAACCGGCAAAAGCAACGGCCGTTGCTGGCTCCACCGAAATACCATCCATCTTTGCCATCACCCGCAAAGCACTAAACGCCTCCTGATCAGTCACCGTTTCCATTGTGCCGCCATGCTCCAAAATCAACTGCCGCAGCACCTGGTATGCCTCACCAGGAAATCCAGTCGCCAACGTCGCAATATCAGTTTCAGGCTCCTCAACGTTTTCCGCCACTTCCAACCCTTTTTTGAAAGAGTTAGCCATCGGGGCACAGCCAGCCACCTGGATACAAGCCAGCTTTGGCAGTTTTTCAACCAGCCCCAAATCCTTCATCTCCTGGAAACCCTTCATCACCCCCACAGGCCCCATGCCACCACTCACCGCTTGGATAAACCAATCTGGTGTCTGCCACGGGTGACGATTGCCATTCGGCATAGACGGGTCTCCCCCAGCGCGAAGCGTACCAAGCTGCTCAGCAATTTCAAAGGCCACCGTTTTCATAGCCTCTTTGGCAGCTACACTTTTAATGCCGCGATCAAGAAAGAAACCCTTATCATGCGCAAAATCGGCCGCAACTTTTTTAGCATCATCATAGGTACTAGCCACAATGATGACTTCAGAACCATAAATGGCAATTTCACGCACCTTTTCTGCCGGTATGGTATTGGTTACAAAAGCCCACAGCTTGATACCAGCCCTTGTGCAGTAAGCGGAGTAAGCAATGGCAACATTACCCGTCGAGGCTACAACAGCCTCTTTAACACCTGCCTCTTGCATCGCACTAACAGCTACCGCCGCCTGACGATCCTTAAATGAGTTGGTTGGTCCCTGGCGTTCGTCTTTAAGATAAATATTGGGGTGACCAAGCATGAGACCCAGGTTCTTGGCCCGAAGGAGTGGTGTCCACCCTTCCCCTAATGTGATGATGTTTTCGTCGTTGCGAATCGGGAGCAATTCGCGGTAACGCCACATCGTAGCACCCCGCTCGGCTAATTGGTCAGCCCATTCAGGGTGATGACCATTCCCATTTTGTGGTTGTAAACTAGACAGATCATAGCAAGCGTCTAACTGCGTGCTGCTACAAACAGGACACCCTTCAACCGGTTTTGTATATAGAAATTGTGTCTGGCAATTTCTACAAACCAAATGAAAATTTCTCATGCGTTACTTTACTTAAGCTAATGATTGTTTCCGATAAAATGTACAGTTTTATTAGGTGATCCTAACTGCTTGACTGGCAGCTTCACGTGGAACGTAGTGCCTTTATTTAACTCGCTCTCAACTTCAATAGAACCTCCATGCATACTAATCAGCCATTTGGTGATGGGAAGACCAAGACCAGTGCCACCAGCAACGCGCGTTGTTGAACTGTCTACTTGCTCAAAAGCAGCAAAAAGTTTGTTGTAGTTCTCTTTTGCAATACCAATACCGGTATCGCGCACGGCTATGTGAACCTCATTATTTGACGATTCGTCAATTGCTAATTCGATCTGCCCTTTGGTGGTAAATTTGGCAGCATTGGAAAGCAGGTTGATTAGGATTTGACGAATGCGAATGGGGTCAGCCTCAATTTTGGGCAACTGTGGGGCAATGTTCCATACCAATGCTATATCAGACTCTTTTACGAGGCCAACGGTGATGGCATGAACCGTACGAGCTATTTCCGATAAATCAACCAGCTCGAAGCTAAGCGTCATTTTGCCCGCCTCAATTTTTGCCATGTCGAGGATTTCGTTAATGAGTGCCAGCAAATGCTGCCCATTCCTGTAGATGGTATTAAGGTCTTCTTCTTGGGCTTCGGTAATGGGGCCATCAATGCCTTTGAGAATGACACGAGAGAAGCCAATGATGGAATTTAAGGGCGTGCGCAATTCATGAGACATGTTTGCCAAGAACTGCGTTTTTAACTCGTCCAGTTCGCGTAATTTGGCGTTGGCGGCCTGAATTTCTTCTAGGTTTTTCTGGATGCGTTGGAACAATTGGGCGTTGGCAATGGACAGGCTGGTTTGTGTGGCGATGGTGCGAAGCAACTGGGCACCGTTCTCGGTATAGGCGTGGGGATCGTAGGATTGCAGGCTGATGAAGCCGGCCGGTTTACCCTCTTGGCGTAAAGCAACCCAAATACCAGAGCGGGGCAGCACAGAAAGTTCACGTGAAAGCTGGGGCAACAATGAGCCAGTGTCCTCACCAGTCAGAATCGGCTGGTCACTATGAATAATCTGATAAAGTGGATCGTTAGACTTGAGTTGCTTAGAACCTAGCACCAATCGGTATCCATTGGCCGTCGCAAAAGCTGGTGTATAGGTGGCATTCTCTGGTTGATATTGGGCGAGCACAAAGATAGTGCTATCCAACAATGTGCCAACTTCTTCATAAACTGTTTTAGCCAGCGTATTGATATTTAGCGTACTAGAGATAGTAGAGCCGATGCGATTCAGGCGAACAAGTTCCTGAGCACGGCTCAGGGCATCTTCATACAGTTTGAGGTTTTCAATCTGGATGGTGGCTTGTTCGACCACAGCCTGGGCAAATTTAACATTTTTTTCGGTAAACGGCCGTAAACTTCCCGTTGAATCCAGTGCCATATAACCAATTAATTCCTGCTGGCTGGCCGCCGGAATGATATACGAAGCGTAAGCGTTAAATGCTTCAAGATGTCTAGCTTTGCAACGTTGTGGCAACAGGTCATCATCCTGCAACAACAACAGCGGATCGCCAGACTCTTGCAGCGCGGCAAAAACGTAGTCATCGGCAATCGAAAACTGGCCTGGCTGCTTTTGCTCAAAATCCTGTGCCGTGGTTGCCACAACCGTTGCCATCTCTTTCTGCTGCTCAAACAAAACAAAGCGACATTGGGGTACCCCAATATACCGTGCCACATACCCCACAGCTTCAGACAGTGCCAGATCACGGGTAATGGCCTTGGTCAGCAGGTTATTGATGGTGTAGAGGGTATTGGTCTCTTCAAGCAGCTTTTGGTTGGAAAGCACAACAGCCGCCTGATCGGCCAGGGTGACAAACGGCTGTAGCTCTTGC
Source organism: Chloroflexota bacterium (assembly GCA_041390905.1). Classification (GTDB taxonomy): domain Bacteria; phylum Chloroflexota; class Anaerolineae; order Promineifilales; family Promineifilaceae; genus JACKCD01. The sequence goes on from JAWKPA010000013.1 coordinate 1,315,586, forward strand.
TGATCAAACTGACTTGGTTGACTGCGGCATAGTGCCAGGGTGCCAAGCCATTCCGTCTCGTGAACGATTGGCAGCAAGGCCAGCGAGCGGAACCCATTAGCGAGGAAAAAGTGCTGGACGGTGGGTTGAACGGCCGTTGTATCATTTAAATCATCAATCAGCAAAAGCCGGTATTGATATTCGCCCAGATTAAACTGCTCAAAGGGGTAGCGCGTGTTGGGATCAAACGGCCGTTGTGTCATTCCCCACAGCACCGGACAGATCAAAAAGTCTAGATTAGTTGAGTCATACGTAACCACAGCCGCCATATCAAACTGCTGTGATTTGGCGGCAAAATCAACAAGCCCCCGAAACACCTCGCTGGCAACAGTGGCCTCACTCAACTGGCGGCTGGTTTCATACAAATTGCTGGTTTCATTCAACGTCGTTGTCAGCTCCGCCAGGGTGGATTCCAACTGTGTAAACAGCCCCGCGTTTTCAATGGCAATGGCAAGCTGGTCGGCCAAACTTTGCAGAATGGTAACGGTCTCTTCCGGGAAAGCACCCAGAGCCATGTGCTGCACCGTCAGCGCTCCAATGGTGCGCTCGCCTGCCCGCAACGGCAGCGCCAATTCTGACCGGGTCTGGGGCAACAAAGGGTTCGGCTGGAACGCTTTTGCCTGCGAAACGTCTTGTTCCACAATTGCCTCGCCCCGGGAGATGGCCGTCCCAATCATTGAAGGGCCACCAACAATGTGCTTAAAGCCCCGCTCAATTTGAATGCGACCTGCTTCGCCAGTACCAGCCCGCAAAACGGCCGTTTCTCCGCCGCTATCTACCAAGAACAGACCCACATAGTACAGGCCAAACCGCTCACGCACCAATTCCACCACCTGCTCAATCAACACATTGCGGTCAAGAATGGTGGTTACACGCCGCGACACTTCCGCTGCCACCCCAAGCTGGTTAGAGCTGGCACTGGCAGATTGCAACAACCTGGCATTGTTAAGCGCACTCCCCATCTCTTTGACCAGCTCTTCTACAAAGGCGATGTCTTCGTCGGGCAACATTAACCCATCGGGCAAAACTACATGGCCGAAAGATTGTTCGCCTACGTGCAAATTAAACTTTGCCCCATTCATATCGTCGCCAATGACACCCGTAACACGGTTTAGCGTCAGGCTATGATCGTGATAAGTTGCATGAACACCGGCAAACTCGCTGTTCCAAAGCGAGTCAATATAACGCCCTTGCATCACTTCCAGCTCACGCGAACGGTGTTGAATTTGTTGGAAGAAAACGGCCGTTCGCCACAGCGACCGCAACTCCTGGGCAAATGCCCGCAGCAAAATAGGGGTTTCGGCCAAATCAGTCCGCAGCGAACTGCTCTGCGTCACCACCCCGCCCATCTGGTTGTTAATATTGGGCAGCGTGAGTGCCATTAACAGCGTGCTTTTGCCATCGCTGGTCTGGTAATATTCCCGGTATTCGCCTTCCCGATTGCCCAGCGCATTATCCAGAATCATTGCCAGCCGGGATTCTACTAATCGCCCCGGAGCATGGCTGGAATCGGTGCTATCCTTCACCAGCCAGCGTGATTCAACGGCATCAAACAAACAAATAGCCGCCAAATCAAGCTGCAAAATCTGGGCAATCCCTGTGATGGATTCATGCAGCAGCTTGTTTTCCTCGCTTAGGGTTGCCAGGTAGCTATTGAGCGCAATCAGGTCTTGCAGCGTCTTGTTGCGGTGCTCTTGTGCCTGTTGCAGCAGGCGCTGCTGGTCTAGCTGGCTGTGCAAAGCTCGCTGAAGGGCAACCTGGGATTGTTCGCGGAAGGTATGCTCCAGGGCAACGTGCGCCTGAGCTAATTTTTCGAGAAAGAGTATCTGGAAATTACCGAGCCTGGCAAAAACGGCCGTTTCCACCCCCACGTTTTCCCACGGCACCCCATTAAGTGCCTGCATCAACCGCGCCCCGCTTTCCACCACCAGCCCCTGCTCGGCCAGTTCTGAAGCAGCCACCGTAACGGCCGTTTCTCCCACCGCCCCCGCCATATAATCCCAAAACAGCTTTGACAACCGCTCCACCACCAAAGCCGACCGACGCGCCGATTTCAAAAACCCTCGATTATTGATGGCATGTTGAATAAATGCCTCTTGCAAATAATGTTCAATATTCAGCTGCTTCGTTAAATTTGCGTTTCCAGTTTTCGCCATCATAACTCGACTTTAGTTAGCTCCTGACGCGGGACACCCCGCCAGCCTACTCTTTAACAAAAAAAAGCGCATAAAGAGCCAAACCCGCCTCTTGCACCGCCACATCATCCAAAAAATCGGCCGGCAACCCCATAAAATTTATAGCCATCTCCACCAACTTCGGCTTCCACGGCCACAAAAGATCACACACCTTCCCCACATCCGCATACCGCACCGGCACCCCCATCCGCTGCAACTTCCCCTGCGCCTCGTCCGCCTCTTGCGATTGCACCTCACTTGCCCGTGTCAACAAGAAAAACGAAAGCTGCGAACCAACCGCCAGCCTTTCATACAACGTTTTTGCCAACAGCCGCAACTCTGCCTCTGACAAAAATATCGGGATATTGTTCAAACCAACGGCCAATTTCTCATCAAAGCGCAATCGCTGCCGAACATCCTCATTCGCCAACAGCGCCCCAATCTCCCGCGCATTCCCATACACATACGCCACCTCTGCCAGCCCGGCAAGCAAATGCACCCCATAGCTAACCGCTACCGGGTTAATATCGCTATAAACAAACATTGCATCTGGCACAAGCTGATGCACCATATCGCCGCTCGGAATCCCCGACCCCAAATCTAAAAACTGGCGAAACCCCTCAACCTCATAAAGATGCTGCACCGCCTCAACCGTAAATGCCCTGCTCAGTTGCACCAGCTTTTTCAAAGGCGGAAACTCAGCCAACATCTGTTCCGCCACCGTTCGATCTATCTCAAAATAAGCAGAGCCTCCCGTCAGGTAATTAAAAACCCGCGCCAGGTTTGGTTGAGATACATCCAAAAAAGATGACGGATTAAACGTTGCCGCAGCAGCAGATTGTACAGATTTCTTTTGGGACATGGTATTACAGGTATACGGGTCTTACTGGCGGCTACCCAACGCCAGTTCAACATCCGCATGACCAATATGTTCAGATAATGCTTTAAGCCCAATTTCAATGATGCTGTTAACATCACTCGTGCTGTGCAACAAGGCACTAATTTGGTTAAGTTTACGCTGCCGTTCAGCACGCCCCTGCACCTGTGCAATCAGTTGGGCATTTTCAATGGCAACCGACATTTGGTCACTCATTGCCAGCAATGTTTCAATCAACTCTTCGGAAAAATGGTTTGGCCGCACGCTTTGTACAGTTAAAGCACCAATAATGCGCCCGCGAACGCGCAGCGGCAGCGCCAACTCCGAGCGTGTTTGTGGCAGATGGGGATTTGGTCGCCATTCGCTATCTTGCAACACATCCTGCGTAATACGCGATTGCCCATCAAACGTTGCCCCGCCAATCAGCGAACGGCCACCAACGTGCAGTTGATGATGGCTTGCAACCTGTAGCCGCCCAGGCTCATCGGTACCGGCACGCAAAACGGCAAAATTGGTTTCCGCATCAATCAAAAAGAGACCCACATAGTACAGTTGAAACCGTTCTTTAATCAGGTCTACAGCTCGCTGAATCAGTTCTTCCAATTCCAGAATGTCCGTGGTAGCAGAGGCAACCGCAGCGGCCGTTTGCAGTTGAAGTCGCTGCTCTGACTGCCGCGCCAACGCTTCTTGCAACGCCTCAAACTGGATTAACCGGCTAACGGTTGTGGCAAGTGGCCCCACAATGGTGCGCAGTAGCTCCAGGTCTTGGGGGTTAAAGGCATTTTCATCGTATTCATTTTCAAGTATCAATACCCCGATGACCCGATTGGCAACAATTAAAGGCAACCCCAACCATCCCCCCTCATCCTGAACCAACAGTAAATCGCGCTGGTCTACAACCTGTTCCAACAAAACCATCTTTTTGGCTTCCATTGAGAATTCATCTGGAGCCACTTCCATTTCGTTATCCAGGCAGTAATGAAGTTGTAGCGTTTCCTGATCTTCTCCTCGCAGAAATAAAGCGAGCTTTGTAATTTCAAACAGGGAGGTAATTTCACGATTGGCGCTGAGAAAAACGTCGGCAAGCGTGGGGGCTGAGGAAAAAGCCGTGCCAAGGCGGTTTAACATGCTCAATTCAGCAGCACGCCGGTTGGCTTCCGTGGTGATTTGGGCATTGTGCAAGGCACCAGCTATCTGTACTGCCATTGCCTTGGCAAAATCAATTTCTTCGTTGTTGAAAATATGTTGGTCGTCGCTACGGTACAACTCAACAATACCTACGGTTCTGTTTTGGTAGACCAGCGGCACTTCCAGCGAATGGGACATTTGCAAATCAAGCAAAATCTCCTTCTCGGCTGCTGCCAATCCGGGATCGTCTACAAAACGAATAACCGGTTCATTGGTCTGCAAAAGCCTGGCGGAATCTGGAAACGTTGCCAGATCATACACTTCGACGGCTTGCGTAAATTCAAAAACACCTTCTCGCAATGCCTCGTCGGTGAACTTGGCCTGTGTTGTTAATGTATTGGCAGCTTGCTCCCAACTTGAAATGACACAATAGCGAATTTCAAAGTTTTCTACAAACGCACGAGCCGCACGACGATATACTTCAGCGACGTCAAGCGTGGAGGTTAGCAGCTCTTTTAGCTGCAAGAGTGATTCAGCCCATTGCAGCCGAGCCTGTAATCTTTCGACAGAGGTGGGGTATCTTTGCATCTGTTTTGTTTGGGGCGGTTGGGTTGAAATTAACGGCCGTTATATAACTACACACCCAAATCCCAAATTTGCTCACCATTCAAGATTTTATAGATTTGCTCCGGGAACTTATCCGCATCAAGCGGCTTGGCAATAAAACCATCAAAACCCGCCTGCTTAGCCTTTCGCATTTCCACGGCACTGCCCTGCGCCGTCACCACCACAACCAGCGTATGATGCAAATGGGGATTGCTACGCACTTGGCGCAACGCCTCATAACCATCCTCATGCGGTAAACCCAAATCCATCAGGATTAGGTCAACGCGGGGCATCGTATTGGCAAACTCGACAACGCCCCAACCCGTTGTTTTCCATTCACACTTTTGTACACCCATAAAAGCCAACAAACGAGCAATGAGAACAAAGTTAGAAACGTTGTCCTCTACTACCAAAATATATGCGTCCTTCGGATCAATTTGAGGTTTATTTGTCACGGAGGAGGGAGAAGTATTCATAAAACCACCTTATCTACTCAAGATAACTCAAGATTTGCTCTGGCAAACTGTCTACATCAATAGGCTTGGCGATATAGCCGTTACACCCGGCAGCGATACATTTTTCTTGGTCATCCTTCAAGGCATGAGCTGTTAATGCCAAAATAGGAAGCTGTTTTTGATCATACGTTTTTCGCAGCTCACGAACCACTGTATAACCATCAATTTCAGGGAGATTAATATCAACCAGGATTAAATCTGGAAGTTCGCTCTCAACACGTTTCAAACCGGTTTTACCATCAGGCACTAAATCAACCGTAATGCCGGCCGCCCTCAAAATGCGGTTCACCAGTTTTCGATTATCTTCATTGTCCTCAATATAGAGAACCTTTAGATCTCCTGTCATTTGCTCTCTCTAACTTAAAACCAAACTTATATTGGAAGCTATCTACAATGAGACATCATCCTATAATAATTCACGAACCTTAAGATTTCCGTTAATTATACGCTAAAATAGACCTTATGATCGAAAACGGCCGTTTTACACGCCAAATTCACCAAGTTAAATGGCATTGTAACGGTTACTGTGCCGATTGCCAAAATTTTCAATAGCATAATGGTGGTTATGACAATGAAGAAAACAGTGGTTATCCGATTATTAGAAGGAAAAAAAATAGCGCATCAAATTTGTGAATACCCCACAGGTATAACCGATGCCACAGAAGTTGCCCATAGGCTGGGGGTACCACCCGATCAGGTGTTCAAAACCCTGGTCGCCTATGAACAACCCGAAAAAAAGCTCCTAGTCATGATTCCAGCCAATAAACAGCTTGATTTGAAAAAACTGGCAAAAGTTGTTGGGGTCAAAAAGATGAAAATGGCAACCCACAAAGAAGCCGAGGCATTCACAGGGTTACAGGTGGGAGGAATTTCAGCCCTGGCACTGCTCAACCGGGGCTTCAAAATGCTGATGGCTCAAGAGGCCAGCCGCTTTGATGATGTGTTTGTTAGCGCAGCCGAGCGCGGCATCAACGTTAAAATTGGCGTCAAGGATTTACTCAAGCTGACCAATGCCCGCCTGGTGGATGTTGTAACGGAAGATGAAGCGTAAGCTCACGCTTTCTCAGCCAAATGCTGGATGGTGCGAACCAGTTTGGGAAAATCAAACGGCTTGGACAGAAAAACGGCGTTAACCTGTTCCAACACGTCGCGGGGGGGAGCAGGCCAGGCGCTAACCAACACAAACGGCCGTTTTTCCCCCCTTGCCCGCAGTTCTGCCGCCAATTCAACCCCCGTCATCTGCGGCAAGCGTACATCAAAAAACAAAATATCCGCCTCAGCAAATTCAGGTTGGCACAGACTATCCAACAACGCCTCCCCACTCATATAAATGGGGCGCACCTTGATGCCAAACAAACCCAACCCTGAAACCAAAAGCTGGGCAATGCTCGGCTCATCTTCCACATAGGCAATCGTAATATCGCGTAATTTCTCTCGCTGCATATGACGTTCTAAATTCACTCCAGATCAATCAAAAATAATAGTACCAGAGTACCATACAATTTGCCTTTTGGCGACTATCCCTGGCAAAGTCTCACCAAAATCACACCGGTATAGACAACTTCAATAGGGAAACGTGATTATAAAGGTTTATGCCACGCTGCCAAAGGAAAATAATATTGATATGGCGGCAGATGAAGCTGTAGCTGCTTGATAACTGGCTGTGTCAAGCCATCATCCACAACGGCCGTTCCTGCCAACCACACATCCACACGCGGCGTATAGGTCAGCACAATCGTTGTCGTCACGGTGTCACCCAAAGCCAGCCCCACCTGCCAACTAACCCGATGCTGTTTCAATGTCACCGTACCACTGCTGCTGTGCAGGGTGTCGGTGATGGGGCTGGCGGCATCTGGCAAGCGGAGTTCGATTTGGGCGTTGGCAGCAGCCAAACCACTATTGCTCACCACCAGGGTGTAAGTCAGGGTGGGGCTGGGGGTGTCGGTGGCAGCAACGGCCGTTAATGCCACCCCCCGCAAATCCGGCGCATCCAGCCACACCGTCGCCGTCCGCGTCAGCACAACCCCATCCAGACCATCGGCCAACTGCACCACATTGACCAGAGGAGAGTTCACAACCGGCAACCCACCGCCGCGCAGGAACATCAAAGATTTCGTAGATTCATCCGTGTTCTTCCGTGTTCTTTCGTGTCCACTTTCCGCCACCGCCACCTGGGGAATAGCCTGATAGCGAATCTGGTGGCTGCCGCTCACCACCCCTTGCCACGTCAACTGGTTGGTAACCGCATCATACACCGCCCCGCCCGTAAGGGTTTCTGGCAGCAGCGTCAATCCCGACGGCAGCGTGTTGGTCAACCGCAGCGTGCGCGTGGGAGCCACGCTGGGCAGCGTCAGGACATAGGTACGCGGCTCGCCCGGCGCACCCGTTTGGCTGTCCACCACAAAGGCAGCGTCGCCCCAGTTGGAAAGCCAGCCCAAGGCGCTACCCAGCAGGGCTGGCTGGGCGGTCAGGGGCATCGTTTCCAGCGGCACATCCCAGAAAACAGCCCGCCAGCCCTCCCCTTTTCGCGCCACGCCGGCCGGTGTACCCTGGTTGTGCCACAAAAACGGCATCGTTCCCGGTGCCAAAATCAGCCCGTCGCTAAAGTTTTGGTAAGCCACGGCCTTATAATCCAGCGGCAGCGGGCCGGCCAACGCAGGCGGCAACCCTAACGCAGGGTCGGGATAAACGGCCGTTGGCGTAATGCTCTCACTCTGACTGATGATGCCAAAATAATTCAGCGTCAGTGGTGTGTGCAGGTTGTAGTAGAGATAGTCCTGGCTGTTGAGGAACAAACGGCCGTTTTGCGCCAAATAATCAGTCAGCAATTGATTCTCCACCCGCGTCACCGGGGCAAACCAGTCATAGCCAGTAAACCAGAAAACGTAGTCGTATTGTTCCAGCAAATGAAGCGTAGGGCTGCCACGCACCGCCGGGCTGCCGCCAATCTCCCACACGTCAGGCACCACGCCGTTGGCGGCCAGTGCCGCCAAAAAAGTGGGCTGCTGGTCATACCAGCGGTCGTCGTCCACCAGCAAAAAGCGGCCGGGAGTTTTGTGATGAATGGGGAGTTCCCTGCGATTACTGGGGTTTTGGCGGGAAACGGCCGTTAACACCATCCCGTTTTCCACATCCCGCCCCACATCCGGCGGCACCGCCAGCCGCAGCACCGTTTCCCCCATTTGGCACGGCCCCAGCGTCAGCGTCGGCGTCAGTAGCGTTGTCGGCCAACCGCTGCCGCTGGGCAAAATATCAAACGTCTCCGTCACCGTCTCGCTCAAATTCCGCACAGTGATGGTGTACACCAGTTCATCCCCGGCAATGGCAAAATCATCCACGCTGCCGGGCGTAAGCTGCAAACCCTGCACCACCAGCGGGTTGGCAAAGTGGGCAAAGCTGCGCCGCAGCAACTCGGCGCGGTCATCGGCGCGGCGCACCCCCTCCAGCCCAAAGCCGAGATAAATAATTTGGTAGGGGGCGCAATGCCCCGCCAGCAGCCCAGCGTTGTGGCCGTCGTCATAGCGAAAGACGGGGCGCGTCAGCACGTTTTCACGCAGGCGGCTGTTGTCGGGGGTAAACTGGTTGTCGGCACTGTCACTGCCATTCAGATCCAGCTTTATCCCGGCAAAGGGGGTGGCAGGCAGGCTGGAAACGGCCGTTTCTCCCGCTTGCTCCCCATCAAACAACGCCCCTAAATCGCGGAAAAACCACGGCTGCGTACCAAACCCTTGCCCATCGTAATAGGCCACGTTTTCGCCGCTAATCAGCAAATTGCCCCCTGTTTTCAAATAATCGGTGATGACATCGTTGGCCGCCACCCGCCCCGGCGCGTCATGGGGGGCCGACCAAATGACCACATCGTAGGGTTGAACCTGTGCCAGCGTCGGCACATCGGCAAATGGGTCGCGGATAGTGGCGGTGTCGTGGGCAAAACCAGCCGCCAGCAGCGCCTCGTCGTAATAGCGGGCATAGCTCTGGTAATACCATTGGCCGCTGTCAATCAGCAGCACGGTGGGGGCAGCGGCCAGGTCAAAATCACGGGTGATGGTTTGACCGACGGCCAGCGTGAGCGATGCCTTGCCCAGTTCATGGCCGCGTGCCTTCACCACAAGCTGATAGCTGCCGTCGGGCAGGGTGAGGGCATAACGGCCGTTTTCATCCGTCTGCACCACCATCGGCAACCCCACCACCTGCACCGTCGCCGTAATCGGCCGGCCGCCGCTGCGAATTTGCCCCTGCACCGTGCCACTCGGTAAGGGAGCCAGGTTCAAATTAGCAACGGCCGTTTGCCCCGCCTGCACCGTCGCGCTGGTCTGGGCAGAGACATAGCCAAAGGGGGCAGCAGCAACGGTGTAGGAACCAGCCGCCAGCGGCCAATCAAATTGCCCGTTATCGTTGCTGTGCAGCGGCAAGGTCGCACCGCTGGGGGTAGTGAGGGTTAGCGGCGCGTTGGGCAGCGGCAGACCATCGCCGCGTACGGTGCCGCGCAACCGCCCGGTGGCAAGCTGGCTGGCAACGGCGGCATAGGCATCGAGCCGCCCCCAGCCGCTGTCCATGTTGGGATGGGTGGGGGCAATGGCAACGGCCGTTTGTTGCAACACAGCGGTCACATCATCGGGCGACAGGGTGGGGTTGGCCGAGAGCAGCAGTGCGGCTGCGCCAGTGACGTGGGGCGCGGCCATGGAGGTGCCAAGAAAGGTGCGGTACTGGTTATCGGGGAAGGTGGAAAAAACGGCCGTTCCCGGTGCCACCAACTGCGGCTTGGGATCGCTGCTAAACGGTGAGGGGCCACGGCTGGAAAACCAGGCCAGGGCGTCAATGTCGTCGCTGGCACCCACGGCCAGCGTGGTGGGGTAGCTGGCTGGTGCGCCGATGGTTTGCGGGAAGGGGCCGTCGTTGCCACTGGAAAAAACGGGTAAAATGCCGCCCGCCCGCAGCGCGGCCAAATCGTCTATAAACAGATCGAGGTGGCCTTCGCCCGACCAGGAGCCGTTGACAATATCGGGGGCGAGGCCAGGGTTGCCGCCGGGTGCCAGCAGCCATTCAAACCCGGCGTGGACGGCACTGACGAGGATGAGGCCATCGGGGTTAGCGATGTTGACGGCAATCCAGCGGGCAGCGGGGGCGACGCCGATGCCGTTTTGCCCAACGGCCGTTCCCGCGACGTGGGTGCCATGCCCCACCACGTCGGTGGGCTGGCGCAGCAACGGGTTGCCAGGTGAGTACCAACTGGTGCGGTGGTCAACCGTGCCATCGGTATTCAGACCGCGATAAGTTGGGCGAAGCTGGGGGTGGTTCCAATCCACGCCGCTGTCCATAATGGCAACCACCACCCCCTCGCCGCGCACACCCAGCCCATCCCACACTAATGGTGCGCCGATGCGTTCTACGCCCCAGGTGGGTAAAACGGCCGTTTCTGTCACCGGGGCGGCGGGTTCTGGCACGTTGGCAGGGGGGACAAAGCCATCAAAGGCGACATCGGCCACGATGCGGCTGACGCTGGGCAGGGCGGCAATGGCGGGCAGGGCGGCGGGGTCTACGGTGGCGGCAATGGCGTTGATAACCCAGAAGGGGTGAATGGCGGAGACGAGGCCGGCTTGCTGCTGCTGGGTAAGTAAATGGCGGAGAGGGGTTTGGGTGGAAACGGCCGTTTGCTGCAGACTTTCCACCACAGCCTGGCGCTGTGCCAGTCGGCTACCGCCGCGCTGCGGCTGCAATTCGGCTCGCTGCTGGAGATAGATGATGACAGGAACGGGGTTGGGACTTTGGGCGAGGGTGGGGTCGTATTTGTCGGCGGTGGCGGAAACGGCCGTTGGCGACCACGCCAGAAATACAGCCAGCAGCGTGAGCGGGGCAAAAGTGGCGAGCAGCAAAGTGAGCAAACGCTGTTTCATGGAACGTATTGTACAGCAATCTGGGTCGCAGAGAAGAGCTATCGCAGCGTACTTAATTCCACATAGCGAGCCATAGCGCATCGCCACAACGCCTGGCGCAGTGCTTCACCCACCAAATCCTGCCGATGGGTTAAGGTTTCCAAATGTCTGGCCAGAATGTCATCATCCAACGCGCTTCTCACCCAGTTGGCAAAATCATCACGCTGATGATGGTATTCAATACATGCCAGTGGCAACTGCAGCAGCAGTTCCTTAAACTCAAACAGGCTGGCGGCCTCTACACCCAAATAGGTCTTGTCGGTGCGGAAGTAAAAACGCTTATGCTTGGGCAACGGCATGTCGAGATATTTGTATAGATGCCGAATGTGGGGAATGCGCCGCGCTGAGGGACGCAGCCGCACCTGTTGCTGCCCGCAAAGCCAAATGTGGCTGTTGGGCGTTTGGGCCAACGCCGTAGCATCTGGCAGTTGCGTAATGGAGGAGATGGCGGCCAGTGCTTCCTCGTCGGTGAGCCGCGAGACAAGGCAGCAGGTCAGCGCGTCCAGCACCTGCTCTTCCAACCTGTCTGGGCGATAGGAGACAAAAGCCCAGCCACCATCGGCCAGCATGGGCAACAAGACGTCAAACACGTCATTGCCGCTGGGCGGCAAAAAGTATTGGGCTTCTTCCAGCACAATCCATTGGGGACGAAATTTGTGTTTTTTAAGCGGCTGTAGGGCGTGGAACAATTCTACCAAATAGGTGCCGCGCTGCTCGTGCGGGTATTGGCACAGGTCTAGCACAACGGAGTTGGAGGCTTCGGCCAGCAGCAAGACAACGGTGGCGGGCGACGGCAGGGTCGTCTCATCACCGCTAAGGGCAATGATCCCCGGCAAGCTGCCCAGACCACGAAAATCTCCTTCGGGGTCAAGGAGTAAAACCTGGTAGCCAGCAACGTGCATGCCTTCGGCCAGCAGGCCAGTTACCCAGGATTTGCCACTATGGGAATCGCCGAAAACGCCAATGTTGCTGTTGGTAAGCATGGTCGCGGACAGCAAGACTGATTTGCCGTTTTCATCAGTGCCGAGCAGAATGGAGCGGTCGGGTCGGGTGGGGATGGTTAAGGGAGCATCGTTTTGCCAATAGGTTTCCAGGGTATGCTGCACACCGGCCGGCCCAGGCTTTGCCGCCACAAAGTCAGCAACACTCAACAAGCTGGGTACAGCATCAGCCACCGCAATGCCGACTTCACACACCTGGAAAAGTGCCAAATCGTTCTCGCCATCGCCAAAACAGGCTACATTGCGCGGGGAAAAGCCACACAGTTCCAGCAAACGAACTAGCCCGGTACCTTTGGATGTTCCTGGTGGCAAAATCATTAGTGCGCCTTTGTTATGAACGATGACAACATCGTTGCCTGTTTCGGCCAGCAGTTGCCAAACCATGGCCTCGTGGTCTGTCCAGGTGGAAGCAATGGCAACGCCGCGTTCCAAAGGCATGTTGGTTTTTTCCAGTGCTTGAATCAGTCGTGCATTAACGTAGCCAAAAGGGAGATATAGCTCCTGGCTTGCCATGTGTTCCAGCACAGCACCATTTTCCCAGGCAATGCCGGTAAACAGCTCTGCCAGCGACCCCAAATCCAGGCTGCCGTAGCGTCGTCCCGTAACCAAAAAGAGAACGCAACCCGCCAGTTTTAGTTGTTCTAACACATGGCATAAGGTTGCAGGAACCTGACCGTTTTCGGCCAGTGTACCGTCGTAGTCAAATGCCAACACTTTTTGTCGCATTATTGTCACTCCATTTTCTAATGCTAGGTGGGGAAGCAGGATTGAGACGGAAATGATTGCCAGCAGTCTGTGTACTCTCCAATGCTCGTTTGCACAATGCCCCATACCAACACAATAATCAGCCACAGGCCAGGACAATAGTGGCAAACGACATGGCTCCTGGGTGAGATTTGTCACTAGAACCAACGCGCTTGTTGGGGGATACTATAGGTGAACTTGGTAGGCTTTGCGGTCGGGAGTCAGTGTACCGTGAACAAGTTTACCGTTCTTGTTTCTTCTCCCTCACCGCTACCTCTTGTCACCCGTAGAAATTTGTTGAGCGCACGGAAGCAACATTCCTTCCCTTGCTCGGAGGGCGAACGTTGACAGCTAATCGTTTGCTACACGCAGAACAAAACGGCCGTTTTTATCTCCCGTGGGGGAGAGTCTTGCTGTTTATGGTGCTGGGGCTGTTTGTTTCGGCCACGCTTCAGCAAGTGGAAAATTGGCTGGGAGCAGAGCAAACGGCCGTTTCCACCATTCCTGGCAAATATGACCCTACCCTTGCCCAAGGCACCGAGCCTGTACCTGTCATCATTTATCTTTCGCAGCAAACAAGCATAAACCAAACCAGACTGCCGGACAACAAAACGGAACGGCGGCAAATCATCATTGAGGGCTTGCAGAAAACGGCCGTTTCCACCCAAACACCTCTGCTCAACCTGCTCGCCCAGCAAAAACGGGTTGGCCTGGCCGACAACATACGGCCTTTTTGGATTATTAACGCTGTTGCGGCCACCCTTGACCCAAACATTCTTCCCCTCGTTGCCTCCTTACCCAGCGTTGGCTACATTGTGCCAGATCGCACCTTCGACGGTTTTGCACCACCAGGCACTACGGCTCTGCCTCACGCCATCCTGGCCGATGACCCAACGCTGCCAACGTGGGGTGTCCAGCATATTGGCGCACCGCTGGCGTGGGAAGGGCTGGGCGTGCGCGGTGCGGGGGTTGTAGTTGCCATTATGGATAGTGGTGTAGACTGGAACCATGTGCAGCTCCATAGCAATTATCGTGGTCTAAATGCCGATGGCACGGTTGATCACCGGGTCAGTTGGTATTCTCCCGCCAACTTGTCGCTGCGCGAGCCTGTTGATGCCATTGGGCATGGAACACATGTGGCGGGAACGGCCGTTGGGCAAGGTGGCATTGGTGTTGCTCCCGCCGCCCGCTGGATTGCCGTTAACATCACCAATGCGGAAAATCTCATTGTAACCAGTGCGGTTCATGCCGGGTTCGAGTGGTTGTTGGCACCAGGTGGCGACCCCAGCCAGGCACCAGATATTGTCAATGGTTCCTGGACGGGGGCAGCCAACCTAACCCTTTTTGCGCCCGATTTGGCGGTGTTGCAGGCAGGCGGCATCTTGCCTGTTTTTGCCAGTGGCAACACCGGCCCCGATCCAGCAGCCGTCGGCGCACCCGCCAGCTACGCCACGGTTCTGGCTGTGGGTGCTTGTAATGCAGTTGATGCGATGGTTTGGTTCTCTAGCCGGGGGACATCTAATTTTACCAATACAGCCAAGCCGGAGTTGATGGCTCCGGGAACGGCCGTTTATTCTGCCTATCCCCATAACCAATACCGCACCTTTTTTGGCACCTCTATGGCAACGCCCCACGTCAGCGGGGCGGCGGCACTGCTGCTGTCCGCCAACCCTGCCCTTACCCCCGAAGAGATGGTGGCAGTGTTGACACAAACGGCCGTTATACCAACCACCTACACCACCACCTGCGGCCGGCTTGATGCCTATGCCGCCGTTGCCAGCCAGCTTACCACTGGCTTACTGCAAGGCACCTTCCACGCCGACGGCGAACCATTGCCCGCTGCCGCTTTTACCCTCACCACTCCCAGCGGCAGCGTTGTGCCGCTGCACAGCACAGACAACGGGCAGTTCAGCCTGCCGCTATTGGCCGGGCAGTACACGATTACCAGCGCCACCAAAGGCTATAGCGTTGTCCAAATTAACACCACTGTCAAGCTACAGCGCACAACAGCCGTTAATCTGATTTTGCAGCCGCTTCCTGAGGCAAAACCAAAGTGAAGGGCAATAGTGGCAAACGACATGGCTCCTGGGTGAGCTTTGTCACTAGAAAAAAGGCACTTTTTGCGGCATACTGAAGGTGGACTTGGTAGGCTTCGCGGTCGGGAGTCGGTGCACCGTGAACAAGTTTACCGTTCTTGCTTCTTCTCCCTCACCGCTACCTCCTATCAACAGTAGAAATTTGTTGAGCGCACGGAAGTAGCATTCCTTCCCTCGCTCGGAGGGACGAGCGTTGACAACCAATCGTTTACCACATGCGGAACAAAACGGCCGTTTTGGCTTCCCGTGGGGCTGGGCATTGCTGCTAACTGTCCTGTTTGTTCTGCTGGCCGTCGTCCTCACCATGCTCATCCAGCAGTGGGATAGTTTGTTTGTGTCGGCACCCGTAGCAACGGCCGTTCCCAGTAACACAGCCACCACTACCGAACCCAAAATTCAAATTTCCCCCACCAGCGGCACGGCCGGCACCCACATTGCCATTTGGGGCAACGGCTGGGCAGCCAACGAAACCGTCCAGCTTTACCTGGACGATTTGGGCAGCGGCAGCGAGTCACCCATCTACGCCCAAGCCACAGCCAACGAAACCGGTCTGTTCTTTGTTTCGTTTACCTTCCCGGCAGACATCCAGTGGCACAGCTTGCCTGACATCGGCATCGTTGTGAAATCTGCCAGCAGCGAACGCACAGCAACGGCCGTTTTTGCCCTGCAACCCGAACCCATTGCCCCCACCAAAATTGCCACCCTGCCGCCCACACCCACGCCAACACCCACCCCGACGCCGATTCCCACGGCCACCATAACCCCCACGCCAACCTGCACCTACAACATGCGTTTTGTCGCTGACATGAGCATTCCTGATGACACCATCACCCAACCCGGCACTGGCTTCCTCAAAACCTGGCGCATCCGCAACAGCGGCAACTGCGCCTGGCCGGCCGGAACCAGTTGGGTCTTTGTCTCTGGCAGCCAAATGGGCGGAGCAACTTCTATCCCCGTTGCCACCACCGAACCCAGGGAAGTGGCTGACGTGTCCGTTTATCTAATCGCCCCCACTACCCCCGGCACCTACACTGGCTATTGGATGCTGCGGCTGCCTAACGGAACGGCCGTTGGCGAACGCTGCTTTGTCCGCATTGTTGTCCCGGCACCGGCACCCACGCCCACACCGGCTCCAGTGCCTACCATCTACAACTGGCGCGGTGAATACTTTGCCAACAGTTCACTTAGCGGCACACCGGGGTTCGTTCGTGATGAAACGGCCGTTGACTTCAACTGGGGCTACAACGCACCGACCATTGCCCTGCCCGCCGACAACTTCTCTGCCCGCTGGACGCGCAGCCTACACTTTGAAGAAGGCGACTACCGCTTCTACGTCCACAGCGACGACGGTGTGCGGCTCTGGGTTGACAGCGTGCTGCGACTAAACGAATGGCACGATGCTGATGGCAGCACCTACACTGCCGATGTCACCCTGACGGCCGGCAATCACTTCATCCAGGTAGAGTTTTACGAAGCACAAGGCATTGCCCAAATCCAGATGTGGTGGGAAGAAAGGACTACAGCCACCTATACCGACTGGCGCGGTCAATATTGGGCGAACAGATACCTGGCTGGTACCCCCGCCTTTGTCCGCAACGACACCGACATTAACTTCGACTGGGGTGAACAGGCTCCCTTCACCGCCCTACCCACCAATGAATTCTCCGCCCGCTGGGTTCGCACGCTAACATTCCCCCCCGGCACCTATCGCCTCTATGCTCAAGCCGATGACGGGGTACGGGTCGCCATTGACAATTTGCAGGTTATTGATGAGTGGCACCCCAACGACGGCTCCACACCCTATGCTATTGATATCTTCCTCGAAGGGGAACATACGCTCTACGTTGATTACTTTGAGAGCCAGGGGCGGGCAAACATTCACGTTTGGTATGAGATGATTGAGGCCAAACCAGATGGCATTAAGTAACAGTAGGTTCTGTTAACTTTTCAGAATCTTAAATGCAGAGAGAGCGCGTAGAGAAAGAGAAGAACACAAGGTAAATCTGGGTCATCAGGAATTCAAGAGGTTAATGGCACAGGCAGGGTGCCTTGCCCAAATACGTCAATTACGCCACAAAATCCCAAAGATCAGGAAAAACGCTGAATCTTGGCAACCTTGTGTGATCTTTTTTACCCAAGCTGCTATAGACCTTCAGATACTCTTTTTGGGTTCAGTGTAGCCGAGCTTTCCCAAGCTCGCCCTTTCGCCTAGGCAGAAGAACGAGGATTGGAATCCTCGGCTACAAGCTACAAGCCAAGTGGGCAACGGAAGAACGAATAAACGAATACGTCGCCCCGTCTTGCATTTGGTGCCGCTTTTTCACACGGAAGGACACGAAAAACGGCCGTTTTTGGGCGGGGGAGCAGGGGAGCAGGGGGGGGCGGGGGAAACGGCCGTTTCGTCTGTGTTCGTCCGTATTTGTGTGGTGAAGAAAACGGCCGTTTTCCATCACTCATTCCGTCGTCCGTCGCCCCGCAAGCACAAACACAAATTCCGTAAGACAGGTTGAAATAAAAATGTGGTATAGTACTGAGGTCATGGGGAAAACGGCCGTTTTTTGCCCTGCTACATCGGGCAAGGCGACCTGAGAGCCAAAATCTACCAAACAAAAGGTTGACCTGCATGTCTTCACTCCGTCGTCTTGCCCTCTTTTTCTTTGGCCTCCTGCCAAGTTTGCTGCTGTGGCACCCGATTTATGCCCAAACAGAAACAACCCCGCCGCTGTTTAGCGTGGCGCGTGGTTTTTACACGGCACCGTTTGACCTGGTGCTGACCAGCGACACGCCAGAAGCAACAGTTTATTACACCACCGACGGCTCCACGCCAACGGCCGTTTCCACCCCCTACACCACGCCCATTCACATAACGACAACAACGGCCGTTCGCGCCATCGCCATCGCCGACGGGCAGCCACCCTCCCCCGCCATCACCCACACCTACCTCTTCCTCGCCGATGTCATCCACCAGGGCAACAACCCACCCGGCTACCCCGACCTCTTCGCCGCCACCGACGAAAATGGCCCCTACCCCGCCGACTACGAAATGGACTCCGAAGTCGTCAACGACCCCGCCTACAGCGACGAAATGGAAGACGCACTCACCAGCATCCCCACCCTCTCCATCGTCACCGACATCCCCAACCTGTTCGACCCCGACACAGGTGTTTACTATAACGCCATGATGAGCGGGCGCGAATGGGAACGCCCCACCTCGGTTGAACTCATTTACCCCGATGGCAAACAAGGCTTCCAGGTCAACGCAGGCATCCGCACCCACGGCAAGGGCAGCCGTGACCCCCGCATCTCACCCAAAAAATCATTCCGCCTCTACTTCCGCAGCGAATACGGCCCCGGCAAGCTCGAATTCCCCCTGTTCGACAACCCCAACGCCGCCGTCGAATTTGACAAACTGGTGCTACGAGCCGGTTCCAACAACAAATGGACACATTGGAGCACCTTCCAGCGCCCCGTCGCCCTGTACATGCGCGACGAATTTGCCCGCCGTTCCCAGCAGGCTATGGGGCAAGTGTCGCCCAACGGCATCTATGTTCAGCTCTACATCAACGGCCTCTACTGGGGTCTCTACAACATCGCCGAACGCATTGACGATGTGTACGCCTCTGACTACTTTGGCGGCAACGAAGCTGACTGGGACGTGATCAAACCCGACGACTTTGGTGGACAGGAAGCAGCCGAAGGCAACTTGCTGGCCTGGCAAACGCTGTCCGCCCTGGCCGAGGAAGATTTGACCATTCCCGCCAACTATCAGGCGGTTGTGGACTATGTGGATCTGGAGAGCCTGGCCGACTACATCATCCTGATCCACTACATCGAAAACACCGACTGGCCGGATCGCAACTGGTATGCCGTTCGCAATCGCGTTAGCGGCGGTGGTTTCAAATTTATCGCCTGGGATTCGGAACTGTCGCTAAAAGACAAAAACCGCAATATCATTGACGTAGATTACCCCAACACCCCTGCCCGCCTGTTCCAACGCCTCCGCACCAACGCCGACTTCCGCATGTTGTTTGCCGACCGCGTTTACAAGCACCTCTTTAATGACGGGGCATTAACTGAAGCCGAAGCAACTGCCCGCTTTGTCGAACTAACTGATTTGGTCTACCAGCCCGTTGTCGGTGAATCTGCTCGCTGGGGCGACTATCGCCGCGACGTATATCAGCGACCCGATGTAGGCGACCAAAACCCATTTGAGTTATATACCCGCGACGTACACTGGGTGGCGCAGCGTAACAAAATGCTGGCGCAATATTTCCCCGTCCGTGCCACCAACGTCATTTCAAACTATGTCGGCGCGGGTCTTTACCCCACCCTCGCCCCGCCCAGCTTTAGTCAGCAGGGTGGTGCAGTGACGGCCGGCTCAGTGTTAACCATTAACAACGATGAAAACGGCGGTCAAGGTACGATCTACTACACCGTAGACGGCAGCGACCCCCGTTTGCCCGGCGGCAACATTTCACCCAGAGCCAATAACGGCGGCGATGCTGCCAACGTGCCGATTTTTAGCACGGTAACGGTGAAGGCACGGGTTCGCAGTGGCTCGACATGGAGCGCAGTGCAGCAAGCAGCCTTTTTTGTGCCGCAGGATTTGAGCAAGCTGGTAATCAACGAAATCATGTACCATCCACCCGATGACACGGGGCTGGATGGGAACGAGTATGAATTTTTGGAGCTGCTTAACACGGGCAGCGAGACGCTAAACCTGGATAACGTAACCTTTGCCGCCGGAATTACCTACACTTTCCCGCCGGGAGCGACGGTGCCGCCGGGTGGGTTTGTGGTGCTGGCAAGCAACGCCACGGCGTTTGAGGCGAAATATGGCTTTGCACCCGATGGGGTGTACCTGGACAGGCTTTCCAACAGCGGCGAAACGGTGCGGCTGCTGGGGGGGCTTGGTGGTGAGATTGACAGCGTGACCTACACTGACCTGCCGCCGTGGCCGGCCGACGCCGATGGGTTAGGTTCGTCCCTGGAACTGATTGACGCGCAATTGGACAACAGCTTACCGGAAAACTGGAAAAGCTCGGCAGCAGCGGGCGGCACACCGGGTGCGCCCAACTCCTCCGGCACCACCGACCCGTGCGCCACACCGCCGCCGGTGATCGTCATGAACGAAATCAACTACAACTCGTCCGACACATTCAACCCGGAAGATTGGGTGGAGCTGTATAATCCGGGAGAAACGGCCGTTTCCCTCACCAACTGGGTCTTCCAGGACGAAAGCGCGGGGTTCACCATTCCGGCCGGCACCACCCTGCCCAGCCACGGCTATCTGGTGCTGGTGCGCGAGAGTGCCTTGTTTAGTGCCACCTTCCCCGCTGTCAGCAATTATCTCGGCGACCTGCCCTTTGGCTTTAGCGGCGGCGGCGAACGACTGCGGCTGCTTAGCCCCGGCGGCTGCGTGGTGGATGAAGTGACCTACGACGACGTAGCCCCCTGGCCGCCGGCCGCCGACGGCACCGGCCCCACCCTGACCCTGC
This sequence comes from Chloroflexota bacterium, assembly GCA_041390905.1. Lineage (GTDB taxonomy): Bacteria > Chloroflexota > Anaerolineae > Promineifilales > Promineifilaceae > JACKCD01. Next base: position 1,336,197 of record JAWKPA010000013.1, read on the forward strand.
TCAACCCGGCACTGGACAATGGCAACCCGGCCAGTTGGGTCGCCTCCGCCATGACGGGCGGCACGCCGGGGTCAGCCAACTTCCCCGATGGCCCAACAGACAATTACACCGCCTACCTGCCGCTGATTGTGCGGAAGTAGGCATTCGCAAGATTGATAGCAAAAAAGGGGCGTATGCGATACGCCCCTTTTTTTTGCCTAACAGCGAGAGCCAGTTGACCTTTTATCTTTATTAAAGTTACAATGTGGCATCTTGTTTGAGGAAAAGCTAGCAGGTGCTATGTCAAGAAGGGGTATTTTTCATCATTCTGTACGTCACGCGCTTGAAAAAGAAGGATGGATCGTAACCGATGATCCATTAAAAATTGATTGGGGCGGTGCGACTATAAAAATTGATTTAGGTGCAGAGCGGCTCCTGGCTGCTGAACGCGAGGGTGACAAAATTGCCGTAGAGATAAAAAGCTTTGCTGGCAGTTCACCCATTTCAGAATTCCATACGGCTTTGGGCCAATTTATAGGGTATCGCCGAGTGTTGCGAGATAAAGAGCCGAGCCGAAAGCTATTTCTCAGTGTGCCCATTGATGCCTACGAAGAATTTCTAGCGACCGAATATGCTCAATCCCTAATTGAAGAACAAAGCGTTGCTTTCATCGTGTATCATCCCATTCATGAGGTCATTGTAGAATGGAAAAAATAGCAACTTATCAAAGATATATTCAAGAAGTCCTGCATAGTTTTATCGCTACCGAAGATGACGAGATGCTGAGGCTTGTTTGTGATACAACCCGAAACCATTATCAACTGTTGTCAATAGGATGGGAAAATGAGACAAAACGTATCCTGAACATTATCGCTCATGTTGATATTATTGACGGGAAAATATGGATTCAGCGTGACTTTACAGAGCCTAGCATTAGCGACCATTTACTTGAATTGGGTGTACCCCCGTCTGATATTGTTCTTGGGTTCCAGCCACCGTACAAACGGGTCTATTCTGATTTCGCTGTTCGGTAAAGATGCCTCATGCAATAGCCGGTTTCCATCTTTCATCCCCCTTACTCCCCTACCACTACACCAAAGCTGGAACACTTGAGGGCTTGAAAAGTCAGTTCATAGCGGCTATGGTTTTAGGCAAAGTCAGCCGTAGCCCGCACCCATACGGGCTGTACAGTTACCGGCGTGGCAAAGCTTATCCTGATTTTGGTGGCTTAACGGCCGTTACCGCCAGTGCATCGAGCAGGGTGCGGGTGTTGTTGGCAATGGTAGAAACGGCCGTTTCAAACGCCGCCTCATTTGCCCGCGATGGTTTCCGGTAGCCGCTGACCTTGCGCACAAATTGCAGCGCAGCCTCATACAGCTCTTCATCAGTGGGGGCGCGGTCATCAAAACGTAGCTTTTTAATGCTGCGGCACATAGCTTGTTCCTATAAAAATGGGACGCAGATTTGCCTGATTTTCCCGATTTAGGATCAGGTCGATCAGGAAAATATGCGTCCCATTTATCTTTTAAGCGCGGCGGCGAGCCTGGAGCAGGAGACCCAGGGCGATGAGGGAAAGGGCGACGAGGGCAACAACGGCCGTTAATCCCGCACTGACCGCGCCACCCGCCTGGGGCAACAGCCCACTGCTGGTGGTCGGTGCCGTGGTGGACTGCAGACAAAAGTTAATGTTCTCCGCCAACCTGTTGTTTTCATCAATCAACGCATACAGCGTGGCCGCCGAGGTGATTTTCCAGCCATCTCCCGGCTGTACTGTCACCCCCCAATAGCTATCCCCCACCGAAACCAGACCAAAGGTGCCGTCGCTACCGGTGGTATGGTTCATCACAATCCCGCCATCGCTGTTGACAAATTGCAGCGGCACGTTGGCAATGCCAACTTCCCCTGTCACCCCTGTGCCAACGCACTTGCCATCCCCATTGACATCCACCGCCACCGCCCCACGAATGGAGCCGCTATCCTGGGCATAGGCAATGCCCACAGCCGCAAACAAAACAAACACAAACGTCAACCAGAATAATTTTTTCATGATTTCCTCCTAAAACAGGTATTCGCAAACTATTATGCCCCTGCGTCGGCGATGGGGTAGGCAACGACGATGACGCGGTGGGAGTTATCAGTATAGGGCCAGCAGCTAATCAGGGTGATGCGTTCGTCGTCGGTGGGGTTGATCCAACTGGCGTTGGCGAGGCGGGTTGCCAGCGATTGGCCGCGCTCTTTGAGGATGATGCTGGTGGTTACGCGGTAATGGTGACTGCTGGTGCTATCCTCCACAATAATTTCGTCCCCGTCGGCCAAATCGGACAGATAACGGAACAGTTCGCCGTAAATGTTGTGGTGGCCGTTTAACACGGTGTTACCGATTTGACCCAAAACGGCCGTTTCATTGTGCCACCCCGCCACGCTGCTGTCTGGAACCTGCCACTGGTAATAGGTTTGGCCGTTTTCAACAAAGGGCTGCCGGGCAACTGGCTCGATGGGTGCGTCAATGTTTAGCCGGGGGATGATGAGGCGGGTGGGAATGTGGGCGGGGTCTGCTTCAGCCGCAGTGCGTTGGCTTGTGGGGAGTTGGGGTGCAGAAACGGCCGTTTCTGGCAGCACCACCAACTGGGGCGTGGGCAAATAGGGGGCGACCAGCAGGTACAGAGGACGAGGCATGAGTTCGGGCATTATCAGCCAAACGGCCGTTACGCCAATTAACAAAATCAGCCCCACCGCAAACAACACAAAACCCAGCGGAATGCGTTCCTCATCTCGTTCCATAAAGATAGTATAAACGACATCGGCAAGAATAGACAAGACGGACGAAAGGATTAGGGTGCGCCACCTTTTTCTTATGAACCAGGAACAAGGGAGTAGCGAAAGCGTGACAGCCGGGTAGACGTGGCCGGAGATGACTCACCGCAAGCGTTGATACCCAAAACCAGATAATAATAGTTATTACTGCTGTTGATAACGTGGCTGTAGCCGGTTACGCCGTTGACAAGCTGGCAATTTAGCCCGGCACCAGGGTTGCTACAGTCGGCACCGGGCGTGAAGTAGGGAGCGTCCAGCGTGTACCAAACTTCATAGCTGGGGACACCCAGGTCGTCCCAGGTGAGGTGAACGGTGCTGGTACCAGACGCATAGGTGATTTCAAGACCCGTGACGGGGTTTGGGGGCTGGCAAGGAACTGTTTCAGTGAGGGCAATGTCATAGGCAGTGGTGGTGCCGGCCGTATCTACCTCGTTTTTCGCCATCAGGTAATAGGTTCCATTGGCGGGGGCTGTCCATTCTAACAAGGAAGCGCGGCCTCCGCCCCCATTTTGGTCATAGGTGAGGGGAGTGGTGCCGTCGGTGTCATACAGATAGAGCGCGGTATCGCTGCTGCTGCCAAGGTTGGAGGTGGTGAAGGTGTAGGTGTTGCCAGAAACGGCCGTAAATTCAAACCAATCCACATCCCCAGGGCAATCAAAATTATGCGCTTGCGCCGCCGCCCCCGCCACCAGCGTTGTTGCCTGCCCCGTTTGGTTATCGGTCTCATACCCATCCGGGTTGGTGCAGGGAACCACAATCTGGAATTGATAGGTGCGGTAGCTGCCATAAGCAAAGCTGCTGTGGGCAAGACGCACATAATAGGTGCCGCTTGTTGACGGTGTCCACATCATATAGGCATCGTTGGGGAAACTGTCGCCCGATGACAGAGGGAATCGTGTCTGACCATCGCTGTGGTACAGATCAAAGCGCATATCGGTATTGGTGGCGTTAAGTGTTTGCAGCAAATAGGGCGTGCCGGCCGTCGCCGAAAACTGTACCCAGTCGGCATCATAGGGGCAGTGGATAGTATGGCTTTGGATGGTGCCGTCGGTGGCAATGGTGCTCGCATCGCCAAAGTTATCATCCGCTTCATAGCTGTCGGCATTGGTAACACAAGATGGTACCGGAGACAGGTTGGTGGTGGTAATGCTCAATAAATAATCCGTGCTGTTGCCATAATAAATGGGAGTGACTTGCACGTAGTAGGTGCCATTGGTTGGGGCTTGCCACAGGATGCGGGAAAGGCCGCCCCCTTTGCTGTTGTAATCAGCGGCAAGAAGGGTCGTGGCATTGGTATCGAAAAGACGCAAGGTGACATAAGGATACCCTTGCCCGGCGTTCAGGCTCTCGATGGCGTAGGTTTGGCCGGAAACGGCCGTAAATTTCACCCAATCCACATCTCCCGGACAATAGCCATTGTGCAGTTGGTTGGCTCCATTAACAGCAAATGTGCTGGCATCGGCTGCTGCGTTGTCGCTTTCAAACGCATCGGCGGTAGCACAGGTGGGGTCAGGCGTGCCACCGCTGGTCACACCCAAAGTGTAGGCCGTGCCGCTGCCAAAGGTGCCAAACAACCCCCAATAGTGCCGCACACGCAAGTAATAGGTGCCGTTGGCCGGGGCTTGCCACTCAATCTGGTGGGGACTGACTCCGTTGTCGTGGTGGTAAGCCAGCAGGGTGGTGCCGTCGGTATCATACAGCTCCAGGACGGCCGAGGTAAACCCGGTAGCCTGGATGGTGTAGGTTTGGCCGGAAACGGCCGTTAATGCCGCCCAATCCTCATCCAAAAGGCAGAACAAGTTGTGGTTTTGGGTTGCGCCGTCGGCCACAATGGGGGTGGCAGTAGCGGGCGTGTTGTCGCTCTCAAAACCGTCGCCGGTGGCGCAACTCGTTGTTGGGGTGGCATTGGTGGTCGTCACGCTCAGTTCATACTCACCCGTACTGCCGTAAAGTTCACGAACATAGATGGCATAAACGGCCGTTACCGGTGCCTCGAAAATAATTTGGGAGTTATTAACCCCAACATCATCCTCATCCAAAGCCAGCAGCGTTGTCCCATCACTGTCATAAATAAAGAGCATGGTGTTGACACCTGATCCTACATTTTGGGTGCGGATGTCATAGGTTTGCCCGGCCGTGGCGGAAAATTTTACCCAGTCGTTGTCGGCCAACCACGAGGCATCCCGCCGGTGGAAGTTGTGGCTTTGGGCCGCGCCATTGACGGCAATGGTGGAAGCCAGGCCAGCGGTATTGTCGGCTTCGTAGCTGTCGGGCAAAACCAGGCAGGCGGGCAGGTGAAGTTCAACAGCCTCAACGGCGGTGGTGGTGGTGGTAACGGCCGTTGATCCCGCCCCATGTAAATCGGTGGCGGCACTGATGAGTGCATCGCCTGTATCGGCAAAGTCGCTGCCGCTGGTGAGATAGGTGGTGAGGGCGCGGTAGAAAATAGCGGCCGTTTGGCTGCGCCCCAGCGCCGTCATGGTTTGGCCGTTGTAGCTACCTCCCTCAGCCATCAAATAGGCGGCGTGGTTTGGCACACCGCTGTTAATATGCACACCGCCGTTATCACCACCGCCGCAATAATATTGCGCGTCGCTCACCTTGCCCGGATCACCGTGCAGCGTGGGGTCAGCCAGGCTACGAATGGCACCAATAGGCAAATCCTCCCCCATGTCCCAATCGTCGTCGTCCACCATCGCACCAAAGATGTCGGATATGGATTCATTTAACGCACCGGGCTGGTAGGCGTAGATCAAACCAGCCGTATATTGCGTCACGGCGTGGGTCCACTCATGCGCCACCACGTCCCTGGTGGCATAGCCAGGGCCATAGGCGGTTTGGCTGCCATTCCAAAAGGCGTTGGCCGTGGTGCCATAGTTGACGCTGGCCGTGAGGGTGGCTCCGCTGTTGTTGTAGCTGTCGCGGCCGTGTTCGTCAAAAAAGTAGTTGTAGGTTTCGCCGCTGTAGTTGTAGGCGGCGGTGCAGTCGGTGGAGGGGGAGCCAATGGGGCCGGATTCGTTGTAGCAGGGGGTGCCGGGCAGGGTGGTGGAGCCGCCTAGCTCGTGGATGGCGCGGTTGAGAACTGTTTCGAGGATGTCGTAGTAGAGCAGGGTTTGGCCGGTTTGGGCATCTATGAGGGCTGTCCAGGCGTGGGGGGTGGCTTTGTCGCTGATGGTGAGGTGGTAGGCAAGGTGGTTGCGCGAACGGCCGTTTCCCACTAGAGCCGGGTTATACACCACCAACTGATCCGTCTCGCGCACCAGTTCCGGCCAATCGCTTTGCGTGTGCAAAGCGAGTTCATTTTGGAAGGCGGCCAGGGCTTGGTCAGGGGTGAGGGTGGGCAGGGGGTGAGCGGCCGTTTCTGCCAGATAGCGCCCATTAACGGCCGTTACCCGCCCCGTCTCGTCAAAATGCACCGCCACCTCCCCCGCAAAAACGGGAAATTCACCCGCCATTTGCTGGAAAAACAGGTGCGTTTGCCCCGCAGCCTCTTGCTCACGCCGCTGCAACCGCCAAATGGCCGGCGCATCCAACCCCAACTCCCGATAATAAGCCCGCAAAAAAGTACGGCCGGCCGCCTCTATCCCCGCTGCCCCATCGGGAGTCGCTGCCAGCAGGACAGCCTGGCTAACCGCTGCCGAACCCAAAAAGGGGGGAGTATCGGGCAATGCCGAATGCCAAAACAACCGTACAGGCGCACGATTTGCGGCCTCAGCCGGGAATAAATCGGGGGAAGTTGTTGCCGCCTGGGAATCCTGGCTCTGCCCCATAAATAGCAACAAACCAACAAGTATGATAATGACACGACTTGCGAAACGCATATGCTCTCCTCATTATGGCTTGAATGTACTCCGCTGTGAAATCAGGATGCACAAACAATCTAGTTCAGGCTACAAACGAATGCTAGACAATGATAGATTGCCACCCGCTATTGGCTCTTTAGAGTTTAATCAAAATAGCTTTGTGGTTCCAGAAGTTCAACTTCTCTCAGAAGTTGAACTTCTAAACCCCAAGGTATTAACGAACGAACCCTTAGAAATTCTTGATACCCAATAGAAAAGAGTTCCTACAGACTTAACCTGTTATTCCAATTGCAGACGTGACAGGGCAATAGTTTACCATCTTTTTGGAGAAGATGTGTCCCGAAAAACGGCCGTTTCGTCCCATTTTTCCCTGCGATCAGCCCATCCGCTTACGCAGGGTCTCCGTCCAACTGTGGTGCAGCATGGTAAAGCACCAGCCGGCCGACTCCGCCTCCGACAGTGCCACCTCTAGCACATCCCCATGCACCGCCCGCACATAGCGGGTGGGGTCGGCTTGCGGCACGTTGTGGCTAAAAAAGGTGGGGTGCGCCGCTTGCAGCGTCGGCAATAGCTCTGGGTAACTGTGGCGGTTGGAATTTTGCCAGAACAGCTTGTCGTCGGGGGCGCGGCCGTCAAACCCCCACAGCCCCACCTCTTGCGCCAACGTGCAGCCCAACGGCAGCAGCAGCAGTGGCAGCACGTTGCCCAAATTGGGCAGGGCAAATTGCTGTGTCAAGTCGGCGTGGATGTGGCGGTGGCGGCCAATGGGAATGGGAATGAGCCGGTTGGCTACTTCGGCCAGTTCGCGGCGGACGATGGGATCAAAACGGGCAGGGTAAATAAAGAGGGTGTCGCTTTCGCGCAGCCGCGCCAGCAGGTCACGGCGAAAGGCGTGGGCAAAGGGGGTGTGGCCGAAATGGTAAATGCCGTCACCGGCCACAATAAAATGGGGAGCCAAATGATGCCACAGGGCAGCATCGCGGACGATGGTATTGCACACCACGCGGTAGCCATCATTCCAATCCCGTTCACTGGCCGCCGCCAGCGAGGGGCCAGTGCCAAAAAGGTAGCATTTGTTTAGCCCTTCCTGGTGCAGTTGGGCTACGCGGTGGGCAAAAGTTTGCTGGGTAGATGATAGCAACGCACCTTCGTCCGTGTTTGTCCGCGTTCGTCCGCGTCCCATCAAAAAAGGAGAAACAGCATAAGCAGCCAAATCGCACCACTCCCAGCCATCACGGGGATTGCGACGGTAATCTATGTCAAAGACACCGCTGCGCCATTTTTGCACCCAGCGAGGGAGGCGGTCGGAGGTGTCGAAGAGGAGCAACGGCCGTTTATGCCACACCTCCCGCCACCCAACCCGCGCCACCACGCGCACACCCCCAGCAGCCAATGCCGGGGCATAAAACGCCAGCCGGGTTTGCAAATCGGCCGTTTGCGTCGGGGTAATGTCGCGGCTGAGGATGATAACGGCCGTTTTCCCCGTCACCCACTGCCCAATTGCCTGTCCCCTCGCCACCAGCCAGCGTATTATTCTGTTCAGCCAAACACGAAATGTAACCATTCATAGTGGTAATCAGTAACCGGTAATCGGTAATCAGTGAACCCACTGATTACCGATTACTGATTACCGATTACTGTGTAACAAAGATGCTCCTGATCATCGCGCAACTGCTGCCAGACAGGGGCGTAGCCGATGGTTTCAAGGAGGGTGCGGGTCTCAACGGCCGTTCCGCCAAAGTCAGGCAAAAAGAGGGGGTGGAGTTCCAGCATGATCACCCGTGGCCGGGGACCAAATTCACCCGCCAGCAGCCGTTGGCAACCGCGCAGGCAAAGCAGTTCCGCCCCTTCGATGTCAATTTTGAGGACAGTTGGCAGTGGCAGCTCGCTACGCGCAATGGCTTCGTCAAGCGTTTGCGTTGGCACCGTGATTTTGCCCTGTGGTGCGTGGCGGCGGGTTTGCTGCGCCAAGGTGGGGGCACGGCCGGCCACCCCGTCGCTGTAGAGCGTCACACTGCCCGCCCGGTCACTGACGGCCCAGGGCACAAACTGGACGTTGGTGAGTTGGTTGAGAGCCACGTTTTTTTGCAGCGCGGCTCTGGTTTCGGGGTCTGGCTCAAAGGCAACCAGCCGCCCCTGCGGCAGTTTGGTGGCGGCGGCGATGGCGTAGAGGCCAACGCTGGCTCCAATGTCAAACACAACATCGTCAGGACGGATTTGCCCCAAAAAGGCCTGTAGTGCCTCCCGCTCATCGCCATATTGCGCCACGCGGTACCGCTCGACGGGGCTGTGGGTGAGGAAATGGAGGGGAACGGCCGTTAAATCGGTCAAGGTTATTTTTTGCCGCTGCCGCCAGCGACGAACAAGGTGGTGTAGGTTCATTGCGTTGTTGCTGGAGATTGGAGATTAGAGATTATGAACCTTCATCAATCTCCAATCCCCAATCTCTCAATCTCCCATCTTCTGCCAAACCCCGCACAGCACGCCATCTACATGCCCACGGTGAGTAGCCTGGGTGGTGGTTAACGGCCGTTTGCGCCAGGTGACTGCGCCGGGTAATGATGGGCGTTGATGGGCAGGAACGGCCGTTCGCGCCACGCGCCGCCGCCGCAGCCGGTTGACTGCCGCCTTCCCCAGCCGCCGCGCCGTCATGGGGGCCGGATATTCATCATACTGATCCAGATAGTGGCTAAACTGGTATTCGTAATAATCAAGCTGGACGGGCTGCAAAATTGCGTCAAAGCGGCGCACCGTTTGCGCGGAGTAGCAGCGGGCTGACTGTCCCAAAATCAATCTGTCGTGAGAGCCAAAGGGGAAGGTCATGACCAGCTTGCCGCCGGGGCGAAGCAGCCGCGCCAGTTCTTGCACGGCGGCCACATCGCCATCGCTGTCCAAAGCGGGCAGGGTGTCGGCGTTGACCTGGGGGTCGGGCAAGCCGATGTGTTCAATGACGGAAACGGCCAGAATGAGATCAAAGGTGGCAGTGGGCCACGGAAGCTGGCGCACGTCGCCCTGGTGGAAGGTGAGGTTGGTAAACGGCCGTTCTGGTGCATCATAATCGGTGGCGTGGACATCCAGCGGCAGCCGTTCCAACCAATCAATCCACACGCGGTCGGCCTTTACCGTGCCTACATCCAACATGCGCTGGGCATTGCCAAGCTGGGCGGCAGCAAAGGGGTATTCCACGCAGCGGCTGTGAAGCTTGTCCCAACTGCGGTGGAACAGCAGATTTGGCACAATGGCTCCATCGGCATCATATTCATAAAGGGGGACGGTGATTTGGTTGAGGGTCATACGTCGTAAAATTTGTTATTGGTTACTGGTTATTGGTGATTCGCCCGGAAACACGTTGGGCAAGAAGTTCAACTTCTTCTGAGAAGTTGAACTTCTAAATCCCAAGTTATTAACCAACGAACCCCACGTAGCTCATAATCATGTTACTTGCGGGCGAGCAAGTTGAACAGGCGCACAAGGCTGGCGCGGCGGCGATTTTGGCGGAGCGTTTGCTGCACAAGGGCCGGTGACAGGTCAGGGGGCAAGGCGGGCAGGTTGGTGGGAGAAACGGCCGTTTCTGAATAGCCCAACAGCGTCAGCAGCGGCTGCGCCAGCCATGCCGCCTGCCGCTGTTGCCCCGCCGACAGCCGCTGCCGCCACTGTCCCGTCTGCCCCCTGCGAACGTGATCCGGGTGCTGCTGCTGCATGGTGCCAAAGGCCACATCCTTTTTTACCTGGGCAATCAGGGCTGGAGAAGGCTCCAATTCCAGATAGCGCAGCAGTGCTGCCAACTCACTGTCAAAGGCATGGATCAGCCGTTCGTAAAAGACCAAGTGCATGTTGAGCCGCTGCACATGCGGCAGATAGCCACCTACATGCCCCACCCAATCGCGGATCATTGCAGGCAGCCGCTGGCGCAAATACAGCTTGCGATCTGCCGCGCCGTGGGGAGAAACAAGCTGCATGTAGGGGGTGAAGGCAAAACGCGCCATCGAAATGGCGTGGTCACGCGGGTCGCGCACAATGTAGACGATTTTGTCAAATTTGGGCAGCACCCGTTCGCTGCGAGCACTGTAGGCGGAGTGGCTCCAAACGTGGCTACACGCTGATAAATAGGCATCTATGTCCTCGATGGGCATCCGAAACACGCTACTGACGCGGTAAAAACAGCGATGGCGTTCGATGTCCAACACATCAATGTCGGCTTGCTCGCTGTGGCTCAGCGGCCATGTCTGCGCCAGCGGATAAATGGGATGGTTTTGAATAAAGCTGTCCTGCGCCAGGCCAGCGTGGGCCATGACGCTCTGCACAGTTTTGTACAGCCAAAAGTTCCCACTTTTGGGAACACCAATTTGCAGAATTTTCATTTGCTAATGAGGGACACGGACGAACACGGACGAACACGGATGAGTCTACGAAATCTGCAAAATCTTTGATTTTCATGCGTGCTTGTTCACGACGCCTGTCATATCCCGAAAATAGGACGCAGATTGGCCTGATAATCAGGCGATCAGGTCAATCTGCGTCCCATTTCTCCCTAAAGAGTGCCCGAACGGGGTCTGGACGGCAGGTGCTGGCGAAGTTGGGCGATCATGCGGGTCATTTGCTGCCGTTCGGTGAGGAAGAGGGTGGCGGCGTAGAGGATGGTAAAAACGGCCGTTTTCACCAACCCCGTGCGCCAATCTGACCCCAATACGCCGGGCAACAGCAGCGACAATCGCGCCAGCCAGCCCGCCAGCAGCAGTGCCAGCGCCGGCATGGCAAACATCGCCCACAGCGAATAATCCACAAACTCGCCCACCTGCCAGAAAAAGAGCGCAATGCCGACAAAGAGCATCACATCCACCGCCACCGCTACCCCGGCAATACCCCAGCGTGGCCCCAGGGCAAACAGCCCAATGCCCAGCACCACAAGCTGCACCAGCCGCGTCTGCACAATGCGCTCTGGGTAGCCCATGTAGCCAATGAGGCTGGCGGTGGTTAGCTTGAGCGGGTCGAGCAGCGTAAAGATGAGCATCAGGCGAAAGGCGGTCAGCATGGGCAGCCATTTTTCCGTTAATGCCAGCCGGATAAATTCGGGGGCAACGAGTGCCAGCAGCCCGCCAAGAAAAAAGCTGCTGCGAACAAGCAGGGCGTTGGTGCGGAAAAAGGCCTGGGACAGCCGCAGCCGATCATTTTTGAGCGCGGCATAGGTGCCACCGGCCACATCGCTGAGGGGCATGGCAAGAAATTGGCGGGGGGCGGTGGCAAAGTTGTAGGCGCGGGAGTAATAGCCAAGGGGCAAATTGCCCAGGGCCAGCCGCACCCACAGGTCGTCGAGCCGATCTAGCAGTTGATAGAGAACTTGGGCGGCGAAGCCACGCCGGCCGAAATTGAGATAGTAACGAACAATTTGCTGGTTCCAGCCAAAGCGAATGCGCCAGATGGGTTGCCAGAGCAGGTAGCCGATGAGATAAACGGCCGTTACAACCACATCACCCAGCACCAGCACCCAAATGGAGTCATAGAACCAGGCCAGCAGCAGCATGACGATGCTGCTCAACAGCACCCCCAGTGTTTGCACCACGGCAATGCGTCGGTGGGCTACGCGCCGCACAAGAATGGTTTCGACGACTTGTGCCTGGTATTGCCCGGCCATTGCCAGCAGCAGCACCACGTAGGGGGCGGCTTCGCCGGGGCGGGTAAGCCAGGGGAGCAGCAGGAGCATGATACCGACCCAGCCGAGGAGGAACAGTAAACGGAGCGTAAATAAAACGGCCGTTGCCTGCTCTTCGTCCTCGGTTTCGGGGGCGCGGTGGATGAAGGCCCCGGACAGCCCAAAGCTGGTGGTGGTGACGGTGAGGGCGATGATGACGCGCAGCCCGGCGTAGCTGCCAAAAAGTGCCACGGGCAGCCAGCGGGTGAGAAGGAGCATACGGGTGAGATTAACGGCCGTTTGCACCCCCTTCGCCGCCGCATTCCACCCCACCGATTGGATCGTTCGCTGTGCCAGGGACATGGGAGGAAGTAATCGGTAATCAGTTATCAGTTATCAGTACTGATTACCGATTACCAATTACTGATTACCGATTACCGATTACCAAACGCATCCACGCCACCGTCTCCCGCAACCCCTCATCAAAGTTGGTAGTGGCGCGGAAGCCAAAGCGGTCGGCGGCACGACTAGTGTCGAGGGCGCGGCGGGGCTGGCCGTTAGGCTTGCTGGTGTCCCACACAATGCGCCCGGTGAATCCAGTTAGCGCGGCAATTTTTTCCAGCAAATCCTTGATGCTGATTTCAAACCCCGACCCCAAATTCACAGGGTCGCTGCTGTTGTAACGTTCGCTTGCCAGCAGAATTCCTTCCACGGCATCGGCCACATACAAAAATTCCCGCGTGGGCGAGCCATCGCCCCAGGCCACCATCTCTTCTACCCCCTGCGCCTGTGCCTCCAAACATTTGCGGATAAGGGCAGGGATGACATGGGAGGTTTGTAAATTCATGTTATCGCCAGGGCCGTAGAGGTTGACGGGCAGCAGGAAAACGGAGTTGTAGCCATATTGTTCGCGGTAGGTTTGGCTTTGCACCAGCAGCATCTTTTTTGCCAGCCCATACGGGGCATTGGTTTCTTCGGGGTAGCCGTTCCACAAATCTTCCTCGCGGAAGGGAACGGGGGTGAATTTGGGGTAGGCGCAAACGGTGCCGATGGCGACAAATTTGTCTACCCCGGCACGCCAGCTTTCGTGCAGCAACTGCACGCCCATCATGAGGTTGTCATAGAAAAATTCGGCCGGCCGCTCCCGGTTCGCCCCAATCCCCCCGACCAAAGCCGCCAGGTGGATGATGAGGGTGGGTTGAGTGTCATTGAGAAGGTCGAGAACGGCCGTTTGTTCCCGCAAATCATACACCTCCTTGCGCGGAACAAACACCTCAGCCGCACCCCGCGCCTTCAACCCGGCCACCACATGCTGCCCCAAAAAGCCACTCCCACCCGTCACCACAACCCGCTGGTTTTCCCAAAAATTCATGCTAAACCTCCAAAGAAAGAGATTAGGAGATTAAGAAAGAGACTAAGAGACTAAGAGATTGAGAGACTCAACCAGTCTCCCAGTCTCCAATCTCCAATCTCTAATCCCCCAATCTCTCAATCTCCAATAACGCCCGCAACTGCGACACGACCATTGCCATCGCCACTTGATTACGCCCGCCACCAGGGATGATAATGTCAGCGTGGCGTTTGCTTGGCTCCACGAATTCCAGGTGCATGTTTCGCACCGTTGCCAAATATTGCCCCACCACCGACTCCAAATCCCGCCCCCGCTCCGTAATATCCCGCTGCAAACGGCGAATAAAGCGCACATCGGCATCGGTGTCTACGTAAATTTTGATGTCCATGAGCGCACGCAGGGCTGGCTCGGCAAAAATCAGGATACCATCAATCAAAATAATGGGAGCCGGCTCCACCCAAATCACCTCATTGGTACGGCGATCATGGGTAAAGTCGTAGATGGGCATCGGAACCGCTTGCCCCCGCAAAAGCTGCTGCACGTGGGCAACCAATAGCTCGGTCTCCAGCGAATCGGGGTGGTCATAATTCGGCCGTTCGCGCCCCTCCACAACGGGAATATCACGATAATAGGCATCATGGGGCAAATAGGCCACGCGCTGCGCCCCCACCGTTTGCAGCACCGTCTGCGCGACCGTTGTTTTGCCAGAGGCGGTGCCGCCCGCCACCCCAAATACAATTGATTTTTGTCTACTCATCGTTGTACCAAATTCAGCAGGCCACGATAACACCAAACCAGCCGCCAAATCTATCAATTGATTGACAATATTGACCCAATTTTGGGTTGGGCAATTGTAGCCGAGGTGGGGTAAACAAAAAAGCTGCCGGAGCGGCAGCCTTCGTGTGAAGCCACCCATGGGACTTGAACCCATAACCTACGCTTTACGAAAGCGTTGCTCTGCCAATTGAGCTAGGGTGGCGAACGGGTGGAATTATAACAAGGACGGGGGGCGGTGGCAACAGCTTTTTTTGGCTGGGTTGGGGCTTTCTGCTAAACTGCGGCTAGCTGGGAAGAGGTACACGTAGGACAAGTTTGCAAACTTGTCCTACAGGTCAGGGAAACGATTATGCAACAATATCTGGATTTGCTGCGCCATGTCGTGGATAGCGGCGTTTGCAAAGAGGATCGAACGGGGGTGGGGACGTTAAGCGTGTTTGGCTACCAAATGCGCTTTGACTTGGCCGATGGCTTCCCCATCGTCACCACCAAAAAGCTGCACCTGCGCTCAATCATTCACGAACTGCTTTGGTTTTTGCGGGGCGACAGCAATGTTCAATATCTACACGAAAACAGAGTAACGATTTGGAATGAGTGGGCAGATGAAAGCGGGGAGTTGGGGCCGGTGTATGGGGTGCAGTGGCGGTCGTGGCCGGGGCCAAACGGCCGTTCCATTGACCAAATCACCAACCTTATCCACAGCCTGACCCACAACCCCAACTCCCGCCGCCACATCGTTTCGGCGTGGAACGTGGCCGACGTGGACGAAATGGCGCTGCCGCCGTGTCATTGCCTGTTTCAATTTTATGTGGCAAACGGCCGTTTATCCTGCCAACTGTACCAACGCTCCGCCGACCTCTTCCTCGGTGTCCCCTTCAACATCGCCTCCTACGCCCTGCTTACCCACATGGTCGCCCAGGTAACGGGGTATGAACCAGGGGAATTTATCCACACCTTTGGCGACACCCACATCTATCTCAACCATTTGGAGCAGGTAGACGTTCAGCTCTCCCGCCAACCACTTCCCTTGCCCACGTTGCAACTTAACCGTGACGTACAAAATATTTTCGATTTTCGCTACGAAGATATTGCCCTTATCAACTACCAATCCCATCCACGCATCGCTGCGCCGATTGCCGTGTGAAGAAATAGTGGGGCGTAGGGAGTGGGGTGTTGCCCTACGCCCTACGCCCCACTCCCCAAACCCCACAACTATGCACATCTCACTGGTTGCCGCTATGGACAAAAACGGGGTGATTGGGGTAAACGGCCGTTTACCCTGGCACCTTCCCGATGAAACCAAACACTTCCGCGCCGTCACCATCGGCAAGCCCCACATCATGGGGCGCAAAACGCTGGAATCTATCGGCCGGCCGCTGCCCAAACGCCCCAACATCATCCTCACCCGCGACCCCAACTACCGGTTCGACGGCTGCATCATTACCCACACAGTCGCCGAAGCCCTGGCGGCGGCAGGCGATGTAGCAGAAGTGACAATTGGCGGCGGCACAGACATCTTTGCTCTCTTTCTGCCCATCGCCACCCGCCTGTACCTGACCTTTGTGGAAGCTGAAGTGGCGGGTGACACTTTTTTCCCGCCGTGGAGCCGGGACGAATGGGTAGAGGTCAGCCGCGACTATCATCCTGCCGATGACCGCCACGCCTACGCCTTTACCATGCTGCTGTTTGAGCGCAAGCGTATTGATGAATAAGCAGACCCACTTTCTTTGGTACGCTGTGCGTATGCTGTTGTTTACCGCTGTGGCTGGGCTGATGGGCTGCCAAACGGCCGTTATTACCACCACCACTCTCATCACGCCAACGGCCGTTTCCCAGCCCCTCCCCACCCTTGCTGCCATCGCTGCCGCCGCCACGTCAACACCCACATTGGCTCCCACCCAAACAGCCACGCCAACACCCACATTGGCTCCCACCCAAACAGCCACCCCCACACCCACGGCCACCAACACTGCCACGCCAACGCCGCAACCCGTTGGCACACCGGTAGACCGCACCTGCCCCGACCCATCCCCGCTGCGCCCGCCCTATGACCGCTACTATCTGCCGTTTGAACGCTGGCCGAAGCCTGACCCGGCGGTGGAAACGCCCCACTTCTGGCTGGCGCATCCTTTTGCCGGGGGCGACCGGCTGCTATTTAACCAGGATTTTCCTTATGGTTGGGACAATAACGGCCGTTTACTCCTCCACAACGGCGTTGACGTGGCCGAACCGCTGGGAACCCCCCTGCTGGCCGTTGCCGATGGCACCATTATCATTGCCCAGGCCGATGAAGCCGAGCTATACGGCTGGCGCTGCGATTGGTACGGCCATCTGGTGGTACTGCTGCTTGACGAAACGTGGAACGACCAGCCCGTCTATGTGCTTTACGGTCACGTTCTCAACATCACCGTGGAAGCCGGGCAGCGGGTAAAGCAGGGGGAACAGGTAGCCGAGGTTGGGTTTGGCGGCGCGGCCGTTGCTCCCCATCTGCACCTGGAAGTGCGCGTGGGCAGCAACACCTTTGGCTCCACCCGCAACCCGGCACTCTGGTTCTCGCCCTCCCCCCGGCGTGGCCTCATTGTCGGGCGGCTGGTTGGCCCACAAGGGCAAGCGTGGCAAGGGGTGGATTTGCATCTACAGGGCGTGGACAACAGCGAAGAAAGCCGCACCACCTGGAGCTATCTGGGCGATCCTGACCATTTGGCGAACCCTGACGAAGGGTTTGGCGAAAATTTTGTCTTTGCCGATGTGCGCCCTGGGCAATATGAGCTATTGGTCACGTTGCAGGGTGTCGAGTATAACTTACCGGTAACAGTGACGGGTGGGGAAATAACGGCCGTTGAGCTAATCACTGAACCGCTTCAAGAAACGAACAATTGAGCATTGGGGCGTTCCCTAATGCGCTGTCTATAAACCGGGGTCAACCATGACACGTAAACATTTGTTGGTAACTACTTCTATTGTTTTAGTGCTGGCGTTACTGGTGCTGCTGCAAACGCAGCTAACGGCCAAGTCGGCTGATTGGGTGCGGCTGCTGCCGCTGGCGGCGCAAACGGAACCGCCGGGAACGCTGGATGAGGCACTACAAATTACGCATGGGCCTATGAGTGGGGAGGTGACGGCAGAAACGGCCGTTCTCTGGGCACGCGGCAGCGAGGCGGGCGAACTCCGCTTTGAACTGGCTTCCACCGAGGCGTTTACCGACACGCTGGCTGTTAGCATTGCGCTGATAGATGAAACAACTGATTTGACGGGAGAAACGGCCGTTAACGACCTGGAACCCGGCACCCTTTACCACTACCGCGTCACTCTCACCGTTGGCGACAGCCGCAGCGAATACACCACCGGCCAGTTCAAAACCGCCCCCGCTGCCGAAGCCGAAAACGCCGCCTTCAGCTTTGTCTTTGGCTCCTGCCTCGGCGGGCAAGGGTATTGCCGCGACCCCGAAACAGGCTGGTTTATTTTTGAAACCATGCGGCTGGAACAGCCCGACTTTATGATTCTGACCGGCGACACCATCTATGGCGACAGCACCTGCACCGAACCAAACAATGTCCCCGGCTCCGAAGGCCCCTTTGCCGACCTCGACGGCTTCCGCAGCCGCTACCGCTACCATTTGGAAGACGAAAACTACGCCACCTTTTTGCGCCAAACCCCCGTTTACGTCACCTGGGACGACCACGAGGTAATTGACGATTTCGGCGGCCCCGCCCTCAGCCGCTTTAATCCACAGCTTTTTGCCGATGGCAGCCAGGCGTTTTTTGACTATTGGCCCCTGTCAGCCAATGCCGATGGCGAAAACCAGATTTACCGCAAAATTTCCTACGGCCCCCAAGCCGATATTTTTATGCTCGATACCCGCTCCTACCGCGACCCCAACGTCAATTGGGACCCCAACCCGCGCACGCTAACCCCCAAAACCATGCTGGGTACCGAGCAGTTTGCCTGGCTGCAAGACGGGCTGGCAAGCTCCACCGCCACCTGGAAATTTATCGTCACCTCCACGCCGCTTTCCTACCCCACCGGCTTCCCCCAGCCCGAAGTGGACGGGCGCGACGGCTGGGCCAACTATAGCGAACGTTCCGGCTACGAGACAGAGCTGATGTCGCTGATCTTCTTTGTCACAGCCCACGATATAGACAATGTGGTTTTCCTCACCGGCGACACCCACTACCCCTTTGCCCTCAGCTATGACCCCGACCGCGACGGCACGGCCAACTTCCATGAATTTGGCTCCAGCCCCATCAGCGCCATCAACCTGCCCCCCGTTGCCATCCCTGACCCGACGTTTAATCCCACTGTGCTTTATGCCGAAGGGGAATTCCAGGGGACGCTGTTCAACTTTGGGCAGGTGCAGGTGGATGAAGCAGGCAATCTGACGTTCCGCGTGGTGGACAGAGAGGGGACGGAGCGATTTGCCACGACGCTGGAGCCGAAGAGTGGCGGTTAGCGATTGGAGATTGGTGGGTGTCAATCTCCAATCTCCAATTAACCAATCTCCTACTGTCCAAAACGGCCGTTTCCGAGTACTATTCTGTACTTGGCGGCCTGTCGGAAAAAGAAAATGGATGAGCGGATAACGCGGATCGGAGCGGATTTTCGCGGATAAAAAAATCCGCGTTTATCCCGATAAAGATGCGCCAGCCGCGCATCTATTCAGACCTCTCCGACAAGCTCCTAAAGAAGAAAATCTTGTTGTACCGACCTGCTAATCGCCCCACCATGAATGCCCCCCGCATTCTGCTTGCCCTGGCCGCCTTTCTGCTTATTTTGCTGGCCTGGTGGTTTGTTTTTGCTGCCCAAACAGGGCTAACCACACGCTACCTGATGCAAGACGGGGTGCCAATGCAATTTATCTTCCCCAGCGACGGGGATGATTTGCCGGGGGTCGTGGTTGCCCACGGCTTTGGCGGTTCGCGCCAGCTCATGCTAGGATACGGCCACGTGTTGGCTCACGCCGGTTTTGGCGTGTTGCTGCTCGATTTTCCCGGTCACGGGGCCAACGCTACCCCCTTCAGCCGCAGCAACAGCGACAGCCTGCAACAAGCCCTCGCCACCGCCCGCGATGTGCTAATTCGCCAACCGGAAATTGCGCCGGGGGATGTGGCCCTGCTGGGGCATTCGATGGGCAGCGGGGCGGTGATGCAGGCAGCTATTGCCAACGAAGCGGAGTATGACGCCACGATTGCCGTTTCGCCAACTGATGCCCCGGTAACGGCCGTTTCTCCCCGCAACCTCCTCCTGCAAGCCGGGCAATTTGAGCCAGGGTTTGTCGCCAATGCCCAAATGCTGCTGGCCCAGGCCGGGGGGGAAAACAGCGACTTCGCTGCTGGCACGGCACGGCTGTTTGTGCAAGTACCCAGTGTGGAACACATCACCATTTTGTTTAGCCCCGTCAGCCACGCCGCTGCCCAGCAATGGCTGGAACGTGTGTTTGGCGTGCAGCGGGAAAGTGGCTACCAGGATGTGAGAATGGCCTGGTATCTGGTGCATTTGGGGGCGTGGCTGGTGCTGTTAACGGCCGTTTCCCCCCTTCTCCCCCACGACGAACCCCGCAGCCGCAGCCGTCGCACCCCGCTGCACTGGCTCGGCCTGCTCATTGCCCCACCCCTCGCCAGCGGCATCCTGCGGCTGTTGGAACAATTCATCCGCACGGACAACCTCGCCAACATTCTGGTTGGCAGCACCCTGGGCATCTGGTTCTTCATCTTTGGCGCAATCTGGCTGCTGGTCGGCTTTCGCCCGCCTCGTTTCACCTTCTCCGGTGTATTCTGGGGGATCATCCTCTTTGGGCTGCTCTGGTTTGCCTTTGGGGCGCTGGCACAATTTGTCTGGCTGCCCTGGCTGCTCATTCCGGCACGGCTGCTGCGCTGGCCGGCTTTGGCAGCAACCGCGTTTCCCTGGCTATTGGCGGCCGGCATCGCCCAGGCGGGCGGCAACTTTTGGCGACGGCTGGGCTGGTGGCTGTGGCAATCCCTGTTTATCGGCGGCGGCATCCTGCTGCTTATCAACCTCGTCCCCAATCTTGGCATTCTGATCCTCATCCTGCCTCTCTTCCCCGTTGTCTTTGCCATCCTCGCCATTGCCAATGCCGCCATTGACAAGCCGTGGGCCTACGCCATCGGCGGCTCCCTCTTTTTTGGCTGGATGCTTCTGGCCTACTTCCCGCTTACGGGCTAAAATTTACCTTATGCTTTTTGTTGATAACCAAAACATCACCGACCCGCGCCGCAATTTGGCGCTTGAAGAGTTTTTGCTGCGCCATGTGCAGGTGGAAGAGCCAATCCTGCTCTTTTATATCAATGAGCCGTCGGTCATTATGGGGCGCAACCAAAACAGCGCGGAAGAAATTGACCCCGATTTTATCAAGGACAACGGCATCCATGTGGTGCGGCGGCTGTCGGGCGGCGGGGCAGTTTATCACGACCTGGGCAACCTCAACTTTAGCTTTATTACCAACGCCCAGGAAGATTTGCACAATTTTGCCAAGTTTACCGACCCGGTAGTACGGGTACTGCGTGAATTGGGGGTGCAAGCGGAACTGCGCGGTAAGAGCGACATTTTTGCTGATGGCAAAAAGATTTCGGGTAATGCCCAATATGCCAGTGGCGGGCGCATGTTTAGCCACGGCACGCTGCTGTTTGACACCAGCATTGAGACGATGCTGCGGGCGTTAAACCCGCGCCAGGGGCAGATTGAGTCGCGGGCGGTGCAGTCGGTACGCAGCTTTGTCACCAATATCCGCGAGCTGCTGCTGGTTGACAACAACATTTACCAACTGCGGCAGGCACTACTGAACGGCATTTTTGGCGCAGAACCCATTCCGACGTATGACCTCAGCGAGGCGGAATGGGCGCAGGTGGGGCAAATTGCGGCGGAAAGGTATGAAACGTGGGCGTGGAATATCGGCCGTTCGCCCAAATTTAACCGGCGCAAGGATGCTCAACTGCCGGTTGGCAAGATTGATGTGCGGCTGGATGTGGTGCAGGGGGTTATTGAAGGCGTGAAAATTTATGGCACCTTTTTTAGCCACCGCGATATTTTTGAACTGGAGAAGCAGTTGGTGGGGGTACGGTATGAACGAGAGGCATTAACGGCCGTTCTTGACACCATCAATCTCGCCGCCTACTTTGGTGATCTAGACAAACAAACCTTTTTGGAGCTTTTATACTAATGCTACCCTCCCGTCTACAGGAAATTGTTGACGACTTTAGCTACTGCGTCGGCGAAGAAAAACTGGAATATCTGCTGGATTTGGCAGAGCAACTACCCGACCTGCCAGCCTGGCTAAAAGGCAAACAAGGTGACATGGATCAGGTACATGAGTGCATGTCACCCGTTTTTATCTTTGCCGAAAAACATCCCAACAACACGTTTTCCTTCCATTTTGACATCCCCCCGGAAGCACCCACCGTGCGCGGTTTTGCTTCGGTGCTGCAACAAGGCATGGCTGGCACCACGCTGGCACAGATTGAAGCCGTTCCCAACGAATTTTATCTGCAAATGGGGCTGCAATCGGTGCTAACAGGGCAGCGGCTAAACGGCATTAGCGCCATTCTAGCCCACATGAAAACGCTGGCGCGGGAAGAATAAGGTTTTCTGGTTCTTCAGGCATTCGTGGAGCCACCCCAAATTGTATTGTCGAGGCATGCCTCGACAATACAATTTGTTCCGTCAACCCCATGATATCCCAAAGACCCGGTTTTTCCCTCAAGATTTACACAAGAAGTTCAACTTCTCGGAAGAAGTTGAACTTCTAAATGGGCAATGTCTATGCCTGTCGGTAAAACCACATCAAGCGCACCTGTCAAGGACGCTTATTCCCCACCAGGGTTCAGTTCAACCGAAATCTTGCTAAAGCCAGCACCCGTCGTGTCGCCATCAATGCCTTCAAGCGCAGCGGCGGCCAGGTCGGTGCGGAAAGCACCTGCATCAGGGGCGGCGCTCAGCACGCCACCTTCAATAGCAACATTGACCGTTTGGTCATACAGTGCCTGATCCATCACGCCAATGCCGTTGGGCGACGGCCAAATCAGAGCGTTGACCTCGTTAAGCTGCCAGCGCATGTGGCTTTCGCCTAGCGTTGGGCCGGCGTTTAGCACATGCTGCACACAGGCATCCAAATTGTCGCGGCAGAACATCCAGCCCCGGAACGTAGCTCGCAAGAACTTCTCAGCAATGGCATCGTTACCATCCTGGCTAATCCATGAGTCAGTAACCCAAACTGCATCTTGCAGCATCGCCGTGCCGACCTGGTTAAAGTCAATCACATTGAGGTCTTCGGGCTGATACAGCTCGCCTGTCGCCGGGTTTTCTGCTTCCAGCACCTGGGCATACTCGTTATAGATCATCGCCTCAGCCGCGTCAATTTCGCCTGTCAGCAGCAGCGTCATGTCAAAGGGCTGGATGACGATGTTGACATCACTTTCGGGGTCAAGTCCCTCTTTCCGCAGAGCGGCAAACACCTCATGCTCGTTACCAAAGTCCCAGACACCCACATTACGACCAGCCAAATCGGCCACGGAGGTGATGCCAGAATCCTTGAACGATACTTCCAGGGTGCCGCTGCGCTGGTAAATTTGGGCAATGTTGACCAGATCGGCTCCGGCTTCGCGGGATTCGAGGGCTTTGGGAACCCAGGCGGTGCAGAATTCGGCGCCGCCGTTGACGCATACCTGCTGTGGCACAATGTCGGGTGCGCCTTCGAGGATGGTGACATCTAGCCCTTCTTCTTCGTAGTACCCTTCTTCAAGGGCGGCGTAGTAGCCAGCAAACTGGGATTGGGCGACCCATTGGAGTTGGACACGAACGGCCGTTGGTTCCCCACCGCCACTGCACGCCGACAAAACAAAGACACCAAAAACAAGCATTAAGACAAACACAACCAATTGCTTTTTCATCTTCTCAGAATCTCCTCAAAAGTTTTGTAAACAGTATTCGGTAAACGGTAAATAGTTCGTTCGTGGGTTTGTATCACCTCCTTTAGGTTTGAGATTAGAGATTAGAGATTGGAGATTAGAGAGTGACAATCTCCAACCTCCAATCTCCAGTATTACACTTCCTGCCCCTTTGACCAGGGCGTGACCCACCGTTCCACCAGCAGCACAATGGTATACAGGGTGATGCCGATGAGGCTGGCGACGAGGATGGCGGCCCAGGTGTTGGCAAAGCGCAAAACGGCCGCTTCCTGCGTCACATATTTTCCCAAGGTGTTGCGTTCCGCGCCAAAAAAGTCGGCTACAATGGCTCCGATCATGCTGAGGACGCTGGCGACGCGCAGGGCGCTGAACAGGTAGGGCAGGGCGTTGGGAACGCGCAGCGAGAGCAGCACTTTGAGCGGGCTGGCGGCGTAGGAGTGCATGAGTTCCAATGCTTCTGGCTGGACTTCGGTGAGGCCGCGCACGGTGTTGATGAGGACGGGGAAGAAGACCATGACGGAGACGATGACCATCCAGGAGAATGGGTTGAGGGGGCCAAACCAGTTGAACATGATGGGGGAGAGGGCGATGATGGGGACGGAGTTGGCGGCGATGGCAAAGGGCATCATGGCTTCGCGCAGGCTGACAAAGCGGGCGGTGATGAAGGCCATGAGGATACCAACGGCCGTTCCCATCACAAACCCACCCACCGCGCTGCGCGTGGTAAAAAAGATGCGCGGCGCAATCACCGGCCACTCGCTGATAAGCGAGGCGACGATGCTGCTGGGGCGCGGTAGCAAAAATTGCTGGATGTTGAACAGCCGCACCAGCAGTTCCCAAAGAGCCAACACCGCCACCGCCACCACAATCGTTGGCAGGTAGTAGCGCAGTCGTTCAATTAGTTTGGAGTCGTTGTGGGTTTGCATTCCTCACCTTTTATGACATGAGGATGCCATTTTTTGCATAATCTGTGATTAAAGAGTTGCCTTCTTCCCATTCTTCAGGTGTAAAAGCAGAGGCTTCAATGGGGGCAGAAACTTCGTAGATAGCATCGGTTAGAATGTCAATTCGCTCCCAGTAGCTCTTGTTGACAAAGCTGGGTGAAATAACAACCAGATCGATATCGCTGTCTTCACGCGCCGTGTTTGTAGCATGTGAACCAAACAAAATCAGCTTTTCGATTTTTATATTGGCAGTTGTCAGGGCTTTTTCAAACTGTTTTACTGTTTTGATAACTGTTCTTTGATCCATTATTCAATCTCAGCCTGGAACGCATCGCGGAGGCTTTCACGAACGGCCGTTACATACCCATAATACGCCTCCGATTCCCGCGTTTCAAACAGGCGCGGGTGGGGCAGGTCTACGTTGATAATATCCTTGATGCGCCCCGGCCGCGCCGACATCACCACCACCCGCGTAGACAAAAAGACCGCTTCGGCAATACTGTGGGTCACAAACAGCACCGTCGTTTGCGTTTGCCGCCAAATCCGCAGCAACTCCATATTCATCCGGTCGCGGGTAAACTCATCCAGCGCCCCAAACGGCTCATCCATCAGCAGCAGCGGCGGCTCAAACGCCAGCGCCCGCGCAATCGAAGCCCGCTGCTGCATCCCGCCGGAAAGCTGCCCTGGATAATGGTTGCCAAACCGCCCCAACTCCACCATTTCGAGCATCTTTTGCGCTCGTTGCTCCTGTTCGGCTGCCCCATACCCCATAATTTCCAGGGGCAACTGCACATTTTTCTTGATGGTGCGCCATTCATACAGCGTCGCCGCCTGAAAGACAAAACCATACTCCCGGTTCAGCCGTGCCTCCTGCGGCGATTTGCCATTCACCACCACCATGCCGTTGGTTGGCTCCGTCAGGTTGGCGATGAGGCGCAGCAAGGTGGATTTGCCGCAGCCCGATGGCCCAATAAAGGAGACAAACTCTCCCGGCTGGATTTCGAGGTTGATATCTTTGAGGGCAACGACTTGTTCATCGCTGCCCACGTTAAAAATTTTGTTTGCCGCTGAGACAGAAATAA
The DNA here is from genome assembly GCA_041390905.1 of Chloroflexota bacterium. GTDB lineage: Bacteria > Chloroflexota > Anaerolineae > Promineifilales > Promineifilaceae > JACKCD01. Next base: position 1,361,494 of record JAWKPA010000013.1, read on the forward strand.
CGGGTTTGTTGTTCATTATTAGCGTTCTCGTGTGACGGTAAAACCGCGCAGGGTAACTTGTTCAACCAGACTGACAAGGCCAAAAAAGAGCATCCCCACCAGTGAGGCCATGATAATCGCCGCCCACAGCTTCTCCGGCTCCGAGGCGTAATTGCCGCTGGCGCGGAGAATGGCTGCTGCCAGCCCGTCGCTGCGGCTGGACGGCAGTTCGCCGACGATGGCACCGACGACGCAGGCGGTAGACGCGACCTTGAGCGCGGAAAAAATGTAGGGCAAGGCCGATGGGAGGCGCAGCTTCCACAAAATGGTGGATTTGGAAGCGGCATACGATTGCATCAGATCGAGCTTTCGCTGGTCGGGCGAAAGCAGGCCGCGCAGGGTGTTGATGGTGACGGGGAAGAAGGCGAGGTAGGCGGAGATGACGGCGACGGAGACGATGCCTTGCCCCAGCCAGGCGACAATCATGGGGGCGATGGCGATGATGGGGACGGTTTGGGAGGCGACGGCGTAGGGAAGCAGGCCGCGTTCCAGCAGCGGGTTGTGGGCAAATAGCACGCCCAGCCCAAACCCAAGCAAGCTGCCGACGACAAACCCCATAAACGCTTCGATCCAGGTGACCCAACTGGCGGCGGCGAGGATGCGTACCAATAGCTGTGGCCCGTTGCGGCGGGCGGGCTGCAGCAGGGCTTCGGCAACGGTTTGCCAATGGGGGAGTTTCCAAGGGAAATCGGTGAGGGGCAGGACGTTGCCAGTGGCGTTGCCGACAATTTTGTAGAGTTCCCAGCCAACGAGGATGGTGGCGATGATGACGAAGAAGCCGAGTCGTGGGGAGACGTGGCCGGGGGCAAGGAAGGCAGCGAGTAGGCTGCCGATGATGCCGACGAGGACGAGGGTGTAGGCGGGTTGGCTGTGGGCGGGGATGTTGAAGAGGAGGAGGGTGTAGGCGAGGAGGAGGTAAACGGCCGTTTCCCTCCCTCTCTTTGGCCTTTTCCACACCACCCACGTCGCATACCCGGCCAGCCCGGCCACCGCCAGCGGCAACAGCCCCAGGATGAACCGCGCCCGCCCCAAAGCGGCCGTTTCACTCAGCACCCCACCCGGCGCGGTGGGCTTGGTCAGCCACACCAGCCATGATTCCACCCGTCGCTCTGGCTGCGTAGTTTGGTCGGCCACCCACAGGGCAAGCTGCCCCGGCGTGGAGTCCACCAGCGCGGGGTCGTCATTTGCCAGTCCAAACTGGCTGGCGGCGATGACGAGGGCGAGGAGGAGGAGGGCAGCCAACAACAGGAGAGGCAGCCAATTTGTCGGGTTGCTTTGTGGTTTTGTGGGCATGTTTTTTTGCATGGTGTTTTGCGGAATAGATGCGCGGATGACGCGGATTAAACGGATTCACGCGGATATTTTTTCTGATCCGTTTAATCCGTCCCGATCCGCGTCATCCGCGTTGCCATTTTCTTAAAGCACCTCCGCAAACGGCCGTCTACGGAGAAAACGGCCGTTTCCCGCCTGCCCCAGCCACCGTTCTCCATCCACAATCAGCTCCCCGCGCAGCAGCACCTGCGTCGGCCAGCCGCGCACCGTCATCCCTTCATAGACGTTGTAGTCGGTGTTCATGTGGTGGGTGGCGGCGCTGATCGTGTGTTCGTGGTTGGGATCCCACAGCACAATGTCGGCATCGGCGCCCACGCTGAGGGTGCCTTTGTGGGGGTAGAGGCCAAAGATTTTGGCGGGGTTGGTGCTGGTGATTTCGACAAAGCGGTTGGGGGTGAGGCGGCCGCCGTTGACTCCGTGGTGCCACATGACGGCCATCCGGTCTTCGATGCCGGGCATGCCGTTGGGGATTTTGTCAAAGCTAGCCTGGCCGAGTTCTTTGCCGGGTAAACGGCCGTTAATCCCCCCCTCATACCAAAACGGGCAATGATCCGTCGAGACCACCTGTAGCGTATTGTTCGCCAGCGACCGCCACAGCACCGGCGCATCTTTTGGCTGGCGCACCGGCGGCGAGCAAACAAACTTCGCCCCCTCAAACCCTGGTTTCGCCAAATCCTCTTCAAATATAAACATATACTGGGTGCAACTTTCCCCCATCACCCGGAACCCCTTCTGCCGCCCCAGCACAAGCTGCTCCACCGCCTCTTCACACGTCATATGCACCACGTAGAGCGACGCGCCGCTGATGCCCGCCATCGCCACCGCCCGCCCCGTTGCCTCCGCTTCGGCAATGGCCGGGCGCGAGGTGGCGTGGTATTTGGGGGCGGTCTTGCCTTCGGCCAGCAGTTGGCTGGTCAACTCCGCCACCACGTCCCCATTTTCGGCGTGGACCATAATCAGCAGCCCGTGTTTGGCGGCCACGTTCATGGCGCGGAACAGGGTGGTGTCGTCAATCTGGAATACCCCTTTGTACGCCATAAACAGCTTCAGGCTGGTGATGCCCTCGTCCACGACGCTGGGAATTTCCGCCATCACGTCGTCGCGCAAATCGGTGATGGCGATGTGGAAGCCATAGTCAATCGCCGCTTTGCCGTTGGCCTTTTGGTGCCAGGTGGCAATGCCGTCGTGGAGCGTGCCGCCGATGGGCTGGATGACAAAATCGAGGTGGGTGGTGGTGCCGCCAAACGCCGCCGCCCGGTGGCCGGTAAAAAAGTCGTCGGAGGAGACGGTGCCGCCAAAGGGGAGTTCGAGGTGGGTATGGACGTCAATGCCGCCGGGCAGCAGCAGCTTGCCGCTAGCATCAATCGTTGCCGCGTCGTCGTCCTGCATATCCTGCCCAATCAGAGCAATTTTGCCGTTTTCAATCAGCATATCAGCCGCCACGGTGTCGCTGGCGCTGACCAAAGTGCCGTTTTTAATGAGGGTACGCATCTTTTTCTCCTGAAATGGGACGCAGATTTACCTGATTTACCTGATTATCATGATTATCAGGTAAATCTGCGTCCTATTTTTTCTTTAAGGCTGAGTAATTTTGTTGTACATATCCGGCCGGCGGTCGCGGTAGAAGGGCCAGGTGTCGCGCACTTCGCGGATGAGGTCGAGGTTGAGGTCGCGCACGATGAGTTCTTCGCTGTAGGCATCGCCCTGGCCGGGCAGGTCGTCGCGGTCGCCGAGGGTGGTGACAAATTCGCCGCGTGGGGTGCAGAAGTAGCTTTGGCCGTAGAAGTCGTTGCTGCCCAATGGCTCAACGCCGACGCGGTTGATGGTGCCAACAAAGTAGCCGTTGGCGATGGCGTGGCTGGTTTGTTCGATGCGCCACAAATGCTGCGACAGCCCGCGTGAGGTGGCGGAGGGGATGAAGACGATTTCGGCGCCGTTGAGACCAAGCATTCGCGCTCCTTCGGGGAAGTGGCGGTCGTAGCAGATGTAGACGCCGATTTTGCCAACGGCCGTTTCAAACACCGGATACCCCAAATTGCCGGGGCGAAAATAATATTTTTCCCAAAAGCCGGGCTGGTGGGGCAGGTGGGTTTTGCGGTATTTGCCCAGGTAGCTCCCATCAGCGTCAATCACGGCAGCGGTGTTGTAATATACGCCGGGGCTTTCCGCTTCATACATTGGCACGATTAGCACCATGCCTGTCTCTTTAGCGAGTGCCTGCATCCGTTTTGTCGTGGGGCCATCGGGAATCGGTTCGGTGTGGGCAAAAAATTGGCGGTCCTGCACCTGGCAGAAGTAGGGGCCGTTAAAAAGCTCCTGGAAGCACATCACCTGCGCTCCCTGCCCGGCCGCCTGGCGGGCATACGCCTCGTGCTTGGCGATCATCGTCTCTGGATCACCTGTCCAGCTTGCCTGCAATAACGCTGCGCGAACAATCCGGGGCATTTCCTTCCTCCTGTTTACGGTCGCATGGGCAGCAGTGTCTGTTGCTTTGCCTGATTGGGTGGTCATTATAGCGAGATGATGCTGTTTTGCCCATTTGTGATGCGTGGTTAGAATGGGGAAAATGGTGGGTGAACTTTTTGTATGGTGAGCAAGAATTTTGGACAGGATTAACAGGATTAACAGGATTAGGTCTGTGAATCCTGTTAATCCTGTCTAAAGCTTCTTGGGTTTTAGCTTGTCTAGGTTATGACAGGATTTACAAGATTCATGGGATTAAGCTCAAAAATCCTGTAAATCCTGTTAATCCTGTCAAAAGCTTCTTTAGGAGATCGGCTATGATTTTGGTGACAGGTGCGGCGGGGAAGACGGGGCGGGCGGTGGTGCGGGCGGTGGTGGCGCGGGGGGCAGCGGTGCGGGGGTGGGTGCGTCGGCCGGGACAGGCGGCTAGTTTGTATGAAGCCGGTGCGGCAGAGGTGGTGGTGGGTGACATAGCCGACGAGTCGGTTTATGCTGGGGCGTTGGCAGGGGTGGCGAGTGTGTACCACATTTGCCCGAATATGTACCCGGATGAGGTGAAAATCGGCCGTTGGCTGGTGGCGGCGGCGCGGGCGGCGGGGGTGAGCCACATCGTCTATCATTCGGTGCTGCACCCGCAAACGGAGGGGATGCCCCACCATTGGAACAAGCTGCGGGTGGAGGAGCTGCTGTTGGAGTCGGGCATTCCAACGACGATTGTGCAGCCGACGGCGTATATGCAGAATTTGCTGGCGGGGTGGCGGCGGATTGTGGATGAGGGGGTGTATGCGGTGCCGTATCCGGCGGGGACGCGGCTGAGTTTGGTGGATTTGGAGGATGTGGCGGTGGCGGTGGCGCGGGTGCTGACGGAGCCGGGGCTGGCTGGGGGGACGTATGAGCTGGTGGGGACGGTGGGGTTGACACAAACGGCCGTTACCCAAACCCTCGCCACCCACCTCAACCGCCCCGTGCAGTTCCTGGAAATTCCGCTCAACGAGTGGCAAGCCGGAGCCGAAGCCGCCGGGCTGTCCCCCTACGCCATAGACACCCTGCGGCGGATGTTTGTCTACTACGCCAGCTATGGGCTGGTTGGCAACCCGTTCATGCTGCGCCAGCTTTTGGGGCGTGAGCCAGCGTCATTGGCAGAATTTTTTGCTGTACAAGAAGCCTTGGCTGCAAACAGTGGCGTTTGACGTAGAAATGGGTAGAGAGGAGGGGACGGGTTGGTCATGGGTTATTGGTTATTGGGGATTATGGGCATTCAATAACCAATAACCAATAACCCTCTTACTGCCGACTTTGCCGCATCATGTCGCGGATGCGCGGGGCGAGGTGGGCAATGATGGGGGAGGCTTCGCTGGGTTGCCACGTTTTGTAAGCGGTTTTTTGGTCAATCGGCCACTGCTCGTCAAGGTGGGCGATGGTGCCGGGTTCGGCGGCGCTTGCCAGCAGTTCCAGTGCGGCGGCGATGACGCGCTGCTGCTGCGCCACGTTGTGGGGCTGCCCCAGCGTTTGGCCGAAGGGGAACTCTACGCCGAGGGTGCGAGGGGTGCCGGTTTTTTCCGCCCAGTAGGGCATCATGGTCACTAAAAGGGTGCTGATTCCGGCGGCTTCAAAGGCACGCGCCAACACGGGCGCGTTCATGGCGCAGTCGGGTCAGGCGGGGGTGAGGAGCAGGCAATCTACTTCCTCTTGTTTTAGTTGGGCGGTGATGGCAGGAACGGCCGTTTCCAACCACCCCGTCATATTTGGCGGAAAACCCTGAAACCCCATCAGCGAGTAGGCCGTGGGCGCAAGGGAGCCAATAGTACCGTTGGCGGCCCTCTCCTGAAAGCGGGTCAGCGGCAGCAACACGTTCACATCTTCCTCCACAAAGCTGGTGTTGATGTGCAAATGCCCGGCGGCAATGGCGCGGGGCGCGGTATCGCTATTAATCATGCGGAAGTCGGGGTCGCCCCAGGTGGGTTCGGCGCGTTCACGGTCCAGGTTAAACGGCCGTTGTTCCCCTCGCACATACAGCCCGCCCGTTGTCAGCAGGCTAAAGCGGCATTCGGCCAATGGCCTGGCAAGCGGTGTCCACGGAATCGGCAGCTCCGGCTCCCGATCTGTGGACGTGTACAGCGCCGCAATCATGCGCGGCAGGAATTTGAAGCTATCTACGGTCATAGGGTAGTGAATATTGGGGATTGAAGATTAGAGATTGCGAACCTTCATCAATCTCCAATCTCCAATCCCCAATCGCTAGACATTTTGCGGCACGGTGCCGTGCTGCTCCAGTTGGGCGACAAAATTTTCCCAGCCGGGTGGCTGTGCCTGGCGATAGGCGGCGATTTCGGCCTGGGCATCCCAGGCGACGCGGCGGTGCTGGGCGTGCCACTGCTGCCCGTCCCACTCCAGCAGCCCGTATTTGGCGCGGGGGTCGCCATCGCCGGCCATGTTGACCGAGCTGATGTTGACAAGCGTGATGCCATCTACCTGCCGAATGCTGGGGACGTGGAGGTGGCCGTAGGCGATAACGGCCGCTTTTTCCATCCCCAGCAACAATTCCACCAGCGCCCCATCCGTTTGCCGCACCTGGCCGTATCTGGTTTGTTGTTCGCTTTCCGGCGGGAAGACAAGCTGGTTGACATCGTGGGGGTTGGCGTGGACAACGAGCAGGTCGTTTGGGAGGCGGTGGGAGAAAGGAACGGCCGTTAGCCAATCCCGTTCCGCCTCGCTCAACTGCACCAGCGTCCAGTCACACAGTGCCTGTAATCGTTCCGGCGTTTTTTGCCGCCCCAGAATCCAGTCATCGGTGTTGCCATAGACGCTGGTAATGCCAGCCTCTTGCACCCGTCGCAAACATGCCGCCGGGCGCGGGCCAACCAGGCATAAATCGCCAGCAAATAGCACCTGGTCTACCTGCTGCGTGGCAATATCCGCCAGCACCGCTTCCAGTGCCGTCAAATTGCCGTGGACATCGGAAAAAATAGCGATTCGCAGGTTGCTCATGAAGTTAATGACCTCTCAACAACAAGCCGGATATATTTTTGGTAAGACATGCCTTCGGCCTCGGCCTTGGCTTTCACGGCTTCCAGCAAGGGTCTGGAAACCCGAAGATTGATTTTTTCCGTTTTTGGTAAGAACTCAAAGCGAACGGCCGTAAAATTTTCCAAATCAATGTAGTCAGTCAAATCCTGATCCAGAATATCCTCGGCCTCAGCGTCATTTGTTAAGTCGGGCAATTTCTTGCTCATATTTTTGTACCTCCCGCTGATGCATATAACGAGCACTTATGGGGCGAATGAACTGTTTTGCCGCTTGGCCTCGAAGCGTAAACACAACAAACATTGGTTTCCCTAGAGGTGATTGCCCCATTGCCAAAAATCGTTGTTCTGTTTGGGAATGTTTGATGTCAGGTGTGATGAAAATTTGTTCTTGGCGAAAGAACACTTCGATTTCTGCCAGGGCGAGACCATGCTTTTGGCATTTGCCTTGATTACCCTCATCCCAATCAAAATCCAAAATTTGTACTTCAATCATACTAAATGTACTGGCATTTGTCCATACAAATGCACGGTACAGCAATAATAAAAACACGAATGGGCTTCTATGCTCATTCGTGTTTTACCTTGTTGGCTGCAAATGCACAACCTCAAATCCGCATTAATCCGCGTTTGTCTGTGTTCTGTTTTGTTAGCTATCCCGGTTAAGGACTTGCTCGATCAAATCTTCCATTTCGTCGCGGGCGGGGGAGGGAGGAACGGCCGTTAACGCCTCACGCGCTCGTTGGGCCACCCGCTGCGCCTGGAAGCGGGCAAGCTGCACGGCACCCGATTCGCGCAAATCGTTGATCATTTGTTCAACGGAATTGGGTTCCAGCACCGCCTCGGCCACGAGTTCCGTGGCGTGACCGTTTTGGGCGACAACAACACCGCGCCCCTGGCTAATGTCAGTGCCAATTGGCTTGCCCATCGTTTCCGGGTCGCCAATAATATCGAGAATGTCATCCACAATTTGGAACGTCAGCCCCAGATTATAGGCATAATCCGCCAGCGCGTTTTCCAATGGCTCATCCGCCCCCGCCTGAATCGCCCCCATACGGGCAGCCGCTTCAAACAAGCTGGCAGTTTTGCGGCTAATAACTTCCTTGTACGTTTCTTGATCCATCTCACCCGCTTTAGCGGCCGTCGCTTGCAGCGTTTCCCCTTCCACCAGCCGGGTACAGGCGTTTGACATAATCACGTTTTGGCGCGAACCGTAGGGGGCCATCATTTGGTACACCTTGGCAAAGAGGTAATCGCCGGTGAGCAGGGCAAAGGTGCGCCCCCAAATAGAGTGGACGGTCGGCCGGCCGCGCCGCAGGACGCTGTGGTCGTTAATGTCATCGTGAACAAGCGTGGCTGTGTGTACCATTTCAACGGCCGTTGCCATCGGCACAACCTGTTCAATCTCACTACCCCCTGCCGCCAAATACGCCAGAAAGGCCACCCGTGGCCGGACGCGCTTGCCCCCAGACGATAAAATGTGCTCGCTGGCATCATATAAAACGTTGACGTCGCTGTCTACGATGGCGACCATCGCTTCTTCAACAGCACTCAATCCTTTTTCGAGCAATTGCATATCCATAATCATGTGCCTTGTTCACAACTTTCAATTTTTTTTGAACGGTTTGTTGCAGAGATTATAGGTCACTACCTATGCCCCGTCAAGAATTTGTGAAAGATAGCGCAAATGCCGCTTGCACCATTTTTCTGGGTAAATCTGCCCAAGTTCCTGTCAAATTCCCTTGTTGCAAATTGCCAAAATACCGTCAAACAGTTGCGTTATGGTGTAATCCTAATGGATAATCGCCAATTATGGAAGCATTAAAAGAACGGATTAGACGGGAAGGGCAAAATCTCGGACGCGGGATTTTGAAGATTGACAGTTTTTTGAATCATCAGGTAGATGCGCTGCTGCTGGAAGGGGTGGGGCAGGCCATTGCGGCGCAATTTGCCTACGCACAGCCCACACGCATTCTCACCGCCGAAGTTAGCGGCATCATTCCAGCGGTGATGGCGGGCAAGGCGTTGGGCAACATCCCCGTTGTTTATGCTCGCAAACACAAGCCCATTACGATGCAGGAACCGGTGTATGTAGATGCGGCCCCCAGCCACACGAAGGGAGGTGAAGTACTGCTGATGGTGTCGCCAGAGTTTTTGCACAAAGAGGATCGGGTGCTGGTTGTGGATGATTTTTTGGCAACGGGTAAAACGATTGATGCGTTGGCGCGTATAGTACATAACAGCGGTGCTACATTGGTGGGCATTGCCACCGTTGTGGAGAAAGATTTTGAAGGTGGCCGTGACGTGCTTGCCCATTGGCAGGTTCCCATTTATTCGGCGGCGATTATTACCGATATGAGCAACGGCCGTATTGAACTGGCGGATTAAGAAATGGAGAGATTAGAGATTGGAGATTGGGTGATTCTCCAATCTCTAACCTCCAATCCCAAATATGTCACACGACACCATCATTGTTTTAGACTACGGCTCCCAATATTCACAGCTCATTGCGCGGCGGGTGCGGGAGTCCAATGTGTACTGTGAGCTTTTTTCCTGGCGCACCTCGGCTGATGTTGTTCTGGCACACAAGCCGAAGGGGTTTATTCTCAGCGGCGGCCCCAACAGTGTTTATGACCCCAACGCGCCGACGCTGCCTGCTTATGTACTGGCAAGCGGCCTGCCGGTGCTGGGCGTTTGTTACGGAATGCAGCTTTTGGCGCATACGCTGGGCGGCAGGGTGGCGGGCAGCACGCGGCGGGAGTATGGGCTGGCCGTTTTAGAGGTGAATGACCGGGAAAGTCCGTTGTTTAGAGATTGGAGATTGGAGATTGGAGATTCACCCCAGTCCCCAATCTCTAATTCTCCAATCTCCAACCTCCAACAAGTTTGGATGAGCCATGGTGACAAGGTGGAGATGCTGCCGCCTGGTTTTCGGCCGTTGGCGCATTCGGCCAATTCGCCGCTGGCGGCGGCGGCGGATGAGGCGCGGGGGTATTATGCGGTGCAGTTTCACCCGGAGGTGGTGCATACGCCGCAGGGTGGGACGCTGCTGCGAAATTTTGTGCAGGCTGTGTGTGGCTGCACGGCTGACTGGACACCGGCGAATTTTATTGAGGAAGAAACGGCCGTTATTCGCAACCAAGTCGGCAACGGCCACGTTGTCCTCGGTCTGAGCGGTGGCGTAGATTCGGCCGTTGCCGCCGCCCTCATCCACCGCGCCATTGGCGACCAGCTCACCTGCATCTTTGTGGATCATGGCCTGCTGCGGCAAGACGAAGCCGCTCAGGTCATCGAAACCTTTGAGCGCGAGCAGGGGATGAAGTTGGTAGCTGTCAATGCAATCGAGGAATATTTGGAAGCGTTGGACGGCGTGACTGAGCCAGAACAAAAGCGGCGCATCATCGGCGAAAAATTTATCCGCATTTTTGAACGCGAAGCCAACAAGTTGGGGCAAATTGATTTTTTGGCCCAAGGAACCATTTACCCCGATGTGATTGAAAGTGCCGGTAAAGACAAAAAGGAAGCCCATGTGATCAAGTCCCACCACAACGTGGGCGGCCTGCCCGATGACATGGCGTTTGACCTGGTGGAGCCGCTGAAGCAGTTGTTTAAGGATGAGGTGCGGCGCATCGGTACGGCACTGGGGCTGCCCGACAGCATCATCTGGCGGCAGCCGTTTCCGGGGCCGGGGCTGGCGATTCGTTGCTTGGGGGAGATTACGTGGGAGCGGTTGGAACATCTGCGGCAGGCCGATGCCATTTTTACCGAGGAGCTGCGCCAGGCGGGGATGCTGAAGCAGGGGACGCAGCAGGCGTTTGCGGTGCTGCTGCCGGTGAAGAGTGTGGGGGTCATGGGAGACGGCCGTTCCTATGAAGAAGTCATTGCCCTCCGCGCCGTCACCACCGAAGATTTTATGACGGCCGACTGGGCGCGTTTACCCTATGACCTGCTGGCTCACGTCAGCCGTCGCATTGTCAACGAGGTTGCAGGTGTCAACCGCGTTGTCTACGACATCACATCGAAGCCACCGGGAACAATTGAATGGGAATAATGCCGGTAATCAGTAACCGGTAATCGGTAATCAGTAAAGTTTTGCACCGATTACTGATAACAGTTGACTGATTACTGGACAAAGGTGTGGATAAAAATGGATTACGGTAATTTATTAAAACGGTCTTGGGATATTGTGTGGGGGAACAAATTTATGCTGCTCTTGGGCTTCCTGGCCGCATTGGGCAGTGGCGGTGGTGGCGGTGGCGGCAATTCCAACTTTCGCATGGATGGCAGCCAGGTTCCTGGTTCCCCCGACTTTGGGGGGCAAGTAGAAGCGTTTTGGCTGCAATATGCCGCGCTCATTATAGCCGCTATGTGCTTCTTCTTCCTGCTCGGTATCGTTTTGTGGGTCGTGGGGCTAACGGCACGCGGTGGCCTGATTAGTGCCGCAGCGCGGCTAGATGCCGGGGAAAAGATGACTTTTCGTCAGGCTTTCGCCGACGGCTGGGCCAAAATTGGGCAATTGGTCGGGCTGAGCTTGTTGCTGTTCCTGCCGTTTATCATTTTGGCTTTTGTGGTGGCGTTGGTCGTTGCCGGAGCCATCGGTTTCAGCATCTTTTCCATAGCCAACACGATTGAGCAAGACCCAACGGCCGTTCTTGGTTCCCTCGGTGCCGTCGTATTTGCCGTTTGTGGTCTGCTATGCCTTGCCATCCCCATTGGCATCATTCTCCAAGGCATTTCTGCCTTCGCTCAACGCGGCATTATGCTGCAAGATATGGGCATTATGGATAGCATCCGTCATGGTTGGCACATTTTCAAGAGTAACTTCGCTGAGATCATTGTCCTCGTAGTCATCTTTATCGTCATCAGCATTGTCGTTGGGTTCGCCGTCGCCATCGTCATGATTCCGCTGGCCTTTCTCTCCTTTGGCCCACTTATTTTCCAGGCCGTTGAGGGCGGCTCATTTGGTGCCGTAGAAATCGCCGCCGGGATCGTGGGTGGTCTGGTGTTGGCTGTTGTAGCGGCTGCCATCAATTCACTGGTGACCGCCTACCAATCCACCACCTTTACCCTTGCCTATCAGGAATTCCTCAACAAAAACACCGGTACCAAACCAGCGACCGACACGGTTATATAAACCTTATCAGTGAAATTCCTGCACAGAAAACAAGACCTTTGGGCATCATGGTGGCTGGTTGCTGGTGGCTGGTAAGAAAAGGGGTTCTGCACGAGCCACCAGCTACTAGCCACCAGCCATTTGCGGTTTATCCGCGTTAGGTGTTGGCAGACAAAAAAGCCCCAACTTGTGTTGGGGCTTTTTACTCTCATGTAGCTCTGGAAAGAGCTATCCTTCTTCATGATCGCGTTGAGCCTTTAGCTGCTTCACCAAACTCTCTTGCAAATGGTTAGGCACGCGCTCATATTTTTCAAACGTCATGCTAAAGATACCGCGCCCCTGCGTCATGGATCGCAAATCGGCTGCATAACTCAGCATTTCAGCCTGAGGAACCAGGGCTTTGACAATACTCTTGTTACCATCTGAGTCCACCCCTTGGATGGTGGCCCGTCGGGTATTCATATCCCCCATAATGTCGCCCATATAATCAGACGGCACAGTCACGGTAACATTGTAGAGTGGTTCCAGCAGCACCGGTTTAGCCTCCATGACGGCAATTTTGAAGCATTCACGACCAGCCGTTTGAAACGCAATTTCCTTGGAATCTACCGGGTGTTCCTTACCATCATAAACAACAGCCTTGACGCCATACACCGGATAACCAGCCAAAACACCGCCTTCCAGTGCTTGCCTGCACCCTTTTTCAGTTGCTGCTACAAATGGAGCGGAAATGGCACCACCAAAGATTTCGGAGGCAAATTCAAACTGCTCGTTGACATCAATGGACTCGACACGCAAGTAGACTTTGCCATACTGTCCGGCACCACCCGTTTGCTTTTTATGTGTATAGTCGGCCTTACTTGTTTGGGTGATGGTTTCCCGATAGGGTACCTTGGGCGTAGTCGTTGTGATATTGACACCAAATTTTGATTTTGCTTTTTTAACAGCAACTTCAAGGTGTGTTATCCCCATCCCCGACAGAATATTTTCATGCGTGGCCGACTCGGTGTGGCTTGTAAGGGTTGGGTCTTCAATGATGAGGCGGTGGATAGATTGATTGAGCTTGGCAACGTCTGATTGCGAAACGGGGTGAATTGCTACGGAAGCAATCGGGTTGGGTTGTTCAATGGGGCTAATATTTAATTTATGCCCACGGTCGCAAAGTGTGTGGTTGGTTTGGGTATCCCCCAGCTTGACCACGCTGCCAATGTCGCCACTGTGCAGTCGCGCTACAGATTGACCGTCTTTGCCCGTCACAACTTGCAACGAGCCAACCCGGACTTCACTGTCAAGATTGGCATCCCAAACGCGGGAGTCAGACTCAAGGGAACCACCGAAAACGCGAATATAGCTAGTACGGCCATAGGTGTCTTCCCGCGTTTTAAAGACAAAAGCGGCCAGGTTGGCGTTGTCGCTGACTTCTATCTCGACAACATTGCCGTTAGCATCTGTTGCGTCGGGTGGCGGAACCCGATCCGGAGCGGGAAGGAGGCGATAGAGGGCGTTTAAGGCGGGAACAACGGCAATGCCAGGTTGTGGGGCGGCATATAGAACCGGTACACACAACCCTTGCAACATGGCTAGACGCAACCCTCGGACAATATCTTCGTCTGGCAAAGTGTCATTCTCGAAGAACTTTTCCATTAGCTCGTCATCACCCTCAGCGGCAGCTTCAATAACGGCCATGCGTGCTTCTTCAGCCGCGTCTACCAAATCATCGGGGATGGGTCCCCGGCTATCGTCATCGCCCAATCGAGACTCCATTGAGAGCAGGTCAACGACTCCTTTAAAGGTTGGACCTTCGCCGATGGGGATTTGCAGAGGAACAAAATTACCCTGGAGGTTTTCAGTAATGCTGGTCATGACGCGGGCCACGCGGACATTGTCTCTGTCCATTTTACTGACCAAGACAACACGGGGCATACCTTTTTGCTCGGTGGCTTGCCAGGCTAGTTCTGTGCCTACTTCGACACCGGAAACGGCTTCAACAAGGATGAGTGCGCCGTCGGCCACTTTGATGGCGCTGTTGACTTCGCCGATAAAATCTATGAAACCTGGGGTGTCGAGGAGATTGATCTTGTGGTCGCGCCATTCGATGGCAGCAAGGGCAGTTGAGATGGAGCTTCCGCGCTCTACCTCTTCAGCTTCAAAATCCATGGCAGCAGTGCCATTTTCCACTTTGCCTAAACGGCTGGTCGCGCCGGTGTTGAAGAGGGCGCGTTCTACAAAAATGGTTTTGCCTGCTCCATTATGCCCTGCCAGGACGACGTTACGAATCTGTCCGGTTTTGTATTCCTTCATTACTTGAGAACCTCTGCGCTTTTGAGATTTGTTTGATAATGTTCAGTGATTGCTATGGTTTGTTTGCTGGCAATAATGGTCAGCAATCTCTATGATTAACTCAAATGTGTCTGAGTTTATGCCAGTGAACTTGGCGATTTTAGACGAAAGGTGGGCTGTTGTCAAAGCGTGCAACGCTGGTTTAGTTGCTACGTATAGGAAAAAGAAAGATAGTTATGAACTGGGTAAGATTGGAGTGACACAGTATTATGAGTGAGCCTGTGAGCCAGAGACAAGTGCGGCGGCAGAGTCGGTCGTTGTTTGGGCCGCTGTTGCTGATTGCGATTGGCGTTTACTTTTTGTTGCGTAATTTGGGATGGGTGTCGCCTGAGTTGCATTGGGGGGCGGTGCTGCCGCTTTGGCCGCTGCTGCTCGTGTTGTTGGGGATAAATATCATTGTGCAGCAGCTTCCGCGCCCGCTGGGGTCGTTTTTAAGCGGGATGGTGGGGGTGGCGGCGATTGTGGTGTTTGGCTATGTGCTGTTTTTTGGTGTGTCACATCCGCTGTTGCAGCGGTTGGGGGTGCGGGAAGAAACGGCCGTTTGGCAACAAGATTCGGTTGCTTTTTCGCGGGAAGGGGTGAAAACGGCCGTTATTCACCTCAACTTCGACAACCCCAGCGCCCATCTGTCCGCCCTGAGCGACAGCCCCAACCTCATTCAAGGCGACATCAGCTATTTGGGCGACCTACAGTTTGAGACCGATGTCAGCAATGGCCGGGCCGATGTCATGCTGGACGTGCGCAGCAAGCCATCGCAATGGCTAAACCCGGCCAATTGGGACAGCAAAGCGGCCAAGCCGTGGCAAATTAGCCTTAGCCCCAGCGTACCGCTTGATTTAACGCTGGACATAAGCAACGGATCGGGCGACTTTGACCTGAGTAAACTGACCCTGGAAAGCCTGGCACTGGAAGGTGGCAACGGGAGCATGGATGTGATGCTGCCCGGCGGTGTTTACGAGGTGGCGGTGAACGGTGGCAATGGCGGCATTGAACTGACAGTGCCGGAAAATGGCGGACAAACCATTCAGGTTGATGGCGACAACGGCATGATGACGGTTCACCTGCCGCCTTCAGTGGAAGCTCGCGTCGAGTTTGATGGCGGCAACGGCAGCTTGAATATGACGGATCGCTTTGAATTGGTGCAGGGTGATCGCAAGAATGGGGTGTGGGAAACGGCCGTTTATGGCAACGCGCCCCACCAGGTCGAACTCATCATCAACGGCGGCAACGGCAGCATTCGCATTGTAGATCGGTAAAGCAATGGTGCAGGACTCTTCTTGTCCCATTTATACTACGAACGATCATAAACTGGCATTTTGGTGATCGGCTGCAAGTTGCAGGTAACAGGTGGCAAGTCTTGTTTGCCGACCAGACTTGCCACTTGCTACCTGCAAGGAAGAACTTGTAACTTTACAAGCAAACGTGTATACCAGGTAGATGGCAACACCCGACTATCCTTCTCGCATCCAGCGAATGCTGGTTGAAGCCGAATTACTAGCTGATGCGTACATGGGGCAACCCGACGCAACCGCACTTTGTTTTGACATCCTGGCCGAAATACCCGACCATGATGCCGCCACTCGGCTAATTTACCGCGCCTTTTGCAACCCCGACCTTATCCGCGAAAATCGCAAGGCACTACAGCGGCTGATTGATGAATGGGACGACCGCCCGTGGCAGCAGCGGCGGCGGTTGGCACTCTCGTTTCATTATATGAGCCGCTGGCCGGGGCAGCACCGCGAATATGGCGGGGTGAAGGTGAAACCCAATGACGTGGCCGAGATGCTGGAAGAGGGCAAGGGGCAGCTTTTGCAGGATTATTTGCTGGGGCAAACGAAGGGGAGCGAAGTGGCCTGGCCGATTTTCCAGGCGGCGATTGGACGCACCAGCGATCCGGCACTGGCGATGCTTTGGGTGGCAGAGCTGTATGCGGACCAGGGCTTTTTTGCCGAAAGCGTGGAGGTGCTGGAAGATTTGCTGGCGCAGTTCCCCAACGATTCGCTGGCGCGGCGGCTGTGGGCGGAGGTGCGCTGGTGGCGTGATAACCAGCAGCGGATTCCGTGGATTCCCCCGGCGCGACGGGAAAACGGCCGTTTATACCGCCGCATGATGGCCGACATTGACCCTAATTTAGCCGATGCCGACCCACTGCATGACCACATGCCGCCTGACCCGACCCACCTGCCGGCCGACTTTGCGCTGCCTGATTCGCTGCCAGAGACGTTGGTAGAGGAAATAACGGCCGTTCTCAACACCCTTCCCCCCACCGAAGCACCCCCCACCGATGGCCCCGTAAATTGGCACTACCTTGACCTGCTCGAAAGCGGCGACATAGACACCAGCCAATTCCCCGCATGGGCACAATACATGCTGCTCGACATTGACAACCCGCGCCAGGAAATGTTCCTCAAGCGTTACCTGCTGGAATATTTGTCCAACAAGCAGCGGGATGAAGAGGAGTAGGGAGTAAGGCGTGGGGGGTAGGGCGAACACCCTGCTCCCCACGCCTTACTCCCCACACAACGCCTTTCGTTCCGCATCCGATAAAAAGGCAACATCCAGCGCATTACGCTGGCACTGACGAATTTGCACCCGCGACAGCCCCGCCTGGGGAGCCGCCACGTTGTACTCATGCGGCAAATCTATAGCACTGATGCCGGGGTCATCGGTATTGATTGTCGCCTTCACCCCATATTCCAACAGCCGCCGCAGCGGATGGCTGGCATAATCTGCCACCACGCTCGTCTGCACGTTGCTCGTCAGGCTCACCTCCAGCCCAATCCCGTGTGCCACCAAATAATCCAGCAGCACCGGGTCTTCCACAGCCCGCATCCCATGCCCAATGCGCGTCGCCCCCAGCTCGCGGATAGCCTGCCAGATACTTTCGGCACCCGTTGCCTCTCCGGCGTGAACCGTCACCCGCCAGCCTACGTCCCGCGCCTGGCGAAAATGATCCACAAATAGCTCGCCGGGAAAGTTGATCTCATCCCCCGCCAAATCCAGAGCGACGATATGGTCACGCTGGGTCATCAGTGCCGCCAATTCCTGCTGCCCAATTTCCGGCCCATAGGTGCGGCTGATGATGCCAATGAGCTTGGCCGCCACACCAAAATCGCGCACGCCCGCCTGCACCCCGGCCACCACCGCTTCCACCACGCCGGCCGGATTCAGACCATTGGCTTCAGCCATAAACCAGGGGCTAAAACGGAGTTCAATGTAATCAATACCCTCGTTCCTGGCATCCTCCACGTTTTCATACGCCACCCGATAACAAGCGGCTTCGTCCACCAGCACACCCGTCTGCCATTTGAATTTCTCGAAAAAGGCGAGCAGGCCGGGCTGAGGTTCGGCAACCTGCACAAACGGCCGTAAATCCTCCAGCGTCCACCCCGGCAGCGGCAGACCATGCTGCCGCCCCAAATCCAGAATCGTCGCCAGCCGCACGCTACCATCCAGATGACGGTGCAAATCAATCAGCGGGAAATTGGGGTCTATATTCGACATAGATGCTCCTTTGTGGGGATACAGGTAGCAGGTGGCAAGTCTCGTTTGCCAACAGAACTTGCCACCTGCCACTTGCAACTTGCAACCAGCAAACCAAAGCGAGGATTGGAATCCTCGGCTACTGTTTTCAGGACAGCTCCCCACTTTCCAGCAAGGCCATGATTTTTTGCAACCAGGTCGTATCCCGGTTAGGCAGTTCGGGGGAAAGCTGCGCCCCTTCCTGCCAAAAATGCTGCCGGCCGCGCCCCATAGCCTGGCCGTCGCCGGTGTGCATGTCAAGGGCATAATCGGGAATGGTAGGGCGCAGGCTGCCATTGCCAACCCCATGAATCAACCAGTTCACCATCTCATCACTGGAGCGATCTTTCTGGCAGCCGCACAAATAGCGCACGGCATGGACGGCAAACAGCTTGCGCTCACCCACGCTGCGGTCAAAGCGACCAAGCATTTGCACCAGGGCGTTGATGAAAACAGGGGCATTCGGCTCGCCAAAGCCAATATCTTCAACCGCAATCACCATCAGCCGCTGCCACAAATAATCTTCCAATGCCGGGCTGGTAATCACCATTTCATATGCCAACAGCACCGCATTTTCGGCGTGGCCGCGCCGAATCTCCTTTTGCAGCGCCGAAATCACGTGGTCGGCCTTAAAGCCATTGGCCGTCACCACTTTTTGCCACGGGTCGGGGGGTAAGAGGGACATAGGTAACTCCTGCGGAGAAGCGGGGAGCAGGGGTGCAGGGGAGATTTCGCTCCTCTGCACCCCCACCTCCCGGCTCCCCTGCCTTAATAAAGGCCAGCTTCCATGAGCGCATGGAAACGGCTCGTATCAACATCCATCACGATAGAGACATTGGGGGGAGCGGGACGGTTGGTGCGCCACTCAACGGCCGTTTGTCCCCGTTCATACCGCCCTTCAAGCCCAATCCCTACGTGCCGCGCCACCGCCTCACGCACACAATCTGGCTCCACCGCCACCGCCAACGCCAGCGCATCCGCCGCCCAAATCATATCACGGTGGTAATACTTTCTGGTAAAGGCCAACGACCCTTCCGAAACAGCCTTAAAAAAGCGGCCACGCGGCGTGTCTATCGTAAACCAACGCTCCAGCAGGTCAGCTGGAATCCCATGCCGCAGCGTCAGCTCCCAATCCACCAGTTCCAGCATCTTGCCAGCCTTGCCCCACGACTCAAACACCACATGAGCGGCTTCAGGATCGGCAAAGATGTTAAATTCGGCCGTTCGGTTTGATGTATTGCCATGCCCCGTCACCGCCCCGCCCATCACCACCAACCGCTTCAGCTTGTTGGGCAGTTCCGGGTCTAGCTTCAGTGCCACGGCCACATTCGTCAACGGGCCAATACCCACCAGCGTCAATTCACCCGGCGACTCATTTGCCATCCGCAGTAGCGCCAGCGACGCATGTTCACTTTCCACCTGGCGCACCTTTGGCACCAATCCCTGATCCCCCAGCCCATCATGCCCATGAAAATGGGAGGCATCCTCACCAAACACCACCAACGGATCTGCACAGCCGGCATAAACCGGAATATCCTGTCCTGTTGCCTCCACAATGGTCAGCGCATTGCGCACGGTGTGGTGCAGCCCCACGTTCCCACCCACTGCCAGCAAAGCCTCAACTCTGGCATTCGGGCAAGCCGTTGCCAACAAAATCGCCTGGGCATCATCTACACCAGGGTCAGTATCAATAATCAATCGCTCCACGCTTCCTCCTGCTTATGGGCAAACGCATCAGACATTTCCCATTTCGTTAACTCAAGTTGCTGCTAACCACTGTCATTTCGAGACCCTCCAGGAAATCCCGTTTTTTGCTGCCGACGAAACGGGCTTTTTCCACAAAGACTGAGGAATGGAATTTAAATAATTTGCCCATTTAGAAGTTTCTTCTGAAAAGTTCAACTTCTTCTAAGAAGTTCAACTTCTTGCGTAACTTGCAGTTCCAGAAGTTCAACTTCTCTCAGAAGTTGAACTTCTAAATCCCAAGTTATTAACGAACGAACCCTTAGCCTGCCCTGAGGCTGCCGGAGGGTCGAAATGACAGGTTTTACACTTTGTTTTGTAAGGTAACAACTTGGGTCAGTTAATAATCTTTACAAAGTGTACCCGCTTTTAAGCAGAGAAAAAAAGTTCTTTGCGATCTTATGCGGTTGGCAAAACAAATTGTAATGGCGAGGCATACCTTACCCCTGGGGCGACCCCACCAAGACCTGAAGAAAAAAGCCCCTGGCAATTTAACCAGGGGCTTTTTGGTCATTGACCCTTTTCTATTCTATTTTCTCAACCTTGAGATAGGGGAATTTCACCCGTGCGTTTGCCTTATCTTTAACACTCACCTCAAGCCCAAAATATTTGCCAATACCCTGAAGGGCAATGCGATCATGGCGTACCTGACCAACCCGTTCATCCCGGATTGATATCTTGATATCGCCATCCGTCTCAACACGTACATCCACCTCATTCCAGCTATTGGGGTTAATATTCAACTTGATCTGATTCCAATCAATCAACGTATCCACTATCGGTTCATCCGAGCTGTCATGGCCTTTCACCCAATCCAGGCGATATTCCCAGAAATCCTTGGTGCCATCGCGCCAGCGGAAGCGCAGCCGATAGTAGTTGGTGAAACAACTACTGTAATCAGCATTGGGGCAAGCCGTCCCATCCCAATCAGCCCCAAAGATAATGGCAAATGCCTGACGGTCAGAGATAGGTGTGTTGTTAAATTCGTTAAAGCTCGCTTCGGTCTCAAAATTAACCGGTAAATCAGGCATTATGCGCAGCGGCGAGGCCAATACGTATTCATTGGTATCCTTCACAATTATCTGCAAAACACCGTCTGTCCGGTAAGCCAGTTCCCACTCCGCTGATGATTCTGCACTGGTGCGGCGCATTGCCCAACCGGATGTGCCATTCACGAAGTCGTCAAAATAATCGGCGGCAATCACCTGCACATTTGACCACGGCCCTTGTTGCAGGCCAATCAAGGCACGCACGCGATAGTAATAGACGTTATTGAACGACCGTGAATGACTAAAGGTGCGTGCGCGGGTCAGCCCAACATTAAAGATTGTGGCATTGTTAAACTCAGCGTTATTGGCTTCCTGAATCTCGTAGCTGGTAACGCTGCTTACGTTGACACTGTTCCAGTTGACAGTCCAGGTATTATCCTTGGTGGGTCGGGAGATGGGGTTAAGATGGGGCTGGGGAAGGCCTTTGTAAACAATTGGCAGATACGCCCTGAGCCTGTCGGGGACGACGGACTCGACAACCGTGGTTGTGGCACTGGGTGCTGCCACAGGGGCTTCCTGCCCCTCCAGGTAGATGTTGGCTGTGTTGGTAATCACGGTATCTACGGCCACACCATCACTAATGGTGGCGCGGAACGTGATGTTGACCTGATCACCATCATTGATGGTGCCGTGCCAGCTAATGACATTGCCATCAGCCCCCCAGTTGCTGCCGCCGTTTTCCACGACCAGGCTACCAGAGACGTAGGCTAATTCGGCCGGCAGGGTATCGGTTACGCTGGCAATGGCAAATTCATTACCAGTATTTTTTACGGCGATTTGGTATTCGAGGGTTGACCCAACCTTTGCCACAGATTTATCAACGGTTTTAGTAGATTGACTAAGGTCTGGTGGGAGCAGAGCTGCTTCGTAGGCTCTTAACGCCTGGGTTATTGTTAGCACAAGCCAACCAGCCACAATCAGGCTAGCCAGTAGCAGCCAGTACCGCGATCTATCTCCTTGGACAATCTTTTTGACACTTATCATTTCCGCCTCCATATTACGGTTAAGGTTCGCAAGCAGTTGATGGGTTCAGCTATTTTCCGTCGTTTAAGGCCAACTGTGTTTGGGGATTTCAAACTGCTGCAAACGATTTGTTTACGCAAATTTCACTGAATTGTATAGGTTTGGGGCGTTCCGTCAATTTTCGCCAAACAACGATTGACCTCTGATTTCCCTATCTCTTCATTGACAGGGTAATGGGGGGTCGTTATACTGTGAGTCTAAGTTAAGCAAAGAGACTTTGACGAAGACAAGTACAGTTATGCAATTTTTAGAGAGTTGGCGGTTGGTGCAAGCCAATGATTGGGTAACTGGAAATCCACTTCTGAGTTGTTTGCCGAAAAAGTCCCTTTTGGGGTTCGCAAGGCAAATCGGGTACGCCCGTTAAAGCGTGCGTTGAGGTCGGTGGCACACACCGACAAATCCAGGTGGCACCACGAGCCTCCTCGTCCTGGCAGGATGAGGGGGCTTTTTTATTTGCGAGGTAAGTGATTATGTTAGACATTAATTTGATTCGGGAAAAGCCGGAATGGGTAAAGGAGCAGGTTGCCAAGCGCAACGACAATGCGCCGATTGATGAGATATTGGCGGGTGACGAGCGGCGGCGAGCCATTTTGCAGGAGGTTGAGGCGCTGCGGCGGCAGCGGAATGAGGCGTCGAAGCAAATTGGGCAGTTGATGGGGCCGTTGAAGAAGTTGGAGGCGGCGTTGGCGCGGGCGGAAAAGGAGGGAGAGGGAGAAACGGCCGTTAATGACCTACGCACCCAATTAGCCACCGCCGAAGCCAACGTCGAGGCTGCCAAGGACGCTCCCCGCCTGATCGGTGAACAAATTGCCGTGCTGGACGAAGAGCTGCGCGAAGTCGAAGCCACCCTGCGGACAAACTTGTCGTGGGTGCCAAACATGCCGCATGAAAGCACCCCGATAGGCCCGGATGAGACGTACAACGTCATTCACGAGCCGCAGGGTGCGCCCATGCCCACCTTTGGTTTTGAGCCAAAGCCCCACTGGGATTTGGGGCCGGCCCTGGGGATCATTGATTTTGAGCGGGGCGTGAAGTTAAGCGGCAGCCGCTTTTATGTGCTGCGTGGCTGGGGAGCGCGGCTGCAACGGGCGGTGATTCAATACATGCTAAACACGCATGTAAACGACCATGGGTACATGGAAATAGGGCTGCCGTACATGGTGCGGTCGCAAATTTTTGAAGGGGCGGGACAGCTCCCCAAGTTCTTTGACAACATTTATCGGGATGCGGAAGAAGATTTTATGTTCCTGGGAACGGCCGAAATTGCCCTGACCAACATCCATCGGGATGAAATTCTGGACGAAGCCGAGTTGCCGCTGCGCTATGTGGCGCACACCCCCTGCTTCCGGCGCGAGAAGATGAGCGCGGGTAAGGATGTGCGCGGCATCAAGCGCGGCCATCAGTTTGACAAGGTGGAAATGTACCAATTTGCCCACCCGGACAAAAGCTATGAGGTGATTGAGCAAATGCGGCAGCACGCTATGGATATTTGCGATGCCTTTGGTTTTCGCTATCGGGTGCTGGAACTGGCATCGGGCGACATTGGCTTTGCCATGACCAAGACCTATGATATTGAGGTGTGGGCAGATGGATGCCAGGAATGGCTAGAGGTTAGCTCGATTAGTAACGCGGAGGATTTTCAGGCGCGGCGGGCAAACATTCGCTATCGGCCGGCCGACGGTGGCAAGCTGCGGTTCCCCCACACGCTAAACGCCAGCGGTTTGGCACTGCCCCGCGTGATGATTGCCATCATTGAAAACAATCAGCAGGCTGACGGCAGCATTGTGGTGCCAGAGGTGCTGCGTCCATATATGGGTGGTATTGATGTGATTCGTGGGGCTGCGTAAATTGGGGGTAGGTGGTCTGGAAGAAGGGGT
The DNA here is from genome assembly GCA_041390905.1 of Chloroflexota bacterium. Classification (GTDB taxonomy): domain Bacteria; phylum Chloroflexota; class Anaerolineae; order Promineifilales; family Promineifilaceae; genus JACKCD01. Next base: position 1,385,018 of record JAWKPA010000013.1, read on the forward strand.
GCGCGGATAACGCGGATCGGAGCGGATTTTCGCGGATACAAAAGAAAAATCCGCGTTTACCCGCCGAAATCCGCGTCATCGGCGCATCCATTGTCTTTTTCCAACAGGCTGCTAATCAAACCAACCACCGAGGATGGCACCTAGGCCACCGAGAATGAGGAAGAAGGGCCAGACAAAACCCCAGTCGAGGTCGAAGAGGAAGGCCGAGGCGATGAGCGCCCAAAAGAGACCGCCGGTTAAAGCACCGCGCCCGCTGTGACCCAAACGGCCGTTTTCCCGATACTGGCTCCAGGCACAGCCAAGCTGCTTAACGGCCGGAATGAAAATAAACAGTGCCCACCAGTTTTGCAGTGCCAACCCGGCCACGTTGGTCAAGAGGAAAATAACACCCATGCCAATGAGAATGAGTCCCAGGGTAAGGTTGTCACGGTTTTTGGTAACGGCCGTTTCCCCCTTCTCCACATACATCGCCTCTTTTTCCGCTTCCTTCAATTCGTTAATCTGTTCACTCATAGCAACACACTCCTGTTATTGTTTCATTTCACACAATCTATACGCACAGCAGTCGGAAAGGTTGTAGGGGAGAACCGCAATTAAGAGACTGGGAGATTAGGAGATTGGTTTAATCTCCCAATCTCCTAATCTCTATTTCCAAAACAGTGTGGTAATATTTCCGTCTATGGCTCAAGAAAAAAAGCCCAAACCAAAGCGTCGTGCCTCTTGTTTGTTTGTCTTGCTGGCACTGTTGGTATTGCTGCTGGGAGTCGGAACGGCCGTTTGGACTATCATCCAGCGGTGGCAAACGGCACTCACCAACCCCACCATCGCCCAGCACGACGTGGCGGCAGGGCTGAACCCGGCGCAGCGCATTTTTCTGGCTTCGTATTTGGCCGAGCGTGTTGACCAGTTGCAGCAGCCGGCCGGGCACGGCAGCGACCCCGTTTTATTCACCATTGCTCCCGGCGAATCGGCTAATCAAATTGTTAGCAACCTGGTGACGGCCGGCGTGGTGGCCGATAGCGAACTGCTGCTAAATTATTTAACCTATTACGGCTATGAACGGGAGCTGGTGGCGGGGCAGTTTACGCTGTCGCCGCAGGCCACCATGCCACAACTGGTGCAAACGCTGACGCAAGCCGGCACGCAGGACATTGAATTGAGCTTTTTGCCGGGGTGGCGGCTGGAGGAGATGGCAAATTATTTGGCGGTGACAACCCCGGCGCAAATTGACAGTCAGGAATTTTTGGCAATTGGGCAGCGCAAACGGCCGTTTGACCTCACCCCCCACCCATTCCTCGCCAACCTGCCGCCAGAAAGCACCCTCGAAGGGTATCTGTTCCCCGCCCAATACCGCATCCCCGTGACAACAACTGCTGACGACCTGGTGGCACTGATGCTGGCACGCTTTGACGATGAAGTGACCCCGGCACTGCGGCAGGGGTTTGGGGCGCAGGGGCTGACGTTGCACGAAGCGGTGACGCTGGCTTCGATTGTGGAACGGGAGGGGGTGGTGGTGGAAGAACGGCCGTTAATCGCCAGCGTCTTCCACAACCGGCTCCGTGCCGCCATGCCGCTCCAAGCCGACCCTACCGTGCAATATGCCCTCGGTACGGCCACCGGCAACTGGTGGAAATCGCCGCTCGACGTCGCCGATCTAACCCTCGATTCACCCTACAACACCTACCAGATTCCCGCCCTACCCCCCGGCCCCCTTGCCAACCCCAGCCTGTCATCGCTGCAAGCCGTGGCCGAACCCGCCCAAAGCAGCTACCTGTTCTTTGTCGCCAACTGCGACGGCCAAAACCGGCATCTGTTTAGCGTGACCTATGAGGAGCATCAGGCCAATGTGGCGCGGTGTAATTAGAAAAACAGAGATTAGAGATTGGAGATTGGTGATTGGTGAAGGTTCATTAATCTCCAATCACCAATCTCCAATCTCAATCATCCTCCTCATCTTTTCCCTCCTTCTGCTCTCCGCCTGCACCCGCACCCCGCCCGTGGTCAAAATTGGCCTGGTGGGGCCGTTTGAGGGACGAGAGCGAGCGATTGGGTATGATGTCATTTACAGTGCGCGGCTGGCGGTGCGGGAATTGAATGAAGCGGGTGGGGTACATGGCTACCGGGTGGCACTGGTAGCGCTGGATGACGGGGGAAATGTAGATTTTGCAAGAGAAACGGCCGTTTCTCTCACCCTCGACCCCGCCATCATCGCCGTGGTGGGGCATTGGCAGCCGGAAACAACGGCCGTTGCCGCTCCCATCTACGCCGCCGCTGGCATTCCATTTGTGCCGATGGGCGAACGGCCGTTTGGCCCCACCGACCCCACCACCCTGCCCAGCGACTTCCTCACCGCCTATGCCGCCATCACCCCCTTCAATGAGACGGCCGGCCCCTATGCCGCCACCACCTACAACGCCTTCCAACTGCTCTGGCAAGCCCTCGCCACCGCCACCACGCCGATCAGCCGCGACAGCATAGCCGCTTCGCTGTCTAGCCACGAATATCAGGGCATGACAGGTTCCATCCCCTGATCTGTTATTAACTGAAAGAGGAGGCTGCGAGACGGCAAGAATGGTAGACCAAACCATCTCCCACTCTCACCGTCTCCCACTCTCAAAAAACCATGAAAGACAACCAACAGACAACCAACAACAACCTGGGACGGGTAGAGCCGCTGGCCGCCAGTGAAGCCGAAGTGCGGCGGCGGCATGAGTCCAACCGGGCGGGCTGGAATGAGGGGGCAAGTCACTACACGCAGAAAGTGGCGCAAACCATCGCCTTTTTGCGCGGTGGCGGCAGCAGCTTGCACCCGCTGGAGAAGGCGAATTTGGGCAATCTGGGGGAATGGTGCGAAACGGCCGTTCATCTCCAGTGCGCTTCCGGCGAAGACACCCTTTCCCTATGGAACGAAGGGGTCAAACAGGTCATCGGCGTGGATATTTCCGATGTCCATATTGCCAACGCCCGCCAAACCAGTGCCGCCCTCAACGCCCCCGCCCACTGGTTCCGCTGTGACATTCTCGACACCCCCGCCGAACTCAACGGCGTGGCCGATTTGGTCTACACCGGGCAAGGGGCGCTTTGCTGGCTCCACGACCTGCACGGCTGGGCGGCGGTTATTCACCGGCTGCTCAAACCCGGTGGCACCTTCCACATTTTGGACGACCACCCCGCCTCGTGGCTGTTTGACCAGGATGCCGACCACATCAAGGCAGCCGGCAACAGCTACTTCGGCCACAGCGAGTCAGGCAAGGGGTGGGGCCCCACCTACATCGGTGATTTGGAAATTCCGGCGGCGGAACAGTCGCGCAAATATGAACGGCTATGGACGCTGGCCGAGATTTTCCAGGCGCTAACGGGCGCCGGGCTGGCCGTCACCCACTTGGGCGAATACCCGGACGAATATTGGATAAGCTTCCCCTATCTCTCGGTGGCGGACAAGGCAAAGCTGCCGATGACGTTTACGATGATGGGAAAACGGCCGTTTTAGCCACTAACAGCTTATTGGAGACGTAAGAATAGCATCAGAGTAGGCCAAGCGTAGCCCAGGAAACCAACATCAAACCCCTTTTGGGCGTATAATTCAGGTCAGACACAAGATAGCCGCTGGTTTTGGGTAGCGGCTCTTTTTATGGAGCAACCAATCCGCAGAGGTATTTGACATGCGTACAAAACTTTTCCCCCTTTTACTGCTCATGCTGCTGCTGGCGTGCAGCCAGCCAGCCCCGGCCACACCGTTGCCAACGGCCGTTTCTGAACCCACCACCGCACCCAGCCCCATCGTCACAGAGCCAACAGTTGCCCCCACCGTGGAACCAACGGCCGTTCCCACCCAGGAACCCGCCGCCGAACCAACCGTCACCCCCACCGCCGAGCCAGCAACGGCCGTTTCCAGCAACGGCATCAACTTCAGCTACGGCGCACTCGCCAGCGACATTACCACCGAAGAGATAGCCGCCGCCAACGAAGGCAGCAGCGGCCCCTACTGGGCCAACCACCCCGCCTACACCACCTTCACCCTCAACGGCTACCCCCTCAGCGACACCTTCCACACCCCCCGCGTTGAAATCTACCCCGCCCGCGCCTACGCCAGTGCCAACGCCATTGCCGCCGAACAGATCGAACAGTTGACCCAGCTCTTGCAGGAACGGCCGTCTGCCCCCGAAGGCGACCTCCCGTTCATTCCCCTCTTCAACGCCGCCCAAGTCATCCGCAGCCGCGTCCACTACCTCGACTTCACCAGCAGCGGCAGCGGCGTGGCCTATCTCACCTTCTACGCCCAAGATGCCTACCCCATCACTAACGGCCAGCTTTTCTACACCTTCCAGGGGCTAACCCACGACCAGCAAACCTATATCGCCGCCATTCTTCCCATCGCTCAGGCCGATTTGCCCGACGAAATAGACAACGCCACCTTTGACTACGCTGCCTTTATTGAGCAACTTGACACCTATCACAGCGAACTAACCGCCGCGCTCGACAGTGCCAACGACAACAGTTTCACCCCCACCATCTCATCCCTCGACGCGCTGGTGCAATCATTTGCCATTGAGCCAATGGCACAGCCGGGGCCGGTGGATGCGCTGACGGTTGATTACCCACTCCCCAATGGGCAAAACGAGGCGGGGCAGCCCATTGTGATTCGTGGCCGCGCCGTTAACGATGCCAACCTAGTTGAAGGACAGCTTTGGACTGGGGAAACGGCCGTTTCCGTGGGGCAAACATCACCCGACCCCGCTGGAGGTTGGGAGCTGACGCTGGACACGCCCTTGGCCTACACCGGTTCGGCGCGGCTGCTCATCATCAACGGCAGCGAATCGGTGACGGTACCGCTGGAAATCCTGCAAATTGGGGAGGTGGTCCCAGCAGCAGGTGCGCCAGCGATGCAACTTTATCGGCCCATTGTGGGAGAAACGGCCGTTTCTGGCTACCCCCTCTACTTTGAAGGGCAAGTCCGCAACCCTGTTAACAATATCATCACCATCGGGTTGCTCGTGGACGGCTGCAGTCGCTTTGTCGCCCAACAAAACTTCGCGGTCGCTCCCGCCGCCGCCGACCGCGACACCGGCTGGACGGGTGTTCTCATCTTGCCACAGACCATTGAAGGAAACGACAGTTGTGCCATTGCCTACACCGGCAAAATGGGCGAAGGCGCCTGGGCAGCTACCTCCCTGTCTGTGCCGGTGCTGGCCGAAGATGACCCTAACGCCAACCGGATTTCGCTGGAAGCGGGGTTTAACATGGTGCTAAAGGCGGGGAAGACGGAGAGAATTGCGGGAACGGCCGTTAACGCCGAAGAAGTCACCGTCACCCTCAGCCGCAGCGACGACAACGCCGTCATAGCCGAAGGCACCGCCACCGTCGGCGACTTTGGCTTCTGGGAACTCTTCCTTCCCATCCCCAGCGACGCCCCCGACTTTGTGCAGGTCGCCGTAGTCATTAGTAGCGATGACAGCGAAGCCCCACCCGCCCTGTATACGGGGGCTTCTATTACCCACTAAAGCGTAGGGTGTAGCGCGTAGGGCGCATTGCAGTTCGGAATGAAGATTAAATAAGTGACGCAAGAAGTTCAACTTCTTCTGAGAAGTTGAACTTCTGCATCCTAGGTTATTAACGAATGAACCCTGAATACGATGCACCCTACAGGTCTCTATCGTTTTGCCGTTTGACAAATACCCGCCACCTTACCTAAAATATAGACATAATGCAATCACCGTATGGGAATGTCTGGTCATCGTCGGCCACAGCCTGGCTCCGCTTTCTCGGTCGCCACGCGGCTCTGCTGTTATTTCTACTGCTTGCTTTTGGCGGCATGATCGCCGTCTACTGGTTTTTTAGCCCCGCCAACGACAAGCTAGTAAATGCCGCTGTCGCCGCCAGCAGCAACGGCAGCCTCATTGCCCCCATCTACAAACCTGTTCCTGATCGCCCCGTGCTACAGCGGCTGCCGCAAAGCCAGGGGCCACTGCGAATTGGGCTAGTATCGGGACATTTGGACAACGACAGTGGTGCCGTTTGCCCCGATGGGCTAACCGAGGCCGATGTGAATCTGCGTATCACCCAATTTATAGCCGAAAAGCTGCGCGGGCGCGGCATCCGCACTGACATTCTGGCTGAATTTGACCCACAATTGGCTGGCTACAGTGCCACCGCCTTTATCTCCATTCACGCTGATTCCTGTGATTCGCTGGGCGAATTAACCTCCGGCTTTAAAATTGCTGGCTCCGCCTACACCGACTCCAGCAGCCTGTCCATCTGCGTCGAGCAAGCATATCAGGCCGAAACCCAGCTTCCCTACCACGCCAACACCATCACCCCGGACATGACCGATTACCATGCTTTCCGCGAGATCGCTCCCGGTACGCCGGCCATCATCATCGAAACAGGGTTTATGGGGCAAGATCGGGAAAAAATTTACGATAATGCCGAGGAACCGGCTAACGGCATTACCAACGGCATTTTATGCTATCTTAACGGTCTTTAATGGACGCTCAAACGCTTGTACAGCAGGCACGTGCCGCCATTGAGGCGGGTGAAAAACAAAAAGCGCGTCATTTATTGCAGCAGGCCGTGGCACAGCAGCCAGATGACTATGCCATTTGGCTGTGGCTTGCCAGCGTTGCTCCTTCGCCGGCCGCCAGCATGGAGTATGTGCAGCAGGCAGAGGCACTTAACCCGGCGCATCCGACGGTGGTCAAAGCCAGGGTATGGGCGCAGCGGCGGCTGGAGAAAACCAGGGTTACGGCGGTGGCTGTTGCCACAACGGCTATGGCAACGGTGCCTGTAGCGGCAAACGGCCGTTCATCTTCCCCCACGTCTACTCCGACAGCCAAATCATCCACTGCCCCCACCCGCTGGCCCCGGTGGGTAGCCCTTACCATACTGCTGCTTCTGCTGCTGGGTGCAGCCAGGTTTTACTACCTGACGAACAGCGGCCAGGCAACGGAAACGGCCGTTTTGCCCGCAGCCACCAGCCAGCCAACCATTGAACCAACACATATGGCGCCAACGGTGGTGCCAACGGAAACGGCCGTTCCTCCCACCAGCAGCCCCACCCCCGCCCCCACCGAACGGCCAGAGCGGCTGCTGGCAAAAAACATCAGCGACAGCCAGCCCCGCGCCGCATGGACGGCCACCCCGTTGCCTACCGACACGCCCACGCCCACCCCAACGCCACTGCCAACGGTTGTGGGGGTGGAAACCAATAACTGGGTGGGTAAACGGCCGTTTGGCGTAGCCGAAAACGAATCCTGGATTGATGTCAACCTCTCTACCCAAACGCTCAACGCATTTGAGGGCGACACCCTGGTCTATTCCGCCCTTGTGTCCAGCGGCTTGCCCGGTTTCCCCACCGTCACGGGCCAATTCCGCACTTGGATCAAATTTGAAAGCCAGACGATGGACGGCCGTTTACTTGGTTACGACTACTATCTGGAAAACGTTCCCTACGTCATGTATTTTTACGAAGATTACGCCATTCACGGTGCCTACTGGCACAACAACTTTGGGCATCCCATGAGCCACGGCTGCGTCAACGTCAGCATCCCCGATTCGCAGTGGCTGTTTAACTGGGCACCGCTTGGCACGCTGGTCAATGTTCATTATTAAAATCAAGAGATTGAGAGATTAAGAGACTGGGAGACTAAGAGACTATAGGCAGTCTCCCAATCTCCAGGCCCTAATCCCCAAGGAGTTAAAGACTTATGAACACAAATACGCTCCCCATTAGCCCAGAACTGTTAGAAATTTTGCGCGATCCTTACGCCATTCAGCAAAACACGGAACAGGGCGGCGACCCAGGGCGGCTGGAACTGGTTCACAACAGTTGGCTGGTCTCCCCGGAAACGGGTTACAAATACCCCATTCGGGATGGCATCCCGGTGATGTTGATTGAAGAGGGACGACGCTGGCAAGAAACGGCCGTTTCTGACCTCCCCGTGCCGCCGCCCGCACCACCCGCTGCCGTTCCCAGTTCGGCCGGCACATCAGACAGGGTTATCGCGGCCACGCCCAACACCCTCATCACAATCCTCGCCGCCGTCCTCACCACCCTTCTCGTCATCGCCCTTTGGCGGCGCATGAGCAAAGCATAAAAAAAGGGGCTGTGGTTTTCGCCACAGCCCCTTTTTCATTTACCTACACCAGTGCTATCTCCATCTCATACTGCGGCACCTCATGGGTCACATTCGCCAAATACCCCTTAATCGTCGTCAAGAAATAACCCGGCTCATACGGCTTCTGGATAAACCCAGACAGCCCATGCCCCACAAACTGCACCGTTGCATCCGACTCATCATACCCCGACGACAACACCACATTCACCCTGGGATTAATACGCTGTAGCCGAATAAACGTTTCATGCCCATTCAGCCCCGGCATAGACAAATCGAGCAGCACCAAATCAATATCATCCTGATACTTCTCATACAGCTCAATCCCAATCTCCCCATTCGGCGCAACCATCGTGCGAATACCGTCCATCTCCAGAATGTCGGTCACAATGTTGCGCACCGAGGCTTCGTCATCAATCACCAGCACCAAGCAATCGGCCGGAATCGCCACATCTTGCAGCGCAGGTGGCTGCATAACAGCATCTAGCTCGCTTTTACTCACCGGCAACATCAAGCTAAAGGTCGTTCCTTCACCCGGCTTACTGGAAACATGCAGGCCACCCTTATGCCCGCGCACAATCCCCTGCACCGCTGCCAACCCCAAACCACGCCCGGTTTGTTTGGTAGTAAAAAACGGGTCAAAAATCCTGGACACCGTTTGCTCATCCATCCCACATCCGTTATCCGTCACATCAAGCCGAATATAGCGACCGGGTTTCAGCGTGTAGTTAAGCTGCGAAAACTCCTTATCCCCGCTCTCCAAATCATAAAGCATCGTAGTAATCTTCACCATGCCCTGCTTTTGCCCAATCGCATCGGCCCCGTTCAAAATCAGGTTCATCACCACCTGCTGCATCTGCCCCAGGTCAGCATCAACCCGGGGTAAGCCGTGGGCAAGCTGTTTTTGCAGCGTAATATTTTTGGGAATGGCCGATGTAAAGAGGTGAAGGTTTTCGTCCAGCAGCGTGTTGAGATCAATGGGCTGCATCCGAAAGTGGCCGCGCCCAGAGTAGGCCAGCATCTGCTGCGTCAGGTCTGCCGCCCGCTCGGCCGCCTTCACCGCCTGGGCAATATGGTCATAGGCTGGGTTGCTGGCTGGTAAACGCATCATCGCCAGCGAGGTATGCCCCAGCATGGCTACCAGCAAATTGTTAAAATCATGGGCAACGCCACCAGCCAATACACCCAAACTTTCCAGCTTCTGCGCTTGCTCCATTGCCTTCTTGGTGCGCTCCCGCTCGGTAATGTCGGTAATGCTGCCCCGCACCAGATTGCGTGACTTGGATGGCAGGCGCACAAAGCGCACGTCGCAGAGGATTTCGTCGCCGTGGGCGTTCAGGTAAACCCATTCAAACTCTACGCGATGGCCAGAAAGTGCCTGTGCCAGCTTATCGGCCATCAGCGGCAGCGACGGCTGCCCGTCTGGCTGGGACGCTGGGCTGAGCGCAGCCAGGCTGGTGCGCAGCAAATGTTTGCGGCTGAGGCCAAAAAGGTGGACTGCATTTTCGTTCACATCTTCAATGAGGCTCTCATTTACATCCAGCACAACAATGGCTTCGGGGGCGTTTTCGACCAGGGTGCGGTAACGTTCTTCGTTCTCACGCAAGGTCGAGGTCATGGCTTCGGCCAAAATGAGGGCACGTTCACGAGCGGTGAAGACGGTCCAGGTGAGACCGAAGATAAAAAAGCTAAAGATAATGCCCGTAATGAGAACCATGGTGGGCTGGCTTTCGTCAATGCTGAGGTTGAAGGCTGGCAGGGTGCTAAAGCTGAGTGTCCAAACACGGCCGTTTAAGTTGACAAGCTGTGTTTCGCGGAACGTCATATCTTCTAGGGTATGGGTATGCAAACGCGAATGGTCAAACAAAATGGTTTCTGGCTCTATTGCGGTGCCGTCATATAGTTCAACATGCAGGCCAGAGTCCTGTAGCCCCAAGGTGCCTTCTAACAGAGCTTGGGTGCTGACTGTGGCGTAGACCCAGCCCTGAACGGCCGTTTCTTTCCCATACACCGGCAAAAACAAAAAGACACCCGCTTGCTCCACGGGATTAACGGCCGTTTCCATCCCCGCCAACTGCACCTTCCGGCTAATCACCACCTCATCCAAATCCCGCGCCCGCTCCGCCACCGACCGCAGCGCAAAATCAGCCCCCAAATCCTGCCCCACCATCAACTGCTCCACCCCCTGAGCATACAAAAACTGCGTAATCAAATAATCCGGCTGCCCCACCGCCACCTGCGGTGCCACCCCCCCCGTACTCTGGCGCAGCGTCTCCACAAACCCCGGCAGATCCGCCTCCGGCACATACGCCACATATCCCAGCTCCACCAAACCCGGATACCGTGCCGACAAATCAAGGGATTCCACATACCGCTGCCACATTGCCAGCGTCACCCCATCATTCGCCACCAAAAAGCTACGGGCACTATAAAGTGCCTCTTGTGAGTAGGCCAACTGGTTTTCCAGAGCCTGATCTGTATAGGCAACTTCCTGACGCAAACGTGTCTGAATGCGCGTTTGCAGCAATTGTTGCTCCTGTTGCCAAACAAAACCGGTAACAATGAGCGACAAAAGCAGCAACAACCACGGAATTGGCAACCGTTGCAAACGATTTAATTTAAACGAATGAGCCACCAGGCGCATTCTAGACAGCCGACCATGTGCCACTGTTTGCATAAAACTTCCCCTTGAACACTCTCGTTCACAGCCAAGTTTACCAAAGCAATACAAACCAATACCGTAGTACTAGCCCTTGAGTACTATACCTGATATTTATTAAAGCCAACATTACAACGCTTTTTTCACAGATCAGGGGCAAGGTAATCGGCCAAAACGCCAACCCACACAGGCAGCCTATTCACCAATTGCCCGCCTGCTTAGGGTTCGTTCGTAACTTGGGATTTAGAAGTTCAACTTCTCTCAGAAGTTGAACTTCTGGGACTGCAAACTCGACTTTGGCAGCAGAAACCTCGGTAAACATTCGGTATAAACAAGCCGAAAAGCAGAACCTTACCAATTGAATAGAAAAGAAAAGCACCAGTCATGAGAAATAGAGGTACACTATTGGAAAAAACGAGGGAGCCAGAGGTGAAACATGGTTCCTCTTGTTCAATTTCCAGCAGTTGTCGAGCATTATGCCCACTTTTTTGAACCCGTCTTCTCAGCCGAAGCGTTCATCCGGTTCAAACGGTACATCAGTGGGTTGCTGGTCGCCGAAAACAAGACAACCAGCGGCATTAATCAGCTCTTTGTCAGCGAAAAACGAGCGCAAAGCAGCTTGAATCGGTTGCTAACCTGTAGCCCCTTTTCCTTGATTGAACTTAATGAAGCCCGTTTAGCCATGATGGCAAGCGTACCAGATGCGCGAATCAAGCCAACCAAGGGAGTCTTGAGTCTGGACGACACGTTGCTGACCCACTATGGTCAAGAATTCGAGAAGATAGCCCAGTTGTGGGATCATACTAACGACCGCTACGCATGGGCGCACAACCTAGTCAGCCTCCATTACAGCGATGAGCAAACGGACTACCCTATCAGTTTTCAACTAGGAATGGGAATTAAATAACTGTCCATTTAGAAGTTCAACTTCTTCTGAGAAGTTGAACTTCTTGCGCCACTTATTTAATCTTCGTTCCTATGGGAGCCAGCCGATTTAGAGAAACTAGCGCAAGGGCTGCTCAAAGCGGGCGTGAAGCTCAAAGAAAGCAAGTTTGCCTTGCGGGAGGAGGCACCACTCAAGTGGCGGCAATATTTGCTCGGTGTCTGGCAACGAAAACAACATCTGCCAGCAGTGGCTGCCTTGTACCAGAGTAAATTACTTATCGGTAAGACTTTGCTGCAAGAGTGGGTTGAGAGCAATCCCGAGTTGAAGTTACCTGTTACCTTTGATAATTGGTACACACAGCCAGCCTTCTGCCGTTTTTTGAGCCAAACCCTACAATTACCGTATGTGGGAACCTTGGCCAAGAGCGATGAGGTCTTGTTGCATGCTGGCAAGCAACCCTTAGCTAACTTTGCTGCCCACTCGAAAAAGGAACATCTCGGCGAGATAGCTAGCCAGCACACAGGCAAAGTGTTTCAAGCAATTCATTTCCGCTACAAAGGTGAGCTGGAAACCTATTACAGTTATTGCCGCACCCATCGCATCGCCAACTTTGGTCAACAACGTTTAGTCATCAATTATCGCTGTGCCGACCTAAGCGATAAACCTGTTTTTTTCATTAGCAATCGCCACCGATGGCAGGCTAAAGGGATTACCCGCATTCGCCGCCATCGCTGGCCCGTTGAAGTCTACTACGAAGAGGGCAAAGCTGAGGGCTTGGACAAATATCAGCTACGGGATTTTGGGGGCATCGCTCGTCATGTTGCCCTTGTCGCCGTGGTTTACAACTTATTGCGTGCCGCCCAACAGGACACCGTCCTCCGAGACTCGCTTCAACGTCAACTCAAGATAGTGCTTGAGGGCAGTGTTGCTTTCTGGCGTCGTGCTTCCCAAGCGGAAGGGCTATGGCAACTGGCTTTAAGCATCAGTGCTGGTTTGCTAGAAGACAAGCCCTTGACCAAGATCATGGCTCCATTTATCGAAGTTATCTGTGCTGCCTAACAGTCGGCGATTCGCTAACTGAATGAAACATTTCTCAGACTCGTTTTGTCTGAGGTTGCTTTCGGTTGGCTAGGCGGCAGTCGGCAAGGCTTCTTTTGCCTTATTTTTTTCTCTTTTCTATTCAATTTTTAAGCTGCTAAAGTCGAGTGCAAAGTTATTTTTGATTGAACCCTTAGGCTACGGGCGAGGCGGTTGGAGGAAACGGCCGTTTGTCCCCACCAAGCCACAGCCAACCGCCTTGCCCTGGTTAAACTGAGAATTGCTGACCAGATTCATCATCTAATGAGAGAAACGGCCGTTTTTGGTATACTTTCCTGCTGGTTTGGTACAAACTAAGGAATAAAGTAAACCGTTACAAAAGAAGTTCAACTTCTTCTGAGAAGTTGAACTTCTCAATGTCCCAAAAAGCTACTCAAGAATCAAACAAGAGGAAAAAGAAATGTCACTTGATATGATTATTGGCACCCAATGGGGAGACGAAGGCAAAGGCCACATCACCGATCTGCTGGCCGCCAAAGCCGACATCATTGCCCGTTTCAGCGGCGGCGACAACGCCGGCCACACCATTACCATTGCCGGAGAGGTTTTCAAGCTCCATCTTATCCCGTCGGGCATCATTCACCCCGGCGTAACCTGCCTCATTGGCAGCGGCGTGGTGGTCAACCCGGCCGTGATGCTGCGCGAAATGGCTGGGCTGGCGCAGCGCGGAGTAGATGTTGGCCCCGGTCGGCTCAAACTCAGTCGCAAGGCGCACCTGATTACCCCAGCTCACATTGCTTTGGACAAGGCGCGGGAAAAAGAGCGCGGCGCGGGAGCCATTGGCACCACCCAGCGCGGCATTGGCCCCGCCTATACCGACAAAGTGGCGCGTTCCGGGCTGCGTGCCGGGCTGCTGGACAAGCCGGAAGAGTTGGCCGAGGCAATTTATGCCCATATCAATGAGAAAAACCGGATATTGACCGAGCTATATGGGGAGGAGCCGCTGGACGCAACGGCCGTTTCTGCCGACTATGCCCACTACGCCCAACAACTCGCTCCCCACCTGGTGGAATGTGGTTTGATGCTGGATGATGCCCTGCAAAACGGCCGTTTTGTCCTCGCCGAAGGCGCCCAAGGGACACTACTCGACATTGACCACGGAACCTACCCCTTTGTCACCAGTTCCGCCCCCACCGCTGGCGGAGCGCTCACTGGGCTGGGCGTTGGCCCCAAAAACGTGGGGCGCATCATCGGCGTTGCCAAAGCGTTTAGCAGCCGCGTCGGCAGCGGCCCCTTCATCACCGAACTGGACGGCGAATTAGCCATGCGGCTGCGCGGCACAGGCGCCAACCCCTGGGATGAGTATGGCACCACCACCGGCCGACCGCGCCGCGTCGGCTGGCTCGATCTCAACGTCCTCCACCACGCCCGCCGCGTCAACAGCCTCACCGAATTTGTCGTCACCAAGCTCGACATCCTCAGCGGCATCGCCGAAATTCCCGTCTGTGTGGCCTATGACCTGCACGGCCAGCGCATCAACTATCTGCCCAGCAGCCTGGAAGAGCTGGCACAGTGCCAGCCCATCTATGAAACGCTGCCGGGCTGGGATGAAGATATTATGCAGGTGCGCCACCTGGCCGACCTGCCCGCCAACGCCCGCCGCTATGTAGAGTTTATTGTGGAACAAACGGCCGTTCCCGTCTCCCACATCTCCGTCGGCCCCGGCCGCGAGCAATTCATTCCCGTCACCAATTTGTGACCCACGCTTCTTTTCGCTGTCTAATTGTCAAATCAAACAAAACTGGTACCATAGTACCAGTCATTTATTGGCAAGGAAAACAGGAGAACCATACATGTTAAAAGAGTTTGGAGATTTTATCAAACGTGGCAACGTCATGGATTTGGCCGTGGCAGTCATCATTGGCGGCGCATTTGGTGCCATCGTAACCTCATTGGTCAACGACATCATTATGCCGCTCATCGGCATCATTCTTGGCGGCCTGGACTTCACCACAATGGCCCTCCAGGTGGGTAATGCCTCCGTTACCTATGGCAACTTTATTCAGGCAATTGTCAACTTCCTGGTCATAGCCTTCGTCATCTTCATGCTTGTTCGTACCATTAACAACATGCAAAAGAAAGAAGAAGCTGCCCCCGCTGCACCACCCGCACCATCAGCCGAAGAAAAGCTGCTCACCGAAATCCGCGACCTGCTCAAACGGCAAGCCCGGTAATTCCAACAACTCCATACAGCTAACCAGAAGCCCGGTAGCCACTCGCTGCCGGGCTTTTTTTATGGGCTTTTGGCATCTTAACAAAACACATTGTAGTGGCGACAGCAATTCTCAATCTAAAACAGGAATGCTTCCAAAATGGCTGGTAGGGGCGTATGGCATACGCCCTCTTACCCGAACCTAGCCCTTTTTAACGAACCTAAACACAAATTTACGTTGCCAAACAAAGCATTGTTGGCTTGTTGTAGGACA
>JAWKPA010000014.1:0-685177 GCA_041390905.1 Chloroflexota bacterium
GTGAATTGGTGCGAGCCGTCTATTTTCATGGAGGTGCAGAAGAACGGCTCCTGCTCGTTGTACATCACCTTGCGGTAGACGGGGTTTCATGGCGCATTCTGCTCGAAGATTTGATCACGCTACTCGATGGTGGACAATTGCCCCCCAAAACAAGCAGCTACCGTGATTGGGGTGAGACCTTGCAGACAGCAACCGCGCAGGGCCATTTTGATCCACATCTCGACAAGTGGCTGACAGAGCGTGAATTACGGCCGTTGCCACTCGAACATCCCCAAGCAGTCAACACCATGGAGACAAGCCATCGCCTACGGCTAGCCTTGTCCAAAGCAGAAACCACCCACCTCTTACACACCTTGCCAGATAAATATGATGTGACACTTGATGCAGTTGTCCTCACAGCTCTCACCGAAACGCTGGCCGATTGGTCTGGCAATGACGGACTACGGGTGAAATTTGAGAGTCATGGCCGTCAGCAACTTTTTGATACGGTAAACCTCAATCGAACAGTAGGCTGGTTCACATCGGCCTATCCGCTGACGATTCCCCGTGTGGCAGGGACAGCACTCAAGCGCATCCAAAACACATTACAACAAATACAGCAAGTCACAGATGGCGGTATCAGCTTTGGCGCACTGCGTTACTTCCACCCAGATAACCAGATTCGTGAAGCATTGGCAAAATTGCCCCCTGCCCCCGTAATCTACAACTACCTCGGCCAGGTAGACCGTTTTGACCATCAGCACTTTGAATTTGCGCCAGAGTTTGCGGGTCGTACCCTGTCACCCAACTTTCAGCGCGACACTGTGCTGGATAGCAACGCCTCTGTCCTAAATGGTCAGCTACGAATTTCATGGACTGTCAGCCCACAAATACAACGCGAAACGGCCGAAAGACTACTGAATAACTTTTCTCAGCAACTCAGCGCATTGATTCTCGATGCCGTCGAAGATACAGCCGCACGCAGCACGGCTCGCCCAGAACACCCTGATAGCGACTCCTGGTTTGTGACGCTCCAGGAAGAAGGGTCTCGTCCGCCACTTTTCTGTTTTTATCCCATCACAGGAACAATCAGCCAATTTAGCAACCTGATTCCCTACCTGAGCCGAAAGCAGCCGATTTATGCCCTGCAAGCCCGGGGTATCTATGATGATCTGCCTCCGTTCAGTTCTATTGAGGCACTGGCTGCAGATACCATTCAGGCCATAAAAACAATACAGCCAGAAGGTCCATATAACCTCTTGGGCTGGTCATTTGGTGGGCGTGTTGCCTATGAGATTGCCCAGCAGCTTCAAGCCAGCGGCGAGGAAGTGGCTCTTTTGGGTATCCTCGACGAATATCCAGATAGCAACGCCCCCAATCCAAATGGAACAGTAAGCCCTTACCTCCTTGCCCATTTCGCCGATAGCCTCGGTCTCAACCACCCCATCAGCGTCAGACATCTGATTGAATTAGGGCATCGTGCCTTTGAACAGCAAAGTGAGACGCCTATTGCCGCATTGTGCCGCTTGTTGGAAGCGGAAGGGTATACATTTCCCTTTGCGCCAACCTTCGTCGAGCGTATTTTCCACACGTATTTCAATCACATGGAAATCTTCCACGCCTATCAGCTCAAGCCATACAACGGCAAAATAACGGTCTATGCGGCCGAGGCCTCGAAATCAGCCGAAAAAGGCATCGAACGCTGGAAAACGTTCGTGTCTGGCTCAGTAGAAAGCATCGTTGTGCCAGGCACACATCATACGCTACTCAATCCCGAACACGTTGAAAAACTGGCAACCGCACTTGAGCAACAACTTCAAGCCGTTCAGCCAGAGGCAAGTGAAATACGTACCTCATAAAAACCACATTTCTAGACAATGAATTTGTACGCAATCAGTGATTTACACCTTGGGCACCAAACAAACTATCAAGCACTGGCACGTCTTCCTTTTTTCCCTAATGATTGGCTAATTGTTGCAGGGGACATCGGTGAGACAATAGCTCACTTTCACTATGCACTCCGCATATTGACGGAACGCTTCCAACAAGTGATTTGGGTTCCAGGTAATCATGATTTATGGACGCTGTCTTCGGCCGAACATCCAGATCGAGGACAAGCTAAATACTTGCGGCTGGTCAACTTATGTCGCAGCTATGGCGTACTAACGCCAGAAGACCCTTATGTGTATTGGCCTGGAGCTGATTTCAAAGCGTTACTTGTGCCAACGATGACCTTGTATGATTATTCGTTCCTCGCCACATCGTTGTCGCGGGAAGCAGCACTAGCGCGTGCAATTGCCAACAAGGTTATTTGTGCCGATGAACTGGTGCTGCATACCGATCCCTACGCAAATATGGAAGCATGGTGTGCCGCACGCTGTGAATATACCGAGGAACGGCTGTCAGCATTATCACCTGACATGCCGCTAATCATCATTAACCATTACCCCCTCCATCAAGATATGGCACTGCTGCCGCATATTCCTGATTTTAGAATCTGGTGCGGGACACAACGGACAGAGGATTGGACGCACCGTTTCCCAATAAAATTGATTATTCATGGGCACTTGCATATTCGACGAAGCTCGATCAGAAATGGTGTGCGTTACGAAGAAGTTTCACTCGGATATCCAGGCCAGTGGGATCAATCTCGCGCTATTGCGGGACATTTACGCAAAATAACATTGAGTGATTGTCAGGACCCGTGATTTTTTCACGAACATGTGCGACCTTTTCGCAGCACCATTGTAACGCGCTCGTCACCTCATCAAGGCGGCTCAACAAATGTGGAATTGATAACCGCCAAGTTGAACGAAATGTTCAAGTGGGGACTGTAATTGGAGAACATTATGTCATTGCAAAAAACAATAGATTGTGTTGTCATTGGCTATAACGCCATTGACTATGATCAGTTTTCAGTTCATCAGAAGGAAATGTATACAGGCAATGCCCATGAAGTGAAAACAAACTCTCTGCTTTTTAACGGCCAACGCATGCTTTATATGGATTTATTGAACCATGCTGTTGAACAAGCCACGGGCTACAATCCCAAGTTAAATGTCTTCAATACGCAATCTATGGGGGCGTGTTATCTACAAAGCTATTTGCAAGACCGGGATTTCACGGTGGAAGTAGTTAACTTTTTTAATCGTGATAAAGACAAGTTAAGCTTGCTATTGGCAGAATCCCCACTAGCCGTTGCGATTACAACCACATTTTATGTCGATCATTTACCGATCATGGAAATCGTCAAGTTCATCCGTGAGCGCAATCCAGAAACCACCATTATTGTGGGCGGGCCTCACATCTATAACGTTTGCTCTGATTTGGATGAGCCAAGTCAAGATTATATTTTCCGGCAGATTGGCGCAGATATTTATGTAAATGATTCTCAGGGGGAAACAACCTTGTCTCAGCTGCTTTATCGGTTAAAGCACGCGCAAGCAATAGACGGGGTTCCGAATTTGATCTATTTCAATGATGACGAAAGAGTTTCTTGCCGGACGGTGCGCGAACCTGAACGAAATGACATGGATGACACAAGCATTCATTGGGAAACATTCGCTCCGGAACTTTTGACCCCAATGACCTATATGCGAACGGCCCGCAGCTGCCCCTTTGCCTGCTCATTCTGTAATTATCCAACACAAGCTGGGGCGCATGTCTTGAGCAGCCTGGAAACGATAGAGCGTGAATTTGATGCGCTTTATAAGGCAGGCACAGAAATGATCGTTTTTACTGATGATACATTTAATGTACCGCTCCCGCGCTTCAAGAAGATGATGCAGTTGATGATTGACAAGCAATATGGATTCAAGTGGGTTTCCTTTCTGCGCTGCTCCAATCTGGATGAGCATGCCCTGGACTTGATGGCGGAGAGCGGCTGTGTAGGGGTATTTTTAGGTGTTGAATCAGGTGATGCTGAAATGCTCAGGAAAATGAACAAGAATGCGAAACCTGAGAGATATAAGTGGGGTATGCAGGGTCTGCACGAGCGTGGTATCGCTACCTATACATCTCTGATCTGCGGATTTCCGGGTGAAACAGAGGAAACGATTAAAAATACGATTGCGTTTGTTGAAGAAACTGCGCCAACTTTTTATACCATTCAGCTTTATTACCACAATCGCCACACGCCCATTCACGCGCAAGCCGACGAAATCGGGCTTAAGGGCGGAGGGTACAACTGGCATCACAATACGATGAGCTGGCGAGAAGCGGCTGATTGGTCAATTTATATGTATAAGACGATCCAGAATTCAATTCCAATCCCCAGTTTTGAATTTAGCATGTGGGGGATTGCCTACCTGGTTGCCCAGGGGTTCACGGTTGAGCAGATCAAGCAATTCGGCCGAATTGCCCAAGAAGCCTTTATCCCCAGTTTGGATGACATTGCCATTGATTGTACAGATCAAGAAAGGCGGCTGGTTGAGCTGTTCAAAGATGTTTCTTTTGGTGATGTTTTGGAGTTTTAGTTCTTTGTGCCAGGAGAGTTCGGAAGAATCTCTCAACAACTTTTAACTGCAATTCCTAACGAACACAATGGCTTATTTACTTCATCAGCTTCTGCAAAAGAGCGTGCAAAACAACCCGGAGTCGGTTGCCGTGCGGCATAAGGGGCAGTCGCTGACCTATGGCGAACTAGACACGCAAAGCACACGACTGGCGGCCGCGCTACAAACGCAGGGTGTCGAGCGCGGCGACCGTGTGGGTATTTATCTTGAAAAATCGCTGGAGGCGATTGTTGCCATTTTTGGCATCCTCAAGGCAGGGGCGGTCTATGTGCCGCTTGACCCTGGGGCGCCGCAGCAACGAATCGGGTTTATTGTTGAAAATTGCCTGATGAAGGTCATGGTGGGTTCGGCCGATCATCTAACAAAACTGCAAACAAGTCAGCCGGCAACGCTAAGATCTGTTCAGGCGGTTGTTTCGGTGGGGGGGGTGCAGGGCGGGATTTTTCCGACTGTGGTGGCGTGGGAGGAGGTTGTGGGGAAAACGGCCGTTATCCCCACAACCCCCACCCTAATCGAAAACGACCTCGCCTACATCCTCTACACCTCTGGCTCCACAGGCACACCCAAGGGAGTCATGATCAGCCACCGCGCCTCACTCACCTTCGTCAATTGGGCGCATGATACATTCAATTTTCAAGCCACCGACCGCGTTGCCAACCACGCGCCGCTCCACTTCGATCTCTCCATCCTCGACATCTTTTCAACCATCAAAGCAGGCGCGACCATTGTCCTCGTTCCCCCATCCCTCTCCGTTTTCCCGCGCAGCTTAGCCGACTTTATCGCCCAGGAGCAAATCACAATTTGGTACTCCGTCCCATCCGCGCTAACCCGTTTGGTACTGTATGGGCAGTTGGAGCGGCACAACTATCCGCACCTGCGAACCGTTTTATTTGCGGGTGAGGTCTTCCCGATTAAATATCTGCGCCAGTTGATGGAAAAGTGGCCCCATCCGCGCTACTTCAACCTCTACGGCCCTACAGAGACAAACGTTTGCACCTATTACGAAGTGACAGACCCCTTTCCCCCAGAGCGCACCCAACCCTTATCTATCGGCAAGGCGTGCGAGAATTACGAAACGTTTGTTCTTGATGCAAACAACAACATCGTGCCGCAAGGTGTCGAAGGGGAGTTGTGTGCGCGGGGGCCAGGCGTGATGAGCGGCTATTGGGGTTTGCCCGAACACGCCGCACAGTCGCGCATCACCTTCACCCTTCATCCGATGCTGGGACCAGAAATCGTTTACCGCACGGGCGACATGGTGCGGCAGGAAGCCGACGGCGCTTACACCTACTTGGGACGACGCGACGGCATGATCAAGAGTCGTGGCTATCGCATTGAAATAGGTGAGATTGAGTCGGCCCTCTACAGTCATGCAGGAGTGCAAGAGGCAGCGGTTGTGCCAATTCCCGATGATGAGATTGGCAATCGCATTAAGGCGTTTGTGGTAGCGAATGCGGAAGTCAGTTCGGCCGAACTCAAAGCCCACTGCGCCGTCCACCTCCCCCACTATATGCTGCCCCATGCCTTTGACTTCCTCGATGCACTTCCCAAAACGTCAACGGGCAAGATAGACAAGCAGCGTTTACGCAAGGGGATGCTCAAGAAATCGGTTCAAATCGGCGAAGATACCATCATTTACTATGAAAGCTCAGGACGCGGCCACCCTGTGATGCTGGTACACGGCAGAGGCGGGGACGCGCTGATTTTTCGCCAACAGCTAGAAGGTGACTTTGGTGAGCGCTTCCGCGTTGTCGCCATCGACCTGTCCGGACATAACAGAGAGTCGGTAGATTACAGTTTGCAGCACAATCAATCGTATCGGCAGCACGCGGAACTGGTGGCGCGGCTGGCCGAAAAACTCAACATCCCCCACGCCATTTTATTTGGATCGAGCTATGGCGGGGTCGTTGTTATTTACGCTAGCACACAGTTGCCGCAAGCGGCGGGCATTGCTTTTTGCGGTACGCTGCCCATTGCCGGAGCAGGCCCATTTAGCTGGCAAGACGGCGCCATTGAGATAATGAGCAGGATGACGCAGCCTCTCGCGGTGTTTCATGGAGAAAATGAACGATTCGTCGATCTTGATCGGCTGAAGGCGTTGGATATGCCGACGCTCTGGCGCGAGGCCGTGCAGGTGGTTATGGGGGCTGGTCATATGCCTCATCTGGAGAAAAGTGCCGTTTTCAATCAGCTTCTAACGCAATATATTGAAGACATTTTAATGGAGAATAACAATGGATAAGGCGTTATGTGATGTGGTGGTAATTGGGGGCGGGCCTGCCGGCAGCCTGGCAGCAACCTATCTCACGCAAAAAGGATACGATGTTGTCTTATTTGAACGGGCAAAACATCCACGCCCCCACGTCGGCGAGAGCTTGCTGCCACACGTGTGGCGTTACTGTGATGAGGCGGGGGTGAGTGCTAAAATTGAGGCAGAAGGCTTTACGGAAAAGGCGGGTGGCACCGTTGTATGGAAAGATATGATCTCCCAGGTGGGATTCAAGGATTTTGGGCATACGCGCCCCAGTCTCCATGTTGAGCGGGATCGTTTCGATCACATTTTGTTGAGCCACGCAGCCGAGACAGGCGCAACCGTTTGTGAAGAAGTGGCGGTGACACAAATTGATTTTCATGATGAAACGCAACCTGTCGTTCACTATCGCCGTCTGACAGACCGCACAACAGGCTCTATCGCCTGCCGCTTTGTCGTTGATGCCAGTGGACAAAATTCGGTCATTGCCAAACAATTGGGGACTCGTGTTCTTGATGAAGGATTTCGGTTTGCCAGCTTGTGGGGTTACTTTGACAATTCAAAATATTTTGCCCCAGGCGGCCGAGCCTATCCATTTGAACGTCTCAGGGACATTCCACCAACCACGTTTGTGACGTGGATACCCGACAGCGGCGACTGGGGATGGGTGTGGCATATCCCGCTCCGCGACAAAACGAGCGTTGGTCTCATTTTGCCCGTTGATCAGCTCAAAGCGGCGAAGGCGGCCGGGGAGACGTGGGAGAGCTATTTCTTGAAGAAGTGCGTGGAAATACCCTATCTCAAAGCGTTGTTAGCGGAGGCAACCTACCACGAAAAAAGTGTGACCGGTGTGCAAGATTACTCCTATCGGTCAACACAGTTGGCCGGCCCTGGTTACTTCCTGGTGGGGGATGCAGCGGGTTTTATCGATCCCATTTTCTCAGCGGGGGTCATCATCGGTATGTACTCGGCCTACACAGCGGCGTGGGCTATCGATCACTGTTTCAAGAAACCTGAACGGTCAGCTAACTATCAAGCCCTTTACAGCAAGCAGCTTGAAGGGCGTTTGGAGGTAGCACGTTCGCTGGCGTTACCTGGCTATCGCTCTGGAAATCATGCCAGCGAACTGGCACGGGCGATGGTGACATTTGAAAGCAAAACGGAGAAAGAGTTAATGGCAACGGTATCGCAGATGACGACTCGTGCCGACAACTTTTTCTATCTCATTGAAGATGATCGTCTTGACGAGACACAGTTCCACGAGAGACGCTATCGCGTTTTGGAAACATTGACAACCTAAGAAGCGTCGAATAACAAGTTAGGCAAGAAGTTCAACTTCTTCCGAGAAGTTGAACTTCTAAATCGCTAAACGGCCATGCTCTGTTTATAGAGGAAGAACAATGAATAACAATGGACATTATTCACATGATGAAGCTGCGGCACGTATCAAACAATTTATCACCAAAGAATTGCTCTATGAGGTGGAAAACGCTGCCATTGATAATGACACAAAGCTAATTGAACAGGGGGTTGTTGATTCAATGGGAATCTTTCGCCTGATCGCGTTCCTGGAAGAGGCATTTGGCGTTGGAATTGAGCCTGATGCCGTTGTGCTGGAGAACTTTGAGACGATTAACGCGGTTGCGGCACTGATTACTCATTCACACCCTGCCCAGGCCTGAGATGCGTAGCGTGAAACGCGCTCCGTGATGTTTCTATCAAGCGTTTTGGGAAAAGCGATATCACATGACAAGTTTGACCCGTGCTGACCAGGATTTCCATGTTAGCTGTACCTATTTCTAAATCAGAGTCAACTGACACCATAACTTACCCGCTTTCTATTGGACAACAAACGTTGTGGTCTCTCTGCCAGGACCCAGCGGCAGCAGCCATGTATAACGGTGCGGTTGTTGTGCGTGTGCTGTCACCCGTCAATGTGACGGCCCTGCGCCAGACATTTCAGGCGTTGGTTGACCGCCACGACGCACTACGCACGACGATAGAGATAGATTTGGCAGGCAGATTAAGCCAAACCGTTCATGCCCGGCACACAGTCAACTTTGTATGGGTAGATGCGGCCGATTGGGATGAAGACAGGCTATTTGCGGAGGCGGTCGCCGCACACAACGAACCGTTTGATCTTGAAAAGGAATGTTCGATACGGGTACGCCTGTTTACCCAAGAGACGCAGCGCCATCTTCTGCTGGTAAGCGTGCCGCATATCGTGTCCGATGGGTGGTCAATGATGCGGTTGCTGATGGCAGAAATGAAAACGCTCTATCCTGCCTATTGTGCGGGCTTGTCATCTAATTTGCCGCCGCTGAAATCAACTTACGCCGACTATGTGGCGTGGCAAACAGGGATGCTGGCGAAGCAGGGAAGCAAGCTGGGAGCATGGTGGAAAAAAGAGCTGGGCCGCGTGCAGCCACTTGTGTTGCCAACAGATTATCCGCGTCCGCCTGTGCAGACGTTTAATGGCCGCACCCACTACTTTCGGGTTTCGGCCGAACTCACGGCTGCCCTCAAGCAACTGAGCAAGGATGCGGGCGGCACCCTTTACATGACGCTGCTGGCGGCGTTCCAACTGCTGCTCTATCGTTACACGGGTCAAAATGAGATTATCGTCGGCACACCGGCGGCAGGGCGTGTTCAATCGGCGTTTATGGATATTGTTGGCTATTTTTCCAACTTTTTGCCGATGCGCTCGGATTTAATACCGGATATTACGTTTAGTGAATTACTGGAGCGTATCAAACGCACCGCATTTCAGGCGCAAATGCACCAAGCATACCCATTTAGCGAAGTGGTTAGGCACGCTGACTTTGAGCGCGACCCCAGCTACCCGCCGTTGATGCAGGTTGGCTTTAACTTTATGAACGCGCTTTCATCGGAAGGGTTGCAAGAGTTTATTGTCGTTGCGTCTGATGCCGACTATTCTCACTGTCGTGTTGAGTGGGGTGGGCTGCTGCTTGAGCCATATCATATGCCACAACAGCAGACAATTGTGGATTTGACACTTGAGTTAGAAGATGGGATTGCAAACACGCTGGCAGGTGTACTCAAATATAATGCCGATCTGTTTGACACAGCGACAATAGAGCGCATGGCGCAACATTTTCAGGTGTTGCTGGAAGCGATTGTGTCTGCACCTTATACCCTAATCCAAAAACTCAATTTATTGACGGCGCACGAACGTCGTCAGCTCGTGCATGAGTGGAACGATACGGCGGTGGATTACGGGGAACCGCAGACGATACATGCTTTGTTTGAGCAACAGGTTGCCAAGATGCCAGATGCAATTGCGCTGGTGTTTGAGCGGGAGCAATTGACTTACACTGAGCTAAATGCCAAGGCAAACCAACTGGCGCATCATTTGATAGCGTTGGGCGTGCAGCCAGATACGCTGGTAGCGGTGCTGATGGAGCGGTCGGTGGAGATGGTGGTGTCATTGCTGGCGGTGCTGAAAGCGGGCGGGGCGTATGTGCCGATTGACCCAGGGTATCCTGCGGAGCGGATCCAGTATATGCTAACAGACAGCGAGGCGCAGGTTGTGTTGAAACAAACGCATCTGCCGCTTGATGGAGGGGTTGCCCAACGTATTGATGTTGATACATTGACATTGACAGGGATGGGAGATAACCCACAAACGGCCGTTAATCCCCAAAATTTAGCCTACTGCATTTACACCTCTGGTTCCACAGGTCGGCCGAAAGGGGTACTCATTGAGCATGGAGGCGCGTTCTATGTTGCCAAAGCACAGGCAGACGTATTGCCAAATCTGACCACAGGAAGTCGTCTGCTGCAACTTGCCTCACTCACGTTTGATGCCGCAACGGCCGAAATCATGATGGCGTTGTTGCATGGCGCAGCACTTGTGCTTGCTCCCGCCGATCATGCACGTTTAGGGGCGGAACTGGGTGAGTTGTTGGTCAGTCAGCGCATCACCCACGTCACACTCGTTCCCTCCGTATTGCAGACCCTGCCCGATATGGCTTTACCAGACTTACAGGTGTTGATTACCGCAGGGGAAGCGTGTTCACTCAATTTGGTGAAACAGTGGTCAGTCGGGCGTTCCTTCTTTAATTTCTATGGGCCAACAGAAAGCCCTATTTGGACAACATCTGCCAAGTTGCAATCGGGTCAAGCTGTTCACATTGGTCAACCAATACCCAATCGGCGTGTTTATATCCTGGACGAGAGCAGACAGGTCGTGCCGCTGAATGTGGCGGGCGAACTGTATATCGGTGGGTCACAGCTTGCGCGAGGGTATTTAAACCGCCCCAAGTTGACTGCCGAATGCTTTATTGAGCATGAGGAGTTTGGCCGCCTCTACCGCACGGGTGACTTGTGCCGCTGGCTGCCAAGCGGGGATATTGAGTATATCGGCCGAGCCGACTACCAAGTGAAAATTCGCGGGTTCCGTATCGAGTTGGGCGAAATAGAAAACGCTCTGCTGGCACAGGAGGCAATACAAGAGGCAGTGGTTGTGGCACGGGAAGAGGGTAGCGACAAACGACTCGTCGCCTACCTCGTTGGAGAAGTGGACATCGAGACAGTGCGACAACAGTTAGAGGGACATCTGCCCGACTACATGATTCCAGCGGCGTTTGTCGCCCTGCCAGAAATGCCGCTGAACCCAAATGGGAAGTTAGACCGTCGTGCGCTGCCTGCGCCCAGCAGCTATGGCCATGCAACAAATGCCTATGTCGCGCCGCGCAGTTGGCTGGAAATACGGGTTGCAGAGATTTGGCAGCGCGAGCTACAGCTTGATCGTGTGGGAATTGATGACAACTTTTTCGAAATTGGTGGTCATTCGCTCCTATTGATCAAGGTGCAATATGGCATTCGCAAACTTGTTGGTGAGGGAGTGCGGTTGGCTGATCTGCTCCATCATCAGACCATTCGCACATTCTGCCAGTATGTCCTGTCTAATCGCAATCAGGAAAGCAGATTCTTCGAAATGCGGAGCAAGGCAAGTGCAGAACTCGTTACGATGCAAAAAGGGAGCGCGACGAGAACCCCATTGCTCTGTTTGCCAGGGCGCGGAGGGGGCGTGACAGCGTTCATTGATCTGGTATCATCAACCGAAAAGGATCTGCCTATCTATGGTCTTCAATATCGTGATTTAGCCATTCCCGAAGATGCTGCTCTGCCGAGCCGTATGTCCGACTTCCTTGCCTACTTTATCAGCCCATTGACGGCTCTACAGACAGACAGACAACATATTATTGGCCACTCATCAGGCGGCGCGCTGGCGTTTTTACTTGCTATCGAACTTCAGCAGATGGGTCAGCATGTGCCACTGCTTGGCATTATGGACAACATCCCTCCTGTCCGCTCGGATCCGACCCGAACACCTGTTACGATGAGCCATCTGCAATGGTCAGCAAGGGCGGTGCGGATGGCTCAAGCACTCCTCAATGTTGAAACGGGGCAAGAGATGGTCGCTAGGCTCAGCGAACTTCCTGAGTCAGCGTTTTGGGAAGCGGTTTTTGACCTGTTTGACAAGCATAGTTTTTTGTCTGGGGAAGATGGTGTTATGTACGTAAAGCAGCGAGCGCGATTCTTTCAAGCGATGCAGCAATGCTTGAATAGCTACGAGCTTGGAGCCAAGTATGCGGGACAGTTGATTTTGTTTCGGGCAACGAAACCCGCTTTACCCGATCCTGACCCTCTTGTTGCTAAATGGAAGGCTGTTTGTGAAAAGCCAATTGTGGTTCACCATTTGCCGTGTATACATGGTGATATGGGGCGTGCGCCCTATATTAATCAAGTGGGCGAGTTGTTTCAGCAGCATATCTGCGAGTGAGTTCTAGAATAACATGCGTTTTTTTCCGAAAACAGTCCGCGCAGGCGACCCGCGTTTAGCTGTTCTGCAAATGATTCATGCAGGGTATGATGTGGCCGTGCCTACCGCGCAGATCAATGCCATGCTGAAGCGTCCTGGCAGATCGGTCAAGGATCAGGTCGAAGGGTTGGCAGAGGCGGCGCGGGCGGTGGGCTGTGAGGTGGGAGCATTGGGCGTTTCGGCCGAATACATTCTATCCGCCCATCATCCTATCGTTATCTTTATCCGCCTTCTTCCCGAAGATCCGCCGCGCCCTGTGATCGTCTGGAATAAAGCAGGGCCACTCTACCAAATTCTTGACCCACGTGCAGGACGACGCTGGTTAACGGCCGTTCATCTCCTCCAAGAACTCTACCTCGACCCCGTCGAATGGAACAAAGAAGCGTGCGAACGGGCTGTACAGCACCCATCACAAATTGAATTTCTTCGTCAGCGGCTCACAAAGCTCAAAATTCCATCTGATACACAAGAGCGCGTCCTAGCATCGGCCGAACAGTCGCTAACCGCTCTATCCCAGCTCAACGGTGCGACCCGTTTAGTTGAGGAAATGGTCTCAGATGGGGTACGGCGTGGCACACAGGCAGAAGAGTGGCTCACCAACTTTCTCGCGGAACAAGACGCGCTCACCGCAATTCCCGCAACACACCAGCTTGTACAGGAAGATGGCAAGCAATACCGCTTTCAAGGCGTGCTGGCTATCCCGATTTTGGGATGCGTTGCGCCTGCCATCAAGAGCGAAGCCGCTACCCCACCAAAAGGCAATCCGCAACAAAAGGGGAACCCGCAACAAAAAGGCCAAGGTCAGCGCGGCCCTCAAGGCAACAGGCTATCAGGGGGCGTGGTTCCGCTCATCAGGCAATACCTGCAAGAAGAAGGCGTTCTTCATCCTGCCGTCGTCATCAGTGCCATCGTCATTGGAGCCGTGGGTGTCTCCCTGGAAGCTGTTATCCTGCGCGGCTTAATGGAAATTGGCCTCTATCTCGACACACCTGAGCTACGAACAACGGCAATTGCCCTGGTGCTGCTGTTCATTTTCCTGAATTTTACCATGACATGGGGGTTAGATGATCAGGTGCAACGATTCGGCCGAAGATTCGATCTGCGCCTGCGTCAGGCCGTCTTTGCCTTTGTGCCACGCCTAAGCGACCAGTATTTCCAGAAGTTATCGCCAGCCGACATTGTAGACCGCCTTTATAATCTACAGAGCGTTCCCATACTCACGGATTCAGCTTATTCCTTCCTTTCGCAAGCGGTGCGTCTTATTTTTATCACGCTCGGTATTTTGTGGATCGATTGGCCGCTGGCAATTGTGAACTATCTTTTTATTTACGGCGGCTCGGTGATATTTGCGAATGGTATGCGAAACGTTTTTCTCGCTGCCTATCGCACACAGACGCTCGACGGTCGTCTCAGCGTTCTGTACGTGGATGGCGTGCGCGGTCGCCCCTCGATTTGGTCACATGGAGCCGAACAAGCGGTGCGTTATGAGTATGAACAGGGGTTGACAGCATATGGGCAAGCCTCCTTGACACAACAAAAAATTTTTCTGGCGATTTCGGCTCTCCTCCAACTTCCTATCATCATCTCACCCGTGCTTCAGCTTTTGCTCTACACATATCGTGGTGGCTCTGCCGTGAATCTCTTCTTACTGTTTTACTGGATCATGGAACTCAATCAGTTGGTGGGTAGTGTGATCGCTGACTCACAAACGGTGACAAACAACATCGCCAGGGCAAGCCGCTTTAGCAACATCTTGGAAACCCCTCCCGAAGAGCGTTTGCTGCCAGAGGCTGACAATGCTGTGGACGATTCACTACCTTACATCAAGATGGCAAACGTGAGCGTTCAACTGGGGCAGCAAACGATTCTGCATGAAATTGATGTCGAAATTGGCAAGGGAGAGCATGTCGCCATCGTTGGCACATCGGGGGCAGGCAAGTCAACGCTGGTGAGTCTGCTGCTCGGTCGCCACTACGCCACAAAAGGGCAACTGTTCGTGGACGGAAAGTTGCTAGACTACGAACATCTTTGCCAATTGCGCCAGCGCACCGCGTGGGTCGATCCCAACATGCAGCTATGGGATGAATCCCTGCTCCACAATTTGCAGTATGGCACACATCAAAGCGAGTTGAGCGACCTACTTCATATCTCAATTGAGCAGGCCGATCTGCTTTCTGTTTTGGAGCGGATGCCGCACGGATTGGCCTCGCCGTTGGGTGAAGCGGGACGGCTCGTGTCGGGGGGAGAAGGGCAGCGGATTCGCTTTGGGCGTGGGCTTCATCGTGCAGCAGCCGAACTCGTCATCCTTGACGAGGCATTTCGCGGCATTGACCGCCGCCAGCGGGACACCTTGCTTAAACGCGCCCGCGCCTATTGGCAAGACAAAACCTTGATCTGCGTCACGCATGATGTCAGCCATACGCTTGAGTTTGAGCGTGTACTGGTGATGGAACAGGGGCGTATCATTGAAGATGCCCATCCCAATACGTTGATGGCACAGCCCGATTCACGCTATCGCACCCTGCTCGAAGAGGAAGAGCAGGTGCGTGTCAAGCTTTGGGAGAACGAAAGTTGGCGACATTTACTCTTGGACGCGGGCGAACTAACAGAACGCACGACACGCGCACCGATCAACACGGACAGCTAATTCCGCTGCTGTGGCGACCAGAGCAAGCGCATCTTGCGGTTCTGGCGTTGGCAAAACAGGCGGGATGGGTGAATGCACAGGAAAGCGTGGGGGCGGAATCGGCCGAAGACCTTGTTGATATTGCCCAGCGTTGGCAGATCAATCTCGAACCAACTGTCATCCCCTACCGCGAGATTGCGCTTTTCGCCCACCATGCTCACAACACCATTGTGCAGGTGCAGGTGGCGCAAACGAGTGGCTGGTTGGCAATTTGCAAGGGTGGCCGACGGACTGTTGCTGTGGTGGGGCCAAACGGCCGTTTAGAACAACTATCTGTAGAGACAGTTCGCTTTGCGCTTGCCGATGCACTAGAAGCGTCTTGGGAAGCCGACATCGCTGCGCGCCTGGCGCAAGTAGCCCCACAACAGCAGACAACACTCCGCAAAGCGTTGCTCAACAAGCAGTTGGCAACTGCCACAGTCGAACCATGCTGGCAGTTGATGCGCTCGGCAGGTGCTGGCTGGTGGGCGCGTGCCGTTGACGAGCAAATTCCCCAAATGTTTGGCGTTACTTTTCTGTTACAACTTGCTACCAACGGCCTTAACTATCTGATTGTAATGCTAATCGGTCTCGCAACGTTTAACAACTTCATCGAACCAAGCTACATTTGGCTCGTT
The DNA here is from genome assembly GCA_041390905.1 of Chloroflexota bacterium. Lineage (GTDB taxonomy): Bacteria > Chloroflexota > Anaerolineae > Promineifilales > Promineifilaceae > JACKCD01. The sequence continues at coordinate 15,896 of JAWKPA010000014.1, forward strand.
TGTCTATTAATGCTGCTGCAAATGCCATTCCAGTTGGCAAATCAGTGGGTGACGACCATTTACAACGTCACGCTCAACATACTGGTCAAAAAACGGTTATTTCATGGTATTTTGCGGCTCACACCACAAGAAACGCAACGCTTTGGCACTGGGCAATTCCTCGCGTGGGGATTTGAAGGACGCCCTCTAACCAATATCGGCGGTATATCGAGCCGATTAATACGCTCGCTCACCGCTTTGATAGTCGTTGGTGTGGTGCTGGTGTTCATTGGGTCACCTCTTATTCTTGCCGTTTTAGTCGCTTGGGCAATTGTCGCGTTTGCGGGCGGATGGTGGCTCTACCGCCTTCGTTTTGCCTTTGCAAGTTACCATGCCGAGATGATCAACGGGGTCATGGAACGCATGAACGGGCATCAAACGCGCCTCATGCAAGAGGATGATTGGTACAGTGCGGATGATGCAGCGATAACCCACTACTTTGCACTCCAACGTCGCTTTGAACGCTTTGAAGCATTTTATCTTGATTGGATGCCCGTCATGTGGCTGCTGGGTGGCATTGCTGCGCTGGCTCCAAGTTTTGTCCAAAATCCAACTGGCCCCGCCGCCATCGGTTTTGCCATTGTGTTATATACCAAGATTGAGACGGCTTCTTTAACAAACACGTTGGGTAGCATCATTGAAGTATGGACAGGTTGGAAGCTAATCGCCCCGATTGAAAAGGGAGCCCAGCGTCCTGTTCATGACGGCGAACAGGATATAGATATACTCAGACCCAAAACGGTACAAAAAGGACAGCAGCTTGTTACTGTCCAAAATATCGCCTTTCGTTATCCCGAAGCAGAAAACCTTGTGATTCAAAAGGCAAGCGTCAAGGTCAACGTGGGCGACCGTCTGTTGCTGGAAGGGCCATCAGGCGGCGGCAAATCAACGCTGGCCTATCTCTTATCGGGTCATTACAGTCCCCAAAAAGGGCTGCTCTTTCTTTGGGGCTTAGACAAGCACACGCTTGGCTCAACACGCTGGCGCAGGTGGGTCGTCTATGTCCCGCAATTTCACCAAAATCATATCATCAGCGCATCGCTCGGCTTCAATTTGTTAATGGGCCGCCGCTGGCCGCCACAGCCCAAAGATTTGGAAGATGCGGAATCCGTCCTGCGCGACTTGGGGTTGGGCAATCTGTTTGACCGAATGCCGCGTGGTTTAGATGAGCGCGTTGGAGAGCGCGGCTGGCATCTCTCACACGGCGAGCGCAGCCGTATCTACATCGCCCGCGCCCTGCTACAACAAGCGGATCTGGTTGTGCTGGATGAGAGCTTTGCATCGCTTGATCCCGAAACAATGGCAATTTCGCTTAAAACGGTTTTTCGTCGTGCGCCAACGCTGTTGGTCATTGCACATCCATAATGTCTACCCCTTTTTCCAAAACACACGCCTCTTTTCGCATGCAAGCGTATACGCCGTTGCGACCGCTGGGCTGGGTCGTGGCAGGTTGGTTTGTCCTGCTCATTTTTTGGTCAGTTGTCGCCACAGTTAATGTGACGGTAGACAGTGATGCGGTAACAGTGATGATGGATGGATTCATTTCGGCCGAATTCTCCCCCGACCTCCCTCTCAAAGTCGGACAGGAAGGGTATATCCAACTAGTCGGCCAGCAAAGCGACGTGTTACCTGCAATCGTATTACAAGTTGACACGGGGACGGTATTGCTAGAACCGGTGACAGCAGAAAACCGTCTGCGCCTCATTCGCGGACGAACGCCCATTGACCAGGTAAAAGTCATTGTCGCGCAGCGGTCACCGCTCGATATATTCCTGTCAGGAGGACAACCATGACCTCGCAACAAACACTTTTCCCACAGGCTGAGCAAATCATCAACAGAGATCGGTTTTTTGCTGGCTCCCTGCGCTTGCTGGTGCTGGTGGGTGTATTCATTGCGGCGGGGCTGTGGCTGTTATTTGGCAATTTGACATTTTATGAGACGAGCAGCACAGTCCAGACAACCAGCGACAACCTCATTCGAGCAACATTCACCAATGAGGAAGTCGAAACAATAGCGGTTGAGCAAAACGCAACGGTGCTGTTTACTGATGAGGATGAGGAGGCTAAAATGACGACTGCTCTCATCGTCCGCATTACACCCAACGTAGACGACGAACATGCACAGATAGACCTGCTGGTGACAGAACGCGAGGCGTTTATTGCGCTGTTTGGCGAGAAAGCCATTGTGCAGTCGGTGGTGGTCGAAAGTAAACAAATCTCTCCGATTCGCTTTCTTTTTGACGCAGCAGGCTTGACAGAATAACAGCCTGGCAGAAGTGTATCGCACGCTGGCAGGCAAACTGATGCAAAAGAAGTAAGACACGGAAACCTCAAACATGGACTTTAGCTGGACTGAGGAACAAATACAATACAAAAAGGCAGCCGTTGACTTTGCCAAGAACGAATTAAGCGACGGCGTGACGGAACATGACCGCTTTGAGGCGTTTCCGCAGGAGCGGTGGCGTAAATGCGCCAGCTTTGGCGTGCTGGGATTGCCTTTCCCCGAACAATATGGCGGCGCACAGGCCGACATCATGACGACGATGCTTGTCATGGAGGGGTTGGGTTATGGCGGCAAGGACAACGGCTTGCTCTTTGCCCTCAACGCGCAAATGTGGGCGGTGCAGCACCCAATTTACCAATTTGGAACGGACGCGCAAAAGGAACGCTATTTACCACGGTTAATTTCCGGTGAACTGATCGGCGCCCACGGTATTTCTGAACCAGAGTCGGGGTCAGATACGTTTGCCATGCACACCCGTGCCGAGAAATGCGACGGCGGCTATCGGCTCAACGGCACGAAGATGTTTGTCACCAACGCCCCCGTCGCCGACCTCGCCGTCGTCTTTGCCACCACCGCGCCTGAGAAAAAAAGCTGGGGCATTACCGCCTTTTTGGTGGAATCAGGAACGCCAGGTTTTAGCGTCGGCAACAATATCGAAAAAATGGGGTTGCGGACGGCGCCGATGGGGGAATTGATTTTGCAAGACTGCGTTGTCCCCGACGAAAATCGCCTGGGACGGGAAGGAGCGGGAGCCTCCATCTTCAACAGCTCCATGGAATGGGAGCGGGCGTGCATCTTAGGCGCACACGTCGGTGCGATGGAGCGACAGCTTGAGCAATGTGTACAGTACGCCCGGACGCGACGGCAATTTGATCGGCCGATTGGTAAATTTCAGGCGGTTTCCAACCGCATCGCCGAGATGAAGGTGCGGCTGGAGACGGCGCGTTTGCTGCTCTACAAAACGGCCTGGCTGAAAAAAGCGGGTAAGCCGGCGCACATGGAGGCGGCGATGGCGAAACTTTATCTAAGCGAAGTTTTTGTCGAGTCGAGCCTGGATGCGATTCGCATTCACGGCGGTTATGGTTACACGACCGAGTTTGAGGTGGAGCGCGATTTGCGCGATGCAATTGGCGGCACGCTTTATTCAGGAACATCTGACATTCAGCGTAATATCATCGCGCAGTTCATGGGCCTTTGAGCATTATCTGAGGCAAAAAGTGACAAGATAGCATCCTGGCGTACAGGTAATGAACAATGCGCCTACCGCCGCGAACCATATTTACTCGCGTCGGGTTTCAACATATGTACCATCGCAATTACGCGAAAAACGAGTATCTACAATTTTAGTTTCCATAAAAAAGGAGAAAATGATGGCAGTAGTAACAACATTTTTAGCCGGTGCCGTAGTTGGCGGCGGTGTCAAGTGGGCTTATGACAAGTGGCAAGCGAAGGAAGATCGGCCAACGGTTGCCTCTGTGCGCGAGAAGTCAGCGTCAACGGTTCGCAACCTGGGGCAATCGGTGCGAAACGTGGGGCGGCGCAAGAAAGGTGCAGGTGATGCGAAGCCTGAGGTAGTGGAGGCGAGTGAGACGGTCGCCGAAGCAACGGCCGCTTCAGCATAACAATGGGAAGCGCAACTTCCGGGAGAAGTTGCGCTTCCTGCACCCCAGGACACTATGTATTGGCCAAGACGCACTCCGGTAAAGAACCTTTTAGGACAAAGCTACCACCCTCGGCGACGCCGACAGGAGGTTTTTGTTGAACAGATGAAGAGCGATCCAGCACAAGTGTGGCTGGATCGTGATTTGTTGATTGCCTCCACCGCTTTGGGGATGGCGACGACGAGCCTCTTGTTCCCGTCGGCAACCGTGTTGGCAACGGTGAGCTTGCCGCTATCGCTGTTTGTCTTTGTGCCAACGTTCAAAGTGGCGTATCGCACGTTACGCGAAGAACAACGCATTACCAACCCGGTGCTTGTAACGACGCGGTTGGGTGTTTGCGTGGTGATGAATTTTTACGGGATTGCCGCTCTGGATGCTTTTTTGTTTAGTGTGGCGCAAAAGTGGAACGGCCGTTCCCGCCAAAAGTGGACACAGACCCTCGATAACGTGTTTGCCCAACAACCCGCATCAGAAATACGCCAGCACCTTGAACAGGTCGCTGCCCAAAAGACAAGCGCACAGCAGCGCGGCGAAGCGAGTGCCAACCAAATGGCACCCTGGATGCTGGGAGCCTTTGTGGTTACGCTTCCGTTTTATGGAGCCAATCGCGCTGCTTCATTTCTGATGGCTGGCTTTGGGGCGCATCTGCCAACCCTTGGCCCGACAACGGTGCAAGAGTTTATGCGTCAGGCTCTTGAACAAGGGATGGTGGTGAAAAACGGCCGTTCTCTGGAAACGGCCACTTCAAGCACTGTTCTGATGCTGGATGCCAGCCTGCTGCTGGAACAGGCTGACAAGCAAACCCTGCTCGACGCCATTCGCCAGCAGCTTGCCGCTGCCCAAGAGATAGCCAATGAGGACATCAAAATCGTTGTTGTGGGAACACCCCAATCATGGCTGGCCGCCGCCGGTGTAGACGAGATAATCCCGTCTGCCGACAGAGCGGCCACGGTTGCCACGCTGCAAGCGGCCGGGCAGCGCGTTTGCTATGTGGGCGACGGCCTCGCCGACGCAGAGATCATGGCCGAGGCGCGTCTGGCAATTTCACTCAATGGGTTGGCAACGGCCGCCGAGGACGCCGCGCAGGTCATTTTGCTCGACGGCAACCTGACCACGCTCCACCGGTTTTTTGCCGGAGCCGCTCAGTTGCAGCAGCAGCAGGCGTTAAATTTATCAACGCCTGTCTGGTTTGATCTCGCCGATGTTAGCACGACGGTCGTTGCCCATTTGGGTCTGTTCTACTCGACATTGTTTAACTACAGTGGTTTATTGTGGCGGACGCGGGGGGCAAAACGGCCGTTTTTCTCCACAAGTCAGGCACAAGCAGAAATAGATCACCCCGTCAAAGATAAAGCGAGACTGTTGGTTGATATTCAGCCAAACGGATAAACAGCCTATGTCTACAACCCTCATCCAAGCTTGGCAAACACCAGCACCAACCGGTCAGCATTGGTCAACAAAATATGGCTTTGGGCGCAAGCAGAAACGGCCGTCTTTTCTCCAGGCCCTAACCGATGACCAGCCCCCTCAACCGCGCCGCTCATGGCTGGTGACGGGGGTTGTGGCGGGAGCGGCAACGGCCGCTGTTGGCTGGTGGTGGGTGGCAGGCAAAAGCGTTGTCCCGCTGGCGCAGCAGTTTATCCGCTTCGCCGATGCCAGCCCCTACACAACGCTGGTCTATGGTGTCGGCGCAACGCTGCTGCCGGTGGCTTTCTTCCCGGCAACGGCCGTTGCCATCGCTGGCGGCATTCTTTTTGGCCTTGCTGGGGGCATTGTGCTGACGACGGTCACGCAAACGGCCGGGGGGATGATTGCTTACGAAATTGGGTATCGGCTCAAACAGCGCACGACAAACAAGCCCGTTTTGTCTGAACCTGTTTCGTCATCAACATTAGCCCCCTACCTGAAACCGCTGCAAGAAAGACCGTTTGAGTCTGTTTTGATTACGCGCCTGCTTTATTTACCGCATGAATTTGTCAGCTACGCCTGTGGCTGGCTAGAAATTGATAAACGGCCGTTTTTCTTCGGCACCGCACTTGGTCTCATCCCCAGCACCATCGTCCTCACCTCTGTTGGGGCGGCTATCCGCAATGGCGTTCTCGCCAGCACCTCAATCCTCTCGCCCACGATGTTGCTCATCAACGGTGGCATTTTGGCAGGAAGCCTTGTTGTCGCCCATTACTTGCGCCAATCTAAGCCAGCAAACTCCAAAAATGAGGAAGCATTCCTTGCACCACAGCTGGGGTAGGGACTTGAGCATCCATCGTGCGAAGTAGGAGAAATGGAAAATGACTTTGGCAAATAGCTTATCTGCTTTCCTCAACACCTTGCCCCAGATTCGTAGGGTACCAAGTAGACGTAAAGGATCATTGATCACGCAACTACAGGCGCAAAATTCGGCTGCAACAGCACCAGCCAAGGGTATCACCAATGTGGATGTCCAAATTAGGCAAAAGCGTGCTGGGCAACTGAAGAAATTGTTGACTATTTCTTCCGCATCGTTAGGGGTTAGCTTGCTGGGCGCACCAATGTTTACGCCTCTGGGTCTTCTCAGTACAGCCGGCTTTCTTTATGGGGCAACACCTGTCTTGGCCAGTGCCTACAAGGCTCTGCGAGAAGAGAAAAAACCCAATGTGGATGTTTTGATTGCCGTTATGTCTGCCGCTTGTGTGACACAAGGGTATCTTGTTGCTGGTAACTTGGCGGTTGTGTTCAATGCCCTGCGGTTGTTGCTTCTGAACAAAATCAATGATGATACCCAAAAGAGCATCTTTGATGTCTACCAGCTTCAGCCGCGCAAAGTCTGGCTCCTGATTGATGAGACCGTGGTTGAAGTGCCTTTTGAGCATGTACAGGTGAACGACATTGTGGTGGTTAGCGCGGGCGAAACCATTCCTGTTGATGGCACAATCATTCAGGGCATTGCCTCAATTGATCAACATATTCTTACTGGAGAAGCACAACCAGTGGAAAAGGAGAAAGATGCAAAAGTCTTTGCTTCAACCGTGGTGCTAATGGGCACGATCCAAGTACAGGTAGAACAGACGGGCATGGAAACTACCGTGGCACGTATTGCTGAAACGCTCAATCAGGCACGCAACTTCAAATCTGCCTTGCAACTGCGTGCCGAAGCTTTTGCTGACCGCACCATTATTCCTACACTAGCAATCAGTGCGCTTAGTGTTCCCCTGATTGGGCCGATGGGGGCGTTGGTTATCTTAAATGCACACTTTGGTTATCGTCTATCTGTTATCGGAGCTATCAGTATCCTTAACCACTTGAGCTTGGCAGGCAAAAAGGGTGTACTCATCAAAGATGGCCGCGCTCTGGATGCACTGCGTGAAGTGGATACGATTGTTTTTGACAAGACAGGAACGTTGACCCAGGAACAGCCACATATTGACCAGATTCATTGCGGTGATGGTTATTCTGACAATGAGATATTGTGCCTGGCTGCCGCTGCTGAATTCCGCCAAACACACCCGATTGCCCATGCTATTTTAGAAGAAGCACAACACCGCGATCTCGTTATTCCCCATGTTGATGAGGCAAATTACAAAGTCGGCTTTGGTCTAAAAGTTGTACAGGAAGAGCGACTGCTACGAGTTGGTAGTCGGCGTTTCATGGAGCTGGAAGGGGTGATAATCCCAGAGAGGATGAGCAGGATACAGGAGATGTGCCATCATCAGGGACATTCTCTTATTTTGGTTGCAGTTAATGAGCAGGTGATTGGTGCGCTGGAAATTCATGCTACCGTTCGCCCGGAAGTACCCCATATACTTACCCAGTTACGCCAACGCAGCATTGATCACTTTTATATCATCTCTGGTGACCACGCGGCACCGACGCAAAAACTTGCTCTTGATCTGGGTATTGAGCATTACTTTGCAGAGACATTGCCTGAGCAAAAGGCAGAGATCATTGAACAGCTTCAAGCAGAGGGTAAAACGGTTTGTTATATTGGTGACGGCATTAATGATGCAGTTGCATTGAAACAAGCCCATGTCTCCATTTCACTACGTGGTGCCTCGACCATTGCCACTGACACGGCACAGATCGTTCTTATGGATGAGAGTTTGCAGCATCTTGTAACTCTTTTTGAGCTTGGCGATGATTTTACAGAGAATATGAAGGTCAATTTTGCAGCAATTGTTGTGCCGAGTGTGCTGGGTATTGGCGGTGCTTTTCTCCTGCATTTTGGTCTCATTCAATCCATTATCTTGAACCAGTTAGGGTTTGCGGCGGGTGTGGGCAACGCTATGTTGCCCTTTGTGCGCCAACAACGGCTTGCTGGGGAGGCAGTGGTATCCAATGACACAGGTAAACCAACACTATAGGCTTGTATCGGCTCTATAAACTGGTGTCACCAAACGGCCGTTTTTCTTCGGCACTGCCCTTGGTCTTATTCCTAGCACCATCGTCCTCATCTCCATTGGCGTTTCCATTCGGCAAGGCATTCTCCCCAGCACCTCACTCCTCTCGCCCGCGATGTTGCTCATCAACGGTGGCATTTTGGCCGGGAGCCTGCTTGCTGCCCATGCCCTACGCCAACCCCCTACTCACGCTTCCAAATCCTCGAAAACAGATTCTGAAGCGTGACAAAAAGGTAGCCTGACGATATATTTCCTCAAGCGGCTGCAATCGGACAAAGCACGAGAATTCTTGACACCATTTATGGAGCGGCGCAAACTTATTTTTCAAGATTTTGATAACAGGTCAACGATGCTAACCCATTCAAGCAACCATCACAAACATAATTATTGGTTTGGTCAGTCGCGTAAAAAGCGGCAGTCGCTGATCAAGGCACTACAAGTGCAGGATAAAAAAACGCAGCAGAGCCTATGGCAAACGGCCGTTTCCGCTTTCACAGGACGCCAACGACAGCAACAATTAGAAACGCTTAACCCAGAAGCCATCGCCCCCCAAATTAGCGACGCCGAACGCCAAGCCAACCGAAACCTCGCCATTAGTTTGGGATCCATGGCCGCCGTTGTCGTCGGCAATTTAGGCTTCCCTCTTCTTGTAGGCGTTGGTGCGGCCGGTATCATCTACCTCCAATTGCCGTTTGTCAAACAATGTTATGTTGACCTTGTGCAAAAACAAAAGCTCAACTCCCTCATTATTTACCCGCTGCTAGTGAGCGGATCAGCCATAGGCGGCTTTTGGTTTGAAGCGAGCGTAGGCATCACAGCCTTCCAGTTAGCCCGCAAGCTGCTGGCCAAAACGCGCCATCAGTCGCGCCAAAACTTGAGCAACATCATGGGAACGCAGCCCCATTTTGCCTGGGTGCTGGTTGATGGCGTTGAAATTCGCTTACCTTTTGCCCAAATTGAGGCAGGCGATGTAATTGTTATTGGTGCGGGTCAAACCGTTCCGATTGACGGTATCATCGTGGACGGCATTGCTTCTATTGACCAACATGCCCTGACGGGGGAAAGCCAGCCAGCGGAAAAAGAGGCTGGGGATGAGGTGCTGGCAGCGACAACGGTCTTGTCGGGCAAAATTTTTGTGCGCGTGACGAAGACAGGAAATGAAACGGTAGCGGCCAAGATTGGAGAGATATTGAACAATTCGGCCGATTTTGAACTAACGGCCGTTTCCCGCAGCGATAAAATAATAGATGACACCCTCATTCCGACACTAATCTTAAGCGTCGTCGCCTTCCCCATTGCCGGTGTCGGCGGCAGTATGGGTGTGCTGCTCGCCGGCTTTGGCTACAATTTACGCCTTCTCAGCCCCATCAGCATGTTAAATTTCTTGCAGATTTTCTCGGATCGGGGCGTGTTGATAAAAGACGGCCGTTCCCTCGAAACCCTTGCCAGCATTGACACTATCGTCTTCGACAAAACCGGAACCCTCACACTAGAACAGCCCCATGTTGCCAACATACACACCTTCGGCCAATTGACAGCGACAGAGGTTTTAAGCTATGCCGCCGCTGCCGAAGACAGGCAAAGCCATCCCATTGCCAAAGCCATTCTAGCTGAAGCCAAAACCCGCCAGCTTGTACCCCCACCCCTCGACCATGCCAGCTATGAAGTTGGCTACGGCCTAAAAGTCACTATTCAGGGTGGCACTCTCTGTGTGGGCAGCGACCGCTTTATGACCCTAGAAGGGGTTACACTACCAGCCACGGCCTACGCCCTGCAAGAACAGTGTCAAGGGCAAGGCTACTCACTGGTCATGGTCGCCCTCAACCAGAAACTTGTTGGTGCCATTGAAATCCATCCCACCATTCGCCCTGAAGCAGCAGCCATTGTTGCGAACCTGAAGGCACGCGGCTTGCATACGGTCATCATCTCAGGGGATCAAGAGGAACCTACCCGCCGCCTTGCTCAAGAATTGGCAATCGACACCTTTTTTGCCAATACACTGCCTGAAAACAAGGCAACTCTTGTTGAGCAGTTGCAAAGCAGCGGCAAGACGGTCTGCTTTGTCGGCGACGGCATCAACGATGCCATTGCGCTTCGCCAAGCCAATGTCTCTGTCTCATTGCGCGGTGCGGCATCGGCCGCCACCGATACCGCCCAAATTGTTTTTATGGATGGCGACCTCGTGCAATTGCCGCCCTTACTCGATTTGGGGCAGAAGTTTGAGCGCAATATGGATATGAATTTAGCCTGGTCGATCATTCCTGGTGTGGTAATACTTGGTGGCATATTTATCTTCCACGCCAGCTTTTTGTCGGTTGTCGGCTTGATGAATTTAGGGTTGGGAGCTGGCGTGGTTAATGCAATGCTGCCGCTGTGGCAGGTAAGCAAACAGGATTAGAGATTTCTAGCAACATCTCAACAAGATTTTCTCTTGCAAAGGACAAATAATTATGGTTAAAGTGATTCTACTTATTGCCCTTCTGGTGGGCCTGGTTTTTCTAATGGTTCGCAGCCAAAGGCTGGAAAGGTGGTGGCGGCAACGTCGGGAAACAAGCGACACGCAGCCTTCACAGATCGGCCGTTTGCGTGAACGTGCCAGTCAACAGCTACAGGCGACTTGGCAACGGCTACGACCAGAACGACCGCAGCCGCCTACCCCGCAAGCGTTTGCAGCCTGGGCCACAACGGCGATTGAGATGGATAGAGAAACGGCCGTTTGGTTCCGCTCCCTCTCCCCAGACCACCTGGCCGTCCTCACCCGGTTTGTTGACGAGTTCTGCGCGAGCATGGGCTTTGAACTGAATTGGCTGTTACAGGAGCAGGTGGCAAACAAGCCCGACCTTAACAACACGTTGACCCAAGTAGTCGGCTATTATCTGGAAGCGTGCCGGCTCACCTTTGCCGTGCGCGACGATCTGCTAGAATTCAACACACCAGCCGCAAGCGAATCAACACCGCGCCCGTCGCTGGCCGAAGTACGCCACAAAATGGAGCAATCCGTTAAAACCATGCTGCAGCGCAATGGCAAAACGGCCGAAATAAACAACGAAGTCGTTGCAACCAGTCAATCATAACAAGCAAGGAGGCAGGAAACAGATGGGTATCTTCACAACTTTTGCCATTGGCGCCGTCGCTGGTGGCACCACCTGGGAACTATACAAACGGCGCGGCGATCTTACCCCGGCTCGCTTCAAGTCAATTTTCCAGCGTAAACAAGCAGTGCCGAAGGAATCCAACGCGCCCCAGGCTGCACCGGTTGAGATTGTGCTGGATCAGCTGGAAACAATTCATGGGATTGGCCCGGTCTATGCCCGTCGTCTCAACGAGGCCGGCATTTTCACCTACGCAAATCTGGCGCAAACGGCACCCGAACAACTGATTGCCATTGTTGCCCCCAACAGCAAACTGACGCCAGATGTCGCTGCCTGGATTAACGAAGCCAGGATGTTGATGGAGTAAACGCTTTGACAGACATTATTGCCGTGGTGAGCCACAAGGGAGGGACGGGCAAAACCTCTTTTGTCCAAAATCTGGCCTATGAATTGTCAGCGACGCGCCGCGTTTTGGCCGTTGATTTTGACCCGCAGGCCAATTTGACGCTGGGCTGTGGGCTTGACCCGGCGGCAGAGCGGACAACGATTTATCATGCGCTGCACAATGTGGAGCGCACGAGTGAGGCTGTTGTGACCGCATCTGCGGCCAACGGCCGTTTTCATCTTCTCCCCAGCCATCTCGATCTTGCCCTCGCCGAGCAAATCTTCGCCGCCCACTACGACCGCAACGACAAGCTCAAAGAGGTCATCCAGCAAATTGCCGCCAGCTATGACACCATCATCATAGACAGCCCGCCCAGCCTCGGCTTTTTCGCTTTCAACGTCCTAACCGCCGCCAATGAAGTCATCATCCCCTTGCAGTGTCAGCCCTACGCCTTCCAGGCAGTAGACAACACCTTGCAGCTCATCAACCTAGTACGCAAAGGCAACCCAACCCTGACGCTCAAAGCCATCGTCCTCACCCTCTATGACCGGCGCGTCACCCTGACACAATCGGTGGAAAATGCGGCACGGGAACGCTTTGGCAACCTCATTCCCCAGACTGTCATTCCCACCAACGTTGCCGTCGCCGAGGCCTCGCTGGATGGGCAGCCCGTAGGCATTTATGCGCCTCAATCCACAGGCGCCAGAGCGTACCGGCAGTTAGCCGCAGAGCTATATGGAGCATAACCCGATGACAAAGAAACAACAGTCGCTGGAAAAGAAGCTGGGAAGCTGGACGGATCAAGCCCAATTGACAGCTACGCCAGAAGCTTTTGCCGAAGAACCGGCACCAGCCCCCGCCCGCAAGACCTACCGCATCAATCGCAGCCTCATGGACCGCGTGGCCGAGTTGGCGCAACGGCAGGGGAAAAGCGAGAATGAGATTATCGGCCGTTTGCTAACCTGGGCGCTCGACCAAGTTGATAATGGTCAACACAGCATCAAGTAACAGGAAAAATTTATATGTTGACACTTCTCACCCTAACCGTAGCCGGAGCCGGAGCCAGTCTCTTTAGCACTCGGAAATTATTATACAAGCGCCACAACAGTCAGCAGCAAGCTGTTTTTATCACCGCCTTCCCCACAGCCTACAGCAATGGCAACCACGCCAGCAACGATGTTGCGGTCAATGGTCATGAAAACCACCCCGCACTTTCCTCCCTTGAGTATCTGCGCCAGCAAGGACAGCCCCTCAAACAATCATTGGTGACCGCGCTCAGCAACACTGAAGAAGCATACCAGCAATTCGTGAAGACCAAAATCGATCCGCTGTTCCAGGGGAAACGTCATGCGCTGCTGGAAGAATTAGAAATTGGTGATGACGACAACATCATTTTAACACCATATGAACGCCAAATTAACCGCAAGCTCGCCTTGTCCGGCCTCATAACAGGTGTGGCCATAGCCACCGCATCACTACCCTTTGCCGTACAGTTTGCCACCTGTGTTCCCTTAGCCCTCTACCTCGTCCGTGATATCTACCAACGGGCTTACTCTTCGATTAAAGAGGAACGACGACTCACATTTTTTTCGCTGATAGCAACCAATCAGACGCTGCTTTGGTTTGGCGGTTACTTTACACTGGGCGGTGTCATTTTCATTTTGACCAATGTCGGGCAAAAAATGAACTACATTAGCGAAGTGCAGTCGCGCCGACAGCTTGTCAATATCTTTGGGCAGCTCCCCCCCTACGTTTGGGTCTTGCGCCAAGGCGTGGAAACAAAAATCTCGTTTGATGCACTCGAAGTGGCCGATATCCTCATCGTTCGTACCGGGCAAATGATTCCCGTTGATGGTGTCATCATTAATGGCTACGCCTCTATCGACCAACATCGCCTTACGGGGGAATCGCAACCAGCCGAAAAGGGGGTTGGCGACGATGTCCTGGCGGCGACGGTGGTGCTAGCTGGCAAGATTGAGGTGCGGGTTGAGAAGACGGGTCAGGCCACAGTAGCAGCGCAAATTGGCGAAATGCTGCAAAAAACGGCCAGCTATCAAATGTCAATTTTGAGCAAGGCACAGCAGATAGCAAGCAAGTCGGTGACACCAACCTACTTGGCTGCCGGTTTAGCATGGCTGTTTGTCGGGTGGGCTGGGGCAGTGGCTATTACCAGCACCATGCTTGGGCTGAATATCTGGCTCTGCGGCCCGCTGGCACTTAGGAACTATTTATCGGTCGCTACTCGGAAGCGCGTTTTGGTCAAAGACGGCCGTTCCCTCGACCTGCTCACCGAGATCGACACCATCGTCTTCGACAAAACCGGCACCCTCACCCTTGACCAACCCCATATCACCCACATCCACACCTTCACCAACTTTGATGCCGCCGACGTGCTGCGCTACGCGGCCACCGTGGAGCAGCATCAATCTCACCCCATCGCCCGCGCCATTCTGGAATATGCCAAAGAACAAGCAGTCGCCTTCCCCGATCTAGATGAAAGCCGCTATGACCTTGGTTACGGGCTACAGGCAACCATCGAAGGCAAACGCATTCGCGTCGGTAGCGACCGCTTCATGACGCTGGAGGGGATTCCGCTCGGTTCAGAGGTCGAAGCCTTGCAAACAACCAGCCACACCTACGGCCACTCCCTCGTGCTGGTCGCCATCAACGACCAGCTAGCCGGTGCCATTGAGCTACAGCCAACCATTCGACCCGAAGCCAAAGAAATTATCAACGAGCTACGCCAATACGGCATTGACTTCTACATCATTTCCGGAGACCAGGAAGGGCCAACCCAAGCCTTGGCACGGACTTTAGGTATTGACAATTACTTTGCCAATACCCTACCCGAAAACAAAGCCCAGCTAGTCGAGCAGCTACAGCAAGAGGGACGCGCCGTTTGCTTCATCGGTGACGGCATCAACGACTCTATTGCCCTCAAAAAATCCAACGTTTCTATCTCGCTGCGCGGTTCAACAACCATAGCAATGGACACGGCCCAAATTGTGCTAATGGACAGCACGCTCAAACAACTGCCTTTCATCTTCCAACTCGCACGTGATATGGAAAAGAATTTGGACACAACCTATAAGCTCGCTGTTATTCCTGGGTTGGGCATTTGGGCGGGGGTCTTTTTCCTCAATTTGGGCATTTTGGGAGCTACACTCATTTTTGAAGGCAGTCTGTGGGTCGGCATGGCCAACGCCATGCGCCCCTTGTGGAAGTATAAAGAAGATCAGGAGAACAATGAGACAACTTTAAGCCAACTAAACGCAGAAGAAGATTTAGGCCAATTACCAACAGGAGAAAATAAGCCATGAAACAATTAACTTTAGCCAATGTCTTGAAACTAATTACCATCGTCATGCTATGTGGCATCTTCATTGCCGCCTGCACTCCACCCGCAACACAAACTGAAACGGTTGTAGAGAGCGACACCCAGACAGCCGCCAGCGAACCAGAAGAAAGCAGCGAGAGTGCGGTTGAGGACAGCGAAGCTGCGACCGACAGTGAACCAGCAGAAAGTGAAGAAAACGTTGCCGAGGAAAGCGAAACGGCCGTTGAAAGTGAACCAGCAGAAAGCGAAGAAAGCGATTCCGCTATGGCAACCAACTCACGCCTCGTTGTTGGCGTGCCGTTTCTCGAAGATATTCTCGATGCCCAGCAAGCATTTTCTGGAGGTCCGATGACGACAGAACAGATCGGTCAGTCTCTGCTGCGCATTGATGTTGAAACGGGTGAGCTGCTGCCTGATCTTGCTGAAAGCTGGGAATTTTCGGAAGACGGCAAGACAATGACTTTTGTCCTGCCCGAAGGTGCCGTTTACTCCAATGGTGACCCCCTTAATGCCCAGGCGGTGGCTGATGCTATGTTCCGCAACAAAGAGGTTAGCCCCTACGCTAGCGACTTTGAAGCCTTGATAGATGTCAATGTGATCGATGACACGACGTTGGCACTCATCTTTTCTAACCCACCAGCCGCTTTCCTAACGGTTCTGAACAGCACGTTTGGAGGGCCGTGGAATGTAGCCGCAGCGCAAGCAGCCGGGAATGAAGCCTTTGCTATCAATCCCATCGCCAGCGGGCCGTTTATGGTTGCAGAATTCACGCCAGGCAGTGACCTGCTGCTAGTACGCAATGACAATTACCAGACTAATCTACCGCTGGTCGAGAATCAAGGGCCACCCCATCTGGCAGAACTGCTGGTGCGCATGATTCCCGAAGGGTTGACCCTTGTCGGTGAGCTAGAAGCAGGCAACATCGATATGGCAATCAATATTCCCGTTTCGTCCGTTGACCGTCTGCGAGACAATCCAGAGATCACGGTTTTTGAAACCCCACAAACCGGTGTAACCAATCTCGCCATGAACTTCAACCACCCCGCTTTTTCTAATCTGCTGGTGCGGCAGGCCATCGCTAAAGCCATCAACCGCAACGAGTTGATCAAGGTGGTGGAAGGTGCTTCACCAATGTATACGTTTATCACGCCCGGCATGGTGGCCTATAGTGCCGAGACAGAAAGCTATGGCCAAGGGCTACATCCGCATGATTTTGAGGCGGCGCAAGCACTGTTGACCGAGGCTGGCTGGATTGACGGGGATGGGGATGGCGTTGTTGAAAAAGATGGCACCCCCTTCAGCGTTGAGATTCTCGTTGGGGCTAACAATGTAGCGCAGCAACAGGTGAGCCAAGTTTTGCAAAACCAGCTCAAAACGGTCGGTATTGACCTCCAGATTGCGCAACTGGATGACAACGCGGTTCACGAGGCAATGGTAGCTGGTGATTATGATATGGGCTTTGATAGCTATGGCTGGCCCGATCCTGATATTTTGTCGCTGGTCTTTGCCGCGCCCTTCTGGAACTTCCCTAAATATGAAAATCCTGAACTGGTTGATGCCATGACGGCTGCTCGCTATCTCCTCGACACAACGGAACGAACGGCCGCTTATGCCGAGATTCAGCAAACGCTGCTTGATGATGTGGTGGAGATTCCGCTGTGGCAAGGAGTGCGCTATACGGCCGTTCGCAACAACGTTGAGGGGCCTGTCTTTAACGGCTTCCCCATCTTTTTGAATGATACAGTGGTAAAGGAACCCTAAGCGGCAATTATGAATGGTGAATTGTGAACAATGAATGATGAACGGAAGAAACTTCACAATTCACCATTAAGCATTCACCATTTTCCTGATGTATCAATATCTCGCCCAACGCTTTCTTTTGGCCATTCCCGTCGTTCTGTGCGTAACGGCCGTTGTCTTTGCCATCCTCCAGCTTGTGCCGGGCGACCCGGTACGCATCATGGCTGGCAACCGCGCTTCTGAGGAGCGGCTAGACGAGATTCGGGAGCAGTTGGGACTCGATCAGCCCATTGCCACGCAATACGGCCGTTGGCTGGGGCAAGTTCTCCAGGGCGACATGGGCGTTTCTATTGCCTTAAAACGGCCTGTCGCCGAAGTGATCGTCGAACGCTTCCCCTTTACACTGCGCCTGACGTTTACCGCCCTCGTTGTTAGCCTGCTGCTAGGCATTCCGCTAGGCGTGCTGGCCGCTACAAAACACAACCAGTGGCTGGATCATCTCATCTCTTACGTATCCCTCTTCTGGTTCTCCATGCCCGGTTTTTGGCTCGGCATGATGCTGATTGTCATCTTTGGCATTCGGCTGCGCTGGACACCGATTTCGGGGCATGAAGGGGCACTGGCCTTGGTGCTGCCTACTCTCACCCTCTCCTTGCCCCAAATGGGTGCCCTCGCCCGCCTCACGCGGTCAGCGATGTTGGAGGTCCTGGGGGAAAATTACATCCTTGTTGCCCGCGCCAAAGGGCTGCCGCTGCGGATCGTCTATTTCCGCCACGCCCTCCGTAACGCGCTGGTCCCCATTACCACCCTGCTCTTTCTGAGCCTTCCGCTGATCTTTGGCGGGGCGGTGATTATCGAAACAATTTTTGGCTGGCCGGGAATCGGCCGTTTGATGTATGATGCGCTGCTGAAAAAGGATTTTCCAATTGTCCAAGGCTTGCTTTTGATCTTCGCCCTCAGCACCGTGGTAGCCAATATCCTTGGAGATGTGGTGGCGGCTCGGTTAGACCCAAGGAGCACACACACATGACCTCTTCCGACCCAACAACAAACGAACCGCTGGCGGCTTTGCTAACAAATGACCGGGAAGCCAGCATTTTGATCGCCCCCGCTTGGTGGCACGAGCCTTGGCAGCGACTGCGTCGCCATCGGTCGGCGATGGCTGGTTTGTTTCTCTTGCTGCTCATTGTCACGGCGGCTATCTTGGCGCCATGGCTCGCCCCCTATCCTGTTGATGAACCCCATCTCGACTTTATTCGCGAGGCTCCCAGCCACCAGTTTTGGCTGGGAACTGACAGCCTCGGCCGCGACATCTTCAGTCGGCTGCTGCACGGGGCGCGGATTGCGCTGCTGATAGCCGCTGTTATTGTCACGATTGAGGTGAGCGTGGGCGTGCCGCTGGGGGTTGTAGCCGGCTACTTTGGTGGCAAGCTGGATCTGGTGCTGAATATGGTGACCGATGTGGTCTGGGCTTTTCCGCCGCTTGTCTTGGCTTTGGGCGTGGTGGCTGCTCTTGGTTCGGGGATGATCAATGCGGTGATTGCCATTGCCCTTGTCAGTTGGGTACCCTTTGCCCGCATTACGCGGGCAAAGGTGATGTCCCTGCGGCAGAGGGAATTTGTACAGGCGAGCGTGGCTCTGGGCAGCGGCCATATTCGCATTTTGCAGCACCATGTCCTGCCCCACGTTATCGCCACCAATTTGGTGCTGGTAACATTGACGCTACCGGCAGCACTGCTCACGGCTGCTGCCCTCAGCTTTCTCGGTTTTGGCATCCAGCCACCAACACCGGAATGGGGAGCGATGTTGAGCGAAGGACGGCTGTATTTGCAGGATGCCCCGTGGATGTCCACCTTTCCCGGTTTAGCGATCTTGATCACTGTGATTGGGTTTAACTTACTCGGCGAAGGCGTACGTGATATCTTGGATCCGCAACAGAGAGCATCGGTCTGAATGATAAGGCACATGCAACTGTTCAGGCCTGCCGGAAAAAGTTGCGAAAACGGCCTGTCATTTCCGCGAAGGCGAGAACCCATGCCGCCAAAGCAAGGATATCCATCTTCGCGGAAATGACGCCTGTATAAATTACAATATACTCATCGGACATGGCATTAGAGCAAGTAGCCAACGAAAAGCATGAAATCTAACAGTTGCACACAACCAAGTGGGGCAAATCAATGATTATAACCAACACATTACTCGTAGGTGGCGCACTGTATGCCTCAGCGCAGCAGTGGCGCAAGACGCGCCATCGGGAAATAACGGTCTCACCGCTGCCCGAAAGTGCCTTGCAAACACAAACAGAGAAAGAACGGCATTATGCGGCCATCTCGACACTCGCCCTGGGGTTGACAGTGGCTGGTTCAATCACCACCTTTCCCCAGCTCCTCTTGTCCAGCATTCCGCTGCATATTTATACCAGTCTGCCTCTTTATGAAGAAGCCATCGGCACCCTGACCGGCAAGGAAGAAAAACGAAGCTCTATCATCCTTGCCCTGGTTCTAAGCAGCATTTTGGCCTCTAACCATCTCCTCACCGCCAATCTCCTACAATGGGTTGTCCAGCGCACGCGCCTCACAGGTGCCAAAATGCAGCAAAAAGGGTATGAACTCTCACACATCCTTGGCGAAGGGATACAAAACTGGATTGATCAAGCAGCAGGCAAAAAGCCAGAAAAGATATGGCTGGTGCGTAACGACGTAGAAATGGAAGTTCCCTTTGCCGATCTACAGGTGGGTGATGAAGTCATTTTTCGGCAAGGCGCGTTTGTTTCGGTAACGGGAAAAGTGACCTTTGGCGAAGCCGAAATCCTGGACTGGTCTTTGGGAAGCAATATGGCACGCCAGCCTGTTGATCCACCACTGCATTTCACCGTCGGCGACACCGTCACCCCCCGCATGATGCTGCTGAAAGGTGAGCTATATGTGCGTGTGGAAAGCACAGCTTAGGAGGATCTGTGGCAAATAGTATCATTGGCAACGTTGATAGTCTCTTAAATGGACTCGCCTTAATCACAACCAGCATCTTCATCATCTACACCATCACCCGTTTTGTATTATGGGTGTTAAATGAAGGGGTTGTTATTGCGCTGGTGCGCCTCTTTTCATACCGCATTTTGCTGCCCTTTTTGCTCGTTTTGGGCATCAACTTGTTGAGCATGGCTGTTGTTTTTGTGCTGCCGCAGCAGGTAGGGGTTGTGGTATCGGCCGTTTCGCCCGGCGGGGTGCGCCCTCTCCCCCTGCGCGGCGGCTTTCACCTCATTGTCCCTTTTGTGGAAAATGTCGAACTCTATCCCATTTCCTGGCAAACCTATACCATGTCGGCTGGGCTTACAGAGGGAGATGAAATCGGCGACGACAGTATCCGCGCCCGTACCAGCGATGGGCAGGAGGTTTTTCTCGATACATCCGTCATTTTTCGTATCAATGTCGATCAAGCTGTGTTGATTCACGTGGATTGGCAAGATCGCTATATTGAGGAATTTGTACGCCCCCTCATTCGCGGCAACGTCCGCACCCAGGTCTCCCAGTTCAAGGTTGCTGAAGTCAATAGCTCGGCCCGCAAGGATTTAGAATCCACCCTGGAACGGCTGCTGCGTGACGAGTTCGCCTTGAAAGGGCTTATTCTTGACCAATTTTTACTGCGTGATATTGGCTTTTCGCCCGAATATGCGGCTGCTGTCGAAGCCAAGCAGGTTGCACAAGAAGATCAGGCCCGTGCTTCTTTCCATGCGGAAGAGGTACGCCGTTTAGCACAAGGGGAAGCTGATGCCATTCTCATTAATGCCCAGGCACAAGCCGACGGTCTTAAGCTCATTGCCGAAGCCCTTGAGCAAAATCCCAGCCTTGTTACCTATGAATACGTGCAAAAGTTGTCACCAGGCATCCAGGTTATGCTTGTCCCCAACAACAACCCGTTTTTACTGCCCCTGCCGGAACTTAATGCCCAGTCAGCCATCACAACCACAACAAATACTGTTACCCCCACAGCACCCTTGCCGAATTCCTCGGCAGGGGGGAGTTTGCCCTGATAGGAATGTTTGATAATGGTGCGACAGGTAGCCACCCTCCGCACAATTTACAAGGAGAAACCGATGACTTACTTACCTCTTGTTGTAATTGGCGTCACTATCGCCCTGATTGTATTTTTTATCGAGCGGCGGCTCATGGCTAACAAACGCCCCAAACCCCATGCGCTTTTGCAGGATTGGGGGCGGCAAGCCCTTACTGAGCCGGCCGCAAAACGGTGGCTGGCTGACAAAAACCCCAAGGCGATGAAAGACCTGCTGCGGCAGATGCGTCGCTTTGGCAAGCAGGAAAATTTTGATGTTACGATGGTGTTGCAGGATAGGTTTGGCAATGACGAAGAGCTAAAAGAACAAGCAACGGCCGTTATGACCGACTATCTTAATGCCACCTGGCGCCGCGCCGACATGCAGGAAGATTTGAATGCCCATCTCTTTTTTGCGGCCTACCAAAAACAGCCGAAAAAACGAAAATATCGTGACTTCAATCTCGACCTCTACGTGCGGCTCATCGAAGCGGGTTTGGTTCAGGCACCCTCACTGGCAGATTCAATTCTGGCCTCGGAGAAAAAGCAGCAAAAGGCCGCCCAGAGTGCTATTTTACAAACGGCCGTTCGCAACCGCCCTGCCTTCAACAAAGCCCTCAAAACCACCCTGCAAACCCAGGAAGAAGCCAGACCAGCCCCACAAGCAGCATCTGCCCCAGCCGAAGCAGTGCCGACACCAGCCTGACCGTTGTGCCATCCATGTCCACAAGATTTTTTCGCTTTGCCGTCCTGCTCTGGTTGGGAACCTGCCTGTTAACCGCCTGCAATCGCATCACGGCACCCAATTCAAGCGAAACAACAACCCGTATTACAATTTATACGCTTCCCTCCAGCCGCAATGAGCGTTATTTGGCTGACTTCCAGCAGGAACACCCCAACATCGAAGTCGAACTGGTAGAAGACACAGCCGAACAGTTGACCAACCTGCTCATAGCCAACCCACAACTGCCAGCAGCCGACGTTATCTGGAATCTACCGGTCGCCAACGCTCTTCAGTTGGAATGGTTAGGGCTGCTTAAACCTTATGCGCCAGCCAATCTGGAAGCCGTAGACCCCCGCTTCCGTGACCCAGCCAACCCGCCCCACTGGGTCGGGACAGCCGCACGGGTGCTGGTCTTCTGTGTCAACACCGAAAAAACGGCCGAACTCAATCTCCCCGTCCCCACCTCCTGGCGATCCCTTGCCGACCCCATTTACCAGGGGCAGTTGACCATGCCCAACCCCATGGCCTCTGGCGCCGCCTATCTCATTCTTGCCACTGCCTTTGAACAGTTTGGCGATGCCGATGGCTGGGACTATTTGGCAACGTTGGACAACCAAATAGAGTTTTATCGTGAGCGGGCTGGTGATGCCTGCCAGGCGGCCGCCAACGGGGAGGTGGCAATTGGTATTTCTTTTGATTATCGCGCCCTTGAGCGGGTTGAAGCGGGTGACCCGATTGAGATTGTCTATCCTGAAGATGGGGCTGGCTGGGATATGGAAGTGAACGGACTGGTGTGGAAACAAACGATTAAGCCGGCCGCGCAAACTTTTCTGGACTGGACACTGAGCGAAACGGCCGTTTCCGCCTACACCCAGGACCGCCAAACCCTCTCCATTACCTACAACACCCAGACACCCGCCAGCGACCCCCTTGCCACCATCAACCTGCTCGATGCCGACATGCCCTGGATCGCCGCCAACCGCGAGCGCATTATGCGGGAATGGATTGTCCTCTATGGCAACAATGCCCAAACCATCACAGCCGAATCACCTGAGTAACACATGGATTTAGAAAACACCCTCCTTTGGGGAAACACCGGCACACAATGGCTCCAGGTCGGGGGCTGGGTCTTTGGTTCGCTGCTTGTGGGTCTCATCCTCTATTGGCTCATCGAATATCTCATTGAGCCATTTCTCGTCCGCCGCAACCGCCTCATCCAGGCCCTTTCCGACCTCGTACAGCAAGGAATCCTCGTGAGTGCCATCATCTTTGGCTTTCGGCAAGCATTCACCACCCTCACCCCCTCCTTCATCGTTCTCACCCTGGAAGAACTTTTCACCCCCATCGCCATCGGCTTCGCCCTCCTCTGGTTTGCCATACGCCTCTACAAATGGGCCACCCCTGATAACGAAATCAAGGATGCCCTGGTAAGCCAAATCGTCCCACTCATTGGCATCATCCTGGCAGTTGCCTGGATATTCCGCTTCTGGATCACCCGTCCCCTCACCTGCGTCCCCAACTGCACCGGCCAAAGTGCGCTCAACGCCGATCTCAGCGGCCTCGGCTTAGGCGCGGTCAACCTTGTTGATGCCAATCTGCGCGGTGCCGATTTGAGCGGCACCAATCTGGTGGGGGCAGATCTCTCCGGGGCCAATCTCAACACAACCATTCTCCGCAACGCCGATTTAAGCGAGGCTGTTCTAATTGGAGCCGACCTGACCGGAGCCGACCTGCGCGGCGCGATCCTGGACAATACCGATTTTAGCGGGGCCATTTTAACCCAAGCCAACCTCACCCAGGCCGACCTGACCCGCGCTAATCTCAGCGGTGCCACCCTCATTCAAACCACCCTCATTGAAACCACCCTCACCGATCTCAATTTGGCGGGGCTAACACTCATCGGTGCCAATCTCACGGGTGCGGATCTTAGCAATGCCAATCTGCACGGCGCCTATCTCAGCAATGCCGACCTCAGCGATGTCACCCTGGTCAATGCCGAACTGATTGGAGCCTTGGCGAATCTGAGCAACTTTACCGGCGTTAACCTAAAGGGGGCGAATCTGGCTGGTGCCAGCTTTATCGGCACCAATTTAACATCGGCCAACCTTTCTGAAAGCAATCTCGTTGGTGCTACACTCATTGGCACCAACCTGAAAGGAGCCGATTTGCGCGGGGCAACGCTGACGGGGACACGGCTACTGCAAAGTGAGTTTCTCCCCAGTGACAGGTTTATTGACACCGTTCTCTTTGAGCTAAACGAGCTACAACTGCAACAGATCCTCACCGATGCTAACCTGAATGGCGTTAACTTTAATCTGGCGACCATTTGGCCTGAGGGCAAAAACGCCTTTCTCTCCCGCTTGCTTGGCGATTTAGCGGTGGCGGCAGAAGGTGAAGGGGAAACGACGACGGCGGTGGTTGACCCTGATTTTCGCATCATTGGGCAGCCTGGCTCCGAATCTCTGAACAAAGCCATTCTTGGACAGGCCACCGAGTCCGGTATTGAAACCATTGTGGATTTTTCCACCATTGACCCCACCCTCGCTTTTGGCGTGTTGTGCAGCGACGAAACCATTGCGATGCTGGTGACAAATCAGCCCATTCGGGAAGCAGAAAGGAGTGCTTGCGAGGCCAACGAGCAATTCCCCACGGAAATCCTGATTGCTATCGAAGCCTTTGTCTTTGTTGCCCATCCCCAAAACGAATTTGTCAAGACGCTAACGGCCGATATGGGGCGCAAGCTGCTGACAGCCGAACGCTGGTCAGAGGTGGATGCCCGCTGGCCCAATGAACCAGTGCTTCGTTATTTGCCCGCGCTGGAAACGGCCGAACTGGCTCTCTTCACCCAATGGGTTGACCCTGAAGGCAAAACCGATCTCGCCGATGCCGCCAACAGTACCTTCAGCAGTAATCCGCTGGAACGCATTGATCTGCTAACCGATGCGCCAAATGGTTTCACTATCGTGGATTATGGAACCTATCTGGAAAACAGCGACTCACTGCTTTTGCTGGAAATTGAGGATGTTACGCTGTCGGCCGAAAAGGTGGCGGCTGGGGAATACCCCTTTGTCCAGCCGCTTTATCTGTACCTCAACCGCAATGACATTGTGCAAAATCAGCAAGTGTCTGACTTTCTGGCCTTTTATCTGAGCAATGTAAGCGAAACGGCTCCATCAGTCGGATACTTTTCCCTTGACCCGCAATTGCTAACCCAGATTCAGGCGGCCATTGGGCAAGCCCAGGCCGGTGATTTGCTGTTGGGCGATGCCATCATCGAAACAGCCGCTATTGCCCCCAACGCGCCCGTTATCACCGATACAGTTCCAATGACGGCCACCCAGCCCGTGACGGTGACTGCCTCGTTAACGGCCGTTGTTGCCGTGGGAGACCAAAGCGTTGCCCCGCCGCTGCTCACAGCCTACAGCCAAATTGTGGCAAACCAGCCTGATCTATCGCTGGCGGTAACGCCGCTGCCGCAGCTTGCGGCGTGGGCGCAGCTTTGCCAAACGCAAACGGCCGATCTGGTGATGACCACCGAGACTCCACCGCTCGACAGTTGTCCACCCGATACGCTCATTGCCATCCCAGCCGGTGTTGATACCCTGGGCCTGGTGCTGCACCCCCAAAACAGCTTTGCCAGCAATCTCACCACCGACGACCTGCTGGCCCTGCTCTTTGCCGAAACGTGGTCGGAGGCCAATGCAGCCTGGCCGAATGCGCCGCTGACCAAACTGACCACCAGCACCACGCTTTACCAGCGGTTTGTCGGCCAGTTGGGGTCGGATGACCCGAATTTGGCGTTGAGTTTAGGAGAAACGGCCGTTCAGCTTGAACCCGATATAGCCCAACTGGTCGCCGCCATAGCCAATAATCCCAACAGCATAGGCATTGTCTCGGTCGCAGCTTTACGGCCGTTTCTGGGAAATGTCCAACTGGCAACCATTGATGGCGTGGAGGCAACAGCGGACACCTATCCCTTCATTCGCCCCCTTTTCCTCTACACCACCACCCAGGCCGTGCAAGCCAAACCCTTCGTTCGCACCTTCCTTGCCGCCTACCTGGCTCAAATTGACCAAACCAGCCGCAGCCTGGGCTACACCCCGCCCACAGCAGAACAAACCCAACGCGCCCAGGCCCGGCTCGACACCATTCCCCCGCAGCCATCCGGGGAGGGCAGTACATCCCCATGAGATTTGCAAGCATTCGCACCAGGCAGCCAACCTGCCATATCCTTTTCCTACTCTGCTGCCTGAGCCTCCTGCTCACAAGCTGCGTCGGCCAATTCCCCGATGGTTGCCCCCCTGCCTGCGCCGAAATTAACCTGCGCCGCGCCGATTTAGGAGCCGTCAATTTGGAAAACGCCAGGCTAACAGGAGCCGTCATGGTTGGCAGCCAGCTTCGCAATGCCAACCTCCGCAACGCCGACCTCTCCGGTGCTGACCTGCGCGACACCATTCTCGTCGGTGCCGATTTGTCCGGGGCATCGCTGCGCGGTGCCAACCTTGCCGGCGCCAACCTGAGCAATACCATCATGGATGGCACCAACCTCTCTGGTACCAACTTGACGGGAGCCACGATGATAAGGCTCAACCTAACCAACGTTGACCTGAATGCGGCCGTTCTTAACGAAGCCAAACTCATTGGTGCCAAAATGTGGGGAGCGCAGCTAAACGGAGCCGAACTCATTAATGCCGACCTACGCGGCGTTAACCTCGTCGGTGCCAACCTTTCTGGAGCCACCCTGGGCAGCCCACTTATCCCCGACTCCGGAGCTAACCTGAACGGAGCCGACCTGCGCGGCATCAATTTAACCGGAGCATCTCTTTATGGAGCCAAACTGGCCGGTGCCAATCTCAGCCGCGCTGTCCTCGTTGGTGCCGACCTCACCAACGCCACAATGTCGGGAACGGATCTCACCAAGGCCGATCTGAGCCAGGCCGTGCTGGAAAACACAATCATGAGTGGTGTCACGCTTACCCAGGCGACGCTTCAGGATGTTAAGTTAAACCGTGTGCTGTTCAACGGCGGTGAATTTTTTGGTGCCAATCTGGAAGGGGCTGTGTTATCCGACCAGCCAACTGACGTTGAAGCCGCAGCCGAAGGGGTAACTCTTGAGCAAAACAGCTTTAGCGGCGTTCGTTACGATGGTGAAACCGTTTGGCCGCTGGGGTTCAAGCCACCCATTAGCGCCCTTGGCGAATAGCAACCCTGCCTACCTGGATTCATTTGGCAATGTAGAAGTTCAACTTCTGACAGAAGTTGAACTTCTTTCGTAACTCCTCGTTCCTGGAAACACATGAAGGAAAGTGATTAATGAATTGGTATGCCCTGCAGACGAAACCACACAAAGAGTTTTCGGTTTATGACCTGCTGATCCTTGAGGGAATTGAAACCTATCTTCCCTTTCTTGAGGTAAAACCGGTGAATCCAAGGGCGGCCAGAAAACGGCCGTATTTTCCCGGCTACATGTTTGTGCGCGTTGATGCCGAGACACTCGGAGCCAATATCCTCAAATGGACACAGGGGATAAAGGGGCTGGTCTCGTTTGGCGGCACGCCAGCCATTGTGCCAGACAACTTCATCAACTACCTGCGCCAGCATGTGGAGGTAATCGCTGCTGAAGGTCTGGCAAGAAAGCAGCTAAAGCCAGGGGACAACGTAACCATTGTTGAGGGGCCATTTGCTGGCTATGAGGCTGTCTTCGACAAATATCTTTCAGGCAAAGACAGAGTGCAAGTTTTGCTGGCATTCCTCAGTTCCCACCCCCAACCGATAAAGCTAGATCAGGAATCTGTGCAAAAACGAGCCAAGCACCAGTAGTAAAATGAACTTGTCACCACAATTGATGATTCACGCATGACGCCACGCACACCTAGCGTGGCGTTTTTGTTTTAGCCCATCGTCAACGCAAAAATTGGGTAGTGGTTAAAAACGAACTGATTCTGGCCTTTCGGGCTTAAATTCACATCTTAAGGGTTCGTTCGTTAATAACTTGGGATTTAGAAGTTCAACTTCTCTCAGAAGTTGAACTTCTGGAACTGCAAAGTTGTTTTTGATTGAACCCTAATTATCAAATGCGTGTCTCCTCTATGCCCATACAGGTTACAGTCAGGGGGTCTGCTTTCAAAATTTATTCACCGTACCCCGAACCGATAGACTG
This sequence comes from Chloroflexota bacterium, assembly GCA_041390905.1. Lineage (GTDB taxonomy): Bacteria > Chloroflexota > Anaerolineae > Promineifilales > Promineifilaceae > JACKCD01. Next base: position 43,741 of record JAWKPA010000014.1, read on the forward strand.
TTGTTTGAGCATATGTTTCGCTTGGCTTGAGGACGGTTGAAGGAAACGCCGGCCGGTTGGGAGAGTCGGGAAAATGTTGGGTTTCCAGGCAGAAACCAGTGCGTTTGTGGATGGGACGGCCGCCTTTGCCAATCAGTGTGCCATCCAGAAAGTTGCCGGTATAGAACTGGATGCCGGGTTGGGTGGTATAGGTTTCCAATAAGCGCCCACTGGTTGGTTCATAAACGGTGGCGGCCAGGGATAAACGGCCGGCAGTGAACTTGTTGAAATGGCCGGCCGAATTATTCAACACCCAATTATGATCATAGCCACCAGCAAAGCGCAGCTGCTCATCTGGCTGGTTGATTCTGGCACCAATCGCCATTGCCTGCGTAAAATCCATTGGCGTGCCAACCACAGGGCGCAGTTCGCCAGTAGGAATCAGCATCTTGTTTACTGGGGTAAAACAATCAGCATAAAGCACCAGCTCATGCCCCAAAATATCACCCACTCCAGCCAGATTGAAATAGGCGTGATTGGTCAAATTCAAGATCGTGTCTTGATCAGTTGTGGCAGAATACTCAATTTGCAGCGCGTGATCTGGCGTCAAGGTATAAACCACCTGCACATCCAGCACCCCAGGATACCCTTCTTCACCATCTGCGCTTTGATAGGCCAGTGTCAGGCCAACCCCATCGGCAGACTCGAATGGTGTCGCGTGCCAAATCATCTTATCAAACCCTTTTGAACCCCCATGAAGATGATTTGGGTTATCATTCTTAGCCAGGGTGTAGGCTACGCCGTTGAGGGTAAACCGTCCCTGGTCAATACGGTTGGCATAGCGACCAATCAATGCACCCAAAAATGGCTGTACCTGAAAATAACCGGCTAATGTATCAAAGCCTAAAGCAATGTCGGCCAGCACCCCATCCCGATCAGGGACAAGAATTGAGACGATGGTACCGCCGTAGTTGGTAATTTTGATTTCCACCCCATCATCATGGCTCAGGGTGTAAATATCTACAGGCGACCCATCGGCAGTATGCCCAAAAGGTTGTTGGGTAATGTTCACAATCAATCCTCCTATGTGCCAATAGTCATTATTACAACTGATTTGGCAGGTGCCTGAATGGTGTGAGGTTCACCATCTGCACGCGGTCACAGCAGCGAGAAAACGGCCGTTAGTAGGATTATGGAAGACGCAGAACTTCTTCTGAGAAGTTGAACTTCTAAATGGGCAATTTATTCAATACCTTCGCCAAAAGTAGGAATAGACTCAAGAGCAGGAGCAAGAACTTTTAATTGACCTTGATTACCCTTCCAAGCAACAATAGTTTCCACTCCAGCCTCATCTAACAGCCGCATAATCTCCTTTTGGCACCCTATAGCATTAATTGTAACCACACAGCCACGAAGGTCGAGCAACTTGATCAACCTCGTAGCGACGGTCTCCGTCGCTATGTTCTTGCACCCGCTCTGCGGGTTGAGTCACCTATGAATCCACGCGGAGCATAGGAACCAGTCTGACCTGCTACACATCTTTCAGATTGAGAATTGCTGCCGATGGCTGGCTCGAAACCCATGTAAACACCAGTCTGCGCGGCGTAGTACATATCGTGCAACAGAATGCTAAATAAACCTTGTCAATCAGGTTGAACAAGGTTGATGATTGAGCCAAATAGAAGATACAATATGATCTATCAATAATCGTACCCAGGGTGCAGTCTATGAACTTAATCGGCCAACAAATTGACCAATACCTGATTGAAGCATTCATCGCCAGCGGCGGCATGGCCGAGGTCTATTTGGCGCGGGATGTAGATCTGGATCGGCCGGTGGCCTTAAAAATCATGCGGCTGGAGTTGGCGCGGCAAGAAGGGTTTATTGCCCGTTTCCAGCGCGAAGCCCGCACCATCGCCCGGCTTCAGCACCCCAACATTGTTCAGATTTATAGCACCGGCACAACGCCCAACGGCCAGCCATACCTCGCCATGCAATATGTGGCGGGGGGAACGCTGCAAGCGCAGTTGGAGCGGATGACGGCGCAGGGGCAGCGGCTCCAGCCAACGGCCGCTTTGCAAATGATGCAGCAGGTGGCCGAAGCCCTGGCAACGGCTCATGCGGCGGGCATCATCCACCGCGACCTGAAACCCAGCAACATTTTGCTCGACAGCACCTACCGGCCCATTGTCACCGACTTTGGCATTGCCGCCGTAGACACCGCCACCACGCGGCTGACGCAAACGGGCATTGTCATGGGAACGCCGTTTTATATGTCGCCGGAGCAAATTCAGGGGCAGGGGAATGTAAACGGCCGTTCCGACATCTACACCCTCGGCGTGATCCTTTATGAACTGCTGGCCGGCCGTGTTCCCTTTCTTGGCCCCAACACCCTGGCACTCATGCACCAGCACGTCTATGAACCGCCGCCGCCGCTGACGGAATTTGCCCCCCACCTGACACCAACCACCATCCATCTGGTGAATCATTGTTTGGCAAAGGAACCGGAGAAACGGCCGTTAACGGCCGTTAATCTCAGCCAATCCCTCAGCAACGCCATCACCGCCGAACAAGGGGGGAAGGTCGCCCCCATACCCCGACCACAGGCTAGTGCCACCCCCTGGCCGCGCTATCTGCTCATTCTCCTGGCCCTGCTGCTGCTTGGCTTTGGCGGCTACCAGTTGTTCAAGCCGGAAACAACCGGCACGGCAACCGTGCCAGCCATTGCCATTGCCACTTCCACGGCGACGGTGACGGAAACGGCCGTTTCCCCCACCAACGACACCACCACGGCCGCCACCGCCACCCTTGCCACCACCAGCACCCCCACCAGCGAACCATCCACCGCCACCCCCACCAGCGAGCCGTCCACCGCCACCCCCACACCCATCGCCGCCCCCACTTCCGCTTCGGCTCCCCAAACGCTGCCCGTTCCCAGCGACAGCCCCCCCAACGGCCGTATTGTCTTCACCTGCTACATTGACCAAGTAGACGACATTTGCAGCGTCAACGCCGATGGCAGCGACTACCGCCGCCTGACCAACCAAAACAGCACCGACTTCTACGCCTCGGCTCGCAGCGGCGAAATTTTCTTCACCTCCCGGCGCGAAGGCAGTTTCCGCCTCTTCCACATGAACGCCGACGGCAGCAATCAGGCCTCCATGCCCCCCACCAACATCGGCAGCATCTTCGCCCCCGAACTATCGCCCGACGGCAGCCGCCTTGTCTTCACGGTAGCGGCTGGCAACGGTCAGCACATTTGGGCCATGGATCGCGCCACCAACAGCCTGACCCAGCTTACCTTTGACGGCCAGGACAACCTCGACCCTACGTGGTCGCCGGACGGACAGCAAATTGCCTTTGCCTCCAATCGGGAGGGGGGCATGGAGCGCCACGTCATCAATGCCGACGGCACCGGCTTACGCAAAATTGCCACCGGTGTGCGCGAGCAAGGCGGCCGCAGTGAATGGTCGCCCGACGGCCGCTGGCTTGCTTTCTACGCTGGCCCCTCGAACGACCGCGATATTTATTTGGCGGCGGTGGATGGCTCGGTTGTTTACCAGCTTACCGATGGCGGCAGCAATTTGGCTCCGTCGTTCTCGCGTGATGGCAACTGGCTTGTGTTCACGTCTTACCGCGAGGGAGATGATGCGGAACTGTATATCATGCACCCCGACGGCAGCGATGTGCGCCAAATTACTTTTAACGATTATGCCGATTGGCAGCCGCGCTGGGAGAAATAACGGCCGTTTGTCACAAAGCCACTTTTGCCCTGGAGTAACTTCATGCCCGATCCGCTCAACCTTGTTGGTCAACGCATTGATCACTTCCTCGTGAAAAAATTTGTCGCCAAAGGGGGCATGGCCGCCGTCTATCTAGCTCTGGACACAACCCTGGATCGGCACGTTGCCCTGAAGGTAATCTTGCCCGACAAAGCCCGCGAGGACAAAAGCGTGGCTCGCTTTGAACGGGAAGCACGCACCGTTGCCAGACTTAGCCACCCCAACATCATTCCCATCTATTACACCGGCAAAACAGCCAATCATTTGCCCTACATTGTCATGGAATTTATCACGGGTGGCTCGCTGCACAATCAACTCCAGAAGTTGGCACAGCAGGGTCGGCTGCAAACGCCGGTGGAAACATTGCAACAGATGCGGAAAATCATTGAGGCGTTGGGCAAAATGCACCAGTCGGGCATTGTTCACCGCGACCTGAAGCCAGCCAACATTTTGCTGCGGGATGAGGCAACTCCGCTGCTGGCGGATTTGGGCATTGCCAGCGTCAGCGATGCCACGACCAAGTTGACGCGCACAGGAACAACGCTGGGAACCCCGGCCTACATGTCGCCCGAACAGGTGCGGGGGCAGGAACTGGACGGCCGTTCTGATCTTTACACAATGGGGATTATCCTCTACCAACTGCTCTCTGGACAGTTGCCCTTTACGGCGCAAAACCAGGTGGAGTATCTGCGCCACCATCTCCGCACGCCGCCGCCGCCTCTGCGCCAGGTCAAGCCGGATCTGGCATCGGAAACGGGCCAACTGGTGGACAAATGTTTGCACAAGGAGCCGGAAAAGCGGTTTCAGACGGCGGAGGAGATGTTAACGGCCGTTGATCGCGCCATTCGCGCCGAACAGAAAAACCCCACTGTCTCCCTCATCCCATCGGCCACGTTGCCCACCATCAAGGAAGCAGAAATCTATTCCTCCGCGCCGCGCCCGGCAACGTCGGGGTGGCAGCCGCCACGCACGGTCATCGCGGCCCTGGTTGCCACGGCCATCATTGCCGTTGTCGCCCTGTTTGCCCTGCGCGGGGGAATGGGTGGATCGGGAGATGGGAGTGGGGAAGAAACGGCCGTTTTGTCCCCCACCAGCAGCAGCGATGTCTCATTCGCCTATACCGACACCCCTACCCCGGCTCCAACTTCGACGCTGCTGCCCACAAATACGGCCGTTCCGCCCACAGAAACAGCCACCCCGTCCCCCGAACCCACTACCACACCTGTACCGAATACCCCCCTCATCATCACCATCGTCACGCCTACGCCCCTGTCCACAACTGGCAACACGATTGTTGCCCCCGTCACATGCCAGCAGTCGGCCGGCGACCGCTGGGGCAGCACCCTCTACCCCGCCAACGACGACAAGCTCGGCTGCCCCGTCAACCAGCCCCACGGCAGCACCGCCGCCTACCAAATCTATGAGCGCGGCCTCATGGTCTGGCGCGAAGACAGCGACTGGGTCTACGTCCTCTTCAACGACGGCAGCTACAACAACTACAACTCCAAAATCGCCCCCGAAGGCTACTTCGACACCGCCGAACGCAAAGGAGCCTTTGGCTACATCTGGAACAATTACGAAAGCGTCCGCAACCGCATCGGCGACCAAAAAGGAGCCGAAGCCAACGCCACCAACTTCGTCGTCCAGGACTTCGCCAACGGCCTCATCTTCTACTTCCTCGAAAACCAGGCCAACAACTACGTCCTCATCACCGACACCGCCACTTGGCATAAACAGCAGGAGTAAAAAACAAAATCCAGCTACTCAGTCAGCGAGAAAATCGGGGTTCGCAGCTGCATAATCTTGACCTTTTGAGCTAAAGGACTGAGCTTGCTGCTTTCCGATATTTTTCTCCCCAAAAAGCATGTAGCCTAAACGACCTTCTGGCGTAGCCAGGAGTGCCTCTAATCTTTCTTCAGGGGTTGTTGTGTCAGTATCAGAATTTCCCCATTTTAGCCATGGTTCCACATCCATTTTCCAATGCTCCTCTGCTTTCTTGTATGAATCAACAGGGTGCAAGAAAGTATCTGAGCGTCTCGGCGGTGGAGCAAAGTCATAAGTCCCCACATTTTCAGAGCTTGTAACCAAATTGCCATGCACATCATATATTGCTTGTTGCCCAGCCCTTGAACCACGCCCTCTACAATCAACATTTCCACTTGCCCCCTTAAGATTATGTGCTGGTGCATTATCTGCACAATCCCATTCATCTTTAATCATCTGTTCTTTAGTTAAGGGAATATTAGCATTCGCTTGATATCTATTACGCGCATTGTGAAGTTCTTTTTGTTCTTCTTCTGTTAGACTATCCCAATATTCTTTCGTTATATCTCTAGGGTTCTCAGGAAACTTTGTGCTTCCTGCCGTGGTTGTGCTATTTGGTGCCGAGTCTGCTCTAGGTTCTACCCCACCACTTCCCGCATCTTCTAAACCTCTGTGTGTCACCCCATTTAAACCAACAGCACCATCGCCATGAAAAGGACGGGCCGCCTCTTCTTCCGCCGTGCGAATGATGTCGCGCAGCATTTGGGTGGCGGTGTTGGCCTCGGCCAAGGCTTCGGTGAGGCGCTGGATGACAGGAAAAACGGCCGTTTCCATCTCCCCCAAAAAAGCCGTCGCCCCCTGTCCCTCCCAGCCACTTTGCCGCAACGCATCTACCCCGCGCTGCACCTGCTGCATCAGGGCCGTTGTGTTTTCCGCCTCCCGCCCAAAGCGGTTGGCAATGTTATCTAGCTGGTCATATCGCGCCTGAATGATGTCGGCTGTCATAGCAAACTCCTACGAAAACAGGATGCAGATTCACCTAATTCGACTAATCAGGAAAATCAGGTAAATCTGTGTCCTATTTCCATTCTTCGTGGTGGGAGATTGCCCACCGTGTCTCCCCTATCAATCGAGCAACAATCCTCGCTTACCTCAATCACACAGTTTCAGCGACCGGCACGGCGGCGTTTTTGTTCATGGCGGTTTCGATAAACAAGGTGGCAAAGTCGGCCAGGGTTAAAGGATGGAAAACCAGATGATCGGTCTCAACATTGCGCGTCATGGCCCAGCAGTTGTTCTCCCCGTCACGAAAAAACATTAGGTCACGCCGACTGGTCAACCTGCCACCCGCCAAATGCCCAATCTCAACGCTGCCCACCGGACGCAACCCCTGAAGCAAGCTCGCCAGATGTGGAATATCGTCTATCGTTTGCAGGCCATCGTCAGCGTCATGGAGCATTTTTTTCAGGGCGGCCAAACGGCCGTTTCCCCCCTGCCGAAACCCCTCCTCAAAAGCCCCACGCGGCAACGAAACAGGGGTCGCGCTCGGCGGCGGCACGTCGGTAATTGCCAGCGCCTGCCCTAAACGCTGCACCACGGCATGAAAGTTTTCCAGCCTTGTTAGCACATATTGTTGCTCAGTTGTAAACAGCTGCTCAACAACAATATCTTGCCCCATATAATAGGTAGCAAACTGCTTGCTGCCGTCTGGCGTTGCCAGCGTCAGGAAAACAACAAGTTCAGGGTTGGCAACAACGGCCGTTAACACCACCACCCCCGTATGCGTGCGAAACCCCTTGCCATCCGGCACCAGCCACCCATGCGCCTGTAGTGCCTCCAACCCCTGCTGTAACAGCAACACATTAGCCTGATCATCGCCAGGAAATAGTAGGGAATTATCCACCCCAACCACACGGGTAGCCCCAACCATTTGCAACAAATAGGCGAATTCGCTGGAATCTAATATTGCTTGCATAGTTGTCACATCCTAAAACTAAGGCCAGCCAAAAATTTTGGTCGAAAAATCAATCACACCCTCTACCACCGGTCTACCAACTGCATTCTCTGCCTGAGTGCGTAAAAACCCCCCAGCAATTGTTGATGAACCATCTATAATGTTCCTAGCTCCTGCAACAAAATTGCCATCAAAAACATCTTGTATCCCGTCAACAACTTCTAAACGGCCTTCCACACCGTAAATAGCCGGACGTATAACATTCAAACTATTTCCAAGTGCATTGCCAACCAGCGGATCCAAAAAACTCGGCACCCCAGGAATATCCAAATAATTGTTTCTGACGGGAATATTGATGTTTAATTCGGGATGTGATGCCCACCAGCTTATTCCACCTATCTGCCCGTTATACTCATCATCAGAAAAATTAAAATTTTCCCGGTCAAGATAATCATAACCAGGCCCTACATCTTGATATCTTTTTAAATAACCAGCAGCATCATGAAAAACACCGTGATAACCTATCGCATCATTTGGGGCTGGTTGATAAGATTCGCTACCCGGACCAACAAGCCCCCCTGCCGGGCTAAGAAGCGACCCAAAAACAGGATCGACACCTAAAATATCGCCCACAACTTTTCCATACCGCAAGGAAACAGTTGAACCCAGAAAATCGGGGTGTTTGTCTAGATTAAGCCCCGGCTTAATGCCAGCGTTACGCCACAGCTCTTCAAACGTTTGATACTGCTCGCGGAACGCCTCTCGATCTTCCCCACGCAAATCAGCCATCTTGTCTAAAAGATCCGGAGAAATTCTTCCGCCACTCCGCATTTGTTCAGAAGCTTGTTCCATGACTGTATTTAGCTCCTCACTGTTTTCACCGGGAACATGAGAACCGATCATATCCTCCATATATTCTTCGCTAAAAACTTCCTCCGGTGTCTTCTTCGCAACGCCATTCTGGAGCGTATTATTCACAGATGTCGCTCCACCAGCAGAAGGTGAGGCTCCATTACCACCAAACCCCAGGCTCGTTCCATCGGGCAGCCAAGCTCCGCCCTGATTTCCTGAATTCCTGTTGCCGTTGAAAAAGCTGGCCGCCTCTTCCTCTGCCGTGCGAATGATGTCGCGCAGCGTTTGGGTGGCGGTGTTGGCTTCGGACAAGGCTTCGGTGAGGCGCTGGATGACGGGAAAAACGGCCGTTTCCATCTCCCCCAAAAAAGCCGCTCCCCCCTGCCCCTCCCAGCCACCTTGCCGCAACGCATCTACCCCGCGCTGCACCTGCTGCATCAGAGCTGTGGTGTTTTCCGCCTCCCGGCCAAAGCGGTTAGCAATATTGTCTAACTGGTCATATCGCGCCTGGATAATGTCGGCTGTCATAGCAAGCTCCTGTGTAAATCGTAGAGCGGATTGGCAATCCGCCCTACACTATGGCTATAACCAATCGTTTAGCAGATTGACCAGGTTGGCTTTAACGGCCGTTTCCACCCGCAGCACCCCCGCATCCTCCGCCCCCGGCGCCACAAACCAACTGTGCCGCTTATTTTGAATCAGGGTGCAATCATACTTCGCCACCCCCTGGTCAGCCTGCCGCCGCAGCAATTGCCACACCGAAATGTGGGGCGAATGGGACAGGGTGTTGACAAACGAAACGGCCGTTTCCCCATCAGCCCCCTGGTCCGTCAGAAAAGAAACGGCCGTTTCCCCAGCCCCCTGCCGCGCCCACTGCCGCACTCGCCCCAAATCAGCCGTCGCCAACGTCAATTCCCCCCCCGCTTGCTCCCGTTCCTCATAATCACACAGCCGCAAAACCTGCTCAACCATCTGCTCCCTGGCCGGCAGCATGGTAAACAAATGCAGCACATCCGCCGGGCGCGTATGCACCACAAAATCATCCCCACGAATATGCCCAAAACCTCGCCGCGCCACCGCCCCATCCTCCGGCCAATGGTAAACAAACACCGTTTGCGTGGCATACGCACAAATGCCAACGGCCGTTAACAGCAAATTATGCAGCACCAGCCTCCCATCCCCCTGCATCCGCGCCAAATCCCGCGCCCACAGCCCCCGCCCGGCCACCGTCGCCGCAACCTCCATCCCCTCAGCCGTCAAATTCCCCAGCGGATCACTGTCTATGCCTGGAATTGTCTCCACACCCAAAGAGCGCAAGACCACCAGCAGTTCATCACGCGAAAGCAACAAATTAATTGGTTCAGTTGTCGTACTCATGAAAACCTCTCTGTGTCACATTCATTTAAAAGAAACAGTTGCCACCGTCCAGCCGTGTCTAATCCTCATCGCCCCCATCCCGCTGTTTTTTAACCGCCTTGCCCAACAGCGCCACAAACGGGCTGGCCGCCGCCAACGCCCAAGACAAACCCGACCCAGACGATTCAGCCGCTGCCGGTGCCGCCGCTGGAGGCGCAACAGATGCCACCGCCGGGGGCGCAGCCGCAGGTGCCGGCGCTCCCCCCATCGTTAACGGCTGATAACGCATTCCCCCCGCTTTGGGAGCCTCGGCAGCAACGGCCGTTCCCTGATATCCTCGATATTGATTCGGCATATTCCCCTTTCCATAAGGATCCCGAATCTCCGACTGTGGTGACGACCCGCCCCCACCGCCACCGCTGCTTTTTGGCTCCGTCTCCTTCGGCTCCAGCGACTCCATACCACTACCGCCCCCGCCCCCGCCAAAGCCAGAGCCACCACCCGAACCCGAACCCCCGCCAAAACCCTCACTCTCCCCCGACCCGCCCCCCATCACATCAGACAACCAGTCTCGTGGAATGCCATAATCGTTATAGTTGTCGCTGACATAACCACCCAATGAATCCTTCACGCCCGAAAGCCAATCCTGCGACAGCCCATAATCACCGCCACCCCGATCATAGCGAAACGGCCCACTGCCAAATGGATCGCCACCAAACAAGCCATTCCCCCAGCCATCGCCCCAATCCTTGTCAAAGAAAGAAGAACCCAGCGAACCAGATCCCGAATAATCTGACCCACCAAAGCCCGACCCGCCAAAACCATAATCATCCCAGCCAGAGCCAAAACCAGAACCGCCAAAGCCAGAACCGCCAAAGCCAGACCCCCCAAAGCCAGAATCGCCAAAGCCTGAACCGCCAAAGCTTGACCCACCAAAGCCGGAATTGCCAAAACCTGATCCACCGGAGCCTGACCCGCCAAAGCCGGAACCGCTACCAAAGTCTGATCCGCCGGAGCCAGACCCGCCGAACGCTGAATCGCCAAAGTCGGAGCCAGCAGACCCCGACCCACCAAAGCCAGAGCCACCCGATCCTGCGCCGCCGCCAGACCCAGAACCACCAGACCCGCCATAACCTGACCCACCGCTGGCACCGCCAGAGCCTGAACCACCAAACGACGAATCGCCAACGCCAGAGCCAGTAGACCCCGACCCACCTGCCCCGGAGCCGCCAGAACCAAAGCCGCCCGATGATGATCGGCCACCGCCGCCACTGGAACCGCCAGCCCCACCGGAACCACCAACAGCAGCCCCGCCAAAGCTGCCTCCGCTGCCAAAGCCACCCACAGCACCACCACCTGCCCCCATCCCGGCCCCGGCTCCGCTGCGGCTGCTGCCACCGGCGGCAGCGGCACCGCTTTGCCCGCTGCCACTGCTGTCCTTGCGAATTTCACCGGCCGCTGTTTCATCGCTTTTCTGCATAAAATCAACGATTTTGCTTGTCACCTGGCTGGCTTCACTGAGGGCGTTTTTCAGTCGCTCGACGGCTGGCACCACGTCCTTGCCCATTTCGGCAAAAAACGCCTGGGCACCCGTGCCAACCCAGCCGCCGCCTTCCAATGGATCCATGGCGCTGCGAACGGCCGTTAACAACCCCGCAATCGCCTCACCCTCCGCGCCAAACTTGGCCGCAATTTGCTGCATCGCTTCATAATCAATCCGTATAACGTCGGTCATCGCTTCCTCCCTACGAACGAACAATAAATTTAAAGGCTATGTTGCTACGGGCAAGCTGGATAATATCGCCATGCTGCAACGGCCGTTTCTGCTCCGTCACCGCCACCCCGTCCTCCCCCTCCCGCTTCAACACTGTCGGATTGCGCGACATACTTTCAACAAAATAACGGCCGTTTAGCTCCGTAATCTGAACATGCCGCCGCGACACCCGCAGCCCCATTTTGTAAGATTCCAGATTCACCGCAATCAGCTCATTATGTGGCTGGCTCTTGTCAGGCCGCCCAATAATCGCCGGCAGCCAGTGCAATTTATAAACACGCCCCGTCTCCAGGTCACGCAAATAGGCAGCCCCCGGCGGCCGCCTTCCCCCACGCGGCAGCGGCCTCTCCGCCTCCACCAGCCGCAACCGCACCTCAGGCACAACCTGCTGGCTCAACGGCACACCCTCCTCCAGCGGAACCCCATCCTCCCCCTGCACCAAATAATAATCAGCCGGCACCTTGCTCAAATACTCCAGCTCCTGAAACTCCAGCAGCACCCCCTCCACCAGCTCCGCCGGCTTCAACGTCAGTAACGGTTTAGCCCACTGATTTGTTTTCTCAAAAACATCAATCCGCACATCCAATCGCATCTGGTTCGCACTCATATCACGCTCCTATGCCGTCTGCACCCTTCGTAATCGCTCAAAACAAGTTCGGCAAGAAGTTCAACTTCTGAGAGAAATTGAACTTCTAAATCACCTCCGGAAAATAACCTGCCGCCGCCGCCAAAATCTCCTGCCTTGTTGAGCCAAAAACCGACGCCGGGAGACTCGACTCTTTTTGCAACGCCTCTTCCACAAACTTGAACAGGGCGACCTTATCATCCCAATTCTCAATCTGCCCCCCAGCCTCATCCCCCTGCTTGTGCAAGATCCGCTTCACCATATCCAAAATTAGCTGCATCTCAGGATCCACCGCAACCGTCTCCCCCACCGCCGCCACCACCTGCGCCCAGTTCGCCTTTTCCCCCGGATATTTCTGGCAAAGCATCTCCACCCACACATCCAGTGCCTGCGCCACCCGGTCATCCTCCTCATCATCCTCCCCCTCCAGCGGCGCGACCCCCATGCCTTCATAAGGAGAAGCCACCTGTAGCAGGGTCAACTGACCCGAACGCACAATAAACCCACGACCCACCGGCAGCTCCTTGCCCATTCGCAGGGCCGCTGGCGTTTGCGTCACGCCCAGGGCGTTAATCGCCTGCCCACTCCGCAAACCAATGCCATAGTTCGCGCCCCGCACGCGCTGATACAACGCATTCGACCGTGCGCTGCTGCCGTCCAACCCTGTCGCCGTCAGAAAATGCAGCCCCTCGCGCCCATACTTCCTTGCCAAAGTTGCCAACTCTCGCGGCAGTTCACGAAGGCGCGAATCCCGCGCCCTTTCCGTCTCCTCAGCAAAGTCGTCAAAATTGTCAATGATGACAAAAATTTCCCGCTTGTTTGCAGACTCGGCAAAACCAGCGCATTCGTTTTTCAAAAGGGGCAACAAGGTGTCCAGTTCTTCTGGTTCAAAAACGGCCGTTACCACATGCGGCAGCGCCATCAAACTCCGCTCCCCCCCATAGTTAGCAAACCGGTGCGACAAATCCACCAGCACCATCATCACCTGCTCCGGCGAATGACGGTACGCCAACGACAACACCCAGTTGTACAACGTCGTCGTCTTGCCCGAAAGCGGCGGCCCTGTCACCACAAAATGAGAACCCATCTTTCTCAGGTCAAACAACGCCGATTGCAACCGCACATTCTGCCCCAACACCCCCAGCGGCCGCTGTTGCCGCTTCCCCTCAACCTCACGCAGCATCTCAATCAACGGCACCACCTCTGGCAACGTCCTAATCGAGTCTGGCACATTCCGGCCAAAGGCAGGGTGCGCCGCCACCTGCGCCTGCATATGCCGCGCCATCAGCTCCAGCTCGTCCCCCTCAAGCTGGCTGTCACGCCCCTCATCATTAAATAGGCCCACCGGCTGCGCGGCGTGGAACAACAACGGCCGTTTATCCACCCGGATATACCCCCGCCCCGCCACATCCTCAATCTCAATCGCCCCCCGCCCCACAATATCCATATACCGATCCGAATTACTCTGCTTAAACGTCACCCGCTCCCCAAACAACCCATACAGCTTGCTCGGCATACTCGACGGCGTATTACCCGTCACCACAAACGAAATACCCGCCTTCAGCGAACGGCGCACCAGCGGAATCACCGTGTTTTCCAGCAGCGTCTCATTGTTTTCGCGCAGTTCAACAATGTTATCAATCACCACCAGCACCGCCGGCTCAATCGCCTGCGGATGCCGCTGGTTATATTCATACAAATCGCTGGCCTTGGCCTGGCTAAAGAGCAACTGCCGCTCATCCACCATCCGGTTCAGCTTATCCAGCAGCCGCTGCAGCCGCTCCTCATACGTCTCCTCATCGGAATAAATCACCGCCCCCACGTGCGGCAGCTCCTCCAGCGTGCGGAACGTTCGGCCACCCAAATCCAGCACATACACATGCAGCTCGGCCGGGGAATGGGTCGTCGCCAAATCCACGATCAGCGTCCGGGTAAAAGAACTCTTCCCCCAGCCCGAATCCCCAAAAATAGCCAAATGCTCACGGCTCAAATGAAAGGTAAGCGGCATTTGCTGCGCCTCGGCCGGGTTATCCAGTAACCCTCCCACAGGCCGCATCGCCTCCTCCCGCCAATCCACCCCCGGCCACAAATGCCCGGTGTCGCCATTGAGCCAGTCAGTAACGGCCGTTCGCAGCACAAACCACCCATTTCGCTGGGCATCAAACAGCGGCGACTGCAAGCTAAACTGCCGAGGCAAAAAGCTCGGCCACGGCTTCCGCGCCATCTGCCCCCCCACCAACTCCGAAGTCAGCGAAACAACCGCATCAAAAAACTTCGGCACATCCTCACTCGTCGGCGCAGCCACCACCTCCCGCTCCGGCCACACCACACCCGCCTCCCGCTCATCCGGCTGGTTCTCCCCTGTCCACGACACCTGAATCAACTCCAAATTCTCATTACCAATCTGCAAATACCCCCGTCCCGGCATCCCGTTTGGCAACAGCGCCGCATCCGGCCGACGCAACATCTCCCGGCTCGTATCCATCTCTTCAACCCGCAAACACAAACGCAGCTTAATATTCGCCCGCATTTGGTCCGTCACCCCTTTTGGCCGCTGCGAAGCCAACAGCAAATTCACCCCCTGCGCCCGCCCCACCCGCGTAATACTCTCCAACTCTGCCTTATACTCCGGGTTGTTGTCAATTATCTCCGAATATTCATCAATAATGACAAACAGATGGGGATAAGGATCTCCCGTCAGATGCAGCCCCTTGCGCCGGTACTCCACAATATCCTTCGTCCCCGTCTCCGCATTCAGCCGCTGCCGCCGCCGCATCTCCGCATTAATCGCCACAAACATCCGGTTAACGGCCGCTTTATTCAAATTCGTCACAATATCCACACAGTGCGGCAGCTTGCGAAACGGCGCAAACGCCCCCCCACCCTTATAATCCACCAGCACAAAATTCAAAATATCGGGCGAATAATTCAACGCCAGCCCCACAATCAACGTCATCAACAGCTCCGACTTCCCCGAACCCGTGCCACCAGCAATCAATCCATGCACCCCGTCCCGCTTCGCCTCCAGCTGCAGCTCCCGCATCCGGTTCCCCGACGTAATCCCCAGCACCACCCGCAGCCAGTCAGCCCCCTCTGCGGAGCCGTTCCTCGCCCACACCTCCCGCGTCGCTGCTTTCAGCTCATCCAAGAAGCGATGATCCTGATTAATGTGCAAAATCTCGGTCTGCACCTGGCGATAAGACGACTTTTCCTCCAGCTTGTCAATTCGCAACGGCGGCTGGCTCGTCCATAACCCCGCTCCCACCGTCTGCATCTGCTGCCCCAAGAGCCGAATCTGCGGCACTTCTTGCTGCAACTGCCCATCTTCAATCACACCCGTCGCCACCGCAATCTGGAACTCCAGTGGCTGGCGAGCCACCCGGATATACCCTCGCCCCGGAATTTCATCAATTTCTGTGACCTGCCCCCCCACAATGGCGCGATACTGGGTGGAATCAGACAGCCGCAGCGTCAGCCGCTCCGTAAACAAGCTGTACAATTTGCTCGACAGTTCATTGGGGCGCATTGCCGAAATGACAAAATGCAGCCCATACGCCTTCGCCTGGCGTACCAGCAGCACCAAAGCCCCCAGCAAATTGTCCTCCTCGTCGGACTTGTTGGCACCGCCAAAGCTCTCGATATATTCGGCAAAATTGTCAATGGCAACCAAAATGGCTGGCTCCCGCCGCTCCGGGTGGCTGATGTTGTATTCATACAGGGTGGAGACCCCAGCCTCGCTAAAAAGCCGCTTGCGCCGATCCACAATGTCGTTTAATTCACGCAGCAGCTGCTGCACGCGCTCTTCATACCCCCCCTCATCAGGCCTGATAACGGTGCCGACGTGGGGAAAGACTTTGAGCAAATCCAGATTACGCCCACCCAAATCGAGGACGTGGGCATGAAATTCGTCAGGTGAATGAGTCGCTGCCAGCGTCACAATGAGGGTTCGCATAAAGGTGTTCTTGCCCCAGCCCGATGCCCCAAAAATGACAAAATGCCCCTTGGTCAAATCAATGATCAACGGCAGTTGGATGGCGTTGTACGGGTCGTCAATGAGACCGACAACGGCCCGCATGGCCGTCTCGCGCCAGTTCACCCCTTGCCAGCCGCTGTTGCCAGCCAGCCATTCGGCAATAGCGGGGTTGAGCATTAACGGCCGTTCCTCTCCCCCATCCAGCCCCAACAGCCGCACACTCTCCCCGTGCATATACGCCCGCACCAGCGGCGACGACAACGTTAACTTCGTTGGCAAAGGCGCAGGCCACGGCGTGCGCGGTCGGCCACCCTGCAACAGCTCATTCGCCAGCAAAACCGCCACATCATAAAACTTGGGCTTCTTCCCCTCCTCCACCCCCTCCAAAACATGCTCATACTCATCCCCCGTCCACGCAATCTGAATCAGCTCAATATTCTCATTCCCAACCTGCAAATACCCCCGCCCCGGCATCCCGCTCGGCAAAAACGCCGCATCCGACCGGCGCAACATCTCCCGGCTCGTATCCACCCCCTCCACCCGCAAACAAATGCGATACTTAATATTGGCCCGCATCTGATCCGTCACCCCCGTCGGCCGCTGCGAAGCCAACAGCAAATTCACCCCCTGCGCCCGCCCCACCCGCGTAATGCTGTCCAACTCATCCTTAAACTCCGGATTCGTCGTAATCATTTCCGCATATTCATCAATAATAATAAACAAATGGGGATACGGCTCATGGGTGCGGTGAAACCCCTTCGCCCGATACTCCACAATATCCTTGGTATCCGTATCGGCATTCAACTTTTGCCGCCGCTGTATCTCCGCCCCAATCGCTGTAAACATCCGCCGAACGGCCGATTTATTCAAATTCGTCACAATATCCACACAGTGCGGCAGCTTCCCAAAAGGTGCAAACGCCCCACCACCCTTATAATCCACCAGCACAAAATTCAGCACCGACGGATCATACGCCAACGCCAACCCCACAATCAGCGTCATCAGCAGCTCCGACTTGCCCGACCCCGTACCACCGGCAATCATCCCATGCACCCCGTCATGCTTCGCCTCCAGGTGCATATCCCGCAGCCGATTGCCCGAAACAGTCCCAATCGTCACCCGCAGCCAATCAGCCTGCTTCGCATCCAGGCTATCCCGCCACCGCCGCGCCACCTTCTGCCGCAACCCCGCCAAAAACTGCTCATCAATCTCCAGATCCAACTGGCGCGACAAAATCTGCTTCAGCAAAACAGATTTGGGCAGCGCATCCACCCGCAGAAGCTGCTTGTACCCCCGCTGCTCACCCTCCATAAACTCGGTCATGCTTTGGGCAAATTGCTCCAGCTCTTTCCGCTCGTCAACCGCCTCCTCCACCCCTTCACGCTGCAAATCCACCGGGAAGGCAACTTGCACACTCAGCGGCAAATGCCCATATTTGATATAACCACGCCCCGGTACATCCCCAATATCCGCCACCTGCCCCCCCAAAATAGCGCGATAATCGGCTGTTTCCGCCAGTTTCAGCGTCAAACGCTCCGTAAACAAGCTAAACAACTGGTTGGACAACACACTCAACCGGGTCGCCGTAATGACAAAATGCACGCCATACGGCTTGGCCTGCCGCGCCAAGGCCACAAATTTGTCCAGCACGCTCTCCACGGCATCATTCTGGTTATCAAATGTTTCGTTAAACTCAATAAAGTTGTCAATGGCGACCAAAACGGCTGGCAATGTTGCTTCAGGGTGCTTTTTGTTATATTGATAAATATCGGCCGTTCCATCCAGACCCAAAATATTCTTGCGCTCCCCCACCATATCATCTAGCTCCCGCAGAAGCTGCTCCACCCGCTCTTCATACCCCTCCGCGTCAGGAATAATCACTGCCCCCACATGGGGCAGATTTTCCAGCACGCCCAACTGCCGCCCCCCCAAATCCAGAATATAAATCCATAGATCGTTGGGGGAGTGGGTGGCTGCCAGGCTGACAACCAGCGAGCGAATAAAGGTGGTTTTGCCCAACCCCGAAGCACCGAACACAACCATGTGGCCGCGCCGCAAATCGGCAACCAGCGGCAACTGTTTGGCATCGTAAGGATTGTCTATCAGCCCCACTACCGGGCGCATGGCGTACTCTTCCCAATCC
Organism: Chloroflexota bacterium; assembly: GCA_041390905.1. Lineage (GTDB taxonomy): Bacteria > Chloroflexota > Anaerolineae > Promineifilales > Promineifilaceae > JACKCD01. Next base: position 61,943 of record JAWKPA010000014.1, read on the forward strand.
AGGGGTTCGATCCAGCCGTTTTCCCCATTAAGCCATTTGTTAACGGCCGGGTTGAGCGTCAAAATAGCGTCGGCTTCCCGCCCCATGGTGATTTTTTCAACGTCGGTTAAATAGTCGAGGGAAGTAACGGCCGTTGCTTTCGGATCCTGCGACACAAGCAGCTGCGACAGCGACAGCGAAGAGCGCAAAGGTTCAGGCCACGGCGCCCGCTGCTTTTCCACCACACCCTCCCGCGCCATCTTGTCCAGCGAGGTAATAATCACCTTGTAAAGCTCCGGCGGATCCTGATCCTCTTCCGGGTTATAGCTTTCCTGACGCTCCGGCCAAATCACATTGGCACGCGGCGACGAATCAGGGTCAACATACTTCTCCCCCGTATACGCCACCTGAACCAGCTCAATCTCCTCATTCCCCACCTGCAAATAGCCGCGCCCCGGCAACCCACTTGGCAAAAACGCCGCATCCGAACGCCGCAGCATCTCCCGACTCTCGCCCGGCGTTTCCACCCGCAGGCAAATGCGGAATTTAATGTTGGAACGCATCTGATCCGTTACCCCAGACGGCCGTTGCGCCGCCAAAATCAGCGACACCCCCTGCGCCCGCCCCACCCGCGTAATGCTCTCCAACTCCGTCCGGTATTCCGGACGATCTGCAATCATCTCGGCAAATTCATCAATAATCATAAAAAGATAGGGGTACGGCTTATGGCTAATATGCAACCCCTGCTGGCGATAATCTACAATGTTTTTTGTCCCCGTTTCCGCATTCAACGCCTGCCGCCGCCTCATTTCCGACGTAATCGCCGTAAACATGCGCGTCACCCCATCCCCCGCCAAATTGGTAATCACATCTACGCAGTGGGGCAGCTCCTTAAACTCCTTAAACGCTCCCCCACCCTTATAATCCACCAGGACAAAATTGAGAACAGTTGGGCTATATGTCACCGCCATGCCAACAATGAGAGAGATGAGCAACTCCGATTTACCAGAACCGGTGCTACCCGCCACCATGCCATGCACCCCGTCCCGCTTGGCTGAAAAAACCAGCGTGCGCGGCTTGTTGCCCGACATTAGCCCAATTTTGACCCGCAGCCAGTTGGCATATTTGGCTTTGGCGCTATCTTGCCATTTGCGCCAGGTGTCTGCTTGCAGCTCCTGTAGCGAGTCATAACCCATCAATGGCATAAATGAAACCCCATTGGCTAAATTGGCCCCGGAGCTTTGCCGCACCTCCATCTGTGCCAACTGTTGCGCCAGCCACAGCACCATATCCGGTTGGGCAATGAAGTCCGCTTTGCCAACATACCGGTATGAGTTGACCCCTACCTCTGCATAGCGAAAATGTAATGTCTGGTTGCGCTGGAAAGCACTGTTGGTCTCCGGGATCGTTCTTTCAATTTCAACGACCCCCAGGCAGCCCCCAGGCACCTTGCTGCGTTCGGACACCAAAAAAATAACGGCCGCTCCCAAAGCCGCTCCCTCTTCCAGCAAAATAGAAATCGCCGCATCAGCCTCCAAATCACGCAGTGGCGAAGCTGCGTCATCGGCCACGTCGAGCAAATCTACCACCAGCAGCAAAAAAGGCTGCGTGGGGTCGCTGCCCCCTTTCTCATCATCCCGGTCGTGCATTTGAATTTTGCGGGCAGCCAGAATTTTGCGAATGCCTTCCAGAAACTGCTCCACCGCCCCTTCAGTGTCATCGTCAAACGCTTTATCAGCCTGTGCCTCCTGGTCAATATCCTCGACAAAGCAGTGGTGCTGGGTTTGTTCATCCCCCTGGCAGTGGGGCAAGGCTGTTGTCCAGAGCCATTCCTGTTTATTGGTTGCCAACACAAAAAGCCGGGCGTTCATGGGGGCGTGGTAGACCACAAAATGGGACAGGAAGGCGCGGGTAAATTCATAGACTGCAGGGCGATCTTGGGGGCTGCCAGCAATGCCCAGGGCGTGGATGGTGGGGGTACGTGGCGTTGCGCTGGCTTCCTTGTTTTCTTCCTGCTCTTCCTCTTGCTCTTCCTGCGGGCGGGGCTGTCTTAGGTTAATGATGACGGGAATGTCGGCGACGTATTGCGACTCTTCCTGTAGTTTCATGGCTGCACGTACCTGGGGGTCGCTGAAGTTTTCAACATCGCCAAGCACATACAGGACGGTTGAGGGCAGGGTACCCATGCCCAGCCGCACGGCACCAAAATCGTCGTCGTCTACCCGTCTTTCCCACAGGCGGGCTTCGGAACGCAGGGTGCGCTCTGTTTTCTCAACTTCGGTGCGGGCGTTTTTGACAATGCGAAAGGTGGTGGTGCGATCCGGGTAGTTGTAGCGATAGAAGCGGCGCTGCTGGTCGTGATAGTTGTTCATTTCCTTGCTGAGTTCAACAAGGCGGTCTTCGTAGGCTTTTTCGATTTCTTCGCGCTGCCGCTTTTCCTTGAGGTAGGTGTAGATGGAGAAGCCGGTGGAGGCCACTACGGAGAGGGCCATGGGGATGAGCATCCAGGGGCTGCGCCCGCTGCCGCCAAGCGTGGTGACAAGGACGTAGCCAATGATGGTGAGGAGGGGGAGGGCTATCTGGATGAGTTGGCTATAGCCGCGTTCTTCTTTTTCCGGCGGGCTGGGGATTTCAATCTCGTCAAAGGGCAGTTCAGGTTGTATGCGCGGTGGTCGGTCTATGAATATGCGTTGACTCATGATTTATTTGAGAAAAAACGGCCGTTTTCCCTCCTCTCAATTTTTAACCAAATGGCTTGACAGGTTTACCAGAAGAAAGTAGTGTAGAACGTAACATTGTTCCATCCATCCACCTGCACAAACGGTGCCAATATGGAGATAAATTTATGAAACAAGTGTGCCTGTCCTGTCATCGTATTTCCCCTGATAGCAATCTTTACTGTCAAGAAACGTATTGCCCCGCCGAACTGTCACCCTACATCCTGGATTATGGAGAGTGGCTGGGTGATATTGAAATTGTCAAGCCAGTTATCACCCTGCGCTCGGCTGTCCTCTACGAAGCCACCCACAAAAAAGAGCTGGTTTTTCTGAAGGTCGCGCACCCCGGCGAGGAAAACAAGGAGCGCCTGAAGCGGGAAGCAGAATTTTTAAGAACCATCAAGCTGCAAAACAAGGAACACCCTCTTTTGCCATCGTTGATGCCACCCTATGCCGAAACCAAAATAGAAGACGATGCTTATGGCAAGGCTATGTTGCGGGGGCATCTGCTTTATTTCTACATCTTTAAGCATGTGGCGGGTGAGCCTTTGCGCGATGTGCTAAAGAAAAACCCGCAGTTATGGATCAATCATGTGGGGTGGTTGATGATTGAACTGGCAACGGCCGTTAATTTTCTCCACGCCAGCGGTTTCTACCACCTAGGCATCAGCCCCGATGTGGTGCTGGTGCGGTTTGACAACGAAGACCCAAACGTCCCGCGCATTCTCCTGTTCGATTTCGGGGTCATCAGCGATGCCCAAAATCTGGGCCTCCACTGGCATTCTTTCTTTATCACACCCGCCTACACCGCCCCGGAACTCCTCGCCCAATCAGCCCCCCGCATCAGCCATGCCACCGATGTCTATGGGCTGGGGCTAACCCTCTACGAGCTGCTCGTTGGCGAACCACCCTATCCTTTCAAGCTCTACAGCGATGACGAAGTGTATGTGGCCGTTAAACATAACCGCCGCGTGCAAATGAACCGCGTTGAAGATGTGAAGAAAGTAGCGCAAATTGCCCTGCAAGCCACGGCCGCCGACAAAGCACAGCGGTATCAGGAAACGGCCGTTTTCATCCACGACCTCCAGCAACAGTTCGGCAAAGTACCACCACCAAAACCCAGCCGCTTCACCTGGTTCAAGAAAAACCTCGTCGTCCTCATCACCACAGCCCTGGCACTCGCCTTCCTCGTCGCCCTGGCCGGCGGCTACTTTGCCCCATAACCTCAACGAGAAGGCGGACCTGGTTTACAACAACTCCGCCTTCTCAGGCAAAAAGCCTTCGGTTCTGCTACCCATCCAGAAGTTCAACTTCTTCCGAGAAGTTGAACTTCTTCTTGAACTTCCACAGAAACCTAGTGAAAACGAGCAGAACCCTCCGCATCCCCCTGCTCATACGCCTTCACCGAAGCCTCCAGATCCCGATTCAGCTCATCACACTTATTCGCAATCTCTTCAATTTGCGGCCGAATCGTGTCAATATAATGTGCCACAGCCGTACCACCCACCAGCCCGATAAACGCCGTCATCTTCAGAGCCGTAGACAACCCCTCCAACACCTTGTTCACTGCCTGCAACACATCTCCAATCGTGCCAAAATTCTTCGCCATGCCGCGCACAGCGTCCGTTTCCATGTATACGCCTTGACTGGAATTCATCTAAACCTCCAAAAATAGCCTTAATAAATACTGCCAAACATGTCAGCAAGACCATTTACAGCATTGCTAACCTGCTCATCTGCCTCATCAATCACATTCACAGCATTCTGAATATTCTTGCCAAACGTACTCATGGTGTCGCCAATGCGGCCAACCCCCGGCATCATAATACTCTGCACTTCATCCACAAAGGCATCGGCTCCGCGACCAACCCACACCCCATCCATCACCATCTTCACCATCATCTGCATCGGGCTAAATGCCTGCTCCTGCACCACATTCAGTTGCTGCATCAACTGCGACAGCACATTTTCCACAACCTTCCGCGCAAAACGAATCAGGGCTTCTTTAATCATTTCTCAACTCCCTATTAATACATACCTTCCGTAGTCGTATCGGCTTCTTGCATATCCTGCATCGCTTTCAGAACATCGTCCGACAGTTCCTTAAACTTTTCACTCAGCTTGGCAATCGCCGGACAAAGCTTGCCGCGAAGAGCCTCTGTGAAGGCAACGCCACCACGCCCCAGCAACGCCCCATCTTCCATCTCATTGGCAATGGTTTGCATCGCCTGCATTGTGTCCTGTAGCTGCTCAACCCCTTGAAGGAAGGTACGACTCATATCCTCCATCAAGCCATAATCCATTCTAATTTCAGACATAATGTATGCTCCTTATTAACGCACTATCAGAAATTAACGAGCGCGAAACGGACTTGCAGCCGCTTCTTCAGCCTTACGAATCACTTCGGAAATCTTTTTTGTGGCGGCACTGGCCTCATCCAGCGCATCGCGCAGCCGCACAGAGGCTGGCAGCACCTCGCTGCCCATTTCAGCAAAAAAAGCATCAGAGCCACGACCAATCCATCCACCATTTTCCAGTGGGTCCATTGCCCCTTGCACACCCTGCAACATTTGCTGAATGGCCTGGCACTGGTTGGCAAACTGGTTCGCAATTTGCTCCAACCGTTCATAATCTGCTCTAATCTCATCCATAATTTGTTTGCTCCTTGTCACAAATTTTTTTTCATAGATCCAGCGATGGATTCATGGAACACACGAAAATAGCGCACGAGAAATACGCGGGTTCAAACAGACCAGAAACATCCTGAAGGCAAGCCAAAACAACAGCACAAACAGTGTTGCTTTCTGACAGTTATGATGTTCAGTGATGGAATGAACCTCTTATCAAGACTCAATCATCTATTGAAAAAATCTTTTTTCGAGCCGTCACTATTACGATTTATGATAAATGAAAAAGCTGCACGTTCGGCACTGCTTTACTCTGGACATTACAGTTATAACAGTGTAAAAAAGTAATAGAAATCTGTCAAGGAATTTCTCGTTTCAGGTTCAATCAAACAGAGGAGCGTGCTGGATGCCACAAAGAAAAAAGCTGTTATGGTTCGTGCTATTAACCTGGTTGCTGTTGCCACAGGCGACATCAGCCCAATCTAGCTATTTTATTACCATCAATCATCATGTGGTGGTGCCGGGAAGCGAAACAACGGGGCTGGATATTTTTTTTACGCTGCGTGACGGAAACGGCCGTTTCATCCTCCAACCCGACATCAAATCAGCCACCCTGGAGCTATTGGGCAGCGACGCCCCCCCTGTCTCCGTCAAAATTGACAAACCCGCAACCCCCATCTTCATCACCCTCCTCCTCGACACCAGCGGCAGCATGACCGGCCGCATGGATCAGGTACGCACCGCCGCCAAAAGCGCCATCGCCAACGCCCCCCCAAACGCCTACTTTGCCATCATCCCCTTCAACGAAACCAGCACCACAGCCCTCAACTTCACCAACGACCACCGCCTCATCGAGGATGCCATAGACGACCTCCCAATATCCAACCTCGGCACCTGCCTCTATGACACCGCATACGATGCCATCGGGCTGCTGGAACAGCAAATCACTAGCCCCGTTGACCGCCGCGCCATCATCCTCTTCACCGACGGCAAAGACCAGAAAATCCAGAACGATCCCACACCTTGCAGCCGCCACACCTACCGCGAACTCATTGACAGAGCCAGACCCCAATCCGGCAGCGGCCTCCCCACCCCCATCCACACCATTGGCCTGTATAACGAATCACCAGACGAGCTAAACGGGGGGGAATTACGCAACATGGCCGCCGAAACAGATGCGTTCTCTGCCATTGGCAGCCAGGCCGATCTGGGCGGTTTGTTCCAGGAAATCATTGACGGCCTCAACAGCCAGCTTGTGGCGCACGGAGAGGTTTTGGCCCAGCAAGGAGAAAACCGCGCCGCTCTTTCTCTGGAACTCAGCAACGACACCGGCTCCCTCATTGAGTCCTTCACCTTCCTTTCCACGCGCAGCGACAAAAAGCCCACGCCAGCCCTGTCAATTTTGATTAACAGCGCTCGCTATGACAGCGACACCAATCGCTACGCCCTGTCCCTTGCCATCGAAAATCCAGCCGATATTCACCAGCTCGTTGTAACCGTGTGGGATGAAGCCAATTTACAGGTCGGTGAGCCGTTGATCATGACAGATCCCAACGACATACCCATCATTTCGTTAGACGGCACCCCCTTCCAGGCAAACGCCGAATATGTGATTCGTATTCAAGCGTTAGATATTACCGGAAACCAGATCACAAATGCAGACGGGGAAGTCATTCTGGCCGAACATTCATTCGTACACAAACCCGCGTCATCGGCTCCGCCTATCCAGTTTACGATTCAGGCCGTAACAGCCGATTTTGACAACGGGCTATTTTACATTGATTTAGATGTTCCCGAAGCAGAACGGGTGCAAAGTTATGAGGGGTTTATTCGAGACGGCGAATCCGGGGGGAAAATTCATGAATTCGGCCCCACCGCTTTCGCTGGCTCACCCATTCGGGAGACTTTACCCAACGCAATTCGCCTGGCAACCCAGATCAAAAATTATCCAGTGACGGTCTATTTGACCACAACCGACGGGCAACGCTCCGAAAGTAGCTACAACGAATTTGAGCCAGTTCCGCCCGAACCGCCCACCATGTGGGAGCGATTAGGCAGCGGCTTACGGGAAAACCCTGTCCTTTTACTCGCCATTGTGATGATTGTCGGCAGTGTGGTTGGCTACTTTTATTTGCAAAACAGGCAGAAAAAACGAGAGGAACCCGTTCTTGCTAGACCACCCGTAGACAAATCTATCATCATTCACGGGCTTGACCGGGGTGGGTTGTTGTCAAAAGCAGACGTGGCTTCGGAGGAACAGGATTTTCTGAGAGATGTGAGGCGCGAAAGACCAAAGGTTGTGCCGCCAGAACCGCCAAAGCACAGCGTCCCACTGCCAAGTGTCAAAATAGATGCACCGCCACCGCCGCCACCGGTCAAAACGGCCGTTCGTCTTCGCCTCCGCATCATACAGCGAGATAGACCACCCTCGGCCGAAAAAATCATCACCACCTTCCCCTGCACCATTGGCCGGGAAGATTGTGACCTCGTGATTGAGAACGACCCACGCATCTCGCGCCCACACGCGCAATTTTTGCAACGCAACAACACCATTCTGGTCGAAGACCTCAAAAGCCTCAACGGAACCTATCTCGACAAAATCAAGCTGCCGGCAAACGCCCCAACCCCGCTGGGGCAAACCAGAATCATTCGCCTGACCTCGCAAACCAGTTTGGAGGTGGAGCAAATCTAAAAACTGAAATTTGTTCGATTTGCCAATTGGCGGTAACATTAACGTAACATTAATCGTTCCTTGCTAGAAAGAAGGTCACAATGCTCAAATTTTCTCGCCAGATTGTTGTTCTTGTGATCCTGTGCCTCATGTTTGTGTTTAGCCAAACCAAGCCAGGACACACCCAAACCGTTGTTGATGAAATCACCATTTTGTCGGTAGACAAAAGCGCATTTCCCGATATTGTCGTCACCTTTCGCGCCGTTGATGAAACGGGACAAGTGCCAACGACTCTCATCAAAGACAACATAGACCTGTTTGAAAACAACCAGCCCATTACCGACTTCTCCCTTTCCGAAGGGGAAATCGCCCCCGCGACTATCTTCTTTGTCATAGACCGCAGCTACTACTCCAACATGCCCAACTACAACCGCCGCGTGTTACAACAAGCCATCAGCCAGCTCCAGCGCGGCGGTCAGTTCCGCGACGGGGTGGACACGGTTGCCATTTATGCCCGTGTGAACAACACCCAGGGGCCGGCCGACAGTTCCGGTGCGCTCACCCCCGGTCGCCCCGGCAATGACAAGCTGGAAGCGGTACTTGGCTCCACCCAATCGGCCACTGTCTTTACCGATGCCACCAGCAACCTGGATTTTTCCCAAACGAGTGGCTCCACCCGCGAACTGTTGAGCATTGATGAAACGCTGACGAATCTGACCAATTTGGGTGTGACCAAAAACGGCAGCACGGCGATTGTTTTTGTTGCCAGCGTCATCCAGTGGCCGTCTACGTCGGAAACGGTGCGGAATGCGCGGGAGTTGGGGAATCGGGCAAGGGGGGAACAAACGGCCGTTTATACCCTCCACGCCCACACCGAAGCCCAATTCGCCGACCCCCTCCGCACCCTCGCCGACACCTCCGGCGGCCAATACCTCCTCCTCTCCACCGACACCGCCGAAAACACCAACGGCCTCAACGCCATCTACAGCCACATCATCCAGCAAGGCCAAACCCACACCATCCGCTACCGCAGCACCCAAAGCGTCTCTGGCACCCGCACCATTGCCCTGGCCCCCAAAAACCAGCCACCCAGCGCCACCACCACCTACGACCTCACCCTGCAGCCCCCCACCATCACCATCACCTCCCCCCGCGACAACTACACCGTGGAGCGACAGGCCGCAGACCCCAGCGCCAGCACCATCAACCTCGAACCCGACACCATCCCCATCACCGCCGAAATCAGCGACTGGCCCGACCGCCTGCCTCGCAAAATCGCCTCCGTAGACTTCTTCGTAGATGGCCTCTTGGTGCTGCACAAGGAAAACCCCGCCGAAACCACCTTCCAGCTAGACCTCGACATCAGCACCTTCACCCAGCCCAAAACCCTGCCCGTTCTCGTTGAAGTGGTGGACGAATTAGGGATGAAAAGCAGCAGCAGCACCGTTGCAATCACTATCGAAGTAGACGACAGTTTTTCCCAGTCCCTGGCTGCAACCGGCTCTAACGAAGGCATACAAATCGTTGCCACAAAAGAAGTTGTTATCAATTTCTGCGAAAAAAATCCCAATGATCCAAGCTGCACTACCGTTATAGTTGAAGAAAACAGCACCATACCCTGGATTGTGGCCGGTACCTTAGGCGTTCTCTTGCTGGCTGTCACCCTGTTCTACCGCCGCCGCGTGGCCGCGCTGGCGGGCAACGCTGGCCGCGCCATTCGGGAACGCGCCGCCGATGTTCGCAAAACCATCCTCGGCGGCGGCAGCGTGCGCGGCAAAAACGTCCTCGCCAAGCTCCACGTCGTCAACGCCCGCCGCGACCTTGTTGGCGGCGAAATCAAAATCTACACCACCACCACCACCCTGGGGCGCAACCCCAAATTGTGCGACATCCAGCTCTACGACGAAGACGACAACAGCTCCGTCAGCGGCCAACATTGCACCATCGTCTATGATCGCGGTCGCTTCACCCTCACCGACGACAATTCCGCCAACGGCACCGAAATCAACGGGCAGGCCATCCCCCCCAACGAACCCACCCCGCTCCCCGATGGCGCCGAAATTGTTCTGGGCGATCTCTTCCGGCGCGGAGCCAAGCTGCGCTTCGAGATGGTGCAGGCGGCGGCTGATGGTGCCACTGGCGCGGCCTACAGCACCCCCGGCGCGGCTGCCCCCTTCCCCGCCATGCCCGTAGATGAAGGCAGTTGGGGGGATGTGACCATTGTAGACAACGACCTGAACCCATCTCGTGAAACGCTTTATGACATGGATGGGGAAGATATTTTCACCGACAACAGCAGTTTTGGGGAGTTTAACCCGCCGAAAAAGGACAACGACTGGCTCAGTGAACTGGAGTAACGATCATGTCTTTGCGCCCTGGCGATATTTTTGGTCCTTATACGGTCGAACGGCCGTTATCCGACGAAGGCGGCATGTCACAGGTCTTGCTGGCCTACGACACCGAACGCACCCAATACAAGGCCGCCCTCAAGGTACAGCTTTCGCAAAACGACAACAGCGCCGCCTTTCAGGATTTGCTGCGCCATGAATCCAACATCCTGCAAACCCTCCGACACCCCGGCATCGTTCGCATCTTCCCGCTGCGAATTGACAGCCGCGTCACCTACACCGCCCGCGCCGCCATGCAGACGGAGCGCCCCTGGTATTTCGCCATGGAATACATCGCCGGGGCCAGTCTGGATCAATACACCAAACAAATCGGCCGCTTTCCACTCAGTTGGACCATTGAGCTTTTTTACCAGCTCTTGGTCACCATAGATTTCATTCACGGCCAGGGCTACGCCCACTGCGACCTGAAGCCGCAAAACATTATGTTTCGCCAGGAGCCACAGCGTCAGCAAACGCCAGCCCCCATTCTCATTGACTTTGGCAGCGCCACGGAACTCAAGCGAGGGGTGCAGCAGTTAGCCGCCTCCATTCGCTACTCCCCTCCCGAAGTCATTCTGGCTCTCGACCGCAAGGACATTCCCGCCCGCGCCCTGCTCACCCATCCGCAAAAAATTGATATTTGGGCCTTGGGGGCGATCTTGTTTGAGGTGGTGACAGGACGGCCGTTAATTCCCCAGCATCGCAAGGAAGAAATCACCACCACCATCCTGCAAGGCCATTTGGACGACATGCGTACCCATCGCCCCGAAACCCACAAATCGCTCGACACCCTGCTGCACAAAATGCTGCACCGCCAGCCAACCGAACGGCCGGACACCAAAACCATCATCAAAGCCATTGAGGAACATATCCACAGCATACGCCCCCCGCGTATCGGTGGTTAAACCAGGAACAACCTTATGTCGTCAATCATTCTCGGTATGCACTATGATCTCGGCCAGCGCGAACTGTATGAAGACCGTGTAGACGTGCAAACAGTTCAAACGGCCGGCGGCCTCCAGCTCGCCGTTGCCCTCGTTGCCGACGGCGTGGGGGGCGAAAACAAGGGGGAACGCGCCGCCCAGCTTGCCAAAGATGCCATCATCAGCTATTTGCGCCAGGGGCAAGAAACCAACGTCCCCGCCCTGCTCACCCAGGCCGTGCAATACGCCAACCAGCTCATCCACCAGGAAGTGAAAGACAGCGGCAACGCCAGCACCACCCTCGCCCTGGCCGTCATCGCCCCCGGCAATACCCTCTTCATCGCCAACGTCGGCGACAGCCGCATCTATCTTTGCCGCAATAACAAGCTGACCCAGCTCACCATTGACCACAACTTTGCCACCATCATGCCCTGGCAAAACAAACTCAGCCCCGAAGTGGCTCGCCAGCACCCCCGCGCCGATGTGCTGATGCGGGCGCTTGGCCCCAAGGCGGATGTGGTGGTGGATACGGGCTTCTATGTTGGCACCACCGACTACCGCACCGCCGGGGAGCGGGGGTTAAACGGGCTGCCGCTGAAGGAAGGGGATGCCATTCTGGTTTGTTCCGACGGCCTCATCAAGCTCAGTCCCCAAACCAAACAGCCCTACGCGACCGAAGAGGAAATTGTGCAGGTGCTGACGACGCAGGAAGGGGAAAAAGCGGCGCGCAGCCTGGTCTCCTTTGCCCTGGGGCGCAACGCCGACGATAATGTGTCGGCCGGGGTGCTGCAAATGCCCGACCCCTCCCGCCACCGCCGCGCCCTGGCTCCCCTCTACCGCTGGGGGGCGATTGGGCTGGTGGCGGCTCTTGTTGTCATTGGGCTGATTGCGTTCTTGTTAAATCGGCAGGCAGCTACCCGAATAGCAGCAGTGGAAGCAACGGCCGTTTCTGAACAAGTGACCATTACGGCAATCGCCCAAATGGAGCAAACAACCGCCACCGCTCTCGCCCAAAACCAGGCCGCCCAGGCCACTCAGTCGGCCGCCACCGCCACCGCCGAAGCCCAAGTCCAGGCCAAGGATGCTCAAGCCACCCAGTCAGCCGCTACCGCCACTGCCGAAGCTGCTGCCGAAGCCCAGGCTCAGGCTGCCGCTGAAGCCGCAGCCGAAGCCCTTTGCAACAGTAAAGAGGGTTATCGCTATGAAGTTATAAACGGCCCCGTTCTTAACCCGCCTGCTCCCGTTACCGTCAACCGCAACGCGCCTAACCCGCCGTCATTTTCCGCCAGTTGGCAGCTCACCATTGGTGGTTCCTGCGGCTGGCACAACGTAAGGGTGCGATCCGCAAACGACAACACCCTTTTTGCGCCACTTCTTGAGGGCAATCAGCAGCCCCCGCTCGTGTCCGTTGGGGAGACCATTACCCTCACCATCCCCTTTGACTCAGCGGAAGCAGCCAGAGATAGCATCGAGGACAGTTGGACGATTATTCTGGCTGTCAATGATCTGGAGCTGGCGGTTGAAGTGCCGCTAACAATAGATAATGTAGAAAAGTGGGTAACGATTGTTGTGCCAACGGCCGTTCCCCCCACCGCCACACCCACGCCCCCACCCACCCAAGCCCCCGACCCCACCACAGCCTCTGGCAACGGTGGTGGCAACAACGGAGGAGGCGGGGGTGGGGGCACCCAACCAACACCATTGCCACCGCCACCGCCACCGCCAGCACCGTAACAAATAGAACAATCTACTTTGGGGCTACGTTTTTTAACGAATAAATCAGGAGGTCAATTATGAAGCAAATGCGAATCTTTCTCATGATAAGTATCACAATAGCCATGGTCACAGAAGGCGTTTTTCTCCTCTCCTTCATGGCAACACCTCATATTACTAATGCTCAGGCAATTGCTGTGGCACCAAAAGACGCAAGTGTAGAAGTAACGCCACTTGAACAAAAAACAGTTGCCCGCCCAGGACAGAGCGTTGTTTTCACTCATATGGTTACCAATTCCGGTACCAATGCAGACAGGTATGATATTCAGATTGACAATCCAAAAGACTGGGAATTTGAAATAACCCCAACAGATATTGCACTTGAGCCAAACCAAGCAACTACTTTTATTTTAGCTATCACTGTGCCACAAACAGCTTCTATTAACGAAGAATATAAGATACAAGTAACAGTACAATCAAAAGAAGACCCAGAAGTTAAAGGAACGGCCACGGATACTATTATTGTTCGCTACCAGCAATATTTACCGCTCATACACAAACCCCCTGCATGGAATCTCGTAGGAACATGGAACGACGTGGCTAATGGGCCTGTCATCTCCATGGACGTGTGCAAAAACATAATCTTAGCTGGTGCGCTAAACGCCTTATGGGAATACGACACTTCTGCACAAAGTAGCAATTGGCAAAAGTTAGAAGTTCCATCAAGCCAGTCATCCTCCCGGCTTACTTCAATTGTCTTTGGCACTGACTGCAAAAAAGCCTACGTTAGCCTTTATGGAGAGGGCGTTTTGGAAGGGGAACGCCAAGATGCAGGATGGGAGTGGAAACCATTAAGCGGTGGTGCTAATGTCAAAAATGTGCGATCTCTTGTTCTTGCCAATAATATACTGCTTGCTGGTGGCGATTCTGGCATTGCTTACTGGGAAAATGGCATTTGGAAATCAGTTCCACTACCAGAATCAAACCCAGATTTCACCCAATACCCTATTATGCACTTAGATATTACCGATCCAACCAATAACACAGGCACAGTTTTCGCAGCCCAATGGGTCAATTCAACTGTCTGGCTGCTTTTCAACGGTGCGCTACCTCAAGATGGCTTGCAACCCGTTACCCGCAACAACGCCCCCAATTTGCCCACCATACGAACAATTTCAGGCGTTCCGACAGGGGGAAGCAACAATTTCCTAGTGGGAACAAGCGAAAAACTCTTTCTTGTCACGCCTGCGGGGTGGCAAGAAATGTCACCTGATGGAACTCGGTCATTGATGGTTACAGCAAATAACCAAATCTATGCAGGTCATTTTAGTTTCAAAGGCGTTTCTGTGGCTTCCACCATCAACGGAGTGCTTTCTAGCCACAACCGTGGCTGGACGACACCGCCAGAGGTTGTTTCTGAACTCCTTGAGGGATCTGATGGGGCGCTCTATGCAGCTACAACAACGGGTGTATGGGTTTATCGGTGAGGGTCAATAACACAGCAACCGCATGACAACTCCCGCAACACCCAATACCAACCGTTACCGTCTCAAAGGCAAGCTGGGCAGCGGCGCAATGGCTACGGTTTACCGCGCCGAGGACACGGCCGTTTTGCGGGATGTTGCCGTCAAAGTTCTGCATCCTCAGTTTTATAGCAACCCAACCATTCGCCAGCGTTTTTTGCGCGAGGCGCGAACCATTGCCCAAATTGACCACCCCGCCATCGTCCCCATCTACGACATTGGGCAAACGGACAAACACCTCTACATCGTCATGCGTTTGATGGAAGGGGGGAGCCTGGCAACCCGCGTTGCCAAAGCTCCCCTTTCCAGCAGCGAAATTCAGGCCGTCATTGCCCGCATCTGCTCCGCGCTGGATGCCGCCCACCAAAACGGCGTTGTTCACCGCGACATCAAACCGGAAAACATTCTCTTTGACCAGTATGACCAGGCGTATCTGGCTGATTTTGGGGTCGTCAAGCTGGCCGAATCCACGGCCACGATGACGGGGGAAGGGGTGATTGGCACACCCGCCTACATGAGTCCCGAACAGGTGAGCAGCAAAACAACGCTAGACGGCCGCAGCGATCTTTATTCGTTGGGGGTTGTTCTCTTTGAACTGCTGGCTGGCAACATCCCTTACCATGCGGACACGGCCATGCAGCATGTGCTGAATCCAATTCCTAAACTCAACAGCTTCAATACCGGTATTCCTTGCTCCTGGCAAAAAGTCATTGACAAGGCAATGGCGAAAGAGAATGAAAAGCGATCACAAATTTACCGGATTAATCTGTATACGAAGCAGTCACTGTGCGACATCAGGCAAATCGGGTACGGCTTTTTCAGCAAAATAATGCTCCTGTTCAAGCTGAAAACGCCGTAAGCCAAAGCCAAAAACATTGCTCTATTTGGATCATCTATTCTTGGCTTTGGCCTAAATCAGCGTCCTGTTTACAAGGGCAAAACTATACAGGTGTCATTTCGAGATATTCCGAGAAATCCCATTCTTGTGAGCAAAGGAAACGGGATTTCTCCTCGAAGACCCAGACTGCCCTGAAGCCGCCAGAGGGACAAAATGACATAGTGGGAATAGTGGATTGTAACCTGGTAGCCTAGCAATTAATTGCTATACCCATCGCTAAAAATATCAATCATCAGCTTCGCATCACCCAGCGGGTAAAGAATCGGGCAGGTGCAGCCGCTGTCCACATACTCACGCACCTTCGCCTTCACCTCCTCCGGCGAGCCGGCCGCCGTACACATCTGCACCACATCATCCGGCACTAAGTGCATCGCCGCCTCAATCTGCTCATCCGTCGCCGGCCACGTCAACACCTGGTGCAGATCATCCAGCAGCTCCTGGCTCACGCCACTCGCCTTCATCAGGTGCGGCTGCTGCCCCAAATATTGCGTAATCATCTTCCGCGCCCCGTCCAGCGCCCGCTTGCGGTCATGGTCAACCGAACAAATCATCAGCTGCGGCCGATCAATATCATCAATCGTCTTACCCACCCTTTTAGCTCCCCGTTCCAGCGCATCCATCGCCTCCGCATTGTACTTCGGGTTAACCAAATAGTTCAGCACAGCGCCATCAGCTATCTCACCCGTCAGCTCCATCATCTTCATCCCGGTTGCCCCAATGTAGATAGGCACATTGCGCGGCGTGGTGCGACCATGCACCACGTCCAGCTGAATGCCGTCCACATGGTGGAACTCGCCGTGGAAGGTGACGTTTTCCATGTTGAGCAGCCGCCGCAGCACTTCCACCGTCTCCCGCATCGCCGTCAACGGTTTGCGCCGCTCAATCCCCACCTTGCTTGCCAACGGATCCCACCACGCCCCAATGCCGCAGAAAATGCGGTCAGGAGCCAGATCATCCAGCGTCAGAAACGTGGCCGCCAGCAGGCCAATGTTGCGCGTCCAGTTGTTGGTCACGCCGCTGCCCACCTTGAGCTTGGTGGTGTGGGCAGCAAAGGCCGCCATCGGCACAATACAGTCCCGCACCAGACGGCTTTCCGCCTGCCACACGGCCTCAAACCCTTTTTCCTCAGCATATTTTGCCAGTTCAATCCCTTCTTGCAGGGAATGGGCATCTTGCAAATAAAGTGCTACACGATCCTTAGACATTTTTTCCTCCTGCGAATCGTTGCATTGTACCGAAGCTGGTTCCTATCGGTCTGCAATGCTTCATCAAAACGAGCTTAGTCAATCAAAGCTCCATTTATTGTCATCTAAACAGTTGCGAAATCTTGTGCCGATTGTGCTGGCTCAAAACGTAATCGCATCATTTGATCAGGCCGCACACCCAGCGATTCATAAACCCAGCCATTTCTGTCGCTAAATTCGACCTCAAAGACGTTACCATCAGCAAGCACATCCACGACAGTGCCGACTTGTCCACACCAAAGGTTATGTTCTGGCAGATCAACAGTAAGCGTTACAACATCTAGCAGCTTAAATTCCTTGTTCATGTCGTCTCCTATAAAACATAACAACTCGTTAAACGTGGCATTGTTTGTCCATGTTCAATAATCCAACCACTCCGAACAATTGCTTCTTTACCTTGCCATTCTAACACAAAGTCTACACGGTAACGCTGCCCATACTCATCATTTGTAAATGGTTTCGCTTCATGTGTCTTCACAACCCTCAAGAGAATCTGCCTTAAATCCTCAGCATTCGCCTGAGTCATCCCCAATACAGCTTTGAATTTACGCGCTTTATGTTTTCCCGTGTCATGGTCAAGGTTCAATGAATAGTCTCGCAACTTGACAATATCTATGACGGCAAATTTAGCATTCGGCAACAGCATATTGACTTACCCCCACGGGGCGGCCCACCAATCAATGTGGGGCATGTTGGCAGAAACGGCCGTTTTCCTCCCCACCCCCGCCTCCAGCACCAAATGCCGAAACGCAACCGACACGTTCCCCCGCTCACAGCGCAGCAGCGCAAACTCCACCCAGTCGGGGTCACGCCGAATTTCAGGGAACACCACCAGCGGCGACCCCACGCTGCCGGGGTTCAGCAGCAGCTTGTCACCGTGGCGACGCAGCATGGCGACGTGGGTATGCCCGCCCGCCAGCACCGTGCCGCCATGCCCGGCAATCATTTGCTCCACCTCCGCCGCTGGCGTGGTTGCCAGCAAAATGTCGTCCCAGGAGTTGGGTGAGCCATGATAGGCCAGCAGCGTCTGCCCACCGCCTAAATCTAGCGAAACAGTAGCGGCAAAGCTTTGCAACCAGGCAATATCATCAGGCGTGAGCCGTGAAAGACTCCACTGGTTGAGTTCCACCAGTTCAGACGGCAGGCGCTGGCTCATACGTGCCAGCAAAGTAGGGTCAGACAGCCAGGCATCGGTGTTGCCCATGACGGTAAACGGCCGATAATCCCGCAACATCGCCACCACCTCCCCCGGCTGTGGCCCCACCGCCGCCACATCACCCAAGCAGACGATGGCATCTGGTGCTTCTTGCCGCAACGCCGCCAGCACCATCTCCAGTGCCGCCCCGTTACCATGAATATCCGCAATCAACGCTACTTTCATCTGGTCTCACGCAAAGCCGCAAAGACGCAAAGTTGTCTATTCTTCCAAGGCATTAGCGACTCGCTTAGGGTTCAATTAAAAATAGCTTTGCAGTTCCAGAAGTTCAACTTCTGAGAGAAGTTGAACTTCTAAATCCCAAGTTATTAACGAACGAACCCTTAATGCCGTTTTTGATGAGAAATTCACCAAAGTTAATCAATAAACCCAGCCGTTTATCTAGCAAACGCAAATAGGTTAGAAGCTGTTTACCATGTACTTGAGCCAACCTCTCTACCGATTTTATTTCCACAATAACCTTGTCAGCGACAAGCAAATCTGCCCGAAACCCTTCTTGAATAACAACATCTTCCCAAACAACAGGAATGGAAACCTGTCGCTTTACGAGCAAACCTTGTTTCTGCAATTCATGACACAACACTATCTCATAGACAGATTCTAGCAAACCAGGCCCAAGTTTCTTATGAATCTTGTACGAAGCATCTACAATGACTTTAGCCACATCGTTCTCGTGCATTCTTCCTTTGCGCCTTTGCGCCTTTGCGTGATCTTTTCTTTATTAATCCCCGTTGATCATGCGGCGGCTGATTTGGTTGTGACGGCGGATGACGGGCTGCAGATCGAGGGTGAGCAAACGGCCGTTTTCGACCACCAAACGGCCGTTAATCACCGAAAAATCCACCGGCTGCGGCGCACAAAACAAAATCGCCGCCATCGGGTCATGCTGCGCCCCCGCATACGCCAGATTGTTCAAATCAAACGCAATAAAATCCGCCGCCATTCCTGGAGCCAACTGCCCAATATCATCCCGCTTCAGCACCGACGCCCCACCCCGCGTTGCCAGCCGCAGCGCTTCCTCACCTTTCAGCGTCCCCGCCTCATTCAGCACCCGCTGTAGCAACAACGCCTGCCGCGCCTCGTTCAGCATGTGGGAGCCATCGTTGCTGGCGCTGCCGTCCACCCCCAACCCCACGCGCACCCCACGGTCAATCCATTGGCGCACCGGGGCAATGCCGCTTGCCAGCCGCATGTTGCTGCACGGGCAGTGAGCCGCCCCGGTGTGGGTGTGGGCCATCAGCCCAATTTCAGCCTCGTTGACGTGGATCGAATGCGCCCACCACACGTCGTCGCCCACCCATTCCAGATGCTCGGCATAGGCGGCCGGCCGATAGCCAAACGTTTCCAGGCAAAAAACTTCCTCATCCTTCGTCTCCGCCAAATGGGTGTGAAGCGTCACCCCATACGCCCGCGCCAGCCGCGCCGACTCACGCATCAGGTCGGGCGTGACGGAAAACGGGGAGCAGGGCGCGACAACCACGCGGGTCATTGCCAGCGGATTGGGGTCGTGGAACGTCTCGATGACGCGGCGGCAATCTTGCAAAATCGCCTCCTCGCTTTCCACCACGCTGTCGGGTGGCAAACCGCCGTCGCTTTCCCCCAGCGACATCGAGCCGCGTGAGGCGTGGAAGCGCAGCCCAATCTCCTGCGCCGCCCGAATTTCATCATCCAGCTTGGCTCCGTTGGGGAACAGGTAAAGGTGATCGCTGGCGGTGGTGCAGCCACTTAAAATCAGCTCCGCCATCCCCACCAACGCACTCACATAAACCGCCTCGCCGTCCATCCGCGCCCAAATAGGATAGAGTGTTTGCAACCAGGGGAAAAGGGAGCTATTGGGAGCCATGGCGCGGGTCAGGGTTTGGTAGAGGTGGTGGTGGGTGTTGACCAAACCGGGCAGCACCACTTTATCGGTGGCATCAATCACACGGTCGGCGGTTTGATATTGTGGGGGAATAACGGCCGTTTTTCCCACCCACTCCACCACATTCCCCCGCACAAACAGCGCCCCATCCGCAATCGTCTCCCCCCCATCATTCATCGTCATCAACAATCGGGCATTCTTCACCAACATCGTACTCATCAGACTACCTCCTCGACTGGCTAAACTTGGCTAAACGCAAAGATCGCAAAGGAAAAACACTGCTTAAGCTTTGCGGCCTCTGCGTTTCATGCTTAGATTTGCTAGTCAACCAAGAACACTTCATTATTACCTGCTTTTCCTTACGTCCGCGTTTGTCCGCGTCCATTCTACCCCATTTTACGCATGATAGTTGCGCCAAACGCGCTCCGCCACCTTGCGCGAGGCGGCGGCGATGGCGGCTTCATCAAGGTGGGCAATCTGCTTGTGGCGCATGATGATTTTGCCGTTGACAATGGTCGTGTCCACGTCGGCATCCACCAGCCCAAAGAGAAAATGGCCCCAGAAGTTGCCGCCGTTAAACGCCGTCGGCGGGTAATAATCGAGCAAAATCAAGTCGGCCAGGTAGCCAGCTTCTACCCGCCCCACCTGCTGCCCCGTCAGCCGCTGGTAAATCGCCGGGTTGTTTTTCATCGTCATCGTCTCATACTCCACCCAGCCCAGATTGTTGTCGCTCATGTGGTGCTTGTGCAGCAGATAACCCGTCATCGCCTCGCGGCGTAGGTCGGGGGTCATGCCGTCGGTGCCAATGCCCACCGTGACACCGGCGTTGAGCAGGGCAAACACGTCGGCACGGCCAACGGCGTTGTTCATGTTGGACTGCGCCTGGTGGACGACGATTGTGTTGCTATCGGCCAGCAATTTGCGCCCCGCGTCGTCCAAAAAGATGCCGTGGGCGGTAATGCTGCGGCTGTCCAGCACGCCAAAATGGGCGAGGCGTTCAACCACAGAACGGCCGTATTTTTCCCGCGTCAACGTCTCATCCACAAAATCTTCCAGCATGTGGATGTGGCACCCCCGGTTCAGCCCGCTGGCAATCGCCACCGCCTGTTCCAGCGAATCGTCATCGAGGGTAAACGAAGCGTGCAGCCCCATCATGCCGTCAAACATATGATCCGGGTTTGACGCTTGCGCCTGTTGGCATTTGCGAATATACCGCTCGTTTTCCGCCAGCCCCGCATCCCGAATCGCCTTGCCATCCCGGTCGGAGGTTTCGTAGCAGAGCAGGCCGCGCACGCCAACGTGGGTCAACGCTTCTTCAATGCGATCCAGGCTGCCCAGGCAGGCGTTAGGGCTGGCGTGGTGGTCAATCATGCTGGTGACACCGTGGCGAACGGCCGTTATAGCCGGAATGAGCGCACTGTAATAAACCGCCTCGTCGTCCAGCACCTTGTCCAGCGCCCACCACAAATATTGCAAAATTTCGTGGAAATTGTGCGGCGTTTGCCGCAGCGACATCCCCCGCGCATACATGCCGTAAAAGTGCATGTGGGCATTGGTCAGGCCGGGCATCAATAAACGGCCGTTGCCATCCAGCCGCTCAAAACCCCCATACTGCCCCGCCAGCTCCGCCCCCGTGCCAACAGCCACAATCCGCGTGCCATCAACCGCCACCGCCCCATCGGCAATCACCTTGTTGTCGCCGTCGTTGGTAAAAATCGTTACGTTGTGAATCAGCAAACCCATTAAAACCTCCTCTATGCAGGTAGGGAAAGTTTGCAAACTTGCCCTACACAAACGATAGTCGTCTGACGTTTATATCTCAACTTGCACAAACTGACACCTATTGTACAGGATAAATTGCACAACTTTCTGCGGGAAATTTGTCTGGGGAGAGATGGCATAGTCGCTTATAATACCGTGACAAGAGCCTTTAGGGTTCGTTCGCTAATAACTTGGGATTTAGAAGTTCAACTTCTGAGAGAAGTTGAACTTCTGGCGTAACTTATTTAATCCTCATTTCTTAGCAGGTTAAACTGCTCAGGCTCATAATACCATCTTTGGAGTCATCTTATGAATCAGCGTAAACGATATGCCGTTGTTGGCACGGGTGGCCGTGCGGGCATGTTTGTCAATGCCGTTGCCAACACCTACCGTGAGGTATCTGAGTTAGTCGCCTTCTGCGATCTGAGCCAGACGCGGATGGATTGGTACAATGAGCAATTAGCCAACATCCTGGATATGGCTTCTCGCCCGACCTACTTGGCCCACCAGTTTGACCAGATGGTGGCTGAAACGCAGCCGGATACGGTCATTGTCAGCACGATGGACAGTACGCACCATCTTTACATTGTGCGAGCGATGGAATTGGGCTGCGATGTTATCAGCGAGAAGCCGATGACGACCGATGTGGACAAGCTGCGGGCGATTTATCAAACGATTGAGAAAACCGGCCGTTCGCTTCGGGTCACGTTTAATTATCGCTATGCGCCGGCTTACACTCGTTTTCGCCAGTTGGTGATGGATGGGGTGGTCGGCCGGCCGTTACTCGTGGACTTCTCCTGGTTACTAGATACCAGTCACGGTGCCGACTATTTCCGCCGCTGGCATCGGGAAAAGCAAAACAGCGGCGGGCTGCTCGTCCACAAGGCCACCCACCACTTTGATTTGGTCAACTGGTGGATTGATGCCTACCCCCAGAGCGTGTTTGCAATGGGCGATTTGCATTTTTACGGCCGTTTTAACGCCGAATCCCGTGGTGAACAATACAGCTACCATCGTTATACCAACGTTCCTGAAGCCCAAAACGACCCCTTCGCCCTCTTCCTCACCTCCCAAAAAGAGATGGAAGGTCTGTACCTGAATGCCGAAGCCGAGACAGGTTATCTGCGTGATCGCAATGTCTTTGGCGAACCCATCACCATTGAAGACACGATGACTGTGACGGCACGTTACAACAATGGCGCACTACTTTCTTACTGTCTGGTAGCCTATGCACCCTGGGAAGGGTTGCGTATCTCAATTACTGGCACGAAGGGGCGTATTGAGATGGACATCGAGGAAAGTATCACCCATCTGCTGGGGGATGGGCAGGCAGCGGCCAGCAAAGGGCCGTTCAAGGCCACGCACATGAGAGCCTTCCCCATGTTTGGTGTGCCGTATGAGGTAGAAGTGCCTGTTAACGATGGCGGACACGGTGGAGCCGATCCTGTCATGCTGGAGCAAATCTTCTCCCCGAATCCACCATATGACCCTTATCGCCGTGCTGCTTCCCACATTGATGGCGCGGCTTCGATTCTGGTTGGCATTGCGGCTAATCAAGCAATGCAAACGGGGCAAATGGTGAAAATTGATGAGTTATTTCCGCTGTCGGCATATATGACGCGGAAAGAGGGTATTGAGAGATTGGGAGATTAGAAACGAGGTTTAAATAAGTTACGCAAGAAGTTCTGGCATGTTTACAAAATAAACGGGTAAATGAGCATTGAGATTGAGAGACTGGAAGATTGAGAGATTAGCTGTGCTTAGTTCCAATCTCTTAATCTCTGTTTGTTGCCCGATGGAACGGTGGATATGGGGGCGTTTGAGTGGGGCGAGGCGGCAATTTCACCCACGCTCACCGTTAGCAGTAACCAGCTTGCTCACTCCAAATGACAACCCAAGCTGCACCTACAATCTTTACCACAGCAGCAGCCCCTACAGCGGCTTTAGCTTGTCACTGGCTGATATTGGCAACGCGCCCGTGGACATCAGCGGGGATATAGGTGGTGCGCCAGATTATTATTATGTGGCAGTGGATTGTGGAAGTGGGGAAACGGCCGTTTCTAACACCGTCGGCGAATTTCCCTTTGCCATTGTGCCGGGCAGCTAACCTCGCCTGGCACGTGCTGTATACGATAGATAGGGGGTGTGGGGGGAAAAACGGCCGTTTCTTCCCCACACCCAACTCACCCACATGGGTGATCCCTCCCCAAGAATCCCCCAAACGTGTCATTTACCACTCTGATAATTTTTTCTAATATTACATTCATCTTTTTACCAACCGCATACAGAAGAAAAGGAGAAAGCTATGTCCGGAAATCAGCAAGAAAAGCTGCAATCCTACTGGCAAAAAAACGTTAGGCTTATTCGCATCCTGTTAATCATTTGGGCATTCGTCTCGCTGGGTATGTCGGTCGTCTTCAAACCATTGGTAGGCAACATCGTCCTGCCCGGCTTCCAGATACCGATCAGCTTTTGGTTTGCCCATCAGGGGGCAATGATCATTTTTGTCATCCTGATTTTTTCCTATGCCTACCTAATGGATAAGGCAGACACCGAATACGGGGTTCGAGAATAAACACACCCATTAATGACAGGAGAGGAGATAGGATCATGAGCGTAGAAATGTGGACTTGGTTGCTGGTAGGGATTAGCTTCATTGGCTACATCTGGATCGGTTACACCAATCGTGTCAACTCCACCAAGGGGTTTTATGTGGCCGGGCAAGGGGTGCCCGCCATCGCTAACGGTGCCGCTACCGCCGCTGACTGGATGTCAGGGGCATCGTTTATTTCCATGGCTGGCCTCATTGCCTTCATGGGCTACGATGGCACCGTTTATTTGCTAGGCTGGACAGGGGGATATGTGCTGCTTGCCACGCTGCTGGCACCCTATTTGCGGAAGTTCAACAAATACACCGTCCCCGACTTTGTGGGCGACCGTTATTACTCGCAGACGGCACGCATTGTGGCGGCTGTATGTGCCGTTTTTGTGTCGTTCACCTATGTGGCGGGGCAAATGCGCGGCGTTGGCATTGTCTTTAGCCGCTTTTTGGAAATTTCGGTCACCTGGGGTGTCGTCATCGGGATGGTGATTGTGGCCTTTTTTGCTGTGTTGGGCGGCATGAAGGGGATCACCTATACGCAGGTGGCGCAATACTGCGTGATCATCATCGCCTTCCTCATCCCAGCGTTTACGCTGTCGGCGCGGGTTTCGGGCAACCCCATTCCCCAGTTGGCACTGACATTTACCGACATTGTGCCCAAGCTGGATGCCATTCAAACGGATTTGGGGCTGGGGGTCTATTCGACGACAACACGGCCGTTAATTGACATTTTCTGCATCATGCTGGCGCTCATGGCGGGAACGGCCGGTTTGCCCCACGTCATCGTCCGCTTCTACACCGTTAAATCAGTACGCGATGCCCGCTATTCGGCCGGCTGGGCCTTGCTCTTCATCGCCCTGCTCTACACCACCGCCCCCGCCCTGGCCGTATTTGCCAAGCTCAACCTCATCAACACCCTCAACAACGTCCCCACCACCGCCATTGCCGAAGGCACCGACCTTGACTGGGCGTGGAAATGGCAACAAACCGGGCTGCTGCAATTTACTGACCTCAACGGCGACGGCGTCTATACCCTCTCTGGCGGCGACACTAACGAAATCGTCATTGACCGCGACATTATTGTGCTGTCCACCCCTGAGGTAGCCGGGCTTTCCGGCTTTGTGATCGCCCTTGTGGCCGCCGGTGGTTTGGCCGCCGCGCTCTCCACCGCCTCCGGGCTGCTGCTGGTCATCTCCAGCTCCTTTGCCCACGACATTTACTACCGTTGGCTCCGCCCGGAAGCCTCTGAAGAAGAACGGCTGCGCGTAGGGCGCATCGCCATCGTCGGAGCCATTTTCCTGGCTGGTTATTTAGGCATCAACCCACCCGGCTTTGTTGGTGAAGTGGTCGCCTTTGCTTTTGGCCTGGCGGCGGCCAGCTTCTTCCCCGTCATTTTCATGGGCATCTTTGACAAACGCGCCAACGACAAAGGGGCGATTGCCGGGATGGTGGTGGGCATTATCTTCACCGCCCTGATGATTGTCCTCATGCGCTCTGACCGGCTGCTGGGCACGTCAGCACCGATCATCAGCGATGTCATGGGCATTTCGTCGCAGGGCATCGGTGTCATCGGGATGATTCTCAACTTTGCCATTGCCTATGTCGTTTCACGGCAAACAGAAGCACCGCCAGAACACATTCAGGAGATGGTGGAATCGGTACGTATCCCTGCTGGGGCTGCTACGGCCGCTGCGCAGCATTAATTGAGTAGAGATTGGAGGTTGGGGATTGGAGAGCAATCTCCAACCTCCCAGGTCAATTCCCTATGGCAACAAAAGCAATTCGCGCCTCATATCTGTGGACAGTAGACGAAATGGTGGCGGCACAAAACCACCATTTACGGGGACAAAGCCAAAAAGTGCGCTGGCTGCGCTTTGTGGCGCTGGGCAGCATGATTTTTGTGCTGTTTATGCTGCTGTTTCGGCAGGGAATTTTTAACTGGGGCATTGCGGCACTAGTGGGGCTGGCCTATTTGGGGGTGGTGGTGAATGAACTGATGCGCCACCCGAAAGTGGTGGAACGGTCGGCACGGCGGCTGTTTGCCAAGCACGCCGACCAGAATAAGCGGGTGACATTTGTGATTGATGAAACGGCCGTTTCTATCACCACCGAAGACGTAGGCGAAAGCCGCACCCTGTGGGACGACGTGCAAAAGGTACACGAAACCGACGACGGCTTTTTGCTCTACCTCAACAAGCAGCTTTTCCTCTGGATTCCGCGCAAAGCCATTCAGCCCCAAAGCGACGTGGAGCGATTGCGCCAAATCATCGCCAACCGGGGTCTCGACAATCGTTAATGACAAACAGCCAAAACTGTTTGTTTGGGTCAGATGTGGCGTGGGGGTCCTTCTGGCCTTTTTTCTTTTCTCACCGCAGAGGGCACAAAGGACAAACAAAATTTCCGTTGCGTCTTTGCGCCTTTGCGTGGAATCTCTGAATCACACACGGGGTAAGGAACGAGGATTAAATAAGTTACGAAAGAAGTTCAACTTCTTCTGAGAAGTTGAACTTCTAGATGGGCAAGTTATTTAATTTCCATTCCTAAAAGGGCGTATGCGATACGCCCCTGCTAATAGCGCAGGCGGGCGAGGTGGGTTTGCTGAACGGCCGTTAAACTCTCCCCCAACGTCACAATTCCCCGCTCCGCCAGCAGCGGCACCATCTTCAAAAAGAGATCGCCAGTAATCAGCGCATCCCCCAGTGCCGTGTGCCGCCCGGCCACCACCACACCAAAATCCCGCGCCAGCGATTCCAGACTGTAATCATTCCGCTCCGGGAAAAGCAGCGCCGCCAGCAGCAGCGTGTCCAGCACCGGCTGGGCAAACACCACCCCGGTTGCCGCCTCTTTCAACTGTAGCAGCCGCATATCAAAGGCCACGTTATGCCCCAGCAGCACCGTGTCGGCGGCAAAGCGGTGAAAGCGGGGCAGCACCACGTCAATGGCCGGCTGCCCCTGCACCATCGCCGGGGTGATTCCGTGAACGGCCGTTGCCTGCGGCGACAAAAAACACTGTGGATCCACCAACTGGTCAAACACGTCTTGGCGCAGCAAACGGCCGTTTACAATCCGCACCGCCCCCATCGCCACAATCTCATCAGTGGACGGATCCAACCCGGTCGTTTCCGTATCAAAAACAGTGTAGGTCAGCTCGCGCAACGGCCGTTCCGCCCAGTCGGCAGCGGGTAGCGGCCGTTGCAGCAAGTCAAAGTCGTAATATTCCGGCCGGCTGCCCAGCAGCGGCAGCGGCGTAGATTCCCACACCGTCAGCGGCAGCAGCAGCCGCACAAACGCCGTAGCTCCCTCCCGCTGCACCCACAGCTCGCCGTCATGGTGCGCCGTCACCTGCCGCGCCGTTTGCCCCAGCGCGGGAATGGTTTCATCCAGCCACGCCCAAACTGGCTCCACAGATTCATCGGCCACCCACACCAAATCCAGTGCCGCCCGCTGCCGCAAAGGTTGCAAGCGTAGTTCCAGATGGTGCGGCTGCCACTGCGCCACCAATTTTTCCGCCAAAAACAGCACGACGTGGCGCAGAAGATAGCTATCTGCCAACAGCCACAGATCATCGGGCGGCAGCGTGGCGGCAACCGCACCCAATGGCCGCAGCCGCCGCTCCAATGCCCACAGCAGGTCACGCCCCAGCATCGGGTCAAGCTGCAAATTGGCGGGGGGATGGCTGTTGTAAACGGCCGTTAATTCCTCCACCGTCTCGCTCAACCGCCCCGCTTCCTCATACACCACCTGCTGTAGCCGCTGCCGCTGATCGGCCGGCATCGCGGCATAATCCATCACCGTTTCAATGGCGGCGCGAATATTGGCCGCCGGTGCCCGCAGCCCTTCGACCAGCGGCCACAACCGCTGGTCAAGCTGCTGCGCCTGCTGCTGGGTCAAATCTTCCAGAGTGACGATAAAACCCGTTTCAGCTTCGGATTCAGCCGCCACGGGAACAAGCCGCAGCCGCAGCAAACGGCCGTTACTGGCGGTGGCGGTAAATTGCACCACGCGCCGCGTTTCCGGCCGGGTGGCCGCTTCTTCCAGCACATGGGCAATCACCTGCCGATCAAACAGAGCCAAAATGGAGCGTCCCAGCCCAACGAGACTGCCACTTTGGTCGGGGGTGTCGAGAAGGTGCTGCGAACGGCCGTTAAACAGCAAAATCTGCCCCTCCCGATTACAGACCAGCACCCCCTCTCCCATGTCGGCAATCAGAGCCGCCAGCCGCTGCTTTTCGGCAGCCAAAGCGGCCTGCGCCTGCGTCATTTTCTCGGCTTCGGCGGCAAGCTGCTGCTGGTAGCGGTCGGCAAAGGTATTAACGGCCGTTGCCAATCGCTTTTCCGTCGCCAACGTGCCGGGGCGCACCCGGTGCGCCGGGTTAGAGCGCAAAATCAGCTCCAGTTCCTCCGCCAGCCGCCGCAGCCCAAAGCGGTGCGCCTGCACCAGCCGGTTCAGCCAAAAAGCGGCTCCGGCCAGCAGCAGTGCCACGATTATCACCAGCCCCAGCCGCATCTCCCGCGTCAGCACCGGCAGCCCCAGCCACGCCAGCAGCAGCCCCAGCAAAAAGGCGGTCAAAATGCCCACAAAAATCAGCAGTTCGCTTTGGTGACGGTTCATGTTTTTTCTGACAGGATTAACAGGATTAACAAGATAAAGCACCAAAATCCTGTTAATCCTGTTAATCCTGTCCAAATTTCCTAATAAAGTGCCGTCAAATAACGCTGGGACAAAATGTTTTGCGCCTGCTGAACGATGGCAAAGGCGGCTTTGAGATGTTCCAGATCAAATTTGGACAGTTCGGTGGGGTCGAGCAAGTTGTCAACGGGCTGCTGGGCGGCCAACTGCTGCCCCTGGTGGCGCAGCCGCACGTAGGCGATAAATTCCAGCGCGTCGTGGAGGTTGTGGACATCTTGCTTGACAAAGGCGGGGGTGGGCAGCAGGGCGTTGAGGCGGTCGTGGGTATTAACGGCCGTTACCCCATACGCCAACGCATACACCCGCACCAGCTCAATAATCGGGAACAGCCCGCGCCGCTTCAAATCAATCTTGCCGTCGTCCAAATGCAACCGCCGCCAAAAACCAACCGGCGGCTGAAAATCGAGCGCGTTTTTTGCCATGTTGCCCAAAAAACGGCCGTTTTGCTGGCTGTGCGCCACCACATCCGCCAGCAGTGCCGCGCTCAAATCAGCCGCGCCAAACAGGTGGCGCAGGTCAAAAAAGATGCAGGTGTGGAGCAAGGCATCGGGCGATGGTTCATGCAGCCAGTCGGCAAAGTAACGCCGCCAGACGTGCAGCGGCTGCCGCCAACTGGGGTTGGTCGCCATCACCTTGCCGGGGCAGTAGACATAGCCGCAGGCGGCCAGACCGTCGCAGACAAAGGTTGCCAAAGCGGCAAAGTAGCCGTCGTGTTCCGGCTGAAATGTGTCGTCCAGCAGCAGCCCGTTGTCTTGGTCTGAATGAGCGGTTTGCTCCTGCCGCGCCTGCGAGCCAAAGGCCAGCCAGGCGTAGGGGACGGGCGGTGGGCCAAGCGTGGCCTCGGCCAACTGCAGCAGCCGCCGGGTCAGGGCATCGCTGACCACCGAGACAACCCGCCCCACGTCCTCGGCCTTGGCATCGGCCGTGACCAGCCGCGCTACCAGCCGAGGCAGGCGGCGGCTGACGGCGACCAGCCCGGCCACATCGGGCTGCCGCCAAATGTCGCCCACCAGATAGACGGGGGTGGTGGCCTGAAGCTGCATCAGGTCGGTGGTGGAGACCACGCCTACTAGCTGGCCGTTGTCCAGCACAGGCAGGTGGTGGATGTTGTGCTGGCTCATGAGCAACAGAGCCTGGAAGGCGTATTGGTCGGCGGTGATGGTAAACGGCCGTTTGCTCATCACCGTCCCCAGCGAAGCGTCCAAATCTGCCCCGGCCACCACCACCCGGTTGCGAATGTCGCGGTCGGTAAACATCCCCACCACTTCACCGGCATCGGCCACCACCAGGCAGGAAATATTGGCCTGACCCATTTGCACCACCGCCTGGCGAATGGTGGCCGTGGGCGGCAACTGCATCACGGAGCCGCTCACAACCTCGCGCAGGGGGGTGGTGAGGGGGAACTCTTGCAGCCGGGTTTGCACGGCACTGTGGATGTCGGGGAGGTTGGTCATGGCTGAGGGTTTTCCTGAGGAGGGGGAGAAACGGCCGTTTCTTCCACCAGCATCTTCTGCACCATCTGCACCAGTTCACGGGTCGAAAACGGCTTGGTCACATACCCATCCGCCCCCAGTGCCAGCCCCTTTTCCACATCCACATCCCGCCCCTTGGCCGTCAGCAGCAGCACCTTCATCCCCTGCCACGCCGGGTTCGCCCGAATACGGCGGCACACCTCCCACCCATCCAGCCAGGGCAGCATAATGTCAAGCAGAACCAAATCAGGCGGCCGTTCGGCAATGAGTGACATCGCCGCCATGCCATCGGCCGCCACCCGCACCATAAACCCCGCCTGCTGCATCAAAAATTGCAGCGAGATCACAATATTGGGTTCATCATCAACAATAAGAACATCTTTACCCATAAACGGTCTCTCCCAGCGGCAGCGGCAACGTAAAGCAAAAAGTTGCGCCATGGCCGGGTTCGCTTTCTGCCCAAAGCCGCCCGCCAAAATGCTCCACAATGTGGCGGCTGATGGGCAGCCCCAGCCCTGTCCCAGTTGGATTGCCGTCGTGCTTCCGCCGCACCTGCCGAAAACGGTCAAAGACCGCCTCCATATCGTCCTGGTGCAGCCCCTCCCCGTTGTCGCGCACCGACACCTGCACCCTGTTATCCACCACGTCAAGACAGACCCATACGCGGCCGGCCGTCGGGTTGCTAAATTTTATGGCGTTGGACAGCAAATTGAGCATCACCTGCACCAGCCGGTCGCGGTCGGCACGGACGATGGGGACGGCGGACGGCAGCATCAGCTCTGGCTGGATGGCGCGTTCGCGGAAAAGCTGCCCCACCGCCGCCACCGACTCTCGCACCACTTCGCCCATGTCCACATCCGACAACAGCCAGTCGGCATTGCCCGATTCAATCTTGGACAAATCCAGTACGTTGTTGATCAGTCGCGTCAACCGCTGGCTTTCTCCCATAATGATGGTTAAAAACTGGGAACGCTGCTCCCACCCCAGCGACGGGTTGTCGAGCAAAATTTCGCTAAAGGCGCGGATGGAGGTCAGCGGCGTGCGTAGCTCGTGGGTGACGTGGGAGACAAATTCACTCTTCATCTTGTCCAGCTCTTTCAGCCGTTCGTTGGCTTCATGCAGGGCCACCGTTTTGCTCTCCAGCTCCTGCGACTGTCGCTCCAGCTCGCGGCTGTAGCGCAACACCTGCGAGGTTTCGTCCAGCATGTTCATTACTTCGCTGAAGGTTAGGGTAGGTTCGGTGACAGAGGCGATGATGACGTGGGCGGAGGCGGCACCAACGGCACCGGCCAGCATCTTTTCCACCTGATTGACCAGTTCGGGGGCGGCCGGCTGGTTCAGGGCCTGCTCGTCGTGCCAATCTACCGGCCAACTGTGTAAAAAGTCGCGGGTGCGGCGTTCGCCTAAAAAGCGCACCACCAGCGTTCGCAGGGTGCCAAAGGAGATGGTGCTGCCCCACATTTGCAGCCGGTCAATCTCCTCGGAGCGTTCAAACACATCCACAAAACGGGTAGCCTGGGTGTGTTCCAAAATCGTTTGCTCGGTCAGCAGCGAGCCGATGACATAGCAGCCAGCGTTCAGCAACAAGCTCCACATCAGCGAATGGGTTAACGGCGTGAGATCGGTCACGCCAAACAGGGCGTAGGGGCGCAGCCAGCCAAGGCCAAAGGGGCCGTCGCTAACAAAGCTGGCGGGCAGCCCACCCAAATCTACTAGCGAGGGCAGAGGCAGGGTGTAAAACCAGAACAGGAAGCCGACGATTAGCCCTGTCATGGCACCAAACAGATTGCCCTGCTTCCAGTAGATGCCGCCCAGAATGGCGGGGGCAAATTGGGCTACGGCGGCAAAGGAGATGAGGCCGATGGAAACAAGGGGGCTGCCACCGGCGACGTGAAAATAGCCGTAGGCAAGCAGCAGGATGACGAGGATGGAAAGGCGGCGGACAACGAGCAGCACGCCGGTGAGGTCGGTGCGCTGATTGAGGCGGAGGGCGGGCCAGCGCAACAGCAGCGGCACCACGAGGTCGTTGGAAACCATGGTGCTGAGGGCGAAGGTGGAGACGATCAACATGCCGGTGGCGGCGGAAAGGCCACCGACATAGGCCAGCAAGGCTACACCGCCTTGTCCGGCGGACAGCGGCAGGGTTAGTACAAAGAAGTCGGCGTCGGCGTTGGGCAGCAGCATGTTGCCGGCCAGGGCAATGGGCAGGACAAAGATGTTGATGAGGAGGAGGTAGAGGGGGAAAAGCCAGCTTGCTTTGAGCAGGTGGCGTTCGTCTACATTTTCCAGCACGGCCATTTGAAATTGGCGGGGCAGGAACATGATGGCGAGCATGGATAGCAGGGTGAGCCAAACCCAGTCGCCGGGTGAGCCAGCTTCGTTGAGGGTGAAGAGGGGGCGGAGTTGGGAAACGGCCGTTGCTTGTGCAAACAAATCGCCAAAGCCGCCATATAACCCATAGGTGACAAACAGCCCCACGGCCATAAACGCCACCAGCTTGATGATGGATTCAAAGGCAATGGACAGCACCAGCCCGGCATCATGCTCCGTGGCATCCAGATGGCGCGTGCCAAACAGGATGATGAAGGCGGACATGAGCAGGGCGAGCAGCAGGGCGGTGTCGGGGAAAAAGGACAGCTCGGCTGTTGCCTCTGAAGCGCCCCCCAGCACGCTAAAGCTGGTGGTGATGGCCTTGAGCTGTAAGGCGAGGTAGGGGATGATGCCGACGACGGCGATGATTGTCACCAGGCCGCTCAACCCGCCGTGCTTGCCATAGCGCGAGCCGATGAAGTCGGCGATGGAGGTAATGCGGTTGACTTTGCTGATGCGGATCATTTTGCGGAGGACGAAGAGCCAGAGAACGGCCGTTAATGTCGGCCCCAAATAGATCGGCAAAAAGCCCACCCCCGTTACCGCTGCCCGCCCCACGCTGCCATAAAACGTCCAGGCGGTGCAATACACAGCCAGCGACAGGGCATAAACCGTTGGATTATTGGTCAGCCTGCGCCGGGTACCTGCCCAACGGTCGCCCACATAGGCCACGGCAAACAAAACAGCGGCATATAGAATGGAAGCAAGAACAATAACCCAGGATGCCATACCTACCTTTCAACGATCCAGGCCACCAGCGCAATGACAAACAGCCAGGAGCAAAAGAGAAAGAGATAGAGAATGGGAATACCAACAACCATGCCTTCGCGGTCAAACAGTGCCAGAATGGGGTAGTTAAACAGCAAGCCGCCCAGGAGAAACAGGACGACAAGGCGATCTCGTTTGCGCTGCCATTTTGGTTTCATGCGCTCTCGTTCAGACGGTAATCAAGCCAATTCGCACCGCTTCCAGCACGGCCTGGGTGCGACTGGACTGGTTGAGCTTCCGCAAAATGTGTTTGACGTGGGAACGAACGGTTTCTTCGCTGATGCTCAATCGTTCGGCAATATCGCGGTTGGTGGCGGTGGAGGCCATGAGCATCAGCACCTGCTTTTGTCGTTTGGTTAGTTGGTAGGCATCGGCAGAAACGGCCGTTGGCGCACTTTGCTGCTGCCGGGCAGCGCGGTGCAAAATGAGGCGGGTAATGGTGGGGTGTAGATAGGAATAGCCAGCGGCCACTTGTTCGATAGCGGCAATCAGCTCACTCATATCCACCCCCTTGAGAATATAGCCGTCAATACCGGCATCCACGGCGCGGTAAACGGGGTCACTGGCCTCAATGCCACTAAGAACCAGGATTTTGCTGTGGGGGCTGAGGCGGCGCAGTTCGGGGCAAAGATATTCGGCGGTGCTGTCGGGCAGTTGCAGATCAAGCAGGATGAGGTCTGGCTGGAAGCGTAGGGCGGCGTTTTGAGCTTCAGCACCCGTCCCGGCCTCGCCCACAATGGTCAAATGTGGCTGCTGGTTTAGCAAAATGGACAACCCTTGCCGCATAACGGCATGGTCATCAACGATCAGCAGGCGGATGGCATTCTGGTGTCGTTTTTGCATAAACTATTGTAAGCGCGTTGAGAAAATTACCCAAACATTTCAGCCGTCATTTGCTTAAAGGCGGTGGGGTGTTGCCATTGTCCCCAGGCGGCAATCAACCGCACCACATTTTCCGCAACCGTGGCCTTGTCGGAATGCAGTTCCAAATCATAGCGGGTGTAGCGGTGGACAATGGCTAAATCGGTGCGGGCATCGCCGCTGCGGCGGTCGCCCCGCGCCTCCTCCCGCCGCTCCAACTCCTCCAGGGAGCAGTGCAGGGCGACAAAAAAGACATCTATACCCGCCAGCAACTGCAAAATATAGCGCAACGATGCTTCGGTTTCGATGATGTGGTCAATGACCAGATGGTTGCCAGCCAGGGCCAGTGCCGCCCAGCAGCGGAAGTAACCATCAAAAACGGTGGGGCGCATTGCCTGCCAGGAAAAGGTGCCGTCCCGAATTTGGGGTTTGGGCAGGATGTCGCCATCAATAAATAGGTCAAAGGAGATGTGGAGCAGGGGCAGCGGGAACTGCTGCTGCACCGCCCGTGCCAGGGTAGATTTGCCCGCGCTGGATGCGCCGTTGATGAGAATAATTTTGCCCGGTTGTGTCATGGCAGCCTCCGTTATGTATGCAATCATCGGTTCTAACAAATAAATGGCGTTGTCTCCGCGCCGTCTCGCCCTTGTGTTTACCCAACACGTTCTTGTCGGGTGGGGCAAGGGCAAGACGACCGGGGGAAGCAGTTTGCGGCGTTGCCAGCCTTATCCCCGGTCATCCCGCCCAAACGCCTGTTGAAACAGAAGCATGAGACATCGCCTCTTTTTTGTGAGCATAAACGGCCGTATACTCTACTAAAATCGGTTCTTCAGGCATTCGTGGGAGTCGCCCCAGCTTGTAGTGGCGAGGCATGCCTCGCCACTACAAGCTGTTCTGTCAACCTCATAAGATCTCCAAGAACCGCAAAACCAGGTTATACGCATCAAGGTCATAAAGTTACATTCTTTTGCTTGCAAGTAGCATGTTACAAGTCGCAAGTCTTGTCAGCAAACCAGACTTGCTACCTGTTACTTGCCACTTGGAGCCAAGAAACAAAATGTCAGTTTATGTCCGCTCACAGTAAAATAGCGAGGCACTATGTTAGAACAACAACTCCTGGAAAGCTGGCAGATTCACGTCCGCATCAACCTTTACCTGCTGGAAGCCATTGACCCCGCCGCCTTTGCCGCGCCCGCGCCCAAAAAAGGGCGTGACTTTGCCCAAATGCTGGCCCACATCCACAACGTGCGGCTGATGTGGCTACAGGCCGCCAGCAAGGAACTGCCGGAAGGGGTGGCAAAAATCGAAAAAGGGCAGGAGCAAGACAAGGTGTTGCTGCAGCAATCGCTGGCAGCATCGGGCACGGCCATTGGGCAGATGGTGGCGCAACGGCTGGCCGAAGGCAAGCGGGTGCCGGGTTTTAAACCACACACGCCTGCCTTCATCAGCTACCTCATTGCCCATGAAGCGTACCACCACGGGGAAATCGGGCTGGCGCTGGCCGAAATGGGCTACAAGCTCAGTGCCCAAACGGCGATGGGGCTATGGGACTGGGGCAGCCGCTAAAACGGCCGTTTGCTCTTTGGCGGCGGCCTGCTTGCGGCGATAGCGCACGATGGTTGGCGATGGGTGGTTGGCACCCAGCCCGCGCACGGTGTACGGCTCAGGCGTGACCAATTCCAGCTCGTATTCGCGCAGCAGCAGGGCGGTGATGACGGTCATCTCATTGTTGGCAAAGTTCATGCCCGTGCATTTGTGGGTTCCGCCGCCAAAGCCAAAGAGCAAAAAGCGATCCTGTTTGTCCTCAGCGCGATCTGGGGCGTAGCGCAGCGGGTCAAACCGCTCCGGCTGGTTAAAGAAAGCGGGGAGCGTATGCCCCACTTCCTGCGCCACCTGCACCAGCCAGCCAGCCGGAACCACATAATCACCAAAAGCCGTATCTTCCTTCACCGTCCGCATCAGCAGATCGGCCGAGGGGTGCAGCCGCTCTATCTCGCGGATCGCCCAACTGATGTGGTCAAGCTGAACCATGCGGCGCGGGTCAATGTGTACCGGATATGGTGCCACCCGTTCCAGCTCATCCAGCACCAACTGGCAATAATCCGGGTGCTGCAGCAGCGTGATAATCGTCCAGGCCGCTTGCCCGGCGGTGGTTTCATGCCCGGCAAACATAAAGCCCAGCAGCATGTTGAGAATGGTTTGCTCGTCAATTTGCTGCCCGTCCTTATCCTCTTTCATGATGATGTCCTGGAGAAAATCATCATACTGCGCCGGGCTGTGCCGCCGCTGGGCGATGATGGGCTGCAAAATTTCGGTCATGCGAGCCTTGGCTTTATCGCGGCGAATGAATTTGGGCAAGGGGAGGTTTGGCGGCAGCAGGGGATCGAGCGACTCACTGAGATATTTGTACTGTTCCCAAAATTCACGCCCGATTTCGCGGTGGGCTTCCTTGCCCAGGAAGCAGTTACCGGCCACTTCCTGCACAAGCCAGGTGATTTGCTCGGTTAACTCCATTTCGCCTGCTTCGCCCAGCGAATCCAGCCAACCCTGCACCACTTCCTGCATCACGTCCACGTAGTGGAGCATTTTCTCCCGCTTGAACATTTCCTGCACAAACGGCCGTTGTCGCATATATTCATCATGGTCAGCCAAAAACAGCACATTGCCAAAAATCGCCCGCAAAAAGCGATACGGCTCCTGAATATTCAGGTTTTTGTCCGTCTCCATAAAGAACTGCTTTTGATTCTCTGGCCCAATGACGACCGCAACCTGTTGCTGCATCAGCTTCAGGGCAAACACGTTGCCGTGTTCCCGGAACCCGCGCTGAACCAGCCCTGGCCGATCTTTATGAAATTCCAGGGCGTGGCCAAGAACGGGCAGCGCACCGGAAACCATAGGGGGGTGTTTTTTTGTCATCTGATACCTCTCGATGCATAAGTTCGTTGATTCGGTCAATACAGTGTAACTATAGCAACAAACACGAGGCTGGTAAACGGCCGTTCCCATGATAGAATCCCATCTTGCACTCTCAAAAGGTATAAACTGACATTTTTTGGAGATTGGGAGACTGAGAGGTTATGAGATTAGTCTCTCAATCTCTCAGTCTCCTAATCTCCTAATCTCTTCTACAAAATGTCAATTTATGACCATATTCAGTATCAGACAGCACCCATAAAAAGGAGACCTTCCCATGCCTTTAACCTTTGACCTTCCCCTGGAACAACTGCACAATTATCAGGGGCGCAGCCCCAAACCGGCCGATTTTGACGGCTTTTGGCAGCGCAGCCTGGCCGAAATGCACGCCCTCGACCCCCAAATCGAATTGGTTCCCGCCGCCTTTCAGACACCCTTTGCCGACTGCTTCCACCTCTATTTTACTGGCGTTGGCGGGGCGCGGGTTCACGCCAAGCTACTGCGCCCCAAACGCGCCCCCACGCCCCACCCCGCCGTTCTCATGTTCCACGGCTACAGCGGCAGCTCTGGTGATTGGCAGGATAAGTTGGGGTATGTAGCGGCCGGCTACACCGTCGCCGCCCTCGACTGTCGCGGCCAGGGTGGGCTGTCGGAAGATGGGGGGCAGGTGGGCGGCTGGACGCTGCGCGGCCACATTGTGCGCGGGCTGGCCGATGCCCTGGCTGGGCAACCGGAAAAGCTACTTTTCCGCCACATCTTTCTCGACACTGCCCAGCTTGCCCGCATTGTCATGGCAATGCCTGACGTGGACGAAACGCGGGTGGGTGCCACCGGTGGCAGCCAGGGCGGGGCGCTAACCGTGGCCTGCGCCGCGCTGGAGCCGCGCATCCAGCGGCTGGCCCCCGTTTTCCCCTTCCTTAGCGACTACCGCCGCGTTTGGGAAATGGATCAGGCGAAGGATGCGTACCAGGAGCTACAGGATTGGTTCCGCCGCTTTGACCCGCGCCATGAACGGGAAGATGATGTGTTTATGCAGTTGGGGTATGTAGATGTGGCGAATTTGGCTCCACGTATTGAAGGGAAAACGCTGTGGTTTGTGGGGTTAATGGACACCATCTGCCCGCCCTCCACCCAGTTTTCCGGCTACAACCGCATCACCGCCCCCAAATCACTGCAAATTTACCCCGACTTTGGGCATGAAAACCTGCCGGGGCATTCGGATTTGATTTTTCAGTTTATGCTGGGGCTGTAGAGGTTGGAGATAGGAGATTGATGCTCTTGTGTGTTTACAAACTAAACGGGCAAATAGGAATTGAGATTAAGAGACTGGGAGATTGAGAGATTAGCCGTGGTTAGTCTCCCAGTCTCTTAATCTCCCAATCTCTGCTTTTACCCGTTTAAATTGTTAATGCTCTCTTGCATCAATCTCCTACGAAAATAGGACGCAGATTTACCTGATTTTCCTGATCAGTTGCCCATTTAGAAGTTCAACTTCTTCTGAGAAGTTGAACTTCTGCGTAACTTATTTAATGCTTGCTCCTTATCCTGAAGTGAGATAGGAAACAGCCAGGCCGGGGTCAATGGCGGGGGCTAGTTCGCTGAGTTTTGCCAGAAAGGCATCGTTGGAGCCAAAGGGACGGGCGGCCATCAGGGCGGCCGCAATGGTGTCGTCTATGCCAGGAATTTGTTTGAGCGTTTCAGCGTCGGAATCGTCTACACTAACCGGCACATAAACGTATTCCTCGTAGGCAGTGACCTGGGCATCATCTACGTATTTGCCAATTTCCTGCCGGAACTGCTGGATGCTAATGTAGGGCTGGTATTCAAAGAATTCACGCACCATGCGGCTGCCAAAGTTGGGGATAGTTGCCAGGAGCTGTTCGCTGGTCATCTGGTTGAGGTTGATTTTGTCATTGGCGATGGGTTCAACGGAAACGGCCGTTTCCTCCGCCTCCTCATCCCCCTCAGCCACAGCCACCTCTTCACCCACCGCCGCTTCCACCGACCCCGTGGCCGGAGCCACAAACGACAGTTCCAGCACCACCGTCTCCTCTACCGCATCCACCGATTGGGCAAACGGAATCGTCAGGCCAAAATCAGCATAGGCAATGGTCGTCGCCGCCTCCCCTTGCAGCGTCGCCGCATCAACCAGCGTCGCCGTCGTCTCAAATGTCACTTCCCGCGTCTGGTCAGTAATCGTCAAATCGCCCACCATTTGAAAGCTGTAGCTCTCACCCACTGCCACGCTATCAGGCAGCCCCGTGATGCTGGTGGGGGTAAAGGTAATAAACTCAAACTGGTTGGTATGCAAAATCTCGTTGGCAATGGCACGGTTGCGGAAGTTGTTATCCGTTGCTAAATCCCGCGCCCCAATAACAATTTGCCCCACGCGGGTGGAAGCGGGGTCATCGGCGGCAAAGGCAATTTGCCCGGCAACGTTGCTGGTTTTCCCCACCACCGTTGTCGGCGTGCCGCGCAGCACTTCGTTGATGACAAAGCGGGCTTCGGATTGGGCTGGGTCGAGTTCATAGATGGGGGGTTCGGCGGATTGTGCGGATTCAGCAACGGCCGTTTCTTCCACCACTTCCTCTACCTCTTCCTCCGCCACCACCACTTCCTCTTCAACCACCTCAGCTGTTGGTTCAGCAGGAACGGCCGTTTCCGCTTCCGCCACCACCACTTCCTCCGGCTCCACCACCGCCGGTGCCAACGTCGGAGCCACCACCGCCCCGCTCGAAGCCTCCGGCTCCGACAGCACAAAACACCCCGTCAACAGCAACAACAACCCAACACCTAACCATACAGTCAATCGTTTCATCACGTTATGTCCTCCAAATTGAACA
Organism: Chloroflexota bacterium; assembly: GCA_041390905.1. GTDB lineage: Bacteria > Chloroflexota > Anaerolineae > Promineifilales > Promineifilaceae > JACKCD01. The sequence goes on from JAWKPA010000014.1 coordinate 101,981, forward strand.
AAATCCGGCGCATCCTACCCGCCAAATGTTGCGAAGTTATGAAGATATGATGGGCAGAAGATGAATAAACGCCCCAGAAACGATCAAGATACGATAGCCCTCTATCATCACCAGTAAATCAACAGACACGGGATACCTCACCACACCACCATCCTACATCCCCAAGAAAACAGGATGCAGATTTACCCGATCAGGTAAATCAGATAAATCTGCGTCCCATTTAAACAGGAGTTAAACCATGTACGATGCCATTATTGTCGGCGCACGCTGCGCCGGTGCTTCCACCGCCATGCTTTTGGCTCGCCAGGGCCACAACGTCCTGCTGCTCGACCGCTCCACCATCCCCAGCGACCTCCCCCACGGCCACTTCATCCATCGCGGCGGCCCGCAGCGGCTGCACAAATGGGGCGTTCTCGACAAAGTTGCCGCCGCTGGCACACCGCTTGTCAGCAACATCGTCATGGCGGCTGGCGGCGTGCCGGTACCGGGCAAGGGGCTGTTTATGGATGGCGTGCCGTTTGGCTGTGGTCCCCGGCGGGGGGTGGTAGATGGGATTTTGGCAGAAACGGCCGTTTCCGCCGGAGCCGAACTACGCCAACAATGCCTCGTCGAAGAACTCATCAGCGACGGCAGCAAAATCACCGGCATACGCGGGCGCGACCTGCAAAGCGGCAAACGGTTCACCGAACACGCCCACATCGTCATCGGAGCCGACGGCCGTAACTCTCGCATCGCCAACGCCGTCAACGCCCCCATGACCGACCACGTTCCCTCCGTCTCCTGCTACTACTTCTCCTACTGGAGCGGCGTACCCGGCGACGCGCTGGAAGTCCACGTCGGGCGCGAAAACATCATCTTCGCCTTCCCCACCAACGACAACCTCTTCGCCGTGTTCATCGCCTGGCGCATCGAAAGGTTCCACGAAATCCGCACCGATGTTGCCACCCACTTCATGGACGCATTAGCCATCGCCCCCGATTTGGCAGAACGGGTACGCACCGGCCACCAGGAAGAACGGTTCTACGGAACGGCCGATTTACCCAACTTCTTCCGCAAACCCTATGGCCCTGGCTGGGCGCTGGTGGGGGATGCCGGACACCACAAAGACCCCTACATGGCCCTGGGCATCACCGACGCACTGCGCGATGCCGACCTCGTTGCTGCCGCCGTCCACGACGGACTCACCGGTCGCCGCCCCATGCAGGAGGCGCTGGCCGATTTTGAACAGCAGCGCAACCAAACCTCCATGCCGCTGTTCCACGAAAACCTGGCCCGCGCCCGCTTCACCCCGCCCCCACCCGAATTCCTCCAAATTCGCAGCGCCCTGCTGACAAACGGCAGCCAGGACGACATCAACCAGTTCCTCATGGCAAACCTGGGGTTGCTGCCGCGTGAGGCGTTTTTTAACCCGCAAAATATTGGCCGGATCATGCAGCAAACGGCCGTTGCTTAACACTGAGGGCCAGATGACCGAAAAAATGCAGTTTACCTTAACCCGCGACCCTGTAACCAAGGCAGAGCAGGCTCTTTTTGCCGCCGATTTGGCCGAGCTTGGGCTGGACGGCACCGTTTGGCACGTTTGGAATATGGTCTTACAAACAAAGGGGCGGAACGTTTGGCCGCTGCTACTGCGCGGGTTTATCAACGGCCGTTTATCCGGCATTGCCCTCATCGAACATTGCCGCAAAACAGGCAACTCCCTCTTTGCCAACAAACTGCTCGCCTTTCTGGTCGACAACCCCAGCCTACCCATCTTCTACTGGGAACGAAGCAGCCTGCTCTCCGACTGCCACGCCAACCCCGGCTTTATCGCTCCTGGCATCGCCCGACCCATCTTTGTACAGCAGGCACTCACCTATCTCCAGCGGCGTTACTGGCAAGGGTGCGTCATTGATTTTGCCGACACCGCTGGCGGCAAAAATTATGTAGCCATCCCCTTTCTCAAAGCTGGCCGCATCGAGCTAACCGGCATTACCATGTCCGACCAACTCTATGCTGGCAGCAAAAACCTGCGTCGCAAAATTCGCAAATTTGCCAACAAAGGTGGAACCATCACCGTTGCGCGAGGCGCATTGTCAGCAGAAGTACAAACGGCCGTTCTATCCTGCTTCCGCAGCAACCCACTCAATCTACCCGGCCCCTTCCAGGACAATTACGAAAACATGGTTCGCACCAGCTTAAACACGCCAAACCCCCACATCGTCCACTTCATCACCCAAATGGAAGGGGAAATCATTGGCTACCACACCTTTGCCATCAGCGGCCAGCGGCTCATCTGCCTTTCCGGAGCCTTCGACCGTAACCGCCACACCACCTTCCACGCCTATGAAAACCTCTTCCTCGCCACCATTGATTTTGCCCTAGCAGAAGGGTTAAGCAGCATTGAAACCGGCCCCATCATCAACGCCACCAAAGCCAAAATGGTGCCAACCCAACACCCCGTTGAAGCCCGCTTCTACTCCCGGTTCGCCCCTGTGCGCCAAATGCTGCCGTTCATTCTGCGTCACTCGCGGCTCACATCCACCATAATCACCAACCTGCTTAACCCAACTGACACCCTAGAAACGGCCGTTATGTCTCCAATGAGATCAGGAGATTAGAGAGCAACCAATCTCCACCCCCCACAGGAATTTAACCCATGATATTCACCAGCCCATTTCCCGAACTCACCATCCCCGAACAATCCGTCGCCCAATTTGTCCTTAGCCACGCCGCCACCTTTGGCAACAAACCCGCCCTCATTGACGGCCCCACCGGTCGCACCATCAGCTACGCCAAGTTAGCGGGCATGAGCCACCTGCTCGCCGCCGGGCTACAGCAGCGTGGGCTGCAAAAAGGGGACGTACTCGCCATCTACCTGCCCAACCTGCCCGAATTCGCCGTCGCCTTCTACGGCGTGCAGCTTGCCGGGGGCATCGCCACCACCGTCAACCCCCTCTACACCCCCCACGAACTCATCCACCAACTGCGCGACACCCGCACCCGCTACCTGCTCACCATCCCCCCCTTCCTCCCCAACGCCATTGCCGCCGCTGGGGAAGCGTTTGTGGAAGAGATTTTTGTCCTGGGTGAAGCCGAAGGAGCCACCCCGTTTGCCGCCCTCTTCCAAAACAACGGCCAGCTTGCCCCCGTTGCCATCAACCCCCGCGAAGACGTGGCCGCCATTCTCTACTCCAGCGGCACCACCGGGCTGCCCAAAGGGGTCATGCTCACCCACCACAACCTGGTTGCCAACACCCTGCAAAGCAACAGCGCCACCAGCCGCATCATTACCGCCAACGACGTGGTGCTTGCCATCGCCCCCTTCTTCCACGCCATGGGAATGAGCACAGTCATGAATGCGGGCCTCACCACCGGCTGCACCCTCATCACCATGCCCCGCTTCGATTTGCCGCAGTTTTTAGAGCTAATTCAAAACCACCGCGCCACCTTTTCCATTGTTGCTCCTCCCATTGTGCTGGCACTTGCCAAACACCCGCTGGTAGACAGCTATGATCTGTCGTCGCTGCGGCTGGTTGGCTCCGGGGCGGCACCGCTAGGGCGTGAGATAGAGGAGGCGTTTATGAACCGGCTGGGGACGCAGGTGACGCAGGGGTATGGGATGACGGAAGCAACGGCCGTTTCCAACCTCGACCCCCTGCAAGGCAGTTACGACAAACCCGGCAGCATCGGCCCCGCCGTCGCCAACACCGAAGTCGTGGTGGTAGACATCAACAGCGGCGCACGGCTGGGGCCAAACGAACGGGGAGAGCTGTGGCTGCGCGGCCCCCAAGTGATGAAAGGGTATCTCAACAACCCCGAAGCCACCGCCCACACCCTCGATGCCGACGGCTGGCTCCACACCGGCGACATCGCCTATGCCGACGACGACGGCTATTTCTACATCGTAGATCGGCTCAAGGAACTCATCAAATACAAAGGATACCAAGTAGCCCCCGCCGAACTCGAAGCCCTGCTTCTCTCCCATCCGGCCGTCGCCGACGTGTGCGTCATCGGCAAACCCGATACCGAAGCAGGCGAACTGCCAAAGGCGTTTGTGGTGCGGCGCAGCGACATCACGGCCGAAGCACTGCTGGAATTCGTGGCGGCACGAGTTGCCCCCTACAAAAAGGTACGTAAACTAGAGTTTATTGACGCGATACCGAAATCCCCCACTGGCAAACTGCTGCGCCGGGTGCTAGTGGAACGGGAGCGGGAAACGGCCGTTATTTAATCAACGAGGGGATTAGAGATTGGGGATTAGAGATTAGGCAAATCTCCAATCCCCAATCTCCAATCCCCCAATCACATTTCCAAAAGGAAGGAACCATTTATATGCCCAAGCGAAGGTCAATCTACACGATTCTTTTCACCATCATGGGGCTGCTGCTGCTAACAGCGTGCAGCCAGGAATCTGACCAAGCACCCCCCGACACCGCCAACACCGAAGCCGCACCCACCACCGCCCCGGCCGCCGACACAGCCGCCGAAACCGACACTGCCGCCGTCGAAACCAACACCGAAGCCGCACCCGCCGAGGCTGCCGTCAATGGAGCCATCATCGCCAAAAACCCCAGCAGCTCCAGCCCCATCGCCATCACCGACGATGACCGGCTGCTGGTGGCCGCCAACACCCTCAACGGCACCGTCTCCGTCTTCCTCGTCGAAGGCAACCTCAACCGCAAAGAAGCCGAAATCGAAACCGGAACCCATCCCCAGGCCGTCGCCATCAGCCCCGACGGCCGTTTTGCCTATGTCACCAACCAATTCTCCAACACCCTCTCCGTTGTTGATTTGACGACCCTCAGCAAAACCACCGACATCCCCGTGGGCGCGGGCCCCTACGGCGTCGCCCTAACCCCCGACGGCAGCCGCGCCTATGTTGCCAATTCCGCCGCCAACACCGTTTCCGTGGTAGACACCACCAGCCGCGCCGTCATCGCCACCATCCCCATCCCCGGCGTGCAGCCCCACGGCGTTGCCATCACCAACAACAACGGCGGCAGCGGCCCCCAATTTGTCTACGTCACCCAATTCCTCTCCCAGCCCACCGCTTCCGGCGGGCCAGGGCTGGATCAGGGAAGCGAGGGCAAGGTGTTTGTCCTCTCCACCAGCGACGACAGCCAGATTCAGGGGGTCATCACCCTGGCCGCCCACGACACCGGCTTTGCCGCCGACCGCACCAAATTTGGCGGCACCGATGCCGAACCAACCTTTGCCTACCCCAATCAGATGCAGGCGATTGTGCTGAAAAACGGCCGTGGCTACCTGCCCAACATCGCCGCCTCCCCCGAAGGCCCCGTCAAATTTAACGTAGACACCCAGGCGTTTGTCTCGGTGTTTGACGTAGCCGCCAAGAGCGAACTGCCCAACGGCACCATCAACCTCCACGTGGCGGCCAAGAACCAAACGTTTAAACCGAAGCTCTTTTTTGCCAACCCGTGGGCAATGGCGTTCAAATACGGCAGCAACGAGGGGTATGTGGTTTCGGCGGGCAGCGATGTGCTGGTCAAAATCACCCTCGACGACAACGGCGTGCCGTCGGTAGCCACCGTTCCGGCGGACGGGGACACGACCAAGGTGCAAACGATTGACGTGGGGCTGAACCCACGCGGCATCGTCGTCAACAATGCCGATACCCATGCCTATGTGCTGAACTATATTTCCAAGGATGTGACGGTGGTGGATTTGACGCAGGGGGTGGAAACGGCCGTTTCCACCATCCAATCCGCCGACCTCCCCCCCGCTGGCTCCGAAGCCGCCCAATTCCTCCTCGGCAACTACCTCTTCAACAGCTCACGCGGCGAATTTGACGAAGGCGTGGCCGAACGGCTGTCGTCCGAAGGCTGGCAGTCGTGCGCCAGTTGCCACCCCAACGGCCTCAGCGACGGCGTGGTGTGGCAATTCCCCGCCGGCCCCCGCAAAAGCGTGCCGCTCAACGGCAGCTTCAGCCCCACCACTGCCGACACCAACCAGCGCGTCCTCAACTACTCCGCCATCTTTGATGAAGTGGAAGATTTTGAACTCAACATTCGCGGCGTATCCGGCGGCGCGGGGCTGATTGTGGTGGACGGCACCACCGACCAGGAGGCCAACGTCAAAGCGTTTGACCCGCCCAACGCCGGGCGCAGCCAGCTCCACGTCAACGGCATTGGAGCCTGGGATGCCATCACCGCCTGGGTGAAATTCCGCATTGATTCGCCCCCCTCACCCCATGCAGGCGACGCTGCCGACCCGCAAATTGCCCAGGGGCGCGATCTGTTCATCGCCGCCAACTGCCAGGCGTGCCACGGCGGCCCCAAGTGGAGCACCAGCCAGGTAGATTTCCCGCGCACCTCACCTTTTGCCGAAACCGTCACGCCCGGGGCAGACCCCGAACCACCGGTTGGGCAACTGGCTCGCTTCCTTAAGATCGTTGGCACGTTTGACCCGGCCAACACGCTTGAGCGCACCAACAACAACCAGCAGGCCCTCGGCACGCTGGGCTTCAACCCGCCGTCGCTCCTCAGCATTTGGGCCTTCCCCCCCTATCTCCACAACGGTGCTTGCCTGACGCTCGATTGCGTGCTGGAAAATGAAAGCCACCGCAACGCGGGCGGCACCGATGTCCTTGATGACCCGGCAGCGCGGGCGGCCCTGGTGCAGTTTTTGCTCTCCATTGACACCACCACGGAGCCGATTGCGCCGTGATGAACGTGGGGCGTGAGGCGTAGGGCGTGGGGTGTGGGGCGTGGACTCCCCACACTCTACGCCCCACTCCCTACTCTCTACAACAAGGAACTTTCAAACATGAAAAAGGTTTTTCTCATTTTTATGCTGCTTTTCCTGGTGGCGTGTAATTCGGAAGCGATTGCGACGGTCGTGCCGGGCGAATTACCGGCGGCGGCATTAACGGCCGTTCCAGAACAAGCCGCTGAAGTTGTGGAGCAGGTCTTAACGGCCGTTCCCGAACAAGCCCCCACCGAACCAACGGCCGTTCCTGAAGAACCAACCGTTGCCCCCGAACCAACCGTTGCACCTGAGCCAACCGTTGCCCCCGAACCAACGGCAGCCCCTGCCCCCACCTTCCAAATCATCGGCATCGCCAACCGCGACCCCGCCCAGGCCGCCTACGCCCCCTCCGTCACCGCTGGTGCCACCACCCCCGGCAACCCACCCACCGCCTGGATCACCTGGGTCGAAAACTTCTCCGGCGAATCGCGCCAGGTGTTTGCCAGCGAACTGGTAGACGGCGCCTTGCAGCCACGCGGTGCCTCCCTCAACATCCACACCAACGTCCTCGCCGACTTCCCTGCCATCAGCTTCACCGGCGAAAACAACGCCGTCCCCTGGGTGGTGTGGCAAGAACCCAGCTCCGGCTTTGGCAACAACCCCAACATCTTTGCCAGCCGCTTCAACGCCACCAGCGGCCTCTGGATTCCCGCCGGGCAAGATCGCGGCAGCGGCGAACCCAGCATCAACAGCCAAACCAATCGGCCGGCCACCAACACCGCCCTCATTGGCGGCAGCGGCGACCCCGCCAAACCCACCTCCCCCTGGATCGCCTGGGAAGAGCTGGGGCGGCTCTCCAACTTCACCCAAATCTTTGTCAGCAAGGGGGTCAAGGACGAAACGGGCATCGGTGGCTTTATCTGGCAGCAGGTGGGGGAACTGCGCCACAACGAAGAGCCAACGCTCAACGTTGACCCGTTCCGCCACGCCTTCCACCCCACCATCGCCTTTGCCGAAACGGGCAACGCTGTCCCCTGGGTGGCATGGTATGAGGATGGGGCTGGACGGCCGTTACGCATCTTCACCGCCCGTGGTGTGGCCGATGCCAACGCTCCCGGCGGCTTCAAATGGGTCTTCACCCCCGCCTGCGACCCCGACGAAACGGCGTGCGCCCTCAACGTCAACCCGCTCAAGGATGCCGAAGACCCGATCATGGTGGCAGGCTCCGTCACCTCCGGCGAAGCCACCGTCCCCTGGATTGTCTGGCCGGAAATTGGCCCTAGCGGCAAATTCCAAATCTTTGTCTCCCGGCTCGACCCCGCCACCCGCAACAGCTTCATCAACGTCGGCGGCAGCCTGAACGTAGACCAAAATCAGGACGCGATCAGCCCGGTGATGGTGTTTATGGGCAACGTCCCCTACGTCGCCTGGCTGGAAGACGATGGCAGCGGCAACTTCCGCACCCACCTGCGTCACCTGGCCTCCGACCCGCAAACAGGCACCTGGACGCTGGACTCTCCCGCCACCGGTTTTGACCAGGATCCGGCTCGCAGCAATTCCGGATTGCGTATCGCCGCCGGAACAGACACCCTCTATCTCACCTGGGTCGAAGGCGACCCCGAGACAGAAGCATCCCAGGTCGTTTTGGCTCAGTTCCAACCGTAACAAAATACGTATTGGGTATTGGGTATTGCGTAATTGATACGCAATACCCAATACCCAATACGCAACAGATTATGTTTATTCAACACGATGATGCAGAGTTGTTTGTGGTGTCGTTTGGCACCGGTTCGCGCACGCTGGTGGGCATTGGCGGCTGGACGGGCAGTTGGGAGGTGTGGGCCGATGTGTTTGGCCTTCTCAGCCCAAGCTGGCGCACGGTAGGCATTGACCATCGCGGCACGGGGGCAACCATTGCCCCGCCGGAATCTATCTCCATTGCCCAAATGACGGCCGATTTGTTTGCCGTGCTGGACAAGCTGGGGATTGAGAAATGTGTGCTGGCGGCGGAATCTTCGGGAACGGCCGTTGCGCTCACCGCCGCGCAGCAGCAGCCAGAACGGTTTGAGGGGCTGGTGCTGGTGGGTGGGCTGTATTACCGGCCGGACAGCGCGGAGCCGGATCGGTTTTTAATGGGGTTGGAGAGGGGGTATGAAACGGCCGTTAATCAATTCATCACCACCTGCCTCCCCGAAACCAACAGCCCCGCCATTCACCAGTGGGCCAACAAAATCCTCATGCGCGCCAGCCAAGATGCCGCCATCGCCCTCTACAAAGCCAACTTCGGCCTCGATCTCCGCCCCATTCTCCGCCACATCACCACCCCCACCCTCATCATCCACGGCGACGCCGACCGCATTGTCCCCGTCGCAGCCGCCCACTGGCTTGCCACCCAGCTCCCTAACAACCAGTTCACCATCCTCCCCGGCGCCGGTCACGCCCCCATGATGACCATGCCCCACGAAGTCGCCGCTGCCATCAACAACACCTTCATAACCTTCAAGGCCTCTTAGCCCTTGAAGGCTTGAAAGATACATCATGAGTAAAACAGCCTATACCGTTAGAATTTGGAGCTTTTACCTGATCGGCCTGAGCTTAACGCTGCTCCTCGTCCCCAATCTACTGCTTAGTCTCTTTGCCATCCCCGCTACCAGCGAAGTGTGGATTCGCATTGTAGGAATGTTGCTGCTCATTCTTGCTTACTATTGCTATGAAGCATCCCGACTGGAAGTCACTCAGTTTTTTCGCTGGAGCGTTAACGCTCGCGCCACCGTCATTTTCTTTTTTACCGCCTTTGTCCTGCTTAAGCTAGCCCCACCCCAGCTTATTCTTTTTGGAGCTGTAGACCTGGTTGGTGCTTTATGGACAAGAGCTGCCTTGCGGTCATAAAGCAAAACAACCTCTTGCCTTTGCACCAGCAAACTGTTCACGAACAGATTAGGAGAGTGTCATGAAGCTTTTTTTAACGGGAGGCACTGGTTTAGTCGGCCGTTCTCTCACAAAAACCCTTCTCCAGCAAGGTTGGGAGGTAACGGCTCTTGTCCGCAACCCGGCCAGCCAGCCAGCCCAGATCATCCAACAGCTCGGTGCCACCCTGGTCACTGGGGATGTCGTTGACAAAGAAAGTATGCGGTCAGCAATGACCCACGCCGATGTGGTGATCCACAACGCCGCCTGGTTTGAGCTAGGCATTCCCAAAGCCAAACAAACCGAGATGTACACCATCAACGTCATCGGCACCGAAAACACCCTGAATCTGGCCGTAGAATTAAACATCCCCAAAATCATCTACACCTCCTCCGTCACTGCGCTTGGCCCCTCCGGCCCAGGCAACATCGCCGCCGAAACGCACCAACGCTAATACCCTGCCACCAATTACTACGAGCATACCAAGACAACAGCCCATGCCATTGCCCTGGGTCTGCAAGAAAATGGGGCGCCGCTTGTCAACATTCTTCCAGGCCATGTCATCGCCGCCAATGACCATACCTCCTGGGGCTATTTCGCCCGCATGTTTGTGCGTGGCATCTTGCCACCCATTCTCTGGGCAAAAGAGTCCCACTTTCCCTTTATCCACGCCGACGACCTGACGCAGGCGATGGTTTTGGCCGTGGACAAAGCACCGCCCGGTGCCAACTACATCTTGGTAGATGCGTCGGCAACAACGGCTGAAGTGATGCAAATATGGCAGGAAACACCCGGCGGAATGCGCTCCATCGGTTGGATGCCACCACAACTGGCGCGATTTGTAGCCACAATGGGTGAACCCATGCTGCGCGGTCTGGGCTTTCCGGCCTTTAACTCCACCGAAGTTGTCAATTACTCGCTAACGAACTGGAACTATGTGGGCGACAAGGCAAAGCAGGCGTTGGGTATCACCTTTCGCGGGCTTAGGGCACTGTGGCACGATACTCTGACCGCCGAACGAGCCATCGCTCAAAAGCGCCGCTGGACTATTTCGCCAGAAATTTAGTTTCTGTTAACATTTCAGAATTTGGGTCAAGCAGAGTGCAAAAATAAGGGTTCTTCAGGAATTTAGGGGATAGACAATTTATTACGTATTACGCAATACGTAATACGCAACACGCCCAAAACCCCGCGAAATCCGAAAGACCCAAGATGAGAAAATCTGATATGCAAGCAGTTACCCGTAACCAAAAACTATATTTTGCCGCCGTTGGCATTCTTGCCCTCTGGGTAGGCGTGTGGGGCTATTTTGTTCCTGCCCAAGTTGACACCGCCATCCCCTGGCTGGTTCCGCCGCTCCATTCCCGCTTCTTAGGGTCTATGTATCTCTCTGGCGCAACCTTTATGTTGGGCGGCATCCTTGCCCGAACCTATGATGAAGTGCGGGCGATGGTACCAACGATTGCGGTTTGGACGGGAATGCTGTTTCTGGTCTCTCTTTTCTACCTCGATCAGTTTGACTACAGCCGTACCCAAGTTTGGATCTGGTTTGGGGCATATCTCATCTACCCCCTCATTTCCATCTGGCTAACGTGGCAGCACCGCCATTTGCGGCCGCACGAAAAGGGACAACGAATGCCAAAGTGGGTGAAGCAATATTTATTTGGGCAAGGAACGGCCGTTCTCCTCCTCTCCCTCCTCCTCCTCCTCGCCACCCCCTACATGGTCAGCCACTGGCCCTGGCCCATCAACCCCCTCCTCGCCCAAATCTACGCCGCCCCCTTCCTCGCCTACGCCGTCAACGGCCTCACCACCAGCCGCCAAAAAACATGGCGCGAAGCCAAAGTCGTCATCACCGCCACCTTCGTCTTCGCCCTCGGCGTCCTCCTCGCCTCCATCATCCACCGCCAACTGTTCGACCCAACCCGCCTAGCCACCTGGCTCTGGTTCGGCGGCTTCACCATCGCCACCCTCACCCTCGGCTGGCTCACCATCCAGGCACAGAAAAAAGGATGAATTATGAATTATGAATTATGAAGGGGTTTCATAATTCATAATTCATAATTCATAATTCCCATGTCTACCCGCCTCTACACAGCCATCAGCGGCATCTTCCTCCTCCTTCAGGGCAGCAGCACCCTCGCCTTTCGCCTTGTCCCGGCCCTGGATCGCGCCTTTCCCCCTCTGCTCGCCACCACCATGATGGTTCCCCCCCACTCCATCCTCCACATCCTCACCGGGCTGCTGGCGCTGGCCGTACTGCGCTGGGGCGGCCAACAGGGCGCAAACTGGTTTGCCCTCGGCTTCGGCCTCTTTTACACCGGGCTTGCCACCTTCGGCACCCTCACCCACCAGCCTACCCTCTTTGGCCTGCAACCCTTTGACCATCCCTTCCATTTTTTGCTAGGTGGGCTAGGGCTGCTGGCTTTTGGAGCCAATTTACTGTGGGGCAATTTTGCAAAATTGCCCCACGAGAAAACATAATGAAAAGACAAGGAACCCCCATCTCCTGGCCGCTGCGCGGCTGGCTCGCCGTTGAAGTCCTGTTTGGCGTGGCCTCCGTCCTCGCCATTGGCCTAAACCCCGCCGACACACAAAATAATTTTGCTTGGCCCATCCAACCCGTCGTCATGGCCGCCGTGTTGGGTGCCTTCTACATCACCTCGGCTCCCCTCTTCCTCCTCCCCATGCTCGCCAAACGGTGGGAAATGATCCGCGTCATGATCCTCCCTGCCGCCCTCTTCTGCACCATCCAGCTTCTCGCCACCTTCATCCACTGGGACAAATTCTCCGTCGGCACCTTCCCTTTTTACGTCTGGTTTGCCAGCTACCTGCTGCCCCCCCCCATCTTCCTTGCCCTTTACATCTGGCAGCAGCGTCAAGCCGCCGCCCACCCCGTCGCCCCACCCAACGACCCCATTCCCCAGCAGCTCCACCGCCCCCTACGAATCGGCGGCGGCGGACTAACCCTTTTTGCCACCCTTGTCTTTCTTGTCCCCACCCTGCTTATTCCCTACTTCCCCTGGCAGCTCACCCCGCTCACCGCTCGCTCCCTATCCGGCTGGCTCATCGCCGTCGGCACGCTTATGTTATCCATCTCTCATGAAAACAGCCTCACCCGCGTCCGCCTTGCTACGCCCATGCTCATCCTCATTCTCCCCATACAGCTGCTGCAAATGAGCCGCTTTGCCGACCAGGTAAACTGGGCCAGTCCGGCCCTGTGGCTCAGTTTGCTGCTGTTTGGCGTTGTTGGTTATGTTGGGTTGGCGTTGGCAAACGGCCGTTGGCGGCCAGCATTATCATAAAAAACAGGACGCAGATTTGCCTGATCTTCCTGATCAGAATCAGGTTTATCAGGCAAATCTGCGTCCCATCTCTGTATCCATGCACAAATATCTTCGTCACGGTGTTTTGGAAAACCTCAGCCAGGTGCGGCGCATCCGGCTGGGGAAGCTTTGGGGTGTAGACCTGCTGGCAACCCCCGTTGCCTGGCTCAGCCCGGCCGTCTTTTTTGGCCTCCACTTCCTGCTCAATCTGCTCAACACCCGGCTCACACTGAACGAACGGCTGGCGCAATCGCTGCTGTTCACCGTCGTCGTCGAGCTGGCCTCCATCATCCACGCCCTCGGCCACATCATCAGCGGCAAGCTGGCAGGCAGCGCAATGAACGCCCTGCTCATCACCGCCACCCGCTATGTCAACATCTACGAAGGGGATCAAACCACTGTCCCCAGCCGCACCCACATCGCCCGCGCCGCCGGTGGCCCCCTGCTCAACCTCCTCGCCGCCGCCCTTGCCTATGTCCTTGCCCCCATCCTCAACCCCACCTTTGCCGAACGGTTTGTCTTCATCAACCTGTTCTTCGGCCTCGGCGGGCTGCTGCCGCTACCGTCGGTGGATGGCGGGGTGATTTGGCGAGAAGTGCGGCGGCTGATGCGTTCGTCTTGAAGACGTGGGGAGTAAGGAGTGCGGCAACCCTTTTGCAGCGGTGTCATCTACAACCAACATCCTACACAAACTGAACCGCCAGGGAACCCAAATCGCCAAAGTCAGCGCGGAGCGTGTCGCCCACTTGCGCCCACACGGGGCGGATGAAGGAGCCAGCCAGCAAAATTTGCCCTGGCTCCAGCGACACCCCCAGCGACGACAGCTTGTTTGCCAACCACGCCACGCCGTTGGCCGGATGCCCCATCACGCCACAGGCCACGCCCGTTTCTTCGATGTCGGTGTTGCGGTAAAGAATGCCGGGAACCATGCGCAAATCTATATCAAACGGCCGTAAAGGCCGCCCACCCAGCACCAGCCCAGCCCCTGCCCCATTGTCAGCAATGGTGTCATAAATTTGACGCGGCTCATCTACGCGGGTGTCAATAATTTCAATGGCCGGAACGACGTATTCCGTCGCCCGCATCACATCCAGCAGCCCCACGCCGGGGCCTTGCAGCGGCTGCCCCAGCACAAAAGCCAGCTCAATCTCGACACGAGGCACGCAGAAGTTGCGATGAGGTATCCTGGCTCCATCAGCAATCAAAAAATGGTCGTAGAGGTAGCCATAGTCGGGTTCATCAATTTTGGAGGAGCGGCGCATGGCGATGGAGGTGAGGCCAACTTTGTAGCCGATTAGCCTGGCTCCAGCAGCCTGCTGGCGGCGGGCAACTTCGGCGGAAATGGCGTAGGCATCATCAAACTCGATGTGGGGATAGAGGGCGGAGGGACGGGTGGTTTGAATTTTGGTTTGGTAGACTTGTAAGATAGCCTCGGCGGCCTGGTTGCGTTCGGTTTCTGTAAGCATAGTTGGTGAGAAATGGGACGCAGATTCACCTGATTTTCCTGATTATCTGGTTCATCAGGTATATCAGGAAAATCTGCGCCCCGTTTTTATTCCTTAGGTTTCGTATCTATTCAGGTCTAAGTTCAAGTATGAGGGCATCTCCTTCAAACAGAGAACCCAACGCCTCCCAAACACTCACCACAGCTTCCCCCGACCACGGCGAATTGCTGATAAAATGGTGTATATTTTGCTTGGATACGCCTGTGACCCGACCAATCTCTGCCATCGTTCGTCCTGTGAGCAATCGCAGCTGTCCACTTAGATAATGGTAGCTATATTCACTGCTATCTCATGTTTTTGTTTTGAAACACCGCCTGTACTCGGTAACGAATTCTTGCAGTCTCGTCCCTAACTGTGAAATCTCTTCGAGGGGTAATCCCCTTTGTTCTGCTTCTTTGTTCAGTAAGTCATTCGGTTTATTTTGTCACATTTTTTCTTTTTGCATATCTAATGTGACATTGTCAAAATAGGGGCAGGTTTCAACCTACCCCTACCCAATCTAACAAAACGCACTACTTATTCCACCACTTCTAAATCTGCGTGAAGCGTTGCCAAGGAATCTCCACCTACCCAAATGTCAAACGTCGTGGTTTCTTGAATCCATCCGTTGGCATTTGTACTCCAGTAGCTTAGCTCGTCAGAGCCGAGGGAGAAGGTCACTGTTTTCGTCTCGCCCGGCTGGAGAGCAATGCGCTCGAAGCCCTTCAACTCACGCAGCGGCCGTGAATCGCTGCCCCATTTCTGGTGGATGTAAAGCTGCGCCACTTCCTCCCCAGCCACTTCACCTGTATTAGCCACATCTACGCTAACCGTGACACGCTCGCCCACTTTCATTTGCGGAGCTGAAACCTTCAAATTAGAAAACTTAAAGGTTGTATAGCTGAGGCCAAAGCCGAAGGGATAGAGCGGCACCGGCAGCCCGTCCCAGTAACGTGGGTTGTACATCTGGCTGCCCTCAGGCGAATGGGTCAGGTTACGGGCGTAGTAAAGCGGCGCGTGGCTGCCTTTGCGCGGGAAGCTGACGGGTAGTTTACCGCCAGGGTTCACCTCGCCAAAGAGGATGTCGGCCACGGCATGACCACCTTCCGTGCCGGGTTCCCACGCTTCGAGGATGGCGGGAATGTGTTCGGCAGCCCAGTTGATGCTGAGCGGACGGCCGTTTAGCAACACCAACACCACCGGCTTACCCAAATCCGCCACAGCCTTTAGCAATTCCTCCTGCCGACCGGGCAAATCCAGTGAGGCGCGTGAAGCAGCTTCACCCGCCATCAGAGCCGTCTCGCCCAGCACCATGACCACCAGGTCGGCAGCACGTGCCGTCTCGACAGCAGCCTGGAAAGCAGCCTCTGCCTCTGCGGCAGTTTGCGGTGGTTTGAGGGTTTCCCCGGCCATCAAACTCTCGAACCAGGAAGGGATGTCGCGCCGAATTTCGGGGCCGGGCGCATAGCTGACCTCGGCCTGCGGCAGCTTGGCGCGGATACCTGCCAGCACGGTCACAGCGGCCGGCGTGTGACCAAAGACCATCCACGACCCCTCAGTGGCTTCCATCGAGTCAGCCAGGG
This sequence comes from Chloroflexota bacterium, assembly GCA_041390905.1. Classification (GTDB taxonomy): domain Bacteria; phylum Chloroflexota; class Anaerolineae; order Promineifilales; family Promineifilaceae; genus JACKCD01. Next base: position 117,971 of record JAWKPA010000014.1, read on the forward strand.
GGCCAATCACGGCTACTTTCTGGAGATTGGTTTTAAGTGGTAACAGCCCGCCCTCATTTTTGAGCAGCACCATTGAGCGTTGTGCCGCCCACCGTGCGGTCTGGCGATTTTCAGGCTGCGCTAAAACTTCCGCCAGCCGATTTTCATCCACATACGGCCGTTCAAACAGCCCCATCTTGACCTTGATAGCCAGGATGGGGCGCACCAGTTCCTCAATCTCGGCGACGGACAAGACCCCATCGGCCACCAGTTCGGCTAGGTTCTCGGCGTAAGCATAGCTGGACATATCCATATTGAGACCAGCTTTGATGCCGCGCAAGGCCGCATCACGCCGGTCGCGGGCGTGACCCTGAATAAGCATGTTACCAACAGCAAAGGCATCTGAAACCACAAAGCCCTCAAAGCCCCACTCCTCACGCAAGACCTGACGCATGAGGAAGCGGTTGCCGCTGGCCGGGACATCGTTGAGGTCCATGTAGGCACTCATAAAGGTGGCGACGCCAGCCTTGACCGTAGCGGCAAAGGGCGGCAGGACGATATTTCGCAGTTGCGTTTCAGACAAGTAAACAGGATCGTAATCGCGGCCACCATCGGAGTAGCCGTAACCGGCAAAGTGCTTGGCACAGGCCAGCACCCGCTCCGGGTCAGCAATGTCGCTGCCCTGAAAGCCGCGTACCTGGGCAACAGCCATTGCCGAACCCAGGTAAGGGTCTTCACCTGCGCCCTCGACAATACGACCCCAGCGGGCATCGCGGGCGATGTCAATCATGGGGGCAAACGTCCAGTGGATACCAGCGGCGCGGGCTTCCTGGGCTGCCACCGCCTGAGATTTCTCCGGCACGGCCGGATCCCAGGAGGAGGCCATCGCCAACGGCACGGGAAAGATGGTGCGGTAGCCGTGAATGACATCCAGCGCGAACAGCAAGGGGATGCCTGATGGGCTTTCCTCGACGGCGATCTTTTGCAGTTCGTTGAAGCGTTTGGTGTCATTGACCCACAGCACTGAGCCAGCACCGCCAACGCGGATTTGATCTTCTGCTTTTGGTCCAGGGGCAAAGGCCACCCCGCCAACTTGGTTAAGCTGCCCAATCTTTTCGACAAGGCTCATTTGCCCCAAAAGTGTCTCGACTCGTGCGGCAACTTCGCTTTCTGTGGAAACGGCCGTTTCCGTTCCAGACCTCTTCATTGTGTTCATTATGTCTCCCCCTGTAGCCGATCAGTGCCTGAGGGCTACAGGTAATATAATTTCCACGCCCTACTCCCCTGCCGCCACAAACTGCCGTTCATAGAGATGTTTGTACACGCCCCCCTGCCCCAGCAGTTCTTCGTGTGTTCCCTGTTCCACAATTTGGCCGTCAACCACCACGCAAATACGGCCGGCGTTGCGAATGGTGCTGAGGCGGTGGGCAATGACGATGGCGTTGCGCCCCACCATCAACCGATCCAGTGCCTCCTGAATCAGCAGTTCCGTAACGGTATCCACACTGGCGGTCGCTTCGTCCAGAATGAGGATGCGGGGTTCGGCGAGGGCGGCGCGGGCGATGCAAAGCAGTTGCCGCTGCCCCACCGACAGGTTCACCGCCCCCTCCAGAATTTTGCTGTCATAGCCGTCGGGCATGGCGGTGATGAAGTCGTGGGCGTTGGCGAGTTTGGCGGCGGCAATAACGGCCGTTAATTCCGCCTCCCCCTTGCCAAAGCGAATATTGTCGGCAATCGTCCCCGCGAACAAAAATGGGTCTTGCGGCACCATGCCAAACTGCTGCCGCAGCGACCGCTGCGCCACCGTACGAATATCAATCCCGTCAATCGTCACCGCCCCCTCCGTCACCTCATAAAAGCGGGGGATCAGGTTGGCAATGGTGGTTTTGCCCGCCCCGGTGGGGCCAACCAGGGCAATCGTTTGGCCGGGGGCAATGTCGAGGTTGACGTGGCGCAGCACCCAGGGAAGATCATCGCCGTAGCGGAAGGAGACATCTTGCAGTTGGATGTGGCCGGTGATGGGGGGCATCGGCACAGCATCAGGCGCATCGGCAATCGCTATGTCGGTGTTGAGCAGCCGCAGCACCTGTTCGCCCCCGGCCATGGCCGACTGCATGGTGGTGTAGATGCGGCTCAGCTCCTGAATGGGCTGGAAGAAACGGGTGACATAAGAAAGGAAGGCGACCATCACCCCCAGCGTTACCTCGCCAGCGGCGACGTAGCGGCCGCCAAACCAGAGGACAATTGCCATCGCCAGCACGCCCAAAAATTCGATGGTGGGCAGGAAGATGAAGGAAAGGGACATGGCTCGGTTGTGGGTAGACCAGTTTTCCCGATTGACCGTCTCAAACCGCTCCCGCGCTACCTCTTCCTGTACAAACGCCTGGATGACGCGCATCCCGTCAATGCTTTCGGCCAATCGCCCAACGACGGCGGCAACACTTTGGCGGGTTTGGCGGAAGGCGGATTTGGCGCGGCGGGAAAAAATGGTGGTGGCGGCCACCATCAGCGGCAAAACGATGAAGGTAAGCAGCGCCAGGCGGGGGCTCATGGAGAGCATGATGATGATGATGCCAACCAGCACCAGCAGGTCGCCGATGAGGGAGAGCAGCCCTTGGGTGAGCAGGTCGTTGATGGCGGCAACGTCGTTGATGACGCGGGAGACGGTGACACCAACGATGGTTTGGTCGTGATAGCTGAGGGGGAGCCGCTGCAAGTGGCGGAACATGGTTTCGCGGATGTTGGTGAGGACGCGCTGACCGACCCAGGCGAGGAGGTATTGCTGAACGGCCGTTGTTGCATACAACCCCACAAACGCCGCCGCCAACCCCGCCACCAACCGCATCAAGCCACTGGTGTTGCCGGGAGTAATGTAGTCGTCAATGGCGTTTTTGATCAGATACGGAATCAGCAGCGTCAGGCCGGTGGTTGCCAGCATCAGCAAGGTTGCCACCGCCATGCGCCGCCAGTAGGGGCGGACGAAGATTAACATGCCGGAGACGACGCTTTTGTTGAAAAAACGGCCGTCTTTGCCCGCCGTGCCAAAGCTGCGGAGGGCGGTGTTGGGGCCAAGCCCGGGGGAGAGGTTGAAACTCATGAGGGAGCCTTTGGAGCGGGGGAGCGGGGGAGCAGGGGAGCAGGGGGGACAATCTCCCCTGCTCCCCTGCCCCCCTGCTCCCCCGCCAATTCCTGCGGACGCAACTGCAGCTCATACACCTGTTGATAGCGGGGGGACGAGTGCAACAGGGATTCGTGGGTGCCGCTGGCGACAATACGGCCGTTTTCCAGCACCAGAATGAGGTCGGCGCGGCGGACGGTGCTGAGGCGGTGGGCGATGACAAAGGTGGTGCGCCCTTCCATGAGGCGATCCAATGCCTGCTGGATGAGCTGCTCGGTGCCGGTGTCTACGCTGGCGGTGGCATCGTCCAGAATGAGGATGCGCGGGTTGGTGAGCAGGGCGCGGGCAATTGCCAGCCGCTGCTTTTGCCCGCCGGAAAGGGTGACACCCCGTTCACCCACGCGGGTGTTGTAGCCGTCGGGCATGGCGGTGATGAAGTCGTGGGCCTGGGCTTCCTTGGCCGCCTGCACAATGTCGGACTCGCTGGCGTTGGGGCAGCCAAAGGCGATGTTTTCGCGGATGGTGGCGGCAAATAGGGTGCTGTCCTGCATCACCAGCCCGATTTGCTGGCGCAGCGAGGCCAGGGTGAGGTCGCGGGTGTCGCGGTGGTCGAGGGTAATACGGCCGTTTGTTGGCTCATAAAAGCGGGAGAGCAAATTAATGATGGTGGATTTGCCCGACCCGGTGGGGCCAAGCAGGGCGACTATCTGCCCCGGCTGGGCGACAAAATCAATGTCGTGCAGCACCTCACGGCCGTCCTGATAGGCAAAGGAGACGTGGTCAAAACGCACCAGCCCGGTACTGGCGGCTACTGCCTGCGCGTCGGCACTGTCGGTGACATCGGAGGGAGCATCCAAAATTTGGAAGATGCGCTCCCCGGCGGAGGCGGCGATGGCGAGGATGGGGATGATGCGCCCCATGAGCTGGATGGGGCGGATGAGCTGGGCGAGGTAGGTGGTGAAGGCGACGAGTTCGCCGAGGGTAAGCTGGCCTTGGATGACAAGCCAGCCACCGTAGCCCAGAATGAGCAGGGTGCCGCCGTTGGCGATGAGGTCGAGCATGGGGCTGTTGATGGCTTCGATGCGGGCGGCTTTGGCGGAAAGCTGGAACCATTTTTCGTTTTCGGCGATGAAGCGGTCGGTTTCGGCGGTTTCCTGGGCGAACGCTTTAACGGCCGTTATGCCCCGCAAATTCTGCTCCAGCCGCGTTGTCAACACCCCCAGCTGATCCTGAATGTCAATGGAAAGGGGGCGAAAGTAGCGGCCAAAGTGGTAGGCGCGGTGGAAGAGGAGGGGCAGGGTGAGGATGACGAGCAGGCCGAGGTTGCGGTTCATGATGATGAGAATAACGGCCGTTAACAGCAACTGCACCGACCCCTCAATCAATCGCAGGCCGGCACGCCCCGTCAAAAAGCGGATCCGCTCCACATCTTGCAGCGTCCGCGACAGAATTTGCCCCGCCTCGGTGCGGTCATGAAAGGCAAATGAGAGCGTCGTCAGCTTGTGGACAATGGCGTTACGCAGGGTGTAGGCCACCCCCTGCGACGAAATTTCGCCCCAAATGCCCTGGTAATAAATGGCAACGCCCTTCAAGGCCGTGATGCCCAGCAGCCCCAGCACCCCCCATCCCAGCAGCGACAAATTGCCGCCGTAAATTCCCTGGTCAATCATCCAGCGAATGATTTGCGGCAGGGAAACGTTAATCAGGTTAATGATCACCATCAGCAGATAAATGCCGACAACGTAGGGACGGAATGCGCCCAGATAGCGGAAGCAGCGCCAGAGAATTTGGCGGTCGGTTTGCGGTTTAACGGTTGCTTGTGCCATAGGGATTAGTGTACTTTGGCAGCCGCACCTGCGCCACCTTTCATCATTGCCAAAGTGGGGTAGAATGACAGGATGCCCTTTCTACGGGGCAGGCAAGCGAGTGGCAAGTTGGAATAGATGCGCGGATGACGCGGGTTGAAGCAGATGAACGCGGATTTTTTTCTTGATCCGCGAAAATCCGCCATGATCCGCGTCATCCGCGCAACCATTTCTTAATCCTTAGCCTGCCGAACACAAGATTGGGTGATTTATTTATGGAACAACCATTTGAGAAGATGAAAAAAACGGGGCTGACGCGGCAGGTTTTGCTACTGGCGGTGCCGCTGGTGCTGCAAAATTTATCGCAAACGCTGCTGGGGGTGGTGGACACGTTTTTTGTGTCGCAGCTTGGCACGGAGGCGGTGGGGGCGGTGGGGCTGGCGGCGGTGCTGTATTTTGCGGTGCTGATGCTGTTTCGCAGCGCGGCCAACAGCACGGTGGTGTTTGTAGGCCGGGCGCATGGGGAGGGGGATGAGGCGAAGGTGGGAACGGCCGTTTGGCGCAGCCTGAACATGATCGCCTGGCTTTCGCTGGCCGTTTTTGCGCTGCCGTGGCTCTTTGCCCAGGTTATGATCCTGTTTGACCCCAACGACGGCTCGCAGGTGGCGGCACTTGGCACCACCTATTTGCAAATCCGCGCCGTAGAAATTCCGTTTATCATGTTTAGTGCCGTCGTCTGGGGCTTCCTTGTCGGGCGCGGCGATTCGCGCACGCCGATGCTTTTGGCCTGGATCACGGTGCTGCTTAACATTGGGCTGGATTGGCTGCTGGTGCTGGGCAAGCTGGGGTTCCCGGCACTGGGGGTGGCGGGGGCGGCATATGCCACGGTGATGGCAAACGGGGTGAATGCGTTGCTAAGTGCGGCCATTTTGTGGAGCCGGAGAAACAGGGTGGTGTATGGAACGGCCGTTCCGCAACTCGCTCGCTGGCCGGAACTGCGCCAACTGCTGTGGGTCGGTCTGCCCATGGGCTTTGGCGACTTCATCGAAATCGCCTCCTTCAGCCTCTTTTTCGCCCTGCTGGCGCGGCTGGGAACCCAAGTGCTGGCCGCCAACCAGATCGCCCTGCAATTCATGAGCCTCTCCTTCACCTTCGGCATCGCCATCAACATGGCCTGCTCCAGTCTGGTGGCGCAATATTTGGGTGCCAAACAGCCGGAGCAAGCCGAACGGGTAGCGTACCGCGCCGTCGTCGTTGCCATGATTGGCATGGGGCTAATCGGCCTCAGCTATCTCATTGCCCCGGAACTGCTGATGGGTATCTTTAGCGATGACCTGCAGGTCATTGAAGCGGGGGTAACGATTTTGCGGCTGGTGGCACTGTACCAGATATTTGACGCGATTGGCATTGTCTTGGCCGGGGCGCTTAATGGCGCAGGGGATACTCGCTACACGATGTGGGGGCGGATCATTCTGGCCTGGGGGCTGTTTATTCCCCTCACCTGGTTCATTTTGTTTCGGCTGGATGGAGGCGTGTGGGGGGCATGGTTTAGTGCGTTGGTCTATCTGACCACTCTGGCACTGCTATATCTGTTTCGTTTCCGCGCCGGCCGCTGGAAACAGATTGAGCTTGGTTGAGATACCGCAAGGTTAGCACCATGCCCGGAGTATGTGTTATAGTCATAGACAATTGAACAACATTGCAGAACAATTCTTCAGCTAGGAAAACCGCAGGTCAATGGGGTATTCCATCACAGGAGCTTGTCATGGTAGTCAGATGGAGAAAGTGGCTTATTTTATTCATTTGGGTGAGCGTAGGCGGAACGGCCGTTGTGCACTACGATCCTACCCTAACCCCGTCCAACACAGTCGCATCAGCAGCCAGCACCAGTGCCACCCCCGCTTATGTCGTTGTCGCCTGGAACGATTTGGGGATGCACTGCTACAACCGCGACTTTCAAGACCTGGCGGTTTTGCCTCCCTTTAATACCCTGTGGGCACAAGTGATCAAAACGGGCAACCCTCCCCAACTGCTAACCGAAAATATCCGCGTTACCTACGAATTTCCCGATAACACCTACTCCGTTGGCAAATCCAACTTTTGGGATTACGATGTCCAGCTTTTCGGTGTTGATTTGCCCCCGAATGTCGGGCTGGCGGGTAAAGGATTGGCTGGGGAAATGGATTTAATTGGCAGCGATCATTTTGAGGCCGCAGGTATCCCCCTTACTGAGTTCCGCGACAGTGATGTGAGCAACCCCTACCCGTATCAATTGGCAACGGTAATCGCCTACAATGCCACGACCAATGAAGAACTGGCACGGATCACAACGGTTGCTCCCGTCTCCACGGAAATGCACTGCGACAACTGCCACGACGATGGCGGTGTTGAGGAGATAACGACCGGGCGGGTTGAGACCAACATTCTCACGCTGCATGATCGTGCCAGCATGGGCAGCTATCCACAGGGGCACGAAGGGGCACTGATGAATCGGCGACCCATTTTGTGTGCCGAATGCCACGCCTCCAATGCCCTGGGGGCCGTTGGCGTGGCCGGGATTCCCAGCCTTTCCAAGGCGATGCACGACAAACACAGCGGCGTCATACCGGCAACCAAGGACGGCTGTTATCAGTGCCATCCTGGTCCTGAAACCCAATGCTTGCGGGACGTTATGGCGACAGACCACAACATGGACTGCCTTGATTGCCACGGCAATCTGGAAACGGTTGCCAACAACCCACAGCCCTGGCTTAACGAGCCGCGCTGCGATAGCTGTCATGGTGCCGCTTATCAGCAAGATCAGGCACTCTATCGTTTTTCCACAGAACATGGTGGCCTCTACTGTTCTGCCTGCCACGACAGCCCCCACGCCATTGCCCCCACCAGCCAGCCCAACGACAGCATAAAATTTGTGGCCTTGCAAGGGCATAACGGCACTCTGGACACCTGTACTGTCTGCCACACCAGCCAACCGTTGGCAGCGGGGCCTCACGGCAGCCTGGCACCCTATGTTGAGCTTACCCTCAATCGCCTCAACCCAAACGATCTGGATTTGTCCTGGCTCCACCGCGCCCAGAACAATCGTTATCGCGTTTGGTACCATGCTACTGATCCTTACTTTGAAGCGGGTACAACCACCGCGCTGTCAACGCTGGATGCGCCAAGTGATCATTTCTTGCTTGCCGACGCCCTGGCGGATAGTGCCAATGGCTTTTACGTGGTGGTGGCGGAAAACGGGGTTGGTTCCTACACCTCCAATCGCGTGGGTGAATTTAATTTCACCCTGGTCAACAGATAGCGTGAGATTTTATGGGCAAGTAATTCCCAGTCCTTAGCTTGATACATATGAAACGCAAAATTTTGCGTCTCTACTATGGTATAATCTCATTCAAATTTGACCCGGAGGAACATGGATGCAAGCCATTGAATTTCAAACAACAATAAAGAAATTAATTTCTGTTGTGCCACAAGGAATACGAAGCGAGTTGTCCACACACACTGAGGATGAAACTGTTCGTGTGATTGTCCTGACATCGTCTTATCCAAAACCACAAAAGCAAAAAAACCTGCTACAGGACGCAAAAACAAAAGGCTATGATGATTCTTTTGAGTATTTAATGGATCATCCGTTTGACGTGCCAAACCCTGTTCGCTATACGCGGGAAGAATTACATGAGCGTTGAAGCAACTGCTGACCTTTGTTTTGTAGACAGCAACGTCTGGTTATATATCCTTTTACCTGGGCAAGATGTTGACAAATCAATCCTCGCAAAAGAGCTTGTTTCCCGTCAAAGAGCAAACATCGTGATCAGCACACAAGTGATAAACGAAGTGGTTAATGGAATCATCCGGCATGCTGTTATGAGCAGTCGGAAGTACGTGAATTCATCCGCCGGTTTTATGCCCGCTATCAAGTCCAAACCATTGTTGAGCCAGTTCAACTGTTAGCCTCCCAATTGCGTGAGCGGTATTCTTTGTCCCATTGGGATAGCCTGATTATTGCGACTGCCTTTGAGGCTGGAGCCGCCCAACTATACTCAGAAGACATGCACAGCGGTCTAATTGTTGAAAAGCAACTGACCATTATCAATCCTTTTGTCTGACTTCACACTGTATGAGCCAATCTATGCACACAACCTTTATCATGCAATCGTATGACAAATGTCACTGTAACCAGGAATACCTCCAACCGTATGATTGACGTATCAACAGATATGAATTTCTTACCTTTAGGAGGTATTATGTCAACTTTAAGCAATACGGCCGTTTTACAAGAGCTGGCCGAAGCGGTACGCGAGACCAAACACAACGGACACGGGCAACCAGCAAATGCCCCCAAATACGTCTATCTTTTTAGCGAAGTGGAACAGGCAGAAGAACTTGTGAACGGTAGTTGGGACAGCGTGCGCGGGCTGTTGGGGGGCAAGGGAGCCAACCTGGGGGACATGACCCGGCTGGGTGTGCCAGTGCCGCCCGGTTTTACCGTTACCACCGAAGCGTGCAACGCCTATCTGGCTGCTGGCGAAACGTTCCCCGCCGGGCTATTTGAGCAACTATTGGATGCAGTGGGGGAGATTGAAGCCCAAACCGGCAAAAAATTTGCCGACCCCAGCAATCCGCTGCTTGTTTCCTGCCGTTCCGGAGCCAAATTCTCCATGCCCGGCATGATGGACACCATTCTCAACATCGGTCTCAATGATGAGGTGGTGGTGGGAATGATTGAGCGCACGGGCGATGCCCGCTTTGTCTATGATCTGTATCGCCGTTTGGTTCAGATGTTTGGCAGCGTGGTGATGAATGTGCCGGATGAGGTGTTTGAGGCCGTGATCACGACGCAGCGCAAGCAGGCAGGGGTGGCAACGGATGCGGAACTGTCGGCCAGCGATTGGCAAATGGTGACGCAGAAGTTTAAGGATATTTACCGTACTTTTACCGGGCATGAATTTCCTACCACGCCGTATGAACAGCTTAAATTGGCAACCGAAGCGGTGTTTAAGTCGTGGAACGGCCGTCGGGCGCGGGATTATCGTAATGCGGCAGGGATTCGCCATGATTTGGGAACGGCCGTTAACATTCAAACCATGGTCTTTGGCAACATGGGCGACAACTCCGCCACCGGCGTTGCCATGTCGCGCAACGCCTCCACCGGCGAACCCGAAATTGAAGGCGACTTCCTGTTTAACGCCCAGGGCGAAGACGTGGTGGCTGGCATCCGGCTGACGCAGCCGGTGGAAGATTTGCAGCAATCTATGCCCGATGTGTATGCCGAGTTTGAAGAGATTGCCCACAAGCTGGAAGTCCATTACCGCAACATGCAGGATATGGAGTTTACCATTGAGCAGGGCAAGCTGTGGCTGCTGCAAACCCGCGACGGCAAGCGAACGGCGCAGGCCGAGGTGCGGATTGCGGTGGACATGGTGGAAGAGGGCATGATTACGAAAGCGGAGGCGGTGAAACGGGTGAAGCCGGAACAGGTTGACTTTTTCCTGCACCCGCAGTTGGATGTAACGGCCGTTAAATCCGCCCAGCGCATTGCTAAAGGTCTCAACGTCTCCCCCGGCGCCGCCGTCGGCCAGGTCGCCTTTGATGCCGACACCGCCGAGATGTGGGCCAAAGAGCAGGGGCGCAAGGTCATTATGGTGCGCCCCGAAACCAAGCCCGACGACGTTCACGGCATGTTGGCCGCCGAAGGCATCCTCACCAGTCGCGGTGGCCGCACCAGCCACGCCGCCCTTGTTGCGCGGCAGTTTGGCAAACCGGCCGTTGTGGGCGTGGGCGAGCTGGAGATTGATTTGGAAAGCCGTCTCATGACGGTGGGTGATATGGTTATCAAGGAAGGGGATTACCTTTCACTGGATGGCACGCATGGCACCGTCTATATGGGACAGATTGCCACCGTCGTCCCCGACTTCAACAACCCCTACATGCTAAAGCTGCTGGGCTGGGCCGATGAGTTTCGCACGCTGGGGGTGTGGGCTAACGCTGACTACCCGCAAGATGCCGCCCGCGCCCGTGAATATGGCGCGGAAGGGATTGGCCTGTGCCGCACGGAGCATATGTTCTTTGAAACACACCGGCTGCCGATTGTGCAGAAGATGATTATGGCGAAGTACCCCAATGAGCGGACGCAGGCGATCAACGACCTGCTGCCGATGCAGCGGGGCGATTTTGCGGCTCTGTTCCGGGTCATGAACGGCCGTTCTGTCATCATCCGCCTCATTGACCCACCGCTGCACGAATTCCTCCCCAGCCACGACGACCTGGTGCGCGAACTCGACGACCTGAAAGTGCAGCTACAGCATTTCCACACCATCAAGGAAATTGACGTAGCACTGGCAGAAATTCGTCAGAAGCAAGATTATCTGGAGCGGGTGGTTGCCCTGCGCGAAGCCAACCCCATGCTCGGTACACGCGGCGTGCGCCTCGGCATCCTGCTCTCAGAGCTAACGCGAATGCAGGTTCGCGCCATCTTTGAAGCCGCCATTGAAGTGACGCGGGAAGGGGTCATCGTCAAGCCCGAAATCATGATTCCGCTCACCGCCCACGTTAATGAGCTGCACGTCCAGCAAACGACGCTGGAAGCGGAAGCCAAGCTGGTGATGGAAGAGCAAAACATGACCGTGCCGTACAAATTTGGCACCATGATCGAAATTCCACGCGCCGCGCTCACCGCCGACGAAATTGCCGAGGTCGCCCAGTTCTTCTCCTTTGGCACCAACGACCTGACGCAAACCACCTTTGGCATCTCCCGCGATGACGCAGAATCCGGCTTCCTGGTTGAGTACCAGCAGCGGGGCATTCTGACCGAGAACCCATTTGCCACCATTGACGCGAAGGGCGTGGGCAAGCTGATGGGCATTGCCACCGAACTGGGGCGGCAAACCCGGCCGGATCTGGAGATTGGCATCTGTGGTGAACACGGCGGCGACCCGAAAAGCATTGCCCTGTGCCACAAACTTGGCCTCAACTATGTCTCCTGCTCGCCGTTCCGCATCCCCATTGCGCGGCTGGCGGCGGCGCACGCAGCACTGGCTTAAGTAAGTGTTTTTTACTGTAGGGCAATTTTGCAAAATTGCCCTACAAACTATCCAATTCAGTGACAAATGTCACCCAAACGGGATGTCATTTGTCAGTTTTGGGTGTTTGGCTGTCTCCTCTATACTTAAACGCACTTTAAGCTAGATGGAGATAGCCCTTGAACCTTGATACCCTTCCCTCTACTGATCACGTTCGCCGGTTTCTGCCCCGGCTGCGCTGGCTCATTCCGTTGGGATTAGCCCTGTTGGTCATCATATATGAAATAGGCCCGGCGTTTTGGATTTATGAATCATATGGCATTGATGCGCATATTATGGTTGAGATTGTGGTGTTTGGCACCATTGGGCCGCTTTTGTCATTTTTTCTGCTCAACTTTTTAGAGCGCTGGCTGGAAGAGCGGGAAACAAGTGACCTGCAAGCACAGATTTTGGCGCAGGCGCAGCAGGATGCCCACACAAGCCGTGTCTTGAGTGATGATGCCATTCAAATGTTGTTTGCTGCTGGTACGTTGATTACCTCGCTAAAAGAGAGTCACCCGGAATTGACGGAAGAAACGGCCGTTCAAATACAAGGCATCGAAAATTCCCTCAACCAGGCCATTGCCCAAATCCGCACCCATTTGCTGCTTCCCCGAAACCCCTAAGACCGCTTTACATTGAAACGCAAATGGCTTTGCATTTTAAACCGTTTGCGGTTTAAAACGAAACCAGTAAACTACCACTACCAAATCAAAGAGAGGCGACAGTAGATACTCGTCGCTTTTGTACATGAATATGAATAGTGGGTAGTTGATGCAACAATTTAACCTCCGTATTAGCCGCTTTATCCCCCAGCGAATCATTCCTGCCGAAATCCTTCTAGTCACGCTTGCCGTTGGCGTTGGCGTCAGCACCGGTCTGGGTGCTGTCCTCTTTATCAAACTCCTCGCACAAATCAACAGCTTGTCCCTTTCCCTGCAAACCGCGCTGGGGTCTACGGCTGGCCTGCTGGTGGGCATGGCACTGGCCGGGCTGATTGTTGGTTTTATGGTGGAACGGTGGGCTGTGGAAGCCAAAGGCCACGGCGTGCCTGAGGTTATGGAGGCGGTAGCGGTGCGTGGCGGCCGGATTCGCCCCCGTGTGGCGGCAATCAAGGTGCTGGCTTCTTCAATTACCATTGGTGCAGGGGGGTCGGCCGGCCGTGAAGGGCCAATTGTGCAAGTGGGGTCAACCATCGGTTCGTCGGTGGCACAGTGGCTGCGGCTGCCCGGTGAGCATGTGCAAACGTTGGTGGCGTGTGGGGCGGCGGCCGGCATTGCCGCCACATTCAATGCCCCCATTGCTGGCTCCATCTTTGCCCTAGAAGTCATTCTGGGGCGTTTCACCATCCGCCATTTTGGCCTGGTTGTGTTGGCTTCTGTTTCCGGTAGCGTCGTCAGCCGCATCTTTCTCAGCGACCAGCCAGCCTTTACCGTACCGGCCTACCCGCTCAACAATCTGGGGGAACTATTTGTCTATTTTGTCCTGGCTGTTTTGTCATCCATCTTAGCCGTCATCATCATTCGGTTGCTCTATGCCGCCGAAGGGATTTTTGACGAGTGGCGTATCTCGCTAACAATCAAGGCGGCACTGGGTATGGCGACCACGGGTACCCTGGCACTGCTGCTGCCAGAGCGCGAGATTTTGGGGCCAGGGCTGCACCTGATTGGTGAAACCATTAGCAATGAGTTTGATCTGCCGCTGGGGCTGATGTTTGCCCTGCTGGGGTTAAAGCTGTTGGCAACGGTTGCCACGCTGGGTACGGGTAATTCCGGGGGGGTGTTTGCTCCCAGCCTGTTTATGGGGGCAACGCTGGGTGGTATTGTGGGGACGATTGGGCAAATGCTGTGGCCTGAGGTGGTGATTCACCCCGGTGCTTATGCGATTGTGGGGATGGCGGCTACTTTTTCTGGCGCAGCGCGGGCGCCGATAACGGCCGTTCTTATCGTCTTTGAAATGTCAGGCGATTACAAGCTCATATTACCGCTGATGATGGCAACCGTTGTCTCCACGCTCATTGCCGAAAAGCTGTTTGAGGAATCCATCTACACCCTCAAGCTCAAACTCAAGGGGATTCAACTACAAAATGGGCGGGATGAAGATATTTTAGGCGGGTTGCTGGTGCGCGAGGTGATGAATGAGGCGTTTGAAAGCGTCACCGACACGATGACGCTGGCAGAGCTTTCGTACCGTTTTAGCCATTCGCACCATCATGGCTTTCCCGTTTTAAATAAGGCCGAGCGGCTGGTGGGAATTGTGACGCTGAGTGATATGGAGGAAGCGATTGCAGACAATTGGCCGCCGGAGACGGCAGTAACGGCCGTTTGTACCCCCCGCCACAACCTTATCATTGCCCACCCCGACCAAACCATTGGCGAGGCACTGCGGCAAATGGGGGGCATTGGACTAGGGCGCATTCCCGTTGTCAGCCGCCAGGAGCCAGACAAAATCGTCGGCATCATTCGACGCGCTGACATTGTTAATGCCTACAATGTAGGGCTAACGCGCCGCGCCATCGTGCAGCAGCGCATCCAGCAAAAGCAGGTGCAGAACCTGGACGGCACCGAGTTTATTGACCTGACGATCAGGCCGGGCGACATTGCCTGCGGGCAAACGATTCAAGCGTTGGCTCGCTGTTTGCCCCATGATTGTGTGCTGGTGTCGGTGCGCCGAAACGGCCGTTTGCTCATCCCCCACGGCGACACCCAACTCCAGGGCGACGACCAGATCACGGCCTTTCTCGCCCACCACGAACGCGACACCTTCATCACCTGTCTGCGCGGCCAGGTGGTCATTAGCAATTAGGCACTTTAAAGTTTGCAGAGCAGCAACAATAACTCAAGCACATTATTTCCCCAAAATATCAAGCATAAGTAAGCGTTCGTCATTAACTTGGCGATTTAGAAGTTCAACTTCTGAGAGAAGTTGAACTTCTTGCGTAACTTATTTAATCCTCGTTCCTTATCACTTGCCAACCGCAGGTTGGGCGACCTCAGAGGTCTCAATACGCCTACAACCCCATCAACGCCCCCTCCAACGCCTCCAGCAAAATGTCGGCGTGTTCGCGGCGGAAGGCCAGCGGCGGGCGAATTTTTAGCACATTGCCGTGGTCGCCCCCCTTGCCAATCAGCACCCTGGCTTCACGCATCCGGTTAATCAGCTCCACCGTCTCCGGCACCGCCGGTTCCAGCGTCACCCGGTCACGCACCAGATCCACCCCCGCCAGCAGCCCCCGCCCCGACACATTGCCGATAATCGGGTAGCGATCCATCAGCCCGCGAATCCCGGCGCGTAGATAGCTGCCCGTCTCACCGGCGTTAGCAATCAACGCCTCATCCTCAATCACATCCAGCACCGCCATCCCCGCCGCACACGCCACCGGATTGCCGCCAAAGGTGCTAAACAGCCCCACCTTGCCCACAAAGCTGTTCAAAATGTCGGCCGTGGTGGCAACCACCCCCAGCGGGAAGCCATTGCCCACCGGCTTGCCCATTGTCACAATGTCGGGATGCAGCCCATGGGCGGCGTGGCCCCATAAATGAGACCCCGAACGGCCGAAACCAGCCTGTACCTCGTCGGCAATAATCAGCCCGCCGACCGCCCGCACTTTGGCCGCAACGGCCGTTAAATACCCCTCCGGCACATCCGGCGACCCGTTGCTCACAAAGGCCGAATCAATCATAAACGCCGCCGGTTGCCGCCCCGCCGCCGCCAAATCGGCAATCGCCCGGTCGGCATCGGCCGCATACTTTTCCGCCAAATCCGGCTCGCCGGCGCGGTAACGCCCCCGGTACGGGTTGGGAGTCAGCAGCGTCCGCACGTGGGGTTCCAGCGGCACGCCACGCGGCGACAACGCCTTAATCGCCTCGGTGATGCCGTGATACGCATTTTCCACAATGATCGCCCCGTCGTTGCCGCTGATGTGGCGGGCAATGCGCCAGGCGATGTCGTTGGCCTCGCTGCCGGAGTTGACAAAGGCGCAAACGGTGATGTGGTCGGGCAGGGTGCTGACCAGCCGCTCGGCGTAGTCGAGGATGTTGCGGTAGATGTAGCGGGTGTTGGTGTTGAGAACGGCCGTTTGTCGCGCAATCGCCTTCACCACCTGGGGATGACAATGCCCCACCGTCGGCACATTGTTATACGCATCCAGATACGGCGTGCCGTCCGGCCCATAGAGCCACGCCCCCCGCCCCCGCTCCAAATGCACCGGGTTGCGGTAAAAATGCGCCAAATGCTTCCCCAGCACCTGCTGCCGCCGCTCAAGCAACCTCTCTATCTCCGCTCCGTCGTCCGTCGTCCGTCGTCCGTCGTCTGTTCCCGGCACCACACTATACACCGGAAAGCGACACGCCCGCCGAATGTGGTCACAAACGGCCGTTTTCCCCACCGCCAGCAAATCCGCCATACTCTGCCAGCACCCCTGCTCCAGCTCCGGCAAAAAGGCGGGGCGCTCCGGCGTTTCCTCCCGCCGCCAGGCAATAATCGTCGCCGTAATCGCCAGCCGCGCCAGCACCAGGTCATAAATCAGGTCAATCTCCTCCGCTTCCAGCGGCAGCACGCTGTCATACCCGGCGGCAATCGCGGCAATTTTGTCCAGCGACTGCGCCAGCGGCATCCCGCGCACGTTGGCGGCAATGGCAACCTCTTGAATCAGTGGGGCATAAATCATGTCGCCAAAGTCCAGCAGCCCGGCGATTTGGTCGGGGTTGGCGGGGTCCACCAGGACGTTGGATTCGTGGGCATCGTTGTGGATGACCTGGTGGCGCAGGCGGCGCAGTTGGGGCAAAACGGCCGTTTCCATCCGTTCCAAAATCCCGTCCACCTGCTCCCGCACCGTCGGATCCGTAATGTGGACAATGTGTGGCCGCAGCCGCGCCGATTGGGTTACATCCCACAGCAGCTCATGCCGTCCGTGCGGATGAAAAAAGCCGCGCAACGCCACATCGGTTTGCGCCAAAAAGCGACCCAAATTGCGCCACATCGCCGGGGTCTGCACCGTTTCCCGCATCAGCATCCCCGGCAAATAGCTCACCACCCGCACCAAATGCTCTGCCCCATCTGCCCCCGCCACCATGTGCCACGGCTCCCCGGCCGATGTTGGCACCACGCGGGGCAGCGGGAGTGCCGGGGCTTCCTGCGCCATGTGGCGCAGCACCGCCGTCTGAAACCCCACCACACCGGGGTCTTCATCCACGTTGGCAATTTTCAGCACATACCCCGCCCCCGTCGCCGTCCGCAGCCGAAAATTTTGGTCCCGTTCGCTGGGCAATGGCTTCAGCTCACCGCGCAGCCCAAAAACCGCCTCAGCCATCTCCTCCGCCGCCGCCACGGTAAATTCCGGCTGGTTTCGATCTAGAAATTTGACGCTATTCTCCTGCATAAAACACCCTTCTTTCCGGTAATCGGTAAACAGTAAACAGTAATCAGTTAACGGGTGCCACTGATTACCGATTACCGACTACCGATTACCGATTACTGTATGCAAAGCAGTCGTAAAACGACATAACCGATTACCGATTCTAACCCACCTATAGCAATTGTCGCACCCAATCCTCAACCGTTTGACTGATTTGCAAAACGGCCGTTTTCGCTATCCTTCCTCCGCCGCTCACCGTCCAGGGTGGGCAATTTTGGCACGCAGGGAGAACCCCATGAACAGCACATTTGCCGCTACGGTAGACGAAACATTGGCAACCCTACGCCGCTTTGTCGAAGTGGGCGACGTGGAAAACGCACTGGCTTTGTTGGCGACTTTGCAGCCGCCCGACCAGGCCGAACTGCTGGATGAGCTGGATGACGACAGCCAGCTCACGCTGCTGCCAGCCCTGCCGCCGGAAGCGTCGGCCGATATTCTGGAGGAAATGGACGATGAGCGGGCGGCGGAGCTGATGGCGGCACTGCCCACGGAAACGGTGATTCGGCTGGTGGAGGAGATGGAGCCGGATGAGCTGGCCGACCTGCTGGGGGAGTTTGAACCGGAACAGGCGGCGGCGGTGCTGGCGGGGCTGGAGGATGGGGAGGAAATACGGCCGTTAATGCTCCACCCCAACGACAGTGCCGGTGGCCTCATGACCTCCGAATACCTGGCCCTGCGCCGCCGTACCACTGCCGCTGCCGCCCTACAGGCCATCCGCGACTGGCAGCCCAAAACCGACTCCTTCTCCGACCTCTTTGTGATTGATATGCAAGGCCAACTGTGCGGCGTTGTCGGCTTGCGCCAGCTCATTATCGCCCCGCCCAACGCCCTTATGCACGAAATTATGTCGCCCGATGTGGTGGCCGTCACCGTCGGCACCGACCAGGAAACATGCGCCCAGCTTATGTCGCGCTACAGCTTATTGGCTCTGCCCGTTGTCAATCCCGACAACATCCTCATAGGTGTCATCACCATTGATGACGTGGTTGAAGTACTGGAGGCGGAGGCCACCGAAGACATTCAGCGGCTGGGCGGGGCGCAGCCGCTCGACCGCCCCTATCTCGACACATCCATTTGGGAGGTGGCACGCAAACGGATTGGCTGGCTGCTGCTGCTGTTTGTTACCGAAAGCCTGACCGGCAGCGTGCTGCGAATCTTTGAAGGTGAGATTCAGGCGGTGGTGGCACTGTCGTTTTTTATCCCGCTACTCATTGGCACAGGCGGCAACGCCGGGTCACAAACCACCAGCACCATCATTCGGGCGCTGGCGGTGGGGGATGTGCGGCTGCGTGATGGGCTACAGGCGTTTTGGCACGAATTGCGGATTGGGCTGCTGCTGGCGGCCGGCATGGCGGTTGTTGCCTATGGCCGCGCCCTGCTCTGGGGAACCTCAGCCGACTTGGCGCTGTCGGTGTCGGTTTCGATTTTGGCAATTGTCGTCTGGGCCAACAGCCTGGGGGCGCTCCTGCCCCTGCTGGCCTTCACGCTCAATATTGACCCCACCGTTGTCTCTGGGCCGGCCATGAGTACGCTGGTAGATGCCACAGGGCTGTTTATCTATTTCACCATTGCCCGCCTGATTATGGGGTTGGGATAAGGGGGATAAAGAGTGAGAAGTTCAACTTCTCAAAGAAGTTGAACTTCTTTTGTTGTCACTTCTTTCGTTGTTACCGGGCAAACAGACGTAGCAAGCCCGGTAGAATCAATAGCAGCAGCATGAATAGTACAAACAGCTTGTAGCCTAATCCTGGTTTCATCAACCTTGTCTCCAAACGGCCAGCAGCGCCACATTAAGCAAGGCAGTTAGCCCCAATGTCCCCGCCAGTGCTGCGTGGTTGGTCATAGCTAACCCCAGCACGGCCAGCAGAAAAAGCATTAAAGCCAGCAAAATTCGCCCTTTAAGGGAAAAAGCGGCCGGTGACTGTGGCTCGCCAAACGCCACCCATCCCATTGCTACCACAAATGGGACGCTAATCGCCATACAAATCTTGGGCACAATGCCCTCGCCAATAAAAAAGCCCCAATACCCCAGTGCAACCAAGGCAGCGGCCTCTAGCAGAAAATGAGCGCGATGATTGAGTACCTTTACTTTTTGCATTCTATGATTCCTTTACAGTAGTAATAATTGACAGACTTGCCACCTGCTACATGCCGTGGCACACAATAGCATAAATTTGGGCTGCGCCGCATCGGCCATACGTTTAATGTGGACTATAACATTTGACACAGAATGGGCTATGGCTTTTGGCGGATTTTGTTTCCATCTTTTGTTTGTATCGGAAAACGGCCGTTTTTCCTACACTATCTTCTGGCAAACTCGGGAACTTTTTTGCCGCAGCAAACGTTTTAGCACCGTCATAGCCACATAGACCATATCCAGGCAGCCAACTGGCGACATTGTAGTGGAAAAAAAACGTAGGGAAAGCGTCGTACAGGCATCCAGTATTCCAGCAAGATTTTGCCTACAATGGGATTTGGGCTTTTGACTTACCCGACGAGGGCATAGAAGTGCGTTGTTCATGTGCCTGGCAGTGCTTTGGAAGTGGGTCACTAACGGCCGTTTTCCCACCCCCTCACCCGCCAACTACATCCACATCACTACTTGCCCTCGCTCAACCCGTCATTTGTGAAAACTGGAGAAATATGTTTCACATAAAAAATCTCTTCCTTTTATTCCTGGTGCTGTGTGCCTTTGCCCTCAGCACCCCCCAGCTTATCCACGCCCAACCGCCCGATGCAGCGGCCAAGGCCAAAATTGAAGCCAGTTTGTTAAATGCAGTTGCGGAAGAAGAAACGGCCGTTACCGACTTCCTCATCTGGCTCCCCGAAAAAGCCGACCTCTCCCCCGCCGCCAAGCTGACCACCAAAGCCGCCAAAGGGGAATTCGTCTTCAACGCCCTGCGCCAAACCGCCGACAAATCCCAGGCGCACCTCCGCGCCTACCTCGATCAGCAGGGCATCCGCTACAAATCCTTCTACATCAGCAACAAAATCCTCGTCCAGCGCGGCAACCGCGACCTGTTGTTCGCCATTGCCGCCCGCCCCGACGTTGCCAAAATCACCGCCAACCACACCATCACCCTGCCCCAGCCGCTCCAGCCCGACAAGCAGCAAGCACCCCAGGGCATCGAAGACAGTCTCAGCTTCATCAAGGCTGACCAGGTGTGGCAAATGGGCATCAACGGCGAAGGTGTCGTCCTGGCAGGCAACGACACCGGCCTCGCCTGGGACCACCCTGCCCTCATCAACCATTATCGCGGCTGGGACGGCACCACCGCCGACCACAATTACAACTGGTGGGATGCCACCGGCACCTACCCCGCCGTCCCCAATGATGGCTTCGGCCACGGCACCCACATCACCGGCACCATGGTCGGCGACGACGGTGGCGACAACCAGATTGGGGTTGCCCCCGGTGCCCAAACCATCCACTGCAAAAACATGGATGACTTTGGCGGCGGCTATGATGCCTCCTTCATCGAATGCTTCCAGTGGGATTTGGCTCCCTGGGATTTGAACGGTGAAAATCCGCGCCCCGATCTTGCTCCCGATGCCATCAACAACTCCTGGGGCTACAGTGGCGGCAATTATCCAGCCTTTACGGCCGAAATTGAAGCCCTGCAGGCGGCTGGTATTCTCGTTGAGGTATCTGCTGGCAACGCCGGCCCCTCGTGCGGCACCCTCGGCTCCCCCGGTGACTACATCTCCGTTCTCACCACCGGCTCTATCAACCACACCAGCCCCTTCCCCGGCACCATCACCGACTTCAGCAGCCGTGGCCCGTCGGCTTTTGACGGCAACGCTTTCGCCCCCGACATCATGGCCCCCGGCGAAAACATTCGCTCCTCGCTACCCGGCGGCGGCTATGAAGCGTGGAGCGGTACCAGTATGGCTGGCCCTCACGTCACGGGTCTTGTCGGGCTGCTCTGGTCGGCCAACCCCGCCCTGCGCGGCTTTGTGGCGGAAACACAGGAGCTTATCGCACAAACGGCCGTTCCCCTCTCCGGCCAAACCGGCTCCAACTGCGGTGGCGACTACGACCTCGGCCCCAATAACGACTGGGGCAGCGGCACCATAGACGCGCTTGCCGCCACCGAAGCCGCCCTCGTCTTTGGCGACCCCGGTACCTTGCAAGGTACCGTTAGCGACAGCAGCACCAGCAGTCCGCTGGCCGGAGCCACCATCCGCATCAAAAGCAGCGACAGCAGCTTGAACTGGCGGCGCACCACCGATGCCAACGGCTTCTACAGCACCCCCGTCTTCAGCGGAACCTACACCGTCACCGCCTCCCTCTACAGCTACTACCCCGCCAGCGTGCCAAACGTCAGCGTCACCTCCTTCCAAACCACCACGCTCGACATTCCGCTTGAGATGGCTCCAACCTACACCATCACCGGCACTGTCACCGACGCAGCGGCCGGCTGGCCCCTCTACGCCCAAATCCACATTGACGGCTACCCCGGCGAACCCGTCTGGACAAACCCAGAAACGGGAGAGTATAGTGTTGATCTGGCGGCCGGAATCAACTACGCCTTCCGCGTCACCCCGTGGGTAGCTGGCTACCCCAGCACCATCCAGCCCGTTGCACCACTCACAGGCAACCAGCAGCTCGACTTCGCCCTCATTGCCGACCCCGTTAGCTGCAACGCCCCCGGCTACCAACCCAACTACGCCTATTTTGAAAACTTTGAAAACGGCGACGGCGGCTATCTGGCCGATGGCATCAACAGCTCGTGGCAATATGGCACCCCCACCAGCGGCCCCGGCACAGCCTACTCCGGCAGCGGAGCCTGGGCCACCAACTTGGGTGGTAACTACAACGACAACGAGCAAAGCACCCTCACCTCACCCGACATTGATATGAGTGCCTTTGCCGGACGAAATGTCATTATCAGTTGGCAGCAATGGCTGCAAATCGAAACTGGCATTGATGCTCTCATGGTAAATGTCAGCAATGACGGGGGCAATAGTTGGTTTTCCTACAATTACTACTATGAGGGCGATCCCAACTGGCGCAAACAAGCCCTCGTCCTCGACCCCAGCTTTGCCGTCAGCAACCTGCGCGTCCAGTTCTCCTTCTATAGTGATGGTAGCGTCACCTTCCCCGGTGCCTACATTGACGACATCGGTGTGGGTGCGGCCGCCCCGCTACCCTATCTCTATAACACCACATTTGAGAGTGACGACGGTGGCTTTACGGTGGAAGGCAGCAACCCATCGTGGGAATGGGGTACACCCACTCGCGGCCCTGGCTTTGCCCATTCGGGCAGCAGTGCCTGGGCGACCCGGTTAGGTGAGAATTACAACAACAACGAAGCCAGCCAGCTTGTTTCCCCCATCATTGATCTCAGCAGCGCAGGTGATCAGTTTCTCCAGCTTTCCTGGTGGCAGTGGATGCAAACGGAGATAGCGGCTGATGTGGCCTCGGTGGACGTTAGCAATGACGGTGGGGCAACATGGACAACACTGTTTGGTCCTCTCTCTGGTCCAACTGATTGGGGCTGGAATCCATACACCATCTTCCTGGAACCCAGCTATGCCACCGACAACTTCCGCGTGCGCTTTACGCTCACCACGGATGATAGCGTGACCTACCCTGGTTTTTATGTGGATGATGTGGGCATTTTGCCGGCCGACCTGGCACAACCCACCCTTAGCTGTAACCTGGGCGACGGCAGCTTGGTCATCGGCCACGTGCTGGATGGCAACACGGGGGCTGGCATCAACGGGGCAACGGTGCGCCACAGCAGCGGCGACAGCGTATGGTCACAGGCAACACCGGAAGATACGGCCGTTTCTGATGGCTTCTACACCATCTTCTCCCCCGCCGGAAACCACACCCTCACCGGCAGCAAGAGCAAATACGGGGCAGAAACTGTTGCCATCAATGTTGGTAGCGGACAACTGCTAGTGCAAGACATCATCTTGCCCACCGGCAGCCTATCCACCGCCCCCGCCGCCCTCAATGCCACGCTCAACATGGGTGAACAGACAACGCTCTCATTTGACTTGAGCAACGGCGGCGGCCAAACGGCCGATTTTACCCTACGTGAACGGCCGCGTGGCTTTACCCCCGCCAGCCGCCAACCTGTTGCCCCTGTGCAGCGCGTCAATGGCAGCTTCTCACCAGGTTTGTTGTTGTCGGCAAGCAGCAGCCAGCGGCCGGCCACCACGCCCACAGCACCCACCGATGCCCCCTGGGAAACCATCACCCCCTTCCCGGCCCCCACGATGGACAACACGGCAGCGGCATTTGACGGTCGGGTTTATGTTGTTGGTGGTGTAGATTTCAACAGTGGGCAACCGCTTGACCAGCTCAACATCTACGACCCGGACAGTGGCAGTTGGGAAGCGGGAGCCAGCATGGTGCAGCCGCGTGTCAAACCATCTGCTGCCTTTGTTGGCGACCAGCTTTACGTGGTGGGCGGTTGGGATTTGTCTGGCACACCGCAGGCGCAGCTTGAAATATACGACCCGGCCAGCGACAGTTGGCAATTGGGGGCGCCCATGCCAACCCCCGTAGCGGGCGCGCCTGCTGTGGCACTGGGCGATCAACTCTACGTCATTGGCGGCTGTATCAACGGTGAATGCGCCACCACTAGCACCGTCTACCGTTACGACCCGGCCGGCAATAGCTGGGAGACCGTCGCCCCCTACCCCATTTCCGTCTCCTGGCAATCATGCGGAGCCATTGACGGCCAGCTTTACTGCGCCGGTGGGGTGGAAGGGTTTGGCGAAAGCAACCACACCTATCGCTATGATCCCGCCAGTGACAGTTGGGAACGGCTGGCCGATATGGTGCAAACGCAGTGGGGTAGTGCCTTCACCAGTGCCAATGGTAAGCTGGTTATCAGCAATGGGATCACCAACAATTTTGCCACCATTACCAATCAGACGTTTGTCTATGACCCCGTAACCGATAGCTGGGCGCAGGATGCCAACAGCAATGAGCCTTCTTATCGCGGTGCCAGTGCCTGTGGTTTCTACAAAATCGGCGGCTTTAGCGGCATCAGCTTTATGCCAACGGCCACGGTGGAATGGTATCCGGGGCTGACGGAGTGTGGTAATGAGATTGACGTGGCCTGGTTGTCATTTGCCCCGGCCGAAGGATCGGTGGCAGCCGGAGGCGGCAGTACCATTAGCGTGACGCTGGATGCCAGCGTGGCCGAAATCACCCAGCCGGGTAGCTATCTAGCTGAAATTCGGGTGAGTAATTCCACCCCGTACCAGATCCCCAATATACCGGTGACACTGACGGTGAACCCACCTGCCGGGTGGGGGCGCGTGGCGGGAACGGTGACAGGGCTGGCGCAGTGTGACCAGCCGGGGGCGGCTTTGAACCATGCCGATGTGGTGCTGGGTGAGGCGGCTCTCAAGAGCGATGCTTCAGGTGGCTTTGTCTACTGGCTGCCAGCCGGGAGCTATGAGCTAACAACGTGGGCAAGCGGCTATGTCATCCAGACGACAACGGTGACGGTGACGGCCGGAGAGACGAGCGAGCAGCAGATTGCGCTGCGGCTGGATGCGCCGTGTCTGGCAACGGAAGCGGACAGTGTGGCTGTGAGTGTAGCGGAAAATGGGCAGGCAGAACGGCCGTTTACCCTAACCAACAGCGGTGCCGGGCAACTGAGCTATCAACTGCTGGAGACGACGCAGGAATTAACGGCCGTTGTTCCCCCCGTCCTGCCCCCGGCCAACGCCAGCAGCCACAGCAACCACGCCGCTGCCGCCGCCGGCCCAATGGCGATTCGCCAGCAGGCCAGCAGCCCAGCACCCAACGCCCCAGCCTCTGGCTGGTTTGCCGGAACCGACCTGCCCGGCGGGATGGTGCGCTATGCCCACGCCCAATGCGACGAACAGCCTAACAGCTTCTACATCTTTAGCGGCGTAGACAGCACCTACCAAATCAGTACGGCCAGTTGGCACTATGATGCCAGCGACAATGAGTGGTACCCCCTGGCCGATATGCCCAACGGCGTGGAAGGAGCCACCGCCACCTGCTACCAGGGGCGCATCTACGTGATGGGCGGCAGCGGCAGCAGCCAGTTCTTTGTCTATGACATTGCCAATGACCGTTGGTACGCCGCCGCTGACCTGCCACGCGCCGTGTGGGGCGCAGCCAGTGCCGCCTGGAATGGCAAAATCTTCCTGGTGGGTGGCGATAGCGACTTCTTCCCCGGCGGCACGTCGGATGCCGTTAATGTCTACGACATCGCCAGCGACAGTTGGCTTGACGATGCCGCACCCATGTCCATCGCTGCCGTCAACATGGGCTATACCCAGCAGGGTAAATGGCTCTATGTGGCTGGCGGCTGGGGTGACGACTCCCCCATCGCCAATATTGCGGTAACTCAGCGGTATGATCTTGCCAGCAACAGCTGGGAAATTGGCCCCAACCTCATTGAGGCGCGTGCCGACATGGCCATGGCGGCGACCGCGCAGGCTTTGTATGTGATGGGTGGTGACAAAGATGGTGGAGCGTTCTTTGATGCCACCGACTCTGTGGAGCGGCTTGATCTGGCAAGCTGGACGGCTTGGGAAGCGGCTGAACCGCTGCCTGTGGCAACCACCAGCAACAATGGTGGCTTCTGCACCAGCGATGGCCTCTTCCCCACGCAAATCTGGTCAGTGGGCGGCGCGAACAATGGTGCCATCACCGGTGCCAACCGCTTCCATAACCAGGGGGCGGAAGGGTGTTACTCGGTTTATGATGATGTGGCGTGGTTAACGGCCGTTTCCACCGGCAGCACCATCAGTGGCGACAACACCGAAACGCTTACGCTGGGTTTTGACGCAACTGGGCTGCCGCAAGGGGCGTATGGTGCAACGCTGGTACTTGTGAGCAACGATGCCACCACACCTTACAAAATCATCCCGGTGACAATGAATGTCGGTCAAAGCCTGGTGTTCCTGCCCGTCATAGGAGATTAAACAAGGCACAAAAGCAATCTAGAAGTTCAACTTCTTCCGAGAAGTTGAACTTCTTGCCCAACTTGTTTCTGGGTAATTACCCAAGAAAGGCATCAAAAAAAACCCCGCCCTATCACATGACAGGGCGGGGTTTTAACCAAAAGGAGATAGTGAACCTATTTACGTGCTTTTAGTTTACCCCATCTTGCCAGCAAATATAGTGCCTTTTGTCACCTCTAAAAGATGACATTAGAAAGTAATAATGGCAGCACCGCAACATAACCGCCACTGTTTTTCCTCTCACTTCCCCCGCCACCCCTTACCTACGTCCTATCTTCCGACCCCAATTTGTAATTCTGTTTTTAACGGTGATCTATTACATTGATATAGTACCTTAGTACCACAAAAGCAGAGTTGTGATTATCAATCCTGTATCTGGTCACTGGCTCCCTGTTTATTTGTTTCGTGTTTTGGAAAAAGGAGCCGCTTTATCAACCATCCTGCATTCATCTATATTGGAACAAGCGCATGTTATTCTGGTTGCAAACACTTATCTTCGCTGCTCAAACCGCCCTGGCCTTTCTGGTCTCCTATTTGCTGCTGCTGACCGTGACGGCGTGGCGTGCCAACCGACGTACAGAGCCATTGCCAACAACCCCCCAGCATCGTTTTCTCATTCTTGTGCCAGCCCACAACGAGGAGAAGCTGCTGCCTAGTCTGTTGGACAACCTGGCGGAGCTGGATTACCCGCAAAATCTGTATACGACGCACGTGGTGGCGGATAACTGTTCGGACAAAACGGCCGTTATTGCCCAACAGCACGGAGCCATCGCCCACGAACGCCACAACCTCGACCTGCGCGGCAAAGGCTATGCGCTGCAATGGCTGCTACAGCGGCTTGCCACCACCCCCCACGACGCAATTGTTATTTTAGATGCCGACACTGTAGTGTCGCCAAATTTCCTGCGCGTCATGGATGCGCGGCTGGCGCGGGGCGAGCGGGTCATTCAGGCGTATTACGCCGTGCGGAACCCCGAAAGCGGCTGGAGCGCCAGCCTGCGCTACGCTGCTCTGGCCGTCCTCCACTACCTGCGCCCGCAGGGCCGCATGGTGCTGGGTGGGTCGGCCGGGCTAAAGGGCAACGGCATGGTTTTTACCGCCGACATCATGCGCCAGCACGAATGGTCGGCTTCGGTTACGGAAGATATTGAGTTTCATATGACGCTGCTGCTGAATGGCGAACGGGTGACATTTGCCCCCGATGCCGTTGTCTGGGCGGAAATGCCGGATTCGCTGGAACAATCGCAGACGCAAAATGTGCGCTGGGAGCAGGGGCGGCTGGAAATGGCGAAGTTGTATGTGCCGCAGTTGTTGAAGAAGGGAATGCAGGAGGGGGGAAACGGCCGTTTCTTCACCCTGTTCGACGCCGCCATGGAACACATCATCCCCCCCTTCTCCATCCTCACCGGCCTCAGCGTTCTGGCACTCGCCGCCAGTGCCGCCTCCTGGGTCGCCCAACGCCTCTTCCCCAACGGCAGCAACCTGGGGTTCATCAGCCTCCTCCTCGGCATTGGCACCCTGCTTGGACAAGTCATCTATCTGCTGGCCGGGCTACGCATGGTCAACGCCCCCGCCAGCGTTTACAAAACCTTGCTCTACGCCCCCGTCTTCATCATTTGGAAGATTGGGCAATATATCCAAATTCTCCTCGGCAAAAATCGCCAGGGCTGGGTACGCACCGCCCGCAATTAACCAGCAGAAGTTCAACTTCTGGCAGAAGTTGAACTTCTAAATCAATCCCACAAGAGAAAATCATGGAAGCAACAACCACCAAACCTATGATCACCACCAAAACACTCGATGAAAAAACCGCCCGCATGGTGGAAGTCTATGCTAACCAAAGCTTCAAAAGCAGCCGCGCCATCCAGCGGATGCGGCTCCAGCTTCTGGCTTGGGTCATTCGCGGCAAAATCATTGAAGGGCTGCGCCGTGCCTTCGACTTCATCGTCGCCAGCATCGCCCTCTTCTTCCTCTGGCCGGTTATGGCACTCACCGCCCTCGCCATCAAGCTCGACTCGCCTGGCCCGGTGCTGTTCAAGCAAAAGCGGGTGGGGAAATGGGGCAGCACCTTCCTCTGCTTCAAATTCCGCTCCATGTACATTGATGCCGAAGCCCGCAAGGCGGAGCTGATGGCAAAAAATGAAGTGAGCGGCGATGTGATGTTCAAAATGAAGGATGACCCCCGCGTCACCCGCGTTGGGAAGCTCATCCGCAAACTCAGCATTGACGAATTGCCACAGCTTTTGAACGTGGTGCGCGGCGAAATGCGGCTGGTGGGGCCACGCCCCCCCGTTCCTTCCGAAGTGGCGCAATATGAATTTGACCAGCGGCGGCGGCTCAATGCCATCCCCGGCATCACCGGTTTGCCGCAAATTTCCGGGCGCAGCAATCTTAGCTTCACCCGCTGGGTCGAACTTGACCTGAAATACATTGAAGAGCAGAGCTTGCTCAAAGACATCGAAATTTTGCTAAAAACGATTCCGGCCGTTGTCTTTTCACGCGGCGCGTACTAATCCACCATTGTATTGGTAAAGGGGTAACATCATGCGCAAACTTGTTATGGTTCTCGGCACGCCTATTGACGACCTCAATATGGACGAGGCACTTGATCAAATCGAACAGTTTATTGAAGTTGGTCGCGCCACTGGCAAGACACACCAAATTGCAACCGTCAACGCCGATTTTGTGGTGAAGGCAATGCAAGACCCCGAACTGCGTTACCTGCTGCAAGAGTCAGATCTGGCAACGGCTGACGGGATGCCGCTGGTGTGGGGGGCAAAGCTATTAGGTGTAGAGTTGGAAGGGCGAGTAGCTGGAGCCGACATGGTGCCAGCTTTGGCCGAACGGGCGGCGAAGAAAGGGTACTCGATTTATTTTCTGGGGGCGGCACCGGGCGTGGCGGCACGCGCTGCCGAGATGCTGAGTGAGGCCAATCCGGGGCTGCCGGTGGCCGGGGTTTGTTCCCCGCCCTATAGCTCCATTTTGGAGACAGACCGCCAGATTCTGGAAGATATTAAGGCGGCCAAACCGGATGTGCTGCTGGTGGCGTTTGGCAACCCGAAGCAGGAGAAGTGGATTGGGATGTATGGGCGGGAGCTGGGTGTGCCGGTGATGATTGGCATTGGCGGGACGCTGGACTTTATTACCGGCAAAACGAAGCGGGCGCCGGAATGGATGCAAAAATCGGGGCTGGAATGGATCCACCGCCTTCTGAGCGAACCGCGCCGCCTGTGGAAACGTTATGCGGTGGATATGGTGCTGTTTTCGTCGTTTTTTGCTCAGCAGTGGTGGATTATGCGCCAGGGTGAACGGCTGGCGACGGTGCTGCCGAAGACGGAGCTGCTGGTGGTGGATGACCGCGCCATTGTCAATGTGGCCGGCCGTTTGACAACAGCCAATATCAAACCGTTTCGTGCTTTGGGGCAGCGGGCATTGGTGGAAACAAACCGCGTGGTGGTGAATCTGGGTGAAAGCGAGTTTTTGGACAGCACGGCGATTGGCAGCCTGGTGGGGTTAGCCAAGCAGGCGCGGGATGCGGGGGGGGATGTGGTGCTGGTGTCGGTGCCAAAGATGATTCGGGAAACGCTTGGTGTGCTGCGGCTGGATAAGTTTTTTGAGATTTATGACAATATTGACCAGGCGCTGGCAAAACGGCCGTTATCCATCGAAGAAATCACCCAATCTGCCAAACCCGCTCTCCGCACCGACAGCAAATGGGCCGTGGTTAATGGGCCGCGCCGTTTGGACGCCAGCACCGTGAACGAAGTCAAACAGGCGTGCCAGGAAGCGTTGAATAAAAATCCGTACCTTATCCTTGACTTGAGCGATACTGTTTTTCTGGCAAGTGCCGGGTTAGCCATGCTGGCTTCGCTGCACCGGGAAGCCAGCGAACGGGAAGGCGAACTGCGAGTCACAAACTGCTCTAACGATGTGCAGCGGGTGATTGAGATGGTGCGTTTTGACAAAGTACTTTCGCTTTACGGCGATTTGGCTTCGGCGGCAGCGTAAATATTGTAATGTGAATTTTTACGTCCGTCGGTTTTAATATTTAGAAATTGTTCAGAAAGCAGTGTAGTTAACATGAAAAAGATTGGGGGTTGGAGATTAGAGATTGAGAGATTAAGAGACTAGAGCCTCCTAATCTCCCAGTCCCCTAATCTCCAATCTCTAATCTCTAAGGACAAGTTTTAAAAAACGGCCGTTTTTGCCGCCAAGTACAGCAGAAACGGCCGTTTTTTCCAGTAGTAACCATCATTGAGGACATTATGCAGGCAATCCTTCTAGCCACAGGCGAAACAGAAAAACTACAGCCGCTGACAGAAACCGTTCCGTCACCGATGCTGCCCATTGCCACCCGCCCCGTCATGACCTATGCCATTGAGCTATTGGCTCGCCAGGGGATCAAAAACATCAACGTCAGCCTTTATCATTTGCCGGGAAGCATTGAGGGGTTTTTTGGCAAGGGGGAACGGTGGGGCGTGGAGCTGGATTATCTGCTACAACGTGACGCCTGGGGATCGGCCGGGGCGTTAAAATGGGCAGAATCAACGCTCACCGATACCTTTATCGTTTTACCGGCCGACATGGTGATTGACCTGGACATTGCCAAGCTGGTGGGGCAGCATCGGGTGCGCGGCAGCGCGGCCACGGTTGTGACCAGCCGCAATGGGTCTGATGACGGCCAAATGGTTTTTGTGGGGGCAAACGGCCGTTTAACCACCCAGGTTAACGGATCTTCCCCCCGCTGTGCCACCGGCGTCTACATCTTCGAGCCAGGCGTACTCGACCACATCCCGGCTCGCACCCCTTTTGACATTCAGCAGGATTTAATACCCGCTTTGCTGGCCGCCGATTTGCCCATTCACGCATTTGACAGCACTGGCTATGTCAACAAGCTCGATAATTTTGGCAAATACCAGGAAGCCCAGCGGACTTTTCTGCACAACCCCCTGCCTGGGCAAGCCGCCAACGGCACCGCTCCACTCCGCTTTTTAGCACTGGAAGGGCGGCAAATTTCTGACGGCATTTGGGTGGGGCTAAACAATGTCATTCACCCCAGCGCCCGGCTGGCGGCCCCCGTGTTTATTGGCGAAAATTGCCGCATCGGGGCCGGCGTGGAGCTGGGGCCTGATGTTGTCATCGGGGCTAACGTCATCATTGACGATGAAGCCTCGATTCAACAAAGCACCATTTTTGACCACACCTACATCGGCCAACTGGTCAACATTGAAGACCGGCTGGTGAACAAAAATTTGGTGGTGGACACACAAACGGCCGAAAGTGTCACCATTGAAGACCGCTTCCTGCTTGGCCCAACTTATGAAACGGTGGCCGAAGGGGGTGGGCAGCGTGTACTCGATGCGCTGCTAACGGTGCCGCTGCTGCTGCTTTTGCTACCGCTTTTGGCGGTTGTCGCTATACTCACGCTCATTACATCTGGGCGTGTGGTGCAAAAGAAAACGCGCTTGAAACCGTATATGAGTGGGCAGTCGGTGACTTTACGGCCGTTTATGCTTTACAACTTTGCTACGCGGCGGGAAAACGGCCGTTTTACCCCCCTCGGCAAACTATGGGAAAAGCTCAACTGGCACAGACTGCCAGAGCTAATTAACGTACTCAAAGGGGAGCTAACCTTGGTTGGTGTACGGCCGCTATCGCCCGAAGAAGCCAGCCAAATCACCGAAACCTGGCAACAAAAGCGGCACGATGCCCCCATCGGCTTCACCGGGTTATGGTATGTACAAAACGGCCGTGAGAGCGAGTTAGACGAAATGCTCATTGCCGATGTCTACTACCTTGCCACCCGAAGTTGGTGGGAAGATTGGAAACTGCTGTGGCAAACGCCAGCCGCCTGGCTGCGCCACATCAAATAGTATCATTCGACCAAGCACCACATCGTACCAAAAGAGGTCACAAACATTATGGACGAGAAAACCGGTTTTTCATTTGAGACACGTTCCGTTGGCAACGTACAAGTTATGGCACTAGCTGGGCGTTTTGATGCCTACACCGTTGAAAGAGCACGTGGCTGGCTGGAAGAAGCAACGGCTGACGTTCCTGCCCACATCGTTGTTAATCTGCGGGATGTTACCTTTGTAGACTCAACAGCTTTGGCTGCTCTGGTACAGGGCATGAAACGTTCGCGTCAGCGCGACGGCGATTTGCGCCTGTGCCAGCTTCAACAAAAGGTGCGGCTCATCTTTGAACTTACCCGCCTGGATCGGGCGTTTGAAATTTATACCGGCGAAGATGAAGCCATTCAGGCGTTTGCCCACTAACATCTGCTTATGTTAGCCGACATTGTTGCAATTCAACACGACCATCTGGAGGCACTTGCCCACGATTGGTTAGCAGCGGGTGCGACTGCTTTTTGCATTTGGAACCCCCAAAATGAGCTATTGGCTCGCTGGCCTATGCTGGCTAATGGGTCATCCAATGGCACCGCGCCCAACCTGACCGCCTCCATCCAGGTGGGCAATCTGACCATTGGCGCACTAGGCGTATTCGGGATAGATACCGACCAGGCCAGGGTGCGGCTACAGGCTGAAGCCAATTTGCTGTCTCAGTTAGCTCATTTGGAGCGGGACTTGAACAGCATGGCGGCCGAGCTGATTGACACCCGCGATCAGCTGCTGGCACTTTATAATTTGACTGAAGCGACGCGCCATTATGTGGGCATTGACGAGACGCTGGAGCGACTGGCTTATGAAACGGCCAAGCTGGTAAAGGCTGAGTCGGCTTTTCTGATTGTTGACTTACCGCAGCGGCCCCGCTTGAAGGCGTATTATCCGTCCAAAATGCTGGATGATGAGACGCTGGCGGAGTGCCTGACGATGATGCAGGCCAGCAGGCAGCCGTTTTTGTCAACGCGGGATACGGTGAGTGATGATCCGCCGTATCGCAGCTTGCTGCTGGTGCCGATGCAGGTGAGACAGTCGAAAACGGCCGTTTTGGGCGTCATGAACAAACTCGGCGACGATTTCATGTCACCCGATGTCAAAATGGCAAAGGCCATTGCCGACTACGCCGGTGCCCAAATCGAAAACGTCCTGCTTTTCCAGGCCAGCGTCGAGCAAACCCGGCTGCAAACTGAAATGGAGCTGGCGCAGCAAGTGCAGCTTCACCTGCTGCCGCGCAAGCCCCCCCACGTTGCTGGGCTTGATCTGTGGGCGGCCACCAAGCCCGCCTCCCAGGTTGGTGGCGATTTCTACGACTTTATCGTCACCTCCGACCAGCCCTTCGCCTTCGCCATTGGCGACATTTCCGGCAAGGGAATGCCGGCCGCCCTGCTGATGGCAATGACCCGCACCGTACTGCGCACCAAGCTCAACGCCGTGCCCATGCCATCGCCCGAAGACATTATTGGCCTGTCAAACGAGGAACTCTATGACGACTTCACCGAAGTCAGCATGTTTGCCACCGTTTGCCTGGGTCAATACTTCACCGAAACGCAAACTTTGGTGTATGCCAACGCTGGGCATTCACCCGTCATTTATTGCCCGGCACAGGGCAAGGCCACGCTGCTGGAAGCCGA
The DNA here is from genome assembly GCA_041390905.1 of Chloroflexota bacterium. Lineage (GTDB taxonomy): Bacteria > Chloroflexota > Anaerolineae > Promineifilales > Promineifilaceae > JACKCD01. Next base: position 151,848 of record JAWKPA010000014.1, read on the forward strand.
TGGCACCGCCATGGGGATTTTGCCAGTCAGCTTTTCACGCAACCAGGCTCTCCAGCTACACCCCGGAGACGTGTTCATTCTGGGGACAGATGGCTTGAATGAGGCCACAAATGAGCAACAGGAAATGTTCGGCTATGAGCGTCTGCTAACGCTTGTAGCTTCACTGGCCGGCAGGTCAGCTGAAGAAATAGCACATGGTATTTATACCGCTGTTCGAGAATTTGGGACGGGCGAATTGCAGGATGATCAAACATTGCTCATTCTGAAATGTGTTCATCAATAGGAAGGGGTATCTACGTATTAGTCATCCCAAAGATCATACGAAGAAGCAAGCAATATGAATCAAATAGACACGATTAAACTCGAAGTACCTGCAAAGCATAAGTACCTCAATGTTGTTGGAGCCTGCATTACCTCTATTCTGGAACGAGTGGAGGATGTTGCCGAATCAGCCACAGTGGCGTATGGCGTGGAGTTGGCGGTTCATGAAACGTGTACCAACATTGTGGAACATGCCTATGCGGGGATTAGTGGTCTTATTCACATGAGTATTACGATTGAACAGTCGCCTAAACGGCTTATTATTGAGCTGAAGGATAACGGCCGTTCTTTTGACCCCACCAAAGTACCGGAACCAGACCTGGAAGAGTCACAAGTCAATGGCTATGGACTTTTCCTCATGCACCAGCTCATGGATCGCGTAGATTATTACCCGCAATCAGGGCAAAATCGCTGGTGCCTGGTCAAAAACCTGGAATCAAGTATCGCTAGTTGAAGGAAGGATTATTGTAATGGCTAAAATTTTAGTGGTGGATGACGAACCCGTCACAAATCGGTTACTCAGCTTGATGCTCCAACGCATCAATCACAGCGTCATAACCGCCAACAACGGCATCGAGGCGTTATCATACCTGGATAAAATGCACATTGATCTCATGATAACCGACATCAACATGCCGGATATGAATGGTTTAACGCTGCTGGAGGAACTGCGTGCCGACCAGCGGCATAAAAATATGCCCGTTATTGTGCTAACGGCCATTGGGCAAGAGCATATGTCGCAGTTAGCTGTGCAAAAAGGGGCGACAAACTTTCTCACCCGCCCCATTAGCTCGTGGGAGTTGAAGGAAGCTGTTACCCACTGTCTGCAAACGGCCTGATTGGTCTATTTTGGGAGCTGTTAATGTGATTTGAAAGGCAAAGCCATTATCATAGTACCCAGTACTGTAGTACCGTTGGTATAGAAGAACTGGGGAACTGAAATGGTTGCAAGAACAAATCTTAATCAAAATCTGATGCTTCTTGTTGTAATGGTGCTGGCTGCTGCTCTTGTTGGTTCGCTGATTGTCAATTACCGTAGTTACCAGATCAGCAAGCAGTATGAGATGTTTTTTAGCGCCAACTTGCTTGATCCTTTTAATTTAAATAGCTACCCATCGTCGTCTCAGGTGGCAGCGGTGTCAAACGAGCGGTTGGTTGTGTTTTTTGGTGATTCACGGGCCTTGGAGTGGCCGGCGCCAGCGAATACAGCCGAATGGCAGTTTATTAACCGGGGTATTAATGCCCAAACGTCTGTGCAGGCGGCCGGCCGTTATGAACACCACATTGCCGCGCTTCAGCCAGATGTTATCGTGGTGCAGGTTGGCGTAAACGACCTGCGGCTGATTCCGCTGTTCCCGGAAAAGCGCGACCGGATCATTGCGAATGCCAAGCGCTATATTGACGACATTGTGGCGCAGGCATTGGAAAATGGTGCAACGGTTGTCTTGAGTACCATTTTCCCGGTGGGCAGACCTTCATTGGAGCAAAAGCTAACGGGTGAGTCGGTGGAGGTGATAACGGCCGTTCGTGAGGTCAATCAATATATCCGCTCACTCGCCAGCGATCAGGTCAAGGTGTTGGAAGCAGACCGCATTTTGGGCGACGCCACTGGCAGCATTGTCCGTGTGGAATACCACGAAGATTTTCTTCATATCAACAAACGCGGTTATGCTGTTTTAAACCAGGAGTTGGTTCGGATTTTATCAACGGTGAATTAGACAAAAACGGCCGTTTTTTCAACCACCCTCCATCTTCACCAATCGCCCAATGGGCGATTGGTGCGTTAGGTAGCAAGTCAGAGAAGTGATGCAACTGAATCCCGATGTTCCCACCCACATCTGCCCGAATTGTTGTGACAATCGGGTTGTCGTTTTCTATCAAGTTGACCAGCTTCCGATCCACACTGTGCAACTGCTGTATTCACGCCAGGAAGCACTTGACGTACCCTTGGGCAACATCACCCTCGGTTTTTGCTACACCTGCGGCTTTATCACCAACTTGACCTACAGCCCCGGTGCGCTGCGTTATAACAACAACTACGACAATTCGCGGCGTCACTCACATATCTTTAGCGGCTTTGAAAAAGAACTCGCCGTTTATCTGGTTGATCGCTACGCTCTGCACGGCAAAACCATTCTGGAAATTGGCTGCGGACAGGGCGAGTTTATCACCACGCTGTGCGAGATTGGCAACAATGTGGGGGTGGGGTTTGACCCCGCCTTTGTGCGCCAGCGCAGCAGCGTGGGGCTAACCTCCCGCGCTGGCATCACCTTTATCCAGGATGTCTATTCGGAAAAGTACGCCAACTATCACGGCGATTTTGTGGTTTGCAAGATGACGCTGGAGCATTTGCCAAAAACGGCCGTTTTCCTCAACACAGTGCGCCAGGCCATCGAGCCAAAATCCGACCTGGATTTAAACACCATCCTCTTTTTTCAAGTCCCCAACACCCGCCACCTGCTCAATGACGTGGCCTTCTGGGACATTCATTACGAGCATTGTTCCTACTTCACCCCCGCTTCCCTGGCCTATCTGTTCCGACAAAACAAGCTGGAAATTCTTGACCTGTACACCGGTTTTGACGACCAGTACATCATGATTGAAGCTCGCCCGACAAACGGCCGTTTCTCCGCCCCCCACCCCAATGAAGAACCTCTCGAAGAATTAGCCGACGACATTGCCCACTTCACCAAAATCTACCCGCAAAAACTAAGCTACTGGCGCAACGCCATCAGCGAATGGCGGGCGCGAGGGCAAAAAGTCGTCTTATGGGGTGGCGGCTCCAAATCCGTCTCCTTCCTCACCACCCTCGGCATTACCACCACCCATCTCAAATATGTTGTCGAGGTCAATCCCCGCAAAATCGGCACCTACATTGCCGGCACCGGACAAAAAATCATCTCCCCCCAATTCCTGGAAATCTATCGGCCTGACATCGTTGTCGTCATGAACGCCATCTACCAGGACGAAGTACGCCACACCCTCTACGAACTCGACCTCACCCCTCAGATTATTGGCGTCTAGTCACTATTCAGGTTTATCATCAATAAACCAGTTTCCGGCCAAAACATGTCATTTCGACAAGTCTTCGAAGAGAAATCCCATTCCATTTGCCACCAAGAATGGGATTTCTCGGAGAACCTCGAAATGACATCTGCATAATTACAACGCCTAATGAAAACCAGGTGAGATCGCCGGCGCAAACGTGCCAACTTCCGCTATAATTGCCTCCCGTGATAAACATGCGACGCGGACAAACACAGACAAATCTGCGCCATCTTCTAAATCTCTGATTATCCTCCGTGTTAACACACTGTCGCTACTAAATACCAATTACTGTCTTCCGATTACTATTACTATGAGCCTTCTGAGCAACACCTTTGCTAACCAAACCATTCTTGTTACCGGCCACACCGGCTTTAAAGGTTCCTGGCTTGCCGCCTGGCTGCACCAGCTTGGGGCCAACGTTGTTGGCTACAGCCTGCCCGATCTTCCCACTACGCCCAGCAACTTTGCCGCCATGCGGCTAGAGCATTGTGTTACTGATATTCGTGGTGATATTCGTGATTATGCGAAGTTGCACCAGGCCATTGCCGAACACAAACCTAGCATCATCTTTCATCTTGCTGCCCAACCCATCGTCCTCCACGCCGTGCACCAGCCTAAAGAAACGTTTGATGCCAACACCAGCGGAACCGTCAACCTGCTGGAAGCCGTCCGCACCACCCACAGCGTTCGCGCCGTGGTTGCCATCACCACCGACAAGGTGTATCGCAACCAGGAATGGCTGTGGGGCTACCGCGAAAGCGACACGCTGGGCGGCCATGACCCGTACAGTGCCAGCAAGGCAATGGCCGAACTTGCTGTCACCGCCTACCGCGAAACCTATTTTCCCGCCCACCGCTATGGTGAACATGGCGTTGCCATTGCCTCGGCGCGGGCGGGCAACGTAATTGGGGGCGGCGACTTTGCCGATTACCGGCTAGTGCCAGACTGCATGAAGGCGTTGATGGCGGGGCAGCCTATTGAGGTGCGGAACCCCCACAGCGTGCGCCCGTGGCAGCACGTGCTGGAACCGTTGAGTGGCTATCTGTGGCTGGCGGCCAGGCTGCTGCACGAGGGGTCAGCTTTTGCCGAAGCGTGGAATTTTGGCCCGCTGGAGCAAAAGGGGGTTACAACGCAGGCGGTGGCAGAAAAGTTGATTGCGCTGTGGGGAAACGGCCGTTTTTTCCACAACAACCCCGACCATTTGCCCCAAATCGAAACCGGCCTCCTGCGGCTTAACTGGGATAAAGCCGCCGCCCGTCTCAACTGGCGACCTGTCTATAGTTGGGAAGAGGCGCTGGCCGAAATTGTGGCTTGGTTCCAGGCATGGCAGCAACAGGAAGATATGTACCAGATTTGCTGCAACCACATTGAAGCGTATGTGCAGCAGGCTCGCAACTTAAAATTAGCGTGGTCATTATAAAGGAAACGGCCGTTTCCTTGCGCAGCACCACCATACCGCTACGAATCAGGTTTTGTTGCCAGCGGCAGGGTAAAGGTAAAGGTGCTGCCACGACCAAGGCCATCACTTTGGGCAGTCATGTCGCCGCCCATTGCCCACACCAGACGGCGAGAGATGGTCAGACCAATGCCGCTACCGCCGCTTCGACGGGCGCGAGATTGATCCACCCGGTAGAAACGCTCAAAGAGCAAGGGCAGGGCATTGTCTGGAATACCAGCACCCGTATCCTGAACGGCAACCTGAGCCAATTGGTCGCTGCAGCGGAGGTAGACGGTGATCGTGCCGTGGGGTGGGGTGTAGCGAATGGCATTGCTGAGCAGGTTGAGCAGTACCTGGGCGGTGCGGTCAGGGTCAGCGTGGACAAAAACAGGCGCCTCTCTGCCCTCTACCACAGCCTGCAACTGCCCGGCCACAAGCTGGGGTTGAAGCTGGGTGAGAACTTGCTGCACGGTTAGACAGAGTAAAAACGGCCGTTTTTGCATCTCAATCGCCCCCGCCTCAACCCGCGAAAGCGTCTGCAAATCATCCACCAGCCGCTGCATCCGCTGCATTTCGGCGTGCATGGGAGCATAGGTTTCCTCGCTGCTGGGAAACAACCCATCCATAAGCCCTTCAAGAAAGCCAATCATGCTCGTCAGCGGTGTCCGCAGTTCGTGGCTAACGTTGCCGATGAGAGTAATGCGTTGCTCCTCAATCGTTGCCAATGCTTGTGCCATCTGGTTAAAGTGGGTGGCAACGCCAGCCAGTTCGTCGCTGTCGGGAATGGGAATGCGCTCGTCATAACGGCCGTTGGCGATGCGCTGGCTGCTGCTGGCAAGCTGGTTCAGCGGGTGCAAAATTTGCCGTGCCAGGGCCAGGCTGCTCACCCAGCCGACAACAATGGCGCCGATGGTACCAACCAGCACGGCTGAGATGATGGTGCCACGAAAGGTTTCCAGCAAAACGGCCGTTGCTGCCTCTGCCCCTGCCGGGTCGCTGGCCTCCGCCAGCCGCCGCACCTCAGCCAAAATTGGCTCTGGCACCACCGTGCGCGTAACAATTTGCGTCATCAGCAACACCAGCGTTGCCCCGGCAATGACCACCGCCATATTCCCGCCCACAATTCGCCACTTTAGCTGTCGCCACATCGGCCGTTTCTCCTGTTTAAATAGGACACAGATTTACCTGATTTTCCTGATCAGTTTCATCAGTAAAATGGGGCGCAGACGAACACGGATGAATCTGCGGAATCTGCGGAATCTTTGATTTTCATTCATGATGGTCGGTGCAGCCAGTGTCATCTCCCTTGCTAACAGGACACGAACAAACACGGAGATATGTCTCCCATCCGTTGTCAGTCATTTGTCCTACGCTTTCTCGTCTATAAACTTATAACCCACCCCGCGCACCGTTTCAATGAGTACCTTGCCCGTTGCCTCCTGCAATTTGCGCCGCACCTGCCCCACGTAGACATCCACCACGCGCTCGGTACCGTAGTAGTTTGCACCCCACACCTGGGTCATCAACTGGTCACGGGTCAGCACTCGGCCGGCGTGACACACTAAAGCCCACAGCACCTGAAACTCTGTCGCCGTCAGGTCAAGTGCCTTGTCACCCGCATAGGCCACATGCCCATCAGAATCAATGGCAACGTTTTGAAAACGGGTTAAGTGGGAGCGAAACGACACGGCACGCCGCCGCCGAAGCAGTGCCTCTACTCGTGCCACCAGTTCACGTGGGCTAAAAGGCTTAGTCAAGTAATCGTCGGCTCCCAACTGCAAACCGGTAATGCGGTCAACTTCTTCCCCGCGAGCCGTCAACATCAAAATATATACGTCCGAACATTCGCGCAGCCTGACTGCCACCTCCAGCCCATCAAGACCGGGCAAGTTCAAATCAAGCACAATGAGATCGGGGTTCGCTTGTTTGGCTAATTTCAGTGCTTCAAGCCCATTATCGCTGAGGATAACGGTAAACCCGGCATTGGTTAGATAAGTCCGGATGATAGTCTGGATGCTACTCTCGTCTTCGACAACCAATATCTTTCCTTTCATGGGAACCTCTCTCTCATTAGGAACGAAGATTAAATAAGTGGCGCAAGAAGTTCAACTTCTCAGAAGAAGTTGAACTTCTAAATGGACAGTTATTTAATTCCCATTCCTTATTTTTCTCTCAAGTAAGGGGGCAAGGCCAAAATCCTTACATTCCCCTTACATATCCTTTACTTTCTTATTGCAAAGGGTGGGTATGATTCGTATTGTTGGGAATCAATGTTGCATCCATCCTGAGAGGGTCTGTTTCACGGTTTTGCATTAATTCTATAGGCGGAAAGCCCTTGCGTTGTACGTGGTTGGCTGCCATTACAAGGGCGAGGCCATTATTGTAGACCCGACACATGGTATTACGCCATATTTTGGGAAACGGCCGTTAAAAATCCCGCCCACCACATCGCCCGTATCAGGCAGTCAATAACAGACCACACAGATGAGGAGAGCATCAAATGTGGCCTGCTATCAATAATCAAATACCGTTGTTTGAAAGAGAAAGGAGAAAAAAATGATTGCGTGGCTTTTACAACCGTGGCCCTGGTACATCAGCGGCCCCCTTATTGGGCTTACCGTTCCCCTACTGCTCCTGCTTTCCGGCAAGAGCTTTGGCATTTCCAGCAGCCTGCGCTACATCGGCTGTGCTATCGTCCCCCACAGCAAGCTAGATTATTTGCGCAGTGTCGCCTGGCGTGAACATAGCTGGAACCTCATCTTCGTGTTGGGCGTGGCTGTTGGTGGCTTTATTGCCAGCCATTTTTTGTCCGCAGCACCCATCGCCTTCCTCCCCAACAGCTACCAAAGCGTTAGCGGTGTCATTGCCCTTGCCATTGGCGGCATCCTCATCGGCTTTGGCACCCGCTATGCCAACGGCTGCACCTCCGGCCACACCATCATGGGGCTTTCCCTGCTAAGCTGGCCCAGTTTGGTTGCCTCCGTCTTCTTCTTTATCGGCGGCCTCATTTCCACCAATCTCGTTGTTCGCTGGCTCTTTGCCGGGTAAGGAGATAACAGACATGCGACAGTTTTACATTCTCTTGGTTGGCATTTATTTTGGGATCGTCCTGGTCAAATCAGAAGTTGTTTCCTGGTTCCGCATTAGCAAAATGTTCCAATTTCAGGAAGCCTACATGTACCTCATCATCGCTTCGGCTGTGGTTGTGGGAGCCATCTCCATCTTTCTCATCAAGCGGCTGCACGGCAAAACCGTCTTTGGTGAAGATATTATGCCCCAGGCCAAACCATATCAGAAAGGCGTTATCATTGGCGGCACGCTATTTGGCATTGGCTGGGCCATCACAGGTGCTTGCCCCGGCCCCATTTATGCCCAAATTGGCAGCGGCAACTTGCTGGCACTTGTCACCTTTATTGGTGCTTTGGGCGGTATGTTCCTCTACGCCGTTTTGCAACCCAAACTTCCTCATTAATTTTCCCTGTAGGGCAATTTGGCCAAATTGCCCTACAGGATATCCGGCTAGACAAAGCGAGCGGCAGCGTGATGGTGGGGGCGATAAACGGCCGTATAATAAACCGCCATCACCTCTTGAATCATACGTGACATACCATAATGTTGCGCCATCTGCCCACTCGCTTCACGCCACCGGGCGGCCACGTCTGGGTTTTGCAACAGCCAGGTAAGCCGTTGTGCCATTGCAAAACTATCATCAGGCGGCACCAGCAGCCCATTCTGATGATCATGCACTAACTCCGGCATACAGGTAGCATTTGCTGCAATGACGGGCAAGCCACACGCCATCGCCTCCAACACCACAATGCCAAACGTTTCAATCTGCGAAGCCGTGGCAAAAACCGAGGCCAGGCGATAAAGCCCAGGCAGATCGCCGTCGGGTAAAACGTAGCCGGGAAAATGGCACTGTTCGGCAATGCCCAAACCCTGGCCAAGCTGCATCAATTTTTGGCGTTCGCAGCCATCGCCAATAACGAGAAGCTGCACCGGCATCTGCTGTTGCACCTGCGCCACGGCGTGAACCAACACATCCACCTGCTTTTCCACATCCAAACGGCCGACATGCAAAATAACGGGCAACTCAGGGTCAAGGCCATATTTGCGGTATAGCTCGTTAGCTTCTGACGGTCTGGTTGACGTTGGCTGGAATTGATGCAGGTTAATCCCGTAGTTAACAACCTGTACCGGATAACGCAGCCGCTTCTCAATGATTCGGGCAATGGTTCGCGTCGGCGCGATGACGGTAGTGCAGTGGCGCAAAAACCAGCGGGCATATTGCCAGGTGATGGTTTCAACAAGCTGCGGCAGCCCCAACACCCTGGGCATATAGGCGGTGGCAAACCAGGGCAACTGGTGCGCGGTAAACATGACCGGGATTTGCAGCCGTCGCGCTGCCTGTAACCCAATCAGCCCCAAACCCAACGCTTCATGCAAATGAATGACATCTGGCTGGAAGCGCATTAACTCAGCCCAAACTGCCCGCTGCGGCCAGAGCAAAAAACGCTGCCCAATGCGATAAGGGTTGTGGTGTGAAGGGAGCCGCGTAATTTGCAGCCTTCCGTCATGGGTGGTGTACCCATGGGGGCGATCACTGGCCGATAGCACTAACACATCATGACCATTGGCCGCCTGCCCTGACGCAAGCTGCTGCACATGCAGCGAAGCGCCGCTAATCATGGGTGGATAAGATTGACAAAGGTGAACGATTTTCATGATAGTCCTCCTCAACTATAGATTGGACGCGGACGAACACGGATAAATCGGGAAAACCTGACGCGGATAAGCTGCTGGTGGCTGGTGGTTGGCGGCTGGTGAAGCGTCTCTTTTCCAACTAGCCACCAGCGACTAGCCACTATGATGAGCCAACCCTTGTTTTTGGGGCAAGCATTTGGCTGATAAAGCCCTACGAGTGTTTGGCGGCCAGAAAGGTGCGCCACAGAACAAACATAACGGCGGCGGCAACAAGGATGCCTGCCCAGGTAGTCCACGAGAGCTGGAAGCCATAGGCTCCAATGGCCGTCATCAACACAAGTCCGGGCAGCCGCCCCACCAGATTTGCCACAAAAAATTGCCGACTTGTCAGGCCGCTTAAACCAGCGACATAATTCATCACATCGGCCGGGAAGATGGGCAACATAAAGGCAAACATAAAGAAAAGGGTACCTTTTCGGGTTGAGGCAGCCTGCCATTTATCCAGGACTTCAGGGGGAGCCAACCGCTCGATGACGGGTCGGCCGGCCCACTGGGCCAGCCAAAAGGCGGCCTGGCTGCCGCCAACGGTTGCCAGCAAATTGATGCAAAAGGCGGTGGGGAAGCCATAGACATAAGCCCCGCCAATCATCAAGATATGGCCGGGGATGGCGGCGACAATGACCTGCAAGACGAGAACGGTGCCTAGCACGATGGGGCCGGCAAGACCAAACTGCTCTAAATAGGCGATGACGGCTGCCCGGTTGCCCACAATTTGCAGCAGTGCCCAGATGGGTTGGCGGAGGGTGATGAGGGTGATGAGGAGCAGGAAAACGGCCGTTCCGCGCAGCCACCACTCTTTTTTCCAGCTAGAAACATGCGGTAAATAACCAAAACGACATTGTGCCAACATGATACACACTCCTTTGATTGCATTAGGCCTCTCCGTCACCTGCTTGTCAGAAATAGCCTCTTTTTGCCTCTTTCGTTACAATTTAATTCGCTACATACAGTATGTATCAGGCGGCTCTGTTTTTCTGTCCAAAATCTACGGCTTGGCACAGGTGAATCTACCAAAATTAGTAGATTTCAGGTGCAGGGGATTGATCATGAATCGTCAGGAATTAGGGCATCTGGTGGCAGCCCTACGTAAAGAGCATTTTGATGAAGATGGAAATCGCTACACGCAGGCAAAGCTGGCAGAAAAAGCGCAGCGGCTAGACCCACTGACACCACTCAATGAGATTGTCATCGGCAAGATTGAACGGGGCGAGCGAGCCATTCTGGATGAACACACGCTGCTGAGTCTGGCGGACGCGCTGGAACTGACTATTGGCGAACGGCGAACCTTTTTTATGCTGGCAACAGGGCTTGATTATGAGCAAATGTACCCTGCCACAGAGAGTGCCCACCTTATTTTAGACAAGACCATACAGATGCTGGCCGATATTCAACTGCCCGCGCTTTTGCTGGACTGCTATCTCGATGTCATTGCAGCCAACAGCCTCCTGCTGCAAATGTACCAAACAACGGCACTTGATTTGCAAAGTTTGGCGGGGCAACCAGCCAGCTTCAACTTGCTTTGGCTTATCTTCTCGGATTTTTTTGCGCCTATGCGAGCGCAAATGTCGCCACAGCAATGGCACAATTTTGCCGTGGGCAATGTCATTTATTTTCGCCGCACCACATTGCCCTACCGCATGACGGATTATTTTGCCGAGCTACTGGCAAGGCTGCGGCGCGAGCGGAACTTTCGCTGGTTTTGGGAGCAGGTTTTTTATGAGGAACAGCGGTATTTTGTGGGCGGGGAATCATTCCAAATGGGGTCGCCCGATACGGGGCGCTATCGCTTTTTGACAGCGCCCCTGGTTACACTAACGTCTTTTGGCAATTTGGAGATCATTACGCACATTCCACGCGACCGGGAAACGGCCGTTTCCTTCCAAAAACTCGCCCAACAGACCCCGCCCACTGTCCTCCAACTATCCACCTGGCCCGAAAAAGCGATCTCTTGCCATTAGGCAAGCTGCTGAAACAGGGGCTGCAGAGCCGGGTAAAGCTGGCGGTAAAGCTGGTAGTGGTGGTTGTAAACGGCCGTTTCCTCCGAAACGGCCGTTTGCCCCGTCACCCGCACCAGTTGGGCGCACGCATCCGGAACCGATTCAAACGCCCCTACCCCCACCGCCGCCAAAATCGCCGCCCCATACGCCGCTCCCTCCGTCGTGTTCACCGTCACCAATTCCGCCCCCAGTACATCGGCCAGAATTTGCCGCCACAGCGGGCTGCGCGTGCCGCCGCCCGAAGCGCGAACCTGGCTGACGTTGGCTAACCCGGCGTTTTTCATCAGCTCAAAGCTATCGCGCAGCCCAAAGGCGACCCCTTCCAGCACGGCGCGGGTCATGTGGGCCTGGGTGTGGCGCACCGTCAGCCCCACAAACGCCCCCCGTGCCAGCGGGTCGGGATGGGGGGTGCGTTCGCCGGTGAGGTAGGGCAAAAAGAGGAGGCCGTCGCTGCCGGGGGGAACCGCCGCCGCCGGAGCCAGCAATTCGTCAAACCCTACGCCGGGAGCCAGGGTGTCGCGGTACCAGCGCAAGCTACCCGCCGCCGAAAGCATCACCCCCATCAAATGCCATTTGTTCGGCACGGCGTGGCAAAAGGCGTGGAGACGACCTTCTGGCTCGATGATGGGCTGGTCGCTGCTGGCAAACACGACCCCCGATGTGCCTAAACTCAAAGCCACAACCCCATCCACCACGGCGCCCGTTCCCACGGCGTTGGCTGCCTGGTCGCCCCCGCCGCCCACGATGGGAATGCCTGCGGGGAGGCCGGTTGCGGCAGCGGCTGTGGGGGAGAGGGTGCCGGTAACGGCCGTTCCCTCAAACGTCGGCGGCAGCCAATTCGGCTCAATCCCCAGCGCTGCCACCAGCTCGGCCGACCAATCCCGCTGGCGCACGTCAAAAAGCTGCGTCCCCGCCCCGCCCGCCTTGTCGCTGGCAAATTCCCCCGTCAGCCGATAGCGCACATAATCCTTGGGCAGCAAAATGTGGGCGATTTGGGCGTAAATTTCCGGCTCGTGGTTTTTCACCCACAAAATTTTGGGGGCGGTAAAGCCGGTCAGCGCGTCGTTGCCCGTCACATCAATCAGCCGCTGCTTGCCAAAAACGGCTCGCATTTCGTCACATTCGGCGGCAGTGCGCTGGTCGTTCCACAAAATGGCCGGGCGCAGCACTTCCCCCGCCTTGTCCAGCAGCACCAGCCCGTGCATTTGCCCGGTCAGGCCAACGGCGGCGATGTGGTGGGGATCAATCCCCGTTTTCGCCAGCACCTCCCGAATCGCCGCACACGTCCCCTCCCACCACAGCAGCGGTGACTGCTCCGACCACAGCGGCTGCGGCGTGTCATACCCATATTCCGCCGCCGCCACGCCAACCACCGCCCCCACCCCATCCATCAACAGCGCTTTTGTCGCCGTTGTCGAACTGTCAATGCCAATGAAATAGCGCATTCCCTTTTCCCTTGAAAATGTAGGACAAGTTTGCAAACTTGTCCTACGGTGTCCGCCACCGCATAAACAGCAGCGGCAGCCAACCAACGGCCGTTACTGCCAGCACATAACGCTCCATGTCACGCCACAGTTTGGCCGTGAGGTCGGCGTGGTTTTGCTCGTAGAGGCGGAGGAGGAGGGCATTGGGATCGGTTTGGAGGGTGTGGGTGGAAACGGCCGTTTCCACCGCCCGCCAATAGTTCCCCACCTGCCGCACCGCCACCATCCCCTGAATTGGCTTGTCCCACGCCGCAAAATCAGTAATCGTCAGCTCCTGCGACCCCGTCACCACCCACAGCGTCACCGGGTCACTTTCACGCCAGCCAGGCGACACCACGGGGGCCACAATGTAGTCGTAGCGGTAATAGTAGCCGTCGCTGTCTACGCCGGTTTCGGTGTAGGTGGCGGTGTAGTTGGGAAGCAAACGGCCGTTTCTGAACTGCCGATACCCCGGTGTCAAATCATCCGTCGCCTCCTCCACCCGCACATTTTCCAGCGGCGGGTAGCGGGTCAGGTCAAGATAGGGCCGGCCGACCAAGTAGCCAAAGAAGATGCCTCCCAAGGCAGCCAGCGGCAGGTAAGCATAGGTAAACCATTCCACAAAGTCGGGTGGGGTGAGGGGGAGGCGGTTGAGAAGAACGGCCGTTAACCCCACGCTCCCCCCCACCAGCAGCAGCATGTACGGGATGAGCAGCCACGATCCCGACCAATACGCACTCAGCAAACCGGCCGTTGCCGATGCCACCCCCGCCAGCGGCCACAGCAGCAACAAATAGGCAAACGGCAACCAACGATTCCTGTCCATCCTGCCCTCGTCGCCCATAGGAAAAAGAAAATGGATGCGCGGACAACACGGATCAGAGCGGATTTTCGCGGATAGAAAAGAAAAATCCGCGTTTATCCCTCTAAATCCGCGTTATCCGCGCATCTATTCAGACTTCTCCGACAATCCCCTCATAGGTTGAATTTGCAAATTTGACCTACCGTACACCCAGCAACAGCTCCACCACCAGCTGATCCAGCCGTTCATATGGCTGGCCGCGCCGCCCCAGAGCCACCCGGTCAAAGCTGTGGGCACGCAGCGCGGCCGCTTTCGCTGGCGAATATTGCCCCTTAAAGCCATCCATGCTGCCATCATCGGCATCAATTTGCGCCAGCAGCGCCTGGATCTCGCTGTCGGCGTTAAACCGCGCTACCTTTTCCTTCAGGATCAGATACGTCCGCATACACCCCCGCGCAAATGCTTTTACGTCGTCATAGTCAGCGGTGCGGTAGGCGTGGGCGTCAAAATGTTTGCTCCCGTCATAGCCATTGTCCTCCAGCAGCCGCACCAGGAAGAAGGCACTCTTCAGGTTGACCGAGCCAAAGCGGAAATCCTGGTCATAGCGGCCAAACGCCTGGTCATTGAGGTCAATGTGGAACAGTTTGCCCGCTTCCATCGCCTGCGCCACGTGGTGGGTAAAGTTCAGCCCGGCCATGTGTTCATGCGCCACTTCGGGGTTCACCCCCACCATTTCCGGGTGATCCAGCGTTTCGATGAAGGCCAGCATATTGCCCGTGGTGGCGTTGTAAATGTCGCCACGCGGCTCGTTGGGCTTCGCTTCTAGGGCAAATTTGAGGTCGTATCCCTGGTCGAGCACGTACTCACAGAGGAAGTTCATCGCCTCGCGGCTGCGCTGGATGGCGGTGATGGGGTTCTTACCGGCATCGGTCTCCGTCCCCTCGCGCCCGCCCCAAAAAACATAGATTTTGGCTCCCAGCTCTACACCCAAGTCAATGGCGTTCATCGTCTTTTGCAGCGCATAGGCCCGCACGTTGGCATCGTTGCTGGTGAAGGCGCCATCACGGAAGGCGGGGTCGCTGAACAGGTTGGTGGTTGCCATTGGCACCACCAGCCCGGTGTCGGCCAGGGCTTGCCTGAAGTCGCGCACAATTTGGTCACGTTCGGCGGCGGTGGCGGTGATTGGCACCAGGTCGTTGTCGTGGAAGTTGACGCCCCACGCGCCGACTTCGGCCAGCAGGTGAACGATCTCAACGGGGGTAAGCTGATGGCGCACGGGTTCGCCAAACGGATCGCGCCCCATGTTTCCCACGGTCCAGAGACCGAAGGTGAATTTGTTTTCTGGTTTTGGTTCGTACATAGTTTTTCCTGAATTCCTATCGTTGGTAAATGGATGGTCACATTGCTTGTATTATTGCCAAAAACGGCCGTTTTTCCCACCCTTTTCCTCTATTCCCCCAGTTGATGACTTTCGTCAGCAGCAGTGATGCGATCTGTCACTCCCCTATCCCCCCCACCATTTCTACAATGAGCGTAAAGCAACAATTTTAGCTTGCAGGAGATCCGGTTCCCTCTATTTCCACAGGCAACACCTGAATCGGTTTCGCTGCTTTTGGAGACGGACAATGTTCCATAAAATTATCATTCCCTTCGATAGATCACCCCTGGCTGAACAAGCACTAGAGCCAGCTTTGGCGCTTGGCAAACCAGATGAAACAACCTATATCTTGCTTCACGTCCCAGCTCCCCTTCTCATCCCCGCCCCGGATTTGAGCAAAACCATGCCCTACGCCCACCATAGCGGCCAGGATCTGCCCCATTTGGAAGGACACGAATATCTCAATCATCTCAAATACAGCCATCGTCACACAGGTTTTAACTTTATCACCCGCATGTATGAAGGCGACCCAGCCAGTGCCATTATAGATTGCGCTGAAACAGAGCAAGCCGATCTGATTGTGATGACTACCCACGGCCGTTCCGGCCTATCGCGTTGGGTCTATGGCAGCGTCACCGAAAAGGTACTAAGCAGTGCGCCTTGCCCGGTGTTGGCCTTGCGCCACACGCAGCCCATCAAACACATTCTCATCACACTCGATGGCTCCAAAGTGGCCGAGTCGGCTCTGGTACCAGGGTTAGAGTTGGCACAACAGCTTAACGCGGCTGTAACGTTGATGATGGTTGCTGCTGAACCTGAACCCGTTGACACCTTCGTTATGCAGCAGCTCGACAACTATGAGGCGGGGCTTGGCACCCATATGTCTACACGCAATGTAGCCGAAGAGTCGCTGGCCTATCTGCAAATGTTTGAACGGACGTATGCCGACATGGGAGTGATGATC
The DNA here is from genome assembly GCA_041390905.1 of Chloroflexota bacterium. Classification (GTDB taxonomy): domain Bacteria; phylum Chloroflexota; class Anaerolineae; order Promineifilales; family Promineifilaceae; genus JACKCD01. The sequence continues at coordinate 168,023 of JAWKPA010000014.1, forward strand.
ACAACGGCCGTTTCTGAAGGCGACCCCGCCGACCACATCCTTGACTTTGCCAACAAAACCGACGTTGACCTCATTGTCATGGCGACACACGGCCACACCGGGCTGCGCCGCTGGGTATACGGCAGCGTCACCGAAAAAGTGCTGCGCCACACCCAAACCAATATGCTGGTTGTGCGCCCCAGCTAAAACTGCCATGTTTCAAAAAATCCTTATCCCATTGGATGGCACCGCCCACGCCGAACACGCTTTTCGCCTGGCGCAAACATTAGCACCAACAGACGCGGGGCAGTTAATGCTGCTCCGCGTCATTGCCCAGGCTCGTGAAAGCGTGTCAGCCAACGACCTTGCTGCCGCCCACCATTATCTGAGCGACTTGCACCGCACCGCGCAGCCAACAACGCGCAAACTCTGCACCCAACTGGCCGTTGGCGACATCGCCAGCGTCATTGTAGACACCGCCACGCACGAACAGGTGAATTTGCTGCTAATGACGGCTGACGGTCGGCTGGGGTTTGGGCGTTCCATCCTGGGTGGTGTGGCCGAACGGGTGTTGCGCACAGCCCCCTGCCCCATGCTGGTCAGCCGCTTTCCCGACAAAATCCAGCGGGTGCTGATCACGCTGGATGGGTCGCACTTGGCAGAGCAGGCATTGTCGCTGGGGCTGGCGGTAGCGCAAAAGCTAGCAGCCGAGGTCACGCTGCTGCAAGTGGAAGAAGATGTAAAGGTGGCTCCCAGCATTGCCAGCAAATGGCTGGAACGAGCCGAGGCGACCGAGGAGCGTATTTCGGAACGACTGGTCACTGATGCCGCTACTTATTTGCAGCAGGTGGCGGCCAAGGTGGGGGATGGGGTAAAAACGGCCGTTTTGCCCGGCCCAGTTGTCTCCAGCATCATCAACTACATCGAAGCCAACCACACCGACCTGGTTGTCATGGCTACCCACGGCTTCGCCGGGTTAAGCCGCTGGGATTACGGCCACGTTACCGAAAAAATCATGCGCGGTGCCGACACCTCCCTCCTTATCACCCGTCCCGCACCGCACCAGCGGATTGCCTAACAAGGAACTTGCATGAACGCGCCTGCCACCACGAATGAAAATGACGGACAACCAACAACCATAGCATTCCGTTTGTCCTTCATCCGTGTTCGTCCGTGTTCATCCGCGTCCAATTTTTTTACAGGAGAATTGCCATGCTCACCGTCAACGACATTATGACCGTTAATCCCTACACGCTTGCCCCTGAAATGACCCTACGCGAAATTGTCCGCATGATGAAAGAAGAAGGATGCCGTCACCTCCCCGTTGTTGACGACGGCAAGCTCGTCGGCATCGTTACCGACCGCGATGTACGGCTCGTCCTCAACTCACCCCTGGTGTTGCACGCACGCTGGCCCGACGACGATTTGCTTGACGAAGTGGCCGCCGAGGGCATCATGACCACCGACCCCGTCACCGTCACCCCCGCCACCCCTGCCGCCAAAGCCGCCGAAATCCTTAGCATCTACAAATTTGGTGCATTACCCGTGGTAGCAAACCACAAAAGCGGCAAGCAAATTCTTGTCGGCATCGTCACCGTTACCGACTTTCTCAACCATTTCCAGGAGAAGCGCACAGAGATTGTGCAGTAGGTGAGCTTTGTCAAACCACCCAATGACATTGGTCACTAGGTTGAAGCAACCATACCTACTATTCTACAGACAATTCATACCATATTGATCTAAGACCTAATAAAAATGAAGGAGCAACTATCATGAGTAAAGAACTCGTTGAAACCTGGATGACCGAAGACGTGGTGACAATCTCACCCGATATGCCGTTGCCCGAAGCCCACAAGATGATGACTGAAGAAGAAATTCGCCGTCTGCCCGTCGTTGATGCAAACGGCAAGCTGGTTGGTATTGTCACTTTGGGCGATGTGCGTGAAGCGGAACCCTCATCAGCCACCTCGCTTAGCGTTTGGGAGCTGAATTATTTGTTGAGCAAGCTGACGGTAAAAGAAATTATGACCAAAAACCCGATTACCGTGCGCAACACAGCTACCATTGGCGAGGCGGCGCGGACAATGCTGGAGCGGCGCGTGAGCGGGTTGCCAGTGGTGGATGAACATAACAAGCTGGTGGGCATTATCACCGAATCTGACATTTTTAGCATGGTGGTGCTGCACGAGTGGCGTGAGGATGTGGCTCGCGTGTCAGCATGAGATATAGGCTGAGAAGGGCTACAAATTGATATCGAGATTGGAGATTAGAGATTGGAAAGTGGTTAATCTCTAAGTAAGCGTCCAAAAACAAGTTAGGCAAGAAGTTCAACTTCTCGGAAGAAGTTGAACTTCTAAATCGCTAAGTTAACAATTTAGTCGGGGGGCAAACATGAACACATTTGCGGTTGCCTCTTCGGCACCGGCCATTTCAGAAGAGGCGATTAGACAATTTCTGACCGAATGGCACCAACGGCCGATTTTTATCGTCCGGCTGCAACAACTTGGAGGAGAAGCACAAGGGGCGGCCGCCCTAAAGGGTTTTGGGTATGGCCGCCCCGTTTGCATTTCTTACCATTGTGATGGCGAGCCGAAGCAGCTTGTGCTGCGGCGGGTGCGCCCCAACGGCTTTGGCCGCGAACGGCCGTCTGACCGGGTGGCCGAAGTGTGGCGCGACTTTCACACCTTTAACGACCTGCCCGGCCACGTGCCGGTGGCCGACATGGTGGCACTGGACGACAACGGCCGTTTATCCTCCCTCGGCCACGCCACCGAACTGCTGCTGCTCACCCACTACGCCCCCGGTCAGCCCTATGCCGAAGATTTGTACCGGCTGCTGCAGGGCGAGCCGCTGCGCAACAGCGACACCGCCCGCGCCCAGGCATTGGCTCGCTATCTGGCCGACATTCACCAGCGCAAACACCCGGACAATGTAGAACGGCCGTTACTGTGGCGGCGGCGACTGCGCGATTTAGTCGGCCACGGCGAAGGCATCATGGGGCTATGCGACAGCTACCCCCTCCCCTTCCCCAGTGCCGACCAGCCCATCATCACCCAGGCACGGCTGCTTGCCATTGAAACGGCGGCCAACGAGTGGCGCTGGCGGCTGAAGCCACTAAGCCATCGGCTGTGCCAGGTACATGGCGACTTTCACCCCTTCAACGTGCTTTTTGACGAAGGCATTCGCTTCTCCGTCATTGACCGCAGCCGGGGCGAATGGGGCATGGCCGAGGATGATGTGAGCTGCATGGTGATTAACTATCTGTTTTTTGGGCTACAGCAAAACGGCCGTTTTTCCCACCCCTTCACCGACCTCTACCACACCTTTTGGGAAACCTATTTAGCCAACCACCCCGACCCCGACCTGTTTAGCACCATCGCCCCCTGGTTTGCCTGGCGGGCGCTCGTCCTTGCCAGCCCCAAATGGTACCCTACCATCAGCCCCACCACCCGCCGCCAGCTACTCGCCTTCGCCCAAAACGTCCTCGCCGCGCCCACCTTTGAGTATGCACAGGTCGAGAGATATTTGGAGATTGGAGATTAGAGATTGGAAAACACTCCCCCGCCCCCCTGCCCCCCTGCTCCCCTGCCCCCCTTCGTCCTCTGGCTAACCGGCCTACCCGCTTCCGGCAAAACCACCTTGGCCTATGCCTTGCGGCAAAAGCTGGTGGCCGATGGATTAACGGCCGTTGTGCTAGACTCCGACGAACTACGCCACATCCTCACGCCGCAGGCCAGCTACAGCAGCGATGAGCGCGACTGGTTTTATGGCGTGCTGGGGCAGTTGGCGGGGCTGCTGGCAAAAAACGGGGTGACTGTGCTAATAGCCGCCACCGCCAACCGCCGCCACTACCGCGACCAGGCGCGGCAGCAGATTGCCCGCTTTGCCGAAATTTATGTGCGCTGCGATTTGGCAACCTGCCAACAGCGCGACCCGAAGGGGATTTATGGGCAGGCACAGGAAGGAACGGCCGTTTCCGTTCCCGGCGTGGGCAGCCCATACGAACCACCCCTTCAGCCAGAGGTGGTTGTTGACACAACAGTTTTGACGGTCGCCGAGGCCGCAACGGCCGTTTATCAGCAGCTTGCCTCCTTTTTCCAACCAGTCAAGGTGTAGGGCAAGTTTGCAAACTTGCCCTATAGTAAAATTATGAACCAAGTAAAACCACTTCCCCCCACCACACTCTACCGCCGCTGCGACCCCACTCAATTCCCCTTTGCCTCCACCGCCGACCTGCCCTCGCAGCAGGAGATGCTGGGACAGGAACGTGCTGTCCAGGCTATCCAGTTTGGCATTGGGATGCACCACGAGGGATTTAATTTGTTTGTGCTGGGTGCCAGCGGAACGGGCAAATTTACGGCCGTTTCCCAATTCCTTACGCAAACGGCCGTTAGCGAACCCCTCCCCAGCGACTGGTGCTATGTCTACAACTTCGATCAGCCGCACAAACCCAACGCCCTGCAAATGGGCAGCGGGCAGGCCGGGCCATTCAGCCAGCGGATGAAACAGCTTGTCAACACCCTGTTCAACGTCATCCCTGCTGCCTTCAGCAGCGACGAATACCAAAGCCGCCGCAAAGGGATTGAGCAGTCGGTGCGCGACCGAGAAAAGCAAGCCCTGGAGGAGCTGAAAGAGCAGGCTACAGCGCAAGGGATTACGCTGCTGCAAACCCCGGCCGGCTTCGCCTTCGCCCCCCTGCAAGACGGCAAAGTCATCAGCCCCGACGCTTTTATGCGGCTGCCCACAGACGAACAAAGTGCCATTGAGCAAAAAGTAACCCAGCTTCAGGAAGCATTGAGCCAGATTATGCAGCAATTGCCGCAGTGGCAGCGGGAAATTCAGCAGCGCACCCGCCAGCTTAACGAAGAAGTCGCCGCCTACGCCGTCGCCCCGCTGTTTAACGAACTGCGGCAAGCGTACCGTGATCTGGCCGAAGTGGTGGCCTATCTCGATGCCGTGCAGCACAATGTGGTGGACAGCGTGGAAGCGATTTTGAACGCCGAGAACCCCCAACCCGGTAATGCCAGCGTTCAGGAGGTGCTGGAGCGACGCTATACCGTCAACGTCATGGTTGACCACAGCCAAAACCACGGCGCACCCGTTGTCTATGAGGAGCAGCCCCGCTTCCACACGCTGCTGGGGCGCATTGAACACATTTCGCAAATGGGGACGCTGCTCACCGACTTTACGCTGATCAAGCCGGGGCTGCTGCACCAGGCCAACGGTGGCTATCTGATTTTGGATGCCCGCAAGCTGCTGCTGCAGCCTTACGCCTGGGAAGGGCTAAAGCTGGCGCTGCGCAACCAGGAAATTCGGATTGAGTCGCTGGGGCAGATGGTGAGCTTGATTAGCACCGTTTCGCTGGAGCCAGAGCCGATTCCGCTGGATGTGAAGGTGATTTTGCTGGGGGAACGGCTGCTGTACTATCTGTTGTGTGCCTATGACCCCGATTTTGAGGAGTTGTTTAAGGTGGCGGCTGATTTTGAGGACGACATGCCGCGCAACCGGGGCAACAACATGGCGTATGCCCACCTGATTGGCGAATTGGCGCGGAAGGAGGGGCTGCGGCATTTTGACAAAACGGCCGTTTCTCGCGTCATCGAACACGCTTCCCGGCTGGCGGGAGACAGCGAAAAGCTGACCACCCACATGCAAACCGTCACCGACCTGCTGCGTGAAGCCGACTATTGGGCGGGCAAGGGGGCGCGGGAGCTGGTGACGGCCGAGGATGTGCAGCAGGCACTCGATGCCCAGACCCACCGCGCCGGCCGTCTGCGCGAACGGCTGCAAGAGGCGATCTTACGCAACACCATCCTCATTGACACCGACGGCGAGCAGGTGGGGCAGATCAACGGGCTGGCGGTTTATGCTTTGGGGCAGCAAACCTTTGGCAAACCGAGCCGCATCACTGCCCGCGTGCGGCTGGGCAAGGGGGAAGTGATTGACATTGAACGACAGGTGGAGATGGGTGGGGCGATTCATTCCAAGGGGGTGCTGATTTTGTCGGGCTTTTTGGGGGCAAGGTATGCGGCAGAACGGCCGTTTCCCCTCTCAGCCACCCTCGTTTTTGAACAATCATACGGCGGCGTGGACGGCGACAGCGCCTCGGCGGCAGAACTGTTTACCCTGCTCTCCGCCCTGGCGCAGGTGCCGATCAAACAATCGTTTGCCGTCACCGGCTCGGTCAACCAGCACGGGCAAATTCAGGCCATTGGCGGCGTGAATGAAAAAATTGAGGGGTTCTTTGAACTATGCCAGGCGCGGGGGTTAACCGGCGAGCAAGGGGTGCTAATTCCAGCATCCAACGTCGCCCACCTGATGCTGCGGCAGGATGTGGTGAATGCGGTGGACATGGGCAAGTTCCACATTTACCCCATCCAGACGATTGACGAAGGGATTGAGCTGTTGACGGGGATGGAGGCGGGGGAAGTGGGGGAAAACGGCCGTTATTCCCCCAACACCATCAACGGCCGCGTGGTGGCCCGGCTGGAAGCATGGGCTAGACAGCAACAAGCGTTTGCCAACCCGGTGCGAGAAAATGGTTCAGCTTCCACAGTCGTTAAACAATAGCCATTCAGAATAACTCGCCCCGGCGCCTGATGCCCCAGCGGAACAGCCGTCCCAGCAACGCCCAGGCAGCAAAGAACGCCACAAGAATCACCAACGTCAGCCCCATTTCACGGACAAAGCCGATGGCATTGCGCCAAATGTGGCTGACGCTGGCACCCAAAATCCGCACGGCGCGGGGCGCAGTGGGGGCATAGGCGATTGGCACGCTGCCCCCTTTCTCTAGCCGCACCGAACCAAGATCAGCGGAAGCAACGGCCGTTACTGCCTCTGTTCTCCCCTCAGGCACATAACTGATCTTAACGATCTCATACTGCTGCGGTACGTCAAACTCCGTTTCCCACTCATTAGAGCAGTCACTTTCACAGGGGAAAGGGTCAATGCGGGTGATGAGCGTTTTTTCCACCACCGTCCCTTGCGCCCGCAGCGGGCGGGCGGCCAAGCTGTCGCGCTGCTGCCAGGTGCGGTAAACCGACACGGCAGGATAGGTAAACAGCCCGGTGATGACCATGCCGCTGATGATGATTAAAGCGGCCGTTCCCATTTGCGCCAATTTATAAGCCAGCCAGGCTACGCCAGCTAACACCACTGCCCCGGCCATCCAGCCCCAGGGCAGCCATTGCCGCGTGCTGCTGTTTGCCAACCGCACCAACGTCAGGCTGCGCCACAGCGGCAGCACCTTCAACGTCACCGGCGTGTTCGTCGTCAGGTCATCAAACTGCGCCTCACTGAGCCGCAGCCCCACGCTGGAATCATCCATTTCTGGCAGCAGATCATCGGACGGGGGCTGTCCATCCAGCCGATAGCGCGTTATGGCCGTAAACTGATAACGCCAATCACCCTCAATCCGCAGGTCAATATCCTCCTTCTTTTCATACACTAACCCGGTAATGGTTTGCCCAGCCACGTCCAGATAAACCGAACCGCCAATGACAAGACCGCCAAAAAAGAGAATGATGAGCAGCAACTGCCAACCGCCCGATTTCAGCCCCAGCAACCGCAGCACCAGGCCGCTTAAACCCAGCACTAGCGGCAGGATAAAAAGCAACGCCAAACTAAAAATGAGCAGAAAGCCAAAATCTTCAACAGATGTGCCAAAGTTCATGGTTATTGCCCAGGAGCCTCTACGGTGATGGTGGGGTCATATTCAATGACTTGCATAACGGTGGTGACAACGCCATCGGTTTCGCTTTCGCTTTTTTGCTGCAATGGCCGGCCGCTTAACGCACTAATCCACAGCCGCCCCTGGCTTTCGATGGGGCCTGTGCCAGCGTCAAACGTGGAGCGATAATCATACATCCAGGCAAGTTCACCATTGAGCGTGTCGGTGCCAGCAAAAACAACATCGTCAAAGGTCACGCCCGCCGCTTCAAGGTCAAGCATAAATTGCTGGGTGATTTGGCTGATTGAAATGCCGCCAGGGAACTGCATCCACTCTGAGTCTGGCGGTTTCATCCACATCTGGTCGGGCAGGACGATCATTTCGGTGGTGACACCGCTGGTGGTGGTCGTGGCGTGTATTTGATCGGGAGGGACAACCTCGCCCACCAGCGTTGTCACGCCCTCATCGTCGCTGGTGAGGGTGACAGTGGTGCGATAGGGGCCGCTGTTAAGACTTAGCCGCATGGCATCGAGCAATACCTGCTGGGGTTCACCGGGGGGGACATCGGGGGCGGGTTCGGTGGTGGGGGTTGGGGGTGGTTCGGTGGGCAGGGGGGTGGCCGTTGGCTCAACGGCAACAGGGGCGGTGGTTGGCTCAACGGCCGTTTCTACCTCTCCTGCTTCCTCCACTGCCTGTTCAATCTGGGCAGTAGGTTGGGAAACGGCCGTTTCCGGCTCATCCCCACCACAACCCACCAATACGAGCATTCCAATCATCATCAACCATAAAAGCTTCCGACAAAACATGTTGTACTCCTTACAACAAAACATTTATTTAGGAGCCTGGGGTGGCTCCGTTACCAAACCAGGGGGGAAATAAACGTCGCTCCAAGCGAAACAACAAGCTGCATTATAAACAAATCGCTACAACCTGTCATTAGTCCGGCTCAGATCGGGTCTACGAACAGCCTATCAGGAAATTTTACGCAAAGGCGCAAAGAAAAACGTTTGGCAGCTTTGCGCCTTTGCGTGATCTTTTTAATCATCGGCCTGACAACTCATGCGGTCACCCGCTCAGATCAGAAGCGTACCGTGAATATCATGGATTCTACAGCCTATTACTGATTTTTTCGCTCTCCGCACACCCATTTTCTTTTGCTAGTGAGTCACAACATAAGGCTCGATAAATGCCTGGATTTGGGCATCGCCAACGGCCGCAAATTGGTCTTGTTCTTTCTGCCCTTCGGTAAAAATGGAGAACATGGTGGGGCAGTTTCCTTCGTTGGTTACTGTCTGCTGGGCAATGATTTCGGCCGTGTTGGGGTCACGCAGCGTCATTTCATAAGTGGCGTTGTGGACTTTGATCGTGTATCCGTCTTCAAAATCGCAGGGAATATCTACTGGTTCGGTAGCGGTGCGGTGAATACATAACGCCAATTCCACGTCCGTATAAACAAACGTACCATCTACAATTTGCGGGAACCATGCTTCGGGCATGTTGCTGGGGTGTTGCTGGAAATATTCATCATATTGTTCGCCAATGGTGCTGTCGCTCATGATAATGATTCGATTGATGCTGCCATCATTGGGCTGATAGGATTGGGCTTTAGTCAGCCCGATATTGTTACATGTCAAATCGAAAGAGGTATGGATGATGTTTTGGTCAACATCGGGTTCGCTTTCGCAGGCGGTGATGGCAACAACGGCCGTTAATACAACCACGAACAATAAAGATTTCTGGCTCATAGTATCTCCAAATATTGTTTGATGCGCGAAAATCCGCTCCGCGTTATTCGCGCATCCATTTTCTTTTTCCGATAAACCGCTAGAAGGCACACTGTTTACAAACGGCCGTTTCCCCCCACGACACCACCCCCACCGGCACCCCCAACCCGCTTGCCACCCTGTCCAGCAGCGCCGCCGGGTCGGCCACCCGTTCCAGCAGCGGTTGGCATTCGCCCAGCACCGCCGTCAACCGCGCCTGATACGCCAAATCACGCGGCTGCGGCGAGGGGACAAGCCGTTCAAGCCGCTGGCTGCCGTGCTGGTACGCCGTGCAAAGCTGAAGCTCCGGCAGATCGGCTATCCGATCCAGGCAGTTCACCGCCAAATAATCCACCCCGCCAACCACGTCCAGGGCGTAGCGCAGCAGCAGCAAATCGAGCCAGCCCACGCGAAACCTTTGCTGCCAGGCGTGGTGGCCGTTGCGGGCATCGGGCAGCAATTGCGTCAGGGCGGCATCTTCGCTGACAAACGGCCCCGCGCCGTGGCGGGTGGTATAGGCGCGGGTCAGCCCCAGCCGCGTCGTCGTGCCGCCGTAGCCCGCTTCCTTTAATAAGGTGTCGGCATTAGCAAAGGTGATGTTGCTCCAGGTGGTGTGGGGGTGAAAACCAACCCACTCATCGAGCAGCACCCCTTGCGCTCCCTCAAAAACGACGGTGCCGGGGCGGTGTAGAAGCTGGTGCAGGTGGCTGGCGGGGACGATGTGGGCGAGGGTGGAAAAACGGCCGTATTCCCCCATCAACCAATCCACCCAACCGCTCTCTTCCAGCACCGCCAACTCCTGCATCACAATTTCTTTATCCGGTAAGCCGGGGCGGAGCGGCACCGCTTTTTCCAGATTGATTGCCTGTAGAAATTCCAGCTTGGCGCGGAGCGTATCCGGGCGGCGCAGGTCGCCGACGCGGGGGACGGCGCGGGGGTGGGTGAGGGCATCAACGGCCGTTTCCCCAATCCCCACCCCACAGCTTCCATGACGGCCGTCGCCCCTTGCCAACTCTTTCAATCGGTTCACGGCGCGGTGAAAAGGGGTGGTCAAAACAGCATTTTCGTCAATGGTCACGTTGGCAAACGGGTCGGCAATGCCCAATTCAGACAAATGGGCGGCTTCGGCCATCATCGCCAGCGGTTCCACCAGCATAAAGCGAGAAAGATGGGTGGCCGCACCGGCCAGCGTGCCGCTGCCAAACTGGGAAAACACATGCTCACGGCCGGCGGGCGTTGCCACCCGATGCCCCGCCTGCGCCCCGCCGTTGTAGCGGACAACCGTATGGACGGGCGTTTGGCGGCAGAGAAAATCAACCATGCTGCCCTTGCCCGCATCGCCAAAGCCGAGGTCGAGGGTGAGATAAGTATGAATCATTAGAATGGGGAATTGAGAATTGGGAATTAAGAATTGGGAACGGCGTATCATTCCCAATTCTCAATTCTTCATTCTCCATTCTCAATTACAAACGGCCGTCTTCCCCCACCCCGTTCACCGGCAGCACGCCCGTTGCCACCGGCACCAGCGAACCACGTGCTTTGGCGTAGGTGGCGACGGCGGTGGTGGCGCTGCGGGCGGCGGTGGCGTTGTGTCCGGCGGCAACAAGGTCGTCTACGCCGCGATAGAGGCTGTCGAGGGTGCCTTCACACAGGCCAATGGCGAGGGCGATGGTTTCAGAAACGGCCGTTTCATCATCCAACAGCAGCACCCGCTCCCCCAGCAATTCCCGCCACCGCCCCTGCACCTCCGGCCGCTGGCCGTGGTAGGTGTTGGTGGGGATGATGTGGAAATATTCATACCGCTCCTGCACCTCGGCAATCATCTGGTCGGTGGCAATATCCTGGCGCAATTTGTCGCCAAAAATGTCCGCCACCTGCTGCTTCCGCACCACATCATACGGCATTTCGTCGCCAATGGTGAACAAATACCCCTTGTGGCCGCGCTTGTCGTAGCAGTCAATGGCGGTGTGGCGGGCAAAAAAGTAGATGCCCAGCTCATAGCTTTCGTGTACCTGCCCGCCGCCGCCCCCCTCAATGTAGATTTTGCCCAGGTCGTCGTCCATCTCCAGCCCCGACTCAAACTGCCCAATTTGCAGCGGAACGCGGTCGGTGTAGGCATCGCCCACCGCGCCAAACAGCACCTGCGGGTGCGCCAGATACCCCTTTTGCACCAGCAGCCGCATCAGCGACCCCAGCTTGGTTTGCAGCACGCGGGGTACCACCCCCATCGAGCCGGTGACATCAAACAGCACGCCAATGGCAACCGAATCGGGGTGGCTGTCGCTATCGCGGCTTTCGCGCACCACGTCGTGGGGGTTCATCTGCGGATGCACCGCCACTTTGCCCGTTTGCCGCACCTTCTGGTCATAAGTAAAAGCAGTTTGGTTGGTTTGCTGACGAAAATTTTGGCGCGATTTGTACGCCGTGTCGCTCCAGTTGGAATAACCCATGATGATCTCCTTAATGGGACGCAGATTTGCCTGATGAACGCAGATTTAATCAGGAAAACCAGGCAAATCTGCGTCCTGTTTTCTTAAATATGAAACGGCCGAAATTGGGGTGGCATAAAGCTGCCCCAGCATGTCGCGCAACGCCTCAAACAGCTCCCAGCCGTTGTCGGGGCGGCGGTGGGGGCGGGGATGAGGCAGCTTTGCAGCAGAGCGTGGATGGGACGCGGAACGGCCGTTTTTCCCCACACAATCCCACACTCCTGCCCCGCCACCCGGCCACCCAGCACCGCCACCATGCACCGCGCTGCCAAAAACAGGTCGCTGGCAGGGGTAGCGGGCTGTTTTGCCAGCAGCTCCGGCGGGTACCAACTGCGGTAGGGCGGGCTGATCGCTTTAATTGGGCGGCCGATTTCCACGCTGTAGCACCAGTCCAGCAACATGCCGTTGTGGTCGGACAGCCGCAGCAGCAGGTGGGGGGCAGCACCGCCCCATGCACCAGCCCTTGGCTGTGGGTGACGGCTAGGGTCGCCAGTAGCCGGTTAAACATCCAAGCCATATCGGCCGGGTGGATGCCGTCGGGGTAGGCGGCCATCACGTCGGCCAGGGTCACGGTGTCGCTTTCGCGGCACAGCACGTTGGCCTGCCGCTGCACTCCGCCGCTGTCGCGCAGCAAAAACGACTCGACGAAGGTGGGAAAGTGCGCCCGCAGCGGCTCACCCCGCAGCGCCTGGTCAAGCTGGTACAGCACCCGCGCTTCGGCCTGAGCCAAATCGTTGTTGCGGCTGTGCTGCACCATTTTCAGCAGCACGGGCTGGCTGGCGGCATAGCTAGGGTAGAGGTGGCAGAGATCGCCCACAAACGGCCGTTCGCTTCCCTCATACACATAGTTGGCCGATGTCACCTTCACCCGCAGCGGCTGGCCGTAGCACCCCTGGGCGATTTTGCGCTGGGCTTCTGCGTACCATTGCTGCAGCAGCTTGAACGCTTCATCGGCAGCGGCCGGGTCGTGCGGGTGCGCGTCGGGGTGGGTTTGGCTGGCGAGTTGGCGGTAGGTGGCTTTAACGGCCGTTTCCTCCCCGCCAAACACATCTTCCGGGCAGGCTGCGTGCTGTAAACGGTGTAGCTGTTGCATCAAATCCATTGCCGACTCCCAAAAAATTAATTAGTGTTATCAACACACAAAATAATAGTGTAAAGAAAACACTTTGTCAAGGGGCAAAATGTGGCAAAATAGGGGGAAAGCGTTGCGGGGGAGCAGGGGAGCGGGGGAGCAGGGGAGATTTTTCACCCCTGCCCCTCTGCTCCCCTGCCCCTCATCCCAAAACAATGGTTATCATCATCATGGGCGTATCGGGTTGTGGCAAGACGACGGTGGGGCGGGCGCTGGCGCAGCAGTTGGGTGTCCCTTTTTTTGACGCGGACGATTACCATCCGGCGGCCAATGTTGCCAAGATGGGGCGTGGGGAGCCGCTGACGGATGCCGACCGGGAGCCGTGGCTGGCGCGGCTGCACGGGATGATTGGGGAATGGGTGGGGGAGGAGATGGAGGAAATAACGGCCGTTTTTGCCTGCTCTGCCCTCAAAAAAACGTATCGTGACCAGCTACGTGGGTCGCTCGACGGCGTGGTTTTTGTTTACCTCGCCGGGGATTTTGACCTCATCTGGTTGCGCCTGGCCGCCCGGCAGGGACATTTTATGAAGGCCAACATGCTGCAAAGCCAGTTCGACACGCTGGAGCCACCAACGGCCGTGGAAGCCCTCACCATCCCCATCACCCTTTCCCCCGCCGAGATAATCAACCAAATTTTGCATCAAGCGTTTGCATAGGACGCAGATTTGCCGGATTTTCCTGATTGATCTCTTGTGATCAGGAAAATCAGGTAAATCTGCGGCCCATTTTTGTTATTAAGGAATGAACATGAATCAAACAACCATTACCATGCACAGCCGGTTTCAAATCGGCACCGTTGACCCGCGTATCTTTGGCGGCTTTCTGGAACACATGGGGCGCGCTGTGTACGAAGGCGTTTATCAACCCGACAGCGCCCACGCCGACAGCGACGGCTGCCGCAGCGATGTCTTAGCTGCGCTGGGAGAGCTTAACATGACTGCCATGCGCTATCCTGGCGGCAACTTTGCCTCTGGCTACCACTGGCTAGATGGCATTGGCCCGCGTGAACAGCGCCCCACCAACCGCGAATTGGCCTGGAACAGCATCGAAACCAACCAGTTTGGCACCAATGAATACATTCAACTGTGCCGCAAAATGGGGTGGACACCAATGTTGACGGTTAATTTAGGCACGGGGACACCGGAGGAAGCCCGCAACTGGGTGGAGTATTGCAACATGCCCCACGGCACGCGCTATGCCAATTTGCGCCCCGGCGACCCGTATGGGGTGAAGCTGTGGTGTTTGGGCAACGAGATGGACGGGCCGTGGCAGCTGGGGCATGTTCCTGCCGACCAATACGCCATTCGCGCCCAACAGGCGGGCAAGATGATGAAGGACGTTGACCCGACGCTGGAGCTGGTGGCGTGTGGGAGCTGCACCACCACGCTGGACAGCTATATGACGTGGGATAGGCAGGTGCTGGAATATTTGGGCGACATGGCCGACTATATCAGCTTGCACCGGTATGTGGGAAACCGGGAAAACGACACGGCCAACTATTTGGCGATTGGCAACAGCATTGACAAGCAGATTGAGGAGATGGATGCGGTGTGCCGTTTTGTGCAGGCGCGGCGGCGCAGCAAGAAGCGGGCGTATTTGTGTTTTGATGAGTGGAATGTGTGGTACAAAAATATGCAGATGGACGGCGCGGGCAAGGTTGCGCCCCATCTCATTGAGGAAGTGTACAATTTGGAGGATGCGCTGGTGGTGGCGCAATTTTTCAACAGCTTTATTCGCCACGCCGACGTGGTGAAGATTGCCAACATTGCCCAAATTGTCAACATTATTGCCCCGGTGCTGACGCAAGGGGATGAGATGCTGGTGCAATCTATTTTTTACCCGTTTGCCATGATGAGCCAGCGGCGGGAGGGGGTGGCACTGCGGCTGGATGTGGCGGGGCCAACGTATGAAAGCGGCAGCTATGGCCGGGCGACGACTATTGATGCCAGCGCGATTTTGGCAGGGGACAAGCTGCACTGCTTTTTGGTGAACCGGAGTGTGGATGGGGAACAAACGGCCGTTCTGGATGTACTGGACAGGGAGATTGTGTCGCTGCTGAGTGGGGGCATTGTGACGGGCGACTCGGCGACGGCGGCGAATTCGTGGGAGGAGAAGGAGTTGGTGGTAGAACGGCCGTTTGCCGACCTTACCCTCTCTGCTGGAAAAGCAGCCGTTAGCCTGCCGCCGCTGTCGTTTGTGGCACTGACGCTTCAGGTGGGCAGTAAAGAGTAAACAGTAATCGGTAATCGGTAATCAGTTACCGATTACTGATTACCGAACCGGGGAAAGCAAAACGCCACGCTTTACTGCGTGGCGTTGGGAAGAGGAGGAAAGAAAGAGGAGAAAAATTGTTTCGCTTACAAGAAGAATCATAGCAGGGAAAAACGGCCGTTTCCGTCCAGGTGGCAACAATGAACGTGTAAAGCAGCTAACAGGGGCGTAAAAAGGGCGTAAGAACGGCCGTTTCTCATTTACCTTCTACTACCACCCCAGCGCATATCCATCCCGGCGCGGGTCAGCCCCGCCCATAAACGCCCCCGATTCCGGGTCAACTTCAATCCCCTGACCGCCGCCAACCATCATGGAAAAATCACCAATCAAGTTTAGTTCGTGTCCCATCGCCTCCAACTCGGCACGCACGTCGGCCGGCACCCGGTTTTCCACATCCACCAGCACCCCCGGCGACGTCGCTTTCACCCGCGCCGCCTCAATTGCCGCCTGAATGTTCATCCCGTGGTCAATCACGTTCATAATCATCTGCGGCGTGGTTTGCAAAATGCCATAGCTGCCCGGCGTACCAACCATAAACCGCAGCTTGCCATCTTTCCACACCTGCACCGGCGACATGCACATTTCCATGCGTTTGCGCGGAGCAATGACGTTGGGGCTGTCGGCATCCCGATCCATCCAGTACAAAAAGTCATTCATCGCCAGCCCCGTGCCGGGAATGACGACGCTGGAGCCAAAGAGTGCCCCCAAACTTTGCGTCACTGCCACGGCGTTGCCCTCGGCATCCACCGCTTCAAAGTGGGTGGTGTTTTCTGTTTGCATCCAGGCGTGGGGGTTGCCGGGGGTAATTTCGTTTGGCACGCGGACGGTGCTGTACCGTTCGCCCCCCGTCGGCTGGGCGCGGTCGGTGATGAGGGCGCGGCGTTCGGCGGCATAGCCTTTGGAGATAAGCCCGGCCGTCGGCGGGTTTTCGCCAGCGGTGTAGGCAATGCGGTCGGCGGTGGCTAATTTGGCCGACTCGATAAAGCGGTGGAGGGTGGCGGCACTGTTGTGGCCCATTCCAGCCACGTCATACGCTTCCATCATGTTGAGCAGTTGCAAATATTGCACCGCCTGGCAGGGTGGTTCCGGCACATAAATTTTGTAGCCGCGATAATCCACATGGATGGGTTTTTGCCATTCCACCTGGAAGCTGGCAAGGTCGTCGTGGGTGATGAGGCCGCCGTTTTCGGCCATGTATTGCACCATGCGGTCGGCGATTTCCCCCTTGTAAAACACGTCGGCACCGTCGCGGGCGATGAGGCGCAGGGTGCGGGCGAGGTCAGTCTGGACAACGACATTCCCGGCCTGCTGCGCTACCCCCGGCTGCACATACACCTGCCCGGAGTTCGGCTGGGCCAGCAGGTTGGGGGCATCCATGTTGTAGAATTCGGCGTTTTTGACGGTGAGCGGTACCCCCTGCTCGGCATACTCGATGGCGGGGGCGAAGACGGCGGCGGGTTCCATCGTGCCATATCGCTCCAGTGCGGCCAGCCAGCCGCCAATGGCACCGGGAATGAGCGAGGTTTTGGGGCCTTTGAGGTGGGTTTCTTCGCTGTCGAAAAGATGGGCGTGGGCGGCCTGGGGGGTGGTTGCCATGTAGTCGAGGATGAGGTGGTGGCCTTTGCTGGCGCTATAAAGGTGCATGTAGCCGTTGCCAGCCATGCCCGACATATAGGGTTCGACGACGTTGAGGGCGGCGGCGGTGGCGACAATGGCATCAATGGCGTTGCCGCCCTGCATGAGGATGCGTAGGCCAGCGAGTGAGGCGAGGGGGTGGGCGGATGTGACCATGCCGCGCCGCCCGGTGACGGTGGATCGGTGAACGGTTCCTTTGTGGGAAAAGCTCATGGGATTGTCTCCTGTGTGAATTATGAATTATGAAGGATGAATTATGAATTTTCATCCCTTTGTGATGTGGGGCGTGTTGTCTCTTTTGTTCCTTACTCTTCCATTTTCATGTTGCGGATTATTGACGGAACTTTAGCACAAGGGGGGAATGGGGGGAAGAAAACGGCCGTTTTCCCCGCTTTGATTGAAATATTCTATAGACCAGCAAGCATGTATGCACCTCTGCTTGCTGTCGTTTGGCTAGAGCGTTTGGGCAAACTGGGCAAGTAGCGGGATAAGGCGATAGCTGCCAGGGCCAGCACAGTGAACCAATGATAAATTGTAGAGGTCGTACAGATAGTGACAAGCCGTTTCAGGGCTGATACCTGTATGGCTGGCAGCCATTTCTGGCGTGAAAAAGGTGTGGCTGAAGTGGCGGAGGGTGGCGAAAAAGTGCTGGTGGGTGGGGGGGAGCATGGCGTAGCTGAGGGCGAGGGTGGTGCGGACGTTCTGGCCTTCGCCGTTGAGGGCATCCAGGGGCTGCTGCTGGAGCTGCTGGAGCCAACCGGCGGCGGATTGGGTGGGGTCGGTTGCCAGCCGCCGGCCGACGATGGCGAGGGAGAGGGGGAGGTGGTGGAGGGTGTGGGAAACGGCCGTTAATACCGCCTCCTCCCGCGCTACCCGTTCTGCCCCCAGCAGCCGTTCCAGCAGTGCCAGCGACTCCTCCAGCGCAAATGGCTCTAAATGCAGTTGGTTTGCGCCTTCAGCCAGCGACAAATTGCGCCGCCGCGTGGTGAGCA
The DNA here is from genome assembly GCA_041390905.1 of Chloroflexota bacterium. Classification (GTDB taxonomy): domain Bacteria; phylum Chloroflexota; class Anaerolineae; order Promineifilales; family Promineifilaceae; genus JACKCD01. The sequence continues at coordinate 185,953 of JAWKPA010000014.1, forward strand.
GCACGGCCCCAGGGCCAGTGGGCGGCAGCAGCGGCTGCGCCTGCTGGCTGTCGTTAACGTTATCCAGCACCACCAGCACCCGTTTGTCGGCCAGCACCGTTCGCACCGCCTGGCTGCGGCTGTCCACGTCCTCATATTCACGCACATCTTCGCCATAGGCAGCGGCAAACAGCCGCAAAATGGGCATGGGGGAGCTGCCCGCTTCCAGCCGCGCCCACAGCACCCCATCGGGAAAATGCGCCCGCAGCCGATAGGCAATGCGTGCCGCCAGCACCGTTTTGCCCACCCCACCCATGCCGCTAAGACAGTAAACGGCAGGGTGGTGAGAGGCACAGAGCCATGTTTCCAACTGTGCTATCTCTTGCTGGCGACCGACAAAGGTGGGCAAGTCGGAAATGACCTGGAAGGGGGAGCGAGGGGGAGATGATGTTTGCGGCAGCCATTGTGCAAGCATTTCCCGCTCTTTGGGAGAAGGGTTATGCTCGGCCAACTCCAAAACTGACGGATGTCCGGCATGATGCAGTAGCAAATTGAGTTCATTGGTTGCAAGGTGAAGTACATGCCCCACGCGGAGCAAATCTTGCCAACTGCGTGGCCGCTTTACTTGACCCTGCTGCCAATGGAGAAGGGTCATTTTGGGAATGGAGGTCAGGCGTGAAAGCTGGCTGGCGGAGTAGCCAGAGCGGGCGAGATAGTGGGCAAAGAGTTGGGCGAAGGTATTCATCACTGCTAACAATTGGTGCGGAATTGGTGCGAAACAAGACTTAAAAAATTTTTGTGACTGGCGTATTCTACTACAAAATCGTTAAAGTCATCGCTGTCAGTTTGCCTGGCCCTGGCCGCAAACGACGCAAGGGGAATAAATGTCCAAACTTATCGTTAAATTTACTGTTTTATTGCTGCTGCCGTTGATTTTAGCTGTTGTTTCTTTCAAAACCACTCGCGCTCAAGGGGTGGAGGTGGAACCCAACAACAGTTGTGAAACGGCACAGGATTTGGGTACGATCACAATGCCATTTACGCTGGATGGAGAGTTAGATATTGCAACCACAGCGGGTGATATTGATTTCTACCAAATTCGTGCCACGCCCGGCGAACATCTTGAAATAACCTTGTCTGGCGTAGATACTGGTGGTGGCACGCTATCTGATCCGTTTTTAGGAGCGTTTAATATTGACTGTTATGGACTCAGCATGGGGGATGACTATAACGGCTCGCACGACTCGCGCATAACCATTGTAGTTCCCCGATCGGGCATTCTCATTTTAGCGGCTACAAGCTGCTGTGATTATCAGTTTGTTGGTAACCAAGGGGCTAGTGGAACATATCAGTTGCATGTTAATCAGCTTGCAGTAATTGGTTCTATACAGGGGCGGCTGGTTGATGAGGCAACGGGTGATCCTGTTATGGGCAGCATAACCTTGAATCGGTGTTATGGATCGGATTGTCCGATATTGATCAGGAGTGATTATACAGATGAAAACGGCCGTTTTTCGATAAATCCAATCAGCAATTATGACGAACCTATCGTAGCGGGTGATTTTCAGATAACTGCTTACAATAATTTCTATGAAACACTCTTGACCGAAAGGTTTACCGTAGCTGCCAATCAGAATCTGGACTTGGGTGATTTACCTCTTATATCACTGCCGCTCATCGGCTCAATTTCTGGGCAATTAATTGATGCAGCAACAGGCGAGCCAATCGTAAATTCCCAATATTACTACAATAGCTCGCAGGCTACATTGTATCGTTGCAATGAATTCGATTGTGGCGAATTCGTAGGTTCTACCTGGTTAGATGTAGATGCCCGGTTTGAGTTTAACAACCCATATGATTATGCTACGCCATTGTCTGCTGGAAACTATCGTGTTGGCCTTGATGCAATAACATATGAATCTCATATCACCGATGTTTTCAGCGTTGGCGTAGGCGAGGCACTTGACTTGGGCGAATTAGAGATGACGCCTCTGCCTCGTGCTCGTTCTATTACCGGGCAAATCATTGATGCTTCTACTAAATCGCCTCTGGCTGGTCAAAACTACCCTTATGCCCATGTTGAATTACAGAAATGTATAACGCTTGATGATTGCTATGACACGATAAACAATCAATATGTAGGCGATGATGGCTCATTTGTAATTGACACCGCCTATTTTGGACTTCCGCTTTTGGCCGATAGTTATCAATTAGTTATTACGGCCTATGAACATCAAACAAAGATCATCCCTGTTGACCTGGCCGAAGGGGAGGCTCTAAATCTTGGTCAAATCCGTTTAGACCCGGAGCCAGTAAAATTAACGAACCTGCAGCCTTGCCAGGATATTCCGCTTCGGGGTGGTCGGTGCCGCTTTAGCATCGAAATTACCAACCGCATGACCGCCCGCTTGAATGGTCTTGTCTGGGCTGTAGTTACAAGTCAGGATAGTGGAAGTTTCCTGAACTATACAACGTTTGAAATCAAAAACGCGCAAAAGGTTAACCTGCAATCAGGCCGTAATAAAAAGGTTCAGTTCCAGGTGGATGTTCCGGCCGGCGCGGGTGGCTCTATCTGTGTAGACATTTTTGTGGCACAGGGGACAAATACTCCGTTTAATACGCTGGGGCAGACACAATTTTGTGTTTATAAGCAGTCAAACGCTTATTAAAGATTACTTACTCAACTAGCAGCCTGTCAGAGAAGTCAAGCAAAATAGAACATGGAAGAACGCGGAAGGACACGGAGAAAGTTCCGTGTCCTTCCGTGTACGTGATGATTTTTTGGGAAAAACGGCCGTTTTCCATCATTTATTCCATCTTTTGTCGGTTTGGGGGAAAAACGGCCGTTTTTACCTATGATGCCAGCGGGCAGCGGGTGAAGACAGTGGAGCCGGGGGGGAAGACGACGTATTTTCCGTTTGGGAATTATGAGGAGACGGTGGTGGGGAGCAGCACGATCAAGCGGAGCAGCTATGCGATTGCGGGGCAGGTGGTGGCGTTTCGGGTGGCGGGCGACCCGGTGACGACAAATAATGGGCTGTTTTTTATCTATGGCGACCATTTGGGTTCAACGACGATGCTGGGGACGAGTGGTGGGGCATTTGTGGCGGGGTTGCTGGGGCGGTACAGGCCCTACGGCAGCTACCGAGGCACCGCGCCCACGCAAACGATTACTGACCGCGACTTCACCGGCCAGCGCGAGAACCGGGAGCTTGGGCTGCTATATTACAACGCGAGGTTTTACCACCCTTCAATCGGCCGTTTCGCCTCGGCCGATACCCTCGTCCCCAGCCCCGCCATCCCGCAAAGCTTCAATAGATACAGCTACGTCCTAGGCAACCCCCTTCGGTACTCTGATCCAACGGGCCATGTTTGTTATGACCCTCAGACAGATGCAGCTACTCCTGGTAACTGTAACGGGGGAAATGTTTCACAGCCATCTCGTCCCCAGCCTAAGCAGTCCCAACCTACGGTACCGCCTACAAATTTAATAACACACTTGCCCATAGCAAAGGATACAGCGACGGGGGTTGATGAGATTGATTGGTTGGGCGGTTTTGGGGCAAATTGGTTTTCACAAGACCCAACAGGTTGCAATCAAAACTGTTATGGTCAATCCCATAATATTCATACAGGTTTAGATTTTGGTGCTGAGCTTGGTACAACTGTTTATGCCACAGTGAGTGGGACAGTGGTTCTTAAGTATGGCACCGACGCTGACCCCAACGTGGTCATAAAAGTCACTGTAGGTAATGTGAATTTTTATGTTCTACACGGTCATGTAAATCCTTCTGTGGAGGAAAATGCTGTAATCCATGCAGGGGATGTTATTGGCACGGTTGCTGAACACGATTACACACATGTTCATTTAAGTATTAGGAGAGAAGACGCTAATGGGTCTGGGCAAGATTGGGCATACAATCCCTTACTGTTTATGGCTCCAGAACTATCTGCTATGTTAACCATTGATAATACCGATAAATATTATGGCAATGAAACACCGACTTCAATGGTTGGCTTCCGTTATGGCACTGGTAGTTATTTTGATGAGCAAGCACGAAAAAACATGGAGATTATAAGATGAGACACATACAGTTATTCTATCTGGTGCTCGCTGGATTTTTACTGGGTTGTACAGTTCAGGTTTCTCCTTCCACGACTAAAACGGCGTTGCCCACGGTTGCCATATTAGCGGCGGAGCCAACAAAAATAGCCACCGCCGATGCTCAATCAACTTCAGTGGCTACCCCGACTGATGTACCTATGGTAACAGCAACATGGACAGTAGCTCCGACTATAACCACAACACCTACCGTTGTCGCCACACCGACTGTTGTTCAAACAGCTACGCCTATCTCAACAATGTTTTGTGACCAATTGCCAGCCTATATCAATGTACAAGAAGAGACGAATAATAGGGCTTACAGATTCATGGATTATTTTTTTGAAGATGAGAACAAGATTACTTTTGTGATATGGGCAGATAGACCCAATTTTGACACCCGTGCTTTTAAAATTCATTATGCTTGGATGCTATTAAAAGGATTTACTTGGGATTTTAAGGACGATGTGTTAACAGAATACTCGATAACAGAAATAATAGACCAACAGCCGCTTCAAATACCATATCTCGAAGATTACCCTGTAGAAGTGGTGGGAGTCTCACCAAACAATGAGTGGCAACTGTTACAGATAACAGAAGCTCCTGAAGCATATCAAGGGTTTTGGTTAGTGAACCAAGAAACGGTGACCCAAATCATACCTTATGTACCCTCTTCAATGAAATGGAAATGGTCCGTTGATAGTGGAATGTTATGGTTGATTCATACGATACATGATCTCAGTGGTGATAGTTATGCAGGTCAAAGTGTAGTGGTGGATTTAACGGGAGCAGATGCACCCCAAACTGTTTTTAATTCTTGGGAAACTGATATGTCACCCAATTTGCTATCACCAACCGAACCTGAACCTTATGAGTTGGTTTTCTCACCTACTTATAGCACTATATTATCATATAGAAATATTGAGGTTGATGAAGCGTTACTCAACCAGCCCCTAACTGTTTATTCCTTTGATGTTTCCCAAAATCCACCGCAACAAATAGAGACATTTGAAGTAACCCCTCCTTTCTTTATTGATTGGAATGATACATTGCAGGATTTTGTTATCATCGAACTCACCGAAACAGGCGGGGAGATATATACATTGAACAGATCATTCGTGTACAAAATACCCATCGAGATCATTAAGCAAATGCCCAATTTCTTGGGTACAAATGACCAAGGGCGAACGGATGCTAATGTCGCGGCGTACTTAAACGTCAATTTAAAAGGTATTGGCATATCGCCTGATTTGCAACATGTTGTATTGATGATACGAAGTGAAGCCTGGGCTTTTTCTTGTGGTGATTAGAGAGGTTGCCGCCACCCATCGTCTGCCGTTTGTCGCCCATCGTCAGAAAACGGCCGTTTTCACCCCATTTTTCACACTGATACGGACAAACATGGATGGAAGAAACGGCCGTTTTATCTGTGTTCCCTCCTATCTGTGATGAGAGAAAACGGCCGTTTTCCATCACTCATGCCGTCGTCGGTAGTCGGTAGTCGGTCGGCATTTTGGGGAGAAACGGCCGTTTTCCATCCCTCACCCCGTCGTCGGGTGGGTTTTGGGGCAAAACGGCCGTTTTTTGAGACCACAGATAAACACGGATTCTTATCTGTTTTCATCCGTGTTCATCGGTAGTTGCGAGATTTTTTGGGGGAAAACGGCCGTTTTTTAGCAGAGGAGCAGGGGGGAGAAACGGCCGTTTTTACCTATGTTTGCCCGTATCTGTGTGGTGAAGAAAACGGCCGTTTCTGCACACAGAAGGACACGGGAAACGGCCGTTAAAAAATCCGCGAAAATCCGCCCCGATCCGCGTCATCCGCGATGCCATTTTCCCAAACAAGGCTTGTCCAGAGTGTGGGAGGGAAAACGGCCGTTTTTTCTTTCCAACGACAGCTAAATCCTTTATACTGCTCTCCATAGCGATCATGCACAAAGGATGGGTTAATATGCTAATAACAACTCCCCCAAAACTTGTTTATAACGATTCTGGTCAGCTTGTTGAAGTCATTCTCACAGCCGATGATTTCCGTGCCTATTTACGGACGTTGGCAGATGAAGAAGATTGGGAATCTATTCCTGCCCACCTGCAAGATGCCATTGATCAGATGCTCATTGATGAAGTTCGTTTGGAAAAGGATGAAGCTGTCTCTTTAGACGATATTCTGTCTCAAGGGTGACTTTAGGTATGGTTTATCAAATCAAATTGACACCAACAGCCATGAAGGGGGGAGACATATCTGCTCCCCTGCCCCACTTCATGCCAAATAGCACCCCGGCTCATGACATTCGGCACTCCCCCCAAGAACCATTTAAGCATATCCTGTTCATAGAAGCAAACACCATTGCCTCTGATACGTCAATTGCAGACGATGAACGGATGGCTCCCAACAACACCATTCTTCGTCTCTGTTACAGGAGTTGCAAAATGTTCAAGCACATCCTTGTTCCACTTGATGGTTCTCACTTTGCCGAAATGGCATTGCCCTATGCCCGCGTTCTCAGCGAAAAATTTAATGCCAAGCTAACCTTGGCCTGCGTTGTCGAAACACCCATCATCTTTGGCGATGAATTTGTTGCCACGGCTAACCTGCAGGCAGCAGCGCGGGAAACAGCCTTGGCTGAAACCCATGCCTACCTGATGAGCAAGCAGGGCGAAATGCGGCAGCTTGGCTATGACGTTGATTTCAAGCTGGTTGAAGGGCGGCTGGTTGCCGAGCAGATCATTGAGTTGGCATGTCTAGTTGCCGCCGATGTCATCGTGATGAGTACTCACGGCCGTTCAGGCATTGGTCGCTGGCTGCTGGGTAGCGTCGCCGATAAGGTGCTGCGCCAGGCCAACGTACCAGTGCTGCTCATCCGCGCCCAGGAAGAACAGGAACCGCTGACCTGGCGGACTGAACAGCCTGTAGACGAACCGGTGCCAGAACCAGCGGCTTGAGCGGAAAATGCGGAGGAGCAGGGGAGCAGGGGGCAGAGGGGATTTCTCCCCTGCTCCTCCGTTCCCCTGCTCCCTAATTAGAGGTTGACATGTTTAAAGAATTACTGATTCCCCTTGATGGGTCTGTCTTGGCGGAACGGGTAATGCCGTTGGCGCAGGAACTGGCCGCCAAATTTGACAGCCATGTGACGCTGCTGCGGGTGGTTGAACCCATCTTTCTGCCCACCACGGGCAGCGATGCCATTCACACGCGGTTTGTGATCAGTATGATGGAGGAAAGTGCCATCCAGGCGCGGGAGTATTTAGCCAGATTGGCCGATGAGATGCGAGAAGAAACGGCCGTTTCCATCATCACCCGCGAAGGTAGCCCCGCCGCCGATGCCATTCTCGATGTAGCCAAAGAAGTTGGTGCCGACACCATCATCATGACCACCCACGGACGCGGCGGTCTCAGCCGCCTCGTCTACGGCAGCGTTGCCAGCAAACTCCTTAGCCAAAGCCCCATCCCCATCTTTCTCGTCCGCGCTGAAGAAGAGCTAGACCTCACTCTCCCCGCCATCCAGGATCTGGACGACATTCGTACCAGCGAAGGCCGCGTCCATGATGCCGAAACAATTGGGCAGTTGTTGAAGTAGGGTGTGGGGTGTTGTGCCTACGGCTTTTATAGAGATTAAGAGATTGGAAGATTAAGAGACTAATCTCCCAATCTCCATAAAAAAGCCCCCGTCTGGTGAACCAGGCGGGGGCTTCTGTTTATGAAAACATAACGGCCGTTAAGCCGCAATCGGGATTTTCTTGACTTCGGTGACGGCTTCGGGCAACTTGGGCAGCACGACCTTGAGCACGCCGTTATCAAAGTTGGCCTCTACTTTGTCCATGTCTACCATGTCAGCCGGGAATGGAATCGTCCGCATAAAGGAACCATAGCTCCGCTCCATGCGGTAATAGTTATCCTTTTCCTCTTTCTTTTCCATCTCCTTCTTGCCGCTCAGCGTCAACATGTTCTGTTTCACCGTCACTTCCACGTCTTCGGCAGTCATGCCGGGCAGTTCGGCGGTTACTTCAACTGCCTCGTCGGTTTCCTTGATATCTACAAAGGGGTTAAACGGCCGTTCCCCCCGCCCCGGAAACTCACCCTTCCAGAGCAGTGGAAACTCAAAGTTGGGGTCAAACTCATCAAACATCCGGTCAATCTCGCGCCGCAAACTCAACAGCGGGCTATCATGCCCATTTTCCTCCCGCCAGGGAGCTAATTTGAACTTCATGGCAACAAACCTCCGCTTTAGCAGACGACCAGCTAGGTCACCTGCCCTAAAAGGTTGCTTACCCTGTCACAGTAGCGCAAAACGGCCGTTTTCCATAGTGACAAACATCACCCACTCCAACGCAAAACATCACACATCCATGTTCATCCGTGTTCGTCCGTGTCCCTTTTTGGAGGAGTGGCGTAGCGGCTGCACCCTACCCCGATCCCTCCACAATCGCAATCTCCTCCTCCGTCAGCCCATAGAGCCTGTAGACAATCTGGTCAATCAAGCCGTCGGTTTCGGCAATGCGCTGCACCAGGGCGGCGTATTCGACGTGGTAGCTGTTGTACACCGCCACCATGTCGGCCAGCCCCCGCACCTTGCCCAGCAGCAGCCGCACAAAGCCACGAAACGCCGCCTCATTCCACCCCAGCGACTCCTCCAGCGTGCGCGTGCTGCGGCTGTCGGCCCGCACAAACGGCCGCGCCGCCGCCACCCCCTTGTGCAAACTCTCCTCCCACTTCCCCTTTTGCAGCTTCGCCAACCCATCCCCGGCCACCCCCTCCAGATCCAGCCAAAACCTTTGAACAAGTTTGAGGCGGTCTTTCTTCATCTCTACCATTGTTTTCGCTAATAAAGCGATTGCCTGTTGTAGAAATCGATCGTCAACATTTTGAGACAACTTCAACGCCAACATTGTGAAGTCTTGCTCGTCCTCTGACAAGGATCCTTGGGTAACAAACGGTACAGGAAATCTTTTTGCATCTTTAATCAAAATTTTCTGGAATCTTTGCACGGATATATCCAAAAATCTGCTTCGATGATAAAACGACATCAACCTTGAGTTGATGACACCCAAGATATAAAAAATGTTAACGCCTGGCTTTGCCAACAGATTAAACTGGTTTTGAGTATTGTAAAGTTCCTCATCCGTGTAGCCCGCCCATATTCTTAGCGTAGACCAATCAATGATCTGTTGAACCAAAATTCGAGGCTCGGTAAAAAATTTTTGTTCCCGTGGAGCTGCTAACCAAGTGCCATAGCTAATCCAATCTTTCTCATTCCAAATAATTTCATAACGTGATACATCCCCACTCAATAATAACGGCTTGTATGTATTATCTTTCTGGAAATTGGCATGGAAGGCTTTTTCCGAAATCTGCTTTGGCGTATGCCCTTGATATTTATCATAAGGAGTCAACCCCAAACAGAATTCACATAAATCCTCTAATACTTGATATTCTGCTTCTAATTTGTGCCATAAGCGCACTTGTACTGGATCAGAAAGCGATATTATTTGTTCTGGAGTTCCAAACCATATGCTTGTCTCAACTTCATACACATGATGCGCCGTGTCAATTGTTATCTCATCGATCCGTTCAAAGGATTCATAAATCATGATCAAGGTATTGGAACGAACACTTGCCACACAAGTTGAAGCTACAAATATACATGTGTCAACCTTAACCTCACCAGCAAAATCACCAAAAATTTCGTTAGGAAGACGCACAACGTTATGCAAAGTACATTCTTCTAAAAGCCGTTTCCGTAATTTTGAGTACGATACCAGGGTCAGAAACGACGTTGGAACAATTAAGCTGATTTTTCCAGTACTCTCCTTGCCCAAACCCATTGCCTGTTCAATAAATGCAGCAAATATGTTTATTCTCATCACTGATTCTTCAAATCTCTGCGTCAAAAAATCAGAATAAACTTTTACTAAGCCCTTAATGTCTACATAGGGCGGGTTGCCAATGACGGCATCAAAACCGGCGCGGTCGCCCAGCGAACGGCCGTATTCATCAAAAAAAATCTCCGGAAACGCCAGCTCCCAATGAAAATAATCATTATCCATCACCGCCGCGTGGTGCAAAAACGGCACCAACTGCGCCGCGCTCAGGCTCGTCGCCTCCCCTTGCAGGTGGCGCACCACCTCCCGGTACTCCTCCGGCGACATGGCGTTGCCAAAAAAGCTGCTCGTCCACACATTCGCCAGCGTCCGCCAGCCATCCAGTTGCCGCCGCAGCTCCGCAAAAATCTGCTCCTTAGCGTAAACATCCTCCACCGTTTCGCTCAACATCGTCCCAATCCGGCTCATCCCCCCCACCGCCCGGAACAGATCCTGCGCCAGCGTCGTCTCATTCAGCAGAGCAAGCTGCTGCTCGCTCGCCGCCCCCTTCTTGCCATCGGGCAGAGCCACCAGATCGGCCAATCGCGCCCCCACCAGCGAATCCCCGTGGCGCAAATGGTGGTCCAAAAAGCTCAGGGGCTTGTCCTTCGCCACCGTCACCAGCCACAAACTCAGCTTCGCCAGCTCCACCGCCATCGGGTTTTTGTCCACCCCGTAAATACACGCCTCCGCCACCCGCCGCCGCCAATAAACCAAATCCGCCTCGGCGTCGTCGCTGCCGCTTTCCCCCTGCACCCATTCATCCGTCGCCAACGCCCGCGCCAAATGATCCGTCGCCTCCACCAAAAAATGGCCGCTCCCCATCGCCGGGTCCAGCACATTCAACGCCAAAATTTCATCAATAAACCGCTGGGCATTGGCCTGGGCCGAATCCTGGCCCGCCGCGCCCTCCTTCACCCGCTGCCGCGCCTCCTCAATCAGTGGGTTCAGCGTCTGCTCCACCATGTATTTGACAATGTAGTCGGGGGTGTAGTAGCTGCCCGTCGCCTTGCGCTCCCCCTTGTCGGTCGCCAAATACAGCTCCCCCACCTGCCGCTGCTCCAGCGCTTTGGCCTTACCCCGCTCCGCCGCCGGAACCCACACCTCCAGCCCCTTGCGCCGCACCGTCACCATCGGCTCGGTGGCGGCACGCGGCGCATATTCCAGCAGCCCCTCATAAATCGAGCCAAGCTGCCGCACCCCCAGCGTGCGGTAATCCACCGGCTCCTTGACGGCATAATCCCCCTGCTTGTGGCTGTCGCGCCGCGCCAAATAATCTATGGCCTGCACCAGATAGCTGTCGCCGATGGCCTTCTCTTCCAAAAAGGGGTGCAAGTCGGGGCTAAACAGCCCGCCGTTGTAGCGCGGCACCCCCATGTCCCGGTTCATGGCAACATCGCTGCCAGCAATGACGCGGCACAAATCGCCCAGACGACACCAAATTTGGCGCATATAGGGCGACCAGATTTTGGGGGTGCTGCTTTTGGCGGGGTCGGTGTCTTCCACCAGCGCGGTGAGGCTGACGGCGCGGTAGTGGAGGTTGCCCAGGGGCAGCAGCCCCCGGCTCTCGCCATAAAGCAAAAAGAGGAGGCGATAGAGCAGATAGAGGCTGTTGGTATAGACCTGCTGCAAATGGGCGGGGTTGGCGTGGTCTAGCTGGTTGCGCTGCAGGGCAAAGAAGCCGGTGATCAGCTGCTCCAATGCTTTGTAGGCGTTGTCGCGCAGGTCGGCTTCCAGTTCGCGGGCATAGCGGACGCTTTCGGTCAGGGCATCGTTGACAAAAATACGGCCGTTTTCATCGGGCAAAAAGCTGCGGCGGCCAAAAAAGAGGGTGAAGTAGCGCAGGGCGACAAGGTGGTTTTCCCGAACGGCCGTTTCCAAATCAATCTCAAAATAAACGTCGAGCTTGTAGCTGGTGTCCCTGTGGACGAGCCGCCACAAACGGCCGTTTGTCAGCACCCCCCACGTCACCCCCGCCGCCCGCAGATAATAATCAATCTGGTAGCCGGGGTTGTTGTTGTCAAAGTTCGGCGCACCACCACGCACCTTCTTGTCCAAAGCGGCCGTCCACCGCTTCGCCTCCCCCACCGCCACCGCCTCCTGGGCATAGGTGGGGCTGTTTTGCCGCCCCGCCGCCGCCTGCCGCGCCGCCACCGACGGAAAAAAAACGTAGTCGGGCTTGCGAATGTTGGCCTCGGTCAGTGCCGGAATGACGGCCTGGGTTTCCGCCGCCCCCTCCCACCCCAGCTTGTGCAAAATGGGGCGAATCCAATGTTCTTCAAGCTGGGCTTCGTTGTAGCCGGGCAGGTTGTCGCGCTCTTGCTGGTAGAGATCACGCAGTTCACTGGCAAAAACGGCCGTTTCCCCCCGTCCCGCCTCCCAAACCCCCTCCTGCCGCAGCAGCACATTCAAATAATGATCCGAAAACAGAAAATGATTTTGGTGGGTTCCCTGGGCAAACACCAGGCCAGGCTGAGAAAATTCCATCATTACTCGCTCCAATTGCAGAACAAATGAGCAAATTATAGCAAAAACCGCGACATTCCCCACTTTACGGTAATCAGTTATCAGTCATCGGTAAACAGTAACCACTTTACCGATTACTGTTTACCAATTACTGTTTACCGATTACCGCTTACTGTTTACTGGCCTAAAACCCCGCCCTGCCCGCCGCCGCCTGCGCCGTCTCCCGCGCCAGCGCACTCACTTCCCCTTCCAGGCTGTCCAGTTCCGCCAGCCAACTGGTTGCCAGTTCCCTATCCTGCACGCTCACCCCATTCACCCGCACATTCAGCCCCGCCGCCCGCACCGCCGCCTCCGCCATATACGCCGCCGACGCCGCATCCGTCACCGCGTTGGGGTTGCAAATTTGCACCACCTGGCTGCACAACCGCGCCACGTCCCGGCTCAGTCGCGCCGTTTGCAGCGGCACCTGCGCCGCGTGAATCGTCGCCGCCTCCAGCTTCTCGGCCTTGATGTCGGCCGGCAGCAGCTTATCCTTCACCACCGCCATCACCCCATCAAACGCCGCTGCGTCCGCCTGGATCGCCGCCATCAGTTTTGCCTGTAGTTCAATCGCCTGCTCCCGCAAAACCACCGCCTCCGCTTCCACATCCTGAAACTTCTTCCGCCCCACCGTTAGATTCGTCACCATTTGCGCCAGCGCCGCCCCCAGCGCCCCCGCCAACGCCGCAATCGAACCGCCGCCCGGCGTGGGGGCTGAACTGGCCGTGGCCGCCACAAAATCCTGCAGCGACGCCTCGGTAGCGGGCGCACTTTGCAGGTGATATTCCAGCACCTGGTCATCCTGCATCCCGTCAATCTGCAAATACCATTTGGCCGCGTCGGTCAACGCCTGCTGCGGTAGCAGCCCAATCACCTCGCTGTGGGTAATGGCCGCACCATACCGCGCCGCTTCCCGCCGCACCGCCTCCTGCACCCGGTGCAGCGGCGACCGCTCCAAATGGTGGAAGTTCATGCTCACCTGTGCCTTCCCCTCCACTAAAAACCCTCTGGCCTGCACATAGCGAAAGCCACCGCTAATCTGGCGCATCGCCTCCGCCACTGCTTCGGCAATCTCCACGCGGTCGGTGTTGAGGTAGATGTTGTAGGCGGCCATAAACTGGCGCACCCCAATCACCGTCGCCCCCCACGGTGCCGGTTTTTCTGGCCCCTCATCCGGCTTGCGCGAAGCCACCTTGCCAATTTCCGCCTTCCACCCCTCATACTGCCCCACGCGGATGTCGGGCAAGGATTCACGGCTGGGGTGTTTGGCGGCCAGGCCGTAGTAATAAACGGCAATGTCCAGCTCCTGCCCCACCCGCTCCCCCAGACGATAGGCGATGGCTTTGCAGTCACCGCTGTTGACCCCCTTCACGGGGATGAAGGGGCAAACATCGGTGGCACCAATGCGGGGGTGTTCGCCGGAATGCTCGTCCATGTTGATCAGCTCTTTGGCTTTGGCAATGCCGCGAAAGGCGGCTTCTTCGACTCCGGCGGGTGAGCCAACCATCGTGACCACCGTCCGGTTGTGGTCGGGGTCGGTGCTGATGTTGACCACCTGCACCTCGTCGGCCGAACGAATGGCGTTGACGATGGCGTTGATGACTTCGGGATCGCGCCCGTTGCTAAAGTTGGGTACACATTCGACAATTTGCTGCATTTGTTCTTTCCTGAAAATGGGACGCAGATTGCCCTGATTTGCCTGATCGCGCAGTGGGCAACATCAGGCAGATCGGGAAAATCGCCGTCCTGTTTTAATAAATTGTTCCCACGTTCTTGCAGGTTAACAATTTATTCGGGTAAAACAATGTCATTTCGACGAGTCTTCAAGGAGAAATCTCGCTCACTTGGCCGTCACGAACGGGATTTCTCGGAGGACCTCGAAATGACATGTTTACCCGTTTATTAGCAATTTAGAAGTTCAACTTCTCAGAAGGAGTTGAACTTCTTGCGTAACTTGTTTAATCCTCGTTCCTAAGAGACTGAGAGACTTAGCAATCTCCCAGTCTCTTAGTCTCCCAATCTCCAATTACTTTCCCCCCCTTCACCACCTGCGCCACCACGTTGCCGCCCAGCAGGTAGGCCAGGTTGCGGTAGTCGGGGGTGTTGAGGAGGAGGAAATCGGCCGTTTTGCCGACTTCGATTGAGCCGATTTGCTGCCCCAGCCCCAAAGCGTGGGCGGCGTTGAGGGTGCTGGCGTTGAGTGCTTCGCCGGGCAGTAGGCGCAAGTAGCGGCAGGCAATGGCCATGGTGAGGGGCATGGAGAAGCAGGGGGCGGAGCCGGGGTTCATATCGGTGGCGAGCGCAACGGCCGTTCCTGCATCCACCAACGCCCTTCCCGCGGCAAAATTAGGCAGACCGAGGTTGAAATTGACGGCCGGCATCAGCACCGCCACCGTCTCCGACCCCGCCAGCCGGGCTATGTCTGCCTCATCCTGCGTCACCTCCAGATGGTCGGCTGAGGTTACCCCCAACTCCAGCGCCATCGCCAGCCCGCCCAGGCTGTTAAACTGGTCTACGTGGATTTTGGCCTGCATCCCCGCCGCCATCCCTGCCGCCAAAATGCGGCGCGTTTGGTCTACGTCAAAGGCGTGGTCTTCGCAAAACACGTCAATAAACAGGGGGATGGACTGCGTGGCAAAGTGGCTGGCGCGATACCAAGCCATCACCGCCGGGATCATCTCGTGGATGACCAGTTCCACATAGCCATCACCGTCGTCCTTGTATTCCGGCGGCAGGGTGTGGGCGCCCAAAAAGGTGGGAACCAACTGGCAGGGGTGGGTCAAATCGAGCGCCTCAATCGCCCGCAGGATTTTTAGCTCCGTTTCGGTGTTCAGCCCGTAACCCGTTTTGGCTTCCACGGTGGTGGTTCCCAGCGACAGCATGGTGTCGAGGCGGGGTTTGGCGGCGGCAATCAGTTCTTCCAGCGTGGCTTCGCGGGTGTGGCGCATTGTGCTGACGATGCCACCGCCAGCGGCCATGATTTCCATGTAGCTGGCGCCGCGAATCCGCAGCTCAAATTCATGGGCGCGGTCGCCGCCGTAGACGACGTGGGTGTGGCAATCTACAAAGCCGGGGACGGCGGCGTTGCCCTGGGCATCCATGATTTGGGGGGCGTGGTAGCGGTTGAGGATGTCGGTGGTGGGGCCGAGGGCGGAAAAACGGCCGTTTTTCACCACCAACGCCCCATCTGCTAATGCCCCCACATCCGCCAACGCCGCCCCACGTTTGGCTCCATTGGGGCTGGCGCACGTCACCATCTGCCCGATGTTGTGGACAATTAAATCGGCCGTTTCTTTCATAGGCTTCTCCAGAAATGGACGCAGATTTACCTGATTTACCTGATCAGGAAAATCTGCGTCCCATTATTCCTCCACCACATCCAAATAATGGTAATAATCCAGCCCCTGCTGCTGCATGGCGCGGCGATAGTTGATGGCAACCGCGTCAAAGCGCAGGTGCAGCTCATCGGCCAGGTCAAACGGCACCTGCTCCGGCCGCTGCGACTCCACAATCCGCTGGTCTTGCCCAAAGATGGTGTCCTCGAATGCTTGCAGCACGGTGTCGGGCTGCTCCAGGTCATAGTTGCGGCCAATGATGCAGTAGCCGCGACAGCGGTTGTGGCTAATGGGCTGCGAAACAAAGAAGTAGACCATCCCTTTTTCGCCCCCCCACCCCAGCCGCAGGACGATGGTGTAGGGTAGGTGCAGCTCGTAGCGGCTGCGCCGTTCGGGTTTGACCACTTCCTCATTGGCAAAAACGGGAAAGTCGTCGCTGTTGGGGGCTTCGGGGCGGACGATGGTGTAGTGGAGGATGTGGTCGCGGATTTCGACGTCGTGGTCGGGGACTAACGGCCGTTCCGGATCCCCCAGCAGCCCCGGATGTACCCAGGGAAAGTGGCCGAAGTCGGTGAAATTCTCCACCTGCCGCGACGCATCACTCTTCCAGTCAAACGGCCCCGTGTTCACCACCTTCCACGCCCCATCTTCCAATTCCGGGATTTCTGGCAATGGGTAAACGGGTTCATCCAATGCCACCCAAATCAGCCCATACCGCTCCTGGCAATGAAACCGCCTCACCCGCGCCTTCGTCGGAATCGTCACCCCCGCCTTTTGCGGAATTTTGACGCAGTGACCCTCGGTGTTGTATTCCCAAGCGTGATACGGGCAAACCACGCAATCGTTTTTGAGCCACCCCAAGGACAAGGCTGTTCCCCGATGGATGCACAAATCTTGCATGGCGTGGGGCTGATTATCGGCCGTTCGCCAAATCACCACCGCCTCATCCAGCAGCATCGTCCCATACGGCGCATCCGCCGCGACCTCATGGCTATACGCCACCGGGTGCCAACACCCGACCAGTTTCTCCGGTATCTTCTTCACCTCTACCCTCCTTGTCGCTGTAATCGGTTTTCAGTTAACGATATTCAGGAAAACTATCAACCACTAGACACCGCTTACAGCACCCATTAAAATGTGTCTATGCAATTACGTGATTTTGCTGATCAACTAACCACACCAATTGCCAAATTCACGCAATATGCCTTAAATGTTAAGCACCCAGAAGGCAAGCATAAAGCGCGGGTTTTTGCCGCTGCCTTGGGGTATACGACAGCAAACTACACTGCGCTGCGCCATCAAATTGAAACCAAAGCTCTAACGGCTGAAGCGTTTATTATTAGAAAGGATCAGCATGGGACTCATTTACAAGTTGACCTCATGATACAGGGTCTCCAGAATCAAACAGCTATCGTGCGTACAGGTTGGCTAGTTCCTGAAAAAAGTAATACTGCCTTTCTCACCACCTTGTATGTCACAGGAACCAAAGAAAATGATTGAAGCCCAGCCTTTTGATGTTGTCGAACTCCTTTACCCAATACCAGCGGAAGATTTACCTGCAGGTATACAAGGTACTTTGGTACATCAATACGACAGCAACACCTTTGAGACAGAGTTTATAAATGAGCTTGGTGAAACAATTGCGCTATGCCCACTCAAACGTAAACAGTTTATTGTTGTCTGGCAAGCCTCAACCGAACAAGCCGTACCTGTGTCGGAACAAGTTGCCCAGGTTGTCGCCCTCTTGCCCCAGCCAGCAGGCACAGAAGTTCTCAACTATGCCCGCTACCTCTCCACCAAATCAGCCATTGCTATTTAGCCGATAGTTCAACATGAAGTTCAACTTCTTCTGAGAAGTTGAACTTCTACAGGTAATCTCCCAATCTCCAATCTCTAATCCCCAATTCCCCGCTCATCCCACGCCAGCCGCAGCGACACCGGGCCGCGAAAGGAAATGTTGCGCGTGTAGCCCACCTGTTGGTTTGGCAGCAGCCGCAGCGACGGCATGTGGCGGGTCATTTCTTCCAGCAGCACCTCCATTTCCAGCCGCGCCAGCGGTGCGCCCACACAGTAATGAATCCCATAACCAAAGGCCAAATGGTCTTTCATATTAGGGCGGTCAAACACAATTTCGTCTGGCTCCGGGAAAATCGCCTCGTCCCGGTTGGCCGAGTTCAGCATCAGCAGCAAGTTAGACCCGGCCGGAAGCTCCACCCCATTGATGACCGCTGCCTTGGACATGAAACGGCGCCAGGTGCAAACCGACGGGTCATAGCGCAGCATCTCCTCCACCGCTTGCGGAATCAAATCTGGCTCTGCGCACAGTTCCGCCCATTTGGCGCGGTCGTGCAGCAGGTGGAGCAAGCTGTTGCCCATTTGCGAGGTCGTCGTCTCATGCCCCGCCACCAGCAGCGTAATCATACAACTGGCAATTTCGTTAATGGTCAGCACCGCGTCATCACCGCCGCGCATCCGAATCAGATCGCTGGTCAAATCATCGGCCGGGTTTGCCAGCTTGCGCTGCACCAGAGCCACCACGTAGTGCCAAAAGGGAACGAGGTGTTGCGTGCGCTCAAGCTGTTCGGCGGCGGTTGGCCGCCCATAATACAGCTCAATCCGATTCCCCGCCCACGCTTTCACCTGCGCCACGTCTTCATCCGGCACCCCCAGCACGTGAAACAGCACCAGGGCCGGAAATTCATAGGTGAGTGCGGCCACGATGTCGGCCTCCCCCTGCTCAATAAAGGAGGCCAGGCGGCGGCGGGCAAGCTGGCGAATGGCCGGGGCAAAATCGCGCATGCGGCGGGGCAAAAAGAGCCGGTTGACCAGCTTGCGAATGCGGGTGTGGCCGGGCGGCACGTTGTTGGATAGCACCGGCACGGGGGTGTAGTGACCCGCTTGCAGCATCGCCCGCACGTCGTCGGAAAAGGGGACGATGGGGGTGATGGTGTTGGCAGCGGTGAAGGTGTCGTGGTCGTGGAAGATGGCCTTGATGTCGTCGTAGCGGGTGACAACCCAGTAGCCGATGTCGTCGTTGTAAAAAACAGGCTCCTCGGCACGAGCCTGCCGCAGCAGCGGAAACGGGTCTTGCAAATCCAGGGGGTCAAAGGCGGCCGAAACGGCCGTTAATGGACAACTCATTCCTCTCTCCTTCCAGAAGAAATGGGACGCAGATTGACCTGATTCAACTGATTTTTTATCAGGCATATCAGGTCAATCTGCGTCCCAATCTTTCTTATTCAATCGCCGCTTCCACGGCTCGCTTGATTGTGCCAGAAGCAACCAGTAGGCGCACGGCTTCGATGTGGGTGGCGAGTACCGTATCGTCGGTTAAAAACGGGACTTTTTCGCGGATCAGGTGGTAAGCAACGGCCGTTCCTGCCCCCAACGCCTTCACACCCTCCCGCCGCCAGCGCAAATCAATCCCCTGCGCCGCCGCCAGCATTTCAATGGCAACAATCGTCTCCACGTGTTCCAGTACCTTTTCCGTGTGACGAACGGCCGTTGCCCCCATACTCACATGATCCTCAATATTAGCACTGCTCGGCACCGAATCCGCACTCGCCGGGTGCGCCAACACCTTGTTCTCCGAAGCCAGCGCCGCCGCCGTATACTGCGCCATCATCAGCCCACTTTGCAGCCCCCCTTGCTCCGTCAAAAACATCGGCAGCACCCCCCCATTGCTATCCGCATCCACCAGCCGCGCTATCCGCCGCTCGCTCATATTGCCCATGTCGGTCACGCCCAGCTTCATATAATCCATCGCCAGGGCAATCGGCTCCCCGTGGAAATTCCCCGCCGACACCACATCAATCTGCCCCGTCGCCTCATCCACAAAAATCAGCGGGTTGTCATTGGCCGAATTCAGCTCAATATCAATCACCCACTTCGCATATGCCACCGAATCCCGCACCGCCCCATGCACCTGCGGCACACAGCGCAGCGTGTACGGATCCTGCACGTTGTTGGGGTCATCGGTTCGCAGCATTTCGCTGCCCGCCAGCAGATTCCGCAAAAAGGCAGCGCAATCCATTTGGCGCGGGTGTGGCCGCACCGCATGAACACGAGCATCAAAAGCGCGGTCGGTGCCTTTAAGTGCTTCCAGCGTCATGCAGGCCGCCATGTCGGCCGACAGCGCCAGATTGACCCCCCGCCGCGCCAGCAGCGCCCCCAGCCCCACCATAAAGGTGGTGCCATTGAGCAGTGCCAGCCCTTCTTTGGCCTGTAGCTCAAGCGGCTGCAAACCTACCCCCGCCAACGCCTCGCCGCCGCCCAGCCGTTCGCCGCCCAGCCGCGCCGTCCCTTCGCCAATCAGCACCAGGGCCAAATGGGCCAGCGGTGCCAAATCGCCGCTGGCTCCCAGCGACCCCTGCGCCGGGATGTCGGGGTGAACCCCGGCGTTGAGCATGTCGAGCAGCAGTTGCACGACTTCCGGGCGCACGCCGCTGTAGCCCATTGCCAGGGTGTTGGCGCGAACCAGCAGCATGGCGCGAACGGTGCGCTCGTCGAGCAGTGGCCCTACGCCGACGGCGTGGCTGCGAACCAAATTGAGCTGTAGCTGTTTCACCTGGTCGGGTGAAATGAGCTTGTCCTTGAACCGGCCAAAGCCGGTGGTGATGCCGTAGGCGATTTTTCCCTGGGCGACGAGTTGGTTAACGGCCGTTCTTGACCGCACCATGCCCGGAATTGCCGCCTCAGCCAGTTGCACAGAACGGCCGTTTGCCACCCCAACCACATCATCAACCTGTAAATCCTGTCCACTAACTATAATCATACGTCAAAAAAGAGATTGGGAGATTAAGAGACCAACAAGTCTTCCAGTCTCTCAATCTTTCAATCTCCTAACTTCCCAATAATTCAAGCAGGCGTACCTGATTAAAATCTCGCTGCTGTTCACCTTTTATGATAAATGGCTCGACATCTCGCAAAACGGCCGTCCAATCCAGCCCTTCTGCCTTCTCCCGCACAATTTCCTTCCAATTTTCTGCTGTAAAAGTTAGATCATCAATTCCCGCTTGCCTCATACCACTGTTCAAATAGTCAAAATTAGGCTGCGGCCAATCAGACTGGTTCAAGTACCACCACAGATCATACCAATCACGCCCCTTGACATACACTCGATTCAACACCGCCTGCAATTTACCAGCCAACAGCGATGCCCGATCATGATGAACCAAATGCAAATCAACATATCGCTGGACAATGGTGCTTTCACAATGAGCTTTCGGCGGGGGATTTGTATCTACTTCCAGCTTGATCATAAAGACCTGCGTGTCATAGGGTGACAAACCCATTTCATAAAACAAGCCACGAAAACGAATCAATGCTTTGTTGACAACAGGTTGGTCAGGCTTGGCACGAACTTCGACAGCATAACCTTCAGCCAAAAAAATACGCTCAAGCGTCGCCAGATACCGTTGAAAGTCATACTGCTCAGGATGGAATTCAAGCGCAAAATCCAGATCTTCCGAATAGCGCGGAATATCATAGAGAAAACGGAGCGAAGTACCACCGTGAAATGCCAAACATTGAAAGGCACCTGACTTCTGCAACCCTTCCAAAATACGTGCTTGCAAATATTCACGCACAACAGGCAACCCCGCTTGAATATCAGTTGTACCGTCCAGGAGTTGCTTAAGATATGGCTTCATAAAGTAACCCAGTTCAAATCCTCTTTTACTTCGCGCAGAATATGTGGCATAGCATTTTCCAGTTTTGGCCGTCCAGACCGTTCAACGAACTGTTGCAACCGTTCCACATCAATGATTTCCAGATTCTGTAGCCTTAATTCCTGAATATAGGCCGGATTATCGCTATCAGGGGTCAGGTAAATGAGATCAAGCAATGCCTTTTCAGGTGTCGCTATGAGCGCCGACTGCGTAAGAGAGATTTGCCAATAGCGAAAACCATAGAAAAAGGATGGTTTAATGCAGCGATACATAAAATAGCCATAATCATTGACCAGCTTTATAGGTCGCCCTGTCGTCACGCTGGTCACAGCTGCCACGTGTTCGGGAATCATGCCGTAGTAGGACAAGGCCGACTGTAGGCTGACATAAGATGGCTGCACCATTCGATTGGCAACGACGTAGCTTAACGGCCGTTCGTCCCCATAAGGTGCCGCAAACGTATAAACGCCCCGCCGCAGTTGCACCAGCTTTCCTGCTCGTGTCCAGTCGCTCAACTGCCGCTGCGCCTGCTGCGGCGAATCATAAAACGGCCAGACAAGACTGCTCTCAAAAATACCGACGGGCTTTACTTTCTTAACAAACTTTTCAAATTGCATACTGCATCTTAGCAGAAAAACGTCAGTTATTGCAACAAAAAACTCTTGGCTCATTCCCACGCAGAGCGCGGGAATGCCTCCCACCCGCTCTGCAGGTCTCTATCCCATCATCGGAATCTTCACCCCGCGTTCCTTCGCCACCTCAACCGCCCGTTCATATCCCGCATCCACGTGCCGCACCACCCCCATGCCGGGGTCAACCGTCAGCACGCGCTCCAGCCGTTTGGCTGCTTCCGGCGTACCATCGGCCACAATCACCTGCCCGGCGTGCAGGCTGTAGCCAATCCCCACGCCACCTCCGTGGTGAAAGCTGACCCATGTCGCCCCCGCCGCCGTGTTGATCAGCGCGTTCAAAATCGGCCAGTCGCCAATCGCGTCCGACCCATCCTTCATCCCTTCCGTTTCCCGGTTGGGGCTAGCAACCGAACCGCTGTCCAGATGATCCCGCCCAATCACAATCGGAGCTTTTAGCTCGCCCGAAGCCACCATCTCGTTAAATTTCAGCCCCGCCCGCGCCCGTTCCCCGTACCCCAGCCAGCAAATGCGGGCCGGCAGCCCCTGGAACTCAATATCCCGCTGCGCCATCTGAATCCACCGCGCCAGGTGCTCATCTTCGGGGAATAGCTCCAGAATGGCGCGGTCGGTGGCATAAATATCTTCGGGGTCGCCCGACAGCGCCACCCAGCGGAAGGGGCCTTTCCCTTCGCAAAAGAGGGGGCGAATGTAGGCGGGGACAAAGCCAGGATAGTTGAACGCCTCTTTTAGCCCGTTGTCATAGGCCCGCTGGCGCAGATTGTTGCCATAGTCAAAAACGATTGCCCCCTGCTTTTGCCAATCGAGCATCGCCTGCACATGTGCCGTCATCGAATCCATTGCCCGCTGCCGGTAGCCGTCGGGGTCGCTGACGCGCAGGGCGGCCGCTTCTTCCAGCGACAGCCCGGTGGGAATGTAGCCATACATCGGGTCATGGGCAGAGGTTTGGTCGGTGACGACATCGGGACGGATGCCCAGCTCCACCAGCCGGGGTAGCACCTCGGCGGCATTGGCAACCAGGGCGATGGATTTTGCTTGTTCGGCAGCGACGGCTTCTTCAACCCAGGTCATTGCCTCTTCCAGATTGTCGGTCATCACGTCTACTTGCCGCAGCGACAGCCGCCGCTCGGCACGCCAGCGGTCTACTTCGACAAATAGCCCTACGCCGCCGTTCATGGTAACGGCCAGCGGCTGCGCGCCGCCCATTTCACCCAAACCGGCCGTTAGCACAAATTTGCCCTTGAGCGACGGCCACCCTTGCTGCCGCGCCAGGGCGCCAAAGGTTTCGTAGGTTCCCTGCAAAATCCCCTGCGTGCCGATGTAGATCCAACTTCCGGCGGTCATTTGGCCGTACATCATCAGCCCGTCAGCTTCCCATTTGTCAAAGTTGGCCTGGGTGGCCCAGGCAGGGACGATGTTGGAGTTGGCGATGAGGACGCGGGGGGCATCGGTGTGGGTGCGAAAGACGGCGACGGGTTTGCCAGATTGCACCATAAGGGTTTCGTCTGGCTCTAGCTGGCGCAGGGATTCGAGGATGGCATCGAAGGCGGCCCAGTTGCGGGCGGCGCGGCCGCGCCCGCCGTAGACGATGAGGTTGTCGGGGTCGCCGGCGACAACGGGGTCGAGGTTGTTTTGCAACATACGGTAGGCGGCTTCAATTTGCCAATTTTTACAGCTTAACTGGGTGCCTCGTGGGGCGTGGATGGTTCGTTTCATGGGATACTCCGTTTTGGGAGATTAGCGATTGGAGATTGGAGATTGATGAAGGTTCACCAATCTCCAATCTCAATCGCTAATAACGCTTAAATAAGGGCATTGAACTGTGTTCTGAACTGTATTTCGTCGCTGCGGCAGAGGGCGTGGTAGAAAACGGCCGTTTTTACCTCCCCCTCCACCCGCGTATACGTAAGACGGTCAACCGCAAAAACGGCCGTTTGTGGCGCAACTTGCAGCAACTCGGCCACCTTTGGCTCCACAGGCTTCATCTCCACCGTATGCGTCACCCGCACCAGCGGCAGCTTGTACTTGTGAACCAGCAGCCAGTGGATGGATTGATTCTCCACATCCTCCGTCGCCAACTGCGGGCAAAGCTTTGCCCGCAAAAAACGCTCTTCATAAAGAATTGGCTGGTTGTCGGCCAGCCGCAGCCGACAAATCGTAATGACCGGTTCCCCTACCGCCAATTCCAACCGCGCTGCCACCACTGCCGAAGCCGGTACGATCTCCTGCTGCAGCAGTTGCGTGCCGGGACGACGCTGCTGCTGCTGCATCTCCTGGGCAAAATTGCTCAGGCTAAAGCCCACCAGCCGGTCTTTGACAGGATCGGCCACAAAGGTGCCGCGCCCCTGTTCACGCCGCACCAGCCGCTGGCTTTCCAACAAATCAATCGCTTTGCGAACGGTACCACGGCTAACGGCAAACGTTTTGGCGAGTACTTCCTCAGTTGGTAACTGGTTTTCCGGCTGTAGCTCACCGGTGACAATTTGCTGCCGCAAATGCTGGCTAAGCACAAAGTATTTGGGTGCATAACTATTCAAGGCGATGTCCATGCGGGGAATATATCACAAAAATTTGTATAGACAACTATATAAATTTTTGACCCAGACCCAAAGCTGGCACTCGTCACATACTGTCGCATTGATTGCCGCGCAAGAACAAAAGTTCTAAAATAAGCGCAAAAGCATTGCCATAAGGAGCATAAAACAATATGAACGCCGACGCTTTTCGCCATTTTTACAACTATCATTTCGCGGAAAACCGCCACATGTGGAACAGCTACATTATGCCGCTGTCACATGAGCAGTTTGCGCAAGGCGACAACTATTCACATGGCTCAGTACATGAGCAAATTGTTCACCTGATGGAAGTGGATGCAATATGGTTCTGCGAGCTGCAAGGGATTGAACCGGCGGAACCATTGCCCCAAACGCCTAATGACGACCGCCAGGCTATTCGTATCTGTTGGGATAGCATTGAGCAAGGGATGCGCGATTACTTGGCAACCTTGCAGGACGACATGCTGTTTACAAAGCCGATCACAGAGCCAGAAGAAGATAAGGGTCTGCTGGTGTGGCAAGTGTTGCTGCATGTGGTCAACCATGGCACCGACCACCGCGCCCAACTGCTCAGGCTGTTAAACGATTTGGGTGTTAAAACCGTGTCACAAGATTACATTTTCTATGTTTATGACCATCCTATGTAGGCTGCCGAAAGACCTCAAAGGTTTTCTGGAACCTTTGAGGTCTCCCCGCGCCGATTTTGGAATCCTCCTGGTGTTGTGTCACAATTGGGGAGCTTTATTTTTGTGGTCTGAGGGGCACAGCCTCGCAGCCACCACCTGAAGAGGAGTTTACAAGGACATGACCTTAAAAGTAGGCATTATCGGCGTGGGCGGCATTGCCCATACCCACCTGCCCGGCTGGGCAGCTTCCCCTCACACCGAAGTCATCGCGGGCAGCGACATCAACGAAGCGGTGTTGACCCAATGGGGGCAGGAAAACAACATTCCCCGGCTCTACACACGGCCGGCCGACATCATCAACGACCCCGATATTGACATCATTGACATCTGCACCCCCAACAACTACCACGCCCCGCTGGCCGTGGCCGCCATGGAAGCGGGCAAACACGTTTTGTGCGAAAAACCGCTGGCTCCCAACCCCGCCGAAGTAGACAAAATGATCGCCGCCCGCGATGCCACCGGCAAAATGCTGATGACGGCACAACATTTCCGCTTCAAAGGCAACTCGAAGGCGATGAAGCAGGAAATTGACGCCGGGGTGCTGGGCGATGTTTACCACGCCCGCTCCTGGATGCTGCGCCGCGCCCTGGCTCCCACACGCCCCGGCTTTATTGTTAAAGAGCAGGCGGTGGGCGGGGCGTGTATTGACATTGGGGTGCATATTCTGGACTTGACGCTGTGGTTTATGGGCAACCCCAAACCGGTGTCGGTGACAGGGGTGGCGCGGACGGAGTTAGCCAAACAGCCAGGAGCGTTTAGCATTTGGGGCGGGGCGATTCCGCAGGAGATTTTTGACGTGGAGGAGTTTGCTTCGGCCTTTGTGCGTTTTGACAACGGGGCGACATTGGTGCTGGAGGTAAGCTGGCTGCTGCACCACGACACGGCGGGGGAGGATATGCAGATGTGGCTTTATGGGACCAAGGGTGGCAGCCACTGGCCGAAGTGTGAGCTGTATGAGAGCAACAACAGCACGCAGCAGCTTTATGCGCGGTCGCTGCGGCTGACGAAGGACAGCATGGAGCCGCACGCGCTGGAGTGCGTGGAGTTTGCCCAGGCACTGGTGGACGGTGCGCCGTCGCCAGTTCCGGCGGAGCAGTCGCGCCAGGTGATGCAAATTTTGGATGCAATTTATGAAAGCCAGCGGACGGGACGGGAAGTGCGGTTTGAGTAAGGAAAGTGGTTGCGCAGAGGGCGCAGATTAAGGCGGTTTTTCGCGGATGATGTCGGCGATGGGAGGTGTTTGATGATGGTAAACGCCTCCCTAAGGAACGAGGATTAAATAAGTTACGCAAGAAGTTCAACTTCTTCTGAGAAGTTGAACTTCTAAGAGACTGTTTGAAAAATAATTCTACTTCTCGAACCGATTGGTTCGGGCCAATCGGCGTACCATGATATGGGACATTGCCAAGTAAATAAAGGTCTCGCTGGTATGAGGTAGCTCTTCATAATCCTTGCTCAACCGACGGTAATTGTTTAACTAGCCGAATGTTCGTTCAACTACCCAACGATTGGGCAAGACATGAAATCCTTTAAGATCAGCGTTGCGTTTGACAACCTCCCAAATCCAGCCAAACGCCGCCTTCACCCAGGCCACAAAAGGCTGCCCATCATATCCGCCGTCAGCCCAAATGAGTTGCAAGCGGGGTAAAGCCACCTGTTCCTGTAGTCGGGTGAGCAACAGCTTACCACCTGCCTTGTCCTGTACGTTGGCTGCTGTGACAAGGACCAGCAAGACCAGCCCCATCGTATCTACTATCAGATGTCTCTTGCGTCCATTGACTTTCTTGCCTGCATCATACCCTCGTTTTCCTTTGACCAAGGTCGTTTTCACCGATTGCGCGTCCACAATAGCCGCGCTGGGTGTTGTTTCACGGCCAGCTTGCTGGCGTACCTCTTGGCTCAGGAGGCGGTTAACCTTTTCCCATGTTTTGTTTGATCGCCATTTACGATGGTGATAATAAACCGTTTGCCAGGTCGGCAAATCGTGGGGCAACATCCGCCATTGGCACCCCGTGCGTAACAGATAAAGGAGCGCATTGACAATTTCTCGCAACGACCATTCCTGAGGTCGTCCGCGTGTGCCTTTGGTGCTAGGGGCGGGTAAGAACTTTTTGAGCCATTTCCATTCTTGATCTTTGAGGTCACTCTGGTATGCTTGTCTGTGTATGTATTTCATAATGCCCCTAATTGAACACCAATTGGGGGCTTTTTGCATTTTTTAAACAGTTTCTTAGAAACAGGAAGCCTTGTATAGACCAAACCGTGCCGACTTCGACCGTGACACTTCTGCAACCATGTAGTGCAAATCGAGAAGGGAGTGAAGGTTGCATTACTGTCCTGCCAGAACACGTCCTCAGCACGATTGCACAAGATTATCTGCCAAGCTGGCGGCTTTGGCCGTGTATTGCCAAATTGAATTTTAGCAACTCTACACACACTACCATCATCACTGGTAGGGAACTGTATATTCCTGCGATTGAATGGTGTAATCAACTAGACGACAAGGATGCTAGATATAATGGTTAGAAAGAAAATAATCACGTAGCCTGCTGTGTGTAAGGAAGGCTTCGGAATTGTTTTCGCTGTCATCTATAGGGCTAAGGTTGAGTAGGTATGAATACCTACTTATACCTGTCCATCTCTTAATGAAAACAATAAATGATAAGATATCCACGGTACGAAGCCCGATAAATTGGGGACGCAGGCTCTGTTTTGTTCCCTACTCCCCCCTCCCCCGCAACCACTTCAACGCCTCCCGCGCACTCAGCGGTTGCAGGTTGGTGGCGGCGACAAAGTCGGTGACGGCAGCGGCATCGGTTTTGGAATATTCGCGCAGTGCCCAGCCAATAGCCTTGTTGATAAAAAACTCGTCGCTGCCCAGGTTTTCGCGGATGGTGGCAAAGAGCAGGTCGGCGTCGGTCTTCCTTTTATAATGCAGCTGAAACAGCAGCACCGTGCGCCGCAGCCAGATGTTGTCCGCTTGGCGCAAACGGCCGTTCCACACCCCCTTCACCTCAGGAAAACGCAAAAACAGTTCCCCCACCTGCCGCCCCGCCAGCAAATCCACCGTGTCCCACCACGACTTGGTAGTGATAAGCACCACCAGCATCTCCATCATCTCCGGCTGCCAACTGCGCCGCCGTCGCCACAGCAAATCCATCGCCGCATACTGGTATTCACGCTCCGGCATTGCCCACAAATCCAGAGCCACCGTGGACAGCGCGTCGGTGGGCGGCAGCCCGTGGGCAGCCACAAACTGGCGCGTCAGGGCGGCACGCTGCGGCGACTTGATGCCCAAAAAGGGGAACTGGTCGCGCATATAGGCGGACATGGGCGCGGCCTGAGCCGGGTTGGCGTACTGGGTAAACTGCTCTAGCAGAGGAAGCAGGTAAGGGTGAGTCATAGGGATCACGAAGCTAGGATTGGTGATTGGAGATTGGAGATTGATGAAGGTTCATAATCTCTAATCTCCAATCTCCCATTCTAACTCCGACTGCGGTTAGTGGAGAGTAACGACAGGCGTGGGCGGAACAGATTGTGCAGGGGGTCGTCGGCGGTGGGTTGGCGCAACGGCCGTTTATTTTCCCACAGCGGCACCCCCACCCCGCGCAAAATGTTCATCGGCCCCAGTTGATGAATCAACGCCAGTTGCTCATCATCACGCGCCAACATGGAGCCAGCAAAACCGAGCGAGTTAACCGAGATGCCGTGGTGTTTGGCGTGCAGCCGAGGTACCAGCAGCATCCAGCGGCGGGTGAGCAGCAAGTTGTAGGGGCCAGCCTGTGCGCCCCCCTGGGCAACGGTGCCGTCATGCAGCCCCACGGCGGTGAGAAGCTGCTGATAATGGTGGAAGAGGGAAACGGCCGTTTCCCGCCCCGCCTCCAGCCGCACCAGCGCATGGGCAAAGGGAAAGCCGGATACCCGGCCAATGTGGTGATGAAAAACGGCCGTTTCCAGCGCAGGGTCAAGAGGAACGGCCGTTCCGTCCGGCGACAGCGGAAACGGCACCAGTTGCAAATGCTTGTGTCGCTGGCTCGCTCCCGCATCCTTCCCCCCGTTAAAAAACCCCAGCCCGTCAATCTCCTGCATACAACGCCACAACGCCGCCAGGTCGGCCGGCGTCAACCACGTTGTCTGCTCCTCAAAAGCGCGAGTGACAACCAGCAAGTGATTGTGATAAACATTGTATTTATTGAGCAGGCACAGATGGGTTTCAGAAAGATTGGCAACAAACAGGTCGGGGTCGTAAGGCAGGAACGGATTAAAAGAGGCACCAGCAATCGCTGGCGGCTGTCTATGCTTCTCCTTACGTCGCTGTCGCATCGAACGCCAAATGACAAAAGAAAAGCCATCTTGTCGCAACAATTCAGCTTCAACCGGCTGTGGTTCCAACGCGCCGCTGCGCAGGGCATACGCCACCTGCGCCTCTGTTCGCCCTAACAACGTGCCGGGAGCAAGATCATCTTCTTCAGTTATATTCTGTCTACCAGGTTCCATATGGTTAAAAATCAAACACCCAATGTATTTTCAATTGGTTTACCTATCATAGCATAAGGCCGCCAAAAACTGAACCCCGCAAATCAAAAATCGGTAGTGACAAACATCATACACCTTTACTATCTTTCAGCACTTTAGCAAAACCACCCTGTCCTGTACGATGCAAGTATGACATATTGTCTCTACTAACTACCGTCGCACCTCGCATTACAGAAATATCTGCATAACAAGGTCTCGCGTTTAGCCCACAGCGGCCAGGCGCGTGTTCACTTGGGGAGGCATCCATGGAATTTACACCCCTCGCACCCATGGCTGACCGCTGGATTGATGAGCCGAATCTAACTGACTATGAGAAAACTCGCGCTGATTTCTCTTGGGACGCAGTCCTGGGGGCGTTAGATGGCTTGCCCAACGGTGGCCTGAATATTGCTTATGAGGCGGTGGATCGGCACGCCAATAACCCTGCTCTCCACCACCACATCGCCCTTCGCTGGATCGGCAAAGACGATGGTATCATTGACCTTACCTACGGCGACCTGCAAACCCAAACCAACCGCTTCGCCAACGTCCTGAAAACCCTCGGCATTGGCCGCGAAGATCGCGTTTTTGTGCTATCTAACCGCATCCCCCCCGTCTACATTGCCGCCCTCGGCACCCTCAAAAACGGCAGCGTCTTCTGTCCCCTCTTCTCCGCTTTCGGTCCCGAACCCATTGCCCAACGCCTCAACCGGGGCGACGGCAAAGTTCTGGTCACCACTGAAAA
Organism: Chloroflexota bacterium; assembly: GCA_041390905.1. Taxonomy (GTDB): domain Bacteria; phylum Chloroflexota; class Anaerolineae; order Promineifilales; family Promineifilaceae; genus JACKCD01. Next base: position 216,553 of record JAWKPA010000014.1, read on the forward strand.
GCTCTACCAGCAAAAAATCGCCCCGCAGCGCGACAAGCTGCCCAAGCTGCAAACCATCCTGCTCATGGACGTGGCCGAAGACGTGCGCGACGATGTGCTGTCGCTGCCCTACCTGATGCTCCAAGCTTCACCCGACTTCACCATTCCTCCCACCGACCCCGAACAAATGGCGATCTTGCACTTCACCAGCGGCACCACCGGGATGCCCAAAGGGGCGATCCACGTCCACAAAGCCGTTTTGACCCACTACATCACCGCCAAATACGCCCTCGATCTGCACCCCGACGACATTTTCTGGTGTACCGCCGACCCCGGCTGGGTGACAGGCACCTCCTACGGCATCATCGCCCCCCTGCTGCACGGTGTCACCAGCATCATTGACGAAGCCGAATTTGATGCCGACCGCTGGTACCGCATTCTCGAAGAGCAGCGCGTCACCGTCTGGTACACCGCCCCCACCGCCATCCGCCGCCTCATGCGGCTGGATATCATGCCGCGTGAGCAATATGACCTGAGCCACCTGCGCTTTGTTGCCAGTGTCGGCGAACCGCTGAACCCGGAAGCAGTAGTTTGGGGACGCAAAACGCTGGGTCTGACTATCCACGACAACTGGTGGCAGACGGAAACGGGCGGCATCATGATCGCCAACTTTGCTGCTGCCGAGGTGCGCCCTGGCTCGATGGGCCGGCCGTTACCCGGTATCGAAGCCGCCATTGTGCGTAAACTCGACGACCACACCATTGAAATCATTGACAAACCGGGCGTAGACGGCGATTTGGCACTGAAACCGGGCTGGCCTTCCATGTTCCGGGGCTATCTCCACGATGAGGCGCGGTATGCCAAATGCTTTGTGGATGGCTGGTACCTCAGCGGCGACCTGGCAATGCGCGACGAGGACGGCTACTTCTGGTTTGTGGGACGCGCCGACGACATCATCAAGACGGCCGGCCACATGGTTGGTCCCTTTGAAGTCGAAAGCGCCCTGATGGAACATCCCGCCGTGGCCGAAGCGGGGGTGATTGGCATCCCCAACCCGGTCATTGGCGAACTGGTGAAAGCGTTTGTCTCGCTCAAACCCGGCTACGACTGGACACCGCAGCTGCGGCTGGAGCTGCTGGGCTTTGGACGCAAGCGGTTGGGATCGGCGGTAGCTCCCAAAGAGATCGCTTTCGAGAAGAATTTGCCCAAGACACGCAGCGGCAAAATTATGCGCCGCCTGCTAAAAGCACGGGAGTTGGGCTTGCCGGAAGGGGATATTTCGACGTTGGAAGCGGATTAGATAAACACATAAAGGAGTTTGAAATGACTCAAAAAAATTTGACCGCTGTTGCTTTTGCCATCTTGGCAACGATTATCCTTATTGCCATTGCTACTTCTGGGTATGGCTTTGATTATATTCCAGAAGAGCACTTAGGGAATCCAAGCGTCGTCCTGCCGGTGCTTCTGCTTGTTGGCACGGTTGGGTTACTGGTTAGTTTAACCTTTGTGGCTGCTATTTTTGCGGCTCTTGATCTTTCTGATGAAAAACGTGCCCTGGGCTTGCCGGAGGGTAGTGTTCGCGCCCTGATTGCCCTGCTGCTTTTAACCTTCTTTGCCATCACCTCTATATTCCTGTACCGGCAGCTTCGTGCTCCCGAAACGTATATCTCTACAGGTCTTACAGAGGCCGCCAAAGATCAATTGCTTGAAATCCTGCCAGGAACAGACATTTTGTCAGTTGAGGGGCGCACTGTTGAAGGGCAGATGATTTACGACATTAAGCGGCAAGCAAATAGCGAAGCAGGCGTTAATTTTGCCCAACAGATGTTGACAATGTTGGGCACATTGGTGGCGGCTATTTCGGCCTTTTATTTTGGTACTAAAGTTAATGAGGGTGAAAGAACGCCCCAGGTGGAGACACCCTCTGTCACCAAAGTACCGCAGCCAACCGAGCCAACCCCCGCCCCGGCTAGCCCACAGCCTCAATTAACTTGAGGGTGGTGAGGGGAAACGGCCGTTAATTCTCCTGTCAACTACCTTTTACGGGAGGTCTCAAATGAAACAAACAACATTGGCCTCAACTGGCACGGTTACGCGGGAACACGGGCTGCATTTGCTGCGCGAGATGCTGCGGATTCGTCGCTTTGAGGAAAAATCGGCCGAGATGTATTCGGCCAGCAAAATTCGTGGCTTCCTCCATCTTTACATTGGCGAGGAAGCGGTGGCGGTGGGGGTGATGGAGGCGCTGCGCCCGGAAGACAACATTTTGGCAACCTACCGCGAACATGGGCAGGCATTGGCACGGGGCGTTTCGGCGGCTTCGATTATGGCCGAGATGTATGGCAAGCAGGAGGGGTGCGCTCGCGGGCGGGGCGGCTCGATGCACCTGTTTGACAAAGAGACCCGCTTTTTTGGCGGCAACGCCATTGTGGCCGGGCATTTGCCCATGGCCGTGGGGATGGCGCTGGCGGACAAGATGCGGGGTGATGAGCGCGTCACCTGCATTTTCTTTGGCGATGGCGCGGTGGCTGAGGGAGAGTTCCATGAATCGCTGAATCTGGCGAAGTTGTGGCATTTGCCGGTGCTGTTTGTCTGTGAAAACAACCAGTACGGCATGGGGACAGCGATTGAATATTCGCACGCGGTAACAAACCTGGCAAAGCGGGCGGCGAGCTATGAGCTGCCGGCCGAACGGGTGGATGGCATGGATGTGCTGGCAGTGGAAGAGGTGGCACAAAGGATGGCAACGGCCGTTCGTAACGGCGAAGGCCCCCACTTTATGGAATGCGTCACCTACCGCTTCCGCGCCCACTCCATGTTCGATGCCGAACTGTACCGGGAAAAGACCGAAGTCAGCGAATGGCGGCAGCGCGACCCCATCAACCAGTTGATGGCGCAGATGAAAGCCGACGGCACCTTCACCGACGGCGATTTGGCCGCCATAGAACGCGAAATCGCGCAGGAAATGGACGAGGCAGTTGCCTTTGCCGAAGCCGGTACGTGGGAACCGCTGGCGGAACTGACGCGGTTTGTGTATTCGGAGAATTAGATGGTTAATTGGAGATTGAGAGATTGGGAGATTGAGAGATTGGGAGATTGAGAGACTGAGAGACTATAGTCTCCTAATCTCCTAGTCTCCTAATCTCCAATCCCCATTGTTGGAGGACACCATGACCCTCACAACCCCCGTTTTAGAAGCTGTGCGCGTGCGTACCCTTACCTACCGTGAGGCGGTGCGCGAGGCGATGCGTGATGCGATGCGGCGTGACGAGCGCGTTTTCCTGATGGGCGAGGACGTGGGGCGGTACGGCGGCTGCTTTGCCGTGAGCATGGGGCTGCTGGAAGAGTTTGGCCCCCAGCGCATTATTGACACGCCGCTGTCAGAGTCTGCCTTTACCGGCGCGGGCATTGGCGCGGCACTCAACGGTATGCGCCCCATTGTGGAAGTGATGACCTGTAACTTTAGCTTGCTCGCCTCGGATCAGATTATGAACAATGCGGCGACGCTGCTGCATATGTCGGGCGGGCAGTTTAACGTGCCGCTGGTGATTCGGATGTCCACCGGCGGCGGCAAGCAGTTGGCGGCGCAGCATTCCCACAGCCTGGAAGGGTGGTATGCCCATATTCCTGGCCTCAAGGTCATCGTCCCGGCGACGGTGGAGGATGCCTACGGAATGCTGTGGACGGCGCTGGAAGACCCCGACCCGGTGCTGATTTTTGAGAACTCGCTGCTTTACAACCTGCGCGGTGAGGTGCCGCTGGAACCGGCTCCGGTAGACATTGCGACGGCGCGGGTGCGGCGGCCGGGTGATGATGTGACGATCATCACCTATGGCATGAGCCTGCACAAGTCACTGACGGCGGCGGAAACGCTGGCGGCGGAAGGCATTGAGGCGGAGGTGATTGATTTGCGGAGTTTACGGCTATTGGACGATGACACCTATATCAACTCGATTGCCAAAACCCACCGGGCGGTGATTGTGGATGAAGGGTGGCGCAGCGGCGGTATTTCGGCCGAAATCATGGCGCGGATTGTGGAGCAGGCGTTTTACGAACTGGATGCGCCGATTGCCCGCGTTTGCACCGAGGAGGTGCCGCTGCCGTATGCCAAACATTTGGAGGAGGCTGCCCTGCCGCAGCCGGAGAAGATTGTGGCGGCGGTGAAGCGTCTTGTGTGATTAGAGATTGGAGATTAGAGATTGGCCTTTCAATCTCTAATCTCCATTTCTGCCGGAGGTGACCCCATGGCTGAGTTCCGAATGCCAAGCCTGGGTGCCGATATGGAGTTTGGGACGCTGTATGAATGGTACGTCCAGCCGGGCGACAAAGTACAGCGGGGGCAGGTGATTGCCCAGGTAGAAACCGAAAAGGGAGTCATTGAAATTGAGGTGTGGGAGGATGGCGTGGTGGTGCAACTGCTGGCCGAACCGGGTACGGAGCTGCCGGTGGGGGCAGTGCTGGCAATTTTGCAAACGGCCGATGAGCCGGAGCCAGTTTTAGCCCCGGAACCCACTCCCCCAATCGCACCCGCCGAACCCCACCCGATGGATCAGAAGCCGCTGGTTACAAACGGCCGTGGCCGTCCACGCCCCAAGATTTCCCCCGCCGCCCGCAAACGCGCCCAAGAACTGGGCGTTGATCTCAGCCAGCTTTCGGGTGAGGTCATTAGCCTGGCTGATGTGGAACAAGCCGCAGCCAAGAAAGCTGCCCCGGCGGCAGCACCCCACATCACCCCGGTGGCGCGGAAGATGGCGGAAAAGCTGGGGGTGGATTGGCAGCAGCTAACCGGCACGGGCAGCCACGGTGCGATTTGCAAGGAAGACGTTGAGCGGGCGGCGCAGCCGGAAGCGGCACCCGTACCCGCCACCAAGCCTGAGCCACGCACCGAGCCGGCCGATTTCCAAACGGGGATGCGCCGGGCAATTGCGCGGGCGATGGCACGCGCCAATGCCGACATTCCCCACTACTATCTGGAAACGCGGATTAACATGGCTCCGGCGCTGGCGTGGCTGGAGGGGGAGAACCAGAAACGGCCGTTAAAGGACAGGCTGTTAACGGCCGTTTTGCTCATCAAAGCCGTGGCGCGGGCGCTGGGCGAGGTTCCGGCACTGAATGGCTACTGGCGCGATGACGAACACCAGCCGCAGGAGGCGATCCACATCGGCTTTGCCATTGCCCTGCGGCAGGGTGGGCTAATCGCCCCGGCCATCCACCATGCCGACTTGAAGAGCCTGGATGAGCTGATGGCGGCACTGCGGGATTTGATTATGCGGACGAGAAACGGCCGTTTGCGCGGCTCCGAAATGACCGATGCCACCATCACCCTCACCAACCTTGGTGACCTGGGGGTGGAAAAGGTGTTTGGCGTGATCTACCCGCCGCAGGTGGCGCTGGTTGGCTTTGGCAAAATCAGCGACCAGGTGTGGGTGGAAAACGGCATGATCGGCGTGCGCCCGGTGCTAACCGCCACCCTCGCCGCCGACCACCGCGCCACCGACGGCCGCATCGGCGGCAAATTCCTCGATTTGCTAAAGAAATATTTAGAGGAACCGGCCTGGATGGGGCAACAGTAAACGGTAATCAGTTGTCGGTAAACAGTAGGGGCGTATTGCATACGCCTTATGCCTGAACAATCACCGAATAATTGATGTGGAGGTTATGATGACAACAGCAATGGCTATGAACAAAACAGAAATTCGCGGGATGCTGCTGGAGGCACTGGCAATGATTGCGCCAGAAGCAAACTTTGCCACACTGGCACCCGATGTCAATGTGCGCGAGGCACTGGATATTGATTCGTTTGATTTCCTCAACTTCCTGATTGAGGTGGACAGAATGCTGGGCGTGGAAACGCCGGAAGCGGATTATGGCAAATTAAACTCGCTGGATGAGATGGTGGCTTATTTTGGGGCGCGTGTGAACACATAATATTATGTTCGGTAGCTTCAGATTATGTGAAGAAAGGAGCTGGCAATGAAATACCGGGTTCATCGGCTTGAAGTAAAAAAGGATACGGCTCAGGAAAAGCTGGAGCTGTTTTTAAACCAGTTGGAAGGCGAGGTTCTGTCAATCATTCCCTATGTCTCACCAACGTTCCAGGTCATGGGTGCGACAGCCAAAGTTGATTTTTTGCTGATTGTGGAAAAAACCAGGTAGTGGCTGCACGCATCAAAATGGTTTGAATCATTGGGCATTCAGGGTTTGCTGGCAGAGGGGCAATAGCATGACAAAACAATTCTGGGGCATCGTACCCAAAACGATATTAGGTAAGTGGTCGGTCGGGCTTATCGTTGTCATGCCAATCTTGTTTGTCATTGGCACATCATTCACAAATTCGCTGTACGCAGCAGTCCCGGCCGGTGGAACGATTTTGGCGGATATTGCGGCACGGCCGGCTTTGGCACTCACCATGCTGGCTGGTATGGCGGCCGGCATTACCGCCTTTATCGTCGGTCTCCTGGCTCTGGTCAGGCAGAAAGAGAGGGCGCTACTGGTTTACGCCTCGACTGTGGTTGGGGCCTTGCTGCTGGTCTTTCTGGCGGGTGAATTCATCTCGCCCCATTGAACGGCCGTTTGCAAACCCAGCCTGGTACTTCATCAGTAAAATGCTCACATCATGGTGCCTGGTTACTAGTGGATTATTAGTAATCGTCCAGAACCAAGTTGGGCAAGAAGTTGGGATTTAGAAGTTCAACTTCTGAGAGAAGTTGAACTTCTGGACTGTAGATCGCTAAGATGTTGGGCAAGAAGTTCAACTTCTGAGAGAAGTTGAACTTCTGGAACTGTGTTGGACAAGAAGTTCAACTTCTGAGAGAAGTTGAACTTCTGGAACTGTGTTGGACAAGAAATTCAACTTCTTTTGAGAAGTTGAACTTCTAGATCGCCAAGATTAGGGAGGTAATAAAAATGATACTCGTTGTTGGTGCAAGTGGGATGTTGGGCGGGATGATTGCCCACCAACTATTAGCGCAGGGTAAACAGGTTCGGGTGCTATTGCGCCACAATTCGCCAGCGATGGCGATGGCGGCGCAGGGCATGGCAACCAACCCGCAGTCGCTGCTTGATGCCGGAGCCGAAGCCGTCTATGGGGATTTGAAGGATAGGGCGTCGCTGGACGCGGCTTGCGCAGGGGTGGAGACGGTGATCACGACGGCCAATGCGGCATTGCGTGGCGGTGAGGATACGTTTGAAACGGTAGATCGGCAGGGAACGCAGCATTTGATTGACGCAGCCAGGGCGCAAGGGGTGCAGCAGTTTATCTATATGTCGGCCAATGGCAGCGACCCGCAGCATCCGCACCCGCTGTTTAGCGCCAAGGGGGCTTGCGAGGCGTACCTGCAAGAAAGTGGCCTGACCTACACCATCCTGAAACCGGGTGTGTTTATGGAGGTGTGGATTGGCACGGTGATTGGGATGCCGCTGCAAGCACAGCAGCCGATTACGCTGATTGGGGAAGGGAAAACGAAACATGCGTTTGTGTCTATGGGGGATGTGGCGGCGTATGCGGTAACGGCCGTTCATAACCCCGACGCCTTCAACCAAACCATCTACATCGGTGGGCCAGCCTCGTATTCATGGATCGAGGTGGTAAAGGCGGTCGAAACGGCCGTTGGGCTGCCGCTGCCCGTCAACTTTGTCGCCCCCGGCGCGCCCGTGCCGCTGCTGCCACCAGACATGATTCCCATGATGGTCGGGCTGGAAATGGCCGATGCGTATATCGGCATGGAGCAAACAGCCGCGCTGTATAAGATTACACCAACGCCATTGGCGGCGTTTGCCCAGCGGTTTTTTGGCAATGGGCATACAGGATAAGGAACGAGAATTTTATTAGATGCAGAACTTCTCCACAGCATATGGTTGAAGTTCTGTGGGGCATTTAATCCGCGCTCCCAGGGAACGCGGATTAAATAAATTGCGGAAGAAGTTCAACTTCTTCTGAGAAGTTGAACTTCTAACATGGGCAAGTTATTTATTTAATTCCCATTCCTAAGCGAGAGGTTGCAATGAACGAGAACATCAAAATCAAACACATTTTTAGCCTTGTAGCTGTTTTGCTGCTTATTGTTGTGGTTGCTTGTCAAACAGCAACAGAAGCTGAACGGGAACCCGCTATGGAAGATCGTGCGGAGCAAACGGCCGTTATCGAAGAACCCACGGCACATCATTCCGACAACTCCAACGGAACTTCCACCAACCGCCACATCTATCCCGCCCACGCCAACAGCCACACCGACGGCTATGCCAACTGAAGAACCGCCAGAAGTGCGAGCTGCAGAATCTATTGAACAGGGAAATGCTTATCTGGAAGCTGAAGATTGGAGCGATGCAGAAAAAGCTTTTACAGAAGCCATTTCACTCGATCCCGAAGCAGCCGAAGCCTTCCTTGGCCGTGGCTTAGCTTATAAAGAGATGCATGAGACCCGCAAAAGCCTCGAAGATCTCGATAAGGCCATAAGTCTAGATACTGAACTCCCCTCTGCTTATCTGGCACGTAGCCAAATATATTGGGTCTTTCTGGTTAATGGCACAGAGTTCGTTCTGGATCTTTCGCCTCAAGAAATCCTTTCACTTGTATTGGATAATTTGGATCACGCAATTGCGCTTGATGATAAAAATGTTGAGGCATACGTGTTACGTGGGTCATTACTCCTAGCCCTAGAAGAGTTTGATGCTGCTCTTGCTGATTTTAATCAAATCATTGCACTTGAGCCTGAGTTCCCACTTGCCTATGCGCGACGTGGTTTCATCTTTGAAAAAAGGGGTGAGATAGAGGCCGCATTGCAGGATTATGATCGAGCTTTGATGCTTGGCTTAGAGCCTGACGATCAGAAAGAGATTGCAGTGCGAGTAGCCACGTTACGCAGGGAACCTCAACCCGGAGATGTCGTTTCGGGACAAATGGTGCATATGGGATCGTATGAGGTTATGGCTCCTACCGATGGCGTGTGGACAAGCGAAATTGGAGATGGTGATCAGCTTGTCTTGACAAGAGGATGGCCTGATGATGGCTCCAAAGTTGATCTGTCACCTAGTTGGGTTGCACAGCCTTGGGACGGCATAACGGCCGAGGCTGTTGCTGAGGATTATAGAGCTTGGGAATTAGACAACATGTTTCGTAGCGTGACAACGGCATATGAACTTACCAATGTTGAACAAGGAGAGCATGTTGTTGGGGAACGGTTATTCTACTATATGTCCTATACGTTCGTGTTCAATGAGGAAGAAGCCGGTCAAGCTCTCACAATTGATGCTGTTCTTTACCTTTACTTTCCAGAAGAGTTTGCTGAAACTTATGCGTTCTATCGGATTTTGTTTAGCGATATGTATGTGCCTGGACAAAGCCATATGCCATTGACCCAAGGAGAAATTGATGCTTTCTTAGCCAGTTTTGTTGTCCTTGAGTAATGATGCTTGGATCTTACCTGGGGTGTGGCCGCGTTTGCCCAACGGTTTTTTGGCAAGGGACATACAGGATAAACGAGAGGTTGCAATGAACGAGAAGATGAAAGTTGTGAAAAAGAAGAAGAAGGGGAAGAAAACGGCCGTTTCTGAACTCCCCCTGGCCGTCATTGCCCACATGCCACCGCTGAAAAAGGTGGATGTACCCTGCTATCTGGAGGAAGTGGACATTGAGGCTTTGGTGAAGGAGGGGGAGAAGGAGGGAAAAACGGCCGTTTAACCCATCAGCCCTTTTGATGTTGACATGGTGAACAAACGGCCGTTTCATCCTTCCACTTGGGATGTCATTTTTGCCGATACCCGTGGGCAGTGGCAACGGCCGTTTTTACATTCTCCCAATCCACATCATTCGGCAGGGTGCAGTCCGCCGCCAGGAAGAATTTGTCCGGTGCCTGTTGCAGAACGCGCTCTACTTCTTGCTGCACGTCGGCCGGGCTGCCGGTGGCGATGATGCCTTTGCGGTCGAGGCCACCCATAAACGGCCGTTTAAACAGCTCCGCAATCTTCTGCCCCGCCAGCACCTCGCCCCCAACCCGCTGGTTGACGTTCACCACGTGTCCCGGATAATCCAGAAACGGGGTCAGGTCGTCATAGTCATAGGCATAGTCGCAAACGTGCAAAACGTTGAACAGACATTTCTGATTGATCTCCTCCATCAGCAGCAGGTCGGCCGGCTTGATGCAGTCAGTAAACACCGAACTGCCGCCAAACCGATCCCGCTCGCCCCCTTGCGTTGAGGTGTAAAAACCATCCACGCCCAGACGGATACACGCCCGGACAAAGTTCAGCAAACTTTCGGCCGCAATCTCAATCCCCTTCTTAGCCTGGTCTAGATTTTCCCGCAGATGCTGCTCAATGAGCATATTGCTGGCCTGGCGGGCGCACATAAACGGCGAATAGAGCGTCACAATAACGACGGCCTCGCTTTTGGCCGCCTTCACCAGCCCCTCCACCGCCGCCAACTGCGGCTGGAAAAACTCCTCCGTCAGCAGCGGCAGCTTGCCCCAATCGCCCGGCTTTTGAATGTCGGGCTGGTAGGGAAACTTGATTTCGTACTGGATCTTGACCACATCCATGTCGGTGTAGCGAAAATATTCCAGATGTTTGTCCACCGCCGCCTGCCCAAAATGGAAGCGGGGGTCAAAGTGAATAAAAAAGCCGGCCGGAACCACTTCCTGCGGCTTGTCGGCATCCAGCAAACTTAAAACCAACTCTCTTTTATTCATCATCATTCTCCATCATTTCACACAAGTAATATCAATCGCAACTACCAAACCCCCGGCAGCAGCCGATACCGCACCTGCCGGGCATATTCAGCGTAGCCCACCAGCTCCCCCTGCAACGTTTGGTCCTCCAACCACGTGCGAATGACAAGCGCAATGGTTAGCAAGACGGCGGGGACAAACGCCCAGGCTGAATCCAGAACAACGGGCATGGTGAAATAGGTCACAACAGCACCAGCATAGCCGGGGTGGCGCACCCAGCGATAGGGACCAGTGGAAACAACGTGATGGCCGCGTTCGGTTTGAATTCGCACCAGCCCGGAGAAGAAGCGGTTTGCCAGCATGGCCCAGGTGCCAAAGGCATAGCCAGCCACGATCAGCAGCAAGGCTACAATTTTGAGCGGCATACTAAAGCCGGCCGACCAGCCAAAACGCACATCCAGCCCAGCCACCAGCAGCAGCACCGCCCCGCCCAAAGCCACAATCGGTGCCAACACCTTGTCCCACGACTTCGCATTTTCCTGCTCCAGCGAATGGGCGCGTTCAGCCAGCAGGTCGGGGTGACGCTGTGCCACCAGCAGGCGGCTGATGACAAAGCCGAGGGCATAGACCACGCCAAACACCCACGCTTCCCACCAATTCCACCGCCCGGAAACCAGCAGCGGCAGGAAGGGGATGAGGATGACCACAATGACCAGTTGGATCACAACACGGGGCGAAAACAGTTGCTTTTGTTCGTCCATTTCCCACCTTGGCTCCCCAATAAACAAACCCGTATGGGAAGCATACGCTTTTTGGGGGCTAACCAAAACTGATCTTTATCCGCTCCTGACGTGATATTGCTCACTTATAAACGGCCGTTTTTTCCGCTAATCTATCAATTGGGAGTGTGTATCATGGACGAAACAGATTCACTCAAAAAGAAACCAAAACGACAAAAAGGGAAAAAAGAAAAAAAGCTGCTGCAAGAGGCCGAGCGCGAAAAACACCACGCCAAAAAGAAGAAAAAAGAAAAGCGCAAGGAAACGCACAAAGAAGGAAAACGCGACCGTTAACAGCTTAACAGGAAAAGAAAATAGATGCGCGGATAACGCGGATCAAAGCGGATTTTCGCGGATGAAGACAAAAATCCGTGTAAATCCGGCCACATCCGCGTCATCCGCGATGCTGTTCTGACTTCTCCGAATCTCTCCTCACATACCTGCATCCACAATACGGCCGTCGCGCATTTTGATGACCCGCCGGGCAAACGAAATAACCTGCTCATCATGGGTGGCGAAGACAAACGCCGTTCCCGTTTCTTCGTTCAGCCGCTGCATAATCTCCATCGCCTGCTGACCGTTGGCCGTATCCAGATTGGCCGTCGGCTCATCAGCCAGCACCAGCGATGGCTGTGTTGCCAGTGCCCGCGCAATGGCAACCCGCTGCTGCTGCCCCCCGCTCAACTGGTCAGGCCGGTGGTTAACGCGGTCGGTTAACCCGACGGCATCCAGCAGCGACATGGTTCGACGCTTGCGCTCATCGGCCACAATGCCATTAAGCAACAGCGGCAGTTCCACATTTTCATAGGCCGACAGCACCGGCACCAGGGCAAAAAACTGGAAGACAAAGCCAATCTCCTCACGCCGCAAATCGGCCTGCCGGTTGGCACTCAGTTGGCTCACGCTATGGCCGTTGATTTTCACCACGCCGCTGTTGGGCTTGTCAAGACACCCCATCATTTGCAGCATCGTCGTCTTGCCAGAGCCAGATGGGCCAACAATGGCGGCAAATTCTCCCTTTTCAATCGTCAAGGAAACGTTATCCAGAGCGCGTGTTTCCACTTCGCCCAGGGTGTATATTTTTGTTACATTCTCCAGCTCAATAACAGACATGTCTAACTCTCTTTATGCAATGTCATTCCGAACGGAGTCTTGGGAGTCAGGAATCTTATTCGCTCCAAGAACAGCTACAGGGTATGCAATGCCTGAACGGGTTCCAGTTTGGCGGCAAAGCGGGCAGGATAAAGGGAGACAAGGGTGACGATGGCAAACAAAAACAGTGCCAGTACAAAAGCCTGGCCGGGGGCAAACACGGGGTACATTTTGCTGCCCAGTGCCATTCCTTCCACGGCTGATGCAGCCCCATTACCAATATCAATGCCAACGGTGGCTAACCAGGAAACAATGCCAGAGCCGAAGATGAACCCAACGGCCGTTCCTGCCAACGCCAAAATCATCGCCTCAAACAACACCATCACCATAATCTGCCGCCCCTTCATCCCCAACGCCGCCAAAATCCCCATTTCCCGCGTCCGTTCAAACACCGACATCAGCAGCGTATTGGCAATCAGCACCGCCACCACCAAAATCACGATGGTGTAGATCATATAATAGAAGCCCAGCCCCGTTTGCATCAGCTCCAGGAAGATGCCGTTTAATTCCTGCCAGGGCAGCACCTTGATACCTGGCTGCTGCAACGCCGCCGCCACGCTGTCGGTATCTTCCTGGTTGTGCAGCATCACAATGAGCGTGCTGGCGCGGTCGCCGGTGCGGGCAAAGGCCTGGGCTTGCGCCAGGGGCATGACCACGGTGTTTTGGTCATAGCTGGGGATGCCGGTGTCGAACAGCCCGGCCACGGTAAAGATCGCCTCGTCCAGCCCACCGTCGGCTGTGCCGATGGCCAGGCTGACGCGCTGCCCCACGCCAATGCCCATTTCTTCGGCCAAATTGCTGCCCAGCAAAATCTGGCCGCGACTGTCGGGCGCAAGGTAGCTGCCGCCCACGATGCCGTCACGAATGGGGGCGTGAAAAACGGCCGTTGTGTCAATCCCCGTCACCTGAAGACCGGCTGATTCCCGGCTGGTGCTTAAAATGCCGCTCATCCACAAAATGGGAGCCACCGACTCCACCTGCGGCATGGCCTGCACCTGCACCGCCAGCGTTTGGCTATCCGGCAGCAAATCTTTCGCCAGCAAACTCAGTTTCTCCACCTCATACGACTCAGCGCGAAGCTGCAAATGACCGGTGTTGAGCCGAATATTTTCCCGCAGCGCCCCCTGCGTCACGCCGGAAAACATGCCGCTCATCATAATCAGCACCATCATCCCCAGCGCCACCGCCAGCATCGTCAACACCGTGCGCCGCCGATTCCGCACTAGGTCACGATAAGCAATTACCCAGAATTTTGTGAGTGCCATGGTTTATATCCGTTTCTCCCTCTCGTTTTTCGCCGTGAACGGGTATTGCGTATCCCTTACGCAATACGCAATACACAACAGCTTCCTATATATGGTGCAACGCCTCGGCCGGCTCGTTGTGGGATGCTTGCCAGGCAGGAATCAGCGAAGCAAGGGCGGCGATAAAGACAACCATCACGCCATAGTAGGCAATGTTGACCAGCGGGATGCTGGGATAGAGGCGGCTGCCCAGCAGTGCCGTCAGGTCGCCAGTTCCCTGGGCATAAGACAGGTCAATGCCAACCCGCGCCACGACCCAAACCAGCAGCCAACTGACCAAACAGCCCAGTACACCGCCAACTACGCCAATAAACATCCCTTCCAGCAAAAACAGCCCCATGATTTGCCGCCCTTTCATGCCCAATGCAGCCAGCACGCCCATTTCGCGGGTGCGTTCATAGGCAGCCATGAGCATGAGGTTGAGGATGCCGATGGCGGCCATGAGCAGGACGATGAAGCCAATAACGGCCGTTGCTGCCCCCTTGGTTGCCAATGTCTCCCGTATCTCCGGCCGCAGCGTATCAAAGGAATCAATCTCGTAATTGGGCAGCTCGGGTGCCAGGCTGCGAATGAGCGCATCCTCCTGCCCCACCGCATCCAGCGTAATCGTCACTTCCGTTTCCTGCTCCCGCAGATTGTAAAGCCGCTGTGCCGTGGGCAAATTGATGTAGACCAGCCCTTTTTCCGCATCCCCCAGCCCCAGACTGTAGATGCCGACAATGGTCATGGTAGCCTGACGCATGGATTGATCCTTGCGCTGCCCCAGCAGCGTCACCCGGTCGCCAACGGCCACGTTTAGCAGCGTTGCCATCTCCTGCCCAATGAGGATGTTTTCTTCATCGTCACCCTGCAAAAAACGGCCGTTAACGATATTGGCCGCAATCAAACTAACCGCCACCTCGCTTTCCGGCTGAATAGCGGTAATGCTCACCGGATACGCCCCTTCGCGGTTGCTGACCATGCCGCCAGTGTTGATGCGCTTGGCAACGGCCACCACGTTGGGTTTGGTCTGCACTTTTTCAATGACAAGATCGGCGTTATCAAGAGGGAGCAGGGGCAGGCGGCTGGATTTATCGCGGAAGCCGGGGGCGTGTACCTGGACGTTGCCGCCGTATAGCCGCACGGCGTTGCCATAAATGGCCTGGTCGGAGCCTCTGATGGCGGCATCCATAAAGATGAGCAGAATGAGACCCAGGATAATGGCGACGGTGGCGATGAGGGTGCGCCGCCAGTTGCGCCAGACGTTACGCCAAGCCATTTTGACGTATTGGTTCATTCGTCTACCTCCTTGTATCTAAACCAAACAGACAGTCACCTTAGGAATGGGAATTAAATAACTGTCCATTTAGAAGTTCAACTTCTTCTGAGAAGTTGAACTTCTTGCGCCACTTATTTAATCTTCGTTCCTTATCATATCACAAACAATTTGTACGCCGATGACAGGAATGTGGCAAGTGACATTTATCACCAAATCGCTTTTTCAGGGTTTGTGATGTTTAGCGTGGGGCAAACGGCCGTTTGTCACTTCCCTCTCCCTCCCCCTCATGGCATACTGGCATCATACGTCATTGTGTCTTCACGCAACTCGCAGCACCAAACCACGTACAGGGTAACAGGGTTGATAAGAGGGTGACGGTGAAAAAACGGCCGTTATCCCCCATCTTCTCCACCTTACCAGCGGCAACGCACACCACAACGCATAACAAATAATCAAAGACTTCGCAGATTTCACCGATTTATCTGTGTTCGTCCGTGGTCGTCCGCGTCCAATTTTTTACAGGAGGTCTATCATGAACGGTGAAAACAACGTTCAGCAGATAAAAAAGCAAGATTCCCGCCTCGTTCCCATTCTCTTTGGCGGATTCCTGATCCTCATCGGTCTCCTCTTCCTGCTCACCTCGCTCTTCAACATCCACATCGGAGCCTACTTATGGCCGTTCTTCATGATCATTCCCGGCCTGTTCCTCGTTGGCTATGCCATGACCAGTGAAGCCAACGGCGAAGCCGCCGTCATCATCGGCAGCATCTTTACCGCCATCGGGCTGCTGCTGCTCTTCCAACTGGTGACAGGCTTCTGGGCAAGCTGGGCCTATGCCTGGGCATTGGTAGCACCAACGGCCGTTGGCCTGGGTCTCATGCTCTGGGGCTATCGCTTCAGCCGGGAAGAATCTATCAAAAGCGGCAAGGATTTAACCAGAATCGGCCTTCTACTCTTTATCGCCTTTGGTGTCTTCTTTGAACTCATCATCGGCATTAGCGGATTTGGCATGGCACACTATGTTTGGCCGCTGCTTATCATTGGCCTGGGGCTGTGGATTCTGGTAAAGAACCTGCGGCCGGCGTGGCAATAGGTGAAAAATATGTCTGATACAACCGTTCGCCAACCGCGACGAGAAGCACCCTCAATGGTAGGGCCTCTCGTTCTCATTGTGCTTGGCATCTACTTTTTGCTCTACAACATGGGCATTTTGCCCAGCTTCAACTGGTGGGCATTGGCTCGCTTCTGGCCGCTCATGCTGATCTTTGCCGGAGCTAACATTCTGGTGCGTCAACTGCGGCAGCCATTTGGCAGCCTGTTCAGCCTGCTGGTCGGGATTCTTGCCATTGCTACCTTTGGCTATCTGGTCTTCTTCACCGCCCCAACCGCACCGCGCTGGCCGCTCTTTAGCTTCGGCCAAACCGAATTCAACACCGACCACATCACATTCCCTGTCAGTGGCGCAGATGTGAGCAAAGCAACTGTCCATATTACCACCGATGTGCCAGGGCTAAACTTGTATGCTTTGGAAGACAGTCAGCAGATTATCGAAGGGGATGTGACTTATTTTGATGAGCTGATTTTTGACACCAGCCGCATTGGAAGCGAGGCCAAGGTGGAGCTAAACACAAGCCAGCAGCAAGGGGTATGGCTTTTTAATCCCGGCAGTTGGCGCAATATGGGTATGCTGGATCGGTGGGAGGTGGGGCTTAACGGCCGTATTCCCACCGCCCTCGTCCTCTCCCTCAACGCCAACGCCTCCGACCTTGACCTGCGACAGCTAACGCTGACCCAGCTTCAGGTGGAAGCCAACGCCAGCCGCGTTACCATGCTGCTGCCTAACGGCAGCTACATGAGCGACATTCAGACAAATGCTGGTACAATGGAACTGACGCTGCCGGCCGAAGGGCAGCAAGATTTACTAATTGGCATGAGTGCCGGAAACATGGTGGTGCATGTGCCAGCGGATCGGGCGGTGCAATTTACGGTGGATCGGGCTGTGGGTAGTTTTAATGTGGAAAACGGCCGTTTAACCCGCATCTCCCAAAACGACAACAACGAAGTGTGGCAAAGCGACAACTTCAACACCGCCACCGATCCCCTCCGCGTCCGCCTCACCATTTCCGCCGGTAACGTCCGCGTCTACAGCGATTAGGCGCAGTTTATCTGTCAGAATTTTGAACCGCAAAGTTCGCAGAGGGCGCAAAGAAAAAGAAGACGTAAAATCTTTGCGCCCTCTGCGGTTCAATTGTTTATATGCACACAATCATTGTTTCCCACCTCGCCAAAGGATTTGGTGCCGTTCAAGCCGTGGCCGATGTCTCCTTCACCGTCAGCCCTGGCGAAGTTTTTGGGCTGCTGGGGCCAAACGGCGCGGGCAAAACTACCACCCTGCGGCTGATGATGGACATTTTCAAGCCCGACGCGGGCGAAATTGCCATCTTTGGCGGCGACCTCACTCTGGACAAAAAGCGGCGCATTGGCTATTTGCCCGAAGAGCGCGGCCTGTATAAAGAGGAAAAGCTGGAAACCACCCTCCTCTATCTGGCGCAGCTAAAAGGCGTGGACGAAAAAACGGCGCGGCAGCGGCTGGGCGAATGGCTGGAGCGGCTCGATTTGGCCGAACAGCGGCAGCAAAAAATCCAAACCCTGAGCAAGGGAATGCAGCAAAAGGCGCAAATTATCGCCACGCTGCTGCACGACCCCGATCTGATTATCATTGACGAACCGTTTTCCGGGCTTGACCCGGTGAATACCCGGCTGGTGAAGCAGATTTTTGAGGAGCAGCGGGCGGCCGGTAAAACCATCATCATGTCCACGCACCAGATGCACCAGGTGGAAGCGTTGTGTAACCGCATTGTGCTGATCAACCGGGGGCGCAGCGTGCTGTATGGGCTGGTCAACGAAATCAAGCGCAACTTTGCCGGAAACGCCATTGTGCTGGAAGGGCAAGGGGATTTTAGCCAGGTGCCGGGGGTGCTGGATGTGCGCCACCACAATGGCACCTGGGAAATGGGGTTGCAAGTTGGCACCGACCCGCAAGCCGTGTTGCAACAACTGTTGGCGCAACCCACCAACCGCATCACCCGCTTTGAACTGGCCGAGCCGTCGCTGGATGATATTTTTGTGCAGGTGGTGGGGGGAAGAAGTAATCAGTAATCGGTAATCGGTAATCAGTACTGGTCACTGATTACCGATTACTGATTACCGATTGCCGGACGGCATATGAACAACTTCTGGCTTGTGGCAAAACATGAATACCGGCGGATGGTGCTGCGACGGGCGTTTGTGCTGACGACGCTGCTGATTCCGCTGGGGATGGCGGCGGTGATTGGGCTGGCGATTTTGGTGGGGGAGAGTACGGCGGATAAACGGCCGTTAGGCTACGTAGACCACACCCACCAGCTCGACCCCACCCTGTGGCAAAACCAGCCCGACGCCACCGTAGAGCTGCGCCCCTTTCCCGACGAAGCCACCGCCCAGGCAGCACTGGAAAACGGCGACATACAAGCCTTCTTTGTCCTGCCCGCCACCTACCCCAACCCGCGCCAAACCGACCTCTATTTTATGGAAGAGCCGCCCAACGGCGATATCTGGGGCGCTTTTGATGACTTTGTGCGCCTCAACTACACCCGGCAGCTAGACCCCGCCCTGCGGCAGCAGCTTCTCGATGGCCCAGCCGTCATCGTTAACGACCTCGACAGCGGCCGCACTTTTAGCTCGGCCAGCATCATCAACATCATCCTCCCCTTCTTTGCCACCTTCATCTTCTTCATCGCCACCATGTCGGCCTCCGGCTACATGATTCAGGTGGTGGCTGACGAAAAAGAGAACCGCACCATGGAAATCATGCTCACCTCGCTTTCTCCCTTCCAGCTTATCGGCGGCAAAACCATCGGTCTGCTGGGGGTGGCACTGACGCAGCTTGGCATCTATGGGCTAACGGTGGTGGTGGGGCTGCTGGCTGCCCAACCGTTTGTGCCAATGCTGCAAACGGCCGTTATTCCCTGGGCCTACCTCCTCATCATGGCCCTCTTCTTCCTCCCCGCCTTCGCCCTCATCGCCGGCATCATGGTCGCCATCGGCAGCATCGTCCCCAACCTGCAGCAAGGGCAACAGGTGGCCGGGCTGCTCAACTTTCTGTTTATTTTGCCCATCTTTCTTCTCGCTATCATCATCGAAAATCCCAATGCACCGCTGGCGGTTGCCTTCACCCTCTTCCCCACCACCGCCTTCCTCACCGTCTCGCTGCGCTGGGGGCTGGGGTCGGTGCCGCTATGGCAGCTTGGGGCAAGCTGGGTTATTTTGGTAATAACGGCCGTTTTTGCCGTCTGGGTCGCCTCGCGCATCTTTCGTATTGGCATGTTGCAATATGGTCAGCCGCTGTCGTGGAAAACGGCCGTTGCTGCCCTCCGCAGCAGTTAAAAGACCGATGACCGACGACAGACGACCAACGACCAACAGGCCATCATTCATCCGCGTTCGTCCGCGTTCGTCCGCGTCCCATTCCAACCTATGAAAACCATCTGGCTAGTCATCAAACACGACGTCGCCTTCGTCCTCCGGCAACGCTCCTTCTGGATCATGACCCTGCTCATGCCCGCCCTGCTCATGGGAACCAACGCCTACCTCGCCACCCAGAACAACGCCCCCGCCACCCCAACCACCCCCGCCTCCGCCGACCAATCCACCCCACCCCGCATTGGGCTGGTTGACCACGCCAACCTCATCACCCTCACCCCCGACGACCTCCCACCCCACCTTTTCCTCCCCTTCCCTGACGAAACCACCGCCCAGGCTGCCCTCGACCAGGGCGACATCACCCAATACGTTGTCATCCCCGCCGACTTTACCGATGGCGGCGAAATTGTCATTTACGACCGGGGATTCCAGCTTTTGAGCGGCGGCGACAGCAGCAGCGTCGCCTTTAACGGCAGCTATGATTGGGCCTTGACCTATCTCATCACCGCCAACCTGACCGGCGACACCCAGCTTGCCGCCGTAGTGCAAAACCCCACCCCCCGCGCCGCCACCCAAATGCACCGCCTACAGCCCCCCGCCTCTGCCGATGAAAGCAGCAACCTGGGTATGGCAATCATCGTCGCCCGCGTCATGCCCTACCTGTTCTACTTCCTGCTCATCATGGGGGGCAGCTACATGATGCGAAGCGTGGTGGCGGAAAAAGAGAACCGCACCGTGGAAATTTTGCTGCTCAGTCTGGATCCAACGCAGCTTATGATTGGCAAAATCATCGCCATGAGCGTCATCGTTGCCATTCAGCTCGTTGTTTGGGTCGGCGGCGGCATGTTGATTCTAAATCGCGCCGCCACGGTGATGCAGTTTACCTCCTTTGCCTTCCCGTCCGGCTTTTTTGTTTGGGCCATGCTCTTTTTGCTGCTAGGCTACCTGCTTTTTGCCGCCATCATGTCGGCCGTGGGGGCGTTGGCAACCAATGCCCGCGAAGGGGGGCAAGCCATCTGGATCCTGGTCATTCCGCTGATGCCCACGCTGATGTTTGGGCCACTTTTTGCCGAAGAGCCAAACCATCCGCTCGTTGTCGCCCTCAGCCTCTTCCCGTTTAGCTCCCCCAGCGCAATGGTCACGCGGCTGGCAGTGGGCGATGTGCCTGCTTGGCAGCTTCTGGTCAGCGTGCTGGCCCTGGTTGGCACCACCTATTTGTTTATTGTGCTGGCCGGCCGCTTCTTCAAATCAGGCAACTTGCTGTCAGATACGGCGTTTAGCTGGCGGCGGCTGGCTTCTGGTTGGAAGGGATAAAGGCTGGTAAAATCGCGCTCATTATTTTTTGACAGGATTTACAGGATTTACAGGATTCAAGGCTGGTTCCCGTACTCTGCGTAAACTTGGGCAAAACGTTCAACTTCTCCGAAGAAGTTGAACGTTTCAATAGATATGATGAAGCGCATCCGTCTCCGCGACCTCGGCATTAGCCTGGGTCACTTTCCCCCTGGTCCCCATAACGCCATTACCGACGTACCCGGTGTCACCGTCGGCCACAGCACCGTCATCTATGACGAGCCGCGCCTTGCCCGTACCGGCGTGACGATGGTGCTGCCACGCGGCGGCGACGAATGGCACAACTATTGCTTCGCTGGCTACCACTCCTTTAACGGCAACGGCGAAATGACCGGCATTCCCTGGCTGGAAGAGTCCGGGATGCTTGGCTCCCCCATCGGCATCACCAACACCCACCAAGTCGGCGTTGTGCGCGACACGCTGGTCGAAATTTCCGAATCGCTGGGGTATCTCGACAGCTTTTTGCTGCCGGTGGTGGCCGAAACCTACGACGGTTGGCTCAACGACATCAACGCCTTTCACTTGACCAAAGACCACGCCCTGGCAGCGTACCGCAACGCCGCTGGCGGCGCGGTGGCCGAGGGCAACGTCGGCGGCGGCACGGGGATGATTTGCCACGAGTTCAAAGGGGGCATTGGCACGTCGTCGCGGGTGGTGGCTCTAGCCGAAGGCGACTATGTGCTGGGGGTGCTGGTGCAGGCTAACTATGGCGACCGCAAGCTGTTCCGCGTGGATGGCGTACCGGTGGGTCGGCTGATTGCGGAGGAAGATGCACCCCGGCCGGACTGGAAACGGCCGTTACTCCCCTCCAGCTCCATCATCGTCATCATCGCCACCAACGCCCCCCTCATCCCCACCCAGTGCCAGCGGCTGGCGCGGCGAGCCACCGTCGGGCTGTCTCGCGTGGGCGGCACCGGTCACAACGGCAGCGGCGACATCTTCCTGGCCTTCTCCACCGGCAACCATCTGCCCGCCAAAAGCGACACCTTCCTGCGTCCCCTCCACATGCTACCCCATCGCCAAATGGACGACCTCTTCGACGCTACCGCCGAAGCCGTTGAAGAAGCGATCATCAACGCCCTCTGCGCCGCCGAAACCATGACCGGCTTCCACAACCACACCGTCCATGCCCTGCCTCTGGATAAGTTGCAGGGGATTATGGAGCAGTATCAATTACGGTAATCGGTAATCAGTGATCAGTAATCGGTTGACTGATTACCGTACACGAAGTGGTCGTGCAACGACATTACTGATTACCGACGACTTCCCAAACTATGTCTACCCTAACCACCTCCCCCGCCTGGCAGGCGCTGGTGCAGCACCAGCAGGCCATGGCCGATGTTCATATGCGCGATTTGTTTGCCGGGGATAACGGCCGTTTTTCCCGCTTCTCCCTCCGCCTCGGCGACGATCTGCTGTTCGACTACGCCAAAAACCGCATCACCGACGAAACGATGACGCTGCTGCTGGCATTGGTTGAGCAAGCCGGGCTGTCCGCAGCCATTGAAGCCATGTTCACCGGCACCAAAATCAACAGTACCGAGCAGCGAGCCGTGCTGCACGTCGCCCTCCGCAACCGCAGCAACCGCCCCATTGTGGTGGACGGCGAAGACGTGATGCCGGGGGTTAACCGAGTGCTGGCACACATGCGCCGCTTTAGCGACGCGGTGCGCTCCGGCGACTGGTTGGGCTACACGAATAAGCCCATCACCGACATTGTAAATATCGGCATCGGCGGCTCCGATTTGGGGCCAAAAATGGTGGTGTCGGCACTCAAACCCTACGCCCACCCCCGCCTGCGCTCCCACTTTGTTTCCAATGTAGACGGCACCGACATCAGCGAGGTGCTAAAGCGGGTGAACCCGGAAACCACCCTCTTTCTGGTGGCCTCCAAAACGTTTACGACGCAGGAGACGATGACCAACGCGCAGACGGCGCGGGCGTGGCTGCTGGCGACGGCGGGGGATGAAACGGCCGTTTCCCGCCACTTTGCCGCCCTTTCGACCAACGAAACGGCCGTTCGGCAATTCGGCATAGACCCCGCCAACATGTTTGAATTTTGGGATTGGGTCGGCGGTCGCTACTCCCTCTGGTCTGCCATCGGCCTCTCCATCGCCCTCGCCATCGGCATGGACAACTTCGAGGCGCTGCTGGCTGGCGCCCACGCCGCCGATAACCATTTCCGCACCACCCCCTTCGCCCAAAATATCCCCGTCATCATGGCCGCCCTGGGCATCTGGTACAACAACTTTTGGGGGGCGGAAACCCACGCCATTTTGCCCTATGACCAATATCTGGAGCATTTTGCCAGCTATTTTCAGCAGGGCGACATGGAAAGCAATGGCAAGCGGGTGGATAAGGCAGGAACGGCCGTTGATTACGCCACCGGCCCCGTCATTTGGGGGCAGCCCGGCACCAACGGCCAGCACGCCTTCTACCAACTCATCCACCAAGGCACCAAGCTTATCCCTTGTGATTTTCTGGCTCCGGCGCAAAGCCACAACCCGGTGGGCAACCACCACCCCATTTTGCTTTCCAACTATTTTGCCCAAACCGAAGCCTTGATGAAGGGGCGCACGACGGCTGAAGCGCGGGCAGAGCTGGCCGCCGCCGGAGAAACGGGGACGCAACTTGAACTATTGGCCGCCGCCAAAACGTTTGTCGGCAACAAGCCCACGAACTCATTTTTGGTGGAGAAAATTACCCCGACCACGCTTGGTACGCTGATTGCCCTCTACGAACACAAAATCTTTACCCAGGGAGTTGTGTGGAATATCAACTCGTTTGACCAGATGGGGGTGGAGTTGGGGAAGATATTGGCGAAAGCGATTTTGCCGGAGTTGGGGGAGGAAACGGCCGTTTCCACCCACGACAGCTCTACCAACGGCCTCATCAACCAGTATAAAACGTGGCGCAACTAGCAGCCTGTTGGAAAAAGAAAACGGATACGCGGATAACGTGGATCGGAGCGGATTTTCGCGGACAAAAAGTATCTTCTCAATATCCCAGGGTAAACAAAGCGTAAGCGGTTAACTGACCCCGCATTGCAGATTTACAACTCTGCCGCAACTTATTGAAAGGATTCGTTTACTCGTTTCTAATTCGTTGACAGTTTTCGCACAGCAACAACGAATAACAACGAATAAACGAATCTTTTTCTCCCTTTTTACGGCGTATCGTTAAAGGTAGGAGACCCTGCGGTTAAATTTAGCTGAGAGCGCAACTGGGCTAATTCTTCGTGAATCTCGGCCAGGGCCGCATTTTGCGCTTCCAAATGCGTCAAGACAGCCCGGATTTCCTCTTCGGCCTTTTGGTTAATCATAAAATCATTGTGCGCCTCCACCCGGTCACGCGCCGCCTGCCGATTTTGGCTCATCATAATGACCGGGGCGGTGAAGGCCGCTTGCAGCGACATTACCAGATTCATCAGGATAAACGGGTAGGGATCCCAATGGTTAATCCAGGCGGTGACGTTTAAGATGGCCCACAGCACCAGCAAAAAGCTTTGCCCAATGATAAAACGCCAGGAACCAACGGCCGTTGCCACCCAATCAGAAGCACGCTCCCCCCACGTCTCCTGGGCATCAATCAAAGTATTGACATTGGCAACCGGGGGATGAGCATGTGAAAAGGGTTGGGGAAAGGTCAATCGTTTCATAAAAATCTGCGTCCTGTTTCACTTCTTCAGGCAAGCCATGTTTACGGCATTTCAATCACAATCTTAATAGAGCCTTCGTCGCGGGTGCGCTGAAGTTCGTAGGCGGCGGGAACCTGGGAGAACGGGAAGCGATGGGTGAGGATGGGAGCCACATCTATCGTGCCGTTGGCGATCATCTCCATTGCCAGCCAGGTGGAGGCGTGACCGGGTTCGGCGTAGGCGCCAACGACGGCTTTGGCTTGCAGGTTTTGCAGGAAAAAACGGCCGTAATCAAACACAAACTGCTGCTCATGCGGCACACCAAAGCAGAACAGTAGCCCGTTCATTTTGATCAGCGACACAGCCAGGTTGACGGCATCCACCTCCCCGGCGGCAACGACCGCCACATCCACCATTTGCCCCTGCGTCAATTCCTGAACCGAAGCGGCCACGTCCAGCCCGGCGTTTTCACCGCCGTTGTGGATGGTGTCGGTTGCGCCGTAATAGCGGCCGGCCGCCAGCCGGTGCGCCTGCAAATCAATGGCAATAATGCGCCGTGCCCCCAATCGCCGCAGCATAAAATCAAACCACAGCCCGGCCGAACCCTGCCCCACAATCGCCACGTCCTTGCCCACGACGTTGGGCAATTGGCGGCAAGCGTAAATGACGGTGCCAAGCTGCTGGGCCTGTAATAGCTCCTCAATCGGCCGGCCGGGAGGCAGGCGCAACACGTTTTCAGCCTGCGCCAAATAATATTCGGCCATGGCTGTTTGCTCTGGCGCAATCACCAGGGCCACGTCGCCCACGTTGATGCCGCTGCCCGGTGCGTCCACAGCCACCACCTCGCCCACCACTTCATGCCCCGTTGCTCCGACGGGCGCGGGGTAAAAATCGGCGGGCATGTAGTGCAAAAAGAAAACATCGCTGCCGCACAGCGACAGCCGCTGGGTGCGTATGAGGGCGTGGCCGGGCTTAAGGGTTGGAATGTCTACTTCAACAAACTGTGTTTCACCGGGGGCGGTGATTTGAATGGCTTGCATGGAAAAACTCCTTCATGGGTGGGAGATTAGGAGACTGGGAGTCTAAGAGACTGTAGTCTCTCAATCTCTCAATCTCCCAGTCTCTTAGTCTCTATTTTTTTACAAACGGCCGTTTCCATACGTCGGGAAGCGCAGACAAAGGTCAGAAACGGCTTGCTGGGTGCGGGAAAGAACGGCCGTTTCCTCCCCACCATCCCACACATCCGCAATCAGCCCCCCAATTTGGGCAAACTCCGCCACCCCAAACCCCCGCGACGTCCCCGCCGACGAACCCAGCCGCACCCCCGTCCACTTCTTCGGGTTCACCGGGTCGCCCGGAATCGAATTTTTATTGCTGGTAATAAACGCCGCTTCCAGCCGCTTCTCCGCCACATCCCCCGTCAACCCCTTCGGCTTCAAATCCACCAGCAGCACGTGGGTATCCGTCCCGCCCGTCAGCACCGGGTAGCCACGCTCCTGAAGGGTAGCGGCCAGCGTGCGGGCATTCTCCACCACCTGCCGCGCATACACCTGAAATGAAGGCTGCATTGCTTCGCCCAGACAAACCGCCTTGGCCGCAATCACATTCAGGTGAATGCTTCCCTGGCTGCCGGGGAAAACGGCCGAATTCATCCGCCGCGTCAGCTCCGGGTCATTCCACATAATCACCCCACCGCGTGGCCCACGCAGCGTCTTGGTGGTGGTGCAGGTGACAATGTGGGCATGGGGAAACGGGCTGGGGTGCGCCTTGCCCGCCACCAGCCCGGCAAAGTGCGCCATATCCACCAAAAACAACGCCCCTACCTCGTCTGCCACCTGCCGAATGGCGGGAAAATCAATGGCGCGGGGGTAGGCGGAACCGCCGGTGATAATGAGCTTGGGGTGGTGTTCATGCGCCAGCCGCCGCAGCGACCCATAATCCAGCCGCCCATCCTCTGGACGCACGCCGTAGGCATGGACGTTAAACCATTTGCCCGACAAATTGGGCGCGGCTCCGTGGCTCAAATGCCCCCCAGCCGACAAATCCATGCTGAGTACGGTGTCGCCGGGCTGTAGCAGCGCAACAAAGACGGCCAAATTGGCCTGTGACCCGGAATGTGGCTGGACGTTGGCAAATTGGCAGCCAAAGAGCAGCTTGGCGCGTTCTATCGCCAGCGTTTCGGCTTCGTCCACAATGCTGGCCCCGCCGTGATACCGGTTGCCGGGGTACCCCTCCACCGTTTTGTTGGTGATGGCAGCACCAAGTGCGTCGCGCACGGCCTGGCTGACAATGTTTTCGGAAGCAATAAGCTCAATTTGCCCGGCCTGCCGCGCTGCTTCGCGCTGCAAAATGTCGGCCAGGAGGGGGTCACTTTGGGAAATGGGGGTGTTAAAAAATGGATTCATCTTAATGGAGAAACAAATGACGGGCTACAGCCTGTTATTTGCCTCGTATTAACGGTGGATGTGGGCGGCAATGCGCTCCATGATCTCCGGCCAGGTTTCGACGGGAAGGTTGTGGCCCATGCCGGGAATGAGCATAAGTTCGGCGTTGGGGATGGCGTTGGCGGTGTCAATGCCGCCCTGCACATTCACCAGGGGGTCGTCGTCGCCGTGAATGACAAGGGTGGGGGTGGTTACGCGGCGCAGCTTTTCCGTGCGGTCGCCAGAGGCAATCACGGCCGCCATCTGCCGGGCTGGGCCATTGGGATGGAAGTTGCGGTCATATTGCAGTGCGGCACTGCGGCGCACGCGCTCTTCATCCAGGGGGAAGCCGCTGCCAATGTACGCTTTCCACCCTTCAAGGCTGTGGGTAATGTAGGCTTCCCGCTCGACGGGCGCGGGGGCGGTCATGGCAGCCATGGCGGTGGGGGTGGGCATAACGGCGGGGGGGAATTTGGTGGTGGACATAATGGAAACGGCCGTTTTCACCCGCTCCGGCCAATGAATCACCATCTCCTGCACAATCATCCCCCCCATGGAAACCCCCAACACGTGCGCCTGCTCAATCCCCAGCGCATCCAGCACCCCCATCCCATCCGCCGCCATGTCGCGCAACAGGTATGGGACAGCCACCTCCTGCCCCATCATCATCGCCAGCGGGTTGGGCGTGCCAGCGGCCGTAAACTTGGTTGCCAGCCCCACGTCCCGGTTGTCATAGCGAATGAGCCACAAGCCATGTGCCGCCAACTGCTGGCAAAAATCCATATCCCAGGCCACCAGCTGCGCCCCCAGGCCACTCACCAGCAGCAACGGCGGGTCATTGGGTTTGCCAATGGTGTCATACACCGTCTCAATCCCGTTCGTTTGTATGCGAACCTCATCCGTCTTTTGAATCTTAATCGCCTTTGTCACGACTCACCTCATCTTAAACCACATTACCAACCGCAAATCTGTGCGTAGCCCCCGTGCCTGCTCACCCGCCACCAATGCCTGGAAAACGGCCGTTTGCTCCTCCGGCACCATCTCCACAAACCCCAGCCGCCGATAAAACGGCGCATTCCAGGGTACATGGCGAAACGTCGAAAGCGTCACCCCCAAATCCCCCTGCGCCTGCGCCACCTGGCGAACCTGCCGCACCAGCGCCGTCCCCACCCCCCTGCGCACATGGTCCGGGTGAACATCCAGCTCATCCAAATGAAGCCACTGCTCAAGCTTTGCCAACAGCGCAAAACCAACCGGGTGATGTTGCCCGTCAACCGCCACCCACAGCAATCCATCCCGTTGAGCAGCGGCAAAATCCTCAACGCTGTTGGTCTTGTCCAGAATTTCTTGGGTCAACCCGGTTACGGCCAACTGGCTTAAATAAAGCCTGGCCGCAGCCAGCTCCACGCCGGGCAAAAAGGCCACATCCTCAAGGGTGGCCGGTCGAATTTGGTAGCTACCACGCATGGCAGAATACTATATCGTTTGTGACTAACTCACAAAATTTGGGGCAGGTATTTAGAAGTTGGACTTCTGTAGGTGTTTAGAAGTTCAACTTCTGACAGAAGTTGAACTTCTACTATTAATAGAAGTTGAACTTCTGGCCGCGCTACTGCCGCGCCAGGGCCGTTTTGGCGGCAAAGTAGCCGCACATGCCGTGAACGCCGCCGCCGGGCGGGGTGGAGGAGGAGCAGAGGTAGAGACCGGGGATGGGGGTGGTGTAGGGGTTGAGGCGGGGAACGGGGCGGGTGAAAAGCTGCCGCCAATCCTGCACGCCGCCGTTGATGTCGCCGCCGATGTAGTTGGGGTTGTAGCGTTCAAAGTCGCGGGTGGTCATGGTGTGGCGGGCGAGAATGAGGTCGCGGAAGCCGGGAGCGAACCGCTCAATTTGCCGTTCGATGCGGTCGGTCATGTCTACGGTAGAGCCGTGGGGGACGTGGACGTAGGCCCAGCCGGTCTGTTTGCCAGCCGGGGCGCGGGTAGGGTCGAACAAACTTTGCTGGGTGACGAGGACAAACGGCCGTTCCACCACCTCTCCTCGCCACATCCCCCGCTCCGAGGCCGCCACCTCTGGCAGCGTGCCGCCCACATGCACCGTCCCCGCCCGGCGGCACGCCGCCGCCGTCCACGGAATCGGCCCATCCAGCGCCCAATCCACCTTGAAAACCCCTGGGCCATAGCGGTAACGCTCCAGCCGCCGCCGGTAGCGGCCGGGAAGCTGATCCCCCGCCAACTGCAAAAATTGGCGCGGCGTTACATCCAGCAGCACCGCTTTGGCAGGGGGCAGATCGGCCAGCGACTGCACGGGGTGGCTGGTGCGGATTTCACCGCCCAGATCGGCCAGATAAGCGGCCATGGCCAGGGTAATTTGGTGGGAGCCGCCCTGGGGCAGCGGCCAGCCGACGGCGTGGCCGAGCAGCCCCAGCATCAGGCCAAAGGCGGCGGTGGTGGGGTGTTCTAGCGGCATGATAGCATGGGCGGCCAGTCCGGCAAAAAGGGCGCGGGCGTGGTCGCTGGCAAAGGTGGCGTTTGCCAGGCCGCTGGCAGAGCGCAACGCCTTGAGGCCAAATTGCGCCATGATGAGGGGGTGGCGCGGGGGGCGCAGGGGGCCGAGGAATTCGTGCAGCACTTTGTCCCAGTTGGTGACGAAGGGGGTGTAGAGCTGGCGGTAGGCGGGGTGGTCGGCGGGGTTGGGGAGGGAAACGGCCGTTTCTTCCACCCCCCGCGCCAGCACCGCCGCCGTGCCGTCGTCCAGCGGGTGCGCCAGCGGCAGGTCGGGCTGCACCCAGCGCAGACCGTACCGCGCCAGGGGCAGGCTGGCAAAGAAGGGGGAGGCCATGCCCAGCGGGTGAATGGCGGAGCAAATGTCGTGGACGAAGCCGGGCAGGGTGAGTTCGGCGGAGCGGGTGCCGCCGCCAATGGTTTCTTTGGCTTCCAGCAGTAGCACGCGCCGCCCGGCCTGGGCGAGGGTGATGGCGGCGGCGAGGCCGTTGGGGCCGGAGCCGATGATGATGGCATCGTGGGGCATGGGAATTATGAATTATGAATTATGAATTATGAAGGACGTATTCATAATTCATCATTCATCCTTTCTTGAAGAGTTGTTTGATAAGGTGAACGGGCAGGTAAACGGCCGTTCGTATGGCAGCATTATGCCACACATTTTTCGCTTCTGACCACTGCACCCGTTTATCCACGCACACATTTTTCTGACTAACGGTGGCGTTGGGGGTACCAACGTGGGCGGCCAGGTTTTTCAGCGTGCCGTGCCAAAATTCGTCTTCCAGCTTGTGGGCAAACCCCAGGCGGCAGCCAATTTCGTAAATGGGGTCGCTGGCGCGGATGAGGGCCTGGATTTGCACGGTGCTGCTTTCGCCTGCTTCCTCGGCGCTAAAGGTGATCATGCCGCCAAACATGTGGCCTTCGGGGGTGATGAAGGCAAAGGATTCGTCGTCGGCGTAGATGACGCGGATGCCGGTGGAGACTTTCATGCCGCCGGGCATGGCAAGGTTGAGGACGGCGACTTCGCCGGGGGCAACGCCGGTGGCAGGGCCGTAGAAACGGTTGCCTTGCGGCCAAAATTCGGGGAATTTGGCTTTCCATACGGCCACAACGTCGGCTGGTTTGACGGGTTTGCCGGTGAGCTGAACGCGGTATGTTTTTTGCCACAGTTGGCCGAAGCTATGCAGGGGACCAGCGACGCGCTTGCCATCTACGTTGAGGTTGATCGCTTCGGCCGGCATGTTGCCAACGGTGAAAGTTTCGACGGGTTTGGCCCAACTGGCTGCATTGCGCGGGGTTTTGGGGGTGGGGGGTTGTTCGTTCATGGTTTCCTTTTTTAGGGGGGTGGGGGTTGGAGATTGGGGATTGGAGATTATTTGAATCTCCAGTCTCCAATCTCTAATCGCCGATACGCGCTGCCTGTTTAGAAGTTCAACTTCTCGGAAGAAGTTGAACTTCTGCTTTCGTCACTAGGCTGGGGTGACAACGGCCGTTAATGCCGCCGCCTCACTGTTATAAATTCCAATCGCTTCATTCAGCCGGGTGAGGGCAAAAATTTCCTGGTAGTGGGTGGTTAAGCCATAGGCCAGCAGCTTTTGCTTTTCCCGCTGGGTGCGGATGAGCATTGTGACCAGCAGCCCAATGCCGGAACTGTTCATATAATCCAGCCCTCCCAGGTTGAGGATGATCGCTCTGGCTTTGTTTTGGCTGGCCTGTTCATAGGCCGCTTGCAGGGCTTCTTCGGCTTGGCCGGTAATGTCGCCCTGGACATCAATGACGTTGGTGCCGGGGGCGAGTTGACGGACGGTAAGAGAGAGGTTTTTTGACATAACAGGTTACTCCTCCAAATGGGTAGGACAAGTTTGCAAACTTGTCCTACGGCAAACATTGAGACCCCAAACAGCGGCAGCATGAAGCAAGCTGGCAAAATGGCAGCGATTTGGTGATCTTTGACTGGATAAATGTGGTGAAAGAAGTTCAACTTCTGGCAGAAGTTGAACTTCTACGAATAACGCTTAACGGATTTCCATAAAGTCGGACAGGCGGGTGATGGTGAAGATTGCGCGGTAATGGTCGCTGAGGCCAACGGCCGTTAACGGCCGTTTTGCCTGCCTTGACCGTGCCAGCAGCCCCACAATGAGGGCGATGCCGGTGCTGTTGATGTAGTCTACGCCGTGAAAGTCGAGAATAACGGCCGTTGGCTGCTGCTGTTCGGCCTCGCTATAGGCGGCGGCCAGGGCGGCATCGGCGGCGGCGTTGATTTCACCGTGCATGTGGAGAACGGCCGTTTGTTCCACCCGTTCCACGTCTACTTTGAAAGCTGATTTTTCCATCATTTGCTCGCTTGGCAGATTGGAGATTGGAGATTGAATGCTCTAATCTCTAATCTCTAACCCCCAATCTCCCCAAATTTCACCACCAATTCCACCGTGTGGTGCTGATCATCCTGATAAATGTTCATCTCATCCACCATGTTTTGGATGAGGAACAGCCCCCAGCCACGTGGTGATTGTTCTCCGGCCAGTTTGGCGGTCAGATCGGGCGTGTCTGCGTCCTGAACGGGCGCGCCGCCCCCTTGGTCGGTGATGTGGATAATAACGGCCGTTTCGCTTCGCGCCACGGTCATTTGCACCGGCTTGTCGGGGTCATATTGATTGCCGTGTTCCATGGCGTTCATGGTGGCTTCAGAAACGGCCGTTTTCAACCGATCCACCTGCTTTGGCGACAGCGGCAAACCCGCCACCGCCACCGCCACCCGCTCCATCGCCTCCCGCTCATTGTCTGGCGCACTGGCAACCATAAATGTAGTCAACGTGTCCCATTTTGCAGTAGATTGGAGATTAGAGATTTGAGATTGGTGTTCATCAATCTCCAATCCCAAATCTCTACTCCCCAAACGGTGCAACGTCACCAGCGTCACGTCATCTTCCTGCTCCCAACCCTCGCCCGTAAAGGCCGCAAGCTGCTCCAGCAGGAACTCGTTGACCGTATTGCCATCGCCATGAGCCGCCAACAGCGATTGCAGGCGGGGAAAGCCAAACATCTCCCGGTCGGGGCTGTGAGCTTCCACCAGGCCGTCGCTGTAAAGCAGCAGATATTCCCCCGCTTGCAGCGTCGTCTCTTTTTCCTCATACCCCATTTGCGGCAGCAACCCCAGCGGCATTCCCCTGGCGCGAAGCTCAACAATGCCGTCGGCGGTGTGGCGATAGGGAACATCATGCCCGGCGTTGGCATAGCGCAAATGGCCGGTGGCCGGGTCAAACAGGGCATAAAAGCAGGTGACAAACATTTTGGGCGGGATTTCGGGGCAAAGCACGTCGTTGGTTCGCGCCAGCACCGCGCCGGGCGAAACCAGCCGTTCAGCGGCGGCACGCAGAATGCTGCGGGTGGTTGCCATCACCAGGGCGGCCGGAACCCCCTTGTCAGTTACATCGGCCACAATGAAGCCGATTTTGCCGTCGTCAAAGTAAATAAAGTCATAAAAATCGCCGCCCACTTCACGGGCAGGTTGGTAATAGACGCTCACTTGATGCCCGGCAAGGTCAGGCAGTCTTTGCGGCAGCAAGGTTTGCTGAATGAGCCGGGCTACTTTTAGCTCTTGCTCAATGCGCTGCTTTTCGGCATAGGCAAGCTGCTGCTGCCGAACCAGTTGCGCCACGCGCAGAGCCGGGCCAGCCTGAACGGCCAAATCGGCCAGCAGCCTGCGGTCGTCGCTGGTATATTCCTGGTCGCTCATGCGCTGGCTGAGGCTGATGAAGCCGATTAGTTCGGTTTGGCTGACCAGCGGGACGATCATCTGGACGTTTGCCTGGCGCAGTTGATGCAGGGCGGGCGAATCCAGGTTGAGCCGCTCCATCTCAATGACTCCCCGGCTGTTTTGCACGTAGGCCAGCAGGGGGTCGTGGGGGGCTATGTCTAGCTGAATGTTGAGGATTTGGGTGACGGGCTGTGGTTCCGGTGTGGGGGAAACGGCCGTTACCTCTTCCTTCTGTCCTCTTAAGTTGCGCCAAATTCCTTGTAATGGCATCATGCCCCTATGATAGCAGGCTATCGTCTGCTAAACGTTACGAAAAAGCGTTACGCAACGGGAATCGGCCATCAATTTTCGATTTTGGAGATTGGAGATTGGAGATGGATAAATCTCTAATCTCCAATCTCTAATATCTCACAGAACTGTAACGTTATTTGTGAACAACGGCTTACTTTGAAATGATCGTCTCCTCATCATTACAACCGCCTTTCATGGTATAATCTCGCTGATTACTCGACAAAAGGAGACCAGAACCATGACCCTTTTAACGTTAGAACTCGAACCAGAACTCTATGAAAACCTGCGTGAGGAAGCGGCCCGCCTCGGCAAAACAATGGAGACAACGGCCACAACCATCCTCTACCAACGCCTCGCCACGCCCGCACCAGCCACCGAAAAAGCCAAAGCCATCGAAGTCCTCCGCAAAGCTGGCCTGTTAACCGAGCTTAGTCCCGATGAAATCAAGCGTACCCAGCAAGTTACAATGCGTATGGAAGAAATTCGAGCGGCTCTGGGCAAAGCGGGTGGTAAACCTCTCAGCGAACTCATTATTGAAATGCGTGGTCCCAAAGAATGAGTTACTTTTACCTTGATGCCAGCGCGTTAGTCAAACGTTACCTTGACGAAAAAGGGAGTCAATGGCTGCAAAATTTGACCTCTCCATTGGCTGGAAACACACTCATCATCGCCGAGATTACCCGCGTAGAGGTAGCAGCTGCCCTGTCCGCCCGACACCGCGCCCCTAAAGGCATTTCTCGTCAAGTGCGCGATCAAGCAGTCAATACTCTCTTGTTACACAGCCATACTGAATACCAGATTGTACCGCTCCAAGCTGCCATTATCAGCCGAGCCGTTGAACTGACCCAAGATCACCGCTTGCGTGGATACGATGCTGTCCAGTTAGCAACAGCGATTGCCACAAATCATATCTTTCTGGAAGCTGGTTTTGCATCGCTAACCTTTATCACCGCCGATACTGATCTCCTGAAGGCTGCCCAGGCGGAAGGGCTGCACACTGATAACCCCAACCTCTACCCCTAACGCCTTCCTCTCTCTGTTGGTTTAATCCATACCGATACCGATTGTGGCTGCAATGTCTCTTGGATGACGCGGGTGAGTTCGGCCTGTAAGGCTTGCATGTCCGTTTCATCACGGGCAATTTGGGCGAAGTCGGCGAGGACTTGCTGGGCGTTGTATTTTTTGCGGTAGAAACGGCCGTTAAAACCGTGCAGAACACCAGCATAATGAACCCGGCCAGGAATTGCTGCATTTGCGCCCTGCACCTGATGTGAGCCTTGTGAGGGGAAAACGGCCGTTTTCCCCTCACACTCTGCCAAAACCGCGCCTATTTCACCTCAAACTGCCAGTGCATACCATGTTCCGCATGGCTTGTGGGCATTCCACCACTCATAATAGCCGCCGCATCGGGCAAAGGGCAAATTGCCATATAGGTTCCCGGCTCCAAATCAAATTCAACCCATGTCCGTTCCCCTGGCCCAATGGGCGGGATGCCAGCATTTTCCATAAACTCAAACGGCGGGGGGCCGGATGGCTCTTCTTGACCCATAAAGGCCAGCACATCTTCCACCGTCGTCCCCTCGTTGACCTTTACCAGGAGCATCATATGCCATTGCTCCCCGCCATTGTGATATTGCCACAGATGTTTCCCTGCCGATACCCCAGCCTCCGACATGGTGTAGGCAAAGTCGAGCAGTTCCACCTGCACCGCCGCGTCAGGTTCAACTGTGCCTTCCAGCGTGTCGGCCGTAAAAAAGGCATCAACATGCTGCGCGTCGGGCAAAGGGGGGCCGTCGCTGTGTTCGGCCGCATCCACAATAAACTGCCCTGTACCAAACTCTATCACCGCCTGGCGCGACTCGCCCGCAGGCACGGGGTTGAAGCTCATTATAAAACTAACCATCTGCATGAGCGGGATAAACCCTTCGGGGTCAGCTACTAGAGCGAGAATTTCGTCCTGGTTGGCTCCTTCCAACACCCGGCCAAAGCCAATATCCATCGCTTTGTCGGTGTCGTTGGTTATGGTGACATTGACAATGCCACCGGGAAATGGATCGGGCAGGACAAAACCGCTGTCTGTGAGTGTAACGGCCGTTTCCAGCACACCCACATCAGAAACGGCCGTTTCCGCAGGGGGCGCAGCCCCAGGCTGGCAACCAACCGACACCACACCCATCAACCACAAAAGAGACACCCAAAGCCATAGCCTCCTGTGACCCTCCTGCCATCTCATGGGGAACCTGTACAAACGCTTGGGAACATTACTTTCAATCATCGTCAATTCTCCTTTTGTCAACGACTTTTGTGAACAAGATAAGGAGCAGTCTACATGACGAGTGTCTCCCAAACGTTACGAAAAAACGTTACGAAACAGAAATCAGCAGCCAGTTTTCAACGATCTGCTGGTTTCACCCAGATAGCAAGCGTTTCCGGCTGCATCGTCTCCTGCACCACGCGCAGCAGATCTACTTGCAGGGCGTTCATGTCCGTTTCATCACGGGTAATGTTGGCAAATTGGGTCAGAACCTGGGCGGGATCATATTTCGGGCGGTAGAAGCGGCGATCAACGGCCGTTTTATGCTATAATTGCCCTAATCAGTAGCAATGGCTTATAGAACAATCCGGTTGAAAAGGAAAAGCCAATGATAGACCTGCAAACCAGAATTGATCAATTGCAACAACAGATGAAGCTGCTTGAACAGGAACTGCTTTATCTGCGTACCCTTGTTGTAGCCCAGTCCACACCACCTGACAGTCATCCACATACATTTGAATCTCTGCGCGGTGTTTGGCAAGGGGCTGTCTTCCATGATGAAGATTTTCAGGAGTCGCGCTGGCAACTCCCCGAAGGGTTGTAGTCAACCATGCGCTACGTTGTGGATACGCATGCGCTTGTTTGGTATTTGAGTCGTGATGCTCGCCTGGGTTCCAGCGCACAGCAAATTTTAAGCCAGCCGGATCAACTCCTTCTTATTCCTGTGATCGTGTTAGCTGAAACGAAACATGCGGCAGATCGCCACCGCGTGTCATTAAGTTTTGCTACGGTTGCCCAAACCATTGCTTCATCCCCTCGTATCACCGTTATTCCCATGGATTTAGCGATAGTTCAATATCTCCCTGCCCAACTAGATATTCACGATGCGATGATTGTCGCCACTGCCTTGTATTATCAAGACACATTCCAGGAGGATGTTGCCGTCTTGACAAATGATATTGCCATAACCAATTCGGGGCTGATAACGGCCGTTTGGTCATAAACAAATATCCACGCCCTATCTCAATTTCTGCTTTTCTCCTCACGCACCATCCAAAGCCCAACCTGCTGCGGCTGCAGCGTCTCCTGCACCACGCGCAGCAGTTCCGCTTGCAGGGCATTCATGTCCGTTTCATCACGGGTAATGTTGGCAAATTGGGTCAGAACCTGGGCGGGGTCGTATTTTTGGCGGTAGAAGCGGCGATCAACCACGTTTTGCACCCGCCGCCGCAACGGATTAAACAACCCCGCAATCAGCAAAGTGGACAAAACGATGACCAATGGCGACTGCTCCCCCGTTGCCCGCCCCACAAGAGTTTGCAAAAGGATGACCGTGCCGAAGTAAACACCCCCCAGCAAAGCCGTGACTACCCCATACTGCACCGTCCGGCGAATAATCAGGTCAATGTCAAACAGACGGTAGCGCAAAATGGCGATGCCAATGGCAATTGGAATGAGCAGCATCCCGAACATCCACAGCACATCCCCAATGTTACCGATAATGATGAAGTTCCCACCCAAAAAGTTAGAAACATAGGTTGCCGCAAAAACCGCCCCTGCCAAAAACAGCCATTTTATCTGGTCTCTTTCCACACCACGCGCCCGCCGAAAGCAAACAAACAGGGCAACGACACACAGAATGACACAGACAGGCAGCAGGACAAGGAAAAAAGGCATAATATTTTCATTGGCCCAATCAAGGGTGATAAAACCAATAGGATTGGCGACCGCCAGAGCCTCACGCCCATTTGCGTCCAGGTACTCCCCAAACGTGCTGAAACCCGGAATAACCAGCATGATAAAGGTGATGTAATAGAGTAGCCAGCGCCAGCGCGGCGAGAGTGGGCGGCCTGTGGGAAACAAGACCAGCAAGTAGAGCAGGGGAAAGATAAGCAAGACCCAATTCCAACCGGCAAACCAAACGAACAGGAAATAGAGCAGGGTTGGTGGTTGGGGTATTGCCCACAATCCGGTAGTAAACATGTCTGCCACGCCGTCGGTAAACGGCGCAAATGAGCTGCCGGGAAGAAAGAGCAAAACGCCTGTGAGATTGCGCGGTTGCCGTGAAATGATCAACGCCCCCACAAGGGCACAGGCAATGAGCATCGTGGGAAAGATAAATTCAAACCAGTCTGCATATGCCTGCTGGCTTTGCCGCGACAGCATCACGCCTATGCTGTTCAAAACGACAATTGCCCCAAACCATCCCCAAGCCATTATTCGTCTGCGTTTGTTATCTATCATCATTTACGTTCTGCACCTTTGGTCATGCCTCCGCCATTTGCCAGCAGGCCAAACACCATGTTGCTCAACCCGCCCAGCGGAAAAAACAGATTGTCTCCGTTACCTGTCAGCAGCATGACCAGGCCACCGAGAATCAGCATGACCCAGCCCAGGGGAAAGAGTGTGAGAACAATGTGGGCAAAACGGCCGTTTCCTCCCACACGCCCCTGCCGAATCCCCCAAAGCAGCACCACAATCCCCCCCATCGCCACATAAAACATCAGTTGATTCGCAACAAACAGCCCTCCGCTGCTCGGTGGAAAAGACCATAGCGATATTCAATCAGCAGCCCTACAAAAAAAGCACCGCCGCCGCCCACAGCACCACCCCATACACCACCCCCAGCAGCCACGAATGCCGCCCAACGGCCGTTTTCCACCCCGCCAGCCACCCCCGCACCACCCCAAACACCACCCCATACACCCCCGACACCGCCAAATGCCCCAGCAACCCATTCAGCCAATTCTCAC
This sequence comes from Chloroflexota bacterium, assembly GCA_041390905.1. Lineage (GTDB taxonomy): Bacteria > Chloroflexota > Anaerolineae > Promineifilales > Promineifilaceae > JACKCD01. The sequence goes on from JAWKPA010000014.1 coordinate 255,120, forward strand.
CCTGCGCCGGGTCAAAATAGCCCAGCGTCGTTGCCACCGCCGTGCCGCCCAGCAGCCCCGCCCCCAGTAAAAAGAGCATCATCACCGCGCCTGCCGCCAAACCAGCCAGCAGCCCATCAACGGCCGTTTCTCCCACACCCTCTCCCGTTTGCACTCGCTGCACCATTGCTCGCTCCTCATATACATTCATGTAGAAACGCAAAATCTTGCGTCTCTACCTTGTTACCATCAAATTCCTTCACATCCTACCCCCCCACCGTCCCCCAAACGTTACGAAAACCGTTACGAAATACAAAAAAAGAGCTAAAATCCGCCCCATGTCTAAACTCTCGCTCTACTTTCTCGGCCCGCCCCGCATCGAACGCAACGGGCAACCCGTTGAAACCGATACCCGCAAAGCCATCGCCCTCCTCGCCTACCTGGCGCTCACCCACCAACGGCCGTTCCGCGACCACCTCGCCACCCTCCTCTGGCCCGAATACGACGACAGCCACGCTAAAGCCGCCCTCCGCCGCACCCTCTCCACCCTCAAAAAAGCAGTCGGCGACGGCATCATCAGCAGCAACCGCGACACCATCTGGCTCGAACCCAACACCATCGGGTGCGACGCCCTCCAGTTCCAACAGCTTCTCTCCCCTGCTCCCCCGCACCCCTGCACCCCTGCCCAGCTCGAAACGGCCGTTTCCCTCTACCACAGCGACTTCCTCACCGGCTTCACCCTCCGCGACAGCCTCCCCTTCGACGACTGGCAGCAGCAGCAAGCCGAACACCTCCGCCGCCAACTCAGCCACGCCCTCGAACAACTTGCCCATCATTACGGCCAGCAGCAGCAATACGACCGCGCCCTCAGCCACGCCCACCGCCAGGCCGCCCTCCACAACAACCTCGCGCCGACCTCCACCACGCCGCCGGGCAGCACGAAGCCGCCATGCACCACCTCAAACAAGCCGCCACCCTCTACGCCGACATCAGCAAGCTCGGCACCGACTGGCAGCCAGAAATTTAGAAGCTCACAGAGTGGTAGGCATCCTGGCAGCCTGTCGGAAAAGAAAATGGATGCGCGGATGACGCGGATCGGAGTGGATTTGCGCGGATCAAACAAAAAAATCCGTATAAATCCGCCAAAATCCGCGTCATCGGCGCATCTATTCAGCCTTCCCCAACAACCTTCTACTCTCCTAATCTCTTAATCCTGGAAACGCTAAGGCTAAAAACGCCTAAAACGCCAAGTCGCGCCATTTGTCACAACAATTCCATGACAAACATCATCATGGGGTGTCACAGGCTACCTCTATAATTCTCCATGTATTCGTGTACGCGAATACATGGAGAGTGATATGGAAAGTCCAACCCTTGATGAACTAACCCTGCTGCACGCCAACGTCTGCCAGGCCCTCGGCGACCCCAAGCGCATTCTCATTCTATATGCCCTGCACGAACAGCCGCGCTATGTTTCGCTGCTGGCCGATGATTTGGACATGCCCCAACCCACCGTGTCCCGCCACCTTGCCATCTTGCGGCAGCGAGCATTGGTCAGGGCTGAACGGGAAGGAACGGCCGTTATCTACCACCTCGCCGACTCCAGAATCATTGACATCCTCAACAACATGCGTCAGGTCTTGCGCGACGCCATCGCACACCAGACCACCGTGTTAAGCTAATTCGCTGGTTTTTGCCAAACCATCCGATTAAACAAACCATGAACGAGTACAAATACATCTGGTTTTTTGGGCTGATCAGCACAGCGCTTATCATCTTCCTGCCCATTGCCCTGCTGGTTACAGGCGAAGAACCTCCCAGCACCAACCCTTGGGACAACGTCGCCCCCACCCCCGTCCACACCGATCACACGGCCCTCATTGAAGGCGAGTTCACCAGTGGCCCCGAAGTCACCGCCGCGTGCGTCGAGTGCCACGAAACAGCCGCCCAGCAAGTAGCAAACACCGTCCACTTCACCTGGGAAAGCGAACCCGTGCAGTTGCCGGGGCGGGAAGAGCTAGTTACCGTCGGTAAAAAGAACCAAATCAACAACTTTTGCATTGGCATCCAGGGCAACTGGCCCGGCTGCACCCGCTGCCACGCCGGTTACGGCTGGGAAGATGCCTCCTATGACTTTAAGGAAGAAAACAACGTAGACTGTCTGGTTTGCCACGCCGATGCCAACATCTACACCAAAGGGTCGGCCGGGAACCCGGCCGAGGGAGTAGACCTGCTGGCAGCGGCGCAAAGCGTCGGCAGCCCTACGCGCCAAAATTGCGGTAGCTGCCACTTTAACGGCGGTGGCGGCAACGCGGTCAAACACGGCGACCTCGATGAAAGCCTCTACTTCCCCGATGAAGCGGTGGACGTTCACATGGGGCGGTATGATTTTGAGTGTGTGGATTGCCACCAGACCACCGACCACCAAATCTCTGGGCATATGATTTCCGTCAGCCCGCTGGACAACGACACCCTGGCCTGCACCAACTGCCACAGCACCGACCTGCACGCCGACGAGCGCATTACGTCCCACATCGGGACGGTGGCTTGCCAAACGTGCCACATCCCCGAAGGAGCCACCCGCAACGCCACCAAAACTCAGTGGGATTGGTCAACGGCCGGCCAGGATCTGCCCGAAGACCCGCACGTCTACCTCAAAATCAAAGGCTCCTTTGTCTACGAAGACAACATTTTGCCCACCTACGCTTGGTTTAACGGCAACGCGGATCGCTACATTGTGGGCGACATCATTGACCCCACCAAACCCACCGAGCTGACGCAGCCGCTGGGCAACATCACCGATTCCACGGCACAAATCTGGCCGTTCAAGGTACACGAAACGCTGCAGCCTTATGATGCCGTCTACAACTACCTGCTGGTGCCGCGCACGGCTGGTGAAGGCGGCTTCTGGACTGAATTTGACTGGGATCAAGCGTTCCGCCTGGCTGTGGAAGATACCGGGTTAGCCTACAGCGGCAGCTATGATTTTGCCCCCACAACGATGCACTGGACGCTGACGCACCTGGTTCAGCCTAAAGAAAACGCGCTGCAATGTAATGATTGTCACGGTGAAAATGGCCGTATGGACTGGGAAGCCCTGGGTTATTACGGCGATCCCCTCTATTGGGGTGGTCGTGAGCAGCAGTTGGGTTTAACCACAGAAACGGCCGTTGACAATCAATAAAATGACGGGGTGTGGGGTGGGCAAGGCAATCCCTTGCTCCCCACGCACCACGCATCACAGATCATGTCCAAAACAACCCGCATCCTTTTTATAGGGATCATCCTGATACTCTTAGCCATTGGCGTACAGCTAACCACTGCGCAGGAGGAAGTAGAAACGGCCGTTTCCAGCGGTTCACCCATCCACCCCACCTTCCCCCTGCTCGACGCCGACGGCAACAACGTGCTTGACAGCGGCGGCACCGTTTCCACCATGCAAACGTGCGGTGCCTGCCACGACGCCGACTTTATTGCCAGCCACAGCTTCCACGCCGACGCCGGGCTGAGCCAATTTGGGCAAACGACCGATGTACACAGTTGGGACAACAGCTCAGGGCCATTTGGCCGCTGGAACCCGCTGCTCTACCGCTATCTCTCGCCAGAAGGCGACAGCAACGTGGATTTGACAACGGCAGAGTGGATCAAATGGTTTGTGCGGCATCCGGGTGCTGGCCCCGCCACCACCAGCCGCGACGGCCAGCCGCTGACCACACTGGCACCTGACGCGACCAACGTGGAAACCAGCGTTTATGACCCGGCAACAGGCACCTTCACGGCCTGGAATTGGCAGGAATCTGGCACGGTGGAGATGAACTGCTTCCTCTGCCATTTGGGCAACCCCAACAATGAGGCCCGGATTGCGGCACTGCAAGCGGGCGATTTTGCCGGGGCGAATACGGCAACGCTGGTGGGTACGGGGCTGGTGGAAACGGCCGTTTCCGGCACTTACCAATACAATCCCGACGCCTTTGACGAAAACGGCAACCTCCTGCCCCAATACGTCACCGTCCAGGATCCCACCACCACCAACTGCGGCCAATGTCACGGCGTTACCCACACCGATGCCGCCACCCCCCTCACCCTGGGCAGCTACAGCCTCGGCGACTACAGCACCATGACCACCGGGCAGGTGATGTCGGGGCAGCGCATCAACGACAGTGGCCTCAACATCGCCGATAAAGCCAACCTCAACCGCTCGTGGGATGTCCACATGGAGCGCGTTTTTGACTGCACCAACTGCCATTACGCCCTCAACAACCCCATTTACTTCCAAGAAGCGGCCGGCCCGCAGCCCGACCATCTCACCTTTGACCCGCGCCGCCTCGATTTGGGCGACTATATTTACCGGCCGCTGCACGAATTTGCCAAAGGCCAAAGCGTGCAAAGTATGCAAGCTCCCGGCCTCGACAACACCCAGCGCCGCTGCGAATCGTGCCACAGCCTGGACACCACCCACGATTGGCTGCCCTACAAGGACCGCCACACCGATGCCCTCGCCTGTGAAACGTGCCACGTCCCCGAACTGTACGCCCCGGCGGTACAATATGTGGACTGGACGGTTTTGCAGAGCGACAGCACGCCGGTGGTTGCCTATCGCGGCGTGGAAGGGAACAGCTTTGGTGCCGACACCCTGCTGATGGGGTACGAACCGGTGCTTCTCCCCCGCGAGAACAGCGACGGCCAAACGCCGCTGGCTCCCTTTAACCTGGTCACCGCCTGGTACTGGGTCTATGGCGACCCCGAACGGCCGATTCCTTTACGCGACCTGGAAGCGGCGTGGCTTGACGGCGACGGCTATGCTGAGGCGGTGCTGGCTGCGTTTGATGCCGATGGCAACGGCCGTTTATCCACCGCCGAACTCAACCTCGACAGCGACAGCAAGGTTGCCTTCCTCACCCAGCGGCTACAGGATTTGGGGCTGGACAACCCGCGCATCGCCAGCGAAATTCAGCCTTACAGCATCAACCACAACGTTGCTTTTGGCGATTATGCCACCCGCGACTGCACCACCTGCCACGGCCCCGATTCCCGCGTGACGCAGGGGTTGGCGCTGGCAGACCGGACGCCGGGTGGGGTTGTGCCGGAATTAACGGCCGTTTCCGGTCTTCTCTGGACGGGTGAAGTGCAGGCCAACGACAACGGCACGCTCAACTTCCAGCCCCAGGCCGAAGCGGCCGGGCTTTACGTCCTCGGCCACAACGCCGTCGGCCTCATTGACCTCTTTGGGGCGCTGGCCTTTGTCGGCGTGCTGCTGGGCATCTTCGTCCACGGCGGGCTGCGCTGGTGGGTCGCCCGTCGCCAGGTCGCCTATCACCCCGCCCTGAAAGAAGTCTACATGTACGATGTCTATGAGCGATTGTGGCACTGGCTGCAAACGGCCGCTATTTTGCTCCTGCTCTTCACCGGCCTTGTGATCCACAAACCCGAAACCTTTGGCATCTTCAGCTTTAGCTATGTTGTCCAGGTTCACAATGTGCTGGCCGCCGTTCTGGTCATCAACGCCGTTCTCTCCCTCTTCTATCATCTTGCCAGCGGCGAAATCAGGCAGTTCCTGCCCCGGCCACGCGGCTTCTTTGACCAGGCCATTGAGCAATCGCTTTATTATGTGCGCGGCATTTTCCGGCAAGATCCCCATCCGTTTGCCAAAACCCGCGAGCATAAGCTGAATCCTTTACAGCAGATGACCTACTTTGCCATTCTCAACGTCCTCTTGCCGCTGCAAATTGTCACCGGGGCGTTGATGTGGGGGGTACAGCGTTGGCCGGAAACGGCCGTTCGTCTCGGCGGTCTCCCCTTCCTGGCACCCTTCCACACCCTCATCGCCTGGCTTTTTGCCGCCTTCATCGTCATGCACGTCTATCTCACCACCACCGGCCACACGCCGCTGGCTGGCATCCGCGCCATGATGCTGGGCTGGGATGAGGTGGAAGTGGCGCAAGGCGAAGCCATTGTCGAGAGTGGCGATTAAACGTATGTGGCGTGTGGTGCGCCATTACAAACGCACCACACACCATTCTAAAAAACCATGACAACACTTACAACAACCACAACTCCCAAACGCACCTTCAAAGACAAGCTCCTGAGTCTGGTGCAGCGGGATGCGAAACCATATGTCCATCCTTATAAAGCCGGCATTTTGCTGGGGCTGGTTTTGTTTGGTGCTTTCTTCATTACCGGCAACGGGCTGGGCGCATCGGGTGGCATCAACCGCATTCTGGTCGTCATCGAGGATGCCATTTACCCTGCCCACATAGACCGCACTGCCTACCTGGCCTCAATGGCCGGTGGCGAGACCAATCCGCTGGATAGCTGGGTGGTCTTTGTGACGATTGGGCTGGTAATTGGCGGGTTTACGTCGGGGCTGATTAACGGCCGTTTAAACATCACCACCAATCGCGGCCCCAACGTCCCTGTCAAGCTCCGCTGGGTCATGGCCTTCATCGGCGGAGCCTTCATGGGCTATGGCGCCCGGCTGGCACGCGGCTGCACCTCCGGCCAAGCACTCTCCGGCGGTGCCGTCCTCTCCGTTGGCAGTTGGGCCTTCATGTTCGCCGTCTTTGGCGGTGCCTACGCCCTGGCCTACTTTGTGCGGAAACTGTGGAACTGATTTAGTCATCAGTAACCAGTAACCAGTTCGTTAACTGATTACCGATTACTGATTACCGATTACTGGAAATCGCCATGTACCCTTTCCCCCTAGCACTACAAACCTTACTCGGCCACTGGCCGTCATACCTCGTCTACCTGCTCGTCGGCTTCGCCTTTGGCTATGTGCTGGAAATCGGCGGCTTTGCCGATTCGCGCAAGCTGGCAGCACAGTTCTACTTCAAGGATTTAACCGTCCTCAAGGTAATGTTTGGTGCCATTGTCACGGCAATGGTACTCATCTTTCTCACCTCCGGGGTGGGTCTGCTTGACTACAACCTGATTTATGTCAACCCTACCTACCTCTGGCCTGGTATCATCGGCGGCCTGATCATGGGCGTTGGCTTCATCGTCGGCGGTTTCTGCCCCGGCACCTCGCTGGTCTCAGCCGCCGTTCTGAAGCTGGATGGCATCTTCTTCGCCCTCGGTGTCTTCTTTGGCATCTTCCTCTTTGGCGAAACCATCGGTTACTTTGAAGAGTTTTGGTACTCCTCCTACATGGGTCGCTTCACCCTGCAAGATTGGCTCAACCTGCCCACGGGCATTGTCGTCCTTCTCATCATCCTCATGGCACTGTTTATGTTCTGGGGTGGCGAACTGCTGGAGAAGAAATTTGGCGGCGCAGATTTGACCAAGGAGCCAAAATGGCGCTACAGCGCGGCCGGCATCCTTGTCATTGGAGCCATCGCCGTTGTCATTATTGGGCAACCAACCACGGCCGACCGCTGGGCTGCAATTGAAGCAACTGATGGAACACGTCTTGCCAACCGCGAAGTGCAAATCCACCCCGGCGAACTGCTGGAAAAGCTGCACGATGCCACGCTGCAAGTCATCATGCTTGATGTCCGCAGCGAAGCCGACTACAACCTGTTCCACATCCGCGATGCCCGCCGTGTGCCGCTAGATGCGCTGCCGGGGATCATTCCGGCTCTGCACGAAGAGCCAGCCAACACGCTTTTTGTGGTGATGAGCAACGATGAAACGGCGGCGACAGAGGCGTGGCAAATCCTCCGCGCCGAAAGTGTGCCTAGCTCCTATATTTTGGAGGGGGGCATCAACAACTGGTTGGCTGTTTTTGCGGATGAGGAGTTTAAGGAAACGGCCGTTAAAACCACCACCACCGACGACAGCCTGGCCTACACCTTCCCCTCCGCCCTCGGCGCACGCTACGAATGGGCCGAACCAGACCCACACCACTACACCCTGGTCTACACGCCAAAAGTGGAACTGGAACTCAAGCGTGGCCCCAGCGGCGGCGGCTGCGGCTAACCACCCACATGTCAAGCCCAATATTAGAAGTTCAACTTCTCGGAAGAAGTTGAACTTCTTGCCAAACTCTCAACTAGACCCAAACCATGCCCTCACAAAACCCCGCCATCCGCCCCATCCAACGCGAAGATGCCCCCGAAATGGCGCGGCTGCACGCCCAATCAGCCGCTTATTTACGCGCCCTCGGTGATGACACCGATTTTCAATTCAACGCCCAAATCTATCTGCGCGATGGCTTTGGCGACAATCCCGCCTTTTCGGGGTTTTGTGCCGTCCTTGGCAACCAACTTGTGGGCTATCTTCTGTACAATTGGGGCTATGACACCGACCGCGCCCTGCGCTATCTGTTTATCATAGATTTGCTGGTGGATGAGCAGCAGCGGCAAAGTGGTATTGGCAAAGCGTTGATGAACCACGCCGCCGCCTTTTGCCGGGAAATGGGTGGCGCAGAGTTGTTCTGGGCTGTGTATGACAAAAACGAACTGGCCTTGAATTTCTACAACCGCCTGGGCGCAGAGGAAATCACAGACCTGCGCTTTATGCGGCTGAAAGTATAAAATTCGCAGCAACGGTTGCGAAGCCCCAGCTAATCCCCCAATCTCCCACTCTGTTGCATCCAATTCTGACACGTGGCGTAAGGTTAGCCCGTCACGGCGCGTCTTTTATGGGGACAAGGATTGGATGTCACTATGCGTGTAAACAAACAACTGGCACCGGATGTGGTGCTGACAACCACAAACGGCCGTTCTGTGCCCCTCTCATCCTTCTGGCAAAACGGCCGTTTTCTCCACCTCATCTTCCTGCGCCACCTGGCCTGACTGCCCTGCCGAGACCATGTAGCCCAGGTTGTGGCTCACTATCCCCAAATTCAGGCGGCCAACGCCCAGGTTGTCACCATTTCTTTTGGTCCTGCCCAATGGGCACCCGTTTGGCTGCAAGAAACCCAATCCCCCTTCCCCCTCCTGCTCGACACCGACCGCGCCGCCTACCGCGCCTACGGACTGGATTCATCGGCGCGGCGTTCGTGGAGCGCCCAAAATCTGCTTTACTATGCCAAAGCCAGGCTGCAAGGGCGGCAAACCTATGGCAAGCGGGGTGACACCAACCAGCTTGGGGGTGATTTTGTCATTGACCCCCAAGGCATAATCCGGCTGGCGCACCCCAGCTATGAACCAACGGACAGAACGGCCGTTTCCACCGTTCTCTCCCTCCTCCACACTCTCAACCAGTAAGGCTTTTTCAAAGAAATAAATACCCTGTTTAAGTGCGAAAAAGCCGCGAGCCAAAGCCAAAATACAGCTTTCTTGGATCATTTATTTTTGGCTTTGGCCTAAATCAACCAACCAGGCTCAGCTCGCCCGGCTTAAACAGGTCACGCAGCAGCAAAATGCCGCCCACGCCCAGCGCAATGACCGCCGCAATATAACCCGCAAACAGCGTCAGCACGGCCACAAACGGCCACCCTTCCGCCGGAATTGCTCCAGAAGCCAGCCCTGTTACCTCGGCCAGCCCCTGGCTGCCAACCAGCAAAGCCACTGCCGCCACCAAGCTCCAGCCAATCAGCTTCTGCCAGCGATGCACCCAAAAAGCGGTTACAAGCAGCATCACGCTGCCCGCCGCCACCAGGAAGAACAATTCGGCCGGCATCAGGAAGTCAAGCAGGAACTGCTGTCTAACGGCCAGCATCACCAGCGCGAGTATGATGGGAGCTACAACAGGCAGCCAGATCAATACGGTACCAATCACAGCCAACGTTTTGGTTAGTGTTGTTTTGTTTTTCATCTTTGCCCCCTCGGAAAACGCCCAGTTTTCCTTTCTATACAATACGCCAATCGCCCTCCGCAAGATAGTTACAAACGGTAGGAAAAGAAGGTGAGCTTACTCACCCCCTTCATCATGCCTTTCATCACTATCCCAATTCGGGACAAAGTCCTATAGTAAAAAGTGGAGATGTGAACGCTGGTGAATTGGCATGGCACTCGCAGTTGGTTTGATGATAACGGCCGTTTTTTGCGGTCTACAGGCCATGAAAGCCAGACGACTTTTGACAGCCGCCCTGTGGCTGGCCGCCGTCAGTGCCAGCGTTGCCATTGCCCTCTACCAACTTGGCGCACCCGATGTCGCCGTTGTGGAACTCAGCGTGGGAGCTGGCCTTGTCACCATCCTCTTTGTCTTTGCCATCACCATTGCTGGCGATGAAGCGATGGACGCGCCACCCATCATACCCAAATGGCTGCGCTGGCTGCTGGTGCTTGGGGTCGTGCTTGCGTTGGCAACGGCCGTTCTTCAACCAGCCACCAGCCACCAGCCACTAGCCGAAGCATCTTTTACGGCCGTTTTCTGGCAAGAGCGCGGTCTCGACATCCTTATCCAAATCGGCCTCATCTTTGCCGGGGTGCTGGGCGTTCTCAATTTGCTGACTGAACACGACACGCCACCCCCCACCCCCGCACCGCAGGACAAACCCGCATGAGCCAAACCACCATCCTCCTTCTCGGTGCCGTTGGGCTGCTGGGCGTGGGGCTATATGGCCTGCTGCGGCTGCGGAACCTGATTCAAATCATTGTTGCCCTGCAAATTTTGGCAAAAGCGGCCGTTTTGGCACTGGTCGTGGCGGGCAAAGCCAGCGGCCACGTCAACCTCGGCCAAAGTCTGGCCGTCACCGTCATCGTGGCCGACACGGTGATTGCCGTTGTCGGGCTGGCTCTCGCCGTGCAGGTGCGACGGCGTTTGGGAACGCTGGATGTAAGAGCTTTGGCGACGTTGCGGGGGTAATGGAGGTTGGAGATTGGAGATTGGAGATTATGAAGGTTCATCAATCTCCAATCTCCAATCTCCAGTCTCAATTTATCCCCTTCAAAGGTGTATGTTTAACCTTCTTCCCTTCCTTTTTTTGTTTCCCCTGGCGGGGCTGTTGATCAATGTGGCAAACGGCCGTTTGTGGCACAAACCCATTGCCGGAGCCATTGCCAGCAGTGCCGCCGCGCTCTCCTTCGCCGTCGCCATCCTCCAATGGGTCGCCCTGCTGCACCAGCCAGAAGGGGCTATTCTCACCGTTGGTACCTGGCTGCGGGTAAGCAACCTCAACGTGCCGCTGGCCTTCCAGATTGACACCCTCTCGGTGACGATGATATTGGTTGTCACCGGCATTGGCACCCTCATCCACCTCTACGCCATCGGCTACATGCGCGGCGACCCTGGCGTGAGCCGCTTTTTTGTCTATTTAAACCTGTTTTTGGTAGCCATGCTGCTGCTCGTCACTGCTGCCAACTACCCGCTGCTGTTTGTTGGCTGGGAGGGGGTGGGGCTGTGTTCCTACCTGCTCATCGGCTTCTGGTTTGATCGCGGCGAGGGGGGGACGAGCAATGCCACGGCCGGCCGCAAAGCGTTTGTCGTCAACCGCGTGGGGGATTTGGGGCTGATTTTGGCGATGGGGCTGCTGTTTTGGCAGCTCGGCACGCTGACATTCAACGAGGTCTTTGCCCAGGCAACGGCCGTTTTTCCCGTCGGCTCTCCCCTCATCGTCGCCATCACCCTGCTGCTGCTGCTGGGGGCAGCGGGCAAAAGCGCCCAAATTCCGCTCTTTATCTGGCTGCCCGACGCGATGGCCGGCCCCACGCCCGTTTCCGCACTCATCCACGCCGCCACCATGGTCACAGCGGGTATTTACCTGATTGCCCGTTCCCACGTGCTGTTCGCCCTGGCTCCAGTGTCACAAACGGCCGTTTCCCTCATCGGAGCCAGTACCGCCCTGCTCGCCGCCACCGTCGCCACCGCCCAGTTCGACATCAAGCGCGTGCTGGCCTACTCCACCATCAGCCAGCTTGGCTTTATGGTCGCCGCCGTTGGCCTGGGGGCATATGTAGCCGGGGTTTTTCATTTGATTACCCACGCCTTTTTCAAAGCCTTGCTCTTTTTGGCCGCTGGCTCGGTTATTCACGGGCTGGAACACGGCCAAAACGGCCACCGTGATCCTGCCACGCTGCAAGATATGCGGCAGATGGGCGGGCTGCGGCGGCAAATGCCACTGACCTTTGCCGTCTATCTGGTGGGCGCGTTGGCACTGGCGGGCATTCCACCACTGGCAGGCTTTTTCTCCAAAGACGAGATTTTGGCGGCGGCGTGGCAGGGCAATCTGGCCGTCTACCTCATGCTGACGCTGGCGGCATTTGCCACGGCGTTTTATATGGGGCGGCAGGTGTGGCTGGTGTTTATGGGGGAGGCGCGGAGCGAAACGGCCGTTTCTGCCCACGAAAGCCCCCCCATCATGACCATCCCCCTTGTTATTCTGGCAACGTTGGCCGTTGTGGGCGGCGGGCTAAACCTGCCCGGTGTCCACACCTTGGGGCATTGGCTCAACCACACATTGGGCGAAGGCGAACTGCGGCCGTTTAACGCCACCGTCGCTCTCACCGCCACGCTGCTGGCACTGCTCGCCATTGGCCTGGCCTACTGGCTCTATGGTCGCCACCCCCTCGGCGCAGCCGCCACCGACCCACTAGCAAAGCGGTTGGGGGCGGTGTTTATGCTGTTTAACCGACGCTGGTGGGTGGATGAGGCGGTGGAATGGGTGGTAAAACGGCCGTTTTGCCACCTCAGCACCTTCCTTGCCCGCAGCGACGAGGCCGTTTCTGCCTGGGTAGAACGGCAGATTATTAATGTGGTGCAGCGCGGAACGGCCGTTTTGCGCCGCACCCAAACCGGCCAGCTCAACTGGAACGTCGCCGGGATCATTGTCGGCCTCTTGCTTATCTGGCTACTGCTACAGTTTTCATAAGAATGGGACGCTGATTTGCCTGATTTGCCTGATTATCAGGTTCATCAGGTAAATCAGCGTCCCATTAAAAAACATGGATATTCCTGCCTTTATCTGGCTGATTTGGCTTCCTCTGCTTGGCGCACCGCTGGTTTATCTGGTGGGGCGGCTGCTGTCGGCGCGGCTGGCGCGGGGGACGGCGCTGGTGGTGCTGCTGGCAGCGTGGCTGCCGTTTGCCGCCACCTGGCAGGCGTTTGCCCGGCAGGAAGCAGTGGCGTTTACGCTGGGGCAGGTAGTGCTGCGCGTGGATGGGGTGAGTTTGCTAATAACGGCCGTTATTCTCACCCTCACCCCCCTCATCACCCTCTACTCCGCCCGCACCCTCGACGGCGCGGATGGCAGCGAAAAATACAACGCCATGCTGCTGGCAATGGGCGGCAGCATGATTGGCCTAAGCTGCGCCGCCGACCTCTTTAACCTCTGGCTCTGGTTTGAAGCGATGGCCGTCACCTCCTACCTGCTCGTTGCCTTTTACCACCAGCAGCCCGCCTCGCTGGAAGCCGGGGTGAAATATCTGGTACAAAGCGTCGTCGGGTCGGTGCTGGTGCTGTTTGGCGTGGCCCTGGTGCTGGCACAAAGCGGCACCCTGTCCCTGGTCACTTTGCGGCAGCAAGCCACACCCTCCCCGCTGCTGCTGACCGCTTGCGCCCTCTTTGTCGTCGGCTTTGGCGTCAAAATCGCCATCGTCCCCCTGCACACCTGGCTGCCCGATGCCCACGCCCAGGCTCCCAGCGGCATTAGCGCCCTGCTGTCCGGCATTGTCATTGAAACGGGGCTGGTGGCGTTGCTGCGGGTACTGGCGGCATTAACGGCCGTTACCCCCGCCCAGGGACACACCTGGGGTCTCCTCCTTCTTATTCTCGGCGCAGTCAACATGCTGGCGGGCAACCTGCTGGCTCTGCCGCAAACCCAGGTCAAACGACTGCTCGCCTTTTCCAGCATCAGCCACATCGGCTACATGCTCACCGGCCTGGGGATTGCCGTCACCAGCGGCGAGGCGGCCGGAGCGCAGGGTGGCTTTTTCCATCTGCTGACGCACGGGCTGATGAAGGGGCTGGCTTTTTTGGCGGCCGGGGCACTGCTCTATGGGCTGCATACGGCCGTTAACGACCACACCCCACTCACCATTGACGAGCTATCCGGCGCGATGTGGCACTATCCCCTCGTGGCCGTCGCCCTGACGCTGGCCTTGCTGGGGCTGGGTGGCATACCGCCGCTGGCCGGGTTTATGTCCAAATGGCAAATTTTGCTGGCGGGCATGGGCAGCGGACAGGCCATTTTAATGGGGTTTGTCGCCTTTGCCGCCCTCAACAGCCTGCTGTCGCTGGCTTACTACGCACCGCTGGTGCAAATGGTTTTTCGTCGGGAAATGTCGGCCGTGGTGCAAAACGGCCGTTCTTTACCCCTCACCATGAATCTACCCATCCTCCTCCTCTCCCTCGCCATCGTCGCCCTCGGTCTCTGGCCGGGTTTGGCGGCCGGTTTGACGCAGGGCGCGGGGGAAGCGTTGTTATCGGTAATCAGTAATCGGTAATTGGCAAGAAGTTCAACTTCTTCTGAGAAGTTGAACTTCTACACCACTACAAAAAAATGACCCACCTTCTCCTCACCCCACCCCTCGCCTTCCTCATCTACCTCCTGCTGGTTGCCGTATTGTCGGGTATTGGCCGGGTGATGGCGGGGGAAGAGCGGCCGAATCCGCTGAAGTCGAGTTTGTATGCGGGGGGCGAACGGCCGTTTACCCAGCGCGGTCTGCCCGGTTATCGGCCGTTTTTCACCATCGCCCTCTTCTTCGCCGTCCTCCACCTCGGCGTGCTGATAGTTGGCAGCAGTGGCCTGGCACCGCTATCTGGTCTCTACCTGCTCGGCCTGCTGCTGGTTTTACTGGCCCTCATTTTGGGCTAAGAAGAAATTCACCGCAAAGGACGCAAAGAGCGCAAAAATTTACCTTTTTCCCTCTGCGCTCTCCGCGCCCTCTGTGGTTAAAAAAATCATGACACTTAATCTGGCGCAAACGTGGCAAGACGCTTTGGACAAGGTGCGAACCTGGGCGCGGCTCAACTCGCCCTGGCTCATCCACTACAACAGCGGCTCCTGCAACGGCTGCGACATCGAAATTTTGGCAACGCTCACCCCGCGCTATGACGTGGAGCGGCTGGGGGTAAAGCTGCAGGGCAGCCCCCGCCACGCCGACGTGCTGATTTGCACCGGCCCCGTCACGCGCCAATCCAAAGACCGGCTGCGGCGCATCTATGAGCAGATGCCGGAGCCAAAGTTTGTGATTGCCGTTGGCTCCTGCGCCATTTCTGGTGGGGCGTTTCAGGGCTGCTACAACGTCATCGGCCACATTGACGAGGTGATTCCGGTGGATGTCTATGTGCCGGGCTGCCCGCCCCGCCCGGAGGCGATTATTGATGGGGTGGTGAAGTTGCTGCAAAAGTTACAGGAAAAATGATCTATGACTGAGTTAACCCAAAAGATACAAACGGCCGTTTCCCTGCTCACCCCCTACGCCCAAACCGTTGACTATCCGGACGCCAACCGAGCGGACGTGGTGGTGGCGGTGGCGGATTTGGTAACGGCCGTTTCCACCCTCCATGATGCCAACTGGGGCTATCTGGCAGCCATCACCGGGCTGGATTGCGGCCTGGAGAGCAGCGAGCTGGAAGTACTCTACCACTTCTGCGCGGGCGCAGCGGTGGTGACGATGCGGGTGAGAGTGGAGAAAGAAACGGCCGTTGTGCCAAGCATCTGCCCCATCATCCCCTCCGCCAGCTTCTTCGAGCGCGAGTTGGGCGAAATGCTGGGCGTCACCGTGGCTGGCACCCCCAACACCGCCCGCCTCTTCCTACCCGACAACTGGCCGGCCGGCGTCTATCCACTGCGAAAAGATTTTCAGCCAGAAATGATAAATGGAAATTAGGAGACTGAGAGATTGAGAGACTAGTACATAGGGGCGCGGCTTTATGCCAGCCCTCTAGGGCGACCCCATACATTACCAAAGAGCCAAAAAATGGATGCGCGGATAACGCGGATCGAAGCGGATTTTCGCAGATAAAAAGAAAAATCCGCGTTTATCCCTGTAAATCCGCGTCATCCGCGCATCTATTCCGACTTCCCGGACAATCTCCCAGTCTCCCAGTCTCTTAGTCTCTCTCTTGAGGACTTATGCACACAAACGAACATACCCAAAAAGCCGAAACCTTCATCGTCCCCATCGGCCCCCAGCACCCGGCACTGCGGGAACCGGGGCATTTTGAATTTACCATTGAGGGCGAAATCGTTACCGCCGCCTCCGTGCGGCTCGGTTACGCCCATCGCGGCATTGAAAAAGGCACCGAATCGCGCAACTGGGTGCAAAACCTCTACATGCTCGAACGCATCTGCGGCATTTGCTCCCACATCCACGCCACCGCCTACTGCCTGGGGGTAGAGCAGCTTGCCGGGGTGGAAGCACCCCCTCGCGCCCAGGCCATTCGGGAAATGGTGGGCGAACTGGAGCGCACCCACAGCCACCTACTGTGGCTGGGCGAAGCGGCGCACGAAGCCGGTTTTGAAACGCTGTTTATGTACGCCTGGCGTGACCGGGAAACGGTGATGGACATTTTGGAAGCCCTCACCGGCAACCGCGTCAACTACTCGGCCAACTTGCTGGGCGGGGTGAAATATGATGTCACGGCAGAGCAGGCCAGCAAAATTGAGCAAGGGCTGGATTATCTGGAAGAGCGCACCCGCCACTATCTGGATGTGGTCACATCTGACCCGGTATTTATCCAGCGCACGCGGGGAATCGGGGTCATGACGGCCGTTCAGGCCGACCGGTTGGGGGTGGTGGGGCCAACCGCCCGCGCCTCCGGCGTTGTCCGCGATGTCCGCGTCGAAGCCCCCTACGCCGCTTATGCCGACTTCCCCATCACCCCCGTGCTGGCGCAGGCAGGCGACCTGGAAGCCCGCTTTGTGGTGCGGCTCAAAGAGCTGTTTGAAAGCTACAACGTCATTCGCCGCATTTTAGCCAATCTGCCCTCCGGCGACCTTGTGCTCAAGCGAATGCCGCGCCGCATCAAGGCGGGCGAGACGATCAGCCGCGTGGAAGCACCGCGTGGCGAGCTGTTTTACTTTATCCGCAGCAACGGCAGCGACACGCCGGATCGGGTGAAGGTGCGAACGCCGACGCTGTGCAACATGGCCTCGGTGCTGACGCTGACCGTCGGTCGCCACCTGGCCGATGTGCCGATGATTTTGGTGGGAATTGACCCCTGTTTTTCCTGCAATGATCGCGGCTTGGTGCTGAAGCGGGGGGATGAGCATGAGCATTGGACATGGGACAGGCTGCGACAGGTGGGGCTTGAGCATTATGCGGGGGAGCAGGGGAGCGGGGGAGCAGGGGGGAAAAGCATCTCCCCTGCCCCCCTGCCCCCCTGCCCCCCTGCCCTTCTAACGGGAATGCACGTATGATCCGTGACCTTGCCACCCTCCTCTTCTTCCCCGGCGGCTTGAGCGTGCTGCTGGCGGGGATGGCGTTTGCCTGGCTGGACAGGAAACTGCTGGCGCAGCTGCAAAACCGACTGGGGCCGCGCTGGTTCCAGCCGCTGGCGGATGCGGTGAAGCTGCTGGCAAAGGAGGAAGTTGTCCCGGCGGGGGTCAATCGGCTGTTGTTTGTCTCGCTGCCGGTGGTGGCATTGGCGGGGGCATTAACGGCCGTTCTCTACATCCCGCTCTGGGGTTTGCCACCCGCCGCCAGCCTCCCCGGCGACCTCGTGATCACCGTCTACCTGCTTAGTTTGCTCACCCTTTGCACCGGGCTGGCCGGTGCCAACAGCGGCGGCCGTTTTTCGCTGCTGGGGGCCACCCGCACCCTAACCCAGCTTTTTGCCTACGAAGCCCCGTTTCTGATGGCACTGATGGGACCGGCACTGGCGGCGGGTAGCTGGCAAATCGGGGTGATCATGGCGGGAATAAACGGCCGTTGGCTCCTTCTCACCCAGCCCATCGGCTTCCTCGTCGCCCTCATTGGGCTGATGGGCAAGCTGGAAATGCCCCCCTTCGACGCACCCGAAGCCGAAACCGAGATTGTGGCCGGGGCGTTGACGGAATATAGCGGGCGCGGGCTGGCACTGTTCTACCTGGGGCGCAGCGTGGAGCTGGTGCTGGGGCTGACGCTGGTGGCAGCGTTTTACCTGGGTGGCCTGACCAACCCGGCTGCTTTCCTACTGAAAACGCTGGGGCTGCTGTTTTTTGTCGCTGTGGTGCAGTCGCTGATGGCGCGGCTGCGGATTGACCAGACGGTGGGGCTGTGGTGGCGCTATGGGGCGCTGCTGGTGCTGCTGCAGTGGCTGGTGCTGTGGGGAGGGCGTTGGTTATGAAGATTGTGACGATGTTGAAGGATGTGGTGCGTTCGCTGGGCAAACGGCCGTTTACCCGACCCTACCCCCACGAAAAACAGCCCGCCCCCGAACGGCTGCGCGGTAAATTGCACTATGACCCGGAAAAATGCACCGGCTGCTGCCTGTGCAGTATGGAATGCCCGGCCAACGCCCTGGAGCTGATTACGCTGGACAAAAAAGAAAAGCGGTTTGTCATGCGCTACCACCTGGATCGCTGCACCTACTGCGCCCAGTGCGTACAAAATTGTCGCTTTGGCTGCCTGGAAATGTCGCCCGATGAGTGGGAGCTGGCGGCGACGACCAAGGAGCCGTTTACGATTTATTATGGAAAAGACGAAGACGTTGCCGCCGTGCTGGACAAATTCACTGGCACAGACGGTGAACCGCCTGCGTGAAAAACGGCCGTTTCGCCTGGCCGTCCTCGGCGTGGGGCATGAGCTGCGCGGGGATGATGCGGCAGGGTTGGCGGTGGCGCGTGGTTTACGGCCGTTTGCCAACGAGCAGTTTTTGGTCGTTGAAGCAGGACACGCACCGGAAAACCACACCGCTACCGTGCGCCGCTTTGCCCCCACGCTGGTGCTGCTGGTAGATGCGGCACAAATGGACGAGCCGCCCGGCACGGTTCGCTGGCTGGCTCCCGCCGACATTACCGGCATCAGTGCCAGCAGCCATACGCTGCCGCTGCACATGCTGGCTCGCTTTTTGCAGGCGGATCTGGGGTGCGAGGTGGCGTTGCTTGGCATTCAACCGGCCGACACGTCGCTGGGTGCGCCGCTTTCGGAACGGGTGGAAACGGCCGTTTCGGCTGTTATTCAGGCTTTAACGGCCTGTTGGCAAGAGAATTTTGGGACGCAGATTTCCCTGATTTCTCCTGATTCTGATGCCTTTGGTGGCTAAAATCAGGTCAAATCCGCGTTCGTCAGTGTGTGTCTGCGCCCTGTTTTGACTGCTCCACCAAGCTGCGAATCGAGTTGCTGATGGATCAATTACCGCAAATGAATCCTTATTGGAGCGAAACGGCCGTTACCATGCTCACCCGCCTCCACAGCCAGCCAGACGGATTGAGCAGTGCCGCCGCCGCTGAACGCCTGGTACAGTCTGGTCGCAACATTGTCCAGCAACACCGGCAGCGCCAGGCCATCCACCTGCTGCTCGACCGCTTCCGCAACCCGCTGATCTGGATTTTGTTTTTTGCGGCTGTGGTGGCAATGGTGGTGCAGGAATGGGCCAATGCCATCATTGTGCTGGCAATTGTCACCCTGAGCACGGGTTTGAGCTTTATACAGGAATACCAGGCATCGCAAGCGGTGGAGAAGCTGCGGCAGCAGGTGGCTGTGAAGGCAAAAGTGTGGCGCGATGGGCAGCTCACGGAGATTGCTTTGGAAGAGGTGGTGCCAGGTGATGTGGTGGTTTTGTCGGCCGGCAGCCTGATACCGGGGGATGGCTTGCTGCTGCAAACCAAGGATTGTTACGTGACCCAGGCCCTCTTGACAGGCGAAATGTTTCCGGTGGAGAAAAGAGTGGGGATGGTTGCCGCCAACGCCACACTGGCCGAGCGCAGCAATTGTGTGTTCATGGGGAGTTCTGTTCGCAGCGGAACGGCCGTTGCCCTCATCATCCATACTGGTAGCGAAACAATTTATGGGCAAATCGCCACACGGCTTTCCCTGGCTCCACCCGAAACTGAATTAGACCGTGGGCTGCGTGTTTACGGCGCATTGCTCATGCGGGTCATGCTAGTCGTCGTCATCATTGTTTTGGCAATCAACATGCTGTTGGCTCGGCCACCGGTTGACACCTTGCTCTTTGCCGTGGCCCTGGCCGTAGGGCTGTCGCCCGAACTGCTGCCCGCCATTCTCGCCATCACCTTGGCACGAGGGGCGCAAAATATGGCAAAGCAGGGTGTGATTGTGCACCGCCTAAACGCCATCGAAAACCTGGGCAGCATGGATGTGCTGTGTACGGACAAAACGGGAACCTTGACCAAGGGGGTGGCGCGGCTCAACGCCGCCCTGGATGGGCAAGGGCAAGCGTCAGCCGAACTGCTGCGCCTGGCCTATCTCAACGCCTCTTTTCAAGCCGGGCTGGCAAACCCGCTCGATGCCGCCATCATCGCCTGCGCTGAGGCTGAGGGCTTAAACCAGGTTGGATACCAAAAGCTGGATGAAATTCCCTATGATTTTATCCGCAAGCGGCTGGGGCTGGTGGTCACTGGACCAGAGGGGTTGCCGTTTCTGGTGGTGAAGGGGGCGCTGCAAAACGTGCTAGAGGTGTGTGATTCTTTGCTTTGGGATGGGGAAATGGTGCCGCTGGATGCCACCAAACAGAATACCTTACACGAGCAACTGGCGCAGTGGAGCGAACAAGGGTATCGGGTGCTGGGGTTGGCGCAAAAACGGCTGCCGCTGCAAGCCAGCTATGGGCGAGGAGATGAGGTTGGCCTATTGTTTATGGGCTTCTTGCTCTTTTTTGATCCGCCGGAGCCGGGGGTGCGGGAAACGTTGGCGAATCTGCGCCAGTTGGGGGTGCAGATCAAAATTGTGACGGGGGATAACCAGTTGGTGGCGCGGCATGTTATGAAAGTGGTGGGGCTGGAAAACGGCCGTATTTTAACCGGCAGCGACCTACAGCAAATGAGCGAAGAAGCCCTGTGGCAGGCCGCCCCAACTGTCACCCTCTTTGCCGAAACAGACCCGCAGCAAAAAGAACGCATTATCTGCGCCCTGCAAAAAAACGGGCATGTCGTTGGCTATTTGGGTGACGGCATCAATGATGCCCCCGCGCTCCACGCCGCCGATGTTGGCATTTCCGTAGACAACGCCGCCGATGTGGCAAAAGAAACGGCCGATTTTGTCATTCTCAAGCACGATTTGTCATTGGTGCTGCAAGGGGTAGAAATGGGGCGCTACACCTTTGCCAACACCCTCAAATATATTTTTGTCACCACCAGTGCCAATTTCGGCAACATGATCAGCATGGCCGTCGCCTCGCTTGCCCTACCCTTTCTACCCTTGCTGGCAAAACAAGTCCTCCTCAACAATTTTTTGTCCGACATCCCGGCCATGGGCATTGCCGGTGATCATGTGGACAGCGAATGGGAAAACACCCCCCACCGCTGGGATATCCGCATGATCCGCAATTTTATGATTGCCTTTGGGTTGGTCAGCACCCTCTTTGATTTGATTACGTTTGCCACCCTGCTCTATTTTTGGGGTGACACGCCCGATCTCTTCCGCACCGGCTGGTTTACCGAATCGTTGCTAACAGAGCTGTGCATTTTGTTTGTCATTCGGACTTACAAGCCGTTTTATGCCAGTCGGCCGGGGCGCGTACTGTTGGTCAGTGCGCTGGCCGTGGGGGTTCTCACCCTGTTGTTCCCCTGGCTGCCCATCGCCTCGCTGTTTGAGCTAGTTGTGCTGCCGCTGCCGGTAGTGGTGACAATGTTAGGCATTACGGGTTTATATCTGGTCATATCGGAAGTGACAAAAGGGTTGTTTTATCAGCGCCTTCGGCTGTAACCCAACGTGGAAAGGTACAAGGTATGAGCAAAATGTCGAAAAATGAGTCGCTTGCAAACAGGCTGCCATTGGCGCAAAAGCCGC
Source organism: Chloroflexota bacterium (assembly GCA_041390905.1). Classification (GTDB taxonomy): domain Bacteria; phylum Chloroflexota; class Anaerolineae; order Promineifilales; family Promineifilaceae; genus JACKCD01. The sequence goes on from JAWKPA010000014.1 coordinate 276,818, forward strand.
ATTACGGGGTGCGGGCATGGCTGGTTGGGCTGCTGCTGCTGCTGGGGTTCATTGTGCTGGCAGCCAATTTGGGTGAAGTGGAGCATTTTATTGCATTAGCCCGGCAGCTACAGCCAGTTTGGTTAGTAACGGCCGTTTTTGCCCAAATCCTCACCTACTTCTGCGCCGCTGCCATTTGGCAGCAAACCCTCCGCCACGCCGGGGTCACCTACTCCCTGTGGCAGCTGCTACCCTTGGGCTTCGCCAAGCTCTTCTCTGACCAAGCGTTGCCCAGCGGCGGCCTCAGCGGCACCGCCTTCTTTGTCACCGCCCTCAACCGGCGCGGCGTAGACGCACCGCTTTGCATGGCTGCCCTGCTCGTCAGCCTCATTACCTACTACATAGCCTTTTTGCTGGTGGCCCTGACCAGTTTGGCTTTGCTGTGGCTTCATCACGCGATCCAGCTATGGATAGTGGGGGTTGGTGTACTTTTTTGCCTTGTCGTTGTGGCAATTCCAGGAGGATTGCTGTGGCTGCACCGTGTTGGCAACCGCCAACCACCACAAATTTTGCTGCGGCTGCCCGGTGTCGGCCAAACGCTCCAGGCGTTTACCACTACGCCCAGTCATTTGATGCTGGATCGCAAGCTAATGCAAACGGCCGTTTTCCTCCAACTCGCCATCTTCCTGCTCGATTCAGTGACATTGTGGATCATGCTTCTGGCAATTGGGCAAGACACCACCTTTCTGGTGGCCTTTCCCAGCTTTGTCGTGGGTGCCATGGTGGGGCTAATCGGGCTCATTCCAATGGGGCTGGGAACCTTTGAAGCAACCTGTGTTGCCATCTTGCACCTGTTGGGAACCCCTGTCGAAGCAGCCCTGACGGCCACATTGCTCTTGCGCGGGCTAACCCTATGGCTGCCAATGTTGCCCGGCCTGTGGTATGCCCGGCGGGAATTGAACTAAATATGCTCAAGCCACTGTCGTGTCTGCAACAGACACGACAATGGCAAGGAAAGGACACAAATGACACAAAACACACACAACCTGACGGGCGTGGCCTTGTTGCACGACCCCGAATGGAACAAAGGCACGGCCTTTACGGCCGCTGAACGGGACGCGCTTTGCTTGCGCGGGCTGCTGCCGCCCCGCATTTGCACCCCAGAGGTGCAGGTGCAGCGGGTGCTGGGCAACTTTGAGCGCAAAGCCAACGATCTGGACAGATATGTTTACATGATTGGGCTGGAAGACCGCAATGAAACCCTGTTTTATCGCGTTGTCATTGACCATTTGGACAAGATGATGCCCATCATCTACACCCCCACCGTGGGGCAAGGGTGCCAGGAGTACGGCCACCTCTTCCGCCGCCCGCGTGGTCTCTACGTTTCCGCCGAAGACCGAGGGCGCATTGCCGAGGTCATTGCCAACTGGCCTCACGACGATGTGCGGGTGATTGTTGTCACCGACGGGCAGCGGATTTTGGGACTGGGGGATTTGGGTGCCAACGGCATGGGCATCCCCGTGGGCAAGCTGTCGCTCTACACCGCCTGCGCCGGGGTGCATCCGTCGCAAACACTGCCCATTACGCTGGATGTGGGTACCAACAACGAAACGCTGCTGGCCGACCCGCTCTATATTGGGCTGCCGCAGCGGCGGCTGCAAGGGGAGGCGTATGCGGCACTGCTGGAGGAGTTTATAACGGCCGTTACCAACCGCTACCCCCATGTCCTCATCCAGTTTGAAGATTTTGGCACGCTCAACGCCTTTGGGCTGCTGGAAAAATACCGCAACCAGGTTTGCTGCTTCAACGACGACATCCAGGGAACCGCCAGCGTCACCCTGGCGGGTCTTTACACCGCCCTGCGAATCACCGGCAAGCCGCTGAGCGAGCAGGTGCTGCTCTTCCTGGGAGCAGGCGAAGCGGGCACCGGCATTGCCAATCTGGTGGTGTCGGCATTGACGGAAGAGGGGATGAGCGAGGAGGAAGCGCGGCGGCACTGCTGGTTTGTGGATACGCGGGGGCTGGTGGTGAGCAGTCGGACGGATTTGGCGGCTTATAAACGGCCGTTTGCCCATGACCACCCCTTCCTCCCCGACTTCGCCACTGCCGTCGAAAGCCTGCGCCCCACCGCCATCATCGGTGCCAGCGGCCAGCCCCACATGTTCACCCAACCCATTCTGGCGGCAATGGGGCAGTTTAACCAACGGCCGATTATCTTCTCCCTCTCCAACCCGACCTCCAAATCCGAATGCACCGCCGAGGAAGCGTACTGCTGGACCGATGGCCGCGCCATTTTTGCCAGCGGCAGCCCTTTCGACCCCGTTACCTGCGGCAGCCAAACCTTCTTCCCCGCCCAGGGCAACAACGCCTACATCTTCCCCGGCGTGGGGTTGGGGGTGCTGGTCAGCGGGGCGCGGCTGGTGACGGATGAGATGTTTATGATGGCGGCCAAAACGCTGGCGGCGGAGGTGGAGACGGATGATTTGGCAAACGGCCGTATTTACCCCCCACTGAGCAAAATCCGTGACGTGTCGGCCAAAATAGGAACGGCCGTTGCCACCATCGCCTACGAGCGCGGTCTGGCAACCCTGCCCCGACCCGCCGATTTACCATCCGCTGTTCGCGCCCAAATGTACGAACCGGTCTATCAGGACCACCTCCCGCTAGATTGAGGCCGGTAGCCGCGCTTTCCATAGCGCGTTCTTACGCCCAGTCAAAAGAGCGAGGATTGGCATCCTCGGCTACAACGGCCTTTGCAAGATTGGAGATTGGAGACTCACACACCAATCTCCAACCTCCAATCGCCAATCGCCAAAGCCACCGCATCTCTTACACGTTCCTTACAAATCACTTACCCCAGCCGTGCAAGCCTGGGGTAAAATCGCCCTATGCAACAATCAATGCCAAATCACATCCCCAAAACATCCCCACTGCGCCGCTACCTGCCCGTTTTACAGTGGGCCAGCCATTATCAGCGCAGCGATCTCGTTGGCGACCTGCTGGCCGGCAGCATCGTCGCCATCATGCTCGTCCCCCAGGCAATGGCCTATGCCCTGCTGGCCGGGCTGCCACCCCAGGTTGGTCTCTACGCCAGCATTCTGCCCCTCATCATCTATGGGCTACTCGGCACCAGCCGCACCCTCGCCGTTGGCCCCGTCGCCATCGTCTCCCTACTGGTTGCCTCCGGCATTGCCCCGCTGACCACCGCCGATGGCAGCAACTTACTCCAGCTTGCCCTCACCCTGGCCTTGCTCGTTGCCATCATCCAAACCGTCATGGGGCTGCTGCGCGTGGGCTTTGTCGTCAACTTTATGAGCCACCCCGTTCTGTCCGGCTTCACCAGTGCCGCCGCCCTCGTCATCGGAGCCAGCCAGATCAAACATTTGCTCGGCATTCGCATCCCCAGCGGCGAATTTTTTGACACCATCTGGCACGCCCTCACCCATTTGACTGAAAGCAACCCCGCTACGCTCATCATCGGGCTGGGCAGCATCGCCATCCTCAGCTTCTTCAAAAGCAGCCTGGGTCACTGGCTGCAAAAACGGGGCGTTGCCAAACAGATCGCCCTGCCCATTGCCAAAAGTGCCCCGCTGCTGGTGGTGCTGCTGGGCAGCCTGGCCGTTTGGCTGGGGCAGCTTGAGCAAACGGCCAATGTTGCCATCGTCGGCACCGTTCCCGCCGGGCTGCCGTCGCTCACCCTGCCCAGCTTTGCCCCCACCGTTTGGCAGGCACTGCTGCCCACGGCACTGGTCATCAGCTTTGTTGGCTACATGGAAAGCATTGCCGTTGCCAAGTCGCTGGCAAGCAAGCGGCGGCAAAAGGTGGAGCCAAATCAGGAGCTGATTGCGCTGGGGATTGCCAATTTAGGTGCGGCGTTTACCGGCGGCTACCCGGTGACGGGTGGCTTTAGCCGTTCGGTGGTCAACTATGATGCCGGTGCCAACACCGGGCTGGCCTCGGTCATCACCGCCCTGCTGATAGCCCTGACGGTCATTTTTCTAACGCCGCTGTTTTATTTTTTGCCCAACGCCGTGCTGGCAGCCATTGTGCTGGTGGCCGTGGCCGGGCTGATAGACATGGCCACGCTGCGCCACGTTTGGCACTACAACAAGGCCGATGCGGCTTCGCTGCTGATTACCTTTGGCGCGGTGCTGGCGGTGGGGATTGAAAACGGGATTTTGGTGGGGGTGGCGACGGCACTGTTGCTGCACATTTGGCGCACCAGCAAGCCGCACGTGGCGGTGGTAGGTCGGCTGCCCGACAGCGAAATTTATCGCAATGTGCTGCGCCATCAGGTGGAGACTTGTCCCCAGGTGGTGGCGGTGCGGGTGGATGAAAGCCTGTATTTTGCCAATACGAAGTTTTTGGAGGATACGATTTGGCAGCTTGTGCATGGGTCGGCGGATGTGGAGGCAGTGGTGTTGATTGGAACGGCCGTTAACCACATTGATGCCAGCGCCCTCGAAACCCTCGAAACCCTCAGCCACGACCTGCGCGACGCTGGTGTCACCCTCTACTTTGCCGCCATCAAAGGCCCCGTCATGGACAAGCTGCGCGACATCGGCTTTGTGCAACAGCTTGGCGCAACCCGCTTTTTTATGACCACCCATGATGCCATGCTGGCGTTAGGATGTTGGCAAGATGGGAACAAGTAGCAGGTTACAGGTGGCAAGTTTCGTCAGCAACCACGACTTGCCACCTGCAACTTGCGACCTGCAAAACCATATGCAATTGCCCCCATCTCGGCTAAACTGGGGGCATGACGCAACCACCCCCTTTTCCCGACTTCCGCAGCCAGCCATTTTTGACTGCCCACATCCAAAGCACCCTCAATTTTTACCTGCCCCACTGCGTTGACCTCAACGGCGGCTTTTTCCACCACTTCCGCGACGATGGCACCATCTACAACCACACCATCCGCCACCTGGTCAGCAGCACCCGCTTTGTCTTCAACTTTGCCAGTGCCGGAGCCGCCTTCAACCGCCCCGACTATCTGGAGTTGGCGCGGCACGGGCTGCGCTTTATCGAGCAGGCACACACCAACCCGCAAACGGGTGGCTACGCCTGGATTTTGCACAACGGCCGGCCGCACGACGACACCAACCACTGCTACGGCCTCGCCTTTGTCCTGCTGGCCTACGCCGCCGCCCTCAAAGCGGGCATCGGCGAAGCCCGCACCGGGCTGGACCGTGCCTTTGCCCTGCTGGAAGCACGGTTTTGGGACGCCGAGTACGGCCTCTACCGCGACGAATACAGCCGCGACTGGCAGCTTTCCCCCTATCGCGGCCAAAATGCCAACATGCACAGTTGCGAAGCATTGCTGGCGGCGTATGAAGCCACGGGCGACGACTTTTTTTTGCAGCGGGCCTACACGGTGGCGGAAAACATTGCCGTGCGGCAGGCGGCGTTGTCGCAGTCGGCGGGCGATCTGATCTGGGAGCATTACACCGACAAGTGGCAGATTGATTGGGAATACAACAAGGACAATCCACAGCACCGCTTTCGGCCGTGGGGGTTCCAGCCGGGGCATCAGACGGAATGGGCGAAGCTGCTGCTGATTCTGGAGCGGTATCGGCCGGCCGACTGGCAGCTTGGGCGAGCAGAGGAACTGTTTAAAACGGCCGTTTCTGCCAGTTGGGATCCCCAACACGGCGGCCTCTGCTACGGCCTCCACCCCAACGGCGGCCTCTGCGACAGCGACAAATACTATTGGGTACAAGCCGAAACCATCGCCGCCGCCGCCCTCCTCGCCCAGCGCACCGACAATGCCAGCTACTGGCAATGGTACGACACCCTCTGGCGCTATAGCTGGCACCATTTCATTGACCACCAACACGGAGCCTGGTACCGTATCCTCAGCCGTGACAACCGCAAATATTCCGACGAAAAATCTCCGGCCGGGAAAACCGACTACCACACCATCGGTGCCTGCTTTGAAATTTTGCGCGTGCTTTAAGAGCTGGTTATTAACAGTTATAATTGGTCACATACTCTGTAATAAAACGGCTCTGTACATCTATAAGCAACAAAAGCTGTAGTCCGGGCATCCCTGCCCGGTTATCGGGCAAGGATGCCCAATTTACGAAGGAGACAATATGACCCAACCGATTACCCCTGAAGAAATTTGGCAGCGGGCGCAGGCACTGCAAACCAGTGTCAGCCGCTGGCGGCGTGCCATCCACCAACACCCGGAACTTAGCTTTACCGAAGTGCAAACGGCGCGACTGGTTAACAGTGTGCTCCACGGCCTGGGAATTGAGGCCGAAACGGGTGTCGCCAAAACGGGGGTGGTCGGCCACATCGTTGGCAGCAGCGGCCCCACCGTTGGCCTGCGTGCCGACATGGATGCGCTGCCCATTCACGAAGAAAACGGCAGCGATTTTGACAGCCAGCGGACAGGCATTATGCACGCCTGCGGCCACGATGCCCATACCGCCATTTTGCTGGGAGCAGCGACGCTGCTCAAGGGGTTTGCCGATGAGGGGCGGCTGCCGGGCAATATTCGGCTACTTTTCCAGCCCAGCGAGGAAAATCGGGACGACGAGGGAAAATCGGGCGGAATGCGGATGGTGGAAGAAGGGGCGCTGCGCGATTTGGATGCGGTGTTTGGGCTCCATGTGGACACAGCCACCCCGGTGGGGCGGGTCGGAACCCGCGCCGGGGCGTTGATGGCGGCGGGCGACAGCTTTGATCTGGCGATCCACGGCTTTGGCGGGCATGGAGCGCGGCCGCATCTGGCAAACGACCCGATTTTGCTGGCGGCGCAGGTGATCCACGCCATCCATTTTGTCATCAGCCGCCGCATTGACCCGCTGGCGGCAGGGGTCATTTCGCTGGGGAGCATCCATTCTGGCTCGGCCAGCAATGTTATTCCCAAGACGGTGCATATCACTGGCACCATCCGCTCAATGGACAAAAAGATTCGGCAGCAGCTTCACGATGAGCTGCGCCGCGCCTGCGCCATTGTCGAACCGCTGGGCGGCAGCTTTGATTTGACCATTCACCACGGCTTCCCGCCGCTGGTCAATGATGCCGAGGCAACAGAGGTGGCGTTTGCCGGGCTGAACCGGGTGCTGGGTGCGCCGAATGTGTTTGAAAAGGAGCCGATGATGGCGAGCGAGGATTTTAGCCTGATGCTGGATGAGGCACCGGGCTGCTTTCTGCGGCTGGGGGTGCGGAATCCGGGCTGGGATCGGGAGTACCCGGTGCATACCTCGACGTTTCGGCTGGATGAGTCAGCTTTGCCGGTGGGGGTGGCGGCATTAACGGCCGTTGCGCTCCAATGGATGCAGGAAAAGCGGTAAACGGTAAACGGTAAACGGTAATCAGTGAGAAAGAGACTGAGAGACTGACTACTATAGTCTCCTAGTCTCTTAGTCTCTTAGTCTCCCAATCTCCATTTTCAGAGGAACCTATGAACGAAGTTGTCATTGTTAGCGCCGTGCGGACCCCCATTGGGCGGATTCGCGGTGCTTTGTCGGAAGTGCGGCCCGATGATTTGGCTGCCGTTGTGATCAAGGAAGCGGTGGCGCGTACCGGAATTAACCCCAATCTTATTGAAGAAGTGTACATGGGGTGCGCCAACCAGGCGGGGGAAGACAACCGCAACGTGGCCCGTATGGGGGCATTGCTGGCCGGGCTGCCGCAAAGCGTGGGGGCTGTCACCTTCAATCGCCTCTGCGCCAGCGGGCTAAACGCCGTCAACCAGGCCGCCCGCGCCATCCGCTGCGGTGAGGGGGATGTTTTTGTGGCTGGCGGCGTGGAAAGCATGACCCGCGCCCCCTACTCGCTGCCCAAAAACCCGGTTGGCTTTGGACCATCGGGCAACATCACCGGGTATGACACCACGCTCGGCTGGCGTTACCCCAACCCAAAAATGGAGGCCCTGTTTCCGCTGGAGGCGATGGGGGAAACGGCCGAAAATATCTATGATTTAAGCTGCGCGGGTAGTATTCAGGGGGGAACGATTAGCCGCGAGGAGCAGGATCGGTTTGCCCTACAGAGCCAGGCACGGGCGGTAGATGCGATCCAAAACGGCCGTTTTCAGCGCGAAATCACCCCTGTCATCATCCCCCAGCGGCGGGGCAACCCGGTTGTGGTAGATACGGATGAACACCCGCGCTATAGACAAACGGCCGTTGGTTATGAGCTAGATACCACGATGGAAGAGCTGGCAAAGCTGCGGCCAGCTTTTCGCAAGGGGGGAACGGTGACGGCCGGCAACGCCAGCGGCCTCAACGACGGTGCCTGCGCCATCGTTCTCATGTCCCAGGCCAAAGCCGATGAGTTAGGCATCAAGCCGCTGGCGCGGTGGAAAGCTTCGGCGGCGGCCGGGGTAGACCCCCGCGTGATGGGGCTGGGGCCAGTCAACGCCACGCGCAAAGCCGTAGCGCGGGCGGGAGTTGCCGTAACCGATATTGATTTGGTGGAACTGAACGAAGCGTTTGCCGTGCAGGCGCTGGCAGTGCTGCATGAATTGGGCATTAGCGAAGCAATTACCAACGTCAACGGTGGTGCCATTGCCCTCGGCCACCCCCTGGGCTGTTCCGGTGCCCGCATTTTAACCACCCTTATCTACGAAATGCACCGCCGCGCTGCCGCTGGCGAGCCAATGCGCTATGGGCTGGCGACGCTGTGCGTGGGCGTAGGTCAGGGGGAAGCGACAGTTATTGAAATTATGAATTATGAATTATGAATTATGAAGGGGTTCATAATTCATAATTCATAATTCATCCTTCTTAATTATATGAAGCAAGTACCAATTATTACGGCGGCAGAAGCGGCGGCGATGGTGAAAGATGGGGACAGGCTGCTGGGTGGGGGGTTTGGCATGACGGGCAACCCCGTGCATTTGCTCCATGCGCTGGCAGAAACAGGCACCAAAAATTTGACCTTTATTGGCAACAATGTAGGGGAGGATGGGTTGGGAGGCGGCCGTTTGCTGCGGAACGGGCAGATTAAAAAGGCGATTGCCTCCTTTTTTACCAGTAACCCGGAGGCGGTGCGGGCAGCGCAAAGCGGCGCCATGGAATATGAGCTGATTCCGCAGGGGACGCTGGCGGAGGCGATTCGGGCGGGTGGGGCCGGGATTGGTGGGTTCTACACCCCCACGGCTCACGGCACAACCCTGGCCGAAGACGTTGACACGCGGTTGATTGATGGCAAGCCCCATGTGTTTGTTCCTGCCATTCGCGCCAACGTGGCCTTTGTGCGGGCGTGGTGGGGCGACACGGCCGGAAATTTGGTCTACCGGATGACGGAGAACAATTTCAACAAGGCGATGGCAACGGCCGCTGATTTGGTGATTGCCGAGGTGGAGCATATTGTGCCGGTGGGTGAGCTTGACCCGAACCAGATTCACACGCCGGGGTGCTATGTGGATTATCTGGTGCAGGCGCACACGACGCTGGAGGATCTGGGGTCGTCGGCTTCGATTCGCGGCGGGGCGAAGAAGGTCAATGATGTGCGGATGGTGATTGCTGAACGGGCGTTGGCCGAATTGAAGCGAGGGGATGTAGTTAATTTGGGGGTGGGAATTCCAACGCTGGTGGCGGATTTGATTACGCCGGAGCATGGGATTATTTTGCACACGGAAAACGGGATGGTGGGGGTTGGGCCATCGCCGGAGGATGGCGGGGCGCTGGAGTACCCGGTGAACGCGGGCAAGATTCCGGTAACGGCACTGCCGGGGAGCAGCTATTTTGACAGTGCCGATTCGTTCGCCATGATTCGCGGCGGCCATATTGATGTGGCGATTATGGGGGGGTTGCAGGTGGATGAGGGGGCGAATTTGGCAAACTGGTCGGTGCCGGGGAAGCCACTGCTGGGGGTTGGCGGGGCGATGGATTTGGCGGTGGGGGCGCGGCGGCTGATTATTACGATGACGCATACGGAGCGCAGTGGGGAAGCGAAGATTGTGCCAAGCTGTACGCTGCCGCTAACGGGGCGTGGGGTGGTGGCAATGATTATTACGGATTTGGCGGTGTTTGAGTTTGTTGAGGGGCAGTTGACGCTGACGGAGCTGATGCCGGGGGCAACGCTGGAGCAGGTGCAGGCGGGGACAACAGCGGCGTTTGTGGAGCGGTTGGGGGGATAAAAGGGACGCGGGCGAACGCGGGCGAATGCGGATTTTTGTGGTGGATGGAAAAGAGAATGGATGCGCGGATGACGCGGATCGGGGCGGATTTTCGCGGATTTTTGTTTGACTCATGCGAGTCTGCCCGGATCTACGTCATCCGTAGTTTTGTTTCAAAGTGTTTCGGCGTAGTTGTGGTGAGCAGGTGCTGGCTGGGGGGAGAGATGGCGTTGGCGGTAGACCCAAAGGGTAAGGTTAAGCAGGGCGAGGGCTAACAGCCCGGCGGCTCCGGTGATGCCAACCACAAGGTCATTGCCGCCTTGGGTGTAAAGCAGGGCAAGGCCACCGAGGGCGTTGACGCTGCCGTGCATGACGGCAGGGGCGAGGACGGTGCCTGCTTTTTCACGGACAAAGAGGTGGAGCGGGGTGAGGCCGATGGTGAAGAGGGTCATCATGAAGATGCCGGCCGTCGGGTGTTGGGGGTAGTTGTAGCCATTGGCAATAATGGGGAGGTGCCATAACCCCCAAATGGTGCCGATGATGAGGGAGGAACGCCAAAAGCCGAGGTGGATTAGCTCTTCATAGACCAGGCCGCGCCAGCCCAGCTCTTCGCCGAGGGCAAAGAGGCCGTTGATGGTGAAGGCGGCGATGATGGCGGAGAGTAAGCCGCCGCCGAGGAGGATGAGGGGGAGCAGGATGCCAAGCGATTGGAGAGTGGCGGCTTGTTCAGGGGGAACGGCCGTTAATAACACCCCCGCGATCTCCGCCACCGTTGCCCAGCGCACCCCCGGCAGCAGCCCGCCAATGGCAATGGTGAGCAGCAAGAAGACAAAAGGAACGACGGCGGCGATGGGGAGCCAGCGATTCCAGCGCCAACGCAGGCCGATGTCGCTGAGGGGGGCTTTGTAGAGCAGTTTTTGCAGCAAAACGGCCGTTATTGCGGGGATAAACATGTAGATGGAGACGACAGGGAGGAAGGAAACGGCCGTTAAGCTGCCGCCCAAAGCAAAATAGCCAAAGCCATATGCCCAGGAAAGGGCAAACGTGAGACCGAGGTAGAGAAGAAGTTTGTGCTTTTTCATAGCAATGGTTCGTGGCGGGTGGTGAGCTTGCTGCACCACCCGCCACGTTTTTTATGCCCGACGCGCCTGCGCGTCAGGGTCGTTTTTCCAGACGATGTAGGAATAGACCATGGTGACAACAAGGGTGACGACGATGCCACCCATAAGTGCCCAGAACATGAGGATACTGCTGCCGATAACGGCCGTTAACAGCACCAACACCCCGGTCGCCATAAACAGCTTGCCGCCCAGCCGGTGGGTTTTGTTCCACGATAGGTCACTGTCCAGCGTCCACGGGGTGCGGATGCCAAAGGTGTAGGTGCTGCGGATTTTGCCCATAAAGTTGCCCAGGACGATAAACATCAGCCCAATGCCCACGCCGATGACCAGCGGCAGGGGGATGTTGTAACCAAGGGCGATGCCGGTGGTGGTAATGTGGAGCATGAGGAAGAAGAGCAGCAGCACGTACCAAAACATGGTGAACGCTTTTTCCGACTGGAGAAAGTTACTGCGGCGCGGTTCGAGGCGGGTGATAAAGGCCACCAGCACCATGAGACCAGCGGTGATTATGGGCGACAGCAGCAGCCCTTCGACCTTGCCACCATAGCGGTCTACTTCTCCGGCGGCGTTCCAGTGGACGGGAAGCTGGGCGCCGGCCGGAATTTGCCCCCAGGCCCAGGCGGAAACAAGCAGCATGATGATTAGAGTAACGGCCGTTAAGCCCAATAATTTACGCAAGTTCTTCATCGCGTTCACCTACATCAATCTTAAACGTTTCCAGCATCGCCAGCAGCGCCTCTTCCAACACCGAGACGTTGAGCCGATAGCGGACATAGTTCCCATCTTTGTCGCCCTGAATCAGGTCAGCTTCGCGCAGCACGGAAAAATGGCGCGAAAGCGTGGGTTTGGCTGAATCAAAATGGTCGGCCAGTTCCCCGGCCGTCATATCCCGTTCTCGCAGCAGTTGCAAAATTTTGCGCCGCGTGGGGTCTGCTAATGCTTTATACACTTTTGTCGGCATGATGCTCCTTTTCGTGTTTAGCTAATTAGCTAAAAGGCTAAATAGATATTACAAAAAAAGGCTGCGGGTGTCAAGTAAATTGATTGACAGTGGGGGAAGGTTTGGGGACACGGAAGGACACGGAAAAAAGCGTCCATGTTCTTACGTGTCCTATCACCCGCAAAATTCTGCCACAATCGTTACCAGCATTTCGGCAAAATCCAGCAGCGATTGGGTGTCTACCCATTCTTCGGCGGCGTGGGCACCTTCGCCGCTTGGCCCCAGGAGCAACGAATCAATACCCGCGTCAGACAAAATAGCGGCGTCGGTCCAGCCACGCATTCCGGCGTAAGCGGCCGGCCGACCCAACTTCTGGCTCACCACCTTGTCTACCAACTTCACAATCGGCGCGTCGGCCGGGGCTTCCAACGGCGTGCGGCTAAACAATGGTGTGACCGTGGCCCGGAAGGTGGGGTCAGCAGCAACAAGCCGGTCAATGATCGCCTGCAATTCGGCCGTGGCCTGCGCTTCGGTTTCGCCGGGGTTCAGCCGCCGCTCAATTTGCAGCGTGCAGCGGTCGGCATAGGTGCTGAGACCGCTGCCGCCGTGGAGGGTGGCGGCGTGAAGGGAGGGGTAGCCGGTGAGAGGGTGTAACGGCCGTTCCGTCCGCAGCACAATTTCCAGCTTCTCCAGTTCAGCCAAAAAGCGCCCCATCCGCATGTTGGCATCAATTCCCACGTCATAGAGGCTACCATGTGCCGCCCGCCCTGTCACGGTTACGTCATACCAAACAAAGCCGCGATGGGCGCAAACGATTTCCATGTGGGTGGGTTCGGTAACGATGGCGGCATCGGCGGTGAAGCGGCGGGCAATGGCTTCGGTGCCAATGCTGGCGTATTCTTCGTCGGCAACGGCCGTTAACAGCAAATCCCCCGCCAACGCTACCCCCTGCTCTTTTAACGCCTTCGTCGCCGCCAGCATTGCCGCCAGGCTGCCCTTCATATCATAGCTGCCCCGGCCATACAGCTTGCCGTCGCGCACTGCCCCGGAATATGGCTCGGCCATTCCTTCCACCCCTACGGTGTCGAGGTGGCCGTTGAGCATGAGAGAACGGCCGTTTCCCGTCCCCCGCCAAATCCCCACCACATTCACCCGCTTCTCCCCCAGCGTCTCCGTTTCCACCTCCAACCCCAGCTCCACCATCAACCCCGCCACATAAGCCCCAATCTCGGCCTCGCCCGGTGCGCCATCCGTCAAATCCGGGTTGCGCGAATCAATTTGCACCATCCGCGCCAAAACTTCCAGCAAATAATTTTGGTCAATCATCTTCGCTTCCTTGTAAATGGTAGGCTATCGCCCCTATTTAGCCCAGCTACCTTAACAACATTTTCTTGTCTGTTGTACCAGAATCTCGCCATAAGGGTACCAGTTACTGCAGCCGCTGCCACTCGTCCCACGTCACCTGCCCCACCTCCGGCCGGGGTTCATCGGGCAGCATGGCGATAAATTCCAGCGAATGGCCGTCGGGGTCAGTGAAGTAAATGGCGATGGCGGGCATCCAGCCAAACACTAACGGCCGTTCCGTATTATCCTCCAAAAAGTTATGCACCCCCACCCCCTTCCCCTTCAAAAACGGCACCACCCGCTCCTGAATATCCTCCACTGTAGAACGAAAGGCAAAATGCTGCCGCTGCACCAATTCCGGCCGTTCCCACAGCCCCAGCATCGCCTCGCCGCGCCCGCCCAGCCAGTAAAACGCAATCCGCCGCTCCTCTTGCAGCAGCCCCAGCTCCAACCCCAGCACCTCCTCATAAAATTGCATCGAGCGTTCCAAATCGCTCACATTGATATGTGTTTCAAACAACCCGTTAATCATGGTCAACCTCCGCATTTATCGTTACGATTGATTGTAGCAAACCGCCCGTGTGGTCTGAATCGGCCAATTGGACAGGCTTTGAGGTGGAAAATGGGACGGCACCTGAGGCATTTTCTTTGCGGCTTTGCGTGAAATCTCCTGACAGATTACTCGTAGACCCAAGGCACCATGGGCTATTGCTCGCCATGAAAAATACAAACAGGACGCAGATTTGCCCGATGTACCTGATTGATCTTTTTATCAGGATAATCAGGATAATCAGCGTCCTATCCAAGAAGGAAACAACATGCTTATTTCTGAAAGCAACTGGATGCAGATTGAGGCGTATTTGCAGAACGATGACCGGGCGGTGCTGCCGCTGGGCAGCACGGAGCAACACGCTTACTTGAGCTTGAGCGTGGACACGATTTTGGCGGGGCGGGTGGCGCAGGAGGCGGCCGCGCCGCTGGGGGTGCCGGTGTTTCCCACCCTCCCCTATGGCCTCACCCCCTACTTTATGGCCTACCCCGGCACGGTGTCGCTGCGTGCCACCACCTATTTTGCTCTGGTCAGCGACATTTTGGACAGTCTGGCGCAGCACGGCTTTCGGCGGATTGTGCTGGTGAATGGGCATGGGGGGAACAGTCCGGTACAAACGGCCGTTTCCGAATGGCTCGCCCTCCACCCCCACGTCACCGTCAAATTCCACAACTGGTGGAACGCGCCGCAGGTGTGGGCCAAAGTGCAGGCCACCGACCCCGTCGCCTCCCACGCCTCGTGGATGGAAAATTTTCCCTGGACGCGGCTGGCCGATGTTGCGGTGCCAGCCACCGCCAAGCCCGTCGCTGACAGCAACTACATGCGCCAGCTCAACCCGCAGCAGGTACGCGACTACCTGGGCGACGGTAATTTTGCCGGGCTGTACCAGCGGCCGGATGAGGAGATGCTGGCGATTTGGGAAACGGCCGTTCTGGAAACCCGCGCCGTCATTGCCGAAGGATGGTGAAGAAAAACAGGACGCAGATTTACCTGATCAAAAATCAGGCAGATCAGGTAAATCTGCGTCCCATGCCCCATTCTTTTGCCAAACCAACTTTGCCAAACCAACTTTGCCAAACCAACTTTGCCAAACCAACTTTGCACCTTACTAACCCAAGTTGCCACCTGAAAAAACAAAGCGTAAAAACCTGTCATTTCGACGAGTCTTCGAGGAGAAATCCCGTTTCGTCCGCAGAAAAGAACGGGATTTCTCGGAGGACCTCGAAATGACAGTGGTTAGTAGCAACTTGAGTTACTATAATTCTGCCGTAGAAAACGACACCGACAACGCCGACCACCATCAATGAAAACAGAATGCCGATTCATCCGTGTTCGTCCGTGTCCCATTTTCAGAAGAGAGCATCATATCTTCAACGTCAACAGATCGTCCTTGACCACATCATTACCGCTGTTTGATTACCCAAACAGCAAAACAGGAACCACATTTGGCCGAGCTTCATCTGAACGTTCTGGGAAACCCGCAGTTTTTTCTCAATCAGGCGCTTCTTGGTGGTGAGCAGTTGCCGCTAAAGGGGCAGGCGCTGCTGATTTACTTGGCTGTAACCGGGCAGCCCCACACGCGCTCCGCCCTGGCTGGGCTGCTGTGGGGAGATTTGCCCGAAGAAACGGCACGCGCCAACCTGCGGCTGACGTTGAGCCGCCTGCGGAAGCTGCTCCCCGAAGTACTGTTCGACGCAACGCGCCAAACGCTGGGGCTGCGGCCCGGTGGCTTCACGCTTGATTTGGCCGAATTTGCCGCCAAAGCAGGGAATGCCGCCCGACCAACCCAAACGGCCGTTCTGCAACAAGCCACCACCCTTTATCGCGGCTCATTTCTGCAAGGCTTTGCCGTCCCCGATGCCCTGGAATTTGAAGATTGGCAGTTGGTGCAGCAGGCACAGTGGCAACAAACGGCCGTTTCCACCCTCCACCGCCTCATCCTCCAGGCCCGCCAGGAAAACCAGCTCCCCATGGCCATCACCGCCGCCCGCCAACTGCTCACCATCGAACCGTGGCACGAAGAAGCCCACCGCCAACTCATCTGGCTGCTGGCGCAAAGCGGCCAGCGCAGCAGCGCCCTAGCCCAATACGAAACGTGCCGCCGCCTGCTGGCCGACGAGCTGGCCGTTGACCCCGAAGCCGCCACCACCGCCCTGGCCGAACAAATCCGCGCAGGCGAATGGGCGGGGGAAACACCGGCCGTGCCGCTGCCCCTTGCCACCAACCCCGGCCATAATCTGCCCCCACAGTTCACCCCATTCATCGGCCGCAGGGCCGAACTCGCCCAGCTTCTGGCCCTGCTACAGCGGGACGACGTAGCCTGGGTGACGCTGGTAGGGGAAGGGGGCGTGGGCAAAACGCGGCTGGCACTGGCTGCCGCCGAACGGCTGCTCACCCGCTTTGCCGGTAGCGTCTGGTTTGTTTCGCTGGCGGAGCAGGAAACGGCCGTTTCCCCCAAAACAACCGCCGACGCAACCGCCGACTACATCGCCACCGCCATCGCCACCGCCATCGGCCTCAATTTAGGGGCCGGACAACCACCCCACCAGCAGCTTCTCACCTATTTGCAGGGCAAAAACAGCCTCCTCCTGCTCGACAACTTCGAGATCGCCCTGCCCGGAGCCAGCTTTGTGCGCGATTTGGTTGCCGCTGCCCCCCAGCTTACCGTTTTAGTCACCTCGCGGGAGCCGCTGCATTACCAAGCAGAATTTTTGCTGCGGCTCGAAAGCATGGCCGTCAGCGACAACCACGCCACCGCGCTCGACAGCGTGCAGCTTTTTGCCGAACGCGCCGAACGCGCCACCGGCGAAAGCTGGCTCACCCCGACGCGGCTGCCGCAGGTGGCGGAAATTTGCCGCTTTGTCAACGGGCTGCCGCTGGCGCTGGAGCTGGCAGCAAGCTGGACGCGCTGGCTGGAACCAGCCGACATTTTGCACGCCCTGCAAGAAAACGCTCTAGCATTGGAAGCCACTGCCCAGGACATCGCCCCGCGCCACCGCAGCCTCAACGCCGTTTTTGCTTATTCGTGGCAGCGGCTGACACCCGATGAACAGCAACTGCTGGCGCGGCTGTCGGTTTTTCGCCACACCTTCCAGATGGAGGCAGCACAAACGGTGGCGCAGGCACGGCGACCGCTACTGTTTGCCCTCATTGACAAATCGCTGCTGCAACGGCAGTCGGGAGGGTATGTGGGGCTGCACGCGCTGCTGCGCCAATTTGCAGCGGGCAAGCTGGCCGAATTGGGCGAAGATGTGGCGGCTCTGGCCGACCGCCACGCCAACCATTTTTTGCGCTGGGTGGGAGAGCAGGAGGGGGCATTAAACGGCCGTTCCCCCCACGAAGCCATCTCCCACCTGCAGCGCAATGCCGTCAACCTGGCGCAAGCGTGGCAATGGGCCAGCGAACGGCCGTTGCCAGCCGCCCTGGCCGCCGGGCTGGGGGGCATGACCGCCTTTTGGCAAATTACCGGGCGGTTTAGCGAGGGGGATCAGCTGTTAGCCAAAGCCATTGGGCAGATAACGGCGGTTTCCGGCCAAACCCGGCTGCTGGCCGATTTGCTGCTGCGGCGCGGGGAGCTGCTGTATGAAATGACGCGCCTGCCGGAAATGGAGGCGGCGATTATGCGGGGGTTGGAGCTGGCGGCACAAGTGGGGGATGAGCGGCTGCTGGCAAACGGCCGTTTGCGGCTGGGGCAAATCCATTGGCGGCGCGGGCAATATGAGGCAGCGTCCGAGGCGTTTGCCATTGCCAAAAAACTGGCGCAGCGCACCGGGCAAACGGCCCTGGAAGCCAACGTCTGGCGCAACCAGGCGGCAGTAGTGTGGCGGCTGGGCGATGTGCCAAAGGCTGAGCGCGATGCCCAGCAAGCGTTGGTGCTGCACCAACAGGCGGGCGATAGCCGCAGCGAGAACCGGACGCGCCACTTTTTAGGTATTTTGGCGGTTGAGCAGCACAACTACCCCATGGTGCAAAGCTACACCGAACCCGTTTTGCAGTCGGCGCGGGAGATGGGCGACCGGCCAGTGGTGATGGGGGCGTGTGCGCTGTTGGGACACAGTGCCAGCCATATGCGCCAGTTTGAAAAGGCGTTGGTTTATTTTCAGGAGGATTTTGTGCTGGCGCAGGAGATGGGGGCGCAGTGGCAAATGGGCAGCAACCAAACCAACACGGGGGATTTGTGGCTGCGGCTGGGCCATTTTGCCACCGCGCACGGGTGTTATGAGCAGGCTCTGCACATTTTCCGCCAGCTTGGTACGACGTTGGGAACGAGCCATGTGCTGGGGTTTATGGGGCTGTTGGCGGCGGTGCGGGAGGATTTTGCAAACGGCAGTTCTCTTTGCCACGAAGCGCTGACCCTGGCCAAAGAAGCCAATGCCCGCCGCGAACAGACGTTTGCCCACACCTTTCTGGGGCATAACCTGGCCGGGTTGGGGCAGTGGCGCGAGGCGCGAACGGCGTACCAAACGGCGCAAGCGGGGTGGGAGGCATTGGGGGAGCAAGCGCGGCTATTTGAGGCGCAGGTCGGGACGGCGCGGGCACGGCTGGCGCTGGGCAATGTGGAAGGGGCGCGGCAGTTGGTTGAGCCTGTTGTTGCAGCATTGCCCACCATGACGTTGGCGGGGATGGATGAACCGGCGCGGCTGTTTGTGACGTGTTATGAGGTGTTGCTGGCGGCAAAGGATGGTCGGGCGGGGATGGTGTGGGAAAACGGCCGTTTTGCCCTGCAAACCATCGCCAACACCATCACCAACCCCGACCTGCGCCACCAGTTCATCCACGCCAACCCGTTTCAGCGGCGACTGTTAACAGCAGATTTTAATGAGGTGACACAGAGTTTCACAGAGAAGACACAGAGAAACACAGAGAAGAAATAAGTTTCCTCGCTTTCTCTGTGAAACTCCGTGCTATCTCTGTGTCGCTCTGTGCTATTCCTAATCTCGCCCCCATTTACTGCCTTGACGGGGGCGGCACTGGGTCATCCCGATTGAGCACCATGTCGTGCCACGAGGCCGGGTCTTCGCGGGGTTCAAGGTGGGTGAAGACGGTAATGCGCCCCAGGGCGGCGCGAATGTCGCGCTCCATTTCTTCCAGCAGGCTGTGGCCGCGATGCACCGTCCAGGCTCCCGGCACTTGAACATGGAAAGAGACAAAACGCTGCTGGCCGGATTGGCGGGTGCGAAGGGCGTGGTAGGTGACGCCGTTTTGGCAATAGTGGTCAAGAACGGCCGTTATTTTCCCCACCTCCCCAGCCGGCAGTGCCGTATCCATCAACCCCAGTGCCGCCTTCCGCAGCAGCCGCCAGCCCGAAACCATGATTTGCACCCCCACCAAAATGGCAATGATCGCATCCAGCGGCTGCCAGTTGGTGAGCGCCACCGCCCCCACCCCCAGCAGCACCCCGGCCGATGTCCACACGTCGGTGAGCAAATGGTGGGCATCTGCTTCCAACGCCACCGATTGGTACTGCTGCCCGGCACGAAGCAGGACGCGGGCGACGACAAAGTTGAGGACGGCAGCAACGGCCGATACGAGCAGCCCGATGTTGAGCTGTTCGAGGGGTTGGGGATGGAGGAGGCGATTAACGGCCGTTAGCACAATCGTCACCGCCGCCACCAAAATCAGCGCCCCTTCCACCCCACTGGAAAAATATTCCGCCTTAAAATGGCCGTAAGCATGTTCCTCATCCGGCGGCTGCGCCGCCACCGTCAACGCCACCAGCGCCACCAGTGCCGCCACCAGATTCACCCCCGACTCCAGCGCGTCAGACAACAGACCCACTGAACCCGTTAAAAAATAAGCCGCTGCCTTTAGCCCAATCGTCGCCAAAGCCGCCGCCACCGACAGCCAGGCAAAGCGCGTTAATTTGTTGTTTTGTGTACTCATCTTGTTTGACAGGTGTCGGACAGTTCAGACCTGCCCGGCCACCTTTTCGACATCCTCATTTTCTCATTTTTCCCCCATAGCTGTTTTTTAGCAAATAGATATAATGCCAGCAGGGAGCCAACAGGAGTCAAGTAGAAAAAAATGGTGATTTTGCTTTTTATTGCCGGTTTGGTTTTCTTGGTTGTAGGCGCAGAATTGTTGGTGGGGGGTGCTTCCCGCCTTGCTGCTGCCATCGGGATTTCTCCCCTTATCATCGGGCTGACCGTTGTCGCCTTTGGCACCAGTTCCCCAGAGCTGGCCGTCAGCGTCAAGGCCGCCTATGCTGATCAGGCCAGCATTGCCGTGGGCAATGTGGTCGGCAGCAACATTTTCAACGTCCTTTTTATTCTGGGGCTTTCGGCCATCGTCGCCCCGCTTATCGTCTCCAAGCAGCTCATCCGGCTAGACGTGCCGCTAATGATTGGGGCATCGGTGCTGCTGCTGCTGTTGGGATTAGACGGCCGTTTAGGGCGCTTCGATGGTATTCTCATGTTTGGCAGCTTGCTCGCCTACATCTGGTTCCTCATCGTGCAGGGGCGCAAAGAGTCGGCCGCTGAAGCAGAATCGTATGAGCAAACCCTGCCCACCGGGACGTGGCAATGGCTCCAAACCGTGGGGAAAATTGTGGCGGGGCTGGGGTTGCTCGTGCTTGGCTCGCAGTGGCTGGTGGACAGTGCCGTTGCCTTTACCCATTACTTAGGCGTAAGCGAGTTGATCATTGGGTTAACCGTCGTGGCGGCCGGCACCTCACTACCAGAGCTAATGACCTCGGTCGTGGCCTCGCTGCGCGGAGAACGGGATATTGCTGTGGGCAATGTGGTGGGCAGCAATTTGTTCAACATTTTGGCGGTGATGGGGCTGGCAAGCATTGTTTCGCCTCATGGGATTGAGATACAAACGGCCGTTCTTCGCTTCGACATCCCCATCATGATCGCCGTTGCCCTCATCTGCCTGCCC
This sequence comes from Chloroflexota bacterium, assembly GCA_041390905.1. Taxonomy (GTDB): domain Bacteria; phylum Chloroflexota; class Anaerolineae; order Promineifilales; family Promineifilaceae; genus JACKCD01. The sequence goes on from JAWKPA010000014.1 coordinate 297,706, forward strand.
ATCTTCTTCACCGGCGGCATCATCGCCCGCTGGGAAGGGGTGCTGCTCTTTGGCTATCAAATCGCCTACACGCTCTACCTCATTTTGGTGGCTAACCAAAGCCAATCCCTTGTCACCTTCAGCAAGATGATGCTCACTGCCATCCTCCCGTTGACGGTGGTTGTGTTAGGCGTAACCACGTTCCAAGCGTGGCAGCGGCATCAAGTGGCTACTTAACAGCCTTGAGATCGTGTTATGTGAGAAAACGGCCGTTTCCAACAACCAACCACCGACGACCGACAACGGAATGAATGATGGAAAACGGCCGTTTTTGACCCAAGTTACGGTACACTAAAGGGGTTTAGGGGAGTGCAGAGAGAAAATCACCAAGCTTCCAGACGTAAATCATTGATTTCGCTAAAATGCTTGTCACGGGTAACAAGAATGAGGTGATATTGTCTAGCTAACGCTGCAATCCAAATATCATTCTCAGGGATAGGTCTTCCCTTTTCTTTTAACTCATTTTTGGTTTGACCGTACCAGCGGGCAGTCTCTTGATCACAGCTAAGAATGGTGTTTGCGCTGGCTAATCTATCAACACGAGCAACATTTGTCTGCCGTTTACTCGATTTCTGCGCTCCGTAATAAAGCTCGCCAACAACAATACTGGCGATAAACACTTCTTCCGCTTTGCTGGCCTGCATTAGCACACCTTGATCACCACCAAAAAGGGCAATGATAATATTTGAGTCCAGTAAATATCTATTACCATTCACTTGGATCAACCTGTCCACAATCCTCAACAATAGCTAAGTTCATGAGTTCTAAGTCATCCTGTGAAATGGTTCCGGCAAATTCCAACAGAGCTTTGCCAGAATTGCCAACGACCTTGGCTTTTCCGAGACGTTGGGTAAATGACAGAACTTCTTGTTGCAAATTGTCTGGCATAGTTCGTAATTGCTCAACAACCTGGTAAATAATTTTCTCAGCCATAAGCACCTCTCTTTTATACAAGGATCATCATTATACACGAGTTTGCTATCTGGTGGGTTAGGGAGAAACGGCCGTTTCTGACAACGGACGACGGGCGACCGACGACGGATTGAATGATGGAAAACGGCCGTTTCCTCCCCACCACCTTACGCTCCCAAACTGTGATTAACGGCCGTTTCCCCCCCACCATCTCACCTTTTCTAACCGTGCTTAACGGCCGTTTCTCCCCACAACCTTGCATTCTCCAACAGGGCTTAACGGCCGTTTTCTCAGCCACACCTCCTACTTCAAAAATGATCATCCCGAATGCTTTTAGAGAAAGGCTTGCCCATAATTAACTGTAGTCTCACCTCAACTGTTCATCTCAGGAGAAATGGTCTTGAAGCTAGCTACAATGCGCTGAAAGTCAGGATAGAAGTTATCAAAATACTCCCCACTAACATTTAAGCTAAGCGTTATCATATCGTTTTTACGGGGAAAATAGATTTCCTCCCTTATTACCTCACCCAAGCCAAAATAAGTATATCTACGTCTAATAGCTGGATAACCTGCAACATTTTCCTTTTGGGATAGGAATTCTTCATATCCTGGCTTAGTCTGCAACCCTTCTTGAGAGAGGCTTCGAGCAATGGTTTCATTTCCCCAATTTAGCGCGTCTTGTAATGATGGATTATCGAAAGCTCTCCTTTCAACAATAATAATAAACGTAGTAGGTGAAGATGGTCGTCCAAAGATTGACTCCTCTCGCTCAATTACTAACTTCTCATCATCGACACCTTTTCGACCTGCATCCCCATAAATATCTGCAACCCATTTGGTTGGATATTCAAGAGAGAAGTTGTATTGTTCATGTTTGATTGTTACCCACTGAGGGTTATCCAATTCAGCCTCACATCCGCTTAAAAACAACAAGCAGATAATATAGCCAAGACCCTTTACATTATTCCAAATCTGATTTTTGTGGCTCATTTTCATTCGCTCAATTATTCATTCGCTCGTAGACAAACTCAATGTGGATATGTGTAGGATTGTCCCTTATTGTCCATCGGTAGATAATGGTTTGCAGGGAAGGGGGGATACGGTCCTCCTTCAAGCGGAACTATAGGAATATAGAAATTTCTTCCTTCATTGTATGTTGCACTAATTCCTGGAGCATAGCCAAAAATAATTGAATATGGACGCTCCCTCATTATTGGTGTGGTCTCACCATCTCCTGGTGTAAAAGCATCAGCAACTACAAACCCATGCCCGGCAGCAACTGTAACGGAGTTGACATCAAACCATCCCGAGTAATCTTCTGCTAAGTTTTCTGTGTTGTGAATTTGAGCAACGTAAAATGCTCTGTTAAGCACTTGCGATGGGTCATTTTGATCCACCATATCTGCTGCATTATTACTATACCCTCTACTAAAATCACCACCAGGAGCAACAAAAAGCATGGCTTCATCATCATCCCAAACAAGCTCAAAAGCAACATTCACTTCCCACGAACCTATCATTGAAGGTGTCTCTGCGGAAAAAGAGATACCTATTGCATGCGCTGAGGGTCTCAGCCGTTCATCAAATGCGTTATATTTATCGTAGGTCTTATCTCCCTTTTGCCATCCATAGTAATCTGAATAATAGCCGCCACCACCACCTTGATCAAAACATCTATTTGGGCAATGTCCAGATGGATCAACAAGGTTAACCGGATTGTTATATCCGTAACTATAGCGATTAAACCCTTGGGGGTTCATCGGGTCAGGGATAATAGTGTCGGCACTAGCAAAGCGGCCAATGCCAGGTACGAAGTAGCGGGCATTCATATACACCAGCCCCACGTAATCGTTATGCTTGTGCCCGGTAAAACCCCGGTCACTCACCGCCGGGTTCGTCTGCGGCTTCGCCCCGCGATACTCCCCAAACGGCCGTTTTTCCCCAAAATTTTCATTAGGACGCGGACGAACACGGACGAACGCGGATAAAAACGGCCGTTTTGCCAGCATCCACTAGGGATTCTTTCGCTTGAAGGCTCATTCATTTTCCCGACAATGCCTTGCAAAAACCTGTCAAACTTTGTTTGGTTGCGTACTAGGCAAATTACCCAAATGCGGCTACATTAGAGACAGTTAAGTGGGCGGTTTTTAACGGCCGTTCATCACCCCACCACACCATTTATCAACAACACAACAGAGTTTGACAAGGAGGAAATGCCTACTGAACAACTGCCAATAACAACATCCACAGACAGCGCAAATAACCATTTATTAAACCGAGAGGAGAAGGATATGAACTCGAAAAAAATTATGCGTTGGTTTTTCTTTGTGGCAATCATCAGCTTGTTAGCTGCCTGTAGCAGCGGTGGCACCGCCGAACCCGGTGCGCCCCTGTCTGAAATTGGCGAAGGGGAAGGAGCCGTCTCCATCGTCGCCTGGGCTGGCTACATCGAACGGGGCGAAACCGACCCCGCTTATGACTGGGTAACAGATTTTGAAGCCGAAACGGGCTGCAACGTTAGCGTCAAAGTAGCTGCCACCTCTGACGAAATGGTCGCCCTCATGAACGAAGGCGGCTTTGACCTTGTTACCGCCTCCGGCGATGCCAGCCTCCGCCTCATCTCCGGTGGCACGGTGCAAGAAATCAACACCGACCTCATCGAAGGATGGTCAACCATCGAACCCAAGCTACAAAACGCCGCCTGGCACACCGTAGACGGCAAACATTATGGCGTGCCGTACCAATGGGGTTCTAATGTCCTCATGTACAACACCGAAGCCTTTGCTGGCACCACCCCCGATAGCTGGAACGTCGTCTTTGAAGAGATGACCCTGCCCGACGGACAATCCAACACTGGGCGCATTCAGGCTTTTGATGGTCCCATCTACATTGCCGATGCTGCCCTCTACCTGAAGTACCACCAGCCAGAACTTGGCATTGACGACCCCTATGCCCTGACGCGGGAACAATTTGATGCTGCCCTGAATTTACTGCGTGACCAGCGCAAACTGGTTGGTCGCTACTGGCACGACGCATTCATCCAGATTGATGATTTCACCAACGAAGGGGTTGCAGCTTCCAGCTCCTGGCCGTTCCAGGTCAACATTCTCCAGTTCAGCGGCGAACCCATTGCCAGCGTTATCCCCGTGGAAGGGGCCACCGGCTGGGCCGACACCACCATGATGCACATCAACGCCGAACACCCCAACTGCGCCTACATGTGGCTCAACCACTCCATCAACACCCAGCTACAGGGTGATTTGGCCGCCTGGTTTGGCTCCGTTCCATCGGTTCCTGCCGCCTGCAACGGCAACGATCTGCTAACTGCCGAAGGGTGCCAAATCAACGGCATTGACAACTTCGACCGCATCAGCTTCTGGAAAACGCCCGTAGCCGACTGTGGCGAAGGCAAGGAGTGCGTCCCCTACCATGAATGGGTGACAAACTATGTCGCTGTTATCGGTGGCCGTTAATGGTTAGCGCGATTTAGAAGTTCAACATCTCAGAAGAAGTTGAACTTCTTGCCAAATTCAGCGACCCGTAATGGTTTTTAATTCAGGAATGAGCGTTAACTAACTTGCATCAGAAAATTGGTTATTGGTTATTGATTATTATCCGGATAGCTAATAGCCAATAACTTCTGCAAGGCACAATTTTGAAATCATCATTCCTTATTGGCTGAACCCATGTGCGTCGTATGGGTTCAGCCGAACATGATTGTGGCAACAACTGATTCCCCTGCGATTGAATTCCACAATGTAAGTCGCCTCTTTGGCGATGTAAAAGCCGTTGACCATGTTTCCCTAACCATTAACGATGGCGAGTTTTTTACCCTGTTGGGGCCATCGGGGTCGGGCAAAACAACCTGCCTGCGAATGATTGCCGGGTTTGAGCATCCTTCAGCGGGGCAAATCAAGCTGTATGGGCAGGATGTGACCAATTTGCCGCCGTATGAGCGGGATGTCAACACCGTTTTTCAGGATTACGCTCTCTTTCCCCACATGACGGTGGGTGAAAATATTGCCTATGGGCTGATGATTAAGAAGGTGCCAAAAACGGAGCGGGAGCGACGAACGGCCGAAATGCTGGAACTCGTGCGTCTGCCGGGGCTGCAAAACCGGAAGCCATCGCAGCTTTCCGGCGGACAGCAACAGCGCATTGCTTTGGCGCGGGCGCTCATCAACCGGCCACGGGTGCTGCTGCTGGATGAACCGCTGGGGGCGTTGGATCTGAAGCTGCGGCAGCAAATGCAGGTGGAACTCAAGGGGATTCAGCATGAGGTGGGCATTACCTTTATTTTTGTAACGCATGACCAGGAAGAGGCGTTGACAATGAGCGACCGGATTGCGGTGTTTAACCAGGGCAAAATTGAGCAGATTGGCTCCCCGGCGGCGCTGTATGAACACCCGACGACGCGCTTTGTGGCGACGTTTGTGGGGGTGTCGAATGTGATTGAGGGAGAAACGGCCGTTTCTCTCACCGGCTCCCCCCACACATTCTCGGTACGGCCAGAAAAGATACGGCTGGTGGGGCTGGAAACGGCCGTTTCCCCCGACCACTGCACCACCACCGGCCGCGTCGAAGAAGTGGTCTACCTCGGCATGAACACCCGCTACCTTGTCCGCCTGGACAACGGCAGCGAAATCGCCGTCGTTGCCCAAAACCTCGACACCACCTCCATGGATGTCCTCTCGGCACGCGGCAAACAGGTGCGGCTCGTTTGGCCGCGTGAATTTAATCGGCCGTTGGCAGCTCGGTAATCACGACCATGACTACACTACCTACCGAAACCCAACCCTCCCTTTGGCGGCGACTTTCCACCGCGCTCTATACCCGTCCCGGCTGGCTGCTGGCACTGCTGCTTGGCCCGCCGCTGTTCTGGATGCTCGTCGTCTACGTCGGCTCCCTCTTTGCCCTGCTGCTACAATCCTTCTTCCACCTCGACGGCTTTACCGGGCAAGTGGTGCGCGAACTATCGCTTGCCAGCTACCGCGACCTGTTCACCGCCTCCCACCTCGGCATCATGCTTCGCACCACCGGCATGGCCGCCGCCGTCACCGTCGCCGCCGCCGTTCTCGCCTTCCCCCTCGCCTACTACGTCGTTCGCTACGCCTCCCGGCGCGGCAAGGCTATTCTGTACCTAGCAATTCTGCTGCCGCTGTGGTCTTCCTATATCATTCGCGTCTACTCGTGGAAGCTGATTTTGGCAAAGGAAGGGGTACTAAGCTGGTTTATTGGGCAGTTGGGATTAACGGCCGTTCTCGACTGGCTACTCCAACTCCCCGGCATCGGCGGCCCCTCCCTGTCCGTCTCGTCACTGGGGCTGTTCCTCGTCTTCCTTTATATATGGCTCCCCTACATGATCTTGCCCATTCAGGCCGCCCTAGAGCGCGTCCCCCGCTCGCTCATTGATGCCTCAGGCGATTTGGGCGGCCGACCGTCAGAAACCTTGCGCCACGTCATCCTCCCCCTCACCTTTCCCGGCATCGTCGCTGGCTCCATCTTCACCTTCTCCCTCACCCTCGGCGACTACATCATCCCCTCCGTCATCGGCGACTCAAGCCCCTTCATCGGCCTAGCCGTCTACAGCTATCAAGGCACATCGGGCAACATTCCGCTGGCGGCAGCATTCACCGTGATCCCCATCACAGTCATGGCAATCTACCTGCTGGGGGCGCGTAAATTGGGGGCTTTCGATGCGCTCTAACAGTTCAACCACCGCTCCCTGGTCACTCAAGCTGGCAACCATTGCCGTACTGCTCTTTCTGCATGGCCCCTTTGCCATCGTCATGCTCTACGCCTTCACCACCGACGAAGCCGCCTTCACCTTCCCCCCGCCGGGGCTAACGCTCAAATGGTTTGGCGTGGCCTGGAACCGCACCGACCTGTGGCAAGCCCTCACGCTTTCGGTGCAGGTAGCACTCATTGCCACAACGATGGCCTTAGTGTTGGGTACGCTGGCCGCTGCCGCCGTTTATCGCAGCCGCTTTTTTGGCCGGGAAGCGATCTCCTTCTTGCTGGTGCTACCCATTGCCCTGCCCGGCATCGTCACCGGCATCGCCCTGCGCTCCATGATGGGGCTGCTGAATTTGTCATTCTCCTTCTGGACGATTGTCGTCGGCCATGCCACCTTCTGCGTGGTGGTGGTCTACAACAACGTGCTGGCGCGGTTTCGCCGCACCGGCCGTTCGCAAATCGAAGCGTCTATGGATTTGGGAGCCGACGGCTTCCAAACGTTCCGCCACGTGGTGCTGCCCAACATTGCCACGGCACTGCTGGCGGGGGGCATGTTGGCCTTTGCCCTGTCGTTTGATGAGGTGATCGTGACGACGTTTACCGCCGGGCAGCAATCTACCCTACCGATCTGGATTTTCAGCCAGCTCACCCGCCCGCGTGACCGGCCGGTGACGAATGTGGTGGCGTTTTTGGTGGTGGCATTAACGGCCGTTCCCATCCTCTACGCCCACCGCCTAACGCAAGAAAAATAGCTGAGGTTGGGGATTAGAGATTGTGAACCTTCATCAATCTCCAATCTCCAACCTCCAATCGCCAATTTTCCGCTAAAATGGGGGTGCAACCCAACCAACAGGTTGCAAAAGGAGAACAAAATGCCCGCAAGAACAGCCCAACAGCTTATTGACCGATTCAAGGAACACCCCCCCGCCCTCTACCATCACGGCCAACGCATCACCGACATCACCACCGAACCCGGCATCAAAAATGGCGTTCACAGCCTCGCCGCCCTCTACGACCACCAGTGGCAGCACCCCGACATCAGCCTCTACCCGTCGCCCAGCAGCGGCGACCCCGTTGGCATCACCCACATTATCCCGCAAACAAAGGAGGAGCTTAAAGCAGTAGGCAAAGTGATGCACCTCCGCGCTGGCTATACGCAGGGAATGATGGGGCGAATGCCCGACTACCTCAACCGCGCCATTGCCGCCTATGCTGGCAGCGCCGACTTCCTGCACTTTGGCGACCGACAATTCAGCGACAACATGCGCCAATACCACGTCCACCTGCGCGAAAACGATTTGTCGCTGACCCACACCCTCATCAACCCGCAAAGCAATCGCGCCGTGGGAGCCGCCCGCCAGGCAGATCCGTTTCTGGCGGCGCGGGTGAAGGAGGAAACGGATGCGGGCATCGTTGTGCGCGGCGCTCGCATGTTGGCAACCCTCCCCATTTCCGATGAGATCATGGTGTTTCCCTCCACCCTGCTCCGCAGCCCGGAGGAAGACGCGCCGTATGCGTTTGGCTTTGCCATTGCCAACAACACGCCGGGGCTAAAATTCCAGTGCCGCGAGACGGTGGATTACGGCCGTTCGGTTTATGATCACCCGCTGGGGGCGCGATATGAGGAAATGGATGCCGTTGTCTTTTTTGACGACGTGTTTGTTCCCTGGGAGCGGGTCTTTCTCTATCAGGACGTAGAACGGTGCAACCAAGCCTATGCCGCCACGGGTGCGGTTGTCCACATGGCGCACCAGGTCATTTGCAAAAACATTGCCAAAACAGAGTTTTTGCTCGGCCTCATCAACCTGCTCATTGAAGCCATTGGCGTGGAAAAATTCCAGCACATTCACGAAAAAGTGGCCGACATCTGGATTACGCTGGAAACCATGAAGGCACTACGCTTTGCCGCTGAGGAGCAGGCCGCCCCCAATGCGTATGGCGTGATGACCCCGGCTTGGGATCCGCTGGACGCAGCGCGGAATATGTACCCCAGGACTTACCCGCGACTGGTGGATTATGTGCGGCAAATTGGGGCCAGCGGGCTAGTGGCAATGCCTACGGAAGCGGATTTGCAGGGGCCGCTGGCAGAAGAGATTGACAAGTATTATCAGGGAGCCAGGATTGAGGCGAAGGAACGGATTCCGCTGTTCCGGCTGGCGTGGGATACGGCTCTGTCGGCGTTTGGGGCGCGCCAGGCGCATTACGAATATTATTTTTTTGGCGACCCAGTGCGGATGGCGAGTGCCGTTTTTGCCAACCACGACTACACGCCGTATATGGATGAGGTGCGGGCGTTTTTGCGGCGCGATGCGGGGGGAGAGGAATAGGACGCAGATTGGCCTGATTTTCCTGATTTGGGGGATGAATGTGCCAGGCACTGGTTCATCTGTTCACCAAATCAATGGGGAACATGTCATTTCGAGGTCCTCCGAGAAATCTCGTTCACAACGGTCAAGTGAGCGAGATTTCTCCTCGAAGAGTCGTCGAAATGACATTGTTTTTACCCAAATAAATTGTTAGCCCCAAACAAACTGCCTGGCGCATACTGGATTATGCCAGAACAGGTTCGGCAAGTATGGCTTGCAGGTTGGGGATGATGAGCGTTTCGCGTGCCAGCTCAACACAGCCGCTGACAAACTCTGGCGGCAGGGGCAGCTTGCGCTGTGATGCCTGGTGGGCCACGGGCAAATCAAGCATTCGCATGTCTGATTTTGCCAGTAGCCCGATTAGGGCACCTGTTTCGGGTATGCGGATGATCATGAGGCGCAAACGGCCGTTAAATTCCACATGATACGGCGTCAGACGGGCAACCGGCACCGTTTGGTTGCGCCACTGTGCCAACCCCACCGTGTGGGGGGAACGGTTTAGAAGCGGCATCAGCGGCGGCACTTCCACAATCTCGGCCACCTGTTTGCTGCTGAGGCCAAAGGAAATGGAACGGCCGTTTGTCTCAAACCCCGGCAGGGAAAAGACAACGATATGGCGCGGCTGGGTCAGATCAAGCTGTGAAGGATCGCGCAGCGGGCGCGGGGTAGCCAGTTCCGGCATCGCTGGAGCCGGTTCGGCATCGGGGTGCAGTTGTTCCGGTGCCAACAGCAAGGCCGTTTCTTCACCGTGACGAATAACGCCCTGGAAAAAGCGAGAACGGCCGTTTTTCAAACTCGCGGGCAGCGGCAGCACCTGTCCCCACGTCGTCGTTGCCACCTGCGCCACCTGATCCACCAGCAACGCCCAGCTCTTCACCGCATCATGCAGGACAATCACACGCTGCAAACCCACCAGCGGCTCCGCCTCATGACCCAAACGCTCCGCCAAGCTAAACACCGGGATGCGCTCGCTGGTTGTCGGCAGCCAGCCCACAAACCCATGCGCCCCTGCGTCCACTTCCAGCCGCGTCGTCCGCTCAACGCTACGTACCCGCCCCATCTCCAGCGCATAAAGCGCCCCCTTCGCCTGGCACCGGATATAATGCAACCGTTCGTTCGCAGCCTTCGCGTCATTCATCGTCAATCTTCCTACGCTTCAAAAATTGGTATCTATACAGGTGCCATACCCACTTTCGCGGGCATGACACCTCTGTCACTAGATCAGCGGCACGGAAATCATTTCCGCTGTCATTTGCCACTCACTATCTACGGCCATCTCTTCGCGCAGCCGCTGGGCAATTTGGGTGGGTGTACCCACAAAATCAGCCAGACCCAGTTCACGCGCCCGCTGCGGCATCCCGTCCACCACGCACGTTTCGGCATTTTGCGCGTAGCTTTGTCCGCCCTTCGAGCGAATTGCCACCAGACCCAAAACACCATCTTCACCCATGCCTGTCAGCAACACGCCGCGTGTGCGATGCCCAAACGCCTGAGCCACCGACTGCATCGTCACGTTGATGGACGGCCGATGACCCAGAATCTTGTCAGCCTGATTCAAATACACCCGTGCATCAGGCCGTACCAGCAGATGGTAATCTCCGGGGGCGATCAAGACCTGCCCCGGACGCAGCCGGTCGCCCATTTGCGCCTCGCGGACGTTTAAGGCCACGCTGTTGTTTAGCTGGGTTGCCAGAACATTGGTAAACGTAGCTGGCATATGCTGCACCAGAATAATGGCTGCTGGAAAATGAATGGGCAGTTGGCTCAACAGCTCGCGTACTGCAACCGGCCCCCCCGTTGACGCACCAATCACCAAGACTCCTCCCGGCAGCCGCGACGCCTGACTGTATGATTCCAGCGGGGGCTGCTGTGCCCGGCTTGGCAGCGGATCGCTGTGGAGCAACGCTCCACCCGATGCTGGTTCACCCAGGGAACGCGGCCGAACAGACCGTACTACCTTCACCTGGGCGGCTGCCCTTACTTTCGCCAAAATCTCCTTTCGTAACGTCTCAGGATTTGTGTCAGACTGCGGTGTATACTTTAATGTGAAATCCACGGCTCCTAGCTCCATTGCCCTCAGCGACATACGCGCTGAGCGGCGACTGATACCACTGATCATTAAAACTGGCACCGGCATATCGTGCATAATATGTTCCAGCGTTGCCAGCCCATCCATTGCAGGCATCTCGACATCGAGCGTGACTACATCGGGACGAAGCTGGCGAATCTGGGCCAGTCCGGTGACCCCATCATGTGCCGTCCCAACTACCGTGACATCGGCGGCCGATTCCAGGTAGTTGGTCAATAAACGGCAAATGAAGGGAGAATCATCAATTATTAAAACCCGTATCGGCTGCTTCATGCCTGTGCTAACGTGCGTACCGTGTTAATGAGAACATCATCTGAGTACGGTTTTACCAGATAGGCAGACACACCGAGTTCCAGTGCCTTGCGGCGATGCTTTTCGCCAGCGCGTGAGGTGAGCATGACGATGGGAATACGGCTCAGGTGCTGGTTGGCCTTTAAAGTGGCCGCCAACTCATACCCGTCCATGCGCGGCATTTCAATATCCATGAGGATGGCATCGGGCAGGGTGATGCTGCTTTGCAGCATTTCCAACGCCTCGACACCGTCTTTGGCGGCCAACGCTTCCCAACCAACGCTTTTGACCAGATTGGTGACAACGCGGCGCACGCTGACTGAATCGTCTACCACCAGCACCGACAGCGGTTTGCTGCGCTGGGTAGTGGTGGTGCTTGGACGATGGAATTGGCGGCGCGGGGCGGCCTGGGTTGGGACGGCCATCAGTTCGGCAGGGTTGAGGATGAGAACCGGCCGGCCGTCCCCCATCAAGGTTGCACCCGTGACCCCATGCACATAGCGCAAGTGGTTGCCCAGCGGCTTGACCACAATTTCGCGCCCTTCCAGAATTTCATCCACCATGAGTGCCATTTGGCGAGAACCGGCGTTGAGAACCAGTACCGGCACCCGTTCAATGTTTTCATCGGCCGGCTGCTTGAGGTGCAGCAGTTCACCCAGTTGCAGCAGGGGATAAATGTTATCGTTAAGCCGCACCACTGGCTCGTCGCCCAGGTGGGAAATATCGGTACGCTCGATGCGCGAAATGAGGTCTACGGCATTGAGCGGAATGGCAAAGGTTTCGTGGTTGGCCTTTACCAGCAGTGCCCGGTTCATCGCCAGCGTCATGGGCAGGCGAATGGTAAAAATCATGTATTGCCCGGGCTTGGAGTCAACGGCAACCGTCCCCTTGAGCTTGTAGACATTGCTGCGGAGAACATCCAGCCCCACGCCGCGCCCAGATAGCTCGTCTACCTTGTCGGCGGTGCTAAAACCGGGAGCAAAGATGAGCGAGTGCAGTTCCGCTTCGGTCAGGGTGCGGGCTTCGCCTTCGGAAACATACCCCTGGCTGATGGCTTTAGCGCGGATGCGCTCCGGCTGTAGGCCAGCCCCGTCGTCCTTGACTTGAATGACAACCTGGTTGCCCTGGTAGTAGGCGCGAAGCTGAATTTGGCCGCGTGCCGGTTTGCCCAGCACTTGCCGCAGTTCGGCCGGCTCGATGCCGTGGTCTACGGCGTTGCGCAGGACGTGGAGCAGCGGGTCGGCAATGTCGTCCAGCACCTTTTTGTCCAGCTCCACTTCTTCCCCTTCAATAACCAGGTCAACCTGCTTGCCCTGTTTTTGCGCCACCACGCGCACGGCTCGCTGGAGGCGGGTGGTGAGGGTGGCGAAGGGCAACATGCGGGTGCGCATGAGCTTGTCTTGCAGTTCGCTGGAGATGCGCCCCTGGTTTTCGATAACCCCTTCAAAATCGCCAATGAGGTGATTGAGTTCGTTGCCCACAAGGCGAATGTCACTGGTGGTTTCGGCTAGTTCGCGAGAAAGGAGGTGGAATTCGGTGTAGCGGTCGAATTCCAGCTCGTCGAATTCGTAAACGAAACCGTTGTTGCTGGTGGCAGAACGGCCGTTTTCATCCGCCCGATTAGCAGGGGGGGCATTGAGCGGGGTGCTGGCTAAAGCCGCCACCTCGTACTGCGTTTCCAGCCGGGTAGACAGCCGCCGCAGCCGGTCAATGCTGGGCTGTAGCTCGTTGGTCAGCCGGTTCAAATCGCCCAGCCGCTGCTCAAAGGTGGTGCGGGTGATGATTAGCTCACTGGCAAGGCGCACCAGCTCGTTGAGCCGTTCGAGGGGGACGCGGATCACTTCATCGGGATTAACGGCCGTTTGTGGTTTCTTCACCGCTGCCGGAGCCGTCCGCTGCTCGCTTGCCCGCTGGCTGCCCAAATCAAACACCATTTCCGGGCCAAGCAAATCGGCAATCTTTAGTGGTTCCAGCGTGGGAATAGCGGCATTATCCTCGCCCAGCGGCTGCTCATAGCGCGTCATCAAGGCCGCCACAGCCGCCTCATCCACATGCCCGGCCACCATATCTTCCAGCATGTCACTGGAAGCAAACAAAAGCTGCATCAATCGCTGCGACATCGCCACCGAATCATCGTCAACCAGGTCAAGCAAATCTTCCATACGGTGGGACAAATCAGCCACGGCCTGTAGCCCAACGGTGGCCGCCGCCCCCTTGAGCGTGTGGACGGTACGGCGGATGACGCGCAGCACCTCTTTGTTTTGCGGCTCTTTGTCAAGCAGCGTTAGCTGGGTGCTAATAGTCCGCAGGTGATCTTCAGCTTCAGGCGCAAACGCTTCCAGCAGTTCGGGCAGCAGGTCTTCATCCATGTAGAAGGCCGCAATATCCTGGTCGTCCGCGCCCTCATCGCCAAGCCATTCATCGGCGAATTCTTCTTCTGCTTCCTGCGCGGCTCTTTCCACTTCAGCCAGCACGGCCGCAACGGCCGTTTCATCTTCATCCACCGGCAAACCGCGCAAACGCCGGTAAGCACGGGTCACATCGGTCAACATGGGGGTTTCATCCACATGGTCTTCCAGCATATCCCCAGCCAGATATTGCTCTACATAGTCTAGCGTCTTGAGCAAAAAGGGCGCAGTCGCCTCGCTATAGGGCATTTCTTCTTCGAGCAAATCTTCCAGCACCTCTTCCATGTAATAGGTGATGTGGCTAAGACCAGCAAAGCCAACCATGGAGGAAGCCCCTTTGATGATGTGGACAAAGCGCCGCGCATCTTCCACCAGTTCGCGGTTGTCTTCGGTCAAGGGCAGTCGCTCAATCCCCTGCCGAATCCCTGGCATATACCCGTGTGCTTCTTCAATGAAACCGAGCAAAACATCTATGTCTACTGTTCGCCCCATGTTAGTTCTCCGTTGCAGTATGCGCCACACGCTGATAGACGAGGGCATCTGGAAAATAAACCGGCCGCATTCCGGGCAAGCGTAAGCTCACCACGTCGGTTGGTGCCAGGAATAAATAGCCTCCTGGGGTAATCCGCTCACACAACCGCTGCAAAATTTTGAGCCGCGTTTCGTTGCTAAAGTAAACCAGCACATTTTGGCAAAAAACCACATCGTGCTGCGTGGTTGTGTGCCACTCCGGTGCCTGAAGGTTTAAATAACGAAACTCTGTGATCTGCCGCAGGGGAGACCGGACTTCAAAGAGTTGGTCATGCCCCTGTTGATATTCGCGCATATATTTGCGTCGGTACGCTTCGGGCAGGCTGCGGATTTCAAAGTGACGATAACGGCCGTTTTTGGCCTGTGCCAACTTGCTTCCGCTAATATCCGAGCCGGTGATGTGGATGTGTTGAGGCGGAAAAACGGCCGTTTCCAGCAGCAGCATCGCCAGCGAATACACTTCCTGCCCCGCTGAACAACCAACGCTCCACAGGTTCAGCCCATTCTGCGCCTGCTGTTGCTGCCACAGTTGCGGCAGCACCCGTTCCCGTAGGGCGGCGAAAGAAGGCTCGTGGCGGAAAAAGCGCGTTTCGTTGTTCACCAGCCCTTCCAGCAGTGCCGCCCACTCCTGCTCCCCGTTCCGGTCCAGCATGATGTACCGATAGTAATCCATGTAGCTAGCTAAATTGTGCTGCCGCATTCGCTCCCACAGCCGCTGCCCCAAAAAGTAAAGACGACTGTCGGTGAAGAACAGCCCGCTGCGGTCGGCAACGAGCGTGCGCCACATTTCAACGTCTTCGGCTGTCATGTCTGGGCGGGCAATGCGATGATTTAGCAACATAGTTTAGCCTGCGGGTTGGGGCGTATCCCAACCCGCTTGATGGTGGGTATTAATCGCCCAGGGCCAATGCTTCGCGCTGGGAAGAACGGCCGTTTCCATTTCTTTGCGCCCCGTCCGCCCCGTTGGGAATAATACGGGGAGCAGCACTGCGCGGCAACTTAAAGGTACTAACCGATGACCGCAGTTGATCCGCCAGCATCGCCAGCCGGGCAATCGCAACGGCCACGTCCTTGGTACCAACGGCCGTTTGCTGCGTCACCGTCGCAATCTCATTCATCGAAAACGCAATCGTTTCCGAACCACGCGCCTGCTGCGTCGCCGCCAGCGAAATGGATTGAATCAGATCAGCCAACTGATTAGAAACCGACTCGATCTCCATTAGCGCCAAACCCGCTTCATTCGCCAGCTTCGACCCTTCAACCACTTCACGGGTCGTAGCTTCCATCGCCGCCACAGCTTCATTGGTTTCCGTCTGCATGGCAAAGATGAGTTCCGCAACCTGCTCGGCAGCCATACTCGACCGCTCCGACAGGCGCTTTACGTCCGCTGCAACCACCGCAAACCCTCGGCCGGCATCCCCAGCCGCCGCTGCTTCCAGCGACGCATTCAGCGCCAGCAAGTTGGTGCGTCGGGCAATACTGCGCATCACCTGCACAATCTCGCCTACTTCCTGCGATGATTCACCCAGCCGCTTGATCCGCTTGGCCGTTTCCTGACCCTGCTGCCGAATCCGCTGCATCCCTTCAATGGTGTTTTGCACTGCGCCAGACCCCTGACGCGCTGTTTGTAGTGCCTGCTCCGCTACCCGTGACGACCGCTGGGCATTTTCCGACACCTGCTGCACCGAGGTCGCCATTTCGTCCACAGCGGCCGAGGTGTTGGTAATCTGCGCCGCCTGGGCTTCACTACCCTGGGCCAGATGTTCAGCCGTCAATCGCATCTTGTTGGCCGACAGGCTAACGGACAGGGTGGTACGCAGTACGTTGCTAATAACGCTGCGCAACTGGCCGATGGTAAAGTTGATGGAGTCAGCGACGGCACCCATGGCGTCGGCCGTCACTTCAGCCTCTACGGTCAAATCACCATCACCGAGGTCGGTAATTTCTTCCAGCAGTTTGATGATTGAATTTTGCAGCGAGTCGCGTTCGGCCTCGGTTCTTTCCACCACGGCCACCAGTTGGTCGAGCATGAGGTTAATACCCTCTGCCGCCTTACCCAACTCATCGCCCGAAACAATCTCGATACGGCGGGTGTTGTCACCACGAGACACTCGGTCAAATAGGTGGTTAATACGTCTTAGCTGCCCCGTGAGCAACCGTGCCAGCAACATGGAGGCGACGACGGCAAAGAGGGCACCCAGGAGCAGGGCAATGATGAACAACCAGGTGGTTGTGTTTACGGGGGCAAAGGCTTCGGCTGCTGACTGTGTAACAACCACAGCCCAGTTGAGTTTGTCGAGAGCAACAAGAAATTCGTCGTGACGGTTGATGCTCTGCCGATCCAGGGTTGCAGCGGCTATAACCAAGTCGCCGCTATTGGCAGCGCCGGCAACCTGGCTCACCAGTTGGCCGGTTTGGTTTTGGCTAAGGTCATTAACGGCCGTTAACATCCCACCCGTCAACGCATCACCACCAGCCACCCCGTATGGGTCAGCAATAACCGTACCATCCTGTGCCACCAAAAGGGCGTGGCCGCTTTCGCCAACCTGGATACTGGAGACCTCGGCCAGGAGGGCGTCAATCACCAGGGTGGAACGGACAATACCGATAATCGCGCCAGACTCATCACGCACGGGCATTGCCAGCAAAACGGCCGTTACCCCCGCACTTTCATCAAACTCCGGCTCACTGATATAAATCGCCCCCGCTCCATTCGCATACGCCGCCTGCCACCAGCCTTCATCCGCCTGATAATAGTCCGATAGCAAATCTGTCGAAGCCAGCGTGGCACCATATTCATCAGTCACAAAAATTTCAATATGTTCCGCAAACGTTCCCTTATACGCCGCCAACTGCCCGGCAATCCGGTTCACCGCCGGATCATGCGAAAGCGTCTGCACAACAATATCTTCTGTCCCCGTCCCCGTCGTCCAAATCTCATCCAGCGTCGCAATTTGTGCCTGAATGGCCGCATCACTCATGCCAGCATATTCAGCATTTTTAGCCTGCAACTCAGCCACAAGCGTCTCATCCAAAGCCAGGCCATGGATAATGCTAACCTGCTCCGAGAAAAAGGTGGCAATACTCTTCTCAAAGCCAACCACCTCGGCCTCAAGCCCCTGGCTAATCGTCAGCTCCAATGCTTGCTGCATGTTCCGCACATTAAACAAACCAATCGTCAACAAGGGAATAAGCGTTACGATAAGCACCGCCACGATAATTTTGACGGCCAGCGGCTGCTCCACTCTTTGTATGGCGCGAAAGATTCTTTTGATTAGTGGTCTCATGTTTACCTCGCAGCTTCCCCAGAACCGCAGCCGATTCTGGGGAAACAATCTCTACGGCAAGCTAGGAAAGCCTGGAAATGTCCGCGTAATCACTAATCTCCATAATATCTTGCTCGTCATACAGCATCTCTTCAGCTTCCATCTCATCATATGGCAGCACAGCGTGTCCGCCGTTATAACCAGACGTTAATTGCGCCTCATGACCATTTTCATACATTGGCAGCTTGAATGTACTCACCGAGTTGCGCAGGTTATCGGCCAACATTGCCAGCGAGCTAATAGAAACGGCCGCTTGTTTTGTCCCGGCAGCCGTTTGCTGCGTGACATCCGCAATGTCATTCATTGCCAGGGCAATCGTTTCCGAACCACGCGCCTGCTGTTTAGCAGCCAACGAGATGGATTGAATCAGCTCGGCCAGCCGGTCAGATACTTTCTGAATCTCTTGCAGCGTATCACCAGCTTCCCGTGCCAGCTTGGTTCCGGCAACCACTTCCGTCGTCGCCGCCTGCATCGAAGCCACCGCTTCCTGCGTTTCGCTTTGAATGGTGCGCGTCAGGGTTGCAATCTGCCGCGTCGCTTCCGTAGACCGTTCAGCCAGGCGCTCAACTTCTTCGGCCACCACAGCAAACCCTCGGCCGGCGTCACCAGCAGCCGCAGCCTGAATGGAAGCGTTCAGCGCCAGGATACTGGTACGGTCAGCAATGTCACCAATAAGCTGCACGATCTTGCCAATCTCTTCCGAACTGCGCCCTAGGCGGGTAATACGCTTGGCCGTTTCTTCTACCTGCTCGCGGATACGATCCATACCCTGCACCGTCGCCTGCACCGCTTGCGATCCACGTTTTGCGCTGTTGGTTGCTTGCTGACCAACCTCAGCCGACATGACCGCGCTCTCAGATACCTGCTGGATAGAGACGGTCATCTCATCAATAGCAGCCGATGTATCGAGAATTTGCGCGGCCTGGGTTTCGCTACCCTGTGCCAGATATTCGGTCGTGGCCTGCACTTCGTTGGCCGACGAGCTTACTTGCAGCGTGGCTTCCTGCACATCAAAGATAATGTTACGCAATTGTTCAATCATAAAGTTGAAGGAGTCGGCAATAGCACCGGTCATATCGGCCGTTACTTCAGCCTCAACCGTCAAGTCACCTTCCGCAACCACGCTTACCTCTTCCAGCAGCTTCATAATGGCAAACTGCATGGTGTCCCGCTCTTCACTGGTTTGAATAAGCTGTACCGTATTGTCAAGCATACTATTCAAGCCAGAGGCCACAATGCCAAATTCATCGTTTGAATCGGTTGTAGCGCGAGCAGCATAATCCCCTTCGCCCACACTTCTAAAAACACTTGTAATATTGGCAATTTGGTCATTAATGCCACGGGTAAACAACACCGCCACAACCACGACCACAATGATAGCCAACAGCCCTAACCCACCGACTATCAACGCCATTGTCAATACAGGCTGCTGCACCTCAGTCTGATCCATTTCAGCCACAATGGCCCAGGTCAAACCATCGGGATTAGCCTGTGTCGGAGCCTGAATCTGAACGGGTGCCCAGGAGCTAAGCACAGCGTTATTGCGATAGTTTGTTGTAAGCTGTGTTCCGGCCTGACCAGCCAACGCGGCCTGTGCAGCTTCGGTGTCGGCAATGGTGACGGCATTTAAAATGGTGGACGAGACGCCGAGGCTATCGAGAAAACGCGAGTCAGTGCGCCACAGTTTGTCAGGGCCAATCAGGTAGGTTTCACCCGTTTGCCCCAAACCGGCCTGCTCTTGCATAATGTTTGAGATGTTGTCTAAAGAAAGGCGGAACACAAGCACCCCAATCTTTTCTTCACCATCAAAAATGGGGGAAGCAATAAAGCTGGCTGGCTTCTGGAAAATGGGGGCATATGGCTCGTAGTCGGCCATTTCCACAACGTCTGTGGATGTACCCGCGTTGGCAAGGCGAAATGCTTTACCAAAAGCAGTAGAGGCAAAGGGGCCATCGTGCAGTGAGGTGGCAAAATCAATTTCCTTGGCGACCGAGTAGACGATGATACCCGTGCGCGAATCCACTAGATAAACATCATCGTAACCAAATTTCTCAGCATAGCTGCGGAAAATGGGCTGAATCTGAGCGTGAATTTCGCCGTAGGTTGGGCCAAGGGCTGGCTCTTCTGGTGCCTCTCCTTCTGCTGCTGTGGTGTCACCTTCGGTAGCTGGTGCTTCTTCAGTGGCGGGGGCGGCTTCTTCCGCCGGGGCGACCAGTTCGGCTTCGTGGTCGAAGTTTGCTTTTTCGCCAATGCTGAAGGGGTTTTCCACAATATAGCGATATTGGAGTTGGGTGCCAAACGAATCAATATCAAACAGGAACTGGTCAATGGGAGCGGCCATGTCGTTGCGCTGTTCATAGGCTGGCGCATAGGCTTGTTGGTAAAATGCGGTTATGCTGCGCTTTTGCTGATCCAGCTCTCCTGGGGCTACTTCCGTTTGTTTAATGGCAACGGCCGCATTGCTGAAATCGCGCATGGCATCCACAACGACGGGGTTTTCTGAAAATGTGATGATTTGCGCTTCTGCTCCCTGGAAGAAGCCTTCAACCTGCTCGCTTTTGATTTGGCGGATGGCTTCGAGGGAAAGTATAGCGTCTGAGGTTAAGGCTCGGGACGCGGTGGCGAAGGCCACAATACCTAGGATGATGAGTGGCACGATGGCAACAGCAAAGAAAGCTATCAATAGTTTCCACCGTAAGCTTACAAACTTCTTCTGATTTTCCATGCTACAAGGTCTCCTAACGTTGATGCTGACAAGTTTGTTGGTTCGTCTGCAGTATCTGAACGCTTCTATTTACTGGTTATTGAGACAATAATCCTTTATGACTTGGTGTGTTGTGGTTTCTTGGGAATGGAATTTAAATAACTTGCTCATTTAGAAGTTCAACTTCTTCTGAGAAGTTCAACTTCTTGCGTATTTAATCCTCGTTCCTTAGGGTTCGTTCGTTAATAACTTGGGATTTAGAAGTTCAACTTCTGAGAGAAGTTGAACTTCTGGAACTGCAAAGTTATTTTTGCTTGAACCCTTAACGTGTAGCAACTTCATCACTGAGGAACTCTACCGTGTAGGCAGAAGCAACATTATCTAGTGGGGCATCGAGTAGCCCTTGATCGAGCATAATTTCGTGTGCGCCGTTCCAAACAGGCACTTCCATTTCGCCGGGGTTGTGGCCGGGAGGGGCGATTAGGGGAACGGAGAGGCGCATACCGCGCTGGAGGGAGGCGAGGTCGGAACCGGGGGCGTACTGGCTAACAATTAACTGGGCGGTGGCGTCGGGGTTGTGAACGGCCGTTTCCATGCCCTGCACCGTTGCCCGAACAAAACGCCGCACCACATCTGGATGATTTTGAATCATGGCCTCAGTCGTAAAAATGACATTGCTGTACATATTGATGTAGTCACTCACCCACAGCAAGTTCACATCTTCACTGCGAAGCTGTGCCACAGCCCCCTGATTCGTCAAGAACGCCTGCATCGCATCCACCTGACCATCAAAAATCGCGTCCACACTGCCAAAGTTCACATCCGTAACCTCGGTAATCTGCGATTGATTGATGTTTAGCTTGTCAAGCATGGCACGATAGGCAATATCGGTCACGCTGCCAGTCGGCTGCACACCAACCTTGCGACCAACAAGGTCACGTGGGGAGATAATGTCTTTATCGCCAGCGGAAATGAGAACAACGGGGCTGCGTTGATAAATGGAAGCAACGGCAACCAGAGGATGACCTTGAGAGCGTGCCAGCAGGATTTGATCCGAACCAATGACCCCAAAATCAGCCTTTCCTTGCAGAACCTGCTGCACCGGGTCAATATAGCCATTGGCATTAATGCCACCCTCCACCAAGTTCACCGAAACATCAGCATTGTTGTAATAATTCTTGGCCGCAGCTTCATAGAAGCCCGCAAATTCCACGTTGTTGAACCAGGAAAATTGCACGTCTATGGTTCCATCAAAATTGTCCTCAGGGGGTGCATCTGTTGTGGCTGATGAAGACAAGCCGCAGCCTGCCATCAGAACAGTGAGTAAGATGGTGATGATGAGTTGAGCAGAAAGGTATCGTTTGTTTTGGATCATTGGTTCCTCACTCTAATATATGCCTGGCATATAGTTGCCAAAGTTATGTCTTTATGAAGTGGATAAGAAGAACAGACTAAATTGCTTCAAATTGCCACATTTCGGGTGATGTTAGTAAGCGTTCCAAGTCGAGCAAGATATACATTTGACCATTTTCTTCGTAGACACCACTCATATAGGTGCCTAGCTGGTTGTTGATGGGAGCGGTGGGAACACGAACCCGTTCCAATGCCAGGTCGCGGATGTCGCTTACCTCGTCTACTACAATCCCGGTGGTAATGGCTGTCGCCTCTTGCTCGCTTTGCACAACCATCATTTCAACTTCGCTGGGATTGTTATATAAATATTCGTGACCATTTTTGCTCAGGCCCAGGAATGTGTTTAAATGAACCAGGGAAAGAATATCGCCGCGCAAATTGGTGATGCCCAGCAGCCAATCGGGGACGTTAGGCACGGGGGTGATATAGTTGATGTCACCCACTTCACGGATGTTGGCGGCCGGTACGGCGTATTTGTTCCCTGCAAGGGTGAAAATAACATATTGTTCCCAGGTGTATTCATCACCGGTGCTTGCCGGAGAAAGGTCTATCATCGTCTCGACGGCCGATCTGCTGGCTAGGTCAGCATCAATATTGGCAATGAGTTCGTCGAGAATTTGGGCTTCGCCCACTTCAAGCTCTTCAACAAGGGCTTCAGCGTCCGCTTCTACCGCAATCTCTGCGTCGTGTTCTTCGTCTGCTTCAAGGAGGAGCAGGCTTTCCAGGGCTTCCAGATCATCCAGTTCGCTTGCGTCAGCTTCTTCTGGCTCGCTTTCTGGCTCTGTCAGCAGCTCTGCTTCCATGTCAGCCAGGGCGTCCCATTCGTCCACTTCAATGGCTATGTCATCGTTGGCTTCATCAGCTTCAATGTCTTCGTCAACGGCCGTTTCCAGTTCCGTCGCAAAAGCCTGTTCCACAACGGCGGCAATGCTGTCTTCCAGTTCGTTCGTGTCGTCATCCAGCACCAGTTCCGCTTCCAGTTCCGCCAGGCTTTCCACAGCCAGCATGGTTTCTTCTGGCTCGGTTTCAACTTCCAGCAGTTCCTGTTCCGTTGCCAGCAGTTCCTGGTCTTCAATAACAACGGCCGTTTCTGGCTCATACAAAATCTCTTCCTCAAGTTCCTCCACGGATTCAAGGGAAGATTCAGCCACTTCCAGCAGTTCAGCGTCCAGCTCGGTTAAGTCATCGGCCAGGGGTGCTTCTGGTTCAGCAGGTGTGGGAACAGAAACGGCCGTTTCTGCCACAACCGGCTCCACCTCAGCCAGAGCCACAGCAGCTTCAAGTTCATCATCATAAAGCAGATCAACTTCCAGCTCCGCCAACGAATCCCACAGCGCCGCGTCATCCCCAAGCTCCTCCTCACTCAGTGACCCCGTTTGCAGCAAATCACCTTCAAGATTAGCCAGCATATCCAATGCCTGCTGTGCCAGTTCCGGCTGCGCTTGCCCAGTTTCCACCGGCTCGCCATGCAGCAACGCATCTTCCAGGTCAGCCAGCGGCTTTTCAATTCCTTGGCCCAAATCCGGCTTTGATTTGGGTGCATTCGCTTTCTTACTCACGGTCACCTATCCTTCACCATCAAAGCAAACGGTCAACAGCTGCAACCAACTCCGCTTCTTTAAACGGCTTCGTCATATAGTCATCAGCACCCTGGCGCAGCCCCCAAAAACGGTCGCTGCTCTGATCCTTACTCGTCAGCATCAAAATTTTGATGTCCTTTGTCGCTGGCGACATCTTTAGGTGACGACAAACCTGATAGCCATTTTTCTTTGGCAAAATCACATCCAGCACGATCAAATCAGGCATCTCACGTGCTGCCTTGGCAATGGCATCCTCGCCATTTTCAGCCGTACTCACGCGATATCCCAAGCGCGTCAGCGGCCCCGCTATCAAAGCACGGTGGGTAGGGCTATCTTCCACAACAAGAATTGATTTATGTTTCATGGGTTCTACCTGTATCTTTCTCAAGTTTAGACAATAGATTATGCAAGCTGTTTCTTGGAATGTTTCTTCACAGCGTTGATCAACGTCTGGGGATTACACGGCTTGGTAATATATTCGGTTGAACCAACCATGCGACCACGCACCTTGTTAAAGAAACCATCTTTACCAGACAGCATCACAACCGGCACGGCTTTCGTCTCATTATTCCCCTTGATGATCTTGCATACCTGGTACCCATCCATATGAGGCATCGTAATATCTAACAAAATTAGATCCGGCATCTGACCAACCAACTCCGATGTGGGGCTGTTGAGCTTGCTCAACGCCTGCACCCCGTCGGCAGCCGTTACCACCTCATAACCCTCTTTTTCCAGGATAATGCTCACGGCTTTACGAATCGTGGGACTATCATCAACCACCAGCACAATTCCCTGCTTGCTCTCAACTTTAGGCTGAGGCGGAACGGTGACGCGGTTGGCATTTTGCGAAATTTGTTTTTGTCTGAGCAAATCAACCAGCTTGCGCAGCACTGGCTTGTTTGGCTGTAGGCGAATCGCTTCGTTAAGATGAATGATGCTTTGCACAATCTCTTTGAGGTTTAAGTGCGCCAGCGCCAATTTGTAATGCAGCCGCACGTCACCGCTCTGGCTCAATTCCAGGCGGTACCGCTCAATGGCAGCCTGAATTTTGGCCTGGTCAACCTCTTCATTCTGCAAGATGTCGTCCACCTTGGTCAGGGTGACAATGGCGTGGCAGGAAGGGCATTGCTGCATCGGTTCGCCGGCCGGAGCAGCGCAAATGGGGCAGCGCCAGGCAACGTGGGCTGGGGCTTCGGTTTTGACAGGGGCAGACATTGTTTCCACAGCGGGGGAAACGGCCGTTTTTGTTTCAACCGCCACCGGAGACACCACCGCCGTCATTACACCATGTTGATGCCCACCGCCTTCCGCATGACCATTGGCATGTGCATGACCATTCCGCTCTGGTGCCTTCACAGCTTCCCGCGTTTGAGCGTTGGCCGCATACTTCAAAAACGTCTCCCGCTCTGCTTCCGAGCGAGCAACCGTCGCCAGCCACAACCAGCTTTCCCGGTTGTTCTCATCAAACTTGGTAGCCTCTAACAGCAGGCGACGCGCTAAATCATGATTGCCTTCCTTGGCTGCCGCTATTCCTAACTGTAGTGCACTAAATGCTTTTGCTTCAGACATCATCTATTCCTCTTGTCAGCTCAAAACTCTGCTAACCGCTTACCAGCAGGCTGAATGACTGCAAGCCATTCTTCGTTTGTCATCTTAACGATTAAATTACAAATTTTTTCTTGGTGAACTGCTACGACCTGGCTTCGATTAAGTACCCAGGTACTACTATATATTCAAACATGAGAGTGTTAAAAGTCGCATTACAGATTAAAGGGGGCAAACTGGCAACAAAAAACGGCCGTTTTGCGCTCCCCAGGCAAAACGGCCGTTTCTCATTTGGCTCCCTACCTCTGGTCAGCTACAACCTAGCGGGCGCTCTGCGTGTACTCACAGTTCGTCGCATTGTCCCGATCCGCCCCACCGTAGCAGAAGTCGTAACCATTGCCACCGTTCAAGGAATCCTCGCCCGCACCACCGCGCAAGAAGTCGTCGCCACCGTTGCCGTTCAGGATGTCGTCACCGGCTCCACCAACCACCATGTCGCTGTCGCCTTCGCCATAGAGGGTGTCGTTGCCTAAACGGCCGTTTACCACATCCTCACCTGCCCCACCATGAATCTCATCCGCCCCTCGGCCACCAAAGATCAGGTCGGAACCCTGCTCGCCATACAGCAAGTCTGCCCCACGTCCACCGTAGATGATGTCCCGCCCACGTCCACCGTACACGGTGTCCGCTCCAGACCGAGCGCAAATCATGTCCCGCCCTTCGTAACCATTAATCACATCATTGTTCACCGTGCCGACAATCACATCCCGGCCGTCGGTGCCATTCAAAACCCCGGCATACGCTTGCCCCGCATCCGGCCCACCGACGATGAGACCCAGTTCGTTGACGTAAATGGTTGCTTCCACACCCCGGCAGAACGGAGCGGTATCGTCTACATAGTTGGCATCGGTGTTGGTGAAGGTGCAGGAAACATTATCCCGTACCCCCAGGTGAATTGTCACCCCACCGTCAATCGCGGTCACATCGCCACCACTGCATTCCACATTCAGCACATACCCTTCCGGTACACCCTGAATGACATCATAATCGTTCGGATACAGGTCGCTCACGGTGCGGCTGAACCCATGCGTTTGGGTGTAGACACCGGTGTCGCCAAAGTAGAAGAACTCTTCTGCCCCATTTTCAGGAACGGTCACGGTGGTAACGGTGATGGAACCACCGACATAGCTGTTGTCAAAGGTACAAACGATGTCTTCATTCGCTCCCAGGTGAATTGTCGTGGTCGTGTCCACGATGTCTACTGAACCACCCGTGCAGCTTACGTCTACCAGCCACCCCTGCGGTACGCCCTGTATTACTTCGTATTCGCCAGGATACAGGTCGGTGGATTGACGGCTGCCGCCTGCGGTCAGGGTGAAGAAGCCGATGTTGCCAAAGTAGGTGAATTCCAGCCCGTTGTCCAAGTCGGCGTTGTTGACGATGGTGATGCTGCCGCCTACATCGGTGTTGTCAAAGGTGCAAACCACGTCTTCGTTGGCTCCCAGATGGACAATGATGGTGCCGTTGCCAATTTCGACGTTGCCGCCGGTGCAGCTAATGTCCAATGTCCAGCCGGCCCATACGCTCTGGTAAATCTGGTAGTCGCCAGGCAGCAGGTTGTCGCTGACCTTGCTGTCGCCGTCGTTCTGGGTGAAGCTGCCCATCGCCCCAAAGTAGTAGAAGTCGGGGGTGCCGGCCGGGTCGCTTGTCGTTACCAGGGTGATGGAGCCGCCCAGGTCGCTGTTGGTAAAGGTACATGCTACGTCTTCGCTGCTGCCCAGGTGGACAATCACGTCGCCGTTGCCGATGGTCACATCGCCGGTGCAGCTAATGTCTACCACGCCGCCGGCCGGTACGCTTTGGTAAATCTGGTAGTCGCCGGGCAACAGACGGTCGCTGGTGTGGCTTTGGCCATCGTCGAGGGTGAAGCTGCCTGCGTTGCCGAAGTAGAAATAACCGCTGCCGCCTGCGGGTTCGGAGACGGTGTTGATGGTGATGCTGCTGCCGATGTCGCTGTTGCTGAAGGTGCAAACCACTTCGTCGTTGGCTCCCAAGTGTACAATAACGTTGTCGCCGCTAACGGTGGCGTCGCCGCCCACGCAGCTGATGGACAGTTCCCACGCTTGGGGAATGCTTTGGTAAATTTGGTAGTCGCCGGGCAGCAGGTCGCTGCTGACTTTGCTCTGGCCGTCGTCCAGGCTGAAGCTGCCGAGGTTGCCGAAGTAGTAGAAGCCGCTGCCGCCGCCGCTGGCGTTCAGGATGGTGATGCTGCCGCCGACGTTGACGTTGTTGAAGGTGCAAACAACATCTTCGTTGGCATCCAGGTGGACGATGACGTTGCCGTTGCCGACGGTCACATCGCCGCCGGTGCAGCTAATTTCGACAGTCCAGCCGGTGGCGACGCTTTGGTAAATCTGGTAGTCGCCGGGCATGAGGTTGTCGCTGAGGCGGCTGTCGCCGTCGTTTTGGGTGAAGCTGCCCAATCCGCCGAAGTAGAATAGGTCGGCAGCACCAGCGGGGTTGCTGGCGGTGTTGATGGTGATGGAGCCGCCGATGTCGCTGTTGGCGAAGGTACAAACCACATCGTCGCCGGCCGCCAGGTGAATGATGACGTTGCCTGCGCCAATTTCGACGTTGCCGCCGGTGCAGCTGATGTCTACCACCCAGCCGGCCGGGAGGCTTTGATAGACCTGGTAGTCACCCGGTACCCGGTCTTCCTGATGGCTTTCGCCGTCGTCCTGCAGGATGCTGCCCAGTCCGCCGAAGTAAAAGAAGTCTACGGCTCCGGCTGGGTCGCTGGTTGTCACCAACGTGATGCTCCCTGTCTCGCTTTGCGCAGAGGCTGTCGGGGCTTTGAAAACGGCAAAGCCACAAACTGCTGCTATAAAAAGTATAACCAGTTGCAAGTGTGTTCTGAAAGTTATGTTCATGGTTCCAATCTTCCTTCGTAAAATAAATGATTCCTTTTTGGTACTCAAGTCCCATTACTCAAGTACTGGCATTATGCCGAGGGTTTGTTACACACCGCATTAAAGAGGGTCTGTTTTAAGTTTTTTTTAGTTTTCAGCAGTTAACCAGTTGGAGGCTTTCTTTTTATATGGGCAAGGCATCCCTAGGTGATTTGTAATGCCAATTGTAACAGTCTGCCCCAAAAATTGTGTCCAGATACCCAATCTGGTTTCGGCAAAATAACGGCTCATGAAACGACTGAATTATGTTTTAACGCAAGCAACATCCGCGCTTTGGCAGCAGCCAACGGCCGTTCTGCTCCTCATTCTCCTGCTCAGCGGGGGCATCCGGCTTGGCATGATGCTGCTGCGGGACGTGCCTGCGGCCCCCACGCGGCGGCAGGTGATGGCCGAAGAGCTGCTGGAAAGTGGGCAGCTTGTTTATTGTGGCGAATATTTTCCGCTCTGTGACGACGACAACCAACTGACGGCATCGGTGGAGCCATTGCCCGTGCTGCTGTTTGCCGGGCTGATGTGGCTTTTTGGTACAGGAACGGGAGCCGTTGTTGCGGTGGTGGGACAGCAGGTGTTGGGGCTGTTAACGGCCGTTATTCTCTACCACATCCTGCAACACCTCTTCCACAACCCCGCCATCTCCCTGCTCGGTACCTTTCTCTGGGCCACCTACCTGCCCATGATCACCCTCGCCCTCTATTTAGAAGCCGAAATCCTCTTTACCTGCCTGCTGCTGCTTGCCATATGGGCATTTCTGCACAGTTTGGAAACCGGCAGCAAGCTAACCTGGGCAGCCGCTGGCTTTTGCTGGGGGCTTGCCACGCTCTCCCGGTCTATCACCCTTTACTTTCCCTTGATCATGCTGCTGGTAGCCGCTGCCCACCGCCCCACCCTGCGCCGCCATGCGGCCGGCATGGGTCTGGCCCTGCTGGCCTTTGGCCTCACGCTCACCCCGTGGGTGATCCGCAACACACAGGTTTTTGGCACCTTTTTGCCCGGCAATACCCTGGTCGGCTACAACCTCTATCGCCACAACTATTTTTTGGGCGACGACGATTTTTTACACTATGGCTACGCCAAAGATGCCGATCCCGTTATTCGGCAGCTTATTGCCACCACGCCCAACCTGGGGGGCAATGAAAACGAAGTGGAGATGGATGCTTTTTACAAGGCAGAGGCAATCAAAATCATCAAGGCGTACCCGGTACGCTATTTGCAGCTTTCGCTCTACCGCTTTGCCGCGCTATGGACTGATTTTGAGGTGCAGCGGGGGCAGCTTTTCTGGCAGCTTGTGGCGGTGGAAAATGTGGCGCTATTGGTTTTGGCGGGGTTAACGGCCGTTCGCCACCTGCCCCACAAACCACTCACCCTCCTACCCCTCATCCTGCTCATCGCCTACTTTGCCGCCACTCACAGCCTCATCATCGCCCGAATGCGCTACATCATGCCCATTTTGCCGTTAGTTATGGGGCTGGCGGCGGCAGAGGGGGAACGCTGGTTACAGCCGCTTGGACAACGGCTGTCGCCGTGGCAGTTCACGCCCAACAGTCTGGCTTCATCAGAGCGAAAACTGTAATTTTATCTTTAACAGTACTACAGTACTATCCAAAATAACAAGAAGTGGAAGTGAGCGGATAGCCGTTTTCTTTAGTCCATACGTTTGTACATGAAGCACCTGGGTGTCTTCGGTCGTATTCGGCAAACTTTGGAAAAGCTATCTATCACCGCACCAAACAATACAATCAATGGAGAAAACAGCTATGACGCGTCAAGAAATCGCACGTCTGGTCTTAAAAAGTATCAACACCCTGGGGCCATTTCATGGGCTACGGGTATCGGGTCAAATGTTGCTGTCAAAGGGGGAAACGGCCGTTTCCCTTCCCGGCTACCAACACCCCATCCAGGTCCGCACCGACACCTCCGACGTTGCCACCTTCGGCCAGATCTTTGTCAACAAAGAATATGAATGCCCGGTTGAAGACCCCAGAGTTATCATTGACCTCGGAGCCAACGTTGGCTACGCTTCCATCTTCTTCGCCAACAAATACCCCCAGGCCAAAATCATCTCCGTCGAACCAGAAGCCTCCAACTTCGAGGTTTTAGTTCGCAACACCCGCCAATACCCCAACATCACCCCCGTCCAGGCCGCCATTTGGTCACGCAAAGCCGCCCTCAGCATCATCAACCCCGGCGACGAAAAATGGCTCTTCCAGGTGGCCGAGGCCAACCCCGACGAAGAGGGCATCAACGCCATCACCATGCAGGAACTGCTGGAAATGCACGGCATGCCCGACCACATTGACATTCTCAAAATTGACATCGAATCCGCCGAGAAAGAGCTGTTTGAAGCCAACTATGAATATTGGCTAGACCGCACCAACATGCTCGTCATTGAACTCCACGATGGTCTGCTGCCTGGCTGTAGCCGCTCCTTCTATCGCGCTCTTTGCCACTACGACTTCAACCAATACATGGTTGGTGAAAATATTTTTGTCTTCCTAAATAATTAGGAATGGAAATTAAATAACTTGCTCATTTAGAAGTTTGCTCATTTAGAAGTTCAACTTCTCGGGAAAAGTTGAACTTCTTGCACAACTTATTAAACCCACGTTCCTTAATTTCGTTCATACCGCCAACGGTCATCAACCGGCGTTTTGTTTATCGGCTACCAGTAATAGGTAACAAATCACTTCTGCCGAAAGCATAACTAATATCGCTTTATGACCTTGATGAGTAAAACTATCTTGACCGCGCAGCGGGTTGCGCGGTCTTTTTTTGCCCGTCTTGATGGCATCAGTGCTACCGTAACTGTAATTTGGTTTTTAACGAACATATTTTATCCTTCTAATTGGTACTAAAGTACTAAAAAATCAGCTTTACGTACACTGACGCCTTAACCGAGGAGACACCATGATCCGATTAATCATCTTACGCATTTTAGAAAGCTATTTTCGCCATCGCTGGCTCTACTTTCTGCCCATTGTGCTAATGGGCATTGCTGGTATCGTCTACGTTTTCATCCGCCCAGACGTTTATATGTCTGGTGGGTCGCTCTACGTCAAGCAGGAATCCTTCCTGGCCTCCCTCACCTCTGTCCGCAACAGCGACGCTGGCTGGTGGGTCACGCCCGCCGAAACCACCGTGGGCGAAATTTCTGACCTGCTGTTAACCGATGCGTTTATGCGTTCTGTTATCACCAAAACCGATCTGGCACCCAACCTGAATATGGATCCAGACACCGTGTATGAAACGTTTATTGAAGCGCGTGAATCGGTTTGGCTGGAAGAAATGGGTGATAACCAGGTTTTTGTGGGCGCGCAGCACACCAACCCGGAGATTGCTTTCCAACTCGTAGATGGGTTGATTGAGAACTACATCCAGTGGAAAATCAATGCTGACCTGGTTGACAGTGAAGCTGCACAACTCTTTTTCTCCAGCATTATCCAACAATACAGTGAAGATGTGGATCGCATTCACAACGAATTGCAATCCTATCTAAAAGCACACCCGGAACCGGTTCGCGGAGATCGCCCCGACCTGGAGCAACTGGAAATTGACCGACTGGAAGCCCAGCTTGATTTGGCAGAAAAACGGTATTCCAAAGCACTGGACAAGGACGAAGAGGCACAGTTAGCTGCTTCACAGGCCGAAAGTGATGCTCGCCAAACCTATGTTTTGATTGATGCGCCCTATGTGCCGGAGGCTCCCAACACTTCTACTACGCAAAAAGCTATCAGCGTGATTGTGTTTGGCGTCATTGGCACGGTTTTAAGCATTGTGGGGGTAGCTGTTGGGGCGTTGCTGGATCGAAGCTTCCAGTTCCCGCTGGACGTGCATATGGCGATCAATTTACCTGTTTTGACCTCGGTGCCTGATGTGCGTAGTACGCAAAAACAGCGTCAGAAAGAGAGCAAAACATCGGCCGAAAAGCCTGTATTTGACCAACAAATGGTGAAGTCATTCCAGGAAGCATAATTACAAACCATTAGGGTAAGGCAATCTAACGATCATGAGCAGCAGAAACACCGTTACCAAAAACGCAAGCGTCCTGATGATCTCTCAGGCTATGACCTGGGCGATGAGTCTGGTGTTGATGCTCTTTCTCCCACGCTTTTTGGGTGCTGAGGGAATGGGGCAGCTCCATCTATCAATGTCAATTTGGGCCATCGTGGGCATGTTTGTCACGTTTGGCACCGATACCCTGCTAACCAAGGAAATTTCCCGCGCTCCGGAGAAGACGACTGAGCTTGTCGGTGCGGCTGTCATTTTGCGCTCGGTCTTTTATGTGGTTGGTTTTGCATTAACGGCCGTTGCTATCCAATTCGCCGGCTACACTCAGGAAACCATCTACGTCATCTACATCATCGGCCTGGCCGAACTGCTCAACCAGGTTGGGTCTGTCGCCCGCGCCTCGCTCATTGGGCTGGAGCGGATGGAGTATGTGGCAATTACCAGCATCGCCTTTCGCGCCTTTGTCACCGTCATCAGCATCGCCATTTTGCTGATGGGTTACGGGGTGCTGGTGGCGGCGGCTGTGAACATTGGTGGCACGCTGGTAACGGCCGTTCTTCACTTCTACTACCTAAAGAAGCTACAGCCCGTCAGCTTTCTAAGCGACTGGAGTACCATCCGCACCGTCTTCAAAGCCAGCTCCCCCTACCTGATGGTCTATGCTTTCAGCGTGATCTACAAACAACTCGATGCCGTCATCATCTCGCTGCTGGTCAACGAGACACAGGTCGGGTGGTACGGGGTCGCGGATCAACTGTTTGGCACCTTTATGTTTGTGCCGACGGTGTTTATAACGGCCGTTTTCCCCGCCCTCTCCCGCATGTTTGCCGACAAATCCGACTCCCTGCTCCAGCTCATGCGCAAGAGCTTCCACCTGCTCCTGCTCCTCAGCGTCCCCATCGGCCTCGGCGTCACCGCCATTGCCAGCCCGCTCGTCGTGCTGCTCTTTGGTGCCGACTTCGCCCCCAGCGGCCCCGTCCTCGCCATCATGGGTTTTGTCTTGGTGCTAACCTACCAAAACATCCTCCTTGGCCAATTCCTCATCTCCACCGACCGGCAAAACGCCTGGACGGTCGTCATGGCCGTCGCCACCGTCGCCACCATTCCGCTGGATATGGTGCTGGTGCCGTGGTGCCAGGCACGGTTTGGCAATGGCGCCATCGGCGGCTCACTCGCCTACACCGTCACCGAATCCATCATGGTCGTGGCCGGGTTGTGGCTGCTGCCGGCCGGAGCGCTCGACAAAACCAACATCTGGCTCAGCATTCGCGTGCTATTAGCCGGTCTGGTCATGCTGGCCGTCGTCTGGACCATCCGTGACCTGCCCATTGTCATCCCTATCGCCGCAGGTGGTGTCGTCTACATCGGCCTCATCGTCCTCCTGCGCGTTGTTCCTGAAGAAGATTGGGCCGTGCTGCGTGCAGCGGGGCAAAAAATCCTCTCCCGTTTTCGTAAACATCAATCCGAACCCGCTAGTCTATAAAAAGAGGTAGTTTCCATCATGTCATGGCGTAAAAAATCATCCAAAATCGAAGAACGGCCGTCTCTCCTCGTTCCCAACCAGGACGGCACCACCCTTATTGACTTCCCCATTCCCGTTGTAGACTCCATGCGGCGGCTCATTGCCCGCGTGGGGCGCGAAGGGTTGTTTCCTGAACGGCTCGCCCTGGTCTCCTCGCTGCGGCAAGAAGGCACCACCTACCTTTCCCGCGCTCTGGCCGCCACCCTGGCCCACGACCTCGGTGTTACTGTCTGCGCCGTCGAGCTAAACTGGTGGTGGCCTTCCAGCTGGGGTTCCTCCATCTCTGACGAGCAAAATCTGGAGGCCTTGCTAACCGGCCGTTCCTCGCTCGACGAAGCCATCTTCCGCACCGGTTGGCCGAACCTTGCTATCTTACCGGCCGGCAACATCCCCCCGGCCCGCCGCTCCATGCTCGCCCACAGCTCCATCCTGCGCGAAGTACTGTCTGAGCTAAACGACCGCTTTGACCATCTCATCCTCGACATCCCCGCCATTCTGGCAACCAACGATGCCATGCCACTGGCCTCCCTCGCCAGTGCCAGTTGCCTCGTTGTCCACCAAGGTGTCACCTCCATCGAAGATGCAAAATCCACCCTCGACGACATCGGTCATTTACCCGTTTTGGGCGTTGTAATGAACCAGGTCAGCCTGGCAACACCCAAAAACCTGCTCAAGCTCATCCCGCAAAACTAACCATGAAGCTGTTTCTGCTCTTGCTCTTTGGCTCATTTTTTGGCGGCATCCTGCTCTGGAACCGCCCAGGTGTTTGGCGTATCGTCATTCTTGCTGTTGTCTCAGCCTTTATCTGCTACGCCTACCTATTTTTAAACCAAATCTAACCCGGTATCATTATGTTAGCAGCAGACGCCATTACCAAAAGCGTACCCTACGTCGCCAAACGCGCCCAGCGCGTGCAAACCATCTGGTTCACCCTTTTCTTCACCTTCACCGCCTGGATCCTCCTCCGCCTGATGTTTGGCGTCAAAGGAGCCGAACCATCGTCATTGGCCTGGGCCGTGTTCCTGGTGGGCATTGCCGCCGCCTTCTTTCGCCCACGCTACGGTGTCTATATACTGCTTTTTCTTACCCTTGTCGGCGACTCTTCAATGATGATGTGGTACCCGTTCTTTAAGAATTTTTCCAGCATCGAATCATTGCTCTACGTCAACGACCAGCTCATTATCAGCCCCCTCGAAGCCTATATTGCGCTTACCTACCTCTCGTGGTTGGTACGCAGCATCTGGACACGCCGCCTCAATCTGCATACAGGCACGTTATTTTTTCCGGCACTGCTTTTTGGCGCGTTCATGGTCTTTGGCATGGCCTATGGTATCAAACGCGGCGGCTCCCTCACCATTGGGCTATGGGAAGTACGCCCCATCCTCTACCTGCCTGCCATGCTCATCCTGGTAAGCAACGTTCTGGAAAAGCGGGAGCATATCCGCACCCTGATGTGGTGGATTATGGCTGCCCTGTTTATTGAGGGGATTGTCGGCTGCTACACGTTTTTCATCACCCTGGGCATGGATTTGGGCAATCTGGAAGCTATCACCGAGCATTCGGCCGCCATTCATATGAACACGCTATTCGTGTTGACGGCATCTGGCTGGCTGTTTACCACCTCTCGTTTCCATCGCTTTGCCCACATGGCAATGATCCCACCCGTTTTTATCACCTATCTGGTAACGCAGCGCCGTGCTTCCTATGTGGCGTTGATCATCGCCCTCATTTTTATGGCGATGATCTTGTATAAAGAAAATCCAAAGGTGTTTTGGACATTGGTACCAGCTTCTGCTTTTTTTGGCCTGGCCTATATTGGTGTTTTCTGGAATGCCAGTGGCCCCTTGGGGATGCCTGCCCAGGCTGTCAAATCGGTCGTTGCCCAGGATCAGGCCGACCTGAAAGACCAACGTTCTAATCTTTATCGTGAAATTGAGAACGTCAACACGGAATTTACGATACGCCAAATGCCGTTAACAGGTGTTGGTTTTGGAAACAAGTTCTTTATTCTGGTGCCGCTGCCCGACATCAGCTTTTTTGAATGGTGGGAATATATTACCCACAACTCGGTGCTATGGATTTGGATGAAGACGGGTGTTGGTGGCTTTTTTAGCATGATTTTTATGATTGGAACGGCCGTTATGCTTGGTGTGCGCGTCGTGTGGCGAATGCCCGGTGGCGAACTCAGTGCCATTGCCCTTACCATGCTCCTCTACGTCATCATGCACTTCATCTATGCCTATGTGGATATGTCGTGGGAGGCTCAAAGCATGGTCTACGTCGGCACCGCCATGGGCATCCTCAACTGCATGGAACATATTGTGGCAAAACCCGTACCCACAGGGTTCAAACGGTGGCCCTGGTCACCCGAACCCGTAGCCACGCCCGAAATTTTGCCGCTGCCTGAGGGCATAAAGTAATGTCAATCTTAATGGATTTGGCATATGATAGTAGCAAGCAAATAACTATGAACCCAAAGCTACAAAAACTACTGACCAAACCCAATTTGCGTATTGTAACCGTCGTCCGCGACCACATGAGCGGCCTGCTTTATGCCGTGCCCAATTTACGGGTGCTGCGGCAGCAGTTCCCCAATGCCCACATTACGCTGCTGGCAAATCCATACGCCATGCCCATTTTGAAAGGGTGTCCGTATGTAGATGAAATTCTACCGTTTTTTCAGTTCCGGCAAGCCGAAGGACGCTTTGCCCGCGCCAAAGGCATTTTACGCAAGGCGCAAGCGTGGCTCAAGCTGGTTGGCCGGGTTGATTTAGTGATCCATTTTCGCTGGTCGGGGCCAGAAACGCTGCTTTTTTGCAGCACCCTGGGGCTACCGTTCCAGGTGGGCTATTCGCAAGATG
Organism: Chloroflexota bacterium; assembly: GCA_041390905.1. Classification (GTDB taxonomy): domain Bacteria; phylum Chloroflexota; class Anaerolineae; order Promineifilales; family Promineifilaceae; genus JACKCD01. Next base: position 334,006 of record JAWKPA010000014.1, read on the forward strand.
GGCTGGACTCGCTGCTTGACCTGTATGTGGGGCGTGAGGATTTGCTAAACGACAGCACGCGCAAGCGAAATGCCCGCGTCATCGAAGCCATGGGGTTCCCGCCGTTTCCCATGCACATGGAAATGTGGATTTCGCGGGAAGAGGCAAACTGGGCAGAAAACTTTTTGCAGGAACATGGGTATAACCCCACGCAGCCAATTTTTGCCATGCACCCTGGCAGCCATTGGGGCTGCAACGAATGGCTGCCGGAGCGGTGGTCGGCGTTGGCAAATGGGCTGCTGGCGAAATATGGTGGTCAGGTGGTGTTGACGGGAACGGAGGACGAACGGCCGTTAACCGAACAAATCGCCCGCAACATCGCTGGCCGCGTCATCAACGCCGCTGGCACAACCAACCTGCCCCAGTTTGCCGCCCTGCTCAACCGCGCCCATCTGGTCATTTCCGTAGACACCGCCCCCACACAAATTTGCCAGGCACTCAACATCCCCGCCGTCATTCTCATGGGGGCTGGCAACAAAACGTGGACCAGCCAGGAACCAGAGAAGAATCTCATCATCCTGCAAGACGAAGAAACGGCCGATGACGAAATGATTCACTGCGACTTTGGCGCAGGCACCTGCCACAACAGCTTCTGCCGCAGTCGGCTGGCAGGCATTCAGCTCCGGCGCGTCCTCCACGCCGCCGAAAAACTGTTAACCGAACAAGCCGTGTTGGCCTAAAAGGGAGATAGGACGCAGATTGACCTGATTATCCTGATTTTTGAGCGTATTGCGTATTACATAAAATGGATTCAATACGCAATAAATTACCACCCACTGATTGATCTTTTTCCATCAGTGCAATCAGGAAAATCAGCGTCCCATTCTTAGAAAAATCGCCATGATACAAAAATTGCGCCACATTCTGCGCGAAGAAACAGAGGGTCTCCACATCAAACTCCTGCTCGGCAAGCTGGTGCTGCGGCTGTTGCCGCCCTATGTCGGCAGTCGGCTGCGCGTTCGCATTTTGCGCTGGGCTGGGTTTGCCATTGGGCACGGCACGGTCATGTCTGGCACGCCCATCCTCAGCGGTGTGGGGGATATTTACGGCCGTTTACACATCGGCCACGACTGCTACTTCAACGTAGACAGCTTCTTCGACCTCAGCGCCCCCATCACCATCGGCGATTACGTCCGGCTGGGGCATCAGGTCATGCTCATGACCAACACCCACAAAATGGGCGACTCCATCTGCCGCGCTGGCGATCTCGAATCGTTCCCCGTCACCATCGGGCGCGGCGCCTGGCTGGGCGCACGCTGCACCATTTTGCCCGGCGTCACCGTTGGCGAAGGAGCCGTGGTTGCCGCCGGAGCCGTCGTCACCAAGGACGTACCGCCCAACTGCATCGTCGGCGGCGTTCCGGCCAAGCTCATCAAGCGGTTGGAAGCGTTCGAGATGGCAACAAATGGGGTTCATGCTTAAAACGTTGAGAGATTAGAGATTGGAGATTAAAGATTCAAAATCTCCAATCTCCAATCTCTAATCTCTACTTACTCAGATGAAATTCTCCGTCATCATTCCCGCCTATCAGCCAGACATGGTTGCCGCGCCCATTCAGTCGGTGCTGCGCCAAACCATGCCCGATTGGGAGCTGCTGCTGGTGGGGCAAGGGGAATTGGGCAGCCACCGTGCCAAAGCGGTGCGGGTGGTGGCCGAGGAGTTAGGGGCAGACAACCAGCGGCTGCGCTATCTGCACATTGACAAGCCGGGGCAAACGGCCGCTATTAACGCCGGAATTTGCCATGCCCAGGGTGAATGGATTGCCATTTTGGGCGACGACTGCACCGCCCACCCCGACTGGCTGGCAACGCTGGCCGAAACCTTTCGCCGTTTGCCCAACGTGGGTGTGATTGGCGGTGCGGTGCATAAACCAGCCAAGCTGCGGCGCGGAACGGCCGTTTGCACCAACATTGTCCCCTCTGAAGCCGTTTATGACCCGAACGTGCAAACAAAAGCACCAGCCGGGTGGGATTGGCTGGTCATCAACATGGCAATGCGGCGTGAAGTCGTGGCACAGGTCGGGCTGTTTGATGAGCATCTAGGCCCCGGCACCGATTTTTCCGCCGCTGGCGACACCGACTACAAGCTGCGGCTGGAAGCACACGGGGTGGTGATGGCAACCACCCCCCACGCGGTGGTCTACCACACCCACGGCTACCGCTTTGGGCTGCAAGCTGCACTGCAATTTTCGCGCAGAAATGCCCAGGGCAACGGTGCCTTAGCCGCCAAGCTGACGCTGATGGGCGACCCACGGGGGCAGGAGTGGGCAAAAGAAAACCGGCGGATGCGCTGGCGGAAATGGAAACGGCCGTTTCGCCCCCACCGCCTCTTATTTGATATCCGACGTTGGCTTGATTTTCAACATGCCTATCACCACTGCTTGCAAGCGTTCGAGGTTTCGGATGGCGTATTACAACCAACAGGTTGCTAGTCATTATCTTCGCAGTCGGTGTATTGGTACCAAACTGACTAGAAACAATTATTTTTGAATGAGAAGTATCTATGTCAAATTTAGCAACAGCAACAACTGTCACTAAACAAACCCAGGCACAAAAAGGAATCGTGTGGGAAGAAAAGAAAAAGCGCAGTTTGGGCAATTTATTCCGCACCAGCATGGCCATGCTGCGGGCGCACGTCTATTTACGTCATGTGACACAGCTAGGCCGCAAGGTGCGCGTGTGGGGCAAACCAGACGTACACAACCGGGGTGAAATCATTATTGGCGACCGGGTACGTCTGTTTAGCCGCATTACTCCCACCGAGTTGGTGGCAGCGGATAACGGCCGTTTAGAGATCGGCGAAAACACCTTCATCAACCACGGCTGCTCCATCGCCGCCATCAAATCCGTCATCATCGGGCCAAACTGCAACATTGGCACCTACGTCAACATCATGGACAACCAATTCCATCGCGTGGAACCAGAGTTACGGCACGAAATTCCCGAATCCGCCCCCGTCGTCATCGGCGAAAACGTCTGGCTGGGAACCCGCGTCGTCGTCCTGCCCGGTGTCACCATCGGCGCGGGCAGCGTCATCGGCGCGGGCAGCGTCGTCACCAGGGACATTCCCCCCCGCTCCGTTGCGGCCGGGATGCCCGCCAAAGTTATCAGGACAGTGTAATTATGGTCAAAATTAGCGTCATCGTCCCCACCTATAATCGCCTGGCGCGGCTCAAGCGCGTGTTGGCCGGGCTGGAACAGCAAACCTACCCCCTCAACCAGTTTGAAGTGGTCGTCGTTTCCGATGGTGCCAGCGACGGCACCAACGACTATTTGCAACAGTTGGTCAAGGAAAACGGTACGCCCCTCAACCTTCACCCCGTTTTGCAGCCAAACCAGGGGGTAGCAGTCGCCCGCAACAACGGCATCAAACACGCCCAGGGCGAATACGTCCTCTTTGTGGATGATGACGTGGTGCCTGAGCCGCAGCTCATTGCCGAGCATCTAAACTGGCACGACAAATATGGCGCGGATGCCGTCGTCCTTGGCCCCATGCTCACCCCGCCGCAGTTCGACATGCACCCCTGGGTGCTGTGGGAACAGGCGATGCTGGAAAAGCAGTATCAGGCGATGCTGGCAAAGGCGTGGGATCCAACGGCGCGACAGTTTTACACCGGCAACACCTCGCTGGCGCGTCACCACATTGTGGAAGCTGGCGGCTTCGATGCCTCGTTCCGCCGCGCCGAAGATGTGGAGCTGGCGTACCGGCTCAGCGACCGTGGGCTGCGGTTTGTGTTTAACTACCAGGCGGTGGGCTACCACTATGCGGAGCGCAGCTTCCCGTCGTGGATTGCCATTCCCTATGCCTATGGCCGCAATGATGTGATTTTTACCTATGACAAGGGGCAAAGCTGGCTGCTGCCAACGATTTGGAAGGAGTTTCACGGGCGGCACGGGCTGGTGCGGGGGCTGACGGCGCTGTGTTTAGATCGGCCGATGTTGGGAAAAACGGCCGTTTTTGCCCTCAAACAAGCCGCCGCCCTCGCCCACAAATTCGGCCAGGAACGCATTGCCGGCATGGCCTACAGCGGCATCTTCAACCTGCGCCACTATCAAGGCATCGCCGACGAACTCGGCGGGCGCGACCTCTTTTACGCAGGCGTGGCTGGCAAACAAGTCCAGCCAAACAACCACGTCGCACAGCAGCAACTTTTAGCAACGGAGTAAGCAACCATGTTAGAAACCTTCAAAAAAGATGTCCAGCGCTGGATCGTCCCCGAACAAATCGCCGATCCTTCCGAAGTCACCCTCAGCAAAACCCTAAAACTCCTGCTGCACTACATGCCGCTTCGCGCCATGCTGTGGTTCCGCATCGGCTCCTGGCTGCACCAAAAGCACGTCCCCTTCCTCCCCGGCTCCATCCAGCGGCGCATCTACCGCAAATTTGGCCTCGAACTGGTCATCAGCCAAAAAATCGGCGGCGGTCTCTACATTGCCCACCCCATCGGCACCGTCATCTCCGTCAGCGAAATGGGGGAAAATTGCAGCATCGTCGCCAATGTCACCATTGGAATGCGGAATAAGTGGGCATTTCCCAAAATCGGGGATAAGGTATTTATTGGCGCGGGCGCTCGCATTTTGGGCGACATCACCATTGGGGATGAAGCTCTGATTGGTGCCAATGCCGTCGTCATTCGGGATGTGCCTGCGGGAGCAACGGCCATTGGCATTCCCGCCAAGCTGCTGGACACCAGCGGCAAGGCCGAACGCAAGCAGCCGGGCAACCCTAACGAAACATTTCAAGCCAGCAGCAACGGCGTTGCTGTCCATTAATTGATCTTTCAGGAAGCCATTAGCGGATTAACAAATTAATCGGGCAAATGTCATTCCGAGCGAAGTCTTCGAAGCGAGGAATCTTTCCCCTTCAAGAAGCGAAAGATTCCTCGGAGGACCTCGGAATGACATGAAAAGGCACGCCGTTTTTCTACCCGCTTATTTTGTAAATGCCCAATGGGCTTCCTGAAGGAAAGCTAACTTATGATTCGCGCAACCTTTATTATGGAGCAGCACCTTGGTCATCGCTCCTATTATGAAAACCTGCGCCAGGTAATTGACGAAAGTCCACATATTGACCCTACCTGGGTACCTGTAACCTATACCCAATCGGGCAGCGTGTGGGAACGATTACCGCTGCTCTCTCCCCACGTGCGCGGCACGCTGGCAGGGCGAATGCAGGTTAAACAAGGGTTGCGCCAGCCAACCGATATTTTTCTCTTCAACACCCAGGTGCCGGCCGTTCTGGGTGGCACTATTGAGCAACCTTATATTCTGGCAACAGACATCACCCCCATCCAATATGATCAGATGGCACATTATTACGGCCATCGCCCAGACCAGGATGGGCTGCTCAGCCGCTACAAGCATCAGGCCAATGTGAAAACATTTCAAGGTGCCGCCCGCATCCTGCCCTGGTCAAGCTGGACGGCCGATTCGCTTATCAATGATTATGATGTTGATCCCAACCGTGTTGAGGTTATCCCGCCCGGCGTGGACACCGCCATGTGGCGACCGCGTGAGCAAACCAGTTTCCGCAAAGCGATGCGTATCCTCTTTGTAGGGGCTGACCTGAAGCGCAAAGGGGGCGACACCGTTCTCAAAGCGTTCCGCTCGCTGGCTAAGGAGTTGGTTGAGCTTGTCGTTGTGACCCAGGACAAACTGCCGCTGGAGCAGGGTGTGCGGGTGTACAACAATTTGAAGCCCAATTCGCCGGATCTAATCGCGCTCTACCAATCGTGTGATGTGTTTGTGATGCCCAGCAAGGCCGAAGCGTTTGGCATTGCCGCCATTGAGGCGAGTGCGGTGGGGCTGCCGCTGATCACAACGGCCGTTGGCGGCCTCAAAGATATTGTCGAAGAGGGCAAAACCGGCTTTTTCGTTCAACCTGATGATCATGCAACCCTGGCTCGTCGCCTGAACTTGCTGGCAAAAAACCCCGGTTTACGCCGCGAGCTGGGGCAGGCGGCGCGGCTCCGCGCCGAAACACAGTTCAATAGCTACACTAACGCCGGCCGTATCGCCCACATTCTCCAGGAAATCGTTGGACAAAAGGTTTATTAATGTTATATCGTCTGTTCGTCGCACTGCTAGGGCTGGGGTTTCTAGCAGGCTGCAATAGCCCTGCGCCTGCCAACCCGCCGGCCGGAACCCCAACCCCACACCCGTTTTTAGCCCAGGAAAATCAGGAGCTAGGTGATTTAGTAGCCGGCGAGTCACTATTTTCAGAACAGTTACCCACGGCGACACCAGAACCAACGCCCACGTCTTCTGTGGCGGAATTTGTGGGGACAAATGCAGGGGGAGAAACGGCCGTTTCTGCCAACAGTTTCCGCATCCCCATCCTCATGTACCACCACATAGACACCATCGCCGCCAACACCGTGGGCAGCGAATTTTTTGTCTCCCCCGCCGCCTTCCGCCAGCAAATGGCGTATCTGGCCGACAACAACTACACCCCCATCACCCTCGACCAGCTATCCGCCCACCTCGATAATGACGCACCGCTACCGGAAAACCCCATCATACTCACCTTTGACGATGGTTACAGCGATGCCTACGACAACGCCTTCCCCATTTTGCAGGAGTTTGGCTTCACCGGCACCTTCTTCATCATCACCGATCTGGCCGATGAGGGCATCGAAGGGTACATGGCTTGGGAGCCAATCACCGAAATGGCGGCTGCCGGGATGAGCATGCAATCCCATAGCCGCACCCAGGGCGACCTGCGCGGACGCGACCATGACGATCTGCTGGCCGACCTGCAAGGATCACGACAAGCGATTGCCCGCCACACCAACAGGACACCAAATTACCTGGCTTATCCTCGCGGGCTGTACACCGACGAGGTGTTGGCGGCGGTGGCAGAAGCGGGGTTTGCCGGGGGGCTGACGGCCAGTATGACGTGGCAGGATGGGTTTGAACGGCCGTTTATCTGGCCCCGTCTTTTTGTCGCTCACGATCTACCCGTGGCCGACTTCGCCAACCTCATCACCTTCGCCGCCTTCGACAGCCAGGAGCGGACGGCCCGCGCCAACGAACGGCTGCTGGTTGCCAACGTCTACAGTGACGAAGTGGAAGGTGATTGGACACTCAGCGGCAGCCCCAACAGCGATTGGGTAGAGCAAGATAGCAGCCAGCCCCATTTAGGCGATTACGCCCTGGCGGCCAAGCTGTCACGCCCCGGCGACTCCCTGCTCTTCCACGTGGCTGAGGATGCCCAGGGGCAATATCACCGCGACCACGTTTACGGGTTTGGCTTCTGGCTCTACAGCGGGGCAGGCGAGATTGCCCCCGATGACCTCAGCATCATCGTTGCCGGCAGCAATGTCTACCCCTACTGGCGTGCTGACGATGATTCCCTCGATGGACAAGAGGTGCTAACCTTCTCTGGTCGCCGTCTCTACGGCCTCGATTTTAGCCGCCCGCTGCCGCCAAACACCTGGATTCAAGTAGAAATCTTGCTGGATGAGCTTTCCTACGACCCTCTCTACCTGACCGAGAACCAGGCCACAACAACCACCGACCCCACGCAAACCGATTTTATTATTGACCCTAACTATGAATATGTCACCGGTTTTTACATTGAAGCGGTGGGGGGCTTGTCGCAAACGATTTATCTTGACGACGTGCAGATTCTTTTATTGGAGTAACAAGCAACAGGTGGCAAGCGGCAGGTACGCTTGCCGCCTGCTTAATTTTATGAACTTTCACCACCGTTTTTGGATTTTAGCCAGCCTTATTCTGGTCGCATGTGGGCAAAGTGGCATTTTGCCAACAACAAACAACAGCAGTGGGGAAACGGCCGTTTCCTTCAACACCAGCGACAACCTGCTGACGATTCACATAGACACCAGCCAAAACGTCCACCCCATCAGCCCCCTTGTTTATGGCCTGTCCGGGGCCACACCCGAATATATTGACGGGCTACAGCCCACGCTGAACAGTTGGGGCGGCAACCCCAGCACCCGCTACAACTGGGAGCATGGCCGCGCCTGGAACGCCGGCAGCGACTGGTTTTTCCGCAACGGCAACTACGGCTATCAGGGAGAATCGGCCAGCGATGACTTTTTGGCTCAGGCGCAGGCCGCCAACATGGCGGTGCGGCTGGCCGTGCCAACCCTGGGCTGGGTTGCCAAAAACGACGACAACAACACCTGCTCCTTCCCCCTTGCCAACGGCGACTGTGGCAACGGCAACAACAGCAACTGCGACGCTCCCACTGAAATTGCCGACCCCAACCGCGCCAACGTTCCCAGCACCCCCGACACCGTTCGCGCCTGGCTGCGCCATATCAACGAGCAGGGGCTTGCCGTGCGCTTTGTGGCAACCGATAACGAACCTGAACTGTGGGGCTACACCCATTATGATGTTCATCCCGACTGCACGACCTATGCCGAAATTTTGCAAACGTTTTTGACCTACGCAACGGCCGTTCGTGCCGAAATGCCCAACGCCGAAATCACCGGCCCCGTCACCTGCTGCTGGTGGTATTACTGGAACTCGGCCGCCGGGGAAGCCGACAAAAAAGCCAACGACAACCAGGATTTTCTCCCCTGGTTTCTTGACCAGGTGCGGCAACACGACGAAAGCAACGGCACGCGCACGCTCGACGTGCTGGACATTCACTATTACCCAGAAGGGGTATACAACAGCAACGTTGACCCTCAAACCGCCGCCCTGCGGCTGCGCTCCACCCGCTCCCTGTGGGATGCTACCTACGCCGATGAGTCATGGATTGACGAGCCAATCTACCTCATCCCCCGCATGAAGCAGCTTTTAGCCGACCATTACCCCGGCACCAGGCTGGGGCTGAGCGAATGGAACTGGGGAGCTGACGACACCATGAACGGGGCGTTAGCCATTGCCGACGTGCTGGGCATTTTGGGGCGCGAGGACATTTATTTTGCCGCCTACTGGCGCGTGCCGCCATTAAACAGCCCCGGCTATAACGCCTTTAAGCTCTACACCAACTTTGACGGGCAGGGCAGCCGCTTTGGTGATACCTCGGTGCTGGCACTGGCGGAAGATGGCGACAAGGTGAGCAGCTATGCGGCGATTGACAGCAAGACGGGCAATTTGCACGTGATGCTGGTGAACAAGGGGCTGGAGGGAGAAACGGCCGTTCAGATTGACCTCAACAACTTCACCCCGCAGCCACAAGCGACCCAATACCAACTGCGAAACGGGGTGCCGGGGGTGGAATTAACGGCCGTTGACGGTGCCGCCACCAGCTTCGCCACCTCCCTGCCCCCTTACTCCATCACCCTACTCGTCCTAACACCAGCAAGCAGTAATCAGTAAACAGTAATCGGTAATCAGTCAGGCGACTGATTACCGATTACCGATTACCGATTACCGATTACCGACCATGAAAATCTTCGGCATTGGCATGATGAAAACCGGAACCTCCACGCTAGGCTCTTGCCTGCCCCAGCTTGGCTACCGCCACGCCCCCTACACCCCCAAACTGCTGCGCCAATTGATGCAGGGCGACACCTCCCAGCTTGCCCCCTATATCGCCCAGTACGACAGCTTCGACGACCATCCCTGGCCGCTGCTCTATCGCTGGCTAGACGAGCAATACCCCGACAGCAAATTTATTTTAACCGTTCGCAAGGACAGCGAAACCTGGTTCCGCAGCATCAACACCCACGCCCAGCGGCGTGGCCCTACCATCGAGCGCAAGCTGGTATATGGCTACGCCATGCCCAGCCATAACAAAGCCGCCCACATTGCCGCCTATGAAAACCACAACACCGCCGTACAGGTGTATTTTGCCGGCCGACCCGATAAACTGCTGGTTGTCTGCTGGGAAACTGGCTCCGGCTGGCGTGAGCTATGCGAATTTCTCGGCCACGATCTGGTCACAGCCCCCCTGCCCCACGCTAATTCCAGCCAGGGACGCACCACCGATTACCAACGCTGGGCGCGTAACCTGGGCAAATATTTTCTCCTGCACACCCTGCAAAAACCCCGCTACAGCCGCCATCTCGACAAGCTGTAATGCTGATTTTAACGGCTATGGCGTATGCTGGTACTTAGGTACTGGTAAAATAAACGGCCGTTAATGGCAGCAAACACAGGAGCAGGTGACGGCTTTTCTATTTGTCACCCCATCATTTCTCAGGGTTTCATTTATCATGACATATCAAATTGGCTTTGTAATTGAACAAGCGTTGGGCCACGTAACGCATGGGCAAAATTTGCAGAAAAATGTGGCACAAGACCCCACTGTCAAAGCACATTGGGCGCTGCCCCGCTGGCAAACCAGCGGGCTGGGCAGCAAAATCCCGGTTTACAAGAGCAACTGGACGGTGCAGGCAGGGCTGCAAACGCGCCACATGCTGCGCCAAATTGGACGGCAAACCAAGCTGGATGCGATCTTTTTTCATACGCAAATAACGGCCGTTCTTGCCCAAGATTGGATGCGAAAAATCCCCAGCATCGTCTCCCTCGATGCCACCCCGCTGCAATACGACAGCCTGGGAGAGTTTTACGCCCACGAGGCCGGCCCCAGCGCGTTGGAAAACTGGAAATGGCGGCTCAACCGCGACTGCTACCGAACCGCCCGCCACATCGTCACCTGGTCCGAATGGGCCAAGCAGGGTTTGGTTGATGCCTACGAGGTTCCGGCGGAAAAAATCACCGTCATCCCGCCCGGTGTCAACGTCAACGAATGGACAAACCCGGCACCGCGCCGCTATGAGCAAGGCGACCCGGTGAAAATTTTGTTTGTGGGGGGTAATCTGGAACGCAAAGGCGGGCTGGTGCTGCTGGAAGCGTTCCGCACTTTGCGGCAGCGTTTGGCCGCCGCAGCCACTTCCTCCGGTGGACATGAAGCATCGCCGGTTGAGCTACACCTCGTCACACGCGACACGCTGCCGCCAGAACCGGGGCTATTTATCTATAACAACATGCAGCCCAACAGCCAACCCCTGAAGGAGCTGTATTACCAAAGCGACCTTTTCTGCCTGCCCACCTTTGGCGACTGCTTGCCGATGGTACTTTCCGAAGCAGGGGCGACGGGGCTGCCCACCATTTCCACCAATGTGGCGGCCATTCCGGAAATTGTGGCCGATGGTGACACTGGGTTTATTGTGCCGCCGGGCAATGTGGAGGCATTAACGGCCGTTCTGCAACGCCTCATCATTGACCCCCACCTGCGCCGTCACCAGGGCGAAAACGCCGTGCAAACCGTCTCTGCCCTGTTCGATGCCCAGGCCAACGCCCGCCAACTGCTGCACCTCATCAAAGACGTGGCCGCCGAAAACAAAACAAAGATTTAAAAGGGAGTTGAGGTTAGAGATTGGAAACTAATTAATAGACATTATCGGAATTAAGTGACACAGAGCTACACAGAGGAGACACAGAGGCACACAGAGAGAAAATAAAGAGATGAATGCTCAATCTACTTGTTTTTGGCAAAACCGAAGCAGTTATGTCAACAAAAACACGCTTTTGACTCTGTGAATCTCCCTCTTTGGCTCTGCGAAACTCTGTGTTACTGGTTTTCTTTATTTCCGATAATCTCTAATCTCTATCTCCAATCTCCTAATCTCTCTTTTTATCAGGAGCAACCCCATGAACGACATCCTTCTCACCGTCTCCGGCGTGGTTGACCCCGAAATTCGGGGCAAAATTGAGCGCGGCGAACGGCCGTTAGCCGACTACATCGCCATGGCCGACACCTTCCAGGCCGACATCATTGATTACAACGACGCCGCCCGGCAGGCCAACTGGTTTGGCAAACTGCTTGGCCGTGTCGGTGGGCGCAATTTGCTGCTGGCCTGGGTCTGCTTCCAACTGCGCCACCGCTACCGCGTCATCTTCACCGACGGCGAGCAAATTGGCATCCCGCTGGCGTTTTTGCTCAAATTTTTCACCTTTGGCCGCCGCCCGCAGCACCAAATGATTGTCCACATCCTTTCCGTGGGCAAAAAGATGCTCTTTTTTGACAAGCTGGGCATCCAAAGCCACGTTGACCTCTTCTTTGTCTACGCCACCTGGCAGAAAAAATTCATCGAAGAACGGTGGAACGTTCCCGGCAATCGCGTCATTTTCACCCCCTTCATGGTAGATTCCCACTTCTTTGCCCCCAGCCAGGCGGGTGGCTCCGGCAATTTGCTGGGGCTGCGGGATGAAAAACGGCCGATTTTGTGCGCCGTGGGGCTGGAATTCCGCGACTACCCCACCCTCATCGAAGCGGTGCGCGGGCTGGACGTGGTGGTGGTCATTGCCGCCGCCAGCCCCTGGTCAAAGCGGTCGGACAGCACCGAAGGGCAAGACATCCCGGAAAATGTCATCATCCATCGCTTTACGCAGTTTGAGCTGCGTGACCTGTATGCCCTGAGCAACTTTTTGGTGATGCCACTCTACAACGTCAACTTCCAGGCCGGGGTGACGGCACTGCTGGAGGCAATGGCGATGGAGAAAGCAGTGGTTTGTTCGCGCACGCCGGGGCAAACGGATGTGGTGGTGGAAGGGGAAACGGGGCTGTATGCCACGCCCGAAGACCCGGCCGACCTGCGCCGTGCCATTGTCTATCTGCTGGAAAACCCGGATGAGACAGAACGGATGGGCAAAAACGGCCGTCGGCGAATTGAAAACTACATGAGCCTGGAGCAATATGTGCTGCGGCTGAATGAATATGTTCAGCCCCAAGGGGCGTTAAGCCTGGCAGCCGATTAAAAATATCACGCAAAGGCAATACCTTTTTCTTTGCGCCTTTGCTTTGTGTTATGGTCGTAGTCGAGCTTTCCATAGCTCGTTCTTCGTGTGCCAAAGAACGAGGATTGGAATCCTCGGCTACAAGACCTTTGCGTGAGATTCCCTGATAGATGTGGACAGACGGGAGCCAAAGCGAAAAACCGCATCCCGGATTGGGGTGCGGTTTTTTTGTTTGGGTTTCAGGCAAAAAAAATAGCGACTTAATGCTGTCGCTATCGCTCATTTTTGTGTGATGTTGGGGTCGTGAGTGAATCAGCGCAAATGGGCAAACATCTGGGCTGCCATCTCTGGGCCTACGGCGTGCGAGGCTTGCTCAACACATCCATCAATAAACTGCTGCGCCGATCTTTCGGGGGGAGATTTCTGGCTCACTTCAGCAACAAGATTATAGGCACTTTTACCATACAGCTTTTGCAGTACAGCAACCGCCTCCAGGCGCAAATTGCCAACGGCAACCGGGGCTTGCCCATTGGTAGCTCTGGGTTGGGGTGGTGCAGATGTGGCTGTGGCTGTGGCCGCAGAACGGCCGTTTACCCCCTGCCGCTTCAATTGCGCCAAAATGGCCGGCACATCAGGCACAGAACCTTGAGCCATCCAGTTGCGGCGGCTTGGCGAAAATTGCACGCCCGTTATCTCCAATGCTAATACAGTTGCCAGCGGCACAGGTTCCGGCCGGCTGGCACGTCCAATGTAGCAAACCTGCCCTGCTTCCATCAAAATCACATGATAAAGCTGCCTACCTTCTGCACTCCGCCCAAACAGATGTATGGTTCCGGTCTTTTGCTCCTGATAAGCCGATTCTAATATCTGGTAAAATTTGTCTTGCATGGTTGCGACCACCTATGTCCTGAAATAACTAAAAAGTGCTGCTTGCCCTAATTTGCCCAACGCATTTTAGGGTAAACAGCACTCACTGTAAACAACAACAAGAAGAAAAACTCAGCTTACGCCCGCAGCGATTTCAAAGAACCAAGTGCTTGAAAACCAAAGATCATCGCAATAAACCCAGCCAAAATAAAGATACGGTGGACAGTTTCGTTAATATCAGCACTCAACCCCAAAAACTCAAACATCAGCGTTTCCAGAAGGTGCGCCAGCCCTAAAATAGCTGCGCCGACAACGATAGCATTAAACGCCCGCCCCATTACACCACCCAGGCCGCTGGAGCGCACGACAAAAATCATCCAAATGCCAACCATGAGCAACACAATATCTAATACTAAATTTACTGTTTCCATCATTCCATCCTTTTGTAGGTTTCAATGTAATATTCCTGATTTTGATTAAAATAGATAACCATTAAATCACGCATTACAGTTCAGGATGGGCTTTTGGCTGCTAAAAAGTGGCTAATAACCTGTCAACCGCCTGCATTGCCAGCGAACCTCGTTCAAAATAGCGTACCAACGTCACCAATTCGTCCAGCCCGCCGGGATATTCCAGGGCAGTATCTACCATATTCAAGACATGGTCGCGGGGGGTGTCGCCCCGGACGATGTTGTGGCGAATATCGGAGCGCAGTTGGTTAATAACGGCCGTTCTTCCCCCCTCCCGCTGCAACGTCGGCACCTTCAACAGCGCATCCACCAACGCCAGCTTTTGCGCGATAGTCAGCCCACTGTCTGCCACCTCTGGCGTGCCGGACAGCGTTGGCACAGCAGGGATAACAGCCGGGCTGGAAACAGGCGTGAATGATTCCGGCGGCGTACTGCCACTGGTCAACAAATTGTCTGCAAGCAGCTTCTTCACCACCCGGTTGATATGCACCCCCTGATTGCGCCACCGATTTTGCTTGGAATTTGGCTCAAACTGCCCGCCCATGTGGTGAACAGCAATAAGCTGCCAATTATCGTTAAAAACGGGCGACCCAGACGACCCTTCCAGCGTGTCGGTGAGGTATTGCACGCGCCGGTCGGTGACGGCCACCACGATGTTGTGGTAAAAGGCGATTTGCTTTTGCCCACCGCCGGGGTGCTGAATGATGATGGCGCGGTCGCCGATGTTGGGGTTGGCTTTGCCCAGCGTCACGGCTCCCCATTTGGCGTTGGGGTTGCCCGCCACGCGAACGGCCGTCCAGTCATCCCCCCCTTCACTGTCCCGTGGCGAGGTGAGAAAAACGGCCGTTGGGTCAAACGAAAAGCTCTCCACCGCAGCCTCTCGATCTTCCACCGTCCGCTGAAAATTAAACTCCACCCGCGCCTTTGCCGCTTCTTCAACCGTTGACAGCACATGGTTGTTGGTAATCAAAATATTGTTGGCAATCAGAAAGCCCGTCCCCCGGCTGCCATCTGCCAGCACAACGCGCCCCACCGAGCGCGAAAGCTGCGCCCCTTTTTCCAAAAAGTTCACCGGCAGCAGCGTGCTTTGCTTACCGATAATTTGTTCTAACTGCCCGCTTTCCGTTGGCCCTTCCCATACTTCATCCGCCACGGCTGGGGTTGGCACTTCCAGCAGTTGGTCTTCGGTCAACTCCTTTAGCAGTGCCACGCCCGGGTTTTCTTTCTGCACTAAAGCCACCAGTGCCATCAGCCGTCCCTCGGCAATGGCACGCTCCAGAATGGTTTGCCAGGTCAAATCACTGCGGTCGTTAAAGCTGATGCGTGCCGCGTTTAGCCCAGCCCCCATCGCTATCCGACGGGCATCCGTCTTTTCCCAATAGATATTTGCCAATTCTTGTTGCAATTCAGAAAGTTTTGTATTCCAGGCCATGAGAGAAAAGCAGGGCAATTTTATTGGGTGTTGACAAAACAAACGGGCAGAAGAACAACAAGCCTTCCCATGTCATTCCGAGGTTCTCCGAGAAATCTTTCTGCTTCTCTGAGAGGAAAGATTCCTCGCTCCGAAGACTCCACTCGGAATGACATTTGCCTGATTCATTTGTTAATCCGTTACAAAATTGCCCTGCGAAAATATGCGGTTCTTCAGAAACTCGTGGGACTACCCCAAATTGTAGTGTCGAGGCATGCCTCGACACTACAATTTGTTCCGTCAACCCCATGATATCCCAAAGACCCAAATATGCTTAAGACAGGCGTGAGCCTTCAATCTCGGCTCCCGTAATTTCCCGAATCCAGTCGAGGCACAAATCTACGCGGACGTAGATGCCGCCATCGCCGCAGGTGGTGTAGCCGCCGCGTGCGCCGCGTGAGGTGGCTCCCAGCAGGTAATAGTCATCGCTGTCTTTGGCTTTGATGTAGAGCGGGCCGCCACTGTCGCCTTTACAGCTATCCTTCCGCAAGCCACGATGCCCGGCCACGGCTTCGCGGCCACGGGTGCAGCCATAGCGCACGTCGTCGCCCGTTTGCTGGCAGCCCACGGAAATAAGGGGTACTTCAACCTGACGTTTGAGACCATAACCCACGCGGCCATCCAAATCAATGGTGCCAAAGCCGGCCGCAACGGCCGTTTTTGCCCCATACACCTCATCCCCCTGCGCCACGTGACGGGGCAAGACGGTCGCGTTTTCGGCCAGCACCAACACCATCAAATCAACCTCCGGGTGAAAACAGAGCCGGTCTACGCGAATCGTCTCCCCGTTTTCCGGCTCATGGATGGACGCGCCCTTGAGAAAGACGCGGGTGGCACTTTCGCAATGCTGCGCTGTTACCACCAGGTTGGGGGCAATGAGGGTGCCGGTGCAGTAATAGCCACTGTCGTTGCCCACGGCACAGCAGTCGGGAAACGCCTCGGTCTCTTCGCCGCCGACAATTTCTTCGCCAACGGTCATGGGGGGAATAACGGCCGTTTCTGCCACATCACCCATCATCCCCGTCTCCAGATCCATCTCCGCCAGCAGTGCCTCCGATGACGCTGGCTCCACCCCACCCAACTCCCGGCGCAGTGCCGCAACTTTTTCGCTAATATCTTCCAGTAGCTGCATTACACGTTGATTCTCAGACATTGTTTTATCCCTTATCAATACTTGCTAACCGACACTTTCAATCCGTAGGTTAGCCAGAGCAAGCGTTGGTCTGTCGCAACTCAAAAGATAGCATACGAGCTTTGGTAACAAATGTCCAGTTATGATTTTTGTCCTTACCCACAGTGACAATGGACACTACCGGGCGGGATTAACGGCCGTTATCCTAAAAGTAGCTTGGGCGTGGTTTCGCCCCTTACCCTCCACCCTCCACGCCCCACAACCGATCAGAAAATCGATCCAGTGTCTCAGCAAGAAACATTGGATATGGAGCAGGGTCATGCACAAGACAATGACGTTATATCATCACATTTTAGTCCCGTTAGATGGTTCCGAACTGGCCGAAACGGCACTGGCAACCGCCTTGCAACTAGCCGAAGGCACCGGAGCGCAGGTCACGTTGCTGCGTGTGGTTGAGCCATTGCCCGTTACCATCCAGCCCGCCAGCTACCACAAGCTAACCGAAGCGGCAGAGCGGGAAGCGGCAGAGTATGTGGAAGAGCTAAAGGAAAGATTGCCCAAAACGGCCGTTATCACCGACATCAAACTGCTGCGCGGCGACGCCGCCGAAACCATCCTGTATTATGCCGATCTGGACGATGTTGACCTCATTGTCATGACCAGCCACGGCCGTTCCGGCATCAGCCGCTGGTACCACGGCAGCGTCACCGAAAGCGTACTGCGCGGAGCCACCTGTGCCACCCTGGTGCTGCGCCAACAGCCTGTCGCCATCCCCGAACCTGTTCTGGCAGCCTGAGTTTTTGAAAAATTCCAGCCACACGGGCATAATCACATGAGGAAACTAACTTATGGAACAAAAACACCCGTGGTGGCAAGGGCCGCGTGGCGAAGGGTACGTGGTCATTCAATTCTTACTGTTTGCGCTGGTAGCGTTTGGACCGGAAACGGCACCGGGGCTGCCGCGCTGGTCGGCTCCCTGGTCAACGGTGGGGCTGTGGCTGGGGTTACTCATTGGGCTGGCAGGGGCAGCACTGGTGCTGGCGGGGTTGCTGTGGTTGGGGCGTAATTTAACGGCCGTTCCCCACCCCAAAGAAAATGCCAACCTCGTCCAGTCCGGTGCCTACGCCCTCGTCCGCCACCCCATCTACAGCGGCATCATCCTCGGCTCCATCGGGCTGGGGCTGCTCAAAGCCAGCACCCTCGTTCTCATCTACGCCCTCATCCTCTTCCTCTTTTTCGACATCAAATCCCGCCGCGAAGAACAATGGCTGGCCGCCAAATTTAGCGACTATGCCCAGTATCAGCAGCGGGTGCGAAAGTTGATTCCGTTTGTATATTAAGAGATTGGCAATTGGAGATTAGAGATTATGAACCTTCATCAATCTCCAATCTCCAATCTCTATTAACGCATTTATGCCCCCACCCACCCACCCCCGCCAACTTTTCCGCCTGCTGCTGCTCTACCGCTGGCTGGGGCTGGTGCCGCCGCTGATTGCCCTGCTGGTCGGGTCATTTAGCTGGCTGCTGCTGGGAGTACTGTTAACGGCCGTTTCCCTCACCACCCTCATCACCCTCTTCTCCACCCAGCTCAACCAGCAATGGCAAGCCCGCCCCTGGCTGCTCCTGCTCGACCTGCTGCTCATCGCCGCTTTTCTTGCCAGCAGCGGCGGCTGGCAATCTCCCTACACCCTCTACGCCTTCAGCCCCCTCATCGCCGCTGGGCTGTTTTTTCAACTGCGCGGCGCACTGCTGGCAACCACCGCCTGGCTACCGCTTTATCTGGGTGCAGTCATGCTCGCTCCACCCGTCAACTGGCTCACAACCACCATCAACCTCATCGGCTTCTATCTGATTAGCGGCTCATTTGGCTACGCTGCCCTGCTGCTGACCCGCCTGCGCCACAGCGATGATGCCCTGGCCGACAGCCACCGCGATTTGGAACTCATCCACGACCTGACCGCTTCCCTCCACACCGCCGCCAATGTAGACGAAGTGCAAACCCAGTTTTTAACAGCACTCATTACCCAGTTTGGCTGCGAACAGGCACTGCTGGGGCTAGTTGACCCCGAAACCGACACCATTAGCAGTTGGCTGGGGCAGCAGCGGGCGGGGGATGAGGTGCTGCCCCACATCGCCCACCTGTCGCTCGATGAACCAACGGTCATGGCGGCACTGCAAAGTGAGCAGCCGCTGCGGTTGACAACCCCGCTGCCGCTGCCGTGGCAGATGGGAAACGGGCTGCTGCTGCCGCTGCTCTGGGGGCGACAGCCGGTGGGCGTGGTGCTGTTGGCACTGCCCGATGAGGCAGATTCGCCCACCCGGCTGCATTTGCTGATGGCACTGGCGCGACAAACGGCCGTTGTGCTGGGGATGATGCAGACGCGGTTGAGACGGGCAAAGGAAACGGCCGTTCAGACCGAACGCGCCCGCATCGCCCTCGACATCCACGACACCGTCTCCCAATCCCTCTTCGGCCTCGTCTTCACCCTCGACGGCTCGCTCAAGCTGCTGGACAAAAACCCTCAGGCCATCCGCCCCGAACTGGAATGGGCACTGCAAATGGCCGAAGAAGTGCGCCAAAACATCCGCCAATTTATTCACGATTTGTGGCAGGAAGAAATGAGCGCCCAGGCGTTTGAAACCGACCTGCGCCGCTACGCCGCCGACATTTTGCAGGCCAACAACCTCCTTGTACAGTTCGACATTCGCGGCGACTTCACCGCCCTTTCTCCCCGCGCCCAGCGCAGTCTGTACCGCATTTGCCAGGAAAGCCTGACCAACATCGTCCACCACGCCGCCGCCAGCGAAGCCCGCATCTGCGTGGATGTCGAAAACGGGGTGGCACGGCTGTCGGTGCGCGACAACGGCCAGGGATTTGAGCCAGAGATCGCCCTGGCGCGTGACTACGGCGACGAACATTTTGGCCTGCGCGGCATGATCGAACGCAGCCGTTCCCTCGGTGGAAGCTGCGACATTTTTAGCCAACCAGCGGCCGGCACCTCCATTGTCATCGAAATTCCAGCAGGGGGAACGGCGTGATTCGCATTCTGAAAGGAAGCTACAGTGAAAACAGCCTTAACGATTGATTTACTTTGCCAGGAAGCACAACGATTTGCCGCTGCTGAATCACGCCATATGGAACCCAATTTATATGGGGTAACCGATGGCAAAGCGGTCGGCACTTACCTTGAACAAAAGTTCCAGCAGCATCTTCGGCAGCACTATCTTTATGATGAAGGCAATTCAGCCAAAGGAGTTGACTTTCCGGGGCTAGATGTTGATGTCAAGGTCACGCGGATTACACAACCACAATCCTCTTGCCCTTTTCGCTCTGCCAGGCAAAAAATCTATGGGCTTGGTTACTCACTTCTTGTCTTTGTGTACGACAAAATAGACAATCATACAAACCAAACGGGACAATTAAATATTTTGAGCGTTACCTTTGTCGAAAGCCAGCGAACTGCCGATTATCAAACCACTACGGGTCTGCACCAGATTCTGCACAACAATGGCAATCTTGATGATATTGCGGCCTTTTTACTGGAGCGATTTTTGCCCGTTGACGATATGCAGGCCGTGGAACTAGCGGAAGAGATTCTGGCCCATCCCCCTAATATTGGCTATCTAACCATCTCTAATGCGTTACAATGGCGTTTACAGTACCGACGAGTGATTGAAGTTGCTGGTCAAATCGAGGGAATTCGAAAACTATTGTGAGTAAAGAACGTTTACGCAAAAACAAAATTGCTCTGGGAGATTTTCAAACGCCGACCTGGTTTGCACATGAAGTGTGTGGCTTTCTAGGCCAAGACATCCGGCCACGATCTGTTCTTGAGCCAACGTGTGGTTTAGGCAATTTCCTCATCGCTGCTTTGGACACATTTGAGACGATTGAAAGTGGCATCGGTGTAGAAATCAAACCGGATTACGTACAAGCTGTTCAGGAGAGATTGGCAAATCATGTCAATGGCAACAAAATTGAGGTGTACCACACAAACTTTTTAACCACAGACTGGTCGCTGCTGTGGAATCAAGTACCGGAACCACTTTTGATCATTGGCAACCCCCCGTGGGTTACCAATGCACAATTGGGGAAATTAGCCAGCCAAAATCTCCCACCCAAGTCCAACTTCAAAGAGCAGCCGGGGCTTGTGGCTCTTATGGGTTCAAGCAATTTTGATATTTCGGAATGGATGCTGCTAAAGCTCATTGAATTGCTACAGCAGCGGAATGGTTTGCTGGCTATGTTGTGCAAAACGGCCGTTATTCGACGTGTTTTGCAAGAGGTGTGGCAAAACAGCACCGCCCCTGGCACATTTCATCTTTACCGTTTTGATGCCCAGGCCGTTTTCAACGCCTCGGTTGATGCCTGTTTGTTTGTGTACCAGCCCGGCTCAACCTTCTCTTTTACTTGTCCAATCTATCAAGGCTTGTCATCAGATAACCTGTTAACCGAGATCGGTTATCGCAATGGGCAGCTCGTGGCAAACGCAGCGTACTATGATCGGTGGCAACATTTGCAAAAACCAAAGGGACAGCCCACACGCTATCAGTGGCGTTCGGGCATCAAGCATGATTGCGCCCCCGTGATGGAGCTTCACAAAGAAGGGCGTTGTTATGTCAACAAGCTGGGGGGAAGGTATGAGCTTGAAGCAAAGTATCTGTATCCACTTTGGAAAAGTTCTGATGTTGCTAATGGAGAGGCAAAACGGCCGTTTCGCTGGTTACTTGTCCCCCAGCGTTCAGTTGGCGAAAGCACCCTGCCCATTCAAAGAACAGCCCCCAAAACGTGGCAATATCTTCAGGATCACGCTCCTTATTTTGATCGCCGCAAGAGCCGCATCTATCAAAACCGACCCCGCTTTTCCATTTTCGGCGTTGGCTCATATACCTTTGCCCCATGGAAAGTAGCTATTTCAGGGCTGTACAAAAAGCTGGAATTCGTGGTCATTGAGCCAAAAAACCACTCGCCCGTCGTTCTGGACGATACATGCTACTTTCTCGCGGCCGAAAGCCAGGAAGAAGCAGTGCTTCTGGCTGATCTGCTCAATTCACAACCAGCCCGCGAGTTTTTGGGAGCTTTTATCTTTTGGGAAGCCAAACGGCCGATTACAGCAACTATCCTGAACCAACTGGATATTGAGGCTGTTGCCAGGGAAATTGGTCAAGAGCGACAGTGGGCGGCCATAAAGCAAGCCAACTATCCCCAACAGGCCACCCAGTTGCGCCTTCTGGAAGAAAGGTCAGAATATTGTGATTCGCATTCTGATTGCTGATGACCATGCGGTGGTGCGGCGCGGGTTGGCGCTGGTGCTGCGGCAGGAGGCGGATTTTGTGGTGGTGGGGGAAGCGGAGGATGGACAAACGGCCGTTTCCCTCACCCAAACCCTCCACCCCCATGTCGTCGTCATGGATTGGAAGATGCCCCGGTTGAGCGGAATTGAGGCAGCACCGTTGATTAAACAGCACAATGAGCAGGTGTATACGCTATTGCTATCGGGGGCGGCGGTGGAAACGGCCGTTCTCGATGCCCTGGAAAACGGCGTAGACGGCTTTGTACACAAAGACATTACCCCCGCAGGGCTGGCCCACGCCATTCGCACCGTTGCCAGCGGCCGCCGCTATCTGGGGCCAGAAGTCACCCAGGCACTCATTGCCCGCAGCCGCCAGGCCTATGAGCCAACGCCCGAAACGGTTGCCCTTTCCACCCGCGAACAGGAAATTTTGTCGCTGATGGCAACCCCCGCCACCTACCGCGACATGGCCGCCCAGCTTGCCCTCAGTGAAGCCACCATCCATACTTATGTCAAGCGCATTCTGAGCAAGCTCGACCAGCCCAACCGCACGCAAGCGGTCATTGCCGCCCTGCGTTTGAACCTGATTTCGCTGGAATAGCAACAACAGCCGTTTCTCCGCACCATCCATTGCCCAACGGCCGTTCCCATGCTACAGTCCCATCATCAAAAAGATTGCATAAACGGCAGCACACCCTCACGAATGACAAGCCAAGATTTCGCCGATTCCCTAAATTCATCCGTGTTCGTCCGTGTTCGTCCGAGTCCCATTTTTAAAAGGAAAAAGCAGATGAGCAAACAGATTTTTGGCATTGTCCCCCCCATGGTCACACCATTTGACAAGCACGAAGAGCTGGATGAGGCCGCTCTGCGGGCAGATGTTGACTATTTGATTAGCGAAGCCAAGGTGCATGGGCTGGCGGTGGGCGGCAGCACCGGCGAAGGCCACACCTTGTCCATTGATGAACTGCGGCAGGCAATAGGAACGGCCGTTGAGGCCGCCAACGGTCGCGTCCCCGTCATCGCCGGGGTCATTGTAGACAGCACGCGCCAGGCCATTGCCTACAGCCGCGCCCTGGCCGACCTGGATGTGGCTGCCCTGCAAGTCACCCCCGTCCACTACCTCTTCCGCCCCACCGACGATGCCCTGCTGCGCCACTTCGCCACCATCGCCGATGCCGTAGACATCCCCATCATCATCTACAACGTCGTTCCCTGGACCTACTGCTCCCCGCAACTGCTCACCAAAATCATTGACGAAGTGCCGGGCGTGATTGGGGTGAAACAGTCGGCCGGCGACTTAAAACAGGTGGCTGATTTGCTCCACCTGTGTGGCGACCGGGGGCTGATTATGTCGGCCGTGGACGCGCTGATGTATCCGTCGTTTGCCCTAAAGGCGCACGGGGCGATTGCCGCCATTTTAACCGCCGCCCCCGCCATGTGCGTTCAGCTTTGGGACGCGGTGCAGGCGGGCGACCACGCCACCGGGCTTGACCTGCACCACAAGCTATTGACCATTTGGAACGCCATCATGGGCGACAACCTGCCTGCCAACGTCAAAACGGCCATGCGGCTGCAAGGGCGCGATGGCGGCATCCCCCGCGCCCCCATGCCCGCCAGTTCGGACGCACAGGTGGCAGCGATTGCCAAAGCGTTACAAATTATGAATTAGGAATTATGAATTATGAACGAAGAGCTTTCTTCCTAATTCATAATTCCTAATTCATAATTCTCAGAGGTTTGACATGACAACGATAGCATTGGTTGGCTGTGGACATATCCACACGCCTGGTTTTGTGGAACGGCTGAAAAAACGGCCGTTTTTTACCGTTAAATCCGTTTGGGACCACGACGCGGCGCGGGCGCAAATGAACGCTGAACTGCTGGGTGCCGCCGTGGTAGACGACACCGCCGCCATTTGGGGCGACCCGGAAATTGAAGCCGCCATTATTTGCGCCGAAACCGACCGCCACGAGGCGTTGGTGCTAACAGGGGCGGCCGCAGGCAAGCACTTGTTTGTGGAAAAACCGCTTGGCTACGCCCGCGATGATGCCCAGCGCATGGCGGCGGCCATTGACAAAGCGGGGATCATTTTCCAGACTGGTTATTTCATGCGTGGCGAGCCAATTCACCAATTTTTGCGTGAGCAGATTCGGCTGGGGCATTTTGGGCAAATCACGCGGCTGCGCCACAGCAACTGCCACGGTGGGTCGCTGGGCGACTGGTTCACGCCGCGCTGGCTGTGGATGACTGACCCGGCGGTGGCGGGCGTGGGGGCATATGGCGACCTTGGCACCCATTCGCTGGATATTGTGCTGTGGCTGTTGGGGCATGAGGTGGAACGGGTAACGGCCGTTACTGGCACCGCTCTCGCCCGCTATGGCGCAGCGTGTGATGAGTTTGGCGAGGGAATGTTGGTTTACAAAGATGGGACGGTGGTGACAATTGCGGCCGGCTGGGTAGACGTTGCTAACCCGGTGCGGCTGCTGATTAGCGGCACCGAAGGCCACGCCCTGGTCGTCAATGACACCCTCTACTTCAAAAGCAAGCACGTAGATGGCGCCGACGGCCAGCAACCGTGGTCCGATTTGCCCGCCGCCTGGCCCCATGCGTTTGAACTGTTCCTCGATGCCGTGGCTGGTGAAGCCCCCCCCGCCGGCCAAACCGCCATCCCCCTGGTAACGGCGCAGGAAGCGGCGTTCCGCAGCGTGGTGATGGATGCGCTGTATGAGGGAGCGCAAAGTGAGCGTTGGGTAACGCTGTAGGCGGGGAGATTCGAGATTGAGAGACTGGGAGATTGAGAGATTAGCCGTGGTTAGTCTCCCAGTCTCTTAATCTCCCAATCCCCATCTTTTAACGCAGCCCATTTTCCACCAGTTGCCACATCCGGTCGCCGTTGAGGGCCATGATGATGCGGCAATTGGGAACGTGGCCGGAGAGGTCTTGCCAGTCGGTGATGGTTTGGCCGCGAGCGTAACGGCCGTTTAATTCCACCGCCACATAATGCTCTTCTGCCGCCGTCACAATCTCCGGCTCCACCACTACCGCCATTGCCACTGGGTCGGCATAATATTGGGTGGTGCGACGGCGGTGCAGGCGAATAAATTGGTTGACGTGGGCAGAAACGGCCGTAAAAAAGTCGGCTTTGGGTGTGCCAAACGCCGCCCAGCGCGTCACCAGCTCCTCGGTGAAGCCATAGCGCATCGTCACTTCCCAGTCAATGAGTTCAATGAGTCGGCCGGCTTGCCCCCACGCCTCAAACACCACGTGCGCCGCTTCCGGGTCAGCGTACACATTAAACTCGGTGCAAAGCTGCATGTTACCATGCGCCGACACCGCCCCAGCCATCATCACACACCGTTTTAGCTTGCGGGGCAGCGCGGGGTCAAGTTTTAGCGCCAGGGCAATGTTGGTCAGCGGCCCCAGGGCGACCAGCGTATATTTGCCAGGCTCCTGGTTGACCATGTTGAGCAGGGCAAGGGAGGCGTGGAGGGATTCCGGCCGGCGTTCTGTGGTCAGCCCGGTTCCCCCCAAACCGTCGTCGCCGTGGGCATGGGCGGCACTTTCCCCCGCCAGCACCAGCGGCTCGGCACAGCCGGCATAAATGGGAATGTCGCGCTCGATAAGGTCTACAATGACCCCCGCGTTGCGGGTGGTGTGGTGCAGCCCCACGTTGCCCGCCACCACCAACAGGGCTTCAATGGTGACATTGGGGTGTGCGGCGGCTGCCAAAATTGCCAGCGCATCATCTACGCCGGGGTCGGTGTCAATAATCAGGTGTTCCATAACGTGATTTTACGAGGTGATGCCCAAATTGGGTAGGGGCTTATCGGTGCAGGTTTACAAGTTGCTTGGGGAAAACGGTGTCGTTTTGATACCTCTACCACGTTTGTTTTGGCGTTATCAATGGGGTTTTGTGGTTCCTCCAGATGATGCGTTCAAATCAGCATGTATGTAGAAACCGGGATCGTCCATGAAACCCGGTTTCTTACCACATCTTACGGAACCGAAACATGGGCGACGCGGAGGGCCGTGACGGAGCGGTAGCCTTCGCCGGTGTTGATGTACTGTCGCAGGGAAACGGCCGTTTCTTCATCCAACAGCGACCACAGC
Organism: Chloroflexota bacterium; assembly: GCA_041390905.1. Taxonomy (GTDB): domain Bacteria; phylum Chloroflexota; class Anaerolineae; order Promineifilales; family Promineifilaceae; genus JACKCD01. The sequence continues at coordinate 360,054 of JAWKPA010000014.1, forward strand.
GGTTGCGGCACATCCATCGCCTGCCGCACCGCCACCTGAATTTGGGCATCCCACTGCGCCGCATACCGTTCAAAATCATCATGCGCCAGACAGCCCCGGCACGGCGACTGTGAACAGGTCAAGGGCATTGTCCACGGCAAATTAAACAGCCCATACTCATCCCGAATCTCTTCCCCCGGCATAATATCCCGCAGCGCAATCTCAAACCCCCACCCCGTACTCATCGTGTTCGCCTGGCAGCAATGATTGACAAACTTGCTCAAATCCCAGCTCATCACCCGCCGATTCCCTGGCTCAACGACCGCATACTTATCAATCTGCGGGCGTAAAAGCGGGTTGTCGAGAGCGGGGTTATCAGGATAAATGACAATATCAAGCGGGTCTTCAGCATTGGTAATGGTGCCAGCGGGAATAAACGCCGTGGCAAACACACCCATCCCAACCAAATCGTTTACAAAACGAAGTTCAGTATTAGGATGCATCATATAAGTTCATCGGTTCCTCCGGCAATATAGGTTGCCTGCCTCTTGTGGATTTTGCATGCATCATAGCCAGACTGCGCCCAACGTCAATACACAAATGACGTATTTTTTCACAGGTTGACGCACCGCCCCACATCTGCTACAACCAGCCTAATTCTTTTTGGAGTAATTGAGAATGCAAGAAGGCGATTTATTGTGGACACCCACCCCCGAAGTTGTTGAACAAGCCAACCTGACCCACTACATGCGCTGGCTCGCCGGCCGAAACATCCATCTCACCACCTACCGCGAACTGTGGCAATGGTCGGTAGACCATATGGCCGACTTTTGGGAGTCGCTGTGGGATTATTTTGGGCTGGTCTACAGCCAAAAATGGGAAACGGTGCTGGCTGACCCGCAAATGCCGGGAGCCAAATGGTTCACAGGGGCGCGGCTCAATTATGCCGAAAACATCTTTGCCAAACGCGACGACGGCAAGCCGATGTTGCTTTATAAAGGAGAAGACACGCCCTTAACTTCTTATAGCTGGGCAGAAATTGAAGAGCAGACGCGGCGGCTGGCGCAGGCACTGCGGCGCATGGGGGTACAGCAAGGAGATCGCGTGGTAGGCTACTTACCCAACATCCCCGAAGCAATTGTGTCGCTGCTGGCAACGGCCAGTTTGGGAGCCACCTGGTCAAGCTGCCCGCCCGAATTTGGCGAAACCAGCGTACTGGATCGCTTCACTCAGATTGAGCCAAAGGTGCTGATTGCCATTACGGGGTATCGCTATAATGGCAAACACCACGACCGCCGCGAACTGGTCAACCACCTTCAGGCCAGGCTGCCCACCGTCCAGCACACCATTTTGCTAGGCGAAACAGATACGCCCTCTACAGATACAACCGTGAGTTGGGAAGCCGCCCTCGCCGCCGCCGATGACACCCCGCTTACCTTTGCCCAACTGCCGTTTGACCACCCGCTGTGGGTGCTGTACTCCTCCGGCACCACCGGGCTGCCCAAGCCCATTGTGCATGGACATGGCGGCATTTTGCTGGAACAGATCAAGGCCACCGTTTTCCACAACGATTTAAAGTCGAGCGACCGTTTTTACTGGTATTCCAGCACCGGTTGGATGATGTGGAACTATGTGGTAGGCAGTTTGTTGTCTGGCGCAACGGCCGTTCTTTACAACGGCGCACCCAACTACCCCGACATGAACGCCCAATTCGCCCTCGCCGAAGCGGCCAGCGTCACCTATTTCGGCACCTCCGCCGCCTTCGTCACTGCCTGCATCAAGGCCGGCATCCACCCCAACCAGCAGTACGACCTCAGCCGCATTCGCGGCGTTGGCTCCACCGGATCCCCGCTCTCCGTCGAAGGCTTCCAATGGATTTACGACAACCTCAACCCCCATCTTGCCCTCGAATCCCTCAGCGGCGGCACCGATCTTTGCACCGCCTTTGTCGGCGGGGCGCGAATCCAGCCCATTTATTTGGGCGAAATTCAGGGAGCATCACTGGGAGCCAGGGTGCAGGCGTTTAACGAAGCGGGGGAGGCGGTGGTCAACGAAGTGGGCGAGCTGGTGATTTGCAACCCCATGCCCTCGATGCCGATTTTCTTCTGGAACGACCCCGACATGGTGCGCTACACGGAAAGCTATTTTGAGATGTTCCCCGGTATCTGGCGCCACGGCGACTGGATTCAGTTTAATGAGCGAGGTGGGTGTGTCATTTACGGCCGTTCTGACGCCACCATCAACCGCCACGGAGTACGCATGGGAACCAGCGAAATCTACCGCGTCGTCGAGTCCTTCCCCGAAATCCTCGACAGCCTCATCATAGACCTCGAATTTCACGGGCGGGAATCATTCATGCCCCTCTTTGTGGTGCTGCGCGATGGGGTAACGCTCGACGACGCACTCACACAGCGCATCAACCAGCATCTCCGGCGCGACATCTCCCCCCGCCACGTCCCCAATGCCATCATCCCCATCATCCAGGTTCCCTACACCCTCAGCGGCAAAAAAATGGAGCTACCCATCCGCAAAATCTTGCTCGGCATGGATGCCAACCGCGCCGCCAACCTCGGTGCCATGCGAAACCCCGAATCCATCCCCTTCTTCCGCGAATACGGCCAACGTCTCAAAGACTGTTTGAAAAATACTCCTACCACTTGATTGACTAACAAATCTCATTTAGACATTATTTGACAAATCTTGAAATTGTACCATAAGCAAAATTTATGACTGATTGCCCCAAAATTAACCACAAGTTTCTTGCTTTTCGACCAATTGTGGGCAAAAAAGAGCCTGAATTCTTGTCAAGCCCCATGATTATGAGTTTTGTCACTCAATCAGGGTGATGGCTCTAATTTGTTGCGGTGATTGTCGGTTCATTCAGCTTCTCCCAAACTCTGTTTTGCTGATTGGTATTTTTCCGTCAAGGCTCCCCTAATAGCCATCTATCCCCCTGGCACAATGGCAAACGTAAACTCACCCACCTCATTTGACTGGCTCAAGCTACCGCCACAATCCACCAGCAGATAGTAGAAGTAGTTAATAGTCACACTGGTCAGCGAGCCACTGCCATCATAATTAGCCGGGTCATCCGTCAACCAAGTGTGACCGACATACGGGGTACTGCTGCGATACAGGCTCTCGCTACAGGAGCCGCTGAGATCCGGCAGCCAACTGAAAAAGCCATTTGGATGCAGCGTAAGCTGCACACGCACCACTTCCACCGCGCCGGCCGTACAGGCCTCGCCGCTGTTGATTGGGCGTGACTCGCCGCGCTGGTCGGTGAAGGTGTCCACATCATTACAAGTCCAACTGGTGCCGTTGTTGCTGATCGTCGTGCTGTAGGGGATAGCACCGATGGCGTCGCTGCCCGCTTGCGGCGTATGCACTCCGCCGCTCAGCGCACCGAGATTCAGCGTGGCATTGGTTGCGGAACCGGTGCCGCCATTGGCGCAGGTCGTGTCACTCGACAGGTTGTAGCCGTTGTCATTAAGCGTGCCGCCATCGTTCATACAGTTATTCCCATTCGCGCCAACCGCAAAGATGTTGCCCGCCAGATGCATTGTACCAGCAGATCCGTTGTAAATGCCGCCTGCAGCACCCGCCGAGTTGCCGAAGAAGGTGTTACTGGTCAACACCATGATGGCATAGTCGTTATAGATAGCACCTCCACTAACCGTTGCCACGTTACCGGAAAAGGTGCTGTTGGTCACCGTCACCGTGCCACGGTTATCAATGGCACTGCCGAAGTCTGCGGCACCGTTTTGCAGCGTGGCTTGATTGACAGTGAGATCGCCACTTGAACTGACAGCGAAGATACTCACGCTGCTGCCGCCATCAATAGCGTAGCCCGCGCCCTCCACCACAATCGCGCTGGTGATATCGGGCAGAGGGCTGTTGGTGAGGGTTGTCAGGGTGATGTCCGCGCCCAAGATGATGGTGTCTGCGGTAGGGCTGGGGCTTTCGTTCCCATTCGCCAGCGTGATGCAGTCGTACAGTTCATCAGCGGTTGTGACCGTCCAAGAGGGGCAAAGCAGTGGCGGCCCCACTTCGACTGCACCTGCGCTACAATCATCCCCACTGTTGATGGGACGTGACTCACCCCGCTGGTCGGTGGTACTCTGGTCGCATGTCCAATTGATGCCGTTGTTACTGATCGTCGTACCATTGGGTATGGCGCCGATGGCGTTACTGCCCGCGCCGGGCAAGTGGGTCTGCGTAGTGCCGCCATTGTCGGCCAGTGCACCCAAATTCAGCGTAGCGTTGGTCACTGAGCCAGTACCGCCATCAGTGCAAGTACCATCATCCGACAGGTTGTAGCCGTTGTCGGCGAGCGTGTCGTTGTTGTGGCAGTTGTTGCCACTTGCGCCGCTGGCAAAAATATTCCCCGCTAGGTACACCGTGCCGAAGCTGTTGTAGAGGCCGGTTCCCGAGTTGCCGGAGAAGGTGCTATTGGTCACCGTCAACTCAGAATAATTATCAATGCCACCGCCGCTAGGCGCCAGGTTGCCGGAGAAGGTGCTGTTGACCACCGTCAGAGCAGCTCTGTTCTCAATGCCACCGCCGTTGCCACTTGCCGAGTTGCCGGAGAAGGTGCTGTTGATCAGGGTCACCGTGCCAGCGTAGTTTCGGATGCCGCCCCCGTAGGTTGCGGCGTTGTTGGAGAGTGTGCTGTTGGTTATGGTCAGCGTGCCACCATTGTTGCTAATACCGCCGCCATCATCAGTTGCAGTATTACCGGAGATGGTACTGGTGCTTACCACCAACGTACCGTTGTTCTTAATTGCGCCGCCCACATCTGCGGTGTAGCCGTTTTGCAGGGTAGCCTGGTTGATGGTGAATTTGCCGGTCGAAGCAACATTAAAAATTTGCACACTGTTACCGCCATCAATAAAGTAGCCCGCACCCTCTAGAGTGATTTCGCTTGAGATTTGCGGCAGAGCACTGGTCAGGGTGATGTCCGCGCCCAGCGTAATTGTATCGGCCGTGGGGCTGGGGCTTTCGTTCGCATTGGCCAGGGCGATGCAGTCGTATAGCTCATCAGCAGTTGCCACCGTCCAAGATGCCGGGCAGATCAACTCGTTGACAAAGGTACATTCAACCGCCTCGCCGTCGCTAATCTCAACCGACAGGGTTTCATCGGTCAGGCTGACAGTGCCACCGGCACCGGTACAGCTAGCATTGGTCAGATCCCAACCGCTTGATACCGCCTCAGTGACCGTATAAGTGCCGGGGGACAGATAGAAGGTGGTGCCAGCAGCAACATCATCGCCATCATCGGGTACGGCGTCGTCGAGCGTAAACGAATCATAGAGTGTGTACGCATTGCCGCCACCGCCAACGCGGGTAATGGTGTTGGTGAACGTACCGGCATCCGCATCGTCAAAACCACTGGTGACCAAGAAGTAAACCCGACCGGCTTCGAGTTCATGACTTAGGGCAGATTGATTGGGAGAAAACTCGCCATCATTGCCATTGAGGTAATTGTTGCATTGATCAAGCGCGTTAAAGCTGTCTTGATAGAGGTAGATATAGCCGTTGTAGGATTGAACGCTATCAATTGTGTAAGTGCCGTTGGTATCAACCGCAAACGGTTGCACGTGGTGCCGCACGGAATTGAGCGAGATGGTACAGATCACGCCGGCCGCATCTGGCCGCGTCCAGAAGGGGGCGGTGACAGTACTACCACTGTAGGAAAGCAGCGGTTCCGTGCTGATGATGAAGTCAAAGTCGGTGCCAATAGCGGGGCTGGCATCCTTGATGATGATCAGGCTGGCAGAAGATGCTTCCACTGCCCCACTGCTACAGGCCAAACCAATGGTAAGTGGGCGGTCATTGCCGATTTGGTCCGTGCTGCTACTGTTACACACCAACAGATCACCCCCGTTGTTTAATACAAACCCGTAGGGAATAGTGCCGATGGCATCACTTGCGGCACCGGGCAGGTGGGTCAGCGTGGAGCCGCCGTTGGCGGCTAAGCTGCCGAGGTCGAGGGTAGCATTGGTGATTGAGCCAGAGCCGCCATTGGTACAGGTGGCATCATCCGACAGATTGTAGCCATTGTCAACGAGGGTGCCGCTGCCGGCGCAGTTATCGCTGCCGCCACCCGCAAAGAGATTCCCAGCAAAATTTGCGGTATTGTTAAAGAGGTGGATAGCTTCGCCAGTCGGCGCGGAATTGCCGAAGAAGGTGCTGCCCGTCACTTTGAAAGGGCCTCTATTGTAAATCGCACCGCCTGAGCTTGAAGCAATGTTACCAGAGAAGGTGCTGGTACTGACCGCTGTGGTACCCCGGTTGGAAATGGCCCCGCCAGTAACGGCCGTATTGCCAGTAAGGGTGCTGTTACGCACGGTTGAATTGGCACTGGTTATGGCAGTATAGATACCCCCGCCCTCACCGGTGGCGCTGTTATCGCTCAGGGTACTGTTGGTGAGCGTAAAGTTTCCTCGATTGTGAATACTGCCCCCGTTGGTATTAGAGCCGTTTTGTAAGGTGGTTTGGTTGATGGTGAAGTCGCCGGTAGCGGTCACGAAGAAGTGGCGCATGAGATTGTTGGCATCAATGGTGTAGCCTGCCCCCTCTAATGTGATTTGGGTTTCTATGCGCGGCAGTTCGGTCGTGGTCAGGTTGGTCAGGTCAATGTTTGCGCCCAGCGTGATGGTATCAACGGTTGAACTATCGCCATTGGCCCTGCTGATACACGCGGATAGCCCATCGGCAGTTGTGGCTGTCCAAGAGGGGCAAATGGATGCCGAGGATACTTCCACCGCCCCGACGGTGCAGAAGTCGCCACTATCGGTTGGGCGGGGTTGACCCCGTTGGTCGGTGAAGGTGTTCGCGTCATTGCAACTCCAGTTCGTGCCGTTGTTACTGATGGTGGTGCCATTTGGGATGGAGAAGATAGCATCACCCGGATAGCCGGGCAGGTGAGTTAGCGTAAGGCCGCCATTGTCGGCGAGGTTGCCAAGGTTGAGGGTAGCGTTGGTGGCCGAGCCGGTGCCGCCGTTGGTGCAGGTGGCATCATCCGACAGATTGTAGCCGTTGTCGTCAATTGGCTCGTTGCCAGCGCTGGTGCCCTGAGCTCGACAGTTGTCACCGCTGGCACTACCGACAAAGATGTTACCGGCTAAGTACAATCTCCAACCAACGCCGATACCGAAAGTGGCATCCCCCTCGACGATAGCCGAGTTGCCAGAGAAGGTGTTGCTGGTTGCTGTCACCTGGCCTTGATTGATGTAAATGGCACCGCCACGGGTAGCCGTGTTACCGGAGAAGGTGCTGTTACTCACCGTTACCCGCCCCTGCTCGCCAGTGTTGTTGATGGCACCACCTGCGCTGCCGCCATTGTTGCCAGAGAAGGTGCTGTTCGTGATTGTCGCCGTCCCGAAGCCGCTTAAATTATCGTAATAGTTATAGATAGCACCACCACCAGTTGCCAAGTTGTTGGAGAAGGTGCTGTTGGTTACAAATAGCGTGCCGAGGTTGTAGATGGCACCGCCGGGGGTGCCATTGCCATTTTTCAGCGTGGCCTGGTTGACGGTGAGATCGCCGTCTTTTTCAACATTGAAGATACCCATACTGCCGCCGCCATCAATGGCGTAGCCCGCGCCTTCCAAAACAATCGTGCTGTGCATGTTCGGCAGGGGGCTGGTGGTCAGGGTCGTCAGATCAATGTCCGCGCCGAGGGTAATCGTGCCACCGCTACCAGCATTGGCCGCCATGATGCAGTCGTATAGCTGGTCGGCAGTCGTGACCGTCGCTGGCAGAGTACAGCTTGCTTGGAGCAATGGGGCTGTGGCCGCCCTAATGCTGGTGGGGTAGGTGTTGGTGTAGGCTGGGCTAGCGGCCAGCAGCAGCCAGCTTAATAGAAGCCCTAAGGTGATGGCTCTCATGTGTTGCGTTGATTGTCGGTTCATTCAGCTTCTCCTAAACTCTGTTTTGCTGATTGGCGTTTTTTATCCTACATTCGTCAAAAGAACGTCAATTGGCCAGACTTGACAGGTCTTCCGTGACCTGTCAAGTCTCCCCTAATAGCCACCTATCCCCCCGGCACAATGGCAAACGTAAACTCACCCACCTCATTTGACTGGCTTAAGCTGCCGCCACAATCCACCAGCAGATAGTAGAAGTAGTTGATAGCCACATCAGTCAGCGAACCACTGCCATCATAATTGGCTGGGTCATCCGTCAACCAAGTGTGACCGACATACGGGGTACTGCTGCGATACAGGCTCTCGCTACAGGAGCCGCTGCGGTCTGGCAGCCAGCTAAAATAGCCATTTGGCTGCAGCGTAAGCTGCACACGCGCCACTTCCACCGCACCGGCCGTACAGTCTTCGCCGCTGTTGATGGGACGTGACTCACCGCGCTGGTCGGTGGCACTCTGGTCGCAGGTCCAACTGGTGCCGTTGTTGCTGATCGTTGTGCCGTTGGGGATGGCGCCAATCGCGTCACTGCCTGCTTGTGGTGTATGTACCCCACCGCTCAGTGCGCTCAGGTTCAGCGTTGCATTATTCGCTGATCCTGTACCCGTGAAGCCACACGTCCCATCATCTGACAGGTTGTAGCCATTGTCGTTGAGCGTGCCAAAGTTGGCACAGTTGTTACCACTCGCGCCCGCTTCGAAAATGTTGCCCGCTATATATACCACTGTGTTTTCAGTGAAGATGCCGTCGCCGACCGTTGCTGAATTGCCGGAGAAGGTACTGCTGGTCATCATTACTGTGTTTGCATCGAAGTTGGCGATACCGCCGCCGAACACGGCTGAATTGCCAGAGAAGGTGCTGTTGGTCACGGTCAGGGTGCCAATGTTGTAGATGCCGCCACCGTAGATATCCGCAAGGTTGCCGGAGAAGGTACTATTGGTCACTATCAGCGCGCCACGATTGAAAATGCCGCCACCGTTTGATGCCACGCCATTTTGCAACGTGGCCTGGTTGATGGTGAAGTCGCCATCCAAAGCGACAAAGAACAGTTGCACACTACCCCCGCCATCAACGGCGTAGCCCGCACCTTCGACCGTGATCTCGCTCGTGATCTGCGGTAGGGCTGTACTCAGCGTGATGTCCGCGCCGAGGGTGATCGTATCGGCCGTGGGGCTGGGGCTTTCGTTGTTGTTCGCCCTAAATATGCACTGATATAGTTCATCAGCGGTTGTCGCTGTCCAGGAGGGGCAGATTGAAATCGCCACTTCCACCGCGCCGGCCGTACAAGCTGTACCCGCAGTGATCGGGCGTAACACACCGCGCTGGTCGGTGGCACTCTGGTCACAGGTCCAACTGGTGCCGTTGTTGCTGATTGTCGTGCCGTTGGGGATGGCACCGATGGCGTCGCTGCCCGCGCCGGGCAGGTGGGTCAGTGTGGGGCCGCCGTTATCAGCCAGTGCGCCCAAGTTCAGCGTTGCGTTGGTCACTGAGCCGGGGCCGCCGTTGGTGCATAAGCGAGAAACCGACAGATTGTAGCCATTGTCATAGATTGCGCTGCGGGAGCCAGCACATTCATCCCCGTTAGTCGCAAAAATATTCCCCGCCAGATATATCGTGCCGAAATTGGCGATGCCGCCACCGACGAATGCCCCGTTGTTGGCGAGGGTGCTGTTGTTCATCGTCAGCGAGCCTTGATTGTAAATGCCGCCACCATAGCTACCTGCAGTGTTGCCAGAAATGGTACTGTTGCTCACCGTCAGCGTGCCATTGATGTTGTAGATGCCGCCACCCGCTCTACCTCCAGTGTTGCCAGGAATGGTACTGTTGCTCACCGTCAGCGTGCCACTGTTGTAGATGCCACCACCTTCGTAGGCAGAGCCGTTTTGCAGCGTAACCTGGTTGACAGTGAAATCGCCAGTCGAATTCACAAAGAAGATCCGTCCCCGATTCCCACCATCAACGGCGTAGCCCGCGCCTTCCAGCGTAATCTCACTCGTGATTTGCGGCAGGGCTGTACTCAGCGTGATGTTCGCGCCCAGCGTGATCGTATCGGCCGTAGGACTGGGGCTTTCGTTGTTGTTCGCCAGGGTGATGCAGACGGATAGCTCAGCGGCCGTTGTAACGATCCAGGACGCCGGGCAGAGTGATTCGTTGGTGAACGTGCACTGCACCGCCTCGCCATCACTCACCTCGACCGACAGGGTGTTATCGGTCAAGCTGACACTCCCACTGGCCCCGGTACAGGTGGCCCCGGTCAGTCCCCAACCACTCAATGGCAGCTCAGTGACAGCATAGGTGCCAGGGGACACATTGAACGTGGTGCTGGCATCGATGCCGTCACTATCGTCGGGGACGGCGTCATCGAGGGTAAAGGATTCATATAGCGTATAGACAGTTCCGACACCCAATATACTGTTGCTGAAGTTGCCCGCGCTGCTGCTGAACTTGCCACTAGTCACAAAATAGTACGTCCGACCGGCCTCCAGGAATTGACTGGAGATTTCGGATGAGCCACTGGAAAGGACATTGTCATCACCATTGAGATAATGGGTACATGGGGCGAGTGGGTTAAAACTGTCTTGGTATAAATGAATATAGCCATCCCAGCCGGATTGATTGCTGGATAAATTGTAGTTGCCGCTGGTGTCCACCGCAAAGGCTTGCACATGGTACCGTGTGGAAACGGTGGAGAGGGTACAGGTGCCGCCTTCATTGGGTCGGGTCCAGAAGGGATTGCCGCTAGTGCTGCCACTGTAGTTTGAGAATGGTTCTGATGTAAGGGTGAAGTCAAAGTCGGTGCCGATGGCTGGGCCGGCGTCTTTGATGATGGTCAACGTGGTTGAATTCGTCGCCACTTCGACCGCACCCGCCGTGCAGTCAGCGCTGCTGGTCTGCGGGCGCGGTTCACCCCGCTGATCGACGAATAGTGTCGACGCTTGGCAGGCCCAGATGGTGCCGTTGTTGCTGATGGTCGTGCCGTTGGGGATGGCGCCGATGGCGTCGCTACCTGTGCCGGGCAAGTGGGTCTGCGTGGGGCCGCCGTTATCCGCCAGATCACCCAGGGCCAGCGTGGCATTGATTGCCGAGCCGGCACCGCCGTTGGTGCAGGTGCCATCGTCCGACAGATTGTAGCCGTTGTCGTTGAGTGTCCCAAAGAGCCGGGTGCAGTTGTTACCGGTTGCGTTTCCGGCAAAAATGTTCCCTGCCAGATAGGACTGGCCGCTGGTAAGATAGATGCCACTGCCCTCGGTTGCGGTGTTCGCCGCGATGGTGTTGTTCGTGAGGATCAGCGTGCTGACAGTATAGATTGCGCCGCCCGAATTGGATGCCGTATTGTCAGAGAAGGTGCTGTTGACCACTGTCACTGTAGACAAAGTCGCATTGAAGATCGCGCCGCCGTTGGTTGCGGTATTGCCGGCGAGTGTGCTGTTGATCAGCGTGAGCATACCACCATTGTAGACTGCGCCACCACTGGATGTGGAACGGCCGTTTTGCAGGGTGGCCTCTTTGACCGTGAGATCGCCTGCGGTACCGACGTTGAAAAGCTGGATGCTATTGCCACCATCAATGGCATATCCGGCGCCTTCCAGCGTGATTGCGGTTGTAATTTGGGGCAGGGCGCTGGTCAGAGTGATGTCCGCGCCAAGGGTGATGGTGTCCAGGGCCGCGCCGTTGTTATTCGCTGCCGTGATGCAGTTGTATAACTGGTTGGCGGTGGTGACGGTGGCGGGCAGGGTACAGCTTGTCTGTAGCAATGGGGCTGCGGCCGCCCTGATGCTGGCGGGGTGGGTGTTGGCGTAGGCTGGCCTAGCAGCCAGCAGCAGCCAGCTTAATAGAAGCCCTAAGGTGATGGGTCTAATGTGTTGCGTTGACTGTCGGTTCATTTGGCTTCTCCCAAATTATTGTTTTCTCTGTTTTACTGATTGATGTTTTTTATCATAACCTAGACCAGCCAGAGCCAAAAAGATTGAAACGCAAGGGCGCAAAGATAAGAGAAGCCTTTCTTCACTTTGCGTTCCCTGCGTCCTGTGCGTTAAAAACTCTTGTTTTTCTAGCAAGAATGTCACTGATAAGGTGCTACCTTCGTCAAAAGAATGTCAAGGCTCCCCTAACAGCCACCTATCCCCCCGGCACAATGGCAAATGTAAATTCACCCACTGCTTCCGACTGCGCCGTGGAGCTACCGCAATTTACATAGAGATAGTAGAAGTAATTGGTTTCCACACTTGTCAACGAGGCGCTGCCATCATAATTGGCTGGGTCGTCGGTCAGCCAGGTGTAGCCGACATAGGGAGTGCTGCTGCGATAGAGGCTTTCCGTGCAGCCACTTTGATCCGGTGTCCAGCCGTAGGAGCCATCGGCATACATGGTTAACGTCGGCGTCGCTGCTGGCGCGACAAACTCATAAGAGCCAGCATCGACAATCGCATCTTGTATACGGGCTTCGCCTAGTTGGTCAACATCAATTGCACTGGTTGCAATGAGGCCATCACCATCGACATCGACACCTAGGTAGTCCTCGGTTGGCAGCACCGCATTATCACCGCTATTGATTGCGGGACTATTGAGGATGAGCGGGACAACTTGGGTCAAGCCACCATAATCAGCCAGTACAGGCTGACCGTTAGAGGTCTGCACAATCGTTGCTAAATTGCCAGATGGTGTGATGTTGTCGCTTGCTGTTGCAAAGCCTGTACAACCACCATTATCGTTCCTGTCACCAAAAATGTTATGTGTAGCCGTGGTCAGTGCAAATGCGCCACTGTATCCACCACAATCGTCGCTAGGATACGTTTCTATGATCGAATTCCCACTGATGATGTTATTGTGTAGGGTCATGATTGGTGCGTTTTCAGCACTAGATATATGAATCCACAAGCCGCCACCTTGAATTTCAGCAGAGTTACTAGCGATAGTATTGTTGACAATATCGACGGTACTGCCACGAGAGGCAAAGAGATAGAGTGCTCCACCGAAACTGTTACTGTAATACGTAGCATGATTATCGACAAATGTGCTGTTGATAATCTTAATATCTGCCCCAGAACCAGCTAAATCAATAGCACCACCATACCTATTTGTCGTATTCCCGTTGAACGTTGAATTGATAATGCGAACATCAAGACCACCGCTAAATGAAACAGCACCCCCTCTATCAGAAGTACCATTGTTGGCAAACGTGCTGTTTATGATCGTCATATGTCCGGTGGACCACACGGCACCACCAGCTTGGTCAATCATGAGCGGGCCACCACCATTGGTCAGCGCCATACTGTCCAGCGTCAGGCGATTTAGATTTTGGTTGGGTTTAGAGACAGCAACGTGAATGAATCTAAACGAATTGGTGCCACTGCGTGTTAGCGACCCATTACGGATGGTCAAATGACCATTGAGGTCAATGGCAGGTGTAGCTGTCAACGTCCCCTGATAATCGCTGGTAAAGGTGACTGTTTGTCCTTGCAGATCGATGATTTCAGCCGCAGGGGATAAATTGGCACAGACAATGGCTTGCTGTAAATCAGTGACCAAATCACTTTCAATTTGCCCCAGTAACACTGTCGAGCCATACCCCAGTTTATTACACTGATCAAACTCTACCGCGCCAATGTCTACCGTATCATAGCTGATTCTGGCATCCCCATTTTGGTCAATATCAATCTGACCATCATCGCCATCTTGATCGAGATAAAAGCCGATGCGGCTTTCCGCCGGAATCAGGGTGTTATCACCGGCATTGACGGCGGGGCTAGCAAAAGCGAGATTGATTGTCTGTGTTTCGCCGCCATTATCGGCAAGCACAGCATCCCCACTTAGATCCGTTTCCAGCAAGGTGCTGAATGCACCTGATAACGTGATATTGTCGCTGGCGGTATTAAAACCAGAGCATCCACGATGGTTTCCATTGTTGCCAAAGATGTTGAAAGTCGCATTTGTTACCCAGAAGGTACCACCACAGTTTTGATCTGCATTATCAGATGTGTTGAGGCTGACGATGTTGTTATGGAGTTCAACAGTTGCGCTAGAGTAGATATAAATACCGCCGCCAGTGCCAGCATCGTTTTGGACGATGGTGTTGTTGATAACATCGTGCATCCCATCTTCAAGATACAAGGCACCACCCAAAGAACCCGCAGGGGTCTGATTGGCGATAAATGTGCTGTTGACAATAAGATTGTCAGCATTTGCTGACGCAGAATAAACAGCACCCCCATGTCCTTCGGCGTAGTTATTGACAAATGTGACATTGGCAACATTGACCTCGGCACCCATACCGGCGATTGCCCCCCCATTGGCATTGGTTAAGTTACCATCAAAGGTGCTATTGGTGATGGTCATATATTGCCCAGCAATCGCCCCACCATCGCCTGCGAAATCATCACCGCCGAAAGTTAAGCGACCACCCCCATTGTTGAATGTCAGGCGATCAATATACAAGTGATCCAGCCCACCCGTTGTATTGTTGTAGATGAATCGGAATGCGCCGGTCGTATTGCGTTCAAGGGTTCCATTAACCAACACCAGCCCGCGTGTCAGTTCTGGGAGTGCTGTTGCATAACCATCTGTTGCTGCCCCATAGCTATCAGTAAAGGTCACTGTTTGCCCCTGCATATCAATCCGAATGCCATATCCCTCTTGATTGGCATTGTTACATTCAATCGCTTGGCGTAAATCATTGACGAGATTTGAATCAACAGTGCCTAAGTTATAGTAAGAGCCACTATAGACACCGCAGAAGGATTCGTGTGCGCCACTATCGACGACCGAATGGGCAATACGGTCATTCCCAATTTGGTCAATAGGGATGGGGTTATCAAGGGTTGCACTGCCATCAATGTCCAAGCCTAGGATTGTTTCGCTAGGCAGCAGACTATTGTCACCGGCGTTGATGGCGATACTAGCGGGGGCAAGCTCTACGGTTTGTGTTGGCGAACCCGTCAGGATTGGTGTGCCTGCCGCTGACATAAAAATAGTTGAAATGTCCCCTGTTGGTACAACATTGTTCGCGCTGGTTGCCGCAGCAAAGCCTGTACAATCACCCGCATTATTACTTGTGCCGAAGATATTGTTCTTGGCGGTCATCGCGGCAAACAATGTGCTGCTATCGCTACCATTCAGCAGCGCCATTTGTTGATGTATTGCCACTGATAATTGAGTTGTAAATATTGATCACCCCAAAATTGACACGGAAACCACCACCCGCTACTGTTGCCGAGTTATTGGTAATCGTCACGTTGTGGAGGTCGATTTGACTGGTGGATCTCGCGCTATAAATAGCCCCACCTCTACTTACTGCCGCGTTACCCCAAAAGGTGCTGTTAACAATGATCATATTGTTATTGTCGTTACCAATAATCGCACCACCGTTTTCGCTGACCGTGTTATTGGAGAACGTACTGTTGGCAATGACAACGTTACCGTAGCTCCAAATTGCACCGGCTCGATTGGCTGTGTTATCGTCGAATGTACTGTTTAGGACGTTTAATGTGCCGCCTGTGGCAACGTGGATAACGCCCCCATAAAGCGTGGTGGAATTGACATTGGCCAGGGTCATATTCTCGAGGGTCAATGTCCCTGTACTGTCTACATAGAAAATTCGATTGCCTTTGTTCATCCCACTGAGCACAACGCCATTACCCTGAATCGTCATTTCAGTTGTGATGGCTGGCGTGCCTGTGGCGCCGGAATAATTTGCGTATGAGAAGGCAACTTGGATGAAATCGGGCTGAATATCAAGAATATCTGCACCGCTACCCGCCGCACAGTCATTATGCGTTTGGGCATCATTATTGGCGTTGATTATCGCTTCATTCAAGGAGCAGATACCATCTCCGGAGATGAGATGCGAATCTGATTGCACAACGATAATATTTTGTGCGGATGTGGGTGCAACCGATATAAAGCTCAACATGACAAGGGCAATGAGAGTCGCCACCATAAATATTACTTTGTTGTGCGATTGCCTCCAAAATAGCCTGTTGCTTTGTAATGGGACTGCACCGACGCGGGCGGGAGTTGCTAGCGGCAGCAGCTCGCTTGATAAAAGAGCTTGTGCTAATTGTAAGATAGGTTTTGCGGCTGATTGTTTCATGTTAGGGTCCTCCCGATTCATCTTTTTTCTAGCTGTTCTGCTGGCGTGTGGTGAATTGTTGAACTGTCAGCAAGTTCATTTAATAGGTAACGTAGCATTTGCATTTGGTCGGCGAAACGCAATCTTTCACCTGTCTGGGCATTTTCAAGCGTGGCTCGCCACAGAGGGTGTCCCTCGTCTCGCTGCAATCTAACTAAAAAGGATTTGTACTGCTGTGGTTTCATCAGGAAACTCTTTTATCTTATATAATCCGTAGAAAGTTTTTGGAAATAAAAGGTTTAACACAGTATAAAAAATCAAACGTGACACGGGCGTGATATGGGATTAAGCAGGCTGTTTGTCCTGTTATAATTGGGTGCTATGGCTTTACGATTCAAATTGTTGGGCAGGCTGCAAATAGAAAATGAAGCTGGCAAGGTTTCGGAGGTGCTGAAGTCAAACAAGGGGTCGGCACTTCTTATTTATTTGCTCATTACTAAGGAGCCACAGCTGCGGGAGCATCTGGCGGATTTGCTTTGGGATGCTTCGGCGACGGCGCAGGCTTTCCAAAACTTGCGTACTATGCTAGCCCGTCTCCGTAAATGGGTGCCAGAATTGGAGGTGACGCGGACGCAGGTGTGGTGTTCACTGGAAACGGCCGTTTCCAGCGACTACCATCAACTCCTGGCTGGCCTCAATAGCGACGACCCAAACCAGCTCGCCGCCACACTTTTGCTGTATCAAGGCGATTTGCTCGAAGGCTTCTATCTAAACGACGCCCCCCGGTTTAATGATTGGCTGCTGCTCACCCGTGAGAAGCTGCGCCAGCGTGTTTTCGGTGCCTTCCGCTACCTGTGCGAGCTGTATCAAAAGGAAAAAGCATGGGTCAAGGGGATTGCGTTAGCGCAACAGTGGCTGGCTCTTGATGAGCTGGATGAAGAAGCGTTGCGCTATCTGCTGCAACTGCTGGCGGCCAGCGGCCAAATTGACGTGGCACTGCAACAGTTTGAGACAAGCCGCCAGCGGCTATGGGACGAGCTAGGTGTGGTGCCAATGGACGAAACACAGCAGGTGGCGGCCAAGATTGCCGAGCTGAAAGCACAACATGGGGGCGGTATTTCTTGGGATCAAGTCGTGGGTATTCCCCAGCAATTGCCCGCACCCGATGAAATGCCTGCGCCGGCCGATCTGCCCCGTCTTGCCTATCTACCCTACCAGCGTAATCCAAGCTTTGTTGGCCGTCGTCACACCTTACTCCAGATAGGAGAGGCCCTGTTGCCAAGGGAGGCGAGCCAGGTTAGGCAACGCGCCGTGGTTGCCACGGGAATGGGTGGTTTGGGCAAGACCCAGTTGGCGGTTGAGTTTTGTTATCGCTACGGCCGTTTTTTCCCCGGTGGTGTCTTTTGGCTGAGCTTTGCCAACGCGCAAAACATTGCGGAAGAAGTGGTCATGATTGGCGGGGAGCGTGGTTTAGGGCTGTATCAAGACAGCGAGCGGTTGACCCAAAATGACAAAGTGGCGCGTGTCCTTAAAGCGTGGCAAGAACCCATTCCCCGTCTGCTCATTTTTGATAATTGTGAAGACGAGACGTTGCTCACCCAATGGCTGCCGGTCACGGGTGGCTGTCGTATTTTGATGACCAGTAGACGCGCTGTCTGGTCGCCCCAGCTTGGCGTGATGGTATTGCGATTGCACCATTTGGAGCGGCTACATAGCGTGCAAATATTGCAAGCGTTGGTTGCAGGTCTCGACGCTACAACGGCAGACCATATTGCCCAAGAAATTGGAGACTTACCGCTTGCGCTCTATTTAGCCGGTAGCTTTTTACGCCGTTACCAACAAATTAGCCCCGCCCACTATTTACACCAGCTACGCGATAGCGGGCTACTCGACCACCCTTCGCTTCAGGGTCGCGGCACAACCCATTCCCCAACGGGGCATGAATTAAGCGTTGCTCGCACCTTTGCCCTTACCTTTGGACAGCTTGATGCGAACGATGAAACTGACCAGATGGCGTTGGGCTTGCTGGCTTGTGCCAACGCCTTTGCACCGGGGGAGGCGATTCCCAAACAGTATCTTTTGGCGTGTGGGCAAACGACGCCAAATGATTTGATGTTGGCGCTGTTGGCGATGGATGGCCTGACGAGGCTGTTGATGCTGGGTATTTTGCGTGAAGTGGGGTCAGACCAGGTGCAGCTCCATCGGTTGATTGCGACCTATGTTGCCTCTGAACTGTCGGCTGAGGAGGAGGAGGCGGGGGAAACGGCCGTTTCCACGCAGACGATCCAGTCATTAGCAGCGCAATTTAATGAGACACGCTTTCTGGGCAATTTACCCATTAAACCAGCCCATCTGCAATGGATGGTGCAACGGGGGTTGGCAAGAGGGGATGAGTTGGGAACGCAACTGCCTCTGTGGTGGGGGCGGTATCTGCGGGATGTTGGGTCGCTTGAGGCGGCGATTGCGGTTTTGGAAACGGCCGTTTCTGCCCGTCGTGCCCTGCAAATAGGGCACGACCTCATACTGGCCGATTTGCTTAACCTACTAGGCACGCTGATGTGGGAAACAGGTAGCCTGAACAAAGCTTGGTCAATGTACGAAGAAGTACTAACCATCCGCAGAGCGGCGGTCGGTGAAAACCACACCCTCACCGCCCAAGCTCTGCAAAATCTCGCCATCCTTCATCGCCAAACAGGCTCTCTGGCTACGGCTAAAACCTATTATGAACAAGCCTTGGTGATTTATGAACAGCTCTCGCCACCAGATGAACTACACATATCCCTGACATCATTTAATTTGGGATTTTTGTTGAAAAACATGAATTTATTTTCCGAAAGCGAGCAAGCATATAAGCGTGCGCTTCACATTCGCGAAAAAATATTACCAGCAACAAGCCCACATACGGCGATGGCGCTGAATAATCTGGGCGTTTTAGCAACACAGCGTGGCGACTATCAAACGGCCCAAACCTATCACGAACGTGCGTTACAGATTCGCCAAGAAAGCTTAGGCGACCAGCATCACGCGACAGCATTCAGTTGGCTCAATCTAGGCATTATTAAAAGCAAATTGGGCTTAAACGTGGAAGCAGCGCATGATTTAAATCTGTCACTGGCTATTCGCCAAAAGCAATTGCCTGCCGACTCACCGTTGATTGGGCAAAGTTTGAGCTATTTAGGACAGCATTTTTATCATATCGGCGATATTGAAAAAGCACAGCTCTATTTAGCTGAAGCATTCGCTATTTTCAAAATCAAACAGCCAACCAGTTATGAAACGGCCGATGTGTTTATCTATTTGGCAAATTGTTGTTTAAAGAAGGGATCATTAGCGGCAGCACACGCTTATTTAGAAGAGGCACGTCTGATTCAGGAACAGGTTCTTGTACCAGACCATTTCTTTAGCGCGTATTATTGGTTGGCAAGTGGCGATCTCGCCGTCGCGGAGGGGGAAATGGCATTGGCACGAACATATTATGCAAAGGCGGTAGAGATTTTTGGGAAAACGGCCGTTTTCACACATGCCGATTGGGATCTCTTTCAGGACAGGGCCAAGCTGATCAGCTTACGATAGGACAGTCGGTGTATTTTTCACACCTCTCAACAGATAAAGATTGTAGGGATAGAGGGGGGCAGCTTGTAAAGGTGTGGTGGGAAAACAGTTTCTCAGGGGATAGAGAATATCTGACAGGATTAACAGGCTTGTGATAGAAAATCCTGTTAATCCTGTCTAAAAAACGCTTTTCTACTTCTTCAGCCGCCCAATCCAGCCATAAAACGTCTCCATTTGCTGGCGAATAAAGCCCTGTGTTGTTTCATCCGTCACCATGCCATCGGCAATCTTGTGCTGGAATTGCGGCACGGCGATGGTGGGACGGGGCAGCACATACATGCCCAGGTGCAGGCAAATTTGGCGCAAATGTTCCTGGGCTTTGGTTGCTCCCAGCGCCCCTGGCGAGCCGCCCATGGTTACTACCGGTTTGTCTGCCAGCAGCCCCCCCCGCGATGCCCAGTCAATGGCGTTTTTGAGTACGCCGGAAACGGAGCCATTGTATTCGGGTGTGGCAAAAATAATGCCGTCAGCCGCAGCCAGGGCTTCGCGCATGGCAGAAACGGCCGTTGGGAACCCCTCCTCTACCTCGACATCATTGTTATACAGCGGAATTTCATCCAGCGGCCAGATCGTTACGTTCATGTTTGCCGGGGCCACGCTTTGGGCCGTTTGCACCAGTGATTTGTTGTGTGACTCACGACGCAAGCTGCCCACCAGGGCTACGACATTGATTACTTCACTCATGTAGTTTCCTTCCTTGAAAAATAGACGTTTGCTAACAGGTATTTTAGCCGTTGTAAGAAGAATACAAAAACGGCCGTTTGTACAGTACCCACTTTCCATTATAATGCGTCCACCTATAACATTTGCTGTAGACTGGCCTCCACCCTTTGACCGATGCCATGAAACGGCCGTTTCGCTAACATTCCCCCCTCGTAGCCCAATCAGTGGTCGGTTGCCTCCTGTCGTCAGCATTGCGTCAAGCAACCGTGCCAAACATCTGCGAGAATATTGGCATGAATGATGTAACAATTCCTATGTATGAAACCAACAGCCGCTGGCGCTTCGACTGGATACTGCCTGTTCTTTTTCGCCCGCGCCGTGCTTTTGCCCAAATGGTGCAGCACGAAACGGCCGTTTCCCACACCCCCCTCTTCCTCCTCGTCCTCACCGCCCTCATCAACGCCCTCGTCATCGGCGGCCTCAAACAAGCCGCCCTCGCCAGCGGCCAGCCCGTCCTGCCCCCCGGCTTTGAATATTACACCCCCGAACAGCAAGCCCAATATTTCCAGGCTGCCAACGCCACCAGCGGCCCCGTCTTCACCTATTTGCTACCCGCCATTATGGCCGTCATCGGTGTCTATACCCTCTGGCTCATCACCGGCTGGGTGCTACACCTGCTGCTCACCCTTATGGGTGGCCGCAACAGCAGCCGCCAAGTGCTAAACCTCACCGCCTGGGCCATGCTCCCCTTTGCCCTCCGCACCATCGTCCGCATCGTTGCCATGTGGCTGGGCGGGCAACCCCTTACCACCCTCGGCCTCTCCGGCTTTGCCCCCGCTGGCGAAGGCAATTTGCCTATTTACCTCACCGCCCTGCTCGCCTTTGTGGATATTTACCTCATCTGGCACATCCTGCTCCTCATCGCCGCCGCCCGTGCCGGGGACACACTTTCGCGGGGTAAGGCAATAACGGCCGTTTTCATCACCATCCTCGGCCTCACCCTCATCCGCGCCCTCCCCGCCCTCCTCGCCGCCCAATTTAGCGATTTGACGGTCATACGGCCGTTCTTCTAAATTATGAATTATGAATTATGAATTATGAAGGGGTTTCATAATTCATAATTCATAATTCATAATTCCCATATGTCCTTTATCACCATCACCAACCTCCGCAAAAGCTACCAAATGGGGCGCGAAACCGTCCACGCCCTGGCTGGCGTGAGCCTGGACATTGAAGCCAACAGCTTCTGGGCCGTCATGGGGCCATCCGGCTCCGGCAAAAGCACCCTCATGTATCTGCTCGGCGGGCTAGACCGCCCCAGCAGCGGCCAGATTCAGGTAGGGCAACTGTCAATTGACGCTTTGGACGAAAACGCACTGGCTGTCTATCGGCGGCGCACCATCGGCTTCATTTTTCAATCGTTCAACCTCATCGCCAGCCTCAGCGCCCTCGATAACGTCGCCTTTCCCCTGCGCTTTGCCCGCGTGCCGCGCCGCCAGCGCCACGCCCGCGCCTATGAGCTGCTGGTGCGGGTGGGGCTGGGCGACCGCATCCACCACAAACCCACCGAGCTTTCCGGCGGGCAGCAGCAGCGGGTGGCAGTGGCACGGGCGTTGGTCAACAACCCACAGCTTATCCTGGCCGATGAACCTACGGGCAATCTCGACACTGCCAGCGGCACGGCCATCATGGAGCTGCTGTCAGATTTGCACAAAAGCGGCCGCACCGTCCTCGTCGTCACCCACGACCCGCGCATGAGCAGCTACGCCACCCACACGGTTCAGCTTTTGGACGGCCGAATTGTGTCGGAAACAAGTAGGGATTCGTTATTGGAGATTGGAGATTAGGGATTGGAGATTGGCACCCCAAGCGTCAATCTCCAATCTCCACTCTCTAATCTCCAAATCTCAACACAATGAAACAATCGTTTGTTTTTCGCTTACTTTTGCTTTGTCTATTGTTCCTGGCCGCGCTGCTGCCAGCGTTTTCCCAGGCTAACCGGGCTGCGGCGCAGCAGGAAACGCCCACGGCGACGGCTGAATCGTTGCGGTTAACGGCCGTTCAGCCCAACAGCATCACCAGCGGCACCGCCGTCGAACTCGTCGCCACCGGTTCCGGCTTCGCCAACGGCGCAGTTGTCATCGTAGACGGCTTCGGCGCCCTTGCAACCAGCTTCGTCAGCAGCAACCTGCTGCGAGCCGACCTGCCCGGCACCATTTCCGCCGGTACCTACAGCGTCACCGTCGTCAACCCCGATGCGCGGTCGGCCTCGCTGCCCAACAGCCTTACCATCACCGCTCCCATTGTCACCGCCGAACCCGAAACACCTGAACCGAGCAAAACCCCCGCCCCCACCGCCTTTGTCCGCCCCCAGCTTGTCGTCAGTTCCTACGGGGCCAGCTCGGCCGAAATTGTGCCGGGCGAAAATTTGGCCTTTGAGATGACGCTGGCAAATGCCGGGTCGGTTCGCGCCCGCAACATCGTCGCCACCTTCGTCAACGGCAGCTTTATTGCCCGCGAAACCGGCGGCGTTCGCGCCATCGGCACGCTCGACCCCGGCCAAAGCAACCGCTTTTGGCAGCCCCTCTTTGCCAGCCGCGACTTGGCCGGGCAGCGGACGGGTGTGCTGGAAGTGGACGTGAGCTACACCGACGATTACGGCACGGCCTATAGCGAAAAATTTTCCCTCTCGTTCACCATTGCCAAAGTCGCCACCGGCGGCGCAGCGCCAACGCCCACACCCACTGCCACGCCAACCATCACCCCCACGGCCGGCCCCCGCCTGCGGCCACAAATGATTATCACCACCTACCAAACAGATGTGGAGAAGCTGGAGCCGGGGGTTTCCTTTGCCCTCAAGCTGTCGGTGCAAAACCAGGGCAATGCGGCGGCGCGGCGGGTGACGATGATTTTGGGCGGCGGCAGCAGCAGCGGCGGCACCATTTCTGGCACGCCGGAGCCGGGTGGTCTGTCTGGGGCGGGCGGCAGCTTTACCGACTTTGCCCCGGTGGGAGCATCCAACGTGCAATATCTGGGCGATTTGCCGCCGGGCGGCTCGTTTGATGCTTCGCAGGCACTGATTGTCAATGCCACTACCAAGCCGGGGGCGTATCCGGTAAAAGTGTCGTTTGTCTACAACGACGACCAGAACGTGAGTTTTGTGGATGATCAGGTGGTGACGCTGCTGGTGTATCAACGGCCGTTAATCACCTTCAACTTCTACTCCCCTGTACAACCCCTGTTTGTTGGCGAACCGGGACCGCTGCCCATGCAACTGGTGAACGGCGGAAAAACAACGGCCGTTTTGGGCAACTTCTCCGTCACCGCCACCAACGCCACCTTCGACAACAACACCATCTTTGTTGGCAACGTCGAGCCGGGCGGCTTTTTCCCCTTCGATGCCGTCGCCTACCCCGAACAGCCCGGCCAGCTAGAGCTACTCCTCAGCGTCAGCTACACCGACGACTTCAACCAGCCCCAGGTCATCAGCCAAACGCTAACCGTTGAAGTGCTGGAACCGTTCATCCCCGAAGAGCCCATTGGCCCGCCGCCGGAAGAAGTGATCCCGGTGGAGCCGGAACCGGAGACCTTCGGCCAAAAGGTGTGGCGCTTCCTTCTTGGCCTGTTCGGCCTCAGCAGTGGCACGCCGCAGCCCACCCAGCCTACCGGCGGCGAATTCTTCCCGCCCGAAGGGGGTGAGTTTGCCCCTGTTCCGGGCGAATCTGGCCCCGTGCAGGAAATGATTGTTGTTCCGGAAGGAGGGTAATCAGTCATCAGTAATCGGTAATCAGTGACCCATACTGATTACTGATTACCGATTACTGATTACTTCCCAAAAAATGGGTATCTTAGACCTTGTTACCTTAATTGTAGAAAACTTGGCGCGGCGCAAGGGGCGAGTGGCATTAACGGCCGTTGGTGTCATCATCGGCACGGCGGCGGTGGTGCTGCTGGTGTCGCTGGGGGTGGGCTTGCAGCAAAACGCCGCCGACCAGCTTGGCGGCATTGGCGACCTAACCAAAATTCAGGTCTACCCCACCTATGGCGAGTTTGACCCCAGCACGGGGCAGCCCATTGGGGGAACGATGCTGACCGACCAGACGATTGCCGACATTAGCGCGTTGCCGGGGGTAACGGCCGTTATTCCCCAGGATTACTTTCAGGGTTACGCCCAAATCAAGCTGGATCGGCTGGAGGGGGGCAGCCAAATGCTGGGCATTGGCACCACCGACCTGGGGCAGTTGGGGGTGAAGGCACAGCAGGGGAGTTTGGAAGTGAAGCGCGGAACGGCCGTTGTTGGAGCGATGGTTTCCCAAAGCTTCTACGACCCGCGCCTGCGCCCCGGCCAGGAACCACCCCCTCCGCCCGACCTCTACGACAAGCAGCTAGTGCTAAACCTTGTCAAATACACCAGCGACGGCCAGGAAGTCCGCAAGACAGTGCGGCTGCACGTGGGCGGCGTGCTGGCCGAAGCCCGCGATGAACCCGACTGGTCTATCTACATCCCTCTTGATGAACTCACCGGCTACAACACCTGGGTCACAGGCCAGCGCATTGACCGCAACAAAGTGGGCTACAACAACATGATCGTCCGCGTGGCTGACTTGGAACAGGTGTTGGATGTCACCGAGCAAATTACCAACCTCGGCTACCAGGCCTACACGCCACAATCGTTTGTCCAGGGCATCAACGGCTTCTACCTCATTCTGCAAATCATCTTTGGCGGCGTGGGAGCGATTGCCCTGCTGGTGGCAGCCATTGGCATTGCCAACACCATGGCGATGGCAATTTTGGAGCGCACCCGCGAAATTGGGCTGATGAAGGCGGTGGGAGCCACCAACCAGCATGTGTTGGGGGTCTTTTTGGGGGAATCGGCCGGGATTGGCTTTTTGGGTGGGCTGGGTGGCGTGGCGCTGGGCTGGGGGCTGGGGCAGGTTGCCAACGTCTTTGTGCTGTCTTATCTGGCCGGGCAGTCGGCGGAAACGGGCGCACCGCCCCCCACGGTTGCCGTCTCCACCCCGCTCTGGCTCCCCATCTTTGCCCTCGTCTTCGCCACCATCATCGGCCTCATCTCTGGCCTCTACCCCGCCCTCAGCGCGGCCACGCTGTCGCCGATCAAGGCGTTAAAGTATGAATAGCTGGCTTGACTATTTGCGCTCGGAAACCGTAGAATAGCAGTATATTGTATATGGATAGCAAAGCAGATCGTTTGCCGGAATTAGAGCTGGCTGCCTAAGGAATGATGTGTGGGGACAAACGGCCGTTTATCCCCACACACACTCGTTTAAATATAGCCCAACTGCTTCGCCTGGTGAGTCAGCTCCTCCTGAAACTGCGGGTGGGCAATGCCAATGAGCGCCTGCGCCCGCTGCCGTACCGTCTTACCGTGCAGCGACGCCACGCCAAACTCCGTCACCACATAGTGGACATCGTTGCGCGTTGTCACCACACCAGCACCTTCATACAGCGTCGGCACAATGCGGCTAATTTGCCCGCCGCGTGCCGTGGCCTGACAGGCAATAATCGGCAGCCCCCCTTCTGACCGCGCCGCGCCGCGAATAAAGTCAATTTGTCCCCCCACCCCGCTGTAAAAGCGCGGGCCAATCGAATCGGCACACACCTGCCCCGTCAAATCAATCTGCACCGCCGAGTTAATTGCCACCATCCTGTCGTTGCGGGCAATATTAAACGGGTCGTTGACATAATCGGTGGGGTGCATCTCCACCAGCGGGTTGTTATCCACAAACTCATAGAGCCGCTGCGTGCCAAACAAAAAGCCAGCCACCATTTTGCCGGGATGGAAATTTTTGCGACCGCAGGTGATCACACCGCGCTCCACCAAATCAATGATGCCGTCAGAGAAAAGTTCGGTGTGAATACCCAAATCCTTGTGGCTGGTGACGCTCTTTAGCACAGCGTCGGGAATGCTGCCAATTCCCATTTGCAGCGTTGCCCCATCGGGGATCATGGCGGCAATGTGTCGCCCAATCTGTAAATGTTCGGGGTCGCTGCCCCCCTGCGGGGCTTCCGGCAGCGGGTAGTCCACCTCCACCAGATGCGTCAGGCGGCTAAGATGGATAAAGCTGTTGCCCATGGTGCGCGGCATCTGCCGGTTAACCTCGGCAATAACAATGCGGGCGGCTTCGGCGGCGGGTTTGGTGGCTCCCACTTCCACGCCAAAGCTGCAAAAGCCATGTTCATCGGGCGGCGAGACAGAAATGAGCGCCACGTCAATGGGCAGCGTGCCATTTTTAAACAGCGCCGGAATCTCTGACAAAAAGACGGGGGTGAAGTCGGCACGGCCGTCATGCACCGCCTTGCGCACGTTTTCGCCAATAAACAGCGCATTGACGCGGAAACTGTCCTGATATTCGGGCGCAACGTAGGGTGCCGGGGCAAAGGTGAGAATGTGGGTAATCTCCACATCGCGCAGTTCATGGGCACGATCCACCAGCCCCCGCGACAGTTTGACGGGTACGCCTGCCCCGCCACCGATATAGACACGGTTGCCAGATTGGATGGTAGACAGCGCGGCAGGCAGGTCAACGAGTTTGCTGCGGTAAAGCGTTTGCCAGTTCATGCGCCACCTCCCATTTCCAAACCCAATGCCTTGGCTACGGTCTCGCTGGCAATCTTGCCCTGGTATACATTCACCCCATCGCTTAGGCCGGGATGAGTGGTCAGTGCCATTTCCAGCCCCTGCTCACCCAACAGCAGCAAATAGGGCAGCAGCGCATTGGTTAGAGCGTAGCTAGTAGTACGGGCATAGGCAGCCGTAATGTTTGGCACACAGTGATGGATAACCCTTTCTTCCACATAAACGGGATCGCGCAGCGTGGTGGGGCGGCTGGTTTCCACACATCCCCCTTCGTCAATGGCAAAGTCAATGATCACTGTGCCGGGGCGCATTTGGCGCACAATGTTGCGGCTGATGAGAATGGGCGACCGCTGGCCTGGCACTAGCACAGCACCCACCAGCACATCGGCAAAGCGGGCGGCGCGTTCAAGGTTAAAGGTGTTGGCAAACATGGTGTTAACGCGGCCGTCAAATTGTTCGTCCACTTGCTGTAATTTGCGTAAATCGCTGTCGAGGATGGTGACTTCGGCACCCAGACCCAGGCAGGCGCGGGCGGCGTTGCGCCCTAACACGCCACCGCCAACAATAACCACAGCGGCGGAAGGGACGCCGGGAACGCCGCTGAGCAGAATGCCTAGCCCGTGACCGCCGGTGGGTCGCTGGTCGCTGCGCAGCCATTGCCCGGCGATGATGGGTACCATGCGGCCGGCGATTTCGCTGGCTGGCACCAGAATCGGGTGGCTGCCGTCGGACGCGGTGATCATTTCGGTGGCAACGGCCGTTAATTCCCGCGCCTGCAAAGCCTCCAGTAAATCCGGTGACGCTACCGGCAAGTGCATAAAGGCAAAAATTGTCTGGTTGGGACGAAAGAGCGCATGTTCAACGGCCGTTGGCCGCGCCACCTTCAGCACCACATCCGCCCGCCCATACACTTCGGCCGCCGAATAAACAACGTGACCGCCCGCCCGCCGATAATCCTCATCGGAAAAGCCAGCACCCACACCCGCATCATGTTCAAGGTAAACACGCTGCCCTGCCTGTGTCAGTGCCAACACCCCCGCCGGGGTCAGCCCCACCCGCATCTCTAAATCCCGCACTTCTCGCGGAACGCCAAAGTCAATCATGCTAATGCCTCACGGTTATACGAATGTGAAACGGTTAAACCACATTCGGTTTTGTGCAAGCAGCAAATGGCAGGTTTTGTCAGTTATCCAAACGTTGCCATGTGTCACTTGTTCATAATCTCCCCCCAGTTTATCTACATCCTCTGTGCCTACCGAGTGTGTATTGTAACGGTTCTGCTATGACAAACGACGCCACTCACCGTGGCATCTGTCACTGTTGGCAAGCCAGGCAGTATTTTATACTGTGGGAATGAAAGGAAAAATTGACAACACGTGAGCAAGGGGCGTTTGGGAGCGCAACAGACTTCAGGAGGTTTTGAAATATATTATGCGTAGGCTCGTCGGCATTTTCATTTGGCTCATCACCGCGCTTAGCAGTGGCGTTATTTTTGTCTATTTGCTCACACTTACTAACAGTCCCAACATTTTGGTTACATTGCTTGCAGCCGGGGTTCCTACCCTGGCACTTCTTGTGTTTGGGGGTTTGGCCTATCTAACCGTTTCCACCAAGGGAGAGTTTGGCAGGTAAGATTATTGTACCACCGGTTATAGACTGACAGTTTGTTTGTCGGTTACATGTAACAAGTGGCAAGTCTAGTTGGCAAACCAGACTTGCCACTTGCCACTTGCGACCTACAAGCAAGAATGGGACGCAGATTCACCTGATTTTCCTGATTTTTGTTCTTTATCAGGACAATCAGGCAAATCTGCGTCCTGTTGTTATTACTGATGGTGCATCTTCAAGTTATACCCGGCTATTTTGGCTTAGCTTGCCCGTCATTTTGATCAATTCGGGGACGATGAAGACTGGCAGTGCCAGCAGAATTAAGAGAGCCCAATCTTGCCATGCCAGCGGGGTGGTGTGGAGCAGGTTTTGCAGGAAGGGGAGATAAACGGCCGTTATCTGCAACCCCACCATACTCACCCACGCTACCAGCACCCACGGATTCGAGAAAAACCCAACCCGGCGCATTGGTAGCCGCAAGGCGCGAAAGTTAAAGACGTTCATCTTCTCCAGCAAAATCAACCCCGTAAACGCCACCGTCTGCGCTACCAGCAGCGGATAGCCAGCGTTCAGATAGCGATAAAACAGCCACAGCGTCGCCAACCCCATGTAGGTACCCAACAGCGCAATCGTCCCCAAGCCAAAGCGGGACAAAATCGCCGCCTTCGGGTCACGCGGCGGCCGTTCCATGATGTCTTTTTCGGCCGGTTCCAGCCCCAGAGCAACGGCCGTTACCCCGTCCGTCACCAAATTCATCCACAAAATTTGCACCGGCAGCAGCACCAGCGGTCCGCCCAGCAAAATATTGCCCAAAATCGCCACAATTTCAGCCGTGTTGGAACTGAGCAGGTAGCGGACAAACTTTTGAATGTTGTCATACTGTCGCCGCCCTTCTTCAATCGCCCCAATGATCGAGGCAAAGTTGTCGTCGGTCAGCACCATGTCGGCCGCGCCCCGCGCCACTTCGGTGCCGCGCAGCCCCATCGCAATGCCAATGTCGGCTTTTTTTAGCGCCGGGGCATCGTTTACGCCGTCGCCGGTCATGCCCACCACATGCCCCATGCCTTGCAGCAGCGTCACCAGCCGCAGCTTGTGGGCGGGGGTGGCGCGGGCAAAGACGGTGCCGTTGTGGAGCAAGGGCTGAAGCGTGTCGTCGTCCATCGCTTCCAGTTCACTGCCGGTGATGGTATTGGTCACGGGTAAACCAACCCGCCCGGCGATGGAAACGGCCGTTTCTGCCGCATCCCCCGTAATCATCATCACCCCAATCCCAGCAGTGTGAGCCATTTGGATCGCCGCTGGCACCTCCGGGCGCGGCGGGTCAATGATGCCCACCACCCCCAGCAGCGTCAGCCCATTCTCCACCTCGTCCTCATCCAGCACCACCCCGTGCGGCAGCGTGCGCCGCGCCAAAGCCAGCGTGCGCAGCCCTTGCCGCGCCAGGGTTTGGTAAGCATCGCTGATAGTGGCGTAATCGGTGGCGGTTAACGGCCGTTCCTCCACCCCGTCCAGCACCCGCGTACACCGCGCCAGCATAATCTCCGGCGCACCCTTGGCGTGCGCCACCAGCCCCTCCGGCTGCCGCAGCACCACCGTCATCCGCTTGCGCTGCGAATCAAAGGGGAACTCAGCCACCTTCTCTGGCGCAGCAGCGGGCAGCCACGCCTTGTAGGCGGCGGTAATCAAGGCCGCCTCGGTTGGATTCCCCAGTTGATGCCAGCCGTCGGCTTCCTTATAGATGCGGGCGTTGTTGCACCACAGCCCCGTCTCCAGCAGTTGCAGCAGGTCAAACCGCTGTTTGTAGTTGAGCTTGTTGCCGTCTGCGGCAAAATGGCCGGCCGGGTCATACCCCACCCCAGTCACTTCCACCGCCCCATCCGGCAGCCAAATCTGCTGCACGGTCATTTCGTTTTGCGTCAGCGTCCCCGTTTTGTCGGTGCAGATAAGGGTGGTGGAACCAAGCGTTTCGGCCGCCTGCAGCCGCCGCAGCAGGGCGCGGCGGCGCACCATGGCACGAATCCCCAGCGCCAGCGTCAGGGTGACAACGGCGGGCAGCCCTTCGGGAACGGCCGCTACCGCCAGCGACACGCCGGTGAGAAACATATCGAGCAGCGGTTTGCCCGTGAGCCAGCCAACAATGGAAACCAGGATGGAGATGCCGATGGCGATGACGGCAAGCTGTTTGCCCAGCACGCCAAGCTGACGCTGCAACGGCGACACTTCTTCCTGTACGGTTTGGGTCATTTGGGCAATACGGCCAAATTCGGTTTCCATGCCGGTGGCAACGACGATGCCGCGCCCGTGCCCGTTGGTAACGGCCGTTCCCATCCAGGCCATAGACGGCCGTTCCGCCAGCGGAGCATCCAGAGCCACGGCTTCCGCCCCCTTGTTCACCGGCACCGACTCGCCCGTCAGCGACGATTCGTCAATCTTCAGGTCAAAGCTACGCACTAGCCGCACGTCGGCCGGCACGCGGTCGCCAATGGTCAGCAGCACCACATCGCCGGGAACCAGTTCATCGGCTCCAATTTCCCGCTCGTGGCCGCTGCGCACCGCACGGCAGCGCGGAGCCAGCATTTGCTGCAGGGCTTCAATCGCCTGTTCGGCCTTCCATTCCTGCACAAACCCCAACACGCCGTTGAGCAGCATGATGGCAACAATGGCGATGGCATCCACCATTTCCCCCAGCGCGGCGGAGATGATGGCGGCGATAAAGAGGACAAAAATCAGGACATCTATAAACTGTCGTCCCAGGACAACGTACCACGGGGTGCGCTGGCTAACTTGCAGGGTGTTGGCACCGTATTGCTCCTGGCGTTGGGAAACGGCCGTTTCCGCCAACCCCGCCTCCAAATCAGTTCCCAACCGTGCTGCAACGTGGGCCGGCGACAAGGCATGGTAGGCATCATCCGGCAGATCGGGCGGGATGGCCTCAACATCCATTGTTTTTTCAGGTGGGTCTGGCTCCTCCCACCGTGCATAATCGGTTTCTTTGGTTGCTGTCATCATTTTTTGTTGTTCCTGCTGAACAAGGGATGATCACAACCGCCTGCTTGCCTGTCTACAAACCAAACAGGTAGAAATAGAGATTGGGAGATTGAGAGATTGGGAGATTAGCCCTGGTTAATCTCTCAATCTCTTCATCTCCCTCTCGTTTGCCTGCTTAAATTGTTAACGCCCAAACAAACGGCCGTTAACCTTCCCTTGCTCCTACTAACAGAACTGTTACCTACAGCATACCCACCCCGCCCCCAATCTAACAGACACATCCCACATCATTTCCGGGTGATCTTTGTCACATTTTTAGCGTCTGTCGTTTTGAGGCATACCTCAAAACGACTATCGAATCAGAAAATAAAATACGAGAAAAACTACCACCCCTAAAGCCAGAGTCGCCAGGACAACCAGACGGGATCGCCGCGCCAATGCCTTTTCCTCCTCCGTGGGCGGGCGTATCTCATCAACGTGCTGTTTTTCCAGCCCCGCGCCAATGGCGGCACCAATTGCCACACCAATGGGAATACCCAGGGCAATGTTATCCAACGCGACACCCACACCCACGCCAATGGCAACACCCATCCCCATCCCTTGTGCCATCCAGTATCCCTCAGGGTATCCAGGGTTCTCTTTGCGTATCTCGGCCTGCTTTCTGGTCTTGATTACGGCAAAAATGAGCAGTGCCAACGCAATAACAACCACCACCCCCATGAGTAAAATCCAGGTTTCCATTTTCTTTTCCTACTAGCGATTTAGAAGTTCAACTTCTCAGAAGAAGTTGAACTTCTTGCCTAACTTGTTTTTGGACGCTTACTAACCGTCTACAACCATCGTCATGACCATTTGTTCGACAACACTATCGTAAATGATGAAGCCCTCGCTGGCTTCATCTAGCTGGTGCAGCAAGCTGCCCTGGCGATCCCAAACGGCCGTTCCTCCCCCACCCACAAAATCATCCGACGACCCCACATTGTTTGCCATCAACACCGGCATCCCGTACTGCCGCGCAATCGCCGCCAACCGCTCCCCCGCCTTCACCACCCCGTCCGCCGACTTGGAGACGCTGGCAATATAGACCCCGGCCCCGTGCCGGTGGGCTGTTTCAGCGTGGGCGGGGATGGATAGTTCGTAACAAATAGCGAGGGCGAGGGGGGGAGAAACGGCCGTTTGCAGCACCGGAAACCCCACCCCCGGCACAAAAAACGGCACCTCGTCGGCATGGAGATATTGCTTGCCATACGGCCGGCGCGGCTGCTGCGGCTGCAAAAGTGCCATCGCAATCGCCACCCCCGCCCCCGTTTGCAGCGGCAGCCCCGCCCCAATCGTTACCCTCCGTTCGTCGCTCAACGCCTGCAGCCCATCCAGCCGGGGGTCATCCACCCCCATCGCCAGCCCCGCCGCCAGCGTCGGCTCATACCCCGTCAGCGACAGTTCAGGAAAGATCACCATCTCTGCCCCGCTGTCCGCCGCCAGCGTCACCCACCGCTCATGCGCCGCCACATTCTGCCCCACATTCCCCTTCACCGGCCGCGTTTGCACCACACCAATTTTCATGTTTTGTTCCTGTAAGAACAGGACGCTGATTTTCCTGATCAAAAAAAATCAGGAAAATCAGTTAAATCAGCGTCCCATTTTCTTCATCCCCTGCTTCGCCGCCGCCTGCGCCACATTCTCCGCCACCCGAAACGCCACAATCCGGCGAATCAGGTCATACGGCATCGGCCGGTCAAGCGGAAACTGCACCGACCCCTTCCCCTGCTTGTAAACCGACAGCTCCTCCTTAAACGCCTCAATCCCCGTTGGCACCGGGTAAAAGCCAATGTGGTTTTTGTAGGCGGCAAAATGCACCAGATTGCCGTGCAGCTTAAACGTCGGCATCTGGTAGCTAATCGCCTCCGTCGCCCCCGGTGCCGCCTCCCGAACCGTCGCCCGAATGGTTTGCAGGATTTGCTGTACGGCCGGCGGGAAGTCGGCAATGTAACCGTCTATCGTGTCGTAGCTCATTTTCACATCAGGTAAAACGTTCAACTTCTGCGAGAAGTTGAACGTTTTGTGGGCTAACCTTTTTCAGTAATGATACCACACCAGCAAACGATTTTTTGGCGCGTAAGGTCTCAAGCAAAAATCGAAAACGGCCGTTTCCATATTCACAAAACCCATTATAATTTGCTCCATCTCTATTTTTCCGGCGAAGAACCGCCCACGGCTTCTTTGCACTGATTCCAATGCGACATTTTCTCATCGCCACCCTGTTGTTGTGTTTAGCGGCGTGCAGCAGCCAGCCACAAACGACCACCCAGATTACGCCAGTGGGGACAATAACGGCCGTTTTCACCCCACCCCCCTCCCTCCCCGCCACACCCACCAACGCACCCAGGCAAACAGCAACATCATCATCCGCCGCAGAAGCCTCCACCCCCGTCCCATCCATAGAAGCCACACCCCAACCCACTTCCACCCCAACACCCTACCAGGAACCCTCCCCCACCCCCCTCGTTCCCACCCCACAACCCGCCGCCACCTACCATCTCGTCCCCTGGACATTAGAACAGGCTGACCAGCTCATCGCTATGTTAGAAGTGTATGCTGATGACCTTTTGAAGGGACAGGCGGGCTATCATGACTCTGGTATTCGTTACATAATCGAAGCATAATCAGAAGCACTCTATCGTTTTCCAGGGGTTAGCAACGCTCATTGGGCGTGGGATTTGGCTTATAACTTGGCGCAAATGGGGAGTGAACAAGCGAGTGATGCCTACGCTGCAATTATTATAGGTGCCTTAAATACCCATGAAGCAAACCCTGAAACCTTGCAAGCGTGGTTTGCTGCTCACGAAACGAACATCCAGCTCAACATTTCCCCTATGAACCCGTTACCTAATGTAAGAAGCAGCTTCTTTCTCGAGCTAACAGATCATGGTTTTAGCGGGAGTTATTTTTGGCTTGTAGAAACTGGGGGAACTTATCAAATTTATCCCCTCAAAAGCGATTGGGATTTTGGTTTTGTTGATGAAGCAGGTCTTCGTTTTTCTCTTCAGGATGTAACAGGCGATAGCATTGCTGAGGCTCTTACAACACATCTTCATATATTAGGCACATATGACAATTTGCTTCGAGACTTTGATGTGTTTGATTTAAGCCAAATTCCACCAAAGCGTTTAACATTTGTACCTTCACAACCACTAAACCAACACGCTTTTGAGACAGTCTTGCAACAAGGCAACACGCCAATTCTTCGTTTTGAAGAGCCTGTTAAGGACAGTGTTTGCCCTGCCACCTTTGCCAAGAAGGATTATAAGTGGAACGGGAACGCTTTGGAGCTTTTCCAACAGGAGTTCCTCACAATTGATGCGCTTTCCAACCAGCCTGAACCCCAATACCAATGTATTAATGCAATTTTGTATAGACTGCTTGAAAGCGCCAAACGTGGTGAGCCAAGCGCACGGCAAACATTAGCCGAGTTTATTCCCGTTTATCCTTTTTCATCATTTACATATCGTGGTGAACCTTATCCGCCTGATATTAAAGATGAAATGTATTACCAACTGGCGATATGGCACGCCTTTGCTGGCGAAAAGCTGCTGGCTCAAGAACGCATGGCGGCAATTGTGGCAAACCCTGCTGTTCCAGATAGCCAATGGATTGCTCGTGCCCAAACATTTTTGCAGGCTTATCAAGATGATGCTGACCTGGTAACTATCTGCGCCAAAGCAAATGCTTGTTACCCTTTTCTGGAACTGCCACAACTGCACCAGTTAGCCACACAATCAACTCTGGACACAACATCTGCCTATTTGCAACAAGCTGGAATGCCCGTTGTGGCATCGGGCAACTTTGACCTCGGTGGGGGCTTGCCTCCAGGCGAATGGCTGTTGGTTGAAGATGACGGGTTTGATGACTGGGTTAATTTTTGGATTATTACCCAAACGCCTCTTGCGGCTTACCAGGTCACATCAATCTATTCCGATATTTCCAATCCGTTTGTTGCCCTCTTTGCGTCACCTGTTGCTAACGAACACCGCTTCACGTTGCACAACAACAATGCTCAAACTCACTTCCTTGCTTCTTGGGATGAGAGTTCGGAGAAATGGGATTTCGAGGAGATAGATGCGTCTTGCTATAACCAAAAGCTAGGGCGGCTAAATGGCAATCTTTTTGCCGGGGCAGAGCCAACGCAAATTAGTGCGGATGTTCAAGCGTGGCAACGAGAAGCGGCAGGATGTGGCACCGATTGCCATCTGAACTGGGAGGGTTCCTATTATTTGCTGGGGTTAGCCCATGAGCTGGCGGGGGAGAAGGCTGAGGCTGTAGCAGCGTATTTGCATCTATGGCAAACATACCCAAACAGCCCCTACGCGCTTATGGCACAGGCAAAGCTCCAGCCGGTGCCGTAACGAGGGTGGTTGGGGGAGAGAGGGGGAAAAACGGCCGTTTTTCTCCCTCTCTCCCCCAACCACCTGTCCTAACCCGCCACTTCCTGTTATACTTCATATCCCGACTGCACACGAACATTTATGAATGATACGGAGCGCCAGCAAGATGCTGGCGCATAGCCAGCAAGATGCTGGCGTTCCACTTATTTTCAGGACAAATCATATGAGCAACCAAACTGCAAAAATCATTTACACCTATACCGATGAAGCCCCAGCCCTGGCAACCCACTCGCTGCTGCCCATCATCGAAACCTTTACCCAGGCCGCCGACGTCGTCGTTGAACTCAGCGACATTTCGCTAGCCGGCCGCATCATCGCCAACTTCCCCGAAAACCTGACCGAAGCCCAGCGTCAGCCCGACGCCCTCACCGAACTCGGTGAACTGGCCAAAACGCCGGCCGCCAACATCATCAAGCTGCCCAACATCAGCGCCTCCATTCCCCAGCTAACGGCCGCTATTGCCGAACTGCAAAGCCACGGCTACGACATTCCCGACTACCCAGCCGAAGCCGAAACCGACGCCGAAAAGGCGATCAAAGCCCGCTACGCCAAGGTGCTGGGCAGCGCCGTCAACCCGGTGCTGCGCGAAGGCAACTCCGACCGGCGCGTGGCCGCCCCGGTGAAGCAATACGCCAAAAACAACCCCCATTCGATGGGTGCCTGGCGTGCCGACTCCCAATCTCACGTCGCCCACATGGACGGCGGCGACTTTTACGGCAGCGAAAAATCGGTGGAGATTGCCACGGCGGGCAGCGTGCGGATTGAGCTGGTAGACGAGGCGGGGCAGGTGCAGGTGTTGAAGGAAAAAACGGCCGTTATTCCCGGCGAACTCCTCGATGCCTCCGTCATGAGCCGCCGCGCCCTGCGTGCCTTCTACGCCGCCGAAATCGCAGACGCGAAAGAGAAAGGGGTGCTGCTTTCCCTCCACGTCAAAGCCACCATGATGAAAGTCTCCGACCCCATCCTCTTCGGCCACGCCGTCACCGTCTATTACAAAGACGTTTTCGACAAACACGCCGCCCTCTTTGACGAAATTGGCGTTAACCCCAACAACGGTCTGGGCGATGTCTACGCCAAAATCCAGAGCCTGCCCGACATGCAGCGCATCGAAATCGAAGCCGACATTGCCGCCTGCTACGAAACCCAGCCCCCCCTCGCCATGGTAGACTCCGACCGGGGCATCACCAACCTCCACGTCCCCAGCGATGTCATCATTGACGCCTCCATGGCCGCCGCCATTCGCTCCTCCGGCCAAATGTGGGGGCCAGACGGCAAGCTCCACGACATGAAGGCCATGATTCCCGACCGCTGCTATGCCACTATGTACCAGGAAATCATTAGCTTCTGCCAGGAAAACGGCGCGTTTGATGTCACCACCATGGGCAACGTCTCCAACGTCGGGCTGATGGCGCAAAAAGCCGAAGAGTACGGCTCCCACGACAAAACGTTTGAAATCCCCAGCGACGGCACCGTGCGCGTGGTGGACGACAGCGGCCAGGTGCTGCTTTCCCACGCCGTGGAGCAGGGCGACATCTGGCGCATGTGCCAGACCAAGGACGCGCCCATTCAGGATTGGGTCAAGCTGGCCGTCAACCGCGCCCGCGCCACCGGCTCCCCCGCCATCTTCTGGCTCGATGAAAACCGCGCCCACGACGCCAAGCTGATTCAAAAAATCCACCAATACCTGCCTGACTACGACACCGACGGGCTGGACATCCAGATTATGACCCCCGTAGCCGCCATGCGTGCCACCTGCGAACGCGCCAAAGCCGGGCAAGACACCATCTCCGTCACCGGCAACGTCCTGCGCGACTATCTCACCGACCTCTTCCCCATTCTGGAGCTTGGCACCAGCGCCAAAATGCTCTCGATTGTGCCGCTGCTGGCGGGCGGCGGGCTGTTTGAAACGGGGGCAGGTGGTTCTGCTCCCAAACACGTGCAGCAGTTTGTCAGCGAAGGGCATCTGCGCTGGGATTCGCTGGGCGAATTTCTGGCTCTGGCCGTCTCGCTGGAAGATTTGGGCGGCAAAAGCGGCAACGCCAGGGCGCAAATTCTGGCCGACGCACTCAACGATGCCACGGGACAAGTGCTTGCCAACAACAAATCACCGCTGCGCCGGGTGCATCAGCTAGACAACCGGGGCAGCCATTTCTATCTGGCACTGTACTGGGCGCAGGCATTGGCGGCACAGGACAAGGACGCGGCACTGCAAACCAAATTTGCCCCCGTCGCCGCCCAGCTTGCGGCCAATGAAACGCAAATTCTGGCCGAACTGGAAGCCGCGCAGGGGCATCCGGTGGACATAGGCGGCTATTTCCAGCCCGATGCAGCCAAAACCACGGCCGCCATGCGCCCCAGTGCCACCTTTAACGCCATTTTGGCGGCGGCATAGGGGAAGCTGAACCGCAGAGGGCGCAAAGATCGCAAAGATTAAGAAAAAAGTCCGGTTCCCATGCTCCGCGTGGGAACCTCTTACTACCCGCTCTGCGATGAGAAAATATGAGCCAACATTTTGACGTGCTTGTGGTCGGTGCCGGGCTGTCGGGCGTATGCGCGGGGTATTATTTGCAAACGCAATGCCCCGGCAAAAGCTATGCCATTCTGGAAAGCCGCGATGCGATTGGCGGCACGTGGGATTTGTTCCGCTACCCCGGCGTGCGCTCCGATTCCGACATGTACACGCTGGGCTACAGCTTTCACCCCTGGCAAAATCCAAAGGCGATTGCCGACGGCCCGGCGATTTTGGACTATGTGCGGCAAACGGCCGTTTCC
Source organism: Chloroflexota bacterium (assembly GCA_041390905.1). Taxonomy (GTDB): domain Bacteria; phylum Chloroflexota; class Anaerolineae; order Promineifilales; family Promineifilaceae; genus JACKCD01. The sequence continues at coordinate 398,709 of JAWKPA010000014.1, forward strand.
CACCACATTGACCACCACATCCGCTACCACCACCACGTCACCACCGCCCGCTGGTCATCCACCACCAGCCAGTGGCACGTTGCCGCGCAGCGCGGCGCAGATAAGGAGCCAGTAGAATTTACCTGCAACTTCCTCCTCCTGTGCAGCGGCTACTATGACTACGACGAAGGTCACGCGCCCGTTTGGGAGGGGATGGAGGGGTTTAACGGCCGTTTCATCCACCCCCAACATTGGCCGGAGAGCCTCGACTACAGCGGCAAACGGGTCGTCGTCATCGGCAGCGGCGCAACGGCCGTTACCCTCGTCCCCGCCATGACCGAACAGGTCAGCCACATCACCATGCTCCAGCGCTCCCCCACCTACATCGTCCCCGGCCCCAGCGAAGATGCCTTTGCCAACAAGCTCCACCGCACCCTTCCGGCCGGCGTCGCCCACTGGCTCGCCCGCTGGAAATTCATCCTCCAGGGCATCTACTACTTCTTCCTCGCCCGCCGCTTCCCCGCCGCCACCAAAGAAACCATCCTCAAAGCCGCCCAGGACGAACTCGGCCCCGATTACGACGTCGCCACCCACCTCTCCCCGCGCTACAACCCCTGGGATCAGCGGGTCTGCCTCATTCCCGACTCCGATTTGTTCAAGGCGATCAACAGCGGCAAAGCCTCCATCGTCACCGACGAAATTGACCATTTCACCCCCGACGGCATCCAGCTCCGCTCCGGCAGCCACCTCCCGGCCGACCTCATCGTCACCGCCACCGGGCTAAAGGTCAAGCTCATGGGCGGTCTACAGCTTTGGGTAGATGACAAACCAGTCGTCCTCAACGAACTGATCACCTACAAAGGGATGATGTACAGCAACATCCCCAACCTCGCCACCGTTTTTGGCTACACCAACGCCTCCTGGACGCTCAAATGTGAGCTAATCATCGGCTACGTCTGCCGCCTACTCAACCACATGGATCGCCACGGCTACCGCCAATGCACCCCTCACCTCGACACCTTTCCCACCGCCACCACCCTGGCCGTTGATTTGGAGTCGGGCTATATCCAGCGGGCAGCCGACAGAATGCCGCGCCAGAGCGAAAAACGGCCGTGGCGCGTCTACCAAAACTACCTCATTGACCTCTTCTACCTCGGCTATAGCCGCATTGCCGACGGCACCATGACCTTTTCCTAACATCAGTCAAATGTTGTTTCACAACCGCTTCGCGTACAGGAAACTCTGCGTTCCCGTTTTTCCGACCTTCGCCCGTGTTACCCCCTGCCCCAAGTTGCTATACTGGCAGCATCACAGGTTCTGTTGACCTTTCAGAATTTGAACCGCAGAGGACGCAGAGATAGCGAAGAAAACAAGGTAAATCTCTGCGATCTTTGCGCCCTCTGCGGTGGAATCTGCTTCTTTCTGTCAAACGTCAACACAACCTGGGCAGAGGGATGATTTATGTCGGCTTTTTCGCGTCTGTCGTTGGCAAAACAATATATGTTCGTTAGCCTCCTGGTGATGTTGGGGGGGCTGGTTGCCATTGGATTCTGGGTGAGTCGGCAGATAGAAACGGCCGTTACCAACCGCACCGCCGCCATCACCGCCCTCTACGTAGACAGCCACCTCTCCCCCTATTTGCAGCCCCTTGCCACCCGCCAGGATCTCACCCCCGCCGACCTCGATAGCCTGCAAAACCTGCTTGCCACAACCCCACTCGGCCAACAAATTGTCTCTTTCAAAGTATGGTCTCCAAACGGCACCGTTCTCTACAGCCCCATCCCGGAACTGGTGGGACAGCAATTTGCCATTCAGGGCGGATTGGCGCAAGCACTACACGGCAACGTTGACTCCGAAATCAGCCACCTTGATGACCCGGAGCAACTGTTTGAACGCCAGCATTGGGACACGCTGATTGAAACTTATGCCCCAATTCGTCAGCAGGGAGGCGACCAGATCATTGCCGTGGCTGAGTTTTACCAGACGACGGATGAATTAACGGCCGTTATCCGCGCCGCCCAAATACAAAGCTGGTTAGCGGTGGGGGGGGTCATAACGGCCGTTTATCTCCTTCTCGCCAGCCTCGTCCAACGCGCCAGCAACACCATCACCAGCCAGCAAGCCACCCTGCAAAGCAACGTTACCCAGCTCCAAACCCTCCTCACCCAAAACAGACAGCTCCACAACCGCCTCCGCCGCGCCGCCGCCCGCTCCACCGCCCTCAACGAACAATATTTGCGCCGCATCTCCGCCGACCTCCACGACGGCCCCGCCCAAGACCTCGCCCTTGCCCTGCTGCGGCTAGACCCACTCGCCGAAGAAATCAATGCCACCATCCCCCCCGATGCCCAGCAAGACCTCAACACCATCCACCTCGCCCTCCAATCCTCCCTGCGCGAGCTACGCATCATCTCCGCCGGGCTGCGACTGCCCGAAATCCAAACCGCCACCCTGCACAAAACCATCCAGCGAGCCATCCACGACCACGAGCAAAAAACCGGCTGCGCCGTCACCACCGACCTCCACACCCTCCCCCTCGACGCTCCCTTTCCCGTCAAAATCACCCTCTACCGCCTCCTCAAAGAAGCCCTCACCAACGGCTACCGCCACGCCCAGGGCAAAGCCCAGGCCGTCCGCATCACCGCCGACCCCGCCACCCTCCACGTCACCATTTCCGACGCAGGGCCAGGGCTGCCACCCCAGGAAACACCAGCCGATACCCCACCCACCCAGCTCGGCCTCATCGGTATGCGCGAACGGGTCGAACTGCTCGGCGGCCAATTTGAAATCCACAGCACCCCCAACCAAGGCACCACCATCCACGCCACCCTACCCTTGGACACCCAAGAAAGCTTTGAATAACCAATAACGAACAGAGATTAGGGATTGTAAACCCTCACAAATCTCCAATCTCCAATCTCCAATCCATTTCACTCCAAGGAACAACACCCATGCCCAACCCCATCCGCATTCTCGTCGCCGATGACCACCCCCTCTTCCGCGCCGGTGTCGTCGCCTCCCTCAGCCGCCAACCCAACTTCACCGTCATCGCCGAAGCCAGCAGCGGCGAAGAAGCCTACATCCTGGCCGCCGAACATCTGCCCGACATCCTCCTGCTCGACATCACCATGCCCGGCGAAGGGGGCATTTCCGCCGCCCAGCGCATCGCCTCCGCCTTCCCCATCGTCCGCATCATCATGCTCACCGTCTCCGAAGACCAGGACAACCTGCTCAACGCCCTCAAGGCTGGAGCCAAGGGATACGTTTTGAAAGGGGTTTCCGCCCGCGAACTAGCCACCGCCGTTCGCACCGTCGCCGACGGCGATGTTTATATTTCCGCCCAGCTTGCCGGTGGCATTCTTTTTGAAATGACCCACAATCCCGTTACCCCCAAAGACCCGTTCAGCGAACTTACTGAACGAGAGCGGCAAATCCTGACCCTATTGGCCGATGGGCTAACCAATCGGGAGATTGGCAGCCAGCTTTTTCTGGCGGAAAAGACGATCAAACATTACATGACCAACATTCTGCAAAAACTCCAGGTGCGAAGCCGCGTTGAGGCCGCCCTGCTGGCGCAAAAACACGGCCTGACCGAGGACGAATTCAGATAAACCATGTGCCATACCCTGCATAATCACTCCGATAAGGCATTGCTTCAGGCGTGCCGTCAGGGAAATGAAGCTGCCTGGGAGCAGCTTGTTGCCCGGTATGAACGGCTTGTCTATGCCATTCCCCTCAATTACGGCCTCAGCCGGGACGAAGCGGCCGACATTGCCCAGAACAGCTTTATTTTGCTGCTGCAAAACCTGGACAGCCTGCGCGACGATGAACGGCTGGGGGGATGGCTGGCAACGGTTGCCCGCCGCCACAGTTGGCGCACCCTGGCGCACCGCCAGCGGGAGCAAGCAACCCCGGCCGAAGAATTGGCAACGCTCCCCAACCAGGTTGACGACAGCCTGCGGCAGCAGCGGGAGCAACAAGAGCAGATGGAATGGGTAATGTCCGGCCTGAACCAGCTTGACGACCGCTGCCGCCAACTGCTGCTGGCACTTTATTTTGAACCTGACTCGCCGACTTATGAAGCCATTGCTCACCAATTTAACATGCGCGTGGGCAGCATTGGCCCCACACGCGCCCGCTGTTTGGCACGGCTCAAGGAAATTCTGCCAAATTGATCAAAAATTGATGTATTTTTGGGTATTGGTCGCGGCACTTATCTAGTAGAGAAACAAATTTTGGGAGTATTGTGTATGGCAGAACAAAACAAGCTCACATTTGAACAGTTGGCAGCGTGGGCAGAAGGGACATTAAGCGAGACAGAAACGGCCGTTATTAACCACCTCATCACCCGCGCCGACCCCGACACCCAGGCCACCGCCGCCTGGCTGCAAACCTTTTTCCGCACCAGCCGCGCCATCAACCTGCCCGCCCCCCCTGCCAGGCTACGCCAAACCCTCAAAGACCAGTTTGCCGCCTATGCCCAGGAAAAACGGCCGTTATCCCTCTGGCAACGCCTCCTCGCCAACCTCACCTTCGACAGCTACACCCAGCCCAGCCTCGCCGCCGCCCGCGCCGCCGTCGAATCCGGCACCCGCCAGCTTCTCTACACCTCCAACCTTGCCGACATCGCCCTCACCATCCAGCCCGGCCAGGAACCATTCACCCTCAGCGGCCAAATCTTCTCCCCCGACATCGAAAACCTCGCCACCTTTGTGGTGGAACTGCACCAAAACGAACACACCCTGACCTTCACCGTCGCCAACGACCTCGGCGAATTCAACTTCACCGACCTCCACGACGGCGTATACACCCTCATCATCGGCAACGACTCAGGCGAAATGCAGCTACCCCCCTTTCGCTTACAGGCCAACTAACCGATGAGCAACACCTTTGATCCCACTCTCATTGCCGACCTGCTGGCTGCGCCTACGGTGGAAGCACAAATTTTGCTGCTGCAAGCCAGTGGGCTAATTGATGAACCCGGCCTGACCCAACTGCTCGACCATGCCACCGGGCTGGCGCGGACAAACCCCGGCCATGCGCGGCGGCTGGCCGTGCTTTGCGCCACCGTTGCCACCGACCACAACCTGCCAACCCTCATCCCCCCTGCCGCCTATCTGCAAGCCCAAACCTATGCCCTCAACGGCGAGTTTGGACACGCAGCTCAGTTGATTGCTGCAGCCCGCGCTGGCTACCAGCGGCTGGGCAACGGCGAAGCAGCCCTCCGCACCAACGTGGGTCTCATGCACGTCCTCGGTGAATCGGGGCGTTATGAGGAAGCGTTGGCGGCAGGGCAAGCGATTTTGGCGGGGATTAACGGCCGTTCTCCCCACCCCCTCACCGCCCTCGCCCAGCACAATCGCGGCACCTGCTTTGAACAACTCGGCCGCTATGACGAAGCCATCGCCGCCTACGCCCAGGCCGAAGCCACCTACCAACTGCTCGACATGCGCGAACCGCTCGGTCACGTTCGCAACAATCGCGGCCTTGTCTTGCTTAGCCTGGGGCAAGCCCGCGCCGCCCTCACTGCCTTCACCGCCGCCGCCGACCTCTACACCAGCGAAGGCAGCACCTTCTCCCTCGCCCGCACCTGGACAAACCTGGGCGAAACCCGGCTCCTGCTAGGCGACTACCAGCAAAGCTTGACCCTGTTTGACCAGGCGCACCAATTTTTCCAGCAGCAAGATGCCTTGGCCGAACACCACATTTTGCTGCTGGGTCGCGCCAAGGCGTATTTGGCACTCAACCTTTTCAGCCAGGCGCAAAATGCGTATGAGGAAGTAGAAAGCCTGCTCCGTTCGGCCGGCATGGCCCACCACCACGCCCACGCTTTGTGGGGATTGGGCATCGCCCACCGCGCCCAGCAGCAATTTGACGAAGCGGCAACGGCTCTGGCCGCCGCCAACGACGCTTTTGCCGCCGTGGGCAACCAACCCTTGCGGGTCAGCGTGCTGCTGGAGCAGGCCGCGCTGGCAGCAGCACAAGGCAACCGGGGCGCAGCCTTGCAGCAGACCCAGCAAGCGTTTGCCCTAATCGGCGCCCAAAATTGGCCCATCCAAACGTTCTTTACCCGGCTGCGGCTGGCCGACCTGCTGCTGCCCGACACAACCGCCGCCGAAAGCCACCTGCTGGCGGCACAAACCATCAGCCAATCGCTGGCACTGCCCCATTTGCGCTACCGGGTGAACCAGCGGCTGGGGCGGCTGCGGCTGCTGCAAGGAGCATACCCGGCAGCACAGCAGTTACTGCAAACGGCCGTTTTCGACATCGAACAACTGCGCGGCAACCTGGCCCACGAAGCCCTGCGCCTCTCCTTTCTCGACGACAAAACGACCGCCTATGAAGATCTAATCCAGCTTTACCTGCTGCAAAACGACGTGGAGCAGGCGTTTGCCACCGCCGAACAGGCCAAATCCCGCACCCTGGCCGAACTATTGGCCGGTCTCATTGCCGTGCAGCAGCCAGCCAACAGCGACATCGCCGCTCGGCTACAGGCGTTGCAAGCCGATCTCAACGCCATCTACAACGAGGTGCTGGGGCTTGACCAAGGGGGCGAACGGCAGCCCCGGCTGCTGGGTGATTTGAACAGCCAAGCGCGGCGGCTGGAACAGGAAATCAACCGGCTGCGGCTCCAGTTTCCGGCGGCTGCCCCGCAGGGCGACCCGCTGCTAACGGCCGTTCTGCCCAGCCGTCCCCACCTGCCAACCGACACCACGATGCTCGCTTACCACATGATTGGCGACGAAATTTTGGCCTTTGTGCAGCACGCCAACGGCCGTTTAACCGTGTTTCGCCAATTGAGCAGCGTAACGGCCGTTCGCCAAACCCTGCAACGGCTCGACATTCAATGGCAACGCTTCCGCGTCGGCTCCGAATTTATCAGCCGTCACCAAAAGCAGTTGGAACGCTCCGCCCAAACCGTGCTGCAAACGCTCCACCAGGCGCTCATCGCCCCGCTTGCCCACACCCTCACCACCCCGCGCCTGCTCATCATCCCCCACGGGCTGCTGCACCAGCTTCCCTTCCACGCCCTGTTCAATGGCGAACGTTATTTGCTCGACCAGTACGAAATTGCCTACGCCCCCAGTGCCACCATTTTCAACCTGTGCCAGCAGCGTCCCATCCAGACAACTGGCCCGGCTCTGGTGCTGGGTGTCTCCGACCCGTCCATTCTCCACGTCGTGGCCGAAGCAGAGGCCATTGCTGCCACCGTCGGCGACGCGCAGCTCTTTTTGGATGAGGCGGCAACAACGGCCGTTTTTCACCACTACGCCCCCCACAGCCGCCTTCTCCACCTCGCCTGCCACGGCCTCTTCCGCAGCGGCAACCCCATGTTTTCCGCCCTCAAGCTCCACAACGCCTGGCTCACCGCCAGCGACGTGGCAAACCTGCCGCTGCGCCACCCCCTCGTCGTCCTCAGTGCCTGCGAATCAGGGCGCAGCCAGATTTTGGGCGGCGACGAAATCTTGGGGCTTTCCCGCGCCTTCCTCGGTGCCGGAGCCGCCGCTCTAGCCGTCAGCCTGTGGCTGGTGGAAGACAAAACCACCGCCCAGCTTATGAGCGACTGGTATCAACGGTTACAACAGCACGGCCATGCCGCTGCACTGCGGGCTGCCCAGCTTGCCTTAAAGGAACAATACCCCCACCCCTACTACTGGGCACCTTTTATTTTGGTGGGGCAATTCTAGGTTTTGAACCGCAAAGGACGCAGAGGACGCAGAGAAAGAGAAGAAAAAGGTAAATCTCTGCGATCTCTGCGGCGAAATCTGCGTCTTTTTACCAAAAGTAAACATAACTTGGTATGTATCGGAATACATTTATTGCTTAGGGAGAAGAAAGGAACATGAACAGATTATTTGGCACGCAACAGCTTACCCCCCTCATCTTGACCACCATCATCCTCGGCCTGTTCTTCATTGGCTATGCCCCGGTGCTGGCAAAAGACAAAACGCCGCAGGTGGCGGATCAACTGCTGGTGCAGCTTAACCCGCTGGCCGGGGCAACGATTGCGGATATCAATGCGACTTATAGCACAAGTACACTGCGGCAATTAACGGCCGTTACCGACCTCTACCTGCTGCAAACCCCGCCCGGCACCAACCCCAAAGAGCTGGCTGAAACAATGGCACTAGATTTGCGCCTGCTTTTTGCTGAACCCAACTACCTCAGCGAAACTCCCGAAGCCATCGGCAGCTCTGCCTGGGTGTGGGGCGGCGAAGATGACGCGCCATATGGCGAGCAATACGCCGCCGATCTGCTCAACTTGACTCCCGCCCACGCCCTCAGCACCGGTGCCGACACCATTGTCGCCATTGTAGACACCGGCGTAGACCTTGACCACCCGGCCCTGGCCGATGCCATCATCACTGGCTACGACTTTGTGGACGGCGACAGCGACCCGGATGACGAACTCAGCGGCGACCCCAGCCGGGGCCATGTCGGCGGTCACGGCACCCACGTTGCTGGTATCGTCCATTTGGTGGCTCCGGATGCCCGCATCATGCCGCTGCGGGTGCTTGCCAGCAACGGGCGCGGCGACGTGTTTAGCGTGGCCGAAGCTGTGGTGTTTGCCGCCGAACAGGGTGCCAATGTCATCAACCTCAGTTTGGGCATGGCAAGCCATTCCGACACGCTGAAAACGGCCGTTCGCTACGCCACCGCGCGGGGCGTGGTGGTGGTCGGCGCGGCGGGCAATTTGGGCAACAAGGAGAAGCAGCACCCAGCGGCCACGCAATGCGTGTTGGGAGTAACGGCCGTTAATGCCACCCGCCACAAAGCCGATTTCGCCAGCTACGGCAGTTGGGTCGCCTACGCCGCCCCCGGCGATGCCATCTACAGCACCTTCCCTAACGGCAGCTACGCCTGGTGGAGCGGCACCTCCATGACCGCCCCCTTTGTTGCCGGGCAAGCCGCCCTGCTGCGCCAGCTTGACCCAGCCATTAATGTCCGCGACATCGCCCTGCTCATCGCCCACACCAGCGAAAACCTCGACCCCCTCAACCCTGCCTTTGCTGGCAACCTTGGCGCCGGGCTGCCCAACATCGCCGCCAGCCTGGAACGGCTGGCAAGCGGCGACATCCCCACTTCAAATCGCGGCATCATGAGTGACCAATGCGTTAAACAATCGTCCTAACGCCCGTTGGTCTGGCTGTGGTCAGCTTGCCGTGTGAAAGGAGATCCGTCGGCAAACTGACCGCAGCCACCATTGCACCCAACTTTATCCGCAGTTTTTAACCATTAGCTGAATATTGGAGGCATACGATGCCCACACGACCTTTGTTTTGGCAATTGCCACTACTTTTGCTACCTGCTGTCCTGGTGACGTTTATCAGCCTGTTTGCGCTGCTGCCCAGCACGCTGGCCGCCACCACCCAGACCGATCTACTTGCGCCCCGGCCGCAGCTGCTCCACCAGCCAGAAGTGCTGCTGCTCCAGCCTGTTGCTGCCAACCATGAAACAAGCGGGGAACAAACGGCCGTTTCCCCCACCCACCACGTTCATTTCTCCAGCCAACAATTGGCCGTTACTTTTTCCAACCAAACATCACTTATAAACAAAGGAAACAGAAATGGCAGCTAAGATTCGCATTTTACTCTATTCACACGACACCTACGGCCTCGGCCACCTGCGCCGCAGCCTCACCATCGCCGGGCAGCTTGCCCAGGACATTCCCCACAGCCACCAACTCTTGCTCACCGGCTCCATGCTCGCCGGAGCGTTCCAGCTTCCCCCCCGGCTGGACATGATCAAACTGCCCGCCCTCAGCAAACGTTCCAGCGGCGCCTACAAAGCCCGCACCCTGCCGCTAACGCTGCGCCAAACCATAAGCTGGCGCGAGCAGATGATTTTGCAGGCCGCCCAGGCGTTTCGCCCCGACCTGCTGCTGGTAGATAAATCCCCCGCCGGGGTTCACGGGGAGCTGCTGCCCACGCTGCGCCACCTCAAAACATGGTCGCCCCAAACCAAAATTGTGCTGGGAATGCGCGACATTGAGGATTCCCCAGCCAAAACGCAGGCGGAATGGGCGGCAGGCGGCATCTACCCGCTGCTGGAAGAGGTGTACGACCGGATTTTGCTTTATGGTGAACCGGATATTTTTGACCCGGCGACGGCGTATTGGCTACCAGAAACGGCCGTTTCCAAACTCACCCCCTGTGGCTATCTCGGCCGACCCCACCCCACCACCGACCCCGCCCGCGTCCGCCGTGAACTCAGCCTCAGCGACGGCCAGCCGCTCATCGTCCTCACCGTCGGCGGCGGCGGCGATGGCTACAGCATCATCCAGCAATACCTCGATATGCTCCGCAGCCAGCAGCAGCCCCTCGCCCACACCCTCATCGTCACCGGGCCACTGATGGCGCAAAGCAAGCGCAAGCTGCTGCAACAAGCTGCCGCCCTGCCAAATCTAACTCTGCGCGAATTCACCCCCGACCTGATGAGCTACCTCGCCGCCGCCGATCTGGTGGTCAGCATGGCAGGCTACAACACCGTCTGCGAAATTTTGTCGCTGGGCAAACGCGCCCTCCTCATCCCCCGCAGCCACGTCCGCGCCGAACAGCAAATGCGGGCCACCCTGCTGGCCGAACGGGGGCTTGTCCACACGCTCAACAGCCGCGAAGCCACCCCCGACCGGCTCCACCACGCCATCACCACCGCCCTAGCCGCCCCCGCCCCCACCGCCACCCTCAACCTCAACGGGCTGCAGCGGGTCAGTGCCGAAATCGGCCGTTTGCTCACCCAGCCAGCCATGCCCAGCAATGAACAAACGGTTCTGGTTAACGAGTTTTATCAATCATAGTGATTAGAGATTGGAGATTGGAGATTGATGAAGGTTCACAATCTCCAATCTCCAATCTCCAATCCCCATTCATCCAATGAACTTAAAAATCGCCTACATTCTCAAAATGTACCCACGCTTCTCCGAAACCTTTGTGGTCAACGAAATTTTGGAGCTGGAGCGGCGCGGCGTAGATGTTCGCATCTACTCGCTGCGGAAACCCGACGACGGCCGTTTTCATGCCAACCTCGCCAAAGTCAAAGCCAACGTCATCTACGTACCGCAAAACCCGGAAATGGAACCCGACCGCATCCGCGAAGCCCACCGCCGCCTGCGTCAATGCCTACCCGCCAGCTACCAGCAGGTTTACGATGCCACCGCCAGCAAAGGCAACCCCTTCATCCTCAAACGGTTTTTACAGGCTGGTTACATTGCCGACCATTTGCTGCGCCACCCCGTGGACGGAATGCACGCCCACTTTGCCACTAGCGCCACCCGCGTCGCCAACCTCGTCCAGCAGCTTATCGGCCTGCCCTACAGCTTCACCGCCCACGCCAAAGATATCTTCCACGACAGCGTACAGCCCGCCTCCCTGGTGCAAAAAATCGCCGCCGCCCGCTTTGTCGTCACCGTCAGCCAGTTTAACCAGCAGCACTTGCAAACCCTGCTCGGCGACACCCCGGCCGATGTGCGCTGCCTCTACAACGGCATTGACCTGCGCCGCTTCCGCCCCAGCACCACCCCGCGCCAGCCCAACCTCATTCTGGGCGTGGGGCGGCTGGTGGAAAAGAAGGGGTTTGATGTGCTGATTGATGCCTGCGCCCTGCTGCGTCAATGGGGCATTGATTTTCGCTGTGAAATCATTGGCAAGGGAGAAAAAGAAGAAGCATTAAAGGGGCAAATTGAACGGCTGGGATTGCAAACTCAGGTAAAGCTGGTGGGAGCCAAACCGCAGGACAAGGTGCTGCAAGCGTACCGCCGCGCTGCCGTTTTTGCCCTGCCCTGCACCATTGCCGCCGATGGCAACCGGGATGGGCTGCCGACGGTGCTGCTGGAGGCGATGGCAACGGGATTAACGGCCGTTTCCACCCACCTCATCGGCATCCCCGAAATCATTGACCACGGCCAAAACGGGCTACTCGTTCCCCCCAACAACAGCCAAGCCCTGGCCGAAGCCCTCGCCATTTTGCTGCAAAACCCGCAGATGCGGCAGCGGCTGGGGGCAGGCGGCCGGGAAAAAGCAACGGCCGTTTTTGACGTGCGCCACAACGTCGGCCAACTGCTCACCTGGCTGGCCGAACCCGGCCAACCCGCACCCCAACCCAACAACACCATCCAAACCCTGATTGACGAGCTGCCCCTGCCCCAACTGCCCGTCCCCATGCCGTTGGAGGAGGTCTTTGCAGCGCTATGAACATCCTCTACCTTTCTGCCGACCGAGGCATTCCCGTGCGCGGCCACAAAGGAGCCTCTGTTCACGTTCGCATGTTGTGCAACGCCTTCGTCGCCGCCGGAAACCATGTAACCATTGTCACGCCGCGCCCCGGCCCCGACGATGGCCCCGCGCCGCAGGCCACCCTGCTCACCGCCCCCTTGCTGACGCATCACGATCAGCCAATGGGGGTGTTTGTCGAGCAGTGCAATAACTCGCTATACGAATTTTGCCTGGCAGAACTGCAACGCCAGCCCTACGATGCCATTTATGAGCGGTATTCGCTGTGGAGCGATGTAGGGGCGCGGTTAAGTGAGGCCACCGGGCTGCCATTACTGCTGGAAGTCAACGCCCCGCTGCGGCTGGAAGCGGCACTCTACCGCGAGGTGGCGGATGAGACGCTGGCGGCGGCGGTTGAGCAGCGGCAATTCCGCGCCGCCACCCACCTGCTGGCGGTCTCTAGCTGGCTGGCCGACTATGCCGCCGAGCAAGGGGTAGCGCGGGAGCGGATCCACGTCTTGCCCAACGGCGTTGACCCGCAGCAGTTCCACCCGGCGGTGCGCGGCGGGGATGTGCATCACCGCCACGATTTGGGAGACAAAATTGTGGTGGGGTTTGTCGGCCGACCGCGCCCCTGGCATGATTTGGAGACGCTGTTAACGGCCGTTTCCTACCTCCGCCAAACCGACAGCCGCTATCATTTGCTGCTCGTCGGCCAAATGCCCGATGACATGGCGCAGCAGCTTGCCGCCCACGGTCTCAGCGATGCCGCCACCGTCACCGGCCCTGTACCCCACCATGAGGTGCCAGCCTACATTTCCGCCATGGACATTGCTGTTTCGCCCCACCGTTCGCTGGAACATTTTTACTACTCGCCGCTCAAGTTGTTTGAATACCTGGCCTGCGGCACGGCCACCGTTGCCGCCAACGCTGGGCAACAGGGTGCCATCATTCGCCCCGGCGACACTGGCTATCTTTACCCACCGGGCAACAGCCGGGTGCTGGCCGCCTACATTCGCAAGCTGGCAAATGACCCGGAACTGCGGCGGGACATGGGGTGGCGCGGCGCGGAATATGTGCTGCAAAACCACACCTGGGCGCAAAATGCCACCACCATCATCAACCTGCTCGCCCCGCAGCCCATGCCCGCAGTTGCCCCCCAACTGCCCATTTTTGACAACAAACTGCGTGACAAGCTGTATCGCGCCACCCGCCCCGATTTGGCCGCCGCTTATTTGGCGGCCGAACTGCCGGAGCTGGGGATTGAAAGCGTGGCCGACATCGCGGTGTTTAAGTACAAACCGCGTCGGCGGGCGGTGTTGGGGTATCGGCTAAACGGCCGTTCTCCCCAAACCAACCTCCCCACCGAACACGAAATCTTTGGCAAAGTGTTCCGCGACGAGCGCGGGCAGCGGCTGTTCGCCCTGCAAGACGCGCTGTGGCACCACGGCTTTGGCCCCCACGCCACCGACAACATCCACGTCCCCCGCGTGCTGGCCTATATTCCCAAAATGCGGATGCTGGTGCAGGAAAAAGCGGCGGGGCAAACGTTGGATGCGCTGGTAAGCACCACCCTCCTCACCCCGCTCATGCCTGCCTCAGCCAAAGGATTAGCCAAGCTCCACAACAGCAAGCTACCGACCGTGCTGGCGCGGCAGCGGTCGTATGCGCTCAAGCCCTATACCCTGGCTAATGAGGTGGCGGCACTGCGGCCGTATGCGGCGACGGTGGTGGCAGAACGGCCGTTTACCCGCCCCATCATCAGCCAGTTACGCCAGCAGTTGGAACGGTGGGCAGAAGACGTGGAGGAGCCAGAAACGGCCGTTGCCATTCACCGTGACTTCTACTATAGCCAGCTTCTGTTCGACGGGCTGCGGCTGACCCTGATTGATTTTGACCTGCTGGCACTGGGCGACCCGGCCATTGACGTTGCCAATTTTGTTGCCCACATGCGCTTTCTGGGGTTGGATCATTTGGGGGATTTTGATGCCCTGGCAGAGGATGCCGAACTGTTCAAAGAGAGCTATAGTTGGCACGTTGCCGTGAACGAGGCGTTCTGGGAACGGGTTGCTTTTTACGAAGCGGCCACCTATTTCCGGCTGCTCAACGTCATCGCCCCCCGCCCCGGCCTGGCGCATCTGTTTGATGAGATGCTGGTGCGGACGGAAACGGCCGTTAACGATGGGCAGTTGTTATTTGTCTAATAAGTGATTAGAGATTGGAGATTGGAGATTGTCGCTTCGCTCGTGCAATTTCCAATCTCCAATCCCTAATCCCCAATCTCCTTCCTCTATGAGTGAACAACGCAAACGCAAGAAACGCAGTGACGTAAACTACATCCCTCTCATCGGCATTGATGCCCGCTATTTGCGCTATCTCACGCCGTATGTGGGGCTGCTGGTGCTGTCAGTGATGATGATTGTGCTGGTGGCTCTGCTGGACATCATCGCCCCGTGGCCGGTGAAATATATCATTGACAACGTGATTGGCGGACGGCCGTTAACCGGGCCTGTTGGCGACTGGCTGCTGGCGAATGTGGGGACGGATCAGCGGTTGTTAACGGCCGTTCTTGGCCTCGCACTCCTCGTCATCGTCATCTTCCAGGGAGCCACCTCCTTCGCCTATGAATACCTCAGCGGCCTCATCCAGGAGCGTTCCACCTTCTTTTTACGCACCCAGGTTTTCCAGCATGTCCAGCGGCTCCCCCTCGCCTTCTACGACCAAAGCCGGTTGGGTGATGTCCTCAAGCGCGTCACCGAAGACGCAGGCAAAATTATGGTCGCCCTGGTGGGCAGCATGGGCGAACTGCTGATCAACATCGTCAAATTCCTCGGTTTTGCCGGGGTCATGCTCTTTGTCAACTGGCGTTTCTCCGTCATCGTCCTCGCCTATGTCCCCCTGCTCCTCTTCCTCTACGTCACCTTCCGCCGCAACATCCGCGACACCGCCAGCGAAGCCCGCGAACAGGAAGGGGAAATGATGAACCTGACGCTGGAAACACTGGGCGCGATTCGGGAAGTAAAAGCATTTGGCCGCGAAGATTACCAGCAGGCATTGTTTGAAGAGTACGGCGAAAAGCGGATTCGCTCCGGGCTGCGCTCCATCCGCTGGGAAGCCTCCTTTAGCCCCGTCATTGATTTTGTCCAGGCCGCCAGCACCGCCGCCATCATTTGGTATGGGGTTTCGCAAGTGCTGGTGGGGCAATTTTCTGTTGGTGAGCTGCTCATTTTTATGAGCTACCTCAAGGATATGTATAGCCCGCTGCGGAAGTTCAGCAAGCTGGCGGCGACGCTGCAAAAGGCGGCGGCCAGCGGCGACCGGCTGGGCAAAATTCTTGATACCCCCGTCACCGTGGCGGAACCCGCCAACCCGCGCCCGCTGCACCGCGCCAGGGGCAACATCCAGTTTAAGGGGGTGGCGTTTTATTACCCCACCGCCCCCGACAAGCCGATTTTGCGCGGCGTTGATTTGTCGGTGCAGGCGGGGCAGGTGGTGGCGCTGGTGGGTGGCACCGGGGCGGGCAAATCAACGCTGGCAAGCCTGCTGCTGCGCTTTTACGAGATTAGCAACGGCCGTATTCTGCTCGATGGTGCCGACATTCGGGAGTATCGGCTGGAAGATTTGCGGCGGCAGTTTGGCATTGTGCCGCAGGAGTCGGTGCTGTTTGCCACCACCATTCGGCAAAATATCGCTTACGGCCGGCCAGAAGCCAGCGATGACGAAATTGTTGCCGCCGCCAAAGCCGCCAACGCCCACGGTTTCATCCAGCAGTTGGCCGATGGCTACGACACGGTGGTGGGGGAACGGGGCGGCACGCTTTCCGGCGGGCAGCGGCAGCGGATTGCCATCGCCCGCGCCCTGCTGCGCGATGCCCCCATTCTGATTCTGGACGAACCCACCGCCGCGCTGGACGCTGAATCGGAGGATTTGGTGATGAGTGCGCTGGATCGGCTGATGCAGGGGCGCACCACCTTCATCATCGCCCACCGCCTTTCCACCATCCGCGATGCCGACCAGATTGTGGTGATGGACAAGGGGCGGGTGGTGGAGACGGGGCGGCACGCGGAGCTGCTGGCGCAAGATGGGCATTATGCCTATCTGGTGCAGCTACAAACCGGCACCGCCCCCGGCCTTGCCACACTGATGGGATCGCTGGATCGGAATTTGGTGGGGGCGAATTGAGGGCGGACGACGGACGACCGACAACCGACGACGGCAGGGTTTTTCCGTCCGCCGTCTTTCGCCCTTCGTCAGAGAGCTACAATATGAACAAGAAAAGATTCGTTTGGCTAATGGTGCTGCCCCTCATTGTACCGGGCAGAAAGTAGAGATTGGAGATTGGAGATTGATGAAGGTTCATTAATCTCCAATCTTCAATCCCCAATCCCCATATCAATCAGGAAAATCAGGAAAATCAGCGTCCTATTGATTCTTAACTATGGTATTTGAAAATCGCTCTCTCCTTCTTGGTTTGCTGGTGATGCTGGCACTGCCGCTGGCGGTGACGGTGCTGGCGTTTACCACGCTGGCAAACACCGACCCGGCCGACATTGTGGCCGGTACGCCGCTGGTACAAACGCCGACGGTAACGGCCGTTCCTGCTACCCCCACTTCTCCCATTGACCCCAACGTCGTTTATGCCGACGGGTTGGCCGCCTACGAAGCGGGGGATTTTGCCGCCGCCGAAGCCGCTTTCCGCGAAGCGGTGGCTCTGGTGCCTGATGCCGCCGATCTGCACAACAGCCTGGGGCTGGTGCTGAGCCAGCAAGAAAGATTGGAGGAGGCGGTGGGGGCGTTTGAAACGGCCGTTTCCCTCAACCCCACCTTTGCCGAAGCGCACTACAATTTGGCCGTGACGCAGCAAAAACGGGGCAACCTGGCCGCCACCGAAACCGCTTTTCAGGCGGCACTGGCGGCCGATCCGTCATTGGCGTTGGCGCACCACGGGCTGGGCAACCTGTACCAACTGCAGGGGCGGCTAGAGGAGGCGATTGCGGCTTATGAGCAGGCCATCAGCCACGACCCGCAGCTGTTGGAGGCGTATACCAGCCTGGGGACAGCGCTGGGGAATGCGGGGCGGCTGGAGGAGGCGGTGGGGGTGCTGGAAACGGCCGTTTCCCAACAGCCCGACTACCTCCCCGCCCTGTACGATCTGGGCCTGATTTATGACCATTTGGGAGAAACGGCCGTTGCGCGAGAAACTTTCAGCCAAATTATCACCCTCGCCCCCGGCAGCGACTGGGCCGCCCAGGCTCAAGCCCAGCTTGATGGCAGCCATTGATTGCTCATTTGAATCGGCGCGGGCGGAAGGCTATGACGCTGCCAAAAACAAGCGGCAAAACCCAAACGGCCAGCGAATCGGGGGGCGTGAAGGCTGGCGCAGCGTGGATGGTTTGGAGCGAAACGGCCGATGGGCCGGGGATGTTGGCAAACGTGCAGTGCCAATCATCGCCCGTTGCCAAATCTACCCCGGTTCGTGGATCCTGGCCGTTGTCACAAACGGCCGTTTCCAACTGCCAACTCCCCGGCGGCTGCTCAAAAATGGCATAATCGCCCGGCAATAGCCCCGAAAACGTTCGGCTCTGCCCATCATCCAGCACAAACGTCCCCAGACCGCCAATGAAGGTGAACCCGGTGCCACCGGCAGGATCGGTTTCCACATGAATGGTGATGGAGCCACCAATAAAGGTGTTGCTAAAGTGGCACACCACAGCCTCGTTTGCCGCCAGGTGAACCGTCACCCCCTCGCTGATTGGCGTGGTGCTGGCACCCAGGCAGTCTATGTTGAGCAGCCAACCGGGGGGAATGGTTTGCTGAATGTCGTAATCGCCGGGGTAGAGATTAACGGCCGTTTTGCTCCCCCCATTCCCCAGCGAAAAACTCCCCACGTCGCCAAAATAGGCAAACGTCGTCCCGTCATCCGGTGACGCCGCGTTGACAATGGTTATTGAGCCACCGACATCGGTATTTGTAAAGGTGCAAACAACATCCTCATTCGCCGCCAGGTGAACCGTCACCCCATTCCCCCCCAACGGCGTGGTTGAGCCACCCACGCAGCTAATTGCCAACACCCACGGTGCCGCCACTCCCTGACTGATAGCAAAATCCCCCGGATACAAATCACTCTCCACGCGGCTCTGACCATCATCCAGCGTAAACACCCCAAAATCGCCAAAATAGGAAAACCCAACCGCACCGCCCGGCACTGAAGCGTTAACAATGGTAATCGAGCCGCCGACATCGGTGTTGGTAAACGTGCAAACAATGGCCTCATTGGCATCAAGCTGAATATCCACCCCATTTGTCACCGGCATTGTGTCCCCCCCCGTACAGCTAATTTCCAGCAGCCACCCCGCCGGAACCTGCTGCACCACGCTATACGCCCCCGGCAGCAAATCAGCCTGCTGCATTTGCTGCTCATCAGCCAACGAAAAGCCACCCAAACCTCCGCTGTAGACAAACCCCGTGCCGCCCGCCGGGCTGGTAGCATTGACAATGGTGATCGATCCGCCCACGTCACTGTTGCTAAAGGTGCAAACGACCGCCTCGTTGGCATCCAGATGCACCACCACCCCTTCGCTTTGGGCGGTGAAATCGCCGCCCGTGCAGTTTACCGTCAGTGTCCAGCCGGCCGGAATGGTTTGTAAAATGGTGTAGTCGTTGGGCAGTAAATTGTCAGCCAGATGTGATTGTCCATCGTCGAGGGTAAAGCTTCCCACGCTGCCAAAATAGAAAAAGCCGGCCCCGCCGGCCGGGTTGGTCATGTTGTAGATGGTAATGGAACCGCCAACGTCGCTGTTGGTGAAGGTGCAAACCACGGCATCGCCATCGGCCAAATGGATGGTCACGCCATCGGCCAGGAGGGTGGTGCTGCCGCCAACGCAGCTAATGTGCAGTTGCCACCCGGCGGGAACGCTTTGCTGCATCGCTATGTCGCCAACGGCAACGCTGGTATCCTGGTGTGCTTGCCCATCATCGAGAAAAAAACTGCCCAGCCCGCCATAGTAAAAAAAGCCCGTGCCGCCGGCCGGAACCGTAGCATTGACAATGGTGATGGAACCAACGGCAGTCGGTTGGTACATTTGGGCAGCAATGGTTTTAACGTGGGCGAAGTGGCTGAGAAGCAGAATAAAGAAAATGGCAACAACGGCAAACGGCCGTTGCTGGCAAAAGCGAGACATATAGTTGTACCCTTTTTGGCTAACGTTACTGCTGTTTTACCAATACAATGGTTGAATTTGACCAACACCCGCTTAATAAACTGCAAAAACGGTACTCAAGTACTATATACTGGCTGCATTAAAAAGTTCATTACACCGTCGAGACCGCTGAAGTTTTAACGGCTCATCACTAAACAGCATGCTTGACACCAGATGCAAGTGGCAGGTTACAAGTAGCAAGTGGCTGTTGGCCAAGGTGACTTGCTACTTGCAACCTGTTACTTGTTCCGAATCAAAATACCGACCCTTCTGAGTCGTACACGATTTGCTGACGACTCGTCTTGCCCTTTTGTCCCCCTTTTTAATGACAAAAAGATCACCACAAATAGTGACAATTCCTGTCACAAAATCCTCTATACTCACCCCGCTAAAAAAGTAGCATCATCTATCAATTATTGTGTATCGCTTACAAAGATGACCTTAACGACACCTGTTGCCCATCACACGCTCGACCTCAGCGGACTGCGCTGTCCGCATTTGGTTATCTCGACACTGCACGCGCTGCGAACGCTTGCGCCGGGGCAGGTGCTACAAATCATCGCCACCGATCTGACGGCTCCTTCCAACATGGCCGCCTGGTGCCGCCAAAGCAAAAATCCGCTGCTGGATGTGTATGAAGAAAACGGCCGTTTTATCTTCTACATCCAGCACCAACCAAGAAGTGGAGAACCCTATGACCGTTGAACTGACCACCGCAGGCAAAAACTACGGCTTTGTCATTGACAACCGGAAGTGCATCGGCTGCCACGCCTGCTCCGTTGCCTGCAAAAGCGAGAATGAAGTCCCCCTCAGCGTCAGCCGCACCTGGGTCAAATATGTCGAAACCGGCACCTTCCCCAACAGCCGCCGCCATTTCCAGGTCACCCGCTGCAACCATTGCGCCAACCCACCCTGCGTCCGCATCTGCCCCACCCAAGCCATGTACCAGCGCGAAGACGGCATTGTGGAGTTTGACAACAGCTTCTGCATCGGCTGCAAGGCGTGTTTGCAAGCTTGCCCCTACGATGCCATCTACATTGACCCCGACAGCCACACCGCCGCCAAATGCCACTACTGCGCCCACCGCACCGACATTGGCCTGGAGCCAGCCTGCGTGGTCGTTTGCCCCGAACAAGCAATCATTGCCGGTGACATGAACGACCCCGCCAGCAAAATCAGCCAGCTTCTGGCACGCAACGATGTGACGGTGCGGAAGCCGGAGCAAGGCACCGCGCCCAAACTGTTCTACATTGAAGGCAACGACGTGGTAATGCACCCCACCGCCACTGACCGCACCCCGGAAACGTTTATGTGGGCGGATGTGATTCCGCTGCACGCGGGCGGACATGAGAGCAGGGGAGCAGGGGAGCAGGGGAGCGGGAGAGCAAGCCACGCCCCACACCCCACACCCCACGCTACCCACTCTAATGGCACGGCACTTCGCACAGGGCAACCGCAAGGACAGCCGTGGCAAGGACCGATTCAGTTGGCAAACGGCCGTTTAGCCGAACAAATGGTGCAGGTCGCCTATAACCAACAGCACAAAATCCCCTGGCACTGGCCCGTCCCCGCCTACCTCGTCACCAAAGGCATCGGCTCCGGCATTTTTATGCTGCTCAGTTTAGGCTGGGGGTTGGGCTGGTTCGCTTTCGACGGGTTAACGGCAGTTGTCGCCGGGTTTGCCTCGCTGCTCTTTATCGGTCTCACCACCGGCTTGCTGGTCTACGACCTGGAAAAACCAGAACGCTTCCTCTACATTTTGCTGCGGCCGCAGTGGAAAAGCTGGCTGGCACGCGGCGCGGTATTGCTCATCGGCTTCACGACCATCGGCGGTATGTGGTGGCTGTTTGAACTGGGCAGCTATTTGTACAGCTACGACTCGATTGTGCGCGATATTTTCCTGTGGCTGGGGCTGCCGTTTGCGCTGGGAACGGCCGTTTACACCGCCTTCCTCTTTGCTCAGGCCGAAGGGCGCGACCTGTGGCAAAGCCCGCTGCTCCCCTTCCACCTCGTCGTGCAGGCATTTATGGCTGGCAGCGGATTCCTGCTCCTGCTCAACCTGTTTGTCAACCTGCCCGCCGACATCGCCCACGTCGCCAGAATCGCCTTTGTCACCGCCCTCATCGTGGATCTGTTTGTCACCCTTGTGGGCGAATTTACCGTCCCCCACGCCAGCGAGGTGGCCGCCACCGCTGCCCACGCCATCAGCCACGGCACCTACAAAAACTATTTCTGGCGCGGCAGCATTCTCGTCGGCCACGTCTTTCCACTGCTGCTGCTGTTGATTGATGGGGCGTTGATTGGGGCAGTAACGGCCGTTTGTGCCATCGTCGGCCTCTACCTGTTTGAATACGCTTTCGTCATGGCTCCGCAGGAAGTACCAAACAGCTAGTCGCGTGGCGGATGCCACCCGACCTGAACCCAGCGACTGCGTGATTTAACAATGAGTGAGTTATTGAGTTTCAATGCTTCAACCGTTACCCGACCAACGGCCGTTTTACCCTCAATACGCACTCCCTCGTCCTGCCAAGAAAAATGGTCTGACCAAAGCTGCTGGCGTGGGTTAAAAAGAGGCACAAACTCACCCGAAACGGAGTCCAAAGCAACCTGTTGGTTGCCCTTGAATTCATTACACGAGCGACAGGCTAAACAAAGATTATCCGGTTCACTGTTCCCTTGAGCAGAAACGGGAACAATGTGGTCAATGGCAAGCGCGATACCAGAAAGGACTTCTGAGGACAGACAGTAAGCACAGCGATGGCGATCTTTTTCAGCGATCTCCCTTCTTACCGCCGCTGACACATAAGAGCGACTCATGAATGCGACTGATTTTTTAACGCCTCTAAAGAGGGCAGTTCATGCCCTCGGCTTTTCAGAAGAGCATAGGCATGTGCTTTTCGCAACTGAAGAAGGTCTGCTTCTTCGCGCAGTTGAGCAAGCAATGTATGCCCTTCACTGGTTAACATCTCGGCGTGCAAGCGTTCAAGCATCAGATCATACAGAGCAACTTTGTCCGGGTTCATCTGGCTCTCCGCAATTTGCCAAAGCACAGTATCCGAAAGCTGTGCCATCGCCCGCAACTCTGTTTGTACTTCAATTGGCAAATCATCTTCTACTGACGGTGGAAGATGTCGTGCCATTGTTCGCTGGACAAAAGCATCAACCGATATTTTGGCACCCTCTGCTTGCCGTCGAATCTGCTGATAAAGAGGTTCAGGTATTACAACTGAGTGAGAACGAATCGTCATTTCAAGCCTATATCCTCATCTGATATAGCAACATTGTGCCTGATTTCAACAGGCACGTCAATGAGAGAGTTTTATGACTGAAAAACGCAGCATTCTAAATTTGATGAGTACCATGCTTCGCCTGGGCAACCCGGAAGAGGCACACGCCCACGGCAGCGGCATCACCAACGTAGCGGGAACGGCATTGCCCCAGTTCACCGAAGCCAAAAATGTGGAGATGATTTCGGTGCAGCATCCAGACGGCCGTTTATCCAACTACCCCCCGCCCGAACATTGGGACGATTGGGTGGAGTGGGACGGCAAGGCATGGCCGAAGCGGGTTCCCCGCCGCTACATGCTCATCCCCACCACCTGCTTCAACTGCGAAAGCGGCTGCGGCCTGTTGGCCTATGTAGACAAAGAAACGCTGGAGATCAAAAAGTTTGAGGGCAACCCCAAACACCCCGGCAGCCGTGGCCGCAACTGCGCCAAAGGCCCCGCCACCCACAACCAAACCTATGACCCCGAACGCATCCTCTATCCGCTAAAGCGGGTGGGCAAGCGGGGCGAAGGCAAGTGGAAGCGCATTAGCTGGGAAGAAGCCCTCACCGAAATTGCCGCCAAAATGCGGGCCAGCCGCGAAAAGCGGCGTGATGGCATCATGTACCACGTCGGTCGCCCCGGCGAAGATGGCTACACCAACCGCGCCATTCAAGCGTGGGGGGTGGACGGCCACAACAGCCACACCAACATCTGCTCGGCCGGCGCCCGTGCTGGCTACACCTTCTGGGGTGGGTTCGACCGCCCCAGCCCCGACCACGCCAACGCCCGCGTCATCCTGCTTATCTCCAGCCATCTGGAAACGGGCCACTATTTCAACCCCCACGCCCAGCGCATCATCGAGGGCAAAATGGCCGGAGCCAAACTGATCACCTTTGACCCGCGCCTGAGCAACACGGCCAGCATGAGCGACGTGTGGCTGCCCACCTGGCCGGGCAGTGAGCAAACGGTTTTGCTGGCAATCGCAAATTATTTGATTAAAAACGGCCGTTATGACAAAGAATACGTCCGCCGCTGGGTCAACTGGGAAGACACCCTGCAAGCAGTCATCAGTGGTCAGTTATCGGTAAACAGTCCCACTCTCCAATCTCAAATCTCCCAGGCTCCCAAGCTCACTTTCGACCTTTTTGATGCCCTGCTCAAGGATTTGTACGCCGAATTCACCTTTGAACGCGCCGCCGAAGAAGCGCAGGTACCGATTGAGCGCATTCAGGAAGCGGCCGAATATGTTGCCAACTGCGACGGCAAGCTGGCAACTCACACCTGGCGCAGCGCCAGCGTCGGCAATCTGGGCGGCTGGCAGGTAGCCCGCTGCATCTTCTTCCTCAACGTCCTCACCGGCAGCTTTGGCACCCCCGGCGGCACCTCCGCCAACAATTGGAACAAATTTGTCCCCGCCGTCTTCAAAAACCCGCCAGCCAGCAACGCCTGGAACACCCTCCAGCTTGCCGACGAATGGCCGCTGGCTCATTACGAAATGAGCTTCCTCCTGCCACACTTCCTCGAAGAGCAGCGCGGCGACATTGATGTCTATTTCACCCGCGTCTATAACCCGATGTGGATCAACCCCGACGGCTTTATGTGGCTCAAATCGCTGCAAAACGAGGAGCAAATCAAATGCCACATCGCCCTCACCCCCACCTGGAATGAATCCGCCTGGTTTGCCGACTACGTGCTGCCGATGGGCCACGCCGGGGAACGGCATGATCTGGTCAGCCAGGAAACCCACGCCGGGCAGTGGATTTCCTTCCGCCAGCCGGTGCGCCGCGTCGCCTTGGAAAAGCTCGGCCACAAGGTGTGCTTCACCCATGAGGCCAACCCCGGCGAGGTGTGGGAAGAAAACGAGTGGTGGATTGAAGTGTCGGCGCGGATGGATCCCGACGGCAGCATGGGGATTCGCCAATGGTTTGAAAGCCCCTACCGCCCCGGCGAAATTATCACCGTAGATGAATATTACCAGTGGCAGTTTGAAAACGCCGTGCCGGGTTTGCCCGAAGCCGCCGCCAAAGAGGGGTTAACCCCGCTGGCCTACATGCGAAAATATGGCGCGTTTGAGGTCAAAAACAACAACTACATCCCCTACGCCAAAGAGGTCAAGCTCGATTCCGCCAGCGAAATCAACGAAAAGAACATCATCATTCGCGGCGGCAAAGCCGTCGGGGTGATGATTGACGGCGAGGCCAAGGTTGGCCTGGACACCCCCAGCCGCAAGCTGGAATTTTTCAGCCCCACGCTGCACGAATGGGGCTGGTCGGAGAAAGAGTATACCATTCCCTGGCCGATTAAAAGCCACGTCCACCCAGACAACATTGACCGCAGCCAGGGAGCCATGCTGCTGCTGCCCAACTTCCGCCTGCCAACGCTGATCCACACGCGCAGTGCCAACGCCAAATGGCTGTATGAAATCAGCCACAAAAACCCGGTCTGGATGCACCCGTCGGATGCGGAACGGCTGGGGATGGTGACGGGCGATTTGGTGCGGGTGGAAACGGAAATTGGCTATTTTATTGACAAGGTGTGGGTAACGGAGGGAATCAAGCCCGGCATTGTGGCGATGAGCCACCATTTGGGACGGTGGCGGCTGCAAGAGGATATGGGGGGCAACCCTGGCATGACCAATGTGGCTTCGCTGGAAGATGACGGGCAGGGCGGCCACAAGCTCAACATTCTGAGCCAGGCGCGGCCGTGGCCCACCTTTGACCCCGACACCAGCCGGATTTGGTGGAAGGAGGTGGGGGTTCACCAAAACCTGACCCACGCCGTACACCCCGACCCGATTAGCGGGTCGCACTGCTGGCTGCAAAAGGCGGTGAACGTGCGGAAAGCGGTGCCGGGTGAGAAGTATGGGGATGTGTGGGTGGATACGAACAAATCTATGGCGGTTTACCGGGAGTGGGTGGCTATGACGCGGCCGGCGTGGGAGGTTAGCCCGGATGGGAATAGACGGCCGTTATGGTTGAAGCGGCCCCTTAAACCTACTTTGGAAGCGTATAAACTGCCCCAAAACGGCCGTCGCCCTGTGCGAGAGAAAGCGTAGCGAATCCGGGCTGGATATAAGCTGACATTTTCTTGGAGATTGAGGATTGGAGATTGACCTCTTCAATCTCCAATCCCTAATCTCTAATCCCCCTTCTCAGAATGCCAATCTGTGCCTCATTTCGGTGTATAATGTTCCCATATGGCGACAACTATTGATTTAAATCAAGAAACATTCGCTGCTTACCGTCGCACAATGCAGCTGCGCGGTGAGCAAGAAAAAGCGAAACAACAAGAACGGTTCAGGTTGGCTTGCCAGATTGCCCGGCAGGCTGCTGAATTGCTACAGCAAGATTTTGGCGCAAGTAAGGTGATGCTGTTTGGTTCTCTTGCTCACCGACGCTGGTTTTCAGCCACATCAGACATAGATTTGGCCGTTTGGGGGGTAGCAAAAAGCGACTATTTTCTGGCGGTTGCCCGGCTACAGGAGCTATCGAGCGATTTCAAAATTGACCTTGTTGACATGGCAAACTGCCCGGCTGCACTGTGCGAAGTCATCCTGAAAGAAGGACAACCGTTATGAAGGAGCGTTATCGCGCAGTTGCAGGACGGATTCGCCAGGAACTCAAAGAAATAGACCAGGTTGCCAACCGCACGCTGTTGATCTGGAAAAAAGCGGCCGTTAGCAATGATGATTATTATATTGATGCGACCGCTCTCAATTTGCACGGGTTCTATGCAGGGCTGGAGCGTATTTTTGAACTTATTGCCGATGCCATAGACCAAAGCAAGCCATCAGGCATCCATTGGCATCAAGAACTGTTGCGGCAAATGGCGGCTGAGATTGCCAATACAAGACCGCCTGTTATCAGCGTTGTGGTACGTGACAAGTTGAATAACTACAGGGGTTTTCGGCACGTTGTGCGAAATGTGTATACCTATCACCTCGATCCACAGCAAATGGATGTCCTTGTAAAACAACTGCCTGCCCTCTTGTCTGATATTTCACAAGAACTAAATGCGTTTGTTTCCTTTCTGGAACAACTTTCCCAATAATATCCTCTTGGAAAAGGGCGTATTGCATACGCCCCTCCTGTTTGCTCTCAATCCCCAACCAACACCGCTTGCGGCTCGTAAACGCGCCGATTAATTAGGTAAATCCCCCCGCCAATTAGCACCACGCCGACGAGCATGGCCCAGGTGACGATTTCGCCGAGGAGCAGTACGCCAAAAATGGTGGCGACGACGGGAATGAGGTAGGAGGTGAGGGCGAAGGCGGTGGCTCCAAAGCGACGCTGGATGTAGAAGGCGGTGAATTGCCCGGCGAGGGCACCGATGAGGGCGGCATAGGCCAGGGAAAAGTAGCCAGCGGCGGTGACTTGAACAAAGGAAAAGTCGCCGAGAAATAATGCTACCGTGATTAAAATTAAAGCCCCCACAAACAGGCGAATGCCCGTTACTTCGATGGGGTCAAGGTGGGTCATGTGGCGGCGCACGTACATGGTGTTAACAGTTTCGGCTAACAAACCTGTTGTCACCAGTAAAAACCCCAACGGGTTTGCTCGCCCTACCCCAGCCAAACCGCTTTCCCCGCGTAGTGCCAGAAAGAGTGCGCCCACAAGTGCCAAACTGACCCCCAAGGCTTTGTTGCGCGTTAATTTTTCATCGGGCAGGAAGAAGTGGGCGGCTAAAACGATTTGGACGGGTGAGGTGGTGACGAAGATGCTCGCCATCCCGCTGGATTGATATTGCAGGGAGAGGATGAAGGTGGTCATGGGGATGGAGACACCAATGATGCCGCTGAGTACGGCTTTGCGCCATAGTTCGGGGTTGGTGGGAAAACGGCCGTTTTTCCACAACACCACCGGCGCAAAAAACAACATCGCAATCGTCAGCCGCAGCGCAATAAACAGATACGGGTTAAATTCGCCAATGCCAAAGCGGCTGGCAACAATGTTTGTTCCCCAGAACAAACTCAATAAACCAATGTAGGGAAAAGCTTTTGTGTGCATAACCGCGAAGTGTAGCGCATTTTGCAGTCACGGCGAATTGTCAGAAACAGTCAGGGTACACGAACGGCTTGTGAGGCAAATGCTAAAAAAGATCACACAAAGGCGCAAAGGCGCAAAGTGGTCACACTTCCTTTGCATCTTGGCGACTTTGCGTGAAATTTAGAAAAAAGCTCTGCGTCCTTTGCGGTGAATGCTTGCTCAGCGAACGGCCGTAATGCGGAAATGTAGCAGCCCGGCCGGGGCTTGTATCGTCACTTCATCCCCCACGCGCCGGTTGAGCAAGGCACGTCCCAGCGGGGATTCATTGGAAATAAACCCACGACTGGGATCAGCTTCGGTGGTGCCAACGATGGTATAGGTTTCGGTATGGTCGTTGGTTTGCAAAACGGCCGTATCGCCTAAATCTACCACGTCGTCTTTGTTGTCGGGTTCGATAAGAACGGCCGTTGCCAAAATATCCTCCAACTCATAAATCCGCGATTCCACAAAAGCCAGCTCCTCGCGTAGATGAATAAACTCGGCATTATCCATCCAGTCCGCCCCACCCTGCGACTCGCGAATCTCACGTTCGATCTCTGGCCGCTTGACTTCGCGCATCTGCACTAACTCCAGTTTAAGCTTCTCCACCCCCTCTGGTGTAATATATATTTGTTGCGTCATGATGTTGCACACCTGTCTAGGCACGTTTTACCTTGATTTGCGTCGCCTTCTTCTCAGCTTGATGTCTCGCCGGCCGCAAATAAATAAACCAATACACCAACCCCACCATCACCGCCCCGCCAACAATGTTGCCGATGGTCACGGGCAACAGATTAGCCACAAAAAAGTTGCCCCAGGTCAGGTTAGCATAATCACCAGCCGTTTTGCCAATATCGCTCCAGAACGCGGCGGGGGCGGTGCTTTTAATCAGCAGCCCCATCGGGATAAAATACATATTGGCAACACTGTGTTCAAACCCGGCAGCGACAAATGCAGTGATAGGAAAGATAATCGCCAAAATCTTGTCTACTGTGGTGCGGGCGCTCATGCACAGCCACACCGCCAGACAAACCAGCGCATTGCAAAAGATGCCCAGCACAATGGCCTGCCCAAACCCTAAATTGACCTTGGCGTTGGCAATGTTGAGCGCATTTAGCCCGATTGCTCCGCCGCCAAAGAGGTATTGGCCACTGAAGAGCATCATAACGGCCGTTAATACCGACCCCACAAAGTTACCAACATACACAATGCCCCAGTTCCGCAGCAGCCGCGCCGTCGAAACCTTGCCACCCGCCCACGCCATCACAATCAGGTTATTGCCCGTAAATAGTTCAGCTCCAGCAATCACCACCAAAATAAGCCCCAGACAAAAGACAAACCCGCCAACGAGCTTGGTAATGCCAAAAGGCAAAGTACTGCCAGCCGTCGCCGTCGTGGCAAAAATCGCTCCCATCGCAATAAAGGCACCCGCCAAAACAGCCAGTGCCAGCATCCGCCACTTACCCAGGTTGGCCTTCGCCACCCCTGCATCCTCCGCTTTTTGCGCCATCGCCGGAGGCAAATAGGAATCAAAAGAAATGGTTTCGTTCATTGTTCCTCCAAAACAAGCTAATCAGTAATAGTTTGCGCCAATTTCTGCACGACAACAGCACAAACCTTGTATTCGGGAATTTTCGCAGTAGGGTCCACTGCGTCAATGGTTAGAAGATTAACAGCAGCCTCGGCAAAATGGAAGGTCATAAAGACAGTGCCACAAGGTGAACGCTCAGTCAGGTGAGCGCGAGCCACAATGCAGCCACGCCGCGACCGCACCTGCACAAAATCACCATCCTCAACCCCCAGGCTGGTTGCATCCTGTGGGTTCATTTCTACTTCGGCTTCAGGCGCAATGGCATCCAGCCCGGCCGAACGGCGGGACAATGTGCCGCCGTGCCAGTGAAACAGCATTCGCCCGGTGGAGAGGATGAAGGGGTAGGTTTCGTCGGCCTCTTCCACAGCCGGTTTGTAATCCACCGGACAGAATAGCCCCAACCCTCTGGTAAAGCTGCCCGTGTGAAGCACGGGCGTGCCGGGATGATCGGCCGTGGGGCAGGGCCATTGCAAGCCACCATTTTCCAGCCGCGCATGGGCGATGCCAGCATATTGCGGTGTCACCATTGCCAACTCGTCAAAAATAGCGGCTGGCGAGCCATAATGCCAGCCCGCCCCCAACCGATTGGCAATATCAATAATAATTTGCCAGTCGGGGCGGGCAGAGCCGGGCGCGGGCAGAGCCGGGCGCACCAACTGCACGCGCCGCTCCGTGCTGGTAAATGTGCCAGCCTTTTCGGCAAAGCTGGCGGCAGGAAGTACGATGTCGGCCATAACGGCCGTTTCATTCATAAAAATATCCTGCACCAGCAAAAACTCAACCTTGTGCAACGCCTCGGCCACGTGGCTCAGGTTAGGGTCAGAGAGCATCGGGTTTTCGCCCATGATGTAGAGGGCGCGAATACGGCCGTTTTCAATGTTGTGCATTATCTCCGTCACCGTCAAACCCGGTGTAGGACTCAAACGCTCATAGGCAACACCCCACGCCGCCGCCATCTTGCGCCGCACCTCTTCACTTGTCACAGGCTGGTAGCCGGTAAACACATTGGGCAACCCACCCAAATCACACGCCCCCTGCACATTGTTCTGCCCCCGCAGCGGATTTAGCCCGGTGCCGGGCCGCCCAATATGGCCGGTAAGCAGTGCCAAATTCGACAGCGCCTTCACGTTGTCGGTGCCAGTGGTGTGCTGGGTAATGCCCATCGCCCAAAAAATCATGCCATTGCTCGCCTGGGCATAGAGCCGCGCCGCCGCCACAATGTCCTCGGCTGGCACGCCGCTAATCGCTTCGGCTCGCTGCGGTGTCCAACCGCACACGCTTGCAGCAAATGCAGCAAACCCTTCGGTTCGCTGGTTAATAAACGGCCGATTTTCCAGCCCTTCATTCACAATCACATGAGCCATGGCGTTAAAAATGGCAACATCGCTGCCGGGATGGTGGCGTAAATGCAGGTGGGCAAAATCAGCCAGTTCAATGCGGCGCGGGTCAATAAGAATGAGCTTGGCCCCGCGCTGGCGCACGGCTCGCTTCATTTGCAGGCTCAAAACAGGGTGGGCTTCGGTGGTGTTAGAGCCTGTCACCAGCAGCACATCTGCGTCTACAATGTCGCGGATAGCGTTCGTCATGGCACCGGAGCCAACGGTTGTAGCCAGACCGGCTACGCTGCTGCTGTGTCAGAGACGGGCGCAGTGGTCTACGTTGTTGGTGCCAATGATGCCCCGCGCCAGCTTTTGCAGCAGATAGTTTTCTTCATTGGTACATTTGGCGGAGGTAAGGAAGGCAATGGAGTCGGAGCCAAACTGGTCGCGGTAATAGGCCAGGCGGCTGGCGGCCAAGGTCAGGGCATGATCCCAGCTTGTTTCTTGCCAATCTGCGCTGCGATGGGGACGGTATAACGGCCGTTTTAGCCGATCTGCCGCATGGACAAAATCATAGCCAAAACGTCCCTTGACGCAAAGATTGCCGTGGTTTACGTCGTTGTCGAAACGGCCGTTTGCCCGAAAAATCACGTTATCCTTAATATGCAAGTCAATCTGACAACCAACCCCACAGTAAGGGCAGGTTGTCTGCACAATACGCTCTGCTTGTAACATTATTCTCTCGCAACCACCGGGTATGAATGTGCGATTGTGAAGGGTTGGGCAGAATACCCGATGATACACAATATACGCTTGGTTAGTTATATGGTAGGGGAAAACGGCCGTTAACAGCAGTGACAAGCCTCCTGTTACGCCTCGATAAATGTCACCTGCGGTATCGCAAGGCATTATGCGTAATATTGACGTTTACGCGCAATGTCACCCAATGTATATGACAATCGGCACTACAAACATCACTTTTCTGGCCGTATCATGCAGCCATCTTACACAAACACAAACAAATCTGCTGTTGAGGCAGAAAGAAGAAATGAGGTGAAACTATGACTAACTTAAAAACTCGCAAGGGTACGTATATTGAAGACCCGGCATTTGCCAAAATGCTGTTTGGTGATACACGCTTTAGCTTTATCTGGTTGGTACTCCGCCTTTATCTTGGCTACGAATGGCTAACGGCCGGCTTGCACAAGATCTCCGACCCCGCCTGGGTACAAACTGGTGCTGCATTGAAAGGGTTCTGGACAGGTGCGATTGCCATCCCCGAAGCCGGCCGTCCAGCCATCGCTTTTGACTGGTATCGTTCTTTCCTGACCTACATGCTAAACGCTGAAGCGTACACCTGGTTTGCCAAGTTGATTGCTTACGGCGAAGTGTTAATAGGTATCGCCCTGATTTTGGGTCTGTTCACAGGCATTGCCGCCTTCTTTAGTGGCTTTATGAACTGGAACTTCATCATGGCCGGGTCAGCCAGCACCAACGGTATGCTCTTCTTCATCGCGGTTCTGCTCATTCTGGCCTGGAAAACCGCTGGCTACATCGGTCTAGACTACTACTTGCTCCCCTATCTGGGAACACCGTGGGTAGGCAAACGCATCGAACCAGAAGTAGTTGCAGCACCTGCCGACTAACAACCACAATCTAACTGAATAACTAAACGGCCGTTGCTCATAATTAGAAGCAACGGCCGTTTTTTATTGCAGCCACTTCATTTAGAAGTTCAACTTCTGGGAAAAGTTGAACTTCTGAGTTACAAAACGGCCGTTTGTTTTAGAAGTTCAACTTCTGGGAGAAGTTGAACTTCTGGATTACAAAACGGCCGTTTTTTCATTTCAGTCGTGGACACAAAACATTAATCAACACCTGACGGCCGTTTTTCACCGCCTCAATCCCCCGTGCCAACGCCCCCGGCAGCTCCTCCGGCCTTGCCACCCGCTCCCCATGCCCACCAAACACCCCCACCACCTTCTCAAAATCCGGCGGCGGCCCCAGGCTCGTCAACGGCGGCACAGGCTCCTCCAGCCCCGGATACCAGCGGTTGACATAATTCGTCACCGTCTGCCACTCCCCATTATTAAACACCAGCGTGATAAACGGCAACTGCTGGCTACTGGCAAGCGAATGCGCCGACAGCGGCGCGGAAAAATAGTAGCAGCCATCCCCCGTTGCCAGCAGCGGAATCCGGCTAGGGTCGGCCAGCCGCAGCCCCAACGCCACCCCCTGCCCCCACCCCAGCCCGCCCGCATTGGGCAGCCCATAAAAGCTGCCCGGCTGCGACATCGGCAAATAATCCCCCTGCAAATCGAACTCGCGCAGCACAATCAGCTCCGGGTGAGCCGCTACCGCCTCGGCCACGCAGTGGGACACCCAGCCAAAGTTCATTTCTCCCTGCATTTGGGCTTTGGCGATTTCGCGCTGGCGAACGGCCGTTTTTTCCGCCACCATCCCCCCCACCCAGCCACGCCGCCCCTGCAACATCGCCGCCGCTGGTGGGTCAGCCATTGCCAACAGCACCTGCAAAAAAGGAAACAGCCCCGCGTTAACGTAGGCATCAGACTGAAACCCATAGCGTGGATACCGCTGGAACACCGGATCTGGCCCCACATGCACCACGCGGCACCCGGCTGGCGGCCGGCCGTGAATGGGCATATACGGCACATCGGTCTCCAGGCTGATAATCAAATCCGCTTCCTTCACCGCCGCGTGGGGGTTGTCGCCCAGGTAAAGCGGGTGGTTCATGGGAAAATGGAGGTTGCGTGGCACCAGCCCCGTCACGCCGATGGCATGGCTCTCGGCCACGGCTTGCAGGGCGGGCAAAATGGCGTGGTTGCGGTCGGTGCCGCCGCTGATGATTAACGGCCGTTTTGCCCCCGCCAACCACCCCGCCACCTGCCCCATCACCACCGGGTCAGGGTACGGCACGCTCACCGTCACCGGCGGCACAATCGTCGCTGGCAGCGTTATCGCCTGCTCCATCGCCTCCGCCGCAAAGGTCAAATAGACCGGCCCCGGCGGGTACGCCATTGCCATCGTCCACGCCCGCTGCAAAATCAAATCCAGCTCCACCACATTGTCGGGGCTAAGGTGATAATCCCACTTCACGTTTTCCCGCACCATCCCCGCCTGGTCAAACATCTCCTGCGCCCAGTGGATAAACCCCGGCTTGCTGGTGCGGCCAAATTGTTCGGTGGTGGGAGCAACCCCGGCAATGACAATCAGCGGCACATGCCCCCGGCTGGCGTTGATCAGGCCAATGAGGGCGTTGGCCGTGCCGACGTTGGTATGGACAAAAATGACCTGCGGCTTGCCCGTTGCCAGGTAATAGCCATAGGCCATGTTGACGGCCACGTTTTCATGCGGCACGGCAATGGGCAGCGGCACATCCACCCCCAGCCGTCCCGCCTGCTGGTAGCGGGTTAACGCACCCAGAATGGGGGGAAAGTCGGTGCCAACATTGCCAAAAATATAATCCACCCCCAGTTCCTTCAACCCCAGCAGCAGCCCCTCCGCCCCGCTTATGTTTCTCGTCGCTTGACTCATAACCCTGTCTTACACAAGTAGGACAAGTTTGCAAACTTGTCCTACACCTGAATATCGGCCAGCGTGGCAAAACCACACTGGATCATGTTGGTTTTGAGGTCGGCCAGCAAAATTTCGGCGGCATGGTCGCCGCCATCGTCGCCAAAAGCGGCCACGCCAAACATAAACGGCCGTCCCATCAGCACAAACTCCGCCCCCAACGCCAACGCCCGCATGATGTCCAGCCCCGAACGAACGCCGCTGTCAAACAAAATGTGGGTGCGCCCCCGCACCTGCTCCACAATGGCAGGCAACGCCTCAATCGCCGCCGGTGCGCCGTCAAACTGCCGCGCCCCGTGGTTGGAAACGACGATCCCATCCACCCCCACCCCCACCGCTTCTTCGGCATCGGCCGGGTGCAGCAGCCCTTTTAGCAACAAACGCCCCGGCCACTGGTCGCGCACCTCGCGCAAATAATCCCACGACAGCGTGCCGCCAATTTTTTGCCGCACAAAGGTGGCTAATTCGGCCGTTTCGCCAGATGTGGCATACTTTTCCATAGTTTTCAGGCTGGGCAACCCTTCACGCAGGGTGGCTGCGCTCCAGGCGGGGCGTTTTATGCCCTGCCAAATGAGGCCGGGGGTGATGCGGGGCGGCATTCGCATCCCGGCGCGGCTGGCGCGTTCGCGGCGGCTGGAGGCGGGAACATCGGCGGTGACGAGCATGGTTTTGAAGCCGCTATCCCATGCCCGCTGTAGCAGGTCAGACCGAACGGCCGTTTCTCGCGGTGGGTACAGTTGAAACCAGCCCACATCGCCGACCAGGGGGCCAATGGTTTCCGGGGTTTGCGTGGCAACAGTGCTGAGGCAGTAGGGAATGTGATATTTAACGGCCGTTTGCGCCAAAATCTGCTCCGCTCGCGGCCACATCAACCCCGTCAACCCCACCGGAGCCACCCCAAACGGCGCGTTAAACGTTTGCCCCAACAGCGTTGTCCGCAAATCCGGATCCAGCGGCTCCCGCAACAGGCGCGGCAAAAAGGTAATCTCAGCCAGCTTCTCTCGGTTCCGCGCCAACGCCCGATCATCCCCCGTCCCCATTGCCAAATATTCCCAGGCCACGTGCGGAATTCGCCGCCGCGCCCGCGCCTCCAAATCCACAATTGCCGGATATTGTTCCAGCCGCTTTTTCCACTTGGCCTCGTCCATAAACCATCCTCCGTGTAAATGCCAAACTTGAACCCAAACAAATGGCAATGAGCAAAACAAGAAGCCTGGATTCTGTATAACTTTTTCTGGCTTGCCCAGGTTACAACCAATTACCCCAGCAGCGTCCGCGCCTCAGCCGCCATTTGCAGCAGCCGAAAGCGGCGCACATCAGCCATAAAGTCGGCCACCGCCTCAATGCTGCCTAGCTGTTGCTCACGCTGTAGCAGCATGTGGTTGCTTTCATCCAGCAGCATTCCCACATCCTGCCGCACCCCCGCCAGCCCGCGCAGCACCATCGCGCACAAATACCCCAGCCGCACCAGTTTCGCCTCACCCTGCCAGCCCGCATCACGCAGCCCGGCCAGGTAGCCTGCAAACACCGCCTGGTCAAACCGCACCAAATCGTCCCACAGGGGTGGGTCAAGGTAGAGCGAAATGGCAACCAACGCCACCAGTTCTTCCCCCACCGCCCCACGCCCGGCCAAGGCCCAGTCAATCAACACCGTCTCGGCTTCGCTGTGGAACATGTTGCGCCGGAAGGCGTCGTTATGGCACAGCGTTTGCGGCAGCTTTGTCAACATGTCGGCATAGCGGGGTGCCTCTTGCCAAATGGCAGTAATGGCATCTTTTTCTGCCAGGGGTAGGGCGCGTTGAATTAACGGCCGTTTCAACCCCTCACCCAACCCCGCAAACGTCTCCGACAGCGGCTCCAGCAGACGGTTGTGGAAATGCACGTTTAGCCACGAAGCCGCCGGAATCGGCAAGCCCATCAGGTAAGCCCCATTAAACCACCCCAGCCGCCGCGCCACCAGATGATAATCGTCAAGCGTCCAGACAGGCCTCTCTTCAACAATATCAGCCAGCCACACCCAGCACGCCTCAGGAAATTCGGCCGTGGCATACACAGTAGGTGGGCGCAGCCCCGTCGGCGGCAGCGTTGCCAGCAAGCCTGAACGGTACATCTCAAACTCCCGCTTCCAGTAAACGGGAGCCGCCACCGGTTCGCCAGGGCGTTCATACAGCACCTTTAACACCAGCGACCACCCTTCCCCACGCACCCGGTACAGTGCCGTGCCGCCTACCGCGCCCCCCCAGCCACCGCTCATCAGCTCAACCACCCACGCCCCCGGCACGGCCAACGGGTTTCCCGTGGCCTGCCGCACCAGGGGTACCAGGGTTTCGGCCGTTAACCCACTTACACGTTCATCCATGTTTATCATCATAAGAAGTTCAACTTCTTCGGAGAAGTTGAACTTCTAGCGGACTCACCGCCCATAGCGCAAGCCAAAGCCAAACGGGTAGAGCGGATTTTCCGAATCGTAAGGGACATCCGCTTTTTGCCCCCGCACTGCGTCCATCGAAGACGGCAGTTCAAACGGCAGCTTGCCTTCTGGCCGCGCCCTGCCAAAGACCACATCCAGGATAGCGGCATCACTCGCCCCATAATCGGCCAGCACCCCTTGCGCTGTGGCGTTGATTTCGGGAATGACGGCCGGCCGATCCAAATACAGCACCACAATCGTCGGCACCGTTGCCAGCAGCGTCAAAATCTCCGCCAATGACTCCCCCTTAAAATCGAGGTCGCCATGATGGAACATTTGGGCAAACATGTTGGGCGTGTCCACCGGATACCAGGGAGTTTGCAGCCGCAAAATGGCAAAATCGGCCGCTTCGGGGCTGTCCACCACCGTCCCATACTGTGCCGCCAGCTCCGCATCGAGGTTTTTGACAAAAATCTTTGTGCCACCAGCCAGCGGCAGCACGTCGCCTTCGTTTTTCAGCAGCGTCATGGCGCGACGCTGGGAAGCGTTGCCAGCAGCGATGGCGGCCGGGTTGCCCAGCACCTGCCCCACCTTGTCCAAATCCACAAATGGGTTGTCAAACAGCCCCAGGGTGAATTTTTGCCGCAGCAGACGGCGCACGGATTTGTCTATGCTGGACTCGGATAAACGGCCGTTTTCCACCAGCTCCACCACCAACTCCGGCCGGCTCTCCCCGCCAAATTGGTCAACCCCCGCCTCCAACGCCTTCAGCACCCGGTCAGCCTCGCTCAAATGCTCCACCCCCCACGCCCGCGCCGGCCACGTCACCGGCCCCATGTGCAAATCCGTTACCAGCCCCCAGTCAGTGCAAACCACCCCGTCATACCCATATTTTTCCCGCAGCAGCCCCGTGATGATCGCCTTGTTATACGACATCGCCACATCCTCATCCGTCTGCCCCACCGGAACGCCATAATACGGCATAATCGCCGCCGTATTGGCCGCAAACGCCGCTTCAAACGGAATCAAATGGTAGTCAAAGTTGTCGCCGGGGTAAATTTGCCCCTGCTGAAACTCAAAATGAGGGTCTAGCCCCTCTTTTTGTGGGCCACCGCCAGGGAAATGTTTGGTCATGCAAGCCACGCTTTCCGCCCCCAGCTCGTCGCCCTGGAACCCGGCAATGTAGGCCGCCGCCAGCCGCGCCGTCAGGTGGGCATCTTCGCCAAAGGTGCCGCTGATGCGCGACCAGCGCGGCTCGGTTGCCAAATCAATTTGCGGGTGCAGTGCCTCCCGAATACCTACGGCCAGATATTCCTGCCGCACGATGTCGGCAAACTGCCGCACCAGTTCGGGGTCGTCCAGCGCGGCAAACCCCAGCGTTTCGCACCATTGGGAAAAGTCGGTGGCGGCCATGGCAAAGATGTTGTGGCTAAAATGGTTGCGCGGGTCCGAGGCAATGGTGACGGGGATGCCCAGCCGGGTTTGTTCGGCGTAGCGCTGGATGTTGTTGTACCAAACGGCCGTTATTTCCCCACCCGGAATCTGCCACAAATTAAAATGGTTCATCAACAGGTCGCGCATCTGGTTGCTTGCCACCCCGCCAAACCCCGACGCGCCCGGCTTCTCCTCAATCGAGCCATCGGCGTTGACCACCGACCCGTTGATAAAGAGCATCCCCGCCTTTTCCGCCAGTGTCATCTGCGCCAGCAAATCTTCCACCCGCGCCTCAACCGGCTGGCGCGGGTCTTCATACACATCCAAACGGCCGTTTCCGTTCAAATCCCGGTACACAAAACCGTTGTCGTTGGCTAAAACGGCCGTTTCCCGCCGCGTAATCTCATTTACGTCCATCGCAACACCTTACCTAAGCCGTATTGCGTATTGCGTATTACGTAAAGAATACGCAATACGCAATACGCTACCCTTCCAAAAACGCCAATTCCTCAGCCGTCAACGCCAGTTCCAATGCCTGCACATTGTCCACCACCTCCTGCTCATTGTAGCAAGCAATCAGCGCATAAATGTCCTGTGGCTGGCTCAGTACATAAGCCAAGGCTACCCGCGCCAGCGACACCCCTTTTTCCGCCGCCAACTGCTCCGTCCGCGCCAGCCGCCCCCAGTTATCGTCAAAGCAGTACACCTCCACACACAGCTTGTCGAAATAGGTTTCAAAGGTGTCGAGATTGTCGGGGCGAAAACGGCCGCTAAAAAAGCCACCGGCCAGGCTCGACCAGGTAAACAGCGCCACGCCGCTATCCTGATACCACGCCCGCGCCGCCGCTCCGGCCGGCCCGCTAATCGAAATGCAGTTTTCCCACGGCTCCTTCGCCTGGTACGCCAGGCTAAAGTTGGGGCTGCTCACCGCAAACGGGGTCAACCCGTGCGCCGCTGCATACGCATTAGCCGCCGCCACCCGCTCGTGCGACCAGTTGGAGCCGCCATAGGCGCGAATCAGCCCCTCTTCCTTGTGCTGGTGCAGCCGCTCCACAATCGGCCCCACCTCCACGCCGGGGTCGTCGCGGTGCAGTACGTAGAGGTCTATATAATCTGTCTTAAATCTCGCCAGCGAATCATGCAAATCCGCCGAAATATCAAAGGGTGTCACCCGCTGCCGGTCGCGGCTGTGGTGGCACCCCTTGCCCAAAATGACCACCTGCTCCCGCACCCCCCGGCTGTTGATCCACGTCCCCACGCTGCGCTCGCATTCGCCGTTGCCATAGCCATGCGCCGTGTCGAAGGTGTTGATGCCATGTTTCAGCACCGCATCCAGCAGGTCGTTGCATTTTTCCTGCTCGTTGGTATTACACATAATGGTGCCTTGCACCAGCCGCGAAAGCGGCTTTTCAATGCCAGGAATATGGCCGTATTTCATCATTCCTTCCTTTCCTGTAATCGGTAATCAGTAATCGGTAATCGGTAATCAGTAAATAGTCATCCAATAACTGTTTACTGTTTACTGTTTACTGTTTACTGTTTACTATTCCATCGGGTAACGCAAACCCCACTGCGCCCGAATGTTGTCCATGGTTTGCATGATGGCAAGGCTTTCATCGAGGGAAATGACGCTGGATTCGCGCTGCCCGCTGCGAATGAGGTGCATCATTTCTTCGGCTTCGTGGGCATAGCCGTTGCCTTTGTAGGGCAGCGTCAGGGTGGTTTCCGCGCCGCCCTGTTTCAAGGTTAGCTGGCTGGAGACCCACCACGGGCTGTGAAGCTTAATCCAGCCGTCACTGCCGAGAATGAAGGCTTCGTGGGGGGTGTTGGTGCGGATGGCGGTGGAGAGGAGGGCCATTTGGCCGCCGTCGTAGCCGAGGATAATGGCGGCTTGTTCGTCAACGGCCGTTTCTCCCAAATGCGCCATACTTTCAATGCGGCTCGGTACGCCCAGCACCATAAACGCCAGCGACAGCGGGTAGATGCCCACGTCCAGCAGCGCCCCACCACCCAGCGCGGGGTCAAACAAACGGCCGTTTGGGTTCACGCTGGTACGAAAGCCAAAATCGGCCGTTATCATTCGCACCTCGCCAATCGCCCCGCTTGCCAGCAGCTCCCGCGTTTTCACCAGCGTCGGCAAAAAGCGCGTCCACATCGCCTCCATCAGCACCACCCCCTTCTGCCGCGCCAGCGCCACCATCTCCGCCGCCTGGCTGGCGTTGATGGCAAATGGCTTTTCGCAAATGACGTGCTTGCCGTGTTCCAGGCAAAGCATGGTATGGCTTTGGTGGAAGCTGTGGGGGGTGCCAATGTAGACAGCATCCACGTCGGGGTCGGCCGCCAACGCCTCATAGCTGCCATAGGCACGGGCAAAGCCGTACTGGTTGGCAAATGTTTGGGCGCGGTTTAGGTCGCGGGAGGAAACGGCCGTTAATTCCGCCCCCTCTGCCATCTGCAACCCCTGAGCAAATTTATGGGAAATAGAGCCAGGGCCAAGAATACCCCAGCGAACGGGTTGATACGACATACCTGTTTCCTTATTATAAACAGGACGCAGATTCTCCTGAGTTGCCTGATCAAAAAGTTCAATCAGGTAACTCTGCGTCCTGTTTTCAAACCTGAATTTAGAAGTTCAACTTCTCATTAGAAGTTCAACTTCTTCTGAGAAGTTGAACTTCTTACGTAACTTATTTAATCCTCATTCCTTAGTGCAAGCGACCCATGATCCTCCGCGATCATATCACACCGTTGCTATCTTGTTGACTGTTATTGTGCATCTATGCCATGCCCGTTACAATCCCCCTGACTATATCGGCGAATCAGGTTATTGCTCGGTGGCAACAACATCAATAACCTGCTTTTTTCATGCACCGTAGACGGATTTTATTGTGGGTTGTCATCCTGTTCTTTGCCTGGATTGTCATCCGCCACATCAACGAAATTGAAACCCTGGTACAAACAGTACGCACCGGGCAGTGGAGCTGGATATTAGCCACGCTGCTCCTGCAACTGTTTGTGACGCTGGGGCGTACCTTCCTCTTTTATGTATCCATGCGTTTGTTTGGCATCCACCACCGCTTTCGCTATTTGCTGGCACTTATTTTGGGTGTCAACTTTATCAATGCCATGGCTCCCAGCGGCGGCATGTCGGGGATTGCGCTGTTTATGGATGATGCCAAACGCAACGGCAAATCGGTAATCAAAACGGCCGTTTCCACCCTCCTCGCCACCGTTTCCGATTTCAGCGCCTTTTGCCTCTTCCTGCTCGGCGGCCTCATCGTCCTGCTACGGCAGCACGAGCTGAAATCATACGAATTAGCCACCGGGCTGGTGATGTTTCTCTATGCCGGGGGCATGGTGCTGCTGCTGCTGCTGGGTCTCAAAGCACCGGGGTGGCTGGAAAGACAGCTACGCCGACTACAGCAGGCCATCAACCACGTCGGCCGCTGGTTCCACCGCCCCAACCTGCTGGCCGACAATTGGGCACACGTCCACGCCCACGAAGTCGCGCAATCGTCCCACTTGATGGCTGCCAAGCCGCGCCTGCTGCTTGTCACCATCAGCATCGCCCTGGTCATCCATCTGCTCAACCTGTTCAGCCTCTACACCATCTTCCGCGCCTTTCATCTACCCACCACCGCCAGCCTCATCATTGCCGGCTACGCCATGACCATTTTGTTTACCATCATCTCCCCCACCCCCAACGGCATGGGGGTTGTCGAAGGGCTGGTGCCGCTCATCTACGGCACGATGGGGTTAGCACCAACGGATGCCACGCTCGTGA
The DNA here is from genome assembly GCA_041390905.1 of Chloroflexota bacterium. Lineage (GTDB taxonomy): Bacteria > Chloroflexota > Anaerolineae > Promineifilales > Promineifilaceae > JACKCD01. Next base: position 440,521 of record JAWKPA010000014.1, read on the forward strand.
CGCTCGTTTTTCGCGGCATCACTTTCTGGCTGCCGCTGCTGCTGGGCTTTGTGCTGCTGCGACGGCTGCATTTGTTTCAGCAAACGGCCGTTCCTGACCCACCAAACAATCTCCTGCCCACCACCCCCGAACCCGACCAAACCAATTGTTAAATAGGACGCGGACAAATGCCGATTGGGAGAGATTGGGAAATTAAACCAGGCTAATCTCCCCATCTCCAATTTGATTCAACTCAATCAATCAGCGGCAAATAGGTGCGCCACAAACGGCCGAATTCTTCATGCCCATAAACGGCCGTTTCCCCCCCCATCGCCACCTGTTCCATCAGCAAAAGCTCCGGCTCATTGTCCAGCAGCAGCAGGTGGCGCACTGTGTACGGCCCATCCAGCCCACTTTCCCGTATCGCCTGCCCATCAAACAGCAGCCGCATCGTCCGCGCCCCCGGTGACAGCACTGCCGTCGCCGTTGTCTGGGTCACAAACGTCTCCCCGGCGTACAAATCCGCAGCCAGCGTCAGGCGACCACCCTCAACCACGTCCAAACCCACGTTGACCGCCAGTTTGGTATACAGCTCCCCCTCACGCACGCCAAAATCAGTTTGGCTGCCGTTCAGGCTGGCTTTGGGCGGGGCGATGGTAAAAACGGCCGTTGTTGACCGCTCATATGGTTCATCACCATAGCTGCCCGATGCCCGCACCAGCACGCCATAGCTGCCCCCTGCCGCCGGGCCATAATGGCCGCCGTACACCCCATCATTGGCCGCCCCGTCCCCATGATTGCCATCATCCAACAGCGTCAGGCTGTATTGGCTGCCGTCCGGCTGCTGCACGTTTGCCACCACCAAACTGCTTGTCACTGGCTCGCTGTTGTCATAGCGCACCGCCGCCACAATCGGCACCATGCTGTTGGCGGGCAGCCACTGCGGCACCGTGCCGCTAACCGCCACCGGGGTGGCGGTTAGCAGCAGCAGCCGATAAACGGCCGTTTCTCCCCCACTCTGCCGCGCAATCCGATAATGCCACGCACCCGCCACCGGCTGCTGTACCACATAGCTTGCCAGCAACCCCAGCCCGCCGTTGACCTGGCTGTATGCGATGGTGTCGTCGTTAACGGCCGTTTGTGGCTCAATCACCCGCCCGTTGGGGTCCACCAGCGTCAGATCCATCTCCCCGGCCGACCAGTGCAGCGTCACCGCCGCCGTACCGCTGTTACCCAATTCAAACGTCCCTTCGGCCACTGCCCCTGCCGCCAACTGCCCCGCCGCCACGTCCAGCAGCGGCACGCCCGCGTCGGTGTGCGGCTGCTGCAGCGTTTGCACCGCCTGCCAACGCCGCTCGGCCTGCGCCGTTGCCGCCTGTGCAGACAGTCGCTGCCGGGTTTGGCAAGCGGCACCACCGTTGAGCAGCGGCCAAACTTCTTCGTCAAAGGTGGTGCGTGGGTTCACAAAGGAGCGCAGCACCGTAACATAAGGGATTTGCCCATGCACATCGGGCGTGGTGACGGTGGTAGTATGGGGATAGTTCAAATTTAGCCCCAGCGCCGTCAGTTCGTGGGCACTGTCCAGCCAAACCGCCAGGTCGTTGCCCTCGGCCAGCACCGACGCGCCGTAGCCGGTGTAGTAATAAAGCGCGGCCGTGGTGAGGAAAACAGGCCACTGCGTCCGCGCATCCCCGCCCACCAGGGTGTAGCAGGTGTCGTCGGGCTGCTGTGACAGCACGTTTTGCAGCAGACGCACGGGGGGCAGCATTTCCCAAATGGCCGGCCATTCGCTGCCGCGCAGCACGGCCACCGCACCCAGATAGGCCGCCAGCGGCAGGTCGGGCCAGCCGCCGCCGTGGGGGGTACCCAGAGTAATCAATTGGCTGACGTGGATGGTCTGGCTGCTGTGGGGACAACGGCCGTTAATGCCCCCATCCTCCAAATACGCCCGCGCCCGCAGCCCGCCATAGCTATGCCCCACAATGTGGAACTCACCATCCCAATCCGGTTTGTAAGCCGCCACATCGGCGGCATAAGCACACAGATTGTCCTGAATGATGGTGCCATTGACCGTCAGCCGCTCGCGGGGGGTTGTGCCGGTGGCATAGAACAAATTACACCCCTCAACATACCCCTTGTCGCCCATCCATTGAATAAAATAAAGCAGTTGCCCATCCACTGCCAAACTGCTGGTTTCGCTGCCGCTCCACCCCGTCACCAACAGCACCGGTACGTTGTCTTTATTGGCACTGCCGCAATTTTTGCCGACAAAGTTCTGCCCCACAGCCCCCGGCGGCACGTCCACCGTCCGCTGCACCGGGTCAAACTGGTAGCCGCTTTGCTGGGGGGTCAGGGTATAACGGCCGTTTGGCGCAGCCACAAAGCGATAGTAGCCGTCATTATCGGTCGTTGCCGTTTGCCCTGCGCCGTTGCTGATTTGCACATTTGCCAGCGGCCGGCCGCCAAACGCCGTTACCTGCCCCGATATAGTCCCACCACCCGCTGCCCCTAGTCGCCAATCGGGAGCCAAATCATCGCCGTCGCTGTTGGTGAAGTTCTGCACCGCGCCGCCTGCCGCCTGCACCAAAATGTCGGTACTGCCACTGCGGTCGCTCACATAGGCCAGCGTCAGGCCATCAGCAGCATACACGCCGTGCCATTCGCTGCTCCAGGTGGTGTTGGGGGTCAGGTTGCCGGTGGCACCGCTGCCCAGATCGTGCCAAATGAGGTCAGCGGCCAGCGACCAGCCGCAGCTTGCATATAGCAGCCGCGTCCCGTCGGGTGACCAGGTGGGGAAGACATCGCCCAAAATGCCGCTGGACACCCGCTGCTGGCTGCCACCGTTGGCATCCATCACCCACACGTCCCAGTTCCAGTCGCAGGCAATGGTCAGGATGCTGGCCCGCATGTAGCTGATGCGGCTGCCATCGGGAGCGTAGCGGGGGAAAAGGGCGTTGTTGCCCGCCACCACCCCCACCCGCGCCAGCCCGCTGCCGTCGAGGCTGAGACGGTAAATCTGGAAGAAACCGCCCCGGTCGGAAGCAAAGAGGATGCTTTGGCCGTTGGGATGCCAGGAGGGGTGGAGGTCGTTGGCACTGCTGTTGGTCAGGTTTCGCACGCTGCCGCTGCCGGCTTCGTAGAGGTAAATGTCATAATCGCCATCGCGGTTGCTGACAAACAGCAGGCGTTGGCCGTCGGGCGACCAAACGGGTGAGGTGTCTTCGCTGCTGCTGGTGATGAGGGAAACGGCCGTTTCTCCCACCCCCGCCTGCTCATACACATCAAACACGCCGCCCCGGTCGCTGGCAAACGTCAACGAGCTGGGCAACGCCATCGGAGCCATTAGCGCGAAGCCTGTCGGCACCGCTGGCTCCGATGGTGCCACATGCCCCTGCAGCATTCCCCGCGCCACAGCACGCAGCACCGCCGGGTCTGCGGGTTCCGTTGGTTCAACGGGCTGGGCGCTGATTTGTACCAAACAAAGCAACAGAAAAAGAGGACGCAGCGAAAAATGTAAAACACGGTTCATGCTTTCTTACTCCAGATGACAAACGCAACCTAAAACAAACATCCGCGCAATTATCTACCATTCTTGTCGCCAGACAACGCCCTGTTATCGTGAACTCATGAAAAGCAGAAGCCTATCCTTTCGATGGGTCTTCGAGGAACATCACGTTGCTGGAAGGAGTAGGGCGCAGTTTAACAATTTATTTGGCCGTTTGGGTATGTAGGCGTAACATGCTGCGCCTCTACATATTTGCCCGTTTCTATTGCTGTTACTTTGTATTTGGCATTTGTTCCCTCGTTCACTATGCGATACAATCGCGTATAATCGGGAAGAAGAATTGATTGAGCTAGGCTCAAAGACCCAAGCACTTGGTTGTGTGTTAACAAAATAAGGAATGGAAATTAAATAACTTGCCCATTTAGAAGTTCAACTTCTCAGAAGAAGTTGAACTTCTTGAGTAACTTATTTAATCCTTGTTCCTAAGCCGGTAAACGAATATCGAGATTGAGAGATTGAGAAATCAGCCGTATTCAATCTCCCGATCTTCATTTTTGTCCGATTAAATTGTAAATCCGCCAAGAAGTGCCTGGCACCTCTGACGAATTTACAAAGAAGAGGAGAAGAGGATGAACCCCGCTTTGCATCTGGATATGGTGGATGTGGTGGAAGAACGGCCGTTTACCCACCCCGACCACGTTTGCCTCGACCGCGCCGCCGTCTGTCGGCTAATTGACGAGTTGTGCTGGAAGCTGGAAACGCTGCCCCCCACGGCCACAGAAACCAGCACCACCTACTTCCCCAACAGTGCCAAATGGCAAAAACGGATGGTTATCCCCAATCCATCGCGGCTGATGACGCCCCGGTCGTTCGCCATCGTTGGCTTTTTCGGCTGTGTGCGCCAGAACATTCCACAAATGGTCAGGCAGCAAATTAGCGAAGGCGACCGACAGCTTGTGGACAGTTTTGTCCACTTCCCGGCCGTGCTGGCCTACGCTTCTCGCCTGCTGCCCGATGAGCTGAATTATGTCAATCTGGTGGTGCTGGACAACGACGATGCCATCATGCAGTGGCGTGACTACCCGCCCCATCCATATCTAACCGATGTGGTTTCGCCTGATTTTTATGAATATGTGCGGATTTATAACGGCCGTTTACCCATCGGCGGCTTGCAAAACAGCAGCCTGCTGCAATTTATGCGCGTCAAATATTGGGACTACCGCGTTAGCCCCACTTGGCACGCTGTTCGTAGACTCCAGTAATCGGTAATCAGTCTGAACACTGGTTACTGATTACCGATTACTGAATACCGATCACCATGACCAACCCTCTCCACATCACCTCTTGCCTGGCCGAAGTGACCGACGGGCTGTGCCAGCGGCTGGCACAGCGGCTAAACACCACGCTGGGCAGCGACATTCGCTTTTTGGGTGGCAGTTGGCCGGAGCGTGAAGCGGCACTAGAGCAGCAAGCGGCACAAATGGCACTGGTATGCGGGCTACTCCACGTCTTTAAGGGGCGGCAGCCGGACTGGGAGTTTGAGCCAATGGTTGCCCCGGTCATGCGCTCTGCCCGCTATGGCAACCAACCCGTTTATTTTGCCGATGTGGTTGTCCACCAGGGTAGCCCGTACCAAATGCTGGACGATTTGGCCGGGAGTCGCTGGGCCTACAATGAGCCAGCGTCGTTTTCCGGCCACCACATGATGCTGCTGTGGCTGGCGCAAACGGGCAAGCCGGCCGACTTTTTCCGCCAGCGCATCCAATCGGGTGCCCATTCCCGCTCATTGGCAATGGTGGCGGAGGGGCTGGCCGACTGCGCCGCCATTGACAGCACGGTGCTGGATATGGAGGCGGTGCGGGAGCCGGAGCGCAAACGGCCGTTACGCACCATCGGCTCACTTGGCCCCTACCCCATGCCCCCGCTGGTTGTCTCGCGCCGCCTACCCGAAGCCACCCGCCGCGCCATACAGCAGCAGCTTACCACGCTGCATGAAGACGAAGCCGGGCAGGCGTTGCTGGCGGAGTGGGATATTGTGCGCTTAACGGCCGTTTCCGACACCACCTACGACCCCATCCGCCAACTGCCAATCTCCATGACCCTGTAAAAAGAGGCAGGGAGTGGAGTTGCTTGTATTGATGTGTGGTTTTGTGGGATGATGGGAAAACGGCCGTTTACACCAAATGCTGCCGCGCCCAAATTAGCCGCTGCCCAATGGTGATCAGCACCAGCAGCCCCATCGCGGTAAACAGCCACGCCAGATAAGCGGGGAAAAAGATAAAGGCGGTGTAAAAAATAATCGTTTCCACGCCGCCGATCAACCCGGTGGGCATGGTAATGGTAGTCAGGCGGTCGCTGTGGGCTAATTTGCGCTTTTCCAGAATGGCAGCCAAATACATCCACGATGCGCCGTTGACGTAGAAGCTGCTGAGGAGGAAGATGAGGGCGAGATAAACGGCCGTTTCCCCCCGCCCCACCGCCAACCCCACCGGAATTGCCGCATAGACCACAAAATCAACAATGATGTCGAGGTAGCCGCCAAAATCACTCTGCTTGCCACACTGCCGCGCCACCGCCCCATCCAGCCCGTCAAACACCCGGTTGAGAAACCACAGTCCAAACCCCAAAACATACTGCTGCTGCCACAGCGCCACCGCCGCCATCAACCCCACCAGCAGCCCCGCCACCGAAAAAAACCAGGGGGGTACGGCCAGCAAAAGCCGTGCCAACGGGTCAAACACGCCATCTTTTATCCCCCGCAGTTGCTCATCAAACATAAAATCTTCCCATAAACACCCAAATATGGCTGTGTGCAAGAAAAAAAAATCCGCAAGAATCCGCCCTAATCAGCGTCATCCGCGCATCTATTCCTATTTCGCCAACAAACAATCAGCCAATAAACCACCAATACCAAATCCAGCGCGTGTTCCAACAGGCGGAATAAACGGCCGTTATACCGCGCATCCCAATAACTCACCGGCCCCGCAAAACGGCCATGCCAGTCAAAGGGAAACAGCAGCACCGGCCCATCATCCACGTGGGTCATAACGTCAACGGCCGCGTGGCCGAGACAGCCAATGGCAAAATAAAACAGCCGCCGCCCCCACGCTTGCCGCCGCCCCAGATAACCCAGCAGCAGCAGCCCCAGCAGCGGCAGCGGCGCGTGGAGGCTGTTGTGAATGGCAATCCACCAGCGGTTGTTGAAGTACAAATCATTGTACGTCGGGCTACAGCGCGTTTTGTCCGGCAAATGAGGGCGCAACAGCCGCCGATCCACCACATACCCCACCGTCAGCAGCCCCAGCCCCACGTCGGGAGCCATTGAACCGACGACCAGAGCGGTTTGCTCATCGGTGGGGAGGGTTTTGGGGGTGAAAACGGCCGTTAACAAGCCATGTGAATATGTACGCATCAAAACAATTGGTTATTGGTTATTCGATGCTGTTGTCAATAACCAATAACCCAGTAACCTTCGTCACACCCGCCGCCGATATTGCCGCCGGTGCTGCCAGTCCAGATACGGCCGCGCATAGCGCACCTTTTCTACCGCCCCGTAGCGCAAAATGTCGGCCATGGTGAGCGTGCCAAAAAAATGCTCCCGGTACGCTCCGGAGCGCATAAACCCTTCCCCCGGCTTGAGCAGGCTCAGGCGGATTTTGTTCTTCGGTAAATAGGTTTTGCCATCTAACAGCGCCACAAACGGGTCGGCAATCCAGTCCAGCGAGCGGAAGATTTGGTTGATTTCGGCGACGGCGTGATTAACGGCCGTTTCGTCTTCCGCATCCACCTTCTCCATAATCCCATCCACCCGCGCCGCCACCGCATCAAAGCCAGTATATCCACCCCCCACCAGCTTCAGCGTCACCAGCTGATCCACATACGCCTGCCGGTCATCCCCCGCCTGCAAGCGCATCATGTTCAGCTTCAGCAGCTCCGTATACGCCCCCAGCAGCCACATCACCGCATACACCTGCCACAGCTTGGGGTGCTTAAACGAGCGATAGCTGTTGGCAACCAGCCGATCCGCCGCCCGCACATAATCCAGCGTCAATCGCTCCACATCGGCAAACGCCGCCGCTGCATAGTTGTCACTTTCTTTGGCCTCAATCAAACGGTGTGCCAACAAGAACACGGTGGCAAAGGTAATGTAAAGCCCTTTCGAGAACAGCGGATCCACAAAACCGGCCGCATGACCCAGCAGCGCCCACCGATCCCCCACCACCTGCTTCGCACTATACTGAATCCGGCCGGCGCGTACCCACTCCCGCACCGCCCGCGCCTCCGCAAACTGCGCCGCCATGCTCGGATATTGGGCAATAAAGTCAAAAAATTCCTGCTCCGGCGATACATCATCCCGCTGCGGATGCTGGCGCGGGTCTAACATCAGCCCCACGCTGCACAGCGGATTGGTAGACTCGGTGTGGTTGTCAAACGGAATCACCCACATCCACCCCCCGTCAAACAGATGATGCAGGGTTCCTTCCGACATCAAAAAGGGAAGCTTGTAATCGGCGTGCGCTCCGCCGCTTTGGTGGTAGCACGGCACGTTGACCATGTGGGTGAACAGCCCGCGTGCATGGGTGAGCAAATCAAAATCGCGGGCGTTGAACTTTTGCGCCAGCAGGGAGCGAAAGCCACCAGCATCCACAACATAGCTGGCGCGAAACGTTTGGCCGCTGGCGGTGTGGATGGTTACATGGTCGTCGGCGAGGTCAATGTCGCGCACGGGGCAGTTTTGCAGGGAGGTTGCGCCGTAGGAAACGGCCGTTTGCAGTAAAAAATAGTCGGTATCCTGACGATACAAATGCAGCTCATGGCCGTGCGGCTCCTTGGGGATAATCGCTTGCAGCGTCAGACGCGGATCATGAGGCTGCCCCGCCTGGTGGTGCAAAAAGCCAAAATGCCGCTTGATGCCGTGCGTCGTCCCCGCAAACGAAAGAAAATTTTCGGTGCTAAAATACGCCAGCTCCGGCACATCAAAAAAGTGTGCCGCCGCCCGCATCATCTCCGACGTTTCCAAAATCAGCGACTCGCCAATGGAAAAGCGCGGATGCTGCTTTGCTTCCAGCAGCACCACCCGCTGCCCATGCCGCGCCAAAATCGCCGCCAGCGCCGACCCCGCCATCCCCGACCCAATGATTGCTACATCAAACTCGTTGTTCATGTATCAGAATTTTTTGACAGGATTAACAGGATTTACAGGATTTTTGCCCAATTTAAACCGCAATCCTGTTAATCCTGTTAATCCTGTCTAAAGCTAATCTTCCTACCGCCGCCAACTGAGCCATTTTTGAAACAGATTGGCAACGGTCGGCGTCAGGCGGGTGCGGTTCCAGGCGTCGGCCGCTTTTTTGATTGCCTCGGCCTGGGTGGGGTACGGGTGAATCGTTTGCGCCAGCTTGCCCATGCCAGCTCCAGCCACCATCGCCGTCGTCACCTCGCTAATCATCTCCCCCGCGTGCCGGGCAATAATGGTTGCCCCCACAATTTTATCACTCCCGCGCTTGACGTAAATCTTGACAAACCCTTCTTCGTCATCGGTGCGCCCCCGGTCGGTGTCGCCAATTTGCACAGTGAAGGTATCAACGGCCGTTCCGCGCGCCTCTGCCTCCTCCGGAAACAGCCCCACATGGGCAATCTCCGGATCCGTGTAAACCGTCCACGGGATAATCAGGTCGCTGTACTTCTTACGCCCCAAAAACAGCCCATTTTGCAGCACAATCCGCGCCGTTGCGTCCGCCGTGTGGGTAAACTGCGCCGCAATCGCCACGTCCCCCGCGCCGTAAATGTCCCGGTTGCTCGTCTGCATCCGGTCATTCACCGCCACGCCCTTCTTATTATACTCCACCCCGGCCGCTTCCAAATTTAACCCGTCAATGTTGGGCTTGCGGCCAGCCGCCAGCAAAATCTCATCCACCACCACCGTCTTCGTTTCACCCGCGTGAGCGAAGGTAAGCTGCTTGCCAGCCGCCACCCGCGCCACCTGCTGCGTCTGGCTCTGCAAAAACAGCTCAATCCCCTCCCGCGCAAACGTCCGCGTCATGATCTCCAGCCCGTCGGGGTCACGCATAGCCGCCATGTGGGGCAGCACGTCAAACAGGGAAACCTGGGTGCCAAAGCGAGCAAACGCCTGCGCCATCTCCGACCCAATCGGCCCCGCGCCAATAATCGCCAACCGCTTTGGCTGCTCCGTCAGTTCAAACAGCGTCTCGTTGGTCAGATAGCCCACTTCGGCCAAACCGGGAATGGGAATGTGGGCGGCCGTGGCTCCGGTGGCAATCACCGCCTTGCTAAATTCAATCGTTTGGTCGGCCACGGTGAAGCTGTTGCGGCCGGTAAACTGCCCGCTGCCCAAAAAGAGGTCAATCCCCAGCTTTTTGAAGCGATGGGCGGAGTCGTGGTAGCTAATGTCGGCGCGGACGCGGCGCACGCGCTCCATGACGGCGGCAAAATCTACGGTGACTTCGCCGTTGAGATGCACACCCAAATCGCCAGCGGTGGCGCGACGAATGTCACCAATGGCTTTGGCCGAGTGGATGAGGGTTTTGGAGGGGACACACCCCGCGTTCAAACAGTCGCCGCCCAGCAAATGCTTTTCTACCAGCGCAACTTTTGCCCCTAAGCCAGCGGCTCCGACAGCGGCAACCAGCCCGGCCGACCCGCCGCCGATGACGAGGAGATTATAACGGCCGTTTACCACCGGGTTCTCCCAATCCGCCGGGTGGGCATTGCTCACCAAAATTTCATTATGCCGATCATACGGCGCAACTTTTATTTCCATTAGCATTGTCCTTCAATCAAAACAAATGGGACGCAGATTTACCTAATCTTCCTGATCTAAAAATCAGTTCAATCAGGTAAATCTGCGTCCTAATTCTTTTGCCCTTCCCGCTTCTTCACCAGCCGCGACAAAGCCAGGCTGACCACAATGAGTGCCACCGACGCACCCAAGGCCCAGGGGTTAAGCTGAATGTTCCCGGCCAGCAGCTCATCCACCGTGCCAAAGGAGGCACCGAGGAGGACGATGGAGATGGTGCCGGGGATGGAGCCAACGGCCGTTGCCAGCAAAAACGCCCGCCAGTTGATCTGCAAAAATCCGGCCAGATAGTTGACCAAATCATAAGGGAGGAAGAGCAGCCGCATGATCAGCACCGTTTCAAAGCTGTTTTGCCGCAGCCGCTGGGCATACCGCTGCACCACGCCGCTGTTGTCATCCCCTTGCAGCACGTCGGCTCCAAAGTAGCGACCCACGCCATAGGCCACCATCGCCGAAGCGTTGCTGCCGATGACCGTGTACAAAATCCCCAGCGGGCCAAAGAGAAAGCCGCCCAGCAGGGTGATGATAGTGGCCGGAAAGAAGATGAGGGGGCGCAGGGCGTAGAGGATGATGTAGAAAATGGGGCCTGTGAGTGAGCTGGTGAGAATCGCCACAAGGCCGTTGATGCTGTCGCCAAAGGTGAGGCCGTTGAGCCGGGTGTAGAGATAGTAGCCGCCGACAAGCAGGAGCCAAAAGGTGAGGGCTACCAGTTTGCTGCCGTGTTTTTGCCAAAAGGTGGGGGAAAACGGCCGTTTTCCATCCGCCGCCATTGCAGAATCTTCCATCATATTCATTTCCTTTCCGGTGTTGTCGGTTCAGGGCATTAGATGCGGGCGCTAATGGAAATCTTACGTTGTCGCCAGGAATGGCTTGAGAAACGGCCGTTTTTTGTCTATACTCCCATCAACCCGTAGGACAAGTTTGCAAACTTGTCCTACCAATCCCATAAACGGTGGTTTAAAAAGATGGCGGCAACACAATTTTTTGGTGAACGAATCAAGCGGAACGAAGACCCGCGCCTGTTAACCGGGCAAGCCCTTTTTACCGACGACGTAAACTTGCCCAATATGCTCCACGTTGCCTTTCACCGCAGCCCCTATGCCCACGGCCGCATTTTGAGCATTGACATCAGCGCCGCCGTGGAAAAAGAGGGCGTCGTAGCCGTCTACACCGCCGAATCGCTGGGCGACTATTGGCAGCATGGGCCGCTGCTGGTGCCGCCCCCCCCCGTGCCGGGCATTGTGTTCAACGAACGCACCCAGGTGCCACTAGCCAAAGGCAAGGTGCGCTATGTTGGCGAACCCATCGTCATGGTTGTTGCCACCAGCCGCTACATTGCCGAAGATGCGGCCGAGGAGGTATGGGTGGATATTGAGCCATTAACGGCCGTTACCAACCTCGAAGCCGCCCTCCAACCCAACACCCCCCAAGTCCACGAAGACGTAGAAACCAACATTTGCGCCCACGTGGTGCAAACCAAGGGCAACGGCCACGACTTTGCCAGCGTGCGCCAGCAGGCCGCCCTGGTGTTGGAACGCCGCTTCTATTACGACCACGGCACGGCTGCCGCCATGGAAAACCGAGGCATCGTCGCCGACTGGGATCGCCGGGCGCAGCGGCTCACCATCTGGGACACCACTCAGGCACCCGTTTTTATCCGCAACGGCATGGCCGCCTTCCTTGGCCTGTCGGAAAACCAGGTGCGCGTCATCGCTCCCTTCATCGGTGGCGGCTTCGGCCCCAAAATCATGATGTTCTACTCGGAAGAGATGCTCATCCCCTGGGCGGCGATGCAGCTCAACCAGCCGGTGAAATGGATTGAAGACCGCGCCGAAAATTTTGTAGCCACCACCCAAGAGCGGGAACAAATTCATTATGTGGAAGCAGCGTTTGACGAAAACGGCCGTATTTTGGGCATCCACGACACCTTCTACCACGATGCCGGAGCCTACGCCCCCTATGGCCTGACCGTGCCGCTCAACAGCCAATGTACCCTGCTGGGGCCATACCATGTGCCCTGTTATTACAGCGAATTTACGGCCGTTTTCACCAACAAACCCATCGTCACCCCCTATCGCGGCGCAGGGCGGCAGCACGGTGTCTTTGTCATGGAACGCTTGCTAGACCTAGCAGCGCGGCAGCTAGGCATAGACCGCACCGAAATCCGGCGGCGCAACTTCATCCCCCCCACCGCCTTCCCCTACAACAACGAAATCATCTACCAGGATTTTGCCCCGCTGGTCTACGACAGTGGCAACTACGAGCCGGTGCTAGACCAAGCCAAGCGGCTCATCGGCTATGACGATTTCTTCCAAACCATTCAGCCGCAGGCACGCGCCGAGGGGCGCCACGTGGGGCTGGGGATTGTGGCCTATGTCGAAGGGACGGGGATTGGCCCTTACGAAGGGGCGCGGGTGCAGGTGCAGGCCAATGGCCGCGTGAGCGTTGCCACCGGCATTGGCACTCAGGGGCAGGGTCACTACACCGTTTTTGCCCAGGTAGTGGCGGACCAGGTGGGGGTGAATGTGACCGATGTGGATGTGGTGACGGGCGACACCGACCAATTCCACTGGGGGGCAGGGACGTTTGCCAGCCGGGGGGCGGTTGTGGCCGGGAATGCCATCAATGAGGCGGCCAAAGACGTGCGGCGCAAGATTTTGAAGCTGGCGAGTGAGAAGCTGGAAGCGGCGGAGGAGGATCTGGAGCTGGGGAATGGGCAAGTATGGGTGCGTGGGGTGCCGGAAACGGCCGTTTCCCTCGGCTCCCTCGCCCAAGCAGCCAACCCCATGCGCGGCGCGGTCAAACCCGGTGCCGAACCCGGCCTCGAATCAAGCAACTACTTTGGCCCCGAATACGGTGCCACCGCCGCCGGTGTCCACGCCATGATTGTGGAAGTTGACCCCGACACCCTCAACGTGCAAATTCAAAAATACGTCGTTGTCCACGACTGCGGCCGCGTCATCAACCCGCTCATCCTCGACGGCCAGATTCACGGCGGCGTGGCGCAGGGCATCGGCAACGCCTTCTACGAAAAGCTGGCCTTTGACAGCGACGGCCAGCTACTCACCGGCTCGTTTATGGATTACCTGCTGCCGACCGCGCTGGAAATGCCCACCATGATTGTGGGACACGAAGAAACCCCCTCGCCGCTCAATCCACTGGGCATCAAAGGCTCCGGAGAGGCGGGGGCCATTCCCACCGGCCCGCTGTTCGCCCAGGCCGTCGAAGACGCGCTTGCCCACCCCACCCTCGAAATTCTGGAAATCCCGCTCAGTCCTGGCCGACTGTGGGAGTTGGTACAATCTTAACTGGGTTGTGGTACACTTCGCGCCACTATGAAGCAGATCAAAAACCTGATTTTAGACATGGATGGAGTTCTGTGGCGCGGTGATACGCCGATGCCGGGGCTGGCGGTGTTTTTTGACACGCTGCGCGAGTTGGAGATGGGGGTTGTGCTGGCGACTAATAATGCGTCCAAAACGGCCGTTCAGTACACTGAAAAATTAGCCCGTTTTGGCGTGACCATGCCACCCGAAGCTATTTTGACCTCGGCACTGGCAACGGCCGATTATGCCAGCCATCACCACCCGCCGGGCAGCGTGGCCTATGTGGCTGGGGGGCTGGGTTTGCAGCAGGCGGTGCGCGACAAGGGGTACCCGTTGTTAACCCCCGATGAGGTATGGGCGGGGGCAACGGCCGCTTTTATTGCCGTTGGCTTCCACCCCGAAATCACCTATCGTGAACTGGCGGCCGGGGCGCTGCTGGTGCAGCGGGGGGCGCAGTTTATCGGCTCCAACCCCGATACGACCTTCCCTTCTGAAATAGGGCTGCTGCCCGGTGCTGGTTCACTCATTGCCTTTGTCGCCACCGCCACCGGCGTGACGCCAACCATCATTGGTAAGCCAGGGCCAATTATGTTTCAGGAGGCGATGCTGCGGCTGGGGGGCAATCTTGAAAATACGGCCATGGTCGGCGACCGTTTGGGTACCGACATTGCCGGGGGCAAGGCGGCGGGGATGCACACCATTTTGGTGTTGTCGGGCATCACGCAGCCGGAAGAACTGGAAACCAGCGACCTACAGCCGGACTATGTGCTGCCCGATATTGCGGCACTGACGAAGTGGCTGCGGCAGGAAAAGGGGTAATTGGCGATTGGAGATTAGCGATTGTGAACCTTCATCAATCTCCAATCTCCAAACTCCAATCGCCAACAAGTTTCGCCAGTTGTAACGGCCGTTCCGCGTGAACGGCGTGGCCGGTGTTGGGGAATTGGTGCAAACGGCCGTTTCTTAACAACCCCAGCACTGCCACCACATCCTCATGCAGCAGCGCCCCACCCGCCTGCGCGTCTGCCTGTACCAGCAGCGTCGGGCAGCGAATCTGGCGCAGGCAATCATCCAGCACCAGCCCATTCATCAAACTGCTGTCAAACGACATTCGCACCACGTCGGGATCCACAAACGGCAGCCGTTCCACCAGTGCCGGAATGCCAGTGGCACGCTCTGACGGCAGGGCGGCGGTTAGCTGCGCCGCCATCTGCGCTGCGGGCAACCCCATCGCCGCGTGAACGGCGCGAAAAAAGGCGTAGGCACGCGGGCTGCCGTTTTCGACGTTGGCGCGGCGCAAAAAGAGGGGGGAATCCTCAATGACCAGTCCGCGCACCCATTCCGGCTGCTGCGCGGCCACGGCAATGCCGACCAGCCCGCCCAGCGAATGCCCCCACAGCAGCGTGGGCTGCCCCACGACCTCGCGCACAAAGGCGGCGACATCGCGGGCAAAATCAAGCACGCGGTACCCTCCGGCCACCCGCCCCGACATGCCGTGGCCGCGTAGGTCGAGGACGAAGGTGTGAAAAACGGCCGTTAAGGCTGGCAAAATTGGGGCAAAATCCTGCCAGCGGTTGGTGGTGCCGTGCAGCAGGACGAGAGGGGAAAAACGGCCGTTTTCCCCCTCCACATAATGCAGCCGCACCGATTCTGTGTCAAAAAAGCAGCTTTTCATGTCCATTACAAATGTCCGTTCTACTGCAACTAACCTTGAAATCCCCAGCCACATTGCCTGTGCCAATAAGCGCGAAAGTTGTAAAAACTCTATCACAAGAATAGTGACGTATCCAAACCCTTTTCAATGGCACCTAAATCAGCAAGCATAATACGTTGGGCATGGGTAAAACCTGTTGCATGAGTCAGGTTTACATTTTCATATGGGCGTTCAACCTGGAGGGTTTGAAGACATTTACCATTGGCTATTTCCCATACTTTAATCGTCTCATCATAGCTGCCACTGATCAGGGTTTGCCCATCTTTGCTAAAACATAAACCTCGAACAGTATCCATGTGTTCATCAAAAACGCCCAGCCTTTCGCCCGTGTCTAAACACCAAATAGAGATCGTTTGCCCAAGCCCGGCAGTAGCCAGCTTCTTCCCATTGGGGCTTAAAGCAATAGCTCGAACAGCCACATCGCTCTGAAAGCATGTGGGTAAAAGTTGCCAGGTCGTTAAATCGCACAGATAAATGGTCTCATGACTTCCATAAACCAGCAAATTGAGCATAGGCTCAACAGCCAGCGCAGATATGATATTTGTCGCTGCTTTGAAAACTTGGCAAGGTTGAACATTCTGATGGGGGTTTGCCTTTATCTCTTGCAAATCCCACTCCCAAATGATTCCATCGGCACAACTGGTAAGGAGGCGTTGATCGTGAGCGTAGAAAACTAAATCCCATAATTCCGCGTAATGTTTCAGTGGCTGCCCAATGGCTTCTTTCTGTGCAACATCCCATAATCTTACACTCTGATCCGGGCTTCCAGAGGCAAGATAACGCCCATCAGAGCTGAATTTGACGATGACACTGTTCGTATGCCCTTTTAATTCATTGTACTTGCCCGTAGAAAGATTCCACAAACGAATTGTTCCATCGTGATTGCCACTAGCGAAAAGAGGTTTGCCTGGGGCAAAGGCAACGGAGTTTAACCAATTGCCATGCTGTTTATAAGTTTGCAAACATTGGCTTGTGGCTAAATCCCACAAACGTGCTTTTCCATCCTCACAGCTGCTCATTAAATACCGATTGTTCGCATGGAGATCAATGTTATTAATGGAACTACGGTGTCCCGCCAGCGTACCAACGCAACTTCTGGAAGCAACGTCCCAAAATTTTATCGTCTTATCCTCGCTGCCACTTACTAAAATACGCCCGGCAGGATCAAATCTGAGACACCAAATGCTTCCTCGATGAGCGGCCCATTCAGCTAACAGGCTTCCATCTGTATTCCAGAACTGGAGTGTGCCATCTTGGCAGCCAGCGACGAGAAATTTGCCGTCAGGGCTGAACACAACGACCCGAACGGACCCATGCTTGCTGTGCATCATTTTATGCTGCTGCTTTGAAACCATGTCCCACAGGATGATGGTTTGGTCATAGCTGCTGCTGGCAAGAAAACGGCCGTTTGGACTAAACGCGACACACCACAGAATATGCTCATGTCCGTGCAATGATTGCAAATACACCCATTCCTCACCTTTTTGATCTGCCTGCCACAAATGCAGCTTTCTGTGTCCATCACCACAAACCAATATGCGGCTGTGGGGGTCATAGGTCAACGATTGAACCCATCCTGTTATGTTTTCGTGCTGCAACACACAAGACGCATACGTATCCAGGTTCCACAAACGAACAGTGTGATCTTGCCCTCCACTAGCTAACAAGTTTGTATGGGGAATGAGAGACAAGGACAAGACACGCTCTTGATGCCCGCGCAACACTTGTCTGCATTCGCCTGTGCCAACATCCCATATTCTGATTGTTTCGTCATCAGCGCAGCTTATTAACTGTTTGCTATCGTCTGAAAACAGAACGGAACGCACCCAGTCACGATGGCCTTGCAGCACATGAAGCAATTTTTTGTCTGGATATTGCCAAATTTGAACCTTGGAATCGGCCGTTCCTACGGCGAATAATGTACCCGCAGAATTAAAAGCAACGGTCATGATGCGGCTAAAAGAGTACGTAAATACCGAATCGGTTAGATCAGAATGGGTAAAGTTACTATTTGTTAAACTCTGTCCACGAAAATCTGCGTGCCAAATTGTCAAAAAGGAAAAATCACAGTTTGTTAAATCTGCATCCAGTTCAACGAGCAAGTTAATCACGTTGCCAGCCAGATACCCACGAGACAAAAGATCGCTTTTTCGACTTTCTCGCAGCATATTCATTAAATGCCTGATAACGCTTTCTTCATGACCCAAAGAGGCAATCAATTTCTCCTTGATTGGTTTGATAAAAACTCTCTTTTGGTTGTTGCGAATATATTCTTTCGTGTTGGTTTTTAATAAAGCATACCGGTTTAACATGCCGTTTGTTTGATAAAGGATGTCCTCAACAATGAATTCCAGGAATTTATCAGCCAGGAACTCTTTGGCTAGATTTTCGGCCATAAAACCGTCGTCGCTTTTTTTTATGAGGAAACGGCCGATTAATGAACCCACCATTTCAAAAAGTTTCCGTTCGCTAACAGGGTACAACAGGTTTCCCGCAATCTGCTCCAGGGTGAGTGCCTCGCGTTCAAGAGTTAGCCAAAACAACAGTTCCTGCTCACCTGCGGGCAACCGCTCAAACTGCTCCGCCAGCAAATCATACACATCACTAAACACAAACGTTTGCTTCTGCAAAAACGCTTCAATCCTGCCATTAAAAAGCAAAACGATAGATTGCGACAAAAGCTGTAGCACTTTAGGATTCCCACTGCATGACTCGTTCAATCTTTCCCACGCCACCTGACTACCAATAAGCTTTTGGCCGCGCAGCAACCGTTGTACAGAAAGAATATCCAACCCTTCTATCGTTTTAGCCCGCACAGCACTCGTCACGTCTAAAGCAACACTGAACGCTTTCGGACATTCACGACTGGTAAACAGCAAACAACTCTGATGCCCCGTCTCCCCGATACGCTTAAGCAACACACCATAATTTTCATACCCCGCCCGAAACTGCCCTGCCGCTGCCTGTGCCTGCATCACCGACTCCAGATTGTCCAGAATGAGCAAACAGCGAGCTTTCCGCAGAAAATAAAGCAACCTATCCAGCTTGTTCTCATGCCGTATTTCCAAAAGCCATTCATCCGGTTCAACCAAATCTGCCAGCCATTCATCAATAACATCTTCCAAAGGTGGGCTTTCTGTTAGAGAAAAACCTAACACATAATCAAACTTGTCCTGTAACGCCAACGCCAGTTTGACCGCAACACAGGTCTTGCCAATACCACCAGCACCCAACAGACCAATGACTCGGCATCCATCCGCCAGAACCCAATCCTCCACACATTTCAATGCCTCGTCACGACCATAAAAAGCCTGGACGGTCGGCGCATTTTTCCACTTTATCTTATGGCTATCTGTTTCATCTCTTTTGTTGCCGTTAACCCCAGGTGCAATCAACCAATCATGCCAGGGGGTAAAAAATCTTTTATCGGCTCCTGTCACCTGCTTGTACAACGTCTGCAAATCTGGCAACCCGGCAACAGACAACAACTCTTGTATTTCACCTGCATTCAATTTGAGAGCCATGCCAACAGCTAACAGCCCTTGCCAATGCTGAACACCTTGGGTTGTACCTGCACGCCAATTCCGAATCGTTGAACGGCTTAACTCCAGTTTGGGGAGACCCGCTGCTTTGTTTGCTTTCGTAGCCAGCCGCAGGTCGCCCCACCCCTGCCGCTCCATATAGCTGTTTAACAAAGTACCTAATTCGGCATTCTTGACTTCTGTTTTGTCATTCATCATGCTTTACAAGTCCCATTCGCAGGAAGGTACAGTGTTTAGGTACAGTTTTGTAACTGTTTTGGAGCAGTTCTTGCCTACCCAACATCCACACCTTACTGGTATGCTTGGCAGCGTCAAAAGTTTGCTTTCGGCATACACCATTTAGAGATAAAACAAATGAATTGCTGTTGCTAATACAGGCAATTAGAGAACATAACCGACCTCTATTGTAGGAAATCAGGTTTATTCTGGCAAATTACGCTTGCAAACGCACGTCAATTGCTGCGAGAACTGGATGGTAGAGGTAGACATGTTTTATTAGCTCCAATATGGTGGTGGTTTCCAGTTGGCTCAATTGCCAGGTTAATCGTTGTTATAGCAAATTTGTAGTAGCTAACAAAAAGGAGGTTGAATGGATCTATTATTACTCGTCCTAGGTGGCATTCTGTTGTATATAGCCTCCCGACAGAAAGATGAAAATGGGCAACTTGATAAAACCGGAGGTGCATTGCGTTTTATGGGCATTCTGGCAGTCATTTTCGGTCTTGTCTTGTTTTTTGTCAGCTTTAGTGCTGGTTTCGCGTCTGCTTTTTGAGGTACCAATAAAGGAGTATTGCAATGAAAGAACCTGAGCCGCCACAAAAGACAAACGGCCGTTTCGCACTCATACTACTCGGTTCCATAGTCGGCATCATCCTGGGGCTTGTTGTCGCAAATGCCATGGGGCTTCTTGGCTAAACGTTTTATTAAGTCAGTTTCACAATGGAGGAAATTTGAAATGAAAAAAGTGATCGCATTAATGTTCGTATTCACAATTCTGGCCGTGGTTGCTACCGCAATCCCAATCAAGGCATCAAGTGCCGGGTGTACCGAAGTCAAGTCCACAGGTGGCATTCCCGACCTGAGTTCAGCAGACTTCACCTTTGACTGCACAAGCACCGAGACAGTCTATTTTGGAGCCTGTGATTCAGGAAATGTGCCTCGGGATGATTATTTTCAGGTTGTCTTTCAAGGCAAACTCGTCTCTCGCAATCGCTTTGCCGGTAACCAGGAATTTGTTGGCATTGGACAGGCACAAGCTCCCGTTGGCTCAAACGTCGCAACCCTTGTTAGTGTAAGCACAACGCAATTCCCCCCAGCCACTTACTCACTGGCGGTTTCTACAGACCGTCAAGCGGTCATTGATTATCTGGTGCAGCCTCAATACTGTGGGGCAGACGTTACGGCTACTTCTTTTGAGGATGTCGCAAACGGATGTGAACGCGCAGTGCCATTGTTTACCACCGACGCCGCCCCCGCCAATGGCACCCTAGAAATGCGGGTACAGTTTGGGGAACAAAACCGCACTGAAGGTTACACCGTCCGCACCTGGCAGGTAATTAAAGGAAAACAAATCAACAACGAGTCTGGCATAGTCCCGGCACCAAAGTGGGTGCGCGTTTGGTGGCAGCCGGCAGGTGAGAGCGACTGGTATCTACTCCCTTCACAATACTGGGCAGGGAGCGGCACAACAGCCAGCGAATATGGTGTCAGTTGCGACAACAAAGGCGTTCCCTCTTACCACACCTCGTTTGCCAACGCCATCCACCAATCCGAGGTGCCTCTGCTAAACCCATAGTTTAAGTTGCTCTTGATGCCCCACAGGAGTTAACATATGAGGGAGGTACACTTGAACCTCCCTCATATGTACATTTTAAACAGTTCCAGATAACAAAGCCTACGGAGATTATCATGAACAAAGCAGTTTCGTCTCTTTTCCATCCCCGCACCCTCGTTGGTGCTTTTTTGCTTTTTCTTACCTTCACCGTTTTTCTTACTCCGGCTCAGCCCAAACCCACCTGCCACAAGATGGCGCATCAGTAAGGTTGAGGTGGACTAGAAAGTCAAGACAGATTTTAGGATAGCTTTAAGGTAGTTTTACTCCTTTTGAATTCTTTAACAATTCCTCCCTCGGTAGAGAGACGACGTAGATTGACACAACCTATAGGGCAAGTTTGCAAACTTGCCCTACATCTGTTTAGCGCACGCGGGGCAAGGCCCAGAAGCGGGAGGGGTCGGGGAGTTCGCCGACGGGGACTTCGATGAGGGTAGGGACGTTGGCGGCGAAGCCTTGTTCGAGGGCGCGGCGCAGGTCGTCGGCGGTGTGGGCGCGGAGGCCAAGGGCGCCGAAGGATTCGGCCAGCTTCACAAAGTCGGGGTTGTGGAGGTCGCTGGCGATGATGCGGTTGTCGTAGAGCTTGCGCTGCATCCGGCGGACGTTGCCGTAGGCGTTGTCGTTGAAGACGATGGAGACGAGGTTGATGTTGTGCTGAACGGCCGTTGCCAGCTCCTGCACCCCAAACATAAAACCACCATCCCCATTCAGCGACACCACCGGCTTGTCCGGGTTCGCCACCTTCACCCCCAGCGCCGTCAGAAAGCCGTAGCCCAGCGTCCCCTGGTAGCCGGTGGAAATATAGGTGCGCGGCTGGTAGGCCGGCCAATACATCCGGCTGACATAGCTCACCTGCGTCATCTCGTCTACGTGGATGCCATCCTCCGGCAGCACGTCGCGGATGGCGTGCATAAAGGAGATTTGCGGCTCCAGATAGCTAAAATCGGCCACGGCCTTGGCCTGAATTTCGGCCAGTTCCTCGGCACGCGACGGCCGTTTTTGGTTGTATTTTGCCAGCGAATCATTCAACACCGGCAGCACATCCTCCGCCCGCGCCATCAAACTAACGGCCGTTTTTGTAAACCGACCATGCTCCTCCGGGTCAACGTCAATCTGGATCACCTTCACATCATCCGAAACGCCCCAGCGGTGCAGCACCGTACTCATGCGGCTGCCAATGCCAATCACCAAATCCGCCTTGCCGTAATAGTGATACCCCACCATGATGTTGTGGCTCAACGGGTGGTGGCTGCTCACCACCCCCTTGCCCATCCGGTTGGCAATGACCGGGGCTTGCAGCATTTCGGCCAGTTCCTGTACCTCAGCACCGGCGTTGTGGGCGCCGCCCCCCACCAAAATCATCGGGTTTTTGGCCGCGCCCATAAGCTTGGCGGCCTCGTTGACGGCATCGTAATCTACGGGTGGATGGTGGATGGGTAAACGGCCGTTTTCCAACCGCACCTCCGTCTTTTGCGACAGCACATCCGGCGGCACCTCAATGGCAACCGGGCGCGGTCGGCCGCTGTTAAGCTGCCGGAACGCCTCGCTGACCAGGTACGGAGCCTCAGCCGACATCCGCACCCGCTCCGCCCACTTGGTAATCGCCCGCAGCATCCCCAACTGGTCGGGAATTTCGTGCAGCTCGCCAAACCCCCGGCCAATGGATTTGGTGGCAATTTGGCCGGTCAGACAAAACAGTTTGGCGTTGGTGGCCCAGGCAGTGGAAAGAGCGCCCATGGTGTTTAGCACGCCGGGGCCAGGCACCACGCTATAAACCCCCTCTTTTTCCGACGACAGGGCGTAGCCCATGGCCATGTAGGCCGCGCCCTGCTCGTGGCGCGGGTGGATGACGCGAATTTTGTCCTGGGCATCGTGCAGCGGGATGAAGAAGTAGTCGTTTTGCACCCCCGGCAACCCAAAAAGGGTGTCTACGCCGTGGGCAATCAGCGTTTGGACGATGGCTTCGCCACCGGTTAGTTGAGTCATGTTGTGTTAGTTCCTCCTCTTGAATAGGACGCTGATTGTCCTGATTTTCCTGATAAAAAGAGAAATCAGGAAAATCAGGACAATCAGCGTCCTGTTTTCTTTTTGATAGTGGGCAATTGCCCATATTGTCTTCCGCAAGAGCGGGGGAGAGTCCCCCCTGCTCCCCTGATCTCCTGCTTCTTCATATAATAATCGTAATTATTGCGTAAAATCGGAAATCGCCTAGCATTAGACGATCATCTAAATACTCGTTCATCAGCCACTGAAGGGTTGAGTGAGAGAATAGAGATTAGAGATTGAAGATTGGAGATTCAAAATCTCTAATCGCCAACCTCTAATCTCCAATTTCCAAAATCACAAAGTTGTGGTTGTGCATGAACGGTTATGAACTGGAGGTTTGGACAGATGAGTTGGCAAGATTTGGTGGATGGCAACACAGAGTTGGCGGCGGCGGGGGCGGTGCGGATCAACGGCCGTATTTCCTATTTAGCCACGGTGGACAAAAACGGCCGTTCGCGGGTGCATCCCGTCACGCCCATTGTGGGGGAAGGTCGGCTGCTGCTGTTTATGGAGCCAACGTCGCCCAAGGGGTTTGATATTCGCAGAAACGGCCGTTATGCCCTCCACTGCGGCGTGGAAAACAACGAAGGGGGCGAAGGGGAATTCTTTGTGCGCGGACAAGGGCGGCTGCTCACCGACCCCGACTCGCGGGAACAGGCGGTGCGATTGGCAAGCTACAAACCCCACGACCGCTACATCTTGTTTGAACTGGGGGTAGATGAGGCCACTTTTACCCAATACGGCAACAACGGGCCACAGCGACAGCGCTGGCAAGCCCCCGGCGTGCGCTCCCTGCTGGGCCATCTGCTGCCGCCGCTCCCCGTTTCCGACGTAGCGCAGGCCAATTTGGCGCAGGCGCAGGCCAACTTTGCCGCCGATCCCACGCTGGACAACACCATCTGGCTGGGGCGGCGGCTGGCATATGCCGGGCAGTTGGCCGAGGCGATTCAGGTCTACAGCGACGGCATCAAACGGTTCCCACAGGCACACCAGCTGTACCGCCACCGGGGACATCGCTATATTTCCACGCGCCAATTGCCCCAGGCGGTGGCTGATTTTGAACGGGTGGCGGTGCTGGCCACGGGGCTGCCGGTGGAAATAGAGCCAGATGGCATTCCCAATCGGCTTAATCAGCCAACTTCTAACGGCCATTTCAATATTTGGTACCATTTGGGGCTGGCTTATTATCTCACCGGCCAATTAGAACGGGCTACAGATGCCTATCGGGTTTGCATGACCTACTCCGACAACCCGGACTCGATCTGCGCCACCAGCGACTGGCTCTATATGACGCTGCGCGAACTGGGGCAGCACGACGCGGCGGCGGCACTGCTGGAGCCGATTCATGGGGAGATGGAGCTGGTGGAAAGCCAGTCGTATCATCGCCGTTTGCTGATGTACAAGGGGGTGCTGTCGCCTGAGGAATTGCTGGACACGGAGGGGGCAGATGAGATTGATGTGGCGACGCAGGGGTATGGGGTAGGTAACTATTATCGCTATACCGGCGAGCTGGAAAAGGCCAACGCTGTTTTCCAGCGGGTGCTACAAACGGCTAACTGGTCGGCCTTTGGCTATATTGCGGCTGAGGTGGCGTTGCGATAGGAGGCAGGTTAGCTTAAAAGTGGGACGCTGATTTACCTGCTCCATGCACGGCAAACAAAACAAGGCTCTTTGGGATTTCGTGGAGTTCCAGGCGTATTGCGTATTTAAACCATTTTACGCAATACGCAATACGCCATAAATAGTCAACCCGCTGAATTCCTGTTTTCATGCCTTGCGGTGGGCTGTCCCGATTTTAATAGTGGAAACCAAGCAGGTTCCAAAAGTTTAGGAACAGGGGGAAGCCGAGCGCTGTTAGGACAAGCAGCGCGGAAGCAAGCTGGGCGATGAATGACCATTGCCCGCTTTTGGCAGCCGCAACCGTGAGCGGTAGCAGCAGGATTGCCAGGACAGTGGTGATGAGCGGCAGAACAAGCAGGGCGAGGAAGGTGGCAGGCGGGGCGAAGACAAATTGCCAGGGGTCGAGCCGCAGCAATGTGGCTGTTAGCCCAATCAGAAAGATGAAGTTGAGCAGCCCGGTTAGCCCCAGCGTCAGCCGCCACGGTGTTGGTGCTGTTTGCCAGCCTAGGGCGATGCCAACGGCCGTTAAAAACAGCAGCAAAAACCAGATTGCCAGCCCTAACTGCACCGGCTGCGCCTCGTACCATGGCACTTTAACCATGGCGCTGGTGCCAGCAAACAGGTAGGTCAGCTTGCCAGCAGTGTTTTCGCCAAAGGCAACGGTGCTTTCGCCGTCGCTGCTTTGGAAGAGCAGCGGTTCGGTTTGGCCGTAGGTGCGACCAAAGAAGGTGAGCGTGTCGCCAGCGGCGCGAACGGCAAACTGGTTGGGCAGTGAGGCGATTTTTTCTAGGGTGTCGTGGGAGTAGGGGGTTACTTCCCGATAGTAGCCGCTAAAATCGCTGGTCGGCCGCTGCAAAGGCATGGTGTCGCCGGGGGGTGGGGAAGAAACGGCCGTTTCTGGGAAAAAAGCATCCAAAAATTGCGTCGTAAATTCCCGATGAAAACGGACAGCACTGCTGTACTGGTCGCCGTTGAAAGTGAGATAAAAGCCCACCCGCGCCTGCGGCAGCAGGAAGAGCCGGTTGAGAAAGCCGGGGTTGCCCCCATCATGGAAAATGGCTCGCTGCCCGTTTTCCTGCCATTCGGCAAAGCCATAGCCGCGCCCGCGCAGTGCCGGATGATGGGCAACCTGGGTTTGCTGCATCTGCGCCACCGTTTCCGGCTGCAAAATTTGCGCCTCGCCATGCCGCCCGCCGTTGAGGTGGGCCAGCATGAAGTGGGCCATTTCCGCCGGAAGGGCAGTCAACCCGGCTGCTGGTCCCACGTTCACGTAGTCCATGGGGTAGGTTTGATATGTTTCGCCATTAAAACGGTAGCCAACGGCCGTTTCCAGCACAGTTGCTGCCGGGTTGGGCTGGTGGAAACTGCTGTGGTTCATTTGCAGCGGCTGCAGCACATTGGCCGCCATGTAATCGGCAAAAGATTGCCCCGTCACTTCCTCAACCAGTAGCCCGGCCAGCGTGTAGCCGTGGTCGTTGTAGCTGATGAGTGTACCGGCCGGAATGGTGCGCGGCGGCAGGTGATGTTGCAAAAAGGTTGCCAATGGCTGCACCTCGCTGGCCTGCCGCACGTGCATGCCAATAAACTGCTCATCAAAACCGGCGGTGTGGCGCAGCAGATCGGCGACGGTGACGGGTGGGCCGCCGTTGTCGGGAATTTGCAGCCGGGTCAGATAGTGGTTGACATCGGTGTTGAGGTCAAGCTGACCCCGTTCGACAAGCTGCATAACGGCCGTTGCCGTGAACAGCTTGGAAACAGACCCAGCGCGAAACAAGGTTTGGTCAACGGTGACGGGCTGCTGTTGCGCGAGATTGGCATAGCCAAACCCCTGTGCCAGCACGATTTCCTCTCCCTGAACGATGACGATGGCTGCGCCGGGAACGTGCATGGCTTCCATGCTGGCGGTCATGTAGTCGGTGACAAAGGAAACGGCCGTTTCCGGGGTCAATTCAACCGGCCTAACTGTTGGCATGGCGGCAACCTTTTGGCCTGGCAGCAGCCAGACCAGCATCAACAACCATAAGCATATACGTTGCATGATCAATTTACTCCGGCTCCACGTAGAAAATTAAGATAGGTGAGTGCCAACATTTCCACAAGTTCTTCGCCCTGATAGGGCATGTTGCTGGCAATGTGGGGCCACAGCAGCATCTCTCTGGCGGTGTAGTACAGTTGCAGGAAGCCAAACTGAACGGCCGTTTCCACATGTTCATGCCCAATTTCCCCCCGGTGCGCCAGCACAAGCGTCATCAGGCGAGGAAAATATTCCCACAGCCGCCCCTCCCGCTGCCGAAAGCGCGGGTCTGGGGTCAGCCGTGCCTGCATAATGAGCGTGCGCTGCAGCCCCTGTTTGTGGCTGTGCAGCACCACCACCAGCCGCGTCAATTCCCGCACCGTTTGCGCCAGGGTCATCGTTTCCCACTTGGATTGCGTCAACGTTGTTTCGATTAGCTCGATAAGCGTGTCAAAGAATCGGTCGTCGAGGGCGTGGAGGAGGGCATCTTTGTCTGGAAAACGGCCGTAAAAGGCCCCTACCGAGCTTTTGGCCGTAGTCACAATTTCCTGAATCGAAAGCTCCTGAAAGCTTTTTTCATCCAGAAGGGCTTCAGCCGCGTCCAAAATACGGTTCATGGTGCGCTGGCTGCGCCTTTGCTGTGGTTTGCTGTGTGTTGGCAATGTGTATCTCCAAATTAGAATTAGAATTCTAATTCTATTTTACACAGAGCAAACGATTTGTCAACAGTGCATGTTTACATGCACCCTGAATGGTAAAGGGGAGGAAAAGCAAAAGCGCCATGCAAGGGGTGCATGGCGCAAAGAAGAGGAGGAGAAGAAAGAGGAGAAAATTGTTTCGCTTACATGGGGAATTATAGGGGAAAGAAACGGCCGTTACCGCCCACCCTGTTACACCTCCCCTGTAAAGCAGCTATCATAACAATTAAAAAAGCGTAAACGCTTGCTGCTGACGTGGGGCGTAGGGAGTAGCGAGTAGGGTGTATACCACGCTCTACACCCTACTCGCTACACCCCACGCCTCTGCTTCCTCACCCTTCTACCTCATTCTCCAGCACCATGTCGCCAACCGTTACCCGCACCACATCGCCCACCTGCAAGGTAAAGGATTCATCAGGCACCAGGCCGGTGCCGGTCATCAAAAAGACACCCTGGGGAAAATCCAGTTCACGCCCTAGCCAGTCGGCCAGTTCGGTCGGCGTGCGCTTCATCTGGCCGCTGCTGGTCTGCCCGGCAAAGACGGTGGCATCGCCACGCCCAATTTCTAGCTGGATGGGCATTTGCGTCAGCCGCAGGGTGTCACCCAGCAGCAGCCCTGGCCCCAGCCCACACGACCCGCGATAGGTTTTTGCCTGGGGTAAGTAGAGCGGGTTTTCGCCTTCGATGGAGCGCGACGACATATCATTGCCGGCGCAGTAACCAACAATCTCGCCCAGGGCATTGATGACCAGCGTCATTTCTGGCTCAGGGACGTTCCAACTGCTGTCGCGGCGAATGCGGAGCGGCTGCCCGCTGCCGGCCACGCGCCACCCCAGAGCCTTAAAGAACAGTTCCGGTCGTTGGGCATCATAAACGCGCTCGTAGACATCGGCGACGCTGGATTCGGCCTGCCGTGCCTGGCGGCTGCGAAGGTAGGTCACGCCGCTGGCCCACACTTCCTGGGTGGGTTCGATGGGGGGCAGCAGGGGACCAACGGCCGTTTCTTCCCCAGCCATCTTCATCGCAGTTAACAGGGTAAAAACGGCCGTTTTTTTCATCCCCAGCAAAAACCCCAGGCTAAACCCCTTTGGTAAATATGCGCCATCCAGTGCCCAACGCGGGCCTTCGTTTGTCTCATGTCGTGTCAGGTACATTTTTTCTCCTAATGCGAGAAGAAATTGGGCGTTTAGGAGACTACAGTCTCCCAGTCTCTCAGTCTCCCAATCTCTCAATCTTATCCCCCAAAATAAGTACCACAAACGGCCGTTTTTGCCATCATTCCCACCGTCTTGCTCCTTGCCGCTTGTGATGTTTAGCGGTTTCTTTACCTGCCTTTTGTCACTATTGTTAACGGCCGTTTTCCCCCACAATGGAACTGGATAATTGTTTCTATTAGCCATGAAAACGGAGGTGCATCATGACACCTAAACTTACACAAACAGTTGATCGGCATCTTGGTGGCTACGCATACTTCCACCAGGACGGTTTATTAGATTTTTCCCTGGGTCTGTGGGTGCTGCTGGTAGGCATCAGCCTGCTGGTTGGGGCACCAGAAACAGGTGCCATTCTGGCGGTGCTGCTGATTCCATTTTGGGAAGCAGCCAAACGCTCCATTACCATGGAACGCATGCCTGAGCCGCCCGTCACCCCGGCACAAAAGCTGGGTGTGGTTCGGACACGTCGCTTCCTGACGGGTGTTGTTGTGGTGTTGTTCCTGGTGGGGTTACTGATCTACGCCGCGCTAACGCGCAATGCGCTACCAGCCTGGGTACCTTATCTATTTAGCAATTACTTTGTGGCACTGCTGGGCGTGACATTAACGGCCGTTTTGCTCACCATTGCCGCCTTCAATCAGCTCTATACCTTCTATAACCACGCCTTGCTCACCTTCGCCGCCTTCCTCTTTGGGCAGGCCTTTGGCATCCCCATCCCCTACATCCTCGTCCTGCTCGGTAGCGTCGTCGGGTTTGGTGGCTTTTTGATGCTGTACCAGTTTATGCACCATCACGGCCACCTGCGCCTTTCATAATATCTTTCAAAATTTGGTTCGCAGTGGGCGCAAAGAGAAGAAAATATGCTGACTCTTTGCGCCTCCCTGCCGTTTATCTGCGTTTGGAGGTTTACCATGTCAAACAACAGATGGCAACCCGTTGAAAAACCATATTTGCATTATCAGCAAGATGGTCTGCTCGACATGATGCTTGGTCTTATGGCAATTCTGGTCGGCATTGCCATGCAGCAAGATCTCGTCGCCGTTATGGGCGTTTCGTTTCTGGTGGCCTATGGACTAAACTTAATCGCCAAGGAATGGCTCACCGCTCCCCGGCTGCGGCCAGAGGAATTAACGGCCGTTTCCACCCCCCAAATCCAGCGCACCAAAACCCGCCTCTTCACCGTCACCCTCATTCTCGGCCTCGGCCTCTTCCTGCTCACCACCTTCCTTCTGCTCAATGATGCCCCGATCTGGCTCCTTAGCACCCTTCCCGCCATCATTCTCTTCACCATTATCGCAGTCCTCGCCTTCATGGGCTATGTCACCCAAAACCAGCGGCTCATCGTCTACGCTCTGCTCATTCTTCTGGCTTTCTTGAGCTATCTGATTGTGCCGCTGCCCGTTTACATTTACCCCATCGTGCTGGGTGTCATCATCCTGACCGTTGGCATCGTTCTACTGCGCCAGTTCCTGATGAGCCACCCACGCCTCGCCGCACCATAGGCTAAGTTCATCTATACTCATCAAGGTCATAAAGTTACATTTTCTTACTTGCAGGTAGCAAGTAGCAAGTGGCAAGTCTGGTCAGCAAACAAGACTTGCCGCTTGTTACTTGCCACTTGTGCCGATCAACAAAATGTCAGTTTATGACCGTTCGCAGTAGCTATTTTTACCAAACCGACAGCATTGTGTTATACGTGGTGGATGAAGCATCTTTCTTGCTACCCACCACGCCCTTTTTGGAGGCGTCATGAATACGCAACAAACAAAACAAAGCATGGCCTGGGGTAGCCTACTCATTTTCTTTGGGTTGGTCAGCCTGCTTGAGCTGTATTTCGATTTCACCCCCTGGACATGGGTTGCCTTTTTGGCGGTGGCTGGTTTGGGAACATTTGCAATCTACCTGACCGACCGCACCAACTTCCCGATGCTCATTCCCACCTATGTCCTTTGGATACTGGCTGTATTAATTAGTCTGCTATTGCTCAACTGGCTGCCGGATGATCTGGTGCCGCTATTTGTTTTAACGGCCGTTGCCATCCCCTTCCTTGCCACCTACCTCATCAACCCCACCCAGTGGTGGTCGCTCATCCCCACCTACATTCTGCTCGGCATCGGCTTCATGGTCACACTGCTCACCTATGGGCTGCTAAACGACTTGTGGGTTCCCACCTTCGTCATGTTCCTCATCGCCCTGCCCTTCTACGTCATCTACGCCCGCTACCCAAACGAAAAATGGCCCCTCATTCCGGCCGGCATTCTCACCATCATCGGCCTCGCCTTCCTGCTGGCAACGGGTGCCGCCCAATACATTGTCGCCATCGCCCTCATTCTCGTCGGCAGTTGGCTGCTTTGGAGAGAACACGCAGTTCGAGTTTAGCCAAATGTCACCTTTTTCACATGACAAAGATCAAATGACATTTACGGCAAAAACCATTATGATGTAACTATCTGACGGGAACAAATTGATAACAAATTTGCGAAAGCAAGATTGGATCAAAGTGTGACCAACAGATGAGGAAGCTCCAAAAAATTGGGCGGCTTCTTTTACCAAAGCAAATGCTTCATAGCAGTAGCGTAGGGCAACTACAGGAAGATAAGCCATTATCTTCAGGGGGTCTATCGCTCATGAGGTAAATGCACTTTTGAGGCACTTACTTCAAAGTAAGATGTCCAGACTTTGCCCCGGTTGGCAAAGCAAACATCAAGACTTTGGGGTTCACTTCAAAATGTCACAACAGGGTTTTTATGTTTTGTCTTTCAGTCGTGAAAACAAGCGTAAAAAAGCCTAAGGTGATAGGTAAAAGGGCAAGAAGGTTGTTTGGAGCTCCTCTTTTTATCAAGGTATGCTTAATTAAGCTACCGGTGCTAGAAGAGATGTTTCCACAACAAAAGTACGCCTACAGGCGTACTTTTTGCTTTTCTATTACCTCAAACCTCGTTTCTCGTGTCATACGCCCATCTATTCTCCCAATGCAGTGTGCGCCTCATCCACTGTTACCCCTTATGACAGGCAGTATACTTTGCGGCGATAAAAACGGCCGTTAATCTCCCCCAATCCCCCACCACCCACGGCCAAAACAAACGCTTACCACAGGGCTTACCCACCTACAGGCTCATCCTGTAAATCCTGTAAATCCTGTAAAGAACACCCATGAAAACCTACGCCCAAACCGTCATCATCGGTGCTGGTATCGTCGGTTGCTCCGCCGCCTACTACCTCGCCCAATACGGCGTGAAAGACGTTCTCATCATTGACAAAGGGGAACTATTTGAAAACGACGGCTCCACCGCCCACGCCCCCGGCGGGGTCAACCCCCTCAGCAACAGCACCGCCATGGCCCAATTCGCCACCGCCTCCATCAACCTCTACGACAGCCTCCCCCTCTGGAAACCCGGCCGCAAACCCCTCTACATGGTCGGCGGCGTAGACGTGGCCCGCACCGACGAACGCATGGACGAAGTGCGGCGGCTCTACACCAACGGCAAAGGGTTTGGTGTCGAAGCCCACATCATCGGCCCCAGCGAAATCAGCGACTTGTTCCCGCTCATCAACGGCAACCTTTTCAAAGGAGCCCTCTACACCCCACGCAAACCCGTGGTAGCCGGCCCCCACGTCTCCGGCTCGCTGGCCCAAGAGGCAGAAAAAATGGCGGGGCATAAATTTGTAGGCTATACGAAGGCAGTGGATTTTGTGGTGGAAAACGGCCGTATTTCCGCCATCCTCACCAACAACCCCGACATGCCCCACATCCAGTGCGAGCGCGTCCTCCTCTGCACCAACATCTGGACACCCGCCCTCAGCGAGAAAGTCGGTATCACCATCCCCCTCCTGGCCGCCGAACACCAATACCTCAAATCCGAACCCCTGCCCCAGCTTGCCCAGTTCAGTGACCGCAGCAGCGGCGACCACGAAGTCCACTACCCCAGCGTCCGCGACCTCGACGGCGGCCTCTACTACCGCCACTGGTGGGACAGCATGGGGATAGGCAGCTACCACCACCGCCCCATCATGGTGCGCCCCAACACCCTCGGCGAATCGGCCGACCACCCCTTCACCCCCAGCGACTTCACCGAAGCCCAAAAAATGGCCGAAGAAACCATTCCCGCCCTCAAAGGAGCCAGCTTCCCCTACCGCATCAACGGCATGTTCTCCTTCTCGGTGGATGGAATGCCCATTTTGGGCGAAACACCGCTCAAGGGATGCTGGGTGGCAACGGCCGTTTGGCTCTCCCACGCTGGCGGTGTCGGCCAGGCAATGGCACAATGGATGACCACCGGCGAACCCGACGTAGACATGCGTCAAGTAGACCTCAACCGCTTCCTCCCCTATCAAAAAACTGACCGCTTCATCCAGGTCGCCTGCGCCAAAAGCTACGCCGAAGTCCACGACGTGGTACACCCCGCCCAGTGGAGCAGCAAACCCCGCAACCTCCGCCTCACCCCCTTCCACCGCCGCCACGAAGAGATGAACGCCGTCTTCCAGCCCAACGCCGGGCTGGAAATGCCGTACTGGCTAGAAGAAAACCAGCGGCTGCTAGAAAAATACGACGACCAAATCCCCCACCGCAGCGGCTGGAGCGCCCAATACTGGTCACGCATTCAGGGAGCCGAACACCTCGCCATGCGCGACTCGGCCGGGCTGTTCGACCTCACCAACCTCGCCATCATCGAAGTCGAAGGCGACGACGCTTGCCCCTTCGCCAACCACCTCTGCACCAGCCAAATGGACATCCCCGTTGGCCGCGTCACCTACACCCTGCTCTGCACCCCCAAAGGCGGCATCAAACGGGACATCACCGCCGCCCGTCTCGCCCCCAATCGCTACTGGTTCTTCACCGGCAACGGCACCCTGCCCCTGGAACTGGAATGGTTTCACCGCCATGCCAGTGGCTATACTGTCACCATCCGCGACCTCTCCCACAGCTACGCCGCCCTCGGTCTCTTCGGCCCCAACGCCCGCCACATCTTGCAAAAAGTGACTCCCAACAAGGTCAGCAACGACGCCTTCCCCTTCTACACTTGGCAAACGCTGGAAATTGGCATGGCAACCGTCTACGCCATGCGAATTTCTTATGTCGGCGAACTGGGCTGGGAATTCCACATGCCCATGGACACTGCCCTGGCCGTGCGTGATGAACTGTGGTCGGCC
Source organism: Chloroflexota bacterium (assembly GCA_041390905.1). Taxonomy (GTDB): domain Bacteria; phylum Chloroflexota; class Anaerolineae; order Promineifilales; family Promineifilaceae; genus JACKCD01. The sequence continues at coordinate 473,978 of JAWKPA010000014.1, forward strand.
GGCCGTGAATTCAATCTCGTCTCCTGCGGCGTGGGAGCCATGCGATCCATGCGCGTGGAAAAGGGGTACCGTCTGTGGGGAGCCGACATTTACACGGAACACAACCCGTATGAAGCGGGCATGGGCTGGATGGTCAAGCTCAACAAGGGAGAGTTTATCGGCCGCGAGGCACTGCAAACAATCAAAAGCCAGCCCCTCACCCGCCGCCTCGTCACCCTCACCCTCGACGACCCCAATGTGATGCCGACGGGGAATGAGCCGGTTTTCAGTAATGGCACCTGTATCGGCCAAATCACCAGCGGCAACTACGGCTACAACGTTGGCAAATACATCGCTTTCGCCTACCTCCCCCTCGATCACACCCAGCCCGGAACCCAACTCGAAGTCGAATACCTCGCCCAGCGTTACCCAGCCGTCGTAACCGCCGACGCCTTGTTTGACCCGGCAAGTGAACGGATGAGAGGATAAGCAGTTTTTAAGTGCGTTGCACGTTTTGTGCAACGCACTCACACAACAGAACCCGTATGAACCTGAACTTTAGCGACGAACAGCGAATGATCATGGAAACCACCCGCGCCTTTGTAGAGAAAGAACTCATTCCCTACGAAGATGAGGTGGAACGCGCTAACGCCGTGCGGCTGGAACTGGGGCGGCAAATTCGGCAGCGAGCCATTCAGTATGGGCTTTATGCTGCCAACATGCCGGCCGAATATGGAGCCGCCGACCTGGATCCGTTTACCCTGGCCTTGATGGAGCGCGAACTTGGACGTACCAGCTACGCCCTCAACCATTTTGTCACCCGCCCCAGCAACATTTTACGCGCCTGCCAGGGGGAGCAAATCGAGCGGTATCTCATCCCCACCATTCGCGGGGAGCGCCACGATTGCTTTGCCATGACCGAACCCAACGCCGGTTCCGACGTGCGCGGCATGGAAACCCGCGCCGTTGCCGACGGCAGCGACTTCCTCATCACCGGTACCAAACATTTCATCAGTCATGCCGACATTGCCGACTACGCCATTTTGATGGCCGCCACGGGCGAAACCCAAACCTCGCGGGGCGTTCGCAAAAAGATCACCGCCTTCTTTGTGGATTTCGACACCCCCGGCGTCACCGTCAGCCCTGGCTATGACGTGATTTCCTATCGCGGCTACAACAACTGCATCATCACCTTTGACAATGCCCGCGTTCCGGCCGGCAACATTTTGGGCGAACTGCACCAGGGGTTTGCCGTGGCTGGGGAGTGGCTGGGGGCGACCCGGCTCAACGTGGCCGCCGCCTGCGTGGGCAAGGCGCAGCGGGCGCTGGAACTGTGCCAGCAGTGGGCGGCCACGCGGGTACAGTTTGGGCAGCCCATTGGCAAAAACCAGGGGGTGTCGTTTAAGCTGGCCGACATGGCCACCCAAATTCGCGCCGCCGAATGGCTGACGCTGGATGCCGCCTTCCGCACAGTGCAGGGAACGGCCAAGGACGAAGATTACGCGATGGCGAAGCTGTATGCCACGGAAATGCTGGCGATGGTGACGGACGAGGCGGTGCAAATCTTTGGCGGCATGGGGCTGGCGGAAGAAAACCCCATTGTCCGCTTTTGGCGTGATGCCCGCGTGGAGCGCATTTGGGAAGGAACCAGCGAAATTCAGCGGCACATTATTTCACGGGCGTTGCTGCGGCCTTATGAATAGTAGAGCCAATCAGAAGTTCAACTTCTTTAAGAAGTTGAACTTCTTGACCCATTTCCACAGATGAATAACAACCTTAAACGACTTCTAAACCCGCGCCAGATCGCGGTTATTGGCGGCAGCGCAGCGGAAGCGGTGGTGCGGCAATGTAATTTGATTGGCTACACGGGAGAGATTTGGCCGGTGAACCCCAAACGGAGCGCCATGGGGGGGCATCGCTGCTACGCCAGCGTGGCCGACTTACCCGGTGCGCCGGATGCGGCCTTTGTGGCTGTGCCGCGTGAGCCGACCATTGAGGCGGTGGGGCAACTTGCGGCGATTGGTGCGGGCGGGGTGGTGTGTTACGCCTCTGGCTTTGCCGAGATGGGCGAGGCGGGTCGTGCAGACCAGGCGCGATTACAGGCAGCAATGGGCGAGATGGCACTGATTGGCCCCAACTGCTACGGCGTGCTGAATTATTTGGATGGGGTGACGCTGTGGCCGGATGAGCATGGGGGGAAGCGGCTGGAGCGGGGGGCGGCGATTATTGCCCAAAGCGGCAACATTAGCATTAGCCTGAGTATGCAGCGGCGGTCGGTGCCGCTGGCGTATCTGATTGCCACGGGCAACCAGGCGGGGGTGACGGTGCCGGAGTATATTGAAACGCTGCTGGAGGATGAGCGGGTAACGGCCGTTGGGCTACATCTGGAAGGGCTGGACGACGTGGCCGCTTTTTCCCGCGCCGCGCTGAAGGCGTTGCAAAAGCGGGTGCCGCTGGTGGTGCTAAAAACGGGAGCGACGGCTCTAGGCAGCCAGATTACCATGAGCCACACCAGCTCGCTGGCGGGAGCCGACACGCTCTATGACGCGCTGTTTGCGCGACTGGGGGTGATGCGCGTCCATTCCATTCCCGAACTGCTGGAAGCGATTAAATTTTTGTCGCTGGTGGGACCATTGCCCAGCGGCCAAATTGCCTCCATTAGCTGCTCTGGCGGCGAGGCGGCGATTGTGGCCGACCGGGCGGCGGCGCACGGGCTGACCATGCCGCCGCTGCTGCCGCAACAGGCGGCCAACCTCCACGCCGTGCTGGGGGATCGGGTAGCGTTGAGCAATCCGCTGGATTACCACACCTACATTTGGGATGACGAGGAAGCGCAATATGGCTGTTTCCATGCCATGATGGGAGGAGCGCAAGCGGTCACGCTCAAAATTCTCGATTTTCCCCGGCTGGATATTTGCGACCCGGCGGCGTGGGTGAAAACGGGGCGGGCGTTTGCGCGGGCGGCGGTGGATCGCGGAGCGCGGGGGGTGGTGGTGGCGACCATGCCGGAAAATTTGCCGGAGGCGGTGGCGGAGCCGCTGCTGGCGGCGGGCATTGCGCCGATGTGGGGGATTGAGGAGTGTTTGGTGGCGATTCGGGGGGCGGCGCACGTTTATGCGGCGCAGCAAGCGGTGGCGGAAAAACAGGCTCTCGTTCCCCCCACCCCACTGGCGCACCCAGCCAGTGTCGTTCGCACGCTGAATGAGGCAGATAGCAAGAGCCTGCTGGGGGGGTTTGGCATTCCCACGCCGAGGCGGGCGGTGGCGACGGGGGAGCGTGCGGTGCAAACGGCCGTTTCCCTCGGTTTCCCCGTGGTCGTCAAAGTCCTGTCCGAAGAAATTGTCCACAAGTCAGACGTGGGGGGGGTGGTGGTGAATGTGCGGGATGAGGCGGAGGTGGAAACGGCCGTTTCCGCCATGTCCCATCTCAGCAACCAGTTTCTGATTGAGCAAATGGCAGCCAAACCCGTCGTGGAAATGATTCTTGGCCTGACCCGCGACCCGCAGTTTGGGCTGGCACTGGTGGTCGGGGCGGGCGGTATTTTGGTGGAATTGTTTCAGGACAGCCAGACGCTGCTGCTGCCCACCAGCCACGCCGAGATAGCCAATGCGTTGTCCAAACTAAAAATTGCGCCGCTGCTGAATGGCTACCGGGGGCAGGCGGGGGTGGATAAGGAGGGGTTGATAACGGCCGTTCTCAACCTCGCCCGTTTTGCTGAAGCCTACGCCGACCGGCTGATTGAGGTGGACATTAACCCGCTGTTTGTGTATGAGGAGGGATTAACGGCCGTTGATGCCGTTGTTAGAATGGTCACGCCTTGATTTACCGTTGTGCCAACTTGGCACTTGCCAAACGATTTAGACTCACACCAGCCTCAGCCGCTTCCAACGCCAAGCGTCGGTGAATTTCGGGAGGTACACGCACCAAAAATTTGCCGCTATATTGCTTAGCGGCAATTGGCTCTGGTATTTTCTCACCGCTTTGTTCCATATCAGCGACCACACCTGCAACGATTTGCCGAATGCCGCGCAGTGCCTCTTCAGGCGAGGCAGCCAACCAGCTTAAGCTGGGAAACTCTGCACATAATCCCACATGCGCTTCATCTTCATCAGACCATGTTACACGGTATGTATAACGATCTTGCACTGAAACCATTTTATTTCTCCAACAATGCCACACAAAAATGGTATCATTATTGGTATCGTTGTCAAGATGCAAAGTTAGTATCTTGTGCCATTCAACGGCAACAAACCTGTCCTGCTGTTATAATTCCCGGCTACGGCACATAAAAAACATCTGGCTCAAAAATTTAGTGGTTCACATCAACTTACTTGATTTATGGCAACATCAGTAATCCCAACACCCCCCACCCATTGGCACGGCATTCGGCTGGTGACATTGGGTGTCATTCTTTTTTCCCTGCAAGATTTGGTGATCAAACAGGTGAGCGGCGGCTACCCGGTGCATCAGATCGTGTTTATCCGCAGTGGGGTGGCACTGCTGCTCCTGCTGCTCCTGGCATGGCTGCGCGGGGAATGGCGACTGCTGCATACCCGGCGTCTTGGCTACCATATGGCGCGGGGCTTTGTGATGCTGATTTCCTATACCACATACTACCTGGCAATTGCGGCACTGCCACTGGCAGAAACGGTGGCGATCTATTTTGTCTCCCCGCTGCTGGTCACATTGCTGTCGGTGCTATGGCTAAAGGAACGCATAAGTTGGGCGCATTGGCTGACGCTAGGGGTGGGCTTTTTGGGGACGTTGGTGATGCTACGGCCGGGTTTGGGGGTGTTTGAGTTGGCAGCACTGCTGCCGATTGTGGCCGCAGCGGCCTATGCGGTGTCGGTGATTTTGGCGCGGCAGATGGCGGATACGGAGACTGGGATGGGACTGGCGGTGTATGCAACGGCCGTTTATTTTCTCGCCAGCGGTCTCATCGGCATCATTATCAGTAACACTCACTTCGCCAGCAGCAACCACCCCAGCCTCCAATTCCTCACCCGCCCCTGGCTAATACCCAATGCGTTTGATATGTTGATGATGAGTACCACTGGCCTCATCGCCGCCATTGGTTTCTATGGACTATCCGAAGCATACCGCGTCGCCCCGGCCACCATCGTTGCCCCCTTTGAATACATTATGCTGCCCCTCAGCGTGCTGTGGGGCTTTCTTTTCTGGCATGAACTGCCCGACTGGCTAACCCTTGTCGGGGCTGTTTTGGTCATTGGCAGCGGCCTGAAGCTGCTGCCGCGTCGCCCACAGCGGCGGCGGTGGTTGTTACGCAGAATGTAAACGAGTGATTGGGGATTGGAGATTGGAGATTGATGAAGGTACACAATCTTCAATCTCCAATCCCCAATCTCAATTAACCAAAGGCTTTACCTGATGACACACTCTCTTCTTCCCCCAACCATTCTTGATGATGCCTGGAGCCGCGCTAAAAAGGAGGCGACATTGGCTAACGGGCTGCGGCTGCGCTATGTGGAACTTGGCGCGGGCGCGGAAACGGTGCTGATGCTCCACGGCTTTACCAGTTCCAGCCGCACCTGGTCGCTGGTGGCTCCGCTGCTGGCACAGCGGTACCGGGTGCTGCTGCCGGATATGCGCGGGCATGGGGATTCAGAACGGCCGTTAACCGGCTACGACATCCCCCAATTTGCCCACGACGCTGTTGCCTTTCTCGATACCATTGGCGTTACCCAAGCCCACCTGGTCGGCGTATCGCTGGGCAGCTTTGTCGCCCAGCAGGCCGCCGCCAGCTACCCCGAACGCTTCCCCACGCTGGTGCTGGTTGCCAGTGGCACCAGCCAAACCCCGTCAGAGGGACGCGAGTGGCTGCGGCAGCAGGTAGAACAGCTTACTGACCCCATTGATCCGCAGTTTCTGGCCGAATGGATGGATAACCCCAACCCGGTAGACCAGGCTCTATACGAAAAAGTCACTCTGGAAGTAGCCGCCATCCCCAAACACGTCTGGCAAGGCGTGGTCAACACCATGCTCACCCACGACCCGCGCCCCTTCCTCCCCACCCTCACCATGCCCACCGGCATCATCTGGGGCACCCTCGACCCCTTTTTCTCGCTGGCGGAGCAGGAGGTACTGCAAGCCCTCGTCCCCAACAACGCTTTCAAAGCCTATCCCGGCATTGGACACAACTTGCACTGGGAACAGCCAGAATTATTAGCAAAAGATATTGAATTCTTTCTCCACAACCACACCATACTATAATCTTTCACATAGGGTTCAATCAAAAATAACTTTGCAGTTTCAGAAGTTCAACTTCTAACATTCTCTCAGAAGCACTTCTCTCAGAAGTTGAACTTCTCTCAGAAGTTGAACTTCTAAATTACCAGGTTATTGTCAAACGAACCCATAGCTACTGGTTATTCCTGTCAATAATCAGGGAGCTGGTAGCCGAGGATTCCAATCCTCGCTCTTTTGCGCTGGTCGCAAAACGCGCCGTGCTATTCACGGCAACAGCGCAAACTTTCATTGATATTAGCCAATAAATCGGAGAAGGAAACGCCGAGAGTGCCAGGCTCGCAAAGTCTCTGGCCTCTTTTTCTTTGCGCCAACTGCACTCTTTGCGCCCAAACAAAACATGAAACAACCACCCAGCCCAGCTTCAGACAAACCTTTTTACCCCTGGGCCATCCTCCAAACAACAGCCAATCTGCCCCGTCGCGTGTGGCGAGGAACCCAGCGGCTGCTGCGGCAGCCACGCCTCAATTGGACGGCCACTATTCTGGAAGCAGGGACACGCGAAGAAATTGCGGCGCAAGCGTTAGCCATTGCCGCCGCCAATGTAAAGCAATGTATCGAACCGCGCCGCCTGCTTAACGGTGAAGAAAAGATGGTACTGTGCGCCGGGGTACGCAATTTCCGCGAACCCTGGGCGAGAGATTTTGGCTTTGCCACCTTTGGACTGCTGTCATTAGGCGAGAGGCAGGTCGTGCGAGAAGGTTTGGAAGCGTTCCTGCTTTACCAAACGGCGGCGGGGCAGTTCCCGGTAAAACTGCATTCCACAGGTGTTCTTGAACGGTATCTGCATTCGCTGCTGGAACGGGAACAGCCAACCGAAAAGCCGCTGCGCCCCAAATATATCACGGCGCACCACACCGTTTCGCTGGATGGCAACAGCTTGCTGGTGATTGCCGCCCTGCATTATGCCAGGCAAACAGGGGATTATGCGTTTATTCGCCAGCATTGGCAGGGGCTGTGCCGTGCCATCACCTGGCTGGAACATTATGCCCTGGGGAATGATGGTCTGCTGCATCAGGGTGCCTATACCGATTGGGCCGACAGTATTGCCCGCACGGGCCGCGTCCTATACACGAATGTGCTTTACTGGAAGGCGGTAGACAGCCTGGCGGAGGCTTCGGTCTATTGCGAAGACGAAATTCAGCAGCAGCGGCGACGGACAAAGGCAAATTGGCTGCGGGAACATTTACAAAGGCATTTTTGGCGCGAAGATTTAGGGTATTATATTACCAGTGAGCAGTTTAATAATTTGAGCAGCAGCGGCAATGCCCTGGCCGTGGTGTGGGGTTTAGCTACAGAGGCGCAGTCCCACATGATTCTGGATGCGATGCACCGGCTGCAAATGGCGGTGCCGGTGCCGACCCAGGCGGTTAGCCATCCGTATCGGCGGCGGTATGTGGCGGTAGAAAATCATGTGGCGCGTATTCCTGAATACCACACGCACGCTGCCTGGCTGTGGCTGGGCGGCTGGCATATCATTGCCCTGGTGCAGATGGGTCGGTTAGCAGAGGCGGCCTTGCTGCTGGATCGGGTGAGTGCGGTGATTGTGCAGGATGGTGTGGTGCATGAGGTGTATGGCAAAAACGGCCGTTTTCTCTCCACCCCCCTCTACACATCCGAAGCCCCCCTCACCTGGAACGCCAGCATGGTCGTCCACGCCTTTGACCAGCTCAAACAAAGTCAATTGAGAGCGGAGAAAATACCCCAGAGCAGCCCCATTTCCACTCTCTAGGAGGGTTTCTCATGCACATTGCCCATTTTACCAACACCTATCACCCCGTCACCAGCGGGGTTGTCCGCTCGGTCAGTAGCTTTCGCCAGGCACTGACCGCACTGGGTCACAATGTTTTCATCTTCGCCCAGGCTGACCGCGATTATCACGACAAAGAGCCGTTTATCTTTCGCTACCCGGCACTGCACCTGCCGCTGCAGGAATATCCCCTCACCATCCCCGTTTCCGGCTTCGTTGATACCCTGCTGCCATCGCTCAAGCTCGACGCGATCCATTCACACCACCCGGCACTGCTGGGGCAGGTGGCGGTGCGAAAGGCCGAAGCGTTGAAAGTGCCGCTGATTTTCACCCACCACACCCGCTACCGCGAATACAGCCATTATGCCGTTGGGCTGCCGCAGGGATTAGCCAAACAGGTGATTGACCGCTGGATTGGCGATTATATGGCGCATTGTCAGCACGTGGTTGCACCTAGCGAAAGCATTAAACAACTGCTGGCGGAGACATATGGAATCAGTGAAGGAATTACGGTCGTGCCGACAGGTATTGACCTGTCACTTTATGAGCGAGCTGAGGGGAGTGCCATTCGACGGCGGCATGGCTGGGGCAATGACACGGTTCTGATTTCGATTGGGCGGTTGGCGAAGGAGAAAAATTGGGAGACACTGTTAACGGCCGTTCAGCCCCTCATCCAAAACCGCCCCAACATCCGACTCGTCATTCTGGGCGAAGGGGAAGAGCGGGATGATCTGGAAACGATAGCCACCGAGCTAGGCATTGCCCGGCAAGTCCACCTGCTTGGCTCCGTCCCCTTTGACAGCGTGCCACGCTACCTGAAAGCCGCCGACATTTTCTGCTTTGCCTCCGTCACCGAAACGCAAGGGTTGGTGACGTTAGAAGCATTAGCAGCCGGGCTGCCCGTTGTGGCCGTAACCGCCACCGGCACCGCCGACGCCGTAACCGATGGAGTCGAGGGATTGCTGACTCCCAATGACAGCAATGCCCTCTTCCTGGCACTGCAAAAGCTGGTGGATGATGTTGAGCTGCGGCAAAAGCTGGCGGCCGCTGCGCCAACCAAAGCGGCTGAATTTGACCTGAACAGACAGGCGAAGCGGTTGGTGGCTGTCTATGAGCAAGCGATGGAAGCTAAACAGGCGGGCTTTCAAATCCGTACCGACGTGCAAAAGCCGATTTTTAGCCTCGATTGGCGCGAACTGTTGGAGTCGGTGTCGAGCGATTGAGTAAAACCTTTAGCCAAGTGCCTTGCACCTTCTGGGATGCAAGGCACTTGGTTGGTGTGAAAAACGGCCGTTTTTATCCCCTCTGCCGCAAAATTTCCTCCAGCCCGTTGATAAACGTTTCGTTTCCATCCGGCGTACTCACCGTCACCCGCAACACGTTAGGCATGGGTTCAATACCGGCCGGCCGCACCATCACCCCATACGACAGCAGCTTTTGGCACACCTCGCCCGCCGCCACGGGTAGCTCCACCAGCATAAAGTTGGTCTCGCTCGGCCAATAGCGCAAATCAAGCCGGTCATATTGCCCGTAGAGCCACTGCTTTTGCGCCTGCACCAGTGCCACATTCTTCTGCAAATGTTCCTGATCCGCCAAAGCCGCCAGCCCGCCGGCAATTGCCACGCCATTTAGGTGAAAACCCCGCTGAAGCCGCCCCAAATAGTCGGCAATTTCCGGCGGCGCAATGGCATACCCCAGCCGCAGCCCCGCCAGCCCATACCCTTTGGAAAAGGTGTGGATGATGACCACGTTGCGCCCTTCCAACACATATTGCAGGCTGTCGGGAAAATCAGGGCTGGCAACAAAGTGGAAATACACCTCGTCGGCCACCAGCAGCACGTGGTCGGGCAGCTCGTTGACCAGCCGATCCATTTCAGCGGCTGTGAGCAGGTTGCCAGTCGGGTTATTGGGGTTACAGACAATTACCAGCCGGGTGTTTTCTGTTACGGCAGCCAGAATGCCGTCCACGTCAAAGGCAAAGGTTTCGGGCTGTAGCGGCACGTCTACCAATTTGGCACCGCCCATTCGCGCCAGTCGGTTGTAAACGCCAAAGGTAGGATGGGAAACGATGACCTCATCGCCGGGCTGCAAAAAGCCACGCCCCACAAATTCGAGGGCTTCAAAGCCGCTGGTGGCGCAGACAAAGTGGTCGGCACTTAGCCCGCGCCCAAAGGTTGCGGCCAGGGCGTGCCGTAGCCGGTCATCACTGAAGTCGGAGTAGTCGCCCAGAGAAACGGCCGTTTCCTGCATCGCCGCAATCGCTTTCGGAGAAGGCCCCAGTGGACTCTCATTGTACGACATCCGGTACACCTTCTCTACCCCATACTGCGCCTGCACCTCCTCTTTCGATACCATATTCCGCATTCGCGGAACCGCCAGAATGTTGGGATTAAATCTTAAACTCATGCTTTCCTCTTTTCAGTAACCAGTAACCAGTAACCAGTAATCAGTCCCAAACCGATTACCGATTACCGATTACTGATTACCGCCACGCCCGCTCCGCCACCCGCACCACCAACGCCAGCTTCCGCCACTGATCATCCGGTGTCAGCGGGTTGCCGGGGGCGGTGGAGGCAAAACCACATTGCGGGCTAATGCCCATTTGCTCATACGGAAAATATTGCCCCGCCGCTTCAATACGGCGCAACAAATCCCCCTCGCTTTCTAACTGCGGGCCTTTGGATGTCACCAACCCCAAAATCACCCGCTTGCTGGGTGGAATAAAGCGAAGCGGGGCAAAGCTGCCTGCCCGTTCCGAATCATATTCTAGGAAAAAGCCGTCCAGGTCAAGCCGGGTAAAAATCGCCTCGGCCACGGCATCGTACCCACCGCTAAACAGCCATTCTCCCTGGTTGTTGCCCCGGCACATGTGCATCACCACCGCCATATCAGCCGGTTTTTCGGCAATAGCGTCGTTGATCAAATTGACATAACGCTCAACCGTTGCATCAGGATCATACCCACGCGCCCGGAACCGCTCCCGCCATGTGGCGTCACAAAACAAGGTGAAGGTGGTGTCGTCAAACTGGACATAGCGAGCGCCCAGCTTGCCCAATGCGGCCAGTTCGGTGCGATAAACCTGAGCCACATCGGCCAGAAATTCGTCCAAATCGGGGTAAACAACATCGGAAATGCCCTCACGATAGCGAAAGGCGTGCTGGTCGGCAGGGCTGGGCAGGGTCACTTTGGGGGTACGGTCGGTGTTGGCCTGCACAAATTTAAACTCATCGGTGGCAATGCCGCCCACATGACGCAGCTTGCCCGTCACCGTGGGGGACAAATATTTGATTTTGCGGCCGCCTTCATCAAAGCTAATCTCGGATTCGGTCATGGTGAAGCCAGAAACGGCCGTTGTGAAATGCCCAAAATAAATCACCCGTCGAAACTCCCCATCCGTCACCCCCTGCAACCCGATCCGCTCCTGCATGGCAATCACCTCGCGGCTGTGGCGGGCGGCAATTTCGTACAGGTCGTCACGGGACAAACGGCCGTTTTCCACCCCCTCATACGCCGCCAGCAGCTCGGCCGGCCGCAGCAAACTTCCCACATGATCCGCCCGGAAAGGCGGTGTTGTCCAGTTGCTCATCTCTCCATCCTGGAAAATAGGACGCAGATTTAACTGATGCACCTGATAATCAGGCAAATCAGTTAAATCTGCGTCCCATTCTATAAAACTTCTCGCACCACTTCCTGCTGCGGCGCACGGTCAAAGAGCCAAAAGCCCAGCGCCCCGGCAAAGGTGACAACGGCCGCCAGCAGGAAAAAGTTGTGGTAGCCCACGGCCGTTATCAGCCGCCCGCCGCCAAACGTTGCCGTTGCCTGCCCCAGCCCGTGAAACGTTCCCCCCACCCCTGACATCAACGCCCACCAAACGGCCGTTACCACCTCCAACCGATACACATAAATCGTTGGCTGCGTGGCCGCCGCAAACACCATCACGCACATATAACACAGCGCCGCCACTAGCCAGTTGGTCACAAAGGCCAATGGCAGCATACAAACCCCCATGCCAATGGCCGCCACCAAAAAGACCCGCCCATTGCCCCAGCGGCTTGCCAGTGCCGGGGTCAGCAGTGCCGATGGTACAGTCAGGAGCAGGGTGATGGCGGCCACGGTACCAATTTGTACCGTTGGCACGTGGAAAAAGTCGTCGAGGTAGACGTTGAAAAAGCTGCGGGCAGCCGATTCCCCGGCGGTGCGGAGAAACATGACCACGCCGAGGGTGATGAAGAGGGCAAAGGGGGCGGTTTTCCAGTGGGGAGAAACGGCCGTTTGTTCCCGCTTTTGCCCCACCGTGTCGCTGGCGCGGCTCATCGCCCACAGGGCAGGCAAAAAGAGCAGTGCCGCCAGCAACAGCGAAAAGCGGTACGGAGCCGGGTCATCCAGCGTCACCCCCAGCAGATGGGCAAAACGGCCGGGCAGCACCCCACCCACCAAACTGCCCACAAAACCGGCCAGCGGGAAGAAGGCGGTTCGCAGGGAAAAGGCGTGGTTGCGCTCCACCGGGCTGGTCTTTTCCATCATAAACAAATTGCCATTGGTCCAATACAATGGGCCACCAAAAGAGGTGATGAGATTGGCGCCAATTAGCCAACCCGCCTGCCACCCGGCCGGGGCAAATTCGGCCAGCGGCAGCAGGACATAGCCCAAAAAATAGCTGGCAATCCCGGCCATAATCAGCCGCCGTGTCCCCCAGCGCTGCCCCATCGCCCCGGCGGGGATGCTGAGAAAGATGAAGGCGGCTTGCCCGGCGGCGTTGACGGTGCCGATAAAGCTAGGGCCATAGCCTAAGCGTAACAAATACAGATTGAGCAGCACGGAGTAGACCCCGCTGAGGGTGAAGCCAGAGAGAACGGCCGTTAACAAATAAATCCGCACATCCCGGTTCAACTGCCGCAACGCATGGTAATACGCCCGTGCCGAAAGAAGGGTTTTTCCTGGTTGATACATCTTTTGCAAGAGATTGGGAGATTAAGAGATTAGGAGACTAAGAGACTGGGAGACCAAAAGGGTCAGTCTCCCAATCTCTCAGTCTCTCAGTCTCATTCTTCCAATTTTAACAACCTAGCCGCATTCCCGCCCAAAATCAACGCCTTGTCGGCATCGCTAATGGCTAAATCGGTGATGGTGCTGATGGAACCGGGCAAATCGCCAATTTGGTGCGGGTAATCGCTGCCCAACACCAGCTTGTCGGCTCCGGCAAAGTCAATGGCAAATTTGATGGCGTTTGGTACACCGGGATAAGTGTCCATGTAGACATCGCGTAAATAGCTGCTGGGGGGGCGGGAAATGTTGCCCTGGCATTCGGGATAGAGGGCAAAACCCCGGTCGGCGCGTTCGGCCAAAAAGGGCGCCGTGCCGCCCAAATGGGACAACACCAGCTTGAGGCCGGGATAACGCTCCAGAACGCCGCTGTAAATGAGACGAAGAACGGCCGTTGTTGTCTCATACAAAAAGCCCGCCACCGCCACCAGCCGATAATCCGCCAGTGCGCCAATGTGGGTGGGAATGATGGGGTGAACAAAGAGCGGCACATCCAGTTCCACCGCCTTTTCGTACAGCGGCCAAAACTCTGGCTGATCAAGCTGGGTGCCGTTAATGTGGGTAAAAAGCCCGCCGCCGCGTAAATTGAGCTGGGTGACAGCCCGCTCCAGCTCTACCACCGAAGCGGCCGGGTCTTGCAGTGGTAGTGCCGCCAAGGCCGTGTAGCGTCCGGGATGCTGCTGCATAATGTCGGCAAAGCCGTCGTTTACCAGCCGCGCCAAATGCGCCCCCTGCGCTGCTTCCTCGCTGTGGACACCGGGAACGGTCAGCGTCAAACATTGCACATCTACCCCGGCCGCGTCCATCGCCTCCAGCCGGGCAGCGGCGTTGTGGTGCGTTTCCATGATGATGCTGTAATCGCCCGACAAAACCATGATAAGCTGCCCATCTTTGTCACGCTCCAGTTTGGCCTGGGACTGCCCTTTCTCCAGCTCCTTGAGATAGCTCATGGGGAAAAAGTGGTTGTGAAAATCAACAATCATTGCATACCTCTTTTTTGGCAAGAAGTTCAACTTTTCTAAAAAGTTGAACTTCTTACTTTTTGCAGCGGTACTTGTCGCACAAACGGCCGTTTTCGTCAATCAAAACGGGCAATAAATAATCCCTTTTAATGGTGGCAAACTTTTTCCAAGCCAGATGATAAAAAAAGAGACTGGAGATTAGAGGTTGGAGATTGATGAAGGTTGATAATCGCCAATCCCCAATCCCCAATCTCCACCAACTACATGCCAGTAAGCCATTGTTCGCCCCGTTTCCTGTGCTTGGCTCGGCCAGTAGGTGGTTGAAGTTTGCTGCTGCAAAACGGCCGTTTTCCCATTGCGAAAATAGCGGCGCGAAATCTGCTGCCGTTGGCCGTTCCCCCGCATCCCTGTTTGAACGAGGTCTACCAACTGCCGGTTCATCTTCCGCTGCCGCCCGCGCCCACAGCGACGGTGTGGGCCGCTGTAGCTGTTGGGCAACTGCCAGGCAACATATGTTTGATTGGGGGAACCAAAACGGCCGCTTCTGTCCTTCATGACAAAAACCGCCCGTCCCTGCTCCCAGCCAATTGTTTCCCATGAAACGTTAGCGGCTCGTTCCCCCACCGCCACGTTGCGCTTGCGCTGCACCCGCGCCCGGTTGTCATAATGGCGCTGGGTGCGCCCAGCCACACCGCTTTGCTGCCGCAGCACGGCACGGCTAATGGGTGCCGCCTCTTTGCGCCCGCTGTGGCGGCTGGCATACAGGTGCGCCCGGAACAGCCCCACGCCGCCATAAACGGCCGTTAGCGGCAGCACCACCGGCAAACCCGTCAACCGTGTCACCCCCAGCAAATGCGCCACCGCCACCGTTCCTCGCAGCCAAATCCGCTCCCTGTCCCGCGTCCAATACACGTCCTCCCCTTGCGCCAGCAAATTGCGAAACTGCCGCCAGCCGCAAAAATAATCAGCCGACTGCTTGCGGCAAAGCCGCTCCCTTTGCTCATCTATGCGAAGACAACCCCGCCCTTCCCCGTCAATATGGCGCAAAAGCAGCCACAGCCGCGCCGCGCTGGTCACTTCGTTTTTAAGCATAGCTTGGGCGAGATCCGGATAAAGTTTGGTGGTTTGGGTTTTAAGCGAGGATGTAAAAGTAGACGATGGACAACAGACAACGGACGGCAAATCAGTGGTCTGTTGTCCGTTGTCCGTCGTCTCAATTTGGTTGCGCCGACAAACGGCCGTTGCTACCACACTCCCCCACCCCAAATGCGGGGGTAGGTTTTGGATGCAAACGGCCGTTGTGGGGGGGGAAGAAACGGCCGTTTGCTCGTGGGGTGCCTTGTCCGATTGGGTTCGGCCGGCACGCAACGCGAACAAACGCGCATTTGCCGCCAACAATTCTGGCGATGCGCCCTGATCTTGCTCCATTGTGGCACGAATACACGAAAACAACCGGTCGCCCATTGACAGACCGATCCGCTCGTGTTATCCTCCATGTAGGTGAACTAGAAGCCACGTAGGGACATAAAATCCCCCTCCCCAATCAAGGGGCCTTTTTGTAAGCTGTGGTGCAACACACTTACAACAGTGAATGTGGCTGTGCTTAGATAAGAAAGCTAAACGATTGCAGTCGTTTAGCTTTTTTGTTGGCCTCACGCCATTTGGCGAGGCCGTGCTAACAGATTAAACTTGCCAGCGAACCAAGTCGCGGTCAACTTCCTCCAAGTCTAACAGACGCAAACCCGCAAAATTCCATTGCGCCCGACCCCGCTTTGCCCGGTTGGTCAAAGCAGCCTCAGCCCGCAGTCGTTCTCCCGGCGACCACCCATTGGCGGCAAACCCCAGATAGTAAATCGTCCACTCTTCTTGGCGCGGCACAACCGAGGTTGTGTGCTGTAGCAGTTTCTCAATGGCCTCAACGCTGCCCGGCCCATCCCATTGGCAGGAACCTAAAACCAGCGTCTTGTTCTCTTCGTCAATGCCAACCACGTCAATATCAAAGCCGCGCCGCCATTCGCTGCCAACAGCCTGGATAGAAATAGGCAATTCGCCGTGATCATCAGCCAAGGCAAGCCACTGCTGACATAAATCTTTCCAGGTATTTGCCTCAATAAAGCTACCGATTTCCTGCTCAATCGCTTCCAGCACCTGCCGCTGCTGCCCCAATGCCAACCGAGATTGATAGGCAGCTAAAAAGCGGTAATAGAAGCGTAAGTAGGGGTCGGTGACGTAATACCGCCCTAGCCGTGAATTGATTTCGCGCTGCGTAACGGGAACCTGCCGCTCTACAAACCCTGTTTCACGCAAGATTTGCAAATAGCTGGTCATGTGGGTGCTTGATAGCCCATTGCGTTCACCAATTTCGCTCAACGTGTGGGCACCCTGCGCCATAGCCCGCATGATCCCGACGTAATTGTAGAGGTCAGTAATAAAATCTTGCAGCAGCAGGCGCGGCTCATCGAGCATCCAGGCATTGGAGGGTTCGATGAGCATTTGCAGGTTTTCCAGCACGGTGCGGTTGGGGTCAATGCGTTCCCAATAGGCGGGAACCCCGCCCCAAATGGCGTAGAGCAAGACGCGGTCGGCGGGGGTGTAGTTGGGGAAATAGTCTTGGGTGGCACCGTATGGCAGTGGCGATAGGCTAATTTGCGCCGTTGCCCGGCCATAAAGCGGGGCTTGGTAGCTGAGGAGCTGCTTTTTCATGGCTCCCATCTGCGAGCCAGAAAGCGCCAGCAGCACGTTGGACTGACTAAGCCGGTGATCCCACACCTTTTGCAGCGTGCCGATGATGGAGGCGTTGGTGTCCATCAGGTAGGTGATCTCGTCAATAAAAATGGCCGTGCGGCGACCTTTTGCCAGCAGCGCAATTTGGCGAAACGCTTGTTCCCAAGTCGCGTAGGAAAAATCCAGCGGTGCGGGATCGTCTGGCTCCATGAAGTTGGCAATGGCCTGGGAGAAAGCACGCAGTTGGTCAACGGCCGATGTTGGTTCCGCCATCCAGTACATGCCCAAATGGTTTTCCTGGTTGATCCAGTGCGTGAGCAGCCGCGTTTTGCCAACGCGCCGCCGACCGTATAGAATCATCAACTCCGATTTGGCTGAGTCCCATAAACGGTCAATCAGGTTTAATTCGCTTGTGCGGCCAATAAAAGCCCCTTTTGCCATAAGATATATCCACCTAATCCGCTGTGTATAACTGCAAATATTATAAAACGAATTATATCTAATTGTCAAAACCCATTTTCTGGCTGTACCTTTGTTTGTGGGTGGTGTATTGATGGTAGGAGAAACGGCCGTTTCCCCCACCCTGCCGCTGTCCATTTCCGAAATTTGGAATTTGGCATAAATGCACTGTTTGCATAGAATAGTTGCCTGTTCAAAGTTCTCTGTTTCGTCGCAATGTGTATAAGAAAACCCATTTATAATAAACAGGATTATAATAATCGAAATTATAATAACGGGCAAAAGTGCCGTTGATTCCTTCGTTTGGCATGTGCAGGAAGCGTGTCAATCTTGTGAGCCGTGCGTTTGTGAATTATTGCACAAGCAATTTTGAGAGCCGTTTTGCCTTCATAAGTCGGGGAGTTGGACAGGGGCGTTTGCGGTTGTGGGCTAAATTGACAAAGTATGTATACTTGTGTATACTGAGAATCACAATATACACGCAAAGAATCAAAGTATGTGCAATTGTACATACTCTTGGGATAAGGAGTTGGAAATGGCTACCGTATTCGCTTCGGTCAATCGCAAAGGGGGAGTGGGGAAGACCACAACGGCCGTTAATCTCGCCCACGGTTTGGCAATCAAGTTAGAGGAGCAGGGTGGGGGGAATGTGATTATCGTGGAGCTTGACCCGCAGGGGGACGTGTCGCGGGCGCTGGGGCTTGACCCTGGTGATCGCTGCCTGAGCAAGGTGTTGACTGGTCATGCAACCCTGCGCGAAAGCATTTTGAGTGCTGACCGCAGTGAGAGCGGTGGCCCATCGCGCCCCAACCTGTATGTGTTGCCGGCCAGTGACCGGCTGAAGCGGGCCAAGAGTAACCTGCTGGCGCGGAATGTGTTGTCATCGGCTAACTTGAGTTTGGACGAAGACATGCCGGCCGTTCCGGTGGATGATTTGCTGGAATATTATTTAGACCCGCTGCGGCAGGCGTTTCAATTTATTGTGCTGGATTGTCCGCCGTCGCTGGATATGTTGGAAACGGCCGTTTACAAATACGCCGACCAGGCCATTGTGCCAGTAAAGGTGGACTTTCACGGGGCGGCAGCGACGGTCAACCACACCAACGGCATCATCGAGGAGCAGGCACGCGGCATTGACATCAAGATTGGGGCCATTGTGCCGACCTTTGTGCGCCCCCGCGAAAAGCTGGCGCGGCAGATGTTGACCAGCCTTGTGCGCCGCTATGGGCGCAAAACGGTGAGCCTGGCCGTGCCGGGTACGGTGATCGTGGAGCAATCCCCGGCGCTGGGTGGGTTGACGCTGTTTGAGTCGGCTCCCGGCAGCGCCCCGACGAAGGCGTATCAAGCATTGGTGGACAAATTATTTGCGGAGGCGATGGTGCATGAGCAAGTTTGATGATCCATTAGCGATGCTGCCAGACCCGAAGCCGGTGAAGAAAGAGGAGGGGAAAAAACGGCCGTTGCCCAAATCCGCGAAACCGTTTGTTGATCCCCTTGATGCTGTCAGTAAATCGGCCACGGCCAAGGCGACCAAATCCAGCACCATGCGCGGCCAATATTGGCAGCGCACGCTGCGCCTGCCGCCCGAATACCAGGATTTAACGGTGGAAGTCCATCAGGCGACCCGCGCCCGTTCGATTGCCGACACCGAACGGTGGATTTATGCGATGGGGCTGCACGCTTTTTTTGTGGAGGGAAAACGGCCGTCTTATACCCAAAGCGTGGCGCGAGATATTGAACTGCCCGATTTTGGTGATTTGCTTTAAACGCGACTTTGGAAAAATGTGGCCTTTGGATTTCGGGGGATTCTGGGGGTATTGCGTATTTCGTATGTAACTGTTCAGGTTTGTCGTTAATGAACCGATTTTAGGTCAAAAATATGTCATTTCGACGAGTCTTCGAGGAGAAATCCCGCTCACCCTGCCAATGGGAATGGGATTTCTCGGAGGACCTCGAAATGACATGTTTACCCATTTATTTTGTTAACTGCCAAGAGCGGGTGAGGAATGCTTCTACGCGGAGCATGGGAGCGACTGTAGTTATGCGCTGGGATGAATAGAGCTATGCGGCAAGATTAAAACGGCAGTGCCTTGTCCGTTAGCTGTTGATACCATTCGCTCAACCAATTCATCGCCCCGTTATATTTTGCCGCCGGAAGCTGCTTGTAGCTGGTGATGCCGAAGCGGCGATACAGCTCTCCATAGACCCCCCCATAAGCGTTGGTTTTAGTTTGTTTACTCAGTTCCATGGCAATCGCCTTGATGGCCTGGCTAATTTGGCTGGCTTGTTCGGGAGTCACGTGGCGGCCGGGGTCGCCCAGGACGGCCTCGATTTGTTCCAGCCGCTGCTCGTGGCTTTGAAGCTGCGACTGCATCAAAATTTGGTGGCGGGCCAGCTTCATGATGGCTTGGGCAATTTGGTATGCTTGCACGGCCTCATTGTCGGCTTGTTGCAACAAATCATTGAAAGAGAGATCGGCCGTTAGCTGACCCTCTTGAAACGCCTCCCAAAGAACCTTGGCTGCTTCCTTCTGGTATTGAATCAGCTTATCTTTGATCTCTTCCTTGACCCGGCGCACATCCACCCCGGACAGCCACATGGGAACCAAGTCAACGCGCAGCATACCGGCCTGCTGGGGATGCCCGGCATTGGGTATTTCAACTTCGGCATTTCGATACCCTTCTGCCAAAACAACGTGACGGCGTATCCGCTGCATTTGACCCGTCCGATTTAGCCCCAGTGCCTGACAGAGATGGCGCAGGGAAACATAGACTTGCTTGTCATCGGCCCGTACGGCAATTAGTTCATCGTTTAGGAAAAAAACGCTTTTTTGCTCAAGCACTACGATTTCTTGACCATCACTCATCGTTCACTCGTTTTTGGGGGGGGAGTTGCGTCATGCAATCCCCCCTTGATAAAGGGGAGGGGGGGAGTTGTATGATGCAACTCCCCCCTGATTAACAGATAAAAGGTTATTCAACGGCGCGAAACTGGGCTTCCAGCGCGGGCAGATTGACCTTGGTGAGTTCGATGGGGAGGGCGGTGTCTAACGGCCGTTCTTCCCGACAATTCACCGTGGTTTCCATCGCCAGCGGTGGCAGCAAACAGAGGTGCCGCTTGCCCCGCTGCTCAATCACAATGCCGTCCCCTTGCCATTTGGGATGCTGTAGCAAGTAAACCAGCGTCCAATGCTGGATGGACAGCCGTTCCGCCTGGCGCACGCTGCCAATGATGGCATCGGCCGCCCCCACGCGCTCCATTAGCTCCTGGGCATCCAGCAGCGGTTCCCCGCGCAGAAAGGCGCGGAGCTGCTGGTGGACAACCAGATCGAGATAACGGCGCAGCGGGCTGGTGGATTGGACGTAGATGTCCATGCCCAGCCCGGCATGGCGACCGGGGGTGCTGCCTTGTTGGCTGCGCTGCATCGTCAGGCGGCGGGCAAACATTACCGAGGGTGTATCGCCTTCGATAATTTTGCTGGGCTGGTCCTGGCTGGTGTAGGGAAGGGGGATGTTGTGGGTGAGGGCAAAGCGAGCGACCGCTTCGCCCGTCATTAGCATCGCCTCGCGCACCAGATCGCGGCTGCGGAGGGGGGGCAACGGCCGTATTTCCACCACGCCATCCGCCACCGCCACCTTTGCTTCCGGCAAATCAATTTGCACGGCCCCGTTTTGTCGCCGCTTTTCTTCGTATAGCCGCGCAACATAGAGAAGCTGGCGAAACGGCTCCTGGTCAAGCTGTGTCTCGGCTTCTTCATAGGAGAGGCGGGTGACGCGCACCCAGCTTGGCGTAATTTCCACGTTGCCAATGGTGCCGTCGTGGCTGAGGGTGAGGCCAAAGGAGAGGGCGGGGGAGGTTTCGCTGAGGCCGAGGCCAAGCTGCTGGGTGGCTTCGGCAGGGAGCATGGTGACGGTGCCTTCGGGCAGATAGAGATTGGCACCGCGAGCGCGGGCTTCAAGGTCGGCGAGGCTGTCGGGGGGGACGAGGGCGGCGACGTCGGCGATGTGGACCCATAAACGGCCGTTTTCCCCCACGCCAGCCTCCCAACTCACCGCATCATCCGGGTCTTTGTTGCCCGCGTCGTCAATGGCAAGCGACACCAGATGAGTGAGATCGCGCCGTGGCTCATCTAGCAGCGGCGGTAGCGGCACGGCCGACGATTGGGTTGGCACGCCAAAGCGGGCGGGGTAGGGGTTGACAAATTCATCCCAGTAGCCGAGATCGAGCAGGAGGCGGTGGGCTTTTTCTGGTGTTTCGGAAAAGTTGAGGGCCTTGAGCAGGCGGCTTTTGTCGTGCAGCCCTTTGGCAACGGCGACGACATCTTGCAAAAAACGGCCGTCTTCGGCCGCCAACTGCCGCCGCTGCACCCGCTTAAGCACCCCTTCCCACTCCGCTTCCTCGGCCGCTTTTGCCGCCCGCGCCGCCCGAATCTCCGCTGCCTGCTCCGGCAAATGGCAAACAATTGCCTCTGGCGTGCCGCTAAACAGCACCCCGTCCTCCACCTGCTGCCAAATGGCCCAGGCGGCGGCGGGGGTGAACTGCTCAAAGGCAAGTTCGGCCAGGTCGGGCAGGGTGGTGGTTTCGCCAGCCAGCAGTTCCCAGGCGGCCATGATCTCCCCTGCTGGCACACTGCTCAACTCGCCCAAGCTGCGAACAGGCCCTGGGTGCAGCAGCACCACATCCTTGGGGCGCACGCTCACTGTTTGCCCGCCCGCCTCAATGGTCAGCTTTTTGCCCAGTTCGGTGACGCGACCGGGCTGGTTTTTGTACAAAATCAGGCTGTCTCGTTTTAACATCATTGCTGATAAGGATAGTTTTGTTTGAGGGAATGGGCAAGCCAAATTTTTACCGCCGCAGGCGTTGGCGCTGGGGCAGTTTGTGACCGTGGCGGATGTAGGGGAACAAGTCGGGGTTTTCGGTCCTATCCCGTCGTTGCCGACTGCTGTGCATACGTACACGGTGGCGGGGACGTATACGGTGACGCTGACGGTGAGCAATAGCTTTGGCAGCGACACGGCGACGGGAACGGTGACGGTGCTGAACAGCGTGGCCGACACAGCCAAGGTGGTGCGGCGCATCAACTATCGTTTCGGTGGACAGGTGGTGGCGACGCGGGTGGAGGCGGAGGATGAGAATGGGCAGTTGATTGACAATGAGGCGTTTACGGGGCTATTCTATGTTCATTCAGACCATCTCGGCAGTGCGACAGCGTTGAGCTATGGGCAGGACAGGACAGACCTGCAAGGCACCCTGGTGCCGGATTCGGTGGCGCGGTTCTTGCCGTTTGGGGAGTATCGCGGGGCAAAGCCGCAGACAAGCCCGGCGGTGAGTGACCGGGGGTTTACCGGCCACAAACATAACGACAGTCTGGGGCTGGTGTACATGAATGCACGGTATTATGTGCCTGGCATTGGCCGCTTTGCCAGTGCCGATACCATTGTTCCTGACCCGATGAATCCGCAGGGGTTTAATAGGTATAGTTACGTGTTGAATAACCCGATTATCATGCATGACCCATCTGGGCATGCTGGTTGTCGAAAGGGGCAGAGGTGTCCTAATCAACCTAGGGGTAACGGCACGTCAGATCAAGAAGAAACAGGAAATCAAATCGACCGAGTAGCACATGCTAATACGAGACTTAATCAAGCTGTTTTATGGCCTCTGACTACTCTAACCGCTGGCACCACGTACTTGCCTTACAGAAACGCCTTGCGTCCTATGCAACAAGTACCCAAACCTGCTGCTGTAAATGCTACTCGAGCAGGAGTTGCTTTGTCGATTGTTTCTGGGAGTATAACACAGGCTCAGATTTATGATGAATACACGAGAGGAGAACTAACTGGTAAGGAATATGGTTTAGAAACAGGAGTCAATCTGGCTACGACTGGAACAGTTACTTATCTAGGAGCAAGTGGTATGAGTACAGCAGCAGCAAACATATCCACTCCACTTATAGGAACTTGTGCGGCATTTTGCTGGTATGTTGCTGGAGTCACCTCATTAGCATATGTAGCCCCTGTGGGACAGGGAACTGTAAATAATATGATAGAAGGTCAAGCATTTATGCCAGCATGGCTTGATTCCCGAAAACAGTTTCATGATGATGTGCTTGGAGTTGATCTTAGTAATTCACTTGACAATGCATTAAATTCCACAGCACTTCCTGTTATGGAAAAAGTTGGTGATGGTATTGTTTGGCTAATTAGCCAATTCAATGACTAATAAGACAGCTTGTCTTGGGAAATGAGGTTTTACAATGAATGTTGAGTGTTCAAGGCGTGCACAGCAAAAGCTGATTTTTGTCAAATTTGGCACTATTGGTGTCATTCCAAGTGTAGCAATGTTTTTTGTTGGTTTATTATTTAGCAGTTCTTTACTTGCTATTGGCCAAACATTGCTTTATGTTAGTGTTTCTTCCATAGTCATTTTTAGCCGTATTGGTTGGTCGAAGAACAGGTTGATTGATTTATTTTTTAATCAATTAAGCATACCTTTGGCAATAGTTGGCTTTATTTTCATATTTTTCTATGTTCAGTATGATCTGGAAACGTTAAATATTGGCTCTGTTTTGGTGATTTGTGGTTTTGTTTTAATCTTTATTGGAAATTGGGCAAGTTCACCGCTACAGATAGATCATGAATAATCAAGCTGATAGAGTGAATTACTTTCGGGAGATCGAGAAATTCTTCATTTACAAGGAAACAGCGAATTTGTAGATGTATTAGAAAATGCCAATAATCTTGATAGGAGCAGAAACGGCCGTTAATCAAAGTTTGGTAGCGTGAGGTGGGGGGGAGAAACGGCCGTTTTCCATCATTCATTCCGTTGTCGGTCGTTGGCGGTTAGTTGTCAGAAACGGCCGTTAATTCCCGTTTGGAAGCGTAAGGTGGTGGGGAGAAACGGCCGTTTTCTATCATTCATTCCGTCGTTCGTCGTTGGTCATCCGTCGTCAGAAACGGCCGTTAATCCCCGTTTGGGAGCGTGAGGTGGTGGGAGAAACGGCCGTTTTCCATCATTCATTCCGTCTTCGGTCGTCGGTGGTTGGTTGTCGGAAACGGCCGTTTTCCATCATTCATTCCGTCGTCAGTCGTCGGTAGTTGGTGGTCGGAAACGGCCGTTAATCCCCGTTTGGTAGCGTGAGGTGGTGGGGAGGAAACGGCCGTTTTCCATCATTCCCTCCGTCGTCGGTTGTCGGTGGTTGGTTGTCGGAAACGGCCGTTAGTCTCCGTTTGGAAGCGTGAGGTAGTGGGGAGAAACGGCCACAAAATCCGCGAAAATCCGCCCCAATCTGCGTCATCCGCGCATCTGTTTTTGTTAGAAACGGCCGTTAATCCCAGTTTGGCAGTGTGAGGTGGTGGGGGGAAACGGCCGTTTTCCATCATTCAATCCGTCGTCGGTCGTCGGTGGTTGGTTGTCGGAAACGGCCGTTAATTCCGGTTTGGAATTGTGAGATGGGGGGGAAACGGCCGTTTCTTTTATGATTGCTGATGAGCTTCCATGTAAGCTCGCAAGAGCGTATTGATCGTAGTTTGATACCCGCGTCCTTGTCCGCGAAACCAGACCAACACATCGCTATCAATGCGAATGGTTAGCTGTTGTTTATTAGGTTTGGGTTCAAGTCCAGTCGTAACAATAGCTTTAGCAAACATCTCCGGCGTGATCTCAGGAGCCTCAGACAAGTCAATATCTGCATCAGTCATGGCATCTAAACGATCCCAATCAGTTAGAGAGGAATTGGAAGTAGGTGATTTGTTCATATTTTGTTGCTTTTCGTGCTGAAATGATCCGGGTGCGATTCTGACGTTCGGTATGGACAATTGTGATCACACGTCCCTTCAACACGCCTAACGTCATAAAACGGACTTCACCATAGTCAAACCGTTTGTCTTCGACAGTGACAATATCACCTGCAAAGATCGTGATAGCGTCTACAAAGTCAATGCCGTGACGATGTACATTGGCAAAGCGTTTCTGCTCGTCCCATTCAAATGCTTCTTGCATACACTATTGTAACGACAAATTGTAGGTTTTTCAACCGGTGTGCTTGCTTTTAGCGTACTGTACAGAAAGTGTTGGGGGGAAACGGCCGTTTTCCATCATTCATGCCGTCGTCGGTCGTCGGTGGTTGGTTGTCGAAAACGGCCGTGAATCCCGGTTTGGAATTGTGAGATGGTGGGAGAAACGGCCGTTTTCCATCATTCATTCCGTCGTCCGTCGTCGGTCGTCCGTCATCCGTCATCCACCCCATCACCCCGCCCGAAAATACGGCAGCACCTCCCGCCCCAGCAGTTCAATCGCCGCCAGCGGGTCGGGGCCAAGCGGCGGGCCAAAGCTGAGATGCTGCGCTCCTGCCGCCACCAGCCCCTCCAGCCGGGGGAGCAGGTCGCGGGGGGTGCCAACCACGCCAATCCGCAGCATTTGGTCTGTCACCATGCCAATCGCCTTCTCAGGGTTGTTTTCGACCATGATAGCTTGCTCAATCTCGGCAAAATCACTTTTATTCAGGCCAAGCTGCTGCAAAATCAGCGGGCTGAGGGCGTGGCCGTAGTAGGCAACCTTGTGGGCCAGTTCCCGCCGCGCCGCCGCGCCATCGTCGGAGAGCGACACCCAGATGCAGGCGGCGAAGTCGAGCGGGGGCAGGGCGGCATTGCGCTTCGTATAGCCTTGCTCGATGAGGGGTTTGACGGTGGCAAAATGTTCAGGGGGGAAGAGGAGGGGCAGCACGCCGTCGGCCAGTTCACCGGCCAGATCCAGCATCTTTGGCCCCATCGCCCCGACGTAAATGGGAGTTTGGCGCGGGGCGGGGAAGCGGAGGTAGGCCTCGTTGGTCCAGGGGAGAAAACGGCCGTTTTCCACCCCTCTCTCCCCTGCCAGCAGCCGCCGAATAGCGAGAATCGTTTCCCGGATGGCGGTTAACGGCCGTTCTTGCCCAATCCCCACCCAGTGCAAAAAATCACCCGCCCCCGCCGCCAGCCCCAAATTAAACCGATTGCCCGTCAGCTCATCCATCGTCGCCGCCAGCATGGCTATCTCGCTGGGGTGGATGGTGTAGGGGTTGAGAATGCAGGTGCCAAGCTCAATGCGGCTGGTGGCGGTGGCAACTGCGGCCAAAATGGGCAAGGCACTGCGTAAAAACAGGTCGTTGCTCACCCAAAACTGGTCAAACCCCGCCGCCTCGGCTGCCTGCGCCAGCACCACATAGTCGGCCAAAGGCATGTCATTGTTGAGACGAATACTAAAGCGCATGAAGACTCCTCACTGAAAATTGAAATTTGCTCTAATAAACCTTATACTAGAACCATGTCAACGTCTAACTCTGCGATTTGGCGAGTATCCTTGGTTGCTATTCTTCCCATAAGGAGCATCCGATGACGGCCGTTCTTGAAACATTCAAACAATCACAGCAGCCGACAGCGCAAACTGACCTGTTTTATCGCTTGACTGTTGCCCGCTACCATCAGATGGTGGCGACAGGTATTATTGCCGAGGATGATGCGGTTGAGCTTCTTG
The DNA here is from genome assembly GCA_041390905.1 of Chloroflexota bacterium. Classification (GTDB taxonomy): domain Bacteria; phylum Chloroflexota; class Anaerolineae; order Promineifilales; family Promineifilaceae; genus JACKCD01. The sequence continues at coordinate 500,669 of JAWKPA010000014.1, forward strand.
AAGGACGAATTGTTAATAAAATGCCCAAAAATCGTCAGCACGTTCTTGTAACAAGCCTCGTGATAGAAGCCCTGCAAGCGATTATTCCGCAAACACACCATGTTGAATCCCAGGAGCCAATTACGCTTTCCACGAGCGAGCCTGAGCCAGATGTTGTTGTGTTGCGTGGGCAGCTTCTTGATTATCACGATCATCCACGGGCCGATGATGTTGCTTTGCTGGTTGAGGTTGCCAATTCTTCTTTACAGCACGATCAGACGTGGAAAAAGCAGATTTATGCAGCGGCAAACATTCCGGTTTACTGGATTGTTAATTTACCTGACCAGCAAATTGAGGTATACAGCGACCCAACAGGTATCTCGCAGAATCCCAATTATCGCCAGTTGCGGAGCTATGGCGTTGCCGATAAGGTGCCTGTCATGATTGATGGAAAACCATCTGGATTGGTGCCTGTCCACACACTGTTTCCCTAAGCCTCCTGGTTGTTGCTGACAATGGCCTCGGCCTCAATTTCAACTAAATAGTGCTCTCCTACCAGTTTGGCTTCCACCAGGGTGTTGGCAGGGAGAATGTTGCCAAACCGTTCGCCGTGGGCGCGGGCAACGGGTTCCCAATCATCTATGTTTTTCAGGTAGATGCGGGTGCGAACGATGTCGTTGAGGGTGCCGCCAAGCTGGGAAACGGCCGTTTCTATCTTATCCAAAATGTAATGCGTTTGCGCCGCCGGATCTCCCACCCCAATCACCTCTCCGGCCGGCCCCGTTGCCGTCGTCCCCGAAACTAAAATCCTGTTCCCCACCCGCACCGCCCGCGCATACCCCGCCAGCTTTTCCCACATCGTCCCACTGCCTACATGTTGTCGCTCGCTCATTGCTGCCTCCATACATTTCGCTTTTGCCAAATCTTGCTATCATAACATCAGTTGGTTGAGAAGCGTTACAAAACCGACGACCGACGACCGACGACCGACCACAACCTGTCTTGATTGTCTGTTGTCGGTTGTCCGTTGTCAGGAGGTATCATGAGCTTTATCGAATTTGAAACCTGGCAAATTAAAGAAGGAAACGAAGCCGCCCACGACGAGATGATTCGGCAATGGTTTGCCTTTGTGCGGCAGCACCACGCCGAACTGTTTGCTGAATGGAAATCCGCCCGCTACTTTCGCCAAACCGACCGCGACGGCAACCCAACCGGCACCTACATCATGCTCTTTGAATTCTACAGCCGCGAAGCCCACCACGCTTACAAGGAACGACGCAAAAATTGGTCGGGGCCATATGCCGCCTACAAAGCGGTGGACCCATACCAGTTTTTCAAGCTGGAGACGGTGACAACCGAATATTGGGAGCCACAAGAAACCGAAGCATGGTTTTCGTTTGAATAACAGGACGCAGATTTACCTGTACGCGAAGCGGTCGTCTACGACATCTTCCTGATCAAAAATCAGGTCAATCAGGTAAATCTGCGTCCCATTTTTCTGGAGTTTATACGCCATGATCAAAATCGGTGAATTTTTGCCGCCAACGCCGTCGCCGCTGTGGACGTTGGCAAAGCAGGGTGGGGCGGATTGGGCGGTGGGCGGGCTACCATTTGACGACCCGGCCAATGGGGATGAGGCACCGTGGGATTATCGGCCGTTGTTACGCATCAAGCAGCAGTATGAGGCGGCCGGGTTTGCGCTGGCCGTTCTCGAATCGCGGCCGCCGCTGAACCTGGCGAAGCGGGGGCTGCCGGGGCGGGATGCGGAGATTGACACCGTTTGCACGCTGTTGGAAAACATGGGGCGGCTGGGCATTCCCGTCTGGTGCTACGAATGGATGACCGATTTTAACTGGCTGCGAACCAACACCACCACCCCTTCACGCGGCGGCTCCGTTGTCACCAGCTTTGACAACGCCTTGCTGCGCGATGCGCCGCCCACGGAGCTGGGGCCGATTAGCGAGGAAGCACTGTGGGAAAATCTGGATTACTTTTTGCGGCGGGTGGTGCCGGTGGCTGAACGCAGCGGGGTCAAACTGGCAATGCACCCCGACGACCCGCCGCTGTCGCCGCTGCGCGGGGTGGGTCGAATTATGCGGAGCGTGGCGAATTTTCAGCGATTGCTCGACATGGTGCCAAGCCCGATGAACGGGGTGACGCTGTGCCAGGGGAACTTTACACTGATGACCGATGATTTGCCACGGGTGATTCGCCACTTTGGCGGCAAGATTTTCTTTGTCCATTTCCGCGATGTGCGCGGCACGCCGGAGCGCTTTGAAGAGACGTGGCACGATGCGGGACAAACTGACATGGTGGCGTGTATGCGGGCGTACCGCGATATTGGCTTTGCGGGGGTGCTGCGGCCAGACCATGTGCCAACGGTGGCGGGGGACAGCAACGAAAACGCCGGCTACTCGTCGTTTGGGCGGCTCTATGCCCTAGGGTATATTCGCGGTTTGCGTGAGGCGGTGTATGGGGAGTGAATGGGACGCAGATTGACCTGATTTGCCTGATCTTATCAATCAGGTCAATCTGCGTCCCATTCTTTTCAGCAATATCGTTTTACGACCGATCTACATACAGCGGATAACTGATTACCGAAAACTGATTGCTCTTTACGCCTCATACGCTGCTGCTGGCGGGCGGACGATGAGCATGGAGCGGTTGGCGGCACGCATGACTTTGTGGGTAATGGAGCCATAGAGCCAGCGGCGCAGCCCGGTGCGGCCGTGGGTTGCCATTACCAGCACATCGCTGTTTTTGTCGGCGGCAACGCGCAAAATGTAGTCGGCGGGGTCGCCCTCGGCAACGGCCGTTTCTAGCTCACCCTCTTCCTGCTCATATTCTTCCACAATTCGCCGCACATAGTCGGGGATGCGGCTGTAAAAACCTTCCATCACCTGTTCCGCTAGCCCCGGTTCAAGCCGGTTAATTTCATCTAACTCGCGCTGGTCAAGATACGATTCCTGGTTGTCAACGCGCAAAATGGTGGTGTGTGCGCCCAAGCCACGCGCCAGATCGAGACCGGGTTTAACGGCCGTTTCCGCCATCGCCGAACCATCCAGCGTAATCAACACCTTGCGAATGGGGTCGCCGTTGCGAAGTGCCAAAACCGGGCATGGTGCCTTTTGCAGCACCTTTTCCGTTACGCTACCCATAATGAAGCGGTCTAGCCCGGAACGACCGTGGGTACTCATCACAATCAAGTCCACCTTTTCATCAACCGCCGTATCAACAATCAAACTTGCCGGATCGCCTTCCAGCACCATCTTCACCAGCGTCACTTCTGGATGACGGTTTCTGCTTTGAACATGGTCAAGGTATTGGTTTGCTTCATCGAACGCTTGTTCAGATGATTGTTCAGGCAGCAGCACCCCGTAACCACCGGCAACCGGGTGTGACACCACCAGATCCATCACTGGAGCTTGAAGCAAAATGACCTTGCCGTTTACTTGTTTTGCCAGCATCAGGGCTGGCTCAATGGCCCGCTCGGCCAATTCGGAACCGTCGAGCGGGAGCAAAATTTTCTTGAACATGGCAACCTCCTCGGAAGGGGCGGAGAACAAAAGCTTTTTTCTTGGCTTCTGTCTTCGATCATCCGACCTCTGTTTTTTGTTGTTTGCCTTTAGTATGCGCTACAAGTGGGGGGAAGTGTAGTGACAAAGGGCAGCATTGGGAGAGAAAAATGTCATGAGGAAAACGGCCGTTTTTGCCGAAGAATGTCACCTAATAACAATGACCTTTGCCACCCGACACCCCCCCATCGCTGCGGTAAGCTTGCAGCAAACAACTGCCAAAGGCGACGGAAGACAACGATGGAGATAAGCAGCAGCTTACGTAAAGAATACACTCAGGCCGGGTTACGGCGCGAAGATTTGCACCCGAACCCGTTTCAACAATTTGAAAAATGGTTCCAGCAGGCGTGCAACGCCCAACTGATTGAACCCAACGCCATGAGCCTGGCAACCGTTTCCCCCACAGGCGAACCCACCATTCGCACCATGCTCCTCAAATATTTTGACAGCAGCGGCTTTGTCTTTTTCACCAGCTACGAAAGCCCCAAAGCGTTCGACATGGCGCAAAACCCCCAGGTAGCCTTGCTTTTCACCTGGCTGCCGCTGGAGCGTCAACTGCGGATCAACGGGCTGGTGGAAAAAGTGACCACGGCCGAATCGCTAAAATATTTTCTGACGCGACCACGCGGCAGCCAAATGGGCGCATGGAGTTCACAGCAAAGCCACATTATTGGTTCTCGTCAGCTTTTGGAAATGAAATTTGATGAAATTCGGCGCAAATTCCAGGAAGGTGAGATACCGCTGCCTGCCTTTTGGGGCGGCTATCGCATTGTCCCCCACCGCTTTGAGTTTTGGCAAGGGCGGGAAAACCGGCTGCACGACCGCTTCCGCTACACGCGGCAGCCGGACGATTCCTGGGAGATTGCGCGGTTAGCACCGTAAGAGATTGGGGATTAGAGATTGGGGATTGGTCGCTGCGCTAGTGCCAATCTCCAATCTCTAATCTCTAATAACCAAAGGATAAAACAATGCCCAAGCAAATCATGACAATTGATGCCAACGAAGCAGTGGCGCGGGTGGCGCACAAGGTGAATGAGGTGATCGCCATTTACCCGATTACCCCCGCTTCCCCGATTGGCGAATGGGCGGATCAATGGTCGGCCGAGGGACAGCGCAACATTTGGGGCGATGTGCCGCAGGTGGTCGAAATGCAGTCAGAAGGGGGGGCAGCGGGGGCCGTGCATGGCGCACTCCAGGCAGGTTCCTTAACCACGACGTTCACCGCCTCCCAGGGGCTGTTGCTGATGATCCCCAATATGTACAAAATTGCCGGGGAGCTAACGCCGACGGTGTTCCACATTGCGGCGCGGTCGCTGGCGGCGCAGGCACTCTCCATTTTTGGCGACCACAGCGACGTGATGGCGGCGCGGAACACCGGCTTTGCCCTGCTGGCCTCCAACTCGGTGCAAGAGGCGGCCGATTTTGCCCTGATTGCATCGGCGGCAACGCTGAAGGCGCGGGTGCCGTTCCTGCACTTTTTTGATGGCTTCCGCACTTCACACGAAATTAGCAAGATGGAGCTGATTGGCGAGTCGGTGATGAGGGCGATGATGGACGAGGAGGCGATTGCGGCGCACCGGGCGCGGGGGCTGACCCCCGATAATCCGTTTATTCGCGGCACGGCGCAAAACCCCGATGTCTTTTTCCAGGCGCGGGAGAGCGTGAACCCGTTTTATCTGGCTTGCCCGGATGTGGTACAGCAGGCGATGGATCAATTTGGCGAGCTGACGGGGCGGCAGTATGGACTGTTTGAATACAGCGGTGCGCCGGATGCGGAGCGGGTGCTGGTGCTGATGGGGTCGGGGGCGGAGACAGTGGAACAAACGGCCGTTTTCCTTCACCAACACCAAAACGAAAAAGTGGGCGTGGTCAAGGTGCGCCTTTATCGGCCGTTTGCCGCCGAACGCTTTGTAGCCGCCTTGCCCAACACCGTGAAAGCCATTGCTGTGCTGGACCGCACCAAGGAGCCAGGGGCGACGGGTGAACCGCTTTACCTGGATGTGGTGTCGGCGTTGATGGATTATTGGGATGGGGCGTTGCCGAGGGTGATAAACGGCCGTTATGGCCTCTCCTCCAAAGAATTCACCCCCGGCATGGTCAAAGCCATCTACGACGAGCTTGCCAAGCCGCAGCCCAAACGCCGCTTCACCATCGGCATCAACGACGACGTAACCCACACCAGTTTACCCTGGGACAAAGACTTTGAGATTGAATCCGACGACACCGTTCGCGCCGTCTTCTACGGCCTCGGCTCTGATGGTACCGTAGGTGCCAACAAAAACTCCATCAAAATCATTGGCGAGGAAACACCCAACTTTGCCCAGGGCTACTTTGTCTACGACTCCAAAAAAGCGGGGGCCGTGACCGTTTCCCATTTACGCTTCGGCCACCACCCCATTCACGCCCCTTACCTGATCCAGTCGGCTAACTTTGTCGCCTGCCATCAGTTCAACTTTTTGGAGCGGTATGATGTGGCGCGGCTGGCGGCACCGGGGGCAACCTTCCTGCTCAACAGCCCCTATGGCCCCGACGACGTGTGGGATCATCTGCCACGCAGCCTGCAAGCCGCCATCATTGACAAGCATCTCCGCTTTTACGTGGTGGATGGCTACCGCGTAGCGAAGGAAACGGGCATGGGGCGGCGCATCAACACCGTCATGCAAACTTGTTTCTTTGCCCTCACCGCTGTCATTCCCACCGAGGAGGCGATTGGCTCGATCAAAACCGCCATTCAAAAGACCTATGGCAAGCGGGGTGAACGGGTGGTAGAGCAAAACTTTGCCGCTGTAGATGAGTCGCTGACCCATCTTTATGAGGTGGCCGTGCCAACGGAACCGAGCAGCGACTTTGAACGGCCGCCCATCGTGCCAGAGTTTGCACCCGAATTTATCCAATCCGTTACCGCCCGCATCATTGAGGGGGTGGGGGATGATCTGCCGGTGAGTGCGCTGCCCATTGATGGTACCTACCCCTCCGGCACGACGCAGTGGGAAAAGCGCAATATCGCCACCGAAATCCCGGTGTGGGATCCCGACATTTGTATTCAGTGCGGCAAATGCGTGCTGGCCTGCCCCCATGCGGTGGTGCGGATGAAGGTGTTTGACAGTGATCAGCTTGAGAACGCCCCCGCCAGCTTCAAATCGGCTCCGGCGCGGTTCAAAGAGTTTAAGGATATGGCCTATTCGCTGCAGGTGGCACCGGAAGATTGCACCGGCTGTTCGCTGTGTGTGGAGGCTTGCCCAGTGAAAAACAAGGCACAGCCCAAGTTCAAGGCGATTAACATGGAGCCGCAGTTGCCGTTGCGCGAGCAGGAGCGGGAGAATTGGGAATTTTTCAAGGCGTTGCCAGAGATTGACCGGACGATGATTCCGTTGAACCAGATCAAATATTCCCAGCTTGTGTCGCCGCTGTTTGAGTTTTCCGGGGCGTGTGCCGGGTGTGGCGAAACGCCGTACCTGGGGCTGCTCAGTCGGCTGTTTGGCGAGCGCACCATTGTGGCAAATGCCACGGGCTGTTCTTCCATTTATGGCGGCAATTTGCCGACCACGCCGTGGGCGAAAAATGGCGACGGGCGCGGCCCGGCCTGGGCGAACTCGCTGTTTGAAGACAATGCGGAGTTTGGGCTGGGGATGCGGGTGGCGCTGGATCAGCGGCTGGAGATGGCGAGCAATGTGCTACAGCGGCTAAAGGCGCTGGTTGGTGATGACCTGGCCGACGATATTTTGATTGCGACGCAAAAAACCGAGGCTGATATTGCCGCCCAGCGGGAGCGGGTGGAACGGCTGAAGGCGCGGTTGGCTGACTTGCAGGCTGACCCGAAGGTTGACGGCCACCAAGCATCTATAACACGGCTGCTGAGTTTGGCCGATGTCTTTGTGAAAAAGGATGTCTGGATTGTGGGTGGGGATGGCTGGGCGTATGACATTGGCTTTGGCGGTCTGGATCATGTGCTGGCGTCGGGGCGTAATGTCAATGTGCTGGTGATGGATACGGAGGTGTATTCCAACACCGGGGGGCAGATGTCGAAGGCGACACCGCGTGGGGCTGTTGCCAAGTTTGCTGCCGGTGGCAAGCCGCTGGCGAAGAAGGATTTGGGGCAGTTGGTGATGAGCTATGGCAATGTGTATGTGGCGCAGGTGGCGTTTGGGGCGAATGACCGGCAGACGCTGCAGGCGTTGCTGGAGGCGGAGGCGTATGAAGGGCCGTCGCTTGTGATTGCGTATAGCCATTGTATTGCTCATGGTTATGATTTGAAGTTTGGGTTGGGGCAGCAGCAAACGGCCGTTTCTTCTGGCTACTGGCCGCTTTATCGCTTTAACCCGGACGCGGTGGATGAGGGTAAACGGCCGTTAACCCTGGACAGCAAGCCCCCGGCCACGCCGCTGGAGCAATATATGTACCGTGAAGGCCGCTACCGGATGTTGCAGCAGCGTGACCCACAAACGGCCGTTCACATGCTCGAACTGGCAAAAGCCGACGTGGCGGCCAAGTGGGAGCGTTTGTCGGGAAATGGTGATCGGTAAACAGTAATCAGTAATCGGTAAACAGTAATCAGTAATCAGTGAGTTGGACTGATTACTGAACACTGATTACTGATTACTGGGAGATAAAAATGGATTTAACAACAACCTACCTGGGGCTGACGCTTAAAAACCCAATTGTGCCGTCGTCGTCGCCGCTGGCGCGGAATTTGGGTAAGCTGCGGCAAATGGAAGATGCGGGGGCGGCGGCGGTGGTGCTGCACTCCTTGTTTGAAGAAGAGATCAACGCCGAAAGTGAAACGCTGGATCGCTATCTAAATGAAGGGAGCGAGAGCTATGGCGAGGCACTTTCTTACTTCCCCGAAGCCCCGATGTATGCCTCCATTGGCCCCGATGCCTATTTGGGCTATCTGAGTGAGGTGAAGCGGGCGCTGGATATTCCCGTCATTGCCAGCCTGAATGGGGTGTCGGCTGGCGGCTGGACGCGCTATGCGCGGCTGATGGAGGAGGCGGGAGCCGATGCGCTGGAACTGAACGTTTATTACCTGCCAACGCGGCTTGATATGAGCGGGGCGGAGGTGGAGCAGATGTATTTGGATGTGCTGCGGGATGTGAAGCACCATGTTTCCATCCCGGTGGCGATGAAGCTGAACCCGTATTTTAGTGCCACGGCTCACATGGCAAACCAGTTGGCGCAGGCCGGTGCTGATGGGCTGGTGCTGTTTAACCGCTTTTATCAGCCGGACCTGGATTTGAACCATTTGGCGGTGGTGCCTAATTTGCACCTGAGTGGTTCGGCGGAGATGCGGCTGCCGCTGCGCTGGATTGCCATTCTCTACGGCCATATTGCGGCTGATTTGGCGCTGACAACGGGGATTCATACGGGTGAGGATGCGCTGAAGGGGATTGCGGCCGGGGCGACGGTGGTGATGATGGCGTCGGCGCTGTTGCAGATGGGGGTGGGGCGAATAACGGCCGTTCTTACCGAAATGACCCACTGGCTGCAAGAACATGAATACGAATCGCTGGCACAACTGCGCGGCAGCCTGAGCCAGCGGAACTGCGGTGCGCCCGCTGCTTTTGAACGGGCGAATTATATTCAGGTGGTGGGATCCTATGCCCCCAGCCTGATGTAAAGTGTAGGACAAGTTTGCAAACTTGTCCTACAGTTCACAGGAGCAAACCATGTTAACTGTAAAAGATTTAATGACCCCCAACCCCGATACCATTGCTCCGGATGCAACGCTTGGTGCAGCCATTGCAGAGATGAACCGTTGTGATGACCGTCAGCTTCCGGTGGTAGATAAATATGGTAGACTGGCTGGTATGATCACCGAGCGTGATATTCGGCTGGCCGTCAATTCGCCGCTGTTGTCTGAGGATTCCACGCTGCGGATTCGGCTATTGGATCGGTTTTTGGTGGAAGATTGTATGACTCGCCATGTGGTGTCGGTGTTGCCAGAAACGCCGCTGCATGAGGCGGCCAAGATATTGGCATCTCGTCGTTTTGGGGCGCTCCCAGTTGTTGTGAATGATGAACTGGTTGGCATTTTGAGCGTGACGGATTTGCTGCAATATTTGGCGCGGGAGAAAGTGCCAATGACCGATATGCCGGTTTAGAAAAATCAGCCATTGGCTTGCGGATATTGTGCCTGGCGGCGGACGTTGGGCGCAATATCCAGGTGAGAAAGTGTTGTCATGTTTGCCCATTTGTTGGTTCCCCTCGATGGTTCCCCATTTGCTGAAGTTGCCTTAAAAGCGGCCGTTGACCTGGCCGATAGATACCAAAGCCGACTGCTGCTGGTTTATGTGGTTAATGTCCCCCATGCGGCCAATGCTTTTGCCGATGAGGCGCATGACCAACTGCTGGATCGCATTCGTCACCGTGTGTTTGCCGATGCTTCGGCTTATCTGGAGGCAAAGGAGACGCAACTCAAGCAGCAAGGGCATCGCGTCGCGTCGCAATTGGTTGAAGGTCAGGATATTGCTGGCACGATTTTGGAAATTGCCCGCGAAGAATTGGTGGATACCATTGTGATGTGTACGCATGGGCGTAGTGGCTTTAGCCGCTGGGTGTTTGGGAGTGTGGCTGAAAAGGTGCTGCGCGGTGCTGAGATACCGCTTTTGCTGTTGCGACCGGAAGTGGAAGAAGCTGGCTAGAAGAAGCTGGGCTGGGGGATTCGCATGGTTGGGGGCGGAAAGGGGGGAGAAACGGCCGTTTTTGGCACCATACTAGCCACCTTGTCAATAGATTGAATCAGATGTGGCGTATCAATCGTTTTCAGCAGATATTGCTGCGCCCCTGCTTGCAGTAACGCTTCCCTCTCTACCTCATCCGCATAAGACGCCAACACCAGCACGTGCACCCCCGTGTTTACTAATTGCCGCACCTGCATAACCACACATTTCAGCTCTTCATTCAACGGATGTCGTAACCCCAACAACACAACATCTGGCTTTTGCAACTTCACATAGCCCAACGCCTCAGCTATGGTCGCTACCGCACCAATTTGTTCAATACCCTTAGCAGACTGCAACCGGGTGACTAACGCCTGACGAACGGCCGTATGTGATTCAATAATTAAAAGGTTTAAAGAGTTCATGTGCGTTACCAATGATTTTGGTTAATGATTGTAGCAGTATAGCAACAAGCTCATCTGTTTATCAGTGACCTATGTCATTGATAGCTACTGATGGATGTCACGCCGATTCCCGTTTTGCATTTCCATGAATGAATGAGGTGCCTGGCATTTCATGGGGCATTCACAAACTACTGAATACGACAACCCTCTCAATCTCCTAGTCTCTTAATTTCAATTCCTGTTTGCCTGCTTAGGGTTCAATCCAAAATAACATTGCAGTTCCAGAAGTTGAACTTCTTGCGTAACTTACTTCATCCTCTTTCCTTATTTTGTCAACACACAAGCATGTGCCTGGTGTACTTGGCGTTGGTACTGCGGTACTTCTAAATATTTCTGAAAAAAGTGTTTTTTAACGCGGCATGTAATGTTTTCTTGGATAATAAGTACTGTAGTACCAAAGAGATAGCGAGTGGCATCAGGAAACGCACACACAACGGTGGGAGCCTGTCCACAAATATCATCAATTTATGATCAATAACAGCAACCATAGGTGGTTCTGTTTGCCCTGCCTGATACAGGCAGGGCTGTAGAGGAAACCATAACAAAGGAATTGCAAGGGAAATACATCATGTCTCAAAGTAAACCGTTCTACAAATTTCATTCTATCGTAGCAACATTTGGCATTATTATTACTGTCATGGTTGGCTTGTTTGCGGTATCTGTTAATTCAGCCTCTGCGCAAAGCGAGACAGGGAGCATCACGTTGGTGACAACCAGCGACCCAGCCGGAGCCGTAGACTTCTTTTACTTCGGCGGACTGGGCAGCATCCTGCAGGACGACGGCGAAAGCCATCAGGAAGACCGGGTACCGGGTGACTACCAGGTCTATCAAAGCCTCCCGGCCGGCTGGGTGGTAGACATCAGCTGCACCGGCGGCAACGTCGAAATTGGCGCAGGCAACGTCATCATTCACCTGGCGGCCGGCGACGATGTGGTTTGTACCTTCGCCAACAGCGACATCGGCGGCTCCATCACCATCAACACCGCCAGCAACCCCGCTGGTGCTGCCGACCTATTCTACTTCGGCGGATTGGGCAGCTTCACCCAAAACGACGGCGACAGCCGCCTCAGCGACAACCTCATGCCCGGCGACTACCAGATTTACCAAAGCGTCGCCACCGGCTGGACTGTCGAAATTAGCTGCACCGGCGGCGATGTGACCGTCGGCAACGGCAACGTCATCGTCCACCTGGATGCCAACGAAGATGTTGTTTGCACCTTCAACAACGTCAACGTCGGCGGCAGCATCACCATCCTGAACGCCAGCGGCGGCGGCAGCGGCTTCTACTACTTCGGCAACCTCGGCAGCTTCAGCCTGGACGACGGCCAGAGCAAAGTCAGCAGCGACCTGCTGCCCGGCGACTACCAAATTTACCAAAGCATTCCCCAAGCGTGGGAACTGTCCATCAGCTGCGTGGGCGGCGACGCCACCGTTAGCGGCGACAACGTTATTGTACACTTGGGAGCCAACGACGAAGTGGTTTGCACCTTCAGCAACAGCGACATCGGCAGCAGCATCACCATCAACACCGTCTCCGAACCCGCAGGCGGCAGCGGTTATTTCTACTTCGGCAACGCAGGCAGCTTCACCCTCGACGATGGCCAAAGCCACACCAGCGACCGTCTGTTGCCCGGCGACTACCAGATTTACCAAAGCGTACCGGCCGGCGGCGTGGTAGACATTAGCTGCACCGGCGATGTGACCATCGGCAACGGCGACGTGATTGTCCACCTGGGCAGCAGCGAAGACGTAGCATGTACCTTTACCAACAGCGACCTGGGCGGCTCCATCACCCTGGTAACGACAAGCGACCCGGCCGGCACCCCCGACTTCTACTACTTTGGGGCGATGGGCAGCTTCACCCAGAACGACGGCGACAGCAAGGTCAGCGACAACCTGCTGCCTGGCGACTACCAGATTTACCAGAGCGTATGGGCCGGCTGGACATTGGACATTAGCTGCACCGGCGGCAACGTCGAAATTGGCAACGGCACCATCATTGTCCATCTGGGAGCCAACGAAGACGTGGTTTGCACCTTTGACAACACCGATGTAGGCGGCAGCATCACCATCGTCAACAACGCCGACTTGGACAACGGGCTGGAATTCACCTACTTTGGCAACATCGGCTTCTTCACCCTGACCGCAGGCGGCAGCCGTCAATCCACCGACCTGTATCCTGGCGAATACGAAGTAATACAGGGCGTACCGCAGGGGTGGCTGGTAGACGTAAGCTGCACGGGTGGTTCAGTAGACATCGTGGACACGACCACGACAATTCACCTGGGAGCGAATGAAGACATCGTTTGTACCTTTGACAACAGCTATGTCGGTGGTTCCATCACCGTTACCACCGTGACCGTTCCTGAAAATGGGGCAGAAGAGTTCTTCTACTTTGGCGACACCGGTGTCTACACCCAAACGCATGGGTTCAGCCGCACCGTGAGCGACCTGTATCCGAACGATTATGATGTCATTCAGGGTGTACCGGAAGGGTATGTGCTGAATGTGGAATGCAGTGGTGGCGATGTGACCGCGATTGACGGTGGGGTGACAATTCACCTGGGGGTACGGGATAATGTTTCCTGCACCTTCACCAACACCGATGCCAACTATGTAGACGATACCGCTCCGTTCTGCCGGGGTGTGGAAGCAACCATTTACGTCAACGAACTGGGTCTCATCGTCGGTGGGCCGGATGCGGGGCAAGCGTATGCCGGGGTTTTGAATGGCACCGACGGCCGGGATGTGATTGTCGGCACGGTGAACAATGATGTGATTAATGGTTACGAAGGGCGGGACATGATTTGCGCTCGGTCTGGAGCGGACACCGTGTACGGTGGACGTGGGCGGGACATCATCTACGGTGGACGTGGGGCAGACTTGCTGTATGGCGAGCAGGGTTCCGACCTGATCTTTGGTGGCCGAGGGGCGGATGAGATTCATGGTGGGGCAGGTGAGGATGTGGTAAACGGCCGTTTAGGCAACGACACCCTCTATGGCGAAGGCGACAGCGACATGGTGGTTGGTGGAGCCGGTGACGACATCCTGAACGGCAACGGTGGCGACGACTTCTTGCGCGGTGGTGCGGGCGAGGATTCCTTGAACGGTGGCAATGGTTACGACTTCTGCTACGGTGGGGCGGATCGGGACAATGCGACGAACTGTGAGTACACGCAGAGCGCCCGCTAGGTTGTAGCTGACCAGAGGTAGGGAGCCAAATGAGAAACGGCCGTTTTGCCTGGGGAGCGCAAAACGGCCGTTTTTTGTTGCCATATGTAACACGCATTTTAATGGTTATATGTTAAAAATAGGACTGTTGGCCTAAGCAACCGACACACTTGGCTAACACAAATATCAAACAGGCTCGGCAGCACATACTGTTTAGGTGCATGATTAAGACAACTGGAATCTACCATAGAAGCTGCAGCCAACATGAAATACCAAACGCGAGGAATTCCATGCAACTATCCGTCATCATAGCTACCTGTAACCGTCATGATACGATTCGGGCAACCATTGAAGCTGTGCTAAACTGTGATTATGACGACTTTGAACTGCTTGTTGTGGATCAAAGCACAACCCCAACGACCAGACAAATTGCCGAGAGCATTCACGACCCCCGCTTACGCTATTTGACTGCCCCCCAGGAAGGCAAGCCCACTGCCCTCAACGTCGGGATTGCCGCCAGTCAGGGCAAAATCATTGCCTTTACAGACGATGATTGTCTGCCCGTGGCAAACTGGCTTGATGTTATTCTCAACGCTTTTGCCGAACGGCCGAAAACCGGGTTACTCTTTGGCCCGGTGCTGCCCGTAGAGCATGACCCGGAGCAAGGGTTTGTGCCGACTTTTGAGGCTGGTGACAAAGGTCATAATCGCCGGTACCGCCTTAAATTTGGCATTGGGGCCAGCATGGCGGCTCGCCGCAGCGTACTGCTGGAGCTAAACGGCTTTGACAAATTGCTGGGGCCAGGGGCACCGCTGGGGCCAACCGATGACGAAGACATCGCCTATCGCACCGGTAAGGCAGGCTATGAAGTGTGGTATGAACCCAAAGCGGTGGTGATTCACGATGGCTTCCGCGACTGGAAAGACGGGCAGCGACTGGTGAAGGCGTATGCCGAGGGGATGGGGGCAACCTACGCCAAATATATCCGCTGTGGCGATATTGAAGCCGTGGCGCGGCTGCTAATTTTGTACCTTGTTTACTTTTTTCATGCCTTTAAGCGGTTGGTAACGTGGCAACGGCCGTTTGGTTTGGGATGGATTGTCTATACCACGGGCGGCATTTGGAAAAGCCTGCATTACGGAGTTGACCGCAAACGATGGCAATATCGCGCTACGCCCGAAGACAAATCCGTTTTGCTTGAAGTCAGCAACCAGCCCGTGGCACAACCCACAAAATCCCGTTCCTGACATGCTCTCTTGCGGTGGCGAGAGCAGCGACAACTACGGGAACAAGGCTGTTACCGCAGTTGTTATAGATATTCAGATAATCTTTTTGGGTTCTGTGTAGCCAATCTTGCCAAAGCTCGCTCTTTCACTTGGGGTTCATTCGTTAATAACTTGCCCATTTAGAAGTTCAACTTCTCAGAAGAAGTTGAACTTCTTGCATAACTTATAATTTGCGTTCCTTAATGGCTATAGTTTGGGATCTAACGCCAGGGAAGTGTGAGGCGTAGGGTGGTTCCCCCGCCCTTAGCCGATTCGATATGAAAGGTTCCGTTTAGCTCTTTGGCGCGGGCCCGCATGTTGGAAAGGCCATGCCCAATGGCCTGGCGGGCAGCTCGAACGTCAAACCCAACCCCATCATCCTGAATCAGTAACACAATGTGCTGCGTTTCCCGTTCCAGCGAGAGGATAACGTTTTTGGCGTGAGCGTGGCGGGCAACATTAGCCAGTGCGCCCTGGGTGGTTAGGAAGATGGCGCGGGAAACGGCCGTTGGCACACCGCTAATGCCTTCGGGCAAGGCAGAGGAGTGGACTTGCACCATGGTGTTGGCGCGAAACTCGCGCACCAGCCGCGACAACCCTTGCTCCAGATTGCCGCCAAAGTGACGCGGACGTAGATCGAGGATGAAGTTGCGGATGTCGCGGATGGCATCGTTCAGGCCATCAACGGCCGTTTGTAATAACATCTGCGTCTCTTCATTCCCCTCCCCCTCCAGCGACAGCCGCGCTGTTTCCAACGTCAGCCCCACTGCATAGATTGATTGAATCACCCCATCATGTAAATCCATCCCAATGCGCGTGCGCTCATCCAGAATAGCCAAACGGCTTACCTGCTCATAAAGCTGGGCATTTTGAATGGCAATGGCCGCCTGGGCAGCCAGCAGTTCCACAATCTCCTGATCGGCTTCTGTAAAAGACGTATCCCCCACCCTGTTTGCCAGGTACAAGTTCCCCAGCATTTCCTTGCCCGCCATAATCGGCACACCCAGAAAGCTTTTCATGGTTGGATGCCCAGGCGGGCAGCCAACGGCACGTGGATCATCTGCCACATTGTTTACACAAACTGTGCGCTGCTCGGCGATGATGGCACCCAGCAAGCCTAGCCCACGCGGCAAGCTGCCAATGTGGCTGGCTTCATCGGGGGTTATACCGCTGTAAATAAAATTATCAAGGTATCCTGAAGCACTGTTGGGTACGCCCAGTGCTGCATATTCCGCTTGTGCTAAATCGCGGACAGAATCCACAATTTGCTGTAGCACCTTATCCAGAGCCAGCTCGCCGGTGATGGATAGCGTGGCTTTGCTAAGTGCTGCCAACTGACGGTTTTTGAGGGCAAGCTGGTGTGCCTGTTCACGGCTTTCTTGCAGCAGCAGTGATTTGCGGATGGCGGCGGCAGCGTGGGCGGCCAACATGACGGCGAGCCGCTCGTCCAGAAGCGAAAAGGCTTCTTCATGCAGCTTGTTGGTGAGGTAGAGCATTCCCAGCGTGTTGGTGCTGAATAATATGGGAACACCCAGGAAGCTTTTCATGGGCGGATGGCCAATGGGAAAGCCGACGGCGCGGGGGTCATTGGCAATGTGGGCGGTGCGGACTGGTTCTTTTTGGCACAGGACGGTGCCTAATAATCCGTTGCCGGTGGGGTGGGTGGGTAATTGAGAAACGGCCGTTTCCTCCATCCCACTCTGGACAAACAGATCAATCTCCTTCTCATCATTCGTTGTGCCAATCGCCGCATATTCTGACCCAATTAGCTCCCGCGCCGAGTCAGCAATGTGCTGCAGCACCGACGGCAATTCATCAGCACGCACCACCGCCAGCGTTGCCTGCGACAACGAATCCAGCAATTCACGAAAGGCATGTTCAAACTTTGACATAACGCCTAGGCCAAATAATCTTTCAAATGGTGTTCAATGGCAAAGGCTGCTGCCTCTGCCCGGTTAGACACGCCCAGCTTGGAGAGAATGCTACTAACATAATTGCGCACTGTCCCTTCACTCAGAAAAAGCTCCTGCGCAATTGAGCGGTTCGTTTTGCCATTGGCAATCAACGATAGCACCTGCCGTTCCTGCGCCGTTAGCTCCTCAAAAACGGCCGCTTCTTCTTTTTGCAAGGTGCGCCGCATCTCATCAAACACTTTTTGCGTCAGCGATGGGTCCAGCATGGATTCCCCCCGCGACACCGCCTCGATGGTTCGCACCAGATCCGTGCTGCCTACCTGCTTTAGCACATACCCCGATGCCCCGGCGCGAATGGCAGAAAACAACATTTCGTCTTCCGCATAAGAGGTTAGCATAATGACCTTGATGTCTGGATGCGCTCGCTTGATCCGTTGGCAAGCATCTACCCCATTACCAGTCGCCAAACGGATGTCCATCAGTACAACGTCTGGTTGGTGTAGAGCTGCTTGCTCAACGGCCTCATCTTCCGTACTGGCCTCGGCGATGACACGCAGGCCAACGTGTCGCTCGATCAAGCTTTTTAACCCTAGACGAACAACCTCATGGTCGTCTACCAAGAGAATATTGAGAGGAGATTTAGGCGTTGTCATAAGGATAAGTATAGCCAGTTCGCGGCGTAATACCAATGAAGCGTTGCGCTATTAGACAAATGCCCTAGACTTATAGCTGTTCAACGTCCCGCTATGTGTTGAGCAGTTGGTTCGACGTGTCGCTGACAATGGTCAGCATTGTGTGTGACAATATTCACTAGCCGCGACATGGCAAGAAATTTTATGATGAAACCGGGAAAGGAATATGAAAAATGGCTGATTTGGCAACCACTTATCTGGGGTTGAAATTAAAAAACCCGCTTGTTGCATCCGCTTCGCCGCTTTCTGCCAATGTGGACAGCGTGAAGCAGCTTGAAGCCGCCGGAGCAGCCGCTGTGGTGCTGCCTTCGCTGTTTGAAGAACAAATTGAGGTGGAGCGGATGCGGTTGGGTACCGGCCACCGTGATTTGCTGCCAGAAGGTTTGCGCCATGTGCCTGATTTGGCCGGGTATAACCAGGGGCTAAGCGGGTATATTGCCCATCTTTACAAGGTGAAAAAAGCGGTTGGTATTCCTGTGATTGCCAGCATTAATGCGTATGAGGGTGGAGATTGGGCCAACTATGCGCGGATTCTGGAGTCGGCGGGGGCGGATGCGCTGGAGCTGAATATCTATTATTTGGCGGCCAAGCCGCACGATTCGGGAGCGCAGGTGGAGCAGATGTATTTGAATTTGGTGCGGGATGTGCGGGCGAGCTTGCAGAAGATTCCGGTGGCGGTGAAGCTGAGTCCATATTTTAGCGCGATGGCGCATATGGCACACCAAATAACGGCCGTTGGTGCTTCCGGTCTTGTGCTTTTCAATCGCTTCTACCAGCCAGATTTTAATATTGAAACCAGAGAAGTGGAGCCAAGCCTGGAGTTGAGCAGTTCGGCCGAATTGCGGCTGCGGCTGCGCTGGGCGGCTATTTTGTCACCCCACCTAACGGCCGATATTGCCGTCACAGGGGGCGTGCATTCTACCCAGGATGTGGTGAAGGCGATGATGGCCGGCGCAACGGTGACGATGATGACCTCGGCACTGTATAAAAACGGGATTGGCTATCTCACAACGCTGCGTGATGGTCTCAGCAATTGGCTGGATCAACATGACTATGCTTCGGTGGCTGATGTGCGTGGGGTGATGAGCCAGAAATATGTGGCCGACCCCGCTGCCCTGGAACGCGCCAATTATATGTACGTTTTGCAGTCGAATACGTAGGACAAGTTTGCAAACTTGTCCTGCATTTTCAGGAGCGTGTGCTGTGAAGGAAGCAACTGTAGGGAACTGGATGACGGTTGAGCCGCTGGCGGTAACGCCAAACGAGACGTTGCTGGCAGCGCACGAACGAATGCAGGAGGCGGGTATTCGTCACCTGCCTGTGATAGAGGATTGGGCGTCGCGGCGGGTGATTGGGCTGATGACGCTGGGGGCAATTCGCCAGGCGGAGCTGGAGGTGGCGGCACTGTACCGGGGGAGTGAATTACGGCCGTTAGTTTCCCAATCCAAAACGGTGGGTGAGTTGTTGACTGCCGACCCCATCACCATTGCCCCCAACGACCCACTGGCTGAAGCCGCCCGGCTGCTGCTGGCCCACAAGCTGACGGCATTGCCCGTGACGGATGACGACGACCGATTGCTCGGCATCATCACCGAATCTGACATTTTTGGCTATTTGATTGAACTACAGATCCCGCAAAAGGGTGCTGCCCCTGAATCTGTGGCATCATAAATGGCGTAGGTAGAGACGCAAAATCTTGCGTCTCTAATTTCTTGCCGCCCATTTGCCAAGTGTATAGAATTTTCTATCTTTACCAAATAAGGCTGGACTGTGGTTTTGTACTTTAATGAAACAACAGGAAAGTATCACACCTTAAGGAGACAGTAATGGCAAGTCCAAATGTCAAAGGAGTTACAGATAGCACCTTTCAGACTGAAGTGCTGGAGGCAAATTTGCCGGTGGTGGCTTGTTTTTGGGCAACTTGGTCTGGCCCGTGCAGGCAGATGCTATCCATAATTGATCAGGTGGCCGATAACTATGTGGGTAAGCTGAAGGTTGTCAGTATTGAGATTGATGACAACCCAGAAACCACCAGAAAATATGGTGTTATAACTGTTCCTACGACAGTTGTATTCCGAGACGGGTCTAAGCAAACCGACATAATCGGCACGATAACCGAGGATTCATTGGTACGGAGGCTGGGTTTTTAGTGAGGATAGCCAAGTCTGAAAGCCCGCTTCGTGAAACCACGGAGCGGGCTTTTTTTGTGGGGTGGGTGGCGCGGTCGTGTTCCGTTGAGAAGCAAAAATGTACCAACTTGTCACCACGGTTTTGGGTGTTGACAAAATAAACAGGTAGAAAAGCGACAAGTCTTCTCATATCATTCCGGGGTTCTCGAAGGAATCTTTTTGTTCCTCCAAGAGGAAAGATTCCTCGCTCCAAAGACTCCGCCTGGAACGACATGTACCCGATTATTTTGTTAACTGCTAACTCCGTGGTGGCGTTCTGCGCCTGCTCGTTACTAAGGGGTAACTGTGCAGGTCTGCCTACAAAGCTACCCAAAAGGTTTGTCATTCCCACGAAAGCAGGAATCCATGCCTTTATTCAAGATAGATACCCGCCTACGCGGGTATAACACCTGATTACAATAAATAAGGGTAAGAAACCCGCAGAGTGGGTGCGGAAGATTCCCATGCAGAGCGCGGGAACCAGTTGACGGGTGCCAGGTTCAATTTAGCATCTCAGGGGGAGCCGGAATGATGAGCATGGCCTGATGCGCGTCACGCATTACCTTGCTGGTGGTGCTGCCATAATCCCAACGCCCCATGCCGGTAAAGCCGTGGGTGGTCATCACAATCAAATTAAAGTCGTATTTCTCGGCAAAGGTGAGAATGCCATCGGCGGCCAGGTTGCTGGTAACAGCATAGCGCAGTGGCAGGTCTGGCGTGGTATATTTTTGCTGTACCTCCTCCAGGTAGTTGAGTGCTGCACGGTGCATGGCTTCAGTGGTTGTAAACATCCATTCATGCTTTTCTTGCAGCACTTCATCTTGCTGTTCGGCATCCAGATCCAGGAATGGTACCTGCACCCGCAGCAGCGTCACATCGCTTTCAAAGCAGCGGGCAACGGCCAGGGCTGGGAGAATGGATTGTTCAGCCAGGGTGGAGCCATCCAGCGGCACCAGGATTTTGGTGGGGGTGATGTCGTCGCGCAGGGCGAGGATGGGGCAGGGGGCGGCACGCAGCACGCGCTCGGTGACGCTGCCAAACATCCAGCGGGTGAAGCCGGTGCGACCGTGGGTGGTCATGACGATGAGGTCTATGTTTTCTTCGTGTACCTGATCAATGATGACACCGGCCGGATCGCCGTCAACCATTTTGTAGCGGATGGGGGTGTCGAACTCAACGTGGGTTTGGCGCACGGCACGCAGGTAGTTGTTGCAGGTGTTGCGCTTGGTGCCGTGTTCTTTTTCGGTGGTGAAGGAGAGGCCGGCCGCAGCAGTGACATATTCGTTGGCATAAACAGGTGCTCGGATGATGAGGACTTCGCCGTCATGGGCTTTGGCAAGTGCCAGGGCGGGCATGAGGGCGCGTTCGGCCAATTGGGAACCATCGAGAGGAACCAATATTTTTTTGAACATGATTTTCTTCCTCCTACTGTGCCAGCGGAAGCTGGGCGCAATGGGCATATCCTTTTTCTAAAACGGTCAGGTTGGCGGCGAGGAGGTTGGCTTTGTTGGGGGGGAGGTGGTTGCGTAGGGCCTGGGCAACGGCCGTTAATGACAAAAACGGCCGTTTTGCCAACATTGCCCCCAAAGCCGCCACATTCAACATCTGCCGCGTGCCAAACTGCTCCGCCAGTGCGTCGGCCGGCACCAGTGCCAGCTCAATATCATCGCGTACGGCCGGCGTGGTGATAAGCGAACTGTTGACCACCAGCAGCCCACCCGGTTTCACCAGCGGCTCATATTTGTCGAACGACGGCTGGTTAAACACTATGGCAATGTCGGGATGGGTGACGGTGGGCGCACCAATGGGGCGGTCGCTGATGATGACGGTGCAATGGGCGGTGCCACCGCGCATTTCGGGACCATAGGAAGGTATCCAGGTGACAAAACGGCCGTTTTCCATTCCCGCATACGCCAAAAGCTGCCCTGCAAACAGCACCCCCTGCCCGCCAAACCCGGCAATCACCACAGACGTTTCGTTCATGATTTGCCTCCCCGCTGCTTTTGCAGCGGCTCCGCCACCTTGAAATCTCCCAATGGATAGACCGGGATCATCTCGTCGCGCACCCAGTCGCACGCCTCGCCGGGGGCAACCCCCCAGTTGGTGGGGCAGGTGGACAGCAGTTCCACCAGGCTAAAGCCCAAATGCTGCATTTGCGCCTCAAATGCCAGCCGAATCGCCTTTTTGGCCTGAATGACGTGGCGGGCATCGTGCAAGCTGCGGCGCACGCTGTAGGCCACACCCGGCAGCCCCGCCATCAATTCCGCAATGTGGAGCGGTGTGCCGCTGAGTTTGGGGTCGCGCCCCAGCGGCGATGAGGTGGTTTTTTGCCCAATGAGGCTGGTGGGAGCCATTTGGCCGCCGGTCATACCATAAACGGCGTTGTTGATAAAAATGATGGTGATGTTTTCCCCCCGCGCCGCTGCGTGCATCGCTTCGCCCAGGCCAATGGAGGCCAAATCGCCGTCCCCCTGGTAGGTGAAGACGATGTTGGCGGGGCTGACGCGCTTGATGCCGGTGGCCATGGCCGGGGCGCGGCCGTGCGGGGCTTCGCAAGCGTCCACGTCAAAGTAATCGTAGGCAAAGACGGAACAGCCAACGGAGGCAACGAGAATGGTGCGCTCGCGGATGCCAAGTTCATCAATGGTTTCGGCCACCAGCCGGTGGGCGGTGCCGTGGGTGCAGCCGGGGCAGTAGTGGGTGCGGGCGGTGCTGAGGGTGATGGGGCGTTGGTAAACGATTTTTTCGCTGATCATGTTAACGCTCCCAGGGGCGCGTAGTCCGGGTCGAGGTAGTAGTTGTACAACCCGTGAACGACGCGCTCGATCTCATCCGGGGTGGGGATGACGCCACCGGTGCGGCCGGTAAAGTAGACGTTGGCTTCATCCCCCACGGCTTCCTTGACATCGTGGAACATTTGCCCGGCGTTCATTTCCACCACAAGCAGGGTGTTGACTTGTCGGGCGAGTTCGCGCAACGGCCGTTCGGGGAAGGGCCAGAGGGTGATGGGGCGCAGCAGGCCGATGGGGAAGCCATCTTGCCGCAGGTGATCAACGGCCGTTTGTGCCACCCTTGCCGCCGTGCCAAACGCCACCAGCACCAGATCCGCATCTTCGGTGCAGTAGGTGTCATAGCGCACTTCATGCCCCTGAATGAGCGTTAGCTTGTCCTGGAGCTGGTTGTTGAGGGCTTCCAAGTTATCGGCTCCCAGATAGAGCGAGGTGATGACGTTTTTGGGTCGGCCAGCCGCGCCGGTGAGGGACCAAAACGGCCGTTTTTCCCGCCTGGGGCGCATCGGTGGCAATTCGGCCGGCTCCATCATCTGCCCAATCGCCCCATCTGCCACCACAAACACCAGCGTCCGGTACTTTTCCGCCAGGTCAAACGCCAGCACCGTCAAATCAATCGCCTCCTGCACCGTCGCCGGAGCCAGCACAATGGGGTGAAAATCCCCATGCCCGGCCGACTTTGTGACCTGGTTGTAGTCGCTTTGGCTGGGCTGAATATTGCCCAGCCCTGGCCCACCGCGCATCACGTCAATCACCACCACCGGCACGTTTGACCCGGCAATATAGCTGAACCCCTCCTGCATCAAACTGATGCCGGGGCTGCTGGATGAGGTCATCACCTTTGTCCCCGCCACCGCCGCCCCATACACCATGTTGATGGCGGCGACTTCGCTTTCGGCCTGCAAAAAGACCCGATCCAGTTCAATCATGCGCCGCGCCATATGTTCCAGCAGTTCGGTTTGCGGGGTGATGGGGTAGCCAAAGTACGCCTCGCATCCCGCCCGAATGGCGGCTTCGGCCAGTGCCACGTTTCCTTTTAACAGTTGTTTGCTCATGTTATGATCCCTGATTGTTGTAGATTGAGAAGTTCAACTTTTTGGAAAAGTTGAACTTCTTGCCCACATTCTCATGCAGCCACAGCCACATCACGGTAAACCATAATGCACGCATCCGGACAGACAACGGCACACAGGGCGCACCCTGTGCATTTGCCGGTGGGGTCATCGAGGATAACGGGGTAATAACCGGTGCTATTGCGCTGTGGAGCCAGGGAAATCACGTGAGGGGGGCAGGCAGCTCGGCACAGTTCACACCCTTTGCACCGCTCGGCATCAATCAGAATTCTGCCGTGAGCCATTGGTTTCCTCCAAAAATGGAGATTGGAGATTGGAGATTGGAGGTTGGTTGATCTCCAACCTCCAATCTCTAATCTCTAATCTCTAAAGGACGCTCGCGTTCAAACGAATCTATTGCATCTATAATTAGTATGACGCAAAACAGGTGTGGCTTGCAGTGACAAATAGCAGAGGATGGACAGATGAACGTCATTAACTTGTTGCCGCCGCTTCCGGGGACGTATGGACTGTTGCTGGTGGTGGCACAGCGGCATGATTTGACTGTGGGGCGGTTGGGGATGCTGGCGGTGCAGCCTGGGTTTTATTGGTATGTGGGGAGTGCGTTTGGGGCAGGTGGGCTGCGGGCGCGGGTGGGGCGGCACGTCCGGCGGGGCAAATCGCTGCATTGGCATGTGGATTATTTGCGGGAGGTGGCGGAATTAACGGCCGTTACCCTCACCACCGACCCTACCCCCCGCGAACATCTCTGGGCAAACGTGGCGCAGCAGTCCGACCTCTTCACCACTCCCTTTCCCCGCTTTGGTGCCAGCGACTGCCGCTGCCCCGCCCACCTTTTTTACACCCCAACCCCGCCCGATTTAGATGTGTGGCAGCGGCAGATAAACGGCCGTTGTCCAGAACATCACCCTATCCAGACAATAGAACGCTGATTTTACTGATTCGGCATTCTTGACCAATCTTGTAGCCGAGGATTCCAATCCTCGGCTACGTTCGTTTACTGTTCCGCCGAAATAGACAAATAGACATTGCTGATAGAAGCCGGGTCGGCCGAAAACAGCCGCCCGCCCGTCACATTGGCAATGCGATCCAGCACGGCCTGGTCGGCGGCTTCGCCAAAGGCGATGGGGAAGATTTTGATGCCGTCGGCCTCGGCGTTGGCGGGCAGGCAGGTGGCAAACATCTGGTTTTCCGTCACCGTCCCCACCGTGTCCTCGCCGTCAGAGAGCAAAATGATGCCGTAGAGACGGGTTTCGCCAGCGGCCATGTCTTCTTCCTGCTGAACGGCCGTTTGTGCCACCGCCTCACACACTGCTTCGTATAGTGCCGTGTTGCCATCCGCCACCAGGCCGCCCACGCGCTGCCCCAATCCTTCCACCACATCGCCCACGCGGCTGGGCGGGGATAGCGTTGTCACGTCATCGCTAAAGATCATCAGCCCTACCTCGTCGTTGGCATCCAAACGGCTGAGAAACTCTACCGTGGCATCGCGGGCGGTGCGAATGCGGTCTCCTTCCATGCTGCCAGAGGTGTCCAGCACAATCAGAATGGTAGCCTTGCGCTTAGTGATGTTGAACAGGTCAATAACGGCGTTGCTGATTTCGGTGTTGGGGCTGGGCAGGGGGGCAACGGTGGCGGGGGTGATGCTGGGGTCGGTACCGTTTTCCAGGGTAAGCGGGGCGCGGAGGGGGATGGAGCTGCTTAACGGCCGTAAATAATTATCAATCGCCATCTCCTGCTGCTCTTTTGCCAGCAAATAATCGCGGAAAATGGACGCCGCTTCGGCCTGCTCATCCGTCACCCAATCGGCGTTGTCCAGCACGCAGTAGGGATGTTCGCCCCAAATGGTGCCACCTGATGGGAAGATAAAGGCCAGCGGGAAGGTCAGTTCGTCGCCGCGCTCAATGTTAAAACGCACCACTTCAGCCTCTGGCACGGCGGCGGCGTGGAGATAGCTTGGCCCCTGCCGCGCCATCGCATCCAATATAGCCGGAGCCTGCCGGCCGTATTTGGAAGTGTTTTCCTCCAACTGCCGCATCGCCTCTTCCACCTTGGGCGAATAGATGTCGGCGGCGGTCAGGGTGTCGGTTTTGCCGGCAATGCCATAGACAAAGCTGGTCATAGAGAGCAGACCGGAGTTGGCGTAGGCGGGGTGGGTGTGGCCGAAGCGGAATTGCCCCCATTCCGGCCGGCCGTAAGTCGCCCAGCCGTTAGGATCAGCCGCCAATTCCACAATCTTGTCCCAGCCGATGGGGGTCTTGGGCCAGCCCAGCGTTTCCGCCATTGGTCGCCACATGGCAAAGCCCAGCGGCGCGTAAACGGTTGGCTCACAACTGGCGCTGGCTAACGGCCGGTTTGTCCGCTGCCGCCACGCTTCATTGGCCTGCTCCACCCACGACTGGTCGCCGGGACTCCAGGCCACGGGCTGGCTGCTGCCATCCAAAATGGCATTCATCGAGCCGCCGGAGGTGACGTGGCTGACGTTAACGACGATGGGGCTGCCGTCGCTGGTGCTGATTCCGGCGGCGTTAAACTTTTCCACCACCTGGTTGAGCCAGCTTTCCTTGGTGTTGGAGGAAGCCAGCGTGACCAGAACGGAGCCTTTGGGAACTTCAATTGTTGGGGTATCGCTGCTGCCACTATCGCCACTGCCACTGGTGGCGAAGTCGCGGGCGCGGCCAGCCAATTGGGTCAGGAGCAGGGTGGCAACGATGCAGGCGGCGAGGCCGATAATACCAAAGAAAACAAGACGGGTTCGGTTCATCAATTCAATCCTTTGAGTTATAGAGATGATATGGATATAGATTTTAGCGTTATTGGGGCAGTTTGACAGGTGTAAAGCGAAACGGCCGTTTATCGTGACTAAAGCGATAAACGGCCGTTTCTGAGAGAATGAGGAGGTGAAACCGGAACGCCACCTCCCACAAACAAAAAGATGACGTTCCCTTAAGCAGCTAGTTGGTTTGTTCCACTAGCGTTTAAGCAGGTTTAACGGCTGGTTTGGCCGGTGGCGTTACCATCTTGGGCGCGGGCTGCCGTTGCTGCAGCCACACCACGCCGCTGATGACCAGCGCACCGAGACCAAAGAGGGTGGTGATGAAGCTAACCCAACCGCCAATGTAGGGAACGGCCGTTAGCACTACAAATAGCACCAACCCTGCCACCAGCGGCCAGAAGCGATTCTGCGCTGCCGTCGGGTAGAACCGCGCCAGCAGCCATTCGCCCACAACCATGCTCACTATGATCTTGGCGAAGTAGGCCACTGCCAGCACAAAGAAGAGGGTGAAGGCAAAGAGCAGCAGCAGCCCGATGAACACCACCGTGGCCGACAGCCCGCCCAGTGTCAGCGCTCCCAGCAGTGCTGCTAGGGCGATCATCACGAACAGCGTGACCAGAACCAGGAGGGCGAAGGCGGGGATGGTGACAATGCCCCACCCCAGGCTGCCCCACGGTCGCAGCCACAGTGGCTCGTTGGTTGTTTTCATGCACGCTGGCAGCAGCCAGACAAGCAGCAGGCCAACCACAAGCAGCCCGACAAAACGCTGTAGCTCACCCAGGAACCAGGCACTGCTGAAAATGGCCGGTGCGACGGTGGCGGTGGTGTCACTGCTGGCAACCACGATCTCGTTGGTTACGTTGCCGATGACCGTGCCGACCGGCACCCTGAAGGTGGTGGGGCTGTGGTAATTCAGATCGCCAGCCACATTTGCCTGTTCACCAACGGTGAGACCCCAGGTGAAGGTGGGAACGTCTGGCATGTTGGGGGTGAAGACAAAGGGCGGGAAGGGCGGGGCGGCTTCGGCTGTGTCAACGGTGGCATCTACGTTGCCACCCACGTTGCCCAACAGCTCCAAACCACCGGCTTCAACCCATACGTCATGCGCCACGCTGCCCGCCAGACGGCTTTGCGCCCCGGCAAAGTAGAGGTTGCCACCGACCTTGCTTTCGGGCTTGGTTTCAAAGCTGTAGCCCAGGGCAATCATGTCGTCAGTTACTTGGGCGGCTGAACCAAGGGTGAGGGTGGCTCCGGCAATGCGAATGTCGTCAAGCACGCGGCCGTTGACGATAATGCTTTGCCCAGCCGCCATCAGATCCCCCTCGACCGTGCCGTTGATGGTTATATTGGTGCCACCGACGATGAGATCGCCTTTCACTGTACCGTCTAAAACAAACGTATCTGCTCCAACAATAAGGTCATCTTCAATGACCTCATTGGCACCGATGATTACTTCTTGCTGGCTTATGGCCTGGAGCGCAGCCGCCGACGGTACAGCAACAAGCAGCCCCAGCAGCAGGCCAATCAGACCTAGCCACTTACCAACAGTCATCGTTTTCATGAGATTTCATCCTTGCTGACCCTGCCAAATGGGCAAGTCAACCCATAGACTTTTCGCCTCAGGATTTAAGGATAGGGGAAAAACGGCCGTTTTTCCCCTACAATCCGTCATCTTCCGGGTGGACAAATGTCATATGTTGGCGTGGCTGCTTCAGGCCTGGATGAGCAGCACGGCCATGTTGCCGCCGCTGACGATTTTTTGCTGGTCAATCTGGAGCTTGTGTTTGGCAATTAGATTGGGCAACCCTTTGGCACCCATGAAATGGCGATAGTGGCGGTAATGATCGCGGCCGGCCATTCGTTCGGAGACAGTGATAAAGGCTTTGGTGAACCACCCTTTGGGAAAGCGGTAGGGGCCGGGGTGGAAATCAATGAGCAGCAAACGGCCGTTTGGCTTCAACACCCGCTGCATTTCGGCCATCGTCTCATCCCGCACCTTGGGAGCCATCTCATGCAGCAATAAGGTGCTGGTAATCAGGTCAAACATGCGATCATTAAAGGGCATGGCCGTGGCTGATTCCAAACGCAGGTCGGCCACTTTTCCCAGCCGTTCCTGGGCGACGGCGAGCATGGAAGGCGAGGTGTCAATGCCGTAGAGCGCACAGCCATAGGGCTGGTAACGGTCAAGCTGGACACCCGTGCCGCAGCCAACGTCAAGAATAGACATCGTATCCTTTGGGGGAAACATGTTGAGGCCTATGGACAGTAGGGCGGCGTTCATAGACTGGAACAGGGTGTCGTACCAGCCAGCAACACGACGATAAGGATCTTTGGACATGATTTTCTCCCGCGTAGGTAGTTGCTGGTTGCTAGGCACTTGTCGAAGAAGCCGGAATAGATGCGCGGATGACACAGATTTATATGGATAAACGCGGATTTTTCTTTTTTATCCGCGAAAATCCGCTCTGATCCGCATTATCCGCGTATCCATTTTCTTTTTCCAACAGGCTACCATTGCTGGTACCAGCTACTAGCAACCAGCAACTATTTTCTTTCACTTACTGTATTCAATTGTGTGGGAGTCAGATAGTAACAAAGCGCACGGGGACAGGGTGATAAAGGTCACAGGTGGTGGTATGCAAAACGCCACGCTGGGGGGCGTGGCGCTGCAAGAAGAGGAGGAGGAAAGAAGAAAGAGGAGAAAATTTGTTTCGCTTACAAAAATAAGTATAGCAGGGAGAAACGGCCGTTTCTGCCTATTGCCCAACAAACAAAGTGTAAACTGCGTAACGCCCGTGAAGTTTCATCGTTTTCTTACTTTTTTGACGTAGACTCTTTAGGAATGAGGATTAAATAAGCCACGCAAGAAGTTGAACTTCTCAGAAGAAGTTCAACTTCTAAATGGGCAAGTTATTTAATTCCCATTCCTGAGTGATATTCTTACACACCGTGTAGTTAGTTGTGCCGTAGGTAGCTGATGATATTTTCTCGTATGGGATGGATAAAGTTAGCCATTGCATCTTTTGTTAGCATAGGTTTGGTATTTGCGTTCGCACAAATTGATGTGCTGAACTTTCAGGCTCGCAAGGGGGTGGCATTGGGTAAGGCGTTGGTTGGTATGGATTTGTCGGCACAGGCAGCAGTGCCTTTTCGTGGACGGCCGTTTATCCGTTTTGCCGCCATTGGTGACTTTGGCGACAGCGAAAACGATGCCGCCACCCGTGCCGTGGCCGACATGGTGAAAAGCTGGAACCCCGATTTTATTATTACCGTTGGCGACAACAACTATCCCGATGGGGCGCGTGAAACGCTGGATGACAACGTGGGGCAATATTACAGCGAATATATTTACCCATATCAAGGTAAATATATGCCCGGTGAACCGCCCAATCGCTTCTTCCCGGTGTTGGGTAACCATGATTGGGGTTCACGCACCATTCAGCCCCATCTCGAATATTTTCCCATTGACACCAGTGCTACTTATACCGGCAGCAGTGGCAACGAACGCTACTATGATTTTATCGAAGGCCCTGTTCACTTTTTTGCCCTCGATAGCGACTCGCGGGAACCTGATGGTTACACTGGCTGGTCGCCCCAGGCACAGTGGTTGCGCAAGGAGTTGGCCGATTCAGTGGTGCCGTGGCAGTTGGTCTATTTGCACCATGCGCCCTACTCATCCGGGGCGCGGCATGGCTCCAGCGAGAGCTTGCAGTGGTCGTTTGCCGCCTGGGGTGTGGATGCGATCCTTGCGGGGCATGACCACGTTTATGAGCGGATTGAGCAGGATGATATTCCCTACTTTGTTAACGGGCTGGGCGGCCGGCCGCTGCGTGGTTTTGGCAGGCCGGTTGCTGGCAGTCAGGTGCGCTACAGTGACGATTACGGGGCGATGCTGATTGAAGCAACGCCCGATGAGATCACCTTCTCATTTTATGCGGTGGCCGATGGCGGCACGCTGATTGATAGCTATACGCTCTCAAAATAGCAAAGCCAATTATGTGTGGCAGCGGCGGGAGACACAGGCTGGTGCCTGTGTTTTGGAATTGGAGAGAAAGATGCACATTTTACTCACAAGCGACATGGGGATTTATTCGGCACCTATGTTTTCGTTGGCTGAGCGATTGGGTGTATTGGGCGAGGTGACGGTATGGGCATCGGAGCAAGATTGGTCGCAGCCTGAGGTTGCCGTTGCGGGGTCGCTCCGTGTAACGGCGTGTCGCTTGCCCAGCGGGTTGAAGGCGTGGCGCTGTACTGGCACGCCGGTACAGTGTGTTTCCCTGGCATTGTCGTTGCTGGCACCCCAAACAATTGACCTAATCATTTCCGGGATCAACATCGTGCCAACCACACCTGTGGTCAAATATTACAGTGGCGGTCTTGCGGCGGCTGGTGAAGGGGTTCGCTTAGGTGTGCCGGGGATTGCGGTTTCGATGGCACATAAGCCGCGCCAGCGGGATGGGTATGAGGTGGCAGTTGAGGCTGCCTATCAGGCTGTGGCTGATTTGATGGCCGATGGCCTGTCGGTTGGCGTTTATAAGGTGATGGTGCCAGCACCAAAACAGGTGGGCAAGCATCGGGAGCAGCACCTGTATGATTGTTATCAGGCGTTACAAACAAAACGGGAGCCGCACCGGCGGCATGATGCCCGTTTAAAGTGCAGGGGAGTGTGGTCTGGTTAGCCGGGCCGAACTCGTTTGCCGTGATGGACTAACTTTTTTGGTAAAGGAGCGTTAACAGTGGGGTATGACAAGGTACAATGAGGTAGTATCTGACAACGGGAGTGGAGCCTTTTTTGACTCCTCAGCAAATGTATTGGTGGCAGAGAATCTGCGCAAATCATATGACAACCATCTGGCGCTGGTAGATTTGTCATTTTCTCTGCAAGCAGGTCGTATCTTGGGGTTTTTGGGGCCAAATGGGGCGGGGAAGACCACGGCCATTCGGATTTTAATTACCATTTTGGAGCCAACGTCAGGCCATTTTTCGATAGGCGGCGTGGGTTCGGAAAACCCGGAGGAAATCCGGCGCAAGATTGGGGTGCTGCCGGAGAGCTTGGGGTTTCCCAAGCAGATGACGGGGGTGGAGTATTTGACGTATTTTGCCCAGCATTATGGCAAAACGGCCGTTCAGGCCAAAGCCACGGCGCTGGCACTTCTGGAGGAGGTTGGTTTACAAAAGCGGGGCAAGTCGCTCATTGGCAGCTACAGCCGGGGGATGCGGCAGCGGCTGGGTATTGCGCGAGCGTTGGTCAATGATCCGGTGGTGGTGTTTTTGGATGAACCGACACTAGGGCTTGATCCGGCCGGGCAGCGCGAATTGCAGGCACTGATTGTGCGTATTGCCCGCGAGCGTGGCGCGGCGGTGGTGTTATGCAGCCATCTGCTCAATGAAGTTGAAGAAGTGTGTGATGATGTGGTGATCCTGCGTGAAGGGCAGGTTGTGGCTTCGGGAACCGTATCCGAAGTGATTGGCCGGGCAGAACGGAACCTGGTACGGGTGCGTATCCCATCGCGGCTGCTGACAGAAGCGCAGATGATGTTGGCAAACGTGCCGGGGGTGATTCAGGTGACACCCTCCAAACGGCGCATGGGCTGGTTGGAAGTCGAATTGATAGATTTAGCCGATATGGGTGAGGGTGAGGCTTATCATGTCTATACCAGCCGCGTTTTGGAATCATTGTTGCAGGCCAATATCCCGCTTCTCAACTTTGAGGTTGAGGGTGGCCGCCTGCAAGATGTCTTTCTTCAGCTTACAGAGGAGAACCAGGCATGAAAAACCGCGCTACACCCGGATGGTGGCTTGTTGCCAAAAGAGAATTAACCGATCTTTGGATGGGCGGACGCGCCTTGACGTTGCTGCTGTTGTTTAGCATTTTGCTGGGAATCACGTCATTTTTGCTGGCATCGAACAGCGAACTGCGGTTGCTGCCGCCGCAGGAAATGGCGTTTATGATTGTGCAGATTACGATTACGGTGGGGTTGTTTATCGGCGTGCTGCTGTCGGCCGACACGATTAGCGGGGAACGGGAGCGGGCGACGTTGGAGGGGCTGCTGTTGGTGCCAACCAAACGCAGCCACATTGTGGCGGGCAAGTTTATTGCGGCGGCTTCGCCGTGGCCGGCCGCCCTGCTCATTGCCACCATCCACCTTTTTATTCTGTCGCCCAACACCGTTATTTTTGGGCAAAGTTTGCTGTGGGGCGGGTTGTTGGGCACGGTGCTGGTGCTGTCGTTTACCGGGTTTGGCATGTTGGTCAGCCTGTGGGCCAAATCCAACCGCACCAGTTTGTTTGTGGGGCTGCTGGTGGCACTGTTGTTTTTGCTGCCAACGCAGTTTCCCGGCACGGCGCAGACGGGGTTTATGGGGCGGCTGGTGAAACAGCTTAACCCCATTGAGTCGGTTAACCAGTTTTTGGAGAAGGTGCTGGTGAATAATCGGACGCCAGAGGAAATGGCTTATTATCTTTGGTCGCTGGTTGTTTTTGCGCTGCTGGTGGTGGGGTTTATGCTGTATGCGGCACCCCGGCTTGATTTTACGGGTGACAAGGCGCGACCCAGGTTGTGGCGGCCGGCTTCGCGCACGGTGATGGGAATTGTGGTGGCGGTGCTGCTGGTGGTGGCACAAACGGCCGTTTCCCACGCCCAAACCGCCTCCACCGACCCCGAAAACGGTCTGGAAATTGTGATCAGCACCGATTACGTGGAGGCACGCACCGGCGACACTTTCGATTTTACGACGACTGTTCGCTACGACGGCGATGAAGAGTCGCCGGAAATGATTGTGGCGATGAATCTGGTGAATCTGGGCGATGGAGACCCGGTTGACCCGGAAGACTGGTCGCCGGAGCGGACGCAAACAATTGAACCATTGGAACCGGGAGAAACGGCCGTTCTTGAGTGGACCATCAACGCCATCCTCGAAGGGGATTACCTCGCCTACATGACCGTCATCCCCGCTCCGGAAAGCTCCCAGGAAAGCAGTATGCCCCTTTCCAGCCCCGGCTTACATTTAACAGTTGAACAATTTACCTCGCTAAACCCCGGCGGCATTGCCCCCGTGGCCTTTGGGATGCCAGTTGTGCTGGCATTGATCATGGCTCTGCAGCTCTGGCTGCGCCGCCGTGAACTGGCACTCAGCATGGCTTAGTAGCTTGTCGGAGAAGCAGGAATGACAACGCGGACAACGCGGATTTTGGCGGATCAATACGGAATTTTCTTCCTTATCCGCGAAAATCCGCTCCGATCCGCGTCATCCGCGCATCCATTTTCTTTTTCCGTCATGATGGGTCTTGCTTTCCCACTCCCGCGCACGTTAACAAACAAATATGCGAATAGGCAGAGTAAGTGGAAAGTAACAAGTGGCAAGTCTTGTTAGCAAACGAGACTTGCCACTTGCAACTTGTTCCCTGTTACCTAACT
Source organism: Chloroflexota bacterium (assembly GCA_041390905.1). Taxonomy (GTDB): domain Bacteria; phylum Chloroflexota; class Anaerolineae; order Promineifilales; family Promineifilaceae; genus JACKCD01. The sequence continues at coordinate 534,611 of JAWKPA010000014.1, forward strand.
AGCCGGTACAGCAGGTTCCGTCTGCCCATAAACATCCTTACTCCGCTCATAGGCATGTTCTTCCAGCATTAACGCCTTTTCCCGAAACTCAGCCATGCTATCGGCATCAAGATGTGTAAATTCAGTCAGTTCCAGCTCTTCCTGCGTTTGGTCATCTCCTTCCCAGCTCACTTTTACATCCCCCACGCCAGGCGCATGGTATTTTAGCTGGAAAGCGGTTGGTGCATCCCAGGTAAATTCACGCACAATAATGACATCGCTGTAGCATTCAACGGGGACGCACACGTCTTGCCCCATTTGGTCAATCTGTCCGCGATCTGTCCATTCGACGGCCGGCCCCCACCCTTGCGGATAATCAGGCATTCCCATTTCGGGTTTGGCCCACATTTTAATGCCCGCTTTGGCACCATCAATGCCGGTAATCCAGGCTGGGGCTTTCACAAATTCCCCGTTTTCATACTCTTCGGGATATTCCCCCAAATACCAAACGGTGCCTTCCTTGTCCTGAGCATAAAAGGCAATTTCTGCCTCCACGAGTTCGTCTTCGGCATAATCTTCGATGAACGCAACGGCCGTTTGTACACCCGCCACCTCCTTCACCAAATCTGTCATCGTAAACTCAATGCGGTGGGCAATCGCTTCACCATCCTCGGTTGTCGTCCCCTCATACACCCAATGAGTACCCGGCACCAGCGGCAGCCAATTGTTGTCAATCGTTGCCGAATTCTCAAAATTGGTCGCGTCAAACGTATCTAGCAGCGAATTATCAAACGCCACATCGGCCATTTCTTCTTCATCGGCCATCTCTTCATCCGTTGCCGCTTCCTCATCCTTCGGGGCAGCCGCATCTTCACTGGCTGCCTCCTCTGCTGGTTCGGCAGCTTCTTCTACCATTGTCTCTTCTTCTGCGGCTGGTTCACCACTGCCGCCGCAACCAACGGCAAAGATAACCAGTAATAACGCTACCCCTACAAAATACAGCAGCTTTTTCAACATCTCGGTCTCCCTGATCAGTTAGGGGTGGGCAAACCACCCACCCCTAAGCAGATATATTTAATTAATCAAAACCACAGTGATTACGCCAGAGCTGGGGTGCCTCCCATGCCATCGTCGTCAGAAACCCGTCCGTGTCCAAAGCGCCAATACAGCATTGGCACGATAAACAGGTTCACCACCGTTGACGTTAACAGGCCCCCCAGAATAACAATGGCCATTGGATGCTCGATCTCATGACCCGGAGCATCGCCAGCAATTACCAAGGGCACGAGGGCTAAACCGGCGGTAAGAGCCGTCATCATAATGGGCGCGACTCGCTCTCGCGCTCCACGCATGATCAGGTTCAAGCCAAAGGTTTCGCCCTCAAACTCTTCCAGATGTTGGTAATGGCTAATCAACATGATCCCATTGCGGGCAGCAATGCCCAAAATGGTTAGGAAGCCAATCAACGAACCCAGAGAAAGAATGCCGCCCGTTAGGTAAGCTGCAATCACACCGCCAACCATTGCCATCGGCAAGCTCAGAAACGCCATCAGCGACAGCCGCCACGTTCCCAAAGAAACGCGCAGCAGGAAGAAGATGAAAATGGCTGCTACTGCCCCAGCACCTAAAATGCGTTGGCTGGCTGCCTGTCGTTCAGCAAACTCACCAATCAGTTCAGGGTAATAGCCCAGCGGGAAATCAACCCGGCCGACTGCTGCTTCCACATCAGCGACAACTGAACCGAGGTCACGTCCGCTGACGTTGGCTTCGACATTGATGCGGCGGGTTAACCCTTCGTGGTTGATTGCATTTGGCACCGGCACAATGCTGATATTGGCAACTTCGTCCAAACGAACCTTCTCGCCGCTGGGGGTGTCAATCAGCAACCCTTGCAAATCTGTCAGGCTGTCGCGTGTTTCCGGTGTTGTCCACACGTTGACATCATAGGTACGGCTCGAGGTATGCACATCACCAGCTTCCTGCCCGGCAATGAGGTAGGCTGCCGCCCGACGTACATCGCCTGGCTTTAGCCCATAAGCTTCGGCCTTTTCCAAATCTACTTCAACCTGTACCTGGGGAATATCTACAAGGAACTCAACGTGCAGGTTTACAATGCCGTCTACCTGGGACATTTCATGTTCCACTTCTGCTGCTTTTTCACGCAGTACATCTAGGTCGTCGCCGTAAATGCGTACCACAATGGCTTCGCTTGCGCCGGTCAGAACCTCCCGAATACGCTCTTTCAGATAGGTTTGCACATCGCGTACAAGGCCGGGGTAGCCATCTACCATAGCTTGAACGGCCGCTAATGTCTCATTGTAATCAACAGATGGGTCAACGCTGATCCAGTTTTCACCAAAGTAAACGCCGTACACTTCGTCCATGAACAGAGCTTGCCCAATGTGGGAGCCACAGTTATTTACCCCTGGGATCGTTTGCAGTTCCTGGCAAGCGATTTGGGAGATACGCACCATTTCTTCCAGCGAGGTGCCGGGTTTGCCCAGCCAGTGCATCAGGAAGTCGCGTTCCTTAAACGAGGGTAGTAGTTCCTGTCCCAGAAATGGTGATAGGACGATGCCAGCACCGAGAATAACGGCCGTTGAGCCATAGGCAAAACGCGGAGTCTTCAGCGTCCGCGCCAACAGATTGTCATACAAACGGTGCATCCACGGCAAAATCGGCGACACGTGGTCACGAATTGGTGCATTATCCAGCAGTACCAGAATCAACGCCGGCGTTACCGTCAGTGCCACCATCGGCGAAACCAGGGTTGCCACCACATAAGCCTGTGCCAACGGTTGGAAAAACGCCCCTGACAACCCTTCAAGGAAGAAGACGGGCAGCAAACTGCTCATTTCAATCAGCGAAGCGTTCACAATGGCGTTACGCACCTCAACCGAAGCATCCAGAACGATGGTTGCCGTTGGCAAGTTACTGCCTTCCTGCCGGAACTGCCGCAGCCGACGCACAATGTTTTCCACATCCACAATGGCATCGTCCACCACAGCTCCGATGGCAATCACCAGCCCTGCCAGCACCATCACGTTGAGTGTCGTGTCTAGTAGCGAAAGCACAAGCAGCGTGATCACCACCGTCACCGGAATAATCGTCGCGCTAATGAAGGCGATGCGCCAATCCCACAAGAAGACCAGCAGCACCAGGATAACCAGGATAGCCCCAATCAGCAGGGATTCTGTCAGGTTATCCAGCGCAACTTCAACAAAGGTCGCCGGCCGAAAGATGGTCGTATCAATATCAATGCCCTGCAAACCAGGCCGCATCATATCAATCGCTTCCTCGACCCCTTTAGTGACCTCAACCGTGTTGGCCCACGGGAACTTCTCAACAATCAACAGCAGGCCAGGCCCACCGTTAACGACAGCATCCCCAATCATCGGCCACGTATCCGAAACCGGTTCACCGACATCACCCAACCGCAGCGGCGTCCCATCAGGCTTCACCCGATCATTGATAACCACATCGGCCAATGCCTCAGCCGTAATTACAGGTGAAACATTGCGGATGGGGAATTGCTGATTGGGTGTTTCCAGGAACCCGCCCGTGCCTACCGTTGAACCAGTGGAGTAGTGGACAAGCCCTACATCCAGGGCATCGGAAATGACTTGGAAAACCTCATCAATTGGCACGCCATATTCTGCCAGCTTGGCCGGGTCGGTGTTGACCGACAACAGCTCAATGCGTTCGCCCCAGATTGCCACATTGGCAACGCCGGGTACTTGTAGCAGCCGCTGCCGAATTTTCCAGTAGGTGATCATTGACAGGTCAACCACCGAATATTGATCCGAGGAAATGCCGATCTTGAGCGTGCGTGCCGTTGAAGACAGCGGCGGCATAATCTGCGGCGGGGCAGCCCAGGTGGGCAAGTCTGGCGTTGCCAACGCGAGCCGTTCCTGCACCAACTGTCGGGCTTACATTTCATCGGTTCCCGGCTTAAAGATGATCTTGATAGAGGATAATTGTTCCACCGATTTCGAGCGCATCACATCCAGCCCCGGCGTACCCGCCAGTGCTTCTTCCAATGGAATCGTGATGAGCGCTTCCACCTCTGCCGAGGAAAGACCCAGGCTTGGCGTCTGAATTTCGACACGAGGTGGCGCGAACTCGGGGAAAACGTCCACCGGCATGTTGCTAATCTGACCGATGCCAAAAAATATCAGCACTGCGGCCACAAAAATGACCAGGTAGCGATATTTAAGACTTTTGGCAACGATCCATTGCATTTCGTTCATTTACCAACTCCCGTGTCGGCGCCATACAGCTCCGCGACGGCAACCGTAACAACCTCCGCACCTGCGGCTGGGCCATCTGTTAGCATAACCATCCCATCTTCAATGTGGTCTACCATGACCGTTTGGCGGACATAGGTCAAGGGTGCTGTGCTAACATAAACCCACGTTTCGCCATTGAGGCCGTAAACCAGGGCAGCATAGGGAACGGCCGTTCCTGAACCCATCTGTTCTACCTTCTCAGTAGCAATCCCAAGCCGCTGCGCAGCCTTGTCTGTGAGCGTTACCTGGTTAAACCCCTCATCGCCAACAGGTTCGATTTTGGCTGGTTCAATTTTTGCTGGCCCGGCATCTGCATTTTGACTGCAAGCAGCCAGGAGCAGCGTCGCCACCAGAATTAGCAGGGCAAGTGCCCAGCGATTGTTGTATTTCATCTTTCATTCCTCCTGTAATCTAGTCCGTTCCCATACCGGGTACGGGCATACCTGCAGATTCGATAACATCAGGTTCTGGGCTGGAGCCAAACTGGGCATAGAGTGCCGGCAAAATGACCAGGCTAAGAACGGTTGAGGTGATCAAACCGCCAAAGATGACAACCGCCATCGAATGTGTAATTTCAAAACCAGCACTATTGCCAGCAATGATCATTGGTAGCAGCATCAGGCCCAGGGCGAAGGCGGTGGTGAGAATGGGCGCCATGCGTTCTTTTGCCCCACGCAACGCCAGATCAACGCCAAAGGTTTCGCCTTCATGCAGTTCCAGGTAGTGAAAATGTTTGAGCATGACCACACTGTTGCGAATAGCGATGCCTAGCACGGTGAGCAAGCCAAAGAGTGCGCCAATGGATAACACGCCGCCGTTTAGCACAGCCCCCCACATGCTGCCAGCCAAAGCGGCCGGCAACGTAATTAACGCCGCTAAAGCCATCTTCCAACTGCTGAAAGCAGATTGCATGAGCAACAAGATGCCCAGAACAGCTACGACGACAACGCTAATGATACGCTGGCGGGCAGCCTGGTCAGCAGCCGTAGCCCCAAACACTTCAGCATGATATTCCAGCGGGAACGACACACCCTTTAGACTACTTTGGACATCAGCCGTGACATCAGCCAGGCTGCGGCCGGAAACCGTAATAGCCACATCTATAAAGCGAGAGACAACGTCTCGCTTGATCACAACAGGGCTGGGAGCGATACGGATTTCTGCCAGATCGCTTAGCGGCACAGAGCCGGCCGGTGTGCTGATTAGCAGGTTGCCAATGGCAGTAAGGTCGCTACGAATTTCGGGCGTCCCCCATACCATCACGTCAAAAATCTTTTGTTCTTCATACAGGTTGCCCACGCGCAGCCCTGAAAGCAGCGTGGTTGTCTGGCGACGGACATCACCCGGTTTGATTTGATGTTGTTCGGCGGCGGCCAGATCCACCTCAATTTCAACCTGCGGTTCTCGCACAATCGTTTCAGCACGGGCTTCCGCAATGCCGTCAATGCCAGCGATCCGTTGGCTAATCTCTTGAGCTTTTTCCTCAAGAACACCCAGATCATCACCATAGACGCGAACAACCAGGTCATCGCTTTTGCCGGTGAGGGCTTCGGCCGTTCTTTCGGGTTGGTAGGTTTGTACCTGGCGGAAAAGGCCGGGATAGCCAGCGATGACTTCCTGAATACCAGCTACCGTCTCATCATAATTGGCATTCGGGTCAACACTTACCCACAGCTCACCAGAGTTCATGCTCACGATGGCATCGCCCGTGATAGCGCGGCCAACGTGCGACCCCACCGTACGGACACCAGACAGTGACCGCAGTTCCTCGGTTGCCAAAGACGTAATGCGGTTCATCTCCGTCCGCGATGTGCCAGGAGCAGCTTCCCAGGCGATGAGCAGTTCTGTTTGCTTAAAGGTGGGTTGCAGGGAGACTCTCAGGAAGGGGAGCGCAAGCAGACCGGCAATGATGAGAATCACGGCCAGAATAATTGCCAGCGAGGGCGTGTGAACCATCCGGTTAGCCATGCCGCTGTAGATATTCTTGAGGCTTGCCATGACAGGTGATTCTTTTGGTGCCGTAGCAGTATCACCTAGCACAACCATGCTGAGAGCCGGTGTGATGACGATAGCAACTGCAAGTGAAACCAGCATTGCCAGCACATAGGCTTCGGCAAGCGGGGCGAAGAAGGAGCCAGCCAGCCCTGGCAGCAGGAAGATGGGAGCCGCCATCAGCAAGAGCATCAGCAGGGCAAACATCAGCGAGCCGCGTGTTTCCATCACCGCTTCAAAGATGATATTGCGCGTGGATTGCGAGCCACCCGCTTGCCGCAGGCGGTGGATGATGTTGTGGATGTCAATGACGGCATTGTCTACCACAACCCCCAAGGCAAGTACCAATCCGGCTACGATCATGCTGTTAAAGGTAACGCCACGCAGATAGAGGATGTAGGCTGCGGCGATAAGTGACAGCGGGACGGTGACAATGCTGACAAGGGCTGCACGCCAGTTGAAGAAGAACAGGCCGACAACAATGAGCAGCAAAATGCCGCCAATGAGCATGGCCGTGTTCAGATTTCCGACTGCCGCTTCGATATAATTCGCCGGCCGGAACACCGTGGCATCAATTTCGACACCCGTCAACCCCGGCCGCATGGCGTTCAACACCTCTTCCACGCCACGAGTAACTTCCAGCGTGTTAGCACCGGGGAACTTCTCGATGACCAGCATCAACCCGGCCTGATTGTTGAGCGACGCATCACCAATCAGCGGCTGGTGGTCTTCAACCACATCAGCCACATCCCCCAGCAGCAGCCCGTCGGTACCCTCAATGGCGATTTTAGCTAAATCATCGGCTGAGGAGATGGGGAGTTCATGGCGGATACTTAACCGTTGGTTAGGCGTGTCAATCCAGCCGGCCGTACCTGGAGAAGATGATTCCAGGTAACTTAGCGGCGAAACCCACAGCGATTCACCCGTTGATTCGATGATTTGCAGCAGCGAAACATTGTTTTCTTCCAGGCGAACCGGGTCAACCAGCACCTGTAGCTGCCGATCACGATGCCCCCAAATGGCGACATTGGCAACCCCCGGCACACCCATCAGCCGAGGCTTAATGTTCCAGCGAGCCAAGACACCGAGGTCGAGCAGCGAGAGTTCATTGGACGAGATGCCAACCATCATGGCCCGGCTGGTGGTGGAAAGCGGCTGGAGCATGGTGGGCGGGCTGGAAACGTTTGGCAGGGCAAAGGTTTGGGTCAGGCGTTCCTGAACCATTTGCCGCGCCCGAATCGGGTCTGTACCCGGTTCAAAAACAAGGAGAATAGACGACATGCCGGCCACGGTTTCAGAGTAAATTTCGTCGAGCCAGGCGACGCCGTTGAGCAGGTCTGCTTCAAGCGGGACGGTGAGCAATGCCTCCATTTCCGCCGCAGAAAGCCCCAAGGCTTCTGTTTGTATTTCTACAATGGGTGGGTCAAACTCCGGGTAGATGTCTACCGGTGCGCTCCGTATCTGCATGATGCCCACGACCATTAAGATGGCCGCCAAGACGACAATGAGGAAACGCAGGCTTAGGCTTGTTTTTACGAGCCAACGTAACATGTAAATTACCTCCTGAATGTGACAATTAGTAAGCGAACAACTGTGTGGACAATCTAGACTTTTCTACTATAGGCAACTCCTTGTAGTTGTTGACAATAAGAATTAGTTAGCCAGAGATGGCCTACCCTATTCCTTCATGAGCGGCAGCACTGGCAAACAGGAACAACAAAATAAAGGGGTAACTTGTTCATTATCCCTTCGGCTATATCGTATGCAGCTTGGTGACTATGGCAGGCAAGCAAAACAATGGCTGCTTAAGGCCATGCAGCTACAAACGCTTATAGAAAATGATATCGGTTACGATTGGGTTCCTGTACAAACGGTGCAGTGTGCAGTAGAGGATGGAGAGGGGAGAGCAAGGATGCCTGCATGATACCCCTGGGCATGATTGCTATTAGATTCACTGCTGTAGATACATAACAATAAATCAGCTTTATTAACAGATACGTCTTGAGGCACTGGGAGCTATTGTTACATCATTGGGTTCAAAGGCGACAGTGTAGAGGAGATGCAAAAAGATGCTCCGTATTGTTATTATACAAGCAAGTCTGATATTACTCCAATAGGAGTATATATCAGATTTCTTGCTTTTTTTCTTACAACATGGAAAAGTTAGGCTTTTTATGTGCTTTAAGAAATTTTAAGAAACGAGCGGTGTGTTTTTGTGTCAAGCCCCCCGACGAAACGCTTCAACTGGTTCCAGGCTGGAGGCACGCAGTGCTGGATAGGTACCGGATACCAGCCCAATGACACCCCCCACCAATGGCGTAATCAGCGGAACGGCCGTATCTAACACCGGCGTCCACACCTGATAAGCCGAAACACCCACCACAATCAAAATCCCCAAACTGGCTCCCAAAATGCCGCCCACAATCCCCATTGAGGTACTTTCCAGCAAAAACTGGGTGGCGATGTGGCTGCGTGTCGCCCCAATGGCGCGGCGCAGGCCAATCTCGCCCGTGCGCTCGATGACCGACACTAGGGTGACGTTGCCGATGCCAATGGCTCCGACAATGAGCGACAGTCCGCCTAACAGCAAAAACATCACGTTGAGGTCGCTTTGCACGGCATCGCGCACGCGGCGTGGTTCGGGCGCCAAGTCAATTTTGAGCGCGGCATCGTCATCGGGGCGCAGGGCCAGCGGAATCTGGCTGGCGATGAGGCCGGTGGCTCCGATGCGGGTTTCGACAACGACGGAGCCGGGGCCAACGAGGCCAAAATCGTGGCGGGCGGTGCCTTCGGGGATGATGACGGCGGCCATGAGGTCGGGCTGCCGCGCCACGCCTTGCAGCACGCCGATGACCAGGTACAGGTGGTCGCCAATGGAAATGGCGGGCAGTTGCTCCAATTCCACGATGCCCAGCTTTTCGGCGGCACTGGGGCCAAGCACGGCTACCCGGTCTTGCCGCTGTGAATGGCCGAGGTCGAGATAACGGCCGTTTTTCAACTCCGCCCTTACCGCCCTGAACAAACTGGGCGACGCCGCCTGCACCGACAAGTTGAACGCCGTCTGGCTGCGCGGGTCGCGCACCGGCGAGGCAGTGACCAAGGCATTGCCCAATTCAACCTCGCTTAATGTCCCCGCCGCCACCACCCCATTCAGCCGCAGCAGCCGCTCCGGTGCATCCCACGGCAGCGCCCGTGGATCCACCCCGGTCAGCGTGGATTTGCCCGTTACCACAATTTCCGTCGCCGACAGCTCATCAAACTGGCTGATGATGCGGTTGCTGGCAGTGCGCGATAGCCCCAGCGTAGCAACCAGTGCCGTCAGCCCAATGACCACCCCCAAAATGGTGAGCGCCGTGCGCCCTGGCCGGGCAAACATTCCCGCCACCGCCTCATTGAGCAGGTCGCGCAGGCTGATGCCCGATTTGGAGACGGCTTTGGACATGGATTTGTCTGGCGGTGGGACGGCGGCGGGTGTGGGGGTGGCGGTGCGGCTGAGTTCGGTTAAACGGCCGTCTATAATCTGCACCCGACGGCTGGCACGCTGCGCCACCTGCTCCTCGTGCGTCACCACCACCATCGTCAACCCCTGCCTGTTTAGCTCCTCAAATAGGTCAAGAATGCTGGCGGTAGATTTGGAGTCTAGATTGCCCGTTGGCTCGTCGCACAGCAGCAGGCTGGGCGACCCCATCAGGGCGCGGGCAATCGCCACCCGCTGCCGCTCCCCGCCCGACAGCTTGACCGGCAAATAATCTAACCGATGACCCAGCCCCACCCGTTTCAGTGCCTCTCGCGCCCGCGCCTCGCGCCCCACGTGGGATTCATGCCGGTAAACTTCGGCCAGCATCACATTTTCCAGCACTGAACGGTGGGGCAACAGATGGAAGGATTGAAAGACAAAGCCGATGCGGCTGCTGCGTAGCCCAGCGCGCTGGTTGTCGCTCAATTCGGTGGTTTCGATGCCGTCAAAGAGGTAACGGCCGTTACTGGGGCGATCCAGACAGCCCAGCACATTGAGCAAGGTGGATTTGCCCGCGCCAGATGGGCCGGTAATCGCCAGCCATTCCCCCGGCTCCACCCGCAAATCCACGTCAAGCAGCCCGTGGACAATGGGGTCAGTGCCAAACTGCCGGTTAACCTGCTGTAGCTCCAGCACGTAATGGGTCATGGCTCTTCCCCCGCCGTGTCAAACCCCACCACCACCAAATCCCCCGGCGTGAGCGTGCCGTCAACCGGGGTGACAGCGACAAAGCCATCGGCTGTAAGCCCCGGTTCAACGGTGATGAAACTGCCGTTGTCTCGCTGCACGCGGGAGCTGCCGTCGGCGGCGAGGAAGAGGGCGCTGATGGGAACGGCCGTTACTGCCCCCCCCGTAGACTCCACCGGAATCGTCAACCGCAGCGAAAACCCCTCCAGCGAAGCCGAAGCCGTTTCCACCCGTGTTTCAAAATAGACGTGGAACCCGTCTACCCCGTCACTGCCGGGGGAGTCGGCCACCCGCTCCACCACCCCCGTCGCTTCCAGCCCCAGCGTCGGTTCGTCAATCGTTACCGGCATCCCCGCCCGCACCAATTGCGCCTCATCCAGCGGCAGCGAAGAATCTACGGCAAGCTGGTTGTTGGTGACGGTCAGCAGCGGCCCGCTGGCCGTCTCGCCCACGTTTAAGGTGAGCTGCTCCACGCGGGCGGGCAGCGCGGTCAGAAAAACGATCTCATCTAGCGGCAGCTTGACCCCGGCATCGCGCCGCGCCTGTTCCAGGGCGGCGGTAAGTTGGGCTACGGCTTGGGCGGCCAGTTCGGCATCTCCGGCGATGGCTTGGTGGGTGGAAACGGCCGTTTCCACCGCCACCTCACCCGCCAACCGCACCGCCAATGCCTCGGCCTCTGCCTGCGCTCGGTTAGCCGTCCCCGCCTCGTTCACTGCTTGCTCGGCCGCCAAATTGTCGCTGTCGGCCTGGGCCTGGGCAGCGGCGACGGCGCGTTCGGCCAGGGTGGTGTTGGTAACGGCCGTTTGTTGTGCCAATTTGGCAGCGGCCAGTTCCCGTTCCAACTGCTGGATGGCGGCTTGCTGAACGGCCGTTGCCCCAAACGGCTCAAACCCGGCGGCCGTCACCCAATTGGCAATGGCACTGCTGGTTTGCTCATCAAAACGGCCGTCAACCTCCCCAGGGTCAAACCCCAGCCGCTGGAGTGCTTCCTCCAGTTGCGCCACGTCGCTTCCCTGGCTGCCCGGTACAAAATCACGGTAGGCGGGCAGAGTTCCCACCAGCACAAAAACCGGCCGTCCTGAAACGGTCAGCAACACGTCCCCCTCGGCAAGCTGGGTGCCGCGAGGCGGCAGCGTGGTAATCACTCCCGCCTCGCCCTTGAGGGCAGACGGAGCCAAGGCCACCGTTTGCGGCAGCCCAAACCGCGCCGTGCCTCGCGTCACTACGCGGGAACTCAGCACCCGTTCTTCCACTGGCACCAAAATGGGTGACGGGGTAGGGGGGGCGGTGCGTGCTGCTGCTTCGGCCGGGGATTGGATTTGCGAGCCAATTGCCCAGCTTCCAATGGCAACCAACACCACGACAGCAAGAACAAGCAAGAGGGTTGTGATGCGTTTACGGGTCATAGGTGTTAGCTTTTCCGTCCTGAATATAGTTCACGTTCGATGGCATCTTCGGCCGGCTCCAAATAGCGCACTTCGCACTCATACGACGCAATTGCCAGTGCCCGTTCATACTCCTGCAGATCTCCCAGTGCCGCCAGAGCATCAGGCGACAACGCTTCCAGTGGCTGCCCACCTGTAATGGCCTCTACCCGGTTCCGCAAATCTGGCTCAATATCTTTTTCGTGGTTGTAATCAAAACCAGCCTCGCGCATACATTCGCTATACTTCCCAATCGCCTCCACCATGCGCGGATCCTGCTCAATCAGCGCATCCTTCGGGTTGCGGTACGTTGCCGTCAACTGCTCTTCCGTAAATGATTTTTCAATGGCGGCACGGGTGCAGCCCCCGGTGCGCCCCAAATCCTCAATTTCAATCGCCACGGCAAAGGTAACGTTGCTGTTTTCCCCAATCAGCGTTTGGTTATATGCTACCTGGTCGGCCGGGGACAAGTTGCGGAAAATCTCCACGTTGCGATCTCCCAGACCGATCTGGGCTGGCGTTGCCCGCTCTTCCAACTGCGGCGGCTTGCCAGTGTACAGCGTCGAAATGCCATAACCGTATTCATTAAAGTATTGCCGTTCCGTCATCCCCGGCAGTGATTTATCCGACACCATCCCCCGGCGCACCGTATTATAGTCGGCCGCCACATACTCAAACCCGGCATCGCTCATACACGTAGCAATATCAGCCTCCACCGCCTCAATTTTGCTAACCAATTCTTGTCGGCTTAACCCATACTCCTCAGTTCCCGGCAAGGCACTACCGTCCGGTGCCGTGCCACCGGCCGAATTCAGCAGGGTTGCCGTTGCGCCACAGCCCGTCAGCAGCAGCCCCAACAAAGCCCCAAGCAGCAAGACCCACTTATAAGGTTTTGCTTTAGTGATTTGATAATCGAAAATCGAAAAACACCCCATTCCAATACCTCCATATTTAGCGGGATAAGTTCAACTTCTCCAAAGAAGTTGAACTTTTGTTATATCTTCGTGCCAGATAGATGAACCGTAAACGTAGAGCCATGTTCAGGCTGGCTTTGTACACTAATCGAACCACCGTGCGAACGGGCGATCTCATGGGCAATTGCCAGACCCAGGCCAACGCCTCCCCTACCATTTTGCCCCAATCGCCGCACCCGGCTTTTTTCCACCCGGTAAAACCGTTCAAAAAGATGCGGCAAATGATCGACTGCAATGCCCAAGCCGGTGTCGGCAATGGCAACATGGATTTGCCCGTTGCTCTCGCTGGCTGAAATGCGTACTTCGCCTTCGGCTGGCGTATATTTAACGGCGTTGTCCAACAGGTTGAGGAAGAGCCGAATGAGCAAATCCATGTCCCCAACAATGGTGCTGGTGGCGCTAATTTGTTCAATAATGCGGATCGATTTGGCGGCAGCCAACGGCCGTATTGTGTCCACCACCGCCCCCAACAAATCCGCCACCTGAATCGGCTCAGATTCCCCTTTCAGCACGCCCTGGTCTAGCCGCGCCATAAACAACAGGTCATTGCTCAGGCGGCTCAGCCGGTCAACCTGCTCCTCCATGCTTTGCAGCGTGGCAACATATTGCTCGTTGTCACGCGGCTGGCTAAGGGTAACGCCAATGCGCCCTTTTAGCGCCGCCAACGGCGTTCGCAGCTCGTGCGCCGCATCCCCCGTAAAACGCCGCTCCCGGTCAAATGCTTGTTGCAAACGATCAAGCATCCCGTCAAATGTCTGCGCCAAACGGCCGATTTCATCCCGTGGGCCTGGGTAAGCAATACGCCGATTTAAATCCTCCGCCGTAATAGATTGCGCCGTTTGCGTAATCCGGTTGATCGGGTTCAGAGCGCGGGTTGCCAGAAAAAAGCCGCCAAACCCGGCCAGAACAAGAGCCAATGGAATTGCCAGCCCAATTTGCTGCTGCAAACTCACCAGTGCCAGCCGCACCGCCTCCAGCTCTTGCAGCACCTGCACATGACCTACTACACCTCCCACTGTTACCTCACGGCTCAAAATGCGCCACGACTCCCCATCGGCCAACTGCGAATGATAGCCAGATGGCAGTTTTTGCGGCTGTGGGGCGTGGTTGTCACTGCCAATTTGCTCCCAGGGCGTGCCATCGGGCGCGACCAAATAGATCAGAAACTTGTCATCTATGCCGCGCAGCGCATCGGGGTTGTTGGCTAAATTTTTAAAGGTAAGGCGATCCCCTTCCCGGTCAACGTTAATGAGCGTTTGTGCCAGAGCCAATTCCAGCGCATGGTCAGCCTGGGCAATCATATTGCGCTGGGTTTGCCAGTAGACGTAAACTGAAAACAGCAGCAGAATAGCTCCCAAAAAGAGAACATACCAGACTGTTAGACGCAGGCGGATAGGTGGCTGATATGATTTAAGGCGGCTCATGTACCCTTAGGGTTCAATCAAAAATAACTTTGCAGTTCCAGAAGTTCAACTTCTCTCAGAAGTTGAACTTCTAAATCCCAAGTTATTAACGAATGAACCCTTATGATGTTTCCTCTGCTGCCAAACGATACCCCATACCGCGCACCGTTTGAATGAGTGGGTAGGGTGCATCCTGGTCAATTTTGCGCCGCAGATAGCCGATGTAGACATCAACGACGTTGGATTCGTGGTAGTAATCAAAGTTCCAGACGTGTTCGCCAATTTGGGTGCGCGTTAGCACCTGGTCAGGATGGCGCATGAGATATTCCAAAACGGCGTATTCCCGTGGGCGCAGATCAATGAGTTGGCCGCTGCGCTTGACCAGTTTCTTCACCGTGTCCATTTCCAGGTCGGCGACGCGCAAAACACTGCCCTGCTGTTGCAGCGGCGGGCGGCGCAGCAGGGCGTTGATGCGTGCCAGCAGTTCGGGAAAAGCAAATGGTTTTACCAGATAGTCATCGGCACCAGTGTTTAAGCCTTTGACCCGGTCGTCAATGGTGTCCCGCGCTGTTAGCATGAGAATGGGTGTTTTATGCCCCAGCTTGCGTAAGGTTTGCATGAGTTCCAGCCCGTCCATGCCGGGGAGCATGATGTCTAAAATAAGGGCATCATAGTCGGCCGACAAGGCGAAGTGAAGACCGTCTTCGCCATCTTCGGCGACATCCACGGCGTAGCCAAATTCGGTTAGCCCTTGTCGGACCCATTCAGAAATCCCTGGTTCATCTTCAACAACTAGCAAACGCATGGTTTCTTGTGTCTTGAAGCTCCTCTTGTTTTATAACGGCTGTCACATTTGAAGTTTAGTATAGGTAATAAAAATAAGAAAACGGTGAAGCGGTGCCGGGAAGATAGTGGTCTATAACATTTTGCCGATGACGCCGCGAGGCTCAGCTTTTATGATCGTAGCACAAAAATTTTTCGAGTTAAGCCAGGAGGCGGCAAATACCAAAAGAATATGTCAGCAGAGAGCGTTTGTTTACAATGCGGGGCATGTTGTGCGTATTTTAGAGTAGCGTTTTATTGGGGGGAGGCCGATCCAAATATTGCGGGAGCGGTTCCGATGGAGCTGATACAAAAGCTCGATGCGCTGCGGGTGGTGATGAAGGGAACACACAGCCGGCCGGTACGCTGTGTGGCGCTAGATGGGACGGTGGGGCAGAGTGTGTGCTGTACCATTTATGAAAGCCGGCCATCGCCGTGCCGTGAGTTACAGGTAGCGTGGGTGAATGGGGTGCCGAGTGAGCAGTGTGACCGGGCGCGGCTGGCCTGGGGTTTGCAGCCGATTGAGATGGGGGATTTATTAACGGCCGTTTCTCCCCTCCCATCTTTCACGCTGCCAACAAACCCCCCAATCGTTGCCCAACCGTAGCCGTGGCGTGGAACATTTTTGCCCAAATTTTCGTATTATATATGTAAGGATCGGATACATCGTCCATACTTCTACGCTGGGAGCATCCGGGACTATCGCAAAACTGGTTTTGTGCGTGGGCGTGTAAGGAGAAAAACAGTGACCAGCAAATCAAAAACCAAACTATTCATGGGCATGGTCGCTCTGGGTCTGCTGCTGCTGACCTGGGGTCGTATGCCCGCTGCCGTTCAGGCCGCCGATTCGGCCTGGCAGGCAAAATATTGGAACAACACCAATTTAACGGGTGATCCGGTGCTGGAACGCACCGAATCGGAGCTAAACCACGATTGGGGGCGGGGAAGCCCAGCCGATGGCATTGTCAACAACAGCGATTTCTCGGCGCGGTGGCAGCGCAGCGTCAATTTCTCGTCTGGCACCTATCGCTTTACGGCCACAATGGACGACGGGATGCGGGTGTGGGTTGACGAGGTGTTGATCATTGATTCCTGGACGGACAGCCAGGTTCACACCCTGACCCACGATCTCTTCCTGTCCTCCGGCGATCATGTGATCAAGGTGAAGTATTACGATGCCGGTGGCGATGCTGTTGCCAAGCTGTCGTGGACGGCCGTTAGTGGCACAACGCCAGCCACGGTGGTGAACTGGAAGGGTGAATATTTTAACAACACGGGTTTGTCAGGAACGGCCGTTTTGGTGCGTGACGACGCCAACATCAGTTTTAACTGGGGCAACAGCTCGCCAGCTTCCGGGTTGGTTGCCAACGACCAGTTCTCCGTGCGCTGGTCGCGCAACATGACCTTCGCCCCCGGCCGCTATCGCTTCACTGCCGCCGCCGATGACGGCGTGCGCGTCTGGGTCAACAACCAGCAAATCATCAACGCCTGGTATGACCATCAGGCGCAAAGCTTTAGCGGCGAGATTGATTTGCCAGCTACCAGCGTGCCGGTGCGCGTGGAATATTACGAACATGGCGGCGGTGCCGAAATCAACTTCTCATGGACGCAGCTAACCGGTTCATCCCAACCCACCCCAACCCCTGTACCTTCGGTGCCTACCGGCAACACCGGCGTTGTCCAAAGCACCCGCCTCAACGTGCGCTTTGGCCCCGGCCTGAGCTATGGTGTCATGACCCAGCTCACCAAAGGCCAAACTGTCTCCCTGGCTGGTTATCGCAGTGCCGACAGCCACTGGGTCATGATCAACTGGAACAACAGCACCGCCTGGGTCAGTGGTCTGCCCCCCTATCTGTCAACCAATGTACCCATTAGCAGTCTGAGCGTTTGGTCAGGATCCGTTCCCGCACCCGGAAGCTCAGTCCCTGGGCCGACAGCCACGGTGATTACCGTCTACTACCTCAACATGCGCAGCGGCCCTGATGTCAGCTTTGGCGTCATCAAGGCTATGCCCAACGGCACGCTGATGACGCTGCTGGGGCGTAACGCCGCCGCCACCTGGGCGCAGGTTAAACTGGCCGATGGCACCGTCGGTTGGATGAGTGCCCGCTACTTGTCCATGTCGGTTCCATTAACCAATCTGCCCATCACGGGTTAGGAATGGAGATCAAATAGCTTGCCCATTTAGAAGTTCAACTTCTCAGAAGAAGTTGAACTTCTTGCGTAACTTATTTAATTCTTGTTCCTTTAGAAGTTCAACTTCTCAGAAGAAGTTGAACTTCTTGCGTAACTTATTTAATTCTCGTTCCTTTCCTCTTACGCCGCCGGTAACGGTACAATCAAGGTCTTGTCACTCGTATCACCACTAGCACCAACCACTGGCTGACCCAGTGCTGTGTAGCCCGTGACCGTGTAGTGATAGGCAAAACCGCCGTTGGGGGAGACCAGCGACACCAGCGCGTCGTTCAACTGGCTGGGGGTGAACAAAGCCGAATCTCGATCTGGTGCATCGCCCGCGCTTTGTAAATCCACTTTCAATGCCGCCAGCCCGTTGAGCGTTGCCGACGGCAGCTTGACGCGGATGCGGTTGGTGCTGCCCACGCCATCGGAAATGACCAGGGCGCGATCAACGGCCGTTTGCACCTCACCCACAAACACAGAACCATCCAGCCGGATAACCGTCGTCTCATAGCTATAGCCAGTCGGCTCGGCCGCCAGCGTCGGAATCTGCACCGTCTGGCTGCGGAGCGCATCCGGGGTGAAGACGTGCTGTACGTGGCGCGTGTAGCCACTGTCATCCTCGCTGTAGGTAATGTCCACCACCGCCTCCAGCAGCTCCTCGGCATCCAGCAGCGGCACCAGCCGCACCGACAGCAGCCCCTGGAACGGCTCATTGACCACCAGCGTCTCATCATCCGACGTTTGCCACTCTTGCACCACCCGCAAATTGTTCGCCAAGAAGTAGGTCAGCCGATATTGATAGCCGCGTAATTCCGGGTCAGACAGCCGCAGCCGCCAGTGGCGACTTGCCTCGCCGGGGCGCAGAATCATCGTTTTTTCGTGGCGGAACTCGTTGATGGCATCCTCGTAGAGCAGTTCCACCTGCACCTGGCTCACGTCAGCCACGTCAATTTCGCCCAGCGTCACCTCCACATCCAGCAGCCCAATTTCGTCCAGCGGGTTGAGCGTAAGCTGGCGGGCGCGGCTGGTGCGCCACGGCGACACAATGTGCGCTTCCTTGCCCACCCACGGCGAGTCGGGCTTGAAGTGGATGTCAAGCTGATAGCGATAGCTCAAATCTTTGGCCTCGTTGAGCCAACTGTTGAACGTTTGCGGCGTGAGTTCGGTGGGGCGGAAGACAAAGCCGTCTACGTGGGTTGGCTCGGTGCCTGCGGCGCGGTTGCCGGGGTATTCGAGGTTGACACCAACGGCCGTTATTCCCGCCACCTCCAAATCCCCACCCATCGAGACGGTCGCCACCAGCCGCGTAAAGAAGTCGTCGTCCAAATCCACCTCCTTGATCGCCCGATCCGGGTCAAGACCGGCGGTGATGGTAGAGAACAACCCCTGTGGCGCGGCTTGGGCAGCAACGGCCGTTTGCATCGAATAATCAAAGGTGCGAATCTTCAGCTCATCCTGGTGGTAATATTTCAGCGAA
Source organism: Chloroflexota bacterium (assembly GCA_041390905.1). Taxonomy (GTDB): domain Bacteria; phylum Chloroflexota; class Anaerolineae; order Promineifilales; family Promineifilaceae; genus JACKCD01. The sequence continues at coordinate 553,356 of JAWKPA010000014.1, forward strand.
AAGCCGATATGGATGGGCGAAATTTCCGACATTGGGTTATTCGTACCCGCCGCCGCCGTGCCGCCGCCACCCGCTGCGGCTGCGGTGCGGTTCATCTCCGTCGTCGAACGCTCGCCGCTGCTCAGGTCGGTGGCGGCGGGTGCGGCTGTGGGCGCGGTGGCCGTGGGCGTGCCGCGCTGCGGCGTGGCCGGAGCCGACTGCACGGCGTTGAGGGCACCAAACAGATTTTGCAGTTGCCCCAACATGCCCCCGTTGCCCGTGCGCGTCATAAAGCTGGGCGGCTCAAGCGCAGATTGGAAAAACTCCTTTAGCAGTTCCTGCTGGAACCATTTGAACGCATCATCCGCCTGCTTGCGTAAATCCTCATCGTCGGTGAAGTTGATCACCTCGACCTTGATATTGCCTTCATCGCGCAGCTTTTGGAAGGCGGCGGCGATTTCGGCCGCCAGCGATACCATCTGGATTTGGCCGCGTGCGCCAAACTCCACTTCCAAATGGTCGTAGATGCGGCGGTAGTCGGCGGTGATGCGGACGTTGAACGCCGGCCGCAGCCCCAAAAACTCCAGGTCGTAGATGACACCAACGGGGCTGATGCCCGCCCGCAGCGCCGCCTCGAACAGGGTTGCCCCTTCCCGCGACAAAATCAGCGAGAAGGTGGCGCGGTTGAAGCCAAACAGGGATGGTTTGCTGGTGCCATACACTTCTTCAAAAAAGGTGAGGCCACGCGGTTCATTGGTGGCCGCGCCCTCGGCATCGGCGGCATCCTTGCTGATGGAAAGGCGCACTGACCCTTTGCGGAACTGGATGGGAGCCAGCTTCACGTCGCCATCGGCAAAGCGGCGCAGCTCGCGCTTCATCTCGTCAAGCTGCTCATCGGTTACGCCCAAATCTACGGTGAAGGCAAGAAAGCCGCCGCCCAGCGATTCCGCGTCGTCGGGGTCAAAATCTACGTTGTCGGTAATGTCGCGCCGGTATTTAAGGAAGACAAACTCCGGCGTGCCGTCGTTGAGCGCCAGACGCGGCCGTTCGGGAACATAGTAAAACATGTCGGGATCCTGGTGATCCCGGTAAATCATTAGCCCGTTGATGGGGCCGATGGGGGAGTCTAGGTATAACATGGGGGGAGTCTCCTGAAAAAGGGTTATTGGTTATTGGTTATTGACGGCGTTCATCAATAACCAATAACCAATAACCAATAACCAATCTCTATTAGCCAACGGCCGTTCCCGCATTCCAATACCCCTTAATCCACGTCAGCAAATCGGCTTCGCTGATCGATTCCAGGGTGGCGGAAGCGTCGTCGTAGCGGCGGGGCGGGTTGGTGGCGGTGCTGCCCGTTGCCGCCGTCGGGTTGGAGCCAGCGTACTGGGGGTTTTTGAAGAAAACACGGCCGTTTTCCCGCCGCACCGCCAGCACCACATGCCCAAAGTTGTAGGGCTGGCTCCAGTACATTGCCAATGGCACCGGCTGCTGCGCCGCGTCAATGGTGCTGAGGAAGCCGGTACGCAAAGTGGGCTGCGCCGCCTGGTTAGCCGCCTGGGTGGTGTTGGGGATGTAGTTGGTGGTGAAGGTGGCGTTGAAAATCCCTTCCAGCCCCCTGTCCGTCTCGTCCGACATGAGGCCACCGGCGATGGTTTGCTGGAAAACGGTGTTGATGCCGTTGGCGGCGTTGGCCGGGGCGGTGGGGCTGTAGGCGGGGAAGCGGCTGCCCTGGGCGTATTTCAGGATGGTGGACTGGAAGGCCAGTTCGGCGTTGGTGCGGACAAAGAATGGGTTGGCTTGTGACCCGGCGTAGCGGGCGACCTGGAAGATGCCGGGGGGAATGGAAACGGCCGTTCCGTTTGCCAACGTCGTCGCCCCGCTGCTGCTCAACAGCCCCACCTGGAGGCGGACATATTCCGACGGGTTGAGGTTGAGCAGCATCGTTTGCAGCGAGGTGGGGGAGCAAGTCCCGGCCGCTCCCTGATTAACCTGGCCGTTGGGGTCCAGAATTTCGGTGACGACATCGCTGACCAGTTCGGCCGGGGTCGCCGCCCCCACAATGTCGGGGTGGGGGGTGATGGAGAGCAGAGCCAGCAGGTTGTCAATCAACGTTTTGCCGCCGCGCAGGTCGGTTTGCACCAGGGCGGGGATGGTGATGCTGCTGCCGCGCTGGATGCGGCGGCTGAGGAGGCGTGGCAGTTGCCGCCGCGCCGGGCCGCCCAGCAGCCACAGCTTGAGCAGTTTGCCCCGCTGCGCCGCGCTGGTGATTTCGGTTTGGAACGTTTGGTGTCCAAAAATGGCGACCAGTGCCTGCCGGTCGGCCGATGATTCGTCGAGATTGTGCCAGAACCAGCGCAGGAGGGTGCTCCACAGGGTGTCGAAGCCGGTGATGCCGCCCATGGCGTTAACGGCCGTTTCGTCCGGCACCACCATCGCCGTTGGCGAGGCGCAAATGGTGAGAATGTTGAGCCGGGGCGCGTCTATGTTGCCGCTAATGGCGGAATCGAGCGGCCAGACGCGGGCGGTGGAGCCGCCGGGCGGGGTGACGCGCACGCGATAGTACAGCACGCGGCCAAAACGGCTGCGTGGCGGTGTGTTGCTTGACTTGAGTGTTTCCTGCACATAGCCATCCCACAATGCCTGCGGCATCGTCCAGATGGCGCGATTGCCGCTGAGGGTGATGGTTTGGGCAGGTACGGTGATGTGGCGGCTGCTGCCATCGTCGTTGCTGATCGTCTCGTCAAAAACCACGTCGCTGCTGTAATAGCGGAGCGCGTCGGGGGCAGTGTAGGTGGCGGGTGCCAGCAGGGCGGCGGGGTCCCAGGCGAGTTCGATAACGGCCGTTCCGTTCTCATCTGCCATAATTTCAAACGTCGGTGGCTGGGTGTCCCCCGGCCAGGATGCCAATAAAGGTCGAATACGTAACCAGTTCATGAAAACCTCCGATAAAGTGGGGAGCGGAGATTGGTTGATTGGAGATTGGAGATTGTTGTCTGCAAACAACCTTCTTCAATCTCCAATCTCCAATCTCTCATCTCCAATCTCTAATCACCAATACAACAATACATTTCCATCCCCACCACCTCCCCCCGCCACAGCTCCACCTCAACGGCGCGGCCGATGCGGGTGGTGAGGCTGGGTGGCTGGGTGGTGAGGGCTAGTTTGTAGAGGGCTTCGGCAAAACGGCCGTTTCCTCCAAATTGCTCAACTGTTTGCGCCAGACGCTGGTGCTTGCCCGGTTCCTCTGGCTGCCGTGCCCAGGCCGTTGTGCCAACCCGCACCCTGTCCGGCTCCGCCAGCGACACCGACACGCTCCACGGGCGGCTGCGTGGGGAGAGGGGTTGGCCGAAGAGCGGGGCAAGGGTGGCAGAAACGGCCGTCCATGCTTGCGGCAAGCCGTAGGCGGTCAGGGCATCGGTGGGGGTGGTTTGGCGGTCTAGCTGCCATGTGATCCAAGACGACGGACGACGGACGACGGACGACGGATGGTCTTCGGTGGTCGGTGGTCGGTGGTTGGTGGTCGGTTTGGACGACGGACGACGGAGGGCGGACGACGGATCCCCTTCGGTCTTTCGTCCTCCGTCCTCCGTCTGCCCTGCCAACGGCTGTTCGCATTTAAAAATACGCCCGCGTGACCCGAAAACGGCGTGGGCGCGGCGAAAAGCGTCTTCGGCGGCGTGGGTTTGGCTGAGGCACAGGGCGGCGTTCCAGGCAGCGGCGGGGTTGTGGAGATAAACGGCCGTTAATTGCCGCGTTCTCGAACAAGCAGATGACTGACGGAGGACGGAGGACGGAGGACGGAAGCATGAGTTGATGGTTTCGTCGTCGGTCGTCGGTCGTCGGTCGTCCGTCCCAAACTGCGTATGCAGCCACCGCTGCCCGCCATCTTCCCCATCCGCCAGCCGCTGCACCAGCCGCAGTTGCCGGTTGCCGGGGGCGGCCAGCCCCAGCAGCAGGGTGCTGCCAGCGTCAATGCAGCTGCGGTCGAGGTGGTTGGGGTGGTTGGCGAAACGGCCGTTGGCTGCCTGCACCGCCATCCGCACCACCTCCCCCGCCTGCCGCCCCAGCCCCGCCAGCAGCGCCGCCTGGAAGAGGAAGTCGGTTACGGGTGGGGTTTCGTGTTTTGTTTGGGTTAGCAACATGGTTTTTCCTTAGTAATCGGTCGGGTCACTGATAACTGATAACTGATTACTGTCCCGGTGGGACGGACGACAGCAGCAAAAACGTATCCCGCGAAGAGAAGGGGCCGACGTGCTGCTCAAAGCCGGTGTCCAGAACGTAGGTCAGCTCGTAGCTGTAGTCGCGCATTCCGGCATCTTTCAGCTCCAGCCGCCAGATTTCCCCTTTGCCCGGCGCGGCAAACATCATTTCCTGCTCCGCCTGATAGCCGTTAAACGCATCGTGGTATTTCAGGCAGAGCCGAATGCGCTCTACGCCGTTTTCCGCCAGCGGCGGCCCCAGCAGCTCCGGCTGCACTTCCATCACTTTGGCATAGACCGCGCCAACGGGGAGCGTCGTTTTTTCCGCCTGCATCCAGCCCGTTTGGGTGACGTTGCCAGCGGCATCAATCAACATTTGGCTGTACCAGTAGCGACGCTGGGCGGGGTCGGCCAGCGGCACGCGCCACTGGTGAAGCTGGTTGATGTTGCTCTGGTCAATAAAGATGGAGCCGAATTCGCGCACGTTGTTTATGTCGTCAATGTATTTGAAATCTACGATCAGGTTCATGATTTCGGCGCGGTTGCCTGCCACCAGCACGCGCACCGTCAGGTAGTCGTCGGCGGGGTCGGTGATGAACACGGTGTCGTCGAGGGTGGTGCGCCAATCTTGCTCTAGCCGTTTGCCGTTGAGTCCGAGGTAGGTGAGGCGGTAGGAAACGGCCGTTCCTGCCCCGGCCCTTGCACGGAAAGCAAAGGGAAGCTGCTGGTGGGTTTCGTCCAGCAGGGCCGCATCTTCGTGTACCCAGCCCGTTTCGGTGTCCACATAGCGCAAATGGACGTGTACCTGCGGGTAGCGGTCGAACGGAAAGCCGCGCACAAGCTGGGCTTCGACCTGCCGGGTTTGGTACAGTTCGCGGGGGGAGAGGATGAGTAAACGGCCGTTATGTTCACGCCAACCGCTGGAAACGGCCGTTTCTGGCCCCGGCAGCGCCTCCGGCCGAAAATGCACCGTGTAGCGATAGCGCACATTGTTGCCCACCTCCGGGTTATACCACGCCGCCTTATGCACCCGCGTCTGTGCTGCATCCAGCAAAAACGACCAGCTCACCGGGAACGTTTCCGGCTCCGCCTCCGGCAGCAGCCCGTAGTAAACATCGGTGCTGATGGCGTGAATGCCGTCTGTGGCAAAATCGGCGTTGGCCGAAATGTCAAACCCCAGCTCCTCCCACATCGCGTCCTTGCCGTCCACCACCGTCACCACGTCGTCGCGGGTCAGGTTGTAATCCTCAAAAAAGAGGCTCAGGTGGGCCTGCGGGGCGATGTGGCGCGAGACCGCCTTGAGCATGGTGTAATCCACCGCCAGCGACCGCACCTGCGTCATGTTCAGCTCCAGCCGTGAATAGCCCGCGCTCGGCCAATGGTGAATCAGGTTCACAATTTGCCGCGCCGTCTGTAGCCCTTCCATCGCCCCGCCGTCGGTGTCAAGCTGGTTGGGATTGGTGACGGGTTTGAAGAATTTCTCCAGCACAAACTCTTCCAGCTCTTTCCGCACTGCCTTGAACTCCGCTTCCATCCCTTCCTCATCCACCCCTTCCAGCGAGGCGGTGAAGGTGATGAGCTGTTTTTCTTCCAGTTCGTCAATAATTTCGGCGGTGTTGATGGAGACAAACACCAGGTCAACGGCATATTTTTCGCTGATGTGGTGGTACACCTGCTCCCAGTCGGCCTCCACGTGAACGTTAAACGCCCGCTGCAGACCCACATATTCCAGGTCGTAGATCACCCCGGCGGGGATGAACCCTTCAAACGCCCCCAGCATCAGCGCCGCCGCCTTTTTACTGAGCATGGCGCTAAAGATGGCGCGGTTTTCGCCGTAGAGCGAGGGAACGCCGCTGCTTTCGAGCATTGGAACCCATTTCGAGACGGGTTCTGCGGCCGGTTCTTCGCCCTCAGCGGGGGGCGGCTGGGTCACTTTGTCCAAAAACATCAGCCGCACGCTGCCGCTGCGGTAGGGCAGGGGTGCCAACCGGGGGGGCTGATCCAGCGACAGGTCATCCTGGATTTTTTGCGCCACTTTGTTAAGCGTCGCTTCCGGCCACGCCAGGCTGGTATCGAACACTAGAAACCCGGCGGCGTGTTCCTCTTCCGGCGGCACTTCGTCCAGATTTTCGCGGAAGATGAGCAGCCGTATGGCCGGACGGCCGTTTTCGTCCACGGCCAACTTGGGTCTATTTGGTAAGTAATAAAACTGGCGCGGGTCATGGTAGTCGGCCATCACCGGCACGCCTTCGTATAGATAGTAGGGAGGGTGGAGGTATAACATGGTTGTTCCTTCTGGAGATTAGAGATTGGAGATTGGTGATTGGTGAAGGTTCACAATCTCCAATCTCCAATTCTCCAATCTCCAATTATCTACGCCCCATTGACATAACGCGGAATAATCACCCGCTTTTTATCCAGCGTTACCGGTTCGCGGTTGATGACGGTGCCATCGGGCAGGTAGTAGCCGACGGTGAGGGTGTATTGGTCGGGGGAGTCGGCAAAGATGGGGAACTGGATTTGCTGGTCGGTGGGGCTGGTGAAGATGAGGGTGTCTGCAAAGTCAAGGCCGTGGGCTGGGTCTTCGTAATCAAAGGCAACTTCCACCACCGGGGTTGCGGCAAAGTCGAGCAGCTTGGGAATAAAGGTGCAGTTGATTTCGGGAACGAGCAGGCGCGGGATGATGAGTGCCGTTTCGTCGCTGGTTTGCTGGGGCAGGGTGATGGAACGGCCGTCTACCGTATGATACGTAATTTCATAGCTGTACTCATTGCGCGTTGCCGCCGCCAGCGGGAAGCTCCAGCTTGCCTGCTGTCCGCTGGTAAAGGTAAACGTCTCTACCTTATGGATGTTGCCCACTGCGTCGTGATAGCGCAGCGTGCATTCCACTACCGGCGTGGTGGCAAAATCCAGCAGATTGGGCAGCAGATTCACCCGCAGGTGTGGCACTTCTTCCACAATAATCGGGATCGCCTGGTCGCCGTCGGCGTCGATCCATGCGCTTTGGGTGAAGGTGCCGTTTTTGAAGGTGGTCAACACCCGGTACTGGAAGTGGCGGAAGCTGGTATCTTGCAGCACCACCGCCCAGGCGCGGAACTCGTTGGCCGCCTTTAGCAGCAGCGCTTCGTCGGCGTTGTAGCCCGTGGTGGGGTCCTGGTAGCGCAGGCTGATGACCGATTGCACCACGTTGTCCCAGCTTCCGGCCGGCACCAGCCGCACGTCCAGCTTGTCGTACAGCGGCGCGTTGATGAGCAACTGCCGGTTGAGCGTCTCCTGCCATTCCCCTTCAATCATCTGCCCGTCCTTGAGGAAGAAGCGGGTGCGGTATTGCACGGGGCGATCCCAATCGGTGTAGATGTAGCGGCTGTAGTTTTGCTGCTTTTGGCCGTCGGCCAGAATAAAGGTGGTTGCCTCTTCGTCCACGCCAGAGCCGGGGTCGCGGTAGCTGATTTCCACCTGCACCTGCTCGACGGTGTGGGCAAAGTCAATGTTGCCCGCCAGCAAGTTGATGGCGATTTTGCCGGGGTCGGCGACGGTGAGATTGAGGTGGGGGCTGGTTTCGCGGAACCAGCGGCTGAAGCGGTCGGGTTCGCGGCCGTGGAAGGCGACGCGCCAGCGGTATTGGTATTCCCGCTTGCTGCCGATGAGGCTGGGATCCCAGGAGCCGGTATGGTTGTCTTTGGTGAAGGTGAAGGTTTCGACCTTTTCCACGAGCTGGTTGTTTTCGTCGCGGCCGCTGTAGTTGATTTGGCATTCGATAAAGGCGATGGGTTCGTTGTCCCAGTCGGCAAAGGCGGTGACGCTGAGGCCGAGCGTTTTGAAGAAGTCGTCGTCCAAATCTACGACGCGGACGTATTTTTTCATTTCGGCGGCGGAGAGGTCGCTGAAAAACGCCTGCATGGTTCCCTGGGGGTTGACTTTCCACTCGACGATGCTGGTCATTTCTTCGTCGTAGTTGATGGAGACTTGGCTGTAATCTACTTCGGTTTTGATGTAGTAGATGTCTTTTTCGCTGTTGACAAAATCGGCCGTTGGGTCGTCGGTGTCGGCCGGCGGGGCTTCTTTCTTTTGGAAGAAGCTGTCCTTGATCATGTCCTGCACCAGCTTCATCGCCGTGGCGCGGATTTGCTGCACAAAGTCGTCGTCGAGGGAGAGGGTGCCGGTGTCGAAGCGGACTTTGATGAGGCCAGCGTCAATTGCCATGCCAAGCTGGGTTTCGTAATGGCTCATGTCGTCTTCGCTGCAATCGTGGCCGTCGTAGTCGTGGTCAACTTCCTTAAGGGCGGCGTGGAGGCTGCGGCTGTCGGCTTCGATCATCAGGCGCACGGGGGGAATCCGTGCCCAGAATTTGAGTTCGTAAACGACCTGGATCGGGGTGAGGTCGGTGGCTCCGCTGCCGTCGGGGTTGACGAGGGTGCGCTCCATGAAGGTGGCCCCGGCCTCGGTGAGATCCATGTTGACGGCGGCGGTGTTGTTGCCCACCAGCGACAGGGGGCCGTCGGTGACGCGGTGGCTGACGAGGGCTTCGCTTTGGGGGGCGGAAACGGAGAATTTGCCGTCGGTCCAGGTGGGGTAGTCAATGATGACCTTGGGCGGCTGGTCGCCGGGAGGGGCTTCGGGAACATCAATAGGCAGGCCGAGACGCACGTCGTCAACGGAGAGGGCGTTTTCATGTTTGCCGGGGTGGTGGCTCCAGACGCGGTAGCCGCGCACGTCCTTGCCTGCGTTTTCGGCAATGGATTTGAGCATGTTCCAATCCTGGTCAACGCGCTGCTGTAGCCGCTGTTTGATTTGTACCACATTGCCATCGGGGATGGAGAGGGCAACGTCGAAGGCGAGATAGCCGCCGCCGCGTGGCAGGTCGGGGTTTTCTTCGCGGTCTTGGTCGCCAAAGGCGTATTTGATGAGCAGGAAGACGGGGTTGCCGTTGACATCCTTGCGAACGGAGGGTACGTCGGGGATGAGATAGAATTTCCAGAACATGGAGTCGTCCTGGTAGGCGGTTACGCCAAATTCGGGGAAATATTCGTAGGCTGGTACTTTTAACATGGTTTTACCTCGCTTGAAAAAACATCCTTTAATTTTTGGGGATTGGTTGATTGGAGATTGGAGATTGGAGATTAATGAAGGATCGCAATCTCCAATCTCCAACCTCTACTCTCCTATTGGTATCTGGGAATGATGACACGCGGCATGGGCTGGGTTTGGGTGGGTTGGCGGTGTTCCTGGCCGTCGGCGGTGTAGTAGGTGAGGGTGTAGCTGAAATGTTTGCGGTTGGTGTCTTTGACGGGGATGACCCAGGTTTGGCTGTTAACGGCCGTAAATGTCACCGCACCGACATGATGGACATTGTTCACCTCATCCAGATAATCCAGATCCACCACCACGATGGGCGTGGCCGTGAAGTCCACCAACTGCGCCATCAGCGTGACCGTCAGGTTGCCAGCTTCCGGGGGACGGTAGGGGGGCAAAATAACGGCCGTATCTTGCTCCACCATCTCCGGCAGCAGCACCGGCCCGTTGTTGTTGGGATAGTGGGTAATCTGGTAGCGGTACTCCACCGGAGCGGCATCGGGGGTGGCGACGCGCCACGTTTGCGCCTCCTTGCTGCGGAAAACAAAGGTTTCGCTGGCCTGTACCCCGGCGGCGGCGTAGTTGAGGGTGATTTCGGTGATGGGTGAGGTGGCGAAGTCGAGACGGTCGGGCAGCAGCTGTACCTTGAGGCCGGGCTGGGCTTTGATTTCGATGGGGATGGTGGCTTCGCCGTCGTTGAAGAGCCAGGGGGTTTGGGAAAAACGGCCGTTTTTGAAACTAGCCGACACCCGGTAGCTGTAGCGCGTATTGCTCTTGTCGCGCAGCACCACCTGCCAGGTGCGGAACTCATCCCGGCTTTTCAAAATCAGGCTTTCCTCCACCGTGTACTGGTTGGCAAAATCCTGATAGCGCAAATCCACCACCGCCTGCGTCAGCTCCTCCCAGCCATTGCCCGTCGGCAGCAGCCGCACCCGCAGCAGGTCGGTAAACGGCTGGTTGATGAGCAACTGCTGGTTCACCGTCGTCTGCCACGCCCCATCCTCAATCACCTCGCCTGACTTCATGACAAAGCGGCGTTTGAACTGCACTGGCTGGGTGGGGAAGGTGTAGATCAGCCGCTCGTAGCTGGCTTCGCGGCGGGTGGCCTGGAGCGAAACGGTGTGTTCCTGCCGCGCTACGGCTGCGGCTACATCCTCATACGCCAGCGTCACCTGCACGTTTTCCACCAGTTGCTCAAAGTCAATGTACCCTGCCTGCACCGCCAGCCGCACCCGGCCGGGGGTGGGGATGGAAATGTTGAGGTCGGGCGAGCTGCTGCTGACCCATTCGGTATATGGCCCAAAGCCGTGGTCGCGGAAGCTGACGCGGTAGCGGTAGTCGTAGTCGCGGGCATCGCCAATCAGGCTGGGGTTCCACGTTTGCGGCTCGATGCTGGTGAAGGTAAAGGTTTGGTGCTTTTCCTGCGGGTCGCCGTTTTCATCCACCCCTTTGTAGCGCACGTCCACTTCCACCAAATCGAGGGCCGCGTCGCCATAGTCGGCAATGGCGCGAACTTCCAGCCCCAGATGCTTGAAAAAGTCGTCGTCGAGGTCAACGGTGCGGACATATTGCTTGAGCTGCTCGCCGCTCATACCCCGGAAGAAGGTGGAGAGGGTGGCTTGGGGATGCACCGGCCATTCGACAACGCTGCTTTGCTCCAAATGCAGCTCAATTGTCATTTTGGCGGAGTCGTACTGCTGCAAATAGAATTTTTTATCGCTTTTGCTGCGCCCGGTGGCGGTATCGGCCAGGTTGCCATCGTCGGTGCCGGGGCCTTCGCCCAGCGGCGGCTGGTCGGTGAAGAAGCTGGACTCAATCATCTGCTGCACCATGTCGAGGGCGTATTCGCGCAGCGACTCCATTGTGTCTTCGCTGAGGGTGCCGGAGCCGTTGTCAATTTGCACCTCAATCAGCCCGGCCATCTGGGCGGTGCGGGTGTCAATGTCGGTGTAGGCGAAGTCGTAGGTGGTGCAGTGGTCGGTGCCTTCGCCGTCCATGATTTTGCGGACATGCTCATGGATTTTTTCCGAGTCGGCGCTGATGTGGATGCTGGCTTTGGGCAGCCGCGCCCAGAAGGAGAGGTCGTATTTGACCTGCACCGGGGTGAGGTCGCTGCCGCTGTGGCCGTCGTCGCCCACCAGCACCCGCTGCATGAAGGTGGCGCCTTCGTGGGTCAGATCCATGCTGAAAACGGCGATGTTGCCGGAGAGCAGGGAGGGTGCGCCGCTGGCGACGCGGTGGCTGACGAGCATTTCGGACTGCGGTGCGTCCATGGAGACGGTGCCGGCCGTCCAGGTGGGTGCGCCAAATTCGACGGCGGGGGGTTCGGTGGTGTTGGCAACGCCGGGCAGTGCTTTTTCGGCGGCGGTGCCGTTTTGCAGCCGCGTCCATTCCTGGTTGACCCATTCTTGCAGCTCGGTGCGGACGGTTTCCAGCACGGAGGTGGGAACGTCAAACTGGATGTCGAAGTTGAGGTAGCCGCCGCCGGGGGGCAGCTTGGGGTTGCTTTCCCGATCCTGGTCGGAGAAGGCGTATTTTGCCATGAAGAAGACGGGGTTGCCGTTTTTGTCAAGACGGACGCTGGGGTAGGCGTAGATGGGGTAGAACTTGTACCACACAGCGTCGTCGCGGAAGAGGGTGGTGTCGGCGATGGTGCGGAAGGCGGGGACTGTTAGCATGGGTTTGTACTCCGTTTTTTTGGTTATTGGTTATTGGTTATTGGTGAGGTTACTGATAACCAATAACCAATAACTAATAACTGTTTACTGATTTACCAATAAAGATTCCTGTACGAGGGGCGCGGAAACGGCCGTTCCTCGCGTCCGAATAACACGCATGGCGTGCAGGGGCATGGGCTGGTTGGGCGGCCAGGTGAGCGTCCAATCAATGGGGCTGGGGGCGAACTGCTCGATGGCGGCGGCGGGGGCGGCGAGGCTGGTGCGGGCGGCGGTGGCGAGGCGGCTGGCCCATTCCAGCAGGGCCAGGTCGCGCAGTTCGCTGAGGGCGTTGAGGGTCACGTCGCTGGCATCCACCAGCAGGGTGAGCAGTTGGCGGCGCAGCAGTTCGCGCAGGGTGGGCAGCAGCACGTCGGCCAGGGTGGTGGCCCAGCTTATGCGGTCGCCAGTTGGCAGTTGGCTGATGAAGTCGGCGGCGATGTCGGGGGCGGTGGATTGCCCACGCACCCCTGCGCCCGTTAGCTGTGCCTGTGCCGTCAGTTCAGCGGCGATGACGATGGGCTGCCCCATCATGGCGGCGGGCAGTTCGCCACCGAGAACGACGTTGTGGCTGCCGTAGCCAGCGGTGCGGCCGTGGGCGATCATGCGGACGCGGCCGTTGTGCTGCCCCCAGGCGAAAACGGGGCTGACGTTCCAGGGGACGGGATGGAGGTAGCCACCCAGCCGCTGCCCGGCGGCTTGCAATTGCTGGGGGTCGGCGCCGAAGCGGATTTCGCTGACGAGGTAGGCGGCGGCGGTGGGGGTGGAAAGCCAGCGAACGGCCGTATTGCCGTTGTCGGGTGCGGGTGCGTCGAGGTAGAAGCGGTTTTTGTCGTGGCTGTCGCGGTAAACGGCCGTTTGTTGGTGGGTGCAAAAGGTCGGTAAGGTTAGCATTGTCTCTCCTTGTTGCGGTAATTGGTGATCGGTAATCAGTAATCGGTAATCAGTAATCGGTGAACTGTTTACTGATAACTGATAACTGATAACTGTTTACACATTCAGAACCAACGCCTCACTCTCTACCCATTCCCCCACCACCAACGGCAGGGTTTGGCCGTTGGGGTCGGTGGGGACGGTGTGGAGGCGGTAGCGGTAGCGGATGGGTTGGAACAGGGTGCGGCGGAAAAAGGGCCAGGTGCGGGGCTGGTCGGGTTCCAGGGTGTAGAAAATGGTGTGGTCGGTGTCGAGCTTTGCCAGCTCGATGCCGAGAAAGGCGTGGCTGTCGTGGCTGCGCTGGATGGTGATGGTGTCGGGCTGTTTGGGGGCGAGGTCGTCGGTGGTGATGGTGAGGGGGGTCGTCGAGACGGAAAAGGTTGTGTCCGTTCCATCAATTGAGACGCAAAAGGTTGTGTCTGACCCATTGTGGCCGGGGAGGGAGATGGCGGTGTTGGGGGAAACGGCCGTTAATGCCACCTGCGCCACCGGTTCCACTTCCCCTTCCTGCCACACGGTCAGGTCAAGCTGGGCAACGTCGGTGAAAATGAGGCTGTCGGCTGCTATTTGCACAAACGCCATGTTCGCCAGCTCCCGGTTCACTTCCACCACCACCCCTGACACCGGGGCAAAATCGCGCCGCCAGATGGTGGGCCAGCCTACCCCCCCTTTGGGAGCCAGCGTCGCCGTCAGCCGTGCCGCTAATTCCAGCGGGGTGGTGAGGGCGGGGTAGGTGAAGGTGAAGGATTGGACGGGCTGGGTGCCGTCAAAGGTGAAGCTGCGGTATTGCGCCACGCCCGTTAGACCGGGGTAGCGCACGTCTACCTGCACGCGGCGCAAAAAGGCGGGGTCGAAGGGGAGGGTGTTGACAAGGTGGACGGTGGCCGGGGCAAAGGGAGTGAGTGCGCCGACGACGGGGAACAGCGTTTGCCGCTGCGCTGGGTCGGTGAGCGATTGGTACAGCTCGGTGACAGACCAAGTGAGGTGGTGGTTAACGGCCGTTAGTCGCGGCAGGCGTAAATCCCAGCTGTAGGTGGGGGCAAGGGGGAGAATGGGACGCAGATTGAACGGATGAACCTGATTTACCTGATTTCTTTGATCAGGAAAATCAGTTAAATCAGCGTCCCATTTCTCTTCCTCAAACCAGGCCTCAAGTGCGTGGTGGGCAAGTTCGGTGAGGAGGGTTTCGCTGAGTTCGGCAGGTGGCGGGGTGGTTTCGCCAGCGAGGGATTCCCAGGTGACAACGCCGGTGGGCAGGGAGAGGAAGGCGGCGACGATTTCGGCGACGGGGTGGGGTTGGCTGCCGAGGGTGGTGTGGAGGGCTTGCCACAGGGGTTCGGTTTGGGCGGTGGCGAGCCAGGGCAGGGGCTGGGTGAGGGCGCGGTAGCCGAGGCTGAGTTCGATTTCGACAACGCCTTCGCCGTTTTCCAGCAGCCGCTGCAAAAGCTGGCTTTCGTGGGGGGTGAGGGGTTTGCTGGCGACAAGGGGCGACAGGCTGGCGAGTGGCTGCCAGTCGCTGGTTTCGGCGGCGGCACCTTCGAGCCAGGTGCGGAGGCGGAGGCGGAAGTGGGCGGTGTGGATGGGAGGGGAGACGGGACGCTGACGAACGCTGACGAACGCGGATGAATCTGTGTCCTCGTCTGTTGCTAGTTCCAGGCCGACGCGCAGGAGGCCGCCGCTGGTGGTGTCGTGGTCGGCGTGGTGGCGGAGGAGGAAGAAGTCGGGTTGGGAAACGGCCGTTTCTGCCACAGTCAAGCGGGCAGGCAAAGCGTAGATAATCCCTTCGTCCCGGTGATCGCGGAAGGTGGTGGGGCTGTTTTCGTGGGTGGTTGGTGGTAGTTGTAGCATTTTCGGTAATCGGTAGTCGGTAGTCGGTAATTGGTAATGTCGTTTCACGACCACTTCGTGTACGGTAACCAGTAATCAGTAATCAGTAATCAGTGAACCGATGACTGATGACTGTTAAAAAGCCGGTGTGACGGCCAGGGGCGTGTTGCCCAGCCCCGTTGTCCAGTCGGTGGCGGAGCCTAATATTGGGCCATCGCCTTGGATGTGGATGTTGGTGACGCGGTAGCGGTATTGCTGTGCGTCTTGCTGGAGCAGCCAGGGGAGCAGGGGCATGCGTAGGGTGGCGGTGGTGGTGAGTTGGTCGGCGGTGAGAATAACGGCCGTTTCCGGCTCAAACTCCACCCACACCCCAACCAATGGAGCCATGCCGTCGGGTGGCGGGCTGCTGAAAAAGGCGGCATCAATGCTCACCGAGAGATCAAAGGTGTGGCTGGTGTACCCTTCATTAAACATCAGCAGCGGCCAAAGCTGGGCGTGGTTGACCAATACCGAGCTTTCCAGCAGCGGCGTGATGTCGGCCACGGGGCCATCGTTGGGGGCGACCAGGTATTCGATGGTGACTGATTCGCCGGGCTGGACGGTGGCGCTGCTGGCGGTGGTGCCATCGGGCAGAAGCAGGTGCTGCGGGTAGGCGAAACGGGTGCCAACCTGCACCCCGTAGAGGCTGCTGATGAGGACGGGGCTTTCGATGCGGTTGGTAAGCTGGACGCGGTAACGGCCGGGCTGCCCATCCACTGGCCCCAGGAAAAGGTGGTCAAACGGCTGCCCCAGCGTTTGCGCCAGCGAAAGCTCAACGGGGATGTCGGCGGTGGAGCCATCGAATAGGGTGGCTTGTACCATGCCTGCCAGCCCCAGCCCGGCGGGGCTGCGGAACCCCAGCATGACGCGCTCAAATTCGGTGTCGCTGAGGGTGACGCTGTGGCGGATGCCTTCGTCAAAGCTGATGGCGGCTTCCTGAGTCACGGGCTGAGGAGTGCCGTTGGCGGCATCGAGCGGCAGGTTGAGCAGGAGGGTGCTGCTGACGGGGTTGAGGGCGGTGAAGCGGGCTTCGCTGCCGTATTTTTCTTGGGCGATGTTGAGCAGCCGCTGATTGATTTGGGGCAGGACGTGGAAGGTGAGTTCGACTTGGTAGAGAAGGGTGTCTTCAGCCTGGACGTTTTGGAAGAGGAGCATGAGGTCGGGTTCGTAGGGGGCATCGGCGACGCGGGCGAGTTGGAATGCCTGTGGCTCGTAGTAGATTTGGTCGCGCAGGGTGGAGTCGCGGTAAAAGGTGACGGTATCGCCCTCGAACAGGATGTCGTCGGGGAGGAGGATGTGGTTTTGGGAAGGGTTTTGCGGCGCGTCGAAGAGGTAGGCGTGGGCGGTGGGGTCGAAGGTGAAGGGGGAGAGAAGCTGGATGGCTTCGGCGGGGACGCGGATGAGGGCGGGCTGCTGGGGGTTGTTGGGGTTGGTATAGATGCCTGCGGGCAGGGCCGGCCGCCGCACGCTGCCCAAATCCACGCTGTAGTCGCTGTTGCGGATGAGGTCGAGGATGGCGGGACTGATGACGGGGTTGATGTTGGGGGTGACGGGGATATTGGGGAGGGAAACGGCCGTTTCCAATGCCCCCAAATTTGCCCAAATCGGGCTGAGGTTGCTGTTGATGGCAATGGGGCTGGCTATGGTGCTGATGGCGGCGGCGGGTGGGGTGGTGAGGTTGAGAGAACGGCCGTTTATGCCATTCAACCGTCCCGACCAGCGGGCAAATTGCCGCCAAGTGTAATGGCCGACCGTGCCGCTGCTGTGAATTTCCAGTTGGGCATCAAAGATGGGATCGGTCAGGATGTGGTAGAGGCGGTCGTACTCTTCGACCTGGTAAATGGGGAGGCGGCAGTGCCAGACGTTGTTTTCGTTTTCATTGAGCGCACCCAGCGGCAGCCACAGCAGGGGGCTGGTTTGCGGTGCGTCGGCGCGACGCAGCCGGTAGAAGTCGGTGCGGTCGGTGCGGCCGTCGCCGTCGGCGTAGTCGTTGACCACCGTCGCTTCCAGCTCGTTGTCATCGGGGCGGACGGTGATGTGGGTTTTCTTGAAGCCAAAGTTGTAGGAACCCCAAAGCTGGTCGGCTCCGGCGGTAACGGGGGCGGCGGGAATCTCACCCCAGTCGCAATCCTGGGGGTGGCATTTGCCGTAGCCGTGAAACGTATAGCCAGCGTCGCTTTGGCCGATGGTGAGGCGGGTCATGCCGTTGGTGTTGGGGTCTACATTGACCCAATCGCCTGCGAGGGTGGGGCGGCTGGTGGCGATGGTGAGGTGGTAGCCGAGGCGAGCGATGGGCTGGTGGGGGATGGGCTGGCGGCTGGCCTGCCCGGTGAGAAAGGCCCGAATACGGGCTTCGCTGTAGCCTGTTTTGTGGGAAATATCCCTAATGATTTGTTCCTGGCGGTTTGGGTCGCCAACAAACTGTGTGTAGCGTTGAAGAAACCGGCGCCACTCTTCTTCATTGAGGGGCATCGGCCAGTCCGGGGCGGGCTGTTGGGTGAGTTTGAGGGTGAACCAGCCGAGGGGGCCGCTGGGGTCGTCGCTGGCTTCGCGCCATTTGAGGGTGGTGGTATAACGGCCGTTTCTGGCGTGCAGCGCGTATTCTGGCAAATAGAACCAGGTGGTGTCGTCGGCCGAGGAGGGGTAGAGGCGGCTGGGGATGAGGGTGCCGTCGGGGGAGACGGGGACGGGTTGTTCGGTTTCGTCGCTTCCGCTTGGGCTGCTGCCGTGCTGGATGGCGCGGAGGAGTTCGCGGTTGGCGGCGAGTTTGGTCATGGGGTAGGCGATGTGGTCGGGGTTGGGGGTGACGATATAGAGAGAAGCGGGGTTGATCGCTTCGCTAAAGGATGAATTGGGCATGACAGACATTTCTCCGATACGGGGCAAGCGTTACCGATACACTGCTGGTAGCTGTGCCGTGGTTGATTCCGCTACGTTTGGGGGGTGTGGGCTGCGTTGGTGGTGATGTTGGGTATGATAGGAAACGGCCGTTAATTGATCGCTAATTGGTTTGTGCCGTTTGATTAAAATGACGGATAGGGTGGGGGGAACCTTTCCTGGGTGGGAAAGGTTTATGGTTTATTCACGGCCGGTAGGGAGTGGGGAGCGGGGAGTGGAGGGGAGAAGGCTGTTTTGGAGACACGGAAGGATGCGAAAAAGGGGGGAGGCTTTGTCCTATGCGAAAAACGGCGAATGTATAACTGAACTTATTATAAATTCAAGTCTAAAGAGGGGGGGACGGCCGTTAAATTTGTGGCTGGTGAAAGAGGAGTAGGAGGCATTTTCCTTGTTTGGCTTACTGAGGAGGCTGTCATGTTGCCAGAGATAAAAATCAAAGATGGCGCAGATTTTTCGGGGTTTGTTCAGTGTCTGTTATTAGCAGAGAAAGTAGCCTAGAGGGAGTTTATTGGTGGGGTTTTGTCCTATACGAAATCAGCAAGTAATATAACTGAACTTATTATAAACTCAAGCATAATCCAGGCTATTTGTGACCAGCTTCTGCCCAGCGGGTGACAGCAAGGGAGAGTAAACCGAGGAGGGCAAAGCCACCGACGAGCGGCAGGATGGTACCATTGAAGTTTTGCCCAACGATGGTGCCGAGTATAGTGGAGATTAAGGTGGACAACGAGCCGACAACGGCGGCACCGACCCCGGCAATGTGGCCGAGCGGCTCCATGGCGAGGGCGTTGAGGTTGCCAAACAACATGCCGATGGTGAAGAAGATGATGATGAAGTAAATGGTGACAAACCACAGTGGGGGGAGGCCACCTTGCGTGAGGGAAAACAAGAAGGTGAGGATGGAGAGGATGGTGTAGACCAACAGGGCGCGGTGGCTGAGGTTTCTCATGCCGTATTGGAGGACAAAACGGCCGTTTAAGTAAGAAGCCGTGCCGCTGCCAAGTGCCAGCATGGCAAAGTAGAGTGGAAACCGTTCGCCCAATCCGTAGGTCAGCTGAAAAATTTGCTGCGCTGAGTTGAGGTAGCCGACAAACGCACCGGAGACAAACCCGGCTGTTATCGTATAGCCAAAGGTGATGCGATTGGTTAAGACTTCGGTAAAGGCATGGCGAAGGCGTGTAACGGTAAACGGGATACGTCGTTCAAGTGGAAGTGTTTCTGGCTGCCGAATGGCAAACCAGGCAGAGACGATGAGTGCCAGCACCAGGAACAGCACAAAAATGCCGCGCCAGTTGACCAGCAGGAGAATGGCCTGGCCGATGGAGGGGGCGATGATGGGGACGAGGATAAAGACGGCCATGACAAAGGACATGACCCGCGCCATACCGCGCCCTTCGTACTGGTCACGCACCAGGGCAGTGGCGACGCTGCGGGGGCCGGCTACGCCCATCCCTTGCAGAAAACGGCCGATAAGCATGACCTGGAAAGTGGGGGCAAAGATGGCAAGCAGGCAGCCCAGGATAAAGTTGACGAAACCCAGATAGATGGCTGGTTTGCGGCCGGTGCTGTCGGAAAGGGGGCCGTAGATGATCTGACCAATTGCCATGCCCAGAAAGAGGAGGGAGATGATGAGCTGGTTGTCGTTGGCCTGCCGTGCGCCTAATTCTTGTCCAATAGTTGACAGGGCGGGAAGCATGGTGTCGGTGGATAGGGCGACGAGGGCGATCATGGAGGCGGTGAGGGCGACGAACTCGCCGAAGCGAAGGGTGGACTTGCCGGAGGCTGGTAGTTTGTTGGTTTGGATCATAGTTCAGAAGGTCAGTCGGGTCGTTTACCTGGAGATAAGTGGGGTGGGGCAAACGGCCGTTAATTATTTCATCTAGCTTACCACACAACAGACAATCTGGCGCACAATGACCGTTGCGCAAAAAACAAAAGCGGGCTTGGCTGGCACGGGCTAAATAATCGTGTATCGTTGTGGTATATCGTGGCTGATTGATGGTGTATAAAGGAGCAGATGAGAAACGTTTTGCATCATTTTTGTTGTTTGTTTGTTGTTGAAGGCAGGCCAGGGCGTTGCGGGCTCTTCCTGGTGGGTTTGTTGTGCATGGTGCTGCTGGTTGGCTGTGCTATTGGGTCTGTTACCGAACCGCGCCAGTTTGACCCGGCGCAGGAGCCGACGCTGGTGCCAACGTCGGTGGCGGTTTCCAAGCCGACCTATACGGTGGGGCGGGGGGACGTGGTGCGGACGATGACGCTGAGTGGGCGGGTGGTGCCGATTATTGAAGCTGATTTGGCGTTTACGATGGCGGGGACGGTGGCCGAGGTGCTGGTGGAACGGGAGCAGACGGTAGCGGCGGGGGATGTGCTGGCGCGGCTGGATACGCAGGCGGTGGTGACGGATTTGATTTTGGCGCAGGCGGCTTTGGAGACGGCGCGGGGGCGGTTAACGGCCGTTACTGCCCAACTGACCAACGACCGCCGCCGGGCGGAAATTGCCCTCGAACGGGCGCAACTGCGGCTGGATCACGCTCGCGTCAAGGCGGGGGACAGCCCTTCTTCTGATGAGACACTCGATATACAACTGCTGGGGCTGGATGTGGAGCTGGCGGAGTTGGCGCTGGGCGAGTTGACGGCGGGGCCGGAACCGGGGCTGCAAGCGGCGGTGGCGGAAGCGCAACTGCGGGTGGATGAATTAACGGCCGTTATGTCCGCTGCCGAACTGGTGGCACCGTGGGATGGCGTGGTTATTCGTGCCAATCTGGAGCCGGGGCAGCTGTTGGGGGTGGGAGAAACGGCCGTTATTCTGGCCGATCTCAGCCAGCTAGAGGTGCAGGGGGTTGTAAACCAGGCGGCCGACATGGAAAAGCTGGTGGAAGGGCTGGAAGCAACCATCAACATCGCATCCCGCCCCGGCGAGCCGCTGCTGGGTTTTGTTAGCACGCTGCCCATTCCCTACGGCAGCAGCGACACCCTGCCGGAAAGTGGTATCCGCGTGGCCTTTGATGAACCCAATGCCGCCTCCCTGAAAAATGGCGACCGGGTGACGGTGGATCTGGTGCTGGGCGAGTCGCTCAATGCGCTGTGGCTGCCGCCTGCCGCCATTCGGGATTTTAGCGGCCGGCATTTTGTGGTGGTGCAGGACGGCGACACCCAGCGGCGGGTGGACGTGGTGCTGGGGCTGGAAAGTGGTAGCCGGGTGGAGGTTTTGGAAGGGGTTGAGGAGGGGCAGACGATTGTGGGGCAGTAAACGGCCGTTTACCACACTGCCCGCACGTGAGCAGATGCCGAAATGATGTGGTCTGGTGTTAAAATGGGGACGTTGAGATAAACGGCCGTTGCCACAATGATTCGATCATGCAATTCTGGCACATCATTGATTGACAAGGCGGTTTGTACAACATGTTCGTCAACAGGGATGATTTTGTAATTATCACTTTTGCGAATGACTTCCAAAAAATCAGATAAGGAAAGTGTGATGCGGTTTGATTCAGCCAGATAGAGAATTTCCATAAGGGTGATAGCAGACAAAAAAACCGTATGGTGTCCCTTATCTGTAGCCTCTAAAATGGAAAGAGCCGACGCTCCGAGTTTGGGGCGGTTTCGCAGGTAATGGATTAAGGTGACAGTATCAGCTAGATAGTTCATTGGTGGGATACCGATCTAACAGGTTATTGCCTACCTGTTGCCGCAGGAGACGTATATCTTCTTGCGAAACATCCAAATGAACATCTGCCCATAATCCTTTTAAGACAGCAGTTTCTTTTTTGGTATGTGTGTACTTAAATTGAAGATAGCTAATAAATTCCAAAAGCTCGGTTTGGGCATCGAGTGGAAGTGTATCTAGTTGATGTTCAATCGTTTGTTGTAAATTCATGTTTGATTACCAATTCTCTAGTACAGCATTCGTTTAGGGAAATTGTAAACAAAAGCGTTCCTTAGGTAAAGTTCAGGTTAATAGATTGTGTGCTGGGCTGCGTAGATGATGATTATTTTATACCGATTACGAGCTATTTTTGCGATTGCGCTTAAGCGGCTGTGGGCGCGGCGTGGCACGACGGTTGCCACGGCCGTTGGGTTGACCATTGCCGTGGCGTTGATGATGACGGTGCCGCTTTATGCCGATGCGGTTAATTTTCGCCTGCTGGAAGAGCGGCTGACGGCGGAAACGTCGCGGCCGCCGTTTGCCTATATGTTTAACTACTTTGGCTCTTGGCACGGGGCGGTGCAGTGGGAGGCGGTGCAGGAGGCGGATGGTTATTTGATGGGGGCGGGTAGCCGGGCGTTGGGGCTGCCGATTTTAACGGCCGTTCACCACTTTGAAACCGACCTCTACCAAATTTTCCCCGGCAGTACCGCCAGCTACGACAACGAAGATTTGTCCCTGACCACGCTGCAATTTGCCACGGCCAGCGACCTTGCCAGCCACATCACCCTGATTGAAGGCAGTTTCCCAACGGCAGTTTCCGACCCCGCTGCCCCCCTTGACGTTGCCGTGACCCGCATCCTGGCCGATGAGCTGGGCTGGCAGGTGGGGGAAAGCTATGTGGCGTATAACCATCGTCTGGAAAATGGCAACCAATCTTTTCCCATTCGCATTAGCGGTATTTGGGAAGTTGCCAACGCGGCTGATCGTTACTGGCATTATAACCCGACGGTGTTTGACGATTTGATGATGGTGCCGGAGGAGACGTTTATCCAGCGTATTGCCCCGGCGATTGACGATGAAGTCAACTTGGCGACGTGGTATTTTGTGCTGGATGGGAGCCGGATGGGGACGGAGGATGTGGATCGGGTGTTAACGGCCGTTCGCCGCGTTGAACGCCGTCTGCAAACCGTGCTGCCCAACGCCACCACCTCCCTTTCCCCTGGCGACGAACTGCAAAGCTATCGTCGCGCTGTGGGGGAACTGAGTACTCTGCTGGCGGCGTTTAACATTCCCACCATTGGCCTGGTGTTGGCCTTTATCGCCCTGATGGGCGGGCTGGTGGCGGATCAGCGGCGGAATGAGTTTGCGGTGCTGCGGAGTCGGGGAGGAACGGCCGTTCAACTCCTCAGCGGCGCCCTCATCGAAGGTCTGCTGCTTGGCACAGTCGCCTTCATCCTCGGCACCGCCCTCGCCCTACTGCTCACCCAGTGGATGGGCAACACCCGCAGTTTCCTCGACTTTTCCGCCGACACCACCCTGCGCGTCGCCCTCACCCAAAGCGGCTTGTGGGCCGGCCTGGTGGCCGTTGCCCTTGCCACCCTCGCCCAGCTTCTGCCCAGCGTTGCCAACGCCCGCCACACCATCATTAGCTACAAACTCGTGCAGGCACGCACCGCCCTTGCCCCCTGGTGGCAGCGTACCAGCCTCGACCTCCTTTTGTTGGCTATCACCCTCTATGGCTATTACCAGCTTCAAGGCCAGGGAAGCCTGCTGGTGATTGAAGAAGGTCGCAATGCCTTCCAAAACCCGCTGCTCTTTCTGCTGCCAGCCCTTGCCATTATCTCTATCACCCTTGTCTTTTTGCGGCTGCTCCCCCTGGCTATGCGCGGCCTAAGCTGGCTGCTCCAGCAAACCGACAGCGTAACCTTGTTGCAAGCGGTGCGCTATTTGGCGCGAACGCCACAGCATTATGCCACGCCGCTCATTCTGCTGGTTCTCACGGTTAGCTTTGCCGTCTACACCGCCTCCCTGGCCCGCACCCTTGACTATCAGCTCTACGACCAGCTTTTCTACCGTAACGGAGCCGACATCAACCTGTTCACCTCCCCCAATGACCCCAGCCAGAATGTGTTTGGCATCGCCTCCACCAATAGCTCCGAGTTTGTGTTCCTGCCGGTGTCGGAGTATGCCGGGATTGATGGTGTGGAAGCGGCGGCACGGGTGGGAGAATACAGTGCCACGGCGCGGGTGGGGCAGCAAAATGTGGGCGGCACGTTTATGGGCATTGACCCCTACGATTTTTTCCAGACGGCCTACTGGCGGCTTGATTTTTCCAACTATCGGCTGGGGTCGCTGATGAACGCGCTGGGGTCTGTACCCGACGGGGTGCTGGTTCCGCGCCAAATGCTATTGGAATATGGGCTGCGTGCCGGGGATATTATTCGCCTGATGGTGCGCCTGGGCGAAGGGTCGGTGGAGCTAAACAGCCAAATTGTGGGAACCTTTGATTACTTTCCCACCTGGTATCCCGATGATGGCAATCTGCTGTTTGTGGGGAATCTTAATACGCTGTTTGAGCAGGCGGGGGGAGAATACCCCTATCGGGTGTGGCTGGATACGAACGCGGTGTTGAATGATGGTCAGTTTCGGCGGGAATTAAACGGCCGTCAACTGTTCAACACCACCTGGCGCGAACCCCAAACCGCCATCCACAGTGGCTTGATCCAGCCGGAGCGACAGGGGTTGTTTGGCATTCTTTCCGTCGGTTTTCTTGCCGCCACCCTGCTCACCGTCCTTGGACTCTTCCTTTACGCCCTCTTTTCCTACCGCCGCCGCTTTATTGAGCTGGGTGTCCTCCGTGCCGTCGGCCTCTCCCCACGCCACATGACCCGTCTGATTGCCTGGGAACTGGGGCTGCTCATTTTGTCCGGGCTGGTGCTGGGAACCACGCTGGGCATTGGGGTTAGCCGCATTTTTGTTCCTTACCTGCAAGTGGGCAGCGAAGTGCAAGATTTGGTGCCGCCGTTCCTGGTGGAAATTGCCTGGGGTGCGGTGTCGCAGGTGTATATTTTGTTTGGGCTGCTCTTTGTGGTGGCTCTGGGGGTGCTGGTGTTTATTGCGCTGCGGATGAAGCTGTTTATGGCGATTAAGCTGGGGGAGACGGTTTAACAGATGATCTGATAATCGTATTTTGTAACAAGGGGGGAGGGTTGTAAACGGCCGTTTACAACCCTCCCCTCTCCCACAAACCCATGAGTAACACAACCTGGTTTACCCACGACCGCTTTGGTCTTTTTATCCACTGGGGGCTGTACGCCCTCCCCGCCCGGCACGAATGGATACGCAACCATGAACGCATCTCCAACGAAGCATACCAGAAATATTTTGACCATTTCGACCCCGACCTCTACGACCCCGAAGCGTGGGCGCAGCAGGCCAAAGCCGCCGGGATGAAATACGTCGTTCTCACCAGCAAGCACCACGACGGCTTTTGCCTGTGGGACTCCGACCTGACGGATTATAAAGCCACCAACACCCCCTGTAGCCGCGACCTCATCGCCCCCTACGTGGCCGCCTTTCGCGCCGCCGGGCTAAAAATTGGCTTCTACCACTCCCTCATTGATTGGCACCACCCCGATTACCCCGTTGACGGGCTGCACCCGCTGCGCGATGACCTTGCTTTTCGGCAGCAGGAAGCCGGCCGCGACATCGCCCGCTACCGTGCTTACCTGCACGGCCAAACGCGGGAACTGCTCACCCGCTACGGCAAAATTGACATCATCTGGTTTGATTTTAGTTATCCCTACATGGATTGGGGTTGGGCAAAGGGCAAAGGGCGAGACGATTGGCATTCGGAAGAGCTGCTGGCGATGGTGCGGGAGCTGCAGCCGGGGATTTTGGTCAACAATCGGCTGGATTTGCCGGGGGATTTTGAAACGCCGGAGCAGTACCAGCCGTTTAGCCCGGTGGAAGTGGACGGGCAGCGGGTGGTGTGGGAGGCGTGCCAGACGCTCAACGGCAGTTGGGGCTATCACCGCGACAATTTGAACTGGAAGTCACCAGAGATGCTGATTCAAATGCTGGTGGATACGGTGGCGAAGGATGGGAATTTGCTGCTGAATGTGGGGCCAAACGGCCGGGGGGAGTTTGAACCCCGCGCCAGCGAACGGCTGGCGGCGATGGGGGAGTGGCTGCGGCTGCACGGTCGCGCCATTTATGGCTGTGGCTCCAGCGACTTTGTGGCTCCACCGGACTGCCGCCTGACGCAAAATGGCAAGCGGCTCTATGTCCATCTGTTTGCCTACCCGTTCCGCGATTTGCACCTGCCGGGGCTGGCGGGCAAAGTGGCGTATGCCCAATTCCTGCACGATGCGTCGGAATTGCTGCTGCACGAGCATGACAATGCTAACCCCAGCAACATTGCCCCCAAAGGGATGCCGCCGAATACGCTGACGCTGGAGCTGCCGGTGCAAAAACCGGCCGTTGCCGTGCCGGTGGTGGAGTTGTTTTTGCGGTAAGAGGTGGTTTTACGGTATTAGATTTTGCTCAGAATAACGGCCGTTTCATCATATTCTGCCCAAGCTGCTAAAAAAGCATCCCACACAACCATTTGTGGTGCGGCTGACAGGGATGGGTCATTCAGAAACACGGCTGTTTCATTACAACCAACGACAACAACGACATGGGAAGTCTCTGTGTCCCAATAGTTAAGCATTGCCGTCCATACACGGGTGATGACTGGTTGCTCCTCAACCAGACAAGACTCTAATTGAGCCTTTGTTAATGAGCTGACAACGACCTGATACCCTTCTTGCTGTAACCTTTTAGCATTGTAGATTGGTGTACCATATTGTTTGGTGGCTAATATTTTGGCTAATGTGGCTTCATTGTATTGATTGCCCCAAAAGGAGGCTAAAACCATTTGTACACAGGCTGGAAGGCAATAACCATCACGACTTTGTTCAAAGTGCGGCACCGGCAGCAAAACGTTGGGCATTTTCTTCGATTTCCTCAATGATTTGGTCGTTTATGTGTAAATTCCCGTTATAAACGTTGACATCAATGGTGCCGACAATGCCAATGCGACCCATAGAGCGTGAGGACAAAATGACGGGTACCCGCCAAAAGGCCATGTTACGTTGCCAAACCAGGCTCGGCATTTCGCCAGTTAGAAGATCTGCAATGGTGTTGCCAACAAAAACGCTGACTTTTCGTTGAGCTTCTTTCGCTGAGATATTGATCGTTGTGGCTACATCCAGGTGGAGGTTTACAGGGCCACGTTCTGGAAGCGTAACGGATTCGATTATGATAGTCATAGCTTCACCTTTTTCTGAGGAATATTGAGCTTGATTGTCATTTTATTTGCTCCATGACCTGATTCATGTTCTATTTTACTGGCTTATCAGGCAAATAGATAGCCCTTCAGGAAAAATCGGGTCTTTGGGATTTTGTGGGTTTTCAGGCGTATTGCGTATTACGTATTGCGTATCCAAGCCATTTTACGCAATATGCAATAAATTGCTGACCCGTCCTAAAGAACCGAAAATTGCAAGAAGAGGAATGTTTATGTATTTCAAGGTGAATGGTTTGAATGATTGGGAGAACCCGGAGGTGGTGGGGATTAACAAGCTGCCGGGGCATAGCAATACGGTGCCGTTTGATAGCGTGGCGGCGGCGTTGGCCGGGGATCGGGCGGCTTCGCCGTTTTATCGGTTGCTTAACGGCCGTTTCCAATTCCACCTCTTCCCCAACCCCGACGCCGTACCCGATGACGTGTTTACCAATGGCTTCCAGACAGAGTGGGCCGACATCAACGTGCCGGGCAACTGGACCACGCAGGGGTTTGACAAACCGATTTATACCAACGTCCAAATGCCCATTCCCAACACCCCCCCCTTTGTGCCAAAAGACGACAACCCCACCGGCGTCTATCGCCGCACCTTCACCGTGCCGGAAAGCTGGGCGGAACGGCAGGTGATTATCCATTTTGGCGGGGTGGAGTCGGCGTTTTATCTGTGGGTCAACGGAACGGCCGTTGGCTACAGCCAGGGATCCCGCCTCCCTGCCGAGTTTGATTTGACTCCGTATGTGCAGGTTGGCGAGAACCAATTAACGGCCGTTGTCATCCGCTGGTCAGACGGCAGCTACCTCGAAGACCAGGATCATTGGTGGATGGCCGGGATCTACCGCGACGTTTATCTGTATGCCCCCCCAAAAGCCCACATCTTCGACTACTTTGCTCGCCCCGAACTGGAAGACGATCTGCAAAACGGCACGCTTCAATTAGCCGCCTGGGTGCAAAAGCAGGGGGATGTGGATATTGACGGTTGCCGTGTGGTGATGCAGCTTTTTGATAACGACAACCAGCCCCTTTTTGCTCCCGTTGCCCGCACCATCGCTTATCAGCCCAACAGCCAAACGCGGGTGCTGCTGCACCAGCCCGTTGCCAGCCCCC
Organism: Chloroflexota bacterium; assembly: GCA_041390905.1. Taxonomy (GTDB): domain Bacteria; phylum Chloroflexota; class Anaerolineae; order Promineifilales; family Promineifilaceae; genus JACKCD01. The sequence continues at coordinate 581,124 of JAWKPA010000014.1, forward strand.
GGTTGTGGTCATCGGAACACCCCAACCTTTACACGCTGGTGGTGTGGCTGGAGGACAAACAGGGGCAACTGCTGGAGGCAATGCGCCACCGGGTTGGCTTCCGCAAGGTGGAAATTGTGGGGCGGGAGATGTTGATAAACGGCCGTTCTGTCCTCATGAAAGGGGTCAACCGGCACGAACACGACGAAGTTCACGGCAAAACCATCAGCGAAGCCTCCATGCTCACCGACATCCGGCTGCTCAAACAGTTCAACCTCAACGCCGTCCGCACCGCCCACTACCCCAACTGCGAACGCTGGTACGAACTGTGCGACGAATACGGCATCTATCTGATTGACGAGGCCAACATTGAAGCCCACGCCAACTACAACAAGCTGTGCCACGACCCCGCCTGGACAACCGCCTTTGTGGAGCGGGGCAAGCGGATGGTGGAACGGGACAAAAACCACGCCAGCATCATCATCTGGTCGCTGGGGAATGAAAGCGGCTATGGGGTGAACCACGACGCGCTGGCTGGCTGGATTCGTGGCAAAGACCCGTCGCGCCCGCTGCATTACGAAGGGGCCATTGCCCGGCAAGAGGCGACCGTGGCGCGTGAGGAAGATGCCCCTACCTGGCACAGCGGCCATTTGGCGACCGATTTGGTTTGCCCGATGTACCCACAGGTGGCCGACATTATTGAATTTGCCCAGGATCCAACGGGCGACCGACCGCTGATTATGTGTGAATTTGCCCACGCCATGGGCAATAGCTGCGGCGGGCTGGCCGATTATTGGGCGGCGGTGAAGGGCTACCACGGTTTGCAGGGGGGCTTTATCTGGGATTGGGTAGACCAGGGACTGCTGAAGGTGGATGAAAACGGCCGTTCTTACTGGGCCTACGGCGGCGACTTTGGCGACACGATCAACGACGTAAACTTCTGCATCAACGGCCTCATCTTCCCCGACCGCACCCCCCACCCGGCGCTGTGGGAATATAAAAAGCTACTCCAGCCGATTGCCGTCAACGCCGTTGATTTGCTGGCGGGGCAGGTGGAGATTGTCAACGAGCAGGATTTTTCTGACATGACGGGGATAAACGGCCGTTACGAACTCACCGTCAACGGCACCCTCGTCCAATCCGGCGACGTGGCTCTGCCCAACCTGGCTCCCGGACAGCGTGGCATGGTCACGCTGCCGCTCGTTGCCCCCGATTTGGCTCCCGGCGACGAAGCCCACCTGATGCTCCGCTTTACTTTGGCCGAAGCCACCTCCTGGTGCGAAGCCGGGCATGAAACCGGCTGGGAGCAGTTTGCCGTGCCATATCCGGTCACGTTACCGGCTCCGGCTGCGGCCGAGATGCCAGCTTTGACGTTGGTGCAGGCGGGAGAAACGGCCGTTATCCACGGCCACAACTTCCAAATCAGCTTCAACACCGCCAGCGGCACATTGGCAAGCTGGACGGTGGGCGACACTGCCCTGCTGGACAGCGGCCCCCGCCTCAACGTCTGGCGCGCCCCCACCGACAACGACGGCTTCAAAAAGGCGCAGGATTGGCGCTTTGACAAAGATTTGTACCGCTGGCTGGAGCTGGGGCTAAATGAAATCAACCCCACCGTTGAGTCGGTGCAGGTGGCGCAAACGGCCGAAAACCGGGTCGAAATCACCGTCGCCACCATCGCCGATTCGCCGCAAAGCCCCGAAGCGTTTTTGCACCGGCAAACGATTGCCATTACCGGCGACGGCGCGGTGGAGATTCAAAACGAGGTGCAGGCCAATGTGGATGTGAAAAACCTGCCACGCATCGGTCTCAACCTGTCGCTGCCGGCCGGGTTTGAACAATTCAGTTGGTTTGGACGGGGGCCGCAGGAAAATTATCGAGACAGGCAGGTAGGAACGGCCGTTGGTCAATACCACAGCAGCGTAGACGAGCAATATGTGCCGTATGTGCTGCCGCAGGAAAACGGCAACAAAACCGACGTGCGCTGGCTGATGCTCACCAATGCTAACGGCGACGGGCTGAAAGTAACCAGCGACAGCGTAATGGAGGCCAGCGTCAGCCACTTCACCGCCGACGACCTCTACAAGGCACTGCACACTAACGAACTGGAGCGGCGCGATGAGGTAATCTTGAACCTTGACCACGCCCAGGCGGCCATTGGCACGGCCAGTTGCGGCCCCGGCACGCTGCCCAAATATTTTCTCCAGCCCGGCACCCATCGCTTTACCTTCCGCCTGGAGCCGATTAAAGGGCGTTAACGAGGAGTGGTTCTTCAGGGATTCGTGGAGTCACCCCAAATTGTAGTGGCAAGGCATGCCTTGCCACTACAATTTGCTCCGTTAACCCCATAAGATCCCAAAGAACCCGAAGCGTTCTTGTGCTGTCTTAGGGGAACGAACCCATAGCCTGGAGCGGCCAGTAGGAGAATATCGCTTTGCCTTTGATGCGGCTGATGTGGACGCAGCCAAAAGCGCGGGAATCATTGGAATTGTCGCGGTTATCTCCCAGGACAAAGACATGGTCGGGGGGAATGTTGATGGAGCCGAAGTTGCCCGTGGTGGGTACCTGCCGCAAGTAGGCTTCGTGGAGCCGCTTGCCATTTATATAAACTAGGCCATTACGAATAGCGAGTGTTTCGTTAGCCAGCCCAATCACCCGTTTGATTAAGTGTTGTTTGCCAGAGATACCGCTGTCAATCACGACTACATCGCCACGGGTGGGTGGGGCAAAAACATAGCTGATGCGTTCGATAATGATGTGTTCGTTGGTGTAAATGGTTGGCTCCATGCTTTGTCCATACACCACATAGCTGCGCCCTGTGAGGGTAATAACGAGAAATAACAGCGTGAGTAGGCGGCGTTTGATTGGCTGGATGGCTTGAAGCCGGGTAATGGGGCGGAAAATGAAGAAACCAGCCATTTTCTGGATAAATTTGTTTGCACGACAGGGCAAATGATACCAGTTAAGCCAGGACATGATTTTATATAGGCACAGCCATTGGCTTGTTTATGGGGTGGTGTTCGGCGGCCTGGGGCTGTGCCATTAACTCCTTTCTCTCATTCATTGTTACTTTAGCTGCCAAATTTAAGATATTGATGAAAACACATTAAGAATAAAAACGGCCGTTTTCACAAACGGCCGTTTTTACATCCACCACAGTTCTCCAACAGCTTATTCAGCCGCTAATCATCATCCTTGCCGCCACCTTTGTCGTCATCGTGGTCATCATCATTGTCGTTGTGACCGCCATGATCATCATCATTGTCATTGTCATGGTCGCCACCGCCACCAGAGCCGCTGTTATCGTCGTCGTTGTCGTTATTATTGTCGTTGCTGCTGCCAGAGCCACTGTTATCGCCGCCAGAGCCACTATTGTCGGAACCAGAGCCGCTGTTGTTTGATCCACTGCTGCCAGAACCGCTGTTGCTGCTATTGCGATCATCGTTGCCGTTGCCGGAGCCGCTGTTACCATTGTTGTTGCTGCTGCCAGAGCCACTGTTATCGTCGTTGTTATCATTGCCGTTGTCATTGCTGTTATCGTCGTTGTCATTACGATTGTCGTTGCTGTTATCGTCGTTGTCATTACGATTGTCGTTGCTGTTGCTGTTATCGTTGCGATTGTCGTTGTCGTTGCTGTTATCGTCGTTGTCGTTGTTGTTGCTGTTATCGTCGTTGTCGTTGCTGTTGTCGTTGCGATTATCGTTGTCGTTGCCGTTATCGTCGTTGTCGTTGCGATTATCGTTGTCGTTGCCGTTATCGTCGTTGTCGTTACGATTATCATTGCCGTTATCGTTACGATTGTCGTTGTCGTTACTGTTGTCGTTGGTGATAACGAACGTTACATCGTTTGCCTGGGTGGGCGGGGTCGTGCTGAGTGCAGAACGGCCGTTTCCCCCCCCATTTTCTTCCGTTTTACCACCCACAACCACATCACTGCCTTGGCTGGGCGGGGCAGAAACGGCCGTTTGTTCCGGCAAACTCAACCCCGACTGCTTTTCTGCCCCCAGCGTCAGCGCGTGCTGCACCGTCAGTGCCGTGTCGCGCCACGTGTAAAGCACATCCCCCGGCTCGCTGGCCGCCACCGATGTCGTCAGCGTGGAAAGCAGCAGATACAAGCTGAACAGCGTTACGCCCGCTGCGGGCAGAACAAAGATGGGTAACTTCAACCGATGCCAAAATGCCTGAAAATTTGTCATGATATGCCTCCAAATCAACTCAAAAGATAGTTCTGTCCTTTAAGTGACTATTGGTAACAAAAAGTAACGGGCAATTTGGCAAATTGGTAAAAAAGGCAAATCTGGTCTACATTTGGCCTAAACCACGCAGCCCCCGCGCCGGAGCCGGAAGCTGTTTCATGCCCACATCCAGCGTTTGCAACGATAGCAGGATAAAGGTTTTGCGCGTCGAGCCAAATTCGCTTAACCCCTCCAAACACGCTTGCTGAAAGCAGCAGGTGGTATTGGGCAGTTCGTTACAGGGCAAGGCTTGCAGCATTTGGGCAAGGGCATTGGCACCGCGTGCGTCGTTGCCACGGGCAAAATAATGGGCAGCGCGTTCGGCCCAGTTGACTATTTCAGGCAGTTCCAGCCGTTTGGCCGGCTTTTCCAGGGCGAGAATGGCTTGCACAACGGCCGTTTCCATCCCCGCCCGCATCGCCCGCCACTGCTGCAAATAATACCGCTCATCCCCCACAATCCGCGCCAGTGCCAGCCCAATCTCCCCCCGCAGCACCTCCACATCCTCCGGCATCTCCTCCGATGGCAGGTGCGCCAAAAATTGTGACTGGTGCAGCAGGGCAAACAAATCGTCCACCGCCTCCTCCGCCCGCAGCTTGCCCAGTGCCGACACAAACGCCAGCTTAAACCGTTCATTCGGTGCTTCGCGCAGCTTTTGCAGCAGCACCGGAATGCTCTCCAAATCCCCCAGCATCGCCAAAGCGCGGGCACTGTTGGCTTCCAAAAACCAGTAGCCCGACACAAGCGACTGGCGCAGCGGCGGAATGGCGCGTGTGTCGCCCAATCGCCCCAGGGCCCGCGCCGCCACCATGCTCAATTCCGAGGCCGGTTTGTGCAGCACATCCAGCAGCGCGTCCACCAGTTCGGGCTGGGCGGGCATTCGGCCAATCGCCTGAATGGCTTCAAAGCGGACGTTAAAGCTGGGGTCGGCCAACGCTTCCAGCAATTCCTGGCTGCTGAGCGGGTTTTTGGTCTCGCCCATCCGCTCTGTTGTCGTCATGCGCGATAGTTCGTCCCCGGCAAAGTAATATTGAATAAGCAGCCCCAGCGACCGCACGGTGTCGAGCCGCAAAAACATCCCGGCAAAGCGGCGCAAAGACGTTTCGTTTTCTTCGGGCAGCCGTGCTACGGTGAAGATGGCGAGGTTGATAAAAATGACGCTGGCGACAAAGAGCGGGGTGTAGTTATCGAGCGTGAAGAGGAGCCAGTCGCTGTCAATGTTTTTGCCCAGGTTGAGCAACATCCCGGCCAGCAGCGGGCCGATACCGTTCATGCTGCTGTACCAGGCATAATAAACGGCCGTATAACTCGCCTTTTGCGCGTCGGGAATGGCGTGGACGTAGAGATAGCGTGCCCAGCTGATTTGCCAGGCCAATGTGGCGACGCCAACCAAAAAAGCGATAAACATGGCGAGCGGGGCGCTGGCATCGCTGTGGCGCGGCAGTAAAAACCAGGCGATGGGGAGCAGCAGCATGAATACCAAGCTGCTTTGCATGACGGGTTTGCTGCCGTAGCGGTCGGTTGCCCAGCCCCACAGATAGGAGGTGAGGAGGGAGCCGATGTAGGTGCCGATGCTGAGCAGGACGATGACACCGTCGCTGAGGCCGATTTGTGTTTTCATGAAGAGGGGGATGAAGGAAATAACGGCCGTTCCGCCCACCGAAGCCAGCCCCAGGGCGATGAGAAATTGGACAAAACGGTGGTCAGAAACGGCCGTTTTCATCCCCGCCACATGATCCCGAAAGCCACCCGTTCCCGCCACCTGCCGCGCCGCCAGGGATTCTCCCGGCACCTGGGCATACGCCGCCACCCCCAGCAGCCCAAACACCACCCCCACCGCCAGCAGCAGCATAAATCGTCCCAACCCCGTCTGGCTGTCAATCACATACCCGGCCGCCAGCGTCACCCCAATCCCCGCCACCGTCATCACCATGCTGTCAATGGCGGCAAACTTGCCGCGAATGCTGTTGGGAATCGCCTCCTTCATCCACGGATTGCTCCCCGTTTCGGCAATGGCGCGGCACAGCCCAAACGCCCCAATCACCAGTGCCGCCCAGTAAAACGCACTGCTCGCTCCAAAATGGGCAATGACGGCCGGCGTAAACAGCAGCATCGAGATTGCCACCTTCCGCAGCCCCCAAAAGACAACAAAGGTGCGCTTGTAGCCAAAGCGCGTCACCCAGGGGGCAATAAATGGGGCTACTAGCCCGCAAAACGGGATGAGTGCCAGCATAAAGCCAATTTGCGCGTTGTCCAGACCCAGTTCGTCGAGAAAGAGAACAAAAACGGAGCCAGCAAAGGTTAGATAAACAAAGCCGGTGTTGAGAATATCGGCCGTGACCATCCACGGAAGCTTGCGAATTTTTTCAACGTCTGAAAGTGCCATAAGTATGTTCGGTAAACAGTTGTCGGTAATCAATATCGTGGTGGGTAGTATAGCTCACCATTTGCCGGGGGCGAAGCGTGTTGTCGTGCGTGTACGAACAAATTGTCAGGCAGATGATTAAAACGATCACGCAAAGATGAAAAGAAAACGCTTGCAACGATTCTGGCCGGCCGTTAATGGAACAGTTTTCGGCCAAGCCCTGTCATTTCGATCCTTCGGCAGCTTCAGGGCAGGCATAGCCTTCAAGGAAAAATCCCGCTCCCACGATCAATGAGAACGGGATTTCTCGGAGGGTCTCAAAATGATACCTGGATAGTTATAAACGCTCTATCTTTCCATCTTTGCGTGGAATTTCCTGATAAAGTGTTCCTGGACTTTGTTGAATTCTAAATCTGAAAATGGTATTAGGGACGAGATGACCGGTGTATGTCTTAAAAGCGCAAACCAAAATTTGTGGGAAAATAGTGTCAAACAGTGACTGTTGGCAAAGATGACCACCGTTACTTGTTGCGAAACAGAATGCTTTTCTGAGCCGTATACTATTACGCAAGAAGTTCAACTTCTCAGAAGAAGTTGAACTTCTAAATGGGCAAGTGGAGTTCAACAAGGCAATGCCACTTGATGCCTTCATTTAATCCAAATCACAAGCAAAAAGCGAGAAATGAATGAATAACAGTACCCATTCAAACCCCAACCCCGCCTTTGGCGCACATCTGATGGCCTATGCCGGTATTCCCACCTTTATGCGCCGCCCCGCCAGCCGCGATCTGGAAGATATTGACGTTGCCATTGTTGGCATCCCCTTTGACAGCGGCGCTGCCAGTTGGCGCAGCGGCACCCGCTTCGGCCCTCGCAAAATCCGCGAGAACTCGCTGCAAATCTGGGGCCACAACCGGGTGCTAAAGGCCAGCCCGCTGGAAACGCTCAACGTTGGCGACTATGGCGACATCGCTGTTGACCCCACCAATATCAACACCACCGTTGACCAAATTGTGGCCGAAGTTTCGGCCATCATTGCCGCCGACACCCAGGTGATCTCTCTGGGCGGCGACCACTCGATCACCTACCCGCTGCTCAAAGCCCATGCCGCCAAATATGGACCCCTGGCTGTTGTCCATTTTGATTCCCACACCGACACCTATCGCTTTGACCATGTGCAGCACGCCACCCCGTTTTATTTTGGGCTGGCCGAGGGGTTGATTGATAAGGAGGCGTATATTCAGGTGGGGATTCGGGGGCCGGTGGAGGAGCCGAATGAAATTGAGGATGCCGAGGCGCAGGGGGCCAGGGTGCTGACGATTGAGCAATGTTTTGACATGGAGGTTCCGGCCATTATTGAAGCGATTCATGCCCACGTTGGCAACCGCCCGGTCTATGTGTCGCTGGACATTGATGCCATTGACCCGGCTTATGCGCCGGGAACTGGCACGCCGGAGGTGGGTGGCTTTACCAGCTACCAAATGCTGCAACTGGTGCGCGGGCTGCGCGGGCTGAACACGGTGGGGTTTGACCTGGTGGAAGTTAGCCCGGCTTATGACCACGGGGACGTGACCTCTATTTTGGCGGCGAATCTGGTGTTTGAATTTTTGTCGCTGCTGGCACTGCAAAGAGAGGGAGCGTGAGAGAAGGAGCCAGAGACTAGAAGGCCAGGTGGCCACACTCTCTCAAGCTTCTGGTCTCGTAATCTGGCGGCCAGAACCGAAAGGCTGTATAGATATAGACCTTCAGATAATCTTTTTGGGTTCAGTGTAGCCGAGGCTTTCGTATCTGGCCTCCGCCAGACCAAAGCTCGCTCTTTCGCCTAGGCAGAAGAACGAGGATTGGAATCCTCGGCTACAAGTCAAGCCCAAATCTTTTTCTTAACGTCTATAGAAGGGGAAAGTGATGCAACAAGAGGCAGTAAAAGTGGGTGTTGTGGGGTGTGGCAATATCAGCGGCATTTATTTTCGTGTCGGCAAGATGCTGCCAGCCATTGAAATTGTGGCCTGTGCCGACAAGTTTCCGCAGGTGGCGCAGGCAAAGGCGGCTGAATACCAAATTCCGCAGGTTTATTCTGTGGCGGAACTGCTGGCTGACCCGGCGATTGAGATTGTGCTGAATTTGACGACGCCGGATGCGCACGGCGAGGTGGCGTTGGCGGCGTTAACGGCCGAAAAATCAGTCTACAATGAAAAGCCGCTGGCGTTGACACGGGATGAAGGGCGGCAAATGCTGGCCCTGGCGCAGGCCAAAGGGCTGCGGGTGGGGGGGGCGCCGGATACGTTTTTGGGCGGGGGGCTGCAAACGTGCCGCCAGTTGATTGATGAGGGGGCTATCGGTCGGCCGTTAGCGGCCACCGCCTTTATGATGAGCGGGGGACACGAAGGGTGGCACCCCAACCCCGACTTTTATTACCAGGTCGGCGGTGGGCCAATGTTTGACATGGGGCCGTATTATCTGACGGCGCTGGTGTCGCTGTTGGGGCCGGTGCGCCGGGTGACGGGCGTGGTTGGTCAGGGGTGGGCAGAGCGCGTCATTGGCAGCGAGCCAAAGCGGGGGCAGGTGATCAATGTGGCGGTGCCGACGCACGTGATGGGGATGATGGAGTTTGCCAACGGGGCGGTAGGGAGCATTTTGACAACGTTTGATGTGCCCGGCGGGTCGCTATTGCCCCACATGGAGATTTATGGCACGGAAGGGACGCTGCTGGCACCTGACCCGAATACGTTTGGCGGGCCGGTGCGGCTGCGGCGGCGCGGGGAGCGGGAGTGGCGAGAGATGCCGCTGACGCATGGGTTTACGGAGAACAGCCGGGGGCTGGGGGTGGCGGATATGGCGGAGGGGCTGCGTAACGGCCGTTTACACCGCGCCAACGGCGAAATGGCCTACCACGTCCTCGACCTGATGCACGCTTTCCACGATGCGGCGGCACAGGGGCGGCATGTGGAGATTGAGAGTTCGTGTAAACGGCCGTTAGCGATGGCGACTAACCTGTGACCCGCAGCCCCTGTGGACTAAGCTGAATGGGAATGGGCTGGAGCAGCGGGTTGGCCTGGGTGAGGGCGGTTAGGAGCCGCTGGTTGGCAGCCGGGTCGGTGTGACCCAGCAGCGTCACGGAGCCGCCGTTGCCGCCGGCTCCGTTGACTTTCCCGCCCAGCACCCCATGCGCCTGGGCAATGTCCATGATTTGTTGGGCCTCGGGGCTGATGAGCTGTGGGTTGAGATGTCGCTGGGCTGCGGTGTTGCGGCGCATGGCTTGACCAAAGGCGGCAAAATCCCCGGCCAGCAGCGCGTCGCGGGCGGCGGTGGCGCAGTGGCGCAACGCTTCGATTTTGGGGTTGGTGGGGCCAGCATCTTCCAGTTCGCGGATGACCATTTCATGAACGGCCGTTGATCGGTGCGGCCTCCCCAAAAAAACCAGCAATAACCTCTGCTGCAACTCCACCAGAACTGGTTCGGACACGGCCAACTGGTGGACAGCCGCCTGGGGATAGTGCCACATCTCAATATCGTTGATCCCGCCATACGCCGCCGCTAACTGATCCTGAATCCCGCTTTGCTGCCCCAGCATCTCCGTCTCTACGGCGTGGGCCAAATAGGCAATGTTGTGCGGCGTGCGGTTCCCCCCGGCTAAATAATCCAATGCCCCCAGCAGCGACACGGCCACGGCGGCCGAAGTGCCGGTGGAGGCTCCGGCCGGCATGTTAGAATGGACGGTGATTTCGACGGCTATGTCTTTTGGCATGCCCAGGCGCAAAACGGCCGTTTCCAGCAGCGGGTGGTGCTGCCAGCCCACCTGGTCAAGCGACATGGGGTAGCGGTCGCCAAAGGTTTGCGCGTGGAGCAAGATGTGGGGGCGGTTGGGCGTGCGAGGGTAAACGGCAATTTGGGTTTGCACACCGGGGGTGACGGCAATGTTGAAAATACGGCCGTTTTCCGCAAACCACGTATCCGTCCACCCGCCATTGTCGCACACCCGCACCGGGGCGGTGGCGGTGATGAGGCGTAAAGGGGTGGTCATAGGAGGGGTCGGGATGATTGGAGATTAGAGATTGGAGATTGACCGATGCCCAATCTCCAATCTTCAGTCTCTAATCCCCCGTTTGCGACAGCGAACCCTTGGCTGGAATCTTGACCGTGCGGTACTCCTTGCCGTTCGCCACCGCAACCACCATTTGCACATCAATATCAGCCGGGATCAAGTTGAAATCTTGCAGCGTCCAAATCGTCGTAATTCGGTCGCTGAGGTTCGGCCATTGATCTTTTGCCCACATATATCTGTTACGGCTGAATTGCCAAATTGACTCTGGCAAAAGTTGCGGCTCGAAGGCGCAAAACTCCTGCCAAATTTCATCATGGTCGGTTAGCGGGAACAAAATATCGAGCATCGCTTGCTGCACCGTTGCCGCGTCCCGGCCGTGGGTCAAATCAACCCAGTTGAGATGGTAGTTATGGATAAAGGTGAAAATGCCAAAGTGCGAGTAGGTTTCAATACGACGTGCAATTTCATCCATCTGTCCAAATGCTTGCTGATAGGTTGCCTCCAGCGCAAGGTTTGGCTCTTCAATCCGTTCATGATGGTCATCGTGATCATGATCTTGGAAAAGCGAAGGGTCAAGATTGTAGAGGTACGCTACGAGAGTGCGCAGGCGTGTTGGCCCGACGTTAAATTTTGCCAGCCGGCCGGAACTGATCAAATGTTCCAGCGCATCAGCCACGCCCCGCTGCCGTGCCTGGTCGTGGGCGCGGGAAACCCCGGTAGCATAGGCAATGGTGCGCGTGCCGGGCGGCAGGGCGGGAACGGTTTCGGCATCTGCTTTTTGGCGCAGCCCGCCGTTGGCAACAAACAATTGGAAAAGGGTGATAAGGCCGCCAGCCAATAAAATGGCAAGTAGGGCATCTGTTTTTTGTGTCACCAGCACCACCAGCATGATGTAGCTGGCGATCATGCCGCGCAGCCCGGCAAATTTGAGCGAGCGGGCTTCGGCGGAGCCGGGTTCAATGCCCCGTTCGCGCATGGCATCATCGCGCACAAAAAAGACGGTGGTGCTGGTGATGACAAAGGCACTGACAAAGCCAAAGGCATAATATGATTCCACCACAACTACTTCACGGATGATGGGGATGAGAATGGCGGAAATGCCCCAAATGACCCCAATACCGATGCGGTCATCGGCGAAAAAACCTGGCAAGCGTCCAAGTCGGGCGGCGTTGGCGGCCACGGCTGCCCCGCCGACATAGCCACCTCCTTGCGCCAGCAGCAGGATGATGGCGAGCAAAATACCGGCGACAAGCAGGAATGTCTGGCCGCTGGTGCCAGCCATTGCCCGGTTAAGGGCTTGCCCAAGCGCAATCTCTTCGGCAATTGTTTCAATGTATTCCGCTTCGGAAAGCCCTTCCAGATCGTCGGCGACAACCACTTCTTCACCCAAAACTTCCTCGGTGGCGCGTTCTTCCTGTAGCCGTTCATAAAAAGCGCGGGCATCCTCGCGGATTTGGTCGGTGACAACCACATCGGCGGGGTCTACGCCATTGCCCAGGGTTTGGGCGGCAATGATTTCGTATTCGATGAGCAGGGTGCTGTACCCTTCGGTGGCGGGAATTTTCCACTGCTGGGCGGCGTAGAGCTGGATGACGCCGGTGCCGATGAGAAAAACGGCCGCTAATGTGAGCGCGGTGTTAATGACTTTCCATTTGGGGCGGGCGGCGTGTTTGCCGCTGGCGGGGATGACCTCATAGCCAGAGAAGCCGAGCATGGCACTGGACATGGAGCGGAAGAAAAGCTGAAAAAACATGACGGTGCCGATGGCGGACACGTCTTGCTGGGCGCGGACGACGTGTTCGACCACGCCGCTGGTTTCGAGGCGGCTGACGATGCCGTTGGTGAGGAAGGCCCAGTGGGGGTTAGAAACGGCCGTTGTGCCAACCAGCCCCAATGCCCCAATGGTAAACAGGGTAAATGCCCCGCCGCCGATGAGAAAGAGGGGAACAGCCCGCTTGGGTCCCATTGCCACCAGCACGGCCATGATGAAAAAGGCGAACAGTTCGGCCAGCAAAATGCGATAGGGCGCCCATTCCGGCAAAATCAGCATCAGCACGTCGGCGGCGGAGATGGAGCTGATGATGATGGTGAGAATGGCATCCAGAAAGAAAAGGCTGGTGCCGATCCACGACAGCCAGCGCATTTTGGGTGGGCCAATGGCCTCGACCAGGGGACCACTGCCGCCAGCGTTGGGGCGCAAGTAGGCCCCGGCTTTGTAGGCAGGGACAATGCCCAGGAAGAGCAGCACCGAGAGGACGATGAACGCTAGAATGGCGATGGTGTGGTGGCCTTCGGCACCGTGAATGGCGAGCAGGGTTTGGTAGGCGGCGACGCTAAAGGCATCGGCGGCGATTTCAAAGATAAGTGCCAGAACGCCAAGCCCGGTGCCGCCGAGTAGCAGCCCCTCGACCATTAAACGGGGTAGTAATTTTTTAGCTTTTTGATTGTCTTGGGGGTCAATATAGCTTTTGAGCATGATCCTTCTCCTGAACTTGAATAACGGCCGTTTTCGCAACCACCATCACCCAAGCCACCGTGGTATCTTGACAACTATCCTGCCACGAGGAACGTGCCGAGGGGAAGGTATCCCACTTTTCCCAGATTTTCAAGCAAACCCGCCGGTTTTTAGAATTGGTGGCAGATTATTCACCTTTCGCCTGGGCATAGGCGGCGAGAGTGCGTTGGCGGGCGTGCTGGTGGTCAACAATGGGGCGGGGGTAGGTTTGGCCTGGCTGAACGCCACTGCTGCGCTGGATGAGCGGAGGCATGGCCCACGGTTCGTGAATGTAGGCGTTTGGCACATTCGCCAATTCCGGCAGCCAGCGGCGGACATAGACGCCGTTGGGGTCAAACTTTTTGCCCTGCGAAACGGGGTTGAAGATGCGGAAGTAGGGCGCGGCATCGGTGCCGGTGCCGGCCGCCCACTGCCATCCCCCATTATTGGCCGCCGGGTCGCCGTCCACCAACTGCTGCATAAAATATTTTTCCCCCCAATGCCAGTCAACCAGCAAATCCTTGACCAAAAACGAGGCCACAATCATGCGGGCGCGGTTGTGCATCCAGCCGGTGGCGTTGAGCTGGCGCATGGCGGCATCCACAATCGGGTAGCCTGTTTCCCCGGCGCACCAGGCGGCAAAGTCGGCCGGGGCGTTGCGCCAGGCGATGGCATCCCACTGCGGGCGGAAGCTATCCCGGCTGACGTGGGGGAAGTGGTGGAGAATGTGGATGTAGAAGTCGCGCCAGATGAGTTCGTTAAGCCAGCTTTCGGCTCCGGCGCGGGTGGTAGGGCTGGTGGCAATGGATTCGAGGGCAGAAACGGCCGTTTCCCTGCCCGACACCATGCCAAAGCGCAAATAAGGCGACAGCCCCGATGTCCCTGCTTCTCCCATGAAGTCACGGCTATTCGCGTAGCCAGCTAGTCCGCCTTGCAAAAACCGCGCCAGCCGCCGCTGTGCCTCTGCCTCACCGGCCAAAAACGGCACAGAGGTGGGCAGAACAGGCGTGGCGGGAATGCTTTCTGTGGCAATGGTATCGGGTGTGGGAATGTGGCTGGGCGCGGGCAGCAGATCGCGCTGATGCGGCAGCGGCAATGCTTTCCAGGCGCGACTGAACGGGGTGAAGACGGTGTAGGGGGTGCCATCTTTTTTGAGGACGCTGCCGGGTGGGCGGATGGCGGGAGAACCAACGAGGTGCAGGGGGAGTTGGGTGGCTACACGGCCGTCTCTTGCCTTCGCATAACCAGAATAGTCAGCTCCTGCCACCACCATGACTGCCCCTGTTTCGGCTAACACCTGCGGCAGAACCGCTTCCGGCCGGCCGTGGCGCAGCAGCAACCTGCTGCCCCGCTGCCGCAAATCATTGTCTAAGGCCCGCAGCCCGGCCAGCAAAAAAGCAAGCCGTTTGGAACCAACGTAGTCGGATTGCCACAAAACGGGGTCGAGGATGTAGAGGGGATAAACGGCCGTTGTTCCCTGCAACGCCGTCTGCAAAACCAAGTTGTCTTTCAGGCGCAAATCGCGCCGAATCCACCAGATAGTTGTTGTCATGGGGCGTATTTTCTCTGGAAATGGGGGGAGTTCAAGCGGGAGGTGAAAAACGGCCGTTTTTTGGGGTAAAAACGGCCGTTTTCTCAAGCTAAATCACAAGCTGTTCAGTGCCTTCACGGTGAAATTCTTGTACGCTGAACAAGAAAATGAACGACAGATGCACACGGATAAATAGTGATTTTCTTATCTGTTTTCATTTGTGTTTATCTGTAGTTGATTCATCCTGTTGGTTGCGGCTTGTCCGCGTTAGGTACAAGGTCGCCGCCTAATTCCCTCCGCCCATGTCCATTTCTCCACCTTCTTCCATGTTTTCACTGCCCATCTCCATGTTGGTGCTTGCGGCCGGCTCCACAACCGTTGCTTCCACTTCCATGGTGCCAGCATTAGCAAAGGTCAGAGATACGTTAACCTTCGTTCCCAATTCCAGCGGCGCGGCTTTTTGCAGACACATCACATGCAGCCCGCCGGGCTTCAATTCCACCGTTTCACCGGCCGGAATCGGAATTTGACCGCCTTCCACGGGGCGCATCACCATCACACCTTCTTCCATAAACATGTTGTGGAGTTCAATAACGCCACAGCCATTCACCGCTGCACCCGTCAAGGCATCGTCGGTGTCGGAATGGTTGGTGATGACCATCCAGAAGGAGCCGGTTTCTGTCGGCAGAGTCATATTGGCGCGGACGTTCTCGACAGTAATACCACTAGCATCAGACCCGGATGAAGAGCAAGCAGCCATGATGATGGCGAGGAACACAAGACAACCTGTTAAAAATAGACGTTTCATTACAAAATTCTCCTTATTTTTCTTCAGTCAGCGTCATCAGGTAGCTGACCAGATTGGTAATTTCTTCTGTTGTTAATTCTGTGCCATAGTTTAAGGGCATCACATCTTTTTCAAACCCCTCCATGACATGCTGATTGGGTTCCATAATGGATAAGTAGATGTAATTGGCAGCAATAACACCAGGTATTCGATCTTTGGCCGTTTCGGCGATGTTGTGCAAAGACGGCCCTACCAAAACCAGATCCGGCTTTAATGAATGGCAATTGACACACCCGGCGTTATTTGCCAAAGCAGGTTGGTTAAACAAAGCCTCACCCGCCTTTGGATCGCCCAGGGTATAGTCACACAGGGCATCAGGGCTAAACGGGTCGAGGTCGCGGGCATCCACTGCCGCAGGCTGGCCCGTGTGACATGAAACCATTAGCCAGCCAAGCAGGATGAGGGCGAAATACTTTATTTTCTCCTTCATGATTGATTTTTGATTAGATAGTTGAGGTCGTTGAGGATCAGATCGGCCGTTACCTCATAGGGGTAGGCAACAATGGCATTGGACGCCTGATCGAGCAAGTAGACCCGCGCTGTGTGGTCAACGAGATAGCCGGAATTTTCACTTCCTTCATGCTTGTGATAATAGAGGCCAAAAGGCTCACCTATTTCATCAATGGCTTCTTTGTTTCCCGACAGCCCGACAAAAGACTCGTCAAAGTAAGCCGTATATTCGGCCAGTCGCTCCGGGGTATCCCGTTCTGGATCAACGGTAATCATCACTACAGCGATTTCATCTGCGGCTTCGCCCAGGCCAGCTTTTACCCGTTTGAGCATGGACAGTGTGGTTGGGCAGACATCGGGGCAAAAGGTGTAGCCAAAGTAAACAAAGGTGTATTTGCCCTGAAAATCCCGCAAGCTGACAGCCCCGTTTGCCGATTCCAGAACCGTGTCTGGTGCAGGGTGCGGGGCTGATAGCTGTGCCCCCGCAAATTCATGTGGCGGCTGGCAGCTCGCCAGCAAAAGCAGCAGCAGAAATAAACAGACGTTCTTTATTTTTTCCATTTTGCGCATCTTGCAGTTTCACCAGGTTTACACAGGGACAATAAGGGCGTGTTTCATTTGGTTGACAACAGCCTGTATTGCATGGCACAAGGATCACAAATGACCTCATTGTGCCTGGTGTGCCTGTTGGTTAATAGCTGGGAAAAACGGCCGTTATTACAAAACCCACACAGAGCGGCCAGTTTTCCAGTTGTTCAGATTGAGTGGGGGCAAGTTATGCAAAACGTGGGGGAGGCGTGGCGGGCTTCGGGTTAAATTCCCTGGCAAAAAGCGTAGGGGAATGGGAAATAATCCAGCCAAACAACAGCAACGTAACCCACGGCATGGTTTGAGGATCTAAAACATTAACCGTGTTGTGGCTCAATTCCCCCGTCCACTTGTAAACGGTTGCCGTTGTATAAGGGCCAATGGTGACACTCACCGTTTCATAGCTGCGGCAATAGGCCCGCGTTGCGGTTGGCGTTACCAAGGCAATGATCAGGAAGATAATGCCTAAGGTCATGAGCCGGTTTGCTAGAAGTGAGCGTACACCTTTCACATGGGTAGTTTATCAATGGAGGGTAAAACCAGCAATTTTGTATATACTGCGAATGGTCATAAACGGGCATTTTGTTGATCGGTTGCAAATGGCAAGTAACAGGTGGCAACTCTTGTGTGCCGATCAGACTTGCAACTTGCCACTTGCTACCTGCAAACAAGAAAATGTACCTTTATAGTATGGTTTCGAACTAACAAGGAGGAAAAGCGATGCGAAAAATAATTGATGCACTATTGGCGGCGGGTGAGATGCGGGTGGTGGAGCGGGAGGTTGACCCGTGCTTTGAGCTGGCGGCGGTGGTGGCGCGGTCACAGCAGGAGAGTGACCGGCCGATTTTGTTTAAGCGGGTCAAGGGAAGCCGCTTTGGGGTGGTGTCCAATTTGTTTGGCAGCCGGCCGCGCCTGGGCAGCATGATTGGGTTGGAAAAAGGGGGGTCGTTTTACCGCCACTGGGAGCATTTGATGACGCAGCCGGGGCAGCCGCTGGTCACAGTGGATGAGTCGGCCCTGCCGGGCGGCCTGGAAGCGGTGGCGATGAGCGAGCTGCCGCACATTCATTACCACGAGAAGGACGCGGGGGCGTATATCACGGCGGGGATTTTTTTGGCGAAGGATCCGGAAACGGCCGTTCCCAACCTCTCCTTCCACCGCTGCCTCCACATTAGCGACGAGGAACTGCGGGTGCGGCTTGGCACCAGCCACGATTTGACCCGCTACCAGGCCAAGGCCGAGGCGATGGACAAACCGCTGGAAGCCGCCATTTTGCTGGGGCCGCCGCCCGAATTTGCCCTGGCCGCCGCCGCCCCCATTCCGCCGCAGGAGAGCGAGCTGGACGTGGTGGCGCGGCTGTCGCGGGAGCCGGTGCCAATGCGTCGCTGCCGCACCATTGATTTGGAGGTGCCGCTGGAGACGGAGGTGGTGATTGAGGGGCGAATTTTGCCCCACGTGCGCCGGCCGGAAGCGCCGTTTGGCGAGTTTCTGGGCTATTATGTGCCGGAGACGAATAATCATGTGTTTGAAATAACGGCCGTTGTTGTCCGCCCCGATGCCTATTTCCACGGCCTCGTCTGTGGTTCGCCCGAAGACCACCGGCTGCTGGAAGTCGCTTTTGCCTCGCAAATTTTCCAGCACCTCAACAAAACGTGTCGCGGCATCATTGACGTGGCCTGTGTGCCAAACGTGATGAACGTCGTCGTCAAAATCAACCAGCAGTATGAAGGCCATGCGCGGCAGGTGCTGCTGTCGGCCTTTGGCGTCAACCACGACTTTACCAAAAGCTGCATGGTGGTGGATGAGGACGTGGACATCAACGACCTCAATGACGTGTACTGGGCATTTTTGACGCGGGGGCGGG
The DNA here is from genome assembly GCA_041390905.1 of Chloroflexota bacterium. Lineage (GTDB taxonomy): Bacteria > Chloroflexota > Anaerolineae > Promineifilales > Promineifilaceae > JACKCD01. Next base: position 599,519 of record JAWKPA010000014.1, read on the forward strand.
TGGACAAGCGGGTGTTTACGCTGGATGTGCCGGGTTTTTACGGCGGGCGCAAGCCGGAGGATTGGGGGCGGATTGCCATTGACGCCACGATGCCGCTGGAGCGCAAGCATTTGTTTGAGCGCAAGCGGATTCCAGGGCTGGAGGCCGTGGATTTAAAGGCGTATTTTGGCTGATGTGGCAGGGATCTGCCACCCAACCCCGGGGTCTGTCAGGGAATTGCACGCAAAGGCGCAAAGAGAGGATCTAGCTCTTTTGCCAGACTTGGCTGGCAAAAGGGAGGGCAAGCCCATACAGGCTAAAGAGTTTAAAAACATAGATAGGAAGGAACACAGATTTTTAAATATCTCTTATCTGTGTTCTTTCCTATTTGTGTTAAAGAATTATCGACAACTTTTTGTCGATATAGGCACTGTTTGGGCATTCACAAATTAAGCGGGTAAAAACAGAGACTGGGAGATTAAGAGACTGAGAGACTAACCACGGCTAATCTCTCAATCTCCCAGTCTCGCAATCTCAATTCCTGTTTGCCCGTTTATTTTGTTAACTGCCAATTAGTGCCTACCGAACGGCCGTTTCCAGCAGCCCCTCCAGCCACACCCCCTCGGCAAACGCCTGTTCCTTCCAACCCGGCAGCAGGCGATCCAGCAGAACCGCCTGAGCCATGCCGGTGTAATAAAAACGGCCGTCGCCACCGTCAGCCATGCGGCCGATTTGGTCAATCTCCTGCTGCCAACGCTGGTCAAAGGTGGCGTAGCCGCTGAATTTGGCATCATCGCGCAGGGCAGGGACGGGGGTATAGCCGTCGGTTTGCGCCGCCTGCCGCCACATCTCCAGCTCGACGTAACGCGCCAGCCCTTCCAGCCACTCCCGCTGCTGCTCATAGGCGATTAGCTCAGGGGACAGATTGGCCTGCTGGCGACGCTGCTGCCGCTGCGCCAGAAATTGGCGGGCGAGGTTGGCGGTGTCGGCACCGGGCTGGAGGGCAGCGGCGAGCAGGTCAAGTTCGGTTTGCCAGTTGGCGATCAGGACATCGTTTTGCGGGTAAAGGGATTCTTGTTGGGAAACGGCCGTTTCCGCCGCCGCCACCTTCTCTGGAGCCAATTCCCCCTGGTAGGCATGAAACGCCTCGTGGGTAAGCAGGGCGATGTAGCCATCGCTGCCGCGAATGAAGAGGTTGGTGACGAGGGGGTAGGGGAAAACGGCCGTTAAAAAGCCCGGCAGATCGCGGCGAAGCTGGTCGGTAAAGCTGATTTCCGTCCATGCCATCGTCTGCATACTGCTCACCCAGCGGTTGCCCACGCGCACCACAAACGCCTGGGGGGTAGTGCCGTCGGCGGGAAGGGGCTGGGCGTAGTAGGGTTGGCCGTTGAAATTGTCGTTGGGGACGGGCTGCCACGCGCCGCCGTGGGGTTCGCCACGCGGCACCGTTTGCCAGCCGTCGGGCGGCGCGTCGGGGTAGCCTAGCAAAAAGGCGTGGGATTCGTTGTAGACGATGACGGGGGAGGGCGTATTGCTCCAGCCCGGCCACACGCCATCGCCCAACTGCTGCCGCAACTGCCAAAATTCCGCCAGCCGCGCCTTTTCCGCCGCGCCAAGCTGGTCGGGGGTGGCCGAGGCGGTGGGCAGGGTGCGGTTGTAGAGGGCTGAGGCGGTCAGCAGCAGTCCCAGCAGGAGCAAGAGGCCGAGCAGCAGGCGACCTATCCAGGGGCTAAGTTGGCGTAAGCGTTTCTTCTTCTCTTTCATGGTGTTGCAGCATCTCCTTTTCGCGCCCACGCACAATGCGCTGCCCGCGCAGGGGGCCAAACTGGGCGGTGACAACTGTCCACTGGCCGTCGCCATCTTCGTCATCCCGGTAGATTACCACCCAATCCCGAATCATGCCCAGTTCGTGGGCGCGGGCGGTGTTGGAAAAGAGTGCCGTGTAATGGTTGCTGCCCCGTTCGGTGTGGAGTACCGGCAGCCACGCCTCGTTGGTGGGGTTAAAGCGGCGTGGGGTAATGCGCGGTAGTTGACGCGCTCTTGCCTTTTGCCGATATTCCCGGTCTACATCCAGCAGTTCGCTGACTGGGGGCTGGTTAGTGGGGCTGGGTGTGGGGCGAGTTTGGGCTGGGCGGGGGCGAAAGCGGCCCGCCAGCGATTCGCGCACGGCACGCAGCCGCCGGGGGCCAAAGCCGGGAACCTGGTCGAGGCGGCCGTCGTAGGCTGCCGCCTGTAGCTCGGTCAACGTTTCAATGTCCAGCGTTTCATAAATGCGGCTGGCGAGCTTGGGGCCGATGGTTGGGACGGTTGCCAGCACTTGTTCGGGCATGGTGCTGCCGCGCAGCCGTTCCAGCAGGGGGAGTTGGCTGGTTTCGACCAGTTGCTCAATGGCCTGGGCGATGGAACGGCCGATATGGGGCAGCCGGATCAGGCCGGGTAAACCCTCTTGCTGCAAAATGTCGCCGACGTAGGGTGCCAGTTGGCGCAGGGTGGCGGCGGCGTTGCGGTACGCCTGGACGCGGTAGGGGTTGGCATTTTGGGCATCGAGCAATTCGGCAACGGTTTCGAGGGTGTGGGCGATGGTGTGGTTGGTGAGGGAAACAACGGCCGTTTTTTTCTGACCGTTTGTGTGAGTCATTTTTGTCTCCTGAAAAATGGGGTGCGGACGAACATGGGGGATTGTTTTCAGGATGGCATTCGTTCGCAGGTGCCTAAACTGAATGATAGCCAGTGTAGCAGCAAAACAGGGAAGGGGTGTAGTGAGGAATGTTAGTGGGGGAAACGGCCGTTTGTCACAATGGGTGAGCATGGTCACGGTAAAGTCGTGACGTTTAACAGTGTGCCGGGGGAGAACGGCCGTTAAACTTCATTGGAGGAGTTGTTTCATTTGCAGGAAGGATTACAATTTATGCTGCTGGAAAAGTCAACCTTGCGAGAACTTTTTGTGGAATTAACTGAACAATCCCCGTTTTCCCATCCCATGGAAGCTGAATTTGCCCGTATCCTCGACTATTATGGCATTGAATGGCAATATGAGCCGCGCACCTTTGTGCTGGGGCGGGATGCCGAAGGCAATGTAACCGAAGCCTTTTCGCCCGACTTCTACCTGCCGAGCGAAGATTTGTATGTGGAATTGACAACGATGCGGCCGGCGCTGGTCTCGCGCAAAAACCGCAAGCTTAAGCGGTTGAAGGCATTATTTCCAGAAGTAAACGTCAAGCTGCTAAAACGGGACGATTTGCGGAATTTGATGATTAAGTTTGGGCAGGATGGGCATGCCGCGCCGTTTATGGGTACCGATGCCCAGGAGATGCCATAAGATGAGTGAGCCGTTTGCGCCAGAGGCGTATGGGGAAATGTTTGATGACGTGAGCCAGATTTTGTTTACGGCGGAGCAAATTCAGGCGCGGGTGGTGGCGATTGGGCAGCAGATTTCGCGGGATTATGCCGGGCAAAACCCGCTGCTGGTGGGTGTGTTGAAGGGGGTTGTGCCGTTTATGGCCGACCTGCTGCGGGCGATCACCATTCCTGTGGAAGTGGATTTTATGGCGATTACCAGCTATTCGGCGGCGGCACGCCATGAGGGGATGGTGCGGTTGGAGAAGGATTTGGAGGTGCCGGTTAACGGCCGTTCTCTCCTCTTCGTCGAAGACATCATAGACACTGGCCTTACCCTCAACTACCTGCTCAAAACCTTACGCGCTCGCAATCCTGCCAGCCTCGATGTTTGCACCATGTTTAACAAGGAAAAGCTGCGCCTGATAGATATTCCCCTGCGCTATAAAGGCTTTGACCTGCCCGACAAATTTGTCGTTGGCTATGGCCTCGACTACCGCGAAAAATACCGTAACCTCCCCTGGGTCGGGTTGCTCAAACCCCACGTCTTCCAACCCAAATCGTAGAACAGTAGCCAGCACCTGCTTTGCCGTGCTGCCGCTGTTTGAGCGGCGGCTTGCCCGTTTGCGCCAGGAGGAAAACGGCCGTTTTCCTCCAACCGTCGGGTGAGGAACTTCATGGCAAAGGGGTGATGTTTAACAATAGACGTGGGGGGAAACGGCCGTTAAAATCTAACGGTAGGGGTGTCTCTATCTATATGGCGGGAACATACACATGGAGGTTCAAATGATTCGCCAACCTCTTTTCACCCTTTTGATGCTGACCTGTATGGTGCTTTCCGCCGCTTGCAATCCCACGCAGGTCAGCCCGACGCCGCAACCTAACATGCCTAACCCGGCTTCGGTTTATTGTGAGCAGCAAGGCAACAAGCTGAAGGAGAAATGATTATGAAACATACCGACAAATCCCTTCTCATCATCGTCGGTGGTATCCTTCTCCTTATCGTTGCTGTCTTCATTTTTGTCCTGCGCCGCCCCGCACCCCAATACCAAACTGAAGACAGCCCCGAAAGCATCGCCCACAACTATTTACTGTCGCTGCGGCAGCAGGATTACGACCGGGCTTATGGCTATCTATCGCCCACCCTGGTCAACTATCCGGCCACCGTCAACGAATTTATTGACGACATCCAAAGCAACCGTTGGGCATTTCGGCTGGATAATGACGTGAGCCTGGCGGTAGAGTCCGTGCGCACCACGGACAATCAGGCTACTGTCACCATTCAGGAGACCACCTTTTACCACTCTGGCCTGTTCGATAGCTCCCAATCGGTAGACACCTTTATGATGCGGCTGAGCCAAACCGGTGACGGCTGGAAAATCACCCAGGCCGATGCCTACTGGTTCAACTGCTGGCACAGGGACAGTAGTTCTTGTCCCTAAGGGTTCAATCAAAAATAACTGTGCAGTTCCAGAAGTTCAACTTCTCTCAGAAGTTGAACTTCTAAATGGGTAAGTTATGTAATTTCCATTCCTAATGCAGATATGGAGGTTAAGATGACTGGTATAAGACGCGGGTACATTTATCTCGTGACCTTGATTAGTTTACAGGCTCTCACCTGGGGGCTGATTAACTTGCTGCAAAACCTGCTGGTTTTCAGCCGTCAGGCGGGCATTGCCTCGGAAACAAATTCCCTTTCCTGGCAAATCGCCATCATCATCGTCACCTTGCCCGTTTTTATGGTTCATTGGCTGTGGGCGCAGCGGTTGGCTGCCAAAGACCGTGCCGAGCAATGTTCATGGGTGCGCGGTCTGTATTTGCAGGCCATCGTCGCCAGCTTTCTCATTCCGGCTCTGGCCTACAGCTATAACCTGCTGCGCTTTCTCTTCCAGCTTCTCATTCAGGGCGAACAGCGCATTAATGCCTTGCAGCTAACACCGGGTGATGAAGCGCTCAGCTATCTGTTGCCCGCCTTGGTGCTGGCTCCATTGCTGTTTTATCACTATCGGCTGGTAGTCGCAGAACTGCCAACGGCCGATTTTCTCAAAACCACCCGCCGCTGGCACCACTTTGGCTTTGCCGCTGCCGGGGTGACAATGACCGCGATTGGCGCGATCACCTTGCTGCAATGGCTGCTGGGGCAATTTGGGTCACAAACGGCCGTTATCAACACCACCTCCCCCCTCCCCGCCGAACTGGCTCGCCTAATCGTCGGCGTCCCCTTGTGGCTCATCTTCTGGCGGCAAGCCCAGGCACTCTTTACCCAATCCCCGGACGAAGAACATTCCACGCTGCGCAAGTTTTACCTGTACCTGATTATTTTTGTGGCAGCATTAACGGCCGTTGCTGCCGCCACCGGCATCCTGGCTGGAATCCTTCAAACCTTACTCGGTCTTGATCCCCCCGGCGACATCCGCGACTCCATCGCCATGATCATCGTCACCGCTGCCCTCTGGTACTACCACGCCAAAATCCTGCAGCAAGATATTCAGGCCAGCCCGGAACAGCCCAAACAGGCCACCATCCGCCGCCTCTACTGGTATCTCATCGCCACCATAGGCCTGGCGGCCGTGCTGGTGGGGTTGGGCGGAATTATCAGCGTGCTGATTCGCTCCTTTAACACCGCCTTTGTCACCGCCCTGCGCGAACAGTTGGCCTGGTTCACCGCCGCCCTGGTGGCGGGTTTGCCCGTCTGGCTGCTGCCCTGGCGACTGGCACAAACGGCCGTTACCCAGCCCGGCGATCTTGGTCATGACGAGCGCGAAGACATCGTGCGCAAAATTTACCTCTACTTCTACATCTTTGTCGCCACCATGACTGCCCTCGGCAGTGCTATCTACATTGTCTATCGGTTGGTTGGGCTGGTGTTGGGAGCCAGCAGCAGCAATCTGGACAGCGATTTACCCCATGCGGTTGCCTATGGGCTGATGGCGGTGGCGGTTTGGCTGTATCATGGGGCTGCGCTGCGCCACGACAGCAGCCTGCTGGAAACCCCCACGCTGCCCGATTCGCTGCGGGTGGCGGTGGTTGGTGGCGAAAACGGCCGTTTTCAACCCCTTCTAACCGCCCTGCATCAAACCTTCCCCTTTGCCACCTTGCAGGCTATTGGGAGTGGCACGTCTCAGCCCGAAGCGACGCTGGCTGAGGCTGAACTGATCATCACCCCCTGGCCGCTGGCGGCTGAGGATGTTGGGTATGAAACGGCCGTTAGCCACAGTGCTGCCCCCAAACTTCTCATCCCCGTCCACCGCGAAGGATGGGAATGGGTCGGCGTTGAGCCGTGGAACCTGGACAACATCATCAGCGAAACCGTCCAGACCGTTTACCAAATCGTTGTCGGCCACCCCATCACACGGCAGCGCACCAGCATTGGCACGATTATCAGCATCATTGTCGGCGTTTTAGGCTTGTTTATCTTGATGATGATCCTCATCAGTGCCTTCTTCAACCTGCTGTTTTGAGACAAGTAAGGCGGATTGCCAATCCGCCTTACACCTGAACAGAACGCGGATGAATCGGCAAAATCTGCGCCATCTTTGATTTTCATCCGCGCTGTTCAGGAAATCTCGCGTCCCGCCACCTTTTCGGCAATCGTCTGCCCAATTTGCAGCGACGAGGTGGCGGCGGGGGAGGGGGCGTTGACAACGTTGATGATGCGGGGCGTTTCCACAAAAGCAAAGTCGTCCATCATCGAGCCATCGGGCAGGAGAGCCTGAGCGCGAACGCCGGCCGGAGCGGGCACCAACTGTTCTGCTGTAATTTCCGGCACCAGCCGCTGCAACGCCGTCACAAACGCCCGCTTGCTGATTGACCGCCACATTTCCCCCAGCCCGGTGCGCCAATATTTGGCCGCCAGCCGCCGAAAGCCGGCATAACCCACCACTTCTGCCAGGTCGCGCAGGTTGATATTGCCCCAGCCATACCCCTCACGCGCCAGTGCCAGCACCGCATTTGGCCCACACTCCACGCCGCCGGAGACCATGCGGGTGAAATGAACGCCCAAAAACGGGAAGTTGGGGTCGGGGACGGGGTAGATGAGGCCGCGACAAAGATGGTGGGCGGCGGGGAGCAGCTCGTAATATTCGCCGCGAAAGGGGACGATGTGGGCGGGTGGGGTGGCTCCGCCGCGCTGCGTTAGCCGGTCGCTGTGCAGCCCGGTGCAGTTGATGAGCAGATCGGCAGTGAAGGCTCCCCGGTTTGTGTTGACAATAATTTCATGCGGGGTTTCGTGGATGGTGGTAACGGCCGTTTCCAACACCACCCGCTGCCCCCGCTCCACCAATCGCGCTCCCAGCCGCTGGCACACCTGGCGGTAATCGGTAATCCCCGCTTCCGGCACGTGAATCGCCTCCACTCCGGCGGCGTGGGGTTCAATTTCGCGCAGTTGGGCGGCGGAAATGAGGGTGCAGTTGACCCCGTTGGCCTGGCCGCGCTGGTAGAGGGTGTGGAGAAACGGCCGTTCGGCCTCCGCCACCGCCACAATCACCTTGCCACAAATCGTAAACGGGATGCCCTCCTGCTGGCAAAACGCTTCCATCAGCCGCTTTCCCTCGCGGCAGTTGCTGGCCCGCAGCGAGCCGGGTTTGTAATAGATGCCGCTGTGCAGCACCCCCGAATTGCGCCCCGACTGGTGGAAACCAAGCGACGGCTCCTTTTCCAGCACGGTAATCTGGGCATCGGGCCAGCGTTGGTTGAGGGTGTAGGCGGTGGCGAGACCAACGATGCCGCCGCCGATGATGAGAATTTTCATATTGTTGTAGAGAGCTTGGAAGATTAGGGATCAGGCTCTGATGACTTTTCAGGATTTGAACCGCAAAGTTCGCAGAGGGCATAAAGAAGGAGATGAAAACCAGCTAAAACTTTGCGTCCTCTACAGTTCACTTAACCCCCAATCTCCTGATTTTGATTCCTGCGCACTTAATTGCAGTTCCAGAAGTTCAACTTCTGAAAGAAGTTGAACTTCTAAATCCCAAGGTTGTTTTTGCGTGCGGATGGGTAGTAGGCAGCACGTCGCGCTGCAAAAGTGATGTGTAATACAGATCTTTATCCTCAATAAACAAATGACGGGTAATACCGCGTATCAACTGGGGAACCCCATAAATAATGCCTTGTATACTTCCACCACTTACACCCATACTTAAAGTAGAACCAAATGTGAAATTGAAAATACGAGAAAGCCACGGGGCTTGACCAGCTTGTTTTTCAGTAAATTCAAAATGTGAACCAAGGTATGGATAGTTTTCCAGGTGAGATATTTCCCCAGCTTCCTCATAACTGTAACGATCTTTCCACAAAGCTATTTTTGAATGTATGTTGCCTAACTCTTTACGCTTTGAAAGTTCGATTTGAACGCCCGCTGCGATAATTAGAAAATCCAGTTCGTGCTGCGCTACAGGAGTTTCTATAACGACGCTGTCTTCTGTAGACCGCACTGCAATGATTGGACTAGAAAAATGAGTGGTAATTTGAGAGTACTGACTTGCGATCTTGAACGTTTCTGCCGAAGGAAATTGTCCAGCGTGCTGAAATTCTTGTATAAACTTCCACCGTAGACGGTCTGGCAAATCAGCAAAATGTTGTAAAAAACCTGGAAATGAAGCCCAGGCAAATGGATCATAGGTTGGCATTTTGGATCGTCGGTGAAAGATACTAACTTGAGTACTGCCGTTGCTTGCCGCCAAAATGGCATGGTCATAAGCAGACGCGCCTCCACCAATAACACCAACTCGTTTGCCTTGAAGCTGGTGAACCAGAATATCGCCGTATGCAAGAGCATAACGGTCAGGGGTCAAAGACTCCGATATGATTTTGGGACAATTCCATTCTCCAGAACCATCATATCCCGTCGCTAACACTAATGTGCGTGCATATAACCTCTTTTTGGCACCAGATAATGTCACAACAAGACAAACGTCTTGTGCCGACCAATCAATCATTTCTACAGATGTCTCGTACTCTACAGGAATTTTGAGGATGTTTTTATACCAAGAAAGATAGTTCACCCAATCATCACGGGAAATTTTTTCTAGGTTGGCCCAGGCATCCTCTCCATATATGGCTTTAAACCATGCCTGAAAGGTGAGTGAGGCGATACCGAGGTCTATACTTGTAAGCAGCTTTGGTGTGCGTAGCTCGGGCATTCTGGCGAAAGTGTTCCAGGATCCAACTTTGTCTTGTGAGTGACGATCCACGACACAAATTCGAGTAATACCTTGACACATTAAGCCGAAGGCAATAGAAAGCCCTGCCATTCCTGCCCCTATGATAAGTGCATCAAGAATGGGTTCTCCACATTGCGTAAAATGCGGCATTGTCCATGCACTTTTCGGGAAATTAAGCAGTTTTAGTTCTTCTGATACTTTTTTTTCAAGATTGGCTTTTGTAGCAGCATCCATTATTTTAATCTCTGTCAAGCTCCTTTGAACCTTAGGAAGGAAATCAAATAATTTGCCCATTTAGAAGTTGAACTCCTCAGGAGAAGTTGAACTTCTTGCGTCACTTATTTAATCCTCCTTAGAAATGAGAATGAAATAACTTATCCATTCAGCAGTTTAGCTTCTCACAAGAAATCGAACTTCTCCTGTAATTGTAGCTATTCACCTTTCCCTATTCCAGATGTCGGGTGATTTTTCAGCAATTCTCAGTTTGAAATGGAGTAGGGGAGAAGTAATTGACCAAAACGCCAGCCTAAACGGATAGCCTACTCACCGATTGCCTCGCCTGCTCTTACTTGCGTATCTTGTATGCTTAATTTAGAAGTTCAACTTCTCAGAAGAAGTTGAACTTCTTGCGTCACTTGTTTAATTCTCGTTCCTAATTTCAAATTGACGACTAGAGGTAGCGGAAGGGAGCGGTTACCCAAAAAGCAAGTCGATCAGATTAAACCCCAGGATTAGCTCCAGACTGGTAAGGGTGAGCAGCGTGTAGACAATGGCGTTGAACAGGTTTTCGTTTAAACGGCCGTTTAACCACGCCCCCAACCGCACCCCCACAAACGTCAGCGGCAACAGCAACAGCGTCGCGCCAATGTTGCCCACCCGCAGCAGCCCCAAAAAGGCGTAGGGGATGAGCTTGACGATGTTGACAACCATAAAAAAGACAACGGTGGTGCCAACAAACAAATGGCGCGGCAGCTTTTGCGGCAGCAGGTAGATGGTGGCTGGTGGTCCACCCACATGGGCAAGGGTGGAGGTGAACCCAGCCACGGTTCCCAGCAGCAGCCCGACGGGGGTTGACGGCCGTTTTCCCGTCAATGAGCGCAAAATCAACGCCCGGCTGAGTTGAAACAGCACAAACAGCAGGGCAATAACGCCAATACCGATTTTTAAAAGCTGCTCATTGCCGCGAAAGTAGTTGAAAAAAAGCGACCCCAGCACAATGCCCACCAAGCCGCTGGGCAGCAGCACCCACAAACTTTCCCGGTCGAACTGCTGCCGGTAATGCTGCATGGATAACAGGTCGGCCACGATCAAAATGGGGAGCAGCAGGGCGGCGGCATCGGCCACGGGGATGAAAAGTGCCAGCAGTGGCGTGGCGATGGCACCAATGCCACCGCCTAGCCCGGCCTTGGAGATACCAATGATGAGAATGGCAAAAACGGCCGTCGGCCAGAAGAGGGGGGGATAGGGGGGGAAGGAGAACATGGGCAGTGATTGGTACTTTTGGGGAGATTGGGGATTAGAGATTGGAGATTATGAAAGTTCATCAATCTCCAATCTCTAATCTCTAATCTCTATTTTCAGATGCTTGTTGGTCTAAATAATCGCAAATAATGCCGCTAAAAACGGCAACGGTTTGGTGCAGGCTGGTCAGGTCCACCCATTCGTCGGGGGCGTGGGCGTTGTCGCCGCTGGGACCAAAGCCGCAGAGGGTGGGAATGCCCGCGCCGATGAGCATGTAGCCTTCGTTGCCGGGGCCAGCCCCCACAATCGGCCATTCGGCACCGGTGACATGGCGGGCGTGGTGCTGGGCAATTTGCGCCAGCGGGTGGTCGCTGGGAATGGCGGCACCGGGGAAGCTGGTGGTGACGGTGGCGGTGAGGGAAAGGCCGGGGCGTTGGGCGGCAATATGGTCGAGGGTGGCTTGAACGGCCGTTAACACCCCCTCCACCGCCTGCCCCGGCATCAGCCGAATATCCACCGCCGCCGTTGCCAAATCCGGCACAATAGAGACAAACGTGCCGCCCTGAATCAGCGTGCCGGGGGTGACGGTGCAGCCCAAATGGTCAAACGCCGGGTGCGGCGGGGCAGGAAGGTTTAATTCCTCCAGCGCCAAAAGCGCCGCCGCCAGCCCGGTGACGGCATTGACCCCTTTTTTGCGCTGGCTCCAGGCGGGCAAACCGCTGTGGATCGCCTGCCCCCGCGCCGTCAGCTCCAGCCGCAGCAGCCCGCGATGCCCCACGCAAACGATGTCGCTGGCGTAGGCATAAATGGCCCCTTCTACCCCGGCAAAGTGGCCGCTGTCCAGCAGGTGGCGCACCCCCAGGGTGCTGGTCGCTCCCGATTCTTCATCAACAACCCCGGCAACAATCAGCTCAACCTCGTTGGGGTCAACCAGTCCGTGGTCGCGCAGCAGGGCCAAGGTGTAGAGGCCAATGGCGATCCCGGCCTTGTTGTCGGAGGTGCCGCGTCCGATTAAACGGCCGTTTTTGATCACCCCCGCAAATGGCGGCACGCTCCAATGGTCGGCTGGCCCTTCGGCCACGGTGTCCACGTGACCGATGATGGCAAATTTGCGTGGCCCCTGCCCCCAGCGCACGACAGCATTGGCGCGGTGAACCGCGTTAGCGCGTTGGGGCTGTTTGGCAACGAGTTCGGCGGCAAACCCAAGCTGATGGGCTTGCTGGATGATGCGCTGGGAAACGGCCGTTTCGTCATCCCGGCCATTCACCGACGGAATTTGCACCAATGCTTGCAAGAAGGCAACCATGTCGTCCTGATACTGTTGAGCGAGTTGGGGGAGTTGTTGTTCCATATGGCTATTGTATCAGGGTGTGGCTGGGTTGCACGACATGTCGATTTGTTTGATTTCCCCCTGGTTTGCAAAAGTGCAAAGAAGGGGAAACGGCCGTTTGTTACACTGCATCCATTCTAGCCTGCCATAAGCAGGCAAAAGCTATTTACCGATCTGAGCCACGGCTCAGTGATGAGGAGTGCAGAAAGATGCAGTTAAAGAACAAATTTGACCCAACAGCATTATGGCGCGTGGTGCTGCTGCTGTTGGCGGTCGTCGCGCTGGTCATTAGCTGCCAGCGTGAAGACACGCCCGGCGATGCGTCATCTGCTGCCGCCCCGGCTGAAGGAGGCCAGTCGGCCGCGCTAGGTGCAGATGCCGATTCAATCATTGCGGCACGTGGGTTAACCCCCGATGACGTGGCCGCCGCTCTGAAAACATATACCCCCACTGGCAAACTGGATGAATACATCATGTTTGCTTCCGGGGGGCATTCAGGGCAAGTCTATGTCATTGGTCTGCCCTCAATGCGGATTTTGAAGACGATTGCCGTTTTCACACCAGAACCGTGGCAAGGATGGGGATATGGTGCTGTTGACACAATGGAGGTGCTGGATCAGGGAGACATTAACGGCCACGATGTGCTGTGGGGCGACACCCATCACCCGGCACTCAGCGAAACGGGTGGCGATTACGATGGGCAATATTTGTTTATTAACGACAAGGCCAATGCCCGTTTGGCGGTCATTGACCTGCGTGATTTTGAAACGAAGCAGATTGTGAAAAACCCGATTGCCATTAGCGACCACGGTGGGGCGATGGTTACGCCCGATACTGACTGGATCATTGAAGGTGGGCAATATGCCGCGCCGCTGGGGTGGGAATATAGTTCGCTGGAAAATTATGCCGAGGATTACCGGGGGATGGTGACGTTCTGGAAGTTTGACCGGGAAAACGGCCGTTTGCTGCCCGACCAATCCTTCTCGATGGAAATGCCCCCCTACTGGCAAGATTTGTGCGACGCGGGCAAGCTGGTCAGCGATGGCTGGGTGTTCTGCAACTCGTTCAACACCGAAATGGCGACGGGTGGCGTGGAAGAAGGCAACCCGCCGTTTGAGTCTGGTGCTTCGCAGCGGGACATGGACTATATGCACATTATCAACCTCGACAAAGCGGCTGAGGTGGCGGCGGCGGGCAAGACGATGGATGTCAATGGCTTCCCAGTGATTTCGCTGGAAACGGCCGTTGCCGAAAGCCTGCTCTACTTTGCCCCCGAACCGAAAAGCCCCCACGGGGTAGACGTAACCCCCGGCGGCGAATACATGGTTGTTTCCGGCAAGCTCGACCCCCATGTGACCGTCTACAGCTTCCAGAAAATCCAGGACACCATTGCGGCCGGAAACTTTGAAACCGACGACTACGGCGTACCGATTCTCGACTTTGACAGCGTGGTTGAAGCCCAAGTTGAGCTGGGGCTGGGGCCGCTGCACACCCAATTCGACAACAAAGGCTACGCCTACACCAGCCTCTTCCTTGATAGTGCCGTCGCTCGCTGGTCGCTGGGTGGTCCCTATGCCGACCTAAACGACGACCCCGACTGGACGCTGGTACACAAAACCTCTGTCCACTACAACGTCGGCCATATCTCTGCGGCCGAAGGCGACACCGTTAGCCCCGATGGCGGCTACCTGGTCTCGCTCAACAAATGGGCCATTGACCGCTTCACCAATGTCGGTCCACTGCTGCCGCAGAACTTCCAGCTTCTCGATATTTCTGGCACAGGCGACACGATGCCCCTACTCTATGATATGCCGTTGCCCGATGGCGAACCGCACTATGCCCAAATCATCAAGGCCGACAAGCTGTCGCCGTGGGAGGTTTATCCTGAAGTGGGCTGGAACCCCCACACCCAATCCAAAGACCCGAACGCAGTGATGCCGGGTGAGGAACGGGTGGAGCGCAATGGCAATCAGGTGGAAATCTGGATGACGGCCGTTCGCAGCCACTTCACCCCCGAACACGTCGAAATCAAGCAGGGCGACCACGTGATCTGGCACATCACCAACGTCGAACGCGCCTATGATGCTACCCACGGCTTCTCCATTCCTGTCTACAACATCAACCTGAGCATTGAGCCAGGTGAAGCCACCACCTTTGAGTTTGATGCCACCGATGATGGTGTCTTCTCCTTCTACTGCACCGAGTTCTGCTCGGCACTGCATCTGGAAATGACCGGCTATATGCTGATCGAACCAAGTCAGTAATCAGTAATCGGTAATCGGTAATCGGAGTTCAGACTGATAACTGATAACTGATTACCGATTACCCTCCACCCATGAGTATCTTCAAGAATTTTGTTGGGCCACGGGTTCCAACGGATAGCCCAGAAACTGTTCGTATGCAGTATCGTTTGCCTACGCTGCTATTTGCTGTGGCGGCGGTTATCCTGCTGATTTCCATCTTTTTGCCTTATTGGCAGATGACGCTGCACGCACCGCAATATCCCGGCGGGCTGGAAGTGGTGGTTTATGTCAATGAACTGACGGGCGATGTGGCCGAGATTGACGGGCTGAACCATTATATTGGGATGCGGCCGCTGGGCGAAGCGGCGCAGCTAGAACGGTCGGTGAGCATTTTGGCAATTGGGGTACTGTGTTTGCTCATTTTGGCGGCGGTGTTTGTCCACACCAAATGGGTTGTGCTATTTACGCTGCCGGCCGTTCTGATGCCCTTTGCCTTTTTGGCCGATATGTACTTCTGGATGCGTAACTTTGGCCTGAACCTCGACCCAACTGCGCCGTTGAGCAGCGCCATCAAGCCGTTTGTGCCGCCCATTTTGGGGGAAGGAGTGGTGGGGCAGTTCAAAACGGTGGCCGAGTTTCGGGTGGGGTTGTATCTGGCGTTTTTAACGGCCGTTCTCATCCTCACCGCCCTTTACTATCACCGCCAAGCCTTCAAACCACTGGTTGACAAGGAACGTACCCAGTGAACAGCAAACAATTATCCCTGTGGCTTGTCTGTCTGCTATTGTTGGCCAACGTGGGTCAAGTGACTGCCCAGACCAACAGCATTGTAGCCGACCAGCTAGCCCAGGCCATCGCCCAAGCTGCCCCCGGTGACACCATCAACGTGCAGGGTGGCCTCTACCAAGGTCACCTTGTCATTGACAAACCGCTGACGCTCATCGGCCACGATTGGCCGGTGATTGACGGTGGCGGCGAAGGGAGCGTGATGCAAATTACGGCTCCCGGTACGACGGTGCGCGGTTTTCTGGTGCAAAATTCCGGCCATTCGCTGGATCAGGAAAACACGGGCATCGTTGTGGAGGCTCCCAACACCGTCATTGAAAACAACCGCTTTGAGCAAACCCTGTTTGGCATTTACCTGCGTCAGGCTCACAACAGCGTGGTGCGCGGCAACCTCATCCACAGCAAGCCGCTCGATGTTCCCCGGCGCGGTGACGGCATTCGCGTCTGGTATAGCAATGATGTTGTCATTGAAAACAACACGGTGGAAATGGGGCGCGACGTGGTGCTGTGGTATTCGGAGCGGCTGACGGTGCGGGGTAATGTGGTCAATAACGGCCGTTATGGTCTCCACTTCATGTACTGCGACGATGCCCACATCGTGCAAAACCAGCTCACCAACAACTCCGTTGGCGCATTCCTGATGTACAGCCGCCGCATGATCATGGAAAACAACACCGTCGCTGGAAATCGCGGCCCCAGCGGCTATGGCATTGGCCTCAAAGACATGGACGATGCGATTGTGCGCGACAACCTGTTCCTCGACAACCGCGCCGGAGCCTACCTCGATGGCTCCCCGCGTGAGGTGGACAGCATCGGCCATTTCCAGGGCAACGTTTTTGCCTACAACGACATTGGCGTGGAGATGATGCCGGCCGTGCGCCACAACGAATTTGTGGGCAACAGCTTTGTGGACAACGACGAGCAGGTTGCCATTGCCGGGGGCGGGTCGTCGGCAGCCAACAACAGTTGGACGGTGGCCGACCAGGGCAACTATTGGAGCGACTACGCCGGGTTTGATGCTAACGGCGATGGGTTTGGCGATATTGCCTACAAATCGGAGCGGCTTTTTGAAAATCTGGTGGCGCAGGAGCCAAATTTGCGGCTGTTTTTGTACAGCCCGGCCATCAACACCCTCGATTTTGCGGCCAAGGCGTTTCCCATTGTGCGCCCGCAGCCGAAGCTGGTGGACGAACGGCCGTTTATGACCCCCACCATCCCCAGCCAAGCCCCCGCCCTGCCCCGCCCCGCCGTGCGCTGGTGGTTTGGCGCGGCCTTCCTGCTGCTGCTGTTGGCGTGGGGCATTGTTCAACTATCCCGTCTGCGGCAGCACCCATACCGCTTCCCGCAGTTGGAGAAACAGGCATGATTGAAGTAACGCATTTGACCCGCCGTTTTGGCAATTTAACGGCCGTTGACGACCTTTCCTTCACGGTGCAGCCAGGGGAAGCGGTGGCACTGTGGGGAGCCAACGGGGCTGGCAAAACAACGGCCGTTCGCTGCCTCCTCAACCTCATTCCCTTTGAAGGCCAAATCACCATTGCCGGGCTGGACGTGCGCCAGCAAAGCAAAGCGGTGCGTAAGCGCATCGGCTTTGTGCCGCAGGAACTGAATTTTCATGATGATTTGACGGTGAGTGAGACGGTGACATTTTACGGCCGTTTGCGCAAACTCCCCCACGGCACCGACCTCACCCCCCTGCTCACCCGGCTGGAGCTGCTCCCCCACATCAACAAACCCGTGCGCGACCTCTCCGGCGGTCTCAAGCA
Organism: Chloroflexota bacterium; assembly: GCA_041390905.1. GTDB lineage: Bacteria > Chloroflexota > Anaerolineae > Promineifilales > Promineifilaceae > JACKCD01. Next base: position 616,581 of record JAWKPA010000014.1, read on the forward strand.
GCGGCTGGCCCTGGCCCTGGCGCTCCTAGCCGACCCGCCCATTCTCATTCTCGACGAACCCACCGCCAACCTCGACATCCGCGCCCGTGAAGAGTTCCTGCTCTTCCTCCACACCCTCAAGCAAGAAGGCAAAACCTTCGTTTTCTCCTCCCATCGGCTGGAAGAGATCACCGCCCTAGCCGACCGGGTGCTGCTGCTGGAAGCGGGCAAGCTGGTCATAGACACCCCGCCCCACGAGCTGGAGCGACGGCTGGGGTGGGAAACCACCCTCCACCTCTACCTGCCAGAGCCAACCATCGAACCCGCCCTGCAAACCCTCACCCGCTTCGGGATGCCCGTCAGTCGTAACGGGCGCGGCGTGCGTGTGCAGGTGGCTCCCGGCAAAAAAGGGCAGGTGCTGCGCGTTTTGCACGAAGCAGGCATTGCTATTGAGGATTTTACGGTGGAATAAGATGATAGATTTGGCAACCGTCTTTATTTTGGCACAAAAAGAGCTGCGCGATGCGCGGCGCAACCGCTGGTTTTTGCTCTATGCCGTTGCCTTTGCCGGGCTGTCGTTGGGGCTGGCCGCGCTGGCGCTTTCCGGCGCGGGCAACTATGGTCTGGCTGGGTTTGGCCGCACCAGCGCCAGCCTCATCAACCTCATTTTGCTCATCGTGCCGCTGATGGGGCTAACCCTCGGTGCACTCAGCTTGGCCGGAGAACGTGAAAAGGGGACGCTGCTCTACCTGCTGGCGCAGCCAATTACCCAGGTGGAATTACTGCTGGGCAAATTTATCGGGCTGGCCCTGGCACTCATGGCCGCTATTGCCCTGGGTTTTGGCCTGACGGGGCTGCTGATTGGGGTTAACGGCGGCGGGGCGCAGGTGACAACCTATCTTGGCCTGCTGCTGCTCACCTGCCTGCTGGTGCTGGTCAGCTTGAGCCTAGGCTTTTTGCTGTCGGCTTTGGTGCAGCGGGGGGCAACGGCCGTTGGGCTGGCACTTTTCCTCTGGCTGGGGTTAACCATCTTTGGCGATTTGGGGCTGATGGGGACGGCGTTGATCCTGCGGCTGGATGTGGGGCAACTGTTTGCCCTGGCGCTGATCAATCCATTGCAGTTGTTTAAAATAACGGCCGTTTTTAACATCCGCCAAAACCTGGAACTACTCGGCCCGGCCGGCATCTACGCCATCCGCACCTACGGCAGCCAGCTACTCCCCCTGCTCATCGGCCTGCTCACCCTCTGGGTCATCCTCCCCTTCCTCGCCGCCATCCAGCTCTTCAAGCGCAAAGGTGTCTTATGAGAACCTCTCCATTTGCTCTTATGACGTATTACGTATTGCGTATTGCGTATTTAGTTGTGCAACACGCAACACGCAATACGCAATACGCCATTTTGCTCCCCCTCCTCCTGCTCGGCTGCCAATCCGCCGCCGACCTCGACACCCCGCCCGAAATTCTTTACGGTCAGGATATTTGCGATGAATGCAGCATGATCATTAGCGAATCCCGCTATGCCGCTTCCTATGTCACCACCACCGGTGACGTGCGCCGTTTTGATGGCATTGGCGACATGCTGCTTTACGACTCCAAACACCACGAACAGGTACACGTTTATTGGGTCCACGACTTTGACAGCGAAGCATGGCTGCTGGCTGATAAAGCCACGCTTGTCCAAAGCGCAACTTTGTCAACCCCCATGGGCTGGGGACTCATCGCCTTTGCCGACCCCGCTGCTGCGGCTGACTATGTGGCTGCCCAAGGGGGCAGCACCACCACCTTTGCTGATTTACAGCAACTGTTCGCTTCCGGGGCTGTTGATCCCACCACGCTGTCGGGTCATTTTCACGAATCCGCCGCACAGCACAGCGACACATTGAACCACACAAACGATTAACCACGCAGGAGCAGATGATAAATCGCTGCTCTTGCGCCAAACGAGGAAAATGATGAAACAAATCAAACAACTAATCTTTATGCTTTGCCTGACAATCTTTCTGGTTGCTTGCGGCGGTGGCGAAACCGCTTCCTCCACAACGGCCGAAAATAGCGACCCCACGGCTCCACCACCCACCGCTGAACCTGCCGGAGACGCAGCCAATGGCGAAGCGTTGTTTGGGCAAAGCTGTATTGCGTGCCATGGCGAAGGCGGCGTTGGTATCGAGGGGCTGGGCAAGAATATGACCACCAGCGAGTTTATTCGCGGCATGAGTGATGAAGAGTTTTTGGCGTTTGTCAAAACCGGCCGGCCGGTGGGCGACCCCGCCAACACCACCGGCATAGATATGCCCCCCAAAGGTGGCAACCCCGCCCTGACCGATGCCCAACTTTTAGATATAATCGCCTACATTCGGACGCTACAAAAATAGCCTGAATTTGTTGAGAAGGCGATATTGACTGTGTTGCTAACCACCATGAGTCGAAATGGCGAATGCCGCAAATTCAGCCGTGCGTCCTGTTTGCATTGGAGTAACCGATGGCTAGGGACAATTCGTTGGCGAATATGAATGTAAAAGAAGTTTTGGCTCGCTGGCCGCAAACGGCTCGGGTTTTTCAACAGTTCAACATGGCTTGTATAGGTTGTGTTGTTGCGCCTTACTGTACGGTCGCTGCGGCTGCCAGAGATTATGATTTGCCGCTGGAATTTTTTCTGGCAGCATTGGAGAAAGCACTTGAGGAGTAGCCTCAGAGCCTTAGGAACGAGGATTGACAAGTTGCGCTAGAAGTTCAACTTCTCAGAAGAAGTTGAACTTCTTCTACATGGATACTAACCACTGTCATTTCGATGTCCTCCGAGAAATCCCGTTCTTTGTTGCCGACGAAACATGATTTCTGCTCGAAGACTCATCGAAATGACAGGTTTTTATGCTTTGTTTTTTTAAGGTAGCAACTTGGGTTATTTAATTCACATTCCTAAACCGTTCTAACCGATAGGGAGCCAGCAGGTCAATTTGTACCCCGTCCATCATCTCGATGGCAGTGAATTCGCCGACCAGTGCCGCCAGTGTGATGCCGCTGTGCATGGTGGTCAGGTAGAGGTTGGGAACAGCCTGGGTGAAGCCAATGATGGGTAGCCCATCCTGCGGAATGGGTCGTCGCCCACGTCGTATTTCCTGAATGGTGGCGTGGTGGAGCAGCGGCAGGAAGGTTTTGGCCTGGGCAAAAACTTGTGCTACCTCGACCTCATCACGCCCCAGGGAACGGTCGGCGGCGGTGCCGTGCGAACCGCCGTAAAAGACCAGGGTGCCGTCGGGAAGCTGGCGGAAGGCGACCTGCATCTTGCTGTCGGCGGCGGTGTGGACGGAGGAGACGGTGTGGAAGATGGGTGGCAGTGGTTCAGTGTAAAAGGTGGCACCAAAGGTATGGTAAACGGGAACCTCGATGCCGGTTAAGCTGGCAACGGTTGGGGTGTCGGCTCCCACGGCCAGAACAACGGTGTCGCAGGGGAAGGTGCCTTTGTTGGTGACAACGGCCGTTAATTTCCCACCTTCTTCCTGCTCAAACCCCACCACCTGTGTTTGCGTATGAACCACTGCACCGTGGGAAACGGCCGTTTTCACACACGCCCGAATAAACCGCGCCACATCCACGTGTCCTTCGTTGGGCGCATGACAAACGGCCGTTGCCTGTTCAATCACCAGCTTTGGCTCCAAAGCCCGCGCTTCATCCAGCGTCAGCAGCCGCGCCGGATAGCCCCAGGCGTGGAGCTGTGCCACTTGCGCTAACAGGCTCTCGGCTCCGGCGGGCGTGGCGGCCCACAGCAAATTGCCGCCCCACGTTACGCCAGCATCCCCACCCAGCCGCCGCACCAACCCGTCCCACATCTGCATGGAGCGTCGGTTGAGGTCGTGGTAGTGAAACGGCCGTTTGCCAAACGCATTCAACCACGCAAACGAAACCGCCGAAGTGCCTTGCCCCGGTTCACTAGCTTCCACCAGCGTCACCGCTGCCCCTGCCCAGGCCAAGTGCAACGCCACCGATGCCCCTAAAACCCCCGCCCCCACCACCACAATTTGCCTTTTTTTACCCATATGACCCCAATATATACACCCAGAATAGTACTATAGTCCCAAATGGCCTATATGTAATGTTGATTGTGATTTTTCTCACGTATTCTAACAGCATAACGAAGCAAGCAACGAAGCGAACAATACAGAGTATCACAGCCAATATCGAAGCAAGCAACGAAGCGAACAACACAGAGCATCACAGCCGACATCGAAGCAAACAACGAACCCAAACAACATCACAGCGAACAATTTAGCTACCACCACAACCACACATTGTAGCGAGCATCATAGACACCCATCGCAGCCACCATTGCAGCGAGCATTGTAGCCAAAACCGCACTTAACATCGCAGCCGGTCATTGTCGTCTACACCGTCGTCACCATCGCAGCTAACATCGTCACCGGTTATCACTGTAGCAAACATTGTAGCCAAAACCGCACTTAACATTGCAGCCGGTCATTGTCGTCTACACCGTCGTCACCATCACAGCTAACATCGTCACCGGTTATCACTGTAGCAAACATTGTAGCCACTCATCGCAGCCGCATCGTAGCCTCATTGTAGCGCACAACGCAGCCTCACTGCACCTTCATCGTACCGCATCGTTGTCACATTGTAGCCATAAAACGAAAAAAGACCGGGTAACACCGGTCTTTTTCGTTTGCTACATACCCTGTTAGGGTAAAGCCGCCTTCACAAACGGCAAATCCTCAGCAATCAGCACAATTTGATGTGGTTGGCACAGCACAATATGCTTGCGCTCACTCGATATCAGTCCTTGCTGTTCCCATTTACTCAGGATGCGGCTGACATTGTACAGGTTTGTTCCAGTCATTTGCGCCAAATCTTCACGGGTAAGTGCCATGTCAATCAAAATTCCATTTGCTACCTGCTTGCCAAATTGGGTGACAAGCCGCAGCACGGTGCGAGCCACTCGCTGCTCTACCCGTTGGGTTGCTACCTCACGGTATCGTTCTTGCAATTGGGCAAAACGATGGGCAACCATGTCCAGCCCATTCAAAGCCAGTTGTGGATATTGCAGCATAAGCTGGCGCATGGTTTCTTTCTCCCAGTAAAGACAAGTGCAAAGTTCAACGACTTCGGCCGACAATGGATAAGCCATGTTGCTGAGCGCAATAATGATGCCCAGCCCCTCACCGGGGCCAAAGTAGTTGAGAATGACTTGTGTGCCATCTGGGGTTAGCTGTGTTAACTTAACCCGCCCTCTGGCAATGAGATACATTAGGGTGGCTGGCTCACCTTGGTGGAAGAAGAATTCGCCAACGTCAAGCTGCCGCCAACGGCCGTTTTTGACAACTACCTGCCGTTCCATCGCGGTTAACTGGGTCAGCAGGGCGCAGCGGTTGGTCATGTGTGCAACTTCTTCAGCACTTACCATCATCCAATCATAGCAGGTTTTTGCCAAACCTTCGATAATTTTTTGAACTGAAACGTGCTTGGTGGTGCGAAAGTTGCCGCCGCTGTTTTTTGCCAGTATGCTTCACTTCTATGAGCGAGATGATGTTGGCAAATCGGCTGCGCAAGCGACAAAAGCACCTGAGCAAGTGGGGGAAGCGGCAGGGGGTTAGCTGCTACCGGCTGTATGAACGCGACATTCCTGAGTACCCGTGTATTGTGGATTGGTATGATGGGGAAGCAGTGGTGTGGCTGTATGAACGGAGGCGGGACGAAACGGGCGTTTCCCAGGCCACCCTCCGCAACGAAATGCTGCATGAAATTCAGATGGCACTCGACCTACAGCCGAGCCAGCTTTTTGTGAAGGAGCGAGTGGTGCAGAGTGGGCTGCAAAGTCAGTATGAAAAATACGGCCGTTTGCATCATGTCCGCCTCATTCAGGAACACGGCCTCACCTTTGAAGTCAACCTCAGCGACTATCTCGACACTGGCCTGTTCCTTGACCATCGTCCCACCCGCCAAATGATCCGCGCCCGCGCCGCCAACAAGCGACTACTCAACCTCTTCGCCTACACCGGCTCCTTCACCGTCTACGCCGTGGCCGGTGGTGCCAGCCAAACAACCACTGTTGACCTTAGCCAAACCTACTGCCAATGGGTGGAGCGCAATTTGGCACACAACGGCTATGCAACTAGCGGCCGTCACCGTGTCATTGCGGCTGACTGCCTGCAATATCTAACTGAGGCCGCCCGGCGGCGTGAAAAATATGACCTCATTGTGTGCGATCCACCCACGTTTAGCAATTCCAAGAAGATGAGCCAGGCATCGTTTGCGGTTGACCGGGATCACGTGGCGTTGCTGCAAGCGTGCGGCCGTCTGCTGGCACCGGGGGGTGAACTGTTTTTTTCTAACAATGCCCGTCAGTTCAAACTGGATGAGGCGGCGTTAAACGGCCGTTTCTCCACCCAAAACATCAGCACGCAAACCATTCCCGAGGATTTCAGAAACGGCCGTATTCACCAATGCTGGATACTCACTGTTAAGGGTTCGTTCGTTAATGGGATTTAGAAGTCCAACTTCTGAGAGAAGTTGAACTTCTGGAACCGCACACCTGGTAGACAAAGCTGTCGCTTGTTGTTTCGCTGCCGTCGTGGGTGTAGGTAAAGGAGCCGTCACTATTGAGGGTTAATGAGCCGGGTGCCGGGTGTGGTGGTTACAGTCAAGGTGTCGCCTTCCGCGTCATGGTCATTGCCCAACACGCCGGGAGCCGATTGCGAGGCGGAACTGCCTTCGGCCACACTGATTGAGTCATTGATGGGGTTGGGCGGGTCGTTGACGGGGACAACAGTGATTGACACCGTGGCTGTGTCGCAGAGCATCTCGTTATCACATACCTCATAGACAAAGCTATTGCTGGTGGTTTCGCTGCTGTCGTGGGTGGAGGTGTAGGCTCCATTGCTGCTTAGCACAACGGTGCCGTGCGTTGGCAAGGCGACGGGTGCGGTGGTGATGGTTAGTGGGCCGCCCTTCGGGTCGCTGTCATTGATCAGCACGCCGGGAGCGACCACCTGAATACTTGCATCTTCGGCAATGATATTGCTGTCGTTTTGAGCAATGGGGCTTGCACTGCGCCAGCGGAAACCATGAACATCACCAGGACGATTGAGAAGATGGGAAGATGTATGTATTTCTTTACCATATTTCTACCTACATTATGAGTTTAATAATCCACCTTGAGGATGTAGGGAGTCGTAGTGTTGAACCCAGTGGTGGTGGCGATGTAGATGTAGTAGGTTCCGGCTGGGCCTGTATAGTCAAGTTGGTAGGGTGGGGCGGTGGCAAGGGCGACGCGGGTGTCGGTGTTTTGGTAGAAAAGCTGTAGCTGCCCGGTGGCCGTGTAGTTTTGCAGGTCAACAATGATGTGTCCCGGTTGGCTCAGATGAATAAAAAAGTAATCTTTGTTATCGTTTGGGTAGCCATAGTAGGGTTGGTTAGGGTGCAATGGTCCGTTTGCATGCCCAGCATCGTTGTTAGCTTCCTGTTCCCACGGACCGTCAAAGTAGTTGATATAGTCTTTAAGTTGGAGGGGGAGGTAGACTTGCACAGGGATCATTTGAACGGTGGCATTGTCGCTCCGTTGCAGCGTGCGGTTGTCGCTGTCGGATACAGCAGCCGTTACTGTCACCTCATACGCACCCACTGCCCCAGAAATTTCTGCCGCAAAAGCGCAGGTGTAGCTGCCACGAGTCTCAATGGTAATGCCCGTTGTACAACTGCTAAACGTAACAAGAGGGTTAGCCGGGTTTGTAATATCTCCATACGGTTCACTCAGCAAGCTCTCCAGCGTTAGCGCAACGTTGCTGCTTTGGTTGACAACAGTTATTGCATAGTGTATGGTCCCACCTGGCTGCTGCACCTTTTCAGGATCGGCATTCAGTGTCAGTGCCATATCAAAGACCTGCACTTCGGCAAAGTCGGTGGCATGAATGGGGCTGTTGTTGCTGGCGTTGGTGGCCGTGACGGTACCTAGCAGAATGACCTCGCCGGTGACATTGGCAAGGGAGCAGATGTAGCTGGCATTATTGTTGGCCGGCAGCGACCCCAGCGTGCGGTTGCAGTTGGGTGCTTCGGGGATGCTCACGGTGACGTTGTTGAGGTTAACGTTGTCGCTGATGTTGAGGATACCAATGGTAAAGTTGGCCGTGGCATCATAGACCACATCTTGCCTGGAGGGTTGGATGATGATGCGAAGAATTGGATTGTTGACGTTGACAAAGGCCGTGGCACTGTCGCTCACGGTGTCGTTGAGCGGGTCAACGCCGCTGACCTGGGTTAGATTGAGGAAGCTGTCAGTGACGTTGGGGAATTCACAGCTATAGGTGTTGATTTGCCCGGCATTGAGCGTGCCAATGGTGTGGTCGCAGTTGTCTACCAAGGTGTTGACCACGTTGACAATGGTTAGCGGGACGCTGCCCGTATTGGTAACGACAACGGTAAACCAGGCGGTTTCGCCAGGATTGACATCTTGCCGTTCAGGCGTGACGCTGATGGCGATTTTGGAATTAACAAAGCTGACCACGGAAGTGGCAATGTTGCTGTTGAGATTGCCATCGCTAACGACGAAGCTGATGTTGCGGGCAGCGGTATTGGGGGTGAGGGAGGTGTTGTTATAGGTGATGCTTTGCAGCACGCGCCGGTAGTTGGCGAGGGTGTCATGGCCGGTGAGAATCATTTGCCCCTGGTGGATGTTGTAGCTGGCGGTGATGGCGGTACCGTTGGTGTTGGCGGTAAGTAGTTCGGTGGCACTATCTCTCAGGTTGGAGATGGTGACAACGGCCGTTTCCAGATGCGTATCATCAGGGTCTGCTATGCCTAGGTCGGTATCGGTAATATTGACGGAGCCGCCGCCAATAGCAAAGGGGACGGAGAAGCCGGTGCCGGGGCTGGTGCCGTTGAGGTCAACGGTGGGGGCATCATTAACGGCCGTTATCGTCACCTGCACCGTCGCTTGACCACATTGAAACGGGTTGCCATTGTCACACATCTGGTAGATGAAGCTGTCGCTGGTTGTTTCGCTGCCGTCGTGGGTATAGTTGTAGGCACCTGTAGCTTGCAGGGTGACAGTGCCGTGGCTGGGGCTGTTGATGGGGATGGTGGTGACGGTCAGGACACCGTTTTCGGGGTCACTGTCGTTGCCAAGAAGACCGGGGGTGGGAATAACGGCCGTTTTTCCTTCGTCTACCATCAGCACATCATTTTGCGGCTGCGGCGCGTCGTTCACTGGCTCAACCATGATATAGACGGTTGCTTCGGCACATTTGCGCGGCGTGCCAGCGTCACAAACGCGATAAATAAACGAGTCAGACGTTGTTTCACTGCCGTTGTGGGTGTAGGTATAACCCCCATTGCTGTTGAGCGTCACTACGCCATGTAGGGGTTGAACAATTGGTGTAGCCGGGTTGACCTGAAGCGCGTCGTTAACATCTGGGTCAAAGTCATTTGCCAGTACACCAGGGGCGGGCATGGTGAGCGAACTGCCTTCCAGCAGTGTGGCTTCATCATTAACGGCCGTTGGCGCATCATTGACCAGGCTAATGGTAATGTTGACGGTCGCATTGGCGCACAGCGATGGCGTGCCGTTGTCGCACACCTGGTAGACAAAGCTGTCGCTGATGGATTCGCTGCCGTCGTGACTATAAGCAAAGGCGCCATCGCCATTGAGGGTTAAGATGCCGTGGGTCGGAGGGGTGACGGGCGTTGGGTTGACGGTCAACGTGTCCCCTTCTGGATCCTGGTCATTACCCAGCACACCAGGGGGCGATTGTGAGGCAGATTCCCCTTCTGTTACATTGATCGAGTCGTTTATGGGTATGGGCGGGTCGTTGACTGGGACAACGGTGATGAGTACGGTTGCCGTATCACAGAGCAGTTCGTTGTCACATACCTCATAGACAAAGCTGTCGCTACTGGTTTCGCTGCCGTCGTGGATATAGGTGTAGCCACCGTTGCTACTGAGTGAAACTGTACCATGGGATGGCGGCGTGACGGGTAGGGTGGTCACGATAAGCAGACCACCTTCCGGGTCTGAGTCGTTAATCAGCACACCGGGAGGAAACACCTGTAGGCTGGCACCTTCAGTAATTACATTACTGTCGTTCTGTGCAATTGGATTTGCGGCTTGCACAGAGCCAATAGAAACCAGAACCATCAAAACGACGATTGAGAAAATGGGAACCTGTGCGTATTTCTTGACCATATTTTACCTACGGTATCGGCTCAATAATCAACCTTGAGGGTGTAGGTGGTGGTGGTGGTGAATCCTTCGGTGGTGGCGATGTAGATGTAGTAGGTTCCGGCTGGGCCTGTATAGTCAAGTTGGTAGGGTGGGGCGGTGGCAAGGGCGACGCGGGTGTCGGTGTTTTGGTAGAAAAGCTGTAGCTGCCCGGTGGCCGTGTAGTTTTGTAGGTCAACAATGATGCGCCCCGGTTGGTTGAGGTGGATGAAGAAGTAGTCTTTCGGGTCGTCTGGGTAGCCGTAGTAGAGTTTGTTAGGGCGTAAACGGCCGTTGGCATGTGCATCATCATCGTTATCTTCCAATTCCCAAGGACCTTCAAAATAGAGATTGACGGGTTTGCGAATGAGGGGGAGATAAACGGCCGTTTGTTTTACACTACCCCGCGTAGCCGTTGCCGTCGGTGTCCTCGTCACCGTACTTGTTGCCGTTGGTGTTTTCGTTGGGGTATTGGTTGGCGTAAATGTTGGGGTTGCTGTTCTGGTTCCTGTTGGTGTCATTGTAGGCGTACCAGTAGCTGTTGGCGTTTTTGTTGCCGTAGGCGTTCTGGTGGGCGTGTTTGTGGCTGTCGGTGTCCTTGTAGCGGTAGGCGTTCTAGTCGGTGTATTTGTTGCCGTCGGGGTTGTGGTTGGTGTTCTAGTTGGTGTTGGCGTTCGAGTTGGTGTAGGTGTTCTTGACGGTGTTCGGGTGGGTGTTACAGTTGGCTCACAGGCAACTTGCACATTAAAGGTGTCTGCCCAAAAATGGCCTAGATCATCACTAATATTGAGATTAAATTGAATAGAATGATTATTAGGTGTATTATGATTAACACCAAATCGATAACCAGGGATTTGACCTCGAGAGCCACCCGGAATGTCAACATCAACAGGTTCTGCATCATAGAATTCAGTAATATAGTTGTCATTGTGACTCATTGTTGCATGAACTAATGGGGCTAGATCATTGCCTTCATTTAGTAACCATAAGGCTAATTCTATCTTTTCTCCACAGTTGACAATTCTATTGTTGTTTCCTGAACTATAGCCATTATTGTCATCATCAACCACGTGAGAGTCATATGTTACTGGACCGATTTGCTTAACTTGGTAGCTTGTGGCCGCTTGAGATAAGTCGCCCTGATAATTTCCATAACCTGTTAAGGTATAAGTGCCATTATAGTTAGCGACAGTACCAGGTAATCCCACATCGTATTTCCCAGGAGCAATAGTTATAGGTCCTTCCCAAGGTGTTACCAGTGTTCCATCTGGGTTACGCACTTCATATTTAACCTGAATAGTTGCGGAACTTCCAGTTGTGTTTTCGACGGTTAGAACCCACTGGATTTGTTCCCCTGGTGAGAAAGATGATTTGGGTATCCAATTCCCGTCTCCTGTCCATGCGTTCGTTACTTGAACAGGAATGATGTAATAAACCCAAACCTGAAAATAATCAATATATCCAACATCTCCTACAGCTTGATCTTCTACATGTAAATACCAATTTTCATTAAAGCGTACTTGTTCCCCGACACACCCACCCGATGAAATTTCTCTGTTGAAAAAAATATCAGCATCATTTTCTGGATCATCATCTAGCCCATTATCTGTGCTGTTGCCATTCCGGTTCCACAACGCGTGGAAGCAATCGCCACCCTCTAGATCGACGACAAGATCGCCTGGATAAGTGTGGTTAATCAGAAATGAGTAGCGTATTTTAGAAATAACTGCGCCATCGGGCGCATGACCCACGTTAACGTTTGATTGTGTTGTGCTTTGATCCAGGATGGAGTAGTTTGTTGTATTTTCTCCATACAAATTTTTTTCTATAGGAGCTGTATTTGTATTTGAAAAAGTGTTTTTAACTGCTTGGGCCAAAACTAATAATTGAAATCCAGCCGCTTGAAGGCTAAGTATTTCTTTATCTTTGACTTGCAAATAACAGGTGCCGAGTTCTTGGCAACTGTCATATCCTAATCCTTTCAACGTATTTAGCTGGTTTTGTGTTGTTACAAGTAAAGCAATGTCCGAAACAAGTTCCGATGTTGAAGGCAAACGTAGGTTATGTGGTGAAGGCAGAGTGATGGCTTGATCTATTAAAGCTGCATCCAGACCAGATGTGTTGGTCTTTGCTGAGGCAAAGGTTAAGGTAACGCACAGGCAGAGAAATGTTGTTACAAATAAGAATTTATATTTAAAACCTTGCGAGAGTTTGTACTGTTTGACTGGAACTTCTGATTTCATAGTTTCTCCATACAGAATCGATTAGAAGACGTTTGACCATCGTAAAGCTTATCAAGAATTAAGGGGGGACAGGGGTTGCGGTAACAACAGGTTTTGGCGGTTCCGGCGTGCTTGTAGGATTGCCGCCTCCACCAGAACTGCCACCACCCGACGACGACGTTGGCGGTGGGCTGTCCGGCGCACTGGTGGGTGGAACAGGCGTGGGGGTAGAGGTGGGGGCAGGGGGAATGGTGAGGGCGATGGGGATGTCGTCGGGGTTGGTGGTATTGTTGATGTGACGAACAACGTTGGCGGCTATCCAGGCCAAACGGCCGTTTTCCAACCGCACATTATACCAACTCCCATCCTCCGTTTGTGCAATAGCCGTCACCCGATCCCCCTCGCTCAAAAAGCCCACGTCGCCGTAAACCGTGCCGGGGCCAACCCGTATGTTGACCGAAGCAAAAATGACTTCCACCACAAAGGGGGCAGCGGTGGCGGTAGCGGCACGGGTGTTGGTGGCTCTGGCGGTAGCCGTAGGGGTGGGGGTGGTTGTCGCCGTTGGCGGCTCAGTGGCCGTGGGGGGTGTTGTCGGGCGAAGGGTTGCGGTGGAAACGGCCGTTTCCACTCCTACCACAACCACAACCACCGTTGCCGTCGGAGCCACCGTACTCGTGGACGTTGCCACCGCAATAGACGCTGCCGCACCCGTTACAGGTGTGGCTGCTTCAGGCAGCGGTTTGGTTGCAGCCAAATTCCACCAAAGCAACCCAATCCCCAGCACCATCACAACCATCAGCACCCAAAGCCACAGCGAGGAAATCGCTGCTGGCTGTTTTTGATCAGGCTTCTCTTCCTGTGGTCGGACATCAAGCGGCTTACCATGACGGGGTTGGGAAACAGACACCTTTTCAATAGGCGTGGAGCGGCGTGGCGGCCTGGGAGCCGATGGCTCACGGGGCGGGGGGGCAGGAGCCTGGGGCGGCTGCGGCCTGGGCTTTTGAACGCCCTCACGCGGCGTTGCCTGGTGCGGAGGCGGGGGGGGCTGGGAGCGGGGAGTGGGAGCAGCAGGGGATGTCTTGGGAACGGCACCCGGGGTAGCCCGCACCAAGGCCACCAAATCATTGGACAACTCGCCCGCCGTCGCGTACCGATCTACCCGTGCTTTCGCCAATGCCCGGTCAATAATAACCTGCGTGTTGGGCGGCAAATCTGCCTTCACCTGCCGAATCTGCGGAATGGGGTCGGCCACGTGCATCAATGCCATCCCCACCGGCGTGTCGGCCTGGAACGGAAGCTGACCCGTGAGCATTTCAAACAGAATGACCCCCAGGCTATAAACATCAGAACGGCTGTCAATTTCAATCGTTCCCCGCGCCTGCTCTGGACTCATGTAGGCGGGAGTACCCATGAAGGTTTGGTCGTTGAAGGTAAGGGCGCTTTGCGCCAGCTTCACAATGCCAAAATCAGACAAATAGGCATTGTCGCGCAAATCAAACAAAATGTTGTCGGGTTTGAGATCGCGGTGAATGATGCTGCGGCGGTGAACATCATCAAGAGCCGAGGCAATGCGGCGCACCACTTTGGCGGCGGCAAACAGCGACATTGGCTCCTGGGTCACACGTTCCAGCAGCGAGCCGCCGGGCATATAGCGCATGACCAGAAACAACTGTCCTTTCTCTTGCCCAAAATCATAAACTGGCACAATGGCAGGGTGTTCTAGCCGGGCAATCGTTCGTGCTTCCTGCTCAAAACGGGCGCGGAAGGAGGCATCGCGGCTAAACTGTTCAGGCAGCATTTTAATAGCAACTTGCCGCTGGAAATGAGGGTCAACGGCTAAATAAACGGTTGCCATACCGCCGCGCCCCAGCTCTTTTTGAATAACGTAACGCCCTATTTGTTTGTCTGACACAGTCGCTTCTCCGATGAAATTCCCTTCAAGTTTAACGGAAAATGAGAAGATGACAATAGACATTTGTCACCTGGGTGACAGACATTTGCGAGAAGTTGAACTTCTCGCAGAAGTTCAACTTCTTAATTGGGCATTAGGGTAGTGTTGTTGAATAGCCGTTAAGCAAGGCGAGGATGCCGGCCTGGTTTTGCGCCCAGTCGGTGCGGTAGGCGGTGCGAAGTTCGATGGTGATGGCGGGAATGTTTTGGCTTGCCAGCCAGTCGCTGGCATCGCCGCTGATGGGGTAGCTGGTGAAGGCTTCGTTGATGGGGTAGCGGGCGGCGTTGCCATAGAGGGTGGCGAGGGCAAAGGAGGGTGGGTAAAGCTCTGGGCAACTGGCAGCATAGGCTCCGTTGGCGACGCTGTGCCAAAAGACGACGGCTTTAGGCTGCTGTGCCAAAAAGAAGTCGCGCAGGGCGATGGTTTCGGGCTCGGAAAAGGGGTGGGAGCCGGGGTCAACGGCTCGGTCGCGCAACTGGGCGGTGGGTTGCCACAGGCAGTCCCAGTTGCGGTTGAGATCTACGCCGTTGTCATTGAAGCGGCCGGGTAAGGTGTTGGGCGTAGGTTCTGCTGGTGGAGCAGTCGCCTCTGCCGGTGCGGTGGCGGTTTCTGTGGGTGCGGGGAGGGGAGCAAAACGGCCGTTTTTTCCCACCACGCGAAACTGCCCATCCGGGTTAACGGCCGGAATGATAAACAGCGTCACCGTATCGGGAACAAGCTCTGGATTTGCCAGAAAAAAGTCAATCGCTTCATAGGCCAGCACAATGGTGTTCCATTCATAACCGCCGTGCATTCCCCCCACCAGCACAATTTTGTCCGGCCCACTGTTGAACTGGTAAGCCTGAATGGGGCGACCGCCGGCCGAATACCCCAGCGTGGTGATGGTGCCAAAAACGGCCGTTGTGGGCGAAAGGGTAGGGGTGGCCGTGGGGGTGGCAGATGGCGTGGCTGGTGGGGTGGCAGTGGGAGTGAGCCACAGGGTGCTGGTGGGGGGGATGGTGGCCGAGGGGGGAACGGGTGTTGGCTGGGCGGCGGTGGGTTGCCCCAGGCCTGGCGTAACTACAGGCACAAACGCCACCGCTGTCGCTGGCTGATCGCGCAGCAGCAGCCAGCCGCCGCCGCCAAACAAGGCCAGCATGAGGAGCAGCAAGAAAAACAGGGTTGCGGGTGGCTGCTTCATGGTTGTCTAGCTGCCAAAGCGACGAATGACGGCGCGGATCCCGGCTAAATTATCGTCCCAGTCTACGCGGCTGTAATCTTTGATTAGGACGGAAATGGCGGGGATGCCTTCCTGATCGAGCCAGTTGGTGGCATCGCCGTTCAGAATTTGGTTGAAAAGCTGCTCGAAGTCACCAATTTCATAGTTGGCGGCGTTGCCATAGGTTTGGGCGAGGGTGCCGGAAACGGCCGTTTGTGTCGAACAGGACCCCGGCGAAGTCAACCCGCGTGATGCCCGTGCCGCCCAAAACACAACGGCCGCTGGCTGTTGCTCCACAATAAACGCCATCAGCCCCTGCACCTCTGGTTCGGAAAACGGGGCGGTGCCGCCACTGCCGCGAACAAGCACCCCCAGAACGTTGGCATCCTGTTTCCACTGGCAATCCCAGTTGCGGTTCAGATCAACCCCGTTGTCGTTCAGTCGCCCCTCAATTTCGCCAAAGGCAATGTCGCTATCCGGGTTTAGCATGGGGACGATATAAACGGTGGCGTTGGCTGGTACCTCCTGCGGATTTTCCTCCAGGTAGGTGATGAGCTGATTTGCCAAAGAGGCGGTGCTGGGGGCATAGCCAGCGTGGATGCCGCCGACGAAGAGGAGCTTTTTGGGGCCATTGCCAAAACGCACGACTTCAATGGGGGTGCCGCCGGGGGATTGCGCCAGCACGATGGTTTCCGGGCCGAAGGGTGATATGGGTAAAGCCGTTGGTGAAGCTGTTGGAGTTGCGGTTGGGGCGGGGGTGTCGGTGGCTGCCGGAACCGTTGGTGCGACCGTGGGAAGGAGGGTGGATGTGGGTAGCGGGGTTGGCTCTTCGGCTGTGCTGTCGTCGGATGCTTCAAGCGTAGCAACCACGCCTTGGGCCATAGCCGGAACTGCGGTTTCTGGTTCTTGGGAAAAAAGGCCAAACTGGAATGCGCCAAACAGCAGCAGCAAGAGGGCGGCGATGCCTCCGGCCGCGTAGAGCCATTTGGGGCGCGTTGGGGGCGTGGCTGGGGGTAGGGGGGGATTGGGCAGGTGTAGTGGCCGGCCGGTGTCGCCCATGATGTGGTCGAGGGCGTGGAGGAGTTCAACGGCCGTTAATCGCTGCCCCGGATCCTTTTGCAAACAGGTGTGGACAAGCCGCCGAATGTCGGTTGGCAAATCGCTTTGCAGTTGCTCAATGGGTGGCGGTTCCTCATAGACGTGGCTGTGCATGACGGCCATGGTGGAGGGCATGTTGAAGGGAAGTTGGCCGGAGAGCAGTTCGTAGAGGATGACACCGAGGGAGTAAATGTCGGAACGGCCGTCTACTTGTTCCCCTTTAATTTGCTCTGGCGACATGTAGTGGGGGGTGCCAAGCAGGTTGCCGGTGTGGGTGAGCCGGGTGTGGCTGCTGTCAAGGGCGGCAATGCCCAGGTCTACCAACACGGGGGTACGGTCGGGGCGGATGAGGATGTTGCTGGGTTTAATGTCGCGGTGGATGATGCCGGCTTCATGGGAGACGTGGAGGGCATCGGCGATTTGGCGCACCATGAGCAAGACATCGGGAATGGGGATGGTTTGCCTTTTTTCGGCCAGCTTTTGGAGGATTTCGGCCAGGGAACGGCCGTTAATAAACTGCATGGCAATATACGGCTGCTGCGATGGGGTTAAATCGGTGCCATACACCTGGACAATGTTGGGGTGGTTCAGCCTGGCAACCGCTTGCGCCTCCCGCCGGAAACGATCCACAAACTGTTTATCCCGCGCCAGCTCCGGCAGCATAATCTTCAACGCCACCTGGCGATCCAGGTCTGTGTCGGTTGCCCGATAAACGTTTGCCATACCGCCCTGGGCAATATGTTCTTCTACAAGATAACGACCAATTTTTTGACCGATGAGTGTGTTGGCATCTAGCATAGCGGTAAACCTTCGCTGAAAGAAATAAGGAAACGATATCGTGAGTATACCACAATGTGTGGGTGTGTCGCCGGTTTGAATTGGGAGATTGGAGATTAGAGACTGGAGACTCGGCTAATCTCCAATCTCTAATATCAAGGCTCGGCGGCGAAAGCGGTGTTTTCCAGCCTGGTTTCTGTCCAGGCTGGGTTGAAGCAATTGCCACGTTGGGTGAGGCGTTGGCGGGTTCCGGTGGCAATTTCGACTGTCCAAATGTCGTAGGCGTTGTCGTTGGGCTGCTGGTAGTTGGAGTGGAAGGCGAGAAAACGGCCGTTTGGCGCCCACGCCGGTCGTTCATTCAACAGCCCTTCAAATGTCACTTGCAGCGGGTTGCTGCCGTCGGCCGCTGCCACCCACAAATGGCGTGCTTCACCCACCCGGCTTTCATAAGCGACCATTTGCCCATTGGCCGACCACGCCGGGGTGGTTGACGATACCCCTTGCTGGATCAGCATAACGGGTGCGCCGCCATTTACCGGCAATAGCTGAATGTTGTAGCGGCCCGTTTGGTTGCTTTCGTAAATGATCTGATTGCTGACCGACCATGATGGATCGTTGTTAAACTCCCCCGCCGAGGTGAGCTGCCGCAGGGCGCTGCCGTCGCGGTTGATGATGTAGATGTGGTCGTTGCCGCTGCGGTTGGAAACAAACGCCAGTTGGCTGTTGTCGGGCGACCAGACGGCCTCATAGTTGCTTTCTTCACCAGTGGTGATTTGCGTTTGGTTGGAACCATCGAGCGTGCTGCTGTAGAGGTGCCAATAGCCGCTTTCTTTGGAATTGTAGACAATTTCGCTGCCGTCAGGGGCAAAGGCAGGGACAATGCTGTTGAAGGGTTGGTTGGGCAGCATCATTTCCTGTCCGCTCTCCAAATGATAGAGATAGATGACCTTGCTGCCCTGTGTGCCGCATTCATAGGCGAGGATGTTTTGGCTGGCCGTCATCGGAGTGGTGACGACCGGGACTGTAACTGCCGGGACAGGCGTGGGGGGAACGGGGGTGAAGGTGGGGGCGGGGGTGAAGGTGGGCAGGGCGGTGGAGGTTGGGGGCGGTTGGGTGGCGGTGGGGAATGGAGTGGCGGTGGGGGTGATATTGGCGAGGATGGGGAGCGGGGTGGAGGAAACGGCCGTTTTTCCCCGTTGCCAATACACCCCACCCCCAATCAGCAGCCCCACCACCAGCAAAACGGGCAGCACCCATTGCCACGGCGGGCGCGGTGCTGTGGCGACTGTTGCTACAGTCACTGCCGGGGCTATGCCGCTTTCGACCATGATGGCCTGGTTGATGGCGGCGGCCAGGGCGGTGGCCGTTTGGTAGCGGGCGGCTGGCTCTTTTTGCAGGCAGGTTGCCACCAGTTGGTAGGTGGCGGTGGAAAGGCCGGGGCGCAGGGCTTCCAGTGGCGGCGGGGGTTCGTAGATGTGCTGGTGGATGATGCCCCAGGGGGATTCGGCGTTAAAGGGGAGCTGCCGGGCTAGGAGTTCGTAGAGGACGATGCCGAGGGAGTAGATGTCGGAACGGCCGTCTACGGTGCGGCTGCTGCCTTGTTCGGGCGACATGTAGTGGGGGGTGCCGGGCATTCCGTCTTTGGTTTGGGTCAGGCGGGTCGCGGCTTGCTGCATTACCGCAATGCCGAGGTCGGCAAGAACGGCCGTTTCATCCTGCCGCAGCAAAATATTGCTGGGCTTCACATCCCGGTGGACAATGCCCGCCGCGTGCGCCACCGCCAGCGCCTCCGCCATTTGCCGGGCAATAGTCAGGGCGTGGATGGGGGTCAGGGGGGCGGCTGCCATGCGCTCTTCCAGCGACCCGCCTTCAATATATTGCAGCGCCATGTAGGGCAAATCAAGCCCCCGCAGCACCCCGGTTGTGTACACCTGGACGATGTGGGCGTGGTTGAGCCGGGCGGTGGCCTGCGCTTCCTGGCGAAAACGCGCCATAAACTGGTCGTTTTGCGCCAGTGCAGGGGCGATGATTTTGAGGACAACCGGCCGCTGTAGTTCCACATCCTGGGCCAGATAAACGGTTGCCATACCCCCTTGCCCCAACCGTTTGATGATCACGAAACGGTCAAATTGCTCTCCTGCTTGCAGTTGTGTGTCCATACTTCTTCCTACCCTAGACAAGTCAGAACCAAAAGATTGAAACGCAAAGGACGCAAAGGGCGCAAAGATAAGAGAGACCTTTCTTCCTTGGCTTTCTCTGTGAAACGCTTGTCTTTCTCTGTGTAACTCTGTGCCATTTCTTGTTTTGCCCTAAAACGCCATCGTTAAGGTGGTGTGGTCAATAGGGTTTCAAATTCGGCCAGGTATTGGGCGGCTTCGTCGAGATGGCCTTGGTTATTCGCCAGCCGGGCGTGGTTGAGCTGTAAATAGGCAGGCCAGTTGGCGTGCTGCCCACCGACGGAGGCGGCCAGATAGCGATCATAGGCGGTGGCGATGGCGGTGGTTTGCTGCAAAAAGCGTGTGCCGTCTATGGGAATGGGAATGTTGGTGAGAGTGGCTTGCCAGTCACTTTCCAGTTCGGCCAGGGAACGGCCGTAAATGCCCACATAATCGCCGCTCTCATACACCGCATCAAACTGCGCCAGCCCATAGGTTTCCAGCAGATAGCCGACAAAGCAGCCGCTGAGGTTGTAGTGGATGAAGGTGCGGATGTGGCCGCCGAAGGTGGTGGGGCCATACCCCTGCTGTGCCAGTTCGGTGATGGGGCTGAATTGGCCGCTTTGCTGGGCGATGGCGCAAAGGGTGGTGTGGGGCAAATAACCGGCCGTTTGCACGAGGTGGGCTTGGGGCAGATAGACGGCCAAGCCTTCATGGAGCAGGGGGGAGGAGGCGGGGCCGAGCCGGTGGGTGGCGATGATGTGGGCGAGTTCGTGGGCAAGGATGTAATCCCGTTCGCCGGGGTGGAACGCTCCGTTGACAAGAACGGCCGTTTGGAATTCATAGGATTGGGTTAACCCTTGCAGGGCGGGGTTGTCGGCAAAAAGGGTGCCAGCGAGGTAGAGGTCAATCGGGTGGCCGATGCCGCCGCCGAGGGCGGTTTCCAGGTCGGTGATGATGGGGGGAAGAACGGCCGTTAATTCCCCCAAATGGTCTGCCGGGTAGGTTCCGGGCTGGTAATGGATAACCAGTGAGCCGACGGTGGTGCTGAGTGGGTAGCTGCTTTGCAGGTCGCCGGTGAGGAGGGAGGGGGGCCAGTTGGCTTGGGGAACGGCCGTTGGCGACGGGGTGGCGGTTGGAGGGATTGGTGTGGCGGTGGGGGAAGGAACGGCCGTTGGTGTGGCGGTAGGGGGTATTGCTGTGGCTGTGGGGGTGTCGCTGGGCAGTATGGTGGGTTGGGCGATGGCGACGGCGGTGGTCATCACCGTGGGCAGGGGGGCAGAAACGGCCGTTGGCCGCAGCAGCATGACCCCGGCCACCAAACAGACAGCGGCGAACAGGGCGAGGAGGAGGAGGAGGCTTGGGTGCTTGCCCATGTGTGGTTTTTAGAAGTTCAACTTCTTCCGAGAAGTTGAACTTCTTCCAGTGACCCGATTACTGACTCCCAATCCCCCAATCCGCCCGCTGATGATTGCCGCCGCTGGTGATGGCGGTGCGTTCGCTGCCGTCAGTGCGAATGCGGTAGATCATCCAGGCGCCGCTGAGGTTGGAGTTGAAGGCCAGAAACTGGCCGTCAGGAGACCAGGTGGGACGGCCGTTTTTTCCTTCCTGGGTTAGTTGGCGCAAATTGTTGCCGCTGGTGTCTATGACCCAGATGTGGTCGGGGTTGCTGTTGTCGCTGGCAACGGTGTTGAAGGCGATGAGGTCGCCCAGCGGCGACCAGGCGGGGAACCGTTTGCTGCCTGCTTCGGTGGTAATAAATTGCTGGGTGCCGTTGCTTGCGTCTACAATGGCAAGCTGCCAGCCGTTGTCGGTGTCGGCCATGATGACCAGTTGGCTGCTGTCGGGGGACCAAGAGGGGGCACGGCTGTTTTGGCTGGTGGGGGTGAGCAATCTGGTGGTGCCGGTTTGTACGTCGTAGATGCCGATGCGCTGGGGGGCGGTGGTGGTTTCGTAGGCGATGAAACGGCCGTTTGGCGACCAGTCTGGCAGGCGACCGGGGCCAATGGTGATGGGGTTGCTGCCGTCGCTACCCATGATCATGAGCGTCCATTGGCCGCTGCCGCCTGTTTCGTAGGCAATAAAACGGCCGTCGGGCGAGAGATCTGCTTCCTGATCCTGGACGTTGTTGAAGGTGAGCCGGGTGGGGTTGCCGCCATCGGCGTTCATGATGTAAATCTCGGGCAGCAAATCCCCGGTTGCCACGTCAAAGACAATGCGGCCGGTGGGGAGGGCCGGGGTGGAGGTGGGCGTGGTGGTGGGGGTCTCTGTCGGCTGGGCGATGGTAGCCGTTGCCTCATTGTTGATGTTGGCGGCGATGGGGGTGGATGTGCTGGTTGGTGATGGGAGCCGTTCTGTTGTTGCTGTGGCAGTTGGTAGTTGGGCTAACGCCGGTTGTTCTTGCTCCTTTCCCAATAGTTGCCACAGGCCAAAGACGACGAACAGCAGGGCGACGGCGCCGACGGCGTAGAGGGCGGGGGGCAGGGTTTTGGCTGGGGGAGGTGGCTGGGTGGTGGTGGGGGGCATGAAGGTGGGCGGGGGTGGTGGGGGCGGGGTGGCGGCAATGCCGCTGCCGGTGGTGGACAGGAGTTGGTCTAGGATGGCAACGACTTGTTGCGCGGTTTGGTAGCGCTGTTCGGGTTGTTTTTGCAGGCAGCGTTCGACGAGGGTGTAAAGGGGCTGGGGCAGGCCGGGGCGGCGCAGCAGCAGGGAGGGGGGTGGGTCGTTGACGTGCTGGTGGAGGATCATGATGGCGGTGTTTCCCTGGAAGGGGACGGTGCCGGTGAGCATTTCGTAGAGGATGATGCCCAGGGCGTAGAGGTCGGAACGGCCGTTTACGGTGCCACCGGTGATTTGTTCGGGGGGCATGTAGTGGGGGGTTCCCATGATTTGGTCGGTGCGGGTGAGGCGGCTGGCGGACTGCATGGCGGCAAGACCGAGGTCGGCGAGGAAGGGGGTGCCATCTGTGCCGAGCAGGATGTTGCTGGGTTTGAGGTCGCGGTGGGTGATGCCGTGGTCGTGGGCGGTTTGCAGGGCGGCGGCGATTTGGCGGGCAATGTGGAGGATCTGGCCGATGGGCATGGTTTGGCCCTGGCTGGCAAGCTGCTGTAGCCGCTGTTGCAGGGAGCCGCCGGGGATGTATTGCATGGCGAGAAACGGCCGTTTGTCGGGTGTGACCCCTGTACCGTAGATGCGGACGATGTTGGGGTGTTCCAGCCGGGCGGTGGCCTGTGCTTCGCGCCGGAATCGTTCGTGGAAGGTGGGGTTGTTGGCAAGGGCGGGGAGCATGACTTTGAGAACGGCCGTTCGTTTGAGTTCGGTGTCTTCGGCGATGTAGACTTCGGCCATGCCGCCACGGGCCAGGAGCTGTGTGACGCGGTATTGGTTGATTTGCTGTCCGATGAGGTTTGTTGTTTCAGTCATGGTGCCTTCCAGAAAACGGGAGACTAATTGGCATGGTTAAGGCCCACAGCTTTCGCCGGGGGCAAGCGGCTGAATTTGCCATTCCAGTACCCAGCCCTGGATTTCAGGGCGGGTTTCTGACTGGATTTCAATAAACGTATGGGATTCACAGCTGCTGTCAGGCCCTAGGGCAGTGACGGGGGTGGCGTTGAGAATGAGGACGGGTTCATTGGGGCCAAGAGCCAGATTGGTGGTGGTGCGGGCGCAGTCGTTGCTGTTAATAGCGACGGAAGGCCAGACGAAGGTGTTGGGGAACAGGGTGCAGCCGCGTGGTTCGCTGGGGGAAACGGCCGTTTCCGTCGGTGCCAATGTTGCTTCCGCTGTGGCCGTTGGGGTGGGGCCAATGGTGGAGGTGGCGTTGGGGGGGCGCGTGGCGGTGGGGGCGACGGTAGACAGGCCGCTGTTTGGCACGGTGGCTTCGGGAACGGCCGTTGGTGCGGTTGCTCCTGCCCCCAGCGAGCCGAGCAGCGGACGCAGCAGTAGCAGCAACAGCAGCAGTATCACGACTCCAACCCCTCCCAGGATCCAGCCCCAGGGTAGCTTGTTCTTGCTGGGGGCGGCGGCCGGGGATTTGTAATGATTTTGCACCACAATAGCGGTGATGTTGTCGGATGCGCCCCCGTTTTCGGCGGCGGCAACCAGCGCGGAGGCGGACTGGCTGGCGGGAGTGTTGAGCAAAACGGCCGTTATTTGCTCTCTGGCAAGCGTGTCGTAAAGGCCATCGGAGCAAAGCAGGTAGATGTCGTTGGGCTGGAGGGAGACGGGCTTGACGGGGGGAATCTCGACGGTTTCCTTGTTGCCCAAAACGCGGGTGACGACGTTGCGTAGCTCGTGTTTTTCGGCTTGTTCGGCGGTAATAACACCCGCGTCTACCTGTTCTTGCACCCAGGTGTGGTCTTTGGTGAGCCGACGGAGTTTGCCTTCGCGCAGGAGGTAGGCGCGGGCATCGCCGACGTGGGTGAGATAGAGGGTGGCTTCGGACTGAACGGCCGTTACCACCGTGCTGCCCATGCGCCCCTGCCGCTCTTGCGCCGTGGCAAAAACCGCCGCATTGGCCGCTTGCACTGCCTGGCTCAACGCGGCGGGAATGGCAACCCCCGCCTGGCGCTGCCGTGCAAAGGCTTGCTGAATCGTTTCGGCGGCTAGTTGCGAGGCAACTGCGCCGTGTTCCTGCCCTCCCACCCCATCTGTAACCACATAGAGGGCGTTGGAACCCTCTTGCGCCACCAGCAGGGAATCTTCATTGTGGGAACGCACGGGGCCAATGCTTGTGGCTGTGCTAACTACATTATCTGTGTTGGCTTGTTCTGCCATTTTGCCACCTTCAGGTTGTGTTGACATTTGGTTAAATCTGGTCAATACCGAGGGTACGTAGCTGGTTTCTTTCTTTCCGCCCTCTACAAATTTTGCGGCTCAAATTCTGAAATGTCAACCAAACTTACGAGAGTTGTTTAAAGGTCAGAATTCGTCTGCCGATGGTAATTTCATCCCCGTCGGTCAGGATGTGGCTGCCGTTGGTTACTTCCTGGCCGTTTACCAAGGTTGGGTTGGTTACTTTGGCCTCTTCCAAAATGAATTGTTCATCGCGCAGGATGATTTTGGCGTGATAACCCGATACGGCTGCTTCCTGAATCACAATGTCGTTATCGGGGGCGCGACCAATGGTGGTGGTGGGACCTAGCTCATAGGTGGTACCTTTTTCGAGGTCGGTGAGGTGGGCGGTGTGTTTGAGGGAGCGGATGAGGAGTTCGGTTTTGGGAAATAACGGCCGTTCCTGTTTCTTAATTTCCGTCTTGTCTACTTGCGTATACGAAGTGTGGTGGCTGAGTCCCTTGCCACCGGCCTGGCTCCAATCCTGCGAGAAATCATCGCTGTCATATTCCGTCACCGGCGAGTCAACCTCGGTTGGGTGGCTGGTAGGGGGCATGGTTTGCCGGTAAGGGAACGGTTTTTCTTTGGGGAAGAGGTCGCTGCTGGTGCTGGCTGGGGCGGCAACCTGGCGGCGTTGGCGCAGCAGCAGCCAAACAAAAATGCCGAGAATGAGCAGCCCCAGACCCAAAAAGAGGTAGGCGGGGGAGAAACCTAGCTGCCGTTCCCAGCGGCAGAAGGTGTCGCAGGGCTGGAGAATGAAGTTGGTTTCAAATCGCGCTGTTTGCTGGTCGGCGGTGGTGGCTTCGATGGTGATGCGGTGGGGAATGGTGCTGTCCAGGCCGTCGGTTTGCCAGGTGAATTCCCAGGGGGGCAGGGTGGCTTGGTGTACGGGGGTGTCGTTGAGGGCGTAGGTAACGGCCGTTAATCCCCCCCGCGCCACAATATCCGGCGTAATGGTGACGCTGCCCAAAAGCGGCGGAGCATTTTCGGCGGCATAAGTAGCCCCATCCTCTGCCAAAACCGTAACCCCACGCAAAACGGGTGTGAGCGGGTAGTAAGCCTTGAATGAAACCGCTGCCTGGGCGACACCTTGCGGCGTTTGTGCCACAACCTGTAGCTCGTGTAGCCCGTTGTCGGCTTCGGTGGCGGCGTTGTAAACGAGGCGATAGCTTTGTTTAAGCTGCCGCACCACTTCGCCAATGGCTGGCGTAATGCCGCTGGCATCGGCCACAGGAAAGAATTTGCCCCCCGTCTGGGCTGCCATGTCCTGTAGCAAACCGGTGTCTACCCCTCCGCCAAGGCCAATGGGAAAGAGAGCGATCTGCTGGTCGCGGGCAATTTGGATAACGGTGTCTGACCCGGCGCGGGTGCTGCCGCTGCCGCTGCTGCCGGGCAGTTGGTCAACGCCGTTGGTGATGACAATGACGGCGCGGCGTTCGGTGGGGGCGGCAATTTCGGTCAGGCGCACCCCTTTGAGCAGGGCATCGTAGAGGGGGGTGGCGCTGTTTTCGGTGGGGGAGAGGGTGTTGAGCAGGTTGATGAGGGCGCCCCCGTCGTTGGTGAAGGTGAGTTCGCGCTGGGGGTTTAGCTGGGGGAAGGGTTCATCAAGGTTAACGGCCGTTTCAAAAGCCAGCAACCCCGACTGGTCTGTTAGATCTAGGGTGCTGTAGCTGTTGATAACGGCCGTTCGCACATCATTAAAAACGGGTTGCATGGGGCCGCTGCTGTCCAAAACAATTAAAAGCGAAACGGGTTGCTGTGCAGTCGTGAGGGGTTCAACCGAAACCGGGGCAGTTGTTTCGCCTGCTTCAACAAGGGTAAAGTGGGTAGCATCCAGCCCGGAAAAGGGGATGCGCCCTTGATTGGCCGGGGCGACGATCATTTCCACAAGGGGATAGTTTTCCTCGTTGGTGAATGGGGTTTCATCATTTCCCTGTGGCACAAGCAGCATCTGAACGGCCGTTTCCTGTGCCAACGCGGTGGCAACGGTGAACGAGAACAGAAGCAGCAAGATACCACGTTGGATGATAGTTCGTAAGGCGGTTGAACTGTGCAGCATAAACACCCTCCTTAGGCAATGGAGCAGAGAAACGGCCGTTTCTTCACTCGCGGACAAGAACGATAAACCGCTTGCATTCTATCACAAATTCGGGATTTGGCCGTTATATTTGCAAGACCAGGTCTACGAAAACCTGTTCATCAGAAATGGCTTAAAAATAGAAATTTTTCGGGTCGGCGGTGGCAGTGAAAAACTATCACCACATCTACCACTGCGCCCAACACCTATATTTGGATCATTAGCAACGCAGCCCGTACTGCCATGCCTTTGGAAACTCACGCTACACAGCTTGTTGATCATGAAAAACGATATCGCCAGGCGGCTGGTTGTGTGGGGGGGATGGCGATAGGTGATGAGAAGGGGAGCGGTATAAGGGGAACAGGGGAGCAGTGGGAAATGGAGTGAGGGAGCGGGGGAGAGAACGGCCGTTTTAGGGGGTACCAGGAAATTTTTTGGCCGCCCTTATAGGGGAAAGTCCAATTTTATCTCTAAGTGTCTCGTGGTGGGCTACCAGCTAAATTCTGCCACCAGCGGGAAATGGTCAGAGGCAGTATAAACGGCATCAGGGGTGTTGGCTACATAGCAAGCTGAAAGCTTGGGGGCAAGGATTGAAGGAGCCATGATGTAATCATAGCGGGTTGTGGGGTTGATTGTCCACCAGGTGAAACCATCTCCGCTGGGGTGCAACTGGCGAAAGCAATCAATGTAACCCGCTTTCAGCAGCCGGGGGATGGCGAGGCGAAAGATGAGACCCGCTTGTAGCCACATGACCCGCCGCATCCGGGCGGGGTTGCGCCGTTGCAGCACCCGGTCTTGGGGGCCAATGGCGTTTAGGTCGCCCACGATGAGGTGGGGATAGGGGTGGGGGTGGCTGGCAATGAGGCGCAAGAGCTTGCCGATGGCTTGCCAGCGACGCAGCTCAAAGGGGAGCAAGAGATAGGGCAGAAAGTGGGTGTTGTAGATGGTGATGGGCTGCGCGGGCAGTTCGATGCGGGTTTCCAGCACGGCTTGGGTAAGGGGCGGTTTGTTGTAAATGTTCCAGCTTGAGATGGGGTAGCGGGAAAGGGTGGCGATGTGGCGGTCGCCGCTGCCTTCGGCCCAAATGTGGTGGAGTTCCAGTCGGTTGGCAAGTGTAGCAATCACGTCGGGGTCATCGGCTTCGTTGAGGGCAATGATGTCGGCGTTGATGTGGGCCAGGACGGCATGAATGGCATCTACACGGTCACGCCCGCCAAATTCCAGATTGTAGGTAACGATGCGAAAGGGGGTCAACGGCCGATCTCCATTTCCTGGTGCCACAGTTGGGTGGTGAGGATGCCGGTTAACAAACGGCCGTTATCCACCCTCCCTGCCTGATGTGCTGCCCGCAACTGAGCCACTGTTTGCGGCTGAAAATAACCCGTTTCGGCCAGAGCGGTGGGGTGCAGACAGGTTTCGACCCAGGTGGGCAGCGTGGCACTGCGCCACCAGGCGGCATGGGGAGTGGCTAACCCTTGTTTGGGGCGTTGGGAAACGGCCGTTGGCAACTGATTACGCATACCCAACCGCAGCAGCCGCTTGTTCATTTGCCCGTTAAGCTTTAGCTCTGGCGGCAACTGCGCCACAAATTCCCACAGGCGGTGGTCTAAAAACGGGGGGCGAGCTTCAACGGAAGTTGCCATGCTCATCCGGTCTACTTCGACGTTAATAAAATCTACCAGGCGGGTTTGGGATTCAAGGTAGAGAAATTGATGGAGGGGAGAACGGCCGTTTATCGCTTCCACCGAATGATTAGGCAGCCAACTGTTCGCAAACTCGGCTTGAAACAGTGCCTTGACCAAGGGTAACGCTGCAACCTGCTGCCAAAGGTAAAAGCGGCTAACAGGCTCCTTGCTCCCATGCGCCAGCACGCGGCGACCCGCAGGCGAGATGGGAAGCGGTAGCCGTTGTGCCAACTGCCTGCGAATGGCGCCCGGCAAGTTGAGCAATGGTCGCAAACGTCGGTCGCCATCATACCAATGGTACCCTCCCAGCAGCTCATCTGCCCCCTCGCCGGTCAAAACAACCTTGAAACCCGCCTCATGGCAAGCCTGATACAGCTTGTAGATGGGCAAACTGGTGGCCGAACATTGTGGCTCTTCCAAATGCCGCACCACCAGCGGCAGGCTGTCAAAATCGGCTGGGGTGAAGGTGAGGGTGTGGTGCTGGCTCCCTAAACGGCTTGCAACCTGCTGGGCATAGGCGGATTCGTCGTGGGTGTGGGCGGCAAAGCTGATGTGGAAGGTATGGATATGGCCGCTGAGTTCGTGGAGCAGGGTTGCCAGGGTGCTGGAATCAATGCCGCCACTGAGCAAGGCGGCCACGGGAACATCGCTTAGGCGCCATGCGGCCACGGCTTCGCGCAGGTGAGCCATAAATTGGGAAACGGCCGTTTCCACATCAAGCCGCACATACGCTTCCGGGCGTGGGTAGCTGATTTGCCAATACGGTTTGATGGTTACACCACTGGCCGACACCACCATAAAGTGCGCTGCGGGCAGCTTGTAGACATTGGCAAAGGCGGTGTGGGGCGTGGGAACAAATCCGGTGTGGAAAAGTGTGGGCAGTGCGACCGGGCTGGCCTGCCGCGTCAGCGTTGGCAGCAGCGCGAACAGGGGGCGTATTTCCGAGGCAAAGGCAACTTGAGATCCCTGCTGGCTGTAATAAAGCGGCTTCATGCCAAAGCGGTCGCGCACGAGAATGAGTTCACGGGAACGGCCGTTCCACAGCCCAAAGGCAAACATGCCGCGCAAACGTGCAAAAGCGGCCGTTCCCCACTGTTCGTAAGCGTGGACAACCACCTCCGTGTCGCTTTGCGTTTGAAACCGATGCCCCACCGCCTCCAGTTCACGCCGCAGCTCAGGCGCATTGACCACCTCGCCGTTATAGGCAATCCAGATGGTGCCATCCTCATTGCAAAGCGGCTGCTGTCCCCCAGCCAAATCAATAATGCTCAACCGCCGCGCCGCCAGTCCCACCCCTTCCCCCAGAAAATACCCTTCGCTGTCTGGGCCACGATGACGCAGCAGCCGGTTGGCTTTTTCTAGTTCGCGGCGGACAACCTCAGTTGCTACTAATCCTACAATGCCACACATTGAGCCGAATGGTATACAATTGTGCCGTGACAGGCAAAAAGAAGACCCCCAGGTTCGCCCCATTTTTTCTCCCACGTCGTGGCGAATGGGTTTTGCTGTTGGTTTCTGTTGGTTTTGCTGTCAGCTATTTGCTGGTGGGGGCGGCGCGGGTTGCATATCCTTACGATCTGGATTTTATCGAAGATGATATGGTGCTGCAGGCGTGGCGGTTGGCGCAAAACCAGCCCGTCTTTTTGCCCCCCAACGCCGATTTTGTGCCGCAGGTATATATGCCGCTTTACACTTGGCTGGGCAGCTTGCTGCTGCGGCTGACGGGGGTGGCCCTGTGGCCGCTGCGCTTGCTATCGCTACTGTGTACAGTATTAACGGCCGTTCTCCTCTACCGCATCGCCCAAAAACTACAGCCAAGCCGAACAGTAGCCCTGAGCTGCGCCGCCCTGTTTCTGGCCGGGTATCGGCTGGCGGGTGGCTGGTACGAATTGGCGCGGGTAGATCCGCTGTTTGTTCTGCTGGTGCTGGCGGGGATGACAACGGCCGTTTATGGACACCAGACGCACATGGGGCTGGCGACAGCCGGGGCGCTGCTGGCGCTGGCACTGTTGACCAAGCAAAATGGCCTGTTCATAGCCGTTGTGGTCGGTGGGTATTTGCTGTGGCAGCACCCTCGGCAGATGTGGCTGTATCTGCTGGCGTTTGTGCTGGTTGCTGCGCCACCGCTGCTCTATTGGCAATGGTCAACAGGGGGCTGGTTTTCTTACTATGTGGTGGATATTGCCTATGCCAGCCCGGTGGAGCTGGCGCGGGTGTGGCCGATAGTGCGGCGCGAATTTTTGGGTGGAATGGGGGTGGTGTTGGTAATGGCGGGATTAACGGCCGTTTGGCAAATCCAGCGTCATTGGCGCTCCCTGACCCATTCTCCGTGGCTGTTGTTTATGGCAACGGCCGTTTTTGTTTCCCTAGCTGGCCGCAGTTCTGTGGGGGGCAATTTGAACAACCTTATGTTAGGGTTGTGTTTGCTTTGTTTGGCACCGGCACTGCTGGCAGAGGAATGGCAGCAGCGGCAGCACGGGCAAAGGGGGGGATGGCTGTTCACAACGGCCGTTTGTGTCCAATTCCTGCTGCTGCGTTTCCCACCCGTACCCTATGCCCCGCCGCAGTTTTTGCCCAGTGCGACCATGCAGGCGCAGGGGGAGGCGTTGGTGGGGTATTTAACGGCCGTTGATGGCGAGGTATGGGTTATGCTCCACCCGTACTATGCGCTGCTGGCGGGCAAGGAGCCGGGCGTTCATGTGCAATCCCTGTGGCACGCTCGGCAGCGCGGCCAGCAGCCGCTTCCCCCCGACCTGGTGAACCGTATTCAACAGCAGCACTATGCGGTGATTATCTCTGACGAAAGCCCCTATTTTGAAACTGACCCCGCCCTGCTTGCCCTGCTGCAGGAATATTACCACTCCGAGCCACTTGACCCGACTCTTTCTCCCCCTATGTTAAGTGGCATCATCGTGCGCCCTCTGACGGTCTACAAACCCAAACCCGCATTCCCCACCAGTTTTTTACCACCTGCCTCCCCATAATGCAGACAAGCCGCAACCAAAAGGATGAATCAATTACAGATAAACACAAATGAAAACAGATAAAAGAATCAGTGTTAATCTGTGTATATCTGTGGTTCATTTTCTTGTTTTTGTGCAAGCCTTATCCCTGATAAGGTACTAATGCGGACAAGCCGCACCAAAACGAGCAATTTTTGTGAAAGCTATTTGTTCGGCCAGGTAAACATCACGGTAAAATCGCGCCAATTTTCTTCGGCTTCGTGGTAGGGCGCATCTTGCAGCGTGAGCCAGGCGTGGCCGGTAATCTCTTTTTGCTGCTTGCCCGGCACCAGTTTGGCCCCAAACTGCACAACCACGGGAATGTCTAGCTGGCGCAGGTAATGGTAGCGAATGAGGGAGCGGCGCAGGCACAGGCCTATGGGGGATTGTCGTTCTAGCAGGGCGGCGAGATCGGCTAGATTGCGGGTGGTGGTTTCGGGGAAAAACGGCCGTTTTTCTCCCACAGTCGGTGTTAACGTCACCATCGCCTGGGGAATCGGTTGTGTCAGGACGGTCGGCAAACGGCGGCAAAGCTGCCGCATTTCAGCCAGCAACTGCCGCTGCCGCCTGTCTCGCAGCAGCGATGGCACACAGCCCAGTGCCAAGCCAATATGTTGCAGACGTGTTTGCCAGGTCACAGCTACCCTATTTCACCGCAACAACCAGGTTGTCACGCTGCATCACTGCCACCAGATCTACCAAATCTTCCAGAACGGTTTCCCCACTGACTACAAAAGCAGCCATTAGCTCGGCTGCTGCCTCCTCTGCTTCTTGCTCGGTAAACATCAGTAAATGTTCCCGCACATCGTCCTCTTCCATGCCATAGTCCAGTGCCAAAGATTCCACCTGTTCTTCTGAAAACCCCGAACTAACCTCTTGTAGCCCCTTCACATACCGTTCTGTTCGTTGGTTATATTCTGCTGCAATCTCTGCCGCCAGTTGCCCCAGCGTATGCACGCCGTCCAGCATTTTCCAAAAGACGGTTCCCACTTCATCTAGCGAAAAGTAGGAGCCACTGTTCATATCAATGAGAATCGCTTCCCCGGCGACGACTTCAAAGGTTACGTGTGATGCCCGTTTTAAAACTGTAGCGTGATTCATAAGCCCGATCCTTGCCAATTAGGTTATACTTTTGCCCATGCGTTGGCATTTTCACCACCTAACGATTGAGGGCAACAGCAATGATCCCACGTTGGCGCAAAGCTGGCAAACCTCGTTTGACTCGCTGGCGGTCAGTACGGCCGTTCCCGATCTCATCTGCACGCTTGATGTTGTAGACCACATTCCCCTCCCGCCCTCCGGCAGCCCCGACTTTCAGCAGGGCGATTTGCTCCATTACTATTGTCGTGGGCAGGAGATCATTGCCCATTTTCCCCGCTACGGGCAACTGCGGCTGGATCTGGACAAGGGGACGAGTGAGGGGCGGGTGATAACGGCCGTTTTAGACAACTACGGCGTATTAGAAGACCTCATCGCCATCAGCCTGTCGCCCCATTTACGGCGGCGCGGGTTGTTCCTCATCCACGCCTTTGCCGCCGCGTTTCAGGGCAAGGCGGTGCTGCTGGTGGGCGGCATTGGCGCAGGCAAAACCACCACCGGCATGGCCTTGCTTAACGCTGGCTGGCAACTGCTTTCCAATGATTCGCCCATGGTAGCCATGCACCACGATGCGCCAACCATTTTAAGCTATCCCGGCGTTTTGGCCGCTTATCCCGACACCTTTGCCCGGTTTGCCGCCACCCAGCACGTGGCCGATATGCCTGCCAGCAAGCAGGGCCGCCAAAAGCGTATTGTGCCACCCCACGCCATTTGGCCCGATGTGTGGCTGGCGGCTGCCCCCATTCACGCCATCTGTTTTCCCCAAATCGAAGCGCGAACCGACCATGCTCTCCGACGCTTGGCACCGCCCCAGGCATTGGCGCAACTGCTGCCCCACGCCATTGAGCAGTGGGATACGGCCGTGATGCCGCAGCACCTAACCATTTTGCGCCGCCTGGTTGAAAAAGCACCTGCTTATGCGCTTTTGCTAGGGCCAGATGTTGCCACCATTCCTGCTTTACTGCAGACGGTACTGTAAAGCATACGGATTTGTTCCATCAATACCAAAGAACCAATCTCTGCGATCTTTGCGCCCTCTGCGGTGAAATCTGCTTCTTTTTCCAAATATCAACACAACCTAAAGCGCGTGCAAAGCCGCCAGCAGTTGTGCCTCGTCTGAGCCGATGGTGAGATGATACGCCTTGGCCTGCTTGACAAGGGGTTGGAGTTGTGCCAGGTTTTGGGTCCACACAGCTTCACTGTCATAGTACAGGCTGTTTTGGATGATGGCTTCCCAAACGGCCGTTTCCTGTGCCGCCCACACCGTTGTTTCCGGCTGCTCGTGGCGGGTCATGAGGCAGAGGGTGGTGTGGCTGGGAAAAACGGCCGTTTGCTGCACCCGCGCCACCCCCACATGGCGCAAATCCAGGCGGTATTTTGTTTCTTGCCGCACCACTTCTTGCGCCAAAAACGGATGTAGGGCGGGAAATTGCGCCAGCACATCCCGCCGCAGCTTGATTTTGCCCACAGGGAACCCCAGCAACTGCACCCGGCCACCAGCCGAATCAACAAACACCATGCTATCGGTCAGCAAGGCGTAGTTGGCAAGCGCCAGCCGAAGCGCGGTGGTGGATTTGCCGGTGTTGTGGGGAGCCAGAAGCAGCAGTGCCTTTTGGCCTTGCATCAGGCAGGAAGCGTGAAGCAGCCCCAGCCCACTGGCAATCATAAAGTTGAGCAAAATGGTGTGGAGCAGACATTGACTCACTAAATCAGGACGCTGGGCGAGTTCGGGTGACAAAACGGCCGTTGCCCGTCTTCTGGTCAAATCCACGTGCGCCTGCCCCCACTGACCGAGCTGAATGAGCAGCCAGTCGGCATCGCCGGTGTAGGTTAGCCGCTGCATCAACTCATCGGGAACTGGGCCGGGGGCAACGATGGCCGGCTGCACCACAAGCTGGATGGTGCAGGGGGGATCGGCCGTTGGCGCGGCGGTGGTGTAGAGAGGGAGGGTGTGGTCAACGGCCGTTAATACCCCCTCCTCATTGCTCGTCACCTGCACCGCCCGCCCCATCAGGCGAAAATCACGCCCAAAGCGAGGGGCAGCCTGTCGCCGAAACCAAAAATCGTCTAGCTGGTCGGCATACCGTTGGTAAGAAATTGCGTCATTCATAGCCATTCTCGTGCGCTTCGGATAAAACATCAGGATGAAGCGTTGTCCAATCTTAACCATCTTCCGGCTACTGTCGAGCGGTCTGGCTGGTTTAGCCACGCTGGTGGTGGCGGGCTTTATGCTGCGACGCTGGCTTTTTCTGCTGGCAGCCTGGCGGCCACCAGCACAGCCCGCTCAACTTTGCCCACCCTCCGAGGTCTCCCCGTCGGTGCTGTTGCTGGTTCCTTTTCGCAACGAAACGGCCGTTTTGCCCACCCTGCTTGCCCATCTCACCCAATTCTGCTACCCCACGCAGCAGTTAACTGTAGTGTTGATTGACGATGGCTCCACCGACGGCAGCCCGCAGTTGGCGCAAGCGTGGGCAGCACAGCAGCCGCGCCGCCATCTGCTGCGCTTGCCCCACACTGTGGGCAAGGCGGCCGCGCTCAATGCCGCCCTGTCGCACGTTGCTCATGGGGAGCTGGTGGCGGTGTTTGATGCCGATGAACGGCCGTTTCCCACCACCCTCTGCCACCTGACCCACCCGTTTACCGAACCCCGTTTGGGAGCCATAAACGGCCGTCGAGCCGTTGGCAATCCCGTGGCCTCCATTTTTGCCAGCGTCAGCACCATCGAGAACATGGTGCATCAACTTGTTACCATGCAGGCCAAAGAACGGCTAGGGCTGGCTCCCGCCCTGCTTGGCTCCAACTGTGTCTACCGTCGCCAGGCTCTGGACGAAGCAGGTGGTTTCCAGCCCGGTGCCTTGTTGGAAGACAGCGATATAACAGTCAGGTTGGCGCTGGCCGGTTGGCAAACGCGCTTTTGCCCCCAGGCCATCAGCGTCCACGATGTCGCGCAAACAGTGGGCGGCTATTGGCGGCAGCACCAACGCTGGTCAAGTGGGTTTGGGGGCGTGGCGCGGCAGCAAGCAGCCATTATTTTGTCTAGTTGGCAGCTTCCGTGGTGGCTGCGGCTGGAGCTGCTGGCGTTTGTGGCGGGGTATGTGGATCGGGTGGCGTGGCTGGTGTTGGGGCTGTGGCTGGTGGGAAAAACGGCCGTTTCCCGTCACCCTCCCCTTCCCTTTCTAACTATTTTGTTAATGAGTTTGATCACACCCTTGTTTCAAGCTATGGTTGCCCTGCGCCATGCCCAGGCACCGGCTGCCTTGTGGCGGCGGCTGTGGTTGCTCCCCTGTGTCCTGCCGTTAGATATGGCAATTGGGTTGGCGGGGCTGCTGCAAAAAAGGGTGCTTTGGGAGGCGCGGGAGCAACACTAGGAAAGGGGATTTGGCGCATTGGACGATTTTATTATTTTGGGGGCGGGCATTGCTGGTTTAACGGCGGCGCGTGAACTGCTGCGGCAGGGGCAGCGGGTGACGCTCATTGAAAAAGGGCGGGAGGTAGGTGGCTTGGCGCGTACTTTTGAGCGCGAGGGATTTCGCTTTGATTTGGGTGGGCATCGGTTTCACAGCAATAATCCATCTGTGTTGCACTGGCTGCACGAACTGATGGGGGAGGATTTGTTGCGGGTCCCGCGTGTGAGCCATATCAAGCTAAACGGCCGTTTTGTCACCTATCCCATCGCCTTTCCCAACGCCTTCACCGCCTTCTCGCCGCTCAAAGCCACCCAACTGGCCGCCAGCTACGCCCTCGCTCACCTCACCGAACGCGGCCGTCCCGACCACTCCTTTGAGGACTGGATTGTCAAACGGTTTGGCTCAATGATGTACCAGCACTTTTTTCAGCCCTATACCGAAAAAGTGTGGGGGGTTTCCGGGCAGCAGCTTGCCGCAGAATGGGCGGCGGCGCGAATTGGCTTACCCAATATGTGGCAAGCGATTCGCCACACGCTGCGCCCATCCATGAACCCACCAGCCACCGCCATTGACCAGTTTTACTATCCACGCTATGGCTTTGGCACCATCCCCCAGGCACTTGCCCGCGACATTGTTGCCCACGGCGGGCGCATCTTGACCGAGACCACGCCCGGCTGCATTCAGCCCGGCCGCAACGGGTTTGAGCTGCTTGGCAAAACTCCCAGCGGGTCATTGCGCCTGCGGGCGCGTGAGCTGGTTTCCACCATTCCTCTGGATCAGCTGCTGGGAATGCTGCCGCAAAACGGCCGTTTTGTCCCCAACCACCCCCTGCATTATCGCGGTCTCATCTGCCTCTTTCTTGCCATTCGGCGGTCACAAATTAGCCCCGATAGCTGGACATATTTCCCCGAACCATCGTTTCTTTTTGGCCGCACCCACGAACCCAAAAACTGGTCAGCCGCCATGGTACCCGATGATACCTACACCTCACTCTGCGTCGAAATCTTTGCCAGCCCAGACGACTCCGTTTGGTCGTGGGCCGACGACCACATTCGCCAGCGCGTGGTAGCACAGTTGGCACAAATGGGCTGGCTGTCGGCGGAGGAGGTGTGCCACGCCTGGGTGGTGCGTGTACGCCACGCCTATCCCCGTTATGATTTGGGCTACCGGGAACATTTAGCCCAGGTACACGATTTTTTGCACCAGTGGCCGGGGCTACATCTCGTTGGCCGCACTGGTTCGTTTCGCTACATGAACAGCGATGGCGTGATTGAGGATGTGTTTCGCTTTGTGGGGCAGCGTTTCCCACAAACGGCCGTTTCTGTTCAACCAATGGCGCAGCAAAACGGCCGTTGGGCCTAACCATGCCCGGCATGACCATGCCCGGCATGACCATGACTACCCCCTTTTTCTCTATCATCATCCCCGTGTTTAACGGCAGCCGCTGGCTGGAAATATGCCTCCGCGCCATCCACGCCTCCGATTTCACCGATTGGGAGCTGATTGTGGTAGATGATGGCTCCACCGATGACTCGGCAGCAATTGCCCACCGCTGCGGGGCGATGGTTGTGGCTATGAACGGCCGTTTGGGGCCTGCTGCCGCCCGCAATGAAGGCGCAAAATGGGCAAACGGCCGTTATCTCTTCTTCACCGACAGCGACTGCCATCTTCACACCCACACCCTCAGCCGTGCCGCCCACATTTTGCACACCGACCCCACCCTCGATGCCCTCATTGGCTCCTACGACGACGCACCGCTGGCGCAAAACGCCGTTTCACAATACAAAAACCTTCTGCACCACTACATTCACCAAACCAGCAGCGAAACCGCCCAAACCTTTTGGACGGGCTGCGGAGCCATTCACCGCGACCGTTTTTTCGCGTTGGGTGGGTTTGCCGCCGGGCGCTATCCCCGCGCTTCCATCGAAGACATTGAGTTGGGGTATCGGCTGGTGGCAAAAAACGGCCGTATTCGCCTTGCCAAAAACGTGCAGGTCAAGCACCTCAAACGCTGGAGCCTCGTCACGCTGCTTCAATCCGATATTCGGGATCGCGCCCTTCCCTGGGCCGTGCTGTTGCAGCAGCAAAATGTCACCCCAGCCCACCTGAACCTGCAGCCGCACCATCGGCTAAGTGCTTTGCTGCTAATGGTCTCCATTATCACCATGTTTTTTCCCCGTCGGCTGTGGCTAACGCTGCCTTGCCTTGTAGGATTGCTTGCCCTCAACCGCGATCTCTATCTCTTTTTCAAAAACAGGTGCGGCTGGCTTTTTCTGCTCCAGGCCATTCCTCTTCATTGGCTTTATTACGCCTACAGCATTGCTACCTACCTGTTTGTCCGCCTGGGTTACTTCATTGGCTTATTTCATTAACTCTTTTTAAAATAATTGGCACAAGCATGATTGTTGCTATAATTCATCCACAATCAACTCCGCAATGATGAATGCACATGCGTCACTTTTGGGCAAAGTGAGGCACGTTACTCTGATTGTTTGCTTAACAAAATTTATACGAGGAGGCCGAATATGTACAAAAAGCCACAGATTAAGAAGCACCCGAAACTGACTCAGGTTACTTTTAGCAGCCACTAAGTTTATTTTGGTTTTACATAAACGGCCGTTGTCACAATAGCCGTTTCTGAGAACACTTGCTTTTCTGGCAATGGCTATGTTGCCTTAAAGCATGATCAACTATTATCAATTCTTCTATCCAACCAATTAGAGTAACGGTTCTCCCTTTGCCCAAAATCTGATGAGTGTTGCAATAACCCAAGTCATCCTAGATGGTATCAAGAATGAGCAGACTCCCGACCAATGGGAGTCTGTTTTCATGAAAGCAGGCGGTGACTGGGATGATCTCATCATTCATGCAATGGTGCTGGGGCTGGCTCCCCAGCTTTATCATCACCTCACCCGTTGGCGCAGCAAAATCCCCATCCGCGCCCGCGCCAAGTTAGCCGCCGCCCACGCCGCCCACGCCGAACGCAACGAAGCGATCTTCCAGCAGTTAGGTGAATTTTTAGCCATTTGCCACACCCAGGCACTGCACCCCATTGCCCTCAAAGGGGTGCATCTGGCCGCCTGTTACTATGCCGAGCCAGCCCTGCGACCCATGAACGATATTGATTTGCTTTTTACCCCGGCTACCCTGCCGGCCGCCGAAGAAGCATTGGCAGCGTTGGGGTATGGGGGCAAATACAAATCGGCCGAGAGCGGCGCGGGTGTGACCAAACACACCAGCACCTTTCGCCGCACCACTGCTGGCAGCGGCAGCACCAGCAACCCTTATCTTTCAACCGACAGTGACCGCACCATTGAGCCACACGGCTCGCTGGAGGAGTCATGGTTTGGCTTGAAGGTGGATATTACGCCCGGTATACGCCAACGAGCAGAAACGGCCGTTCTTGGGGAACACAGTTGCCTGGTGCTGGCTCCCGAAGATTTGCTGCTTCATCTTTGCCTGCACTTTTGCTTTCACCTCATCCAAGGTTCCCCTTCGCTGGTGCAACTTGCCGACTTGCTCACCGTTTGCCAAAAGCAAACCATCCATTGGGATCTGTTTGTGCAGCGTGCTGTCGCCCATGAAGCCGCTTCCTTTGCCCTGGCCGGGCTGCATTTGGCAGTCAACCTGCTCAACGCTCCTGTCCCAACGGCCGTTTTTGTCAACCTGAACCGCGCCACACCCGCCCCCATGCAGCACTACGCCGAATCGCTCACCTTGCGCTATGTTTTGGAGCGCAGCCAGCAGAAACCGCTGACTACCGTTTGGCAGCGCGTCCAGCGCGGCTTTCTGGATCGGGCAGAAACGGCGCGGTGGGCGGCCAACTGGCAAGGGCGTTGGCGGGTGTGGCGCACCCTGCTACAGCCCAACCGTACCGATACTGGGCAGCTTATTGTGCAGCGCATACGTGGAAGTTCATGAAATTATCACATCTCTTGTCGTTAACAACGGCCGTTGCCGGAGGCGCAGCCGCCATTCGTACCCTTACTCGCCGTCACCAGTGGGAGCAAACCAACAATCGGGTTGCCATTTGTGTGGATTATGACGATGCCTACGCCGCCGCCATCCGCGCCGGAATTTCTATGGCCGACATGCTGCACCGGCTGGCCCACAGCGGTGCCACCCACGTCTCCCTGCCGGAATGGACGCTGGCTCGTCTCATCGCTGCCGGGCAGCTTACGCCCCAGCTTGCCGCCACCCCTCTGACGCAAAAACCCCGCGTGGGTCACTGGAACTATCTGCATGGCGATGCCGATTTGGTGGCGCAGTTGGCGGCCGAACTTACCGTGCGCTTGCCCTACACCGAGGCAACGGTGCTTGACCACACGACCCTGGCCTATGCCGGTGACTTGCCTACGGTGGGGGAGATGGGTTTGGGGTTTGACCAACAAACGGCCGTTCTCATCCGCCAGCAAGGTTTAGACATTGTGCCGCAGCCGGTCAGCTACGCCTGGCCGCAAAAGGAACTGCTGGAGCGCACCCTGGCGCAGGCGGCGCAGGTGGGGCAAGTGGTGGCCTTTGCCGGCAACATGATTTTGGGGCATGAAATGCACCTCGGTGAAACGGTAGATGCTTTGGCGGCCAACAATTTGACCTTTGTCTATTTTGCCGAATCACGTCACCAAAAAGGGGATTGGTTTATTGCCAAGCGACGCGCCCCCCACATCGTTTTGGGGCATCGCTTGACCGCCGAAGAGATGGTGCCGCTTGATTATCACGCCGCCTGCCATAACTGGGCGCACTTTGCCCGCGAGCGCGGCATCCGTTTTTGTTACGTCAATTTTTTCCGCGTCCTCCACGCTACGGCCCCGCTGGAAGGGCTGGATTATGTCCATCACCTGAAACACGCCCTGGAAGATGCCGGATTTGTGGTAACG
The DNA here is from genome assembly GCA_041390905.1 of Chloroflexota bacterium. Classification (GTDB taxonomy): domain Bacteria; phylum Chloroflexota; class Anaerolineae; order Promineifilales; family Promineifilaceae; genus JACKCD01. Next base: position 657,142 of record JAWKPA010000014.1, read on the forward strand.
GCCGATATTGGTTTGCCAACCCCCATTCCCACCCCCGACACGACGGAATTGGCTCTGACGGGGTTGGCAGCGGCGGGGATTGGCGCAACGGCCGTTTCTGACCTGCTCCATTTGCCCCCGGCGTTGGCACTGCCATTAACGGCCGTTGCTGCCGGTGGCGCGGCGGCTCTGCCCTTTGTGGAACGCGCCCGCAACCAGGCAGCGGTGGCGCGGCAGCACCACAACCACGATCACCATCATGACCACGACCACGATCACCATGACCATCATCACCATCATGACCATGACCATGACCACGGGGATTTGCAGGCACTTTACCCGCCCTCCTATGCCCCCAAGCTGCTGGCACTGGGGCTGACGGCACTGACCCCCGTCGCCAATCTCAATGCCGCCAACGGCACCGGGGAGTGGCTGGTGAGCCTGGTGACGCAGGCGGCAGCGGCGTGCAGTCTGGCGGCTGTCACCAGTGGCATGGAGTATCAACTGCGGATTGAGGCGTATCGTGGGTTTCATTTGGATTGGTGGCTGCCACTAACGGCCGTTTGTCTCAAAATCCCCAACCAAACCACCCGCGCTGCTGCCCTGGCCGCGCTGGGCGGAGGGTGGCTGCTGGTGCGGCAGCGAGATGTGGATTTGTTGTCGCTGGTTGACCCCGGCTACGCGGAAGGGCATACACATCACATCTCTGCCGCTATGGCTCTGGTGGGGGATGTGCAGATGGCGGTTGGCCCCAAGCCAGCCCGCAAATGGGCGGGTCTTGGCCCGGCAGCGCGGGCGTTGACGCTGGTGCTACAGCAAAACAACCACCCCACAGCCGCCCTGTTTGCGGCTTCGCTGGGCAGCATGGGGGATGCCTTTAGCTTGGTAGGGTTCCGCCACCCCGAACGCGCTTTGCAAGAAACCCTCAAGCAAGCGTTGCCTAGCATGGCAATTGGCGCAGCCAGTGGGCTGGTGGGGCTGCTGTTGAATCAGTTGGTGACAAAAACGGCCGTTAGCCAATGACCCCCGCCGACTTTTGCCATGTTCCGGCTGGCCCCTTTCTCTATGGCCCGGAGCGTTGCTTTGAGCGGCTGGCGCAATGTCCCCCGCTAAAACCCCGGCAAACAATGACGCTGCCAGCATTTTGGTTGGCAAAACAGCCCGTTACTTACCGCCAATGGCGCGATTTTTTGCAGGCCAGCGGCCACCCGTGGCGCGGACGCTGGTACCGCGTGGTGCCGGGCTGGCGCGGCACGTTTTTACGCGCCTATGCCCCTTGTGATCAGTATCCCGACGGCCATGACCAGCTCCCTATTGTGGATGTGACGCAGGCCGATGCCTATGCTTATTGCGCTTGGCTGTCGCAAAAGCTGAATCGCCGCGTGACGCTGCCAACGGAATTCCAGTGGGAAAAGGCGGCGCGGGGGGAAAACGGCCGTTTGTACCCCTGGGGCAATGAAAAACCGCGCCCCGATATTCAATGGCAGCGCACCTTTCCCGTTGGGCCAGAGACCTATCTTTTTACATTGTTGGCAAGGCCGCGCCGGGAATGGACGCGGGCAGGCTGGTATTGGCGTAACGGTTATCCACTGCCCGTTGGCTCGCTGCCGCAAAATGTGTCCCCATATGGCTGTGTGGATATGAGCGGCAACATCTGGGAATGGACTTCGAGCCTTTATAACCCGGAGCTGCCGGATTTTCATGTTGTCAAAGGGGGATCATGGGGGTATACCATTCACCATGCCCAATGTAATGTCCGCAGCGCGTGCAGCGTGACGACACCCAGCCGGGATTATCACGCGCAGGGTACGGGCTTTCGGGTGATGATTGAAGGTGAATGATGCAGATGGAACAACGGCCGTTTATTTCCCCTGAACGTTTGGCAACCATTACCAATACGTTGGCTTGCTGGCTGCCGGGAACGGCGGACGAAACGGCCGTTGCTGGCTGGAAAGCCGCCGATTGGGAAGCCGCCGCCTGGGTGGTTTATTGGCAAAACGCGCTGCCGTGGCTGGTGGAGCGTATTCAGCAAACGGGGATAGCACTGCCTGAACCCGTCTACAGCCAGCTTTTGCAGCTTGATGCCGACAGCCGGGCGCGCACGCGGCTGATGCTGGATGGGTGCATAGTGCTTTTGCAGGCGTTTGAACAGGCTGGCATTGAGGCCATTCCGTTCAAGGGAGCGGCTCTGGCTCCGCTGTATTATGCCGATCCCCTGCTGCGGCCGCTGGCCGACCTCGACATTCTTATTCACAAAAAAGACATCCAGGCGGTTCGCCACATTGTTAAACAGCAGGGGTATTATTACTACTCGCGTTCGGCGGAGGACGAGGTTTATTTGCGCGGTGAGCGCAAAAATAACATTTGGGCGCCAGACAATGTGCATCCGGTGGAGCTGCATTTTACCCTGCGGGAGGAGTATGCCGGGATTGGCTACAATTTGGCGGCGGAGATGTGGGCGCACAGTGAAAAACGGCCGTTTTGGAATAACTATGCGGCTCGTGTTCCGCAAACGGCCACGCTGCTGCACCACGTTTGCGCCCATGCCACCAGCGACTGGCTGATTCAGCGCGGGCGGTTGATGCAACTGGATGATATTCGCCGTTTGGCGCAGCAGATGACAGCCGAGGATTGGGAAACGCTGGTAACGGCCGTTCCTGCTTACGGTGCTCGTTTTGTCTATCCTGCCCTCGCCTTTGCCCACAAATACACCGCGCTTGCCGCCCCTGAATCTGTTTTGACCCATTTACGCCGCCAATGCCCACCAGCCCTGCTGGGCTGGGTTGATGCCACAACCTTGGCCGAGGCTTCAGAATCCAACCCGCTTGACCGCAGTGGTATTGGTTTTGATTTGGCGCAGCGGCTGGCGTTGTCACGGGCGGATGAGGCGCGGTTTTGGCTGCGCTCCTTTTTCCCCCGCCGCTGGAACCTGAGCAAGCGGTATCCGCGTTTGGTGGCAACGCCGTTTTGGCCGCTTTGTTATGTGCTGCTTAACGGGGATCGGGTGTGGCATTTGGCAAAAAAGAAGCTCTCTTGAGGCGTGGCCGCAGCCACAGCAGATAAAGCAGCAGCCCACCCAAAGCCGTGACCCAGCCCGACAGGGCAAAAATGGTGGCGAAGGTTGTGGGGCTGCTGTGAAACTGGCTGAACAGCAGCAGTTGTGCCACGGCCACAATGAGCAGCCAGACAACGAAGGGGAGGGGGTGGGTTGCCAGATAGAAGTTGAGCCAAACGGCCGTTAAGCTAAACCCCAGCATCGCCATTCCCATCGTCAGCAGCAGCGAATCAGCACCGCCATAGGCCGCGCCAAACGTCCAGCGAATGATGAGGTCGCCCAGCGTGGCGTAGACGAGGGTGAAGAGGAGGGTGGGGAGCATGGCAACAACGGCCGTTTGCAGCAGCAGCTTGTCCGGCAGCCGCCCCTGCGCCATCTGGGCCACGGCACGCGGATACATGACGACAATGACGGCCGCAGGCAGCAGCGACAAGGCGCGGCGCAGCAAAACGGCCGTGGCGTAAGCGCCAGCCGTTTCCGGGGCAAACAGCCGGTTGACCCAAATCAAATCCACGTTCAGCAAGCTCATATAGGCGATGAAGGCGAGAAACGTGGTGGAAACGAGGGGCAGAGCGTGGCGGAATTTGGCGGGAAGCGGGGGTGCTGGTTGCCAGGCATTGCGGCCAACGGCCGCCAGGCCAAACAGCAGGGCGAGCAGACCGCCAACCGGCAGCGACACCACGGCCCCGGTTAGCCCGGTGCGGAGGAAGGTAACAAGCAGAAGGGCGCAGCCGAGCCGCCCCAAAGCGTTGACCAGCCGCGTGGTGCCAAAGGCCACAAATTGATGCCGCCCTTGCAGCAGCCCGGCGATGACAGGGCGGGTGGTAGCGAGAAAGAGGATGAAGGTGGTGAGGGAAACGGCCGTTTGTGGCACATTCAGCCACCCGGCAATCGCTTGCTGCCCTAGCAAAGCCAGCAGCCACAGCCCCAGACCAACGGTGGTGCTCCATTTGGCGTAAAATTGAAAAATGGCGCGTGCAATGTCGGCTGAATCGTCTAATTCTGTGGCTTCGGCGGTGTAGCGGGCGACAACGGGCTGCAAAACGGCAAAGGCAGTCAGCAGAATGAGGGCGGCGGTGTTGAGGGTTTGCACAACGGCAAAATCGCCGGGCAGCAGCACCCGCGCCAAATAGATGTGGAATCCGTAATCGAGGAGATTGGTGAGACCATCAAACCCGGTGAGGAAGCCGGTTTGCCGGGCGGCAGGGCGTAGAAGGGTTTGGCGCAACGGTTATGCTTCTACTTCCAGGCGGTTGAAGAGGGAGGTGCTGTAGTTGAGCCGCCGCAGCCGCCAATATCGTTCCCAGGTGAAGTAAATGGTGTCTATGCCGATGCGACCATATTGCCACAGGCCACGGAGGAAATGGCGAACGGCCGTTCCCATGCCATCAGCCCCATAACGCCTTTGCAAATAATCGCGGCCGGGAAACAGATATTCGCTTAAATCCAGCAGGCGGATGGGGCGCAGGATGAACGCGCCGTTGGTGATAAGCAGAAAATTCCACAGCTTGCTTGGCTGCTGGCCGAGATGAACGGCCGTTTCGTGTGCCACCAGCTTTTCCATGACGGCCTGCTTGATTCGGTTGGCAGGCACAACGGGCAGCGCGGCAATGACCCATTCTGGTATGGGCGTGGCAAGAAGCTGGCGGCAAACGGTTAGCACCGCCCCCATCATCTCCACCGTGCCATAGGCGCGGCAGAGCGTGACCAACTGCTGCCAATCCAGCTCCTGTTCATGCTGCTTGATTAACTCCGCCACGTCCAGAAAATACATCAGCATTCCATCCGCCAGAATGATACGCGCCAGGTCGGGGCGGTGGAGAATGGCGGGCAGGTAGACGGCATGTTTGACCAAATGCACTGTCAGGGCGATCAAATTATCCGGCACGGATAAATCCTGCACGGGGGCGCCCAGCAGCGTGCCGGGCGTGGCGCGATCCATCATGCCTTCGTAATCAATGGTCAGCCGCGTGAGCGGGTGGTCAAGCGCCCAGTGGATTTCGTACCACAGCTTGAGGTCGGGGGTGCAACGCTGCTGGTGCAGGTGGTGGCGTTCATAGTAGCGGTCGTCCATCAGGTTGGGCCAGTTCTGGCCGATTTCCATGAGATCGAGGATTTGCAGACTGGCGGCCACGTCTTTTTGCCGCACCAGAATGTCTATGTCGCCACCGGGACGCATGGCGGGGTCGCCGTAGGTGTTGATGGAGACGGAAAGCCCTTTGAGAACGGCCGTTTCAATCCCGCGCTCGGCGGCGTGGTGCAGATAGTCGTGCAGGGAATCGCCCATGATGGCGGCGTTTTGGGCAAATTTGGCTGCGCCGTTTTGCAGTGGGGCGAGGGCAGAAGCTGGCAGGGTGTTGAGGTGGTTAACGGCCGTTAGCACCCGGCACAGCAGCGTCTCCATGCGGTTAAACTGCCCCATTGCCGCCACCCGCTGCCAATCCAGGGCGGCAGGCACCATATCTGCCGCTGGCGCACGCCAGGTGAGGCTGCAACGCCACAAAAACGCTTCTTCGGGGGTCAGGTCAGAAAAAACAAGAACTTCTTTCATGATCAGGTTACTCATTTGGCAAGGTTAAACAGTTATACGTTTCTACATCCGTTGCGGCAATGTTGACTGGGCAAATCCTCATTTCGGCAATAGCTAACGAGAGGCGGGTGGGGTCGTTGATTTTGGCACGGCGGGCATCTGGCAAGCTGATGGATAGCTCGTTGATGGCGTTGGGGCGCAGGAGGGTGGGATTGAGGGGCAAAACGGCCGTTTCTGCCGCCAATTTGGGCTGTTGGGTAAAGTGCATCTCCCCCACGGGCTGCCCATTAGCTGAAACAACCGCCCGCTGGCTGCCAAAGGCCGAGGCGCGTATGATGAGGGTGGGGGGGGTGGCGGGAACGGCCGTTAGCCGTACATACACCGCTATTTGGTCACATTGCGTCGTGGGATAAGGCGCCCGGTCATTATCCACTGGCTCCCAGCCCACAAAAAGAGCCGGGATTTGTGGCATAGCAGGCTGGTCGCGCTGCGCTGCCAGCAGGGCGTAGCTGGTTGACAGCGGGGCAAACAGCAGGGATGCGCCCCACTCGTAAGGCATCAGCGGCGGTTGCTGCGTCAAAATGGCGGCCGCCCGTTCCCGATCCAATCGGCAAAGCATGGCGTTGCTTGCCAAAGCCTGGGGATAACGCCAGTTGAACAGGTCGCCGTGGGGGGGGGTAAAAGGTGGGATGGGGTATTCCTGGGTGAGTTCGTTCCAGAGGATGGTGCTGTAGTTGTAAAGCCCTTGATAGCTGTGGATAAAAACGGCCGTTAAACCCAACAGTCCATATAGCCCGATCCACACTTTTTGCTGGCTTGGGGAGAGCAAGGTTTGCCCTTCTCGCCACGCCCAAACGGCTAGAAGCGTCAGCGGCAGCACCAGTTCGGTGAGAATACGCGGGCCAAAGGAGTCGCCACCCCACCAGTTGGTGCCGCGTGAGGCGACGTACAGGTGGAGGGCTAGCCAGGCAAGGCACAGCCACAGCAGCGGCTGCCGCGCTTGCCTTCGCAGCAGCCACAAGCCGGGGAGCAGCAGCAAAAAGAAGGGGCTAAAAACAAACAGCCCGCGTGCCGGGCTAAACAGATGCCCCACAAGAGCCAGCCAGAGAGGGGTGCGGGCAATTTGCAGCCGGACGGCGCTGTAGTAAATGGGGAGCCAGGTGCCAAATTCGCGGTGTGACCAGAGGAGGAAGAGGGCGAGGAGGGTGGCGGCAATAACGGCCGTTTTTGCCATCTGCCGCCAATCTTTCCACGCCAAGTAAAGCAGTACCGGGGCAATGAAGGCAGCGGCGGCGGCGCGGGTGAGATAGGCCAGAAAGAGCAAGCCGCCGAGCAGCAATGGTTGTACTGAGTGCGCTTGGCCGCTGTCGTATCGCACCAGCAGGAGCAGGGCAAGGCTGATAAATATGACGCTGAGGTTGATGCTCCACCAGGCAACGGCGAGGGTGCTGATGAGGGTGGTGCCAAAGAGAGAAACGGCCGTTAGCAGCAGACCAGTTCTGTGCGGCAAGTAAACGCGGGTGATGTGGTAGAGGATCCAGAACACGGCGATGGCGGAGAAGGAAGAAAGCAGCCGCTGCGCGTTGATGTTATCCTGCGCCCGCAGCATATCCCAGCCAACTGCCTTGGTGAGAATGACAAAGGGGAGGCTGAGCAGGGAGGGGCCGACGGGGAAGTAGTTGTAGTAACGGCCGTTTACCTTGAGAATATTGATATTGGCAGCAAAATCGGCCGGTGATCCCCAAATTTCTTTGTCCTGGTAGCCATTCAGCTGGATGGTGCCATTGTCCAAAATGGATTGGGACACAATGAGCGTGTAGCGTGGGTCGGAACCGGCTCCGTAGGTGATTGCGTAGCGCGTCAGGCAAAAAATGAGGACGCTCAAAATGAGAAGGGCTACATAGTCGGGATAAAACAGTTGAGGGGGCGCTGCCTTTTGTTTGGCCTTGTTCACAAACGGGATTATACTCGCCTATGAGTATGAACCCAATGATCGCGCTGAACAATTTGGGCAAAACGTATGGCACCCCTGGGCGACAGGTGGAGGCGGTGCGTGATGTGTCGCTGGAGGTGCTGCCAGGGGAGCTGTTTGGGCTGTTTGGCCCCAATGGGGCGGGAAAAAGCACCATTGTCCGTATCCTTGCGACCTTGCTGGCTCCCAGCCGAGGAACGGCCGTTGTGAATGGGTATGACGTGGTGCGGCAAGAGATGCAGGTACGGGCTTCGATTGGGCTGGTGACGGCGGATGAGCGTTCGTTTTACGGCCGTTTAACCGCCAGCCAAAACCTGCAATTTTATGCCGCCATGCAAAACATGCCCCGTTCTGCCATCGCCCACCGCATTCAAACCGTACTCAATTTATTTGGTTTGGCAAACAAAGCCCATGCCCCTGTTCAATCCTTTTCCACCGGGCAAATGCAGCGGCTCAACATAGCACGGGCGCTCATTCACGACCCCGCCGTCCTGCTGCTTGACGAACCCACCAAAAGCATGGATGTGCAAACCAGCGATTTTGTCAAAGAGCTAATCAAAACAGAGTTGGTGGGACGACAACAAAAGACCGTTGTTTTTATTAGCCACGAACTATATGAAATGGACAACTTTTGCGACCGGGTGGTCATTTTAACCAATGGACAGGTTCAAATAGTCGGCACGCCGGCCGAATTAGGCGCGTTGCTGCCGCGCCGGGCTGTTTATCGGGTGGTCGTGGCTGGGGATGTGGCGGCTGTGGCTGCCCAGTGGCAGGCCAGTCCCAGCATTGAGGCGGTGCAACAAGTTTCAGCGGGGGTTGCCACAACGGCATTTGATCTGACGCTGACCGATGAAGCCGATTGGTTGGCGGTGATGCAAGGGGTGGCGGCGGTAAACGGCCGTATTGAAACCTATCGCCGTGTGGACGACGAATCACTGCGCCGCATTGTGGCGCATTTTAGCCATGCACCAGCCAATTGAGAGGCACATGGGCAAGCTCTTGATCCTCACCAGCCATTATCTGCGGCTGGCCTGGTCCTACAAGCTCAACTTTATTACCCGCTATTTAGGCACGGTTGTTTCGGTGCTGCTCTTTTTCTTTCTCGACCGGCTGCTGCGTGCCAATGGCAATAGCCAAATCGAAGGTGGCACCTACTTTACCTTTTTGATCATTGGCGGTGCGTTCGCCCGCTATCTGGAGCTTGCCAGCCACGCTTTTTCTGCCAATTTACGCGACGAAATGCTGCGCGGCACCATTGAGCCACTGCTGGCAACCGCTACCCCCGTCACGCTGTCGCTGCTTGGCCCTTCTTCGTGGGCGTTGATTGAAGGCACACTGCTGGTGCTACTTCAACTGGGCGTGGGTTGGGCAGTAGGGGCCGATTTCTCCCAGGCCAACTGGGTAACGACGCTGGTTGTGCTGCTGATTAGCCTCATCTGCCTGTTGAGCTATGGGATAGCTTCGGCCGCGTTTGTGGTGGTGTACAAGCGGGGCGACCCGATGAACTGGCTGATTAATTCGGTGGCCTATGTGTTTAGCGGCGTTTTTTTTCCGATTGAATTGTTTCCCCCCTGGCTGCGGGTTATCTCCCAAGTATTGCCGTTTACCTATGCGCTGCGGGCGCTGCGCGGGGCATTGATGCGCGGGGAGAGTCTGGTTGAACGGTGGCTGGATGTGGTGGTGCTGTTGGGATTTACGGCCGTTCTTTTACCCCTCTCGCTTTGGGCCATGCGGTTTGCCGTGCGCCACCTTAAGCAAACCGGTGACTTAACACATTATTAGCCATCAGTGATGATCGTTGTGGATTTCTTTCGTCAATGTTAAAGAAAGGCTATATTATTTGCTAAGGGTTCAATCAGAAATAACTTCGCAGTTCCAGAAGTTCAACTTCTCTCAGAAGTTGAACTTCTAACTCCCAAGTTAATAACGAACGAACCCTAAGAAGGTTTGAAAAAGGTGGTTAAAGCTATGAATGGCCCTTTGATTTCGCTAAATGATGTCCAGATTCGTCCTGATTCTTTGCCGCAGCAACCAACCAACGCCTCCGACACGGTTTTCCTCATTAATTTTCGCAATCATCGAGATATGTACCCGCCTTTTGGCATCATGTATGTAGCCGACGCTTTGGAGAAGGTGGGGTTTCGCTGTCGGCTATTTCATGAAACAGAGGTGTTTGTGGATGAGTTTGTGGCGTTGGTGGCGGAAGAACGGCCGTTATTCGTTGGCTTTAGCACCATCACCGGCCCCCAACTGCGCCCCACCATTGCTGCCTCTCGGCAAGTTCATGCCTTGGGCATCCCGGTGGTGTGGGGCGGGGTTCACGCCACCATCATGCCAACTGAGGTTCTCAAAGAAGAGTACGTTGATTTTGTCGTGGTGAATGAGGGGGAAGAGACGGCGCAAGAGCTGGCGCTGATGCTGGCCGGGCGCATTCCGCAAAATTGGGCGGCGGTGGCGGGGTTGGCGTTTAAGCGGGATGGGGATGGGTTTCCGCTGTTTTACCGGGAACGGCCGTTTATCCAAGACCTCGATGACTACTACCCACGCTGGGATTTACTGCCAAGTGTCGAAGCCTACCTCATTCCCAGTGGCCCCTACACGCGGGCGATCCCCGTTTACATTTCACGCGGCTGCCCGTTCCGCTGCGGTTTCTGTTACAACGAAGTTGTGATGAAACGCACCTGGCGGCAGCATTCTGATGAATTTATTCTCAACCAAATCGGCTGGCTGCAAGAACATTACCAGATTGAGGCCATTGATTACGCCGATGATTACCTCTTTGGCCGCATCAAGCCCATGCAGCAGTTGGTGGAAAAAGTGGGGCTGCCCTGGAGCGGACAGGTGCGCGTGCAGTTGCTCAAGCCGGAATTTGTGCAGTGGATGGCAAAAACGGGCTGCCAATGGGTCAATATTGGCATCGAGTCGGCCAACCAAACGGTGCTGGAGCGCATGACCAAGGATCAAAAAGCGACGCAGATTGAGTGGGGGATTAGCAATTTGGTCAAATATGCGCCCCACATTGAAGCCAATTGCTCCTTTATTGTGGGGCTGCCCGAAGAAAGCGACGCTGAACGACGCGACACGTTTATGTGCATTGAAAATCTGTCGGAAATGAGCGAAAAGGTGCGCTGTTCCGTTTGCGTCTACATGCCCTATCCCGGCACGCCGCTGTGGCCGAAGGCATTGGAAATGGGGTATGAGCCACCCAAACAGCAGGAAGGGTGGTGCGATATGGATTTGAACCGGGGCAACACTCCGTGGGTAAGCGATGCCGAAGCGCAGGTCATGTCGGACATCAACGACATTCTGTTTGTCGGCCGTTCGCAGGGGCATTGGCTGCTGGCACCTTATTACGCTCTGCTGCGCTGGCGCTGGCACCACCAATATTTCAAGCATTATTGGGAAGGCAAGCTCAAAATGCGGTTGATCCATTCCCCGCTAAAGCCGATGATGGCTTGGATGACGAAGAAAATGGTTCAATTTAACCAGCAAACCCACAAAGGGGGCATTTCTGAAGGCGCAGAACTGTTGGGGTTGGATATGGCGAACCCATCTGGCGATGTGCAGCCATAAGGTAAAATGTGGTTGGGTTTTTCGCGGGTATAAACGCAACTGTCGCCTGGAATAGTGCATAGGCTGGTGGGTATAGGGTATTATCGTTTTTCTCGTTCTATGATCACACTAAGACTCCTTAATTTAAGTATACCCTTGTTTAACCTTCCCTGCCCACACTTCTTGGTGAGCTGTAACTACGCCTTCTTTTGCCGCCGTTTGCCGGTTATTCCCAGGGCGACGGCTACGCGACCCGCGCTGTGGAGCCAAAGCCGGTTGCCGTGTCACGCCCAGAAACGGCCGTTGGGAAAATTGTTTCCACCCATAACGAAATCAGTCTAGCCCTGTCAGATTATGCCGCAAGGCAAATTTGACCAGCCCGGGAATATGGCTGATCTTGAGCTTCCGCATCACGCTTGTGCGGTGGGAACGCACGGTAACATCGGAAAGAGCCAACTTTTCCGCAATCTCGTTGCTGGACAAGCCATCACAAAGCAAGGTCAAAACATCACGCTCACGCTCAGTCAGCAGATCTAGCAATGGTGAAGTCGCATCTGGCAATCCTTGCTCCGCTACTCTGCCTGTATGCGCCATTTTGTCCAAATAAAGCCGCATTTGGTGATGGCGCAAGCCAACTCCAAACAGATGGTTCAGCAGTGCTTCATCTGCCTCCCCCTGCTCTTCAAGCATGGTGATGGCAGTCTGTAAGCCATCACCAATTACGGCAAAATTATCAAGCAACTGCTGGCTAAAAAGCTGTGTTAATTCGATTTGCGCTTTGGGACGTGACTGTAACATCCAGCTCATGAAATAGCTTAATTGCTGATTTTGCTCCTGAAGCAAGGTCAATAGTTGCTCATTTTCCCTTTGGCGTTGATAGCGCTCTTTAATTTCAGCTTGTAGCGATGCGTTGGCTAGTTCCAATTCGGCCGTTCGCGCCGCCACCTTTTCCTCTAGCTGCTCATTGACCACGGCCAACTGCCGCTGCAAATGTGCTATTTGGAGGTGTGTTTTTATCCGGGCCGCTACTTCTTCAACGTCAACAGGTTTGGTGATGTAGTCAACGCCACCAGCCTCAAACCCCTTCAAACGGTCGTCTGTATCTGTGAGGGCAGAAAGAAAGAGGATGGGAATAGATGCGCTGGCTTGATTGGCTTTTAGGGCGCGGCACGTTTCATAGCCATCCATGCCCTGCATTCGTACATCAAGCAAAATGAGATCGGGTACAATACGTGCGGCTTGTTCAACTGCGTCAATGCCGTTATCGCTTACCAGGACGTGGTAATTGAGCAGACGAAGGTGATTAAAAAGAATCGCTAAATTGGCGGGGGCATCATCAACAATTAGAATCTTGTTTGGCATCATTCCAAATTTGTTGGCTAGCGAATACAAATCTTTTCTCCTGAGGAATGGAAATTAAATAACTTGCCCATTTAGAAGTTCAATTTCTCAGAAGAAGTTGAACTTCTTGCGTAACTTATTTAATCCTCATTCCTGAGGTCTTGTGTTCGTTAGCTATGTAAGTTAAACAAGGGTTTGCAGCCAGCGGCGCAACGGCCGTAATTGAAACGCCTGCAACTGTCCTAAAACGTTGCTGCTAAATGTCGGATATTCGTGAGCGAGTTGGTTTACATAGGCTTCGGCGGCAGCAATATCCCCATCGGCCAGCAGCCGCTGAAGTTGGCCTATCTGTTCGGAAGCGGGCAGCTTCAGAGTGGCAGGGGTAGGCACTGTGGGCTGTTCATAGACCCACTCCAGCTTGAGCAGGGTTTGCAGGAGATCAAACAGCTTTTCGGCTTGAAATGGTTTGAGCAAAAAGCCATCAATTGCCAGAGAAGCGTCCGGCTTATCCAGCGTTGAGGCTGAGATGGCAATAACGGGCAACGTGGCAAACGCTTCTTGCTGGCGCAGCCGCTCAATAAAGGTGAAGCCGTCCATTTGGGGCATGACAAGATCGGTGAGGATGAGGTCGGGCTGATGGTGAGCGAGCCAGTCGAGGGCAGAACGGCCGTTTTCCGCTTCCGACAACACAAACCCCAGCGGCTGGAGCAGGTCAACCAGGAAGGCGCGGTTTTCCCATTTGTCGTCAACAATCAAGAGATGTGGGGCTGCATTGGCAACAGCCTGGATTAACGGCCGTTTCCCCCCTCGATCCTCGCCATCACCCACAGCAAGCTCAATATCAAACCAACAAACCGTCCCCACCCCCTCCACGCTCTCAACAACCAGACTGCTTCCCATCAATGCCAGGAGCTTCTGTGTCAAGGCCAGGCCTAAACCAGTACCGTCAGCTTGCTGTTCCGCCTGCTCCGTGCGATAAAACGGCGTCTGAATTTTGTCCATATCTGCTACAGCAATGCCAATACCGCTATCCTTAACCGTGACGCGCAAGGCCACACCCTGCCAATATCGCTGCCGCACCACCACAGATAATGTGACATGGCCCACCTCGGTGAATTTAACAGCATTATCTAGCAGATTGAGCAGAATCTGTCGCAATCGCTTGGCATCTGCTGTTACATAAGGGGGCAAGGTCTCCGATAGCTCTGTCCTAAATGTCAGCCCTTTTTGCTCGGCAAACGGCCGTATAATCGCCGCCACCGCTTGCAACAAATTCGGCAAATCAGTTATTGTCGGTTGTAGAGCCACCTTACCCGCATCAATTCGCGCCAAATCGAGCAGATCTTCAATAAGTGCCAACAGATGCTGCCCACTCTGCTCCATAATACGCAAAGACTGGCTTGTTGGAGGTTGTCTGTGGAAGATTTGGATATAGCCCAGAATCGCATTAAGCGGCGTACGCAACTCATGGCTCATATTTGCCAAAAAGCGATCCTTCGCCCGGTTGGCAGCCTCCGCAGCTTTCTGTGCTTTTTCAGCATGTTCCTTTGCCACAACTAATTCCGCCGTCCGCAGCGCAACTTGCTGTTCCAGGAAAACATTCTGCTCCCTGGTTAACCGATCATTTTCATTGGAAGCATGTAAAGCCGCAGCCAGGGCCTCGGCACGCTCGCGGCGGGCAAGATTGATTTGGTCTGCTAAAGCAAGTGGAAGCAAGACAAACAAAAGCGCAGAGCTGGGTCTGCTACTTTGTTGGGTTAGAATGTTGAATGGGAGCAAACCAGCAAGTGAGGCAGTTGTCAGGCTCATCGTCACCGATGCTGCTCCCCAGGCCAGCAGAAAATACCGTGCTGGTTTATAGCCTTGACGCCAAGCAGAAAACACAGCCAGAATCAGAGCAAGATAGCTGATCACAAGCAAAGCTGATAGCTGCAAGCTAATAGACCGATAGGAAACAAAAAAGATTTCCAGCAACAAAAATCCCGCCAAATAGAGTAGCGATTTCAGAAGCTTGTGCAGCCGGGGTAATTGTGTCTTTGTTTGCAAAAAAGTTGTGCCAAACAATAGAGGGAAAATAATTAACCCTTCCACGGCAAAAGGAAGCATATAGCGGTTGAGCCAGGGCTGATTGGGCCAAAGGTATTGGCTGCCTGTCCCGTTATACGATGCCTGGAACATGATTAAGGCAAAGCCAAACATCACATAATAAAGATAACTTTTTTCCCTTAAAAAAGACCAGGCAAACAGGGTTGAAGCTGTTATCACAAAATAAATACCGGCCATAAACCCGATTATAAACAGGTCTCTGGTACTCTCCTGTAGAAACAGTTCTGGCGGCCACAAGGCCAGGGAAACAGATAGTGACGCATCACCTTGTAGCTGAAGGTAGACAGTCTGCTGCGTATCGTATGGGAGCTGTAGCTTAAAAACAAAGTGCCGCGAAGGAACAGAGCGCGTATAAAATGGATACAGCGTACCGGTTCTGACGGCTTGAAATGGCTGGGTTGCACGATGGGGCTGGGGTACATAAAAAGCAACGCGCTGAACCCTGGGGTTGCGATATTCAAGCATCCATTCGCTTATTTGAGGATCTTCGTTTCTCAGCTGTAGACGAACCCAGATTGTTGAATTGGTATATCCAAAATTGGGTACTTTTTCTGCGCTCTGCACAAATTTGTCAGCAAACTGTGCAGAACTTACGTCTTCAATGGTTAGGCGACCAGTCGTATCTTCAAACAGTTCGGGCTGTAGGTCAACAGGGTAATCACGCTGCCTGTTAATCGGAATTGTATTCACGGGAGGGTTATGCTTCTCTTCTTGAGCATATGTGCTTGCGCTCAACCCACAAAGCGCTGCGAGAGAAACAAACAAGAGTAATTTTGGTAAGCTCATCATTTTTCCCAACTCTGCTGAGGCAATGCCAATAGCAGTAACCTGACCTCTATCTTACAACAAATAGCTCATGGTTCCCGCTCCGTGAGTAACCGAACCAATATCTCCCACTATTTTTGCTGCATCGTTGCTAACCAGCGGCGCAACGGCCGTAATTGAAATGACTGCAACTGTCCTAAAACGTTGCTGCTAAATGTCGGATATTCGTGAGCGAGTTGGTTCACATAGGTTTCGGCGGCAGCAATATCACCATCGGCCAGCAGCCGCTGAAGCTGGCCTATCTGTTCAAGGGCGGGCAGCTTCAGGGCGGCAGGGGTAGGTACTGTGGGCTGCTCATAGACCCACTCCAGCTTGAGCAGGGCTTGCAGGAGATCAAGCAGCTTTTCGGTTTGGAAAGGTTTGAGCAAAAAGCCGTCAATTGCCAGGGAAGCATCTGGCTCGTCCAGCACCGAGGCGGAGATGGCGACGATGGGCAGTTTGGCAAAGGTGTCTTGCCCGCGCAATTGCTTGATGAGCGTAAAGCCGTCCATGTGGGGCATTACCAGGTCGGTGAGGATGAGGTCGGGCTGATTGTGAGCGAGCCAGTCCAGGGCGGCCTGCCCGTTTTCCGCTTCCGACAACACAAACCCCAGCGGCTGGAGCAGGTCAACCAGGAAGGCGCGGTTTTCCCATTTGTCGTCTATGATGAGCAAGTGAGGGGGGTGGGCAACGGTGCTGGTCTGGGCGATGGCCTGGATTAACGGCCGTTTTCCCCCCCCAACCCCATTTTCAACAGACGCAGCCACCGGCAAACGGAGCCGAAACCAGCAGCGCGTCCCCTTGCCCGGTTCGCTTTCGATATGGAGTTCACTCCCCATCAAGGTCAACAGCCGCTGCGCCAAAGCCAAACCCAAACCAGCCCCTTCCGTCGTTTGGGCGGCCTGGGCAGTGCGGTAAAACGGCTCTCTGATGGCGGCCAAATCGGCTGGCGCAATCCCGCTGCCGCTATCCTGCACCCCGATTTGCAGCGTTACAAAGCTGGCGGCTTGCCCGATTTGCCCCGCCTGTAGCTCCACAAAGCCGACCTCCGTAAATTTGATGGCGTTATCAAGCAGGTTGAGCAAAATTTGCCGCAGCCGTTTCTCATCCACCAGCACCGAACCGGGCAAATCTGCGGGAATCCGGGTATGGAAAGCCAACCCTTTTTGGTCGGCACGCAGGCTAATCATGTTGCTGATCACCTGCATAAATTGGGGTAGATCGGTGGCTGTTGGGAACAATGTCAGCTTGTTGGCTTCAATCTTTGCCAGGTCGAGCAGTTCGTTGATCAGGCCGAGCAAATGGTGGCCGCTTTCTTCAATAATGTTGAGGCTTTGTTCACTGGGGGGCTGGCGGCGAAAAAGCTGGGCATAGCCTAAAATGGCGTTGAGCGGGGTACGCAGTTCGTGGCTCATGTTGGCAAGAAAGCGGCTCTTGGCCTGGTTGGCAGCCTCAGCCTCTTCTTTGGCTGAGGCCAGTTCGGCCGTTCTTGTTTGCACCCGTTCTTCTAGTTCCATTTGGCTGGCGTGTACCGAGGCGACCATTTTGTTAAAGGAGTCGGTGAGAAAGCCTACTTCGTCGTTAAACTGTACGGGAATACTGGTTTCTAAACGGCCGTTATTCACCAACCGCACCCCCTCCAGCAGCGCATGAAGTGGTTTGACCAGGCCGCCGCGCAGCAGCAGGGGGATGCTAATGAGGAGAATAACGGCCGTTGCGACCAGTAAATACGCCACTGGCCGCAAGGCATGATCAGCATGCTCTCGTATCTGCATGTGATAGCTAGTCAGCAGCAGCTTCTCTGAATCCGCTAAACGTGGTGTGTCAACAAAGTTGAGCCTGCTATCAGGATAGCGTCCCACTTGGTACAGTCCCGCCGTAATCGTCTCTGCAAAAATCTCATCAAAGTAGCCCGGCTGGAGCGCCACCTCTTGATAAGACATGGTCACGTGTCGATCTGCATAAATTGCCATTTGGACAACCGTTGGTTGCTTTTCCCATGTCACCAACAGATGATCGTCAGCGACCTTCAGATAGGCTCGGTCAAAGTCTATGGTCAAGGCACGATGCTCAATGCCATCCAGCTCCACCCACCCACGACGACAAATGCGTGGTTGGGCTGGGGAAACGGCCGTTTGAACCATGCGAAAGATCAACGGTGCCACGTCCATACGTTGACAGCCACTCACATCAAAAAGCAACTCCTCACCCCACGCCGAATCCCAAACGAGATCAGTTGTTTCATAGCTGTAAACAATATCCGCAGCGGCGAAAGAGGGTGCCCAAGTAATCGTTTTCCCCGTTGGCACCAGCGGGCGAGGCTGGTAGGTTTGGGCAATAAAGTTGTTGAGCAAGATGCCAAGGGAACCTGTAAGCGTTAGCACAACGACGGCAATGGTCAGCACAATTTTGCTCATGACGCTCATCGGCTGAGGGGCATAGTTAAAATAAGCCTGTCCTATAATGAGAATGGCAATCCCTAGCAGCATGGAGGCAACATAGTAAATGGTGTGAACAGACCAAAGGTCAAAGAAATCAAATAAGACCAGCAGCCCCATCAAGAATACCAGGTAACCAACGGGGGTGAGTGATCGGAGCAAGCGAAGCACATGCGTGTCCTGTTCCCTACGCACCCGCCGCCAAAAAACGAGGGGCAGCATAACACCGGTGCCAAAGAGAAGGGTGGCAAAGCAGATGAGGAAAATGTTCTGGCTGTTGTCGGCGGTGAGCCAGTAATGATTGAGCAAGAGGTGGAAAACGCTGACTAAAGTGGCCGCGATACCGCCCCATTTGGCAGCAAACCCGATCCGCTTTCCCCGCTGCTGATAGGGATTGTCTATAAATAGCAAGATGAGGAAGACGGAAACGGCCGTTAAAACCACAGCACTACCGAAGGGGATGACGACAACAATCACAAGCAAAAGGCTCAATCCCACGCTAAGGACAATTTGGAATTCGCGCTTGAGCCAGACAGCGGTGACCGGAAACTGATAGATACCACGCAGTACCAAAACCAGCAGGCCACCTCCCAGCGCATTCATAATCTGCCCAATAAAATCGGCATGAGGATAGCTGGGCAAGAGTGTGTTAATTAAAAAAAAGAGGAAAAAATAACCTAAGCCAAAAATCAGCGCCCCCAACAATTGGTTTGTAGCATCAATTTTTTTGCGGATCAGGGCAATCTGCAAAAACAAAATACCCACAATGAGCAGTTGGCTCAGCGTAGCAAGAGAAGTGGGAGTGAGATAGACAACCATGAGCGATACCATAATATATCATTTCACTAAAAAGCGTAGCGTAACGATGGTTGTTAGGCCGCCTATCTTTGGTATACTCAAATTATCAAATGGCTCAATGTCATGTAAGCGTCCACAAATAAGGCTAAAAAACGCTTACCACCTTGCGGCCACAAGCTGGCCGTTTCCCAATCAGCTGCGATTGACTAAATCGCCAAGTTCAAAAAGACACCGACTACAAAACACCTACACCTCTCCTATGAATTCATCCTATCTTGTTACAGCAGAACCTATCCTCCTGCTGCCGACCAAATTTTACCCCCCACATGCGTCCTCTCACCTGCTGCAACGACCTCACCTCATTGAGCAACTTAACCAGGGTCTCACAGGTAAACTAACTCTTGTTGCTGCCCCTGCTGGCTATGGTAAATCAACCATTGTCACGCAATGGTTAAATCAGTTGCAAGGTCATACGGCCTCATCGCACACAGCCTGGCTTTCTCTAGATGAGTCTGATAACGATCTCATACTTTTTCTCCATTACTTCGTTGCCGCCATCCAGCATAGCCAACCCCATAGCTGCGCCACGACTTTAGCCATCCTCTACGATCCGAAACCGCCTCACTGGTCACAACTGATCACCCTCCTCGTCAATGATCTAATCAAGCTCCCAAACCCCCAAATTCTGGTTCTTGATGATTATCATTATGTGGAAGATGAAACCATCCACCAATTTATGGAGCGTTTGCTTGCTCACCTCCCTCTCTCGCTTCACCTTGTCATTATCAGCCGCACCGAGCCGCCCCTCTCCCTACCCCGTCTGCGCGTCCGTCGGCAGCTAAATGAGCTACGAACGGCCGATCTCAGCTTCTCCGATGCCGAAACCGAACACTATCTCACGCAAGACAACACCAAATCATTTACCCCAGCCGCCATCGCCGCCCTACAAGAGCGCAGCCAAGGCTGGGTCGCCAGCCTCTATCTTGCCACGCTCTCCCTCGGCGCAAATAACGATGAAGAAACAATCCTTAAACAGCTTGAGGCCGGCAACAGCTACATTATGGACTATCTCGTCACGGAAGTTCTGGCGCAACAGCCGCAAGCTGTCCAGACCTTCCTCCTCTACACCTCCATCCTGCGTCGCTTCTGCTCCCCCTTGTGTGTCGCCCTCCTGGAAACGTCCGCAGATGACGACAATCCTCACCATCAAACCAGTATCCCCACTATTATCGGCATGCTTGCCCACCACCATCTCTTTACCATCCCTTTGGACAGCAGTGGCACCTGGTATCGCTATCACCATCTATTCCAGCTCATGCTCTCCCGCAGATTGCAAAACCAGCTAAGTGCCACCCGGATCAATGCCCTCCACTGCAAGGCCAGCCGCTGGTTTGCCCAGGCGGGTTTCATTGATGAAGCCCTCTACCATGCCCTTATCGCTGATGATGTTCCCTTTGCCATTCAACTGGTTGAGCAAAACCGCATCAGGTTGCTCAACCAATACGATTATCACACTATCAACCGCTGGCTTTCGCTTTTGCCCGAAACGGCCGTTAATCAAAGCCCACACCTGCTCCTGCTCAAATGCTGGGTAAACATTTCAACCTATCGGGTAACGGCCGTTTCTGTGCCACGCCAAATACAACAAGTCGAGACCCTCCTACAAAACAGCAACCTGACAACCACCCAACAAACAAACATCCAGGCCGAAATCCTGGCCGCTAAATTGGCTCATCTTTGCTGGATCTATGACTTTTCCCAAATCATTGACCACTACCATCAAGCCATAACCAGGCTCCCCCAATCCTACCACTTCATCCGTGCCTATATCACCTTTTCCATGGGCATCGCCTTGCAAACCCAGGGAAAACCCCATGAAGCCATTCACATCATACAAACCGAGTTATACAACGAGACACAACACACCTTACCTGGCATTTGGCTGAAAGGACTCCTGGCCGTCATCCACTTTATGGCAGGTTACCCCCATGCAGTCATCCAAATCGCCCAGGACACCCTCAAGCTTCTGGAAAACTACCCAACACACAAAGCCTACATTGCCTCCCCCGTCCACCGCTGGTTAGGCACCGTCTACTACCACTGGAATCAAATCGCAACCGCACAACACCATTTTCGGCAAGCCACACCATTTAACGCCCCACCCTACCACAATAGCCAATTATTTTTGGCCTGGTCATACGAAACAACAGGCCAGCCAGACAAGGCCGATCAAGTCATCACCGACCTCCATCATTGGGCCGCCTCCCGCGACAGCGACATCATCCAAAACGATCTTGCCTCTTTTGAAGCCCGCCGCCTCTGCTGGCAAGGTCAGGTTGACAGAGCTCTGGCCGCCATGCGTGAAGTCAATATCCCCGCCACAGTTGACAATTTCATGATGGAAGTGCCAGCCCTGACCCACGCCCGCATTTTGATCGCCCACCATCAAGAAACCAGTTGGCAAAAAGCTCAGACACTGCTCGAACGGCTGTGGGCCAGCGCGGCTGAACAAGGGCAAAATATCCCCGGCCAGATCGAGATTCTAGCCCTCAAAGCCTTGCTCCAGCAGCGGCAAGGGTTTGGCCCTGCCGTATTGGCAACCCTGGAACAGGCCATCAACATCGCCAAACCCATCGGCTTCATCCGCATCTTTGTAGACCTAGGCACCCCAATGGCTACCCTCCTTTACCAGCTTCTCGACCAGGGTTTTGAACCCGACTTTCTTGGTCAGATACTGGCCGCCTTCCCCCAAACAGACCCCCACATTGCCCAAGCACGTCGCGCAGAGGAAGCCTCCCAAACCCAACTCATTGAGCCACTCACCAGACGCGAGATTGATGTCTTGCAACTGCTGGCTCAAGATCTGCCCAACAAAAAGATTGCCCAAGAGCTATCTGTTTCACCACTCACCGTCAAAAGACACACTATCAACATCTACAAAAAGCTATCCGTCTCCAGCCGCCATGAGGCCGCAAACACGGCCAGAACCCTGGGCATTTTATAAGACCGCGCTGTACGCTGGGCGGGCGACCAACTTTGTCGTAAAAGTTCCCGCCGGTATTTTTAGTGAATTAACGTAACGACTAAGCCAGCAGTTAAAACTGCGCCTACCGTTGCAAAGTCGGCCTTAGCCGACTAAGAACAAGCGAAAACAGGTCGCTTTTAGTCCGCGAAGGCGGACTTTGTCAACGTAGCCGCAGGGCGAAACGTCGTAAAACGACCATTGATTCGCTGGGCTTGGTCGCTACGCATTCACCATTAAACATACAAGTTACAATTAATCAGGCAACGATGCCCCTTTCCCCAACATGCGCCTAAGTTTGCACCCTTTTGCACCCTTTTTGGAGCATGTGTACACCCCTTACATCGTGTACCCTTTATCCTAGGATTCGGGTGATTGACAATTATTTATATGGAGGGATCATGATAAACAATGCACCACGTCTATCCCTTGGACAACCAGCGCAGTACCAAATTGAAGTCCATGGCATTCTCGACAGTTCATGGAGTGATTACTTTAACGGCTTGATAATCACACAAGTACAGTCTACCAACCAAGAACCCATGACCCTCCTCACAGGTCAAGTTGTCGATCAACTAATGCTTATTGGGATGCTACATCGGTTGTGTAATCTTGGTTTGCCGATTTACTCGGTCAAACGGCTAACAAATAATACGTCTTCGTCATAATGGAATCTGAAGCAAGCAAGAACAGGATGATGAATCTCTATCTAACTGGCAAATTTCGACTCTTATATCAGAACAAACCGCTCACTGACTTTCGCTCAGATAAGGTACGCGCACTGCTAGCTTATCTTGTTTTGGCAGAAGGACGGCCGTTTACCCGCACCCACCTCAGCCAATTGTTATGGTCAGAATATTTGCCCAGTTCCGCCCGCGCCAGTCTCCGCACAGCCCTTTCCAACCTGCACCAACTGCTCGCCCCTATGGACGAATTGCTTGAGTTAGACGGCCAGCTTGTCCGTTTTAACCATCAATCACCGCAATTCTGGTGTGATGCCCTCGAAGATGCGACCTTAAAGGCATCCCCTTTATTCTTGCTCACCCTGCAGCATATTTCGGCACCAAACTTTCAGGCATGGCTCGCCCAACAACGTGACAAGCCCTTTTTCTGAGCAACCACTCATTTTGGTAACGCTTTCGTTACGAGCTTGTTACGCTTTTGTTGTAAATTTTCTATTGCGGTTTTTCCGATGGCCTGTAACATAGGTGACATTAGTACCATTCAAGATTAACGCATCGCTCAAGAGCAAGGCAAGCATGGAAGCAATATTCACATTCATAGTAGGCTCGGTGGTCGGCAGTACAGTTGTAACTTGGCTCCCTGTCTTAAGAAGACAAGGCTCTTCCTCAACCTTACCCCCACAAAAAAGGTACACCCTTGAACAAATTAAGGGCATTGGCCCTGTTTATGCTAGTCGCTTGCGCGAGGCAGGCATCGTTAGCGTGCCACAGCTCGCAGTGGCCTCTCCTGCCGAACTATGGCAGATTGCTTCTGGTGGCCACACCAACCTGCGCATGAATGTAAATGCCTGGATTGAACAAGCAAAAGACTTGATGGCGCAAACTTGACATACTGGCAAGGGCATTTTGGAGAAATACGGCAGCGAATGCCAAGTTTCTCATTGAAACAATGAAAAAGGCAACGTTTCGATTCTTGTCAAAGCGGCAAGCATCACGATACACTTGAATAGTGAATTATCCTGAGTGCTTTGTTTTGCCTATCAATTGAAGTTGGATGGCTGGAGGAAAGAAAAAAGCCCTGTTCTGCTCCTTTGTTAATGTCTGCAAGTACCAGGTAGAAAACGGCCGTTTCAAAAAACGGCCACAAAATGATATTAACAAAAACACCCGTATTGGATTCCTTAAAACTGAGTAACGGTATCTACAAATCAACAGACAGTATCGGTTGACTGTTTTTGCCTGAAACAACAAACAAGAGAGCGTGCTGCTCGACTTTGACCGGTCCGACAACACGCTCTTTGGGTGCAGCACATGCCTGTGGGTGTTTTTTCACACCTCGCGGCAGCGTTTGCACTTTCATTATATATTTCTCACCACATAACGCAAAGGTGAATACATTTAGACACATTTATGTCGAAAGGGCGGAGCGATCCTGAAATCATCCTCACTTTCGTTAATATCCCCAGTTTGGCAAAAGCCTTGTTGTTACCAAACGCCTGCACAAAAACCATGATACAGCGCAAACAAATTTACCCCATCGTTGTCATACTCATCATGTTGCTATGGTTAAGCTACATGATTTCGGCCAATCAATTCCCCCTTTTCGCCAAATGGTGGCCGATGTCATTAACCATGATATTAGGGTCGTTTGTCGCCGGTGCCTCAGCCGAAGGCGGTGCCGCAGTCGCCTTCCCCGTCTTCACCAAGCTGCTCCACATCCCCGCCACCGAAGCACGCACCTTTGGCCTAATGATTCAAGCAGTCGGCATGACAACCGCCTCCGTCGTCATCATCACCCGTCGCGTCAAGATTTTGCCACAGGTAATTGCGTGGGTGTCCGCAGGCGGTGTGGTCGGTATGATTATTGGCTCGCTGCTCATCCCAATTCCTCCACCATACCCCAAGCTATTATTTACTTTTGTAACGGCCGCTTTTGGCATCGCCCTCATCCTCTCCCGCTGGGTACTGCACTGGCAGCCACTCGATGAGTTTCTCATCAACACAAACCCACGCCGCATCTTATTCCTGGGCATTGGCATCGTCGGTGGCATCTTTGCCGCCAACACAGGCTCCGGCATAGACACACTCACCTTCATCGTCCTCACGCTCGCGTTTGGTGTTAACGAGAAAGTAAGCACCCCAACCACAGTCATCATCATGGGGCTAAACTCCCTTGTTGGCTTTTTTACACAAGGTGTCCTGCTCCGCTCTATTGGGATCGAGTGGGAATATTGGCTTGTGTGCGTACCAATTGTCATCTTTGGCGCACCGCTTGGTGCGTTGGTCGCCAGCCGCGTCAACCGCGATGCCATCATTTTTCTGCTGCTGGGTCTTATCACGCTGGAATTGGTGACAACGCTCATCTTGATTCCCTTCACAAACCTGATGTGGCTCTTTACAGCGGTAACAGTTGCCGTTTGTGCCATCTGGTTTACCGGAATGTTGCGCTATCGGCACGGCCGGAATTTTGCCCCTGTTAGTGCCATTTCTTCCAACACAGCGACATGATCTCTCAACTCCATACCATGAGAGGCACAGTTCAACACGTTGCCCCACACAGCACATTGAAAACCTTCTATGATTGATTCGCTACACCTGACACAAACAGCACCAACAACCAGCGACGACTTTGATCCCTTTGCAGATCTCATCCTCATGCAGCGGGAAAAACCGCGCAGCCTACGCTCTGTCAATTTACGAACGCTCACGCCGTTTCAGCGGGCACTTGTCTCAATTGATGGCACGGTAACCAAATTTATCGAGGCCTACACGCTAGAGCCAATCCAGATTATGCGCTTGCGTCAACAAGAGCAGGTGCTGCAAACAGATCACCATTGGCTTGCAGCACCGCAAGGCACAACGGTCATTGCCCGTGAAGTGCTGCTGCGTGGCAAATATAGCGACACAATATATGCGTATGCAGTGTCGCTGCTCATTCCCAGCCGTCTGCCAGCCAGCGTGATGGAAGGTCTGGACGTGGAACCGGCAGGGCTAGGACGCATTTTGCTCAACAGCCAGCTAGAGAACCGCCGCGACATTTTGTGGTACGGGCGCGAATGTGTCGAAACGCTGCCAGAAACAGTGGAGGCAGACACAGGACGCGATTTTATTAGCCGCACCTATCGGATTGTGGTGGGCAATCAGCCGATTATGCTCATCAACGAAAAGTTCCCCGTATGCTCTGGCTAAATGAAATGCTCCGTAATAGAAATCAGCAGCAAATCGCACGCCCCAATAGGTGAAAGAATGGACAACCAAGAAATAGGCTATCTCTATGTGGCAGCAGGAGACAAGCATATCGAGGAAGCAATCGTTTCGGCCGAAAGTCTAAGAAGGCTTAACGACAGTGTGAACATCACCTTGATTGCTGATAGAAACGTAGAAAACTCTCCGTTTGATCAAATCATTATTCGTCCTGCAACCATTCGAGGTGCCCCAGATGGATGGTTATACAAAGTGCGGCACATGTACGACGACACGCCTTATGAGAGAACGTTGTTTCTGGATACAGACACCTATTTCTTTGAGGATTGTCAAGACCTCTTTGAAACGCTGGACTTTTTTGATATGGCGCTCTCGCTAGCCCCGGCAGACCCTATGAAACCGAAATCGCCCAAAACGAACAGGCGGCTAGTTGCCTGTCAGTCATACAATACGGGCGTTATTTTATTTAAGAAAAGCGCGAACAACGATCGTTTTTTTCGTAAATGGCGAGAGATGTACGAAGAAAAGGTAGCTTCGCAAAATTTGGATGAATGGGACGGCACTTTAAAGAAATGGGAGGGAGACCAAACCGTTTTCTTACAAGCGTGGCTGGAGTCTGATAGCAAAATTTGCACGCTCTCCTTTGCCTGGAATGCAAGGACACCATTTTTCTTTATCTTCACTGAGCCGATAAAGATTATTCACGGCAGACCCAAAGATTTTGAAGCAATCAACTATGAGATGAATCAAAAAGTGGATGAGCGAGCCTCAAGAAACAGGTTTTGGATGCCTCATCAAAGGTTGACCATGCTGTTGGATAAACGTACAGGCAACATCCTCGGTGATCCTAGCCCCTATTTAGATGACTAATGCTTTCTAGCGTACACCGAGGCTACTATTTTTAAATCAAACGATACTTTCAATGAAGCTTAGCAGACGAGGTATGATATGTTCCCACATTTTATTGGGATTGGCGCACAGAAATCAGGAACAACTTGGTTGGCTTCTAATTTAAGCCAGCATCCACAAATCTGGTTGCCTCCCCTCAAAGAACTACATCACTTCAACAGAGCTGGGCGTAGCCCAATGGCACTCACTCTTTTACGCGATCATCCCGGACGGATCAGGCTACGTGTGCTTTTGAAGTACAGAGTTTGGCGAGATATAAAAAATCGAAGAAATTTCGGTTGGCACTTTCGCCACTTTCTGTTGCCACGCGGAGATCGCTGGTATGCCTCGCTCTTTTTGCCAGGTGCGGGACAGCTGGCTGGGGAGATAACGCCGGACTACGCGACGGTTGATCAAGATGTGGTCAAAAAAATTCACTCCTTAATGCCGAACCTCAAGATCATTTTTCTGCTTCGCAACCCAATTGACCGCACATGGTCACAGGCCTCCATGTACCATCGCCAGGCTTATTCTCAAACGTTGGATACAGTTAGTATAGGCGACCTCAAAAAATTCGCTGATTTGGACAGCACAAAGCGATTCTCTAACTATCCGAGGACGCTGCAAATCTGGGAAACTGTTTACCCTAGTGAGCAGATATTCATTGGCTTCTATGAAAAATTGAAAGCGCATCCGGATCAGATGCTGTCGGACGTGCATCAATTTCTTGGTGTGGATAGTTCTGGAAAGTATATTCCTGACACGGTGCAAAGAAGTCCAAATCCGCAGAAATATCCAGAAATTCCTCGTGACTTTGCAGCGCATCTCGCACAGCAATACCACGGCCAGCTCAAGGCACTGCACCAGCGTTTTAACAATGAATCAACAGCGAGTTGGTTGGAATCGGCCGAAAACTACCTGCGCTAAAAAGCATTCATGAAATCTACTGATCTCCCCTGCTCATACAACGCCGCCAGCATTCTGGAAAACAATCTCACTCACCGCGCTGACAAAACGGCTCTCCTGAGCGACCGCCGCACACTCACCTTTCAGGAAGTGGCCGATGAGGCAAGTCAGGTGGGGAACGCATTACAAGCAATGGGCGTGCGTTTTGGCGACCGGGTAGGCATTCTCGCACCCGATAGCGCAGAGTGGGTTACTTCCTTCTTTGGCATCATCAAGCTAGGAGCCATCGCGGTCTGCATGAACACGCTGCTCCAATCCCATGAGTATGACCACATTCTGCGTGACAGTGGTCTCCTCGTTCTGATCGTACATGAGAGTTTGTTGCCGCTGATTGAGCCAGTTCGGGGCGAGGAGCAGGTTGTTGTCATTGGTCAGCCGCAACGAGATTCAGATAGTGCATTTGTGGATTGGATTCAGCCGCAACCGTCCCAACTCGCAACCGTCCCGACACACCGCGACGACTTCTGCTCATTACACTATTCCAGCGGCACGACAGGCCAACCGAAGGGGATGTTTCACGCCCACAAAGATTATGCCTTGATTGCACAGAATACAGGGGTTGATCTGTTTGGGATAACGGAACAAGATCGCACTTTTTCCGTTGCCAAACTCTTCTTTGTGTATGGGTTGGGAGCCAACCTGGTAATGCCCTGGTATGTGGGGGCCAGCATTGTGCTTTATGCTGGTTCGCCGCGTAT
>JAWKPA010000015.1:0-451866 GCA_041390905.1 Chloroflexota bacterium
AAGGGGGCTGTAGGTGGGCGAACAGCTTCTTGAGCCTGGATAAGTTGCTGAGCCGTTTCTTGACCCACCTTCTCTCTGATGCTCAATACCTGCGCTTCAATCTGGCTCATGGTGGGATTTTCGTTGGCCTCATACCAGTCCAGGATACTCTCTATCAGGCTTTCTGATTTCTGCCTCAGTTCCTCCCTCAGTTCCTCTCGTGTTTTTTTCATCGGGCATACCTCTATGATTGATTATGCCCTTATTTTCTTCCTTTTGCCCCAAAAGTGAAATACACCCAGTCGCACCGTGACCATTCGGCCGGCGGGCAGCGACACCAACACCCCACCCACACCCGGCTTTACCATCAACAACGGCAGCCGCTTCACCCGCGACCGCATTGTGCGCTTTAACCTCAACTTTGACACCAGCGACCCCGCCAACTCCCTGCCGCGCTCCGTCATTTTTGTCGAATACATCTTCCTGCAAAGTGCCGGTAGCTGGGTACCGGTGCAGCACAGCGGCTGGCTGCCCGTCCCTGTTGCCAGCAACAACTTCCCCTGGGAGCTGGCCGACCATCCCGGTGCCCATTACATCCAGGCGTGGGCGGCTGACCAGATTGGCAACATCACCCCCAAACCGGCGCTGGACTTTATCAACCTGGTTCCCGACGTGGTGGACATTCTCACCGACGAAGGCCACCTTTACCGCCTGCCGCTAACCGCAGGTGCCCAGGTGCAGGTGCGCCTGACCCCGCTGGCTGGCGACCCTGACCTGTACGTGTGGGCACCCGATAGCACCTTGGTTGACACCAGCCAACTCGTGGGCGAGATTGATGAAGTGACCTTTACTGCCACCCAAAGCGGGATGCACCAGATTGAGGTAGACGGGGCATCTGCCGGACAATACAAACTGGAGGTTATTTTCCTCAACAACAACCGCGCCCCCGAAGCACCACTGCCGTTCCGCCCCAAAGGACGCTTCCAGCCCTACTTCGCCCCCACCAGCGAACCCGAAGACAGCGCCGATGTCCCCGCCGCCCCCACACATTTTCTAAGCTTGCCCGTTATCAAGCGGTCATAAGCGAGAGTGGAGACTGGAGATTGGAGATTGTGAACCCTTACCAATCTCCAATCTCCAATCCCCAACCTCCAAACCCCTTTAGCAGTATGTCTTCCATTTGGCAATCGTTTGTCCCCTACCACGTGGCCTATGAGCTGTGGCAGCACCCCGATGGTGACCCGACGGAGCGGGAGCAGCGGTTTGAGGCGGTGCTGCTGTTTGCCGATGTGTCGGGCTTTACGGCGATGAGCGAGGCGTTGGCGACGCTTGGCAAACCGGGGGCAGAGGGATTAACGGCCGTTCTCAACCACTACTTCGAGCCAATGATCGCCCTCATCCGCTCCTACGGTGGCATTGTAGGCAAATTTGGCGGCGACGCCATGACCATCTTTTTTCCCTGCGGCAGCACCAACCAGCGCGAAGTCGGCCGACGCGCCATCCAGTGCGCCCTGCACATGCAGGCCGAAATGAGCAAATACGCCACCATTGACACCCGCGTCGGCACCTTCAGCCTCTCCATGAAAATGGGGTTAGCCATCGGCTCCATCTTTTGCACCACCGTTGGCGACCCTCGTTTACGGCTGGAACACATCATCGCCGGGCAAGCCCTTGATTTGTGCGTCGCCGCCGAGCATTTGGCGCAGGACGGCGAAATCATTGCCCACCAGGCACTGGTGGAACTGGTCGGCCACGTTCGCGCTACCCCCCGCCAGGATCGCTTTTCCCACGTGCATTCGCTCGAACTGGCGGCGCAGCCCGTGGCACCCCATTCCCTGCTTAACCTTTCCCCGCGCCAAATCGAGCTTCTGGCCGCCTACATCCACCCCATTGTGGCCCAGCGCATCCAGCGCGGCCAACTTCATTTGCTCAACGAACACCGCCAGGTCACGGTGATGTTTGTTCGCTTTGAGGGGTTCAACTACAGCACCCCCACCGTTCATGCCGATTTGCAGGCGTATTTAACGGCCGTTTTCCACATCGTCCATCGCTACGGCGGCTACCTCAACAAAGTAGACATGGGCGACAAGGGCAGCAAATACATCATTCTCTTTGGTGCCCCCATCGCCCACGAAGACGACGAAGAACGCGCCCTTGCTTGCGCCCTGGAGCTGCGCGACCTGCATGTGCCGACCCTCGCCAACCAGCCCACCATCGGCATTGGCATTCGCACCGGCTACGTTTATTGTGGGCAGGTTGGTTCGCCGCAGCGGCAGGAATACACCGTCATGGGCTACGCCGTTAACTTGGCCGCCCGGCTGATGCAGGTTGCCCGCCCCGGCGAACTGCTGGTAAGCCACGAAACCCAAAGCGGACAGGCGCAATTGTTCCGCTGGAGCCAGCCCCAATCGCTCTATGTGCATGGTCGTTCAGAGCCGGTGCAGGTGTATTCCCTGCTAGGAGCCGAACAGGCACCCATTTTGCCGCCGTTGCCCAACAGCTACGCCCTGCCCATGGTGGGGCGGCAGGCAGAACGGGAGCAACTGCTGCATCTGCTGGCGCAAGCGGAGCGTGGGCAAGGGCAGTTGGTGGGGCTTGTGGCCGAAGCCGGGCTGGGCAAATCGCGGCTGGTGGCCTCGGTGGTAAAGCGGGTGGAAGACCGGTTTCACTCTCTTTATGGTGAATGCCACTCCTACGCTACCAGCACCAGCTATCTGGTGTGGCGCCCCATTTGGCGCGGGCTGCTGGGGATTGATGGCACGGTGTCGCTGGAGCAGCAGCGGCAGCAGGCAGAGGCGGCATTAACGGCCGTTTCGCCCAAGCTCACCCCCCGTCTGCCCCTGCTGCAAAGCATCCTCAACCTGCCCATTCCCGACAACGACCTGACCGCCCCGCTGGATGCCGAACTGCGGAAAGCGTCGCTGGAAAATTTGCTGGTGGATGTGCTGCGGGGGTTGGCACGAAAACGGCCGTTGTGCCTCATCCTCGAAGACATCCAGTGGATTGACCCGCTGTCGCTGGAACTGCTGCAAGCGGTTGCCCGCAACAGCAGCGACATCCCGCTGGTGCTGCTCCTCACCTATCGCCCCCACCCGCAGCAGCATCAGGAAACGGTGCGCGGCTTTGCCCATTTCACTGAATTAACGCTGGCTGAGTTTACCACCGATGAGGCGGCGGAGTTGGTGCGGGTGAAGGGGGAGTTGCAGGAAAAACGGCCGTTGCCCCCTGCCCTGATACAAACCGTTACCGAACGCGCCCAGGGGAACCCATTTTATCTGGATGAGATGCTCAACTTTATTTATGAGCAGCAGGCCGAGGCTGCCGATGTGGCGCAGCTTGAACTGCCCGACAGCCTCCACAACCTGCTGATTAGCCGCCTTGATCAGTTGGCAGATGAGGCCAAAACGACGCTCAAGGTTGCCAGCGTGGTCGGCCGGCTGTTCCGCGCCGACTGGCTGTGGGGCAGCTATCCCCAGCTTGGCACCCCCGAAGCCATCAGCAGCCATCTGGCCGACCTCACCCATGCCTATCTCACCCCCGTGGACAGTGCCGATGCCGCCCTCGTCTACCTCTTTCGCCACATCATCCTGCGCGATGTGGCCTATGAAAGTTTGGCCGTTGCCACCCGCATGATGCTCCATGAGCAGGTTGCCCATTTCATCGAGCAGCAATACCCCGACCGGCTAGAGCAGCATTTGGATGCGCTGGTTTACCATTATGGATTGAGCCGCAATGAAGAACGCCAACGCCACTACTTTGCGCTGGCTGCCCAAACGGCTCAGGCCAACTACGCCAATGAGGCCGCCATTGAGCATTACCAACGGCTGCTGCCGCTGCTGCCTGCGGCCGAACAGGGCGACATTTTGCTAAAGCTGGGCGAGGTGTACCAGCTTGTGGGGCAGTGGGAAAACGCCGAGCAAATGTTTGGTACGGCACGGCAACGTTTTGGGCAGCTTAATGATGCGGTGGCAATGGGCCACAGCCTGCGGAAGCTGGGTACGCTCCAGCGCAGCCGGGGGGCTTATGAAACGGCCTTGAGCCAGCTTCAGGATGCACAAACGCTGTTTGAGACGGCCGATGCCCGGCAGCCATTGGCCGACACGCTGCAAGAAATGGGCATTGTCTATATGCAGCAGGGGGAGTTTGACCGCGCTTTGTCGTTGTTCCAGCAGTGCCAGCGCCTGACGGAAACGATTGGCGACAAGCGGGGACAGTATCGCGCCATTGGCAACATTGGCGGGTTGTATTACTGGCAAGATGAACTGAAGCAGGCTCTGGCGCAGTTTGAACAGTGTCACCAACTGGCGCTTGAGTTAAACGACCGCTTGATTCTTAGCCGAAGTTTTGGCAATATAGGCAATGTCTACCTTGAGCAAGGAGACCTTGCCCGCGCCCTGGCCTCCTACAGCGAAAATTTACGGCTGGCGGCAGAGATCGGGTATCTGCAAGGAGTAAGTATTAGCATCGGTAATATAGGCAACCTGTATTTGGCACAGGGTGACTGCGCGTCGGCACTGGTCTGCAACACCTATAACCTTTCGGTTGCCCTGGAACTGGGTGATGTGCAGGGGGTTGTGTTTGCTCTGTGGCTGATTGGTCATGCCTATTTGTGCCAGGGAGACCATAAGGCGGCGGGGCTGTACATGGAGCGGGCGGTGACGTTGGGGCGGAAGCTGGATATTCCCTATGACTTCTGTGAATATTTGTATGACTTGGGGCGGGTGTATGCGCTGCAAAACCAGTTTGCGCTGGCGCAGCAGTGCAATGCGGAGGCGGTGGAGCTGGCAGAGGCGATGCAGCATGAGCGAATTCAGTTTTTGGCACAAATTGCGCTGATTGTGTATTGGGTGAAGCTGGAAAAAATCAAACCGTTTGCAGGGGTGAATGAGCTGCGGCAAATGCTGCTGGTGGCAAGCTCGCCGGAGGAGCAGGCACTGGTGCATTATGAGATTTGGCGCATGGATGCAAATCAGGAGCGGGATCGGCAGGAAGCGGCGGCGTTGTATCATCACCTGTATGCGCTAAACCCAACGGCCGTTTATTGCCGCCGCTATGAGGAGTTGACGGGGGTGGTATTAACGGCCGTTGTTCATCTGCCCGACCTGCCAGACGTGGTGGCTGATTTCACCGCCAACCCCCAAACCTTGCTCAACCAGGTCAACCAACTCATTCGTGGGTATCAGGATGACGGTATCCTTTCAAAGGGCGCAAATTGACATTTTTGGGACATTGAGAGACTGAGAGACTAACCCCCTTGCCGCTTTTGCTCACAACCGGATGCGTGTTAAGATTCTGGCATGATGAATAACATGACATTTGCCGAAAGGCTGCCTCGCAAACCGTTTCCCTGGTTAGTACTGGGGGGGTTGATAACGGCCGTTTTCTTTCTCCTCTATCTTGCCCCGGAAGAAGCAACCCTGAAATCAGGCATCCGTGCCGTTTACATCCATGTGGCACTGACATGGACCGGCATGGTTGGCTTTGTGCTGGCGGGGGTACTCGGTCTGGTGGTTATGGTTACGGCCAACAAAGCCTCAGCCAGTTGGCTGCAAACGTTGGGCTGGGTCGCTTTTGGTTTTTATTTGGCGGGGGTAGCCATGAGTGCCGTGGCTTCCAAAGTCAATTGGGGTGGGGTGTTTTGGCAAGAACCGCGCATGAAGACTGCCTTGAACGGTCTGGCTTTAGCCGCGATTATCTTGATTGTGATCATGTGGATGCCCCAGATACGGCTACAGGGTTTGCTACAGGCCATCATACCACTGTCCATCACGTGGATGACCTATCGGACGCCACTTGTCCTGCACCCTGGCAACCCTATTTTCTCCTCTGAAGCCACTGGCATTCAGGCCACATTTATCGGCATGTTTCTGTTGTTCGCGGCTATCGCGGCCTGGATCATATGGCAGTTTACATCAGCGGGGAAACCGTAAGCCAATTTTTACGCCGGGCTGCACAACAACATGAGCAGCGTTGTGGTCATTGCCGCGCTTTTCTATGCTATGCGTCATTTGGCGGAAACGGCCGTTTCCCCCATCACCCCCTCCCCTCTAATCCAGGCCAGACTCCCATTCGGCAGATTCCACAATCACCCACCTGGACTTTTTCAACGCCGCCTCAAACTGCTGCATCTCTAGCGTAAAGTCCCGTTTCTGACTGCGGGAATCGCCGGCGAAACGCTCTCGACAGGTTCTGTTCCACACCAAAGCCTCCCCCATCGTTAACAGAAAGGCATAATCCACATAGATTGGATTGCCAGTGTCAAGCTCCCGTTCACGAAACTTGTTGAAAAAGTCACGGCGATCCCACCAAACAGGAAATTGCATCACTCGCGCTGGCTGATTAGTATCAGACGGGAAGAGATAGATTCTTTCGGTACGTGCTGGCATAAATGGCCTACGCTAGCTTGTTTCTAAAAGCACCGCAACAAAGCTCTCAGAAGCAAGAGAAAACCGTTTCCATGTTTTACCGGCGCGGTCACCTGCCCAGCGTTTATTTTTGCCACAGCGACACGGTATCAATGTGAAATGTTTGCGGGCGAGCGTCAATGGGTCGGATTTCTACCAGCCGATAGCCCGCCCGGCTTAACTGCTTGCCGTCCCGCGCCAGCGTCGCCACGTCAGAACTAACGTAGATGAGGCGCAACGGCCGTTTATCTACCACCGCCTTCATCCCTTCCCGCGTCAGCCCGCTGGCCGGAGGGTTCACCACCACCACCTGCGGTGAAACGTTCAGCACCGGCAACACCTCTTCCAGCCACCCCTCGTACAGCGAAACGTTGTCCAGGTCGTCGAGATTAACGGCCGTATCTGCCACCGCATC
Organism: Chloroflexota bacterium; assembly: GCA_041390905.1. GTDB lineage: Bacteria > Chloroflexota > Anaerolineae > Promineifilales > Promineifilaceae > JACKCD01. The sequence continues at coordinate 6,799 of JAWKPA010000015.1, forward strand.
CTCATTCATCTCAATTGCCACCACCGACCGCGCCTGCCCAGCCAAAAACGCCGTCAGCATGCCTACTCCGCTAAACGGCTCCACCACCGTCTCGCTGCCCGTTAACCGGGCAAAGGCCAGCACGGTGTCCACCACTAGTGCCGCCGCCTCAGGGCTGGATGAAAAGTAGCAGCCGGGGGAAACGCGAAACGGCCGTTCTTTTACCACCTTCACCACAAACGGCTCCCCAATCAACGAAGCCGCCGTTTTATCCGGCAGCACAATCGCCACCGACACCGGAAAATCCGCCTCCAACTCCGGCGGCTCCACCTCGTCCACCTCCAAGGCCGCCAGCATCGCCTCCTCATCCCCCAGCCGCAGCGTCAGCTTGCGTAAACCGGGCAGTGCCAAATCAATATCCTGCCACAAGGCCTGCAAACGCGGATGAATAATGTGGCACTGTGTAATCGGGATCACTCGATGTTCACCCGGCGACCAAAACCCCAGCCCACCGCCATCCACCGGGCTTAATTCCACGTCGGCCAAATATCCCCACGGGGTCGGATGGGGCAGCGTGGGCTGCACCCGCACATTTTTCAGCCCGCCAATTCGCTCAAGCTGGTCGCGCACCAATTCCCGCTTGAGTGCCAACTGCCGTTCATAGGCAATGTGCTGAAAATGGCAGCCGCCGCAAACACTAAAATGCTGGCAGCGTGGCACGACCCGGTCGGGCGAAGGTGTGACAATGTTCTCTATATGCCCCTCGGCATACCGCCCCTTGTCTTTTGTTACGCTAATTTGCACCGTTTCGCCGGGAATGCCAAAGGGGACAAATACGAGGCCACCGCTTTTAGGGCGACCAATGGCCGAACCGCCGTGCGCCATTTGGGTTAATTTGATGGTTTGTTGAGGCATAAAAAAGGGGGATCGGAGATTGGAGACTGGAGATTGATGAAGGTATACAATCGCTAATCTCTAACCGCCAATAAGCTGGTTACCCCAATCGCCCGCTGGCGATTAGCATGGTAAAGGAAGCAATAAACCAGTGGATAAGCCACGGATAGACAAAAGACTCTGATTGCCAGGCCACAAAGCCAAAAGCGGCACCACCAAAGATGGTGCTAAAGGTTTCGATTTCGGGCTTGCCCAGGTGCATATAGGCAAAGGGGACGGCCTGTAAGAAGATGGCGGGGCCTGGTCCAAACACGCGAGCCATGCCAAAGAGCATAAAGCCGCGCCAGACAAATTCCCAGCCCAGCAGGTCAACGCCGTTGAGGTAAACAAGCCGCCACAGTTCGCGGGGGGCGCGAGCGTCGTAATATTGCACCATGCCAGGGGTGCGAGCCACGAACCATAAAATAAGTGCCATACCGCCACAGCCAATGAGCGTCCACATGAGACCCACGCGCCAGTTGCCCAGCCCCAAGCCATAGTTGCTAGGGGATTCACGGAAAAGCAGGGTGATGATGATCAGGGGAATGATGAGGTAGAGAATGACGCGGTCATATGCCTTAAGGCTGGTGATGCGGTGGTTGTAATAGTCAAGCATTGGCACAAAGGCACTAAAGATGATCATAAATGTGAGTTTGGGGTCGAATTCGACGCCGCCAATGGTCATATGGTTCTTCCTGTTAAGAGTGGGACGCAACGGGCATTGAGATTGGGGGATTAGGAGATTGAGAGATTGGCTCTGTTTAATCTCCCAGTCTCTCAATCTCCCAATCTCGCTTTATGCCCGATTAAATTGTTAATACCCAATCCGGTAAATCTGCGCCCTGTTTTTGTTATGTTAGGGAGCAGGGGCAATGCCGACAAGGAGGGTCAAACGGCCGTTTCCCTCATTTGCCACCCCATGTACCACGCCGGCCGGTGCCAACACCACCTCGCCTTCCCCTGCATCTACCCGTTCATCACCCAGCCAGAAACGGCCGTTTCCCGCCACCACATAATAAAACTTGTCCTGATCCACATGGTCATGAGGCTCCTGCACCTGCCCCGGCTCCAGACAATTTAGCCCCAGCAGCAACGTTTCGCTGGCAAACAACGTCGTCTTGAAAAACTTGTCCGGTCGCTGCCCCACATGATCCGCAATCCGCTTTACCAAATCCATCAACCACTTCCTCCTCAAAAATTTCGCCGATTATACTCAACGAACCCTAAAAATAGCAGCAAGAAGCCATTTTTACGAGTACCTGCTTTGCATTGCCCCGATACCTGGCGAAAAAAAACGTGCCTGAATTGCTCAGGCACGTTTACCACCAAAAGTTAATCAATTGTGCCAGGCAAAAAGCTAATGCACCACCTGTCCCAGCTCTACCATATCAACCAGGACACGTTCCATTGCCATTGTGTGGCTGCAAACACCACGGCTCTTAAAATAGTTGCAGTCACAGTTCCAAACACCGTGATCATACTGCACAGTGTGGGGCGAATTGTTATCTCCCTTGATTTGCACGCTAAGCGAGTCGAACTGGATTCTTTCTCTCTCCTCTGCATAAATTTTTGCTTTCTCAATCTTGCTAATCATGCTGTAATCCATAACTTTACGCTCCTCTCTGGGGTTTGTTGGCCCTTATAAAATCGCAGCAGGCCAGAAAATAAAAAACGCACGCCAAGAGGGCGTGCGTTGATTAGCGCTAAAATAATTTGTTCCGTTTGAAACATTCACTGTTTCTCCATCCATATGGTAAGTATAGCCAACAGAGAATACATGTCAATCTTTCTAACCTACGCCTTTCCTACGGTGCTACGTTTTCTCGGCCACAGCCGATAGGACATTCGTCATGCTGGCAGCCGCCATTGGCACGCAGGGAATGGTAAAGGCAAATGTGGTACCTTCGCCCAGCACACTATCTACCCAGATGGTGCCGCCGTGCAGCTCAATCAACCCCTTGGTGATGGATAGCCCCAGCCCCGTCCCCCGCGCCTGCCGAATATTGGGGTCGGATGAGCGGAAAAATTTGGTAAACAGCCGCGCCTGGTCTTCTTCGGAAATACCATAGCCGTGGTCGGCCACGGTGCAAACCACCATCTGCTGCGGCAACTTTTGGCCGAGAATAGCACGTAATTCGGTGCGGAAGCTGAGATCAATAGCGTAATTGGCCGGAGAATATTTGCAGGCGTTGCTCAATAAATTGGTTAACACCTGCACCATGCGCTCCTTGTCGCCAAAAATGGCAGGCAAATCGGGTGGCAGGTCTATGTTGAGCTGCATATTTTTTTCGTTGCAAATTTGCCGCACGGTTTGCATTGTCTCGGTTACAATGTTGGCAAAGTGGCATTCCTGCCGTTTGACCGACATTCGGCCGGTTTCGATTTGGGAAATGTCGGTCAAATCCTGAATCTGGCGGCTCATCCGTTTGACGTTGGCTTTGATGGTGCGTAAAAATTCGGCTTGCTGTTCGTTAACGGGGCCGGCCGCACCTGTGATGAGCAGGTCAGTGAAGCCCCCCATAGAGGTCATGGGGGTCTTCAATTCGTGCGACACCATCGAGACAAATTCAGATTTTGCCAAATTGGCAGCGATGACTTCCTGATAAAGCAGGGCATTGGCAATGGCTCCGGCGGCGTGGTTGGTAAAGCGAACGGCCGTTTCCATCTCCACTTCCCCAAACTGCCCCACCATCCTGCTCTCAATCAACATCGCCCCAATCGTTTCCTGCTTGTGTACCAGCGGTACCACCATTTGCGCGTGGGTGGGTGGTGCCGCCAGCAAATAGCCGCTTAGGTCGGCCACATCATCTAGCAGCAGCGGTTCCTGCTGCCGCAGCACCTGTCCAACAAGACTATTTTCCAGCCGTTCCGACGGAACAGACGAGGGGGCAAACTCGTCGCCATAGTTGAGGGTGGCATGCACAAACGGCCGTTGTTCCCCATCCAGCAGCACAATCGCCCCCGCCTCACCCTGGCAAATCGGCACAATCCGCCCCAATGCCAAATGCAGCACCCGGTTCACATCCAGCGTCGTATTCAAGTCCCGGTCAAGCTGCTGCAACAGCGACAACTCGCGCACCCGTTCCCGCAGTTCCTGGTTGGTTTGCGCCAGCAGCCGCGCATTACGCAGTGCCAGCACCGCCTGCCCGGCAAACGTCGTCAAAAGCTGCTTGTCTTCTTCCTGAAACAGCCCGCCGTCCCGCTTGTTGATGACCTGAATCACCCCCAGTACCTGGTTTTCTTCCAGCAGCGGCACCGTCAAAATGGAGCGCGAATCAAAGCTGGTGCGGGCGTCCATCTTGTCATACCAGCGGCTGTCGCCATGCACCTCGTTGACCAGCGTGGCTTGCCCACTTTGCGCCACGCTGCCCGCCAGCCCCGCCCCAATCGGCAGCTTCGTCCCCAGCAAGCGGTCGCTGTTTGGCCCCCGCACCACGCGGAACTCCAGCTCGCCGGTGTGTTCCCGCGTCAGCATAAAGGTGCCGGCTTCAGTGTCCAGTAGCTCCATTGCCTTGTCCAGAATCAGCTCCAGCAGTTCTTCCAACTCCAGCGTGGATGACAGCGACACCAGCACTTCATTGATAGATTCCAACTGCTGCGCCCGCTGCTGGAGGGTTTCTTTTGCCAGCAGCCGGTCAATGGCATTGGCAATCTGATCAGACAGGACGGTCAGCAGGGTAATTTGGCGGTCGCTAAAAACATGTTCGGCCTGGTCGTGGCTGGTTTGAATGGCTCCAAGGGTGTTGTCGCCGCTGTTGAGGGGGGCGGTGATGATAAAACGGCTGTTTTCCCCACCATCTCGCCGCACAACCTGCCCCAGCCGGGTGGCCTGCTGCATGTCGGCATCGGTCACCAACTGCTGCCCCCCTTCCAAATCCGGCCGGCGTTCCCCAGCCACCAGGCTTAGTGCCGTAAAAAGCTGCAGCTTGTTAGGCAGCCATAGCGCCAGAGTCAAATCATGCACATCAAACAACGTGCGGAAATAGGCCGCCACCAGCGTCAGCAAATCAGCCAGCGTCACCGTCATGTTGAGCGTCTGCGAAAACTGGCTCAGTTGGTCTAGCTCCACAATCCGCGTTTCCAGCCGCCGGATGACGTTGGCACGCTCCAGCCCAATCAACGACTGATCGGCCACCGAGCTAAGAAAGCTCATCTCGCCGCTGTTAAAATGTTTGCGGTTGCGCTTGGGCGAAAGGGTGAGCCACCCCAGCAATTGCTGGGCGTTGTTCATTGGCACCAGCACCACCGCTTCCAACAGTTGCACCACTTCCCGGTGCTGCCGCAGTTCGCTCGGCCAAATGCGCTCTTCGGCCAAATCCACCAGCCCCGGCCCCTGCTGCAAAAACTGTACTAGCGGCGACTGGGCATCTACCAACTGCCCCTGGCTAAGGCTGCTTTGCTCCCCTTGCCCACTGCTGCGCCCCAAGTATTTGCGATAGCCGCCGCTGGGGCTGTCGGGCAAATAAAGCTGAGGCTCTGCGTGAGGAACTCCCTGCTGGACGCATTTGAGCATGGCAACGGCGATTTCATGGACATCAACGGCCGTTTTCAATTCCCGGTTGTACGTTCGCAAAAGCTGGTCATACGACACCGGTTTTTTGAAGGCATACGCCACCAAAGCCGCCTGTAGCCGCGTCCGCAGCGGGTCAAACAGCACCGTCACCAACACGATAAATAAAGCCAACAGCACGGGGCTGTTGCGCACCACGGCCGGCCCCAAAGCGGCCGTTAGCAACGTCAGAAACAGAGCAAATACACCCACCAGCAGCGTTGTCAGCAAAAAGTAGGTCACGCTGCGCCGCAGCACCACATCAATGTTGAGCAGCCCAAAGCGGACAATGGTATAGCCAATGGACAGGGGATAGATGACAAAGGGAGGAATAAAAAAGGTGGGATCAAACCAGCCAGGGGGGGAAATGGCGACGGCAGCCACCATCAGAAAGATGAGAACGGGGCCAAAGCCAAGCATTGCCCCCAGCAAAATGATGCGCCCCTGCTGCCGCACAATGGGCGCAGGCGAGCGAAAACCGCGATAGGCCATGATGAGCAGTGAACCGACGATGACCACGGCGTTGAGCAAGTAGGCGGCACGCCAGGTGGACACATACGCCCACGGGTCGGCGGGGTGGTACAGCCAAAGCTGCCCCCACACGGCCACAGCCACACCGGGTACCAATGCCAGCCATTTGAGGCGCGGTCGCCATCCCAGCAGGGCAATGGGATGGGGAAATTGCAGTGCCAGCATCATGTTGAGGGTGCCGGTGAGGGAAACGGCCACCAGCCACAGCCGGATAAATTGCTGCGTGGTGATCAGGTCGAACAATCCGCCAACGGTGACGGCGGCGGCAGTGGCAAAGGCGGCAAATAGCTGGGCGGGGCGGGAGCGTGGCCGCACGAGAAAGGTCCAGGAACCAACGGTGAGAACGCCAATGCCGGTGATGTAGAGCAGCCAGAATTGCCGCCACATGCTTTCGCGGTCTATTTTAACGAGGGTGATTTCAACGATGCGTTCGGCTGGCAGTGTAGGGTCGGGGGCGAGGCGGCTGTTTTGCGGCTGGGCGAAGGTGAACTGGTGTTTTTCGTTAACGGCCGTTTCCCCCAGCCACGCCCGAAATTCCGCATTAGTCCCAATCGCCACCCCGTCAACCGCCACCAGCCGTTCGGGATAGGACAAGGGAGGCTGCATCTGACGGCCGGCCCAGGTTTCCTCGCCAGAATCATTAACCACTAAATTTGGATCAAGCACAAAGCCAGGGAATGGCAGGTCGCTCCACCCCAAGGCCACAAAAGGAAGCCAAAGATAAAGTGCCCCGGTCAGGAGCAAAAGAAAAACGACAGCACCAATTCGTAAGCGGTTGATAGTCCTGCTGATCACTGCGAATTCAGCAACCAGTGCCCACGTCGCCCCACAACACCAACAAACGACCCGTTACTGATTACTGGCTAAGACCTTGACATTGGCTAACGCCAAGTAGTTGTTTATCCAACGGCCATCATCCCCGACTATATTCTGACGTGTTTGACTTTCAACGTCTATTAAGGCAACGTGAATTGAATAAATTCCCGGCGGTATCCCATGCAGGTCTATGAGTTGCTGATCTTTAACGTGCTGGTTCGGTACCCACTGGGTCGTGGGAGAACCCTCCTGTGCTGGACGGCTGCGGTGGGTTAACTGCACCTGCCCGGCAGCGTCCAAAAGCTCTATGGTAACAATATAGTCATGGCTCAGGGCTGGCAATGCCTGCCAATACAGGGTGATCGTTAACTGATTATCAGCCAAAGGCTGCCGCGTACTGTAGCTGTAGCTTTGTAGCAGCAGCTCATTGTTAAAGTTTTGCGCCAGCGGGTTGGGGTAATTGGCAGCAGCGGCAATGGCGGCCGGTTTGATGGTAATCTGCCCCAACGTCAACGCATCCCCCAGCCCCGTGCCATCGGCAGCAGAAATTCCCAGCCGGTACCCTTCCACGGGGGCGTAAAAGCCAAGCATCAGCGTGACGGTTTCCGGGGTGTAGGTTCCTTCCGGCAGATAAATACGAATCGAATCCTTGAACTGTGCGCCGGACTGCCACAGGCTGGTGGGGTAGTTGCCCAAACCGGGGTGAGTGTCGCGCTGGGCGGCAACGGTGCCAACGCTGTCAATGAGGTGGAGAAACATGAGGAAGTTGCCGGGTGGCTGGTTCAGCACTTCCCAATAGAGGTCTACATCCGCAAAACCACCCGCCTCTGCCTCGCTTTGGTGGATTTCGTAGCCGCGCAGCCGGAAAAGGGTGTCGAACTGGACGTTGATGGGGTTAGGAACGGCCGTTTCTTTCCCAACGCCCAAATCCACCCGCTCCGGCCAGGCATACGCCGGTTGCAAATAGCCAAACAGTGCCACCAGTGCCAAAACCGCCAGCCCCGCACTTGCCAACCCGACCAATAGCTGGCTGGGGTTGGCAAAAAAGGTCACGCCAAGGCGCAAAGACGCAAAGGGAGCGTGTTCTTCTTCGCGCCTTTGCGCCTTGGCGTGAGGTTTCCCATCTAACAATGTACCCCATTGCCACAGCCCATAGACCGTTAGCAAGGCCAGCGAGGGCAGGGCGGGGAAGAAGAAGCGCCCCATGGGGCCGGCGGGGCTAACGAGTAGGTAGTTGAAGAGAACGGCGAAGAACAGGAGGACGTTGAGCAGTTGCAGCAGCAGAGCCGGGCCAACGCGCTTGGCCTCGTTGCGCTGCGGCGGACGCAACAGCAGCAGCAGCCCCAGCAGACTGAGGCCGACAAACCAGCGCAGACCGCTATAAACGGGGTCGGGCAGAGGGATTTGGCCGTAGCCAAAGCGTCCCCACAGGCTTGTCCAGGCATAGGGCAGTTCGGAAATGGCAAGCCAAAAGCTGTCGGCGGGGTTGCGCACGCCCCACAGTTCGGTGAGCCGCTCAAAGCCGGTGGGTTCGCCGTACAAAATCTGGTTGCGGACAAACCACCAGCCAGCGATGAGCAGGGTAAAGACGGCGATGAGCAGATTGACGCGCAGCCATAGTGACCATCCCTGTTTTTTACGCCAGGCGACCCAGCAAACGGCCGTTTCCACCAATAATGCAATCGCCGCCAAATTAAACTTGCTCATTAGCGCCAGCCCAAACAGCGTCCCCAAAACGATGCCCCAGCGCGGCGACAACCCCTTGTCGTCATGCAGCAGCCGCACGCACCCCAGCGTCACCGCCGCCCCCGCCAGGGCCGCCATGATGTCGTTGTTGATCGCCCCGGCCATAAACAAAAACATGGGGTTGAAGGCAACAATGGCCGCACCACCCCACGCCAGGGCTGGTTTTTGCGGCCAGATGGTGCGGCCAATGAGCCAGGTGAGGTAGATAACGGCCGTTCCTACTGCCACATTAACCAGCCGCGACAGATGCGCCGCCAATGCCTCGCCGCGCCACGGCCACCATTCATCGCTACCGTGGAGATACTGGTTTTTGTTGTCGCGCCCCACTTCCCAGTAGCGGTACGCCCAAAACGGGTTGTCAGCAGGCTGGGTGCAAACATCACGCCCGGTGTCAACCCAGAAGGTGGCGGCAGCGGCGAGGATGTAGTAGAGCGGCGGGTGGTGGCCCTGGGCGCTGCACTGGTCGGCCGACTGCACCGGCAGAGCGTGTTCCTGCACGATGTAGCGCACAAAACGATAGTGGCGCAGCTCGTCGGTGGCCTCATGCAGCGGGTTGACGATGCTGTAGGCGGTGGCAAGCAGGAAGAAGGCAGTAAGCAGAAGAAAAATGGCGCGTTTTTCGGTCATGGCAGGGTTATATCGGCCAGCGGCAGCCGAATAAAATCACGTCCGTCGGTGGTGAGGATGCGTTCGCCGGTTTTGGGGTCATAGAGGCCAACAACGGCCGTTTCCGCCACAGCCCTATCCGGCAAAATCAGCTCATGTTGCTGCACAAATATATCACCAACTCGCAAGGTTGTCGGGTCAACCCACAGCCCGTCATCCCCAACGATGAAGGTTTGGCTGGCATCGTGAAGCTGGGCAAAGACGCGCAAGCGCGAGCCGCCATAGACACCGGGCGGGGGTGGGTTGCTGATGAGGGGAATGTCGGGCAGTTGCAGCGGTGCGCCGACCTGCCAGCCGAGTTCGAGGCGGTGGGTGGTGGGGTTAAAAACGGCCGTTAACCAGCACAACCCATTGGTAAAACAAACCTCGTCCGCTTGCGGCAGCGTGCGCGTCGTTTGGCGCAGCTCATACCCCCCGTCCACGTCCTGCACCAGTGTTTGCTGGTCATCATAGGGGGTTTGGTCTAAGGGGTAGCCGCTGAAGCTGACGGCAGGTTGGAGAAGGAGAGCGCGTTCGGGGTTGTACCAGCGGGGAAAAACGGCCGTTTTGTCCGCCAGATGCGCCGATAACGCCAGCTTATCCCACGGCCCCGACAGCAACCCCGCCATGCCAAAATCGGTTAAGTCGGGATGGTCATTCAAATAGTTACCCACATCATGAATGTCGGCACGGTACAAAAAGCGCACCATCCCCCGCTCCGGCCAGTCGCGGAAATAGGCGGGCCAGTCGCGGGTGGCGATGGCGAAAACCAGCACCAATCCTGGTAAAAGCGAGATTAGAGATTGGAGATTGGAGATTGATGAAGGTTTCCAATCTCCAATCTCCAATCTCCAACCCCCCATTTTCCAGATGGGCAACGCAGCCAGCAAAAATACCGCCGGTTGCGCCAGAATGGCGTGGCCGAGGCTGGCGGGGGGGACGCTGATGAAGTCGGGAGAGATACCGGCCAGCCACCAGAGCAGCAGGAAGGCGGAGGCCTGGGCGTGTTGGGGGGAAAACGGCCGTTTGCCAAACGGCCGTTTGTGCCACCTTCTCCACAGTGGGGATGTTGCCTCAAACAAGGCAATTGCCACCCCTGCCCAGAAAAACAGCGAGCTTATCCCGGCAAAAACGGGGCGGTCGGGGATGTTGTAGAGCCATTCGCCGTCGCCGTGGGCGTGGAACATGCTCAGGGTCGTGACAATGTGGTCGCGCAGGGGGGTGAAATCGCCTGCGCGGGCGGCCGCCAGCGGCACGGCCAGCTCCGACACCCGTCCCTCCGCCTCTGGCTGCTGCGCCAGCGTCACCGCCAGCGGCAGCGCCAGCAGCAGCGACAAACCAAAGGTGAGCGCCAGCCAGCGCCAGTTGCGCCGCAGCGTGGGCCAGAAAAAAAGCCCCAAATAGACGCAAAAGGCGATCATCACCAGTGGCACGCCGCGTGAGGCGAAGTAGGTGTAGAAACCGAGGCCGGTGAAGAGGGAGCAGTAAACGGTAATCAGTAATCGGTAATCGGTAATCGGTAATGTCGTTTCACGACCGCTTCGCGTTCGGTATTCGGTATTTGGCAGAGGTTTTACTGATAACTGATAACTGATAACTGATAACTGATTACTGATTGCGAGGCGCCAGAAAAAGTAAAACGCGCCCATGGAAAAAACCGGCAGGGAGATGTGGCGCAGGCCGATGCGGGAGTACATGAGCGACCAGAAGCTGATGCTGAGGGCGGCGGCGGCGATGAGGCCGACGGTGGGGTTGAAGAGGCGCCGGCCGATGGCATAGGTGAGGGGGATGGTGAGGGTGCCGAGGAAGACGGAGAGCCAGCGGATGCCGGCCGCGCTGGGGCCATAAATAGCAAGGAAGAAGGCATTGAGGGCGTGGTAGAGGGCTTCGTGGCCGGAAGCGTCGGAGTAGTAAACGGCCCAGTCGCCGTCAATGACCTTTTGCGAGATGACAAGCGAGTTGATGAGTTCGTCGTCGCGCCAGCCGGGGGGATGCAGCTCAAGCCGCCACAGCCGCAGGGCGAGGGCAAGGAAGGTGAGGAAAATAACGGCCGTTTTGTGCCAGGGAAATCGTTTTGCCATCGTGCTAAATCAATAGAGATTAGCGATTGGCGATTGGAGATTGCTAACCTTCATCAATCTCCAATCTCCAATCCCCAATTACCTTTTCCTGTAAAACCACCAGCTGCCGAGAATGAGCAGCCCCACGCCCCCGGCCAGCAGCCAGCGGGTGGGAGATGGGCGGGATGGGTTGATAACGGCCGTTTCTACCACAATTTGCGTCGGCGCGGCAACGGGCGTATTGGTGGCCGTGGGTGGCGGTACAAGCGTCGGCGTGACGGTGGGCGTGGTGGTGGCCGTTGGTGTCGCCGTCGCCGTGGGCGAGGGCGTGATGGTCGGCGTGGCTGTGGGGGTCGGTGAGGCAGTAGGAATGGGCAACAGCGTGGCTGTCGCTTCTGGCGTTTGGGTGAGCGCGGCGGGGGCGGTGGGTAAGGGTGGCTCCGGTGGCGGTTCGTCGCCGTCCACCGACTGCACCAGGTACAGCACTGTGCCGCCAATCATGCAGTAGTCGCCGATGGGCTGGGTGCAGAGGGCGGCTTGCAGGTTAATATTGAAGAAGCCGTTGCTGGCGCGGATTTTGTGCCGATCACCCCACATGCTGGCAAGAACGGCCGTTTCGCTCGTCGCCGCCACCCTTGCCCGCTGCGGCGCAGGGAGCCGCGCAAACAGCACCGTCGTTGTAAAATCCCCTTGATCCAGCCGAATTTGCCCCACCTCATTCCACCGTTCCCGTTCCACCCCCTGCACATTGGCAAAATAACGCAGTGCCACCTGGGTTGTCGTAAACGCCGGGCGGCGGCTGCCGTCCAGCCGCACCAGCCCAAACGGCTCCGGGTTGGCGGCACGGTCGTCTTCGGTGTCTTGTAGCTTGTAGATGGCAATCCGTTCTACCCCGGCCGCCAGTGCCGAGGCTAACGCCTGTGGCACAAACGCCGCCTGCTCATTTTGCCGCACCGAGAGCGTCCAGTTTGGCACGCGCCAACTGGGGTCATCCAGCGGCGGGGCGTTGGTTTCCACCAGCCAAATCGGTTTGTCCAGCCCACGCTGGCTCATATCGGCGCGAAAGCTCTGCAAAATGTCGTAGATGCTATTGGGCTGGAAGTAAAGATGGGCGGTGGCTACATCAAAATAATAGGCGTGGTCAGCGGCGGTGGGGTCGGCCATAACCACATCGAGGAAGCGGCCAAAGTAGGTGGGATCCCAGAAATGGGTGAAGGCAGCCAGATGCACCTGGGCAGCGGGGTTTGTTTCCTTAATGACCTGGTAGGCCACTTTTTGCAGTTGGTAAAAATCCTCGATGGTGCCATCCCAGGTGTGGCCGGGGGTGGTGGGGTCGGCAATGTCGGGTTCGTTCCAGATGATCCAGCGGTTAATGCGGCCGGCGTAGCGGCTGCTGGCTTCGCGGACAAAGTTGGCCCACAGGTTGGCGCTGTCGTCGGGGTCGGCGTAGAGGCCACGCGGCAGCTTGTTGGTGTCTCGCGCCCAGTCGGGAATGCCGATGAGAAGGCCAACGATTTCACGGCCGGCCGCCAGTTCAATGGCAAGCTGTTCATTGCTAATCCGGGGCTGCCACTCATCGGGGCTGGTGGGCTGCACCTCGGCCCACTGGAAGCGGAGGCGCGTCCAGCTTGCCCCCAGTTGGCTGGCAAGGCGCGGGTTTTCGGTGCTTTCAATCACGCCAAAACGGGGCGGGGTCTCTTGGGCGGCGGCGGGGTGTGGCAGCAGAAGGAGCAAGAGGAGGAAGAAGACAATGGGACGCGGACGAACGCGGACGAACGCGGATAAGGCAGCAAGGGGATTTACGCAATACGCAATACGCAATACGAGCTTGTAACAAAAAACGAAAGAGGCCAACAAACCTCTCTCTTTGCGGCTTTGCGCCTTTGCGTGAGCTATTTTTATGCGGTGGGTCACGGGTAACTGCTTAACGGAAGGTTTTGTTGGCCCAGGCGAGAAATTCGGTCAGGTTCATGACGGAAATTTGCTTGCCCAGGGTGTTGGGGTTGCGGTAGCGGTTGGCGTGGCTGGTTTGGCGCAGCCACTGCACGGCTCCGGGCTTGGCACCGCCGCCGTCTACAATGATGATGATCTCTTTTTCCGGCATGGCTTCAACGGCGTTGAGGTAGAGATAGGGAAATTTTTCGTCCACGCTGCCGGCCGACTGCTGCCATTTGCACTCAATGCGGAGTTCGAGCCGGTAGTGGGCGGAACGGAGCAAAAACTCAGTGTTGCCGGGATGTCCGTAAATGGTGGTGTAGGGGACATTTCGCAGCAGCAGTTCACTGCCGTAGCGGTCGGGGTCTTTTTGCCACTGCCGGTACATCACCGTTTCAAACCCTTTGCTGGAGAGGGTGCCGATGACAGTTTTTTCCAGGGTGTTGCCCGATTTGGCGGCCAGCCCGCCGCCTGTTTGACCGCTTTTCTTTGGTTTGGGTTTAAACACCGCCAGCAGTTCTTTGGCCTTGCCCCGGTTGGAACCGTTGCGGCTGATGGTGCGGCGCACGGGGAAGGCGTGGATTTCGGCTTCGGTGTAGCTTTGGCGGGTGAAGGGGGTGTCGTGGTTGGAGAGGACGACGGGGATGCCGCGCTCGCTGAGCTTGACGGCGAGCTGGGCAAGCTGGGCTTGCTGGGCGAGGTTGAATTTGTCGGAGCTGTAGCTGGTGAAGTTGGCGGTTTCGGAGAGGGGGACGTAGGGTGGGTCACAGTAGAAGATGTCACCAGAACGGCCGTTTTCCATCACCTCCACAAAATCGGCCGTTGCAAACTCCGCCCGCTGCGCCTTCTCATAAAAAAAGAGCATCTCCTCTTCGGGAAAGTACGCCTGCGCGTGCCGCCCAAACGGCACATTAAACTCCCCCTGCTGGTTGTAGCGGCAAAGGCCATTGTAGCCATGCTTGTTCATATACAAAAACAGTGCCGCTTTGAGCCGCAGGTCGGTTGTCTGGTTAAAAAGGGTGCGGTTTTGATAATAAATCGCTTCCTGGTTGCTTTCCGGGGTGAAAAAGGTGCGGGCAAATTCAATGAACGATGCCCCCTCCTTCTGTAACACCTGGAAAAGCTGGATAAGGTCGGCGTTGTTATCGGTGAGCAGATAGCTGTCATAGTCGGTGTTGAGAAAAACGGCCGCTGCCCCCACAAATGGTTCAACCAGCCGCTTGCCTTTGGGCAGCACCTTCTTGATATGCTCGATAATGCGGTATTTGTTGCCAGCCCATTTCAGAAAAGGTTTCATCGGAGGGTAATTATAGGATAGAGAGGGCGAGTTTGCGAGTTTGCATTAGAGGAACAGGTCGCGGACGAACACGGACAAAAAACATGGCACTTGGTGAAATTATGTACACACCAAGAGCCATGTCTGTTTTTAGTAAGGAATGAGGATTAAATAAGTTACGCAAGAAGTTCAACTTCTTTTGAGAAGTTGAACTTCTGAATGTGTACGTTATTTAATTTCCATTCCTAAGGATGTTGTTAGCTTTAGGCAGCGACGCGGGCGGTGGTGGGGCGCTGCCAGAGCAGGATGACGACGAGGGCGAGAAGGAGTACGGATAGTTGGGCAACGGCCGTTTGCCACGTTGGATAAAAGCCCAGCAAAGGGATTGAGGGGAGCGAAAGCGGCGAAGCTGGTAGCACGTCGGCTACTTGCAGGGCGTGGATGCCGGTGCCGAGGAATTTGAAGCCGAGGTAGTAGACAAGTAGCCCGGCAACAAAGAAGAAGGGGCGCAGCGGCAGGCGCAGCCCCAGCCCAAACATGAGAACGGCGACGACGGCGAGGATGGCGATGCCGAGTCCTAGCCCCATGAGCAGGTCGGACAGGGAGATGGAGGGGGCGATGCCGAGGTAGAAAACGGCCGTTTCTGCCCCTTCCCGAAAGACCGCCAGAAAAGCCAGCAGCGACAACCCCATCAGCCGACCCTGATCCAGTGCCTGTGTGACCGAAGCGTTGATATATTTTTGCCAGTTACGCAAATTGGCCTGGCTGTGGAGCCAGTAGGAAACATAAAACAGCATGGCGGCGGCGACCAAACCGGTGATCCCCTCAATCAGTTCGCGGTTTTGCCCGGCACTGATTTTGTTAAACACCATTTGTAGTGCCAGCGCAACCAATAGGCTGACGCCAATGCCAATGAGGCTGCCGCCCCAAATCCAGCGCTGTTTGTCGGCGTTGCCGGAGCGTTTGAGGAAGGTGAGCAAGGCGGTGATGACAAGCAGTGCTTCCAGCCCTTCGCGCAGGATGATTGCCATCGCGTCGAACATGGTATAGATGGATTCGCCGCTGGCAAAGGGGGTCAGGGTGTCACGCAGTTGGGCAACGGCCGTTTCTGCCGCCCCCACATCCAGCGTTTCTTCATCCAGTGCCGCCGCTGCCCGCGCCAGGCCAATTTCAATGCTGGTGTACGCTTCGGAATCCTGGGTGGCAATGGCTCCCTCAACGCTGGGCCAGGCTTGAATAACGGCCGTTAACAACCCCCGCGCCGTGGCTGCATCCCCCGCTTCCAATGCCTCATAGGCTTCGTTCAAATCAACAACCAGTTGCTGCACCGTGGCTTCATCGGCCACAACGGGCGCGGCCACAGCCCCGCCGCCCAGCTTTTCCGCAATTTCCAGCGATTCGTCTTCCAGATGGTCAAAGGCTTGCTGCACCATCGCCACATTGACGGGTTCGGTTTCCAGGGCAGTTTTAATGGCGACAATGGCACCTTCAAGCTCGACGTAAGCGACAGGATTTTGTGCCTGCACGTCGTCTTCCATTGCTTCCCACGCTTCATGAACTTCATCGTAAACGTGGTGCATAACGGCCGTTTCATTCAACTCAGCCGCTTCTGCCCCCTCATGGGCTTCGCGTGCCAACGCCTGAAGCTGGTTAACGACACCGCTTTCTTCTTGTGCGGCCACAGTGCCAACGGCAACCGCCAACAAACCTATCATCACTATTATGAATGCCAAACGACGCATAACGACCAATCCTTCTCTTCTAAAAGCTAAAACGAAACAATTGATAAGGATAATGGTACTGTGCCTGCTGTGATGGATCAATAGACTCCTGTTAAAACTGTTCCTTCTATCTGTTCATTTTGAAGTTAACGCGGGTTAAAATTTTGTGGCATAGATGTTGCAAAGGGGATGTTGCTGGCTTGTTAAGTTGGCGTGGTGTTATACTTGGCAGGGTACATTTGCAAGGAGAAATGCCCACTCATGTCCCGTAATCACACCGTTCGTATGTTCTTTTTTGGCACGCTGTTTCTGGTGTCGCTCTTTTCGCTGCTCATTTTTGTGCTGCCCAAGGGGCTGGGTCAAGCAACTGCGCCAGGGGACAAACCAAATATCAGCGGCGAGGGGGAAACTGTGGTTGAAGAGGAGCGTGGGTTTGATTTGGGGACGGTGTTGTCGGTGATAACGGCCGTTATTTCCGGCCTCGGCTTTGTCTTCACCACCTTCTTCGCCTACCGCGAAGACCGCCGCGCCGCCGCCTTGCACCAAATCCAGCTCGCCAACGCCCAAAAAGAGCTGGCGCGTAAAGACCTGGAAATAGAAGAGCTGCGCCGCAGGCTGCAAAATGAGTAATGGAGATTGGAGATTGGTTAATCTCTAATCTCGTTAGTGACATGAAGTTTTTGCCATCATTTTTTAGTGCGTATTGAAAGGCGATTTACGTAATACAAGCTTGTGGCGAAAAACTAAGAACAGTAACTAATTGGTAAAGTAACATGCGTCTAAATTGGCAGGATAAAACGTTCAGCTACCCCAAAACATTGATTGTAGGGTTTGGCTTTTTGGGCATCAGCATTGTCTGGCCCATTTTCAACCAGTTCATCCCCATCTTCTTGCAGGCGGGCAACTCGGCCTTTGCCGGTGGAGCGGGCATTAAAGGGTTTGCCCTGGCTCCGTCGCTGGCGCTGTTTATCATGACGTGGGACAACCTGATCAACGTCTTTGTGCAGCCGTGGGTGGGGGCGCGCAGCGACCGGACATGGAACCGGTTTGGACGGCGCAAGGGGTGGCTTTTGCTGGGGGTTCCCATTGCCATTGTGGGTTTTGTGCTGATTCCGCTGGCACAAACGGCCGTTGCTATCGCCGTCTACATCCTCATCACCAACATCGGTATGGCCCTCTTCCGCTCCCCCACCGTCGCCTGGCTGGGCGACCTCTTCGATCCCGATGACCGCAGCAAGGCCAACGGCATCATTAATCTGATGGGTGGCATTGGGGGGCTGCTGGCCTTTTTTGTCGGCGGCTATCTGTTTGAGGCGTATGGGCGGGTAGCACCCTTTGTGGGCGGGGCCGTACTGCTGCTGGCGGCAGCGGTGGTGGCCGTGCTGGCCGTGCGTGAACCGCGCCAGATTGCCGCAGAAACGGCCGTTGCTGATGCCGGTGTGTTGGCAAACCTGCGTGACGTGTGGCAAAGCTCTAACAAAAGCGGGC
Organism: Chloroflexota bacterium; assembly: GCA_041390905.1. GTDB lineage: Bacteria > Chloroflexota > Anaerolineae > Promineifilales > Promineifilaceae > JACKCD01. The sequence continues at coordinate 24,478 of JAWKPA010000015.1, forward strand.
TGTTTGTGCTGCTGGGGATTCTGTTCTGGTTTATGGCCTTTAACGCCCTGGAGGCGGGGCTGTCGTCGTTTGCCGTTTTTTCGCTGGGGCTGTCCCCCGGCACGGCTTCGATTTATGCGGGATCTATGACGATAGCGTTTATTTTAACGGCCGTTCCTGCCGGGCTTCTCGGCAGCAAAATCGGCCGTCGCCAAACCATCCAAATCGGGCTGGTCGGCCTCACCATCCTCTTCGCCCTCGGCTTCCTCATCATCCAAAACACCCTCACCTTTATTGCCATCCTCCTCCTCAGCGGCATCTTTTGGGCCTTTGTCAACGTCAACAGCCTGCCGCTGGTCTACGACTACGGCGACGAAAGCCGCATCGGCACCTACACTGGTCTCTACTACTTTTCCTCCCAACTGGCGGCTGTGCTGGGGCCAACGCTGGGTGGTGGGCTAGTGGATCTGCTCAACGATGAATACCGCTGGCTGTGGCTGTTTGGCGTTATTTTTATGGCGCTGGCTTGGTTGGTTATGCGTCAGGTGAAGCAGCGGTAAACCAACATAGCTCAAACCTGGCAGAGAATTTCACGCAAAGGCGCAAAGACGCAAAGGACATAAAGTTCTCTTTGCGCCTTTGCGCCTTTGCGTGATCTTTGAAGATTGTTCTCCCACCAATCCTGAAAACTCCATAAATTGCCCCTGGTACGCGCCCAAAACCGTGCTAAACTTTCCCCTGTAACATTTTTATTGCAAATTTTCGCAATAGTATAGCATCGCAATAGTAACTCATGAACAACAAAACTCCCGATCTTGCCCACATCCGCGAATTGGGCTTTCGCGTCACGCCGCAGCGGCGCTTTATTTTGCACGCTCTGGCGCGGCAGGAAGGCCACACCACTGCCGCCGAAATCTATCAAATTGCCCAGCAAGAGATGCCGACGCTTAATCTGGCGACGATTTACCGGGTGCTGGACTTTTTTTGTGAGCTAAATTTGATTACACGTTCAGACATGGCAGGGCGTGTTGTCTATGAGTTTGCTCCTGACGCGCCGCATCATCACCTTATCTGCCGCCACTGCGGACAGGTGGCGGTGCTGGATGATCATCATTTTTCAGAGTTGGCAGCACATTTGCTGGCCGATCATGGGTTTAAGGCCGACTTTAACCATTTGGCGATTCATGGAGTGTGTTCCCACTGTTGGGATGAGCCTGCTTAAAGATTTGTAAACGAAAAAGAGGACGCAGATTTACCTGATATAACCTGATTCATCTGTTTCATCAGGATAGGCAGCGTTCTATTTACACAGAGGAGATATTGAGTGATGGATGTGATGCTGATTCCCGCAGCAGCTCAACTGCTGCATATTCCCGATGGCTTTTTGAGCTTAATTATTTCGCTGGTTTGTTGGGGAATAACGGCCGTTTTCCTCACCCTCGCCATCCGCAACGCCCAGGAAGCCTTTGACGAACGACTGGTTCCCCTGGCCGGTATCATGGCCGCTTTCATCTTTGCCGGGCAAATGATCAACTTCCCCGTGGCGGGTGGCACATCCGGCCATTTGGTGGGGGCCACCCTGGCTTTTATCGTGCTGGGGCCATCGCTGGGGCTGCTGGCAATGGCTGCCGTCATTATCTTGCAGGCATTGCTGTTTCAGGATGGGGGGCTGGTGGTCATGGGGGCCAACCTCATTGTGATGGGCATTGTTCCCGGCTATGCTGGTTACACCATCTACCAATTTTGGCACAAGCGAAACGGCCGTTTGCAGATGATTGGCGCAGGTGTTGGTGCCTGGATTGCCATCATGCTGGCGGCACTGGTGACGGCACTGCTGCTTGGCTTCAGCGGCACCACGTCGCTCGCCATCGCCATTCCCGCCATGCTCGGTGTTCACGCCCTCATTGGCATTGGTGAAGCGTTGATCACCGTGGCAGCCCTGGCCTTTATTCGCCAAACGCGCCCGCAACTGCTTAACCGCGAGGAGGGTGGGCAGGCCAGCAGCGGCTGGATTGCTGGTGGCATTGCCGTCGCCATTTTGGTGGCTCTCTTGTCTCCCCTGGCATCGGCTTCGCCCGATGGTCTGGAAAGTGTGGCGGAGCAAGCAGGCTTTTTAGGTGCGGCGCAGGATGCCCCCTTCCAACTGCTGCCCGATTACACCATTCCTTTTTTGGGGAATGGGGGGGCTTCGACCATTGTTGCTGGCATTGTTGGGGTGCTGGTTGTGGCGGGGCTGATGTATACCCTGACCCGCAATTTGCGTAAATCGGAACATCATTGATCCACTTAAAAGTTCAACTTCTCGCAGAAGTTGAACTTTTAACATGAAGCGCGAGAAGTTGAACTTTTAACAGAAGTCGTTTTTAAGGATAGACACGAATGCACGTCAACACCTTTGATCGCTACGAAAGCCGCCACAGCGTCATTCACCGGCTTGACCCACGGGTGAAGGTGGTGGTGACGGTGCTGTTTATTGTTGCCAATGCGCTGCTGCCGGATGGGGCGTGGCTGGCGTTTTTGGCGGCGTGGGCGCTGCTGCTGTTTGTGTCGGGGGCGGCGCAAATTGGGCTGGGAACGCTGCTAAAGCGGTCGCTGATTGTGGTGCCGTTTTTGCTGGCGGCGGTGACGGTGATTTTTACGCTGCCGGGCAACGCGCTGACGCAGTGGCAGCTTGGCTCCTGGACAATAACTCCAACGGATGCGGGGCTGCTGCGCTTTGTCAGCATCGTCATTCGCAGTTGGCTGTCGGTGCAAATGGCTATTTTGCTGACGGCGACGACGCAGTTCCCGGATCTGATTCATGCGCTGCACCATTTGCGGGTGCCAAACATTCTGGTGTCGGTCATTTCTTTTATGTACCGCTATTTGTTTGAGCTGGCGAATGAGGCGGGGCGGCTGCTGCGGGCGCGGGAGTCGCGTAGTGCGGCGCCGATGGGGCCAAACGGCCGTTCTGCTTCCGGCGGCTCTCTCCTTTGGCGGGCAAAAATAGCTGGTCACATGGTCGGCCAACTGCTGCTGCGTAGCTTTGAACGGAGCGACCGGGTGTACAATGCGATGGTGGCACGGGGGTATAACGGCCGTTTACTCACCATGAACCCCCACGAAATGAGACCATCCGACTGGCGGCTGGGTGGGTTGGGCGTTGTCGCCATTTTGCTCATCCAGCTTGTGGCCCGGCTGTAAGAGATTGGGGATTAGAGATTGGAGATTGATGAAGGTTCATGATCTCCAATCTCCAATCCCTAATCTCCACTCTCCCAAAACGGAGCATTTATGAACGAAATCTCTCCTACCTTATGGGTCAATGACCTGAAATTTAGCTATCCCGACGGCCATCAGGCACTGAACGGCGTGGATGTGGTGATTCGCCGGGGGGAAAAAGTGGCACTAGTGGGGCCAAACGGGGCGGGCAAAAGCACGCTCATTTTGCATCTCAACGGCATTCTCAACGGCGGTGAGCAGGTGCAGATTGCCGGAATGCCCACCACCCGGAAAAACTTGCCGCACATTCGCGCCAAGGTTGGGCTGGTGTTTCAAAATCCTGACGACCAGCTTTTTTCTCCCACCGTCTTTGAAGATGTGGCTTTTGGCCCGCTGCACATGGGGCTGCCCGAAGACGAAGTGCGGCGGCGGGTGGGGTATGCGCTGGCGCAGGTGGGGATGAGTGATTTTGAGGGGCGGCTGTCGCACCATTTGAGTATTGGGCAGAAGAAGCGAATTGCCATTGCTACGGTGCTGTCCATGGATCCGGAAATTTTGGTGCTGGATGAGCCATCGGCCGGGCTGGATCCCCGCGCCCGCCGCGCCCTGATCAACCTGCTGGATGAGCTGCCGCTGACGATGCTGGTCTCGACCCACGACATGCTGATGGTGCGGGAGCTGTTCCCGCGCATGATTATTATGGATGAGGGGCGGGTGGTGGCGGATGGGAAAACGGCCGTTTTGCTGGAAGACGAGAGCCTGCTAGAATCGCACGGTTTGGAAAAACCATGATGACCGATCCTCTACACCCCCACAGCCATGACCCAAACCCGGAGCCGCCGTCGCTGGATGCGTCGTTTGTGTTGACGCTGGCAAACGGCCGTTCTCAAACCGTGACTGTTGCTGATTTGGCAAGGTTGCCACAAACGGCCGTTTTCCCCGTCTACATCGTCAGTACCGGCCACGGCACCTCCGGCCCCTTCACCTTCCACGGTGTCACCCTGCTGGATTTCCTCAGAAGCCAGATGGACGTAGACACGGCTCCCTTCACCGTCGAAGTCATCAGCGGCGATGGCTTTGGCAACCGCGTCACCAGCTACGAACTGCACCACCCCGATTCGGCCGGCCCCATTTTGCTGGCGATTGGACTGGACGGCCGGCTGCTCACCCGCCAGCAGGGAGCCATCCGCATGATCGTTCCCAACGAAAAAGACGATGCCCTGCGCCAGGTCAAATGGATTGGGAAAATCCATGTTCGACTTGTTTGAACCTGTTGCTATAATCTCGCCCAATATCCAGTTGTCTTCATAGCGACAACCATGAGGTGTGCAGATGAAACTAGCAGAGGCTTTGATCCTTCGAGCCGACTACCAAAAGCGGATTGAACAACTAAAACAGCGGCTGGTGCGAAACGCAAAAGTACAGGAAGGGGATGATCCAGCAGAAAACCCGGGTGAATTGGTGGCCGAGTATGAGCAAATTGCCCAACAACTCGTAACACTCATCCAGCAAATCAATAAAACCAACGCCAACACCCTGCTTGAAGGGCAATTAACCATTGCCGACGCGATTGCTGTGCGGGATGGCTTGCGGCAAAAACATGGCCTATATACCGATCTGGCACAAGCAGCCACCATTACCCAGGAACGTTACAGCCGATCAGAAGTAAAATTCCAAAGCACCCTCAACGTTGCCCAAATGCAAAGACAAGCCGATGATATTGCCCGGCAATACCGCGAGCTAGACACCAAACTACAGGCGGCCAACTGGGTAACAGAAATGCTGCCATAAGTCCAAAGTGGGTAGCCACGCTAACAAAGGCGAGCATCAGCCCTGGCAGCGGGCAAAGCTGTCACTCATGGCGGGTGTGAGGGGTCACGCCCAGTGGGTTCGATTCCCACAACAATGTACACTGTATACCCAGTAAGGTTACAAGCGTACCGGGTATGGGGTAATGTTACGACCACGGTGCTGATTTGTGGGTGTGGTGAGGGTGGGACAGGGGTTTTGGACTTATATCACTGGCTTTTTAGAATTTGCAACACGAGAGCAAGATGGGGTTGCTCTGTGCATTCCCGGAAAACTGTTTTTACCAAAACGTCTTTTGCGATACCATTAAGCAAGCAAACATCTGGAGCAGTATCGCATGGATTCAATAACCCTTTATCTTCGTGACCTGGTTGTCACCTACGGCCTTAAGATGGCGGGGGCACTTGCCATTCTGGTCATTGGCTTTTGGCTGGCGCGACGGCTGGGCAATGGGCTGCGGCGGGCGTTGGAGCGTTCTCGCCTTGATGTTTCGCTAACCCATTTTCTCAGCAATTTGGGCTACTATGCGCTGCTTGTTTTTGTGGTGTTGGCGGCGTTAAACCGGCTGGGGATTGAAACCACCTCTTTTGTCGCTGTCATTGGGGCGGCGGGGTTGGCCGTGGGGTTGGCGTTGGAGGGGGCATTATCGAATTTTGCGGCGGGGGTGTTGATTTTGCTTTTTCGGCCGTTTAAGGTTGGGGATTGGGTTGAAGCTGCCTCCATTTTTGGCAAAGTCGAGAACATTCTTGTTTTCAGCACCATTCTCGTCACCCGCGATAACAAAACCGTTATTATTCCCAACGCTCAGGTAACAGGTGCGCCCATTGTCAACTATTCGCAAAAAGGGGTTATGCGCGTGGATATGGTTTTTGGCATTGGCTATGGTGATGATTTACGCAAAGCCAAGCAGGTGGCTCTTGACATTCTGATTACCCACCCGCTGGTTGCCAAAGAGCCTGCTCCCACCGTCAACGTTCTTGAACTGGCTGACAACAGCGTTAACCTGGCCGTGCGCCCCTATACTACGGCTGACCATTACACCCGCGTCTGGTTTGACGTAACCGAACAAATTAAGCTTCGTTTTGATGCCGAGGGAATTTCGATTCCCTATCCGCAGCGAGACGTACACCTTATTTCACAAGGATAAAAAGCATATGCAATTGTATTTTATTCGCCATGCCCAATCAGAAAACAACGCCCTTTGGGCGGCTACGGGAGCCGAAATTGGGCGCACCGCCGACCCAGATATTACCGAATTAGGACACGGGCAAGCACAAACGGTAGCGCAATTTCTGACCCGAAAGCGGGGATATGAGGCTGAAGATTGGGATAACAGCCGGGGCTTTGATTTTACCCACATCTACACCAGCCTGATGCTTCGTGCCGTGCGAACTGGTACCTATATTGCCGATGCTTTTGACATGCCGCTGTTAAGCTGGCCGGAAATTCATGAGCATGGCGGGTTGTATCTGGATGGGGACAATGGGGATAAATTTGGGCAGGTTGGCCCCAATCGTGCTTTTTTTGAGGCGCATTTTCCCCGTTTAGTACTGCCCGACACGCTGAATCATGAAGGGTGGTGGAACCGCCCGTATGAGCCGCATGAAGAAATGTTTCCCCGTGCAGCCCAGTTTTTGCAGGCACTTTATGAGAGACATGGGCAGACGGATGATCGGGTGGCTTTGGTGAGCCACGGCGGGTTTTTCCAGGCACTTTTGACGGCTTTGTTTGGCTTGCCCCAGCCGGGCAGGACGTTGGGAGAGGAAGCGCGATGGCTATGGTTTCGCATCAACAACACCTCTGTTTCCCGCATTGATTTTGCTGATGATGCGATTCGCGTGCTGTATTTAAACCGGATTGATTTTTTTAGCCCGGATCAAATCACATAAGGAGGTGTGTAATGGGACGGCGTAAGCAAACGCGAGGGAATTGTGTTTATTGTCAGCGTGAAATGAGTAGAAGTGGGCTGGCGAAGCATTTAAAAAGCTGTGAAGCCAGGCAGCAAGCGATTGCCGAGGCCAATGGTACGAAGCGAACGAGGCAGAAGCTGTATCATTTACAGGTGGCCGATGCCTGGCGCGGGGATTATTGGCTGCATTTGGAAATAAGAGGGAAGGCGAAGTTGGAGGATCTGGATGACTACTTGCGGGCTATCTGGCTGGAATGCTGCGGTCATTTGAGTGCTTTTACGATTGGTGAAACACGCTACACCCAGATTTTTGACGATGGCTTTAGCTGGGGGGAGGAAAAGTCTATGGATGTTGCAGTTGACAAGGTGTTGGCCATTGGAATGAGTATTCCTTATGAGTATGATTTTGGCACAACCTCGGAGCTGGTGATCAAGGTGGTGGATGTGCGCGAGGGAAGGCCAACGACGGAGAACCCTATTGCTTTAATGGCGCGGAATGCTGCCCCGGAATTTGTTTGCATGGAGTGTGGCAAGCCAGCGACGCATATGTGTATCCAATGTTTGTCTGAACGGGAGGATGAACGATGCGAATTGTGTGATGAACATACGGCCGTTCATCCTCATGACGATTACGGTGAGCCGATGGTGCTGGTGAATTCGCCGCGCATAGGAATGTGTGGCTACGACGGGCCGGCCGAACCACCCTATTAGACACAATGGTAGCCGAGGATTCCAATCCTCGCTTTTCGCTCTGGGCAAAAGCACGAGCTTTGGAAAGCTCGGCTACATGATTAATGCCTGTCGTAGCACCTGAGCCGGGTGGAGAGCCTGGCGCTGGCTGCCGTGTTTGATTTGCTGGCGGCAGCTTACCCCGGCGGCGACGATGAGGGTTTCGCTGGGGGTGGCGCGAACGGCCGTTAACAACCGCCTCTCCGCCATCTGCATCGAAACCCCATAATGCTCCGCCTCATAGCCAAACGACCCCGCCATGCCACAGCAGCCCGAATCCACCTCCTCCACCGTGTAGTTCGGCGGCAGCGTCAGCACGCGGTGGCTGGGTTGCGTGCCAATAAGCGCCTTTTGGTGGCAGTGGCCGTGCAGCAGCAGCTTGCGCGGCGTGTCGGTGAAGCGCAAATTCAGCTCCCCCTTGTCCGCCAGCCGGGCAATAAACTCCTCAAAGGTATAGGCATGTTGCGCCACCACAATCATGTCCGGGTCTTTGGGCAGCAGATGACGGTACTCATCGCGCAGCGTTAGCAGGGTGCTGGGTTCCACCCCCACAATGGGAATCCCCTGCCGCGCCAGCGGGGCAAGCTGGCTCACGGTGTGGCGTGCCACCTTGCGAGCATCATCCACCAACCCTTTGGAGAGAAAAGAACGGCCGTCGTCTCGATGCCCCGGCATGATCACCTCAAACCCGGCCGCTTCCAGCAGCTCTACGGCGGCAATCCCCACTTCCGGATAGTTGTAGTTGATAAAGGTGTCGTGGAAAAAGGCGACCTTGCGGTATGGTGCGGGAGCATGGGCCGCCCGCTGGTGCTTTTTGAACCAGCGCAAAAACGGGGTGGCGGCAAACGGCGGCAGGGTGCGCTCCTTGCTAATCCCCAAATATTTATCCATAAACCAGCGCGACAGCTTGTTGCCTGTGCCAAAATTTGCCAGCGGTGCCATCACCCCGCTGCTGAAGCGGCTGAGGGTGGCGATGTTGCCAAACAGCTTCGCCCGCAGCGGCGTGCCGTTGGCTTCGTAATATTGCGCCAAAAACTCCGTTTTGATTTTTGCCATGTCTACCGACGACGGGCATTCAGCCTTGCACCCCTTGCAGCCAATGCACAAATCCATCACCTCGTACATGCGCTGGCTGGTCAATTCGCTGGTGGGCAGCCGCCCCGACATGGCGTTGCGCAGGGCGTTGGCGCGGCCACGGGTGCTGTGTTCTTCTTCCCGCGTCACCATAAAGCTGGGACACATCGTCCCCGTTGTCTTTTTGCGGCAAATGCCGGCCCCGTTGCACATTTCCACGGCGCGATGGAACCCCATGTCGTCGCTAAAATCAAGCTTGGGCTGAATGGGAATGACGTTATAGGCCGCGCCGTAGCGCAAATTTTCGGTCATGGCCGGGGCGTTGACGATGTTGCCGGGGTTGAGGATGTTGTGGGGGTCGAAAATCGTTTTGACCTCTTGATACAGCTTGTAGAGGTCGGGGCCAAAGAATGCTTCGTTGATCCAGCTTCGCGCCTTGCCGTCGCCGTGTTCGCTGGAAAGGGAGCCGCCGTAGCCGCGCAGTAAATCCACCGAAAATTGGCTGATTTGGGGCAGTTTTGCCACTTCCTCGGCCGTTTTGGTGTTGATGAGGGGGCGAATGTGGATGCAGCCGGCGCTGGCGTGCGCGTAGTAGGCGACGTTGGTGCCGATGTCGTTGCAAAATCGTTCGACTTTGGTGACGTATTCAGCCAGATGTTCCACAGGAACGGCCGCATCTTCGATAAACGGGATTGGTTTGTGGTCGCCCTTGATGCTCATCATCAGCCCCAACCCCACCTTGCGGACGGTCCAGATGTTGGCTTGCTGTACAGGGCGATTGGCGTGGAGAACGGCCGTTTCTCCCGCCCCCTGCTGCTTCAAATGTGCCTCCAATTTTGCCACCTTGTCATCCAGCTCGGCCTCGCTTTCCCCGTAAAATTCGGTAATGAGAATGCAGTTGGGGGTACCAAGAATGAAGGTTTCCAGCAGCCGGGCATATTCCGGCACGTCACGGCACATCGTCAGCCCCAGGTTGTCCAGTAGTTCAACGGCGGAGGGGTTGGTTTCGAGGATGAGGGGAACGGCCGTTAGCGCCGTTGCCAAACTATCAAAATGGATAATCGCCAGCGTCGTCTTCTTCGGCAGCGGCACAATGTTGAGCTTAATCTCCGTCATCACCGCCAGCGTCCCCTCGCCCCCCGACACCATTTTGCTCAAGTTAAAGCGCGGGTCAACCGGCCATTTGAACGACGGCGAGCCATCGCGCACCGGGATAAAGCGATCCAGATTGTAGCCACCGCAGCGCCGCCAATGGCGCGGCGTGCCGTCCAGAATCGTCTGCTGCTTCGCCGGATCGTTAGCCAGCGCCGCCATGCGCCGGTAAATCTCCCCTTCCAGCCCCGCCCGCTGCTGCCGCTGCTGTAGCTCTGCGTCCGTCAACGGGCCAAAATCGGTCATGGTGCCATCGCTCAAAATGACGCGCATCTCCAGCACGTGGTCGGTGGTCATGCCATACATAATCGAATGGCTGCCGGTGGAGTTGTTGGAAACAATGCCCCCCATCGCCGCCCGGTTGCTGCTGGCCGGGTCGGGGCCAAACTGGTACCCCAGCGGCTTCAGGTACAAATTCAGCTCATCCAGCACAATGCCGGGCTGCACCCGTACCCAGCCCTCTTCGGTGTTGACCTCCAGCACCTTGTCCAAATGGCGCGTCATGTCCATAACCAGGGCTTTGTTGGTGGCCTGCCCGGCCAGGCTGCTGCCGGCCGTGCGCGGCAGCAGCGGCACCCTGTGTTTAGCGGCTAACTCCACAGCGGCGTGGAGGTCGTCACTGTTTTTGGGAAACAGCACGCCGTGGGGCATCACTTGGTAGATGCTGGCATCGGTGCTGTAAAAGATGCGGCTGTATTGATCCGTCCGCAAATCACCGCTGACGTGCTTTTTTAATTCGGCTAAAAAATCGTAGACTTGGGCTGATTGGGTCATTTTTAACTGTATTTGCGGCCTTCATGGATGAAAGCCACAATTTCTTCTTTTGTCAATTGAAGGTCAATTCCTTCAACATCTAAAGGTGATTGAGGTGTGCAAGCTGAATCTTTAGCGATTGTATCGGCCTTATTTGGCCGTGCTTTCCCTCTTTCTTTTTTGCACCCTTTGCGTTTCATCATGCTTCACATTTTATACCGACGTTTGTGGGGTTTTGGCGGCAGAAACGGCCGTTTCTCCCCGCCATTTCACCCCCAACTCCGCCATAAACAGCCACCCAGCCGCCACATACACCAGGGCCGCCAGCAGCAGCGTCAGGCGGAAGCCGATGTGGATGGCAAACAGCGTTGCCAGCGCCGACCCCAATACCGACATCACCCCGTTGATACCCCACAGCCAGGGAATGACACCGGGGCGGTTTTGCCCGGCCCAGCGGATGCCGGTGGGGAAGGGGATGCCGAGCAGGAAGCCAAGCGGAGCCAGCAGCAGCACGGCCACCACAATGCGAACAGCCAGCCCAAAGGCCAGCGTTGTCTCCAGGACGGTGCTGGTGAGAAACATGTGGAGCAGCGTTACGCCGACCAGAGCCGGAAACAGCCGTGCCACCATCCGCCGCCGCATTGGCGCGTCCCAGCCGTTGCTCCAGAAGCTGCCCAGGCCGCTAAAGAGCAGCAGCGAGAAAAGGACAACGGCCAGCGAGTAGACGGGTCGCCCCAAATAGACGGTGAGCTTTTGGATGGTGGGAATTTCGACCATCATAAAGCCGATGCCCAGCATGGCAAAGTAGCCCAGCAGCCGAGGGGATGGCCGCTGCAAGCCGCCGCGCCGCGTGCCTAGCCATAGCGGAACCAGAATAAACAGCGCACCCAGCAGCACGGTGATGCCGATGACGGCGAATAGGATGAGGATGGCTTCCATGCTGGTGCGGTAGACACCGCTGCCGCTGAGGGCGGGGTCGAAGAGGTCGCCGATGAGGACGAGGTTGAAGAAAAACGGCCGGTTATCGGTGGCGGGTGAAATGTCGAGCGGGTAGCTGTCAATCACCGCTTGCCGGTCGGGGGCGGCAATAAAGTCGCCAACGGCTTCAAAGGTGTCCATGCCGGGGGCGTAGAGAATTTGGTAGCCGAGGTCGGCAACGGCCGTTTGCAGACGGGCAATTTCTTCGGGGGTAAACGGCCGTTTTTTAAACAACGACGTGGACAGACCCTCTGTCTGTGCCCCCGATGTGTTGTGCGCCACCACCACCATATGCTGGCGCGGGTCAGCCACGCCGCCGTCTTCCCAACCCGCCATTCCCGTAGAAACCAGCCGCAGCGTTTCCGCCGGGCGGTCGGGCAAATACCAGCGCGAAACCGTCAGCACACCCCGGTCGCTGAGATGGTTGAAGTAGGTGGTAAACGCCTCCTGCGTGTAAAGGCTGTTTTCCGACAAAGCAAAGGCTCCGGAACCGCCTGCTGCCCAGGTATCAATCAGCGATGCCTGAATCACGTCATACTGCTCCGGGCTGCGGTCAATGTAACCCCGTGCATCAGCTACGGCCACCGTCACGTCTGGCCGTTCATAAAGATGCCCGGCAAAGTCGGCAAAGGGACCGCGCACGGCATTGATGATGGCGGGGTTGACCTCAACGGCCGTTACGTGGGGTGCACCCGACACCAGAGCCGAAAGCACATCCCGCCCACCGCCGGGGCCAATGACCAGCGTGTTGGGCGCGTCAATCAAATGGTAGGCCAGGGCAGTCAGGTCGTAACGCAGGAATTTGACCTTGTTCAAATCGCCATCAAAGCTTTGGATAGGGGTGCCGGCCACGGCGTCAATCAGCAGCAGGGCGTGGTGGAGCGAGCTGTCATCGGCGATGGTTTGCTCCCATTTTTCAGGGCTAACCGTCCAGAAGAAGGGGTAGCCAACGGGTTCATAAACAGTAACGCGGGAATGGGCGTTCCATTTTTCGTAAACGGGGTTTGGCTCAACGCCACCCGCCTTGTTGACGGTGATGGTGAGCCACGGCTGCCAGAGCTGCCAGCCAAAAGCAATGAGCAAGACCAGGAGGCCGAAGAGGGAAACGGCCGTTTGTCTGCCACTTCCCTGCACCAGCACCACCCCGGCCACCGCCAGCAGCGTACTCACCGCCAGCAACGCGCCCGTCCCACCCAAATATTCCAGTACGGCGATGGAAAACAGACAGCCTATCGAAGCTCCAACCAAATCCGCTGCATACACCCGGCCGGCATCCTCCGACCACGCCGACAGTGCCAGCGAAATAATCATGCCAGAAAGGAAAAAGGGGATGGAAAGGACAATATAGATTAAAATCAACCAGCCCAGTTGCCCGCCACCAAACCAGCTTTCGCGGTTCATCAAGACTGGCTCAAATGGGATTTGCAGGTAGATTAAAAAGATAATGGGAATGGCAACCGCCAGCAGGGTCGTCAAGTTGGCAATCCAACGACGAGCTGTGCTGGTCTCGGTTAGCTGCGGCCAAAAATAGAGCAGCACCCCAGCGGAGGCACTGCCCATGAGTGCCAGCGAAATTGCCAAAAAGGCAAAGTGATACCACATCGTCACGGAAAAGACGCGGGTCAGGATGATTTCCAGGGCAAGTGCGCCCATGCTGACAAGCAAGACACCAAATAATTGTCGTCTGTCTGGTTTCGTCACTACATAACCTCACTCAGGTAATTTCACGATCCAGTTTACCAAACATTCGACAAATAGGCAGTCTACGGTTTCTGTATCTGTTACAACAAAAACGGGCCAAACACATCCATTTGACCCGTTTTTTACCTTTGATCAACCGCAATTGCACGTTAGCAAAGCGTAGATATCAAACCGAGAATGTACTTTCGGATTTGTGCTATATCCGCTACTGTCACTGCTCCCGCTGTTGTAGTGACTACATCGGCTCGCTCCAAGGCTTCCTGGGATAACGGCGTTATTCCCAAGATATGGTTTTGGATCGCTTGAATATCATCCTCATCAACATCTCCATCAAAATCTACATCTCCTTTGTCACAAAAACAATCCTGTTTTCGAATCAGAACAATGTCAAAGGTCGTGATATTCCCGTCTTGATTAATATCCATAAAAGGCCAGACTTCGGGCGGTAGAGGAGCAATCCCTAGAATATGCTGTCTAATCAGCGATAAGTCTTGCCAATCAGCATCCCCATCCTGATCGGCATCCCCCAAGCAACATTGACATTCAGGGGGAACCGTAAAGGTAAAAGTGTTGTTAGCGGTATTGCTTTCACCATTAACAGCAAAAACTTCTAACGTAATCATGTCGCCAAATGCTTTGACAGGAAAGTTTAGTCCACTAGTAAGGCTCTCTCCTGCCCCTAATGTAACTGGCAACTCTGCGATGTTTAGGGCATTTGGCGGCGGGGAAGATGGATTGTTCAAAATGATGTTCTCAACACGCCACGTATTACCACCCCCAATTTGGGTGCTTTGCCAACCAATATTAGTAATGGTAATTGCCAGAAGGCAATCACTGCCCATAGTGCCTTCGATGACAAGATCGGGTTGGCAAGGTGTGACACCCGTGCTGTTATTATTTTCATTTGACTCATTCAGGTTGTTGTCTGGGTCTACCACCAGCCCTATAAGCGTTGCCGCATAATTTGCCGAAATAAATATTTCGTGTGATTGGCCGCTGCCCAGGATAACAGGGTTATTGCCCATCCCTAGCCAGCCCATTGTGCCATCTGCGTGAATGAGGCCAACAACATTAGGGTTACCGCTACCACCGATGGTGACGGGAGCCATGCCAATGTTGGTGATGACGATGTGGAGGTTGCACTGGTCATCGTAGTAATAATCAACAACAAGGTCTGGGCCGCAAAGCTTGCTGTCCTGGCAGGTTCCTTTACCGCCTTCGCCAACCTGGGCCAGGCTGGGGAAAACCAGAACCAGAAGGCCCAGAATGGCAAGGAAAAGAGCCAGGGGCAAAGCCCGATGCTGTTTGTGGGGTTTGTTAAATGTGTTCATTTTTCTTTACTCCTCTGCTAAATATGGTGAGATTTGACAAGAATTTTGTTGGCAAATCTCTGATAGCCATAACAATACCGGAAAAAAGGGGGAATAAACTCCAGGATTTGGGGCAAAAGCTCTAAAATAAAAGTGCCAGGCTCTGCCTGGCACAACGGGGAAAATGAAGGGGAGAATCTGGCTAGGCAGCTAATAGCAGGTCGGTTTGCCCGGCTTCTTCGGCTAGACCCATAGCAGCAAAGAGCTGCCGTGCCTGGCTGAGGGTTGGTTGGGCGGCAGGGTTGGACTGGGCGGCATAGAGTTTGCCTAGTTCGCGGTAGAGGTAGGCGGCCATGAATTTGTCTTCGTTTTGGTTGGCGACGCGAATGCCTTCGTTAAAGACGTGGATGGCGAGGAGGTCGTTGTTTTCCTGGCGGTGGATGAGACCGAGGGTGTAGGCGGCATGGGGGAATTCACTTGTTTGTTCGTCCTGAAAGACGCGGTTGGCAAACCAGCGGGCGCGGGAGAGATCGCCCAGCCCCAGGTAGGCTTCGGCTAGGTTGGCACAAAGGGGAGAGAGCATTCCTCGGTGCTGCACGCGCTCGAAGAAGGTGAAGGCGGGTTCGCCTAAATCAACGGCCGTTTTATAATCCTGAATCATCAAATGCATTCCCGCCAACTCCGCCCGCATCACCTCTAGCTGGAGCCGGTCGCCCGTTTGGCGGCAATAATCCATATAGTGTTGGGCATGATGCCGGGCAGTGTCAAGCTGGGCGCGACGGCCGGCCAGCAGAGCCAAATAGTAGTGAACGGTCGCTTGTTTCCCAACGTCATTAATGGTTTCAGCAAGATGTAGGGCCTCCTGATAATGGGCAATCGCCTGCTCAAACTCACCGGTGCCAAAGGCAATAAACCCTTGCAGCCGTTCATGTTCATAGTGGATGTGATGGGCAGCTTGCACGGCGGCGGTGATGGTGCGCTGGCGCAAGGCCATATGCCCTTTCTGAAAATAGACATGGGTGGCTTTGTGGGTGAGGCGGGCGATGGTGGAGAGGGCAGCATCATACTGGGTGGTGGCTGCTTCAATATTGCCCAGCCAATGATGGTGCATACCGGCTTCGGCACGGACAACGGCCGTTAATTCCGCATCCTCCGGCCAGGCAACCGTATCCACCCGCGTCACCACCTGCCGCAACGATCCTTCCAGACTGTCCAACACCATTTGCAAATGAGCCAGCTCGGCGGCAAACGCACCTTGCAAATGACGCGGTGTCATTTGGCTGAAAATAGATCGTGCAGCCGCTGCCTGCCCCCGCTGAATTTCCTGTTCATAGTGGGAATACCAAACCTGGAACGCATTTACATAGGCTTCGGCTTTCCAGAAATGGTAGGCTGCGGCTGTGTATTCACCCCAACTGGCACGCATATGCGCGGCCTGATTGTGCAACTGCTGCCGCTGGGTTTGGGTTAGCTCGTGGTAATAAATATGCCAACTGTAGATGGGTTGAAGCAAGATGCTGCCCGTTTGGTCTCTTGCCACAAGCTGCCGCTCGACAAGGTGGGAAACGGCCGTTTCCAGCCCCGGCCAGCCATCCTGAGCCACTGGCTGGCGAAAAACGGAGAGATTCAGCATCATCTGACGCTCATCATTGCCCAATCGCTGCCACAAACGGTTAAACAAGATGCCCAGGTCGGCCGTTTTTTCCTGCTGCCACAGCGTTAAAATGTCTTCCCCTTCTTGATAAAGGGCAATCACCAGCAGCAACAGGCGCGGATTGCCGTTGGTGAACTGGTGGAGTTGGGAAACGGCCGTTTCTGTCAACACTACCCCCGCTTTCTCCAGCAATAGTTGAAAATCGGCCAGTGTTAGCGAATGTAGCGGGTAATGAACGGGGGTATCAATTAACGGCCGTTGGCCGATCAGCACCACCGCCGCCGCCTGCTTCAGCACATCCAGCAGCTCCACAATCCCCAAATGCTGCTCATAATGCGGTGAACCCTCGACAAGCTGCAAACGGTCAACTTCGTCAAAACACATTAACGGCCGTTGGGCCGCCAACTGATGCAAATCCTCCCGCAGCAGCCCCAAAATCAACTCATCCGCCTCATGCCCAGATAAAGGCTGTGCCACATCCTCGCCCCCAAGCTGCGCCACCCGCCCTTGCAAATAGCTCCACAAACTGGCCTGCCCCTGTTCATACAAAAAATGAGCCAACGCAAAAAGCAAGCTATTACGCTGATCATTAAACGTTGGGCGAATCGTATACCAAAACGTCGTCCTCGTCGGCCACGCCGCTTGAATCCCCATCCCCAACGTCGTCTTGCCCATTCCCCCCATACCACTAAGCGTCACACTTTGCCCTCGCCCCAAAGCCGCCAGGCAATCCTGCAAAATCGCTTCCCGCCCCACCAACATTGTCACCGCCTGGGGCATTTCCGGCCGAAACGTAGGGTTGATCCGTTTCAGCAGCCGCTTCCCCAGCTCCTCCCGCGCCCGTGGCAAATGCACATACAAACTCGATTCACCCACATTCACAAAAAAAGCAACATCCCGCATGTTGCGCGTTGGTCGCATATTGGGTGAAAAATATTGACGAAAATAATACAGCTCCAGCAGATAAAAGAAATAACGCGACCCCTGGTTGCCAGCTTCCGCCCGCTCCTGATCCACCTCCTGTACAAGCTGTTGCCGAGTTGTGGGCAAAGCCCCACCCCATAGATCGGCGGCGGCTTCCAAAAGCAACTTTTGCAAAATTTTGCCCCGTTCAAGCGGCAAAGTTGCCTTGTGGTGCAAATGGGTGCCGAGAAAATAGGTGGAGGCCAGGGGAGAATGCTGCCCCAGCCAGGCCGGGTTATGATACTTTTTCAGAGACGCACCCAGGAATGTATAAAAAGCATTTTCGGGCTGCGGTTGTTTCATTGAAGACATGTTTCACCTCGTTGCTGGGCAATATTACCAAAACCAATTATCCCAAAACTGCACCCGCTACCAACTTCAATAGGCCAAGGCTAGAGATAATACGCCAAAAGCTAGAGTTTTTGTGTTCGCCACCTTGATATAGTTGTGATTGCTAAATGCCAATCATGAAACAAGGAGATCACATCATGCAGGCCCCCAGAAAAACCCCAATCGCATTCGGTATCTTACTACTGTTGTCCCTATTGCTTTCCGCTTTTCAGCCAGCGAAAAACCCCCCCATCGCGTATGGATTAAGCTGGTATTTCACTTTTGAAGCTCCCCAAACCATTATTTCGCCCAGCTTTCAGGTGGTAGAAGTGGTGAACTTATGGGATGCCAACAACAATGTCATCATCGCTTCACAAACCTATCCCCTTGCTTGTATAGAAAGCGGTGACATTTCTTATGAACACAATGGCAGCAGCTGGCTTGTTCGTTTTGCCTCTGGCTCCCAAATCACCTGCCAAAGCACGGACTTGCGACAGGCCGGGTTAGCGTTATCACAGGGCGCATTTGATGTATGTCACGGACAACAGAGCTGCACTTTGGGTGTAGAAGATGTTTTTGTGGATACAAAAGCCGAGGTCAATCAGACAGGCCCCATTTTCCGTTACGAACAGCTAACCTTTGCCACATCTGGTTCAGCTCCCGTCATGCCGCTGTCTATGTGGCTACAGTTGGGCGGTTTTGTTACCACGTCGTCGGTGCCAAATTTGCAGAACGGGATGCTGAATCAGTTGGAGATTCGGCAAGCGAACACCATGATCCGTCATTGGTTTAACCACATGCTGATCCATGAGGAGCCTTTGACTCAACCTGCCTTTTTTAGCTCTACGCCGCAGCAAATTTTGTTTGGGGGGCAAGATGCAGCGACCGGAAGCTGGTTTGTTGGGGCGTTGGCCGACGGTATTTTTGACCCTTACTCATCTGGTGGGTATGTAAGGTAAGGATACGGGTCACTGTTCGGGGGTGGGAGCCGGTTCGAGCAGCTTTTTCAGGGTGAACAGGTCGCGCCAGATGCTGATGCGCTGGGCAGAGAGGAGATAGGATTGTCGCTCAACGGCCGATAATTCCACCACCGCCGTCATCTTTGTTCCCGTTTCCGTGGTGGCAAAATCATAGCGGACGCTTTGGTAGGTGAAGTCGGGGGCATTAAGGTAGCGATAAGCAAGGGTGCGGTTGGGTTCGTAAGCAGTGATTTGCAGGTGGGCAGAACGGCCGTTTCCGCCCCGCAAATGATGTTCATATACCGCCCCCACCCCCATCGGCTCAGCCGACAGCCGCTGCATGGACAGGGTAACAATATGCCACTGAGGGTAGTTTTCCAGGGTGGTGACATAGGTGAAAAGGTCGGTTAGCGGCCGTTCTACCATCACTGTCAACCCCAGCACATGCTCCCCCGGCAGCGAATCCGAAATATCCTCAATTACCACCACATCTTCCGCCTGCCGCTTCTCCTCCTGCTTGCGAGCCAGATAAAGTGCCAATTGCCGCCCACCAATGGCCCCGCCCAACAGCCCCACCACAACCAGCAGCAAAATAGATCGCCCCAGCGTCAGCCCAACAGCCAGCCCCACCATCCCACCCAGCAAAAAGCCCGCCACCCCACCTACAAGCGGAAACGGCACCAGGCCAAACAAAATCAGAAGAACTTCGCCAACTTTTTTCAAGAGATTTTGCTATTAGCCGATCTCAATCTTTGTTACCGCTTCAAAATCCAGGGCTTCCTGGCTGCCAACGACTGTTTCCAGGGCCATTTGGGCAAATTGGAAGAAGGACTGTAGCTCGGCAATGCGCTCCAGATAATATCGCGCCAGCTCCTGTTCTTCTGGCTCAAGCTGCATTTCTGCCGCTTTTAGCTTGGTCACGCTATCACCTAGCACGCGCAATGCCACCTGCACCTCGCGCTGCTCGCGGCTACCCAATACGTTGCGGATGACTTTCCACAGATCGGCCTCGGCCATGTAATATTTTTTGCGCTCGCCGCGCACCCACACTTCCTTTGCCATCCCCCAACGTTCCAGCGAGCGCATGTTCATGCTCACCGACCCCTTGCTAATTTCCAGATTGGTTGCCAGTTCATCCAGCGACAGGGGTTCAGGATTGAGTAGCAGCGTACCATACAGCCGCCCCATCACTTCGCTAAACCCCACAAAGCGAGCCAACCGCCCCAACCCTGCTACCGTACTTTCATTGACAGCATCCAAGCTCTCGTGCATTTTAATCCCCTGCGTTCAAAACGTTTTGAACGTAAAGATTAGCAAACACGCGCTAAAACGTCAAGACGGTTGGGCAGCAAGCCAGTGGGCGAGGGGGCCAGGGCCGTGGCCGATTTGCCAGTGGGCGGCGTGGGCAAGGGCGGTTTGGGTGAATTGGTGGGCGTGCAAAACGGCCGTTTTTTCCCCCATACCCCTTGCTAAAAAAACGGCCAGTGCTGCCGACAAAGTATCGCCGCTCCCCTTGCGGTTGTTGGTTGCCAGCCACGGCGAGCGCAACCGGGTCATTTCATGGCCGTCGTAAAACAAATCAACCATCGTGTCGCCATCGCGCAGCCCTTTGGCGAGGACGGTGCGGGGACCAAAGGTGTGAAGGTGAAGAACGGCCGTTTCTGCCTGCGCCAGCATCAATTCAGCCAGGGGGTTTTGGCCTGTGAGCAGCAACAATTCGTGCCGGTTGGGAGAAACGGCCGTTGCCAGCGGCAGCAATTTTTCCCGGTAAGCTGCCACCACTTCCGGCGGAAACATCGCCACGCCCTGATAGTTTACCAGCACCGGGTCAACCACAACGTTTCGAGCGTTGTACTCAGACAGCTTGGCCGCTACCTGTTCAATCAGCTCTACCCGTGCCAGAAAGCCGGTTTTGACCGCCCCAACACCATCGCCCACGGTGCCGTAGTCGCTAAAGACGGCATCGAGTTGGGCAGCAAGGAAGGCGGGAGGAAGGGGATAAACGGCCGTTACCCCCAAACTGTTCTGCGCCGTTGCCACCGTCAACGCACACAGCCCGTGCGCCCCCAACGCCGCAAACGTCCGCAAATCAGCCTGCAAGCCCACCGCCCCCCCGCTGTCCGAGCCAGCAATGGTCAACACTTTTACCGGATTAATCTCTATTTGATTCATGTCTGATTGTTCCCTAAAAATTGAGTCGAATCATACATGAAAGGCAAAAAAAGGGGATAGCGGTAAAGCTATCCCCAAAATTACGCTGCCCTGACAGCAGCGCCACCCAAGGAGGTGAATAGAAAAGGAGTAATTAATCGGCCATCGCCGGTTCAGGTACCTCAAATTGAGCTTCCTCCGTGGATCCTTTGAGTGCCACGGTGGAGCTTTGGCCGCCGGAAATCGTCATCTGCACTTCGTCAAAGTAGCCAGCCCCCACAAAGCTTTGGTGCTTGATGGCGCTAAAGCCATGCTGCGCTTCCAGTTCAAATTCGCGCTGCTGGAAGCGGGAGTAGGCTGCCATCCCTTCCTGCTTGTACCCTGTTGCCAGCTCAAACATGCCCGCGTTGAGCGAATGAAATCCAGCCAGCGTTACGAACTGGAAGGCGTAGCCCAGCTTGCCCAGTTCCTGCTGGAAGGTGGCAATGGTGGTTTCATCCAGATTGCGCCGCCAGTTGAATGACGGGGAGCAGTTGTAGGCCAGCAGTTTGCCGGGGAACCGTTCGTGGATGGCATCGGCAAATTCTTTGGCTTCGCCCAAGTCCGGGGTGGAGGTTTCACACCAGATGAGGTCGGCGTAGGGAGCATAGGCCAACCCACGGCTGATGGCGCATTCGATGCCGCCTTTAATTTGGTAAAACCCTTCGGAGGTGCGGTTGCCAACGATAAATTCCTGGTCATAGGGGTCAATGTCGCTGGTGATAAGCTGGGCCGAGTCGGCATCGGTGCGGGCAAAGAGAAGGGTTGGCACGCCCATCACATCGGCCGCCAGCCGGGCGGCGTTGAGCTTTTGCACAAATTCGCTGGTGGGAACCAGCACCTTGCCGCCCATGTGGCCGCATTTTTTGGCCGAGGAAAGCTGGTCTTCAAAATGAACGCCCGAAGCTCCGGCGGCAATCATCGCTTTCATGAGTTCAAAGGCGTTGAGCGCCCCGCCAAAGCCGGATTCGGCATCGGCGACGATGGGGGCAAACCAGTAGGTGCCGTGGTCGCCATTCATATGAGAAATTTGGTCGGCTCGCATGAGGGCGTTGTTGATGCGGCGCACCAGGTTGGGGGCGCTGTCGGCCGGGTAGAGGCTTTGGTCGGGGTAGGTTTGGCCGTAGCCGTTGGCATCAGCCGCCACCTGCCAGCCGCTGAGGTAGATGGCTTTTAACCCGGCCTGCACCATTTGCACGGCCTGGTTGCCGGTGAGTGCGCCCAGGGCATTGACATAAGCTTCCTGATTGAGCAACTGCCATAGCCGTTCAGCTCCCATGCGGGCGAGGGTATGCTCCACCTGCACGGTTCCGCGCAACTTTACCACGTCTTCGGCGCAATAGTTGCGCTTGATGCCGCGCCAGCGGTTGTTCCAGTTCCATTCATCTTTCATTTTGGATGTAGAGTAATCAACACGGTGAAACATTTTTTCCTCCAGAGTTTTAATAGAACGCAGATTTTCCTGATTTTTCTGATTAAAGGTGCCTAGTTTAAAAAGTCATAGGCGGGAACGGTGAGAAAGTCGGTGAAGGTGTCGGTGGTGACGAGTTTGTCGAAGAGTTGGCTGGCCTGGTGGTATTTGCCGGTGGCAAACGGCCGTTCTCCTACACTTTCCCGAATATCAGACAGCACCGTCGGCAGCAGTTGCCGGTACAGGTCGTGGGTCACACAACGGCCGTCGGCCAGTTTGGCCTCGCCGCTGTGGAGCCATTGCCACACCTGCGAACGGGAAATTTCGGCCGTGGCCGCATCTTCCATTAGGTTGTAAATTGGCACACAGCCATTGCCATTCAGCCACGCCGCCAGATAACGAATCCCCACATCAATGTTTGTCCGCAGCCCCGCCTCGGTAATGTCGCCTTCGGGAATGGCGATGAGGTCAGATTCAGTGATTTCCACATCCTCACGCTGGCGGTGGATCTGGTTGGGGGTGGGCATGTGGGTGTCAAACACCTCTTTGGCAACGGCCACCAGGCCGGGATGCGCCACCCAGGTGCCGTCGTGACCGTCTTTGGCCTCGCGCTCCTTATCGGCACGCACCTTGGCAAGGGCCAAGGCGTTGGCTTCGGGGTCATTTTTGATGGGGATTTGCGCCGCCATGCCGCCCATGGCGTGGATGCCGCGCCGATGGCACGTTTTGATAAGCAGCAGCGAGTAGGCTCGCATGAAGTGGGTGGTCATGGTGACCTGGGCGCGGTCGGGCAAGAGATAGCCGGGACGCTTTTGGAATTTGCGGATGGCGCTGAAGATGTAGTCCCAGCGGCCGCAGTTGAGGCCGGCCGAATGGTTCCGCAGCTCATAGAGGATTTCGTCCATCTCGAACGCGGCCAAAATGTTTTCAATGAGGACGGTGGCGCGAATGATACCCTGGGGGACACCCAGCTCGTTTTGGGCAATGATGAAGGCATCGTTCCACAGCCGCGCTTCGTGGTGGCTTTCCAGCTTGGGCAGGTAGAAGTAGGGGCCGCTGCCTTTGGCAAGCAGGGTTTTGGCGTTGTGGAAAAAGAAGAGGCCAAAGTCAAAGAGGGAGGCGGAGATGGAACGGCCGTTTAGCACCACATGTTTCTCATCCAAATGCCAGCCACGGGGACGGACGAGCAAAACGGCCGTTTTTTCCCCCAACTCATAAAACTTGCCGCTGTTGGGGTCGGTGTAGGTAATGGTTCCAGCCACCGCATCCCGCAAATTAATTTGACCCTCAATGGTTGCCTGCCAGGTTGGCGCATGGGAATCTTCAAAATCGGCCATAAACATGTTGGCTCCAGAGTTGAGGGCGTTGATGACCATTTTGCGGTCAACCGGGCCGGTAATCTCTACCCGCCGGTCTTGCAAATCGGCCGGAATGGGAGCCACGCGCCATTCGGCTTCGCGGATGTGGGCTGTTTCTGGCAAAAAGGCAGGCATTGTGCCGCTGTCGAGCGCAACTTGCCGCGCCGCCCGCCGCTCCAATAGCCGCCGCCGCCGGTCGCCCAGCAGTGTTTCCAACTTACACACAAACGCCATCGCCTCCGGCGTCAAAATCTCGGCAAAAGCCGGGGGAATTTCTGCTTGTATGTCGAGGCCATTGTGGGTGTTCATATGCCTGTTCTCCTCTTGCGAAACAAAACAATTTGGGATTTGTCACTCTTAGCGAATTTTCGCTAATCGTGAAATGGATTATACGGGCGAAAAACAATTTGTCAACCCCAGAGAAGTGATTTTTTGTCAATTAGCGAAAATTCGCTAAAATCCAAACATGAGCATTGATCTAATCAACATTATTTTTGGCATGAAAATCCGTCAGGCACGTACAGAGGCTGATCTGACGCTCTCGGAATTTGCGGCCCAGGCAGAACTGTCTCCTTCTTACGTCACCGAAATTGAAAAGGGGCGCAAATACCCCCGCGCCGACAAAATCATGAAGATGGCGCAGGTGTTGGGGCGCGATTATGATTCGCTGGTCTCCATCAAACTCGACCCATCTATGGCTTACCTGGAATCTACGCTGTCGTCTTCAATTTTGCGGAACTTCCCCTTTCAGGAGTTTGGGCTGGAGGCAGAGGATTTAGTCAATTTGCTGACGCGGGAGCCGGACAAGGCGAGTGCCCTGTTGCACGCTATTTTGGAGATCGGCCGGCGGTATGCACTGACGGAGGAGCAGTTTTTGCGGGCGGCCCTGCGATCCTATCAGGAGATTCGGGAAAATTACTTTCCAGCGCTGGAAGAAGCGGCCGTTTCTTTTTTACAGCAATTTGGTGGAAAGTATGGGTTTAATGCCACAACGCCCATCAGTCGCCACACGCTGGAAACGATTTTGCAAGAGGTGTATGGCTATGCCATAGATACAGAGCTAATTCGGCTACATCCTGAGCTGGGCAAATATCGCACCATTTTTTTCCAGGGTAAGCAGCCTCGTTTGCTTATTAACCCGGCTCTGTATGAACGGCAGGCGCGTTTTTTACTGGCGCGGGAGCTGGGCTATCAGTTTTTGGGGTTAACGGAGCGTTCTACAACGTCTACGCCGGATCGAATCCACACCTTCCAGCAGATTTTGAATGATTTTAAGGCGGCATATTTTGCCGGGGCGGTGTTGATGCCACGAACGGCCGTTCTTGACGACCTCCAACGCTTCTTCAACCTCCCCACCTGGGATCCGCACCCACTAGAGCAAATGCTCACTGCTTACCACGTCACCCCCGAAATGTTGCTCTACCGCTTTAGTGAACTCATTCCCCAATTCTTTGGCATCAAGCTCCACTTTTTGCGCTTCCACCACACGCAGGGCAGCCGTACCTACCAGCTCATCAAACAGCTCAACATGAACCGGCTGCTGGTTCCCAGCGGCATTGGGCTTCATGAACACCACTGCCGCCGCTGGCTCTCCATTCGGCTGCTGCAAGAACTTGAAGAGCATATCACCGAGCAGGTGTCGCCAAATTACACGATGGACGATGTTCCGGCCGGCGTGCAAATGTCAGAGTTCCTTGACTCGCGGGATCGCTTTTTGTGCATCGGCTTTGCCCGGCCGCTGGTGCTTTCGCCCAATGTCAACAGCAGCGTCATCGTTGGCTTTCGCGTAGATACCGAACTAAAAAACATTATCCGTTTTATGGATGATCCCGCCATTCCGCAGCGCATCATCAATGAAACATGCGAACGTTGCCCCCTAACGGCCGAACAGTGCCAGATGCGAGCCGTAGAACCAACGTTGCTACAGGCGGAACAACGTGAACGGGAGCGTAAAGTGACGTTGGATCGGCTCAAGGCTGTTTTTCATGCCGAGCAAAATTCTTGACAGATAAAAACATCTGTGCTAACGTGTTTGCGATATTAAATTTTAGGAAAAGGTTCTGAGTAGGGTGAAACAAGCAATTGCACAACAACATGAACAAGTAAGTCAGCTAGCTGCTGGTTGCTTTGTCGTACTGCTTCACAGCCCCGTGAATCTTCCAGGCCATTAAAGGCGATTTGGGTTTTTGACTGATGATGAAGAGGCGCGGGCTTTAAAGTCCACGCCTCTTTTTGTTTACCATTGGGAGGTCGTCTAAGGGCAGGACATCTGACTTTGAATCAGGCAGTGGAGGTTCGAATCCTTCCCTCCCAGTCCAGGGCGGCGGCAGCAAGGGCTGCGGCCAGCAGATGAGGTGACATTTTGGTACCCGCTGTTCTTCTTTTAAACGTTACATATGAGCCTTTGGCGGTAATTCCGCGTCGTCGCGCTATGTCGTTGTGGTTGCGTGACGTAGTGGACGCTGCAGCAGACGATGAGTTAGTGATTCAAGGTGCCAGCTCAACGCTCCGCATTCCGACGGTGCTGCGGTTGCGCCGGTATGTCAATGCGCCGCGCAGGGGGGTGCGCTGGACGCGGCGTGGGGTGCTACAGCGGGATGATTATTGCTGTATTTATTGTGGGGTTCGGTCGGGAGATGTACGTGGGGGAAAACGGCTGGGAAAGAATGATTTTACGGTGGATCATTTGCTGCCCATTAGCCGTGATGGGCGTAATACGTGGCCTAATACTGCCTGTGCCTGCCCTGCCTGTAACCAGCGCAAGGGCAACCGAACACCGCATGAGGCGGGGATGAAGCTGCTGTGGGAACCAAAAACGCCGCGTGTGCATTATTTGGTGGCATCGGGCGATATTCCGGAGAGCTGGAAGGTGTATCTGGAGTTTTAGGCACAAAAAAGGGGAGAAAACGGCCGTTTTCTCCCCTTTTAGTTTGGTAATCTGCACACAAGAACGTGGAGTTAGCTTTCTTTTAAATCTTTCGACAGGGCATTCACCTTGCGGGTCAGAGCCGCCACTTTCTTGTTCAGCTCTTCAATGTCCGAACGAGTCGGAATGTTCAGACCGTGCAGGGTTTCTTCCACCCGACGCTCAAAGTTGGTCTGGGTTTCTTCAACAGACTCTTTAACCTGCTTACGGCGGCTGGTCACTAATTCGTTAAACGCCTCACGGCCACCTTTTTCCAATTCAGCCCCTTGCTTCACAAGGCGATCCGTAAATTCATTGAAACGCCCCTGGGCGTCATCCGTTATTTCAGCAAACTTTTCCTGAGCCACGACAAATCTGTCTTGTGCAACTGCAAAAACGCCTAAACCAGCCTGGAATGCTTTGTGAACCATTTCCAGGACAGGATTGGTTTCTTCTACCAGTTCTTCATGTACAACTACAGTCTCGGTCATCTTGATCTCCTTCAATCAAGAGCAACAGCTCTTGTTTGTATCAGTTTTGCTCATGACGCAGCGCGTCAATACACCTGTATCATAACGCGGTGCGTCATGGATGTCAAGACCCAATTGCCAGGAATGGCTGTTTTTTAGGCTGATTTTGAGATAATGGTGGCGAGGTAACTTGCGTCATGAAATTTGTTATTGGTTATTCGTTATTGGTTAGTATCCGGGTAGCAAATAACCAATAACCAGTAACTCTATATCTACAGGACACAGGTTAGTAGCCCCTCATTTCTTTGGATGACAATGAAGAAAGACGAACGCATTTTAGCGCATATTGAACAGGACACTTTTGCCAATTGGCTGGGGACAAGGATTGAGGAACTGCGAACGGGCTATAGTCGGGTGTCACTGACAATACAGCCAACCATGACCAATTTCCACGGCACGACGCACGGCGGGGTTGTATTCGGGCTGGCGGATGTGGCGTTTGCGGCAGCGAGTAATTCACGGGGACAAACGGCCGTTGCGCTCAACATGACCATCAGCTATCTGCAAGCCACCAGCGTGGGCGACCAGCTTGTGGCTGAAGCCCAGGAACAGCACCAGGGCGGCCCCATTGCCCTTTACGACATCACGGTGACGCGCCAGCCTGGCGGCGAACCTGTTGCCAAACTACAGGCAATGGTTTATCGCAAGAAAGAATGGTTTGTTTCCGGTAATCAGTAAACAGTAATGTCGTTTCACGACCACTTCGTGTACGGTAATCGGTTACTGTTTACTGATTACCGATCTCGCCCCACCCTGGTTCCAAATCATGGTTCACCGTCACCCGCTCGTCAAAGACAAAACATTCCCCTTCCCATAAGCTCTCTGCCGCTGGCACTTCTTCCAAATATTTCAAAATGCCACCCTGTAAATGGTATACTTCCTTGAACCCCAGCCCCAGCATGTAGGAAGTTGCCTTTTCGCAGCGGATGCCGCCAGTGCAAAATAGGGCGACCTTTTTGTACTTTTGCGGGTCAAGCTGCTGCACATAGCCGGGAAACTGGTGAAATGCTTTGGTGTGGGGGTTGATCGCCCCTTTAAACGTGCCAAGCTGCACCTCAAAATCGTTGCGGGTGTCCACCAGCAGCACTTCCGGGCTGGAAACAAGGTCGTTCCATGCCTTTGGCGGCACATAGCGCCCCACCATTTCTTCAGGCGAGACGCCTGGCACCTGCATGTTGACGATTTCCCGCTTAAGCCGCACCTTTGTCCGTTTAAAAGGAACGGCCGTTGCATACGATTCCTTATGCTCCAAATCCGCCAGCCCCGGCCGCTGCCGCAGCCAGGTCAGCAGCTCATCAATCCCCTCGCGTGACCCCGCTACCGTGGCGTTGATCCCCTCCTCTGCCAGCAAAATGGAGCCTTTGATGCCGCGCTCCAGGCAAAAGGTCTTCATCTCCTGCTGCTGTTCTGGCAGGTGGGTCATGGGCGTAAATTTATAGAAAGTAGCAATAACGATTTGTTGATTCATGCACTGCACCTCGGTCTGATTATAGCTGAATTGAGGCACGGGCGTATAATGGGGTTGGGGTTGCGACAAAAACGGCCGTTTTTCCGTATAGCCCCACAGTTAGAAACCTTTTGGAGGACACATTCATGTTTGCACGATTATCAAACAGTTGGGAATTAGTAAAAGCAAGCTGGCACGTCTTGCTGGCAGACAAAGAACTACTCATCTTCCCCATCATCTCCTTTGTCGCCTCACTCATCGTCATGGCAACCTTCGCCATCCCCACCCTCTTTGCGGGTCTC
Organism: Chloroflexota bacterium; assembly: GCA_041390905.1. Taxonomy (GTDB): domain Bacteria; phylum Chloroflexota; class Anaerolineae; order Promineifilales; family Promineifilaceae; genus JACKCD01. Next base: position 53,122 of record JAWKPA010000015.1, read on the forward strand.
CTCGACTCCATGATTACCGACAGCGGGGTCAGCATCTTCGGCTACATCGTCGCCTTTCTGTTCTATGTCACCCTCTACACCGTCACCATCTTTGCCAACGCCGCCCTGGTGGGCGCAGCCATGATCCGGCTCAAAGGGGGGGACCCCACCGTGGGAGATGGCTTCCAGATTGCCACACAGCATCTTGGCTCCATCGTCGGCTACGCCGTCATCGCCGCCACCGTGGGCATGATCCTGCGTGCCATTTCTGAAAGGTCGGGTCAGCTTGGCCGCGCCATTGTTTCCCTTATCGGCTTTGCCTGGGGCATTGCCACCTTCCTGGTTGTTCCTGTTTTGGTAGTAGAAGAAGTGGGGCCGATGGAAGCGGTGAAACGGAGTGCCGGGCTGCTCAAGCAAACATGGGGCGAGCAAATTGCGGGCAACTTTAGCATTGGCCTCATCTTTGGCTTACTCACCGTTGTGGTCATTTTGCTGGGCGTGCCGTTAGCCATTTTGGCCGCCGCCAGCAACAGCATTGGGATGCTTGTCACCGTTATTGTGGCTGTCATCTTGCTTGTCATTGTGCTGGCACTTATCAGCAGCACGCTGAGCGGCATTTACACAGCGGCCGTTTACCGTTATGCCACCACTGGCGACACGGGCGGTTATTTTGATGCAAATATGGTGAAGGGGGCGTTTAAGGTCAAATAGAGATGGAGAGATTGGAGATTGGAGATTGGTAGCCTGCTAATCTCCAATCTCCACCAAATCAGGGGGTTGCCGCCAGTATCGCGTCAAACGTGGCGGCAAAAATCTCGTAGGAGGGGGCACCTGCATAGCGTTCGCCGGCGATGTCAAAAACGGGTTGGCTGTAAACGCCGCGCTCCCGGCGCATGGCGTCTAATGCCATAACCTGTTCCAGCCCGGTGCCATCATCGTAGCAGCTTTCAAAGGTGGTTTGGTCTATCCCGGCCGCAACGGCCGTTTGTACAAAGTAATCCCGATCTGCCGACCACAACTCATTCTGCTTTTCAAACAGCGTGTGGTGAACCTGCCAAAACGCCAGCGGGTCTTGCTGCCCCACGCACTCCGCCGTCACCGTTGCATAAACGCTGGGGTTGCCGTGGTTGAGCACCGGCCAAAACACGACCTTGATTTGGCCGCTGTTGACGTAATTTTCAATCACCTGTGGCTCTGTTCCTAACACGTAGGAACGACAGGTACCTCAGAGGAAGTCGGAATAATCAATAACTGTCAGCGGGGCGTTAGGGTCGCCCAGAAAAAAGGCGCCGTCGTCGGTGCGGCCGGCCGTAACCTTACCTGTATCGGTGGCAGAAACGGCCGTTGGCTCCGGGGGCGCAGTTGGTTCAGCCGCAGGGGTTGGCTCACTAACGGCCGTTTCCCTCACAGAAACCACGGTTGGCGGGATGGGCGTAGGAACGGCCGTTGGGGCAGCAGATTCAGTGGCAGGAACGGCCGTTGGCACGTTAGCCACCGTTAGCTCAACCACTTCTGGCGCGGCACAGGCAGCCAGCAAGAACACAAAACAAAGCAAAATCATCACCATTCGTCTCATACCATTCATTATAAAACGCTCCCAACGTAAGGGTTCTTACACAAATATTACGCCTGTGCATAAACTGAGTGCCTAAAATCGCCCAGTCTCTCAATCTCAATTCTCGCACACCCACAATACCCATTTCTCAGCTACGTCTTTTGTCCTAGCAGATATACAGCAAAAGACAGAATGCCCTACTCGGCTCCCTGTTTACAATACCCCCATGAGTAAACAAGAAATAACACAACCCCACAACGGCAAACCCCGCAATGGCAAGCGCCGCTATGGTATGCAGCGGCGGTTTAACCTGGCCGTTGACCACCTGCGCCCCCAGCGTTGGAACTGGTCGGCACTCATGCGCCCCCTAGACCAACAGGTGGTGCGTCACACAGATGATGTTTTGCAACCAACCCAGGTATTTAGCCTGCGCTACTTTTGGCTCGACGGCTTTTTTAGCGCTGTCAGCGACAATTTCTACCTCAGCTTTATCCCCCTCTTTGCTTTGGCATATGGTGCCAGCAATGGGGAGGTGGGTTGGTTAACGGCCGTTGGCAACCTCTTGGGTGCCATCGCTCTTTTTCCTGGTGCCAGGCTTGCCGAACGCGCTACCCGCCGCCAACCCCTTGTCCTCTGGAGTGGGGGGGGCGTTGCCCGACTAGCCTTATTGGGTTTTGCCTGCATACCCTTGGTGGTCACCCAGCCAAAAACGGCCGTTTTCCTCATCATCCTCCTCAACGGTCTTCGCGCCTTCATGGCAAACTTCGCCAACCCCGCCTGGACAGCCATCGTCGCCGACCTCGTACCAGACTTTGCGCGTGGCCGCTACCTGGGCAGCCGCAACATGGCTATGGGGCTGGCAGCCCTTGCCGTCACCACCCTGGCCGGTCGCCTCATCAACCTTGTCAACGACTGGCGCGGCAGTGAAATGGCTGGCTATCAGGTCATCTTCGCCCTCTCCTTCCTCTTCGGCATGGTTTCCACCTTCAGCTTTAGCCGCATTATCGAACCCTCCACCAGCACCGCCGCCAGCCACCAACACCAGCGTGGCGATTTACGCCGCATACTGCGTACCTATCCCGGTTTTGCCGGACTTATCATCAGCGCATTTGTCTGGAATATCGCTCTACAAATCGCCGCACCTTTTTTCAACGTTTACCTGGTCAACAAACTAGGCGCAACAGCAACAACAATCGGAATCCTCGCCAGTGTCAGCAGCCTGTCGGCACTCGCCGGGCAGCAAGTGTTTGGGCGGCTGCTCGATGAAAAAGGCGCACTTTGGGTGCAGCAAGTGTGCGGGTTTATCATCCCCATTCTGCCCCTGACCTGGCTCATTGTCACTGCGCCCTGGCAAGTAGGTGTGTTCAACCTGCTGGGTGGCTTTGTCTGGGCAGGGTATAACCTGTCTAATTTCAACCTGCTGCTGCAACTTACACCAGATGAACAGCGACCGAGGGCAGTGGCCTTGTTTCAAACGGCCGTTTTTGGTGGTGCAGTCCTCGGCCCCCTGCTTGGCGGCTATCTGGCCGATGTCATCAGCTTCAAATTTATCTTCGGCCTCAGCGGCGTCGGCCGACTACTTGGCATGATCCTCTTCACCTGGCTCACCGCCCACACCTTGCGCCACAACAAACAAAAGCTTTCGGAGCAGGCTTAATAGAGATTGAGAGACCGGGAGATTCGCCCTGTTTATACTTTCAAAGGGCATAAACTGACATTTTTTGGAGATTGGGAGACTAGGGGAGTAAGAGACTCGTCTCTTAATCTCTCAGTCTCCAGTCTCTTGCGCAAACTGTCAATTTATGACCGTGCTCGATATAATCTCCCAATCTCTCACCCCCTCTTTGTTAATCCTGTCCATCCTGTCAAAAAAAGCCAGTTTTGCTACAATTCCACTGATCAAATCGGCAACAAACCCCGTATAACATGATAGAGAAGTAGACAAGGAGCGAGATGCCGACCGAACAGACGTTGATCCAACGCTGGCAAGCAGGTGATGAACGCGCCGCTGAAGCACTTTACCAGCAGCACTACAGGCGGGTCTTTCACCTGGCCTATGGTTTACTGGGTGATGTGGCCGAAGCTGAGGAGGCTGCCCAGGATGCGCTTGCCTATGCCCTGATCAACATCGGCCGGTATGAACCGCGCTTGAGCCAATTTAGCACCTGGCTCCACACCATTACTGTTAGCCGCTGCCGTGACCAGCAGCGCAAGCGGCGGCTGGCAACGCTGTCGCTCAGTAGTTGGCTGGGCTGGGGCAAGGAACTTGCGGCACCTGCTGCCAACCCGGAGCGGCGGCTTGTGGCAAAGGAGGAACAAAACGCGATTTGGACGGCCGTTCAGACCCTTTCCCCACCCCTACGTGAAGCCATTGTGCTGCGCCATTGGGGCGGGGCAACGGGTGACGGCCACACTTACCGCGAAATTGCCGACATTGTTGGCTGTCCCATTGGCACGGCTCAATCGCGGGTGCGGCTGGCGTACCAACAGCTTTCACAGCGGCTTTCAACCAGTGAACTGGCTTTATTGGCTGAGGAAAACCTGTCATGATTGGCAAACATTTTTCTGAAGAAACCATCATCGGTTATCTGTACCACACGCTGACAGATGCCAGGCGGGAGGAGATGGATGCTCACCTGTCTGTCTGCTCTCGCTGCCGCGATTTGCTGGCGGCGCACGAAGTGCAGCAAAAGCAGATTGATCAGGAATTAAAGCAGGCGATCAAGCGTGCCGCGCCGGAAGCACCCGTGCCGTTTGCGGCCATTGCCCCCCAACTGCGGCGCGGCGTGCTGCGCTCGGCGCGGTGGGAACGGCTGGTCAATGGCTTGACGGTAGCAACGGCCGTTTCTGGTCTCATCCTTGCTCTTTTCAGCCTGTTTCCCCTTGTCCAGCTATTCTGGGTCTGGGAACTACACCTGGCCGCCATTGACCCACTGCCCACCGTCGCTTCCATTTGCTTTGGGGTAGTTATGGTGGGGCAGTTTGAGCGGAGGCCGGGGATTTCATTTTCATATCTGTCGGCCTCTGTGCTGACGCTGCTGCTGTGGTCAGGAACGGCCGTTATCGGCTTGCAAAACATCCTCGTTCTGCGCGACCTGTTTATGTGGTTCGTGGTGCTGCAAGGTAATACGCCTCAAGCAGCCCTTCAGATGAGTCCCTTAATCGTGCTGCCGGCCGCCATCCTCTGGATTATCGTTGTTATTGGCGGGGCAGAATACCATTGGCGGCGCATCGGCCAGCGTGAATCGTGGCGGCTCTTTGCCCTGACCATCGTCATCCAACTGCTGCTTTTGCTGCTGCCACGCTTTCTGTTTTAGGTTTATCGGCCTTCTGCTTGGTAATAAGGGTTCAACCAAAAATAACGTTGCAGTTCCAGAAGTTCAACTTCTCTCAGAAGTTGAACTTCTAAACCCCAAGTTATTAACGAACGAACCCTAAGTAGCAGGTTGCAAGTAACAAGTCATTTTTGCTCACTACCACCTGCTACCTGTAACTTGCCATTTGCTACTGTGATGAGACCAATTTCTTGACGTAGGCGGTAAGGAACGAGGATTAAATAAGTTACGCAAGAAGTTCAACTTCTTCTGAGAAGTTGAACTTCTAAATGGGCAAATTATTTAATTTCCATTCCTAAGAATGATGACCCACAATTTTGATTGGCAAGTTGATGATAAAACGGTGTGGCAGGAGGAGAAAACGGCCGTTTCCCCCCATTCACACACTAATTGGCTAACTGTAGGGGTCTTGCGGCTGGGAACGGCCGTTCTTGGCCTCTGGTTGGTGGCACTGCTGCAACACGTTATCATACGCGGCTACCTGCTCGCTGGCGGTATTCCAACAAACGGCCACATTTTCCGGTTCGCGCTGGTTCTCTTGCTCCTGGCCCTCTACTTCGCCATCATGATCAGCCAGCTACAGCGCGTCAACCAGCAGCAACTGCCATTTACCACCCTTTGGCGTATACTATCCATCACCCTCATGACCGAAATCAGCCTGCTGCTGGTCGGTCTGCTCATCAATCGCTACCTCGACATCGTTGAATTTGTCGCCCAATAGCGAGAAGCAAAGCTGGTAGCTGGTGGCTAAGTTACGCAAGAAGTTCAACTTCTCAGAAGAAGTTGAACTTCTAAATGGGCTAACCACTATAATGAGCAATATCCTTGTTCTTGAGCAAGAATTTGGCTGACAAGGAACTTCTGGCAGGAAACATATGCAACAAACGCTTGACCAACAAAGGCAGCAAACAAAAACCGCTGCTGTCGTGGCCTCAGTGCTGTGGGTATTGACCACCATTCTGGGCATTTTCACCATCATCTACACCCGCATCGTCATCTTTCGCACCTACATCCGCTTTGTTCCCGAAGGAGCAAATGCGCTTTCGCTATTCAATATCATCATCGTCCTCGTCATGGCCTCTTTCTTTATCGCCATTGTCATTGGCGGCGTCGAATATCATCGCACGCGCTATGGCAGCCCGCAGTCATGGCGCATTTTTGCCATTGTGCTGGCATTAGAAATTGGCATTGTGCTGCTGCCGCTGTTTTTGTAAACCACCCATGACCGAAAAACTAGACGCTATTCAACCTTATGTTACCTTGGCGGCGAGGCTGCTGCTGCAATTCTTTATGGTGGTCGCCACCATCATCTTTGTGGCCTACGCTCTTTCCGCCATCCGCTACCCTTTTGCACTGGACTATGGTGAAGCTCCGCTGGTGGATCAGGCCATGCGGCTGTCGCAGGGGCAAAACATCTACCCGGCGGACTTGTCTACGCCTCCCTATACCATTGCCAACTACCCGCCCCTCTACGTGCTGGCCCTGACCCCGTTTGTGGGTAATCCGGCGGTGGTGTTTACGGCCGGCCGAGTCATTTCAGTGGTGGCGGCGGTATTAACGGCCGTTTTTCTCGCCCTCATCACCCACACCCTCAGCAAAAACTGGTTAGCCGCCCTCGTCGCCGCTGTCATCTTCCTCGCCGTTCCCTTTGTCGTCTACTGGTCATCCCTGCTGCGCATTGATTTGCTGGCACTGCTGTTCAGCATGGCCGGGCTGTGGCTGCTGGTTCGCTGGCCCGCCAGCCGGGTGACGCTCATTGGCGGCGGGCTGCTGCTGGTGGCCGCCATCTACACCCGCCAATCCTACGCCCTGGCCGCGCCACTGGCCGCATTTGCCTGGCTGTGGACTCAGCAAGGGCGGCGGCGGGCAGTTGAGCTGGCCGCTTTGGTAGCTGGCGTGAGCTTACTCCTCTTCCTGCTCCTGATGCTGCTTACGGGTGGCGGTTTCTTTCTCCACGTCATCCGCGCCAACGTCAACCCTTTTCATTGGCAAACGGTGGGCAACTGGCTGCAGCAAGTGGGCGACACCATGCCGCTGCTGATTTTGGGTGCGTTGCTGGTTGCCATTTTTGGCTACAAACGGCTGCCCGGCTGGCCGCTGCTGGTGGCCTATTTGCTGGGCAGCTTCCTTTCAGCTCTCACCATCGGCAAGGTTGGCTCCAACGCTAACTATTTGCTGGAGCTGTCGGCGGCACTGAGCCTGCTGGCGGGGTCGCTACTGGCGTGGCGGCAGGCCAATGCGCCGTGGCAATATGTGGTGGCGCTGGTTTTATGCACGCTTCAGCTTGGTTGGCTGGTACGCACCACTATGGATCGCTATGTGGATGGCGATTTGAGCCTGCGCCGGGGCGACACCGAGATGCTGCTGGCGCTGGAAGCGCAGTTGAACGATGTTGATGGCCCCATTTTGGCGGATGAATACATGGGGCTGTTGACACGCAACGGCCGTTCTCTCTACCTACAGCCGTTTGAAATGACCCAGCTTGCCAACGCCGGGGTATGGGATCAGACGCCGTTGCTGCAAGACCTGGAAGCCCAAACGTTTCCATTGGTGCTAATCCACCATTTCAGCCCCTTCCCCGTTTACCGTGAGCGTTGGACGCCGGAAATGCTGGCCGCGCTGGATGCCAATTACCGCCCGGTGCAAACGATGGCGGGGACGGTGCTGTACCAGCCGCGTGAGGGTTGGCGTGGCATGGCAGCGAACGAGCCGACAATTAACCCCACTTTTGTGCCGGAAGTGGCGCTGGGGGAGAAAACGGCCGTTACTGATGCCGCCTTTATCACCTTGCCCCAGCTTGCCATTAGCCCGGCCAACCCTGACCATTTGGCAATGATTACCACCACCGCCACGGATCACGTCTGCAACCCGCCCGACTGCAAGCTGGATTTGCTGCTGGCGGTTTCGACAGACGGGGGGGTGACGTGGGATGAACAACGGCCGTTTACCAGCGGTCGCGGCTTCACCATGCAGGGGTCAGCCACCTTTACGCCCGATGGCACGCTCTATGTGCTTGGCGTGCGCGATGGCGTTGTTGTCACCAACTCAGCTACCGCTGACACGGGGTACAAAATGACGGTGACAGGCCAGCTTGAGGTGACGCAGGGGCAAGTTGCCGTCCCGCCCCTGCTGCAAAGCCAGCCGCAAACGGGCGAGCTTTATCTCTCTTACGATAGCCAGCTTGGCGGCCGCACCTACACCACCCCCAGCCTGCTGCGCTCCCGCAACGGCCAGCGTTGGTCATCTATTTCTCGCGCCGATCAGCGCATTTCGATGGCCGATTTTCAAACCAGCTTCCGTGCTGTTCCCCCAGACGATGTGCAAATGATGTTTGGCGAAGGGCAAGCTGTGGCGATGGTGTGGACGTGGGACGCGGCTCCGTGGACGTGGCCGCGTGATGTCTGGCTGGCAACTTCCAGCGACGGTGGCCGCAGCTTTGACCCACCGCAGCAGCTTACGGAAACGTGGGGGCCGATTACGGCGGGGTCGGAAAACGGCCGTTATTACGTCCTCTACCGCACCGGCAGCGAAACCAGCCCCACCCTCGCCCTGGCAACCTCAGACGACGACGGCGCAAGTTGGGACAGTGTGGCCGTCAATGGCAATGTAACGCTGGGGTTTAGTGTGGACAAAGCGGCCGGCCTGGACATTGCCCCCGACGGCACCGTTGATGTCGTTTTCTACGCCCCCGCCGAGCCGTGCGACCTGACCCTGGAAAGCTGGGGCCAACAGCTTGCCAACGGCAGCCTTGTTGACCATTGTCGCTATGATGTTTACTATAGCTACAGTGAGGATGGCAGCCGCTTTAGCCAGCCCGTCCGCCTTAATGAGGCTGCGATTGCTGGCGAACAGTTTGTGCAGGGCGGCGGCTTGTCCCAACCCGGCAGTCATCTTGGCCTGGCGTCAACTGCCGCCGCCGCCTACCCCATTTGGCTGGATAACGGCACGGGCGAAGGGGTGCAGGCGGTAACGGTGCGAATTGAACGGTAAGCTGTGTCAAGCTTGGCGTTGGCAGCTTGTTGAGGTGTGGTTATGCCACAGTATATGTATCCATTGCTGTTGATTGTTGTGTTTGTGGGGCTGCTGCTTGTCTCTGTGGCTGTCTCCATCTACCTTTGGTTACGCCATTTGGACAAGGTTTTTCGCACCTGCCCGGCATGTACCGTGCGCGGGGCGGGGGAAATCAAGGATGTTGTGGAGATAGAGCGCACCAGTGAGGTGGATTACAACCGTGATTTCCCGCGCCTGATTGTGACCACACATTTTGAGGATCATTATGCCTGTAATTCGTGCGGCCACGCCTGGACACGGACGTTTCATGAAACAGAGGTGAAGCGGTACCGGGGATCGGCTACGGAGATTTAGGCGAGCTGTCGGGAAGCATGACACAGAGAACCACGGAGTAGACACAGAGGGGCACAGAGAATTTGCTTTTCTCTGTGTCCCTCTGTGCGTTCTCTGTGATGCTCTGTGCAATTTTTCGCAAGTTTAGTTGAAGGAGAGGCGACGGTAGTTGAGGAGGAGAACGAGGATGGAGAGGAAAACGGCCGTTCCTGCCAGCCTGAAAATGGAAGCCGCGCCCCACGTGTCCAGAATGAGGCCGCCGACGGGGCCGGCAATGAGGGGGGAGAGACCAAAGGAAACGGCCGTTAACATTGCCTGTGCCGTCGCGCTCCACGCTTCGGGGGCCAACTCGCTAACTAGCTTGAGCGTGGTGGGGAAAAAGAGGCCAAAGCCCATCCCGCGCAGCATGGCAACTGGCACCAGCAGCATGGGGAGCGTCACCCAACTGTAGGACAACACCGCGATGCCAAAGAGGGTATAGCCAAGCAGGAGCGTGCGGCGGTAGCCCCAGCGTTCGGCCAAAGAGCCGCTTAAACGCATAAAGGGTACTTCGGCCGTTGCCCCTGCTCCTATCAGCAGCCCTACTAAAAATTCGCCACCGCCCAGCGAGACAACAAAGATGCCTTCAAAGACGATGAGCATGCCCATAGCGACGCCAATGAGAAAACCAGTGATGAGCAAGATGGTGAAGGAACGGTTTTGTAAGAGGGTGCGAAACGGCCGTTCGCCCTGCACCTTTTCCCGACGGCCTGTGGGTTCATCCAGCATTTGGCTAACAAGTGCCAGCAGCAAAAAGATGAGGCTGGCGGTCAAAAACATGCTGCCAAAGCCAACCCGCTGCCACAGTGCCCCAAAGGCGATGCCCGTAGCGGCCACCCCGATAGACCCCCACAGCCGCATCTGCCCAAAGTTAAGCCGGTAGCGCCGCGCCATGCTGGTGACAACGCCATCCCCCAGCGGCTGGATGCAGCCAGCGGCAAAGGCTTGTACGATGAAGAATGGGACAATGGCTACAAAGGTGCGGGTAAAACCAAGCAGGAAGATGGCAATGGCGTAGAGAACCGCCAGAAGCTGGAGGATGCGGCGGCGCAGGTTGCGGCTGTCGGCCAGGGCAGAGACAAAGGGGGAAGCGGCCACGGTGAAGAGGGGAAGGAAGGTGGCGAGGATGCCAATTTGACGGCCGTTTAATCCCATCTGTGTAAAGTAGACGTTGATAAACGGCACGATAGAACCAACGCCACCAAAAAGGGTAAAGTAAAAAAGCGCCCCACGCCACATCGGTGAGCGGGCGGGAACGTTCATTGTTTGCGCCATGCGTGAATACCTTTTCCTTGTAAAGTGAAAAGAATGGAGCATAGCAAAATTTGAGGTAATTGACACTTAACCAGCGCAAACGGCATTTCGGGAATAAAATCTATGTACCTATTTGTATGAGGTTGAGCCAGAGCGTGTTCTGTATCTAGCTATTGATCATGAAACCTATGCTGAAATATTTTATGACATTTCCGGTCAAATTTTGCTTGATGCAAACCATATTCGCCTTATCGTTGTTGATTCTGAGCAGGAGGAGATTGCTCAATAGATAAGTTAGCTCGCTACACAACAATTATCAAACAAATTTTACAGGAAGATGCCCAATATAAGCCGTCACATGGCAATATTGAGCCGCTACTTGTTTTTGATGATGAACATCACAGCTATCAGTTGATGTATGTTGGTTGGGATCGTCACCGCCGCGTGCATGGTGCGATTTACCACTTGCGTATACACAACAACAAAATTTATGTTGAGGAAGATACGTCTATAGCCGAGACCCTTTTGGAGGCGGGTATCCCAAAAGAAGATATTGTTTTGGCTTTTCATGCACCAAACAAGCGCCAGTATACTGAATTTGCAGTTGCCTGAAATATATCTGTAGCCAATGGTGACGGGAAACGGAAGTTACTCTGTCTGGCGTTTGACCTGTGCCAGCCACTGTTGCAGGGGGGCCATTTTTTGGCAGTGGGCAAAGCAAACGTCTACCAGTTCGGATGAGGCCACAGTGGCGGGGTCAAGTTGGGGAGCGGAGGCAAACAGCCCTTTGTAGCGGAGCAGGTCGGCACGGGGGTGGTCTTTGGCAAAGCCGCGTGGCACTTGTTTGGTTTGGTCGCCGTGGATGGTGTAAACGGCCGTTTGTAACCCCGCCACACTCTCCACCAACGCTTGCCCCTGCACCTCGTCATCCACCGCCTCGCGGTACGCCGCCAGCATCGCCGGTTCAAAGCCATACATGCCCGCATGAATACCCGCCCCGCTGCCGCTAATGCCAAAGTAAAAACCGGGGTTCTGGCTTTTCTTGCCTTGCCCTTCCCAAAAAACGATGCCAATCCAGTTTTTATAGGGGCTTTTGTCCTGAGAAAAGCGCACATCGCGGTAAATACGCATCAGCGATCCCGATCCATTGGTGCGGGTGTCATACTGAACACGTGGCGCAATGGTTTGTAGCCGTTCGCCCAATGCCATGATAAATGCCTGGGCTGGTTCAACCAGAGCCGTTTGATAGATATGTTTGTTGGCTTCAAACCAGTCGCGGTTGTTGTTGGTGTCAATGTCGTGCAGAAACTGGATGCCTTCACGAGGAAAACCGGTAAATGTCATGGAAGTCTCCTTGCAATTGTTTTGCTCTATAGTCAGCAATTCTCAGTTTAACCAAAGCCGATGGTAGAAGCAAGGCGGTTGGCTGTGGCCTGATGGGGACAAACGGCCGTTTCCTCCAACCGCCTCGCCCCTGATGAAACTGAGAATTGCTGTCAACTTCTGATTGTGTGTGCTATCCTAGCGGATAAATTATCCGTCACGGAAACTGTTGCCAATGGAACTTACAAATTATCATGCCAAATATTATGCTCATTTTTTAACAAACCGCCGCGCTGCGGATAATCCTGAAAAGTTGGCCGGGGCGTTGGTAGATGCCCAGGTAGACTTAAATCCTCACCAGGTGGATGCAGCACTTTTTGCCTTTCGTTCGCCGCTTTCCAGAGGGGCTTTGTTAGCCGATGAGGTTGGGCTGGGAAAAACGATTGAAGCTGGGTTGGTGATTGCCCAGCGTTGGGCGGAACGGCAACGGCGGATTTTGGTTATTACGCCGTCTAATTTACGCAAGCAGTGGCATCAGGAGTTACAGGAGAAGTTTTTTCTTCCGTGCTTTATTCTGGAAACAAAGTCGTTTGACCAGGCGCGTAAAGAGGGCAGCCCGAACCCCTTTGACTGTTCCGGGGTTGTTATTTGCTCTTATCATTTTGCGCGTAGCAAGGGTAAGGAAGCGGGGCGGGTTCCCTGGGATATGGTCGTTATTGATGAAGCCCACCGGCTGCGAAACGTTTACAAGAAGTCGAACAAGATTGCGAATGAGTTGCGAAATACGCTGCATGGTGTTCCCAAGCTGCTTTTGACGGCGACGCCGCTACAAAACTCTTTGCTTGAATTGTATGGCCTGGTTAGTTTTATTGATGAGCATGTTTTTGGTGATTTAAAGAGCTTTCGTGACCAGTTTTCTGATCTGACGAACCCCCGTACATTTGCGGCCTTGAAAAAGCGGCTGGAGCCTGTTTGCCAGCGCACGCTGCGTAGCCAGGTTTTGCCGTATATTCGCTATACACAGCGACGGCCGTTATTGCAAAAATTTACGCCGACGGATGACGAATGGGCTTTGTATGAGCTGGTTTCCGACTATTTGCAAAAGCCGGAACTGCAGGCCCTGCCCACCGGGCAACGCCAGCTTTTGACGCTTGTGTTGCGTAAGCTGCTTGCTTCGTCCACGTTTGCCATTGCCGGGGCACTGGAAAAGATGGCGTTGCGGTTGCGAAGGCGGCTGGATGCGGCGCAGTCAGCGGATTCTTTAGATGACGATTTGGAAGGTGATTTTGAAGCACTAACGGAGCTGAGTGATGAATGGGGTGAGGATGAGGGGGGTGGGGGGGAGGGATTAACGGCCGTTGAGCGCCACGCCCTGGAAACAGAAATCGCCGAACTCGACAGCTTCTACCAGCTTGCCGTTTCCATTGAACACAACGCCAAGGGAACCGCCCTCTTAACCGCCCTACAAACCGCCTTTGCCCAGGCCGCCGAACTGGGTGCTGCCCCCAAAGCCCTCATCTTTACCGAATCACGCCGTACCCAGGAATATTTGCTGCGCCTGTTGAGCCAGACAGAGTTTGCCGATGGCATTGTGCTGTTCAACGGCTCCAACAGCGACAAAAAATCGGCCGGGATTTACAGGGAGTGGCTCGGCCGCCAGCAAAACAGCGACCGTATAACGGGTTCCCGCACCGCCGACATGCGCTCCGCCTTAGTAGATTACTTTCGTGAGCAAGGGCAGATTATGATTGCCACCGAAGCAGCGGCCGAGGGCATCAACCTGCAATTTTGCGCCCTGGTTGTCAACTATGACCTGCCCTGGAACCCCCAGCGCATTGAGCAGCGTATTGGCCGCTGCCACCGGTATGGGCAGCAGCATGATGTGGTGGTTGTCAACTTTCTCAACCAGAAAAATGCGGCTGATTTGCGCGTTTTTGAGCTGCTCGACGAGAAATTCAGGCTGTTTGCCGGGGTGTTTGGGGCCAGCGATGAGGTTTTGGGGGCGGTGGAGTCGGGTGTGGCCTTTGAAAAGCGGATTGCCGATATTTACCAAACGTGCCGCACCACAACCGAGATTCAGGCTGCCTTTGACCAGCTTCAGGCGGAGTTAAGCAGCCAGATTCAAAGTGCCATGCTGAATGCCCGCCGCACCTTGCTGGAAAACTTTGATGATGAGGTGAAGGAAAAGCTGCGGTTGCGAGATGAGCAAACAAAGGCGCATTTGAACCAATATGAGCAGTTGCTTATGCGTTTGACGCGCCATGAATTGGCCGGAAATGCCCGCTTTCTTTCGGATGCCTCGTTTGATCTGCATACGCCGCCGGTTGATGGGGTGGTTGGGGGGCGGTATGAGCTGCCGCGCCGTTCGGGGGAAGCGCATTATTATCGTTTGGCGCATCCGCTGGCGCGGTATGTTTTGCAGCGGGGGGAGGCGTATGAGACGCCAACGGCCGTTCTTTCCTTCAACTACACCCAGGCTCCCAACAAAATCAGCTTTCTGGAGCAGTTGGCCGTCAAATCCGGCTGGCTGTCCCTCTCACGCCTCACCGTTGAATCCCTTTCCCAAACGGAAGACCACCTGATTTGGGTTTGGCAGGACGATAACGGCCGTTTTCTTGACCCCACCGACTGCCATCGCCTCTTCACCCTGCCCGCCACCATCACCCCCACCAGCGACTCCCCGCCTGCCGCCCTGACCCACCAAACCACAGCCGCACAAGAAGCCATTTTGCGCCAAATCAGCCAGCGCAATGCCGCCCTGTTTGAAGCCGAAATCAGCAAGCTGGAAGCCTGGGCCGACGACCGCAAAATCGCCCTTGAACGGGAAATCAAAGAATATGACCAGCGCATTGCTGAAGCACGCCGCGCTGCCCTGGCCGCCCAAACGCTGGAAGGCAAGCTGGCGGCGCAAAAAGAGGTGAAAGCATTGGAAAAAGAGCGCAGCACCCGCCGCCGCACCCTGTTTGACGCGCAGGATGAAATTGATGCCCAGCGCGATCACATCATCGCGGAAACAGAAAGCCACCTTCACCAAAGCCATACCCTCAGCGAACTGTTTACCATTCGCTGGCAAATAGATTAACTCGACACCAGAAGTTCAACTTCTCCAAGAAGTTGAACTTCTAAACACAACACGCAGAAGTTCAACTTCTCCAAGAAGTTGAACTTCTAAACACAACACGCAAAAGTTCAACTTCTCCAAGAAGTTGAACTTCTAAACACAACACGCAGAAGTTCAACTTCTCCAAGAAGTTGAACTTCTAAACACAACACGCAGAAGTTCAACTTCTCCAAGAAGTTGAACTTCTAAACACAACCGGAGAGTAAAAATGGAGAACCCGGAGCTTGCAGCAGGGAAAAGGCACAACATCCAATTAACCGCAGAGGAGAAGCTGGCGAATACCATCGTCAACCGATTGGTGGCACAGGGGTTGCTGCCTCAGGCATTGGCAGAGCAAACGTTTTATGCGCTTTGTGAAGGCAAACTGCGTGAGGCAGATTGGCGGCTGCTGGCGGAAAAGGCGCTGGACAAAGCGGCACGGGGGAACAACAGATGAGAGTTGAAAAGTTACGTTTTACCCATTTTCGCGGTGCTATTCAGCCAGTTGAACTCACTTTTGACCACAGAAAACCGATAACCCTCATCTTTGGGGAAAATGGGAGTGGTAAATCTACGATTGCCGATGCCATTGATTTTATTTGTAACCAGAAATTTGGCTCGCTTGAATTGCGAAGGGGGGTGCGTAAAAAGGATCATATTGTGGCGGCAAACGGCCGTTCCTCCGACCTCTCCGTCGAAATTGTGTGCAATGGCGAAACCTGGCGAGCCTATTTAGGCAAACAAAAACCCGTCACCACCCCGGACAATGCCCCCAAAGCCTTTGTCCTGCGACGCGCCAACATCACCAAAGTCACCGAGGAAACAGACGGCGAGCGATACCAAACCCTGGCCGACTTTATTACCGTTGCCAACATTGAATCATGCGAAGCAGAACTGCGAAAAGTTGCCGCCGCTGTAAACAAAGAAGTAGACAACGCCATTCAGCAAAAGCTGGCCGCCGAAACCACCCTGCAAAATTTCTGGGTCGAAGAAGGGCGACCCAATGGCAACTATATGAACTGGGCCCGCCAATCGAGCCAACAGGCAATGACCGCCCTCGAAGCCCAAATAGAAGCCGACACCGTGCTGCACAGGCAGCTTGAGCAAGTGCTAAACGATGATCACAGCCTGCATAGGGCAGCACAGCAGCGCGACGAAGCGGTGGCGATGCTGGAAAAAGCTAGGCAAGAGATGGCAGATGCCCTGCAGGTTCAGACAAACGCCGCCACGCTCAGTACCTTAAGGGAGGCCCGCCGCTATTTACAGGCCAACCCCGACAGCACCGTTTGCCCTGTCTGCGCCAAACCAGAGCCACACAGCAGCTTGCTGGCCCATGTCGAGACCGCCCTTGCGCGTTTGCAAACCTTGCTCACCTTGCAAGAGCAGCTTGAATCCCGCCAAAAGGCACTCACAGCGGCCGAAGGGGTCTACGACAACCAGTTAGGCCATTGGCGCAACAGCTACCGGGCGCTGCATCATCTGCTTTCATCCGCACCCATATCCCTCACGGCAAGCGTTCAGATTGCTCCCGTTGACACCGACATTGCCACCATTCGCCGCACCCTGGCGCAGTTGGAAAGCAAGCTGCCAGCCGTGAAAGCACGGATTGAGGCGGCCGAAAAACGGGTTAACCAGCACAATGCGCTTAAAACACATCTCCACACCATTGATGAGCTAGCTGAAGTGACGGTTGAAAAACAGGCTCTTGCCCAACGCCTCCGGCAGATGCACGATCTTGTGAAGGAAGAACGCCAGCAACATGTGCAACGAGTCGTGGACAGCATTAGTGCAACGGTGGCCGATATGTATAACCGCATTCACCCCGACGAGCCACTGGGCAACCCAAATTTCAATCTCAACACGCGCTATGCCGGTTCGCTTACGTTGTCGGCCACGTTTGGCAATCGGCAAGCACCGCCCGGTGCCTATTACAGTGAAGCGCATCTGGATACATTGGGGCTTTGTGTCTATTTAGCTCTTGCCAGGCAGTCGGGCAATGCCATTGTGGTGCTGGATGATGTGTTGACCTCTGTTGACGGCCCCCATTTGCGCCGTATTGTTGATTTGATCAATGAGGAGGCTCCTACCTTTGGGCATGTGATTGTGACAACGCATCAACGGGCCTGGCTGAACATGGTGCGCTATGGCAAGGGGATGGAGGCGGACTTGATTGAGCTGTATGGCTGGAATATGACCAATGGTATGAGCCACAGCCGCACGCCGCTGGCGGTGGAGAGTTTGCGAACGGCCGTTTCCACCCCCCACCTCGACCGCCAAAAAGTCGCCTCAGCCGCCGGTGTCCTGCTCGAACAACTGCTCGACACCCTCACCTGGCGCTACGCCTGTTCCCTGCCCCGCAAAAACCCGCCCAGCTACACCCTCGGCGAACTCAGCAGTGCCATCAGCGGCAAATTATTAAGCACCCTGCGCGTCGAACAAATTGACAGCGACGGCACCATCCACGAAATACCCTTAAAACCCCTGATAGAAGCCTGCACCCAGGGCAGTTGGATACGCAATCAGGTTGGCGCCCATTTCAACATAGACGAAGCCACCATTTCCGACAACGACGTGCGCCAGTTTGCCCAAAACACCCTTGCCCTGGCCGATGCCCTCCAGTGCGACCACTGCCGCCAGCTCCCCGCAAACAACAAAACCGGCGAACATTGGTCATGCGGCGGCACCTGCAAAAAGCTGCGGCTACACCCGCTGCAAAAACCGGCCTGAACCGGTCAATGAAAATAGGACGCAGATTGACCTGATTTTCCTGATTAGAAAAATCTGCGTCCTGTCTGCAAGGTAAGGTATTATTAACCACCCAGCAACCCATTTTCGTGGCATCACGAAAATGGTTACACACAACACCATACCCATGAAGTTCAACTTCTTCCGGGAAGTTGAACTTCTTAACCCATATGGATCTAAGTAAAGACAAACAACCCCGCGAAGGGGAAATCATTTTTTATACAACACCTGATGGCATCACACGAATCGAAGTATTCTTTCAAAACGAAACATTTTGGTTGACACTCAATCGAATTGCTGAATTATTTGGCACAAGCAAACAAAATATTAGCTATCATTTGCAACAAATCTTTGAATCCAGTGAATTACAACGAGAAGCAACTGTCAAAGAAATTTTGACAGTTCAGCAAGAGGGGGCGCGAGAGGTCTCACGAAAATTAGATTATTACGATCTTGATGTAATCATCTCCGTAGGCTACCGCGTCAACAGCCGCCAGGCCACCCAGTTTCGCATTTGGGCCACGCAAACCTTGCGCGAATTTATCATCAAGGGGTTTGTGCTGGATGATGTGCGGCTGAAACAGGGACAACGGTTTGGCAAGGATTATTTTGATGAATTACTGGAGCGCATTCGGGAGATTCGCGCCAGCGAACGCCGCTTTTACCTGAAAATCACCGATATTTATGAACAGTGCAGCATTGACTACAATAAAGAGGCAGAGATAACGCGCACTTTTTTCAAGACGGTACAAAACAAGCTGCATTGGGCTGTTACAGGCCACACCGCTGCCGAATTGATTGCCCAACGAGCCAACGCCGACAAACCCAATATGGGATTGACGACCTGGAGAAATGCACCGCAGGGTAAAATTCTCAAATCTGATGTGGTTGTGGCTAAAAATTATCTGATTGAGAAAGAGATTAAGGAAT
This sequence comes from Chloroflexota bacterium, assembly GCA_041390905.1. Taxonomy (GTDB): domain Bacteria; phylum Chloroflexota; class Anaerolineae; order Promineifilales; family Promineifilaceae; genus JACKCD01. The sequence goes on from JAWKPA010000015.1 coordinate 71,726, forward strand.
TGGAGCGTATCGTCTCTATGTATCTGGATTATGCCGAGAACCAGGCAGCGCGGCAGATTGCCATGCGTATGGCCGATTGGGTGCAGAAGCTGGATGCGTTTTTGCAGTTCAATGAATACGACGTGCTAACCAACGCCGGGCAGGTCTCCCATGAGGTGGCGAAGCAGTTGGCGCATGAGCAATATGACCGCTTCCGTGTGAGCCAGGACCAGGCATTCGAGAGTGATTTTGAGCGAGACGTGAAGCGGCTGACTGACAGAAATACCGGGGATTGAATTTTATGGCCAATAGAAAGCAGAAGCTGGAGTTGACGTGGATTGGGAAGGAGGAGCGGCCACGGCTGGAGCCGCGTATTTTGCTGGAGGAGCCGGAGCGTAGCTACCACGCCGCCCACCGGGTGGGCGAAAACGACCTGTTTGACAACCGCCTGATTTTTGGCGACAACCTGCTGGCGCTGAAAGCCCTGGAGCAAGAGTTTGCGGGGAAAATCAAGTGCATTTTTATTGACCCGCCCTACAACACGGGCAGTGCCTTTGCCCAGTATGATGATGGCATTGAGCATTCGCTGTGGCTCTCGCTGATGCGCGATAGACTTGAGTTAATGCGGCGTTTATTAAGTGAAGATGGGTCTTTGTGGATTACGATTGACGATAATGAGGCTCATTACCTGAAAGTTTTGTGTGACGAGATTTTTGGGCGTTTAAATTTTGTTGCAAATGTTTTGTGGCAAAAAGTTTATAGTGCAAGGATGGATGCTAAATCATTTAGCACAAGTCATGATCATATTCTTGTATATCAAAAAACGGAAAACTTTTCCGTTAACAAGTTGGCACAGAAACAAAACTTGCGTCAGTTTCAATATGTAGAATCCTCTACCGGGCGGTCGTACAGAAGAAGATCATTAAGAAAAGAAGGTTCTAATTCTCTTAGGTCTGACCGCCCAAATCTTTGGTATCCAATAACTGCACCAGATGGCTCTGAAGTTTATCCAATCAAGCCATCAGGAATTGAGGGTAACTGGAGGTGGTCAAGAGAGACCTATGAACGTAACATAAAGTTGGGTCTTGTCGAGTGGGTGAAAATTAAAGATAGATGGGAACTTTATGTAAAACAATACAAGGAAGATAATGCCAGCAGACCTCCAACTACTTGGTGGACTTTTGATGAGGTTGGTCACAATCACGAAGCAAAACAAGAAGTACAGGTATTTAATAAAAAAGATGTCTTCGCAACTCCAAAGCCAGAGCGTTTGATTTATAGAATTCTTGAAGTAGCTTCACAGCCTGGTGATTTAGTCCTCGATTCCTTTGCTGGTTCCGGGACAACGGGGGCGGTGGCGCATAAGATGGGGCGGCGCTGGATTATGGTGGAGCTGGGGGAGCATTGCCACACCCACATCATTCCCCGCCTGCAAAAGGTGATTGACGGGCAGGACCCCGGCGGCATCAGCAAGGGGGTTGGCTGGCAGGGGGGCGGCGGCTTCCGCTACTTCCGGCTGGCTCCCTCGCTGCTGGCAAAAGACCGCTGGGGCAACTGGGTCATCAACAAGCAGTATAACCCGGCCATGCTGGCCGAAGCCGTTTGCAAGCTGGAAGGGTTCACCTATGCCCCCAGCGATGCCCACTTTTGGCGCCACGGCCACTCCACGGAGCAGGATTTTATCTACGTCACCACCCAAACCCTCAGCCATGAGCAGTTGCTGCTGCTCAACGACGAAGTTGGCCCCCAACGCTCCCTGCTGGTCATGTGTGCCGCGTATCGCGGCGCCGCGTATCGCGGCGCCGCCTATCGCGCCGCCGCCGCCGATTATCCCAACCTGACCATTAAAAAGATTCCCCAGGCGGTGCTGCAGCGGTGTGAATATGGCAAGGATGATTACAGTTTGCAGGTGGAGAATTTGCCGCAGGCGGCGTCGTCAATGGGTAGAAGTTCGACTTTTGCCAAAAGTCGAACTTCTGAGGGTGGGGGCGATGGGGAGGAAAACGTTCAACTTCCGGGAGAGGTTGAAGGTTTGGAGCCGACGGTGAAGCAGATGCGGCTTGATTTTGGGGCGGGGGAAAGTTCAAAAGGGAAAAGTTCAACTTCTGGGAGAAGTTGAACTTTTGAGGACGGCAATCATGAATCATCACGTTCACGCCATTAGCGGGCGGCTGAGTTTGCGCCCACCGCAGCGGCACTCACTGGAAATTCTGGATAGGGTCATGGAGATGGCCCAGCCGCACAAAAACGGCGATGCTGGCGACGCGCTGGCAATCATCCGGCAGCATTACCCCACCGTCACCGACTTTGAACGGGAGTTCCCGTCGCTCTGTTTTGCCCTGGCAACGGGGGTGGGCAAAACCCGGCTCATGGGGGCATTTATTGCCTATTTGCGGCTGGCGCACGGGTTGCGAAACTTCTTTGTCCTGGCGCCCAATCTCACCATCTACAACAAGCTCATTACCGACTTCACCCCCAACACCCCCAAGTATGTGTTTCGCGGCATCGCCGAATTTGCCACCACGCCCCCCATCATTGTCACAGGCGACAATTATGAAAGCGGAATTGGGGCCAAAACGTCGCTGTTTGCCGGGTATGGGCATGAGATTACGGTCAACATTTTTAACATTTCCAAAATCAATAGCGAGGTACGGGGGGGCAAATCGCCGCGCATCAAGCGGCTTTCGGAATATATTGGCGACAGCTATTTTAACTATCTGGCGGAACTGCCCGATTTGGTGCTGCTGATGGACGAATCGCACCGCTACCGCGCCAGCGCTGGGGCGCGTGCCATCAACGAACTCAAGCCGGTGCTGGGGCTGGAGCTAACGGCCACGCCGTTTGTGGAGACAAACCGGGGAGCTACCCCCTTCAAAAACGTCATTTATGATTATCCGCTGGCAAGGGCGCTGCACGATGGCTTTGTGAAGGAGCCGGCGGTGGTGACGCAAAAAAATTTCCGGCCGCAAGACCATACGCTGGCCGAACTGGAGCAGATCAAGCTGGAAGACGGCATTCGGCTGCATGAAAACACAAAGGTGGAGCTGGAAACGTATGCGCGGCAGACGGGGCAGCCGATTGTGAAGCCGTTTATGCTGGTGATTGCCCGCGACACGACCCACGCGGCGCAGCTGCTGGGGCTGATGACGTCTGAGGCGTTTTTTGGTGGTCGCTATGGGGGCAAGGTGATTCAGGTGGATTCCACCACCAAAGAGGATGAGGTGGTGGCGCGGCTGCTGGCGGTGGAGCGGGCTGATGAGCCAACGGAGATTGTGATTCATGTCAACATGCTGAAGGAGGGGTGGGATGTGACAAATCTGTATACGATTGTTCCCCTTCGGGCGGCGAATGCGCGGATTTTGATTGAGCAATCTATTGGGCGGGGGCTGCGTTTGCCGTATGGGAAGCGAACGGCCGTTAAACCCGTAGACCGCCTGAGCATTGTGGCACACGACAAATTCCAGGAAATTGTGGACGAAGCCAACCGCCCCGATTCGGCCATTCGGCTGGAGCAGATCATTCTTGAGCCGGAAGGTCGGCAGCAGCAGACGCAAACGGTGGTGGCCGTGCCAAATGTGCTGCGCCAGTTGGGGAGCGTGCCGCCGGGTGCTGCGGTGGCAGGAGAAGCCCCCCCATCGCCCTCCCCTTTCCAGACGGCCGAGGCGCGGCAAATCGCGCAGTTGACGTATGCGGCAATGCAAAACCGGGTGGGGTTGCCTTCTGCGGCGGCGTTGGGAGAAACGGCCGTTCAGTCCCAAATCATCGCCGAAGTCAAAGCCGCCTACATTCCCCAACCACAGCCCACCCTGCCCGGCATCGAAGCCGCGCCCAACATTGAGCAAATTGTGCAGCAAGTGACCCGGATTGTGGTGCAAGGCACCATTGATATTCCGCGCATTGTCGTTGTGCCAACGGGCGAAGTTAGCAGCGGCTTCCACCCCTTTCATCTCGACACCAGCAACGTCCATTACCAGCCCGTTGACCGGGATTTGCTTATCCAAAGCCTGCACACCAACGCGCAGGAATCGCTCAACACCGGCGGGCGCATCGCCTCCGAAGCCCGTCTGGAAGATTATTTGGTGCGGCAGTTGATTGATTTTCCCGACATTTCCTATGACGATCAGGCAGATTTGCTGTATGAGCTGGCGGGCGAGATGGTGAGCCACCTGCAAAGCTACCTCGACAACGAGCAGGATGTGGTCAATGTGGTGCTGTATTACCAGCAGCCCCTGGCGCGGCTGATTCATGCCCAAATGCAGGCGCACCGCTGGGAAAAGGCGGGGGGGTATGAGGCGCGGGTGACGCAAGGGTTTACCATGCTGCAACAAAGCGCGTTTACGGCCGATGCCAGCCGGCCGGTGCAGGATGTGCATGTGCCGCCGGCCGACAAGAGCAAAATCAGGCGGCTTGTCTTTGGCAATTTCTCGCGCTGCCTCTACCCGTACCAGAAGTTTGATTCCGACGCCGAGCGCAAGCTGGCTGTGATTCTGGAGCGGGAGGCTGATAAATGGTTTAAGCCTGCGCCGGGGCAATTTCAAATTTATTATCAGGCGGGTGTGGAGCAGAGAGGGTATCAACCGGATTTTGTGGCGGAAACGGCCGTTTGTCTCTACCTGCTGGAGCCAAAGGCAGCCAACGAGCTAAACAGCGACGAAGTTCTCGCCAAGCGGGATGCGGCCGTAACCTGGTGTCAACATGCCAGCCAGCACGCCAGGGAAAACGGGCGCAAGCCGTGGCACTATGCGCTGATTCCCCACGACGCGATTGCCGAAAATATGACGTTGGCGGGGTTGGTGGGGCAGTATGGCAATGGTTAGCTGGCAAAGAAGTTCAACTTCTGGGAAGAAGTTGAACTTCTCGGAGCGATTTGGCTGGTGGCTGGCGGCGGTGGTGGGGCTGCTGGCGGTGGTGGGGCTGGTGTGGGGCAAAACGGCCGTTTTTTCCCCTATTCTCGCCACCGACATCAACCAGCACCGGCTCAACATCGCTCTGCCCACGCCGCGCAACGATATAGCCGTTAGCCAAAGCTTTGTGCCGCGCTGGAACGGGCTGCGCGAAGTGGAGGTGACGCTGGTGCGGTATGGGGAGAAGGTGGCGGGGGAAAACGGCCGTTTTTCCCTGCAACTGCGCGACGACAACAACGAAACCATCGCCGAACAAACCTTCCCCACCAGCCAGCTTGACCACAATCAGACCCTGACTCTGCCCGTGCCATTGCAGCCACAGTCGGCCGGCCGCCGCTACACCCTGCGGCTGCTGGGCAACGACAGCAACACCCTCTCGGCCTGGGGCTACACGCTCGACGTATATAACGAGGGGGAATTGAAGATGGAGGGTGGGGTGCTGCAAACGGCCGTTCCCACCACCAACGCCCGCGAACTCCGCTTCACCACCCGCTACCAGCTTACCCTGCCCGATGCCCTGCGCTATCTTGCCACCACCATTTTTTATGAGGGCGCACTGTTCCTGCTCGCCCTGCTCTTCATCCCCCTGCCGGGGCTACTGCTGCTGCAACTGGTTCCCCGCTGGCGCAACATGGACGCGGGGGCAATGTGGGGAACGGCCGTTGCCCTCGGTCTTTCCGTCTGGCCCCTGCTCTGGTACTGGCTCACGCTGACGGGTGGACGCTGGGCGGGGTGGTCGCTATGGCTGGTTTTTGTGGTCGGGTGGGGCGTGGTTGTGTGGAATGGGTGGCGCAGGCGGGAGGCGGGGGAGCAGGGGAGCAGGGGAGCAGGGGTGTTGCTATTGCTGGTGATTTTGGCGGTGGCGGTGCGGCTGCTGGCGGTGCGGGATGTAACTTTTGCACCGTGGGTGGATGCCAGTCGGCATGGGTTAATAACGGCCGTTATGACCGCCAACGGCCAAACCCCCACTACCTACGCCCCCTACCTGCCCGTAGAGCAATTCCCCTACCACTTCGGCTTCCACACCATCGCCAGCAGCCTCCAGCTCATGACCCACTGGCCGCTGGCGCGATTGCTGCTCTATTTAGGGCAGTTGCTCAATGGCCTCATGCCGTTGATGCTCTATACGGCCGTTTGGCTGCTAACCCGCCAGCGCGGCGCAGGGCTATTTGCCGCCTTTTTGGTCGCCTTCCCATTCTTTTTCCCGGCCTATTACGCCACCTGGGGGCGCTTTACCCAGCTTACGGCCATGCTCATCATGCCCGTGCTGCTGGCAACCACCTGGCTACTGCTGCACCGACGGCAGTGGGCATGGCGGCATCATGCCTGGTGGCTGGTGGGGCTGCTGGCAGCAGGGTTGTTCCTCATGCACTTCCGCGTCTTTATTTTCTATCTGCCCTTTGTGCTGGTGGCTGTTTTTGCCAATCTGGGACGGCAACACTGGTGGCGTGGGGTGGCAGCACTGGCGGCGGCAGGTGGCCTGGCGCTGCTGCTGGTGGGGGTGCGGCTGTGGCAGCTATGGCGCATGGCAAACCCGGCCAGCCAGTTCGACATCCAGATTCCAGGCTATAACAGCTTTCCCACCAGCTACATCACCGTCGGCTGGGAGCAATATTATTTGTGGGCAACGGCCGTTTTGCTCCTGCTCATCATTATCACCGCCCTCCTTTCCCGGCGGCAGCGAACATGGGCGTTGCTGCCACTGACGCTGGCGGCGTGGGTGGCGTTGCTGTTTGTGTTGCTTAGTGGGGAAAAGCTGGGGTTGCCGGAAACGGCCGTTGTCAATACCAACAGCATGTATATCACCCTCTTTGTCCCCCTCGCCCTCTTTCTCACCCTTCCCCTGGCGCGATTTTGGCGCTGGTGGCGGCGGCATCACTGGGGGTTGCAACTAGCCGGGCAGCTTTGGCTGGCGTTGCTCATCGCCCCACTACTACTTTTTGGCGTGCGCCAGCAAATCACCATTTTGAACCCCCAAACCATTTTGGGGCAGCCTGATGACCTGGCCGCTATCGCCTGGGTCAACGACAACCTGCCGCCCGATGCGCGGTTGGCGGTCAGCAGTTGGCGCTGGCTGGGCAGCACCTGGGCGGCCAGCGATGGCGGGGCATGGCTGCTGCCCATCACCGGGCGGCTTACCAGCACGCCACCGATTGACTACATCTACAATGTGTCGCTGTTTGAATCCATTATTGCATTTAATGAAACGGCCGTTTCCATCACCGACTGGCACAACCCCGAACGCGCCGACTGGCTTGCCCAACAAGGTTACACCCACATCTTCGTTGGCGCACGCGGCGGCTTTTTCGACCCCGCCACCCTCGTCCAAAACCCCCGCCTCACCCTCGTCTATCACCACAACGGCGTTTTTATCTTTGCCCTATCCCCCAGTAGCTTGTCGGAGAAGTCTGAATAGATGCGCCAATGACGCGGATCTACAGGGATTACCCAACTTTAGGCGATGGAACAGCCTACCACCGATGCAAGGCCGGCCGCCACCCCTCCCACACCTCCTCGCCATCCTCACCATAATAGCTCACAATCGCCCGCCCCGGCGGCGCAACGGCATCCAGCCGTGCCAAATCCTCGGCTGACAGCGATATATCAACAGCCGCTAACGCATCTTCCAACTGCGCCAGCGTGCGCGGTCCCATAATTGGGCTGGTGATGCCGGGCTGGTAAAGTTGCCACGCCAGTGCAACCTGGGCTGTGGTGGCTTCTTTTTCAGCGGCAATGGCTTGTACGACTTCAATGACGGCAAAAACGGCCGTTTTGTAATGTTTGCTCCCCCAAGCCTGCCAAAATTAGGCGTAGCGTGAGTTGTCAGGAACGGCCGTTTCCGGTAAATATTTTCCGCTTAAAAAGCCACCCGCCAGCGGCGCCCACGTGATAATCCCCAGCCCATAGCTTTGCGCCATTGGCACCAGCTCCCGCTCAATGCGCCGATCCAGTAGATGGTATGGCGGCTGCTCGCACACAAACCGGTTTAGCCCTAGCTCCTTTGCCACCCACAGCGCCTCCATGTGCTTCCAGGCTGGAAAGCCGCTGGCACCGATATAGCGCACCTTGCCCGCCCGAATCAGATCCTCAAGCGCACGCAGCGTTTCATCAATCGGCACCGTCGGGTCGGCCGCGTGAAGCTGATACAGGTCAATATAATCGGTGTTCAGCCGCTGCAAAGAGGCATGGCACTGCTCAATAATATGGCGGCGGCTGTTGCCGCCCCCGTTGGGCAAGCTCGTCATCGGATAGTGGGCTTTGGTTGCCAGCACCACCTGCGCCCGCTTGCTGCTGGGCTGTAGTGCCTGCCCCACAATTTGCTCACTGCGCCCACGCCCCTCATGGTAATTGCCGGGTTCATGCCCATACACATTGGCCGTGTCCACAAAGTTGATCCCCGCATCCAGCGCCCGGTCAATGATTTGCGTGGCGTTGGCAGCATTGGTGCGGCCACCAAAATTCATACAGCCCAAACAGAGGCGGCTAACCGTCACGCCGGTGCGCCCTAAAGTTGTATATTTCATTGTTGACTCCTGATATGAGATGGTTGATGATAACGGAGGTCAAACAGCCACCGGATAATCTACTTTTCTTCTAAACCCCGATAAAACAGCAGCTTTTAGTCCAGCAGACGCAAATACCCTTCCAGTTCGCCAATCGTCTCCCGAATTTTTTGCCGATGAGCATCCAAAATCTGGCAGCGAGCCTCAATGGAGTCGTTGCCCTGCTGCGAGATCTGCACAAAGTCGCGGATCATCTCGATAGACATGCCGCTGTGACGCAACATTTTCAACCAGTGGATCCAGCCCAAATCTTGCTCATCGTAGTAACGGTGGCCGCTGCTGTTGCGCTGGATGCCGGGCAAGATGCCCACATCTTCGTAGTAGCGCAAGGTGTGGGTGGAAAGCCCTGTCTGCTCGGCGGCTTGCTGGATGGTGTAGCGTGGGTTGGTCATAACGGCCGTTTTTCCCTCCAAACAACAAATTTACACGTGCCAGAACATTGTAACAGTTAGAGCGCACTCGAAGTCAAGGGGGAATTTAGCGGGGGGATCAATTATCTTGCCCATAACGCAGTGCAGTTCCAGAAGTTCAACTTCTGAGAGAAGTTGAACTTCTAAATTCTTCTTATCCGCGAAAATCCGCTCCGATCCGCGTTATCCGCGCATCCATTTCTGTTTCCCCGCGACCATTTTCAAAACACCCCCAAAAAACGCAGTACGCTAATCACAATCACAATCCCCATGACAATGTAAAAGCTGTTGCCAATCAGCCAGGCCAGCAGCCCAACCTTGTACCCCATAGACTCCAACTTGGCCTTTAGTTTGCTTGCCGATGGCTCCGTTAACGTTGACCCATCGGCAAAAACAAGCGTTGGCACGCTTTCCATGCCGCTGTTGATGGCGCGAACACGGCCGGCCGCCTCAGGATCTTTATGAATGTCTACATACTCAAACGCCACTTGCGACTGCCGCAACAGCAGCCGCACCGGCCCCACCTGGGGGCATGTTGCGTGACCATACACAATCACCTTGTCTGACAATGCGCTATTTTCCATCTGCAAAACCAAGCCTCCTTATCAACTACAGTATACTGGTGCCTTTGTATGAGTGACAAGTCAGGATCTAGGCCGGTTGTTCATGCGTGTGAAGCCGTGGGGCTGCAAACGGCCAGTCAAGGAATTTCACACAAAGATTGCGTCTTTGCGTGAAATTTGTAATCACTTGTCTGACAAATTGTGTATACACCCCGAAGCCGTGATCGTCTTGCCCATAACGCAGTGCGGCATTATAATTTTGAACGATTGCACAGATTACAATCAAGGTTTGCAAGGATCCTGATTCCTAAGTGAGCCACCACCTTTACGTACAGCCAACGACACGCTTGCCCGGCAATTTTGCCGGCATAGACAACGTTGCATATGACACAATGTGGAGTTCTGACACGGTTTGCCAGATTTGCAGGGTCATTTTCCTCTCGCTAATCCCGTCAAACACGTCTATAACTCTTCCGAACTATTTCCTTGGAGGTAAATCAGATGAAGGTCGTCGTTTGTACTAAACAAACACCCAGCACAACGGCCGTTTTCTCCGTCAACAATGGCGCAGTAAGCTGGGAAGATTCGGGCGGCAAGCCCAACGTAGTGAACCCTTGGGACGAATACGCCGTCGAAGAAGCGATTCGTGTCAAAGAAAATCATGGCGCCAGCCACGCCATTGCCCTCACCATGGGCGCACCCGACAGCCAGGAAGCGCTCAAAACCTGCCTCGCTATGGGGTGCGACGAAGCCATTTTGGTTTCCGACCCCAGCTTTGCCGGATCCGACACCCTCGGCACCGCCCGCATTCTGGCCGCTGCCCTTGAAAAAATTGACGGTGCCAAAGTGGTCATCTTCGGCAAGCAGGCCATTGACGGCGACACCGGGCTAACCCCCGTCCAGGTCGCCCGCAAGCTCGGCTGGACACCCGTCACCTATGTTTCCGCCATCAAAGAGATCAAAGGCCACACCATCACCCTGGAACGGCTGCTCGAAGACGGCAAAGAAACCGTCACCACCGACCTCCCCGTCGTTATCAGCGTCGTCAAGGAGATTAACGAACCCCGCTACCCCTCCTTCATGGGTATTCGCAAAGCCAACCGCGCCACCATTCCCACCTGGTCAGCCACTGACCTCGATGTGAACGGCGGCGTGGGTGCCGCTGCCAGCCAGGCCGACTGGAGCCACGTCTACAGCATCCCCGCCCGCGAAGGCAGCGTCGAAATCATCGAAGGGGACTCCGTTGAAGAAAAAGTCGCCGCCCTGGTAGACAAACTGTTTGAGGAGAAAGTGATATGAGCGCCGTATGGGTTTGGGTAGAAAATCGCGGCGGCGAAATTATTGCCGTCGGTAAAGAAGCAATTGGGGCAGCCCGCATGGTTGCCGACGAGCTGGGCGAAGATTTGGTCGGCATCGTTTTCGGCCACAACGTCGCCGACATCGCAACGGCCGCTTTTGACCTCGGTTGCGATGAAGTCATTGGCTGTGACGACGAAACGCTGGACAAAACCCGCATTGAAGCCGTTGGCCCCCTGCTGGTTGGGCAGATCAAGGAACACGAACCCGCCGCCTTCATCATTGGCGGCTCCACCCGTGGCCGCGACGTGGCCGCCTGGGTTGCCGCCGACCTCGACCTCGGCGTTGTCACCGATGCCGTAAGCCTGGAAGTAGATGGCGACGTGGTAAAAGCCACCCGCCCCGTTTACGCTGGCAAGCTGCTGGCAACCGCCTTCGCCAAAAGCAGCACCCAAATTGTCACCCTCCGCAGCCGCGCCTTCCCCCAGGCAGAATCCACCGGCAACACCGGTTCTGCCGACTGGATTGACGCAATGGTGGACGAAGACGACATTCCTACCAAGGTTGTGGGCTTTGAAGGCAAGGGTAACACCGTCAGCCTGACAGATGCCAGCATTATCGTTAGCGGTGGGCGTGGCGTGGGTGGGCCGGAAGGGTTCGGCCCGGTGCGCGAGCTGGCCGATGTGCTGGGAGCGGCTGTTGGGGCTTCCCGCGCCGCCGTGGACGCTGGCTGGATTCCCTATGACCACCAAGTGGGGCAAACTGGCAAGACGGTCAGCCCTGACCTCTACATTGCCAACGGCATCAGCGGTGCCATTCAGCACCAAGCCGGGATGCGTACCTCAAAAATCATTGTTGCCATTAACAAAGACGGCGAGGCTCCCATTTTCAAATTGGCGCACTACGGGATTGTGGACGACCTGTTCAAGGTCTTGCCCGCCCTGACGGCCGAATTCAAGAAGCGGCTGTAGTAGGCGTTTGTGAAACCGCCGAGGTCTTATTGGTGGTTAACAAAATAAACGGGCAAACAGGAATTGAGATTGCGAGACTGGGAGATTGAGAGATTAGCCGTGGTTAGTCTCTCAATCTCCCAGTCTCTGTTTTTACCCGCTTAATTTGTGAATGCCCAAAAAGACCTTGGAGGTTTTTTATTCTCACCGCCGTTTCCCCGTTTTCCCCCGCGTTTTCACCCCACCCCGATAGCTAGGCACCTCCAGCAGGAAAAAGGTACAGCGACTGCCGTCCAGCATTCGCGTTGCCAAACGCGGGTCAAGCTCGTCCACGGGCGTGGCCGTGGTAATGACGGTAGGCAGGCGGGCATTGTAGCGGTAGTTAAACAACTGATACAGTTTCTCCCGCGCCCACGCCGTGGCGCTTTCCGTTCCCAAATCGTCCAAAACCAGAATGGGTGCCGTCTTCACTTCGTCAAACCGCTTGTCTAGCCGAATGTTGCTGGCGGGGTTAAAGGCGGCGCGTAGATGGTCGAGCAGATCCGGCACAACGACAAACAAAACGGGGTCGCCCTGGTTGGCGACGTGGTTGGCAATGGCTGCCGCCAAATGGGTTTTGCCATTGCCATAGCCCACGCTATTGAACACCAGCCAGTCGGCTGGCTCCTGGGCATATTCCCGCGCCGTTTCAAACGCCCGGCGCAGATTTTCCGCCTGACTGCGCGGCAGCTCTTGGTCGCGCAGGTCAAAGGTAGCAAATGTTTTGTCGAGGTGCAGGTTCAGCGTGGAAAGCTCCGATTGATCCTGATCGACCCCGGCGCGGCGGAAATCGGGGGCGGCAACGTGGACAACCTGCACCAGGCTGGGATCTACCATGCGGGAGCGGATGCGAATTTCGATAGATTCCAACTCCTGGTTGGTGGTGACGATGGTGGGCAGGCGGGCGTTGTAGCGGTGGTTGAAGATTTGATACAGCTTTTCCTGCGCCCATTCAGTGTTGCTTTGCGTGCCGAGGTCATCAAGGATGAGCATTTGGGCGTTTCGCACTTGCTCAAAGCGGTCGTCGTAGGTGGTGTCTGAACTGGGGCTATAGGTGGCGCGAAGATGGTCGAGCAGGTCGGGGGTACTGACGAACAGGACGGGGTGGCCCATTGCCAGCCGCTGGTTGGCAATGGCCGCCGCCAAATGGGTTTTGCCGCAGCCATAGCCTCCTTTGAAAACGAGCCATCCTTTTGGCTCTTTGGCATAGGCCAGGGCAATGTCATAGGCTATGCGGAGGTTGCGCTGTTTGGAGGGGGTCAGGCCGTGGCCGTCGGGCAGGAAGGTGTCGAAGGTGTTGTGGTCTAGGGTACCAAGCTGACTGAGCCGCTGGAGCTTGTCGAGCCGCTCCATTTCCTGGTCTATGGCGCGGCAGGCACAGGGGACGGCGCGGCCAAAGCTGGGGTGAACCGGGGGTACGTCGGGAATGACGTAGCCCAGCCCGTCGCAGTGGGGGCAATCTATTTTGCCGAGGCCGGGGTTGGTTTCGGCGGAGCGGGGCTGTTTACCGCTTGATGATGTCGCGGAGTTCTTCGGGGATTTGTTGTCGTAGCTCTTTTTGAGAATCTCGTTGAGTGATTCCATCTTGTCTGTCTCGTTTTCCTTCGTGCCGCCATCTTTCCAGAATGCTGAGGACGTAGCGCCATTTGCGGACGTTGTTTTCGACGGCGAGTTTAATGGCGTCTTCTACCCAGCGCAAAGGGTAGGTTTGCTCGGCATCGCGCAGTTCGTCGGCGATCATGGGGGTGAGGGGGCCGATGTTTTGCTCGTAGAGGATGAAGATGTTGGGGCGCTCGACGAGCAGGGAGATGGGTTCGTCGTGGTTGGGGGTGGGTCGCCATTCACCGCGTGTGATGCCATCAACGGCCGTTCTTCCCTTCTCCGTGTTCAAAAAGTATAAATCCAGATGCCCGTCGGCGCTTTCAATGTTGACATGGAGCAGCGTTCCCCGATGGACGGCACGCTCAATACCGTCGAGCAGCATGTCGGTGGCTTCGTTGATCGTGCCGCTGCCTAGCCCGCGCACAAATTCGGTGTCGCTGAGGAAGTCGGCCAGCCGCAGGTAGCGCACCTTGCCCTCTTTGTAAGACAATGCCCAAATAGCGTAGAGTGTGACTTTGAGTTCGGCAAGGTCGTCTATGATGGGCAGCAGGTCGCTGAAGAAGAGGCTGGGAACGGCCGTTAACCGTTGTTTACCGTCTGGAAAACCGGGGAACCCTTTCATCACACCACCTCCTTGCTACAGGTCAATCTCCTGTCGCTGCAAATTTCTAAACGTTGCCAGCTTGCCGTGCCAGAACAGATCAACGGTGCCGGTGGGGCCGTTGCGGTGTTTAGCAACCACAATTTCGGCAATATTCGGCCGTTCGGTGGTTTCGGCATGGTAATATTCGTCGCGGTAAATGAACATCACGATGTCCGAATCTTGCTCGATACTGTTGTGGACTGTGATGTCATTAGCAACAAAATTGTGCAATCCCGGAACCGTCAAGTCAAAAACTTCTTCTTCACCATCATATTCGATGGAAATAATTTGATCCCAGTAGATATCGCTCTGCGCCAGCTTTGACACGGTATCACAAGAAACAGCATCAGCTACACGCGCTGCTCGTTCACGGCTCACATTTTGCTGGTAGAGGCTTGTACCGCAATAAGTTTGATTAATACGAGCCTGTAGTTCACGACTCGTAATACCATTCGTTTGCATTGCCGGGACCACAAAGGTACGCCAAACGCTGCTTGGGATAACATCTCGGTTGGTATTGGGTTTTAACTCGGCAACATATTCCTGTATCTCAGCCAAAGCTCTGGATTTATACTCACCAACGGCACCGATACACTCCATAAACTGCACAACATCCGGCTTGCCAGTCACCACAACATGATATTGATCCCGCCCCTTTTCACCTTGTGGCACACACTTAACTCGTGCAGTGATATGTAAACGCAATAACAAAGATTGCACATCGGTAGCTAGCTGAACACTACTTGTGGCGTAATAAATGACAGGCGTAAATCCTTTTGGGTTGCGTTGTAATTTAATACACCCATCTGTTGCCCATAAATGACGCAAGAACCAGGCGATTGCCTTTTGAGGCTGCATGAATACCGTTTCAGGAACACGTTTCTGGTGCGAGCGAAGCCCAAAGATGCCTAGTGAATCTAACCACTCAGTCACAGCACTACGCACACCGTGCGTATGGCGACGAGTCGAAGATAAATACACTTGATACCAAGTTCGCTCTTGTTGCATCCTGGGTTCAACATCATCGGCAAAAACTGTTTTGGCTAAGCGAACAACGTGATCACCTAAATCAGGCTCCCGTGTCGTATATTGAATAACATGACGGGGCAGGGTCAGGGTACAGCCATCGCCAATCAAGTACCCAAGCAAAGCTAATTCATCATTAGACATGGTTTGTACAGACGAGGTTGGTAACAGACGAGGCACGGCAACGTGGTCATCATTTTGGATTTGATCAAGCCGCTTCCAGCCGGTGAAGGTGCGGAATTTGTGGTTGGCGGTGGCGCGGATGGTGCGGCCGAGTTTGGTGGTGAGGCGATAAACGGGTTTTGTGCCGGTGGCGAAGGCATTGCTCACAACGGCCGTTTCCAGCTTCATCGTTTCTTCATTCAACGCCCACACGGAAAAACCTGCCTGCCCAAGCAGTGATCGAATGGGGACGCGCTGGCCGGTTTCGGCCAGCGTAATCAGGGTGTCGCCAGTTAAGCAGCCAGAATCCCGGAGATCGGAGAGCAACGGCCGTTTATCCTGCCTTTGCTCCACCGCCCGGCTCAACTGCGCCGCCGCCACCACCGGCACATCCAGCTCCCGCGCCAGCGTCTTTAGCCCCCGCGAAATCTCGCTAATCTCCTGCACCCGGTTATTCGTCGGCCGTTCCGCCTGCATCAGCTGCAAATAATCAATCATCACCAAATCCAGCCCATGCTCGGCATAGAGACGGCGGCATTTGGTGCGAAGCTGCGCCGGGGTAATGGAGGGGGTGTCGTCAATAAAGATGCGCGTTTCCGACAAACGGCCGATCGCTTCCATAAAAATCGGCCACTCATTTTCATACAGTTCCCCGCGCCGCAGCCGCTGCGAATCAATCCGCGTCTCGGCAGCAATCATACGCTGCACAAGCTGCTCACCCGACATTTCCAGGTTAAACATGGCAACCCGCTTGCCGTGCCGCCGCGCCGCCGTCAGGGCAATGGCATTTTGCAGCGAGGTGTTGTGGACAATCATGTCCTCGGCCACAAAATTGTGGGTTTCCGGCACGGTCAAATCGTATACCTGCTGTTCACCCAACGGCTCAATCACCACAATTTCGTCCCAGAAAACATCTCCTTTGCTGGTGCAAGCCGTATTTTGCAAATTGGCACAAGCGGTCTCAATGGCTCCTTCTCTTCCCAACGCCCCAATTTCCTGTACAAATGTTAAAATGCTCTCCCCGTCCGTCAGTCGTAGCTCATAAACGGGGCGCGGGTTGCCCTGGTAGGTGACGTGGCGGTGGCGCAGCTTGGCTAATATGCCAAAGCGGAGCAGGAGATGCTGCACGCCTTTGGCAAGTTGTGGGGAAATGGTGGCGTAGGAAACGGCCGTTTGGCCCTCCCCCTGCACATACACCGAGCCATCACAAGCAAACAGCCGATTCAAAAAGAGAGCCAGCTTGCGCTTGCTATACCGGTAGACAGCATCTGGGATGGTTTTTTCTGCCGCAGCCTTGCCCCACACCCCCTGTTCCTTCAACCAGCGGGTCAGGGTGTTGTCAATCTGGCTATTGTGGGCGTGTCCGTTGGGCAATAGCTCCGTTTCGTTTACGTCCAAAGCAGCACACAATTTTTGAAAATTGGCTGGAGACGGGAAATTTTTGCCGGAGCGCCATTGGGCAATGGTGGCATAAGGAACGTCTATTTGTTGAGCAAGTTGGGTGGTGGAGAAAACGGCCGTTTCCATCACCTGCGCCAGCACCCCGGCAAACTGCTCCCTGTCTTCCCCCACAAACGCCGCATCCTGCGTAATGTGGACAGTAGGAACCCGCTGCCCCCTGCTATCATAAACCGTCGCTTTGTTGCCACTAAACATCAATGCCGCTGCCGTAAAATCATCCCGCAGCAGCGGGTTACTGTTGCTAAATTGCGGAGTTGTGCCGCGCATAGAGCCATCGGCCAGCAAATAGGCCAACAGCTTGGCCTCATGGTCATTGGCATCATCTTGCCCAAAAACAGGCAGGCGGCGCGGCACGCCCACGCGGTCGCCTACCGCCAGGTCAAACAAGGGCTTCCAGCCGTGAATGGTCAAAAAGGGGTGGGATAGCGTTGTCTTGATCTCCCGCCCCAAGCGGGTTTGCACCCGAAACACGGGCTTGATGCCACTATCTACAAAATGGGATGCTTTGCCCGGGCGCAGCTTGTAATCATTGCCCAAGGTCAATAGGGCGGCGTGCTGCCGTTTTACCAGCGTCTCAATATCAATCAGTTCGCCTGTGTGGGGGTGCAGCAAGCGTGTGTCGGCGGTGACACATTTGCCCATCCCAGGCCTGGCCGCCACGATGATCAGGTCAGATTTGTTGAGACCGCCCAGCAGCCTGTCCAAATCGGTAAAGCCGGTTGGCACCCCAATCACATCATCGCCGCGCTGGTTTAGCTCTTCAATCCTCTCCAGATATTCGCGGGCAATTTGGCGCACGGGAACGAGGTCGCGGGTGGTGCGGGCTTCGCTGACGCCAAACAGGGCTTGCTCGGCGCGGTCAATGACCACGTTGACATCTTCGCTTTCTTCATAGGCCAAGTTGGCAATGGTGCTGGCGGTGGAGATGAGCTTGCGGCGAATGTGGGCGGCTTCGACCACGCGGCCATAATGCTGGGCGTTGATGGAGGTGGGAACGGTGTTGATGAGGCCAATCAGATAAGATTCACCTCCCGCTTCTTCCAGCTTTTCCAGGCGGCGCAGCTCTTCGGTGAGGGTGATAAAGTCAATGGGGTCACGCCGGTTGTTGAGGCGGAGCATGGCCTCGTAGATCCAGCGGTTTTGCACGCGGTAGAAGGCATCGGGGGTGAGGAAGCTGGCAACTTCGTAAATGGCTTCGGGGTCAATGAGCAAGGAGCCAAGAACCGCTTCTTCGGCTTCGATACTGTGGGGGGGTAAACGTTCGATATTGTCCACTGCGCTAAAATATAAAACGTGAAACGCAGGTTGGGCTACGTTTCACGTTTTAGATCGTTGGTCATCTTTTGTTGGTGTTGTGGTGGGAGAAAAACGGCCGTTTCTACTCCTCAAAATCGTCAAAATCCAGCGTATCTACAAAGCTGCTGAAAATATCCAGATTTTCCGGGCCAGCTTCTTCTTCTTGTTCCTTAGCCTGTTCCTGAATATCCTGCTCTGGCTCAACCCCGGCCTCATCCATCACTGCTTCAGCCACAAAAATCGGTACTTTTACCCGCACAGCCAGGGCAATGGCATCAGAGGGACGACAATCAATCTCTTTCAACTCCCCTTTTATGTCAACAAACAGGCTGGCATGGAAAATACCTTCCTCCAGTTCTTTGACCAAAACGTGTGAGACGCGCCCACCCATAACAGCGATCACATTTTTGAGCAAATCCTGCGTCAGCGGGCGAGCCACCTTGACATCCTGTAGCTCAATCGTAATGGCATCCGCTTCACACGGGCCAATCCAAATAGGAAGCTGGCGCTCTGAACCCATTTCCTTAAGCATGACAATACGATGCTGGGAAACCAGGCTGATGCGGATACTGTCAATTACAACTTCGATCATATCAAACCCCTGTGTATCTAAGGCTACACGCCATTTATGCCGACATTGCCATATTTGCGCATGTACCATGCGCTAACATGATGCCACGATCATTTTAGCATAAAAACAAAAATGATTCACCTATAGACCCGCAAGGTTTTCAAAACCCTGGCGAGCGTTAATTGGCTAATATAATCCAATCGCGGTTTACCAGCCGCATGTTGATGGGCAGCAAACCATTCTTGTTCGCCAATGTGACCACAAGCTGGGCTTCGTCCCCTTGCAGCGTCACGCTTTGGACTTTGTAACCAACGGCCGTTACTTTGCGCACAATGTTCAAATAATTTGTTGCTAACGGGTCAATAAAGGTGCCATTGTTGTCCAGAACCCGCTCCACGCTGTCCAAAATCACATTGGCGCGTTGGTAGTCGCCGTTGCGCCAGGCCGTGTTGGCGGCTTCCAGCATGACTTCCAGCGTCACATTTAGCTCGGCTGTTGGATGCCGGGTCAGGTCGGCCGGGTTGCCTTGGGTACGCACCGCCTTGGGCTGGGGAATCCAGGCGCGAAGAAAGTGGGCGGTTGGATCATAGAGCAGTTGATAGTGGCGCATGGTGTCGAAGAAGCGGATGGTGGTTTGCAGGTCAAGAACGGCCGTTTCTCCCAGTTCCAACACCCGTAAAGCATCCTGCCATTCCGCCTCCATCTGCGCCAGCGATTTGTTGTAATACGTTTGCAGATTGCGATCCACCGCTTCGGCCGGCGTTGCCCCATCATCCAGCGTCGTATTGCTATAAAAAGCACGGAACGTTGACCAGCCATAAGTATCAATCAAATATTCGATAAAGCCGCCAGCTTGCAAATAGCCAATCTCATGCTGCACCGGATAAAAGTTGTTGATCATCTCCGTCAACGGCACATTTTGCCCCAAGGCCAGCAGCGCGGCATTGCGCTCGGTCAAATCTTCCACTTTGTAATGACCACCCGTGGCCCAAACGGCCACCCCCTCGGCCAAAAAGACGAGCCGGTGAGGGGCAAATTGCTGGTCAATGATGTGGGTGATTTCATGCACCAGCAGCTCATGCACACTGTTACCACTGTATTGCCGATCCAGGTACGAAGCGACAATTGCGGAGCCTGCGTACCCTCCCTGCCCAATGACCCGGTCAATGAGGTAAATATCAATTTTGCGCTGTGGCTGTTCATTTAGCCGCGTGGCAGCCTGGGCGGCAGCATCGTCCACCACTTTCACCAAATTGGGCAAATCCCGATAGGCGGCCGTTCCGCTCACCGTGTGGATAACACAGCAACTGGTATCAGCCGTAACCCAGGTTGCATTTTCCTCGGTCGCCGGGATGTCCTTTGGATCCAGAACCATCAGTGTGATGGCGGCCTGGTTGTTGGTTGGGTCTTCATCCCCCACCACAATCTTGTCATCCCGATCCAGCACCACGCGCACTTCATGGCTGCCAATATGGTTGCTGCTATCCCATGCCCAGGCAAACACGCTGCGCGGATCACCGGAAAAATTGCGCTCGTTGAGCGTGCCAGCGGCTACATCGTATCCATCAACCATTACATGGACGCTTACATCATCGGCAACGACGGTCTGGGAAACAAAGGGCATGACTTGAAAGGTAACTAAATCGCCGGCATAGATTTCTGGGTTGGGGAAGGCAAAAATATCTTGAGCCGTTAGGGAGAGATCGGGGGGGAAGGGGGTGGGTTCGGGGGTGGATATGTTGGTGGGTTCGGGGGGAATGGTGGCAATTTCAGCCGTGGCGGTGGGGACAACAACGGCCGTTTCTGGCACAGCGGTCGGCAAAACGGCCGTTTCCTTTGAACATCCTACAGCTACCAATAAGATGGTTATCCATGCCACTCTCTTCAACGTTATCATGATGCCAAACCGTGCTACAAAACTACACCCACAAACTAGTGAAAGCCTTTTTCGCCAACTACACACCAACACAATTCAGTTTGCTGCCTACCACTGCGGACAGCACCCTTAATTCTAGCTCATCTACGGCGGCGGCTGGCGTGAAAGGCGGGCGAATTTACAAACTTTTAAGGTGAGCATAAACGGCCGTTGTCAAATTTGACACTTTCTCCGTTTTTGCTACCTTTACCACGATCAATTGTCGCTTTAGTAGTACCGCCTTTGGCAAAGCCACATGACTACCCACATCACGCCATCCCTTTGTCAAGAGCCTGAAAGGGAAGTGCCATGCTCAATCTACCTGCGCCTCCAGAAACCCTGTTTACCCGGTCGCTTCGTTGCGTCAGTTGCCGCGAGCAATTTACTGTCTCCGAGGGAAACAACCACGGTATCTCAAACCCCACGCCTGACCATTATCCTGACATTGGGTTACGCTACCAGCCCGACCTGACCCGCCGCCCCATTGTGCCAGAAAGCCGTGCTGCGCCAGAGAACACGGCCGAACCTTATGATGGCCCTGGCCCCATCCACATTGTTTGCCCACGCTGTGGAGCCGACAACCGCAACTGGTTGCGCCTTACCACTGACTCAACCCCGTGGTACCGTCGTTTTAGCATTGCAGGTATGGCACTTCCAGCGGCTGCCGGGTTTACCCTGATCATTGCCATCCTGTTCTTTACCGATTCACTCATTCGGGAAAATGTTGCCTGGCCGCTGCGGGTTGTGCTGCTGCTCGCTATGCTGCTCACGGGAGCTGTAACCAGTTGGGTGACAACGCCGGAGTGGTCAAAAATACGCGACACTGTAAACAAACAGCGTTATTTGTCGCAAAAACAACGGCCGTTTCTGCCCATGCGTGCCATCGGTATCGGTCTTGTCATGGTTGGCGTGGTTCCCGTTGTGCTGTTTGTCCTGTTCCCAACCCTGATTGAAGTCGCCCCCAGCCTCATTAACCCCCCAGCCGCCCAAACCATTGTTAGCCGCATTGACAATGTGCTGGCGCAAATTACCCCGGCGCAGGTTGACCAGGCCACGCCGGGACAACGGACGAATTTACAGGTTGCGGCTTATGGGTTGCAAACGGCCGTTAACGCCAGGCAAACCGCCTGCAACACCCTCCCCATTCAAGAAGCCATTACCACACTCGTCAACCTGCAAAATAACACCTTGCAAGAGCGACAAGAGCTTGTTACCCAAATCATTAACCGCCTCACCTATTACCAAACAACCGATACCAATCCCTACTGCCGCACGGAACTACTGGAAAGTGCCATCAATAAACTCAATATCCTGGCTAACATTGAAAGCAGCGGCGGAGATGGAACCAACTGCGCTCAGGATGCAAGCGACCCCACTTGTTACGCCAAAGTCATCCAAATGTTGGTGCTTCAGTTGGAACAAATGCTGCCGAATGACACCTTTCCGCCCAACTACTCGCTCCACGAACAGCTTATTCTGGCCTTGCAAAATGCCCGCACCTTTCAGCTTAATGCGCCCGACAGCACGACTGAAGCGGCCATTATTGACCAATTACAGCTTTTAGAGGCATTTATCAAACGGGAAACGGATGGCATAACTATCAGCAAAGTGTTTTTTATCAACTGGTTTGTCTTTGTTGGCATCACCGCTGTTGGTGGAACTATCCTGGGCTACATGGGGACTGACGCCTATGCTCGGCACGTCAACGGTCAGCTTCCCCCGCCTATTTACGCCACCGTTGCCAACATGACCCGCGTGGTCATTTGGGAAGCCCGTCGCGCCCTGGAAATTCAGCGGCATCTGGAGCATATCCAATGGCTTCGCGCCACGCGCAACGCCGATGGTGGCATTACGCTCATCGGCATAGAGCGCGATATGCCTGATTTTGACAACCAGACTAACGGCCTAAGCGACCGGATCCGCGCCCAGAAATACCACATCGTCAGCGACCAGCTAGGCCATATTGCCAGTGCCACGGTAAGCGATGTAATGGTAAAGCGCTCGTTGGCTGGCCCTGGCTATGCGTTCCCTGGCTGGGAACAGGCCATGCCGGCCATCCCGCGCCCCGGTAATATCACCATCATTCCTGATTGATGCCGATAAATGGGACGCAGATTTTCCTGCTTCACCTAATCAGGAAAATCTACGTCCCATTTTGATTCCTTGCTTACCCCTGTGGGTAAGCTGTGGATAACTGGGGAAAAACTGTTGAGGGTTGTTGATAACGGTGGTGTTCTTGGTGGAAAACCGTGCAAAGTCGTGCAAAAACGGCCGTTTTCTTCGTAAAAATCATCTATTTGACAAACCCACAACACACGCTATAGTCGTAAACAGGAATTTAAACAACCACATAGTTTGTCACTTTTATCCAGAGAGGTGGAGGGACCGGCCCTATGAAACCTCGGCAACCCTTTGTTCAGTTTTATAACTGTTACAAAAAGGTGCCAATTCCGGCAGAACTATTCTGGAAGATGAGAGAGACGGTGAATGAACTTTACGTGCTGTGTCCAAAACGGCCGTTAACCTCAAATACAAAACCCTCTCCATCTGGCAGAGGGTTTTTTATTTCCTGAAAACAATGTGGAGGAAACGGCCGTTTTGCCACCATGCTGCGCAGATGGTAGCCAGCAGCCAAATCCCCAACCAAAATAAAAATCAGGACGACTAGGCAAATCTGCGTCCCATTCCAAAAGGAGTTTATTCACATGAGCCTTGACGAACGCCAACTCGGCTTCACCACCCGGCAACTGCACGCCGGGCAAGAAGCAGACCCAACCACCGGCAGCCGCGCCGTTCCCATCTACCAAACCAGCAGCTATCAGTTTCACGACACCACCCACGCCGCCAACCTCTTTGCCCTGCAAGAAATGGGCAACATCTACACCCGCATCATGAACCCCACCACCGACGTGCTGGAACAGCGCATCGCCTCGCTGGAAGGGGGCGTGGGGGCATTGGCCGCCAGCAGCGGCCACGGCGCCCAAACCATGGCCATCCTCACCCTCTGCGGTGCGGGCGACCACATCATCAGCAGTAGCCGGCTCTACGGCGGCACCTACAACCAGTTCAACTACACCTTCCCCCGCATCGGCATTGAAGTCACCCTTGTGAACCCTTCCGACCCTGCTGCCTTTGCCGCCGCCATTCGCCCCAACACCAAGCTCATCTACGGCGAAACCCTGGGCAACCCCGACATTTCTGTGTTTCCCTTCGCCGAAGTGTCTGCCATTGCCCAAGCCCACAACATCCCGCTGATGATTGACAACACCTTTGCCACCCCCTACCTCTGCCGGCCGTTTGAATGGGGTGCCAACATCATCGTCCACAGCACCACCAAATTCCTCGGCGGCCACGGCACCACCATCGGCGGCATCATCGTAGACGGCGGCAACTTTGACTGGACAAACGGCCGTTTTCCTAACTTCACCCAGCCCGATCCCTCCTATCACGGCCTCGTCTACGCCGACCTCGGCGCACCCGCCTTCATCCTCAAAGCCCGCGTGCAAATTTTGCGCGACATCGGTGCCTGCCAAGCCCCGTTCAACAGTTGGGCCACCATCCAGGGCATCGAAACCCTCAGCCTGCGAATGGATCGCCACGTCAGCAACGCGCAAAAGGTGGCCGAATATCTGGAAGCCGACGACCGCGTGAACTGGGTTTCTTACCCCGGCCTTGCCAGCCATCCCGACCACGCCAAAGCGCAACAATATTTGCCCAAAGGGCCTGGCGCAATTTTAGGGTTTGGCATCAAGGGCGGGCGCGAAGCAGGCGAAGGGTTCATCAACAACCTCAAGCTGTTTAGCCACCTCGCCAACGTTGGCGACGCCAAAAGCCTCGCCATCCACCCCGCCAGCACCACCCACAGCCAGCTCAGCGAAGATGAACTGCAATCGGCCGGTGTCACCCCCGACTTCATCCGCCTGAGCATTGGTTATGAGGATATTGACGACATCCTTTGGGATTTGGATCAGGCGTTAACAGTCAGTAATCGGTAATCGGTAATCAGTAATCGGTACTGGTCACTGATTACTGATTACTTCTCTTCCCATGACCTTTCCCCCCAACTCCATCGGCCTCGTCCAGCCACAGCAGTTCACCTTTGCCCAGGATGAACCATTTCGGCTGGAAAGCGGAGCCACCCTCAGCCCTGTTACTCTGGCTTATGAAACCTATGGCACCCTCAACGCTGACCGCAGCAACGCCATTCTCATCGTCCACGCCCTCAGCGGCAGCGGCCATGCGGCTGGCTACCACGCAGGCGATGACAAACCAGGCTGGTGGGACGACTGCATCGGCCCCGGCAAAGCGTTCGACACCAACCGCTTTTTTATCATTTGCAGCAACGTCCTGGGCAGTTGCTACGGTTCCAGCGGCCCCGCCACCGTTGACCCGGCCACTGGTGAGCCGTATGGGCTACGCTTCCCCGTCATCACCGTTGGCGACATGGTGCGGGCGCAGGCGCAGCTGGTGGAACATTTGGGCATTGAGCAGCTTTTGTGCGTGGCTGGTGGCTCGATGGGGGGAATGCAGGTGCTGGAATGGGCGGCGCACCATCCCACCAAGCTCAAAGCCGCCATTCCGCTGGCAACAACGGCTCGCCACAGCCCCATGCTCATCGCCCTCAGCGAAGTGGGTCGGCAGGCGATTTATGCTGACCCGTACTGGAACAACGGTGCCTATTACGCCGCCGACAAAAAGCCAGATGCCGGGCTGGCGGTGGCGCGGATGGTCGGCCACATTACTTATCTGAGCGAAGAATCCATGCACCAGAAGTTTGGGCGACGGCTGCAAACGCGGGAACGGTACGGCTTTGATTTTCAGTCGGAGTTTGCCGTGGAGAGCTATCTAAAATACAACGGCAATAACTTTACCCGCCGCTTTGATGCCAACAGCTATCTTTATGTGACAAAGGCGATGGATTATTTTGACCTGAGCGAGGAAACGGGGTCGCTGGCGGCGGCGTTTGCCCATTCGGGGCATCTCAAATTCCTGGTGGTGAGCTTTACCAGCGACTGGCTCTATCCGAGTTATCACAGTAAGGAGTTGGTGCGGGCATTAACGGCCGTTAACGCCGACATCTCCTACCTCGACATCCAAAGCAGTTGGGGCCACGATGCCTTCCTGCTCGAAGTAGACACCATGACCAAGCTCATCGCCAGCTTCCTCGAACGGCTGGCGCAAGAGGAAAACGTGGGATTACCAGACATTCGGTATAAACAGAAATAGGACGCAGATGTTCCTGATTCACCTGATTTTTTGATCGTAATCAGGAACATCAGGAAAATCTGCGTCCCATTCCCCTCATGACCAATCTCCAATCTCCAATCTCCAACGCCACCCTCCGCCCCGACCTGCAAGTGGTGGCCGACCTTGTTTTACCCAAAAGCCGCGTCCTCGACCTGGGCTGCGGCGACGGTTCTCTGCTGGCGCATCTGGTGCGCCACAAGCGGGTGCTGGGGCGCGGCGTTGAGCTGTCGGAAGCCGGGGTGCTGGCGTGCGTGCGGCGCGGTCTCAGCGTGCGGCAGGGAAATTTGCAAGAGGGGCTGGCTGATTACCCCGACAGCAGCTTTGATTTTGTCATCCTCAGCCAAACCATTCCCTTTCTCAACGAGCCGGGAACGATTATTCAGGAGATGCTGCGGGTGGGAAAGCAGGCGATTGTGACTTTTCCCAACTGGGGCTACTGGCGCTATCGGCTGCATTTGCTAGTTAACGGCCGTTTCCCCCAAGCCACCGACTACCCCCCCCACTGGCAATCCGACCGCCGCTGGCAGGCGTTCACCATCGCCGACTTCACCGAATTTTGCCAAACATTCAATATCACCGTGCGTCAGCGGGTTTATTTGGTGGGTGGGCAACCTTTGAAACAAAGCTGGGGCGAAAATTTGTGGGCAGAAACGGCCGTTTTTGCCCTGGAAAAACAGGTGAATAAATAGAGATTGGGGATTGGAGATTGGAGATTGATTACTTTCACCAATCTCCAATCTCCAATCTCTAATCTCCTGCTACACGCCTTTTTAGTCGGTGCCATCCTGTGCAACCAACTGCTGCAAATCTGCCAAACTGGTGATGGGAGCCACCGCATCCAAAAACGCCCGCAGCGAGGAGCTTTGCGCCCGAAGCTGGCGCAGCAGTGGGCCGATGGGGTCACTGCCTGTGGCACCCGGCTGGTCGGCATAGGCACCATAAAAGGCGAAATACGCCTGGTTGAGCTTGCGAATTTGGTAGCCATTGGCAACAAACACCCGCCGCCGCGCCTCCATATACATCTCCGCCGCCTTGATTTCCCCACGCGCCAGCAGATCATCGGTCTGGATGCGGGTGGCGGCCATTTCGGCGCGAAAATCAAAGGGGGGCGGGGTGGGAGAAACGGCCGTTTCCCCCCCACTTACCTCATCCCCCTCCACCACCTCCGGCGGCACAAAATCCGGGTAATACCGCGCAATCACCCGCTCTCCCACCTCCACATCCACCAGCGAAGCCACCGTTTCGTTGATCGTCCGCAGCTCATTGCTGGTCAAATAGTTGTAGCCTAGCGGCTGCAAATTGAGCCAGTGGTGCGTCCATTCGTGCGCCGTTACCTCGGCCAGCCAGTTGATGCTGCTGGTTTCGGTAATCATGGCCGGGTAGGTTCCCAGCCCGCCAATGGGAACCACCAGGGCGGATTGGTTGAGCTGGGTATAAACGGCCGTTTCCATCTCATCCCACACCGCCGCATCCAGCCCATGCGCCAGCGATACCCCCTCCACCCGCTCAATCCGGTCGCGTGGCGATACAATCAGCAGGGACGGCAGCGGCGTCATCTGCATGAGCACCGGCGGCCAGGTGGTTCCGCCCAGTGTAAACCCTTCCTCGGCCAAAATCGCCGCCACCTGATCTTGCACAATCGCTTCGGCCAGCGTTTGCCGCTGGGCAATATCGGCGCGGGTTTGGTCGAGGGTGGTCTGGAGAACGGCCGTTTCTGCTCCCGGATCCACCACACTGGCATCCGTATACACCCGCGCAATCTCCTGCTCCAGCCGGTTCGCCTCCGCAATCAGCTCCAAATAGCCCAATACAACCGCCCGCTGCTCATCTTCCGCTACAAACAGCTCCTCCTGCGCTAGCACCCCCTCTGCCTTAGCCGCATACGCCCCCGCCAGCCAGGCAGAAAAGTTAAAGCCGCGCTGTTGCACAATGGCTTGCAGCTGATAAGCAGGGTCGCCAAAGACCGGCCACTCTGGCCCCGTCAGCAGCACAAAAGCGGCAGTCAACAGCAGCAGCTTTAGCCCAAGCCACAGCCAGCGAATTCCCGGCAAATGTTTCGTAAGTAATATCATATGCGGCGGCATCATATGCCCAGAATAAGAAGCTGGCAAATGACCTTCATCCTGCTTTTAGTTTCGCCATCAATAGGTTATGATCCCACCATGCGTTTTTTAGTTACAGGCGGCGCGGGCTTTATTGGCTCTGCCCTCGCCAACAAACTTATTCAAGATGGGCATCATGTTCACGTGCTTGATGATTTGAGCAACGGCCAACAGGCGCGGCTGCACCCAGCCGTCACCTTTACCCAGGGCGATGTGGACAATATCCCGCTGCTGTGGTCGCTGCTCTATGACGTTGACTGCGTTTACCATCTGGCGGCGCGGGTCTCGGTGGCGCAATCCATCATGCACCCGCGTGACTACAACCGCGTCAACGTTGGCGGGGCGGTCAGCCTAATGGAAGCGATGCGCGACACGGGGGTGCGCCGGGTGGTGTTCACCTCCTCCGGCGCGGTCTATGGCTACCAGCCGCAGCAGCCCGTGCGCGAAGATGCCACCCCCCATCCCGACTCGCCTTACGCGGTGAGCAAATGGGCGGCCGAGCAATACATCCACACCATTGGCGCACTGTGGGGCATTGAAACGGTGGCACTGCGGATTTTTAACGCCTATGGGCCAAACCAAAGCTTGCCGCTGTCGCACGCGCCGGTCATTCCCCGCTTTTTGCAACAGGCACTCACGGGGGGGTCGGTGGTTATTTTTGACAACGGGGAACAAACGCGGGATTTTGTTTATGTGACGGATGTGGTGCAGGCGTTGTTGGTGGCAGCAACGGCCGTTAATGTCAACCGCAGCAATATCAACATCGGTAGCGGCGTGGAGCTAAGCATGAAGGCTCTGGTGGATGAAGTGGAAACGGTAACGGGACGCTCCGTAAACCGCATTTACAACCAGGAAAAGCAAGGCGGTGTGCCTCGCCTGGCGGCCGACATCAGCCGCGCCCGTGAACGACTACAGTTTGAGCCATCGGTAACGCTTGCCGAAGGGCTGCGCTGCATTTTGCAGGAAGATGCCCGTTTTGCGCCCGTCAAACGAGAGAAATAGCCCATTACAAAACAAAAAGCCGGAACTTACAAGTTCCGGCTTTTCCGTGGTGCCCAGGAGAGGACTCGAACCTCCACGCCCATAGGGCATAGGCCCTCAACCTACCGCGTATGCCAATTCCGCCACCTGGGCAATTCGAGCGGTATTATAGCGCGATGTCGGTAAGACTGTCAATGTTTTGGAAACGTCGGGTTAGGGCAATTGCATAAATTTGGTTGCCCCTTGTATACTGTTACAAGCGTATGAGTAATGATTCACAGACCCAAATCAGCGGCTCGGTGGAGCGCGTTACCTATTACAATGAGGAAAATGGGTATTCGGTGATTCGGCTAAAGCCGGATTCGCGGGGAATGCTGCCGTTTAAGTATGCCAGCGACGGGCTGGTGACAGTGGTGGGCAATTTGCCGGAGCTACAGCCGGGGGAATGGGTGAAGCTGACGGGAAAGTGGGGCAGTCATCCGCGCCACGGCCGGCAGTTTCAGGTAGAGCTGTGCGAGAAATCTATGCCCGCGACGGTGGAGGGGATCAAGCGGTATTTGGGGTCGGGGATGATTCGCGGGGTGGGGCGGGTGATGGCCGAGCGCATTGTCAACCGCTTTGGGGCGGAGACGCTGGATGTGATTGACGAAAACCCTGAAAGGCTGCAAGAGGTGCTGGGAATTGGCAAGCAGCGGATTCGGGGGATTGTGAAAGCGTGGGCGGAGCAGCGGGCGATTCGGGATGTGATGGTGTTTTTGCAGGCGCACGGGGTTTCGACGGGGCTGGCGGTGAAGATTTACAAGCAGTATGGGGATCAATCGCTGGCGGTGGTGCAGTCTACGCCTTACAAACTGGTGAATGATGTGGCCGGGATTGGTTTTATTACGGCTGACAAGATTGCGCGGGCGTTGGGGCTGGCGCATGATGACCCCAACCGGATTGAGGCGGGGATTGCCTATACGCTGAACCGGATGGCAGATGAGGGGCATGTGTATGTGCCGCAGACGGAGCTGGAGCCGCAGGCGTCGGAAATTTTGGGGGTGGCGGCGGAGCAGGTAACGGCCGTTATTGACCAGCTCACCAGCAACAACTTCATCCAGCGCGACACCCTCACCTATGAAATCAGCCAGCCCGACGCGATCAAAACGGTGCAGGAAGAAAAAGCTGTCTACCTGACCCCGTTTTTCTACTCCGAGGTGGGAGCCACCAAACGCATCCAGCAAATTATTAGCCATCCCACCAGCCGCTTGGCAAGCATCCGTAACGGCCAATCTCCAATCTCCAATCTCCAATCCACTATAAATCTGGCCCCACAGCAGCTTGAGGCAATCAAAACGGCCGTTTCTCACAAAGTCACTGTGCTGACCGGCGGGCCAGGAACCGGCAAGACAACCACTCTCCGCGCCCTGCTTGATTTGCTGGATCGTTACCACCACACCTATTTGCTGGCCTCCCCTACAGGCCGCGCCGCCAAGCGGCTGGCCGAGGCGACCGGGCGTGAGGCCAAAACGATCCACCGGCTGCTGGAGTTTAACCCCGGCGAAGGGTTTGGCCGCGACCAGAACAACCTGCTGGATGCCGACATGATTATCATTGACGAAGCCTCGATGCTGGATTTGGTGCTGGCAAATACGCTGTTGAAGGCGGTGGGCAATGATAGCCATTTGCTGCTGGTGGGGGATGTGGATCAACTGCCGTCGGTGGGGGCGGGTGATGTGCTGCGGGATTTGATTGCTTCGGGAAAAACGGCCGTTATTCGCCTGCAAACCATCTTCCGCCAGGCAGCCGATTCGCTCATCATCCACAACGCCCACCGCATTAACCAAGGTCTCATGCCGGAAACGCCGCCGGAAGGCAAAGATTTCTTTATTTTTGTCAAGCCGGATATGGAAGAAACGGCCGAATTGCTGGTGGATATTGTGAAAAACCGGGTGCCGGACAAATTTCATCTCGACCCGCTGGACGATATTCAGGTGCTGGCTCCGATGTACAACGGGCTGGTGGGTGTGACCCAGTTGAATGAGGCGTTGCAAGAGGCGTTGAACCCCGGAAACGGCCGTAAACCAGAGCGGCGGCTTGGCGGGCGTGTCTTTCGCGTGGGCGACAAGGTGATGCAGACAGTCAACAACTACGACAAAAACGTCTACAACGGCGACATCGGCCGCATCGTTGGCCTGGATATTTTGCAACAAACCATAACCGTAAGCATTGACGGCAACCCGGTTGTTTATGACTTTTTGGAAGCGGATGAACTGGTTCACGCCTTTGCCATCAGCGTCCACAAGAGCCAGGGCGCGGAATACCCCTGCGTCGTGATCCCGATGGTGATGCAGCATTACATGATGCTACAGCGCAACTTGCTCTATACGGCCGTTACCCGTGCCAAAAAGCTGGCAATTTTGGTGGGTACCCGCCGTGCCATCCACATTGCCGTCAAAAATGACAAAGTGACGCAGCGCCATACGGCGCTGGACTGGCGGCTGCAGCATCAATAGAGATTGGAGAAGGTTCACAATCTCTAATCTCTAATCTCCGGTTCCCTCCAATCTTCGCGTCTTTTTAACGTAAACGCTTCGTAAAAAAATAGGAACTGTATCAGAAACCATAGGCCATTTTAGGGGAATGGAGTATAATTTTCCCCATTCATGCGCCCCCCGTGCGTATGGTGTGCTAATAAAGCCGAAGTTTTATTGACGAGCTGATAGCCGTGGGAGCCTGACGAGTTTAGAGAAGCGTTCGCAACTGCAAGATTCCCTGATGCAATGGCGGTTCGCTTTTGCCACCAAGCAACATGAGCGTTACGCAGGATATTAAAAGCCGATTAGATATTGTTGATATTGTGTCCGAACAAGTGCCGCTGCGTAAATCGGGACACAATTACGCTGGCTTTTGTCCATTTCACTCTAACACCCGTACCCCTGCATTTTATGTTTTTCCCGAAACCCAGACGTGGCGCTGCTTTGGTGCCTGCGCCGACGGCGGCGATTTATTTACCTATGTGATGAAAAAAGAGGGGTGGGAATTCCGCGAAACGCTGGAATATTTGGCGCGGCGGGCGGGCGTGACGCTGGACACGGCTCCCCCGGTGGACAAGGTGCAGCAAGCATTTGCCGACAAAATGGGCGATTTGCTGGGGGCAACGGCCGATTATTTTCACCAATTGCTGCTGTATGCGCCCCAGGCTGAATTGGCGCGGCGCTACGTGGCGCAGCGCGGGTTAACGGCCGAAACGCTGGCAGCCTTCCAGATTGGCTATGCCCTTGATTCCTGGGATGCGTGCCGCTCTCATTTTACGGCGCAGGGGTACAGTGATGATGATTTACTCCAAGCCGGGCTGCTGACGGAAAACCCGGAAAAGGGGACGCGCTATGACCGTTTCCGCAACCGACTAATGTTTGCCATTCGTAATGTGGATGGGCAGGTTGTGGGGTTTGGCGCCCGCACATTGGAAAAAGATGGCATCCCCAAATATTTGAACTCGCCGCAGACGGCACTGTTTGACAAAAGCCATTTGCTCTATGGGCTGGATTTGGCGCGGCGGCAGGTGCGTGAGGCGCGGCAGGCGGTCATTGTTGAAGGGTACATGGATGTGATCCAGGCGCACCAGGCTGGGTTTGGCAATGTGGTGGCGCAAATGGGGACTGCTTTAACCGAACAGCAATTGCAACTGCTTAAGCGTTATACTAAGCGTTTTGTGTTAGCCTTGGATGCTGATGCAGCGGGGCAGAAGGCGACGCTGCGAAGTTTGCAGGTGGCGCGGGAGACTTTGGACAAGGATTATGAGGTGCGGTTTGATGCCCAGGGGCTGGTGCGGCATGAGGCGCGGTTGAAGGCAGACATTCGCGTGGTGACGATGCCAGACGGGGAAGACCCTGACAGCATTATCCGGGCAGATGTGGCGCGGTGGCCGCTGTTGCTGGCGCAGGCGCGGCCGATTGTGGATTATGTGATTGACACGGCCACGGCCGATTTGGATATGACGGATGCCAAGGCAAAATCGGCCGTGGCGCAGCAGGTGCTGCCGCTGATTCTGGAAGTGGGCGACCCGGTGGAACGGGAACATTACCGTCAATTGTTGGCGCGGGCGTTGCAGGTGGATGAGATGACGCTGCGGCAAATGCCGACAGCGCCGAATGGGCGACAGCCAGCGGCTCCGGTGGTGGGGCAAAAGCAGGTTGTGGCGAAGCCGGTGAGTGGTGGTGGGCGGAAAACGGCCGTTAATACCCGCGAAGCCAACTTCTTGCGCCACTGTCTGCAATACCCCCAGCTTTTAACCCAGGTAAACCAGCAGTTGCGCCGAACACGCCAGCCGGAACTGGGTGAAACGGATTTTATACAGGCTGAAGACCGGGCTTTGTTAGGACAAATGTACCAGCAACTTCGATATGGCGTGGTTGCCGTGCGCTCAGAACTGTGGGATAGTTCAGATGATGTTCTTCAAGAGCGAATAAAAACTTTGGAAAAATTACCTCTGATTGCTGAATCCCAACTTGATCACTTGGTAGAGAAATTGGCCCATTCGGTGCTGGATTGGCGGTGTGACCGCATTAAGCAGCGCAACCGGGAACTGCAGCAGTTGCTGCGTATCCAGCGTGAAGAAGTGGCGGATCAGCGGGATTTTTATCAGCAGATTCTGGCGGGGAGCCAGGAATTGCAGCGAATTAACCGGGCAAAAGAGGCGATGTCGGCGGTAGGTCGTCGGCGGGCTGAACAGGGTTAAACGGCCGTTTGCCCAAATTATAAGATTGAACCTGATTTGAATGAGGGGCATATGCATCGAAATTCAAAAATTGAAGACGAAGATATTGAAGAAACCGACGAGATGGAAGAAGAAGGTGGTGGCCTCGATCTCGAGGAGCTCATCAAAAAAGCGCGTCGCTCGCGTGAAATTGATGAAGCCGATGTGCAGGCGATTTTAGCAACTGCCACCGAAGATGAAGCCGGGATGCTGTATGAGCGGTTGCAAAAGCTCAACATCCGCATCGTTTCCGATTCTGGTGAAACGGTTGACAACGATGATACTTCTAACCTGCTTGACATTGACGAAGATTTTGAAGAGAGTGACGACGATGAAGATGATGATTACTTGAATGTTATTGTCGAAGACGACCCGGTACACACCTACTTAAAGGAAATTGGGCGCGTGCCGCTGCTGCTGCCAGAGCAGGAGATTTGGCTTTCGACACAGCTCTCCGCAGCCAACACGCTGGATCGCCACAACGCGGCTGAGGTTGGCCTGGAACAGGCAATGATTGCCAACTATGAGGAACTGCTGGGTGGCTGGGCGCAGTTGGAACAGGCGCGGATCAAGCTGGGTGTTGACCCGGTTCAGGTAGCGAAGCTGTTTGATGAGGCGCGTGAACTGCGGATTAGCTGGCAAGATATGCACCGTTCCTATTTGCGCGACTACTTAAATGAAGGGCGCTGGGGTCAGGATGAAGCGTGGATGGATTTGGCTGAGGGTGTGTTTGAGACCTTCAACGCCATCTATGTTCTCTCGGATGAGTTATCGGCTCAGGTGTTGGCGGCGTATGAGGAAAACGGCCGTTTTCCCGACGTCCAAATCTTCACCGAATGGGTACACGACCACGCCGGCAGCCTCAGCTACAACGAATTCATGATCCGCGACTTGGCCGAAAGTGCCAAAGTCAGCCTCACCCGTGCCAACCTCCGTCTCGTTGTCAGCGTCGCCAAACGCTACATGGGGCGCGGCATTCACCTGCTCGACCTCGTTCAGGAAGGTAATGTCGGTCTGCTGCGTGCTGTTGAAAAGTTTGACCACACCAAAGGGTTCAAATTTAGCACCTATGCTACCTGGTGGATTCGCCAAGCTGTTAGCCGTGCAATTGCCGACCAGGCTCGCACCATTCGCATCCCCGTTCACATGTTTGAGACCATCAACAAAATCGTCAAAAAGCAGCGTGAGCTAGTCCAACAGCTTGGGCATGAACCATCGGTTGAAGAGTTGGCCTTGGAACTGGACTTTATGACCCCCGAAGAAGCCGACAAGATCAAAGATGCCATCAAAGATGACCGACAAATTGACCCCATGCTTAACCGCAAATGGCGGCAAGCCGTCAGCAAAATCCGCGATATTCTCCGCATTTCTATGGACCCGATGTCGCTGGAAACACCCGTTGGTAACAACGACGAAGCTACGGAATTTGGTGACTTTATCAAAGACGATAGCGTTGTTGAACCCGTTGATGCGGCCTCCAAAGAGCTGTTGCGCGAGCAAATTCGCAACGTCTTGGGTTTCCTTAGCGACCGCGAACGCGAAGTGTTGGAAATGCGCTTTGGTCTTAACGATGGCAAAGACCATACCCTTGAGGAAGTAGGCAAAAGCTTTGGCGTTACCCGTGAACGCATCCGCCAAATTGAAGCCAAAGCCCTGCGCAAGCTTCGCCATCCCAGCCGCAGTAAATCGCTCCGCGATTACCTCAGCTAGGTTATAACGCTCCTTTACCGTACTTGAAAGCGCAAGGTAACTCCTTGCGCTTTTTTGTTATCTATCATTGTCCAAAATTCTAAAACTTGGTACTCTTTTGGCACGCTTACAAGCCAATGCGTTTTGCTTGCATAAATTGCTTGTGATAAAATGCACATAGCCTTATGTAAGCGCAAATAGATGAAAATTTGTGTTTACCTGTGTAAAGCCTGGCCGCAAAAATGAAGAGGAAAAGGCTTTGCGTTATTGACCTCTGGGAAGAGATATGGATCAAATACTGCTCGACTATCTACCAATTGCTGTCCTAATCGGTATTGGCATCTTCTTCGCGGTGCTGTTACCCAGTCTATCTGTTAGTCTGGGACCTAAACCGCCAAAAGATCGTAACCTCGCACCCTATGAATCGGGGATGGTTGCAATTGGTGAAGCACAGCGGCGGCTTCCAGTCAAGTTTTACCGAATCGCAGTGCTTTTTATTCTTTTTGACGTTGACATTATTCTGCTGGTACCGTGGGCTGTTGCCTTTCGCAAGCTAGGTATTTATGGGTTGGGTGCTATGTTGATCTTTATGGTCATGTTTATTCTTGGCGATGCCTGGGTGTGGAAGAAAGGAGTCTTGGAATGGGAATAGAACAGAAGCTGGGCGATATGGGTATTGTTACCCACCGTTTAGAAGATTTGGTAAATTGGGGTCGCACCAACGCAATGTGGCCGCTTTTATTTGGTTTGGCTTGTTGTGCCATTGAAATGATGGATACACAGGCAGCCTCTTATGACGCTTCGCGGTTTGGCATGGAGCTAAATCGGCCGTCGCCACGCCAATCCGATCTAATGATCGTTGCCGGCCGCGTGTCACGCAAAATGGCTCCAGTCGTGCGGCGTTTGTATGATCAAATGCCCAACCCTAAATGGGTTATCGCTATGGGCGACTGTGCCTCATGTGGCGGTGTTTTTAATAATTACGCCATTGTTCAGGGTGTGGATGAAATCGTTCCTGTTGATGTTTATGTCGCGGGCTGTCCCCCCCGCCCAGAGGCACTCATTGATGGCATCATGACCCTACACGAAAAAATTCGTGGTGACAGAATCAAGGATTGGGCCTAATGAAACGCGAACAATTAGTCGTTGACAAGATCAAGAAAGCTGTACCTGATGCGATTGAGGCTAGCGATGATTTTCGTGGGGAGCAGACCCTGTTTGTCAAAATGAACCGGCTGAAAAAGGTCTGCACGTTGCTGCGTGATGATGAGACGTTGCAATACAACTTTTTGTCCGATGTAACGGCCGATGATCTACTCCCCGAATTCCCCCGTTTTGCCGTCAACTATCACCTGTATTCTATCCCTCACAAGCATCGTTTGCGTTTGCGTGTACTGGTGGAAGACCCGGAAAAGGGGCCACAAACAGTAGGCGACATTTGGAAAGTTGGTACCTGGCTGGAGATGGAAGTATGGGATTTGATGGGGATTTCCTTTAAAGGGAACAACAGCTTGCGTCGCCTCTTTTTGCCAGAGGATTGGCAAGGACACCCTTTGCGCAAGGATTATCCGTTGGGGTATGAGGAAGTGCAGTTTTCCTTCAACTGGCAAGAAGTGGACGCCAAAAAGCCATACGCCAAGGATTGATTTTAAGGTCAAGTGGTGTGTTGCAAACATGCCACACCTGCGAGAGAAATTATGCTAACGTCTGGTAGCGACACCATAAAAGAACTGACCGTAGAGGAACTCCGGGCCAAGGTTGGCACGGGGATGACGATTGAGGATGCCGAAGAACACATGCTTCTCAGCATGGGGCCGCAGCATCCGAGTACGCATGGCGTACTACGTTTGTTGCTAGAGCTGGATGGTGAGAACATTGTGAATTTGGCTCCGGACATTGGCTTTTTGCACACGGGTGTGGAAAAGACAATGGAGTCGAAGACTTATACCAAGGCACTGGTGATGACCGACCGCCTTGATTATCTTTCGCCAATGTCCAACAATCTGGGCTATGTCTTGGCGGTGGAGAAACTGTTGGGGGTGGAGGCGACGCCACGGGCGCAGGTGATTCGCGTGATTTTGTCTGAACTGGCGCGTATTTCCAGCCATCTGGTGTGGCTGGCAACACATGCGCTGGATTTAGCGGCAATGTCGGTTTTTCTCTACTGTTTCCGCGAACGGGAATATATTCTTGACCTGTTTGAGATGGTGGCCGGGCAGCGGATGATGGTGAGTTACTTCCGACCGGGTGGGTTGTGGCGTGATGTGCCGGAGGAGTTCGAACCGGCCGTTCGTCAATTCCTCGACTTTTTCCCCGCCAAAATTGCTGACTATGAAGCTCTGTTGAAGAACAACCCGATTTGGCTACAGCGGACAAAAGAAATTGGTTATATATCTGCTGAAGATGCCGTTTCGTGGGGGTTGACAGGGCCAAGCCTACGTGGCTCCGGAGTTGACTGGGATATTCGTAAGGCTCAACCCTATCTGGGATACGATCAATACGAATTTGATGTGCCACTGGAAACAGATGGCGATGTTTATGCACGTTATCGCTGTCGGATGCGGGAGTTTTGGGAAAGTTTGCGGATTATTCGGCAGGCTTTGGACAAATTGCCCAGTGGCCCGGTCAATATTTCTGACCGCAAAATTGTGCCCCCACCCCGTTCCGAGCTGGGGCACAGTATGGAAGCTGTGATTCACCACTTCAAGCTATGGACTGAGGGGTTTAAGGCTCCTGAAGGGTTTGTTTATAACAGCGTTGAGTCACCGCGTGGTGAATTTGGCTGTTATATTCGTGGTGATGGAACGCCTAAGCCCGCGCGGGTGCATTTTCGCACCCCGTCATATGTCAATTTGGCTTCGTTGCCGCAGATGGGGAAAGGGGTTTTTGTAGCTGACCTGGTAGCGATTATTGGCTCGGTAGACATCGTTCTGGGTGAAATTGATAGGTAGGAGTGGCGTGGCATGATTCAGGAAAAGTACGCAGAAGAAATTAAAGGGATTTTGGCACGTTACCCAACCAAAAAGTCGGCTGCACTGCCGTTGATGCATTTGGCGCAGCGCGAATATGGGTATATGAGCCGCGAGGCGATGCAGGAAGTGGCCTCGATTTTGGATTTAGACCCCACGCACATTTTGTCGCTAACTGGTTTTTATACCTTGTACTATGAGGAACCAGTTGGCAGATATGTGCTGGAGGTTTGCAATGATTTGGCCTGCGCCTTGAAAGGTGCCGACGAGTTCGTGGAGATGGCAAGCGAGAAGCTGGGTATTGATGTGGACGAGACAACGGCCGATGGGCTGTTTACCTTGAAAACAGTGATGTGCCTGGCGGCGTGTGACCGTGCGCCCATGTTGCAGTGCAATTTGGCCTTCCATGAGCATTTGGATGAGGCGAAGTTTGAGGCGTTGATTGCCAAACTGCGGGCTGAGGCTGCGTCTGGCAAGATGGCACCGTCGGTGGTCGAGAAGATTGCGGCGTATGCCAGGCAATCGTAACCATTGGTGAGGTTGAGATAGATGGCTCACATTTTATTACGGCATCGAGACGTTAAGAATATTCACCAACTGGACGTGTACCGCAAACACCAGGGGTATGAAGCGTTGCAGAAGGTTTTGGGGATGGAGCCGGCCGCTGTAACAAGCATTGTGCGGGATTCTGGCTTGCGGGGACGTGGGGGGGCTGGTTTCCCGACGGGTATGAAATGGGGATTTATCCCCAAGGGTGCGGGAGAGAAGTACGTTGTAATCAACTCTGATGAGTCAGAGATGGGAACATTTAAAGACCGTGAGCTGCTGGAGCGCAACCCGCACCAAGTGATTGAGGGGGCGTTGATTGCAGCGTATGCCATTGGGGCGAAGCAGATTTACAACTATTGTCGCGGCGAGTTTATGGACGCTGGCTATGTCTTTGAGCAAGCATTGAGAGATTGTTATGCCAATGGACTGCTGGGCGAGAACATTTTAGGCAGCGGCTTTAGCTGTGATTTTTCGATGTACTTTGGGGCTGGGGCGTATATTTGCGGTGAGGAGACGGCGCTGCTGAATTCGCTGATGGGGAATTTGGGGCAGCCGTGGAGTAAACCGCCGTTTCCGGCCGTTGAAGGGCTGTATGCGAAGCCGACCGTGGTGAATAACACGGAAACGCTGGCGAATGTACCGCCGATTATTTTGAACGGGGCGGATTGGTACAAGCAGTTTGGTACGGATAGAAGCCCAGGGCCGAAGATTGTCTGCCTGAGTGGGCATGTAAATAAGCCGGGCAATTATGAGATTAACATGGGGATGACGTACCGTGAACTCATTTATAGTGAGGAGTACGGTGGTGGGATTCCCAATGGGAAGGCGTTTAAGGCGATGTTGCCTAGCGGTGGCTCTGGTCCGGTGGTGGTGGATGATGCGCTGGATGCGCCGATGACGTATGAGGGGTTAACGCCATTTGGATCGGTGATGGGGTCGGCGTCTGTGGTGATCATGGACGAGACGGTTGACATGGTGTGGATGGCGATGAAGTGTGTCCACTTTTTCCATCATGAGTCTTGCGGTAAGTGTACGCCGTGCCGTGAGGGGACGTACTGGATGGAGAAGCTGCTGAAGCGGATTTACAAGGGGCAGGGGACGCAGGAAGATTTGCAGACGCTGCGGAGTGTGGCCGGCAATATTGGTGGGCGGACGCTGTGTGCGCTGGGTGATTTTGCGATTAACCCTGTGCTTTCGACTTTCCGCCATTTTCCGCAGGAGTATGAGGCGAAGATTAAGCCGGCTGCTGCGGTGAATGGGCAGGGGAAGGTGAAAACGGCCGTTTCTGTAGCCGCCGATTAGGGTTATAGAACCAAAACAAACCCCCGGCACGTGCCAGGGGTTTTCGTTGTCAAACGCAAACTGGAAGAAGAGGATCAGCATGAGTGATGATCTCGTAACATTGAGTATAGACGGTGTAGAAGTGAGCGTTCCCAAGGGGACATTGGTTGTAGATGCAGCCAAGCAGATTGGGAACGACATTCCCGTGTTTTGCTACCATCCCAAGCTGGAACCTGTGGGCATGTGCCGCATGTGCCTGGTAGAAATTGGGCTGCCGGTCATTGATCGCGGTACCGGCAAACCTGTGTTGAACGCCGATGGCACGCCGCAAATCAACTTTGGGCGTGGGCTGCAAACGGGCTGCACCGTTCGTGTTAGCCCTGGCATGGTGGTACGCACCAAAACCGACCCCGTGGAACAAGCACGCGCCGACGTGATTGAGTTTTTGCTTACCAGCCACCCTCTGGATTGCCCCATTTGCGATAAGGGCGGAGAGTGTCCACTGCAAAACCTGACAATGCGGCACGGCAGAGGCAATAGCCGCATGGTTTTCGCCGATAAACTGCACATGGAGAAACACGTGCCGTTGGGCGACCTGATCTATCTGGATCGGGAGCGGTGTATTCAGTGCGCTCGCTGCGTGCGCTTTCAGGACGAGGTTGCTGGCGATCCGGTGATTGGCTTCCACAACCGGGGGCGGCATCTGGAAATTGCTACCCTGTCGGATCCGGGCTTTGACAGCTACTGGAGCGGCAACACCACCGATATTTGCCCGGTGGGGGCGTTGACAACGGCCGATTTTCGCTTTGGGGCGCGGCCGTGGGAGTTGACTCCGGTGGCAACCTTGTCGCCCCACTGTCCGTCTGGCAGCAACATGACGGTTAGCACGCGGCGCGAAGCCAAGGCGGGTGGGCGCAGCGTGATTAAGCGGGTGATGCCGCGTCAGCATGAGGCGGTGAACGAAATCTGGATTTCGGACAAAGATCGCTTTGTGCATCATTTTGCTGAATCGGCCGAGCGGCTGACGCAGCCTTTGGTGCGGAAGAATGGCAAGCTGGTGGCAGCAAGCTGGACTGAGGCACTGGACGTGGTGGCCGGGAAGCTGCAGCAGGCGGGAACGGCCGTTGCTGGGGTGAGCGGCGACCGGTTGAGCAACGAAGATTTGTTCCTGTTCCAGGAGCTGTTCCGCAAGGGGTTGAAGAGCAACAACATTGATTTGGCAAACGGCCGTTTGGCCGGTGGCGACATTGTGGCGCAGGTTGGCATCAGCAGCGGCAGCAATTTGAAAGAGTTGGGCAAGGGCGATGTCGTTCTCGTTGTTGCCAGCGATTTGCACGAAGAAGTACCCGTCTGGTGGCTGCGGCTCAAGCAGGCGGCTGAACGTGGTGCAGCCATCGTGACGCTCAATGTGCGTGGCACGCGGCTGGATAAGTACGCTAAACACGCCTTGTGCTATGCCCCCGGACAGGCTGTCGCAACATTGCGCCAGTTGGTCAACCAGTCCAAAGTAGAAACCGGCAGCCAGAGCGATGACCCCATTGCCGCCGCTGCCGCAACCGTTGGCAGTGCCAGCAATCTGGTGGCGTTTTACGGTGCCGAAGGGTTGACCTATGACGAAACTGAGTCTGTTGCCAAGCTGCTTGCGAATTTGCTGCTGCTGAAAAATGGCGGTGGACACGCAGGCAAGAAAAACAACGGACTCATCCCCGTCTGGCCGCATAACAACACCCAGGGGGCCTGGGATATGGGGATTCACCCCTCGTTTGGCCCTGGTTACAAGGCATTGCCGGAAGCGGGGCTGGATGCTCACGCGATTTATGAGGGTGCGGCCAGCGGCACGGTGAAGGCTCTTTACGTGTTAGGGGCTGACCCCATTGGCGATGGGCTGATGGACGGGCGCGGCAAGCTGGAGTTTTTGGTGGTGCAGGAGATGTTCCTGACGGCGACGGCGGCGGCGGCCGATGTGGTGCTGCCAGCGCAAAGCTGGGCGGAACGGGAAGGCACCTTTACCAATGCCGAGCGGCGGGTGCAGCGATACTACCCAGCGATTACGCCTGTGGGCGATTCCCGCGCCGACTGGCAAATTTTGGCGCAGGTGGGTGAGCGCGTGGGGCTGGGGAAACCGGCTTTGGCGGCGAGCCTGGTGTTCCGGAATGTTGCCAAGGCGGTGAAGCAATACAAGGGGATGGATTACCGGTCGCTGGCGAAGTATGAAAAGCAGTGGCCGGATGTGGGCGGGGATGATTTGTATTATGGCGGGAATGCGTATGAGAACCGGTCTGGGCTGGGGCAGCAGTGGGCGGCTACGGCTGAGTCGGGCAAGGTGGGGATGTTTGAGGTGGCGGAAACGGCCGTTAAATCCTTCTCCGGTCTCAAATTGGTACGCATTGCCGCGCTGTATACGCCCGGCACGCTGATTAGCCACTCGGCCAGTTTGCTTGGCCCGCGCATGGCGCAGCCCACGTTGTCGCTGAGTGCGGCCGATGCGCGGAAGGCAGGCGTGGCTGATGGCAATCGGGTGGAAGTGACGGCCAATGGCATGACAATGACGGCTATGGCTCGTGTGGGCGATGCTCCTGATGGGGTGGCCTTGATGAGCGGGGTGGCGTATCAGCCAGGAACGGCCGTTGTGCAAATTCGCAAATTACAAGAGGAAAAAGTCGCATGACACTGACCGCAGGCCAAATCGCCCTTCGGGCACTTATCGTCGGCTTTATCATCGCCTTCGCGGTGATTACCGGCTTTGCCTACACGACTTTATTAGAGCGCAAGCTGCTGGCGCGGCTGCAAGCGCGGATTGGTCCCAACCGGGCTGGCTACATTCCGTTGCCCCGTCGCGGTGGTGGCAAGGAACGGAAACTACTGGCTGGTTTTATGCAGCCGGCCGCTGACGCGGTAAAGTTGTTCTTTAAGGAAGACCCCCAGCCAACGATGGTAGACAGTTGGGTCTACAATTTGGCACCCATGCTGGCCGTGATTCCAGCCGTGGTTATTTTGGCCGTTATTCCCTGGGCGGGCAAAATCAACATCTTTGGCGCGGTTTTTGAGCCTTATTTTGCCATTGCGCCCGGTCTCAACGTAGCCGTTATGTTCTTCCTGGCGATTACCTCCATTGGGGTGTACGGGGTGGCATTGGCTGGCTGGGCATCTAACAGCAAGTATGCTGTCCTGGGTGGCATTCGCGCCTCGGCGCAGATGATTAGCTATGAGTTGGCACTGGGGCTGTCGGTGCTGGTGCCGATTATGATTGCCGATTCCATGGATTTGGGCGTGATTGTGGACGCGCAGCGGGGCGGTTGGTTTATCTTCCTACAGCCGCTGGCGGCGTTTGTCTTCTTTGTTGGGGCGCTGGCGGAATTGCAGCGGGCGCCGTTTGACCTGCTGGAAGCGGAGCAAGAGCTGTCGGCAGGGTATACGGTGGAGTATGCGGGGATGCGCTTCGGGATGTTCTTCTTGGCTGAGTATATGAAGATGATTTCGTTTAGTGCATTAACGGCCGTTTTCTTTCTCGGCG
Source organism: Chloroflexota bacterium (assembly GCA_041390905.1). Classification (GTDB taxonomy): domain Bacteria; phylum Chloroflexota; class Anaerolineae; order Promineifilales; family Promineifilaceae; genus JACKCD01. The sequence continues at coordinate 115,176 of JAWKPA010000015.1, forward strand.
GTTATCGTGGCCCCTTTGTAGACCAGGTACCTGCGTTGGGCTTTGTCTACATCATCCTCAAAATCTTCATTTTGCTCTGCGTTATGATTTGGATACGCGCTTCCTTGCCGCGCCTGCGTTATGACCAACTGATGAGCTTTGGCTGGAAGGTGCTGCTGCCAATCTCTGTATTGAACTTTTTGATCACGGCTATTTTTATTGTGCTGGCTGAGGAGGGTCTCTTGTTCTAGCCTTTGGCAACAAGATGAGGAGTGAGAAGATATGTTTGGTGAAATTTTAAAGGGGCTGTATATCACCCTCAAACATCTGTTTCAACCCCCGGTGACGGTGCAATACCCGGAAGTTAAACGGCCGGTTCGCAACCGTTTCAAAGGTCGGCATGAGCTAAAGCGGTATGACAATGGGCTAGAAAAGTGCATTGGCTGCGCTTTGTGTGCCGCTGCTTGCCCGGCAGATGCGATCTTTGTGGAAGCGTCGGAAAACACAGATGAGGCACGCTTTTCTCCTGGGGAACGGTACGCCAGCACCTATGAGATCAACATGCTGCGCTGTATTTTTTGCGGCTACTGTGAGGATGCGTGTCCGACAGAGGCGATTGTGCTGGAGAAGAATTACGAGTTGAGCTTTTATGACCGGGCGAGTGCCATCTACACCAAGGAGATGTTGATTGTGGATGTGCCGGTAAACGGCCGTTCGACCCCGCAACTAGTTGAGCCAGGCGTCTTTAACCGGGCCATTCCTGACATGGAGGATCCGAAGTAAGATGGTTCTATTTATTATTTTGGCGGTTTCGGCCGTGGCGGCAGCGTTGGGCATGTTGTTTAGCCGCAACGCGGTTCATAGCGCCCTCTTTTTGGTGCTGAACTTTGCCATTGTGGCCGCAATTTATCTCTCGCTAAACGCTCCCTTTATTGCGATGGTGCAAATTACGGTTTATGCCGGGGCTATCATCGTGCTTTTCCTGTTTGTGATTATGCTCTTGGGGGCGGAGCAACTGCGTGGGGTGGCAGGTGACAGTGGTGGCTGGCAAAGATGGTTGGCGGGGGGATTAACGGCCGTTCTTCTCCTCAGTTTCGCCTCCATCCTCTTCCAGGGTAACGCCATCACCCCAGCGTCCGCTGCCGGGGTCATTGACACAAGCCCCGCTGCCCTTGGTCTACGGCTCTTTGAAGCCTACGTATTTCCCTTTGAAGTCACCGGTGTTCTGCTGCTGGCCGCCATCATCGGCGTGGTCGTTCTCAGCATCAGCAAAAAGCGGGGGTAAACAATGACAGTTCCCGTAGAATGGTACGTCGCCCTTAGCGCCATCCTCTTTTCCATCGGTGCCCTGGGCGTATTGATGCGCCGTAACGCCATCATCATCTTCATGTCTGTTGAGCTAATGCTCAACGCCGCCAACCTGCTTTTTGTTGCCTTCTCTCGCTATCTGGGCAATTTAGACGGTCAGGTTTTGGTCTTCTTCGTCATCACCGTTGCTGCCGCTGAAGTGGCCGTGGGGCTGGCCCTCATCGTGGTCATTTTCCGCACCAAGCAGAGCATCAATATTGACGAGATCAACTTGATGAAGGGATAAATTTGCAGCGCAATTGGCAAAATTGCCCTGCAAAAGTTGTTTGTCTATGAATGCATTTGCACTAGCTCCCCTCGTTTTAGGCTTGCCCATTTTGGGTGTGCTGTTTAACGGCTTTGTTGGGCGGCGCTTTGTCGAAGCAGATCGCAGCGTGGGCGAGAAATGGTCTGGCTGGGCCGCCAGCATCATGGCACTTTCTGCCTTCGTCATCGTTGTCCTGCTCTTCTTCAGCCTGCAAGCCAACGGCCACCACGCCGAAATTGTGCCAATGATGGATTGGATCAGCATCCCTTCCGCCAACTTCCACATCCCTTGGGCCATGCAGATTGATACCCTGTCTGTGACCATGATGCTGGTTGTCACGGGCGTTGGCTCGCTCATCCACATTTATGCCATCGGCTACATGCACGGCGACCCCAACTTTAGCCGCTTCTTTACCTATCTCAACCTCTTCCTCTTCTTCATGCTCATTCTTGTCTCCGGCAACAACTACCTGATGCTGTTTGTTGGCTGGGAAGGGGTGGGGTTGTGTTCCTTCCTGCTCATTGGCTTCTGGTTTGACCGTACCAATGAGAAGGGGGAGGCGATGAACGCCAACGCCGCCCGCAAGGCGTTTGTTGCCAACCGCGTCGGCGATCTGGCGATGATCCTCGCCATGAGCCTCACCTTCTGGACCTTTGGCACGCTCACTTTCTCCCCGGTTTTCGACAGTGCCGTTGAGATGTTCCACAGCGGCGAGATGGTTCATTTTGGTGCCTTTTCTGCTTCGCTGGGCGGGGTTCTAACCGCCATTACCGCCCTCTTTTTGGTTGGAGCAACGGGTAAATCGGCGCAAATTCCTCTCTTTGTCTGGCTCCCTGACGCGATGGCTGGTCCGACCCCGGTTTCGGCGCTCATCCATGCGGCGACGATGGTGACATCGGGTATTTACCTGATTGTTCGCAGTAATGTGCTGTTTGAGATTGTGCGGGAGAGCCATGCCCTGGTGTTTGGCGTTATTTCTTCGCCGGATTTGGTGGCGTTGATTGGGGCGTTAACGGCCGTTTATGCCGGTCTCATCGCCTTTACCCAATTTGACATCAAAAAAGTGCTAGCCTACTCCACCGTCAGCCAACTCGGCTTTATGATTGCCGCCGTTGGCATGGGTGCCTATGTCGCTGGCATGTTCCACCTCATCACCCACGCCTTCTTCAAAGCCCTGCTCTTCATGGGTTCTGGTTCGGTCATTCACGGCATGGAGCATGGGCATCACCACATCGCCCATAAGCACGGGCATGGTCATGATGACCACCACGACCATTTTGACCCGCAGGACATGCGGACGATGGGTGGGCTTCGCCACCACATGCCCACCACGTTCTGGACTTACCTGGTAGGGTCGCTGGCGTTGGCCGGGATTGTGCCGTTGGCTGGTTTTTGGTCAAAGGATGAAATTTTGGCCCACGCCTCGGCCAACAGCGGTGGCATCAATACCGTTGTCTATGCGCTGCTGACAGTGGCAGCGTTCTGCACCGCTTTCTACATGGCGCGGCAGGTGAAGATGGTCTTCTTTGGTGCGCCACGCCACAAGGCGGCGGAACACGCCCACGAAAGCCCGCGTACAATGACGGTGCCGCTTGTGATTCTGGCAATTTTGGCGATTGGTGGCGGGCTGTTGAACTTCCCGAACTTTGGGGCAGAAGCGGCGCATGGGGAAGAAACGGCCGTTGTTGAAGACACCCACGCTACTGAAGCCGAAGCCGACGACCACGCCGCTGAAAGTGATAGCCACGCTGCCACCGAAGCTGACGATCATGCCGCTGAAACAGATACGCACGCTGCCGAGGGTGCATCTGGTGGGATTAACCTTGCTTTGGAGCATTGGCTGGAACATTCCATCGCCTCCTTCCACCTCACCGAAGAAGGTGTTGTCCACATGCCCCATACCCCCACCAGCTTGCAGGTGCCAGTGGCTGCCATTTCGTCGGTACTCGCCATCATTGCTATTGCTGTAGCCTACTTCGTGGTTTACGGCAGTCGCCCCAAAACGGCCGACGAGCGCGACCCGCTGCAAGCAACCCCCATCTGGTGGATGGCCGTTTTGCCGCTCAACACTCTCTACATGGACTACCTCATTCCCGCCTTCAACCGGCTGGCCGAGTGGGCAGCCCATACGCTGGATTGGGCATTCTGGCACGATTTTGTCCACGACAACATCATTCGCAACATTTTTGTTGGTTTCGCCAACTTCGCCTCCAACGTTCTGGACGCTCAGGGCGTGGACGGCATTGTCAATGGAAGCGGCAGCGTGACTCGCTGGTTAGCCAACCAAATTCGCCGCTCACAAACAGGTTATGCGCGGAACTATGCACTTAGCGTGTTCCTTGGGACAGTCGTCCTGTTAGCTTACTTCTTGTTCATGGCAAGATAACACACCAAGAGGATTAGGAGAGAACATGGGTCTTCTAACAATTGTCACCTTCCTGCCGCTACTCGGCATCATCTGGATTTTGCTGCAGGACAAAGAAAAAGATGATGAACGTGTCAAGGGCATTGCGCTCGGCACTTCCATTGTCACCTTTATTGCTACCCTTGTTGTACTGGCCCTGTACGACAAAAGCGAAGCCGGTTTACAGCTTGTAGACCGCGCCAGCTGGATTCCGGCGTGGGGCATTGAATATCACATGGGTGTAGATGGTTTGAGCATTTTGCACATTTTGCTCACCAGCTTCATCTCCATGCTTGCTATTGCCTCCTCGTTTCCGGTGATTAAACAGCAGGTTAAGCAATATTACAGCTTCCTGCTGGCCCTGGAAATTGGCATGATGGGCGTGTTCCTGGCGCAGGATTTGTTCCTGTTCTACATCTTCTGGGAATTCACCCTGGTACCAATGTATTTCCTCATCGGCATTTGGGGGGGCAAAGATCGGGTGTACGCTTCGATCAAGTTTTTCCTTTACACGATGGCCGGGTCGCTGCTGATGCTGCTGGCAATTCTCTACATGGGCATTACCAACGGCACCTTCTCTGTGCCTGACCTGATTGCCGGTCGCGCCGCCTTTGCCAGCGCCCAGAATTTGCTGTTTGTTGGCTTTGCCATTGCCTTTGCCATCAAAGTGCCGGTCTTCCCCTTCCATTCATGGTTGCCCGATGCCCACACCCAAGCCCCAACGGCCGGTTCCATTATCCTGGCGGGCGTGCTGCTAAAAATGGGTACCTATGGCTTTGTCCGCTTCAATTTGCCATTGTTCCCGGAAGCCTCGGCTCACTACGCTCCCACCATCGCCGTCTTGGCAATCATCGGCATCATCTATGGAGCTATTGTCTCCTTTGCCCAGCGTGACGTGAAAAAGCTGGTTGCCTATTCCAGTATCAGCCACTTGGGTTTTGTGATGCTTGGTATTTTCTCGCTCAATGCCCAGGGCATCCAGGGCGGGATTTTGCAGGGTATTAACCACGGCATCAGCACCGGGGCGCTCTTCTTTATCGTTGGTATCATCTATGAACAACGCCACACCCGCGAAATTTCTGAGTTTGGTGGTGTGTGGATTGCGATGCCGGTTTACAGCGTCTTATCGCTGATTGTCGTGCTATCGAGCATGGGTCTACCGGGTTTGAACGGCTTTGTGGGCGAGTTCACCATTTTGCTGGGTTCAATTGGCGCAGCCTCGTTGGGGCCAAATGCGTGGATTTATACTGCGTTTGCTACGACGGGGGTGATTTTAGCGGCCGTTTATTTGCTGTGGATGTTCCAACGGGTCTTTATGGGGCCGCTGGATAACCCGGAAAACAAGAAGCTGCGCGACATCAACAAGGGTGAATTGGCGATTATGCTGGCGTTCCTGCTCTTCATTTTCTGGATTGGGATTGCGCCCTCTGGCTATTTTGCCTTGATGGATGCGTCGGTAGCGGAATTGGTAAACACAGTTAGCTCGGCGGTTGCTGCTTTGCATTAGCCCAATAGTGGTAGTGTGCCACACAACTGTATAAAATTAGCAGCGATGCCAGCAGTATTGAATTTTGCTGGCATCGTTTTTTTTTGAGCCGTATTGGAAAAGAGAATGGAACCTAAGCAATCTGTTTATTTTGTTCATATCAGCGACACGCATATTGGCCCTATGCCGGATTATGAACGGCATGGTCATCGCTCCTTACCTTGTGCCCAAAGGGCGGTGGAGATTATCAACAACTTGCCGATGAAGCCGGATTTTGTGGTGCATACGGGGGATGTGGTGACGGAGCCAAACGGCCGTTCTTACCAACTCGCCGCCGAAACTTTCTCCCAATTAGAAACGCCAATCTACTACGTCACCGGTAACCACGACACCGCCCGTGACATCCAGCAGTTCTTGCCAATGGGGCCACACGAACCGTTTTGTCATCATTCAGCCGATCAATACTCCTACACCTTTACCGTCAAAGGGTACCGCTTTCTGGTGCTGGATGCCCGCGCCCCCGACGAACTTGACCCGCATGGGCTACTTTCGCAGGTACAACTTGACTGGGTGCGGCGCGAAGCTACCCCCGATGGCCCTCCCCTGACCGTTTTTATGCACTTTCCCACCCTGCCCATGAACTCCACCTGGATGGATGCCTACATGTTGGTCATCAATGGCCCCGATTTGCACCAAGCCTTATTGCCTGCCCGTGACCGACTGCGCGGTGTTTTCTATGGTCATGTCCACCAAAATATGCAGATCATCCGCGACGGCATTCTCTATGCCAGCACCGCCAGCGTTTTCTCCCAATTTTCCGCCTGGCCCGGTCACGCCAGCGTCGGCTACGACCCGACTCACCTGCCTGGCTACAGCTTTGTCCACCTCTTGCCCGAACAAACCATCATCCATCAGCATACCTTTCCCCGTCCGTGATCCCAGTCAGAAGATAGCTAACTTAAGTTGCTGCCATGAAAAACCAGGCACAAAACCATGTCATTTCGACGAGTTTTCGAGGAGAAATCCCATTCGCTTGTCTGTGCAGAGCGGGATTTCTCGGAGGACCACGAAATGACAATTGCAAGAGGTAACTTGAGTTAACTAGCAGCGTGTACGGTAAATAACAGATAGAATGGGTTTGCATTCTGTTAGTCAAGGAACGAATTATGAGAGCAAAAGCGTTTGGTGTTTGTCCCCATGACTGCCCCGATACGTGCGGGGTGATTACGGAAGTGGAAAACGGCCGTGCCGTGAACTTTTATGCCAACCCTGACCATCCAGTTACCGAGGGGTGGCTGTGCGCCAAGGTGCGCCCTTATCTGGATCGCGTGTACCATCCCGACCGGCTGCAATATCCACTGCGACGGGTGGGGGCAAAGGGGGGCGGCGAATGGGAGCGGGTTAGCTGGGAGGAGGCGTTGGCGGAAATTGGCAGTCGCTGGCGCGACATCATTGCCCAATATGGTGCCGAGGCGATTTTGCCCTACAGCTACAGCGGCACGCTGGGGATGGTGCAGATGGATGTGTGCAACGGCCGTTTTTGGAACCGTCTTGGTGCCAGCCAGCTTGAACGATCCATCTGCGGCGCGGCGGCAGAAACGGCCGTTAATGCCACCCTTGGCGTGCGCCACTCCCCCGCCTACGACCACGTACAGCACAGCCAGCTCGTCATCGTCTGGGGTCACAACCCCGTCAGCACCGCCCCCCACTTCATGCCCCATTTGCGGGCAGCCCAGCGGCAAGGATGCCAGCTTGTGGTCATTGACCCCCGCCGCACCCGCACCGCCAAAGGCGCCGACTGGCATCTGGCTCCACGCCCCGCCACCGACGGTGCATTGGCATTGGGATTAGCCCACGTTATCGTGACCGAAGGGCTGCACAATGAAGCGTGGCTACAGGCCAACACCACCGGCTGGCCGGAACTGAAGGCGCGACTGGCCGAATATCCACCACAGCGCGTGGCGGAAATTACCGGACTAGATGAAGACGACATCCTCAAGCTGGCGCGGCTCTATGCCACCACCAAGCCAGGGCTGATCAAAATTGCCGACGGGTTGCAGCGGCACCGCAACGGCGGCCAAACCGTTCGCGCCATTTTGATGCTGCCTGCCCTGACGGGGCAGTATGGCACCTGCGGCGGCGGATTGGCCTATAGCACCAGTGGCTATACCCGCTGGGCCAGCAATACCGCCAAACATTGGCAAGATTGCCCCGCGCCGGGGCGGGTGGTGAACATGAACCGGCTGGGGGCGGCGCTGCTGGGTGAGGTGCAGGAGCCGCCCATTCAGTCGCTCTATGTGTTTGGCTCGAATCCGGCGGCAATTAGCCCTAACGCCGGGCAAATTGTGGCTGGGCTGCAGCGGGAAGATTTGTTTACGGTGGTGCATGAGCTGTTTATGACCGATACCGCGCTTTATGCCGATATTGTGCTGCCGGCCACGTCGCAGCTTGAGCATGTGGATTTGCACAAGGCGTATGGGCATACGGTGATTGGCTACAACCAGGCGGCCATTCCACCGCTGGGTGAGAGCAAGAGCAATTGGGAGGTGATGGGGCTGCTGGCGCGGGAGATGGGGTTTCTGGAACCGTGGTTGCATCAGTCGGCGGAGGAGGTGATTCAGGAGGTGCTGGCGGAAACGGCCGTTTCCTACCCCGCCCTGTGTGAGGTAACGCTGGAACGCCTACAGGCCGAAGGGCAGATTTCGCTCCCCTATGCCGCCCAGGTGCCGTTTGCCGACGGCCGTTTTCCCACCCCCAGCGGCAAGGTGGAGCTGTATTGCCAGGCGATGGCCGACATGGGGGTGGATCCGCTGCCGCAATTTGTGCCGAGCGAGGATGATGGCGGGGTTGGGATAAACGGCCGTTATCCCAAATCTGAAAGCCTCAACCTGATCACCGGAGCTGCCCACCACTTTACCACCAGCAGCTTTGCCAACTTGCCCGCCCTGCGCCAGCGCGAAGGGGAGCCATTTGTGGAAATTCATCCCGCTGACGCGGCGGCGCGGGGCATTGCCAGCGGCGACCGGGTGCGGGTGGAAAATGGGCGGGGGTGGTGTGAATTAACGGCCGTTGTTACCGATGCCGTTCGCCCCGGCGTGGCTGCTTCCCCCAAAGGGTACTGGAGCCAGCACAATGGTGGCCGCAACGTCAACTGGACAACCTCCGATGCCCTGGGCGATTTGGCCGGGCAAAGCACGTTCCACACCAATCGAGTTTGGATTAGACCGGTAAACGGTAATCAGTAAACAGTAATCAGTAAACAGTGTTCAGTGCTGATTACCGATTACTGTTTACTGGATCAACTTATCCCAAAGTTATCCCAAATCCAGTTTGGGATAACTTTGGGATAAAGCCAGTCGCTTTTTCACCCGCGCCGTAAGATAAACCTGATATAATCAGCTATTGATCTGGATCAATATCATTTATCATGTTAACACTCACCCTTCAATTCATCATTGCCGCATTACTCCCCCTGACCTTTTTGGTTTTGTTGGGTTACTTGTGGCGCAGCCCGACAGGTCGCCGCCCGCTGCGTTGGTCGTGGGGGGTGACGCTGCTGGTCGCTATCGTGTGGGCAAGCAGCGTGTTGCGTCATTATGGCGGCATTACTTTTGATTCCATTGTTCGGTTTAATTGGGAAATTATTGGGAAATATGGGCTGACGTTACTGGCACTGGGGATTTTGTGGACAACGCAGCACCATCTTTCGCTTGTGCAGCACCGGCGTTGGGTGCTGTTGCTGCCGGGGCTGGTGCTGCTGCTGGCGGCGATTCTGCTTGACCCCACCATCTGGCCGCAATGGCTGGCTGATGCTCCTGTGGCTGGGGTCGCGGTGCGGCTGTTTGATTTGTGGGCGGCTGTATGGATTGCCAGTTGGTTTGTGCCAACGTTGGGTGCATTTTTGCTTACGCGCCACGCGGCGCGGCAGTTGGCTCATTCGCTTTATCGCAACCAGGTGCAATATTGGCTGTTGATGCTGGGGGTGTTTGCCCTGGGCGCAGCCCTGGCTTCGATTCAGCAGCCAAACCAGCCGGGGTGGCAGCAAGCGGGGATTTTATTAACGGCCGTTTCCACCTCCGTCGGCACCCTCACCCTCATCAACACCCAGCTACCCGCCCTGCCCCTGGCCACCCGCCAGTTTATGGGGCGGTTGTCGAATGTCGTCGTTGTCTTTTTGCTCTCGCTGCTGGGGCTGTGGCTGGCCGCTCAACTATCACGCGCCATGCTTGAGCCACAGCCGGGTGTTAGCCCGCTGCTACTGCTGCTGTTGGGGACAGTGTTGTTTACGGCCGTTCTAACCATTGCCATCCGTCTTGCCAACCGCATGGCGCGGCGCGTCTTTTTGCCCAAGATTACCCGCTATGAAAATTTGCTGGCCGGGCAGCGCAACATCGTTGGGGGTTTGCCTGAACCAGAGCAAATTGCCCGAATTTTTCTCCATCTGGTGCAGGCCAATTTGTTAACCAACGAGGCATGGTTTTTTATGACCGAGGCTGGGGTTGGGGGACGGCTTGGCCTGCGACCCATTGCCACGCTGGAAGAAAATGTGGGGCTGACAACGGCCGTTTTGCCCCCCGACAGCCCCTTTGTGCAACATTTACGCCAGGAAAAACGGCCGTTGGCTCAATACGATGTGGCCGCCATGTCCCAGTTTGACACCATGAGCTGGGAAGAACGTCAATTGTTAACGCAGTGGGGGCGCTCACTCTATGTCCCGCTGCATTTGGGTGACAGCCTCGTGGCGTTGGCTCTGCTGGGTGATAAGCAGACGGGGGATGTTTACACGGCTAAAGATTTTGATTACTTGGCGGCACTGGCCGAGCAAACTAGCCCGCTTTTGGTGCAGGCGCAAAATGTGCGGACGATGCAGCGGTTAAATGACCATGTGCAGTCGCAAAACCAATCGTTGATTTATGAAAAGCAGCGGCTTCAGGCGTTTGTAATGCTGTATCAGCAGTTTGTGGCACTAGTGTCGCCTGCCTTGCGCCAGCCGTTTGACAAGATTGGGCTGGAGACGCAGCGGTTGCAGGAGAAAATGCACCAGCTAACCGATTCGCCGTCGCTGGTGGCACTGAATGAAGAGGTGGATTTGCTACGAACGGCCGTTGACAAGCTCATTGTTGCCTCCGCCCGGCTGCAAAACCAGGCACCTTTCCACTTTGCCACAATCCAGCTCGATCACATTATCAAACGCGCCATCCGGCAGTTGGACAGCATGGCCGAGGCTCGCCGCGTCAACATTGAATACGTTACGCCGCCCATGCCTATTCCCAATGTCTATGGCGATGAGCAGCAGCTTCAGCAAGCTCTTCATTACCTGATCCACAACGCCATCAAATTCAACCGCATCAACGGCACTGTGCAGATTGAGCTGGGGGCGGATGATGAGGAAGTGACGATTGAAATTCAGGATGAGGGCGTGGGCATCCCTGAAGAGCGGTTAGACAAGCTGTGGCAGGGGCTGGACAGCAGCGAACTGTTTCCCAACGGCAATTACCGTTCGCGTCGCCCCCGCCTGGGCCTGGGTTTGACGCTGGCATATACCATTATTACCGCCCACGGTGGTCATATTTCGGCTCGCAGCAGCTACGGCAGCAGCAGCACCTTCACCATCCACCTGCCGTTTTTATTTGAAGGATAATCATTAAACCGTCTGTCATACCCGCGAAGGCGGGTATCCATCTTCTGGACTATTTGGGATTCCTGCTTCGCGGGAATGGCAGCCTGTCCATTGAGCCTTGTTGTTGCAGGATATTCTGGTGCGTTTTACCTCCCCCTTTGCCCTGATTTTATTGCTTGCCATCCCCTACGTTGTCTGGTTGGGGCAACCCCGTTTGGCGGCGGGACAGCGCTGGCGGCAATGGTTGAGCCTGGGGCTGCGGCTGCTGATTTTGCTGCTGCTGGTGCTAAGTCTGGCCGGGTCGCAGCTTGTGCGGGCGGCGGATGAGCTGGCGGTTGTTTTTTTAGTGGATGCGTCGGATTCGATGAGCCAGGGGCAGGCGGCGCAGGCGGAGCAGTTTGTGCGCGAGGCAGTGGGGCAAATGGGGGCAACGGATCAGGCGGCGGTGGTGCTGTTTGGGTCGAATGCGCTGGTAGAACGGCCGTTAACCCCCCTTGCCGAACTCGCCCCCATCACCACCATTCCCCAGCCACTCACCACCAACCTGGCCGAGGCCATCCAGCTTGGGCTGGCATTGTTTCCGGCTGGCAGCGCCCGGCGGCTCGTCGTCGTCAGCGACGGGCAGGCCAATGTGGGGGATGCAGCCAAAGCGGGCGAACTGGCCGCCGCCAGCGGCGTTGCCATTGACTACGTTTTTCTGCCCCGCCCCGCACAAACCGCCGAAGTTACCTTGCTCGATGTGGCTGCCCCGTCGCGGGTGGGGGCTGGCGAAATGTTCCGCCTGGAGGTAACGGCCGAAAGCAACGTGCGCCAGACGGCCGAATTGCGCGTTTTGGGTGGGGGGAACGTTGTCTACCAGGAGATGGTGCAATTGGCCGTTGGCATCAACAACTTCACCATCCGGTTACAGGCCACCGAGCAGGAATTCGCCCGCTACCAGGTACAAATCATTCCCACTGACGACACCCATTACCAAAACAACGATCTGGCCGCCTTCACCGAAGTGGTGGGCGCACCCCGCGTGCTGCTGGTTCACAGCACGCTCAACGATGACGGTGCGCCTCGCCCCGACCAGGCGGCGCAGCTTGTGGCGGCACTGCAAGCCACCGGGGTAGAAGTGGCGGTTGCTGCCCCTAACGAACTCCCCGCCGATTTGGCCGGGTTGAGCAACTTTGCCAGCGTGGTGCTGGTGGATGTCAACGCCAAGCTGCTGTCGCCGCGCCAAATGGCGACGCTGCAAAGCTTTGTGCGTGATTTGGGCGGCGGGCTGGTGGCGGTGGGTGGCCCACAAAGCTATGGCATGGGGGGGTACTTCCGTACGCCGCTGGAGGAAACGCTGCCGGTGGATATGCAGGTGAAAGACCAGGATCGCTTTCCGGCAGTGAGCATTGTCATTGTCATTGACCGGTCGGGCAGCATGAGTGCCGATGAGGGGGGGCTGACTAAGATTCAACTGGCGGCGGAGGGGGCGGTGCGGGTGGTGCAACTGCTCAACGATTTTGACGACATTACGGTGATTCCGGTGGACACGGAGCCGGATAATCCGATTGGGCCGGTGGTGGCAGGGGAGCGGGAAACGGCCGTTTCCCGCATTCGTCAAATTGGAGCCGGTGGGGGTGGCATCTACGTTCGTACCGGTTTGCAGGCCGCCGCCGATGCCCTGGCGCAAAGCCCCAACGAGGTCAAACACGTCATTTTGCTGGCCGACGGAGCCGATGCCGAGGAAAAAGAGGGTGCGCCGGAGCTAATCCAGCAGTTGGTGGCCGATGGTGCAACCGTCTCTACGGTGAGTATTGGGCGGGGGCCGGATACGGCGTGGCTGCAGCAGATGGCGGAGCTGGGAAACGGCCGTTTTCACTTTACCGACCGCGCCGCCAATTTGCCGCAAATTTTTACCCAGGAAACCACCGCCATCCAGCGCAACTATTTGGTGGAAGAACGCTTTTTTGGCGAGCAGGTAGGGCGCAGCCCCATTTTGAACAACATTCCCGCCATTCCGCCCCTGTTTGGCTATGTGGCAACCCAGCCCAAGGAGGCGGGGCAGGTGATTTTGCAAACGCCCAAGGGCGACCCGCTGCTGGCGGTGTGGCAATACGGCCTAGGGCGCGCCGTGGCCTGGACCTCGGACGCGACGGGGCGCTGGGCGGCGGAATGGGTGCCGTGGGAGGGGTTCCCCGTTTTTTGGGCGCAAACGGTGCGCTGGACGATTACCCAGGGGCGCAACAGCGCGTTGGAATCGGTGGTGATGCTGAACGAAGCCACCGCCCGGCTGACGGTGGATGCACGGGATGTGGGGGCAGGTGAGGTGTTACTCAACGGTCTGGCTTTAGAAGCTAATGTGGTGGCACCCAATGGTGAGGTGAGCAATGTGGCATTGCAGCAGGTGGCACCGGGGCGGTATGAGGCTGATTTCACGCCAGAAACGGCAGGAGCGTATTTGATTCGCGTAGCGGGGCAGGCCGAAAATGGGGCAACGGTAGGGCAGACTCTTGGTTGGGTGCTGGGGTATTCGCCGGAGTATCGCAATTTGGCGGCCAACGAGCCGCTTTTGCAGCGGTTGGCCGAACTGACAGGGGGACGGGGGTTGCGGGTGGGGGAAGAAACGGCCGTTTTTACCCACAACCTGCCCAGTGAACCAGCTACCCGCCCCATTTGGCCGTGGCTGACGCTGCTGGCGGTGCTGCTGCTGCCGCTTGACATCGGCGTGCGGCGGCTGGTGGTGACGCGGCGGGATTGGGAGCGGTTGTTGGAATGGGTGTTTGGTCGTGTTTCCCAGCGTGAGACGGTGGCGCAGCCAGCCCGTTCGGCGCAGCTATCGCAGCTTTTGGCGGCCAAGCAGCGGGCGGTGGCGGAAAAGGGGGAGGAGGTGGCTGTGGTGGCGGAGGAGAAGGAGGAGGTGGTGGGCGAGGAAACGGCCGTTTCTCAGCCAGTTTCTGCTGCCATTGCCGATGAGCCAGCTGGACCTGTGGCAGAGCCGCTACCAGGTACTCTGGCTTCGCGGTTGGCAGAAAAACGACGGCAGCGCTGATCAATCTGCCTTTAGTCTTGTTGAAGAGCGAGGATTAGAATCCTCGGCTACAAGCTGGCATGCAAACCTTGTCCTTATAGTTCCCCTGAATTTCCCAATGCCGCCAGCATTGCCACATACGCCGGATCCTGGTACCGTGCCGGGGCAAAAGCGGCGGCGTAAGCGGGCAGCGGGTTGCCACACACCCAGTCGGCCAGCAGTTCACCGGCGGCGCAGCTTGCCATGGTGCCAAAACCGGCAAATGCCCCGCAAATGTATGCTCCCCCCACGCCCAATGCTCCGATGAGGGGCAGGTTTTCCGGGGTCTTGCTGTAGTAGCCGCCATAGTGGGCAACGGGTTTTGCCACATTGTCAAAATAGGCCGTTAACCCCGGCACCAGCCGCGACGCCCCACGCACCACAATGTCCAGAAACTCTGGCAGCAGACGGCGTTTCCAAACCGGTGTTTCGGCCGTTTGGTTAAACGCCCACCCCAGCTTAATCCAGCTCCCGTTTTCGCCCCCGTCCGCCTTGATGTGCAGCCCGCCGGGGAACTCCTCCAGCAGCCATTCATAGCCTGGCTCGGCTTGCAGCAGCTCTCGTTCGTCATCGCGCCAGGGCAGCGTTTGGCTGTCCTCAAAGATGGTGAAGGGGGCGGTGCGGGGGATGACGCGCAGCGGGTCGTCAAAGGCAACCTTTTGCTGGAAGACGTTGGTGATGGGCAGGTCAACGCCGAGCAGCGTGTTGATGTGGGGGGCAGAGGGGCCGGCCGCATTGACAAAGGTGCGGGTGTGGATGGTTTGCTGGCCGGTGGCGGTTTGGACGAAAACGGCCGTTATTCCCCCCGCCTCATCCCGCTCAAAACCTACCACCTCGCCGCGCAGTTCCACCACGCCCTGCCATTTGGCTTGCTTCAATAGGTACATCCCCAACTGCTGGGCGCTCAAATCGCCGCCGCGCCGGGCGTGAACCACCGCCGCCACGCCGTCGGCAAAGTGGGGGAAGGTGCGCCGAATCAGGTCACGATCCAGCAAAATGTCAGCCCCGTCGGGCTGTCCTTCCCAGTTGTGGCTAATCGGCGCGTAGCTGGCCGGGTTGCTACCAGCGTGCAAACGGATTTCGCCGACGGGGAGCTGCTGGTAGAGGGGGAGAGTGTGGGACAAAATGTTGGTTTTATCCCACGTCGCATACACATACCCCCGCCGTGTCAGGCCAAACACATTGTCTGATTCCCGCGCCAGCCCTTCCAGCAGGTCAATGCTGCGGTTCATCAGGTGGCACATCTCCGGCTGCGGCCACCAGTTGCGGTAATTTTCCCCCGACTTGGCACTGGTCTGGCTCAGCGGCGGGTGTTTGTCCACCAGCACAATTTTGCCCGCACTCCGTTGCGCCAGATAGTAGGCGGCGGCAATGCCAATGCTGCCCGCGCCACAGATGACAATATCGGCCGTTTGGTTCATCAATTTAGCCACGATAAGGCGTGACTTCGGTATCCACGTTTAAGCTGTCGCCAACATCTTCCAGCTCTTCGCGTAGGTCGTGATAGCTGAGTGCCGGTGGGGCCACAACAACGGCCGTCATGGTAAACAGTGGCGTGCCGCTCATGGGTGCAGGTACCATGCCTGTGTCCATTGTCTCAATGTTCACCCCGTGATCGGCCAAATGTTGGGTGATTTCATGGATAATGCCTTCGTGGTCGGCTCCATTGACCGTGACCAGATAGGGCAGCCAGCCAGCGTATCGCATGGAATCTCCCCGTTCTGTCTCCCGCGTGGTCACCTTGTACCCCTGGTTACGCAACGCCCGCACCCCTTCACGCAATGGCTCAAACTGGTTGGCCGGCATCGAAATCAAAGCCAGCATGGCAAATTCCCCGCCTAGCCGCGCCATCCGGCTTGAATCCACGTTGCCATGATATTGCAAAATGAGCCGGGTTACTTCCTCCACCAGCCCAACCCGGTCGTTGCCTGTAATGGTCATTACCAAATTCTTACGCATTTCAATTCCCTCGTTGTTATATAAATCGCAGAGGAGCCAGGGAAATTCTCCCCTGCTCCTCCGCTCCCCTGCTCCCCTGCCTGATTATGCTTCCAGCACCAAATCGGCGCACTTTTCGCCAATCATGATACACGGGATATTGGTGTTGGCGTTGATGATAAAGGGCATGATGGAGGCATCGGCGACGCGCAAACCCTGTATGCCGTGAACTTGCAGGCGGTCATTCACCACCGCCATCGGGTCGTTGCCCATTTTGCAGGTGCCAACGGGATGGTAAATGTTTTGCGCCCAATTCCGCACAAATTCGGCAATTTCGTCGTCGGTTTGCACAGCCGCACCGGGCAAATACTCCTCGCCGCGATACGGGTCAAGGGCGGCCGAGTTGAGGATTTTGCGGGCAATTTTGACCCCTTCTACAATCACCGCTAAATCATGTGGGTCGGCCAAATAGTTGGGGTCAATGATAGGTGCATCGTTGGGGTCGGCCGAGCGCAGGGTGAGATAGCCAACGCTTTTGGTGCCAACAATACCAGGTGCCAGCGTCAGACCGTGACCCTGGGGATTGGCTCCACCGTGCATAATAAACCAGCTTGGGGCAAAGTGGAACTGTAGTTCCGGCGCGGCGGCATCGGGCGAGAGCTTGAGGAAGCCGCCCGCTTCGCCAACGTTGGAGGTAAGCATCCCTTTGCCTTCGCTTTGGAATTTGGCAAGTTCGGTTTCGGTGGTGGCGGCGGCCAGGGTGATGGGTTCGTGGACGTGGTAAGCAACGGGAGCCATGAAGTGGTCTTGCAGATTTTGCCCCACGCCGGGTAAATCCATCACGACGTTAATGCCAAATTTTTCCAGGGTTTCGCGGGGGCCAACGCCGGAGAGCATGAGCAGTTGGGGGGAGTTGATGGCACCGGTGCAGAGGATGACCTCTTTGGTGGCAATGGCGGTGTGTTCGGCTTCGTCTTTGTGGTAAACGACGCCGGTGCAGCGGGTGCCGTCAAAGGTGAGGTGCTGGACTTGGGCAAAGGGAACGGCCGTTAAATTCTCCCGCCCCAACGCCGGATGCAAATAACCGACCGCCGCACTGTGGCGCAGCCCATTCTTTTGCGTCACCTGATACAGCCCAAAGCCAACCTGCGTTTCTCCATTAAAATCATCATTTTGCGGCAGCCCTTGCTCCGCCGTGGCCTGCACAAACGCCAGCGACAGCGGGTTGGGGTCGCGCAAATCGGCCACGTTAATGGGGCCACCCACGCCGTGAAGCTCAGACTCACCGCGCTCCTGGTTTTCCGCCTTTTTGAAGTAGGGCAGCACATCGTCCCACGCCCAGCCTTCGTTGCCCAACGCCGCCCACGCATCATAGTTGGCCGGGTTGCCACGCTGGTAGATCATGGCGTTGATGGAGCTGGAGCCACCGAACATTTTGCCACGGGGCATGTAGTCGGAACGGCCGTTACAATGCTTTTGCGGCTCCGTCATATAGGCCCAATCCAGCGGCGTTTGGAACAAAAATGGGAAGGCCACCGGCACATGAATGTTTTGATCCTCATCCGGCCCCCCCGCTTCCAGCAGCAACACGCGCAAATTCGGCCGTTCGGTCAGCCTGCCCGCCACAGCACACCCCGCCGACCCCGCACCAATCACAATATAATCGTATTCCATATTTCTCCTCCTGTTATAAGAGAGATTGGAGATTAGAAATTGGAGATTTTGAACCGCCAATCTCTAATCTCCAATCTCCAATGCTCTTTTATGACCGCATTGTCTCCGTATGCCCGTCCACACACAACGCCTGCCCGGAAATGTGACGGCCGGCATCGGAACAGATAAACAGCGTCATGCTGGCGATCTCTTCTGGATCAATAAACGTTTGCATCGAAACCTGATTCAGGTAATTCTGCCGAATGGTGGCTTCCGGGATTCCTCGCGCAACCGATTCGCGCTCAATCACCCCATCCATGCGCGGGTTGTTGATCGA
Source organism: Chloroflexota bacterium (assembly GCA_041390905.1). Classification (GTDB taxonomy): domain Bacteria; phylum Chloroflexota; class Anaerolineae; order Promineifilales; family Promineifilaceae; genus JACKCD01. The sequence goes on from JAWKPA010000015.1 coordinate 133,254, forward strand.
GCCAGGGCAAATGGCGTTGACCCGAATGTTAAATATCCCCAGCTCCATTGCCAGCGTCTTGGTTAGCCCAATCACCGCCCATTTGGAGGCGGCATAGGGGGAGCGCAGGGGGTAGCCATACAAGCCGGCTGTTGAAGAAATGTTGACAATGCTGCCGCTGCCATTGGCCTTCAGCAGCGGCACGGCGCGGCGGCAGCAGAAAAATTGCCCGGTTAGATTAACGGCCAGCGTTTGCTCCCAAGCATCTGTAGCCACGTCCTCAATCTTAGCCGCCGGGCCAGAAATACCCGCATTGTTGACCAAGACATCCAGCCCGCCCAAATACGCCTGCGCCTCGGCAAACCAGTTGTCAACCTGAGCCTCGTTGGAAACATCACACAGGGCTGCTCCCATCCCTTCCAAGGCAGCCAACCGTTCTGTCACGACATCGCACACATGCACCCGCGCCTCGTTGTCCACAAACATTTTGGCGATGGCGTGGCCGATACCAGAACCGCCGGCCGTCACCATAACTCGTAACCCTGCAACTGAAACCATCTCCCTTCCTCGTTGTGGTGTGTAATCCCACAAGACGTTCAACTTCTGGCAGAAGTTGAACGTCTAATCCCGCAACAGCGTGTGCAGAGCCTCCCGGCTTACCGCATCATCAAAAATTGCCCGCACGGGAATGGCAAAGCCCGCCACCGCCACACTTTCGAGCCTTCCCGTTTTGGCCTTCACCAGCAGCATATACGACTCTTCCTGAAGCTGATATTGCTCCACCGTTTCTGCCTCCGGGTCAATGATCCAATATTCAGCAACCCCGTGCGCGGCATAATCGGCGAACTTTATCCCGCGATCATTGGCCTCTGTGCTTTTGGAAACGACTTCGACGGCAAAATCAGGCGCAGGAAAACGCATTTGATCTGGCAAGAATTGGCTGGCCGTCTTTTTGGCAAAATAGCAGACATCCGGCTCGTAATCATTGCGTGTTAACGAGACCATGATTTTTTCATGCCCGACATAACCAAGATCATATGCGATGACGTAGCTACTCAAAAGGCGGTATAGATTGCCAGATGCTGTATTGTGGCGCAAACGGACAGGGGAATGAAAGATGATTTCGCCGTTGATAAATTCGGCTTTGTCATCTTCGCTGATTTGGTTGTAAAAATCTTGTCGTTTAAGGGCCTCCCGCGCCAGCACAGCCTGCAATTGCTCGGCGTATTGCGGCAGCTTGGGCGAAGCAATTAATTGTTCGAGCAGGTGTTGGTTAGAATCGCGTATCATGGGTATACCCTCTCTAAGGGCATAGACTGGCGTGGAGATTGGAGATTAGAGATTGGAGATCGGAGACGAACAATCTCCAATCTCTAATCTCTTGCCTCAAAATGTCAGTTTATGACCTCTTTCCGCACATTATACCAGATCACGGGGGATGGATTGGCGGTATTCTTTGGCAAAAACGGCCGTTTTTCCCTCCCACGCCTCCACCTTATTGACCAAATGAAAATGGGTCGCGTCGGCCGTCATTTCACTGTGGGTGGCAATCCGCACCTCCCACTCGCCCCGTTTTAGCTCGGCAGTACGCACACAAACGGCCGTTGCCGACAGCGGATCCCCCTCCGTAATCGCATACGAATCCCGCGCCGTGTTGTCATATTCCAGCCCATCGGGGAACAAAATCCGGCCAGCATCGGTAATCACATCCACCTCCAGCCGCTGCGTCATCACATCTTGGCGCATCAGACGCTGGTTGCCTGCCGGCCGCAACATCTGGATGGGCAGCGGGGGTGATCCTTCAGCAGGGCCAAACGGCCGTAAATGATCATCCTCCACCCGCCCCGCCCGCTGCGGCAAAGCCAACCCGCTTTTACCCATGTGGACGGTCAGCGCCACCGGCCGGGGCGACGGCCACAGATGGGGCCAATAAGTGGTGGAAAGCGACAGCCGCCAGCAGTGACCGACGGGCAACTGATGCGCCAGCGCGTTCAACGGGAAGGTAACGGTGTACTCCTTGCCCGGCTCCAGCGGCTCCGGGTTGGCGTGGCCGTTGCGATGGGTCAGATTAAACAACCCCCAGCTAATGCGCGTGGACTCCCCCGTAGGGGCAACGTCACACAGCCAGGCCGCCACCGCTGCCTGCGGCTGGTCTACGCTAAAACAAAGGGTCACTTCGGGGAAGCCCACAATGTCCATTGGATCGGTCATGGGGTCGGAGGTGAAGGAGAGAGAACGGCCGTTTTCCGCCCGCTGATCCGGCGCAAAATCCCCCGGTGCGCCAAAAAACAGCCACCGCCCCGAATCTACCCCTGTTGTTTGCAAGCTATTCGCGGTTAGTTGCCCCTCATTGGGAGATTGGAGATTGGAGATTAGCGATTGGGCAGTGGTCAGGTGATAGGTTTGTGGCTGGATTGTCGCCGACGGCCACCCATCCTCTGCCACCCAGCGCCCCGGCCACTGGCGGTAATCAATTTGCGGCGGCTGGCTCTCTTGCCGCCAAATGCGGAACATCGGCTCGTCCATGATGCCGGTGTCAATCCCCTTCAACCAATAATCCCACCAGCGCAGGCTCTCCTGCAAAAAGCCAATCGAAGGCCCCGGCGAACTGTCTTCGGGGAAATTGTGCGCCCAGGGGCCAATCAGCCCTTTGCGCGGGCCAGGCAGCCCGGCCAACAGCCGGAAAACGGCGTTGGTGTAGCCATCGGCCCAACCGCCCACCGCGTAGACGGGGATTTCGATGTCGCTGTAATTTTCGCAGACGGAGCCGTGCTGCCAAAAGTCGTCCCGCCGCTGGTGGCGCAGCCATTCTTCGACAAAGGGGGGCGTGTTTTCCAGTCGGTTCAGCCACATCTCGCGCCATTTTTCGCCCACAAATCGGGGGTCGGGTGGCTTGGCGTTATAGGCCAGCATGTAGGATGCCCACGACAGCATTTCAGAACCCAGCACGCAGCCGCCCATGTAGTGGACATCATCGGCGTAGCGGTCGTCGGTGGAGCAGATGGTGATAATCGCTTTGAGTTCGGGGGGGCGCAGGGCGGCGATTTGCAGCCCGTTGAAGCCGCCCCATGATTTGCCAAACATGCCGATGTTGCCGTTGCACCACGGTTGGGCGGCAATCCAGCGCAGCACTTCGCAACCGTCGCTTAGTTCCTGCGGCAAATATTCATCGCGCATCAGCCCGTCAGAGTCGCCGTTGCCGCGTATGTCCACGCGAACGCAGGCGTAGCCGTGGGCGGCGAGATAGGGATGACGGTCAGCGTCACGAACGGCCGTTCCGTCATCCTTCCGATACGGCAAATATTCGAGCAGCGCTGGCACCGGCTTTTGCTCTGCGTCCACCGGCAGCCACAGCCGTGCCGCCAGCCGCGTCCCGTCCGCCAGCGTCAGCCATGTGTTCTCAACTTCACGAATTTTGCGTGGGAAGCTAGTTTTTCGATACATGAATCACCTTTTGTAGAATGGCTTCTCAAATTGTCCGCAGCGCGATTTTCCAGACTGTTCTACAAAACGTCAAGCAAACGAGCTAAGCATTTGGATCGTGCGGGAATTGGCAACACTGTCCAACATGCACATAAACGTCTTGATTGTTTTTGAGCAATTCCAGTATAATCCTTGACATTATGTTTGCTTTCGAGTTTGATCCTAAAAAGAGTGAAACAAACCAAAACAAGCATGGGATCGACTTTGTGAAAGCTCAGGAACTATGGAACGATCCTGATGCCCTCCAGATACCAGCCAAGACAAGCGATGAGCCGAGGTACTTGGTAATCGGACGGATGGGGGATAAGTACTGGTCGGCCGTTATTACCTATCGTGGCCGTGCTATCAGGATCATTTCTGTGCGCCGCTCACGTCTGCAAGCGGTAGCTCTCTATGAAAGCTGAAATGTTTGATCAAAAGTTTGATGATGGTGAAGATATTTTGGACTATCTTGATCTCTCTCAAGCAAAGCGAATATCCCAAGAACACAAAAGCGTCAACGTTGATTTTCCTGTTTGGATGCTCGACTCGCTTGATCAGGAAGCGAAAAGAATAGGGGTAACGCGCCAATCTATCATAAAGCTTTGGCTGGCTGAGCGTCTGGATTCGTTGGCAGCAAATCGGTAGATAAGGAGCCACAGCCGCGCCGCCAGCGTCAGCCACACATTCTCAACTTCACGAATTTTGTGTGGGAAACTAGTTTTTCTGTTCATGTTTATCAAATCAAAGATTACGCAGATTTTACAGATTTTTTATGGGTGTTTTTGAGTCTTTCATATTGCAAAGATTCAGAGCCGAAATGGAGCAGCAAGCCGCGTTCCAAATTTGATGCTTTCAGATAGTTGATAACCTGTGCTTGTTCCTTACCGCCAATTGTAGACAGAGCCTTCAATTCAACAATAATCTCGCCAAAACAGGCAAAGTCTGCTCGATAGGTTTTGCGTAACGGCCGTTCCTTATAAAAAATCGGCAAATCCACCTCATGCTTAAACACCGCGCTCTGCATTTCAACTTCTCCCAATCTGCAAAACCTGCGCAATCTTTGATTAACCCCTTTTAATCCAACCCAATAGCCGGAATCCCCTCCTGCTGCACCAGCGCACTAAACGCCGCCACATCCGTCTCCACCAGCTCGTTCAACTGCGCCAACTGCGCGTCCACCTGCACCGACAGATGCTCAAACACATCATACGCCTGCTTAGGCGGTCGTTCGTCCGCCGCCGCCACAATGCTAATCAACGTCGAAATCTTCGTGTTGAGCTTCACCTTCAGCCGCAGCCGATCAAACGACGTTTTAGCATCCGTCTGATATAGCACGCCCTCAATCGCTGCCAGCTTCTCCTTCAACGCCGCCGCCGTACTCGCCACCGCCCCATTGTCTGTCGCCCGCTTCACCCATTCATCTACCTGCTGCCGAATCCGCCGAATCCGCATAATCGCCTCATTGGTTTCCGTCAGCTTATCTCGGATTTGCAGCCACAGCTCAAACTGCGCCAACAAATCTTCCCGCGTGGCTGTCAGGTGTGGTTCTGGCCGCAGCACAAATTCCTGCATTTGCACCATGTTGCCCACCGTCAAACGCACCTGATAGGTGCCAGGAGCAGCCAGCGGGGCCGTGATGCCATCAGAAAAGGGGTCGCCAGGAACGGCCGTTGCGTCGGGGTAGCGCATGTCCCACAAAAAGCAGTTCAGCCCGGCCTGGGTGGAAAGGGTGCGTTTGGCTTCCCGCTTTTTCTTGTCGGCTTCCGATTCGTTGGGGGGAGAAACGGCCGTTTGTCCCCTATCCCGAAACGTCTCAATCACCGCCCCCGCCCCGTCCAGCAGTTCCAGCGTCACCGGTTCCCCGCTGTTTTCCGGCAGCGTGTAGTAGACCAGCACTCCCTGCGGCGGATTCTCCCCCGCATCCAGAAACTTGCGGATGGGCTCGTTGTATTCGTTTTTCTTCTCCGTAAACGTCACGCCCACCCCGGACGAAATCATATAGTTTTTGCTTTCCGTGCGCGCCGGATACACGCGCCAATTGATCCAGCGGCGAATGGTGTCGGCCGGCCGGAACAGATGCGCCTGCTTCTCCATGACCTCCTGCCCCATTTGTCGCAGCACCGATAAATCATCGAGAACCCAGAAGGAACGGCCGTGGGTGGCGACCACCAAATCGTCATCCTTCACCACCAGGTCATACACCGGCACCACCGGGAACCCTGCCTCCAGCCGCTGCCAGTCGGCACCGTCGTTGAAGGAGACAAAAATGCCGGTTTCGGTGCCCACATAGAGCAGCCCCGGCCGGTGCGGGTCTTCACGGATGACGCGGGTGATTTCGCCCTGGGGGAAGTTGACGGCGATGTTCTGCCAAGAACGGCCGTTATCCCCCGTCTTAAACAAAAACGGCCGATAATCATCCAGCTTATACCGCGTCGCCGCCACATACGCCTTCTTATCATCGTGGGGCGATACCTCAATCAAGCTAATCAGCGACCACTCTGGCAGGTCGGTTGGGGTCACATTCACCCAGCTCACACCCCCGTCAGGCGACACATGCACTAGCCCATCATCCGTTCCCGCCCACAGCAGCCCCGGCTGGTGCGGCGACTCGGCAAAGGCAAACACCGTCCCGTAATGCTCCGCCCCACTCGTGTCCAGCGTCACCGGCCCCCCCGATGCCTTCAGCTTTTCCGGGTCAGCCCGGCTCAAATCAGGGCTAATCTCCTCCCAACTGCTCCCCTCATCGGTGCTGCGGAAGACGTGGTTGCCCCCGGCATACAGCACGTTGGGGTCATGGGGCGAAAAAACAATCGGGTACGTCCAGGCAAAGCGGTATTTGATCTCGCTGGGATCCCAGCCATTATGCGCTTCCGGCCACACCGTCACCAGCCGCACCTGCTTCGTGCGATGGTCATACCGCTGCAATGCGCCGCCACCCCCCGGCGAACTGCCAATGGCGCCCAAAAAGACCACGTTAGGGTCATCGGGCTTCACCGCAATATAGCCGCTTTCCCCCGTTCCCGCCGTGTAGGCATCTTGCCACAAAATCGCCCCATGCCCCGTCTTGCTTGGCAGCCCCAGGCTGGAGTTGTCCTGCTGCGTCCCGTAAACGTGGTATGGGTACTGGCTATCCACCGCCACGTGATAAAACTGCGCCGTCAACTGGTTATACGCCGTTGACCAACTGTTGCCGCCGTTAAAACTGACGCACGCCCCGCCGTCATTGCCCTCAATCATCCGCTGCGGGTTGCGCGGGTCAATCCACAAATCATGGTTATCGCCGTGGGTGGTGGTGATTTCGGTGTAATTTTTGCCGCCATCGGTGGATTTCCACATCTTTAAATTGGTGACATAGACCGTTTCTGCATCTTGCGGGTCGGCAAAGATGTGGCAGTAATACCAGGGACGCGCCAGCAAGGCGCGGTCGCTGTTTATCCGTGTCCACGTCGCCCCGCTGTCGTCGGAACGGTATACGCCTTCCTCATCTCCGGCCTCCATGATGGCCCACACCCGGTTGGGCATCGCGGGCGACACCGTGACCCCGATTTTGCCCAGCATTCCCTTGGGCATACCGGGGTTGCGGCTGATGTTGACCCAGCTATCGCCGCCGTCGGTAGATTTATACAGCCCGCATTCGTCCCCACCGCTGGAAAGATACCAAAAGTTACGGTATGCCTCCCAAATGGAAGCGTAGAGAATGCGCGGGTTGGTGGGATCCATGGCAATGTCCACCGCCCCGGCCTTGTCGCTCACATACAGCACCTTTTCCCACGTTTCGCCACCGTTGCGGCTGCGGAAAACGCCGCGCTCTTCGTTGGGGCCAAAGGCGTGGCCGAGTGCCGCCACATAGACCAAATCCGGGTTTTGCGGATGGACGCGAATTTCGCCAATGTGTTTTGTGTCGCGTAGCCCCATGTTGCGCCACGTTTGCCCGCCGTCGGTGGTTTTGTAAATGCCGTCACCATAGGAAACGTCCAGCCGAATGGTGGATTCCCCCGTGCCAGCGTAAATGACGTTGGGGTCAGCCTCGGCGACGGTGAGGGCGCCAATGGCCGCCGAGGTGAGGTAGCCATCGGTGATATTGCTCCAATATTGGCCGCCGTCTTCGGTTTTCCAAACGCCCCCGGCACAGGCACCAAAATAAAAGGTCATTGGCTGGGTGGGATGACCGGCGACGGCCACGACGCGCCCGCCGCGTGGCGGGCCAATGCAGCGCCAACGAAGGGCTTGCAAATAGCGGGGATCAACTTGTTGGGACATAAACTACTCCGTTTTTGGGGGTGAAGATTGGGGATTGGAGATTAGAGATTGTGAACCTTCATCAATCTCCAATCTCCAATCCCCAATCTCTATTTGTGGCTGGCTTGCGGGCTGCAAAGCATTGGTAATGCAGCCCCAAGTCTAACGGCTTTGGCACGTGCGAACAATACACTTGGCTTTGTTGATGATGTAACAGCTTGAAGATGGGCATGGCTCCCTTCATACGCTTTGATGGTGTGTTATATCAAAGAGAAGGGTGATTGGAGACGGTTCTTTTAGTCATCATTGCCAATCCATCTATCAGCCCCATCTTCCAGGGTATGATAACGGCCGTGTGCCCAATCGTAAAAGGTTTGCCACGAGGTTAAAACCACATCCGTGCCTTCAATCTTGATTTTTACTCCTGCTTCGACTGCCCGGCGTATCTCCCGCAGTTCCAACACCAGCACTTCCCACCATAACGGCCGTCCCGAATCCGATCTTTCCGTATACAATGCGTCTAACTCTTGTAGCTGCTTAACCGAAAGGGTATAGCTCTGGATCGGAATGTGCAGGACGATACCGCTTTCCGCCAAGGCCAGGGCAAAGGTTTCGTCATTTTCCAACAGCTTGCCAATAAAAGCCTCTTGAAAGCTAAACCAGGGTGTCGGCCAACCGTGCGCTTTTGCCCACTGCCTAGCTGCTTTATCTTCCGGCCATTCAATTTGCAAACGGTTCTGCGCCTGCGCCTGTTGCACAAGCGTGCGATCAACGGCCGTTACCGACCTCATTGTCCATACGGGTATTGCTCTCGTCATACTTTCACCTCAAGCTTCTTAATCTACAGGAGCGAGCCAGGGCAAGACGACCGGGAGAGGGTGCTTGCGGTGTTGCCAGCCCCCGGTCATCCCGCTCCTACCCCGCTGTTCAGTTGGAACAGGGGATACTTTTCAACAACAATTTCGCACACACCCTTCTCCATTCATACTTGACGGTGGCATTGCCACCCTTCATAATATCCAATATGGACGTTCAAACAACAGCCCAGCCAATCTTACAAGCGATGACGCAGCTTTGCCAACGTTATCAGGTTGTGGTGCTTTGGCAGCCAGGCAACGAATGAATCTCTTTATATATTCGCCAAGTCTTCAAATGATACTTTTGTCAGGCTATCCCAAACACTGGCTGTGTTGAAAGCTTAAGCTATCGTTTGTATTAACCAAGCTCTATTGCAAACATATGTTCTTAATAGATTGTTATGATATAATCGCCTTATAATTAGCCTATTATGTACAGGAGAATGTAATGTCAGGTCTTACAACTGTCGAAATTTGTGCTGGAGCGGGAGGGCAGGCCTTAGGCTTAGAACAAGCAGGCTTTGAACCAGTCGCTTTAGTCGAAATCGATAAAGCCTGCCGCCAAACATTGCACCACAATAGACCCACATGGAACATCCTCGAATCAGAACAAGCTGATGTCCGTTTGTTCAAAGGCACTACGTACAAGGGTGTTGATTTGTTAGCCGGTGGTGTACCGTGCCCCCCTTTCTCCCAAGCAGGGAAGCAATTGGGGCAGTCTGACGAGCGTGATTTGTTTCCAGAAGCAATCCGGCTTGCAAAAGAATGCCAACCTCGAGCCGTCATGCTAGAAAATGTGCGAGGCTTTTTAGACCAACGTTTTGATGCTTATCGTACAAATCTGAGAAAACAACTCGAAGATTTAGGCTATATGGTCGATTGGCGTTTATTAAATGCATCTGACTTCGCTGTTTCCCAGTTAAGGCCACGTGTTGTCATCATTGCTCTACGGCCAGAAAATTTCAGAAAATTTAACTGGCCCATGCCTTGCAGAACAGCACCACTAACTGTTGGTGAGCTTCTACATTCGCAAATGTCGCAAAATGGCTGGTATGGGGTAGGAAAATGGAAAGAAGTGGCAAATGACATTGCGCCAACAATTGTGGGTGGTTCTAAAAAGCATGGTGGCCCAGATTTAGGACCCACAAGGGCTAAGAGAGCTTGGGCCAAACTTGGCGTTGACGGCAAGGGAATTGCTTACGAACCTCCCAAAGCTGATTTTGTAGGGATGCCCCGATTAACAGTCAAAATGGTGGCAAAACTACAGGGATTTCCTGAAAATTGGCACTTTGTTGGCAGCAAAACACCAGCTTACCGACAAGTCGGGAATGCTTTTCCACCACCAGTAGCAGCAGCAGTAGCAAGACAGATCGCATTATCTTTGAATGGCAAATAGACGACTCAAAGAAAGGGCGTTGTTATGACAGAACGCGAGGGTGCACGCACTAAACTGAGAGCGCATTTTTTAGCGAACGTTGGCAGGGTGATGGACTCTGATGAACTGCGTGAGGTTGCAGGGGGTATCACAGAATGGGCGCGGCGCGTTAGAGAGCTACGCAATGAAGAAGGGTATCCAATTTTAACCCATAACGACCGCAGTGACTTAAAACCGGGACAATATTTGTTAGAGGATCCAGCACCTCTTCCGGTTTTCGCACGTTCCATTTCTAAAGAGGTGAGGGCATTTGTGCTAGACCGAAATGGGTTTACCTGCCAAATGTGTGGCGCTGTTGCTGGGGAACCGCATCCTTATGAGCGTAATCGAAAAACAAGACTGCATATCGGCCACATTGTTGATAAGTCACAAGGGGGAACGGATGAGCCATCCAATCTGCGTGCTCTATGCTCTGTTTGTAATGAGGGAGCGTCCAATCTAACACTTGAGCGGCCTTCAGCACAAAAATTACTAATTCAAATTAGACGGGCAAAAGGCTCGGATCAACTTCAGGTGTTGGAGTGGCTTATTCAGAAATACCCTGCTCAAGCACGCAAGCTGTTTGAGGCTGGGTAGTTAACGGCCGTTAATCCCCCCTATTCACAACCAAAAACGCCAGCTCCGTGGCAAACTCAAACCGCTGGTATTGCTGCCAGCCGCGTTCGGCTGCCAGTGCCTGGAACTGCTGCTCATAGCTGGCACCCAGCCCTTTGCGCCGGCCGCCCAGCGTTTGAATGGGGTAGCTGATGAGCAGGTAGCGAGCGTTTAACCCATTGAGCAGGGTAGAAACGGCCGTTTTTTCCCCCAACTCCAAACACGTCAACGTCTTCAAAATCAGCACCAGGTCAACCGGCTCGGTGGGTGGGTGGGCAATGATGTCGCGGGTTTGACAACGGCCGTTAATCACCCCCATCAACCCCAGTGCCTGCTGCAAAAAAGCCGTCGAATCGGCGTAAATGTCGTAGGCCACGTACACAATATCGCGGGGCAGCGGCAGCCACGGCCACGCCAGCGGGTTCAGCCCGCAAGCCACATCCATCAGCGACTGAATGGGGGGCAGATGGGCAAAAATGGTCGCGTAAAACTCATCCAGAATCGGCAGCCGTTCCTGGGTGGAAGCGTGACGCTGCATCAGGTTGCGGCAAAGCTGGCGCAGCCCCTCCGGGTCATCTGCTACCGCCGCCATCTCCACCAGCGCCCGGTCAAAATCAATCGCCCCCGCCTGATACGCCCCCCCCACCTGATGTAGCTTGTTCTTCGTCGCCTTCACCGCCTCCTTCAGCTTGCGCCCCTTCGCCAGCTCCGCTGCCCCCACCCGCCGCACCAAATCGGGGGAGACATAGCGGTATTTGGTACTCGCCAGAATCATTTCGACCAGTTTATCCAGATCCATGATTAAGCTAGAGATTGGAGATTGGAGATTAGAGATTGGTATTATTCTCCAATCTCCAATCTCCAATCTCCCTCCTCAGATTTTCCATTAACTGCGTCATAAAACGGAGGTTGTGGATGGTTGCCAGGCGGGGGAAAAGGGAGTCGTTGAGCTTGAACAGGTGGTGGAGGTAGCCGAGGCTGTAATTTTGGCAGCAGGGGGCATCGCAATAGGGGGAGATGGGCTGGCTTTGCTTGAGGTGCTTTTTGTCGTTGATGTAGGTGTAGTGGAACCAGTCATCGCCGCGCAAAACGGCCGTTTTCGGATCCACCCCAAACCCATACAGCCGCCCGTGCCGAGCATCCCGCGTGGGCATGGTGCTGTCAAAAATGTTGTAGCCCATCCGCGCCGCCGCCACCACATTGCCCGGATGTCCCACTCCCAGCGCGTGGAGCGTAAATTGGGGCGGGATGATTTCCCGCGTGTAGGCCAAAATGTCGGTCAGCAAATTGCCCGCTCCGTCCAGCGGCCAGCCGCCGTAGCCATAGCCATCAAAGCCGATTTCCAGCAGTTGGTCGGCGCACTGGCGGCGCAAATCGAGGTCGCCACCCCCCTGGACAACAGCAATGAGTAACGGCCGTTTCTCCTCCCGTCGCCCCCCCACAATCTTCTCAAACTCCTCCTTGCACCGCCGCGCCCACGCCACCGTCCGCGCCACCGACCCCGCCTGCACCTCTCGCGGGTCATCCACATGGGTGCAGTCGTCAAAACAAATCACCACATCCGAGCCATAGCTCAACTGCATCTGCACGCTCTTTTCCGGTGTCAGGTTGTATTTGCGATCCTTTCCCTCCAGCCGGAACGTCGCCCCCCGGTTGTTAATCGAGCCGCTTTTGGGGTTTTGGCGAATGAGCGAATATACTTGGAAGCCGCCGGAATCGGTAAAAATCGGCCGTTGCCACCCCGCCATCCGGTGCAGCCCGCCCAACGCCTGAATCACCGTTGAGCTGGGGCGCTGCATCAGGTGAAAAACATTCATTTGCACCGCCTGAATGCGGCAAGCAGCCAAATCGGTGGCATCTACCGAGCGCACCACTCCCTGCGTGCCATCGGGCAGAAAAACGGGCAGGTTGAGGGTGCCGTGGGGTAACTGTAACTGGGTTAGCTGGGTCATGGTAAGCTGTATAGAAGCAACTTCACGCAAAGGCGCAGAGGCGCAAAGGAAAATCTTCGCGTCTTTGCGCCTTTGCGTGATAGTAAGTTTTTAATTTGAGTGAACAAAGCGGACCACCAACTGAATTTCTAAACAAAATGCGCGGGCTGCTGGGCGATGAATTTGCCGCCTTTGCTGCCAGCTTTGACGCGCCGCGCCGGGTGGGGCTGCGGCTGAACACGCTCAAAACGAGCGTGGCGGATTTTAACAGCAAACCCGTATTTGCGCTTTCTTCCGTTGGCTCCCACGAACCGGCCGGCTTTTTGCTGGCCGACCCCACCGCCCAGCCTGGCAAACACCCGTTCCACGAAGCCGGAGTCTACTATTTGCAGGAGCCAGCGGCGATGGTGGTGGGCAGCGTCGTTGACCCGCAGCCGGGGGAATGGGTGCTGGATTTGGCCGCCGCGCCGGGGGGCAAATCTACCCATCTGGCGGCGCGGCTGGGGGAGACGGGGCTGCTGGTTGCCAACGATATTGACCACGGCCGCGCCCAGATTTTGGCACAAAACATGGAGCGGTGGGGCAGCCGCCACGCTCTGTTGACCAACGCCACCCCCAGCCAACTTGCCGACCAGTTTGGGGCGATTTTTGACCGCGTGCTGGTAGATGCCCCCTGCTCTGGCGAAGGGCTGTTTCGGCGCATGGGCAGCTTTGCCTGGAGCGAGACCAACGTGGCGGCTTGCGCCCTGCGGCAAAGCCACATCCTGGCCGACGCGGCGCGGCTGCTGCGTCCCGGCGGGCGGCTGGTCTATGCCACCTGCACCTTTTCGCCAGAGGAAAACGAGGGAGCCATTGCCCAATTTTTGGCCGACCACCCCGATTTTTCCCTGGAGCCGATTCCGCCCGTTGCCGGAGCCGCCCCCGGCCGACCCGATTGGGTGGGCAGCGGCCTGCCGCTTGACCGCGCCCTGCGCCTGTGGCCGCATCGTTTCCCCGGCGAGGGGCATTTTATCGCCCGGCTGCAAAAGCAGGGTAGCGGTGGCGTGGATTATGACCTTTTCCAGCCGCGTGCCTCGCGGGAGGCGCGGGGGTTGTGGGCAAATTTTGCGGCCAATGAACTGGGTGATTTTGGGTATGAGGAGGAGCGGCTGCATGAGGCAAACGGCCGTTTATATCTCATCCCCCCCGACGCACCCGCCACTGGCTCCATCCGGCTGGTGCGCTACGGCTTGCTGCTGGGCGAACTGCGCCGCAGCCATTTTCGCCCAGCCCACACCCTCGCTCTGGCTCTTAAACCGCACGAACGGGGGCAAACGGCCGATTTTGCCCCCGACGATCCCTGGCTTGCTCGCTACCTGGCTGGTGAAGATCTGCCGTACACGGGCGCAAGCGGCTGGGTGCTGGTGACGGTGGCGGGGTTTGGGCTGGGTTGGGGGAAGGGGGGAAACGGCCGTTTAAAAAACCACTACCCACGCGGCCTGCGGCGGGCATAGGGATTGGAGGTTGGAGATTGGAGATTGGTGAACCTTCATCAATCTCCAATCTCCAATCTCTAATCCTACACATCTCCCCGCCTGAGCATCCCCCACAAATGCCCCCAGCGGCTGACATGACCGCCGTAGCGGGCTTGCAGCCACGCTTTTTCCGGCCAGAGCGTGCGGAAAATCATTTTGGCGGCATCGCGGGGGCGGTCAACCAGCAGCAGGAGCAGCGGGAAGCGCAGGGCGGGGTGGGGCAAAGCGAAGCCGTTGATCGCTTTTTCAGGAGCCAGAATATGGCTAAACAGCCAGCGACGGAGAAATGAGGGGCGCAGCGTGTCAAGCGCGGGTTCCAGTTCCGGGAGGCCGATGAGTTGGTGCAGCAGGGTGAGGACGGTATAAACGGCCGTTGCCACCCGCCACCGCCGCGCCCGTTTTGCCACCACCTGCCAATCTACTCCCCGTTTTTGCGCCGTCAGGGCAATGTCTACCAAACTGCGGATGAGGTGAAGGTCGAATTGGTGATTAACGGCCGTATGCACTGCAAAATGAATTACTGCATCCTCGGCCGCCAACTGCCACATCCCCGGCCTTTGCGCCAATGGCTCCAACCGCTGCCACATCGCCTCTGTTTCGATGGCCGTCGTGTACTTAACCCACCAGCCAGAAAAAGGAGCTAAATGTAGCTCGATCAAATTTTGTACCCAGTGCGGCTGGTAAAACTGGATTTCGCCGTTAGACAGAAGCTGTAGTTCGGGGGGGCGTTTGTCTTTGGCGTTTTGCTCAAACCCGGCTTGCACCATTAACTCTATGGCTTGTGCCAGATATTCGGCCGGCACCCACACGTCCAGGTCTGACATGGGGCGGTACATTATCCCGCCGTAGACCGATTCGGCCAGGGCAATGCCTTTGAGCAAAACCATTGGAATGTCGCCCTGAAATTGGGTGGCGATGGCTTCAAGGTTGGCAAGATGGAGTTCGTTTTGGGCGACGGCGGCGTAGAGGTCGCCTTGCAGCGCGGCGGCCAACATGGGGCAGTCTGCGCGGCAAGCGCGATAGGCGAGTGGCCCTAATCCGTGCTGGATGAGCCATGCCGCCAGATTGGCTGTGTTTTGGCACAGGTCGGCGGGAAGGGGGGCGAGTTCGAGCAGGGTGCGTAGAAGGGGACGAACGGTCGTTACTTCCCACCGCTGCCCAACCTTACCGTGTGCAGGCAAAGCAAACGTATGCAAGGTCAATTATAGGGTTAGCGTTTGCAGCTCACCCCGCTGTGGTGTGATAGCAGTAGTCTTGGGTACAACCACGGCTCCGTTCTCCTTGTCAGCCATTGGCTGGTATTCGGGAATAAGCTGCTGTAGCTGCCGCAGAATCAACGCTGAATCGTTGTTAGCGGCGGCAGTTGCCAGCATCTCAATGGAGGTATCAAGATCATGCGGCACAAACCGGCTGGCATTTTCGGCGATAAAGATTTTTTGATGCGCCGTGCGGTGGTAATTTTCCCCCGGCACAAACAGCTCTTCATACAGCTTTTCGCCGGGGCGCAGACCCACCGTTTTAATCTCAATATCCCGCCCCACCTCCAGCCCGGACAGGCGGATGAGGTCACGCGCCAAATCAATGATTTTGACCGGTTGCCCCATGTCCAGCACAAACACTTCCCCACCAGCCCCCAGCACCGATGCTTGCAGCACCAACTGCACCGCTTCGGGGATGGTCATAAAGTAACGCTCAATGTCGGGGTGGGTAATGGTGATGGGGCCGCCCATTTCAATTTGCTTTTTGAAGGTGAGAACGACGCTGCCCCGGCTGCCGAGAACATTGCCAAAACGGACGGTGACAAACGGCCGTTTGCTCTCCTGCGCCGCCCGATGCACCAACAGTTCCGCCGACCGCTTGCTGGCACCCATCACGCTCGTGGGGTTCACCGCTTTGTCGGTCGAAATCATTACAAACCGCTCCACGTTCACCGCCAACGCCGCCGCCACCACATTTTGCGTCCCCAGCGTATTGTTGGTAATCGCCTCCGCCGGGTTCTGCTCCATCAGCGGTACATGCTTGTGCGCCGCCGCATGAAACACCAACTGTGGACGGTGCTGCTTAAACAGCATCATAATGCGGTCGCCAAAGCGCACATCGGCAATTAGTGGTGTCAGCTTGGGGCCATGCAGCCCAATGCGATTTAGCTCGTGGTAAATTTCAAAAACGGAGTTTTCGCCATGTCCCAAAATCAGCAGTTCGCTGGGGCCGCAGTAAAGCAGTTGGCGGCACAGTTCGCTGCCAATGGAGCCACCTCCGCCTGTTACCAAGACTCGCTTGCCAGCCACCAGCCGCCGCACCGCCTGGATGTCGGTTTGCACTGTCTCCCGCCGCAGCAAATCCTCAATATCCACGTCCCGCAGTTGATGGGGGTGCAGTTGGTCGTGCATGATTTCGCCAATGCCGGGAATGGTTTTGGTCTCGACCCCCAACATCTCGCACATGCCGGTGATTTCACGGATGACATCGCCGCTGACGGTAGGCATGGCGATAATCACTTGGTCAATGGCTTCAGAGAGGACAATGCGGGGCAAGTCGCGCCGCGTGCCTAAAATGGGCAGGTTACGAATGTACAACCCTTGCTTTTGCGGGTCGTCGTCTACAAAGGCCACCAATTTTAGCCCTAGCAACGGATATTTTTGCAATTCTCGCGCCGTCATTTCGCCGGCATCACCCGCGCCAATGATGATGACGCGCTTTTGGTTGGGTACGCGCACCTGGGCGTTGTTCCCCCAGAAGCGAAGGCTAAAGCGGGTGCTGCTGACAGTTACCAAAACGAGGAGTGTGTCAATAATCAGAATGGAGCGGGCAAAGGAGATGGTGAGGGTTGCCATGAGGGGGAGGGTGATGATGATGAGAACGGCCGTTGATACCGCCACCGCCAGCACAATTTGCACCCCTTCATCAATGCTGGCGTAGCGCCAGTAGCGTGAGTAGACGCCAAAGCGCTGGAAGAGCAGAGGTCGGATGATGAGTCCCAGCAGGGTATAGATGGCTAACCCCAGCCAGAACTCCCGCGAAATCCAAAGTGTGTCTAGCCGTAGCATGAGGGTAATGGTGGGTGTTAAGATGAGTGTTAGGACATCAAGTAAAAAGAAGTGGCGGTTGCGTAAGCGAGAGGGATTCATGATATTGAGTTTGGAAAAACGGCCGTTTGTCTCCGACTTTACCTCTTTGGAAGAAACATACCCAACCAGCAGGACACAGATCATAAACAGCGTAATGACAATAATCTTGGTGTCGCCCAGCCGGTTCAAGACCCACACCACGGAGAGAAAGACCCCGAAAATGGTGCAGCCAGCATAGAGTGCCGTCACAAAACTGTGGCGAAAGCCAGCAATAACCAGCCGTTGGTATAAGTGCGTGCGATGGGCTTCCCACACTTTTTCGCCGTTGCTAAGACGGCGCAAGAAGGTAAAGATAGAATCAAACAGAAACGGCCAAATAACCAGCATTCCTGTTGCCAAAAACAGATTGGCTGATGGTTCCTTGGTAGCCAAACGCAAGGTGAGCAGCGGTAACGTGGCAAACGTTAGCCCTAAAAATGCACTGCCCACGTCCCCCATAAAGATTTTGGCCGGGGGCCAGTTGTGGAGCAAAAACCCCAGGCTGCTGGCGGCCACCAGCAATCCCAGGTCAACCACAACAGGGGAGCCATAATAATACCCAATCAAGGCCCAGGCACTGCCAGCAATGAGTGCTACCGTACCGGCCAGCCCATCAATGCCGTCCATAAAATTATAGGCATTGATTAGCCCGACAACCCAAACCAGGGTGAAGGGAATGCCTAAAAAGCCAATGGAGATGTTGCCAAAAATGGGCAGATTGAACGTTTGCCAATAGCCAACACCCGCGATGACGATGAGTGCCGCCAGGATGTGGACGCCAAAGCGGAGCCGGTTGGAAAGTGGGCGAAAATCATCAACCCAGCTAACGGTTGCTACCAAAAGGGCAGCGGCGGAATAGCTAAGGATGAGGCTGGATTGCATGTTGTGGGAGAACAGGGAGGTGATCCAGAGGCCAAGCATGGTCACGATGGCAATCACAACGCCGCCGCCGCGTGGTGTGGGCTGGGTATGGGAACTGCGCTCATTGGGGATGTCAAGCAGGAATTGGCGTTTTTTGATTAACCAAAGCAAACCCTGAATGCCAAAAAAACTCAGAACTGCGGCGGTAAGACTAAGAATCATGATAATATCCTACTGGATCACTACAAATGATTTAGGGATAGTTTAAAGCGTTTGCTGTTATTTGCCACCCATTTGCCAGATTGTATTGTGGGGCGAATCCAAGTTCGCGCTGAATTTTTTGGCTGCAAACGGCCATATCCTCAGTTAGTTTGTCCAGAAGAATGGGTGCAATGGGAGAGTTCAGCCCCACCAGGTTGGCTGTTTTCTCGATCAGCGTCAGCCCTGTGCGCAAAGGCCAGAGTGGCAGTGTGAAGCGATAGGGCTTGCGGTTTAGTGTCTGATAAATTGCTTCAAGTATTTCCTGAAAGGTATGGAGCTGCCCATCAGCCACGTTGTAGATTTGTCCGGGAGCCTGCGCGTGTTCTGCAGCCAGCAGAGCCGCATGTGCCAGGTCGTGGTCAAAGATGAGCGTGCGGCGGTTTTGGCCTTGCCCCACCGGAATGAAAAGCCCTTTTTGTATCCAGCGTAAAATCTGGACGTAGTTGCCTTTCATGTTGGCTCCGTATACTGAAGCTAGCCGTAGGATAACAGTTTTTGGCTCGCCTGTGGGTGAACAAAGAGATAAAGCTATGTTTTCAGCCGCTAATTTTGTTTGGGCGTAGATGGTTTCGGGGTGAGGTACGCTGGTTTCGTCAAATACCTGTGGCGGGGTTGTGGTGCCGTAGACGTTGATGGTGCTGAAAAAGATGAGCCGTTCGACATTGGCGGCGGCAGCGGCTTCCACGACGTTTCGGGTGCCATCAACATTAATATGCTGATACGCATCCTTAACGGCCGTTGCTTCGGTGGGGTTAAGGTGGAGCTTGGCGGCGAGGTGAAAAACCAGTTGGCAGCCAGCGACGGCGCGGTGGACGGCGGCGGGGTCGGTGATGTCGCCGGTGATGGTTTCGACGTTGGGGGAAAAACGGCCGTTTTCCCCCCGCAGCAACACCCGCACCCGGTACCCACGCTCCAGCAGCAGTGCCACCAAAGCCGGCCCCACCGCCCCCGTTGCCCCCGTTACCAAAACCCGTTTAGGAGACAATTGGCTTATGCTGCTCATACTGCTTCAACTTCGATGCCACCACATCCCGAATCAACTGATCATATTGCTTGACCACCGCCTGCCGCGAATGGTGCGCCAGCACATAGCGATACCCTTCCTCTGCCTTCTGTTGCCGCTGCTGCTCATCGGCATACGCCGCCCGCACGGCCTGAGCCAGTGCCGCCACATCTTCAGCCGCAATCGCCCAGCCACAATCGGCATGGTTAACCAGATCGGCTAGTTCAGAATCGGGGTCAGTGGCGGCAATAACCGGCCGTTTGGCCGCCATAATCGTATAGATTTTGGATGGAAAGGTTTCTTTGCCCGTTCCCCGCTTCAAAGGCACTAAACACACATCCCCAGTGGCATAAATTTGTGGCACCACCGAGCGCGGCTGATAGGGCAGCAGCACCACATTCGGATACGTACCCTTTGCCAACTGTTCCGCCAGCCATTCCCGCCGCGTTCCATCACCCACCACCAGAAAACGCACATCGGGTAACTCCGTTAGCTGTTGCGCCGCCGCCAAGATGGTCTCAAAGTTTTGGGTTAGCCCAATGTTGCCCGCATACAAAACCACAAACTTGTCATCAAGCTGGTGCTGCCGCGAAAACGGGTTGTGGCGTGAGCCAGGGGTCACAAACTCGGTATCCACAAAATTGGGAATCACCACCAGCTTTTTGGGGTCAACCCCCTTTGCCAGCAGCCGTTCCCGAAAACGCTCCGAGATCACGGTGATGGTGTGGGATTGGCGATAGATAAATTTCTCCAGCAGTTCAAAAAAGCGAATGAGCGTAGGGTTTTTGAGAACGCCCAAATGCACGGCAACGTCAGGGTAAATCTCCTGCACATTGTAGATAAACGGAATGCGCCGAATGAGGCGAATGAGCCAGGCACTTAGGCCAATGGTGAGCGGTGGCGATGGCACCAGGATGACCTCGCACTGCCGCGCCAGCCGCAGCGCGGCCACGGTGCTGATGGCGTGGAAGCGCAGGTAATCCAGCAGCCGTGCCCCCACCCGGCTTCCCTTGACCGGGATGGAGGCATGGTAAACGGGGATGCCGTGATAGTCGCTTTGATACAGCAGCTTGCCCCACTTGGGGTGCAGTGGCTGCCGCGCCACCGCTTCCGGCTCAACGTTGTAATGGGGGGTGGTGGTCATCACCACCAGTTCATGCCCCGCCTGCTGTAGCTCCTGGGCAAGCTCGCTCATCAGCACCGATGTGGAAACGCCGTCAGGAGAAAACACCAGCGAGAGCAGCAACAGTTTTGCCATTATGCTTTCTTCTCAACCAGATAGTTACCGATCACCAGGACATCCATTTTGGTGCGTTGGAAACAATCAATGGCTTCTTGAGGTGTACAAACAATAGGTTCGTTTTCATTGAAGGAGGTGTTTAGAATGACTGGCACACCCGTTTTTTCACCAAAAGCCTTGATCAAGCCATAATAGCGTGGGTTGACATGTTCCTCAACGGTTTGCAGCCGCCCCGTTCCATCTACATGGGTAACGGCCGGAATGACATCGTGTTTGTCAGGCAGCACGTTATAGACCTTGAGCATAAAGGGGTCAGGGTAGGATTGGTCAAAGTACTCCCCGGTGGCTTCGGCGAGAACGGCGGGGGCAAACGGCCGAAATTTTTCCCGCCGTTTGATGCGAGCATTGAGAATATCCTTTGTTTCCGCAAAGCGCGGGTCGGCAATGATGCTGCGGTTGCCCAATGCGCGGGGGCCCCACTCCATGCGTCCCTGAAACCAGCCAACGACATTGCGATTGGCAACAAATTCGGCGGCCTGATTGCACAACGCATCATCATCTAACGCACGTCCTACCAAATTGGCCTGTTGGAGTGCCTTTTCAATGGCCTCGTTGGAGTAGGATGGGCCGGTGTAGGAATCGGTCATCTCAAAGTTGCGGGGGTTGCCGAGTATTTGGTGATAGATGTAGTAGCAAACACCGAGGGAGGTTCCCGCATCTCCGGCGGCCGGCTGGATGTAAATTTCTTGGAAGGGGGTATTGGGCAAGATTTTGCCGTTGAAGGCACTGTTGAGGGCGACTCCACCAGCCATACACAGGTTGGTCTGCCCGGTTTGCTTCTGTAGGTGGCAGACGATGTCCATTTCGGCTTTTTCCAGCATGTGTTGTAGCGAAGCGGCGATATCTTCATGGTATTTTGTCAGCGGTTCGTCGGGTTGGCGGGGTTCGCCGAGCAGGGTGACGAGCTTGTTGCTAAACAGCAGGGGGATGGTGGGCGAGCCGCCGTCCCATTTCATCAGGTCGCCGTCGGCAAAGGTGGTGAAGTAGTCGAGGTTGAGTTCAAAACGGCCGTTTTGCTGTAACCGCAGCACCTGCGCCATCTTGTCCATATAGCGTGGTTCGCCATACGGTGCCAGCCCCATCACCTTGCCCTCATCCCCGTATTTGGGAAAGCCCAGCCATTGGCTGATCATGGTGTAGAAGTAGCCCAGCGAATGGGGGAAGTTAACCGTTTCATCTACTTCCATTTGGGTGCCGCTGCCGCGTCCGCTCATGGTGCTGACAAAATCACCCATCCCATCTACCGACAAAATGGCAGCTTCTGTAAAGGGGGAGACAAAGAAGGCACTTGCCATATGGGCACGATGGTGCTCGACGTTGTGGAACTCGGCGCGGATGCTGTTGGCATCCAGGCCAAGTGCCTCGGCAAGCTGGCTGCGGAGGTCGCTGGCCTTGGAGGCCGTTTTCAAGCGACCGCGCAGCAGCCCCAGGCTGGGTCGCTGGGTCAACACGTAGCGCACCTTTTTGATGAGGTTGGCGCTGGGGTTGCGGGAAACGCCAACGTGGTCAAGGTCGTAGGCGGTGATGCCGGCTTCTTGCAGACAGTATTGAATGGATTGCACGGGAAAACCCGCCCAATATTTTTGCCGAGTAAACCGTTCTTCTTCCACGGCGGCAACAAGTTGGCCGTCTCTGATCAATGTGGCGGAAGCCCCGCCGTGATAGGCATTGATTCCTAAAATCGTTGTGGTCATATCTAATACTCCGTTGTCAACTGCTCTTTTTTGATAAGTTCTTCCAATTTAATATCCACTATGACGCGATACCACCAGGCCTGGAGGAAGTGATAGACGAAGCCTTGTTTGCCGTCGAGGAAGCCAAGGCGGAAAATATAGCGATAAATGAAGTAGATAAACGGCCGTAAAAAAAACGGCAGCCGATTCCACAAATCTTTCAACCATTCCTTGCGCTGGGTTGGGTTTTGCAGCACCGGCAATGAAAAGGCAGGCATTGCTGTCCGCCTGGTACGCCAAATTAGTTCTTGCTGCGCCTGGAGCGTCGCATAGCGCAGATGCTTTTGCAGATAAAACATGATGTCATCTTCTTTGACGTTTTCTTCGATGAGATCACCCTTTAGCCTGGCCGTTTTGCCAGCTACCGACCATTGTTCATCCATAAAGGTGTCGCCCTGCGAAAAGGATGCTTTGGATAAACGCACCAGCCGCAGTTGGTAGCGTGGATACATGCCCCCATGTCGTAAGGGCTGGCCGCGAAAAAGCTGCAAACGCCCCAGATAATACCCGCTACAGCTATCTGGTTGTGACAAGGCCTGGACAATGGATTCTTGCAGCGTGGGCGAGATTCTGAGATCGGCATCCAGCATAAGGAACCAATCGTGGGCAAAGGGAATGTTGGCTAACGCCCATTCCCACTGCTGGCGTGGCCCTTCATACGGATGGCACAGCACGGTGGCACCATATTCTCTGGCAATCTCTTGCGTGCGGTCTTCGCTGCCCGAATCTACCACAAAAATCTCGCCAACCCAGCCCACCAAACTTTGCAGGCAGCCAACCAGATTGATTTCCTCGTTGTAGGTGAGGATGACAGCGGAAATGGGTAATTGCGGTTGGTTGCTGCTCAAGGTGAATTTTTCGCTAGTCTTACTTAAACGATACATGTTGGTGTTGTGCCTCCATGTAAGACCCAGTCATAAACGGCCGTCATTTGTTCAGCAATAGCAGGCCAAGTGTATTTTTGTTCAATGAGTAAACGGCCGTTTTGCCCCATTTCCCGCCGACATGAATCATCTAGCTCAGTTGCCACCCGCAGTGCCTGCGCCAGCGGCTCTGCGCCAACATCCACCCACCAGCCGCACTGCCGCTGTTCGATTTCAGCCCAGGGTGTGGCTTGGGTAGCAATGGTGGGCACGCCACTTGCTAATGCCTCGGCAATCGAGATGCCAAAATTTTCGCTAAATGATGGCTGCACAAACAAATCTGCCTGTTGATAAAGCGACCATTTGGCATGGTCGTCAACCGGACCAACAAAAACAAACGCCTCATTCAGCCCGGCGGCATCAATGGCGGCCTGCACCTCAGCCTGATGCCCATTGCTGTCTGGCCCAGCGATGACCACGCGCCACCCGTGCGGCTGCACCAACCGCATGGCTTCAACTAAATTGAGCAGCCCTTTTACTGGGTGGATGCGTGACAGAAAGAGGATGGTTTTCTTGTCTGAAGCGACTTTGTTTGGCTTTGCCGTTGGCAGTACAGGCAGTTCTAGCCCGTTGGGAATGAGGGCAATGGGCTGCCGTAAATTGAGCTGGCGCAAATGTTCGGCCTCGGCCTCGGCGGTGGCGTGCAGCACGGTGGCTCTGGCTAAATTGCGCCGCTGATAAAGGTGCCAGGCAACTTGTTTTTTGATAAATTTTTGCCGTCTGGCCCACGGTTCCAGCGTACCACGAGGGCTGATGATGAGAGGGAGGTTGTGTTTAACGGCCGTTTGTGCCGCTGCCTGGTTGCTTGGTTCCCACAAACCGTGGTCATGAATCAATTGAATTTTCCCACTGCCTGCCAAGGCCAGCAGCGTTTGTTGGAACTGTGGCACCCAAACTTGGCGCAATCCCTTGGCTACTTGCCGTGGGACTAGCGTTGTCGTTACCTGCTGTGAGGCCGGCCGCATGGGTGGCGCAAATTCCTCACCTAAATCAAGGCTGGCAAGCTGTACCTGCACGTTCTGGTCAGCCAGGGCGTTGCACAGACCCGTTACCGAACGGGCTGGGCCGCCTGTCTCAGGTACCAATGAGGCGATGGTGTGAAGAATTTTCATCTACTTTATCCAGCCATTTGATCGGCAAAGTTTTGTTGGTTCACTAATTCACCAATATAGGTTAGCAGGAGGTATTGAAAATGGGCAAAACCAAACTGTTGATTGACATATTGGCGTCCATTTTGCCCCATCTCTCGCCGCAATTCAGGGTCTTGTAAAAGCCTGATGATGGCTGTCGCAATAGCTTCAACCGACGTGGGATCAACCAGAAGACCTATTTGCCCATCTATGACGACTTCAGGGGTTGCATCTGTGTTACCAGCAACAACGGGAAGCCCGCGTGCCAAAGCCTCTATAAAAACAAAACCAAATCCTTCACCCCGGCTGGGCATGACAAAGATCGAAGCGTCAGCATAATGTGCTTGCAGGCTTTCTTCAGAAACCCACCCATGAAAACGGACAGCATGTGTGATGCCCAGCTCTGCCGCCAAACGCTTGAGCGATTCAGCCATCTCACCATCTCCAACGATGTGGTAGAGCAGGTAGGGAAAGCTTTGTAATATTTGGGGCATGGCGTGCAGAACATATTCGTGCCCTTTGTGTTTGACTAATCGTGAAACTGTTAGCATTGATAGCGATAAGCCTTGCTCACGACAATCATCTGCTATGCTAATCTTGTCGGGTAAACAGTTATGCAGAACGGCCGTCTTTTTTTGCTGTCCAACATTGTGATTTCTCATAGCGTGTTCAAGGGTGAATTGGCTAATGGAAATGATCTTATCAGAATGTCGTGTCCCCAGGCGCCGGTGCCAGGGAAGGGGATGCCAAACGTCCACACCATAAATAAAGGTGGCATACCTGGCCTGTACAAATTGTGCCAGCATGAAACCTAAGGGAGCAAAATTGACGTGGCCTACTAAAATAATATCAGGGGGGTGATTAACGGCCGTTTCAATACATTTTCTCACAAGAAGCGAGCGCGAGCCATTGCAAGCATAATAGCTTATTCCCGGCAAGGAGGGTGTGTAGGCATGTATGCTCTTTTGGTGATCCATTAGTACAACAACCTGAAGTTGGCAATTAGGATTTGCCAAAGCGTGGCAGACCATCTGCGCATAACGAGCGATTCCACCCGGCCGTTCATACAAATCGGGCACAATATACAATATTCTCATATAAACCTTTACAGTACCCAAACCAATACACAAAATTCTGCTATACCAATACCTGTCGCTTTCAACGCCGCCCTTATCAAAGAAGGAGAAGAAATTCAGCGGTTTGCTAACCATCGCTTGCTTGAATCTAAAGCTTAGCGACCATCTACCACAAATCTGTCAATGATTTTGAGCAGATTTTGCTGAAAACGGTCAAAAGAAAACTTTTCCTGTACATGTTGCTGACCGTTTATGCCCATCTGCTCGCACTGAGCCGGGTTTTCCAAAAGATAGGAGATGGCGGTAGCAATAGCATTCACTGATGTAGGATCCACCAAACAACCTGTTACCCCATCCATGATGACCTCTGGTGTGGCGTCCAGGTTGCCGCCAATAGCTGGCGTTCCGTGCGCCATTGCTTCGATAAAAACAAACCCAAAGCCCTCACACTGGCTAGGCATCACAAACACGGTCGCATCTATATAATGTTGCAATAAAGCCTCATCAGAAACACGCCCATGAAACACAACATTTTCGCTAACGCCTAGCTCATCTGCCAATTTTCTCAGATCAGGCTGCCAATCCCCGTCCCCCACAATGTGGTAAACAAGCTGGGGGAAACGTGTCCGCATGATCGCCATCGCACGAATAACGTAGTCATGTCCCTTGTACCGCTCTGCTAACGTTGTGCGAGCAACAGTTAGCAAATTCATGCGTGGCGGTTTTTGCCTTTCTGGTCTTGCTGCCACTTCAAATGATGGTGCAAGACAATTGTGTAAAATTTGCACGTCACCTTTTTTACCCAGATTGTTATTCTGAGCTGCCTGCTGGGCAGTAAATTTGCTAATGGAAATGATCTGATCGGATTTCCTTACGACTAATCGCCGATGCCAGGGCAATGGCTGCCAGACATCAATGCCATAAATGAATGTAGCCCATTTAGCCCCAATTAGCTTTGCCAAGCCATAACCTAAGGGTGAAAAGTTAACATGACCAACAAGAATTAACGCAGGCTTTATTTTTAGAGCCATTTCGATGCTTTTTTGCACAAAAGCAAGTCGGTTCCCGTGGCATGGGTGATAGTTTAATGTTGGCGTGTCAAAGGTTGTTGGTACATGCGTATTCGAAGGATCAGCTAAAACCACAGCCTCCACAGTGTGACCGGCCTTCACTAAACTCAGACAAACCATTTGGGCATAGCGAGCAATACCACCTGGTGGGCCAAATAAATCAGGGGCTATCAGTAATACTTTCAAGAGAACCTCGGTTGCTTATCTGTTTTCCACCAGGCAATGTACACCAATAAATAGCAGGTGCCCAAACAATGAGAAAAGAGGGCAAGCCAATCATTGACATCAATGCCCATTCAAATGAAGTTGCAAACCTCGTTAAGAGTGCCGCATACAAGGCAATAGCTACTAATTCCTTTCGGCGTGGTACCAAAAAGCCGCGATAAAATATTGCCCACATAATGCCCCAAGCACAGGTTAGAATAGGCACACCTAAGGCACCGCCATTTAAATAGCCCTCACCTATGATGAAAGGTGCAGCCGATCCCCCACCTGTCATTCCGTAAACTCTCACCGAATATTGTTGTTGGGTTATGCTCACTGGCTTTATTGGAAAAATGATACGTGGGACTAAGACAAAAGGTACTAAGGCGAGATCCTTAAAGTAAGTGTACTGCATTGTGCTTGGCACACGAGCCAAGGTGACTAAGGTAGCGTCAAAGGCTCCAAAACGACGGCTAAAATCACCAATCATGACATCAAGTTGCCTTTCACTATAAGCTTGCTGCAATGCTACTCGGCTAATGGCTGCTTGTTGCGAGATTGACAATGTTGTGTTTCGATTTAAGCCATTTGACAAAGCCAAGTCTCGATATGACGACACAAAAGGCCACACAAAGAAGACAAGATAGGCTAATGAAAAAATGACATAAGACAAACGCATTTTGCGCCCAGCTAAGATAATACTGGCTATGATAACAAAGATGATGTTAAGGAGGGGGGTTTTGCCACCAGGGTCAATAATAAGTGGTTGGATAAACGGGGGAAGAAGGGCTAGCAAGGCTAGCAGCTTATCAAACCCTTTTTTAGGGTGCGAGCCAGCTAAGTAAACAACAGCCAAGGCGGCAGCAAACATATAGAGATCGCTTGCCCAGGAAAAAATTTGATTAGTGCTTGCGCTGTAATTGGCTCCCAGTGAGCTAAAGGTTACCCCAGAGCCTGTAAACTTGCGGATTAATTGTATTGCCCAAACAGCATAAGATAAGAAAAATGCTTTTCGGGCAAGCGTGTCTAGAGTACCTTGAAAACTATAGCTGATCTCCGCCACTTTCTGTAAAAAAATATTTGGTGTTTTGTAATATCCAATGAGAAACCCAATTTGCCCCAACACGATTAACCCCATTGTCTCGCGCATCAAGGTGCCATTACCTACATACAGACCTGCGTGCTGATCGATGGCGGCATATTCGCTAAAAAACAAAAGTGTTATTAAGCGCAGTGGGTAGCTGATCAATAAAAGGATGGATAAAACATAAGGAGGCGCAAATAGCGTAGGGTCTTTTTTATAGTGCAGGAATGGGTAAATGCCAAGCACTAGGCTAAGACCTGTTAAGACACCTAAGATTTTATCTGTAAAGAATAAGCTTAATGCTGTTGCAGCTATCAAAGCAAGAAAGATTGCCATAAATGCAACAAGCGATGCATGGGTACTCCCTTTGCGAAAATTTCTTTTGCGATACCTATATTTGAAATAGCCTGCTTCCATAAGTTCGTTTAATCCTTAAAGCGGGTTTGCCCTATTTGTAGACCGCTGAAACAGGGCAGCAACCAGATTGATTTCATAGGATGACAGTATGCCAGTGATACGGAAAATAACGGCTGTTACAAGCAAATAACCAGTGAAGACACTGCCCCACACCAATAGATTCTGCCATCCCCACCATAAAGAGCTTGATTTCCAGAGAAACCAAATTACTAAGGCAAATGGAATAGCGGACAAACACACTTGGACAATATATTTGAAAGCCATTGATAAAACAGGAATTGATGTCCAACTTTTAAAAACATAAAGTCCAATCAGGGTTCCAACAATTAGAGCAACTGTTTCGCCAACCAGAATACCTGTAAAGCCATATAAATACCCAAACAGCGGAATCAGGGTAACATAAAGTATTAAAGGCCCTGCTAATTTCAGAATCGTTATTCTGGCTGTACCCATGCCCACTGCAGCAGTGGTAACTGGACCAGTAAATAGATCGATGCAAGTAGCAAGAAGTAACAGCCGCCCTGCTAAAGCTATCATTTGTACATCTTCAACACCTAACCAGGCTTGTAGAATGGCATCGTAGTGCAAGAGCATAAACACAAGAATTGGCATTGAAGCAATACTTAAGTATAGAAGGCTTCTTTCTAAAAGTTGCAATAGGGTTTGTTGACGATCTTGACGAGTTAACACCGAAACTGTTGGTAATAGGGGAGTAAAAATGGTTGTTGACATACCGCTTATTTGCCCCACAACCCGTTTCGCAATTTCGTAGGCACCAACAGCGACCAAACCCCCGTAAGTTACTAATGCAAAACGAATAACAGATTGCGTCGCAACAGAATAAATACGAACAGATATATCCGCAGGGCTTAAAGAAAATAAATCTCTGAGCAACTTTAAATTGTTTGTGCTTATTTTTCGCCACTTTAAAGTTCTCAAGTTCTTACGAACAAAATAAGTGTAAACTCCCAATCGCCAAAACATCGCTAACGCAACACCAAATAAGAGGCTCATTATGCCCCATCCAAATACAAGGCCAGTTATTGAGCCTAGCGCATTAATAAAAGCTGCCAGAATCTCAATAAAATTACTTCTATCATATAGCTGTAAACCTTTTAGGGTACTGGCAAGGGGTATAACGAGTAAATTGCCAAAAGCAACTACTATATAAAGCTGAACGATTAGTTGGTATTGCAGTGCATCTGTAGATCTGATAAGTAGTAAAGTAATAAAACGACTGCCATAAAATGCAATGAGTAGGCCAAAACAAAAAATGATAGCATAAACTGTCATTGCTATGCTAAAAAAGCCATTAATTCGTTCTAAATCATTGTCCGTATAAGCATCAGCAATGTGTTTTATTAAACTGGATTCTAGCCCCAGATCTAAAAAAACCGTGTACACATTAATAAGTAAAATCAGCCCCCAAATACCAAAAGCATCTAATCCCATTCGCGTAATGATAAGAGGTGGCAAAAACAATCCTAAAATAGTTGATAGAACGACTTTTAATAGCGTTGAAAGAGAATTGCGAAGTAATTGTATTTTCAAACTTTCACCACTGAGTCATACCCGAAAACAATTGGTGGTTTCGAGTGTAGCTTACGGTTAAAATCACCAAGTTAAAATGAGCGATTACTTGGTTGTAGAACAATAATCAACAGAATCACAATTCAGAAGCTCGCTTTAGTACATAAGCTCTTGATGTTCCCCACCCAAATTTTTGCAGGATATAGAATAGAGGGTTAAGCGTTTTGCCTATTAATCCTATTGATAATAATCGTTCGACAGGGAGCCACCATTTCAACCAGTTAGTATCAGATAATGCAAACCTTATACTTAAGAGCGTAGAGCCAAGTGGATGATCAATGTATCGGTCTGCAATAACCGTGAAACCATTTTCGTGGGCTAATTGTTTAAAGGTATCCGGTGGATAAGTGAAGTAGTGGCGAGGAACTTCAAAACCACACCATTTTTCTCCAAAAACACGTCGTTCCAGGCAGTTTGGATTCGGGATATTGATTAGGCATAAACCGCCAGGGGCCAAAAGAGTATGGAGAGTGGCTAGTGCCTCCACGGGATTATGTAAGTGCTCAAACACATGAAACATTGTGATAACGTCAAAGTGTTGCTGAGGAAGTCCTATAATATCGGGAAACAAATTACGCCAGATTGAAATCCCCAGGCTTTTTTCGGCATACTGAGCAGCTGCCTCTGACGGTTCTAATCCATAAATTTCTTGCCATCCGAATTGCTGCATTCCATACAGGAAATGCCCCATATTGCAACCAATATCGAGAAGCTTGCCATAACCCCCGCAATCTTTTATGAAATCATGGTGGTGTTTTACAGTTTTGAGTAATGCACGCTGATGCCGTTGCTTTATGTTTGGGAGCAGTGGCTGACTTTGATTGCCAACATTGTATTCTGCGGGATAAAAAAGCTTCATTTCCTCCCATTCCAAGGATGGCCATGTGAAAATCACGCCGCAGTTGGTACAGCCTTGTATCTGGAAAGCTCTTGGGTTCGAGAAAACCCGATCATGGCCGTCATATAGTTTGTAAGAGTCTCCATTACAAATAGGGCATAAGTATAAGTCGGTTTTTGCGATCATGAATCCTCTTTAATCAAAACGAAGAGCCTGCTTTTCTTCGGCTAACCATTCAGGAATTGACATATCACTTCTTTGCTGAGGTGCTAATGTTTTCTTGCCACAAATACTTTGGGAAATAGCATTTCTCATCGCATGAATAATTAATATTTTTCGATGTTTAAGAGCGTATAATGCAGCATATAAAAATATGCTTATATTTCTATACCATGTATTTTGCTCTAAATACAACAAGTATTTTTCAAAGTAAGCGATATAGTCAAAACGAGCGGATGTAAGCTGTGATGTGCTACCAGCTACTTTATGAAAAGCACGCGCTTGTGGATTATAAAGCACCTGATAACCAGCGTGTTTAATGCGTGTGCAAAATGCTAACTCATCTGCAAAGAAACGATCTTCTTTGAAAAAATAACCTAAGCGTTTAATACAGGCCTGCCGAATAATAAAGGTGGGGCCAAATACGCAATCACACTCAACAATGTTTTGAGGAGTTTGGTTGGACATGTTTCCAGTCCACCAATTTATATAGCGGGCTGCATGGTCTATTTCTTGCGGTTTACCATATAGTGCCCCATGTGCGCCCACTACCCCTGCTATCGAATGTTGTCTTAGGGTAGCCGTCAATGTGCTAACTAAATCCGATTCCCAGACAACATCGCTTTCAGCACGAATGATTGCCCATGCTTCAGGATCAGCATGTTCATAGCCTATATTGTAAGCCATTGCAATACCGCGATTAGTTGGCAGCTCAATTAGCTTAAATGCCCGCAAATTTTGAGCAATCTCTGTAGACGCCCATTTTTTCAAGCTATCAACTGAATCATCTTGTGAACCATTATCAACAACAACAACTTCCAATTGATGAAGTGGGTAGTCTTGCTCAATCAAGGAATTGAGGAAGGCAATGGAATGCTCTTGTGTATTCCAAGATGGCAACAGAATGCTAACTAAATAATCATTGTCCATTGAATTTGTTCCGTTGTAGATCTACCTCTACCCAATTTGCAATTTGTTTACTTCTGTCGAGATAGGTGTGTCCTTGATTGATGACAAAATCATAACTAGCCGCAGCAATTTTCCAGCGGAGGGTTTCGTTTTTTAGATAATAAGCTATTTTATCCCGTGCTTCAGTTGCACTGGCAAAGCATTCAATTGTTTGCCCTTCTTTAAAAATTTCCAAGATAGCTGGTGTGCGTTCTGCTAGAGCAAATGCGCGGCAGGCTGGCAGTTCAAAAGTTCGCATATTGGGGCCAGGCCAGGTCACAGCATCCATTATGTTGAGTGAAATCTTGCTTTGACCACATGCTTTAGCAAAATCTGTGCCGAGGGCAACTTGACCGGTCCATGCTTTTTTCAGTGGGGATCCTTTTTGTACCCGTTTCCAACGTTTACCACCCCAAATTTGCAAATTGAAATTCGCTAATGCTTCTAATGTTTGTTCTCTTTCAAGTCGCCAATCCCCAATAAAGCTAATATCGGTAAGTGAATTACTAGGATTTTGTGTTATCGGCCTGTGCAAGAGCGAATCGGCTGCAAAGGGTAAATAGGTCGCATTGTTTGCTCCCAACTGCTTGAAGGAGGTCTGCCAAGCGGGTGATGACGTCATGAGTCTGTTAAACATGGGAAAGGATAGAATTCTTTCATTATCCAAATTGTGTGGGCTGTCGGGATACAAGCAATACATAATGGTATGTGGTGATAAGGCTTTGATTTGCCCTAGTGTTCCTGGACGAATACCATTTGTGGCAATCACTAATAGCAAATCTGGCTGCGCTATTTTCACAGCCCGCAAGAGCAGTTGGCTCGCTTTTTGTCGCCATGGTTCAATCGTAACAAAGTTGCTGAATAGGTAGCCCAATTTTCCTCCACGGGTCGTGAGGTGCATTGCGCTGTTAGGTTCCCAAAAGACAACTTTCCAACCGAGCTTTTTAAAAGCTGCTGCGTAAGATGCTTCAAGTGTGCTGGGTTGTTCATTGCCTACTATTAAAACGGTTTTACTCATATGCTTGGGGTGCTAGTACCGTAACTTTCTAAATTTGAGGGATAACAGATCGTGTTTTCAAGCACTTTGACCCCGCAAATTTATAAAGCCGAGGCACTAGAAGTTGTTGCTTTAATTGATTGCTTAAAGCTTCGCCACAAATGATAAGGCTTGTAGTATAGCTTCGGTATTTGCCTCGTAATTGTATTGACGAATGATTTGCAATGAAGATGCGCTCATTGTTTTCTGCATCTCATGATTTGCTAGAAGCTGTGCAAGCTTCTTAGCCAACTGAGTAATGTCACCAACAGGATAAATGAATCCGTTTTTGCCTTCTTGAACCAGATCGACGGCAGATGGGATTGCGTCTGTAGCGATAATGGGCAAGCTGAAGCACATAGCTTCGTTGATTACCAAACACCATGCCTCTCCTTTGCCGGAGGGGACAACAAAAATGTCGGCCATTGCATAAAAACGGGCGAGTTCCTGTTGATTTTTGGTGCCCACCAGATGGATGTTTGGAGATGGGTTTTCCTGGCAATAGCGTTGGACGTTCGGATATTCCGGGCCTTCACCAACAACAACCAGGGCTGCGTTCTGAGTTACTTTTGTGAAGGCTTGTATGATGTCTAACGGCCGTTTAAACGCCCGCATTAAAGCGACAAACAGGACAACCGGTGTATCTGGTGCAATACCCAACTGCTGTTTCAATTCGGCTTGCCGGGGCTTAAGCACCTCCGCCTGGCCGATAAAAAACTCGTTGTTAACAGCATAGATTGAGCGGAACATTTTTCGTTCAGGTACACCAAAGTGTCTATAAAACCGCTCTGCCAACGTACCAATTGGCAGCACGGCCGCAAGCTGCCGACACCACAGCCGTAGATACACCTCTTTTAGCCTGGATTTCCACCCTGACATTTCATGATTAAGCAGAACATCTCCCCGGAAAATGACTGGCGTACCCGTCATACGTGCGGCCAATAAAGCAATGATATCGGTCACTTTATAGTAACTTAGAATAAGCAAGGCATCATACCTGTGCTTGACCAACTCTGTAACAATACCAGGATTAAAGGATGTCCAGGCTGTTTGCCCATCTGGTCGCAAAGACCAATTGCGCAAGAATTGATAGCGGTAGCCATCGAGTAGTGGCACATCCCATTGTAAAGCTTTGCCATAACCCGCAATATCTGTTTCTCGTAAACCGAGATCATTCATGTAATAAACAGTGAGATCAAGCAAGGGATGTGCCGCTAATTGCTTCATCAAGGGCGCATGGTATTGAACAGGATGTGACAGTAGTACAGCCAGTCGGTAAGGTGTTTCTTGCATTACGGTTGCCCCTTCTGCATAAGATTGGCACGGTTTTTATAAATATCGGCGTTTGACATCCACCAATCGTGACCTGGAGCAACTTGAAAGCGATCCAGGTAGCTGAGAGCGCGATCCTGTTGATCTAGTACCACCGCCAAGTTAAACAAGTGATAAAGAATGCCAGCATCATTTGGATATACCTGTTCAGCCATAAGAAACCATTCGTTTGCCCACTCAATATCTTGCAGGGTTAAAAAGATTAGCCGTCCCCAAACTATATAGTCTTCGGCTGACATCTTTCGCTGGGCTAAGATATCGTCGCTTAATGTTTTGATAAGCTGTATGGCTTTGGCGTCAATCTCTGTGTTTTCCAGAATGGGAACAAGAAGTAGTTGTAGTTCATGAATTGAACAATGATTGGCGATAACGTCTGTTTGCCATAGCTGTATGGCTTGTTCTTTTTGGTTTGTCTCCCAATATAACTTTCCTAAGTGTAATGGTTCAGCACAATAGCAACTGCCCAACTGTTTGCATTGATCATAGTAAGTGTTAGCCAGCTCCAAATCTCTAGTAGCCACGGCGTGTGCAAATAACAAACGAACGGCCGCTTTATTCTCATCATTTTGCTCCCATGCCCTTTCCAGCAAATGAACAGCAGACGTATTGCTCAAATCTGTTTGTTCTGGCATTGCTTGAATCATGATTATAGATGCTCGGTTGGTAAGAATTTGAGAATACAAGCTTTTATATGAAGTTCCCAATAAAAACAAGCTTGCCAAAAGCATGATACCAGTTGATTGATAACGGGGTTGCATGGGTTAAATAATGGATGTAAGGGCAACTAAAGCCCATATGCGAGACCAATGGACATGTCCTGCTTGATATGCAAGGTACAGTTCATCAACAGCTTTTGCATTAAGCCAACCTTGCGTTTTTACAAGTTGCAAGCGGTTTTGGGTTTCTTCTTGTAAATGCTTTTCCAGCCAAAGTGCAAAAGGAAAGGTGAACCCTTTTTTGTCCTGGCGTTGTTTAACGGCCGTTGGCAAAATGCCCTGTAAAGCCTGAACAAGCAGCGGCTTAGGCGTATGATGCTTTTCTGGCTGATGATTCTTGATGGCTGCTGGCAAACGTAGCAGCATTTCTACCAGCCGCACATCCAGAAACGGCACCCGGACTTCCAGCGAATGTGCCATACTCATGATGTCTGTATCACGCAGCAATTGATTATGCGTATACAACTTTAGCTCAGCGCGGCTAATTTTCGAGAAGCTTTCATCTTTATGCCCCATACCGTTTATGTTGGCAGCGACATAATGACCCAAGTCAAACTGCTCTTTAGCTTGTTGCCACCATTCTGGCGTCATCAAACGCTGTACAAAACTTGGGGCAAACAACCCGCGTCGTGTTAAATAGGCTGCACCCAAAGAGGGCGGCTGTTCCAGAGCATAGCCAATTCGGCTAAAACGCTCTTGTTTGCTTTCAGGCAGCAACCCCAGGGCTGATCGCATAAGCGGCGCGACCCCCGGTACTCTATGAGCAAGATGAAGACCCTTAGCAATAGCTGGCACCTGTGAAAACGTATTTTGGTAACCCCCAAATAACTCATCACCACCCAGGCCTGATAGGGAGACGGTCAAGCCAGCTTGACGTGCCGTCTGCGAGACAAAATAGGTGTTAATCCCATCAACTGTTGGCTGATCCATCGCGGATAAAATGCTTTCGAGTTCACTAGCAACATTAACGGCCGTTATGCGTCGCTCAAAATGCTCTGCCCCAATTGCCTCAGCTACAGTTTTGGCATAAAAAGATTCATCATATCCATCATCAGCAAAGGCGATGGAACAGGTGCGAATAGGTCCAGATGTTGCCTCACGCATCAAAACGACGATAGCACTTGAATCCAGGCCACCGCTCAAAAATGCGCCTAAAGGCACATCACTCACAAGACGACAACGTACCGTATCTGCCAACAGTGTGCGGACTTCAGACAGAGCCTCACTATAAGTAAGTGTCTGGTCAACGGTGGTCGAAATTTGCCAATAATTGGCTGGTTCCCCAAACTCTGATAGGCAGGTTTTGCCCTCCAAAGTAGAGGCGGAGGGTAAGGTCTTAATATGTTTGTAAATGGTCAATGGGCCAGGAACACTCCCGGTCGCTAAATATCCATAAAGTCCAGCCGGGTTGATCTCATCACTAACGAGTCCAGATGCCAGAACAGTCTTTAGCTCAGACCCGAAAATAAAGGCTGAATCTGTTTCGGTATAATAAAGTGGCTTAATACCCAGATGATCTCGGCCTATTAAAAATGAATGATTATCGTCCCCTGCACGACAATCCAGAATGGCAAAAGCAAACATGCCGCGCAAGCGTTTAACTACATCTTTTCCCCATTCCTCATACCCGTGCAAAATAACTTCTGTGTCGCTGTTAGAGAAAAAAGAGTAGTCTTTGTTTTCAAGTTCTCTTCGCAGTTCATCCGCATTATAGATTTCGCCATTGTAGGTAATGATGACGTTGCCATTTGCATTTATCATCGGCATGTGGCCGGCCGAAGACACATCACGAATGGCTAAACGACGATTGACAAGCCCAAAACGGCCGTTTGGCGAAATATAAACCCCTTGATCATCTGGCCCACGATGCGCCATACTGAGAGCCATTGCCCCAAGCCGCAGATCTAAATCAACCAATGCCTTATCAGGCTTCAGGATAATTCCTGCTATACCACACATAATCTCCTCATATTGGTTGCTAGGTGGGTAACCATATCAATAGGCTGTCCTGTAACCGTGGTGTCGTTTAACAACGATCGAATTGCCTTAATTTGTGAGAGGTCATAGTGGGCACTGCGCAAGACAATTATTTCGACCGTTTGGTCCCTTCGCAACTTTTCCATTCCAAAAGAACCAAGAAACACCATCCTACGCGCAGCAATTGCTTGCGTGTTAAGTCCCAATTCAGTTTGATTTTCCGGTGCATCTCTCATTTGCCTACTTCCTGAGACAAAATGTAGTGAAGGCCAGACAACTTTTGTGCCTGAAAAAGAAGTAACTATTTGCCATACATAGGTTCCCGCCCGCTATTGCCAAAAGCATTGTATAGGCAAATGGTTAAGGATCATATTACCTATTGGTAAAAAAAACGTGCAATCATCGTGAATGAATAATACCATTGACCCTAACCAAGCTATTAATAGCCAGTTAGTCCTATGCTTTCCCAAAAATTATTCACGGATTTTTTTACTCAATTTGCCTGCCTATGTGATATTTTCTTGAAAATTGTATAATTCCCAGCAAATCGAGTGCATAATAAACAAATATCCTATGATCAATAATAAACGAGCAAACTTCTACAGTCAGATATTACCTGTTTTACTAGGCGGATTTCTGGGAATAATCATGTTAATCCTCTATCAAAATCAAGGCATAGATGTAGAATTTGATGAGTTAGCTTTGGGTGAAGCAACACAATCATTATTTGCCAAAGCAGATGGCGTTCCAATTCATTGTAGTGTCCTGTCAGATGCTTTCTCGTGTATTGATGGCTATTTGCAAGATAATAGCGATCTCATTCTCTGGCTAGGAAACTCTCAAATCCACGCCATTAATCAAAAACAAGAGAGTGATGAAACTGCAACTGCTATACTTCATCGTAAATTCAAGCAATCCTTACAATACTTCATGGCATTTTCTCAGCCTAATGCCAGCTTGCAAGAACATTATATCTTGTTTGAATATCTCCTGGAAAGGCTACCAGTTCACATACTCGTACTCCCAATTGTTTTTGATGATATGAGAGAAACAGGCATTCGACCCGAATTAGCCGATATATTTCAGGATTCCCAAATCGCAAGTCGTTTAAGCAAAACTAACATTGGCCGTACACTCTTGGCTGCTAATGGTGACAAGGATTCCGCTGGTAATGATATGGCAGCCCTGAATGATACTGTGCAAGAACAAGTAGAAAAATTCTTGAACGACAACCTGGCTGAATCTTCCTCCTTATGGGAGCGAAGACCAATCTCACGAGGAAAGCTGTTTACCGATTTATACAAATTTAGAAATTGGGCATTAGGCATCAATCCCTCATCAGTAAGAAGGGTCATTCCCGGCAATTACAGCCAAAATATAGAGGCTTTTAACGCCATTTTAGACACAGCTAAAACCCATAATGTTATTGTATTAACCTATATTGTACCTTTGCGGAATGATGTCCAACCCCCATACAACATGGATGAATACAATACATTTAAAGCTGAGATAGCCAGCATTACCCAAAGTCAAGGTGTCAGGCATGTCGATCTCGAAAATTTAGTGCCAGCAGAATATTGGGGGGTAAAGTCATCTACAACAGCAGATGGGAACAATGAGCTTGACTTTATGCATTTTCAGTCAAGTGGTCATCAGTTACTTGCTGAAGCATTATATAAAGAGTTGATATCGTTAATTAACGAAGAAAGCCAAAAATGATTTTTAATTCACTCACATACATCATATTTCTCACGATTATCGTATTGCTGTACTGGATTCTTCCTTATCGCAGTAGATTGTTTCTCATATTGTTTGTAAGTTTGGCATTTTATGGGTTTTGGCGAATAGAATTTGTCCCGGTTATGTTGCTTTCTACTATCGTTGATTACTTTGTTTCTTTACAAATACCAAAAGCAAAACAAAAAAACAAAAAGAAACTACTATACGCGAGTTTGTTTATTAATTTTGGTTTATTGTTTTATTTTAAGTATCTCATCTTTTTTTCTGAAAATGCTATTGGACTTGCCAACCTCTTGGGAGCAGATTTAAGACCATTGACCCTGAACATTATTCTGCCATTAGGCATTAGCTTCTATACATTTCAAACTGTCAGCTACACAATTGATGTATACCGCGAACACATCAAACCAGAAAAAGATTTTATTCTATATGCCTGTTATGTAACTTTTTTCCCTCAGCTTGTGGCTGGCCCAATTTTGCGAGCCGCAGAAGTAACGGATCAATTGGCACACCGTCCTCCTTTCACACTGGATAATATAGCATTAGGGCTACGCCGAATTATTCAGGGCTTGTTTCTCAAGGTTGTGTTGGCAGATAACATTGCACCCCTTGTAGATGCAGGCTTTGCAATGCCTGTTGCAACGATGAGTGCATTAGATGTTTGGACATTGGCATTCCTGTTCGGCTTCCAAATATATTTCGATTTTAGTGCTTACTCACACATAGCCATAGGAAGTGCAAAACTAATGGGCATCAATTTCCCTGAAAACTTTGATTTCCCTTATTTGGCAACTTCGCCAAGAGATTTCTGGCGTCGTTGGCATATTTCCTTATCTAGCTGGATTCGAGATTATCTATATCTTCCCCTTGCTGGTGTTAAGGTTCGGGAGCACTCTGTACATGGCCTGTCTGGTGCAGTACAAGACAATCAAAAGACCAAGGCTCTCTTTATGACATGGGCCATCATGGGATTATGGCATGGAGCAAATTGGACATTTCTGTTGTGGGGGATATATCATGCTCTGGTCGTTTACATTTATCGGTTAGTTAAGCCATCTAGCCACAAGCTCAATACCTATATCAGCAATGTAGGAGGTGTTATTATTACGCTTCCTGTTATTATGTTAGCATGGGTTCCGTTTCGCGCAGAATCACTAACCGCAACTGTTGGTATGTGGAGCAAAGTTGTCAATCCTCTTGCCTATACCTCCTTAAATATGCGCGAGAATGTTTATCTTGTTACAGCTATCATACTTGTTGGTCTTTTTGCCGCAAAATGGATTCAATCTTTGTTCAAGCCCAGCAACACTCTGACATTCTTTGGCGAGACAGTAGCTTATGCTGTCATGATCCCTCTAATCATTGTTTTTCTTAGACCAATTGCTCAGTTCATTTATTTTCAATTTTAGCAACCTATGTGCCAAAAGCCGGCAGTTTTGTGAAGGTTCATAGTGGCTTTAAACCTCGACTTTCACATTTGTCGGGCGGTCTGTTTAAGAATATTAACAATGCGTTGTAGATTGTTTGGGGTTAGCCCAGACCCCGACGGCAAACACAGCCCTTGAGCAAAAATCCCGGCCGACACCCCACCCCCCACCACCTCATAACCCGCATAGACGGGCTGCATGTGCATCGGCTTCCACACGGGGCGTGCCTCAATGTTGGCCGCTTCCAGCGTTTGGCGTGCTGTCTCGCGGTCGGCACCAAACTGGGTGGGATCAATGGTCAGGCAAGTCAGCCAGCGGCTGTGGCAGCCCCACGGGGCTTCGGGCATAAAGGCAATCCCTGGCAGATGCCCCAATGTCTCCTGATAAAAGGCAAAGTTTTGCCGATGTGCAGCCACCCGCTCAGCCAATACCCGCAGTTGCCCCCGCCCAATTCCCGCCAGCACATTGCTCAGCCGATAATTGTATCCCACCTCGGTATGCTCATAATGGGGGGCATCATCACGTGCCTGGGTGGCTAGCTTGCGTGCCTGCGCCATCAAGGCCGCATCATCCGAAACCAGCATTCCACCGCCCGTGGTCGTAATAATTTTGTTGCCGTTAAAGGAAAAAACGCCAAGAGTCCCAAATGTACCCGGCACGCTTCCTTTATAAGTTGTTCCAACCGCCTCTGCAGCATCCTCAATCAGTGCCACGCCATACTGCTGGCACAGGGACACAATTGGGTCAAGGTTAGCCGATTGCCCAAAAATGTGCACCAGCACCACCGCTTTGGGCAGCCGGCCGACCTGCGCCCGTCGCCGCAGGGTATCCTCCAGCAAATTGGGATCCATATTCCAGGAGACGGTCTCGCTGTCAATAAACGTTGGGATGCCCCCCTGATACAAAATGGGGTTGACGCTGGCGCAGAAGGTAAAGGTTGAGACCAGCACCTCATCC
This sequence comes from Chloroflexota bacterium, assembly GCA_041390905.1. Taxonomy (GTDB): domain Bacteria; phylum Chloroflexota; class Anaerolineae; order Promineifilales; family Promineifilaceae; genus JACKCD01. Next base: position 174,217 of record JAWKPA010000015.1, read on the forward strand.
CCCGTCCCAACCCCCAGCAGCCGCATTGCCAAATGCAGCGCGGCGGTGCCGGAGGTCGTTGCCAGCCCATAGCGGCTGCCAATCGTCGCACAAAACTCCGCTTCAAACCCATCTACATTGGGGCCAAGGGGAGCCAGCCAGTTGCTGGCAAACGCCTCTTGCACATATTGCTGCTCATAGCCAGACATATGGGGCGGGCAAAGGTAAATGCGGGGAGGTGTGTTGGGCATAACGGTTAACCGAATAGTGCTGCCAAATTGTGGGCGTAGCTAAGTAGGGCCTGGGGGAAGGCGGCTAACCATAGCCCAATTAGCAGCAGCAAGGCCAGCAGGCCGCGCAGCCAGAGGGGTTCGGGTGGTTGGGCGGGTGTGTCGGTGTGGGGTTGGGGGGCAAAGAACAGGGCAAGGAGCCGGAAGAGGCCGTAGGTTCCCATTGCGGTGGCGAGGAGAAGGAGGATGGTTTGCCAGGAAACGGCCGTTTCTCCCCCCACCACCTCAGCCACCAACGCCAAAATCACCCACCGCCCACCAAAACCCACCGTCAACGGCAGCCCCAGCAGTGCCAGACAGCTATAGACAAACAGCAGCAGCGCAAACGGCGACCGCCCCTGGTTGGCCTCCAGCAAATTTAGCCCCACCAACGCCAGCAGCAGACTGAGCAAGCGTACCAGCAGCAGGGCCAGAGCCGTCTCCCAGCCGATGGCGGGGGGGAACGTGAGCGTGATTAGCCCAAAGCCAATGTCAATCAGCAGCAGCGCCCCCAGCAAACGGCGGGGATAAACGGCCGTTAACGCCAGCACACCCCCCACCAACGCCGTTGCCACCCCGCACCACCGCCCCAACTGCCCAAACGTGCCATCCGCCAGCAGTGCCGGGTTGAGGGTGAGCAGTTGGAAAAGGAAGGCAAAAACGGCCGTTTGTCCCACCCCCAGCAGCAGCACCGTCACCCCCAGCGGCGCATCCACCACCAGACGGCTGACCCAGATAAAAAAGGGGAAGCCACCCAGCAGCAGCAGCATGGCTAACAGCAGCAGCCGCGCCGCCAGTGCCAACTGTGTCGCGTCACCCGACGACTCATACCAGCCGACCAACAGCAGGATCGGCAGTGCCAGCAGCATGAGCAACACAAAACGCATTACCGCCGATGTCGCTTCTGCGTGGCCGTCCTGCGCCGCCAAACCCAGCAGAGCCAGCCCGCCGCAAATGCCGACAGCTTGCAGTGGCAAAATTGGCACCAACTGCGCCAACGCCAGCGGCGACAAGGCCACCAGGGTTCCGGTCACAAATTGCTCTCCTTGCGGCCAAATGAGTGCCGCCACAAACAGCAGCGTCACCAAGGCATAGATGATCTGCCACAAAGCCTGTCCACTGGGCAGCAGGGCAAGCGTTGTGGAGCTAATGGTCAAAGCATGGGTGGTAGGCATGGGCAGGCTGGCGGCGGGGGAAACGGCCGTTAATCGCCACCACACCCACAGCGTTCCCACCGCCGCAATGGCCGTTGCCACCTGTGACCGATTGAGCCAGCGCGAACGATGGGGAATGGGCAGCCAGCCGATGGCTTGCACCAGACACGCCAGCAGCAGCGGCCATAGCAGCAGCAAAACGGGCAAACGCATCATGCCTCCACCGCCGTTAACGGCCGTTGCCCTTGCGCCAAATAGGCTATCGCCACCGCCGCCAGCAGTTGTATAATCGCCAGCAAAGCCAATGCCAATGCCGAATGATCCAGATAGCTATAAAACAGGTCAAACCCGGTCAAAAAGAGAAGCAGCCCCAACCCTGCTTGCCATGGGTCGGTGGTTTTCGCCATGCCCAGCAGTCCCAGCCCCGCCAGACCGTAAACCGCCAGCGGCAAATATCCCAACGATTCCGGCACGCCTGGCAAGGCGTAGGCAGGATTTTGCGCCAGCCACAGCACCAGCAGCAGCATGAGTGGGGTCAGAATGAGCCGCCGGGGTAGCGAAGCCGGCAGCCACAGCCGCCCTAGCCGCAGCCGCTGCTCCGCTGGTTTTGGCCGCTGCTGTAGTTGCCGTGCCGTCCAATAGAAAATGAGGCAAACAAACAGCCCTGCCACCAGCTTTACTGTCGCCAGTCGAGGATCGAGCATATCGGCCAAAAGCAGCCAGGCGAGCAGGTGGTGAACCAGCAGCCCGGCCAAACTTGCCCGCCAATCCCAGGCGATGAGAATGATAACGGCCGTTAACACCACCAAATACGCCGCCGGTTCACCCCGCAACGCGCCAAATCGCGCCAGCCACTCAAAAATCGTCGGAATCGTCATGAAAATTTTTTTGACAGGATTTACAGGATTAAACAGGATTTGGGTAAAGGTTTGTACAAAATCCTGTCAATCCTGTCGAAATTCCTACAATAGCAAAAACAGGAGCAGCAATGCCAGCAGCCACAGCAGCCCCGTTTCTCCTTCTAAAATGGAAAGCGCATCTTTTAGTGCCGCCAATCCGCTGCGGCCAAGACGCACCAACTGCGCCAACAGCCACCACAACCGTTCCGTTAACGGCAGCATCTCGCGCCAGCTAAACCACACCGACTGCTCCTGCTTTAAAAAGCGGGACAATACCCCGGCGGCAATCAATGTGACCAGCACCGTGACCCACGCCAGCCACTGGGTTTGGCTTGATTGGTTGATAGCTGCCCAACGGCCGTTTATCACCAGCCCTACCGCCAGCAGCCCCGCCGCCACGTCCACCTTGTCCGGTCGCGCCAATTGGAGTTCCTCGGTTTCCGGTTGACCACCACGAATAAGCTGGTAAACGGCCGTTATCAACAGCAAATGCAGCAGCATCCCAAACAGCAGCAGCACCCCTGCCCCATTTTCCAGCCAGCCTTCATAAAGCTGCACCTGCGCCACAAAACCCGGCAGCAGCGGCACCGCCGCCACAGTTCCCATTGCCAACACGGGGGCAATCAGCCGCCAGCCATATCGCCACAGGGGATGGGGTCGCTTTAACGGCCGTTCCACCAGCAAAAACAAAATACCCGTCGCCAGCACCAGCCCGTAAGCCGCCGCCAGCAATGCCGCCACCCCGCCCCACAGCCCCACCAAAAAGGTTTGCCCCGCCAATGCCAGCGCCACCCAGCCCACAGCCCGCTCCGGCTTCGCCAAATCCCGCCACAGCAGCACAGTCCCCACCAGCGACCCCAGCAGCCCAACGGCCGTAAACGCCAAACTGGTATCCAGTGCCGCTTCGTTAATCACCACCAACTGCACCAGCGTCACCACCCCCAGCAGCGGCGGCACGCTGTTGAGCAGCCAGGCCACCGGCAGCGGCAAAGGGGCTTGGCGCGGTCGCCAGCCATGCAGCGGCCACACCCCCATCTGCACCAGCACCGCCAGCAGCACCACTGTCATCACCACCGGGCTGCCCGCCCCCACCACCAAACTCTCGCTGCCGTTAAGCGACACCAAAATGCCCACCAGCCACAGCCCAAAAAGCGTTAGCAAATGCCACGCCACCCGCTTCAGCCGCAGCGACCAGCCATCGGCATTGCGGCTGCTGGCCGCGGCCAGCACGGCAAACCACGCCGCCGTCAGCAGCAGCCACCCGGCCATCAGGCTGGGCAAGGTGTTCGCCCAAATGGTAGATAGCCCCGTGAGAAGGAGCAGCAGCACGAAGATGGGTAAACCGGGGGTGTCGTCCTGGGCGTGCCAGAGGGTGAGACAAACGGCCGTTATCATCCCCAACAGCAGCCCGCTCAACTCCCACGCCACCCCGTCCATGCGCCACGCCCATGGTGGCACCGGCAGCATGGCCGACCAGCGCGGCAGCACCACCAGCAGCGGCAGCAGTAGCCGCTGCCCCAGCCAAATAAGCAGCCCCACGCCACACACCCCCGTCGCCGCCGCCCACGTCGCCGCCGACCAAACCCAGTTGACGCGCCGATACGCCACCAGCGCCACCGCCAGCACGCCAAGCAGCAGCCAATAAACCAAAAAGAGCAGAGGTGACAGAGCTACCATAATCCTGTGAAAACACCCCGTTCAGTCAGCCTGTATTGTCATAGGCGGAACTTGAACAGGCTCATAATCTGGTGAAGGTAATCCTTTAAAAGCATCACGCACAGTCTTTACAGGTTTAAGATCGAACAGGGATTGTATTTCTCCATGCGTTGGTTCAGGCAACCTGCCTTGTGGCTCAATATCGTGACGAGTTCCCACAAAGATGAGCCGCCTTCTTTTTTGGGGGCTTCCATAATCGGCGGCCATTAAAACTTGATGTTTCACACAATAACCCGCGTCTCTCATAGCCCGGAGTATTTGCTGTAATAATTGCCCTTTGTCAATCGCTTTTAAATTCGACACATTTTCCATAATAAAAAAAGGAGGCTTTATTTCATTAACAAAATGCACAAACTCAAAAATCAAATCACCTCGTGGATCATTCACGCCGGCTTGTTTTCCCGCCTGACTAAATGATTGACACGGTGGCCCCCCATAAATAAGGGCAATGTCTTGCTGACTAAAACCACAATCAGCGATAAGTTCGATTGGGGGAAGATCACGAATGTCTTTCTGGAAGACTTTTACCTTATCACCAAAATAGCCCCGAAGCGTATTGCAACGATCTTTCTCAATTTCAACACAAGCAAAGGGCTTGATCCTGGCCTTCCCTTCAAGACCAGCTTGTTCTGCTGCAATATCAAAACCTCCGGCACCACTAAACAAGCTTAAAGCATTAAAACTTCGTTTATCAGGCCATATCGTTGTCATGGTTTCTAACAAGGTTTCAAACACAGCGGCTCCCAATCTAATTGGCACAGCGTCACCAACTTGCCTTTGGACACTTGTCAAACTGCCACAGAACTTTAATTGATCGGGGAAACCTTGTAAACGGGCGGCTTCTCTTGGCGTGATAAACCTGTTTTCGTAAGGGTGCACAAACTTGTTAAAAACATGGCCGGTAACTGTCAAAGATGGTTCATCTGGATCAAGGCGAATAAGACGCAAATTGGGACCCCCTACTCGATTTGGGTCCTTTTTAACATAATAATAAAAGCTATCATGCCATAGCTCTTCAGGGAGGTCCTGCATTTTCTGACCTATTTTCAAAGCATTAATTCGTCTTTGTACTTCAACACCTGCTTTGCGTGGCTCATGATTATAAATTGGCTGCATTCTTCACTCCTAAAAATCGAAGATTTTAGCTAACCATTTATCGCGAGTATATGTTTGAGTTAAGGCAAGGATGCCATCAAACAAATTAAAGAGGGGGGTGTCAGGAGGTAAATCTCGAGCATATTGTACTTTGTTTGCTTCATCACGTGTCCAAACTACATCTTTAAGGGCATACATGTACTCATCGAAATGACGAATAGCATGTATGTTAGAGATGATGCCGACAGTGTAGTGAAACTTTTGGGAAGGATTTCCTGACGTGCTAATTTTCAGAACTTGATAAGTAGCTTTTTTTAGGTCATCTGTCCGATCTATACCAACGCTTGATTTGCTGTCTGAAATAGATTCATGACCTGAGGCTCCATGTCTGCGAGGCCAATCTGCTGGGCGTGGTGACGGTTGGCCGCAAGCATTGGTTAGCCAAAAGAGATCAGTTTGGGACTTTTGCTCATAATATTTTAGAGCTGTTTCCCAGAAATCGAAATATGATGTAAGGAAATGTTCCTCATTGGAAAGCAAACGCAATAGTGCATGATAAGCCCACTCCTCATCAAAAATATCTTGTCGTGTGCCAAAAGGAATTAATTGCCAACCAGAAGATGATCCTGTCGTCTGTGGAAGGAAAAGATTTAGCTGAGTGCCATAAAGTGTGACAAAATCTGAAACGCGATGCGCAACCTGTTTAACATGATTACCAACTTCTTGCGTGATCGTTTGCGAAACTATTGCTAGTGGTAAAGTGATTAAAGGTGCCGCTTTTATTTCTGCGAACATGAGTGCCGTTGGAGATGTACTATGATCAATGAGAACAATATCAACCGGTTCAACACCTTTTTTTACTTGAATAGAACGCCTGTTTTTCAAAAACAAAGATTGGAGAAATGCGGTAAGGAGTCGAGAGGTCTTTGCGCCTATTGAACCTGATTTAGGTTTATTCGCGTTGTGGTACACAAATTTATTTTGCAGTACACAACAAGGGCAGGCATTTGTATACGGATAAAGCATTAAGGGGATATGACCATCAGGACAATATAACCACCCAGTATGTGCTACCGTTCTGTAATACTCAGCAGAGAGTAGCAGATCAAATGCAGCAGCTAACCATAGTCTTCTGTTAGACTCTGTTGATAACCGATAAACTTCATGTACAAGTTTATCAATAACATTTTGTTCGATCTCACTGACTTCAATATCTTTTGTTTGTTCAATAATATATTGGAGCCACGCATCGTTACTGTACATCATTTCGTCTGCTACCATAATCCAATAATAGCTAACTCTGTCTAAACAAGCTACCAATGGTGGGCAGGCTATTATAAATATGTAGTAACTATACAGGTGTCATACCCACATAGGCGGGTATCCATCTTCACCCTCGGCATGGATTCCCGCATTCGCGGGAATGACAAGCCTTTTGAGTAGCTTTTCAGGCAGACCTGTATAGTTACAATATGTAAAGTAAGTATAATCATTGCTCATGCTTAAATTCTTGTTCAAAAATGGTTTGTTTTTTCTTTTATGGTTAGTGGCTGGCTGCGGCGGGGGCAACCCCGGCAATGTGGCAATTCCCACGCAGGCGGCGGTGGCGCAACTGCCGACGCTGGCACCAACGGCCGTTCCCACTACCCTTCCCGCCACCCTCGATCTCTCCGCCCTGGCCCCCACGCCCGAACCAACGGCCGTTTTGCCCACCCATACTCCACGCCCAACGCCCACCCTGCCCCCCTCCTTTGTCAAAATCAGCGACCCAGCGGCCGAGGCCACCCTGCTGCTGGGCAGTGACGTTACCGTGCGCGGGCTGGCGCAGCTTGCTCCCAGCCAAACGATTTCGCTGACGCTACGGGCATTAAACGGCCGTTTACTCACCGAAACCGTCGGCCTCGTCGAAGACACCTTCTGGCAAGCCCGGCTGCGCGTCCCCGAATTTGTTAGCGGTTCGGCCACCCTTGTTGCCACCGTCACCGACAACCACGCCGCCGTCATCAGCAACACCCTCCCCATCCAGTTGGCTGTTGACCCCACGGCGGCGGATCGGTATTTGCTGCTACGGCGGCCGCAAGCGGAAGAAACGGCCGTTGCTGGTTACAATCTCTTTTTTGACGGCAACGCCCAGCGACCCGGCGGCAGCTTCATCAACATCGCCGTTTTGGGCGACAATTGCCAAACGCGGCTTGCCAGCCAAAGCTACCCCCTACGCGGCAGCGGCTACTGGCAGGCCTTCCTTGTCTTGCCCCCCACCGCCGCTGGCAACGTCTGCGCCATTGCCGGGTTTGGCACCCCCGGCGAAGAAACGTGGCGCGAAGTGCAGCTTCCGCTCAATGTGCTGCCAGGCGACGACCCCGAAGCCAAAGGGATCACCATTGGCAACCCGCCACCGGATGCCATCGCTACGGCGGGGAAGGATTTGTTTATTTACGGGACGGCCTTTGGCGCCCAGCTTGCCCCGGTGCGTGTTTCGATTTTGCTGGAAAACGGCCGTATTATCAGCGAAACCGACAGCAGCACCGATTTTTGGGGCTACTGGGAGCAAACCATCTTCCTGCCCGTTGATGTCGAAGGCCCCGCCCAGGTCACAGTGACCGTCGGCGAACCCGACGACCCGTTTTATAGCCAGGTGTCTACGACGATTACGATAGAACTGGCCGAAACCCCATAACAGAGGAGATTAGGAGATTGGAGATTGGGAGATTTACCAGCCCAATCTCCAATCTCCCAATCTCCCAATCTCTCATTATGAAAGCAGCCGTTTTTGAACAATTTTCCGGTCCCATCACCATCCAAAACGTTCCCGACCCCGCGCCCGCGCCCGATGGCGTGGTGGTGCAGGTGACAGCCACCGGGCTGTGCCGCAGTGATTGGCACGGCTGGGTCGGCCATGATAGCGACATTACCCTGCCCCACGTGCCGGGTCATGAGTTGGCGGGGATAATAACGGCCGTTGGCAAACAAGTCACCCGCTGGCAGCCAGGGCAGCGCGTTACCGTCCCCTTCTGCTGCGGCTGCGGCCACTGCCCCCAATGCGCCGCTGGGCAGCAGCAAGTGTGTGACCACCAGTTTCAGCCCGGCTTCACCCACTGGGGTTCCTTTGCCGAATACGTCGCCATTGACCGCGCCGATGTCAATCTGGTGGCCTTGCCCGAAAGCATCAGCGATGTGGCTGCCGCCAGCCTCGGCTGCCGCTTTATCACCTCCTTTCGCGCCATCGTAGACCAAGGGCGGGTGTCGGCGGGGCAGTGGGTGGCGGTGCATGGCTGCGGCGGCGTGGGTCTGTCGGCCATCATGATTGCCAATGCGTTGGGTGCCAACGTGGTGGCAGTGGACATTGCCGCCGACAAGCTGGATTTGGCGCGGGCGGTGGGTGCCAATGTCACCATCAATGCCGCTGCCGAAGCCGACGTGGTGCAGGCGGTGCGCGAGGTCACCGGCGGCGGGGCGCATGTCTCGCTGGATGCGCTAGGCAGCCCTATTACCTGCTTTAACTCCATTGCCAACCTGAGGAAGCGGGGCAAGCATATTCAGGTGGGCCTGATGCTGGCCGACCACAGCCACCCGGCCATTCCCATGGACAAGGTGATTGCCAACGAGCTGGAGATTTTGGGCAGCCACGGGATGCAGGCGCACCGGTATGATGCGGTGCTGGCGATGATCACCAATGGTCTTTTGCAGCCGGAAAAGCTGGTTGGCCGCACCATCACCCTTGAAAAGTCCACCGAGGCGCTGCCGCGCATGAACGAGTTTGCCACCACGGGCGTGACGGTGATTGATCGCTTTTAACCCAAGCGTTACACAGAGTGGCACAGAGAAGACACGGAGTTACACAGAGTCTCTTTCTCTGTGAGTCTCTGTGCCTTCTCTGTGAAGCTCTGTGTCATTTTCATGATTCCCCATGACGCATCTTGTTGACCATTTGACGCAGCAGCTTTGGCAGGAGCTGCTGGCCGTGGCGCAAACGGCCGGTTTAGACACCACCAAATTCACTGCCACCCACCGCGCCATCGTTGCGGATATTGCCGCTTATCTGGCAACCACGCCGCCCATGCCTCAGCCAGCCCCTGTGCCGTCCCGCCTGTCGCACTGGGTGGGGCGGCTGCGGGGCAACGGCCACAAGCCGTCGAAGCCAGCGATTACGCCGCCCATCATCATCTGTGGTGAGCCGGGGACGGGGAAAACGACGTTTCTTTATTTGCTGGATATGGTGCTGCGGCAGAAGCAGGGGCTGCCGGACAATATTCAGCCGAAGATGGTGAAGCAGGGTAAGTTTGTGTATGTGGTGGAAAAACGGCCGTTTTGCGGCACCCCCCTCTCCCTGCTCTCCGTCAAAAAATGGGCGCGGCTGCTCCACTTCTACGCCTGGGACACCACCACCCACCGCTTGCGCCAGGCCGACCAAGATGCGTTTATCCAAACCACCCTCCTGCCCATGCGCGTTCTTTTTGCCGACGAAGTGGAAATGGTTGGTTACTCCCCCACCATTCCCGATCTGGTGGCGCAGGGGCTGCTGGTGGTGGGCAGCTCTAACCAGTATGAGTTTGCCCAACTGGTGCGGGAATCGGTGCCGCCCAAAATTTATACGGTGGCGGGAGATGATATGCGACTGGGGAACCCGGATGATGCGGTGGTTCAGCCGGGTAGCGAGATGTGGCGGTTGTTTGAGTTGGGGGGAGAAACGGCCGTTTATGAAACCCTCCCCTACCGCATCATCCAGCAGCCAAACGGCCTCTACTTGCGTTTTAACTTCGACGAAGCCATTCGCGCCCCGCTGTTAGAGCCGGAATGGATGCAATTCCTGCGCCGCGTTTACACACAAATCACCTACGTCCCCTTGCGGGCGGAAACCCCATATGTGTTGCTGCTGGATCATTTCTCGCTGGAAACGCTGCAAACCAACTACAACGGCATCATTCGTCTGGTGGCTCTGTTTGATGCCATTGAGCAGCTTGGCATGGGTGCCGTGATCCGCCACCCCACCCATTCCCCTAACCTGTCTCGCGCCGCCTTTAGCCAGCTAAAAACCGTGATTCAAAACCAGCCGGGTGTTGATATTGACATCAAGCGGCGCACCCTGGTTGGCATTGACCGCTGCATTTCCCGGCTGGGGCAGGCGGCTCACCGCGCCCGCCGCTGGCTGCCTGCCGAAGCATAATTTTGCAGGTGCTGCGCGGCCGCTGGGATAAGGTCGGCAATTTCGTGCGCCAGGAGGCCAAAACGGCCGTTATTCATCTCCCCCACCAGCCCGTGCAAATATCCACCCAACACCACCGCCGCATATGGAGCCATCCCCTGCGCCATCAGGCTGGCAATCACCCCCGACAACACATCGCCGGAGCCGCCCACGGCCAGCACCGGCGCGGCAAATGGCAGCACCGTGGCCTGTCCGTCAGGTGCCGCCACCACCGTGTAGGCTCCTTTTAGCAACACTACATGCCCCCAGCGTTGGGCATAGGTGCGGGCAAGCTCAATGCGGTCGGCGGCAAACAAGTCGTCGCGGTTCATCCCCGTAAGCCGCGCCATTTCCACTGGGTGCGGGGTAAGAACGGTGTTGGGTGGCAAAAGCTGCGGCCAGTCGTCGCGCTGCGCCAGCAGGTTCAGCCCGTCGGCATCCACCAGCAGCGGCGGCAGTTGGTCGTGGGCAGCCAGCAGCGTGGTCATAAATTCATGGGCCTCGCCCAGGCCGGGGCCAACCAGCAGGGCGTTGTGGTGTTTGATGTCGCGCAGCAGGGCATGGGCAGTGGCGCTGCCCAACTGTTCCTGATCTGGCACTGGAGGGTAGGTGGCTTCGGGAAGCTGCCCGGCCAGGGTAGGGCGAATGGCTTGCGGTACGGCCAGTGCCACCAGCCCGGCTCCGGCGCGGAAGGCACCCAGGGCGGCCAGCAGGGGGGCGCCCCAGTAATGGCTGGAACCGGCGGCGATGAGGACGCGGCCAAAGGTGCCTTTGTGTCCGTCTAACGGCCGTTTAGGCAATTGTTCACGCTGAGAAACGGCCGTTGCCACCGCCACCGGCAGCGGCTCCGTAACATTCTGGGGGATGCCAATATCCGCCACCACCAATTCGCCACACGCCGCCGCGCCGGGGAAGATAAAATGCCCCCGCTTGGGGCCAGCAAAGGTCACGGTGACGCTGGCTGGCAGTGCCAATGGGTCCAGCACCCCCGTGTTGCAGTTTAACCCGCTGGGGCAATCCACAGCGATGATGGGAAGCGCGGCAGACGGCGATTCGCCGAGGGACAATGGGTGCAGGCTTGTGAGTGATCCGGCTTGGGGCGTGGTGGCTTTTTGTTGCTCGGCCACCCCTTGCTGCACCTGCTGCATCAGCTTGGCAAGTGTGCCGCCAATAGGACGGGAAACGCCGGTGCCAAGCAGGGCATCTACCAGTATATCGGTCACACGTAGCCGGGTTCGCAGGACGCGGTACCGTTGGTCAAAGTTGGCATCGAGGGTAAACAGCCCCATTTGCTGGACGGCGGCGAAGTTGGGGTCAGCTTCGGGGTCGCGCATTTTGGTGAGGTAAAAGGCGACGTCGGCTCCGGCCTGGGCCAGGTAGCGACCAGCGACCAGCCCATCGCCGCCGTTGTTGCCGGGGCCAATGAGGATGAGTATGGAACGGCCGTTTACCCCATACCGCGCCATAATCGCTTCAGCCACGCTGCGGCCGGCTGTTTCCATCAACTGGGCATAAGAGACACCCTGGGCATCGGCGGCTTGCTCGGCCGCCACCATCTCGGCTACGCTAAATAGTTTCAACCCCTTCTCCCCGCAGCCGAGCTTTCCCGCGTCAATGGTTACGAGGATGGGCATCCTCGGCTACTTAATGAGTTTTTGTTTTAGCAATCCTTCTTGCCAATACCATTCTAGCGTGGCCCTGGCACCCTGGGCAAATGGGGTGGGGCAAAAACCCAGCTCGCGCTCCGCTTTTTCCGACGACACGCGCCAATCCTGAAAGACATAGTGCGCTAGATTGCTGGGGTAAAATGGCTCCTGGTGGGTAAAGCGCGACAGCAGCGTCCAGCTATGTGCCAGCAGCAACACGGCGTTGGTGGGAATACTCAAACGCCAATGATTGATGTGGGCCAAATCACTGACGATGGCGTTGATTTCGTTGTGACTCAATGATTGGCCGCAAATATTATAAACTTCGCCTGGCCGGCCGTGTTCCAAAGCGCACAAAATGCCCTGCACCACATCTGGCGCAAAAACGGGAAAGGTAATATGTCGGCCGCCGTTGACGCGAATGCGCCAGCCGCGCAGGGGTTCTTCAAAAAAAAGACGGTTAAAAGCGTAATGTCCCCAAGGGCCATAAAATGCGCCGGGGCGCAGCACGACCACCGGTAAACCACGTTCCCGATGATAGGCCAGTGCCAGCATTTCGCCTTCCAACTTGGTGCGTTGGTATGGTTCTAGCGGCCGGCAGCGGGTAGTTTCGTTAATGACGCTGTTGGGGGTTTTGCCAATGGCGGCAATGGTCGAGATATGGATAAAGCGTTTAACGTTGGCAGCCACGGCCGCTTCCAGCACGGCGGCGGTTCCGGCCACATTCACCCGCCAAAAGCTGGGTGTGTCGCCCCAAAAGCGAAACTGCCCGGCGGCGTGGATCACCTGGTCACACCCCTGACACGCCTCGGCAATTGCCAGCGCGTCGGTAATGTCGTCGGCGTAGGCAATCTCTACCCCGTGCTGCTGTAAAAAAGTGATGTCGCTGCTGGGACGCACCACGGCACGTAGCTGGTGGCCGTCCGCCAGCAATTGTGGGATGAGGTTGCGGCCAAGAAAGCCTGTGGCTCCAGTGATAAGTATCATGGGTGGGAGGGGGTCATCGGTAATCAGCTATCAGGAGGCACTGATGGCTGATTACCGATGACTGATTACTGACAACAGGATGAGTCAGCATTATTGATTAGTGACAATATCGAGGGAGTATAAGGGACAAATGTTGAGATTTGTCTTTCGGTTGAGAAAAGAGTACCCCAGGAGGGATTCGAACCCCCAACCACCGGATTAGAAGTCCGATGCTCTATCCCTTGAGCTACTGGGGCTAGAAGGTATGGTTATTGTAGTTGGCAATAAAACGGCCGTCAATTGGGGAAATGTTGTCCTCCGGCCGTTGGTGGAAATAAGCTAACCTGGTCGTTATCGTGCAGCATGGCATCAATGTTAACCGCTTCACCATTGATTGAAGCAGCATTCAGCGAACCGCTGGGCAACCCTAACGCCTCTACCAGTTGAATGACGCGAGCGCCATCGGGGAGGGTGACGGAAAAAGGGTGATGGGGCGCACCAACGGCCGTTTCCGGCCGATAGCGGCGCAGCACCCCATATAACTTCACATTAATCTTCATCAGGTACCGGCCGAATGCCCTGGTAAACACGCGGGCCGCCCAGCGTCCGCAGTATCACCGTTGGCGACCGCTGCACCCGCTTGGCAATCTCACGCGCCGTCATCGGTTGGTTGGCGTTTGCCAACAGCACGCAAAACGCCGCGTCCACCAGCGACGTGCGCGTGGCGAAATCAGGCGGCATTTGGTTAAAGTAGCTCTGGATCAGATATTGGAACCCATCAACCTGGCGCACTTCGCCTGTTTGTGGGTCAACCAGATCAACCTCTTCAATATCAGAAGATGGAATAATATCTTCACCAATGTTCAACCGCGTTTGTAGAAACGTCTTTAAATCAAGGTCAGACTCCTCCCACCAAGAATAATCAATATAAAACTTGGTGTCCGCCGTAACGCGCTTGATAGACGCTGGATTAATCTTGGGTCGTGGGTCAGTAGACACGTCAATCCCTCACTTTGGGTAATCAGAGGCCTCGCATTAATCGCAACGGAAGCCCCAATACAATTAATTTCCTTGCCAACGGCTACTGTCAAAGCGCCAATAATGGTCGCCCACCGGTTGAAAAGCAGGATGACGCACAAGCTCGGCAAAGATAGGACCTGGCGGCAGCCGCTTGAGCATGTTAATGGCGCTGTAAAGTGTTTTGGCATGAACCGTATTTTGCGGGTTCAGTGCCGACAATTCGGGGAAAATTTCGGCTAGCAGGGAGGCAATGGAGCGGTGATTTGTTTCCACACGTCGCCACAGGGTATCAATGGCCGCCACCACATCTGTGCCAACAATAAGCAAGTCATCATAGCCGGCCGCAATGGCGCGGCGGTTTAGCTCAAAGCGAATACGGTTGTTGTTGGCAGTCGCCAGCCGCACCCACTCCCGGCGCGGCCGGTGGCGGTCATACCCCAACATCACAACACCCGGTTTCGGGCCAGGCTTCAGGTGAATAAACCCGCCAATGGGAATTTCGTTGGCAGCAAACCAATCCTTAAAGCCAAAGATATAGCGCTGTTCTTGCACAACCCAGCCGACAATTTCTTCCTGCGTTTCATCATCCACAAAAATGATGCGCTGGCGCGGTGAACGGCTGCTGGGAAAGAGCGGGCGTGTGCTGCTATTGAGCGGCAGCGTGCCAGACAGCCGATGGGGGTAGGTAAGCGTAAGCAGGGTGGATTGCTGGTGGGTGACAGGCTGCAAATCTGACCATTCATCATCCAGCTCGCGCTCCAGCATGAGCAGTTGGGGGCTAAGCAGGGCGCGGTCGTAGGGGATAGGAGTATAGCGCAGCCGTTCGGGGATGTCGCGCACTTCGTCTGGCTCCAGCCGATGCAGGAACCAGTGTACTTGTCCGGTGGGGGCAATTTCATCAAAACGGCCGTCTTGCTGTAGGCCATAATTTAAGGAAAAGCGTTGTACCGAGAGCGGAATGCTGGGGTCAATATCCAAATGCGGCAAAATTTCTTCCGGGGGCAGCGGGCCACCACCGCTAATTTCCAAAACAGCTTCGGCCAGGTGAAGATGCCCGATGTTGATATCGCACATAAGCGACTTGACAAACCATTCCTTGCCCAGGCGGATAAACTCAGCGTGATCTGTCAGCATTGTCCCCAATTTCTCGCTGACCAAATGGGCGTAGCGATTATAGAGGGGTTCAATACTGACATCCCGCAACGATGCCAGTAGTTGGTCGTTGTTGTCTGAATTCAGCACATGGCTGGTTTGTAAGCTCATGGCAAATTCACGCGATTTGCCGTTAATGGTGGTTTTAAAGACATTAAAGTCACCGTATTCCGGATTTTTGCCAACACGGACTTCTTCAACCACACCGTTAGCAAATTTAATCGCGGGGAAAACGAGATTGTCACCAACCTTGTAGCTTTGGCGTGGCTGATACACTTTTTTACCGGCCAGTTTGCGTTCGGTTTGTTTGGCCTCATCCTGAATGCGGCGTTCCATAACCGTTCGTACCAGCGTATCGAGCGTTTCCGGTTGCCCCGTGTCCAGAAAGTGGTTGTAGATGTGTTCAACATCTGCGTCGTTTATTGAAAAATCTTGACCCCAATAGGCTGCTGTTTGCGTTTGCGCCTGAATCACATTTAACTCCTATGCACCGGGGGAACGTCTGTTTCTAAGGTGGCGATTGTGGATAAAATTGAAAACGGTGCTTGTCATCTACGATTTAGATACTGTTTGCTGTCTACCCCGATTGTGTCATCTATTAAAGAAAAGTTTGGAGAGTAAACAAACGTGCCCTTGTTTGCTGCTGTGTGCGTTGTGGGTACCAAACAGATATAGGCACCTGGGCGGGATTTTTGTCTGGCAAACGCATATTTAGCGTGGGTTTCCACGGTGATGTTTGCCAAACACAATCTAAAATTATACCAAATCGTTTAGCTGCTTGCCAATCCGATTGTTACCCGCCGACTCCACGATGAAACGTAGACGTTTTCCTAACGTAAGCTGAGGGTGTTTGCAATCTTTTTAAACGATGTGCTAGAATTTGCGCCGATTTTGATGGTTCACATGGATGCGGGCGGCTTAACAGGCCGCTTTTTTTGCGTACTGAACGAATCTTGCAACTTCAGAAGAGGTATGGTGTATGGAAAACAAACGTCCCACCGGCTTGATTATTGTCGGTTTTTTGATTGTGCTGGCGTTGATTATCGCTGGCCTGTTTTTACCGCCCATTTCGCTGGGTGATCGCTTGGGTTTGACGGGAGGGGATGAGGCGGCAGAAACGGCCGTTTCTCCCACCACCACGGACACATCCGGGACAAGTAATGAAGAAACGGCCGTTGTTGAGGCCACAACCTCCGTTCCCGGCGAAGTGGCTTTGTCGTTGAGCAGCGGCAGTGCCACCGTTAGTGCCGGTGGCGAAACGGGTTCGGCGCCGGCCAATGTGGCCTTCCAGAGCCAGGTTTACGCCATTGCTTATGAAGGGGCTGCTCCCACGGGGCAAGTAGCTCTGAACGTACCCACTGGCAGCGACGGCAGCAAGCTCGACATGATGGGCTGGGATGGCAGCAGTTGGCGCTTTATGCCCAGCCAGTATGATGCGGGCAAGCAGCAGTTGGTTTCTGTGTCCGCCCCGTTACCGCAGTCGGTGGCACTGGTGCAGGCAAATGCCCCCGTTTCGCCGGCCGTGGCGGCGGCACTGCCCAGCGATGCCGAAGTGGCAAGCGAGGTTGCGGCTGAATTGACCGAGGTCATGGTGGGGCCGTTGCAGCTACAGCCGGATGGCACGTTGGCTGGGGAAGTAACGGCCGTTTCTGGCTGGCCCAATCAATATCTTCACGTCACCAATGTCGGGGCGGTTGTTGACCAAACGGCCGTTGGTAATTTGTTGAGCGATGCCAACATGCAGGCCAGCCACATCAACGACCTGGTGGCGCGAGCCAGCGGCGGCGGCTTCGCCGGGGTCAATCTGGATTATCAGGGCGTGGATGGCGGGCAGAAAGACGCCTTTACCGCTTTTGTTAACAATCTGGCAACTGCGCTTGATGGGCAGAACCTGTCGCTGGCCGTGACGCTAGGTACGCCTACCCTGGCGGGTAGCGTTTGGGACAGCAGCGGGCAGGATTGGGTGGCCCTGGGTCAAGCTGCCGACACAGTGAATCTGAAGCTGCCGGCCGACCCCCTGGCCTATGGTGACGGTGGCAATGCCGAGCAACTGATTGTCTGGGCAGCCGGACAAATTGAGCGCAGCAAGCTCACTGCCTTGCTCAACGCCGGAGCCGTTGACCGCATTGGCGAGGCGTTTGTCGAGATGGACAACCAGGCAGCCTTAGCCAGCCTGGGGACGCTCGAATTTGTTTCGGGTAGTGAAGAGGTTGACATCGCCAGCCCCATCGAGGTTGCCCTGTCAGGCACGGCAACGTCGCTGGAATGGGATGGCGGGGCGTTGACCTATAAATATGGCTATGAAGATAACGGCCAGAGCCACAACGTGTGGCTTGGTAATGAGGCAGCGTTGAGCCACCGCGCCCGTTTGGCAAGCCGCTACAATTTGCGCGGGATTGTGGTGGATGGCCTGGCTGGTGCCGGTACTGGTTACGCAATGGCACTTGCCAGCTATTTAGGGCAGGCGCAAGCACCGCAGCCGGCCGGTGCGGCCATTGTCTGGACGGTGCGGGATGAAAGCGACAGCGTGCTGGCAAGTGCCAGCGGCAGTGACCTGACCTTTAGCTGGGATGGCAGTGAGAATGCGGGTAATTACAGCGTAAATGCGGAGTTTGCCCTGGGTGATACGGTGCTGCCATTGGATTCGCTGCCGGTGGCGGTGGTGGATTTAACGGCCGTTGCTGCCGAAGAACCCCCCGCTGAAGAAGCTGCAACCCCTGCCGCCGAAGAATCAGCTGAGACCGAAGCCGCTGCACCAGCCGCCGGGTCTGGCAAAGCTACCGTCAACGTCGGCTCCAACGTGCGTACCGGCCCCGGCCTGAGCTATGGCACCATTGCCGGCGGCGTGGAAGGCGGCTTGCAAGTAACGGTTATTGGTCGTAACTCCGATTCAAGCTGGCTCAACATCATCATGCCCGATGGGGCAACCGAAGGCTGGATTTTCGCAAGCCTTGTTACAGTTGATCCGACATTGAACGTAGGTGGTTTGCCCGTTGTTGAGGTGGCACCGCCTGCCCCGGCCGCATCTGCTGGGGCAAGTTCTGGCAGCAGTGGCAGTAGCACTGGTTCAACCACCGCGCCGCCACCGGCACCCATTGCCAACACCGGCTTTGAACTGGGCGGCCAAACCCACACCCTGGCAAACCCTACCCTGATGAGCTATGCCGGGATGAAATGGGTCAAATTCCAGCATAAATGGGGTTCGGGCGATACGGCAGACGCGGTTAAGGGGCGGATTGACCAGGCGCACGGCAATGGCTTTAAGGTATTGTTGAGTATTCCTGGTGCCGACCATAGCAGCATTGATTACAACGCCTATGTCAACTTCTTGTCGGGTGTTGCCAAACTTGGCCCCGATGCCATTGAAATCTGGAATGAGATGAATATTGACCGCGAGTGGCCGAATGGGCAGATTAGCCCCACGACCTATGTCAACAACATGCTCAAGCCGGCGTATCAGGCGATTAAGGCGGCTAACCCCAATGTGATGGTGATTAGTGGTGCGCCTGCCCCGACGGGCTTCTTTGGTGGCTGTGGTGGCGGTGGCTGTGATGATGGCCCCTATATGGCGGGTATGGCTGCTGCTGGGGCTGCTAATTATATGGATTGTATTGGCATTCACTACAATGAAGGGATTATTTCGCCCAACCAAACCAGTGGCGACCCGCGTACTGAACATTATACGCGCTATTTCTGGGGGATGGTCAATACCTACTCTAATGCGTTTGGTGGCTCGCGGCCGCTGTGCTTTACCGAGCTTGGCTATTTGACCGGGCAGGATTATGGTGGGCTTCCGGCCGGCTTTGCCTGGGCGGGCAACACCACCATTGCCCAGCACGCACAGTGGTTGGCCGAGGCGGCGAGTTTGGCGGCCGGCAGTGGCAAGGTACGGATGATGATTGTCTTTAACGTGGATTTTGTGACGTTTAATTCTGACCCGCAGGCTGGGTTTGCCATGATTCGCAAGGATGGGAGCTGCCCGGCGTGTGAGACGCTGCGGGCGGTAACGGGTGGACGTTAATTTGGTAATCGGTAAATAGTAATCAGTAGACTGATTACCGATTACTGATGACTGATTACTGGACTCAGTGAGGTCTTGGTATGAAGCAATGGAAATTGAGCTTGTGGCTGGGGTTTTTGCTGGTGCTGTTGGTGGCGTGTGGGGGGGAAACGGCCGTTAATGACTCAGCCGCCATCCCTACGTCTCCCCCCATTCAGGCCGAAGTGACCGTGCCGCCGCCGCCCGCCACGGCGACACTTCCTCCGCCTGTCATTCAAGAGGGCGGGGAGACAGACAAAGGTGAGAATCAGGTTGGTGGTGGTGGTGATGAAACAACGGGTGAAGGGGATGAGCAAGGCTTTGTGGCTGAAGCCACTGCCGAACCTGTGGTTGAAATGCCTGCCGGCCCGTGGCCGAGTGACCAGTTTGGCTATGGAGTGCAGGTACATGGCAATGCCACCGTCGGCAACCCAGATGAAATTATGGGAGCCGTGCGCAACCAGCTTGGTATGAACTGGGTCAAGGTGCAAATGCAGTGGTATGTGGTGGAACGGTCGGATCGGGATCAATGGTTTTTTTATGATGCCGTCGTTGAAAACGCCCACAAACATGGGCTGCGGCTGCTGTTAAGCGTGGTGGCGGCGCCGGAATGGACGCGAGCCGCAGATAATCATCAAGGGCCGCCTGACGACTACAACAATTTTGCCAACTTCCTCAACAAGCTCATTGACCGCTATCCGGGGCAAATTGACGCCATTGAGGTGTGGAATGAGATGAACCTGGATCGGGAATGGCAGACGGCACGCGGGGTGAACCCGGAAGATTATGTGCAGTTCCTGCAACTGTCTTACAACACTATCAAGGCCAAAGATCCCAACATCATCGTCCTCAGTGGGGCGCTCTCGCCCACGGCTGATGGTGACGGTATTCGCTGGATGGATGATTTTGAGTGGATGGATCGGGCGTTGGCGGCCGGGATGCTCAACTATGCCGACTGCGTGGGGGCGCACCACAATGGTTACAACATTGGGCCGACGGTGACGGCCGAGCAGGCACCGAGCGACCCGCAAAGGGCGACTGCGGTTTTCAAGGGGCCGTTTGACAACCCGCGCCATTTGTGGAGCTTTAAGACGACGCTGGATACCTATGCTCAGAAAGTGCAGGCTTATGACCCGAACAAAAAGCTGTGCGTAACGGAATTTGGCTGGGCCACTAGTGAGGGGTATGATGCGCCGCCGCCTGGGTTTGAGTTTGCTTTGGACAACACGCTGCAAGAGCAGGCGGATTTTCTGGTGCAGGCGTTTCAAACGATGCACGATTCGGGCAATGTGTGGTTGGCGTTTGTCTTTAACTATGACTTTGGCAACAAGGGGAGCGGGCCACAGGATGACCCGGTACCTTACAGCATTATTGATGTGAACGGGGTGCCGCGCCCGGCGTTTGGTGCGCTGGCGGCGATGGAAAAAGTACCTTGATCAGTAATCGGTAATCGGTAATCAGTTTTGACTGTTTACTGATTACTGATTACTGCCAATCTGGTTGATGGACAAACCAATACGCTGGACAATTGCACTGCTGCTGTTATTGGTTGGGTGCCAAACGGCCGTTTCTTCCCCACCAGAACCAAGCCCACAGCCCACGCCGACTATCCCGCGTGAGCTGATGGGAGCGGGGGAGATAACGGCCGTTTTTCCTTCCCCTGCCTATGGAGCCTACGCCTTCCTTTGGTGGCGCGAAGCCGAAGCCCGGCGTGATTTGGCCTTGATCAAGGAAATGGGGTTTGGCTGGGTGAAGCAGGATTTTGCTTGGCGCGAAATTGAGGGGGTGGAAAAAGGGCGGCACGATTGGTGGAAACCCGATAACGTGGTCAACAGCGCTGAAGCGGCCGGGCTAAAGCTGCTGGTGCGGCTAGATCGCCAGCCGTTTTGGTCGCAAAAAGATACTTCTGACCCGGAGCCAAACGAACCGCCAGCCAATTTGCAGGATTTTGGCGACTTTTGTGGGGCAACGGCGGCCCGTTACAAGGGGCGGATTGGGGCGTACCAGGTGTGGAACGAGCCAAACCTGAGCCGCGAGTGGGGCAATGAAGCACCAGACCCTGTGCAATATACGGCACTGCTTAAGGTGTGTTATGAGGCGATTAAGGCGGCAGACCCGGCGGCGATTGTGATTTCGGCGGGGCTGGCTCCCACGGGGACACCACCGCCGTTGGCAATGCCCGACATGGAATTTTTGCAGGGGATGTATGAGGCGGGGGCAGCGGCTTATTTTGATGTGCTGGGGCTGAATGCGCCCGGTTATAAGGCTCCGCCGGAAATGTCGGCCGATGAGGTGGCGGCGACGGAGGGGTTTGGAAACGGCCGTTGGTTTGCTTTTCGCCACGTTGAAGATATGCGTGGTATCATGGTTGCCAATGGCGACGGTCACAAGCAGGTAGCCCTGTTAGAAATGGGCTGGACGCTGGACACGGTAAACAGCGATTATGCCTGGTTTGCTGTGGATGAGGCGACGCAGGCTGATTACCTTGTGCGGGCGTATCAATATGCGGCGGAACATTGGCAGCCGTGGATTGGGCTGATGACGACGATTTATATTGCCGACCCCGATTGGACGGCGGAAAAGCATGAGCAGTGGTGGTGGGCGATTACGCTGCCCGACGGCTCACCGCGTCCGGCTTATTTGGCATTGCAAAAGATGGAGAAAGTAACAGGTAACAAGTAACAAGTTGTACTACTTGCTACTTGCCACTTGTTACTTGTTACGTACCCTCGATGTGGATTTTGGCGGTTTCTTACGGTGTGCATTTGCTGGCAACGGCCGTTTGGCTGGGGAGCATGGCGTTGCTGTTGTTGTTGGCTGGGTCGGCGGTGCGGCAGGGACAGGTGCTGGCGGAACCGTGGAACCGCTGGCAGCAGCGGGTGCTGCTGTGGGGCAACAGCAGCTTGATTTTGCTGCTGCTGTCTGGCTTCTACCAGATGACCAACGATAGTAATTACAATGGCTTTCTGGTGGTTGATGGGGTGTGGGCGTGGGGGATGCTGCTGAAACATGTGGCTTATGCGGGGGCGGTGGCCGTGGCGGCGGCGTGGCAGTTCTGGCTGCTGCCGGCGCAGGAACGGTTGCGGCTGCTGGCGGAAAGTCGGCCGCAGTTGGCGCAAATCGAAGGGGTTAAGCTGCGGCAATACGAGCGACGTTTGCTGTGGCTGAACGTGGGGTGTGGGGTGGCTGTGCTGGTGTTGACAGCGGTGATAACGGCCGTTTAAAACCTATCGGTACCATTTCCTCGTAATAATTCCCGTAAGCTTCACATTCTAAACTCCCTGGTATGGGAACAATGACCCATATAAACCAAGTCTGTTTGATGCAAGGGAGCCAAAAATGCAGCTAACACAATTTGATTCCAGCCAACCCGTTTTTTCCCGTTCTGACAAATTCCTCAAAACTGCATTTGATTACCTCATCACCATCCCGGCGCTGCTATTACTACTGCCACTATTGACGCTCATTGCGGTTGCCATCAAATTGGAATCGCCTGGCCCGGTGCTGCACCGGCGTCGAGTGTTTGGCTGCAATGGACAGGTGTTTACGGCCTACAAGTTCCGCACCGTTTATCTTGATGTGCCGGGGCAGCGGCGGACAACCATTGGGCAATTTTTGCGCCGCACAGGGCTGGATGAGCTGCCAAAGCTGTTGAATGTCTTGAACCAAACCATGTCGCTGGTTGGTCCCCGTTTTCTCAGCTATAGCGATTTACTGCGCTATGGCACGGCACACCGGGCGTGGCTGGTGATGAAGCCGGGGTTGACGGGGTTGTGGCAGATTAACGGCCGTTGTTACCCCAACATCAGCAAACGCATCCAGCTTGACCGCCAATACATTGAAAACTGGTCGCTCTGGCTCGACTGCAAAATTTTGCTTTCCACGTTGATTTTGGCTAACCCTAAATGAGGGAAAACGGCCGTTTTTCCCAAAAATCTTGAAGGACACGGAAAAACGGCCGTTTCTCCCTCCCCTGCAACACCCGACGACCACCCCTCCTGGTACGAAAGGTATTAACCCCAAACCGTCAATCAGGGATACAATAGTGTCCCTATGTTTGAACTCATTTTTCTTGGTACATCCTCCTCGGCACCCTCCGTTAACCGGGGGTTGGCGGGGCATATTATTTTGCACCGGCAATACCGTTTTTTGCTGGATTGCGGTGAAGGGACGCAGCGGCAGATTTTACGCAGCGGGCTAGGCTTCAAGCGGCTTGACAAAGTTTTGTTAACCCACAGCCATTTAGACCACATTTTGGGGTTGGGTGGGCTGGCTTCGACGTTGAGCCGCTGGGAAAACCTGGACAAGCTGGACATTTATGGCGGTAAGGCGACGCTGGAGCGGGTAGCGGCCTTGCTGTTTGGCGTTGTTTTTCCCAATAATGACCCACCGGTAGACATCAACCTGTTTGAACTGGAGCCTGGGCAGGTGGTGCTGGCGGATGACAAATTCCGGCTGTCGGCGTTCCCGGTGAACCATCGGGGGCCGGGTTGCTTTGGCTTTTTGTTTGAGGAACGGGAGCATCGGCCGTTTTTGCCGGAAAAGGCACTGCAATTAGGCGTGCCGTTTGGTCCGGAACGGGCGCAGTTGGTGCGGGGCGAAGCGGTGACGCTGGCCGATGGTCGCACGATTCAGCCCGATGAGGTGCTGGGGGAAGCGGCTCCTGGCACAAAATATGTCCATATTGGGGATGTGGGCTACACCGATAACCTGGTGGAGATTTGCCGCGATGCCGATGCGCTGGTGATTGAATCTACCTACACCGAGGCCGATCGGGAGATGGCGCAGCAGTTTGGGCATATGACGGCGGCGCGGGCGGCGCGATTGGCGGAACGTGCCAATGTGAAGTCGTTGATTTTGACCCATTTGTCGCGCCGGTATTATGAGCGGGACATTCGCAATGAGGCGCGGGGGATTTTTCCCAAGACGTTTGTGGCGCGGGATTTTGACCATTTTGTGATTACGCGGGATGGGGCGCAGCGGCTCAAAAAAAGTAAAGAGTAGGAATTTTTGGACAGGATTTGCAGGATTTGCAGGATTTGAATGAATCTTCATAAGAATCCTGTTAATCCTGTTAATCTTGTCTAAATTCAGCAGGAGAAGGGCAGGATGATTCAGCGAGAGGCGGAAGTTGTGATTTGTGGGGCGGGGATTTGCGGGGTGTCGGTGGCGTATCATTTGGCGGTGCGGCATGGGGTGAAAAATGTGGTGTTGATTGATGAGCGGGAGCCGCTGACGCTAACGAGTGACAAATCAACGGAGTGTTACCGCAACTGGTGGCCGGGGCCGGGGGATGCGATGATGCGGTTTATGAACCGGAGCATTGACCTGTTGGAGGAACTGGCTGAGGCAAGCGACAACTTTTTTCGGCTGAACCGGCGGGGATATGTGTTTTTAACGGCCGATACCGACCGCAAAACCCAAATGATGGCCGAGGCAGAGGCGATTTCGGCGCTGGGGGCGGGGGGACTGCGCGTGCATAACGGCCGTTTTTCCGACCAACCCTATATTCCCCACGCTACCGAAACCTACCACAACCAGCCAGACGGGGCGGATTTGATTGTAGACCCGGCACTGATTCGGGAAATTTTCCCTTTTATCAACGAAGAGGCCATTGCCATGCTGCACGCCCGCCGCTGCGGCTGGCTCAGCGCCCAGCAGTTGGGAATGTATTTGCTGCAAGAGGCGCGGGCGCACGGGGTGGAATTGCTGCGCGGACGGGTGACGGATGTGGCGGTGACAGGGGGAAAAATAACGGCCGTTTCTGCCAACCTGGCCGACGAAGGGGCTGTCACCATCAAGACGGGCTGTTTTGTCAATACGGCCGGCCCCTACATTGCCGACGTGGCGCGGATGATCGGGGTGGAACTGCCGGTTTTTAACGAACTGCACGGCAAAATAGCTTTCCGCGATGAGATGGGAATTATTCCCCGCGATGTGCCGCTGATGATTTGGGAAGATGCGGTGGATTTGGTATGGAGCGAGGAGGAGCGGGCGGAATTGGCGCAAGACCCGGAGACGGCGTGGCTGTTGCAAACTTTTCCTGCCGGGGTGCATTTCCGCCCGGAAGGGGAGGGCGACAGCCCCATGTTGCTGGTTTTGTGGACATATCACCTTGACTCGCAGCCGGTAGTTTGGCCGCCGTCGTTTGACCCCGAATACCCGGAAATTGTGCTGCGGGGGTTGGCGCGAATGGTACCGGGGCTGGAAGCGTACTTGGGCAAGATGGGTAAACCGTATGTGGATGGAGGATATTATTGCAAGACGCGGGAAAATCGGCCGTTGGTGACGCCGCTGCCGGTGGAAGGGGCTTACCTACTGGGGGCCGTTTCGGGCTTTGGCATCATGGCAAGCCAGGCCGGAGCTGATCTGTTGGCGGCGCACATTACCGGCAGCCCCCTGCCAGACTATGCGCCTGCTTTTTTGCTCAGTCGCTATGATGACCCTGATTATGTGGCCGCCATTGACGCCGTTGCGGCTACAAGCGGGCAGCTTTAGGCTGGGAGGCTGTATGGCATATGTAAATTTTGTGCCAGATCGTGTGCTGGAGGCCGAAGTGGCGCATCTCATTGCTGTGGCGCAACAGGCCAAAAGACAGTCCAAAGAAAAGTTTGGCAAGAATGTTATCGATCCTTTTGCCGCTATGTTTGAGATGGCAGGGTTTGGTATTGACCATGCTGCGTGGCTGGAAAGCGAAATGACGCGGCAGGCGCAGAAAACGCTGCAAAACCACATCGGCACCTTCCATCAGAATGTGCTGGGTGCTGTAGCTGGCTGGCATAACCTTGGCACGGGTTCAGTTGTTGATCTGGTTAACCCAGAGCGGAAACTCATTGCCGAGGTGAAAAACAAGTACAACACTATTTCGGGCGGCAAGCTGGCTGAACTGTACGGCACGTTGGAACGGTTGGTGATGCCCAAGGCGAGTGACTACAAGGATTATACGGCTTATTATGTTTCGATTATTCCGAGGAGGCCGGAGCGATATGAACGGCCGTTTACCCCATCCGATAAAGAAAAGGGCGCTCGCTGCCCCAGAAACGAGTTGATTCGGGAAATAGATGGCAGCAGCTTTTATGAACTGGTGACGGGCGATCCGAATGCTTTGCAAAGTTTGTATGCTGCCCTGCCCACCGTAATTCAGGTAGTTGTTGGTAGTTTGCAGCAAATGCGCGATGCAGACCTGCTAAAGCAATATTTTGCGGCGGCTTTTGGCTGATTTGAAATAACCATGATCAATGTTTGACACTTTTCCGGGCGCAAAATACAATAATCGTGATAACCATGACCAATGTTTGTGGAGATAAGTATGATCCCGGAGTATTATTCAATTGCACAAGTTGCTGACATATTGGGCGTTTCCAAAGAAACGTTGAGACGATGGGACAAAAATGGAAGCCTAATTCCGCAGCGTCATCCTGACAACAATTATCGCGTCTACCACCGTTCGCAGATCGAGCATTTTGAGCAGGTGCAGCTTTTGTTTAACAGCGATTGGGATGCTGAATTAGCGACAGAGCGAAGCCGACCCTACACGTTGATAGAACTGTTTGCTGGCGCGGGTGGATTAGCAATTGGTATGGAGCAGGCGGGCTTTGAATCGGTTTTGCTCAACGAGATTGACAAACACGCCTGTGATACCCTCCGCAAAAACCGCCCTCACTGGAATGTGATCGAGGGCGACATTGCCCAAATTGATTTTACGCCGTATCGTGATCAGGTAGATATGCTTTCAGGGGGATTTCCCTGCCAGGCTTTTTCTTATGCTGGGAATAAACTGGGTTTTGAGGATACGCGAGGAACGCTGTTTTTTGAGTTTGCGCGGGCGGTAAAAGAGGTAAACCCTAAGGTTTTTCTGGCCGAAAATGTGCGTGGGTTGCTGAGGCATGATGGAGGCAAAACATTAGAAACCATCAAGCATGTCATTGATGAGTTAGGTTATGATCTAGTAGAGCCTAGAATATTAAAGGCGATTTTTTACCAGGTGCCACAGAAACGGGAGCGCTTGCTGCTTGTCGGCATTAGAAAAGATATTGCCGATTATGTAACGTTTTCCTGGCCTTCCCCTTACAAACGCATTTTGACCTTGCGTGATGCCTTAAAAGCTGGGTTGCTTTATGCAGACGATGTGCCGGTATCGGCAGGGCAGAAATATCCTAGGCGAAAAGCCCAAATCCTGGGCAAGGTTCCGGAAGGCGGGTATTGGCGTGATTTGCCGGAGGAATTGCAGCGGGAATACATGAAAAAGAGTTATTTTTTGGAAGGGGGCAAAACGGGCATGGCGCGACGTTTGGCCTGGGATGAGCCGAGTTTGACGTTGACTTGTTCACCCGCACAAAAACAAACCGAGCGGTGTCATCCTGATGAAACGCGCCCGCTCACAGTGCGCGAATATGCTCGAATCCAGACGTTTCCCGACGATTGGGTATTTTCCGGGCCATTAACAGCGCAGTACAGACAGATTGGCAATGCTGTACCTGTTAATTTGGCCTATGCTGTGGCGCGTTCGTTGGTGCGTTTACTGAATGAGATAGAGTGTTTGCCTGCTTATGAGAACAGAACGCCACTTTTGTGGCAGTCAATGGGGTCTATTCAACTGTCGCTGCCCTCATGAAAATGGCTGGATTGGCGTTTGGAAGTGGCGAATTGCGCTTGACAGTACGTTTTTGTTTTCTATAATTCAGCCCAATTTGTGTTTAAACACGATGATCGGGACGAGTAGTGGCTGATACGGTGACAGAGAGAAGTGGGCCGAAGGCTGAAAGCCCTTTTCGACAATGCCAGTGGCGAAAACCCCCCGTGAGTGATTCTCTGAACAAGGCGGCCATGCTAGCTGGGCTGTTTTTAGTAAGAGGGTTCGGTTGGCACCGTTAACGGCCGTTAATAAGAGCCTCTCTCCCTGCCATTACACAACCGCAGGGGGTCAGGCCAAAGTTAGGTGGAACCGCGAGCGCCATCGCCCTAACAAGGGTGGTGGCGTTTTTTATTGGAGATTGGAGATTGGATGATTGGAGATTGGAGATTGATGAAGGTTCGCAATCTCCAATCTCCAATCTCCAATCACTCTGGAGAAATAACCGATGTTTTTAGAAAATAAAATCCCCGTTGGCATTTTGGGTGCTACAGGCACCGTTGGTCAACGCTTTGTGCAGCTTTTGGCCGACCATCCTTGGTTTGAAATTGTGGCCGTCACTGGCTCACCGCGCACTGTCGGCCGACCGTATGGCGAAGGCGTGCTGTGGAAAGTGCCGGGCGAGCTGCCCGCTCACATTGCCGAACTCATTGTACAGCCCACCGAACCCAACCTTGACATCCCCGGCAACCCGCCCATTGTTTTTTCCGCCCTGCCCACGGCCGAGGCCAAGGAGTGGGAACCGCAGTTTGCGGCTGCCGGGTACGCCGTCTTTACCAACGCCTCGTCGTTCCGCATGACCGACTACGTGCCGCTGCTCATCCCCGAAGTGAACCCCGACCACACGGCACTGATTCCGCAGCAGCAGGCGCACTACAACTGGCCCGGCTTTATCGTTGCCAACGCTAACTGCTCTACCACCAGCGCCATTTTGCCGCTAAAGGTGTTTCAGGAGGCGTTTGGGCTGGAGGCGGCCATTATGACGACGCTGCAAGCGATTTCGGGCGCGGGGTATCCCGGCATTGCTTCGCTCGACATCATGGACAATGTGGTGCCTTATATCGGCGGTGAGGACAAGAAGCTGGAAAATGAGCCGAAAAAGCTTCTGGGGTCGGTGGTGGATGGGGAATTGACCTATGCCGACATTCGCCTGAGTGCCCAGGCCAACCGGGTGCCGGTGATTGACGGCCATTTGGCAAGCGTGTCGGTGAAGCTAAGCCGGCCGGTAAGTGTTGCCGAAGCGATTGCCGCTTTGGAGGATTGGGAACCGGCTCCCATTTATGCCGAGCTGCCGTCGGCTCCCCAACGGCCGTTAATTTACCGCCACGAACCCGACCGCCCCCAGCCCCGTCTCGACCGTGATGTGGAAAACGGGCTGCCCTGGATAGTGGGCAAGGTAGTGGAATGCGGCGTGCTGGACATCCGCTACATGGCACTGACCCACAACACGCTGCGCGGCGCAGCCAGCGGCTCGGTGCTAAACGCCGAGCTGGCGGTGGCGCAAGGGTATATCAAAACGGGTGCGATGGTGGGCTTAACGGCCGTTCCTGCTTAAAGAAAATGGGACGCAGATTTATCTGATTTACCTGATGCTCTGAACATTAACCATCTGATCAGGCAAAAGCAGAGATTGAGAGATTAAGAGATTAGGAGATTAGTTTCCCAATCTCCCAATCTCAATTTTCATCAGGTCAGTGTTGTTTCACAACCACTTTGCGTACAGGAAAATCTGCGTCCCATTTCTTCACCTATCCACCAACCCAGAACGCTTTTTCCAGATTGGTAAATTCCGAAGCTGGCCCCTCATATTTGTTCCGCCCCAATTCCAGCACATAGACGTAATCCGAAATCTTGAGTGCCTGCCGAATTTCCTGATCCACCAGCAAAATCGTCAGCTTTTCCTTGTCGCGCAGGTCAACCAGCATCTGGTACACCTCCTGCGACAACAGCTTCGACAAACCGGCCGTTGGCTCATCCACCAGAATCACCTTCGGATCCGTCATCAGCGTCCGGCCAATCTCCACCATGCGCTGCTGCCCACCCGAAAGCTCACCCGTCATTTGCCGCCGCTTGTCGCGCAAAATGGGAAAACGCTCATAATTTTCCTCCAGCTTACGCTCAATCCGCTTTTTATCCTTGCGGAACGTCCACGCCCCCACCTCCAGATTTTCCCGCACCGACATGTGGCGGAAAACACCCGGCTGCTGCGGGATGTAGGCCAACCCTAGCTCAATGCGCTGGTGGGTAGGGACACCCAAGATGCTCTTACCATCCACCAGAATGTCGCCATCGTTGGGCTTGAGAAAGCCATAGACCGCCTTGAGCGTGGTGGATTTACCCACGCCGTTGGCACCCAAAATGGTGGTAATCTGCCCTTCCCGCGCCGTAATGTTCAGGTCTTGCAGAATGTTCAGGTCGCGGTAATAGCCCACGTAGAGGTTTTTCATTTCAAGCATGGGAACCTCCCGGAGAAACGGCCGTTTCTCCCTCTCCCTCTTCCTCTTCCTCCTCATCCTGCCCCAAATACGCCTCAATCACCGCCGGGTCGCGCTTCACAATCTCCGGGTCGCCGTCGGCAATCAAGTCGCCATAGTTCAGCACCAGCAGCCGCTTGCTCAAGGTAAAAATCGTGTCCATATCGTGGCTAATGATGATAATCGCCTTGCCATCCTCATTCACCTTGTAGATATACTGGTAAATCACCTCCATCAGCCGGGGATGCACCCCGGCAAACGGCTCATCGAGAATGATGATGTCAGGGTTGAGCATCAGCAGCCTGCCCAATTCCAGCAGCTTTTGCTGCCCCCCCGATAATGCCCGCGCAAACTCATTCCGCAAATGGTCAATGGTCAGGAACTCCAGTACCTCCATCGCCCGTTCACGAAACTCCTGCGGCCGCGACGACGGACTCATCGCCAGTGCCGGAACATACAAATTCTCCAGCACCGTCATGCGGCGAAAAGCGCGTGTCACCTGAAACGTCCGTCCCAGCCCAGACTGAGCCACGCTGTAGGGTGGCAGGGTGTCAATACGACGGCCGTTTAAGTACACCGTCCCGCTCGAAGGCTTTAACGCCCCGTCCAGAATGTTGGTCATCGTCGTCTTGCCCGCACCATTTGGCCCGATCAGCCCAATCAGCTCCGGCCCATTCACCTCAAACGTGACCCCTTTCAGCACCTGCAAGCCACCAAAGTTTTTGTAAATGTTGTTAACCTGGAGCGAAATCATGAGCCACCTCCCCCGGTTGTTGCCGCCTGCCGCTTCGCCACCGTTTCCTCGGCCACGCCAGCCCGGCTAAACCATTGCAAAATTGGCTCAATCAGCCCGTTGCGCCAGAAGCGCAGCGTCAGCATCAAAATCAGCCCAAAGAACACCAGCCGCCAGATACTCATGTCAATCGTGTATGGCCCAATGTCAAAACTGTTCCGCAGCAGCTCCAGGATAAACTGGATGATAATCGCCCCGATAGCCGCACTGACAATGTTTTCCAGCCCGCCAATCACCGCCATCGCAATCACCAAACTCATTTGCAGGATGATCAAAATATTGGGCGTGATAATCCCAATGTAATGCCCCTGCACAGCCCCCGCCGCCGCCGCAATCGTCGCCGTAATGGTAAACACCAGCACCTTGTAGCGCACAATGTTGACCCCCAGTGCCGCCGCCGCCTCCTCATCTTCCCGAATGGAGCGGATGAACAGGCCAAAGCGGGATGCCGCCAGCCAGCCCATGACCCCCATTGAGATGAGAAAGAGGAACAGCATCACATAATAAGGCGGGATCTTGTCGGCCGGCCCGTAGGCGGTGCCAAACAGCGTCAGGCCACGCGGGAAAAGCGGCAGCATCTCCAGTCCGGCTTGCCCCTGTGTCACGTTGATCTCGGCACTCAGTGCCGCCCGCAAAATCTCGGAAAAGCCGATGGTAAACAGCGCCAGATAGGTGCTTCGCAGCCGCAGCACGAGATACCCCACCAGCCAGCCAAAAACAGCTCCTAGCACGATGCCCAGCAAAATGCCAACCCAGATGGAGGGCTGAATGATGACCGTCCCCTTAGGCAGAATGGACGCTTTTGCCAGTTCCAGACAGTTGGTGCTGTCCTGCGTCACCCCGGTGGGGTTGATAAACACCAGCCAGCGGCTGCCCAGGGCAAGCTCGGTGCAGAGGGTGGTGGGGGCAGAGGTAATGCGGACATAGTTGCCATAGAGGGCAGAACCATAAGCACCAAGTGCCATAAAGGCCATGTGGCCGAAGGAAAACTGCCCGGCATACCCGGCCAGCAGCGACCAGCTTGAGGCCAGAATGGCATAAAAGAAGGCGGTAATCCACAGGTGCATGACAAAGTCATAGTCGCTGCCGCCGTAGATAAAGGGGAACACCAGCAGCAGCAGGATGCCGAGCGCAGCCAGAATTTGTGGGAGTCGTTGTCGGATCATAGTTCCCTCCCAAAGAAGCCTGTAGGCTTGAGCAACAAGACCAGGGTCAGAATGATCATGCCGTAGGCGGGAATGTAGGAAGCGGCGCGAGTAGGGTCGGGAATGCAGCCGGTGCCGGCCGCTTCAAACAGCCCCACCAGCAGCCCGCCCAAAAACGCCCCCGGCAGCGAACCCATGCCGCCCAGCACGATGATGACAAAAGCGCGGGAAGAAGCGAGCGTGCCGACCTGGGGCAGCCAGGAGAAAACCTGCACCAGTGTGGCTCCAGACAACCCAGCCAGCATCCCGCCCATGCCAAAGGCCAATGTGTTCATATTGGCCGGGTTGATACCCGCTACTGCCGCCGCTTGCCGATCCTGGCTGACGGCGCGTAGTGCCTTGCCCACCCAGGTGCGGTAGAGAAAGATCAGCAGCAAGATGAGCATGATAATGGCGATCAGAGCGGCCGTGAAGCGCGGGTTGGGAATGGAAACGGCATCAAACAGCCGCATGTTTCCGGCCGTTGTTTGCAGCAGCGTTGGTGCTTCGGCACTCGGCAAATTGATGTCGGGGAAGTCGAAGAAACGCTGTGCTTTAACGGGGTTGGCTCCGGCCGTGGCTTGCACGAAATATTGCAGAAAAAAGGCCAGCCCAAAAGTAACCAGAATGGCGTATTCGCCGGGGCGTTCCACGGCACCGGTGTACATGGGCTGGAGGAAGATGCGCTCGAAAATGACGCCGATGAGGAAGGTGATGAGACAGGCACCCAGAATGGCGATGATGGGGCTGCTGCCGGGGAGCCATTCGGCGGAGATGTAGTAGACCAGCATCCCGCCGATCATGTAGAACTCGCCGTGGGCAAAGCTGACAACGCCAAGGATGGAGAAGATGAGGGTGAGACCGAGAGCCATGAGGCCATAAATGATGCCGATGACGATGCCATTGGTGAGCTGTGAGGCGACAAAGCTGCCGCTGGTGACGCACAGGTTCTCGGGATCGGCGCGGGCGAAGGCGACAACGATAATGCCAATGATAACAATGCTGGGGATGATAGCCCAGCGGGGGGTTAGTGCCGGGGTGAAATACCAAAGCGGGAGGAGGCCGATGGGACCGGTGGCCGCGCCGAGGGCGGCTCCAACCAGGCTGGCTTGCGAAATGTCGAGGTCGCGCCGCAGGTAAATGCGGGGTGTGACCACGCCGCCGATTGCACCCCAAACAACAACCCAGAGAACGGTTGTCCAAAAGATTGAGCTGTGTTCCATATGCGATTCTCTGTGTGGGAGGTTGGTTGGTAAAACGGGAAGGCGAGAGGGGGAAAACGGCCGTTTTTCCCCTCTCTCACCTCTCTAAACTATTGATTTACCAAAACAGGCTCAGCCGTCTTGTAAATCTCAGGGAACACCACAGCCGCATCCTTGGAATCCTGGCCTGGTTCCTGATACTGGACAATCGTGATCGCCGGGTCGGGGAACTGGTGCCACCATTTTGGCTCCAAGCCCGCCGCTTCCGGCATGTTGCTGCTGTTCACCGGGAAGGTAATCGTACCAAGCGTCCCTTCATGGGTGATGTTTTCCAACGCCGCAATAATCGCCGCCGGGTCGGTTGTCCCAGCTTCCTCAATCGCCTGGGCAATGATCATGATCGAGTCATACGCTTCCAACGCATACGATTCGGCCACGCTCTTGCCGGTGCGCTCGGCATATTTGGCGACAAATGCCTTGGCAACATCGTTGTAGAGAATTTCCGGCAGGCCAACGCGACGGACAAAGCAATAGTTGCCGTCGGGGACGTTAGTCCAGAATGCTTCGCTTTCCAGCGACACCTGGTTACACATTGTCGGCAAATCTTGCGACCCGATGCCAGCGTCGGCCGCTTGCTGCTGGAAGTTGTAGGCGGCTTCGCCGGTGTTGTAAACCACAATCATGTCGGGGTTCTCGGCACGAACGCGCTCAACGATGCCAGCAAAATCCTGGTTGCCGATGTCTACGCCAAAGGTGACAGCCTCAATGCCATATTCGTCCAGCCCGGCGGTGGTGTTTTCGGCGGCGGGGATGCCATAGTCGGTGTTTTCGGTGACGATGACCACCTTTTGGATGCCGGGAAGACTGGAGATGAAGTTGACATCAACGGCCGATACTTCAGAGTTTAGCGGGGCGATGCGGAAGATTTCGGCCTGCATGTCGCTGGTAATGGTGTCGTTCCACGTTTCGGCAAACACAACCGGAATGCCGTTATCGTGGGCCACTTCTTTGGCGGCCACGCCAACGGAGCTGTGATAGCCGCCACCGATGGCGACGACGTTATCCTGGTTGATGAGTTTTTCCATAACGGCCGTTCCGCGCTCTGGCAACCCCTCACTATCCACCACAATCAGCTCAACCTCGCAGCCCAAAATGCCACCCCGTTCGTTGAGTTCCTCAGCGGCAATGTTCATGGCATCGCGCATCGCTTCGCCACCTACAACCGCGCCGGGAGCCGACAGCGGAGCCAGCGCACCAATCTTGATCGGGCCGTCACAGACAAAATCAGAGGCGGGTGCGGCGGGTTGGTTCACTGTGACCGTATCGCCGCTGTTAATTTCCACCTCTTCACCGCGAAGGATCACGTTGGCGGTTTTGTACAGGTCGGGGAAGACAACCGGGGAAGCGTTGGAGTCAGCCCCTGGTTCTTGGTATTGCACAATCGTAATTGCCGGGTCGGGGAATTGATGCCACCATTTGGCATCTTTACCGGCCGCCTCCGGCGGATTACCGCTGTTGACCGGGAAGGTAATCGTGCCAAGCGTCCCTTCGTGAGTGATATTTTCCAACGCTGCAATAATTGCTGCCGCGTCGGTTGAATCCGCTTCGGTAATGGCCTGGGCGATAATCATAATCGAGTCATAGGCTTCCAGCGCATACGATTCAGCCGCCTGCTTGCCAGTACGTTCAGCGTATTTGGCAACAAAGGCTTTGGCAACGTCGTTGTAAAGAACCTCCGGCAAACCGACACGCCGCATAAGGCAGTAGTTGCCATCGGGGACGTTGGTCCAGAACGCTTCGCTCTCCAGCGATACCTGGTTACACATCATCGGCAAATCTTGCGGCCCGATGCCGGCGTCAGCAGCTTGCTGCTGGAAGTTGTAGGCGGCTTCACCGGTGTTGTAAACCACGATCATGTCGGGGCTTTCGGCGCGAACGCGCTCAACGATCCCGGCAAAATCCTGGTTGCCGATGTCTACGCCAAAGGTCACGGCTTCAATGCCTAGCTCATCCAGCCCGGCGGTGGTGTTTTCGGCGGCAGGGATGCCGTAGTCGGTGTTTTCGGTGACGATGACCACCTTTTGGATGCCGGGGATGCTGGAAATGAACTTCACATCAACGGCCGATACTTCCGAGTTCAGCGGGGCGATACGGAAGATTTCGGCCTGCATGTCGCTGGTGATGGTGTCGTTCCACGTTTCAGCAAACACAACGGGAATACCATTGTCGTGGGCCACTTCTTTGGCGGCCACGCCAACGGAGCTGTGATAACCACCACCGACGGCAACAACGCCGTCCTGGTTGATCAATTTTTCCATAACGGCCGTTCCCCGTTCGGGCAACCCTTCGCTATCTACGACAATCAGCTCAACCGGGCGGCCAAGCAGCCCACCGGCGGCATTGA
Source organism: Chloroflexota bacterium (assembly GCA_041390905.1). Taxonomy (GTDB): domain Bacteria; phylum Chloroflexota; class Anaerolineae; order Promineifilales; family Promineifilaceae; genus JACKCD01. The sequence continues at coordinate 210,023 of JAWKPA010000015.1, forward strand.
TTTCCTCGACGGCAATGTTCATGGCATCGCGCATTGCTTCGCCACCCACCACTGCGCCGGGTGCGGATAGGGGAGCCAGGGCCCCAATTTTGATGGGATCACCTGCTGGCTCAACGGCCGTTTCTTCCACGGGTTCCTCAACGGCCTGCTCTTCTGCAGCCGGCTCTTCGGCGGTGGTCTCAGCCGCTGGCTCTTCAGCCACCGGGTCTTCCCCCACAACTTCTTCTGCCGCGCCCCCGCAAGCCACGAGGACGGCCAGCAGCAACGCCAAAACGACGTTGAGCAACCAACGTTGGGAAAAATAATTCATGCTTCTCACTCCTTTTGCTAAATGCCAGGCACCCAGTCATCACCTAACAAGCCTTCAACAACCTGGGACTGTCCAGGGGGGTAAACAAACATCGGATCAAAATTTGATTGGCTTGAAGAGTAAACTTTATCATCTAAGGCTCATCTTGCCAAAACTTCACCCATTTTGGGTCGATCACAGAGTTGCTTGAAAGCTCTCCCCTCGTTAGAATCGCTTCCTTATGAAAATAGTTGTTGATGCAATGGGAAGCGATAATCACCCTGAGCCGGATGTGGCGGGGGCGGTGCTGGCGGCGCAGGAGCTGTCAGAGGATGTCATTGTGTTGGTGGGAGAGGAAACGGCCGTTCGTGCCGAGCTAGACAAACACTCTCCCCTCCCCGGCAATATCGAAATCGTCCACGCCCCGCAGGCCATCACCATGGAAGATAAACCCGCCCAGGCCATGCGCGAAAAGCGGCAATCCTCCATCCACATTGGGCTAAATCTGGTGCGCGACGGGCAAGCCGATGCCTTTGTGACGGCCGGAAACACCGGAGCCGTGCTGGCCGTTGCCACCCTCCACAGCCTCAAGCGCATTCCCGGCGTGCTGCGGCCGGCCCTGGGGCTGCTATTCCCCACCGCCGATGCCACCCCCATGCTCGTTGATGCTGGAGCCAATGCCGACAACAAGCCGGAATACCTCTACCAGTTTGGCGTGATGGGCAGCCTGTTTATGCAAAAAATCAAGGGGATCGAAAATCCGCGTGTGGCGCTGATTTCCAACGGCGAAGAGGCGGGCAAGGGTACCAGTCTGATTCAGGAGACGATTCCGCTGCTGCAAAACAGCCACCTCAACTACGTGGGCAATATCGAGCCGAAGGAATTTATTCGTGGCGATGTGGATGTGGGGGTGGTGGATGGCTTTACGGGCAACATCATCATGAAAACGTCGGAGGCGATTGCCAGCGGCATTTCCGATATGTTGCGTGAGGCGATGATGAAAAACCCGCTGACGATTTTGGGTGGCTTGCTGGCGCGACCTGCTTTTCGCCAGGTGCGGCAGCGGATGAACCCGGATGAAATTGGCGGGATTCCGCTGCTGGGGGTGAACGGGGCGGTGATTATTGGGCATGGACGGTCTAATGCGCGGGCAATTCAAACGGCCGTTTATCAAGCCCATGCCCTCGTCAAAGCCAACGTCGTCGCCGCCATCGCCAGCGGCCTAACCGAGAATAGCAGCGGCCATGAGTAACCAGAACCCAATCGTCGTGTTCTACTGATTACTGATAACCGTTTACTGATTACTGAGACAGGAGAAGCATGGAGGCATTTCTGGACGCACGGGGACGGCCACGGGTTGTTGTCACCGGCATGGGAATGATCAGCCCGCTGGGGCATTCGGTGCAGGCAAGCTGGGATAGTTTGATTAACGGCCGTTCTGGCATCGGCCCCATCACCCAGTTTGACAGCAGCGACCTGCCCGTCCACATCGCTGGCGAAGTCAAGGATTTCGCCCCCGGTGACTACATGGATTTCAAAGAGGCGCGGCGCATCTCCCGCTCCTCCCAATTTGCCATTGCCGCCGCCCGCATGGCTCTGGCTGACGCTGGTTTGCCCGAACCATTGCCCCACGGCGAACGGGCGGGCGTGCTGGTCGGCACCGGCGCGGGCGGCTTTGATTATGCCGACGAAAACCTCACAAAACTACGCACCAAAGGATTTGGCCGCGTCAGCCCCTTTGCCATGACCGGCTTCCTGCCCAACATGGCAAGCCACCACGTCAGCCTGCTGGCCCGCGCCCTGGGGCCAATCAGCACCATTGCTGCCGCCTGTGCCACCAGCACCCAGGCCATCGGCGAAGCCATCGAATTTATTCGCAACGGACGTGCCGATTTGATGATTGCCGGGGGAACCGAAGGATTGATCCACGAAGCTGCCATTGCCGGTTTTGCTGCCATGCGTGCCTTGTGCCTCACCCACAACGATAGCCCGGAAAAAGCCAGCCGCCCCTTTGACAAAAATCGTGACGGCTTTGTGCTGAGCGAAGGGGCAGGCATTGTCGTTTTGGAGCGGCTGGATCAGGCCATTGAACGCGGGGCGCGGATTTATGCCGAGGTACTAGGCCACGCCAACGCCTCCGACGCTTTCCACGTTGCTGTGCCAGACCCCGAAGCGGCGGGTGCGATTCGCGCCATGCGCTGGGCTTTGGCTGATGCCAATGTGTCAACGGATGAAATTGACTACATCAACGCCCACGGCACCTCCACGCCGCTCAACGACTACACCGAAACGCTGGCAATCAAACGGCTGTTTGGTGAGCGGGCATATGAGCTGCCGGTTAGCAGCAACAAATCGGTGCTGGGTCACGCCATGGGCGGCACAGGGGCCATTGAGGGCATTTTTTCCATCTGCACGATGCTCCATAATTTGATCGCCCCCACCTGGAACTACGACGAGCCAGACCCGGAATGCGACCTGGACTATGTGCCAAACGCCCCCCGCGCCGCTAACGTCCGCACCACCCTCAGCAATTCGTTTGGGCTGGGCGGCCAGAATGCGTGTCTGGTGCTGCGGAAATATGAACAAAAAGAATAGGACGCAGATTGACCTGATCTTCCTGATTCTGGATCAGGTAAATCAGGTCAATCTGCGTCCCATTTTCTATCAGAGGAGTTTAGGAAGTGATTATTTTGCGCGACGATAAGCGGATTGCGCGGTTACGAGCGATTGGACGCTATACGAGCCTGTTTGGGATGCTGGCTCTGGTCGGCGGGTTTATTTTGGTGACGCTCAGTTGGTTTAATGAAGACAGCTTGCCGCTGACGCTGGATCAGGTGCTGCTGTATCAGTTGGTGCTGCTGACGGTGGGGTGGCTGTTTTCGCAAATTGGGCTGTTTTTGGCAAACCGGTATGTGCGGGAGCCACGGGCGGATGAGGTGTTGGACAAGTCGGTGGGGAAGTTTGCGCGTAACGGCCGTTTATATCACTATCTCCTCCCTGCCCCCCACGTCCTGCTCACCCAAAACGGCATCGTCGTCTTCAACGCCAAATTCCAGCGCGGCCAAATCAGCGTACACGGCGACAAATGGTCGCAAAAAGGGATTGGCCTGAGCCGCTTTTTTGCCCAGGAAGCATTGGGCAACCCCACCAAAGAGGTCGAAAACATGGTTTCGGCCGTCGCCGCCTACATCAACAAACACGCCCCCTCGGTTGCAGAAGTCCCCATTGCCCCCATGATCGTCTTCACGACCAAAAACATGGAAGAGCTGGAGCTGGATGGTTCGAATATTCCGGCCGTTCACCACAGCAAGCTCAAAGGGTTTTTGCGGAAACAAAAAGGCAAGCTCGCCCCCCTTTCCGCCGCCGACTACGAAGCCATTCGGCAGGCGTTTGACAAAAAAGCGGCGCATTTGCTGGACGCTGAGGGGAACCCGTTGGTGGTGCAAGAGGCGTGAGGCGTGGGATGTAAGAGCGTAGGGCGTGGGGCGTGGGGCGTACAACACCCTACACCCTACTCCCCACGCCCTACACTCACCACTGGAGCAGCTTTTGGAAATTCAACCCCACATCTACTGGCTCAACGGCGGCAGCAGCAACTTCTATCTGGCGATAGACGAGGGTGGGCTGCTGCTGGTGGACGCGGGAATGCCGCGTCGGGAAAAGCTGGTGTGGGAGCAAATTGCGGCCTTGGGCTACCGGCCCACTGATTTGACGCGCATTTTGGTGACCCACGCTGATGTTGACCACGTGGGCAGCCTGGCGGCGATTCAGCAGGCAACGGGGGCGAAGGTGTATGCGGGGAAGGAAACGGCCGTTTTGCTGCCAAACGGCCGTTCGCCCAAACACATGCCCTGGTTCGCCCAGATCATCATAGACACCTTCATGCGCTACGGCAAAATCCCCGCCGACTGTATCGAAATTGTGGAACACGGGCAGACGCTCCCGTTTTTGGGCGGCATCCAGGTGCTTGCCACCCCCGGCCACACCCTCGACCACATTTCCTACTTTGCCCCCGTCAGCGGCGTGCTGTTTGCCGGGGATGCGCTCAACACCCGCAATGGGTTAGCCGCGACTCCACCCGCCATCAGTGCCGACATGACCGCCGCCAAACGCTCTGCCATCCAACTGCTGGAGCTGGCCCCCGCCACCTTTGCCTGCGGCCACGGCACCCCCCTCAGCGGCCACAGCACCGATACGTTGATGGCGTTGTTTAACGAATTGCGTCAGGATTGATTAGGAAATGGGACGCAGATTTACCTGATTTGCCTGATTAGGATCAGGACAATCTGCGTCCTATCTTTCAGGACAGGACAGATGGAACTACGAATTTTGTCAGCCGCCGAGGTGGTGCAGGCGTTGCCGATGGCGGCAGCGATTGAAGGGATGAAAATGGCCTTTGCCCAGCTTTCAGCCGGGCAGGTAACGGTGCCGGTGCGGGTGCATGTGGGCGTGCCGCAGCACGATGGCGTGTCGCTGTTTATGCCCGCCCTGCTGCACCAAAGCGGTGACTTGGCCGTTAAGGTCGTGTCGGTTTTTCCCCACAACCCAACCAAGGGATTACCCGTTATCAACGGCGTTGTCCTGGTGCTGGATGAAACAACGGGGGTGCCACGTGCCCTGATGGACGGCGGTTCATTGACGGCCATTCGCACCGGGGCGGTGTCGGGGGCGGCCACCGATTTGCTGGCAAACCCGGATGCGTCGTCGGTGGCGATTATTGGCAGCGGGGTGCAGGCGCGGACGCAGCTTGAGGCGGTGTGTACGGTGCGGCAAATAACGGCCGTTTCTGTCTACAGCCCCAACCGCGACCACGCCGAAGCATTTGCCGCCGCCGCCGCCGGGCGTGGTCCCATTCCGGCCAATGTGGTGGTGGTGGATAGTGCAGAAACGGCCGTTGCCAACGCCGACATCATTTGCGCCGCCACCTCCTCCTACACCCCCGTTTTTGACGGCCGCGCCCTTAAACCCGGTACCCACGTCAACGGCGTTGGCTCCTTCCGCACCACCATGCAGGAAATTGACCTTGCCACCGTGCAGCGGTCGCTGGTGGTGGTGGATTCCCGCGAGGCGATGTGGGAAGAAGCGGGCGATCTCGTCATTCCGCTCAACGCGGGCGACATTGCCGAAAGCCACATCCACGCCGAGCTGGGCGAAATTGTCAGCGGTGTCAAGCTGGGGCGCACCAGCCGCAACCAAATCACCTTCTTCAAATCGGTGGGCGTGGCCGTGCAGGATGCTATCTCCGGCCGCATTGCCCTGGAGAATGCCATCGCCCACGGGCTGGGGACGCTGGTGAATCTTTAAGAGGCAGGGGAGCAGAGGGGCAGGGGAGAAAATTCTCCTTTGCTCCCCCGCCCCCCTGCTCCCCTGCTTCTTCCCCCGCTCCCCTGCTAAAATGAGTGCCGCCGATCCAATTTTGCCCCCCTTTCACAGCTTGTTATACTCCACTGCATGAGACGATTTTGCTTTTGGATATGGTCGGCCGTCTTGCTAACGGCCGTTTTTGCAAGCTGCTCCAACACCCCAACCGAGCCGGAAGAAACGGCCGTTGTTGCCACCCCGGAAACGGCCGTTCAGCCCACCGAACCCAGCCGCCCCCTCGATGACAGCAACTTCATTGTCATCGCCACCGATGCCCCCAACCCACCCTTCACCCAATTCGACCCCTTTGGCAACGTCACCGGCTACAACAACACCGTCGTGGATGCTCTGGCCCGACTCGATGGCTTTGAATATGAATTTGTCGTTACCCCCTACGAAGGGGTGCTAGAACTCATGGCCGCCCAGCCCGGTGGCGACATTGATGCCGTCATGGTTCCCATTCCCATTCCCGCCGCCCCGCCCGAAGGCATTGCCTACACCGCCCCCTACCTGGAGTTAGGCCAAATGCTGGTGGTGCTGGCCGACGACACCGCCCTACAAAGTGCAGCCGACCTGACGAGCAGTATGAAAATTGGCGTGGTGGGGGAGAGCAGCGGCGAGCAAACAGCCCTGGAATTGCTGGGACTATCGCCCGACCAGTTGGTTACGTTTGACAAAAGCGTGGCTGTGCTGACGGCACTGGTGGCCGAGGAGCTGGACGCGGCGCTGATTGACAGCTATGCGGCCGACTATTTTGCCGGACAGTTCCCGGAGCAGCTTAAGATTGTGGGGGGAAACGGCCGTTCTGCCTGGCTCAGTTCCAAAGCATATGGATTAGCCGTCGCCGCCGCCAACCAACCCCTTCTGACGCGGCTCAATGCCGCCATTGCCCAGGCCAATGACAACCGTACCTTGCAGCAGCTTGGTCAAACCGCTTTTCTCCCCACCGACCCGTTTGACCCCGGTGAATCCCGCGTTGGCACCACCGCCTCCATGCTGGTGCTGGGGGTACTGGGGGAATTGGCCGATATGGACCCGGCCGGCAACCCCGATTTGCTGCGCTGGGAGGTGATGAACAACGTCATGAGCGGCCTCTACCGGCTGGAGGCGACGGGGCCGGTGCCAAACCTGATTACCGGGCCGCCGCAAATTAGCGACGACAAGCTGACCTACACCTTTGCCCTGCGGCCGGATGTGGCGTTTAGTAACGGCCGTTCCCTCACTGCCGATGATGTCAAATGGAGCATTGCCCGTTCCTCCCGACTGGGCAGCTTCCTTGTCAACGCCTTCCTCAAAGACAGCAACGACGACGGTTTTGCCGATGAGGACGCGGTGCAGGTGCTTGACCCATTGACCGTGCGGCTGGTGCTGCAAACCCCCACCGCCTATTTCCCCAGCCTGCTGGCAACCTCACCCTTCTTTCCCCTTGACAGCAGTTGCTACGCCGAAACCGCCGACCCCACCAGCATTTGCGGCGGCATTGGCCGCTACACCATTGCCAATTGGGCGGTGGGGGAATCGCTGACGCTGCAAGCCAACCCCGCCTGGTTTGGCGATGCCCCCAACTTTGAAACCCTCCAGCTTGTTTTCTACAGCGACCCCGACAGCCTGCGCCGGGCATTGGAGCGGTTCCAATCGGTGGATATGGCGATCAACGCCTTTGGCTATCAGGAGGCGGCGGCACTGGCGCGGCAGGATCTGGACGGGGACGGAACGGCCGATTTTACCCTGTGGGATGGCCCAACCTTTTTCAAAAGCTACCTCGTTTTTGAGCAAAGTCAGGAGCCGTGGGATAAAACGCAGGTGCGCCAGGCGGTAGCCTATGCGCTGGATCGGGATGCGCTGGCGGTGCTGTTTGGCGGCAGCCGACGGCCGTTATTAAGCCCCATTCCTGACACCATTCCCTTTTCCCAGCCCGTTTACCCGGCGCGTGATCTGGAACGGGCGCGGGCGTTGCTGCTGCAAGCGGGCTACAGCGCGGGCAAGCCGCTGGAAATGACGATTTGGTATGAGAATAACGGCCGTTATAGCCCCCAGGAAGCCGACTACGCCAACCTCATCAAACAACAGCTCGAGGAAACAGGCGTTTTCAAGGTAACGCTGGAAGGGGTGGTGTGGGACAGCTTCCGCGCCCAAATTTCCCAGTGCGCCTACAGCACCTACCTCATCGGCTGGCCCACCCCCGGCCAACCCACCAATTACATGGATGCCACCAGTTGGACCGATTTCTTCATCGAAAACACCAGCAGCGGCTTCTGCTCCAACTATGAAAGCGAGACCATGACGCGGCTACTGGGGCAGGCCAACGAAGCAACCGACCCCGCCGCCCGGCAGGCGGTTTACAGCCAAATTCAGCAGCTTTGGGCCACCGACCTGCCTACACTTGACCTGCTGCAAGAGCCGCGCCGCGTGCTTTCGCTAACCAAAGTGGGTAATGTGACGTTTGACCCGTTAGGTTTGTTGAATTATGGGACGTTGACGAAAGATGGGGGATAGTGGAGAGTAGGGAGTGAGGTGTAGGGTGGGTGTTTGCTACACCCACCCCTCTCCCCACTTCCTACAGAAACACGGGCTAACCCGCGTCTTGCTTCTGCTTCCGCCGTGCCTGTGGCCCTACCACCCGTTCTTCCCCGCGCAGCAGCCGTTTGATGTTGGGGCGTAGCGCCCAGGCAACAATGGCGGCGGCGGTAATGCCGCCAATCAAGTAAGCAGCGGTGGCGTCTACGCCGGTGATATAGCGAACGGCAAAAATGATGGGAATGATGGCTCCCATTGCCAGTGAGGCGACGGAGGCGATGCCGAGGCCAAAGTAGAATCCCAGCATAACCAAAAAGGCAATGGGGAACATGGGGAACCAAATGGCCGTTGACCACCCAACGTTGGGGCCTGTGCCTGCCCCGCCGCGAAATTTGAGAAAGAGTGACCAGTTATGACCCACAACTGACATGACACCGGCTACGGCCAATGCCCACGGCAGCCATTCGCCATTGAGAACGTTGGTGAATAGAAGCCGCGTTAGCCAGAGCGCGATGAACCCTTTGGCGACGTCGCTCAGGCTGGTGAGAATGCCCACACCCTTGCCCGCAGCGCGTAGCGAGTTGGTGCCTCCTGTGCGGCCGCTGCCAACTTCGGTAAGAATCTGGCCGGTTGTCGCTTTGACGTAGATGTAGCCGAAGGGGATCGAACCAAATAGATAGCCGATACAACCGGCGATAATCAGATAGACGATGTTGACCATATTTTTCTCAACTGCTCCTCTTTGTTGAAATAGACATCATATAAAACACAAGGGATGTGTTATGGTTGCTCAATTGTGAGTGCTACATTTTGTATGTTTCCGGCGACAATGGTGTAGCCAAATACGGCCGGGTCTGCTCTGTTTTGCAGGCTGATAATGATCTGAATTGTATCTGGATAATACGCTTGTGCCACATCGGTTGGGGAGGGGGTGGCTGGGCTGGTGGGGTGGGAATGGTAGATGGCGAGTAGTTCCCAGCCTTGTTTTTCCATAGCGAGCATGGCCTGAATTTGCTCAATAGGTTCCATTTCATAGGCGGTTTGGCTTTGCAACTGGTTGCGGATGGGGTAGTGGTGGGTCAAACGGCCGTTTTCTTGCCCTGCCAGCAGCCCACACCCCTCTTGTGGATAGACGGCCTGCACGTGATCTACCATGACCTGGTAAAAAGCGTGGGGGACGGTGAGGGCAATGCGACGCAGCATGGGAAGGTGGGGAACGGCCGTTAATGGCGAAGCAAACACCGCTCCCGTTGGCACAAACCCCAGCCGCTCATAAAACCGCAACGCCTCGGTGCGCGCCGCCAGCGTCACCCGGTTTAGCCCCAGTGCCACTGCTTTTTCCACTAGTCTGCTTACAAGCTGCTGCCCAATGCCTTGTTTTTGCCATTCCGGCACCACCACTATTTGCCGAATGATGCCACTGCCGTTTGCCTGGGGCTGGAGATGGCCGTAGCCAACGGCCGTTTCTGCCTCGTCTACCGCTATGAGATGGTAAAACGGCCGTTCGGCGGCGGGGTCAATCACCGTGGGGGCAAGGCCGTGTGGCGCAAAAAAGAGGCGATAGCGCCACTGCCGCATGACGGCGTAGGCGGGATCTGTGGTGGTGATAAAGCGGTAGGCCACCATACCCTATGGCTCCACCGTGAGCGTGCCTTTCATACCTGCTTCGGCGTGGCCGGGAACGGTGCAGATGATTGTGTAGCTTCCAGCTTCTGGTGCGGTGAAGGTGATGCTTTTACTTGTGCCGCCAGCAATCTCGCCCGTGACGGCTCCGGCCAGGGCATCGGTGTCGCTGGCGGTAGTGGGGTCAATGCCGGGGGTAACGAGCAGCCAGTTGTGCTGTAGCGCACCGCTGGCGGTGAAGTTGACCGTGACCTGGCTGCTGGCTTTAACTGTCAAAGCGGCCGGTTCGTAGACAAAGTTGTCATTGCCAGTGACATCAAAGCTGAAAGCGGGGGCGGGTTCATTGTTTTCTCCACCGCAGGCTGTGGCAAAAACGGCCGTTAGTGCCAGCATCGCCAACAAAACAATGCGTTTCATAGATATATCCTTTTGTCATCAAACGACTTGTGGATCATTACTGAATCGTGTGCTTGACAACAGATGCAAGTGGCGAGTTACAAGTCGCAAGTAGCTGCTGGCACAGGTGACTTGTCACTTGCAACCTGTTACTTGTTCCAAGACAGAATGCTGTTTCTTCCGAGCCGCACACGATTTGCTGAAGACCCCGATTTGTTCAATCATTCACAAAAGGATGTTACTCTACTTTGTCCAGACTGCACGCATTTACCCCAAAACAAAAAAGGCCGAGCAAATCGCTCGGCCTTTTTAGAACGCGCTCTTGAAAGCGCGGCTACAGGGAATTTTGATAGTTTAGTTGGCGTTAATGGTGATCCGCTTTGGCTTTACTTCCTCAGCCTTGGGGACATTGAGGGTCAGCACGCCGTTCTCATAGTTGGCAACCACGGCATCGGTGTTGACAGCGACGGGGAAGCGGATGCTGCGGCTAAAGCTGCCGGTGCGGCGTTCGCGGACGTGATATTTTTCGCCTTCCTGCACTTCTTCGCTCTTCATTTCCCCTTTGATGGTCAGCACATTGTCTTCAAGGGTAATTTCCACGTCATCGGGGTTAATGCCGGGAACGGAAGCCTTAACAGTGTAGCCTGCTTCATTTTCAGCGACATCCAAAGCCAGACCAAAAGTAGTGGGGGTCTCGAAGCGGGCAGCGGGGAAAGAACGGTTGAACAAGCGGTCAACTTCGTCAAAAAGATTCATGGTGTTAAAGCGTACTAAGTTCGTCATTTTTTTATACCTCCAGGCTGTTTCCTGTTTGTTTAATTCCTGAGAGAAGTTCAACTTCTGCCAGAAGTTGAACTTCTGAATAGATGTAATTTGTTATCGTTATGGTTGGTATTATGGCAGGGCAATGTTAGAAAAAAATATGACGAACGTTAGCGATGTGTAGGAGGCGTGTAAGAAGAATATTAGCAGGGGAGCAGGGGGCAGGGGAGCAGGGGAGAAATCCCCTCTGCCCCCCTGCTCCCCTGCTTTTTACCGAAGCGGCACGGTTACAAAATCCCCTTCTGAGGTCGCCAGCCGCAGGCCGGTGGTAGGGTCATAGAGGCCGATGCGGAGGGCAAGGTTGGGGGGGAGGTTATCTGGCAAGGTGAGGGTGTGGCTGTCGCTGATGTATTCGCCAGGCGCCCAGCCGCTGGTGGGGCGGCTCCAGTTGGCGGGTTCCCCGTCGGTCTGAGCAATGATTTGGCCGTTTTCGTCTACCAAATGAATAAAGACGCGGTAGCTGGTGGGGATTTCGGCGTTGGCTTGCCAGAGGAGGGAGATTGGGAGATTGGGAGATTGGAGATTGGAGATTGTGAGGCCGATGAGGGTGGCGATTGGCTGGCTGGTGGCGGGGTCGAGGAAGGGGATGATGAGTGGTGTTGCCACGTCTGGCTGTGTGAATACCCGATCCGGGGCGGTGATGGTAAGTGTACCGAGGGCTATATTTTCAAGGAAGAGTTGGTAGCGGCCGCTGTTGAGGCTGGCGGGTAGGCGCAGAGGGTGCTGGGCGCGGAGAAAATAGCCACGCGGCCAAAGGTCGTCGCTGGCGGGTGGGGAAAGCGTCCAATCGGCGGCGGCTTGGCCGTTTTCATCGCGCAGTTGCAAGGGAAAGGTGGCGGTGAGGTCGCCGGTGCGTTCCCAGAAGAGGGTGAGCAGCAGGGGGTCGCCGGGGGCGGCTTGGTCACGATCCTGGCTGTAGCCGTGCAGCGCGAGGCCGAATGCGGTCAAATCGCCAAATTGTGCCACCTGTGGGGTGAGGGGTGTGGGGTGGCTGGGCAGGGTGACGGTGATTTGACCAAGAACGGCCGTTGGGCCTACCACTGCTCCCGTTTGGCTTTCAATGAGCGTTAGCGGTTGCAGGGTAGTGCGGTTGAACTGGGTGAGAACGATGTTGTAAACGCCGGGTGGGGTGCCGGGCAGCACCGCCACCTCGCGGCTGTCCCAGCCCCAGTTGCCGGGCTGCCACTGTACGGTGGGGGGCATATCTTCGTAGAGGCGGGGGCGGTGGGTTTCCTTGTCGCTCCACAAAACGCCGTTGGCATCGGCCAGCCAAATGTTGGATTGGTATTGGGTGGCGGGGGGGGAAACGGCCGTCCACGCCAAATCTATGTCAAAGGTGCTGCCGCTGGCAACGGTGGCTTGGCTGAGGTTGTAGCCATCGAGCCGGAGTTCGGCGGCCTGCAACGTGGCCGGATTGGCGATGTCTGGTTGGCCGGGCTGGTTGAGAGGGGTGGGGAGGTGGTCGAAAACGGCCGTTTTTAGCAACAGCATGGTGAAAGCGGTAATCAGTAAACGGTAAGCGGTAATCAGTTTTGGGCTGTGGGATTCCCGTCGCCTATGAGAACCAGCAGACTGATTACTGTTTACTGATAACCGATTACTGACTACAAGAGCGACAGCCAACGCCAACACGCTCACCCCCACCAGCACCGTCCGCACCGGGGTGGAACGCCAACTGACGGCGATGTCGTGGCGGCCGGCGGGGACGGGGAAGGTGATGAGGCCGTCGGGTTCGCTGGGGGTAATGGGGACGGGTTGGCCGTCTACGGTGGCGACCCAGCCGGGGAAGGCGAAGCTGAGAAAGCGGGCGGTGAATGGTTCGGGGCTGCTGAGGCTGGTTTGGCCGCTGCGGGGCTGGTTGCTTTGGCTGTGGATGGTGACGCTGGTGGGCAGGTCAAACCGCTGCGGCGGCTGATTGGCCTGGTAGTTGCCTTCGAGGGGGGAGGATAACGGCCGTTTTTGCACCGTGCGCGGAAAATAACTCCCCTCTGGGTCAACCCCCACCAACCCCGTTTCCCGTTCATAGGCGTGGACATCGTTGATGGTGGGGAAGCTGGCTTCGGGGCAGAGGCGGGGATAAAGGTTGGGGACGGCTTCGAGGAAGAGGAGGAGGAGGGTGAGGGAGAGGAGGACGTGGGGCGTGGCCGCTGTTGCGGGGTGTAGGGTGTGGGGTGCGGGTTTCCCTGATAACTGGTTACTGATTACTGATAACTGATGACTGAATGGCAGGCCAGCGAGGAAGGCGAGGGGCAGGGCGGCGCGGCCGATGAAGCGCCAGGGAAATTGGACAAAATCAATGAGCGGCAGCTTTTCCCAGACGGGTTGGGAGAGGGGGAGGGACATGAGGAGGTAAACGGCCGTTGCGGCCAGCATTAGCCAGACGTGGGCGGTTTGTTCCTGGGACAGAGGGGGAGCAGGGGAGCAGGGGAGCAGAGGAGAGCGTGTTTCTCCCCTGCTCCCCTGCCCCCCTGCTTCCCTGCCTTTTTGCCCAAAAAACAACACGACCCCCACCACCGCCAACCCCAGCGGAACCCAGCCCAGGCGAAACGGCAGCGGTGGGTTGACGAGGGTGGGGTCTTCGGGGGCAACGGGAGCCAGAATTTCGCCCCAGGTGGCAAAATTAAAGCGAAAATCGTTGTTGCGCGTGGTGGTAGATTGCTCCAGCGTGACGGCGTTGAGTTCCAGCAGCGCCCCACCGCTATAGAAGATGGTCATGCCGAGGCCGAGGCCAAACAACAGAACGAGCCGGGTGAACAACGGCCGCCAGTTGAGCCGATGGAGCCGGCCGATGGCAAGCAGATAGACCAGCAAGGTGGGGGTGAAGATGAGTAGGGAGATGTTGTGGCTGAGGGAGAGGAAGGCCAAGCCAAAGATGGCGATGAAAAACGGCCGTTTTGCCCCCCCCAGCAGCCAGCGACGGCCGGCCCATAGCAGCAGCGGAAATAGCGGCAGGGCTAGTGATTCGGGAGAGTTGCCGCGAATCAGGCTGTCTACCAGCACGTAGGGGGCACTCATGTAGGCGAAGGCGGCAACAAAGGCGGCATTTTCCCCCAGCACATCGCGCACCCAGAGGAACATAAACCAGCCGCAGGCGAGAATGCAGAGGGCGTAAAACAGGTTGGAGGCGGCGGGCAAGGGGAGGCCAAGCAGGTGGGGAAACAGCCCGGCGTACAGCGGGGCAGGTTCGCGGTAGACAAAAAACGGGTAGCCGTAGCCAAAGGCGAGGTCGGGGAGCCAGCGGGTGAAATAGAGCCCGTTTTCCCAGGCGTGGCGCATGGCGACGATGCGATGATAGTGGAGGTGGCCGTCGTGGGTGCAGGGAACGGCCGTTAATTTCCACAGCGGCGTGGTTAGCGGCAAACCGAGCAGGGTTAGCCAAAGCAATGGTTGAAAACGTGTCAGCAAACGGCGCAAATTCCAATCCTCATCATCTGTTGCCCGGAAAATACCCAAGTGGGGCTGACTATAACCACAACAAGCCGCCTTGACAATGTGTATGTAATATCGCACCATCTTGGCTAGCAGCCTGTTGGAAAAAGAAAATGGATGCGCGGATAACGCGGATCGGGGCGGATTTTCACGGATAAAGAAGAAAAAATCCGTATTGATCCGCCAAAATCCGCGTCATCCGCGATGCTATTCTTACTTCTCCGACAAGACGCAAAATTTTGCGTCTACATAGTTTCCTTGAAAATCAGCCATCTCGTGCGAGAATTTCGTGGTAAAATGGGTGCATGTTGATAGATCGTCCCCAAATATTGGCTCAACTGCAAACGGCCGTTTCGCGCAGCCGTGTTGTTACCCTGGTTGGTCCGCGTCAAAGCGGCAAGACAACCTTGGCGCGGCAATTTGTTGCCCCCGATTCCCTCAATTATTTTGACCTTGAAGATCCGGTTAGTCTGGCTCGCCTGGAGCAGCCCATGACGGCTTTGCGTGATCTGCGCGGGTTGGTGGTGATTGACGAAGTACAGCGACGCCCCGATCTGTTTCCTGTCCTGCGTGTTCTGGTTGATCGAATGCCCCTCCCTGCTACCTTCCTGGTGCTGGGCAGTGCCTCACCTGAACTGCTGCGGCAGTCTTCGGAATCGCTTGCCGGGCGCATGGAAATCATCACGCTCATGGGGTTTGATTTGGCAGAAGTTGGTGTGGAAAATCAGCCAACCCATTGGCGACGCGGTGGCTTTCCCTTGTCTTATCTGGCAAAAACGGAGGCCGACAGCGTTGCCTGGCGCAAAAATTTTATCCAGACGCTGCTGGAGCGGGATTTGCCGCAAATGGGGGTTGGCACGCCAGCCCCCATGCTGCTGCGCTTTTGGACAATGCTGGCTCATTATCATGGTCAGGTTCTCAACGCAGCAGAGTTGGCGCGTTCACTGGGCATCAGTGGCTCGTCGGTACGTCGTTATCTGGATTTGCTGGAGCAGGTTTTTATGGTGCGTCAGCTACAGCCATGGCATTCCAACCTGAAAAAACGGCAGGTTAAGTCACCTAAAATTTATTTTAGAGACAGCGGGTTGCTCCATTACCTGTTGGGTATCCGTACTGAGCGGGATTTATTGACTCATCCTAGGCTGGGGGCATCGTGGGAAGGGTATGTGATTGAGGAGATTATTCGGTGGACAAACCCGGATGAGGCTTATTTTTGGGCGACTCATGCTGGGGCGGAACTGGATTTGCTGCTGTGGAAAAACGGCCGTTTGTTGGGCTATGAAGTCAAGCGTGTGGATGCCCCGCGTTTGACAAAATCTATGCAAACGTCGCTGGAGTCGCTGGAACTGGAGCAGCTAACGGTGGTGTACCCTGGCATCAAAACCTACCCGTTGGGGGAGAAGGTGATGGTGCGGCCACTAACGGCCGTTTTGGCTGATTTGTAGAGACGCAAAATTTTGCGTCTCTACGTGGGTTTACAGGTAGCCCAGGCTGCGGAGGCGGTCTTCGACTTGTTTGGCCTCTTCGGTGCTGAGGTGGGTGTCGGTTTGGCTGCCGTCGCTGTCGCTTTCGTCGTACAAAACGGCCGTTTCCCGCACAAAAATCTCCTGCAACACATCCCCATCCATAATACGCGGCACGGCTTCACCCAGCAGGTGCATGATGGTGGGTGCCAGGTCAAGGATGTTGTGTTCTGGCAGCAGCAGGTTGCGCTTGATGTTGGGGCCGCTGGCAATAAACACCCCTTCGCGCCGGTGGCAGCCGGAGTCGCCCCGGATTTGCTGGGTGATCACCTTGCCGTCAATGGCAAACAGTGGGCTGGCAATGATGTTGTAGTCGTCAAGAACGAGGTGCAAATCTGGCCCTTTTTCGGTGTAGGGACCGTGGTAGGTGGCTTCGCGGGGGATGATTTGGGTGATGAGCGAACGGCCGTTACCATCCTTCAACTCATTCAACACCGCCACCACCTCCGCCCGCTTCTTCTCATAGTCGGCCGGCTGCACAATGCCATGTGGCTCACGACCCACCATGTTTAGGTAAACCTGCCCCACATGCCCCATGCTGTAGGCTACCGTCCTGTTCCAATCCACGCTGTCAAAGCTGAGAAACTTGCCAATAATCTGGTTGCGCGTGTTTTTCGACATCCGCGTGGCGAGGTTTTGCATCCCCAGCCGTTCCGCCAGCCGGTACGCTCCTGACGGGGTGATGCCGTAGCGAAAGGCCAGCGCCTTCAGCCGCGTCCACGGGTTGCGTTTTAGCTTTAGCAGCCCTTTTTCCATCAAAAAGATGTTGAGGTTGACCATGTGGTGCAGCGGGCCAAAGCCGTGGTCAGACATGACGACGGTGGTGGCATCGGAGGGGAGCTTTGCCATCATTTTGCCCACGTACTCATCTACCAGGGCGTAGCCGTCGCGGATGGCGTGTTCAAAGGGGCTGAACTCGTGGCGCGGGTGGTCGTGGTCCATCAGCCGCCACAGGGCGTGGTTCATCAAATCCATAGCGATGAAATGCACCATCAGCACGTCGGTTGGTTCGGCCTCCATCAGCCGCAGCGCCCAATCCCCCTGGGCGCGGATGAGTCCGTACAAATCTTCGATAAATTCGACTTCGTTCCCTGGTTTGTACTGGACATTGGGGGCGACGCGGTAAGAGCCTAGCTCTTTTTCATAGCGGCTGATGAGGTCGGCGGGGTAGCTGATGGTGGCGTTTTTGGGGCTGAGGATGCCGCTGACGAGGAAGCCATTGACGGGCTGGGGCGGATAGGTGACGGGGACGTTGAGGACACCGACGCGGTAGCCCCGTGCCGACAGCCGCTGCCAGATGGTGGGCTGCTTGATGCGGCTGGCGTTGACGAGAGAAAAGTTTACACCGTCGGGCTGGATGAAGTCGAAAACGCCGTGTTTGCCGGGGTTGCAGCCGGTCATGAAGGTGGGCCAGGCGGGGCTGGTGACGGGGGGCAGCGTGGAGGCGAGGTTGCCATGAACTCCCTCGGCCATGAGCTTGCCCAAATGGGGCAAATGGCCGGATTGTGCCCAGGGGCGGATGAGGTCGAAGGTGGCTCCGTCGAAGCCGATGATGAGTAGTTTCATGGATGAAGAGGGAGATTTGGGATTGGAGATTGGAGATTGTCACTAGCGAAGCGACAATCTCCAATCTCCAATCTCCAATAACATTTTATGCGGTGCCTTTCCCCGCCAAAATCTCTTTGATAAAGTAGACTGACTTATTCTGCGTCTCGTAGTAGGTGCGGATGAGGAGTTCGGCGACGAGACCCATGACGAGGAATTGGACGCCAAGGATGATGAGAAGGATGGCGATGAGCAGCAACGGCCGTTCGCCAATCGTTGTGGCGTGGAACCCATCCCAGCCGCCCGTCAGCCCGGCCCAAATTTTGAGCCAGGTAAGATAGGCAAAAAACAGCCCGCCGGAGCCGCTAAAGAGGATGCCGAGGCTGCCAAAGAGGTGCATGGGGCGGTCGCTGTATTTGCGGAGAAAGAGGATGGTGAGCAGGTCGAGAATGACGCGAAAGGTGCGCGAAAGGCCATATTTGGAATTGCCGGCCGTGCGCGGGCGGTGGTTTACGGGGACTTCGGCCATTTTGAAGCCGGCAAAGTTGACCATTTCGGGGATAAAGCGGTGCATTTCGCCGTAGAGGTGGAGGTCGTGGACGACTTCGGCGCGGAAGGCGCGGAGCGAGCAGCCCCGGTCGCGCAAGTTGACCTTGCCTAGCCGGGCGATGAGGTGGTTGGCAACCCAGGAGGGGAATTTACGCAGGAGAACGGGGTCCTGGCGGTTTTGCCGCCAGCCGTTTACTACGTCGTAGCCTTCGCCCAGCTTTTGCAGCAGGTGGGGAATGTCGGCGGGGTCGTTTTGGCGGTCGGCGTCGAGGGTGACGATGACATCGCCACGGGCAAGGTCAAAACCGGCGGCAAAAGCGGCCGTTTGCCCAAAGTTGCGGCGAAAGCGGACGATGGTGAGTCGGGGGGTGGTTTCTTGCAGGCTTTTGAGCAGTTCAAAGCTGCCGTCGCGGCTGCCGTCGTCTATGTAGATGATTTCGTAGTCGAGGGGGGTGGGGGTGAAAACGGCCGTTATTTCTTCAATTAACGGCCGTATATTCTCCACCTCATTGTAGCACGGGATGACAATGCTCAAATCCAGTGCCACCGATTGGGCAAACAGGTCATCTTCTGCCGCCACAGTTTGTTCTCCTAACATGACAATTCAGTCTCCTACATTCTTCAAAGCACGATTGTACCCCAAGAGCGGGGGCAAGACGACTGGGCAACCGGGAGGATGGATTGTTAGGGCGTATGCTTGGCGGTTGACGAAATAAATGGGTAGAAAGACGGCGTGCCTCTTCATGTCATTCCGAGGTTCTCCGAGAAATCTTTCGCTTCTTGAAGGGGAGAGATTCCTCGCTCCGAAGACTCCGCCCGGAATGACATTTGCCCGATTAAGTTGTTAATCCGCTACAATCCCCGCTCTTCGGCCTCGACAAAAAAGCGAGGATTGGAATCCTCGGCTACGGTTATGCCAGGCGGCGGGCAATTTCGGTGCGGACAACGGGGGCGACTTTGGTGCCAAGCAGCTCAATGGCGTGCATCACCTTGTCGTGGGGCATGGTGCCAACGCTGAGTTGCAGCAAAAACCGCTGGTGTCCAAAAATCTCGTGCTGGAACAAGATTTTCTCGATCACCTCATCGGGGCTGCCGACAAAATTAGCCCCGCGTAGGGTGCAGGAGGCATCAAACTGCGCCCGCGTCATCGGCGGCCAGCCCCGCTCTCGCCCAATTTTATTCATCACCAGTTGAAAGGCGGGAAATGCCTCGTCCCGTGCCTGCCGGCCGTTGTCAGCCAAAAACCCATGTGAATTGATGCTAAACGGCGGCACGGCAGCATGACCGGCATAAACGGCCGCTTTTCGGTACAAATCCGCCAACTGGGCAAACTGCTGCGGCAGCCCGCCAATAATCGCCAGCGCCAGCGGCAGCCCCAGCGTCGCCGCACGCACCACCGACTGCGGTGTACCGCCCACCGCCACCCACACCGGCAGCGGCTGCTGCACCGGGCGTGGATAAACCCCCTGGTTGTCCAGCGTCGGCCGAAACTTCCCCGACCAGCTTACCCGTTCCCCTTCGCGCAGCTTGAGCAATAGCTCCAGCTTTTCAGCAAACAAGGCATCGTAGTCGTGCAAATCGTAGCCAAAGAGGGGGAATGATTCGATAAAAGAGCCACGGCCGGCCATGATTTCGGCGCGGCCGTTGGAGAGCAGGTCAAGCGTGGCAAACGATTGAAAAACGCGCACCGGGTCATCGGAACTGAGGACGGTGACGGCACTGCTGAGGCGAATGGTTTTGGTGCGGGCGGCAATGGCGGCCAAAATAACGGCGGGGGCAGAGGAAACGTAGTCGGGGCGGTGGTGTTCGCCCAGGGCAAAGACATCTAACCCTACCTGCTCGGCCAGCTCTACGCTTTCGACCAGATATTGCAGCCGCTGCGCGGGGGTGATCATCTGCCCGGTGTGGGGATCGGGGGTGAGTTCGGCAAAGGAGTAGAGGCCGATTTCAAACGGCCGTTTTGTCGTGCTTTCAGTTTCGGTAGAAATGGTTATCTCCTTTTAGGACGCGGACGAACACGGACGAACACGGATTTTCTGTGTCATCGGCATCCTTGGTTAACAGAATTATACCGTGTTTGCCGGGCATGGCGGGGTTGAATGAGGGTTTGGTAAAAAGGGAATGGGTAGGCGGCTACGTGGACTATAGTAATCAGTAATCGGTAAACGGTAATTGGTGACAGTACTGATTACTGATAACTGATTACCGATTACTGTTCGCTAATTACTGGCAAAGACAGAGGTGAAACATGAACCGTTTACAATTGATGGAGTTGGTGCGGGCGCGGCAGGTGGGGCAGGTGAGTCGGCGGGAGTTTTTGCGGCAAACAACGGCCGTTCTTGGCAGTTTTGCGGCGGCCAATACGCTGCTGGCGGCGTGCAGCGCCCCGGTCAGCCCGGAACCGCCGCCCGTGGTGGATGAATCGCAGCCGGTGGCCGAGCCGGGTACGTCGGCCGATGGGGCTTTTACCACCGGCATTGTCACCTACCCCGGCAAGGAAGGGGAGGAGCTGATGGGGTATTTGGCGGCGGAAACGGATGCGGCGGCTCGGCCGGCCGTCATTGTGCTGCAAGAGTGGTGGGGTCTCAACGACCACATCAAGGAGGTGGCGCGGCGGTTTGCCGGGGCGGGCTACGTGGCACTGGCTCCCGATTTGTACCACGGGGTGGTGACAACGGAGCCGGATGAGGCGCGGAAACAGGCGATGGAGTTGGGGATGCGGGACGCGGTGGGGGAGATTCAGCAGGCGGTGGCCTATTTGCGGGCGCAGCCGTCGGTGACGGGCAAGGTGGGGATTGTTGGTTTTTGTATGGGGGGCGGGCTGGTGTTAAAAACGGCCGTTTCTGACCCCTCTCTCAACGCTGGCATTGTCTTCTACGGCTCACCCCTGACCCCTGGCGAAGCCGCGCAAATGCAGATTCCCATTCTCTCCTTCATCGGCACCGCCGACAGCATCCCCGTCAGCGGGGTGGAGGCAATGCACGCCGCCTTTGATGGGGCAAACGTGCCCAATGCTTTCCAGGTTTACGATGGTGCCCAGCACGCCTTCTTCAACGACACCCGCGCCAGCTACAACGCCGAAGCTGCCGCCGATGCCTGGGAACGGTCGCTGGCGTGGTTTGGGCAGTATTTGGCTGCGTCTTAAGGGGATTTTTGCCGCGAAGTTTCACCGCAGAGGGCGCAGAGCTTTTTCTTTTTCTCTGCGCCCTCTCTGCGGTGAAAATCTAATATTACTACTGTCCATGCCGCAGAAGCCAGCAATTTTCTAAACCGCAACTGTTAACTTGACACCTAAGCTATGAAGAACCTTGAGAACGGTATCGTAGCGCGGTTTTGCACCAGGAGCCAGGGCCTTGTAAAGACTTTCGCGGCCAAGCCCTGCACCTTCCGCTACGGCACTCATGCCCCGTGCTTTGGCAACATCTGCCAAAGCCACCAGGAAGACATCAGGGTTTTCATCTTCAAGAGCGGCCGTTAGATATTCGGCAATCATTTCTTCACTATCTAAGTAGTCGGTTGTATCAAACTTGGAAAACATTTCCATGACCCGTTAATCCTTTAACATATTGGCTAATGCTTTTGCTTTTTTATATCTCGATCCTGCGAAGATTTTTCCCCACCTACAAGCAGAATAAGCAGTTGTCTGTCTCTGATTGTGAAATACAGCCTATATCCAGGCCCATAGTGAATTCGCATTTCGCTGATGCCGTCCCCAACTGGTTTTACATCCCCAGGTTGCCAAGTTCAGCCGATCTGATCCGGGCAACAATGCGAGCCTTACTTTTGGCATCTCTTAATTTGGTAAGCCACTTATCAAATTCATTCGAGCGCAGAACAACATACATGGCTGATATTGTATCCAAACGGATACAGGCTGTAAATATGGAAATGTTATAGATTTGGTCTGGGGATGTTTCCGAGATTTAGTTACGCTTTAGAGGAAAATTTTTGCTGCGTAAGCGAAACGAGAGAATGCAAAGGGGGCAAAAGAATATTGTTGCCCCCTCTGCGATAAAAATCTAGTATTCCTGAAATCTGCGGTCTAGCTCTTCGAGCATTTGCGCGGCTTCAACGAGTTTGTCGAGGGGGTTTTCGCCTTCGGTGAAGTAGCGGTAGTCGGCGGGCATAAGGTCGAGGGTTTGCACCAGCTCTTTGTATTTTTCCCGCAGGGCGCGGTCGCTGATGTTGTAAACGGCCGTTAAATCCCCTCGCTCCACCTCCACCAAATTCACCTTCAAAATGGCATAAGTAATCGCTGCCGCCCAAATTTCTGGCTTTGGCACCCGCAGCACCCGCCGCCCATAGGTAATGCGATATTCCAACCACATCTGGATGCCTTTACCGATTTGCTGAATCGAAAGCCCCAGTTCGCGCATAGTTTCGATCATCACCTGTTCCACCTCGTCCAGTGCCAGCGAAAAGAGGGACTCAAAGCGGGCGGCCACGGCATCGTTTGTTTCATAGTGCAAATACTCGCCAATGGTTTCCACCGCCTGGTGGTAGTCGCCGCCCCGTGCATAGGCACGCGCCAGGTTGAGCCGGTACTCCCCGTTGGTGGAGTCAGTGGCAATTGCCTGCTGGAAGGCGGCAATTGCGCGGTCAATGTTCCACGTGTCGTAAAACGAAAGCCCTGTTTGGTTATGATCAACGGCCGTTTGCAAATCAGTTTGTACACTCATGAAAAGTTAAAGGGTTGCTTCTTGTTGTAACGCCTTGTAAACAAAATCGCCCGTCTGCCCAACATCCTTCCCCCGTTCAAACGCCACCACCTGCTGAAATGCACAAATCGCTACTGCCAGCATCTCCTCATCCGGCTCACTGGTTGTCAGCCGCTGCAGCGCCAGGTTAGGCTTGGTAATCAGGCGAATGATACCATTGTCTTGATGCGCCGCCGTAAACCGCAAGAATTCGTAGGCAATGCCCGCCACCACCGGCAGCAACACCAGCCGGGAAGCAATCCGCACCAGCAGCGTCATCTCTGGTAGCAAACTATAAAGGAGAATGGAAATGACGACAACCGACAGCAGGAAAGCGGTGCCACAGCGTGGGTGTTCCAGCGGAAACCGCGCCACCGATTTGGGCGTTAGCTCTGCCCCCGCCTCATAGGCGTTGATGGTTTTGTGTTCGGCACCGTGATAGCGATAGAGCCGCTTCACATCTTCCATTAGCCCAATGCCCCACACATAGCCAACGAGCAGCAGTAGCCGCACCACCCCTTCAATCAGGTTGGTGACAATTTGCGACGTAATGCCCAGCCAGCCGCCGACCAGATCAGCTAAAAAGGTAGGCAAGACAAAAAAGAGCAGGATGGAAAAACTGAGGGAAAAAAGCACCATTCCCCACTGCATTGGCCCTTCAAACACCTTGCTGGCCTCGGCACCATTGCTGGTGGCCTTGCTTTTCTCGCCGTCCTCGTCCAGAGCCACCTCAGCCGAGAACATCAGGCTTTTGATGCCCAGCCCCAGTGCATCCCACAACAGCGTGAGACCGCGCAGGAAGGGCAGCCGTGCCAGCCGGCCGCCATAGATATGCTGGTTGAGTGGTTCGGTGTGGACAACAATGTCGCCCACGGGGTTACGCACAGCCACCGATAACGCTTTGGAGCCGCGCATCATTACACCTTCAATAACCGCCTGACCGCCATAGTTAAATTGGGGCGGTGTTGTTTTGTTCATCATGTTGTTCCTGTTGTTGAGGATGGGCTGTTGGCTTGTTGGCACTGCAAACCCATCTCGGTTTGAATGGTGATTGTACTTGACGGGCGGAAGGGGCGTCAAGGCTTGAGCGGCTGGAAGCTGCCTTCGATCGCCTCGATGGTATCGCGGCTGCGACGGAAGGTCGTGCTATCCATACAAATGGTAAGCAGGTAGCTGTCTTCCGGCTGTAGGGCGTATTGCTGGCTACACAGGATGTTGCCGTTGGCGGCAAAGGTCAGATTGATTTGGGGCATGCCAAAGAAGCTCTCGCTTTCTTCTAACTCCTGAATGTCTACCCCTCCTTTGGCAATGAGGTCGGTGAGCTGGTTGAGGGAAAGCTGGTGGAGTTGAACGTTGCGGGCAACGGCGACAAGCTGCGGGGTGTCGTCGGGGCTGCTGGCGAGCAACAGGATGGTGCCGGGGTCGAGGGGAGAAACGGCCGTTTCCCACCCTTCCTGCCCCGCTAACAATGCCGTAAACGCCGCCTCATCTGGCTCCGCCAACTGCCAATCTGGCGGCAGGTTAAGGGTAAAACGGTGCTGGCTGTCGGTGAACACCGCCCAGCCGCGTGGGCGTGGGGCGTTGCTGTTGACCACAAGCAGTGGCTGTTGCCCCAACGACCGGATGACAAGGAGCAGGGAGATGATGATGACGAGGGTGAGGATGGCGTAGCCGGAAACGGCCGTTAATCCCGATGACTCCGCTGCCACTGCTGCCGTCGCCGCTGCCGCGCTTCCTTGTCGCGGATGCCCACAATGCCAGCACACGGCGTCGGTTATCAACAATGGGCGGTCACAATTTTCGCAGCGTTCCTGTCGCATAAGCTTTCCCTCAATGTAAAGTGATTAACAAAGCGATTGTAGCAAACTTAAGGGATGTTGTCCGTTTCGTGGCGTATACTTCCAGCATCATTGAAGTTAAGTAATGGTTGTAGCGGAAACAAGCAGTCAGTGTAACGGAAGTTTTATTGGTAGTACAACGTTATCATTTTCTTTATTCACTTTTTCCTCCTTTTCTCCTCTTCCCGCGAAGCGCCTTGCCCCCCAGCAAGGCGCTTTGTGGTTTACCATTTTCGGGGTACAAACTGGCATTTGCTGGAGATTGGGAGATGGAGAAATTAGGAGGTTAGTCTCTCAATCTCCTGGTCTCCTAATCGCCTTTCTATAACCACGTTCGGAGTATGGCAGGAGAACATAACCAATGACGACAACTTCGCTTCCCCCCTATTTGTTTATACCGCCAACGGCCGTTTTTCCCCTCGTCTCTTTCCGCCTGCTTCAACCTGATGACCTGCATGCCTTGCACCAGGCTTGTTTTGCGGAACGGCCGTTAAACGCCTTCCGTCGCAGCTTTGCCCAGCTATTGCGGCGGCATGAAGCCGGGCGCGGCTTTTGCCTTGTCGCCCAAACGCCAACCGGGCTAATCGGCAGCGGTCAATTAACCATTTACCCTAACGGTGCCGAGCTGGCAAACCTGATTGTGGTGCCGGCATGGCGCGGGCAGGGGGTGGGGACGGGGATCATTGTGATATTAACGGCCGTTGCCGACCACCTCCAACTCCCCTGCCTTGAAATAGGCGTACAACACGACAACCCCCGCGCCCAAGCCCTTTACGAACGGCTCGGTTTCATCCCCGACCGCCCCCTCGACCTTCCCAACCGCCCGCCTGCCACCATCCTTCGCAAACAATTAGCACCAAAATGTAGCTAACTGCCTATTGCTTTTGCCCAGTTTTTTATTTATAATCCGATAAATAAGATAAATCTGATTTATTCGATCAATGAGCAAAACAAATGCTGCCAACAAAACTCGACCCTCCCTTTCTCAGCTACCTAGCTGAAAGTGCCTTTGCACCTGAACAAAAACTGCCAACGCTTAATGAAATTAGCAGCGAAATGAACATCAGCGTTGGCAAGCTGCGCGAGCAGCTTGAGGTAGCGCGGAGCCTGGGGCTTGTGTCAGTCCGCCCTCGTGTGGGAATGCAGCGCGAACCATTCGATTTTTCGGCCGTCATCTTAAAAGCCGTTTTGTTTAGTCTCACTACGGGCGAAGCAACCTTTGCCCAGTTTAGCCAGATGCGCCGCGCCCTGGAAGAAAGCATGTGGAATGAAGCGGTCAAATTGCTGACTGATGAAGATAAAGCCAAACTACAACAGTTGATCAACCGTGCTTGGAAAAAACTGGGTGGCAAACCCATTCGTATTCCAAACGAAGAACATCGCGCTTTACATCTGACCATTTTTAACCGCCTGGACAACCCATTTGTGCAAGGGCTGCTGGCTGCCTATTGGGACGCTTATGAAGCCAGCGAGCTGACACGGTTTAACAGCTTGGAATATTGGGTAGAGGTTTGGCACCATCATCAAGAGATTGTTGACGCCATTTGTAGCGGCGATTTTGATCGCGGACGGGAATGCCTGATCAAGCATTTTAGTTTATTACGTTCTGTGCCAGTTGTGGATATTCCAGAGGTAAACGCAGCGTAAGCCCAGCCTTAATTTGGGTATGATACAGTTACCATGCCTGCCATTGTGAGTGTCCTGCCAACTGGTGTTGCTGATTAGTCTGGCTAATCAATGAAGATGTCGAGAGGTCTTCCTCTTGCAAAGTTGTCAATACGTTTTACGTTTAAGGAGAATTTCCCATGGGTATCATCGAAGCTGCTCCCGCAGCAAATGCACCGCAACTGGCACCCATCATCAATGATTTTTCAATGGTGGTGGCAACGGCCAACGGTACTGGGAGCCAAACTTCAAACTCTGCACTTTTGCGAGCCTTTTTCAAAATGGGCATACCGGTTAATGGTAAAAACATCTTCCCTTCCAACATTCAAGGGTTGCCAACTTGGTACCATATCCGTGTTAGCAAGGATGGCTACGTTGCCCGTCGTCACACCTCCGAAATTTTGGTGGCGTTTAATGAGGTAACGTTCCACGAAGATATTCGTAACCTGCCTTCTGGTGGTATGTGCCTCTATAATGCTGATTTCCGCAACCCGCCAGATGCACGCGAGGATATTACCTATTATAGCATCCCCGTAAACCAGTTTGTGCGGGCAACAGATATGAAGGGCAAGCAGCGGGACTATGTTGCCAACATGGTTTATGTGGGGGCGATGGCCTATCTGCTGGATGTGCCGTTGACTGAAATTGAAGCAGCTCTTGAGTACTTGTTTAACGGCCGTCGCAAGCTCATTGATGTCAATATGGACGTGGTCAATGCCGCCTACCAATGGTCTACCGAAAACATCGTCAAAAATGACCCCTACCGGGTAGAACCAATGGGCAAAACCGATGGGCTAATCATGATGACCGGCAACGAAGCGGCTGCGCTGGGATCTGTTTTTGGCGGGGTGACTTTTGTGGCCTGGTATCCCATTACCCCGTCCACCAGCGTGGTTGATGGTCTCAATGATTATTTGCCGCGCTTTCGCCGTGATGCCCAAACAGGTGAAAAAACCTATGCGGTGGTTCAAGCAGAAGACGAATTGGCCGCCATTGGGATGATTTTGGGAGCTGGCTGGGCTGGTGCCCGCTCTATGACAGCCACTTCTGGCCCCGGCATTTCTCTCATGGCTGAATTTGCCGGTTTGGGCTACTTCATCGAAATACCGGCCGTTATTTGGGATATTCAGCGGGTTGGCCCCAGCACGGGGTTGCCCACACGCACCTGTCAGGGAGACGTAATCTTTGCCTATTACCTGGGGCATGGTGACACCAAAAACGTCATTTTGTTCCCCTCTAGCCTGAAAGAGTGCTTTGAATTTGGGACAACCTCGTTTAATCTGGCCGAACAACTGCAAACCCCCGTATTTGTCCTGAGCGACCTGGATCTGGGAATGAACAACTGGATGTCTGAGCCATTTGAATACCCTGCTGAACCCATTGATCGGGGCAAGGTGTTGACCGCAGAGCAGGTGACAAAAGAGTTTGGGCGCTACCAGGATGTGGATGGTGACGGGATTCCGTACCGTACCTTGCCGGGCAATGAGAACCCGCTGGGAACATGGTTTGCGCGGGGTACGGGACACAATGCAAATGCTGTCTATAGCGAACGCCCGGAAGACTGGGTGGAGAATATGGATCGGCTTGCCCGTAAATTTGAAACAGCGCGTCAGATGGTTCCGGGGCCTGTTGTGGAAACGCAAGAGGAGGCAAAGGTTGGCATTATTGCCTATGGCACAACCTGTTACGCCATTGATGAGGCGCGGGATCGCCTGGCGGCCAACGGCCTTGCTACTGATTTTATGCGGCTGCGGGCTTTGCCAGTAAATGATGAGGTAGAAGCATTTGTGGCAGATCACGACCGGGTTTATGTGATTGAACTGAATCGTGATGGGCAGATGTACACGATTTTGCAAACGGAAATGCCGGCGTTGGCAACAAAACTGATTTCTCTGGCACATTTGGATGGGATGCCGCTGACGGCTCGTTGGGTTGTGGAAGCGGTGGAAGCGGCCGAAGGCTAAGGACGGTGAAAATTATGGGTAAAACAAGAGGACCTCGTGTAAATGAGCTGGGACTTGCCCAGTCAGACTATAATGGCAGGCCAACTACGTTATGCCAGGGTTGTGGTCATAATTCAATTTCTAGTCAAATTATTCGTGTTGCATATGAGTTGAACTTGAATCAACATGAGATTGTGAAGCTGAGTGGGATTGGCTGTTCCAGCAAATCTCCTGCCTATTTCCTGGGGCGGTCGCATGGGTTTAATGCGCTGCATGGGCGTATGCCTTCGATTGGCACTGGGGCGCTGATGGCAAACCATCATTTGAAGGCAATTGGCGTTAGCGGTGACGGTGATTCGGCGAGCATTGGGCTGGGGCAGTTTAAGCATTTGATGCGGCGCAATGTGCGGATGGTGTATATTGTGGAGAACAATGGGGTGTATGGGCTGACCAAGGGGCAGTTTTCGGCAACGGCCGATGAGGGTCAGGAGCTGAAATATGCGGGTCACAATGATTTGCCCCCCATTGACATTTGCATGGAGGCGATTTTGGCGGGCTGTGGCTTTGTGGCGCGGTCGTTTTCGGGTGATGCCAGCCAGGTGCGTGAGTTGTTGAAGGCGGCGTTGAGCCATCGCGGAACGGCCGTTATTGACATCATTAGCCCTTGTGTGACATTTAATGACGGTCCAACCTCCACCAAGAGCTATGACTATGGCAAAAACAACGAAATTCCACTGCACGAAATTGGTTTTGTCCCCAAGCTGGATGAAATCCAGGTCGAGGAGTATGCGCCAGGTGAGATGCGCGTGGTAGAACTGCACGACGGTTCACACATCAAGTTGCGGAAGTTGGACTCTGACTACAACCCAACCGACAAGATGGGGGCGATGCACCGGCTACAGTGGGCTGAGGAGAAGCGGGAACTGATTACGGGGTTGATTTATTACAACCCGGAACGGCCGTCTTTGGCTGAAGCCAGTAAGATAGTAGACACGCCATTGGCTCAGTTATCCGGCGACCAAATTCGGCCCTCGCGGGAAACGCTGGCGGCGTATATGCAGAGTTTGATGTAGGTAACGACGTGTACTTTTGAATTGCAAAACGGCCGTTTTCTTCGCTGTAGGTGGTGGGAGAAAACGGCCGTTTTTTTGTCCCACTACGCCTTTCACGATTTGGTTGATGCACAATTTATTCTGTTATCTGTTTGCTGTTCAACATTACGATTTATGTTATTTACCTTGAAAATCGGGAGGTCAACTCCCGGTTTTCAAGGTAAACCAATGAGAACGCTGCTTTCAATGATGGCAATGGCGTTGGCAACCCCATCTTCCTGGCGGATTTGGTGGCTGAGGCGGGTGGCTTGCTGGTGCATGGCGTGGTCATTAACGGCCGTTTTCACTGCCGCTGCCAAATTCTCCACCGTCAACTTTTTTTGCGGGATGGGAGCGGGCCCAGCACCGAGCGCGGCCACCCGCTGCCCCCAAAACGGCTGGTCGCCAAAGAAGGGGCAAATGACCGTGGGCTTGCCCGCCCGCAGCCCGGCTGCCGTTGTGCCTGCGCCACCGTGATGAATAACAGCCGTTACCCGCTCAAACAACCAGTCGTGTGGTGCCTGCTCAATCCTGAAAATCGTTTCCGGCAGGTCGCTGGCATCCAGCCCGCCCCAGCCAGTGGCAATCAGCCCGCGCACCCCTGCTTTTTGCAGTGCCGCCACCACAATTTGCGTTACCCTGGCCGGATTACGGCCGGCCATGCTGCCAAACCCCACGTAAACAGGCGGTTCCCCAGCGTCTAAAAATGCTTGCAAGTCCGCCGGTGGCTGCCAATCCGTGGCCTGATCTAAAAACCAGTAGCCAGTGGTGTGGACGTGGCTGGGCCAGTCGGCGGGATGGGGCGCGACATGGCGGCTGTAGCCGTGCAGCACCGGGATGGGGTCGCCGTTGGTAAAGTGCAGCTCATCGGCGGTGCGGGGCTGCGGCAGCAAACCCAGCGTTTCCTGGCGAAATGCCTGCACCAGTTTGCCATATTGCGCCCGCGCCCCCTTGAGAGCCAACGTATAGGTGAGCCGGTTGTAGCCACTGCCCAGCTTCCAGTTGGGGAAAACGATGTTGGGGAATTCGCCCGTGGGGACAAATACGGGCAGGGGAATGGCAAGCATGGCGGGGATGCCCAACTTTTCGGCAATGTGTGCGCCGCCAAATGCTTTGGGATGGTAGATGATGAGATCGGGCTGGGCGGCCTGGGCGGCGTGCCAACTGTCGTGGAGCATTTGATGCTGGAGGGGTTTGACTTGTTGGGCGAGGGAAACGGCCGTTTTTGCCCACCCCACAACCCCGGTCGAATTTTCCATTGCCTCGCGCCCGGCATCGGTGTCAATCAGCTTCAGGAGGTCATCGCTCATATAGCCATAGGCCAGCCCATGCGCCGCAATAAATGGTTCAAATGAGGCACTGGTGCAAACGGTGACGGCATGACCAGCCGCCTGTAGCCCCTTGCCCAATGCGACATATGGTTGCACGTCCCCCCGCGAACCAAACGTCAGAATAAAAACACGCATCTTGCGCTCCTGTACAAAGCGGAGATTGGCGATTAGTCCCTCAATCTCTTATGGGTCTTCAGCAAATAGTGTGCAGATCAGAAGCAACAGCATTCTGTTTCGGAACAGGTAACAGGTGGCAAGTAGCAAGTCACCTCTGCTAACAACCTTGCCACTTGCAACTGTTGTCAAGCACACTATTGAGTGATGATCCTCTCTTATTTTCGCAATCGCTATAGCCTGATTTCAGGCTTCAAGCAGTTGCTGAAGCTGCGGCCAGTTGATGATTTGAACGGTGCCGGGTGCTACGCCGAGCAGTTGGGCAATGGCGTGGTGATAGGCATGTACTTTGTGTGCGATGAGGGGGAGCAAACGGCTGTTTTCCTCTGGCCGCAAAAATAACCCCATAATCGGGTCGGTCAGCCCGCGCCCCAGCAGCAGGATCATTTCGGCCAATTCGGCCGGGTAGGGAGTGGTAAAGTGACCCTCAGCGATGCCTTGTTCAAGAACGGCCGTTAACAGCGGTGTCATCGCCCCAACGGAAGCATCCGTCAGCTTTTGCCGGAAAATTGTGTTCTCATCGCTGTAAAACGGCTGCACAATCATCAGCAAAAACGCTTTGTTGGCATCTTTGAAGCTGTTGGCCTGCTCAAAAAAGCGTTGTAGCTTGGTTACAGCATCAAGCATAGGGTCTTTGACAATTGGCTCCACCACGGCCACCGACTGCGCCAGCAGCCGTTCCACCAATTCATCCAGTAGATCCAGCTTGGAACCAAAGTAATGATAGAAAGTGCCTTTGGCAATCCCTATGGTGTCAATGATGTCCTGGATAGAGGTCTGCTGATACCCTTTTTGGTAGAAAAGCTGCTGGGCGGTGTCCAGAATTTCGCCGCGCCGTTCGTCATGTTCTTTCGTAATTCGTGCCATTGCTTTATAAACCGACCGTCGGTCGGTAAAGGGGATAATACAAAATAAAGCTCCCCTTGTCAATTGTGTCAAATCAGGAAGTGGCTGTTTTGGCGGGGTCTATGCCTTTGTTTCGCGCCAGTTTGTCCAGCCGTTCATCGGGGTAATCGGCTTCCAGTTGGGCAACCAACGCTTCGGCATCGGTAACGGCCGTTTCCTGCCAGGGGGACGGATGCCATTCCTCAATATAGGCATCGCCGGTAATGGCCTTGCCCCGGTAGGCGGCGCGGTGGACGGTTTGTTGGAAGCGGGGGGAAAGGGGGTAGGTTTGGCGAAAACGGCCGTTTTTCACCCGCACCTGCACCGGAATATCCCGCCAGTAGATAATTTGGTACTGTAGCTGATCATTATTTCTCGTCATCGTTCTTTATTGTTCCATCTCAAAGCGGCTATTTCCCACAGAAATTTTGCCGCTGGTTTTTCAGCGTGGCTATTTGATTCTCTAATTCAACTATGCTAATGTTGTCATGGTTTTGCTGAATACAAGGAAAATGTGATGAAAACTTTGGCTGAAATCAAACGGCTTTTAAAAGGCCAAAAGCAAGCGTTAGCAAATGAGTATGGCATTACTGATATAGGTCTGTTTGGTTCCTACGTTCGTGCAGAACAAAAACCTGATAGCGATTTAGATATTCTCGTTACTTTAGAGGAACCACCGTTTATTGATCTTTTTGATTTGGTGCGTTTACAAGATGAGTTGACAAAGCTATTAGGTGTTCAGGTTGACGTTGCTCTTAGACATAATCTGAGAAAGCGTATTGGCAAACAGATTTTATCTGAGGTCGTTCCAATATGAGCGAGCCTTTTCTCGATTATCTTGAAGATATTCTGGATGCGATGGAAAAAAGCCAAATTCTGATTGCCAACGTGGAATTTGCCGACTTCGTCAAAGATTTCCGTATCCATTTTGCTGTTATGCGAGCACTGGAGATTATTGGTGAAGCAACCAAGCGGCTGCCTGACCATCTGCGCCAAGAATATCCAGATGTTCCTTGGCGTGAGATGGCGGGTATGCGAGACCGCATTATTCACGGATATGATGCTATTGACTTGAGCATTGTCTGGAATACAGTTAAACGACGAATCCCTGACGTTAAGACACAGATTGAACAGATTGTAGCTGATCATCATGTAGATTAAATTCTATCGCTCAAACTCTATCGGCCACTGTATCCGAGGGTAATGCAGCCTCAACCTGTTTTGCCCGCAGCCGTCACACAAACAAGTCTCCAACCGCCTCCATATATATCTCCATTGCCCGCAAATGGGTGGCCGCGTCCCGCCCCTGAATTGGTTTGATGTGACCACGGTTGAAAATGGTGTTGAGCGTGATGTGGCTGGTTCCCAGGCTGCGCCACTGCTCAATCTCGGCTCGCCAATCGTCCGGCGTGCTGCTGCCTCCCATACCCACCCAGCTTTCCAGCCCAATCGCGTGAGGGTTACGGCCGGCTTTCACCGCCGCCGCCCGAATTTTGGCTACGCCGTCGGCAAACTGTTCCGGCCCGTGGTAGATATTGAGCCAGCCATCGCCCAAACGGCCGATTCTGCCATAGGTTGCGTCCACTCCGCCCCCCAGCCAAATCGCCAGTGGTTTGGTGGGCAGTGGGTTGATGCCGGCGTTGGGAATGGTGTGGTAACGGCCGTTAAACACCACATGCGGATCCGCCCACAGCGCCCGCATCACCGCAATTTGCTCCTCCGAGCGCTTGCCCCGGTCGTGGAAATTTTCCCCCAGCCCAACATACTCCACCTTGTTCCAGCCAATGCCAACCCCCAGCCGCAGCCGCCCCCCGCACAGCACAGCCAGCGAAGCCACCTGCTTGGCCACCAGCACCGCCTGCCGCTGTGGCAAAATCACAATCTGCGGTGAAAACTCAATCCGTTCGGTGATGCCCGCCATGTAGCTAAACAAGGTAAACGGGTCGTGGAACAGGTCGGCCGAGGTATACGGTCCTTTCCAGTCCGGGTAAGCGGCCGGGTTAATGCCCAGCACGTGGTCATAGGCCACAATGTGGCTGTAGCCGAGAGCTTCGGCCGTTTGGGCAAAGTCACGCACAATGGCGGGGTCGCCGCCAATCACATTTTGGGGAAAGGTTACACCAAGTTTCATGGGAATCTCCTACACAGACAGGACGCAGATTTTCCTGATGTACCTGATCTTTTTTATCAGGCAAATCAGGTAAATCTGCGTCCCATTTTTAAAGCATTGCAAGATCGACCAAAATCATATTTTGCTCATCTGCGTAGGCTTTAGCAGCCGATGAGAAGCCGGCCCGCGCAAAAAAAGCGTAATGAACTTTCCAATCATGGGGGGAGTAGGGTAAATCGGCCAGTACTTTGGGCGTTTTTTGCTCTGTCAGTTCGCGCAAAACAGCGCGGCCAATTGGCTCATCGCCCCATTTGCACTCGCCCAGCAAAATGTCTCGGTCGTCCCAATTGACCCCAACAACATCCACCTGCACTTTGCGGCTCCAATGGCTGCCGATGACAAACGGCCGAAAACCCAGTACCCCCGCCTTCCGCTGCTCCCGCACCCATTGCCGACACAATTCCTCAAAAGCCGTTTGCCCCACAAAAGCCCTTAACTCTAACCGAACCTTTTCCAAAACCGGTTCAATGTCATCGGGCAAAATATCGCTGAATGGTGCCAGAAAGCGGAAATAAAATTGAAAATACGGATCGCTAAAATGATACCGCCCAAGTCGGGAACTGCGCCGTTTGGCGGGGGGAACCGTTGCCGGAATGCGCCGCTCAATGAGGTGCAGTTCTTGCAAGCGTACCAGGTAGGTAGAAAGATGTGTCTTGCTAATTAACGCATAATTGCTAATGGCATCCAGCGTATGGTTCCCCATGCCAATTGCCTTCAAGATAGCCAGGTACGTTTGTGGTTCATTTACCTCATCGTATAGCAAAAAAGTTGGCTCGGCGATAAAAAGGCTGCCCGGTGCCAAGATAGCCTCACGAATGTTGGCAACGAGGTTTTTATTTGGGTAGAGCCAATTGAGGTAGGCGGGAATGCCGCCGACAATTGCGTATAAAGCGATGCGCTCTTCAATTGACCATGTGGGGAAAAATTGTGCCAAACTGTAAAAAGGCAAAGGGTCAAGATGCCATTGGGCGGTAAACCGGCCAAAGAGGGGTGACTGGTGATATTGCAACGTTTCCATGACCCGCATTTGCGACCCGCATAAAATCAACACTACATTGCTGTTTTGAAAATATTGATCCCAGGCATGTTGCAGACTTGACAGCAAGGCACTGTCAGCCTCGGCGGCGTAGGGCAATTCATCCAGCACAATGATGTGGGGCTTTTCGCCTGTTTGTTGGGCGACCAAATCCCACACTTCGGCCCAGCTATCGGTTAAGGGAGCCTGTCGCAACGGCCGTTTTTCAAATTCAGCCACAAATTTTCGGCGCTGCAAGGCCGCGTTTTCTTTTTCTGCTACCCAATAGGTTGAAGGCAAATCCGTTTGTGCCAACCAATGCCGCAATAAACGTGTCTTGCCCACGCGCCGCCGACCATAGAGAAGGACAAACTGTGCGGCATGGGTCGCGGGCTGGTGCAAAAGCCCATTTAAAAAAGCCAGTTCCTGTTCACGGTCTACAAAATCTGCCATCGTTCATTTAAACCCCATGCTGTGTATTATAATTGACTTGGGGCTTATTTGACAACCATTTGTTGGATTCCTACAAATTTGATGTAGTTTTGGCTATAATCGGCACAAGGTGGAGGAAAATGATATAGTTTTATTTTGGGAGGCGTAACCGTTATGCAGTATGAATTATTTGGTGAACGGCCGAAACAGTACCCCACACTCGATGCGCTGATTGCTGAGATGATGAAGATGGAAGATGACCCGCTGTTTCCGGCCGGCACCAACATGGTCATTTGCCGGGGCAACCCGCAGGCGAGGCTGATGATTGTGGGCGAGGCACCGGGAACGGAGGAGGACAGGCAGGGGAAGCCGTTTGTGGGGCGGTCGGGGCAGTTGCTGGATCAGATTTTAACGGCCGTTAATCTCGACCCCGAAAAAGATGTGTTTATCACCAATTCCGTCTTCCGGCTGCCGCCGGGGGACAATGGCAAACCGTTACGCAAGCCCACCGATGACGAAATTGAGTTTTACAAGCCGTATTTGCTGGAAATTATCCGCCTGGTTGACCCAGTGATTATGCTGCTGACGGGCAATGTTGCCACGCAGTCGCTGCTGGGCAAGGTGGGGATTACCAAACTGCGCGGGGAATGGTATGAGTGGAACGGCCGTTGGGCCATGCCCATCTTCCACCCCGCCTACCTGCTGCGCAACCCCTCGCGCCAGCCCGGCAGCCCCAAAGCCCTCACCTGGCGCGATATTCAGGAAGTGCGGCGCAAATATGACGAATTGATCCAGTAATCAGTAATGAGTAATCAGTGCCACCGATTACTGATTACCGATTACCGATTACTGGCTACTGAGCCAATGGCACATTCTGACAAAGCCGCCCTGCGGGGCGAACCAGGCTACGTATGGCGGTCGGGGCAGGAGCGACGGTTGCGGATGATTCGGCAGTGGGTGGATTTAAACGGCCGTATTCTCGACAACGGCTGCGGACTTGGCACCTACCTCGACGCATTTGCCCCCTACAGCAGCCAGCGGTTTGGGCTGGAGATTGAGTTTGAGCGCGGTTTACAGGCCGTGCCAACCGCCACCGGCATTGTCCAGGCCGTGGGCGAACAGCTTCCCTTTGCCGACAACAGCTTTGATTTTGTTTTTAGCAATGAAGTGATTGAACACGTGGTGGATGATGCCGCTTGTGTGGCTGAAATGGTGCGCGTGCTGCGGCCGGGGGGGCGCATACTCATCTTCTGCCCCAACCGCTGGTACCCGGTGGAGCAGCATGGCATTTACTGGCGTGGGCAGTACAAATTTGGCAACATTCCGCTGGTAAACTATTTGCCCATGCCGCTGCGCAACAGGCTGGCTCCCCACGTTCGCACCTACACCCACGCCGGGCTGCGCCGTCTTTATCGGCCGTTGCCCGTGCGCGAAATCCATCACAGCCGCATTTACGGCGGCTATGACAACATTGAACGGCGGTTGCCGCGCCTGGGTCGCCTTATCCGCACGATGCTATACGGAGCCGAAGGGACGCCGCTGGATGTGCTGGGGTTGTCGCACCTGCTGGTGCTGGAAAAAGTTGGTGAGAGATATGAGCAGAGCTAGACAACGCTATGTGTTGCTCATGGTGTGATTTCAACAATGCGGGTTGAGCCAATCCACCCTTCTTGACCAGACTCCAACCGTATTTTGTACCAGCTTTTCCCAGGGGCTGTATCGAGTACGTCATAGATGATGCCATCGAGCGCAATGCCGATCATTTCAGCCGTTTCGTTGGGTTCGGCACGAACTCTGGAATTGCCCTGAACCTGGATTTGCAAGGTGTGGTCTATAGTTGTGGATTGGACAGGTGTAGCCGTGGTCTTGACGGTTGGTTTCGTTTCTCTTTCTGAGCTTGCGGCACCTGAACTTGGCAGCCAGGTTTCGATGAAAGCGGTTGTTGTTTGCGCTTCAAGGTTTAAAAATTGGACGACGTTCGTGGAATCATTGGCAAGATAAAAGCGCCCGACATATAAAGGCCAAATGAGTGCCATGCCTGTAGCCGTTGTCGAGAGAATGCCCAAAATTGTAGTGAGATACCCATAAGCCAAACCAGCTATGTAAACGTAAATGCTCCCCCATATTTGCCGACGGTAGAGAAGGAAGAAAAGAACGGCCGTTATGCCCGCACTGATTTCCCACTCATTCCAAACGTTTAGTGAAATATAAATAATGCCCAGTGCAAAAACCAATGCAATAAGTGCTAACGTTGATATACGCTTTGAACGGATGACGGGTGGTTCATCTACTGTGGATGGTTTGGAAGGAGCAAGAGGGGTTGATGGGATCACGCTTGGTGAAGGTTGGGAAGGGGGTGTCAACTTCTGTGTGGGTGGCTTGGAAGGAGCAGGAGGGGTTGATGAGATCACGCTTGGTGAAGATTGGGAAGGAGGTGTCAACCTCTGCCCAGATGGTGAGTGTCGACCTATAAACTCTTTGACAAAGTTTCCATATCTCTCCACTATTGTTCGCTCGACTTCAACCAAATCGCCGTGGCCTATTGGTTGGCGTATAGTATTGTGGTCAAGAATGGTCTTTTTTTCAGAATAGGACAAGCTATACCTTTTCTCCCAAAGGTTTATTAAATCGAGCCAGCCTGCTTTCCGCCCATTGAGTGTTTTCTCTAATTCAGTAATTTCTGAGGCTAGTCGCTGGCGAAAAAAATCTTCCAGAGCACCATGATAAGCTAACAATGCATACGCATACTGTTCCTTATCACCTCCAGCATTCTGTAAGCGCTTATCTCCATGGCGTAGTTTTTTCTCAACCATCATGTTTGCCCCTAAATAAGCCTAATGCCTTGAATCAGATTCTATGATTTCTAGCGGCGGTAGATTGTTGACAATTTCGACAGTTTCCAGGCTGACGGTGATGACTTGTTTGATGAGGCGGAGAATGTAGGTTTCGTCGTCGAGGTTGTTGGGGTCATTGGTGATGCCGCTGCGTTTGTCGGTTTTGATTTGGTATTGGTCAATCACCCAGTCGAGGGCGGAGCGGTTGCCGAGCTTGTAGGCGAAAACCTGGGGTGGGATGCCAGAGAGGGTGAGGAAGTCGTTGACTTTGAGGCTGGTTTTGTCCTTGCTCAGGCGCATTTTTTCCACGCGGAAGTTGAGGGGTTCGTCGGGGTTTTCGATTTGTTGCAGCGGGTATTGCGGCTGCTCTTCGTAGTGGACGTGGATGTGGGCGAGGCGTGCGCCGGCCTGAACGAGAGGCCAGAAATGCTGCGGCTGGACAAAGGGGATGCGCGGCAGTTCGCGGCGCAGGTTGGCGGCGTAGGTGTCGCGGTAGGTGGGGTGGTGGAGCAGGGCGTAAATGTAGTGGAAGATGTCCCATTTGGAGATTGGAGATTGGAGATTAGGAGATTGAGCCTCGGCAGTGCGACGCACTTGGGAGCCGTAGACGGCGCGGAATTGGGCTAAGGCCCAGTCGGTGATGTTTTCGCGGCGGTGGTGGCCGTTTTCGTCGTAGGTGTAGAAGGGGAAGCATTGAGCTCCTGCTCCAGCTCCTACCACATGTAAATCTGTGATTTGTTGGCTCACAATTGTCATAAATGGTTTTTCAGAAGCCTTCCCTGTTACACAAATCATGATATTTTCGTTTTCACATGTTGGAGTCGGGAAAAACGACGCTTGCAAGGTAGGAGCATCGATCAACAATTTGTCGAAGTAAACAAAGTTCTTGAAATAAGGACGATACAATGAGTTGCGAATATTCTTCTTATCAAATTCTGCGTAGTTCTCGCGTTTAAATTTATCGATCAGCAAGGAAGACCATTTGATTTTGGTTTGATCCTGTGTCAAAAAGGCTTGAACATTTTTAGGTTTTTCTGATCTTTTCCAACGGTCGAGTTCATTATTGTAAATCCCACAAAATCCTTCAACATCGTTCGCTAGTTCGTCATCTTGGCTATTGTATAACCAAGCATCTTTGTTAGTGGAAATGCCTAAGGCATATGTATGAAAAATTGCTTCTGCCTGGTGTCTTTGTCCAGACTTTGTCGATTGTGAGCCAATAGGTATAAAAAACTGAAAATCTTGATTGAACTCATCAGTTAGCCAATCATGCTTTTTTGAAACAATTAATTCTTTCCACTCAAGATTGAGAAAAGATTGTTTTTCATCGAGAAAATCGTATTTTTGTTCTTTTCTCCAATCTTCTTCAACACAAGAGTAATAAATTTTCCCGCTTTTCTGCTCTTTATTTTTTTTACGAAGAAGAATATTTATACTTACGCCGACTTGAATGCCAAAAACATTATGTGTTGTCCCAGAAAGCTTTGGATTCTTTCGTACATTTCCACCCAAATCTATGATAAAAAGCTTGTCGAATTCTTGGACAAGATTTTTCCGCATACCAGAAAAAGTGAGCTGATCAACAAAACTGTTGTTTGAAACGAAGACAACAATACCCTCTTCTCCAAGTCTATCAGTTGCAAAACGAAATGCTTTGACATATGGATCAAACAATAACTTCCTAGTTGTTCTTGCTACAGAAATGGAATCACGAATGTAAGTTTGTTGAATTCGACCATCTAATTTTTGATGCTGTCGATTTTTATTCATATCCATTTCGTTCTGCTGATTAGCGTTATACGGCGGGTTGCCGATGATGACAAAGATGGGCGTGTTCTTCTGGCGTTGGACGCGCTGGCTGTTTTCGGGGGCAAAGAGAGGGAGTTGCCGCCCTTCGGCCAGTTCAAAGGTGTCTACCAGGGAGATGCCGGTGAAGGGTTCGTACCGCCCCGTCAACTCATAATATTCATGCTCAATGTTCATGCTGGCGATGTAATAGGGCAGCAACATGACCTCGTTGCAAAACAGTTCGTGAGCGTATTTGTGCGGCAGCTTGCTTTTGGGCATCTGGCGCAGCAGCCGCAGGACAAAGTTGCCTGTGCCAACAAAGGGGTCAAGGATGGCAACCCCATCGCTGGCAAGCCCGTCGGCCTTGCCAAACTCACGCCGCAAAATGTCGTCCACGGAGCGCACCATAAAATCTACAATTGGCTGTGGCGTGTAGACGATGCCGTGGGTGTCGGCCACCTTGACGCTGAACCCCTGGAAGAAGTTTTCATAGACGGTGTTGAGAAACGCCTGTTTTTCGCTGTATTCGGTGATGCTGGCGGCGGTGGTTTCAATGGCACCATAGAAGCGATCCAGCCCTTTGAGAAAATCGGTGCGGCTGAAATGACGGCTGGTAAGGGCCTCAATGACCTTTTCGATTTCGCGGGCGACGATGTTGCGCTGGGCAAAGTCGGGGTTGTTAAACACCCTGCGGAAAATGCGCTCGGTGAGCAGGTGCTGGATGAGCATTTCTTCGACGGCCTGGTCGGAGAGGTTGGGGTTGAGGGCTTCGCGCATCAGCTCTTTGAAGCTGGCAAGGGCGTCGCGGAACCGTTTGTTTTGCTGGCGTTCGGTTTCGATGAGGGTGAGCAAGCTTTGGGCGAGTTCGGGAACACGCTCTTTGAATTCATTAACGGCCGTTTCCCACTGCTCATACTCCGGCGGCTGATAGTCACAGAAAAGGCGGAGGATGTCTACCAGGGTATCGGGGTGGGTGATGTCTTCGTCGGCAATTAAACGGCCGTTTTGGTACAAAATGGCGCGGTCGGGAGCCTGAAACAGGATATTGTCCTGCGGGTACCCCTCGCCAAACTTCTTTTTAACCTCGGCCGCCAAATCGTCCTGGCTGTCCTTGGCTTCCCAAATGCCGTGGCGTAGGGTGAACTGATCCAGTAAAACGCCGTCGGCGCGGAGCGGTTTGCGCCCCTTGCGCGGGATGGCGTACTGTTCGGCCAGCGTCCACCCCATGCGGCTGGCGCAAACGCGCAGCAAGTTGGCAAAGGCGGGGGCGACAGCACCTTCGTGGAACAGGCTTAACTGCTGAACATCGCGCAGGGCTTTGTAATATTCCTGCACGGGTTTGTGGTTGGCTTTGAGGTTGAGGGGCATAACGGCCGTTTTTCCTCCCAAATTCCGGATTGTTAGGACAACACTATGTACCAACCATTATACGTCAATTGGGGGCGAGGTGAAACATTTTTTCCTCTGTCGCCGCCGCGTTTGGCGCAGCCCTGGCCTGGTTTGCGTCATATGCCCTTCTTCCCCCGCACCATAAACAGGGCGTCGGTAAACACCTCCATCACCTCACGCACTCGGCCGGGGTCGGCTTGCAGCCAGGCGGAACGTGCCTGCACCAGCCCGGTTAGCTCAGCAAATTCTGCCTGGCTGAACCCGGCGGCAATCATGGCCGCCTCATGCTGCGCCCACATCCCTTGCAGCCGTTCCCAATCCTTGGCGCGTCGCGCCAGCATGTAGGCAATGGCCTCATCCAGCGGCAGCCGGTCATCGCCCGGCGACACCACGGCCAGGTGGCCGTTGACGGCGATTTCCTGCAGCCCTGCCCGGCGAAATTCCCAGGCCAGTTCCTGGGTCAGGCCATCCAGATCGGCGGCCAGCAGGGTGGGGCGGACGTGGCGGCGGAAGGTTGTCCACAGTTTGTGGCTGAGGTGGTCGAGGCGGCGGTTGTGGGGGAGGGGGAAACGGCCGTTAAAATCCGGCAAGCCATCGGTGTGACAAAAGCACGTCACCGCCGAAACCACCCCGCCCGGACGCACTACCCGGATCTGTTCGCGCAGCACCTGCGCGACATCATCCACCACTCACAGCAGCCGATGGCTTGTTACGAGGTCAAAGCTGTCGTCGGCAAATGGCAGCCGGTGGGTATCCCCCTGCTCAAAGCGCAGATGCGAGCCAATCTGCTCCGCTTCTTGCAGTTCCCGCGCAATGGTTAGTGACCGTTCATCGCTGTCCAGCCCGATGACGCTGACGTTGGGCAGTTCCCGTGCCAGTAAGCGGCTCAAAAAGCCGCTGCCGCACCCCGCTTCCAGAATGGCGGCGTTGGGTTTGGCTCCCAAATAGCCGAGCAGCAGCGGCACATATTCCGGCCGATAAGCATAGCGCAGCTCAATTTCCTGCCGTTCGCCAAAAAAATGGCCGCTGCGTGCGGATGGTTGTGTCATGTTCATCTCCTTAAAAAAATGGGACGCTGATTTTCCTGTACGCGAAGCGGTTGTGAAACAACATTTTCCTGATAAAGAACGAGAAATCAGGCTCATCAGGTAAATCTGCGTCCTATTTTAATTCTTCCTGATGAGCAATTGCTCCTTAAAATGGGACGCGGACAAACGCGGACGAACGCGGATGAATCCTTGGTTATGGGTTGGCTACCGTGACGTGGCGCGTTAGTTCGGCAAAGGTGCCGTCCTGGTTGAGGGCGGTGAGCAAAATGGTGTAGAGGCCGTTGGGCAGGGGGCGGGTGTCCCAAAC
Organism: Chloroflexota bacterium; assembly: GCA_041390905.1. GTDB lineage: Bacteria > Chloroflexota > Anaerolineae > Promineifilales > Promineifilaceae > JACKCD01. Next base: position 252,685 of record JAWKPA010000015.1, read on the forward strand.
GGCCAGCGGTTGGTTGGTTTTGGGGTCGGTTTGGTTGTCGGCCAGAATGGTGAGCGCGTCGGGGAGCAGGCCGGGGAAGACGGCGACGCGGTAGCTGGTGAAGTTGGTGGACAGGATGGTGCCGTTAATGGACACCACGCCGCTGACGGTGGCATAGGGTTCGGGGGTGATGAGGGCAAAACGGCCGTTTTCTCCTCCCTGCACCGTAATCGTATCATACTCCGTCGGCGGCTGTGGCTCACCGTTGGCCCGCGCCCAGGCCGCTGCCGCTTCCGGGTAGACGCGAAACAGCCGCCTTTCAATCAGGTCGGGGGGGGTGTAGACGGTAGCTAAACGGCCGTTTTCCCGGTTCACCGCCACCTCCTGATAAATCGAATCAAACGCCACCGGCTGCGTGCCGGGGATAAACAGCTCCGCCACCTGGGGGCAGGCCGGGGTGGGCAGTAGCCCCGACGTTTCACACACCACCTGCTCCACCAGCGTCGCCGGGCGCGGCCACTGCGTTGGCGGCGTGTCGCCCAACGCCCAGCCGGTAACGGCGTGCCAAATGGGAGCCGCCGCCGCTAGTCCCGTCTGGTTGAGCGTGGGTTGCCCATTGTTATTCCCCAGCCAAACCCCCACCAATAGCTCCGGCGTGGCTCCCACCGTCCACAAATCGCTGCCGCTGGCCGTTTGCCCCGCCTTCACCGCCGCCGGGCGGTTGTTGGGTAGCTCCAGCAGGTTGGGGCAGCCCAACGTGGGGCAGCGGGCACTGCGGTCGGCCAGCATATCCAGCAGCAAATAGGCCAAATCGGTGCTGAGAATTTCCCGCTGCGCCGGATGGTGTTCGTATAGTACCGTGCCATCGCTGGCTTCGATTCGCAAAATGGTGACAGGATCAAAGAGGCGGTCGTCGCTGGCGGGGCGCGGCTGCCCCACCATGACCCCGCTGTTGGCGATGACGCTGTAGCTGTAGGCCAAATCGAGCAGCGAGACGCGCCCCCCTTGCTGCGGCAAATCGAGGCTGGCATCGGCCGGGGTGAGGCTGATTAACCCCAAATTGCGGGCGGTGCGGACGAGTTTTTCTGGCCCGACCCAGGTCAGGGCCTGGTTGGCGGGCTGGGGCAGACCGCTGGCAAGGGCGTGGCGCAGTCGCAGCGGGCCAAGATAGCTGCTGGCGTTGGTAGGGAGCAGGCTGTCGTCGGGGGGAAGATCGAGCAGCATGGTGGCGGGGCTGTACCCCTGGCTGAGGGCGGTGAGGTAGATGAAGGGCTGGAGGAGGGTGCCGGGCTGGTGGGAAACGGCCGTTGCCAAATTCACCGCCCCCGCCACATCCCGGTTCCAATAATCCGCACTGCCCACCATTGCCCGCACCTCTGCCGTGCGCGGATCCATTGCCACCAGCGCCACGCCGTTAACCAGGCTGTTTTGGCCGAGGCTGGCGCTGGTTTGCGGTGGCAGCAGGGCGGCGGCGGCACATCCGGCGCGAAGATCGGGCGGCATGGCGGCATCGGCTTGCCCCGCCAGCCGCGCCAGTTGAATGCGGCTAACGCATTCGGCTTGCTGCTGTAGCTGCGGGTCAAGCGTGGTGGTGATGCGAAGGTTGCCGTGCAAAAGTTGCTGCGGGGTGACGTGGCGCAACAGTTCTTGCCGCACCTGCTGCACAAAGTGGGGGGCGATGATGTTAAAGCGGTGGTTGGGCTGGGGCTGGAGCAAGACGGGGGTGTCGCGGGCAAGCTGGGCGGTGGTGGGGTCGAGCTTGCCGCTGGTGACGAGGGCGTTGAAGATGGCTTCGCGCCGGGGCTGAAGCTGGGCGGGGGTGGCAAAGGCATCGAACGTGGGGTCGCCGGGCAGGGCGGCGAGGGTAACGGCTTCGGGGAGGGTGAGAAAAACGGCCGTTTTGCCTAAATAGCTCTGCGCCGCCGCCTCAATGCCAAACGCCAGTTGCCCGTAATAGCGGCTGTTGACATACCATTCCAGCAGTTGTTCGCGGCTGTAGCGGGTCAGAAGCTGCTGCTGTAGCTGCCGGGTTTGCCGCTGGCGCAGCCAGGTGGTGAAAAAGTTGTCGTTGGGGTTGGCGGGCAGTAAATGCTGCTGCACCAGTGCCATTGCCACGTCTGCCAGTCCGTTGTCACCGGCGGCCACCAGCGCTGCTTCGCCTACGGCAGGGGGCAACTGGGCCAGCGGCTGCCACGGGGCAACGGGGGGGATGATTTGGTCGAGTAGCTGGGGGCGGGTGCCGCTGCTGACAATTTGGCTGGGGGTGTCGGAGGGTTGCATTTGCTGCGGCAGGGTTTCGAGCTGGGTAACGTCTGGCAGGGGGAAGAGGGTAGAGAGAAAAACGGCCGTTAATGCCGCGCTACCTAACAGGAAAACGGGCGTAAAGAGGAGGAGAATGAGAAGAAAAAAAACGGCCGTTGTGGTGCCACGCTTCCTTGCCTGTGGCCGCATCCGTCGCCGTCGAATGAGTTGAATTGATCGGGACATGTCAAGAAAATTTTGCCTGTTTTCGGTCTGGTTCGCAACTTTGGTTTGAATCCTGTTGTATTGCCGTCCAAACGGGCATATTATTGAGGATTAGGCGTGAACCCATGCGTAAAGTGTGGGACTCAAAGATTTTTGGAGGCATCAATTATGTCAACAATGAAGATTCCGTTAGCCACAATTGAAGAAGTGTGGGACGTTGAGCAGAGTTTTGATGCTTATGAGCAATCAGGGCATTACTTTTATTTGAAGGCAACAGAGGAATTGTTGCCAAACGGCCGGGTGCGGGTGAAAGGCCACGGCGAGATGATCATGTTGGGTGGCTATTCGTACCTGGGGCTTATCCAGCACCCCAAAATTGATGCTGCTGCACAAGCGGCGATTGCCAAGTATGGCACGGGTACGTATGGTGTGCGGCTGCTGGCGGGGACGCTGGATTTGCATGTGCAGCTTGAGGAGCGTATTGCGGCGTTTAAGCAAACGGAAGCGGCACTCACGATGTCCAGTGGCTATGTGACGAATTTGGCAACGATTTCGGCACTGCTGCGGCGGGGAGATACGGTGATTAGCGACAAGCTGAACCATGCCAGCATTGTGGATGGGTGCCAATTGGCGATGGCGGAGTTTGTGCGGTTTAAACACAATGACATGGATCATCTGGAATACCGTTTGAAACGGGCGAACAAAAACGGCCGTAAATTGGTCGTGGCGGATGCCGTCTTTAGCATGGATGGGGATCTTATTGATTTACCGGCCGTTAGCGAACTTTGCCGCAAATATGATGCCTATCTCATGATTGACGAAGCCCATTCACTAGGGGTAGTTGGTAAAACCGGCCACGGCATTGAAGAACATTTTGGTATGCCTTTCAATACGGTTGACATCAAAATGGGAACCCTTAGTAAATCAATCCCCAGTGTCGGTGGCTACATCGCTGGCGAGGCCGATCTCATTCGCTATCTCAAGCATTTGGCACGTGGATTTATCTTCTCCGCTGCCCTGCCACCCGCGCAAGCCGCCGCCGCCATGACGGCATTTGATGTGATTGAGGAGGAGCCAGAGCGCATTGCCGCCCTACAGCGCAACTATTTGCACTTTGCCGCCCGGTTGCGTGAGGCTGGCTTTGATCTATTGCAAACAAAGACAGCCATTATGCCTGTTCTTTGCGGTGAAAGTGATGCTGCCTTGAAGTTAGCCAAATATTGCCATGATCGTGGCATTTTTGTGCAGGCCATCATTGCCCCTGTTGTACCGGCTGGTTCGGCGCGGCTGCGGGCATGTGTGTGTGCCACCCATACAATGGAAGATATTAACTACTGTGCCGATGTGATGATTGAAGGCGGTCGGTTATTAGGGATTGTGCCTAATTTGACTTAGACTCAGGAGTGCTTTTCCTGTAAAAAAGCAAATGAATACTCAGAAAAACGCAACTACTAAGCTACCCTGAAAAACGACCCAAAGTGAGGCTGTCATGCCTGCGTAGGCAGGCCTCCACGTGGGTGAGCCGATAGGGTCTAAATTCTGATCAAATTGAAGCGTTACCTGAACGCCTTGCGACAATCGCCTCGCCCATTGCCTAGCCTATCCACGGCCGAATGAGGATAAACGGCCGTTGTCGGGGGCAAGAGCGGGCGAGGCAATCGGTGAGCGGGCTACCTGTTTGGGCTGGCGTTTCGGCCCATTGCCTCGCCCCTTCCCTTCTCTATTTCACACTGGAAATTGCTGGAAGAGATGCAAGCTCAAGCAAAAAGCCAATAGGACACACTCATCTTGCGCCCTAATGAACGGGAGGTATTGCGTGCAACTTTGCCCGTTTTCCCGTCTGGACGGTGCGGAAGTTTTAACCCATTTTCCTCACCATCAACAGGCTGAACAGATGGGTTTGCTTTTACAGACGAGGTTAGAGGAAGCCGAAATGTAGCGTTTTGGATTGTCTGTGGGAGGGGAGCAGGGGAGCAAACCGATAACCGATAACCAGTAACCAATAACCGTTTACCGATTACCGTTTACTGGTAGACTTGAGCTTATGCAGCGACGGCATTCATGGTTGGTGTTTGGACTTTACGCGGTGCTGGCGGTGGGGATGACCTGGCCGGTGGCGGCGCGGTTGGGTAGCCACATCCCCGGCAGCGAGGGGGATGCGTGGGTGCATTTGTGGACGTTCCGTTGGGTGCGGGATGCGCTGCTGGCGGGGGAAAGCCCTTTTTACACCCACCGCCTCTTTTTCCCGGCGGGGGTGTCGCTGCTGTTTCACAACATCGCCTGGGTTCATATTGCCGCCTGGCTGCCGCTGCAGGCCATTTTTGGCGAAGCTGCCGCCTATTCGCTGGTTTTCCTGCTCATTTTTGTCGTCAACGGCTGGGCCACCTTTTTGCTGGTGCGATCCGTGACCCAATCGCCAACGGCCGCTTTTATCGCGGGTCTAATTGCCGCCTTCTGGCCCTACACGCTTTCCCACCACAACCACCCCAATTTGATTTTCTTTGGCTTTGTGCCGCTGGCGATGGTGGGGTTGGGCAAGATGGGTGGTAGATGGCAGGAGGCGGTTGGGGCGGGGATGCTGCTGGGGCTGGTGGGGCTGTCGCGCTGGCAGTTGTTGATTATGGCACTGCCGCTGCTGGGGTTATGGTTGATTCGTGCCTTAACGATGGAATTTTGGCACGCAAAGGCGCAAAGACGCAAAGTTTCTTTCGTTCGCGCCTTTGCGTCCTTGCGTGAGATTTTCTGGGTAGGGCGAAGGGCGAGGTGGTTGCTGCTGTGCGGGGTGGTGGCGGTGGGGGTGATGCTGCCGCTGGCGTGGCCGGTGGTGGCGGGGCAGTTGGGGCGGGCGGAGCCGGAGGAACTGTTTGTGGAGGAGCCGCTGGAGCAGACGGATTTGCTGGCCTATGTGCTGCCCAGCCGCTACCAGCCGCTGTGGGGGGAGGCGGCGTTTAGGCTGTATGACGGGCTGGGGGTGAACCGGACGTTTGTGGCCTTTGTGGGGTATACGACGCTGCTGCTGGCGCTGCTGGGGGTGGTGGGGCGGTGGCGGCAAAGCTGGTTTTGGCTGTTGTCAACGGCCGTTTATCTCCTCCTCGCCCTCGGCCCCACGCTGCTGGTAAACGGCCGTTCCACCATCCCCCTGCCTACCACCCTCCTGCAAAACTTCTTCCTCCTCCGCCTCGTCCGCTCCCCCGACCGCTTCAACGTGCTGCTGGTGCTGCCGGTGGCGATGCTGGCGGCATGGGGTGTTGTTGTTGTGGAGCGCAAGGTATGGGGAGTGGGGAGTGGGGAGTGGGGAGTGGGGCGTGGGGCGTGGGGTGTTCGCCCTACTCCCTACGCCCTACTCCCCACAATGCTGACAACGGCCGTTCTCTCCCTCCTCATCCTCAGCGAGACCATCGTCACCTACCCCACCTTTGCCCTCGACGTGCCGCGCTGGTACGGGCAGTTGGCGCAGGAGCCGGGGGAATTTGGCATCGTAGACATACCCATGCACGACCGTTCCTATGACAAGGAATATATGTTCCAGCAGAGCGTCCACGGCAAGGGGCTGGTGGAGGGGCATGTGTCGCGGCCACCGGCGGCGGCGTTTGGAACCATTGATGCCATCCCGCTGCTGGCAGAATTGCGCCAAAACAAGGATGCGCTGCCGAGCCAAACGGCTGTTTCCCACCAGCTCGCCCTCCTGCACCAGGCCAACCTGCGCTACATCGTCCTCCACGACAAATTTTTGACCGCCGAGCAGGAGCAGGCGTGGCGGCGCTGGCTCCACGTGCTGCCCGTTTATCAAGATGACAAGCTGGTGGTCTACACCACCGAACCGCCGCAGCTTGGGCGCAATTTTGCCCTGACGCAGGTGCTGACAAGCCGCAACGGGCAGCCGGAAATCGGACTGGTGGCGGCCGAAATCGTTTCTCCATCCCCTGCACCAGGCGGATTGGTGGAAATTGTGGCGCATTGGGGGAGCGAAACGGCCGTTTCCGCCAGCGGTGCCACCGCCTATATCCTCTGCCTCACCGTCGCCGCCGCCGAACCGGTGCTGGAACAGTGCCAGCCGCTGGCTCCCGACTGGCCGACATCCAATTGGCAGCCCAATGAGCTGGTGCAAACGCGCCACGCCTTCGTCGTTGACCCGTTTTGGCCGTCGGGCAGCTATACGGTGATGGCGACGCTGCGCGGAGATGACGGAGAGGTGGTGGGAAAAACGGCCGTTTTCACCACCTTCACCCTCACCGCTCCCGAACGCACCTTTGAATTGCCGCTGCTGGCAAACCCCACCGATTTTGTTTGGGATGAGCAAATCGGCCTGCGCGGCTATGACCTGGTACAAAGCGAGACTGCGCTGACGCTGATGCTCCATTGGCAAGCCTTGCGCCGCCCGGAAAAATCGTACAAACTGTTTGTCCATTTGCTGGATCCCAACAGCCAAACGGTGGTGGCTCAGGCCGACTTTGTTCCCCGCAACTGGAGCTACCCGACGAACTGGTGGGAAGTGGGTGAGGTGGTGGATGATGCGGTGGTGATGGATTTAACGGCCGTTTCCCCCGGCAGCTACGATCTCCTCGTTGGCATCTACGACCCCGACACCGGCCAACGCCTTCCCCTCATGCCCCCCGCTGTGAATGAGGCGGCGTTGTTGGAAAAAATTGAAAATGAATAGGACGCAGATTTACCTGATTGACCTGATCCAAATCAGGAAAATCAGGTAAATCTGCGTCCCATTTTCTTCACTCCGCTACCGGCCGCCACAGCCCGCGCAGGCTAACCCCCGCATACAGCAGGCCTCCCACCAGCCCCGTGCCAAAGCGCAAAAAATAAAGCGCCAGCGACATCGCCAGTGCCGTCGGCTCCGCTACCCCAATTGGCACATACAAAAACTGATACAGCCCTTCGCGCACCCCCAGCCCGTTAAACGAAATCGGCAGCAGCCCAATAATGGCAATAATTGGCACAAACAGCCCAAACACCGAAAACGGCAGCACCACCGCCAGCGCCCGCGCAATGCTATAGTGCGCCAGAACCAGACAAAGCGTAAACGGCAAGCTGACGGCCAGCGATTGCAGCAAAATGGGCAGCGGATAGCGGCGCACGGTGTCGGCCAGCTCTGCCAGCTTGCCAAATTTGGGCAGCTTGCGAACGGCCGGAAAACGGTTGGCAAGCGCGGCCACTGGCTTCGCCCAGCGCATCAGCCCAAAGGCCAACGGAATGCCGATGCTGATCAGGGTGATGGTAATGAGGACGACAGGTGGCAATGCCAGCGGTGTTGCGCTCAAAAAACTGTTCCACCCTAATGCTGCCAAAGCAATCAGGCTGCTGCCCAGCAGCCCCACAATGCGATCCATCAGCACCGAACTCAGTGCCTCGGCTCCGCGCCCATAGCTTTGCCGCAGGCTGACCACCTTCACAATGTCGCCGCCAAAGCCGGAGGGAATGAAGTTGTTGGCGAAGAAGCCAACGAGGTAGAGGTAGAGGAGATGGGGAAAAGACGGCCGTTTATTCAACGCATGAAGCAGCACATACCACCGATACGCCCGCAGCCCCACACTCAACAAAAACAGCCCAAATGCTACCCCATACCACCCCCAATCAAGCGTTGCCAACTGCTCCATAACTGCCTTCCACCCTACTAACCAAAACAACACAACAAGCAGTAGCAAGCTAATAACAAGTTGGAAGATCGTCCCCAATTTCCGCTCTTTTTTCATAATCAAACCATTATAACATGAACCAACTGACGCAAAACTTGATTATTTTCCCAGCATGGCTATACTACGTTAGCCTAAGATGAGTATCTTAGGGTTGAGAGACCATACATTCACCTTGTTAATAAGTCTATTCTTAATGGAAATGAGCTTGAAAACATATCAAACAACCAGCGATTTGCTCACTTTTCATAACCTGTTTTGCAATTTGCTCATAAGCAAATCATCAAATATCCCCCCTAAAAACGCTGAAAAATCTATTTTGAGGCTTGGTGTCAATTTCGTTAATGCCTCAATAATAAATTTCTAAAGACAACCAAGTGAAAAACGAAGGAGGTGATTAACCCTAATAGAGTATAAGAACCCAAACCTGATAGTTAGTCCATAATTTTGATAAGAAAATTTTTAAATGGAGGAGAATTTTCCGCAATGAATGTAAAACGTTTTGCCGTACTTGTTGGTGCATTAGTCCTGGCTGGGCTTTTGCTGGTTGCCTGTGGTGGCACCGAAACCGTTACCGAGACCGTCGAAGTTGAAGTAACCCGTATTGTTGAAGTAGAAGTGCCTGCTGAAGGTGGCGCTGCTGCGGAACCCATTACCTTTGCTGGTGGTGGCAATACCCTGCAAACAGTAATTGATCGTGGCATTTTGAAGTGTGGTACCACCGCTGGTGCATCCCCCGGTTTTGCTTTCCTCGAAGCCGACGGTAGCTGGTCTGGTCAAGATGCTGACTATTGCCGTGTAATTGCTGCGGCCACCCTTGGCGATAAAGACGCTGTTGAATTCCGCTCCACCACCGGCACCGACCGTTTCCCGGTTTTACAGTCTGGTGAGGTTGACGTTCTCGTTCGTCAGACCACCTGGACGCTCAGCCGTGACACCTCCCTGGGCTTCAACTTTGGCCCCACCATCTTCTACGATGGGCAAGGTATGATGGTTCGCAAGGACTCCGGCATCACCTCCCTCGAAGGGCTGGATGGCGGCTCCGTTTGTGTAGCAACTGGTACGACAACTGAAAAGAACCTCGCCGACGTTTTCCGTCTCCTGGACATTCAGTACGAAGCCGTTGTGTTTGAAGACCAAGGTGACACCACCCGTTCCGCTTTTGAGGAAGGTCGCTGCGATGGCTACACCACTGACAAATCCGGTCTCGTTAGCTCCTTTGCTCTGTTTGACAACCCCGATGACTACATGATCCTGCCAGAAACCATGTCCAAAGAGCCGCTTGGCCCTGTAGTGCGTCACGGCGATGACAACTGGTTCGACATCGTTACCTGGTCTGTTTACTGCACCATCCAGGCTGAAGAGCTTGGTATTACTGCTGCAAACGTAGATGAAATGCTCGGTAGCGATGACCCCGTTATCCTTAACACCCTGGGTGTCGAAGGTGATTTGGGTCAGGCAATGGGTCTGAACAACGACTTCTGCTACCAGATTATCAAGCAGATGGGTAACTACGGCGAGATCTATAACAAGAACCTCGGTCCCGATACCCAGTTCAACTTGCCCCGTGGCGTGAACAGCATCTGGACGCAAGGTGGTTTGCTTTACTCACCGCCGTTCCGTTAATCTATTGCTCTTTAAGTTAAGGTAGGTGCCTATCTGCCTTAACGTTGGGTGCTTGTAGTTTGCTAAACTGCAAGCACCCAATACTTCAACTTCTGGTTCCTTAAAATTTAATGCGTTCTGCTAGCTATCACTGTTGAATAGCCGGTTACTTAGGGAAGAAGGGTGGTGAACTTATGGGTCAAATCTCAGCAACTCCCAGCCCTCCAACATCTAATTCACTTGTTTCACGTTTAGCGTCCTACATATTTGACGTACGTTTTCTAGGTGTTCTGGGGCAAATTGCATTTATTATCGTCCTTATTTTGGGGGCGCGTACTCTGTTTTCAAACTTTGCCGGTAACGCAGCCAAATTAGGTGAAGCCCAATTTATTTGTCGTGATGGGTCTTTTTCCTACCGATGCGCCTACGACTTTATGGATAACGAGGCGGGCTTTGATATTTCGGATGCGCCGCTCGAATATACAAACACTGATTCCTATTGGTGGGCTTTTTACAACGGTGTTCTTAACACATTTCGCGTGGGTTTGCTGGCCGTTGTCGCAACGACCATTTTGGGAACCCTGGCTGGCATTGCGCGTATGTCTGAGAATTGGCTGGTTGCCAAGATAGCCTTGGCATATGTTGAGATTATTCGCAACACGCCACTTCTGATCCAGTTGCTCCTCATTTATTTCTCCATTATTTTAGCTCTCCCGGATATTAAAGAAGCTGTACAGCCGTTTGGTTTACCAATCTTTCTGTCGAACCGGGGACTTAATTTGCCATGGCCGCTGTTAATGTCTTCAGCTTCTGCATGGGTCGCCTTTTTAGTTCTGGGCGCAATTCAGTTTCAGGTTTTGTGGATACTTTTAGGAAAACGTGAGGAAGTAACAGGACATAAGAGTAACCGCTTGATTTGGGGTGTGATTGGTTTCATCGTTATTGCTTCAATCGGTTGGTTTGTCTCTAGTTCAGTGGCTGACAACGAGGGTTTGTTAGTAGCACGTGGGAGCCGTATTCGTGAGATAGAAGACATTGAGAAAATTATGCTTTCTCGTGCCGGGGTGAATCATGTTGATGATTTCAAGACGCTTTCAGACGAAAAGCGTGAAGAAGTGGCTCTAAAAATTTGTGTATTGCGTGATTCCGCATCGGAACCCAACTTTACTAATAAGTTGCGTGCGATGAGTATCCCATACGATGTGGATCGAGCAGGCTCTCCTGATCGTGCAACGGCCGATTTTGTCGAAGGGAATTGCGAAGTCTTCGCCGCTCCCAAATCTGTTCTTGCTGCTGAAATAGCCACGCTGGAAAACCCCGGTGCACATCTGATTGTGCCAATTAAAGAAACACCCGTTGTGTGGCATATTCCACATTTTGAAGGGTTTAACGTTGTAGGCGGCTACTCAATGACGGGTGAGTTCTTTGCCCTGTTTATCGGGCTAACCGTTTTTTACGCTGGCGGTCTGGCTGAAGAGGTTCGTGCCGGGATTATGTCGGTGTCGAAAGGGCAAACTGAAGCTGCTCGGGCGCTTGGGCTGAGTGAAGCACAGAGATTACAGCTTATCGTTTTGCCACAGGCTCTTCGCGTGGTTATTCCTCCCCTAATTAGTACCTATCTAAGCCTAATGAAAGACACTAGTCTGGGATTAGCTGTTGCTTTTCCTGAAATGTATCTTATTTCGCAAACCTTGTTGAATCAATCAGGACGAGCTTTGCAGATTATGATAATCATTATGCTCGTTTATCTGTCAATAAGTTTGACGTTCTCGGTTCTTTTAAACTGGTACAACAGCCGAGTTGTCTTTGTGGAGCGTTAACCCATGACAACCTTAACCAAAGCTTTTGAAGAAAGACGAAAAACATTTGCCAAACGATTTAATTGGGAATATTTTTTGCTTGATAACCTGACAGGATCCCGTGCGCTGACCATTTGGGTAACGGTTCTTTTCCTTGTTACGCTCGGAACTTTTATTGTTCAGTTAGGAGTTGCTCCTGGGCGAACGTTAATCCTGACGCTCATCTGGGCAGCCGGAATCGCAATGGTTGTGGCCGGTGAGTTATTTGGCTTACATACGCCCATCTCTCGCTGGTTGAAAGACAACTTGCTTAGCTCAGTATCCAATACTCTTGTGACACTGCTGATTCTGCTCCTGGTTGCTCAGGTAAGTAGTGGAATATGGCATTGGGGTTATACAACAGCGACCTTTGATTCAACGCGAACTGCGCCTGATGTTCGCAGCGAGGGTGCAACCTGGGGGGTGTTGTGGGGCGCACGCAAATTGATCCTGACTGGAACATTGTCCCCGGAACATACGTGGCGGGTGGTTTTGGCTGGGGTGATGGTGATTGTGTTGTGGTTGCTCTCTTTCATTGCCACACGTCCTTCTATTAAGGCATCTATGGGCTACTTGCAGCGAATTAGCATTATCTTGTGGCTAATGGCCCCCATTGCCGCTTACATTCTGTTGGCTGGCATTGCCCCTTCGGAACAGTTAATAAGCATTAGCACGCTGCTTACAGGTTTGGTGATTGTTCTGGCTTTAATGGGGTTGTTATGGTTTTTTAAAGTCATTACGCTGGATCCGGTCTCTATTGCCGTGTGGGTTCTGGCGTGGCCGGTTGGATATCTTATCTGGCAGCTTATTGGGCGTACTGGGCTATTTCCGCCAATCAATGTTGATGAGTGGGGTGGGTTGCTGCTGACGATTATTTTTGCCATTGCCGTTAACCTTCTCTCGTTTCCGCTAGGGATATTGCTGGCATTGGGTCGCCGGGCTGATGTGCAGGGGATTCCAGGGTGGCTTGTATGGCCTGTTGCGATTATGGCGACGGTATATTTCCTGGCAACCAACACGCCTGAGTTGTGGACAACGTCGCGCAACAATATTGAGCGGCTTTTGGCGTTGTGGCCTTTGCTTATTCTCATTGTAGCCTATTTTTATATGCGTGCCTTTCATGGCAACCTGGTGCAGGCGTTTAGCGTCGTTTTCATTGAGCTGATTCGTGGTGTGCCATTGATTACTTTGCTGTTCATGGCAATTGTGATGGCACCATTTTTTAGTGCTACGGGAGAGGCTATCAAGAACTTCTGGGCTGTCATTGTGGGATATACCATTTTCTCGGCAGCGTATATGGCTGAGTTGGTACGCGGTGGTTTGCAGGCCATTCCCAAGGGGCAATATGAAGCGGCCGATTCATTGGGCTTCAACGTGCTGCAAAAGTATCGCTTTATCATTTTGCCTCAGGCACTACGTATTTTGATTCCGCCGTTAGCTGGGTCTGTGATTGGAACCTTTAAGTCATCGTCGCTGGTGGCACTGGTGGGGATGTTTGACCTGGTTGGTATTGTGCGTGGCATTATTGGCAACGGTCAATGGTTGGGTTTACGTAGTGAACTATATGCGTTTATGTTTGTCTTGTATTTTGTTGTAAGCTCTGGTGTTTCCTGGTACAGCCGTCGCTTGGAAGAACGCACTGGGTTGGGTGTCCGTTAAAGGTTGAGGAGAAAAACGTCATGACGATGATGCAGGGGCCATCCCCAAGTAAGGTTGAAGATATTGTTGTGTGTCGCAACGTTCATAAATGGTATGGTGAATTTGAAGCGCTGAAGGGTGTTGACCTGGATGTGAAAACGGGTGAGGTGATTGTTATTCTGGGACCGTCAGGTTCTGGGAAATCAACATTTATCCGTTGCTTGAATCGTTTGGAAGAACATCAGGAAGGGCGCATTATTATTGATGGGATTGAACTGAGCCATGATTTGCGCAATATCAATGAAATTCGCCGTGAAGTGGGGATGGTTTTCCAACAGTTTAACTTGTTCCCCCATTTGACGGTAATGGAAAATATTACGCTGGCACCGATTCACGTGCGGAAATGGTCACGGGAACGGGCGGAAGAGCTGGCAATGCAGTGGCTGACGCGGGTTGGCATTCCGGAGCAGGCGGGTAAATATCCAGGACAGCTTTCGGGTGGGCAGCAGCAGCGTGTGGCTATTGCGCGGACGTTGACGATGCAGCCGCGTATTTTGCTGTTTGATGAACCAACATCGGCACTTGACCCGGAAATGATTAAAGAGGTGCTGGATGTGATGCGTGACCTGGCGCGGGGTGGCTATACCATTTTGGCGGTGACGCATGAGATGGGTTTTGCGCGTGAGGTGGCAGATCGGGTGATTTTCTTTGATGCGGGCCAGATTGTAGAGACGAATCATCCGAGTGAGTTCTTTACGAATCCGAAGGAAGAACGGACGAAGTTGTTCTTGAACCAGATTTTGCATCATTAGTCTGGTTTGGCAGGAAGAGGATGCAGGAGAAAAACGGCCGTTTTGCAAAACGGCCGTTTTTTATTCCCATATTTTGGTAAGCCATATCACAACGACAAGTGGCTTGACACAAGTCGGTCTTGGGCTACACTTTCTATGAAACTTTTCTAAAGAAGTAAGAAATTTGCCTTTTACCCTATCAATAAGGCAAAGAATTTATAAATAACCTTCTGTATTAGGAGAAAACAATGAGCGAACTAACGATTGCGGTCACTGATGAAACCTTCAAGGCCGATGTACTTGATTCCAATATCCCTGTATTAGTAGACTTTTGGGCTGAGTGGTGTGGCCCATGCCATATGATTGCACCCCATGTAGATGCTATTGCGGCAGAATTTCAGGGCAAATTGAAAGTAGCCAAGGTAGATATTGATGATAATCCGGCCGTTCCCGGTCGTTACGGAATTGTTGGTATTCCCACCCTGATGCTCTTCAAAGATGGCAAAGTTGTGGAGCGTGTGACAGGGGCTTTGCCCAAGGGTCGGATTCTGGCCCAGGTAGAGCCGCATTTGAATTGATTTATGGTTGTTTGAAAGCGCAAAATGCGATTTTGAGAAAGGTGTTTTAAGAGCTCGTCCTGCGCTGTTGCGGGACGAGCTTTTTTGTTTTGAGGAGGTAGGAAATGGAAATTGCAATTATGATTGAGGGGCAACATGGGCTGACGTGGGAGCGGTGGCAGCGTGTGGCGCAGGCGGTGGAAGATTTGGGGTTTGCCGGGCTGTATCGCTCTGACCATTATACGAATGCTAACCCACCCGACATGGAGTCGCTGGAGCTTTGGGTGTCACTGACGTGGTTGGCGAGCCACACCAAACGGATTGAGTTTGGGCCGTTGGTGTCGCCCGTTTCCTTCCGCCACCCCACGATGACGGCGCGGATGGCGGCGGCAGTGGATGATTTGTCGGGCGGGCGGCTAATTTTGGGGCTGGGTGCCGGCTGGCAGGTGCGGGAACATACAAACTATGGCTGGGATTTGCTGGATGTGGCTCCCCGTTTTGCCCGCTTTACCGAAGGGCTGGAGGTGATTACCCAACTGCTCAACAGCGACACGCCCGTTGATTTTGTTGGGGAATATTACCGCCTGCAAGAAGGGATTTTGCTGCCGCGCCCGCAGCGGCCAGGTGGCCCGCCGATTTTGATTGGTGGCAATGGGCCACAGCTGACGCTGCCGCTAGTGGCGAAATATGCCAGCGAGTGGAATGGGGTTTACATCCCACCGGCGACGTTTGCCGAACGGAGTGGGCAGTTGGATGTGCTGCTGATGGCAAACGGCCGTTCTCCCCAATCCGTCCGCCGCTCCCTCATGACGGGTCTTATTTTTGGTGCCACCACGGCCGATGTTGAAGCCAAACTTGCCCCACGCAATATCACTGCCGCAGACGCTCGCGCCCGTGGCGTGGCTGTTGGTACCCCCAACGAACTGGTGGCGCAGCTTGGCGAATGGGCGGCCGTTGGCGTGCAGCGTATTATGTTGCAATGGATGGATCTGGATGATGTAGATGGGTTGGAGCGGTTAGGAACGGCCGTTTTGCCTCAGGTTTCATCACAAGATTAGAAGCTCAGTGTTCCAGTGTTGATTCGTTCTTAAGAAATCTGTCTCATTTTCAGCATGGGTTTAATGTTTGAATGAGACGAACAAAAAGCCGCGAACAATTATAAAAAATATCAGATTATCCTTTGAAGAGGCAAAAAAACTGTTTTTAATGATCCTTTTCTTGTGACCTTTCCGGATCCGTATCATTCAAAAAACAAGCAGCGTTTTATTAGCGTTGGATTGTCAGCCAATGGGAATCCTGGTCGTAATTCTGCCGAGCGGATGCGGCTGCACCCCAAAACCGTTTGCAAAAGAGCGGATTGCCTAAAAACAGGTAGCCAATCATGGCGATAAAAGCTATATAACTTGCCCATTTAGAAGTTCAACTTCTTCTGAGAAGTTGAACTTTTTGCGTAACTTATTTAATCCTCGTTCCTTATTCTACAACTGCTTCCGTTAACTGCTCAATCTCTGCCAGTGACATCCCCCGCGCCTTCTCCACCCGTTCAATCCGCTTTTGAAACTGCCCCAGCGCATAATCAACAAACACCTGCTCATCAAAGCCAAACGGAGCCGGATTATAAACGCCAAACGTCTCGCCAATAATCCCCAGCGCCGGAACCAGTAAAGTGTTCATCGTGTCCTCAACCACCGTCCATAAGCTGTCGTCGGTGGCAATGAGGCGTGACAGCAAAAAAACGCCGTAGGCGATATGGCGTGATTCATCTTGCTTGAGCAGTTCAATGCCGCGCCGCGTGCCGGGCAAAATATTATTTTGCGCCAACGCGCTGAAATAGGCGTGGTAGCCGGTTTCAGCCAAAATGCCTTCCACGACCAAATTGTAGGTGACGGCTGCCCGCACCTGTGCCACCGGCGACCGGTCAGTGTGCAACGCCTGCAAGGCGGTGGGCAGTGCCTCATAAAAAATTTCGCGGTAGCTGCTGCTTTGGTAATGCGCCAAGTCAAAGTCTGAGCCAGCGACTTCGCTGAGGAAGCGGTTGAAAAAGTCGGTGTGTTTGGCTTCTTCAAAGAGGAAGGTGGTGAGATACATCTCTTCTTCCAGCCGACCCTCAGCGGCGATGGTCATGATGAGGGGCAGCAGATCGAGGGTGACAGCTTCTTCGCCCGCTTGAAAGAGGGAGGTGAGGCAGAGCAGGAGGTCTTGCTCAACGGCCGTTAATCCCGCCCAATCCACCACATCCTGCCGCAAATCAATTTCGCTGGGATTCCATACCCCCAGCCGTTTCGCTTTTTCATACAATCTCATCGGCGTTGAATGCCGCCGTAACCCTCGACTAGTCGTCACAAATGTGTCGCGCATAGTGTTCTCCCTGTAATGGTACGCATATTGCTTTGCTTTGGTCTGGTTCGTATCACACCTACGTCCATTCCCAAACCCCTAGTGTAACCCAACGCCCATACGATTTAGCTTACATCTTTACGCCGCCCGCAAAATTTTGTAGAATGCCCGAATGCAAGGAACCAAGGTTGGGTTTAAGGAGCATTTATGAATTTTCCCCAATGGATGAAAGCTGTTTTTTTACTTGTTATTTTGTTTATCGGTAGCTGGCTGCTGTGGAATGTGCAGCAGCCAGCGCTGGAGGGGGCGCAGCGGCAGCAGGCGATGCGCTTGTTGGCACCGGCCGGGCAAGCGGTGGGGAGTGACCCAGAGTGGCAGGGAGAAACGGCCGTTTCTCACGCCACCGTCAACCTCCAAACCCTCCAGCCCGGCCAATATGCCCCCGACAGCCCCTACGCCACCTGGCTACGCAGCCCCGATGCCCGCAGCGAGCATTTGCGTAGCCCTGCTGAGCTGGCCGAACTGGCCGCCGCGTCCGCCGGATTGCAGCCCAATCAGCGTGTGCTACAGCCCAACGCCGTTGCCAAATCCCCCACCGTTGGCCTCGGCTTCCCCTCCATTGATGTCAATGCGTGTTGTGGTGGTGGTGCCAGCGCCCCGCCTGACCCCGAACTGGCGGCCGGCCCCAATCACCTCATTGCCGCCGTTAACATTGCCTTTGAAATTTATGACAAAAGCGGCAACTCCCTGGTTGGCCCCGTGGCCTTCCAGGATTTCTTCACCTCGCTAGGTGGCGAATGTATTGTAGATGGTTTCTTTGACAGCATCTTTGACCCCAACGCCCTTTACGACGAGTCTGCCGACCGGTTTATCATTGGGCTGGACGGCAACGGCAACAGCTACTGCGTTGGTGTCTCCAAAACCAGCGATCCCACTGGCGAATGGAACCTCTATGAATTCCCGGCCAATGTTAACGGCAACTTTTTTGATTATCCCCATGCGGGCGTGGGACGCGATGCTATCTACATGGGCGGCAATATGTTTGCTGGCAACAGCTTTGCTGAAGGGCGCGTGTGGGCATTTGACAAACAGGCGATGTACAATGGCAATGCCAGCCCCGCCTTTGTCACCCATTCCACCGGCGATGACGATACGCCGCAGCCCATCAACCTCCACGGCTTTGCCCAGGGTACCTGGCCCAGCAGTGGCCCCCACTACATCCTCACCGACCGCAACTACAATGGCGAGACGTATGAACTGTATAGCTGGGAAGCACCCTTTGGCAGCAATAAGCTGACCGATGAGACAACGCTTGATTTGCCCGCCGTTCATGGTGTGGCCGTGGGCGCACCCGTCAACAGCGTGCAGCAGGGTGGCAGCAGCGGCGGCGACATCATGGGCAACGATTTTCGCCCGCTTGACTTTGAGTACCGCAACGGGTCTGGCTGGACGGCGATGACGGTGGCCTGCAACCCTGGCAATGGGGTGGTTAACTGCGTGCAGTGGGCAGAAATTAATCTGGCCGCGCAAACGGTGGTGCAAACGGGCGTATTGGGCAGCAACAATACCTTTCGCTACTTTCCCGATGTGGCCGCCAACCAGTGCGGTGACGTGGTAGTAGGCTACAGTCGCTCCAGCACCAGCAGTTTTGCCGGGGTTTATGCGGCCGGCCGTGAAGCCAGCGAAACTCTCGGTCAGTTGGGGGGCGAGGTGGAAGTTAAAGCCGGGGAGCGGCGTTACCAATCGTTTAGCGGTGATGGCCCGCCGCACCGCTGGGGTGACTACACCGGCATGACCATTGACCCTGACGGCAAGACGTTTTGGTATTTGGGTGAATACAGCAAGAATCTGAGTAACCCGTATAACGTTTTTTGGGGCACCTACATCGGTAGCTTAAGCTACCCTGACTGTGATGGCACAACGGATCCAACGGCCACACCAACCGCTACGGCAACGGCAACGGCTACACCGACTGCTACCGCTACAGCGACAGCTACGGCAACGATGACCCCAACGGCCACGGCTACCGCAGAGGTCAATAAATACGTGGTGCAGTTGCCCATTATTCGTAAGTAGCATCGGTTAACGAGAATTGGGTGGGTGGCGGCAACGGGAGGGGCGTATCGCATACGCCCCTCCCCCAATACGGGTTGCCTTATTTGCCTGTCAGGGTGGGGCTGCATACAATCTTTGCTGTCTACTCAGTTGAGTAACATGTGGAGGTTGATGTCTTGTCTAACAAAAAACTGTTTTGCCTACTGGTTCTGGGTCTGTTATTGGCGGCGTGTGGGGAAGTGCCGGTGGTGTTGCCAACGGCCGTTTCTCCGGCGGAAGTGGCAGTGGTAGTGAAGGAAACGGCCGTTCCTACCGTCCCCGCCACCTGGACACCCCAGGCAGTGGCTGACGCGCCTACCCCAGACGCTACTGAACTTGTGCCGCCAACCAGCACCCCATTGCCAACAAGGGTGATTCCAACCAACACAACTGTGCCAACGGCCACGGCTACGGTGACAGAAACGGCCGTTCCTGTCACCAACACCCCCATTCCACCTACCCCCATTCCCACCAACACCCCCGTTGCCCCATCCGGCCAGCCCACCGGAGCCAACCTGCTGCCCAACCCCTCTTTTGAAGAAGGCCACTACAACATGAATGGCGTTGCCGAACTACAGCTTCCCAACGGCTGGCTGTTTGAATGGGACGAAGGACCAACGGGGTACGGCACCGAAGCCTGGGATGTGTGGGTGCGCCCCGAAACTCGCGTCCTTTCCGACGCCTTTTTGCCCGTCAGCGAACATGCCCTCTACATTTGGGATGGAAACCATACGGTCAAAATTTTTAAGGGGCATGGAGCCATTAGCTACCGACTCCTAACCGATGTAGTTCTTCAGCCCGGCGCATACGAGCTAAAAATATCTTACTTCCCCGACTTGGTTATGGGTTATCACAACGACCAAAAGCTGTATGCCGATGATCCCCTCGCCGGAGAAATTCGCCTCTTTGCTGATGGCAATGTGACGGGCTGGATTTTTCCCGCTTTTGGGCAGCGCAATACCACCATTTTGACCTTCACTGTGGACAGTACCCACATGGTGCGCGTTGGCTTTGCAGCGCGTGGCCGTTTTGCCCTCAACAACAACGGCTGGTTTATGGATGATTGGTCATTGCGCCGGCTGGAATAGCCGTTTAGCGCAACTTTTTTTTGCGGGGGACGTATAGCATCATGTGAAGTAATTCACGTGAGCAAAAACTATTTATCCGACAGGAGCGGTATAAGCGATGAGTGAAGAAACAACCCCCAGTGTAGAAGAGATCAAGGAACGGCTCAAGGTTGAGATTCCTGTTGAAGAAGACACTGTAGCCAAGGCGGCACCAGAAGCGGCGAAAGAGATGGATATTGTTGAAGAACTGCGCGGTTTGGGCAAGCAGTTTGCCGACACGCTGCAAACGATGTGGAACAGCGACGAACGGCAGCGGGTGGAAGCGGAAGTCCGTGATGGCTTTAAGTCGTTTGTGGACGAAGTGGACAAGATGATTGGTCAGGTGCGCGAGAACGCCAACACGGCCAAGGTGAAGGAAGAAGCGGCTAAGATGACCAACAAGGTTGAGTCTAGTGAATTTGGCCGCAAGGCGCAGAAAAGCATTGTCCAGGGGCTGCATTGGCTGAGTGCCGAGTTGGGTAAACTGGCAGATCAATTTACGCCAACGGAAAAGGAAGCCACGACTGAGGAAGCCCAGGAAGAGTAGCTCAAGCTTTTGCGTGTTCATCGAATGTTGATGGAAACGGCCGTTTTTTGCAGAAAACGGCCGTTTTTTCTTCTCCCAAATTTTCACGCCCGGTCACGGTTGACCCGCTCCGCCACACCGTTTATAATTCCCCTCCGTGGGGAAAGCGCACATTAAAAAACAGGACAACATACAGCTTGCTGACGATGAACGTTGGATGCAAGAAGCCCTTATCGAAGCCGAAAAAGCCGCTGTAGCGGGCGAAGTTCCCGTAGGTGCAGTTGTTGTGCTAGAAGGTCAAATCATCGGTCGTGGACACAACCGTAAGGAATGCGACCAAGATCCGACAGCACATGCTGAAATGATTGCCCTGCGCGAAGCCGCCGACACAGTGGGCAATTGGCGGCTGTTGGGCGCAACGCTTTATTGTACTCTTGAACCTTGCCCGATGTGCGCGGGGGCCATGATTCAGGCAAGGTTACCCCGGTTGGTTTATGGTTCCCATGACATTCGCTTCGGTGCCGATGGCTCCATTGTAGATGTATTACGCAATGAGTCATTTAACCATCGCGTGGCGATTACACGGGGCATTCTTGAAGAAGAATCAGGTATTTTAATGCAGCAGTTCTTTCGCTCCTTGCGTGAGAAGCGCGGCAAATGATGTGGTTCTGTTAACAACGCAACTAAATACTTTATCTGGAGAGGTGCCAGAGTGGACGATTGGGGTGCTCTCGAAAAGCACTGTGGCTTCACGGTCACCGTGGGTTCGAATCCCACCCTCTCCGCCTGACAAAAAAGGACGCGATATCGCGTCCTTTTTTGTTGCCAGATGACTGAACGTGTCATATGCTTGTCTGTTTATGAATGAATATCAGGAATTTCGAGAACAAATTAACGCCTTTATGCAGCGCCACCCGCAGTCGCCGCTGGATGAAGTGCAGCGGCTTTATTTTCGCGGGCTATTTTATTATGAGCCAGCACCGGCGTATGTGGTAACGGCCACCGTTGAGCGGTTTTCTGAGCGGGAACCACTGATTGCGATGGAGACCAGCACCGGTGATCGTCGTCGCTATCGGCGCTGGGGGCGAGCGCATTTTACCGTTGGGAGTGAAGCGGCGGCATTGACCATTTATGCGGATCCCTATGAAGATGATTTCTTCCTGCCTTTCCGCGATGCCACCAGCGGCAAGGAGACGTATGGTGCCGGCCGTTATCTGGACAGCCATCGCCCTGGTTTGCAGCAGTTAGGGGAAGGGGAGATCGAGATTGACTTTAACTGGTGCTATAACCCCTATTGCGCGTATAACGATGGCTATAGCTGCCCACTGCCGCCGCGAGAGAATTGGTTGGCGGTGCCAATTCAGGCGGGGGAGAAGGTGTTTAAGGGCTAGCCTTTCCGCTTTTCCAATTTATCCAGCCGTGCCTGCAACTCCGCCACCTGCTGCCGCAACTGGGCGATTTCAGCAAGCAGTTCGCTGGTTTCCGCAGCGTGCCACCACTGCTGCTGGCTACGTAACCACACTTGCTGCTCGCGTAGCTGTTGGGCAACGAGTTGGTTGAAATCGTTTTGCTGCTGAAGAATGTGGCGCACATGCCATTTGGCCGCGATGCTGTTCCATGCGTCGCGGAAGCGGGCAATCAGGGGGCCAATGAGGGGCGTGGTGGAGGTAAACGGCCGTTCTGCCACCACCGCCTGAGCTTCCAACTGCGCTAAAAGCCCATCCTGCTCTTGCAACGCTGTTACCTGGCGACTCAGCGTTTCCAGCACCCGGTAAAACGGCGCGGCTGGTTCTCCTCGTTCCTGACATATTGACGCAATTTGTCCCTGGATGGTGCGGTAAACCAGCAGCATAATCGTTTGCTGCGCCTTGCCCAGCTTGCCAAGCCAGTCGCGTTCGGCGGCAATGGTTTCGGTTTGCAGGGTGGCAAGCGGCTGGTGCTTGAGCAAATAGCGCCAGCGGCCGCTGTGGAACTGCTGCGTGTAGCCGAGGCTTTCTTTGCGCGTCACGGCCGATTCCACGTGAATGCCGTGAGCCAGCGGCGCATAGACAACGCGGAACCCAGCCTGCTTGGCGCGTGTACAAAAATCGGTGTCTTCAAAGTAGAGGAAATACCCTTCATCGAAGCGATTAACGGCCGTTAACACCTCCCGCCGAATCGCCATTGCGGCCCCAATCACATACGCTACATCCCGCTGCACATCGTGCTGGCCGTGGTCTTCCTCCAAAATGCCAAAATGGCCGGGCATGGCCTGTGGGGGCGTTAAGTAGCCGCCAGCGTGCTGAATCAGCCGCCCGCCGGGGTAGTGGAGCTTGCAGCCAACAACGCCAATCTGCGGGTCTTGCTGCATCACCAGCGCCATTTGGCGCAGCGCGTCGGGCGACAGAACCACATCGGGGTTGAGCAGCACCGCTATGTCGGTTTGTAGCTGGCGTAAGGCCACGTTGTTCCCGGCGGCAAAGCCAAGATTGGTTTCGTTTTGGATGATGGTTGTTTGCGGGAAATGGGTCTGGACAAAGGTGACAGAATCGTCGTCGGAGGCGTTG
Organism: Chloroflexota bacterium; assembly: GCA_041390905.1. Taxonomy (GTDB): domain Bacteria; phylum Chloroflexota; class Anaerolineae; order Promineifilales; family Promineifilaceae; genus JACKCD01. The sequence goes on from JAWKPA010000015.1 coordinate 275,813, forward strand.
TCAACGAGGGTGGTTTGGAAGGCGGGGTAATTTTGGGCGGCCAGGGCTTGGAAGCAGGAGGGGAGGTAGGAACGGCCGTTCCAGTTCAGCACAATTACCGTTAGTGAAGGGAGTTGGGACATGCTATATTGTGCTCCTGACCAACCGCAAGCGGTTCCAAGCCCACAGAACTACCGTGACCCAAGCGGGAATTGAGCTGATCCGAATCAGCAGATCGCCCCTTTCCGGCTCCAGAAGCTGAAATGCCCAGGGGTACATATGTAGTCCGTAAAGTTGCCCCAGCAAAAAAAGTGAGCCGGTAAAGCTGTAGAGTCGCAGCCACCACGTATCGCCGCTAAGAATGGCAAAAGGTACTACCCACAGTAGCCATTGAATCCCCATGCCCACCGACACGGCAAACTCGGCCAGGATGATAGTGACCAGGGCGTTGAGCGCGGTTTGGGAGCGGGTAAACCATAGTGCTGTCAGCCCGGTGAGAAGGAGTAACGGCCGTTGCAGCACCAGCAAGCCATCGTAAACTGGTTGCAGCGAACCGGCAAAACGGGCGGCCACGGCCACAATGGCCGAATGACCCCAGTAGCCAGCAACCCCGGAATGGGTCAGGGCGCGGCGCAGCATGGGGGTGGGGTCGGCGGCAAAGATGATGATGTAGAGCAAGGTGAAGACAACAGGAATGGCGACAGCGATGAGAGCGTAGGTGAGTCTGCTGCGCCAGTTTGGCAATCGGATGAAGGTGATGGGGAGAAAGACGACGGGCCAGGTTTTGTTCAGAATGGCAAAGCCAAGTGCCAGGGCCGAACGATTTTGCTGCTCTGACTGATAAAAATGCCAGGCCAGCAGCAGCAGCAGGACGGCAACGGCGTCGAATTGGCCGTGGTAGGCGGTGACGAGCAGGGAAATGGGGTTGAAGGCGTAAAGGAGGGCGTAGTATTGGGCGGTTTCGACTGGGCTGTGCTGGCGGGTGGTGCGGAAAATAACGGCCGTTATCCCCACATCCGCCAGCAGCCCCGGCAATTTAATCCACACCACAAACGGCACAAACGTGTGCCGTGCTGCCCACAGCGCCGCCCCAATCAGATACATTTGCATGGGCAAATACGGGTGTCGTCCAAACGCCTCCGAGGTGTATACTTCCTGCCCTGCCAGGATGGCTCGTCCTACCAGCAAAAAGGATTCGATGTCGTATCCTGCCCCGACCGGCAGCAGCACAATCGGTAACAACCTGACAAAGAGTGCGATAGCCAGCAGCCAGACAATAGCGTTTGTTTGCCTAGCGGCTAAAAATTGCCGCAGCGGCTGCTGCCCCCAATAGAAAGCAGCCGCACACAGCAAAAACCAGCCAAACGCCCAACTAGTGGCAGGAACGGTATCGAGCCACATTTAGGGGCGAGTCACCAAAGGAAGATACACGGATTCGGGATCAATCAAAACAACGCCCTGCACCACATTGTCGCTTTTAGATTCATTGATGGCGTGGGTGCTATCTATCTTTGCCCAGTACCGATAGGTCCCTGGTGTTAAATCCGGCCAGGTCGTTGTGGCCTGGTAGGTGTGGCGAGCGCAGCCGCGTAAGTTGGGGTCAATGGTTTGGCTGCCAATGACCTGCGTCAGGGCGGGGTCTTTGAAAAAGGTGACCAGGAAGGGGTCGGTGATGGTGCTGTTGCCATTGTTGTAAAAATCGGCCGTTAGGGTGGCGGTTGCGGTGCCGCTGATGGGATCGGTTGTGGCAATGGCGGCGTACGCGCGGCTGGCTTTCAGGTTGACCGCGAGGGCGTGGCGGGAGATTTGGGTGTCCATGTTTAAGCCAACGCCGGTGAAAGCACCGATGCTGCCGGGGGCAAAGCTGGTGTAATTTTGTTTGAGCAAATTGCTGGAGCCGCCGCTATGTTCCGGCGGAACGAGCAGGCTAAACCAAAGCCACTGCTGCACGAGCCGGTAGTTGTCGTTGGGATAACCAATGTTGGGATCAACGGCCGTTTCCAAATAATCAAACGTTGCATTCATAAACGCATTTACCCGCGCCTCGGTAAAACATTTGCCATTTTCATCCTGCAAAAAGCATTGTGTGGGGTTAACCGGGTCATCGTAATCCACAAACGGGTAAAGCTGTGAATATTCTGACAGAATAAGCGGTTTGTTTTGCTCGCCATGCGCTTTCATCCAGGTGCGGAGCGCAACGACCTGTTCCTTAAAGATAGGCAAGCTGTCGTGTTCTGCGCGGCAATACACATCTGCTTGCGAGCATAGTGCCGGGTTGGCATTCAAGGGGGCTTTTTTAGCCAAAGCCGGGTCTGTGCCTACCGCCACGCGCCCATCGCTGTTGCCGCCATCCCAGGGACGTATTTCTGACAAAATGTAAAGATGGAAAGTCCACACGTCAACCGGCATGGGTTGGTTAAAATAGCCCACATAGGCATCCCAAACCAGCTCCAGATATTGCAGCCGGCCGGGGGTCATCATGGATAGTCCGCCAATGCCAACCTGTGCCGATGGGTCGCGTTGTTTGATGAAGTTGTAGACCGTATGGTAGCTGCGAGCGTATACGCTAGGACGCATGTCGTCTTGCACTTCGGAAACGTCTTGTTCGTTGCCTACGAGCCATAATGCGCCAGGATTAGCATCAATCAACGCGCCTAAGCCGCCGTTGGTAAGGGCGGGGAAGGTGGAGAATTGCGCCAGGGCTTCGGTGGGGTGCTTATCTTCGCTTACCCGAATGACATGGACAAACTCAGCACCGTTTTGTGGGGTTTGGGTGAAGGGCGCGGCCTGGAAGGAGAGATACCAGCCTGTGCCGAGGGTGTCAACCCACGGGACGTGATCTGCACCAATGGCGGCGATGCCATAGCGGCAGTTTGCCTGGTCTACGGTGGCGGAAACGGCCGTTTCTTCCATACCATTTGCCACGGGCAAGGCCAACCAGCTTGGCTCGGCCCAATTGCTGACAAAAACCAGCACGGCAAAAATAATGGCGATCAAGAGCGCAGAAATGAGCCACGGTGTTGTTGTGGTATGGGGGTTCGATGGTGAAGGGGGTTTGTTCATGATAATCTTTTCCTCATCGGCAGTTAGATTTGGGCGGCTGATGGTTATTGCCATTTGGTAGGAATGGCAATTAGGCCGGCGGCAGCGGGGTTGTCACCCTCAACGGTAAAATTGTGTTCACGCATGGTGATCAGGTGGTTGTGGTCATAAACGGCCGTTTGCAGCCGATAAGCCGCTGGCAGCAGTGGCAGTGCCGGAAACAGTACCGACGTGGTGCTTGTTTTGCCAGGGTTTTGTGGGGGCAGCGGCTGCTCATCACGGTACACTAAAACACGCTCGTCGTGGTAGATGGCAACTTCTAGTCGGGGGGCATCAAGCTGGCCGTGCGCCGTATAGGTGATATTGGCCTGTAGTGCCTCGCCGGTGTGGAAGCAAGTCGTCGTTTCATGGTTGTTGTTGGTGAGTGTAATGGTGTCGAACTGGATTAACGGCCGTTGTGTGCCAACTGTCAACCCCTCCCGTTCAAGCCTCATTGGCCCAGTCACTTGTTCCAAATCATAATGCGCCACATACTGCGGCAGCACCTCAGTCACCGATCCAGATGCCCGCATTCGCCCCTGTTCCAGCCATACCAGATCCGTACAAATATCCCGTACTGTTCTTGCATTGTGGCTTACAATCAGGATAGTTGTCCCCTGCTCCTTCATGCTATAAATACGCTTGAGACATTTTTCCTGAAACGATTGATCCCCCACCGCTAAAATCTCGTCCACAATCAGCACATCCGGCTCCACATGCACAGCGATGCTAAAACCAAGCCGCATAAACATCCCCGATGAATAATGCTTCACCGGCATATCTACAAAATCACCTAGTTCAGAGAAATCAACAATTGAATCGAGGCACGCTTCTACGTCCCGCTGGCTCAGCCCCAAAACCGAGGCATTTAAGAAAATGTTTTCTCTCCCCGTCAAATCATGGTGGAAGCCAGCCCCCAGCTCTAGCAAGGCACTGACTCGCCCCCGTACCACAATGCGCCCCGTGGTGGGGCGCAAAATGCGGGCAATGAGCTTGAGCGCGGTGCTTTTGCCGCTACCGTTGCGCCCAATCAGCCCCATACACTGCCCCGGCAGCACCTCAAAATCAACGTCCCGCAGTGCCCAAAGATCATCTCGCTTGCGTTTTGCACGCGGCCGGCGTGAAAAAGTTGCCACAATGCCTTCCAGCACCGATTGTGGCGTATCGGCCGTAAAATTAAACCGCTTGCCTACCCCACGAAACTCAATAACAGGTTCTCTACTCATGCAGCTACTATTGTCCTAATTGATCTAACCGATCCATTTTAACCTAATTGATCCAACTTTTCACCCCTTGTCAACTGTTCGGGGTTGTGTTAGCATATGAGGCCGTAGTTGAGGTGTCGCCAAGTGGCTAAGGCAGCGGACTTTGAATCCGCCATTCGCAGGTTCGAGTCCTGCCACCTCAGCAGGTAAAGAGGACTGGGTATATACCCCAGTCCTTTTTTATATCTCTTAACTAGCTTCTTAAGCCTTGTACCGTAAGATTTTGCCTAAAAACAAGCATATTATTGGGAGTAAACAGATGACAGTAGCTGTAATGATTCTAGCTGCGGGGCAGGGTACCCGTATGCTTTCAAAGAAGCAGAAGATTTTGCATGAGGTTGGCGGTAAGCCAATGGTGTCTCATGCTTTTGCGGCGGCGCAGTCGGTGGCTTCGTTGCCGCCAGTGTTGATTGTGGGGCCGGGTGAAGATGGGGTGCGGTCGCTTTTTGGCGAGCAGGCCGAGTATGTAGTGCAGCCGGAGCAGCTGGGAACGGGTCATGCAGCGATGATGGGGAAGGGGGTGTTAAACGGCCGTTCTTCCCAAGTCATCGTAACCTATGGCGATATGCCCCTCCTGCGTAGCGAAACAATGGCATGCCTGGCACAAAAACAGGTTGAAACCGGTGCTGCCGTCGTCATGCTTTCCGTTATGGGCGCATCCACCAGCTCCTTTGGTCGCGTGGTACGTGGCGATGAGGGACACGGTTCTGTTTTAGAAATTGTGGAAGTGGCCGAGGCCAAACAGCGTGCTAATACGGCAGAAATATTAGCTATTCGGGAACTGAATGCCGGAGTCTACTGTTTTGATGCCCAATTTCTGTGGGACAACATTGACCACTTGCCTTTGCGCCGGGCGCGGAGTGGACACGAATATTACCTGACCGATATGATAGGCTTGGCTGTGGCGCAAAACCGGCTGGTGGAGGCCATTGCCGTTAGTGACCCCGATGAATGTTTGGGGGCGGGAACGCGCAGCGAGCTGGTGGATGTGGAAAAGGCATTTCGGCGGCGGGCAAACGGCCGTTTTTTGGCGCAAGGGGTGACATTGATTGATCCAGCCACCACGTACATTGACCAGGACGTAGAGATCGGGCAAGACACCATCATTTGGCCTAACAGCTATGTGCAGGGTCAAACTATCATTGGTGCCGATTGTGTCATTGGCCCAAACACAATTGTTCGTGATGCGCGGGTGGGAGATGGTTGTGTTATTGAGCAAGCCGTGGTTGAGGGCGTAACAGTGGCAGCGGCAACTCGTGTGGCTCCATTTAGTTATCGCAAGCTCTGAAAATGCAGCATCTTACTGCTGCTGGAACAAAAAAGAGGTCACTTGGGTGACCTCTTTTTATTTAACCATAAGGAGAGTCTTTTAAAAATCAGACGGTTCCTGGGACGAAACCATGGAGACGGAGATAAGAATGATGGTAGCGAGTGAAACGCCAGCGAAAAAGATGTAGAGCATTGCCATGGTTTGTACCTCTTTATCATAAACTTCATTAAATGATAAAGAATTATTGGCAGATTTTGCCGCAATGTCAGTAGTTCCTTAGTACTAAGGAATTTCCTGACAACGGGGTGCTGTTAAAGCGTCATGGCAGTTCTGCGGGAAACTTTTGGGCGGGGTGTTGCCTTGCTGACCGGTGCGGTCTCAAAGGTTTCCGGGGTGTTTTCCCACTGTGTGACCTGTGCGGATTTGACACAAGCAGCAACAACAATAACAGACGTGAAGATAGAAAGAATAACGAAAATGATAAGTGCTGTCATCATGATATTTGTCTCCATGTTGGCCGACATGACTACTATGCTTGCGGCTCCTATTTTACCAATATAATTCTTTAAGGAATGGAAATCAAATAACTTGCCCATTTAGAAGTTCAACTTCTCAGAAGAAGTTGAGCTTCTTGCGTAGCTTATTTAATTCTCGTTCCTAAGTTAGTTTGGGATGGTTACTGCTGATTCCCACAATCAAATTTCTAAGATGGCGTAATCGTAAGGTTTTTTGCAAGGTTTGTCATTAGTACGGATGGGTTATTTGGTCAAGCACAACTCCCTTTTGATGCTAAATTCACGCTTTTTTGACGGTCTTCTTGGGCAAAACGGCCGTTTTCCACGCCCCCTGCACCGCTACCACATGCCCCAACCCCGCTTGCACCTCAACTGCGTCTTCTCCTGCCTGCAATGCCTGCTCATACGCCGCCCTGGCTGCGAAATAGTTCCCCTACTGTAAAAACTGATTGCCTTGTGCCAAATACGTTGTCATCAACCACTCATTTTTGTGACGAAACAAATGCCCCGGCTTTGCGTAAAGTGTACAAGGTGGCGTGTAGTGCGTTCATGGGCTGCACCTACACGTTGTTTGCAACGATAAAACATGGAGATAAGTATGACACAAGAACAAGAATCAGGCCGTCTGATTATAACCGAAGAAGACGTGGCTCCATTTGTAGCCGAAAAACAAGCAGCCGGGCTGCGCGAGCAGGCCGACCGGGTGACGCAGCAGGTGTCGGACACGGCCCGGCAGGCGTGGGAAAGCGAGACGCGGCGTAAGGTGACGGACAAAGTGCGCGATGGAGCCTCAACGGTTGCCAACAAGAGCGGCCAGTTTGTGCGTGACAAGGTTTCGGAAGCGGCAGAGAGGCAGGCCAGGGCGACGGTAACGGCCGTTCAGACCCGCATCAAAGAAACCGACTGGAAAGAAGAAGCCCGCCACGGAACCGTGCGCGGCCTGCAATGGCTCAGCCAGCAGCTTGCCCGCCTCGCCGACCGGTTTACACCGGCGGAAAAAACCAGTAATCGGTAATCAGTTATCAGTTATCAGTAAGAGGTTCCACTGGTTACTGATTACCGATTACCGAATACTGATTACTAAAAAAACGCTGCCGATTGCTAACCTGATAAACCGCCCCTTTCAGCCAATCCGGGTTGATTTCCACCCCCCAGCCGGGGCCGGTGGGGATTTGCACATGGCCGTTGGTGGCTTGTGGCATCGGCTCATACAGCCCAAGTTGCCACGGGTAATAATCTTCCGCCTCAATGGAAAACTCGACATAGGGGCCGGGGTTAGGGATGGCACCCATGATGTGGAGGGTGAAGATGGTGACAAAGGAGAGGTTGGCGGTGTGGGGGGTAAAGGGCAGCTCGGCTTCCTGTGCCATCTTTGCCAGCCGCAGCATCCGCGTCACCCCACCCAGGTAGCAAATGTCGGGCTGCACAATGTCGAAGGCGCGGGCGTTGATGATGCGCTGCCATTGGGTGATGAAGCAATCTTGCTCGCCACCAGCTACCTGAATGGCTAACGGCCGTAAAGCCTCTGTCACCTGCGCCGTCCATTCAAAGTGCCAATAAGGGCATGGCTCCTCATAATGGACAACCCCATAATCATTGAGAAAATGGCCGATTTCAATCGCTTTTGACGGCGTATAGCAGCAGTTGGCATCCACCAGCAGCGTGGCCTCATCCCCCAGGGCGCGGCGGATGGCAGGCACAATTGCTTCGGTGCGCCCCGGCCATTCGTCCTGGTCATGCCCCATCTCCTTGCCAATGCGAAATTTGAACGCATTGTAGCCATGTTGCTCACGCAACTGAAGAAACCGCTCCGCTTCCGCTTCGGGGGTGATGTCGCGCTTCATGCTGCTGGCATAGACGGGGAAGGGGCGTGGCGTGCCGCCCAGCAGCTCGCAAACGCTTTTGCCCGCCACCTTGCCGCGCAAATCCCAAACGGCCGTATCCAGCCCGGTTAACGCCCGCCGCATGTATGAGCCAGGATATTTGAATTCCCGCTCCAAAATCTCGTCAACCAGCGTTTCCAACTCGTCGGTGTCGCGCCCCAGGGCGTAGGGGGCGACCTGACGGTGCAAAATTTGGGCGGTCAAATCGGCGTAGTAGGTGGAAACCTGCCCCCACCCTTCGGCTCCCTCTTCGGTGCGTACCCGCACAAAGCCGACAAACTCATTGGCAAAGGTTTCAATGCTTTGGATTTTCATGGGGTTGTTCCAGATTGTATTGACTTTGGGCAAGAAGAAGCAGATTTTACCGCAGAGGGCGCAAAGATCGCGGAGATTTACCTTTCTCTTTTCTTTCTCTGCGCCCTCTGCGTCCTTTGCGGTTCAAATTCTGAAAATCGCCCTCGGCCTGTCTAAAAGACGATGACGTTGCGGAGGGCTTCGCCCCGCTTGACGGCGGCGATGGCTTCGTTGATTTCTTCGAGGGGGTATTGTTTGGTGACGAGTTCGTCGAGCTTTAAACGGCCGTCTTTATACAACGCCACCAGCTTCGGCACATCCACCCGCAGCCGAGTTGACCCCATTTTGCTGCCCATAATGTGCTGTTCGCTCCCGGCAAAATCAGCCGCTTCCAGCGTCAGCTTCACCCCATAGGCGGGCATACCCACCAGCACCAGCGTGCCGCCCAGCCGCATCATCGCCAGCCCCTGGTCAATCGCCTTGCCGCTGCCCACCGTTACAAAGACATAATCGGCTCCCCGGCCGTTGGTCAACGCCTTGACTTGGGCAATGGCATCGGCCGCGCCTGCGTTGACGGTGTGGGTGGCGCCAAACGCCTTGGCCGTTTCCAGCTTGCTTTCCAGCAAATCAAGGGCGATGAGCGGGGTTGCGCCAGAAAGGGCGGCTCCCTGGATGCTGTTTAGCCCCACGCCGCCGGTGCCAATGACGACAACGCTGCTGCCGGCCGCAATTTTGGCGGTGTTGACGACGGCACCATAGCCGGTGATGACCCCGCAGGCCATGAGCGAGGCACTGGCCATGGGCATGTTGGCGGGGATGCCAACGACCTGGGATTCATGGACGACGACTTCTTCGGCAAAAGCGGCCGTTCGCAGTGCCTGAAGAATCGGTTTGCCGTCGGGGGTGTGGAGGGGGCCTTCCCGGTCGAGCCGGAATCTGGTTTCACAAAGCTGCGGTTCCCCTTTGTCGCAGTAGAAGCAGCGCCCGCAGGAGCGAATGAGGGTGACGACAACGGGGTCGCCTACTTGGGCAAGGGTGGTGCCGGGGCCAACTTCGGTGACAACCCCGGCGGCTTCGTGTCCGTAAATGGCGGGCAGGGTGCCACCCCAGCCGCCGTCCATGTAGAGAATATCGCTGTGGCAAATGGCGCAGGCAGCAAGCTTGACGCGCACTTCGTTGGCCTGGGGTGGGTCGAGGACGACCTCTTCAATCACCAAAGGTTTGCCAAATTCATAACAAACGGCCGCTTTCATATAAAAAATCTCCTTCTTCCCGATGGATACGTGTGGCGGGCGTAGCCTGCACTTTATTGGAGATTGGAGATTAGAGATTGGAGATTAACCGTCTTCAATCTCTAATCTCCAATCTCTAATCTCCTTTCTCAGAACGTCAGTTTACGACCTGCCTGATGATGTTAAGTGATGGGCTGGAAGTATAGATTTTTTGGAGATTTATTCAAGCCATGAAACGGAGTCGCCCCACAGCCCCCAGCAGAGGATGACCAGCAGGGCCAGCTCGCCAATGACGGCCATGATGACGGCGGTGAGGGCGGGGGTGGGTTGGAAGGAGGAGAGGAGGGGAAAAACGGCCGTTTCTCCCCCCAAAAGCAGCGGCAGCCAATCCGTTTGTGCCGCCAGCAAAATCAGCGTCACCAGCAGCAGCGAGGCAAACGCTGGCACCGCCAAATCCACAAATTGCAGCCGAAAGCGCGGCAGCGGGGCTGGCTCAATTTGTGCCATGACCCGCCGCATAAAACCGGGGGGCAAAGGGGCTTGTGGGTAACTTTCCAACGCCTGGGTTAGCAAATCATCATGCAATTCGTTCATCCTGATACGCCTCTAATGCTTGCCGAAGCTGCCGCCGCGCCCGGAAAATGCCCGTTTTCACCGTTCCCAGCGGCATTGCCATCACTTCTGCAATTTCATCATAACTTAGCTGCTGCAAATGGCGCAATGTGACCAGCATCCGATAGCTGTCGGGCAGGTCGGCAATCGCCTGATGCAAATGGGTTTGCAGCTCTTGTGAGAGCAAAAGCGTTTCCACATGCTGCCGTTCATCGGGCAGCGGCAGGGCGGCTTCCGTTTCCAGGGCGGCCAGCTCTTGCCGCAGCCGGGGCAGCCGGTTGTAACAAAGGTTGGTGACGATGCGGTAGAGCCAAGTGCGAAAGCTGGCATCGGCGCGGAAGCGGGGCAGGCCGCGCCACGCCCGCACAAAGGCCTCTTGCGCCACGTCTTCGGCTTCCTGCGGGTTGTTAAGCGTTCGCAGGGCCAGGTTGTAGACCAATGGAGCATGGGCAGCGACAAGCGTTTCAAAAGCGGCCGTTTCGCCCCGCTGCGCCCGTCGCACCAATTGCTGCTCGTCCTGCATCGTTAAATCGTTCATGCCTTATTTGGTTAGACCACTAGAGGGGCGAAAAAGTTTCATGTCTAAGACCGTAGGACAAGTTTGCAAACTTGTCCTATAGCATCGTTCCAAACTGCCCGGCACATTTTGAAACTTTTGGCAATGGGTGCTGGTCTAACTAAACAGTTCGCCCAAAAAGGCAAACTGAACCGGTTCAGGTGAATATCAATTTGGAGACGACGAGATGGAGCGAGTGAATCTCCAATCTCCCAATCTCCAATCTCTATTTAGCGGAGGTTTATGATGTTAGAAGCAATAGCTATCGGCTTTTCCATTGCGTTGATCCTGGGAACGATTCTCAGCTTTGTAGGGTTTATGCGCTACATCAACCACAAGGAAAAGCAGATTTTGGCGCAATATCGGGCCGAGAACAAGGAGAGTAAGCGATGACAGATGTAGTTGAAGTGTTAGCTCCGGCGTTTGCCGTGTGTATGTTGTTTAGCGTGATTTTTGGCTTTTTGGCCTATACGCGCTACTTGCGTTACAAGGAAACGATTGCCCTGGCCGAGCGTGGCTTGCTGCGCCCTGCGCGTCGTTCTGGTCGTGGCCGCATAAGCCTGACGCTGCGCTGGGGGATTGTGATTTTTATTACGGGGATTGGTTTGTCCATTGGGCTGCTGATTCTGGACACAGAGGCGGTTATCGCGGGGCTGATTTCGATGTTTTTTGGCTTGTCGCTGATTGTAGTGCATTTTGTGAGCCGGGGGGAGGAGGAAGAGGACGTGGCAGAAACGGCCGTTTCCGACAACGACCCCATTCCTCCGCATAAGATGTAGTCGGTAATCGGTAATCGGTAATCAGTGTGCTTTACTGATTACCGATTACTGATTACTGTTTACTGTTTACTTGTCGTCCAGAATCACAATCCCGGGGAGAGCCTTCCCTTCCAACAGCTCCAGACTGGCCCCGCCGCCTGTGCTGACGTGAGACATTTTGTCGCTGAGGCCAGCTTTGGCAACGGCCGCTGCCGAGTCACCGCCGCCGATGATGACTTGCGCCCCCTGTTCGGCGGCGTGGGCCAGCAGGCGGGCAAGCTGGTTGGTGCCTTCGGCAAATTTGTCAAACTCAAACACCCCCATCGGCCCATTCCAAATGACAAGGCGTGCGCCTTGCAATTCAGCGTTAAAGCTCTCCAGCGTATCTGGGCCAATGTCGAGCGCCATTTTGTCTTTGTCAATGCCCCACACCGGCACAACTTCGGCGGTGGCATCGGCGGCAAAGCGGTCGGCCACAATGACATCCATTGGCAGCACGAGCTTGTCGGCGGCCATTGCCAGCAGCCGTTTGGCTTCGGGCAGTGCTTCGGCTTCGACGAGGGAGGTACCGACGGCGTGGCCTTGTGCTTTGAGGAAGGTGTTTGCCATGCCGCCACCGATGAGGATTTTGTCAGCGGTCTGGAGCAGGTTGTCAATGAGCTGGATTTTGTCGGAGATTTTGGCGCCGCCCATGATAGCGATGTAGGGATGGGGGGGATTGGTAACGGCCGTTCCTAACGCCTCCAACTCCTTGCCCATCAGAAAACCGGCCACCGCCGCCCCCCCTTTGCGCCGCATCGCCCGCGCTGCCCCTTCGGTGCTGGCGTGGGCGCGGTGGGCCGAGCCAAACGCATCATCTACGTAGACATCAGCCAGGTCGGCAAGCTGCTGCGAAAGCTCGCGGTCATTTTTGGTTTCACCGGGGTGGAAGCGGGTGTTTTCCAGCATCAGCACGTCGCCGGGCTGGAGGGCATTGGCGGCGGCAGTAGCGGCTTCACCCACCACCTCGGCCACATGCTGCACGGGTCGCCCCAACGTAGCACTAAGGGCGACGGCTATGGGGCGGGAACTGTACTGGGTGTCGGCGGCTGTTTTCGGCCGACCGACGTGGGAACACAAAATCAACGATGCCCCGTGATCCAGCAAATAGTTCAGCGTGGGCAGCGCGGCCTGAATGCGTGTGTCATCGGTAACAACAATATCATCTTCCGGGTTCTTGCTGCTGAGTGGCACGTTAAAATCCACCCGCACGAGCACCCGTTTTCCAGCAACATCAATATCGGCGATTGTTTTCTTTTGCATAAAGTCCTCGTTTTGACAGACAGTAATCAGTAATCAGTTATTAGTAATCAGTAATCAGTAATCAGTTATCAGTTGTCGGTAAGCGGTAATGGTACAGGTGGTTTTCATGACCGATTACCGATTACTGATTACCGATTACCGCTGTTAGGTGATCATAATTTTCGTGGCTTGCAGATCGGTGTAGCGTTCATCCTGCCCCGCGATTTGCAGCAGTTGCTTGATTTCGCGCACGCGGGGGGTGATTTTTGCCAGCGTGGTGCGGTAATGCTTGCCGACGGCGGCGGGGGTGATTTCGCGCAGGTCTTGTTCGCTCATAATAAATTCAACGGCCGTTGCCCAGGCGGCGGGTTTGCTGAGGGGGGGCTGGGCGGCGGCGACAAAATCGCGCCAAAGCTGTCGCCCGCGCAGCAGCAGCGGTGCGCCATAGCCGCGCTGCTGCATTCCCGGCAAAAAGAGCCGTTCTATGTCGTCGGCCAAGGCCTGGGGGCGCAGCGGCGGCTGGAGGGATCCGGCAAAGAAGGCGACGGGGAGCAGCCAGGGTTCGGTGGGCAGCCCTTGGGCGCTGACCAATGCCCGGTTGCTCATGAGTACGCCACGGGCGCGGGCGGTGGTGAGGGGGGTGTCGAGGCTGGCGGGGTTGATGTTGTGAATGTGCCATTGATTAGACGCAGGTTGCAGTTGAACGGTCACGAGGTCGGCGGCGGTGGTTTGGGAACGGCCGTTTTTCCCCACCGGCCACGCATATTCCACAAAAACCCCCTCATCGGTGTGGATGGCACGGGTGAGGGCCACATCTTCACGCCCCAGCGATGTTTTGAGCAGCAGGGCCATGCCGGTTGCGCCAAAGAGGTCGTGCAGGGCGGCGGCGGGGCTGGCGGGTTGCAGATGGGTCTGGATGTGGGCGTGGTCGGCGGCAACGGTGGCATGTAGTGTCTGCTCAACGATGGGCCAAATGGTTTGCCACAACTGTTCCTGGCTAATCATGCTGTCATTTTAGCGCAAAGTGGGGTTTTGTTGTAGTAAGCCGTATTGCGTATTGCGTATTGAGAGGCGATTTACGCAATACGTGGATGTGGCGGAAAACTAAAGACACTAACCAATCTCCAATCGCTAATCTCTAAATTACCGGGCAAGGAGCCGGCCGAGGAGGTAGCCGAGGAAAACGGCCGTTAATCCCCCCAGATTGCTGCCAACCATGTAGACGAGGCCCATTTGCAGCCGTCCTTCTTGCAGCAACCGCACGCTTTCCAGAGCATAGCTGGAGAAGGTGGTGAAGCCGCCGAAGATGCCGACGAAGAGAAAGACGCGGGCGTTGGGGCTGATTTGCCACCGTTCAAAAAGCTGCCAGCAGAGGCCGATGAGCAGGGAACCGATGAGGTTGACGGCGAGGGTGCCCCAGGGGAAGCCGCTGCCCCAGCGGTTGAGGGCAAGCTGGGCAACGGCAAAGCGGAGGGTGGCCCCAATGGCTCCCCCGGCGGCGACGGCGAGGTAGGGTTGCATGGGTTAGAGGGGGTGGTGGAAAACGGCCGTTAATCGCTCAATGCCATCCACAATCCGCGCCTCATCATAAAAGGCAAAACAGAGCCGCATATAGTCGCGCAGCCCGTTTTGGCTGGAAAAAGCGTAGCCGGGCTGAAAGCTGACGTTGTATGGCTTTGCCAGCTCGCGCAGTTCGACGGCATCGCTGCCGGGGGGCAGGCGCAGCCAGAAAAAGTAGCCACCCTCTGGCGTTGTCCATTCCACCTTGCCCGCCAGATGTTGCCGCAATGCCCCATCCATGGCCGAAATCCGGCTGCGGAAGGTTTGGCGCAAATAGCCCAGATATTGCTCTTGCAGCCCCAACTCCAGCACCGAGCGGACGAAGGCGGAGGCAAAATGGTTGAGCGAGCCGCCGCTTTCAACGATGCCGCTGTGGAAAAACTTTTTGATGAGCTGGGGCGCGGTGTGGATCCAGCCGACGCGGATGCCGGGGGCAAGAATTTTGGCAAAGGTGCCGATGGCGAGAACGGTGCCACTGTCAATCCAGGCACCAAAGGACGGCGGGGGGGGCGTGTCGCCGTAATAGAGCATTTGGTATACCTCATCGGCGGCGATGAGGAAGCCATGCTGCTGGCTGAGGGCGACCAGCTTTTCCCGCCGTTCCTGGGTGAGGGTGAAGCCTGTGGGGTTGTGGAAGCTGGGGATGGTGTAGATGAAGGCGGGTTTGTGGGTTTGCAGTGCCTCCTCGACTAAATCCACGCGCAGCCCGTGCTGGTCAACGGGAATGCCGATGACATTGAGTTTGTGGTCGGCGAAGATGATGCGGGCGAGGAAGTAGGTGGGTTCTTCGACAAAAATGGTGTCGCCGGGGGTGGTGAATAGGGTGCAGATCATATCCAGGGCTTGGGAGGCACTGGCGTTGAGGAAGAGGTGTTCGTGATTGACGGGGAAGCCGTACTGCCGGGTGAGGAAGTTGGCGAGGGCATAGAGAAAGTAGCCGTCGCCTGCTTCGATGCCATAGCTGAGGATGCCGGTGTCGGGTTGTGACAGGCGATGCTCGGCGGCCTGGCGCATGATGTCGAGGGGCAGGATGTTGGGGTCGGGTTGGCCGACGCCGAAATCGGTGAAATGGGGGGGGACGTTGGCCTGGGTGGTGTAGAGTTGGGGCATGGGAAACTCCTGAAGAATGAGATGGGTTATTGGAGATTGGAGAGTGTGAACCTTCAGCAATCTCCAATCTCCAATCTCTAATCTCCTGTAACTATATCCCGTTCTGGTGGGGATGAAAAATTGGCAAATTGGGGCGGGTGGCGTAGCATGGGGGGCTATGACGACGACAACTTCTGAGGGTTCTGTTGATGTGGTTTCGGTACGTCGGCTGCTGGGTAGTTCGCTGGTGATGCGGCTGCTGGTGGATACGAGCGTGCAACTGTTTTATCCGTTTTTGCCTTTATTTGCGGCGGGGTTGGGGATAACGGCCGTTTCTATGGGTCGCCTTGTTGGTTTGCGAACGCTGATGGGGCTTTTGTCACCATTTTGGGGGGCGCTGGCCGACCGGCACGGCTACCGGCTGGTGATGAATGGTGCTTTATGGGGGATTGTGGCCGGGCTGGTGCTGGTGGGGGTTAGCCCGCCGCTGACGACGGGCTTGGGGGTGGTAACGGCCGTTTGTGGCATGATTCTAATGGGTTCGGGGCTAAACGCCTTCGTTCCCAACCTCTTCGCCTATCTGAGTGCTCAACTGCCCTACAGCCAGCGGTCGCGGGGGCTGGGGCTGCTGGAAATGGCATGGGCGGTGGCCGGAATCGTGGGGGTCTTTCTGGTTGGCTGGGCCATGGATCGCTGGGGGTGGCGCGTGCCGCTGCTGGGGCTGGCGGGGCTGCTGCTTGCCAGCAGCGTGGCAATGCGGAGCTTCCCCAAGACCAAACGGGAGCGCAAGGGGAAGGGGGCAGAGAAGAAAACGGCCGTTTCCTGGCGGCAGCGGGTGGCTGATTTTGTGGATTTGGGGGAAAACGGCCGTTCGGCCTGGGCCGTCATCGCTGCCGCCTCCCTCATCATGTTTGGTGCCTTCCACCTCTTTGGCGTTTATGGACAGTGGCTTTTTGTTGAATACGGATTGGAAGCACGCGAACTGGGGACGGTAGCCTTGTTCATGGGGGTGGCTGCTTTTTGTGCCAGCGGCATTATTAGCTTGTTTGGTGACAAAATTGGTAAGCGGCGGGGTGTATGGGTGAGTTCGCTGCTGGCAATCGGGGCATTTTGGCTGCTGCCGTTGCTCAATGTGGGGCTGGTGGTGCTGGTTGCTGGGCTGTTTGTGGCCCACTTTTTGTTTGAGTTTGCCGTTGTTAGCACCATGATTTTGGCAACGGAGCAAGTACCGGCACAGCGGGGGAAAATGATGACCATTTGGGCAGCTTCCGGGACGGTGGGAGTGGCGACTGCTAACTTGACAGGGCCGCCAGCCTATGAGGCGTTTGGGGCGGTGGGGCTGGCGATTCCGGCGGGGGCGGCGTTTGTGCTGGTGTGGCTGTTGGTGCTAGTGTGGGTGAATGAAGAGGGTGGAGATTAAGGGTTCGTTCGTTAATAACCCAAGTTGCCACCTTAAAAAACAAAGCGTAAAAACCTGTCATTTCGACGAGTCTTCGAGGAGAAATCTCGTTTCGTCAGCAGAAAAGAATGGGATTTCTCGGAGGACATCGAAATGACAGTGGTTATTAGTAGCAACTTGAGTTAATAACGTGGGAGTTAGAAGTTCAACTTCTGAGAGAAGTTGAACTTCTGGAACTGCAAAGTTATTTTTGATTGAACCCTAAGAGATTAGAGATTGTCGGAGGAGTCTGAATAGGTGCGTAGATGACGCGGATTTATAGGGATAAACGCGGATTTTGCTTTTGATCCGCGAAAATCCGTTCTGATCCGCGTTATCTGCGCATCCATTTTCACAAGGAGCGTGTAAAGCAATGGCGATTAAGTGGAATAATGTACGAATTAATGGCGACCGCCTGTGGCAGCGGTTAATGACGATGGCGCAGATTGGGGGAACGGCGAAGGGGGGCGTGTGTCGGGTGACGCTAACGGATGAGGACAAGGCCGGCCGTGACCTGTTTGTGAACTGGTGTGAGGCGGCGGGGTTGACGATTACCGTGGACGAAATGGGCAACATTTTTGGCCGCCGCGCCGGGCAGAACAACGATTTGCCCCCCATTTTGGCCGGGAGCCATCTGGACAGCCAGCCAACGGGGGGGAAGTTTGACGGGGTGTACGGGGTGCTGGCGGCGCTGGAGGTGGTGGAGACGCTCAACGACCACAACATTGTTACGGAAGCACCGCTGGAGATTGTGTCGTGGACAAATGAGGAGGGGGCGCGGTTTACCCCGGCGATGGTGTCGTCGGGGGTGTGGGCGGGGGTGTTTTCGCTGGAATATGCGTATGGGCGGGAGGATAAGAACGGCCGTTTGCTCGGCGAAGAGCTTCAGCGAATTGGCTACAAGGGGGATCTGCCAGCCCGTCACCGTCCGCTAACGGCCGCTTTTGAAATCCACATTGAGCAGGGGCCAATTTTGGAGTATGAGGGGCGGCAAATCGGGATTGTGACCGGGGTGCAGGGGGCGCGTTGGTATCATTTGACCATTCCGGGCAAGGCGGCGCACGCGGGGTCCACGCCGATGGATGTGCGGCGGGATCCGGTGAAAACGGCCGTTTCCCTTCTCGGCCGCGCCTATGCCATTGCGGAACAGTATGAACCGGATATTCGGCTGACGTTTGGCGATTTACGGCCGTCGCCGGGGGTGGTGAACACCATTCCGGGTGAGCTGCTGGTGACGGTGGATTTGCGCCATCCCAGCGATGGGGTGCTGGATGAGGTGGAGGGGCTGTTGACCCAACTGGCGGAGGAACACGGGGCGAAGCTGGTGAATATCTGGACTTCGGAGGCGGTGGTGTTTGCGGAGAAATGTGTGGCGGCGGTGGAAACGGCCGTTTCCATCACCGGCTACAGCGCCAGACGAATCACCAGCGGGGCCGGGCATGATTCCGTTTATCTGGCGCGGGTCGCCCCCACCAGCATGATCTTCATCCCCTGCGCCGACGGCCTCAGCCACAACGAGCTGGAAAGTGCCACGAAGGAGGACGTGGTGGCTGGGGGGAATGTGTTGCTCCAAGCTGTTTTGTCGGTTGCACAACCGTAGGTCAAGTTTGCAAACTTGACCTACAAACCCCTTACCGGGTAGAAAGTGCTAGGGCGTGGCGGCGGGGGAATGTGCTGGTGCAAGCTGTTTTGTCGGTTGCACAACCGTAGGTCAAGTTTGCAAACTTGACCTACAAACCCCTTGCCGAGTAGAAAGTGCCAGGGTGTGGCGGCGGGGGGAATGTGCTGTTGCAAGCTGTTTTGTCGGTTGCACAACCGTAGGTCAAGTTTGCAAACTTGACCTACAAAACGACCAGGGCCACTGTTTCCAATGCTCAACTAGCCCTGCCTTGACCGGATTGTCTAGCACATACCGCTGAATGCGGTGCATTTCTGCCTCATCGCGGATGATGTGGTCGTAGCTCTCGTGTTGCCAAAATTGTCCCTGCCGTCCTAATACTTGGTTGGCCTGCCATGCTGTATACCGCTTATGGGCATGCATAATGGCTGACAAACTATGGTATGTTCCATCTTCCTTTTGTTGTGGACGGAAAACGACGTGGACATGATTGCTCATCAAGCTATAGCTTTCCAACTGGTAACGCTTTCCGTCTAAGTCATGAAGGCTGTTGATAACGATTTGGGCGATTTCTGGTTGACGCAGCCAGTGGAAACCATCTGTTGTCATATCTAATGCCTTGTCCCATTGGGCAAATTGCCTTTTTTGCGCGACATAAGCCTGTTGAGATCGTTCCTGTGGGTCAGAAATTCGGTTCAGGCGGCGTGTAGAGGCGTAGGCTTCGGCTAAAAGCTGTTCCTGTATGGCAGTTGGTAGTGAACCAGCCAGCCGGTAGGTAACGAAGAAGATGGCTCCCGGTGGCTGGATGTGTGGAAGGTGGCGGCGATAGGCGTGTTGAAATTCAAGCATTGGGCTGGGTAGGACAAGTTTGCAAACTTGTCCTACGGTGCCATTTCGCGCTCGATAATGCCCGTCAGGCAGCCGATGGCACCGGCGGCTTTTCGCAGTTCATGCACGGGGGTGCTGTGGCATTTGATGCCCAGGCTTTCGTAGAAGGCCTGCGTTTGCGGCATGCCACCCACCATCAAAATTTCGCGGGGGGCGAGGGTGACAAAGTTGAAGGCACTGCCTTTGGCTGCTTCTTCAACGGTGGGCAAAAATTCGACGCGGTAGCCATGCGCCTTGAGGGCATCTACGCCGCGATGGACAAATCGCTTTGGCCAGGCGATGGCGAGGTCTTTGTCGGCAAAGCGGAGCATGCCCATGAGGTGCATGGTGCCAAAGGGGAGGTCTACGACGATGACGTTGATGCCGAGGTCGGTGAGGGCGGCGGAAACTTGCCGCGCTCCTTCGTCGTTGGTGCGAAGCCCGCGCCCCAAAATGACCGTTTCGGGGTTAATCCACATTGCGTCGGCCCCTTCAAAGGTGGCAGTGCCGTGCAGGGTGCGATAAATCGGAACGCCGATGTCGGCCAGCCGCCGCGCTACCCAGCGTTCTTCTCCGGCGCGAACGGTGGAGGCGGGGCGGGCGAGGATGGCCCCGGCGGGGGTCATGAACATGAGGTCGGCGCAGAACATTTGGTTGGGGGTGGGGGTTTGGGCTGGGTCAACGTAGTGGACGGCTACGCCAGCGTTGCGGTAGGCGGCGGCGATGCCGTCGTGCTGTTCCAGCACCAGTTCGGGGTCAATGGGTTCGAGCATTTGCACGGCGTTGTGGTTGGTTAGCTCAAACAGCTCTTTGCCAGGGCGGTGGAGCAGGACGGATTTGAGGGGGGTGTATTCGGTGTCTATGCCGCAGTTGCCCCAGAGGGTGCCGATTTCCTGGGTGTGGGTTTGGAGGCGGGGGGACCAGCCTTCGCCGCCGTAGGCGGAGACGTTGAAGGGTTCGGTTTCGGTTGACATGGGTTTCTCCTGATAGAATGGGACGCTGATTTTCCTGATTTCCCTGATTATTGGGAAGTGCAGGATATAATTTTGATGCGTAATTTTACTGAGATATGGTGAGTTGGCGAAGGATTAGGCCTTTGGGGTTTTTGGAACCGCAAAGGTTTTTGAGGAGAACTGATGAGTGGAAAGCCGTTGACTGGGTTGCAGGTTGTGGGGGTGCGGTATCGGTATAGCCATCGGGCGAAGCGGGATGAGCGGGCGTTGGATGCGTATGGGCGGTCGGGGGTGTATGAAACGGCCGTTGTTCCCTACGACGTGGTGGAGCCGCAAATGCCAGAGGAGAAACGGTTGCCCGATGAGCCGGACAACATTGGGCTGCTGGGGGGCGCCATTGCGGAGGCGGTGGCAGCGGGGCGGCGGGCTGGCCGGGCTGTTTTGATGACTGGTGGGGATTGCTCTCATATTTCGGGGGTGGTGGGCGGTTTGCAGGATGTGCATGGGGCAGAGGTGCGGGTGGGGTTGGTTTGGTTTGACGCGCATGGGGATTTTAACACGCCCAACACCACGCTGTCGGGGATGCTGGGGGGGATGCCGGTGGCGGTGTGTGCGGGGCTGGCGTTTCCGCGCTGGCGGGAGCTGTCGCATATTGTGGCACCGCTGCCAACGGATCGAATTGTGATGGTGGATGTGCGGAATCTGGATGCGCCGGAGGAGCAGTTGATTAAGGCGACGGATGTGGTGATTGCGGCGGCGGCGAAGGGGTTTGCGGGGGTGGATTTGCAAACGGCCGTTTCTGCCCTGGCCGACCGCTGTGACATGCTTTATCTGCACATTGATTCTGACATTCTGGATGAACGGTATGTGCCGAACCACGGGACGAAGGAGCCAAACGGGCCGGATATGGCGCAGGTGTTGGCGGCGATTGAGACGGTGATGGGGACGGGGAAGGTGGCAGTAACGGCCGTTGTTTCCGTCTATGGCGAGGGTGAAGGGAGCGAAACGACGGTGGCTTCGGGGATTGAGCTGATTCGCGGTTGTTTGGATTCGTGGCGGCGGTATGGGATGGTGTGATTGCTGCAATAAAACAAGCGCCTTTGGCTTAACCAAAGGCGCTTGTTTTCGGTTGCCTATCACAGATTATTTGTTGATTGGGTTAAAACACAAGTCGCCAATCCCAAATTTCGGATCAGACGCAATTGTTGAATCTATGTTATTGGAAAACTGTAACTCAACACGCGAAATACCGGGCACCTTAAGTTCAAAGAGGTAATTGCCAATGTCACCTTCAGCGGCATCCTTCGCATCCCCTGTGAACCATAAATCCCCCATTGAGCCTGCACGTGGGCGAATTTTACCTTCACTGGTGTACATAATTCGACGTGCAGCAACTATCTGTCCATTCTCATCAAATCCGACCAGCTTGATTTCATGTTCTGTGGCTTTCAAAGGATTATAATCACCGTAATCGAGTAGCCGCAGTGAGAAGTAGTCTGAACTTATATCTGGTGAAAACGTAAACGAATAATCGTGTATCTCTTCCTGGTCATAAAATCCACCATTGCTACCTACGCCCCCATTCCATACCCCTGCTGTGTTTGATGCTACATAAGCAATTGGAGTCCTGCCTTCCATCAATGCAATTGCATTACCGGAGGTTTCAATATCAAGATTGGGGTGTACTGTTCCCAATCCTTGTACAGAACTGCCTGGTGTTAATGCGGCGAAGTTCATGCAAACAGGTGGTGGTGGTGGTGGTGTAAAGCATAGCCCCGCAATGGCGAATTTTGGATCAGACACTCGGCTTGAATCTACATCATTGGCAAACTTCAATTCAACGCGGGCAATGTTATCGCCGGCTACAGCAAATGTGTAATTGCCAGGCTCACCGTTGATGGCAGCAATTGCATCTCCTGTAAACCACAGATCTCCCATAGAGCTTACACGCGGTCTGAATTTATTTTCGCTTGTGTACATCAATTTGTCAGTATCAATGATGTTGTTGTCAGCATCATAGGCAACTAGCATAATTTCATGCTTTGATGCACGTACGGGGTTAAAGTCGCCATAATCAAGAACCCGCAAGGTGAAATAGCCAATATGGGCATCGGGAGCTAACGTGAAGACATAATCATGAATTTCCTGCCTGTCGTAAAAGCCCCCTTCGGTTAAGCCACCGTTCCAAATTGGAGCATCATTTGTAGCTACATAAGCGATGGGTGCTCTTCCTTCCGTTAACACAATGCTGTTGCCAGAGGTGCTAATGTCTAACAAAGGATGAACTGTGCCAGGCCCTTCAACTGAACTGCCGGGTGTTAGAGTGGAGAAATCAACGCAATTGGCGATTGGGGTAATTGGAACTGACAATGTTGCATTAATCCAGGTAAGAGATGCAGGCAAACGATCTGTTCCATCGCTTTCTGATTGTATTTCAACGGTAATTTCTGAGGCACCGGCAGGAATATTGACAGGCACTTTTAAGGCATCCCATTGGAGACCTTGTGCACTGCTTAACAGGTTGAAATGTTCAATTATTTCACCAGCAACGTGAAAACGTATGACATTTGGTCGTTCTCGTAGCACACTGCCTACGAAAAAGCCCATTTCAGCAACGCGATCCACGTCCTCAGGTGCAAAAGTAAAGGTTTGTGGGACTGTTGTTTGTCCAGGCTCAGGACGATTGATGTAAGCAATGTCTAGGCCATCAACCATTTTCAATTCAGACAGGCCATTGTCATCTTCATAAATGACAATGATACCTGCGCCGTCATTTTCGGCTATAAAGCTCATCCCGGCGACTGAGAGGGTGTTTGCACCTGTCGAAACCAATTCTAAGGCAGTAATATCGGCACGATAGCTTTCATATAGTTTCTGACCAGGACCAGTACCAATATGCTGACCTGTTATGGGTATCCCATTAATAATGATTTCATTATCTCCGGGAGTACCTTCTCTGGTTGCCCCTGACCAATAAGCAAGTACTTGTTTGATGGTGGAATTTTCGGGAACTTCAAGGGAGATTATGGCTGGTGTTGTTTTTTCTAGGCCGGTTCCTCCGATAACAAATCCTGATCCACTGGCTATGTTGATGGATGGAACACCTAATGTTTCTGTGCCATCGGCATTCACTGACAATACCAAATAGATTAAACTACAAAACATGGTGATAAGCGATATGACTATGCGTTTCTGATTTAACAGTCTCATGGTTTCCCTCCAGAGTGATAAGTCTAGCTGCTAAACGGTTATTCTTTTTTCAATGTAAATTACCCCAAGTATAGGATACTTTATGCTGATTACAACCCGCCTTAAGAGGCTTGAAATCAGAAGAGTATGTTGATGATTGATTTGTTTTTGAGAAATAAAGCTGAGTTTGCTTGCGTGTTTTGACTCATGTATCATCTTTGATGAATTATTTGTAGTGGAGGCGAAATTGTACGAGGAGATTAATCTTAGACCTTATTTGCAGGTTTTGTTTGAAAGGTGGAAGTGGATAGGTGGGATTGGGATAATAACGGCCGTTCTTACCTTTCTCATAACTATCTTTATCCCTCCAACCTACGAGGCAAGTGCCTTGGTTGTTATTACCGCAGCAAGACAGCTTGTGCAATTCGATCCTCGGTTTGAAGCAGTAGGAGAAAATCAGCCCCTACGCGCCTACCCAGAATTAGCAGTAAGTGACACAGTACTAAAGCTTTTGCAAGAACAACTGCCTGATAAATCGATATCAGAGAGTTCTTTAACAAACTTGAGGAAAATGCTTGTAGCTAGTGCTGGTGATGATTTGAGTGTTGTGCGTTTATCTGTTGAACATCAGAATGCAGATAGAGCCAGCGAGATTGCCAATTTATGGGCAAACGTATTTGTGAAAACTGCCAATGAGATTTATGGCGACCAAAATGAGAAACAGGTCAAATTTTTTGAAGAACAACTCACTGATGCTGATGCAAATTTAGCTATTATGGAAAAGGCACTCATTGAATTTGAGGCGCGAAACAATCTTTCGACTATTAGTAATGAACTAAATAATTTGCGCCAAACGCAAAATGATTATTTAAATAAGCAGCGTGTCATCACCTTCATCATCAAGGATATAGAAAGTTTGCGAAGCTATCTATTATCTTCAGCCACTATTGAAATAACGTTAACCGATCAACTAACGGCTCTTTTTCTGCAAACGGCCGCTTTTAATAGCACTTCTACAATCCCTGTGCAGCTTCAAATCAGTTCTGCCGAGGCATTTAACCATTTGACAAAACGAGAACAAATTGCTTTGTTAGAAGCACAACTTGAAGTTTTCAATAGCCGGCAGACAGAGATAGATGCACTTTTACAAGAGTTAGAGCCACAAATCCTGGACTTGCAGCGACAATTTCAGGAAATTGACACCGAAAGAAGCCAGTTATCCCGTAATAAGAATTTGGCAGAAGAGACCTTTACAGCCCTAAGCCGTAAAGTAGAAGAGGTGCAGATTACATCACAGGATACAAGCAGCGGGGTGCAGTTAGCTAGCCAGGCTGTGGTTCCCGAATTGCCCATCAGCCCCCGCCGATTGTTACTGACTATTGCTGCTGGTGTTCTGGGGTTCTGTCTGGCAATTGCCTATAGTCTTTTAACCTATTGGTGGTTTAGTAATGCAGACCCT
The DNA here is from genome assembly GCA_041390905.1 of Chloroflexota bacterium. GTDB lineage: Bacteria > Chloroflexota > Anaerolineae > Promineifilales > Promineifilaceae > JACKCD01. Next base: position 300,712 of record JAWKPA010000015.1, read on the forward strand.
ACCTAAACAGTAATGGGATTTAACTTTAGATTTTTCCCAATAAGTCAGACTAGGCTTGCTTTTTGCGTTTTTGTTATTGTTGTGGCTCTGTTGGTTGTGCGTGTCCCCCGATATAGTGGCAATATTTCCAAGAATGCCGGTTTTATAATGCTTAATCATGCATTTGCATATCGTGACTCTCATGTAGCGCAAGAAGCAGAAATGTTCTTGAGACAATCCGTTAGCAAAATTGATGAGTCAAGGGCATCCTGGTGGGGTCTAGGTTGGGCTCTAACAATGCAAGGACGTCATGAAGAAGCTGTTTCGGTTTGGCGCATAGTTGGTGGTATGGCTGACGAGTTTATGCTTCGCGGACACCAATATCGCGCGGATGGGCAATATTTAGCAGCTATTGAATGGTACAAACAGGCAGTAGAAATTGAACCACAATTGGCTGATCCTTTGTATTTCATTGGTTTGAGTTATGAAGGGCTAGGCTTGTGGCAGCAAGCAGCGACTGTGTTTCACCAAGGGGCAGAATTGTCGCCTGAGCAGATGGGTAAGAGTGATTTTCTTTATCAAATTGGATGGTTGCAAGCGCAAAAATTGCAGCCGCCAGATTTGGTTTCTGCATTAAAAAATCTGGATGATGCTTTAATGCGAAACCAGTTTAAGGGTGCTTTTCAATACAGTGATGCCCTTTTTCAACATGCTGACGTTTTGCGACGTTTAGGTAAAACGGTTGAGGCATTGGCTGGGTATCAGGAAGTAATTGCTTTAGCACCTGATAACTATTGGAGTTGGGCCTATATAGGACATCTGCTGCGAGTAGAAGGAGATGCTGCTAATAGGGCGGAAGCTAGTTTTTTGCAGGCAATTGCAATAAATCCTCAGATAGAGTATGCCTATTTTGAGTTAGGGATGTTATATACAGAAATGGAGCAAATAGGCGAGGCGCAGGCGATATACCACCGGGTTCTTCAGATTGACCCTGTTAACAAGCGGGCGATTGGGGCATTGCAGACCCTTAAGAATAAAGGATAATTGCATTGTTATGCAGAATAGTTTTGCCAAAGATACGATTACAGTTTCGTTATTTAATGCGCTAGGTGTTGTCAGTTCTTTTGCTATTGATGTTGGAATTGCCAGTGTGTTTGGGCTAGGGAGAGTAACAGATGCTTTTTTTGTTGCCGCAACTATCCCGCTACTGGCCTACATTATTTTTAACCGAATTTCGGAGTTAACATTAGTGCCTATTTTTGTGAGATGGCAGACAGAGATGGTTGAAGAGCAATGGCAGTTGTTTAGCTCTCTCCTTTGGTTGGCATTCGGCTCATTAAGTTGCCTTGTTCTTGTGAGCGCGTTTTTGGCTGAGCCTTTGTTTTATGCCATTGCTCCGGGATTGGATACGGTTTCAAGTGAACTTGCCAATCACTTAGGCACGATTATGTTGTTATCTGTTCCTCTAAGTGCTGTGGTGGCTATTTCCCGTGCGCGTTTGAATGCTGCCAGAGCATTTTCACAATCGGCATCCAGTAATTTTCTGCGAAATATTGTCGTTTTAATTTTTTTGACTCTTACGGTTCTTGCACAATGGAATATTGATAAGATTGCCGTTGGATATTTGGCTGCGGGTCTTGTCCAAATGTTGGTCCTTTTTTTCTTCTTGCGGCAACTAGGGTTTCGGTTGTCTTTCAATTTACTTTTGACTCATACGGAGATACGTTCTACTGTCAATACGGTGCTTTTCCCCCTTTTTAGTTTTGCTGTTAACCAGAGTAATGAAATTGTTGAGCGCTTCCTTGCTTCTTTCTTGGTAGCTGGGAGTTTGTCAGCCCTTGTTTTTGCCCGGCGATTGATTGGAACTATTGTTAATATATTCTTGAATAGTATTACATCGGTCATTATCCCGTCTCTGTCTCGTTTATCCGTGAAGCAGGATCGGCTTGCTATGCAACATGTTTTGGCGCAAGGTGTCAAGATTATTTTTTTGCTGACAACACCGATGACAGTTTTGCTTTTGGTATTGAATCAACCAGTGATCCGTATTTTGTTTTTGCATGGCTCTGTTGTTGAAGAAGGCACGGCTCTCATCTCGAAAATATTGGTGCTGTATGTTTTGGGTTTGCCGTTTTTAGGGCTTAATCAATTGTTGGTTGCGCCTCATTATGCCTTGGGGGATACTAAAACACCGGCTATTCATTTGTTGTTGATGATTATTGTGCAGATTGGTTTGGATATGGTTTTGTTCTGGTGGCTTGGTGTATGGGGGATTCCAATAGCAATGAGCTTAACGGCCGTTATTTCCGTTCTTCGAGCTTTATGGTTGCTGAAGCAGAAAAACCTGTCTGTGCTTGATATGCAATTGTTTGCTATTGCTGGCAAGCTGCTTGTTGCTTCAGTTGGGATGGGCTTAACTAACTATCTAATCTATAGTCAATGGATAATCAAGCTGCCTGCTGCCAACCTCTGGTCGCAATTAATAGTAACAATACTGAGCGTCGTTTGTGGCAGCATAGTGCTTTTTGTAGTAGCTAAAGCCCTTAACCTGAAACCAACTGAATTTACAGTCGCCTGAAACAGGCAGGCTCAATCATAAATGTCTTTGGGCAAGCCTGATTTCCAAGACTGTCATCAGTCTGGAGAAACAGGCTCATTTTACTTTTGGATAAACAATATGAGACAGAATAGTGCTTCCCCACACCCATCACGAGTCTGTGTAATTGGCTTGGATGGTGCAACATTTCGTGCGCTTAAGCCGTGGTGTGATGCTGGTAAATTACCAAACTTGCAAAAGCTAATAGCCTTAGGTGCCTCTGGTACGCTGTTGTCTACTATTCCGCCGATTACTGCTGCTGCCTGGACTTCTTTTCAAACGGGTAAGCAGCCGGGCCAACACGGCATTTTTGAATTTTCTCGCTATATACCGGGCTCATATGATAGCCCCGTAATAGACGGTTCAGCAATCCAAGCAAAACGCCTCTGGGACTTATTGAATGAAGCTGGGAAGAAGCTGATTGCTGTTAATGTGCCTATGACTTATCCCCCAGTACCCGTTGATGGGGCAATGGTTTCAGGGCTGTTGAGTCCTGATCTGGAACATGCTTGTTACCCAGTAACTTTAGTGAATGAGATTAAGGCGGTTGTGCCTGATTACGAATTTATTTTTCCTATCAGGTCTATTGATTATTTAGGCGTACAGGAATATGTAAAGCGTTTGGTCGCGTTGGCAGAGAAACGGGCAAAATTGGGAGTTCATTTAATTCAGAAGCAATGGGATTTCTTTATGCTTCATTTTCAGGCTACTGACATTGCCCAACATGCTCTTTGGGTCTACATTGATCCTGCACATCCAGGATATAGTCAGACCTCATCTGCTGAACGAGAACTTGTGCTAAGTTTTTATCAACGCTTGGATGAACTCCTTGGTCAGTTGCTAGCTATGCTGGATGATTCTGTACTTACAATTGTTATGTCCGATCATGGTTTTGGGCCGGCTGTTGATCGCTTTAATGTAAATGAATGGCTTTATAAGCAGGGTCTGCTAAAAATCAATAATGTGTGGCGAAAGCAGTTGACAGAAATGTTGGTGACAATGATTCAGAAGCTGGATGTTTTCAAGCTGCGTCGCCGTTTCTTGGGGCCAAGGGGTCGAGCAGAAAAGTTACAGATGGGTTTAACACAATCATCCTTGATTGATTGGAAGCGAACGGTGGCTTTTGCATTACCTGGCTCTTTTTATGCACGCATTTATTTTAATCGGGTTGGGCGGGAAATGGATGGAATTGTTGATGAAGAAACGGCCGTTTCTCTTGCACAACAAATGAAACAGAACCTCCTTGCCTTACGTCACCCAGAAACAGGGCAACCCGTTATTAAGAATGTTTACCTAAAGCATGAAATCTACCAAGGCAATGCTACCGAGTTGCTGCCTGATATAACTGTTGAGCCAGAAGAAGGCTACATGATTGCCACTGAGCTAAACAACAGCACCATTGTCCGGCCTGTGCCCGCCTTCATGACCGGTACCCATTTGCGAGACGGTATCGTGATTATGAATGGCTCAGTCATACAATCAGGTACAACTCTCACAAATGCTCATATAGTCGATCTCCTTCCAACCATCTTGTATGCTTTGAATATCCCCATTCCTGCCGATCTGGATGGCAAAATCCTGCTTGATGCTTTTGTAGATGAATATAAACAAGCCCATCATGCCACCTATTACGAACCAGACATATGGCATCATGACAACATGGTAGTTAACTCTGCTGAAGAAGAAAAAATTGTCGAAGAACGCCTGAAAAGTTTAGGTTATCTTGGCTAATTCCTATGTCGAGTACGTTTCCAATATCACTCGCACCACGCTCAAGCGTCGTTTTTCTTGGAATTGGCATCATTTTAATAGCCAGCCTCATTACCTTAGGTACCGCCTTTGTTATCCCGGACTTTTGGCTGCAACTTCTTGTCTTGTTGATTGGCGGCATTGTTTTTCTACCCTTTTTTCTCACAGCTCCTGAGCATTGGTTATTTAGCCTGTTGGTATTATCCCTCTCATTTGCGGCTCGTTTACGGCTGTTCGGCAGCCAAATTCATCAAGGAGGGGCTGAAGGAGCCTTGGCTCCTCTTGATTTTCCCTTATTAGCCTTGGCAGGCCTTTACTTACTTGACAACCTGAAACATAAAAGCTGGAAGTGGGGACGGGTTGAATTTGCTCTGGCACTTTGGGGAATGTTGATGTTGCCATCCCTGTTTGTTGCCCCTAATGTTTCTTTTAGCATCTATGAACTAATCAGATTGGGCAAAGTTTTATTGCTGATAGCCTGTATACGGCGTTTCATTTGCACACCGCAGCGGGCAGTTTTTGTTGTCTATCTTTTGCTGGCTGTCATATTGTTGCAAAGCACATTGGGCTTAATGCAGTTTGCTTTGAACCGGTCATTAGGTTTGTTTGCTTTAGGCGAGGCGGATAGTGTTTTTTTAGATACCAGCATTGGTGAAGGCTCAAGTCGTGTTGGTGGCACATTAGGCCATGCAAATAATTTGGCACTTTTTTTAGAGCTGCTGCTGCCATTTTGCTTTAGTATTTTCTTAAGTACAGATATTCGCGTTCGCCTTCGCACTCTTACTGTGATCGTTTTAGCGTTAGGCACAGTAACAATCGTCCTGACGCAATCGCGTTCTGGTTGGCTTGCATTTGTTGTGGCGTTGACAATTGTTTTATTATCTCAAGTGCGAAATCGTTATTTCTGGACAAACGGGAAGCTGTTGACTCTAGGTGCTGTAGTATTGGCGGCTATTGTTTCTCTTTGGCTCTTATGGGACAAAATCTATCTTCGCTTAACAGCTTCTTCGCCATACAGTTTCTTGTTTCGCCGCAACTTGCTCACAATTGCTTGGCAGATGGTGCAAGATAGCCCTCTAATTGGAACGGGGTTAAATAATTTTGTGCTAAATGTCCCTCACTATTTGACGGCTAATATTATTAACCAAGGCTATCCGGTACACAATATTTACTTTTTAATTGCAGCAGAAACAGGAATGTTTGGTTTTGTGGGGTTTGTCATTGTATTATTTGCCATTTTTCGCACTGGCCGGCAGGCAGTACGACAACATGGTGGTGTGCTTGCCGCCATGGCAAGAGGGCTTTTGGCAGGTATTGTGGCTGTTTTAACCCATGGTCTTTTGGGCTGGGGTTGGCGACTTGATGTTGTCAATATTTTGTTTTGGTTTATTGTTGGTTACTTGATAAGCCTGAATGCTATGCAGCCTACTGCATTGGGTAGTGGGGACCAAACGGCCGTTAATCCCCACATCGCATGATCAAGCAAAACGGGTTAAGAATTTGCGTAAAGGAGTCTTATTGTGGTTGCCCAAGTAGACAAACATTATTTCCGCCAACGGCCGTTTTCGGCCGTTCGTCGCATTGTCACCCGAACCTTTTTTGAAGGCCGCCCAATTACAACCCGAGGACGCTGGCTAAACCCTCTCGTGTTTGCTCACTTTGCCGTGGAAAAAAAACTACCCCAGCTAAAGCAAGTAAAAAACCCCATTTTTATTATAGGTAGCGGACGTAGTGGCACAACAATTTTGGGTACCATTATGTCTATCCATCGTGAAGTTGGTTTCCTCAACGAACCAAAAGCCCTGTGGCATGTTGTGCATCCTCAAGAAGATGTTATAGGTCATTACAGTTTAGGCCCAGCAGCCTACCGGCTTGATGCTCAAGACGCTACAAGCGAAATGAAACAGACGGCGCACAAACTATTTGGTGCCTACCTAGCCCTAACACTTGCACATCGGTTAGTTGATAAAAATCCAGAGCTGGTGTTTCGTATTCCTTTTGTGCGAGCCTTGTTTCCCGATGCCAAATTCATCTTTATCATCCGTAATGGTTGGAACACATGCGCTTCTATCGAGAATTGGTCGAAAGAACGAGGGGTTGCTGTAAACGATCAACAACATGATTGGTGGGGAGTAGATAATCGTAAATGGCAGTTGATGATAGAACAGATCATTCCCCATGACCCTGACTTAGCTGATGTGGTGACAGAGATTTCTCATCTTACATCTCATACAGATATGGCCGTCGTTGAATGGATTGTGACCATGCGGGAAGGGCTGATGCAAATGAAGCACCATGCCGATTGCATACATTTGGTAAAATATGAAGAGATGATTGCTAATCCACGCCAGGTTTTGCCAGCTTTACTCCGTTTTTGCGACCTGTCTAATGATGAGACATTTTTAGCTTATGCTGAACATTCGCTACGGTCAGCTCCTATACACCCCAGATTTGAGGTTCATTCCGCTATTTTGCCTGCTTTTGAGAAAATGTTGGCTGAATTGGGATACTAGACGGTCAGTTTATGAATGATCAGAAGCTGCGCGTTGCGTTTATTGAACCAGTTGGGGGGCATGGGGGCATGGATTACTATGATGTTGGTTTATGCGCTGCGTTAGGTAATGAAGGTGTAGATGTGACGCTGTATACTTGTGATGAAACGGCCGTTAATCCCCAACACCCCTTTAAAACCTCTTATACCTACCAATCCATATACGGCTCCGATCCGACCTGGCGGCGCGGTCTTCGCTATTTGTATGGCACCCTAAAGACACTTTATCATGCCAAAGCAAACCATGCCCAAATTAGCCACTTTCATTTTTTTCACATAGGCCCCCTCGAATTCTGTAATATTTTTCTTGCCTGGCTAATCCGCTTAAAGGTCATCGTCACTGCCCACGACATCGAATCTTTTGTGAGCCAGCTTTCATCACCTGTTTTAACCCGTTGGGTTTATCGTTTAGCAACACATGTGATTACACACAATGCACTCAGCAAGCAGCAGCTTGCCACTATTGCCCAAATACCGGAAAGAAAAATAACCATCATTCCTCACGGTAATTATTTGCATGCGCTTCGGCCACTACCGAGTCTGCAAGCCGCCCGTGTCCGGCTCAATTTGCCTCAAGATGCTAATATTCTGCTTTTCTTCGGTCAGATCAAGGAAGTTAAAGGGTTGGATATTCTTTTACAGGCGATGCCTGCACTCCTCCAGCAAGTGCCAAACACCTATTTGATCATTGCCGGCCGCGTCTGGAAAGATGATTTTGCAAAATACGAAAAAATTATTCAACAAAACCAAATAGAGCCGTATTGCCGCACTTATATCCACTATATTCCCAATGAAGAGGTAGCAACCTTTTACGCCGCTGCTGATTTAGTAGTCCTGCCCTACCGAAAAATTTACCAAAGTGGCGTCTTGTTGATGGCGATGAGCTATTGTAAACCTGTGCTGGCGTCTGACTTGGATGCCATGAAGCAAATTATTGAGCATGATCAAACTGGTTTTCTATTCCCCAATGGAAGTGTTGCGGCTCTATCAGCCACGCTTGTGCGGTTGTTAATGGACAAGGAGCGGCTGTACCAGATAGCACGTTTGGGGTTTGAATACATTCAAAAAGAGCATGGTTGGGATACAATTGGGCAGCAAACCATTGCTTGTTACCAACAAGCAATGGCACATGCTAAAAACGGCCGTTGAGTGTGTCATTACAGAGTTGGATATGTCCGATCACTTTATTTAGTGTACCAATCATTGTATTGTAGGTAGAAAATAGTGCTAAAAACAGCGATTCGTCGTTTAAGACAACATTTTAGAAAACAACGCTACAGGAAAATTGAGCAAACGATGTTTGCAACGCACCCTGATGGCTTTGTGATGGATCTTGGTGGTGGCCCGGCCAGCTTTTTTGCCAGTTTATATCCGCAGCAAGAGCAGATTGTGTTGATTGAAATCAATGAACAGCTTGCCCAAAAGGCCAAGCGTGACAAACCGAAGCTAAATGTGATTGTTGCAGATGGGGAGGCTTTACCGTTGGCAAACCGGGCAATGGCTCTCACCATTTGCAACTCGGTGATTGAGCACGTTGAGAACCCGCGTGAATTGGCTGTGGAAATCCAGCGCACGAGCCGTTCTTACTTTTTACAAACGCCAAACGGCCGTTTTCCCCTAGAAACACACGCCTATATTGGTATCCCCTTTTACAATCAACTAAAATGGCCGCTATTACAAAAGACTATTTGCCGCTTGCTTGGGGCAAACTACGACTATATTAAAAGCGTTAACTATTTGTCTCCCGCTCAATTACAGCAGTTTTTCCCCAAAGCAATCCACACCTTTGAACCCTTTCTAGGGCAGAAAAAATCTTTTTACATTTATGAAAACCATAGAGATACAGCATGAAAATAGCCCTACTAGGCACCCGAGGTGTCCCCGCCAGCTACAGCGGATTTGAAACCTGTGTCGAACAACTAGGTCAGCGGCTTGTAGAGCGCGGACACGATGTCACCGTCTATTGCCGCAGTCACCACATCACCTATGAAGGCAGCCATTACAAAGGTATGCGTTTAGTTAAGCTACCTACCATTACCAATAAATATTTGGATACAATGGTGCATTCCTTCATTTCTTCCATTCATGCGTTGCCACAACAATACGATATTGCCATGTACTTTATTGCTGGCAACAGCCCCGTCACTTGGATACCCCGTTTAGTACGCACAAAAACCTTGCTAAACGTGGACGGGCTGGATTGGAAGCGAGAGAAATGGCCGACAGCCGCCAAAAAATATATCCAGTTGGCTGAATACTTAGCCACCAAATTGCCCAATGGCTACATCACCGACTCTGAAGTCGTGCAGAATTATTATCAGGATCGCTTTGGTTCTAAGCCCCCTTATATTCCTTATGGCTCCGAGGTGGAACTATTGCCCCCGGGAGAAACACTGCGAAAATTTGGTCTGGAGCCGAACAAATACGTTCTTTTTGTTGGGCGGCTTGTACCTGAAAACTGTGCCCATCACATTGTTGATGCCTTTCGCCAGTTGGACACTGATCTGAAATGTGTTATTGTGGGTGATGCAGCCTATGCTGAGGAATACATTGCTTCGCTCAAAGCCCGTGCTGCGAATGATCCACGTATCGTTTTTACTGGATACGTTTTTGGTAAGGGTTATCATGAACTTGGCTCGAATGCCCACATTTTCGTAGAAAGCTCCGGAGTGGGTGGTACCCACCCGGCACTAACGGAAGCAATGGCCTTTGGTAACTGTGTGGTGGTGAATGATACGCCGGAAAATTTAGAGACGATTGGGGAGGCAGGTTTGGGGTATAACGGCCGTTTAGGTGCCGATAGCCTCAAACAAATTTTACAGGAACTTATTGCCAGCCCGGCCAAAGTAGACCAGTACAAACATATGGCTCAAACCCGCGCCCAAAGTTGCTATTCTTGGGAAAGTGTTACCGATAGTTATGAGCGGCTCTTTTATCAAATTTGCCATCAACCATTCCCTAAGCATCTTTCGTAGGTGATCGATTGGTTGAAAATACCCAGTCCATCCGCTGAATTTATAGTTGCCAGTAATCATAGACTCACTATAGAATTGTGAGGTTGTTTGTAGCACAAAGCTTGAAGGGGTACTATCTATTCAGGTAGCTGTGTCTTAGGTAACAGTCATACCCTTAAGCAATCGGTTAAAATTGCCTGCTATCACGTATTTTTTATCACGTCTGGGACGGAAAGAAGTGTTCAGAGCCCAAAAACGTAATTTGGAGGGAAATAATGTTACGGCGCTTTAGCGTTAACTTCGCCTTGCTTTCCATGTCACTTGACATGATCCTAACGCTAATTGCCTTACGGTTGGCGGCATCCTCACCATCTTGGTTCGATTTTCAACCTACCTCGGAAACAAACCTCTTTTGGTTCCATTACCTTGCCATTCCACTGCTTTGGGCAATTACATTCTTACTGGCCTCGGTCTACGACCCCAAAAATTTATACAAAGCTGTTGATGAATTTCAAAGCGTTACCCTGGCAACAGGTTTAGCAGCCCTCGTCTTTGCAGGTCTCCTTTTTCTCACCTATCAATCCTTTTCTCGCTGGCTCTTTTTTATTTTTGTTTGTATTGACCTGTTGCTACTGCTCGGCTGGCGCATTGCTTCTCGTGTGTTATTCCGGCTGCGGCGGCTGGCTGCTGTTGAACGGCGGGTGCTTATTGTGGGAGCCGGCGAAGTGGGACGGCGCGTGGGGCGCATGATCAAGGAAAATCAGTGGATGGGGCTGATATTTCTGGGCTATCTGGACAATGAGCCAGAGCATGTGGAAGATGAAACTGTTGCTGTGCTAGGTGGCGTGCGGGATGTGCGTAAGGTTGTAGAGATGCACACCATTGATGATGTGGTTATTGCTTTGCCGCAACGTGCCTATGGCCTCATCAACGAATTGACCTTGTCCTTGCATGACCTGCCAGTTAACGTGCGCGTTGTGCCCGACTATTTCAGCCTGGCAATTTATCGTGCATCTGTAGAGGATTTTGGTGGCGTGCCGATGATCAATTTGCGTGACCCGGCACTTAACGACGTGCAGCGGTTGCTTAAGCGTATTTTTGATTTGGCATTGGGTACATTGACACTGTTGCTGGTTTTGCCTGTTCTGGGGCTAATTGCTTTAGCTGTGAAGCTTGATTCAGCCGGCCCTGTACTGTTCCGGCAGCAGCGGGTGGGGGAAAACGGCCGTATTTTTGGCATGTACAAATTCCGCTCCATGGTCGAAGGAGCCGAAGCCATGCAAAAACAGGTTAGCAAGGTCAATGGCAACGGTGAACTCATTCACAAATGCCCCGACGATCCTCGCGTCACCCGTATTGGTCGCTTTTTGCGCCGTACCAGCCTCGACGAACTGCCTCAGCTTCTCAATGTTTTGATAGGCGACATGAGCCTTGTTGGCCCACGCCCCGAACTCCCCTGGATGGTTGGTCAGTATGAGCCGTGGCAGCATAAGCGGCTGGCCGTGCCGCAGGGCATGACCGGCTGGTGGCAAGTCAACGGCCGCGCCGACAAGCCGCTTCATTTGCACACCGAGGATGATATTTACTACGTGCAAAATTACTCACTGTGGATGGACATCTACATTTTGCTCAAAACCCCCTGGGTCGTGATGCGGGGCATTGGTGCTTACTGAGTTAACCCGGCTTTTCACTGGCAAACTGAGGGGCGAAAGCATCATTCTGGTGCTTTGCGCCCCTTTTTTGCTGTTTCCCACCGTGCTGCCGTTGTTGACGTTGTTGGCATTGCTGCTGCTGGCCTTTGGCTGGCTACGGCCGTTTTTCTGGCGTACGCTTCCCCAACTCCCTCCCTCGCCGCTCAATCTGCTGTTCCTGCTCTTTGGCCTCACCTGGCTCATCGCCATTCCCGTCACCGCTGACCCAGACCTGACGCTGCCCAAAGCAACCGGACTGCTGTTGGGCTTTGCCGTTTGGCGCTACCTGCTGCTGGTGGTGGATTCGGAGGCGCGGCTGTGGCAGGCAACGGCCGTTTTTCTCCTCCTCGGTCTTGGCTTCATGGCACTGGGCGTACTCAGCACCAACTGGCTGTTCAAAATTCCCGGCATCGCCACCCTGTTGCAGCGGGTGGCCGGGCGCTTCCTGCTTTTGCCCGAAACCCCGGAATTAGGCACCCACGCCAACGAACTTGCTGCCACGCTTCTCCTCTTCTGGCCGCTGCTGCTGGCATTGACCGTCGGCTTACGGGGGCGGTGGCGGAGAACAACGGCCGTTTTTCTCCTCCTCACCACCCTTATCCTCCTCCTCACCCAATCCCGCAGCGGTTGGGTGGGTGCGGCAGGTGGGGTGGGGTTGCTGCTGGTCGGTTGGGGGTGGCTGCTCCCTCCCTCCCGACTGCGCCGCTGGCTGTTGGGTGGCTTTGCCACTTTTGCTGGATTAGTTGTACTAGCCATTATCTTGATTGGCCCGGCCACGCTGCAAAACTGGTGGCTTAACCCACCGCTGGAAACGGCCGTTGGCTCCTTCAACAGCCTCAACTTCCGCCAAACCATTTGGCCGTGGGCCATCCAGGCGATTTATGATTTTCCGTTTACCGGCACAGGGCTGGGGAGCTTTCGTCGGGTAGGGCCGCGTCTCTACCCTATTGCTGTGCCGCCTAACTACGATATTGCCCACGCTCACAACATTTTGCTGCAAGTTGCCCTCGATCTGGGTCTGCCGGGGTTGGTTGTCTATCTGGCAATCCTGCTGCTGCTAGTTACTGTGGGTTGGCAAGTGGCGCAAAGGGATGGGGGGAAACGGCCGTTAATCCTCGGCCTCCTCGCCAGCCTTGCCGCCCTCCACATCTACGGCCTCGCCGATGCCCTTGCCCTCGGTGCCAAGCCTGGCCTCCTCTTTTGGGTCAATATCGCCCTCCTCACCGCCGCCGCCCGCCTCACATTGGCAAAACCATAACCCTGTGCTATCTTTTGCCCAAATCCACATGATTCATTACACTCACAACCCGTTTTTACCGTAGGGCAAGTTTGCAAACTTGTCCTACATGCCCAAAGGAACCACGATGAGCATCCCCTTTGCCACCGACGACTGGGCCAAAGCACTCATGGCTCAGGTCAACGCCAGCCCAACTTACGCCGAAGCCGCTAAAAACTGGGAGGGCGACTTCTACTTTATTGTGACCCATCCCAACCACGAGGAACAAATCATCTATATAGATTTGCGCCACGGCCAGGCATACAACGCTTGCGCCGTAGACAACATTGCCAGCTTTACCCCAGCCTTTACCCTCACCGCCCCTCTTGCCATTTGGCAAGAACTGCTGCAAAAAAAGCTCGACCCCATTCGCGGCATCATGCTCCGCAAGCTCCACCTCACCGGCAACATGATGCAGGTGCTCAAAGCACCCAAGGCCGCCACCGAACTGGTCGCCTGCGCCATTGCCGTTGACACCGATTGGCCTGAGTAAATCACGCCAACCCTGATATAATTGGGCAGGGTGACGAAGCAACAGCAAACCCGTCAAAACCTTGTTAATTCTGTTTCAGGAATGAGCCTTCAATAGCTGAGGAGATGCGAAGCTGCCGATTGGAGAGCAGGCAAATCTCCAATCTCCAATCTCATTCCCCAAAACCTGTTTCCCCAACAAAGGAGTTGTCTGTGTCTGAAACCATACTCTGTTTGGCAAGCGAGCACAAAGGCGTGCCGTTTATTGAAGAGGCCAGGCGGCAAGGGTGCCGCATTTTGCTGCTGGTGGCCGAGCAACACGCCGACAAACCGTGGCCGTGGCACCTCATTGATGCCCATTACCGAATGCCCGATCTGGCAGTGCATGAGCATGTCCGCAACGCCGTCAGCTATCTCATGCGCTCGGAGGCGATTAGCCGCATTGTGGCCTTGGATGATTATGATGTGGCAACGGCCGCTATGCTGCGTGAACATCTGCGGCTGGGCGGCATGGGGGAAACACAGGTGCGCTTTTTCCGCGACAAGCTGGCAATGCGGCAGAAGGCGCGGGAAAGCGGGATTTTGGTGCCGCCATTTACGGCCGTTTTTAACTACGACGACCTGCGCCACTTCATGGAAACCGTCCCCGCCCCCTGGGTACTCAAACCCCGCCACGAAGCCGGCGGCGTAGGCATCCAAAAAATGGCCCACAGTGAAGAAGTTTGGCGCAAGCTGGACGAACTCGGCGACCAGCAATCCTTTTTCCTGCTGGAGCAATTTATCCCCGGCGATGTCTACCACGTAGACACCATCACCTGGGACGGAGAGCAGATATTTACCATTGCCAGCAAATATGGCACGCCGCCTCTGTCGGTGGTGCGTGGCGGCGGCATTTTTGTCACCCGCACCCTAGACCGCAGTGGCGAGGAGGCGCGGGCGCTGCAAGGCCACGTTGCCAGCTTGCTCCGGGCGCTGGGCATGGAGCGCGGGGTCAACCATACCGAATTTATCCGCGCCGGGGACAACTACTACTTTTTGGAAACGGCCGCTCGCGTGGGCGGGGCCAACATTGACAAGATGGTTAAAGCCGCCACCGGTATTGAGCTGTGGGCCGAAGCCGCCCGCACCGAAATTGCCCACCTGCGCGGCGAACTGTACCAACTGCCCGACCATCGCCAGGATTATGCTGGCCTCATCACCTGTCTATCGCGCCAGGAATGGCCGGATTTGAGCAGCTATAGCGATGCCGAAGTGCAGTGGCAACTGCCCAAAGCGTACCATGCTGGGCTGCTGCTGTCTTCGCCCAACGCCCAGCGCGTCGAGCAACTGCTAACTGACTACAGCAACCGCTTTGCCCACGATTTTCTCACCCACACCCCCGACAACAAGCAGGCGCGAACGACGATTTAAGCCCGATGAGAAGTTCAACTTCTGCCAGAAGTTGAACTTCTGGCAAGGTAAATGTGTTTAATGTTTGTATAGGCTGTGGTGTTTACCGAGCGGACAAACAGGTGCGGGCCGTTGATGGCATGGCGGCGGTGGCTGTTTGCCCGGCGTGCGGGCGGGAGCATCCGTTTGTGCGTCGGCCGCTTTTTGTGCTGACGGGGGCATCGGGGGTGGGAAAAACGGCCGTTTCTCACCACCTCACCCGTCAAACCTCCCAAGCCGTGGTGCTAGATGGGGACATCTTGTGGCTGGAAGCGTTCCATGCTCCCGAAAAATGGCCTGACTTCTTTAACCTCTGGCTGCGGCTGGCAAAAAACATTGGGCAGGCAGGCAAACCGGTGCTGTTGGCTGGGGCAGGGTTTGGCGTTCCCGACAATCTGGAAAGCTGTGAAGAACGCCGCTACTTTGGTGACATTTATTATTTGGCATTGGTCTGCGACGATGACGAACTGGCGCGGCGACTGCATGCCCGCCCCGCTTGGCGGGAAAGCGGCGGCGAGGCGTTTGTGGCTTCCCAGCTTGCGTTTAACCAATGGTTTAAGGCGACAGCTACGCCCACCATGAAGCTGCTGGATACGACGAGGGCGACGGTGGCGGAAACGGCCGTTTCTGTCCATCACTGGTTTCTCGGCTGTTTGGCTCAGAGCGACAAAATACGGGAGTAACCATGATTCCGACGCAGAACCACTTTAAGCAAAACCTGAACGCCGGTGTGCCGCTATTGGCTGTCGCCTACAGCTTGTCGGCCTATTTCATCTTTCAGCAAGGTCAACAAAACGGGTATCTTGAGGTGCTGAGTGTTGGGTTTATTTGTGTGCTGCCTTTTGTAATAGGGCCGCTGGTTGTCTGGTTTGCCCCCAGCCAGTATCGCGGGTCGGTGTGGTATGCCATACTGGCTCCTGGCGGGGCGATGCTGCTGTTTGTGGCAATAACGGCCGTTTTTCTCGGCGAACTGTGGGTTTGCATCTTCATGGCCTCGCCCATTGCCCTGGGGCTAACCGCCATTAGTGGCCTCATGACCAACGCCATTCGCCGTCAGTGGGGCAATGACCACAACGATATAACCATGAATGCCATCGTGTTGTTCCTGCTTGCCAGCCCCTTTGCCTTCACCCCGCTGGAGTTGCAATGGGAGCCGCTAACGGCCGTTTACCACACCACCACCCAAATCCATATCAACGCCACCCCCGACGAAGTATGGCAGCAAATCATCCGCGTGCCGCAAATTACCCCCGCCGAGCAGCGGCGCACCCTGTTCCACCTGTTGGGCGTGCCGCAGCCGCTTGAGGCCCAGCTTGTTTCCGAAGGGGTTGGCGGGCAGCGATACGGCCTCTTTGCCGGTGGCCTCCTTTTTGACGAACGTATTACCGCCTGGGAACCCGCCCGCCATATTGCCTTTGACATTACCCCGCGCCACACGGCCAATACCGAATTGCCATTGCGCCAAATTGGCGGCCAAGTCTATGATATTCGCTCGGCTGCCTACACCATTGAACCTCTGGCCGACGGCGGGGTTATGTTGCATCTGGATGGCACCTACAGCCTGACCAGCCACTTTAATGGTTACGGCCGTTTATGGATGGACGTGATCATGCGCGACTTTCAAAATTATGTTCTGCAAACGGTGCAGCAGCGGGCTGAAGCACACTAAAGAATGGAAATTAATTGCCCATTTAGAAGTTCAACTTCTCAGAAGAAGTTGAACTTCTTGCGTAACGTATTTAATCGTTGTTCCTTGGGAATGGGATTTAGAAGCTCAACTTCTCAGAAGAAGTTGAACTTCTTGCGTAACTTATTTAGTCGTCGTTCCTAAACGCTGTTTTATCGCAGGATAAGTTTGTAAACTTGTCTTGCTCTCAGAGGAAAACGCCATGCAACAATTATCCCAACGAATCCAAGGTCTACCAGCTTCCATCACCCTGGCCGTCAACGACAAGGCCAAAGCCCTGCAAGCCCAGGGGCGTGATATCGTTGCTCTCGCTGGTGGCGACCCCGATTTTGATACCCCCGACCATGTTGTTGACGCTGCTATCGCCGCTATGCAGCGTGGCGACACCCATTACCCGGCACCGATGGTGGGCTTGCCCCACACCCTGGAAGCGATTGCCAGCAAGATGGCGCGGGACAACGACATTCACCTCAACCCCCGCAGCGACATCATTGTCACCCCCGGCGGCAAATGGGCCATTTATCTGGCACTGACCGCCATTCTCAACCCCGGTGACGAAGTGCTGTATCTGGAGCCGGTTTGGGTGTCTTACCCGCCGATGATTACCCTGGCTGGCGGCACGCCTGTGCCGGTCAGCCTGGACAGCAGCGACAACTTCCGCATTACGGCCGCCGCCCTCCGCGCCAAAATCACGCCGCGCACCAAGGCCCTGATGGTCAACACGCCGTGCAACCCCACGGGGCGCGTGCTAACCCAGGCGGAGCTGGATGCCATCGTCGAGGTAGCGTTGGAGGCGGATTTGTATGTGATTGCCGATGAGATTTATGAGAAGCTGATTTTTAACGGCCGTTCTCACCTCTCCATCGCCGCCGCCCCCGGCATGGCCGACCGCACCCTGACCGTCAACGGCCTCTCCAAAGCCTACGCCATGACCGGCTGGCGCATGGGGTGGCTGGCCGGCCCCACCCCCATCATGAAGCTGGCCGCCAAGGTCAACAGCCAAACCGTTTCTTGCGCCTCCACCATTACCATGCACGCCTGCACCGCCGCCCTCAACGGCCCGCAGGAAATCGTGGCCCAAATGCGCGATTCCTACCAGCAGCGGCGCGATTTTATGGTGCAGGCGCTAAACGAAATTGACGGCGTGGAATGTCGCTCGATTGAAGGGGCGTTTTACCTCTTCCCCCGCTTCCCCCACAGCCAGAAAAACAGCCTGCAACTGGCCGAGGCTCTGCTCGACAAGGCCGGAATTGCCTCCACACCGGGCATTGGCTTTGGCCAAAGCGGCGAAGGTCATGTCCGCTTTGCCATTTCCACCGCCATGAGCGACCTGGAGCGGGCGGTGGAACGGCTGGCAAAAATTGCCCATGAATTGTAACGACTAAAATGGTTTCTTTTCGCGCATGACGAAGCTCATGCTCGTCCAAATGGGTGTTGCTCCATGAGCCGCGCAGTGATTTCCGCTGCCTGGGTCTGTTTGTTTCAATATCATGCTCAATTTGCGGTGCAATTTGCTCGATTAGACGAATTTTATCGGTCACTGTTAGTTGTTTTGCCAATCCCAATACTTGTTGAAGTGTCACATTTGTACCCATTGCAGTAGCCTCTAATAAAATTGTGAGGTCTTACGAGTAACATGTCAAGTGTTTGTCGCCGTGTAACCTTTTTACCCATTCTGGCAACTATCAATTGATGATGACCAACGATGATGCGCAGCTTGTGGCGTGGGTATTGGCAGGCGACAAGGATGCTTTTTCGCAGCTTGTGGCGCGGCACTGGTTGCGGGTGCGGCGGCTGTTGCTGGCAGCCTTTCCCGCCGCCGATGATGCTGATGACTGGGTACAAGAGGCGTTTTTGGAGGCGTACCTCAATATTGACAAGCTGCGCGACCCGGCCAGATTTGGCTCGTGGGTGTGCGGGATTGGGCTGAACCTGGCGCGAATGCAGCAGCGTCGCCAACGGCCGTTTCGCTGGCACTCATGGGACAGTATGGTGGGGGAACTGGCAGATAAACGGCCGTTGCCCGACCAGCAGCTAGAGCAGCGCGAATGGGAACAGCGTCTGCACCAGGCCGTTGCCAGCTTGCCTGCCGCCGAACGGGATGCCATTTTGCTGGTATATGAAAGTGGGTTGAGCCAGAAGGAAACGGCCGTTTCTCTCGGCATCTCACCCGGAGCCGTCAAGGTACGTGTTCATCGCGGTCGTCGTCACCTTTATCAAACATTGGTTGATGCTCAGGAGGCAATTATGGTTACAGTGGTAGTGAAAGATGTTGTTCGCATGATGCCGGAACCAGACCAGGAACATGCTGTTGTGTTGCTGCAAGAAGCGGACGGCGAACGGCTGCTGCCGATTTGGATTGGATCACACGAGGCAGATTGGATTGCGTTGCAGTTACAGCAGAAAGAGTGGAAACGGCCGTTAAGCTTCGACCTCATGAAAGCTCTGCTCGATGTCGGGGGAATGCAAGTCAAACGCGCTTTAGTTACCAAACTGCACGAAGAAGTTTTTTACGGCACGCTGGAAGTTCGCAAGCAAAATGGCGAGTTAGCCGAAGTGGATTGCCGTCCCAGCGATGCCATCACTCTGGCCCTGCGCGTGCAGGCTCCCATTTTGGTGGCAGCCGAGATCATGGATAGCAGCGCAACGACCTTCGATGAGCTACAGCAAAAATCTGTGGCGGAACTGGTGTCTATACTGAAGAGTTAAGCTAATCTCGCAAAAGGTTACAAAAGATCATCGGCGCGACTGACACCTTCGAGAAATTCGGCAAAGGTGAGGAGTTGGGTGTGGGTTTGGTGCCAAACGGCCGTTAATCGCACCACCAACTCCCCCACCCGCCTGGGATCAAGATGCTCGGCATAGACATTCCGCACCACATGGCGGAAACGGCGAAATTCATCTAGCGTTGCCACCGTTTCCGGCTGTAACATAGCCGGTCGTAGCCCCGGAAGCTCGCTGCTCATCTGGCGCAGTAGCTCCTTGCGCCAATCGCGGCCTTTTGGCACGCTGCCTTCCATCTGATACGCCGCATATTCCAGCAAGCGCTCCAGCCCAGAATAGAAACTGTGCAAGTTTAAGGCAGTCGAGTCAATAAACATATCCTGTTCATTCGATGGCTGCTGCGCTGCCTCCCAGGCACGCTGCACGCGCAGGACTGCACGATTTAGTGCTGCTGCCTCACCCCGGATTTGCTGTGCCAGTAAAATATGCGACGGAAACACACTCCGCTGCCGCTCAGCCGCCTGCCGCCGCGCATATTCCACATAAGGCGCATACTTTTGCACGTCCAAAATATGAAGAAAGTAATCGGTAATCAGTAATCAGTCTTGGGCTTCATACTGATTACCGATTACCGATTACTGATTACCGATCACTCGTCCGTCACACACCCCTCCGAGGCCGACTTCACGTTTTTGATATAGCGATACAGCGTTCCCCGCGTGTATTTGTACGGCGGTGCTACCCATGCCTCGCGCCGCGCCGTCATTTCATCATCGCTAATGTGGACATCAATCACGTTCTTCTCAGCATCAATGGTGATTTTGTCTCCGTTTTGCACCAGGGCAATGGGGCCACCCTCTTGCGCTTCGGGGGTGACGTGGCCGACGATGAAGCCGTGGGAGCCGCCAGAAAAACGGCCGTCGGTCATCAACGCCACATCCTTGCCCAGCCCTGCCCCCATAATCGCACTTGTTGGGGTCAACATTTCCGGCATTCCCGGCCCACCTTTTGGCCCCTCATAGCGGATGATAATCACATCCCCCTTCTTGATGTTGCCCTGTTCCAACGCCTCCAGCATCTCCTCTTCAGCGTCAAACACGTTGGCCGTGCCGGTAAACACCAGCCCTTCCTTGCCTGTAATCTTGGCAACCGACCCTTCGGGAGCCAGATTGCCGCGCAAAATCTGGATGTGACCCGTCTCTTTAATCGGCTTTTCCAGCGGCTGGATAATCGCCTGCCCTTCCGTCAAGCCCGGCAGTTCGGCCAGGTTCTCGGCCACCGTCTTGCCCGTCACCGTCAGGCAGTCGCCGTTGATCAGCCCCTTTTCCAGCAAATATTTCATGACGGCCGGGGTGCCCCCCACCTCATGCAAATCTTCCATCACATACGCCCCGCTGGGCTTGAGGTCGGCAATAAACGGCACCCGATCGCTCACCGCCTGGAAATCATCAATGGTCAAATCAATCCCCACCGAGCGGGCGATGGCGATAAAGTGGAGGACGGCGTTGGTGGAGCCACCCAGCGCCATGACCACGACCATGGCGTTTTCAAACGCCTCCCGCGTCATGATGTCGCGGGGTTTGATGTCCTTTTCCAGCAGGATGCGGATGGCAGCGGCCGCGTCGCGGCACTCCTGTGCTTTTTCCTCGGAAACGGCCGGATAAGAGGAGCTGTAGGGGAGCGACATGCCCAGTGCTTCGATGCCAGAGGCCATGGTGTTGGCGGTGTACATGCCGCCGCACGCCCCCGCGCCGGGGCAGGCGTGGCGCACAATCTCTTCACGTTCTTCGTCGGTGATGTTGCCAGCAATGTATTCGCCGTAGCTTTGAAACGCCGAAACAATGTCGAGCTTGGGGTGTTTGACGGTGCAGCCAGCGCGAATGGTGCCGCCATAGACCATGATAGACGGCCGATTGAGCCGCCCCATCGCCATCAAACAGCCGGGCATATTTTTGTCGCAGCCGGGCAGAGCCACTAGCGCGTCGTACCACTGGGCGCACATCACCGTTTCGATGGAGTCGGCAATCAGGTCACGCGATTGCAGCGAGAAGCTCATGCCGTCGGTGCCCATGCTGATGCCGTCGCTGACGCCAATGGTGTTGAAGCGCATCCCCACCATCCCCACCGGTTCCATGCCTTCCTTGACGTAGGCGGCTAGGTCGTTGAGGTGGATGTTGCAACTGTTGCCTTCGTACCACATGCTGGCAATGCCGACCTGCGGTTTTTCCATGTCGGCCGGCTGTAAGCCTGTGGCATAGAGCATCGCCTGCGATGCCCCCTGCCGCCGATCCTGCGTAATTTTGGAGCTGTATTTGTTTAATTTCTGACTCATTTCCTCTTCCTTGCGTTGGTCCACTTGTGTTGGTCAAGCAGCGTTTAACAAAAGCTGCTCTGCTTCATTTGGCACAATAATGGGGATAAAAAAAGCGGCAGGGTACAGATAATCCTCACCTGTTTCGTCAACAATGCGTAGATAATTGCTTTGAGTAGCGGCCTCATCGGGCAGAACCTGGTAAACCATCCGCACGATTAAATCGTCTTCGTAGCCGTGATTGTTGATACAGATAGCAAATTGAGGAATAGTTATTTTTGTACTCATGTTAATCGAGAAACCTTTTGATTTTCATGCGCCTGCGGCCGATGCCGTGCGCTTCATACCCGTGAACTTCTGCTAACCGTATTGTATCATTGTATAGCAAGTGGACTGAAGCCCTGCCTTTTAATTTGCGCCAGCGACCTGTACCAAAGCGAGCTTGTAAACTGGGCAATTCACGAATTGCGTTGCCAGTAGCGATGGTTTCAATATTGGTGATTTCGCTGACAAGCTCAAAATCCATGTTACTCCAATGCTGCGATGACGAGGTCGCCCATGGCGGTGGTGCCGACTGTTTTTTCGCCAGCCTTGGCAATATCGGCGGTGCGGTGGCCGGCGGCGAGAACGTTGGAAACGGCCGTTTCCATGGCCGTCGCCTCCTCATCCAAATCCAGACTCGACCGCAGCATCATCGCCGCACTCAAAATCGTTGCCAACGGGTTGGCAATTCCCTTGCCCGCAATGTCGGGTGCCGAGCCGTGGATCGGTTCGTATAGCCCCGGCGTACCCGGCAGCCCCAGCGAAGCCGAGGGCAGCATTCCCAGCGAGCCGGTAATCATCGAAGCCTCATCCGATAAAATATCGCCAAACAGGTTGCCCGTCACCACCACATCATAGGCGGCTGGTTTGTTGATGAGATACATCGCCATTGCGTCCACCAGCACCACTTCATACTCGATGTCGGGGTTTTCGTCGGCCACTTCCTGCGCCACTTCGCGCCAGACGCGGGAGGTTGCCAGCACGTTGGCTTTGTCTACCGAGGTCACTTTTTTGCGCCGCTTGCGGGCCAGATCAAAGGCGATTTCGACGATGCGGCGAATTTCGACTTCGTTGTAGATCATGGTGTTGTAACCAAAACGGCCGTTTTCCCCCACATCTCGTCCCTGCGGCGAGCCAAAATAAATCCCGCCCGTCAGCTCGCGCAAAATGATTAGGTCTACCCCTTTCACCCGCTCCGATTTCAGCGGGCTGGCATCGGCCAGCGCGTCAAACACCTTCACCGGGCGCACATTGGCAAACACATTCAGCCCCTTCCGCAGCCCCAAAATCCCCTGCTCTGGCCGCACCTTGGCGCGGGGGTCGTCCCACTTGGGGCCACCCACCGACCCCATCAGCACGGCATCGCTGTTCAGGCACGCCCCCAGCGTTGCTTCCGGCAGCGCCACCCCTGTTTCGTCAATGGCAATGCCGCCAATCAACTGCTCCGTATAGCTAAACGAGTGGCCGTATTTGGCTGCCACCACGTCCAGCACCTTGCGCGTTTCCGCCACAATGTCTGGCCCGATACCGTCACCGGGCAAAAGGGTAATTTTTGCATCCATTCTGTCTCATCTCCTGATGTATGATTTTAATTGCCGGGTATACCATTTCAATGACAACCAATCATATCAATTGGGCTATAATCCCGCCAACGACTGTCTAATCTAATCATGGTCTGGAAAAATGAACAACCCTCATAAACTATCCTATGCCACTGCCCATGCCACCGTGCGGTTAAGCACCAAACGTGGCGAGCTATCACCCTATTTGGAACGTTACGCGACCGATGACATGGTCTTTACCCTCTATGCCAACCGCTTTACCCCACTTTCTGTTGGCGGCGATGCTGTGGCTGATTACTGGAAGCTGCGTCGTGAGGCAATGCTGTATGATGTGCCGGAAAAGCCGCTGTCTATTCAGGGTGCCGATGCCGTCACGCTGCTGGAACGCATTTTCACGCGCAAAATTGGCAACCTGAAGGTGGGGCGGGCGCGGTATGCCATCGCCTGCACGCCGCAAGGCCACATCCTCATGGATGGGGTGCTGATTCGGCTGGCAGAAGACCATTTCTGGTATGTGCGTGCCAACGGCGAGTTTGACACCTGGCTGCTGGCCTACGCCGAGGGGCTAAATGTGACCGTGAGCGACCCCAAATCGTGGGTGCTGCAAATTCAGGGGCCAAAATCGCTCGACGTGCTGCGGGCGGCGGCCGATGACCCCGTGCTAGATAGTTTTAGCTATTTTCACGCCGGCCATTTTTCGCTGGGCGGGCAGCGGGTGCTCATTTCGCGCACCGGCTGGACGGGGGAATTGGGGTTTGAGGTGTACAGCAATCCGGCCGTTGACCATCTGGCACTGTGGGATCATTTGCTGGCAAGCGGCAAACCCTACGGCTTGGCCTTTGGCAGCGTGGAGTCTATGGGGATTCGGCGGATTGAGGCGGGGATTTTGGACAATGGCACCGATATGGATTTGCAAATGACGCCGTTTATGGCGGGGCTGGGGGTATTTGTGGATTTTTCCAAGCCCGGTTTTGTCGGCCGGGCGGCGTTGGAAGCCGCAGACCGCCGCTGCCTGCTGTTTGGCTTGCTTTGCGAAACGGGCGTGCCGACGGCGGGGCTGGAACTGCTGGCTGGCAATGAGGTAGTGGGCAAGATTACCGCTGGCGGCTGGTCGCCGACGCTGGAAAAGGGGGTTGGCTATGTGCGTTTTGCGGCACCGGCGGCTGCGGGAGCAGATTGGCTGGGGCAAGAGGTGGTGCTGCGGGAGAAAAACGGCCGTTTATCCCCCAGCCAAGTCGTCGCCCTCCCCTTCTTCGATGCCGAAAAACGGCTGCCACGTGGCCTGCCGCTTCTGTAAGTTAGAACCCACAATAGAGGGGGACAACAGACGACAGACCACCGTCGTCCGTCGTCCTCCTCACCCAATCCCTCCCACTACCACACTACGCGGCTGCTCATCCTTTGGACGTGCGCCATTGTCACAGCCCCCCTCACCGCTGGGGCGCAGCATGGGATGGGCAATCTCCTCCACCCCTTTCCAGCCATACGGGTCTACCCCGGCAATCATCACAATGTCGCGGTAATCGGCAATCGCCATCCATTCCCCATCCTTCGGCTTGTGCCAGGGCAACAGCGATTCGGCGCTCATGTAATGGTTCACCAGCACCCGCCGATAGCCGCTTTGGGCAAAGTTGGGCAAGGAGCGGTGGAGCAGGTAGCCATTAAAAAAGACAATGGCCCCCGCCTTTACCTCCACCGGAATGGCATCCTCATCTTTATAAGGAAAGCCCCACGTTTCCACCGTGCAGTCAAAACGCGGGTCGTTTTGCACCTGCTGCGGCCAAATAATGCCCGGTTTGTGAGAGCCGGGAATGACCCACAGCCCACCGTTGGTGGTGTTGGCATCGTCCAGAGCGATCCAACCGCCCAGCAAGGTGCGGTCGCGGGTGGGAATGAACTCTTCATCCTGGTGCCACGCCTGGCCGGGCTTGCCCGCCGCCTTGATAAACAGCATAGACTGCATACATTTGACGTTGGGGCCAATGACCTTGGTTGCCACGTCAACGATGGTTGGGTGTGCCAAATATTTTTCCATGATGGCCGATAATTTGTGGGGAAAGTGGATGCAGAGATAGCGTCGCAATATATCTTCTTCGGTGGCATCGGCTGGTGGGGCTTCGTAGTTGCGAATGTTGGTGCCGCGATCACCGCGACAAACGGCCGTTGTTTCCCGCCGCATCTCCTCCAGTTCATCCGGTGTGAGGGCATTTTCCACAATTAAATACCCCTGTTCATGATAAAATGCCACCTGTTCCTGGGTAATTATTGGATGTAGCTGCATAATTCGTACCTCCATCAACTTTTTTGCACAATCAGTTGCGATTGTATCGCTGTGTTCAGTATAGTAACAAAAATGGAGGCGATAGCATGGTACGTTTGATGATTGGTGATGTTTTGTATGAAGCCCACGACCGGGTGGCAACGATTACGCTAAACCGGCCGGAGCGGTTTAATGCGATTAGTGCGACGATGCCGGATGATTTGGAAACGGCCGTTAACCACGCCGACAACGACCCCACCATCCACGTCATCATCCTCACCGGAGCCGGGCGCGGCTTCTGCGGCGGCTACGATTTAAAGCAGTTTGCCGAAACCCCCGGCGAAAACCCCGGCATCCAGTCCATGCCCTGGGACCCGATGATTGACTACAAATTTATGAGCCGCTGTACGCAAAAATTTATGTCCCTGTGGCACTGCACCAAACCCGTCATTGCCAAAGTTCATGGGGACGCGGTGGCTGGCGGCAGCGACATTGCCCTGTGTGCCGATATTGTCATCATGAGCGAGACCGCCCGCATTGGCTACCCACCCGCCCGCGTGTGGGGCTGCCCCACCACCGCCATGTGGGTCTACCGCATTGGCGCAGAAAAGGCCAAGCGGATGCTGTTTACTGGCGATTTGGTGACGGGCAAGGAAGCGGAAGCGATGGGGCTGATTTACAAGGCTGTGCCGCCGGATAAGCTGGACGAAACGGTGCAGCAGTTGGCCGACCGCATCAAGGGGGTGCCAAAAAACCAGCTCATGATGATGAAGATGATGGTTAACCAGGCGTATGACAGCATGGGGCTGGCCCACACGCAACGCATTGCCACCCTGTTTGATGGCATCACCCGCCACAGCCCGGAGGGGGTTTGGTTTAAGCAACGGGCGGAAGAGGTGGGGTTTAAGCAGGCGGTGGCTGAACGGGATTCGGGCGAGCCTATTCCGGGGAGTAAGGCATAGGGCATTAACTGCTTGTTGACATTTTCTCTTGCAGCGATTAAAATTTAGGCATGTCTAAATATTGTATTAGCTACGCATAAATCCGATCTCGGCAAACTTGGCTTTGTTGAGATCGCGGCGAGGGTGGGGGAAAACGGCCGTTTTCCCCCTCATCCACCCACACCACACCAAACCACCGCCAGAGGTCATCACATGGCTAAAATCGCGTATGTCGGGTTGCCCGCGCACGGGCATACCAACCCCACGCTGCCTGTTGTACAAGCACTCGTTGAGCGTGGGCATGAGGTGCTTTATTACAATGCCGAATGGTTTCGAGACAAGGTTGCCCCAACCGGCGTCACCTTTCGCCCCTTGCCAGAGCCTCTGCCCACCGAACGGGAAATTTCGGAGGCACTGCGGCAACTTATCCACGCCTCGCTCATCATCGCCCGCATGAGTCCCCATCTGACGCGGTTTCTAATCCAAGAGTTTGCACAGGAACGGCCGGATTTAGTTATCTATGACTCGGTTGCCATGTGGGGCTACATTGCCGCCCGCACCCACCACATTCCCCAAATTTGCTTCAGCACCACCTTTGTCATGGATGGTTCGCAGGCGGCCATTGGCTGGCGGACGATGGCGCGGTTTATCTGGACGGCGCTGCCCCATGTGCCAAAGCTGCTGCGCTGGCGGCGCAAGATGGCGCGGGAGTTTGGCCGGGAAAATTCGGGCGGCATGACTGAGTATGCGGATTTGAACCTGGTGTTTACATCGCGGGAGTTTCATCCAGAGAATGGGATGATTAACGGCCGTTTTCGCTTCATCGGCCCCGCCATCAACCCTGCCACCCGCCCCGTTGATTTTCCCTGGGCGCAACTGGGCAACGGCACCAAGGTCTACATCTCCCTCGGCACCATCAACCATCTCAACCCCGCCTTCTACCGCGCCGTCTTCACCGCCTTCGCCGATTACCCCGCGCAATTTATCCTGTCCGTTGGGGAACACACCAATATAGCCGAATTAGGCACCATTCCCGCCAACTTCATCGTCTGCAACCACGTGCCGCAGCTTGAAATTTTGCCCCAGGTAGATGCCTTCATCACCCACGGCGGCATGAACAGCGTCCATGAAGGGCTGTATTATGGTGTGGCGCAAATTGTTGTCCCCAGCCATTTGGAACAGTTGCTCAACGGCAAGCGCGTGGCCGAAACGCAAACGGGCATTTTGCTGGGCAGCCAATACCCCTATGGCCGCGTCACCGCTCTGGAACTGCGCCACGCCCTGGACGCACTGCTGGCTGAACCCCACTACCGCCAAAACGCCGCTCGAATGGGGCAAACGCTGAAAAATGCCGGAGGGTATTTGCAGGCCGTCGCTGAAATTGAAAACTATTTAGGAATGAGGAGCTAATAACTTGCACATTGCAGGTATAGAGTTACTGGTTATTGGTTATTAGCTACTCGGATAATACCCAATAACGAATAACCAATAACAAATTTAATGACGTAAGTTAATTAATGCTCGTTCCTTAATGAAGGAGACTTTGCCACAATATGAGCAGTGAACTATTGCACCACAGCTTTTTTTATGGAGCCATTTTAACGGTGATGATGACAACGACCTTCCTTACCCTGCTGTTTATTAACCCGGAAATGTGGCTGGATGATTACCCGCCGGATATTCGGGCGCGGTTTGGCCCCATGAGCGCCAAAGCCAAACGGCTGAAATGGGTTGCCGGTACGGTTGTGCTGGGTTTCTTTTTGGGTATTGTCGTTGTGGCGGCGGCACAGTGGGCGCGGGTGCATTCCCGGTTTACCTTTGGCGAGCTTTTCTGGAGCAGCTTTTTGATCTTTAACCTGTTCAACCTGTTTGATCTGCTGGTTTTGGATTGGCTGATCTTTGTCACTATCCAGCCGCGCATGGCTATTTTGCCCGGCACAGAGGGGGCAGCAGGGTACAAGGATTATGCTTTTCACTTTTATGCTTCGCTAAAAGGGATGGCGGGGTCGGTGCTGGTGAGTGCGGCGGTGGCGGGTGGGGTGATGCTGCTGGCGTGAAGGTGGGAGCCGTTTTCTCTCCATTGACAAATCATCGCACCCGGCTGGAATACCTGTCGGCTGGTATTTTTCTGCCACTCACATTCGTTTTCTGTCAGGGGATACGACATCATGTTTCAGAATAGCTATATTCCCTATGGCGGCTATTGGTCTACACCCTTTGTGAAATGGCAGGGAAGCTTTGCCAGCCTGCACGTCCTCACCTTTGCCGTCGAGATAGCCAAACAAGCATTGGCGGCTCGCAACGTCACGCCAGACCCATTTTCAACCCTTTATTTAGGCAATACTGTACCTGCTCTCCAATCCTTTTACGGTGCGCCCTGAGTAGCGGGTTTGATTGCGCCAAAGGTATCACCGGGCCAACCTTTGCCCCGGCGTGTGCCACATCTGCACAGGTAATCGGTAGCGCGGCGCGGATGGTCACTCCTATCGAAGTTAACCCCAGCGGATGCAAGGTTATTGCCACGGTTGAAGATGATGAAGGCATTTTCTCCACCTCGGCCAATGGGTTGGCGCGGCTGCGCCCCGTGATGCGCGGCGGTGGGCGTTGATTGGACAATAAAGGCCGAGGCGACGATAGAACGGCGTGAAAATGAGGATTTGCTGCTGCAGAACAGTTTGGAAAAACGGCCGTTTATCCCCACACCCTTGCCAAAATTTCGTTCACCTCCGGCTCTACCAACCTGCCCAAAGGGGTGGAAGTTCCCCACAGCATAACGCTGCATATTGACAACGGCAACCCGACTCCGGCCGGCTTTGCCCACACCGTCGCCAACATGGGCGTAGTACTTTAACCGCACTTTCCGTTCCTAAGGGTTCGTTCGTTAATAACTTGGGATGTAGAAAGTTAGGCAAGAAGTTCAACTTCTTCTGAGAAGTTGAACTTCTAAATGGGCAAGTTGTTTAATTTCCAGCCCTAACTGTAAAGACATGCCTGTATTGTAGAGAATGGGTTATACCAAGCCAACAAAGCTGGCCTGTCCAGCACATTCCCTTAATCCCCCCTCACTTCCAGGCAAAATAAGGCTGCTCAAAGTGAGCCACGCGGGTTGGCTTGCCCAAGATACACACCTCGCGGAACTGGTACAAAATAGCGGCCGTTGGCGCAGCAATCCAGCTATCGCCCACCGGCATCAGCAAAACCGGGTGTTCGCTTTCGGGGATATTTTGCAAGATGGGGGCATCCTCGCGCATAAATTCCGCCACGGGGATGCGGTGGATGGCCTGCACTTCATCGGGGTTGGCAATCAGCCCCGTTACGCGCCCGCCCCAAATAACCACCGGCTTGATGGTGAAGCCGGAGCGGGTGGTGTAATCATCCAAACGGCCGATAATGCGCTCCCTTCCCAGCTTCAAACCAACCTCCTCTTCCAACTCCCGCAGGGCCGTCTCCTCCGGCCGTTCCCCCTGGTCAATGCGCCCACCCGGCAGTGCCCACTGCCCCGCGTGTTTCTTCAGCCTGGCCGAGCGGCGCGTCAGCAAAATGGCGGCATCGTCTTCCCAGCTTGGCTCAAACGGGATGCCGTATACCTCTGGTTGCTGCGCCACATGAACAATGGTGACAGCCACCGCCGCCGCCCGTTTTCCTGCCTCCAGTTCAGCCGATTGAAAGGCAAAGTCGCGCAAATTGGCGGTAATCGCGTGGCGCAGTTCGTCATCGCAGGAGAGATGGCTCATCCGCCCCTGCGGTTGGTCAATCCGCACGGCAACTGCGTAATGGATGGGATGTGGCTCAAATCGTTCTAGCAGGGGGTGCGCGGTATGGGCAATGTCGAGAAAGAAATTCCCGAAGGTACGGGCATGTTGCACTGTCTCAAAATACAAAATAATTTTGAATCGTAGAGACGCAAAATCTTGCGTCTCCACAGCCTCATCAACCATGTGCCGCAATACCTGCACCCCGCGATAGCCGGGAATGCCCCTCGTTTCCAGGCGGGGCAGAATGCGTTCGCGCAGGATTGTTTCGTAGGCGTTGGCGTTGGCAAGGGTTGTCCAACTGTGCCATTCTTGTGCAATCATCTGGTTTGCATCTCCACAGTGGCCGACATTGCCAGGCCGCCGCTGGCGTTGCTGGCCCACGCCTGTCCGCCGGCCGTGCCGTGGACGGTGAACGGGTGGGGGTTGAACAGGGGGCTAAGGCCGCGATAGCTGAAGCTGGTGATGCGTTTGCCGGGGTATTGGCGGTAGAAGAGGTCGAGGAGGAGGGCGGCGGTGAGGGGGCCGTGGACGACGAGATCGGGGTAGCCTTCGTGCTGGCGGCAAAAATCCACGTCGTAGTGGATGCGGTGGCTGTTGAAGGTGAGGGCGGAGTAGCGGAAGAGCATGACGGGGGTGGGGTGCCAGGTGGTGGAAAAATCGCCGTCTGTGGGGGCGGGCGGCGCAGCCACGGCATTTCCGCCGGTTGTGGCCGGTTCGCGGTAAACGATGGTTTGTTCTTCCAGCAGGCGGCGTTGGTTGTCTACCAGCAACTCATGTTCGACGATGACGAAGCACAAACGGCCGTTTTTCCCCTCTTTAGGCGTAATGGCTTTGATCACAGACCGCTTTGTCACCCATTCGCCCAGTCGGAGGGGGTGGACAAAGGTCAATTTGCCCCCGGCCCACATGCGGCGCGGCGGTGCCTCCGTGCCAAAGCTGACGGGTGGCATGAAGCCCCCTAACTGCGGGTGGCCGTCCGCGCCGACGCTGCCCAGGGGAACGGGTTCGTGGAAGTAGAGCCAGTGCCAGGCGGGGGGGAGTTCGTCCCCGGTTTGCAGGGTGGGCTGGCGGTTGAGGGTGGCCTGCATGAGGTTGGCGGTAACGGCCGTTAATTCCCCCGCCACCACCTGCTCCCTCCCCAGCCATTGATTCAGCTTGTTGATGTCAAACGGTTCCATTTATTTCTCCATCCAGCTATCCATCGCTTCGATCACCGTCTGCAGCCAGCCGCCCCACCGATCCAGAATTTGGTCGCCATGTTTGGCACCCAAATAAGCCAGGATGAGATGCCCGATGTGGAAGGTAAACAGCGCGGGCAAGCAGTAAGGTGGCTCAATGTTGCTCCATTGGCACAAAATAGGCAAGCCGCTTTCAGCCTGAAACCAGCGAATGGCGGCTTCGGCAATGGAGATGAGCTGGAGGAAGAAGCCGGCCGGGAACAGGGCGAAGGCGATGGGGACGTAGATGAATTGGGCGATGAGCAAAAAGTAGATTTTGAAGGCGTAGATGGTGTAACCGACGATGAGGTTACGCAGGGTGCGGCGGACGTTGTGCTGGATGAGGTCTACGACGATGGCGACGAGGGGAGCACCGAGAATGAGCATGGGGAGCAGCAGGGCGGGTTTGTCGAGCTGGTTGGGGAGTTCGAGCAGCCAGTTGATGAGATAGAAGATGAGCAAAACGGCCGTTATTAACCCCACGCCACCCCCCATCTTCAACCCATAATCCCGCGCAATCTCGCCCGCTTCCACGCTTTCCCAGCGGCTGCGGATATCCAGGGGGGTGAGCAGTTGGAACATGCCCAGCAGGATTAGCCCCAGGGCGGCAAAGCCGTGGAGCTTGCTGGCGTGCAGTGCTGGATAATAATGGTAGTAGAGCCAGACCAGCCCGCCAAAGAGGGTGAGGGAGAGGGTGAGGGAGAGGGTGAAAACGGCCGTTTTCCACCCGTCACGCTTTTTTGAGATCAACGGCCGTTCCCCCACAAGCCGCCACCAACGCCGCCGGAGCAATGGCAAACACCGCAAACGGTGTCCCCGCTGCCGCCCACACCACCTCAAAGGGCAGCAAATCCTCGTCCACAAAAATGGGCAGCGGGCTGGCGTGACCAAATGGCGGCACGCCACCAATGGTGAACCCCGTCGCCGCCTTCACCACCTCGGCACCGGCACGCTGCACCTGCTTGCGCCCCACGCCGCACAGGTTTGCCAACTTGCGCTCGTCAAGCTGGTTCACCCCCGAAACTAACGCCATTGTGGCTGTGCCAGCCACTTCAAAGCACAAACTCTTCACAATTTGCGCCACCGTGCAGCCAATCGCGTCGGCCGCTTCCTGTGCCGTGCGTGTCGTCTGGGCAAATTCCACAATCTCCACAGCCAGCCCCAAGTCACGGGCGGCATCGGCTACTTTTTGGGCAGATGGGTGCATAAAAAATGGAGGGACGAGCTTGCAAACAACTTCGTTTCCAAGACTCGTTTATTCACTAAACAATTTAGCCAGTGTTTCCAGTACCTGCTTCTGTGTCGTTGCATCAATGGTGCCAAGCCTTTTGACCAGCCGTGCCTTATCTACCGTTCGGAGTTGGTCTAAAACGATCTGTCCTTCCTGGCTCTGAAACTGGCAGTTGATACGTGTAGGATAGGTTCGTCCTTTGGTTGACATGGGCGCGATAATGACCGTGGCAATATAGCGATTGAGTTCATCAGGAGAGATAACAAGGCATGGTCGCGTTTTCTGTATTTCATGCCCAATGGTTGGGTCAAGATTGACCAAAAAAACCTCAAATCGCTTTACGACCATTCCCATTCCTCATCCCACTCAGTTGGCAGCAACGCATCATCCAGCAGCTTGTCATCGCCATGATCGGCCATCTCTTTAAACTGTTCTTCCCACCCGTGTCGCGGTGCGACAACTGAGCGAATCACGATTTTATTGTCTTGCACCGCTAACTCGACTTCTTCACCCAGGTTTGATTGCTCTAGCAGCAGTTTAGGAATGCGAATCCCTTGAGAATTACCGATCCTGATGATTTTTGTTTTAACAACGGTTTCCATCGTTACCAGCTCCTGAAAATAAATGTAGTTACATTGTATCTACCCCTTGGGCTGGGGTCAAGATAGCAGAAGTTCAACTTCTTCCGAGAAGTTGAACTTCTAAATGGGTAACGAGACCAATACACCAATCACAAACTAAAGACTTACAATTGCATATTCCATGCTGTCGGCAAGCGCCCGCCAGCTTGCTTCGATGATGTTGGGGCTGGCCCCAACCGTACTCCAAGCGCGGGTGCCGCAGTGGGAATCAATCAGCACGCGGGTGGTGGCGCCGGTGGCGTTTTCGCCATCCAGAATACGCACCTTGTAATCCACCAGGCTGATGTCCTGAATTTGTGGATAGCTGTTGACAAGCGATTTGCGTAGGGCGGCATCCAGGGCGTTGACGGGACCGTTGCCTTCGGCGGCGGTGTGCAAAATGTCTTCACCCACCTTCACCTTCACCGTTGCTTCAGCAATCAGGCCGCGCCCGCGCCGCCGCTGCACCATCACCATAAAGTCCACCAGCTCAAACGGAGCCACATAGTCGGGGTGGGTGCGCCGCAGCATCAGCTCTACCGATGCTTCAGCCCCTTCAAAAGTGAACCCCTGCGCTTCAAGCTGTTTGATTCTGTCTAGCACCTGGCGCAAATCGAGCCGCTGGGTATCCAGCCCGAACTGTTCTGCCTTGTCTACCAGATTGCCCCGACCGGAAAGCTCGGAAACGACGCTGCGCTGCTGGTTGCCAACGGTCGTTGGCTCAATGTGCTGGTAGCTGAGTGGGTTACGCAGCATGGCGGCAACGTGGATGCCCCCCTTATGGGCAAAGGCACTAGCTCCCACGTAGGGCGCGTGGTCGTCGTGGGCCAGGTTGGCAATTTCGGCCACATAGACCGATAGGTCGGTGAGGGTGGCAAGCTGGTCGGCGGAAACGCAGTCGCGCCCCATTTTTAGCTGCAAATCGGGGATGACGGTGCAGAGGTTGGCGTTGGCAACTCGTTCGCCATAGCCGTTGATGGTTCCCTGGACGTGGACGGCACCGGCTCGCACGGCGGCTAATGAATTCGCCACCCCACACCCATTATCATCGTGGGTATGAATGCCAATGGGCGTGGAGCCAAGGCTTGCGGCAACTGTTGCCACAATTTCCTCTACCTCCCACGGCAGCGATCCGCCGTTGGTGTCGCACAGCACCACACAGTCGGCTCCGCGAATAGCGGCCGTTTTTACCGTTGCCAGGGCATATTCGGGGTTCGCCTTGTAGCCATCAAAGAAATGTTCGGCATCGTAGATGACTTCCTTGCCTTTTCCTTTGAGATAAGCAATGGAGTCGCCAATCATTGCCAAATTTTCTTCCATCGTCGTTTCCAACACGTCAATGACGTGCAAATCCCAGCTTTTGCCGACGACGGTGCAAACAGGGGTGTTGGCATCCAGCAGCGCCTTGATGTTGGCATCTTTTTCCGGCGGCGTCCCCTTGCGCCGCGTGGAGCCAAAGGCCGCAATCTTGGCATGTTTTAGCCCTAAATTCGGGGCGTGGTTAAAAAACTCTACATCCTTGGGGTTGGAGCCAGGCCAGCCCCCTTCGATGTAGTCAATGCCAAATTCATCCAGCCGCCGCGCAATCTTTAGCTTGTCGTCCAGCGAATAAGAAATTCCCTCCCGCTGGCTGCCGTCGCGGAGGGTGGTGTCGTAGAGGAATACTTTCATCGTTACGTTATTGGTTATTGGCTATTGGCTGGCTATTGAGCAAGTAACGAATAACCAATAACCAATAACCAATTATTCTCCCAGCGTGTTGACCCGCGCCGGGTGGCTGGCCTCATACGCCAGCATCTTTTCTTCCTGTTTGAGCAGGTAGCCAAGCTGGTCTATGCCATCGAGCATACAGGTTTTGCTAAAGCCATCAATGGGGAAGGAGACGGAACGGCCGTCTGGCAGCAGCACGCTTTGGCTGGCAAGATCAATGCTGATGGTGGTTGTGGGGTCTTCTTCCACTAAACTTTGAATTTGTTTGTGGGTGTCCTCATCCACAATGATCGGCAGCAACCCGTTTTTCAGCGAATTGTTGCGGAAAATGTCGGCAAAGGAGGTTGAAATCACGGCGCGAACGCCCCAATCCATCAGCGCCCACGGGGCGTGTTCGCGGCTAGAGCCGCAGCCAAAGTTGTCACCGGCAATCAAAATTTTGGCTCCCTGTGATTCAGCGGCGTTTAAAATGAAATCAGGGTTATTTGACCCATCTTCGTTGTAACGCCAGTCAGAAAACAGATTTTGCCCCAACCCTTTTTTGCTAATCGTTTTCAAAAACCGCGCCGGAATAATCTGGTCGGTATCAATATTTTCCGTGGGAATAGATACTAAGTGACTATTTAAAGTTGTAAATGGTTCCATTTTTCGTATTGCGTATTATGTATTGCGTGCCTACCAAGATGCGCAATACGTAATATGCACGTTAGCTTTTAAGCAAACTCTCTTACATCGGTGACAACGCCGGTCACTGCCGAAGCGGCGGCCGTGAGGGGGCTGGCGAGGAAGGTGCGGCCGCCTTTGCCCTGGCGCCCTTCAAAGTTGCGGTTGCTGGTGCTGATGGCGTATTGGCCGGGTTGGAGCTGGTCGCCGTTCATGGCGATGCACATGGAGCAACCGGCTTCGCGCCAGTCGGCTCCCGCTTCTTTGAAAATTTGGTCTAGCCCTTCGGCTTCGGCCTGTTTTTTCACGTCCTGGGAGCCGGGGACGACCATGACGCGCACGTTTTCGCTGACTTTGCGGCCGCGCATGAGGGCGGCAGCTTCGCGTAGGTCGGAGATGCGGGAGTTGGTGCAGCTTCCGATGAACACTACGTCAAGGGGTTGGCCGATGAGCTGACGGCCGGGCTGCAAGTCCATGTAGTTGAGGGCTTTGATGAGGGTGTTGCGTTCGCTGATGTCGCCGATGTTCATGGGGTCGGGGATGATGTCGGCGATGCCCATACCCATGCCGGGGTTGGTGCCGTAGGTGATCATGGGGGTGAGGGTGCTGGCATCGAGGGTGATTTCTTTGTCAAAGGTTGCCTCTTCGTCGCTGGTGAGGGTGCGCCAATGGGCGACGGCTTTGTCCCAGGCTGCGCCTTGGGGTGCTAATTTACGACCAGCGATGTAGTTGATGGTGGTGTCGTCGGGGGCGACGAGGCCGGCGCGGGCGCCGCCTTCGATGCTCATGTTGCAGACGGTCATGCGCTCTTCCATGCTGAGGGCGCGGATGGCGTCGCCGCGATATTCAAAGACGTGGCCGGTGCCGCCGCCGATGCCGATGCGGGCGAGGAGGGCGAGGATGATGTCTTTGGCGGCGACGTTGGGGGATAAACGGCCGTTAACATTCACCGCATACGTCTTCGGCTTACTCTGCAGCAGCGTTTGCGTCGCCAGCACATGCTCCACTTCGCTGGTGCCAATGCCGAAGGCCAGCGCCCCAAAAGCACCGTGGGTCGAGGTGTGGCTGTCGCCGCAGACGATGGTCATGCCGGGCTGGGTGATGCCGAGTTCTGGCCCGATGACGTGGACGATGCCCCGGTTGGGGCTGTCCATGCCGTGCAGCGGGATGCCAAATTCGCGGCAGTTTTCTTCCAGCGTGGCAATTTGCTTGGCGGCAATGGCGTCGCTGATGGGAATGTGCAGCGGCGTGGTGGGGATGGAGTGATCCATGGTGGCGACGGTCTGGGACGGCCGTTTAACCCGTAGCCCCTTTTCGCGCAGCCCGGTGAAGGCTTGGGGAGAGGTGACTTCGTGGATCAGGTGCAGGTCAATGTACAGAACAGTGGGACTGCCTGCCTCTTCGACAACGACATGGCTGTCCCAAATCTTGTCGAAGGTGGTTCTGGGTTGGTTACTCATAGTTGCTCCTTGTTTTTTGGAAGTAATCGGTAAACGGTAATCGGTAAACAGTTTAGTTTAGTCCTGTTAATACAACGAAATGATCTTGGCTGATAGGAGAATAATTAAGATGGACAAGACGGAAATCTTGTCCTGCGGAGGTAGGGAGTTGTCTGTTTTCCATATCTTTGTGGAAATACAGCAACAGATTTTGCATTTGGGGCATGGAAGTAAAATGCTGTTTGATCACGCTCAGAATCGTTTGCAGATTTTGTGCCAACAAACTGCCCTGGGGTGCCAGCGGCTTTTTGATGCCAAGCTGCTGTAGGTGAGGTACTGCCCCCAAGCAAAATTCATTCCACGATTGATAATGACCAAAAGCCCACTGTTCTACGTAGAATTGAAATAGTTTGTGACGAAGTTTTTGCTCTTGGCGTAAGATAAGCTGCCTGTTTTCAACTTTTTCTGACGATTGGCTCCACTTGCTTTCTCCAAGGTAAAGGGTGTGTTCGGAGAGGATCACAAAGTCAAATTCGCCAAATTCTGAGCGGTTTTCTCCACCACGACGGCCAAAGCTAGGGCGAAAAAAGGTCTGGCAGTTGAGGGGTTCGCTGGAATCAGCTAAAGAGGCCAAGATAAAATGGAGTTTGTTGTGGATTGCCCAAAGGGTTAGGGCATCTTCGCCGTATCCATATAGTTTCATGATGAGTTTGTGCTACTTATTCCTCCTTAAAGAGATGCATGACTCGTTGCCAAGCACCTTGCTTTATTTCAGCAGACAGTTTTTCGGCTTGCTGGCTTGTTAGCTGGCTGCGGCGGTTGATAGCTGATAGTTCTAAATAGTCGAGCAGGTAAGCAAGGGCTTGGTCATCTAATAGCTGCTGGGGAAAACGCAGAACGATGTCATCCTGTTCTTTGGTTAGCTGATAGGTTGTACTCATTATGATTTCCTCCAAATATTATTCGATGAATTATACAATACCCAGTGGCTCAACCAGCAAAACTTCAAAGGGGGCGAGGGGAAGGGTGGCAAGAACGGCCGTTTCTCCCCCCCGTTCCCCCACACTCGAAAACAACACCTTGCCCGTCTCGGCCACGTCAAACGCCAGCGTTAGCGGGTTGGGGCTGTAGTTGAGAATGATGAGGAGGGTGGAAACGGCCGTTTGGCGCAAAAACGCCACATAATCCACCGCCTCCTCGTGCAGCGGCACATAATCGCCCGCCATCAGGGCCGGGCTTTGTTTTCGCAGTGCCAGCAGACGGCGGTAAAAATTGAGCAGTGAGCCAGGGTCGGCAAGCTGCTCGGCCACGTTCACCCCGGTGGCGTAGTTGGGGTTGACGGGTAGCCAGGTCGTTACCCCGGCTGGGCTAAAGCCACCGTTGGCGGCATTGTCCCACTGCATCGGCGTGCGGCACTGGTCGCGCCCGCTGGCCGCTGCCTTTGTCAACGCTTCCTCTGGCGGCGTGCCAAGCCGCACCATTGTGTTATAGACATTCAGGCTCACATTGTCGCGGAACAGAGCAAGCGTATTGGGCAGCCAGTTGCCCATGCCAATTTCTTCGCCATTGTAGAGAAACGGCGTGCCGCGCAGCATCAACATCAGCGCCAGCGAAAGCCGCGCCAGCGCGTCATCGTCTGTGCCATTGCCAAAATGGGTATAGGCGCGGGGGCTGTCGTGGTTGCCCAGGGTGTTGCACGGCCACGCTTCGGCCGGCAGGGCGGCCAATCGTTGCTGCTGGTTGGCGCGAATGAGCTGGGGCGTAATGGGTTTGCGGTGCATCAGCGAAAAGTTGAACACCAGGTGCAGTTCGTCGTTGTTTTGGCCGTGATAGGCAATGTCGTCGGTTTCGCCCACCAGCACCCGGTCGCCGTATTCATCCACCAGGGCGCGAATGTCTTGGAACAGCTCATGAATGCCGGGCTGCCGCATTTGGTAGGTGAACAGGTGGCGTGAGGTGTCGGCAAAGCTGGGTGCGTCGGGGTCGCGCTGGAAGGTGCGGAACATATCCATGTCGGTGTAGCGGCCGGAATGGTTGGGCAGGTCGGGGTGTTCGAAGAGGGATTCGATGGCATCGAGCCGGAAGCCATCTACGCCCATGTCGAGCCAGAAGCGCATGGCGGCAAACAGGGCGGCTTTGACTTCGGGGTTGCGCCAGTTGAGGTCGGGCTGTTCTTTGAAGAAAAAGTGGTAGTAATATTGGTCGGTTGTTTCGTCATAGGTCCAGCTGGGACCGCCAAAAATGGAGTACCAGTTGTTGGGCGGGGCGTCGTCTTTGCCGTCGCGCCAAATGTACCAATCCCGTTTGGCGCTGTCGCGGCTGCGGCGTGATTCCTGGAACCAGGCGTGCTGGTTGGAGGTGTGGTTGAGGACGAGATCGAGAATCAGCCTCATGCCGCGTGCGTGCAGCCCGTCCAGAAGCTGTTTGAACTCGTCGAGGGTGCCGTAGATGGGGTCAACGGCCGTATAGTCGGCGATGTCGTACCCCATATCGAAGCGGGGGGAGGGATAATGGGGGGAGAGCCAAACGGCATCTATGCCCAAATCTTGCAGGTAGTCGAGCTTTTGCAGGATGCCCAACAGATCGCCCACGCCGTCGCCGTTGCCGTCGGCGAAGCTGTGGGGGTAGATTTGATAAAAAACGGCCGTTTGCCACCAGGCTAAATTTTCCATAGATATTTCCCGAAATGGCATCGCGGATGACGCGGATTGAAGCGGATAATCACGGATTTTTTGTTATTGTGTTTTTGAAAACACGTCGCTCGAATTTGGGCTGTGGTCCGCGTTGCCATTTTCTTTATTTGATCATACCCTCAATTGCGCTACAAAACCGCGCAACCTCATCCTCACTGTTGTAATAATGCACCGAAGCCCGCACCAGCGTTGGCAAATGGCGCGCCTCCATATCCAGCCGCGTTGAAAAAACAGTTGAGGTCGTGACATTTATCTTCTGCGCTGCCAAAATTCTCTTAATATCCTCGGCCGCCATGTCATCCACCGTAAACGTCACAATGCCCCCTTTTACCGCGCCCAGGTCGTGGGTGGCCACGCCGGGAATGGCGTTGAGCTGCTGACGAAGCTGGGCGGCCAGGGTGTGGGTGCGCTGCCAAATGTTGTCCAGTCCCCAGTCGAGGGCGTAGGAAACGGCCGTTTCCAACCCCACAATTCCCGCAAAATTCCGCTCCCAATTCTCAAACCGCCGCGCATTCGGCAGCAGCTCATACTCGTCTCGCGCCGTCCATTTAGCGGCGTGCAAATCCAGAAACGGCGGCTCCAGTTGCTCCAAAACAGCTTGCCGCACATATAAAAAGCCTGTGCCGCGTGGCCCGCGCAAAAATTTGCGCCCCGTTGCCGAGAGCATGTCACAGCCAACTGCGTCCACATCCAGTGGCATTTGCCCCACCGTTTGGCACGCATCCAGCAAATACAGCACGCCTGCCTCCCGCGCTACTTTGCCCACCTCTGCTGCCGGGTTCACCAGCCCGCCGTTGGTGGGTTGGTGGGTGATGGCAATCAGCTTTACGCGGTCGTCCATTTGCTGGCGCAGG
This sequence comes from Chloroflexota bacterium, assembly GCA_041390905.1. Taxonomy (GTDB): domain Bacteria; phylum Chloroflexota; class Anaerolineae; order Promineifilales; family Promineifilaceae; genus JACKCD01. Next base: position 341,116 of record JAWKPA010000015.1, read on the forward strand.
GCTTCGATGGAGATTTGCCCGTGGTGGTCGTTGGAAACGGCCGTTATCTCCACCCCAAACCGCCGCTGCACCTGCAAAAAAGCAATATAACTGCTGGCATACGCCGCATAATCCGTCAAAATCCGGTCGCCCGGCCGGAACGGAACGCTGTAAAACGCCATATCCCACGCCCGCGTCGCGTTTTCAATCAGCGCCACCTCATCCCGGTGGCAATTCAGCAGTTCGGCAATACGGTCATACACCGTTTCCAGAGCCGCCGTCTTCCCCGCCGCCTCATACCCCCCAATCATCGCCTCCAGACGCAAATATGCCACCATGCTATCCAGCACAGCCTGCGGCATCAGCGACGACCCTGCATTGTTAAAATGCATCACATTTTCACAGCCGGGCGTTTCGGCACGAGCTTGGTTGAAATCTATGTTCATGGTTATTTGTTATTGGGTTATTTGTTATTGGCTAAAGCACGTTTCAATAACGATTAACAAATAACCAATAACCCTCTTAATCAGCTAATGGATATTGACTCAGTGCTTCACGTACCAAATCTGGATTGTGGGCAATGATCTTTAAAAGCGTGCGAGCTGCTTGGTCGGGCTGCGTTCGTGCTTGCTCCCAGTCACGTAAAGTCGCCAGCGAAAGTTGGAAGGCATGGGCAAATTCTTCTTGTGTCATGGCAAGCTGCTTGCGGATTGTTTTTACATTGACGGCACGCTGAAACTGTTGCAATTCTGCAGCCGAAGATGGTTGGGCATCGGGGTCATTCTTAGCCTGTGCAACCACCTCTTCGTCAGAGAGTGTGTCAAATGCTGCCCAGTCTGCGTCATTGAATCGTTCTGCTGCTGTTGCTTTAACCCGCGTTATATTTTTCTTGTTCATCTTTTGTCGCCTTTCTTGCCGAGATGATCCGAACGTTTTCACCTCTCCATGTATATACAACAAACACGACACGTCCATGCACTTGTCCTATGAGGCGAATACGTTCTTCCGATTGCTCTGGATCCTCATATTCAAGTCTACGTGGATCAAAGAAAGCTGGGATAATCTGGCGGAAGCGAATTCGATGCTTGCTGTAGTTACTTTGCTCTTTGTAATCATCCCACTCGAATTCCATGATTATTACTGCTATATTGCATATTACGGGATTTCCGTAGTTTTATCAAGCTATGAAAACAGCTTTGTTGGCAGCCCATCAATACTCACGACGTTGTGCTTTTCCCAGTAATCCTGGATGCCGTCCGGGCCAAGGCTTTCGGCATGTTTTCGCAGGGTTTCGCGTTCCCCCTGGTAATCAAAAAATGGGACAGCAAAGCCACAGGAGGTTTGCACGCTTTCAATCTCCATGACGATGATTTGGCGTGCGCCCGGTTCGTCGGGGAAAAGCGCAAACAGCTCATCCCATTCGGCATCGCGCCAATGAACGGCGCGGCCGGTTCCGTAGAGGCGGAGGATTAACGGCCGTTTCTCAAACCCACAAAACATGATCGTTAAACGGCCGTTTTCCGCCAAATGCGCCGCCGTCTCATTCCCACTCCCCGTCAAATTCAAATACGCCACCCGTTGGTTGCTCAAACAGCGAAACGAATCCATTCCCTTCGGCGACAAATTAATCCGCCCCACCTCCGGCGCACTCGCCGTAAAAAAAATCTTCTGCTCCCCAATAAAATCCCGCAGCTTATCATTTAATTCAGAATAAAATTGAGCCATTTTCAGTAACCAGTAATCAGTAACCAGTAACCAGTAATCAGTAATCAGTTGAACCTCGACTATTCACCGATTACTGATTACTGATTACCGATTACCCCGCATTCCTAACCCTTCTGCATCACTGCACTACTCTCCTCCCCCTCAGCCGCCATCATCTTATTCAGCGCACTCAAATACGCCCGCGCACTCGCCACCACAATATCCGTACTGGCCCCATGCCCACTAAACGAACGCACAATCGCCTGATTCGTCTGCGGGTTCACCCGATACGCATCCCCATTTTCCGGCTCAATCCGAATCGTCGCCTCCGCCACCGCGTCCAGCCCCTCCGTCACCGCGTTAATGGCAAACTCAATCAAACGCCCCGAACGGCCGATAATCCGACTAATCGCCTGATACACCGCATCCACCGGCCCCGTACCCAGCGCCGCATCCCGGTGTTCCACCCCATCCGGCCCCGTCAAACTCACCGAAGCCGTCGGAATACTCTGGTCACCACACGACACCTGAATCTGGTTCAGCTTCCAAATTTCCGGCGGCTGGTAAATCTCATCCGCAATCAACGCCTCAATATCCGCGTCCGTCACCACCTTCTTCTTGTCGGCCACCCGCTTAAACCGCTTAAACGCCGCCTGCACCTCATCCGGCTCCAAGTTATCATACCCCATCTCCTCCAGCCGCGTCCGAAACGCATGGCGACCCGAATGCTTACCCAGCACCAGCCGCGACGCATGAAGCCCAACTGTCTCCGGCCGCATAATCTCATACGTCTCCTGGTTCTTCAGCATCCCATCCTGGTGAATCCCCGCCTCATGGGCAAACGCATTTGCCCCCACAATCGCCTTGTTCGCCTGCACCAACATCCCCGTATAGGTGCTAACCATGTGGCTCGTTCGCATCAACTGCGTTGTGTCAATGCTCGTTTCCACATCAAACACCTGCGGCCGGGTATACATCGCCATCACCACCTCTTCCAGCGACGTGTTGCCAGCCCGCTCCCCAATCCCGTTGATCGTCACCTCAATCTGCCGCGCCCCGTTCAGCACCCCGGCCAGCGAATTCGCCGTCGCCATCCCCAAATCATTATGGCAATGGGTAGACCAAACCACCTTGTCCGACCCCGGCGTATGCTCAATCAAATATTTAATCAAGCCACCATACTCATCCGGTGTCCTGTAACCAACCGTGTCGGGAATATTCAGCGTCGTCGCCCCCGCCTTAATCGCCTCCGTCAACACCTGCACCAAAAAATCAGGGTCAGAACGGCCGGCGTCTTCTGGCGAAAACTCCACATCATCACACAAACTGCGGGCAAACGAGACTGCCTTGATCACCTGGTCAATGCACTCTTCCCGGTCAATCTTTAGCTTGTGCTTCAGATGAATATCGCTCGTCGCAAGAAACGTATGGATACGATGGCGGGGCGCAGCCTTTACCGCGTCATAGGCACGCTGAATGTCATCTGTGTTGGCGCGAGCAAGACCCGCAATAACCATTGGCTGCCCATTTTTGCGCCCTTCAACAAGCGACCCCACCTCTTCTGCGATCCGGCGCACAGCCTCAAAGTCACCAAGCGAGGCGATAGGAAAGCCTGCTTCGCACACATCCACCCCAAGACGAGAAAGCTGTTTGGCAATTTCAATTTTTTCCTCAACATTAAGCGTGGCCCCCGGCGATTGCTCCCCATCACGCAATGTCGTATCAAAAATGATAACTCGATCTTTCTGAATGTTTACACCATCTTCGTCCATCGTTTCTTACTCCGTTTTTTCCAGTAATCGGTGATCGGTAATCGGTAATCAGTGGATTCTACTGATTACCGATTACTGATTACCGATTACTCAACTTCTTTAGCGTGTAGCCACGGCATCATCGCTCGCAGCTCCTTGCCCACCTTTTCAATGTGGCTGCCCCGCGCCGCCTCACGTTGGGCGACAAAAGTAGGACGGCCGTTTTTGTTCTCATCAATCCAATCTTCCGCAAAACCACCCGACTGAATCGCCCCCAGCATCCGCTTCATCGCCTGGCGCGTCTCATCGGTAATAATTTGCGGCCCACCAATGTAGTCACCACGCTCCGCCGTGTCGCTCACGCTATAGCGCATATAGCTCAGACCACCCTGGTACATCAAGTCTACAATCAGCTTCAGCTCATGGAGACATTCAAAATAGGCGATTTCAGGCTGATAGCCTGCTTCCACCAGCGTGTTGAACGCACTTTCCACCAGCGCACTCACCCCACCACACAGCACCACCTGTTCACCGAATAGATCCGTTTCCGTTTCTTCGGTAAAAGTGGTTTCAATGATCCCGGCGCGGCCACAGCCAATCGCCTTGCCATAGGCCAATGCCTGCGCCAAAGCGTTGCCGCTGGCATCCTGATGCACTGCCACCAAACCCGGCACGCCAGCCCCTTCGGTAAACACCTCGCGCACGCGGTGGCCGGGTGCCTTGGGCGCAATCATGCTCACGTCAATGTCGGCCGGCGGCACAATTTGCCCAAAGCGAATGTTGAAGCCGTGGCTAAACATCAGCGTTTTGCCGGGAGCCAGGTTGGGCTTTACGGCCTGCTGGTAAATGTCGCCCTGCATCGTGTCGGGGGTCAGCATCATGATGATGTCGGCGGCGGCGCAAGCGTCGAATGAACTCATCACTGTCAACCCATCAGCCTCAGCCTTTGGCCATGATTTGCTGCCCTCATACAGCCCAACCACCACATCCATGCCGGAATCCTTGAGGTTGAGCGAGTGGGCGTGTCCCTGGCTGCCGTACCCAAGCACGGCGATCTTCTTGCCTTCAAGAAGGCTAAGGTCTGCATCTTTGTCGTAATAAATTTTTGCCATAATCCTTTTTCTTTCCCTAATAATATGAATTTGGTAACTCTGCAGGTGTCATACCTGCCCAAGCGGGAACGACACCTTATTCCTGACAAAATATATCAGAAAGTGGCTGGTAACGGGACTAGACACTTTCTGCTGTTTGCCGATTTAGAAGTTCAACTTCTCAGAAGAAGTTGAACTTCTAAGACGAAGTTGAACTTCTTCCCTTCTTACGTACCTTGTTTAGCTTGCGTTCTGTGTGGCTGTTTTAATCGCCAGCAAGGTGGTGGCCGTTGGTGTAATAATCTTCTTCATCGGCATCGGCCCAGCGAGTATAGCGTTTGCCTTCGTTGATGCCGCGCATCATAGCCACATGGCCGGTGCGGACAATTTCCAGAATGCCAACGGGGCGCAGCAGTTCGATAAGACTGTCAACCCGCGATTCGTCAGCGGTAAGCTGGACGATCATCGCGTCTGCTTTCACATCCACTACCTCGGCGCGGAAAATGTTGACCAGGCTGAGAACCTCGCCGCGCTTGTCAGGCGAGGCGCTCACCTTGATCAAAGCCAACTCGCGTAAAATGGCTTCCTGGCCGGTTACATCTTGCACGTCAATGACGTTGACCAGTTTGTATAGATTGGCTTCTACCTTGCGAGCATCGGCTTGGTTGCTGTCTACTACAATAGTCATCCGCGAAACGTCGGGATCTTCGGTGCGCCCCACGTTGAGAGAGTCTATGTTAAAGTTGCGGCGGCGGAAAAGCGAGGCAACACGGTTTAGAACGCCGGGTCTGTTTTCTACAATTGCGATAAGTGTTTGTCTCATTTGTCATTCCTCCCAAAGATTAGTCGCCGCTTTGACGGCGGATGGGGCGACGCAGCATGTCGTCCAGGTCGGCGCCGGCCGGAACCATGGGGAACACAGCCTCTTCCATTTCCACAACGAACTCCAGCAGCACCGGGCCGTTGATGCTGTTGGCATAAGCCACAGCCTCGGTTACAGCTTCCCGCTTGGTGATGCGGCGAGCAGGGATGCCATAGGCATCGGCTAACTTAACAAAGTCAGGGCTGAGCATTTTGACGCCGGAGTACCGTTTGTCAAAGAAGAACTCTTGCCACTGGCGCACCATGCCCAGGTAGCCATTGTTGAGGATAACAATTTTGACGTTGGCACCTTCCTGAACGGCCGTTGCCAGCTCCGCCTGCGTCATCTGAAAACCACCATCCCCCACAATCGCCCAAATCGCCTTGTCCGGGTGGGCAAACCACGCCCCAATAGCCGACGGCAGCCCAAACCCCATCGTTCCCGCACCGCCAGACGTAATCCAGCGGAACGGCTGTTCCATATGATAATATTGCGCCGTCCACATTTGGTGCTGTCCTACGTCGGTGGTCACAATGGCGTTGCCGCTTGTTGATTCCCACAAATCACGCACCACGTGTGACGCATACAGCAGCCCATCATCCGGCCAGGCCATGATGTCACGCTTTTCTGTATCGTTGCGCCACTCGGCAATTTTGTCCAGCCACTCCTCATGATCCATCGGATCAACCATGGGCGTCAGGTCGCCCAGCACAGTGCGCAGGTCGCCCAGCAGCGGCGCATCTACATGGACATTTTTGTGAACTTCAGATGGGTCAATTTCAACGTGGATTTTGCGGGCGCGGGGGGCATAAGTCCGCAAATTGCCCGTCACCCGGTCGTCAAAGCGCATCCCAAACGCCAGCAGCAGGTCGGAACCCTGAATCGCGTTGTTGCAATACGCCTCGCCGTGCATCCCCATCATTCCCAGGCTTAGCGGGTGGGAAGCGGGCAGCCCGCCCAGCCCCAGCAGGGTCATGGCAACGGGGGTTTGAGTTTTTTCGGCGAACTCGCGCAGTTCCTTCATGGCACCCGACTGCAGCACACCTTGCCCGGCCAAAATAACCGGCCGTTCGGCCTGGGCAATCAGCCTGGCTGCCTGCTCCAAATCTTTCTTGGGGGCGCGTCTGGGGGGACGATACCCAGGCAGGTTGATTTTTTCCGGGTAGATAAACTCGGTTTTGTCAATTTGGGCGTTTTTGCAGATGTCAATGAGGACAGGCCCCGGCCGGCCGCTGCGGGCAATGTGAAACGCCTCACGCACCACACGGGCAACCTCATCGGCACTGGAGACCAGGTAATTGTGCTTGGTGATGGGCATGGTCACACCCGTCACATCCGTTTCCTGAAAAGCATCGCCACCAATGGCGGAGATGGGAACTTGCCCGGTAATGCATACAATCGGCACGGAGTCCATCATGGCGGTGGCTAGTCCGGTGACCAGGTTAGTGGCACCAGGGCCAGACGTGGCAATGGCAACGCCAACCTTGCCCGTGGCGCGGGCGTAGCCGTCGGCCATGTGGGTAGCTCCTTGTTCATGGCGCACCAGCACATGGTGAATATCATAATTGAGCATCGCATCGTAGGCAGGCATGATGGCTCCGCCAGGGTAGCCAAAAACCACTTTGACTCCTTCACGAACGAGGCATTCCCACATAATCTCTGCACCCGTTTTAATCTCACTCATAATCTTTCTTGCTCCTTGGCATAGCAATTAACTCCTGAAAAGAGTTCGGCAAATAAAAAGGGCAGAAAACAATTTGTCTTGTCTTCTGCCCTCAATACACAGGGATGGGTATGGGTTTGTTGGGGGTTGATGGGGTGGGAAGGGATTATGGCGCATGGAGACGCAAAACGGCCGTTTTGCCCACCCGCTGTCATCCTGTTCATTCCCTGGAAGAAAAACTTGTTCATTCGCTACATCTGCCCAAACAAAAAAACCGCCCTGTTGGGCGGTTTGTGTGCATTTTATTCAATCAGCATCCATTTCGTTTACCCAACACTCATTGCATCCTTATGGTTAATAATAAGGACGAGGACAAGAAGGTTGAGAAGGAGAACAGATACAAAAAACTCGTTCATTACAGACAACAATAGTAACCTTACGCTTGATTCGCGTCAAGTAGTATAAAGAGTCTCTCCAGTTTCGGCCATGTACATTGTTAACAAGAAGAAGCAGGCTTTTTTAGGCAGTTTGCCTAACCCAATTTTGCCGTGGTCGGTAAAAGCCAAAAAGGACGGTTCTGAAACCGCCCTTTTTGATTCCCACTATTTCCCACTGAACCGCGCACTTCAGCGCAAGCCTTTAATAGTATAGGAAATTACAGGGGGTAAATCTACAGACAACTTGTTAGAATAAAACAGCTATCTTTTGTGTGAACTGTACAACAAGTCTACCCCTTGGGACGCAGTTGCCAGAATTTAAGTGCCAGGTGCAGTGCTAACCGCATTTCCGCCCGGTCTAAATCATGTCCCGTTAACTCTTGAATGCGTTCTAACCGATAAAGCAGGGTGTTGCGATGGACATACAGTGCTTCGGCCGTTTTGCTAACGTTGCCATGATGGACAAAATAGGCATCAATGGTCTCAATCAAGCTTCCCTTGTGCTGCTCATCATAAGCAACCAGCGGGCCAATGACCTGCTGATTAAATTTTTTTACTGAATCATGATCTTCCAAATCCCGCAGCAAGTTATAGATGCCCAGGCTGCTGTACTCCACAACCTGGTTGATGAGCCTGAGCCGTTGCCCCAACTGCATGGCCTGCAACGCTTCACTGTAAACGCGGGGCCAATCGGTGAGAGCGAGAGCGGGGCCACTTATACCACCTGTGATTTTGGCATTAGGATATTCGGCTTCAATTTGTTCGCGGATGCGGCGGGTCAGAGTGTGGACGCTTTCGGTGTCGTCGCTGCTTTTCAAAGCCTGGAAAATGCAGACGTGGCGGCCGCCATAAATGTAGACTAGCGCGGCGCGGGTGTGGTTGGTTAACAGCCAGTTGATGGTGGTTTCCAGGCGGCGCAGCGAGGGGGCGTCGGCATTGGCCCAGTTGAGGGTGATGATCATATGGGGCTGTTTGGTGTCGTGATCCAGCCGCCCTTCCAGCCGTTCAATTTCCTGTGCTGACATGGAGCCGTTAAGCAGCCCTTCCAGAAAGCTGCCACGTAGCTCTTTTTTGGCTTCGCTCACGGCTTTGGCTTTTGCCATTTCCAGGGCGCAGGCGGCGGCACCGTATTCGGCAACGAGGTTGTCAAGCTGGTCAAGTTCGTCGGCCGGCCCCACGATGGAAAGGTAGCCCCGTGCCCGGTCGCCGGAAATGATGGGGCTGACCAGCCGCGCGTAGTTGTCAATGGATTCGATTGCTTGCCAATAGCTTTGCTGCCGTGCCTTGGCGGCTGCTTTGCGGTTGCGCAAGATTGGCGGCAGCTCTTCCCGATTGGTGAGTGATTTCTCCAGGAGCTTGCTATCAATGCTGTCATTGTTGATCCCGCTCTTGGCTTGAATGTCTAGCCGTTTGTCTTGAACAACCACAATCTTGCCCGTTTGTTTTGCCATGACATCGGTCATGGCACGAAGCCCCTGCCCTTCGCGTGACATTTCGGCAAGCTGGCGATAGAGCTGCATGGTGCGCTGGGCGGTGGCAGTTTGCCTGTCATGAAGTAGGCCAACAATGTCTTGATGGACAGTGCGCGGGGTGGTCTCGGCCGAAACAAGCAGCAAGGGTAGGTTGAGGTCGTAGGCGTTTGAGTTTAGTTCGAGGGAGATGGGGGCAAATAAAATGAGACCGGTGACGTGTTGGGTGGCAAATTGGCGCAGGTATTGTTTGAATTGGCTTTCACCAACGGCCGTTTGTAAATGCGCTGGAATGATTACCAAATCCCCCGTTTGCACCTGTTCAGGCAAATCATCCCACTGCGTTATAATCACGACCCAATCCACACTGCGTCGTGCCTGGTCAGCTTTTCCCCCCAGCTGCGTATTCGATGGGAGCGAAAGCCGCAAAACGTCCCCTATACTTATTTCTGCCGGTATCATCATTCTATTCATGAGGGTATTATCTTACATTTAAGATTATCTTTCCACTGGTAAACGAATGATGAAAGTTGTTCCCTTGCCTGGCGCACTTACAACATTGATTTCACCATTGTGTTGCTCAATAATGCGGTGGCAGGTCGCCAGCCCTAGCCCTGTGCCTTTGCCTGGGTCTTTGGTGGTGTAGAATGGCTCAAAAATATGTTCCAGTTCAGCCGCCGACATCCCCTTGCCGTTATCTCGAATCAATACCTGTACATGCCCCTTGTCCTTGTCCATGCGGGTGATAATTTCAATTTGCCGATTTTCGGGCAGAGTTTGTACTGCGTCACGGGCGTTAACCAGAAGATTGAGCCAAACACTTTTGAGATGTTCCCAACTGGCGACAACAAGTGGCAGTTGGTGTGACATATTGTGGATGACCTGCACCGAGGAGGAATTGAGTTGGTATTGCACCAGGTCAAGTGCCTGCTGGATAGACTCGTTGATGTCGTCGGCATTAAACGTGTATTGTGCCTGGCGGGCAAAGTCGAGCAGGCCACGCACCACCTTGGTGGCACGGTCTCCGGCCAGGGCGATTAGCTCAACGGCCTCATAATTTTCGTCGCTCTTGGGCATCAGCATTTTTAGCATCTGAGCGTTGGCGTTGATGGCTGTGAGCGGGTTGTTGATTTCATGGGCCACGCCGGCCGCCAGTTGCCCAATCGCCGCCAGTTTACCCGCCTGCAGCAGCGAATTTTCCAGCCGCCGCTCATCGGTGCGGTCTTGCCAGACGATGACGGCGCGGGCGGAGCTGGCCTGGGTGCTGGGGATGGGGTAGGCATTGACTTGCCACTCTTGTGGCAAGTGGTCATCGCCAAACCAGCTCACCAGCCACTTGCGTGCCTCTTTTTTGTTGAGCGTCTGCGCTACCTGGCAATGGTCACAGGGGGTGGTGCGGTTGAAGAAGGCGCGGTAACAGGTCTGGCCGGAGAGGGTGTCGCCGTCGCTTTGGAGGGCATCGGCCTTGCTTTTGTTGACGGCGACAAGCTGCCAATGGTCGTTGATGGTATAGATGGGGTCTGGGATGCCATTTATAAGGGCTTGGAGGGTGTTGCGGCTTTCGAGCAGCTCTTGCTGGCGCACACGGATGCGCTGGAAGAGCCAGGCGTTTTCGATGGCTTCGCTGATGGAGCTGGCGAGGGAGGCGAAGAGGTCGAGGTCAACGTCAGAAAATTGGCTTTCTTTTTTGTTAAAGGCGGTGAGGATGCCAACCGGCCGGCCGCGCACGACGAGGGGGGTGAGGATGATGTTGTGAATGGTATGGCCGGGTGGGGAGTCGGTGGCGGGGTTGAAGCGGGGGTTGTCGTGGGGGGTGTTGAGAAAAACGGCCGTTTGTCCATGGTACACCTCTCCCAACAAACCTGTTGTGGTTGGAATAATCGGCAACTGTGTTAACGGCAGCTCTTTGTTATTGTGACGCAAATGTTTGTAGCGCAGTTGTCCCCCCTCCAGCATCAAAACTGCTGCCAGCTCAACGCCTAAAACGTGGCTCATCCCTTCAACGGCCGTTGCCAACACCTCGCTCGTCTCCAGCGTTGCCGCCACGCTTTGCCCCAATCGGTTCAGTGCTGCCAACTGCTGGCTTTGCCGCTGGAGCTGTTTTTCAAGCTGCTGTGTTCGCAAAATTGTCTTGACCCGCGCCAGTAGTTCCTGTGGATAATATGGCTTCGTAATAAAATCATCCGCCCCCGACTCCAGTGCCTCCACCTTTTCCTCATTCCCCGCCGCCGCCGTCAGCATCACCACCCGCGTATATTGCAGTTCTGGGTGGTGGCGAATCCAGTTCAGCACATCCTTCCCATCCACATACGGCATCCGCATATCCAGCAGAACCAGATCAATCTCTAATTCAGTGGTCAGCGTTGCTTCCAAAAACTCAATGGCTTCTCGTCCACCATTAGCAATCGAGACTTTGTATCCTTCTTTTTTGATCAAAAAATCAGCTAGAAAATCAGCAATTTCCGTCTCGTCATCTACAACCAGAATTTGCGCCGATTTGTGCCGTGCAGGTGTGTGAACAGGATTCATGATACGGTTGCTTATCCCCAACAAAAAACAGGGGCGCAGATAAAACCCTGCGCCCCTGTCGTTTATGACAGGTATGATGCGGCCAATAAACAGGTGTGCGCCGCTTTGCTAATTATTTCTCGAAATGACCGAGATCGTCAATCACCTATTCGTAAGTAGAAGCGGAGGAAAAGGTGTAGCCGTGACCCTGAATGGTGCGAATGTAGATCGGCCGGCTGGGCACAGGCTCAATCTTTTCCCGCAAATTCTTGATGTGGGCGCGAACCAGTTCCGGGCTGCCCGTGTCGCGGGGATAATCCCACACATCTTGCAGCAACTGCTGGCTGTTAAAAACCTGGTCGGCATTGCTCATCAAATGGTACAGCAGGTCAAACTGCACGTTGGTCAACAGCACCGTGTCGCTGGGGGTTTTTACCTTGAAGGTACGGCAATCCAGAACGACATTTCCCACCACAACCTGGGTTGATTGTTCTGGTTCGTTGATCTTGGGTAGCACGCGGCGCAAAATTGCCTTTACCCGCAATTCCAGCTCCTCCATATTGAATGGCTTGCTAAGATAATCATCAGCTCCGGCACGGAACCCTTCGATTTTGTCTTCATCCTTGGCTTTGGCAGTCAGGAAAAGAACTGGCAAATCTCTCAGCAACGGGTCTCCACGAATTTGGCGGCAAACATCGTAGCCGTTCAATCCCGGCATCATAATATCAAGAATAAACAGATCGGGGCGGTGGCGGCGGGCAAGCTGGAGACCTTCTGTGCCACTATGGGCAGACATGACCTGGTAGCCATAATGCTTCAGCGTGCGCTGCAGGGTGCGGGACACCAGTTCGTCGTCGTCAATGACAAGGATGGTGGACATAGATACTACCTCTCCTGGGAAATTTGTTCACCGTATAGTGTTCGGGAACATCTTTGCTGAATGGTACCCAGTATAGCAGGTTTTTCTTAAGGAAGAATTTAAGGATTTTACAGTGGTGTGAATCGGGCGTGAAAGATTGGGGGGCAGTGAGAGACTCAGAGATTAGGCGCTCACTCCCCCCCAATCTTTGTTTACAGCAAAAGCCGCATGGGGTTTTCCAGAATGTCCTTGAAGGCTTTCATGAACTGCGCCGCCTCGGCACCGTCGGTGATGCGGTGGTCGGCGGAGATGGTGGCTTTCATGCGGATGCCGATGGCAAGTTCGTCGTTGACAACGACGGGGACTTTGCGGGCTGAGGCCACGGCCAGAATGGCGGCTTCGGGTGGGTTGACGATGGCGATGAAGTTTTCGACTTCGTATGGCCCCAGGTTGCTGATGGTGAAGGTGCCGCCGCTAACGTCTTCGGGGAGGACTTTGCCGCTGCGGGCGCGGGCGATCATGTCGCGGTTGTCGCGGGCAATTTTGGAGATGGTGGAGGTGTCGGTGTCTTTTTGCACCACGGTGAGCAGACCGCCTTCGACGGCAACGGCCGTTCCCACATTCACCCGGTTGTGACGAATAATCCTGTCGCCGCCAAACGACGCATTCAAATTGGGGAAGTCACGCAGAGCCAGCCCTGCCGCTTTTACCACCAGGTCATTAACCGACACCTTTTGATCATCCGGCAAGTTGCCGTTAATCTGCTTACGCAGGTCAAGCGCGGCGCCCATGTCAATTTCTGACGTGACCTGGAAGTGCGGCACGGTGGTTTTGCTTTCCACCATGCGGCGGGCAATGGCCTGGCGCAGCCGCGAGGTTTCGATCACGGTGTCGTCATCGCCCACTTTGACGGGAGCCGGCGTTGGGGCTGGAGCAACAGCGTGTGCCGGAACCGGAGCCGGGGTGGGGGCTGGAGCAGCGGGTTGGGCTTTGGGCTGCGGTTGGGCGAGGTAGGCTTCGATGTCGGCTTTGCGAATACGGCCGTTTGGCCCTGACCCCGGCACGCTTGCCAAGTTTATGTGGGATTCCTCGGCCATGCGCCGGGCAACCGGAGTAGCCCGTACACCGTCGGGGAATTCGTCGGACAGAACGTTGGCAGGGGTGGCCGAAGCGGGTGATGTAGACGCAGACGCTACAGCCGCAGGCTCTGGCTCTGGTGGGACGGCAGCCACGGGAGCAGCTACGCCAGCCTGCGCCAGCATCGCCGCAATATCCTCACCCGCCGCGCCGATGATACCCAGGTTACTACCCACCGGGATCGCATCCCCTTGTTTGACAAGCTGCGCCAGCAGCACACCCTCGGCACGCGCCTGCAGCTCCTGTGTCACCTTGTCCGACTCAATTTCTGCCAGCACATCCCCTTTTTTCACCGGGTCGCCAACTTGCTTCATCCAGGGGCCCATCGTCCCCTCTTCCATATCAAAGCCCAGCGTGGGCATCAAAATAAACTCAGCCATCAGAGAATCTCCTTGACAGCGGCCACAACCTTGTCGGCATCGGGCAGTGCCGCTTTTTCCAGCAAGCCAGAATAGGGGGCTGGCACATCATTCTGGGCCACCCGCTTGATGGGGGCATCCAGATAATCAAACGCCTCTTCTTGCAGCCGCGCTACAATTTCTGCCCCAATACCATACGTCTGATGACCAAATTCGACAACCACCGCCTTGAACGTCTTCTTGAACGAAGCCAGCGGCACCGACATATCCAGCGGTTGCAGGGTGCGGAGGTCAACCACCTCGGCTTCAATCCCTTCCCGCTCCAGTTGGCGAGCCGCGTCAAGCGAAATGTGCAGCCCTTCGCCATAGGTAATGATTGTCACGTCGGAACCTGCCCGTTTGATGTCCGACACCCCGATGGGAACGGTGAAATCCCCTTCCGGTACCTCATCGCGCACCCTGGGAGAGGTGTAGAGCGGAACGGGTTCGATGAACAGCACTGGGCCGTTGTCGCGGATGGCGGATTTGAGCAGCCCTTTGGCATCATAGGGGGTGGCGGGGCAGACGACTTTGAGGCCGGGAAAATGAGCAAAGATCACGTCTGGGGTGTGGCTGTGGGTGGCGCCAAGCTGCTTGCCGCCGCCGCCGGGGGCGCGGAAAACCACCGGGCAGTCAAACTGGCCGTTGAACATATAGCTGACCTTGGCGGCGTGGTTGATGATGGCATCAAAGGCGACAAAGGCGAAGTTGATGGTCATGAATTCGGCGACGGGGCGCAGCCCGGCCATGGCGGCTCCGGTGGCGGCTCCGGCGATGACCATTTCCGAGATGGGGGTGTCGCGGACGCGGCGGGGGCCAAATTCTTCTAAAAAGCCTTTGGTGACGGCGTAGGTGCCACCCCAGTCGGCCACTTCTTCGCCCATGATAAAAACGTTGTCGTCGCGCTGCATTTCTTCCCGCAGCGCATCGGTAATTGCTTCGCGTAGAGTAAGTCGTGCCATTGGGTTATGCCTCCGGGTAAATGTGGTTGTAGAGTGTGTTTAGCTCTGGTAGTGGGGATTCGTTGGAGAAGCGCACGGCTTCGTCCATTTCCCGGTTGACATCTTGCTGAATTGCCATGAGTTCGGCTTCAGAAACACCGACTTCGGTAAGCAAATGCTTTTGCAGGGCGGCGATGGGGTCTTTTTCGTCGCGCCACTGGTCGAGTTCCCCTTCGGGACGGTAGCGGGTGCGGTCGCCGATGCTGTGGCCTTCGTAGCGATAGGTCATCATTTCCAGGAATTGGGGGCCTTCCCCGGCGCGGATTTTGGCGAGGGCGGCGCTGGTTTCTTCATACACTTCGAGGATGTTGTTGCCGTCTATGCGTTTGGCAGGGATGCAGTAGGCGCGGGCTTTGTCGGAGATGACGGGGTTGGCGGAGGCTTTATCAACGGCCGTTCCCATTCCATACTTGTTATTCTCGCACACAAACAAAATGGGTAGCTGCCACACGCCCGCCATGTTGAGCGATTCGTGGAAGTAGCCAATGTTGGTAGCTCCATCGCCAAAGTAGCAGATGGCAGCGAATTCGCTTTCGCGGTATTTTTCGGCCAGGGCCAGGCCAACGCCCAGCGACAAGTGGGCACCGACGATGCCATAGCCGCCCCAAAAATGGCGGTCGCGGCTGGCGAGGTGCATGGAGCCACCGCGTCCACCGGCGACACCCGTTGCTTTGCCCATGAGTTCCGCTAAAACGTGTTTTGCTTCCAGGCCAGCAGCAAGCGCGTGGCCGTGATCACGGTAGGCAGTAATCAGGTGATCCTGGGGGCGGCGGGCGGCAATGGTGCCGACGGCGATGGCTTCTTGCCCAATGTACAGGTGCAAGAACCCCTTGATCTTCCCTTCTAGCTGGTATAGCTCATCGCTTCGTTCTTCAAACCGACGAATAAGCACCATCTGCCGATACCAGTCCAATAGTGTTTCCTTTTCCATTCATATCTCCTTTGGATGGTTTAGGCGAAGTTGTTGGGACTGGCGATTAAACAAGTTGAACACTTTCTTGGTTTTTGTGGTCAATTATTTAGGTTAAGAATCGCCACTCCTTCGTTTATTAATGTGGCTTGCTCTGAGGCCACGCCCCAGACAGTGTGGCTCCGTGGGAGTGGGAGTTGGTTGCCGGAATGTTAAACCCACAAGTTTGGGAAACGTTGCTACCTCAACTTTATAGTTTAGCAGAGTTATAAAGGGATGACGACCCACAAGAGGGGGTTCTTACCGAAAAACGGCCGTTTTAGTGGGCAATTGTCACACACGCTCCCGTTGTATCCAGCGACAGCAGCCAGGTGCGGCTGGTTAGCCCCGCCTGGGCAAACGCTTCCTGAGCGGCGGCGGCGATGGCGTGGTGGTTGGCCGGGGCAAAGGCGATGAGGCTGGGGCCGGCTCCGCTGAGAGCCAGGGCGGCGGCTCCGGCGTGGCGGGCGGCGGCAAACGCCTCGGCCATGCCGGGGATGAGCGGGATGCGGTAGGGCTGGTGGTATTTGTCCTGCATGGCGATGTTGAGCTTGGCAAAATCGGCCGTTTGCAGGGCGTGGATGAGCAGCCCGATGCGGCTGGTGTTGTAGATGGCATCCTTGAGCGGGATGTGGCTGGGGAGGGCGGCGCGGGCTTCGCTGGTGAGCAGGTGGAAGTCGGGCAGAATGACAGCAGCTTGCAGCGGCGGAATGGGAAATTGTTCGACGTGTAGCCCATCTTCGCTTTGCACACCCAAAACCAGCCCGCCGTAGAGGGCCGGGGCTACGTTGTCGGGGTGGCCTTCGAGGGTGGTGGCAAGCTGGAGAATGTCGTCGCGGCTGAGGCCGCCGTTTACGAGGGCGTTGGCGGCGAGCATGCCGCCAAGAACGGCCGTTGAGCTGCTGCCCAGCCCGCTGCCGACGGGGATGCAGTTGTGTTGCGTGAGGTGGAGGGAAAACGGCCGTTTTTCCACCTTCCTGAAAATCAATTCCGCCGACTGGATAAACAAATTGCTGGCATCGGTAGGAATTTTATGGGCATCCACCCCGCTGGCCGCAATCGTGAGGGGTGGGGCATCGGGCGCGTTGGAACCCGTAAGCGTAAATTCATTGTGGAGGCTGAGCGCCAGCCCCAAACAGTCAAAGCCAGGGCCAAGGTTGGCGCTTGTGGCTGGAATGGAGACGGTTACTTGTTTCATGTAGATTAAATTTGAGACTGGGAGATTAAGAGATTAGGAGACTGTAATCTCGCAGTCTCCCAGTCGCCCAGTTACTTTCCCACAATTTTACGCTAGAATGGGTGGATGCACGAAGGAAATAGCAATGGCAGTTGGCGAACGGTGATAAGAGAACTGACGGAACGGAAACGTCTGGCGCTGCGGATTACACCTGCGGCGGAGCGGGCGGTGCGCGGTGGGCATCCGTGGCTGTTTGCCGAAGGGATTACGAAGCAGAGTCATAACGGCCGTTCTGGAGACTTGGCGGTGATTTTTGACCGCAAAAACCGCTTTCTGGCCGTGGGGCTGTATGACCCGGCCTCGCCGATTCGGGTGCGGGTTTTGCAGTACGGGGAGGGGGTGGCGATTGATGGGGAATGGTTTGGGGAGCGGGTGAAAACGGCCGTTTTCCAGCGCACTGCCCATTTTGACAACCAGACCACCGGCTACCGCCTCATCCACGGCGAAAACGACGGCCTGCCGGGGCTGGTGGTGGACAAATACGACCAGACGCTGGTGGTTAAACTTTACACCGCCGCCTGGGTTCCCCATCTGGAGCCGGTGCTACAGCAGCTTGAAACGCTGAACCCGGAGCGCATCGTCTTGCGCCTGAGCCGCGCCGTGCAGAGTGACCGTGAGCCGCTGCATGGGCTGCGTGACGGGCAGCATTTGCTGGGCAAGCCGGTGGACGCGGTGCGCTTTTTGGAAAATGGGCTGTGGTTTGAGGCCGATGTGGTACGCGGGCAAAAAACGGGCTTTTTTCTTGACCAGCGGGAGAACCGGGCGCGGTTGGAGGGGTTGGTGGCGGGCAGGTCGGTGCTGAATGTGTTTGCCTACACGGGGGGCTTTTCGCTTTATGCGGCGCGGGGTGGGGCGGCGCGGGTGGTGAGTCTGGATTTGAGTCAACCGGCATTGGCAACGGCCGTTCGCAACTTCAAGCTCAACCAGCACCTTGCCAACGTTGCCAACGCTGAACACGAACTGCTGCTGGGGGATGCTTTCCGCGCCATGACGCAACTGGCCGACGGCCGGCAGCAGTTTGACGTGGTGGTCATTGACCCGCCCGCCTTTGCCAAACGGCAAAGTGAGGTGGCGGGGGCGTTGAGCAGTTACGGCCGTTTGGCGCGGCTGGGGGCGCGGCTGCTGCGCCCCGGTGGGCAGCTAGTCGCCGCCTCCTGCTCCAGCCGGGTAACAGCGTCCAACTTTTTCCAGGCCGTGGCGCAAGGCATAGCCTCCGAAAACCGCATCTTGGGCGACATAACCCACACCTTCCACGCCGTTGACCACCCCATTGCTTTTCCCGAAGGGGCATATTTGAAATGTTTGTGGGCAAGTGTTAGGTAGCAGCAAGCCAGGGTCTTTGGGAACTCAAGGGTTTGGCATCAATGGTCGGGCAGATTGCCAATCCGCTTTACCAGATGTGCCGATTACTCTACGAGATACCAAAGAATCACAAACTACTGACTGCCGTTGTCAGACGTGCCATTTTTTGACTTGTAAATGGAAGAAACTATACTCTTGCATTCTGCTTGGCCTCTACTTATTTTGTTCTGCATACCAAATATGGCGCAAAGCAAAAACATCACCCTTGCCATACTAAGAAAACATTGTGTTATATATGTTGTTTGCTTTCAAAATAAGTGAATGATAGGCGTAAAAAGAATGAGTTTAGTGGAAAGGAGGTGATAAGAGAGTCGTTTGAAGCCGCACAACCCAATGTTTAAGAGGATTTAGCACGTATATCAATATTTTTAGTTATGAGGAGAGGAAAATGCTTAACAAAAAATTACCCCTGTTAGTGGGGTTGATGCTGTTGACAGTGCTTTGGCTTGCAGCTTGTGCCTCCCCCGAGGTGGTTGAAGTAGAAGTAACTCGCGTTGTTACAGAAACCATCGTCGAAGCAGGTGACACAGTTGAGGTAACTCGTGTTGTTACCGAAGTTCAGGAAGTCGTTGTTGAGGTTCCCGCAGAACAAGAAGCGGCCGGCTCCATGGCCGCCCCAGACCCATCCACGCTCACATTTGTAGATGCTGGTGACATCAGCTCGATGGATCCCCAATTGGCCTATGAAGGCACCAGTTTTGATATGATCTACAACATTTATGAAGGGTTGATCTATCCGAACCGGGATGAATCCAAGGGCTATGTCCCCATGTTGGCTGTAGAAGTGCCAAGTGTAGAAAATGGGGGCATTTCTGCCGATGGGTTGACCTATACCTTTAATATTCGCCCTGGTGTGCAGTTCCACAATGGCAACGACTTAACAGCCAGCGATGCGGCCTATTCTTGGGCACGCGGTTTGTTACAGTCCAGCCCCAATAGTGGGCAGTGGATGATGATTGAAGCTATTATGGGATATGGCACAGGCGACATTACGGAAATGATTGCTGAGGGTGCATATGCTGGCGACCGTGAAGCTCTTATTGCCAATGCGTCCCCGGAAGAACTTGTTGCCGTCTGTGAAGATGTCAAGGCGCGTCTTGTCGCGGATGATGCGGCTGGAACCTTTACCGTATCCCTGGAGCGTCCCTGGGGACCTCTTATGGCGATTATTGCCCAACCCTGGGCCTTTGTGGTTGACCAAGATTGGGCTATCGAAAATGGCGACTGGGATGGCTCTTGTGACACTTGGCAGAATTTTTATGCCCCTGGCTCAGAAGACGATGCCCTTAGCTATGTGGCGAATGGTACTGGCCCCTACATCCTCGATCACTGGACACCTGATGAAGAGTGGGTGCTGACTGCTAACGAAAATTACTGGCGTCAGGAAGGCGATGCCATGTGGGATGATGGCCCCAGTGGTGTAGCCACAATCAAGCGTATTGTTCACAAAACCGTGAGTGAATGGGGTACCCGCTTTGCCATGCTGCAAGCTGGTGATGCTGCCTGGGTAACAGTGCCGGCTGCCAACCGCCCGCAGGCTCAGTTCCTGGTTGGTGAGATTTGTGATTATAAAACTGGTGAGTGTACGCCGACCGATACCCCTGATGGGCCATTGCGGATGTGGCCGAACCTGCCTTCTACCAGCCGTAACGACATTTTCCTGAACTTCAACGTCAAGACTGATGATCAAGGGAATAATCCCTACATTGGTAGTGGTCAACTAGATGGCAATGGGATTCCGCCCGATTTCTTCTCTGATCTTCACGTTCGCAAGGCGTTTAGCTACTGCTTTGATTATGATACGTTGATTTCAGATGGTCAGAATGGGGATGGTACGCGCAATAATGGTGTTATCATCGCTGGTATGTTGGGCTATAACCCTGACCAGGAAATGTATCCCTTTGATTTGGCAAAGTGTGAAGAAGAAATGGCGCAGGCATGGGATGGTGCTTTGCCCGACACAGGCTTCCGCGTTCAGGCTACGACAACAACGGGTGATTTGATGCGTATGACTGCGCTGGCAATTTTGCAGTCGAATTTGCGTGCGGTTAACCCGGCGTATCAGCTTGAAGTTGTTACCCTGCCTTCGGCAACCTACTTTAGTGCGTTCCGCGCTGGGCAGCTTCCTGTGGCACTTAGCTCCTGGGGTGAGGATTATCATGATCCGCATAACTGGGTGCAGCCGTACTTGATTGGTACCTTTGCTGGTCGGCAAAATATGCCTGATGAGGTCAGGGATATTTTCCGGCCGTTGATTGAACAGGCTGTGCTTGAGTCTGACCCGGCGAAACGAGCTGAATTGTACTATGAAATCGGCCGTTTGCGTCACGAATATGTACCAGAAGTTGTGCTTTCGCAGGGAGGCGATGTCTCCTTTGAAATGCGTTGGGTCAACGGTTACTACTATCATCCTCTCGTTAGCTCCCACCGTTACATCTATCCTTTGAGTCTGGATGCTGGCGGATAATGTAATCAAATCATCATTCGGGATGTGGACAAGCGAACCTATCTGTTTCTATGTTAGCGAGCTTTTGCAGCAAGCATATAACCAGATATAACGCAAGTCCATATTCGGGCAAATTGGTAAATTGGTGTTTGCCACCAATTTACCAATTTGCTTGTTTGCCGCTTTGTTTCAAAGAGGAATTTGCCAATGACAGCTTATATCATTCGCCGTTTGTTGCAGTTACCGCTCACCATGCTGGGTGTAACCCTCTTGATTTTTGCCATGCTGCAACTGCTTACACCGGTGGAACGCTCTGCTTTGTATGTGCCAAGTATTCCACATAATGAGGGCGCAATTGATGCCATCATTGCCAAGTATGGATTGGACGATCCGTTTTATATTCAATATTGGCGCTGGCTGGTTGGGCATAAAGACCGGAATACCGGTGAAGTAGAGGGTGGCGTGCTGCGCGGTGATTTGGGTTTTTCCCGCAGTGGGCGGCAGGATGTCATAGATATGATCGCGCAGCGTCTGCCCGCTACGGTTGAGATGGCACTGTGGAGCGCGTTTCCTATTATTGGCATTGGTATTTGGTTGGGGGTTATATCGGCTATTAACCACAATAAACCGATTGATCAAATCATACGTGTTTTTACAACGATAGGCTGGTCTTTCCCCACCTTTGTTTTTGGGTTACTTGTTCTGCTCGTGTTTTATACGAAGCTGGGCTGGTTCCCACCGGGTCGTCTATCTGATTCCATTAATGTCGTTGTTACGTCACCTGATTTCCATCGCTATACCCAGCTAAATACCGTTGATGGGTTGCTCAATGGCCGTATGGATGTGTTTTGGGATGCGTTGCGTCACCTGGTTTTGCCCATTTTAACTTTGTCTTATGTGGTGTGGGCGCGTATTTTGCGCGTCACTCGTTCGTCAATGCTGGAAACTTTGCGCCAGGATTATTTGCGTACCGCCCGTGCCAAAGGGTTGTCGGAAAAAATTGTTGTTTATCGCCACGCTTTTCGCAATGCGCTGTTGCCCGTCATCACGATTGGCGGTTCCATGGTCGTTGGTTTGCTGGATGGGACAGTTGTGACTGAGGTAATATTTAACTATCCCGGCATGGGTTCGGCTACGGCTCGTGCGGCGTCCAGTTTGGATGCAACGGCCGTTTTAGCATTTGTGTTATTTGGCGGCATGGTACTCACAGTTGCCAACCTCATTGTAGACATACTGTATGCCATGGTTGATCCGCGCATTCGCCTGACATAATTGGGAACAAAACCATGAATAAAACAGTTCCAAACGAAAATAAGCCACAATTTAAGGGAACACCTGGGGCGAACCTGCGCGAACTCGGAAAATTAGAAGCAACGATAGGCCCTGAGTGGGCTAGGCTGGTTCGCGGCGTGTTTACCAACCCGCTGTCCATTGTTGGCCTCATTCTAGTCTCCAGCTTTATCCTGATTGCCACCTTTGCCCCCGTGCTTGCGCCGCCCCTGGATGCCTTAGGCGACCCTTACCTGATCCCCCGTGATGGCTATAGTCCGGAGCCAAAGCCCCCGGGAACCGTTTGGCAGCGTGACATTCCTCCCATCCCGTTTTGGTACACAGCCGTAACCGGTAACGAACAATGGGTGCATTTGCTGGGAACAACTAGCGGTCAATTTGATATTTACTACGGCATTGTTTGGGGGACGCGCACCGCCTTGTTTGTTGGCGTTTTTATTACAGCCGTAACGGTTGTGATTGGCTTGTTTGTAGGGGCCGTTTCTGCTTATTATGGCGGCTGGCTAGATGATCTCCTCATGCGGATCACAGAGATTTTTATGGCCTTTCCCTTCCTGCTGGCCGCACTCACCCTCTCTGCCATTTTGGTTCCCCTGTTTGGCCGGGGAATTTGGCCGGCCACCATTGCCCTGGTCTGTTTTGGCTGGATGACCTATGCCCGTGTGCTGCGTGCCGAAATTTTGTCGGCCAAGGAACGCGACTACGCCCTCGCTGCCCGTGTATTGGGGGCAAAAGATTCCCGCATTTTGGCTCGCCATATTGTCCCTAATGCAATCTACCCGATTCTGGTGTTGGCTTCCATGCGTGTGGGTGACTATGTTCTTTCTTTTGCCGCCTTGAGCTTTCTCGGCGTTGGCACAGATATTGGCTATGCCGACTGGGGACAGATTGTGAGCTTTGCCCGCGACTGGATTTTGAGCCTGGATATTCACTGGTACATTATCGTCTATCCCGGCATAGCGTTGCTGCTTTTTGGGCTGGGGTGGAACCTGATAGGCGATGCGTTACGCGATATTTTAGACCCCAGATTACGGAAGGGAAATTAACTAGTGTCAGATTCGACTGCTCGTTTAACATGGGAATCGTTGACGCTCAAATTGCGCCATCCTTTTCGTATTTCATATGGTGTCAGCGAGACGCGCCGCGCTTTTTGGTTGCGCCTGGCGAGTGATGAGGGCTGGGGTGAAGCGACTATCCCATCTTATTACCATGTCAGCGAGGCGGATATGTTTGCTTGCTGGGCAGCGGCGGCGCAGCGACGGGAGCCATTGCCTGATGATCCGGCAGAGGTGACGGCATGGATTGGTGCGGAAGGGCCGGCTCCGGCACGGTGTGGCCTGGATATGGCTCTGCATGACCGCATTGCCCGGCAGCGGAATGTGCCACTGCATCAATTGCTGGGCGTGGCTAAACCCTCATCAGTGATCACGGCGTTTACGATTAGCATGGATGAGCCGGCCGAAATGGCACGTGCAGCGGCGCAAGTTCCTGAATACCCGATTATCAAGCTCAAGTTGGGTAGCGACGACGACGTGGCTCGCGTGGCGTCCGTGCGTGCAGCGCGTCCCGACGTGCGGCTGTATGTAGATGCCAACGCGGGCTGGTCGCCGGTCGAAGCGGTGGCACATATTCGGGCATTGGAACCATACCGCCTGGAACTGATTGAACAACCCGTTGCTAAAGACGACATTGCTGGTTTGGGCTATGTCCAGGCTCATACCGAGGTGCCAATCGTGGCTGACGAGTCGGTACAGAGCCTGGCCGACATGGAAAAAGCGGCCGCCGCTGGCGTTAAAGGGGTCAACCTCAAGCTGATGAAAGTCGGGGGGCTGGCTCCCTGTTTGCAGATGCTGCACCGGGCGCGGGAACTGGGGCTGCGGGTCATGCTGGGCTGCATGGTTGAAAGTTCCCTGGGGGTGGCCGCGATGGCTCATCTGGCCGCCGGGGCCGACTGGGTTGATTTAGATGGCCCCTTGCTCATTGCCAACGACCCGTTTACTGGCCTGACCTATGACCGATGCCAAATTTCCTTGCCGGATCGGGCGGGGATTGGCGTTGCCGTAGGCAGCAAGTAGGCCGGGAAGGGGAGAGAGAATGTCTCAAATTGCCCAGGTTCGCGCCGCATTGGCTGCAATAGCGCAAAAATATAGCGATACGCGCATTTGCCACTGCCAGATGGAGGCGGAGGTTGTGGTGGATGGTGTGTGTACGTTGTCGGGGAGCGTGCTGGATGGGGAGACGCTTACGGCCGTTGTGGAGCCGCTGGTGGAGCAATTCCCTGATTTGGCTTTTGCCACGGCTGCCGTGCAAGTGCTGCGTGCAATACCAGAGCAATTTTTGCAGGTGGCGACCAATGTGACTGGTTTGTATGCCAACCCGTCGTTTCTGGCGGAGATGGTGAGCCAGTTGGTGCAGGGTATGCGGGTGGAGCGGCTTCAGGAGCAGGGGAAGTGGGTGTATGTGCGGCAGGAGGATGGGTATTTGGGCTGGGTGTATGGGAGCTATTTGGGGAAAACGGCCGTTTTTCCCCCCACCCACCTCGTTAGCAGCCCCGTTGCCCTTTTGCACCAGGCACCTGATGAGACGGCACTGCTGGTGGGGCGCGTGCTGGCAGGAACGGCCGTTTTCACCGCCCAAACCCACAACACCTGGACACAGCTAACCTTGCCCGACGGAACGGCCGGCTGGGTTCACTCGCCGCATCTGCGCTCCCTGGCTGCTCTGCCCCAAACCGGTTCCGCCCAACGCCAGCAGCTTGTGCAGGATGCCGCCCAATTTATTGGCGTCCCCTACCGATGGGGCGGCTGTACCAGTTTGGGTCTTGACTGTTCCGGTTTAGCCCAACTCACCCATCGTCTGGTCGGTGTCATCCTGCCACGGGATGCCGACATGCAGTACAAGGCCGGACGATCCGTTGAACCCCCTTTCCAGCCCGGTGATCTGCTCTTTTTTGGCAATCAGAGCCAGACGGCCGGCCGGGCAATCACCCACGTCGGCATCAGCCTGGGCGAGTGGCGTATGCTGCACGCCTCCATCGCTCGCAATGGCGTATATGAAGACGACGCACAGGCTGTGGCACATTTACGCCAACAATTTGTGGGCGCACGAACATTTTTGCGTGAGTAAGCAACAAAAAGGGAAAAGGAGAATCTCACTTTGGCAAATCTACTGGAAATACGCAACCTGACCACGCAGTTCAACACCGAAGAAGGGATCGTGCGTGCTGTCAATGGCATCACCTACAGCCTGGGTGCCGGGGAAACGCTAGGGATTGTGGGCGAAAGCGGCAGTGGCAAAAGCGTGAGTATGCTTTCTGTTATGCGGCTCATTCCCGAACCGCCGGGCAAAATTGTGGCGGGCGAAGTCATCTTTAATGACCGTGACCTGCTCAAAATTAGCGAACTGGAAATGCAGCAAGTCCGTGGGGCGGAAATTGCGATGGTTTTCCAGGATCCCATGACCTCCCTGAACCCTGTGCTAAAGGTCGGCTTCCAGATTATGGAGGCACTGGAACGCCACCAGGGGCTAAACAAGGAGCAGGCACGCACCCGCGCCGCCGAGCTGTTGAGCATGGTAGGCATCCCCAATGCCGAGGACAGACTGGACGATTACCCACACCAGTTTTCCGGTGGGATGCGCCAGCGAGCCATGATCGCCATCGCGCTTTCCTGCAACCCCGTACTGCTGATTGCCGACGAACCCACCACGGCCCTAGATGTCACCATCCAGGCGCAAATTACCGATTTGGTGAAGCAGTTGCAAGAAGCATTGGGCATGGCCGTCATTTGGATTACCCATGATTTGGGCGTGGTTGCCCGGTTGGCACAGCGGGTTTTGGTAATGTATGCCGGATACGTGATCGAAGATGCGCGTGTCGAAACGCTCTACACCACGCCGCGCCACCCCTACACGCTGGGGCTATTAGGCTCGCTGCCGCGCCTGAATTCGGCGCGGGGAAGCAAGCTGTTTTCAATTCCCGGCCAGCCGCCAGACCTGGCACACCTGCCGGCCGGATGCCCCTTTGCCCCCCGTTGCAGCTATGTCACCCAGCGCTGCCTGGATGAGAACCCCGTTTTGGAAACCATTGCCCGCGATCACCACGTGGCGTGCTGGGAAAAAGACGCAACAAAAGGAGTGTGGACCTATGTCCAATCAGCCTGACCGCTCGGTACTGCTACAGGTCAACGATTTAAAGAAATATTTTCCCATCACCAGGGGCGTTTTTCGGCGGCACGTGGGGGATGTTAAAGCCGTAGATGGGGTGAGCTTTGATATTTACCAGGGCGAAACGTTGGGGTTGGTGGGCGAGAGCGGCTGCGGTAAATCCACGACGGGGCGCACCATCCTGCAAGTGTACCCCCCCACCGCCGGGCAGGTGCTGCTGGGGGGTAAGGATTTAGCCACGCTGGGTCACGAAGAGATGCGACAAATGCGGCGGCGGATGCAGCTCATTTTTCAAGACCCCTATGCGTCTCTCAATCCGCGCATGACGGTCGGCAGCATCGTGGGCGAAGCCTTGGACATCTTTGGCCTGGCACGCGGTGCCGAACGGCGTGATCGGGTCGAGGAACTGCTCTATCTGGTTGGCCTGAATCCCTACTTTATTAGCCGGTACCCGCATGAATTTTCCGGGGGGCAGCGGCAGCGGGTTGGCATTGCCCGCGCCCTGGCAATTAACCCGGATTTTATTGTGTGTGACGAACCGATTGCGGCGCTGGATGTGTCTATTCAGGCGCAGGTGGTTAATTTGCTGGAGGAACTGCAAGAGCGGTTGGGATTGACTTACCTGTTTATTGCCCATGATCTGAGCATGGTGCGCCATATCAGCGACCGCATTGCGGTGATGTATCTGGGCAAAATTGTGGAATTGACGGATCGGGATAGCCTGTACCATAACCCGCTGCACCCGTACACCAAGGCGCTACTTTCGGCCGTTCCTGTTCCTGATCCGCTGTTTGAGGCGCGGCGGGAGCGCATTGTGCTGCAGGGGGATGTTCCCAGCCCCGCCAACCCGCCGCAGGGCTGTAACTTTAATACCCGCTGCCCGCTTGCTGAGCCACGGTGTTATGAAGCTGAGCCAGCGTTTGAGCAAGTCTCGGTTGGGCATTGGGTAGCCTGCCATTTGGTGAACCGGGGCGGTTAGAGTGTGAGGAAGGGTAATCGAACTGGGTTAACGTTTCAGCCCAAACGTTAACCTACGGTGCATCTCCAAGCCGTTCCAGAGAAATGGAGCGCAGGGCATCGCATAAAACGTAGATTTCTGTTGTTAGCCTGCTTTCTGTTAGTATGGTGGGTGCCAGCCTGCATCTGCCCAGTGTCTACGAGCGCGAACAACGGTTGCGTTGTTCATCTGCAAAGCCCCAATTGTGGCACGACCGATGGCTGTACGGCCGATAATGTACGTGCTTTCCTCGCTCCAGGCAAAGTGATCGTGCCAATGCTGCTGTACAGGATGAAACAAGGGGACTGTTTGTTGGGTGACAGGATCAACGGCCGTTTGCTGACTTCCTTTGAAAATATTTCAGGCAAAGCAGGCAAGGCAGATATTGTCAGGTCTTGTGCTTCCTCCAGCGGCAACGGGGATAAGGTCAACGTGCATCTGTAAACCACAGTTGGCTTCACTGGTTTGGCAATAGGCACACTGAAAGTTATCCCGCTTGGCAATCAGGCTACGCAGAGATGAGGAAACAGCCATTGCTACAAGGTTGTTGCTTGGGGAAACACAGCATAGCCGCGTCTGGCTAATAAACGGAGTGCTTCAGCCTTTGTCAACATGATTGTTTGGGCTTGCCCCAGCAAAACATGAAGTCTGTCTTGTTCTTCTGGAGCGAGGAGTGCTTGTTTGTGGCGTTGCGCCAAAGCTTCCAGCTCAACTTGTTGATCCATATCCATCTGGCTGGCAGCAATTTCATGCAGTTTATCATCACTCAATAAAGCCAATGTTGTTAAATCGGCACGCAATGCTGGGGGAAGGTCTGCTTCCAACTGGGGCAATGACAAGGCAATGGATTAAGCCATGACTTCCTCAAGACTACGCGAGGTGGCGCGTGCAGTTTCTTGCACTCGTTCGTAGAGGGCTTCAGGCAGCGTGACGGTGACTGTGCGTCCGTTCATTAATGATGATTATGCTTGAAAAAGGGACCATTATCAACCCCAATGGCTCACAATCAGGCTCAATCAGGGAAATCTGCGTCCCAAAATTCTTTCTCCGACAGCCTGCCAGTGTAGCTTCTCCGTCTGGCTGACAGACCTATTCCGGCATGTGGCAGCAGTGTGGCGGGCTGGGCGGCACATCCATCGCCGGGCTTTGGCTGAAAAAGCCGCTGGGCTTCAGCCAGAAGCCGATGGTGGCGACGGGCATCACCGGCCAATCTTCCAGGCGCGGGACATGCGTGTGACCCATCACATACCAAACCACAATATCTGTGTTGTCCACCGAGCGATCCCGCGCCGTCCACTGCGGCAGACCATTGCCGCCAGGGGATTGGTAGGGGTAGGCTCCGCCAGGGTATTTTTCGTCAGGGTGATAGGGCGTGACCCATAGATGTTTGAACATGTAGCCCGCCCGTTGGCTGATGTAGGCGCTGGGCTGGGCAAAGGGGAGGCTGTTTTCGCCCGGAATGAGCTTGTAGGCAACGGGCTGCCCGACTTTGTTGAGGCTGTTGGGGTTGGTGATGCTCCAAGTGCGAGCGGCAAAAGGATCAATGAGGCGTTGGGCGGCTTGCTCGTGGCGTAGGGGGGTGGATTGGGCGTAGAAGGCGTTGCCGTGGGGGTTGGTCTCATCGGCGGGGGCGGCCAGGGTGTCGGTTTCGACGACGGTGTTGTGGGGGCCATCAACGGCCGTATGCAGCCGCACGCAAAAAAAATGTTGATGGTTGGGGGCATATAAACGGCCGTTCAACCGCGACCCAAACCTCGGCACTTCCCCCTCCACATAGGCGCCCGTCTGCAAAATCCCCGTCAGCCGCACGTCAAGCTGAATATTGCCATCCTGATAAAAGTTCCAGTAAAAACCGTACTCATAATTGCCCACCGTGGCAATAAACGAGACAACCAGCCGCCGCGACCGACGAACGGCCGTTCCCTTCGCCCGCACATCCACATGCTTCCACAACAGGCTGGCATCCTCTTCGTGCAAGCAAATGGCATTTTTAATCGTGCGCACCTGCCCAGCCATCGTTACGAGGTCGGCATCAAAATAATAAATTTCGCCCAGGCAGTCGCAGCCCAATTCCAGCGAATTTGCCAACATGCCCAGCCCATACTCACCGGCGTCAAAGGCGTTTTTGCGGTATTGCGACAGGCCGGGGTCGCCGTAGGGGACGGTCATTTCGGCCAGGGAGATGCGGTGGAAGATGGGGCGCAAACGGCCGTTATCCTCATACCCCACCTGATGCAGCACCAACCCCTCCCGATGGTTAAAACTAATCCGAAGCTGCCACTTTTGCCAGCGAATCTGCCAGCCATCCACCGTAAAGCTCACCCCCTCCGGCTGGATAATTTCCAGCGGCTTGACATCAGTGCGGCTTGGCAAACCCGTAAGAAAGTCGGCCGATTCCTGCGGCACTGGCACAGGGGCAAAATCATCCACCCGCACCACCTCCATTTTATTTATGTCAATTAAAACCAGCAGGTTTTCAATGGGACGCGCATAAAAATTGTCGCCAATTTGCTCGTTGAGGTAAGGCACGCCGCGACTGAGGCGATGTTTTTCCTCCAATGGGTCGCCGTAGTAGCCAGGCGCCCAGGGATCCACGCTCACGCGCTCAAAATCGGTGATACCCCGCCGCCGCAGTGCCGCCTGGAATTCGGGGTTGGCCTTGATGACAGCTTCGGCCTCTTCCATCTCTTCCAGCAGAACGCCAGGCTTTACGCCCGGAATGTGGCTGAGGCTCTCGACCTGATTTTGGTCAAGGTTGGCGATGGCTTCGTAGGTGCGGCTGGTTTGTTTATCCAGCAAGATGACGAGGGCGCGGCGGGGAAACGGCCGTTTCTCCACCTCATACGCCGCCAACTCCACCTTGTCCGGCTCAATAACCTGCATCGAATGAAAGCAAATCCCAGCCGCCACCTCCGGCTGCTGCCGCAACAAAGCCACAATCCGGGTAATCTCGCTGGCTGATAAGGGGTCAAGGGGGTGGGAAACGGCCGTTTGAGTCATGGTTAGCATAATTTACACCTCAAAAATTGACGACCGACCACCGACGACCGACCACGTTATTCCGTCGTCGGTCGTCCGTCGTCCGTCGTCCATTATTCATCCCCCGGCACACCATAGCTCGGCGCCTCGCGCGGGTCTTTGGCGCGGAGAATGTAGGCCGCCATTTGCGGCTGATACACTTCCCAAATGGCGCGAAGTTGGGCAATGGGCGCGTCGTGCCAATCCACGCGCAGGTCGGCAATCGGCCAGCTATCCTGGTCACAAACAGTCAGCGCGGCGGAGCGAACTGGCCCCATTTCGCCCCCCGCCGCCAAACCCGCTTCCAGCGCGGCCAGCAGCCGATCCGCCAAATGCAGGTCGAGCTGGCGGCTGAATTGATCCACCATTGCTTGTGGTATGTGGGTGTTTGCCAGCAGGTTGCCTGCGGCAATACAGTTTTCACCAGATGCAGTGGCGTAGATGCCCAGGGTTTGGCTGCCGGAGTAAACGGCCGTTTCGCCCCCACCATCCAGCACCGCTACCTGCCGATAATCGGGGTAGGGTTCTAAGGTGAGCATATGGGCTAGGGTGGAAACGGCCGTTGCCCCTGCCGCCATCTGCGCCAACCCCGCCGGCCCCAACGCCGGATTCGTCACATTCTGCGTCAGCACCACCCCCGCCCCCGCCTGCACCCACAGACACCGCGCCCCCACACAAGGGCTAGACGTACTAATCACCGCCCCCACCATCCCCGTTCGCCCACACCGGCCAGCCAGAGAAAAAGTCATGGTTGCTCCTCAAAATGGGACGCTGATTTACCTGATTCTCCTGATTAGGAGCCTTTTCATCAGGAAAATCAGTTAAATCTGCGTCCTATTTTCCATCCTGCGGAATCACCGCCTCCACATCAATCTCCATCAAATATTCCGGCTTGGCTAAGCCATTGACAATCAGCCCAGTGGAAACGGGGTAAACCCCCTTCAGCCATTTGCCTACCACGCGGTAAACAGGTTCACGGTAAGCGCGGTCGGTGATGTAGATGGTGATTTTGCAGATGTCTTCCAGCTTGGAGCCAGCTTCTTCCAACAAAATTTTGGTGCAGGCCATCGCGTTCTCCGCCTGAGCCGCCGCATCGCCAATGCCAACGATATTGCCATCCAAATCCATCGCCGTTTGACCACGCAAAAAGATGTGGTTGCCGGCAATGACGACCATGCACAAATCATTGTCCAGGTTTTGCTCTGGATAAGCCTCTTTCGTGTTGAATTTACGTAAACGTGTGTGTGTCATTGGATATTGTCCGATAGTCCGGCCGCCTGGCGCACAAAGTCCAGGGGGCCATCATAATCAAAATTGCGATAAACGGCCGCTAAATTAGCAAACGGCGGTGACTGGGCAAACAGGGCAAAAGTCAGCCGATGCCCCGCATAGCTGGAGTTCAGCAGGTCACGGGCAAAGGCCAACAGCTTGCGCCGATCCTCCGCCATCCAGCTTTCATTGAGCGTGTAATATTTGTCCATCCAGGGCTTTGTTTCAGGATGTTCAAAGGTTGCCACATCGGGCGTAACGCAAATTTGCCCACCGCACAGCTCGCGGGTCATGTGCATCATCTGCGGCAGATTGGTGAGGGCATGGACGCGGCCAGCCATCAGCAGCGATTGGTTGGGCATGAGCAGGCCGCCAGGGCTGGGCGTGGCGTGGGTGATGGCCGCCGTCAGATGCGCCCAAATCCCTTCGCGGTAAACGGCCAACTGCGCCAACTTTTCCTGCACCGACGGCACATTTTCCAGCCCCGTTTGCCGCAGGTTGTGCAAAGCCGTGCCGATGAGCATGTCGGCATAAACCAGAATGCGGTGGACGTAGGGGAAGGCGCTGTAGCGGTGGAGGGTGGCGCGGATGTAGGTGGCGGCTTTGGTGTGGCGGTAGAAAAGAACGTTTTCCCAGGGAATATGCACGTCGTCGAAGATGATGAGGGTGTCTATTTCGTCGAATTTGTTGGAGAGGGGGTAGTCGCGGGCGGCGGCGCGGTTGGCAAAACCGGTGCGGCACAGATGTTTCATGCCTGGTGCGCCCATGTCGGCGATGAAGCCGACGGCGTAGTCGGATAGGGCGTCGTTGCCCCAGTTGGCGATGGTGGGTTTGACGAAGGCCTGGTTGGCGTAGGCAGCGGCCGTTTCAAATTTAGCCCCGCGCACCACAATGCCGGAATCGGTTTCGCGGACGACGTGGAGGAGCATGTCGGGGTCTTGGTCTTGCGGTTTTTTG
The DNA here is from genome assembly GCA_041390905.1 of Chloroflexota bacterium. Lineage (GTDB taxonomy): Bacteria > Chloroflexota > Anaerolineae > Promineifilales > Promineifilaceae > JACKCD01. The sequence continues at coordinate 373,664 of JAWKPA010000015.1, forward strand.
GAGCGGTCGCCTTTGGGGTCGGTGTTGGCGGAGACGTGGAAGGGATCCATGACCAACGCTTTTTGCACATGCCGACGGATGTTTTCGCCAAAGCGGGGGTCTACGCTGTTGAGCACGTCTTGCCCGTCGTAAAGTGACCAGACTTCGCCGATGGTTTCATCACCGACGCGGGTGACAACGCCTTTGATGTCGTGCATAACGGCCGTTACCGCCGCAAACTTATCCCACCAATCCTGCTGCGTATGGGGTGTTTTATAGAACGTCGTATTGCGCTCCCCCGTCTCTGGGTCAGTGTAGGACAACAACTCCTTGGTGGCCGCTTCGTGCTGCATGTCATACATGCGCGCCCGAACATCCACCAGCGGCTTGAAGTGAGGATGAGTGGGTACGTCGGTCACTCGTTCCCCATTCAGCCACACTTCACGGCCGTCGCGGATAGATTCAATATACTCTGCACCTGTGCGTATCATGGCAAATCTTCCTTACTTTCTTTGAGGGTTGCACGCAGGAGTATAACATTTTGCTTGTCTGAGGCTATGTGTTTTTGCCGTGCAAACAGGGGGATATTGCGGATAGCGTTGGTCTGTTATTGTAAAAGGCATGGTATAATGCCCTTACTCATACACAAAATGCTGAGTATTGGAGAAACCCATCATGTTTCAAGTTATGTATGATTACCAACAAAAGTGGCCTAAAAACCATTCATTAAATGTGAAGGGAGAATTTGCCCAAGAGATTTCGGTTTCCCCTGTTATGGCTCAGCGCCGAGTCAATGGCTATTTAGCTCAATACGTCACCATGATGGTTAGCGCTAGTACGCCCACATTATTCCTGAGCCAGCCACCCGTGTGGCGTGTGCCAGCTATTTTGTCCTTGCCAGGTTTGGGCGAAGTCAGCACGATTGGCACAGTAGATGTAAATGCCGAAACAGGTGAGATTATCCCGTTATCTGAATCCCAACTAAGCCGAATGCAGGAAATTGCCCATGCCCTCGCTGCCCATTTCGCACCACAAACAACAACGGCAAGCTGATTGTTTGGCGGCTTGCGCCTTTATGGTGCTGGCTTACTGGCAACACCCCATTTCTTATGCCAGATTGATCAATCTATTACGAATCGGCTACGCTGGCGCACCTTTTAGCAACCTCCGTTATTTGGAAAGTCTAGGTGTATCTGTCACCATTGGGCAAGGAGAGTTGGCAACCTTACGCCATTATCTCAATCAAGGCATTCCTCCCATTGTCTTTGTCGCTACGAAAGAATTAGCCTACTGGAAAGAAGCAACCAATCATGCTGTTGTGGTTATTGGTATCGGTGATGAGTTTGTAGAAGTCAACGATCCGGCTTTTGATGATGCTCCCATTACGATTCCCATTGCTGAATTTGATTTGGCCTGGTTAGAGATGAACGAATTTTTTGCTATCCTGTCGGTTTAACACCACTTACCCTCTTATCTGGTTTGGCAATGATTGATATAATGAGGCGAAAATCCGACATCTGTTTTAGGCGTTGGAAATCTTTTGTTTTGTTAAGGAAGAGAAGACCCATGAAACGTTTGATGCGTTTGTTTTTTGTTGTGGTGTTAACGGCCGTTCTTACCGCCTGCACCGGAGGTGAAGCTGCCGATCTACTCGCCAAAATTGAGGAAGACGGCGTTATCCGTGTCTCCACCGACCCCAACTACGCCCCCCAATCCTTTTTGGACGAAAGCGGCGAATTTGTCGGTTTCGACGTAGACGTTGCCAAAGAAATCGGTAAGCGGCTTGGCGTTGAAGTCGAATTTGTCACCCCTGACTGGGATTTAATCACCGCCGGGAACTGGGGCAACCAGTGGGACATGAGCGTTGGCTCCATGACCGTCACCGTTGCCCGGCAAGAAGTCCTCCACTTTGCCGAACCTGCTTACTACTACACCCCCGCCCAGTTTGCCGCCAGCGACGCCTCCGGCATCGAGTCGCTTGACCAGATCAACGGCCAGCCCGTATGTGTGGGTTTGTCCACCACCTATGAAACGTGGCTCAACGGCAACAAAGCCGAGCTAGGCTTCCCTGATAGCAGCTTCTACGCCGAAGTTCCCACCGGGGTTAGCGTCGTACCGCTGCAAACCGACAACGAATGCGCCCAGACCATTCAGGCCGGCCGCACCGAATTTTCCGTTTTCCTCACCTCCGACACTGTGGTGCAGGCTGCCATTGACCAGGGCATTGCCATTCACCGCGTTGGCTCACCCGTCTACTCGGAAAACCTGGCCGTTGCCTTTGATAAAAACAGCACCCTCGATGGCACCAGCCTTGTTGCCCGCGTCAGCGAAATCGTCGCCGAAATGCACGCCGACGGCACCCTCAGCAGCCTGTCCAACCAATGGTTTGGGGCTGATTTGACCAGTGACCCGACAAAATAGGGTGATCATTAATAGCGAATAGCAAAGAAAGGCGAACCAACATGGGTTCGCCTTTTTGGTTCACTTATCAGGTGTAGTCCGGGCATCCCTGCCCGGACAATCGGGTACAGATGCCCGATGTACGCAGGAGACACAATGGCAGCAACAGCTTCAGAGTCAAACAAAAGCCAGGCGCAGCTTATTTATGAGTTGCAGCGGCAGCGGCAGCGGCGTTTTAGCACCGGCGTGAACGTTTCCTACATCGTCCTGCTGGCGATGTTGTTCCTGGCCTTTAGCGGGCTACAGGTCAATATTTTGGGGGTGCAGCTCAAAACCATCCAGCTTGACTGGGCGTTTATCTTTGAGCGCACGCCGTTTATCTTTGGCGGGGTGGGGCTAACCATTGTCCTTGCCATTTTGTCCATCTCTCTGGCGTGCGTGCTGGCTCTGCTGGGGGCGTTGGGGCGGCTCTCCAAATTTCCCCCAGCCTATGCCCTGGCAACCTTTTACATTTCCCTCATTCGCGGCACGCCGCTGCTGCTGCAAATCATCTTTATCTTCTTGGGGTTGCCCCAGTTGGGCATTACCCCTGGCGGCATGACGGCTGGGGTGCTGGCGTTGGGCATCAACTATGGTGCCTACATGACGGAAATTATGCGGGCGGGGATTCAGTCGGTGGGGGTGGGGCAGCGGGAGGCGGCACTGGCAATTGGTATGGTGCCAAGCCAGATTATGCGCCGCATTGTGCTGCCGCAGGCGATGAAGCTGGTGGTGCCGCCCATTGGCAATGAATTTATTGCCATGCTGAAAGACACAGCCTTGATTTCGGTGACGGGGTTTGTGTGGGAAATTTTGTGGCGGGCGCAAAAGGTGGGGCGAGCCAATTTCCGCAGTTTGGAGGCACTGTTGATAGCGGCCGTTTTTTATTGGGTCATCACCATTATGTTTACCATGGTGCAAGGGCGAATTGAGGCGTATGTGGCGCGGGGTGATCGGACATTATGACAGCGATTGTACGGGTTTCCAAGCTAGACAAATATTTTGACCAACTTCATGTGCTGAAAGACATTTCTTTTGAGGTGGCGCCGGCCGAAGTGGTGTGCATTATCGGCCGCAGTGGGTCGGGCAAAAGCACGCTGCTGCGCTGCATCAACTTTTTGGAGCAGCCGGATTTTGGTTCGGTGGAGGTAGATGGGCTGGTGGTGGAAGGGGGTGGTCACGGGCGTGATTATCGGCAGCAGGTGCATGATCTGCGGTTGAAAACGGGGATGGTGTTTCAATCGTTTAATTTGTTTGCCCACATGACGGCCCTAGAGAATGTGATTGAGGGGCCGATGACGGTGAAGAGGATGGGCAAGGAAGAGGCGGTGGAGCTGGGAATGCGGAATTTGGAGAAGGTGGGGTTGTCGGCCAAGAAGGATCAATATCCGTCGCGGCTTTCGGGGGGGCAGCAGCAGCGGGTGGCAATTGCGCGGGCGATGGCGATGCAGCCAAAGGTGATGCTGTTTGACGAGCCAACGTCGGCGCTGGATCCGGAGCTAATTGGGGAGGTATTGGGGGTGATGCAGCAGTTGGTGGAGGAGGGGATGACGATGTTGGCGGTGACGCATGAGATGAGCTTCGCCCGTCGCTTTGCTGACCGAATTATGTTTATGCACGACGGCCGTTTTGCCGAAATTGGCACGCCGGAGCAGCTTTTTAACAACCCGCAGGATGAGCGGACGCGGGCGTTTTTGAGTCATTTGCAGTAGTACGTATCTTTCCAAAAGTGAGGAGTGGGCATCCTCAGGGTTCAATCAACAATAACTTCGCAGTTCCAGAAGTTCAACTTCTCGCAGAAGTTGAACTTCTAAATCCCAAGTTCCGCATTTGAGAATGCAGATTCCTCAACATCATAAAGCCAGGGTAGGAGATGGGTTAGGGTTGTAGCCGCTGCTGCATCGTGACAAAAAAGCTGTCAATGAGTTTGGGGCTGTGGTGGCGCAGCATTTGCTGTATGAAGCGGTTGTCGGTGGTAATGACCGTGAGAAAGTGAAGCTGGGTTTGGGTGGCGGCCAGCGGGTGCAGGGTAAGCTGGGTGGTGGCCTGGACGGACTGCAATCCAAATTGGGTGGTGAGCAGCAGTTGCAGGGAGGTGGCGTGCTGTTGTTCACCCCAAGCGAGGGTGATCGGAAGCGGCGGCTGGGCTGGGGGAGCAAATGGCAGGCGCAGCCAGAGGCGAAAGTGGGTGTTGGGGGTGATGGTTTCCCAGGCTGTTAGGCCAGGTACGCATTGGCTGACCTGATCAGGGTTTGCCAGGAAGTGCCAAACGGCTACAGGCGGGGCTGGCAGTTCGCACTGGCCGCGAAGTTTCATGGTGTGGTTGGCTGTTCGGCCAGCCAATGGGCAAAGTCATTTAGGGAGTGGGTGATGAATCCGTCGGCGATTTCGCGCAAACGGCCGTTTGTAATCCCCTGCCCCATCCCATTCAACACCCGTTTTGGCATTAGCCGCAGACTGGCCGGCCGGGGCAGCCGCGCCTGTAGCCCCAGCCGATACTCAATCCGTGTTTGATCCTCCAGCGGGAAAAAACGCGCCAGCATGGAAAAAAGGCCATAGGCCGTTGATGACGTGAGGGTGGTTGTTGCACTCATCGGTTCAGCAAATTGCCCCGGTCGCACGTGAATCACCAATTCCTCGTTATCTACCTCGCTCTCCAAATCGCAAAAAACATTGACGGTATAGGCTCCCAACTCCACCGTCTGGTAATGGGTGCGGAATTGGGTAGGCGCATATTCGTGAACCACAGAAATGTGGGGCATGAGCGGCAAAATCCGCGCCATGTTGCCGTAATAGGCCAGCGCGGTGTCGGCCGCAGCGGGGAAAAGGAAAGCGCGTTGAATGGTGCCAGAGATTTCGATCATGTTTGTTGTTTTAATCAAAGATTTCGCAGATTTTACAGATTGAGCCGTGTTTGTCTGCGTCCAGTGTTTGCTATAGGGCAAGTTTGCTTCACATGTCATTTCGAAGTCCTCCGAGAAATCCTGTTGGTAACGGCCATGTGAGCAGGATTTCTCCTCGAAGACTCGTCGAAATGACATTATTTTGGCCTGATTTATTGCTAACCCACTATAGACTTGTCCTGCATTTTTAGAGGCGACCGGCTACTCCTGGTTTCCAGCCGCCCTGTTTTCCTCAATCAGATTATCCAATTTAGCCGACAGGGCATCTAGCTGCCCATAGAGCGTGTCTAGTTCCTGGCGGGTAGGGATGCCGTGCTGCTTTAGCACGGTTTCAACTTCTTGCTCAGATGGGAACAGCGATTCCGGCCATAGGCCGCTGCTGGACGAGATCAGCTTGTCGCGCAGCTTCATTCCCTCTTCGCGGGCTAATTCGCCCCGGTTCATCAAGGTCTGTAGGCGGCGTTCAATTTCTTCATCTACGTGGCGCAGCAGGTCGAGCGGTGAGGCAAGATTGCGGCGAATGGCGTTGAGGGTTTCGCCGCCGGATTGCACCAGTCCGCGCAAGACGGCAGTGGGCAAAAAGCCGCCCTGTTTTTTTTCCTGCTCGAAGATGATTTGGGTGAGGGTAACGGCCGTTAAATCCTCATCCGTCATATGATCAACTACCTGCACCTCATGCCCGTTCCGAATTAGCTCCGCAATCCCTTGCAGCGTCACATACTGCTTCGAGTCGGTGTCATACAGCTTGCGGTTGGGATACCGTTTAATCAGCAGCGTACTCATCAGTTACCCATCCCTTAGCGATTGTCTTTGTGCTGCAAGAGCTGCCGCAGTTGGTCAACCTTTTGGCTCAACGTTTCAATTCTGGCCGACAGCTCATCAATTTCTGTTTTGGTGGGCACGCTCAGACGATGCAGCACAAACTCTACCTGCCGTTCCAGCAAAAACAGGGGGCCAAGGCGGGCAAAACGGCGCTGCTGCTCATGAATTTCGGCCAGCAAAGAACGGCCGTCTTTTTCCCCCAACTCCCCACGCTGCACCAGCCGCCGCACAAACGCCTCCGCCTCATCCTGTGCCAGCCCCACCGCGCCAGCCCCGGCCAGCACCACCCGCCGCACCAGTGATTGCCACGTCGTTTCGCTCGGCTCCACGTCCTCTTCTTCAATCTCAATTTCAAATTTCTCAGCCACGCTAGTTACCTTTACCTAATAATTTTGAATCTTCGTCAAATAGTGTCCGGCATAGATTTTGTTTGGTAACAAGTAGCAGGTTGCAAGGTACAAGTTACCTTTGCCAACAGCCACCTGCCACTTGCTACCGCCATCAAGCACACTATTCAGCCATGCGCCACAATCCATGACGCATTGCATCATTAAGTAATTTAGCATTCTGCCGCAGTGAAGTCAACGGAAAAATGGGTATAATGTGGGCAAATGACAGTACATACTTAAAACGGCAGCACACCACCACGAATGAAAATCAAGGATTGCACAGATTCATACGTGTTCTTTTGTGTTCTTCCGTGTCCTATTTCCAGAGGAGGCACCGCATGGGGCAGGAAAATCGTTTGTTAACCGCAGCAGAAGCGGCGGCGTTGACCAGATTGGCAGAGATGGATGAGGGATTAAACGGCCGTCGCGCCCAAGCACTGCTTGCTATAGACATCGGCCATACCCAGGCCGAAGCCGCCGCTGGTGCTGGCTTGACCAAAGGGCAGCTTGGCTACATCCTGCGCAAGTTCCGCGAAGAGCGGCTGGCTGTCTTTCCCGACATCGCCCCGGCAGCCGCAGAACCCACGCCCGAAGAGCCGCCGGCCGCCCAGCCAGAGCCAGAGGCTAAAGCGCAGCCGGGCCAGCTTCAGGCACTGCTGGCTGAACTGGACAAGATGGTGGACGAACTACGGCAAACCTTTCCCAGTAGTGGTCAGGCCGCCTATTCGCCGCAAAATATGCTTAAGCTGGTGCGCGAAAACATTGAGCGGCTGGCTCCCGATGCCCAACTGACTATTCTGAAAAACCTACAAGGAATGAGCGTCAAGGATTTGCTTAACAAGGACACCTGGCGCGGCATTGCCTATATGATCACCTATTCGGCACAGTTCCAGGCGGAGCAAACGCGGGAACGTTTGAATGCCCAACTGCCGGAGCCGCTGCGCCCGGATAACGTACTCAACTTTTTCCGGCAAAATCTGGAAAAGGTGACACCTGAGATTGTGCAGACGGTGCTGGGGTCGCTGGAAAACACGCGCAAGGAAGATTTGCTCGACCCGGACACGTGGAAGGGGATCGCCTATATGTTGAGCTATTCGGCGCAGCATCAGGCGGAGCAGACGCGGGAAAAACTAAACGCCCAACTGCCGGAGCCGTTTAAGCCGGACACGGTGCTGGGGTTTATGCGCTCGGCGCTGGAGCGGGTGACGCCAGATGTTGCCAAAGGTATTTTGCAGACGCTGGAAAACACAAACAAGGAAGATTTGCTTGACCCCGATACGTGGAAGGGGATTTGGTACATGCTCAACTATTCGCTGCAATTTCAGGCGGAGCAATTTAAGCAGCGGGTGATGGGGGAGGCGAAGGAGTAATGGCTGTTTTTAGCAGTAATACGCAGCTTTATGTGGTGATGCAGCAGCTTGTGGCGCGGATTGAGGCGGAGTATCCGCAGGCGACGGAGGCGATGTTGAAGTCGAAGCTGGTGATTCGGTTTAATTGCCAGGAACCGGCGGGGGAGATAACGATTGATGGAAGTAAACGGCCGTTAGCCATCCACTATGGCCCCACCGCTGTCAAACCCGAACTCGACATCACCCTCCCCAGCGATACCCTGCACCAAATCCTGCTGGGCAATCTCAATCTGGCGAAAGCATTGGGTAGCAAACAAGTGCAGCCCAAAGGCCCCGTCTGGAAAGTCATGAGCCTGGCTCCCCTTTTTGATCAGGCGCAAAAAATCTACCCACAGTTGCTTTAGTTTTAGGATTGGGGATTGGAGATTGAAGATTTTGAACCTTCACCAATCTCCAATCTCCAATCCCCAATCTCCCCTTTATCCCTACCGCCCCGACACAACCAGCGATAAATACCGTTCGCCATCGGGCGTTGAGAAGCGCAGCAGGGTATTAGCTTCGTTGTCGGCCACCAGCCAGACCAGCCACCCTTCCGCCTCGCCGCCGGGGAACAGTTCAAACCGCATCTCTGGCTCCGGGTCTACCACCGACGGTTGGGCGACGGTGCTGCCGACAATGGTAAAGAGGTCGTCGGTGGTATAGTGTGGCCCTTCAACCAGCCCAATGTAGCGCAGCCACAGTTTGACGGCGAGATAGCTGTGGCCGGCCGGAGGTGGGTCGTTAAATTGGTTGGCATCATAAACTAGCTGCCAGGCATCGTCGCCCGTTACTACCTCGGCCACGCGAGCTTGCCAATCATCGCTTGTGACCATTTGGCCGAAGGGCGCAGGGTCGTTTGGGGTAATGCCAACGGCCGTTTTTTCCACCCCCGTTAACGCTTCCGGCACAGCAATCGCCGCTCCCGGCGACAGTGCCACATAGAGATAGCCCGCCTCATAGTCGCTCCAGTCATCCAGCATCAGCATCAAATTTCCTTCGTCGCGCTGGATACGGTACGCTTCCCAGCCAATGCTCTCGCTGTTGCCCGGCAAATAGGTGTCAAGCTGTGGGTCTGGCTCCACCACATCACTGTCAAAGCTGTAGTGGGTTTTCAGGGCGTTGCCGGTGACGTGCAGCCCCAAACTTTGCTCATCTGGGTCGCTACTGTTGTTTTTCACCCACAGCTTCAGCAGCAGATATTCCTCGCCGGTGGGCGGTGGCTGGTTGTTGCTGTTGGCGGCGCGAATTTGCTCCCAGGCCGCTTCCCCGCGCAGTTGTTCCAGCACCACCACTTCCCAATCGTTGCGGGTGATGAGTTCGGTGGTGGCGGGCAGCGGGTTGCGACGGCTGCTGCCGGGTTCGAGTTCGGCGGCGGGGCGGGAAACGGCCGTTGCGGCGGCATAGGCGGTGGCAAGGGAGGGAGGAACGGCCGTTTCATCCCCAATCAACGCCCCAACATCCACCCCCAAACGGCTCTCCACCGTTGTCACCAGCGGCGCGTCGGCCAATTGGGCTGCCTGGCACCCAGCCAACAGCAGGCAGCAGAAGATTAGGTGGCAAACAGGACGCGGACAAATGCGGACAAACACGGATGAATTGGCTAAATTTTTGCTTTTCATGCGTGTGTCATCCATCTACGGCACACAAATAATCTCTGCAATGCGAATTGTGTAATTAGCATCCAAATTGTTCATGGCCTTGAGCGTGTCGTGGTTGGTGCCAAAGCGGCGGGCAATGCTGTAGGCGGTGTCTCCCTCACCCACGGCGTAGGGGCGGCTGCCGGGGCAGTAAGCGGGGTTGCCAATGGGTAACTGAATGACGTTGCCGGCCACAATGTCCTCGGCCGATATGTTGAAGCGTGCCATCAGGGCAATGGAGGTGTCCATCCGTGAGGATGAGATACTGTAGAGGGTGTCGCTGCCCTGCACGGTGTAGCCGATAAAAATAATGGGGTCAGTGGATGTGGCGGGTTGGGTGAACGTTTGGAGGACGGGGGTGCTGGTGGGAGGAACGGCCGTTGCCTGCTGCTCGGCCAGTTGCTCTGTCTGCTGGGCTTGCTCCGGGGGTGTTGTTGCCTGTACTGGTTGCGTTTGCGGCAGCGTTAGCACCGTTTGAATATTGGTGTCACCCCCAACCAGGGTAACACGCTGCGCCGGGTCGCCTGTAATTTGCAGCAGCACGCCATCAATTTCGACAGGCTCTGTTTGCGTCGTCGTGGTTTCTTCACTGGTTCCCCGTCTAAAAAACAGCGATCCGGCAACCGCCATCAGAATAGCCACCAACATTACCAGCATCACCATTCGCACATTTGATTGTGACAACATCGCACTTTCTTCCCTACCGGTGGCTATTTGGCTGCACGCCGAATATGCACCTAATCAATCATGTTTCTCTTGCCCGGCGCAGCGACCAAACTAGCTGCCGGGAATGGTTGATTTATGTTACACTTGTCATAAGATAATAGCAAGTAGCGGTATCTGCTGGTGTGGGGGTGTTTACCGCAAAGCTAGATCAAAAGGAGTAGCAAATGATACTTAAACGGGAAGCACTTGAGGAGCGAGAGCGGCAAATGATGGCTCCCTATGGGCTGAAAAGTGCTGACTCAAAAGGCCGCATGTATCCAGAACGCGAATCGGCGACGCGGACGGCGTTTGAACGGGATCGAGATCGCATTTTGCATACGACAGCGTTTCGGCGGTTGGAGTACAAGACGCAGGTTTTTGTATTTTATGAGGGGGATCATTATCGGACGCGGTTGACCCATACGCTGGAGGTGTCGCAAATCGGCCGGTCGCTGGCGCGGAATCTGGGCGGTAACCAAGAGCTGACGGAGGCGATTTGTCTGGCACATGATTTGGGTCATCCGCCGTTTGGTCATGCGGGTGAATATGCGCTCAATACGCTGATGGCTGAGTATGGTGGCTTTAATCACAACACTCAAAGCTATCGTATTGTCTCCAGGCTTGAGGATCGGTATCCTGATTTTGCCGGGTTGAACCTGACGTATGAAACGCGGGAGGGGATGATCAAGCATGAGACGGATTATGACCAAAGTGATGCCAGTGAGTATGAACCACACAAGCGGGCATCGCTGGAAGCACAAATTGCCAATTTGGCGGATGAAATTGCTTATAATGCCCATGATTTGGATGATGGGCTGCGGGCGGGGTTGTTTCAGCCGGAGGATTTGGATGTGTTGGATCTGTGGGGTGAGTTGAAGGAAACGGTGGGGTGGCAAAACGGCCGTTCTTTTACCCACCTCATCCGCCACGAAATTATCCGCGAAATTATCGGCCGTTCCATCCAGGACGTGCTGCACCACACCAACGCCAACCTGGAACAAAACCAGATTGACTCCCCGGAAAAACTGCAAAACCATAGTAGCAATGTTGTCGGCTATTCCCCCGAATTTGGTCCCAAAGTTCGCGCCCTCAAAAAATTCCTTTATGAAAACATGTACCGCCATTACCGGTTGGTGCGAATGCAAATGAAGGCCGAACGGTTTATCTCCGAACTATTTAACGCCTACTACAAAGAACCCAAAATGCTCCCCAGCGAGACGCAGAAACAGCTTGAACGCAGTTCGCTGCCTCGCGTTGTTACGGACTATATTGCCGGTATGACCGACCGCTATGCGCTGGATGAATGGGAAAAGTTGTTTAACCCCTATAACCGCGCCTAAACAAAACGGGACTGCCCATCAATTGGGCAGCCCCGTTAAATAAAGGCTATTCTTTGCTTCCCACAACCACACCGCGCTAATAATTCATTAGCTCATCTACACGCCCTTCGATATCCGGCTCGTCAAAATCTCCTTCCTTAGCCCAGGCCGAAAGTTCAATGGTAAAGCGGTCAAAGTAGCTTTGTGGTGGCAGCACGTTGTCATCACCGTAATCAAGCTCGGTAATTTCCGCGTTGATGATAAGCGTGGCTGTTTCCAAAACGATGGTTTCATTTTCCCGCGCCAAAACGGGTTCGCCTTTTGGTGCCAGCTTGGCTTTGATGGCATCGTCAAAAAAGGCGTGGTCGCTCATGATCACCTTGGTGATGGTACGAATGTCGTTTTTGTCAAAGAGCCACACTTCAATGGCGGTTACGTTTTTGGGCGAGTCGGTGCCGATTGATTCGGAGATGCCCACACCACATTCCCCTAAAAAGTCGCCGCGTGCATTTTCAATGCTAAACGAATCGTCGTAGGTGTCGTGTCCACGACCATAGCTGGTGCGGAAGCGGGCAATGGGAACGGCCGTTACCTCCGTATTTCCCGCCGCCACCGGGGCTGCCTCTGGCACTTCAGCATAAGACGGCCCAACGCTGGCTGAACTTGCCATTATTTCACTGCGCCGGTTAAAGACATAGAGAATGGCACCAACCAAGACAAGCAGTAACAAAATGAGCAGGAACGGGGCAATGGATGTGCCACCACCGCTTTCCTCTGTTGCTGCTGCCGAGGTGTCAACACCGGTGCAGCCCTGCCCATTGACAATTTGGGCAACGGCCGTTAACCGTGCCGATTCGGCCGCATCTGTCGTGGCTGCTGCCAGCGCACAGGCCGTTACATCGCCACCCCAGCCGGATAGTGCCGTTTGCACCTTGCCCTGGTCACGGTCAAAGGCATACAGCTCGGAAACCATCCGCACATAGGCTTGTTTGTCGGCATCTACAAGATTGCCAACACGTGCGCCCGTATACTGCACGGGCCACAGCCACCAACCCAACACAACAAGACCGAAAAATACACCTACAATAAAGGCGATAACGGCCGTTAATCCTGGTTTTTGCTCTACAAAATCCATTTGTCACCTACCTTAATTTGCCCGTTGCGGGACGAGACCCAAGTGACATCCCCAATAAATTCCCGCCTACTATAACCTAAAAAACGTCGCAAGCAAAGATTATGTCGAATGATGTTGTTGCTTTCCCTGCATTTTCCGCTGTGGTATACTGTTCGTCAAATAATGATGCGGAGTGAATAGATTTTGAAACACTTTCTTAGCATAGCAGATTTGTCCCCAGCCGAGCTGCAAGACCTGCTCTCATTGGCAGATAGACTAAAAAAAGAGTGGAAAGCGGGCGGTAACGCCCCGATTTTAAAGGGCAAAAGCCTAGCCTTGCTTTTCCAAAAACCCTCTCTGCGCACCCGCGTTTCTTTTGAAATGGGCATGGTGCATCTAGGCGGCTATGCCTTTTACCTGGGGCCTTCCGAGGTCAAAATGGGGGGGCGTGAAAGCGTGGCCGATGTGGCGCGGGTGCTGTCAGGCTATGTAGATGGCATTATGGCGCGGGTGTTCGACCATGACCACATTTTGGGGTTGGCACAGCACGCTTCTGTCCCCGTTATCAACGGTCTGAGTGACTACAACCACCCGGCGCAGGCACTGGCCGACATGCTGACGATTTGGGAGCATAAGGGTTCGTTTGAGGGGCTGAAAATGGCCTATGTGGGTGATGGCAACAACGTGACCCGCTCGCTGCTCTTTGGTGCCATGAAGCTGGGCATGAAATTCCACATCGCGTCACCTGCTGGCTACATGCTCAATGAGGATGACTTGGAGCTGGCTGATTCATTCCGCACGGGTTCGGCCTCATTTGAACTGTTTGAAGATCCGCTGGCGGCGGTGGCGGATGTGGATGTGATTTATACGGATGTGTGGACGAGTATGGGGCAGGAGGCAGAAACGGCCGTTCGTCTGCAAGTCTTCCCACCTTACCAAATCAACCAGAAGCTTGTTTCCCGCGCCAAAAGCGACTGCATCGTCATGCACTGCCTGCCCGCCCATCGCGGCGAAGAAATTACCGACGAGGTAGCCGATGGCCCCAACTCCGTGCTGTTCCCACAGGCCGAAAACCGAATGCACGCACAAAAAGCCATCCTGGTGCGCCTGTTAGCACCCGATTACGCTGGTTAGTAGGCAGAGATCGGAGATTGGCGATTGGAGATTAGTGAAGGTTTACAATTCCCAATCTCCAATCCCTCATTCACTCATAAAGATTAAGAATTGATGCTAAAGGCAGCCAAAGAATACCCCAGGCTGCGGGACATTTGTTACCATATGGTTTGTCTAATCAATCCTGCTTAAACTCGGAGATTTTTGGTGATAAAGAGCCAAACCAGCTATGAAGCGGCCCTGAACCGAGGCCACAGTTACAACTGGGATCAAGATTGGGAAGCGGCTATCCGTGCTTTTCAGCAAGCCATCAAGGAAGTTCCGCATGAGCCAGCTCCCTATGCCGGCCTGGGCATGGCCTATATGGGCTTGCAGCAGTTGGGCAAGGCACTGGAAAATTACAAGCTGGCCGCTCGCTACTCGCAGGGCGATATTATTTACCTGCGGCATGTGGCGGAACTGCAGCAGGAGCTTGGGCTGCTGGCTGAGGCCGGGCAAACCTATATGGCGATTGGCGAGGTGGAGTTGGGGCGGCGGCGGCTGAAGGAGGCGGTGGATAATTGGCACCGTGCCACGCGGTTGAATCCTTCGCTGCTGCGAGCGCACCAGCGGTTGGCGGCTGTTTACCAAAAGCAGGGAGTTGTGCGTAACGCCACGCACGAATATTTGATGATCGCCCATTTGCTGCTGGCGCAGGGGGAAAAGGACAAGGCACTGCATGCGTGTGGCTTTGCCCTGCAGCTTGACCCGCGTAATGCCGATGTGCTGACGGCAATGGAGATGGTGAAGCAGGGGCAGCCGCTTTTTACGGAAAAGCAGATGGCTCCCCGCGTTGGTTCGGCGGGGGGAACGGGGCGGGAACTGGAAACGGCCGTTTTACCCGCCAAGGTTGAAGCCGAAACGGCCGTTCCCGTGCAAGATGCCAAACGCCACGCTCTGGAGCAACTCGCCACCCAGCTTTTTAGCGAAGACGAAGACCCCGGCAAGCTGCGCCGTGCCACCCTGCTCAGCCAGGCACTGGATGCCCAAACGCGGGGGTTGACCAACGAGTCCATTAGCTTTTATGAGCAGGCCATTACTGGTGGGGAAACCAGCCCGGCCGTTCATTTTAATTTGGGGCTGCTTTATCAGGACAAGCTCCGCTTTGAAGATGCTATTCGGGAGTTTGAAACGGCCGTTTCTGAACCCGAATACCGTCTTGCCAGCCACTTCTCCCTCGGCGAATGCTACCGCGCCCGTGGCCGCATTGACAAAGCCATCACCCACTTCATCAGCGTGCTGCGCATTGTTGACCAGGAAACCGTGCGCCACGACCAGGCCGACCGGCTGATTGAGCTGTATGAAAACCTGGCCGACAGTCTGATGGCAAAGGGCGAGCACGACCAGGCCACCTCCTTTGCCAATGCCCTAGTAGACTTTTTGGGGCAGCGCGGTTGGGAAGACAAGGTGAAGGAGGCGCGTGACCGGCTGGATGCCATTTCTGACACCGGCATGATGATTTTGGGCGATGTGTTGACGGCCGGCACCGAACACGTGCTGGAATCCCTCTATCTGAGCAAGGAGTACGCCCGGCGTGGCATGTACAACACCGCCATCGAAGAAACCTACCGCGCCATCCAGCTTTCGCCTGATTATTTGCCCGCCCACATTCGGTTGGCGGAGCTGCTGTCTGAACAGGGGCGGCAGGAGATGGCCTCGGCCAAGTTTATGGTCATTGCCGATAATTACCGCGCCCGTGGCGACAACAACGGGGCGATTGTGGCCTACGAGAAGGTAGCCGAGCTTTCGCCGCTGGATTTGCCCATTCGCGCCCGGCTGATTGACATGCTCAAGCGGCATGGTCAAATTGACCGCGCCCTTGAGCATTATGGAGCGATGGGCGGTGCCTATTACCAGCTTGCCCAGGTGGATGAGGCGCGTGTAACCTATCAGGATGCGCTGAAGCTGGTGCCGCGCAGCAGCGATGAGGCGGGCTGGAAGCTGCGCCTGCTGCGGCAGTTGGCCGATCTGGACATGCAGCGGCTGGATTGGCGGCAGGCGCTGCTGGCGTACCGGGAACTGCGTGAACTTGACCCCGATGATGAGCGGATTGCGCTGACGCTGGTGGATTTGTATTACAAGGTGGGTTTGCCCAATAATGCGATCAATTTGCTGGATCAATATTTGATGCAGATGGTGCGCACGGGGCGCGGGAACAAGGTGATTGCAATTTTGGAGGATTTGGTGCAACAACGGCCGTTTGATGCCAACCTGGCCGAACGACTGTACCGCCTCTATGTGCAGCGTAAACAGCGTCAGGCCGCCATTGATTTGCTTGATGGCCTGGGCGAAGCCCAGCTTGAGGCTGGCGACGCTGAAGGTGCGGTTAAAACATTGGAGCGCATCATCAAGCTCAATCCGCCCGACAAGGCCAGCTATCAGCAGTTGTTGCAGCAGTTGCTGGAGCAAACGCCTAATCATTAAACGAACAGGTTTTGGGGGTCAATGGCTCTCGCCTGGTAATTATCACAACCCTTTCACAACGAAAATGACCCATTCGGGTTTTTTCAGGTACAATCTGGTTGTTAATCAGAGGGCGTATCTGCACGAATGGATTCTTTAACCACCCAACTTCTTTCTTACCTCAACCGTTTAGATGCGCCCAGCATTATTGATATTGCGCTGGTAACGGCCGTTCTTTACGGCCTTCTCCTCCTCATTCGCAACACCCGCGCCATCCAAATGCTGCGCGGCCTCATCATCGTTGCCCTCATCGTCTTCATTCTCTCCTCCGTCCAGCAGTTCCCCGCCTTCAACTGGCTTATCAACGGCATTATCCCCGCCCTTGTCGTCGCCGTTCCTGTCCTCTTCCAGCCCGAACTGCGCCGTGCATTGGAACAGTTGGGGCATACCGGCCGCTACTTCCGCTTCTTCCGGCGCAATGTGCAAAACCTGGCCGTTTTGGCAACCAAAGATGCCAGCCTGCGCCTGTCGCAGCGCCGCTATGGGGCGCTCATTGTTTTTGAACAAGACACCGGGCTACAGGAATACGTAGACACCGGTATCCTGATGGAAGCCTTGCCCTCACCTGAACTGCTGCTAACCATCTTCAACAAACACACCGAGCTGCATGATGGTGCCGTCATTGTGCGCGACCAGAAAATTGTAGCCGCTGCCTGCGTGCTGCCGCTTTCCACCAGCAGTCTTTCTGACAGGCAAATGGGGCTGCGCCATCGCGCCGCCCTCGGCATCAGCGAAGTCAGCGACGCTATCGCAGTAGTGGTGTCCGAAGAAACGGGGCAGGTTTCTATTGCCCATAACGGCCGTATTTTACGCCGTCAGGACATCTCCCGTCTGGATACCATTCTCCACGCCTTCATGCAAAACCCGCGCCAACGAGGTCAAGCCCAATGATCCGCTTCCTCCGCTCCCTCGTCGCCAATATCGCCCTGCTGGTTCTCGCCTTTATTTTGGCACTCATCATCTGGGTCAACGCCATTCGTGACCAAGACCCCGTGCGAACACAGTTTCTGCAAGTTCCCGTCGAGATCATTGGGCAACCCGACAATACCATTTTGCAAAGCCCCACGCGCCGCCAAACCGTGCAGGTTGTTTTTGAAGGCCCCTCCTCGACCGTCAATAGCTTGACCGATAGCGATTTTCTGGCGCGTGTTGATCTTGGCACCGTGCCATTGGGTACAGATGTCTCTGTGCCGATTGTCGTTGAGGCAAGAGAGGCCAATGTCAATATCCAAACCAGCTCGCCCGAAAGTTTGGTGGTGAACCTTGAAGAATTGGTGACGCAGGAAATACCAGTGACGCTGGATTTGCGCGGCGCGGTGGCACGTGGACACAGCCAGGGAACACCGCTTATTGACCCGCCAACCATCACCGTGTCTGGCCCTGCCTCCCGCGTCAACCCACTCGATTTTGCCCGTGCTACCGTTTTTCTAAACAATGAGCGCGAAACCAAGATTGATAACCCACAGCCCATTTTTTATGATCGCCAGGGTCGGGTTGCCAGCGTCAGTGGGCTGACGCTTAGCACAGAACAGGTGCAGGTGACTGTGCCGATTGACGAAGCGGCTGATTTTGCTGAAAAGTTTGTGGATGTGGTGTGGACAGGCGACCCTGCGCCAGGGTACCGGCTCTTGAGCATTAGTGCTGACCCGCCAAGTGTATTAATACAAGGCAGCCCTACCCAGCTTGGGCAGGTGATACGCATTGAGACAGAGCCAATTGACATCAATGGATTGACTGAATCATTTGAACAGAAGGCGGCGCTGGTGCTGCCAGCGGGCATTAGCCTGGATCAAGATCAGGAACTGGTGGTAAAAATTGAAATTGAGCCGCTGGTGACATCGGCTACCTATACCCGCCCGGTTGAGCTGCTGGGATTGGCCGACGGTTTGGAAGCGATTTTAGACCCGGAAGAGGTGCGCGTTTTCTTGTTTGGGCCGCTGCCGGCTCTGGATACGCTGCTGGACGAGGAGGTGCGGGTAACGGCCGATTTATTTGGGCTGGATGTGGGTACCTATTCGCTGGAGCCAGACGTGAATTTTCCTGAGCGGGGTATTGAGCTGCGCTCTATTCAGCCGGCGCAAATTACGGTGACGATTACGGAGGCGATTACGACAACGGCGGGGATTACAGATACGGCTTCGCTGCTGTTGGGCTTGCCGTTGGCGCAGGGAGATGGGGGAGAAACGGCCGTTTCTGCTACCCCTCTGTCATCACCCACGCCCCCCACTTTCCCCACCACCAACCACCAACCATTTGCATCCCCGCCACAACCGCGTAAAATCAACCGCTTGCAGACCATGTAATCATCATATTGGAGAGCGCGGTAAGAGAATAACAACCTCCAATCCCCAATCTCAAACCGATCCGTTAATAAAACCATGTCACATAAAGCACTTGTTGCCCTCGTTGGCCGTCCCAACGTGGGCAAATCAACCCTATTTAACCGCATCGTCGGCAAACGGCTGGCAGTTGTGTCCGAGGTGGCTGGCACCACCCGCGACCGCCTTTACGCCGACGCCGACTGGGCCGGCACCACCTTTACCGTGGTAGACACCGGTGGTATTGAAGTCACCGAGGGGCGCAACACTGACCCCCTTTCCGAAGACTCTGAACAATTCCTGCCCCTCATTCGGCAGCAGGCCAACATTGCCATCCAGGATGCCGATGTCATTGTCCATGTTGTGGATGGGCAGGCGGGGCTAACCGCCGCCGACAAAGAGGTGGCCGCTATTTTGCGTCAAACCAAGAAGCCCGTCATCATTGCCGCCAACAAGCTCGAATCGGCCAACCTGCGCGACAATGCCTTTGAATTTTACGAACTGGCACTTGGTGCCGTGTTTCCCATCTCTGCCCTGCACGGCTCAGGCTCCGGTGATTTACTTGATGCTATTGTTGCTGAAATCCCCGACTACTTTGAAGAGGATGAAGACGACGACAGCATCAAAATCGCCATTCTGGGCCGCCCCAACGCCGGAAAGTCCACGCTGGTCAACAAACTGCTGGGCGAAGAGCGCAGTATTGTTAGCCCCATTGCTGGCACCACCCGTGACGCCATTGATACCAAGCTGCGCTGGTATGGGGAGGAGTTCACCATTATTGATACTGCTGGAATCCGGCGGCGCGGCAAAATTATTCCTGGTGTAGAAAAATACAGCGTTTTGCGTGCCTTGCGTGCCGTAGAACGCGCCGATGTGGTGCTGCTGCTGGTGGATATTGCTACCGATGACGGGGTGACTGCCCAGGATACCCACATTGCTGGCATTCTGACCGATTCGTCGGCCGGGGTGATTGTGCTGGTGAACAAGTGGGATTTGGTGGAAAAAGACACCCACACCATTCACCAGTACACCGAAGCCATCAAGCGTGACCTCAACTTTTTGCCCTATGCGCCCATTCTGTTTATTTCGGCCGAAACTGGGCAGCGGGTACACAAAATTTTGCCGCTGGTGCTGGAAGTGGATGAGGCTCGCCATCAGCGGATTCCCACGGGCGAACTGAACAAATTTATGCGCGAGGCGGTGGCGCAGCACGCGCCGCCCAGCAAGGGGCGCACCCAGCTTAAGTTTTATTACGCCACGCAAGTGGGGGTAACGCCGCCTACCATTGTCTTTTTTGTCAACAAGCCCGACATGGTGCATTTTGGCTATGAACGGTATCTGGAAAATCGGCTGCGTGAACTGTATCCGTTTACCGGAACGCCGATCAAATTTATTTTCCGCGCCCGCAGCGAGGATCGGTTTGGAGTGTAGGTGATGAGATATTATGTGCAGACGATGCCGGGCGTGGAAGAGATTGCCTGGCTGGAAATTCGTGCCTTGCTCCCCACAGCGGAATTTGTGGAGTATCAGTTTGCTAAAGAGCAGAACGGGATTGTGCTGTTTGATTACGATGGGCCGGTGGAAAAGCTGCTGCAACTGCAAACGGCCGAAGATGTTTTTATGGAGGCATTGTCTGTTCCCAAGCTGCTGCGCGGCAAGCGGGATTTGGCACAGATTAAGGAGCTGGTGGGGCGGGGTGAAGATGTGGGGCGGGCGATTAACGCGCTGGGACGCTACCGCAAATTTAGCACGCCGCCCACGTTTCGGGTGATTAGCCGCAAATATGGCAAGCACGAGTATCGGCGGAAGGATGTGGAGCGGATGGTGCTGGAGGCGTTGCAGCTGCGGAACCCGCGCTGGACGGCCGTTCCTGATGCTGCCCAGGTTGAGTTTTGGGTCAACCTGTTGGGGTCACGTCTGCTGCTCGGCATCCGACTGTCTGACAAGCAAATGCGCCATCGCTTTAACCGCAAGGTGGAGCTTCCGGCTTCGCTGCGCCCCTCAGTGGCGGCGGCAATGGTGTTTCTGACGGAGCCAACGGCGCAGGATGTGTTTTTAGACCCAATGTGCGGCAGTGGCACCATTTTGCTGGCGCGGCGGCTGATGGGGTCATACAAGCGGCTTTTGGGTGGGGACAGTGACCCGACGAGGGTGGCGGCTTCGGAGCAGAATATTGCCGGCCGACGGAAAAAGGGGTTACCCTCCACGGTGCAACTGCGCCGCTGGGACGCGCAAAAGCTGCCGCTGGAGACGGGGAGCGTGGACAAGGTGGCAACGAATTTGCCGTTTGGCAAGCAGGTTGGTACGCCGGCCGAACTGGAGCGTCTTTACCCGGCGGTGTTTAAGGAACTGGAGCGGGTGGTGCGGCCAAACGGCCGTTTAGTGATCCTGAGCAGTGAGTATGAGCTGGTAAAAACGGCCGTTCGTCAATGCCCCCACCTCGAAATTGAGCGCGGCTACTCCATCGCCATCCTCGGCCAATGGGGGCGCATTTACCTTATTCGCCGCACTGGCGAAGCATGACTTTTCCCGTTTCAAAGTCGGTTAGCGCGGAGGAGTGTTCGTAGATGATTTTCCAGCCGCCCACATATCAAACACGCAAACATTCGGGTCGTATAATGAGGTGAAGGCGGCGACATTTTTGGAAAAAACGGCCGTTTTGTGAGCCTCAAACACCTGCAAAATCAACCGCTCATCCTTGTCCATAGAATTTCCATGCTTTTATGTGAATGATGTCGCTATGATGTAGAGCAAATGTTCTGCTGCCAAAAACAAGCCGCTGCCGGGCGTGCATTATGAGCAACCTGCATAAACGGCAAACTGATTCCGCCCCGCTTGTTTAGCTGCATATAACGCTTGGTCAGCACAAGCAACTAATGCCTCCAAGGTCCAATCATGCACCTGCCGGAGTTCAGCAACACCCAGACTGATAGTGACATAAAGATTTTCCTTTACGGTGTCAATCGGGTGGGAAGCTATTTTTCTGCATAGGTCTTGGGCAACCCGTTGCCCCTCAGCACAACTGCAGTGCGGTAGCAAAATGACAAATTCATCTCCCCCATACCGACCAAAAATCGTGTCTTCATACATGCTTTCACGTATAAGCTCTGTGGTGTGAATCAGCATCTGATCGCCAATGGCATGTCCATAGCTGTCATTCAATTCTTTGAAATAGTCAAGATCAAACAAAAGCGCAGTCAGGGGCTGTGCTTGCTCCAAAGCGCATTTGACAGCTTGCTCCCCTAAGGCAAACAATTCACGCCGATTGAGTATCCCTGTTAAGGGATCGAGGCTCGCTAATTTTTGCAACAATGCCTGTGTACTTTTTCGTTCTTCAATTTCTCGCTTTAGCTCTATGGTTGTCAGATAATGAATCTGGGCATCTCTTTTTGCCGTTTCAACCTGATGCAAAACCTGCAGTCCCGATAAACGCTTGGCCGTTTCCTCATTAAAAACAGCTTCCTTAAGGGTATGAAATTGCTTGAAATGCTGCAGAGCGGTTTCAAATTCGCCTTGTCTTTCATGCAGTTCAGACAAGAGATGATGGCATTGAAATTCCCCGCGTGGGTCATTGGATATACGGCTGAGCGATAACGCATTCTGTAGGGCAGCAAGCGCAGACCCATTACTGTGCTGGTGCAGATAAACCTTCCCTAAATTCAGCAAACACTGCAGTTCATCTGCCCCAGCTTTTTTTTCCTGTGCCAACACAAGTGCCTGTCGCAAATATTCTTCGGCTTTGGCAAAATCCTTTATCCCCAGATAAATTTCACCCATAGTACTCAGTGCTGTTAAAGCCACAATCTCTAGTCCATTACGAAGAGCCAGTTGAAGACTTTCCTGACAAGCTTCTAACGCCTGTTCACCATTGCCTAACTCAAGGTACGTCATGGCTAGGTTATTTAGTGCAATGCTTTCGCCTTGCGGACGATTTGTCTCGTGGCAATATTGCACAACTTGTTGGCCTATTTCCAGCGCTGCTTCAAGATCGTGAGACTCCGCATAAACCACACTGAGGATGTTAAGGGAACCAACCTCGTGTTGTTTGTGACCCATTGCCTGAGCCAGTTTTTGCTTCTTTATAGCATATTCGGCTGCGACAACATAATCACCAAGACAGCGGTATGTCCAACTGACAACCCCTAAAATATCCAGTTCAAGGTTCTGCATTTCAGACTCCTTGTGCGGGATATTTTCCAGGATTTCAAGTGCCTGTAGCGATTGGGACAAAGCGCGGTCATAACTACCGGCATCGGTGTTCAAAGCAATCAAGCTTCGCAGGCTGCCCAAAATTCCTGGTAAATAAGGGTTTTGCTCGAATTCGCCGCTATAGGACAGATCATATGCCTGTTCCGCAAAACGACGCCCTTTTTCTGTACCATCTAAATGCGTGCGCCAAGCGATTTTATGAAGGAGGTCAATTTGGGTCTTTGTGTCGGTGGCTTCCTTCAATTGTGTTTCCCACTTCAGAATATCTTGGTTGGCGATTGTCGTAGTTTCCACTCCAAACCTCAAAAATGGATTTAGTGCTTTGTTATCTACTTACCATACAAAGCAGGTGATTGGTTAATGGTGTGTTGTTTATGAAGGTGCGGCGTTTGGATTGCAAACAACAGCCAGATTTTAGTATAAACTATATCCAAATGAACCTCAATTGCTTATTGATCGCTTCGCTTCTGCACATAGAATAATTAGGATCGTTAACAGTGTTGAACTCGTAGCCGTAAATCACATTGATCCTGCCGTATAGGCTTGCTATAATTTTTCATAATAATTTGATAATAAACCTTCGGGGCAGGGCGAAATCCCCGACCGGCGGTGAGGCCAGCGCAGGCCAAGCCCGCGACCTTTGTTAGTAAACAGTAAACAGTAAACAGTAATCAGTTTTAACGTTCATGACTGATAACTGATTACTGATAACCGATTACCGACAAAGCTGATCTGGTGTAATTCCAGAGCCGACAGTGACAGTCTGGATGGGAGAAGGTAGGCAACAATGCCGCGTGTTGTATTTTCCATGCCCCACACTTGGTTGTGGGGCTTTTTTATGACACCGGTTCTGTGACAAGCTGGCATTTCTATTTGGCTTATAACCCGCGCTTTATTTTCCCCTGCCTCCGAACATCATATAAGGATTATTGGGATGTATGTCTGAACAGGGTCAATCCTGTTTTGTCCTGTTAATTCTGTCTAAGTTTGATGCAGAACTGGATTGAGAGACAGCCAAATTGGTTACTGATTGCGGCATCGTTTAGCTGTTTGCTGCTGCTGTGGCACCTGTTGGTGACGCTGGGTGGGTATGATCGCTTTATTCTGCCGGGGCCGGCCGACGTGGCGCGGCAGTTTGTGGTGGTGGGAAAAGACGGCCGTTTATTGCGCCACACCCTCATCACCCTTAGCGAAGTCATCCCCGGCCTCCTCATCGGCCTGCTCGTCGCTCTGCCACTCGGCTACCTGCTTGCCAAATCTCCCCTCGCCGAACGGCTCATCTCCCCCTACCTCATCGCCTCCCAAGCCATCCCCGGCATCGCCATCGCCCCCCTGCTCACCATCTGGATAAGCTCTACCTACTGGTCACGGGTGCTGGTTGCCGTCATCGTCGTCTTCTTTCCCATCCTCATCAACATCGTGGCTGGGTTTCGCTCCGTGCCACCCGAACTGTACCAATTAATGAGGTCGCTGCGAGCCACGCGAGGGCAAATCTTCCACAAGCTCGAAATCCCCGCCATGATGCCCGTCCTGCTGGCCGGGCTAAAAGTAGGGGCTACGCTGTCGGTCATTGGGGCGTTGGTGGGCGAATTTGTGCAGCCAAAGAGCGAAGGGTTAGGATTTCTGCTCGTCACCGCCCGCTACCAGTTCAAAACCGACCTCGTTTTTGTGGTTCTGGTAACGCTGGCCGTCATGGCACTGTCCATGTATGGCCTCGTCACCCTGCTGGAAAAACGCCTGCTGCGCTGGCGTAAACAAACCTAAAACGTAACTACTAAGCCACCCTGAAAAAAAACGAGCCAAAGTGAGGCTGTCATGCCTGCGTAGGCAGGCATCCACGTAGGTGAGCCGATGGATTCCCGCCTACGCGGGAATGGCGGCTTAGTAGTTACCCTAAAACAAACAATTGAAGGAGAAGAGAAATTGAAACGTTTAGGGATGATTTTGTTGTTGTTTTTAGTAGTTGGCCTGGCCGCCTGCCAAAGTGCCGCCGAGCCACCGGCCGAATTAACCCACATTCGGCTGCCGATGGGCTTTATCCCTGACCCGCAGTATTCACCCTACTACGTGGCTGTGGACAAGGGATATTATGCTGAGGAAGGGATTGAGGTTGAATTTGACTACAGCTTTGAAACCGATGGTGTGGCACTAGTAGGAGCCAATGAGCTGCAATTTGCCCTGGTCAGCGGCGAACAGGTGGTGCTGGCGCGGGCGCAAGGGTTGCCGCTGGTCTATGTGCTGGAATGGTTCCAGAAGTTCCCCATTGCCATTGTGAGCAAGGCCAGCGCGGGTATCAACAGCCCGGCCGATTTGGCTGGTCGCAACGTCGGTTTGCCTGGTTTCTTTGGGGCCAGCTATGTGGGGTATGTGGGATTGCTTTCGGCCAATGGGCTGGAGCAGGCTGATGTGAATGCCAACGAAATTGGGTTTAACCAGGTCGAATCGTTGCTTACTGACCAATCGGAGGCGGTGGTGGGGTATGCCAACAATGAGCCAGTGCAGCTTGCGGCGCGAGGCGAAGCGGTCAACGTGCTGTATGTGGCGGACTACATTGACATGGTTGCCAATGGGGTTATTACCAACGAGGAGACGATTGCCAACAACCCGGAGCTGGTGCAAGGGTTTGTGCGGGCGACGCTGCGTGGGCTGGCCGACACGCTGGCAAATCCAGAAGAGGCGTATGAAATCAGCAAAAAGTTTGTAGAGGGGCTAGATGACAGCCGCATGAACGTGCTGGAAGCATCGCTGGAGATGTGGCGGGCGGATAAGTTGGGGGAAACGGGTGCGGCTTCATGGGAGCAAACGCAGGAAGTGCTGCTGCAAATGGGGCTGCTGGAGGCTCCGCTGCCGGATTTGAGCGTGATGTATACGAATGAGTTTGTGGAGGGGCAATAGGAAGAGGTAATCAGTGATCGGTAATCAGTTATCAGTGACCTTACTGATTACCGATTACTGATTACTGATTACCGATTACTTGCTTTTGCTTATGATCAGTTCCCACTTTTTGCAGGCTGAAGGGGTTTGCCATTCGTTTGCTGATGAGCGGCTGCCGGTGCTGGCGGATGTGTCGCTGTCGCTGCCGGCCGGGGCGTTTGTCGCGTTGGTGGGGCAATCGGGGGTGGGCAAGTCTACGCTGCTGCGGATTTTGGGCGGGTTGACGGTGCCAACGACGGGGCAGGTGTGGCTGGATGGCAGGCCGATGGCCGCGCAGCAGGCTCCCATTGGCATTGTGTTTCAGCGGGACAGTTTGATGCCGTGGCGGACGGCGTATGAGAATGTGCGGCTGCCGCTGGAGCTTTTGGGGAAGAAAAACGATGGTTCTTCCCATCAAAAAGTCCTTGACATGCTGGCTCTGGTGGGGCTGGCTGGTTATGAAAACAGCTACCCGGCGCAGCTTTCCGGCGGTATGGCGCAGCGGGTGGCGATTGCGCGGGCGTTGGTGCATGAGCCAGCTTTGTTATTGCTTGATGAACCGTTTGGGGCGCTGGACGCGCTGACGCGGGAGCGGATGGGGCAGGAGCTTTTGCGGATTTGGCAGGCGTTGCCGGTGACGGTGCTGCTTGTGACCCACAGCATTAGCGAGGCGGTGCTGCTGGCGGATGAGGTGCTGGTGCTAAACGGCCGTCCCGCCACCCTCACCGACCGTATCCCCGTTGACCTGCCCCGCCCGCGCCGTCTGGAACAAACAGAAACGGCCGTTTTTCAGGAGAAAATAACGGCCGTTCGTCATGCTATTCGGGGGGAGTAGAGATTGGTCAACTGGAGATTGGAGATTGATCCGTAGTCGTCGGCCATCTCCAATCTCTAATCTTTAATCTCTAATTATTTATTCCGCCGCTGCCCGGTTGCGCCGGAACCAACCGCGACGGCGGATGAAGCGCACCACCAGCCACAACGGGATGCCAATGATGAGGACAATGGGCAGGAAGTAGATGATTAGCCAGATGGCAAAGGTTGCCAACCCTTGCAGCGCATCCACCAGTGCCTCCAGCGCATCCCGCACGATGCCGCTGGGTCGCCAGCCGCCCACCTCAATGGGTTGCGACAGTTCATCGGGGGTGATGTTGACGCTGATGGTGGAAAACGCTGCCGACTGGCTCAAATATTGGATGCGACCCTTGAAGGATTCGATTTCACCTTCCAGTCGGCTTAGTTCCTGGTTCACGGCCAGGGCTTCTTCAACGGTTGCTGCATCATCGAGAAAGCTGCGAACGCGAACGGCCGTTGCTTCCAAATTCTCCAGCCGTGCCGACAAATCCACAAACTCCTCCGTCACATCCTGCCCCGACGTAGACAAATTAGTTACTTCCACCGCCATCGCGCTAATCGCATCCAAAGCAGTGTCAAACCCTTCGGCCGGCACCCGCAGGGTAATGTTGCCCGTCTTCGCCGTGTCACTGTATTGATAAACACTGCTGTTCACCACCCAACCCCCATTATCCGTCGCCATCTTTGCCAGCCGATCCAATGCCTCTTCCGTGTCGGTAACAACAATGCTCATATCAGCCGTGCGAATAATCAAACGAGGTTGGCTGGCTGGAAGTTGGCTTGAGCCAGGCTCTGCCGCCGGGGCTTCCATGGCGGCCTCTTCACCAAAAGCAAAGCCGCCACTGTCATACGCTTCAGCTGCCGGGGCAGCGACGTTGCTGGGTGCTTCCGACATTTCCGCTGCGCTTCTCCCACATCCTGCCAACAATAGCATGAGGATAAACATAAAAAGAGAGGTGATTAATTTGGCGTTCATTGATTTCACTCCATATTCGGGTTCAAAGTTACGGTTGAATATGAAACGAACCACAGCCGGAAAATGTTCCCCGTTTTCTTACCAGCCCTGCGCCAAACGGCTGATAAGCCGAGCCGGTAAATCATGCTTCCGCATGGCTTCCTGTGTCTTCTCGATTGGGTAAGGCACACGGTGATGTGTCCAGGTTAGCGACTCCAGGTTGAGAATGGCATACGCAGCACGCGGGTCGGTGTCACGCGGCTGCCCCACGCTGCCGGGGTTGATGATGAGTCGCGTATTGCTGAGTTGAACCTTCTCATCATAAACAGGGCTAAGGGCCGCCACATCAAACTGATCACGATAGGCAAACAAAACGGGGACGTGGGTGTGACCTACCAGGCAGTAGGGGGTGTCAAAATGGTCGAAGTTGATTTCGGCCGTGTAGGGGTCAAGAATGTATTCCCACACCGGCTGGCGTGGACTGGCATGGGCCAGGGTAAATGGCTCATAGGTGAGCTTGGATGGCAGTTGATCCAGATAGTCTAATGTTTCAGCCGTCGTCTCCTGGTGCGTCCATTCAATGGCTTTTTGCGCTTCGGGGTTAAAAATGTTAATGTCAATCTTGCCCAAGACAGCCCAATCATGGTTGCCCGACAGGCTAATATGGTCGTGTTGGCGCAAGAGGTCAACGCATTCATTGGGATGTGGCCCGTAGCCAATGACATCACCAAGACACCAAATGCGATCCCACTTGCCTGCCGCTGCCGCCAGCACAGCTTCGAAAGCGAATAAATTGGCGTGGATGTCTGAGATTATGAGAATCCGCATTGCATTTTGTTCCTTAAATTTACGATAGAGCGTAATGATACCATGATTAGTCACAGGAGGTATAATAAGTTGATAAGTCAAAGGTTACAACGATGGCTATTTTGGATGAGAGAACGGTAGATTTTGTTAGTACTAGCGTCGAACAGACGGTGCGGCTGGGCGTGCGGTTGGGTGAACTGCTGCACGCTGATGATTGCCTTTGTCTATCGGGCGAGCTTGGAGCTGGTAAGACGGTTTTTGCGCGGGGGATAGGGCGCGGCTGGGGCAGCACGGTACGTGTGACCAGCCCGACGTTTACCTTGATCAATGAATATCCTCGGTTGCCTGACGG
The DNA here is from genome assembly GCA_041390905.1 of Chloroflexota bacterium. GTDB lineage: Bacteria > Chloroflexota > Anaerolineae > Promineifilales > Promineifilaceae > JACKCD01. Next base: position 402,383 of record JAWKPA010000015.1, read on the forward strand.
CCGTATTTTGTACCATGTGGACGGCTACCGGCTGGAAAGCGAGGGGGATATTTTTACCAGCGGGCTGGAGGATGTATTGGAAAGCGGCGGTGCGATGATGATTGAGTGGCCGGAGCGCGTTGAGTCGGTGTTGCCGGCCGATAATCTTTGGATTACCTTCACCTATGTCAACGAGATGCGCCGCAGTTTGCGCTTTGTGGCAAACGGGGAACGATCCATGACGCTGCTGCGGGAATTTCGGCAGCGGGCTTTTGGGGTGTAAGAGAGAATGATTTTAGCGATTGATACGGCGACGAAATGGTTGGGGCTGGCGGTGCATAACGGCCGTTCTTTGCTGGCCGAACTGGGTTGGCAAAGCCACAACACCCAAACCATTGACCTGGCACCCGCCATTGATGACCTGCTGCGGCGGTTGCATATTGAAATGGCCGACCTCAAGGGAATCGGTGTTGCTATTGGCCCCGGCTCCTATACTGGGCTGCGCGTGGGTCTAAGCGTTGCCAAAGGGCTGGCACTAGGCTATCAAACGCCGCTGATTGGCATCAGCACGCTGGACGTGCTGGCTGCCGGGTTTGGCCCGGTTGATGCCCAGCTTTGCACTGTGGCCGAAGCCGGCCGTACCCGCATCTGTGCCGCTCTCTATGGTTGGCACAAACGGCTGGGGTGGCAGGTGAAGGCCGACCCCGTGATTTGCACCTGGGATGATCTGCTGGCCGGTTTGGAACTGCCCACTACCTTTGCCGGGGAAATCTCACCGGAGGCGGGCAAGCAGATTCGGGCGGCTAGCAACAATTTTCGTGTTGCCTCGCCAGCAGCTTCGGCACGGCGTGCCGGGCATTTGGCTGAATTGGCGTGGCTGCGGCTACGTAAGGGTTCGTCGGATGACCCCGCCTCGTTGGTGCCGAATTATTTGCGTGATCCGGCCGGCAGCTAATGGTTGACCCGCTTTCCCCCCCATTGCCCTACCAGTTGCGCCCGCTGCAACTGGCTGATATTGATGCCGTGCTTGCCATCGAAGCCCAATCCTTCCCCTCGGCTGCCCGCGCTTCCCTCTACAGGCACGAATTAAGCGAAAACCCACTAGCTTTTTATCAGGCACTGGTTCTGGGCGATACAAACACCCTGATTGGCTATGCTGGCTTCTGGATGATGGCTGATGAAGCCCACATTAGCATTATTGCTGTTGATCCCGCCTGGCGCGGCAAGCGGCTGGGGGAACTGCTGCTGCTGAATATGCTGTGGCTGGCGTGTGGGCAGCAGGCGCTGCTGGCAACGCTGGAAGTGCGGCGCAGCAACAAGGTGGCGCAAAAACTGTATGAGAAATATCAGTTTGAGTATGTGGGGGAGCGGCGGCGTTATTACCGCGACACGGGTGAGGACGCGCTGCTGATGACGGTGCTATTTGATTCAGGGTCATATTGCCAACGGCTCGATCAGTATCGCATAGACCTTTTTTCCTGTTTGTTGGGTGCGCGTTAATTTCCAAAGTGTTGTATAACGAGTAAATAAATTTATCACTATCCATTGGTGTTATACTCGCGTAGTCGGGTATCCATCTTCAGCATTGGCATGGATTCTCGCTTTCGCGGGAATAACAAGCCTTTGGTGTAACATGTAATCTAATGATGAAAGTTCTTATCACGGGCGGCGCGGGGTTTATTGGCTGCAACAGCGCCGACTTTTTTTTGCAGCAGGGGCATGAGGTTGTTATTTATGACAACTTTTCTCGCGTGGGGGGGCAGGCCAATGTGGATTGGCTGTATGAACGGCACGGCGGGGAGCGGCTGACCTGTATTCGGGGGGAGCTAACGGATTATGCGGGGCTGTGTGCGGCGCTGCCGGGGAGTGAGGTGGTGCTGCATTTGGCGGGGCAGGTGGCGGTGACGAGTTCGGTACTTGACCCGCGTGCCGATTTTATGAGCAATGCCCTGGGGACGTTTAATGTGCTGGAGGGGGTGCGGAATGTTTGCCCGGAAACGGCCGTTCTCTACGCTTCCACCAACAAAGTTTACGGCGGCATGGAAGAGGTGGGCATTGTGCAGCAGGGCGACCGGTACGCTTATGCTGATTATCCCTATGGCATTTCCGAAAGCTACCCGCTTGATTTTCACTCCCCCTACGGCTGCTCCAAAGGCACCGGCGACCAATACACGCTGGACTACGCCCGCATTTACGGGCTGCGAACCGTCGTTTTTCGCCAATCGTGTATTTACGGGCGGCGGCAGTTTGGCATTGAAGACCAGGGGTGGGTGGCACACTTTGTCATTGCTACCGTGCTAAATCGCCCCATCAGCATTTTTGGTGACGGCCGGCAGGTGCGGGATGTGCTAAACATCACTGACCTGATTGCCGCTTATGACCTTGCCATTCGCCACATTGATGTGGTGCGCGGGGAAGCATTTAATATTGGTGGTGGGCCAAACAACACCCTCTCTATCTGGACAGAGTTTGGGCCGCTGTTGGAAGAGCTGGCGGGCAACTTGCCACCGGTGCAGCGCGGCTCATGGCGGCCGGGCGACCAGCGCGTGTTTGTGGCCGACATTCGCAAGGCGCAGGCGCGGCTGGGCTGGATGCCCAAAATATCACCCGCCGACGGGATTCTGGATTTGTATCAGTGGGTGGCGGCTAACCAGGGGTTGTTTGGCTAATCTGCGGGCAAGCTGAAGTGATAGATAGCCAGGTCGTTGAAGCGAATTGTATCCTGTAGCTGGTAACGGTCTGAAAGCCAGGCCAGGTGGGGATGGGTGGGCTGACGGGCAGCCACGGCTTCTTCGGCCTGGGCGCGGTCGAGCAGGATGAGGTAGACGTGGGGGTGGTTGGAAACGGCCGTTTCCAAATCGGCCGTTGCCCAAAGCCCCAAAGCCGCTTGCGTGGCGGAAGCCAGCGTATCGCTGGGGCTGCCCGGCTCATCGGCAATAAACTGCTGTGGCAGGGCGCGATTGTAGAGATAGGTTGGGAAAAACGTCAGTTTGTTGCTGTGGATGATGGCCGCATCAGGTTCGGCGTGGTCGGCCAGCCAGGCGGCGGCAGCGGCAAAGGGGGGGCGGGGAAAGGTGGCGTAGGTGTAGTGGTTGAGGAGGGAGGCGGTGAGAATAACGGCCGTTAATCCCCCCAATCCCCATTTTACTCCCTTTGGCATCTTGCCCGCAGCCAAAACCAGCCCCAGCAGCACCCAATAGGCAAGTGCCGAGGGCAAAAACGCCCGCAGTGTGTAGACCGGCTGAACTTGAGACACGAGAAAACCCAGCGCGGGGGGAAGCAGGGTGGCGAAACCAAGAAGCTGCAAGGCCGGAGAACGCAGTGACGCCGCTGTGCGGAATGCCATTAGCAGGAAAATGGGGACAAGGAGGCTGAGAAAAAGCACCAGGGGGAGCAGCCAGCCAGGGAGTGCCTCGTTGTCATAGGCAGCATGAAAGGCCAGCAGCGTTTGCAGCAGTTCAGTTAGCCCAGGACGGGCTACCCAGTAGTTTTGCTGCACGCGGCCAAGCTGGCTGGGCAAAATGGTAAGCCACGGCGCATAAAGCAGCAGCATGAGCGCGTAGCTGCCCACCACCCCCTGCCACCGCTGCCACCCCCGTCGAACCCACTGCCACACCGCCCAAATTCCCAGAGTTGCCAGATACAGTGCGCCCAGGGTGTGGGTATACAGCACCAATGCTCCACAGACGGCAAACAGTAGCCAGTCACGACGCTGGTTGGTGCGCCAGCCGCGCAGCCAGAAGAGGGTTGCCAGCATGGTCAAGCAGCCGAGCAGCCCGTACATACGGGCTTCCTGGGAGTAGTAGATGTGGAAGGGGGAAAGGGCGATGAGCAGGGCGGCGAGGAGGGGGAGGGATTGGAGATTGGAGATTGGAGATTGGAGATTGGACAAGGTTTGCAATCTCCAATCTCCAATCTCTTGTCCCAACAAATAGCCTACGAATACAGTTGCCGTGCCAAGCAAGACCGACAGCAGCCGCACGGCAGCCGGGGATGAGCCGACGAGCTGCATCCAGCCGTGGAGGAGCCAGAAGTAGAGCAGGGGGTGGACGTTGGCGGCGACGCCGTTGGTGAGGGTGATGGTGCCGTTGAGCATGGCGGCCAGCGATTTTTCGGCAAAGAGAATGGCAAGGGCTTCGTCGTACCAGAGGAAACGGCCGTTTAAATTCACCAGCCGCAGCCCAAAAGCCAGCAGCAAAATCAATAGTAGCGAGATAGCGCGTTTTATCGTCATGGTGCTTCAAACAAAATTAGCTCCGAATTTCCACCTTCAAAATAGCGGGCGGTGGAGTCATCGGCAGTAGCGGTTAGCAATGACAGCGCATATGAATGCGGCCGCTGTTCTACGGGAAAACCCATCAAATCCAGTAAGGTTGGAAACAGATTAAAATGACTAGCCTGATAACTTGGGTACAGATCAAAAGCGTGCTGGCCTATCAAAATGATGGGAACCCGCGCCTCCTGTTGGCTGCTGCCACCGTGCATCCACGACTCTCCATTTTCAACCAAGGTATCACCATGATCACCTGTGTAAAGATAGAGCGTATTCCCAATTGCACCGGGATCAGGAATAAGCCGCCGCCAAAAACCGTCCACATTATAGCGAATGGCATTGTCGTAAGTGTTGCTGACAAGCGCCACATCTCCATAAGCCCCAGTGGGCGGGACTGGCATCCAAATAGCGGCTTCCATTGGATAGCGGTCGTTATAGTGAAAATGCACTCCGTCCTTATTAACTAAAATAAAATTCCCTGTAGATTGGTTTGTGATAGCACGTATCTGTTCTGCCACGGCAAAATCTACCGTCTGCCCTGCTGGTAATTGGTCACTATTGATCCAGTGATCCACATAGTCCAGATCATTAATGGACATACTATTCCACAAATGTGCTGTTTGGGCATCAAAATAATAGGTGGTGTAACCCATGGCTTTGGCATATTGGAAGAGAGTGGGGTATTGCTCATGCTTGTAATCTGTGTCGGGCAATTGGCTGATTCCACTGATGAGGATACTGTTGGATTTACGGCTATCAGTGGCAGCAGCACTGGCAATGCCCCAACTGGTAGCCAGCCCTTGTGCTTGCAGCATATCTAAGTAGGGGGTTGTAGGGCGAGCATAACCATTTATACTGAGGTGATCGCCTCGCAAGCTTTCGTCAATAATGTAGATAATGTTGTTGGTTGGTGGTTTCTCCGCCCTATAGTCAAGCTGCTCTCGGTCACGCCGGGCAGATTGGGTTTCTGACCACAAGGTAGCTGCCACTGTTCTAAACATGGCTGGCAAGGAAAGGGCGGGGCTTTCGCTATAGAAGCGCATACCGAGGCGAAGGTTTAGGTAATGTTGGTCGGCGTGGAAAACCAGGGAGCCAGCTAGAAGCAGGGTGAGCAAAACGGCCGTAAATAATTTCCATCCCGTGCCTTCCGGCCGGCGCACGCCCCATAGCAGCCCGCCATAGAGGGCAATGGGCAGCAAACTGGCCGTTGCTAAAAACGAGGCCGAATCCGCCCACAAGCGTAACGGGGAAGCGAAAGCGGTGTAGAGGTCGCGTACACTCATAAAGCGGTTGAGCGTGTAGCCATAGCTATATTGCGGCACAATTGCGGCGACAAAGAGCAGGAAATAGAGCCAGCGCCACCCTTTGGTTGCTGTAAAAGAAGCCCATATGAATGAGATGACCAAAAAAAGAGAGAGTAAAATTTCCCCTGTGCCTAACAGCCGAAGCGGGAGGGTGGCAAAGTTAGTGAGATTGAAAAAGTAGTAGACTTGGGCGGCCCATTGCCACTCTTCGTAAAGCAACAGGAAGAGGCTAAAGGCAATGGCTGCCAGGAAAGCGTGATCTTTTATTGCTTGGTTCTGTTGCGTCATTTTATTGATTGCCGTTTTGTTTTTCGTAAGTCACTGTTCATATCTATCCCAAATGAACAAGCTTAGAGTCAACCTATGTCATTTCGACGAGTCTGCGAGGAGAAACCCCGTTCTCTTTGCCGATAGGAATGGGATTTTTCGGAGGGCTTCGAAGTGACACGTGTATCGTTACTTTTGTAAATCATTATTAGACATTATCGGAATTAACTTTATGTCACGCAAAGGCGCAAAGGCGCAAAGGGAAAAAACTTGGCATCTTTGCGTCTTTGCGTGAGAAATTCTTATTCCCGATATTCTCTATTGTTGAGCATCATTTTAGGGCATACAGCGTGTAGCTGCCCTCCCAAACGGCCACGGGGTCGAGCGTGGTGTCAATCAACTGCTGCAAAATCGCCAGGTCGCGGTCAGTAATTGGCTCAAACCCTTGCTCGTGCAGAAAAGCCAGCCCGGCGTGGTTGATAAGGACGTGGGTTAGGCCACGGCTGCGCCACGCGGCGGCGATGGTGGCGGCATCTTGTCCCTGGTAATGCGTGGCGTGCAGGTGGAAGTCCAGCATACTATCGGGATGGCAAATGACGCGGCAGCCGTAGCTGCGCGGCTCCCATAAGAACAGCACCTGGGAATTGGGAGGCAGTTGATTGATGCGCTCCAGCACCTGTTGATAGTCGCCCAGCCGCCGCTGGCGAAATTGGCTAACCGTTTCTTGCCCCAGCAGCACTGGCAGGGGGTTGATCTGGACAAATTGGGTAAGGTGGGTCAGCAGCAGCAGGGCGAGGGTGAGGCTGAGGGCAACCTGCGCCAGCCAGTTGACGTTGAGCTGGGGGCGGGTGAGGGTGTGGAGGCGGGACAGGGCGAGGGCGGAGAGAACGGCCGTTATGCCAAGCAGCGGCAGCAGCAGTCTTGACTGTACCAACTGTGCCGACCGCGCCATGCCCAGCAACCAGAAGAGGTAATTGATGGTGAAGAAGGTGAGCAGGTGGAAAACGGCCGTTTTTTCCCGTGACCCCAATTTAGACCACACAACCGGCAGCAGTACCAGCCCCCCCAGCACAAAAGGGCCGATGGTGGCGTCAAAATATTGGCTGCCGCTGCTGCCCAAAATGGTTGCTTCAAATGGGGCGGTGAGCAGCCGCCAGGGAGCCGTTGCCAGCAGACCCGTGCCGGGGCGGGCATAGGACCAACTGCGCCAGGCGTCCCAGTAAAGGCCGTTTTGGAAGAAAAAGGGATAGGTGGGGTTGCCGGTGGTGAGCCAGTTTTTGAGCAGCCAGGGGAGGGTGGTGAGGGTGGTAACGGCCGTTAATCCCCCCACCTGCCGCCCGATTTGCCCCCACGGTTCACGCCGTAGCTGCCACAGCAGTGCCAGCCCCATGGCGATGGGGATGACGATGGCGGTGTATTTAACCCCGGCGGCAAAGCCGCAGAAGAGGCCGAGGATGACCAGATTGCGGGGCGTTGGGGCGGTTTGCCAGCGGCGGAAGAGGTAGAAAACGGCCGTGGCATAAAAAAGCAGCGTCAAATCTACATAAGCGTCCCCCAGTTCTTCGAGGAAGAGGGGGACGGTGAGAAGGATAACGGCCGTTAACCACGCCGCCTCTCGCCCAAACAACTGCCGCGCCAGCGTGGTTGCCATGATCAGCCCCATGACCCCGTAGCCAAAATGGAGCAGCGGAGCCATGCTATCGCCCCACAGCAGCACCCCCAGCAAAAACTGCATTTCGCCAAGCTGGGGAAAGCCAAGAAAAGCGATGTCGCGCAGGTGGGTGATGCGGCCGGCGTTGGCAAAAAGTTGGGGGCCAGTGAGATGATAGGTGAGGGCATCCCAGGCGGTTTCGGGGGTAAGTGCCAGCAGGAAGGCTATGAGCAGGTTGGCAATGGCGTAGATGGCGAGCCAGCGTTCAAAGTGGGTGGTGGGTTTGGGGAGGGAAAGTTGACGGAGGGTGTGAAAAACGGCCGTTAATTCCCGCCGCATCCCCACCGCCAGCAGCAGCACCATCCCCCACGCTACCAGCGGCTGCAGCAGCCCCACCATCCCCACCGCCAGCGTCAGAAATGACAAAGCTCCCAGCCCCAGTCCGCTGTAAAGTGCGAGCTGCCTCCAGACCTCTGAGGTTTCTAAAACCTCAGAGGTCTTACCCACCATTTTTTTTCCTAATGCCGCCGCCAGCCACAGCAAACCCAGCCACATGACCACGCTGCCCAACGTGCGTCCCAGCCCGGCTAACAAAGGCAGATCAAATGGTTTATGCGCCCAAAAGTAGGCAGCGACGAGAAGGAATAGCCAGAGGATGGTAAAAACGGCCGTTAGCCCCCACCCCCATTCACCCTTTTTATACATTAAAATTCACCCCTTTTATACCCCTCCCTTTTTTCCACTTTGCTATGATACCCTTACTTTGGCCAAAAATGAGACCATTTTTGGCGAGGGATCACGCACAGGGCACTGGGGCAACCCAGTGCCTACCTCGCTGACCAAATCCGAAGAGGTTTTTATGAACACCAGAACCCGCAAGTTTGACGCAATTTTACTGCTGTTTGCGCTCCTTGCCATTGCTTACCCCGTCGCTGGCTCCGGTTTATTCCAACCACCCGAAACTCGGGTGGCAGATATGACGTTTGCCGGCCCCAATTTTGAGGGAGCAGAGGCGCAGGGGATAATGGCACAGGTGGAAGGGTTGCAATTACAGGATCCGTCATTGACTAGCTCGTATACGTCGCCTGTCATTGAAGCACCGATTCCGTTTAACGCGTTGTTTCCCCAGTGGATTGCCGATGTGCCGGCCGGAACGGGAATGAGTATTGCCGTGCGGACGGGAACGGAAAACGGCCGTTGGAGCGACTGGTACCCCGTTGAAGAAAACCACGACTGGACGCGACCAGAAGACCCTGACGTGGTTGGCACCATGATTACGGTTTCGGCCGAAGATATTGTTCATCGTTATGTGCAGTACTCTATTGGTTTCAGCCGCTATGATGGTCAGGCCACGCCCTTGCTCAAAGAGCTGCATTTTACCTTTATTGATTCCACCGCCGGGCCAACGATGGGAGAAATGGTTGCCCAGCAGCAAGCCCTGGATGCCAGTCAGCCCCGAACTTTTGCCGCTGAAGGTGTAGCCCCCAACAAATTTGCCAAGCCGGCCGTCATCAGCCGTCAAGTTTGGTGTACTGATCCCGACTGCAACTACAGCAATGGGTTGGAATATGAGCCAGTTACCCACCTGATTTTGCACCACACCGTCAGCAGCAACAGCAGCAGCGATTGGCCGGCCGTTGTTCGTGCCATCTGGAAATTCCACACCTACTCTCGCGGCTGGGGCGACATTGGCTACAACTATCTGGCTGACCGCAACGGCGTAATTTACGAAGGGCATTTGGGCGGGGATGACGTGATTGGTACCCACGCCTCGGCGGCCAATCGTGGCTCGATGGCACTGTCGCTTATTGGCACCTTCACCCTGCCCGATGATTCCCCGCCCGGCATTCAGCCGCCGCAGCCGATGCTGGAAGCGGCCGCTAATCTGTTTGCCTGGAAAGCTGACCAAAAAGGGATTAACGTCTATGATGCCGGCCGACTCCCCAACATGACCTGGGGGTTGCCAAAGCTCATGGGACACCGCGACGTGTACGGCGGCACCAACACCGAATGCCCCGGCGAACAGGCATACCGGCTGCTGCCCTGGCTGCGCGATGCCGTTGCCCAGCGGCTTGGCTATCAGTCGCCCTATGTCTACATTGATGAAACCAGCAGCAACTTCAAGCGCAGCAACAACAGTTGGCATGAGGGGCCGGCTGGCTGCGGCAACAACGGTCATTCTTACTACACCTGGTCGGTGACTGACCCCAACGCCAGCACCAACTGGGGCGAGTGGACGCTGGCCGTGCCGCAGGAAGGGGTGTACAAGCTTGAGGTTTATGCGCCTTATTGCACAACCGGCCGTTCAGAAACCGATGGCGCACGGTACATTGTGACCCACGCCAACGGCAGCAGCACTGTGACCATCAGCCACGACGATAACATAGGGCTATGGATGTCGCTGGGTGAGTTCCCGCTGCGGGCTGATGGTTCGGGCAAGCTGCGGCTTACAGACTTGACCAGCACCGATGATGGCCGTGGTGTCTGGTTTGATGCTGTGCGGCTGCGGCGCACGGACGGTGCCTTGCCACCGCAAATGCCGACGATTACGCCGGAGCAGCCCACGGCTGATCTTTGGCTTACCAACCGTACCATTGCCTTCAACTGGCTGGTGGGCAATGGCGGCGGCGTGGAGCGCACCTGGCTACAGGTGGCGACTGACCCTGGCTTTACTAATATGGTGGTGGATTTGAACTGGGCGGGGCTGGTGCAGACATACACCCACACCTTTACCCAGGATTTTGCTGAGTTGTACTGGCGGGTGGTGGTGAAGACGGCGACGACGCAGGTGGTTGCCTCTCCGTCCAAATTTGCCATTGATACGACGGGGCCAGTAACGGCCGTTCATGGTTACTACATTCTCGGCTGGAATGGCAAACAGGTTGTGGCCTGGGGTGGGCAGGACAATTTGTCTGGCATTGCTAACTACAAGATTGAATACAGGGCGGCCGACGAGGCCAACTGGACAACCTGGCTGGCAAGCACCGCCGCTACCACTGCTATGTTCACCCCGCCTAACCCCGCGCTGGTTTACGAATTCCGCAGCCAGGGCGTTGACCATTTGGGCAATGCCGAACCCGCCCACGCGGTAGCCGATCTCAACACCCTACAGGCAAAACCGCTGCCTCATGCTATAATGCTGCCAGTCATTATGAAATAGTTAATTATGAATGATGAATTATGAATTATGAATTGCTCCCTTCCTAATTCCTAATTCATAATTCCTAATTCATAATTTGGGCTGAGGATGAAGAGATGGCAGCGGAGGCAATCCCGGTTGATGTATTAATTGTTGGTTCTGGCCCGTCGGGTAGTTCGACGGCGTTGCATTTGGTGAAAAGCAACCCGGCATGGGCCAAGCGTATTGTGGTGGTGGATAAGGCTGTGCATCCCCGCGAAAAGCTGTGTGGTGGTGGTGTTACTCACATTGGGCAAAACATTCTCGCCAGGCTGGGCTTGCCGTTTGAGCCACCCAATTTTGAGGTTAGGGAAGTTCGTCTTGTTTACGAAGACTACAGCTATTCTTTTCATGGCAATCCCGTTTTTCGCATTATCCGGCGCGATGAATTTGACCATTGGCTGGTCAAAACGGCTGAAAAATTAGGCGTAGAAGTGCGCCAGGGGGATGGCGTGGTGCGGATTACGCCAACGGCCGATTTTGTTGAGGTGGAAACCGAAACCGCGCTCTTTCATGCCAAAGTCCTCGTCGGTGCCGACGGCTCGCGCAGCTTTGTCCGCCAAACGCTCAAATGGGATGATGATTCCCGTGTGGCTCGCCTCATTGAAGTGTTGACCCCCGAAAATCCCCGTACCCAGCCCGAATTCCGCGACGGCGTGGCTGTGTTTGACTTTACCCCCATGACCAGCGAAGGGCTGCAAGGGTATTACTGGGATTTTCCCAGCTTTGTGGATGGGCAGCCGTTTATGAACCGGGGTGTATTTGACAGTCGGGCGCGGTCGGAACGGCCGAAAGCCGACCTCAAGAAAACGCTGGCCGGGTCAATGGCAGAACGGGAGCGCTATTTGGCTGATTACAAGCTCAAGGGGCATCCGATTCGCTGGTGGGGGTCAAACGGCCGTTTTTCCATGCCTCGCGTTATTCTGGTGGGCGATGCGGCCGGCGCCGACCCCCTCTTTGGCGAAGGCATCTCCTTTGCCCTCGGCTATGGCGAAGTCGCCGAACAAGCCATCAACGATGCCTTTGCCCGCAGCGATTTCAGCTTTGCCACCTACCGCGACATCGTGCGTAAGCACCCTCTCTTCGTTCAGCTTCGCATTCGCACCCGCCTTGCCCGCTTTGCCTATTTGCTCAAATACCCTCGGCTCATTCGACTTGGCTGGCGTGCTGCCCGCTGGGTTGTCAAATTCACAGCCTGGCGTGACCCCAACTACATTCCCGGCAAAACTCCCCAAATCCTGCTTACCGACCTCGTTCATAACAGCCCCTTGCCCTAAACTGCCCGGTTCTTCTTTATGTGTTGACATAATTTATGTGTTGACATAATAAGGAACGAGGGTTAAATAAGTTACGCAAGAAGTTCAACTTCTTCTGAGAAGTTGAACTTCTAAACGCCTTATGTTTCAACAGATGAAACGTATAGGCAATGGGCCAAAACAGTTGCCCAAACTGGTGACCTAATCACCGCTTGCCTTGCCTGCAACAACGGCCGTTTGTTCTCATTGGGTCGTGGATGGTTCCGGCACAGAGGGCGAGGCGGCTGAGGGAAACGGCCGTTTGTTCTTCACCAGGCAACAGCCAACCGCCTTGCCCCCACCAAACGCCCGTTAAAAATTCATTTGTTGGCATACATGGCGGTGCCATACGTCCCTCTACTAACCTTTCGATTGAGAATGGCTTGTGGGCGTGCTTTTTGTTGCCACATTACGATTTTCGCAATAAAATCAGCTAGATTTTCGATAATCGAAATTTTGAGCAAGCAAATCGAAGATAGTAACCAACTCTAATGGATAAACTTGACCGCGCAATTTTGACTCAGTTGCAAAAAAACGGCCGTAAACCATTTACCCAAATCGCCAAAGATCTCAACATTACCGAGGGTACTGTGCGGAATCGGGTCGGGCGACTTCTGGAGACACAGGCAGTCCAGATCATTGGGTTGGTTAACCCACACCAGGCAGGTTATGAAGCCCCCGCTATCATTGGGGTTTCCGTTCATCCCCCTCTGCTTGGGCAAGCCGCAGATCAAATTGTGAAACTTCCTGAAGTGAGCTACCTGATCATGGTTTCAGGCGAATTTGATCTTATGGTGGAGGTGCTTTGTCGTGATCGTGCCCATTTGGCCTCCTTTATTCGCGACACCTTACTACAAATTCCCGGCGTACAGCGCACACAAACTTCGCTTATCTTGCATACCTACAAGATGGCGCAAGATGCACCCATTTTGGTAACATCGGAAAATTTGAAGTTGATTTCTTGACAAATCAGTTCTGTTAGATAAGCTCTTGCGCGAGAGCGTTCGCCCATCTGCTCTTGCATAGATCCCGATACTCCAAAAGGAGATAAACGTGGCACAACAACTTGCTGTTGATTTACAAAATGTGACCAAACAGTTTGGCTCTGTCAAAGCTGTAGACAATATTTCACTAGGCATTCAAGATGGTGAGTTTTTCTCTCTTTTGGGGCCTAGTGGCTGTGGTAAAACAACAACCTTGCGTATGATTGCAGGGTTTGAGCAGCCGAGCGAAGGCGAAATCTATATTCATGGACAACCAGTCGCCGGTATTCCCCCTTATAAACGCCCCGTCAACACCGTTTTTCAAAGTTATGCCCTTTTTCCCCACATGACTGTGGCACAAAATGTTGCCTTTGGGCTGGAAATGAAAAAGGTGTCCAAGACAGAAATTGCCAAGCGCGTTAGTGACGCACTGGAACTGGTGCAACTGCCGCAAATGAGCAATCGCAAGCCGCGCCAGCTTTCAGGTGGGCAGCAGCAGCGAGTGGCGTTGGCACGGGCGTTGGTTAACAAACCCGAAGTGTTGCTGCTGGATGAGCCGTTGGGGGCACTGGATTTAAAGCTGCGGAAGGCCATGCAACTGGAACTCAAGCAGATTCAGTCTGAGGTGGGCATTACGTTTATTTATGTAACCCATGATCAGGAAGAGGCACTAACAATGTCAGACCGGATTGCGGTCATGAGTAATGGGTTGGTGCAGCAGGTGGGGGCGCCGCGTGATATTTATGAGCATCCGGCTAACCGGTTTGTGGCTGATTTTATTGGTGAAACAAACTTTATTAATGGCACGGTGGCTGGATTAAATGGCTTGGCGACGCTGATGGTGGGTGGGGTTAAGCTTTTGGGAACTGCGGACGGCCGTTCTTTGCGTGAAGGGCAAAAAGCAACCCTGGCAATTCGCCCCGAAAAAGTTAGCCTGGCTGCTCCCGGCCATACTAAAACCGGTGGTAAAAACAATGTGACCCTGACAGGTGAAGTGCAAGAAGCGATCTATATCGGCACAGACACCCGCTATCGGGTTCATCTGGTTGATAACGCCAGCATCTTTGTCCGCGTACAAAATCTGGGTGCCCACTATGACACCACCTTCAAGGTTGGTGACAAAGTTGCCGTACAGTGGGACGCCGAAAACGCCCAGATTTTGACCGAGTAAGTTTGCTGTTGTGGATTGTTGGTGAAGGAGGAGAACATAATGACAACCGTAAGCACAACCGACGCCCAACTGGATAAAAAAGAGATAATGATGGAAGCTGGCATTGACCCAATGAGCCAGCTTGCCGGTTATCTTTCGCTGTTCCACGGTGCTTTGTGGGCATTTATGCTGTTTCGCTGGGTCACATTTGGCAGTATCAACTGGACGGCCTTTGCCTCGGAACTTGCTTTGTCGCAGTGGCCGCCGGTTATGGCTTATTTGATCTATGGCGTTTTTCTCGTTGTGGATTTAGTAGTGGGGGTGGGGCTGCTGCGTAAAGTTGCAGCGGCTCGTAAGCTGGGCATTGGGCGAAGCGTTGCGGTGATCATCTTTGCTGTGGCGTACTTTTGGCTGACGCGGGAATTTGTGGGAGCCATGGTCATTGTGGGGCTGGCTGGTATGCTGCTCATTTTGGAGATGCGCTATGCGGCCTGGAGCATTGCTTATCCCGCAGGTTTTTGGCTGGGTGTCTTCTTTGTGGCACCCATGCTCATTGTGTTGGTAGTGAGCCTGGGGGAACGGTCGCGTCTTGGCACTGTTACCTACCCTGCTTTTAGCTTAAGCAATATTGGTGGGTATTTTGATGATTATGTGCGTTTTTTCAGCCGGGTGGGCGGTGAGTTTATCTACTTACGCATCTTTTGGCGGTCGGTTTGGTTGGCAACGTTCAACATGCTGGCTTGCCTGCTCATTGCATATCCCTTTGCTTACTGGATTGCCCGGCAGGAGGAACGGTACCGAAACTCGCTTGTCTTTTTGGTAATGATTCCGTTTTGGACGAACTTTTTGGTGCGAACCTATGCCTGGATGCTGCTGCTGCGTGATTCGGGGTTAATCAACAATTTCTGGACGATTACGCTGCATGAGCAGGCGGTGGCACTTTCTGGTAACTCGGCCTTTTTTGCCTGGCTGGCGGAGATAACGGATCATACGCTGCCGCTGTTGTTTAACCAGCCGGCCGTCATGGTGGGGCTGCTCTATGGGTATTTTCCGCTTATGGTGCTGCCGCTTTATAGTAATTTGGAAAAGCTGGATTGGTCGCTGCTGGAGGCAGCGGCTGATTTGGGAGCCAATGCGTGGCACAGTACGTTGCGTATTTTGCTGCCGCTGAGTATGCCGGGGATTGTGGCGGGTTCAATCATTGTGTTTATCCCGTCGCTGGGAGCTTATGTGACGCCTGACTTGCTGGGTGGGGCAAAGGTGGCATTGCTGGGCAATTTGTTGCAGCAACAGTTTATGACGGTGCGTGACTGGCCTTTTGGTTCGGCGATTGGCTTTATTATGTTGTTTATTATGCTGATGGCGACGCTGCTTTATTTCCGCACGTTGAATCAAAGCGAAACGGCCGTTTAGCCTGGAGGACATTATTCCATGACGACTGCAACAGTAAACCCAACCAGCTCACGGCCAACGCCGCGCCGCCTTAGCCGTGATGAACTACGAGCCGCTTTTAACAAACGTATACTTACCTGGCTTTCTATTGGTATCTTTGTCTTTCTCTACCTGCCCATCCTCATTCTCATCATTTACTCGTTCAACGAAAACAAAATCGTTGGGGTGTGGACAGGGTTTAGCTTTGTTTGGTACCAGGAATTGTTTAGAGATGCTGCCTTGCTTAACGCCTTGCAAGTTAGTATCTGGGTTGCTTTCTGGTCAACCATTCTAAGTACTATTCTGGGATCGTTGGCCGCCATTGTGCTGGAACGTTTTCGCTTTTGGGGCAAGCTTACCTATGATGCCGTTCTCTACCTGCCTATCATCATTCCAGATATTGTGATGGCACTTTCCACCCTGCTGTTCTTTGTCATCCTCAACATTCCCCTCAGCCGTTATACCATTCTCATCGCTCATGTGGCCTTCAATATCGCCTTTGTGGCGGTGGTGGTGCGGGCGCGGTTGGCCGATATGGATCGCCGGCTGGAAGAGGCAGCGGCTGATTTGGGTGCCAATGAGTGGCTTACGTTTCGCCGCGTCACGCTGCCGCTGTTAACGCCGGGGATTGTTTCGGGAGCTTTGTTGGCTTTTACCTTGTCGCTGGATGATTTTGTGATCACCTTTTTTGTGGCCGGGCCGGGATCCACAACGCTGCCTGTGCGCGTTTATTCGATGATCAAGTTTGGTGTTACGCCAGAAGTTAATGCCGTTTCAACCCTGATGTTTTTAGGTTCAACGCTTCTGGTCATTATTTCGCTGGTGCTTCAGCGCCGGTAGATGTAGATTGGTTTGTTATTTTTGGAGGAAAAGAATGAAGAAAATACTGTACCCACTTTTGTTGTTTGTGATGATTTTGCTGCTTGCGGCTTGTGGAGGAGGGCCTGCTGGCGGGCCGGCCGCCTCGGAACCAGAAACGGCCAGTGACGCAGCAGCAGATACGGGGAGCGCGGTAACGGGAGAAACGGCCGTTTCCGAAGAAGGCCCCCAGCTTGCCGACGAGATCAGCGTCTACAACTGGGCTGACTATATTGACGAAGAGCTGCTGACCGCCTACGAAGAAGAATACGGTGTTCATATTCTCTACGATACCTTTGCCTCAAACGAAGACCTGCTGGCAAAATTGCAGGCTGGTGCTACCGGTTATGATGTCATTGTGCCTTCAGATTACATGGTTTTTCAAATGATCGAGCTGGGGCTGTTGGCTGAAATTGATACGGCACAAATGCCCAACTTTGCCAACATTGGCGACGAGTTTAAAAACGCCCCGTTTGACCCCGGCAATAAACATTGCGTTCCCTATCAGTGGGGTACCAGTGGGATTGCCTACCAGCCAAGTCACCCTGTTTTTGCCGAAAACCCACCAAACAGTTGGGCTTATTTATTTGATCCGGCCATGCTGGAGCAATACGCTGGCGATGGGATTAATGTTCTCAACGACTCCCGCGAGTTGATGGCGGCCGCCTTGGTTTATCTTGGCTATGAGGGCAACAGCCAAAACCCGGATGAGATTGCCCAAGCGCGTGATGTGGTTATTAAGGCGAAGCCTTACTACAAGACATTCAACAGTGAAGATTACGACGACACACTGCTTATTGCCGGTGAGGTTGTTATCTCGCACAGTTGGAGTGGTGATGCCGCCAACGCTTATTGGTCTACCTATGACGAAGCAACTGAACAAAGTGAATGGGCCTATACCATTCCTGAAGAGGGTGCGGTTAAGTGGTTGGATAACATTTGTATTACGGCATCGAGCCAGAAGTATGAAACGGCCGTTCACTTCATCAACTACCTGCTCGACGCTGAAAACGGTGCTGCCATTACCAACTTTACCTACTATGCCAGCCCCAACGAAGCCGCCAAGGCCTATATTGTGGACGAAATCCTGAACGACCCCAGCATTTATCCGCCAGAAGACGTGCAATCTAAGCTGTATTGGCTGACACAAGTCGGCGATGCTGTCTTCCTCTACGACGAGGCGTGGACGGCGATTAAAGGTCAATAAAACGAAAAGCCCCGGTTCTGCCGGGGCTTTTTTTATCAACCTGGTTCGCCATAAAGCCACCAGTAGACAGATTCGGGATAAGCTGGCTGCCATTCTGGCGGCCAAATAAATTCGCCTCGGCGCAAATAGCGGCGCAGATTGTTGTCCAGCAGGAGAATCTGCTGCGGTACTCGCGGGTCTAGCTGGTAGGGTGGGAGTTCCAGTTGCCCCACTAGAGCTTCAAGCATGGCGCGGGTTTCAACCATTGAGGCGTAATTGGCGGCGCGTTTGTCTTTGGTTAAATCACGCAAATATTCTCCCCATTGGCGTAGCCTGGCTTCCAGTTCGCGGTGTATTTTTTGTTCCAGACGGACAATTTTTTCCACGAGTGCCTGATTGTATTGAATAACGGCCGTTTCCATCACCCTTCGCGTCGGCTCGTCCAGCAAATCTTCCAGTGCCAATAGCCGGTGTTGCCGCATCAAATAGCCCCCTAGCGTCAGGCGCGGCATGGTGGCATCCATAATGTGCCAAAACAACACGTCACTCCGCAAATACGCTTCCATCTCATTGGACATAGCCGCCAAAATTGCCACGTCCCGCTGTAGTTTGTCAATCCCTTCGCTCATAAAAAAACCTCATAGCAGTCTCGACTCTGAGACTGCTTGGTGTGTTGTCATCTGCGGTATAATAGGTCACAGTAGAAGCGTAAGCAAGAAAATCGGGTTCTTTGGGATTTGTTGCGGTTGCGCTCATAAACCCACAGGGCTGAAGAGGGATAGATTATGTCTGCTATGAGACGAGCCGCCATTTACAAACTGGCGAAATTGGCTCGTGAGATTGAATTAGATGTGATGGAGGGGGAGCTGCGTCAGGACACAAACGGCCGTTGGCATGTTGGCGAATATGATCTGAGCAGTTGGCTGAACCGCCATAGCGGGGAGAACCTTGTTTTGGCTCTTGGCTCCTTGTCCGATGAACGTCCTGTCAACACGCGCACATGTCGTACTTGTGGGCGTGATTATACCGAACTCGAATGTCCTCACTGTCGGCAAAATCGAATTCGGCTGCGTGGTCATGCGTAAAAAAAGTTTTTGGCTCCTTCTGTGTACTTTGTTTTTGTGGACAACGGCCGTTCAGGCGCAAGATGAAGCAACGGCCGTTAAATTTCTCAGTGTCGAACTGTGGCCTGATTATGATCAGCCGGCCGTGCTGGTGTTGCTTACCGGCACCCTGCCCGATGATGTTGTCCTGCCTGCCACCGTCGTTTTGCCGCTGCCAGCAGCGGCCCGGCTAAACGCCGTGGCGCGTATAGACAGCAGCGATGTGATGAACGACGATATTAACTATCAGCAGCGTGCCGATAGCCTGACGTTGACAACGCCAGACTCGCGTTTTCGGGTAGAGTATTATGTGCCGTATACCATCGAGGGAAACGGCCGTTCCTATACCTTCCAATGGCAATCGCCGCTGTTGGTGGCACAAACGGCCGTTACAGTGCAGCAGCCCGCCGCCGCCGACAGGATAACGATAGAACCAACGGCCGTTAACACCACTACCCACAACGATAATTTGACATACCATGATCTGTCCAGCACCACCATTCCCCCAAACACGCCCTACGCCGTCCAAATCAACTATACCATGCCAACGCCACGTCTAACCGTCGAGGCCGCCTCCTCTCCCGCTGCTGCCGCTGTTGAAACGACCACCCCTACCTTTCCCAACACCTACTTCCTTCTAGCCGGTGCCAGTGCCGTGTTTGTTATCCTTTACGTTGGCTATCATTACGGCCGGCGGCTACAAAACCAACCCAAGCGCAAACCTAAACCCAGTCGCCAGTCCAAAACCCGGCAAAAATTTTGCCACAACTGCGGCACCCCTGTTCAACCATCCGACGTTTTTTGCCACCAATGCGGTACGTCTCTCAAGAAATAAAAAAGCCCGGCCAATATTGGCCGGGCTTTTTCAATTTACTGAGAAGCAGCTTAATTAATTACCAAGCAAAAAGGCTAACAAGTCAGCCATATCGGTTGGGTTGCTCCCAATCCGTGCTGCAAATGTGGCTGGCATTGCACTTGGGGTAGCGCATGGCCCCGTCGGGCAGTCAGGAGAAATGAATGCATTGGGGTCTAGAATAGAGTGGTAAACGTACCCAGCAGCATCCAAACCATCAACCCGCGTGGCACCCACATTGGCAATATCACCCAACCACGGACCAACGGCATTTGAACCCTCAACAGCCGTATCACCATGACAGCCAGAACAACCATAGGTGACATACAGTTCCGCACCGTTAGCCGCATCACCAGCCGCCCCATCGTCCGAAGCAAGATAGTCAGCTACAGCTTCAGGCCATGAATAGCGTACAGGTTCATTGGCACATAGCTCTTCGCTTTCCCAATTCAGTACAAAGTCCGCCACGTTCTGAATCTGGTCAGGCCGCATCGGCCCACCAAACTCTTCTGACCACACTGGCATAACCGTTCCAAAACGGCCGGCCGCAATTGTTGTCTTGACAAAATCTTCCTTTGTACCTGCCCAGTTCAGCGTATCCATCCGGTAGGTCGGATCACCACACAGCATATCATAATCATTAAGCGGCAAACCCTGGCAACCAACCTGTTCGCCAGCCGAGTTATAGCACTCCTTGGCATCACCATCTATACCATGACAGGTTGCACAGTTATTCTCAAAAATGTGGGCACCCGCTTCAATCGAACGCCCTTTCGCGGCAACAGTATATTGCGCCAAACGAGCCGGTTCGCGTAATACGGCAAACCCCAGGATCATCATCGTTAGCATAAAAGCAACGGTTCCGATAACAATTTTTACTTGCATGTTCTCTGTATCCTCTTCCTCACTGCCAACTGCCTAACAGGACTTGTTTGCAAACCGACATTCAGTCTCATAATTCGAGTCTTCATGACGGTACTTCACCCATTCAGCATCAATGAGAAATTCTTCGGGGTTGGCCGGACTAAAAGCTTTATATTGCAGCGTTAATTTCTTCAGACCTGGCTGAACCTCTTCCACAATCAGCTTTGCCGTTGGATCCGGCATTACGTCGTCCGAGAAATGGTTAGAGTATTTCCGCGTTTCAATTGGCGTACTCTCATCATAAGAGCACTCGTTCCAGGTCGTGTTGCCCGTTAGTGTACAACTATGCCGATACATGGCCGCCTGGAACTCTTCCAGCGCATAGGTCAGATGTGGGTTACCATCTATAGGCTGCGCAGGTAGATAGGTGCCTTCTGGCATCAACTCATAGGGTACACCCAGCATGGCACTTGTCCCTTCTTCAGGCAATAGCTCAATACTCACCTCGCGGTCAGGTGAACTGTTGACCCGGAACTCCGGCGAACCCATCCAGTTAGATACCAGCATGAAAGTGAAGAACAGCGACGCAACTGTCAAAGCAATGCGGCGGTCAGCATAGCGACGGCTCTTGCTCACTTCAAAATAGGGCATCACAATAAAGGCAACCAAAAGCAGCGGAATAAACCCAATAACCAGTGTCTTGTCCGCCAGCTTTAGCCACCCTTGTGACCACGAAAGATACCACGGAGCCACAACGTGCAGCGGTGTCACAACCGGGTCAGCGTGGGTTTCCAAGGGTGCATCCCACAGCCAAAGCGAACCGGCAACCAAGAATAACGTTGTGAGCGCACTCCACATCAGCTCGTTTGTGGCAATATCAGGCGTAAAGTAGGTGCGTTCATTACGTGGCACACGCTTCGCCGTATCTTCGCCAATTTCTTCACGTCCCGGTGGAAGTGAGATGCCATACAGAACTACTTTGTAATAGTGAACAAAGAAGAAAATCCCGGTTAGCAGCGGCAGCAGCAGTACGTGGAGCAAATACCAGCGCAGCAAACCACCAGCACCCAATGCCGGCCCACCTTGAGCAATGAGCAACACGTTGCCATTAAACACGTCAGGGTCAATACCGGGAGGTGTGGGTGCAGCTTCAGCACCGCTAAGGAACACTGTCAGTGCCCAGTAAGATAGCTGATCCCAGGGCAGTAAGTAACCGCTAAAGCTGAGCAGGGCTGTAAATAACAATAAAATGACGCCCGTGGCCCAAGTAAATTGGCGTGGCTTTTTGTAGCTGCCCGTTATATACGTTCGCAACATGTGAAGAGCCACCACTAGCACCATTACTTCAGCACCTAAACGGTGCATGTTGCGCATAAGCTGCCCCAACGGTACGTTGCCAAGGATGTTCCACATATTGGAATAGGCAACCAGTGGGCTGGGGGTATAGAAAACCATCAAAATGATGCCAGTAATGGTTTCCCATACAAACATGAAGGTTGAGAGCCACCCCAAACGGAAGGTGGGATAAATGTGGGTTACTTCAGTATGATAAAAGCTGGGGCGAATGTGAAACCAGAAACTGTCGGCATGGGGACGCAACCGGGGGTTAGGACGACGTGGCTCGTCACCACGTAAGGCCGACCGGATGTCGTTAATGTTCATCCCCACGGTGAGACGTTCAACAGTCTCATCAAGTTTGGTGATGACAGTTTGTTTAATGCCCATTTCTTGAATTTGCTCAAAAATAGTAGCCATTCTTCTACTCCTTAATCCTTAGCTCGAACGGTAAATGCTCGGTGCAAGCTTATGGGCAATTGCCGAAGAAGCTGCATAGCAACTCCTGGCTGGGGCCTTTTTTGCGAAAACCTGTGTCAACCCGAATACCGGTAGTCCCTGCGGGTAAGGTTAATGGGGCGACAAAATCATCTATGATTTCGGCTTCAGCCAAAACAGTGCCAGCGTCGTCCACTGCGGCCACCCGGAAGCGGTCTAATGTGCGGGGGGCGGGGGATTCAACACGCCGCCCGTCCAGCCGATATTTAGACCCGTGACATGGACACTCAAAACGATTGTTGGTTGGTGTCCATGAATAAATGCACCCAAGGTGCGTGCATACCTTGTAAATGGCAACAACACCCTGGATGGGATTTGGTTCATCATTGGCCTGGTACATCAACTCATTGGGCTGGGTTGTGTCGAGGTTTGAAAGCCAAAAACGGCCGTCTGGGAAATTAGCCGGTTCACTGTTCACCGGTGGCAAATCGTCAATTGAGACTGTAAACGTACCACCAAACTCACCCTCACGAAAACGCGGTATGAGGAACCACACCAAAAGGCCGGCGCTCTGAGCGGCAAACAAAGCCATAGACGCGCCCCAAATATAGTAAAGGAACTCGCGCCGGCTCATGCCGCTTCCGACCGTACTTGCATCTGCTGCTTGACTTGCCATTTGGGCTCTTCTCCTGCTTCAAAAAAATGCAAATTGCTTAACAATAGAAACACAACTTAGTTGGTCTAAGTTGTACTTTTTATCACAAACGCATTATATCAAAAACAAATGGGATATCAAGAAAGTTGACATGGGCGCTGAGGGACTCGAACCCCCGACCCCTTCGGTGTAAACGAAGTGCTCTAACCAACTGAGCTAAGCGCCCGAGGGATGATGGAATTATAGCCATCATCCAAAAATATGCCAACGAAATCGGCATCTTTTTGTTTCTGATTGTTAAATGCGTGGCAAAACGATACTCTGCTGGTTCTGATACTTTCCTTTGCGATCTGCGTAAGAAATTTCACAAACCTCATCTGATTGGAAAAACAACACTTGGGCAATGCCTTCGTTGGCATACACCCGTGCTGGCAATGGTGTTGTATTACTAATTTCCAACGTCACAAATCCCGCCCATTCAGGTTCAAAAGGCGTTACATTCACGATTAATCCGCAACGTGCATAGGTCGATTTTCCGACACAAACTGTGAGGACATCGCGGGGGATGCGGAAGTATTCGACGGTTTGGGCAAGGACAAAGGAGTTGGGTGGGATGATGCAAACGTCGCCTTTGTAGTCAATGAAGGATTGGGGGTTGAAGTTTTTGGGATCTACGATGGCGGAATGGACGTTGGTAAAGATTTTGAATTCGTCGCTGACGCGAATATCGTAGCCGTAGGAGGAAAGGCCGTAGGAAATAAGGCCTTCACGTACTTGCCCATCTACAAATGGCTCGATCATGCCGTGTTCTTGTGCCATACGGCGAATCCAGGAATCTGCTTTTATGCTCATCGGCTTTCTTGATATTTTTTACTAATGACGGGCGTATGCAATATACCCCGACTTAACATTACATAACTTCGGGGGCGCTCATGCCCATGAGGTCGAGGACGTGGGCGAAAAGCTGTTTGGCGGCGCGGTAGAAGCGCAGGCGAGCCAGACGCAGCGGTTCGGGTACGTCGGAGTGGAGAACGCGGCAGGTTTCGTAGGTTTTGTGAAAAACGGCCGCTAACTCATAAGAATAAAAGGTGATATGATGCGGCTCGAACGTCGTCACCATCAGCTCGATTAGCTCGGATAGTTCCAGTGCCTTGCGAATAAAAGCCAATTCATTTTCGTGAGTAAGGAGAGATAAATCGGCCGTTGCGTCGGCGTTCGGGTCCAGCCCCTCTTCCTCCCATTTACGGAAAATGCCTGCACAGCGCACATGGGCATTTTGGATATAGTAAACGGGGTTTTTATCCGATTTTTCCAGTGCCAGATTCAAATCAAAATCAATGGGGCTGTTGCCAGAGCGAGAAATCATGAAATAGCGGATAGGATCTGCCCCAACCTCATCTAGCACGTCATCAAGGGCGACAAAGGTTCCTGCCCGGGTACTCATTTTCACCTCTTCGCCATCGCGGATGATGGTGATGATTTGATGCAGGATAGTGCGGACAAATTCGGTGGGGTAGCCAAGTGCGCGAACCCCCATTAGCACCTGTGGGGCGGTGGCGTGATGGTCGGGGCCAAAAATATCTACCACCAGATCAAAGCCGCGCTGGGCCTTGTCCCAATGGTAGGCGATGTCGGGCATCCGGTAGGTAGGTTCACCGGTGGATTTGACGAGGACGCGGTCTTTGTCGTCGCCAAATTCGGTGGTTTTGAACCAGTGGGCACCGTCTTTGGCATAGACATACCCTTTTTCCTGCAACGCTTCGAGAGCTTCCCACACTTTGCCGGTTTCGTAGAGACTCTGCTCGCGGTAGTAGACATCAAAGATGATGTTGATGCGGCGCAGCGTTTCTTTTTGCGTTTGGGCAATGCGTTCTTTGGCATAGTCGCCGAAGAATTCGGCGGGCTGCTCTTGCAGGGTATCGCCATGCTGCGCCAGGAGGTCGCGGGCAATGTCAATGATGTAGTCGCCTTTGTAGTGGTCTTTTTCCAGGGCAATGTCTTGCCCCAAAAGCTGGAGATAGCGGATCTTGGTTGATTCACCGAGCATGGTGATCTGACGGCCGGCGTCGTTATAGTAATATTCGAGAACGGTTTCGTAGCCAGCCAGCCGCATGGCGCGGGCAATGGTGTCGCCCATCACGCCGCCGCGTGTGCGGCCAATGTGGATGGGGCCAGTGGGGTTGGCACTCACGCATTCAATTTGGGCTTTTTTGCCGTCACCCAGGTGAATACGGCCGTAATTTGTCCCGTCGGCAATGATGGTATTGACGTGCTGCTGTAGCCAATGTTCTGCCACACGGAAGTTGATAAAGCCGGGGGGGGCGACTTCAACCGTACCCAAATAGTCGAGGGTGGGCATGTGGGTTGCAATAGCCTGGGCAATTTTAAGCGGTGCCATGCGTGCCAAACGAGCTAAACCGAGAGCGACAGGAGATGCGTAATCACCGTGACTTGCTTCACGGGGGCGCTCGATTTTTAGCTCCGGGATGTCGAACGATGGAATGTCGCCTGCTTTCTGGGCGTTTTGGATGGCCTGGAAAACGGCCGTTTCTAATTCATGATGAAGTTGCATACAAACGATCCCTAACATAGGAAAATTCGGGCGGCATTGTAACACCTTACGCCGCAGACGTAAAGCAACGCTCGTAAATCAACGCCGTTTCCGTGGCCGTTTTTTCCCACGAGAATTTCGCTGCTTGAACAGGCCCTTTTTGCCGCAATTCTGCAGCCAGATTTTCCTGAATCACCGTGGCAATCATTGCCCCGGCCATTTCCCGTACCCCGTCGGGGTCAATGGCAAAGCCCGCATCTCCCACCACCTCTGGCAGCGAGCTGCTGTCGCTGGCAACAACGGGGGTACCACAGGCCATTGCCTCCAGCGGCGGCAAGCCAAACCCTTCGTAGCGGCTGGGAAAGACAAAGGTTTCGGCATTGCGGTAAAGCGCGGGCTTGTCATCTTCATCCACGTACCCCAGCCAGCGCACCACATCATGCAGATTTGACCGCCGAATATAGTCGTCATAATCGGGGAAGGTGGGAGAGGGGCCGGCCGGTTTTTTGCCAGCCAGCACCAGCGGATAATCCTCCCCCAACGCTTGCGCCACGTAGGTGTAGGCATGAATGAGGTTGATGACGTTTTTGTGCAGCTCATAGCCGCCCAGATACAAGATATAAAAGTCGGGCAGGTCATATTTACGCAGGACGGCCATTTCCAGCAGGTCGTTGCCTTTGGGGGTAAACTGGGGGCCGACGCCGAGATAAACGGCCGTTATCCCCTCCTCTGCAATTCCCAAATGATCCACAATATCCAGCTTGCTCGAAAACGAATCCGTAATAATGTGGCTTGCCCCCCGCGCACTGGCACTCACCAAAGCATTGTACAGCCGTTGCTTAAAGCCCCGCCGATACTCCGGCACCAGCAGCGTTGTCAAATCATGCACCGTTACCACCAGCGGCACAGGCGAGCGCAGTGGGCTGCCCCAATACGGCACGTGCGCCAAATCCGCCCCCACTTCTTTGCAAGCGCGGGGAAATTGAAGCTGCTCAAACAGCACCTTGCCCACATGCCCCGGCCGTACCTCTACCTGCTTTAGGCGCACGCTGGGGGGAATGTCGTCGGGCAAAACGGCCGTTTTCGGCAGCACCAACGTCACATCTACGTCACTCACCAGCCGGTTTAAATGATAAACAAGCTGTCGTGTATATTGGCCGCTGCCGGTAAACGGCCGTTGCCAAAAAAAACCATTAATCGCCACATGCATAAACACGCCTCAAACCCGCCACAAACACCCTCAGTTTGCGGCAACCATACAATCTGCTATCATTGTGAAATCTTACACGAAAGGTGCAGAGAGCGCGAAAATAAGGACAAAGCCGTGGCTACTGACATTCCAGACATCGTGATTGGGCGTTTACCCATCTATTTAAGAGAGCTAACGCGCCTCGCTGAAGAAGGCGAACAAACAACAACCTCTTCCCACGAGCTAGGCCAACGTTTAGGCATTAGCTCCGCCCAAATTCGCAAAGATCTCTCGCACTTTGGCGAATTTGGTAAGCAAGGCACTGGCTACCACATTGGCTACCTTGTTGAACAACTTTCCGATATTCTCCGTCTTTCCTCTGAATGGGATGTGGCCGTTGTGGGGGCTGGTTTTCTCGGTCACGCTCTCGCTAACTTCAACGGCTTTCTGGATCGTGGTTTTCGTATTGCCTGTATCTTTGACAATGACCCCAGAAAAGTAGGCGAAACAATGGGCGGACTCATTGTTCTGCCGGACAGCGACCTTGAGAAAGTCATCAAACGCAAACAAATAAAAGTCGCCATCCTTGCCATTCCCCCACACGTTGCCCAGCAAATGACAGACCGCCTCGTTAAAGCTGGTGTCAAAGCACTGCTTAGCTATGCGCCCATTCACCTCACCGTACCTGAAGGGGTGCAAGTCAGCTACAGCGACCCCGTCATCCAGCTTCAGCGCATGACCTACTACCTATAGAAACAAAAAGCCCTGATATGTGGCATACCAGGGCTTGCACATCTTGATTTTCTACACACATACTACAGGTCAGGAATACTCCGTTGCAGCACAGGCAACTCCGCCAATGCCTTACCTGCACCCAGAGCCGTACACGCAATTGGATTATCTGCTACATACGCCGGAACCCCTGTTTCCTGTGTCAACAGCACGTCAATTTCCCGCAGCAGCGCCCCACCGCCCGTTAACGCCATACCCCGGTCAATAATGTCCGAAGCCAGCTCTGGCGGCGTTTTTGCCAGCACTGTCCGCACAACGTTCACAATGGCCGCCAGCGGTTCGCTAATGGCCTCAACTACCTCATCCGAAGTAATCGTAATCGTTTTGGGCAAGCCGGCCACCTGATCACGCCCTTGCACCTGCATGTCCAGCCGTTCATCCAGCGGCACGGCGGCACCAATTTTGATTTTAATTGCTTCAGCCGTTGGCTCACCCACCACCAGGTTATACTTCTTGCGGATATAGGCGATAATCGCCTCATCCAGCCGCACCCCGCCAACACGCACCGATTCGGCACACACGATGCCGTTCATGGAGACAACGGCCGCTTCTGTCGAACCGCCGCCCATATCCACAACCATGTTGCCCGTAGGTGTGCCAACTGGCAGCCCTGCCCCAATTGCCGCCGCCAGCGGTTCCGGGATGAGATGCACTTCCCGCGCCCCGGCCGCCAACGCCGCCTCGCGTACCGCCCGGCGTTCCACGCTGGTCACGCCATATGGTACGCTAATCATTACAACCGGCCGGCGTAGGTGGAACCGGCCGGTTACTTTCCCAATGAAATACTCCAGCATGCCCTGTGTCACGAAGTAATCGGCAATTACCCCATCACGCAGCGGGCGCATCACCTCAATTTCGTCTGGTGTGCGGCCGTACATTTCACGGGCGGCACGACCAACTTCAACAATCACCGTCTTGTTACCATCTTCACGAATAGCAACAACGGCCGGTTCTTGAAGTACCACCCCACGCCCTTCATGCACCAGGACGCTTACTGTACCCAAATCAATGGCAATATGCGGAGTAAAAAGTGCCACAGCTAGTTATGATGCTCTTCGTATTCTGGCACGCTCATACCCGGCATAGCCCGGCGACGTCCACGACGACGGCTGACATCAATGCGGATTTGCGCCCGACGCAGCGAAGCCTGAATTTGTGCATACCGTTCCGGATCTTCTGGAACGCCTTCCTTCATAAACTGTTCAGCACGCGCCCGCGCTTGCTCGGCACGTGCCAGATCAATGTCATCAGCATGTTCGGCTGAGTCTGCAAGAACAATGATTTTATCTGGCTGCACTTCGGCAAAACCCCCGCCGATGGCAAAGTATAGCTCATCATCGCTATCTAATGGGCGCACCATCACTTCACCGTAGCCAAGTGTGGTTAGCAGTGCCGAATGGTTTGGTAAAACCCCCATTCGCCCTTCAGTACCGGGCAAACTGACGGATTTGACCTGCCCACTAAAAACAGACCGTTCCTGTGTGACAATATCGCATTGCATTGGCATGATTTTGTCCAGTTATCGGTAATCGGTAATCGGTAATCAGTAATCAGTTCTTGAGGGTGACTGATTACTGATTATTGATCACTGATTACTGATTACTAAGCAGCGGCACGAAGCCGGGCTGCTTTTTCAACCGCATGGTCAATCGTTCCAACCATGTAGAACGCTTGCTCCGGCAAATCATCATGCTTGCCGTCCAAAATCTCGCGGAAGCCACGTACCGTTTCTTTGGTTGGTACGTATTGCCCCTGTAGGCCGTGGAATTTCTCGGCTACAAACATGGGTTGACCCAGGAAGCGTTCAATTTTACGCGCCCGTGCCACCAGCAGTTTCTGGTCTTCGCTCAATTCGTCAATGCCCAGAATGGCAATGATGTCCTGCAAATCTTTGTAGGTCTGCAAAACCTGCTTGACCTCACGTGCTGTGCGGTAATGTTCGTCACCAACTACATCGGGCTGCAAGGCGCGGCTGGAGGACGACAGCGGATCTACAGCGGGGAAGATACCTTTGGCAAACACACCGCGATCCAGCGTCAAGCTGGCGTCAATGTGGGCAAAGGTTGCCACAGGAGCGGGGTCGGAGTAGTCGTCGGCCGGCACGTAAATCGCTTGCAGCGACGTAATGGAGCCTTTCTTGGTTGAGGTAATACGCTCTTGCAGCGCACCCATCTCAGAAGCCAGGGTAGGTTGGTACCCCACCGCGCTAGGCATACGACCTAGGAGTGCCGACATTTCGGAGCCGGCCAATACGTAGCGGAAGATGTTGTCAATGAAGAGCAACACGTCGCGCCCCTCATCGCGGAAATATTCGGCCATTGCCAGACCAGTCAAAGCCACGCGCAAGCGCACGCCGGGCGTTTCGTTCATCTGCCCGAACACCATTGCCACGGATTCTTGCACGCCATATTCCTGCATTTCGTAATACAGGTCGGTGCCTTCACGAGTGCGTTCGCCTACGCCCGCGAAAATGGACACGCCTTCATGCTCACGCGCCACAGAACGGATGAGTTCCGCAATGGTAACGGTTTTGCCAGTTCCAGCACCGCCATAGATGCCGGTTTTACCACCCTTGATGAAGGGGGCGATGAGGTCAATGACCTTCATGCCGGTTTCAAAGGTTTCGATCTGGGTGCTTTGATCCTGAAATTTGGGTGCATCCCGGTGAATGGGGTAATAGGTATCGGCGGTCGGGGTTTCGAGACCGTCAATGGCCTTGCCCGTTACGTCGAAAATGCGCCCCAGAGTAACGCGCCCTACAGGTACCATGATGGGGGCACCGGTTGATTCGACGGCCAGCCCACGGGGCAGGCCGTCAGTGGAACCCATTGCCACCGCACGCACCATACCGCCACCCAAGTGCTGCTGCACTTCGAGAACCAAGTTGCCGTCGGGGCCTTGTACATTGAGAGCCTCGAAGATTTTCGGCAATTCTTCCTTAGAAAATTCTACGTCTACAACCACGCCACGAATGGCGGAAATTTTGCCAGTAGCCATAATTCCTCCAAATCCAGAGGGGCAAGAAACGGCCTTGTTTTACAACCAGCCTCTTCGCCCAAAATTCCTATCCATCAGCCAAGGCCGCTGCCCCACCGACAATATCCAAAATCTCGTTTGTGATACTCGCTTGGCGTGCCTTATTACGTTCCAGCGTTAATATTTCAACCAGTTCACCCGCGTTATCCGTTGCATTATTCATGGCAACCATACGCGCACTGTGTTCACTTGCCAAAGCCTCCAGCAGCGATTGATACACCTGTAGCTGCGTAAAGCGCGGCACGATGACATCCAGCAACTCAGCCGGCCCTGGCTCATAGCTGTAGACCCGCTCGGAAACACCCGTTAAATCTACAGATGCCACATACTCCGACACCGCCATCCCTTCAAAATCCAGGGGTTTAAGCGGCAGCAGTTGTTTCACCGTTGGGCGGCGGCTAATCAGGTTAATAA
Source organism: Chloroflexota bacterium (assembly GCA_041390905.1). Classification (GTDB taxonomy): domain Bacteria; phylum Chloroflexota; class Anaerolineae; order Promineifilales; family Promineifilaceae; genus JACKCD01. Next base: position 433,168 of record JAWKPA010000015.1, read on the forward strand.
AGTCCGTATAGGCCACGAACACCTCATCAACCGTGCCGTTGAGGTATTCATCTGTCACCAGCTTGGCAATAGGCGTCACATCCAGAATGGATGGTGAATCGGGCAAGCCATCAAAGGCAGCCACGACATTATACCCACGCCGCACCATCAGGTCGCGGCCTTTGCGGCCAATGGCAATGATGCGTACCGGGATGTGAAGGGCACGCAGGAACTTTTCCGCCGTCGAGACAATGTTGGTGTTATACGCACCAGCTAGTCCACGATCACCCGTGATAAGAATGAGTGCCGCGCTTTTAATCTCGTTGCGAACCGTGAGCAGCGGATGCCCTGTAGAGCCAACGCCAGGCTGTGAGGCCAGGTTATTCAGGATTTCAAACGCCTTGCCCGCATATGCTCGCGTGGCTTCAACCTGCTTCTGCGCTTTTGACGCTTTTGAAGCAGAAACGGCCGCTAATGCGCTTGTGACCTGCGAAATATTTTTGATACTCTTGATTCGATTATTAAGTTCGCGTTCTGTAGCCAAGAGATACTCCCTTGTCGGTAATCGGTAATCGGTAATTAGTAAACAGTAATCGGTTGTCTACTGATACTGATTACTGTTTACTGATTACTGTTTACTGAACTAAGCAGACCAGCTCGCGCTAAAATCTTCTACAGCTTGTCGCAAGCTATCCTGAATATTGTCTGTCCAGGCACCCTTCTCCAAAATTGGCTTGCCAATTTCAGGATGGGCTGTGTCCATATAGCGCAGGAAATCATGCACCCAGGCATCCACTTTTGCTACTGGCACTTTATCCAAATAACCGCGAGACCCGGCAAAAATCATCATAACCTGATGATCCAGGCGAATGGGTTCATATTGGGGCTGCTTCAACAGTTCCATAAGACGCTCACCGCGAGACAACTGCCGTTGTGTTGAAGCGTCCAAATCCGAACCAAATTGAGCGAAAGCTGCCAATTCGCGGTACTGGGAGAGGTCGGCTTTCAAACCGCCCGCCACCTTACTCATCGCCCGCTTTTGCGCCGCGCTACCTACGCGAGAAACGGAGAGACCTGTGTTGATAGCCGGCCGTTGCCCCGCGTTAAAGAGGTCGGTTTCAAGGAAAATCTGGCCGTCGGTAATAGAAATAACGTTCGTCGGAATGTAGGCCGACACGTCACCTAACAGCGTTTCGATGATGGGAAGTGCCGTCAAGGAACCACCGGAGCCGGGGCGCTTCACCACTTCATATTTGTCTTTGTCGCCCAACGCCTCCAGCCCATGCTCGATGTGTTCATGGTCAAGGTTCCCAAAATAGAGTTTGCCATCAACCCCAACGGTATCGTTGGTGACTTCCGTGCCTTTTTCCACAATGACAAACTCATCCCGCAGACGCACGGAACGTTCCAGCAAGGTGCTGTGGAGGGAGAAAATGTCGCCAGGATATGCTTCACGACCGGGGGGACGGCGCAAGATGAGCGACATCTGCCGATAGGCCCAGGCGTGTTTGGAAAGGTCGTCGTAAATGACAAGGGCGTGTTTGCCTTGTTCCATAAACGCCTCGCCAATGGCAGTCCCGGCATAGGGGGCAAAATATTGCAGAGGAGCGGGGTCAGACGCACCAGCGACGACAACGGTGGTGTATTCCATTGCCCCATATTTTTCTAGGGTGCTAACAACCTGGGCAACCTGCCCCACACGCTGCCCAATGGCAACGTAGATGCAGATCATGTCCCCACCCTTTTGGTTGATGATGGTGTCGAGGCAAATGGCGGTTTTACCGGTTTGGCGGTCGCCAATGATCAACTCGCGCTGGCCGCGACCAATGGGGAACATGGCGTCAATGGCGAGAATACCGGTTTGAACGGGGGTATCCACACCTTTACGCTCGATAACGCCGGGGGCTGTGCGCTGGATGGGCATAACGGCCGTTGCGTTAATCGGCCCTTTACCATCCAGGGGCTGTCCAAGGGGGTCAACCACGCGACCAACCAGGGCATCGCCCACGGGAACGGACGCAATGCGCCCGGTGGCTCGAACTTCGTTGCCAACTTCAATGTCGGCATAATCGCCCATGATAACGACACCAACCGCTTCTGCTTGCAGGTCAAGTGCCAAACCGGCGGTACCATTACCAAATTGAACCAATTCACCAGCTTTTACATCGGCCAAACCGCCAACGAGGGCAATACCATCATAAACGGCCGTTACCGTTCCAACACTGCGGGCTTCGACAACAGGGTTGAAGTCCTGAATTTGTTTCAGGAAAACATCAGCAATATTTTTGAAATCTGGGGCAAGGGTCGCCATGCACCAACCTCCTTGAATCAGTAATCAGTCATCAGTCAACAGGGAGCCATTCAGTTTCACAAAGACTATTGGTTTCTGTTGATAGTTATATTTACATACGGGTGTTTTGAATGAGCCAGCCACCAGACACAATCCGGCAACCTAGTAAAAATGTTAACCCAACTAGTGGCTTTTGTCCAATAATTCACAAATGCCGCCAGAGGCTAACGGCCACTTTACTTTCCTACCGCTTATTTTACGCCACTGTGACCAGAATGCGACCGGATTGCTGACCTTTTAATATTAGCTCGATTTCCGGGTCGAGTTCGTCCAGCGTGCGTTCCGTTGCCAGCGTTTCCAGATTAGGCAGCTTGTAGTCGGTGGCAATTTTGTGCCAAATGTGGGTGCGATAGGACAGATTGCACTCCACGGAGTCAATGCCATAGAGGGTGATACCGCGCAAAATAAAAGGAAAGACGGTGGTGTCGAGTGCTGGCGAGGCGACCAGGCCGCAGCAAGTGACGGCTCCGCCATATTGGGTGGTCTTGAGGGCATTGACAAGAATGGTGCCGCCAACGGTGTCCACAACGCCAGCCCAGCGGGTTTTGAGCAACGGCCGTTTTCCGTCATCACTCACCACATCCCGCCCAACCACCTCCGCTGCCCCCAGCTCGCGCAAAAAGTCGTGTTTATCCGCCTTGCCCGTGACCGCCACCACCCGGTAGCCCAGCTTTGCCAGCAGCGCCACCGCCACGCTGCCCACGCCCCCTGTGGCTCCTGTCACCAAAATTTCCCCCTGGTCGGGGGTAATGGGATGGTTGACCAGCCGCTCCACCGACATGGCGGCCGTAAAACCGGCCGTTCCCCAAATCATGCTGTCGCGCAGTGACAACCCTTCCGGCCGCGCCACCGCCCAGCCGGCTGGAACGCGAATATATTCACCAAACCCGCCGTCGGTATTCATTCCCAGGTCATAGCCAATGACCAGCACTTCGTCGCCGGGGGCGAAATCGGTGTGGCTGCTTTCCACCACCACCCCGGCGGCATCAATGCCGGGTGTGTGTGGGTAGTTGCGCGTTACCCCTTTGTTGCCGCTGGCCGAAAGGCCGTCTTTATAGTTGAGTGATGAATAATGGACGCGAATCAGCAGATCACCGGCTGGCAAATCATCGGTTGACCGCGTTTGAATGGTTCGTTCGTAGCTTTTAACGGCCGTTTCTGCCACGACCATCGCCTTAAATTGTTTGCTCATTTTTCCATCTTAGATTACAGATTGACGAGTATGCTAATCGTCAATCTAAAATCGTAACTCCTGAATTGTTTCTCCCCATTGTCGCCGCCTATACCATTTTTGTCGACAGTCCCATGATTACCCGATGAGATGGAACATTAAACAAAAAGGTCTGGCGCGTTTTCTCGTCTGGCAGCAAGCTGGCACGCTCCTCAATCAGTTGCCGCGCCTTGGCCAATAAAGCTGGCGCACGTGAATCGTTGTTGGCCTGCAAAACATGATAGAGATTCAGATAGATTTGAAAAGGTTCATCTGCGCCTTCGAGCCTGTATTCATCCATATAAGCCAGCACTGTGTTCGCTTTTGCTAGAGCTTCAGCCCGCTTGCCCTGCTGCAAGGCAGCCCCAGCCTCACCAACAGTCGCCTCCATCGCCAAGTCTGCGTCGTTTAAGGCGAGCCAACCGGCACGCGCACGGGCAAAGGCATCGGCCGCTTCGGCCAACTGCCCAGCGTCCAACAGCGCATACCCTAGATGTAGCCAGGCACACGCTTCTGGATCCAACAAGTTATTCTCCAACCCCAGACGTAGGGCTTCGCGGCCGTAGGATACGGCCGTTTCCAGGCGACCCAACTTGCGGCTAACCGTGCATAAATTGTGCAAGGCGTGGCTTTCCTGAAAGGGATCACCAATCTGCAAAGCAATCCGGCGCGAATTGTGGTGATGATCCAACGCCGTTTCATACCGACCCAACGCCGCGAACCCGCAACCGGTCAGATTTTCAATCCGCGATTCCATGCCGCGATCACCCGTGACCTTGATCAACTGCAACGCCTCCTGAATGTAGCTAAGAGCCGCAACATAATCGTAACGCTCCATGGCAACCGCACCCAAAAAAAGCAAATCGGCCTGTTCTCGGCTGCGGTTGCCCATGCTCCGGTTAAGCTGGAGGGCTTGGTCCAAATAGTGGGCTGCCTGCACACGGTCGCCGAGATCGCGGGCGGTGGTGCCGAGAAAGCGCAAAATTTCGCTTTCTCTAGCCCGCTGCCCAGATTGACGCACCAAAGCTAAGGCTTCTTTGAGGTGACGATAGGCGGTGTCAAGCTCCCCTTTTTTTGCATAGGCGGCACCTAATAAATGCTGCCCCCACGCCTGCCCGGCAACATCCTGACGGGAAACGGCCAAGGCGATGACTGCTTCGGCGTGGGCAAGGGCTTGTTTAAACTTGCTCTGCGGAATCAGCATCTCCGTCAGGGCGGCTAGCAGATTTTGCCGCAGTTGGCGGGCAACGTGAGAATTGTCGGCACGCTGCTCCAAGCGGTGCAGGGCGTAGGCAAAGGTGCTTTCACCTTCCGCTCGCAATCCAGTTGCCAGATAGAAACGGATCAGACCAGCTACACAGTTCCCTTCAATCAAGGAATCAAAATGACCATTGTCGACGCTCCACTGCCACGCCTGACGCACATTGTCTAGCTCCTGGCGTATCTCGGTTAGGGCAAGCTGGGGGGCTTCGCCATGCAGGGCGGCGCTGTGCTGGGCGATAAAGTGTAGATAGTAATCGCTGTGTCGCTGCTGGGCTGCGTGTGCCTGGAGGCTGTTTTCCTGGAGTTTTTCCAGTGAGAAACGGCGGAGCAAACTGTGCAGGTCATAACGGCCGTTTCCCACCCCCCGAATCAAGCTCTTATGACCCAACCGAGTCAACAACAGCGACGTGGCCCCCGCCACCTCAGCCGCCGCTGCCGCCGCAAAGCTGCCGGGAAAGACAGCCAATCGGCACAACACCGCTTGCTCCTGCGCCGTTAGCAGCCGCCACGAATGGTCGAAGGCGGCATGGACGCTGCGATGCTGCGGCACCACATCAAGAGCCGTTGTTTGCAGCAGCCCGGCGCTGTTTTCCAAAGCCTGGGCGATACCGGCACAGTCGAGATCCCGAATCCACGTCGCCGCCAGCTCAATCCCCAACGGCATCCCCTCAACCAGTTCACAAATGCGAACAACGTCGGCGAGATTTTCGTCGGTCAATTCGAACGATTTTTGCAGGCGGTAGGCGCGGTCACAGAAGAGACGTATAGCCGCAAACTGCTTGGCTGTTGTCAGTTCGCTGGTGTCGGGAATGGGCAAGCCGTGCAGCGTGTGCAGGTCTTCGGCTTGCAGGTTTAGCTGCTCCCGCGATGTGGTTAGCAGCACGAGTGCGGGTGCTTGCCGCAACAGGTCAATCAGGAGGTTGATCAGGGTCGAAACGGCTTCTTCGGCAGGCTCAGGATAGGCTGTTTCGCTCACCAGCAAATGTTCCAGATTGTCCAACAGCAGCAGCATCTGTTTGGGGCGCAAGGCCGCCAGCAACTGCTGCCGTGGCGATTGGCTGGTGGCGTTAAACAGCAGCCCCAGCTCCGTGGCGATGGCGAATGGCACTTCGTCTGGCTGCTGCACGGCAGCCAATGGCACAAAACAGACGCCATCGGCAAAGAAACGGCCGTTTTGACGAGCCGCTTCCAATGCCAGCCGCGACTTGCCCATGCCACCCGGCCCAACCAATGAAATCAGCCGATAGTCGCCCTCAGCCAGCCGCTGGTTGAGCAACGCCAATTCCTGTTCACGACCGATGAAGGGGGTCGGGCTGCTCGGCAATGACGTGACGGGCGCAGGGTCTGGAGGTGCTGGCTTGGAACGCATGGCACCCGTTTTGAGCGACTGCCAAAGTGCGGTTGTTTCTTCTTCTGGGGCCACCCCAAACTCAGCCAGCAAAACGTCACAAAGCAGGTCGTATTGCGCCAAGGCCTGTGTACGCTGGCCCTGCTGCGCCAAAAGCACCATGCGCTGGCGGTGGGCTGACTCTTGCCAAGGAACGATTTCCAATAAACGCTGCCCGACTTGCAACGCTTCTTCAAGCCGCGTTTGGGCGGCATAGCTGTCGCTAAGGCGCGTGAAAACGTCTACTGCTTGCTGTAAAAGCGTTTCGCGTCGTGAGGTGAGCCAATTTTCAAAGAGATCGCTGTCGTCCAGCACAAATTGATCGAGAAAGGGGCCGCTGTAGAGGTCAGCGGCTTGCTGTAGGCGTTGTGTGCAGTTGGGGCAGGTGAGGGGGTTGGCGTGGCTGTGTTGGCGAACGGCCGTTTGCTGCGCCTCGAATGCCACAACATCCACAAAAACGGTCTCACCTGCCTCAAAGTGGAGTGTTCGGTTGGTGGCGTGGAGGAAAACGGCCGTTATTTCCGCGCCCCCCAAATCTTTACGCAAGGCCAGCAAGGTTTGGGACAAATTGTGCCGCGCCCGTTTTTCGGTGTAGTCGGGCCACAGCAACCCTGCCAGATGGGAGCGATCCAAGCTGCGCTCGGCTTCAACGGCGAGGTACGCGAGTAAGGCTTTGCTTTTTTGGCTGTAGAAGTGGGTTAACGGCCGTTTCTCCAGCCGCACCTCAAACCCGCCAAGACAGTTAATCTCTACCATAGTTAATAGTAAACAGTAAACAGTAATCAGTTATCAGTTATCAGCAGGCTCACTGATTACCGATTACCGATTACCGAACATCGCCTCATGATACATCCATGATAGCCATATGAGAGCCACCTTTTATGCTTTGGCACATAAGGGTTACGAGTTCTTGCAAGCTGGTGAATCGTTCATCAGGGAATTCCATCTCAACACCCTCCTTATCAAGTAACAGACGTACCATTAGGAGATTGTACAGATGAAAACCTTTAAAATGAAACAGACAGTTGCCGCCCTTTGGCTAGCCTTAGCCCTCACATTTGGCAGCGGCTTGGTAGCCGCACAGTTTGGCGTAAATACCATCCCCAGCGCCCACGCCTGCGGCCTTGGTGATGGCGGCGGCGGGGGATGTTAGCCTAACTGACAGCTTGGGGAGATTAGTACCTTACGAGTTAAATTCTTGTACAGTCAGCAAAAATTTTAGACAGGATTCACAAGATTAACAGGATTAAGCTCAAAAATCCTGTTAATCCTGTTAATCCTGTCAAAAGCTTCTTTGGTTCTGGCTCGTCCAGGTTAGGAGATTGAGAGATTGAGAGGCTAATCTCCCATTCTCCTCTCAAAAATCCCCAGACTATCATTAACACGCCTCTCCCCTTCCCGATCATTCAAACGTCGGTATCCATCCAAGGCCGCCATAAAATACCCTTCAGCCTTTTCTTTCTGCTCACTTTGATCATAAATTCTGCCTAAACTTTCCCAAGATTTACACACCCCTAGTAGGTTTGCATTTCCCTGATAAAGTGTTTCCGCACGTCTGGCAAATGACTCAGCTTGCGCTATATTTTCTAAACGTTCATAAGCAACGGCCAAGTTAAGATAAATCTTCGGCAGTTCACCATGTTCCCCACTACGTTTGATACAGTCGAGTGCTTTTACGAGATAATCTATACTCTTTTCCGGCTGGTTTATTTCATTGTAGAGGTATCCCAAATTTTCTAAACCATAGACCAGACCGTGCTGATCGTCCATCGCTTCCCAAAGGCGGCAGGCAGTCTGCAAATGCTTGTCCGCTTTGTCCCAATCAGATGTTTTCAGGAAAAGGAAACCTAAATGATTGTGCGTGTGGGCTTGCCCGTGTTGATGCCCTAACGCCTCAAAAATTTGGAGCGCGTGGCGGGACAGAGCTTCGGATCGCCACCAGCGTTGCTTTTCAATGTAGGCAAAGCCCAAATTGGAACAGGCGCGGGCCTCTTCGACTTGGTTTTGGGCCTGCTTTGCCAAACGGATAACGCGCCGATAGTTGCGGATGACGCCGACGGTATCCCCCTGCCGCTGCAAGGTGCGACCGCGTAGGTTGGTCAGCTTGATTTCGCCATCCCTGTCGGCCAACTGTTGGGCAACCTCAATGGCTTGCTCTAGGGTTTGGCGCCATGCTTGCCAATGGCCGCGTCGTTCCATATAGCTGGAGAGTGCCAAAATCAACGTTTTGACGGCGGGCCATGCGGGCGGCAGCGTTAGGCCAAAATGCAACGCTTTGAGAATGCCTTCGCGCTCTTTATCTAACGTTTCAACGTCAATTTGTTGAATGGCCTGACTCGTTTGCCAATGGGCGACCATCACCTGAACGCGCTCATCGAAGGTTTGTCTCTCGTCAGAAACGGCCGTTTCCCCCACCCCCTGCCAGCGCACCACCTCATGGAGCAAGAACGTCTCCGTTAAACGATGCAGCCGGTAGCGCGGCTCGTCCAGCTCGCCCCCCACCTCCACCAGCGACAGGGCGCGTAGACTGGTCAGCGCCTGCTGCAAAGACGAATTGTGCAGCTTGCTGGCGATGGCAAGCTGGCGAAAGGTGCCGTTGGGAACGATGGGTAGGCTTAGGAAGAGTTTACGGCCGTTTTCATCCAGCATCTGCCACGCCTGCCAATAAATATAAGCATAAAGCTGGTCAACCTGCGCCTCTTTTGCCCGCTGCACAGTTTCTAAAATATGATCCAGCGGCAAAAAGTGCGCCTGCCCAATGATGAGCTTCAACGCCAGCGGATTGCCGCCCACCGTCTGGTAAATCTTTTGCAACGCCTGTTCGCTCGCCGCCAGCAGCGGGCGCACGTTTTGGGTGGTGGCCTCGTGGCGCAAAAAGGCGAGGGCATCCGTCTCCCCCAGCGATTTGACGCTGTAGCAAAAGACATCACTCTCGTTTTGCAGGCTCATGCGGCTGGTAATGAGAAACTTGGTTGGGTTGGCTAAGGTTCGCAGCAGGGGGAGAAGGGTGAGGTAGTCAACGGCCGTTTCCAGATTATCCACCACAATCAGGCACGGCTTTTCTTTAAGGAGTTGGGTCAGGGCAGCTTGCTTGGCGGCACGGTCGCTTATGGGGTAAGGGCCATCGGCCAACTGCGCCAGCAGCAGGTCAACAAGCGAATCAACATCCAGAGCTGGCTTGTGGGTCGGCTGAATGCCGCGCCCGGTCACATACGCTTCCTGTTTGGCGCTCACCCAACCAATGTCAACGAAACGATCTTGCTCTAAAAAGTGATGCACCACTTCGTTGGCGAGCGATGTTTTGCCAAGGCCGCCCAGCCCTTCGAGGGAGATGAAAAACGGCCGTTTTGCTTCCCCCACCACTTCCAAAATCTGCCGCCGCGCCGCCTCAATCCCAAACAGCTTTTGCTCCGGCAGCACCTCCAAACGGGACAGCACTTTGTAGCGATCAGGCTTGGCTTGCGCTTTAGACAGCAGTTCGTAGGGCGACATCATGCGCGGCACAAATTGGCCGCGCACAAAGCGGACAAACGGGTCGTGATGGGCTGCAGGGATTCGTAGATGCTCGGCGAGGAGTTCAGCAATTTGCAAAGACGGCCGTCTTATCTCCACCTCAATCTTTTTAATCGTGTCCGGCGAACAAGCAACTAACTCTGCCAACGCTTTGCGCGTTAAACCCAAAGCCTCACGCCGCTGCCGCAGCCATTCACCAGCCACATAAATCTCAGTCATAATTCATACCGTTCAGCAATTGCTAAGGCCCTCGCCATTTGTCCCCCCTTTTGTCCCCCTGATCCTACCACACATGGGGACAAATTCCATATCACCAACAGCTATACTCAAAAATAATCTGTACGTTTGAGCGTATGCAATTTTGGTAACAGGACAAATCACAAGGAGAGTTCCCCATGCTTAAAAAATTCAATACCTTGGCCCAATGGATTGGCCTTGTTGTTATAACGCTCGCTACCGCCTACGGCAGCTTGGCCTTCTTCGGCCATGAGCAAGTGGTCAATGCCGCTTTTGGCAAACTGGAAACCGGTTCAGCTATAGAAGCCATCCCCGCCGCTCCTGCCGACTTCAACTATCGCGGCACCTTCCGCGACAGCGATGGCAACCCCATCGCCGATGGCGAATATGACATCACCTTCAAAATCTACGACTCCATGGGCGCACCCAATGCCCTCTTCACCCAAGAACAGAACGGCATCACAGTCCGCGAGGGGAACTTTAGCACCACGATCGGGGGCATCCCCGCCGACACCTTTCCGGCTGGTGCCGACCGCTATATTGGCGTTACCGTTGAACCCTTTGCTGAAATGGTGCCACGGGAACGATTGGGCAGCGTGCCATATGCTGTTCTGGCTCAAAACGGGGTGCCTGTTGGTGGCGTTGTCGATTGGTGGCGTCCTAATGATACTGTCCCCATTCCCGATGGCTTTGTGGCTTGTGATGGCTCCGTTGTTGACGATCCTCTCAGCCCCTACAACGGATTCGCCACGCCCGATTTGCGCGGCCGCATGGTGCGCGGGGCAGAAATGACCGCTGCTGAAGGGACTCAAGGTGGTGTTGCCTCTCCAACCCTGAATTTCGCTACGATATTAGACAGCCACGTTGTCGGTACCATTCCAACAACGGCCGTTGGCGACCACGCCCATAATAATGGTGGTGTAACAGGGGCGATTACCACTGCTGCAGTTACTGGTGCTACGGGAACCGATTATAGAGTCGTCACCGAAAATGGTTCCTACATTACTGATGCCCGCCTGTGGACTGTTGCGGGGGCTGCTTCCCAGCATGGCGGCGGTGGTCAACATGCACATCAGCTCCCCAATACCCTCGGTGCGGGCGCCCACAGCCACAATGTCAACTTTGGCACGCTCAACCATTCCGGCAGCGTCGTCCTTGATAACAATCCCCCCTTCCATAACCTGCTCAAAATCTGCCGCACCCGATAACAAAACATTTTGTAGGGGTATAGCATGCTATGCCCCTACCCGCCTTGGGGTTTTATGGAACGCATGGCGCATACGTAGTTTCGAGGCATGCCTCGAAACTACGTATGTGGATTGCCCCATAAATGATCAAACAATCCTGACTTGGAAAGGATAGACAGATGAAACGACTAACATTACCAGCGTTTAGTATTTCCTTGCTATTGCTCCTTCTCGTAGCGGGTCTTGGCTTGGTCGCAAGCTCGGCGGCGCAAACGAGCGAGCCAGCCAAGCTAACGGCGGCCGACTTTAGCCCACTAGGAGCGACGAGCAGCGACCCGACTGGCAGCCTGACCTTGACCTCGGACAGTGCGCCGCCCACCAAATTGACCAGGCAAGATTATCTCGATGCCTACAACATGGCACAGGCGTTGTTAGGGACAGGGAGCCACTTTCGCTCACGGGAGCTACAGCGGCTTGACCCAGCTACCTGTGTCGCCAATAATGACGATCCCGATGCCTGTAGCTTTAGCGTCACCGGCATTGAAAACAACTACCTTGATTTTAGCAACGGCCGTTTATACTGGCGTTTCTGTGCCGACTACGACGAGCCATACGTTGGCGTCGGTGCCATTCCCCAAGCCGTAGACGACCCCGGCAACCAGCTCAAACTCGACCTTTACGGCTACTGCCCCACCTGGGACAAGCTAAGCCAGCAGCAAAAAACGCGGCGCGTAGCCAATGGTGATCTAAGCACGGGTGATGGCTCCGGCCCCAGCGACATCCGCAACCAGATGATTGATGCCCAACGCCTCTTTGCCGCCCTCGTCGTCGCCGAACCGGCCAACCTCACCTTTGACTTTGACATCCTCACCGTTGACGAAGACGGGAGTATTAGCAAAGGAGCCGATGGCGAGAATGATCGCGTTCGTGATTTGGGTCGGTTTGGGCTGCTAGAGACAACCCGCGAACTCGCCAACGTTCACCTCATCTTTGGCAACGAATTTATGGTTGATGCCCTCCGCTTTCCCTTTAGCACCGATATCGGCGGAGATACGGAGCAACTGGTGCGCGATGAGCAAAAGCAGCTAGAGCGGGCTTTGCATCATTACAACCTGAGCATCGAAATGCTGCTCTACACCCTCAACTTCAATCTCAACACCGCCACCGACAACATTGTTGGCGACCTGTTCACCAACCGCGAATTCCAGCTATTTAGTGCGGCCAGCGAACGCACCGTCACCGCTCTCACGGAGCTAGCCAAGCGCGACCGACTGCTAGGGCAAAATGGGGATCAAGCCGCTTTAGACCGGTTAGAAAAGGCGATGGAGGTGCAATATCTACAGGCGGCCGCTTTGGCGCAACAAGCCGCCGCCCTCACGCCCGATGATCCGGCCACCGACGACATTAACGAAAGCAAGCTGCGCTTTATGGACAATGGCGGGCGCGATATTATGAACAATATCCGTCGGCTGGAGCAGCAGGCGCAAAATATCCGCGCAGGTCTCAACCCGCTTGGCTACGAAAATGCGTTTGTCCCGCTCAAACCTTTTGAAGAGTTGCTCCAGGAGAGCTGTGGTGCCAAAACATTCTGTACCGACAACGGCGGTTTGTTGAATAGTGCCGTCATAGCAGCTGAGGCTTTGCAAGGCAGCAACCGTGATTTTGACGAAAAGTTTGACGCCCTTAAAGATGCGCTGACTTCGCTGCAAAACGATTTTGACGATGATCTGACCACGCTCTGCGGTGCCAGTGCCGATAATAACGGTGATGGTCTAAAAGATTTTGAAACGTGTGGCTTTAAAGACCCCAATGGCAACGGCAAAATTGACAACGCAAGCGAAACGTCGGGTTTAATGGGTCAGAACTATTGGGATATGCTGGCCGCTGAACAGGAAGTTTCTTTGGTCGCCCGCCGCATCGAAAATAATGTTGAGCGTATTCGTCGGGAAGAGGAGCTGGCAAACGAGCGGATTCGCATCACCTTGGGTACTGCTGTAAATCTGAGTGCTTACCAAATTGCCATTGGCAAGCTCAACGCTATGCAGACCACGCAAAGTGTGGCAACCTCCAATTCAGAAACGGATTATCTGAATGACTCCTTTTCTACAACCGGCAGCAACAAAACGACGGTCACTGTGAGTGGCAATCCGCTCCATTGTTTCTTTGGCGGCTGTAGCGTTACGAATGAAACATCGCTTGAGGTTGCGCTCAATAGAACGAGCGGCACAAACATAGAACGGACGCATATTTCCACCAGTGAGTTTGTCTATTCGCCCAACGAGGCCATTATCGGCCAGTTTGAATCGCTGATTACGCTCAAAAATGCGGAGAAAGAGGCGCGTCTGGCCGCTTTGGATAGTCAGCAGCTTGTTTTCGATTTGCTGCTGGAACAGACCGAGCTATTGATTGAGCTGCAAATTGCCCAGACGCAGTTTAACAAAGTGGTGGCAGAACATAATCTGCTGGTCGATCAATATTTGCTCAAGCTGACGCAACGGCAAGGTACCATTGACGCGCTGCAAACGAGCTATCTTTCCAAGCCGTACTTTCGGCTGTTTCGGGATAGTGCGGCTTTGGGGGCGGCCAGCACGCTGGATCAGGCGACGCAGCTTGCTTATTTAACGGCGAAGGCGCTGGAGTACCATACGCTGAGTCCGGTGAGCTATATGGAGGAGTTGTATCGGGTGCGGAATCCTGCCAATTTGCGGGCTTTTCTGGAGAAACTAGCGCGTGATTACAACGGACTTCCCAATACGCAGTTCTCCAAAGCGACTTATCGGCTGTCGCTGGCTGAGGATTTGCTGGGGCTGAGTGATACAAATTTGAATCCTGATGGAACTCTGACGCCGGAGGAGGTAACGGCCGTTCGTGATGCCCGTTTCCAGGCACTGCTGCAGGAAAGCCGCATTACCAACGCCGAAACTGGGTTTGACAGCATTGTTTTCCTCTTTAGCACTAGCCTCGACGATCCCAAATTCTCGACAGGCGGCGTCTTTAATCATCGCATCTCGCGCACCAGTTCAGGTAATGATGGCGATCCCGGATGCAAGACAGCAATCGGCTGTCGCGGTGTCTGGCTCAATATGGTGACGGCGCAAGACCCAGCCGACTTTGGGGACAGTTTGCCCAGAATTTTGCTGAGTCACGGTGGGCAAGCGACCTATCGAGATGGGAACCTGCATGAAGTTTCGTATGATCCCGGCCCAGCCTTAATGATCGGTCACTCGCTACCGCCCGGTTTCGACCCCAAAGGTCGGGTAGCTGCCTTGATGACAACCCATATCAATTTGGGATTGGGGGCTGAACCCAACGGCAACCTTATTGTTGATAACTTCTATAACTTGAGCGTGGCGGCGACCCAATGGCGGATTACCATTGATCTGAAAAACACCGTTGAAAACAGCGTGTTGGATTTGAACCAGCTTAAGGATATTGAAATTCGGATGGATACCACTTTTGTGACTGCCTCTCAATTCCAGCGGTTGGCGGCTCTCGAACAACAGCGGATCGCGTCTGAGACGTATGGCACGCCGCTGGCGGCAGATGTTGTGGCTGGTTTGGCGGAGGAGATGCCGAGGTGGGAAACGGCCGTTCGCGCCGCCCAACAAACAGAGTCACAACCAGCCCACCAGCAGCAAACCAACGACACCAACGCCTACACAGGCACCATGTACGTCAACACCCCCGTGCAGTTGGGCATCATGGAGCTTGGCTTCAACCTCGATATTGGCGCGGATGGAGCCGTCACGGGGACGCTGTGCCATCGCTGTAGCACCTTGTACCCCTCGGATGAACCGGATGTTGCCATCACGGGCAGCTACAACGCCACCACCAACCAAATCAGCTTCCAAACCGACGTGTTTAGCCGTCCCGTAGCCGGGCGCACAGCGACGCAGCAGGTTGTTTTTAATGGCGAGGTGAAAGAGGACGGCACGGTGATCGAGGGAACGTATAGCGAAACGCTTAACGATTATACGGCCGTTCCTGTCGTCTCAACCGGCGATTTTCTGGTCGCCCGTTTGGTGGGGCAAAGTTTTGAAGGCAACGCGCAATTGCTGCTGCAGGTCAACCCGCTGGAAATCGGAGTTGACGACACGGCTACCGTCACCGCCACCCTGCTGGATGGCCTGGGGCAGCCTGTGGCGAACAGCAATGTCACGTTCAGCACCACCTTGGGCCAACTGGCGGCGACAACGGCCACCACCGACGCTGATGGGGTGGCGACGACGACGCTCACGGCCACTGTGTCGGGAATGGGAACGGTCTCGGTGTCGGCGGCGAATGCGAGCAACAGCCGTGGGTTTGAGGTGGCGGAGAATCTGCGGCCACGGGCTGTGGATGATGTGGCGAGTACGGAAGTGGAAACGGCCGTTTCCATCAACATCCTCGCCAACGACAGCGACCCCGACGGCAGCCTAGACCCCAGCACCGTCACCATTATCGCCCAGCCCAGCCACGGCACCCTCTCCGTCGATCCCAGTTCCGGCGTTGTCACCTACACACCCAACACCGACTTCAGCGGCACAGACTCATTTGGCTATCGCGTCAAGGACAACGAAGGCAGAGAGTCAAACACCGCCACCGTGACCATTACCGTTGGCACAACAACCCATCTCATCTATTTGCCCACCATTCGCAAATAAACAGCGCAAACAGTTGCCACAAAAAAACCCCGGATCAGCAACGCCTGGTCCGGGGTTTTTTAGGGTGGGACAAATAAGGGGTGAAATCGGGGGGAAAACGGCCGTTTTCCCCCACACCCACACCCCAAACAACGCTCGCCAGGAAAATGGCGTCGCGGATGACGCGGATTGGGGCGGATTTTCGCGGATTTTTTTAACGGCCGTTTCTCTCCACCGCTACCGACATACCTTCCCAACCACTGCGCCGCTTTTATGAGATTGTGCTGGCTTCAACCAGGGCAGTTCCTTATGCCCCCAGCAATGATCCCTTTAGAAGTTCAACTTCTGAGAGAAGTTGATTTGGGCAAAAACACAAAAATGAGAACAACTCATACAAAAGTCAACAGAACCTAGGCAAAACTCGTTTTCAAAAGCCAAGATTGGTTACTTCAAACAACTTTAAACAATCAAGAAACTTTTTGTCGTCATCTGTTGTAATTGGTTTGTGAAAAATATCGTCATGACCCAAAATTTTTAAATAGTCGTTGACAAATAAGAAAAGTTTTTTGGCTGCTGTTTTCGAGAATGTATAGGACTCAATGAAATGTTGTCCATCGAGATCATAGCAGCCCCATTTGCTGAACATGCCAATCTTTTGGGGTTTATCTTGGTTCTGCCTAATCAGCGATTTGATATTTTCATCAATCTTTAAAGTATTGAATCTCCATTGATGAGATAAAGAATTGGACATTGACAGGAATGTTTTTGGCAACAACTCTCCGTGAACTATTGGATTCCGAATTTCATGAATCAACTTTATAAATTGATTGTAATTTTGTATATGCTGATGTAAATCAGGCTTTTTATCTTTGATTGCCTTAAGAAAATCTCTGTCTTTAGGATTTAAAGAAACTACGTTTATCCTAAAATTAATTTCTAGTTTGCTATTAGTGTATAAAGCTAGATAATCAAAAACACCTGTCATTAGAGTTACCAAGTAATTGAAATGGTAAGCAGTATTTATTGATGTGTCATTGTGGGTTTTTAAGAAATACTGAAAGCCTAAATTATCTATTGCCATTAATAGATAAATCAATCTATCTGTAAGAGATTGCAGTTCTCTAGTTCCGAATTCAAAGTTCCTAACTTTTGTTCTTAATGAGTATAGATAGAACAAGAACTTACTGAGGATGGCATTGTAAGTATATCGATATTCATTATTAAATTTCAAAAAAAGATCAACAATTTCACAGGCTTCGACAAAGCTAACAATGTTTAGGCTGTTTCCTCCTGGATTAACTTGAGGGGAGAACGACAATCTGTTTTTTAACAGTTTTTGCCGATTAGTAACGAATATTAGTTTGTCCAATGGTTTGTCCTGAAATTTGTCGCGTAGTCTTCTGTCATCTCTGGGAATAAATGATGCTACTGTCTTAGCAAGAAGAATTTCATCAATTTCATATTGGCTAATATGTTCTTTCCCGTAGATCGTTTTAGCCTTATTTATGATATGTTCTTCAACGTAATGAAAGCCTGCTTCCCTACTGTAATTCTTGTCAAACTCAATAACAGTAGTTGCGTAGGAGTCATCATCCCCAATATTTAATGGAGAAAATGAAGGGATCTCTCGTATTTCATTGTAAGAAGTATTGTCTGGGGTGCGAATGAACTGAAAATTTTTGTGTCGTGCGAATCCTAAAAATGTTTGAGATTGTCTAAAATACCCTTCAGCCAATTCATCTTCAAGCAAATCGTTGAAATATTTTGTGTCAATCACAACCCACAGTTTTTTAGTGTGTAACAGATCGCTGTCTGGCAACATCAGCCCTCATAATTTTCACCTGCTTGCAAAAATATTATTTTTATTCTTCCAAGATAGCTTACATTGAAACGACCGTTAAAAAACCTCCCACACTCCCTCCTCACCAACCAAATCAGCCAAAGGGGTGCAGGAAAACGGCCGTTTTCCTGTACCCCTTTGTTTTCCACCTACCCCGCCTTAAACCCCGCAATCGCCGCCGCCCAACCCGCATCATCCGCCCCAGGTTTATAGGGCAGGTAAAAATTGAGCCGATCCAGCACACCCTCATACCGCGCCCTGGCAATTTGCGGCAGTTCGCTCCACTTGCCCGTGATGGCAAAGGTATCCACCATCTCATCCGTCAGCAGCTTCGGCATTTCGTCCCACGCCCCCTGCCGCGCCAGCACGCTGAGCTGTTTGCCCACCTCCACCCAGCCGTGCATTTCCAGCACCACGCGGTAGGCGGGGGTGCTCATATAGTAGGCCATTTGCCCCTTGGTGTGGCTCTCGTATTCGGCCATTGGCACTTCGCCATCGGTGGGGATGACAAAGACGGAGCCGTTGGCGGTGAAATCGGTGCGTAAACGGCCGTTTTCCCCCAACCCCGCCTCAATCACCGGCAGCGCAAACTCCCGCAAATAGCGCACCGAATGAAACGGATGCAGCTGCGCCCCGTCACACACCTTACCCGCCAACTTCAGCATCTGCTCGTTAATGGCCGAAATGTAAACAGGTGGACGCGGCACGGCCAGCGGCTGGCCGCTAAAAAACGGCGTCATCAGGCTCAGGTTAAAAAACTCCCCCTCATAGCGCAGCGGCGTGGCGTTTTGCCAGCAATCCCAAATGGCGTGCATCGCCTCAATCGTCTCACGCATCCGCTTAATCGGCTTCTCCCACGCCACCCCCAGGCGGCGTTCGTTGTGCGCCCGCACCTGCGTGCCAAGACCGAGAATAAAACGGCCGTTGCTATACCCCGCCAAATCCCACGCCATATGCGCCAAAATCGTCGGCGTGCGTGGAAACGCCGTCGCAATCGAAGTCCCCAACGTCACCTGCTCCGAATGCTCCGCCGCCAGCAGCAGCGGAAAAAACGGATCCTTCCCCGCCTCCGCCGTCCACATCCCATCAAACCCCATCGCCTCAATCTGCT
>JAWKPA010000016.1:0-164599 GCA_041390905.1 Chloroflexota bacterium
CGAAAAATTATACGCTTATCCACCTTAGCTTGTGGTCTAGTTTTTGGGGTTCATTATACATCCATACGTCACATAATCTCAAAAATATACTAAAATACCATATCCAACTAGCAACAGGTTTGGGCCATGAATAAACATTTGAGAGACTATTTTTCTGCTATCTGCCAGCAATGGGTCGCCAATATTACCCATGAACATGCTTACTGTTACCTATTAGAACAACTGCTGCACCAACTTCAGCCTGGGCTGATAGCTATCAATGATCCGGCACGGATTGCTTATGGTGTACCAGATTTTATTTTACTACGACAAAATATTCCTCTAGGTTATATTGAAGCCAAGGGCATAGGAACAGATTTAAACAGCGTGGTAGATAGCGAGCAGATGCGGCAGTATCGTTATTTGTTGCATAACCTTATTCTTACAAACCATCTTGATTTTCACTGGTATGTGGGCGGTGAACTCAGGGCGGAAGCACGATTGGGGCGGGTGAAGGACAATGAGATAACGTTTGACGCTGTTGGTGCTGAAGCATTGCTTGAACTATTTACTTGCTTTTTTAGCCAGGGCCGGATTGGGGTAGTAGCTGCTGAAGTGTTAGCTCAGCGGACGGCACAGGTGACGTGGTTGATGACGCTCATTGACGATACCATTGCCTATTGGCCGTTGGATGGAGAACCACCGGAGGAGGATGGGCCACCAGATAATAATGGAGAAGACCCGCAATCATCCCCTGATAACGAGCCAACTCGTGATCATATGCCAGATAACGGCCAACAGGAGAGTGAAAACCAGGATGCCGACGGGGGTACGCAGTCGGTTACATCAGACGGCGATTTGGATGCCTTGTTAGAGGAGTCTCTCATTTTTTCTACACGAGTGAAAAATTTACTGGTGCGGAGGGGCATTGCTACGCTACGTCTTCTGTTAATGCATACGCAGGAGCAAATTGGGACTCTTGGCTATATAGGGCAAGCAGGTTTGACAGAGATAGAACAGGTTTTACATGAAAGGGGTTGGCAACTGGCAATAGCAAATGATCCTGAGCATGTGTCTCTTTTGCGATTGCTTACGGCCGCTTTATACAAGCACAAGCAACCCTATACTCTTACAGACCTGACACAACGAGTCAACTATTTCACTCATTTTAAGCAAAGGGGAAAGTGGCAAGCCTCGGAGGTAGCTGCGGGAGCGGCTTTACACCCTTATATGGTCATGTTGACGGATGGCCGTTATCTCCTTCATATTCGCCCCCTTGACCTACCTCTACCATCTCCGCCAGATGATCAACTAGAAACATTCAACGATGAAGAAGGAATGGCTGATGATCCACCTGTGTACGTCTACCAGCCTTTTCTAGATGATCTATTGGAAGACTTGGGCTTCTTTTCGATACGTGTACAAAATGCACTGGTGCGGCACGGCATCATTACCTTGCGCCTATTATTGATGCAGTCACCAGAACTGTTGTTACAAGATGTCAGCAACTTTGGCGTCACAGGACTCACAGAGGTTGAGAATAAGCTGGCTGGAGCTGGATTGTCGTTAGCGGAATCTCCGAACCCCTATGCTGTAATGACACGAACGATTACAGAGGCTTTTTACAAGCATAAGGGATCTTTATCTCTCTCAGACTTGACCCATATATTTACCAACTTGTCAGAAGCTAAAGTTGCCCAAGCTGTCTTGCTTCATCCTTATTTAGTTAAGACGGTCGATGGCCGTTATGAGATGCATATTCAGTCAATTGGTAGTCCGACACCTATACTTCCAGTCATAAAATCTGTGTCACCAACAGAAGAATTAGTCTTTGAAAAGGATGGCAAAATTCATCTTTCTGCCTTGTGGTCTGGCTGGATGCAGTCACTTGAAGGACGTGATAAAGAGGTTTTGTTCTGGCGTTATGGCGTGCAAGGTGAAGACTCCATGACCTTAGTGGAAATCGCTGAGGGTTTGCCCGAAAAGGTAACTCGGGAACGGATACGGCAGATTGAACAAAAAAGCTTGAATGCATTGGCAAATTTTTCCCAACGAGCGTATTGGCAGCCCTTAAAGAATTTATTTAGCCAGGGTCTGCAACGCGCTAATAGATTAATGACATCTGAAGAGTGGGAGCGGTTACTTGATGAAAAAGCTGTCTGGCCTAATGACAATGAGCCAAGACCAACCATATGTGAACTGCTTTGTGCAGTTTTTGATGAGTTTCATTACATCGCCACATATCATGTGGCGACTTTCAATCACATCACTACGGCTCATCTTACCGTAATGGATAAAGTAGCCAAACATATCTTGCGACAACATAAAGATGGCCTGGTTCCTAATCATTTGATTGAGGCCATTCAAGAGGAGCTGCCGACAGATATGGTCGATGATGTATATGAACCAGCCTTTATTTTGAAGGCGATGAATTTTTTTGAGCGGGTAGGGTTGGGGGAAAACGGCCGTTACATCTACCTGCGAAAGAAAAAAGAGCCACGCCACCCAACGGCTGATTCTGGCTGGGCGGGCAAGCCAGGGAGCCGTCTGCACGAGTGGGAAGTGCAACTGCGCCAGCAGTTTGAGAAGGCGGCCTGGATTGGGCAGCTATCGGTGACAGAAAGCGATTTTCAAGAGTTATGTCAGATTATTCGGGCAGAAGCCCAAGAGCCACACTATTTCACCAAAGAACCAGAGGGCCAACCTCGTTTAGTTCCCCCAGCCGTCTTTATGACGACCATGGTTCTAACGGCGCGGTATGCAGAGCAGTTGTCAGATGAAAGCCTTGATGAGTTTTGGAATCCTTATTTGCGAACCGTCTGGGGCACAACCTACACCCAAGCATTTATGGCACGCTGCCGAAAGCGGTTTAAAGATGTTATGCTTTATTTGGCTAAGACGTATGATTTTACTTTTCCCCAACATTC
Source organism: Chloroflexota bacterium (assembly GCA_041390905.1). Taxonomy (GTDB): domain Bacteria; phylum Chloroflexota; class Anaerolineae; order Promineifilales; family Promineifilaceae; genus JACKCD01. The sequence continues at coordinate 2,907 of JAWKPA010000016.1, forward strand.
GGATGGGGATGTGGTGACACCTGTTTTCCGTCATGCACTTATCCCTCGCTATATGCAAGCCGATTTTGCCACTTGGTTACGCAAAGAATGGCGGGATATTTTGCATATGGCGGAGACACCTGTACTGCTGGCGGCTCAGTTGCAGGATGATAAATCACTCGACCATTACTCCCATCGTTTGAAACAGTTTGTTACGGGTAAGGCGACGGCGGAAACGGCCGTTGCGCTCATCACCAATATAGCTGCCGCCATTGCCCTGCATGTCAATGATGGCGAATCCATCGAGAGCATCAGCCAATTACTGGCTGATACGCCCATTGAACAGGAGCTATGGCGAGAAGTGGCGCAGGTGTTTTTGGAGGTGCAGGAAAGTGAAACACGCTCTTTGCGGCAAACAAAAGCACGCCTCACCTGGATTTGGTCGCTGGATGGGGAAGAATTAGCCTTACGGGTACAAAATATCATCATACCGGCCGAGAGTGGCCTTGAAGGTGAACCAGATCGTCTGGTTTGGTTGGACGGGGCTGATGATGATCCGCTTGAGGCTGACATTGAGATGGAAGTGAATCCCTGGCGGATGCAGAGTGGGGAGCGGTTAATCAATGATGTGATCCTAGCGGAACCAGATGGGCCGATGACAGGGCGATTGGTACTGTTAACGGATATGGATGAAGAGGCTGAACGATTGACAATACCGCCTCAGCCAACAGGCGAAGTGCAGTTTTTCCGGTTGACTCAACAAGGGGCGTATGGCATTCCTGTCACTACCGCACAGGTAGGCGAAGGGGTATGGCTGGTATGGGGGGAACGGCCGTTAACATTCCTGGATGAAGAGGATGAGGTGATAGAGCCGGATGAAGTGCTGCCTGTGCCGTATCCAATGGACGGCCGTTATCAATGGGCGGCACAAATAACCTTGACATTGCCAGTGACGGTTAAGGCTGGCAATAAAAAGCTCCTGTCTTTGGTGGAGAGCAGCAGTCAACCGGCCATTGGACGGCCGTTACTGACTGGTTCACAGCCCATTGCAGGGTTATCTCGTCAGGTGCAGCCAACGTTTGCCAGCACGGACATTACCATGACTTTTGAGCAAGGCGGGGAGCGGCTGTTGAAGCAGGCTTCGTTATGGATTCAGGGTCAAGATGGTTGGCGGTGGCAACGGCCGTTGGCTGAACTCCAACAACAAGGATTTGTAATTGGGCAAGGAACAAAGCTAGAAATTCGTTTGAGTGGGTTGTTACCAAAACGGCCGAATTTTTACACCGTCGAATTGCGTTTCAGCTTGCAACCCGTCTTGCCTGCACCACTGCAATTTGCCGTTGTGCCTGGTCTGGTAGCCATACCACCAGCCGAAAGGCATTTGTATACGCCAGCCACTCCACCCCAAGTCAGCCTACAAGGTGTTACCGAAACGAATGTGGTGCGGCGTGAGGGGATGGTGGTCGAGCTATTAGCAAATGGTCAGCAGCAAATCACCTGGACAGATTTACGCCATGAGCCACGTTTGTTACTTCGTTTTGAGCAGGTTGACATACCGTTGGCCTGGTCTGTGCCACACTTTATGGCCTGGTTGGAGCCACAGCCGGATAAGCCCTTTTTAACGCTGGAGGAGCTGCAAAGAACAACTTTGCAAGCTATTGGTTCATCAGCCGTGACAGAATTCACCCTCTTTGTGTCAGGTCAGCGTGGCCGCACATTTCCCCTCAAGCGGGGCCGGTATCGTTCGCTGATTGGTCACAGCCAATTGTATGATATGGTGCGAATAGGTGGCGGTGAGCAGGCTGTGGTGGTAAAGGCACAGGTAGGTAGTGATGTGTGGACCTTGTTTACGGTGCGACAACGGCCGTCTTTGGCACGAGCTTATGTGGAGTACGATAAAGCCGAGCAGATGGTGCTGTTTCATACGGGATTGACGGAAGATTGGCGGGGGAACGGCCGTTTCGTGGCTGAATCTTTAACCAATCCCTTTGCCCCATTGGTAGAACTGGCACGACGGAATGTCTTGCAGGATTTGCACATCCTACCAGCCAATTTACCCTCTGGCATCTACTTGTTCCGTTTAGAGTTGGATGGTGGCTGGTTGGCCTTGTCTGAAACGGCCGTGCGTTTTACAGTCGGTGAGGACAGCGACGAGTTGGTTCATGCCCAACAGCTTGTGCAAGAAATTCGCCGAGGGCAGTTGATTTCACATCAGTTGGCTGAGGATTTTGTATTGTGGTGGGCAGAGTTGGCGGAGGCAGATGAAGCAACACTAACTCCCTCTACCCTCTTTCAGTTGGCAACTGTACCAGCCAAAGCGGTGGAAAATTTTGGCGTAAACCATTTGCAAAAGTTGTGGTCGCCTCTGGCAGCCTTACAAAAGGTACAAAACACAGACCAATGGATTGAAGTATATGGTTATTTGCCAGCCTGGATACTTCTACCCCATGCGGTTACATTGAAAACGGCCGAACGCAACTTTCAATTGCGTGTATACCCTATGCAAGCTATGGAAGGGGGACGCAAAGGCAGGGGCTATGGACGGTGGCGTTTGTCGCATGTGGAAGATAGTCCCAAAACGGCCGTTTTTGTGGAATGGCAAGCAGTTTCAACAATGCAAGTGCAGGTGGAGGCGGGGATTCCAGATGAAGTGCCGGAAGGTGATTGGACGGCCGTTGACTTGTTGGATAGTTATGCATTACATTTTTGCACTCGCTGCGGCCGTTTGACAGGCGCAAAGGCTATCATTTTGCCTGATGACATTTTGCAGGCTCACACCCATAGTCAGGCAACGGCCGATTTGCGTAACATTACTGTGCCACCAGAACATGGTGGTCATCGTCTCTTGGCTGATTACATTCCAGAGCGGCGCGGGGATCATCTGCTTCATATCTATGATACCTATGAGGTTGTGTGCCCATTGGCAATTGCCCATTTGCCAGAACCACCTCTCTCTGGGCAGAAGATATTGAATCATTCTGAGCGACGGACGCAGTTGTTGGCATTGTTGCGTGAGGTAAAACGGTATGGGATGGACAGTGAGCCATTGGGTTTTTGGGGCAGTGTGGCTCGGCTGTTGTCGCGGTGGCAGGGTGAGGAAAATGTGGAGGGAGTGAGTGTGTTGGGACAAACGGCCGTTGCTTTGGGAATTCTTTTGCGTACAGCTGCCTACCAGCCCAACCTCTTTGATAAATTACGCAAGGAAGCCAATTTAGCTGAGATGGATGTCCATCGTTTGCTGGCAGATTTGAATCAGAACGCACCGGAACATGTTCAGTGGGGGCTAACTTGGGCAGAACTACTTTATCGCCATAGTTACACCAGGTTTGCCTAAGCCGAGAATGCCAACTCATTTTATGGAGGAGAATTCCCATGAATCCGATTAAGTTATCCAAACAATTACAAGAGACATTGGTCAGTTATCTGACGACAACTTTTGATGTGAATCGGGATGGTAAGGAGCCAGAGTTGGCACGCTTCATTCAGCGTAGTTTCAATCGGCCACGCGCTTTGTTTGCTGGGCCATACTTGGAGTTGACGGCTCCATATGAAACGGCCGAATCATTGCAAGAGTTAGCTGAATCTGGTGTCATTGACCCTCGCCTATTGCAGATGCCTTGTTTTGCGGAAGGACGGCCGTTGCCTACAAATGCGCCCCTCTACACCCATCAAGCAGCAGCTTTGCGAAAGTTGTGTGCTGAGGAGCGTAATATTGTTGTCTCATCAGGTACAGGCAGTGGTAAGACAGAATGTTTTCTCATCCCTATTTTGAATGATTTAATCGTTGATCCCACGCCAGGGGTGCGGGCGGTTTTGATTTACCCATTGAATGCGTTGGTGAATGATCAGTTGGATCGGTTGCGGGTGTTGTTACGGGGGACGGGGATTACATTCGGCCGTTATACCAGTGAGCTAGAAAACAGCGCGGCACAGGCACGGAAGCGGATGGAAAAAGAGTGGGATGAAATGGAGCCAAGCCGTCGTGAATTGTTTGACCAATATCCATTACCTAATGAGATCATTGGCCGAGATCAGATTAGAGAACAGGGGCAACTCCCCCAAATATTAATCACCAACTATGCCATGTTGGAGTATCTATTGCTGCGACCACAGGACAGTGCCTTGTTTAATCAGGGCAAATGGCGTTTTGTGGTACTGGATGAAGCCCACAGTTATGCTGGAGCCCAAGGGATTGAGATTGGCTTGTTGATGCGTCGCCTTAAACATCGCTTGGGTATGAAGCCAGACGAGATGCGCTGTATCGCTACCAGTGCGACGCTAACTGATGATGATGCTGAAGATGCCCGGCAATTTGCTGAGGCTTTATTTGGCGAAGCGTTTACAAAGGATGATGTCATCTTTGGACAACCCAACCATCACTACATTGCACCTGCCTTGCCCCGTAAGCCACCTGTTACAGCCTATGTTCACCCCAATTTCGATGCCCTTTTAGACAAGGTGCGGCAAGAAAAATGGGATAGCGTGGAGGATATGGCTCTTCTGATGGAGGAGATGGGGCTTATCCAAGAAGATGATTTAAGTTTGGCAGATACAGTTTCTAACGCCTCTCGTTTTTTGTGGGAGGTGCTACGGGGTAACGAGGATTTGACCCGTTTGCGCCAGTATATGGTGGATAGGGGGCAACCGGTGGAAGTAACGGCCGTTGCCCATGAAATCTTTCCTGATCTGGCTGGCGACCAGCAAGCGAATGCTCTTTATCACTTGATAGAGTTAGCTTCTATGGCACGTCCTGCCGTAGATGAGCCGTCTCTTTTACCTGCTCGCTATCATCTCTTTGTGCGTCCGCCACAGGGGGTATGGGCATGTCTCAATCCAACTTGCCCCCGTAAACATGGCGACCAGGTGTGGAGCAGGTTGTTTGCCGATCCCCGTGAAACCTGTGATGCTTGCGATATGCCCGTTTATCCTCTGGTTGTGTGTCGCACCTGTGGTCAGGTCTATGTGCGATTCCAAAAAGCAGAGGGACTATTCTTAGCAGAAGCTCCTCCAGCCGATTCATCTCAAAAACATTATGCAACATGGCGGCCTGTTCACGAAAATCGTGCTTTAGCTGATGAAGAAGAGATAGATGATGAAGATACACTAATTGAACAAGCTGGGGAAAGTACTCTTAAACAAACAGAAATGCGGCTTTGCCTAAAATGCCAGCAAGAAGTAAAGGCTAATAGCAAATGCGGCTGCAACAAGGCTTCAGAGCATGTTGTTGATCTATATTTATTACAAGTTGAACGACCTGTAAGTAAGGGGAAAAGTCGTGGCACAAAAGATGAAGTAGTTGATCACATGAATGAATGTGGACGCTGCCACAGCCGTGCCCTTAAAAGCACGGAAATAGCAACCGAAATTTCCATGAATGCCTTAACACCGCTGGCAATTCTGACTGATGACTTATATCGTGCCTTGCCCGAATCTAATCAGAAAGAAATGAAGGAGAAGGCGGGTGGAGGGCGCAAACTGTTGAGTTTTTATGACAGTCGTCAGGGTGCTGCTCGTTTTGCCGCTTTTGTGCAAGATGTAGTGAATCAGCAGGCATACCGGCGGATTATCCGTGAAGCAGTGTCGCATGGAGCAACCTCGACATTCTGGCCTGATTTGGAAAGAGTCAGTGAAATCAGCTTGGAATTTGCGCTCCAATATCGTGTTGCTCATAACGACCCAGATATTAGCAATGAGGATTTACCGCGTCATGCTCAATATTTAAGTCGAAGCCAACACCAACGAGTCATGGCACATATGCGTAAACAGGTCTTTGCGGAAATTACGACCCAGTTACGCTCTCGCCAATCTTTGGAAGCGTTAGGTTTGATAGCTGTTGAATATTGGGAGCCAGATAACCTGCCGGATTTCGGCCGTTTGGCAAGTGATATAGGTTTAACAATAGAGGAAACTCGAACACTTGTGGAGTACCTTTTAGATGATCTGCGACGCAATAAGGTTGTGCAGTTACCAGAGGGTGTCAACAGGGACGATGCAATTTTTGGCCGTAACAGATTTAGCCCTCGTTTGGTACGTCACCAAGATGATACAGGAACGTATGACATTGCCTGGATTGGCAAAACTTCCCGCCAGCGGCGGCGGCAGTTGGTGCGGAAGATTCTGGCTCATAAAGGGTTGGCGAATGATGAAACGGCCGTTATCGTTGCGCTCAACCAAATTCTAAACTGGTTAATTGATCATACTGATGTGCTAGACACCAGCAGGCCACAAGATGGTTATCAGATCCGCAGTGATCGTCTGTTCTTTCAAACTAATGCGAATTGGTATCGTTGCAACCAATGTCAGCGACTCAATAATCGTGGGGATTCTTTACCCTGCTCCCACGCCTATTGTCAGGGTACTTTACAATCACTTGAGATAGACAAATTGGAGGGAGATAATTTTTATTACGACAATCTGCGCCAATGGTTAATTCCCATGCGGATAGAGGAGCATACAGCACAGTTAGACCCAGAAAAAGGACGTACATACCAGAATCAGTTCAAGAATGGGGACATCAACATGCTCAGTTGTTCCACCACGTTTGAAATGGGGATTGATTTGGGGGATTTACAAGCTGTGGTAATGAGTAATATTCCCCCGACCGTTGCCAATTACAAACAACGAGCCGGACGTGCGGGACGACGTACCAGTGGCACAGCTTTTATTTTGGCTTGGGCTTCTAATCGGCCCCATGATCAGGCTTATTTCAAGACACCAGCAGAGATTATAAACGGCCGTGTTCGTGTCCCCTACATTGATGTACAAAATCCCATCATCATTCAACGCCACATCAATGCAATCTTGCTGAGTGAATTTCTACGTTTCTGTGCCGAACCAGGTTCATATAATAAAAGCGTAGGTGCCTTTTTTGACGAACAAACACCAGGAGGGGCATATTACACTTCTCTATCATCTTGGTTAGATGAAAAGCAGGATTATTTGCTGAGTTTGTTGGAATTGTTTGGGACGGCCGTTAAGCAAAGGATCGAGCCATCAGGTGCCTTAAAAGCTTTTGCACAAGACCTGCGCTTGAAGGGGTATGAACATTACAAAAGAGTTTCTGATTATTACAAGAGTGCTATTCAAAATAGCTTGAAGGTGCAGCAAGAAATGGCTATGCAGGGACAGATTTCAGATTTAGCTCAACTAAGCAATGAGATGAAACGCTATGGCCAATTATTAGAACGCTTACGTGATGAAGATATTATTAATCATTTAAGCGACAGAGGCGTTCTCCCAAGTTATTCTTTTCCTCTGCATACTGTTGAATTGCGAATCCCACCTCAACTACTATCTGCCAAACAGCTACGCTTGCAACGCAATTTACAACAGGCCATTCGAGAATATGCACCTGGTCAAGAAATTGTAGCCGATAAACGTATTTGGAAGAGTGAAGCACTAGACTTTTTTGGCAAAGTGCCAGAAATTTATGCGTATCATATTTGCCCCACCTGTAATTATTTACAACTGGCCGATACTGCTGCCAAAAACTTGGATAATTTAGATCAACCATGCCCAGTGTGCCAGACATTCCCAACACGGGGAAGATGGCGACAGAATGAGTATATTCAACCTGATGGTTTCCGCGCTTCAGTTGATAGTGGCCAGGCAGCAGGGCAGTATGTGGATCGGCCGTTTAACTTAATGCGTTCTTCTTTAGTACCTAGACAAGTACAAACTAAAAGAATCGGAAATGTCCTTGCAGCAGGCTATGATCGCTCCGGTGCTTTGCTCTATGTAAATGAAGGCTTTCAAGGGGCTGGGTTCCGAATTTGTCCGCTTTGTGGCAAACATGTCAGTAAACGAACAAACAAATGCGATGGTGTACTGAACGGTCAGCCATGTCCTGGCAAATTGGAAAGGAATGCAACTTATACCTTAGGTTTTAGGCAATCAACTGACACTTTACATCTGAAATTCGCCAATACAACTCATATCTCTCTCCCTGATCCAGAAAATACTTCGTTTTGGCTTTCCCTAAAATATGCTCTTTTACAAGGAGCGAGTCATGCTTTGCAGATTGAGCGACGAGATATTGATGCAGTATTGTTCCCGGAATCCTTGGGGCAACTGTGGCAGCAAACAATTGTACTGTACGACAATGTGCCTGGTGGGGCTGGTCATGTGAAACGAATTGAAGATGAAATGAAACAAATCATTGCCACAGCCCTAGAAATCCTTGATTGTGAGTGTCAAACAAGTTGCTATCGTTGCTTGCGGGAGTACGCAAATCAATGGGAGCATCACCTATTGAATCGCCATGAAGTGATTGAGTTTTTACGTGCCCTGGATGCTGACTTGCAACACAGTGAGGCTACCAGTTCGGATTGGCAACCCGTTGCCGCTGTTAGCCAAATGGCCTGGCTTTGGGAAAGGCTGCAGCATACCCAACAAGAATTGATTATTGCCCTTGAGCGACTCTCTTTGGATATGCCTACGGCTGAAGGGTTGAATCTACTTGATTTAATACAACAATTGCTACAGCATAATATCAAGGTGCGACTGCTCATAAATCATCTACCGGATCAAACAACTGGCAGCGGAGAGGAGATTGTCCTGGCAACACATTTGCGGTTGCTACTTGGAAAAGGGCTGGAACTTTGGCAAACGAACCGGGTTGTCCCTTGGGTGGCCGTATTGGATGCTCATACGATCAATGCCTGTGCCATTAAAACATCTAATGATCAAATGCTGTCTGTTTCAGATAAGGGTGACTTGCGGTTTGCTTTGACGCAGCATCTGCCAATCATTAGGGAAGTTTATGGACAAATGAAGCGATATAACGGCCGTTATATAGAGTACAGCAACCTGCGTGAACCAGCAGAAACTACTGTTTTTGAAGTTAAACCCGATGGCAAACAACATAGCGAAGCCGAATATTTTTCCGAATTTTATGCCAAACCTGTTCGACGCATGGTTGTCAGTGACCGCTACCTTTCTGATAATGAAAGAATTTTGAACCGATTGGGATCACATCTTGCCTTGGCACATCAGCATGGGCAGCTAGAATCAGTTGTTGTTTATACCCGTGAAGCATCTAACAGGCGGGAGCAAATGCAAGCCGTGAACCAATTAAAAGCTCAATTCAAGGCTGTGAAAATCGAGTTTAAGACCAATTATCATATTACTCATGATCGGTATATTGAGGTGACACGATCTGATAATCAGAAGGCGCGGATCATTATTGGACACGGTCTAGGTTTTATAGAACCCAGTGGTGATGTATGCCAAACGTTTATTATCTTTCAGGATCCGCTGAGTTGATCTAACAAAATCATCGGGTAAATCTAAAATTGTGACTTTTAACCCCATTCCGTGTTCCAACAAATGTATCTAACAAATTGGCTCAATCAATTTAGATTGAACCAGGCTCAAATTGAGAAAAGGAGTTGGAAAATGGGTATTATCATGTGGTTAATCGTCGGGGCCATTGCTGGCTGGCTGGCCGGACAAATTCTTAAAGGTGGTGGCTTTGGCCTCATCGGCAACATCATCATTGGGATTATTGGTGGCGTTGTTGGTGGCTGGCTCTTCGGCTTGCTGGGTCTTTCCGCAGGCGGTGTGATTGGCGAAATAATAACGGCCGTTGTTGGTGCCGTCGTTCTCCTCTACGTCATCGGTCTCATCCGCAAATAAACAAAGGACGCGAACAAACATGGATGAACACGGCGTACCAAAATCCGCGTTTGTCCGTGTTCGTCCGCGTCCTATCTTCTTCTAACCCCCGATACCATGCTCCCGCAGCTTCGCCACCACCCGCGCTGGCGTTAGCGGAATCTCGTCAAACCACACCCCGGTTGCATCATGCAGCGCCGCCACAATCGCCGGAGCCAGCGGCATAAACGGCATTTCTGCCATCCCCCGCGCCCCCCACGGCCCAATCGGGTCAGGAATTTCCATAATCACCGATTCCACATGGTCAGGAATATCCTTGATGCCGGGGATGAGATATTGGCTGAAAAACGGGTTGCGAATACGGCCGTTTTCCAACTGCAAATTCTCCATCAGCGAATAGCCGTGCGCCTGCACCACCGCCCCCTCAATTTGCCCCTGAATCAGCATCGGGTTCAGCGCCTTGCCCACATCGTTGGCACACACCACCTTGTCCACATGAATGTGACCCGTTTCAATATCCACCGTCAGGTCTACCGCCTCGGCCACGTAGCCATAGGCAAAGTTGGGCATACATTCCCCCGTGTCCTCAGCGTAGCCCGTGGTGGGGGGTGGCGTAAAGCGCACATACCCCCTGGCCGGCCGTTCCTCACCTGCCCATGCCGCCAACGCTTTCTCCGCCGCGCCCCGAATTGAGTTGCCCGCCATCCACGTCATGCGTGAGGCCGACACCGAGCCGGAATCGCCGCTGGTGGCCGTGTCCGACATCACCAGTTCGACCTGGCTTATATCCACCCCTACGGCCGCCGCCGCCATTTGCTTGAGTACCGTGTGTGACCCTTGCCCCACTTCGGCCGCACCATGATACAGCACCACCCGCTCAATTTCGCGCTGGCCGTGCAGCACAATGGTAGCCTCGCACCGTTCCGGGGCACCAAAGGAAAAGCCCACGTTTTTGAAGGAGCAGGCAATACCGCGCCCGTGGCGGAGGGATTGAGGATTGGAGATTAGAGATTGGATGCTCGAAAACTGATTACCGCTTACTGATAACCGATTACCGTCCCCCCAGCCAATTTCGGCCGCGCATCGCTCAATCACTTTGTCTATGCTCACGCCTGGCGGCATGGGGGATTGGACGGTGAGGATGCTGCCGTCGTGGAGTACGTTTTTCAGCCGAAGTTCGACGGGATCCATGCCCAACTTTTCTGCCAGCTTGTTCATCTGGTTTTCGGCGGCAAACGCCCCCTGGGGGCCGCCAAAGCCGCGAAAGGCCCCGCCGGGGACGTTGTTGGTGGTGACGGCGTAGCTGTCCAAATGGGCGTTGGGGATTTCGTAAGGGCCAGTGACCATGAGGTGGGCGTTGCCCAGCACTTTGGTGGAAGTGTAGGCGTAGGAGCCGCTGTCGAGGATAAGCTCGGAGGAAACGGCCGTTATTTTTCCCTCTTTCGTCGCCCCCCACTTGGTTTGCACAACCGCCCGGTGCCGTTTGTGGTGGCCGACAATGCTTTCCTCACGGCTCCAGATGATGCGTAACGGCCGTTTAATTCCCCGCTCCCGCAGCCGCATCGCCGCCAGCCCCAGCACAATTTGCAGCGACATATCCTCCCGCCCACCAAACGCCCCGCCAATAGCCGGGTAAATAATGCGAATCTGGTCAGTTGGTAAGCCCAGCGCGTGCGCCACCTGCTCCTGATCCTCAAATGTCCACTGCCCACCAATTTCTATCGTAATGCGCCCCTCATCGTCAATATAGCCCAGCCCCGCCTCCGGCTGTAGATAGGCGTGTTCCTGATAGGGCAGGGTGTAGCTCCCTTCCACCACCACATCCGCCGCCGCCCAGCCAGCCGCCATATCCCCCTTGCGAATTTGGTACTTGTGCAAAATGTTGCTGCCGTGCCACGGATGGAGAATGATTTCATCCTTCATCGCCTCGCGCACATCGGTGACAATGGGAAGCGGTTCCCACTCAATCTGGATTTTGTCCCGCGCCTGCGCTGCCGCCAGCTCCGTTTCGGCCACAATGACGGCCACGTGATCGCCTTCCCACAGGGTAACATCGCTGTGGGGTTTGCTGCTGCCTAGCCCAACCAGCACCGGTTGGTCAGGAACAATTAGCCCGTACTCGTTCACCGGCACATCTTTAGCCGTGAAAATGGCAACCACGCCCGGCACCGCCAGCGCCGCGCTCAAATCCATGCTAACCATGCGGGCGTGGGGCTGGCCGCTAAACAACACCTTGCCGTGCAGCAGGTTGTCAGGGGTCATGTCGCCCGGATAACGCGCCTGCCCGGTTACTTTGCCCAACGCATCTACGCGGGGCAGGGAATGGGAGGAAATGGGAGAGGTAATCATGAATGGAAAATGGAGAATGGAGAATGGAGAATTGGGAACTCATTCTCCATTCCCAATTCTCCATTCCCAATTCTCGATTACTTAAAATCTGTCATCAAGTGGGTCTTTGTTGCGTGAGTAAAGTGACGGAGTGCCAGGACGGCGCCGCCCTTCACTGCTTGCTGTAATAAAGACGAGGAGGAAGATAAGCTGCATGAGGAGGACGATGATGATGACGATGGCCCAGAAAACAACGGCCGTTGGCACCCATGTTGGAATGCTAAACTGGCGGTAGAGTGTGGCATATAAATTTTCGTTCTGGGCAAGTAAAAGACTGGTTAAAACATAGGCACCAGATCCTGTTATCAGTAGCCAGATTGTTTGCAATAGGGTGCGTCGTGCTTGCCCCTTGCGCTTGGCTTCCTCGGCATCACGCAGTTGCTCTAAGTGCATGGGTCAACCCTCGGCCGCTGCTTTATGAACCGCTTCGATGATTTTATAGTAGCCGGTGCAGCGGCACAGATTTCCGGCAAATGCTTGCTGAATATGGGGTAAATCAGGATTGTCGTTTTCTTCCAGCAGCTTGGCCCCGGACATGAGAAAGCCAGGGATGCAGTAGCCGCACTGTACGGCTCCGGTGTCAATAAATGCTTGCTGGATGGGGTGCAAACGGCCGTTTTCCGCCAACCCCTCAACCGTTACAATCTCCGCCCCGTGGGCGCGGGGAGCCGCCACCAGACACGACATTACCGCCATGCCATCCAAAAAGACAGTGCAAGCCCCACATTCACCCTCGGCACACCCTTCTTTTGTGCCAGTCAGCAGCCCCTCTTCACGCAGCCAGCGCAGCAGCGTTTTGTGCGTGCCGCCAACGGCCGTTATTGTCTTTCCATTCACCGTGGCTGTAATCGGCGTCGTCTCATCGTGGCTGCCGCCAAACTGGCTGCCCGTGGGGAACTCGCCGGCCGTATCGCCCCACAGCATGACGGGGGCGGCCGGCCATTGCACCCGTTCCTGCCCTGCCGCCAGCGTTGCCAAAGCCCGCTGTACCAGCACCCGCAGCATGTCGGTGCGGTAACTGGCTGGGCCGCGTACATCGTCAATGGGCTTGGGTGTGGCCGCCGCCAGCCGCGCCGCCTCGGCAATGGTCGCCTCGGTGAGCGGTTTGCCTACCAATGCTGCTTCTGCCTCCGGCGTACTGATGATGGTAGGGGCAACGCTGCCCAGCACAATGTTGGCCGCCGTGACCTGGTTGCTTGCGGGGTCAATGTCCACCGTGCAGGTGAGATGTACCACAGAAATGGCCTGCGCCCGGCGCAGACCCAACTTCACATACAGCCCCCGCGTTGTGGGGGCCATCGGCGGAATAGCAATATCTACCACCATTTCGCCCGGCTCCATGACGGTGCGGCGCACGCCGGTGTAGAACTGGCGCAGGGGGACGGTGCGACGGCCGTTTACCGAGGCCAGCGTCATTTGGGCATCCAGCGCCCACAGCGGGGTGATGGTGTCGTTGGCGGGGCTGGCCGTGACCAGATTGCCAGCCACCGTGGCGCGGTTACGCAACTGCGGCGAAGCCACCTCCCAGGACGCTTGCGCCAGGGGGAAGGCGTGGCGCACCACCAGCTCGGAAGCGACAACCTGGTTGTGTGTGACCAGCGGCCCCAGGTGAAGCGTGCCGTCTGCGTCCTGGTGAATCTGGTTGAGGCCGGGGATGCGGGTGATGTCTACCAGCACCGCAACGTCGGGGCGCACGCCGCGCTCTAATTCCAGTAAAATATCGGTGCCGCCAGCGATGATGCGAGCAGAACGGCCGTTTTGCGCCAGCAGTGCCACAGCATCATCTACGGTCGTGGGTGTTTCGTAGCGGCTGATTACATGGGGTTTCAGGTTCATCCGTCCACCTTCATTCGTTGTCCGTCGCCGCCGCGCCGCAGCATGATAATTTCGGCTAAAATGCTGACAGCAATTTCTTTCGGCGACTCGGCATTGAGTTCTAAACCAAGCGGGGAGTGAAACCGGGCTAAATCGGCTTCGCTCAACCCGTCTTCCAGCAGCAGTTGGCGGGTGTGGGTCCACCGCCGCTTGCTGCCCATAACACCAATGTAGGGAGCAGGGGTTGCCACCAGCCTGGGTAAAATGTGCCGATCTACGGCCACGTTGCGGGTGACGGCAACGATGGCAGTGTTGCTGGTGACGCGGAAATTTGCCAGCGCATCTTCAATGCTGCCGGGCAGATAGACATCGGCATGGGGGATAAAGTCGGCACTGGCGAGTTCGGCGCGGTCGTCGGTGACGACAACGCGAAAGCCAAGCCAGTGGGCGAGGTCGGCGACGGCCTGCCCAACGTGGCCGCAGCCAATGACAAAAATGGTGGCGGGGGGGGCGTAGGGTTCGATGTAGACCTCCACTTCGCCGCCGCAGACGCCGGGGTCGCCGCGTCCTGGCTCAACGAGTTTGTAGGGGACGATGCGGGTCTGGCCGTCTTGCAGAGCGGCTTTGGCTTCGGCAATGACGCGGGACTCCATTTCGCCGCCGCCGATGGTACCAGAGGAACGGCCGTTGGCATAAACCAACATTTTCGTTCCCGTGTGCCGGGGAACTGAACCACGTGCCTGCACAATCGTTGCTAAAGCAACAGGTTCCCCAGCCGCCTGGCTTGCCAAAAGTTCTTGTAAAAGCTTGTGACTATTGTTGCTGCTCATACGACGCAGATAACCCCCATCTGCCCAAGTCCGTCAACTCGTATTGTCTGTTGGTGCTAACGCGAGGCGATGCACCAGCCAGCTACCCACCCTGCTTTGGTCAGGTCTTCTGTCGTTACCTGATAAAACGTGAGGGAAAAGCGCTGCCCGTCTGAATTATTTTGCACATTTTGCACCTGGCTGTTGATGATTTGCACCGGGGTGTTATCGGCAAAGACGCGGTTGTGGTTGGCGACAGTGGGTGCATCTAGCCCGCCCAGAACATAGAGCGACTCATCGGCTGCGGTGCCGCACTGCCCCCTGTCCATGCACTCTGTGCTACAGGTAAGCGTGCCGGTACCCTCTAATGGCGTATCGCTTCCCAGACTCTGCCCGGCAAACAGGCTTAGGCAGGCTGTAAGCATTAGCAAAACAAAAGCGAGGGTAAACCAGAGAAGGTAGTTACGCGGCATGGGTCATTCCCAAATTGTTTCCCCATTCAGGATGGATTGTACCTGGGTGGCAAATTGGTTGGGGTTGAGGGGCTTGCTAATAAAGCCGTCAAACCCTGATTCCTTTGCGCGTTCCACAGCATCAGACAAGGTGCCGGCCGACACGGCTACAATTTTGGCATCGTGGAGCTTGTCATCGCTGCGAATCTCTTCCAAAAATTGGTAGCCACTTTTAACAGGCATGTTAATATCAACTAAAAACAGATCAACGCGACGCAGATTCTTGGCTAACAGCACGGCGGAATCGGCTGCCTTGCGGGCATAGCAGTAACCTGCTCCAGCGTTACGCAATAATTCCAGTGCTACAAGGCGGGCGTCAACGTCATCTTCTACTAAAACAATATAGGCTTCGTCTAGCGGTATCATTTTTCTCTATGTCAATCATCGTGAACCGGTGAGTTTATGCAAACCGAAGTGTATCAAAACTTACCATGTGTGACAATGATAGCAAAAGGCCTTAGGTTGACCCTGTGGGAATGCGAATGGTGAGAATGGTACCCCGACCTTTTTCGCTTTTAAGCTGGATGGAACCGCCGTGCATTTCAATAATTTTGGCTGCTACAGCGAGCCCAAAGTTGGGTTTTTCTTCCTGCACCATCAGCGGTGGCTGCTTGATTCCTATGTCGGGAAAGAGGGCGGCTTGTTGCTGCGGTGTCATGCCTTCGCCGGTGTCTTCAATGATCAACTGAAGCCATGCTGGCTCTGGCTGTACGCGCAAAGCAATGTACCCTTCTTCTATCTGTTTGGCGGCGTTGCGCAGCAGGTTGCTTAATGCTTGTTTGAGGCGGCGCTCGTCGGCGGTGAGTTGGGGCCAGGTGTCGGGATAGTCGCGGATGATGCGGACATCATCGTCGGTGATGACGCTGTTGAGGGTGGCTAATGATTCTTCGCAAACAGATTGCAGGTCGGTGGGTGTCAGGCTGATCTGAAATTCGTCTGATTCAATTTTAGCCAGGTCGGAGAGGTCGTTGAGCATGGTGAGGAGGAACCACCCGGATTGCTCGATGCGGCTTAGATAGTTGTTTTGTTTGGGGGTAACGTCGCCATAAAAGCCGAGGCCGATCATGTGGGAGAAGTTGATGACGCCGTTGAGGGGGGTGCGGAGTTCGTGGCTGACGTGTCTCCAGAAGCGGTTGCGGGCGGTGCGGTCTAAAACGGCCGTTTCTTCCCCCTTTTTCACCATTTCCTGCGCCTGCTGTAGTTCGCGTTTAAGTTGGGCAAGTTGGCTCTCACGCTGGGTGAGGGAGGTTTGCAGTTGGTCAATTTGCTGCTGCTGCTGTGGGTTGTGAAGAGACGGGGTGGGGGAAAGGGCAATGATGACGAGGCTGAGAAGGACACCAACGGCCGTTCCGATGCCATATGCCGGCCCCAGCAACCAGTAAAACAGTACGGCCGCCACAATGCCGCCGCTGACCAACGTGAGGAGCAGATTTTTTTTGGCTTGATGAAAAGCTGCATTGTGGTTGTTTTTCATCTGCATCTCCTTGTTACATCTGATAACTCATTACGACTAATTGTACACTACGGATCAATACGCCAACCTAACGCTTCCAGATTGGTGTGTTGCAATAATTCTAACGGAACATCGGCCAAAGTCATAGCCGATTCTGCCGCAAGCTGCCCATCTGGCAAATAAATCTCGCCCACGGCCTTGCCCAGCCGCCCGCGCAGCCGCTCAATGCGCCCCACAATGTGCAGTGGAACCTCGGTGGGGACGGGGTGACGGTATTTGACTTCCAACTTCACCGACATCATAAAGTGGTGGTGGTCGGCAATCATGGCGACGCGAGCAACGACTTCATCGAGCATGGCGGCCACAACGCCGCCATGCACCACGCCGGGATACCCCTGAAAGGCATCGGGCACGGTGTAGTCGGCGTAAACCTCGTTTTGCCCGTTGTCGTAAAAGGACATGTACAAACCATGCGGGTTTTTGCGGCCGCAGACAAAGCAGAAATCGGAGTTGGGTTGTTTGTGGTGGGTCATTAGTTATTCATCCAATGGGCTGCGAACAGCCAGCGGCCCTTTGTTTAGTACATGTGTATAAATCATCGTCGTTTTTACGTCCTTATGTCCCAAGAGTTCCTGCACGGTGCGAATATCATACCCTGCCTCTAGCAAATGGGTGGCAAAACGATGCCGAAAAACATGAGGGCGACGTTCTGGCTTTTTTGCCCCCAAAGCCTCAATTTGCCTTGTGATGAAGCCCCTCACGATACAAAAAGAGGAGAGCCTGTAGAGCCTGGTTCTGCGTTGACGCAGCTACACGTTGCTGCACTGCCAGATCGGTTAAAAATGCGGCAACTTCCGGCTTCCCCATTTCTGCCGGATGTCGTTTGTTGTGAAACAAAGTAAAACGGCGAATCCAATTTTAGCAGTTGAGCTTGTAACTTTGCAAGCGAAACTGAACGCTTGGCAGGGATAGACTGCACATCATGAAACGCTTACCTGGATGTTTATCCAGCGTTGTGGAGTCTAATAAATAGTTGGACTAAGCGCTCCGTGCAGGGAAGCCTGCTGGCAAAACACAGTCGCCTAGGGGCAATTTAGGCGTATCATATCTCATATCCACCGTTATTTTTAAAACTATTTTGGGTGTGTCAGTGTCCTATCTGTGGGTAGGAGATGCGTCGTTTGCGTTCTTTTAAGCGGAACGGCCGTTCGCCTCCTGATGGTAGATGAAAACAGCATATTTACCATTTTCTGCTGCTCGCGGGTCAATACCCCCTGCCTAAAAACTACTCGGCTCGGCGTTTGTTCTCTGTTTTATCGCTTTTTTGCTTTGGCTATGCTTGCGAACGCATCGCATTGCCTCTTGATGCGCTCTTTTTTTCTCTTATAATGGGGGTAGGTTGCTGGAGTTGGGGTTATTTTTGCTCAGAGAACAGCTTCCTTATTTGTATGAAACCCCATACACGCTTCCTCAGCTCCGGCTTAGTTCAACAAGGATTATACGGCTGTGGAGCCGTATCAATCCTTTTTCGTTAGGAGCGATACACTCTACTGTGGATTCGTGAACAGTTGAAATCGAGATTTCATTATGCCTGACTTTTTGCGTATCGCGGATATTGCAACAACAAAAACCCTTTTCTTTGACCCAGATTTTGAGGAGAGGTGTTTTGCTTTTTGCAAGCAAAGAGATATTGAGTTCTTACCATCGCTGGAAAACCCCTCCGAAATCTATGTCCGAGACGACAGCGCCAAGAGTTTCAGAGTAGAGAAAATTGACCAGCAACAAAAAATTGTTGGTTATCAGAACGCATTTCAGCCGAAAGTTCTGGACCTTTTTCGCAAGAATCATTTACTTTTCGTCTATTCTGAGGACGAGCTTTATGGCGTTGTCCATTTCTCAGATTTCAACAAGTCGGTTGTGAGTGCTTATTTGTTTGAAGTGTTTTTCCGATATGAAAGGACGCTGAGGATTCTGTTACAAGAATGTGATCTTGGAAATTCTGATATAGCGAAGCATTTTGAACACAAGGCAGCAACATGCAAGCGGGAGACTTCCCGAAGTTTCTATCAGAAAAAACTGGACAGCTACCACCGGAACCGCGACAAGATAGAAACGCTCCCACCCTTTCAGTCTTTTTATCTCGACGATCTGATCGGTTTTGCAAATGCTCAAGGCAATAGCTTCAGTGAAGATGTCATCGAATTGCGGAACATGGTTATGCACGCTCATGAACTGGTCAACAAGCAGGACTGGAATGCAGACAATTTCATTTTTGATTTTGCATCTTTTGAGAGGTTTTTCAGGCGTTCGTTAACTTTGCATGGCGATTTTCGCAAAGTCGAAAACAAAACAGCCTTTTTACAAGGACTTGACGGGAGCATAAGCTATGAATAGACCTGATATGGGCTATTGGAATTGGCAAAGAGCCTAACAATCCGTGCAGGTGACGCTGGCGCGATGCCTCGGATGGCTTGCTATTTGGTGATTGGCAAAGGCATTGGACAACCGCGCCAGCGCACCTGACGGTGGCGTTAGCCCGTTCCTTGCATAATGAAAACCGTTCGGAGAAAATCATGCAACATGATAAAGCCTACATCAACTGGGATTACAACGGAAAAGCGGATTTTCTACTCGGCACAAACGCAAGTAAAGCCGAACAAATTTTAGGCTGGGCTGCAAGTTTTGTTGGCATAAGCCTGTATGTGTTTTTATATTTGACAAATGCTCTTAACTGGATTTGGTGGCAATACGTCTTGGCTGGATTTTTGGCGTTTGATGTTATCGGCGGCGTGGTTGCCAACACTCTTAATTCCTGCAAGCGGTTTTATCATACAGCCCCCAAACTTGATGAACCGCAATATACCGCCTTTTTCAAAAACCACTTAACCTTTACTGTATTGCATATTCATTCTCTGCTAATCGCAACTTTTTTCGGTGAAACAAACTATCTTTACGGAATATTTTGGTATCTCTTTCTAATAATTAGCACGATTGCTATCATAAATACACCACTGTATCTAAAAAGACCTGTTGCCTTCTTCGTAATAACATTGGCATTGCTTTTAAATATTTACGTTGTTCCCTCTGTTCAAGGATTTGAATGGTTTGTTCCAGCACTTATGATTAAGATTTTGTATGGGCATATAGTTCGAGAAGAACCTTATCGTCCCGTAACAGAAGAGAAAAGTGTCTTGTAAATCAAAAACGGGCTAACAAAGCGTGGTGCGACCTGAAAAGTCGCTTGTTTAGCTGCTGAAACGTCTTCAAAGAGGCGAATTCAGCCTGATGTTCTGCCATCAGTATCCTATCAGCACATGCGCTACTGGTAACGGTGGGGTGTGAAGCTGCTGAGACAATGTGTCGCTATCTGCCAGCAGGAAGGCGGATAGGGGGCTAGGGTTGAGTGGTATGGTTAATAAAAGTGAACCAATTTAAGCGTCCCTTCGGCAAGCTCAGGGCAGGCTCCGTTAGAACAGGTGAAACCTGCTGACACACCTGAACCAAAATGGTATGCGGTCAAGGGTGGGTACTCAAGCGATACCCGACGCAGATGGTGTACCGTCGGCGTAGGAGTTGGAACCTAACCCACTCTGGTAAACAAGCGGAACAGGGTAAGCCCAATATCCTCCCTCTGGGTAGGGCGGTCGCAAGACCAACCGACGGGATAGTGGGTAAAGGAAACTGGAAGAAGCGAAGGCCGTGCTGTAATGGCAAGGATAGGGATTCAAGATTTGCCCCATGCGAAAGTAAGCAGACTTCCAGTTGGTCTTTCAGCGTAAGAGCGTTTGAGAAATCGTTGCAGGGAGGAAAGCAGATGGCAGTAATGAAACAACTGGCGATAACGAGTGCCACCCTCGAATCACAGTCATTAACTGGTGCGCCTGCCCGTGTTGCGGATGGTTGGCATGATATTGAGTGGCGCAAAGTCACCCGTAACGTGAAACGACTGCAAACTCGTCTTACGAAGGCAATTCATTGAAAAGCCGTGTCCTGTGACATAGGGCATTTGAAAGGCTTGAGCGGTATGCGGTGAAAGTCGCACGTACCGTTCTGAGGGGAGGGAGTGGCAGTAATGTCACTTCCTTACCTGACCAGCCGACGCAAAGCGCGGCTGAAGCAGGTGTTAGACGGCCGTTAACAAACAACGGCCGTTCTCCACCACACTTCCATACTACCAGACAGGAGTTGTAGGCTGGCAACGGCCGTTTTTGCCAAACATCACCAAGAGTTTTGGGGACACAACGGCCGTTTCCACACCCCCACATTTCCCCTACCAACTTGGCAGAAACGGCCGTTACGCTCATTCACATTACGGCACAACCCCATCCAGCCAGGCAGCCACAGCATCTTCAAACTGTGTCGGGCACTCCTCCTGAGGCACATGCCCGCACGCGGCCAAGACTGTGTACTCGGCATTGGGCAGCGCGTTCGCCAGACGCTCACTATCGGCTGGGGGAATCACCCCATCGCCATCCCCGGTAAGCACCAGCGCGGGCTGCACCACCGCAGCCAACTGCGCCGACATGTCGAGCGGAACCGTGCCCCACGCCTGCAAATAGGTCCACATCGCTTCATCCCAAGCTGACACTTCCGTGTGGATTAGCGTCAGGCGCATCCGGTTGTTGTCAATGGCGGCTGGGTCCAGGTATGTCTGGCGCACAAACGCCTCACTGCCGCCAATCATCTGGCCTAACAGTGGCCCAAGCCGCTGCACCTGCGGCAGATTCATCACCCACGCTGGCATACTTTCCTGCACATAAACGGCCGAATCTGCCAAAATCAACCCGTCCACCCGCTCCGGATGCGTCAGGGCAGCTTGCAGTGCCAGCACCGAGCCATAAGAGTTGCCCACGAGGATTACGTTCTGTGCGTCCAGCGTGTCGAGCAGCGTGATTAATTGGACAACGGCGGAGTCGGCGGAATATGGATTACGGCCGTTCCAATCCTCCTCAACCAACTTCTCGCTCAACCCATACGGAATTTGGTCATAAGCAATCACACGACCCCGTGCGTCGAAAAAGTCAAACACCTCGTTCCAGGTGAACACATTAAAAACAGAGCCGTGCATCAAGACAAACGTTGGTTCAGCCGCCGACTGCGGTTCATCCGCCAAATAATGAATCTCAATACCGTCCGTCCCGTCGAATGGGATGGTTACAAACTGGCTTTCCGGCAGTGCGACAGCCTGGGCCGTTTGCAGATTTTCCAGCGGCTTAACCGGAATCAGGAACGGCACAATGGCCGCCAGCAGCAATAAAATCAGCAGGGCGATGCCACCCCACTTGGCAATTGGTTTCACGCGGTTCATTTAATTGTCTCCTAAAAAATTAGTGGGGGGATACCCATGTGTCAAGAACGGTGTAAAAATCGGCCGTCGCGTCTTGCATCGCAGTGTCGAACATTTGTTGAACGGCCGTTTTGCTATGAAATTCCTGCATGGGTGGGGACTTCAGAAACGCCTGAAAATCGTCTTTGGAACACCAGATAGAAATAATTACAAATGGTTTTTCCGGCTTGGGTGGCTCCAGGCAGATGGCTTGCTGCACGCCGGGTGCTGCTTTGGTCAACGCCAACGAGTCGCGGCAAATCGCTTTCATCTGCTCATACTTTCCTTCCTGAGCCAGAAAAGTTGCGTAAAGGGTAAATTGTCCTGTTTCGGTCATCGTTATAACTCCTTTTTAAGTTTCTCAATCAAATCTTGCAGCAAGGATTGTTCTAATTCGGTCAGCCGAACCAGAAAATCCAACCCGGGATGGGCGGCGCGGATGTCGTCTGAGAAACCGTCAAAGGTTGCACAACGAGCGGCGAGGCGCTTGGCGCGCTGCTCCAGCAGGGGAACAGTCACGTCAGGAGAGAGTACGTCCATAAAGTTCAACGAGATGCCATCGGCATATTCAAGCGGTTGGTATTCAGCCAGCCGCTTCTGTAGCAGACTAGCAAATTCCGCCTGCCCCGCTTCAGTAATGGTGTAAACGGTGCGCGGCGGCCGATTGTCAACCCGCTCTTCCTGCCCGGCAATTAGCCCATCATTTTCCAGCTTGCCCAGAATTTGATATGCGTTTGCCTTGCCAATGCGGATGGCGTTGGCCCCCGATTTGAGCAGTTCGTTCAGCTCATACCCGTGCAGGCTGTGTGTGCTTAAAATGCCCAATAACAACAGTTGTTTATCTTTTAGCGTACTCATTAGTCATAATTGTATTAGTCACTTGTAACTATGTCAAGAGCAAATATAGTAGAAGAGGAAACGGCCGTTCCCAAGCCGCCCAACATCGTATCCATTTGACCGCGAGATCGGCTTTTTGGGGGGAACTCATTGGTGAATGGTCGAGTTGTTAGCTCACCCCTGGCGGCAAGTGATACAGGCGTTAGGCGGCTTTGTTTGTAGCCTGATACCGATCTACGTTACTTTCTGAAAGGGATTTGTCTTTGAATGTGGAGGAGATGACGACAGACCAAGAACCAGCGCAAAGTGATCTTGGGCAAGTCAACGACGCCCCAGCAGCTATTGCGGTGCGTGATCTTCAGCATGATGATCAGCCGTGGCTGCACGATTCACGAAGTTTTCGCCGCCTTGTTTTATTGCGTAAAACTGAAGGCATGAACGTGCCTGTAGATCCGCAATTCTCAGTTTGGAATAAAAACCTCTTGATCATGCCCAGCAGCGGCGGGTAGGGGCGTATTGCATACGCCCGATGGCGCAAACCAAAGCACCGAAATGAACGAAAACGGGTGCAGACAGGTGTTTGCCATCTTGTTAACGGGGTTGGTCAGGAACAAACCTAATTGTCTGCAAAAGGGCGTATGCAATACGCCCCTACCACACTTTCAACCTGAGAATTGCAGCCTGTAGATCGCAGCGGTTGCACTATGTTGCAGAAACCGTTAAAGAATAGGTGCTGCTGCCCTTGTTTGCTGATAAGTGTGCCAATCATCCAGGGTATCCAGATCAAAGAGCAGGCCAGGGGCGATGACAAGGCTTGTCTGTAGCTGGTGGTGTTGGGCTTCGGCAAGGTGTTGGGACAGACTGTTTTGGCCGTAGTGAAAGGTGAAGGCCGGCAGGGGGGGCAGCAGCAGGGCGTTGGTGCCTTCCTGCCGGCCATCCGGGCTAATCACAAGCCGTTGGTCGTCATAGGCAGCCAGCAGGCGGGTGATGTCATTGGGGTGCAGGAAGGGGAGGTCTACGGGGAGGATCAAAACGGCCGTTTTTCCCCCCTCTCTCGCCCAGGCCACCCCCCTTGTCACCGCCACGTTAAGCCCCTCCGACTGTTCCTCCGGTAAGACGGCCGCTCCCTGTGCCTGCGCCAACTGTAGAATAACTGGGTCACTGCTCACCACCACCACCTGCTCAATCGCCGCCACCTGCCGCAATACCTCAAGCTCATGGCGTAAAAATTGCGCCACCAGTTCAGCACGCTCATCAACCGAAAGCACCTGCGACAGGCGGCTCTTGCTTTCGGTCAGCTTCTTCACGGGGATGATGGCGCAGATGGACATAAAACAATAGCAGGGGAGCAAGGGGGCAGGGGAACAGAGGAGACTCTCCCCTGCTCCTCCGCTCCCCTGCCCCCCTGCCTCTTTACCCTCCCACCTCCACCGCAAACGCCACCATCTCCCGCGCCAGCCGGATGCGGTCGTCGGCGGTGTACATCATCGTGTCGAGGCAGCGGGTGGGCATATCCAGGTGGACACTGCCCGCATCTTGCTGGTCATAGACAAAGCCGTCGAGCAGGTCGTCGTAGTAGTTGGCAACGGCCGTTGCCGAAACCTCCATCCCTTTTTCGCGCAGCAGCTTGGCGGCCGGCCCCTTCACCGCCTCACCCCCAACAATGGGGCTAACGGCAATAATGGCGCGGGGCAGGTCGGTCAGCAGGGCGCGGATGGGGTAGGTGTTGAGGATGGGGTCAATGCTGACAAACGGGTTGGAGGGGGCGATAAGGACAAAATCTGCTTTTTCCAAGGCGCTCATCACGGGCAGCGAGGCGCGAACGTCGCCGGGAAGCTGAATGGCGCGGACGACGGGCTGCCACTGCTTTTGCACAAACCAGGTTTGGAAGGGGAGCAGCCCATCGTCGGTTTCAATCATGGTGGGGGCGGGTTGGTTTGTCATGGGCAAAACGGCCGTTTTTATTCCCAACCGGTGGCAAAGATGGCGGGTAACGGCCGTTAACGTCTCCCCCTCCGCCAACATCTGCGTCCGCGTCAAATGCGTCGCCAAATCCAGGTCGCCCAGCCGGAACCAGCCTGGGCCACCCAGTTCGTTTACCGCCGCCATCGTGCGCCATGATTCCCCGGCGCGTCCCCAGCCCGTTTCCGTGTTGGCAACCCCCGCCAACGTATACATCACCGTGTCCAAGTCAGGGCAAATCGTCAGCCCCAAATGTTGGAAATCGTCGCCCGTATTGACAATGATGGTTAAATTTTCCGGAGGAAGAATACGCGCCAGCCCATCGGCCAGCTTGGCTCCGCCAACCCCGCCAGCCAGACAGACAAAGTTATAGCGGGAAAAATCAGCGTGTTGGTTAGACATAAATGTGGTGGGTCAGGTGGTGAATGACCACCTGACCCACCACCGGGTTAATGACCATTCATCACATAATGGGCCACGGCATTTGCCATAATCGTTACCCCGTTGACCATCGCCCGTTCATCAATGTCAAACTTGGCATGGTGCTGCGGGTAATTTAGCCCTTTTTCATCATTGCTGGCACCAATAAAGAAGTAGCAGCCAGGCACCTCCTCCAGGAAGAAGCCCATGTCTTCGGCCGCCATGGTGCGATGTTGATCAATTTTATCCGCTCCCACAACCGCTTCGGCGGCGCGGCGAACAACGGATGTGGGTTCCGGGGCGTTGACAACCGGGGCCACAATTGCCACCGTTTCCATCGTTGCCTTACAGCTAAAGGCATCGGCCATGCTGGTTGCCATTTCTAAAATACGCCGGTAAATCTTACGGTGCAGCTCCGTATTATAGCTGCGAACCGTTCCTTTCAAAATGGCGCGGTCGGGAATGACGTTGAAGGTAGACCCGGCCGAGAATTGCCCAATGGAAACCACCACGCTGTCCTGCGGGTTGATGTTGCGACTGACGATGCTTTGCAGCGCGGCCACAATGTGGGCAGCGGCCAAGATGGGGTCAACGGCCAGGTGGGGAGCTGCGCCATGCCCTCCCTTGCCTTCCACGGTCAGGGTAAAGACACTGGAGGAGGCCATGCAAGGCCCTTCCACCACGCGCACGCGGCCATAGGGGACGGGGTTCCAGACATGCATGGCAAAGGCGACATCGGGCTTGGGGTTTTCCAATGCCCCATCGGCAATCATGGCAAACGCACCACCTGCGCCCCCTTCTTCGGCCGGCTGGAAGACAAATTTAAGCGTCCCGGCAATGCGATCCTGATATTTGCTCATGATCTTTGCCATGCCCAGCCCCATCGCCGTGTGGGCATCGTGGCCGCAAGCGTGCATCACGCCGGGGGTTTTGGATTTATAGGGAACGTCATTTTCCTCATGAATGGGGAGGGCGTCCATGTCGAACCGCATCATGATGGTGGGGCCGGGTTTATGCCCCTCGAGCAGCCCGACAACGCCGGTTTGGGCCACGCCGCGCTGCACTTCCAGCCCCAGTTCGGTGAGGCGGTCGGCGACAATGCGTGATGTTCGTACTTCTTGGAACCCTAGTTCGGGGTGTTGGTGGAAATCGCGGCGGGTAGCCACCATTTCATCGAAAATTGCTTCTGCTTCTTTTTTAAAGTCTGGTTGCGCCATTATTTCTTCCAGGATGCGTCTTGTTAACAATATTTGATCCACTACAATGCTAGAATCAGGCTCCCGCACCGCTGTCAGAGGGTTATTGTATAACAGAACGCAGGGGCATGGCTACCCCCTTTTGTGGGCTTTCACCTATCTTTTACAGCGGTAAGGATGACAACGGCCGTTTTCCACCCCACCACCTGCCCCTGTAGCTGCCGCCGATAAAGCTGCTCTACTTGTTTGCTCGCTTCAGCGACAATACCACTTTGTTGTAATTGTTGGGCATAGGACAAACGGCCGTTTCCTTCCCCATCACCCACACCAAACCAGCGATCCAATTGCCCTTGCGTGATCCGTCGCTGTTCCGTCTGCGTCTCCAGTTGGATTTCAACATCCTGCCAGCCTGCTTCAACAAACAGTTGGGCTAAATCGCGTTCATCCCAGTTGACCAAATCATCATCCGGGTTGGCATAAATCGCTTCCTCGGCAGCCACTACCTGCTGGCACAGGCTGTCCAGGTCAGCCGGCCACGTAATCAACTGGTAAAGCCGCTGTCCATGATGGGGGATGGTTTGGGCAATGGCTAAACGGCCGTTTGCCAGCATCCATTCCCGTAGCCCCGCCAATGCCGTCACCGTGCGCGTTTCCGGCTGCAAAAACGGGTTGCGTCCCACCACCCGGTCAAATCGCACCGCTTCCTCGCCGCGCAAGGCCAGCAGGTGGGGCAAATCAAGCAGGGTGCCGACGAGGATAAACGGCCGTTCTACCTCAGGCAATCGTTCCGCCAACTGCCGCAAAGCCTCACCACTCGTTGTGTCCGCTGCCAACGCCCACACGCCCCCCTCCGGTGCCTGCCGCACCCCTTCCCACGTCAGCAGCCCACTTCCCGCATTCAAATCCAGCAGCAAATGGTGCCGCTGTACCCCTGCCGCCGCAAAAATCCGCTCCCGCACCGCCGCCAACTGCTGCCCACTGTTGGCAATCGTCCGCTGTAGCCACGCCTCCCGCCCCTTATTCGCCGGACTCGTGGTCAACACCTCCCCACTCCCCACTCCCCACTCCCCACTCTCCACCATTGCCGCCAACTGCGCCTCGCGCCGCCGCGCCACCTGCTCCCGAATTTGCCGTTCATACCCCTGGTCGTTGGGCTGATAAAACACCTTGCCCTGCAACCCATCGGGCAAATATTGCTGCGCCACCCAATGGTCGCGGTAAGCGTGGGGATACAGATACCCCTGCCCATGCCCAAACCCTTCCTTGTCGCGGTTGCCATCTTTCAAATGGTTCGGCACGTCCGATTCCTGCTCCGCTTCCACTGCCGCAATCGCATCAAAAAAGCCCAGCGTGGAGTTGGATTTGGGGCAGGTTGCCAAATACAGCGCCGCCTGCGCCAGAGGAAAGCGGCCTTCTGGCATTCCAATGCGCTCATACGACTCCCAGCAGCTCATCACCACCGCCAACGCCTGCGGGTCGGCCAGCCCCACATCTTCGCTGGCTACAATCGCCATGCGCCGGAAGATGAAGCGGGCATCTTCCCCGGCATAGTGCATTTTTGCCATCCAGTACAGTGCCGCGTCCGGGTCGGAGCCGCGCAGGCTTTTAATGAAGGCAGAAATGGTGTCGTAGTGGGTGTCACCATCCTTGTCATACAGCACCGCCCGCTGCTGAATTGATTCCTCGGCCACGGCCAAATTGATGACCACAACCCCGGCCTCATTGGGCGGTGTGGTTTCCACCGCCAACTCCAGCGCATTTAGCACCCCCCGCGCATCCCCGTTGGCAACGTCAACCAGGTGGTCAATCGCCTCATCGCTGATTTGGACATTGAGTTGGCCGTATCCTCGTTCGGGGTCATGCAGGGCTTGAAGGGCAATTTGGTGCAGGTCGTCGCGGGTTAACGGCCGTAATTGAAAAATGCGGCTGCGGCTGACCAACGCTTTGTTGACCTCAAAATACGGGTTCTCGGTGGTCGCCCCAATCAAAATAATGGTGCCTTTTTCCACATGGGGCAGCAGCGCATCCTGCTGCGCCTTGTTCCAGCGATGCACTTCGTCCACAAAGAGCGTGGTGCGTTGTCCATACAGCTCCCGCCGCTCCCGCGCCTCCTCAATCGCCTCCCGAATCTCCTTCACTCCGGCCAGCACGGCGTTGATGGTGATGAAGTGGCTTTGGGTGCTGTTGGCAATGACCATTGCCAGCGTGGTTTTGCCGGTGCCGGGCGGGCCGTAGAAGATGAGCGAGGAAAGCTGGTCAGCCTGGATAGCGCGGCGCAGCAGCCGCCCATGGCCGATGATGTGGTCTTGCCCCACGTATTCATCCAGGGTGCGCGGCCGCATCCGGTTTGCCAGCGGGGACTCTTTTTCGATTTGGGCTTTGCGGCCGTGGGTGAAGAGATTCATAGGTTGAAGAGGCGGTTGAGCCACCCTACAAAGGCAAGGGCTATCGGTGCTTCGGCGGACAAAATGCCGCGTCCGATAGCGTGTCCCATGGGCAAGCCTGGTTGTTCTTGCCATGCCAGCCAGGTTCGCATAAACGCTTTACCCCGTTTTGCGCCATAGTGATTAAGCCGCGCCTGCTCTAATTCGTCCAAAATTTTGTTGGCAAATGGTTCCAATGGTTCCCGGCCATTGGCATCGCGGAGCATGATTTGGCTGGCAAATTCTTCTAAAGCACCAGGATTCGTGTTGTGGGGCATGATCCACACCCCGACGCGGGGGGCGTAGCCGTCGGGGCTGGGGATGACGGTTCCGGTCGGGTCAGGTTGTGGAGGGAGTTGGTAGCCGAGATTGGCTTGCTGCACGCGGATTTGAAGCTGCTGCCAGCGGTTTTGCTGGTCGGCATCGAGGATAATGCCAACGGCCGTTTGATCATCAGCCAGCAGTTGGGTAGCAAAGACAGCCAGCAAGTTGTCGGCATTATCGGCCGTTGCCCCCATTGATTTTGGTGTTCGCACCACAAAATTCTCAGGCAAATTGTGTTTTTCACACAGAGCGTAAACAACGTGTAGATCGTCATTACCCTCAACAAGCAGATAGGCGGTTGTCGTTGTTGTGCGCTTCATCAACGTACTTCAATGTCCTGGTCAACCGCCAACATCAGCTGCTCGCCGTCATAGCGCACGGCTTGAATTGCCTCGCCACGCCGTTGCAGACGGAAAATGGCTCCTACGGCTTTGTCTTTATGCAGCGCAATCGCTTCGGCAAAGGAGCGAATACAGTCCAGGCTGTGGGTGGTAGCAAAGACCTGCACATTTAATTTTTCGGCCGTTTCAAAAATCAACCGCCACAAATCAGTGATCGTGCGATAGTGCAACCCTGTGTCAATTTCATCAATGAGCAGATAACGATCTTCAGAAAAGACGAGAGTGAAAGCAATCATTAAAATACGATGAATACCATCTCCCATACTGGTTAGTGGAACAGGCTGGTCTTGGCCTTTAAGTTTTAACCTGATACCTGAGTTGGAAGCGCGGCTACTGGGGAAACTAATTCTCTCAAGATTAGGTTCAATGATTTGCAAAATATTAATAACAGCCTGCTCTTTAGGGGTTAATTCTATTTTGTCCCATAGTTCCGCTAAAAAATTATAGTCGAACCCTTTGGTTGTTACATAAGTTGAATTCGGTAAAGTCAGGGATGTGGCTTTCATGTTACTGCTGCTAACCCTTGTTCCATCCTTCTGCAAAATCAATGAGATTTGTGTTGATTGTCCATTTCCATAGATAAAATCTGCCCTGTTTGCCTCGGGTTTTCTTTGAATTTCCAAGGACATTGAAGATTGGCCCGTTGCATAAAGACGAATAGGAGATGTGCCAACAGCACCATGCCCGAAGTAAAGAGTTGACAACTCATATTCTGAACGATGGGGTGAAGGTGCTTTGGAAGAAAAATTTTCGCGGGTTTCCAGAAAATCCAGGGCAGCCATAGGGGACTTTTGGCTTAAGAGCAGGTGAAGGGCTTCGAGGAGGCTGCTTTTGCCAACGTTGTTTTTGCCCACGATGAGGTTGACGCGGGCGAAATCTTCAATTTTGAGGTTTTGGAAAAGGCGGTAGTTTTGAATTTCCAGATTTTGTAGCATGAATCACTCCACTGATTGAGACAGTTTGATTCGTGGGGAAATTATACCACCTTTGCCTGATTTTATCTGCTTTGGATTAGCGGGGGCGAATTTGGGCAGGCGGAAATGGGTGAGAGGGGGAAAAACGGCCGTTTTTCCCACCCCTCACACACTTTAATATGCAGTTGTTGACACAGACGGCTGTTGGCTCACCCCCGCCTGGTTTCGCTTGGGGCTAGATTTGGAAACCGCCCCGATAGCGCACAACCTTGTAGGAGAAATCGCTGACGTAACGCTGCAAATTGTCGTTAAGCGATTGCCACGTCTCGTTTTCCATCAGGTCGGTAACAGTTTCGCGCTCGCTGCAAATAAAGCCGATGCGCCGATTCGGGGCATCGCCATAGGCTGTGTGCCACGCTTCGCTCATTTCCATGCCCAGCGAGCGCATGGCGGGCAGATAACGCCCCATCACAAATTGGTAATAATCTTGCAGAGCGTCGGTGTTGACATCATAGGTGAGCAAAAGTTTGTAGCCTACTACGGTACTGTCCATCATGATATGTTCCTCTCAGGTATGATAAATTATACCTATGCTCGGCAGGTCGTAAACGATATGCAGCCGAACACGGTTGCTCCCACGAGGGGTGCCTGTCAGGAATGAAGGGTACAGTGTTACGCTTACCGGTTGGCGAGTGGCAGCGTAAAGGTAAAAGTGCTTCCCTGGCTTGGTAAACTTTGGCAGCTTATAGTGCCGCCTTGAATTTCAACCAGCTTTTTCACGAGATACAACCCCAGCCCCCAGCCGCTTTGTTCGCGCACCAGGTCACTGGGGGCGCGGAAAAACTGCGAGAACAGATGAGGATAGTCGGCTTCGGCAATGCCGATGCCGGTGTCGGTAATGACCACTTCAACCGCGACCGGGGTGGAAGCAACAGTGAGGGTGATGTGGCCGCCCGACGGGGTGTATTTGTG
Organism: Chloroflexota bacterium; assembly: GCA_041390905.1. Taxonomy (GTDB): domain Bacteria; phylum Chloroflexota; class Anaerolineae; order Promineifilales; family Promineifilaceae; genus JACKCD01. The sequence continues at coordinate 34,253 of JAWKPA010000016.1, forward strand.
GGCGTTGCTAAGTAAGCTGGCAAGAATTTGCGTGACGCGCTCTGGATCGGCATAAACGGTCGGAAGGTCGCCGGGCAGGTGGAGGGTGAGGGTTTGACAACGGCCGTTTAGCTTCTCGGCAAATTGTGCGGCTACGTTTTCCACCAAGTCGGGCAGGGCAAACGGCCGTTTTTCCAGCCGCAACTGTCCACTTTCCAACCGATTGATTTGCGACAAGTCGCGCAGCAGGTTGCTCATGCGGCGCACGTTACGCTGGATGACGACCACAAACTCGCGCTGTTGCCGGGTAAGCGGCCCCACCAGTTCGTTCGACATCAGATCAACGTACCCTTTAACGGCCGTTAGCGGCAAACGCATCTCATGTGTGACCGTCGAGACGTATGCACTTCTGGCTTGCTGTAACTGCGCCAAGGCCTCATGCACCCGCAACTGCTGAATCGTTCCGGCGGACATATTTGCCACCGCTGTCAGCAGGTCGAGATCATCGGCCGTGAACCAGGTTGCCCGTGTGACGTGGATGGTCCCCACCGTCTGCCCCAGCGTTTGCAGCGGCACAACCAGCGCACATTCCCCTGAGTGCTGGTTATCTATCGCGGCTTCACTGGTTTGATAGCTTTGGTGGGCAAGCGTGGTGGTGGTTAACGGCCGTTTGCCCTGCTGGGCAACCACCGCTAATTCACCCATTTCCACATCAACCAGCAGCAAATAGCCGTCGCTGGCATTCACAAGTTGGCAGCCTGTAGCCAACACCCGTGCCGCAAGTTCCGGCAGGGATGCCGCCTGGGCTAGCTGCTCACCCAGCTCTGCCAGCACCGCCCAATGTGCCTGTTGATGCTGCGTCGTTTGACGCTCCACGTCATACCAATCAACCATTTGCTTTATCATCACGCTTGCAGGAGATCATTGTTTGGCATGGCTCCCACAACACAATTCTGGCCTCATTATAATAAAAAAAATCTATGACCTGGCGCATAAATTGCGTGAATTTTTCACTAATTTAGTCATCATTAATCAACGCCTTGCACGATCCCCATTTTCTCTTGGCTCATGATTGCAGGCGAGGGTGATCCCTCATTGGACAGGCTTGTTGACAACTGGCTACATCGAAATGGATCCCTTACGAAACGCGGTGCGGCCAATCATGGCGTTGATGAGTACCGGCCGACCGTTTTTGGCAATCTCCTGCGCTTGTTTCAGTACCCCCTTCACTTGTGCCGGGTCGTCCACGCACAGCCCCACGCCACCGTACCCCTCAGCCACCACGTGATAATTGCTCCGCGCCAGGTCGGTACCCAGCGAACTGCCCAAAATCACCACCTGCTCCCGCGCAATTTGCGCCCAGGAGGCATCGTTGCCGATGATGGCAATGACGGGTACGTTGTGGCGGGCAAAGGTGTCGAACTCCGCCAGCGAATAGCCCGCCGACCCATCCCCATACAGCAGCCACACCTCCGCTTGCGGCCGGCACAGCTTGGCCGCCAAAGCAAACCCACCCCCCGGCCCCAGCGTGCCAAACGCCCCCGGATCCAGCCACGACAGCGGCGTACGCGGCCGCACAATGTAGCTCGCCGTCGCTACAAAATCGCCACCATCGCCAATCAGCACCGAATCCGCGTCAATGATCTCCTCCAACTGCTGGCACAGCCAGACGGGGTTAATAAATTCCGTCGCTTCTGCCGCCTGCTGCTGAATTTCCCCATCTCGCGCCGCGTCCCGCGCTTGCAGCGTATCGCGCCAGCTTGTCCAAACCGGCTGTTGGCTCCAGTTGGCCGCCACCATCCGCAAAAAGGTGCCGGGGTCGGCCAGCACGCCAATCGTCGGCCTGCGGTTTTTGGTCATATCCGCCTGGCTGCGGTTGATTGAGATGTAGGTGGCGCGGCGGGGAATGGAACGGCCGTATCCGAGGCGAAAATCACACGGCACCCCGGCCAAAATAATCGTATCGGCTTCGCGCAACGCCTTGCTGCGCTGGTGGCGCAAATGGAGCGGGTTGTACCCCAACAGCCCCCGCGCCATCCCCGAAAGGTAAGTGGGTATGCCCAGCTTGATGAGCGATTGCTGTAGCGCATCCACCCGCCCGGCATCCAGCATCGCCTGGCTGCCGACGATGAGCAACGGCCGTTTCGCCTTTGCCAACGCCCCTAACACCTGCGCCATCTGCTTGTCGCTGGGCAGCGGCGGCACAATCGGAGCCGGGTCGCTGGCTTGTGTCGTCCACGCCTTGCCAAACGTCTTCCGCATGTGGCGACCCAAATACAGCTTCATTGCCAGCCCGGCCAGCCCTTTCGCCCGTCCCGCCTCGTTGACCATCAGTTGGCGCACTGTGCTTTCCTGGTAGAGCAAATCCACCGGAATTTCGACAAAGACAGGGCCGGGAACCCCTTCCTGGGCCACGCGCAGTGCCTTTTCCAGCGTTGGCACAATGTCGTGCACGCGGCGCACGGCGGCGGCCAGCTTCACCAGCGGCTTGACCAGGCTAATCTGGTCAATGTCTTGCAGGGCGCCGCGCCCTTGCAGCAGCGTTGCCGCCGCCCCGCCCAAAATCAGCACCGGGGATTGGGCCATTTGGGCGTTTTTAACGGCCGTTATCGTATTCGTCACCCCCGGCCCGGCCGTCACCGCTGCCACCCCCACCACGCCGGTCAATCGCGCCGTGGCATCGGCGGCAAAAACGGCCGTTGCCTCATCGCGCACATCCACCACCCGCACCCCCCGCTGCTCCGCCGCCACCAAAATGGGGGAAATGTGGCCGCCGCACAGCGTATACAAAAATTTCACCCCGTGCCGCGCCAGCACGTCTGCTACCAGTTGCCCACCGTATGGTTCACTCATATCTACTCCGTTTTAGTGAGGCGTAGGGAGTGGGGTATAGGGGGTTGACCTCTACTCCCCACTCCCTACGCCCCACACCCTTCTATCCCTCCCCCTGCCCCGCCAAACCGCGCATGACTAAAACGGCCGTTAATAAAAACAGCACGCTGGTGAAGGTAAAAACCGAACGCAGCCCGATCCAGGCGGCAATGCCCGCCCCCAGCAGGGGAGCCACCACGCGGGAAGCGGCAAAGACTGAGCTATCCAGCCCGTAGATGCTCCCCTCGTCTCCTTCGTCGGAATGCTGTGCCAGCAGGGCGGCAATGGCGGTGATCATGCCGCCAAGCGCGGCTCCGGTTAATGCTTGCAAAACCAGAAGCTGCCACGCCGTTGTCACCCACGCCTGGGGCAAGTAAAACAGCCCGGCGGCGATGGCGCACACTTTTAAGATGGTACGATGACCAATGCGGTCGCCCAGACGGCCGAAATAAACGGCCGTTATCGTACTCGCCGCCCCACCAATTCCCGACACCAGCCCGGTGAGCGTGTTGGCATTGGGGCCATCGGGCAGCAGCGAAATGATAAACAGGGGCGCAATGGGGGCAATAATCATGTTGCCCAACCCCACCATGAAGCGCAGGGAGAAGATGATGGGCATGGGTGCCGTGGTGAGCAGCCGCCGCCACTCGCTCCAAAAGCCGGGACGGGAAGAAACGGCCGTTTCTCCCTCCGGTGCTTCCTCCACCACCGGCTCACGTATGCCCAGCAGGACGGAAATGCCAGCGGTGAACATGAGAACGGCCGTTACCTGAAAAGGAAAATGATACCCCCGCGCATCGGCCAGCACGCCGCCCAGCAGCGGCCCTGCCGCCACCCCGGCCCACAGTGCCACCTGCACCAATCCCAGAGCAAACCCCACCCGCTGACGCGGCACCGCCGCTGCCACCAGTGCTGTCGCCGCCGAAATGCCCCCCGCCACCAGCCCTTGCACCGCCCGCCAAAAAATCAGCTCCTCGGCCGAGTTCGCCAACCCCATCATCAGCATGGTAAACCCCACGCCAAACATCCCCCACGCCGTAATCTGCTTGCGGCTATACCGGTCGGCCAGCACGCCAAAGACGGGGGAGGAGATCATCATGGTGAATGCCTGGGCGGAAAAAACCAGCCCGGCCAAAAACTCCACGCCCAGGTTGGTGCGCGAGCCAAGTTCGGCAATGTAAAGGGGAAGGAAGGGGAAAACGACGCCAAAGCCCAGCGTCATGGCAAATTGGGCGAAAAACACAATTGCCAGCGTGCGGTGCCACGGCTGCAACATTAATCTGTGGGTTTGCCAGGGGGAATAACGCATGGGCAATGATACGCCAAGTCAAGCAAATTGAGAATGGGGAATGGAAAATGGGGAATTGGGAATGAATGCGTTCTCCATTCTCAATTCCCCATTTTCAATTCATCAGACCCAACACATAACACAGCCCACCTAGCAGTTCAACGGCCGTTTCCAACAGCCCAAACTGCTTGATATTGGCAACCGGGCGGGGCTGAACGGCCGCCCAGACCATTCGCAGGGCGAAAAAGAGGTACGGCAGCAGGGCGGGAAGTTGGAGCAGGTTGAGCCACCATAACAGGATGGTGGCGGCAAAGGCCAGCCAGTGGATGATGAGGGTGGGGAGGCGGGTAAACGGCCGTTTATGCGTATCGGCAATTCGCAGCCGCACGTAGAACGCTCCCAGCACATTTTGCCCCGCCAGCAACCCCCACAGCAGCCCAGCCGTTGTGTCCAGCCTATTGACGGTAGCCATGTAGGCGGCGGGGGCAAGCAAGGCCAGCACGGCGGCTCCGGCCAGCTCCAACCACAGCGAACGCACGTCGGCGGGGCGACGCTGTGCCACCAGCAGGTAGCCAAGCAAAATGAGCAGCGGCGGCAGCAGCAGCCACAGCAGCAGCCACCGCCCTTGCCATAGCAGCCCCAGCAAACAAAGCAAGGCCACTGTGCCTAAAATGATGAGCCAGCGAACGGCCGTTTGTCCCTGTGTTTTCCCCGCCTTCCCCTGCCGCGCCCGCAGCCAAATGGTGGCTGGCTGCCGCATTAAAAAGACGGCCAGTGCGCCTATCAATACCAGCCACACGGGGAGAGCAAGAGACCGGGAAACGGCCGTTCCTGCCCCAAACGGCACCAGCAGCCACGCCCACGACCCATGTTCGGCCGGCAGCAGCATTCGCCAGGGAGATCGTCTTATCTTAGCCATACTTTTTTTGGACAGGATTAACAGGATTGACAGGATTTTTACGGGTTATCCGGGCAAAACAAAGTCCAAAAGGGTAAACACAGACAGGAAAAAACACCGATTTGAAAAATTTTCCTGTTCGGGTTCTTTCTTTGTGCCCGTGTTTCCAACAGGTTCCTGTACGGTACACAAGGATGTCGTCATGAAGATTCTAATCCTGTAAATCCTGTCAAAATTTCTTCTCCGCAAACGGCACGGCGGCAACGGTGGCGGCGGTGCTGCCCCAGGGGGCGTGGACGGTGAGGGGGGTATTAACGGCCGTTTTTTCCATCTGCACCATCGCCAACCCAATCATCTGCCGCAGGCGGGGCGAGTAGGTCGCGCTGCGTACCTCGCCCACCCGTTCCCCGCTGGCGTCGGTCAGCGGCCACCAATGCTCCGTGCCGGGCTGCTCGGTCGCGCCCATCGTCACCCCCACCAGCTTGCGCTGCACCCCGGCGGCGCGAATTTGACGCAGTGCCGCCTTGCCGACAAAATCCGCCTCCTGGTCAAGGTCGCAGTAATGCCCCAGCCCCACTTCAAACGGGTTGTCGTTCAGCGTCACGTCGTTGCCCCAGGAAAGCAGCCCGCTTTCAATGCGCTCGATAGTGGAGGGGGCGGCGGGGGCAATGTCCAATGGCTTGCCGGCTGCGGCCACCCGCTCCCACAGGTCGCTGCCAAAACGGCCGTTTCGTAAATACAGCTCCACCCCACCCTGCTTGCTCCAGCCCGACCGCGCCACCAGCAGCGGAATGCCGTCCAGATCAATCTCGCGGAAGTGGAAAAAGCGCAGGTCGCGCACCCAGTCGCCCAGCAGCCGCGCCGCCACCTCATCGGCACGCGGCCCCTGAATCGCCAGCGGCGACACATCCGGCTCGGTGATGGTGACGTTTAGCCCCAGCCCGTGCGCCAGCCCCCGCGCCCACAGCAGTACGTCGGAATCGGCCAGCGACAGCCAAAAATGGGTTTCGCCCAGCTTGAGCAGCACCGGGTCATTGATCACCCCGCCGTCTTCGGCCACAATCGGCACATATTTGCACTGTCCCACCCGGCATTTGCTCAAATTGCGCGGGGTCATCATTTGCACCAGCCGCGCCGCATCTGGCCCGGTAATCTCCACCTGTCGCTCCACGGCCACATCCCACATGGTGACGTTGGTCATCAGCTTCCAGTAATCGGCCTGTGGGCTTTCATACCATAGCGGCATGAGCATGTGGTTGTAGACGGTAAAGGCTTTCACCCCCCAGCGCACGGTGGCGTCAAAATAGGGGCTTTTGCGCGTGCGGGCGGCAATGCCAAACAGGGGGGCGTGCGTTACTTGTGACACAGATTTCACCATCTTTTCTCCTCATGAAGGCGTTGGGAAACGGCCGTTTTTCCGGCCAAATAAATAACAAAACGGCCGTTTTTACCAGGATGTGTGGCAAAACGGCCGTTTTTCATGCTTACACCAGACGTAGGAAGGCGAGTTTAGCGCGTTCCAAACAACAATGACAGCTTATTCGGATATATGAGTCAACCCGTAATGGTCAAAATGCGGTTCTGCCCCTAGATATTCATCGGAGGCGGCAAACACGCCAAAGTAACGATTCGCAAGATAGGTTGAATCATTCACCGTGGCCCACACCCGACCATTGACCAGGACAACGATGTCGCCGTTGTCATGAACCTCAACGGCCCATGTATTCCAGTCGTTGGGGTTCATGGACACTTCTTTATAGTCAACCAGCGTGATACCCCGGCCGGCATTGTCCTCTGGGTCATGGGAATCAATACGCTTCAAGTTCACTCGCAGCGTATCGGGAGAGCCATGCCAGATAACCAACAAGCGGTAATATTGGTTAAAGCAAGTCCAGTAGTGGTCAGTGGGGCAGGCAAGGCCGTTCCAGTCTCCGCCAAAAATGATGCCATAGGCATGGAGATTGTCTACGCTGGAATCAAATCTAACCCGCGTTTCCAGACGGTAAGCACCCGTTGGCGCTTCGGCCAAAGGTGAAGCAATAGCATAGTCCCAACGCCCACGCAGCTTCAGCGCAAACTCGCCGTTCTCGTAGAAAGCAGAATTGTCCACATCGTCGGTATCTTGCCGCCGGATTGCCCAGCCGCTGTTGCCAGAAGAAAAGTCGTCGTAATAATCCCCAACAATGCAGCGGGTGTTAGACCAGATGCTGGGAATTTCGTTGGCAATCGCACGTACCTGGTAGCAATAGCTATTATTAATGGAAGCCGGTGTTGAAAAGGCGTAGTTGGTCTCCGTCGTATTGTAGAACAGTGGTGATTCAAAGTTTGTATTTGGTGCCTCACGAACCTCATACCGGGTAATATCGGAGGCTGGCTGGTTCCAGGTTGCCGTCCAGCTATTCTCCGATGAGGAGCGGGTTAGAGGCTGCAGAATGGGGGTGGGTACCGCTTTGAAAGCGATTGGCAAATACGTGCTGTAGGTGTTGGCTTGGGCAGCCAAATGGGGGGTGAAAAACAAGATCGAGAGTAAAAGCATGAAGACGCCTGCCCCAATCTTGACAAGCTGTTTAACGGGATTCAACGAACTTTCCATATTCTTCCTCCAAACAAATTCTGGTTCTGCAAATATGCCCTGTAGCTATACAGTAAAAGAGTGCCCTTCATATGACTATAAGGGGCACTCTTTGATGCCTTATTCGCAAAGAACCGTTTCCTGATTAAAGTTTACTGCGAGACTTTCACCAAAACCGCTATGGCTTGGCAATGCCATTAGATTCTATCGTGTTGGGTTTTTCTGTCAATGCTACGCTGTCGAGGACAATTAAGTTGTGTTCCATGTCGGGAACTGGCAGCCGTTCTTGTGTCAGCAGGTTGTACATGCCGGTCACAAGGGTGTAGCTGCCGGCCGGTATTTCAGCAGCAAGGGGGATGATGTGGGGGTCGGCAATGATTTGGCCGGGTTCCCAGTGGGTGGTGGGGGTGATGTTGCATTCGGGTGCGCCATCATGCTGGGCGTAGAGGGTGCCGTCTTGCAGAAGCTGGGTAAAGGTTTGATAGTTTTGGGCAAAGGGAGCCAGGGCTTCCCAGTACAACACGACGGTGAGGGAGCCGCCGGGATAGGCGTTGGCTGGGTCAATGTCGTAGCCGAGGAAGCGCACCTGCTGGTTGCCGAGGACGAGGGAGAGGGGGTGAGAAACGGCCGTTTCTCCCCCGCCACCACCTCCCACCATCTCCTGCGGCGTGCGCCACTGCGTCAACCCCGCTGCCTCAATCGTTTCTATCTGATCGGCCGGCTGGCGGGTGTAGATTTTGAGGGAAGAACGGCCGTTTACCGTCACCTCATACCGCTGGTGCAGCCCCGCCACAACCGCCCCGTCATACGGCATTTCGTCCTGCACCTGCTGCGCCAGAATAAAGGTTTCGGCATTGTTGCAGTAGGTGTGTGGGGCATCGGCCAGATAAAACTGCGTCACTTCCTCTTCCTCGTTGCTGCCATAGGGCCAGGGTAGCGGCAGCGAGGCCACTGCCCGCCACCCCGCCTGATGGGGAAAGCCAAACACCCCATACAGCGGCGGCTCATCCCAGGTGGTGGGGTAGAAAGTAGGGCGATTTTCGGCCCAGGTGCGCTGCCGTTCGGGGGTCACATCCACAAACATAAGGATGACGTAGAGGGTGGAGATGGCGATGAAGAGGGCAAAAACGGCCGTTTGGAGATAGGACGCGGACGAACGCGGACGAACGCGGACACCATCTGATCCATTCCAACCGTCGTCGGTTGTCGGTCGTCGGTCGTCGCCCAGTTTGAACAAAAACTCTGCCCCCAGCGCCGCCAGGATAGAGGCGGCGGGGAAAAAGGTGTAGATGTGGGTGCGGGGGTCAATGACGACGAGGGTGTAGAACAGCAGGGGGACGAGGAAGGCAAGCAAAACGGCCGTTTTTTCCCACCCACGCCGCCCAAACCACAGCCCAACCAGCAGCAGCAGCAGCAGCCCCACGATGTAGTAGAGGCTGTTGTAGAAGGTGATCATTTGCCAGACGGCCGGCCCGCTCCAGTTTAGCCAGCCGCCGCTTCCCCCTTGCAGCCGTCCTTCCAGCAAATAGCTGCCGGTGCGGGCAAAGTTGGGGTTGAGCAAAAAGGGAACGTAGAACAGCCCCAGGCAAACCGCTCCCACCAGCACCCCCTTGCCCCACGCCGCCCAATCAAGCTGGCGCAGCGGCCACAGCCGGGGCCACAGCAGCCAGATGATGGCAGGAACGACCAGCACGGCATCATAGTGCGCCAGCAGTCCCCCGGCCAAAAACGCCGCCACCAGCAGCAAATCCCGCTGCTTGCCATCCCGACGGTAGCTGTCGGCGTGGAGCAGAGCCAGCGTACCCCACAGCATGACGAGGCTTTGGTACTGGATGATGCGGCCAAAGGCGATGGTAAAGCCGTTGATGGCAAGCAGCAGCCCGGCGATGAGGGCGACGCGGCGGCCAAACCAACGGTGGGCGAGGGCAATAACGGCCGTTATTGCCGCCACATTTGCCAATAAAAACGGCAGCCGCGCCCAAAATTCGGTAATGGTGCCGCTGCTACCCCAGGTCAACAGCGGCAGCAAAATTTCCACAGGCCCTTTTTGATGCAGCCACAATTCGGCATCGTCGCCCAGCAACGCCGCCGCCGCCCGCATTAAAATGATCCCCTCGTCCCCCTGAAACTCCTTGTAGCCCAAGTTGACCAGCCGCAGCAGCGCGGTTCCTATAAGGAGGAATAGATGCGCGGATGACGCGGATTTTGGCAGATTTTCGCGGATTTTTTTCTTTTTTATCCGCGCAAGTCCGTTCTGGTTCGCGTTATCCGCGCTGCCATTTCCCCAAAAAACGGGTAGCAGAGCCAGCCCCACGCCTAACCCCAGCACGCCCCAGCGGGGCATGGAGCCGGGGAGATAATGGAAAAGAAGGGCAGCGATGACGGCGAGGAGAAAGGTGAGACCAACGGCCGTTAACGGCCGTTCTTCCCGGAAAATGGGACGCGGACGAACACGGACAAACGCGGATGAATTTGCGGAATCTTTGATTTTCCCGCGTCGCGGTGTGTCGCCGTTTCCAAACTGCGCCCAGGCCAGGGCGGGCAGCACCCACCACAGCAAAAAGGCGGCTGTTTGCTGCATGGCTCCTTGCGGGAGGAGCCAGAGCAAAACGGCCGTTAGGCCAATGACCAAAATCCACCAAAAACGTCGTTGCATTGGCGCAATTGTAGCCAACTTTGGGGGCAGTTGCATAACCAGGGCAAGCCAACATCAAAAAGGGTAAACACGGATAGGAAAAATAGGGTGTATCTCTGTCAACAATGACCCAGTTTTAGGCCAAACCATGTCATTTCGACGACTCTTCGAGGAGAAATCCCGTTCCCTTTGGCTGGACATATGGGATTTCTCGGAGGACTTCGAAATGACATGGAAAGTTTTACCCGTTTATTTGGCAAACACCCAATCAATCCGCCCTACACAGTTGAACATCTGCGGCAAACGCCGTAAGATCAGCAGCCTATGGCCGAAAACCACCACGACATCATCCGCGCTCGTCCCCGTTTGTCCGCGTCCCATTTGTGGCTGCTGGTGTTAACGGCCGTTCCCCTCCTCCTCACCTTCACCTGGGGGCCACATTTTTCCGACGACACCTACCGCATGATGGCCGCCGCGCAGGGATTTGTCGCCCCGCTGCCGCTGCGCCCGTCACTGCTGGGGTGGGGCGTGCTGCGGTTGCTGGCAGGGTTGGGCGCAGATTTGGCAGGGTGGTCGCTGCTGGGCAGCGGGCTGGGCTGGGGAATAACGGCCGTTTTTCTCCACCTCGCCATCCAGCAGCATAACCGACGGCAGACGGCCGTTCTTGCCCCCCTGCTGCTGGCCTTTACCCCTGTTTTTTTGCCCGCTCTGGGAACGCCCGTTATTTGGGCAGTGGCACTAGGCTGGCTGGCAATCTGGTTGGGGGAGCGGGGGAAATGGGGGTGGCAAACGGCCGTTTTGTGTCTGCTCCCCTTCGTCTGTTTTGATTTAACCATCGTCGCCCTGCTGGTACTGCTGTGGAGCTGGCGCTGGTGGCAAACGGGGCAATTGTCGCTGCGGGCGGCGGGGCTGCTGCTGGTTGCCATCGCCGCCGCCACCGCCGCGCAACTGGCGTGGCGACAGCCGATCTCTGTTGGTTGGCAATGGTGGGCGGCCTGGCGGCAGCTTGTGGCGGAAAACGAGCTTTTTTGGCTGCTGCCGCTGCTGTTTGGGCTGGGGCTGTGGCGGCAAAGGTGGCACGTGGCGGCCGGCTGGGGGGGGCTGGGGCTGCTGTTGGGGGGCGCAGCGGCGGTGTTGGTTTTTTATAGCGTGGCGTTGTTTTTGGCAGCAATGGGACGCGGACGAACGCGGACGAACGCGGATGGGGCTTGGAGGACGGGAACGTTGTTTTTGCTGCTGCTGCTGGCGGGGGGGCAGGTGATTTGGTGGCTGGGGCGGCGGCAGGAACGGCCGTTTGCCCTGTACCAAATTGAAACCGAGGCGGCGGTGTGGCTGCGCGACCATACCGAGCCATTGGCGCGGGTGGCGGCACCGGCGCGGGTGGGTTATCTGGCAAAACGGCCGTTGGTTTCCCTCATTGACAGTCGCCAGCCCGACTATTGGGTGACACTGCGGACGCTGGAGGCTGACCAACTGCGGCGGCAGGCGGCATTTCAGGAAAATTATGAGGCGGTGGCGGTTTTTGACACCCCCTATGATTCGGCCGCGCCGCTGACGGTGTGGGGGCTGCGGAAGACGATCTATGGCTTGGGCGGGGGGCAGCCGTTGAATGTGGTGGTGCCAGAAACGGCCGTTATTGTTGGCTCCCAACTGGGGCGGCTAACGCCGGGGGAACCGTTGGATGTGGTGCTGTGGGCGCGGGCAGAACGGCCGTTTGCCGTGCAACTGCGGCTCATTTCCCCCGACGGGCAGGAGTGGGCCAGCAGCCAAACAACGCTGGCGGCCGATTGGGACGGCACAGCGGCGCAAACCATTGCCCTGCCGATCCCCGCCGATTTGCCCCACGGGGCGTACCAGGTCAACTTTTCGCTGTTGGAACCAGAAGGCAGCGATTTGCTGGCACTGTATCGCAACGAGGACTTTAACCCGCTGGACAGGGTTGGGCTGGGCAGCGTGGCTGTTCCGGTGGCGGCCAGCCCCGCCATAACACCCGTAAACGCCAATTTTGGCAACCAAATCACCCTGCTGGGCTACCTGCTCAACGATGATTTTGCTCGCGGCGGCGAACCGCTGCGGCTGACGCTGTTTTGGGAAGGGCAGCGGCCACCGGATGATAATTATGTGGTGTTTGTCCATCTGCTGGACGGGGCGGGGCAGTTGGTGACGAATCATGACGGGGTGCCGGTAAACGGCCGTTATCCCACCACCGCCTTTCGCCCTGGGGACGTGGTGGCCGACGACCATCCGCTGCTGCTGGACGGCGGGCTGGCGGCGGGAAGCTATTGGCTGACGGTGGGGCTGTATTTGCCGGAAACGGGGGAGCGGCTGCCGGTGTGGGGGGCGGATGGAGTGGAGTTGGCGGGGAGGGTGGTGGAATTAACGGCCGTTGAGATTCCCTGATCGAGATTTGTCTGCCAGGCAGCACGGCTTTATGCAATGAAACCCGGCATTGGTTCACAATCCATGCAGTAATAGCCGTCACTTTTTTGCATGTACCCATCCTCAGCCAACCGAATGATTTTGTTGCAGTTGGCGCAGCGGGTAGGCTCATACTTGGGCGGATTCTGCAGTTTGACAAAGTTGTACTCATTGGTGCCATACCACACATACATCTCAGTCTCGAAGCTTTGACGGCACGCCTCGCATGTTTGCCAATCACCGCTGTGGCCTTCATGGGAATGGGAACTACACAACGTGTAGCGGTCATGGTTGCGGTAACAACTGTTGTGAGCATAGGAAAACATTTGATATTGGTCCGCATCATCACAAATCCATTGCCCACAGCACGGGGTTTGGGTCAAACGACCTTGTTTGCCACACAAGCCACAGCGAGCATCTGGTGGTTGATCAGGGTTGGGCAAAACGGCCGTTTCTTCCTCCTCCGCCTCACCCACTACATAAGGAATAACACCTTGAGCCGCCAGCATGGTCTGAATTTGCACCGGCAGCGACCGTGCATCCACAATAAAGCCATTTGGTAACTGTACCATCCAGGCCAACGAATTTTGCTCCATCATGCTCGGCAGCGTCCAGTTCGGGTCAAACTGATACATGTCAAACAGATCGCGGATCTGCTTGGATTTTGCTTGCCCCGTTGCCTGGCTCACGCCAAAAGCAGCATACAGATCCGATGCCTTCATATACGGCTCAAAACTTGAATCGTAAAGAAAATTAACCAACCCCAGCGCATGAACAACCCCGCACGCCCACCCCTTTGCGTATCCTTTCATGATCGGCGACGGCCGTTTTCGCGCCAAAGCTGCTGCGAGAAATTGCGCCATCTCCTTGTATTCCCGGTTCAAATATTGGTCACAAAAAGCATCGGTAATGGCAACAATGGCCTCATACTTCTCTTTTGCCTGCTTCGGCACCCGTAACGATTTTTGACTCTGACTCATTTTGCACCTTCTTCTACCCAACACCAAAACAAATTATCTTACCCAAAATTCAAGTTGCATTATGATATCAAATAGCTTTGTGGTCGATCCATCATTGCCGCTATTCATCTCATTGCCCTGACCTTGCCTTCCGATTACAATGTACGTGAGTACCTTGATGAGAGATATGTTTTAGCTATGGACTTCCTATCTGTGTTCAACCCTTTTGGATTATAGCTAGTTTAGACTACTTAAAACAAACTCTACAATTAAACAGCATGACTATCATAGAACGCACCTATAAGGGTGAAGCAGACCTTAAACTGCTTCAGGATTTCAATGCGGCGGCGATTGCAGCAACCAATCATTGTGGCTATGTTCATCCCGGCGATATCCCCCATCGTCTATTTAATGGCAACAAATATTATGATCCCGCCGAAGTGATGACCATTTGGGAGGACGAGCAGGGAGTGGCGGCCTGGGTGCTGGTTGGCCCCCGGCATCAAGGGTATGATGCTCAACTGCGTCCCGACTTGCGCGGCCATAAATTTGAGCGGGACATTCTGGAATACGCCACGGATCGCACCATAGAGCTGATGCGTCGCTATGACATTGACGGCGACTGTCTTTACGCCGATGCCTTTCGCGGCGACAACGCTCGCCGTGAACTTCTTACCGCGCTGGGGTGGCAAATGAAAGATGAATCACCCTATGTTTTGAATCGTGTGGAAATCGGTGCGATTGAGCTGCCGCCGCTCCCGGATGGGTTCTCATTTCAAGCGGCACGCGGGGTGGAAGATGCGGCTGCCTTGGCGGAGGTGCATAGCGGTGCGTTTGGGTCAAGCTGGACACCTGAGCTATATCGCCACGTCATGGAATCCCCCGGCTATGCGCCGGAACGGGAGCTGGTCATCCAGGCACCCGATGGCAGCTATGCGGCCTTTACCGTGACTTGGTATGACCATTTCAACCGCACCGGGCTGTTTGAACCAGTTGGCACGCACAAGGATTATCACCGTCAGGGGTTTGGCCGGGCCATTGTTTTATACGGGATGCAGCAGATGGCGGCGGCGGGGATGACGTTTGCTACGGTGGCTCATTTTGGGCAAAATGAGGCGGCTCGTGGTCTTTACCAGGCGTGTGGCTTCCAGCCGTGGCATTTGTTGGACGATTACATAAAGCATTTTTAGCATGTCTATTTTAACTGCAAGCAACATTAGCCAGGCGTTTGGCGCGGATGATTTGTTTGACAACGTCAACGTACAAATTGCCGAAAATGACCGGGTTGGGCTGGTGGGGCCGAACGGCAGCGGCAAAACGACGTTGCTGCTGATTTTGGCGGGGCTGCTGGAGGCGACGACGGGCAGCGTGGCGCGGGCGCGGGGGCTGACGCTGGGGTATTTGCGGCAGGAGGCGGTGCTGACGTTTGCCGGGCAGGAGAACACCATCTATGAGGAGATGCTGACGGTGTTTGCCGAGCTGCGCGGTATGGAAACGCGGCTGCGGGAGCTGGAAGCGGCGATGGGGGCGGGGGAAATGGGGGAGGGGGTGCTGGATGAATACGGCCGTTTACAAGAGTCCTACGACCACGGCGGCGGCTATGAGTATCCGGTGGACATTAAGCGGGTGCTGCTGGGGCTGGGGTTTGCCGAAACGGCGTGGCAAACGCCGCTGGCGCACCTGAGCGGGGGGCAGAAGACGCGGGTGCTGCTGGGGCGGCTGCTGTTGGAGAAGCCGGATTTGCTGGTTTTGGATGAGCCAACGAATCATTTGGATTTAACGGCCGTTGAATGGCTGGAAAAAACCCTCCGCCAGTGGCCCGGTGCCCTGCTCATCGTCAGCCACGACCGCTACTTTTTGGATAAAGTCGTTGACTATGTGTGGGAGCTAACCCCCGACGGCATTCGCAGCTTTCGCGGCAACTACAGCAGCTTTGTGCAGCAGCGGCGCGAGGCGTGGGAGCGTGAGCAGCAGCTTTTTGAAGCGGAAAAGGCGCGGATGGAGCGCGAGGTGGAATTTATCCGCAAGCACATTGCCGGGGGGCAGAGCGACATGGCAAAGGGGAAATTGCGGCGGCTCACCCGCGACATTGTGCTGGTGGAGCAGGCGGGGGTGCTGGCGACGCTGGACGAGATGCAAAGCCGAAGCTGGCTGGAAATTGGGGGGCGGGTACGCACGTTCAGCATCAATGAAGCCGACAAACGGATACGAGAATTGCAGCCACCGGGCGGCCGGCCGCCCAAGCTCAACATCCGGCTGGAGGTGGAGGAGCGGAGCGGCCGCATGGTGCTGCGAAGCAAAAAGCTGGTGGTGGGGTATCCCGACAAGCCGTTGTTCCAAACGGACAAATTTGAGCTGGAGCGGCTGGATTGCGCGGCGTTGATTGGCCCCAACGGCAGCGGCAAATCCACCCTGCTGCGGACGCTGACGCATGAGCTGGAGCCGCTGGACGGCTATTTGCGTTATGGCGACGGGTTAAAAATCGGCTATTTTGCCCAGGCACATGACCAGCTTCATCTGCAAAACCGGGTGCTGGATGAGCTGCTGCTTCACCAGCCGCTGCCGGAAACAGAGGCGCGGAACTATTTGGCCCAATATTTGTTTCGCGGCGATGACGTGTTCAAGCGGGTTGGCGATTTGAGCGGTGGGGAGCGGGGGCGGCTGGCGCTGGCACTGCTGGCACTGGACGGGGCCAACTTCCTGCTGCTGGATGAACCAACCAATCATCTGGATATTCCGGCGCAGGAGGTGCTGCAAGAGGTGCTGGAGCAGTTTGACGGCACCATTTTGCTGGTGTCGCATGACCGCTATTTGGTGAGCCGCCTGGCGACGCAAATTTGGGAGATTGTGCCGGCCGAAGGGGAGGAACTGGCGCGAATGGTGGTGTTTGACGGCACGTATGAGGCGTACCAACAGGCGAAGGCGGAGGCAGCCAGCGAGCCGCCGGAGATTGCCGACCTGCCGGTGCCAACGGCGGCGGCATTGGCGGCGTTTGTGGAGGAGTTAACGGCCGTTCCTGTCCCACCCCCCAAAAAGAAAAAGCGTAAATGGCGGCTGCCCGAACTGGAAGTGGCCCTGGATGAGGCGGAAATGGAGCTGGAGCAGCTTGGGCTGGCGTGGGATGAGGCGCGGCGGCGGGGCAACGGCGACAAGGCGACCCAGTTAGAGCAGGCATATAATGAGAAGTATGCCGAGGTGGAGGAATTAACGGCCGTTTGGCAGGAACTCAATGGATAACCCGATTGGTAGAACGGCAGGCAAGTGCCGGATTTGTCAAATTTATCTGCCCTTGAGGCAAGCGCAAAACTGCCACAGGTTCAAATAGACAAAGATCACCAGATCGCCCTCACCTCCCTGAGACGATCCAAGAGACTGTTTGAAAAATAATTCTCAATTCACAAGTCTCCATTCTCAATTCCCCATTGTCTGGTGTATAGTTAGCGGCATGAGCGAAACCATTGATGAACCAACAACCATCCACGACGATCTTTTGTGGCAGCATCTAAAAACATTACCCGCTTTCCGCGCCCTGCTGCGGGCAGTGGAGGCGCGGTTTTACCAGCAGCTTGAATTTCCCGGCCCGGTGCTGGACATTGGCTGCGGCGACGGCAACTTTACCGAGCTAACCTTTGCCCAAACCATCGAGGTGGGGATTGACCCGTGGTGGGGGCCGCTGCAAAAGGCGCGGCGCAGCGGCAAATATGAGCTGGTGCTGCAAAACGCCGGGGCGGAATGGCCGTTCCCCGACCACACCTTTGCCACAGCCTACAGCAATTCGGTGCTGGAACACATTCCCGACATCCAAAGCGTGCTAAACGAAGCCGGCCGCGTGCTGCGTCCCGGCGGTCACTTTGTCATGACCATGCCTAGCCACCTGTTTACCGAATATTTGGGCGGGGCAGGCTTTTTTGAGCGGCTGGGGCTGCCCGGCGCGGCCAACAAATACCGCGACTTCTTTAACTTTATCTCCCGCCACGCCCATACCGACCCGCCGGAGATGTGGGCCGGCCGACTGGCGCAGGCAGGGTTCCGGGTAGTGCGCTGGCAATATTATTTCTCCAAAGGGGCACTGCGGGCATTGGAAATCGGCCACGTGCAGGGGGTGCCGTCGGCAGTGCTGCACGCGCTGACTGGGCAGTGGATTTTGGCCCCTTGGGAAGAAAATTTGCGCTACACCGACCGCTGGCTACGGCCGTTTTTTGAAGAACCCTTCCCCGAACAAGGTGCCTACATCTTCATCGTCGCCGAAAAAGTGGCCGATGGGCCGATTGAAGCGGAATTGCCGGAACAACGGCCGTTTTCGCTGGAAGATCTGAATAGGGATTGGAGATTGGAGATTAGCGGTTCTGCGGGTGAGGCTGTAGGTGCTGGGGAAACGGCCGTTTCTGCCCACACCCCACCTCCCACCCCTAACCTTCCAATCCCCCAATCTCCAATCTCCAATCCCCAATCCCCCAATCTCCCCACCCCCCCCTCCCCCGCCATCCCCGCCCTCTTCACCGCCCTCTGCCTGCTCTTTGCCGTTGTCGGGCAGTCCAGCCTGCTGGCCGACCCGGCTCAGCCGGGGGTGGGGCTGCGCTGGTTTGGCTTTAGTGCGCTGGCGCTGCTGGCACTCATTTGGTACCGACGGCCACAAACGGGGGAAAACGGCCGTTTTTCCCTCACCCTGCCCAAATTAGCCGACATCCCCAGCCAGCGTTGGCTCGTTTTTGCCGGGCTGCTGCTGTCGCTGCTGGCGCAAAAAATGGCAACGGGGGGACAACGGCCGTTAATCACCCTCCCCCTCTGGCTCTTCGCCATCCTCATCACCGCCTACGCCCTTTGGCAGCCACTTGAAGACAGGGCGTATGCAATACGCCCCTACGACGCCGTTCCCCTGTTCCCCCGCTCCCCTGCCCCCCTGCTCCCCCTCCTCCTCTTCCTCACCGCCCTCCTCCTCCGCGCCCTCGCCCTCACCAGCCACCCCTTCATCCTCAACGGCAGCGAAGCCAGCATCGGGCTGGATGCGCTCAACGTAGCGCGGGGCAACCTCACCAACCCGTTTGCCACCGCTTGGCTGACCAATCCCACCCTGCCCGCCTTCCTCTTGTCGCTGCCCATTCGGCTGCTGGGGCCATCGGTGCTGTCGGTGCGGCTGCTGTCGCCACTGGTGGGCGCAGCCACCGTCGTTGCCGTTTATGCCATCGGGCGGCGGCTGTGGAACGAGCGCGTGGGGCTGGTGGCGGCAGTGCTGCTGGCTGGCTCCCACTACCACCTCCACTTTAGTCGCCTGGGGCTGACCAACATCTGGGATCCGCTGCTAACGCTGCTGGCGTTGGGGCTGGTGGCTCTGGCCTGGGAACGGCAAAATCGGCTGGGGTGGCTGCTGGCAGGAACGGCCGTTGGCGTCAACGCCTACTTCTACACCAGCACCCACCTGCTGCCGCTGATGCTGTTGCCATTGCTGCTGCTGGCCGGGTGGTACGACCGCGCCGGTCTGTGGCGGCAAAAGGGCCACATCTTGGCGGCGGCACTGCTGGCACTGGTCATCGCCCTGCCGCAAATGGTGTACTACAACACCCATTGGCAAATTTTTATGGAGCGAGCCAACGTGCTGGGGATTTTGGGCAGCCAAAGTGGCTGGCTGGCGCAAGAAGCGGCGCGAACGGGGCAGAGCCAAACGGCCGTTTTTGCCCACCAGTTTTGGCAAGCGGCCCTCGGCTATACGGTTACGCTCGACACCAGCCCGTCGTACCGGCCGATGGTGCCGCTGATTGGTTTTATACCGTCGGTGCTGCTGGTGGTGGGGGTAATAACGGCCGTTTTCCACTTCCGCCAACTGCGCCACCAACTGCTGCTCATTTGGGTTGCCGTCACCATTATTTTTGCCGGGGCGCTGCTGGACAACCCGCCCAACGCCCACCGGCTGCTGATTGCCCTGCCGGCCGTAATGCTATTAACGGCCGTTGGCCTCAACCAACTCCTCACCCTCATCTGGCCGACCGACCCCACCCAGGCCAACTCCCCAATCTCCAATCTCCAATCTCTACTCTCTACACCCCACGCCCTTCTCCTCACCCTCCTCCTCCTCCTCACCACCCGCGACCTCACCTTCTACTTCGGAACCTACCGCCAGGCTACCCCGCCCACCTTTGCCGACCGCAACACCGAGATTGCCGACGGCGTAGCCGACTATCTCAACACCCTCGATGGCGACTGGACTGCCTACTTCTATGGGCCGCCCAGCATGTACGTTAGCTTTCCTACCATTCCCTTTTTGGCACAGGCGTTTGAAGCTGGCACCAACCTGTTTGACGTAGACGCCACCGACGCCTCGCTGCCTCCCGCCGCCACGCCCCACCGCGTCTTCATCTTCCTACCCGAACGCTCCGGCGAAATCAGCGCCGTCCAGACGCAGTTCCCCGATGGCAACATGCAATTTATCGAGGGTGCCTATGCCACCCCCCTCTTTTTTGCCTATGAGGTACCGTAGGGGCGTATTGTTGGGAATTAACAATTTATTTGGGTAAAAAACAATGTCATTTCGACGAGTCTTCGAGGAGAAATCCCGCTCACCTGGCCGTTGCCAGCGGGATTTCTCGGAGGATCTCGAAATGACATGTTTACCCGTTTATTTTGTTAACCGCCAAGCACACACCCCATTTGCCTTTAAAAGGTGTATGCAATGCGCCCCTGTAGGCCAACATATTGACGATCTACCCCGGCATGTGCTAACCTCCCCCTTATACCGTAAGCAGGGAAACAGCAACAGTTTATGGCAAACAGTAACTTACCCGTGCCAACACCCGAACAAGAATCACCGCTTTGGGGACGCAACTTCAAGCTGGTCGTTGCCAGCGTTATTGTGGTGTTGCTGGCGCTGCTGGTGTGGCAATTCGCCTCGCTCATTCGCCTCGTCGTCATTGCCGCCATGCTCGCCTTCATTCTCAATCCGCTGGTCGTGTTGGTTGACGACCGCACCCCGCTCAAGCGCGGCAGTATCATTTTGCTGGTCTATATTGGCATCGCCGTAGCAATTATTTGGGCATTGGTGGCTCTGGGCTTTGCTGCCTATGCTCAATTAGACAATTTGCTGCTGCAACTGCCCGATTATGTCAACAACATCAGCCAATCCATTGAGTCGTTTGTTACCAGCAGCCGCCCCCTCTTCACCATTGGCGACTTCTCGCTGATTCCCAGCCAACTGCCCTGGGCGGATATTCAAGACCGGTTCCTAAACATGCTCTCCCCACTGACCTCCGGCGGTGCCACCTTCCTGGGCGACTTTGCCACGGCGACGCTTGGCTGGTTGGGTAATTTGCTTTTTGTCTTTATGATCTCCATCTACATTGCCAACGAATTCCCCAAGCTGGGCGACTATGTGGCGAATTTTGCCACTGACCCCGGCTATCGCCACGACGCCGAACGGTTGGTGCGCGATTTTGGCCGCATTTGGAGTGCTTATCTGCGCGGGCAGGTGATTTTGGGGCTGGTGATCTTTGTGGTGGTGTGGCTGGGGCTGCTGCTGCTGGGGGTGGAGAACGCGCTGGCACTGGGGCTGGTGGCCGGGGTTTTGGAGTTTGTGCCAAACCTGGGGCCAATTATTAGTGCCATTGTGGCGGTGGTGGCGGCGTTTTTTCAGACACAAAATTATTTGGGACTTGGCCCGTGGGAGCTGGCAACGGCCGTTATTATTCTCATGCTCGTTGTCCAGCAGCTAGAAAACAATTTGCTGGTGCCGCGCATTGTGGGGCAGGCACTGGATTTGCACCCGCTGGTGGTGCTGGTGGGGGTATTTATGGGGGCGTCGCTGGCGGGCATTTTGGGGGCGGTGCTGGCGGCACCGGTGATCGCCTCGCTCAAACTGCTGGGCAACTACACCTGGCGCAAGATGCTCGATTTGCCGCCGTTTCCCAAGCCAGAGCCACCGCCGCCGCCGCGTGGCGGGCTGATGGATAGTGTACGAAATATGGTTTCAACGGGGACGAAAGGAAGGAAGGGGAAGGACGGCCGTTAATTTATGCCAGAGCAGTTGTTTCGGCAGGCGGAAAAATTAGTCAAACAGGGGCAGCTTGAGCAAGCTCGCGGTCTGCTGTTGCGCTACGTGGAGCAGGAGGAAGAGAACGAGCTGGCGTGGCTGCTGCTTTCTGACCTGGTGGAATCACGCGAGGACAAGCTGATTGCGCTGGAAAATGCGTTGACGATTAACCCCAACCTGGTGCGGGCGCAAAACCGGCTGGTGCAGCTTCGCGGGGAGCGGCAGCAGACGGTGGCAGAGAAGTTTAAGCAGGGGGAAACGGCCGTTAAAGTCGGCCTGCGCGTAGAAGGTATGCGGCTGCTGCAAGAGGTGGTGCAGGCCGAACCCAGTCACGAACAGGCGTGGCTGCTGCTGAGCCAGATAGTAACGGCCGTTGAAGACAAAATTGTGGCTTTAGAGGCTGCCCAGCGTGCCAACCCGCGCAACGAACAAACCGCCCGTCAGCTTACCCAACTGCGGCAAAACCACAGCAGCGATTTGGCCGTTGGCACCGCTTATGAAGCGCACGGCGAGCTGCAAAAGGCGTTGGCTGCCTACACCTTTGCCGCCGGCCATGCCCCCGTGGCCGCCGACCGGCTGATTGCCCAGAAAAAGCTGGATGAACTGCGGCAGCAGCTTGGGGGAAAGGAGATTAAGACCACCAGCCCCGCCATGACGCTGCTCCGCTTTATGATTGGCCCCCCGCTCATCTACACCATTTTTTCGCTGCTGCAAAATGGGTTACGCATCAACCACCTGCCGACCCGCTTCTTTTGGGAGCTGCTAACCGTTTGGTTTGGCACGGTGCTGTTTATTGCCGCTAACCAAAAGCCTAACGGGACAGAGGAAACGCTGTTTGACGCAGACATTCTGGAAGATTGGCGGCTGCGTGGCTTGCTGCTGGTGCTGGGGCTGCTGCTGGTGTTGGTGCCGTTTGTTTTTGTCCTCTGGGGCGGCGTAGGGCAGTTTTTTGTATGGAAAACGGCCGTTTTTCCCTAAAAGGGGCGATTGCGAGATGAAGAGATTGGGCGATTAACCTGCTAATCTCCCACTCTCCCAATCTCCCAGTCTCTTAATCCACATGCTCCCTCTCAACGACATCGAACCCAACCGCTTCACCAGTTGGCCGTTTATGACCCTCGTCATCATCACCCTGAACGTCATCGTCATGGGGTTTGAGAACCTGGTCATTGTGCGTGATGCCAGCCAGTTCCAAACGCTGGTCTACGAATTTGGCTCCATTCCCGTGGTCACGTTACAGCAGGCGGGCAGCGGGGCAATTAGCTCGCTGACCTATATGTTTTTGCACGGCGGCATTTGGCATTTGCTTGGCAATATGTTGGCACTGTGGGTGTACGGCCGGCGGGTTGAAGACATGTGCGGCCCCTGGCGTTTCCTGCTGTTCTATCTGCTTTGCGGCCTGTTTGCCAACTTCATCAACATCCTTGCCACTGCCCAATCCACCATTCCCGTCATTGGGGCCAGCGGCGCGATTTTTGGCGTTATGGGAGCCTACCTGCTGCTGTTTCCACAAGGCCGTATCCGCACGCTGGTGCTGCTGGGGGTGCTGCCCGTGTTCCCCAAAATTCGCGCCTACTGGCTCATCCTCTACTTTTTACTGCTCAACATCCCCCCAGCCCTCAACATGCTGGTTTACCAAAATGCCAACTACCAAATCGCTCACTGGACACATCTGGGGGGCTTCCTGGCCGGGATCTTTGTCTTCCTCTTCCTCAGCCCCGAAGCTTTCCACCGCTACCGCAACGATTTGCCGCTGTAGCCTTCCGGTGTAGGCGGGTTGCTGGTTGGTAGTGGCTGGTTACTGGTAAAGAATTATGCCGTGCGTGATGCCAATCCCGCCAAACCGGGTAAAATATTCAAAGATATACTAATCAAGGGCAGAAAGTGGCATTCCCTTGCTTTCAGATAGCAAGTGGCAAGTTGGGTCGGCCCATGAGATTTGTCCCGTTACTGGTTACGTAGGGCTGACAAACAAGATGTCGGCTTATGTCCAAAGAATCGCTATGACTATATTTCCCCCTTTACCGTTGGCCGGGTGGCGGCACACCCGCGATAGTATCCAAACTTATACCAACATTATTGGCAGTGTGTGTCAGGTGGTGGAGCCGCCGGGCAAATATGGGTGGCAGACGGGTTTGCGGGTGGCGGCGGCGGGGTTAACGACCACGCCACTGCCAGCCAAGGGGTTTGTCTTTGAATTGATGCTTGATTTTGTGGCGCACCAGCTTCGCATTTACAGCAGCAAGGGGAACCATCGCGCTGTGGCTTTGCAAGGGCAGTCGGCCGAATTGTTTTGTACACAGTTGATTGACGGGCTGGCGGTGCTGGGGGTTGCGCCGGATATTGACCACATGGCGTTTGCCGATGAAACGCCGGGGATGTATGACGAAACGGCCGTTTCTGCCATGTGGCAAGCATTCACCCAAATAGATATGGTCTTTAAACAGTTTCAACGCAGCCTGCCCGGTGCAGTCAGCCCGGTGCAGCTTTGGCCGCAGCCGTTTGCGCTGGGGCTGGAGTGGCGAACGGGGCAGCAATGGCCTGACCAGGCTAATGAACAAATGACATTCGGCTTTTCCACCGGGGATGCCATCATTGACAATCCCTACTTTTACGCCATGGCCACCCCCTCGCCACGCACGCTAACAGAACGGCCGTTACCCGACCCCGCTTACTGGCAAACAGACAAGTTTACCGCTGCCATTTTGTTGTATGAGGATGTACAAACGGCCGTTGACCCCACCGCCAAACTCCTCGAATTTCTCCAGGCCACGCACGAAGCGGGCCGCAAAACCATGACCTAAATAAAAACCTATGAATGAACACCAACTTCTCAGCCTTGCCGCTGTCATTGTTCTGGGCATCACCGCCCAATGGATCGCCTGGCGATTCCGTATCCCCGCCATTTTACTCCTGCTCGTCTTCGGCTTTTTGGCCGGCCCCATATTCGGCCTTATCCAACCAGACCAACTTTTTGGCAAAACCCTCTTCCCCCTGGTCTCCCTAGCCGTTGCCATCATCCTGTTCGAGGGCGGTCTCAGCCTCAAAATCAGCGAACTGCGCGAATCGGGTGGCATCATCAACCGCATCATCCTCATCGGTGCCCCCGTTGCCTGGGTGCTGGCTTCCATTGCCGCCTACTATCTCCTCCACCTCGGTTTGGAAATGTCGCTGCTATTGGGGGCAATTTTGGTGGTGTCTGGCCCCACCGTTGTCATTCCCCTGCTCAACCACGTGCGCCCCACCAGCCGCGTGGCCTCAGTGCTAAAGTGGGAAGGCATTCTCATTGACCCGGTGGGAGCAACGCTGGCCGTACTGGTCTTTGAGACCATTTTGGCAGAAGAAGAGCTGGGGCTATTAACGCTTTCAGACATCTTCCAGGGCATTTTTATGACCCTGCTAATCGGTAGCATTGTTGGGGCCATTGGAGCCGCCATTTTGGTGTGGGTTTTCCAGCACCGCTGGGTACCCCACCACCTCGACACTGCCCTGGCGTTGATGATGGTACTGGCTGCCTTTGCCGTCTCCGACTTCATTTTGCCTGAATCCGGGTTGATGGCGGTGACGTTGATGGGGGTTATTCTGGCAAATCAAAGCCGGGTGAGCGTTAAACACATTGTCGCCTTCAAGGAAGAATTGGGCATTCTGCTGCTTTCGTCGCTGTTTATTGTGCTTGCCGGCCGCTTGCAGTTGGCGCAACTGGCCCATTTGGGTTGGGGAGCCATTATCTTTTTGCTGGTACTATTGCTGGTGGTGCGGCCACTTTCAGCATTTTTGGCAACCGTAGGCAGTGGTTTCTCCTGGCGCGAACGCATCTTTTTGGCGTGGATGGCTCCACGTGGCATTGTGGCGGCCTCGGTGGCGTCGCTGTTTGCCCTGGAACTGGAGGAGCGGGGGTATCATGGCGCAGAGGAGTTGGTGCCGCTGACGTTTTTGGTGGTTGTTGGCACGGTTGCCATTTATGGGCTGACGGTGAAGCCGTTAGCCACTTGGCTGCAACTGCGGCAAAAAGACCCGCAAGGGGTGCTGATGATGGGTGCCCATCCCTGGGCGCGGCAGGTGGCAGAGAAGCTGCAAGACATTGGGTTTGAGGTGATTTTGGTGGATACGAACCAGTCGAATGTGCTGGCGGCACGCATGGCGGGATTAACGGCCGTTGCTGGCAGCATTCTCGATGAAGACGTGCTGGAAAAATTACCGCTGGAGCGTGTTGGTTACTTTTTGGCTCTCACCTCCAACAACGAGCTAAACGCCCTGGCCGCCATTCGGCTGAAAGAGAGCATTGGCAGCCGGGTTTACCAACTGGCCTTTAGCCGCCAGGAAAAGGAAGAAAAGCTGCGCCGGGAAATGCGCGGGGAAATTTTGTTTGATCGCAAGCTGGATGCGGAACTGCTTGACTTTTGCTTTGACCAGGGGGCAGAACTACGCCACACCAGGCTCACCGACAAGTTTACCTTTGCCGATTATCAGCAGGAGTATGGGGAAACGGCCGTTCCCCTCTTCCTCATTAACGCCGATTCTCACCTGGTTGTTTGCACCACCAGGGAAGCCGTGTCGCCCCGTGCTGGCGACACCATTGTTAGCATGGTTGCTCCCGCCGGCCGCAACTACCTGGGGGAGCAGATTGAGTTGGCCGGAGGGTAGAACGGCGTGAACCCACCAACTGTACGCTTGCGTGACGTGGTTGAGGCTGATTTGGCTCACTTTTTTGATCACCAGCGTGACCCCGTTGCCAACCAGATGGCGGCCTTCACTGCCAAAGACCCCGCAAATCGGGCGGCGTTTTTGGCTCACTGGCGCAAGGTGCTGGCCTCTCCCGGCGTTACCGTGCAAACCATTTTGCGGGGGGATGAGGTGGCGGGGTATGTGCTGTATCACGACTGGTTTGGCGACCCGGAGGTGAGTTATTGGCTGGAGCGACGGGTGTGGGGGCAGGGGGTGGCAACGGTGGCGTTGATGGCTTTTGTGGCACAAACGGCCGTTCGTCCCCTCTACGCCCGCGCTGTTCATGACAATATTGGCTCGCTGCGGGTGCTGGAAAAATGTGGCTTTGTGCGCGTTGGCACCGACCACGCCTTTGCCCAGGCGCGGGGCAGGCAGGTAGAGGAAATAATTTTGCGGCTGGATTAGTACCTTAACGACGAAATTCTTGTAAGCAAAACAAGAAGAAATGACACAGAGTTACACAGAGAGAAGCGAGAGTTTCACAGAGGAAGCAAGAAAAACAACAAATTTCTTCTCTGTGCTTCTCTGTGTCTTCTCTGTGAACCTCTGTGTAACGTTTTTGGTTCTGGCTCGTCCAGGTTATGTTTTTCGGAATTTGAACCGCAAAGGGCGCAGAAGGCGCAAAGAAAGAGAAGAACGAAAGGGAACATAGACGATGGAACAACATAGAATTACGATAAACACCCGGCGCTATCCGGGTGGACTGCGGATATTTGAGTGTGTGGCGTGCAGCTATGCGCTGGCGGCGGAGGTGAATGAGGCGGGGATGATTCGGCTGGAAACGGCCGTTTTTCTCGACCACGGCGACACCACCACCAGCCACGCCCTCTTCCAGGTTCACACCGAGCCGCCCACCCTCGAATTCAGTGCCGCCCTTGATTAGGAAGCGTGAGAACAGGATGGGGATTTACGTGATCATCAGCAAATTTTCATTGATAAGTTAGCGGTTTTGGAGATTGGAGATTAGAGATTGTGAACCTTCATCAATCTCCAATCTCCAATCCCCAATCATCGGGTAAACCTGCGTCCCATTTACCCTTTCAAGCACCCGCGAAATCGAGCAAATCCACGATGCCAAACTCCCCTTCCCGCGCCCCCAACGTCGGTTTCCACTGTGGGTCGGCGCGGACAAACGACTGGCGGTCTCCTTCTAGCAGCCCAATCAGCACCTCGGCCACCATGCGGCCGCCCATCGGCCCAAGCTGCTTGCCGTCGGCCAACACCTCTGCCTCACGCAAAATGTAAAACCAAAGTGGCGTTTCGCGGTCAAAACCGAGGTCGGCCACGTCGGCCAACGCCTCACGCGGCAGCGGGTCGCAGCACATGGCGCGTGCCACCGCCTGCCCCGACGGCAGCCCAAAGGCATGGCCGCGCAGCAGGTTGCGCTGTGGCAGCGAGCGCACATCGCCGTCAGCACCCACAAACGGCAGGTCAAAGAGCGGGCCGGACAGTACGGTGTCAATGCGGTCACTGGCCTGGTGCGTCCCGTTGCCGGTGTCAAACAGATAGTTCCAGTTGACATAGCGACGCTCGGCGCGTTTGCCAAAACCAGACAAATCATCGGGGTCGGCATCACCTAGCTCATTGCGGTCAAAGAGGGGGATTTGGTAGCTGCCATTGCTTTGGAACTGGTCGTTGACCTTGAGCGTCCCCGGCACCTGGGAATGTCCATAGCGGTAGGCGGCGACGGAAAACTCCACCGGGATGTATGGCTCGTTGCGCCACTGATAATAACGTCGGCCGGAACCATAGCAGTTGTTGCCATAGATCGAATCCACCAGCTTGCGCCCCACCAGCAGCGGCAGGAACTCGTGCAGCACAATCCATTGATAATGCCAGCGCACCAGCCGCTGCGCCTCCTCAAAGCTGCCCACCTGCTTCACCACCGAGTTGTGGAATTTAAGAAAGGCGAGATGAAGCTGGGAGACAAGCAGGTTTTCATCGTTGCGCGGGTCGCCAATGAGGGCGGTGCCCAGGCTGTTGCGCGGCAGGTCGCGGGGGGCGGCGGCGTCAATGAGCAGGCTCATGCCGTCGGCGGCATAGAGATAGGGGGTGGCGGCGGGGCCAGCACCATATACGTTGTCCAGCTCCAGCGCCGGGGTGCGGAAGTTTTGCGTGGCTTCGGGGTCGTTTTGCCGCTCCAGGCTGGAAGTGGGGTCAAAGGTGATGTCGTGGTCTATGAACTGGCCGAGAAAGACAAAGCCGGCCGCCATGGCCTCATTTTTCCGGGTGTGGGCAACGCCGGGATCCATCACCCCGCCGCTTTTGCCCAGCTCCAGCAGCTTTTCTTCGCAGGGCGCAAAAGCGGGCAGCAGGGGAAAGAGACGGCCAAAACGGCCGTTATGATAGTACCGTGATTGGGGCGGATTACTGCCGCGTTGAAAGGCGGCCGCCCCATGAAATGTTTTCATGAGATTCTCCTGTTTAAATAGGACGCAGATTTACCTGATTAAACTGATCAGGAAAATCAGGTAAATTTGCGTCCTATTTTCATTTTTTGTGGTGGGCAATTGCCCATGGGGTTTCCTTATCATTCGATGACTTGCAGTAAGGGCAGTTCGAGGTAGCAGGGTGGCGTGTGGCTGTCTTGTAAAACGGCCGTTAATTGCATCTGGTACTGCCCGGTAGAAAACGTAAACTCGCCCAGCTCCTGAACTAGCGTGTTGCACCCGGCGGGTGCGTCATAGCTGGTGGCAACTGCCCTGCTGGACACAAACCCTTTTTGCAGCCCGCGCCCGTGAAGCTGGGTTTTCACCACGGCTTGGGTATCGCTGGCGGCGGGTGGGTCAAGGGACAGGGTGAGGGTGAGGGTAAACGGCCGTTCAGCGCAGAGAATGATCGGTAACGGCCGTTCGGGGCGAAAGATCACTGCTGCCTGGGGCGGCTGCCTGAACGTCAGGCTGACGACATGCAGCGAGGAGGGGGGAACAGTAACGGCCGTTTGTGGGGCGGGGACAATGACGGCCTGGCTGGGCGGTGCCAATTGCTGCACCTCCTCATCCACCTGCGCCACAATCCAGCGGCACAGCTTTTCCCGTTCGATGCCGGGCCAGGTGGCGTTTTTGTCCCGTTCGATGTGCTGAACGGCCGTTCGCGTTGCCGCCGTCCGACCGTCTTCCTCCCGCGCCTGAATTTCCACCACAAACGAGGCAAACGGGTGCCAATCGGCAAACTCGTCGGCCGGCAGGGTCAGTAGGGGGCGGGAAACGGCCGTTCCGCTCAGCACCTGTGCCTGCGCCACCCACTCCTCCACCGCACTCCGCCGCGCAATCTGCCCGTCCGCCTTCAGCATCGCCTCAATGTCATCGGGCGACAGTTCCGCCAGGTCAGCATAACTCCGCACCCCAAACGACTGCCGCAGCCACTGCTGCCGCGCCGGGCCAATTCCCTTGATAATGGTCAAATCGGCAAACAACGTTTCGTTGATACTCATGGGATGACTCCTTATAAAAAAAGCCTCGTCGGTGCCACAGCACCGGCAAGGCCTCATTCATTCATAGCGATTGGGGCTGGCTTGCAGCAGCCCGTGCCACTGCAAGCCATTAACCCCGCCCGCGCTCCCAAAACTGGCTGGAAGCGTCGGCGCAATTCACTAGTCGTTTTTCTCGTCCCGGTAAAATTGCACCAGCCCCAGATCAACGAAACCAGCGATGGGACCCGGCTTGTCACAAGGGGTGCGGTAGGTGAGGGTGGCAACAGCCTTGTAAACAGGGCCGCAGCCTTTGGCCGGAACCGTGCCCGCAGGTACTTCAAAGGTGTACCAGTATTCCCCGTCGCCACATGGATTGAGCGGTACCCGAACGTCGTGATCCTCGAACAGATCCAGTTCTGGCCCCTTGCCAATGGATTCCATATGAACGTGCAGGCACCATTCGCCGCAAATGCAGGAAGCCAACTGCCCTTTAAACGTCCAATGGAACTTCACGGCCCAATCATCATCAGCGCGGATAATATTGCCGGGCGGAACACCCTCTTTGTCAACAATCTTGGCAGAAATAGAGCCGGTGAGCGGCGTGCCAGTAGGAATCGTAATCTCAAACATGGTTACCTCCAGATAACTATTTTAAACCTGTTTTCTTTTGGCTGATGGGGCCCACATCAGCCGACATATGGCTATTAAACACGGGGGGAATTAATTGAAACTGTTTTACCAATTAATTTGCGCGGAATTTTAATTAAGTAGGGGCAAAGCAACTGGGATAGAGGCTGGCAACGCCACGCCCCTTCCTGCCCGGTTGCTTCGCCCGTATCTGCGCCCCTACCACAACCAGGGTGCCAACGGACAAAATTGGCGTTAGGCCGTTTGCCCCATCCCCGCCCATCCCGCTACAATAAGCGCAGCCAACCAACCATGCGCGTGGCTGGGCGTACGTTGCCCAACCCGCACCGTTTCAAACCACCATGATCGTGCTTGCCCGTTTACGTGATTTACTTGCCGACCTCGATTCAGACAAAGCCTCCGCCCGCGTGATGGCGCGTGACATCGAGGGAGGCGTTTCGTGGGGCTGCTCCGCAGCTTGCCGCCCTGCTGCGCCAACACCAGGGGCTGGATGGCGCGGATTGGTGCAAGGTGAACAGATGGCCCATTCCCCGCGCCGTCTCGCCCATGCGTCACCCGCCAACGGGATTTACGGGTAACACAGGGGCGAGACGACCGGGGGAAGATGCCGACCGTGTGGCAAATGTAACCCCCGGTCATCCCGCCCCTACCATAATCATGTGTTACCTGCCAACGGGATTTACGGTAAACACAGGGGCGAGACGACCGGGGGAAGATGCCGACCGTGTGGCAAATGTAACCCCCGGTCATCCCGCCCCTACCATTATTATGTGTGAAACCGCCTGTGTTATGGTGGGGCAAAATGATTTGATATGACGCAATACGATCCATCCAAACACCGCCGTCGTTCCATTCGCTTGCCGCAATGGGATTATCGTGCGCCGGGGTATTATTTTGTCACGATTTGCACCTGGCGACGCGAAACCCTGTTTGCCAACCCCACCTTTTACGACATTGCCGCCCACGCCCTACAGCGCGTGCCGCAGCAGCCACACGCCCGGCATGTGCAACTGGACGGTTGGGTGATTATGCCCAATCATGTCCACGTCATTTTTGTGCTGGTGGGGGAACCGCTGAATGAGGCCGTTGGGGAAGCTGCCCAATGGCAGAACGCCCCGGCGGGGTCGTTGGGGGTGGTGGTGGGGCGATACAAAACGGCCGTTTCTACCCCCATCAACCAATTGCGGCGGGGAGAGAAAACGGCCGTTTGGCAGCGTGGTTATTACGAACGGATCATCCGCAATGACCGGGAATTGCAGGCCACCCGCCAATACATTGCCGATAACCCCCTCCGCTGGGCCGAAGACCGCGACAATTTGGACAAATTATTGGCAAAAATGACCCGCCACCCATAGGGGCGGGATGGCGCGGATTGGCGCAAGGTGAACAGACGGCCTATTCCCCGCGCCGTCTCGCCCATGCGATAACCGATTTCAAACACGGGGTAGGGGCGGGATGGCGCGGCTTGGCGCAAGGTGAACAGACGGCCTATTCCCCGCGCCGTCTCGCCCGTGCGTCACCCGCCAACGGGATTTACGGTAAATACAGGGGCGAGACGACCGGGGGACGATGCCAGCCGTGTGGCAAATGTAACCCCCGGTCATCCCGCCCCTACCATGATTATGTGTTACCTGCCAACGGGATTTATGATAAACACAAGGGCGAGACGACCGGGAGAGGATGCCAGCCGTGTGGCAAATATTACCCCCGGTCATCCCGCCCCTGCCGTAGTGTGTTACCTGTCAACGTAATTGAATGATTACAACCGTCGTCCCGGTGTCCAGGCGGCATTGGCGGCGGAGAGGGCGGCTTCCAGACGCGGCAATTCTGTTTCGATGAGTGCCATCAACCCTTCGCGCACGGTGGCATACCCCGTTTGCGCCTGCGCCAAACTTTGCTGCTGCGTCGCTGTGGGCAGTTGGCGGGTGTCGCTGTAGCCAAAAATTAGCCGCCACAGACGGCCTTCTACCGTTGGGGCGCCTGGCTCATTGAGTCGGCCGTGCGCTTCGTCACCGGATAGCTGTGTTTTGAGGGCGGCAAGCTGGCGGCGGGCGGTGTCTATGTCGCTGAGGAGGGTGGGGGGAAGAACGGCCGTTTGCACCACCGCCACCCGCATATGCGCCAACCTGTCCTCACTGCGCCCAATCTCCACCCGCGCCCCCGCCACCTGCCGTGCCAAATCAAACATGTGCCGCTGGAACGCCGCCACCGGCGCAAAATCGGCATCCGCCGCATCCGTTGGCACTGGTTTGACGGTAAACGACTGCTTTTCGCCCAGCGGCTGCACCCCGTTGGCCGTCAGCAGCAGCAGCTCCACGCTGTAGACCCCCGGCGGCACCAGTGCCCCCTGCGGCGGCGACGACCACGGCTCGACAAATTCCGGCTGCTTCAATCGAATCGGGTCAGGCGGCCCCAGCCGTAAATCCCAGCTTGCCCGGTGCAGCCCCGCTTCGGCCTTCACCGGGAGGGAGCGCAGCGGCTCCCCGGCGGCATCGCGCACCAGCAGCAGCAACTGCGGCTCCCCTTCCAGCGGCTCGGCGTTGAGCGTCTCCCAGCCGGGGAAGGCGACATCACTGCCCGCCTCGCGCAGCTTCTTTTCTTCGGCCTGCCGCGCTTTTTTGGCCGTCAGCGGTGCTTCGCGTAGGTAATAGGTGAAGGTTGCGCCAAACGGTGGGTTGGGAATGCGGAAGGCGCTGCTGCCCAGCGTTGGCTGCCCCGGCGACTGCATGGGCTGGTAGGGGATGTACCACCAGGCATCGCGCACGGGGAAAAGGTGGCCGTCGCCGTCCAGTGCGCCATCGGCAATGCCGCGCAGCGGGGTATAGTCGTCCAGCACGTAGAAGCCGCGTCCAAACGAGGCCCCCACCAAATCCCCGTCGCGGCGATGGATTTTGAGGTCGCGGAAGGAGATGGTTGGCACGCCGCTGCTCAATTTGTGCCAATTCTCGCCGCCGTTGGGGGTGAAGTAGAGGCCGTATTCGGTGGCGAGGAAGAGCAGGTTGGGGTTGACGTGGTCTTGCTGGATGCCCCAGACGATGGTGCGATTGGGCAAATCGCCGACGATGGAACGCCAACTTTGCCCCTGGTCGTCACTGGCGAAGAGGTAGGGGGTGAAGTCGCCGGTTTTGTGCGAATCGGCGGCGACAAAAACGACGTTTGCATCGTGGAGTGACGCTTCCACGTCGTTGATGAAGGCGCGGTCGGGCAGGTTGGGCGGGTTGGCGCATTGCCGCCAGCTTTGGCCGCCGTCGCTGCTGGTTTGGATGAGGCCGTCGTCGCTGCCGGTGTAGAGCAGCCCTTCGGCAACGGCCGATTCTGAGATGCAGGTGAGGGTGGCGTATTGTGACATGGCTCCGGTGTCGTACAAATCGTCTACGCTCCAGACGCGCCCCATGAAGGGGAGGTCGTAGCGGAGGGTGTTGCGGGTGAGGTCGGCAGAAACGGCCGTCCACGAATTGCCCCGGTCATCGCTGCGCCATAGCCGCTGTGACCCCATGTAGAGCCGCCGCGAGTTGTGGGGGCTGACCATAAACGGCGCGTCCCAATTCCACCGCTCCGGCGGGTCGCCGGCTGCCCCCTGTGGCTGAATGTCAATCATCTCCATGCTGCGCCGGTCATAGCGCACAATGTTGCCTACCTGGATTTCCATGTAGGCGGTTTGGGGGTCGTCGGGATCAAAGCCGGTGTGGTAGCCATCGGCACCCAGCGGCACATACCAATCCTGGTTGCGAACGCCATCCATGTTTAGGGTGCGGCTGGGGCCAAAGAGCGTCCCCAAATCCTGCGCCCCGCCGAGGACGTTGAAAAATGGCTCACTGTTGTCCAGAGCCACGCGGTAGAACTGGGAAACGGGCATGTTGGAAAAATGCCGCCAGCTTTGCCCGTGGTCAAATGTTTCGTATAGCCCGGCATCGGTTCCGCACAGCAGATGGTTGCCGTTGGTGGGGTCAATCCAGAGGGCGTGGTTGTCGCTGTGTTTTTCCTTGCCCGTTTCCATGTTGCTGAACGTTTTTCCCCCGTCGCGGCTGGCGTGGACAAAGACATCCATCTGGTAGAGGAGGTCGGGGTTGGTGGGGGAGGCTTCGATGACCTGGTAGTAGTGGGGGCCGGTGCCGCCGGAGATATGGCTGCTGCGTTTTTCCCAGCTTTCCCCTTTGTCGAGCGAACGGTAGCAGCCGCGCTCCTCTTCGCTGGCTTCGATGGTGGCGTAGACGAGGTTGGGGTTGGCGGGGGAGACGGCGAGACCGATTTTGCCCATGTCGCCCGTGGGCAGCCCTTCACTCAGCCGCCGCCAGGTGCCGCCGCCGTCGCTGGTTTTGTAGAGGCCGGAGCTGGGGCCACCGCCCATAAAGGCCCAGACGTGGCGGCGGCGCTGGTAGGCGGCGGCGTAGAGGGTGTCGGGGTTGGTGGGGTCGAAGCAGAGGTCGGTGATGCCGGTGTCGTCGTTGATGGTTAAAACGGCCGTCCAGCTTGCGCCGCCATCAGTTGTTTTGTAAACACCGCGCTCGCCGCCAGCCGACCACAGCGGCCCTTCGGCGGCCACATAGACCACGTTGCCGTCGCGGGGGTCTACCAAAATTTTGCCAATGTGTTCCGAGGCGGGCAGCCCCATTTGCTGCCAGGTGCGGCCACCGTCGCGGCTGCGGTAGACACCATCGCCCCAGGCGACGTGGCGACCGCTGACATTTTCGCCCGTGCCAACCCAGACGATTTCGGGGTTGCTGGGATCCAAGGTGACGCAGCCGAGGGAGTAGGAGGGCTGTTTTTCAAAGATGGGCTGCCAGGTGACCCCGGCGTTGACCGTTTTCCAGAGGCCGCCGGAGCCGACGGCGATGTACCAGGTGGTGGGCTGGCTGGGGTGAACGGCGATGTCGGCGATGCGGCCGCCCATGAAGGCGGGGCCGATGCTGCGTAGCTGGAGGCCGGAAATGGCTTTGGCGATGGCTTCGTTGCCGGTGGGAGAAGGGGAATTGGTTGGGTTATCCATAAAAACGTTCCTGATCTGTGTATTTTTTGCGGGATTTGTGCTGATATTTTAGTGAGAAGACGATTCTTGACAATATTTGACCCGGTAGCTCATGCTTTGACTATCGCGGCTGATGGCGACGCTTGTCACGCCTGTAGCCCAGAACCATGCGGGCGAAGCTGGTGGCGAGGTGGGTGAGGGTGGCGAGGTTGGTGAAAAAACGGCCGTTTTTTCCCCTCATCTCCCCCAAAATCTGCCGCAGCCGCAGCCCCCAAAAGACAAACGTCATCGTCTTGAAATTTTGCTGATACAGCGGCTCGATGATGTGGCTGGCACCCCACGCCTGCACCGCCTCGTAGGCGGCGTTGGTTTGCTGCCACAACAACGGCAGTTGCGGATCGTTTGTTTTGACGGCGGCATAAAGCGCCAGCCGGTAGCTGTTGAACTTGAGCCACGGCCGCAGCAGGGCAAACGCTTTGGCTTCGGCGGCCAGGCGCGGGTTTTGGCTGTGGCTTTGGGCGGCGGCCAGATGGGCGGCGGCTTCGTCAATCCAGCCCAGCAACTGCGGCAACTGGGCGGCGCGGGCTTGCAGCGTGGCGGCGGTGGCATGGATCGGGTCTTCCATGTCGGCCATTGGCTCTTTTACCAGCCGCCACGGCGAGAGGTTTAGCGCAAAGCCGTGTTCGCGCTGGTCGGGGGTTTGCTGCAGAACGGCCGTAAATGCCTTTTCCAACGCCCCATAATAGCCAACCATCTCCTCTGCGCCTGCCCCAAATGCTGCTTGGCAAAATTGCGCTACCAACGTGTCCACGTCTTGCACTGGCTGCCACGTTAGCTGCCCAAACAGCCAGTTGGCAAGCTGTGCCGTGACCCAGGGGCGGGTGCCGGTCATGAGCGTTTGCATGGTTGCCACACCCAGGTCGCGGTATTTGACCAAATCTTGCTGCATGATGTGGGGCAGCACGGGCAGCACCGATTTGAAGAGGATGGCGTCGCTGTAATATTCAAAAACGGCCGTTTTTTCCCCAAAAACCTCGATCTGCGCCGCCAGCGTTTCGTTGTAGTACGGGGCAAATGGGCAGGTGGGGTCGGCCAGGGAACGGCCGTAATGGCGCGTGCGCGGCGCCCAAAGCAGGCTCACATTTGGCAACGGCTCCACCTGGGTCGGCGGCACTTCGGTGTCAAGGTAGGCGATATAGGCAATAGTGGCCGTTGGCTCCAGGTCGGCCAGCACCTCGGCCAGGGTGTTGGTTGCCAGCAAAAGCTGGTCGGAGGCTGAATAGCCCGCGCACCGGGCGCAGTTGCACCAGCCGCCGCCGGGGATGTCGTCGGCCCAAACGTGGTACACGTCGTAGCCGGGGCGGGCGGCAAAATACGTGCGGGCGTTTTGGCGCACCATCGCCATGCCCGCCTCGCTGCTGGGGCAGAAGTTGTAGCGTTTGGTGCGACGGCCGTTTTCTTCCCGAAACGTTTCTGGCATCTGCCTGAACAGCTTGCGCGGCAGCAGCGACGGCAGCCCGTGGCCGCCAATTTCAATGGTCATTTCTCGGTCGCGCAGCAGTTTGACTGCCTCTGCCCGCTTTACCTGCCAAAACCAGTCTGGCACTGAGCCGCCGCCGACGTCGTTGGGGGCGAGGTGGAGGAAAATGTTGTTGTAGCGGTTCCGCGCCGCCCAGATGATCCAGTCGTTGACATCTTTCATGAAGGCGTGGTGGCCGATGATGAGGCAGCGACCGGCAAAGGTGGGGGTTTGCGAGCCGGAAGCGGGGATGGTAGCCTGGGCTTGTGTGGGTAGTACCGTCCACAGCTCGCCCGGTGCGAGCCAGTGGCAGCCGAGCATTTGCAAAAAGTGGTAGATGGCGTGGGCAACGCCGCGACTGCCGTTGCCTTGTAGCAGCACGTGGTCGGGGCTGGCCTGCCAGTGGAATCCTTCGCCGCTGCCGCCTGTGCTTTTGATTTCGATGGTGGGGCTGTCGCCTGATTGGGTGGTGACGGAGCGGTTGGCGATGTTTTGGAGGGTGTGGTGGAGGTCGAAAACGGCCGTTTTTCCCGCTAACCCAATCTCCCCGTCTGTTGTAATTTGCCAAGTCCGTCCCAAATCAAGCTGCACATACTTTTCCATAATCGAACCCTTTCTTACCTTAGCTATTTCCCACCCCAGATTGCCAATATTTAGAGAAAGAGACCCTGGTACATGTCATTTCGAGGTCTCCCGAGGAATCTTTCAGGCTTTAGACAAGCGTAAGATTCCTCACTCCGAAGACTTCGTTCAGAATGACGTGTGTGGCGAATTTCTTGCTGTGGCTAGCCTTCTTCTTAGAATAAGCTGATCCCAATCTAAAAGCGGCTTCTGGTTTCCTCAACCTAACAGCACCACCCCTATAAACGCCAGCACAATGCCGGCCGCTTTCACCTTTTGCAGCGATTGCGTAAACATAAACAGGCTGATGACGTAGAGAATAATCATCCGCGTGTTGTCAATGGCAATGGCGTAAGCGAGGTTGGGCGTGGTTTCAAAGGAGATGAACTCGGCGGCGTTGCCAATGATGGCGAAAAGGATGGCGATGGCGATGAGCCACAGCCGCGAGGCGGGTGGGAGCAGCGGGGTTTTGTCGGCAATGGAGCCAGCTAGGAAGATGAGACCGGCTACCAACAGGACGAAAACGAGCGTAATTTGCGCCGATACGCCGCCGTCGGTTGCCAGGCGGACAAAGACGGTGAGCAGGCCAAAAAACAGCCCGGCCGCCAAAGCCCAACTGACCCATTCAAATTGAAAGGCATCGCGGCGAAAGCGAATCCGCTCGGCGACAAGATAAACGCCAAATGTGACCAGGATAACGCCCAGCAGCCGCCTGAGATCAATGGTTGCGTCAAGCAAAATAAGTGAGACGACGTAGGCCAGGACGATTCGCAGCGCCATCACGGCTTCGACGTAGCCGAGGTTGTTTTGCACCTGAATGGAGCGATTGTAGGCAAAAATGCCGCCGAGGCTGCACAGGGCGGAGAGGGTGAGCCAGGGGATGTTGTGGGAAACGGCCGTTAAATCCCCCAACCGCACATAAACCACTCCCAGCACCACCGCCGCCCCCAGCCAGACATAGGCCAGGTACAGCTTGATTGGGAAATGCTGCTGGAGCCGCTGAAAAGCCAGCGACTGCCCCGACAGGGCAAAAGCGGACACAATAGCGGCAAGAAACCAGGTGCTACCCATGTTGGCTACCCGCTTCTGCCCGCGCCCGAAAGTCGGCCATGTTCACAACGACATCGTTGAGGCGGGATTCTTCAGCGGCGAAGGCCATGAGGTGGCTTTCCAGCGACTCGCGGGCGGTGGTGGAGACCGTTTCCTCGCCGCGCAGCGCCTGGACAAAGCTGTGGACGATGCCGTTGTCGCCACCGCCGTGGCCGCTGCTGGCTTCGGGAATGGCAACCTCTTCCACCCGCCCCGTCAGATGGTCGTGGATTTCAATCGCTTTTCGGAAATGGGAGAAGTAGCCGCGCAGCGTGGCGCGGGTGCCATCGTAGCGCATGGAGCGGGATTCTTCGTGGGAATGGCCGTGCATCACCATCACCACCGGCGTGCCGTCGGCAAATTCCATGTTGACCGTTTGCCGGTCTACCACGTCGTTGTCGCATTGGTAAACGCAGCGGCCGTACCACCCTTCCTGCAATGCCTTCATCCGCCCCGCTTCGCTGAGGTCGGTGCCGAGGGCGTTAATCGGCCAGTCGCTGTTGTACATATTGAGATAGAGCTTGCGGGCATCCCAGGGGCAGTCAACGGGGCAGCCGTCGGTGCAGCGGGGGGTGGCTCCGGCGGGGGCGTTTTCGGGGCGGTAGTGGCGCAGCGAGCCGAAGGAGTGGAGCTTTTGCACCGGTTGGCTCATGTTCCAGTAGAGGATGTCGAGGTCGTGGCAGCATTTTGCCAAAATCATGGGGCTGGAGGAGGCCAGGTTGCGCCAGTTGCCGCGCACAAAGCTGTGGGCCATGTGCCAGTAGATAACGTTTTCGCGGTGTTCGACGGTCATGATGTCGCCCAGCCGCCCAGATTGGATGATGTCGTAGAGGGTTTTGAAGAAGGGGGTGTAGCGGAGGACGTGGCAGATTTGCAGAAAACGGCCGTTTTTCTCCGCCACCTGCACCAACTCCACCGTTTCCGCCAGCGTGTTGGTCATTGGCTTCTCCAGCAGCATGTCGTAGCCCGCTTCCAGTGCCACCAGCGAGGAGTCGTAGTGCATTTGATCCTGGGTCATGTTAAAAACCGCCTGCGCCATTTGCGGCTTGGCCAGCAGCTCCTCCCAACTGGCAAACTGCCGGTCGGCGGGGATGTCGTGGGCGGTGGCAAACTGGGCGCGGCGCACGGGGTCGGGTTCAGCCACGGCCACAAATTCCAGGTTTTCGGGGTGTTGAATGGCGTAGGGGCCGTAGGCAAAGCTGCCGCGCAGACCTGCACCGAGAAGAACGGCCGTTATTGGTTTTTGTTTGCTCATCTTTTCCTTCGTAAATCGAGAGTAACTATACAGGATCACGAACGAACGAGTTTTAGGTCAACATATGTCACCTCGACCCTTCGGCGACCTCAGGGCAGGCTCTCGCAATGACACCTGTATAGATACGCTAGAGATTGCAAGACCAGAAGCGTGAGGGATTGGGCATGTGCTTGATCCCTCATGCTTCTGATTGGCATTCATTTGTTGATACAACTGCACTGCATCCAGTTGAATCTTGTCTACGAGAGGAATTATGTCAGGAAGTAAGTGACCATCCAAATTATGGTGGCAATAACCGCTACGATACCCAAAGGGGGCGCAGGGCGCGTGCTTGCCGCTTGACCTGGGCATATGAGAGATGGGTTTGTTTGGCGTTGCTCAACACATTCAGGCCAAGTGGCGTGGTCAGCGCCATGCGGAGGATGTGGCTGGGGCGGCCATAGACCAGCTTTTTGCAAATCCAGGTAACGGCATCGGCTTCAGGTTTCCAGGCCAGGCTATATCGCTGCGCCGCTTGATAGAGGTGGATGGGGTTGGCGCTCAAAATCTCCTGGTCGAGCCAGATGGCTGATTCCATAGCGGCGTTGATGCCCTGCCCAATGGGGGAAAATGGTGCGCCAGCGTCGCCCAACAGCACTGCTTTGCCGCCATAGAGCTGGGAGCAACTGAGCATTTTGCCAATGTGGAAGCATTGCCGCTGGGCAAAAGCGGTGAGTGACTGGGGGCTGATTAGGTCGAGGAGGGAGGGTGCTTTTTGGGCAAAAAATTGTTGGGCGGCCTGGGTGCTGTCCAACTGTAGCTGATGGTTAGTGCCAACGGCGCAAAACCAGCGGACGCTTTCTTTGCCTGTGGCACCGTTGATGGCTCCGGCGACGCAGAAAGGGTTGCGGTTGAGGATATGGAGGTAGGTGGGATCGAGGGTGTCAATGTTGCGGTCGAGTTCCAGCATGGTGGCGTAGTTGGGGATTTCTTCGTAGTGGGTGGTGAAGGCGGGGAGCTGTTTTTCCATTGCCTGGCGAACGGCGGAGCCGCCGCCGTCGGCCCCGATGATGAAGTCGAAGGTGTCGGTTTGCGTGCCGTTGGGGGTGCGGGTTGTCAGGTCGCCGGTGTAGACGTTGAGGTCGGTAACGGCCGTTTCGTATCGCAGCGAAATGTGGTTGGCGTACTGGCCTTCAATTTTGTCTAGCAGGGCGAGCAAAATATCTCCCCGCGATCCAGTCCACCCTTGGTCGTTCCACGGCTCAATTTTTGTATGGCGGCCAACTTGCATTTTGATGCCTTTGAAGGGGAGCATGTGGTTGTCGAATACGTCGCAGGCATCAATGTAGCGTAATGCTTTCAGGCCGTGGCCGGTGATGTCAATGGCGTAGGAGCGGTCGGGGTTGAAGCGGGAGGCGATGGCGGGGTGTTGGTCGCGCTCCAAAACGGCCGTTTTGATCCCCTTTCGCGCCAGAGCAATCGCCATCACCAGTCCTGCCGGGCCACCCCCAACAATCGCAATTTTGCTTGTTTCAGTTGTCATTTTCAATCCTTTTGCCTCTTTTATGGCCTTTTGGTTTATTTATGGGTATTAGTGTGTCATAAGTAGTGGGGTGTGTCAAGTCGTGTATAATCATTAGTATGAACCAGGATGATTTGCGGGTACAGCGGACACATAGATTGTTGCGTGAGGCGTTGATTGACCTGATGGATGAAGGGGATTATGAGCAAATTACCATTCGGGAAATTACGCAGCGGGCGCAGGTGGGATACAAAACTTTTTTTCGCCATTATGAGGGTAAGCAGGCGTTGTTCCTGGCGATTGTAGAGGAGTCGCTGGTGGCGTTTCAAGGGGTGCTGCTTCCGGCGACGGCGGCACAGGCACCGGAGAGGAATACGTTAACGGCCGTTCAGTTTGCCGCTAAAAACGCCACGCTAATGAAAGCCGTTTTTCGCAGTCCGTTTGCCGATGAGCTGTTGGCACCCCTGGTGGCGGTGGGTTTGCAAGAAGGCCGTGCTGCATTTAGCGGCACAGGCCTTTCGGATGACCTCGTGGCCTATCATTTTGTCTCCACCATGATTAGCTTGCTCAAATGGTGGCTTGACCACGACCAGCCTTGCTCGGCCGAAGAGCTGGCTGAGGCGATCAACCAGCTTCTCATTCGGCCGCTAGAAAATTTGCAAAAAGGTACAGTGGCTTGAAGAAACGGCCGTTATAACATCCCTTCCACATATCACGCATGGATAATGCGCGGCATTGATAGCACCTCCTTGCCCATTTCAGCGTGGAGCAGCTTCATCATCAGGTCGGCTTTGAGGACGGCCGCTTCTGGCGCGTCCCACAGGTTGTTGATTTCGTGGGGGTCGGCGTGCAGGTCGAACAGTTCGCCATAGGGGTGGTTGTAGTAGACGGTGAGCTTGTAGCGTTCATTGACGTAGGTTTTGAGGTGTACGGTTGTGGGCTGATGGCGGTTTTCGACGATGATGTGGTTGCGTGTGGAAACGGCCGTTTGCCAACAGTCCAACTGATTGATCCCGGTCATCTCAATCGGAATGGGTAGCTCCGCCGCTGCCAAAAAGCTGGGGGCGAGGTCTACCAGCGATTGCAGTGCCGCGCTGCGTTCTCCAGCCGCCACCTTGCCCGGCCAGCGCACCATAAACGGCACCTTGATCAAATCCTCGTAGTGGAATGCCCCCTTGGCCGTCATGCCGTGCTGCCCAAAGAGGTGGCCGTGGTCGCTGGTAAAGACGACCAGGGTGCTGTCGGTTAGCCCCAACTCATCCAGCTTGTCCAAAATTTGGCCGATGTATTTGTCCATCAGGCTGACCATACCGTAATAAACGGCCGTATCCTTCGCCAGCGTCTCCTGCTCCCACAAATGGGAGCGGAAGCCGTGGATGTGGTGGCCGTGCGGTTCAGCCCACGGCGAAAAATCGGGGTTTTCCTGCTGCGTCATGCCAAAATGGGGCGGGTTTTTCTCATGCTCCCCCGGCACCAGCCGCGCCAGCGTCAGCGCGTCGGGGTCATACATCGTGTCCCAAGGGGCGGGAGCCAGATAGGGCGGGTGGGGGTCGAAAAAGCTGGCCCAGAGGAAAAACGGCTCGCCCGCCGCCTGATAGTCGCTCATCAGGGCGTTGCTGCGGTCGGCAATCCATTTGTTGTAGTGGAACTGTTCGGGGATTTCCCATAGCCACTGTTGGTTGGGGTTGTTGCCCGTGGGCGGCTGGAAATAGTCGCGCCAGTTCAGACACCCTTGCTCCTCCATCCAGATGGCGTAATGCTGCCCCGCGTGGGCTTCGTCCACATGGTTTCGCGCCAGCTCCACGTGGTCAAAGCCGTAAAACGGGCCGTGGAAGCCGCGCCAAAAATCCAAATCTTGCATGATGGGGTACGATTCGAGCGACGGGTATTGGTCGGTGCTGAGGAGGGGCTGGAAGTGGGCTTTGCCGACGAGGGCGGTGCGATAACCGGCCGTTTGCAGCTTGTCGCCCAGCGTCGGCACCTTTTCCGACAGCTTGGTGCCGAGGGAGTAGCAGCCGTGCTGGCTGGGGTATAGCCCGGTGATGATGGAGGCGCGGGTGGGGGAGCAGGTGGGGTTGGGGCAGTAGGCGCGTTCAAACAGTGTCCCCTGCGCCGCCAGCCTGTCCAGGTTGGGGGTGTGGATTTCGGGGTTGAGCAGACCCAGCGTGGTCCAATGCTGCTGGTCGCTGGTGATGAGGAGAATGTTGGTTTTGGGGGTCATAGGTTGCGTATTGCGTATTGCGTATTGCGTAAAATTGAGGGTACGGAATACGCAATACGTTGTAAAAAATTACCTATTGGTCAACTGCGTGCGTTGCCCAATAGGGTAAAAAGCAAACATGTCGTCGAAGAAGGTGAGCTGGGGCGGGGGTGGTGCAAAGAGGCCGAAGCTGGCGCGGAGGGTGGCGTTGATGGGCTGGAGGGTGGCGGCGAGCTGGTCTTCTTCGGCGGCGCTGAGGTTGATGAGGCGGTAGGCGGTGGAGATGTGGTATTGATAGCTGTCGTGGTCGGGGAAGCGGACGCCGGTGGCGGTGGCGATGGCGTTGCGGTAGGTTTGCAGGGAAACGGCCGTTTCTTCATCATCGGGCATTAAATTCAACGTCGGCGTATATTGGGCCACTTCCACAAACCGCATTCGCAGGGCGGCCGGTGGCGGAATGTGCGGCACGCGCTCGGTGAAGAATTGATCCACATCTCGCAGCGGCGCGTCGAGTGGCAATTGGTCTGACCAACG
Organism: Chloroflexota bacterium; assembly: GCA_041390905.1. Taxonomy (GTDB): domain Bacteria; phylum Chloroflexota; class Anaerolineae; order Promineifilales; family Promineifilaceae; genus JACKCD01. Next base: position 78,360 of record JAWKPA010000016.1, read on the forward strand.
CTCTGGCAGGCGCACCTGGTCACACAGCAGCTCCATCACCGTCATGTGGAAGCTGCTGGGGGGCAAGAAGCCAAATTTGTGGGCAAACGGCAACGCCTGGATTTGCGCCTGCACCCAGCTTGTGTGGGCAAAAATGGGGGAGTTGGGCGGGACAAAGCTGATGATGGTGTTGCCGGGAAAGGTGCGGACGCGGCCATTGGGGTGGAATTTTTGCCCCACGGCCGAGGTAAATGATTGGTTGTGCATAATGTCGTTTCACGCAAAGCCGCCAAGTGGCAAAGGGGTGGGGCTTTGGGTGAGGTGGCTGATTTTGGGTGGGATTGTAACACGGGGCGGGGATGGGGAGGAATTTTGGACAGGATTTACAGGATTCACAGGATTCGTCACAAACGGCCAAAATCCTGTGAACCCTGTAAATCCTGTCTAAAGAAAATGGAGCGGCGAAAGGTGAGCCAGCCGTAAACCAGCAGGGCAAGCCAGCTAACGGCCGTTAATGCCAGCCCCATTTGCCAACTGGCGGGGCGGAACCAGAAGCGGATTTCGTGGCTGCCCGGCTCCAGATAGACGGCGCGGAGGGCGTAGTCAGCGGCGAAAATTTCCGCTTCCTGGCCGTCTACGCTGGCTCGCCAATCGGGGTGATAGATGTCGCTGAGGAGGAAGTAGGCGGGCTGATCGGTGGTGACGCGAAAGCGGCTTTGGTTGAGGTCGTATTGCAGGATTTCGATGGGGGCGGGGGTGGGGGTTTGGGTGAGAGAACGGCCGTTTTTCACCACCACCAACTGCGACGGGTCAAACGCCTCGCGGTGGGTCAAGTCAAAAGCCTCCGCATCGCTGCCGACGGCGATGGCGTTGTGCAGCACCAGGGCGCGGGGCAGGGCGCGGGTGTTGAGGTAGACGATGACGTTGGGGTCGGCATCAAACACGGGAATGATGAAAGTGGTGTCGCCGGGTGGGGTGTTTTTGCCGCCGATGACATATTTAACCCCCAGCAGGTTGTAGAGCGGCGAGCCGCGATAGCCGACGGAGCCGATGTAGGCGGCGTAGTTGGCGAGGTCGAGTGGGTTAAACACGCCGCGAATGCTGTAGAGATTGGTCATTTGCGGCAGGCTGGGCTGCCATGCCCCGGTGGCAATGTCGAGCCGGTGGAGGCCGGGGTCGGCTTGTAAAAATTGGAGGGCGGGGGTGTCGGCAAAGCCGAGGACGGGGCTGTTGGGGTCAATTTCGACGGTGCGCCCCAGCCCGATGAGGTCGGCGGCGAGGAGGAGGGTGAGCAAAACGGCCGTTTTTTCCGCGCTCAGTTTGTGGTGTAAACGGCCGTTAATCAGCAGCCACCCCGCCAGCATCAGCCCCGCCAGCAGCCAGATCGCCCCGCGCATTTGCGGCTGTCGCTGCCCTTCCAGGGTAAAATGAAGCTGCCAGAGGGGATAAACGGCCGTTGCTGTTGTCACTACCGCTGCCGCCAGCCACAGCCACTTTTCCCGCGCCCCCCAAGTTTGTTCGTATAACCATTGGAGACCATACGCCGCCAGCATCGCCAGGGCGAAATCGGCCAGCAGGACAAAGCGGGCTGGCACCTGGAAGGGGAAGTTGGGCAGCAGCCGCAGCAGCAGCGGGTAGAGCGGGGCGTTGTCGCCCAAGGCCAGCAGCATAAACACGATGGCCGTGAGGAGAAAAAATAGCGGTTTTTGCCACTGTTTTGCGCGTAGCCAGCCTGCGCTGCCCACCAGAGCCAGCAGCAGCGTCACCACGCCCACGTAACCGGCTTCGACGCGGGGCCAATCGCCCCAAAAGCCGACTGCGCCGCGCCCAAAAAAGTTGGGGGCCAGCAGGCCGATGAGGCCGCGCAGGGGGAGGGAGTAGTTGCTGGCTTCGCCAAAGCTGCCGCGCACGGTGTGGCGGACCCCGGCGAGGGCGGGGAAGAGGGAGAGGGCGGCGAGGGAAACGGCCGTTAATCCCGTCAGCAGCAGCAGCGGCAGGGCGGCGGCGCGTCGTTCCACCAGGGTGGCGTAGAGGGCGTAGCTGCCCAGCAGTGCCCCCAGCAAAAAGGTCATCTGCCCATGCCCGGCCAGCGTGGCGATGCCCAGCAGTGCGCCACTGCCCACTGCCCAGCCCATTTGCCCGCGTTGGCTGTGGACGGCGCGGTGGAAGAGCAAAAAAATGAGCGGCAGCCAGGCGGCGACGGCGATGAGGTTGAGGTTGCCGATGTGGGTGATGAAGAGGTCGGAGAACATGAAGGCGGTGGCGGCGAGGAGGGCGGGAAGGGGGAAAAACGGCCGTTGGCTGTCTTTCTGCAATTGGCGCACACAGACATACATCCCCACTCCTGCCCACCAAATGTGGCCGATGACCAGCAGTTCCAGCGCATAGTAGCTAAAGCGGGGGTTGAGGAGAAAGAGGAGCAGGTTGGGCGGGTAAAAGAGGCCGGATTGGTTATCGGCAATAAAAGGCGCACCGGCGTAGAGGTGGGGGTTCCACAGCGGGATTTGGCCGCTGCGAAGGCTTTGGGCGGCGAAGCGGTACATGGGGTAGAGGAAGGAGGCGAGGTCGCCGCCGCCGTGGGGCAGCCATGCCTGCCGGGTGAGGACGGGCCAGAAGAAAATGATGATGAACAGGGTGAGGGCGGCGATAGCCAGCGCGTCCTCGCGCCGGGGGCGCAGTTTGTGCCAGGACATAGGGTTTTGTAGAAATAGGACGCAGATTGACCAGATTTGCCTGATTTTACTGAGCAAGGCCAGCCGCGTCCTGTGTTACTTCATGATGGGCAATTGCCCATTTGTTTCCTTTTGGAATGCGGGATTTTAGCACAAATTGGGCTGGGTGCGGTTTTGGTTGGATAAAATCCTGGCCTTATTTTTCTTAACAAATATAATCCATTGGATTACATACGTGCTGTATAATGACTATCTTTGCACAATGAATTGGCAAAATTGCCACACCTCCTGGTTAAAAGTTATGGTGCCAAATGATGAACGAACTGTTTGAAAGTATTAAGCAAGGGCTAACGGAAGCGATAGAGTTTGCCGAGGGGCAGACAAACGGGGCGATTGTGCATGAGTTTGCACCGCTAGACATTAAGGCGGTGCGGGCAAAAGTGAGTATGACACAAGCGGAGTTTGCGATGGCGTTTGGGATTAGCCTGGGAACATTGCGCCACTGGGAACGGGGAGACCGAAAGCCACATGGTCCGGCTCTTGTGTTGCTAAATGTTGTGGCGAAAGAGCCAGAGGCGGTTTTACGAGCATTAAGTTCAACCTGAAATTTGCCTAGTCCGGCATATTGGTTGCGAAATTGACAAATATCCTGATTTGGGATATTATTTTCCTATGAAAGCCATTCAGCCCAAACTTTTTGAAGAAGAAACCGATCCACAAAAGCGTACTCAAAGTGGAGAAACCACAAGTGATTTGATTGTATCTGCTTATGTGAGAGGTAATGCAGAAATTTTCCCTCAGATTTTAGAACTGCATGTCCCGAAAGGTTCATTAGTAGCTGATGTAACGTATGGAAAAGGGGTTTTCTGGCGAAATGTTCCCGATGATTCTTATATAGTAAAGGCAACAGACATTGCAAGTGGAGTGGATTGTCGTAGTTTGCCCTATGCCGATAATTCAATAGATTGTGTTGTTCTCGACCCTCCTTATATGGAAGGATTTTATCGAAAAACAAATTCACAAAAAGCTGGTTCCGGCTCTCACTCATCATTTCGTGAGGCTTATTCCAATGGCAACGAAATCAACGGGGATTCTAAAAACAAGGGCACAGCTAGGTGGCATGGGGCAGTTACAGACATGTACTTTAGTGCAGGCCAGGAGGCATTCCGAGTTTTGAAAAAAGGGGGAGTACTAATTGTTAAATGTCAAGATGAGGTGAGTGCAGGCAAGCAATGGCTGACTCATGTTGAGATCATTAATGAATATGAGGGATACGGCTTTTATACAAAGGATCTTTTTGTTGTTGTTAGAAACAACCGGCCTGTTATAAGTCGCTTAAAAAAACAAGTCCACGCAAGAAAAAACCACTCGTACTTTCTCGTTTTTACAAAATAGAGCTATTTTGAATCCAAGTCTGACGGGTCTGTTCCTTCTCCATTGTTAATCATTTCATCCAGCAACTCTCTAAGGTTAGAATAAAAAGGTGGTTCTGGTGGCCACGATACAGGTATCAAACTTGCTATCAAAAATTTCCTTTGTTCTTCGGAGTAAAGACGATAGCTTGAGGAAGGCAGATCGCTATTGCGAGCAAAAACAAATCGCCATTTGCCCTCAAATGCATAACAATTGACTGCCAGAATATCAAAGTCGCCGCGTAAAAGTAAGGTTGTGTTTAGAGTCGATCCATCAGGTAAAGTAATAGTCCGTCTATCACTTCCATCAACTTGTGCTTTCCCTGTCCATCGTTTTTTGTTTTCATCCCATTTGATCATACTTGATTGAAGTGATTTCGATTCTAAATCAAAGGCTCTTTCCCGGTAGATGATATACAAGTCGCCTTTTTTCTTTCTGTTGTGGTCATCAAACTTCACCGTGTATGAAACATTTGGGATGGAGGTAACGATTTCCTTGAGTTTTAATTCAGCCACATATCCGAGTAACATGCCTCTCAAACTTGGGTTTTCTTCAAGCAAGTCTGTAAGTTGTTGAGGAGTGATCTCCCACTCTGTTAAAATACTCAAGTGTTTTTCTCCGCAATGACTTCTTGAAACTCACGAATAAATTTAAGGGAATCTATCCCAAGCGCATCTGCAATTTCTATGAACTCGATCAAATCTATTCGTCTTTCACCATTTTCATATTTTGAAACAAACGATTGGGGACGCTGCAATTTCTCGGCAAGTTGCGTCTGTGTTATTCCCTGTCTTTGACGGCAATCTACGATTAGCCGGCAAAATATTTTATACTTGGGATCATGAACTGAAGAGACCATTTCATATACCTATACCATGATTGTAATATCCCAACATTGCATATCCCAAAAAAGGATATATGTCCTAGAAAATTTCCTAACATTCCTTCCCCTTGACGCTGGCGAGATGCCTCCGGATGGCTTGCGTCTTGGTGATTGGCAAAGGTTTTGGTGACCTACGCCAGCGCGGTTGATGGTGGGGTTAGACAGCATCGTGTAACATAGAGATGAGTAAGGGTAAAACGGCCGTTTCTTCCCCCCACTTCCCCCACTCCCCACACCCCCAGCACAAACAATGGACGATGGAAACGGCCGTTAAATGGCCTGTCAAAATGGTGTATAATCGTTTTGCTTCAAATTAGAATGGTCTTATGGCATAATATTTTAAGTTGAGTAGATAATTTACATGGATGGATGATAAACATCCATTAATGCCTGTCTTGAGGTTTAATTGTGATCTTACGTGAAGCGGTCAAAGAACAAATTGACACATTAAATGAATATCAGCTTTCCAGAATTGCGGACTATATCTTTACGCTTAAGGTTCAAGCCAAAAGTGTGACGAAGGCAACCCCGTTTTGGCAAGAGGCAACGCCCAAAGAGCGTGCCGACGATTTCTTGATATGGGTTTCTGGATTGAAGAAAACGGGTCTAACGCTGTCTGATGAAGCGTTTGATCGTGATAGCATTTACGAACATCGTTCACATTCTCACATTAAATCTAGGTGATTTCTTGATATTACGATTGCCCACCTTCAGGATATTATCGTAGAGAAATGATCTCTTCCCACCTACCCCTCACTCCCCACACCCCACAAAAAAAATGAACGACATTCAAACCCCTCGACTTGTTTTACGGCCGTTTACCCTGGACGACGCCGCTTTTATTGTGGAACTGCTGCATGAGCCGGGCTGGAAGCAGTTTATTGGCGACCGGGGCGTGCGCGATCTGGAATCGGCGCGGGGGTATATTCAGCGTGCCTTGCTGGATGCCTACGCCAAACAGGGCTTTGGCCTGTTGGCCGTTACCGCCAGGGAGGACGGCACGCCGCTGGGCATGTGTGGCCTGCTCCAGCGCGAGGGGCTGGCGGATGTGGATATTGGCTTTGCCCTTTTGTCGCGCTACGAGGGGCAGGGGTTTGCCCATGAGGCGGCGGCGGCGACGCTGGTTTATGCGCGGGATGTGGTGGGGATTAGGAGGGTGGTGGCGATAACGGCCGTTAATAACCACCGCTCCGCCAAACTCCTCCAGCGACTGGGCATGACCTACGAACAAACCATTCACCTCCAGCAAGATGCCGAACCACTTCACCTTTATGCCATTGACCTCATCCCGGCTACAGCCAACCCCGCCCCACTATAAGTTCTCAGAAGAAGTTAAACTTCTTTCGTAGCTTGTTTAATCTTCGCTCCTCAACAATCTGTTGCTCCCTTCTTTGTTCCTGATAGACTTCCCCCCTGATAATACAATGCACCCTATCTTCGACTTTCTCTTAATCTAACATTCAAAGGAAACGACACCGACACCGCCGACCACCATGAAGACAACAGAACGCAGATTCATCCGTGAGCGTTTGTGTTCGTCCGTGTCCCGTTTTTATGAGGAGAAAAATATTGGTTTAACAAAAAAATAAAAAACTTTCCAAGCAGTGTTTGAGTCATTTGCGAATAAAAAACAATTAAGGAGTAAATATGTCCTCGCTAGTTAAAAACGCCCTGAGCCAGAAAATTCGCTGGCTTGTCCTTTTGCTTATGACCGCTCTCATTCTGGCTGCCTGTGGTGGTACCGCAGAGCCAGCCGCCGAAGAACCTGCTGCTGAAGAACCTGCCGCCGCAGAGCCAGCCGCTGAAGAACCGGCCGCCGAAATGAGCGAAATGGATGCTCTAATCGCAGCCGCCCAGGAAGAAGGCATGTTAACTACCATCGCCCTTCCCCACGACTGGTGCAACTACGGCGAAATGATCGACACCTTCAAGACCAAATACGGGCTTGAAGTCAACGAACTCGACCCCGATGCTGGCTCCAGTGACGAACTGGAAGCCATCAAAGCCAACCAGGGCAACAGCGGCCCCCAAGCCCCCGATGTCATTGATGTCGGCTTTGCCTTTGGCCCCCAATCCAAAGACGAAGGGTTAACCCAACCCTACAAAGTCTCAACCTGGGACTCCATCCCGGCTGATGTCAAGGATGCTGACGGCCACTGGTATGGCGATTACTACGGCGTGTTGTCCTTTGCTGTCAACACCGACCTTGTATCCACCATTCCAACCGACTGGCCCGACCTGCTCAAAGCCGACTACGCCGGGCAAGTTGCCCTGGCTGGCGACCCCCGCGCCTCTAACCAGGCCATTCAATCCGTCTTTGCTTCCGGTTTAGCCAATGGCGGCTCCCTCGACGATGCCCAGCCCGGTCTCGAATTCTTCAAATCCCTCAACGAAGCCGGCAACTTTGTCCCCGTTATCGCCGAAACAGGCACCTTGGCTCAGGGAGAAACCCCCATCATCATCCAGTGGGACTACAACGCCCTTGCTGCCCGCGATAGTCTGGCAGGCAACCCGGCCGTCGAAGTCGTCGTTCCCGCGTCCGGTGTCTTTGCCGGGGTCTATGTTCAGGCCATCAGTGCCTATGCTCCCCACCCCAATGCCGCCAAACTGTGGATGGAATATCTCTACTCTGACGAAGGCCAGCTCATCTGGCTCAAAGGATATTGCCACCCCATTCGGTTTAACGACATGGTAGAGCGCGGTGTCGTACCCCAGGAGCTATTGGACAAGCTGCCTACGCCTGAGCTGTATGCCGAAGCCGTCTTCCCCACGCTAGACCAGTTAACAACAGCGCGGGAACTCATCACCAGCCAGTGGGATTCTATTGTTGGTGCAGATGTAAAATAACATAAGGTTAGCCAAACCGCGCAAGGAATGCTCCTTGCGCGGTTTTTTTTAGTACCTTAACGATGAAGTTCTTGTAAGCAAAACAAGAACTGACACAGAGTTTCACAGAGGGAAGAGAGAGTTTCACAGAGAAAGCAAGAAAACATTTTTCTCTGTGCTTCTCTGGGTCTTCTCTGTGAATCTCTGTGTAACGTTTTTGGTTCTGGCTCGTCCAGGTTATGGTATGGTACAAAACTCTCTTTCCACGTCAGCACGTAAGCAGGTTTGGGTATGGGTGGGAGTCGTCCCGTTTTTGCTGTTTGCCATCGCTTTTTTGCTTGCCCCAGCCTCTTTTCTGTTTATTGGCAGCTTCCGCGACCTGCAAGGCAACTGGACGCTCGCCAACTATGGCAACCTATGGCAAGATTTTGTCATTGAAGCGTATACGCTCAGTATTCGCATCAGTGCTTTTACGGCGTTGGGCGGCGGCATTTTTGGATTTCTATTGGCCTACGCTGTCACCCTGGGCGGGCTGCCGCGCTGGATTCGCTCCGGGTTGCTAACCTTTTCCGGGGTAGCTTCCAATTTTGCCGGGGTGCCTTTGGCGTTTGCCTTTATTGCCACTATGGGGCGCATTGGGCTGATGACGGGGCTGTTGAAATTGATGGGGGTGGATATTTACAAGCAGGGGTTTACTTTGTACAGCTTTTGGGGGTTGAGCCTCACCTATATGTATTTTCAATTTCCCTTGATGGTGCTGATTATTACGCCTGCCCTGGAGGGGCTGCGGCGCGAATGGCGGGAGGCGGCGGAAAATCTGGGGGCCACATCGGGGCAATATTGGCGCTATGTGGCGCTGCCAATTTTGCTGCCTTCGCTGCTGGGGACGATGATTTTGCTGTTTGCCAATGCGTTTGGGGCGCACGCAACGGCGTTTGCACTGACGGGCGGCACCTTTAATTTGGTGACGATTTTGATTGGGGCGCAAATTCGGGGGGACGTGCTGCGTGATCCTGGTTTAGGGTATGCGCTGGCGGTAGGGATGGTGTTGATCATGACGGTTTCGATTGTGACCTATACGCTGTTGCAGCGCCGCTCTGAGCGTTGGTTGAAGCGGTAAGGGGAGGTGGCATGAAAAAAGGGTCTTTGTGGTCATGGGTGTGGATTTTGCTGGGGGTGCTTTACTTTTTTTTGCCGCTGCTGGCGACGCTGCAATTTTCGCTGAAGGCGGAGCGGGGGGTGTATGGCTTTAAGGCGTATGAATTGGTGCTGGGGGATCCGCAATTTGTGGAGACGTTTGTGTTTTCCATCGAGATCGCGGTTCTAACGATTGTTTGCAGCCTGCTGTTGATTGTGCCGACGGTTTACTGGGTGCATTTGCGGCTGCCGCAGATTCGGCCGATTTTGGAGTTTATCGCGTTTTTGCCGTTTGTGCTGCCGGCCGTCGTTCTGGTGTTTGGCCTCATTCGGATTTATAGTCGGCCGCCATTTGCCTTGACCAATGCTGTTTGGAGTACCAATCTGCTGCTGGTGGGGGCGTATATGTCGCTGGCGTTACCGTATATGTACCGTTCGGTGGACACGGGGCTGCGGGCCATTGATGTGCGCACGCTGACGGAGGCGGCGCAAAGCCTGGGGGCAAGCTGGGCGACGATTTTGTGGCGGGTTATTTTCCCTAATTTGCGAACGGCACTGCTGAGTGGGGCTTTTTTGACGTTTGCGATTGTGGTTGGTGAGTATACGATTGCGGCTTTTTTGGCTCGCCCAATGTATGGGCCGTATTTGGCGGGGCTGGTGCGGAACAAGGCGTATGAACCGGCCGCTTTGTCTATTTTAACGTTTGGGCTGACGTGGGGGATTATGGGAATTGTCCAATGGTTGACCTATCGGGCGCCGGGGGCGACGCAGGTGACGGCAGGGCCAAGGTAAATTGAGGAAGGATGCAAAAGGTTATGGCATTTTTGGAGATTGAAAATTTACAAAAGCAGTTTGGGGGATTAACGGCCGTTTCCAATTTCAACCTCGCCGTGCAACAAGGAGAATTCATCTCCCTGCTGGGGTCAAGCGGCTGCGGCAAGACCACCGCGCTGCGGATGATTGCCGGCTTTGAACGGCCGTCGGCCGGCACCATTCGCCTCGCCGGAAAAGAGATCACCAACAGCCCCCCCAACCAGCGCAACATCGGCATGGTATTCCAATCCTACGCCCTTTTCCCCAACATGACCGTCGCCGACAACATTGGCTTTGGTCTGAAAATTCGCAAAAAAACGGGCAATGCCAGCCAAAAGCGCATTCAGGAGCTGCTGGAGCTTGTAAAACTGCCCGACAAAGGCAAAAGCTACCCTTACCAGCTTTCCGGCGGGCAGCAGCAGCGCATCGCCCTGGTGCGTGCCTTGGCAATTGAGCCGCAGGTGTTGCTGCTTGATGAGCCGCTGTCGGCTTTGGATGCCAAAATTCGGGTAGATTTGCGGGCCGAGATTCGGCGCATTCAGCAGCAGCTCAATATGACCACGATTTATGTGACCCATGACCAGGAGGAGGCGTTGTCGCTTTCTGACCGGATTGTGGTGATGAACAAGGGGGTTATTGAGCAGGTTGGCACGCCGTTTGCCATTTACAACTACCCCACGTCGGCGTTTACGGCTTCGTTTGTGGGGCAGTTGAATGTGCTGCCAGTGGTGGTTGTGGATGGGAAAAACGGCCGTTTTTCCCTCCACAACCAGTCCCTCACCGTCAGCCAGCCCATCCAGGCAGCCAACAATACCACCGTCTCGCTGGCTTTGCGCCCCGAAGAGCTGCGGCTGGGCCGACGCGAAGACGAAAACAACCTCACCGGCATTGTCGAAAGTGCCACCTTCCTCGGAGCTATCGTCCGCGTTCGTTTGCAAATTGCCAACACCAGCATCATGGCGGATCTTTTTAATGAGCGACAAATGACTGTGCCAAAACCCGGGGAAACAATTACAGTGAGTTTTCCTTACCACGCCTGCTGGATTTTGGAAACGACCTCATAGGGTTCATTCGTTAATAACTTGGGATTTAGAAGTTCAACTTCTGAGAGAAGTTGAACTTCTGGAACTGCAAAGTTATTTTTGATTGAACCAATAACCTATGAACGAACAACCGTTTGGCTTACAAGAAATTGGGCAAATTGCTGTCCCCGTGGCCGATTTGGCGCGGGCGGTACCGTTTTATCGGGACGTGCTAGGGATGCGGTTTTTGTTTCAGGCACCGCCGGGGCTGGCCTTCTTTGACTGCGGCGGCGTGCGGCTGCTGCTGGATGTGCCAGCCAAGAACAGCGGCGAAGGGGGCGGCTCCATCATCTACTACAAAGTCCCCGACATTCAGGTGGCGTACACGACACTGCTGGAACGGGGCGTAGCGTTTGAGCAGCCGCCGGAGCTGGTTGCCAAAATGCCCGACCATGAGTTGTGGATGGCGTTTTTCCGCGACCCGGACGGCAATTTGCTGGCGTTGATGAGTGAAATTCGGGTGGGGTAGCCGAGCTTTCCAAAGCTCGGCCTTGGCCCAGGCCAAAGAGCGAGGATTGGAATCCTCGGCTACTTTATCAGGTGGGCAACTGCGCCACCAACTGCTCGATTTCTGCTTCGGTGTTGTAAAAATGGGGCGAGACGCGGATGCCGCCGTTACGCAGCGACACCGCGATATTAACGGCCGTTAACCGCTCCAGCAGCATCTGGCTGTCATGCCGCCCACTACGAAAAATGACAATCCCCGACTTTTCCCCCACCCCACGCGGCGTTATCACCTCATAGCCGTGCCGCTCCACCTCGGCACACAGCAAATCGGTAAGTGCCAAAATTCGCGCCTCAATCCGCGCCTGGCTGGTCGCCAACAGCATCTCCACCGTTGCCCCCAACCCAAAAATGCCGGGGCTGTTGGCTGTCCCTGGCTCAAACCGCTCGGCCGTAGGCAATAAATCCAGCACATAGTTAAATTGAAACGGGTTGCGAACGCTGAGCCAGCCCACCTTTTTCACCGCCAGCCGTTCCAGGGCGCGGTCAGAAAGAGCCATAAAGCCAATGCCCAGTGGCCCCAGCATCCATTTGTGGGCACTGACGGCCAGCACGTCTACGCCCGCAGCGGTCACGTCAATTTGCATCGCGCCCACGGCCTGGGTGCCGTCTACCACCAGCAGCATGTCGTGGTCGCGGCAAAGCTGGCCTAATTTTGCCAAGTCGCTGCGGAAGCCGCTGCTGTACTGAACGTAGCTGACGGCGAGGATGCGCGAACGGCCGTCAATCGCCTGGCGAAAATGGTCAATGGGTAAACGGCCGTTTGCCCCCACCCTGACCTTGTTCAGCCCCACCTCCTGCGCCGCCAGCCCCGCCCAGGCGTAATAATTCGACGGAAACTCCACTTCCGGCAGCACCACGTTGTCGCCCGGCTGCCAGGGGAAGCCGTTGGCAACCAGGCTAATACCGTCGGAGGTGTTTTGGATAAAGGCGATGTGGGAAGAACGGCCGTTAACCAACCGCGCAATCCCCTCCCGCACCTCCGCATACCGCCGCTCCCACTGCGCCGTCCGCAGCGGCCCATACAGCGCGTGCTGCGCTACCTGCTGCATCACCGCCCGCGCCACCTGCTGCGAAATCGGACTCATCGCCGCATGGTTCAAAAACACACATTCATCAACAATGGGAAACTCCCGCCGCCACCGCGCCACATCCGCTTCCATTCCGTCCTCCACAAAGCCATTGGCAAGTGCGTTGCACGGGGCAAATGGTCTTGGTCAGACCAGAATCAGGTGTCCCGCGCAATGCACTAAAACAACAAAACTTCAGCCCCCCCCTCTTACACCGGCTGCTTCAGCCTGTCACCAAACATCTTCCGCATCTTCCGCACCTTCGGGTCAATCACCACCCGGCAATACGGCTGATTCTGGTTATCTTTGTAATAATTTTGGTGGTACCCTTCTGCCGAATAAAAAGCAGAAGCTGGGACAATCTCGGTCACAATCGGGTCAGGCCACAAACCCGACCCATCCGTCTCCGCCCGTGACTGCTCCGCAAGCTGTCGCTGCGCCTCGCTGTGGTAAAAAATGGCCGACCGATACTGCGTCCCCACATCTGCCCCCTGCCGGTTCAGCGTCGTCGGGTCATGGGTGCGCCAGAAAATGTAGAGCAGGTCGGCATAGGAAATCTCATCCGGGTCAAAGGTAATCTGTGTCGCCTCGGCGTGGCCGGTGCGCCCGGTGCAAATCTGCTGGTACGACGGGTTATCAACCATCCCCCCCGTATACCCCGACACCACGCTCTCAACCCCGCGCAAATCTTGAAAAACGGCTTCCACACACCAAAAACAGCCGCCCGCCAATGTTGCAATTTCACGTTTATTCGACATAGGTTCTCCTGTTGCTCATTTAGAAGTTCAACTTCTTCTGAGAAGTTGAACTTCGGCCATAACTTTCATATTCCTAAACGGCTAGACGCATTGAGAAGTCAAATAATTACTTGGTTTACCGTTTTTCCATTTTAGCATACGATGGGAGATTTAGAACTTTGGCAAAAACGGCCGTTAATTATGGTATAATAGAACGTTCGTTTGACAAATTATTGGGAACAAAAATTATGCCAAAATTTCAGCTTGTCTCTGAATACGACCCCATGGGCGACCAGCCCGAAGCCATCGCCCGCCTCGTCGAAGGCGTCGAAACCGGCCAGCGCTACCAAACCCTGCTCGGCGCCACCGGAACCGGCAAAACCTACACCATCGCCAACGTCATCCAGCAAACCCAACGCCCCACCCTCGTCATTGCCCACAACAAAACCCTCGCCGCCCAGCTCTACAGCGAATTCCGCGACTTCTTTCCCCACAACGCCGTCTCCTACTTCGTCAGCTACTACGACTACTACCAGCCCGAAGCCTACGTCCCCCGCCACGACCTCTTCATCGAAAAAGAAACCCAAATCAACGAAGAGATCAACCGCCTGCGGCTGCAAGCCATGACCAACTTGCTCAGTCGGCAAGATGTGATCATCGTCGCTTCCGTCTCCTGCATCTACGGCATCGGCAACCCCGAAGCGTGGGGCAAAGTCACCGTCGAAATCGAGCGCGGCCTCCCCTATCGGCGCGACGTGCTGCTGCGAAGCCTGGTAGACATCCAGTATGACCGCAACGACCTCGATTTGCGGCGCGGCACCTTCCGCGTGCGCGGCGACACCCTGCAAATTTTCCCCGCCTACTTCGACAAAACCGCCTACATGGTCGAGTTTTGGGGGGACGAAGTGGAGCGCATTGCCGAATTTGACCCGCTGACGGGCGAAATTCTGGTGGAACACGCCAAAATCACCATTTACCCGGCGCGGGAGTTTATTACCGATGAGGACAAGCTGGCGCAAGCCATCAACGACATCGAAGCAGAGCTAACGGAGCGCATCGCCTTTTTCAAAGAGCGCAATATGTATCTGGAAGGGCAGCGCATTGAGCAGCGCACCAAGTATGACCTGGAGATGCTGCGCGAAATCGGCTTCACATCGGGCATTGAAAATTACAGTCGGCACCTGGACCAACGGCCGGTCGGTTCCCGCCCCTGGACCCTGCTCGACTACTTTGCTGGCAACTACCTGCTTGTCGTAGACGAAAGCCACATGACCATCCCCCAAGTTGGTGGCATGTTTGCGGGCGACCGCAGCCGCAAAACGACGCTGGTAGATTACGGCTTCCGCCTCCCCAGTGCCCTCGACAACCGCCCCCTCAACTTTGACGAATTTAGCGACCTGCTCAACCAGGCCATCTTCACCAGCGCCACGCCGGGGCCGTATGAATATGAGCATTCAGAGCAAATTGTGCATCAGGTCATCCGACCCACCGGCATTTTGGATCCCGAAGTCGAAGTGCGGCCGGTGCGCGGCCAGGTGGACGATTTGCTGATGGAAATCCGCAAGCGCACGGCCAACGGGCAGCGGGTGCTGGTGACAACGCTCACCAAGCGCATGTCCGAAGATTTGGCCGATTATCTGCTGGAAATGGGGGTGAAGGTGCATTACCTCCACTCTGAAGTCCACACCATTGAGCGCACCGAAATTTTGCGCGACCTACGCACGGGGGTTTATGACGTTATCGTTGGCATCAACCTGCTGCGCGAAGGGCTGGATTTGCCCGAAGTATCACTGGTTGCCATTTTGGATGCGGACAAAGAGGGGTTCTTGCGCTCAGAAACGTCGCTGACGCAAACGATTGGCCGGGCGGCGCGGCACATTGAGGGCAAGGTGATTATGTATGCCGACAAGATTACGCGCTCGATGAAGGCGGCGATTGACACCACCAACGAACGGCGGGCGATGCAGGCGGCCTACAACGAAGCCTATGGCATCACCCCGCGCAGCATTTCCAAGGCTGTCCACGACCTGACCGACGACATTGCCGAGGCGCGTGAGGCCGACATGGTTTTGGCCGAGCAGCAAAGCGGCTACACCACAGCCGCCGACTTGCCGCCGCAGGCGTTGGAAAAGATGATTGCCGAGCTGGAAACGGAGATGCGCGAAGCGGCGCAGGCGCTGGAATTCGAGAAAGCGGCGCAACTGCGCGACCGGGTGATGGAGCTGCGCGAGATTTGGGCGGCGAAGGAGGGGGTTGGGTAACACGTTACCTTATCCCCAAACGGGTGTCCAAAAAATGCGTGGGTCAAGCTGTAGTTTCAAGGCAGGCCTTGAAACTACAGCCTGACCCGCATACATTGTTAACTTACGTTGTCCCTCGACATTATTTATCAGGGTGTTTTTATGGAATTGAAGCTGAACGCGGAGCAGGAAGAATTACTAAAGCGAGCGCGGGAGATATTGGGGCGGGTGCGGGATTTGCTGGCGGATACGGATGCGCTGGCGAGTGACCGGGCGGCGCTGGTGGATTCGATCCAGCAGTTGGATGAGCTGTTCTTGCTGGTGATTGCCGGGGAGTTTAATTCGGGCAAGTCGTCGTTTATTAATGCGCTGCTGGGGCAGAATTTACAGAAGGAGGGGGTGACACCGACGACGGATAAGATCCACTTACTGAAGTATGGGGCGGAAGCGGTGCAGATTCCAGGGGATCGGGGGGTGTGGGTGCGGACGGCCCCGATTGAGCTGCTGCGGCAGATTAGTATTGTGGATACGCCAGGGACGAATGCGATTTTGCGCGAGCATGAGGCGTTAACGGCCGAATTTATCCCCCGCAGTGACCTTGTTTTGTTTCTCACGTCGTCAGATCGGCCGTTTACCGAGAGCGAGCGCAACTTTCTGAGCCAGATTAAAGAGTGGGGCAAGAAGATTGTGCTGGTGCTGAACAAAATTGACCTGTTTAGCAGCGATGAGGAGCTGGAGCAGGTGATTCAATTTGTCACGGAGTCGGCGCAGCGGCTGATTGGCGACATTCCGGCCATTTTCCCGGTGTCGGCGCGGCTGGCGCAGCAGGCGAAGCACGGCAAGCCGGAGGTGTGGAATGCCAGTCGGTTTGAGGCGCTGGAGCGGTATGTGACGGAGACGCTGGATGATAACGGCCGTTTTCGCCTTAAACTCCTCAACCCCATTGGCGTGGGCAGCAAACTGGTGGGCAAACAGATCGACAGCGTGCAGCACGATCTCGATTCACTCAGCGACGACAGCAGCCTGCTCGACGACATCCAGCGGCAGATGGTGTATTACAACGACGACATGCAGCGCAACTTTAGGGCGCGGTTGGGCGAGATTGACAACATTTTGTTTAGCATGGAAAAGCGAGGGAATGAATTTTTTGACGAACGGATGCGGATTGGCCGTATTCCTGACCTGATAAACAGCAGCCGCGTGCAGCGCGACTTTGAGCAAGAAGTGGTGGGAGAAACGGCGCGTGAGATTGATACGCGGGTGGGCGAGTTGGTGGACTGGATGGTGGAGCAGGATTTGCGGCAGTGGACGGCCGTTTCTGGTCATCTTGCCAAACGCAAAGCCGAACATGTAGACCGCGTGGTGGGGGAAAGTGGCCCCCGTGAGGGAACGCTGGCTTATGACCGCCAGCGGCTTATTGATTCGATTGGCCGCGCCACCCAACAGGCCGTTGCCAGCTATGACAAGCAGCGCGAGGCGGCGCAGTTGGCAAGTTCGGCGCGGCAAGCGGTGGTGAATACTGGGTTGGCCGGGGTAGGTGTGGGATTGGGGACGGCACTGGCTTTGGCAACAACGGCCGTTTGGTTAGATGTCACCGGGGTTTTGGCGGGGGTGATGGCGGCCACGCTGGGGCTGCTCATTTTGCCGTCGCGCCGCAATCGGGCGAAGCTGGAGCTGGCACAAAAGCTGGCGACGCTGCGCCACAAGCTGGTGACGAACTTGACGGAGCAGTTTGAGCGGGAAATGCGGCGCGGGGCGCAGCGCATTGAGGATACGGTGGCGCCGTTTGCCCGCTTTGTGCGGGCGGAAGAGGAAAAATTGACGGAGCAGCGGGATGTGCTGGTGGAGCTTGAGGCGCATTTGACGGGGATGCGGCGGTATTTGGAGGGGGGGGAGGTGTAGGGTGTGGGGAGATTGGGGATTGGAGATTGGAGATTAATCTCTTATCTCCAATCTCTAATCTCCTAGTCTCTTGTATACGATGACTATCACAGTGTATAAGTTGGATGAAAACGGCCGTTTTGTCTGGCAATATCCGGCGGTGGTGCTGGAACGAGGCGAGAGCTATGTGCGGCTGGAGGCGTTTTTTAACCGCGATGACATCGATTTGGGGTATACGACCTTTAAGCGCAACGACCGGTTTATTGAGACGTTTTACAGTGACCGCTGGTATAACGTGTTTGCCGTTTATGACCGGGATGATGGGCACCTGAAAGGGTGGTATTGCAATGTGTGTCGGCCGGCGGTGCTGGGGGAAACGGCCGTTTCTTGTGAAGATTTGGCGCTGGATGTGTGGGTGGACGCAAACGGCCGTTCGCTGCTGCTGGATGAGGATGAGTTTGCCGCCCTACAGCTTTCCCCCGCTGAACAAGCATCAGGGCGCCAAGCGGCCAACCACCTCCTCCAACTCGCTCATAACCAACAGCTTCCCCGCTAAACAAAAAGGCCAGTCAAGTTGACTGGCTTTTTTGCTTTTTATTGCTGTTGAATAATTAGCCGCCTAAAGCCCCGCCAATAACCGCAGCCCCTGCAACTAATCCTGCTACAATCAGAGAGCCTATAAACATGACAAGCCACCCGATCAAAACAGTAATAGCCGTCTTGATATTATCTATATCCAACCCTTGTCGGACTGCAATAAAGGCTGTAACAAGTGCCCATATCCCTGTTACAAAGCGAATAATACCACCAAGAATTGGAATAAATCCTAAAATATTAAGCATTTGGGGAGCCTGGGCAAAGCCTATAACGCGCAACATCTCGCCCATATCAGCTTTACCACCAAACAAATTGGTACCAATGAAATACGTAAGAGCCGACCAAAGAAACCACGCTATAACAGCCCAAATGGTTACACCGATAAACACACTTATGAATCCTACTTCAGCCTCAAGCCCACTGCCAATCCCAGACAAGACTGCTGCTGCTATTACAACAATGGCAGCCTGCATCGTGGCATTTTGATCATGCTCAATGTCTTCAAATGTATTGATATCCAGCTTCAGAACACCAAGAATCCGTTCGATCAACATATAGTCCTCCAACATGATTTGAACGTCGCCATAGATGGCTCAACATTGATAAAAACCCACTACTCGAAAGAAGGTTACACAATTGCTGAATTTTCCGCAAATCAGGGGGAAAACGGCCGTTTTTTGCCAGTTACCAAAAGCAATCCTTACATTTATCTGTTAAATTGTTCGCTTGCGGGTAAAATAGCTGTTACACACGATTAGCAATGCAGAAATGATGTAACTGTTCAGGTCTCCTTAAAACGCACCAAGAACGAGTGTCATTTCTGCAAAAGCGGGAGTCTATGTCTGCGCTGAAGATGGACACCCGCGACACCTGAATAGATACCAATTATTTGGCAAGGAAAGATGAGATGCCTAAAAGACCAGACAACTATTACCGACCAGACAATTTGAGTGACGCATGGCGGCTGGTGCAGCAGCCAGATACAGTACCCCTGGGGGGCGGTAGCAAGCTATTGGCAGGTGACATAACCAGTGCTGTAGTGGATTTGCAGGCACTGGGGCTAGGGCAACTGCGGCAGATGGATGGCACGTTGCACGTGGGGGCCATGACGCGGCTGGATGAAATGGGGGGGTATTTGGCCGAATATGAAACGGAGCTGGCTTTTGTGCCGCTGCTACAGCAGGCAATACAACAGGCTGGGCCAAACACCTACCGCCATGCGGCGACGATGGGTGGCAGCGTGGCGGCGCGGTTGGCTGATAGTGAGTTGCTGGCGGTGCTATTGGTGCTGGACACATCAGTGGCGTTGTTTGCTGGTGAGGCTTCGTCTGTATCGCTGGCGGATTATTTGGCGGGGGAAGAACGGCCGTTTGGCCTCATCACCCACCTCGACATCCCCACCGCGTCCGGCCGGGGCAGCAGCGCACGGGTTGCCCGCACCCCCGCCGACTATCCCATCGTCTCGGTGACGGGTTGGCAGGCGGCAGATGGTTCGGTGCGGCTGGCGGCGACGGGGATTGATAAACGGCCGTTGCGCCTCCACACCGCCGAAGCGGCTCTCGCCCATGGCCTTACCCCCGACACCATCGAAGCTGCTGCCGCTGCTGCCCATGCCAGCAGCACCCACCCCGGCGACTTTCGCGGCGATGCGTCCTACCGCGCCGACATGGCCGCCGTTCTCACCCGCCGCGTCCTCAACCAACTGCGATAAAACGGCGATTGGAGATTGCAGATTAGAGATTATGACCTTCACCAATCTCCAATCTCCCAATCTCCAATCTCCCAATCTCCTTAAGCCCAAATTTGCATCCTAACCCCGACCCAGTTACGATCTGGCTAACCAAGCTGGCCGGGTGATCGCGGTGGCCGAATGGAGACGTTCGGTTGCTGAGGAAAGTCCGCACTCCACAGAGCGCGGTGCCGGCTAACAGCCGGGCGGGGCAACCCGACGGCAAGTGCAACAGAGAGGTATATTGTTGCCAGCTTCGGCTGGTGGCGAGGGTGAAACGGTGGTGTAAGAGACCACCGGCAGCGGCAGTAATGTCGCTGGCCAGGCAAACCCCACCGGGAGCAAGGCCAAGCAGGGCGTTAGGGGCTGCTCGCTCCGTTATGCGTCCGGGTAGGCTGCACGAGGGTGTTGGTAACAGCACTCCCAGATAGATGATCACCAGCATTCGGTCTTCCGAGTGCCTACAGAATGCGGCTTATAGGCCGGCTTGGTTAGACGGTAATCAGTAATCGGTAATCAGTCACTGATTACCGATTACTGATTACTGATTACTTTGAGTGAAACGTGGCGATTCAAGTACTGTTTGTCTGTCTAGGAAATATTTGCCGTTCCCCGATGGCGGAAGCGGTGTTTCAGCAGTTGGTGGATGAAGCGGGTTTGGGCGACCAAATTGCTGTGGATTCGGCGGGGACGGGGGATTGGCACGTGGGCGAAAAGGCGCATGTGGGGACGCGGCGGGTGTTGCAGGAGCATGGGATTGGGTATAACGGCCGTTCGCGCCAAATTACTGCCCATGATGTGCAAAACACCAATTACATCGTTGCTATGGATGCCCAAAACCTCCACGACATTCGCGCCCGCTTTGGCAACGCCCCCCACCTTTACCGCCTGCTCGACTTCGCCAGCCACCCCGGCGAACGCGATGTGCCAGATCCCTACTACACAGGCAATTTTGAATACGTCTACCAGCTAGTCAGCGATGGCTGTCGCGGATTGCTGCAAATGATTCGCCAGAGAGAGAAAATTTAGCAGAACAAGAGAATGAGGAGAAGAGACAATGAGTAGTTCCAAGGAACGGGATGTGATTGTGGTGGGTGCCGGGCCGGCCGGATCCACCACAGCCACCGGTCTGGCACAAAAAGGGTACGATGTGGTGCTGATTGACCGGCACGACTTTCCCCGCGATAAAACGTGTGGCGATGCCGTGCCGGCCGGAGCCATTGAAACCATGACCCGTTTAGGCATGGGAGACAAAATCAAGGCCGCAGAAGCACGCGGTGAGCTATACCGGCTTCATGGCATGAGGCTGGTTTCGCCAAAAGGATATGTGGTGGATGCTGATTTTCACAAGGGGCGGCACGGTGGCGAATCATTTGTGGCCCCACGCATCCATCTGGACGCCATTATTCAAAGCCATGCCGTGGCCTCCGGAGCAGAATTCTGTAGGGCAGATGTGAAGGAGCCATTGCTGGAAAACGGCCGTATTGTGGGGGTGCAGGCGCGGGTAAACGGCCAGGTAGAGGAACTGCGAGCCAGGGTGGTGGTGGATGCTGCTGGCGTTACTTCGCCCATTTTGCGAGCCATTCGGCCAGAGGCCAACCAACATGTAGACCTGCACCGCGCTGTAGCACTGCGTGCCTATATCGAGGATATTGAAATTCATCCCGGACAGGTTGAATTCTTCCTTTATAACGACATTCTGCCGGGCTACGCCTGGATTTTCCCCACGGGTGATGAACAGGCCAACATTGGTCTGGGGATGCGGCTGGATTTGTTCCGTAAGCTCAAGAAAAATTTGAAGAAAATGCTGGATGAATTCATGCAAATGCCCGACATCAAAAAGCGGCTCAAGCGCGGCGGTGAGATTCGGGATGTGGCGATTTGGCAGCTTAATTTTGGCTCACAAAAGCATTTGCAGCACGTATATGATGGGGCGTTATTGGTGGGTGATGCAGCCGGGCTGATTAACCCGCTAACGGGTGGGGGCATTCACAACGCCATCATCTCGGCTGATTTGGCAACCCAGGTGATAGATGCTGCTTTGCAAAAAGGGGACACGTCGCGCAGCCAGATGCACTATTATGAGGGTCTGGTTCACGACGCAATGTGGGACAGCATGAAGCGTTCCTTCTTCATGCAGCGGACGCTGATGCGTTTTCCGTTTTTGATTGACTTTTTGGTAAAACGGATGAGTGCCAACAACAGCTTTACAAAGGCATTTCTGGAAAAGCTGTAGCTTTGGGCAAAGGCCGCCGAGGATTGATCTAACAAAGCTGGTCACATCCTCGGAGGCTTGCTGTTGTTAAAGAGAACGTGATTTATCGAAAAGCCATCGCCGGAGTCGCGGCTGCTTCAACGCTGCGCTTGGAGGTTACATGCTGAGCCTGGGGGCCTTTGCCTTTGTCAACCAGCTCAAACTCAACGCGGTCGCCTTCGTACAGGTTACGATAGCCTTCACCTAAAATGGCCGAATAATGCACAAATACTTCCTGGCCGCCGTCGTCTGGGTTTATAAACCCATACCCTTTCAAGCGACTAAACCACTTTACAACCCCTGTCTGTTTACCCATAATCATTTACCTCCGCATCGTTTTCGGGATACAGATTGCCTTAAATTTTTTGTCCTACCTTGTTGTGATTGTCTGAATACTCCGGGAGGGCAATCTCGCCATGAGAACTTCCAGTACTACCAAGTGTATCGCTCTCTAAGTTAGCATGACCATCAGGGGGGTGTCAATTACCCTGTAACAGATTTAACAGCACTTTCACAGGGGGGGGCGGGGGCGTAAACTGGCGTAAAGGAGGGTTTCGCGGATGCCGCGATCCACAAAACCAAGGCTGGTGGCGAGTTGGTAAGAGGCTTCATTGTCTTCAGCAACGGCATACAGTGGCAAACGGCCGTTTGTCAACAAATGCTGCACCATCGCCGCCACCACACTGCGCCCAAAGCCACGTCGCCGCTGTCCCGACTGCGTGTTCACCGCAATTTCCGCATAACGCGGGGATTGCCAGTTTAGGCTGGCGCTGGCTGCCAGCTCGCGTTCGCCGCTGGACGAGTTGGTGTGAACCAGAAAGCGGGGCAGCCCATTGGCGGCACTGTCTTGTGACACCAGCACGTTGATCACTGGCTCAAAGCGGCTGGGGTCCAGATATAGCACGCGCAGGTGCTGCTCGGACTGCACTTCAAACACGGCATTGATAAGGGGGAGGTAATGAGAGGGAGTGCTGATGATAACGGCCGTTCCTGACCGCATCGCTCCATAAATCACCTCAACACTCGCCTCCATATCCCAATACGGCAAACGCAGCGTCATCAACGGCCGAAACAGGTCAATCCCCGTGCGCGACAAAGCCACATACCCCACTGCCCGTTCCGCTTCCTGGGCCACAAAAGGCAGCAACTGCGTGCGGCTATCGGGATGGTGGTAAGCATAATAAACCGCCATAGCATCGGCGGGGTTTTCGTCATCAAGCAGGTGACGAATCAGGCTACGGTGTTCTTGTAAGCTCATGACATTTTACCTATTGAGCCAAACGCGGCTCTGCTGCTTTACTATCTATTTTACCAGCTTCTTCGTAATGAGCCCCGTAAGGATGCTCCAATACCCTTAAGATTAAGTTTTATTGAGAATGTGACAATTTTTTCGCCAATGCCATTACGATGTGGGCGTAGGCCGCCAAATGACACCGAAGACACAGCGTGACAAATCGTCACGGCGGAATGGCCGTCCAGAAGCTCAACCTAAGGGGAGCCAGCCGCTATTCCGGCAATAGTATAGGAGTACGAGCATTGAGTTGGTCAGTATTGATAGTTGACGATGAACCCGGAACACGCGAACTACTACGATTGATGCTAGAGTTTGCTGGATATGACGTATACCAGGCTGAAGACGGGCTGGATGCGCTGGAAAAGATTAAGCAGATGCAACCTGACGTGGTGCTGCTGGATGTGATGATGCCTCATATGGATGGTTTGGAAGTGTGCCGTCATTTACGCAGTGACCCGGCCACGGTTGAACTGCCGGTTATTATGGTAAGTGCCAAAATACAGGTGGATGCCATCCGCGAAGGGCTGGATGCTGGTGCAAATCGGTATCTAACTAAGCCCGTTTCGCGCACTAATTTACTGGAAACAATCCGCGAAGTGTTAACCCCTCTTTTCACCGTTTAGCCTCTTTCCGTGGATTATTTGTTATAGAGCTTTTTCTGCATATTTACAAAATAAACGGGAAGGAAATTAGGAGACCGGGAGACTAAGAGAGTCTCTCAGTCTCCTAATCTCTTGTCTGCACCCGCTTAAACTGTCAATGTCCTTGGGTGGAAAAAGCTCTCAAATTTTGTCTGTCCTGTTTGTAACAAATAATCAATGTCACAATTTTTTTCTCCAATCTCATCTAGTACCTTACGCCCTGTGTGGGAATTTATTCCCATGACTGAGTTTGAACGGCCGTTTCCCCCCCGGCGTGAAACCATTCGGCAAAACATGAGCTATGCCTGGAACCGCATTCGTGACCGCGCCGGGCTTGAGCCACAGACCCGACGCGGCCTCTACGACATTCCCACCTATCTGCTGGAATGGGCCGCCCCACCACCCAGCTCCACACAAGCCATGCTTAGTCTCGACATGCTGCTGGAGCCGTGGCTGCTGGAAACGGTTCCCTTTCCCGCCTGCCAGGTCATCCTCGACACCCCCGGTAGTGGCATCGAGCAAGTGGTCAAAGATTTGGCGCGGCGGCTGGGCTGGCGCATTATTACCCCGCCTACCATCGAGCAAATTTTGGCGGGTGGCAACGATTGGCTGACGGAGGTGATGCGCCCGGAGGCTGGCCCATTTGTGCTGCCTCGGCTGGAAAAATGTTTTTTGCGTCATTACGACGGCTTTACCCTCATTAACCGGTTGCTGGAATGGATAGACCTCACCCAACCGCGCTGTTTGCTGGCCTGCGATAGCTGGTCATGGGCTTTTTTGGATATGGCGGTGCAAGCTGAGTCGGCACTATCGCTGCCGCTGGTGCTGGCTCCGTTTGATGGGGCGCGGCTGCAATATTGGCTGCCGTCACTGGCGCGGCGAACGTATCGGGGGGCGTTTGTGTTTCGGCGGGCGGATAACGGCCGTTTACTCTTCCCCCGCGCCGACAGTGAACCCGAAGAAGCCCTGCGCCACACCATCCCCGACAGCCTTGATTATTACGGTGACTGGGTTAACGTGGATTATTACCTCAAACAGTTGGCCGCCTACTGCCGGGGAATGCCCGGCGTAGCCTGGGCGTGGTGGCGGCGCTGCCTGCAAGTGTCGGGCGACCTGAACATTGACATGGCATTACAGCAAGAAGCGGCCGTTGACGAAGGCTACACCGTTTGGGTGCAGCCCTGGTCACAACTTAAGCTCATCCACATCCCTCCCCGGCTTGGCACCGAAGCATTCTTCATTCTCCACGCCCTGCTGCTGCACGGCGAAATGTCGCTCGACACCATGAGTATGCTGCTCCCCTTTACCACCAACCAAATTCGCCAAACACTTTACCAGCTTACCCAGCTTGAAATTGCCAACCAATACAACGGCCTGTGGCGTGTTACGTTATTGGGCTACCCGGTGGTGCGGCAAAAGCTGGAAAGCGAAGGGTATTTGGTGGATGAGAAATTTTAATTATGCTTGACGAAGCTGCTGGCATATTTCGCAATCCGGCCGACATCCAATTTTGGGCCATCTTTCTCATCATTTTCACCACCTGGCTGCTCATTCAAATGCTGCGCCGCGCCGTCGCCTGGGCATTAGACATTGCCCCCGACCGGCTTCGGTTTTATCTGCTGCCGCTGGAGCCAGTGCTAAAACTTGTCATCATCATTGCCGCCCTCCTCAGCATCGGCGACCTGCTCATCATACCCACCGAAGAAAATATTTTGGCCGCCTTTGTGGCCGTCGCCATTGGGTTGGGTTTTGCCTTTCAGGAATATTTGAGCAGCGTAGTGGCTGGGATTGTGTCCATCTACGAACGGCCGTATCGCCCCGGTGACTGGGTAGATATTGAAGGGGCATATGGCGAGGTGCAATCCTTGGGGCTGCGCTCCATTCAAATGGTGACACCTGACGACACCGTTGTCACCATTCCCCACAGCAAAATCTGGGGGTCGCTGGTTTACAACAACAACAACGGCCAGCGCGAGCATCTGTGCGTCTCCAACTTTTATCTGCACCCACAGCACAACGCCGCTACCGTGCGTCAAAAGCTGTATCAGGTTGCCATCACCAGCCCCTACGTCCAGCTCAAGCTGCCTATCACCGTGGCCGTGGCGGAACGGCCGTGGGGTACCCATTACCGCGTCAAAGCATACCCCATTGACGGCCGCGACGAATTCCGCTTTACCAGCGACATCACCGTGCGCGGTAAAAAGGCACTGGAAAATATGGGTGTGGAGCATGTTGTTGCCCCCGCCAGTGTGGCAGAATAGCGAAACGATAAGATACAATAGGGGGGATGGAACCTCAATCAACCACCCACACTTTTTCCGATTTTGTCTTTGACACGGGCGAGATGCTGCCTGAACTGCGGCTGCATGTGACCACTTTGGGTACGCCGCTGCAAAATGCAGATGGGCAAGTGACAAACGCTGTCCTGATTTTGCACGGTACAGGTGGCAGCGGCGAGGCGTTTTTGCGGGAGCAGTTTGCCGGGGTGCTGTTTGGGTCAGGGCAGCTTTTGGATGCCAACCGTTACTATATCATTCTGCCCGACGGCATCGGCCACGGCCGTTCCAGCAAACCCAGCGACGGGCTGCGGGTACAGTTTCCGCGCTACACTTACGACGACATGGTGCGGGCGCAATATCGCTTGCTGACGGAAAAGCTGGGGGTGAACCATTTACGGCTGGTGATGGGTACGTCAATGGGGGGGATGCAAAGCTGGATGTGGGGGTATTTGTATCCGACGTTTATGGATGCGCTGCTGCCGCTGGCGAGTACGCCGGTGCAAATCGCCGGCCGTAACCGGATGACGCGGCGGATGATTATGGACGGGATTCGCCAAGACCCAGGCTGGCTGGGGGGGAATTATGTCGAACAGCCGGCGGGGTTGAAAACGGCCGTTTATGCTCTCCTCTTCATGGTCAGTAGTCCACTCCACTGGCAAACCCTAGCTCCCACCCTGCCCGAAGCCGATGCCCTCTTTGACCAGCTTGTGGCCGACTACCTAAGCCGCATGGATGCCAACGACATGATTTACCAGTTTGACGCTTCGCGCACCTACAACCCGCAGCCGCATCTGGAAAAAATTATTGCCCCGCTGCTGGCAATCAATTCGGCCGACGATCAGGTGAATCCGCCGGAGCTGGGGCTGGTGGAACGGGAAATGGGACGGGTGAAAAACGGCCGTTTTGTCCTCCTCCCCATCACCCCCGCCACTCGCGGCCACGGCACCCACTCCTGGCCCACCATCTGGCAGCACTACCTAGCTGAACTGCTGGCCGAAACGCAGAGATTTTAGACAAGATTAACGGGATTTTGCAGGATTTTAGCCCCGTGTTTATCCGCGTTCGTCCGCGTCCTGTTTGAGCGAGGATTGGAATCCTCGGCTACTCGTCAAGGAGGCGGAAGTTGCTAATCAACCACGTACCCTGGCCGGATTCGATGACGCGAGGATAGTGGTAGGTGTCGTGGTAGACAAGGTGCGTGATTTCGCCCGCAAGCAACAGCGTTTGGGCGCGAGCGGTCAGGGTGTCAATGGTGAAGTCGGCCGGGTCGAGCTTGCTCATGATGCAGGTGCGCTGGGGCATACAATCGTGGTCAAGAAAGGTTGCCACGCCATTGCGTACTTCCACCACAACGCTTTGCGGGTTTTTCTGCGGCTCGTTGTATTGAATGTCAATGAGATAGCTCTGAATGTGCTGCGCTTCCCAGCCAGCTTTGGCCTCGGCCATCTCTTGTTCACGGGGGGAAGGGGTGGGTGGTTCAGGAGAAACGGCCGTTTTTCCCCCTCCTCCGCCACAGCCAGCCAGCAACAACACCAGCAACAGTTCAAAAACTCGTCTCATTTGAACGCCTCCCTACCGATGAATCTGCGCCACGCTGTTGCGCATCTCAACATAGATCGGGTGCAGATGGATGATAATCTGTGCCATGCGCTGCCCTAATTCAGCCTGATAGTCGGTCGTTAACGGCCGTTCTGGCACCACCTCATAAATCTTCGTCCACCCCCTATCCCACATCTCCGCTTCCAGTTGCTCACCCAACAAATCCTTAATCTCGAACAAATGCCGCCGAAAACCACGCAATAAAAGCATATTCAAATGCTTATCATTCGCTTCGCAATGGAAGCCTAGCTCCCAACCATTGTGGCGATAGGCGTGGGAGACTTCATAATGGAGCCTGGGTTCACCATAATGGAACTGGATTAGCCAACGGTAGGGTTGGTTTACCTTGATCCCCCGCAATGGTTCTGGTAGACGCGCTAAAACCAGGTCCGGGAGTGTTTTGAGGAAGTTGGTTTGAGACAATATGGTCATTGTTAGGCAAGATCTTACCATACGTATTTAGCATGAACAAATGTACCATATCAGTGAAATTCTTGTGTGAAAAACAAGACCTGTGGTCATCATGGTGGCTGGTTGATAGTGGCTGGTAAGAAAAGAGGCTTTGCACCAGCCACCTGCGGTTTATTCGCGTTAGGTGCATGATGTTTTGAAAGGTTAGGGCGATGGAGGGCTGCGCCCTATTTTTGCTTGATCAGGCAAGGGGCATATAATCCACCTAGGTGTTTGTTAATATGAAGATGAAGAGTTATTTGAGAACGCATATTCCACTTTGGTTGGATAGAGTACAGCCATCAGAATCAATGGTTTTAGGTGGCGCAGCTTTGCTGGTTGGGTTAACAGCAGGCATAGGCGTGTGGCTATTCAAGCAAATGATTGATCTAACGCAGTCGTTTATGTTTGAACGACTGGGTGGTTTTTTGGGGAACTGGGGCGGCTGGACAGTGCTGCTGCTGCCCGTCATAGGTGGCCTGGTCGTGGGCGTGATCTTGCACAACTTTGTGGGCGAGGAACGGCACCACGGGGTCGCAGGAATCATGGAAGCGGTCGCCCTGTACGGCGGCCGTTTGCGTTACGGGCGCATTCCGGCCAAGTCGGTGGCAGCGGCATTAGCCATTGGCAGCGGAGCTTCGGTGGGGCCAGAAGACCCTTCGGTGCAAATTGGGGCCAACCTCGGTTCAATGTTTGGGCAGCTCTCGCGGCTGTCGGATGAGCGGGTGCGGGCGTTGGTGGCGGCAGGAACGGCCGCTGGCGTGTCGGCTGCGTTTAATGCCCCCATTGCCGGGGTCTTTTTTGCCCTGGAAATTGTATTGGGGGAAATAAGCGGCAGTGCGCTGGGGGTGGTGGTGTTGGCAGCCGTCATTTCGGCGGCGTTTACCCAGGCCGTCTCCGGGGCGCAGCCCGCCTTTCGTGTTCCGGCTTATGAGCTAAATTCGGTATGGGAACTGTTGCTTTACCTGGGGCTGGGGCTGTTGACGGGGCCGATTGCGGCGTATTATGTCAAACTGCTGTACTGGGCGCAGGATTTGTTTCATCGCCTGACGCTGGCGCGGTGGCTCAAGCCGGCTTTGGCGGGAACGGCCGTTGGGTTGATCGGCATTTTTCTGCCCCAGGTCT
This sequence comes from Chloroflexota bacterium, assembly GCA_041390905.1. Classification (GTDB taxonomy): domain Bacteria; phylum Chloroflexota; class Anaerolineae; order Promineifilales; family Promineifilaceae; genus JACKCD01. Next base: position 107,565 of record JAWKPA010000016.1, read on the forward strand.
TTGGCGTGGGGTATGAAACCATTGAAAAGATTCTGGGCGGCGAGGAACTGGCTTTGGGGCTGCTAATTGCGCTGCTGTTTGCCAAGCTCATTTTGACCCCGATTAGCATTGGCGGCGGTTTTCCTGGCGGTGTCTTTGCGCCGTCGCTCTTTTTGGGGGCGGTGGCTGGGATGGCATATGGGCTAGTGATGAGCCGACTGTTCCCGTCGCTGCAAATTGATGCCCCGGCGTTTGCGATGGTGGGGATGGCGGCGGTGTTGGCGGGGGCGGTTCATGCCCCATTAACGGCCGTTCTCCTCCTCTTTGAAATGACCAACGACTACCGCATCATTCTCCCCCTCATGTTTGCCGTGGTCGTCAGCATGATTTTGGCGCAGCGGCTGCAGGCAGATTCCGTCTACACCCTGGGGCTGGCGCGTAAAGGCATTCGTATCCAGCACGGGCGAGATGTGGAAGTATTACAGGCCATTACCGTGGGCGAAGTGATGAACCAGGACGCTGATCGCGTGCTGTATGAGACAGAGACGGTCGCCGAGGCTATGAATAAGCTTTCGCGCTGGCGACATCATGGTCTGCCGGTGGTAAACAAGGCCAGAGATCTGGTAGGCATTTTAACCATTCAAGATGTGGAGCGCACGAACCGGCATGTAGCGCAACAAAAGGAGAGCAGCGACAAGCTGGTTGGTGATATTTGTACGCGCCAACTGTTGGTTGCCTACCCTGAAGAATCGTTGGGGACTGCTTTGCGCCGCATGAGCGTGCGTGACGTGGGGCGGTTGCCGGTGGTCGCCCGCGACAATTCCCGCCGCCTGTTGGGGGTACTGCGTCGTAACGATGTGATTCGCGCCTATGACACGGCTCTGACGCGCCGCGCTGCGCTGCGGCACCGGGCGCACCAGGTGCGGCTGGGTGTCTACAGCGGCGTGCATATTGAAGAAGTGACAGTGGAGGCGGGGGCTGCTTGCGAAGCGCACCAGATTTATGAGATGACGTGGCCGCATGAATGTGTTATTGCCAGCGTGCGGCGTGGCTCGCAGGTCATCATTCCCCACGGTAACACGGTGCTGCAAACGGGCGATATTTTAGTGGTGGTGGCGGATGGGGAGTCGGAGGAAGCGGTGCGGAGGCTGTGCCAGGTGCAGAGGGGGGAGGTGGAAACGGCCGTTTCCTGACGTTATTTTGTAGGGAGTAGGGCGTGGGGTGTAGGGAGTCACACCCCACACCCCACACCCCACACCCTAATCCCCATGCGACAAACGGGGAAGTGCCAAATTCGGCTTTTCGCTAAACGTCGGCTTTTGCAGCGGGTTGGCTTCCAGCAAGGCCAGCCCTTCGGCAATGGCGCGGTGAAGCTGGGCATCCCGCCCCTCGGCGTAATCCTGCGGCGTGTTGTCAATCTCAATGTCGGGGTCGGTGCCGTAATTTTCCACTCCCCAGCCTACGTCATTAAACCAGGTGGCAAATTCAGGCTGCGTCGTGGTGGTGTTGTCCACCAGCGAATGGCGCGGCCAGATGCCAATCACCCCGCCCCAGGTGCGTTTGCCCACCAGCGGGCCGAGCTTGAGCAGCTTGAAGGCGTGGGAGAAGATGTCGCCGTCGGAGGCTGCGTGTTCGTTGGTGAGGGCGACAAGGGGGCCTCTGACGGCATAGTCTGGATAGGGGGACGCTTCCTGCGCCCAGCGGGAGGGGCGGTAGGCGAGCTGGCGGCGAGCTAGTTTTTCCAGCAGAAGCTGGGAGACGTTGCCGCCGTTGTTGTAGCGCACGTCCACAATGAGGCCATCCCGTTCGACTTCGGCCAGGTAGCTGCGGTGGAATTCGGCAAACCCTTCGGCTCCCATGTCGGGGATGTGGATGTAGCCCAAACGGCCGTTTGTGGCCTCATGCACCTGCCGCCGGTTGTTTTCCACCCATTCCCGGTAGCGGGCATCGCTTTCGCTGTAGAGCGTTTTGATGGTATAGGTTTGTGGTTCGCTGTCGCCGCGTGCCGTGGTCAGGGCAATTTCTTCGCGGGCCAGGTTGATCAGGGCTTGCTGGGGGGAGAGGGTGGCGGAGAGAAAACGGCCGTTAATCGCCACCAGCCTGTCCCCCACCCGAATATCCGTGCCGGGGGTCAGCAGCGGAGAACGGCCGTTTTCATCCCACCCATCCCCTTGCACAATCCGGTCAATCAGCCAGTGGCCGCTTTCCGTGTCCCAGCGAAAATCCGCCCCCAGCTTGCCGGGCGAGTAATAGGGCGGGTAGCGGTAGTCGCCGCCATATTCATAGCAGTGGGACGTGCCAAGTTCCCCCTGCATCTCCCACGTCAAATCCGAAAATTCATCCCGGCTGCCCACCCGCTCCACCAGCGGCAGATACCGCTCGTACACCGCCAGCCAATCAATCTGCGACATATCGGGCGTCCAGAAATGGTCGCGCTGTAGTCGCCACGCCTCGCGGAACATTTGCCGCCACTCCGCCGCCGGAACCACCGACACCTTCGCCCGATCCAGGTCAATCCAGCCACCGCTGCGGTTGGTTCCATTCCCGTTGTCGGGTTTGTTGCCCGCCTTCAGCACCCGCAAGCGGTTGCCTGCCCGGTAAATCAGCACTTCCTTGTTGCGCGACAAATCAAAGCTGGTGATGCCGCTGACGATGCTGTCTTCTTTATTTTCCAGCAGGTCATAGCAGTACAAATTTCCCCTGGCCGATGGGGTCTCGCTGTAGCGGCGCGGCAGAGCGCCCTCAATGGCGTAGCGAGTATAAAGAATTTTGCCCCCTTTTACCCCCATGATGTCGCCATAGATGCCTTCGCTGGCTGGCACGGGGATGATCCGGTTTTGGATGCCATCGAGGTCAATCCGCAGCTTGGCGGGGGGCTTTGTGCTGGTCTCTTCCCCTTCTTTTTTCTCACCGTCGTCCTCGGCCTTCTCTTCGGGCAGGGTAGCAGGGGTGGGCAAGGTAGGTTTTTGGCCGGGGGCGCGTGGCGTTTCCACAAAGGGTGACGGGATTTCTTTTTGCAGGGTGAGGAGGTAGGGGCGTTCGCCACGCGGGAAGGCGAGTTCAAAGTGGGCGTTGTCGTAGACGGGGTTGTAGTCGCGGAAGGAGAGGAAGTAGAGAAAACGGCCGTCGGGGTCAAAGCTGGGGCTGGTGTCTTGGAGGACGGGGTTGGTGAGTTGGGTGATGGTGCCGCTGGCGGCGTGCCACAGCCGCAAGGCGGTGCGCTGGCCGGAGATGGAGGCGGCGTAGGCGACCCATTCGCCGTCGGGCGACCAGTCAAAACCGGCGATGCGGCGGCTGTGGCCCTGGTCAATCTTGCGGAGTTCGTGGGTTGTTAAATCCAGGTGGAGCAGTTCGTAGCGGTGGTTGCTAAACACAAGGGTGTCGTGGTGGGGGTTGACCAATAGGGCAAGCGGCCGGCCGGTGTCGAGGTCGGGCAGGGTGGTGGGTTCAGAACGGCCGTTTGCCGCCAAAATCACAAACCGCTCCTCACCTCCTTCATCGCTCACCGCCAGTAGCCGTTCGCCGTCGTTGAGCCAGGTCAGCAGCCGGTAGCGCACCCCGTCGGGCGTGCCATATTGCAGCGTTGGCCCCTCCCAGTTCGGCATGGCAAACGGCTTGCCCCGGCTGGTAATGGCAACCGCCGATCCGTCGGGATGCAGGTCGTAGCCGTTGAGATAGCGGCTGGTGGAGACAAATTTGCGGCTGCGCTGGGTTTGGGGCGAATGGAATTCTACCGGAATGGGGTGGCTGCTGCCGCTGGCGGGGTCAAACAGGTAGAGGTTGCCCCCGGCGGTGTAGACAACGCGCTCGCCGTCGCTGTTGGCATCGCGGGCGTAAAAGTCGCTGTGGCTGGTGTGGCGCTGGAGGCCGCTGCCGTCGGGCAGGCAGGAATAAAGGTTGCCCACGCCTTCGTGGTCGGAGATGAAGGTAATACGGCCGTTTTTTAGCCAGTAGGGGGTGTCAATGTTGCCGGGCAGGTCGTGGAGGGGGTGAAAGTTGCCATCGCCGTTGGCATCAATCCAAAGCTGGCCGGTGCGCCCACCGCGATACCGCTTCCAGCGGGCAGGGTTGCGGTTGTTGCGCCCAATGACCAGGCTGTTGTCGGGGCCTTCGCTGAGGGTGGTGGCAGGGCCGATGTTGACAAGCTGTGGCTGGCTGCCGTCGTCGCCGGGGTCTGGGCTGATGGTGTAGAGCTGTTCCATGCGCCAGAAGGGGGCGGCGTGGCTGCTGCGGAAGAGAATACGGCCGTTTTTTGTCCACCCCAGCGGCTGAGTGCTGCTGTCGCCTAAAAAGGTGAGCCGCTGCGCCGGGCCACTGTCGGCGGACATGAGATAAATTTCAGGGTGGCCTTCGTCACGGCCGGCAAAGGCGATGTGGCGGCCGTCCGGCGAAAGCTGGGGATGGGTGGAGGTGCCGACGTTAGCTGTCAGCCGTCGCGCCATGCCGCCGCCGGTGGGGACAGTCCACAAGTCGTCTTCACAGACAAAGACGATGGTATTTTGCTGAATAGTGGGGAAGCGATAGTAGCCAGATGCCATAAGGTAGCTCCTTTAGGATGGGACGCGGACGAACACGGACTTATGAACCTTTTTGCTTTTCGCCCGTTTGGGATGCCGCGACAGTTTATGACGGTTAGTTTAGCTTGGGGTGAGGGATGGGGCAACTGTAACAGATAGAAAATCAAGTGATGAAATGAAACGGCAAATTGATGTATCCAGACAGGGGGTATACTGGGGAAAGCAAGTAGCCAGCCTTTGGGTCAGTTTGGATTTTCATATTCGTGGGAATAACCACTCTTTTTCCCAGCAATTCTCAATCTGAAAGATGTGTAGCAGGTCAGACTGGTTCCCATGCTCTGCGTGGGAGCCTTCTCGACCCGCTCTGAGGGTTTCCGCCCATATTCATAGGTGACTCAACCCGCAGTGGGGCGTTTACAAAATAAGCGGACAGAAAAACGGCAGGCCTGTTCATGTCATTCCGAGGGCCTCTGAGGAATCTTTCGCTTCTTGAAGGGGAAAGATTCCTCGCTTTGAAGACTTCGCTCGGAATGACATTTGCCCGACGAATTTGTTAATCCGCTAGAGCGGGTGCAAGAACATAGCGATGGTCTCTGTCGCTACGAGTTGGCAGGTTTTGGTTCCCAGACTGCGAATTGTTGCCTTTTTCCTTTCCGCGCAGAAAGAGATGTACAGTTTATTGGTGTAACTACGTGGTAGAGGAAGGTTGCCATTCATTGAACGCTAATTTATAATTTTGCCTAACGTTATCATAGAAAACAAAAGCTGATGTGTAGATACACAACCACAACCAAGATAAAATGTCGCAGCGGAGCTGTTTATAGTGTCTGAGCCTGTGCCTGACCCTCCTGAGCCTGCGCTGCAGGTTCCAAGATGCGACATCTATTTTGCCCCTCAATTCGTGATGAAAATAGGCATCTTTACCTGCCCTTGTCGGCAGGTTTTTGTGTTTGTCAAGTAGGAGGTTATGTTAATCACCACGATTCTTCCCATTGTCATTACCATTACGGCGATGATAGGCTTTAATGCCCTTTATGTTGCGGCGGAGTTTGCCACCGTGGCAGCACGTAAGACAAAAATTAACCAGTTGGCGGCTGAAGGCAATGGCGCAGCGCAATTGCTGCTGCCTTATTTGGAGGATAGCGAAGCATTGGATCGCTATGTGGCGGCGTGTCAGTTAGGGATTACGATCTCTTCGCTGGTGCTGGGGTCATATGGGCAAAATGTGCTGGCACCGGCTCTGGATGGGGCGGTGGCCTGGATGACGACGGCGGTGGCAGCAACGGCCGTTCTTGTCTTCAACACCACTCTCCAGGTCATCCTCGGCGAACTCCTGCCCAAATCCATCGCTGTGCAATACTCTGAAGGTGTGGCTCTGGCCGTCGCTCGCCCCATGATCTGGTCGCTCAAAATTCTCAAATACCCAATCAGCCTGTTTAACGGCAGTGCCTTTTTAATTTTGCGCTTGCTTGGTCTCCAGACCAAGGGCGGACACGGTGCTGTTCATTCTCCCGAAGAAATTGAGATGATTGTTAGCGAAAGCCATGAGGGAGGGTTGTTGGCCGACAGCGAACGCACGCTACTGCGTAACGCCTTCCGCTTGCGTGAGCTAACAGCCAGGCAGGTGATGGTACACCGCACCCGCATTGTGGCCGCCCCAGCCAACAGCACCGTCTCCGATTTAATCAACCTTGCGCTTGATGTTGGTTATTCGCGCATCCCCATTTACCGCGATTCCATTGACGACATTATTGGTTTTGCCCATGTCAAAGATTTGTTCCGCTTGCATATACAGAATGAGGAAGGCATTGCCTCTATCATTCGTGATGTTATTTATATGCCCGATTCGCTGCCAGTGGCAAGCGTTTGGGAGGAAATGAACAACCGACGCAAATATTTTACTGTTGTCTTTGACGAATACGGTGGCACGTCAGGCGTAATTACCTTTGAAGATTTGATCGAAGAGATATTTGGCGAGCTACAGGATGAATTTGATGATGAGAGTGCGTTGGTGGCTCGTGACAAAGAGGGGCGCATCTATTTGCGTGCCGATTTGCTGGTGACCGATGTTAATGAATACCTGGATCTAAAGCTGCCCACCGAAGCGGCTGACACACTTAGTGGGCTGATCTTTAGCGAGTTGGGTCGTGTGCCAACGGTGGGCGATCAAATTATGGTAGACAACACTGCCATTCGGGTGGAAGCGATGAAAGATTTGGGGGTGGATGAGGTTTCGCTGCTGCTGCCGCAGGGGGGCGTGACCACATTTACTGAGTGGGAGGTGGCCGATCATGAGTAAGTTAGCCTTTTTTTTGCTGGGTCTTCCCGGCCTGGGGGCAATGGCGTTGTTGTTGGCCGAAGGGGAGGCGTTGCCTAGCCCGCTAACCCTGATTGTGCCGCTGCTGGTGATTTTGCTGTTGGTGCTGCTAAACGGCTTCTTTGTTGCTGCTGAGTTTTCGATTATTGGTGTGCGCCCCACGCAGATGGAACAGTTGGCTGATGAAGGGGATCGGGTGGCGGCCGGCGTGCTGTCGGTGCTGGAGTCGCGCAAGGAGCAGGATCGCTATATCGCCACGGCGCAGCTTGGGATTACGATTGCTTCGCTGGGGTTGGGTATGTATGCTGAACCGCAGTTGGCGCATTTTGTGGAGCCGTATTTGGCGGCCTGGTTTGAGCCATCGGAAGCGGTGGTAACGGCCGTTGGCTACGTTCTCGCCATCAGCTTTGTCTCTTACCTGCACATTGTGGTGGGGGAGATGGTGCCAAAGGCGTTGGCATTGGCCGATGCTTCAACCGTTGTGCGGCGGCTGAGTATGCCAATGCGGCTGATGCAGTGGGTTCTGGTGGTTCCCGTGCGCATCTTGAACGGCATTGGCAACGGGCTGCTGCGCTTGCTGCGGGTGCCGCCAGCCGAAGGACACGAGCGCGTTTTGTCACCCGAAGAAATTGAGCTGATTGTCACTGAGAGCGCCGAGGAAGGGCTGTTAAATGAAGATGAAGAGGAGATGATCCGCAACATCTTTGACTTTAGCGACCGCACCGTGTCGCAGGTGATGACGCCGCGCCCCAAGGTGCAGGCCATTGCCCAGGACATGCCCCGTGACGACTTGCTGCAACTGGTGGCCGAAAGCAACCACAGCCGTTTCCCCGTTTATGAAGGAGATCGTGACCATATTGTGGGAATTTTGCACGTCAAGGATTTGATGCGGCAGAAGGTTCGTAGCAAGGGGACGTTTGACTTGCGGCTAATTCTGCGGACGGCTCCGGCGGTGCCGGAGGATATGCCGGTGCAAAAGTTGTTGGCGGCGTTTAAGCGGCAGCGGCTGCACATGGCAATTGTGCTGGATGAGTTTGGCGGTATGGCCGGCGTGGTGACGCTGGAAGATTTGGTGGAAGAGATTGTGGGGGAGGTGCGTGATGAGTTTGACCAGGAGAAGGAACCTTACGTTGAGATTGAGCCGGGGGTGCTGGAAGTTGCTGGTGAGTATTTGGTGGATGATTTGATGGATGATGTGTATTTGGGGGATGAAGATGAGCTGCCGGATGTGGAGACGGTGGGTGGGCTGGTGGTGACAAAGCTTGGCCGGCCGCCTCGCGTAGGGGATGAAGTGGCGTATAATACCGTGCTGCTAAAGGTGCTGGCGGTTGACCGTCGCGCTGTGGCAAGGGTGCGTGTGGAGTTTCCGGCGGCGGAGCCGGAAGAAAATAAACAAGAAGATGAGTAGAAGGAGCTTTTGATGAGTTTTATTTTGCAGTTACATGGTGATGTTCGCTGGCTGGTAGCATTGGCCGCACTGTTGACGATTGTGAAATATGCGGCCGGCTTGCTAGGCAAGACGCAATATCAGCGGATTGACCGAACCCTTTTTGCGATTACGATGGGGCTGTTCGACCTCAATTTGATTCTAGGGCTGATCTTGCTGGTTGGGTTGGGGGGTGGGCTTCCGGCCAACCGGCTTGAACATGCGGTAACGATGATTCTGGCTGTTGCCGTGATGCACTCGTCGGCGCGATGGCGTAAATCTGGCAGTAGTGCTGCGAAGTTTCGTAACGGGCTGTTGACGGTGCTGGTGGCACTGGTGTTGGTCTTTGTTGGCGTTACACGGTTGCGCGGGGGGTGGATGTTTTGAGTAATCGGTAATCAGTAATGTCGTTTCACGACCACTGCGTGTACGGTAATCAGTGATTGGTTACTGGTTACTGATTACCGATTACTGTTTACCGGTTACAGGCCATAAATATCGCTAAATTTAGCGGTGGCGTAGCGCATGAAGGCGGCGTGGGAGAGGGGGGAACCGGTCACACGTTGGACAAGTTCACGGGGGGTGAATTTGCGGCCGTGCTGGTGGATGTTTTGGCGCAGCCAGGTGACGAGGGCTTCTGTTTGGCCGTTTGCCATTTGGCTGGCGATGGTGGGGTTTTGGGAAACGGCCGTTTCATAAAACTGCGCTGCATACAAATTGCCCAACGCATACGTGGGGAAGTAGCCAAAGCCCGGCCGCGTCCAGTGCGGATCCTGCAAACAACCCAGCGTGTCGCTGGGGGGAACAACGCCCAATAGCGCCTGCATTTTGTCGTTCCACGCCGTCGGCAAATCCTTCACCGCCAAATCCCCGTTCAGCAGCGCCTGCTCCAGCTCAAAGCGCAAAATGATGTGGAAGTTGTAGGTTAGCTCGTCGGCTTCAACCCGAATGTAAGAAGGCTGGGTTTTGTTGACGGCGCGGTAAAACTGTTCGGCTGAGGTGTTGCCCAATTGGTCGGGGAAAATGGATTGCAGCTTGGGGAAGTGGGCTTGCCAAAAGCCCCGGCTGCGGCCGACGATGTTTTCCATCATCCGCGACTGGGATTCGTGGATGCCGAGCGAGGTGCCACGCGCCAGCGGCGTGCGGTAGAGGCTGGGGTGGGTGCCTTGTTCATACATGGCATGGCCTGATTCGTGCAGCGTGCCAAAGAGGGAGGGGCTGAGGAAGTCGGGGTACCAGCGGGTGGTGATGCGGGCATCGTCGCGGCTGAAGCTGGTGGCGAAGGGGTGGACGACGGTGCCAAGATGACCGCGCTCGAAGTCGTAGCCCAATGCTTGGGCGGCGTAGCGGGCGAACGCTTTTTGGCCGTCTATGTCGTAGGGTTGGTGGAGGATGGTGTCGGAAACGGCCGTTCCTCTCTCCTCAATCGCCTGCCGCAAAGGCACCAATTCCGCTTTCACCGCATCAAAAATGGCGCGAACTTCAGCCGTTTGGGTGCCGGTTTCAAATTTGTCCAGCAGCGCATCATACGGCTCGTCCTCATAGCCATACATGTCGGCCAACTCCTGGCACAGTGACACCACCTGCTCCAGCCACGGCTGGAAGGTGGCAAAGTCGTTGTTGGCGCGGGCTGCCATCCACGCTTCCCGCGCCTGGCCGCTCACCTGGTTGGAGCGCACCACAAAATCGGTGGTCAGCTTGCGAGCGTCGCTATAGGCGCGGCGCAAATAGCGGATGAGGCTGGCCTCGTCGCTGTCATAATCAGCATCGCCCAGCTCGGCGGCGGCGTTTTCAATGCGTTCGCCGGTTTCGTCGGCGGTGAACAGGGTGTGGCTCAGGCGTTGCAGCGTGCCCATCTGGTCAATGCGGGCAGTGATGCCTTTGGGGGGCATGTTGGTTTCCTTGTCCCAGGAGAGGACACCCATTGCTTTTTCCAGATCGGTTAGTTCGTGTACTTTTTCCAGCAGGGTTTCGTAGGCTGTGGTCATGGTTTCTCCAATTTGTTTGGGTTTTGGGGGAGTTTAGGGACGAGGGTTAAATTACGCAAGAAGTTGGGATTTAGAAGTTCAACTTCTGAGAGAAGTTGAACTTCTGGAACTGCACTAAAAAGGGGTCTCCCGCAGGAGACCCCTCGCTATCAATTTGTCAATGTCGCCTGCACAGCTATCAATGACGGCTAATGGACAAGCCGTCAATATCTGCCTTGAAGCCTGCGGCCGAACCATCAAAGAAAAGGCCGGGGCCGTAGGTTCCAGCTGAGTTTTCGCCAAACGCGGTGACGTTCATCATCACCACGTCCTCATCATTTCCATCGCTGAAATCCAGGTGGAAGCCGCTGTCAATTGAGAGGAAAATCTGGCTGTCGTCCGCGCCAATCCAGGCCGCATTAATATCTTTGGTCAGTCCGCTGCGGGAGCTATCAATGTAGATTTCCCACTGTTGGCTGCCGGGGTTCCAGCGCAGCAAATCCTCATCATTGACGCGAAGGCTCGTGCCATTGACCTTGCCGTTGCCGCTGATGCTGATGATGAGATAGCCGTCGGCGTTGGCGGTAATCGCATCAATGTTTTCGCCGCCGGTCGTCAGATCATAATTGGCTCCGGTGAAGAAGCTGGCAAAGAGACCGGTGGTCATGTCATAGGTAACGATGTCGGCTGCTTCGACGTTGCCAATGCCGGGGACAAAGGTGCGCCGGTCGAAACTCATGTAGATGAAGTTGTCATCAACGATGTGGAAGCCGTCAATGTCAGAATCGTCTAGCCCTTCCAGGGAACCATCAAAGAAGAGAACCCAGGTACCGCTGTCTACAAAGTAAGCGAGGATGTCTTCGTCACGGTATTGCAGCGAGCCGATCTTGCCGTTGCTATCACTGCTGATGTAGATGATGTCGCCGGTGTTGCTGCTGCCGCTGTTGATGACGGTCTCTTCGCTGTGGCTGTTGTTATTGGTGTTGGGGTCATAGGTGTCGCTGGTGGCGCTCATGACGTTGCTGCTGCTGCCGGCCGCCACGGCGTTGACGACGATGGTGATATTGATGTTGCCACCTGCGGCAATGTTGCCCAGGTTGCAGTCAATGCTTTCAACGCGCCCCGTGCTGCCGGTGTGGGTGGTGCAACTGCCGCTGTCGGGGGTGACGGAGGCGAAGCTGACGAGGCTGTCGAGTTGGCTGGTGAAACGGGTATTAACGGCCGTTTCCGTCCCCAAATTCGTCACCGTTGCCACCGTCGTAATCGCTTGCCCCACCGTTGCCGGGTCAGGCGTGTCGCTGGCCGTCACTTCCAGGTCGGCATTGTCCCCTGAAGGCGTGTCCAGTCCGGCCACCGGCACCTGCTGTTCTGCAATCGCCAGCCCATCCACACGGGGGTTGCTCAACCCATACGCCGACCCATCAAAGTAGAGGGCTGCCTGATAGCTGCCGCTGGTGTTGTTGCCAAGCGTGGCAGGCACAAACACAAAAACATCTTCATCCTGGCCGCTGACGGTGCCAACATCAAAGCTGGCCTCAGTCGAGAGGTAGATGTCGTTGTTAACATCATCTACCCAGGTGCCGTTGATGTCTTCATTGTTGAGGCCAATATCGCTGCCCTCAACAAACATCTCAAAGGTGCCAATGGTGATGGCACCAAAGCTGGCGGCGTTGAAGGCAAACAGATCTTCGTCTTCGGCGTTGAGCGAACTGGTGCGGAGCTGGCTGTTGATGCTGAGAATTAAACGGCCGTTGCTGTCCACACTCAGCCCATCAATATTCTCCGACGTACTCGCCATCTCCACATCCGAACCGTCAAACACCAGCGAGAACGTACCCAGCGTATTCGCCCCCGTCGTCACCGGATGGAAACGCACAACATCGTTGCTCGTCACCGGCCCCACACCCGGAATATCAATGCTGCTGGCATCAAAGCTCATCAGCACCGTCCCGTCGTGCAAAATGGTAAACGCATTCAGGTTCTTATCCAGCCCCATATCAGAGCCATCAAAGAAAAGCGACCAGCTATCAGTCAACCCATCATAATACACAATGTCTTCAGCGCGGAATGAAACCCCGCCAACCGTGCTGCTCCGGTCAAAGCTCAAATACAGGCTGTTATTGGTCGAGAACGTAAAGCGAGCCACGCTCGGATCATGGTCACTCACCTGGATATTCGGTGCAAACTCCGCATTCACATGAACCACGTCATACTCTGGCGACATGGCATTAAACAGGTTGTTGCTCACCAGAATTTGATCCAGCACCTGGGAATTGCCTCGGAACACATAGCTGTACCGCTCATTTGCGGGCAGCAGGTCAAGCAAATTGTTCAGCACCCCACCTTTCAAGGCATTCACCGGAGGCGAGAACTCAAAGTCGTTGACATCACCCGCCACCAAAACATTGGCATCAGCGTTGCACGCCAGAATGCTGTCTACAAAATTATTGACCACCTGCGCCTGGGCAATCCGGTCTGCCTCACTTGCCAAAATCGGTGGCTGGGCAAAACCCATCAGCGGGTCATCGCCACCCTTCGAGCTAAAGTGAACCCCAATAACAAAGATCGTCTTGCCATTGAAGACAAATTCCCCAGCCAGCGGCTTGCGGCTGTCGGCAAATGCGGCGTTGTTAGGGTCAACCCGCCCCGGATTCAGCGTCAGTGCAGGTTCTCCCGCATTACAGGCCACGTTGTTGGCGGTGGTGGCATCGCCACTGTTTGCCACAAACGTCACACGAGCCGGGTTATAAAGGAAGCCCACGCGGATGTTGCCGCCCGGTGCTCCACCATCTGCCAGGTTAACAGGGTTGATTTGGGCAAAGGCATAGGCCGGGCCACCCGCACTGCCGATGGCGGCGATGAGATTGTCAAAGGTGTCGGTTGCGTCTACGGTGCCGTTGTTGGTGGCCCCGTTGTTATCCTGCATTTCCTCCAGCACCACAATGTCGGGTGAAAGCAGGTGATTCACAATGTGGTCGGCGCGTTCGGCAAAGTCGCTGCCGCTGGCGTTGCCGCCCAGATTCTCCACGTTGTAGCTGGCAACCGTCAGCTTGTCGGCGCGGTTATAAAGGGTTGTTACCTCTGGCTCCACCTGGTTGCTCAGGTTGAAGCTCACGTTTTGCGTCAGGCGCACTTCATAGTTGCCAAAGGCGTAGTGCATCACGCCAATGGCGGGGTTTGTTAATTTGGCACCAACGTGAACGTTGGGGAAGCTGTTCATCCCGGCCGGATATAGCGGGTCGCTGATGTCTAGCTGGATGTGTTCGGGGTTAAAGTCGTTGGCATCAATGAGGATGCCGCCGCGTGCGCTGTAGTCGCCGCCGTTGGCTCCGTTGTCGCCTACAACCCATACCTCGCGGGAGGAGCCAAAATCTTGCATGGGGCCGACGATGATGGCGTTGTTTACCTGCACCAGCATCCCTTCCAGGCTTTCGTAGAAGTCAATGCCGTCGGTGGTGGCATCAAAACTGCCGCTGGTCTCAACGTTGCCGGTAGCATCGTCGTCAATCACGGTGTCGGGTGGAATGCGCCCGCCGCTGCCAATGATGGTGGCGGTGGGCAGGGCGTTGCCGCTGGAAGTGACGGTGACGCTGAGGCCGTTGTCGTCAAATTCGGTGATGGTGAGGTTGCCGCTGCTTAGGCCGCCGGGTCGGAATTCGACGATGGTGCCTTGTACGTCAACCATGTCGCCGATGGAGACGGTGGGGGTGCTGCTGGTGAAGACGAAGATGCCGTTGGAGGTGGCGGGGTTGTTGTCGTCGCGGGCATCGGGTGTTTGCATGTAGAAGCCGTTGTTAATAACGGCCGTTACCACATTACCCACCGTCTGCACCACATTGCCCGTTTCCGGTGCCAAATGCGCCTCGCCCTGAATGTCATAAATTTCCAGAGGGGTAAGCGGGCAGCCAGAAAACAGCGAGCCGTCAATTTTTGTACCCGGCGAGAACCGGGCGCTGTTGGCACCTGTTGCTGTTGTGTGTTTCACCAGCGGGTCAGACCCGGTTATGTCGGGGTCACGGGTGAGGGATTGGTCATCCCCTCCTTCTGACCCATAGACATAGGTCAACACATCGGCAGTACCGTTGTTCAGTTTGACCGTATCGCCGCTGTTGTTCAAGCCAAGCTGCCCACCGCTGGCAACCTGGACAACGGCATTGCCAAAGGTGCCGGTGGGGCTGCCCCCGGCAAAAACGACAATCGCGCAGCCAGCACCAACGGTGGTGTTTGCCGGGAAGGTATGGCGCACGCCAACGGCATCGCTGACCGTCCAGCCGCTTATGTCAATGTCGCTGGAGCCGCTGTTGACGATTTCCACAAATTCATCCTGGCTGGTGTTGACGGCGCCGTCGCCGTTGGCATCCCCGGCTGAGGCGTGGGGGTCGGCGTGGATTTCGTTAATGACAAGATCGGTGGTGATAACGGCCGCCGTGTCAAAGTCGAAGGTGTGGTTGGCGGCCATGTTATCGGCCGTTTCGTCTTGGTCGGCAATCTGGGCAGCATAAATGGTGACGGTGCAGCTTTCGCTGTTGGCAAAATCGCTGTCGGGGTTCAACGTGTAACTTTGCGTGCCGCCGCTGACGGTGGCGGTGTGGTTGCCGCTGCTTGTGCAGCTAATATCAAACCAGGTGCCGGTGACGGTTACATCTTCGCTGAAGTTGATGGTGATATTACTGTCAATGGCAACCCCAGTGTCGTTGTCGGCGGGCGTGGTGCTGCTGACCGTAGGCGGAACATCGGTGCTGGCACAGGGGGAATAGGTGCCGAGGGGGAAAGGGGAGGTTGTGGTGGCATTGGTGGTGCCACCTTCAAGCTGGTTGGTGCCGCTGAAGCTCCAGTTGCTAACAGTAAAGGTGGAGCCATCGGGACCGGTGTTGCTGTTGCGGTAGGCCCAGCCATCAAGGTAGTCCCAGGCTTGGCCTGTGCCGCTGGCGTTTATGTCGCCAAAGACATCGCTGACGGTGCTGTTGGTAAATAGTTCGATGGCATCGTCGCCGTTGATGCCCATGGCCCCGGTGGTGTAGTCGGGGGCAAAGCCAAAAAAGCTGGTGAAACCGGTGCTTTCAGAGGCGACGTAGATGCAGGTACCGGCCGGAACAGACACGTTAGGGAATGTGAATTCGATCCCATCGGTTCCGCCGCCGTTGTTGGCGGAGCCAATGCCATAAATGCTGAGATCGGGGATGGCGTTGAGGGCGTAGAGTTCTACCCCTTTGGGAACGCCGCCGGTGAGGGGGCCGTCGAACACGCCAGTGATCACGAGATCATCGGCGGATGCGGCCAACAGATGCCTTGGGGTGGTAACGCTGAGGATACCTGCCAGGGCGAGCAATAAAGTGACAAATGTCCAATGACTTTTCCAGGTTGGCTTTTTCATAAAAATTCTCCTCTTTTGTCAATGGGGAGGCTCCTGTTCCTGCTTTTGCTCCCCCATTTACGACAGAATGCCGACTTCATTTTAACAGACGAAAATCACAAAGTATCTGAAGATATGGATGATTAGTACCTTGACGCTGATTGACTGACAGATATTAGAAAAGAAATAGGTGGAGTTTCCCAAAATTGAGTTACGAAGAGAAAGTGAGAAAAATTATCTCATTTCTTCTCTGTGTTGCTTTGTGTCTTCTCTGTGAAACGCTGTGTAACTTTTTTGGTTCTGGCTCGTCCAGGTTATGAATGGAAATTAAGTAACTTGCCTATGTTAGAAGTTGAACTTCTCAGAAGAAGTTCAACTTCTTACGTAATAACCGGAGTGAACCACAGGTGCGCTGGCTGATCTTTTGCAACCATTGTGACATTGGCTATACTGCCTACATATTTTTGCCCGGAGCAAGTGAGACTATGAATGAAGGCCATATTTTTCAGATAAATATATCAGAGGGTGGTGTTCCTAAACGGCCGTTACGCCACGCCCAACTCACCAAACTCGGTGTAACCGGAGACGACCAAAACGACAAGGAACATCACGGAGGGCCAGAACGCGCCGTTTGCCTCTTCTCGCTGGAGCGCATTTTGGCTTTGCAGGGCGAAGGCCACCCCATCTACCCCGGCTCCATCGGCGAAAACGTCACGGTGGCGGGCATAGATTGGGAAAACGTGCAGCCCGGCACTCGGCTGCGGCTAGGGGATGAAGTGGTGGTGCAAATCACTAGCTACGCCGTTCCCTGCCGCAACATTCAAGGGTCATTTGTGGGGCATAAATATGGCCGCGTTTCCCAAACTGCCAACCCCGGTTGGGCGCGTGCCTATGCTCGCGTGCTGCAAACGGGTCAACTTGGCGTGGGCGACAAGGTGCAGGTGGAGCAGCCATGACAACAAAACCCAACATTGACGAACTGTACGATCTGGAAACCGATCCGTATGAGCTAACAAACCTGGTGCTTGATCCCCGGTGGGCAGATTTGCTGGCCGGGATGCGGCAGCGGCTGCACGGCCAAATGGTGCAGTTTGCCGACGATGGCCCCGATGCCCGGCGGCTGTGGCAGCAGATGGGTGTTGGAGCGGGATAGGACAAGATGGAAAATGGGTTTTTGCTGCTGCTGCTGGCGGTGGCGATTGTGGTTTGGGGGGGCGTGCTGCTGTGGCGACGGCCGAAATTTGCCCCGCGCTGCGAGGCGTGTGGTTCGGCCGAAGTGGTGGAAGTGGATCGCCGCACGCTGGAGCCACGTCTGGTGCAGCCCAAACGGGGGGGAATGCCAGGCGGCCGCAACGTGCGGCTGCAAGTGGAGGCTGAGGTGACGCTGGATTGTAAACAGTGCGGCCATCGCTTTCGCCAGACGATTACAGAAACGCATTAAGGCACGTTGCAGGTTGCAAGTGGCAAGTTGTGTTTGTAAAAGGGACTTGCCACTTGCAACCTGCTACTTGTGAAAATGACAATGACAATGAGGAAGGAGAACACATGACCTTGGATGACCAATTTGAAGTCCATGACCCGGCTATTTTGGCAAATGCGCGGGCGGTGCTGGATGCGGCGGGTGGGCCGGCCGGGATGGCGAAAGAGGTGGTAACGGCCGTTAATCGCAACGACCATTGGCGCGGGCAGCGTTGTCTCAACCTGCTCGCCCCCGAAGCCCCCACCAGCCCCACCGTCCGCCGCCTGCTTGCCAGCGAAATTGGCACCCGCGCCGCCGAAGGCCACATTGGCCGCGTCAACCGCTGGTTTGCCGGAACCCAGTACATTGATGAAGTAGAAGCCCTGTGCGTGGAACTGCTCAAAAAAGTGTTCCGCTGCAACTACGCCGACCATCGGCTGATGGGGAGCATGATTGGCAACATGGCACTTTACCACGCCCTGGTGCAGCCCGGCGACCGGGTGATGACGGCGGCACAGCCGTTTGGCGGCCACTCCAGCAACCGGTACGATGGGCCGGCCGGGACGCGGGGGGTGCAGATTTTTGATGTGGCCTTTAATCCGGAAACGCTGGACGTGGATTTGGATAAGTTTGAGGAAGAGGCGCAGCGCATTCAGCCCAAGCTGGTGGTCATGGGCATGTCCATGACGCTGTTTCCGCTGCCAGTGCGCCAGATGAGCGAGATTATTGCCCCGTGGAACGGCCGTTTTATCTTCGATGGCGCACATCAGGCCGGGCTAATCGCTGGCGGACAGTTTCAGGATCCACTGCGCGAAGGAGCCGCCGTGTTAACCGGGTCGGCCGGGAAAACGTTTAGCGGCCCCCAAAGCGGTATGATGATGTGGAACGACCCCGAATTGACCGAGCCGCTAACCGAGGCCATCTTCCCCGTGCTGGCCGCCACCCACCAGGTCAACCGTGTGGCGGCCCTGGCCGTGGCTGCCGCCGAAATGCTGGAATATGGCAAGGTCTACATGGCCCAAATCGTCAAAAATTCGCAGGCACTGGGTAAGGCATTGGAGGAGCGCGGCATCCCGGTGCTGGCCGCCGAGCGGGGCTATTCGCAAAGCCACCAGGTCATTGCCAACGTGCGCGAATTTGGCGGCGGGCTGGATGTGGCTCACAAGCTGGCTGAAGCCAACCTGATTACCAATAAAAACCTGATTCCCGGCGACAAACCCGAAGATTGGGATCGTCCCAGTGGGCTGCGGATTGGCACCATTGAGGTGACGCGGCTGGGGCTGATGGAAGACGACATGGCCGACATTGCCGAATTTATGGCGCGGGTGCTGGTGAAGGGTGAGCCAACCAGCGCGGTGCAAAAGGATGTGGAAGCGTACCGCCTGCCGCTGCAAACGTTTTATTACAATTTTGACAATGGCTGGCCGGGAAAAATGGGGAAGTAGTTCCTTGTAGATATGCTCCAAAATCCCACAGGTGGGTTATTTTGGCTTCGCTTGCTCTTTGGTATAGTTGGCTATTGTAGGAAATTTGTATCTTAAAAACAATCATCCCGGTGAGATTCTGTTGCTATGCGGCCAGTTTATGGCCAGGTGGCAACGGGGTTTGGCTGGATAAGGAGGCAGTTCACCATGAGTTATGCGGCAACTTATAGCCGGTGGCAGGCAGACCCAGAGGCGTTTTGGGCGGAGGCGGCCAGGGATGTGCAATGGTTTAAGCGGTGGGAGCAAGTTTTGGACAGTTCGGAGGCCCCACTGTACCGTTGGTTTGCGGGTGGGGAGATGAATAGCTGTTACAATGCGCTGGATTATCATGTGGCAAACGGCCGTTCTGACCAACTCGCCCTTGTTTATGACAGCCCTGTCACCAACACCCTCCGCAAATACACCTACCGCCAACTGCGCGACGAAGTGGCGCGGCTGGCCGGGGCCATTGCTGCCCTGGGCGTGGAAAAAGGAGATCGCGTCATCATCTACATGCCGATGGTGCCGGAAGCAGCGATGGCAATGCTGGCCTGCGCCCGCATTGGGGCCGTCCACTCCGTGGTTTTTGGTGGCTTTGCCGCCAACGAACTGGCAACCCGCATTGATGATGCCAAGCCCAAGCTCATCATGTCGGCTTCGTGCGGCATTGAGCCGGGGCGAGTGGTGGCCTACAAACCGCTGCTGGATGAGGCGATTCGCCTGTCTACCCACAAGCCGTCTGCCTGCCTGATTTTGCAGCGGCCAATGGCGTGGGCAGAGATGGAGGAAGGGCGGGATTATGATTGGGAAACGGCCGTTCGTGCCGCCCAACCCGTTCCCTGCGTCGCCGTCGCCGCTACCGATCCCCTCTACATTCTCTACACCTCCGGCACCACCGGTATGCCCAAAGGCGTGGTGCGCGACAACGGCGGCCACCTCGTCGCCCTCAAATGGAGCATGAAAAACGTCTATGGCGTAGACCCTGGCGAAGTCTTCTGGGCCGCCTCCGATGTCGGCTGGGTTGTCGGCCACTCCTACATCGTCTACGCTCCCCTTTTCCACGGCTGCACCACCATCTTATACGAAGGCAAACCCGTTGGCACCCCCGATGCCGGTGCTTTTTGGCGCGTCATTGCCGACCACCACGTCAACGTCATGTTCACTGCCCCCACCGCCTTCCGTGCTATCAAACGGGAAGACCCGGCTGGCAAGCTCATTGCCCACTACGACCTCAGCCAATTCCGCACCCTCTTCCTGGCTGGCGAACGGTGCGACCCCGACACCCTCTACTGGGCGCATGACAAGCTGGGCATCCCCGTCATTGACCATTGGTGGCAAACTGAAACCGGCTGGCCGATGGCGGCCAATTTGATTGGGCTTGAGTTGCTGCCCGTGAAGCCAGGGTCAGCCACAGTGCCAGTCCCTGGATATGACATACAAGTCCTGGATCCAGCAGGGGATGAGGTTGCGCCTGGCAACATCGGCAACATCGTTGTCAAGCTCCCCTTGCCACCCGGCTGCCTGCCCACCCTCTGGCAAAACGATGCCCGCTACAAACAATCATACCTGAGTACCTATGATGGCTACTATTCCACCGCCGATGCCGGGTTCAAGGATGAAGATGGCTATATCCACATCATGAGCCGTACCGATGACATCATCAACGTCGCCGGGCATCGGCTGTCAACGGGGGCAATGGAGGAAGTGCTGGCTTCGCACCCCGATGTGGCGGAATGTGCGGTGTTGGGGGTTAAGGACGACCTGAAAGGGGAAGTGCCGATTGGCTTCCTGGTGCTAAACGCTGGCACCACCCGCGACCCGGCCGAGATTGTGGCCGAGGTGGTGAAAATGGTGCGTAATCAGATTGGGCCGGTGGCGGCGTTTAAGCAGGCAACCGTAGTGCAGCGACTGCCCAAAACCCGTTCGGGCAAAATCTTGCGCGGCACCATCAAAAAGATTGCTGATAATGAGCCGTACCGAATGCCTGCCACCATTGACGACCCGGCAATTTTGGGCGAAATGGCAGAAGCAGTAGAAAAACTGGGGTACGGAACAGCCTCTGTATAGAGTTGCAGGTCAGAAGTTCAACTTCTCGCAGAAGTTGAACTTCTCAATCGCCAGCTACTTTTTGCCTCGCATCCCTGGCGGCAAAGCCAGCCCAACCCGGTGCCGCACCATAGGGCTGTTAGGCACCAAATTGTTGACCATCAACGCCGCCGCGTCAGCATAAGGAACAATCATTTCTGCCACCCGGTAGGCAAAAAACGGCATGAGAAACGCAGGTGGCAGCCATTTGCCCCATGCTGGCATCTGCACGGGCAGCCGATCAAGCGAGACACGCAGCTTGTCTAGCCCAATGGCAGCTCCTTCCACCATCGGGCCAGGGCAGAGCAAGCACCAGTCGAGTGAGGAGTTGTTCAGGCGCTTGAAATTGACAGCATGAGGCCAATACGTTTTTTTGAGTAGCGCCAGATCAAGACCTTGATACCCAGTATCGGCAATATCCAGTAACCCAGCCCCGGCGAGAAACCACGCCCTTGGCCGCAATGAGGGTGGAATGCCTTCCACGCTTGTGACGATGTGGTCTATTAAGGCCACAAACATGTCGCCGTCGCTGACGACCCCAGCCGTGTTGACGAGCGCATCATAGCCAGTAAGAACCGATCCCAGTTGTGTAGTTGACAACTGTGCCAGGTCTGCTTCGTAAACATGTACCTGTTCCCGCCATGCGGCCGGCAACTTTGCGGCATTGCGAACAATCACTGTAACATCGTGACCCGCAATCAGGGCTTGTTCCGCCACGTGTTTGCCCAATGAACCAGCCGCGCCAAGAATGACAACCTTAGCCATTATCCCCTCTCCTTGCTGTTAGAATCGCGTCCACGGATTTATACCCTCTTGCTGTAGCTGCCGATAAATAACAACCATATACCAAACATCCAGAATGAACGTTGCCCCAATAATAACGCCCATAAAATACCAGTTGTCCGGGTGTTCGACAAAGAGATAGGAGAGGCCAACCGTCATCGAGGTACCCAGCCATTTTGACCAGGCAATGGTAAATGATTGCCCTTCGGAGGACCGTCTGGAGTAAAACATTGAGAGAAAGCTGACTGAAATGACCAGGTTTTGGAGATAGGCGATAAATTTGGCGGCTTCAAACAGTTCGCCTTTGAAATAAGGCATCATGTCCTTGAAGAAGGGACCACCCAGAAGCATGATAAGAAAAGAGGTGACAAAAGCGAGTGCGGCAGAGAGGTAGAAGATTGGTTTGGTAATGTTGTACTGCTTCTGAAAGTATTTGTAACCGTATAAAAGGAAGGTTGCCACAATAGCGGCATCCAGAATGGCCCAGACGGTATGGATGACCATTTTCATGCCCCCGTCGTCTTGTGGCGGGTAGATGAATGAGAAAACAACTTCCCAGGCAATGTTCAAGGCCAACGGAATGAGTGGCATCCCAAATGATTTGTCTTTGAAACCTCGATAGGCTAGAGCCGCATAGGTGATTGTCCAGGCAATGCCACTTGTTAGAACGGTAAGCGTTACGAAATCCATGATCTTTTCCTCTCCTTTGTTTGTGCGTTCAAAAACCTTAACACACAGTTTCTTTACTTGCGTAAATTATTTTACGTGTATAAAATTTTACGTGGGCTAGAAAAGAGGGTCAATGATCAAGATCGCTTCAAGGTAAACTATTTGACAGGATGAGAGAAATGTCTACAAAACAAAGTAATGACCGGCGGGCAAGGCGAACCCGTGCCTTGTTGCAGAAAGCGCTGTTGGAGTTATTGCAGAAAAGGCGGCTGGAGAGTATTCAGATTAAGGAGATCACTGAGCTTGCTGATGTCTCGCGGCCGACTTTTTATTTGCACTTTGCGTCGAAGGAGGAGGTGCTTCTTAGTCACATTGATGATCTGTTTGCCCAATTGCACCATGTGGTTTTTGTGGAGGCGGCCCAAAGCCAGCAGATTACGCTAGAGATGCTGGTTGTGGCATCGTTTGAGCTATGGGGAAAGGAGGCGAAGGCTTGGCAGGTGGCGTTCCAAATTGAGAATAAGGATTTGGTTTTGGCGCGTCTGCGGCAGCATATGGCGGCGTTGATGGATGAATATGCCAACTATCCGCATAGCCAAGTGGTTAAACACCCGATGGATGAGTATGTAGTTGATTTTGTAACAGGCGGAGTTTATATGCTGTTACGTCGTTGGATGGAAGAAAAGATGAAAACGCCAGCCGAACGTATGGGGCAGCTTGCCTATCAGTTGACGTTTCATACCGTTGCCTTGACTCAATAGTGTATTGGGCTAATTAGCCCAATACTTGATAGGCAAAGCGCATTTTGAGTTCCTGGTGTTCGATTTGCTGCTCGTTTTGGTAGGAGCCGTGCCCGGCATCAAACCAATGAACCTGAATTTGCTTGCCTAGCTCGTTGAGCGTTTGCTCGTAGAGCTGCATTTGGCGGGCGGGGCAGCGGGTGTCGTTGCTGCCCTGGATGACGAGAATGGGAGCCTGGAGGCTGGCGGCGTAGGTAATGGGGGAGGAGTCCCGGTGGGCTTCGGGTTTTTCGTCGGGGGTGCCGCCAAAGAGGGCGCGTTGGTAGCCGCGCAATGTTTCGGCCTGGTCTTCGTACATGAGTGCCCAATCGGCAATGGCAACCCCGGCCATGCCGCCTGCCCACAGTTCCGGCCGCCGACCGAGTGCTTGCAGCGTCAAGTAACCACCGTAAGAGCCGCCGGTGAGCAAGATGGCATCGGGCTGGGCGATGTTGTTGGCGATGGCCCAGTCGCGGGCGGCAGCCATGTCGTCAATTTCTAGGTTGCCTAGCTGCCCCCAAATTGCTTTTTCAAATGCTTTGCCGAAGGTGGTGGAGCCGCGATAGTTGACGCTGAGAAAGGCGAAGCCGTGGTCGAGCCAGGCTTGGGCTTCGGCGTGGAAGACGTTGGTCATAACGGCCGTTGGGCCGCCGTGGGTGTGGAGAATGGTGGGGAAGGGGCCGTCGCCGCTGGGGGTGGCAACCCACGCCTGGATGGGGGAGCCATCGCTGGTGGGGAAGGTGATGGAGCGCCAATTGTGGCCGTTGGGTACGTCGCCAGCAGAAAGGATGGTGCCGATGGCTTGGCCGTTGGCCGCGAGGGCGAGCAGGGTGGCTGGGTGGGTGGCATCTTGCCAGTTGACAAAGAGGGTGCCGTCTGGGCGGAAGGTGCCGCCGCTGAGAGTGCCTGCTGGATGGTTGAGCTTGATGAGGGTGTGGCTGTCGAGGTCGTAGGCGTAGAGTTGGTGGACGGCCTGGTTGAGCTGGGCGAGGAGGAGATAACGGCCGTTTTCCGACCAATCCCACGCATACAGTTCCCCCGCCAAATCGGGCAGGTGGAGTGGCTCAACGGCATTGTTTGCTAAATTCCAAATAAAGGGGCGGGTGTAGCCGCTGGCGTTGCTGGTTGCCAGCAGCCGCTGGTCGCCGGAAATGGGGGAAAATTGCACCGCGCTCAGGCTGGCTTCTGGTTCCACCAGTTCGGCGAGGGTTTCACCAGAACGGCCGTTAATCACAATCAAACTGGTGTCAAGCGAACCGGAGTGGAGCGTGGTGGTGATGGCGCTTTGTTCCCCATTGGCCGAAAAAGTGGGACCAAAAGAGAGGGCCGTCGTGTGCCACAGTGGCTGCGGCTCTGACCCCTCAGCCGACATGGTGTAAAGCTGAAAGCCGGTTTGGCTGGCAGCTATGAAACCAATGGTTTGTCCGTCGTGGCTTTCATGACAGCCCCAGGAGGCGTAGCGTGGCAGCGTGGGGGTCAGGTCTTCGGGGTCGCCACCCTCAAAGGGAATACGCATGTAGTGGCCGAGTTCGTCTCCCTGAGCATCGTCGAGGTAGTAGACAAAACGGCCGTTGGCCGAAATGGTGCCGTTGCTGTAGCCATTGGCACGGTGCGTTAGCTGGGTCAGGCGGTTGCTGGGGATGTGCCAGCCATAAAGCTGCAGCGCCCCCGACTGGTTGGAGCAAACGAGGACGTGATCGGGGTTGTTGGCGGCGGGGCTGGCCCAGGCGATGCGGGCAGCGCGAAAGCGCTTTTTCCAGAGGGCGTTAGTTGATAGATCCAAAGGTTTCATGATGGAAGGGTAGCAAAAATTGTGTGAGTGACAACTATTGAAAACAATGTTATGAAGATGTTTAGGAATGGAAATTAAATAACTTGCCCATTTAGAAGTTGAACTTCTTCTGAGACGTTCAACTTCTTCTGAGACGTTCAACTTCTTCTGAGAAGTTGAACGTCTTGCATCACTTATTTAATCCTCATTCCTTAGCATGCGTTTGGAAACGAACTGCGAACGGGTAGCCGAGGATGCCAATTCTCGTCTTTTGGCTTATGCTGAAGCGTGAGCTTGGGAAAGCTCGGCTGCTGTGTGTGGTGTGCGGGTGTGGAGGGCCAGGGCGGCGTGGTGGGCGAGGGTCATGGGGGCGCGGTTGTAGAGGTAGTAGCGTCCTTTGCCGGGGGGCAGGATGACGTGGAGGGCGCCGATGACGTGCAGGTTGGCAACGAGGGGGCAAACCATGATGATGCCGTCGAAGGCGAAGGCGGGCTGGGTTTGTGGTTCGATGTCTAGCTGGGCCAGGTTTTTCTCGTGAAGCAGTTCATGGACGACGCGCCCCACAAAGTCGTGGCCGATGGGGAGGGTGGTGGGTGGGGCGAGTTTTTTGTCTCCGGCATGGCTAAGCTGGCACAAACGGCCGTTTCCCGCCTCCAGTACATAAACGGTGGCCGACAGGGCGGCAAAATCACGCAGCATGGCGCGGGTGAGGACGGTGGCAACGTGAACGGCCGTTTGCTGGTTAGAAAGCTGCTGCGCCACCGTTTCCAGCGCCAGTAGCCCTTGGTTGGTCTCTCCCGAAAGCAAATCAAGCCGCCGCTGCACATCCGCCAACTGGCTTTCAAGCTGCCGCTGCTGCTGGCTGGCGCGGGCAGAATCATCTTCCACCAGCACCGACGTTAGCGAGGCGGTAAAAATGCCGGTAATGGTTAACCCTAGCAGCACCAACCCCACCGTCACCAGTCGGCCGGCCACCGTGCTGGGGTTGTAGAGGTCGGCAAAGCCGCCGGTGACAACGGTGGTAAAGCTCCACCACAAACTTTGCTGCATCTCTTGCAGCGAGGTTTCTTGTGGCCCTTCCAAAACGGTGATGCTGAAGGCACCAAAGAAAAGCAGCCCGGCGGCAATGAGCAGCGAGCGTTTGATGAGGCTAAGCTGGAACGTTTGAAACAGCTTGTCTAGCCCGCGAAAGGTATAGCGAATAACGCGCATGGCTCGCCCCAGTCGCAGCAGCCGGGCAAAGCGGGCGATGCGAATAAGGCGGCCAAATTTGAGAAACTGGGAGAAGGGGAGGGAGGCAACCAGGTCAATCCAATATGTTTTGGCATACCAAAGTTTGTCTTCGGCCAGCGAAAACCGCAGTAGAAAATCGGCGATGAGAAAGGCACTGATGATGAGATCGAGGTGGCTAATCCAGCGAATGGTGGCGGCCGGCAGGGAGAAGAGTAGCTCGGACAGGGTGAGGGTGACGATGAGAAGAATGGCGAGCAGGACGGCAAAGTCGAGGAGATCAGCTCTCAAACGTCCGCCAAGCCGCTGTTCCAGTTGCTCGCGCAGGTGGCGTTCCAGAATGGCTTCGTCAATTTCTTGCAGATGTTGGTTGTGCTGGTGCCAGCGTTGGGCGAGTTCGTTGATGGTTTGGCGGGTTTGCTCGGTTTCTAACGGCCGGCCGTGGTTGATATAGCGCAGAAATTGGTCGTTGATACGGTTGATCTCGGTTTCGACCATTTCCATTTCTTCCAGCAGCGTATGGCGCATGTTGGTCAGGGCTTCTTCGGTGCAGTCGGTGAGCCGCCAATGTTTGGCATTGCGCTGGATATCGCTGACGAGCATGGCGTGGCGGCCAATCTCTCGCGCTTTTTGATGGTCAAATGTTGTATCCACGGTACTACCCCTCTACAGTTGTTTTACTACCGATAGCTGACCCTATTGTAGTGGGGTTTGGGGATTTGACGAACCGCCGGTTTGCCAAACGGCGTAATAGACGGCAAAGCGGTTGGTGAATGGTAACGGCCGTTCTGCATACAACCGCTGCCCCACCGGCCAGGCCATCGCTTCAAATTGCCGCTGCCGTGCGGTGATTTGCGCTTGCAGCCCGGCATTAGCCGGGCTGGGTGGGAATTGAACCGGGTTTTGGCAGATGACATGGTTCAATTCAGCCAGGTCGTGGGCGTTGCCCAAATGGCCGGAAAGCGTGTGGAACTGTAGCTCCAGTTCTGTGAGGTAGCCGGGCCAGACGGGGTGGAGCAGTTCAAGTTGGTGCCACAAATATTTGACGGCTTTGCGCCATTCGTGAAATGCTTCGGCACTGCCGGGGTCTGCCCAGGCTTGCGCCATGCGGCGGCGGCCGAGCCGGTAGGTGTGGCGCAAGCCGTGGGCGAGGGGGGCGAAGCCGGTTTTCTGAATGGGTAGGGGGATGGTTTGGGCGGTTTGCAGGGCAGAAACGGCCGTTTTCACCAGCCCATCATCCCCCAAAAACTGCTGCCGCACCGCCTCATACCGCACCATAAGCTGTTCGCGCACCTGCGCGTAACCAGCCTGGTCAACCGCCGCCTCCCGTTCTGTCCATACGCCATCGAGCGTTTCCAGCAGCACAAAGCTGTCGCGCAGGGGGGCTAACTGACGGCCGATGTCCCGAAAACGGCCGTTTTCCTGCTGAAAAAACGGTTCGCCCAGCGCCCCACGTACCAGCCGCAGTGCCGCCCGAATTCGCTTGATCTTTTTGCGCGTCTCGTGAATTGCCACATCCCGGTCGCTGCTGCTGTCGCTGAGTAGCGCAATGCTTTCCACAATTTGTTCATCAATCACACGCTGAACCCCGTCCGCGCTGCTTTCGTTTTGTTCCAGTTGGTACATAAATCATTTTCCTGACGCGGACAAGCCGCACGTTGTTGCTGGTTGGTGCCTGGTGGCCGGTCAAGAATCACGCCTCTTCCCAGCCACTAGCAACTACCCCCTATTCATGAATCGCCTGCATTCATGATGGTTCGTATAATACCGCACAAAAACGATTGAAAGAAGGTGCATGAGATGATTGACATGGCAGGGAAAGTGGCGGTGGTGACGGGGGGGGCCAGTGGGATTGGGCGGGCGATTGCTACGGATTTGGCGCGGCTGGGGGCGACGGTCGTGATCATGGATATGAATGAGGTGGCGGCGCGGGAAACGGCCGTTTCTTTGCATCAACAAACGGGAAGCGCGGTAACGGCCGTTTATGCCGATGTGACCGATTTGGCAGGGGTAAAAACGGCCGTTGATCAAATCATTGCCACCCACCAGCGCATAGACATTCTTGTCAACAACGCCGGATGGGATCGCTTCCTGCTCTTTTTAGACACGACCCCGGAGTTTTGGGACAAAATCATCGCCATTAACTACAAAGGTGTGCTAAACCTCTGCTATATCGTGCTGCCCCACATGGTCAACCAGCGCGGCGGCAGCATCGTCAACATCGCCTCTGACGCTGGGCGCGGCGGCAGCATGGGCGAATCGGTTTATGCCGGCTGTAAAGCAGCCGTGATCGCTTTCTCCAAAACCATTGCCCGCGAACACGCCCGCGACAATATTCGCGTCAATGTCGTCGCCCCCGGTGTCACCAACACCGCCATCTTCAACGCCTTCCACGAAACGAGCATGGGTTCCAAAGTTGCTGATGCCATCGTCAAATCTGTCCCGCTCGGCCGGCGGGCCGCCGAACCTAACGAAATCTCCCCCGCCGTGCTTTTCTTGGCTTCAGAAGCCGCCAGCTACATCACGGGTCAGGTTCTCAGCGTCAGCGGCGGCTTGACAATGGTAGACTAACCTCCCGGTGTTGAATTGCTCCACAATCAGAAGCGAGTATCATATCTTTGAAAGGTACAAACTGATAGTTTTCTGGAGAGTGGAGAGTGGCGATTAAAAACAAACAGTCCCTAATCTCCAATCCCCAATCTTTAAACCACTATACCATCTTCACAACAAGAAGGAGTGCTTATGGATTACGACTTCCTTTACGATGTAGCCGAAGGTGTCGCCACCGTCACCTTCAATCGCCCGGATGTTCTTAACGCCCTGACTTTTACCGTCTACGCCCAATTTCGGGATCTGATGGAAACATTGCGCTATGACGATAGCGTGAAAGTTGTTGTACTAACAGGGGCTGGCAAAGCCTTTTGCTCCGGTGGCGATGTCTACGACATTATTGGTGAACTGCTCAAAATGGATGTCAAAGGCCACCTCGACTTTACCCGTATGACTGGCGCGGTTGTTGCCAACATGCGCTTGCTCGACAAACCAATCATTGCTGCCCTCAACGGCACAACGGCCGGCGCCGGGGCCGTTATTGCCCTCGCCTCGGATATCCGTCTTGCCTCCGAACACGCCAAAATCCGCTTTTTGTTTACCAATGTTGGCCTGACAGGCGCCGACATGGGGGCTGCCTATTTGCTGCCGCGTTTGGTGGGTATGGGGCGTGCCCTGGAGATTCTCTACTTTGGCGATGCCATTTTGCCCGACCACGCCGAGCGGATCGGCCTGGTGAACAAAGTGGTGGCGCATGATGATCTGCTGCCCACAGCCCAGGCTTGGGCAGCGCGGCTGGCGGCCGGCCCGGCCCAGGCTTTGGCAATGACCAAACGCATGGTCAACAACGAGTGGAGCATGGACTTGCTTTCGGCCATTGAAGCCGAGGCGCAGGCGCAGGCGTTGATGCTGATGGGCGAAGACCACCGCCTCTTCTTTGAGGCGTTCCGCGAAAAGGTGCAACCAACCTTTGTTGGGCGGTAACTACTATACAGGTGTCATTTCGAGGTCCGCCAAGAAATCCTGTTCTCGTTGGCAAGGTGAGCGGGATTTCTCCTTGAAGACTCGTCGAAATGGCATGCTTTGACCAAGAACTCGTTAATTGATGATTCCCACGAATTTGGAGACCCCCCTATGAAAGCTACTGACCTTCCTCTTTATTACAATGCCGTAGATATTCTTGAGCGCAACTTGCCCCACCGTGCCGACAAAGTGGCCCTCTACAGCCGCGAGCGCAACCTGACGTTTCAGGCGATCAGCCATGAGGTAAACCAGGTTGGCAACGCGCTCAAAAAGCTGGGCGTGCGCATGGGTGATTATGTCGGCATTCTTTCGCTTGATTGCCCTGAATGGGTGGCAACCTTTTTTGGTGCCGTCAAAATTGGGGCAGTTGCCGTTGGCATGAACACCCTGCTAACGTCGGATGAATACGAATATATTTTGCGCGACAGCCGGGCGCGGGTGGTGATGGTTCACGCCGCCCTTTTGTCTACTTACGAAAAAATAGCCGCCAAATCATTTGTGGAGCATGTCATTGTGTTTGGTGACAGCGGTGAATATTTGTCTTATTCCCAATGGATTGCTGGTGAATCTACGGAGTTGGCGGTGGCACCCACCCACCGCGACGATTTTTGCTCGCTCAACTATTCCAGCGGCACAACGGGTGCACCAAAGGGTATTTTGCACGCGCACAAAGATTACCCGCTTACGGCGCAGTTGTGGGGTGTCAATGTGCTGGGCATGACGGAAAATGACCGTACATTTGCAGGAGCCAAGCTGTTTTTTACCTTTGGAATGGGGGGCAACCTGATTTTTCCCTGGTATGTGGGTGGTAGCTCGGTGTTGTTTTCTGGTTCACCCCGGCTGGCAACCAACATTTTGGAAACGGTAGCGTTGTTTAAACCGACGATTCTTTATAATGCGCCGACCGGCTATGCAATGGCGATGGCGGTGGAGAATATGGGCGAGCGGTATGATTTGTCGTCGCTGCGGCTGTGCGTGTCGGCCGGCGAGGCACTGCCTGCCCCCATTTGGCACGCCTGGAAGGCGAATACGGGGCTGGACATTATTGACGGGATTGGCTCAACGGAGAATTTTCACATTTTTCTGTCCAATCGCCCCGACGACATGCGGCCGGGTAGCAGCGGCAAGCCGTTTGCCGGGTATGAGCTAAAGCTGGTGGATGAGCAGGGCAATGCTGTGGCGCAGGGGGAGATTGGTAATTTGTTGGTGAAAGGGGAAACGGCCGCTTTGTTCTACCTGCATCAATATGGCAAAAGCCAGCAAACCTTTATCGGCGAATGGCTGTTCACCGGCGACAAATATTATGTGGATGAAGACGGCTACTACTGGCACGCCGGCCGATCCGACGACATGATGAAAGTAGGTGGCATTTGGGTCTCCCCCGTGGAGGTAGAAAGCACACTCATCAGCCACCCGGCAGTGCTGGAATGTGCCGTAGTAGAACAGGCCGACGACTCGGATTTGATTAAGCCCAAAGCGTATGTGATGCTCAATACCGGTTGGGAGCCGTCAGAGGAGATGGAGCAAATGCTGATTGCCTATTGCCGCGAAAAAATGGCTGGCTACAAGCGGCCACGCTGGATTGTTTTTGTGGATGAATTGCCGAAAACAGCCACGGGCAAAATTCAGCGTTTTAAGCTACGGTAGCTTAACGCGGTTTTTAATGGGAATATAGTACTATAAGGCGTTGACACAATCGTGGTAACACACGTGTGTTACCACGACAGACTATTGATGGCAATGGTCTGAAGATCTGCCCGGACACCAGAGCCTGCATCATGTTTCCCCCTGGCACATGAAAAGACAGGATGCTCTACCTTATGGTACCTATACAACAAAAGATTGTTCGCTGGTGGCGGCTGCTGTGGCTGCCACTCTTTGCAGCGGGATTCCTGCTGCTGGTTAGTGGATCGCGGTTGGGGGCGCAAGAAGAAGGGCGTTGGGTGGAGAAAACGGCCGTTTTTCCCCCTCGCCCCAACCGTCCTTTTATCCCCCCCACCGCCGCCGAAAAAGCCGCGCAGCAGCAGCTTAACGGCAGCATTAACTTTGAAACCTCACTGCTGCAAGGCGAAAACAACAACCTCCCCACTTCGCTCCAGTTTGGGCCAGACGGCCGTTTATACATCGCCGACCTCGACGGAGCCATCTACGTCTACACCATCGAGCGCGTTGGCCCACAAAATTACCAGGTCATAGACAGCGAATTCATCTACGCCATCAAACAAATTCCCAACCACGACGACGACGGCACCCCCAACCCCAACATCACCACCCGCCAAATCACCGGCCTGCTGGTCGTTGGCACGGCCAACAACCCCATCCTGTACGTCAGTTCCAGCGACCCCCGCATTGGCGGTGCCGAAAGCTACACCGGCGAATTTGACACCAACCTCGACACCAACTCCAGCACCATCTCCCGCCTGACGCAAAGCAGCCCCGGCAGTTGGGGCAATCCGGTAAAGGTAGATTTGGTGCGCGGCCTGCCCCGCAGCGAAGAAAACCATTCCATCAACGGGCTGGCACTTTCGCCCGACGGCCAAACCCTTTATGCGGCGATTGCCGGCAGCACCAACATGGGCGCACCCTCCACCAACTTTGCCGAACTGCCGGAATATGCGCTGGCGGCGGCCATTGTCTCGGTGGATTTGGCCGCCATTGGCGACAGCACCTATGACCTGCCGACGCTGGACGACCCGACGCGGGGTGGTGCGGGGCAGCCGCCGGAAAACGACCCCTTTGGCGGCAATGATGGGCTAAACCAGGCAAAGCTGGTTCCGGGTGGCCCGGTGCAAATTTATGCCAGCGGCTTTCGCAACCCGTATGATGTGGTAATTCGCAAAGACGGCCGTTTTTTCACCATTGACAACGGCCCCAACGCCGGTTGGGGCGCACCACCGCACGATGAGGGGCCAGGTGGCGACTGCACCAATGCGTTGCGGGACGGCGGCGACAGCTTTGGCGACGGGCTGCACTACATTTCCGGCGCGGGTTACTATGGCGGCCACCCCAACCCGGCACGCGGCAACCCACAGGGGGTTTTTGGCGATGAGGCAAATACGGCCGTTCCCTTCGCCCTCGCCAACCCCGTCGAATGTGACTACCGCCAACCGGGGTTCAACGGTGCCTTGGCAATGTGGGCAACCTCCACCAATGGCCTTGTCGAATACACCGCCTCCAACTTTGATGGCGACATGCAGGGGGATTTGCTGGCCGCCGGATGGAACTCGGAAAACATCTACCGCGTCAAACTCAGCTTTGACCAAAACGACGTGCCAACCGTTGACCTGAGTACGGTGCTGTTTAGCGCGGTGGGCGGCAGCCCGCTGGACGTAACCGCCCAAGGGGACGAGGCCATTTTTCCCGGCACCATCTGGGTTGCCAGCCTGTGGTCGGGTGGCATTCGCGTTTATGAACCAAACGCCCCTGCCGAATGCAGCGGAGCTGACAGCCCGGCTCTGGACGAAGACAGCGATGGTTTTAGCAACGCCGATGAGCTTGACAACGGCACCGACCCCTGCAACGCTGCCAACCGGCCGGCCGATGCCGACGGTGACTTTGTTTCCGATTTAAACGACCCCGATGATGACAACGACGGCAGCAACGACATGGGCGATTTGTTTGCCATTGACCCATTTAACGGCACCGCCACCCACGCCCCCGTTTCCTTCACCTGGGACAACGACGGCAGCAACCCCGGCGGCCTGCTGGGGCTGGGGTTCACGGGGCTGATGAGCAACGGCAGCAGCGACTATCTGACGCTGTTTGACCCCGGCAACATGACGGCCGGGGGCGCGGGCGGGCTGATGACCATTGACCAGGTGCCAGACGGCACGGCGCTGGGCGGCAGCAATAATCAGGCCTATGGCTTCCAGTTTGGCGTTGCCACCGACACCTCATTGCCGTTAACAGCCCACACGCGGCTGCTCAACCCGTTTTCCGGCCAAACGCCGCAGGACAATCAAGCGTTGGGGCTGTTTGTGGGGCGCGGCGACCAAGACAACTTTGTGGCGCTGCTGGTGGCGGCCAACGGCGGCGTGGGTGGGGTGGCTCTGGTGCAGGAGGTGGGCGGCGTGACGACGAGCAGCCAACTGTTTGGTCCGGATGCAGGCATTGCCCCGCTGGGCAGCACCGTGGTGGATTTGTACCTGAAGGTGGACCCATTGACGCAAATGGTGCAGGCCAGCTACGCCCGTGACGGCGGGACGCGCCAACCGCTGGGCGATCCGCTGGCGATTCCGGCCGACTGGCTGACGGCCGATGGGGCGCTGGCGGTGGGGGTGATGGCGACCTCCAGCGGGCCGGCCGAACCGTTTACGGCCACGTGGGATCGGATTGACGTGTGGCAGGAGCCGCCGGGCAGCGTGGGGGCATGGACGGCCGTTTCTGCCAACAACGAACCCACCGCCCGCCATGAAAACGGCTTTGTCCAGTTTGAGGGCAAGTTCTATCTGCTGGGTGGGCGTGGGAGCAAACCCGTGGAGATTTACGACCCTGTTACCAACCAGTGGAGCCAGGGAGCCACTCCACCGCTGGAAATGCACCACTTTCAGGCATTTGTTTATGACGAGCAGATTGTCGTGGTGGGGGGCTATACCGGCGTGTGCTGCGACAGCGAATTTGGCCTGAGCCACCTCTACTTTTACCATCCCGCCAACGATAGCTGGACGCAGGGGGCGGAAATTCCGACGGCGCGGCGACGCGGGTCGGGTGGGTCGGTCCTGTATAATGGCAAATTTTACTGGGTGGGCGGTCTGGAAGGGGGGCATGGCGAACCGGCCACCAGCTATGCCTGGTTTGACGAATTTGACCCGGTGACGGGGCAGTGGACGGTGCTGCCCGATGCACCGCGCCCGCGTGACCATTTTCAGGCGGCGGTGGTGGGGGGCAAGCTCTATCTGATTGGCGGACGGGACGGCAGCGACCCGTCGCTGTTTAATGCGACCATTGCCGAGGTGGATGTGTATGATTTTGCCACCGGGCAGTGGGCGACCTTGCCCGCCAGTGCCAATTTGCCCACGCCGCGTGCCGGGACAACAACGGCCGTTCTTGGCAGCGAAATCATCATCATTGGCGGCGAGAGCCAGGCGCAAACCGCAGCCCACGCCGAAGCGGAAGCGTTTGACACGCGCAGCCAAACGTGGCGCACGCTGGCTCCGCTGCAGCAGGGGCGGCACGGGACGCAGGCGGCGGTGTGTAATGAAGGGCTGTATATTGTGGCGGGGTCGGCCAACCGGGGCGGCGGCCCGGAGATGACGCAGTTGGAGCAGTTTTTCTTTGGCGCGGCGCGACCGTGTGCCGCCGACACGCCGCCGATGGCTCCGGGGGTGCGGGTGAATGCGGGGGGTGGGGATCTGGTGGGAAAAGACGGCCGTTTGTGGCAGTCCGACCGCTACTTCTCTGGTGGGCAAACCTATGTGGGGGCTGGCGTGGTGGGCAACAGTGAGGATGACGAGCTGTATTTGTCGGAGCGGTACGGCGCGTTTAGCTATGAGGTGCCGGTGAGTAACGGCTGCTACCAGATTGAGCTGCACTTTGCCGAGATTTTCTGGGCGGAGCCAGACAAACGACTGTTTGACGTGGCGATTGAAGGGGAGACGGTGCTGCAAAATTACGACATTTTTGCGGCGGCGGGCGGGCAATATCGTGCCGTGGTGGAACGGCAGCAGGTGGAAGTGGTGGACGGCACGCTTAACATCGCCTTTCACTCGGTGCTGGAAAATGCCAAGGTGTCGGCGGTTGCCGTTATGCCGCTAGGCTGTGTTGAACCGCCGGTGGGTTATTCGGTATACTTACCGTTGGTGTTACGAGGGTAAGAGGGCAGGGGAGCAGGGGAGCGGGGGAGCAGAGGAGACAAAATTCTCCCCTGCCCCCCTGCTCCCCTGCTCCTCCGCCATTTCAGGAGAGAAGGATGACAAACTACGCGGCACAACTGACAACGGCCGTTAATGCGACCGAGTTGACGTTTTTGGGTGGGAGCAAGATTCGGGTCTTGGTGGATGGGGGGCAGACAAACGGCCGTTTATCCATCATCGAATATACGGCTTCCCCCAACGGGGCATTTGACCATTTTGCCCGGCATGAATTTGTGGAAATTTTTCACGTCATCAGTGGCACGCTGATGTTTCACTTTGTTGATGACGATGAGCCGCTGGCCTTGTCGGCTGGTGATGTGGTGGCGGTGCCGAGCTATGTGCCGCATGGGTTTTGGAATGGGGGGGAAGAAACGGCCGTTATCCACATTAGCTGCGCCCCGGCCGGGCTGGAGCAGTTTTTCACCGAATCCCACGCTTTGTTACAACAGATGCCGCCGTCGGAGGAGCGTACCCGCCGCTTGTTTGCCCTGCGTGACAAATATGGGATTGAGTGGGTAGAGAAAAAACGGCCGTAGGTGCTTCCTACCCAATTATAGCCACCAGTACTCGGTTTTTGATCTTGGCATCAAAAATCGCGGCCACCGGGATGGTAAACCCCGGCACCACCGCACTGGTTAAATGGCCTTCCTGGACGTGGTACAAGCCGTTGCCATTGAATTATCGTAACTGTTCAGGTGTCATTTCGAGGTCTTCTGAGAAATCCCATTCCCATTGGCAAGGTGAGCGGGATTTCTCCTCGAAGACTCGTCGAAATGACATATTTTTGACCTAAAACCGGTTCATTAACGGCAGACCTGAATAGATACGAATTATCTTGTTTATAATTTACCCGTTGGCAAAAACGGTTTGGCGCAATGGGGTGTAATGTTCCAAATTTTTTTCAGTCAGATTCCGGTATATGATTCATAGGGTTTTACGCCTGTTATTTGACCCGCTTGTAATAATTGGTGACCCGCGCCGAGCAGAGCAAACGACCGCTTTCCAGATGCGTCACGTCCACCTGATGCACGGCCAGGGTGCGTGAACGGCGCAGCGGTCGCGCCACCACCTGCACCGTCCCTTCCGTTGCGGCGTTCAGGTGCGAGCCGTTGATTTCGATACCCACAGGAAAGACCTCGGAGACATCTAGCCCCCAGGAGGCGTGAGAAGAAGCGGCTGTTTCTGCTAACACCAGGCTAATCCCACCGTGCAGCATTCCAAATGGCTGCCGTGCGGCATCGGTAATGGGCATGGTCAGGACTAACTCGTTTTCGTTAAAAACGGTGAATTCAACACCCAGCAGCTCCAGAATGGTGTTGGGGCGCGTGGCGTTGAGTGCTTCCAGCGTGATCATCATTTTGTGTTTTGTCATATTGGTTCCTTTGATAGCCGATTGTTGACGGTGGCAATGCTAAACCCGATAATGCAATTTACTTTCTAGAAATGATGTGGTTGGTCAGTAAGCTACTACTTGACCAAACAAAATTGGCCGTGTAGCTTGTAGGACAAATTTCTAAATTATCCCCGCGATTTGGAAAATCACCCTACAAATCTTTCGCCAAAATTTGTTGCCCATTTAAAAGTTCAACTTCTCAGAAGAAGTTGAACTTCTTGCGTGCAGCACCGTTAACATTACCAATCTTTGGTGGTGATCACAGGTGGTGCCATGGACGATTGTGGTAGCGTTCCTGGCACCATCTTACTGTGCCGCCCAATCTCCGTCAAAAAGCCATATGCCTGCTCCGGCGAAAGCGACTCCACTGGCGGCAGCGTGTCCACCGGCTCCCCTGCCGTCGGTATCGCAGGCGCAACCCCATCATTCGGGGTGGTGCCACCGGGCAACGGCCGTTTTTCCCCCGCGCCCAACGGATCCTCCAGCGGCGCATTTCCACCCCCATCCGCCTGCTCCGCCCCCGCTTCCCCCGTCTCATCCTGCTCCATCCCGCCCACACCATCCTCATCTGCCCCCGCCCCCAAACCCGCCAACTGCTGCCACGCCAGCTCCAGATTGTACTTGGTGTCCTCATCGGCCGGGTTATAGCGCAGCGCCGTCTGATAGGCCGCAATCGCGTCGCCCCATTCCCCCCGCTGAAAATAGCTGTTGCCCAAATTATGAAACGCCGCCGCCAACTGCGGCTGGTTGCGCTGCCCCAACGCCTGGCGCAGCAAATCGGCCGCCCGCTCAAAATCAGCTTCGCGATAAAAGGTGTTGGCCTGGTTGTAGGCAGGCTCCATCTGGCTGGCGGTGGCCGTTTGCCCAGCGGCATACGCTTCGTGGGCGGCGGTAAATTCCTCGGCGGCAAAGGCGGTGTTGCCCTGCGCCACGGCCTGGGCAAGCTGCTGCCGGGCGGTGCAGCTCACCAGCAGCCAGCTACTGAGCAGCAAAACAAGCAGCCACTGGGCTGGAATGGGCATTTGCCGGGGAAAAACGGCCGTTTTGCGCTGCGGCGGCATCATTTCAGCCGCGAACATAGCCAGCAAGGCCACCCATAAAAACAGCGGGAAGCGTTCGATGGGCAGGGTTTGCAAACGGCCGTTTTGCTGGCTCTGCGCTAACTGTTCCAATGCCAATGGCAGGTTGGCAATGTCGGCGGCGGGAAAATAACGGCCGTTGGTCTGCTCTGCCAACGCCTGCAGCGTTTCCGGGTTGGCGCGTGAGATGACAAACTGCCCCGCCGCGTCCAGCTTGTAGGCCGCCGCCCCGTCGTCGCCCACCGTTGGCACCGGCCCCCCGTGCGTCGTCCCCACCCCCACCATGTAGAGGGTAATGGCTGCCTGCTGCACCGTTTGCGCCGCCGCCGCCAGTTCGGCCTCGTGGTCTTCGCCATCGGAGAGCAAAATGATGACGCGGCCAATGGCTTGGCGCTGGTTGAAGGTTTGGCTGGCGGTGTGGAGGGCGTGGGAAACGGCCGTTCCGGGGCGTGGCACAAGGTCGGGCGACACCTGCGCCAGCAGCGTTTGGGCGGTGGCATGGTCGCGGGTCAGCGGCAAAAAGAGTTGGCTGCTGCCGGAAAACAGCACCAGCCCCATTTCATGCTGCGGCAGGGCGGCCATGAGGGTGGCAATGGCTTGTTTGGCCTCTTCCAGCCGGTTCAACGCCCCGGCACCGTCGGCCACCATCATGCTGGGGGAAACATCCAGCACAAATAGGATTTGCAACCCTTCCTGACGCACCATTTGCGTGTGGCTGCCCCACTGTGGCCGCGCCAAAGCCAGGGCAAGGGCGGCCAGGGCGATGAGCCAGAGGAGGTTTTGGGCAAAACGGCCGTTGTGGTTCACATGCTGCAACAATCGCCCCAGCACCTGCTGCTCCCCCAGCCGCCGCGCTGCCGCCCGCCGCTGCCGCTGCCCATGCCACCACGCCCCCGCCGCCAGCGGCACGGCCAACAGCAACCACAGCAGGTGGGGGTGGGCGAAGAAAGGAGTGAGTTGGCGCATATAAAAATGGGACGCAGATTTACCTGATTCTCCTGATCAGGTAAATCAGGTAAATCTGCGTCCTATTCTCCCCGTTACGGAAACGGCCGTAACCATGTCTGCTGCAAGGCAAAGGCGAGCAACAGCAGGGCAAAGGCGGGCCAGATGAACCACGCCATGCGCTCGGCCTGCTGGTGGATGACTTCAATCTGGATGTCCGACGGCTCAAGTTGGCTGATGGTTTGGTGGATTTGCTGGAGGTCTTGGGGGGATTGGGCGCGGAAATAACGGCCGTTTGTCCGCGCCGCAATCTGCTGCATCATCGCCTCATCAAACGGCAGCGCCCAGGTTGTCGTGTAGCCGTTGCCCAGCGGAACGGGAACTGGTTCATCTTTGCCCACGCCCACCGTGTAGACCCGAATGCCCAGACTGCGGGCCGCTTCGGCGGCGTGGAGCGGCGGCACCGTGTCCACCGTGTTTACCCCATCGCTAAACAAAATCACCGCCTTGCTGCTGGCCGCCACATCTTTCAGCAGGCTGGCGGCGTGGGCCAGCCCCAGCCCAATGGCCGTGCCGTCGGCCACGCCGGGTCGGGGGGCAAGCTGGATTTGCTCCAGGGCGGCCAGCACGGTGGCGTGGTCGGGGGTCAGCGGCGTTTGCACATACGCATCCTCGGCAAAAACAACCAGCCCAATGGGGTCATAGGGGCGCTGGGCAATGAAGTCGGCCAGCACCGCCTTGACCGCCTCCAGCCGGTTTTGCGGGGCAAAGTCAAGGGCGACCATGGTGCCGGAAATGTCCACCGCCAGGGCGATGGCAACCCCCTGCCCATGCACCACCTCTTGCGCCTGCCCTCCCTGCGGCCGAGCCAGGCCGACAATGAGCAGGATGATGGCAAGCAGGCGCAACCAGGTGGGCAGGTGGCGCAGGCGGAGTTTGGGGGAGAAACGGCCGTTGTTGCCCAACTGCCAGAAAGCGGGATACGCCAGCGTTGGCTCCTGCCGCCGCCGCCGGTAAAGCCATAGCCCCAGCAGGGGCAGCAGCAGTAAAAGGTAAGCAGGTGTAACGAAATGAACCATCTTTTGTTATAATCTGTTTAGAGGCGTAAACGATGAATGAAAAAGTCTATTTGGATACCAGTGTGTATAACCGTCCATTCGATGATCAAAAGCAAGCACGAATTTGGTTAGAGACATTAGCTTTTTCTGTCATTCTCCAGTTGATTGAAAATGGCGAAATCGAACTTGTTACTTCCTCTGTTCTCGCCTATGAAACAAGCCGGAACCCATATGAACAACGCCGCGAATGGGTTAGCCGAGTGTCGCAACTGGCGCGTATTCATCAACTTGTTGATGAGCCAATTCGACAGCGAGCGAACGCTTTGGCCGTGAACCGTATAAAATCGTTTGATGCGCTGCATATTGCCTGTGCGGAAACGGCCGTTGCCGACTATTTTGTAACATGTGATGATCGTCTTATTCGACGTTACCAATCTTCAGCCCATTCCAGGATGGTCATTTGTAACCCACCAGAATTTGTACGTCTTATAACAGGAGTTGACCCATGACTGTAATGATTGCTTCTGACGTTGAAATTATGCAAGAAGTGTCCGATCTGCTGCTGCAAAAGATGAGCCCAGCGAAAGTTGCCCGCTTTTGGGCTACCTGGCAGATAGGCCAGGGCGATTATTTGCAGTGGCGGGATGAACAGTTTGCTCATGAGACGGTTGATAGTTTGTATGCAAAGATTGAGGCGTTCCAAAATAACTCAGCCTCTGTGAAATGATGGAAAAGGCTTTTAAACTGAGTTACTCTGGCAGTTGCCATAAATTGTATGCTAGGAGCAGTTGGCGTTCTTTGAC
Source organism: Chloroflexota bacterium (assembly GCA_041390905.1). Classification (GTDB taxonomy): domain Bacteria; phylum Chloroflexota; class Anaerolineae; order Promineifilales; family Promineifilaceae; genus JACKCD01. The sequence continues at coordinate 148,066 of JAWKPA010000016.1, forward strand.
GCGCTCAGGGCGATTGAGCTGCAATATCGTTACGGTGACACGCCCTACGGCCGTTTGCGGCCAAATTTGCCCGTCCCTATACACCTGAAAGTGTTCTTGCCAATGATCATGCCTGGGATGAAACAAGGGTGTTAATGCACCTGTTTCGGGATCATATGAGGCAACATCACTGCCCTTGTGTTTGTTGCACAGGGGGCAGCAGTAGGCCAGATTGCTGGCTACAGTCGCACCGCCATGTTTTTGAGCCACAATATGATCAACTTCCATGGGGGCAAAGCTTTCAGATTCGGCCATCAGGCAATATTCACAGCGTTGTTTGGCGCGAGTGGCGACGAAACGGCGTAATTCGGCGGGAATATAGGCCGTACTCATGTGGCTGGCACAACGTTTAACCGAGATCGAGCCTCAATTTTAGCCAGCCGTACCAGGTGTTCCAGGTATTGGTACTGCTCCCATTCCTGTTCTTCCGCCGCCGTTAGGCCTTTGCTTTCATTTTTTTCAATCAGTTTGCTCAGGCGAGCCTGTAGATCGGGTGATGGCCGTAAAGCTAAAATTTCTTCAGGGGTGGGCAGAGATGCCAGAAATTCCAGCAAGCCAGCCGTGCCGTGAAAGCCAATCTGCTCTACTGCATAAAGTTCGCGCAACCCCATTTCCAAAATACGCGGCAGCTCGTTTTCGACGGGTCTCAACCGCTGTTCCAGTTCGGTGCTAATTTCAACTGTTAGCTGTGTCATCGTATGTTCCTCTTTATTGCTATTATACAATAGATGCAAGTTGGTATGTGGTTGCGGTTGGGGGTGATGGTGGTGGGAAACGGCCGTTGTTCCCCAACTGCCCAAAAGCGGGATACGCCAGCGTCGGCTCCTGCCACCGCCGCCGGTAAAGCCACAGCCCCAGCAGGGGCAGCAGCAGCAAAAGGTAGGTTGGAGTGTTAAGCGAAATCATGCAGTATCGTTTGTTGGCAGGTGATGGCTGTTAAACGGCCGTTTCTCTCCCGGCGACATCTCCGCCCGTGTCGTTTGTGGGGTGGAGGTGGGTTTGGGGAAACGGCCGTTGGCTTTTGTGCTTCTCCTGACTTCTTTTGACTAGCCATGATTGCCCGCTAGTAACCTTTTCAACTAGTTTGTAGAAGAGTAACCCAACTCATCAGGTGTTAGCAAGGGGCTGTTTGGCTCACCTTCGAATACCCAAGCCGCACCAAGTTTGTGACGATTATCTTGCCACCACTGTTGTTGGTGTACTCTCACTTGAAAGTTTGTTGCTCCAGCTTGTGATTGCAAGGGCTTATCTACGTTATTATTTTCGTCTCGTTCTGCCTGGTGTTGTGCTGTCTCTGCCACTAATACATTTACATGACCACTTTTACGAGGATTTTTATTTGCCGCTAAAAGAATGACCAATTTGCCATTGTTTGCTTCATCTTGCGCCTCAGAAATATCATCTTCTTGCCGCCAACCGAAAATATCTCCGTATTTGTACATCCAGTCTGTCAGCGCATTTGCGTTCATTTCACGAACGGTTTTGCCGTACTTAGGTTGCACATCTTCCCCCTTTTGGATTTGTTTTAATGCAGATGTAGTCCACCAAACTCGCGGCAGATAACCTCCTAATGCAGTCACAATATCATAAGCATAAATATTACAATAGGTTGATGTAGATGTTCGTTGATACCTTGATGATTCATCTACCTTCAAAGTCGCAATAATGGCATATTGATTTGCAATGCGTAACTTGATGCGCATTGATTCCGCAGCTTCAATGTTTGTTTCTGATTCTGCCTGCGCTATCCTTTGTAAAATCTCTGATTGTGTAACTTGGCTACCAAACTGTTCACTGAGCTGTAATAAAAGATTTGCTTCAAAAACCTCTCGCAAAGATTCACTCTGGGCAATTTCTTGATGCTTTTTATCCCAATCTAGCATGAAAGCTTTGCCTCTATTTTTAGGTCCCAGATCAGCACGTACAGAAATTTCATAATTACTGTTCTCTACTTGGTTTGATTGCTTACTGTTATTGGGTTTTATCTCATCGCTATCATTATGCCATAAATGACCCCATTTTTTCTCGAACTTCAAATTACGATGCGCTTCAACTTTTTTCCCATTGATTTTGTGATATCTGCGGTGTTCCCTTCCAACAGTATCCCAATCTTCAGTCAGCACGGCTTCTGTAAATTTGGGGAATTTTGTAAGGCCAGGATTGTATGCAACATCGAATAACATACCTTTCTGATCATCCGACAGCTTATGCCAATTATAGTTGCCATATTTTTTTATCTCTGGCTGTATTCTTTCAACAATAAACCGAGGTACTAGAATATTTTGAAATAATTCTTTTTCTTGCTCTTTTGTAATGATTGGTTCTGGATGTGATATTTTCCAATTCTCTACAAATTCTTGAGCACTGTTATTTAGCTTCTTACCAGTTTTTCTATCTTTTTTAAAACCTTGTTTGCCCGGTGCGCCTTCTGCCACTTCCTGTGCAACATCTTCGGTTACTCCAATAGCCTGCAAATCTTCTAAGACACGCATCTTACTCATACCTTTCATGTCATAGCCAGGGCCAAGAGTCACACCAGAATTTTGAGTATTGGGGAAATGTAAGTTTAAGCTCTTTTCTCCACCTATTTCTAAGCTCATTGTAAAATCAAAAATTGTTGAATCATCATCTTGCATGCTTGCATTTCTATTTATGTCAAGTGTGGATTTTTTCTTGCGGCTATCGTTAATTTTTGAATTCTCATCCGTGTCATCAGATTGTAATCTAGTGATCTTCTTCGCAGTCATAGGACCTAGAATGCCATCAGCATTTTTCCCAGACAGTCCTAAATCATGTTCTTGAATATCGCGTACGCGATCCGCAAAATCATCAAAAGCATTTTCCTCCCAAAGTTGTCGGAGTGCGCTGTCGTAAGGCCATCTGGGAAGTGGCGGGTTTTTGGCATAAATCTGATTGACTCTTAGAGCTTTGGTATAGAATTGAGGATTCCCAATAATATGGATTTCTGGCATCTCAATGATTGTTCCATTTTCCTTTTGAGGTTGAAAAGTTTTTAGTTCTGGATCGCCAAATTGCCACCGATTCCCAAATTCTTTAATAATATCTATTACATCCTTTGTATATTCTGACCCTTTTACACCACCTGTACCTCTATTAACATCGCTATAAGACGTACGACCACTCCATGCGCTAACCGGTAGACCAAGTTGATTAGCAATCACTTGTGCCAATGATGTAGTCGAATCGTTTTCGGCACCTGTGTTGCATGAGTCAAAGCGAACAGAGGCATTTTTAGCAAATTTTGAAGGACTTAACTGTTCTACGTTCCCTGCATTTATGCCGAAGTCAGGCATGGAAGATTCTTCACTCCAACCATACCGTAATGTTACACTTCCAGGAACACCATGACTGTAAACAAAAAGCTCCAAAATCGAATTATCAGAAAATTCTTCTAAAATTTCAGGCACATTATGTTCTTGTGTAAACCACCGAATTCCACCTAATGGAGCATAGCTATCAATCAAATCAACATAGTGATTTTCTGCTTTTTTTTCCTTATTTGCTCTAAGTTCATAACCACTCCTCTCAACGAGCCAAACAACATTTTTGTTAGAAGGATGCTGCAATGCAGCATTAACAAATTGCATAGCTACCCCCTGGTCTGGACTTGGAGAACCTACAACAATAACCATAAAACTACTAATATCCTCCATCATGCTTTCAGTTTGACGCATAAGAGAACTATTCTTTTCCTTACTATTCTGGCCATACATTTGCCTATCTTGCTGAACTACATGAGTGAGTTCATGAGCTAATAGTTCTTGCCCAGATGAATTGCCAGGGCTGTATTCATTATCTTTGAAGAAGATGTCTTGACCAGTAGTGAAGGCGCGGGCTTGGAGGGATTGGTTGAGGATGTCGGCTTCGCTGTTGGTGTGGATGCGGACGCTGCTGAAGTCGGTGCCGAAGGCTTGCTCCATGGGCTGGCGCACGGTGTCGGCGAGGGGGGAGCCGCCGCCCTGGGCCTGGGTGATGCGGCTGGCGATGTGGTCGTCCACGGGGCCGCCGCCGCGCAAATCGGTGGGTTTGGTCATCACCGGCTTAGTGGAGATTGGAGATTGGGAGATTGGGAGATTGGAAGATTGGTGGATGGCTTTCATTTGCAGCGGTTCTTCTTCTTCCGGGGCAGCTTCCTGCCGCTGTGCCTGCAATTCCTCCTCCTCTGGCGCGGCTTCCTGCCGCTGAATGGCTTTCATTTGTAGCGGCTCCTCTTCCTCTGGGGCAGCCTCCTGCCGCTGTGCCTGTAGCTCCTCCTCATCTTCCTGACGCTGTAGCTGCAACTCCTCCTCTTCCGGGGCGGCCTCTTGCCGCTGGATGGGTTTCATTTGCAGCGGCTCTTCCTCTTCGGGGGGCGTTTCCTGCCGCATGATGCTCATCTGGCGTTGAGCCATCGCCGCTGGCAGTTCCTCGTCCTCAACTTCCTGCCGCTGGGCGGGCTGGGGGGCGTTGAGGGTTTGCACGACCGCCTTGGCGACGGCATCGGCTTCCTGTTCGTATTTGTCGCCCACGGCGTTGACGGTCATTTTGCGCTGGATAGCCAAGCGGCCGATGGCGCGGTTGCCAAGCATTTGCTGTAAGGATGGCTCGGCGGTGGCTGTTTGCTCGGCTGGTTTGCGGGCAAAACGGCCGTTTTCCTTTCCACTCTCTTTGTTTGCCTCTGCTTTTTGCATCATATTTCCTCGTAATTTTGACAGGATTAACAGGATTAACAGGATTTTTGGCTTGTGACCATGATCTTCGTGGTTGTGCCAAGACCCGCAGAGCGGGTGAAGCAGGTTCCCACGCGGAGCATGGAAGCCAGTCGGATACCCAATAACCAATAACCGATAACCGATTACTCCATCTCCAACCGCCAATCCCCCTCACTCACCAGCCGCCCCATTTTTTGCAGCTCGCGGCGGGTGGCGTGGAGCAGGTGGTGGGTGGTGAGGAGCTGGCCGTTGCTGGCGGCCAGGTAGGCGGCCTGGACGATGATGTTGCGGATGTTGCCACCGGCCAGCTCGAACCGTTCGGCAAAGCGGGGCAGGTGGAGGTTTTCGGCCTGGGGAACGGCCGTTTGGCGCACCATTTCCCACAACTGCAGCCGTTCCCGTGGCTGTGGCATCGGGAAGTGGATGATGGCGTGGAGCCGCCGCAAAAACGCCTCATCGAGGTTGGTTTTCAAATTGGTGGCAAGAATCGCCACCCCGTCATACGCCTCCATCCGCTGCAGCAGGTAGCTCACCTCGATGTTGGCATAGCGGTCGTGGGCATCGCGCACCTCGGCGCGTTTGCCAAAGATGGCGTCGGCTTCGTCAAAAAAGAGGACGGCGTTGCTGGTTTCGGCCTCGCGGAAAATGCGCTCCAGGTTTTTCTCCGTTTCGCCAATGTATTTGCTCACCACCGTCGAAAGGTCAATTTTGTATAAATCCAGCCCCAGTTCGCGGCTGATGATGGCGGCGGCCATCGTTTTGCCGGTGCCGGGCGGGCCGGAGAAAAGGGCGGTGATGCCGCGACTGGCGACCATTTTGTGGCCAAGCTGCCAGGTGTCGAGGACAAACGGCCGTTGGCGCACCATTTCCAGCAGTTCCCGCAGAGCCGTGCGCTGGTCATCGGGCAAAATCAGGTCGTCCCAGCCGTGGCGCAGGGGAACTTTGCGGGCGAGTTCGCCCAGGCGCGGGTTGGAGTGGCGGCGGGCGGCTTCAAAGAGGGCGGCGGTGGTGATGGGGCCGTCGGTTTCGCTTTGCACCGTCCGTGCCACGTCACGCCATTGGCCGCTGCTGAGGCGGAAGCGGCTGGTGACGGCGGCCAAATCGAGTTCGGATACTGTCTTTGGGGCGGGGGAACTATTTTGGGACGCAGATTCGCCTGATTGAGCCTGATTTTTGGGCATTGGATGGCTGGCATTACGGTTAAATCCGCGTTCGTCCGCGTTTGTCCGCGTCCCGTTCTGCTCTGTCTGGTGGACTGCCAGCAGTGCTGTCAAGAGTTGTTCCGCTTGCGCCGCATCGGGCAGGGGGATGGGGAGGTGGTGGATGGGGCGGGGCGGGAGGGTGGCGGGGCTGGTGATGCGCCAAGGGGTGCGGCTGAGGATGAAGAGGGGGGTGGGGTGGGCAAAAACGGGCGGCAGTAGGGAGGCGGGGGGGGCGTTGTCGCTGAGGCAGCGTTCCCAGTGGGCAATGGCGGGCAGGCTGTGGGTGAGTTGGGCATCGCGCAGGAGGTGGGTAACGGCCGTTTCCCAACCTCCATCCTCCACCAGGGCCAAGTCGAGCATGAGAACGGGGTGGGGGTGGGCGAGGTGCGAAACGGCCGTTTGCATCCCCCAGTCGTCCTCGCCCGTCAGCAGGAAAAGTTGGTTGGCTGCTGTGACCTGCGCGGTGGCGGGGAGCAGGAGGGCGGGGGGGCGGGGGGGCAGGGGAGAGAGGTAGGGATGCGGTGTTTGGTAGCGGCCGTGGAGGAGCCAGTGGAAGATGGTTTCGTCGAGCTGGAGGGGCTGGGCGGTGAGGGGGGCGTTTTCCAGCGGGGGCAGGTGGAGGAGTTGGCGCAGGGGGGCGGCGGGTTGGAACTGCGCCAGCCGCGCCAGCCGGTCGTCGGGGGCGAAGAGGTCGAGGGTGAGGGCGATAGACGGCCGTTTTTGCGTCAAATCGTCGTGGAGGAAGCCAATGACTTTGGCGTAGCGGCTGTCGTAGGCGGCGGCAAAGCAGAGCAGCAGGACGGCCTGGTCGAAGGGGTCGAGGGTGAAGGTGGCGTGCAGGTCGGCCAGGCGGGAGCCGGGGGGGAGGGCGGCAAGCTGGTTGTCTAGCTGCTGGATGGCGGTGTGGTAGGGCTGTTCGTCGTCGAGGGGGGGGAAGGGGGTGGCGGGAAACGGCCGTTGCAGCAGCACCATCGCCTGTGGCGGCGACAAATACAGCCCCGGCCACTGGTTGGCCTCCTCCTGCGCCCAGTGCGCCGCTTGCCGCGCTATTTGCCGCTGCAGCACCACGTCCAGCCGGGCGAGGGCGAGTTGGAGGTGGGTGTGGGTGGGGTCGGTCATAGGGTGGGTGACAAGAAGTTCAACTTCTTGAAGAAGTTGAACTTCTGCCTTATTTTACATAAACTCTTTCTGGAAACGCAGCACGGTGTTGCCAATGAAAATATGGGTGTATTCAATCTCGTTGTTGTCGTGGGAGGCAACGGCCACAAGGGGAACAAAGCTGCCAGGCGTAACCTGTTGCTCTGGTTCGGGCTTTTGTCCCTTTACAATCTGGATTTTTGTGCCGTTGTCGCTTTTATTGTCAATGAGTTTGTACTGCCCGTTTATCCACTGAATTTCGATATGTTCCCGCGACACGTGGCCGTCGCCGGGGAGAGCGAGGGCGCAGGTTTCATCGCGCCCCACGCGCACGGGGGCTTCGTGCAGCGTGATGGTTTTCCCTTCTGCCTTCTTGTCGGCCGACCGCACAACAACCAATTTGAATTGTTTGGGCTGTTTATCAGCATCCTGGTCTAACACAACTTTGGCACCTTTTTGCCGCCAGGCGTTCCAGACAACGTTGAGCAAGAGGAGGAATAAGAGAACTGCCAGGCAAAGCAAGCCGTAGCCGAGGTAAGTGGCCTCTTTGAAAGCATTCCAGACCCCTTCTAATTTTTCCCGCCATTGGGTTAGCCAGTTGAGACCTGTCAGGCTGGGCAGGGGTTCGGCCAGCAGCCCGTGGCCTTCAGCGTCACGCGCCTGCAAAATGACTTTGAAGGTATCGCCACGGGCTGCATGGGGGACGGTAAGCTTCACTGTTTTCTTGTCGGGGGCAATGACAGCTTCCGACCCTTGTTTTTCTGCTTTGGCATCCTTGCTGCTGCCGGCCGCCAGGGCTAATTCGCAGTGGAAGTCAGGCTGGGTGGCAACCTGGGTGGTGGCTGGAATATGGGGAGAGGCGCAGGTGTAGTGATACAGTTCGGCCGTGGGCGACCACCACCAGCCGCGCTCATGCCGCACGTAGACATCCAGCGTTTGCCAGGCATTGGTATCGTTTTGCACCGTGAGGTTGACGCTGAAATTTTCGTCCTCAATGGTTGGGTTGCTGCTTTCGGGAATGATTTGCAGGGGGGGCGTGGGGGGAGAGACGCTGAGGTCGCACGTTTTTTGCAGGCTGGTTAGCGGGTTGAACTGGTTGTCGTAGGGGGTTAGCTGGAGCAGGTAGTTGGCGCGGGCGCTCCAGGGATGGTTGGAGTGGAGGGTGAAGGTGAATTTGTTGTCCTGGGGGAGTAGGTGGTTGGCATCACCAGCAGTGAGGAGGGGGGTGAAGAACTCGGGGTTGTTGATTTCCTGCACCTGGACGGTGGCAAAAGCGACCTGGTGATGGGGGTCTTCAAGGGTAAATTCAAAGGGTTTGTCATGTTTGTCGGCGCAGCCGCCATCGTTGGGTGCGGTGAGGGTGGGTGGGGCGGGGAAGTCGCGGGGGGCGGTGAAGTGGACGGGGTAGTGCAGGGCTTCGCCCTCGTCTAGCTGGATGTGGAGGGTGCCTTCCTGGGGGCCGGCCAGGGTGTAAATGTCGGTTTGAATATTCCATTGCCAGTTGAAAGGCTCCAGTATTTTGTTTATTTTGGCTGACTGTCCGCTGAGGTCAGGCTTGAGGAGCTGGCCGCCTGTTTCGCTGGTCAGCTGCTGCATTTCATCTTGGGCAGATCTGGCATTGCCCTGGAGCAGGACGACATGGATGGGGACAAAGGCATCCTGGGCGACGGCAATGGCTTCTTCGAGGCGGGCTTTTTTGCTGCAGCCTGCTGTGCCTTCGCCCCGGCTGCGCTCGTCGCGGCCGTCGGTGAAGAGGAGGATGCCGCCTCGGTGACGGCTGGAGGTGAAGGATTCGACGGCGGCAACGGCCGTTGTCAGGGTGTCATATAAACAGGTGGGGCGATCTGGGGTTGGCTCGATGCTGGCCAGGGCTGCGTCTACTTCGTTACGGAGGGCGGTGAAGCCCAGGCGGTGTTTAATGCTTTTGTTGAAGCTCCACACGGAAAAGTGGGGCTGGCTACCTGTTTTTAACAAAAGATCAATGACATCGGCTGCGGCTTGTTCAAGGGTACTTGGGGCTGTGGCAGATTTGGTGAGGACGGGTTCCATGCTGCCGCTGTTGTCGGCCAGAAGCAGCAGGTGGACGGGTGCATCCTGGATGGTTGTTTTCAGCATGGTGGTGATGGGGTAGGTGGCTGTGCCAAGCGTGAGCGTGACCTGGGGTGTTCCTTTCTGATACAGGTCGCGCTGTCGGGTTTCGTTGTCAGTAACGATGTCGGTGTAGAAGGGGCCGATGAGGCTTTTCAGGGTAAGCTTCTCGGCTTCGTTTGCGGCTTCGGTGGTGACGTGGGGGAGGGGGGAAACGGCCGTTTCTCCCGCTGCGTGCAGGAGCAGGGGGAAGAGGAGGAGAAAAACGGCCGTTGGGAGTAACCCAGCGGCGAACATTTTTAGAGTAGACGTTTTTTGTGCCATAGGTTTTTTAATAGACCAGCCTTATGACCGAATAAACAGTCAAGACGGGACTTCCCCCTTGTTTTATTTGTTCTGTTACCCAAGTTGAAGAGGCACCCTGCACTGGAGTCACTGTAAAACCAAGTGTATATATTTCTGTAAAGCTTACACCGTTTATTTCTACGGTAAATTGAAGAGAGGGTTGAGGGTCTGGAACAGTAGCTGGGGCTGTGTAAACTAACTTTTCCTCCAATATGTCTTTCTGGGTAAATGTTTTTCTATTTGTAGTATTTAATATTTCTCCATTGAGTTTTAAAATGCCCGATGCAGGTAAGGCTTTAATCGTAAAGGTCACGTTTTCTGCTCGGTTAGCGGACACAGAGGTTTCCAGGTTGTCAGAGGTAATCGTACCGTTCTGGTTGACTGCTACAGACAATGAGGTTCTCATTACAACATCAGGGGGACCAATGATGATTGTAAATCTATACTGTTTAAGAGCATCTGTATCCCCTCCCGCAAAGGCTTGGTATTTGTCTTGCACAGTAAAGAGGAAGTAGTCGTCGAGGTTGTTGGGGTTACTGTCGTTTGGAGTGTAGTGTAATCGCCCGTTTTCAATGTCATCCTGTGTAAAAGTTGAATCATTATTTAAAGGAGGGCAGCTTGGCGGGTCGGAATCTGGGTTTGTAACAAGGCAAAGCATTCCATGGGGTGGTGCAGGGTCAGGCTCTACGGCAGATCTTGCTTGTAGCGTGTATACAATTTCATCTTTATCACTTTCATCGGAGGAATTTTCATCTTCATCAGATGTACTCAAATCATCGCTTTTAACCTCAATAGGTTCAGAGCTAGGGGTAATCGAAGGAGCGCGTACTAGAATATTTTCTTCAACGACGGGGCGGGCGTTGATAGTGATATAAAATGTATGAGGTTCGCTGACCAGGGTACCGTCTGACACTGTGAACGTGAATGTGTCATTGTCACTGGTATGTAAAGTAGAAGGGATATTGCGAATATATTTCAGATTCCCGTTGTTGATGTTCTCTTGGGTAAATGTGGTTACTGGTGTACTGTCATTAAGCGAAAGAAAGCCGTGGCTCGGTTCTTCGCCATTTACGATAGTATAAGTAACGGTTGCGCCTTCTGGGTCTGTGGCTTCCAACGCGGAACGTGTAATCTGAATATCTGGAAATGAAAAATTTGGGTCTGCTAAATCAGCTTGGGACACATGAATCAATTCGCCTGTGTTGGTTATTACATTTGGTGGCTCCTCAACGTTTTCAGATGTTACTGTTAATGGTTGCTTAAACGTCTTTGCCTTACTGGGATCAGTATGATCTGAAACTTGAACGAGAATCGAGTATGTAATTTGAGTGTCATAATCTAATTCTTCATCTGTGTGTAGTTGATTTCTATTAACAATTCTAAATTTGTCATTATCAGCATCACCGTCACCTTCTACTAAAGTAAAGGTATGTAGATCTCCAGGGTCTGGATCAGCGGCAGATAATGTGCCAACACTCACACTGACTTTTCCCTCTTCTACTGAACTTGGTTCAAGAAAAATTGCGGTCGGTGCTTCGTTAATATCATTGATGGTGATTGTAAACTCCTGTTCGAGTTTTATTTCTGGGTCTGTGCTGTCTGTGGCTTGGATTTTGATGGCAATGGTGGGGGTTGTTTCATGGTCAAGGGCAACTTTGGTAACAAGTTTGCTCTCTGTCGTAATCTGAAAACTGCCTCCACCAGAGGTAAGTTGAAGCGTGTAATTGCTCGTTGCATCGGGATCGCCAGTAACTGAAATGGTGCCAACTTCAGTGCCGTCAGGTTTATTTTCCTCAACCTCGCTCGCGCTAAGCATAACGGCCGTTCCCGGCTCATTCACATCAACCACCTTAATCGTAAACTTTTGCTCTATCTTCTCCCCCGCCTGGTCCTCAGAGCGCACCAGCACGCTATATTGTTTTTTAGTGCTTTCAAAATTAGGCGAAACGTTTATTTTCAGGGTTGCCCCATCAATCACAAAGCTGGCATTATCGCCGCTACCGGAACCCGCCACCAGGCTGTATTTGTGGTTATCCCCCTTGTCGGGATCAGCCGTGGTAAAGGTCCCCACGCTTGCCCCAACAGGCACATTTTCCTGCACCTCGGCCGGGCTTAAGGTCAACCCCGTTGGCTCATCATTGGTGTCTAACACGTCTATGGTGAAAAGCTGCTCAAACGTCCCCCCTTTGCGATCATTGCTTTGGATACAAATGGTATAGCTATTTTGGGTTTCAAAATCAAACTCCTCCCCAGTCAGCAATTGATTGTTCCGCGTGACAAACGCATTGTTGTCGTCAGGGGTTTGTTCACAGCTTAACGAATAGGCGTGAGTGTCCTGGGCATCTGCGTCCTGGGTTGTCAGGGTGCCAATTAGGGTGACGGGGGGTTTGTTTTCGGCGACATCGGTTTTGTCCAACGTAATCCCTGTGGGCGGGTTGTTGGGCGGAACGTTATCCTGGGCATCTAGGGTGGCTTGGGAAGCAACGGCCGTTTGGGTAGCCACAGCAGCTGCAACCGTTGCCGTCACCTGTAATACGCTTCTTGTCCCTTCCGCTGAAATACGATCTGCTTCTGAAATAGCACCATTTACACGACCATCTGCCTGCTCCAAATCAATCGCAGCCTGATTGACCTTTGCTTCAGCAGTTGCCTGCAAATTGGTTGCTGTTGTTATTTGCTCCTGGGCATTGGCCTGTATTTCACCAAAGATGAAGAACCCAAGAGCCGCAAGCACCAGTGCGGCCAAAATAAAGAACGTTACAAACCAGCCCGGAATTCTAGGTGAAAGAATCAATTCACCTGTTTTGGGTGTCACAGAATTTATCTGTCCCAGCGGAGTAGCTTCCAACGAAAACTGAATCGTTTTTGTGCGCCCAACCCACGGCCGTTTTTTCGCCTTTACCTCCAACCTTTCCACCACCGCACCCCCATTTGGCACCACCACCTGGCGGTCAGGGAAGGGGAAAAAGAGCAGTTCATCCGCCTGGTCACGAGCCAGCAGGCGGTAGGTTTGCGGCGTGTTGCCCCGGTTTTCCAGCCGAATTTGCGTGGCATCGCCGTGGCGAATACGGCTGGGGTGCATGTCCACCGCAAGCTGGTCAAAGGGGGGGATTTCAATAACAAGCGGGTATTCCTGCAGCAGGGTGCGGGTATTGACCTGATAAATTCGCAGGTGGCACGGGTAGCGGCCGGCCGTGGCCGCGCTGTTAGGGAAGGTAGACAGCCGTATCTCCTGCGTCCCCGTTTCATTGGCATTTAGCTGCAATGGCTGCGCCGGGTTTTGCCAGCGCAGCGGCACCTGCTCCGGCCCCACAAACTCCAGTTGGTAATGGTTGGTTGTCTCACTCCGGTTGTGGAGCGTAATCAGGAGCGGCACCGTCTGATCGGCCTGGACAAAGATAATCTCCCCTTCTGGTTCCACCGTCACCGTCAACGCCACATCGCCCGGCGGCGGCGCAACGGCCAGGTCGTCTAACTCCTCATCCACAGGGCCATTGACCAGCGTCACATCTTGCCAGCGCAAAAAATAGGGGCCAATCCGCAGCGTTTCCTCCTTGTCCCAGGCAATCGGCTCTGTCTGATCGGAGCGATCCTTACCCTCCAGAAACAGCTTGTTGGCGCCTTTTAAACTCAGAATTTGCCACTGCCGCCGGGGAATGCGCTCCAGAATGGCGTGCTGGCGCGAGACGCGAACGTCGGGCAGCACAATGTCGTTTTGTTTGGGGTCGCGCCCCAGCCGGACGTACCCCTGGCGCAGATAGTAGAGGCGATCCCCTTCATACTGGTGGGAGACGATGAGGCGGTATTCGCTGGGGTTTTCCCAAGTGAGGTGTTTTTCCAGCCGCTCCCCCACGTTGATATGGGCGATCTTGTCCAGCCCCCTTAGCTCGGTTGGCACCAGGGGCAGTTCGGCGGCGGGTGGGGGAACGGGTGGGGTGGCGGGGTGCAGGGTGGCGATGGCCTGGCGCAGGTCGGTGGCCATGGCGCTGGCGGTGGGGTAACGGCCGTTTACATCCCGGCTCATCGCTCTGGCAACAATCGCCTGCACATTCGGCGGGGCGGTGCGCGGCGGTTCAAAGGGGGCATAGAGATGCTGAGCCACATCGGCCGGCTTTTTGATGTCAAAGGGAAAGTGACCCGCCAGCAGCAAATAGAGCAGTACACCCAGCGCGTAGATGTCGGAACGGCCGTCAAGGCTTTCCTTTCGCACCTGTTCCGGCGACATATACGGGAAGGAGCCAATGGGCTGCGCTCCGGTTCCCCGCATCAGGGCAAAGTCCGTCAGCTTCATCTGGTGGGGATAGTCTGGGTCGCTGGTGGGACACAGCAGCACATTTTCTGTTTTCACATCCCCATGCCGCAGCCCGTGGGCGTGGGCATGGGCCAGGGCATCGGCCAACTCGGCCACCCAGCGCAAAATGAGCGGCAGGGGCAGTGGTTTTTGCTGCTGCTGCTGTTCGTTCAGATAGTGGCGCAAATCACCCTGGGGGCAGTAGGGGGTGGTCACATAGACGTAGATGATGTCAGGCTCATGGGCAAAGCTGGCCTCGCCTACCTCAAGAATGGGCAAAATGCCGACATGTCTAGGCAGATCTCGAAGTTTTTTTAAGTGATTTAAAAGCTGCTCTCGCGCAGCGGGGTCGGCCGTCAGCTTCGGGTGGTAGACCTTCAGGATACCCAACTCGCCAGTAGGCAGATACTCGGCCAGATAGAGGGTGGCCTGGGCGGTTGTGGCGATGATGCCTTTTATGAGATAGGGGCCAAATCGTTTGCTCATCGTGCGTTGGAGATAGAAGTTCAACTTCTGCCAGAAGTTGAACTTCTAAATCAAGTTAGGGGCCGTAGGTGATTTCCAAATACGGCCGTTTTTCCTCATCGGTGCTATCGCCCGACACCAGCACATATTGCGCTTCACTATCGTCTTCATTGCTGGGCAGCAAAAAGTAGAGGCGGAACTCCACTACATCATGTTGCTGGAGGGCGGCAATCACCTTGCCCTGGTTGTTGCCAAACCGCAGCAGCACCTGCACCCCGTTGGGCGCCATGGTTAATTGGGCAATCTGTAACCCTATTTCACCCGTTTGGGCGGAAAAATCGCCCTGGCCGAGGCCGAGATCGAAGCCAAAACCGCCCGGAGCCATGTCGGCGTAGAGGTAACTCCCCAACTCTTCAAACACCTTGCCAATGGGTTTGGCGTTCTCATCGGTTGGCTCAACGGGCGACAGGAATAACTCAACGCTGCGGATGTTGGTGTCATTGGTGATGGCCGAGGTGTCGAAGGAGACGATGGCGCGGGCGGCACCATTATCGGCGGTATCACCCACGTGCAGGACGGGTTCGTTAGCAAAGATAGTGACCTGTTTGCCGCGCATGACCAGGTACCCATCGTTGCCTGCCACGCTAAACAGTTGTGTTGGCAAGGTCGCGGTGGGGGTCAGGGGTGGGGTGGGAACCAGGATGGCAATGGAGGTGGTGAATGGGATGGGAGTGGGAGTTTCCGTAGCCGGGGGGTATTTGGGATCGGTGAATAAAAGGACTTCGGCTCCATTGTCAGGAGAATCGCCATCGAGGTTCAGGGCGGCGAAGGCTCTGGCATCGGCACGCAACTGCCGCAGGTTGCTGTTGGAAAGGGCAATGAACAGCCAAAGGAGCAGGGGAAGCAGGGCGAGGAGAGACAGGACGGCAGCGGTGGCCTTGAAGCTGTAGCGGGGTTGGATGGTGACGGTGGCGGCGCGGCTGTTTTCCTGGCCGTGGATGCCGGCGCGGACGTTGAGGGTGAAGGCGTGGTTTTGGGCGTAGCGGGCGGTAAACGGCCGTTCCTTCGCCTCCACCACAAACCCAATTCGCTCGGTGGACTGGCTGGCAATCGTTATGCCCTCTTCCACTCTGGAATAATATTCTTGTGGGTAAAAAAAGGCGGGTGGAAGAGGTGTTGTGGCCTGATCAAGCTGCGCCGTGGGCTGGGGCGCGTTGGGCAGGTAGCGGCCTAGCCCGCGCACATAGCGCACCTGGCTTTGGGCGCGCCGCCACCAGCGACTGAGCCAGTTTTGGCGCAGGGGGTCAAAAAAGGTACGCAGGAAGGGGAGGCTGCGGAATCCGCCCAGGGCGGACTGGGCGGGGGGGATGGTGAAAGGGGTGCCGGATCGGGTTGGCTGAGAACGGCCGTTTTCGGAGGAGGCCGCTGGCACTTTGTCCTTTGGCACCAGCCCAAACAAAAGCTCCTGCTCCATATCCGAGAGCGTGAAGTAGAAAACTTGCTCCTGATTGCCTTGATTTGTAATAGACAGCCAGCACACCTGGTTTTCCAGCAGTTGGGTGCTGTTGACCTGAACGGCAAAATCCGCTCTAGTGGAGACAACGACAGTGCCAACGACCGTCAGGCTGCCATCATTGGTTGCCAGCGAATCGGCTTCAATGGCATACCAATAGGTGTTGGCCTTGGCATCGGCTGGAATAGCAATGTCTACAGGTAGGGTTGCCTGCTCACCAGGGAGAATGGGCGTGCCGTTGTGTTTGATGTTGAGCCAGCCGTCGGGAATCAGGGTTCCCGTTTCGCTACTCGGTGGCGGGGACACTGCCTTAATCTGGTAATAACCGCGCTGTTTGGCGTTGTTCTGGATGACCACTTCGACCCGCTGTTTGCTATTGGGCTGTATTTCCACGCGGCTGGCACTGAGAGCCAGATCAAAGGAGCGCACCTTTTCCAGCGTTTCTTCTGCCAGGTTCAGCCGCAGGAAGTGGGTGCCGATTTGCAGCGTTTTGTACTCTTCCCAAAGCGTGCGGTCATAAATTTGCTGCCCGTTCAGGTAAACGGGTTTTTCTTTGTCCAGCGGGATGACAGACCAGTTGTTGGCTTCAAAGAGCAATTCGGCGTGTTTGGGAGCCACGCCAGATCCACGTAGGACAATGTCGGTGCCTAATGTTTGGGGATCGCTGCCAATGACAAGGTTGGGCCGGTCTTTTTTGAGCTGGATTTGACGGGGTAGCTGCTGGGAAATGGAGAGGTGGCTT
>JAWKPA010000017.1:0-162245 GCA_041390905.1 Chloroflexota bacterium
GGCTTCACGGCTGAAGGCGGGGGCGGGCAATGCCTTGCGGTCAATTTTGCCGTTGGGTGTCAGCGGCCACTGCTCCAGCCGGACAAACTGCGCCGGGAGCATGTAGTCGGGCAGGGTGGCTTGCAGCGCCTGGCGCAGCTCGCTGGCGGCTGGCTCTGGCTGGCCGTCGGCCAGGGTGTAGTAGGCGACGAGCCGTTTGGGCTGGGGCTTGTCTTCGCGGGCAATAACGATGGCTTGGGAAACGGCCGTTTCCCTCTCCAACGCCGCCTCAATATCCCCCAGCTCAATCCGGTAGCCCCGAATCTTTACCTGGAAGTCGTTGCGACCCAGGAAAATCACCTCGCCATTGGGCAAAATCCGCGCCAGATCCCCCGTTTTGTACAGCCGCCCGCGCTGCGCGTCGGTCACAAACCGCTCCGCCGTCAGCTCCGGCTGGTTGAGGTAGCCTACCGCCACCCCATCGCCACCAATGTAGAGGTCGCCCACCGCCCCCAGCGGCACCGGCTGCATTTGGCTGTCCAGCACGTAAAGCTGGGTGTTGCCAATCGGCTTGCCAATGGTGATGGGGGTGTCGTCGGCAAAGATTTGGCGGCAGGTGGACCAGATGGTCGTTTCGGTGGGGCCGTACATATTCCACAGTTCCGCGCCGCGCACCAGCAGCTTGTCGGCCAACTGGCGCGGCAGGGCTTCGCCGCCGCAGAGGATTTTGAGGCTGTCTTGCCCTTCCCAGCCCGCTTCCAGCAGCAGTTGCCAGGTGGCGGGGGTGGCCTGCATCACGGTGGCCCCGCTGGTTTGCAGCAGGGTGGCGAGTTGGTTGGCATCAACGGCCGTTTCCCGGCTTGCCACCACCACCGTTCCCCCCACTGCCAACGGCAGATATAGCTCCAGCCCGGCGATGTCGAAGGAGAGCGTGGTCACGGCCACCAGCACATCGTCGGCCGTTAGCCCCGGCTGCTGCGCCATGCTCGTCAAAAAGTTGACGACGTTGCGGTGGGTGACGGCAACCCCTTTGGGGCGGCCGGTGGAGCCGGAGGTGTAGATGACGTAGGCGGGGAGAGTGGGGGATTGGAGAGTGGAGAGTGGAGAGTGGAGAGTGGAGTCTGGGTGTATTGTGTCTATGTGGTGTAGCGGAATGGTTGTTTGGAGGGTGGGGGAAACGGCCGTTTCTGTTAGCACCAGCACGGGTTGGGCATCGTCGAGCATGAGGGCGAGGCGTTGGGGCGGGAAGGCGGGGTCGAGGGGGATGTAGGTTCCGCCCGCTTTGAGGATGCCCAGCAGCCCAATGAGCATCTCGGCTGACCGTTCGACGCAGAGGGCGACGAGGGAACCGCTGGTTACGCCCTGGGTTTGCAGGTAGTGGGCAAGCTGGCTGCTGCGCTGGTCGAGTTCGGCGTAGGTGAGGGAATGTTTGCCAAAAATAACGGCCGTTTTGTCCGGTGTCCGTGCCGCCTGTTCGCTAATCAGCCCGTGGATCGTTTGCTGGCGGGGGTAATCCATCGTCGTTTGGTTGAGCTGCGCCAGCACCGCTTCTTCGGCGGGGGTGAGCAGGGGGAGGTGGATTAACGGCCGTTGTGGTTCCGCCGCCACCGCCGCCAGCAGCATTTCCAGATGAGTCAGCAGCCGCCGCATGGTGCCTTCGTCAAACAGCGCCGTGGCATAGTGGAGCGACGCTGCCAGCCCGTCGCCCGTTTCCGCCATCATCAGCGTCAGGTCAAACTGGGCTGGCAAGCCGCCCAGGTGGTGGATTTCCAGCGTGGCATCGCCCAGGGCAAGCTGCGCTCCCGGCAGCCCCAGCGCCAGCGCACTTAGCCCGGCATCGGCCATCACCTGCGCCTGCTGCATAATAAACATGGTGTCAAACAGGGGCGGCCGGCCGGGGTCAAGCCGAATACGCCCCGCTTGGCTCAGGTCGCTGGCAAGACGGGGCAGCGGGTACGCCTGATGCTCAAACGCCCCCAGCACCGTCTGGCGCACCTGTGCCAGCAGGTCGGCAAAGGTCGCGTCGGCGGCAAATTGCGCCGATAAGGCCACCGGGTTGACAAAGTAGCCCGCCACATTTGCCAGCTCTGGTCGGTCACGGCCGGCCAGCACCGAGCCAACCAGCACTTCTTCCTGCCCTGAATAGCGGTGGAGCAACGCCTGGAACCCGGCCAGCAGCGCCGTGTAGAGCGTGCCCCCATGTGTTTGCGCCACGTTTTTGAGGGCGGGTAGCAGAGCGGGGTCAAAGCGGTGGGTGATGGTTTGGCCGCCGTAGTCGGGCTGGGCGCGGCGGGGGCGGTCGCTGGGCAAATCGAGCCGGGGCAGTTCGCCGCTCAGTTTTTCCAGCCAGTACGCCTTCAGCCGCGCCCCGTCTTCACCGGCCAGCATCCCGTTTTGCCAATGGACATAATCCACAAACTGGTGGCTGTGGTCGGGCAGCGTTGCGGTTTTGCCGCCGCGTGCCGCTTCATAAAGCTGGGTCAGTTCGGTCACCAGCAGCGACATAGACCAGAAATCGGTGATGAGGTGGTTGACCGAGAGGAGCAAAATATGCTCTTCGGCGGCGCGGCGCAGGGCAATGAAGCGGAAGAGGGGGCCTTTTTCGAGGTCAAACGGCCGATTTGCCTCCGCTTCCAGATACTCCTGCACTTTGCTGCTGTCCCAGTCGCTGCCGTCGAGCGGGTAGAAGGGGAGGTTGATCGCCTCGCGGATGATTTGCACGGGTTCCATTTCGCGGTTGAAGCGGAAGGTGGTGCGGAGGGCGGGGTGGCGGGCGGCAAGCTGCCGCAACGCCGTGCGTAATGATTCACCGTCAAAGGTGCCGCGCACGGTGACGGCGCCAAAGACGTTGAAGGCGACTCCTTTGGGCAGCAGTTGGTGCAAGAACCACATGGCTTGCTGCGACTGGGTAAGCGGCTGTTCGCCGCTGTGGTTTTGCTGGGTGGGAATGGCGAAAACGGCCGTTTCTGCCCTACCCTCAGCCAACTGTGCCACCAACTGCGCCGCCAGCCCGTTGACGCTGGGGCCGGTGAGGAAGCTGACCAATGGCAGGGAGACGGAAAGCTGTTTTTCCACCCGGTTACGCAGCTCAATCGCCATCAGCGAATCCATGCCCACCGTGTCCAGCGGCTGGTCGGGGTTGAGCCGGGCCGGGTCGAGGCCGAGAATGGCGGCGGTGGTGGCGTGGAGGAAATGGCTAACGGCCGTTTGCGGGTCATCGGCCGTCTGCAAATCGGCGCGGGTGAGGTCGGTTAACGGCCGTTTGGCCTCTACTATCTTCCCTCTTTCCAACTCTCCGCTTCCCAGCAGCAGCCATTCTTCACTACCGCTTTGCTGGGCAAATAGTTGGTACGCCGCCCCTGCTTCGTTAAGGCTTAAAACCGCCTGCAAAGTTACCCAAGGGGACGACGGACGACCGACGACCGACGACGGAGCGTGGTCTGTGGTCTGTAGTCTGTCGTCTATGGTCACAGCATGGTTGCCTGCCCCAAACTGCGCGGCGGCGACCTGGTGGAGGAAATCGGAAATAGGACGCTGATTTAACTGATTACCCTGATTTAACTGATTTTTTGAATCAGGATAATCAGTTAAATCAGGATAATCTGCGTCCCATTTTGCTTTCATTTGGTAGATGGGAACGGCCGTTTGGAGTTTTTGTAGCTGGTTGGTGGGAGAAACGGCCGTTGTTGCCCCTGTACCAGGCGTTACATCCAGCCAGTAGCGTTGGCGGTCAAAGGCGTAGGTCGGCAGGGCGATTTTGCGCCGCCGGTAATCGCCGTCAAACGCCGCCCAATCCACCTCGGCTCCCGCTTCATAAAGCTGCCCCAAGCTGCCCAGCAGCGTTTGCCAATCGTTTTGGCTGGGGGAAAGAGAGGGGAGGAAGATTGGGAGATTGGGAGATTGGGGATTGGCGATTGTGCGGCGGGCGAGGCTGGTGAGGGTAGATTTGGGGCCGATTTCGAGGTAGGCGGTGATGCCCTGAGCGGCGAGGGTGGCAAGGCCGTCGCTGAAGCGGACGGCGTGGCGGAGGTGATCGCGCCAGTAGGTGGCATCGGGCGCGGCTTCGTGTAGGCCGCCTGTCAGGTTGCTGACCAGGGGAATGGCGGGTGGTTGGGTGCGGATTTGGCTGGCAACGGCCGTAAATTCCGCCAGCATCGGCTCCATGAGCGGCGAGTGGAAGGCGTGGGAGACGGTGAGCGGCTGGGTGCGGATGCCCTGGGCGGTGAGTTGGGCGGTGATGGTGGAAACGGCCGTTTCCGTGCCGCTAATCACCAGATTTTCCGCGCCGTTGAGGGTGGCAATGCTGGCTTCCGAGGCAAAAGGTTCAACAAGGGGGGCAACGGTGGCTTCGGGGGCAAAAACGGCCGTCATGACTCCGCCGGGGGGCAATGCCTGCATCAGCCTGCCCCGCGTGGCAATGAGCCGCAGCCCGTCTTCCAGGCTAAACACCCCGGCCACGCAAGCCGCCACATATTCGCCAACGCTGTGGCCGAGCAGGGCGGCGGGCTGGATGCCCCAGCTTTGCCACAGCCGCGCCAGGGCGTATTCGATGGCGAAGAGGGCGGGTTGGGTGTATTCGGTCTGGTCAAGAAGCAGGGGGGCAGAGGGGCGGGGGGGCAGGGGGGAATTCTCCTCTGCTCCCCTGCTCCCCTGCTCCCCTGCAAAGATGACCTCTAGCAACGGGGTGGGAAGAAACGGCCGTAAAATCCGGTCACATTCGTCCAGCGTGGCGCGGAAGGTGGGCTGGGTTTCGTATAGGTCACGCGCCATGTGGGGGTATTGGGAGCCTTGTCCGGTGAAGAGGAAGGCGATTTTTGGGGACGTGGGGCGTGGGGCGTGGGGTGTGGGGGCGTTGGCTAGGTAACTGGTTAGCTGGGCTTGGAGATTGGTTTTGCTGGTGGCGGTGAGGGCGAGGCGGTGGGGGTGGTGGAAACGGCCGTTGTTGCGGCTAAAAGCAATGTCCGCCAAATGAGACTCGCTTTCTGCCACAAACGCTGCCAACTGCCGCGCATTTTCGCGTAGCGATTTTGCACTCTTCGCCGAAACCGTCACCAAATGCGCGTCTCGTTCAAGGCGGGCATCTGAGGATGCCCGGCTCCTCATCGAAGGATTGTCAGTCACCAAATGTGCGTCTCGTTCAAGGCGGGCATCTGAGGATGCCCGGCTCCTCATCGAAGGATTGTCAGTCACCAAATGCGCGTCTCGTTCAAGGCGGGCATCTGAGGATGCCCGGCTCCTCATCGAAGGATTGTCAGTCACCAAATGCGCGTCTCGTTCAAGGCGGGCATCTGAGGATGCCCGGCTCCTTATCGAAGGATCGTCAGTCACCGAATGCGCGTCTCGTTCAAGGCGGGCATCTGAGGATGCCCGGCTCCTCGTCAAGGGATCATCAGTCTCCCAGTCTCCCAATCTCCCAATCTCCCAATCTCCAATCTCCAATCTCTCATTCTCCACACCCCCCACAATCACATGGGCATTCGTGCCGCCAAAGCCAAACGAGCTGACCCCGGCGTAGCGGGGCGCGGCGCTGGGCCAGGGCTGCGGCTGGGCGGTGATGTTGAGTGGGGAGCCGTCGAGCTGGATGTAGGGGTTGAGTTCGGTGAAGTGGAGGTGACTGGGGATGGTTTGGTGGTGCAGGGCCAGCACCGTTTTGATGAGGCCCGCAATTCCGGCGGCGGCTTCAAGGTGGCCGATATTGGTTTTGACGGAGCCAATGTGCAGGGGTTCTTCCCGGTCACTGTCAAAGACGGCGCGGAGGGCGTGGATTTCGATGGGGTCGCCGAGGGGGGTGCCGGTGCCGTGGGTTTCGATGTAGCCGATGTCGCCGGGCTGGAGGTTGGCATCGGCCAGGGCGTGGCGGATGACGGCTTGCTGGGCGAGGCCGTTGGGGGCGGTGAGGCCGTTGGAACGGCCGTCTTGGTTGACGGCGGAGCCATGAATGACGGCCAAAATGTTGTCGCCGTCGCGCACGGCATCGTCGAGCCGCTTGAGGACGACCACGCCACACCCTTCGCCGCGCACGTAGCCATCGGCGGCGGCATCGAATGTTTTACAACGGCCGTTTGTCGCCATCATGTTGGCCTGGGAAAAGGTAATGGTGAGTTCGGGAGCTAGGAGCAGGTTGACCCCGCCCGCCAGGGCCATGTCGCTTTCGCCGCTGCGGAGGCTTTGCAGGGCGAGGTGGACGGCGACGAGGGAGGAGGAGCAGGCGGTGTCTACGGCCAGGCTGGGGCCGCGCAGGTCGAGCAGGTAGGAGAGGCGGTTGGCGACGATGCTGTGGGCGTTGCCGGTTCCGGCGTAGGCGTCAATGTGGGTGGGGTCGCTGAATTGGAGGCGGGAGTAGTCGTAGCTGGAAACGCCGATGAAGACACCGGTGCGGGAGTTGGCTAAACGGCCGTTTGCCACCCCCCCATGCTCCAACGCTTCCCAAGCCGTTTCCAACAGCAGACGCTGTTGGGGGTCCATCCGCGCTGCTTCGCGGGGGGAAATGCCAAAAAAGTGGGGGTCGAACTGGTCAACTTGGTCGAGGAAGCCGCCCCAACGGGTGTTCATTTTGCCCGGTGCGCCATCGGCAGCGTAAAAAGCGGCTGCGTCCCAGCGGTCGGGCGGTACTTCGCTGATGCCGTCCACGCCGTTGGCGAGCAGTTGCCAGAAGGCGGCGGGGTTGGGGGCGTGGGGGAAGCGGCAGCTGAGGCCGATGAGGGCGATTTTTGTGGATGGGGCGTGGTGGATGGAGGTTGGAGATTGGAGATTGGGAGATTGGAGATTGGACGATGGGGCGAGGTGGGCGGCAAGGGTGGTGATGGTGGGGTAGTCCCAGATGAGGGTGGGGGGCAGGTCGCGGCCGAGCCAACTTTCGAGGTCGCCAGCGAGTCCGACGGCCTGAAGCGAGTCGAGGCCGTAGTTGGCGAAGGGTTCGCTGGGGTTGATGTGGCTGGTCGGCAGCTTGAGCTGGGCGGCGATTTTTTCGATGAGCCAAGCGGTGATCGTTGTGGTGGTGGGCTGGTTGGCGGGCAGGGGGGCAGGGGGGCAGGGGGGCAGGGGGGCATTCTCCTCTGCTCCTCCGCTCCCCTGCTCCCCTGCCGCTGTCCATTGGCTAACCATAGCTAGTTCGCCGCCCAGCAACTGCTGCCGGGTGGCGGCGCGGCGGATTTTGCCGCTGGAGGTTTTGGGGACGGCGAGGGGTTTGACGAGGCGGAGGGTGTGGAGTTGGACTCCGTGTTCCTGGGCGATGGCGTTGCGAACGGCCGTTGCCACCTCATTGGCCCCAATTGTCCGATGTTGCCGTTTGACCTCATAAACCAGTGCCAGCTTTTCTTCGCCGTCGGCGGTGATGGAAAAGGCGGCGCCAGCACCAGGTTCCAGGGCTTCATGGCTTTGCCAGGCGGTGTGTTCAATGTCCTGGGGGTAGAGGTTGCGGCCGCGAATGATGATGAGGTCTTTGAGCCGACCGGTGATAAAGAGGTTGCCGTCATGGAGGAAGCCGAGGTCGCCGGTGCGGAGGTGGCGGCGGGGGGTGTTGGGCAGGGTGGCGTGGAAGGTAACGGCCGTTTGTTCTTCCAGCCCCCAATACCCCTGCGCCACGCTGGGGCCAGAAAGCCACACCTCGCCAATTTCGCCGGGGGCAACCGGCTGCTCCGTTTCCGGGTTAACGATGGTAATCGTTTGGCCCGGAATCGTTTGGCCGCAGCTAACCAGCGTCTGGCTGTTGCTGCCAGGGTCAATTGGCTGCACCTGGTTGCGGGCAATGGCTTCACGGTCTACGGTCAGTGTGTGCAGGGGGCCGGGACCATCGCCGCCGGAAGCAATGAGCGTACCTTCGGCCAGGCCGTAGCAGGGGTAGAAGGCGGCGGGGTTGAAGCTGTGCGGGGCAAAGGTCTCGGCAAATTCGCGCATGGTGTCGGGGTTGACCGGTTCTGCACCGCTAAAGGCGACTTGCCAACTGCTGAGATCGAGCTGCTGCCGCTGTTCGGGGGTGATTTTTTCCACACACAGTTTGTAGGCGAAGTTGGGGGCACCGCTGATGCTGCCCTGGTAGCGGCTGATGGCCTGGAGCCAGCGAAACGGCCGTTGGAGAAACGCCGCCGGAGCCATTAGGTAGCTGGGGCCGCCAATGTACATGGGTGCCAAAATGCCGCCAATGAGCCCCATGTCGTGGTAGCTGGGCAGCCAGAAAACGCCGATGCCGTCAGGCGTGAGATGGAAGCCGTGCCAAATAGCCTCGAGGTTGTGGATGAGGTTGCCATGACTGACAATGACGCCTTTGGGGGCGCTGGTGGAACCGGAGGTGTATTGCAGGAAGGCGATGGTGTCGGCGGTGACGACCGGCTCGCGCCAGTTGGCAGCCATGTCGGAGGAAATGGTTTCGCTGTTGAGCCATTGTAGGCTGGCAAGCTCTGGCATGTGTTCAAAGCGGCGGCTGAGACTAGTGAGGATTTGGGTGTCGGCGATGGCAAGCGTGGCCCCGGCATCGCGCACAATGCCCTGGATGCGGGGGGAGGGGCGGTTGAGCCGGGGGGGATAGGCGGGAACGGCGATAAACCCGGCGTAGAGGCAGCCAAAGTAGGCGGCGATGTAGTCTAATCCTGGTGGGTAAAGCAGCAGGACGCGGTCGCCCTGTTGTCCTCGTGACTGTAGCCAGGCGGCAATGGCGCGGGCCTGGATGTCGAGTTGGGCATAGGTGAGATGAATGCTGTCGGTTTCGCCATCGGGGAGATAGGCGTAGGCGAGTTTTTCGGGCTGTGCCGCAGCACGCAGACGGAGAAGCTCTACCAACGTCGTGATCGAAGCAGGCTTCCCGGTGTTGTGTTCTGTTGTCATGAATTGATCCTTCCTTATCAAGTCCCAGTTACATGTAAAAATCATGTGAAAAAGTTGATGCTTCGACTATCTCCTATCTTATACCACAACTGCCAATTTTTTGATAAATTGACAGTAGCATTGGTTGCGTTGCGTCACAGTAACTTTCTGCTTCAATAGATAGCGTGGGCGGGACTTTAGTACTAATGGTCTGTCTGGTATAGTAGCTGGTGGCTGGGTCAGGATTGTAAGCTGAAATGGCAGCAAGTTGAGCCATAATTGAGGGTGTTTAAGTTGGAAGGTGGGTTCAGTAGATTGAGGCAGCCGCAATGAATCGAGTTTTGGTAACAGGTTTGGGTGTAACAACGGCCGTTGGTTTGACGGTTGATGTGTTTTGGCAAGCGTTGCTGGCGGGAGAGTCTGGTGCCGACCAGATTAGCCGGTTTGATGCGTCCCCGTATACGACGACAATTGGTGCCGAGGTGCGTGCCTTTGATGCTGAGGCGTATTTTACGCGCAAGGTGGCGCGGCGAATGAGCCGGGTGTCGCAGTTGGCGGTGTATACGACGGAGAAGGCGCTGCTGGATGCGGGGCTGAATGGGGCGGCGGGGGAGTCGCCGGTGGGGGTGTTTGTGGGGTGTTCGCAGGGGGGATTTGTGGAAAGCGAAGGTTTTTTTGCCAAGAGTCGCCCCAGCCCGCTGGCTTTGCTGATGCCAATGAATTCGGCTCCGGCTTCTAATATGTCCATTACGTTTAATCTGACTGGGCCTTTGCTGACGTTTGATACGGCGTGTTCGTCGGCCAGCCATGCTATTGGGATGGCGGCGCTGATGATTCGCTATGGGCAGATTGAGCGGGCGGTGGTGGGCGGGGTGGATACGGTGTTTTCGCGGGATGTGTTTCGGTCGTGGTGTTCGCTGGGGGCGTTGAGCCGGGAGAACGAACGGCCGAAAAATGCCTGCAAACCGTTTAGCCAAAACCGGGATGGAACGGTGCTGGGGGAGGGGTCGGCGATGCTGGTGCTGGAGTCGGAGACGGCGGCGCGGCGGCGTGGGGCGCGGGTGTATGCCGAGGTGGCGGGGTATGGGTTTAGCAGTGACGCGCATCATTTGACACAGCCGCAGGCGGTGGGGATGGCAACGGCCGTTCGTAATGCGCTGGCTGATGCGCGGGTGAATGTGGATGAGGTGGATTATATTAACGCGCATGGGACGGGAACGGCCGTTAATGATGCCATGGAAACGGAAGCGATTAAGCGGGTGTTTGGTGAGCAGGCGTACAGCGTGCCGATGAGTGGCATAAAAGCGGCCGTTGGTCATACGCTGGCCGCATCGGGGGCGATTGAGTTCCTGACTTGCGTGCTTGCCATCCAGCATGGCTGTTTGCCGCCCACTATCAACTACGAGGAGCTAGATCCGGCATGTGATTTGGATTATGTGACGGAGGGAGCGCGGGAGCAAAATGTAAGGCTTTGTCTCTCCAATTCGTTTGCTTTTGGCGGCAGCAATGTCACATTGATTGCCAAACGGTATGAATGATTGTGGATAGTGGGTATAATGGGGAGTAATTAATTGTCAACACAACCGAAATCATGAAGGAGGATTTCATGGTAGCAGGTGATACCATTCGGCTTATCGTGAAGGAAGGCCCTAATCCGGGTACAGAATTTGAACTAACCCAGCGGGAAACAACGTTGGGGCGGCGGGACGGCAATGATATTGTGGTTGCTTTTCCGGCCGTTTCCGGGCAACACGCCCGGATTACAATTGAGGGGAGTTTCTATTTTCTGGAAGATTTGAATAGCAGTAACGGGACTTTCCTGAACGGGCAGCGTATTGCGGAATTAACGCAGATGAAGGCGGGGGATGAGATTGGGCTGGGGCATTCGGTGGTGTTGACGTTTGAGGCACCACGCCCGGTGGTGCCTGATCCGTCGCATACGATGCTGGAAATGGCACCTGATGCGACGATGCTGGAGCAGAAGCGGCCTGAGGCGACGATGGTGGAGCAGAAGCCGCCGGAAACAACGGCCAGGGTGATTGCAGAGGCGGAAGAGACGCTGGATGTGGAGGCGCAGGCGGCGATTGCCAGGCAGGTGGAGGAGGCGAGGAGAGAACGGGAAGCGGCGGAAAAAACGGCCGTTCCTGTCACCCCACCCCCACCATCCAAGCCTGCTTCCGCTGCTGAAACCCAGCTTTTCCAGGATTACGCCGCCCAACTTGCCCGCAAGCCACCCCAGCTTGTCGTTACCGTAGCTGGTGATGCTCCTGTCACCCATACACTTACCAGCAACAGCGTCACCATTGGCCGCGCCAACGACAACACCATCGTCATTCCTTCCAAAGTTGTTTCGCGTTACCACGCCCGGCTGATGAAGGATGACGATGGCTACATGCTGGTGGTGCTGCCGGAAGCCAGCAACCCGGTGCTGCATGAAGGACGGCCGTTAAGCCAGCCCCAACGCCTTAGCCACGGTGATAAACTCCGCATTGGCGGCCTGGATCCTGGCCTCATGGTCACGCTGGCCTACAGTTCTCCTGCCGAAGCCAGCCTCGATGGGGAATCCAAATCTATCAACTTTGGTGGTAAAACCATCATCACCATTGGGCGCGACCCCGAAAACGATGTGGTGCTGGACAGCCCCAACGTTTCCCGCTTCCACGCCCAAATTGAGCGCGTGGGGCAGCGTTACCGCGTCAGCGACCTACGCAGTTCCAATGGCACCTTTGTTAACGGGCAGGAAGTGGAAGACCCCATTTGGCTTCAGCCCGACGATGCCGTTCGCATTGGTACCTATCGCTTTGTGATGGGACAGGACGAACTGGCGCAGTTTGATGAAAGCAAGGGGCTGCGCGTTGAGGCGATTGGGCTGAACAAATGGGTGCGTAAAGATCTCAACATTTTGCAGGACATTTCTTTGGTCTTCCAGCCGCGTGAATTTGTGGTGGTCGTTGGGCAGAGCGGTGGTGGTAAATCTACGCTGGTGGATGCCATTGCCGGGTATCGGCCGGCGACCGACGGCAAGGTGCTGGTCAACGACCTCAATGTGTACGAAAACTTCGATGCCATTCGCAACGATATCGGTTTTGTGCCGCAAAAAGACATCATCCACATGGAGCTGACCGTTTTCCAGGCATTGGATTACGCGGCTCAACTGCGGATGCCTTCGGACACCACCAAAGAGGAACGTCATAAGCGGATTGAAGAGGTTTTAACCGATCTTGACCTGGCGCATCGGCGCGATGTGCAGATTAGCGGTCTAAGCGGCGGGCAGCAGAAGCGCGTCTCCATTGGCGTGGAGCTGCTTACCAAGCCGGGGCTGTTCTTTCTGGATGAGCCAACATCGGGGTTGGATCCGGGAACGGAAACGGCACTCATGCAGTTGATGCGCCGCCTCGCCGACCAGGGGCGCACCATTGTGCTGATTACCCACGCCACCAAGAACGTGATGCTGGCCGACAAGGTTGTGTTTCTGGCGCGTGGCGGCTATCTGGCCTGGTTTGGCCCGCCCGATGAAGCACTGGCTTATTTTGATGAATACCGCTCTGAGCGGGAACGGCGGGCGCGGGATATTGAGTTTGACGAAATTTATAACATTCTCGATGACCGTAGTAAGGGCGGGGCGCAGGATTGGGCGCAAAGATACCATGCTCATCCTGCATACCGGAAATATGTGGAGGAGCCGCTGCAAGAGCAGGATTTGGCTCCGCAATCTACTGGTCAGACGACGGTATCGGCAGCGGCCGGCCCCAAGCGCAAGAAGCAAGTGGGTGGTCTGCGCCAATTCTTTATCCTTTCGTCGCGCAACCTGAAAATTTTGACCCGTGACCGCTTTAGCCTGGGGCTGATGCTGGCGGCACCGCCACTGGTGAGCTTGCTCGATGTGGTGCTATCTCGCGTTTTGAACAAGGCTCCGTTTGACTTTTTTACCGGCAAGCTGCCGGAGGTAATGATTACCCTTTTCCTGCTTTCGGTTTATGGTGTGATGGTTGGCGGGCTGGCGCAGATGCGCGAAATTGTGAAGGAGCAGGATATTTACAAGCGGGAGCGGCTGGTCAATTTGCGGTTGTTCCCCTATATCTTGTCCAAAGTGTGGGTGGCGGCACTGCTGGCGGTGTATGGGGCGGTGGTTTATACCGTTGTCCATTATGTGTCGTTTGACATGCCGGGCGGAACGACAGAGTTTATCTATATTTTGGTGTCGCTGACGCTGGCGACGATGGCGGGGATGATGCTGGGGCTGTTTGCCTCGGCTGTATCGCCTAACGCCAATTCGGCACCGCTGATTGTGGTGCTGCTGATGTTGCCGCAGATTGTGCTGGGTGGGGCGCTGGTGCCGCTGCCGCCAAGCGTAACCACTCCCATTTCGACGCGCTGGGCGTTTCAGGCGTTTATGGCGGTGACGGGTTCGGGGTCGGATGTGGCACGGGATGCGTGCTGGACGACGCTGGATGTAGACCAGCAGAAGGCGTTGACGCTAGAGCAAAAGAATGCGAACTGTAACTGCATGGGCGTGAATGCGCTGCATCAGGAAAGCTGTAATTATCCGGGTCTGGGGGCGTTTTATACGCCGGCTGTTGATTTGCCGCAGCCGGAATCATTAGATGAAGCACCCCCGGAAAAGCCTGTTGAGCCGCCGGAACCGGAGATTCCACCTCAGCCGGAAGAGCCGGCCGACCAGTCTGATTTGGTGGCGCAAGGTGAGTTCCGCGAGGCTTTGCTGGCGTGGCAGGAAGAGGTAGAGACGATTCAGGCGGGTTATAAAGCTGACATTGAAATTTACCGGGCTGAATTGCAGGTTTTCGAGGCCGAGGTGGGGGCGTACCAGGAACGGTTTGCTAACCGGGAACGGGAGCGCGTGGAGTGGCAAATTGCCCAGGAATCGTCGGTTTTGCCGGCCGAAGAGCTAATTCGCCAGTTCAATGAAGGCTATGGCTGGACATTTGTGGATAAAAACAACACCGATGTGTATCCCGGTACGGTCTTCCAGACCTGGATAGCCCAGACGGTGATTATTCTGGTGCTGTTTGGGCTGATTGTGGTGCTACAGAAGCGCAAGGATGTGGTGCAATAACATGCGTGGTGAAATGATGCCTGTACGAGATGGTATGGCGCGTCGGGTGATGGTTTTGGCGTTGGCTGTGGCGGCGGGGCTGGGTTTGCTGTTGGCGGCGTGTGGTGGGGCGGATGCGGGAGAGGCGAACCAGGCGGCGACGGCGACGGCGTTGGCGGCGCGGCTGGGTGGCGTGGCTGGTGGGGCGGGTGAGGAGGGAGAAACGGCCGTTTCTCCACCCGACACCACCATTGACACCGCTGCCACCGCCACCCCGCTGCCCCCATCCGAAAACCTGCAGGCCGTGCAGGCCACCGCCACCGCCCGCGCTTTGGAGGCCGAAGCGGCGCAGGCGGCAGCAGCCGATGCTGCCAATGCCAACGCCGCCGCCACCGCTGCTGCCGAAGAACCCATCCGCACCGAATTGGCAAGCTATGGGGTTGACCCCAATGAAGGGCGGCTGGGGTGGATACACCCACCGGAACTGCTGGATGTGCAGGGGTACATGGGCTATACCTACACCAACCGCTTTTTGGCAACCGTGGCCCAGGATTTTGTTATTTCGGCCGACATTACCTGGAACACCCAGTTTGGCACCACCGGCTGCGGCTTTGTGCTGCGGACTGATGGCAACGAGGAGTCGTTGAACCAGTACATGGTTATTGCCACTCGCGGGGCGCAAGGGCATGTGGGGTTTGTGACGATGGTTGACGGCGATGTGGACATTGACCAGTCGCAGGATATTTATGCCAACGGCATTGACCCCCTGTTTGAATGGGAAAACGACACCACCAACAAAATCGCCGTCGTTGGCCGGGGTGGCACCTTTACCATTTATACCAATGGCACCGAGATTGGGCAGATTACCCCCGAAACGGTGTATGAAAAAGGGTTTGTGGCCTTCGTGGCCCTAAATGAGTCTGGCTATACGCGCTGTCAGTATGACAATGCGTGGCTTTGGCTCTTGAATTAGTAATCAGTGATCAGTAATCAGTAAACAGTAATCGGTAATCAGTGGTGTTTCTACTGATTACCGATTACCGATTACCGATTACTGGTAAGTAAAGAGATGGCAAAACCAAACTGGATCGGGGAAAAGCTGGGGGGACGGTACGAAATACAGGAACTGCTGGGGCAGGGGGGGATGGCGGCCGTTTATAAGGCACTGGATCCTAATCTGAACCGGGTGGTGGCGGTGAAGCTGATTCATCCTCACTTGTCGAGTGACGGGGATTTTGTGAAGCGGTTTCGGCAGGAAGCGGCGGCTGTGGCGCAGTTCCGGCACCCAAATATTGTGCAAGTGTATGATTTCAACAATGATGGTGACACCTACTACATCATTTTTGAGTATGTGCCGGGTGAGTCGCTGCAAGATCGGCTGAAGCGGCTGGTGGATAACGGCCGTTCTTTTTCCATTGACGAAGTGATCAAAATCGCTTCCGGCATTGGCAGTGCGCTTGATTATGCCCACCGGCAAGGGGTGGTGCATCGGGACGTGAAGCCCGCCAATGTGATGCTCAACATCCACGGCGACGCCATTTTGATGGATTTTGGCATTGTCAAAATGGTGGGCGGGACGCAGCACACGGCCACGGGGGCGGTGGTGGGAACGGCTCGCTATATGTCGCCGGAGCAGATTCGGGGGCAGGTGCTGGATGGCCGTTCTGATATTTATTCGTTGGGGACGATGCTGTATGAGCTGGTGGCGGGTAAACGGCCGTTTGAATCCGACTCCGCCATGACCCTGATGATGATGCACGTCAGTGACCCCGTACCCGATATTACCAAAGTACGTGCCGATGTGCCGCCGGGGCTGGCCGCCGTGATCAACAAGGCACTGGCAAAAGACCCAGCCAACCGGTACCAGTCGTCCGGGCAGCTTGTGAGCGATTTACGCAAGGTGGCGGCGGGCGAAACGCCAACGGCTGTCGTGGTTCCTGCCGCCCCCCCCCCCGACATGACCATCGTTGAGCCATTGACCACGCCGCCAGCCCGTAAACCCGCGCCCCCGCCTGACCACACCATCGTTGAGCCACTGAGCCAGGCAAAATCGCAAGCGGGGCAGCGTGGGGCAACGGTGCCGCCGCGTGCGACGACCCCGCCACCTGCCAAGCCCGTTATGCCACCTCCATCAACGCACCAGCCTGCGGCTGCACCCCAGGGCGGCAACAATCGCAACCTGATGCTGATTGGCGGCGCGGTAGGGGTGCTGCTGCTTCTCTTGCTGGTTGGCTATGCCACCGGGCTGTTTGGTGGTGGCGGTGATGATGGCAATAACGGGGCGCAGACCACGCTGGTGGCGGTGGCGGGTGAGGAGACAAGTACGCCGGAAACGGCCGTTGTTGACGACCCCACTGCGACGGCGACCACGGCTGCTGAAGCAACGGCCACAACTGAACCGACGGCGACGACTGAGCCAACAGCGACCACGGAGGCAACGGCGACGGCGACGACTGCACCAACCGCTACGGCAACGGCGGCGGCGACAGATACACCTGCGCCGACCAACACGCCGCCCCCAACTAACACGCCACCCCCGCCAACGGACACGCCTGTACCGGCCGGCCCGGATGTGGCGATTACCGGTATTTCCATTGCCAATGACCGCTACATTGTGGATTATGTTACCAATGGCTACACTGAAATACTGCCGGGGATGCACGTCCATTTTTACTGGAACAACATTTCGGCGGCGCAGGCTGGCGTGGGTGGTGGTGGTTCCTGGTTTGTCTGGGGAGGGCCGCGCCCGTTTGATGGCTATACAGTTGGCGAACGGCCGGGTGGTGTGACTGCCATGTGTGCCGTGGTTGCCAATGCCGACCATACCAGCATCCCGTCTACAGGGAACTGTTGGCAACTGCCGTAATCTTTTGCAGACTGCTTTATAAAACCTCCGAGGTTTTTCTGTGTGATGCGGGGGAGATAGGGAAAGGAGAACATCGAATGAGCAGCTATGTGGCCGCAATTGACCAGGGAACGACGAGTACCCGCTGTATGATTTTTGACCGCAGCGGGTCGGTGGTGAGCGTTGCCCAAAAGGAGCATCAGCAGATTTACCCGCAGCCGGGTTGGGTGGAGCATGATGCGCTGGAGATTTGGCAGCGGGCGGAGGAGGTGGTGCAGGGGGCGGTGGGAAAAACGGCCGTTTCTCCCCAACAAATCGCCGCCGTCGGCATCACCAACCAGCGCGAAACCACCCTCGTCTGGGATCGCCACACCGGCCAGCCATACTACAACGCCATCGTCTGGCAAGACACCCGTACCGACAAAATTTGTGCTGCCCTTGCCAAAGAGGGTGGGCAAGACCGCTTTCGCGCTCGCGTTGGCCTGCCCCTTGCCACCTACTTCTCCGGCCCCAAAATCCGCTGGATTCTCGACAACGTACCCGGCGTGGCCGAAGCCGCCGAGCGCGGCGATGCCATCTTTGGCAACATGGACACCTGGCTCATCTGGAACCTGACCGGCGGGGTCAACGGCGGCTCCCACGTCACCGATGTTACCAACGCCAGCCGTACCATGCTCATGAATTTGCAGACGCTCGACTGGGACGACGAAATTTTGAGCGTCATGGGCATCCCTGCCGCCATGCTCCCCCGCATTGTCCCTTCCAGTGACCCCCACACCTGGGGCAACACCTTGCCCAACGGCCCCTTTGGCAGCGCCATTCCCATTTGCGGCGACCTGGGCGACCAGCAGGCGGCGACGGTCGGCCAAACCTGCTTTGGCGTGGGCGAGGCCAAAAACACTTACGGCACCGGCTGTTTTATGATTCTCAACACCGGCACGGAAATTGTCCAGTCGCAAAATGGGCTGCTGACGACGCTGGGATACAAGCTGGGCAGCGACCCCGCCGTGTATGCCCTCGAAGGCTCCATTGCCATTAGCGGGGCGCTGGTGCAGTGGCTGCGCGACAATCTGGGGCTAATCAGCAGCGCCGCCGAAGTCGAAACCCTCGCCAGCAGCGTCGCCGACAACGGCGGCATCTACTTTGTCCCCGCCTTTTCCGGCCTCTACGCCCCCTACTGGCGTGCCGATGCGCGGGGGGCGATTGTGGGGATGACGCGCTATGTCAACAAAGGCCATATCGCTCGCGCCACGCTGGAAGCAACGGCATACCAGACGCGGGAGGTGTTGGAGGCGATGAAAAAGGATTCGGGGGTGGAATTGACCGCG
The DNA here is from genome assembly GCA_041390905.1 of Chloroflexota bacterium. Lineage (GTDB taxonomy): Bacteria > Chloroflexota > Anaerolineae > Promineifilales > Promineifilaceae > JACKCD01. The sequence goes on from JAWKPA010000017.1 coordinate 18,005, forward strand.
CTCAAGGTAGACGGCGGCATGGTGCATAACGAGCTGTTGATGCAGTTCCAGTCTGACATTTTGGGGGTGCCGGTGGTGCGGCCGCAGGTGGCCGAAACGACGGCCCTGGGGGCGGCCTACGCTGCCGGGCTGGCGGTTGGCTTCTGGAACAACCTCAACGATTTGCGCGACAATTGGCAAATTGCGCGGACATGGCGGCCGCAAATGGACAGCCAGCAGCGAGAAGCCCTGTACGCCGGTTGGCTCAGAGCGGTCACGCGGACGTTTGATTGGGTGGAAGGGTAAATAATCAAATGGGAGTATAAAGTGGCATTCTATGACAAGAGATTGAAGATTGGAGATTGGAGATTGTGAACCTTCATCAATCTCCAATCTCCAATCTTCAATCAACCATCAGTTTATGCCCTTAAAACGAGACATGATTTATCAATTGAGAACCTATTGGGCAGCACCGGGCAAGGCGGAACCGCTTCATGCCCGGTTTCGGGAGTTGACGGTGGGGCTGTTTGCCCGGCATGGGATGGAGATGGTGGGGTTTTGGGTGCCAGACCCGGTTACGGCCGAAAGCGGCGATTTGGTCTACATGCTGCGCTTTGCCGACGTGGCGGCGATGGAACAGGCGTGGGATGGGTTCCGCAATGACCCGGACTGGGTGGCGGGTAAGGCAGCTTCGGAAGTGGACGGGACGCTAGTGGTTCGCATCACCAACTACGTGCTAACCGCCACCGATTATTCGCCGTAACGCCGTCGGCCAGATTGCAAAAGATCACGCAAAGGCGCAAAGACACAAAGATCAAGACGTTTTGCTGGCTCCCACGGTCTCCGTGGGAGTCTCTTTTAGCCACTTCTGCAGCGTGGATGGTTGGGAAACACGCTACAGGAACAACCAAAACATTCCGCTTGCCGCAGAAACTTGCACACTGCCAGTCACCTTCGCAGGATTATGTCAGTGTCAAATGGACGACACGCTTGGTAGAGTACCTGTCTAAACGTGGTTTTGAAAGTTGTTAAGACAAACGGGAAAAGCCAACTTGAATGACTTTAGCGATACGTTTACGTCTATCTACCAAAAATGTTTCATAATCCATCTGCGACCAAGTCTCTGATAATGCATGCCAGTAAAGCATTTCTGCTAATTCATCAGATGCAAAGCGTCTTGCATAATCTGGGTAATAGGTAGAAGGGGGTGAATCTTTGATGTCTATGTTGTCTGCCCACTCGACCAAAGCATAGTTGGCAATTTGGTTGCAGTCACGAGTGCTGTCATAACCCAGCTTTTGCAAATATGCTTTGGGAAACAGATGATGACGTTCAATAGACGCTTTGCGTCCCCGAATGGCGGGATCGATTAACTCATTAACGCGCATATGGGAAAAAAGCACTTTAGCATCTAGTAAGTTAAGGGCTGCATAGTAGGCAAAAAGAGAGGGACTACGGGCTGATGATGTGGCAAGATTTTCTGGTAGGGTGATACTCCAAAAATCTTCGGTAAATGAAGCATCAACGACGCGATCCAACGTTTGCTCAAATTCGGCAGAGGTTGAAATACCACGGAGCCGTGCCAAGTCTTGCTCCATGACGGTTTCAGGAGATCCAGTGTAACGCCCGGTGAGCGAGGTCATAAAAAACCAGCGTGCAATTAGATCACGTAGGGTATAATGCTCTATATGGAAATCGTGCTTGCCAATCAGGTAAAATACGTAGCTGTACAGTAAGGCTGTTTGCGATGTGATCATTTTTTCGCTGCGATAGCCAGCACGCATCAGACATTTCAGAAACTCATGCCAGTTTTGCAAATTCAGCACGTGATTTTGAGCTTGTTGTAACACAGTGAACTGCTTTTCACGTTGTTCTTCTGAAAATGTTTCTGTTTCTAAATCTTTGCCACGCAGAATCGAATAAACATGCCGTAATCTGGCACGGCGAAAACCAAGCCCCACGTTTACTCTCAATAATTGATCTGGGTCTGGACGAATGAAATAGTTGAAAGGCGATGCCTGACTTGTAGAGGGTTGACGGGTTTCTCGGCAGAATTTTTCTAAATCGGCTCGTCCTTCGTCCCAGAAAACAGACATTAGAGTTAAAATGAAATCTGCTTGGTTTAGAGTAACTCCTTGACTGTTAATGCGAACAAAAACATCGGCTACTTGTTCTTCATCAACGGTTGAGGAAAGTTCTAATGCAGTGAATGGGTAATTTTGCAGATCATATAGGCGATCTATTGATTCAATGAGGTGGTCTTCTTCATCGTCTGTCAAGGGGCGATGCTCATCCAGCTTGGCAATAAACTGTCTCACAAAGCGATTCCGAGAAAGATCGCCAGCCCATAACTCGCTAATGTTGGATATATATTCAGGATCACGCGAAATGGCAGCATCTGTGACCTCAAATGTTTGGTCTTTGGGTCGAAAGGCTATTTGAATTTGACCCTTGGTGTAATCACTACGCACAACGGGCAAGCCTTTAAGAACAGCAAACAAAGAAGTTAATCGCTGCTGGCCGTCAACAATAAGAAGTCGCGGTATTTTTTGCTTGGCCTTTGTCCCGATTTGACGATGCCCGTTGCCCACTCCATTAGACCAAAAAAGTAAATAACCTACTGGAAAGCCCTTGTACATCGAGTCGAATAGGTCACGTACTTTTGTGTTTTGCCATACGAACGGCCGCTGTATTTCAGGTAAGCCAATTTCTCCCATGTCAATATCTGCAATGAGTTTGTTAAGTGAGTAATTTACCTCTTTGAAAAGTGTTGTCATTGAAAACCTCTAAAAAGTATCAGCTTGATTGTAATTTTGCAGTGACCGCCTCTGATGGATACGGTTCGAGGTGTAGCAGGCAGTTAAGTGGCGCAAGTATAAACCCACCCCACCCACCAGACAAGACGACAAACGGCCGGTTTATTTCGTTAGATAAACGGTGATTTCGCTGCGGTTGTGGAAGAGGTGGCGGGCGGCGGCGAGGGTGTAGGTTTGGCGGAGGATGTTGAGGGCGTGGTCAAGAACGGCCGTTCTTCCCCCCTCCGGCAGCTTCAGCGTCATAATCACCCCCCCGTGCCGGTAGAGATACGGCGCAAACTGCCCCATCAGCCGCGCTGAATCGCGGGCATCCATGCGCATATCGTTGACAATCAGGTCAAACTGGTCGGGGTCGTCGGCCAGATACGCTTCGGCCGTCATCCGCTTGTGGCGCACGCTTTTGTCCTGCGCCAGCGACGGGTGCAGCAGGCCAGGGTCAACGGCCGTTACATATTGCTCCCGCTGCCGCAACACCCGCGTCCAGCCGCCGGGCGCGGCTCCCAAATCCAGGGCAATGCCGCGTGGCGGCAGGTGGATGTGAAACGCTTCCAGTGCCTCCAGCAGCTTGAACTCGGCCCGGCTGATTTGCCCTTCTTCGCGGGCAAAGCGGCGCACCCCGCCCGCCCAGTCTGACAGGTTGTAGGCGGCCAGCGACAGACCGAGGTGGGCGGTTTGGTTGGCAATGATGACGGAGAGGATTTGCAACGGCCGTTTTACATCCAGTTCCACCCCCGTCATTGTCGCCAGCGCGTCGGCCAGGGCGGTGTTGACGGCAAACGATTTAATGGGCGTGGTGTCAAAAATGCGCGTTTGTACGGAGAGGGTGAGGGTGGGGTCTACGAGATCGGCAAAGCGGCTTTTGACGAGCCGTTCCAGGGTGGTGATGTCGCGCTGGCTGTGGGTGAGAACGGCCGTTTCTCCCACCGGGCAAATGTGGCGGGCAAAAATGGGGGGCTGTCGCTGCCACTGCTCGGCCAGGGCAAAAAAATCGGCATTGGTAATGCCAACCACGCCGGGGGCGAGGGTGTGGCTGTGGGAAAGGGTGGCCTGGGGAACGGCCGTTTGCAGTTCCTTCAGTGCCAGCGGCAGGAAGGAGGGGTCGGCGGTGAGGATGAACATGGGGGAGATTGTGGGGTGTAGGGAGTCGGGTGTGGGGAGTGGGGCAACACGCTCCACTCTCTACGCCCCACTCCCCACGCCTTTACGGCTCGCTGTGTTCCAGCATTGCCAAATGCTCGGTGCGGTTCTGGTAATGGAGTCGCCATGTTTCCCGCCGGGGATGATCCATCAGCTCAAAGCAGGAGATACCGGTGTTTTTGGTCCAAACTTCGCACCGGGGCCAGGGGCCAACGTTGAAAATGTGGCTCAGGGCGGCTCCAATGACACCCCCATGACAGACGACAATGACGGTTTGGCCGCGATGCTTGTCTACAATGTCTTCGACAAACATGCCAACGCGGGTGCGAAAGTGCATGAAGCTCTCGCCGTCGTTGGCGTCGAGCATGATGGAGTGAAACGGCCGTTCGCTGCCCCACATGTCCCCATATTCTGGCATGTTGTTTTGCGGCCAGGGAGTGTGATCCATGCGACTGGTGCCAATTTCGCGCACGCGGTCGTCAAAAAAGATGGGGACATTGGGATAGTGGGTTTGCACAGGAACGGCCGTTTCCCGCGCTCGTTGCATGGTGCTACAGTAAAGCACATCAACCTGCCGCAGATGGTTGGGCAGCCACTCTCCCAACGCCGCTGCCTGCTGATGCCCCAGTTCCGTTAATCCCGCATCAATATTACCGCCATTCCAGTCTGGCAAATTTACATAACTTTGTCCGTGTCGAATCAGATATAAAAGCATGAGTATGTTGTGTCCATGAATTTCTATTCGGAAAACAGAACGCTGATTTTCCTAATTAAACTGATCAGGAGAATCAGGTAAATCAGCGTCCTGTTCTTATTCATCGTAATGGGCAATGATCCATTTTAACGCCTGTCTGAAAGAAATTCGTGGCAAAAAAGTTGATTAAGGAACGAGGATTAAATAAGTTACGCAAGAAGTTCAACTTCTCAGAAGAAGTTGAACTTCTCAGAAGAAGCCCTCTCAGAAGAAGTTCAACTTCTCAGAAGAAGTTGAACTTCTAAATGGGCAACTTATTTAATTTCCATTCCTAAGCGTTGACCCGATTGATCCCATCCAGTGCCGCCACTTTGTATGCTTCGGCCAGGGTGGGGTAGTTGAAAACGGTGTTGACAAAATATTCCACAGTGCCGCCAAAGGCCATGACTGCCTGCCCAATGTGGATGAGTTCGCTGGCACCTTCGCCAATGATGTGGACACCCAGCAGGCGGTGGTCTTCCAGCCCAAAAATGAGTTTGAGCATCCCGATTTGGTCGCCAATGATCTGCCCGCGTGAGATTTCGCGGTAGTGGGCTTTGCCGATTTCATAGGGAATGCCGGCTTCGGTCAGCTCTTCCTCGTTTTTGCCCACCATCGAAATTTCGGGGATGGTGTAGATGCCGTAGGGGAACAGTTCGGGGATGGAGTTGGTGGGGATGCCAAAGGCGTGGGCGGCAGCGAGGCGGCCTTGTTCCATGGAGGTGGAGGCGAGGCTGGGGAAGCCGATGACATCACCGACGGCGTAAATGTGGGAAACGGCCGTTTGATATAGCTCATTCACCTTCAACCGCCCCCGGCTATCCGCATCCAGTCCGGCGGCCGGCAGATTTAAACTGCTTGTTGACCCCGTGCGCCCAATCGAATACAGTGCCTTGTCTGTCGTGATCCGTTTGCCGCTGGTTAAATGGGTCACGACCTTGCCCGTGCTTTCATCATAATCAATATGATCAACCCGTTCCCCCAGCCGAATCGTTACCCGCTGCTGCCGCAAATGGTACATCAGCGCCCCAATCACCTCTTCATCCACAAACCCCAGCAGCCGCGAGCGCATGTCAATGACCGTCACCCGCGTGCCAAGTGCGGCAAAAATGCTGGCGTACTCAATACCAATGACCCCCGCGCCAATGACCGCCAGCGAGCGCGGCACGTTTTTCATTTGCAGCAGCCCGTCGCTGGTAAAAATGCGATCCTGCATAAAGGGAATGGATTCGGGCATAGTAGGGCTGGTGCCAACGGCAATGACCGTATGCGCTGCCGTAACGCGCCGCTCTTCGTTGTGGCTTTCCACCCGAATGGTGTGGGGGTCGGAGAAGGAAGCAAAGCCATTAATGAGGTCAATTTCGTTGCGGTACATTTGATGCTTGATGACATCAATTTCGTGGCCGGTGACGTGGTTGCAGCGCAACTGCAAATCTTCCATGGTGATATGGTGTTTGACCCGGTATGAGGCTCCGTAGACATTGCGTTCGCGGAACCCGGAAAGGTACAGCACCGCTTCGCGCAGCGTTTTGCTGGGGATGGTGCCGGTGTTGACACAAACCCCGCCGACAAAATCCCGCTTGTCCACAATGGCGACCCGTTTGCCTGCTTTGGCCGCCTGAACGGCCGCTTTTTGCCCCGACGGCCCGGTGCCGATGACCAACATATCGTAATCGTAAGAACTCATGGTGAATTGACCCTCACTTGTCTCTGCTTCATGCCGACTTGTTACAATGGGAGGATTATACCGCCAGTTTGGGTAATGGGCAGGTAGAGATGCAAAATCTTGCGTCTCTACGGGGCGGCGGTCACTGTCGTCGTAATTGTCAACGTTGGTGTAATCGGCGTGGGGCTGGGAATGGGGGTGATGGTGGGAGTGGCGGTGGGGCTGAAGCTAAACTGGGTGGAGATGAGTTCAAAGCTGGTGCGGCCGGGCAGGATTTCGACGCGACGGCGGTAATTGATGTCGTTGACGGTGAGGAGGAGGGTGTAGCGGCCGGCCGGAAGGTCGCCAATGACAAAATTTTCCTGCCACACGCCGTCGTTGGGCATGTTGGGGCTGTAGGTTCGCTGACGGCGGGGCAGGGCAGTGCCGTCGTCGCGGGTGAGAATGAGGGTGGCATCGGTGATAAAACGGCCGTTTCTGTCCACAAACCGCCCCGCCAATGTGCCATACCCCTCAAACGGAGCCAGCCACAGCACTGGGTTTTGCGTGTTGTTGTAATTGTTGTTGCCCACCCGCACCTCCAGATGCAAATGGGAGTTGGTCACTTCCCCCGAACTGCCCACGCCGGCAATCAACTGCCCCTGCGTTACAAAGTCGCCAACGGCCACAAAAAGCTCCAGCGTATGGGCATACAGCGTGTAGACATCCTGCCCCTGCCACTGCCAATCGTGGCGAATGACCACCGTGTTGCCGTAATAATTAACCCCGTTGCGCGGGCTAGGGAAGGGGCCGGCGTGGATGACGGTGCCGCTGCCGGCCGCCAGCACCGGCGTTCCCTGCTCGTTGGGAAAATCCAGCCCGTGGTGAATGCGATACGGCGGCTGGTCGGGAAGCAGCACGTCGGTGCCATACGGGTACCACTCCAAATCATAGTTGCGCTTGCCGGAGGGGATGGGGCGCAGCAGCCAGTAATGGTCATCGGGGTGGAGTGAGAGGGGGACGGGCAGGGGCGGCGGGCGCAAGGTTGTTTCGGCAGCGGGGCCGCTGTCTGGCACAAACCGCTGTTCGGCCTGGCCGGGGCGAATGCCGGTGCCTTCGGGGGTGGGGGGCAGGGGTGTAAAGGTTAGGGTGATGGTGGGGGTGGTTGTTTCGATTGTGGACACTTCGTTGGTGGCGGTGGCTTCATTTGTGGGGCGTGGGGTGTGGGGCGTGGTCGCTGTGACAACGGCCGTTTCTTCCCCCACGTTCTCTTCCGTTGGCAGCACCGCCAGCGAAATGGGGGTTGGCAAAACGGCCGTTGGGTTGGTCGCGCACGCTGTTAGCAGCAACAGGAGAAGAAAACAGGACGCGGACAAACACTGACAAACGCGGACAAAAATGGCCTTATCCGCGTTCGTCCACCTTTGTCCGCGTCCCAAAAAAATTCCCATGCTTACCGCAGCGCCGCCGCTGCCGTGCTCAGGGTCAGGTGGCCGAGGTCGAGGATGGGGAGGGAAACGGCCACTTCGGCAAGCTCAGTGCAGGCCGTTTGCAGCCACATTCTCGCCTGCGGGTCATGCCCCACATAATCGAGCAGCAGGCAATCTACCCCTTCGGTTTGGGCAAGCTGGCCGCGCAGCCAGTTGGCAAAGTCGGCGGTGTCGGCCAGGGGGCGCGCCCAGACGTGGGCGGCAAACCCGGCGGCGTGCCACCGCTGCTGAATGGGGGTGATTTGCCCGGCAAAGGGGGTCAGGGTGGCGATGCGGCGCAGGCCGAGGCTGGTGAGGGTGGCTTGGGCGATGTCGAATGGTTTGAATAACGGCCGTTTTCCCCGCAGCTCCGCAAACGACCCGGCGCACAGCAGCACCGTTGCCGCCACGTCGTCGGCTTCCAGCGCGTCCAGTTGTTGCTGTAGCAGGGGGAGGAGAAAGGATTCGGGGATGGTAACGGCCGTTCCGTCCCGCATCCTTGTGCCGAGAGGATAGGCCGCGCCGCTGGCATCGGGCAAATCGGCCAGCGTCAGCCCGTCGAGTGCCCCCACTTCGCGTAAAACCACGTCGGCCGGCAGCAGATCACGCAGTGGCTGTGTCAGATCCGGGCGCGGACTTTGGCCGATGACCAGCGCCCCCAGGGTGCGGTTCATCGGTACTTTTCGCGCAGCGCCCGTTCCATTTGCCGCTGCGCGTCTTTTTTGGCAAGGTCGGTGCGTTTGTCGTAGTTGCGTTTGCCTCGCGCCAGGGCAATTTCCAGCTTGGCGCGGCCGTCTTTGAGGTACATTTTGGTGGGTACGACGGTCAGGCTGCGCTGCTGAAGCTGGTCAATAATTTTGTTGATTTCGCGTCGGTGCAGCAGCAGTTTGCGCGGGCGGGTTGGCTCGTGGTTTTCCCGGTTGCCAAACGGGTAAACGGAAATATTGGCCTCAATCAGCCACAGCTCTCCGGCAATGGCGCGGACGTAGCTGCGCTGGAGCGTGACGTGGTTGGCGCGGATGGATTTGATTTCGGTGCCGGTTAACACTAGCCCGGCCTCAAATTTTTCCAGCAGTTCATAATCAAATGTGGCGCGTTTGTTGTTGCTAACAACTTTTATTCCACTCATTTAGTCGTTTTCCATGCCCGGTGGCGGCGTGCGGTCTACTGAAACGTAGTCACCAAAGGTGGTCAAAGACGGCCGTTTACGCCATTCAACAAAAATCGGGTTTGTCACCACCTGATACGCCCCTTTCTCATCCACCACTTCCAGCCGGAACCAGGCTGGTTCGCCTGCTTGCCCGCGTCCCTCATAGCTAAAAAGGTCGCTGCTGCTGGTGATCGGCCACGCGGCTACGATGTCGCCATTGTGCACAATGCGCCCCGTTTGGCCGGGGGCGGCGTGGTCAACCTGGGCGGTAAAGCAGATGCGCTCGTCGTTGACAATCCACAAATCGTCGCCAATGGAGCGAGTTTGGCCTTCGTTCATGGCCGTGAAGCTGACCTTTGGCCCCATGCTGACATAGACCCATCCTTTGCGAACGCCGTGGAAGATGGCGTTGATGGACAGTTCTTTGGCGTAAACATAGGTCAACGGCTTGTTGAGGCGCGGGTAATACCCTTTGGCCGGGTTGTCGCGGTCGGTGCCGTGGTAGTCAGTGCCGCCGATGGCGGTGATGCGGTGGCCGTCGTTGAGCCAGCGTGTCCACATGGCGATGGCGTTGGGGTTTTCCTGGGCGTTGTCGGGCCAGGTGGGGTCGTTGATGATTTCAACGGCCGTTAACAGCCCCAGTGGCGTATCATCAGGCTGCCACGCCCACGGCACCAGCAGCGGGTGGTTGATGGCGTTGAGGTAGCCATGTTCAGCGGTGATTTGGACGAGATCGGTGAGAGAACGGCCGTTTGTCTCCACCACCCAATCATCCTTCATATCACAAATCCCATCCATCCACGCTTCCCAGCCGCGCACGCCAAAGATGTTGTAATGGCCTTCGTCCAGCGTGATTTCGCAGCCGGGAATGATGAGCAAAGACGGCTGTTTTTCCAGCCGCGTGATGGCATCAATATTGTTGTGGTCGGTAAACGAGACAAAATCCATCCCCGCCGCTTCCGCCACCGCCACCAGTTCATCCGGTGAATGGTAGCCGTCGGGCGACAAATTGGTGTGGGCGTGGAAATCGCCACAATACCAACCCGCTTCGTTTTTGAGTGCTGTTGCAAAAGATAATGGTTCCATAGAAGTGTAAAGATACACCAATTTTTAAGGATTAACGAGGGGAATTGCAACCTGCTGCGCTGCTGTTATCAACTTTTGATCCAGTGTTGCTAAAGGCAGTCCCTTTTGCATGGCTAGATAAAGATAGGAGGCATCATAGCTGGAGAGATTGTTAGCGCGGCCTATTGCCAACCATTCTTCCATATGGTTATTTGCCCATTCACGCTCCACAAAAATGGGCAGTTGTGATAGCAGCGTGATGAAACGTACACTGTCTGCCTGTTTTAATCGTTGACGTCGTTCAGCAACTAGCAGCACATTCACAACTTCCAAAGGCCAAACAGATGGTACGATGGCTGCTGTGGTGTCTAGCTTTTCCAATATTGCATCGGTATAGGGTGTCGCTTCATTTTCAAATACCCAGGACATAACGACGGAATTGTCAATAACAAAGCTGGCTTCCATTACCGTCTGCCTTCCTCAATCATATCGCGGATAGACAGGCTGTCTGTTCTTTTGCCTTTCCGAAATTGGCGTAATTCAGCGATGACAGATGATACATTGCTGTTGAGGCGATTGTCATAAGGTTGCAAAATGGCAATGGGGATGCCATGCCTGGATATTGTGATGCACTCACCTTTGACTACACGTTCTAGCAATTTGGGCAAATGAGTCTTGGCCTCATACGCACCTACTGTTTCCATAGCTCAACTCCTCAGACTAGTTTTAGACTAGTCTATATAAATGTATTGTAGCTGTCAATCGTCTTTGGTTAACGGAGTCTTTGTCTTGATCAATCAGTGCTATGGCTCTCGCACGATGACGAGTTCGGAATCGAGGTCGGATGTCCAGGCGACGAGGGCGAGGAGGGGTTCGCGGTGGGTTTGCATGGCGTGGACAACGCCGCTGCCGTGGTGGATAAAGCTGCCGGGTGGCCGTACTTGCCATTCACGCCCGCGTTGCCAAACGGCCGTTCCGCCCAGCACAAAGTAAAACTCTTCCGCCTTGTGGACGTGGGGAGGGTAGTAGGTGTGGGGGGCTTGCAGCAAAAAGCCAAAAAAGAGGTTGTCGCAGTGGTAGTTGATGTGGGGCTGGTAGGGGCTGGGTGGCCCGGCGATTTCGGTGTACGTTTGATGCTGCTGTAGGTGGGTAATGTCAGGCTCTCCCGTATAGTTGAGTAAGGGAACGATCCAATGAAAGCGGGCGGCCACTTCCCACATGGCGTTGGCAATTGTTTCGCCTTCGTGACCTTGCGCCAGAGAAACGGCCGTTTCCAACCAGTCATCCACCACCGGCAACCGCAGTGCCGGAATGGTTCGCTCCACCCCCAACTGCCCAATCGCTGCCACAATGTTGGCTAAAACAGGGTGCTGGGAAGTGTGCTGTTGGTAATGGTGGGAAACGGCCGTTAATAACTTGTCCATTGTCGCTAGAGCAAATCTAAAAAAGCATCTACATCGATCTGAGCTTGCTTCAGGATGTGGGATAACGTTGAACGTTTTACAGGCTTATGGGCTGGTATGGTGATTTTTAGCAAGGCATCCGCAGTTCGCTTTTGTAAACGAATATGACTGCCTTTTTTGCCTGACGATGACCCAGCCATCTCGTTGTAATGCTCGTATAATGTGTAATAGGGCAGGCTAGGAACCTTGCTCACAAAGCTAATTCCTTTACCACAGTTCCTTCTTCCAGTATCCAATCGTCCTCAACTGGTTCCAGATATAGCTCAATAGCTTCACGGATATTTTCAACGGCTTCGTCAATTGTATCCCCTTCACTAATACAGCCTGGTAATGAAGGAACATAAACCGTATACCCACCTTCACTGCTTGGTTCCAAAACAATTTGTAGCTTCATAGCCAACAAGTATAACAAATAACTGGTGCTATCAGTAATCGGTAATCAGTCAGGCAACTGTTTACCGATTACCGATTACCGTTTACTGATTCTCGCGCAAAGCCGCACTAATCGCCGGCAGCACCTCATGCAGGTCGCCAATGATCGCATAGTTGGCCCGCGCCAAAATCGGCGCGTCCGGATCCGTGTTGATCACCAGCATGTTTTTCGACCCCTTGCAGCCGACAATATGCTGGATTGCCCCGCTGATGCCGCAGGCAATATAGAGGTCGGGGGCCACTCGCGCCCCGGTTTGCCCCACCTGGTCGGCGTGGGAACGCCAGCCGTGGTTGGTGACGGCGCGGGAGCAGCCAATGGCGCCGCCCACCAGCCCCGCCAGCTCTTCCAGCACAGCAAACCCTTCGGCACTGCCCACGCCGCGCCCGCCGCTCACCACAATTTTGGCATCGGTCAGCGATATTTTGCCCGCTTCCGGCAGCACCCGCCGCGTCACGCGAACGCGGAAATCTTTGTCGTCCAGGTCAGCCTCAAACTCATTCACATCCACATCGCTGCCGGTGGGAGCTTCCTCCGGGGCAAGGGTGTGGGCGGCGACGGTCAACAGCTTGGGGTCGCCGCTGAGTTTGGCTTCTTCCAACAGGCTGCCGCCCCAGCGCACCCGCGTCACCAGATAATCATCGCCGGTGGCGACAGCGGTGCAGTTGGCCGCCAGCGGCTGGTCGAGCTGGGCGGCGAGGTGGGCCATGACTTCGCTGCCGCGCTCTGTCCCTGGGGCGATGACCGCTTCCGGGGATTCGTCGTCTACAAGCTGGGCCAACGCCTTGGCCCAGGCTGCCGGGGCGTATTCGTCAAGCTGGTCATGGGTGATCAAAACGGCCGTTTCTATCCCATAATCCGCCAACGTGGGCAGAAGAGAACGGCCGTTTTCCCCCACCACCACCGCCACCAGCTCCTCACCCGCATCCGCCGCTAACGTGCGGCCAAACGTCAACATTTCCAGCGACACCCCATTCAGCGTGCCGCCATCGTGGTCAATTAATCCTAAAATCATGATGGGTATTGGTTATTAGAGATTGGAGATTAGAGATTGGTTGCGGCCAACGGCAATCTCTAATCTCCAATCTCCAATCTCTCTCCTAAATTAGCCGCAATTCCTTCAGCAACTCCACCACCTTCGGTGCCGCTGCTGCCCCCTCGCCCAAAATCTCCACCTGCTTGCCCTGCTCTTCTGGCACTTTCAGGCGCAGCTTTTGCAGCCCACCACCGCTGTTTTCTGGCGTGCTAACCTCAACCTTTTTCTTCTTGGCTCGCAGCCGGCCGGGCAGTGATGGGTAGCGCGGTAGGTTAATCCCTTCCTTGACGGTGAAGACGGCCGGCAATTCAACCTCATAAACTTCCCAGCCGCCCGCCGCTTCTTTGCGGGCAGTCGCCACGTTGCCGTTGATTTCCAGCCCCTTGATCCCCGTCACGCACGGCAAATCCAGCGCGTGCGCCACGCGAATGCCAACCTGGTACCCGCCAGCATCGGCCGATTCGTTGCCAAACATGAGAATGTCAAAAGAACGCCCCTGAATTGCGTCCACAATTGCCTTAGCTGTGGCGGTGGGTTGCCAATCTTTGCCATCCGTTTCCAGCAAAATCGCCTCGTCAATCCCCATCGCCATCGCCCCGCGAAGCTGTTCGTCCGAAGCGGCCGGCCCCAGCGTCAGCACCGTGGTTGTGCCACCATGTTTTTCTTTAATCTGTACCGCCTCTTCCACCGCGCACTCCTCGTGCGGGCTAATGGCAAATCCCAAATTCTTCGTCTCAATCGCCTGTTCATCAGCCGTCAGCACAATGCGCGTTCCCGGTGCAGGCACTCGTTTTACACAAACTAAAATATCCATTGTTCCAGTAATCGGTAATCAGTAATCGGTAATCGGTAATCAGTCGCGTGACTGGTTACTGATTACCGATTACTGATTACTGCTTCATCCTCTCATTGTCCGGGTCAAACAGCGGCGTGGAGCCAGCCACGGCCACGGTGACGGTGTATTGCCCACCCAAATATTCCACCTTTAGCTTGGTGCCAACCTGGGCGTACTGCGGTGGCAAATAGGTCAGCATGACGTGTTTGCCCACCGATGGCGCGGAGCCAGCGCTGGTGACGTAGGAGCGTCGTCCTTTGCTGTCCATGATGACCTCGCCGTTTAGCGTCAAAATCGGTTCCCGCCCCAGCATGTAGCGCGGTTCGCCTGTTGCTTCGCTGGGGTCATCCAGCGTCACCGTGCATAAAATGGCGGCTGGTTCCTCGCCGCGAGCCTTGAGCAGGGCTTCCTTGCCAATAAAATCTGCCTTTTTCATCTTTGGCCGCGCCAGCCCGGCTTCGATGGGGTTGTATTCGCCTTCCAGTTCGTTGCCAAAGGCGCGGTACCCTTTTTCCAGCCGGGCAGTGGTGCCATAGACACCCATGCCAACCGGGATCAGGCCGTGGGCTTGCCCGGCTTCCCACAAAATGTCCCACAGCCGCAGCCCGTACTCCATGTTGGTGTACAGTTCCCAGCCGAGTTCGCCGACGTAGGAGATGCGGAAGGCCAGCACTTCGATGTTTTGCACCACAATAGTTTTGACGGTGCCAAAGCCAAATCCTTCGTGCGATACGTCGTCTTCGGTGACGCTTTGCAGCACTTTGCGGGCGTTTGGCCCCCACAGGCCGATGGTGCAAACGGCGGAGGTTTTGTCCTCAAGCTGGACGGAGCGGTCGGCGGGCAGGTGGTCGGTGAACCATTTTTTGTCTATGTTGCCATAGGCGCCGCCGGTGATGATGCGGTATTTGTCGTCGGCGAGTCGCATGATGGTGAGGTCGCTTTTGAAGCCGCCGGCTGTGTTGAGAATGGGGGTATAAACGGCCGTTTCCACCGCCACATTCATCTGGTTCACCGCCATTTTCTGCATATAGTCCACCACGCCAGGGCCGGACACGTCGAAAATGGAGAAGGAGCAAAGGTCAACCAAACCGGCCGTTTCCCGCATTTGCAAATGTTCGGCGTTGATGATTGGCGACCACCAGCGGGAATCCCATTCGGCCGGCCGATTCATCACCCGGTCGCCATATTTTGCCAGCAGCCCTTCGTTCGAGGTGTACCATTGCGGCCGTTCCCAGCCGGCCGTCTCAAAGAAAAACGCCCCCAACGCCTGCTCACGCGGGTAAAACGGGCTGGTGCGGGTGGGGCGGGAGCTGCCATATTGTTCAAATGGATGGACAATGCTGTACATCTTGTTGAACGTCTCATAGGTGCGGGCGTAAACGTGGTGCTTGGTGCGGTTGTGGGGGTAGAAGCGGGCAATGTCCGAGGCCGTGATGTCAATTTCCGAGTGGCCGTAGGTCATGATTTGGGCAACGGCGCGGGCAAAACCGGGTGCTTCCTTAATCCAGATGGCCGCCACCGACCACAGCCCCTTAACCTCCGGCGTTTCGCCAATCAGCGGGCCGCCGTCGGGAGTCAGCGACATGAGGCCGTTGATGGCGTGGCGCACACCCACATCTTCGCGGTCAATGATGTCGGGCATCAGTTCCAGGGCGATCATCATGCTTTCGTCAAAGTCGTCGGCGGTGAAGGGTAGCTCGGTTGGGGTCAGCGTCGCTTCTTCATTGGAAGGAATGTCGGCTGGCTCGTGGATCATCGTCCGGTGGCGATAGGAGCCGATTTCAAGGTCGCTGCCGTTTTGCCGTTCGTACATGTTCATGTCCACGTCGCGGATCATCGGGAAATTGATTTCGCCGCGTGTCCCTTCGAACATGCTGATGGGGCCAACGGTCATGAACTGGTGGACGATGGGGGCGAGGGGGATATGGACACCGGCCATCTTTGCCAGCAGCGGACTCCACACGCCGCAGGCGATGAGGACGTATTCGGCTTCGATATATCCTTGGTCGGTTTGTACGCCCTGAACACGGCCGTTTTTTACTTCAATCCCCGTAATCTCCACGTTGGCATGGACGCTGAGGGCGTTGCGCTCCATGGCGTATTCACGCATCAGCGTGCCAGCGCGAAGTGGGTCAACCACCCCGGCGGTGGGGCTGTAGAAGCCGCCCAGAATGTTGTCGGTGTTGACAAACGGCGCCAGCTCTTTGATGCGCTCCGGGGTGATGATTTCGCCCGGTTCCCCCCACGCCTTGGCGGAAGTGATGCGGCGGGTGATTTCCTGAATCCGTTCTGGCGTGCGGGCCAGCTCAATGCCGCCAGGCTGGACAAAGGTGCCAAATTTGGCGTAGGTGTTGATACTGTCCCGCGTCAGGTGGGTCATTTCTTTGGAATGATCCACGGGAAAAATAAAGTTGGATGCGTGGCCGGTGGAGCCGCCGGGGTTGGGCAGGGGGCCTTTGTCCAGGATGACCATCTCGGTCCAGCCCAGTTCGGCCAGGTGGTAGGCGAGGCTGTTGCCCACAATACCGGCGCCAATAATGACTACTTTTGCTTTTTTGGGAAGCGAACTCACTTTTTCCTCCTTCGGAAACGGGACGCAGATTTACCTGATCTTCCTGATCAGGCAAATCAGGTAAATCTGCGTCCCATTTTCATTCTTCGTGATGGGCCGTAGGGCGGATTGTCAATCCGCCTTACAAACGAGCATGCTTGTCGCTGCTTAAGCGGGAGCAAATGTTACCAATGGATAAATTCAGCAATCTTGTCCATTGCTTGAACAATGTCATTCAAATAGTCGAGATGCGTTCGCTGCACGGTCATACTGGTACAACCTCAGCTAAAATGTGTTTGCCAATATGTGGTTTAAGGCTGTCTTTCATGACAAGATCGACCTTTACGCCCAACAATTCGCTTAAGTAAATTTCAAGGCTGATGAATTCTAAAAGGCTTGGTGTTTCAGAAAACGTCACTAGCAGGTCGAGGTCACTTTCTTGATGTTCCTCGCCACGGACAACAGAGCCAAAAATGCCTAGTGATTCGACATGATATTTATCGTTTAGATAAGGTTGTTGTTGACGCAAGGTTGATAGAAGGCTGTTTAATTGCACCACCATTTTGCCTCCTTTGGTCCAACAACGGCCGTTTATTCACACCCAACTCCCATCGCCGCAAAAATCTTGTCCCAACCAACAACGGCCGTTTCCGTATCATCATTCACCGCCGCAAACAGCCCCAGCGGATAGCTCGGCAAACTGGTTTGCAGCGACGCAATGCCGTCGGTGTTGCCCACGCCGTCCAGGTGCAGCGTGCCAACGTGATCCCAGCTTACCCGGTCAAAAAATTCAAAGTCGGTCGTTGGCTTGCGCTGGTCAGACACCACAATAAAGCCGTGTCCCGTGTCCCGCCCGTCGGCCAGACATCTGTAGATCAGAATTCCCTCGGCATCAGATTGGAAATCGCTGGAGCCAAAGCGCGAACGGCCGTTTTTTGCAAATGGCTCCAGCTCCGGCGTGTAGGCATAGATCCCTAAACGGCCGTTTTCATCAGGAATATACACCACCCCGTGAAACTCATCCGCCTGAATCGTTTCCATTTCACGCCCAATGTCAAACGCCGAAACGGTTTCGCCCGTGTCAGCGTCCTGGATATAGACCATTTTTTCCGAATCGGCCGTGGTGTAGACCCAACGCTCACCATGATTAAGCTGATAAAGATCAATACCCGGCTCATCACCCAGCGGTACGTGCAGCAGAACCTGCTCAAACGTCAGGTCGGGCAATGAAAACACGCTCACCACGTTGGCCGGAGCCGCCACCGACACGTAGAGTTTGTTTTGCGTTGGGTCAACCGCCACGCCGTTGACCTGGCTGCTGCCAAACGACTCGTGCCGAATGGGAGCCGCTTCCTGTTCAAAGGGAAACGGCCACACCTCCACCAGGGAATTGCCCTTTGCCGTGACAAACATCAACGTCTCTTCCGGCGTGTCGCCCGTCCAAAAGGCGATGGTGTCCACGTTTTCGCCCACGCCATTGAGCCGGAGATCGGGGGGAATAACGGCCGTTTTTCCCGCCAACCCACAGCCAACCAACATCAACCCAACCAGAACTATCAAAGACCGTTTCATTATGCGCTCACTTGTGTTCGTCAGCTTCGGAAAACGGCCGTTGCCGCGAGATTAGAGATTAGAGATTGGAGATTAGAGATGATGAACCTTCATCAATCTCTAATCTCCCAATCTCCAATCTCTTCTTACGCCTTCATCCGCTCATTATCCGGGTCAAAGTAAGGCGTAGCACCAGCCACCACCACCGTCACCGGATAATACTCATTCATATACTGCACCTGAAGCTTCGTCCCAACCTGGGCCAACGCCGTGGGCAGATACGCCATGAGCAGGAATTTACCAGTCGAGGGGCTTGCACCCGCCGTTGTCACGTAAGACGGCCGTCCGTGGCTGTCCACAATCCGCTTGCCATCCATCGTCACAATCGGCTCATTCCCCTGCATAAAGCGCCGTTCACCAGAAGCCGACGTATGATCGTCCACCGTTAAAGTACACATCATAGCCGCCGGCCCTTCCATTCTGGCTTTCAAATACGCTTCCTTGCCAATAAAGTCTGCCTTCTTCACCTTTGCCCGGTCCAAACCAGCTTCCACCGGCGAATAATGCGACTCCAGCTCGTTGCCCATCAAGCGGTACCCCTTCTCAATGCGCCCCGTGTTGCCATATACACCAATGCCGACAGGCACAATGCCATAAGCCTGACCCGCTTCCCAAAGCGTGTCCCACAGCTTCAGCCCATGCTCCATCTGCGTGGTAATTTCCCAACCCAGCTCACCCACGTAGGAAATGCGGAAAGCCATTGCCTTAATGGAGCCAATGCGAATCTCTTTAGCCGTGCTGTAGGGGAAGCCCTCGTTAGAAACGTCGTCCTCCGTCACCGAAGCCAGCACGTTGCGGGCGTGTGGCCCCCACAGGCCAATGGTGCAGGTGGCCGAAGTGATGTCTTGCAGCGACACCGACCCATCTTCAGGCATGTGTTGCAGTAACCATGCCTTGTCCCGACCCCCGTCACCACCGCCGGTAATGACGCGGAAATGGTCTTGTCCCAGCCGCAAAATGGTCAAGTCGGCCTTAAAGCCGCCGTTGGGGTAGAGGAACGGCGTGTAAACACCCCGCCCAACGGGTACATTCATCTGGTTGACCGCCACTTTTTGCATGAAATCCAGCGCCCCAGGCCCCATAATTTCAAACTGGGCAAACGCCGTCAAATCCACCATGCCCACCCGCTCCCGCATTGCCAGATGTTCGGCGTTGATGATGGGCGACCACCAGCGGGCATCCCATTCGTTGGGGCGATTGTTCACACGGTCGCCAAATTCAGCCAGCAAGTTGGCGTTGCTGTTGTACCATTGCGGCCGTTCCCAGCCGGCCGTCTCAAAAAATTCGGCCCCCAACGCCACTTCACGCGCATAAAACGGGCTAACGCGCACAAAACGGTTGGAGTTCCACTGCTCACGCGGGTGAACAATGCCATAGGTCTTGTTAAACCCTTCCGATGTCCGCGCATTCACGTGGGTCTTGGAGCGAGCATAATCATAGAAGCGGGAAATGTCGGAATGGTGCGGGTCAATTTCCGAAGCCCCAAAGGTCATCCATTCGGCCACCAGCCGCCCCACGCCCGGCCCTTCTTTAATCCACACGGCCGCTGCCGACCACAAATTCTTCACCTCAACCGTCTCGCCCAGCAGGGGAAAGCCATCGGGGGTCAGTGACAGCAGCCCGTTGATGGCATGGCGTACCCCGGCACGCTCGTCGCCCAAAATTTCGGGCATCAGCTCCAATGCCTGCTCAAGCTGCGGGTCAAAATCTTCCTGCGTAAACGGCAGTTCCGTGGGCGACAGTGCCGACTCTTCAATGGAAGGAATGTCGTCTGGCTCATGCAAAATAGGGCGGTGGGCGTAGGAACCCACTTCCATGTCGCTGCCGTGCTGCCGTTCATAGCAGAAGGTGTCCATGTCGCGCACAATCGGGTACTCAATTTCGCCAACGGTGTGGGCAAGCTGTTCCAGCGGCCCTACGGTGATCATTTGGTGAACGGCCGGTGTGAGCGGAATGGTTGCTCCAGCCATCTTGGCAATGCGCGGCGACCACACGCCACAGCAGATGATGGCGTATTCCGTTTCAATCTCGCCCTTGTCGGTGACAACGCTGGAAATACGGCCGTTTTTCACCCGCATATCCAAAATCTCCGTATTAGCCGAAATCGTCAATGCCCCACGCTCCAGCGCGTACTCCCGCATCAACGTTCCCGCCCGCAGCGAATCCACCACCCCTACAGATGGGGTATGGAAGCCACCCAGGATAATCTTTTCATTGATGAACGGGACCATCTCTTTGACTTCGGCCGGGGTAACAAGGCGAGACTCAACGCCCCACGACTTGGCCGAACTCATGCGCCGCCGCAGTTCCTCCATACGAGCTTCCGTCCGCGCCACCTCAATGCCGCCACATTCAGTGAAAACACCCAGCTCTTTATACTGGCGCATACTGTCCAGCGTCAACTGCGCCATCTCTTTGGCGTGGTCAACGGGGAAAATAAAGTTAGAGGCGTGGCCGGTGGAGCCACCGGGGTTTGGCAGCGGCCCCTTGTCCACCAGCACCATCTCTTTCCAACCCAGCCGTGCCAAATGATACACGACGCTATTACCAACAATTCCTGCGCCAATAATGACGACTTTTGCTTTTTTAGGAAGGTCACTCATTCCTTATCTCCAATTTTCTTTGCTTTCTACGGTTGTCATTCCCGCCTGTGCGGGAATTCAAACTAATCCAAGTTGCCACCTTAAAAACAAAGCGTAAAAATCTGTCATTTCGACGAGTCTTCGAGGAGAAATCCCGTTTAATTGGCAAAAAAGAACGGGATTTCTCGGACGACCTCGAAATGACAGTGGTTAGTAGCAACTTGAGTAACTAATACTCCGGCTGAATTTCCCGCTTGCGCTTTGCCATGAACTCATTCAGGGCTTCACCAACACCAGCATCCAACTCCGGTGCCTCATACTCCCGCAGCATTTTCTTGTAAACCCCATTCGCCTTCTCCGCCGCCGTCTTGTGTCCCTCTTCATACCACTGCTCATACGAGTTGTAGTCAAATAAATCGGAACGGAAAAACGCCGTGCGGAAATTCGCCATCGTGTGCGGCGTACCCAAATGATGATCCGTCACCGCCACATTCCGCAGCGACTCCATCGCCAGCCCGTTTTCCGACAAGTCCAGCCCTTTGGCAAAGGTGTGGAACATGCCCAAAAGCTGGCAATCCATCACAAACTTCTCATAACCAGCCGCCAACCCCGCCTCCAGCCACCCCGCCGAATGCAGCACAAAGTTGGCCCGCGCCAAAACGGCCGCTTTCATCACCATCACCGACTCATATGCCGCTTGCGCGTCAGGAATCTTCGAGCTGGTAAACATGCCGCCGTTACGATACGGCAGCCCGTGCCGCCGCGCCAGTTGCCCCGCCGCATACAGCGTTACCTGGCTTTCCGGCGAGCCAAAGACGGGTGCGCCACTTTGCAAATCAATGTTGGTTTGGAACGCCCCAAAAATCACTGGCGTACCGGGGTTAATCATCTGCGTCAGTACAATCCCTGCCAACGCCTCCGCATTGAGCTGAATCAGCGTGCCTGCCAGCCCCACCGGTGCCATTGCCCCGGAAAAGAGGAAGGGCGAAATCACCATCCCCTGCTTTGCCTTCGCATACGCCTTCATCGCCCCCAGCATCCGGTCATCATACCGGCGCGGGCTGCTGACGTTGATCAGCGATACCATTGCCGGGTTTTCCCGAATCGCTTCCGCGCCAAAGACAAGCTCACACATTTTGATGCTGTCTTCGGCGTTGGCTTCTGATGTCACCGACCCCATAAACGCCTTGTCGCTGTATTTGATGTGGCTATAGACCATATCCAGGTGGCGCGTGTGTGGCGGTTCATCCGTTGGTTCCACAATGGTGCCGCCCGAATGGTGCAGGTAGGGGGACATGTAGGCCAGCTTGACAAAGTTGCGAAAGTCGGCAATCGTTGCCTCCCGCCGACCGCGATCCAAATCGTGGACAAAGGGAGGGCCATAAACGGGGGCAAAACATTGGTAATTGCCGCCGATGATGACGTTGTTGTCGGGGTTGCGGGCAAGTTGCGTAAATTGGCTGGGTGCTTTTGCCACATATTCGGCAATCATTTCCCGGTCAAAGTAGGCTGTGTCGCCCACCATCTTCACGCCGTGGGCTTTTAGCACGGCCTGGGCTTCGGCATCGTAATAATCAATGCCAATGTCGGACAAAATTTCCAGTGATTTGGCGTGAATGAGATCAAGCCCTTCTTCATTCACAATGTCATAGGTGGGAACCTTGTGAAACGGTTGGGCAAGTTTGGCAATTTCGGCGGCGGCTGGATCGGTTGCGTCGCGTCTGCTCCGCTTGCGTTCTCGTGTACGACCCATTTGGGGTATCCTCATTTAGCGCGTTTGGCCATTCGTCGAGCGAATGCCTAGCATGACAGATTGTAATTCATCCTGAAAGGCCTGAATATGTTCATGCAGGTGATAGGCTGCCTTGTCGGCATCACCTGCAACAAGTGCTTCAAAGATATTTTGATGCTGTTTAATCGCTTCTCCCATGTCGCCAATGTCGGCGAGGAAGAAGTACCATAGACGCAGGCTGTGGGTATAGTAATAAATAAGGGTGTCGTGCAGAAAAGGGTTGTTTGCAGCTTGGTAGATCAGACTATGAAATGCTTCATCCAGCGTAATCCATTGTTCGTTGCGAATGGTTGTCTGGGTGTGGGGAAATTGGGCAGTCAGAGCCTCCATTTGTCGCCAATGTTCGGCCGTTCCGCGCCGCGCCGCCAGCCGTGCGGCCAGCTCCTCGGTGACAAGCCGCACCTCAAACAAACGCTGTAGATCTATGATGCCAATGTCGGTGACAAACATGCCGCGTCGGGGGATGATGGTAACGAGCTTTTCAAACGAGAGCCGCCGCAGAGCCTCGCGGATGGGGGTTCGCCCCAGCTTTAGCTCAACTTGCAGTGTCGCTTCGTTTATGACATCGCCGGGCGCAAGATCAAGGGTAACGATCTTGCGTCGAATCAGCTCATATGCTTGATCGCTGAGGGATTGCGGTCGTAGGTCGTTTTTGTTCATGCGTCTGATATATCACCAATATATCGAAAACATATCACAAATTTTGCCACTTGTCTATCTTTTGAGGGAATGCGGTGTCGGTAATCAGCAATTTGGCGGTTAACAAAATAAATGGGTAGAAAAACGGCTTGCCTGTTCATCTCATTCCGAGGTCCTCTGAGGAATCTTGCTGTTTTCTGAGGCGAAAGATTCCTCGTTCCGAAGACTTGCTCGGAATGACATTTACCCGATTATTTTGTTAATCTGCAATTTGCTGACTACCGATGATAATCATGTGTTAGAACAGACCCATGACGCGACCGTCTTCGTCAATGTCTACGCTCATGTACGCCGGCCGTGTGCCCAGACCAGGCATGGTACGCATTTCACCAAGGAGGGGGTAGATGAAGCCGGCCCCCACCGATGCCCGCACCTCACGCACGGAAACGGTGAAGCCCGAAGGCGCATTTTTCAGGCTGGGGTCGTGGCTGATGCTGAGGTGGGTTTTTGCCATGCACATGGGCAGGTTGCCAAACCCGTTGGCTTCGTATGATTTAATCTGCTTTTCGGCCAGTGGCTCATAGGTCACGCCGTCGGCATTGTAGATCTCTTTGCAGATGATCTCGATTTTGTCTTTAATGGGCAGATCGAGGTCATAAAGGAATTTGAAGTCCGATGGCTTTTCGCAGGCATCTACTACGGCTTGGGCAAGGTCTTTGGCACCGTCGCCGCCGTTGGCCCAGTGGTCGCTCATAACGGCCGTTTCTGCCCCTGCTTCCATCGCCAACTTCTTCACCAGTTCAACCTCCGCCGCCGTATCCGTGGGGAACTTGTTCACAGCCACCACCACCGGAATGCCAAACCGCTTGGCATTGCGAATGTGGGCTTGCAGGTTGCCAGCCCCGGCCGCTACCAGGTCAAGGTTCTCATCAGTATAGGCTTTGTCCAACGGCCGGCCTGGTACCACGCGGGGGCCACCACCGTGCATCTTCAGGGCGCGAATGGTTGCCACCAGCACCACGCAGTCGGGAATTAGCCCGGAGTAGCGACATTTGATATTGAAGAACTTCTCCATGCCGATGTCGGCCCCAAAGCCCGATTCTGTCACCACATAATCGCCCAGTTTGAGGGCTACGCGGTCGGCGACGATGGAAGAGTTGCCGTGGGCGATGTTGGCGAATGGGCCGGCATGGACAAAGGCGGGCTGCCCTTCCAGGGTTTGCATCAGGTTGGGGTGAATGGTGTCTTTGAGCAGCACGGCGGCAGCCCCGGCAACCTGCAAATCTTCCAGGCTAATCGGTTTTCCATCGTCATTGGTGCCGATTACCACCTTGCCAATCCGCTCACGCAGGTTGCGGAGCGTTGATTTGTAGTCGGTGCCGTCAACGAGTGCCAAGATAGCCATAAATTCGGAGGCAACCGTGATGTCATACCCTGTCTGACGCGGCCGGCCGTCCAGCTCTTCGCCCAAACCAATGATAATTTTACGCAGGGCGCGGTCGTTCATGTCCACGACGCGGTTCCAGGTCAGGTTATAGGGGTTGATCCCGATGCGTTCCAGGCCAACTTTGGCTAACCGCTCATCGCTCATGCGAGATTCGTGGAAGAGACGGGTGTCAATGGCGGCAGCCACCAGGTTGTGGGCTGCGGTAATGGCGTGGATATCGCCCGTCAGGTGCAGGTTGAAATCTTCCATAGGCACAACCTGGCTGTAGCCACCGCCGGCCGCACCGCCCTTGATGCCAAAGGTGGGCCCCATGCTGGGCTGCCGAATACAGGCAATAGAGTTTTTGCCAATGGCACCTAACCCTTGAACCAGCCCGATAGTGGTGGTGGTTTTCCCTTCGCCCAGGGGGGTGGGGGTAATGGCCGTCACGTCAATGTACTTTCCTTGTGGCCGATCTTGCAGCTTTTTCAGGACATCCAAATGTACTTTGGCTTTGTTCCATCCGTAAAGTATCAGGTCTTCTGGCTCTAGACCTGCTTTGGCGGCAATGTCAGCAATGGGGGTGATTTTGGCTGCCTGGGCAATGTCTAGATCGGAGGGGACAGGATTTAACCGTTCCATACGACTTAACTCCTCGTGTGAATGTGTTGGCTTGGCTATTGGTCATTAACAGGTTCATTGGGTGAATGGAGAGATTGGGAGATTCAGGAGACAAATTTTGCAATCTCTTACTTTCAACTCTGTTTGCCTGTTTAGGTTGATAAATGGTCAAAGGCCAAGTCTGACTGGGTTTTATACAACAAAAACCCATGTGGGAAATGGATAATATATTGCTAATATATCACCACACTTCTGTTTTGAAAATAATAAACGGGGTGATTTGATCTGATTTCTAAGGTAGTGCGGGGAGATAGCAAAAAACGCCAACTGGTCGGTTAGCGTTTTTGCAGAAATGTATGGTCGAAGGTTTTTGGTATAAGAAGGAAGTACGATTAGGATAGGGCGACAACCTTACAGAGATTCTTGCGGCAGTTGTTTTGGTGGCGGGCAACGGCCGTTTGTACGAGGATGTAGGAAACGGCCGTTAACGTCAGCGTCATCACCAAATTGCCCACCACAAAATATTTCACCGTTTCATTGACATACGTGCCAAACACCAAATCAAATGCCAGCATAGGCCGCAGCGTAAACAGCAGTGCCCCCAATTTGCCACACAGCACATAAATCGGTGCCACCACCAGCGTGTTCCACACCGCAAACGCTGCAAAAATTGCCATTTTGTTAAGCTGCTTAAAGATTGCCAGGATCAGCGTTGCCAACAAAAAGTCCAAACCCGGAATGGGCAAAATGCTGATAAACGTTCCTACGGCAAACCCTTTGGCAAGCTGCTGTGGCGAGGCATCGGTTTGCATCATAGCCAGGAACTCTTGTTTTAACTGGGCTGGCGAAAATTGTTGCAGCATATTGCCTACAATTTGTTTGGTATTCAAGGTGGCGATTCTTGTCGTAATTTGCATGATCCTAACTGTATCCTGTCTCTCTACTGTCTGTTTGTCTCTCGTTCCACGCTGTCTCAACGTGTGTTCTACGGGCATAACGGCACAGTTCCGCCCCCAGTTCCCCTGTTTTGGGCGGCGTGGCGTGGGCGTAGGTTGGGCGTAGGTTGGGCGTTGAAAACATTTCAGACAACATGGCTAATGGAAATGGCGTGGGTATAATATGCGCCCATGATTGAACAACGAATTTGCATTGTTGGGCTGGGGCTAATGGGTGGCTCACTGGCGTTGGCACTGCGGCCTTATTGTCGGCATTTAACGGCCGTTGATCCCAACCCACGCACCCTTCGCCAGGCACGTACCCAATTTGACCACGTAACCGGCGATTTTGCCGCTGGGGTAGCCGAAGCCGATTTGGTCATTTTTGCTACCCCTGTCCGCACCATCCTGGAACTCATGGAGCGGTTGGGTGAGCTGCGCCCCGAAGGGTGCATGGTGTTTGACCTGGGCAGCACCAAGGCCGATATTTGCCGTCACATGGAAGCGTTACCCGGCTGCTTCCAGGCGATGGGTGGGCATCCCATGTGCGGCAAGGAAACGTCGGGCTTTGAATCGGCCACGGCGGCACTGTACCGCAAGCAGACGTTTGTGCTGTGTGAAAACGGCCGTACCACCGAAGCCATGGCCTCACTGGCCTACGAAATTGTCACCACCATTGGCGCGATTCCGGTGTATCTTGACCCCGTGCAGCATGACGAGGTGGTGGCCTTGGTCAGCCATTTGCCCTACCTGGTGTCGGCCACGCTGATGGGACAGGCGGCTGACAAGGCCAATGACAATGAATACGTTTGGCCGATTAGCGCCGGTGGGCTGCGCGACACCACGCGGCTGGCTGGATCCAGCCCGCAAATGATGCTCGACATTTTGTTGACCAACCAGCCGGTGGTGCTGGCAGCGGTTGAGGAGTACGAGCGGCGGATTGGGCAGATGAAGGCGCTACTGCAAACGGGTGACAGGCGGCTGTTGCAGCAGTGGCTGGAAGATAAACAGTTCAATCGGCAGGTTTATATGATGCAAAAAGAGAAACAGGGGTTGTAATAGGACGCAGATTTGCCTGATTGACCTGATTAAGATGATCAGGTTATATCATGGGGCAAGATTGTATGGAGTTGACAAATTAAACGGATAAACGTCATTTCGAGGTTCTCCGAGAAATCCCGTCGGCCATAGCCAAGTGAGCGAGATTTCTCCTCGAAGACTCGTCGAAATGACATGTTTTTAGCCAAATAAATTGTTAATCTGCGGCAAACCTGCCCTGCTTGAATATGAGGAAAGAAAAATGTCTTATTTTTGTGATGTAGAAAATCGGGAGTCCAAGCAGTTGGCACCGGGAGTAAATGCCCGCACGTTTTGGGGCGAGAAGATGCTGTTGGCGGTGGTGGTGCTGGATCCCCATGCGGTTGTGCCCATGCACAGCCACCCGCATGAACAGTGCGGCACGGTGATTGAAGGGACGATGCGGCTGACTATTGCCGGTGAGTCGCGCTGGCTCATGCCCGGCGACACCTACGTGATCCCCGGCGGGGTGGAGCATATGGCCGAGGCTGGGGAAGAAGCGGCCAGGATTCTGGATGTCTTTGCCCCGGTGCGGGAGGAGTACAAATATTAGGGCGCAGGTAACAGATGGCAGGTCACAATGACCTGCCATTTGTTACCTGCTACTTGCCACTTGCTGCCTGTAGCCGTTGGCGTTCGGCGGCCACAACGGCCGTTTCCAGCTTGCCAAACAGCGGCGGGATGAGCGTAAACGGTTGGCCGGGGGTGAGGGTGGCGGGCTGCCAACGGCCGTTTATTCCCCTCCCGTCATACACCAGTGCCTCATGAGTTTGGCTGGTTTCGGCAAAGGTGGCAATGGATAGCTGCCCAAACAGCGGCTGCCCGTTGCCCAGAGCCGCGTGCAGCGTTTCGGCGGCAAAGGGGATGAAGGGAGCCAGCAGGGTGTTGATGGAAGCAATGGCTGATAACGCCGTGTAGACCGTGGTTGCCGCCGCCTCTTTGTCCGTTTTGATCACCTTAAACCAGGGCGCGTGGTCAAGATAACCGTTGACGGCTCGCGCCAGCGTCAGCCCCTCTTGCAGGGCAGCGCGGAGCTTGACCGCTGCCAGCAGCCCGCCCACCGTCTCAAACCCTTGCTCGATCTGGCGGTGCAGGTTGTGGTCAATATCGCGCAGGGGGCCGGGGGTGGGTAAACGGCCGTTCCAATGCCTGTGCGCAAACGTCAGCACCCGGTTTACCAGATTGCCCCACGTCCCCACCAACTCGCTGTTGTTGCGCTGCACAAACGCCGCCCAGGAAAAATCGGCGTCGCTGCTTTCTGGCAAGCTGGCCGCCAGATAAAAGCGAATTTGATCTGGCTGGTACCGTTCCAGCACGTCGGGCAGCCACACCGCCCAGTTGCGGCTGGTGCTAAATTTACGCCCTTCCAGCGTCAGGTAGTTGTTGGCGGGTACGTCGTGGGGCAGGTTGAGCCGTTTGGTCGGGTCGTCTTCATACAAACGGCCGATTCCCAGCAGTTCGGCCGGCCACAGGATGGTATGAAACGGCACATTGTCCTTGCCCAAAAAGTAGTAGCTCTCCGCCGCCGGGTCATACCACCACCGCTTCCACGCCTCCGGCTCACCCCGGTTTTTTGCCCACTCAATCGAAGCCGAGAGATAGCCGATGATATTTTCAAACCAGATATACAGCTTTTTTCCCTCCCAGCCCGGCAGCGGCACCGGAATCCCCCAATCGAGGTCGCGGGTGATGGGGCGGCCGTGCAGCCCCTGCGCCAGCCAACCGCGTGAAAAGTTGAGCGGCCCGACGCGCCAATGGTGGGCGTGGCTGTCCAGATACGCCTCTAGCTGGTGGGCAAAGGCGGGCAGGTCGAGGAACAGATGGGTGCTTTCGCGCACCAACGGGCGGGAACCATCCCGGCTGCTGCGCGGGTTTTTTAGCTCGGTGGCATCCAGCACCCGGCCGCACTGTTCGCACTGGTCGCCGCGTGCGTCGGCGTAGCCACAGTGGGGGCAGGTGCCTTCCACATAGCGGTCGGGCAAAAACCGCCCTTCGCTTTCGGAAAAGAGCAGCTTTTGCGTTTGCGGGTAAATGGCTCCCGCTTCGTAGAGGCGGCAAAAGATGTCCTGGGCAACCTGGGCGTGGTTTTCGGTGTCGGTGTGGGTGAACAGGTCAAAACTAATCCCCAGCGTCTGCTGCGTCTGTAAAAAGTCGCGGTGATAGCGGCCAAACAGCTCGCGGGGGTGAATGCCTTCCTGGTCGGCGGCTATGGTGATGGGGGTGCCGTGGGTGTCAGAGCCGGACACCATGAGGACGTTGTTGCCGCGTAAACGGTGATAGCGGGCGAAAATGTCGGCCGGCAGCAAAGCCCCGGCAACGCGCCCCAAATGTAAACGGCCGTTAGCGTAAGGCCACGCCACGGCGACGAGAATGGGCTTGGTCATGGCAATCTCCAGAATGGGGAATTGGAAATGGAGAATTGGGAATGAGGGAAGCCATCCGCTATTCTGCGTTTTCAATTCTCAAGAAATCAAATTTATTGGGTTGGGGGAGGCAGCTTGTGGGGAGACGGGCTGCCGGAGTTTGCCATGCTATGCAAGGCAAGCCCATGCCGGTGTGCCTCGTAACACCGGCTGCGGCAGCCCTGGCATGACCATAGCGGTCTGGTTTTGATGGTTGGTTAAAAACATCATCACATCTCGTCGTCAAAGTGGCCTGCATCCTATCATAATCGCTTAACCTATGTCAACAAATATGCTCATTTTGGCAAAATGTGCTATTTTTAGCTGGATTCGCTTGCACGGCCTGGTTGTACCAAAACATTGTTAAAATCGGCTGACTCAATTTGTGACACCGCTGCCCAATTGGTGTCTATCAGGTCTGTATGCCTTGTACGATGTTGTACAATTTTATGGTGAAAATAAACGGCCGTTTGTTGACGGCCCAAAGCTGGCGGCTTGTTCAAGCGCCACACATTCATACAGGAAGGAGAAAATTCCGCAATGACCAATAAATCTGCTTTTACCTCTGCCGAATGGCAACTGCTCAAAGATTCCCCCTATTGGGTACAAACCGCAATTACCGTTGCCGAAGGGCGGATGAGCATGGTCGAAAAGCGTCTGGAAGGAAAGGCTCTGGAAAATTTCTTGAATGGTTTTGAAACCAGTAATCAGGTCATCAAAGATGTCTTGGCGGCCATCAAAGAAGGCGAACACAGCGTTGACCCCAAATCCTCGGCCGACCAGGTGACCCAAAGCCTGGCGCAAATCAAGAACATTCTGAACAGCAAGGCCACCCGCGAAGAGGCTGATGAGTTCAACGACTTCTTGCTGGGGGCTGGCGATGCCATTGTCACCGCATCCAGCGAGGGTTTGCTGAGCCGTGGCGAAAAGATTAGCGACGAAGAAGCGGCGGCGATGAAGGCGATTGCCGAAACACTGGAAGCAACCCCGGCGCACCAGCGTGCCCGTGCAGCCCAGGCTGCCCGTGAAAAGCGTGACGAGGCGGCTGCAGCCAAGCGTAAGGCCGAAGCAGAAGCGGCTGCGGCTGCGGCCAAGGCCGAGGCTGACCGCAAGGAACGGGAAGCGGAAGCGGCCCAGCGTAAGGCTGAGTATGATCGCAAGGTGCGCGATGCCCAGGCCGAGCGTCGTCAGCGTGAGGTTGAGGAGGCTGCGGCCAAGCGTAAGGCTGAGGCCGAGGCCAAGAAGACGGCTGAGGCCGAAGCGGCCAAGGTTGAGGAAGCGGCTGTGAAGGCGGCTGAAGAAACACGGGCGCAACTGACCCGCCACGTGGTGCAGCCAGGCGAAACGTTGAGCCACATTGCCTTGAAGCATTTGGGCAGCGCCAACCGCTGGCGTGAGATTTATGAGGCCAACAAGGACGTGATCAAGAACCCCAGCCTCATTTACCCCGGTCAGGAATTTGTGATTCCGGCAAAATAAGAACGTAGTGCGTATTGCGTAGTGCGTAAGGGGCTTGTTTGTGAAAACAAGCCCCTTTTTTCTTGCCAAACGGCCGTTTCCCCCCTAAAATCGAACAGATGAGCCAGGATGATTTGTCGGCAAAGCTGCGGCGATTGGGCGTGGTCAAAGGGGCACGCGAGCTGAAGCCTGCGCCGCCAAAATCGGCAGCGGAGCCACCACAACAACGGCCGTTTTCTCCCCCTTCACCCATCCCCGAACCTGACGACTGGCGCACCGCCGATGACGTGGCACCGCTGGAGCAACTGCTGCCCGGCAGCAAGCTGGTGGAAACGGCCGACGGTGCCTGTTTGGTGCTGGATCATGTTTATCCGTTGAGCTACCAGCATGGAAACGGCCGTTTGGCCGACCTGCTCGCCTTTTCCCCCACCCACGCCATTCCCATCGTGGGTGACAGCCGCCTGGGCGAGCTGGATTTCCGTGACTTTTTGTTTTTGGACACGGAAACGACGGGGCTGGCGGGGGCGGGGACATTGGCGTTTATGGTGGGAGCCGCCTTTTTTGATAGGGAGGCGTTTGTGGTGCGGCAATATTTTTTGCGCGACCACGGCGACGAACCGGCGATGCTGCTGCTGCTGCATGAACTGCTGGAAGAAAAACGGGGGGTGGTGTCGTTTAACGGCCGTTCCTTCGACATCCCCCTGCTAGACGGCCGTTTTCTCATCAACCGCCTTCGCACCGACCTGCCCCAGCGCCCCCACCTCGATTTGCTCCACCCTGCCCGGCGGCTGTGGCGAGCGCGGCTGGGGTCGTGTGCCCTCAGTGCACTGGAACCCAACCTGCTGGGCATCGAGCGCACGGGGGAAGACGTACCCGGCTGGCTCATCCCCTCGCTCTATAATCATTATCTGAACAGCGGCGACGGCCGCGAACTGGTGCGCGTTTTTTACCACAACCGGCTGGACATGGTTTCAATGGTGACACTGGCCGCCCAGGTGCTGCGCCAGTTTGCCCACGCCACCGCCGCCGACCACCCCATTGACCTGTTGAGCCTGGGCAAATGGCAGGCCGATTTGGGCGACGTAGCCGCCGCCGAGCAAGTGCTGCGCTGGGCAACGGCGGGAAAATTGCCGCTAGAGCTGTACCACAAGGCACTGCACCAGTTGGGTGGGTTGCTAAAGCGCAACGGCCGGCGGGATGAGGCGCTGGTGTATTGGCAGCAAATTGCCGCCACCAGCTTTGACGAGGTGGAAGCCCACATTGAGCTGGCAAAGCATTATGAATGGCACCACCAGGACATTGCCGAGGCGTTGGCGTGGACAAACCGGGCGTTGGCGCTGGTGGCGAGCTGGCGCAACCGGGCGCAGGCGCGGCTGGTGGAGGCGGAATTGCACCACCGGCTGGCGCGGTTGCGGAGCAAGCTGGGGTAGGATGTTGAGAATGGAAGTTGCACGGAGTTACACAGAGTAGACACAGAGCAGCACAGAGATTTTGGCAAAGGTCTCTCTGTGGTTCTCTGGCTCCTCTCCGTGGTTCTCTGTGAAACTGTTGCTGTCTGGGCATATTGCTATCGTGGTGTAGACGTTGGGTGGAGCCGAGCGGGGGTAGTTTACAATAAGCCGTATGAAACGATATATGGTTTTGCTTCTGTTCTGGCTGCTGGTGGCGTGTACGCCGACGGTGGCTCCGGTTGCGGTAACGCGAGGGGTGCAAACGGCCGTTACTACCCCACCATTACCCACCCTGACCCCCGCGACCACTCCCGCTGCCCTGGCCTCCATGGTGCCAACGGCCACCGCTTTTCCCGTTCCAACGATTACCCCTCCGGCCACGGCCACAACGGCCGTTTTCCCCTTACCCACCCCCACGGCAACCCCTAACGCTGCGTCAGACGTGCAGATTTTGTGGACGGCCACCTCGCCCGGCGGCGCATGGACGGCGACGACCAGCTACGATGTGCCGGAGGGGTACGATCAATTTCAAACCCAATTTTGGCTAACCAACGCAGACAGCGGCGCGGCGTGGCTGCTGCTGGATGAGCTGCGGCCGCTGGGGATGGGCTATACCACGCCCAAGGTGATTGGCTGGGGGGAGGGGGAGATGTCGGTTTATTTTACCGAAGCGGGGCAGGCGGACGGGGGCGGCATTTTTGAATACCATCACGGGCTGTGGCGCGGCTCGCTGCTGGATGGCAGCGTAACCGAATTGGTGCCAGAAGATACGGCGGATGTGGCGGTGACGGGGGGTGGTGAGGGAGAAACGGCCGTTTCTGCCGCCTACAACAGCCCCGACCTGCTCATCCACGACCTTGCCACCGGTGCCGTGGAAGCCGTGCCGCTGCCCGCGCCGTTTGACCTCATCGGCGGGTTGGTCTGGTCGCCCAGCGGCAGCCAACTGGCGGTGACGCTGGTAAGCAACCCGTTTGACAGCCGCCACACCATCGTCCATTACCGCCGCGCCGACTGGCAGCCAACAATTTTACTGGCCGATGACACCACCGACCGCTTTGTCACCGAGGGGTGGGATGATGAAACCACCTTGCTGCTCCATGACCAGGCAGGGCAGCCGTGGCAATTGGATGTCGTTTCAGGAGAGTACATGCGGCTGCCCCGTAACTAACAAACGAATGGAAAACAGGACGCAGATTTGCCTGATGAGCCTGATTTCTCGTCCTCTATCAGGAAAATCAGGAGAATCAGCGTTATGGTTTGTCACTGGCATGTATCTGCAAATTAGGTACCTATAGCGACAAAAAGTTGTCGCTAATTCTTTAACACAGATAGGAAAGAACACAGATCAGAGATATTTAAAAATCTGTGTGCCTTCCAGTCTGTGTTTACCTTTTTGGTTCTGGCTTGTCCAGGTTAGAGGGTGCTTGCCAGGAAAACGCTGGCCGTAAATGTCCATAGGGATGCTGGTTGTAGGGCATTAACGGCCGTTTCCCCCCCCAATGCCACCCCACAAAATCCAGCAGCACCTCCCAATCCGCCGCCGCATGGGCGTGGCCACCCGGCCGCAGGTGAAAGGCAAACTGTTCGGTGGCGTTGAGGAAGCGGTAGACCTCACCCGTTGCCCAGGCGCACTGCACCATCCCCTCCGGGTTCGACCAGCGATCATCCAGGGCATAGGTCAGCAGCAGCGGGCGTGGGGCGATGGCGGCCAGCAGGCAATGCTGGTCAAACGGGATTTGTTCTTCCTGGTTCAGATAGGGGCGCAGGCCGGGGCCAAACCACGAAGGAAAGACGTTGATGATGTCCAGTGTCTCCCCGCCGTGGCCCACATAGCGAAACGTGGCACTGCCCCCGGCGCAGGAGCCGTTGTCATTGACCAGCCCAATCCGTTCGTCCGTTGCCCCCGCCACCAGCACCGTCTTGCCCCCCCGCGAATGACCCGCTATGGCAATGCGGCCGGCGTCAATAAACGGCAACTGTAGCAGCAGGTCAACGCAGCGGTGGTAGCCCCAGGCCCAGGCCGCAATCGCCCCAAAGCTTTGGCCTGGGTAAACATCATACAGCCCACCGCTCCGTTTGTGTTTGTCTGGTACGCCGTCATACCCCAAATCTTCCACAATTTCGGTGCGGTTAAACAGCAGCAGGGCACAGCCGCTTGCCACCACCCGCTGCACAATGTCGTCGGTGAGATACCACCAGCAGCTATCGCCATTGATGATGACGGGCAGCGGGTGGTCGGTCTGGGGGAACAGAAGCTGGCCGCAAAAAGAGAACGGTTTTGCCCCGCCATGGCAGTGGATGCGGAAAGACCACAGCATGGGGGCTTGCGGCCAATGGCGTGTCTGGCTGCGGCAAAGGATTTCTATTTCAACATCTGTTGGCTGCGGCGGCAGGCCGCCGTATTCCATTTCCACAATGAGGTCGCGCCACGCCTGGGCAGCGGCCGGCCAGTCGGCAGCGGTGGTGACTGGCCGGCCGTTGGGCGGGGTGAAGGGGTTGGGCAGCGTGCCTTTGTTAACGGCGGGGTTCGTGGGGTATGGGTTTTCTGCGGTCATGCTCAATTACCTGCCTTTTTTCTGAAAACGTAGGACAAGTTTGCAAACTTGTCCTACACCATCAACACTATTCAAGCCACGTACTGTCGGTACCATTGCGCCAGCGTGGGGGCATGTGGTGCTGCCCATTTTTCATAAACTTGCTGTATGTAGGTGGCGGCTACGTTTGCTCTGGCGGCGGGGGTGGGGGCGTTGGCGATGTCGAGAATGGTGACACATCCGGCGAACTCTGGCGGGGTGAGCCAGTGGAACCGTTTGTGTTTGCCCGTGGCCTTGTTTTCCAGGGCGCGGCGGCGCACCCACAACGCTTGCGCCACGTCCTGCCCCTGGGTAAACACGGCGTGGAGGGCCAGCAGATGGACGGCGACGGAGTTGATGGCTTGGGGGGATGGGGTGCCGTGGTGCTGGGCGGCGTAGGCATCAATGAGCAGGGGGGTGAGGTGGTGGGGGGCGATGGGTGGTTCACCGCCGCTGTGCATGTTGGAGAATAAGGCCCAGCAGCTTGCCGAGGCACCGAGGTAGCGGTGGGTGGGGGCATCGGCGGGGAGCCTGGGCAGGGTGACTTTGCAGTCGGGGCAGTGTTCGAGGTCTGTTTTTTTCATGGTGCGGCCATTATACCGGTTGGGTTTGCTTGTCACCACCGGGGGTGGCCTGTGATGGTGTGGGGAAACCCGCAGTTGCAGATTAACAAAATAATCGGGTAAATGTCATTCCGAGCGGAGTCTTCGGAGCGAGGAATCTTTCGCCTCAACTATGTAGCAAGATTCCTCGGAGGACCTCGGAATGACATGAACAGGCAAGCCGTTTTTCTACCCATTTATTTTGTCAACGCTCAAGAGCGTGGGAACGAGTTGGGAAGTTGGTCAGCAATTCTCAATCTAAACAATATAGGTGTCGGCAGGATGGCTGGTAGGGGCGTATTGCATACGCCCTTTTAGCTTCAGATTGAGAATTGCTGGTTGGCAATGCAGCAATTCTCAGTTTAACCAAAGCCTGTCGTAGGGGCGGGATGGCCGGGGTTAAAGTTGGCAATAGAGATGGCCTTTTCTCCCGGTCGTCTCGCCCCTGTGTTGCCGAAAACGGCCGTTTTCGGCACCGCACGGGCGAGACGGCGCGGAGACAACGCTCATTGTTTGCCCTGCGCCTGCCCGCGCCATCCCGCCCCTACCCTGCTCTCTTGCAAACTGAGAATTGCTGGTTGGCAATGGTGGTAGATTCCCGCGAAAGGGGGAATGGCGTTATAATCGCTGCTCAAAACCCAAGCTGATAAAGGAATGCCTGTGCAGATTGAAAAAGACCAAGCCCGACAAACGATTCAGAGTCTGATTGCCGAATACCGCCGCCTGCGCCGTGAGGAGAAGGTGTATTTTGAGCGGATGAGCGAGACGGATGTGGTGAATAAGTTTGTGACGCCGCTGTTTGCCGCGCTGGGGTGGCCGACGCGGGGGAGCGAATATCAGCAGGAGGTGCATACGGCGGTTGGGCGGCCGGACATTCGCGCCGAGTATGCCCCCAATGAATACATCTACGTGGAGGCGAAGCGGTTTGGGGTGATTGGGGAGCTGTCGCGGACGACGCTTTCGGGGGTGCTGACACCGGGGCAGATGATGCTGCCGGGTATGGCGACCGACCGCACCAAGGAGGAGCAGCAGGCGATTAACTACGCCTTTGCCAACAACGGCAGTTGGGCGATTTTGACCAACTTTGAGCGGTTTCGCCTGTTTAACGCCCGGCGCGACTGGCTGGTTTTTTCAGTGGAAAACCCGGATGGGTATCTGGAGGCGGATTTTGACTATTTGTGGCAGTTGGCGTGGCACAATATTCAAAACGGGAGCCTGGAGCGGTTGAGCAGCCAGCGGGCGCGGGCGGATGTGGATAATGATTACCTGAATTTTATCAATGAGTGGCGGCTGCGGCTGGCGCGGGATATTTTACAACGGCCGTTAATTAACCAGTGGGCCTATGACGACGAAGGCCACGTCAACCTGCCCCGGCTGCGCGGCGTGGTGCAGCGGCTGCTGGATCGGCTGGTGGTGGTGCGTTATGCCGAAGACCATCTCATTGCCCCGGCCGGGACGCTGTGGAATTTGCTGGAACTGAGCCGCACCAACCCCTATGCCCTGGCCTTTAACGAACAGTTGCGCCATCTCTACCGCAACTTTGACCGGCTGCACAATTCGGCGCTGTTTGCCCTGGACGTGGCCGACCAGGCCAGCCTGAGCGACGGGGTGCTGCAAGGGCTGATTGAAAAGCTGTATGAAGCCCGCTTCCGCGCCATGACCCCCGACATCATGGGCAACACCTATGAGCAATATTTGGGCAAGGCGCTGGCGTTTGACGGCGGCACGGTGGACACCCGCGACAATTTGGAGACGCGCAAGAAGCAGGGGAGTTACTACACGCCGCAGGTGATTGTGCGCTACATGGTGGACAACAGTCTGGGGCGGTATTTGTACGGGACGCAGAATGGGCGGCCGGACGGCGACCCATTGCCCGATGCCACGCGCAAACGGTGGGATGAGATTCAGGAGCTGCGGCTGATTGACCCGGCGTGCGGCAGCGGCTCCTTTTTGATCTATGCCTATGAGGTGCTGGCTGATTTTTACCGGGGGGAGATGCAGCGGCTGGAGCGGGAGCGGCAGGCGCGGCTGGATGAGCTGGTGGCGGCGGGGATGACGGCTCCGATTGAGCTGCAAATTCAACTGGCTCCCTACACCGGGGCGTTGCAGCGGCTGGCGAACTATCCGCACCTGATTTTGGAGCGGCATATTTACGGGCTGGATTTGGATCCGCAGGCGGCGGAGATTGCCACGGTGAATTTGATGATGCGGGCGATGGCTGACCAGCGGGGGCGGGAGCAGCGGCTGCCGCTGATTTTGAACCAGAATGTGAAGGTGGGGAATGGGCTGATTGGGGCGGGGCCGGCCGACCCTCGTTATGACGAGATGGCGGCGGAGTTGGCGGAGCTGCGGCGGCTGCGGCTGGAGCTGGTGGGGCAGCCGCACGGCCACGAGGCGCTGCTGGCGCAGGTGGCGGAGCTAACGCAGCGGCTGGATGGGCGGCTGAATGCGCCGCTGGCGGCTGCTTTTGCGGAAACGGTGGCGGATTGGGAGGAGCAAATACGGCCGTTTCACTGGGCGGTGGGGTTCCCGGAGCTGTTTGTGGACGAAAACGGGCGGGGGCTGGGGGCGGCGGCAGGGTTTACCATTGTCGTGGGCAACCCGCCGTGGGAGATTGTGAAGCCGGATTTGCGCGAATATTATGCCCAGTTTGACCCGGAGATTGAGAGCAAGCTGACGCGGCAAAAGGCGGAAGCCCGCATCAAGCAGCTAAACGCCTTTGACCCGCGCCTGGAGGCGGGGTGGGCGGAGCAGCAGGCGCGAATTGGGGCAACGGCCAGCTATTTTCAGGCCAGCCCCGACTACACGCGGCAGGGGCGCGGCGACACGGCCACCCACAAGCTATTTGTGGAGCGGGTGTATACCTTGCTTTCAGAAACGGGGCGGCTGGGTTATGTTGTCCCGTCGGGGATTTACAGCGATCTTGGCACAAAAGAATTGCGCGAAATGTTGATCTCAGAGGGAAATATTGAGTACCTTTATAGCTTTAGTAATGAAAAGTGGTTTTTCAATAGCGTGCATCATGCTTTTCATTTCACGCTCTTAGGGGCGCAAAAGGGGATTTATAAGGAAAGCTTCTTAGCTACTTTTAGATTTAACCCTCGTGTTGCTGTTGCACCTTCTGAACTGAATGCGTTTCTGGAAAATGAGGATAATCTTGTTATAGTGAAGCATGAATCGTTATTACGATTTAGTCCAACTAGCCTCTCCATAATGGAATTTCACTCTCAAACTGATTATGCTCTTGTAGAAAAAATCTATGCTGATTGGCCTTTGTTAGGCGAAAATGTAGATAATATATGGAATCCTCAGTTTAGGGCTGAATTCCATATGACAAATGCTAGGGGATTATTTAACCAAGTTTCTGGTGGGCTACCTTTGTATGAAGGAAAAATGATACACCAGTTTGTTTGCGATTTTGCGATGCCCCGCTACTGGATTAACGAAAATTTAGGCAGACAAGCCATCCTCGGAAAGACAGATGATGAAGGTCAGGTTTTGGCTTATCAAAGATATCGATTAGGTTTTCGAGATGTTGCTAGTTCAACAAATGAACGCACTTTGATAGCTGCCATATTGCCAAAGGATAGCTTTGCTGGAAATACCATAACGTTGGAGCAACTGCTGGACAATAAGAACCAGTTGTTTTTGCTCGCTTTATTGAATAGCTTTTTGGTTGACTACATTGTCCGTTACAAAGTTGGCACACATGTTAGTATATTTTACGCTTATCAGTTGCCAGTGCCGCGATTGATGAGCGGCAACAAATTTTTTGATGCCATTGTGCCACGCGCCGCCGCCCTCACCTGCACCACCCCCGCCTTCGCCGCCCTGTGGGAAGCCGTGATGCCCACCCCGTGGCAAATAGACGACAGACCACAGACCACAGACCACAGACAACCCCCGGTCGTCGGTCATCCGTCGTCCGTCGTCCGTCCTCCGTCCTCGGTCGTCCGTCCTCCGTCCTCCCTCCTCCCCACCACCGACCCCGCCCAGCGGCAGCAGCTACGCGACGAACTCGATGCCATCATCGCCCACCTCTACGGCCTTTCCCGCGACGACTTCGCCCACATCCTCACCACCTTCCCCCTCGTTTTTCCCGACACCCCGGAAGGGGAGGCGAAGAAAGCGGGGCTGCTGGCGGTGTATGATTGGGTGGGGGAGGAATGGGGGTAAAAAAGCGCGGGGGAGCAGGGGGGCGGGGGGGCAGGGGAGAAAAATCTCCTCTGCTCCTCTGCTTCCCTGCTCCCCTGCTAAAAACAACATGAATTTAGAACGACACTTTTCTGACCGCGCCGGCCGCATGACGCCGCTGGCGATTCGTGATATTTTGCGGCGGGGCAGCGACCCCGATGTGATTCCGTTTATTGCCGGGCAGCCGGTGCCGGGGCTGTTTCCGCTGCGGGCGCTGGGGCAGCTTGCCAACCAGCTACAGGATGTGGAGGCGTTGCAATATGGGAGTTCGGAGGGTAAACGGCCGTTGCGCGACCGCATTGCCGCCCGAATCCCCGCCGCCAGCGGCGAACGCACCCTCATCATTTCCGGCTCCCAGCAAGCCCTCGATCTCACCGCCAAGCTGTTTATCATGCCCGGCGACAAAG
The DNA here is from genome assembly GCA_041390905.1 of Chloroflexota bacterium. GTDB lineage: Bacteria > Chloroflexota > Anaerolineae > Promineifilales > Promineifilaceae > JACKCD01. The sequence continues at coordinate 58,084 of JAWKPA010000017.1, forward strand.
TAGCCGTGGCCGAACCCACCTACGCCGGAGCCATCAGCACCTTCCAGGTGTACGGGGCGCAGCTGCTGGGGGTGGCGTGCGACGGCGAAGGGATGATTCCGGCGGCGTTGGCGCAGGCATTGGCGCAGGGGGCGAAGCTCATCTACGCCATCCCCAACTTTATGAACCCGACGGGGGTGGATATGAGCCTGGCGCGGCGGCAGGCGGTGGTGGATCTGGCGCGGCAGTATGACGTGGTGGTGCTGGAAGACGACCCCTACGGGGCGCTGCGCTTTGACGGCGAGCCAAAGCCCAATTTGCTGGAGCTGGCTCCCGAACGGGTCATCTACGCCAGCACCTTCTCCAAAACGTTGGCACCGGGGCTGCGGCTGGCGTGGCTGGTGGCTCCCGACTGGGCGTGGGAGAAGCTGGTGATTGGCAAACAAACGGCCGATTTGCAATCCCCCACCTATTTGCAGCAGCTTGTCTATGAGCTGCTGGAAGATGATTTTCTCGACGGGCAAATTCGCCAGCTTTGCGGCTATTACCGGCAGCAGCGGGATTGGCTGCTGGCGGCGATGGATGCCCATTTTCCGGCCGGGGCGCGGTATGGTCGGCCGGCCGGGGGGATGTTTGTCTGGTGTGAACTGCCGCCGCATCTCAATGCCACCGCCCTGCTGGAGGAGGCGCTGGCGCAGAAGGTGGCGTATATGCCGGGGGCGGCGTTTTACCCCAACGGCGGCGGCGACCATACGCTGCGGCTGAGCTTTACGCTGGCGACGGCGGCGCAGATGGAGGAAGGGGCGGCGCGGTTGGGGGGGATTTTTGGGAAGGGTTAGGCGTTGGTTGGGAAGCAGGGGGGCAGGGGGCAGGGGTGAAAAATCTCCTCTGCTCCCCTGCTCCCCTGCTCTCTGATCAGGAGGCGAGGATGGATAAAGCGCAGGAAAGACGTGCATTTCTGTGGGTGATGTTGGTGTCGTCGTTAACGGCCGTTTTGGTGTGGTATGCCAAGCGGCTGGTGGCGGCTCCGGTGGGTGAGTGGGGTCGGGAAACGGCCGTTTTGTTTAGCTATTTCACCAATTCCACCAATTCGCTGATGGTGATCATGACCGGGGCGCTGCTGGCGGGGCGCGGTCGGTTGTATGAATGGTTCAAATGGCCGGGCGTGCAGACGGCGTGCTGTCTCTACATCGCCTTTGTGGGGCTGGGGTTTTGGCTGCTGCTGGGGGGGCCACAGGGGCTGGAAACGGTTTCGGACTGGATACCGGAAATTTTCGGCCATTCGCTGGCACCCATTTTGGGGGTCGTTTTTTGGCTGCGGCACGTGGAGAAGGGGCAAATAAACGGCCGTCATCCCTTTCTCTGGCTCGTTTATCCGCTGGCCTATTTGTTTTATTGGCTCATTCGCGGCCCGCTGGTCGGCTCTTACCCGTACTTTTTTATGGATGTCAATGCGCTGGGGTATGGCGGCGTTGCCAAATGGTCGGGGGTGCTGATGGCGGCCTATTTGCTGCTGGGCGGGCTGATGTTGGGGGTGGATCGCTGGCAGGCGCGGCGGGGGTAGGGGGGCATTCATTTATTCGTTCTGATTCGTTGTTGGTGTGTGGAGGGGGCAACGAATGGGGAACGAATAAACGAATAAACGAATAAACGAATAAACGAATGACGAATAAACGGATTGGGTTAAAAAGCAAAGGCCGGAATCGGGATGCAGCCCACAACCCTACCCCCCACGCCCTACGTTTCCAACCACGCCTCAACCACCCGCTCCGTCTCATCCCACCCCTGGTGGTGGTGAGCAGCCATTTGGAGCTGGCGGGCGGCGGTGACGTTGGGGAGGTTGTCGTCTATGAACAGAGTTTGCTGGGGGGGCAGCCCAAGCTGGGCAAGGGCAAGCTGGTAGATGGCGGGGTCGGGTTTGAGCAGGCCGACTTCGTTGCTAAAAATGACGGGGTGGCAGTGTCGCAGTTCGGGGAGGTGGCGGCGCAGCCAGGTGGCGTGGGGTTCGATGGTGTTGCTGATGATGGCGAGGGTGAGAAACGGCCGTTTTGCCCACCCACGCACCAACGCCAACGGCCGTTTATCCCGCCGGGGGTAGGTGCAAACGGCCGTTTCCAGTTCCTCATAGCTGGCCGTTAACCCCGCTTCCTGTTGGAGGACGTGATGGAGAAAACGGCCGTTTTGCTCCCCCCTGCTCAGCACATCCCCGTACCGGTTCAACACCCCGCGCACCGCCTCCACATCGCCCTGGCAAAGCTGGGCAATCGCTTCAATGACGGCCTGGTGGTTGTATACCACCAGCACCCCACCCAAATCAAAAATAATCGCTTTTTTACGCATGGTCGCAGTATAAGGTAAACGGGATGGGTGTCAATGTGGTGGGTTATGCTAAAATCCACCCCCTACACAGGTAAGGTATTATGCTTGATTTGTCTGTCATCATCGTTTCTTACAACACCCGCCAACTGCTGGACGACTGTTTGCAGTCGCTTTTTGCGGCCGATGCCCCACCCGGCGGCCTGGAGGTCATTGTGGTGGACAATGCGTCGGCTGATGGCAGCCAGGCACTGGTGCGCGACCATTACCCCCAGGTGACGCTGGTGGAAAACGGGGAGAATTTGGGGTTTTCGGCGGCTAACAACCGGGGGGTGGCGGTGACAAACGGCCGTTATCTCCTCTTCCTCAACTCCGACACCGTACTCAGCCCCCAATCCCTGGTGCAGCCGCTGGCCTATTTGCAGGCCAACCCCGACGCAGGAGCCATCACCGCCCGGCTGGTTTACCCCACCGGCCAGCGCGACCCCGACAACCATCGCGGTTTTCCCACCCCCTGGAACGCCTTTTGCCATTTTTCTGGTCTCAGCCGTTTGTTTCCCACCGACCCCCGCTTCACCGACTACTTCCAATCCACCAAAAACTTTGACGACATTCACGACGTTCCCGTCATCGCCGGTTCCTTTATGATGATGCCCGCCGACCTGTGCTGCCAGCTTGGCGGCTGGGACGAAACCTACTTTTTCTATGGCGAAGACATTGATTTCTGCTACCGCATTCACGAAGCGGGCTATCGGATTGTCTATTACCCCAAGGTGGATGTGATTCATTACAAGGGTGCCAGTTCGGGGTTACGCAAGGAGTCGGCCGGCATTGCCAACCCGCCCAAGGCGACGCGGGTGCGCGTGGCGCGGGAATCGGTGCGGGCGATGCAGTTGTTCTACCGCAAATTTTATCGGCAAAAATATTCCCCACTTGTTACCGGCTTTGTGCTGGCGGGCATTCAGGTGCGGGGCTGGTTTCGCATTGTGAAGCATATGCTTTCATAGAGATTTAACGCAATTTTTACGCCAATCCCTGTTAAATCGGCAAAATCCTGTCAAAATCTTGGGTTCAAGACATGGGCAGCAAAGGCATAAAAAAGAATGGCAGTAAACGAAACAGACAGTCAACGGTTGAAGCAGTTGCGGCAGGAAGCAGAGCAGGCACGGCGCGAGTTGATTGACGCAGAAACGCGGCTGGCGGAGCAGATGGGGGAGGTGCGACAGTTTGAGCGGGTTTTGGAGCGGCGTTTGGGGGAGCTGATTGATGCTTTGGCGGCGGTGGAGCAGGAATTAGCCAATTATTACGACATTATCAAGCGGCGACGTAACCAGGCGGTGTTTGGCAGTGATTACCGCTCGGTTGATGATCAGTACCGGCGCACGTGGACAAAGCCGCCGCAAGAAACGGCGGAAACAATAGCCAAGCCTGCGCCGTCTTTATCGGAGGATGAGATGAAGCGGCTGTATCGGCAGTTGGCGCGGCGGTTTCACCCCGATTTGGCGGGGAATGCGACGGAACGGCAGGTGCGGACGGTGAAAATGACGGCCGTTAATGATGCCTATGCCGCCCGCAGCGTACCCGAACTGCTGGCCCTGGCCGAGGAGCTGGACGATGAGGTGACCGGGGCGTTTGTGGCACAAACAACGGCCGAGATGGGGCGGGCATTGGAAGCCGAAATTGCCCGCTGTCGGCGGCGGGTGCGGGAAATTGGGGCGGAAGTGCAGAATTTTCATCATCATCCCATTGTGCAGTTGAGTTTGGAGAGTAAGCTGGTGCGGCGGCAGGGGCGCGATTTGCTGGCTGAAATGGCGCAAAAGCTGCAGCGCAAGCTGGCGCAAAAATCGGCGGAGCGGGACATGATTAAATCGCAATTTGACCATTTGGAGAGCCGGTAATGCTGTGGAGTAAAAAACAGTTGGTGCAAACACCGTTTGCCACGCCAGATGAGCAGCGGCGTGCCAAGCAGTTGATCTATATTTTGCGGGTACTGCTGCTTGTCATTGCGGTTGCCAATATTGCTATTATCATCATTGATCGCCAGATATGGGTGCAACTGCTGCTGCTGAATATTTTTTTCCCGTTTGGTGGGGCGATATATTGGTTGGTACATCGGGGGATGCTGCGGCAGGCCAACATTCTGCTGATAGGTTTGTGGTGGTTGGTGCTGACGGTGTTTGTGTTTTGGACGGATGGCACGCAGGGGGCAGCTTTTTACAGCTACACGATTGTGATTATTGCGGCGGGGCTGCTGTTGGGGCCAAAGGTAGAAACGGCCGTTTTGCTCTTGAGCCTGGCTGTGGCGACCTTTGTGTTTGTCAACACCGTGCAGCAGTGGTTGCCCATTCCGTTTGCAACCAGCTCGCCCGCCGCCATCTGGGTGGGTGCTTCCCTGTGCCTGGTGATGGTGAGCTATGTGGTGCGGTTGACCCTGGCTGATTTGCGCTGGGCTTTGCGGCAGCAGCGGCAGATTGCGACGCAAAATGTACGGCTGCGTGAGCAGGCTGAACAGCAGGCGTATGAGTTGGCGCAGGCCAACGCTAAGCTGCAAGAGCTGGATGCGCTCAAGTCAAAGTTTGTGCGCGACATGACCCATGAACTGCGTACCCCGCTAACCAACTTCAAGCTGTATCTGGATTTGTGGGAGCTGGCGGGGGAGGAGAAGAAAGAGCGTTATTTGCAGGTGCTGAAAGAGCAAAACGGCCGTTTAACCCATCTTGTGGACGCCATTTTACGCATTGCCAAACTGGATGCAGGTGAGGAACTGGGCGAAGTGCGGGAGCTAGCGCTTAACGACGTGGCGCGGAAGGTTGCCGATGCCTACGAGGGGCGGCTAAAGGGCAAGGGGTTGACCGTCCAATTGGCACTGACCGACAATTTACCGGTTGTCTGCGTGGCACGCCCGATGCTGATCGAGGTTGCCGATCAGCTGATGTCTAATGCCATTGCCTATAGCCTGCAAGGCACCATTACGCTGCGTACCTTTTTGTCATCTGATGGAGAAGCGGTTTGTTTGCAGGTGGCAGATGAAGGGATTGGAATCCCCGAAGAGGACATGGACAAGCTGTTTGACCGCTTTTACCGTGGCACCAACGTGGGCGAACTGTCAACCGCCGGAGCCGGGCTGGGGCTGACCATTGCCAGGCGTATCGTTGGCTTTTATGATGGCACCCTTGAAGCGACAAGCAAGCTGGGTGAAGGGTCGGTTTTTACGATCTGCTTGCCTTTACAGCCCAACCGTTGTTAAATGACGTGCAGGGCTGGCCTTCAGTTGACAATAACGAATCTCTAATCCTTAACCAGCAATCTTCACTTATAATAGAGGCCAGAACAGAGTTTACAAGCGATATTTTGGAGAAGGCATGACCAAAAAGGAAACGCTTTGGGAAGATAGCGGCTTTGATTGTCACCACTGCGGTGGCGAGATTTATAAGCGAATTGAACGAGAACCAGGTTTTGACAAAACAACGAGCTATCAATGTCGCCAATGCCATTGCCAATGGTCTACGGAAGGGGTGCTGATTCAGGTGGGTGATACGGCTGACTGTCGCGCCGGGGTGGGGCAAACGGCCGTTAACCAACCCACATCAACCACCAAACCCCAGCCATCAACCACCCTTGCCCCCCTGAAACAGCCCGCTGCCCCCAGCAAACGGCACACATTTTCCAACTGGCTCATCGGCGGGCTGCTTGGGCTAATCATTGTCCTGGCGTTGATTCGTTTTGCCGGGGCACTGGTTTTCCGTTTTTTTATTCCCGCGCTGCTCGTAGGGGTTATTCTGTATCTGGTGTTCCAACTAGGGCGGCAGCAGCGGTGGTGGTAGCTACTGCCCTTGTGGGCGCTTTGCGAAGCTCGATGGGGCCAAACATTTCTGTTTGCGTGGCAATCAGCTCCCGCCGCTTGATTAGCTCCAGCATTGCCAGCAGCGTCACCGACACCTCCACCCGGTCGGGGTGATGGCTCAGGATGTCCTGGAAGAAAAAGCTGGTTTGGCGCGTAAGCTGATGGCGAATGCGCTTGAGCTGGTCTTCAATGGTGATGCGACGCGGCTGGACAATGGCGACACTTTCTTCCATGTTTTCGGCGCGGGCCAGGATGTCACGAACGGCCGTTAACAACGTCCCCACCGACACCCCACTCAAATCCAGCCGGCTCTCCAGCTTCGGCGGTGGCGCCACCCGCAAATACGTCCGCAATCCCGCCTCCTGCCGCCCCTGAAACCATTCCGCCGCCTGCTTAAAGCGGCGATACTGCTTTAACTGCCGAATCAGCGCCTCCGCCGGGTCTTCCTCTTCCTCGTCCTCCCGCTCCATCGGGATTTGCGGCAGCAGCGCCCGGCTTTTGATTTGCGCCAGCCGCGCCCCAATCACAATAAAATCAATCAACTGCTCCACCCGGTTGCCCTTCATCTGCTCCACCTGCTGCAAATATTGCCCCGTGATCTGCATCAGCGAAATGGAAGTGATGTCCAGCTCCTGCCGATCAATCAGATGGAGCAAGAGATCAAGCGGGCCAGCAAAGGCCGGAACCTCAATCTGGTAAGCCGAAGCGGTCATGGGTTTCCTCGCGGCTGCATGATACAGTAGACAAAGCCATTCATTTGCACCAGCTCAGTCGTGGCGTAATTTTGGCCGATGGCATCCAGCACCGGCGGTGGGTAGAACTGCGCCCGCAGCACCACCGTGTCAAACGCCTGGCTGTTGAGCATGGTCAGCATTTCCGTCAGGTCAACGGCGTTGTTGTTGTAGAGATTGAGCAACTGCGTGGGGTTTGTCACCACGTCGCGGCCGATGTAGAGGTTGAACCCGGCATCTTCGCTAAAAGCGGCCGTTTGGCCTTCGGCGATGCGGTTGGCAATGGCGATACCGGCGGCGGTGTCGGCGGCGGTGGGGGGGCGACCCAGCAGCGACACCCCGGCGGAGTCCACGTAGGGGATGCGTTCGGGGTCACGCGGGGCGGAGCAGGAGGTTTGCGGGGCGATGTACACCTCGGTGGGTTTGCCCAGGGCGCGGGCAACGGCCGTTAATGTGGCCGTGTGCGTGGGCATGTGGAAGACCAGATTGGCCTGGATGAGAAAGAGGAGGGAGATGGCGGCGGAAACGGCCGTTTGCCACTGCCACCCCCGTTTTTCCGCCCAGCCCAACAATCGGCTAAAGGCCAGCCCGGTGAGAATGCAGCTTGCGGCAATGGCCGTGGCAAAATAGGATTCGCCTGCCCCCCATTTGCCGGCCGTGACGCTGTTGAGCGTGGCAACGACAAACCAAATGGTGTAGGCCGAAAGGCGTTCAAAGTAGAGTTGGTAGATGGCGTAACAAACGGCCGTTAGCGTCAGCACCGTATGCAGCGAGAACCATTGGCGAAACAACCCCTGCGCCTGCCCCGGCACAAACGGGTTGATGTTGGCGGTGATGGTGTTAAGCAGCCATTCGCCGCTGGTGGCGACGTTGATCCACAAAAAGATGAGGCCGGTGACGGCAGCAAACGGCACTGCCCACAGCACCGACCGTTTGGGCTGGCGCAGAAAGAGAAAGAGAAAAACAGCGGCGACGGTGGCGTAGGCAAGTTGCTTCGTGTAACCAGCAAAGAGGAGAAAGAGGAGGACGAGGAGAAAACGGCCGTTTTCCACTTTTCCTGTTTCTTCCTCCCGCGCTACCGTCACCGCGAGCAAGACCACCGCCACCGTTTCAAACATCACCATAAACATATGCTGCCGAAACAGCGGGCCGACGTGGTAGACGTAGTTGGAGGCGAGAAAGGCGAGGCCAGCCAGCAGCGAAATCCACCATTTTTTTCCCTCGCGCTGAACCCCATAGCCAATGGCCGCCGCTGTGACCAGCGTCCCCAGCCAGGAAACGAGCCGCCCCGTCCAATATTGGGGGCCAAACAGCCACACCAGCGGCACAATGACCACGTGAAAAAGCGGCGGGTAGTTGGAGGAGTAAAATGGGTACACGTCGTTGTCGCGGTACGGCCACTCGCCCCGGCTAAAAAACACGGTGTCCATCAGCTCAAACCCTTCCCCCTGGTCATAGTCAAAGGGGAAGCGGAACAGGTTGAAGGCGTAGATGGCGTAGACGATGAAGTAGCCGATGAAGGCGGCGAGGGCAAGGCCGATGAGGAGGCGGGTCAGCCAGGTGAAGGAGGCAGGGGGGCGGGGGGGCAGGGGGGCAGGGGAGCGCATCAGGCGGGGTTGTCTCCCAGGGGTAGGAGGGTGAGGCCGAGGAGGATGAGGAAGCCAGCGGCGAGCAGTGCCAGTCGCTGGGCGGGGCCGATGCCGTTATACTGCCCGGCTCCGAGTAAATCTATGGCGAAGAGGGCAATAACGGCCGTTATGCCCGCGCCGATAAAAAGATAACCTAGCTGTCGTTTTGTCATAATTTTCCCAGCGGGTAATTATCCTTCTGAATGGGGTGGGGAGCAAACGGCCGTTTGCCTGCCTTTGTTTGCCAAAGAGCATGGCAACTTTTTCAGTTGGTGAAATTATGATGGGGAATAGCTAAAATCTGCAAAGTAAGGAATCGGTTCTTTGGGAATTCATGGGGTGTCAACCACATGTAGTGGACTGGCATGCCAGTCCACTACAAAATGTTCCAATTAGCCCACAAAATCTTGAAGAGCCTTTAATTGTTGTCCCAATCACCGACTATTGGAAGACGAAGCGAAGGGCGGGGACCTTGTCTAAAGACAATAGACCATGCTCCAGTGCTATTTGTATTTCGAAGATAAAACCAGCCCTGGCTTTGATCATACAGACCTATGGTATCTACACCATCTCCATCCCAATCACCAGCTATTGGTATACGATGACTGTTTTTTGGTCCCTGATTAAACACGTAATCCCAAGGGCCAGAATAGTGTTTGTTGCTTAGATAAAACCGACCTTGTTGTTGATCATATAGGCCAATAGTATCCACGCCATCTCCATCCCAATCGCCCGCTATAGGTAAACGGGTTGTGTTTTTTGCCCCTTGGTTAAACACAAGTGCCCACTTATCTGTAAAATGGTCATTATGCAAATAAAAACGTCCTTGCTGCTGATCATACAAACCAATAGTATCCACACCATCCCGATCCCAATCACCAGCAATTGGCAATCGCAGAGAAGGTTGTGGGCCTTGTCTGAAAACCTCATCCCAAGGACCAGACTGAAAAGCATTACGCAAATAAAACCATCCTTGATTTTTATCGTAAAGGCCTATCGTATCGATGCCATCACCATTCCAATCACCTGTGATAGGCAACCGACTAGTATTACGGGATCCTTGGTTAAAGACATGATCCCACTCATGCGGCTGATTAACATTTAGCAAATAAAAACGCCCCTGCATTGGATCAAATAGACCAACACCCTCTTTGAGGCGTAGCTTCGGTACAAATATTGGTTCGCCATCATAAGCGGCATCAAATGTCAACCTCGTAACCTCATTTGTAACAACGTTGACTAAATACAAATCTACATTGCCGTTTTCTTCACGCTCAACAATGACGTGGGTATCATCAATCCAAACAGGGTTTAGTCCTTCATTGGAAATTACTTGTTTTTTTCCCATTCGATCGATAATGCGTATACCTGGACCGTAGATAATCTGCTGGCAATCTGAAGAAAATTTAGGCCCTTGTCCAAAAGGTGAATCATTTGGAAGAGTAGTTATGCTTCCTGTACTAACGTTTACAACATTAATTGTTGTTGCCCATTCATAAACGATCTCATTCTGCTCTTTGCACCAATCAGCACTGGATGCGCGGATATTATAAATGTTGTTGCCAAAGCCTGACCCTTGCCCTGTGCTAGTAGGGGCTACGATTAATTGTGTTAATGTGCCATTGCGTGTTGTAATGGCAGAAAAATAAGCCCCATTGCTATTCAAAGAAGCTCCCCAATCTTCACTGCTCCCAAATGGATCTGTTGTTAATTGGTGGATGACGCCAGTTATCCGATCAAAAAGGTAAATCCGGCTTTGTGTACCTGCCGGGTATTGATTTGCATCAAAGATAATGTAACGGCCATTTGTTGATGCCGAAGGGCGATGAGGCTCAATGATAACAGCATCAGTCAATGGATATGGTGGAGATAAGGGCAAGAGGTCTTTGTCTAAAGGTAAAAAATAAAGCCTGGCAACTCCATTATCCCGTTCAGAGATAAAAGCGATACCTTGTGAACGGTTAAAATAGATTTGTTCATAGTTCAAGGCAGATACATTAAGAGTATAAGCAAATTCGTAGACAAAATTGCTTGTCATAGAAACTGCGAAAAATAAATTAATCGTCTCATTTGCTTCCGGATTATTATTAGCCAAATTAACCGTGACCTGTGCACGTCGTATCATGACCGAGGGCGTGTTACTCTCCGTGAGCGTCAGCATTAAATCGGCTCGTTTTTCATATCCAGGTAGCGGAAACTTAGAAAAATACCCCACAACATTTTGTGGCTGATCCACAATTAGCTCTGTGCCAACAGGTATATCTTCGCTAAGATTCTCACGTATGACTTGTTCTAACGATACAGGGGGTGTCAGAAAATCATGAGCAACCTCTCCATTTGGAAATCTTATAAATGCTGTTCGACCATCATGGAATGCCTCTCTAGCTTTTAATGTGGGTCCGCGCATAAAGTTGTGACCGGCAAAGCCTAGCAAACGCGATTGTTGCTCTTGGATCATACGCAGTGCATGTGCCGAACGAAATTCAAGGGTAGGCTTTTCATCTTCTCTGTCCCATTTGAGAGTAAGCTCAATAACTCCCTCACCGACTTGGGAATGAATATTGTAGACAACAATGAGCGTATCATTGTCCTGAACTGAGATATCGACTTCATCAATATGTTGGCGAAAATCCTCATTTGAACTGAAGGGTTCGCCAATAAAGCCAAAGCGCGTTGCTGCACCCATGTACAATGGCTCATCAGCACCGCTTATGTTAATAAACCCATCCGAGGTTAGTACCACAACAACTGGATAGCCAGTTGAAGCTTGATGCGTGAACCATAAGCGATTAATGCGTTTTCCACTTTTATAGTGATCATCTAAAAGTTGTTGTGATATCTGACTACTACCAACATTACATGGCTCGAATTCCCAAAGCACATTATTAATATAGGCTGTGTCAAAATTCATAAATGGGCGACCACCTGATCGTGCCTCAATAGACCAACCATCTTCATTATTCAAAATTTTAGGACAGCCTAAATTGTTGATTTCGTTGAACGGCTGCATGTCCAATTCGGTCTCGACATTATATAAAGGATCGTCAAGGTAGCTTTGCATTGCTAAAGATAACAAATTTGCTTTACGAGCTTCATATGCTTCATTTAATGTTGCACCCTGGGTAGGGGATGACAGAAACCCAATTAGCAACAGAGCAATGCAAAAACTTGCAAAGTGCACAATGTATTGCTGTAAACTTACGAACCGATGCAAACTTATTAACTTTTCCATACTGTGTTACCTCCAAACACAAGTTCTTACACAATGTGCGACTTTTCCAAGCCTATATTTAGGAGAAAAGCTCGTAATTATGCCTTAATGCCCATATACAGAAATCCCTGAGGGACTTCTTTTGACTTTGTATAGAAGGTTCATATAAAACCAGCGAGAGCATTTGTCTAAATGATGCTTTTTTCTAAAAATCACCCAGTTGCAAGTCTAAAATAGGTCGTACATTGCGTGTTCTTTTTAAATAGAGACCCTATCGCACATTTCTACTCATTTTGGACTTTAGGTAGCCTAATACGGCCTATTTCTCTTGCAAATGGGTGTCGATTCCTACACAGAAAGTCTCTGGGAGCTTTGGGAGGATATATGTAGAGCAAAAAGCGTGTCAATACCTCTCAAAATCATTTTTAAAACAGGCTCTAATACTCTCAGTTCGCTCATTTTGAAACCAGTTAACCAAAATTTATTATTGGAATATATGGGGGTCAAGCGCACCAAAGACCCGTATATGGGGATCGTGAAATTCTCAATTTTGCAAAATCTTTGTACACAGTGGCAAACAACCAGCTATTATGTAAAGTCTATGTGCTTTTAGCGAAAAACCCTTCATATTCAGGGCGAAATTTCAAATACTGGTTTTGAAATCAACGAACCAAGAGCTAATAGATATCGGAAAACACACGAGTTTCAAATTACTTTCAATGTAGCATAAAGATCCCCTAATAGCCATAGGTTCCGCAGATTTACCAAACGGCCGTTTGCCAAACCTGACCAGTTGTTTGATAATGCTGACCCATGTGATGACGTAAGGGGAACGAAGGCAGCATGGCGGCTCATCCGTGTTCGTTCGTGTTTGCCCGCGTCCCATTTTTCAGGAGTTCAAAAATGGCTGTGAAAGAGATTGATTTGAAGGAATATGTAGAGTTTGCCGATGGCATTTCGGTTGTTCGCGGTGGTGGCCCCGAGATTCGCGGCTGGAACAACATCCGCTACAAGATTGGGCTGTCGGGCAAAAATGTGGGGTCGCAAAATTTGTCCATGAACGTGGCGCAGGTGCCGGTGGGGGGCATTGCCTATGCCCATATCCACGATGGCTTTGAGGTGATGCTGTTTATTTTGCAGGGGAAAGTCCGCCACGAATATGGCGAGGGGTTAAAGCAAGCCATCGAAAACGAGGCCGGTGACTTTATTTACATCGAGCCGGGCGTGCCGCATGAGGTGTTTAACATTGGCGACGAGCCAGTGATTGCCGTCGTTGCCCGTTCGGCGGCGGATGAGTGGGACAAGATTGTGGATTATCCCTCAAACTATCGGCCTGCTTAGTAATGTCGTTGCACGACCACTTTGTGTACGGTAATCGGTAATCAGTGACCCGTACTGATTACTGATTACCGATTACTGATTACTTCATAAAGAAATGCCTACCCTTCTCACTTCCCAAGACCTTGTTGCGTACCCCACCGTGGCGGCGGATCATCGGCTGGCGTATGGCGACAACGAATTTCAGTTTGCTGATTTGTATTTACCGGCGGGTGAAGGGCCACACCCGGTGGTGCTGCTGATTCACGGCGGCTGCTGGATGGCGCAGTATAGCCTGGAGCATTTGGGGTTGATGTGTGATGCGCTGCGGGGGAGGGGAACGGCCGTTTATTCCCTCGAATACCGGCGCATTGGCAACGGCGGCGGCTGGCCCCACACCATGCTCGATGTCGCTGCCGGAGCCGACCATTTGCGCCAGATTGCCCCGCAGTTCAACCTCGATTTGTCGCGGGTGGTGGCGGCGGGGCATTCGGCCGGCGGCCATTTGGTGCTGTGGCTGGCGGCACGCCAGCGGCTGTTGCCAAGCAGCGAACTCTACACCCCCAACCCGCTGCCGCTGCGCGGCGTGGCTTCGCTGGCCGGGGTTGCCGACCTCATTCGCGCCCACCAATGGCCTATCTGTGATGACTCTCCCAGCTTGCTGATGGGTGGCTTGCCCCATGAGGTCATGGAACGATACCAGCAAGCGTCGCCCAGTGCTTTGCTGCCGTTGGGCGTGCGCCAGGTGTTGATCAACGGCGTGCTTGACCCGATTGTGCCGCTGGCTTTCATTGAAGAGTATGAAGCGGCGGCGCGGGCGAGCGGCGACACGGTAGAAATGGTCAATTTGCCCGACGTGGGGCATTTTGAGCTGGTGATCCCAGAAACGGCCGTTTTTCCCATCGTAGCTCAGGCGATTTTGGGGTTGAATAGAGATTAGAGATTGGAGATTAGAGATTGGACAGCCGCTAATCTCCAATCTCCCGCAAAAATGTCCGTAGGTAGTTTATAAACGGCTTCGGGGAGGGGGGTGCCTTCTTCGTCAAACGGCCGTTTGTCCCTTCCTCTGCCATCTCTTCCAACGTTTCCCGCCATCCCCGCGCCGAGACGGCCGGCGTCCATTCCCGCTGCCGCTTTTCCCATAAATGTTCCGGCATTTGCCCTTTGTGCGCCGCCAGCCAGGTGGGAACCAGCATGTCACCCATTGGTTCGGCATCGGCTACGCAGGCTTGCCGGATCGTTACCAGCTTATCCATCTTCGGCAAAGAGTGTGCTAATCGCGGTAAGCTGGTCGGCAGTTAACGACAGCGCCAACGCTTCCCGCACGGGCTGCAAATGGCTGGGGCGACGGGGGCCGATGATGGGGGCAGTAACGGCCGTTTGTCCCATCACCCACGCCAACGCCAACCCCGCCATGCTCACCCCCAAATCCGCCGCCATTACGCCCAACTTGTCCAGCCTGGCAAATGTCTCCGCATTCCACAGCCGCCAGTACGGCTCCGGCCGCAGCGTCATCCGCGACCCGGCTGGGTAATCCGCCTCCAGCCGATATTTGCCCGTCAGAAAGCCCCCCGCCAGCGGGCTAAAGGGCGTGTAGCCTAGCTGCTGGTCGCGGCAAAGCGGCAGCATCTCGCGCTCATCCCCCCGGTCTAGCAAACTGTAGCTGTTTTGCACCCACTCAAAGCGGTGCAAATGGTTCTTGTCGCTAATCCACAGCCCCTTTACCAGCAGCCACGCCGGGAAATTGGACGCGCCAAAATAGCGCACCTTCCCCTGCCGCACCAAATCATCCAGCGCCCGCACCGTTTCCTCCAGTGGCGTTGTCGGATCTGGCTCATGCACCAGATACATATCGAGGTAATCCACCCCCAGCCGCATCAGGCTGGCGTCAATCTGGCGCATGATGTGGCGGCGCGACAGCCCCCGATCATTTGGCCCCTCGCCGACCGGGTTAAAGACCTTGCTGCTCAAAATAAGTTGGTCACGCACATGTGACCCCTTGCGCCGCAGCCAGTTGCCAATAAACGCCTCGCTGCGCCCGCCCCCGTAGGCATCGGCCGTGTCGAAAAAGTTGATGCCGATGTCCCAGGCTGTATCCATCAGCGCGTGCGCTTCGGCCTCGGTTTCACCACGGCCAAAAAACGCGGGTGAACTGCCCACACCACCAAAATTGCCGCAGCCCAGGCCAACGGCCGTTATTTGCAAACCCGTGCGTCCCAAATTTTTTGTCTTCATACCATTCAATCATCCCCTTTTCCCCGCCAAAGGCAACCCATTTTGGTTGCATGTCTGCAAAGACGTAAAAATCCGGCGGGTCATGTTATCAAAGAACACGTAGCGATAGTTTTTTAGCAGATACGGCGAGCATGGCAACCACCACGGTGGAAGTCAACGATTTCGCAGCTTCATCCGTGTTTGGTCGTGTTCGTCCGTACCCCATTTTCAAGGAATTTGTACATGAGTGACCCAACGATAACCGTATATGGTGCCTATTGGTGCCCCGACTGCCGCCGCAGCAAGCAGTTTTTAGGGGAGCATCAAATTGCCTATAACTGGGTAGATATTGAGCAAGACGAGGCGGGAGAGCAGTTTGTCATTGAAACCAATGGTGGCAAGCGCATCATTCCCACGATTGTGTTTGACGATGGTTCGTTTTTGGTGGAGCCAAGCAACGCGGAATTGGCGCAGAAGCTGGGGCTAAAAACAACGGCCAGCCGCCATCATTATGATTTGATTGTGGTGGGCGGTGGGCCGGCCGGTTTGACGGCGGCATTGTATACAGCGCGGGAAGGGATTGACACGCTGGTGGTGGAAAAAGCGGCCGTTGGCGGGCAGGCGGCCGGCACGGAACGGCTAGACAATATGCCCGGCTTTCCCGAAGGCATTGCCGGCCTTGAGTTTGCCAACCGGTTGCGACAACAGGCCGAGCAGTTTGGGGTGGAGATTTTGCAGGCGCAGGAGGTGCGCAGCATCCACAGCCACGACAATTACCACTGCATTGAGACGGGCGACGGCAGCGAATACAGCGGCAACGCCCTGCTGATTACCACCGGCAGCAAATATCGTCGCCTGGGCGTAGATGGGGAAACGGATTATTTGGGAGCCGGGGTGCATTTTTGCGCCACCTGTGATGGCCCGTTTTACAAGGGCAAGGAGGTGGTGGTTGTGGGCGGCGGCAACAGTGCCACCGAGGAGAGCTTGCTGCTGACCAAGTTTGCCGAGAAGGTGACGATTTTGGTGCGCGGCGGCGCGTTTAAAGCAAGCCAGGTGATTCAGGAAAAGGTGCTAAACCATCCCAGGATTGACGTGCGTTGGCACACTGATGTGCAGGCGTTTCGCGGTGCCAAGGCCAAGTTAACCCATTTGGAGCTGCGGGACAGGCAAACGGGGGCAACTTCGGAACTGCAAACGGACGGGGCGTTTATTTTTATTGGGCTAGACCCCAACACAGCGTTTCTGCGTGACAGCAGTGTGGTGGTGGACCAGTGGGGGTTTGTGGTGACGGGTCACGCCCTGGTACATGATAAACCGGCTCCAGCGGCGTTTGCTGGTCGGGAGCCGGAACTGTTGGAAACGGCCGTTCCCGGTATTTTCGCCGCCGGGGATGTTCGCGCCAGCAGCACCAAGCAAGTTGCCAGCGCCGCTGGTGAAGGGGCAACGGCCGCTTTGCTGGTGCGCGAATATTTGAAAAGCACGTAATGGTGGAGATTGGAGATTGGCGATTATGAACCTTCACCAATCTCCAATCTCCAATCGCTATATTTCCTACTCCACCGTTACCGACTTCGCCAGATTGCGCGGCTGGTCAACATCGCAGCCGCGCCGGACGGCGATGTGGTAGCTGAGAAGCTGGAGCGGGATGACATTGACCACGGGAGCCAGCAGCGGCGGCGTTTTTGGCACATAAATCACATGATCTGCCTCACGCTGAATGGCTTCGTCCCCTTCTGTGGCAACGGCAATGACCACGCCGCCCCGCGCCTTCGCCTGCTGCACCTGGCTCACCATTTTTTCGTACAGGCTGTCTTTTGTAACCAGTGCCACTACCGGCATCGTTTCATCAATCAGGGCAATGGGGCCGTGCTTCATTTCTCCCGCCGGGTACCCCTCGGCGTGGATATAGCTGATTTCTTTGAGCTTGAGCGCCCCTTCGAGAGCAATGGGGTAGTTGATGCCCCGCCCCAGGAAGAGAAAATCTTGCGCTTTGAAGAAATGGTTGGCAAGCTCTTCATATTCGGCATCCCGATCCAGCACCTGCCCGGCGAGGTTGGGCAGGTGAGCGAGGTCGTCAATAAGCTGGCGCAGCCGCTTGTCGGACAGGGTGCCGCGCAGATAGCCGAGGGCGCAGGCCAGCAGGTATTGGTCTACGATGGAGGTGGTAAACGCCTTGGTGCTGGCAACGCCGATTTCTGGCCCGGCCTGCATGGCGATGTAGCCATCGGAGACGCGCATGGCTTCGCTGCCAAAGGCGTTGACGATGGACCAGAGGGTGGCACCCTGGGTGCGGGCTTGGCCGCAGGCGGCCAGGGTGTCGGCTGTTTCGCCCGATTGGGTGATGGAGAGAACGGCCGTTTTGTCATCAATAATCGGGTCATAATAGCGAAACTCCGAGGCATACTCCACTTCCACCGGTACGCGGGCAATAGATTCGATGAGGAATTTGCCCACCAGCCCCGAATAGTAGCTGGTGCCGCAGGCCACAATAAAGATTTTTTGCAGCTTTTGCGCCAGTTCTGGTGTCAAATTCATGTCTGGCAGGTGAATACGGCCGTTTTCAAAATCCACCCGTCCGCGCAGCGTGTCAATCAGCGAACGCGGCTGCTCAAAAATCTCCTTCTGCATAAAATGCTTGAACTCCCCCTTGGCCGCGCTGACCGGATCCCAGGAGATTTTATGCAGTTCCGGTGTCAGTACATTGCCCTGTAAATCATAGACGGTATAGCCATTCTGGTTGAGGTGCGCCATTTGGCGGCTTTCCAGAAAGACCATATCGCGGGTGTATTCCAGAATGGCGGGGATGTCGGAGGCGATAAACATTTCGTCGTTGCCCACGCCCAGGGTGATGCCACCGGCGTTGCCTAGCCGGGCGCAAATGAGCTGATCGGGGTGGTCAATAGTCATGACAACGACGGCATTGGCTCCCTGGAGGAGGTTGAGGGTGCGACGAACGGCCGTTAAAAAGTCAAACCCCCCCGCCATAAACCGCTCTACCGTGTGGACAATCACCTCTGTGTCCGTTTCCGACTGGAACCTGACCCCCTCGGCTTCCAGTTCTTCCCGCAGTTCGAGAAAGTTTTCCACAATGCCGTTGTGAACGACCACAACACGGCCGTTCATGCTCACGTGCGGGTGGGCGTTGCGCTGGCTTGGTTCCCCGTGCGTTGCCCAGCGTGTGTGTCCAATGCCAATGTGGCCTGTCAGCGGTGAATGCCCCAACATCGCCTCCAGATTCCCCAGCTTGCCCACGTCCCGCCGAATGGCAATATGTCCATTCTGCTCCAACACCGCCACCCCGGCTGAATCATAGCCACGATACTCTAGTCGTTTTAATCCTTGCAGCACCACGCTGGGTGCTTGTCGCGCTCCAATATAGCCAACGATACCGCACATGATCAGTCACTCCTTATGGATAGGTTGGCAGGCTTAACTGGGTTCTATCCTGTTAGCCCTGCCTGAGATAATTTTGTGAAATTGTGATGGCTTTGCGACGGCGCACGGCTTGTTTACGTGCGCCAAGCAAAGACAGCAGACCAAAACGGCCGTTAAACGACACCATAGCCAAACAGAAACGGCAAAATAAACCATCTCCGCTGGTCTGGACGTACCCTTGCTTGTCTTTGCCAATGGGGACGCCCCTTCTGGGAAGTAATCAGTTATCAGTTATCGGTTATCAGTCTACTGATTACCGTTTACCGATAAAGAGCCACTGCAAAACGGCTTGTCGGGTAGTTGCCAAACCCGGTTTAAACGTTTTGCTTCATTTGAAGGGGCAGAAAAATGGTCAGGAGTGTGGCGCTCCTGGGAGGCATCCGCTGATCTCTCGATTTTCGGCCAGACAATTGCCCAGCCTTAACCTCACTGCGACGTGAGGAACCTCCACCTCGTCAACCTGATTGTTTACTAATCAGGTTCATGCGCTAACCTTTGCCCGCATGTCGTGTTTAAACGTACCGTGCAACATCCTAGCTGTTTCCGGGATAAATGTCAAGCGTAAATTTTGAGCTACAATCCCGCTTTGGTTGTTATTGTGGGTTCTTCAGGAACTCGTGGGGTCTAGCGGATTAACAAATTAATCGGGCAAATGTCATTCCGAGCGGAGTCTTCGGAGCGAGGAATCTTTCCCCTCAGAAAAGCAGAAAGATTCCTCGGAGGACTTCGGAGTGACATGGAAAGGCAATTCGTTTTTCTACCCGCTTATTTTGTAAACGCCCAACACCCCACGAGTTCCCAAAGACCCTTATTGTGAAAAGGAGTGATCTGTGACATACGAATCTGGGTTAGTTTTGGTAATCTTGGTTATTTCCATTGTCCTCTTTGCTCTTGAGCTGTTCCGAGTAGACCTGGTGGCGCTGATGGTGCTGCTGGCACTGGTGTTGACGGGGATATTAGATACGGGCGAGGCGTTTTCCGGTTTTTCCAATCCAGCTGTGATCACCGTTTGGGCCATCTATATCGTTAGTGCCAGCCTGACCCACACGGGTATCGCCGATTTTATTGGCCGTTACGGGGAACGAATTGCCGGGCAGGGGGAGGGGCGGCTGATCCTGGTGGTGATGTTGACGGTGGGGGCGATGTCGGCATTTATGAACAATATTGGCGCAACGGCCGTTCTTCTGCCCGTCATCATCAACATAGGCAACAAGGCCAGGGTGCCTGTTTCAAAATTGCTCATCCCGCTGGCCTTTGGATCCCTGCTGGGTGGTGTCACCACCCTCATCGGCACCCCGCCCAATCTGCTTGCCAGCGATGCTCTTGTCGCTGTTGGCTTTGCCCCCTTCCGGCTCTTTGACTACACGCCCATGGGGCTGATCATTTTTGGCAGCAGCATTGCCTATATGGTACTCGTCGGCCGGCATTTGCTGCCAGCCTACACCCCTCACGCCCATACCCAGGACAGCCTGACGCAAGAATACCACCTGCGTGATTACCTGACCGAACTGCATGTTCAGCCCAATTCGCCCCTCATTGGCAAACGCCTGATTGATACGCGCCTGGGGGAAGAATATGACCTGACCATTGTTGGCGTGCTGCGCGAAGGCGAGCCAAATCTGGGTGTTTTGCCCGGTTTGCGGCTGCGGGCGGGTGATATCCTGCTGGTCAATGGCTCCCGCGAGCGCATTTTGCAGGTGGGCAAAGCCTATAATGCTTCGCTGCTTCCCGAAATTGTGACCGATGCCACCTTGCGATCTGGGGAATCAACCGTGGCCGAGGTTGTGGTCAGCCAGCTTGCCCACTTCATCGGTCAAACACTGCGTGACCTCGATTTTCGGGATCGCTATGGACTAACCGTGCTGGCAATCTGGCGCGGTGAATCACCGATTGTGGACAGGTTGGCAAATGTGCCGTTGCGGATGGGTGATACGCTGTTGGTGCAGGGGCGGCGGGAGCGTATTGAGGCGATTCGTGACGACAACGCCTTTTTGCTGCTGCGTCCGCCGGAGTCGCTGCCCCGGCTGAAGAAAGCCCCCATCAATTTGCTTATTTTTGTGTCCATGATAACGGCCGTTGGTTTTGGCTGGCTTCACATCTCCACCGCTGCTGTTTTGGGTGCCATTCTCACCGTTCTCACGGGTTGCCTGACAATGGATGAAGGATATGAAGCCATCGAATGGAAGTCGGTGTTTCTCATTGCCGGCATGTTGCCTATGGGGGTAGCCTTGGAAAAGACAGGTACGGCACAATATTTATCAAACAGCATCATCTCGCTTGTCGGTGGGCTAGGGCCTCGCGGCATTATGCTGGGGCTGGTTGTGTTGACCACAGGCCTTACAGCCTTTATGTCCAATGCAGCGGCGGCGGTGTTGGTGGCACCCATTGCCATTCAAACTGCCCTGGGTTTGGATATTGACCCCCATGCCTTTGTCATGGGGGTCGCCATTGCCGCCTCAAACTCATTCTTAACGCCTATTGGTCATCAATCCTGTGTTTTGGTCTATGGGGCAGGTGGCTACAAGTTTACTGACTTTACCAAGGTGGGATTGCCGCTGACGCTGCTTATCTGGCTGCTCATGTTATTGTTCCTTCCCATCATCTTTCCCTTTTCGTAGCCGGGGATTCCTGAACCGTTAGAGTGTCGTTAAATCACAGGGTTGCTAGTTGCTATTACCGCTTGTCAGGCCGTATAATGACATCTGGTGCGCTGAAAATGCGCCGTTGTTTTGGCTGTTTGCCAGTGTTAGACAGCCGGGGTCGAAAGATAAGGTGATAGTAACTCTTATTAACCTTAAGCAAAACGCAGCAACTGAACAGTGAGCTGACCAAATCTAGGATGTGAATTATGTCAATATTATGGGCCATTGGTGGATTTATTATTATCCTGACGCCCATTGTTTTAGTACACGAGTTGGGTCATTTTTGGGCGGCCCGTTTGTCAAATATTCGTGTTGAAGAGTTTGGGCTGGGATTGCCGCCGCGTGCCCTGACCTTGACAGAACGAAAAGGCACCATTTTTTCGCTAAACTGGATTCCGTTGGGTGGGTTTGTGCGGCCGGCCGGAGAGGATGACCCCACTGTACCGGATGGTTTAGCTGCTGCTTCCAAACGGGCACGCTTTTTTGTGCTGGTGTCGGGAGCCGGAATGAACTTTATTGCCGCCATTGTCATTTTTTGGGTGGCACTGATGATTGGCCCGCCGGCCGTTGCCATTAGCAACGTCAACCCTGGTTCACCAGCCGAGGTGGCTGGTTTGCAGGCAAACGATGTCATTCTTGAAGTAGATGGCGTGCGTGCCGACAGTTCTGGTGTGTTGGTAGACCGGGTGCATGAGATGGCAGGACAGCCCATTGAACTGCTGGTCAGTCGTGACGGGCAACAGCTTAACATTACCCTGGTACCTCGCTCCCCCGGCGAATATGATGCGGAAAGCGAAGGGCCAATTGGCGTGGGACTGATGATGTCCACCACCGGCGAGCGCATTAGCCGCAATCCCATTGATGCCGGCGTGGACGCAGTTCAGTTTATGGGCAACTATGTGTCGCTGTATTTGCGCTTGCCCGCCATGCTGCTCAATGGAGATATTACACCCCAGGAAGCGCGACCGGTAAGTATTGTGGGCATTAGCCAGATTGCGGGGCAGGCGGCTGAAGCATCGGCGCAAAACCGGAATTTGTTCCCGCTGCTTTCCATTGCGGCGTTTATTAACGTGGCGCTGGGGCTGACCAACCTGCTGCCGCTGCCGGCTCTGGATGGCGGCCGCATTTTGTTTGTGCTGATTGAGGCGATTCGTGGGCGGCGTATTGAGCCAGAACGGGAAGGGATGGTACACGTCATTGGCATGTTGGTGCTGCTGGGTCTGATGGTGCTGATGATTGTGCAGGACATCGTTAACCCGATTATCCCATTTCAATAAAACATTGTGACAGACACAAGTAAGCGTGGTTTAATCACCCAAACCACGCCATTTTAAGCAATGAAGACGTTGGCTACAGATAGTAGCCAACGTCTTTGACTATGTATGGAAGAGGAATATCTCGATAAAAAGTTACCGTTTGCGGAGCTATTGCACCGTTTGTTTGAAGATGAGCCGTTAAGCATTCCGCTGCTGTATCAGCTTTCTGATCTGGACACGACTGATTTGGCCGCTTTTCAGGCGCGTTGGCCGCTGGTAGCGGATGAGCGGCGACAGCAGATTGGGCGGCATTTGGCTGATTTGACCGAAGACAGCTTTACGGTGGATTTTGCGCTGCTGTTTGCCATTTTGCTGGAGGATGCGATCCCCGTGGTGCGTGTGGCGGCACTGGATGGGCTGTGGGATGCGACGAATGTGAAGCTGGTTGCGCCGATTTTGCGCTTGCTGGAGGAGGATGGGGAAACGGCCGTTCGTGCTGCTGCTGCTGCTACCCTGGCTCATTATGTGTTGATGAGCGAATGGGGGGAACTGCCACCGTTTGTCTCTACCCGCATTGTCCCCC
The DNA here is from genome assembly GCA_041390905.1 of Chloroflexota bacterium. Taxonomy (GTDB): domain Bacteria; phylum Chloroflexota; class Anaerolineae; order Promineifilales; family Promineifilaceae; genus JACKCD01. The sequence goes on from JAWKPA010000017.1 coordinate 81,240, forward strand.
GGCTGCTGGCGCAATATGAGGCGGTGGGGACGGAAACGGCCGTTAAACGAGCCGCCCTGGAAGCCATGGCCGCTGCCAACCATCCCCGCGTCTCACATCTCATTGAAGAAGCATACGAAGACAACGAACTGGAAATGCAGTTGAGTGCCGTTTTTGCCATGGGCAGCAGTGCCGATTTGCGCTGGCTCCACATCGTCCTACAGGAACTAGAAAGCCCAATCGCCGAAATGCGAGCCGAGGCCGCACGGGCTGCCGGTGTATTGGGCAGCAGCGATGCCGTACCGGGGTTAGCCGAATTAACGCTGGATGAGGACAGTGACGTTGTAGAGGCCGCTATCATTGCCCTGGGGCAGATTGGTGGTGAGGAGCCAACGCGCATTCTCACCGAACTGCTGGAAGACCCCGAAGCCGAGTCGTTTTATGAGGCGATTGAAGAATCACTCGAAGAAATGTCCTGGCTGTCGGGTGATTTTGAACTGTTTGCTTTTGACGATAGTGATGACGCAGACGATGAGGACGACCTGGGGTTGTTTAGCCAAAATTGAGTGACATTCTTGCCGTTTTTACCCAAAATATTCTGCCGATTCTGATCGTTGCCACCTTTGGCTTTGCTCTTCAACGCACCTACCAGATTGACAAACGGGCTCTTTCCAGCATCGTTTTCAATTGTTTAGGCCCCTGCTTGGTTTTCACCTCCCTGGTTAAATCGCAGTTGCCCGGCGAGGAACTACTACAGCTTATGGCGTTTGCCGTTGTCAGTTTACTGGGAATGGGGGTGCTTGCCTGGATATTGGCGCGGAGCTTCCGCTTTTCGCGCATGGAAACGGCCGCTTTTTTGGTGGTCGTCATCTTTGTCAACGGCGGCAACTTTGGCCTCACCCTCAACCAGCTTCGCTATGGCGAGGCCGGGCTGGCGCGGGCGATTGTGTTCTACATGGTCAACACCTTCCTGGCCTACACCCTCGGCGTATTTATTGCGTCATCGGGTCAACTGTCGGCGCGGGAGGCATTGGCGCGATTGGGAAAATTGCCGGCCGTGTATGCGGCGGTGCTGGCAATCATTGTCTACAGCTTTGCCATTCCCATTCCCGCCCCGCTGCTGCGCGGGATGGAAATTGCCGGGGCCGGGGCCATCCCGGTAATGCTGGTCATTCTGGGTATGCAAATTGCCGATTTGCGTGGCGGGTTGTCGTGGCGGCTGGCACTGCCGGCCGTTTCTGTGCGGCTGCTGCTGGGGCCGGTCATGGGGCTGCTGGCGGCCACGGTGCTGGGGCTGCAAGGGTTGTCGCGCTCCACCTCTATCATTGAAGCGAGTATGCCAACGGCCGTTTTTACCATCATCCTCGCCACCGAATTTGGGCTACAGCCGTCCATCGTCACCGGCATTGTCGTGGTTAGTACCCTGCTCAGCCCGCTGACCATCGCCACAACCATCACTTTGCTAGGATTATAGGTATGGTCAAACGACTTTCCATCCTTTTGGCAACCCTGCTGCTGGCTGTGCTGCTGCCACGCCCGGCGGCAGCGCAAGAGCCGCAGTTTACCCCCAATCTCAGCTATGAGTTTGGGCGGGTCATTCGCTTTCAGCTCACGCTGGACAACGCGCCGCCGGCCGACACGCTCATCCTCTTTTTCCGCCCCGAAGGGTCAGAAAATACCTATACCGATGAGGTCGCCCTGCCGCCAGGCGGCCGTTTTTCGGTTGAACACGAGATTGATTTGACCCAACTGCGGCTGGCGCCATTTACCGAAATCACCTACTGGTGGCTGCTGGCAACGGTGGATGAGGACATTTTTTCTCCCACCTACACCTTCTTTTACGAAGATGACCAGTTTGAATGGCAAACGTTGGCCGAGGAGCCGGTGACGGTGCATTGGACGGGGACGGACGCGGCGGTGGCGCAGGTGGCACTGGATGTGGTGAAGGAGACGCTGGTGACGGTACGGCCGTTTTTGCCCGATGTTGGCAGCCGCCCGCTGCGGGTTTATTTATACCCAACGGCGGCTGATTTGCGGGCGGCGTTGCGTCTGACGGGGCGCGACTGGGTGGGGGGGCATGCGTCGCCGGAGCTGGGGGTGATTTTGGTAACGGCCGTTAACAGCCGCACCGCCGCCGCCGATTTGCGCCGCAGCATTCCCCACGAACTCGTCCACGTGCTGCTTTACCAAACGGTGGGGCCGGCCGCCATGAAGCAGGTTCCCGCCTGGTTTAACGAAGGGCTGGCGACGATGGTGGAGGAAAACCCCAACCCGAATTATCAGGTGGTGCTGGAAACGGCCGTTGACAACCACACCACCATTCCGCTGCTGGAACTGTGCCAGAGTTTTCCCGGCGATGAAGCCGAGGCGGTGCTGGCTTATGCCCAAAGTGCCTCCTTTGTCGCCTACCTGCAATCCCGCTATGGCAACCAGGCAGTGGGGCAAATCATTTTGGCGCACCGCGACGGGGCCGACTGTGAGGCAGGTGTGGCGCGGGCGTTGCAAATCTCCCTGCGGGATTTGAATGAAGCGTGGCTGGCGGATCTGGAACCGCCAACGCCGCTGGCTTACTTTTTTGATGTCAGTGGCTTTTGGCTGCTGCTGCTGCTGGCTGGTTTTGGGATTACAGGCCTATTGATTTTAAAACCATCTCGAGGATAAACGTGCAGAAAAAGAGGAAGCGAAAAATGAACCAACCGCAGCAAAAACGGAAGAAAACGGCCGTTGGGGCGGTGATGGACAAATTCGACCCTGTCTTTCGGCGCGGCACTGAATTGCTGCACCGGGGGCAGATCGAGCAGGCATTACCCTATTTGGAACGCGCCAATGAGCTGGAGCCAGCCCATTTTGATGCTGCGCTCAATTTGAGCGGTGCCTATATTTTGACCAAGAAGTTTGGGCGGGCAGTAGGGCTGCTGGAGCCGTTTCAGGCAAGCTACGCTGATAATGAGATGCTGTGGACAAATTTGGGTGCTGCCTATTTAGGCAACCCGGTTTTAGCCAAGGATGAGGATCAGAAGCGAGCGATTGCTGCCTTTAAGCAGGCACTTGAGGTAAACCCCATTGCCCCTAATGTGGCCTATAACCTTGCCTTGATCTACCGCGACCGACGTGATATGGAAGCGGCGGCCGGCTGGTTTCGCCGCGCCATACAGGCCAACCCCAACGACCGTGATGCCCAAATGCTGCTTGCAAGGCTGTTAGACGCTGACTCGTTAGATATTTAGGTGAATTGTAACGTTGAGCCTTTACCCTTTGGGGTAGCAACTGACCAAATGGCTCGTCTCTCCGAGGATTGGTAGTTAGCAGTTCAACAAATCCCCTGAGAATAAATCGTTACAATTCCCTATCGTTGGAGCAGATATGATTGCAACCCTCACTGAACAGTTTATCCCTTTTGCTGAACGTTTGGAGGCACAAGGGGCGCACCCGATTTTTATTGACATTTTTGCCTCGTACTATGAACAGCTTTTGGCTGGGAAAACGGGGCTAATTCCTGAAGATAGCCTTGAGCCGGTAGACGCGCTGCCGGATGCAGAACGGCTGCCGGATGAGCTACGGCTTATTGGGCAGGAAGCGTTGGCAAAAACGGCCGTTATCAAGCTCAATGGTGGTTTAGGTACCGGCATGGGGCTGGAACAGGCCAAATCGTTGCTGCCAGTCAAGCAGGGTCTCACCTTTCTTGATGTGATTGCTCGCCAGGCGCAGCAAAACAACGTGCCGCTGCTGCTGATGAACAGTTTTGCCACCGAAGATGACACGCTGGAGGCACTGGCACCCTATGCCAGGTTGCCCCACCCCCCGGCTACTTTTGTGCAAAACAAAGAGCCAAAAATCCGCCAGGCTGACCTGATGCCGGTTTGCTGGCCGGAAAACCGGGAGCTGGAATGGTGTCCGCCGGGGCATGGCGACCTGTACGCCTCGCTGGTGATTAGCGGCATGTTGGACAAGCTGCTGGATGATGGCTTTGAATACGCCTTTATCTCTAATTCCGACAATTTGGGTGCCGTTATAGACCCCGCCATTTTGGGCTACTTTGTGGACAATGACCTGCCGTTTATGATGGAGGTAGCTGACCGCACCGAAATGGACAAGAAGGGTGGGCATTTGGCGCAGCGGGCGGAGGATGGGCAGCTTGTTTTGCGTGAATCGGCGCAATGTCCGAAGGAGGATGAGGCGGCGTTTCAAGATATTTCACGGCACAAATATTTCAATACCAACAACTTGTGGCTCAATTTGGTGGTGCTGCAAGAGGTGCTGGAGGAGCGCGGCAATATGCTGGGGCTGCCGCTGATTCGCAACAGCAAGACGGTGGATCCGCGTGATGGGGGATCAACGGCCGTTTATCAGCTCGAAACCGCCATGGGTTCCGCTATCAGCGTGTTTGTCGGCGCCCAGGCCATTCGCGTGCCGCGCAGCCGCTTTGCCCCGGTCAAGAAAACCGACGACCTGCTGGCCGTTCGCTCCGATGCCTATTTGTTGACCGATGATTACCAAATCGTCTTTAACCCGGCGCACGTCAGTGGCAATGTGGTGGTGGAACTGGACGGCCGTTATTACAAATTTGTTAACGATCTCGATGCCCGGTTCCCCGACGGCATTCCCTCCTTGCTCAAATGTACCCGGCTGCAGGTGCAGGGGGATGTTGTCTTTGGGGCCAACGTTTCGCTGGTAGGGGATGTGGAGATTTGCAACAAAAGCGGCCGTTCTGTCACGATTCCGGCGGGGTCGGTCTTGTCCGGCCGGCACCTGTTTGAATCGTAGCCGAGGATTCCAATCCTCGTTCTTCAGCTATCCTCAAACGGTTATCTTAGATGATGTACCCCTTGGTTGAATTGGCCAAGGGGTATTTTTTTATAGGTGGTTTATGCAAGCTGATATGGTAGCGATTGTAGGGTTTCACCAGGATGAGGTGGGGGATTGGGTGGCTGATTTAAGCTGCGGGCATCGGCAGCATATGCGCCATAACCCACCGCTGACCACGCGGCCGTGGGTGTTGAAGGAGGCGGGGCGGGCGGAATTTATCGGCCGTTTGCTGGTGTGCAAGCAGTGCCAGGAAACACGGGAAGCCAACGATCACGCATAAAATTTAGGTGCTTTGCGAAGCGTCGGCCACTGCTGCGGGTCGTGGCCGTAGATGACAAAGGCGTGGTGTTGCTGCGCGATTGCCATCAGGCGTTCGGCGCTGGCGCGGGCTTGCGCTTGGTCAACCGCCCCACTAAACCCTTCAACCAGTTCGGCCGGCCGCGAAATGGCATCGCCGGTGAGCAAAACGGAGCCGGTTTGGGGTAAATGCAGCAGCAGCGAGAGGTGGCCGGGGGCGTGGCCGGGGGTGGTGAGCAGGGTGACACCGGGGCAAAGTACCTGATCATGGCTAACAAGTTGGTACGGGTTATCGGGCCAGGGGATGGGGGAACGGCCGTTCCAATACCTCGGTTCCACAAACGCCCGTTCGGCGGCATGAACCACAATCGGCACGCCGGGAAAATTGCCAATCCCGCCCACGTGGTCAATGTCGGAATGGGTCAGCACCAGCAAATCAATGTCCGCTTTCGTGAGCCCCAATTTGCCAAGCTGCCCCGCCGGAAGGTTTTCCTCTGTTAGCGAGACCACGCGGCCAAAGCTCCCCAGACCATCGTCGCGGGTCGCTTGCTCGGCGTTGCGGGCATAGGCGGCAGGAAAGCCAGTGTCTACCAGGATGTTGCGCCCGTCGTCGGTTTGCAGCAAATAGCCGGGGATGCCGATAAAACGGCCGTTTTCATGTACCTGGAACAAGCCAAAATCAAGAATGTAGAGCCGTTTAAGCATGGAGAGATTTCACGCAAAGACGCAGAGGCAGTTTGTTTGCTCTGCACCTTTGCGTGACACTGTTTAACCGAAATCTGCCAATATTTGCCGCGCCGCGTTGCGGCCGGGCAGACCAGTGAGACCGCCGCCGGGGTGGGAGCCTGCGCCGCAAAGGTAAAGGTTGGCAATGGGGGTGGCATATTGCCCCCAGCCCGGCACAGGACGCATGGCAAACATCTGTTCCAGCCCCATTTGCCCGTGATGCAGGCAGCCTTCGGTTAGCCCAAACTGCTGCTCCCAATCCAGTGGCGTGGTTAAACGCTGGTGCAAAATGGTGTCGCGCAGACCGGGGGCATAGCTGGCAACCGTTTGCACGATGGTTTCGGCCAGTGCCTCCCGCTGCTCGTCCCAATGTGTGCCGCGCAGGGTGTAGGGAGCGTAGCGCATGGTGATGTTGAGTAAATGCTGCCCGGCGGGGGCGAGTTCGGGGGCGTGGCGGGTGGGGATGGTGATGTCGAGCAGGGGGTGGGGAGAAAAACGGCCGTATTTTGCCGCATCAGCCGCCCGCTCCAGATATTCGGTGCTGGGACAAATGACGATGTGGCCGTCCAACTGCGCCACGTTCTCCTGCCCTATAAATTCGGGCAGCTCATTCACCGCCAAAACGAGCCTAGCCGTGGTGCCGCGATAGACCTGGCTGCGGACGCGGCGCATAAAGCGGGGTTCGAGGTTGTACGGTTTGACGAGGTTGAAAAAGGTGTGGCGCGGCGTGGCGGAAGAGACGATTAGCCCGGCGTGGATCGTTTCACCGTCGGCCAGCACCACGCCGGTGGCGTGGCCGTTGTTTAGGAGGAGGTGGGAAACGGCCGTTTCTTCCCGAATCTCCACCCCTTGCCCCATTGCCGCCGCCACCATCGCCTCCTGTAGCTTGCCCATGCCCCCCTGCACAAAGCGGCTGGCGCGGAAGCCGCCGCCGTCGGCATTGGCATAATGGTAAAGCAGCATGAAGCCACTGTTTTGGGCGTAGGGGCCGTGTTCCAACCCAATGACGCTGCTGCTTGCCAGCAGCCCTTTGAGAGCATCGCTTTCAAACCACCAATCGAGCGTTTCGCGGGCGGAGACGTTGGCGTAGCGCACGAGTTCGGGCTGGCCCAGCAGCAGGGTTCCCATTTGTTCAACGGTGGGGGTTTGGTGGAGGTGGGGTTCGAGAACGGCCGTTAACGCCCCAATTTTCTCCCGCCATGCGGCAAAACAAGCGGCATCACGCTCTGAATGGGTGGCGATGCTGGCAATGGATTGGTGGATGTTGCGGTGGAGGGTGAGGGAAGAACGGCCGTTAATTTGCGGCGCAAAAGCCGTCACATCCGGCTCCACAAACACCACCCCTTGCTCCACCAACCCCATCTCGTCAATCACCGACTGTCGCAGCAGTCCCGCATCATCATCCGTTCCCAATGCCAGCCAGAAGCCAGGAAAAATCGCCTCATCTGCGCCCCGCTGCTCCACTACCAGTACCGACTTTCCCGCTTTTGCCAGTTGGTGGGCGGCAATTAGCCCATTATGCCCAGCCCCGATTACAATGACATCATAGTTGTTGGTCATCTGTAAAAACACCTTGAATATAATTTGTAGGGAGTGGGGAGTAGGGTGTAAATGCGTTCCCCAGCCATACAATTATGCTTTGTTACACCATTTATCGGCATCATTGATCATCTTTGTGAGCATTGCCCCAATATGATCATAGCTGGCTCGCAGCTCTTGGTGTGCGGTTGCTGAGATATAGCCACATTCAAGTGCAAAATCGAGCCAAACTTCTGTTTCTGCCGCTTCAGAATCACAATCCCCCAATTTGCTGGCAAAATGAGCCGGATAACGTCGCCTGCGCCACGCTTCTCCCAAATTGCTGCAAACCGAGCGCGAAGAGCGTCTGATCTGGTCTGTCAGTGAATATTTTTCATGTGCAGGCCATTCATATGTCAAATGATAGATTTGCATAGCAGACGCAAAAACCATCTTATACACACGCAAATCACGGTAACTCTTAACAACCATTCCGCCTCCTCCCAATCTGGCACTAAACTCCGGAACAACTCTACTCCCTACTCCCCACGCCCTACGCCCCACTTCTGCTGCAAAATTTGCAACGCCGCCAGCCGCCCCGGTGCGCCGGAAATACCGCCGCTAGGGTGGGCGCTGGAGCCGCAAATGTAGTAGTTGTGCAGGGGCGTTTGGTAGCCGGAATAACCAGCGGTCGGCCGCATCAAAAACATTTGCGACAGCCGCAGCTCGCCCTGGAAAATATTGCCGCCACTCATGTTGATGAGCCGCTCAATATCCAGCGGCGTGGAGATTTGCCGCCCCACAATTAGCTTGCGAATGTTGGGAATGTAATGCTCTAGCGTATCTACCACCGCGTCACCCAGCTCCTCACGCCGTTCATCCCACGTTCCTTGCCGCAAATGATAGGGGGTGTACATGACAAAACAGGTCATGACGTGCTTACCGGGTGGAGCCATGTCGGGGTCGGCAAAGGAGATGATGCCGCCGTCAATAAAGAGGTGGCGCTCAAAGTCACCATATTTGGCTGTGTCGTACAGCCGTTCAAAGGCATCAATGGAGACATTGGTGTTAAAGCCACCAGCCAGGTGCATCCCAAAGCCGGGCATCGCTTTAAATTCGGGGATGCCGTCCAGTGCCAGATTGATTTTGGAAGCCGAGCCTGCGCTGTTCCACCGTTTCACCTGTTCCACAAGGTCGCTGGGCAGCCCTTCCTCTCCCGCCAGTTTGAGATAGGTCATTTGCGGAGTCAGGCTGGAGACAACCAGATCGGCCGTGATCTCTTCGCCGCTTTCCAGCACCACACCGCGCACCTCATCGCCGTGGCGCAGGAGTTGGGCAACGGGGGCATTGGTGCGAATGTCGGCACCAAAGGCTTGTGCCGCTCGCGCCAGGGCGTTGGCAACACCGCCGGTGCCGCCCTTGGCAAAGCGCCAGGTGCGGTACACGCCGTCAATTTCGCCCATGTACATTGCCAACAGCACCAGCCCTGACCCCGGCGATTTGGGGCTGACCATGGAGCCAATCATGCCGCTGGTGGCTAATCCGGCCTTGAGAATGTCGGTTTCAAACCATTGGCTGAGGAAGTCGTTGGCGCTGATGGTGAGAAGCTGGATGAGCGTGTACAGCACTTCTTTGTCAACGGTTCCTAAATGTTTTGCCAGCTCCACCAAAGCCAGCGGATTGGCATCAACATCCATGTTGGGCGGGGCGTGGTGCATCAGATAGCGCACGGTGTGGATGACGTGGCGCATCATCAGCTTGTATTCGTCGTATGCTTCGGCATCCCGTTTGGAGTAGCGGGCGATGGCGCGGTAGGTACGGTAATGGTCAGGTTCGCGGTAGAGGTAGTCGCCGTTGGCCGCCAGGTCGAGGGTGGTTTCAAAGGGGAGCATTCGCAGCCCGTGTTTAACCAGCTCCAGGTCGTGAATGACTTCTGAGCGCAGGAGGCTGACGAGGTAGGAAAAGGTGGCGAATTTGTAGCCGGGTACGATCTCCTCGCTGACGGTGGCTCCACCAACCAGGTATCGTTTTTCCAGTACCAGCACGTTTTTGCCAGCTTTGGCAAGGTAGCCAGCACAGGTTAGTCCATTGTGGCCGGCTCCGATTATGATTGCGTCGTATTTGTTGTTCATGGGATGTATTGCACTGTATCCTGATATTCTTCTGCGTCGGCCGCAGCCCAAATCAGGTGCAATGCTTCAACGATTTGGCCTAAAGTCGTAGCGTGCCTGATGAGTAAGACACGGGGAAGCCGTCCACCCGCGTTGTAATGATCGGCGATATGTTCCGGCATGGTGCGCCTGTCCCAGGTGACAAGGATGTGACCAGAGGTTTCAATCCAATGCAGAATGTCAGGATCGGATGAACGGAGGGGTGGTGCGCCATTGTCGCCAACAGCTAATACCTCCATTTGGATGTTTTGGCGGCGCAGTTGGCGCTGCACGGCTAACTCAACGTTTTCATCTAGCAAGAAGCGTGGTTTCATGAAGAGGCGGAGGGGGTAATGTGAATACGGCCGTTTTTAACCCGAATCTGGTGCTGTTGGTCGATCTGACGGCGGAGTGCAGTCATTAGTTGGTTGATGTCGCTGGCAGATTGCAACTGGTTGACATACCTTTGCACCTCTTCTTTATGGGAGAGATAGTAAGCAATGGCAGCATGAATTTGATCGAGGGCAGCGGCTGGGTAGCGCCAGGCGATTTCTTCGGCACTGGCTCCTGCTTCATACGCTTCAACGACTTGTTCCAGGCCAATGCGTGTGCCAGCTAATAAAATCTCGCCTGAATCTGCAAAGTCAAGGAATGTATCAAACCCAACGGTGATTGTACTCATAGTTTTTGCCTCTGTTTTTGCGCCATTATAACATGGATTATCTGCCTCTCTGCTGCTTATTCGCGCTTGCGGGCGGGGTTGAAGAAGGGAAGTTGAACGATTTTGGCTTTGGCAAGGACGCGGCTGTATTCGACGGTCATTTCGAGGTCAACTTCGCTGCCGATGGTGGCATCGGGGGTTTTGAGGGTGGCGAGGGCGATATATTTTTTGAGGAGGGGGGAGAAAAGGTGGCTGGTGGCCTGGCCGATTTGATAACGGCCGTTTGTTCCCCCACGATACACCGGCACCGCCTCCCGCGACGTACCGCGATAGACCACCTTTGGCCGTAAGTCAACCGCCGCCCACAATCGCTCCAATTCTGCCCAATCCACCTCCAGCCCCACAAGCTGCCACTCCGGGCCGCGCTCGTGGTCGGCCAGCAGCGGCTGGCGGCCAATAAAGTCGCCTTTGTCAAAGTTGACCGCCCAGGCTAGACCAGCCTCCAGGGGGTTTGACTTTTGCCCGTCAATAACGGCGTGGTTGCAGGAAATGTAATCTACCTCAATGAGCAGCAGCCCCGCTTCCACGCGCACCATGTCCAGCACGGCCAGGCCAAAGGGCAGGAGGCCATAGGCACGACCAACGCGCATCAGGTTGTCCCACAGCACTTCGGCGTGCTGGGTTTCTACCCATAGCTCATAGCCAAGATCACCGGTGAAGCCGGTACGGGTGATCATGACCTCAATTTCGCCGATGATGCCGCTGCCCATGCGGAAGTAGCGCAGGGTGTCGAGGTCGAGATTGGCAGTGAGCTGCTTGAGAATGGCGCGGGCGTTGGGGCCTTGCAGGGCAAGGGCGGCGTATTGGGTGGAGACGTCGGTGATGGTGACATTCATGCCGTAGCCGCAATCTTCAAACCAGCGCAGCATGGGGTCGGCGGTGGTGACGCGGAAATGGTCGGCGGCCAGGCGAATGATGTTGCCGTCGTGGCGCATGTCGCCGGTTTCGTCGCACCAGGGGGTGTAGAAGACTTGGCCGACGCGGCAGCGGCGCATGTCGCGGGTGACGGTGCGGTTGAGCATAGCTTCGGCGTCGGGGCCGGTGATGTCGTATTTGAAGAGGGGGGAGATGTCTATGACCCCGGCGGCGTTGCGGATGGCCCAGTATTCGCGCTCGAAGGCAAGTTCGTACATGGCGGGGCTGAGGTAGCCGGACCAGTCGCGCCAGCTATGGCTTTCGCACAGGGGGGCGGTGCGGGTGTGAAAGGGTGTCGGAATTGGCATACAAACCTCGTTGATTGTTGTTGGCTGGCAGTGTACCAAAGTGGGGGTGAGGTGACAATGTTGTAGTGGGCTATTCTGTTTTGGAACAAGTAGCAGGTGGCAAGTAACAAGCCACCGTTGTCAACAGCCACCTGCAACTTGTAACTTGCCACTTGCACCTGTTGTCACGCACACGATTGAGTGATGATCCAGATTTATCTGGTTTCAAGCAGTAAATCTGCCACTTGTTCGCAAAGCTGGGTTGCATTTATGGTGGCGAGGTTGGCGAGGCAGATGATGGTAAGTTGCTGCTGCGGGAAGCGCATCATTTGCGTGCGGTAGCCAACGAAGGAGCCGCTGTGGCGAATGCAAAGGTGGTGGGCGTGCCGGCCGACGATAAGCCCGGCGGCGTATTCAATAGGTTGTCCATTGGCAAGGGTGCCGGGGGTGTAGAGCCATTTGATGAGGTTGAGCCGGCCGTTGCCAAGCTGGTTGTGGTAAAAGTTTTGATCCCACAATAGCAAATCTTCGAGGGTGGTGAAGAGACCGCCGTCGCCAACGATGTCGAGGGTGGTCATGCTGGTGTAAAAACGGCCGTTTTCCTCCCCCTCTCTCCCATACCCCACCGCCCGGTTTGGCACCAGCCGCGTGTGGTCATCATGAAAGTGGGTGTTGTGCATCCCCAGCGGGGCAAAAATGTGGCGGTGGGCAAACTGCGCCAACGTTTGGCCGCTGGTACGCTGGATGATTTCTGCCAGCAAAAAGTAGCCGGTGTTGCTGTAAACGTAGTCGGTGCCGGGTGGGTAAGCCGGTGTGTCCTGCTGGCTCAGCAGCGTCAGCACATCGGCGGCGGTGTAGTAATGATGTTCCGTCATCCCCCGCTGTTCCATCAGGTCAAGATAGTCGGGCCAACCGCTGGTGTGGTGGAGAAGGTGGCGAAGGGAAACGGCCGTTTCCCAGCGCGGCAGTTCCGGCACCCAATCACACACCGCATCATCCAGACCCAGCCGACCCGCTTCCACCAGCAACCCGATGCAGGTGGCGGTGAACTGTTTGGAAACCGAGGCCATGCGGAAGACGGATTGCGGGGTGAGGGGGGTGGCGTATTCAAGGTTGGCGCTGCCGTAACCCTGGGCGTGGAGAAAACGGCCGTTTTGCACCACCCCCACCACACACCCCGGCGAATCCGGCCGATTCCATTCGGCGCACAGGGCATCAATTTGCCGCTTAACGCCGCCGCCGCCGCCGTCCACGCCGATCCTCTTCATCTGCTTGCTGCACCATCCGCGCCACCGGAATCTTTGGCAGCGTTTCCTGCTCAACCAACCCCGAGCGAATAATCCGCTCCAACTCTTGCAGCGTCGGCTGGTCTGTTTCCACCGGCACATAGCCCACCAAACGCGACTCAACCTCGGCTGTCGCCCGTGTCATCAGATCAAGTTCCCCTGACTTAGTCCAATTTTCCCGGTTCATTCTGTCCACCACCGGGTCAGGCAAATAAAGCTGCTCCGGCCAATGTTTTAGCGTATGTTCTGCCGTAATCATATGTTGCTCGGCCAAAAGCTGATGCACCAGATCAATCGTTGGTAAATCGTCCAGCGGCTTGATTTCCCGCGTCAGGTGCAGCACTTGCCCGCACAAATCATTGTCCAGCACCAGCTTGGGCAAGCTAAAAACCAGCACATAATCCAACATGCCAGGGCCAGAAACAGAGTTGATGCCCGCCAAGGCGGCCAGCATGGCACTGCCAAACGTTTCCGCCCCCGCCTGGGCATCCAGAAATTTGCTGTCGCTGAGTGCCATGTACGCTTGCGTTGGCAGGTTCAAATATTTGCCAATGGCTGCATAGGCAATGTCGAGGTGGAGGGCTTCGATGGCGAGCATGGGGGAGGTGGCGGTTTTCATGTGGAAGGCGGCCGGCGCGCCGCCAAAAAGCACGGGTGTACCCGGCTTAACCAACTGCGCCATCACAATGCCGGCCAGGGTGTCGGCCGTGTGGAAGACGGTGGCCCCCACCAGCGTCACCGGGGCGATGAGCCCCATGAGGGTAACAGGCACAACTTCGATGGGAATGCCCCATTCCACGCAATCGAGCAGGTTTTGGCAAGAATCTTCGCTATAGCGGAACATGCCGGTGGCGGTGATGGTGAAAATGGACATGGGTCGGGCGATGAGGTCGGCTTTGTCGCGGCGAAAAAGCTGCATCATTTCGGCCATGCGCGGTACGCCGTGTTCGGTGAACGCCCCGGACACAATGGGCTTGAGCGAGTTTGTGAGGCACAGGTGCAGCCGCCACGCATCGGAGACCTGGGCTTCGATGTCGTCGTTGGTGGAAAAGGCAGTGGACAGATAGGCGATGTTGTTTAGCCCGTCGGCCAGGCGCACATATTCCACAAAGTCACGGGTGTCGGCAAGTCGGGTCACGCCGGTGCGGTGGTCATGGATTTTGAGACCGCTGGAGGCGGGGACAAAGTGGACGTTGTAGCCGCCAATGTCAGCATGGGGTACACCTTGCCGATTATACAGGGTGAAGCTGCTGGGGGCACTGGCGATGGCTTTGTCCACGACATCGGGAGGAAACAGGATGCGGTCGCCGTCGCTGTTGGTGGGTAGACCAAGGTCGAGCAGTCGCTGGCGCAGTTCAGGCCCGCGCACTTCAATACCTACTTCGGCCAGAATGCGTTTGGCTTCGTGCAGGATTTGTTGAATAAGGTTGTCGCTGAGTACGTTTAATGTGGGTCGCATGGGCGGGATTTTAGCCCGATTTGGATGGTTGACCAAGGGGGAGAAACGGCCGTTTTTCCCGCATCGCATCATGCACCCCCACCACCAGTGCCAGCAGCAACCACCAAATAAACCCCGGCCGCGCCCCCAGCGCAATCGCATCTAACATGCCAAACAGCCAGCCGGCCGCCAGCGACCCCATCAATCCCAACGCCACAAAGCGAGTCATTTTGTCTGCGGCCGTGCGCCAGCTTTGCCAAAGCAGGGCGGCAGACGTAACCCAGATTGCCAGATAGGCGATTAGCCCCGGTATGCCTAAATCCAGGGCTGCTTGCAGCAGATGGTTGTGGGCATGGCCGATGTCGGTGTCGGGCGGGATGAGGAACAGGGGGTAGAGGATGTGGACGACGCGGCGGAAGCCGTTCATGCTCATGCCGGTGAAAGGAAAATCGGCAATGCCGTAGAGTGCCCGCGACCAGATTTCCAGTCGCCCCGCCAGGGCCAGGGGGTCGGCCGACTGGCTGCTTGCCAAAATGAGGTCATCGAGATTGTAGTAAAAAAAGACAATGGTGGCGGCGATAGCTACCTCAAGCAGCAGCCAGCGACCCCAGCGGAAGCGCACGGCCAGCACAACGAGCAGAGCCAGCCCACAGGCGGCAATGCCGCCGCGTGAGAGGGTGGCAACGAGCAGCCCGCCCAGCAGCCCGGTAACGCCCAGCAGCGGCAGCCGCAGCCACAACGGCCAGTGCCGCCAACTGGCGGCCAGCAGCACCAGCAGCAGTGGCACAATCCAGTCGAGTACGCCGGCGAGTTCGTTGAGGTTGACGGTGCCGGAGGTTTCGGGGATGGTGCGGTATGGGGCAGGAACGGCCGTTTCCAGCACATTCAAAAAGCCAAACGGCGGTTGCCAATACGTGCCAACCGCCCCCACCAGTGCCAGCCCGGTACCCGCCGCTATCACAAACGCCAGTACAAACCATCCCCCCAGCCGATAGAGCCGCATGACGTTGATGGCTCCATAAAACAGGGCAATCCCCATGACCATGCCCGCGATTTTGGGAAAACTGAGGTTGATGTCGAACGTGGCGACCAAGCTGACCCCAACCATGAGCAGGAGGAGAAAGACGATTGTATTGAGTGGTGTTGGCGGCACAAATTGGCGCGTTGCCAGCCAGCGCACCAGCCATAACAGCGGCACGACCAGCAGTAACAATCCTCTGATGGGGGTGGGAAACAGAAGCAGCCCCAGCAGTAGCAGGAGAATGAGCCATTCAAATTTGTTCAATGTTGCAGCCATTTGACGGATCATAGCGTTATTGTTTGTAAACCACCTTAAAAATTTAGGTTGCGCTTCCCCTGTTTGCCCCTATAATGGCACAACCCCGTTAGGGAAACCCATTTAGAGCATACAGGGTGTTTATGCCGGAAGCAAAGATTTTACTGGTAGAGGGAAAGCGAGCTGGTGGGTTGTCGTTGGCACCGGCGTTGCAAAAGTCCAGCTATTGTTTGCAAGTTGTGTATACAGGGGCAGCCGCCGTAGAGTGGCTGCAAACAGAAAAGCCGGATCTGGTAGTTTTTGATGCTTCGGCTATGCGGACAACGGGGGTGCGTAGCTGTCGTCGTATTCGGCAGTTGGTGGGGGAAACGCCCATGATTTATGCGCTGGCGGCGGAGCAGGTGGAGGATTTGACGGCTGAGGCGGATGTGTATCTACAACGGCCGTTTACCTCTCGCAAAGTTCTCAACCGCATTCGCGTCTTACTGCCCGCAGATGATGCCACCGAGGAAGTGGTGCGCTGCGGCTCCCTGACCTATTTTCGCACGAAACGTTCGCTTGCCAGCGAAGGGGGCGAAAAGCGGCTGACGCCTAAACTGGCACTGCTGCTTGAAGAATTCTTGCGTCACCCCAATCAACTGATTACCCGGCTGCAGCTGATGGAGAACGTGTGGAATACCACCTATATTGGTGATACCCGTACTCTGGATGTCCATATTCGCTGGATTCGGGAATGTATTGAGCAAAATCCTGCCCGCCCACAACTCTTGCGGACAGTGCGTGGCAAAGGGTATATTTTTGCCATGAAGGGGTAAACAAAAACACCACCTGTGTTCAGATGGTGTTTTTATGCCCACTTTCGTTGCTTGTTAGCTGGGGGATGCGTTTTTGGCTGCTTCTAACGCGGCCATCAATCGTCCCTTGCGGCGGGCGGCATTTCCGGGGTGAATCACATTTTTGCGAGCTGCTTTGTCTAGCGTTTTGTATGCCATCCGAGCTGCTGCTTCTGCTTCTTCCAGATTGCCACTTTCAATGAGCTGCCGCGTTTTTCTGACATATGTCCGGGCGGCTGCGTGATACCGACGATTGTGTGCCGTGCGTTTGGCGGTTTGCCGAATACGCTTTTTGGCGGATTTGATATTAGCCAATTTTTAAATTCCTCCATTTTGCTTTTTCGCTACTACGTGAGGCGTGAGAGCAAGGAAAATCTTAACACAAATGGATTTTGTTCGCCAACTTTTAAGCGAGAAAATGCTTGACAAATTTCCCGTTTACCCGTTTATTAATCATGTGGCGACAATGAAGTCTGTAGTGAGTCTGTCTTTAACGCAAAATGTGAGTAAGTATCTTCGTGTTGGCTATTTGTTAGTTGATGCCAGCTTGACGATTCTCTTGGCAAATGATTTAATTCCTGCCTTCTTTCAGGAAGAAAGTGACAGTTTAAACGGCCGTTTACTGACCGATTTGTTGCCTGAACTAGTCGGGGTTGAACCTGTATTACAGGAGATTAGCCAGGGCATACGGCCTTCTTTTATTCTGCGCCAGGTGCAGCGCAATACCAATGGAGATGTACCTTTCTATTTTGATATGATCGTCGAGCCAGTGGCACACGATGAGGCCAGCTTGCTGGTTGTGGTAACGGATGTCACCACCATAACGCAGCAAGCCCAGCGGTTGCAGCAGCAGCGCAATGAACTAGGTATGCTGACAGCCCGGCTGACAGCGGCGCGAGAACAGCTGGCTTATGTCATTCGGCGTTTTGTGCCAACGGCCGTTGCCCAGGAAATTATTGAGCAGCAGCAGTTGCCACTACCCGGTAAAACACAGGGCTGCGAAGCAACCATTGTGTTTGCCGATATGCGCAACTTCACCGAAATGGCCGAGGCCTTGACGCCAGAGCAGACGCTTGACATTTTAAACCATTATTTAACCGTGGTTATTGAAGCATTGCAGCAGTATGACGGCAGCATTGTCCAAATTGTGGGTGACATGGTGATGGCATCGTTTAATGTCCCTCTTGCCCAGCCCGACCATGCCAGCCGGGCGGTGGCTGCGGCTCAAGGTGTTGTCGCTTCGTTACGGCAATTTGCTACCCAGCCACAGGGTGCAGCCTTACCAGCGGTGGGTTTTGGTTTGGGCATTTGTTCGGGGATGGTGACGGCTGGTTATTTGGGGGCAGCGCAGCGCTATCGCTACGCGGTGGTGGGGGATGCAACCAATGTGGCATTTCATCTCTGTTCGCGGGCGGCATCGGGTCAAATCCTGGTTGCCGATTCGACGGCGCGTTTGTTAGGCGACACCACGGGGCTGCGGGCGTTGGGGCAGGTGACGCTCAAGCGTCGCCGGGAACAGATTGCTTTTTATGAAGTTTGCACGGTATGAATTGAGCTAGACTGATGATTGAAACATCGCTAACGAGTCTATTTATTGTGGGAACGATGCCGGCCGGGGAGATTAACGGCCGTTTGTGGTTCGTTTTCCCCTTTTTAACCGTCATACTCATCGTAGTATGCGGCTTTTTGCTGCTGCAAGGCCAGCGCCATCGGGAACGAGGGCAGCGGGAGCAGCAGCAGTTGGCAGCTTTGGGGCGTATGGGGCAGGTTGTGGCGGGCAGCCTGAGCCTGGAGCGTGTCCTGAAAAAAATTCTCGACCAGGTTCCATTGCTGCTTGGGGCAGAGGGCGTTGCCATTTTGCTGCACGAGAACAACGAACTCGTCTTTGTTGCCATTTCAGGTGCCGCCGCCACCGGTTTGCAGGGGTACCGAATGCCCTCCGATGCCGGGGTGGCGGGTCAGGTGTTTCAAACAAAACAGCCGCAGCTTGTGACGGGGCAAGCCGGACGGCAAATGATTTACCAGGGAGCGGAACGGGTTAGCGGCTATACAACGCAGGCTCTGCTGGCGGTGCCGCTGCTGCTGGGTGAAACCGTTCTGGGTGTTCTGGAGGCGGTACATAGTGCCCCTGATGGGTTTTCGTTGGCCGATTTGCAGATGCTGGCTGATGCAGCCAACTGGGCGGCCATTGCCATTCAAAATGCGCGGCTTTATGAGCAGACGCAGACGGAACTGGCGGAGCGGCGGCGGGTGGAGGTGGCACTGCGGGATAGTGAGAAGCGGTATCGTTCACTGGCCGAGGTGTCGCCTGTGGGTATTTTTCGGCTGGATTTGGAAGGGCGCTGTTTGTATGCCAACGGCCGTTTTGCCGAAATGACCACCCATCATACGCCCATCATTGGGCAGCCGTGGCTGGCTTTGCTGGCACTGCATGACCGGGAAGGGGTGCAGCATGAATGGAAAACGGCCGTTGGAAATTACGGTAATATATACCTGCCAGCCCCATTTCAGCTGGAGTTTGAGGTCAGTAGCCGGGATGGTGACAAATGGCTGCTTGTCACCATTGCCCCGGAATATGGTGAGCGTGAACATCATGTTGGGTATGTTGGCACCATGGCCGACATGACCCAGCAGAAACAAGCCGAATCCGTTTTGCGCTATGCCGCCAAAATGGAAAGCCTCGATTTGTTTGCGGGCAGCATTGCCCATGATTACAACAACCTGCTGATGGCGATGATGGGGCAGGCTGCCATTGCCCAATACCAGCTTGAAAGCGATAACCCTGCTAACATCCACATTAATAAACTGAATTCGGTGGCAGAAAAAGCAGCAGCACTGACAACCCAGGTCATGACCTACTCTGGCGGAGCTTATTTTCTGGGTGAACCACTGTTGTTAAACGAGGTTATTAAGGCCGAAGAACCATTGCTGGCGGAGCTGGTACCAGAGCATATTACCTTGAAGCTGGAATTGGGTAAAGGGCTACGCCCTGTAGAAAGCGAGCCGCAGCAGATTAAGCAGCTTCTTGTTTATTTGCTGCTCAATGCCGTGGATGCCGTTGTGGATCGGGATGACCCGCAAATTACCATTCGTACTGATTCGGTGCTGGTTGAGCAGCGGGACGAGCATTTGTGGCAATACACGGGAACGCCGCTGGAGCCTGGCATTTATTGTGTCCTTGAAGTGCAGGATAATGGGTCTGGTATTGACCCCAAAAATTTATCAAAGGTCTTTGACCCATTTTTCACCACCAAACAGTTTGGACAAGGGTTAGGGCTTTCTACCGTGTTGGGTATTGCCCGGGGGCATAATGGCGGCATTTTTATTCGCAATTTTCCTGGTCAGGGCTGCGTTTTTGAAGTGTATCTTCCGGCAATTGTTGCCTCGCCACTGTCCCTCGATTAATCTGGAGCAAATTGTCTGGGTGCGCGAGTAACCTGTCAGAGGCGCAAAGAAAATGATCTTTGCGCCTTTGCGTGATCTTTTTTTGGAACGATATTTTTGTTAATCTATACAAATCCTCGGCGACAGGCGACTTGGTAGATGCTTTTCCGCGCTTGATGATATGACATTGATTAGATGACAAAACGCGCAACGTTTGGTTTAATGCGTTGAAACGATGTTTGGAAGCCTGGGTGACAGGCTTTTACGACAGAGGAGAATACGATGTTTAATTTGTTTGGTGGCAAAAGTGCATTAAAGCAGCGGCATGAGGGGGCGGTGCAGATGCTGCGTGATAAGAAGGTGAAGAAATATACGGCCGTTTATACCGCCGACAATGAACACTTAGGGGAAGCCGGCCGTCTGTACCATCGGCCGGCCGACACCGTGAACCCCGAACTAAGACTCTACGCAACCTATCTGGAAGTCATCAACCTGGCCTTTGGCAACCCACTCTATATTCCCACCGATTACATAGGCGACTACGCCGACGGTAAACTCATCCTTTCCGTCTCGCTGGTGGTGGTTGAGGATGAAACGTGGGATCGTTCGCCAGATTTTGTAACCATTCATGCTGGCGACGTTGAGGAATTAGCTTAAAAAGATAGACCCATAGATGATTCGATACTATAGCACCAACCGACAAGCTCCCGAAGTGACGTTCCAAACAGCGTTGTTTCAGGGGCTGGCCCCTGATGGCGGGCTTTACTTTCCCACCCAGTTTCCAACCTTTGCCGCCGCTGAACTGGCTGCCCTTCGTGGCGCATCATTGCCAGAGGTAGGCCACCATGTGCTGCAAAAGTGGTTTGGTGAGGAAATTGCCGCCGAGCCATTGCAGCATATTGCTACGACCGCCCAGCATTTTCCCATCCCGCTGCGGCAGGTCGGCCCATACCAGATTCTGGAACTGTTTCATGGGCCGACGCAAGCGTTTAAAGATGTCGCCGCCCAAAATTTGTCGCGGCTCATGAGCCATTTTTTGGCACAGCAGCAGAAGCAGATAACGCTGCTGGTTGCCACCAGCGGCGACACTGGTGGTGCTATTGCTCACGGTTTTTCAGGTATTGCTAACATTAACGTTGTCATTTTGTATCCCAAGGGGCGCGTTAGCCAGCTTCAGGAAGAGCAGCTTACGCGGGTGGCCGACAATGTGTTTCCGCTGGAAGTGGATGGTGTGTTTGACGATTGCCAGGCAATGGTCAAGCAGGCGTTTAACGACCCTGATTTGGCGGGGCTGTCGCTGACTTCGGCCAACTCCATCAGTATCGGGCGGCTGATTCCGCAAATTATCTACTATGCTTACGCCTATGCTTGTTTGGGGCGGGATGACATAGAATTTGTGGTGCCGTCGGGTAACTTTGGCAACTTGACCGGGGGACTGTTTGCGCGGGCGATGGGGCTGCCATTTAGCCAGTTTATTGCTGCCTGCAACCGGAATGATGCGGCGGTGCGCTACGCAACGACGGGGGAGTATGCACCCCTGCCAACGGTAGCAACGCTTTCAAACGCGATGGATGTGGGTAACCCCAGCAACTTTGTGCGGGTGCTGGAGCTGTTTCATCATGATTGGGCGTCGTTCCGGGATGTGGTGCAGGCGTATATGGTTTCGGATGAGATAACGGTGGCGACGATTGAGGCGGTGTGGCGGGAGCATGGCTATTTGCTGGAGCCGCATACGGCCGTTGGTTGGCAGGTGGCGGCACAACATAGCGGCCCCAATAAGCAGACGGTGATCATTTCCACGGCGTCGCCGCTGAAGTTTGCGGCGGAAATTGAGGCGCAAACGGGGATTGCGGTGGACAATGGGGCGGCCATTGCGGCGTTGCAGCGCCGGCCGGTGCGAAAATGGTCGGTTGGTGGGGAATATACGGCCGTTAAATCCTTCCTCCTCCAGATTGGCAATTGAGACATATGCTTGATAAACCTGTTCTGCGGGGAAGTTTGGTCACTTTACGGCCGTTAACCATTGATGATGCTCCCGCCATTCTTGCCAGCATGGACGATGCCGAAACCATGCGGCTAACGGGAACGCAGCAACAATTTACGCTGGCACAGGTTGAAGCCTTTTGCCGTTCAGTTGTTGGTGCAGATGATCGCGCCGATTATGCCATTACGCTGGGCGATGACCCCACTTACATCGGCGAAGTTGTGCTTAATGACCTTGACTGGACAAATCGCACGGCTAATTTTCGTATAGCATTAGCTGGGCGACGTTATTTTGGGCAAGGTTACGGCAGCGAGGCAACCCGCCTGATGTTGGCTTATGGTTTTCGCCAGCTTGCCCTGCACCGTATTGAGCTGGAAGTGTACGATTTTAATCCACGCGCTCAACGGGTTTATGAGAAGGCGGGGTTTGTGCGTGAAGGCGTGCGGCGGGACGTATTGCTATGGGATGGTGCGTATTATAGTGCCATTATGATGAGCATTTTAGCACCAGAGTATTGGGAGCAGTGAGGGTGGGAGAGTTAGTTACGTAAAACGGCCGTTTTTCCCCCACTTGGATATTTCCTCCAAATCCGCTATAACTACCACAACCTATAAAAACAATCAGGCTATAGTCTGTATGGAGAGTTTGATGACAACTGCGATAGCCACTGTTCAGTCTGACGTGGTGGGCGTGCGCTTTCATAAGCTGGGCAAGCTGTACCATTTTGCCGTTGGTGAGCTAACCGATCTTCAGCCCGGTGATTATGTCATTGTGGAGACACGCCGGGGGCGACAGCTTGCCCAAGTGATTGCCTATATTGCCCCGGACAAAGTACATCGCCGCAAGGGGCTGCGTGAGGTTGACCGCAAGGCCACCCCCCGCGACCTGGTAATGAAACAGGTGTGGGAGTCAAAGGAGCTAGACGCGCTGATTAGCTGCCGTGAACGTGCCGATGCGATGGGGATTAAGGATGCCAAATTTGTCAAGGCCGAATACAGCTTTGATGGCTCCTGGCTTACCTTTTCCTATGCTACCGAGAACAAGAAGCTCAATGTCAATGGGCTGCGTAACGCGCTTGGCCGCATGTTCCGCACCCAAATTGAGATGCGGGTGGTGGGGCCGCGTGATGTTGCCAAGCTGCTAGGCGGATATGGGGCATGTGGTGCGCCGCGCTGCTGCTCCACTTTTATCACCGAATTCAGCCCGGTTTCAATCAAAATGGCAAAGGAGCAGGGCATTTCGCTAAGTCCGCAGGAAATTACCGGCATGTGCGGCCGGCTGCGTTGCTGCCTTGTGTTTGAATATGAGCAATACGTGGAGGCAAAAAAGCAGCTTCCCAAGCGCGGTAAGCGCATTGGCACGCCGCACGGGGAGGGCAAGGTTGTTGATGTGCGCCCCCTGCGGGATTCTGTGCTGGTAGATGTTGATGGCGAGTTTATTGAGATATTTCGCCATGAATTTGAACCGATAGAGGAATTGGAAGCGTTGCAGCAGAAAGCCGAGGCCGGTTGTTCCAAACACGAAGGTGGGGGATGTGACTGTGGAGCGCAAAAACCATCTGCCGAGGATGAAGATGCAATTGACATAAGCGGTTTGTTTATGGATGAGGATGAATAAATTGTGATGAAAAGTCGAGAGGAAGCGTGGGCGCTGGTTTGTGAGTTTGTCAAAGACCGTGGTCTTCAGCGCCATATGTTGGCGGTGGGAGCGGCGATGCGGTTTTATGCGGAAAAGCTGGGGGCAGACGCGGATTATTGGGAAGTAGTGGGGCTGATCCATGATTTTGATTGGGAGATTCACCCTGATTTGGATCGCCACCCGATTGCGGGTGCGCCCATTTTGCGGGAACGCGGCTGGGACGAGGCGACGATTCGGACGATTTTGTCGCATTACACGGCAGGAACGGCCGTTGAGCGCAGCGAACCCATTGATTTTGCCCTGCTCGCCTGTGACGAAATTACAGGCTTAATTATTGCCACGGCATTGGTGCGCCCTTCCAAAGATTTGCGAGAAGTGGCTGTTAGCTCCATTCGTAAAAAGTGGAAGACCCGCGCTTTTGCCGCCGGGGTAGACCGGGATCATGTGGAAGCGGTCACGGCTGATTTTGCCCGTGAATGTTTTGGTGGCAAGCTGGAGCTGTGGGAACACATTGGCAACGTGCTGGTGGCGATGCAGGCTGCGGCAGCAGAGATGGATTTAGACGGCCGTTTAGCTCAATAAACGGTATTTTTAAAATATAGGCAGATAGTTGCTTGGAGATTGGAGGCTAGAGATTGGAGATTAGCTGTCTTCAATCTCCAATCTCCAATCCCCAATCCCCTTTTCATCATGACAAATGAGTATTTGACGGTGCAGGAGGCATTAACGGCCGTTTTAGCCGGTGTGTCGGTGTTGCCGGCCGAGCGCGTGCCGCTGTTGGCAGCGTTGGGGCGAGTGTTGGCTGAACCAGTGGTGGCGCAGGATAATTTGCCCCCGTTTGCCAACTCCTCAATGGATGGCTATGCCATGCAGGCTGCCGATTTGGCTGCCGCGTCCAAGGCCACACCTGTGCAACTGCGCGTCGTGGCCGACATTGCCGCCGGGTCTATGCCGCAAGTGGCGGTGACAGTCGGAACAGCGGCGCGGATCATGACCGGCGCTCCGCTGCCGGCTGGGGCTGATGCGGTGGTGCCGGTTGAGGATACGGATGAGGTGTGGCGGGGGACGGAACGGCCGTTGCCAGAAACCATCCACATTTATCGCGTAGTCCAGCCTGGCGATTACGTGCGTCACCCCGGTGAAGACGTAGCTGTGGGGCAGGAGGTCATGTCGGCCGGCCACGTGCTGCGCCCACAGGAAGTTGGCGTGCTGGCTTCGCTGGGAGTCGCCCAGGTTGCGGTGATTCGTCAACCCCGCGTTGGCATTTTGGCGACGGGTGATGAACTAGTTGCCGTTGAGGAGCCGCTGACACCGGGCAAAATTCGCAATAGCAACGGCTATGCCCAGGCGGCACAGGTGCTGGCAATGGGGGCTGTTCCCGTTGTGCTGGGCGTGGCGCGGGACAACGAAGCGGATGTACGCGCCAAGCTGCAAAAAGGGCTGGATGAGGGGGTGGACTTGTTCATTAGTTCAGCCGGGGTGTCGGTGGGAGCGTATGATGTGGTGAAGGCGGTGCTGGAAGCTGAGGGTAATGTCGGCTTTTGGCGGGTGCGGATGCGTCCTGGCAAGCCGCTAGCCTTTGGACAGTATCATGGGGTGCCTTACCTGGGGCTTCCGGGCAACCCGGTTTCGGCCATGGTGTCGTTTGAACGGTTTGCGCGGGCGGCTATTTTAAAAATGGCAGGACACACGGCTCTGGATCGCCCAATGCGGCAGGTGACGCTGCTGGAAACGATTTCGTCGGATGGGCGGGAGAGCTATATTCGGGCGGTGGTGCAGGGGGATGGAACGGCCGTTACCACTGGCAGCCAAGGTTCACACATCATGACCTCGCTTGTCAAGGCCAACGCGCTTCTGATTGTACCTGAAGGGGTAACGGAAGTACCGGCCGGCACCCAGTTAACCGCCTGGATGTTTGATTGGCCGGAACACGTTTTTTAACGGGAAAGAAAAAGGCTCTACGATGATTGTAGAGCCTTTTTTAATTCATTTAATCCATCCGGGAATAAAGGGTTCGTTCCAACAGGGCTTCTTGCTGTGCCCGGCCGCGTTCCCGGCGTTGCTTCTTTTTCTTGCCACCCCGTTTCTTGCCACGGCGGCCATCATAATCCATGTCCTGACCAAACGCCTTACGCAGTGCATACTCCATTGCGGTTGGCACGTCTTCGTCAATTCCTTCTTCTTCTTCGTAATCGTAGCTAACGGCTTCTTGCTGTTGTACAGGTGCAAAAATTTGCTCAATGGTTGGTTTTTCCATCAACGCCTTCATGCTGAGATCAATGCGGCGTTTGCGTTTGCTAAAACCAAGAACCTGTACTTGTACCTCGTCGCCAACGTTAACAACTTCGCTGGGCTGTTTGACATAATCGTGGCTCAGTTCACTAATATGCACCAAACCTTCCCGCTCGGCACCAATGTTGACAAAAGCACCGTAATTTTCTAAACGGGTGATGGTGCCAGTGTAAGTCTGACCATTTTTGAGGTCACGCCACTCAACGCCCAAAGGCTCGATCATCGTTACCATGATTTGCTTGCGAGCCGAATCAACTTTTTCCACCCAAACGGTTACTTCTTGACCAACAGAAAGAACGTCTGAAACGCGATTGACGTGTTCTTTTCCAAGTTTGGAAATGTGGATTAAAGCATTGGTATCAAGGCCGACATCAATGAACGCCCCATAAAGCTCAAGGCGGGTAACAGTACCCGTGAGTTTCATTTTGCGTTTAAGTCCACCAAGGCTGGTTACGGGGCCATCGGTTTCAGCATCGGCTGCTTCGTCGGTGGCGTCGGTTTCAGCCTCAGCAGTTGGTGCCTCCGGTGCTGCGGTTTCTTCAACAGCAGCGTCGGTCGAGGTTTCCACGTCTGTGGTGGCCGGGGTTTCCTCTGTGGCTTCTTGTTCGATTAACTCTTCACTCATCACAACTTTCTCCTACGCAGGGATTTGTGGTGTCTGCGCTCCGCGCTCTTTATGAGATAAGTTGTCAACACTTGTATGGGGGCAGAACACTAATTTAACTCCTAAAGACAATTTATTATTATAGCAAGCCCATATGGTGTGTCAACCCTTTTGCGCTACTTTTCACAATTGAATTTAAAAAAAAGACCCCCAAATAGCTGGAGGATGGTGCTATTTGGGGGTTTGGGTGGTTTGGTTTAGGTGCTAGAAAGCTTCGGCAACGGCCGTTTCTGTTCCCACGGTCTCGAATTCACCAATGGGCAACCCGGCCGTTTTGCGTACCAGGTATTCCAGTTCGTCCATCATTGCCTGGTTTTCCATGAGGAACAGCTTGGCATTTTCCCGCCCTTGACCGAGCATGGTTTCGCCATAGCGGAAATATGCACCCCGTTTGGAGACGATTTCGTATTCGGTGGCTAAGTCCAGCAAGTCGCCGGAGAAGGAGATGCCTTCGTTGTACATGATGTCAAACTCGCACTCTAAAAAGGGTGGAGCCACCTTGTTTTTCTTGACTTTGACGCGGGTGCGGTTGCCAATAATGTCGCCACCGGCTTTGATGGATTGAATGCGGCGAATATCGAGGCGGACTGAGGCGTAGAACTTGAGAGCGTTGCCACCGGTTGTGGTTTCAGGGTTGCCAAACATGACGCCAATTTTCATACGGAGCTGGTTGGTAAAGATGACAACGGTGTTGGTTTGTTTGATGGCACCAGCTAGTTTGCGGAGTGCCTGCGACATCAGGCGGGCTTGTAAGCCAACGTGGGAATCACCCATGTCGCCTTCGATTTCAGCGCGTGGCACAAGGGCGGCTACGGAGTCTACAACGACGACGTCCATGGTGCCGGAGCGGATGAGTGCATCAGCAATTTCCAGTGCTTGTTCGCCCGTGTCGGGTTGGGAGATATAGAGGTTGTTGATGTCTACACCGCAGCGGGCTGCATAGGTGGGGTCGAGAGCGTGTTCCATGTCAATGAAGGCACAGACGCCACCCCGTTTTTGTGCTTCGGCGATGATGTGCTGGCAAAGGGTGGTTTTACCAGATGATTCCGGGCCGTAGATTTCGATGATGCGGCCACGTGGCACACCGCCGATGCCAAGGGCGATGTCGAGAGACAGGGCGCCAGTGGGGATGGATTCAATGTTGAGGTTTTGGGCTTCGCCCAAACGCATGATGGTGCCTTCGCCGTATCGTTTGGTGATGGTGTCGAGGGTTTTTTCAAGGGTTGCTAAACGGCCGTTATCTGATGAGGCTGAGGATTTACTTGCCATGGTTGTTTCTCCTAACTGTTTGCACCACAAAGCAGCAAGCAAAAACGGCCGTTTTGTGCCGGTCGCTTGGCAAAGGGAGCATCTACTGAATTTGTTTGGTTGGGTAAGATAGAACAGATTGTAGCACGTTTGTTCGCAAAAGTCAATGTTCGGCTGTTTGTTTTGAACAATCGTTCAATAACTTAAAAGACGCGATTTTCTTAAGCAGGTTGAGGGGAATAATCTCTATTGTCGCTGTAGCAGACGGACGAGAGAACGAATTTCTTGCCCGCCCAGCAGCATGTTGAGCAGCAGATAGGTGAGTGAGCCGATTACTGCACCCAGCGCGAGGAAGAGAAGAGGGGTGGTAACAAAGCGGTTGATCGTGATGATGACCAGAGACATGCCCGCTGTGGCAAGAATCGCACGAGCGGCACTTTGGCTTAATTGGCGATTCCATAAATAGCCGAGGGCGCGATGGTTGAGCCAGAAGAGAACAGTGGAAAGGAGGGTGAAGGCAACGGTGGTTGAGAGGGCTAATCCGGCCACGCCCATGCTGCCGACAAAGAGGTAGGCGAGGAAAATGGTGACGGCGAGCCAGCCGAGATAGGCGAACATGGGGATGCGGGTGTTGTGCCGGGCGTAGAATAGCCGCGCCACGATCTCAAGGGTGGCCTCGCTGACGATGCGGATGCTGAAGACGACGAGGATGCTGTAGACGAGCCGGGTTGATTCGGCGGTGAAGTTGCCCCCTTCCAGGAGGAAGGAGACGGCTGGCTGGCCGAGCAGCACTAACCCGGCGGCGGAGGGAATGGTGAGCGTCCAGATGATGCTAAGAGTGTTAACGGCCGTTTGCCTCAACCCTGCCATATCCCCCTCATTAAACAGCTCTGCCAGCGTGGGAAAGACGACCAGGGCAATGGCCGTGCCAAACAGCGTCTCTGGCAACTGCATCAGGGCAAAGCCGTAAAAGTAGCCCGACGTGGAGCCGGGGGGCAGGGCCGAGGCCAGCCGCACGATATAGAGGTCAGAAAGCTGGATGACGCCTAGCGTCACGATGCGCGGCCCCATTAGTCGTATGATTTCACGCATGCCGTCCAGCCGCAGGTTGAATGTTGGCCGGTAGCGGTAGCGATACCGCACCAGGGCGGGCAGTTGGATGGCAACGTGCAGCACGGCTCCAATGACTGTCCCCCAGGCCAGCCCCAAAATGCCTTGCGATGGCACCAGAAAGACAAGACCGAGCCAGTAGCCGATGTCGAGGGCGATGGGAGCCAGGGCAGGCAGGGCGAAATGTTGGTGGGCGTTGAGGACGCTGCTGAGGACGCCGCTGATGCCGAAGATGGTGGTTTGGATGAGGATGATGCGCATGATAACGGCCGTTAATGCCTGTGTCGCCGGGTCAAAATCTGGCACCAGAATGGTGCGCGTTAGCCAGGGGGCAAAAAGCGCCCCTGTGGCAGAAAGCAGCCCCAGGATCACAATTACCAGCGTCAGCACCGTATTTGCCAGCTTCATGGCGGCCTGTTGCCCTTTGTCATGCAGATAGGCTGAATAGACAGGAATAAATGCCGCTGCCAGCGAGCCACCGGCAATAACGATAAAGAAGACTTCAGGAAGCTGGTTGGCGGCGGTAAATGCGTCAAATGCTCTGCCTGTGCCAAAGGTAACGCTAACCAGGCGCGTGCGAACCAGACCCGTGAGTTTACCCAGGCCAAAAAAGAGGATGACAAGAATAGATGATTGTAATAAATGCTTTGTGCGGCGCATGGGGCGGAATTGTAGCTGAAAACGGCGTTCTCTGGAAGTTGCCCGTGTTTTTTTGTTGGAATCGCCTAAAATTAGCGGCATGTTACCAATGATTAGCAATGTGCATTTTGAGCAGACGCCAGAGCGTCTGAAGGTTGTCCTGCCGGTCAAGCGAAACTGGTTTTTGGTTGTGTTATACACCGTCATGGTGCTGGTTTGGCTGGTGATGTTGGCTGGGGGCGTTATGTTTATGATCCGCGATGCGGCCATGTCGGGTGAGCGCTATGCTTTTGTTTTTACCGCTATGCTCCTGATCTTGCTGTTTATTTTATATCGGCTGGGGCGGCGAGTGGTATGGCAGCCGTGGATGTCGCTGTTAGCCAATCGGGAGATTTTGTTTATTAACAAGGAAGCGCTCATTATTCGCCGGCCGGTATCGCTGCTGGGGACAACGGATTTTTACGACATGACGCACGTTAGCCCCTTTTTCTATTTGGAAGAACGGCGCACACCGGCGTTTCATTATGGGCAGTTCCGCACTGAGTTCGGCCGTTCGCTGGGGCGACCCGAAGCAGAACGGCTAATTGTGACGTTAAACGATTTGTATTTTCCTAATCGGGACGAAGAGGATGAGGATGATTGAACAGGGTAAGGGGTCAATCAACAATAACTTTGCAGTTCCAGAAGTTCAACTTCTCTCAGAAGTTGAACTTCTAAATCCCAAGTTATTAACGAACGAACCCATAAGAAGAGCCAACTTGCACCCTATTCAATCAGTGACAAATCTTTGGTGGCAAAAAAGTCGGCTGCCAGCAAGAAGAGGATGGTAGCGTAGAGCAGGATGATGGCGGGGGCAAGGGCTTCGGAAGGGGTAAAGAAGCCGCGTGAAACAGCCTCGACAATGGCGCGAAACGGCCAAAAGACAAAGCCAAACAATCCGCCTAACGTGCTGGCACCGTTGCCGGTAAGCCAGTCGGCCAACTTGGTAAACTGGTTGCCGAGAAAAACCCAGTTTTGCTGCCAGAAGAGTTCGCCGATGTTTTCCAGGGCGTTGGCAAACCAACCGCTGACGGAGTTGCCGCTGCTTTGCCCCAGCAGGAAGATGGCGAGGATGCCAAAAATGTAGACACGGGACCAGCCGGCCGTCACGAAGTCTGAGGCGTGCATGGCGAGGACGGCAGCCAGGACGTTGGGGGCAATCCAGATGGGGGGGATTTCGGCGATGTGGGCGAGGGTGAGATCGGGGCCGCTGATGAGGGCGAGAACGGCGAGAAGAAGCTGGAGGGCGGTGGAGAAGATGAGGGTGGCGAGGAGAACGGCCGTTAAATACTCCACCCGACTTGCCAACCGCACCACCAGCGGATAATTAAACGCCTGATTCGCCAGCGTTGTCAGCGACAAAGCTACCAAAAACGTCATTGCTGGCCCAAAAACACCAATAATCACAATATAGTTGTCGCTGTCCGGCGTTCCTTGTTGAGGAGGAAAGAAAATCAACCAGTAAACCAGCGTTAGCAGCAAGTAAATAATGCCTGTCCATGACAGTGCCAAACTACGCAGTAAATAGCGTGCCATTGTCCACACCCGTTGTTTCATCGAATTGCCTCCGCATAAATTTCAGACAACGTGACCCGTTTTTGCTCCACATGTACCACGTCATACCCCAAATTAAGCAGCATTGTCAAAATATGGCGGCGCAGTTCAATCGCTTCATTTTGCAAAATCAGGCTATCTTTTTGAATTTGAATGCCGGGATGCAGCGTTTGCAGCATCTCCCGCACCGGAGCCAACTCCTTGTCGGTGCGAATCAGCGCATACGGGCGCAGCGCCAACGCCTCCGAGATGCTGTTTTGGTAATGGATACGCCCCTGATTCAAAATGACAAGCTGGGTGCAGATCTGGGTAATCTCATAAAGCAGGTGGGAGCTGATGACAATGGTCTTGCCTGCTTGATGCAACGCCTGAATGTAGTGGCGCATCTCATCTTGCCCGGTTGGGTCAAGCCCGTTCGATGGCTCATCGAGCAGCAGCAGCGGCGGGTCGCCCAGCAGCGATTGCGCCAGCCCTAGCCGCTGCCGCATTCCGCGTGATAGCCCGCCAATCTTTTTGTCGGCCTCATTTACCAGGTTGACTTGTGCCAGGCTTTCATAAATCGCTTTTTCGCTTGCAACCGAAGGAATGTTGCTGACACCGGCAACCGTTTCCATATATTGGGCAACGGTAAGGTGGTTCGGAAAGAGAAGCCGTTCCGGCTTGTAGCCAATAATGGGCCAACCACGCCCCAGCGGTTTGATCATGCCTTTGTCAGGCTTTATAAACCCGGCAACCAGTTTGAGGAGGGTGGATTTGCCAGCACCATTGGGGCCAAGCAGCCCCAGGACTGCGCCACGGGGAATTTTAAGGGTAATGTTATCGAGTGCGGTCAGCGAATAGTACGATTTGGTGACGCTGTTGATTTCTATCACGGAATGCCTGCTAACGGTGAATTTTGGGTTGTTTTTGACAACTGCGTGTAGTTTACCACATGGTTATGTGTGGGCAATGATGCCCGAATTCGACGCAAGGAATGTTACCTGCTATAATGGCTAATTTGGAAGCAAAAAGTACGTTTTTTAACTTGCTTTATAGATTACGATAAATTTTTGTGCAATGATGACCGTTGCTGAATAGATTAATTTTTGAAAAGGAATGAAACGGCTATGAACTTTCAACCGTGGGCTCCGTACCTGAGCGTAGCTGAGATTATTTTGGGAATTACGTTGACGATTTTGGTGTTGATCCAGACCAAGGGTGCTGATTTGGGTGGCTTTTTGGGTGGCAGTGGTGAAAGCGGCAGTTTTCGCACGCGGCGCGGGGTTGAAGCAACGCTGCATCGTATCACGATTGTGACCGGGATTATTTTCTTTATTGTCACGTTGATGGCGTTTTTGGCTTGGGGACAAGTTGTTTAGTTGAATTTGCTTGGCAAAAGCGGCCGTTTGCTTTTGTCGGGGACAAAGCCAGCAGCATCAGTATGGGTGCTGCTGGCTTTGTTTGATCTTCAAGATTAACTGTTTTATATGAAAATAAATCTTCGTTGGCAGATTTTGCTGGCGGTGTTGGGGTTTGCCCTGGTGCTGTCGCTGCTGTCATTGACTGTGCCGGGGGAGGTGACACCGGGAACGGCCGTTTGTCAGGCGCAGGTGCCAGTGGCAGGAGGGGTGTTTGCAGAGGGGTTTGTGGGAGCGCCCCGCTATTTAAATCCTTTGTTGAGCGATGGTAACCCGGTTGACCGTGAGATTGCGGCACTGCTGTTTGATGGGCTGACGCGGTATGATGCGTCGGGGCAGCTTGTGCCAGATTTGGGTAGTTGGGTAGTGGCGGAGGACGGCCGGACGGTGCGTTTTACGTTGTTTGCGGGGAAGCAGTGGCATGATGGGGAGCCAGTAACGGCCGTTGATGCGGTCTATACCTACAGTTTGATGCAGGATGAGGCTTTCCCCGGTTCGCCCGATTTGAAAGCGTTGTGGCAGTCGGTAACAATTAACCAGATTGACGCCATGACGGTGGAGTTTGTCCTGGCGGAACCGTATGCGCCCTTTTTGGCGGCGACGACGCGGGGACTGTTGCCTGCTCATTTGTTTCAAGGGGTAACGGCCGTTTCTTTGCCTAATCACCCTTTTAACGATGCCCCCGTCGGTACGGGGCCGCTGCGGGTGGATGCAACGGTTTCGTGGCGGGAAAACGGCCGTTTGCGCCTGCTGCCCAGCACGGCCGTGTGGCCGCAAGGGGTGCAGCTGGACGCCATTGATTACCACTTTTACCCCGACGAGGCCACCATGCTGGCTGATTTTGCCGCTGGTACGCTGCAAGCTATCAACCATTTGCCCGACGCGGCTCTGCCGGAGATGGCGGCGCTGCCGCAGGCGCGGCTGTTTACGGCGCGTGATGAACGGTATACGACGCTGCTATTTAATTTGACCGATAGTGCCCAGGGTGGGGTGAACACGGTGGAAATGCGGCGTTCGCTGGCGTTGGGGCTAAACCGGGATGTGCTGGTGGATCGGGTGCTGCAGGGGCAGGGGATTGTGTTTGAGGGGCCGTATTTGCCGTCGTCGTGGGCGTATCGGCCGGATTTGCTGACGGCGTATGGGGCCGGGGATCGGGAAACGGCCGTTTCTCAACTCGAAATACAGGGTTGGGTTTTGCTGGCCGGCGGTGGTCCCCGGCAAAAAGAGGGTGCGCCCTTGCAACTGCGGCTGGCTGCGTTGGAACAGCAGCAGCCTGTTGCCGCCGAGATTGCCCGACAGTGGGCTGAGATTGGCGTAGGTGTTGACCTGCTGCTGCTGCCAGATGGGGTCTCGCTGCGTTCGGTACTGGCAGAACGGGCATTTGATGTGGCGTTGTTTGATGTGACACCTGGTGGCGACCCCGATCTGTATGATTTTTGGAGCCAGGAGGCGGTTGTGCGGGGGCAAAATTATGCTGGCTGGAACAACCGTCGTGCCAGCGAGTCGCTAGAGAGTGCGCGGCAGCTTTGGAGTGTGGCGGAAAGACAGCCATTTTATGATACCTTCCTCCGTTTGTTTGACAATGATCTGCCTGCTTTTTCGCTTTATCAACATGTCCACACCTACGCCGTGCGCAGTGAGGTTGAGAAGCTGGATATTGGGCAAATTCATTCACCGCGTGACAAGTACCATACGCTGGCGGATTGGTTTATGCTTTATCGGGATGTGGTGATTGCTTGCCCTACGGCGGCTGCATCAGGTTAGAAGATGTAGATGTTTACGGAAATTTGTGGATAATCTGGTATAATTGCTGCAAGATTAAATTTGTAGACTTTTGGAGAGAAGAACATGGGTACAATAGGTCTCCCGGAATTGTTAATAGTTTTGGTGATTGTTTTGCTGGTATTTGGCGTTGGCCGTATTACCAAGATTGGCAGTGAATTGGGCAAGGGGATTTCGGCATTCCGCCAAGGGGTGCGTGAAGGGCAAGAGGAACTGAAGGACGAGAAAAAAGAAGCGTAGGCTGGAAAAAACGGCCGTTTTTGGCCTGAAGTAACCCCATGGACAGTGTTTTTGGGATAGGTCTCCCGGAATTTATTCTGATCATGCTCATCGCAGGGATTGTGATGGGGCCAGAGCGCATTGCCCACACCGCCCGCTGGCTTGGCAAAACAACCGCCCAGCTACAGGCAATCTCACGCGGCTTTGTCCGGCAGTTGACAGCCGAAATTGACGGAGCCGATGACGGTGCTTTTCGTGAGGCACTGGCGGAGATGCAGGATTTGCGCCGCCAGGTAAATGAACTGCGTTCAGAGTTGACCGAAACGATTAAGGCACCAGTTAACGATACCCGGAAAGTACTTGGTGAAAGCCAGGAGCTGCTGAGTCGTTCCATTCAACCCCCAACGCTCGGTCACAACAATGGCAAAGCCCCTTCCTCACAGGAGCCAGCCAAACCACCCACTTTGCCGCTGCCTAAACCATTGAACGTACCAGATGACCCCGAGGCGTAGCCCACATGACCGACGTTTCTTCCGAAACTGAATTTACCGAAGAGCAGATGACCCTGTTGGGTCATTTGAATGAGCTTCGTATCCGCCTGACGTGGGCGTTTGCATCCATTTTGCTGATGACTATCATCAGCTTTATTTTTGCCGAACCGCTGCTCGACTTTCTGCTGTCTCCCTATAACAACGCAATTCAATCTAGCGCCCAACTGCAAACGCTGCGTCCAACGGAAGGTATTGAGACCTTTTTTAAGGTGTCGTTGATGGCGGGGGCCATTTTATCAATGCCAATGATCTTGTACCAGCTTTGGCTGTTTATTTCGCCTGGGTTGACAACAGAGGAAAGGCGCTACGTTTATGTGTTTGTGCCTAGCGCGTTGGTGCTGTTTTTGCTGGGTATTGCCTTTGCCTGGTTTATTCTGGCTCCAGCCGCTATTTTCTTTTTGGCTGGCTTTTTGCCCGATATTTTCAAAACGGATTGGACGGGGCAGGAGTACATTGGCTTTTTAACGCGGATGTTGTTTTGGCTGGGGGTGAGCTTTGAACTGCCGGTGGTGGTGTATTTTATGGCGCGGGTCGGTTTAGTTACATCCCAGGTGCTGAGGGAGCAGTGGCGGATTGCCGTGGTGACGGTTGCGGTGTTGGCGGCAGTGATTACGCCGTCTATTGACCCGGTGACGATGCTGTTGACCATGGCTCCCCTGTTGGTGCTGTATGCCATGAGCATTCTATTGGCGAGGGTGGGGTACCGACAGTTTGAAGCGAGAATGGCCGTTGATGGGTAGTAGGTAGGGGTGGGGAAAACGGCCGTTTTCTTACAAAAAACTGGTAACTTTGTCAATCAACGTCTGGTAGCTAATCGGCTTCGTTAAATACGCATTAGCACCCATCGCCAGGCACCGCTCCCGATCCCACTGCATTGCCAGGCCTGTTAAAACAATAATTGGAATTGCGGCCGTTTTAGGATTTTTCCGGATAGATTGTGTTGCTTCTAACCCATTCATGATTGGCATTTGAATATCCATCAAAATGAGGTTAGGCATTTCCTCATTGGTTTTCCATATCGCCTCTTGTCCATTCTGGGCAATAGAAACCCGATAGTTCTCAAACTCAAGAATATCGCGCAGCGTGTCACGGTTTAGCTCATTGTCCTCGACAATGAGAATTAGTGGGGCATATCCGGACGAATGTTGAGTTTGTACAGTTTCGCTCATGCGTATCATACTTTATAAAAAATCCTCGTAGCTAACTAAGGGTTCGTTCGTTAATAACTTGAGATTTAGACGTTCAACTTCTCCCAGAAGTTGAACGTCTGGAACTGCAAAGTTATTTTTGATTGAACCCTAAGGAATGGAAATTAAATAGCTTGCCCATTTAGAAGTTCAACTTCGCAGAAGAAGTTGAACTTCTTGCGTAACTTATTTAATCTTCGTTCCTAAATGGGTATCTTGACAACAAATGTGCTGCCCGTTTGGATACCAGAAGAGTCAACGAAAATTTCCCCTTCCATTGCTTGAACCAGTC
Organism: Chloroflexota bacterium; assembly: GCA_041390905.1. Lineage (GTDB taxonomy): Bacteria > Chloroflexota > Anaerolineae > Promineifilales > Promineifilaceae > JACKCD01. The sequence continues at coordinate 117,452 of JAWKPA010000017.1, forward strand.
TCTTGGTAATAGCCAAGCCTAAGCCCAGCCCGCGCACAGTTTCTACATTGCTTCCCCTGTAAAAAAGGTCAAAAATATGGGAAATATCTTCCTTTGGTATCCCCAACCCTTCATCTTGAATGGAGATCGTTACAAGATGGCTTTCTAGACAAGCTGCCAGGTAGACAGGGCTGGGTGGTGAAGAAAATTTGAGGGCATTGGATAAGAGATTGGCAATGACATGGCGTAAGAGTCTGGGATCAACCTGTATCGGTGCCTCCAGGTTGTGAAAATGGCTAATGATTTTACGGTTGCTATGTTGTAATTGCAGTTCTTGTACTAACTTTTGTACTAATGTTGGCAAGATAACAGGTTCGGATTGAACGGCAATATTTTGATCGTGAGAAGCATTGACAAAAAAAGCATCATCCAGAAGTTCAGTCAAATACAAAATGGATTGGTCAATGCGGTTGAAGATGGTGTTGCGGTGCTGCTGGGTGAGCGTGTTTAAATGCTCGCGGAGAAGCGCAAATGAACCAGAAATAATGTTTAGTGGCGTTCTAAATTCGTGCGAGACGACGTTGATTACCTGTGTTTTGATGGTGTCCAACTCGCGCTGATGTTCTAATGCCGTGCGTAATTCGGCGGCCAGCAGTTTTTCACGGGTAAGCGATTCTTCTAGCTCACCTGTGCGGGCGGTGATTTCTTGCTCCAAATGCTGTGTGAGGTCGTGTATGCGCAAATGGGTTGTTACTCTTGCCCATAGTTCATCTACCTGGATGGGCTTGGTGATGTAGTCTACAGCTCCAGCCTGAAAACCTTGCACAATGTACTCTTTGTCTGATAGAGCCGTCATAAAAATGACGGGGATGTTGGCTGTTTGCGGGTGTGCTTTTAGCTGGCGGCACGTTTCAAAACCGTCAATGCCCGGCATGAGTACATCTAGCAGGATCAGATCGGGTTGCCCATATTGGGCACGCTGTAAGCCGCTTTGCCCGTTGCGTGCGCTGAGGATATTGAAGCCAGGCCGTTGCAGATAGGTCATTAAGAGCCGAAGGTTGGCTGGCGTGTCGTCTACAATGAGAATGGTGTACTCTTTTTTGACCAGATTACTCATGTTGGGTTGCTTTCCTGGTAGAGTGGGGAAGGTGCTGAATGCGGTAGCAGGGGGAGCTGTAAGATAAAGGTGCTTCCCTGGCCTTCCTCGCTGATGGCGGTAATGTGTCCATTGTGTGCTTCGATGATTGCTTTGGAAACTGCAAGACCCAGGCCTGTGCCACTGGCCAAGTGTTTGTGTTTGCTAACGCGGCGGTATCGTTCAAAGATGTAGGGGAGTTCTTCCTGGGGAATGCCGTAGCCGTTGTCACTGACTTCAACAACGGCCGTTTCTGCCTCCTCACTTATCTCAATATTGATTTTGCCGCCCTCTGGTGTGTATTTGATGGCGTTGGATACCAGATTGATAAGCGCCCGTTCAATTTGCTGTTGGTCGGCTTCGAGCATAACGGCCGTTATTCGGGGGGCATAGCTGATGGTAATGCCCTTTTCCTGCGCCTGGGGGTGAATAGATTCAACCAGGTATTCGGTCAACATTTGCAGATCAAAGGTTTCTTTATACAGCGGCATACTCCCCACAGCCTGTAACTTCTCCAAATCCAGGATGTTGTTGACAATATTCAGTAACGCTTGCTGGTTACGCCGAATAGAACGGGGAATATGGGGTTTGGTTTCCAGAATTGCGGGGCGTTGTTCAATTAGCTCGGCATAGAGGCCAATGCTATTGAGCGGGGTTTTCATGTCGTGCGTCAGCACGGCCAAAAAAGCATCTTTTTCACGATTAACCGCTTCAAGCTCTTGTGTCCGTGTTTCCAGTTCCTGGGTTCGCTCAGCTACGATGCTTTCCAGGTTATCCATGTGTGAGCGCATTTGGCGCACATAGAGACGAAAGGCGTAGGCAGTCAGCAGAATGGGGAGGAAGAAGATGACAATGCCAATCAGGTTATATTGCTGCGCTGCGTAGGTCAGAAGCATACCCCCACTTGCCAGGACGACAATATTGATGGGCATGGCCCAGAGATTGTCTTTCCACATGGCAATGGTGCTGAAGTTTTTGCCGTGTTGCAAGCGCAGAATAATGAGTAAGAGCCAAAGATTGAGTTGGTCGTAGAAAACGGCCGTTAATACAAATGAAAGAATGTACGTTGCAACCGTGACAGTACCCCAAAAGTCTTGCAGCCAAATAAAAAAATAGCCTGCCCCCAAAATGGCAATGGCGTGCATCCCGTTATTAAACAAAAGCTGCGACAGACTCTTCTTCCAGGTACCCCGTTTGCTGGGCTTTACCAGCCACAAGCTAACATTCGCTGCCGCAGTAATAAACACCCCAGCTGTGGGCGAAAACAGGGCAATCGCCGTCATGCCAATGCTTGTGCCAACATCAAACGTTATACCAGATTCTTGGGAAAGTTGGACGGAAGTTGTTGTAATCTCAGCAAAGATTGCTAACAGCAGCAAGGCAAAGAAAAGCGCAAAAGGCAAATAGGTGGGCATCTGAAAAGTGCTCCACCCAACAATAAGTACCCCTGTCAGGCTGATGATGAAGAGATATGCTTTGTAGGGTGTGAAAAAAGAATTTTTCATAGATTGATACTTCTGGAATGTGCTGCAGCTTATTGCATCAATACCCTCCAAAGTATAAAGAGAAAAAGGCAGGGATCAATAGATGAGCCTGCCTTTTTGATGCGATTAGGCAAAAAAGTCGTTATTCTTGCGGAACCCACGCACCAATAGAGCTACTTTGGCTGTTCCAAACGGTATTTGTGTCCCAATTGTAGCTACCATTCCAGAAGTAGCCACCATTCCAGAAGTAGCCGCCATTCCAGAAGTAGCCACCATTCCAGAAGTAGCCACCATTCCAGAAGTAGCCGCCGTTCCAGAAGTAGCCGCCATTCCAGAAGTAGCCATCAACTGCATTGCCATTACCATCCATGATGTAGTAATTGCCTGCTTCATCCTGGTTGGCACGGCCACCAAAGTGGGCGGTGCCAGCTAAATCAGCGGCCACATCAAGCCCCTGGTTTGCCACAACCGGGCTGTCTGCAAAATGCACGGCATCGTAGGCATTTACCAGACCGGCACCCTGTTGAAAGATGCTATAGGCAAGGTCGCCGTTTTCGTTCATGGCTGGGTAAGCCGAGGTCATGAGCCGGGATTTGACTTGGTTGGGTGTGAGTGTGGGGTCAGCTTGCAGCATAAGGGCAGCCACACCAGAAACAACGGCCGTTGCTTGCGATGTCCCCGACATGGTGAAGTAGCTACGGGTATCATGGTATTCAGGATGAGCCGTGGCAATTTGCGTGTCGGCCTCCATCATCGCCAGAATATGCCCACCTGGGGCTACCAGGTCTGGCTTTACAAACCCTTCTACAGTTGGGCCGCTGGAGGAGAAAGAGGCCAGAACGTCGTCGCTGCCGTCTAGCGGTGTGTAGTTATCACTCATCGCTCCGACGGTAATGATGTAGGGGAGATTGCCCGGCACACCAATGGTCATTGGGTCTGGGCCTGTGTTGCCGGCCGCTGCCACCACCACAATTCCTGCTTCCCAGGCACGCATGACGGCCTGGTTTAGCGGGTCATCCCAGTAATATGATTTTGGCTCGCTGCTAAACGACAGGTTGAGAACGCGAATGTTATATTCATCCTTGTGGGCAACCACCCAGTCAAGCCCGCGAATCACATCAAGATAGGTGCCGCCACCGTTAGCACCAAATGCTTTGACGATGACCAGATTGGCGTAGGGCGCGATGCCGTTAAATTTCTCTTCCAGGCTGCTGGTAGTTGGGTTAGAAATGATGCTGGTAACGTGACTGCCATGCCCACTGCGGTCATCATTCTCCCGCCAGGTTAACTGTTTATCCTGAATGGCATCATAGGTTGCCAGGTGGCGGTCTTTCCAATCCGGCCGGTAGGCAAAGACAAAGCTGTCGGCAATGCCTGTATCGAGAACGGCCACCGTTACGTCTTTACCATTGATGCCTTCATCGTGTAGGTTGGTTGCTCCGGTTAAAGTGGGGTAATGGGTGTGGGGACGGTAGAGATCGTATTCGATTTGTACGTTGTCAACATAGAAAAATTCGTCGGCATCGGTATAGTTGGCATCAACACGGAAACGAATAGTTGTCCAATAGGTGGTATAGGCGGTAATGTCGTACTTACGATTTCCCTGAGCGGTTCCCTTGATTTTGTTGAAAGTCTCTAAAGGCTGATAGTTGATACCATCGGAAGCGATTTCGAGAAGGATGCTGTCATTGTTGTCAACGCCACTGGCGGTTTCAAAGTCAAAGGTGAGGTTGGCGATGGTGATATTGCCGCCCATGCTGACCGAACGGCCGATACTGACGGTGTTGCTGCTGTTGCCGTGCAGACGCAAACGGCCGTTTACCACCTGAACATCTCCTGTAGTTGGGCCACTTCCCGCCGAATCCTTCTCGTTCCAACTGTTTTTCCAATTTTCAGTCCCTGCGTTTAAGGCATAGCTCGCTTCGCTAAATTCATCGCGCACGGTTGCCAGGGGAGATAAGGCGTTTTGTGATGTACTGTCAGTGGTAGACCGCACGTTGTAATTTTCCATCAGACGCGAGACGCTGCGATTGTGCTTTAAAAGCTGCTGTTGTTGCGGCGTTAACAATGCCCCAACCCCATCAATAATATCGAGCTTATGGGTAACAGTTCCCCCAACGCTTTCCACAGCGGCGATGACTTCATTGAGGCTGCTGCCCTGTACGATGATGCTTTCAGTGGCAGCATGGGTTGGTTTTTGTTGTGAAACGGCCGTTAATAACAACAACACCAACGCCACAAGCATTCCCATTGCGCTTGATTTAGGGATACTGCGTTTATTTTGGCTCATTAAACCCTCCAATCAGTGACTTGATTACTATAATAAACAAAACAATATCGGCTACGTGTGAACATGATGCAAACTACCAATGATAGCACAGTGCCAAGCTCTTATTATCTTAACAAACGGCCGTTTAAATAAACATTACAGAAGGCCGTTTTCTAAACGTCTGGCGTAATATCTAGAATTGTTTAGAAGCTGTTATACTTCTTTAATACATATCAAGGTCATAAAAGTACAGTTTCTTGCTTACAGGTTGCAAGTAACAGGTGGCAAGTCTTGTTTGCTGACAAGACTTGCCACCTGTTACTTGTTACTTGTAGCCGACAAACAAAATGTCAGTTTATGACCATTGGCGGGATAATATGTCACCTTTCTTACTCGTTTACCTGGCTCTTGCACTTTTTTACCTGGCGACGCAGCAGCGGCGGCTGCCTGCCCATTTTCTCCTCAAAGCATTGCCGATTTTGCTCTTGGCGCTGTGGAACGGTCGTGACAGTGGGCTGGTTGTGGCAGCACTGTTATTTTCCGCCGTGGGCGACATTGCCCTGGCGCTGGATGGGGAGCGGTATTTTGTCGTGGGGTTGGGGGCGTTTTTGCTGGGGCATCTGTGCTATATTGCCGCTTTTTTGCAAAACCCAGCCTGGCAACCGGTGTCGCTGCTGCCCATTGCCCTTATTTTGCTGCTGGGCGTGGCCGTTACATGGCAGCTTTGGCCCCGTTTGGGCAAGCTAAAAGTGCCGGTGGTGGTTTATATTGTGGTAAGCATGGGAATGGGGATCAGTGCGTCGCTAAAACGGCCGTTTAGCTGGCTGGCCGTTGCCGGTGCCATCACTTTCATGCTGTCAGACACAGGCATTGCGGTAGACAAATTTTTACGGCCGTTTCCCCACCGTGATTTTCTGGTCATGAGCAGCTACTATCTGGCGCAACTCCTCATAACCCTCGGCTTCGTGTTGGCAAAATAGGGGCAGATCTATGTGTCTGCTCTGTTTAAGCTAAAATACCCCCATGAAAATCGAAACCTTTCAACTAGAACGTGATCAATCCCTGTGGGAAAACCTGGTCGCCTACAACCTGACCGAAAGTGGGCTGCATCCCTTCACCCTGCGCGAGCTGTTTAGCCCGGCGCAGTTAGACGAATTGCTGTCGCTGCGGCTAGGATATGGGCAAACCAACGGCTCCATCCCGCTACGCGAGGCCATTAGCAGCTATTATCCCGGCGCAACGGCCGATTCTGTGCTGGCAACCAATGGCTCGGCCGAGGCCAACTTCTTGGCAAACTGGACGCAGCTAGAGCCGGGCGATGAGATCGTCTACATGGTACCCAACTATATGCAAATTTGGGGTGTGGCGCGGGTGCTAGGGGTAACGGTAAAGCCGCTGCCTTTGCGCCAGGAGCTGGGCTGGCAGCCAGATCTGGACGAACTGCGGCAGCTTGTTTCGCCCCGCACCAGGGTCATTGCGATCTGCAACCCCAACAACCCCACCGGGTCGCGGTTGAGCAGCGAGGCGATGGCGGCCATTGTGGCGGCGGCGCAGGCCGTGGGAGCGTGGGTTTTTTCGGATGAGGTGTATCGTGGGGCGGAGCTGGATAGCGTGGAGACGCGCAGCTTTTGGGGAATGTATGACAAGGTGGTGGTCACGGCCGGGTTGTCCAAGGCATATGGGTTGCCGGGGCTGCGGCTGGGGTGGCTGGTGGGGCCGGCCGACTTCATTGCTCAATGCTGGGCCAGTTCTGACTATACCACCATCACACCGGGGATTTTGAGCGACCGGGCGGGGACGTTTGTGCTGGGTGACAGGGAGATGCGAAACGGGATTTTGGGGCGGAACCGGGAGTGGCTGCGGCAAAATTTGGTGCTGGTGCAGGAGTGGGTGGCGGAGCAAAACGGCCGTTTATCCCTGACCCCTCCCCAGGCTGGCGGCATGGCTTTCATGCGCTACGACTTCGCCATCAACTCCACCGAACTCACCACCCGGCTGCGGCAAGAGCAGTCGGTGTTGGTGGTGGCCGGCGACTGTTTTGGCATGGACGGCCACCTACGCTTTGGCTTTGGCTCTGAACCCGACTACCTGACGGCCGGCCTTAACCGCGTTGCCACCTTTTTACGCACCTTGTCGTAGCACCGTCTCCACTTGCGTGAAATTTCCTGACAGGCTGTGCCATCTGCCAAAGATTGTTAGATAGAACCGCTGCTCATATAATACCTGTGGCACATCAGTAATGGCGTTGATACAGATGAGGAATGGAAATTAAATAAGTTGCCCATTTAGAAGTTCAACTTCTTCTGAGAAGTTGAACTTCTTGCGTAACTTATTTAATCCTCGTTCCTGAGTGAAGAGGTTGGAGACCCATAAAACGCAGAAAGATTGATAAGCGGCGACACCACCACGAATACAATTCATGAATTTTGCAGCATTGTCCGCGACCAATTTTTAACGGAGAAAACCAATGAGACCATTTCGCATTGCGGCCTGTCAAATGAATTCGCAGAATGACAAAGCGGCGAATTTGCGGCGGGCTGGGGAGCTGATTGATGAGGCGGCGGCGCTGGGGGCGCAGATGGTAGGGCTGCCGGAGATGTTCAACATGCTGGGGGAGCGAGAGGATTCGCTGCGGGGGGCGGAGGCTGTTCCCGGCGAGACCAGCGACTTTTTGGCGGCCAAGGCGCAGCAGCACGGCATTTATGTCCACGGGGGCAGCATTCCGGTGCGGGCAGATGACCCCAACAAGGTGCTGAACAGCACGCTGATTTTTGACCCGGCCGGGCAAATGGTTGCCCGCTATGACAAGCTCCACCTGTTTGACATCCACATTGAGGGACAAAAAACGTACAAGGAGTCGGATGCGATTGCGGCGGGGAACAAGATGGTGACGTTTGAGACGGAACACGGCAATGTGGGGCTGTCTATTTGTTACGATATCCGCTTCCCGGAGCTGTTTCGGGCGTTGACGCTGAATGGGGCGCGGGTGATTTTTCTTCCGGCGGCCTTCACCCTTTATACCGGCAAAGACCATTGGGAGTCGCTAATTCGCGCCCGTGCCATTGAAAACCAGGTGTATATGGTCTGTCCGGCGCAAATTGGGGTGCATGGAAACGGCCGTTTCTGCTACGGCAGCTCCATGATCGTAGATCCGTGGGGAACCGTCATCGCCCGCGCCCCCGAACGGGAAGGCGTCATTGTGGCCGACGTGGCCTACAACGCCCAGGACAAAATCCGCCAGGAACTCCCCTCCCTCATGCACCGCCGCACGGATGTGTATGGGCAGCCGGGATAAAAACAGGACGCAGATTTACCTGATCTACCTGATTCTTTATCAGGAAAATCAGGTAAATCTGCGTCCCATTCTTTAAAAAGGAAGGTCTTGATGCGCGTCTTAATCATGTCCGACATGGAAGGGGTGAGCGGGATTGTGACCTGGAGCCAGGTGACAGGCGGCCACCAAATGTATGAAGAAGGGCGACGGCTCTACACCGAAGAAATTAACGCCGCCGTGCGCGGAGCCAAGCGGGCTGGCGCAACGGAAATTGTGGCCGTGGACTGCCACGGCGCGGGGCAGGATTGGTCATTCAACTCCTTTGTCCCCGAACTGCTCGACCCCGACTGCGAATGGGTGGCGCACCACGCCTGGTCGCGCTACACCGACATGCTGGAAACGGGGTGCGATGCCGCCCTGATGGTGGGAATGCACGCCCGCGCTGGCACGCCCGACGGGGTGCTGTGCCACACCATTTCCACCGTCAAATGGAAAAATCTCTGGTTCAACGACGATTTGGTGGGGGAACTGGGGATCAACGCCGCGCTGTGTGGTCATTATGGCGTGCCGGTGCTGCTGGTGACGGGCGATACGGCCGTTTGTCGGGAATCGGCCGAACTGCTGGGGCCAGGTCTCACCACCGTCGCCGTCAAGCACGGCCTCAGCCGCTATTCGGCGCGGCAAATTCCCCCTGTGCGGGCGCGGCAGATGATTGAGGATGGGGCGTATCGGGCGTTGCAGGATCGAACGGCCGTTTCCCCCTACGTCCCCGCCAAACCCACCCAAATCATCGTCGAAGTAGACACCCCCGACAAAGCCCTCGAATTCAAAGGCCGCCACGGCGTCGAATTCATCGAACCCCTCAAAGTCGTCAGCACCGGCAAAGATTGGCTCCAGGCGTGGGATCAAGTATGGCATTGGTAGATGAAGAATAGAAATGGGACGCAGATTTACCTGATTTTCCTGATTCTTATCAGGTTGATCAGGTAAATCTGCGTCCTGTTCTCTCAAAAAGCGATGACAACCGTACTCACTCTCATTGACGGCCTGCGCCCCGACGCGCTGTTGGTGGCCGATGCCCCCCACATCAACGGAATGCGGCAGCGGGGCGCGTGGACATTGCAAGCACAGTCGGTGCTGCCCAGCATCACCCTTGTTTGCCACATGTCCATCTTCCACGCTGTGCCACCTACCCGCCACGGTATCATGCAAAATTTGTACCAGCCGCTGGCACGACCGCTGCCGGGTCTGTTTGAACAGGCACAGCAAGCGGGGCTACGCAGCGGTTTCTTTTATAATTGGGAACCGTTGCGCGATATCGGCCGGCCGGGCAGCCTCCACTATAGCCATTTCCACGCCAGTTCCCACGACTTCATCCACGGCGACCGCAAGCTGATGCAGCGGGCGGTGCGCTATATCAACGTGGAAAAACCCGACTTCCTGTTCCTCTACCTCGGCTCGCTGGATGAGGTCGGCCACGCCTACGGCTGGATGTCGCCCGAATATCTGGCGCAGGTGTCGCTGGTGGATGGGGTGGTGGGGGAAATGCTGGTTGGGCTGCCCCCGCACAGCACGGTGCTGCTGCAAAGCGACCACGGCGGCCACGACCGCACCCACGGCACCGACATGCCGGAAGATATGGACATTCCGTGGATTATTACTGGGCCTGGCATTCGGCAAAACCATGAAATTGCCCAGCCAGTGAGCCTGCTCAACAGTGCGCCCACGTTAACGGCCGTTCTCAACATCCCCCCCGCTCCCCAATGGGACGGCCACTGTGTAGACGAAATTTTTACATAAGAAATGGGACGCAGATTTTCCTGATCTACCTGATTCTTTATCAGGAAAATCAGGGAAATCTGCGTCCTATTCATCTTTCAGGAGACAAATTCCCATGCCCAAACTAACCGGTGGTCAAGCCATCGTCAAATCCCTGCTGCGCCACGACGTAGACACCCTATTTGCCCTGCCCGGCGTGCAAAATGACCAGTTTTTTAACGCCCTGCACGACGAAGGGGGCAAAATCCGCGTCATCCACACCCGCCACGAGCAAGGCGCCGCCTACATGGCGCTGGGCTACTCCCAAGCCCTCGGCAAAGAAGGGGTCTACAGCGTCGTCCCCGGCGCAGGCTTCCTCAACACCACCACCGCCCTCTCCACCGCCTATGGTGCCAACGCCAAAGTGCTGTGCCTGACGGGGCAAATCCCCACCCCCTACATTGGCAAAGGCTACGGCTTTTTGCACGAAATTCCCGACCAAATGGGCATTCTGAAGTCGCTGACCAAGTGGGCGGCGGCAATTGAAACCCCGGCGGCGGCTCCGGGGCTGGTCAATGAGGCATTTCGACAGCTCAATAACGGCCGTCCGCGCCCCGTTGGCCTTGAGTGCGCCATGGACGTTTTGGCGCAGGAAGAAGAGGTCGAGCTGCTGCCCGGCGGGGTGGAAATCAGTAACCCCACCCTCGACCCCGATCTGGCCGAAGAAGCGGCGCGGCGGCTGGGCGCAGCCAAAAACCCAGTCATTTTTGTGGGCAGCGGGGCGCTGGATGCCAGCGACGAGGTGCGTCAACTGGCGGAAATGCTGCAAGCCCCCGTTGTCACCTACAGCATGGGACGCGGCGTCCTCAGCAGCGACCATTACCTCAATCAATACATCCCCGCCGGGCAAACGCTGTGGGAGCAGGCCGACGCGGTGCTGGCCATTGGCACTCGCCTCTACATGACCCGCAACCGCTGGAACCTCGACCCCAGCAAGCTGATCCGCATTGACATTGACCCCGAAGAGCATGAACGCCATCCCGAAACCCCGCTGAGCCTGCTGGCCGATGCCAAAGAGGGGCTGGAGGCGATGCTGGAATTGGTGCCTAAATACAACCGCGCCCGCCCCTCCCGCCGCGACGAAATGGCGGCATTGCGCGGCCGGGTGGACAAATTGACCGACCGGCTGGGGCCGCAGAAGGCGTACCTGACCGCCATTCGCGCCGAACTGCCCGAAGACGGTATTTTTGTGGATGAAGTGACGCAGATGGGGTTTGCTAGCCGCCTCGTTTTCCCGGTCTACAAACCGCGCACCTTTATTTCCCCCGGCTATCAGGGGACGCTGGGGTGGGGGTTTGCCACGGCGCTGGGGGTAAAGGTGGCGCAGCCAGACAAGCCGGTGGTGTTGGTGTCGGGGGATGGGGGTTTTATGTTTACGGTGCAGGAGCTGGCAACGGCCGTTCAGCACAACATCGGCCTCGTCACCCTGGTCTTCAACGATGGCGCCTTTGGCAACGTCCGCCGGATGCAAAAAGAAAATTACGGCGGCCGCTTCATCGCCTCCGACCTGCAAAACCCCGATTTCGTCAAAATGGCCGAATCCTACGGTGCCCAAGGGCTACGCGCCGACTCCCCTGAAGCGTTGCGCGGTGCCCTGCGCCAAGCGTTCGCTACCCCTGACGTGCCCACTATCATTGACGTGCCCGTTGGCGAAGTGCCCAGCCCCTGGCCAATTATTATGGCCCCGCAAAATTTACTAGCGCAGATAGATTAGGGGATTGGAGACTAGGAGACGAGGAGACTAAGAGATTTGGAGACTATGAGACTGAGAGACTACAGTCTCATAGTCTCATAGTCTCTCAGTCTCTCAATCTCTCAATCTCCCAATCTCTCAATCCCCCCTCAGGAGTACTCATGAATTACACTTATCTTGGCAACAGCGGCGTGCAGGTTTCACGCCTGTGCTTTGGCACCATGCTTTTTGGTGGCGATGCCGACGAAGCGGAATCGGCGGCACTCTTTAACCATTGTCTCGACAGGGGCATCAACTTTTTCGACTGTGCCAATGTCTATGTGGGTGGCCGTTCCGAAGAGGTGCTGGGCAGGCTCATGGCGGGCAAGCGGAGTGAACTCATCATCACCAGTAAATTTTTTGGGCAGATGGGGACAGACCGCAATGCACGCGGTGGTTCGCGGCTCAATATTCGCCATGCGGTTGAGGCCAGCCTGCGGCGGCTGAACACCGACTACCTCGACATTTACTTTATCCACCACTTTGACCACCACACCCCGCTGGAAGAAACGCTGCGCGGGCTGGATGATTTGGTGCGGCAGGGCAAAATTTTGTACCCGGCGGCCAGCAACTATGCGGCGTGGCAGGTGATGAAGGCGTTGGGGGTGTCGGCGCGGCACGGCTGGGCGCGGTATGAGTGTATTCAGCCGATGTATAATCTGGTGAAGCGGCAGGCGGAGGTGGAGCTGCTGCCGATGGCGCAGGCGGAAAATTTGGCGGTGATTCCGTATAATCCGCTGGGGGCGGGGCTGCTGACGGGGAAGTATGGGCGGGAGAAGAGGCCGGAAAACGGCCGTTTGGTAGAAAACAAAATGTATGCCTCCCGCTACAGCGACCCGCTGCTGTATGAAGTGGCGGAACGGTTTGTCACCTTTGCCCAGGCGCGGGGGTATGACCCGGCGGCACTGGCGCTGGCCTGGGTGGGCAGCCACCCGGCCGTCACGGCTCCCATCGTGGGGGCACGCAGCCTGGCGCAGCTCAAAAGCTCGCTGGGGGCGTTGGACATTCCCATGACGGCCGAACTCCGCGCCGAAATTTCCGCCCTCTCCCCGGAACCGCCGCTGGCGACGGATCGCAGTGAAGAACGGCCGTAGGGGCGTAGGCAAGCTTGCTCGAGAAGCTGCTTTAGTTGCTGTGGCATACTGCCTTCGAGTGTGACAAAAATTCGTGGAAGGATGCGAAAAACGGCCGTTGATTGGAATCGGTTTGACAATGCTTGACGATTTTAGGCCGATCTTCAGCCAATTTAAACCAAAAAGTTGCCAATAGGGAGTGCTTCAACCTGTCCTACACCAAATCCTGTCGCACCCTTTGGCCGACAGGTTCTTGCGATTTTTGCACTTCTCCTGCTACAATGGAGCAGCCTGTTGATTTTGGCGGGTTCCATTTTCTACTCTTTTGCGCATCAATTTCCCTATAGCCCTCCATTCAACGGCTTCGTTCAACAGCAATTAGGCGGCGGCTTCGGAGACTTCGCGTTGCATTAATCCTTTTTCGTTAGCGTGCCAATCATATCGCACTCAACAAGTTCTGATACCTTTGATTTTCATACTTATGGATATTCATTTATTTTTAACATTAATCAAGTTGGCTACTCTCAATGTCGAACCAGATACAAAAACACCAATCAACACCAAATTTAGAGAATATTCGCCAAGAAGATGATGGTGGCGCAATCAACATCTCAGGCATTGATTATCAGTTTCACTTTGCAGCGGAAAAGTGTCTGGAAATGTTAGCAAAGCCAGAAGAATATGAATTTGTATCATCCGAGACCCATGAAGATGTAGTGGTCAAACGGAAAAATGGAACCTACGAATTCTATCAGGTCAAACAAAAAAGTAGCGAGTACTGGACTTTGAGCGATTTGAAATCTCGTGGAATTTGGACAAATTTTATCAAAGTTAGAGGCAAATTTGGAGAAGATAATACTTTTTGGTTTGTTAGCGATCAAACAGCTAAATACTCGTCTATGAGAGGAAAAAAACGCGAACCAAATCTGGGTCGTATGAAGACATTAACCCACATGGGGAAAAATATTTGTTATCAAAACGAAAAAGAGAGAAGCGACGCAGAAAAATTATTTGAGAAATTGCGTTTAGACTGGGAATTTAGCAATTTAGATGAAACAGAGAATTTTTTTTGGAACATTCGTATTGTTACTGATTATTTGCACGAACGAGGATTAGAGTCTTCGAATACTCTAGCTCTCCAAGAGTTATTAGAAATGCGTGGCATTAGTATTGATAGCATAAACTTACGCAGGATTTACAATTCTATTACTCAATTGCTTCGAGAACGGGTCAAAGCACCAGATACAGCAACATATGAACAAGCCATAGAGATGCGGAAAATTAGGCTACAAGATTTAGAAAAGTGCGTAGTTGGTCCGTTTAGAGAACCCAACTTGAATCAATTTGATTTGAATGATGAAAATGAGGAGTCACAAATTCGTGACTTGCGCCAAAAAACTGAAGACTTGAATACTAATTTTGCCAAATACTTTATTGAGAGCAGAAATTATTTTTCTTATTTATATAGGCAACAAATCAGCTTTGCAGCTTTATACATTGCAGAATTGCGTTATGCAGTTTGGGGCATTTGTCATAGGGGAAAGGTATTCTCAAGCGATGATCGTAAACCAATTCAAACCTACAAGAAAATCATCAACGGGTTAGAAGACCTTGCAACCCGAGAACAACTCAAACAGCCACCAATTGATGTGACATCTGATTATTTACATGGGATGATGTGTCAGCTTACTGCTGAATGTCATCATGATTGGTATCCTTTGGATTGATTTTGATGACCAATATTTACCCCCCACGGCCACCTGCCAGCTTGCAGAATTTAGCCGATAAATTCGGTGCTACAGCAAATCGTCCTCCTGCAACTCTGTTTCTTCTTGACGATAATATACCATACCATGCAACACGACTAGCTCTGCTGATAGCCTTAGCTGGCACACCTAGCATTGAAGGTCGTACTAAATTAGCCAAGCTAGATTTCTTTGTAAGGTATCCCAGTTATCTGCTAAAAGCGGCTGAAATAGAAGGCAAACTGACCATTGCAGAAGAGGCGAAGCAGATCATCAAATCGAGTCCAACCGTTGAATCACACATGATTCGGTATAAATATGGGCCTTGGGATCAGAAATATTATCTCGTTCTTGCTTATCTTAGTGGCAAAGATCTAATAGTAATTCAGCAAAAAGGCAATATGGATAATTTTTTGTTGACTGAAAGAGGAAATCACTTGACAGAAGACTTGATTGAGCAACAAGAATTTTACACATTAGCTGAACGCTGCCGTATCGTCAAAAAAATATTTGGCGATGTTTCAGGAACCCAGATAAAGGATTTTATTTATCGTCATTTCCCTGAAGTCGTTAGACTGCCACATCGGCAAGTAATTCCCGTTACAAAACGAGAGTAAGAATATATGAACAACCATTCTCCCAGCCTTGTCATTACAGAAATTCGAGTAAGCCGCAAAGATGGAGGATTAGCGTTGAAGGCAACGCCGTTTAGCAAAGGGTTAAATGTTATACGAGGAGAGAACAGTACTGGTCGTACTACGCTTCTCAAGCTCTTTGAGTTTGGATTAGGTGCAAATCTAAATATTCGAGATTTTATTCCTGAGATTAAACAGTGTGAAAAACTAGTCCTTGAAGTAGAACTTAACGAGATTCCTTACACTGTAGATCGCAAGTTTCACGGCTCACAAGAATTAGTGGTTTATCAGGGACGGATAGATGACATATTTCGCCCTAAAACCACATTTCTTCGGGGTGAAATGTCTGATTTTTTATTACAGCGGCTTGGTATTCCTCTGGTTAGTGTAATTGATAGAACATCAGGACGTGAAAAATCTATTACCTTCAGTAATGTATATGATGGTTTACATATTGATCAGACAAAAGGTTTTTCTGAGATACAAGCAAATCTGCCGGAAAAGGATCGTATCGCCATATTCAAATTACTCACAGGTATTAGTTTTCCTAATTCCTATGAATTGCTCGTTAGAGAAGATGAATTAACTAAAGAGCGAACTGATAGAGAAAAGGAAATCGAATACTTGAATCGATTTCTCAATGATGTGGAAATGCTCGATCCTGCCGGAATTTTAACCCGTCTAGGACAGATTGATGAAGAATATTCAGGGATTGAAAGCCAAATAGCATCAATTCACCAACATATGCAAGCACAATCGAGCTATGCAAATCCTTTACGTGAAGAAATTTTGGCACTTGAAAACGCCTTGGGTGCGAAGAAGCAAGAATTACACTTTACTACTCAAACATTACGCTCTTATTGGGAACTAGAAAATCAATTAGCAGAGGACTTGGATAAAGCTATAAGAGTGCGATCGTCCGTGAATCAGTTAGCTTCATTTGAGTTTGAACAATGTCCAAGATGCTTACAAGCAATAACCGACGAGATGAAAATAAGGGAATTGGAAAGTGTTTGTAGTGTTTGTGGGCGTCCTTTAATAGAGCATGCGAATGATATTGAGGAACTTACTCTTTATGAAGGTCAAATCGAATCACAACTTGAAGAACTTGTAGAATTACAGGAACGTTATGAGAAAAATATTCAGCAAATTGAGGAAAGTTTAGTCCAATTGGAAAACGAATTAAATCAAAAGAGAGCTTCGCTTGACGATATGATGTTGGAGCTCGTTTCGCCAGCAATTGACAACATTGTTATCCTCAATCGGGCATTAACCAGATTAGAAAGCGAAAAAAATCAACTGCAAACAAAATTGCGCTGGCATTCACAAATTCAAAAATTGCAAGATGTACTTACAAAAGTACAAGAAGACTTGGTAAAAATACGTCAACAGAAGGCCGAAATATTAGAGCAAGAAAGAAATGCAGAAAACAAACTGTTACCATTCAAACGATTTTTTCATCAATTCTATACCCAGTTCTTTCCAAATACAGAAACAGAAATTACTAGCAAAACCTACTTGCCAAAAATTGACAATTATGATTACAGGGCAAAAAGTGCCACAGAGAAAAATATGGCTATCTTAGGATATTTTTATGCCCTACTGCGATTCTCATTGGAGTCATCCTCTTTTATTCCCAAGTTCATGATCATTGATACCCTACGTCAAGATAATCTTGCTAGGGAATCGTACGAAAAAGTTCTTCAACAATTCCAGCAATTGGAAGAAATTTATGGTAAGGAGTTTCAGCTTTTTGTAGTTGTTAACGAAAATTTCGAGTTTCTTCCACACGCCAAGATTTCTCTTACACCATCAAAACGTCTTTTAGACGTGTAGAGAGGATAACAAGTTACGTAATGGAACACAGACTAAGTTAAAGAATCACAAAACGGTCAACTTGAAGTTGGGCGCGGCCTTTACTTCGGTGTGTCAAGATGGAAACGCCCATCTTGGCACACCTCCGCAAAAGCCGCTTTAGTAGGCGAAGACAAGATTTTGTTGGGCTGGCATCAGGGGGTGGAAGGGAACGATGCCGGAGACGTTGCCCATTTAGAAGTTCAACTTCTCAGAAGAAGTTGAACTTCTTTCGTAACCAATCATTTCCTTCCTGTCATCTGATATAATGGCAAAAAAGTGAAAGGATTCGCATATGACAAATAAGTGGACACCAGAAATCGAGCAGCGTTTTACAGAACTACGCCTACGCAAATTAAGCGGCAATTTAACTGAAGTGGAACAAAAAGAGCTGGCAGAAATACGAGCAATGGTAGAGATTGTCGAATCAGAAACGACACTCTCTACCTTGCAGAGACTAGAATCTGAACAAGTTGCTTTACAGAAAGTTTTGGAAAACCATCAGACAGAAAACAATGAATTAGTGCAACTGCTCAACCAGCAAGCTTTGCTCATTGCTGATACCAAACGCTGGCTCAGAGAATTTGAGCAACGTTATTCTGCTGTTCAAAACGCTTACACTCAATTAGCAATTTGATGGCTATTTCAAACAGAAATCGCATAAAAGTGCGTGAGCAATATCATTTTTGTTGCGGTTACTGCGGTGTTAGCGAAATTGATGTCGGTAGTGAATTAGAGATTGATCATTTTCAACTCTGAGCAGGCAAACGGCCGTTAAATAAACCAGAGCGCTCTTTAAAAGCAGGGGGTTGCTTTATTTTGGGCTGGAGTCAGGGGGTGGGAGGGAAAAACGGCCGTTTTTCCCTCCTACCCCTTTCCCCACTTTGTTTAGCGCATGGCAAAGACCTGGTTGGGTGCCAGGAAGAAGGGGGGAACGATGCCGGGGATGTTGGACAGGGGCAGCACTTCTTCCGGCAGGGCAATGCCCAACACGTCGGTCATGAAGGCGCGGCGCTGCTGGCAACGGCCGTAAAGCTGTGGATAACTGGTAGCCAGCGTTTGGCGCAGGGTGGCATCGGCCAGCACCAGCCCATCCTCGACGCGGGTGGAGGCGTAAACGGGGTGGACGGGGATGACATCTACCTGCATCACCATGCCCGATTGCAGCGGCAGGTCGGAGCCAAGGTAGATGGGGGAGCTGAGCCATTCGTCGAGGTGGATGAGGTGGCCGGGGTTGAGGGTAATGCCAAATTTGTCGCTGGGGAGCTTGTCGGCAATCAGCCGGGCGATAGTGTCGCCCGACATGCCGATTTGCATCAGGCCAAACCATTCAGCCATCACTTCAAAGTAAATTCCGGCGAAGTTTTCCACGTAATCCTGGGCGGCGGTGGGGAGATCAACGGCCGTTTCCGCCACCCAGCCAGCCCGACAACTGTTGCTCCCCCAATAGGCCAAATTCGACGACATCGGTTCGCCGCGCTGGATGATGCGCCCGGTAGGGCCACTCAGCCCCGGCAGATCCCCGGTGGCAAAGGTGATGTGGCAGCTTAGGGGGAAACCGTTCCAGCCAATCAACGCCGCCACCTCATAATCCCGCATTCCGGGGCGCACGCCGTGGAGCATCCGCGCCATGCCATCGGAAGCAAGGGTGTTGGTGTATTCAAAGTAGGCGATTTCGGCAGGGGAGCAGATGGTTCGCAGCCCGTCGCGGGGGTTCATCAGCAGGCCGGTGGCGTTGCTCACGTTGTCGTATCCGGCAAGCTGGCGCAGGGTGTCGGCGATGTAGGCGGGGATTTCGAGGGTGTGGGCGGCTTGGGGGTGTTCGATTTCGGTGAAATATTTCCAGCCGACGCAGCCGACGCGCGAACGGCCGTTAATCCCCTCATCCCCCAAAATCGCCGCCAACTGACGGCTCTTGCCGCGTGGCTGGTCCAGCAGCGAAAACGATTGGTACAGCTCGGCGCGAAGCTGCCCGGCCACATAAAGCGGGCTAATCGGCAAATAACCCTCGCATTCATTGCCCACCACCAGCAGCGGCGTCGGCTGGGTGCCAATGATCAGCAAAGCTTCCTCGAAGCGGGGGTCAAAACCGGTGAGGTAGGTGAGATTGGCAAAATGCTCCCGGTCGCCGTAAACAACCAGATGGGTCAGGTTGGCCTGCTCCATGCGCTGGCGGGTGGCGGCTATGCGGCCGCTAAATTCTTCCAGCGTGGCGGGAGCGGGCGGCGTGGCCTCGCTAAAAGTCGGCCACTCAATTTCGATTAGGGTCTGTTTTAGGGTCATTGTTTTTCCTTAGGGTTCAATCAAAAATAACTTTGCAGTTCCAGAAGTTCAACTTCTCTCAGAAGTTGAACTTCTAAATCCCGAGTTATTATAACGAACGAACCCTTATTTTAATGCAAACATGGATAAATGGGGGGTAGGGGTGTATGGGGTGGGGATTCCCCACCCCATGTGGGGAAGGGCGTATCGCACACGCCCCTGCAACTCAATTAGCGAAGGTGGTTAACCTAACCACGCGCCGGCTCCGCTCAACAATACCAGTTTTCGGTCAGGCGGGGGGGGGCCACCGTTGGCAGCGGCGGGGGCAGCCAATCGAGAATGGGACGGCCGGCCAGATTGTAGGCCAGCCGTTCGACGGCGGCGAACAGTGCCAAGGCGTCATCATGCCCCGCTTCAGCCAGTGACAGAACTGCTTCGTGTAGCTCATCCATGCGTGGATCCGGGTGCTGCCAGCGGTAGGTGAAGTTGGCGGCATCCAGTTCGCCCAGCCAGCTTTTGGTTTCGCTGGTCGCCAGCAGGGTACTGCCGGGGGGAACCAGCAGCCGAATGGCAAGCTGGATGGTGGGGATGTGGGGAATCAGCCCGCGCTCTCGAATCCAGGTGAGCAGCTCAATGTAATCGTTGAGCGTGGTCCAGGGTGTGAAGGCCACCAACGTGGGGTGTACGGGCAGCCCGGCTTTGGTTAGGATGTGGAGAGCCTGGTCAAGATCGGCGACGGTATGGCCTTTTTGCAGCTTTTGCAGTACCTCATTGCTGGTGGATTCAAAGGCCGACACCACAAAGCTGGCACCAAGCTGGCGCAGTTCGGCCAGCAGTTTGGGGTGCTTGAGAATGTGTTCGACCTTGGTGGTGAAATCGAAGGTCAGGGTGGGGAATTCGCGGTGCAGGGCCTGGGCAACGCGCAGGGCGTGGCCGGGGCCGTTGAGGAAGTCGGGGTCGCCAAAGGTGATGTGGCGTGCACCGGAGGCTACTTGCTGGCGAATGTCGGCGAGAATGGTGGCGGTGGGGATGGCGAAGAAACGGCCGTTATACACCGGCACCACCGGGCAATGGGTACAAAAATGCAGGCATCCCCGCGTGGATTCCACGTATCCGGCGGGCATTGTCTCCCCTTCGGCCACATAGTGGGCGTATTGGGTTAGCGGCGGCAAGGAGTCACGCAGCGGCACGGGGAAGGGTTGGCGGCTGAGGTAGGGGGCGGCGCGGCGGGTGGAGATGGAGATGCCAGAAACGGCCGTTATATCTCCCCCAGCCAGCACCGTTTGCACCAACGTCACCAGCGGCGTTTCCACCTCACCAGCAATCACCGAATCGGCAATGCCATCCAGCAGATAATCGGCGTTGAGCCAGCCATATAGCCCGTAAAAACAGATGTGGGCGTGGGGATTGAGATAGCGGATTTGCTGCGCTGCCCGCACCCCCAGCCGCAGCGCCGTGTGCATGGGTACGGCAATGCCGACAAAGGCGGCGGCTTTGGCTGTTTCCGGGGGCAACTGCGCCACGCTGAGATCAACGGCCGTTGCCGCCACGCCGTGCATTTGCAAAGCCGCCAGCGGCCAGGCCAAACTTAGCGGCTGGTGACCCAGCTCATAACAGGCAATTAACAGAACTTCACCACTCATATTCGTTTGCAGAGATGATGAGGAAAATTGAAAAAGCGGGATGTCAACCAGGATGAGTCCAGGGCTGCCGCGCTGCCTGGGCAACCCCTTTTCTCCTCATACAGCACCATCTATTTGCGCGGTGCCCCTTTTGCTACCGGCGCACCAGCAACGGCTTCTCCTGGCCCTTCATTAAACAGAAATTCTTCCATTTGCTGAAAAAGCAGCTCGTGGGCGTTGGGGTCGGCCAAATTGAGACCGTAGTGATTGATAATCAGGCTCGCCCGCTGCTGCCACATTCTGTAAGCCTGTTTGGAAACTTCGTTGTAGATGCGTTCACCCAGTGGGCCGGGAAAAGGAGGGCGATCCAATGCCTCCAGCTCCATATCCAGCTTGGCGCATTGCACAACGGTCATTGTTTTGGTTACTCTTGCCATTCGTTTTACCTCAATGGTTACAGTTATCTGGGCAGGAAGTATATAATGGGTTTGGGGTTCGGCCAAAAAAGTAGCCGGGGATTTCAATCCTCGCTAATGTAGGACAATTTTGCAAAATCGTCCCACATTTCATTCTCTATGGAAAAACGGCCGTTTCGTCTCCTCTATTTTGGCATGTTAGGCACCTTCTCCCGCCCACCGCTGGCCGCCCTGCTTACCAGTTCGCTGGTCGAAGTCGTTGGCATTGTCATTTCCCAGCCCCGTCTGACCTCCGACCAGCCCGCCATCGAGCAACTGCCGCCCGCTATTGTGACCACTTCGCTGCTGCTGACCCCCACCGTGCAGCAAGACATTCGCTATCTGGGCTGGCAGCGCGACATCCCCGTTTTTGCCCTGCGCCAGCCGCGCCACCCGGCCGTTTTGCCCTTGCTGGCCGAATTGGCTCCCGATGTCGGCTGCGTGGCCTGCTTTTCCCGGCGCATTCCCAACGGACTGTTGGCCTTGCCCACCCACGGCTTTTTCAACCTGCACCCCTCGCTGCTGCCCGCCTATCGCGGGCCAGAGCCGCTTTTCTGGCTGCTGCGCGACGGGGCGCAGCCGGGGGTGACGGTGCATCTGATGACGGAGGCGTTGGATCAAGGGGATGTGGTGGCACAAACGGCCGTTTCCCTCCCCGACGGCAGCAGCAGCGACGAAGCCGAATGGCACTGTGCCTCCGTGGGAGCCGACCTGCTGCTGCAAACGTTGACGCACCTGCAAAGCGGCACGCTCCCCCGCCAGCCACAGGGGGAAGGCCGTTATTTCCCCAACCCGCGCCCCGCCGATTTTTTTGTGTCCACAAGCTGGTCGGCGAGGCGGGTGTTTAACTTTATGCGCGGAACGGCCGTTTGGAACCACCCTTACCGCATTGTGGGTTTAGACGGGGAGGTGTGGGCAAAAACGGCCGTTGGCTACCACCCAACCGAGCAGCTTGGTCAGCCGGTGGTATGGCCGATGGGAACGGGGGAAAAAACGGCCGTTATCCAATTCAACCCAGGGACAGTAGAGATCATCTTGTAGGGGCGTATGCAATACGCCCCTACCGTTTGCGGTGTCGTTTTTGGTTTTTACCCCGCCCCCGCGATTTCCTGTCGTCGGCCATGCGGACGATGCGCGGCATAAATTGCGCCACGGCCACCACCAAATCCTGCTGCGCCGCCATTACGGTGTCAATGTTTTTGTATGCCTGCGGCGACTCGTCAATGCTGCCGCCCAGCAGCGTTACCTGTCGCTTGCGTAAATACTCTTCCCACCGCTTTGGCTCCAGCGTGTTGATGGCCTGGTTGCGCCCCAGCCGCCGCCCCGCCCCGTGTGACGCTGAGTTGAGGGAAACGGCCGTTCCCAACCCCCGCACCACATACGCCGGATCCCCCATCGAGCCGGGAATGACCCCCAGCACCCCCGCCCCGGCCGGGGTCGCCCCCTTGCGGTGGACGATGACCTCGCTGCCGTCGGCCAGTTGTTCCTTCCAGGCAAAGTTGTGGTGGTTTTCCACGGTGCAAACGGCCGTTAATCCCGCCGCCGCCAGCACCCGCTCATGAATCACCGCATGATTGGCCGACGCATACCGCCCCGCCAAATTCATCGCCAGCCAATACGCCTGCCCCGCTTCCCCATCCAGACCCAGCCACGCCAGCTCCTGATACTTCTTGTCCAGCCGCGCATGACGCTGCCGCGCAATCGCCGTATACTCCTGGGCAATCGTTGCCCCCAGCCCCCGCGAGCCAGAATGTGAGAGCAGGGCCAAATAGCTGCCCGGCTGCAACGCCAACTCTTCAATCACGTTCTCCACCGTCAAAATGCCCCACTCCACAAAATGGTTGCCGCCGCCCGACGTGCCGAGCTGTGTCCACGCCTTGTCTTTTAGCTGGCGCAGCAGCGGCAACGCTTCCCATTCTGGCGCATCAAGGACGGGGTGAAACGGCCGTTCGCTCTTCGCCCAATCCCCCCCCATGCCAAAGCGCGTTTGCTCCAGCAGCACCGCCTCAAACTTCTTCCGCTTTTGCTCCAGCAAATGGGGCGACACGTCACACACCGACAGCTTCATCCGGCAGGCAATATCCACCCCCACCGCATACGGAATCACCGCCCCTTCGGTCGCCAGCACGCCGCCAATCGGCAGCCCATACCCCACATGGGCATCGGCCATCAGCGCCCCCTGCTTGGCAATCGGCAGCCGCGCCGCCCGATCCATCTGCACCCTGGCCTCGTTTTCAATCAGTTCGGCCCCCCAAATTTGCACCGGCACCGGCTCCGCCCGCAGGTCACTGCTGTGGACAGGGTTTTCCGGGGGACGCAGCACCAGCCACGCCGTTGCCACGCTGCCCAATGTCTCATCTTCAATAAACCCGCTGGGGTTGGCCGCCACCTGCCCCAGCACGCTTAAAATCTGGTCGTCGGCCTGTCCAGCGGCGGCCAGCGTTTGCGCTGCCGCCAACCCCGCGCCAATTACAGGTCCGGCCGGCCACCCGGCCGCGAGAAGGTCGTTGCCGGTAATCATGGCTCGCTGCGCTCCTGCCGGCCGAGGAAAACAAGGGATTCCAAATCATCGCTTTCCTGGGGGGCATACTGGGCAATGGCCTGGCGTACCTTTTCCAGCATCTCCTCACTGGCCCAGCCGAGCATTCTGGTCACATCGGCTATATCCTGAACTCTGGATGCTTCCAGCTTTAGCAGAATCAAATAAGGCAGGGGTAAAACGGGATAGTTGGCAAGATCATAGGCTGGTGAAGCCAAGGCTTCTTTTATCCAGGGCTGCTCCCCTAACAAAACGTCTAGTTCAATCCCTTCTGGCGACGTTAGCAAAAAACCGGGAATGGACAGCTTTTGCACAAGCTGGTAGCTGGCTGCCTGTAAACGAGACAGCACTGTTTCGGCATCCTGCGTGTGAATGAGAATATTCAAATCTTGTGTCATGCGTTCTGGCATGTAGGCGCGAGTGGCAACACCACCGACAATGACCCAGTGAATACCAAACAAAATATGGCGTAGATCAGGCCAGGGATTCAAAGCGGTTCTCCTTTGCAGAAAGTGTTGGCCGCTGCCGCTGCCGGGTTGAATGCGGCGGAGAGCCATGTCAATGAGTAGTCGGCGGCGTTGTTGGGGGGAAAAACGGCCGTTTTTCCCCAATCCAACGGAACTTTGTTGTTGTGTCATTCGCTTATTGTACCATACCTGTTTGGCCTACATCCTGAACGTCCCGTACCGTCCCGTGCCAAAGGGGGCATTCAGTGCCGCCGAAAACGCCAGCCCCAGTGCCATCCGCGTTTGCGCCGGGTCCAGAATGCCATCGTCCCACAGCCGCGCCGTGGCAAAATACGGGTCGCTCTCATGCTCATACTGCGCCAAAATCGGAGCCTTGAACTCTGCCTCCACCGCCGCCACTTCCTCTGGCGCAGGATTTTTCAGCCCGGCCAACGCCCGCTGCTGCCCCACAGTCCACAGCGTCCCCGCCGCCGCCTCGCCGCTCATCACGCTAATGCGGCTGTTGGGCCAGCTAAACAAAAAGCGCGGGTCATAGGCGCGGCCACACATGCCATAGTTGCCCGCCCCGTGGCTTACGCCGTGCAGCAAGGTGATGCGCGGCACGTTGACGTTGCTCACCGCCATCACCATTTTGGCTCCATCCTTGGCAATACCGCCGTTTTCATACGCCTTGCCCACCATAAACCCGGCAATATTTTGCAAAAAGAGCAGCGGCGTACCACGCTGGCCGCAAAGCTGGATAAAGTGTGTGGCTTTCTGCGCCGATTCGCTAAACAGCAGTCCGTTGTTGGCAACAATGCCCACCGGAATCCCCATGATGTGGGCAAAGCCGCAAACAATCGTTGTCCCATACCGTCCCTTGAATTCACTGAGGCGGGAGCCATCTACCAGCCGGGCTATGACTTCATGCACGTCATAGGTTAACCGGGTGTCGGCGGGAAGAACCCCATATAGCTCTTCGGGACTGTAAATCGGCTCTTCGGGCGTTTGCAGTTGCACCCCAATTTGCTTGCTGCGGTTAAGATGGCGTACCGTTTCTCGCACCCGTTCCAGTGCTTCCTCTTCGCTATCGGCAAAATGGTCGGCCACGCCGCTGAGCCGGGTGTGGACATCGGCCCCGCCCAGTTCCTCGGCGGTTACTTCTGCCCCGGTGGCCGCTTTAACCAGCGGGGGGCCAGCCAGAAAAATGGTGCCATTTTCGCGCACAATGATTGTTTCGTCCGACATCGCCGGAATATAGGCACCGCCGGCCGTACAGGAACCCAATACCGCCGCAATTTGGGTGATGCCTTGCCCCGACATGCGGGCGATGTTGTAGAAAATACGGCCAAAATGGTCGCGGTCGGGGAAGACATCGGCCTGCAAATGGAGAAACGCGCCGCCGGAGTCTACCAAATAGATGGTAGGAAGCTGGTTGTCTTCGGCAATCGTTTGGGCGCGGAGGTGTTTTTTGACCGTTTCGGGGAAGTAGGTACCGCCCTTGACAGTGGGGTCATTGGCGATGATCATGCACTCCACCCCCTCCACGCGGCCAATACCGGTGACAATGCCAGCGCTAGGAGCTTCGCCGTCATGGAGTTCCCAGGCGGCCAGCGGCGACAGTTCCAAAAAGGGGCTGCCGTCATCAAGAATGGCGTTAATCCGTTCGCGCACCAGCAGCTTGCCGCGTTCACGGTGGCGTTGCAGCAGCCGGGCCGGCCGGTCGTTGGCAACCTGCCGCTGCCGCTGGTTCAGGGTGTCGGCCAGTGCCTTGTTGTGGGCGTAGTTGGCCTTGAATTCGGGGCTGTTGGGGTTGATTTGGCTAAGAATTTCACTCATGGGTGAATTTTAGCAGGATTTGCGGCTGGTATGTAGCTGATTCTTGAAGGTTAGAGATTGGAGATTGCAACTGGCTGCCCTCTAATCCTCAATTTCCCTCCTGAGGAATGGAAATCAGGATTTAGAAGTTCAACTTCTCTCAGAAGTTGAACTTCTGGAGCCGCATTTAGAAGTTCAACTTCTCTCAGAAGTTGAACTTCTGGAACTGCAAAGTTATTTTTGATTGAACCCGTAGAGCGTAAGTTGGTGGTGGGCAGTGTGTTGCTATGATCCTGGGACAAGGGTGAAATCGAATTCGGCGACGTGGTTGGAAACGGCCGTTTCCGAGCCATCACAATTCACGGCCTGCACCCAGTAATAATGGTTTTCGCTGGGGTCGCCCACAGCTAGGGGGATGTTGTAGCTGCTGCCGCTGCTGCTGTTGAGGAGCGTGCTGCCAGAAGGAGCGAAGTAAGGGGTGGTGCTGCCGTGGACGTTGTAGGTGCAGTTGGCGGGGTTGCTGTTCCAGGTGAGGGTGAGGGTGGTGGTGTTGGCGGTGGGGGTGACGGTGGGGGAAACGGCCGTTAAATAATAACAGTCGCTCCAGTCAATCAGTTCACTCAAATTCCCGGTGGTGCTGTTCCGCTGCAGGCCGCTATAGGCCACACAAATTTGGTCACTGTTGTTGTCGGTGACGGTGACAAGGGCAAACTGTCCCGTCCCAGAAAACGGGCCATGCGTATAAGGGCCGCCCTTGATCGAACCACCCCGATCTAGGGCAGCGGCGTGGAAGACTGGGAACGAAGCCCCGCCGCCGGTGGCATAGCTGTTGTTGGTGCCGTCGTCCAGAGCCAGCATGTGGGCATCGGCCGAGAGCATCACCAGATTGTGGATGTTGTTGACCTTGATAAAGTCGGCCAGTTCACGCCGTTCTGTCGTATAGCCAGCCCAGGTGTCGCTACTAGATGAGGAAATCCAGGGGACGGAGCCGACGATAAAGATAAGCGGGTACGTTCCATTGGCATCCAGAAGCTGCTGCTTGAACCACGCTTTCTGCGCTGCCCCCATCATGGTTTTGCTGGCGTTGTCTGTATTGCCGCTTGGATCCCGCTCGGAGCGCAGGTCAAGCATGATAAAGCGGGTGCGGCCAACGGTAAACGCCTGGTAAATGGGTACGTCGCCGCTGCCAGCCCCCAGCGGGTAGTGCGGCACATATTCCTGGTAGGTGAGCCGGGCGGCTTCGCTGCTGGCGGCAGTGCCGTCGGCGTTGTTGGTGCTAAAGTCGTGGTCGTCCCATACATAGGCAATGGGAACCTGCTGGTAAAGCAGCGATTGGGTGGCCGAGCCGACGGTGGCATCAAAGGCGGCGCGGAAGAGGCTGCGGTCGTTGCTGCCAATGTCGGCGTAAAAAAAGTCGCCGGGGCTGAGGAAGAAAAGGGGATTTTGGTCGCGGATGCTGGTGTAGACGGGGTGGGTGGAGCCGAGGGTGGCATCGCCGCCCATGGCAAAGGTGTAGGAATAGGGGCCGTTGGCAAAGGTATGGAATTGGCCGATGGTGTTGTCGTCTACCACGCCGTTGGCTTCAATGGCATAGTAGTAGTCGGTGTTGGGGGTGAGGCCGCTAATGGCAAGGGGGGCGACGTTGTTGTTGGCGGCGGAGGCGGTGGCAAAGGGGGAGGTGACGGGGCTGCTGAGGTCGGCGTTGGGGCTGACGATGAGGCGGACGGTGGTGCTGGCGTTGGTGAGTTTGGCGTTGACCCGTGCGGAGCTGCTGGTGATGCCGCCTGACCATAGTAGCTGGACGAACTGGTTGGCCGCGCCAGCTTCCATTTGTAGATCGAAGCTGATGTCGGAACTGTTGACGCTGCGCTGGTGGATTTCGACGGCGAGAACGTTGCTGCCGTTGACCAGCAGGCTGCTGTTGGCAATGGTGGTGGTGACGGGGGTGGATTCAGCCGTGCCGTCAATGGTGCCGCTGGCGAGGGTTTGGTAGGTAACGCCGCTGCCGGGCATGTTGTTGCGAATGATTTCGCTGCCGTTGAGGTAGACGATGATGCCGTCGTCGCGGAGGATGGAGAAGTTGAGGGTGGTGATGGCGTTGGCGTTGGCGACGTTGAAGGTGTGGCGGAAGTAGGTGGTGATGTATTTGTTGCTGGCGTTGCCGCCATAGCTAACGGTGGTGGCCTCGTCGCCGTCGCCGTAACCAAGTTGGGCGGGGCCGCTGGCCCAGCTGCTGTCGTTGAAGCTGGTGGCGTACCAGGCGGTGCCTTGGTCGGTGCCGTTGTCGAGGTATTTCCAGGTGGTGCCGTAGGGGACGAGTGTGGCGGCGGGTTGGGTGGGGTGGTGGGGGGAAACGGCCGTTTCTGCTCCCACAATTTTCCCCGGCAACCAAAGGCTGTAGACGACTGCCAATACATAAAGAAGGTGACGTAGTGGTTTCATGATGATCCTCGTATTTCCCTGCCTTTCACTGCCGAATTGGAAGGGTACCACATGGGTTTGCGGGAACGTATAGCCCCTCGGTACTAGCTAAATTGGGAGAAGTTGGGTGGGCGGCGCTGCATGAAGGCGGTGAACGCTTCGATGGCTTCGGGGGATTGCAGGCGGTCGCGGAAGTGGGTGCTTTCACGATGGATGGCTTCGAGGGTAAAACGGCCGTTTTCCTTCATCAACCCCTTCGTCAGCCGCAGCGCCGCCGGGGGCTTGGCCGCCAGCTTTTGCGCTACCCCCCACGCATGGTCAAACAACGCCTCATCCGCCACCACTTCATTGATAATGCCCACCTCCTGCCCCTTGGCCGCTGAAAACGGCTCACCCAGCAGCAGCAGTTCCGCTGCCCGCTGGTGGCCCATCAGCCGGGGCAAAAGATAGGTGGATCCCGCTTCCGGCACCACGCCCAGGTTGACAAACGGCAGCTGCAGCCGGGCGCTGGCGGCGGCATAGACCAGATCGCAGTGCAGCAGCATCGTTGTGCCAACGCCAATGGCGAGGCCATTAACGGCCGCTACCAAACATTTTTGCGCCGTGGCAATGGCCTTCAGGAAATGGGAAACAGGGCTGGATTCGTCGCTGGGGGGCTGCTGCAAAAAGTCCATGATGTCGTTGCCGCTGGTGAAGCTGTCGCCGCTGCCGGTGAGCAGCAGCACGCGCACGCCCCCGTCGTTGTTGGCGTGGTTGATGGCTTCAGCGAGGGAGGCATACATGGCGCGGGTGAGGGCGTTTTTCTTGTCGGGGCGGTTGATGGTGATGGTGAGGATTTGTTCACTGGTGGTGGTGAGAATGTGGTCGGTCATAAAAACTCCTTTAAGGGTGAGGTGGATGCCAACCAGCCTGAACCCAGGCTCTCCTGATTGAAACAGCCATGATATTGTTGAGTTGAAGGGCTAACACGGTGGCACGACCAACGGCCGTTTTGCCCATGATTTGTGTCTGGTCTGCGCTCCACTGAAAATGCTCTGCCCAGCTTTGGGTGCGTGGGTTAAAGAGCGGCACGGTCTCATAGGTCATGGGATCAATTGCGTCAACTTTGATGCCTTTGTAGTTGTTACACAGGCGGCAGTATCCACAGCGATCCTGTGCCTGGGTACGTATTCGACTGCGTAAATTTTGTGAAATGTGCCTGAAACTCATTCAGAAAGAGGGGGAATTAAACCGCGTTTAACAGCTTCAGCCAAAGCCTGAGCCTTGCGTAGCAACTTCTCCTGGTATAGCTGCATCAGTTGTGTTAGCTCATGTTGGCCTGACAGGGTTAGTGTGTTGGCTTGCTGTGCATACAGCAATTCGCTCAGACGTTTATCAGTTGCCTTATCCAGCTCAAGCGCTGTTAGTTGTAAAATGGCCTCATCCGTTAAATCTTCAAGGATAACCAGGCTTTCGGCAGTTTCGTTTAGCTTTGGTAGCGAAATTTCCAGCGTGTCGGTTAAAACGTCGGCCACCGTGCGGCTTGTTAATTTGGCGAGCCGCTCGGCACGTTTATAGGTGTCGGGGGGAAGGTGAACAGTAACTGGTGTACTCAAGTTGTTTCTCCAGTTTTTCAAAGGTGTGTCCATTATACCATAGTTTGGATGCGGAAATGAGGGAAATAAACGGCCGTTTGCCTCCCCACCCTCATCCCTCTATACTTCCAGAAACAGGCGACTAGAGATCGGAGCTAGGTAAACCCTCAAAATCACTAATCTCTAATCCCCAATCTCGATTAACAACTTGGAGATACAGTATGGAAGTCCCCTTAACCCCGATGGAATTTGCCCGGCGTGCGCGTCGTTTGTACGCCCAGCGCGAGGCCGTCGTAGACGACGATGAACGGTTTAGCTATGCCCAGTTTTTCGACCGCTGCGACCGTTGGTCGGCCGTGCTGCAAGGGTTTGGCGTGCAGCCGGGGGAGCGTGTTGCCTACATTGCCCCCAACACCCATTCCCACCTGGAAGGATACTACGCCGTTCCGCAAATTGGTGCCGTCATTGTCCCCATCAACTACCGCCTCACCGCCGATGACTTTGCCTACATCATCAACCACAGTGGGGCAAAAGTGTTGTGCGCCCACAGCGATTATCTGGACACAGTAGACAGCATTCGGGAGCAACTGCCGCAGGTGGAGCAGTTTGTGGCTTTGGAAGGGAGCAAGGCGGGCTGGGTTGATTACGAAACGGCACTGCTGACCTCCTCGCCCAATTTTACCCGCCCCTCCATTAACGAAACCGACCTCATTTCGATCAACTATACCAGCGGCACCACGGCTCGCCCCAAGGGGGTCATGATTACCCATCGCAACGCCTACATGAACATCATGGGGACGCTGGCGCACCACGCGCTGCACCCGCACGACCGCTACCTGTGGACGCTGCCGATGTTTCACGCCAACGGCTGGACTTTTGTCTGGATTGTGCTGGCGCGGGGAGCAAGCAATGTTTGTTTACGGCAGGTAACACCAACGGCCGTTTTTGACCTCATCAACCGCGAAGCCATCACCATGTTTTGCGCCGCCCCCACCGTCCTCATTGGCGTTGCCAACGCCCCCGCCGAACTGCGCGAAGGTGCCAAAAAAGGTGTACGGTTATTTACGGCCGGCGCCCCCCCCGCCGCCGCCACCATTGAGCGCATTGAGGGAGATCTGGGCTGGGAACTCACCCAGGTCTATGGCCTCACCGAAACCGCCCCCTTCATCACCATTTGCGAACCACTGCCCGAACACACCACCCTCTCCACCGCCGAGCGAGCCGTCATCAAGTCGCGGCAAGGGGTGGAGCTGATTAGCTCCGGCGAACTGCTGGTGGTGGATGAAGCAGGCAACGAAGTGCCGCACGACGGCCAGACGCTGGGCGAGATTACGGTGCGCGGCAACGTCGTCATGAAGGGGTATTTCAACGACCCTGAAGCCACCGCCAAAGCGATTCGCAATGGCTACTTCCACAGCGGCGATGCCGCCGTTGTCCACCCCGATGGCTACGTCGAAATTCGGGATCGCATCAAGGACGTGATCATCAGCGGCGGTGAAAACATCTCCTCGGTGGAGGTGGAAGGGGTGCTGCTGCGCCACCCGGCGGTGCTGGAGGTGGCAATTGTGGGCATGCCGCACGAAAAATGGGGGGAATCGCCCCATGCCTTTGTGATGCTGCGCCCCGGTGCCGAGGCCAGTGAAGCCGAGATCAAACAATTTGTGCGGGATAATTTAGCCCATTTTAAAACGCCGCAGTGGGTGACGTTTGTGGATGAGTTGCCCAAAACGGCAACGGGCAAGGTGCAAAAATATGTATTGCGCGGTGGCCGTTCGGCTATTGCGAGACAGTAAATAGTTATCAGTAATCAGTTATCAGTTATCGGTGTTCAGACTGATTACCGTACACGTGGTGGTCGTGAAACGACATTACCGATTACTGATTACCGATTACCGACCAAGGGGTTATGCAACCAAAAATCATTGTACATGGTGGAGCGTGGGATTGGGCGGATGAGCTACATGAGGTGATGGCGGGGTATTTGCGGCAGGCAACGGCCGTTTCCTGGGAAATTTTGCAAGCGGGTGGCTCGGCGCTGGATGCTGTGGAGCGGGCAGTGAATGTGCTGGAAGATGCACCCGTCTTTGAAGCTGGCACGGGCGGTATTCCCAATGCTGACGGCGTGCTGGAAATGGATGCCCTGATTGTGGACGGGGCGACGCACAAGTTTGGGGCGGTGGCCGCCGTGCGGCAGGTGCAATACCCCATTTCACTGGCGCGAAAGGTGCTGGAAGAGACCGACCACTGCTTTTTTGTGGGAGCCGGAGCCGACCAACTGGCGGCGCGGCTGGGAATGCCGCTGGTGCCAAATGCGCGGCTCATTACCCCGGAGGCGTTTGCCCAGTTTAAGGCTGCGGATGCCACGGGAACGGCCGATACCGTAGGAGCCGTTGCCATTGACCAAATGGGCAACGTCGCTGCTGCCACCTCCACCAGTGGACTGCCGCTCAAACCGGCCGGCCGCGTTGGTGATTCCCCGCTGCTGGGGTCGGGTGGCTACGCCTGGAACGGGGTGGGTGCTGCCGGGGCAACTGGCTATGGCGAAAACATCATGCAGGCCCTGCTGACCAAGTACACCTGCGACAAAATGGCGCAAGGGTTTACGGCGCAGGAAGCGGCCAATGCCGCCATTCACTACATTGATGGGCTGTTTTTCAACTCAATGGCCGGGGTGATTGTGGTGGATGGGCGGGGCAATCTGGGGGTAGCACACTCCACACCCAAGATTGCCATTGGCTGGGTGGGGGAAGATGGCGCCATTCACACGGCGATGAGCGGCAGCGACTTTAAGAAATAGATGATTTAGACAGGATTTACAGGATTTGGTTCGTAACGACCAGGCCTTGTTCCCATGCTCTGCGTGGGAACCCTCTTCACCCGCTCTGCGGGTTCTTGAAGCATCGCATAACCCGTAGAGCAGGTGGGGAACGTCACCACGGAGACCGTGGTGACGAGTTGGAAAATCCTGTTAATCCTGTAAATCCTGTCTGAAACTTCTTTATCCCCCAATCGAGTCGAGGGATATTTGTGCCGGGTAGAAGTTGGGATTGGCACGTAGTGCTTCGCGGTATGCTTCCGCCGCACCAGCTACATCGCCCAAAAAGAGGAGGGCGTGGCCTTTGTGCCAATAGGTCTCCTCAACGTTGCGCCCCCCCTGCGTTTCCAGCGTCGCATTTGCCAGATCAATAATGTCTTGATAACGCCCTGTTTTGAGATAGGCATAATAGGGGCGGAACTGGTACCACAACATGCGCGGCGGCAAGCCGATTTCCCGCGCCGTGTCAAACGCTTGCGCTCCCCCTTGATAATATTGTGGCTCTCCCGTTAATTCGCCCAGTTGGGTGAGGCTGGTGCCGACGTTGAACCAGGCAAAGGCGTTGTCGGGTTCCTGCCGCGTTTGCTGCTCGGCAATGGCGGCGGTGTTGCGCCACATGGCTTGTTCGTCAAGCAGGGTTGGCCCCAGAATTTGCTGCACAAGGGCCTCTTGCTGCGGTTCATAGACGATGTAGAAGGCGTAGTTGAACTGCTGCCAATACAGCTCAATTTCTTCATAGCTGTCTACGCGGCCGCTGCCGTCAAAGGGGCCGAGGTAGGTGTCGAGGCTGTATATTTCTTCTTTTTCGTCGTCGTAGCCAAAGACGGTGAGGTAGTGGCCCCACCAGCCGGGGGCGTTGTCTACGTTAGGATAGTACCCTTTTTCAATGACAACGGGCAGACCGGCGGCAACAAACTGCTTGACCATTTCCAGGGTGCCACCCGCATACGCCCCAGCCTTGAACTGCCCAAAGGTGGTTTCGTTGACATAATCGGCAATTTGCCAGGGGCTGACGTTGCGGTCTTCGGGGTTGGGCTTGAGATAGGAGGCCACTTCTTCCTGGGTGACGGTGGCACCATGATAGGTCATGACCTGGACGAGGTTGGAGGGGCCGCAGTTGTTGAAGGTTTGGCGCACTGGCTCAATGCCTTCCAGCCGCACTTGCGCCGGCCGAGGCGGCAACTCTGGCGTGGGTTCAATGGTGGGTTCGGGGGTGGCGGTGGGGGCGATGGTGGCGGTGGGTAAGGCTGCGGTGTTAACGGCCGTTTCTTCCACCACAGCCACAGTTGGTTCCGGGGTAAAGGTGGGGGGGACGGTGGGAACGGCCGTTGGCTCCGTGCCAATCAACGCCCCCAAATCCACCTCCTCGGCCGAGGCCTGGACGGCGGCCGGAGCAGGCAGTGCTGTGGCAACCGGGGCTACCCGTTCAATCATGCCCTCAGCGACCTCGCTCACCGCCGGATACCGTTCCGCCAGGGCAACCCGATAGCGGCCGGGAACGGCTTGAACGGCCGTTGGCAGCGCCAACAGCCCCCCGATGAGAAAAACCTGCAGGATAACAACCAGCAGGATGATGTTTCGTGTTCGTTTGTTCATATGTTTTGGTAATCAGTAATCGGTAATCAGTAATCGGTAATCAGTAATCGGTAATCAGTAATCGGTAATCAGTAATCGGTAATCGGTAATCGGTGGACTGTTTACTGATTACTGTTTACTGTTTACTGATTACTGTTAAGCGCCAGCGCGGCCGGTTCAAAGTACGGATTAAAGCGAATCGCCTCATTAAAGAGCGCGGTTGCCCCGGCTGCGTCGCCCTGCGCTTGCAGTGCCAGACCTTTGTAATAAAAAGATTCCTCAAAATAGGGCCGATCCTTCATTGTCACATCGGCCAATAAAACCACGTCGTCATAGCGCCCCACCTGATAATACGCTTCATAGGGGCCAAACTGGTACCAAAGCATTCGCCACGGCAGGCCAATGGCGCGAGCCTGGTCAAAGGCGGTGGCGGCTTCGTCGTATTGACCGAGGGCGTTGTAGACGGTGCCAAGATTAAACCAGAAGAAGGCGTTGTTGGGGTCTCGTGCGGCTTCGGTTTGCGCCACGCGCAAATTGTTTTGCCACATCGTGGCATCATCCATGTTGTCGCCAATGATGGCGGCGGCCAGTTCCGCCTGTTCGGGCTGGTAAACCGGGATGTAGTTGCGGTTAAAATGGGGCCAATCTCGCGCCAGCGTTTCATAGGAAAGCTCCCGGCCGTCGCGGTTGGCGTTTTCCATGGGGGTGTCGCTGGTGCCAAACCAGGAGTCGTAGACCCAAAATTGCTGTTGGGCATCGTCATAGGCGACGACGAGCAGGTAGTGGCCGTACCAGCCCAGCCAGCGATATTCGCCCGGCGGCTCGATGCCCAGCTCGATGATGACGGGGATGTTGTTGGCGATAAACAGCTTGAGCATGTCGGCGGTGCCGTTAGCGCGGCTGATGGCTTGCAGCGGCGTTTGCTCATTGACATAATGCGCCATTTCAGTGGGGCTGACGTTGCGGTCTTCAGGGTTGGGTTTGAGGTAGGTGGCGGTGTCGCTTTGGGTGACGTGGAAGCGGAAGTAGCTGAGGGTCATGGCGATGGTGGCGGGGCCGCAGTTGTTCCACTCCTGAAATTGATGCTCGATGCCGTTGAGCCGGGCGGCGGTGGGGATGGGCCAGGGGGTGGCAGTGGGGGGTTGGGTGGGAACGGCCGTTTCTGTTGCCACCACTTCCACCTGCCCAGCCACAGGAACGGCCGTTGGTGTAGCGGGTTCGGTGACGACGGCCGGCAGGCTGGCAGCCTGAACCACACCCGTTCCCAGCAGCGCGTCGGCATTGACGGGGCTGGAAACAGTGGGCAAGATTGGCACTTGGTCATCGGGCAACCCAAGCTGCTGCAATGGTTCCGGCAGGCGGACAAGGTAGCGGCTGGGGATGGTTTTGAGAAGGGTGGGAAGGAGCCAGATGGTTAAGCCAATCAGCAAAAGCAGCGGCAAAATGAGCAATCGTAATTTACGCATCGTGTTTCATGCTTGTAAGCGGACTGCATTATAACTTGCCGAAAGTGATTGCCAAGATAACGGCCGTTTTCGGTGGCAACCTCTTACAATCTTCTTAGAGATGCAAAATTTTGCGTCTCTACGGCGACTGTTTTATAACTCTACCCATGAGTGAAGAAATAAGCTTTCAACGATTTGTGGAACGGTATCAGGCGGGGGGCTTGCCGTGGGATGATCGGCTGCCGCCGCCGGAGGTAATAGCAGTGGCGGCGGAGATGCCGCCAGGACGTGCGCTGGATTTGGGCTGCGGCTATGGGCGGGCGTCCATTTATTTGGCGCAGCATGGCTGGCAGGTGGATGGGGTGGATTTTGTGCCGCAGGCGGTGGCCGAGGCGCAGCGGCGAGCAACGGCCGTTTATGTGGCCGACCGGGTGCAGTTTCACGCCGCTTCGGTGGCCGAACTCGGTTTTTTGACCGGGTTTTATGATTTGGCACTGGATGTGGGCTGTTTCCACAACCTGAACGAGGTGCAGCAGATGGGCTATGCGGCTCATATGCGCCGCTTGCTGCGGTCTGGCGGTCTTTACTTGCTGTATGCACGGCTGCAGGAAGTGGGGCGAGCGCAGGAAGATGGGCCACGGGGGTTGACGGAAACGGCCGTTTTGTCCCTCTTTGCTGATGGTTTTTTCATGGAGCGCGTGGAAAGAGGCGTGACTGAAATGAAAGACATAACCTGGGCATCGGCCTGGTTTTGGCTGCGTCGCGTGTAATGGAACCAAAAGGGCTTGAGTAACGTTAAAATAGTGTCACCACAAGGCATTTGATTGGTGTAGATATGGAGTAAAGTAGCCATGATGAAGCGATGGATTGGATGGATAGGGGTGGTGCTGCTGTTGGTGGGGTGTGGTGCAGAGGGTGCGGTGGTGGAAGAAACGGCCGTTTTTCCCACCACCATGCCCCCAACCCCAGGCGAGACGGCTCTGCTGGCTGTGACCGCCACCGCTGAGCCAACCCCTGTTGCGGAATCTGGAGAAAGCGACATGAATGATGATGATGAAACGATTGAACGGGCGACCTCATCCCAGCCAGCCACGGTTGATTTGAGCAAGCTCACCCCGGCTGCCCCTACAGAACCCGGCGAACCCCGCGTGATGCCTGCCCCCGGCGTGCCTAACCCGTTGCAAAAGCTGCAAAACGACGCTGCCCAGGATTTGAGCCAGCGGCTTGGGGTGGATATTAGCGAGGTAGAAATCGTACAGGCCGTTTCGGCCGAATGGCGCGACGGCAGTCTGGGCTGCCCCAAACCGGGTATGATGTATGCCCAGGTGCTCACGTCGGGCTACCAAATTATGCTGCGCGTGGCGGGCAAGGATTATTTTTACCATACCAATGGCACCAATAGCTTTGTGTTTTGCGAAAATGCCAAACCGTTAACGGCCGTTTCCAGGTAAACACCCCTTGCCACCTCCCTCACTCTGGTTCATAATGGCACCATGAAAAAATCCACAACTGTTTACATGATTGGGGTGCTGTTGCTGTTGATGCTGTTAGCGCCAGCAACAAGTTTTGCTCAAAGCAAAGTGTTTTTTTGGCGGCAGTGGGATATTGATATCACGCTGCGGGAAAACGGGGATATGGATGTGGAAGAGCGGCAAACGCTTGATTTTTCCGGCGATCCGTTTACCTATGGCTTCCGTAGTATTGTCACAGGGTCAGCGGGCAACAATGAGGGGATTACCAACGTTCGGGTTCGTGAGGGGGATCGCCTTTACACGGAGGCAAGCAACAATGCGCCCGGAACGTTTAAGATCACCCAAGAAGGGTCAGAAACCTTCATTTACTGGTATTTTGAGCCGACTGTCGGGGAGCATACCTATACGTTTAGCTATACTATCAAGGGCGGGGTGCGCGTAGGAACGCTGGATGAGGGGTCAGGCGACCAGATTTACTGGACGGTGATTCCCGATGACCATCCGGCGCGGGTGCAGGCTAGCCGGGTGACGATTCGGCTGCCCGAAGGGGTGGCCGCGCAGCAGTACACTGACACAACTGACTATTTAGTGGCGGCGTATACGGGTGGGGCGGAAGATGGTACGGTGGTGATTGATGTGGAGGAAAACGGCCGTTTTATCACCTACGAACGCGCTTTTCCCCTGCTGGTGGGTGACTCGTTCGACGTGCGCGTGCAGTTTCCCCACGGGCTGCTCAATATACCCAAACCGGCGTGGCAAAGCCGCGAAGAGCGCAGCGATGTCGCTGGCACTTTTATTTTGGCAATTGGTGTCTTCCTGGCCGTCACCGGGCCGCTGGGGGTGCTGGTGATGTGGTATGCGCGGGGGCGTGACCCTCAAGTTGATCTCATCGTGCCGGAGTACCTGTCTGAGCCGCCCGATGATTTGCCCCCGGCGGTGATTGGCACGCTGGTGGATGAGCAGGCGGATATGAGCGATATTATGTCCATCTTGCTTGATTTGGCGCGGCGTGGTTATGTGACCATTACTGAGGAGGAGCGGACGCACCGGTTTACGCGGACGGACAAAAATCAGAAGGATTTACGGCCGTTTGAGAAATCATTCCTGCGGGCCTTGTTGGGGACAAAGGATGAGCGCACGCTCAAGGAGATGAATTACAGCTTTGCCCAGCATTTGCCAAAGATCCGCAAACAGCTTTACGAGGAAATTGTTAGCCTCAAGCTGGTGCCAAGATCGCCGGAAGCGGTGCGAATGAGATATGCTGGGCTGGGCGCGGGGATTATGGTGCTGGGGGTGGCAAGCTGCCTAGGCATGTTTCTCATCTTTACCGACAGCGAGGCGTTGGGTGGGGCGGCGTTGTGCGTGGGTGGTGCGCTGGGGTTGACGGGTCTGATGACAATTATTGCCGGCCGTCATATGCCCAAAAAGACGGTGCTGGGGACGGAAACGGCCGTTAAATGGAACGCCTTCATCACCTACCTCAAAAATATCGAAAAATACAGCGACCTGCAAACGGCCACCGACATTTTTGCCAAATATTTGCCCTACGCCGTTGCCTTTGGTCTGGAACGCACCTGGATTCACAAATTTGAGCAAATCCCCACCACCCCCAGCCCCGATTGGTACACCCCGTACCCCTATCCTCGCCGCAGCGGTTGGGGTGGCTGGTGGGGCGGCAGCAGCAGCGGCTCCTCGCGCAGCAGCACGCCCACTGTGCCTAGCGGCGAACAAGGTGGCTCCGGTGGGCTGGAAGGCATGTCAAAGGGGGTCACGGGTGGCTTGTCGGCCATGTCGGCCGGGCTGACCCAAATGCTCAACAACACCGCCACCACCCTCAAATCCACGCCGCCCAGCAGCAGCGGCGGTGGTTCCAGCGGCGGCTTTAGCGGTGGTTTTAGCGGCGGCTCCAGCGGTGGCGGCGGCAGTGCCGGGTTTGGTTAATCTACTTTGTCAGTAATTAGTAATCGGTAAACAGTAATCAGTAACGGACTGATTACTGTTTACTGGTCACTGATTACCGAATACCGAAACAATGGGAAGAACATTAGGCATTATCTTACTGGCAGGGGGCATCATTGTTGGCATCATCGTTGTCAGCCTGATGCTGGTTTATTATCGTGAGGGGAGCCTGACGGGGGGGGCGGCGACGTTGGGCATCTTGTTGGGGGTGGTGGTGCTGGTGCTGCCGCAGCTTGGTTTTGGTGGCTATCTGTTTTGGAAGGGGGGACAGGAAACGGCCGTTGCTGCCAAAGCCGCCAAACAGCGCGAACTGCTCAACATCGTCAAAACACGCGGCCAAATCCACATTGCCGACCTCGTGATTGAGCTAAAATCCACCCGTGACGAAGTGCAGCAATGGCTCCACCAGCTTGTGGGGATGGGGCTGTTTTCCGGCTACGTCAACTGGGACGAGGGAATGCTCTATTCCGAGCAGGCCAATAGCCTGCGCGAATTGACCAACTGCAAGCAGTGCAACGGGGAGCTGGAACTAGCCGGCAAAGGGGTCATTCGCTGTCCCTATTGCGGGACTGAATACTTTTTAGATTAGGTTTGTTGCGTATTGCGTATTGCGTATCAAGAAAATGTACGCAATACGCAATACGTCCCTACTCGTAATATCCCAGCAAGTGCCGGCCGATCACCATCCGTAAAATCTCGCTCGTCCCTTCCCCAATAGACATCAGCCGCGTGTCGCGGTACATCCGCTCCACCTCAAACTCACGGCTATAGCCAAAACCACCGTGAATCTGGATGGCGTTGCGCGTCACCCGTTCGCTCATCTCCGTCGCCATCAGCTTTGCCATCCCCGCTTCCTTGGCATACGACAACCCCTGATCCTTGCGCCATGCCGCCCAGTAAAGCATCAGCCGCGATGCCTGAATCTCGGTTGCCATGTCGGCCAGCATAAACTGCACCGCCTGGTGCTGCCCAATCGGCTTGCCAAAGGTCTCGCGGTCTTTGGCATACTGGATAGCCTTGTCGTAAGCACCTTGCGCCAGTCCCAAGGCTAGTGCGCCGATGCTAATGCGCCCCTTGGTCAGGGTTGCCAGCGTTTGGGTCAGCCCTTTGCCCTCCTCGCCCAGCAAATTTTCACGGGGGACGGTGACGTTATCGAAGTTGACAGCGTGGGTGGGAGAACCGTTTAGCCCCATTTTCTTTTCGGCGGGGCCAATGGTGATGCCGGGGGTGTCGGCGGGGACGATGATTTGGCTGAGGCTGCGGCTGCCCCCGGCGGGTTCTGTGCGGCAGAGGACGACGAAGGTGTCGGCGATGCTGGCGTTGGTGGCCCACATTTTGTTGCCGTCAATGACCCAGGCATCTCCTTCTTTAACGGCCGTTACCCGCACCCCATTCTGCAAATCCGACCCCGCCCCCGGCTCCGTCAGCATCAGGCAGCCCAGCCGCCCCGCGCCCGTTGCCAGCGGCGGCAGCCATTTGTGCTTCTGCTCCTCTGTGCCATACGCCACAATCGGCCCCATGCCCAAATTGTTGTGGGCCGAAATGGCAAGCGCGGTGGAGCCACACGCCCACCCCATTTCCTCAATGGCAATGGTTGCCATCACGCTGTCCATGCCCGCGCCGCCGTACTCTTCCGGCACTTCCATGCCCAGCAGCCCCAGCGGCCCCATTTTTTTGACCACAGGCCAGTTAAAAACGGCCGTTTCGTCCGTATGTTTTGCCGTCGGAGCCAGTTCCTCGGCCATAAATTTGTGAACCACGTCACGGAATGCTTGCTGTTCGTCGGTCAGGTTGAAATTCATTGTTTGTGGGGCGTGGGGAGTGGGGCGTAGGGTGTACGACCCACTCCCCACCGCTTAAACATCTGGCAAAATAAATATGTGCATCTCCCCCGGCCCGTGCATCCCCAAAATGAGTTCCAGGGCGATGTCGGCGGTGCGGCTGGGGCCGGAGATGAGGACGATGTTGCTGGCTTCCTGAAAGGTTTTCAAATCGGTGCCGTACTGGGTTTCGACCCAGCTTTCCAGGTTGGGGACGATTTGACTGCGGTTAATGAGGGCAACGTGGACGGGGGGGAGGAGGGAGGTGGCGCGATAACGGCCGTTTCCACTCACATACACCAGCGTCCCCGTTCCCGCCAGCGCCGCATCCGCCCCCGTAATACCCACCCGCACCGAGGCATCGGCGTGGGGGGCAACCGTTACATTGGCCTGCGCCAGAGCCGCCGCCAAACCGGGCAGCGGCAGTTCAGCATCATCCCAGGCCAGCACTTGCCTGTCGTCGCCAATGATCCCCAGCAGCATGTCCACTGCCTCTTCCAAATCGGCC
The DNA here is from genome assembly GCA_041390905.1 of Chloroflexota bacterium. Taxonomy (GTDB): domain Bacteria; phylum Chloroflexota; class Anaerolineae; order Promineifilales; family Promineifilaceae; genus JACKCD01. The sequence continues at coordinate 159,181 of JAWKPA010000017.1, forward strand.
GGCTGGTACACCTTGCTGCTCAACAACTCCGCCTCACGGACAAAGCGCGGCAGCACGTCGGCGGCATCCACGGGGGAAACGGGGATGTAGCTGTCGGGCGGCGTGGGGGAAAACGGCCGTTTTGCCCCCTTCAACTTGTTCAAAATCAACTCTCTACTGCTCATTTTGCGCCCCTTTCTCCCTCTCCGCCCATAATTCCCGGAACGACTTTGGTGCAAACTGGGGCGCGGCGCGGTGGTCAGTCCAGCCGCCTAGTGGTCCCGGCATCGTTTGCAGGTGAATGGCGTTGCTTGCCAGCGAAGCCACCTTGCCGCCCAGCCGGAACGCCGTCGGGCTGCTGTTGCCCATTGCCCACAGCTTCATCCCCACGTCCCAGATGCGCCCCTGCGTCCCTCGCTGCACCAAATCGCGCCGCAGCGTCAGCAGCATCCGGGGCAAATCAATGTCCACCGGGCAAGCCTGCTTGCAGCTTCCGCACAGGCTGCTGGCAAACGGCAGCGGCGAGGCGTTTTCAATGCCGTTGAGCAATGGCGTCACCACCGCCCCAATTGGCCCCGGATAGACCCAGCCGTAGCTGTGGCCGCCCGCCGCCTGGTAAACGGGGCAGGCGTTGAGGCAGGCCCCGCAGCGCAAACAGGCCAGTGCTTCGACGTAATCGGGGTTGGTGTAGATGTTAGAACGGCCGTTATCCAGCAGCACCACATACACATGATCCGGCCCATCCGTTTCCCCAGCGCGGCGGGGGCCATTGACCATGCTGCCGTAGACGCTTAACTTTTGCCCGGTGGCGGCGCGGGCAATCATCTGCACCAGCGTGGCGTAATCGCGCAGCGTTGGCACAATCTTCTCAATGCCAATCAGTGCCACATGAACCGGCGGCACCGATGTCACCATGCGGCCGTTGCCCTCGTTGGTTACAAGGCACAGCGTTCCCGTTTCGGCAATGATGAAGTTGCCGCCGGAAACGCCCATATCGGCCGTAAGGAACGCATCGCGCAGTTGGCCGCGTGCATAACGCGCCATCGTTGCCGCGTCGTCGGTGGGCGGCATAGCGATTTCGCGGATAAAAATGTCGCGGATGCTTTCCTTGGTTTTGTGGATGACGGGGGCGACGATGTGGCTGGGGGCTTCGTGGTTGAGCTGGATAATGTATTCGCCAAGGTCGGTTTCGATGGTTTCGATGTTGTTGGTTTCCAGCACGTCGTTGAGGCCAATTTCCTCGGTTGCCATGCTTTTGCTTTTGACGATGCGGCGCACCTGGTGGCGGCGGGCAATATCGAGAATGTGCTGCCGCGCCTCGGCGGCGTCCACTGCCCAGAGGACAGTGATGCCGTTGGCCTGCATCTTGGCTTCGGCCTGCTCCAGCAGGTTGGGCAGGCTGTGGAGGGCGCGGCGTTTGGCGGCGGCGGCCTGTTGGCGCAACGCTTCGCCGTGGGCTTCGCTGACTTCGCGCAGAGCGCGAACGCGGTTGCTGGATGCGCCGTTGGTGGCACGGGTAACGGCCGTTTGCAGCACCTCATCCCGCACCGCCACGGCCGAAAGTTGGACAAAGTTGTTGGCGTTCAGTTTCATGAATAAAGAAGTAGAGACTGAGAGATTGAAGTCTTCAGTTTTCCTATCCTACAGTTAGACATACTCAACCCGGTTATACATTTCTTCTGCTGTGTAGACACTATGTATCAATTCCAAAAAAGCAACCCAATCGCCAATGCCATGTTGCGCTTGCTGCCCAAACACAATCCTAGCATGTACTGCACCCTCTTGCACCATGTGCAAATAATCCGAGTCATGAGTACATAGTACACGCCTTTCCTCCAACGCATTGAGCAAATGATTAAGGTCGCTTTCGCCTAACAGGTCTAGATCACGCACAGTTACTGCATCAATTCCACGCCTTTGCAGTTGTATAGCGACCGCAATGGGTATGTTTTCATCGAGATAGAAGCGAATCTTTGCTGCCAAGACGTTGTTCCTTGAATTTTTGGGCTTGTCGAAGCTGGGTGTAGATCTGGCTGTCTATTGTTTCCTTGTGGTCGTAATAGTAGGCAAGTGCAGCATAAACTTGCGGCAAAGTTAGCCCGAACCAATCAGCTAGCCCGTCTGCGTCTTGGGCATGATGAAGTTTGACAATGGCAATATCTGCTACAGTTACCGAAGTGCCAATAAGATAGGGTCGCCCACTGCGAACATCAGGGTCGGTTGCTATCAGGTTAATGCTTTGTATCGTCGCCTGCATGGTTTATCTCCACAGATGGATATCGAGATTGGAGATTGTCGCTTTGGTCATTTGGTTTGTAACAATCTCTAATCTCCAATCTCTAATCCCTAATCGCTTCCGCCAGCACATCCGCCACATGCCGTACCCGCTGGGGGGAGCCTTGTTTGGCGAGGCCGCCGTTGATGTGGGTGAGGCAACTGGCGTCGCCAGTGACGACCTGGGCCTGGCTTTGTTCGACGGCGGTCATCTTTTTGTGCAGCATCACACCGCTGATGTCGGCCATTTTGACGCTGAACAGCCCGCCGAAACCGCAGCACACGTCGCAGCCGGCCATTTCGCTGACGGTGGCGTTTTCCAGATTGCCAACGAGGGTGCGTGCTGCCTGGCCTAGCTCCAACAGCCGCAGGCCGTGGCAAGCGTCGTGGAAGGCAACGGTGGTGGGGGTGGGCAAACGGCCGTTAATATCCACAATCCCCAGCCCATCTACCAAAAACTCGGTGATCTCCCAAGTAATACTTGCCAGCCGCTCCGCCTCTTGCTGTAACGCTGGCTCGTCGGCAAACAGCTTGGGGTATTCATGCCGCACCATGGCCGCGCAGGAGCCGGAGGGGGTGACAATGAGTTCGGCGTGGGCAAAGGCGCGTAAAAATTGAGCAGCAACCTGCCGCGCTTCATCCCAATAGCCCGCGTTAAAGCCGGGCTGGCCGCAGCACGTTTGCCCTGGCGGAAATTCAACCTCAACGCCAACATGGGCAAGGAGTTCGACCACGGAAACGGCCGTTTCCGGGTACATCATGTCTACCATGCAGGTGACAAAGAGGGATGCTTTTTTACCTTTGGGAGATTT
>JAWKPA010000018.1:0-120051 GCA_041390905.1 Chloroflexota bacterium
TCTTGATCAACAAGGGTTTGCCAAATATGCAATAGCTCTTGATCAGCTCCATCCTTTTGCAACTGTTCAGACACCAAACCAGAATGTTGTTTCAGTTCAGGAAAAGCAAGCAGGAGAAAGGCTATATCGCGCCAATCGCTCCCTGATTTGGGCTGCCCCCGGCGGTTGGCATAGGCCGCTACTTTGGCGGCAATGAGCGCAACGGGCGACATGACGAGAATATCAGCAATTCGTTCAGCATTTGGTAAATCAGCAACTGAACGCACATTTACAAGATGACGGTTCTTTGGCTTGCGAATCTGATAAATGCGAAAACCGTTCCCATCGGCAACCGTGCGTACTCTAACAGCTATGTGGAATTTTTGGCCTAGATGAACCTTGATTTCTTCTGCTAACGCCGCCCCATGTGTTGTAATGAGATCAATGTCTTGTGTCATGCGTGGCTCTTGGACATAAGCATTGACAGCTTGGGCACCAAACAAGACCACATCATCCCGACCTTTGAGAAATTGCAGCACGGCTTCGTGAATGGTTGCCAGAGGCAGCGTTTCACTCATCATGAACTCCTGAAACGTGAACATATCGGCATTAAACATACAACAATTGTAACACAGCTTTACTTTAATTCGCGGCGGGAGTAGCCGAGAATGGAGCGAGCGACGATGAGGAGGTTGATTTGGCGGGTGCCTTCGTAGATGTCGTTGATTTTGGCGTCGCGCATCCATTTTTCGGCCAGCAGTTCGCGGGAGTAGCCGAGGGGGCCGAGGAGTTCGACGGATTTTTGGGTGATGCGGGTAACGGCCGTTCCTGCATGAGCCTTACACATACTCGCCTCCAGCCGATTCCCCTGCCCGTGGGCAATCGCCGCCGCCGCCTTCAACGTCAACAGCCACGCCGTCTTGTACTGCGCTTCCATGGTCAGCACGTCGCGCTCAACGGCCGTTAATTCATGCCTCGGCTTGGTATAGTCCAAAACAATCCCATCTTCCGCCAGCTTCTCCTTCGTAAACTCCAAAGCCGCCCGCGCAATCCCCATCGCGCTGGCCGCCACCGCCGGACGGCTGGCATCAAACGTCTGCATCGCCCCAGCAAACCCCTTGGTAGATTTCTCCCGCACCTCCGGGCTGCCCAGCAAATTTTCATACGGCACGCGCACATCGTTAAACGACAAAATCACCGTGTCGCTGGCGCGAATCCCCAGCTTGTCCAGCCCGTGGCTCACCTCCACCCCCGGCGTGCGCCCCTCCACCACAAACGATTTGATCCCCTTGCGGCCAGCCGCCGGATCCACCGTCGCCCACACCACGCAAAAGCCGTCTGACTCTTTGAGCGAGAGCGAGCCGCTGGTGATGAAGATTTTTTCGCCGTTGATGACCCATTCGTTGGTGTCGGGGTCAAGAACGGCCGTTGTCCGCATCGAACTATTATCCGACCCCGCATCCGGCTCCGTAATCGCCATCGAACCCCACGACGGCTCATTCCCCTCGGCAAAGCGGGTGAAAAAGCGCACCTTTTGCTCCGGCGTGCCAACAGCTTCCACCGCCGAGCCACCCAGACCCCCACCCGGCATACACAAATATTGCCCCGTGTCCCCCCAACTCAACATCTCAATCAGCAGCACAAACCGCAGCACCGCCCAATTTGGCCCTTCACGCTTTGGCTGGCTGCCGTTGCCATTTTGCACCGATGCCAACTGCTTCTTGTAATTTTCTTTAATCACCGGCCACATGATGTTGATAAAATCAGACGGCCGTTCATGCTCATGCTCATCCAGATAGCGCGACTTCGGCCGCATCACCTGCGCCGCCACCATCTGCGCCATCTTCGTCTCCTGCTGCAACTTTTCGGGAATTTCAAAGCTAATCATTGTTTTCGCTCCGCAAAACAGAGATTGGAGATTGGTAATTAGAGATTACAACACACGACACACCAATCTCCAATCGCTAATCTCCATCCAATCTCTACACCATCGCCATCCCATCAAACGTGGCAAACCCCCGCGCATTCCGCAGCCACAGCTCCACCGGATACTCCCGAATGTAGCCATAACCGCCCAGCGTTTGCAGCCCCTGGTCAGCCACACGCACCGCCATTTCATCAATAAAATGCTTCATCACGGTGATCTCGTGCGACGCATCCTTGCCCTGGTCCAGCAGCCACGCCGCTTCCCACACCAGCATCCGCGCCGATTCCACATCAATCGCCATTTCCGCCAGCATAAAGGCAATGGATTGCCGCTGGGCAATTGGTTCGCCAAACTGCACCCGCTGCTTGGCATACTCGCGGGCATATTCATAGCTGGCCTGGGTCAGCCCCACCGCCAGCGCACCCTGCGCCAAACGGCTGTGATTGAGCAAGGTTTCAAAATCACTGCCCGCATCGCCACCAAGCCGGTTTTCGGCCGGAATCCGCACGTTTTCCAATGTCAGCTTGTAGGTGGGCAACCCCTTGATCCCCATCAGCTTGTCGCGTTCGCCCACGGTCAGCCCATCTGTCCCGGCAGATACAAAAAAGGCCTGGGTTTTGCCATCCTCATTGGCATAAACGAGAAACGTTTCGGCATCGGCAGCCAATGGAACGTAGACCTTTTTGCCGTTTAGCACATAATGGTCGTTGTCAAGAACGGCCGTTGTTACCAACCGTCGCGGGTCATACTGAATACGTGGCTCCGTCAACGCCGCCGTCACCTTGGGCGGCTTTTCTTCCGCAAACAGCGGCAAATGCGCCTCCTTTTGCGCCTGCGTCCCCGCCAGCAGCACCGGAATCGCCACCAGATTGGGGGTCATCACCGCCAGCGCCGTTGCCAAATCGCCCCAGCCAAACGCCTCTGCCGCCAACACCTGGGTAACGGCCGAGTATTCGCCAAAGCCGCCATACGCTTCCGGCAGCGACGTTGCCAAAACGCCCATCTCCCACCCTGCCTGAATCACTTCAGCCGGGATGTGACCCTCTTCGTCAGCATCGCGGAACACCTTCCGCACCATCTCCGTGCTGTAACGGTGGATGGCATCGGTCAACATCTTTTGTTCTTCATCCAGTTGAAACTCTAACATCTCGCCTCTTTAGGAAATGGAACGCAGATTTACCTGATAAACCTGATCAAGAATCAGTTAAATCAGGTAAATCTGCGTCCTATTCTTCCAACTTAAGCCCGTGCAAATACAAATCTGTCACCATATCGCCCAGCCAGTCGGGGGAGAAGGTGCCGTCATTATCGGCCGTTAACCCGGCGCGAATGTCACCACCCAGTTCAAACAGCGCCCCAAACCCCATAATCGTGGCGCTAAACGCCCGCGCCGCCACCCGCACATTCACAGGGCGCATCCGGCCGACGGCAATCGCCGCCGTCAGCATCGCTTCTGTGGCTTCAATGATGCGGTAAAACGCCGCCTGTATTTTGCTGTGGTCAATTTCGGGGTTCAGCCGCGCTTCAGAGAGCAGCACCATAAACAGGCGCCGCTCGCGGCCGCTGCGAAAACGGGCGGCAAACAGTTGGCGCATCATGTCGCCCATGCTGTCCCCTTGCAACGACTGCATATAGGCAACCACATCATCGGCATACGCTTCGGCCACGCCAATGAGCAAATCTTGTTTGCAGCTAAAGTAGTTGTAGAGGGTGCCTTCGGCAATATCGGCCGTTTCGGCAATTTCGCGGGTGGTGGCTCCTGCATACCCTTTTTGGCTAAAGACACGCGCCGCCGCCGTCAGAATCTGGCTCTGGCGTGCCGCAATCCGGCGCTCTCGACGGGTCAATGTCTCTATTTCGGCCATCTGTTGGTAATCCCCACGCCAACGAAGCCACAAACTTCGTCTCGCGCATAGAGTGAGCCACGGCTCAAAAAATGAGTAACTACTCAAATTATGACGCGATGTGTCATGGTTGTCAAGGGAAATGTATGAGTATTGGAGAAACGGCCGTTTTTTTTCATTTAGAAGTTCAACTTCTCAGAAGAAGCTAGGAACGAAGATTAAATAAGTGGCGCAAGAAGTTCAACTTCTCAGAAGAAGTTGAACTTCTAAATGGACAGTTATTTAATTCCCATTCCTTATTTAATCCTCGTTCCTTACCCCTTCAAGCGGTAGGAAACAAAGGCAATGGTGCGGTTGTCGGGCGACCAGGAGTTGACGTTGATGGTTCCCTGCCCACCAAACAGCCTGGCAATTGTTTTCGATTCACCACCTTCGGCCGGAATCAGGCGCAATTCCACGTTTTTATTGGGTGGATGATCGCCTGCGGCCACATCATCTTTGCCATAAGCGATGTAGACAACCAAACGGCCGTTTGGCGAGACATGCGGGAACCAGCAGTTAGCTTCCGCTTGCACCATCTGCGTTGGCTCAGAGCCATCTGTTTTCATGCGCCACACTTGCATCAACCCCGTGCGCGTGGAGTTGAACCAGATGTATTTACCATCAGGCGAATATTCTGGTCCGTCATCCAGACCGGGCAGATTAGTCAGTTGTGTTTCCGCGCCACCCTCGACGGCAATGGTGTAGATGTCGTATTGCCCGTTTCGCTCGGCGCAGTAGGCCAAAGAACGGCCGTTTGGCGACCATCCATGCAAATAACTCGGCCCCTTCTCTGTCACCAACACCGGTTCTCCGCCGTCAAGTGCTACAATATAAATTCTCGAAGCCGCATCGTCGTTGGTATGATGGCTCACCGCAATCTGTGAATTGTCTGGCGACAGAACATGATCGTTGTTGCAATCGGTGGCGAAGCCAGTGTCAATTGCCTCAATTTCCCCGGTTGCCAATTCATAGCGATACATGCACCCACGGCTATTGTAGATGAGGAAACGGCCGTTCTTCGTCCAATTCGGTGCCTCAATTACATAATCAAACTCCCGCAGCACCGTCCTAACCCCCGTGTGTACATCCATCGTCTCCAAAATACTAAACGAATCCCGTTTTGCCACATATTCCCGTAATGTTTGTATATCCATTTGCTATCATCCTAATATTTGCACTTTTGCCAAATGACGCCACGCTCTTTGTCAGGGCGGGGTCTTGTGTCTACCATTTTGGGTTCTTCAGGCATTCGTGGGGCGACCCCAAATTGTAGTGTCGAGGCATACCTCGACACTACAATTTGTTCTGTCAACCCCATGAGATCCCAAAGACCCCCATTTTGTTAATCTACTAAAGTTGGATTTTTATGCAAGATTGGTTCTGTATATTGAATTGACCGCAGATGATCTCAGCCAAATTAGGGGAGCGATGTCGAATATTACGGTTGTTGGTCATCGTTGTTAGGATAAGAACTGTAGTTGACAGTCACCTGCGTGGTGACTGTCAATTTCGATGGCAGGTTTCTAGTTGGCATGGAAACGGCCGTTTTGCCCAGCACCCTCCCGCAGCCGCTCCACATCACGCATCGGCGGCAAGCCAAAGAGCCGTTTGTACTCCTTGTTGAAATGCGAAGCATCGTTATACCCCACCCGATAGGCCGTACTAATCGCATCCATATCCTCGCCAAGCATCAGGCGGCGTGCCTCCTGAAGCCGCAGCTGCTTCTGAAACTGCAAGGGAGTAAGGGCAGTCACCGCCTTGAACTGGTGATGAAAGCTGGAGAAGCTCAGGCCAACCGCTTCCGCAATCTCTTCCATGCGGATTTGTTGGTCAAAGGCTGCACGCAGCCGTGCAATGGCCCTGGCAATGGGGGTGGCAACAGCCAAATGGCGCAGCCGGCCGCCTTGCTCGCTTAGGAATGGGAATTAAATAACTGTCCATTTAGAAGTTCAACTTCTTCTGAGAAGTTGAACTTCTTGCGCCACTTATTTAATCTTCGTTCCTTAACAAAAGTCGGCAAATAATCTCCCGCTTAATCAGGGGAGCCAAAACCGGAGCCTCGATTGGCCTGTCTATTAACTGTGCCAGCCGCACCACCGCGTCTAACAAACCAGCGTCTAAGGAGCCTACATTCATGGCTTTTACAGGGGGTTGTCTGGATTTTTCTGTATGGTTCAATTCCGCCATGACGGAACCAATGAGGATGGGGTCAAGTTGCAGGATGAGGCTGAGATACGGCCGTTCTCTGGATGCCTCAATCACGTGGCTGGAAATCGGCAGTTCAAGCGTACCCAAACAATAATGATAGGGATCATACTGGAAACGCTCCTCACCAAGATACACCTCCTTGCTACCCTGAGCAATAACCGCAAAGGCCGGATCGGACACAGTGGGGTTTAGCTCTGTCGGCGAGGCAGAACGATAAAGAGTGACACCTTCCAATGGCCGGGCTTGTCCATCCTTGGGGCAAGCCCGCGCTATCCGCTCAACCAGTTCTTCTCTATTCGCCTGCGCCTTCTGCGCTTCGCGTTTCAACTGATAGGAATTCATTAAATCCATAGTGGTCTCCACAAGTTTGCCGCCCAGCCCGTTGATAAAGGTGCAGAATTGTACAATGACTAGCGACAATCTTCATATCGGCCAACCCCCCAAGACTCTAAAATAGAGCCAACATTGTCAAGGAGAATGATCATGATTTTAGAAGAAAAATTTACGCTATCCAATGGCGTAGAGATTCCAAAGCTGGGTCTGGGAACATGGGAAATCAGCGATGCAGCCGCGCCGCAAGCCGTCATAGATGCTGTTCAAATCGGTTATCGCCATATTGATACGGCGCAAGGGTATCAAAACGAACGCGGTGTTGGCGAGGGAGTTAGAACCTGTGGTGTAAACAGGGATGAGATGTTTGTGACAACAAAGCTGGATGCTGCGGTGAAGTCTTATGAAACGGCCGTTATTTCCATCGAACATTCCCTGCAAGCATTAGGGCTTGATTATATTGACCTGATGCTCATTCACAGCCCCAAACCCTGGACAAAATTTCACACAGATGAACCCTACTTTGAAGAAAACCGTGAAACCTGGCGCGCACTTGAGGAAGCCTGTCAAGCTGGCAAACTGCGTGCCATCGGCGTGTCCAACTTTGCACAACGCGACCTCGACAATATTCTCACCTCCTGCACCATCAAACCAATGGTCAACCAGATTCTGGTCCATATCAGCAACACACCGCATGAACTAATCCGGTATACACAAGAAAAAGGCATTCTGGTAGAAGCCTATTCCCCTGTGGCACACGGCGAATTAATGAAAAACCAGGAAGTCATCAAAGTCGCCGAAAAATACGGCGCGACCGTACCCCTGTTAGGCATTCGTTATACCTTGCAGCTCAATCTGCTGCCCTTGCCCAAAACGGCCAACCCGGCCCACATGAAAAATACTGCGGACGTAGATTTTGTCATTTCAGACGAAGATATGGAGTTCTTGAAAAATATCGAACAAATCAAAGATTATGGAGATTTCAGCATTTTTCCTGTATTCGGAGGAATATTGGCATAAATGAAAACATCTCAAAACAAAACAGCCCTGGCGATCATTGCCCTATTTGTCGTTATGCCCGGCGTGCTAATCGTCAACCCCGCCATCCAAACGATTGCCGAGGCTTACCCAACCATATCGTACACCATGGTCTTGATGATTTCGACAATACCACTCTTGATCGTCGTTCCCATGTCATTGATTTCCGGCGCAATCGCTGGTAATAAGGTGAGATACAAACCTTTGCTGGCTGTATCAATGCTTCTTTATATTAGCGGTGGCTCCATGCCTTTTCTGTTTAGAGATTTTTATGCTGTACTCGCAGGTAGAGTCATTTATGGCATTGGTGTCGGCCTTTTGACCCCACTGGCAAATGGGCTTGTTATTCAACTGTACGAAGGTCAAAAACAAGCCAATATGATGGGCATCGGGGCCATGGTTATCAATGTTGCCAGCACAATCTTTATGCTGCTGAGTGGCTGGCTCAGTGCCATCAACCTGCATTGGATATGGCTAATCCATCTAATTTGTATCGTTCCCCTAGTCTTGATGATGTTGTACTTGCCGGAACCGGAAAAGGTTAAAGAACAGCAGCAGCAGATAAAGGTGAAAATGCCCATCAGCGTCTACTTGCTTTCAGCAGCCACGATCTTTTTCTATATGAACCAGAGCACAACCCTGCTAACGATGTCAACCATCATCACGACGGAAAATATTGGGAATGCAACCACTGCTGGAACGGTTCTCGCCCTGTATACTGTCGGTGGGATTTTGGGGGGCAGTATCTTCGGTAAATATTTTCAATTGTTTGGCAAAAGGACCAATCCCTCAGCCCTGGTACTGATGAGCCTAGGCTGGGGAATCGTTTATTTCGCAGGGACTATTCCCCTGATAATCATCGGCTGCATGATCGCGGGAATTGGCTTTTTCATTCTGTACCCTGGGCTGGTGCTGGATGCTGGGCATCGGGTTCCTGTAGCAGCATCGGCTATGGTTTCAGCCATGATCTTAAGTTCGATCAACTTTGGTGGGTTTCTGGCTTCCTTATACATAGGCTTACTGAGCCAATTATTCTCCAATCCATCCCCACGATTACCTACTTTGGTGAGTATGGCGGCTCTGCTCATTGGTGCTGTGATTTGGGGAGCGATCACTATCTCTCGTAGCGTAGCAAAAAAATTGACAGATAATTTGTAGCGTAATTTTCCAAATCGCGGGGACAATTTGGAAAATTATCCTACGGGCTATCCAGCAAATTTGGTTTGATCGAGTACCAGGTCATTGCCCATTTAGAAGTTGAACTTCTTCTGAGAAGTTCAACTTCTAACAAAGCCAAAATGAGCAAACCCTTAAGCCGTTACACCCGTAGCATGTGGGTTTGCGGCAGCATTATTTCCCACGTCAACGTGTCCGGGCGCAAGATGATTTCGCGGGCTTGCTGGCCGGGGAGCATAATGAGAACGTGACGGCCGTTTATATCCAGCCACTGCCGCCCTTGCTCCACCACCTGCCACGCCCCATCCACCTGCACCCGCTGCACCCGCACCGTGCCATTGGCCGAAAAAGAACAGTCTACGCCGATTGTTGTGTATGTCATAAAAAGGAGATTGGAGATTGGAGATTGATGAGGGTTCATAATCTCCAATCTCCAATCTCTCATTACATTAACGCTTCCGCCACATCCACGCCAGCTTGCGGTATTTGTCCCACTCATAATATGCCATCATACTGCTGAGCCAGAAACCGTGCCAGCCGTCGCTAAATCCGTTTAGCGTCACAAACCGCCACCAAAATTGTCGCAACGGCTGCAAAACATAGTTCTGTGGCTTGGGGCGCATTTCCGCTGCGTGCAAAATCGTCGCCTCATAAGTGGCATACGCCCGCTGCGTACGGTGAAATTGCGCCTTGTCGTGGTAGTTGTAGTGGGTCAGCGGGTTGTGCAAATAGCCAATGCTACCATCCACCACCGCCACTTCATGCACCGGCCGCTCGTAGCGCACCCGACCATGCTTAAACAGCCGCAATTGGTAATCGGGAAACCAGCCTGCGCCCAGGGTAAGCTTGCCAAAGATGTAGTTATGGCGCGGCACATACCACCCCATTTCCGGCCGTTCGGCCATTGGCTGCTCAACCACCACAGACCGGATTTCTGCCGCCAGTTCCGGCGTAGCACGCTCGTCGGCATCCACAAAAAAAAGCCAGTCGCAGCTTCCGGCCACAGCATCAAGGGCGGCGTTGCGCTGCTGGGCATAATTTTCAAAGCGGTGTTGGTGGGTAATGGCTCCTGCTTGCCGGGCGATGGTAAGGGTGTCATCCTGGCTATACGAATCAAAAACGACAACCGCATCAGCCCAGGCCAGGCTTTCGATACATGCCTGGATATGGCTGGCTTCGTTGAGGGTGAGAATAACGGCCGTTACCGACCCAGGCTTCACAGACATGGGAAGAAAGTCTCGACAGGATTAACAGGATTTCATTCACCTGAATCCTGCTAATCCTGTTAATCCTGTCAAAAAAGATTCAAGTTCCGTTCGTTGACCACAGGGAAACGACCTGTTCATAAGCCGCCCGCAGTTCGGGGTCGTCGGACTGGCGTGCTTTTTTGCCCAGGGCAAAGGCCACCATTTTAGCCGCCACCTTTTGCGTCAGGTGGCCGTGGTGCCGTTTGTAAAGCTGGTAACGGCTTTGCCACAGGTTATAGACGGAACGCGCCGGGATTTGTTTGGTGCTTTCGCCGCCATAATGGACAATTTCAGCGGCCGGCACGGTGTAGATTTGCCAGCCGGCCGACTGCACCCGCCAACTCCAATCTATTTCCTCGCAATACATGTGGAACGATTCGTCAAAGCCACCGGTCGCTTCGGTAACGCTGGCGCGGACAAGCATGGTGGCCCCCAGCGTGTGGTCTACGCGGAAGGGGGCGTGGTCGGGGTGGTAAAGGCGGCGGGGATAACGGCCGTTTAAGCGGCTTTCATACAGTCGGGCCGGCATGGGGAACAGATCAAACGCCAGTTGCACCAAGCCAGGAAAGGAGAAGGCACTATGCTGAAAACGGCCGTCGCCATAGACCAGCCGCGCCCCGGCAATCCCCGCTTCCGGCCGTTCGTCCAAACAGCCTACCAGCCGTTTCAGTGCCCCTTCGCGCAATACGGTGTCGGGATTGAGCAAAAAGTAGTAGCGGGGGTGATGCGCCGCTGCGGCTCGCATTCCCTGATTATTGGCCGCACCAAAACCAGGGTTGTGGTCGTTAACAATCAGGTGTGCATGAGGAAAGACAGTTTGCAGCAGGTCTACAGTGCCATCCGTGGAGGCGTTATCCACCACCCACACTTCCCCATGCAGCCGTGACCGCTGCAATTCGCGGTAAACGGAGCGCAAACAGTCGGATAGATAATCACGCACATTCCAGCTAACAATTACAACCGCTACATCTAAGGTCATAGTTTTATGTGGGTTGAAGGGTGAAGGGATTGATTAACGGCCGTTCACCATTCCTAATCTCTAATCTCCAACAAAGCCGCCAGCGGCAAATCAAGCGTCGTCGCTATAAAACGAATGGGGTCATAATCCACATCAGCCGCCACCGCCAGCCCCGCCCAGCCGTAAAAATCGGGCGAGCAAAGGGAGGTCGCGCACACATCAGCAGCAGCAAAATCAAGCAATGCCTCGGTGGCAGTGCGCGACAATCCCAGCGGAAAATCCGACCCAAAGGCAATAGTTTCATTGGGAATGGGAGCTGTGGTTGTAATAACTCGCGTCACGTCAAAAATATCTTCCCTGCTGTCAAAAACACCAGCACGGGCATCCCGGATACGGTAGCCACCTGTTTCTGGCGTGCCATTGACCAAAATATAGCCCAGCCCGCTGCGTGTGGGAGGCAAACCCAGCCGTCGCCACAGCTCCGGCGTATCGTCGCCATAGCGCCACGGCTGCTCGGCAAAAGGCAAAATGGGCGGGGTAAAAGTACCCGTGGCAATGTCGGCCTCGCCCTCATAAACAGCAAGCAGGCTACTGTTATCGCCCGGCTGCACCTGCTTTTCGGCAACAGCGACCCCGTTGGCAAGTAGCAAGGCTTCGAGATAGCGCGTTTGCAGGGAATCGGCGCGGTTGACAGCCAGACGCACGTCACCCAGGTCAACCAAATCGGCCACGGTTCGCACACCGCTCAGGTCAGGACGAGACACAAGCATATCGGCTTGCCACGGATAGCCGTCGTCATGGATGGCGACAAGACCAAGCTGGGCGTGGCACTGCTGCCGGGCGAGGGTGTAACCAACGGCCGTTAAAAAGCCAATCGTGTCTTGTGGTGCCTGGCAAAGCAGCCCGACAAGCGTCTGCTCGTCGTCCACAATGCCCACAGCTACGTGCAGCCCGGTGGCCGCCTGCATGGCCTCCAGCAGCGGCTGGGTGCGGCGGCTGAGGAGGTCGGTGTCAATGGTGGGGGTAAACAAAAGCTGCAACGGCCGTTCCTTGCTGCCCAGCGGCGTTTTGGTTACTTCAACGGCCGTTTCCACCAGCCGGGTTGCTTCCACCACCACCTCACGGGTAACGGGAACGATGCGGGTGACTTCGCCAGGCGGGGCAGAAACGGCCGTTTCACCTGCCACCAACCGCGTCACCTCCACCGTCACCACCTGCGGCTGGCACGCCACCAGCCAGCAGAGCAAACTCAACAATGCAATACGCCGCACAACATCCACCAAAAACAAAACGACTGACCCTTCGACAAGCGTCAGTCGAGACATCCTCAATGCTTTCTAGTTTACTGCCTGCCCTTACGAAAGCCAATCAAACTTAGGCAAGGCTCATTCTCTACAGGAAAATCAGCGTCCCATGCCCGGCAAACAACCGTTAACAGAAAACGGCCGTTAAATAATCCGCGACCGAATCCGCGAGCTAACATAATCGAGCAGCATCACCACCAAGGCAATGGCGATCATCATGACGCTGGCCTGGCGGTAGCGAAGCTGCTGGATGTTTTGGCTGAGGACAAAGCCGATGCCACCGCCGCCCACAAAGCCAATGATGGTGGACATACGCACGTTGATGTCCCAGCGGTACAGGGTGAAGGCAATGTAGGGGGGGATAATTTGCGGGATGACGGCGTAGACAATCATTTGCAGACGGCTGGCCCCGGTGGAGAGCAGTGCTTCAATTGGCCCCTCGTCAATCCCTTCAATTTGCTCGGAAAACAGCTTGCCCAGGGCAGCAATGGTGTGGAGCGTCAGCGCCATAATCCCGGCAAACGGCCCCAGGCTCACCCAAACCACAAAGACAATGCCCATAATGAGCGGCTCGATGGAGCGCAGGGCGTTGAGGATGCTGCGGGAGATGGTGTAGATGACAAAGCCGATGGCAAACGGCCGTTTTGCCCGCAAAAACCCCGCCACCACCGCCGCTCCTATCGCCACCACCACCGCCGGAATCGTTGTCCACCGCTCCGGGTTATCAAACAGATAGAGCCAGT
Organism: Chloroflexota bacterium; assembly: GCA_041390905.1. GTDB lineage: Bacteria > Chloroflexota > Anaerolineae > Promineifilales > Promineifilaceae > JACKCD01. The sequence continues at coordinate 12,797 of JAWKPA010000018.1, forward strand.
TAAGGGCAGACCCAATGCCATAGACCAGAACGGCCGTTCCGACCAGCGTCGCCACCACCGTCAATGCCCGTGCCGACCCCTCATTCAGCCGCAGCACCGCCTCCTGCCCATAGTAGCTGCCATAGCTGGCGGCCAAAAATGCCCCCAGCGTTCCCAGCAGTGCCGGAAGCCCAATCAAGATGAAGTCTGACAGCACAAAGACAAAGTTGCCCAAAAAGCCAAGCGACCCCAGGGTCGTGTCCAGCCATTTCCCGGCCACCACGCCCACCTGTGCCACCAGCCCCAGCCCCAACACAAGCAAGATAACAGCCAGCAGCAGCCGTAGCATGGCCGCCCGGTTGTCGCCCTGGGCTTCGCTTTCGGCATCGGGCAGGCCAGAGCGGAGGAGGAGATAAACGGCCGTTGCCACCGCCACCGCCGCCACAACTCCCAGCAGCGGCTGCCCCGCCACCTGCGCCGCCGCCCCCAGCAACAATCGCGCCAACTGGCTGCCCAACCAACCTCCCACGGGCAGTGCCGCCAGTGCCACCATAATTGCCGCCAGCGGTGCCGTCACTGGCTCCATCAGATTTCGTGCCGCCAAAAACGACACCGGCACGGCCAGCACCGTCCCCACCGTCGTCGCCATCAGCGCCATGAAAATCGTCTCAACAATCCGCCCCAGGGTTGTCTGCATGGCTTCGCTCAATGCAACTTCCCCCGTTACCGCATCCACCTGCACAAATTCGGGGTCGGCCAGCAGCCGCAGCACGCGCCCAAACGCCTCCTGCCGCTCCGGGTTCAGCGGTTTTTCCAGGCTTATATCAATGGTTTGCACGGTGAAGGCGTAGAGCAGGAAGAGTACCACGGCAACCAGCACCGTGCGCCAGACGGAACGGCCGTTATTTTTTTCGGGAAGGTTGGGAATGGTTGTCATAAATTAGAGAGTGGGGATTGGAGATTAGAGATTGGAGATTTGTCCAATCTCTAATCTCCAATCCCTAATCTCCATTATCCTAAATAATCCGGCTCCTGATTTTCGCGCTCACATAGTCGAGAATAATCACCACCAGGGCAATGGCAATCACCATCACGCTGGCCTGCCGGTATTGGGTCAAATTGGTGGCACGCTGGAGAGCCAGCCCAATGCCGCCACCACCGACAAAACCAATGATGGTGGACATACGGACGTTGATGTCCCAGCGGTAGAAAGCAAAGGCGATAAAGTGGGGGACAATTTGCGGCACAACGGCATAGGCTATGGTTTGCAGCCGGTTGGCTCCGGTGGCGGTCACAGCTTCCAGCGGCCCCTCGGCAATGTTTTCCACCTGCTCCGAGAACAGCTTGCCCAGGTCGGCAATGGAGTGGATGATGAGGACGATGGTGCCAGCCAGCGGCCCGATGCCGACCCATACGACAAAGACAAACCCCATTAGCACCGGTTCGATGGCGCGTAGGCCGTTGAGGATACCGCGTGTGAAGATGTAAACGGCCGTTCCCACCGCCATCTGCTGTTTGGGCTGCAAGCGCAACGCCGCCACCCCACCGACCACGCCAATCAGCAGCGCAACAAGCAGCAGCCATTGCCCCGCGTCCGGCCACCAGCGACAAACACCCAGCAGGCAGATCCAGTTGGCGGCGTAAAGGAAGAGATAGGCAAAAACGGCCGTTCCCACTACCGTCAGGCCAATCATCACCAGCCTGGCCGCCCCCGGCGACAATCGCTGCATCAATGATTGCCCCAGCCCGCTGCCCAGCGACATTGCCGCCGCCACACCTGCCAGCCCGACAAAAAACGGCAGCAGCAGCAGTAAAAAGTCGGCCATGACAAAAATAAAGTTGCCGACAAAATCAAAAAGGCCTAGCCGAGGCGTAAGCCAGTTGCCCAGCTCCAGCCCCAAATTGCCGACCACTCCCAGCCCCAACAGCGTCAATAGCCCGGCCAGCAGCCATCGGCCGGCTTGTTGCCCCCGCTTTTGGCTGTCTTCCAGCAGCGAACCGCCCAGCCGCAGCACGACAGCCAGCAGAGCCATGACAACAAGCAGCAAAATGAGACCCACGACCGCCTGCCCACCCGCCGCCGCTGCCGCTTGCAGCAGCCAGCGCGTCACCCAGCCGCCCAGCCAGCCGCCAACGGGAGCCAAAATCACGGCCAGCATCAGCGACATTTGCGGCATTTTGACATCGGTCATCAAATTACGGGCGGCCAAGAAGGAAATGGGTACGGCGAGAATGGTGCCGATGGTGGAGGCCATAAAGGCCATCAAAATCGTCTCTAAAATGCGGTCAAGCGTCAGCTTGAGGGTGTCGCTGCTGCCGGTGATGCGCCGATCCAGCAGTTCGATAACTTCCAGCCGCTGCAAATCGGCCGTTTCGCGCACGTCGGGCATGGTAAAATGCACCGAAAAATCACCCGCGCCGTCGGCTCGGAACTCGGCTACGCGGCGGGTGCTGCTGCTGTTTGGCGGGTGCCAAATGACCACGCCGCTGGCGTTGGCGGGAAAGCCCTCACCGGTGAGGCGCAATGGATCCTGGGTGGTGTTGACGCAGTTGGGAGCCAGCAAGAGGGTACGCCCTTCACTGCCAAGCTGTGACCCTTTTGGCTCGTCGGGGCAGGGCATCCGCAGGGAAATGTCCATGCTGCGGGTTTCGTTTTCGTAGCTAAACAGGTCGGGGCGGGCTAACTGGCGAATGAGTCCGACCAGATTTTCCTGCCGACGTGGCTCCAATGGCTCTTCAAGGTTGACGTTGGTGACTTGAACGCCGTAGGCGTAGAGAAGAAGGGCGAGGAGGAGATAAACGGCCGTTTTCCACCTCTTCCCGCGTTGGGCAAGCTCGCTCTCTTTCATAAGCCGTTAACCGATCCGTTCAGCTTCGCGGCCGTAAATATCAATAAACTTCTGGTCGTCAATCTCGTCCGGCCGGCCGTCAAACACCAATTCCCCCCCGTTCAACGCAATCGCCCGCGTGCCATATTGCTGCACCAAATCCAAAAAATGCAGGCTGCACAGCACCGTAATATTGTCCTCACGGTTAATCGTTTGCAGATGGCGCATAATGCTGTGGGCCAACGCCGGGTCAAGACTCGCCACCGGCTCATCGGCCAAAATCATCTCCGGCTCCTGCATCAACGCCCGCGCAATTCCCACCCGCTGCCGCTGCCCCCCGCTCAACTCATCGGCCCGGTTCAATGCCTTGTCCCGAATCCCCACCCTGTCCAGGCTGGCATACGCCCGCGCCACATCCGCCTCCGGGAAACGCCCCAGCAGGCTGGCAAGCGGGTTTACATATCCCAAACGGCCGCTTAACACATTCCGCAGCACCGATGACCGATCCACCAGATTAAAATGCTGGAAAATCATCCCAATCCGCCGCCGCGCCCGTCGCAGCTCTTCCCCCGTAATGTGGGACAATTCCACGTCATCCCACCAAATCTCCCCGCTTGTTGGCTCAATCAGCCGGTTGATGCAGCGCAGCAGGGTGCTTTTGCCCGACCCACTCAGCCCAATAACCGCCACAAACTCACCGGCCGGCACCTCAAAGGAAACATCCTTCAGGGCAACCGTCCCATCCTCATACACTTTTGTCAGGTTTTTTACTCGCAGCACGGCAATACAGTAATCGGTGATCAGTAATCAGTAATCACTGTTCAGTGTGGCTACTGATTACTGATTACTATCACAAATCAACTTAGGAATGGAAATTAAATAATTTGCCCATTTAGAAGTTCAACTTCTTCTGAGAAGTTGAACTTCTTGCGTAACTTATTTAATCCTCGTTCCTTAGCTTATATCAAACGCCCTAGCCACCCAGAATATCGTCTTCGCTAATACCCAGGAACTGCATAGCGTCACGTACTGGGTCATAGAAGCTGTCGGTAACGGCTTCCAGCCCAGTCCAGTTATAGAACTGTTCTGAGCAGATAGACTCGGCACACGCATCCGAAGCGGTGAAATCAACCAGCGCATCTACGATTTTGTTGGCTGTATTCAGCGGGAATTCGGGGCCAAAGGAAACGGTGTCATTGGGAATCCGATCCGTGATTGCCAAAATGCGGGTCTTGGCAAAAATGTCGGGCGCGGTGTCGGTTACGGCCGAACGAGCATCCAGAATGCGGTAGCCACCTTCACTGGGGCCACCGGCCACAAAGGTGCGCCCTTCTTCAGTACGAACAGGGTCAACGCCAGCATCACGCCATATCTCAGGGCTGTCTACGCCATAGGCCCAAGAACGGCCTTCGGCATCGGGCAGCAGCGGCGGGCTAAAGAAGGCGGTGGCAAATTCGCACTCACCGTTATACACGCCAAGCATGGAGTTGTTATGGCTACCCGCCTCAACAATTTCACCCGGTTCAATGCCGAGCTTGGCAAATTCGGCACTGGGGTAGAGATAGCCAGAGGTGGAGCCAAAGTCCGGGATACACCAGGTTTTGCCCGCCAAATCTTCCAGGCTTTGCGCGTCGCCGTCGGCCGGCACCACATATTGGGCGGCATACCAGGAGAGGCCAAAGCGAACGGCTGCTGCACCAACAGTCACGCCACAGCGGTTATTTGCCAGCACATACCCCTGCGCCGGGATAAAGCCAATGGTGTCGTCCGGAGAGGCACACATTTCTTCAATAGTGGCGGCATAGCTAGTGGGTACGCTTACTTCATATTTAAATCCGGTTGCTTCTTCCAACGCCTGTGTCAGGATTTCACCACCAGAGATGATGGCATCTACTTCAACGGAAGGAACGAAGAGGACTTTTATCGGCCGTTCTGCGGAACCAAGCATGGCTTCTTCAACCATCACTTCAACAGTTTCCGTCTGGGTCTCTGTTATCACGCGGGTAACTTCCACTTCAACCGGCACCTCCACCTCAACGGGAACTTCAACTTCCTGGGTTTCCGTCACCACACGAGTCACCTCAACCGTTGTCGGCTGGCAGGCAACCAACACGATCAACAGGGCCATCAGACCAACAATAGACCATTTGCTTATTTTGGGCTTATTCATTATTTCTCCTACCTTTTTGTGGAAACTGGCTGGGCTGTGGGGATGTTGACAGACGTTTACCCAGCATCCTTTAACAACTGTGCCGATGATACTGCATCTATAGACGCGGGGCAACCAACACAATGTAGAGACGCAAGATTTTGCGCCTCTACAGGCAAGATTTTGCGTCTCTACGTTTACCATTTACGGATTTTCCGGTTTTTGGGGAATGTCTCGCGGTGAGCAGGGCTGGCGGTTGGCGGCATCGGGGATGTCTACGAGGATGGTGTTGGGGTCAACGTGGGTGTTGAATTGGGCAATTTCTACATCTTCGTGGATTAGCCCTGCCCAAATGGGCTGTGGGTTGCGGTCGCCAAAGACGTCTACAACGCGGATGCCGCCGGTGACAACGGCACGGTCGCCGGGCATGAGGTAGTAATAGCCGTCTATCTCCTGCAAATCCTCAATGTTGCCAATGGCCCAGCGATAGGGATAGTTGGTTAGCTCGTTTTCATAGCCGATGGCAACGCGCCATGCGCCGGATTCGGTGTGCCAACCGAGGGTGTTGTAGTTCCAGTCGGAGTCGTAGATGGTGCCGGGAGCGGGGCCGGTGGTGCGGATGGGGGTGTTACCGTAGTTGGAGATGGTGAGGGTGAAGTTGATGGTGTCGCAGAGCGCAACGGCCGTTAAATCCCAGGCCACCGTCTCTCCATTGGGCGGGGCAAAAATATCGGCACGCGGCACACCGCCAAACTGGAGCGTCATCTCACTTTGTACCCGCATCCGCTGCCCTTCCAAATCCTGCGCCACGGCAAAAATAGGATAGGTGCCATCGGGCGGCGGCGTTTCGCCATTGTCCACCCCACCCTCATAGTCAAAATAATGTCGGCCGGCTCCGTTGGCCGGAACATCCCGCTCCAGCTCCGTAATTCGCAGTTCCAGCCCTTCGGGCGTAAGCAAATAAACCTGCAAATCGGCGACATCCTTGGCTAAAAAGAGCTGCGCCTGTACCCGGTCGTCAATCCCATCCCGGTTGGGAGAAAAAGTATGCTTACTGAGAGTGAAGTTTCGCATTTCCGGCAGTTCAGGGTCGGCATCGGCAATGGTTAGCTGTCCCTGTGCCGTTTCGATGGTGCCGGATTCATCAACGGCCGTTAACCACCACGTATAGACCCCATCCTGTAGCAGCCGGGTCAACACCTCCCCCTCCACCTGCTCATCCGGCAGCAGATAGCCATCTACCACGCCGCTAAACAGCACCGAATATTCCCCCGCCCCACGCGGCTTCTCCTGCCGGAAGTAAAAACGGTCGCCGGTGGCGTTCTCAAAGAAGATAGACACGGTGGCATTACGCGAAATTTCGTAGGAAATCAGGGTGGCATCGTCGGTGCCATCGGCATTGGGGGAAATGGTCTCCTTGTTGACCACCACATTCCGCAGCAAGCTGCTGTCACCATTGAGCAGCCGCCAGCCCAGTGCCAGTGCCGCCACCACGACTACTGCGGCCACGGCCGCCACCAACCAGGATGTTTGCATTCGATTTGTCATGGGGCAAGTTTACCAAACCGGCCTACTGGCGGCGAACACGGTTTTCTGACGGGAAGGGGGCGGATGCCCGACGACAAACGACCTACTCCTCCATCTTCACCAACGTCCCATCCCGCCACACATACGCCGCCCGACCAGGAAAGGCCGCCCGCAGCCGCCGGTTGGCCGCTTCGCCCTGGTCACGGGCAAAAACAATGGGGCCATCGAGCCAGGGGGTGTTGGCCGAGAAAAAAGCCCCGTAATCCCACCAGTCGCCCGTTTGGCTGCCCACAAAGATCAGTGCCGGAGTTTGAGGAATGGTTTCCTGCACCTGCGCCAGCAAATTGCCATCCACAAAGTTGAAATCCCGATACGCTGCCGCCCATTGGGGTATTTTTGCCATGCCGGCCAGCAGCAACAACCCCAGAAGCAAGGCGATGGTCTGACGTTGACAAACGGCCGTTTTTAACCCATGTGCAGCCAGCGGCAGCAGGGCGGGCAAAATGGCGTAAAAGTAGCGTGGGCCATACATGATGCCAGGATGCCAGTAGAAAATGTAGGCGGCGATGCCGGAAACGGCCGTTCCCACCAGTACCAACGTTTGCCAGCCCGGTTTTTGCCCCAACACCCCCAGCCACACCAAAGCCAACCCACCCGGCACCGCCAAAAACAAGGTCGCCAGTGCCAGCCAGTTTTGCTTGATGTTGTACAGCCCTCGCGCCAGCGTGTGGCCTCGCGGCGGCTGGGTGGGGTCCGTCACCCAGGTGAGGGCGGGAATTTCCCCCCGGTTGTCAAACAACATCAGATTGGATGCTTCCCCCACCCCTTCGCCAAACCCCACCCGGTCATAGGGCCAAAATAGCAGGCGCGGATCCAGCCACGGGTTGCCCGTCACCCGCCATTGATAGGCCAGCAGCAACCCCACTGCCACCGCAGTCAATAAGCCGACAACCGCCAACTGTCTCATTTTTATCTCACGCAAAGGCGCAAAGACGCAAAGGTCAAACATTTTTCTTTGCGCCTTTGCGCCTTTGCGTGAAACAATTTCCAGCAGTGTCAGCAGGGAAAATGGCACGCCCACGGCCATGGCGGCAAATTGGCGCGTCAGCAGGGCCATACCTAGGGCCACGCCTGCCAGTAATGACCAGAAAAACGGCCGTTTCTTCCCTCCAACCACCTGCAACCACGACACCATAAACAACAGCACCCAAAACAGTTCGGCCACATGCGCCATGTAGGTGCCGGTCATGATGACAAAGAAGGGGGATGTGAGGGCAAGAACGGCCGTTATCACCCCCACATCCCACCCATACAGCTTCCTGCCCAATTGAAACAGCAGTGCCAGCGACAAAGCCGCCAGCAGCGGGTTTACCAGCCACGGCACACCCAGGCGCACCCCCACCGCCAACAGCAGTGGGAAACCGGGCGGATATTTACCAAACCATTTGCCCTGCCGCACCAGCAAAAATTCCTGGGCAAAAAAGTCTGGCATCGGCGGTGCCGGAGCCGCCAGGCTGCCCCGCGCCAGCGTTTGCGCCTGAAAAAGATAGGTAACGGAATCCTGCACGTGCGGCACGCGCTCCAGCACGCGGCTGGCAATGAGCAATGCCAGGGCAAAGCCCAGCCAGATTAGGGGAACCATTTTGAGGAAAGAGGGGATAACCATCGTTGGTCGTCGGGCAACCTTAATGCCGCCAGCCAGCCGCCGCAGAACCCCCGCCAACGGCAGCAAAAACCAAATGCCCCACGTTGTGCCAACGGTTTGGCGGGTCAAGGTTTGCAGCTGCGCCACAATGGGCTTTTGGAACGGCACCCCGGTCAGCGGCATGGTCGGCCGGCCGTCTTGCCATTGCCACCACACACCACGCCGGTTATCGCTGGAGACAATAAAGACGTAACCAAAACGGCCGTTTTCCCCCACAAAAACCACCCCCACCTCCCCATCCAGCCGCCGCAGCCGCACAGTCACCCTGTCTGCCGCCTGCGCCAGCGTTGTCTGACGCACAGCCAACCCCCACTGCGGCACCGTCACCTGCAAACCATTTGGCGCGTGCTGCCAGGTGGGCAACTGCGCCGTCGCCTGCTGCTGCCACAACCAATCCCAGGGCAACCATTGCGCCGCCTGCACCCAACGCGCCTGGGCGGGCTGGTAGATGCCCACGGAACCATTGGCAATGCCATAACAGGCGATCTCGCTGGTGCGGCCTTCTGGCAGCAAGGCGCGGCAGCGTCCCCCCTCCCGCACCAGTTCAATACTCACCAGCTCTGTTTGCGCCCAACCCAGCAGCAGCCACAGCAGCAGATTGCCCAGCCAGAACCAGCGCGACAGGTTTAAAAACGGCCGTTTTCCACCCTTGTCCCACATATGCCCAAAAAATTCACCTTTCCTTACCATGTCAGATCGGGCGGGAATTTTATCAGTTTTTTGTCACCGTTCGAGGGCAATGTTAAAATCTTGAGTCGTATGGACTTATATGGTAAAGATTCAAAGTGGCCCTTCGCTCAGGGAAGCGGCTCAACGATTTTGTGGGTAACGCTGGGTATCTTTCCGGCTCTTTCCTTTTGGCTACGCTGGCCCAACATTGCCACAGCCCTGCTCCTTTTCCTTGTCGTCGCTCTCTGGCTGCTTGTCCTCTACTTTTTTCGTGACCCCAACCGACAGGTAATTGATGAGCCGGGGCTGGTCATTGCCCCTGGCGATGGCGAAATTGTCGCCATCATTCAGGAACTGGAGCCGCGCTATCTAAAAGGTCAGGCACTGCGTATCAGCATGTTTCTCAGCCTTACCGATGTCCACATTCAGCGCACGCCGCTGGGTGGGCAAGTCACGCTGGTTGACCACCAGCCGGGCAAATTTTTGCAGGCGTTTCGGCCAGAAGCGTCAGATGTCAATGAATATGTCGCTATGGTGACTGAATCGCGCTATGGGCAGGTGCTGATCAAGCAAATTGCCGGTATTTTGGCGCGGCGCTGTGTCAACATGGCGCGTCCTGGTGATGTGTTAACCACCGGGCAGCGGTTTGGTCTGATCAAATTTAGTTCACGGCTTGATCTCTTTTTGCCAATCAATGCCCAGCTTTTGATCAAAATTGGGGACAAGGTTCACGGCGGGTTGACACCAATTGCCCGTTTGCGGCCGGCAAAGGAAGAGGGAGCATAAACGGCCGTTAACCCCACCCACTTTTAGTCCGATTTTCCCAACGTGGAGCAACACATGAACAGCAAATATCGCTATCTCGTTCCCAACGGCATCACCTTCATCTCCCTCACCTGCGGCATCGTCTCCATCCTGCTCTCCGCCAGCAACATCCTCTGGTGGGCCGGGTTGCTCATCCTCACCAGCTACATCCTCGACTTGTTTGATGGCTACGCCGCCCGCAAGCTCAAGGCTGGTTCCGAGTTTGGCCTCCAATTGGACTCACTGGTAGATATGGTCAGCTTGGGGGCAGCTCCCACCGCCATCGCCTTTGCCCACATGCGAAACGAAGAAGTCAACCCGTTTTTGTTGTGGCCGACCGTCGTCTTTTTTGCCCTGGCCGGTGCCTTCCGGCTGGCACGCTTCAACCTGCTGCCCCCTAAAGAAAGCGGCAACAAGGATTCCGCCGGACTGACCATTTCCACGGGCGGTGCCACGCTGGCACTGGCCGTCCTGGCCGACATTGTGACCCCGGAACAATATTTCCCCGATGCTGCCATGCTTCCTCTGGTTATTATTGTTGCCCTCCTCATGGTTAGCACCATTCCCTTCCCGTCTTTTTTCTGGGTCTTCTCCAGTCGGCGCAAAAATTTACTGCTGATCTCACTCTTTGGCATCTCCATTTGGCTCACCCCTTTCTTCAACGCCTGGTTTTTCTGGACAAATGCCTATCTGGGCATTTCGCTGGCGCGGGCGGGGTATAAGAATTGGCGATAAGCATCAAGAGACTGGAAGACTGGGAGAGTAGTCTCTTAGTCTCCCAGTCTCTCAATCTCATCCTATTAATTCATGAGCAAACTTTCTGATTGGTGGCTCCGTTTTGAAGGCAACGCCCTATTTTCCCACACGCGGCTGGTGGCACGCACGGCACGCTTTACGGTTGAGGGGCAGGCAAATGCGACGCTGGCGCAGGCAAACGGCCGTTCCCTGCTCTGGTCAATGTGGCACGGGCAAGTATGGCCCTTTATCATCTGGCGCGACCGTCTCCACGACGGCCCCAACTTCTGCCTGGTGCGGCTGGGTGGCGACGAACGCTCCAACATTCTCTACCAGCTTGGCGACAAACTGGGGGCGCAAACCCACGCCGTAGACATGGAAGGCAACCCGGTGGCCGGTGGTCGCGCCGTACTGCGCGTCATCCAGGCCATGAAAGGGGGCAAACAATCGTTTATCGCCCCCGATGGCCCCAATGGCCCCGCCTACATCCCCAAGCCCGGCGTCGCCTTCCTCGCCCGCAAAGCCGAAGCCGCCATTCTGCCCTTTGGTGCCTGGACCCGCCACACCTACCTCATGAAACGGTGGGACAGCTATTTTGTCCCCTTCCCCTTTGCCCACTTCCACATCCACATCGGCACCCCCATCTTTGTTGACCGCAAAAGCGACGACGCGGAAACGCTGCAACAAGTGACCGAGGCTCTCCACGCCGCCCGCACCCGCGCCCAAATTATGGCGGGCGTTGAGCCGTGGCGGTGAGGTAAACCTTTTGTAGCAGCGTAACATGCTACGCTGCTACAAAAGGTTTACCTCAATCAAGGCCGCCAGCCACAACAGCGGCAGGACGACCCCCAGCAGCAGTCGAAAAAAGATAGCCGCCGCCGTTAGAAACCGTTCACTAAGGGTTTGCTGCTGCAAGGGGGCAATAAAGATAACGTGCCAGCGCAGGGCGGCAGCTCCGGCAATGAGGAGGGCAATGAGTTCGATGGTGCCGTGGGGGGAGAGGGCGAAAACGGCCGTTAATACACTCCCCCCCGCCAGCCACACCTGCATCAGCCAGTAGCCCAGCATCACCCAGGGAACGGCAAAGACCAGCAGCCCCAGCACCCCCAACGTAAACACCCCCAGCAGCATTTGCAGCAAAATCAGCCGCAGGTTGTTGGTCCACGCCCAGGCAAAGGTCGTGTCGGGAGCGAGCATTGGCACCTGCGACAAATCGCCCGTTGCCAAAAAACGCGCCTGCAAATTGGGCGGCAGGGCATATTGCTGCCCCAAATAGCCGCCCAGCACCAACCCGCCGACAATCATCAGCGCGGTTGCCAGGGCGGACAGCCGCAGCGAAGGCAGCAGCGACAGGGTTTGGCGGTACCAGGTGAGGGGGGTGGGAAAACGGCCGTTTTTCCGCCCCGTCAACCCTTCCCAAAAGTGCCGCCACATCCAACCCAGCCGAATTTGGTCAATGTCGCGCCCCAGCAGCTCCTCCCGGTTAAAGATGTGGGTTCCCATGCGGATGAGCGTAACGGCCGTTAACGCCAGCCCCACAATCAGCCACCACAGCCCCGCGTGCTGCCCCCAAAACAACGCCAGCGCCTCCCCCTGAATCAGCAGCGCCATCGGCACAATGATAAAGCTCGCCAACAAATTCGCCCCGCGCACGCTCGTCGTCTGGCTCGACATCACCACCGCCGCTGCCACCATAATCACCCCTTGCAGCGTCGTCAGCAGCAGCGTTTGCAGTAACAGCGTCGGCGTAGGCACCCACCCCACCGCCAGCCGCAGCCCCAGCAGATAAAACCCCATACCCAAATAACTTGCCAACAGCGGCGGAACCAGTGCCGCCACCACTTTGCCCAGATAAAGCTGCATATTGGTCAGCGGCGTTGCCAGCAGCGGCTCCAAACTTTTGCGCTCCTTCTCCCCCACAAACGTCTCCAGGGCGATGACCAGCGAGAATGAGGTGGGGAAAAAGCCGACCACCAGCAGCAAAAAGGGGATCAGCTGGTTGGCAACCAGCGTCGCCCCATAGCGGGTGGCAAACCCCACCAGCCGCTGTGCCGTGAAGTTCATCAGAAACGGAAAGCCCAGCGTCAGCAGCAAAATGGGGATAATAATGCGCCAATCCCGCGACGCATCCCGCAGTTCCCGCCGCACAATTGTGCTGACCATGTGCCATTGGTTGTTTAGAGCCATTTTCTTGTCAACAGGACGCAGATTTTCCTGATTTTACTGATCAGGAAGATCAGGAAAATCTGCGTCCTATTTTTGCTTATCCCACCTCTGATACCACCTGCAAATACACCTCTTCCAGGCTGCGCTCAATTTCCACAAGCGAAATCACGCCTACGCCTTGTTCGGTGAGGTGGCGAATAAGTTGGGGGTTGGTGGTTTCGGGAACGGCCGTTCGGTAATACACCACATTCCCCGCCACCTGCTCCACCTGCACCAACCCATCCAACTGCCCATTCAGCGGCCTGTCTAGCTGCAACTTCAGCAGCGGGTCGCCCAATAAAGCCGCTTTTAGCTCCCGCGTCGTCCCCTGCGCCACAATTGTCCCCTTTTTGACAATGGCAATCCGGTCGGCCAACGCCTCCGCCTCAGCCAAATTGTGGGTACACAAAATAATCGTCCGCTTGTCGTCACGCAGCCCGCGAATGGCATCCCGCACCAGCCGAGCGCTGTGGGGATCCATCGCCGAGGTCGGTTCATCGAGCAGCAGCACCGCCGGGTCATGGAGCATGGCGCGAATCAGCCCCACTTTTTGCTGCATCCCCTTGGAATACTCCCCCAGCCGCCGCTTCTCTTCGCCCGGCATGGCAAACCGCTCAAACAGTGCCACCCCCCGCCGCCGCGTCTCGCCGTCGGGCAGCCCATAGAGCCGCCCAAAAAAGATGAGGTATTCCAGCCCGGTCATCCGCAGATACAGCCCCGGCTGTTCGGTCAACATGCCAATGGCGTGGCGCACCTGCTGCGCCTGCGCCACCACGTCATAGCCGTTCACCCGCGCTGTACCCTGGGTAGGGCGCAAAATAGCCCCCAACATGCGGACAGTGGTGGTTTTGCCAGCCCCGTTTGGCCCCAGCAAGGCAAGCAATTGCCCCGCAGGCACATTGAGGTTGAGGTCATAAACGGCCGTAAATCCCTCAAAATCCTTTCCTAACCCCACCGCCTCAATCATGCCGCAGCCGCCTCCACGCCAACGCCGCCGCCACCACCAGTGCCAGCAGCAGTGACACCAGCGTCGCCGTCGGCAACTTGAACCCGCCAATACCCGTCGTGCGGCTATCCAACCGCACTGTCTCCAACAAGACGCGACCAACGGCGTACAAAATCAGATACAGCCCCGTCAATTCACCCCGCAAAAGCTGCCGCCGCCGATAAAGCCAAAGCAGCAGCAAAAATACGCCAAAGTTCCACAAGGATTCATACAAAAAGGCGGGGTGGAACCGGGCTACGTCGGCATAGGTGGGCAGCCTGTATGGCGGCTCGATGGTTACAGCCCAGGGAAGGTTTGTCGGCCGGCCGTAAAGCTCCTGATTAAAAAAGTTGCCCCAGCGCCCCACCGCCTGTCCCAGTGCCAGCCCAATCACGGCCAAATCTGCCCATGTCACCCCATCCAACTGCCGCCGCCAGGTGTACAGCCATAACCCCAATGCCCCACCGACAATGCCCCCATAAATCCCCAGCCCGCCGTTCCGCAAATTAAAAAGCTGGTAGGGATTGCGAAAATAATCCAGCGGCGACGCAATCCCCACCGCCGCCATGCTCGGCGATGGTGTTAGCACATGGTAAAGCCGCGCCCCAATCACGGCCGGAATCAGGCACCAGATCAGCCCATTCCACACATGCTCCGGGTTCCAGCCTTGCTCCCGCACCAATTCCGCCACCACATAGGCTCCCATCACCATCCCCCCCATAATCCACACCCCATACCAGTAGACGGGAAAATCAAGCGCGGCAATCGTAAAAATGGCTCGAGGGGGCGTTATGCCTGTGACAAGGTGAAAGGTGTAGAGCATAGCCACTACACCTATGAAAAGGAGAATGGGATACCAGTAACGTGGCAATCGTCGCTGGCTGGTCATGTTAGCCATCAATGTTAGCCATCAATGGGGCTTAATATTGTGCCTGCTGCCAAACATGGTACATACGCTGCCCTAATGTGATATAGGTAAACACGGCCAAAATGATTAAGGCGATGTGAGGTAGGTTTACAACCAGAAAGAAAGTCATGACCGCATACCGCTCTACGCGGCTTAGCAGACCCACTTTACAGGAGAAACCTAGTGCCTCTGCCCGCGCCCGTGCATAGCTGACCATAATTGAACCGGTGATGGCTAAGTAAGACACGCCCAGCATCATTGTATTGCCTTGCCAAACGTAGTAGATGATAAAGCCGCCAAACAACACAATCTCGGCCAGGCGATCTAGCGTCGAGTCCAGGAAAGCACCAAAACCGTGCTGCTTACGCCCCAGTTTGCGTGCCAAGGCACCATCAAATGCGTCAAGGGGAGCAATGAAAAAGATAGCGACAGCAGCCCACTGCATTTGCCCCTTCGTTACTAACCAGGCAAAAAAGAAATGAGCCAGAACACCTGCAATCGTTAAAATGTCGGGAGAGAGACGGTATCGAGCCAAAAAGGTCACAATGGGGTCAATGATAAAATGTGTTTTTGCGCGGAGAATATCTGTCAGCGTTACAGGATTGGCTGGCGCAGTGTTAGTTGCCGTTGCATCGGGTGAATTTTGGTCCATCTTTCTTCAATCCTACTAAGGTTATTAGTGAGGGGATAAACTATTTTTCTCTTCTTTTACTCGCTTTACAGTACTTTGTTCTTATACTTGATGCTATCGAAACCACGGTGTACTGTCAAGGCATTCGAGAATAGGTGTGTGTCGCTTGGGAACGAAAATTAAATAAGTTACGCAAGAAGTTCAACTTTTCAGAAGAAGTTGAACTTCTAAATGGGTTTAATTTCCATTCTTCAGTCACAGAATCATCTATGATACGGGTACCTTCAGATAGATTGTAATATTCGCTTGTTAGCTTGTAGAGAACTGGGTTTCAATGGAATGCCAACCTCTAAATTGGGAGCCAAAACGTAGCGTTATAGAGTGGCATCATTTGTTGTAGAGGTAATAAAAATGGAAGCAACACTCATCGCAGCAATTTTAGTTGTGCTATCCCTTATCGGAATTTTGCTTATTTTACGTCCCAATAATCACGGCGACCACGATTAAGGTGTTGATGGTTTTGTTTAGTGCTGGGCAAATCGTTAGCGTCTTTAGTTTTTCACCACCCCTCTCCCCCCTCTCCCAGTTTGGAGGAGGGTTAGAGAGGGGCGATGTTGTGGCTCTAACGCAAATCTGGGTTTGTTAAAGGCGCAGACCAAACCAGGGAACTTGCATTTCGGCAGGGGTCATGCCACCGTGTGTGGCGCAGAAGGTATCAAGCCATATTTTCTCGTTACGACGGGTAAACAGGTAGCTGTCACGCATGGTGACAATGAGATCGCCAATACGGCGGGAAACGGCCGTTGCGTGTGGCTGTGGGCCTAACAAGCCTGCATTCAGGGCAGCTTTTGCTGGTAGTACAACAGCAGCGTGTCCGAAATAATGGTTGATGTAGTCAGTAACGGCCGTTTGTTCCCCCTGCCGCACATACAAATACCGTGTTCGCGGTTCACCTGGTGCAAACATTAGCAGCATTTGCTCCAATTCAGGATGATCATCCAGATAGATATGGTCACTTACCGGCGTCGCCGTCTGCCCATGATCCGCCACCAAAAAGAATACCGTATCCCGCCGCGCCGCCGGTGAAAGCCGATCTAAAAACTGTGTCTGTAACTGGTACAAAATCGTCTGTAGTTCCGTCGCCACAGCCTCACTGTCCCACCCTCTCCGATGGCTCATTGAGTCAATGGTCGGCCAATAAGCTGACAAAAAGAGCCGCTGCCCCGGTCGCGCCTCCAGCAATTGACGCATCTGCACAAACATATCGGCCACGCTGTAGGCAGCGTGATTGTCCGTCACCCCTCGCCCATGCGCCTTACTCAACACTGATTTGATAATTTCGTGACCCTTAAAGGCATGGGTTTCAACACCACCCGCAGCCAACTGTTCTGCAAAGCCAGGAATGGCTAAAAACTCTTCCGGCTTCAACCCTGCATCAACCAGACTATCGGGGGTTCTGTCATAAGAGGCGCGGAATTGAAGCATAAAGCTCACTGTGTCATATTCGGGCAGGAGCAAATTCAGGCCGACCATGCCATGCTGTGCCGGAGCACCGCCTGTCCAGAATGAGCTGAGGGCGGCGACGGTGGTGGATGGGAAAACAGAGGTGAGTTGGGCAGAAACGGCCGTTTGTTCCCGTAAACCAGCCACCATGCCACGTTCCCGGTCAATCAAATTCTGACCCAGCGCATCCAGCACCAGCAACACAACCCGCTTCACACCCCCCTGCAAAGGCTGCCACAACGACTCATACAGCGGTGGCAAACCCACAAAAGGCACATCCAGCAAGGCCGCCATCGTCGCTGGCACATTGGCAATCGAACCACCCCCATAATCCGGTTGCAAAAACAGGTCAGGCAATCCTAATGCTTGGTCAATCATCACTTCCTCTTTCACTCCATCCTGTATATACTCCTAAAAGTAACGTTATTGTTATTAGGAGGCACCTATGAAATACGATATTCACGGCACAACCCTGCAAACCCTTGACATCCACCTCAACCCTGGCGAATCTGTATTCACAGAATCAGGTGGCATGGCCTGGATGCGCGGTAATGTCGAAATGTCTACAAACACACGCGGCGGGCTGCTCAAAGGATTAGCCCGCTCACTAGCTGGCGAATCCCTCTTCCTCACCACCTACACCTGCCAACAAGGCAGCGCCACCATCACCTTCACCCCCGAAGCTCCTGGTTCTATCATCCCTGTTACACTCAGCGCAGGCGAAAGCCGCATTTGTCAAAAAGATGCCTTCATGGTGGCTGAAGAAAACATCACCTTAGAAGTGCATTTTCGGCGCAAGCTAGGCACAGGCTTGTTTGGTGGCGAGGGCTTCATCCTGCAAAAACTCACTGGCCCCGGCATCGCCTGGGTAGAAATCGCGGGCGAAGTACGCGAATACACCCTGCAAGCTGGTGAAACTGTCAAGGTTGACCCCGGTCATATTGCCATGTATGAACCATCTATCAATTATGACATCACCCGCGTCAAGGGTGTCAAAAACATTTTGTTTGGCGGAGAAGGATTATTCCTGGCAACGCTCACTGGGCCAGGCCGTGTCTGGCTCCAAAGCTTGCCACTTGCCAACCTCGCCTCAAAACTCATGCAATACATGCCAATGAAAAGTGGATAGGAACAAAAAAGACCAGCAAAGTGCTGGTCCTTTTTTCATTTACAACAAGCAATACTTAGTTCAGCGAACTGCCCAAAGCACTCATCCGGCTCGCCACGCTGTCATCTACAACCTGGTCGCCAACGCGGACAATCAACCCACCCAAAATTTTCGGGTCAACCTTAAAAGAAACATTCTCGGCTTTGATTGAACCTTTCAGATTTGCCTGCTCATCGTTCGTTAACGGCAAGGCACTCACAACCTCAGCATTGCTGCCGCTCAAACCAGCAATTTTAGCTGGAGCCTTGGCAAAGAAATCGCCAATCAATGCCCGCTGCCGGTCTTCACTCAAAGATTCACCGACCAGCTTGTTAGCAGCCGCAATAGAGATGGCCGCAACCTGGCCGCGTAGTTCAGACAAAATGCGGTCTCGTTCTTCCAAAGCACCGTCACGAGCTGCGGCTACGACACCACGAGCTTCCTCGTGCGCCTGAGCTACAATACCCTTGGCCGTTTCTTCTGCTTGAACAGCCGCATCCTGACGAACCTTAGAGGCCTCCGCCCGCGCTGCATCTAAAATCTTCTTAGCCTCTGCATCCGCATTTTCACGGGCAATGGCCGCCTGACGGGCATCTTCCAGCCCCTTTGCAATTTTGGCTTTCCGCTCTTCTAACATGTTGATGATAGGGTCATAAGCGTAGTTACGCAGCACCGTCATCAAAATAATGAAGAGCGCAATCTGCATGAGAATGTAGCCTAAGTTAATACCTAAAGCGTCCATGTTGCTCCTCGCTAAATTGGCTAATTGCCAACCAAGCTAATACCACCTTACGCCACGAAGATCAGAATCAGTGCTACTACCAGCGCGTAAATAGCAACTGCTTCTGCAAGAGCAACACCCAAAATCATGTTACCCTGAATGGTACCAGCCGCATCGGGGTTACGAGCAATACCCTGTACAGCACCACCCACAACGATACCTACACCAGCACCAGCACCGATGGCACCCGTCATTGCCAAACCAGCACCCAACAGTTTCAAACCATTTGCAATCAAAGCTGCAGCTTCTGCATCCATAATAAATATCCTCCAAATCCTTGATTATCGAGTCTATATTTCTTGTTTAACTTATTCAAATCAGGGTAAGCCCCAATTAAATTGACAACAGTGTGTGTTTCTTAATGATCGTGGCCGTGGCTTTCCGTTGCACCAGACATAAAGGTTAACGTCAGCAAAGCAAATACAACACCTTGCAGCGCACCAACCCCAAATTCCAGGAACCAGAAGAGCAGGTTAGCAACCGGTACCAAAGAGCCAATAACGAAAAGCAATACTTGACCAGCAAAAATATTCCCTAAAAGCCGGAAGGCAAATGAGACTATCTTAAAGACCTCACTAACAAACTCCAGAATACCTACACCGGTATCCATAATTGCCAGCGGGTTTTCCTTAATTTTGTCGCCATTCCAGGTAAAGAATTTGCTCCAATACTTCATGCCCTGTGCTTTCATCCCGTAATATTGGGTCATGACTACGGAAATGATAGCAATAGCCAGCGTGAAGTTAAGGTCGGTCGCCGCAGCACGTAGATATGGCACAAGTGCCCAGTCCGCACTTTCTGGCTTCGGTTCGGCAGCTTTTGTCAAGAACAGACCGCCACGAAGATTGCCGACATTGGCTTCATCTACTTCGTGATGCACAGCCTCTTCAATCTCATGAATCGCTTCCTCTGACAGATGTTCACCTACGGCTTCAGCTTCTGCCTCAGCCAATTGAACAGCTTTTTCGGCTTCAAAATGGGGCAGGTTTTCCCACTTGCCGATGGAATCTACACCAGGAACAAGTTCCATCCAGTTTGAAACCACGATCCATAAAATGAAGGTCATGAAAAATGGGAAAAAGTTCTTGGCCCATTTACCAGCTGCATTTTCAACATACCCATAGAGCATTTCAACAAGCATTTCAAAAAAGTTGTAAAAGCCTGAAGGTACATCATTAGCCGTTCTTGATTTGGCACGCAAACGGAATGCCATAATCAAAACAATGAAAAATGTAACTAGAGTAGCCAGGAAGGTGTTGGTAAACCCAGCACCAAATAAACCACCCAGGAAGGATTTCCCTCCGGGCCATGCCCACAAAACTTCACCCGGTAACTGAATAACCGGCAAGACCGGTGTCAATGACGGGATGATGCTTAGCAAGAGCAGAACAATAAGTAACCCGTAAACGATATAACGTTTTTTCATTCTTCGGTTGCTTCCTCCGCTTGATCTACGTTCTTTGTTTCTTCTAATAACTGCTGGGAACGTGCGACAGCCGTCATGCTCACACGCACCGTGATGTAGAGGGCAACAGGGACACTGCCCACCATGAGTAAGACTGTAAAAATTGCACGTGTACCAAGGAATTTATCCAGAAGGACACCCGCACCAAGCGCCACGCCGATGATGATGACAACAACACAACCAACTTGACCGATGACGCCAGCTAAAAGAGCAGTTTGATTAATGTGCTGTTGATTTTTACTCACCGTGACTTAACTTTTTTGGCGAGTGTTTGGGAATTATATCACAAACACTCATCAAGACAATGAATTTAGCTATATATATTCCGCAAGAAGTTCAACTTCTGGGAGAAGTTGAACTTCTATATCAGAAATTTCTACTTAACCACCTAGCCAGCAAAGAAAGCAGCTGCGGCCTGATTAGTCCAATCAATGGCTGGACCAGCGTAAATCCCTAGCAAGATGATAAAGAAAACTGAAAAGCCAAGTCCAACTTGTGCTGCACGAGAAACAGGAATGGCTTTGTCTTCATCATCGGAACGATAGAGATACATATATTTGATAATGCTCAAGTAATAGTAGAGTGCAACAAAGGCCAGGATGATGCCCGTGAGAGCCAGCCACCAAAGACCGGCATCAACGGCCGCTTTGAACAAAAAGAATTTGCCCAGAAAACCGGCCGTTGGCGGAATACCACCGAGGGAAAGAATCGCCAGCATCATCGCTAGAGCCAGATAGGGCGAACGGCGACTAAGGCCGGAAAAATCTTCAAGCTCTTCGGAGCCAGTGACGTTACTCACCAGAATAATGACACCAAAAGCGGCAATGTTGGTGAAGATGTACATTAGCAGGTAAAACATCGTGGCACCAGAACCGCTTTGGGAAAAGGTGACGAGGCCAATCATGGCGTAACCGGCCTGGGCAATACTGGAATAGGCCAAGAGGCGTTTGATGTTGGTTTGGAAGATGGCGACAAAGTTGCCAAGTGCCATGCTAACAATACAGATAGCAACCAGCATACCCCACCAAATACTGCTGCTGGGGTCGCCCAGCACGCCGGCCGAAAAGACGCGGATAAAAATAGCAAAGCCGGCCGCCTTGGAAGCAGTGGACAGGAAGCCGGTAAACGCTGTGGGCGAACCATCGTACACGTCTGGTGTCCAGAAATGGAAGGGAACGGCCGATATTTTATAGCCAAACCCCACCACAATCATCGCCGCCGCCAGCAGCAAGGCCGCATTGGAAGCCGTGGAAAGACCAGCCCCACCATCGAGCGTAACGGCCGTTACCAACGGAGCCGCCGTACCCGTCAAGGCACTCGTCTGCCCCGCCAGCACCGATGCTATCGCCGCCAAGTTGGTTTGCGTCGTCAGCCCATAGATCAGGCTCATGCCATAGAGCATAATCCCCGTGGCAAAGGCACCATAAACAAAATATTTCATCCCCGCTTCCGACGAACGCGCATTTTGCGTGTAAAAGCCTGCCAGAATGTAGGAAGAAATACTGGCCGTCTCCAATGCCAGATAGATCATGATCAGGTCAGCCCCAGCCGCCATTAGGCTAAAACCAATCGTTGCTGCCACCAGTAACCCATAATATTCACTGCTTTGCAGACGCTCTACCTCAACCGAAACGAGTGAGGTAATCATCAACGCCACCAGGAACATCACGCGAAAAACCAGCGTCACTAAATCATGCCGGATCATCCCACCCCATATCAGCATTGGCTCAACGCCCGGCTCGCTAAAGAACAGCCATAAACCAAGCGTGATGAGCAAGGTGACAAACGCACCCCAGGCGGTCAAAATCCCGATTTGGCGCTTGTCTTCCGGTTTGACAAACCGATGGTAGAGCAAGACGATAAACAGCAAAACGGTGAGGCTAATTTCGGGAACGATAGCCAGCCACCAGGAGAGGGTAATATTTGAACTCACCTATGCACCTCCCAACCAAGCAAACAGGTGGGCAGCAGCCGTTTGGGCAGCCCCCATAAAATTGGCGGCCTGTTGTGCCGTTTCCAACCGATTAACAACTGGCGCAACTCCTGCCTCTACCATCGGCGCAATTACCGAGGGAAATACACCAATAATAACCAGGATAACGCAGAAGCCAACCAGCGTCGCCTTATCAATCGCCAAAATTGGCCGCATATCGTGCCATTTGTGTGGGTCGTAATCGCCAAAAAACACAATACCAACCGCCCGCAGCACATAAGCCGCAGTAATAACGATAGCGATAGAGGAGATAATGGCTATCCAGGGGTAGTAATTAGCCGGATTCAAGTTAAACGCCGCCCCCGC
Source organism: Chloroflexota bacterium (assembly GCA_041390905.1). Lineage (GTDB taxonomy): Bacteria > Chloroflexota > Anaerolineae > Promineifilales > Promineifilaceae > JACKCD01. The sequence continues at coordinate 35,116 of JAWKPA010000018.1, forward strand.
CAAGTCCAGGTCGCCACCGCGCCACACACCCAGGAAAATGGGGAATTCAGCAATAAAACCCGACAATCCTGGCATACCCATTGACACCAAACCGCCAAGGATAAAGGCAACCATCGGCCATTGGAACACCTTGCCCATGCCGCTTAACTCATCCATGCTGCGGGTGTGGGCGCGGTCATACACCATCCCAACCACAGAGAAGAAGAGAGCGGTCATTACGCCATGGCTGACCATTTGGATGGAGGCTCCTACAAACCCTTCTAAATTCATGGCGGCAAACCCCATTGAAACCAACCCCATATGGCTCACACTGGAGTACCCAATAAGGTATTTCATGTCGGTTTGGCGCATGGCAATGAAGGAGCCATAGATGACGTTGATCAGGGTGAGCAGAATGACAAACGGCATCCAGAAAACGGTGCCTTCGGGCAGAATTTGGATGCCAACGCGCATGGAGGCGTAGGCACCGAGCTTCATCAATACCCCAGCGTGAATCATGGAAACGGCCGTTGGTGCCGCCACGTGCCCATCAGGTGACCAGTTATGGAATGGAAACAAACCCGCCAGAATGGCAAAACCCAGGAACAGCGGCATAAACCAAATCACCTGCACGTCAAACGGGAAATTCGCCTCTGCCCACACACGCAAATCAAACGTCAGCGGCAAACCTTGTTCCGGCAGTTGGAAATACAGCACCAGGAAGGCAATAAAGGAGATAAAGCTCCCAATCAGCAGGTAAAGCGTCAGCTTCATCGCCGCATACTCACGCCGTTCCTTCCAGCCCCAAATGACAATCATGACGTACATGGGCAGCACAGCCAGCTCATAGAAGAAGAAGAGCAAAAAGCCATCTACGGCCACAAATACCCCATGCACACCAGCCACCAGCAGCATAAAGAAGGCAAAAAATTCACGGGGACGGTCATCAATGCTCCAAGAAATAAGCGTACCACCCACCCCAACAATGGCCGTGAGCAGCACCAACGTAGCACTTAGCCCATCCACGCCCATGATGTAGCCAATACCCAGGCTGGGAATCCACTTTGCCTCTTCCACAAAGAGCAGCGTATCTGACCACAATACGCCCTGCACACCGGAAAGAGATTGATAATAGCCAATGTACACCCACAACGAGAGTACGAAGCCAAGAATCATAGCTGCGAGAGCCAGCATACGCGCATTTTCGCGCCGTTCCTGCGGCAACAGCAAGATAACAACCGCTGCCAAAATCGGCGACAGCGTAATGATAGAGAGAAACGGGAATTGCGCTTCCATACTTTCTCCAGTAAGCGGTAATCAGTGATCGGTAATCAGTTGTCTTGATTCCCTGATTACCGAGTACTTAAAATAAATTCTTTACCGTATCGTTGATGAACACCAACACCCACTGCGGCCACACGCCCAAGCTGAGCATGAGCGCCATCAGCGGCCAAATGACCAGATGTTCACGCAATGTCATGTCGGTTAAACCTTTCCACTTCTCATTAACAGGGCCATGCAGTGCAGCACCAATTGCCTTCAAAATGTAGGCTCCCGTCATCAGCAAACCAAGCATGGAAATGGCAAGCTGAAGGGTGAATATATTCCAACTGCCACGAACCACCAGGAACTCACTTACAAAGCCGTTAAGACCGGGCAAACCAAGCGAGGCCATGCTGGTAAAGATCAGGATGGTGCCATACACGGGCAAAATTGTCCAAAGGCCACCAAACTCCTTGAGGTCACGGGTATGGGCGCGGTCATAAATAACCCCGACCAAGAAAAACATCCCGGCTGCCGACAGCCCGTGGTTAAACATTTGGAAGATCGCCCCGTTAGTTGCCATAATCGCATCGTTGGATAGATGTTCATTTGTACCATCAACGCCATAAGCATAGGCCATGACAGCTAACCCCAGCACGACAAACCCCATGTGGTTGATGGATGAGTAAGCAACCAGTCGCTTGAAATCCCATTGTCCAAAGGCAGCAAAACCGCCGAGTACGATACTCAGCATCCCCAACACCGCCAAAACGCCAGCAGCGGTATGGGCTTGTGCCGGGAACAAGGGAATGACCAGGCGGATAAAGCCGTAGGCACCCAGTTTGAGCAGCACACCAGCCAGAATCATAGAACCGGCCGTTGGTGCCTGGGTATGGGCATCGGGCAACCAGGTGTGGAAAGGCCAAATGGGTACTTTAATGGCAAAGGCAATCATGAACGCCCAAAAAGCAATGGATTTCACCAACCCGGCGTTGATGCCCGTGTTTGCCAACGTTGCTGAATCGGGAGTGTTAACCCAAACCTTCATCAATTCCAGCAGGTCAAACGTCCCCATAGAAATGCCCATCACCTGAATGGACAGAAGCAGCCCCAGGCTACCAGCCATGGTGTAGATGAAGAATTTGAAGGATGCGTAGTCACGATCCTTCCCACCCCAAATTTTGATGAGGAAGTACATCGGCACCAGCCCGAACTCCCAGAAGATGAAGAAGATCATCAGATCGAGAGAGGCGAACAGACCGAGCATAGCGGTTTCCATCACCAGGAACAACGTCATATACATCCGCACCTTGTCGTCAATGTCAAACGAAGCCAAAATGGCGATAGGGGTGAGGATGGTGGTGAGCAGGAACATGGTAAGGCTAATGCCGTCAATCCCCATGTGATAGCTGGCTCCAATGGCAGGGAACCATTCAGCTTGCACCTCAAAGGCGAAACCACCGGCAAAGCGGTATTGGGCATTGTAGGTGAACCACATGATGAGTACCAGCACTAGCGGTACCAGGCTTAGCACAAGGGCCAGCCGCCGAATCAGATTCTTTTCATCCTCTGGCAAGACAAACACGATGAGTGCCGACAGCAAGGGGAAGAAAACAATAAGATTTAGGAGGTTATCTTGAATAAAGTCCATGAGTTCTCCTAAAGAGTTAGAAAAGGGTAGCAAACAGATCGTAGTTTATCGCTAGGATAAGCACGATCAGTGCCGAGGCCAGAAGCATGGAGACAAGGGTGTACTCCTGAATGCGCCCGGTTTGGAAGTAACGGAACTCTCGCACGATTTTGAGGAACTGGTCTTTAACCCAGTCTACCCCATCGCCAAAGATAAGCATTTCGGCGCGGCGGGCGTAGTACCCAATGGTAAAGAAGGTGCGGGCAACCAGGTGAATGATGCCGTCAATGATCCCTTTGTCCATGAATTCGTAGACAACGACTTCGGAGAAGTAGACAACAGGACGGATAAAGACGATTTGGTACAGCTCATCCCAGTACCATTTGTTTTGCAGGAAGGGATAGAGGGCACCAAGGGGTTTGATAAGGGGGTCTGGCTGGCCTTCTTCAAGAGGTTTACGGCCGTAAACCCAGTACCCTGCCCCAATGCCACCCAAGGCCACAACCAGCGACGCAATCAACGGCACCCACTGGAACGGTAACGTCTCCAGCCCATGCCCAACGAGGTGCAGGGTTTCCAGTTCGTGCATCGTTTCTTCGATGGTGGCAGCAACAAAGTGGTGGAAGAAGTTGTTGTTTACAATTGGCCCCAGCACCGGGAAAGATTCGGGAATACCAAACCAACCGGCTCCAATGGCAAACACCGACAACGCCATCAGCGGTACCGTCATAAAACGGCTACTCTCGTGAGCATGTTCGGCAAGTTGGTGGCGAGGCTTGCCCAGGAAAGTCAGGCTAAGCTGGCGCGTGGTGTAGAAAGCAGTGAGGAAGGCTGCTAGAGCCAGCATAATAAAAACAAACAAGCCAGCCGGATTGTGATTGTGTGCCCATTGATACCAGGCATCGGCGAAGATTTCATCTTTCGACCAGAAACCGGCTGTGACGATTGGCAACCCGGAAAGTGCCATACCACCGATAACAAACGCCCAGAAGGTAATGGGCATTTTGTCCTTCAGGCCACCCATAAAACGCATATCCTGCGGGTCGGTGTGGTGGTCGTGGGTGTGTTCTGCCCCATGCTCCATGCCGTGAATGACGGAACCAGAGGAAAGGAAGAGCAACGCCTTGAAGAAGGCGTGGGTGATAAGGTGGAAGGCAGCGGCGATATAGGCACCAATGCCGATGGCGGCGACCATAAAGCCGAGCTGGGAGATGGTGGAGTAAGCCAGCACCCCTTTGACATCGTTTTGCGCCACGGCAATGGTGGCCGCCATGAGGGCGGTGAAGGCACCGATGCCCGCAATGACCCAACCAACGCCGGGATTTCCCGCAACACCAACGGCGATGAGGGGGAAGATACGGACGATGAGGTAGATACCTGCCGAAACCATTGCCGCCGCATGGATGGTAGCACTCACAGGGGTGGGGCCTTCCATCGCGTCGGGTAGCCAAACGTGAAGAGGCCACTGGGCAGATTTACCGACGGTGCCGGTGAAGAGCAGCAAGGCCATGATGCCCAGGGCGCCAACGCCAACCATTTCCGCTGCATGTTCCAGCCCGTGTGCCGACAACGCTTCGGAGAAGTTGAGCGTGCCAAAAGCACTGTAGAAAAAGACGATGCCGAGCAGCATGACAACATCGGCCACGCGGGTGGTCATGAACGCTTTGACAGCAGCCTGGCGCGGTGGAATGTGGGGAATGCCACCTGGCGCAATGTGGTAATTGCGGGCATACCAGAAGCCGATGAGCGAGTAAGAGCAGAAGCCCATAATTTCCCAGCCAATGAAGAGCATCAGCAGGTTGTCGGCGACAACCAAGAGCAGCATGGCTCCAGCAAAGAGGGACATGTAGGCGAAAAAGCGGGAGAACATCGGCTCTTCTTCGCTGGGATGGGGGGGAACGCCGCGTTTGTGGGCGGATCCCTGGCCGTAGTTGTGGTAGCCAACGCTGTAGATGAAGATCATAAAGACAGCGAAGGGAACCATGAAGAGCATAACGGCCGTTAATGGATCAACTGCCACACCCATTCGTAGCCAGGTGCCAGAAGAAAACGCCCCAATCGGAATCCAGTCAATGGCACTGTGAACAACCGTTGGATGTTCCGCCAAATGGTGAGGGTCTTCCGCAAACAGGTTGAACGCAACCGTCCATCCCATGATCAACGAGGCAATGACCCCTGCCCAAGCCAACAGCCAGCTCAGTGTCCGATTATGCTTGGTGAACAGCACAATCAGGAAGAACACCAGCAGCGGCCCTGCGGGGATAAGCCAGGTGAGGGTTTGCAATGTTTCTTCGTTCATACGTGTAAGAGATTAGAGATGGGGAAACCCGCTCAACAATCTCCTCCTCCTCCTAATTCTTCAACAGGTCAAGCTCTTCCGCCACAACCGAGTCACGGTTGCGGTAGACCGAGATAATGAGCGCCAGGCCAACGGCTGCTTCGGCAGCGGCCACCGTCAACACAAAGATAGCCCAGGCCATACCCGTCACTTGCTCCGGTGCCAAATAACGCCAAAAGGCGACCATGTTAATGTTGACAGCGTTGAGGATTAGCTCAACCGACATGAGGATGGCGACCGCGTTACGACGGGCAAAAACGCCATACAGCCCAATGCTAAAGAGCAAGGCGGCAACAATGAGATACCAGGATAGCGGAATCATGCGGCATCCTCCGTTTTGGGCCAGGCCACAATAATGGCCCCAACCATGGCTGCCAGCAACAAGATGGAAGCCAGTTCAAAAGGAATGACATAACCATCGGCTCCCACAAAGGCTACGCCAAGATTCACCACAGTGTCTTGCAGGACGGCATCGGCAACGGCCGTTTTTGCGGCCAACGGTACCGAACTGCTGGCACTAATCGGCCATACCCGCACAATGACACTAAACAAAATGGCAAACACCACTACAGCCGCCCCCAACCCCCACAAACGCTGCGAGTTAAACGGGTTTTCTGTGGTCTGCATCATGCGTCGGGTAAGCATGATGGCAAAGATAATGAGAATTGAAATCGCCCCAATGTAAATGAGGAGCTGCGCCGCCGCCAGGAAACCAGCATCCAACGACAGATAAATTGCCGCCACACCCAAGAACGAAATCATGAGAGCCAGCGCCCCGTGGAACAGGTTGCGGTTTGTCACTACAATCAACCCGGCACCTAGGGCAAGAACGCTCCCGATAATAAATGTGATCTGTTCAGCCATGTCAGAACATCTCCCTCCAAAAATTAGTCGGCATGTGCCGGGGCAGTCACACGGGCTGCATCACGTGCCGCAGCCTCCGCCTCATGATCCTGGCGTGCCGCTTTGGCACGTCGCCGCAATATTTCAATGGTTGCCCAGCCAACGAGCAAATTGCTGACGAGGTGAATGCCCATGCGGACAACTTCGTTGCTGCCACCCACCAAGCCTGCCTCGACCAGCACTTTATCCAGAATGACTACGACAAAGATCAGGACGATGGACAGGGGGACAAGAAATTTCCAGCCGAAATTTAACAGTTGGTCAATACGGAAGCGGGGCAAGGTAGCGCGGATCCACATAAAGAGGAAGAAAACAACGGCCGTTTTTCCCGCAATGACCAAAAAGCCCAGAATACGCCCAAGCTGGAACCCGTTCAACACTGCCTCTTCCAAACCAAACAGCCGGTAGCCACTCCAGTACGCCGTCACAAACAACGCCGACATAAAAAGAATGCCAATATATTCCGCCGCCATAAACAGACCAAAAACCATCCCCGTGTACTCGGTGTGGAACCCGGCAATAATTTCTGACTCTGCTTCCAGCAAGTCAAACGGTGAACGCCCCGTCTCAGCTAACGATGCTATAAAGAAAATCACCGCCGACAACGGTACATAGAAAAAGAAGGGAATGGCCTGCGCTTCCACCAGCCCCACCGTAGACATGGAACGAGCCAGCAAGATGGGTACCAGGATAGACAAAATCATTGGCACTTCATAGCTGACCAACTGCGCCACCGAGCGAAAGGCTCCCAACAGCGCATATTTATTGTTGGAACCCCATCCTGCCAGCAGCAGTGCCACCACTGACACCGAGCTAATGGAAAGAACGTAGAAAACCCCAACGTTGAGGTCTACGCCAATTAGCCCTGGTGCAAACGGCAAAACGGCAAAAAGCAGGAGTGAAGTCATGAGACTCAGGATAGGGGCGGCAAAATAGGCGATACGATCTGCCCCGGCGGGGACAATCATCTCCTTGGTCATCATCTTGACCACATCGGCCACCATTTGCAGTTGACCAAAGCGACCACCAACGCGGTTGGGGCCAATGCGGTCTTGCATTCGTGCCAGCACCTTACGCTCTGTCCACCCCAAAAGGAACACGAGGAGCAAGGCAAAGGTGGAGACGGTTAAGATAGCAATGATGTCGAGAACAACCTCGACCCACGGCGCATTACCCCACACTGAGCGCAGGTAATCGAAGACTGTTAGGTCTAACAGTTTGGGAAGTAGTTCAGCAATATTCATGTTCTATACCCTTTGGAAATGGGGCAAAGCCACCAATTTGGTTGCAATATAGAAACAGCAACAGCCCACAGACAAGCATTGTACCCATCGGCAGGCAAAAAAATGGGTCTGCCTAGACCCATTCCAAAACGCCGCGTCCCCAGGCATAAGCCAGGCCATCTGCCAGAAGGAAGACAAACAGAACGGTTGCCCCAATGGCAAACACGCCCAGTTGCCCAAAAGCGGCAGCAATGGGAAACAGGAAGACGGCTTCAATATCGAAAATAACAAACACAAGGGCGTAGATGTAGTATTGGACTTTGAACTGTACCCAAGTGTCGCCAACGGTTTCGATACCGCATTCGTAGGTTTGCTGCTTGATATAGTTGGGTTTGTGTGGCCCAAGCAAGCGGTTAATAATGATTGGCGCACCCGGAAGAATGGGGGCCAAGAGGACGAATAGTGCGATAAATTGCCACTCTGCAAACACGGTTTTTTCTTCTCCTTCACACGAACTCGTTCGTTTGTGAAATCTGTCTCATTTATAGCACATGCGATGGGCTGGGGCAATTAAAGGTGGAAATTGAAACGGCCGTTTTTGCCCCTCAATACCCGTCAATCCTGGTAACAACTGCCCAAAATACTAAAACCCACTCCCTACCAGACGGCACTACGCCATTGCACGTGACTTTTGCGGGCGAAAAGCGTCAAAACAATTACACAGGGCAGATAAAGTTCACTGCAATTTTATGCCACTTTTCACGATATTATTTTATACTGCATCTGGTTTTTGGTAATTATTTCGATTGCTCTTTGTCAAAAATGGGTGGAGCCAGCGGCTCAAGGGATTTTGACAAGGGCTTTTTCTTTATAGAAGTACTTGATTTTTGGCAACGGTCTGTAGTTAGCTGACCAGACATTGCCTAGTATGAAGGAATTATGCTCGACTCAGTACAGGAAACGTATCGCATTTTAGCGGTGGACGACAATACATATACGCTGCGTATTGTGCAACACACTTTGGAACAGGTAGGTTATAAGGTCTCAACGGCCGTTTCTGGACCAGAAGCATTGCGAGCCATCAACCGTCACGGCATTCCCCATTTAGCCATTGTAGATTTGCATATGCCTAAAATGAGCGGCTTTGAGTTTTGCCGGGCAGTGCATGAATTTAGCGATATGCCGGTGATTATGCTAACGGCCGTTAATGTCGAAAACACCATCATCGAAGGGTTAGAACGCCACGCCGAAGATTACATCGTCAAACCATTCAACCCACCCGAACTCGTTGCCCGCGTGCGCCGCGTGCTGCGCCGCATTGGCAGCTACAGCTACACCCTCGACTCCACCACCCGTGTTGATGAACGGCTAATGGTCAATTTCCCCAAGCGGGAAGCACTGGTGGATGGCGAACTCGTCTCCCTCACCCCTACCGAATCCAAACTGCTTTACATTCTCGTCCGCAACGCCGGCCGCATTGTCACCACCGAATTTCTACTCAACCGCATTTGGCCCATGCAAGATGCCCACGAAGACCGACTGCATGTACATGTTCACCGGCTGCGGCGCAAAATTGAAGCCGACCACAACGACCCCACCTACATCATTGCCGAGAGGGGTACAGGCTACAGTTTCCCCCTTGCCGCTGAATAACCAAAAGCACCTTTCCGGAAATTTTCAGAAAGGTGCTTTTTTCTTAAACTCGTAAGAGGGATCGTAAGTTTTTCCTGTTACATTATCCAATGTAAGGATCTCCTTTCTCTCTTTACAATTGGCACCGCGTAAAATTTGGACCTCCCTTCCTCCTTGCTCACACGCGGTGCCATCCTCTTTCTTTTTTACGCCATCATCTCGGTAAGCATCATTGTAAGCCCCTTAAGCTATAGTCCAGGCACTATCGTTTATGTTGCTCTGCCATTGGGCAAAGCACCCCATTGAGAGGAACCCATGACTCCATCTGTCTTAATCGCCGATGACGACCCCATGATTCGCGGCCTGCTTTGCCAAGCACTGGAATTGGATAATTTTCGTGTGGCAGCGGCCAAGGATGGGTTGGATACATTGGAAAAAATTCAGGCGGTACGCCCCGATATTCTGGTACTGGATGTGATGATGCCCAAGCTGGATGGTTTGGCCGTGTGCCAAAGATTGCGTAGTACCCCGGCGACGGCCGATTTGCCCATTATTTTGCTCAGCGGCCAGGCTCACCTCAGCAAAGCAGAAATGCTCCACACGGGAGCCAGCAAATATTTGCCCAAACCCGTCGCTATTGACGTTTTGGTTGCCAGCATCTACGAATTGCTGCCGTCTTAAGCAGGCAAGCGTCTACATCTCAATGCCCAGCTTGTTAGCCAGGGCATGGTTTGACGGCTCAACCAAAATAGAGCCATCGGGAAAAACGATGGTGGGAACAACCCGACGGCCGTTATTAACTTGTTTGACAAATGCCAGGCCGGCTTCGTCCTGTTCCACATCAATCTCAGCATAAGCAATACCATATTCGTTCAGAACATATTTAGCCCGGTGACAATCAGGACACCAGGAAGTGGTATACATTTGGATTTGAGCCTTAACGGCCGTTTCCGACTGATTCATTTGGTAACAACTCCTCTCTCTGTTTTGTCTATGTGGTTAGCCAGCCACTTGGTTAGCCACATAGACACGCAATTTGGCCGACAAAATATCAACATCATAGGGCTTGGCAAGAAAATCAGCATGGCCGGCATCGGCTATGCGCTTTTTGGCCTCGTTTTCGTCATAGCCAGATGAAAGAATGATGGGCACGGCAGCATTGATTTGGCGCAAAATAAAAAATGTGTCTTCGCCGCTCATTTCTGGCATGGACAAGTCAAGCAGGATGACGGCCACGTCATCACGATGCTGGTTGTACAAGTCAATGCCTTCCTGACCGGAAACGGCCGTTAACGTTTCCACCCCCGACAGTGCCAAAATATCGGTAACGGCTTCCAGCACCGGTTCTTCGTCGTCAATCACCAGCACCCGGCTAGGCTTGTGGTGATTGGTGGAAATGGGAGCAAAAACGGCCGTTGGCCTCTCCACATCATCCCCCACCATATCCGCCTCCTGCAAAACCGGCAGCAGCAATTGAAACGTCGTCCCCTGCCCCACCACACTTCGCACCCACAAATCCCCCTGATGCGCCCGCACAATCCCCGACACCGCCGCCAGCCCTAACCCACGCCCCTTCTCCTTCGTCGTAAAAAACGGGTCAAAAATCCGCGATAACGTCTCCGCACTCATCCCCACCCCGGTATCAGTTACCTCAACCACCACATATCTGCCCGCCTCTAATTCCAAATTAGCCCGCAACCACCCCTCACCCAATGCCCCTGCCACCACATCACGCACACCAGTTCGTACCGACACCTGCCCCGCCACCTTCCCAATTGCGTCCGCTGCATTAATGATCAAATTCATCACTACTTGCTGTAGCTGCCCCTCATCCCCCATAATCAGCGGCACCTCCTTCCCTAGTTCCGGTAAAAGCTCCACATTTTTCGGAATGCTCGCCCGCAAAAACTCCAGATTATCCAACAGCAAATCATTAAGCTGAACCGTCGCCATCACATATCGGTGCTTACCCGCAAAAGCCAGCATCTGCCGCGTCAAATCTGCCGCCCGCGTTGCCGCCCGCAGCCCCTTCGTCACATGCTTCGCCGCCCGATGCTCCTCGCCTATCAACCGCAGCGCCAGCGAATTCTGCGACATCATCGCCACCAGCAAATTATTAAAATCATGCGCAATCCCCCCCGCCAAAATCCCTAAACTCTCCAACCTCTGCGCCTGCCGCAACGCCTCCTCCGTCTGCACCCGCTCGGTTATATCTAATGCAACGCCAGTAACGCCAACAATTTGATTATCATCTATCAACGGAGAAAAACGAATCTCCAACACACGCTCACGCAATGTTTCCGTTGATGTAACAGTCTCCCCAACCAAAGCACGTTGAACATAATGGCGCAAATTAGGAATATTGGTTTCATATTGAAATATCGATCTTCCAACCAAATCAACCGAATGAAGGCCAAATTGCGACAATGCTTTTCCTTGTGCTAATGTATATTCACCATAACTATCAATACCCCATAGAATAATTGGTGCACTATCAACAACAGTCCGCAAACGCTCTTCACTTTGGCGCAGCGCAGCTTCTGTCAATCGTAATTCCTCTACATGTCTCTTTAAATCATCCTGCACAATTTGTAATTCCGTATTCTTTTTAGCCAAGGCCTCCGCATTGTTCTTGGCAGCATCTAAAGCTTCATTCAGGCTTTGGGTAAATAATTGGAGTAATACAACCATTAAAATGATGCCTAAAAATACCGTACTCCAAATATATGTAGGAGTAATCTGTGTTGCAGAGTCTGGCAAATATCCTTTAGCCTCAGCAATCCACAAAATTACACCCGTTGTAATACTTAATATGGAGAATAAACCAGAAAACTTGCCACCCAGTAACAGGCCAGCAATTAAAATAACCAGAAAATAACCCAGAATACCAGGACTTCTATAACCACCCAATACAACTATTGCAAATGTAAACATTAACCATAATGCAAACGACACGATGAAGCTTGCTAATCTTATCTCACCGCGCTGCATTATATAGAAGGCAATTAACAAGACTGTAAAAAGTATAAGAATAGCGACTATTTCGGCACGAGGACGCAAAGAGATAGTAAACGCAATTAGTGTTATAGGATTTAATACTACTAGGGAAAGTAAGATTATTCTTAAAAGTCTAAAAGCCCTAAAATCACTTTCGTCGTCTATTTCAGGTGCTGCGATGATTTGTGATAATTTTGCCACCATATCTAAGTTGATTCTTGTTCCAGTTTAAGCAATAATACCAGAAGATCGATAAATTTTTTATAACAATACCTTCCGCAAGCGATATTTTCTATAGTATGGTCTTTCCTTGCAGCCTTCTAGCGTAATATGCTTCATTTTAACACACCTTTAAGATAGCACTCCTTACTAATTTTGACATTGCACAGTCAATAGTTCTTTTGTACTATTATCTTGCGCCACAGCCCGCAATCCACCACAACACATTTTTATCTAGTTTTTGCGATTTCCTGCTCACTGGTAACTTACGCCAGTTGAAGAAGTCTTTATGGAGACAAGATGGTTAAAACTGAAGTTAAACAAAATGGTTTTCATTCGGATGCGGCAAAACAAGCAATATACGCTATGAAAAAAGTAGCAATAATAGGAGGAGGTTGGTCTGGTCTATATGCTTTGAAAACACTGCGCGAAGATGGACACCAAGCGATACTATTTGAAGCGTCAGACTCTATTGGCGGAATATGGAATTATAAAGAGAATCAACCTGGAGGGGTCTGGCGAAGTAGCCACACGACCTCATCAAAGACCTATCTACACGCATCAGATTATCCCCTCCCAAACGAGTTGCCTCTATTCCCGCATCACTCAGATATCCTTAGGTATCTACACAATTATGCTGCTCATTTTCATCTATGGAATCATATCTATTTCCAACATAAAATTGTGAACTTAAAGAAATCTGAAGAAGTATGGGTTGTATCAATCGAGCAAAACTCTGTTATAACTGATCATCAATTCGATGCTGTGGTAATATGCACAGGACAAACACGAGAGCCAGTAATACCTTCAGATAGTATGTTTGCAAACTTTTCTGGTACAACAATACATAGTCATGAGTACAAATATCCCACAGAACAGATGAAAGGTAAAAGTATTTTGGTGGTAGGGGGTGGAGAAAGTGCGAGTGAAATCGCAAGCGAAGTATCCTCAATAGCAGAGTGCGTTCATTTAAGCATCCGAAAGGGAATATGGTTCCAGCCTAAACACAATGGCCCGTATTTGGCTTTGGACACACGCAATCCAAGAAAAGCACGCATAATAATGGGGAACAAATTTTTACATAACTATGCAGTTAAAATATACGAAATATTAAGCACTGCTAGTTTTGGCGTTGGGGGTCATGGCATTGATCAATGGGCACCGGAAGTACCTATGTTAAGTGGTATAATCAATAAAAGCAGAGAGGTTATTGATAAAATAGCCGTAGGACAAGTCATTCCCAAAAAAGGTATAACAGATATTCAAGGACACTCTATTTGGTTCGAAAATGAAGCACAACCGTTTCATATAGATATGATCATTTATGCTACGGGATATCGTTCCGAGTTTCCATTCCTCAATAACTACAGTTTAACCAAAATATACAAATTAGTTTTTGATATAGAGGATCCAACTTTATGTTTCATTGGCATGGTGCGCCCCGTGTTTGGTTCCGTTCCCGCTTTAGCAGAGCTCCAAGCTCGATGGGTATCTGCTGTTTTTAAGGGAACAGTACAACTCCCATCTCATAAAGAAATGCAAAAGTGCATCCAACAAGATGCATTTGACCGACGAAAAAAGTTTCCGGTTGATTCTGAGCGAATACCTCATTTAGTAGACCACTTTGAATATGCCGATTACATAACAAGGCAATTAAACGCAAGTCCAAATTTTTTGCGGCTTTTCTTTGTTAATCATAGAAAATGGCGTATATTAATGAATGCACCATGGACACCATTTGAAACACTTTTAAATGATCCTAAAAAGCGAGAGCAAGCCTATAAAAATATAGTTGAAGAGTACATGGTAAAGAAGGAAAACAATAGTTTCTCTCTAAGCAAAGCCCTTTTTGCTTCTATTATTTGCCTTGCAACTGTAACGACTCTCTTACTCCAAGTATCTATCAAAACAATCACTTGGTTTCTCAAAGAATAATTAAAGTACTATCGGAAGCACAACTTACTGAATGCCATCTACAAATAAAGCAATGGAAACCGCAGTTGGCAACATGCCTAGCCTTGAAGAGTTCTTAAACTTACCTATAGAAGAAGTAGTACCCTTGGTGCCGCAAACCATGCTCTATTACGTATCTGGCTCTCGAAGAGGAGCTGCTTTAGATGGAGTAAGAACAAGCGGAGACGAGTATAAACATTGGGCCAACAAGGAAATGATGCGGTGTGTTAGCTTGCTTTTTGGCTATGGCATCAAGCATGTCCTTATGCCAATGGTTACTCCAGGTTCTTTTAGTGAAACCACTACAGGATATAGAGAGTTTTTATGGGACTGGATTAATTGGGGTTTGGCACGAGAAGAAGCTATTAAATTCTTTGTTCAACAAGGTTGGCACGTTCATATCCCATTTGGAGAAAATATCCCTGAGTTAAAAAGGGTTATGGAGCAACTTAAAGCGACAGTCCAAGCTCCTAAAAGGGGATCCTTATGGATATTTATTGTGCCTGAACAAAATATTCTTTGGGAATGGGCTTTAGCGAAGTTGCAAACCAATCCTGTTTCAAATACTCAAGCAGCAATAAAACTACTTTATGGTGAAGAGATTCCGTTAGCAACTCTTTATTTGGATTTTGGCAAACCAATTATTTCTTCCGATTTATTACCGCCTTTTCTAATTGGCAAACTAGAAAGTTATTGGAGTCAAGAACCTGGATATAGCTTAAATGATAAACTGTTTAGACATATATTGTATGACTTTGCGTTCACAAGAAAAACGTGGAAGGAAGACAAAAGTGGACGGGCAGAGCAAGCTGTTGAATACCGCAATGTTTGGGAAAATGATGTTGTTCTTGGGTTGGGAACACGGTTGGGGCCGTTTTGGTATCCTCAGCCAACGACGATTCCTGGAATAATAACTGACATTGAGAATGGCAGTGCGGCAGAATGACGGTTTTGAGACGCAAGCTGCGTTTTTGGCGGCGTCGCCAGCTGAGTTACGGCCGTTTGTTCCTCAAACGGCCGTTTTTGCCGCAGGAGGTACCCGTCGTAGTGCTGTCCTGGCCGGGTTAAGCACAGACGGCTTCACCTATGTCCAGTTTGCCCGCACCCAAATGTATGAGACATTTGACCTGCTTTTTCGCTATGGTGTAAAGCATATTTTTACGGCAGTTTCCACCCACGTCAACTTTGGTGAATCTGGAGCCTACCAAACAAAACTGCTCCAGCGCGTCGCCAACGGCGTGGCCGACGACGACGCGCTGGCTGTCTACCAGCAAAAAGGGTGGCGGGTGCGGCTGGCGGGGGGGGAGGATGTGCCGGAGTTACAAACGGCCGTTTCCCGCCTCCAGCAAGCCACACCCACCGGCAACCATACCCTCTGGTACACCATCGCCCCCCGCGCCGAAGCCCCCTGGGAACAACTCCTTGCCGCCGCCCACCGCGCCCAGGCCACAACCCGCGCCGAACTCATCCGCGAACTCTACGGCGAAGACATCCCCCTCGCCACCATGTACCTCGGCTTCGGCAAACCCGAAATCTACGCCGACCTCGTACCCCCCGTCCTCGTCGGCAAAATGCAGTGCTACATCCGGCAAAAACCCGGCTACCTCCTCAGCGAACAGGAATGGCGGCTCATCCTCTACGACTACGCCTTTACCCGCGCCACCTGGCGCGAAGACAAAACCGGCCGTGAACTCAAAGTCCTCGACCACCGCGAAGCATGGGAAAACGCCCCCATTCTGGGACTAGGCAAACGCCTCGGCCCATTTTGGTATCCACTTAGCGGCAGCGATGATGAAGAATAAAATCCTGGCTATTGTAAGCGCGGGCAAATCTGTAGAATCTGCGAAATCTTTGATTCCCAGCCACCCTGTCAACAAAGCCTAACCAACTATTTAAAAAAGCTGCCGAATTTTGCCAACCAATCCCTTTAAAGATAAAACTGAGCCGTAAGACCCAAGCAAACGGGATCACAGATGCCCACAGCAAAGGAAACGTTGTGTTAGCAAGAACAAACGAACAGTGGCTTGAAAATTTACGCTCAACTGGTGTAGCCAAAGACGATGCCCTGGCTGACTTGCGCCAGATATTGATCAATGGTCTCAAACGGGGCTTGCTCAGCCAGGTCAACACCAACGCGCCCGAATTCGAAACCCAGGTCGAAGATTTTGCCCAGGAAGCGACGCTCAAAATCCTCGACAACCTTGACTCATTTGCTGGAATGAGCCGCTTTACCACCTGGGCACACAAAATCGCCATTTCAGTTGCCCTTACAGAGCTGCGCCGCAAGCGGTGGCAAGACACCTCACTTGATGGGCTGCTGCAAACAGAAAGCGGTGACTACACGCCAGCCCTGGTCGCCGACCCTGCACCCAGACCCGAAGATGTCACCATTCGGGCAGATATGATGCGTCGAGTCAACGCTCTGATTACTAACGAACTAACCGATAAACAGCGCACCGCCCTCACAGCGTCCATTATTCAAGATTTGCCCACCGCCCAGGTTGCAAAAATGATGGATATGAAGCCCAACGCCGTTTACAAGCTGCTGCACGATGCCCGTGTGCGGCTTAAAAAACAACTTGAAAATGAAGGATTGACACCGGGCGATATCATTGCTGTGTTTCAAGATTAGGCAGACGTAAGAACAACGCCGCCAAATTCGTCAAAGAGGCTGTATGACACATCTGATTGACAAATTACGCAAATTATTTGCGTCGAAGGGAACAGAACGGGTTGACAAGAGAAACCGCATGAACCAACCGTCGAAACCGCAGCAGGGTGATGCTATGGCGCAGCTCAATGAACAAAACATTGTTCGCTTGATGCAGCTTGTTGAGCAGACAGAAGAAGGGCATTATTCCTGTGCGGAAGCGTTCGACTTGCTTGATGAGTATGTTGAATTGGTGGCAAGTAACCAGGAAGCCGCGCTGCTCATGCCCATTGTCAAACGCCATATTGATCATTGCCCTGGCTGTCGTGATAAATATGAAATCTTGCTCAATATTCTGCAAGCAAGTGCCTGATTCCGTTTCCCAAACAACAGGAGCTTTTCTATGGCAAAGGCAACCTACCGTGGTACCGTCTTGGCAGAAGCAGACAGCTATGAGCTGGTAGAAGGCAATGTTTATTTCCCGCCAGAATCAATCAACCAAGCCTATTTTCAACACAGCGATTTGCACACCACATGCCCCTGGAAGGGTGTGGCAAGCTATTATGATGTTGTGGTTGATGGGCAAACCGTTAAAAACGCCGCCTGGTATTATCCCAGCCCCAAGGCGGCGGCGAGCAACATTAAAGACCATGTTGCCTTTTATGGCATGGTAAAGGTGGAGCGGTAATTGATGGCAGCGCAGGTACAGATATTTGCTGATGCGGCGGCGTTGAGTGAGGCGGCGGCGGCGTTGTTTGTGACGGAAGCACAAACGGCCGTTTCCAACCACCAACGCTTTCTCGTCACCCTCTCCGGCGGCACCACCCCCGCCGCCATGTTCCGCCTGCTCGCCACCCCGCCGCTGGCAAACCAGGTTCCCTGGCCCCATGTTCACCTCTTTTGGGGCGACGAACGGCTGGTGCCGCCCGACGACCCCGGCAGCAACTATGGACAGGCGCACGAACTGCTGCTGCGCCATGTTCCCATTCCCCCGCAAAACATCCACCGCGCCAAGGGGGAGCTGTCCCCGGCGGCGGCGGTGGCGGATTATAAGGCGCAGTTGGCGGCAATGGCGGAAAACGGCCGTTTTTTCCCCCGTTTCGACCTCGCCATCATGGGATTGGGCAGCGACGGCCACACGGCTTCGCTTTTTCCCGGCCCCATTCGTGAGGAGGAACAAACGGAGGCGGTAATGGCGGTAACGGCCGTTTATGAAGACCGCCCCGCCCACCGGCTCACCCTCACCCCCCTGCTCTTCAACGATGCCCACCACGTTCTCTTTTTGGTCGCTGGCAAAAGCAAGGCGGCGGCAGTAACGGCCGTTCTCCACGACCCCCACGCCCCCGAAACCTGGCCCGCCCAGCGCATCCAGCCCACTGACGGCATTGTCAGTTGGTATCTTGATCAACCAGTAGCCAGTAACCAGTAATCAGTACTGAATACCGATTACTAATTACTTCCCCCAAAAATGCCCGTAGTAGCAAAAAGTCTCAACAATCTCCAGGTCCAAATCATTGCCGACCACGAATTCCATATCCACGCCGATGAACCCGTCCACAGCGGCGGCGACAACACCGGCCCCGATCCCTATGGCCTGCTGCTCAGTTCGCTGGCCGCCTGCAAGGTCATGACGGTGCAAATGTATGCCCGGCGCAAGCAGTGGCCGCTGGAAGAAGTCAAAATTCAGCTTGACTACCAGCGCGTCAAGGCCAAGGATTGTGAAGATTGCACCAGCCCGCCCAACGCCAACGTAGACATCATCACCGTCAACATCAGCTTTACCGGCCCCCTGGACGATGACCAAATCGCTCGTCTCACCGAAATCTCCGAGCGTTGCCCCGTCCACCGCACCTTGCTCAGCGAGACAAAGATTCGCACAACGGCCGTTTCCCCCGGCAGCATCGAAATGACCTGAAATCAAGCAGTTTTTTGACAGGATTTTTCAGGATTGCGCTGGAAAATCCTGTTTCCTGTCGCCGAGCTGGCTCCTGCATCGGTTTAGTGTATATGGGTCATGTTCACCCTGCGCCGTTCGCTAAAAGTGAGATGGTTGGCAAACGGCCGTTAGTAATACAACTGGATATGGTGTAATGCACTCGCCTTCAAGGTTAATCAAAAGCCGCAGGAGCAAGTACATGAATCATGTGATAAACGTTACTTTACCCGATACCCTTTACCGTCAGCTTAAGCGCACTGCCGAATTATCCCATCAGCCTATCGAAATAATCATTGCCTCCAGCCTTGCTCACAGCCTGCCTCCGCTCCTTGAAGACATTCCACTCATCTATCAGGCTGATGTCTACCCTCTATTGCAAATGAACCGTGCCCAGCTCCAAACAGAAGCACAGCAAACGTTCCCGCCTGAACAATGGGAAAAATATGAATATCTGCTGGCGAAAAAGAAAGAAACACCTCTTACTCCCGATGAGCAAGCCATGCTCGACAGGCTACGCTGGGAAGCAGATATTTTAACCCTTCGCAAAGGGTATGCCGCCGTTCTACTCAAACGGCGTGGCTATCAACTGCCATCACTCATTACTCCTTAAGCGTAGTCATGAAACAGACCTCGCGTTAGCTTCGCGTCCAGCTAGGCGAACAAACTCAGCATCGCTGCGGCTACTGCCAAACACAGGAGGTCATTAATGGTATCCCACTCACTATTGAACACATCTATCCCAAAGCCAAAGGCGGTAATGATGAGGAAGAGAACCTCTGGCTTGCCTGCCGACTATGCAATGAAGCAAAAGGAGTTCAGATAGAGGCTATTGATCCAGTAACCGGGCATATCTCACCCCTTTTCAACCCTCGTCAGCAGTTATGGGACGGACACCCACTTTGCCTGGAGCCGCAACGCTACTCAAGTTATCGGGCTTACCCCAACTGGCCGTGCCACCATCATTGCGCTTGATCTCAACCACGAATTTCGCTGTCGCGCTCGCGCCATTTGGGCTGAAGCAGGTTGGCATCCTCCGGCCTGATTACGGCCGTTCCCACCCGGTTCGGCCGGCAATCTCAACTGGACAACCACAATCTCCCAATCTCCAATTCCCTCCACCCCTCGCCAAAACCCGCCAACCATGCTAAAACAGCCACATGGCAAGCAACTTTTATGAACAAGTCTATGCCGTTGTGCGGCGCATCCCGGCAGGGAAAGTCACCAGCTATGGCCGTGTGGCGCAAATGCTGGGTCGCCCTCGCGCTGCCCGCGCCGTTGGCTACGCCCTCAGCGCCCTCAAGGATATTGCCCCGACGCAGCGGGACGTACCCTGGCAGCGTGTCATCAACAGCCAGGGGCGCATCAGCGTTGTCAACCGCGACAACACCCCCAATCGTCAGGCCGAACTCCTCCGTGCCGAGGGGGTAGCCGTTTCTGATGACCTCAAAATTGACCTTGATCAGTTTTTGTGGGCGGGGCTGCATTGGGTTGAGATTGACGACATAATCAGCACGTAGCCGCGCTTTCCATAGCGCGTCTTTGTGTAGACCATGCGAGGTTGAGAAACCTCGGCTACAATTCCGGCGTGAAACTCATTATTCAGATTCCTTGTTATAACGAAGCGGAAACGCTGCCGGAAACGCTGGCGGATTTGCCAACGCATATTCCGGGGATTGATGTGATTGAGACGCTAGTGATTGATGATGGGAGTACGGATGGAACAACGGCCGTTTCTCGCCGCCACCACGTCACCCACATCATCCGGCACCCCAAAAACCTGGGGCTCGCTCGCACCTTCCAAACCGGCCTCGACACCTGCCTCCGCCTTGGTGCCGACCTCATCGTCCACACCGACGCCGACAACCAATACCCCGGCCACGCCATCGCTGACCTGCTCGTCCCCATTCTGCGCCACGAAGCCCATATTGTCATTGGCGACCGGCAAATACAGCAAATTGACCATTTTTCCCCCGTCAAAAAAGCATTGCAGCAGTTTGGCAGTTGGACGGTCCGCACCGTCAGCGGCACCGACGTGCCAGACTCCACCAGCGGCTTCCGCGCCTACTCCCGCGAGGCTGCCCTGCGGCTCAACATCCTCACCCGCTTCAGCTACACCCTGGAAACCATTATCCAGGCGGGCAAGCTGGGGTTGATTGTGACCAGTGTGCCCATTGAGACCAACCCCCCAAAACGGCCGTCGCGCCTCCAGCGCCACATGTGGCACTTTGTCAAAGCCCAGGCTGGCACCATTCTGCGCCTCTACGCCTTCTATGAGCCGCTGCGAACCTTTAGCTATCTGGCTCTCCCCTTCCTGCTCACCGGGCTAGGCACCTGGCTGCGTTTCCTCTACTTTTATTTCAGCAACCTGAATCCCACCGGCCATGTCCAATCCATTATAATTGGCACCGGGCTACTGGTTGTTGGCACGCTGGTGCTGCTCTTTGGCATCCAGGCCGACATCAGCAGCAAGCACCGCCAGCTTACGCAGGAGATGCTTTACCGGCTGAAAAAGCTGGAAGCAGATGCGGTGCAGCGAGAGGAATTGCGGCGAGATTGAGAGATTGAGAGAGTCTCTTAGTCTCCCAGTCTCCTAATCTCCCAATCTCCTATTCTCTAACGATCTTCCCGCCGATAGACAAACTTCAGCCCCGACCACACCTCGTCAACGGCCGCTACCTTCACATCCACCAGCCCCGTTGCCAGCCCCAGCTCTCGCACCCGGTTGCCGTCGAGGTCGGTGGCAAGCTTGGCCGCTTTTTTCGGCCAGGAAATCCACAGCATCCCGTCTTTTGCCAATGCCTCTTTAAGTTGGGGCAGTATGGCTTCTAACTCAGCCACCGACAGGGTGAACAGATGGATGAACGCTGCCGCAGGGGGCAGCGTTTCGTGGAAGGTGATGCGCGGCGGCAGTTCCCCCAGCATTTGGTAATAGTCGGGCGGCGGGTTGAGACAAACGGCCGTTTGTCCCGCCTTCAACCCCAGCTTCTGCCACAGCGGACGCGACGAATAACCAGCCATCACACACCTCCAAACGCCGGGTCATACTTCACCAGCCCCGAACAATTCGACAGCGCTCCTGCTTGCAGCGGCTGCGCCATAAACACCTCATCCCGCACCTTGTACTCGCTCCGCAGCCCAAAGCGACTGGCCGGCACAAAGCCAAAGCGCGGGTAATACGTCGGGTGTCCCAGCACAATCATCGCCGTAAACCCCCGTTCGCGGCAGCGCACCATCCCCTCGCGCACAAGCTGCCCGCCAACACCCTGCCCTTGCCATACCGGGTCAACTGCAATTGGTCCCAGCGCAACGGCCGTTTCTCCCTCACAATTTCCCTCAATCGTCACCGGCGAAAACAGCGCATGACCCACTACCACGCCGTCTACCACTGCTACCAGCGACAACGCAATCTTCCCCGCCGCCCGCAGAGCCGCCACCAACTGCGCCTCCTGCGGCCGGCCGAAAGCCTGTTCATTTATGCGTTCAATCGCTACAATATCCGTCAGAGCCTCTTCACGAATCACAGTCATAATCGCAATTTTAACTGTGATAGCTGGGGGTGGGCAACAACACGACCCAGGTGAAAGCTAATTGATAGTTTTATGTGAAAAACCCGTTAGCATGGTACACATTACTGGGTTTTCACAGAAGGAGAGATGAAATGTCCTCACATTCGTTCAAAATTTTGTCTGTTTGCCTGCTGCTAACCGCACTGCTTGCGGCCTGCGGCGGCGAAGAAGTTAGTTTCAGCACCGCCAACATCCAGCAAGCTATGCTGGCAAAGGACAATACCGGGAGCCAAACCACCACCGTCTTCGCCCCCGACGACACCTTTTACGCCATCGTCAATTTAGCCAACGCCCCCGACGACACCAAGGTCAAAGCCGTCTGGACGGCCGTTGATGTCGGCGATGCCGCCGCACCCAACTACCTGCTCGATGAAGTCGAACTCACCTCCGGCGACGGTCTCCTCACCTTTGACATGAACAACGACGGCGCCTGGCCGGCCGGAAGCTACAAAGTAGACCTCTATCTCAATGGCGAACTCGACCGCACCCTCGACTTCCGCGTCCAGGCCCCGCTGGCTGGCGAAGCTGGCTCCACCACCACCGAAAGCAGCGGCGACGCAGCCGCCCCCGTCACCGAACCCGCCGCCAGCGGTGCCGTTGCCACCCTCGAAGACGCCCGCAATGCCGTGGTGCAAATTGTCGCCCAGGGCAGCTTTGTAGACCCCGAAGTGGGGCTACAGCTCAACGCCGCCGGAGCTGGCTCCGGCTTTATCATTGACCCCTCCGGCATTGCCGTCACCAACAACCACGTCGTCACCGGCTCCGCCCTGCTGCAAGTTTACGTTTCCGGCGAAAGCGAACCACGCAACGCCAAAATCCTTGGCGTTTCCGAATGCTCCGACCTCGCCGTCATTGACATTGAAGGCGACGGCTTCCCCTACCTCGAATGGTACAACGGCAGCGTCAACGTCGGCCTCGATGTCTACGCCGCCGGGTTCCCCCTCGGCGACCCCGAATACACCCTCACGCGGGGCATCGTCTCTAAGGAGCGGGCGGGTGGTGACACAAGCTGGGCTTCGGTAGATAACGTCATCCAGCACGATGCCACCATCAACCCCGGCAACTCCGGCGGGCCGCTAATTACCGCCGACGGCCAGGTGGTGGCCGTCAACTACGCCGGTTCCAACCAAACCAACCAGTTTTTTGCCATTGGCCGCGATTTGGCCGTGCCGGTGATTGAACAACTGCGCGGCGGCAGCGACGTGGATTCTGTCGGCATCAACGGCGAAGCAGTCAGCGATGGCGAAAGCATCTATGGCATCTGGGTTTCCTCGGTCAAATCCGGCTCCCCGGCCGACAACGCCGGGGTGGAAGCGGGCGACATTATCACCCAGATGGAAGGGCTGGTGCTGGCAACCGACGGCACGATGGCCGACTACTGCGACATTCTGCGCAGCAACGACCCCGACGCCACGTTGAGCATTGAGGTGCTGCGTTTTGCCACGCAAGAGGTAATGGAAGGGCAGCTAAACGGCCGTGAACTGGAGCAATCCTTCTCCTTTGCCCAGGCGTTGGGCGACGAGGTGGATTCCGGCGGCGACGGCGGCGGCTTCACCAGCTACAACTACATCACCGTCAACGACGACTCCGGCACGCTGACGGTGGAAATCCCGGCCGAGTGGGGCGAGGTAGACGGCAGTGCCTGGGTAGACGGCAACGAAACGATTGGCGTGGGGCTGCGTGCCGCCCCGTCGCTGGACAATTTCTACAACAGTTGGACGGAGCCGGGGATGATCTTTGGTGCTTCCAGCACGCTGGCGCAATCCATGAACGAGCAGGTGCTGCTGGAAGAGTTTGACTACTCCGATTCCTGCACCAAGGAAGGGCGCTACGACTATGCCGACTCGCTTTACACGGGGCTGTATGAAGTGTGGTCGCAGTGCGGCGGCACGGATAGTTTGTATGTGGTAGTAACGGCCGTTCCTGAAGCTCGCAACTACGTCATCCTCGTCACCGTCCAAATCGTCAGCGACGCCGACCTAGATGCCCTGGATCATATTCTCAACAGCTTTATTGTGAA
Organism: Chloroflexota bacterium; assembly: GCA_041390905.1. Lineage (GTDB taxonomy): Bacteria > Chloroflexota > Anaerolineae > Promineifilales > Promineifilaceae > JACKCD01. The sequence goes on from JAWKPA010000018.1 coordinate 59,425, forward strand.
TGAATAAGAATAGAGATTAGAGATTGGAGATTAGAGATTGTGAACCTTCATCACTCTCCAATCTCCAATCCCCAATCTCCAATCTCCTCCATGACCTCCCTCGGCTACTTCGGCCTCTTCATCGCCAGCTTCCTGGCCGCTAGTTTGGTGCCGATGTCGTCGGAGGTGGCGCTGCTGGCGATGCTGCCGCTGGGCTACAACGTCTGGGGGTTAATGCTGGTGGCAACGGCCGGAAATTATGTGGGGGCTTTAACCAACTATTTTGTGGGCAAATGGGGAGCCGACTTTTTCCTCTCGCGCTACATCACCATCAAGCCAGAAACGTGGGCGCGGGCGGAGGCGTTTTACCAGCGTTGGGGGCGGATCGCCCTCTTTTTTTCCTGGGTGCCGATTATTGGGGATCCATTAACGGCCGTTGCTGGCGCCCTCCACGTCAACCTCCGCACCTTCACCTTCTGGGTCGCCCTCGGCAAATTCACCCGCTACCTCGTCCTCCTCGCCCTGGTGCATCAGGTCACACCCATCTGGCAAGGGTTCAATTAAAAATAACTTGGCAGTTCCAGAAGTTCAACTTCTGAGAGAAGTTGAACTTCTAAATCCCAAGTTATTAACAAACGAACCCTAAGGAACGAGGTTTAAATTACGCAAGAAGTTCAACTTCTTCTGAGAAGTTGAACTTCTAAAATGGGTAAGTTATTTAATTTCAATCCCTAAACACAAAATACGGTAGGGTGAGTCATCGCGGAAAGGCGCATAGCGCACAGGAAACCTCTCCACCGCGCTCGTCCGCCCGTACCCTACCATGATTTAGGAATGACGAAATGTTCGGTTGCTTTCCTGCCCATTTCTGGCTATGCTTGCGTTCCGAATTGTGCAGGAACAGCAGGAGAAAGGATGGCTAAACAGAAGCATAAGGGTAAGAGCCATGTTACCCCAAGCCGCCAACAATATCTGGATATAAAAGCCCAACACCCCGATGCGATTGTCTTTTTTCGCCTGGGTGATTTTTATGAAACGTTCGACGACGACGCAGAAACGGCCGCTCGTGAACTGGATTTGGTGCTGACCAGCCGGCCGCAGGGGAAGGGCATTCGCACCCCCATGGCCGGTGTCCCCCACCACTCCGCCGAAAACTACATCGCCCGCCTCATTGCCAAAGGCTACAAGGTGGCGCTGTGCGAGCAAATGGGCAGCCAGGTGGTCAATGGGCTGATGCCCCGCGAAGTGGTGCGCGTCTTTACCGCCGGGACGGTGATTGAGCCGGGGATGCTGGACGCCGGCCGCAACAACTATCTGGTCACGGTGGTGGCAGACGGCGACCGGGCGGGGCTGGCGTATGCCGACATCACCACCGGGGAGTTTGCCACCACGCAAATAAACGGCCGTCGCGCCCTCATCGAAGAAATCTCCCGCCTGACCCCCGTTGAACTGCTGCTGCCCGACAGCGACCTGTCGCTCAATGACCAGGCCAAAGCGGTTAGCCACCTGCCTGACTGGCGTTTTGAGGAAGGGACGGCGCGGCAAACGCTGCTGCGCCACTTCGGCGTGTCCACCCTGGCCGCCTTTGGCTGCGAAGGCAAACCGCTGGCAACCCGCGCCGCCGGGACCACGCTCTATTATTTGCAGGAGACCCAGCGCGGGTCAATTGGGCAAATCCAGCGGCTTTCAACCTACAGCACGGCCGGCTACATGGCACTCGACACGGCCACGCGGCGCAATCTGGAGCTGGTGGAGTCGCTGGGGGGTGAAAAACAGGGGTCGCTGCTGAGGGTGCTGCGAAAAACGGTGACGCCCATGGGGACGCGGCTGCTGCGGCAGCGAATTATGCAGCCGCTGTTGAGTGTGGAGGAGCTAAACGGCCGTTTAGACCAACTCGACCTCTTCTACCACAACGCCCTCCTCCGCGCCGACATTCGCGCCACCCTCAAAGGGCTGCCCGACCTCGAACGCCTCACCAACCGCGTCCTCAGCGGCCGCGCCGTCCCCCGCGACCTGGAAAACATTGGCGTGGTGCTGGCAGCGATACCGGTACTCAGTAAACAGTTATCGGTAAACAGTAAACAGTCTCCAATCTCCAATCCCCAATCTCCAATCCCCAATCTCCCCCCCCTCGACCCGTGCCGCGACACCGCCGACCTGATTGGCCGCGCCATTGCCGACGACGCGCCCACCAACTTTAACAAGATGGGGGTCATTCGGCGCGGCTTTTCCGCCGAACTGGACGGGGTGATGAACGCCACCGCCCACGCCCGCGACTGGGTAGCAGCGCTGGAGCCCCGCGAACGGGAGCGCACCGGCATTGGGTCGCTGAAGGTGGGGTTTAACAAGGTGTTTGGCTACTACATCGAAATCACCCGCGCCAACGCCCATTTGGCCCCCGACGACTACATTCGCAAGCAGACGTTGACCAACGCCGAGCGCTACATCACGCCGGAGCTGAAGGAGTATGAAACGCTGATTTTGAACGCGGAGGAGCGGATTTTGCAGATTGAGCGACGGGTGTTTACCGAGGTGTGCCAGCAGGTGGGGTTGGCGGCGCAGCAGTTGCTGCAAACGGCCGTTTCCCTTGCCACCCTCGACGTTGCCACCGCCCTGGCCGAAGTTGCCGCCGTCAACGGCTATTGCCGCCCCCACCTGAGCGACGACAATGTGCTGCATATTGAGAATGGGCGGCATCCGGTGGTGGAACAAACGGCCGTTGCCACCCTCGGCGAACGCTTTGTCCCCAACGATACCCATTTTGGCAGCGACGAACGCATCCAAATCATCACCGGCCCCAACATGTCGGGGAAGTCAACATTCTTACGTCAGGTCGCCCTCATCACCCTCATGGCCCAAATCGGCAGCTACGTTCCCGCCACCGCCGCCCACATCGGCCTCGCCGACCGCATTTTCACCCGCATCGGCGCCCACGACGAACTCCACGCCGGCCGCTCCACCTTCATGGTCGAAATGGTCGAAACCGCCGAAATCCTCAACCACGCCACCCACCGCTCCCTGCTCATCCTCGACGAAATCGGGCGCGGCACCAGCACCTACGACGGCCTCTCCATCGCCTGGGCCATCATCGAATATTTGCACAACCACCCCCGCCTCAAGCCACGCACCCTTTTCGCCACCCATTACCACGAACTCGTCGGCCTGGCCGAGCTTTTCCCCCAGGTTGCCAACTACAACGTAGACGTGACCGAGGAAGGCAATAACGTCACCTTTTTACACAAAATCGTCCCCGGCGGTGCTGACCGCAGCTATGGCATCCACGTTGCCGAACTGGCCGGGCTACCCCGCGATGTCATCCAACGCGCCAACCAAATCCTCAAAGATTTGGAAAAACACGCCCCCACCACCACCATTGAGCCAAGTCATCTCAACCGTGCCCAGCAAATCGCCCTCTTCCCCGAAACCAGCCCTATCCTTGAAGAGCTGGCCGACCTCGACATCAACGCCCTCACGCCACTGGAAGCGATGAACAAGCTGTATGAATGGCAGCGGCGGTATGCACGCGGGGCAAGTTGAGCAGGATGAAAGACAAACGACTGACAACAAACAACGGCCACCGACAAGGGCTATTTTGTTTCAGCGTAGGACAAGTTTGCAAACTTGTCCTACATCTTCAGAGAATCCAATTATGAGCAAACAGGTTAACGACTCCCAGCCCGAAACGGAAGCAACCAGCCATGAGCTGGAAACATTGCGTAATTTGATTTACGGCAACCAGGCCCGCGCCGCTGAAAAGCGCATTGCCAATTTGGAACGGCGCGTTGAAGCCGTTTATGCCGAGCTTGGCGAAACGATTCGCAGCAAAACGGGCGAAACGGGTGCCAATTCGGCGGAAAAGCTGGCGCAGACGCGGCAAGACCTGCTGGAACGGATGGACAGCCAGCACGTAGACCTGGGCAAACGGCTGGATGCGCTGGCCGCCGACATGAAAAACCAGCTCAACGCCCTGCAAACCAAAATGGAAAGGCTCCACGCCGAGCAAACGGAGCGGCTGCTGACGCTGCAAGCGGATGCCCAGGAGCGCGATGACGATTTGCGCCAGGAATTGCTCACCCTGACTGCCTGGCTCGACGACCAGAAAACGTCGCGCTACACGCTGGGGGATTTGCTGGTGCAATTGGGCGACCAACTGCGACAGAAGAAGGAAGAGAGTAATTAGAGATTGGAGATTGGAGATTGATGAAGATTCATAATCTCTAATCTCCAATTTCCAATCTCCTTACATGAGCAATTTGCCGCCCCACGACAACGGCCACGAACAGGAACTGGCCTCGATCCGCGCCATTTTGCTGGCGCAGGAACGAGAGGAGTTGCTGCGCTTGCAGGCAGAAAAGGAGGCGTTGGCGCAGCAGTTGGCAACCTTGCGGCAAGAATTGCTGCGGCTGGAACAGCGGGTGCAGGAGGATGAGGAACTGCTGATTGCCCGCGTGACGCGCCAGATTGACCACATTTTGGCGGAGCGCAACCGGGAGGCGGGGCATGAAGTCGCGGAGGCAATGGGGCCGGTGATGGCGGAAGCGGTGGAGGTACAAATTCGGGAAGATCGGGATCAGATGATTCAGGCGCTCAACCCGATTATCATCCCCACTATCGGCCGCTTTGTGCGGGAGTCGCTGCGGGAATTGCGGGAAAATATTGAAGCGCAACTGCGGAATTTGTCGGGGCGGCGGGATGTAACGGGTGATGCGGCCATTGTGCAGGCACTGCCGTTTCACGTGCGCGAGATGTTTTTGATTCAGCGGGATTCGGGGCTGCTGCTGGCGCATTATCAGGCGGATGGACAGGAGGAGGATGAGGATTCGGATCTGATTAGCGGGATGTTGACGGCGATTCGGGATTTTGTGCGGGATTCGTTTGGCGAGGGTCTGGAGGATGGGGAGCTGGATGCGATTCAGTATGGGGAGCAGCGGGTGGTGATTCGGGGAGGAACGGCCGTTTATCTGGCTATGGTCATCACCGGTTACGAGCCGCCCGGCACCAACACCCACCTGAGCCAATTTGTTTCCGAACTCCATTTGCAGCATGGCCGCGCCTTCCGCCAATACAGCGGCGACCCGGCCACCTTGCCCCCCTTGCAGCCCCAGCTTGCCAACCTTAGCCGTGAATTGACGGAACTACCGCCGCCAGCTTCACCACAACCCGCACCCTTGATCCAAACGGGTCGTTTTACAGGGTTATGGGTGCTGCTGGGGCTTATTTTGCTTTTGCTGGGAGGAGCTTATTATCTTGTTTTGGGCTACAAGCTCTATCCGGTAGTGTTTGGTTTGCAAACGGCCACGCCAACGATGACGGCAACGGCCGTTTCGCCATCCCCCACACCGTTCCCCACGGCCACGCCCGTGCCAACGGCTACCCCGTCCCCCACAACCACGCCCCTGCCTACAGCTACCGTCACGCCTCTGCCCACCGCTACGCCACTGCCCAGCAGCACGCCCCTGCCCACGGCTACCAGTGAACCCGCCTTTACGCTGCGCCTGATTGCCCCGGTGTGGGTGCGGGCCGTGCCAGATAATGACGCGCTGGAAGAGTGGGTGGTGGGAACGGAAACGGCCGTTGAGCCAGTTGCCTTCTTTGGCGATTGGGTGCAAATTACCTGGATGGACAGCAACAACTCCCGCCAGCAAGGGTGGGTTCCCATGCGCTGGGTCAACATCCAGGGCACAATCCCGGCACCAATCGTCACCCCCGTGAGGTCAAACTAGCCTGCTATGAGCGACCTGCCACCGCAACTGCTTACCTATCTCGTCTCCACCGGCCGGCTGGCCTACGCCCAGATTACGCCCTCGTTAACCTTCAGCGCGGTTTCGCCTAACTTTTGCCGCCTGGTGCAGTGCGACGAGGCGGTTTTGGGACAGCCGCTAACCGAAGTGTGTGTCGAGTTTGTTGGGCTTGAACCAACGCTGGAAGCTATTGCGGCCGGCGTGCAGGAAGGGTTTCGCCTGGAACAGGTGCAGCGAGCTATGCCCGATGCGGACATTTGCTACCTCACCCTGCAACTGCTGCCGCTTACCGACACGCCGGGCATTCTTCTGGTGGTGGAAGACACCACGCAGGAGTCGCGTTTTGAGCAGGAACTGGTGCAAGAGCGCAACGAACTGCGGCTGCTGAAGGCGCAACTGCTGCATGCCAACGAACATCTCTATCAGCTTAACCAGTTCAAAAACATGTTTATCTCAATGGCGGCGCATGATTTGCGAACGCCGCTGTTTGTTATCCACGGCTATCTACAGTTGATGATGGCCGATTCAATGCTGTGGCTACCAGAGGAGTATCAGCAGTTTATCCAGAATTCGCTCAACCAAATTCAGTGGCTCAATAATCTGGTGACTGATTTGCTGACGCTGGACAAAATTGAGCAGGGGCAGATTGTTATCAACGCCGATGTGGTAGATTTGAAACGGCTTGTGCAGGAATCGCTGGAGCTGTTTTCCGGGCTGGCGATGGATCGCCAACAGGAGATTGTTGCGGTGCTGCCGGAAACAAAAACGGCCGTTTATGGCGAGCCTAACCGCATTCGGCAGGTGCTGTTCAACCTGCTGGGCAACGCCTTCAAATACACTCCCGATGGCGGCACGGTGCGCGTGGTGCTGTGGGAAGGAGAAGAAACGGCCGTTTTGCAAATCAGCGACACCGGCTCCGGCATGACCCCCATCGAACAAGACGAACTGTTCCAACCCTACTACCGCACCCGCAGCGCCCAGCAAAGCAACATTACCGGCACCGGCCTCGGCCTCTTTATCGCCAAAACCCTAGTTGAAGCCCACGGCGGCAGCATCAGCGTAGACAGCACCCTGGGCAAAGGCACCCTGTTTACCACCTCCTGGCCGCTGCCGCCGAAACCAGAAAATACAGACCATGACAAACCATCACTTTGACGACGAAACCAGGGCACAGCTTCCTGACTTCCTGGCTCAGCTTCCTGAACCCGTCGCCCTCCACGTGTGGGGCGATGCCACCGCCACGCCCGCCGAACAGGAAGCCGCCCGGCTCGGCCAGTTTTTTGCCGACCAGTTTCCTGAGAAAATCAGCTTTCGCCTCTTTCCCCGCCGCATCAACTATCCGTTTTATCCTGTTTTAGGGGTGATGGGGGTTGATGGTGAAGCATTGATTGATCATGGGGTACGAATCATTGGGCTGCCGATTGGCTACCAGATGACTTCGCTGATCGCCGCCCTACAGGTCGTCTCGTTTCGCGGGCAAACGTTGGAGCCGGTGACACGGATTAAATTGGCGCGGTTGAAAACGGCCGTTAACATCCAAATTCTTACCACCGCCGACAACGAAACCGGTGCCCTGGTAGCCAAACACGCCTTTGGTCTCGCCGTCGCCAGCCCCCACATCCGCGCCTATCTCATCATGGCCGACGCCTTCCCCGAAGCCGCCATCCGCTACTCCGCCAGCACCGCCCCCCACATCGTCATCAACGAGCGCGTCCACATCAGCGGCGTCATTGATGAGGCTGAGTTGCTGCACCAAATCAGCCTCGCCCTCTAAAGCTACTCTTCGGGATGCTCATGGGGGCGCGGCTTCTGCGCATCCCGCATTCGCGCATCGGGCGTGGGCGACCCGCCCAAAATGGCACCCCAACGCCGCCCCCAGCGCCGCAGCTTCGACCGCCCTCGCGCCATCAGGTAGCGCGTCCGCTGTAGCTCCCGATCCAGCCGCGACACTTCCGGCGGCGTTACATTCCACTTGATCACTGCTGCAGCCCACGTTAGACCACCCCCAAAGCCAACAAACACAATGTTGTCATCTGGTTTCAGCCGCCCTTGCTCCACCGCCTCGCACAATGCTATGGGAATGGAGGCGGCCGACGTATTGCCAACACGGTCTACATTCAAGAAAAATTTGTCCTGCGAAATTTTGAGCTTCTTGGCCGCTGTCTCAATAATGCGCGTGTTGGCCTGGTGTGGCACAATCAGCGCCACGTCATTCAGGGTTAAACCCGCCCGCCGCAGCGCGTCGAGGACAGAACTGCTGATAACCTGAGTGGCAAAACGGAACACTTGACGGCCGTTCATGGAAATGGTGTTTTGGTGTCCATTAGGGCTATAGTCCGACAACATCGGCAGGGAACTGTGGTAAACGGCCGGTAAATTCAGCACATCCCCACCCGACCCATCCGACCGCAGCACTGTAGACAGCACCCCGCCCGGCACATCCGACCGCTTTAGCACCACCGCCCCGGCTCCGTCACCAAACAAAATGCAGGTACCCCTGTCGTTCCAATCCAGCACCCGTGACATTGTTTCTGCCCCAATCACCAGCGCGTTTCGCACCGATCCGGTGGCGATGGCGTTATGCGCCATGCTAAGGCCATAGACAAAGCCGGAACAGGCGGCACTTAAATCAAACGCGCCCGCCGCCGTTGCCCCCAGCAAATCCTGTACCTGGCACGCCGTGGACGGAAAGTTGTATTCCGGGGTAGAGGTTGCCACAATAATTAGCTCTATCTGCGATGGGTGCATGTCGGCCACCGCCAACGCCCGCGCCGCCGCCTCAAACGCCAGCGTTGCTGTCGTCTCCTCCGTATCGGCAATGCGTCGCTCCCGAATGCCTGTCCGCGTATAAATCCACTCGTCGGAAGTCTCCACCATTGCGGCAATGTCGTCGTTGGTTAAGACACGCTCCGGCAGGTAACTACCCCAACCGACTATGTGTGCATATTTCATAGCTATCCTCTACAAACTTTCTCAAAATACAGTTTAATAAACTAACCCAGCGACCCGCAATCCGTTGCGCCCACTATCTCGTTTTCCGCTATAATCCACCTTGCCGTTAGCGACCTTCTTTAAAGCCACCGGCACGGCATGATGAAGTAATGAGGTACGTTTTGTATTTGTTTAACTTTCGGGTGGGTTGTCAGCAAGGATTATGGCTTCTGTTCGGCCTGTTGCTGGGCTGCCGTTTTTACCCAACGGCCGATTCTACCCCAATTCCACCGCTTGTCACAGAGCCGCCGTCAGTTTTGGCCTATGATTCATTAACGGCCGTTTCCACTACCACCCTCCCCAGCAGCGACCCCGCCCAGCTTGCCAGCACCTTCACCCACCTCCCCCTGCGGCGCACCGCCCGCAGCCAGCCCATGGCCTGGCAGGTCGGCAACGTCGCCCCCTTTTGGGTCACCAACAACGACAGCGGCGAAAAACACCAAATCAACGCCGAACTTGTTTACCGTTCCGAGACACTCAACCTGTGGCTGGAAAGCGGCCAGCGTGATCGCGGCCTGGCCGAAGCCGCCGCCCGCATCGAGCAGCAAATTTTACCCACCAACCGCGCCTTCTTTGGCAGCGAATGGCAGCCCGGCATAGATGGCGATCCCCGGCTCAACGTTCTCCATGTCACTCGATTGGGGAGCAACGTCGCCGCTGTCTTTGTATCCGCCGATGAATATGTGCAGGCCGTCAATCCGTTTTCCAACGAACGGGAGATGCTTTATGTCAATCTTGATGAGGTTGGCATCAACAGCGATGATTACTTTGCCGCCGTTGCCCACGAACTCCAGCATTTAATCCAGTGGTACACTGACAGCAACGAAGACCTCTGGCTTAACGAAGGACTATCCGAACTGGCCGTGCATCTCAATGGGCTGCCCACCAACCGTGAGCCGGCCTATGTGCGGCAAACGGATTTGCCGCTGACGGCACTAAGCCAGGAGCCGGAGGTGGCGGAAGGGCATTATGCCGCCGCCTTTCTTTTTGCTGCCTACTTTTTCGACCGCTTTGGCCGCGAGGCGACGCAGGCGTTGGTGCGGGATGGGGAAAACGGCCGTTTTAGCCTCAACACCCTCCTTGCCCCCCACGCCCTCACCTTTGACGACCTCTTTGCCGACTGGCTGGTGGCAAACTATCTCAGCGGCCTGGGGCAAGGCAGCGGCGTTTACCAATACCAAACCATTACCCTGCCCCCCATCAAGCCAACCCGAATGCCCCACAGCGGCACCGCCAGCGTTAGCCAGTACGGGGCAGATTTTTGGCACATTGACAGCGAGGAAGCTGTCACGCTCCACTTCACCGGCTCGCGCCAAACGCCGTTGGTAAACGCCACCGCCCATAGCGGCCAGCGCGTTTGGGCCACGCTCCCGGCCGACGGTTCCGACCAAACCCTGAGCCGCACCTTTGACCTGACGGGGCTAACGGAAGCGACGTTCTCGTTTTGGACGTGGTATGACATTGAAGCGGGGTGGGATTATGGCTATCTGGCGTTGTCGAGCGATAACGGCCGTTCCTGGCAACTGCTTGCCACACAAAACAGCCAGAGCGACAACCCCCACGGCAACAGCTTTGGCCCCGGCTACACGGGCAGCAGTGGGGAATGGGTGCAACAAACGGCCGTTCTCACCCCCCACGTCGGCCAAACCATCCAGCTTCGCTTCCACTACCTAACCGACGGTGCCGTGCAAGGACAAGGCTGGCTCATTGATGATGTTGCTTTACCGGAACTCAGCTACCAAACCGATTTTGAACAGGATAACGGCGGCTGGGAAGGGGCAGGGTTTACCCACACAGGCCTCATGCTGCCGCAGCAATTTATTGTGCAGCGGCTTTTGCCAGGGGAAAATGGGGTGGACATTGCGCGGCTGTCGTTGGATAATGCCCAGCAGGGTACGTGGACGCTGCCATTGGATAGCACCACGTCACAGGCGGTGATTATCGTTTCCGGGGCAACCCCCATTACCCGCCAGCCCACGGCGTATACGTTTGAATGGAAGTAGACACAATATGCAGCGAACAATCACCCCGCTAAATCTCTTCATCATTGGCTGTCTGGGTTTGATGGCGTGCATGGCGATGATGCTGGTTGGTGCTGTCGGCTACTTTATTTTGGCCGATGACCCCACGCCAGAAGTGGCGATGGCTTCGCCGGCACCGCTGCCCACGGTGCCAACCTCGACCCCCGTGGCAGCAACGGCCGTTCCTGCCACCCCCACCGCCACCACGCTCAACACCGACCCCAGCTTCGGCCGGCCGACCACCGACGACGACCAAAGCAGCAAGCTCCAGCCCACCCCCCTGCCCACACTGGCCGTCAACCCGCCCGCCAGCATCATCCAGCAGCCCGTCCCCTCCCGCGCCGCCGCCAATTTGGAAACACTGCTGAGTGCCACTTACCCGCCCCACAACTACTTCGATGCCGTTGAACGGCTGGCACTACTTGACCTTGGCCCGCGCACTGTCAACAAAACCACCTACCAGGTAGGCGACCACCAAACCTTTTTTGCCGGTGACAACACCATTGATGCCGAACTGATGGCCGTCAGCGACCACGCCTATTTTTGGGTTGAAGATGGTCTTGATTTTGCCCAGGACGACGTGCTTTTTGCCGCCGAACAGCTTGAAAGCTATTACTACCCGCTGGTCAGTGACCTTTTTGGCAAGGCGTGGCAGCCGGGGGTAGACAACGACCCCCATTTCACCATCTTGCACCTTGATGACGTGGACAACAGCGATGAGCTAGGGTATTTCACTGATCTGGACGAATATCCACAGTCGCTCTACAGTGACTCCAACGAGCAGGAGATGATTTATCTCAATATGTCGCAGTTGGAGCTAAATGAAGACCTTTACTTTGGCACGCTGGTACATGAAATGCAGCATTTATCGCAGTGGCATATTGACCCCAATGAGAAGGCCTGGGTCAATGAGGGTGTGTCCCAGCTTGTGGAACTGTATGTGGGGCTGGATACGGTTGAAACGGCTCCCTATCTGGAAGCGCCGCAGGTGTCGCTGAATTTGTGGGCGTATGATGAGCAGACGATTGACGCGCACTATGCCAATGCCTATCTCTTTTTTGTTTATTTTTGGGAACAACTGGGAGAAACGGCCGTTTATGAACTGGTGCGGCATCCGGCCAACGGGCTGGCCTCGGTCTGGGCACTGCTCCCCAAATATGACACGCGCTCGCTCAGCCAGTTTGTGCTAGATTGGGCGGTGGCCGTCTATCTAGATAACCCGACGGCGGGCAAGGCGTATGCGTTCACAGCGTTGGATTTAGACCTGCCGTTGATAGAAGATCAGATCCGCTTTCCCAAACGCGAAATCACCGGCACGCTCGACCCGTTTGGCGTCCACTATTACGACCTCTTCTTTCCCGGCCTGACAACCATTACCTTTGTGGGCGACACCGTGGCTACGCTGTTTGATGACCCGGATAATGAACACGGCACGGTCTGGTTTGCGGCGGATGATAATGAGGTGAACAGTCAATTAACGGCCGTTTTCGACCTCAGCAACCTCGACACCGCCACCTTGACCTTTGATGCCTGGTATGATCTGGAAGAAGAGTGGGACTTTGGCTATGTTTCTGTCTCCACCGATGGCGGCACCAGTTGGGAACTGCTGCTGCCGAGTCATGGGGTGGAAGGGACTTACGGGCCGGGATTTAACGGCCGTTCTGCCAATGCCCCCGACGCCCACAACGGCTGGGTCAGCGAAACCATCTACCTCGACGACTACATCGGCCAGCTTATCCTGCTTCGCTTCGAGATGTTCACCGACTCCTCCGGCCACAGCCGAGGCTTTGCCCTCGACAACATCGCCATTGACGAGCTAGGCTACAGCACCACCGTTGACAATCAGCAGGGAGAATGGACAGCCATTGGTTTTGTCCCAACCGAAGCCCAGCTTGCCCAGCAGTGGGGTGTTGCCATCGTCCAATACGGCGAACGACCACAAGTCACCCAACTGCCCCTCAACAGCTTTAATCAAGGTCAATGGACAGTCGAACTCGGCCCCGGCGGCGGCACTCTGGTAATCGTCCCGCTCACCCCCTTTATTGACACGCCCGCCAATTACTGGATCAAACTCCAGTAGCCGAGGATTCCAATCCTCGCGCTTCAGCTACGCCCGGCTTGCCTGCTGGAACTGCGTTTCCAACTCCCGCCGCCGCTGCTCCATCGCCGCATTCGCCTCACGCATCGCCTCATTCCAACGCGCCTCTGCATCAGCCCGCAGCTTATCACCAGAAGCCGGTGTCAGCAGCAAAGCCGTTGCCGCGCCCACCAAGGCACCACATAAAGCACCCGCCAAAAAACTAAAAATCTTGTTCATACAATCCCTCCCACAGCATGGTGTTGTTGAATCATAAACTGTGAGTCACCACCAGATTATACACCTTTCAAGGTAGAGACGTAAAATTTTACGCTTACGTTTGCCACAATTTTACATTTCTACATGATATAATAGATTTTATGTCTGAATACATGGAAATTGAAACAGAACTCAGTGATGACGGGCTGGATATCCGGTTTTACACCAACTTGCGGCTCATAGATGGGGAACCAGAAAGCTACGAATCAACAACCGAGATGGAAGAAGGTTCCCCCGTTGCCCAAACCCTGGCCCTCATTGACGGCATTGCCCACCTGCATCTGGACAAACACGAAATCACCATTACTCGCACCACCGATGCCGCCTGGCACGCCATCGAAGCCGACGTAATTGCCGCTCTTAAAGATTTTTTTATTTAGCATCTTATCCTTCCAGCAGCCGATAGACAGAACAAGGTGTAGAAAAATGGTTAGGAACGTGGGTTTAATAAGTTGTGCAAGAAGTTCAACTTCTCGGAAGAAGTTGAACTTCTAAATGAGCAAGTTATTTAATTTCCATTCCTTAAACAGATTATAAACAAATTATTCTGGACAAAAATAATGTACCTGTTATCCGGGGAACGTCAATGAAAGTTGTCGAACTTGTTCCTGCCCATCAAACATATGGCTGGAGTCCTGCTGAAATCCATTTCCAGCACCCCTATTTATCAATGGAGCAGATTCACGCCGCACTTGCTTATTATTGGGCTAACAAAGAAGCATTGGATACTGATATGGCGCGGCAACAAGCAGGAGAATCGCCTCTGTTCAAATTCCGCCATCTGGACGAATAATGGGTTGGGTTCAGTACTTGCCTTTATAAACATGACGCGACGGCAGACTGTTTCTCCCAGGCTGATCCTGGCTGTTGTGGCTTTTGGCGTGTTTGTGGCGGCAGATGATCTTACGGTCGTCTCCACCATGTTGCGCCAAATCATTTTTGACCTGCAAATTCCGCTGCCCGATGGGCTTGACCGCGCCGCCTGGATTGTCAACGCCTATTTGATTGGCTATGTGGTGGTGATGCCGTTCACGGGACGACTAAGCGATATTGTGGGGCGGCGGGCGGTGTATGTGGGGGCGTTGGGGCTGTTTTTGGCGGGTTCGATTTGGGTGCCGCTGGCAAACAGTTTGGGCAGTTTTATTGTGGGGCGGATATTAACGGCCGTTGGCGGTGGCGCAATGGTTCCCGTAGCAATGGCCGTCATTGGCGACGTGTACCCGGCGGAAAAACGGGCAACAGCTTTGGGAACATTGGGGGCAATTGACACGGCCGGCTGGGTGTGGGGGCCGCTTTATGGAGCGCTGCTGATCCGCTTCCTGAGTTGGCGGTGGCAATTTTACCTCAACATTCCGCTCAGTTTGCTGGGCATGGCGGCGGCGTGGTGGGCACTGGGCGGGCTGCCCCGGCCGCAAAAACGGGAGCGCATTGATTGGGCAGGAACGGCCGTTTTCACCCTCTTCCTCCTCACCCTCAACCTCGCCCTACTCAACGGCGGCGACGTGCAAAGCGCCGGTGGCTTCGCCAGCCTCACCACCCCCTCCCCCCTCCAGCCATACACCCCCCACCTCTACGCCATCGCCGCCCTTGCCCTGGCCGTTTTCATCCTCTGGCAGCACCGTCTGAGCATAAGGAGTAGGGAGTGGGGCGTAGAGCGTGCCACCCCACACCCCACACCCCACACCCCACAATCCCCCGCTCCCCTACTTTCCCCCACCCTCTTCCGCCGCCCCAACTTCACCCCCGCCGTCCTCATCAACTTCCTCGTCGGCAGTGTGCTAATTATCGCCATGGTCAACGTGCCGCTGCTGGTCAACGTGCTGGAACTGGACGTGGAGCAGGCAGCCCTCATCAGTGGCTATTTGCTGGCGGGCATGACGCTGGCAATGGCCTGCACCGCCTACCTCGGCGGTCGCCTGACGGAGCGCCACGGCTACCGGCCGGTGACGATGGCGGGTTTGGCGTTGGCCGTCACCGGGTTTGGGCTGATGGGCAGCAGTTGGGCAGTGACCACGCCGTTTGGGCAAATGGGGTGGCAACTGGCTGTTCTGGGGCTGGGGTTTGGGCTGGTGACGGCTCCCATCGGAACGGCCGTTATCAACACCGCTCCCCCCGACCAGCGCGGCATTGCCGCCAGCCTGGTCATCGTCCTGCGGCTCATCGGCATGTCGGTGGGGCTTTCGGGCTTAACGGCCTGGGGGCTGCGCCGCTTTGCCACTCTTCGCACCACCATCACCCTGCCTGACTTACCGCTAACCGACCCGACGTATCAGCGGGCGGTGGTGGCGGGATTAACGGCCGTTACCACCCGCGTCCTGGCCGAAACCTTTCTCTGGTCGGCCGGCCTGCTCATCCTCGCCATGATCGCCGCCTTTTGGCTGCATAAAGAAAGCCGCTAACCTCATCGGCATATTACCCTTATTTGACTGGGTTATGGTTTGCCAACCAGACTTGCCACTTGCCACCTGCAAGCAGAAAAAGCAACTTTATGACCTTGGTGAGTATCCCTACCCCTTTTCATTGTTAACACGCCCACAAAGTGGTATCGTTTTTGCAAAGGATGAATTGATGAGTAAACAACGGCTACAACTTAGCAAACAAACCCAGGAAAAATTTAACCGTGTGCGCCGCCTCGAAGAACTGCAAAACATGGATCCTATTGAATTTGAACAGTTCGCAGGCTATTTGCTGGCGCAGCAAGGGTACCAGGTGTGGACAACGGTTGCCAGCGGCGATGAGGGGATTGACCTCTTTTTGCAGCAGGGAACAAAAACGGCCGTTGTGCAATGCAAACGCTACAACGGCACCGTCGGCCAGCCCGTCGTGCGCGACCTGTACGGGGCGATGATCCACGCCGAAGCCAACGAAGCGATGCTTGTCACCACCGGGGTCATCTCCCAGCCGGCCGAAACGTGGGCCAGGGGCAAACCAATCCGGCTGATTGACGGCCACGAACTGATGAGCTGGGTACGCCGCCAGCGGCGCGACACGCCCGCCCTGCCCACCCCACGCCCCCCCCTCAACTGGAAGCTATTTGCCCTGCTCGGCCTCGTCATCTTCTGCTTTGGCATGATTGGCTGGGCCGGCTGGCTGGCATGGCAAACGCTCAACAGCCGCACAAACACCCCACTGCCCGTGCTGCCCACCCCCATCACCACCCCCATTGCAGCGACAACGACTGTGCCTGAAGCCACAGAAACGGCCGTTCCTGAACTCGCCCCCACCGCCACCCTCCCCTCCCGTCTCACCAGCCCCATCGAAGTCGCCCGCGTCAGCCGTCCCCCCATCATTGACGGCGACCTCAACGAATGGGCCGGCTTTACCACCGTTACCACCCCCTTCATCACCGAACAAGAGTCAACCTGGGACGGCAGCATGGATGTAGATGCCGACTGGCGGCTGGGTTGGGATGACGAAAATCTCTATTTTGGCGTTCATATCAAAGATGATATCCACGTCCAAACCAGGGAAGCCAAATTTGGCTATCTGGGCGACAGTTTGGAGCTGCAATTTGACACCGACCTGCGCGGCGACTTCGCCCCCCGCGTCAACCGCGACGACTTCCAATACATCCTTTCCCCCGGCAATTTTGTGGACATTCCCCCTGGCGTTTTCCGCTTCCAGGGTGATGACCAGGGGCTGCTCAGCGACGCGCTGGGGTCACGGGCGCGGGCAATGGCAATCAAGGTCAGCGACGGCTACCAGCTTGAAGCGGTTATTCCCTGGAGCGACATGGGCATAACACCTCAATCTGGCCTGACCATTGGTGCCACCCTTAGCACCAACGACAACGACACCCCTGGCACGGCCAAACAAGAGCTAATGCTCTCCCACGTCTCCACCCGCCTCTGGCGTGATCCCACAAGCTGGGGGACGCTAGTGTTGAAATAATGGGGAATTGGGAATGAGGAATTGAGAATTGAGAATGAAAAGCACTCCCAATTCCCACTTCTCCAGTCTCAATTCTCAATTTGCCATGTTTGAATTCATTGCCTTTGACGCCGACGACACGCTTTGGCACAACGAGAACATTTACTTTGCCACTGGCGAAAAGTTTAAGTCATTGCTGACCCCTTACTGTGAACCGGGGGTGACTGATGGCAAGCTATACGAGACCGAACTCGCCAACCTGCAGCATTTTGGCTATGGCATCAAGAGCTTTACGCTTTCGATGATCGAAACGGCCGTTCAGCTTACAAACGGCCGTATTCCCGCCAGCGACATCCTCACCATCCTCAACTTTGCCAAAGAGATGCGCCAACACCCGGTGGAACTGCTCCCCGGCGTCGCCGAAGTCGTCTACCAGCTCGGCCACCAATACCCGCTGCTCATCATCACCAAGGGCGACCTGTTTGACCAGGAAACCAAGGTCGCGCAGTCGGGCATTGCCGACCATTTCCGCCATGTTGAAGTGGTCAGCGAAAAAGACCCCGCCACCTACGCCGCCCTCTTTGCCCGGCTGGGCATTGACCCCCGCACCGTGCTAATGGTGGGCAACTCGCTCCGTTCCGATGTGCTGCCGCTGGTTGAGCTGGGCGCAACGGCCGTTTACATCCCCTACCACACCACCTGGGAACACGAAACCGTCACCACCGCCACAGCCCAGCAGCACAGCTACCATACCTTGTCCAGCATTGTGCAACTCCCTGACCTTGTTGCCACCTTGGTCGGTAATCAGTAATCGGTAATCGGTGAGCCACTGACAACTGATAACTGATTACCGATTACCCAAAATACTTATGTTACCTCCTCACCTAACCACCGGAACCCACGTTGCCCTTGATTTTGGCATCAGCAACACCGATGTTGTGGCCGCCATCAACGGCGAACTGCATTATTGGCACCAACCGTACAAGGGCGACCCCGACGCCGCTCTCATCCGCGATATTTTGGCGGTGCAGGGTATTAGCCTGCCCCAGCTTGCGCGATTGGTCGTTACAGGCGGCCGCCACAAGCTGCTGCCGGCCGAAATGGACGGCTGCCCTGTTGTGAGCATTAGCGAAATGGAAGCCATTGGCCGGGGCGGGCAGGTGCTGGCAATTCGCGCCGGGCTAACGGCCGATACACCGATCATGGTCGTCAGTGCGGGGTCGGGAACGGCCGTTCTTTTTGCCCACAACGACAATTACCGACACGTCACGGGAACGGCCGTTGGCGGCGGAACCATGTTGGGGCTGGCGCGGCTGCTGGTTGGCACCATCAACCCGCAGGAAATTGACGCCCTGGCACAGCAAGGCAACGCTCGCCACGTTGACCTGACGCTGGGCGACGTGATTACAGGTGAAGTGGGGAATTTGCCGGTGGACGCAACGGCCGTTCATTTTGGCCGCATCGCCCGTGGCGACACCACCCCCACCCCCGCCGACTACGCCGCCGCCATTACCTCCATGGTCGCCCAAACCATCGCCCTTGTTGCCACCGCCGCCGCCCCCGGTGCCGGAGCCAGCCACGTCGTCATCACCGGCCACATGGGCGACATGGCCTCCATCCGCCACATCATCGGGCTGGTCGGCCACTTCTACCACACCCCCGTCATCGTCCCCGACCGCGCCGGTTACGCCACCGCCCTCGGTGCCCTGTTCAGCCCACCAGCCAGTTGACGCAACCCACTGCCCTTGTTATGCTTCACCCTGTTTGTCAAGGATAACGTCATGAAAGATAATGCTGAACAGACGCTGGAACAGTTACGCAATCTACAGTCAATTTTAGAGCAACTGTACAAGGCCAGGCTCAAGGGCGTCTTTGGCTCCTATGCACGAGGTGAACAGCACACGGGCAGTGATGTTGATATTTTGGTTGAATTTCAGGAAGGAGCCACCTTATTTGACCTTGTCAATCTGCAATATTTTCTGGAAGAACAACTCGCCAAAAAGGTTGATATTGTTTCTGAACGGGCAGTAAGACCAGAAATAAAATCATCCATTTATAACGATTTGGTTCTTGTTTGAGGCCTATGTCTACTAAAGAAATTCGACCCTTTCCTGTGAGTGCCACCGTGGTGATGCGCAGCACGCTGTTTGCCCTTGCCAATATGGGGGCCAGGCTCCACACCTACAACGAAGAAACCGGGTTTGTCGTTGCTACAGTTGCCAAATGGATGGGGCTGCAAAAAAATGAGGTGGTTGCCCGCGTGCGCGGCTTTGAGCAGGCCAGCCAGCTTGAGGTAGAGGCTCCCGACCAAGCCAAGGCGCGGGAGTTGCTGGATTTGGTTGCCAAATATGTAAGCGATGGGGCCAACATTCAGGCCAACGCCACCATCCAATGGGTGGACATGGCGCGGCAGCAGGAGCAAAAAGAGAAGCGACAGGCGACAATGGACAAGGTGCGGAATTTGCTGCCAGGCGGGGCGGCTCCAGCACCCAGCCCCAGCGAGGAAACGGCTTTGGCGGAAGTGGAAGAGGAAGAGTCGGGAATAACGGCCGTTTCTCCCACCGACCCCATCCCCGACAATCCCGGCGTACTCGTCAAAAACCGCGACAACAAGCTCATTGAGCTAAAAGTGGACCCCGCCATCTTCACCGACCGCTCCAGCTTTTTGGAAATTTGCGGCCACTGCGCTGCCGTTTCCCTGCGTGGCAGCACCTACTGCGCCAACTGCGGCCGCCCCCTCACCCTCGATGCCATCCAGGGCGATGCCAGCAACGCCGCCCAAACCAGCTTCAATGCCAGCCTCATCGGCCTGGCATTCCACGCCGTTCCCCTGCTCATCCTCATCTTGCCCGCCTTCTTTGTCTCCGCCGAAGCCGGCAGCAGCTTTATGGATCGGGTGGGTGCGTCGCTGGACATGATTCGGGTGGCGCTAGCATTGCTATTGGGGCTGCTGCCGGCCGTCTTTTTTGGCTGGCGTGCCATTAGCCTGGGGCAAAAAGCGTCGTGGTATTTGAACCTGGGTGCCCGCCCCAACAGCAGCGAACGAAGCAAAACGGCCGTTGGCAACGCCCTCGGCTGGCTCGCCATCTATCTCGCTATTGTTTGGGTTATTTTCATCCTCATTGCCCTCATCTAGCCCATGCCCAAGAAAAAAACCGACACCAAGAAGAAATGGCAAAAAGCGATACGAAAGGAAATGCTCAAAGCGACCCTGCGGGAAGCGCAGGCGCGTTATGGCACCAAAGACCCGGCGTTTAATTACCGTTGGGAGCATGTAACGGCCGTTGTGGAGCTTGCCACCCGCCTGGCCGAGGAAACAGGAGCCGACCCGGATATTGTGGTTGCTGCCGCCTGGCTCCACGACATACGCAAGGAGACAGGGCCGCGTCACCCGATTGAAGGGGCAAAATTTGCCCGCAGCTTTTTGCCCAAAACAGATTTTCCGCCGCAAAAAATTGAGGCTGTTGCTAAGGCGATTGAAGACCACATGGGACTGTGGCGCAAAAAGCCACTAAAAAACCTGGAATCTATGGTGCTGTGGGATGCGGACAAGTTGGCGAAGATTGGATTAACGGCCGTTTTTCACGGAGCGGGCGATGTACTCAACAGAAACCGGCCAATGACCCTGAAGCGACTTATCAAAAACGGCCGTAACAACCAATGGCAGCAAAGAACCGTTGCCAGTATGCACACCGAACCCGCCCGCCGCGCCGCCCAAACCCGCCTGCAAATCTACAACCAGCTTTGGGACACCCTGGAACAGGAGCTACACGGCGCGGATTTGCGTCTGCCGGTGTCTGAAGAAGAATAAAATGCGGCTGTTGACACGGCGTGGCATGTAAATATACAGAATGAGGCCATAAGCTGACATTCTGCAAAAAGAGATTAGGAGATTAATCTCTCAATCTCCTAATCTCCAGAAAAATGTCAGTTTATGTCCTTAAAAAGGATAATGGTCAGAGTCACTACTGCGTAAGGGGCTATTTTGGTTCTTCAGGAATTCGTGGAGCCACCCTCAATTGTAGTGGCGAGGCATGCCTCGCCACTACAATTTGTTCCGTCAACCCCATCAGACCGCTACTTTTTAAGTGTGAGCGGCAGGAAGGTTTGGTGCAGTTCGTTGACAACGGTGAGTTTTACAGGGATGGTAGCGGGGATGGTTTCGATAGAACGGCCGTTTACGCTTGCCCGCACCGTCAAAGACCCCAAATCGTGGACACCTACCCCCAACCCATTGCCATTGATGGTCAACATGACGTTTTGTGCCACCCCAAAAGAACCGCTGGTTTGGGCAGCACTGACCCGCTCCGGCGTTTGCAGCGACCAGTTGATGCTGCCGCTGCCGCCGTTGCGTAGCGAAAGCATCAGCGATGCAGTCGTGCGCCCGTCGGCAAGCAGGTTGATGGTGCCGGGGTCAACCCGCAGCGTGGCCTGCGCCGCCACCCCCGTGCGAGCCGCATTTTGGCGGTGCATCGGCCAGTCGGCTTCGCGGGCGCCATCGGGCAAATCCCAGGTGATGAGGCGGCTGTTGCTGGCAACCAACTCCAGAATGCCATCGCCGTCTATGTCGCCCACGGCAGGAGTGTTAAGCTGCAGCCCGTCGGCATAGTACAGCGGCAGCCCGTTGGGGAAGGCGGTGGTGGTTAGCTGCTGGCCGTTGCCGTCAATGATGGCGATAGACCAGCTTTGGGCAATAAAGATTTCCATTTTGCCGTCGTTGTCGTAATCGGCCAGCACAAAGCTTTTTTCGACGTTGAAGCTGCTGGTATTGCCAAATTCGGTGCGCGGGGTCATGGGGAAGCCGGAAACGGCCGTTCCGTCCTCATGCCAGGCGTACAGTTGGCTGTCCATCGCCGCCACAATGATTTCCGGCCGTTCGTCCCCGGCAATATCGCCAATGACCGGCGAAGCTGGCACCGTACCGCCCACCGCCTTGCCACCGCTCCAGCCGGGCAAATCGTTGCCCCGGTGGTCAAGCCCAAACAGCCGGTAGCCGTTTGTGGGGTGGCTGGGGCTAAACGTGTTGTAAAAGGTGCCGGTTCCAACAAAGATTTCAAAATCCCCATCGCCATCTACATCATCAATTGCCGGGCTGGATTGAATGGTTTCCAGCATGTAGCGGGGAAAACCGGGCAGCGACTTGCCAAAGCGGTCAACGGCATAGAGGCTGCCGCCACAGTAATCGCTGGCCCATCCGGCCGGCAGCAGATAGGGGCAGCTCCAGTTGAGGCTGCCGCCGGGATAACTGTTGCCGAAATAACCTTCGTCGGTACCAATCACAATGTCAAGATAGCCATCTTGATCGAGATCGGCCAGGGCGGGGGAACTCCAGATGGTGTCGGCCACTCGCCCAATGAGAATGTCCCAGCCAAAGCGGGGGTAGTGGGCGCTGGTGATGGGGAAGCCGGTCACGAGGGTGCCGTTGTGGTGCAGCGCATAAAGCCCCTTGTCAAAGCTGCCAAACACGATTTCCATGTCGCCATCCCGGTCGAGGTCGCCCAGGGCCGGGGTACTATAGACGGTATCGGTGCAGCCAAGCGGAGCCACGGCTTCATCGCGGGTGCGGAACGGCCAGCCCGATTTGACCTGCCCGTTGTGTTCCAAAACGATCACGCCGCCCTGGGTGCATTTGCTGCTGTTGATGGTGCCCGCGCCCAGCACAATCTCCATCTGCCCATCGCCGTCAATGTCGGCAACGGCCGGGGAGGAGTTGATTTCGTGACTGTTGCCGCTCATGCCAAATGGGCCGGCAATGTCTACATCCCACAGCAGTGAGCCGCTGCTGCCCCCATCCTGAAAGGCCATGACGTGGCCGTTGCTGGTGGCAATCACAATGTCGCTGCGCCCGTCGCCGGTGATGTCGGCAATGACGGGGGAAGCGCGATGGCAGTCGCTGTGGCTACCGCAGCTTTGTGATGGGAGGTTGTCTTGCCGCCAGCGGGGCGACACAATGCCATTGCTGGCCTGGGTTTGGTTGGTGAAAACGAGGAGGGGAAGGGCAATAAACAGGAGCAGCCAATAAGGTCGGAAATTAATCATTTTCATTTGCTCGTTACTCTTTCTAATCGTTACAAAAATCCGTTACAAATAAGACAGGGGCTAAGGCGTGGCTCACTGGACTTCAACTACTTTTTGGCTCGCCGTCCCTCAATCGCCGTCAGGATACGCTGATGATGCCATACAATAAATGGCGAATTGCTCCTACAGTATAGGCTATTAGTATGAGATGGGGCTTACGGCTGGGCTTACAGGGGGTAATTATGAGAGGATTCTTTGGTAAGTGGCGAGGATGTGGGGCCAACTGTAGGTGCGGGTGGTGAACAAACGGCCGTTTTCCCCCAACCTCTGCCGCAGTTCAGGCGAGGCCAGTAGACGGTCAAGCGTGGCGTTAAATTCGTCCTGGTTGTGGTAGTAGAGACCACCGTTGCTTTGGCGTACCTGCTGTTTGGTGACGGCACAACGGCCGTTAACCAGCACCACCGTCCCCAGCAGCCACGCTTCCAGAATGATAATGGACAAACTTTCAAACAACGACGGCATGACGACCACGCTGGCCGCTTGCAGCCCATCAAATTTGTCCTGCTCGGACACAAAGCCAATGGGAACGATGTCGGGATGGTCAGGCAGGGGAAATTGGGGTTCACCGGTGAGGACGAGCTTAAGGATCTGATTGGGGTGCTGCTGGCGGTAATTGAGAAAGTAGGTGATCAGTTCCGGCACATTTTTGGCCTCGGCCAGCCGGCCGGCATAAAACAAAAACGGCTCATGCAGCTTGTACTTTTGCCGGAAACGTTCGGCGGACACGTCGGCCGGGGTGGTGAGACCGAGGGCGGCGATGTGGTGGGGAACGGCCGTTCCCGTCACCCTTTGCACCAGTTCCTGCTCGGCGCGGGTCAGATAAACAATGTGGCGCGGCAGGTGGAAGAGGGCGCGGAAGGCATCGAGGTACATAAACGGCTCGTCGTGGGCGGTAGGAACCAGAATGGCTTTGTCGGCCACCAGCGGCAGGCCAAAAAAGGTGGTGGCGTAGACGTAGGTGAAAAAAAGAAAGTGGTCGTACTGGCTGGCGTGCTGCTGGATGTGGCGCAGCAGCGGGGTGGAAAAAGGGCCTTCGCGCTCAATCCACGCGATTTGTTCGGCCAGGGTGGGGTTGGAAAGCAAAAACAGCCCCGTCTGCTGCTGCGACTGCGCCCAGTTGCGCGGGCTGTCCACGGGAAAGCGATGGACAGTGACCCCGTTTAGCTCCGACTCCCCCGCCGGGTAGCTGTTGACCCAGGTGGTGTAGTCGTGGGCGCAGGTGGTCAGCACGTGGACTTCGGCCAGCGCCGTGAGATGCTCGGCAAGCTGCCGGGCGGCACTTTCAGAGCCGCCGTGGATGTCGGAGCCGTACCGTTGAACGACGATGGCGAGACGGGGCATGGTGATTATTCGTTAGGGCTTGGGCGGTTCGGGAGATTGGGGATTGGAGATTGGAGATTATTGAAGGTTCACAATCTCCAATCTCCAATCGCTAATCTCCTGTTGGCAAATGCCCGTTTGTGACCTCGTTTTGGATTTTTTGCAAAAACGACTGCAAGTTTTGTTCCAGGCTGGCTGAGGTGTATTGCTGCGCCCAGGAAACGGCCGTTTCTTTCATCACCTGGTATCGTTCCGGGTCATCCAGCAGTGCCAGCACTTCGGCGGCGGCGGCGGCGGGGTTGGCCTTGTCAAAGACGATGCCGGCCGGGCCAGCGACTTCGGGCATGGGGGGGGCTAGATGAACGGCCGTTGGCACGCCAAAAAAGAGTGATTCGGCAATCGGCACACAAAAACTCTCCCACTCCGAGGTCACAAACAGCAACCGGGCATTGGCAAACAACGCCGCCAGCACCGCCGGGTTGTTTACCTGCCCCGTAAACATCACCCGGTTTTCCACCCCTTTGGCCGCAACCAGGCGGTCAATCTGCTGCTGATACCTGGGCGTTTGGTCACGGTTGCCCACAATCACCAGCACCGTATCGGGTCGCTGTTTGTTGATTTCGGCAAAAATTTCCACCAAGGCCAGCACATCTTTTTGTGGCACAATGCGCCCCACCAGCAGGAAATAATCCAGCTTGGCTAAATCGGTCGCCAATTGGGCATCGGCCACGCCATCGGTGAAGTGAGAGGTGTCAATGCAGTAAAAAATCTTGTTGATTTTTTCCGGCGGGTAGCCCATCGCCTGTAGCTCTTGGCGCATGTATTCGGTGTGGATGACGTATTGGTCAAATTTGTCGCGCAGCGACGGCCGCAGTTCGATCCCTTTTTGCGTCAAATGTTCCAGATGGGCATTTTGGCCGCGAAAGAGGTGGGGCGGACAAATGCCGTGGTAATCCATGATTTTGAATTCGCGGCTGGCAAGGGCAATCTCAACGTTTTCGCTGTAGAGGGTGTAGTGAAACCAGAGAATGCCGTCGCCGTTGTCCTGGTAAAATTGGGATTTTTGCGCCACGGCTCCATACTGCGGGGCGATGTGGTCGGCGTAAATCGTCACCCTGGCACCCCATTGGCGCAGGATGCGGGCAATGGAAATGGCGTAGTTGCTAATGGCATCACCGGGGGTTAGTCCGGCGGTCATGATGCTTACTTTGAGAGGGTTTATCATAGAAAAATTCAGAATAGGACGCTGATTTACCTGATTTTCCTGATAAAGATGTTGTCATCAGGAAAATGTTGTTTTACAACCGCTTCGCGTACAGGAAAATCAGCGTCCCATTTCCTCTTCCTCCACCGCGAAGGTGGGGTCTAGCTGGGCGAAGATGCGGCGGAGTTGGGCGATGATGTGGGGCCATTGGAAGTGGGCAAGAACGTAGCGTCGCCCTTGTTGGCCGAGCCTAACGGCCGTTTCCCGTTCCTCCAGCAAATAATCCAGCGTCGCCGCAAATTCGTCATAGTTGGTGAAATAAAGGCCACCGTTGGCGCGTTGGCAATGCTCCTTCATCACGGCGCAGTGGCCGTGAACCAGCACCGGCGTTTCCGTTAGCCAGCTTTCCATGATGACGCGGGAAAAGCTTTCGTGAACCGACGGCTGGCAAAAAACGGTGGCGGCGGCAAAAGCATCCCAGCGCGCCTGTTCAGATACATAGCCGAGGTCAATGACGCTGCCCTGAGCGGCGGACGGCACGGCGATGTCGCCGGAACCAATGAGAACGAGGTTGACAGAACGGCCGTTTTCCTGCTGATACCGCGCCCAGTAATCGAGCAGCAGGGGGGTGTTTTTGCTGATTTCGCGGCGGCCGGCGTAGAGGATAAACGGCCGTTTTTCCCCCATTTTCGCCCCAAACTGCTGCCAAAACCGGGTCGCACTCGCCTCCACATCGGTGTCCATGCCGCCCCCCACCACCTGCCGGATTTGCCCGTTGTGGTCAGGGAAAAAAGTATCGGCCAACTTTGCCTCGGCCTCGGTAAAAAAGAGCAGCCCTTTTACCTGCTGCACTGGTTCACGGTAGCCCGCCAGCCGCAAATACGGCTCGTCGTGGAGGCAGGGAATCATCAGTGACCGCTCCGGGGCGATGGCCGCACCGTAGACGGTGGTAGCAAACATGTAGGGGATAAAAATGAACAGATACCGCTCCTGCTGCTGCCGCATATAGTCGTAAAGTGCCGGAACCCTGATCATTTCCGTGAGAAAGGTGCGCTCCTGGTCAGCAGTGATGGGCAGCTTGTGGATGAGCCGCCAGTTAACGGCATCAAACGCCGCTTTGTCGCGGGGCTGCACAGGGAAGCGACGCACGGGAATGCCCTGCACCAGCTCTACGCCGGGGCGATGGTGGTTGTGGCTCCAGTCGCTGTAGAGGTCGCGGGCGCAGGTGGTAAGGATTTCCACGGGAATACCGACGGCGTGCAGATGAACGGCCGTTTGCCGCGTCTGCGCCTCCGCCCCTCCCGGCACATTTTCCCCATACCACGGGGTCACAAAAGCAATGGTGGTCATGAAGTGGGTGGCTAGTGGCTAGTAGCTGGTGATAAGGATGTAACTTGCCACTTGTTACTTGCTACCTTCTTCCGCCTGCTTTTCCATCTCTTCGGCCAAAATGTTGAGTGCCTGGAGCAGGTGGTGGTTCATTTGTATCTGGTTGGCGGCAAGTTGGTTGACATAAAAGACGACTAATTCATGCAGTTTGTGGCGAATGGTTTGTAACAGGGGACCAATGACAGGTACGCCAATGCGGCTAACGTTTACCGGCACCTGAATCTGGTCATAAACCAGCCCGGCTTGGTATAGATGTTCATAAAAATCGGCGGGCAAATGCTTTCCGGCAATGCGAATGGGAGAACGGCCGTTTGGCGCAGTTGCTAACCGCTTCTCCAAAATCTGCTGCCGAATCTGCTGCATGATCTCTTCAATATTTACCTCTGCCGAGGGGGTTGTGTCGCTCATAATAAATCCTGAAATATGGTAGGAGATTAGGGATTGGAGATTGGAGATTGTGAACCTTCAATAATCTCCAATCTCCAACCCTAGGAAAATGTCAGTTTGTGTTCTTTTGCTCCGCTATTGTCCCAGCTTTAGTCCGTTTTGAAAAGTCAGCCGTTTTTGCGCTCCACCGACCCTGCCAACGCATCCAGCGCCTGTAGCAACGACTCATTGGCCTCGGTTTGGGCTTCGGCTAGGCGGCTGACGTAGTAAATGGCGAGCTTGTGGGGAACCAGTTTGAGACGGGTGAGCAAGGGGCCAAGCAGCGGCAGAGCCACCGGCTGCACCTGCAAGCGGGGCTGAAATTTGGCATGAACGGCCGCTTTCTGCATATGCTCATAAAACGCAGGGGGCAGCGAGCCACGGCTGGCAACCAACGCCCGCCCCACCGGCGGCAGCCTGGCCGCCTGGTCGGTGATGATTTGGGTCGTTTGGGTAATTAGATCGGTTGCTTTTGCGTTTGTCATCAATCACCTCAGCACCGCCAGCGGCAAGTGCCATTCCTGCGGCAGCACCTGCTGCGGCTTGTGGTCATAAACGGTTTCCAGGCTGGCGGTGGTGAGGTCGAGGGTGGAGAGGGTGGGGGTGAAGCCCTGGGCATTCAGCCAGGCCGGGTCGCCAATCCAGACGACAGAACGGCCGTTTTCCAGCCACCCCAACACCGCCTTTCGCAATTCCCCCTCATCCACCACCGCCCAGTCGCGCAGTTTGATTACGTCGCGCTGGTAGAGAAAGCGCAGCGGTGTCCCCAGCGTGTCGCCAGGACCAATGGGGTTTTGCTCGTTAAAAATGATGACCGCATCAGCCGGAAGTTGTGCCGCCAGCGCGTCCATTTGTGGGATCAGACCCGCCAAATCCACCTGGCTGATAAACCCCCGTGCCGACCAGCCCAGCCCGGCCAGCCACACCAGCGTTAGCACGGCGGCCACAACCAGCCCCAGCTTGCCCCGCTGCTGCGCCAGCCAGCCCAGCAAAACGGCCGTTCCCACCACCAGCAGCGGAATCGTAGCCGCCAGATAGCGGCGCATGGTGTATATCTGGTGCGGGTTGGAGCGGATATTCCACAGATAGAGGGCGGAAAAAAGGAGGCAGATGGCAAGCAAAACGGCCGTTTTTCGCTCCATCCGCCACATCATCAACGCCACGCCCAGCGCCCCCAGCCACACCCCCAGCGGCGACAAATACCAGCCAATCCGCAGCAGGTTTTCGTGGTCATACCAGGGAACCTGGCTTTGGCTGTACGGGTCGTCAAAAATAAAAACGGAGCCGGTGGCGGGGCGGATAAACCAAAGGTAGGCGGTGGTGAGCAAAATGAGGGCGACGAGGGCAAGGCGTAACGGCCGTTCCCACCGCGCCAGTTGCCCCAAATGGTGGCGGTAACGGCCAAGTATTAACAGCAGGCCAATGCCCAGCAGCCCACCCAGCAGCGGAATCTCCCAGTAAACTTGCAGCAGCAGCAGGCCAAAGCCAAACAGTTCGTAAAAATAAGGGGCGCTTTGCCACGCACCGTGGACAAAGGAGTAGCCGATTTGGGCGACCAGGGGGAGGAAAAACCAGAGATAGCTGCGCCAGGAACGGCCGTTTGCCCACAGCCACAGCCACAATACCACCAGCACCGGCAGCATAAACACGGCATCAATTCGCAGCAGGAACGATTGCCCCAGTGCCAGCCCGCCCAGCAGCCCCCACAGCCGGTTGTCGCGCCGTCCGGCCAGCCAGCCGCCCACGCCCCACAGCCCCGCCCACAGCAAAAACTGGGCAAAGGTTTCAGTGACGGGGTAGCGGGCGAACCAGACTTGAAGGGCATTGAGGGTGAGGCCAGCCAGGGCAAGAACGGCCGTTTGCCACCCGGCAAATTGGCGCACCGCCAGATAAACGGCCACCGCCCCCAGCAGTGCCCACACCCCCGGCAGCATCAGCTCTGCCCATACGCCGCCCAGACTGTAGGCCATTGCCAGCCAAACGGGGTGGGTGGGGTAAAACTGGGGGGTGATGTGGCCGGGCTGCGCCAGATCGGTGAGGTAGAAGGCGGGGAGGTAGTAGGCGGTAGCGGCGGCGTTTTGGATGGGGCGGAAAACGGCCGTTTGTAGCGACTCCGGCAGCGCGGCTAAAAAGTCATCTTCAATAACCAGGCTCCCGTTTTGCGCGATTTCGGCTCCCAAATTGATGTAGACCCCGGCATCGGCCGCGCCGAGGATGAATTCGTGCGGGCGGAGGAAGAGGTAGAGGGCGAGGGGGAGCCAGAGGAGGAGGAGGAGGGGTTGGAGATTGGAGATTGGAGATTGGGGTGTGGGGTGTGGGGTGTGGGGTGTGGGGTGTGGGGAGATTGGAATGAGTGCAAGGGCGGTGGTGAGTAGGAAGGTGAGGAGGGCGAGCAGGGGTAGGGAGAAGATGCTGAGTTGGGCGAGGAGCAGGGCGAGGGTGCCGACGAGGGTGGTGCCGATAATGAGGCTTGCCATAAGCTGTTCCAGCAGGTCGCCATCGAAATGGGGGAAGCGGCGGACGATGAGCCAGCCGGGCAGGGTGGCGGCGGTGAAGAGGAGGAACAGGGCAAGGAAGCTAGGCATATTTTTTTCGCAGGTCGGCCAGCGTGTGGCCGATGACTTGGGCATATTGGGCGGCGACGGCGGCGGGATGGTGGTGGTTAGTGGCGTAGGAAACGGCCGTTTCCCCCACCCTCTGCCGCAGTTCCGCCGATTGCGCCAGTTGCAGCATGGTGGCAACCAGTGCCGCTTCATCCAGCGGCGGCAATTTGCAGCAGCCGTCGTCGGGCAGTTCGGCATACCAGCCGTGGTCAAACACAATGGTTGGCTTGCCCGCCGCCAGCGCCCGCAGCGCCACGGCCGACGTTTCCCCCAGGGTGGGGTAGCGCAGGTTGATGACAATATCGGCCGTTTGCAGGTAATCTACAAACGCTTGCAGCGTGGCAGCATAGCCAATATGCCGCACGTGGCGGGTCAAACCGGCGGCGGCAATCAAATCGGCCAGGGCTACGTCTGGCAGAACCTCTCCCACGATCAGGTAAATGGCATTTGGCACCTGCGTCACCACCTGCCTGAATGCCCGCAGCGACAGCTCAAACTGCCGCGCTTGGTTGACCTGCCCAAAGCTGCCAAACACAATGGCCTCATCGTCAATGCCGAGTTCGGCGCGGCGAGGTTGGGCGGGATGGGGGGTGATGAGAGCGGGGACGTGGTGGCTGGGGTGGCCTTCATGTGCCAGCAATTGCTGCACATAGCGGCTGTGGACGATGGTACCGAGGCTGAGGTTGAGGAGGCGTTGGTTTAACGGCCGTTCAAACACCACATTTTGCGCCTGCCCCGTGCGAATTTGCCGCGCCAAATTGACCCCGGCCAACCCATAAGCATAGGCCAGTTCACGCACATACCCCGCCACATTTCCCTGCCCCACCGTCTGGTGCGCCAGAAAGTGGTGCAAAAAGTAGTCGTGGAGAACGACAAGGCCAGGATAGCGGCAAAACAGGTCGTAATGGGCGGCGTGGTGGGCACTGTTGCCCATTTGGTGCAGCGACACGTCAAACTGCCACCGCTGCGCCGGGTATTGATCGAGAGGGCGCACCTCAAATTGGGCAGCCAGGGTGGTGTCTAGTTGCGCGGGGTCGGGGGCAAACAGGGTAAGCTGCACGTGCTGCGCCAGGTGGGGCAGCAGCTCGGCACTGTAGTCGGCAATGCCGCTGCGGGCGGGGGGAAGGGGGCTAAACCAGGCAACGCGCAACAAGGGTTATTGGTCCGAAGATTGTTGTTCCAGCGTGGTGAGCCGTTGATCCAGCTCGGCTAACTGGCGGTTGATCTGGGTGAGCAGAGCGGTGATCTCGGCTAAATCGTGGCTGTGCTGGGTTTGCTGGCGATCCTGGGCAATTAAACGGCCGTCTTGCTCGCCAAACCGCTCGGCCACCAGCCGATTAAACTGGTTTTGCTGCGCCAGCAGGGGGCGCACATACCATTTAGTGGCAATGCTGTTCCAGCCGCTGCGAAAACGGGCGAGCAGTGAGCCAATGAGGGGGGTGGTGGAGGTAAACGGCCGTTCGACCACCTCCGCCTCCGCCATCATCCAATCCTGTTCTCTCTGTTCCTGCTTCTCACTCATAACCATCCACTCCAACCACCCAAGCTTACCACGTTTTACCTTGAAGGCAGATCTGAACCCGCATACAACTGGTCAATCAGATGATGCAAAAGGTCACGCAAAGGCGCAAAGACGCAAAGAAAAGCTCTTCACCTTTGCATCTTTGCGCCTTTGCGTGAAATTCTCCGCGTTTGTCCGCGTCCCATTTCCCTCAAATCACACCATTCTGCCGCAACTGGACGATCTCGGCCTCCGATTTGCCCAGCAGGGTGCGGAGAATGTCGTCGGTATGCTGGCCGAGCAGCGGCGGCGGGGCGAAGGTTTCTTCGTGGGTGCGGGAGAGCTTGATGGGGTTGCCGGGGATTTTGAAGGTGCCGCCGGCCGGATGTTCCACCTCAACGACCATGTTGCGTGCCAGCACCTGCTCGTCGTCTAATGCTTCGGCCAAATTGTTGACGGGGGCGCAGGGGACACGAACGGCCGTTAATCGCTCCAGCCAATAATCGCGCCGGTTGGTTTGGAAGAGGGTGGATAAACGGCCGTTGATCTCCCCCCGATTCCGCAGCCGCCCCGCCCGGCTCCGGTTCTCCCCCGTGTCCAGCTCCGGCACATCCACCGCCGCCATCAGTGCCGCCCACGACTCGTCGGCAATAATCGTCAAAATGAGATAGCCGTCCTGCGTTGGGTAGGCGTTATACGGCACATGGTTCAAATGCTCATTCCCCACCATCGGCGGCAACGTTCCCGACAAAAGCTGCATCGTCGCCATGTAGGTCAGCAAACTAATCTGACCATCCAGCATGGAAATATCCACATGCTGCCCCAGCCCCGTCTGCTGCCGCGCCAGCAGCGCCGCCAAAATGCCAACTACCCCCATCAACCCGCCGCCCAAATCCCCCACCAGCAGCCCGGCGCGGGTCGGCGGGCCATCGGGCTGCCCCGTCACGCTCATTCCGCCGCTCATCGCCTGCGCCACCATGTCAAACGCCGGCCGATCTCGCCTGGGGCCGCTTTCGCCAAAACCGGTGATGGTGCAGGTAACAATGCGGGGGTTGACGGCGGCCAAATGGTCATAATCGAGCTTGAGCCGCGCCATCACTCCGGCGCTGAAGTTGTTCAGCACAATGTCGGCGTGGCGCACCAGCTCGTAAAAGAGGTTTCGGCCGGCTTCCTGCTTCAAATCCAGCGTCATGCTCTTTTTGTTGCGGTTGAGGGTGAGAAAATAGGCTCCCATGCCATTATGGCTATGGTGCGGGTCATTGGCTAACAGTTGGCGGGTAGCTTCCCCCCGCCCCGGTGGCTCAATCTTAATCGTGTCCACACCCAAATCGGCCAACATCATCCCAGCATAAGGGCCGCTGACGATGTGGGTCAAATCGAGCATTCGGTATCCGCTGAGTGCTTTCATTTACAATACCGTCAAATCTAAAACAAGAGGTCTTCACCTATTCATGGCTAATCTGTGCCCAAGCTACGGGAAAGTACATTGCTGCCTTATTTTGCAAGCCAAAGTCAATATTTTGAGGCAATGCTTCTAATTTGAACTTGGGTGAAACCCAATCAGCCGCTTCTACCGCAGGGTAATATTTTAGTTGACCGCCAGACAAACCATACCACTCAACAAGCGGGTGATCATCTAGCTTGCCAATCAGCCTTCTACCCTCGACGTTCCATTGTAAATCAGCAGGATTTGGCAAATGAGCTGGATATTGGAAAAGTTGGTATTCAACTGTTTTGGGGTTCCATTGGAGCACAAGATAAATGCTTTTATGTGTAATAATGTTTCCGCCGTTTTCGGTACTGACTCCATCGTGCCAAGAAGCAATGGTGTTCAAAACAGCATGACCGGCAGATTGTGGGAAATCCATGTATGTTTCTTGTGTAATCCCTTGTTGTTTGATTGAATCCCACAGTTCACCAGCCGCATTAGTCACTTCAATTGTAACAACCCGCTTGCGGTCGACGGTAGATAACAGTCCTCGCATCTTGCAGTCAATACCATAAAATAGCCCTGAATGATTAGGAACGGCTAAAAGCACATCATAGATATGCTTGTTTTCGCTAGCATAACCGCCAAAGCCAGCTTCTATGGCTCTTTCAAAATCTCTCCACCCCGGTAAAGTGCCTTTTGCTTCCATCCCTGTTCCATCTTGATAAGTGCTCAGAATGAGCCGCAATCTTTCAAACTCTGATTTTGTGGGTGGTCTTTCAATGAATGGCGCAAGCATGTGTTTATTTCTCAAAATGTTTCGGCTTTAAATCTAAATCCATTTCATCTTTTAGCAAGCTATCTGTTGACACATCAAAAAATCTGGATACTTTTAGAACCAGTGCTACAGTGGGCATTTTGTACCCATATTCAATCTCGCTCAAGTAGCTATGGCTTGTATAGCCAAATTCCTGAGCCAATTGGAGCAACGTTATTTTATGTTCATTTCTTAGAGTGCGAAGTTTTTCACCAAAGCGATTCATATCTTTTTCAAAAGTCTATTTGCCCATAGCAGCAAATTGCATATTGCACAGAATGGTACGTCATGATAAAATGTCGCTATTGGCGACATTGGGCGTTTTAAATTGGTGTGCAAATATGTCTCATAATAATAATAAATCTGAGTATAAAATGATAAACAGCCCCTTCAAATGGGTAGGTGGGAAATCGAGATTGAGAAAGCAGATTATTCCCTTAATTCCTGATCATACTTGTTATGTAGAACTTTTTGCTGGTGCAGCTTGGGTTTTATTTGGTAAACAGCCAAGCGAGGTTGAAGTAATCAATGATATTGACCAGGAATTAATCACCTTCTTTAGGGTTGTAAAAGACAAACCAGATGAACTGATAAAAAGTTTTGAATGGGAATTAGTATCAAGAGCAGAGTTTGAAAGATTAGCATCACTTAATACAAATCAACTCAGTGATGTTCAACGAGCGCACCGTTTTTTTTACATCATTATGGCAGGCTGGGGAGGTGAATTAAATTACCCTCGATTTGCAACCAGTATTACTGATGGTGGGCATGGAAACCGACTATTTGGCGCACTAAAAACTTTACATAAGCGTATCGAACCTGTTTACAAACGGCTAAGTACAGTCATTATCGAAAATCTTGATTGGGCAGACTGCCTAGAGCGTTATGATAACGCCAAAACCGTGATGTATATTGATCCTCCGTATCCTAAAAATGGGGTTAATTATAAGCACAATATGAAATCATGGGAAGAACATGAACATCTTGCTGACCGATTAAGCAGAACAACATGCCGGTGGCTTTTATCATCATATGATAGTGATGAGGTGAGAAGCCTCTATCAAGATTACTATGTGGTTCCAATTTCCTCATATTCAGGTATGGCAACCAGAAAAGCCAATGACAAGAGAGTAATGAATCGTGAAGTCGTTATCATGAACTTCGAGCCTCAAGGCAAGCAGCTTTATACAAATGGCAAAGAACGACTTGATGAACCGTTGAAGGTTTTTCAGAAAGGCTTTGACTTTTTAAATGTGTGAAGCGTACTTTGTTACAGGAATGAAAAAAGAGCCTCTGGCTCTTTTTGTTTTTGGATAAAAAGTGAATTACAAAATTGATTTGTGGTTGAAGGTGGGCGCGCGGGGACTCGAACCCAGGACCTCACGGATGTGAACCGTGCGCTCTAACCAGCTGAGCTACGCGCCCAAGGGTTGCCAGCATTATAGCAAGCATCATGTTTGCTGGCAACGGAATTTTACCGATTTTTTGTTTCTGCCAAGGCCACGGCGATGGTGGCGGCAATACGGCCGTTATTTTGCAGCAGCGCGGTGTTGGCCTGCAAACTACGACCATTTGTCAACTCTACCACGCGGCGCAGCAGCCATGGGGTAGCGGCGGGACCGTGAATGCCGTGTTCATCTGCCTCGCGGGTGGCCTGGGCGATGGCCGCTTCGGCTGCATCCTCGTCCATAGCTGCTTCAGCCGGGGCGGGAGCGGTGATGAGGGTGCCGCTTTGCAACCCCAGGGTACGACGGGCGGCGATGAGGGCGGCGACTTCGGCGGGTGTATCCAGCCGGGCATCCACGGAAAGGCCGCTGCTGCGGGAGAAGAAGGCGGGGAGTTCGTCGGTTTGGTAGCCGATGACGGCCACACCGTTGGTCTCCAGCACTTCGCGGGTGGCGGGCAGGTCGAGAATGGATTTGGCGCCGCTGCTGACGACGGTGACGGGGGTGCGCCCCAGTTCGGACAGATCAGCACTGACATCAAAGGGGTGGCCGCGATGGACACCGCCGATACCGCCGGTGGCAAACAGTTCGATGCCAGCGAGATGGGCGACAATCATTGTTCCGGCGACGGTGGTGGCACCATCTTCGCCTCTGGCAATTGCCAGCGGGAGGTCGCGGCGGCTGCATTTGCGGACGTAGGCGTTGGCGTCGGGGCGGGTGGCGAGGTATTCAAGCTGGTCGCGGTCAAGGCCAACGTAAATTTGGCCGCGAATGATGGCGATGGTGGCGGGGGTGGCTCCGCCGGAACGAACGGCCGTTTCCATGGAAACGGCCGTTTCGACATTCGAGGGATACGGCAGCCCATGGGTTATGACAGTGCTTTCCAGGGCCACAAGCGGCTCACCGTTTGCCAGTGCCGCCTGAACTTCGGGGTGAAACTGTAACAAATGATTCATGCCGCCAATGATCCCCTACTTCTGTTTGGCAAGCAACTATACCAACGAGGCAAAATTTGAGGGTGAGGAGAGGAAAAACGGCCGTTTTTTCACTGGTCAACTAAAATATACTCATCAAATGAGCAAATATGATCACAAAAACAGCAAAATATGATCACCATGTCAAAACACACAATAAGCGCAAGCTTAATTCTGGCAACTTGCCCCTTGTGTTCATCCGACCCCTTGCTTATACTAACAAACTTGTAAACCATTTTGTAAGTTTACCAATATGATGCCTCATGTGTCGCCTCGATTAAGCGCAACAGTCATTCAGTTAGCAGTTTACCGTTGACCAAGCGCACATTCACCCGCATTGTTTCATCATTTCACCAATTCACTGCCAAACGGATGTCTCCAAACCATCTGTTTGGTTGTTTGCGTGTGTGCTGGAAAACCAAAATACATGCTTGCAAAAAATTAAGGAGTATTTCTCATGTTGAAAAAAAGCTTTTCTAAAACCGGTAGCTCTTGCCGCGTAACTTTTAAATTGCCTGCCGAAGTACAAGCGCAGGAAGTGGCTCTTTTGGGCGAATTTAATGAATGGAACCCGGAATCCCACGTGATGAAGCAGTTGAAAGACGGCAGTTTTAGCCTTTCTGTTTCTTTGCCGGCCGGGCAGGATTACCGTTTCCGCTATTTGCTCGATGGGGCGCGGTGGGAAAATGATTGGGAAGCAGATGATTATGTTGTCAACGAACACGGCGGCAAGGATTCGCTGGTGAAGTTGTCGGAATAATTGAACATTAAGACACAATTGAAAAAGCGGGTGGCAACCCAAAGGGTGCTGCCCGCTTTTTTGTTTGGGTAAAAGACAAAGATTGGCATCCCTGTCTATTCTATCAGTTTGGCACGAACGGCCGTTACCGACACCACATGCCCAATCTCCACAAAAATAGCCTTGCACCGCTCATACAGCCGCCGCGCTGCCGCCTCATCCCCCGCCGCCAGTGCCAAATCCCCCAGCTTTTCCAGACACAGCCCCATCCCCCGCCGGTCTCCCATCTCCTCCCGCAATGCCAGACTTTCTTCATACAGCCGCCGCGCCCGTTCCGGCTGCCCCAACGCCTGCGCCACCGCTCCCAGATTTTGCAGCGAAAACCCCATGCCAAAGCGGTCGCCTAACGGCCGTTTACGCGCCAAACTCTGTTGCAGCAACTGCTCCGCTACGTCAAAATCCTGCCGGTGCATCTGCACCCGCCCCATAATATCCAGCGCAATCGCCTCCCCAAATGGGTCATCCAGCCGCTGCGCCAGCGTCAACGCCTGCTGCAAATGGGTCAACGCCCCGGCTTCGTCCTGCCGGTAAAACGCGGCCGCACCCAAATAGTTATGGCAAAAAATCGTTTCTGCTGCCGCCCCGGCTTCGTCCAATCGCGCCAAACTGTAGTGCAGCGTTTGCTCTCCCTGTGCCGTCTGTCCGCGCAAAAATTGCAGCCAACCGTGCCGCGCCTGAATCCGCCACTGCATAACGGCCGTTTCTTCCCCCCACTGCCCCAGCCAATCCACCACCTGCCCCAGCAGTTGCTCCCCTTCTTCAAACCAGCTTCGCATGGTGAAAAAGTGAAACATCGTTTCGCTCATGTCCCGCACCAGCGACTGCCAATTGAGGAGGGTGGCAACTTGTAACGGCCGTTCCAACGCCCAACGCCACCCCGCCCGCACATTCTCCAGCTCCAGCCGAATGCCATCCAGTGCCGCCAGCTGATCGCCCCCTTGCAGCGGCCGCAGCCACCCCTGCAAAAACGCCGCATAAAACGCCGCATGGCGATCCTGCACCTGGATCTGTGCCACTGGCAGCAGCTTGTCCAGCGCATACTGCCGCAGCACGGCGTGCATCTCATATCGCCCCGGCTGGCGCACGCGCAAAAAGGATTTGTCCACCAGCGAAGCCAGCAGGGGCAGCTTTGCCTGTGCCACCGTTTGCGCCGCCTCACGGCTAAAGCCAGCGCGAAAAACGGCCAATCGCGCCAGCACCTGCTGCTCATTTGGTGTAAGCAGCTTCCACGAATAGGCAAAGACGGCCTGCAAACTTTGGTGCCGTTCGGCCACAGCGCGGGGTGCATCGCTGAGAAAGTCATAGGAACGGCCGATTTCAGCCACAATTTCCGCACACGACAGCAGCCGCAACCACGTTGCCGCCAACTCAATTCCCAGCGGAACCCCCTCCACAAGCTGGCAAATGCGCCACACCGCTTCCCGGTTAGCCATCGTAAGCTGGAATTCTGGCTGTACCTGCTGGGCGCACTGTACAAACAACGCCGCCGCCGCATAGGTGCCTTCTTTGGGTGCGGCGGCTGGAAACGGCAGACCTTCTACCATCAACAGCCACTCGCCGCGCACGTTGAGCCGCTCCCGCGATGTGACCAGCAGTTTGAGGCCGGGAATGCGGGTTAAAAGCTGTTGCAGCAAGTGGATAACGGCCGTTTCTCCCAGCAAATGTTCGGCATTGTCCAGCACCAGCAGCAGCCGCTTTTGCCGCAAATAGCCCAGCAGTTGTGCCTGCGGCGAGGCCGCACCCGCCAACGACAGATTCACCGCATCGGCAATGGTTGTGGGCAGCAGCGTGGCATTATCCAGTTCCGCCAGCGAGACAAACCACGTACCGTGGGGAAAAAGCGACGCATTTGCCGCTGCCTCGGCCGCCGCCAGTGCCAGCCGCGTTTTCCCAACCCCACCCGGCCCCAGCAGCGTCAACAGCCGACAATCCGGCTCAACCAGCCGTGCGGCAATGGTCGTCAGTTCAGCTTCACGCCCGACGAGGGGTGTCAGTGAGCCTGGTAAGTTGTGCAGGGGAGCCGGGGAGCGGGGGAGCCGGGGAGACAAATTCCCCCCTGCCCCCCTGCTCCCCTGCCCCCCCGCCCGAATTCTTTCCGCCAACGCCACCGTCTCCGCCTCCGGATCCACCCCCAACTCATCGGCCAGCAGTTGGCGGCATTGATCAAACTGCGCCAGGGCGGCGTGACGCTGCCCGTCCCCGGCCAAAAGCTGCATAAGCTGCCGCTGCGCCCGCTCACGCAGGGGATCCAGCCGCAGAAGCTGCTGCGCGGCGGCAATGCCGGCCGACCACTGCTGTTTATCCAAATAATAGGTGGTTAGCTGCTCCCACCCGGCCACGACCAGCCGGTGCAGCCGCTCTTGCTCCAACAATTGCCATTCTTCAAAGAGGGAGGCATCGCGGATGGAAAAACCAGCGAGGAAATCGCCGTGGTAGAGGGTGAGGGTGGCTTGCAGGGAAACGGCCGTTT
This sequence comes from Chloroflexota bacterium, assembly GCA_041390905.1. GTDB lineage: Bacteria > Chloroflexota > Anaerolineae > Promineifilales > Promineifilaceae > JACKCD01. The sequence goes on from JAWKPA010000018.1 coordinate 98,838, forward strand.
CCTCCGTCAAACGTTGGTGCGCCACTGCCGCCACGGCCTGCGCCAGCACCAGCGCATCCACCCACACCCCAGCCGCATCCACCCCCACCGCCTGCCGCGAACTCAGCAACATCTCCCCCAACGGCTTACGCAGGCTGCTCAAAAGCACGCTCAAGTTGCCTAATGCCCGCTGCTGCGGCCGGTCATCCCACAGCAACGTTGCCAGCAGGTCACGCGGCTGCGGCTGCGGCTGGCACGCCAAATACGCCAGCAATGCCTCGGCCTTGCGCGAGGCCAAATCGGTGAGCGGCTCTCCGTCAAGCTCCAGCCGCGCCCCACCCAGCAAAAACAGCTTTAATTGTGCCATTGTCCTGTTTTCATTCTTCGTGGTGGGCTATCGCCCATGCTTAACCCCTTTTGTGTTAGCTGTTCAATCTTTCTCCCTGTTCGGCATGGTTCAAAAACCCGAAAAGTTAGCTTGACTCGCTGTAGGGCGATTTTGCAAAATCGCCCGGAACGATTTGCAAAATCGTTCCACAATTTGTAAAGCTAACCTGAATCATGCCCCCTGTTCATTATCTTATTCCCTGCTGCTTGTCGCAAGTTGTGGGGTAATTTTGCAACATTGCTCCACAAAACAGAACATATGTTTGTTTTTCCGGGCAAAAACGGTATGCTTGGGGTTGTTTTGGTGGAAAACGGCCGTTTAAGGAGACGGCCTGCTGGGTAGCAAAACCCGGCAAAAGAACAAGCTATGGCCTATGACGAAGGATTAGCCGAACGCATCCGCACCGTTTTGCTCGACACCCCCGGCACCGAGGAAAAGAAAATGTTTGGCGGCATCGCCTTTATGCTGCGCGACTACATGTTTTGTGGCGTGGTGAACGATACCCTGATGGCGCGGGTGGGGCCAGACAACCAGGCCGCCGCCTTTACCAAACCCCACGTGCGGCCAATGGATTTTACCGGCCGGCCGATGAAAGGCTATGTCTATGTGGCCCCCGAAGGCCTTGAGAACGACAACGAACTCGCCTACTGGGTCAATCTCTGCGCCAATTTCGTCCACACCCTCCCCCCCAAAAAGCCCAAAACCAAGTAGCCGAGGATTCCAATCCTCGTTCTTCCTTCAGCGTTTCAGGAACCAGGACTGGAACAATCGGTTGAGAAGTTCAACTTCTGGCAGAAGTTGAACTTCTGGCAGGATTGAAACGAAAGAGACGAACCCAAATGACACCTGTTTAGCAACATCCTGAATACTTTTTGAAGCGTTTCTGAAGGGTAGCCTGCTATGATTGTCGCAAGTTGAAGGTATGAACCACCTTAACGAGGACAAAGAACATGAGCAGTAAGTCACCCAATTACCACGCCTACCTACTCCGTTTGTGGCGAGACCACGCCAACGCCCCCTGGCGGGTTAGCCTGCAAAGTGCCGACACCCGTGAGCGTCGCCATTTTGCCGATTTGGCAAACCTGCTGGCTTATTTGGAAGAACAGGTAGAGCAGCCGTGGAGCGGTGAGCAATTACCCGATGGAGGGAACCACTTATCGTCTGAAGCAGAAACTCTGACCGACTCCAGATAACAAAATCCCCCAATTTTAGCCACAACTTGTGCAATTCAGCTGATAGAGCTTGCCCTGTCGTCGCTGCCCCCTGCCTCTATGCTGGCAAAAATTTTGAAGGAGCAAACATGCGAAAAATCACCTTTTCTTTCCTTTTAATCGTTTTACTTGCTTTGGCTGGCTGTGAATTTAGCGCCAGCACAGCCAACATCCAAAGTGCCACGCTGTCGCGTGACAAGGCTGGCACGCAAACCACAACCGTTTTTGACCCGGCCGATACGTTCTACAGCATTGTGGCTTTGGCAAATGCGCCCGATGACACCAAGGTGAAGGCGGTATGGACGGCCGTTAATGTGGGTGAGGCCGCCGAACCCAACTACCTGCTCAACGAAACCGAGCTGGTGACGGGCAGCGGCGACGTGGTGTTTGAAGCGTCAAACACCGCCGGAGCGTGGCCGGCCGGAAGCTACAAAGTAGACATCTACCTCAACGACGAACTCAACCAGACGCTTGATTTTCGGGTGCAGGCTCCGCTGGGGCAAAGCGCGGAACCGACCCAGGCGGCAGAAGAGCCAGCGACGGTGGTTGAAACGGAGAGCGGATCGGGCAAGAGTGGGGGTGGGGTGGAAACGGCCGTTTCTGGCCCCATCACCACCATCGCCGACGTGCGCTCCGCCGTCGTCCAAATTATCGCCCAGGGCAGCTTCATCCACCCCGAATTTGGCGCGGTGCAAAACGTCGCCGGGGCTGGCTCCGGCTTCATCATTGACCCCAGCGGCATCGCCGTCACCAACAACCACGTCGTCACCGGCTCCGCCCTGCTGCAAGTCTATCTGCCCGGCGAAGACCGCCCGCGCAACGCCAAAATCCTCGGCGTTTCCGAATGCTCCGACCTAGCCGTCATAGACATTGACGGCGACGGCTTCCCCTATCTGCAATGGCACCAAGGAGCCGTCAGCGTCGGCACCGAAATGTATGTCGCGGGCTTCCCGCTGGGCAACCCCGAATACACCCTCACACGCGGCATCGTTTCCAAGGAGCAGGCGGGCGGCGAAACCAACTGGGCTTCGGTGGAGCATGTCATTGAATACGATGCCACCACCAACGGCGGCAACTCCGGTGGCGCGGTGGTGGATGCCAACGGCCAGGTCATTGCCGTCCACTACGCCGGGCGCGGCGACACGCGGCAGGCGTTTGGCATCAGCGGCGACATTGCCCAAGGCGTGGTGGAGCAACTGCGGCGCGGTGAGGATGCCGACTCCATCGGCATCAACGGCCAGGCCGTTGTGACGGAAGACGGATTGAGCGGCATCTGGGTTTCCTCGGTCAAGTCTGGCTCCCCGGCCGATGAGGCAGGCATTCGCGGTGGCGATATTGTCACCAAGCTGGAAGGGTTGGTGCTGGCAACCGATGGCACCATGTCGTCCTACTGCGACGTGCTTCGCAGCCGCAACGCCGACGACGTAATGAGTTTTGAAATCCTCCGCTTTGCCACCAGCGAGGTGTTGACGGGCAAGCTCAACAGCTTCGAGGAACTGACCACCGTTTTCTCCTTTGCCCAGGAGCTGGCCGACGAAGCGGCGCAAACGGGGGTGGCCGAGGCTCCGGTGGCGTATGAATACGTCAGCGTCAGCGACAATTCCGGGGTTTTGACGGTGAGCGTTCCGGCGCAGTGGGCGGAACTGGACGGCGGCGACTGGGTGCTGGATGGGGCTGCCATTGGGGCCGGGCTACGCGCCGCCCCCAGTCTGGACAGCTTCTACAACTCATGGAGTACGCCGGGGATGGTGTTCCTGGCTTCGCACGACTTGTCGCGCAACATGAATGAGCAAACGCTGCTGGCGGAGTTTGATTTTAGCGGTGATTGTGGCTACGACGGCCGTTTTAATTACGAAGATTCCCTCTACACAGGCCTCTATGATCTGTATACTAATTGTGGCAATGAGGGAACGCTGCTGGTGGTGTTAACGGCCGTTCCCCAGGCCCGCAACTACGTCATCCTCGTCATGGTGCAAGCCACCAGCGACGCTGACCTGGAGGCGTTGGATCAGATTTTGAATACGTTTGTTGTCAATGCTTGATTTTCAGTAAACGGTAATCAGTAAACGGTAATCGGTAATCAGTTAACCGATTACTGATTACCGATTACCACACAGGAGGAAATATATGAAGCGCAACATTTTGATATTGACAGGTTTGTTGCTGGGAATAACGGCCGTTATCGCCCTCATCTTCCTCAACAACCGCCCCCCCGCCATCATCCAGCCGCAAAACCTCGCTCTGGCAGCCCAACACAGCGACACCCCCGTGGAAAACGACGATTGGGCCGCCATTTCACGCGGGGAGCAGCAGCTACTTGATGGCAACGGCAACCCCATCCCTATGAACAACCCCGGCTTCGACTGGCATTACCACGAACGCAACCGCAACCCCCTGCGCGTTGCCGGGCTAAAAGGCGCCCGCGCTGGCCGCGAGGAAATGATCCACTTTATGCGTAGCTACCCCGCCGACACCATCCCCCTCACCGCCCGGCTCGATGCCTACAACCTCTATGAAGCCCAACTGGCCCAGCTTTCTCCCCAGCAAAGCCGCACCTTTGCCGCCAACACCTGGCAGCAGCTTGGCCCCGACCCCATTACGGGGGAACAGATGGGGGATTTTGACATTGATGCGTCCGGGCGCGTAACGGCCGTTCTTGTCCACCCCACCAACCCCAACATCGTCTACGTCGGAGCCGCCCAGGGCGGCGTGTGGAAAACCACCGACGGCGGCGACAGCTTCGTCTCCCTCACCGATGCCCAAGCCTCCCTCGCCGTTGGCACCATGACCCTCGACCCCAGCAACCCCGACACCATCTACGTCGGCACCGGCGAACCCCACGGCTCCGACAGCTACTACGGCCTCGGCATCCTCAAATCCACCAACGGCGGCCAAAGCTGGCAGCTTCTCGGCAGCAACACCTTTGTCGGTCTCGCCTTCGCCAACATCGTCGTTCACCCCACAAACCCGAACCTGGTTTATGCGGCGGCCGGCTTCACCAAAACCGGCGACAACCACCCGCAAACAGGCACCCCCGGCATCTATCGCTCCACCGATGGCGGCCAAAGCTGGCAGTTATTAGCCAGCGCCTGCGGCAGCAACGGCTGCGCCTCCTCCTCCGCCCTCGTCATGCCCAGCAACAACCCCAACACCCTCTACGCCGCCTTCGACGGCTACGGCATCTACAAAACCACCGATGGCGGTGCCAACTGGAGCCAATCCTTTGGCCTCTCCGTCGCCCACGACCGCATTGAAGTTGCCATCAGCCCCTCCAACCCGGCCGTACTTTACGCCGGTTTTGAAGTGTATCGGCAGGATGGCAGCAGCTTTGGTGCCGTTTTCAAAAGCATCAACAGCGGCCAAAGCTGGAACCAGCTCAACACCATTCAATACAGCTACTGCGGCGAACAATGCGGCTATGACAACATCCTTGCCGTCCACCCCACCAACCCCAACATTGTGCTGGCCGGTGGGCAAGCAGTATATAGCGGCAACGTTCCCGGCATTGATGGCGTGGTCTTCCGCACCGATGACGGCGGCAACAGTTGGTCGTTCAACGGCGGCATCAACGAAGCCACCACTGTCCATCCCGACCTCCACGCCATCGCCTTTGCCCCCAGCAACCCCAACGTTGTCTGGATCGGCAACGACGGTGGGGTTTATAAATCCACCGACGGCGGCCACACCTGGCAATCCCGCAACAACAATCTCGCCACGCTCCAGTTTCAATCGGTTGCCCTGCACCCCACCAATCCCAACGTCTTTTTTGGCGGCATGCAGGACAATTCCAAGACCAAAACAACTGACAGCGGCCAAAGCTGGGTTGGGCTGGATGCCGGTGACGGCGGTTTTACCGCCATTGACCCGTTTGACCCGCGCTACTGGTATGGGACGCGCTTTAGCGCACGCGGTCAATTTATGCAGTTTCAGCGCAATGACCAGGCTGGCACCCCCAATGCCGACGATTGGCCGGTTTTAGCCAACGGCATTGACCTCAACGACCGGGTGCTGTTTTATGCGCCATTGCTGACAGACCCCAATACGGCCGGCCGGGTTTACTGGGGAACACAGCGCCTCTACCGTTCCAACAATCGCGGCAACAACTGGACCGCCATTAGCCCCGATCTGACCAACGGGTATGCGATTTCAGCCATCAACGTCCTCAAGGGAAACTCAAACTACATCATGACTGGCTCGGCCGACGGGCTGGTGGCGTTGACCAAAGACGGCGGCAACAGTTGGTTTGATGTGACCAGCGCTCCCTTGCCCAACCGCTGGGTAGCCGATGTTCGCATGGTCAACCAACAGCTTTTTTATGTGGCCTTTAGCGGTTTTGCGGCCAACACGCCCGGCACGCCGGGGCATGTGTTCCGCAGCAACGACGGCGGCAGCAGTTGGGTAGATATTTCCCACACGGGGCAGAATAACGGCCTACCCGATATGCCGGTGCTGGCATTGGCGGTTGACCCTGATGACCCCAACATTGTCTATGCAGGCACTGATTTTGGCGTGTACCGCACGACGGATGGCGGGCAAAACTGGGTTCCGTTTAACCAGAATTTGCCGCTGGTGGCGATCTTCGATTTGGCGATTCAGAAATATCCGAATGGGGCGAAGCAGTTGGTGGCGGCGACGCACGGGCGCAGCTTGTGGAAGCTGCCGTTGAGCAACAGCCAGCCGCCGGGGGATCATGTCGTCTATTTGCCGTATATTGGCAAGCGAGCACCGTTTGACCCACAGCCTCATCCAACGGCCGTTCCCACTACCTCTGCCCCCACAGCCACGCCCACAGCCACGCCGCAGGCCACAGCCACGCCCCAGCCTACGCCCACCTTTACTCCCACGCCCGGCAGCAACAATCTGCCTGAGGTGCCAAACGGTGACTTTGAGCAGGGACAGAATGGCGACTGGCTGGAAGATTCGCTTAATGGGGAGCCGCTGATTGTCAGCAATGGCTTGCCTGTTAACGCCCGCTCTGGCAGTTGGGTAGCGTGGCTGGGCGGGGTGGATGATGAAGTCAGCTCGCTGTCACAATCATTCTTCCTGACCGATATTACGGGGCCGCTTTATTTGAAGTTCTATTACCAGATTCGTTCGGACGATGAGTGCGGCTATGATTTTGTCTATGTGCTGCTAGATGGAAACACGGTTTTGCAAAGTGACTTGTGCGGCAGTGAGGAGACCAATGGCTGGCAGGCGGCTTCGGTTGACCTGGCGGACTTTGTGGGCAGCAGTGTGACGGTGGCATTTGTGGTAACGACAGATTCCAGCGTTGCCAGCAGTTTCTTTATTGATGACGTAGCATTTACGACTTCGCCATAAATCAGCCTAAACCTCTGAGGTTGCAAAGACCTCAGAGGTTTTTTTACTGGTTGTTGGGTTTTGTGCGCCAAACGGGGGTGTCTTCGACCCACAACGGCCGTTTATCCCCCTCCCACCGCTGCAAAATTTGACCATATACATCCGGCCGGCGCTGGTGCAGCAGCGGGAAAAAGTGCCGCCACTGCATAAGCTGGCTGGCATTGAGCGTTGCCATGGCAATTTCGGGGTTTTGGCGGCCGGCCCGCGCCAAAATTTGCCCCGACGGGCTGCAGACAAAGCTACTGCCATAAAACGTGACCCCATTTTCCACCCCCACCCGGTTCACCGCCGCCACAAACACCCCGTTGGCAATGGCGTGGCCGCGCATCACCGTTTCCCACGCCTCTTGCGTGTCCAGCGTCGGCTCATTTGGCTCTGCACCTATGGCCGTAGGGTAGACAATCAGCTCTGCCCCGCCCAGGCTGTAGATTCGCGCCAGCTCCGGGAACCATTGATCATAGCAAGTGGGGGTTGCCAGCTTGATTGGCGGGATCGAAGCCACCTGGAACTGATCGCTTCCGGCAAAAAAGTCGGTTTCGTGGTAGCCATCGCCCGACGGAATATGGATTTTGCGCGTGGCGGCCACCAGCTCGCCCGTGGGCGCGTGAATGGTGGCGGTGTCGTACAGCCCGCCGTTGTCGGCCCATTCGTACAGGCTGCCCACCACAAAAACGGCATAGTCGCTTGCCATCTGGCTAAAAAAGCGAGCCGACACCCCGCCGGGAAGTCGCTCTGCCCAGGCAAAACCGGCTTCGTCCCGCGTGCCGGGGAAGTAGGGAGCCAGGGAAAATTCAGGCAAACAGATTATTTCCGCCCCTTGTGCGGCGGCTTCGGCAATCATTTGCCGGTACTGCGCCATCATTGCCCGCTGTTCCCCCGCCCACGCTACCTGAATCAACGCAATGCGTACCTGTGCTTTCACCTAATCACTTTCCTTTTCAACAAATAGGACGCTGATTTTCCTGTACGCGAAGCGGTTGTGAAACAACATCTGCCTGATGAAGAATGAAAATCAGGTGAATCAGAAAAATCTGCGTCCCATTCTCTTCTATCGAGAGTTGGGGCTGGGCTGCTGCTGGGTGATGCAGTGAACCATGCCGCCGCCGAGCAAAATTTCCCGGCCGCTGGGAACGCCAACCACCTTGCGTTCTGGCATGAGGGCTTGCAGGGCGGCCAGGGCGGGTTGGTCGGCGGGGTCGCCGTAAAGCGGGACGACCACGCCGCCGTTTGCCAGATAAAAGTTGACGTAGGAGCCGCCCATGCACAGCCCTTCGGGGCGGGGGTGGGTGCCTTCCACCGCATCCAGCCCGGCACTTTCCTCGGCGGTGACGTAGATGGGCTGGGGATTGAGGAGTTTGTGGATGGTAAACGGCCGTTTCCTTCCATCCCGTTCCCCACACAACAGATCATACGCCTCCTGGTTAATCTCATACTGCGGGTCACGTTTGTCATTCGTCCAATTCAGCACCAGTTCGGCCGGCCGAATATAGGCACACAAGCCGTCAATATGCCCATCCGTTTCATCATCCATCGAGCCACGCGGCAGCCAGATGATCTTTTCCACCCCCAAATATCGTTGTAAATAACATTCGACCTCGGTCAGTGACAGGTGCGGGTTACGGTTGGGGTTCAGCACACATTGCGCCGTGGTAATCAGCGTTCCCTCGCCGTCCACCATAATGCCGCCCCCTTCCAGCACCATTGGCACCTGGTAGCGATCCAGCCATTCCAGCTCCGCCACCTTGCGCGGCACCAGATTGTCCTGATCCCAGGGGAAGTATAGCCCGCCATCCAGCCCGCCCCAGGCGTTAAACTCCCAATCCACCACCCGCACTTCCTGCCCGTTGTTGACAAAAATGGGGCCGCAGTCGCGCATCCAGGCATCGTTGGACGACATTTCGACGACGCGGATGTGGGGAGGAAGCTGGCGGCGGGCGTTGCTAAACTGGCGGGCGGAAACGCCCATGGTCACGCGCTCAAACTGACTGATGGCAACGGCCGTTTCTACAAACGCCTTTTGTGCCGGTTTCGCCCCCAGTCGGAACGTGTCTGGTCGCTCCGGCCACAGCATCCAGCAGCCATCATGTTTTTCAAACTCGGCCGGCATTCGGAAGCCGTCTTCCTGGGGGATGGTTGTCAATAATTTGCTCATTTTGTCTCTGCCTTACCGGAATGATGGATTCCGGTACACTTCCTCGCCGCCAAGCAGGGTCAGCAAAACGGCCGTTTCTGCCATCTCATCCAGCGACACCTCAAACAAATTTTGATCCAGCACCACCAGATCCGCCCACTTGCCCACTTCCAGCGACCCCGTTTCCGTTTCTTGCCGCATCACATACGCCCCATTCAGCGTATACGCCTCAATCACCGCCTCCAGATCCGGCATACTCTGCTGCTCCCGCTGCAAAGCGTGCGCCATCCCCACAAACGGCGACAAATCACTCACATCCCAATCACTGCTCAACGTCACCGTCGCCCCCGTGTCATAAATGCTCCGCACCGGCACCGGGTCAAACGCCCGATCGCCAATCAGCTCTGCACTTTCCTCCCAATAATCCGGCAGCGTAAACTCCCCCGCCACCTGAAAATCAGCAATCACGTCCAGCTCGGCAAAGCGCAGCCGATCCGCCTCGTCAATCAGCTCCAAATGGGTCAGCCGATGACGGCGATCCAGCCCATTGCCATTCGTTTCCACTGCCTGTTCAATTGCGTTCAACGCCTCATACACCCCCCGGTCGCCAATGGTATGAATGTGAAAATCAAACCCCACCTTTTCCAACGTCGTGATATATTTTGCCAGCCGCGTCTCGGCAAAATAATTCATCCCGATGTTGTCAGGAAAAATCTCCAAATCAATGAGGTAAGGCTCAAATAAAGCGGCCGTGGTGTTCTCAATCAGCCCATCGCTATAAATTTTGATCTGGCTCATCCGCAGCAGCCGGTTTGGGTCATTGCTATACAGCTTGGTCAACGCCGCCAACTGTTCAGCGTCGTCATAATGCGGATACGCCCATAGCCCCAGTACGGCACGAACTGTAAGCGTCTCTTCTTGTTCTGCCCGTTGCCACACCTTGTGGTAATTGCGTCCCCAATAGGTGCGGGCATCGCTGATGGAGGTGATGCCATTCTCGGCCAACTGCTCCAGGGCATAAAGCAGCCCGTCGTAATGCAGCTCTTCTAATTCTGGCGTGGGTGCCAAAGCCAAATCAAACAGCATGTCGCCCGCGTTTTCCATCAAAATACCGTTTGGCTCACCAGTTTCAGGGTCTTTGAGGATGAGGCCGCCGGGCGGGTTGGGGGTGTCGGCGTTCATGCCGGCCGCCGCCAGTGCCGCCGAATTGACCCACACCGAATGAGACGTTTGCTCCATCATGACGGCCGGCCGATCTGGAATCGCCTCATCCAGAATCTCAATCGGCGGCCGTTCGCTTTCCAGCATGTTGGTAATCGAATGCCCCCAGCCCAGCACCCAGTTGGTGCCAATCTGCTTGGGCGCACAGTCGCGCAGCAGCCCAACCATCTCCGCCGGGTCAGTGTCCTCTGGCAGCAAGCACGTCCCTCCCACCGATGACCCCGCCTCCAGCGGGTGCAAATGGACATCGTGAATGCCGGGCAGCACCATGCGCCCACCCAAATCCATGATTTCGGTTGCTTCGCCAATAAATGGCTCCACATCTTCATCGGCTCCCACAAAGATCAGCCGCCCCGCCTTGATTGCCACCGCTTCTGCCCACGGCTGGGCTTCGTCAACAGTGTAAATGGCGCCATTGTGCAGCACCAAATCCGCCTCATGGGTTGCGTCTGCCGTAACCAGCGGCAAAAAATCATCGCTGGTTTCCGTTGCCGGGGCATTGGGTGCACAGGCTGCCAACAGTAATAAAGTCAAAAGCCATTTTTTCATTGTTTGCTTCCTTTGATAATGTAGGCCAAGTTTGCAAACTTGGCCTACGGCAGAAATGGGGCGCGGATGGAAGTGAGCCGGTTGTCGGTCATCGGTCGTCGGCTTCAGTTCGCGTTGTCTTCTCTGGAACTAGCGATTAGTTCCGGTGGTAGCCACTCCTGAATGTCTTTGAGAATGACGGGGATGATGACGGTGGTGACACGCTGTACGCCGGGGATTTTTGCCAGCTTTTGGGCAATAAACTGGTGCAGAGTGGCGGGGGAGTGGCTGACCAGTTGCCCCACCACGTCGTATTCACCAAAGGAGATGGCGGCGTAGCGTACTTCGGGCAGGGCGGCAATGGCTTGGGCGATCTCTTCCTGCCGCGTGGTGTCCACCTGGCAATAAATGTCGGCGGTGACTTCGTAACCGAACTGTTCTTCGTTGATGACACCAATGATTGAGATAACCCCGGATTCGATGAGGCTGTTGACACGGTTGGTGACGGTGCGCTCACTGGCTTCCACCGTGCGGGCAATTTCGGAGCTGGGCAAACGGCCGTTTTGCGCCAGCAACCGCAATATCTGTTTGTCTAATTCATCCAGTTTCATGATCATTCAATCGCCCATATTCTAAAACAGCACATAATCTAACAAAATTGTTCGTTATCAGAAGCAATACTACATTATTATTTCTTATTTAGCAACAAGCAGGGGCAGCAAAAGGGTGACAGAAACGGCCGTTAATCTCCCTTCCCCTATGCTTATATGCTCAATGGGCTAACGTGGCAGGCTCCCCCTGCAAACAACCTGTGGCGGTTAATCGGCCGTTAACACCTGCACTTCGGCACGGCTCAAACCGCGCCCCATGTCGTGGGCAAAACCAGAAATGTCAAGGCGGGAGAGAATGATAACGGCCGTTAATAACCCCACCGCCTCCACCACAAAAATCACCCCATACGCCGTCGTCGCAGGGATCCCCATCCCCAGTAGAAGCAGATCGCGCAATGCCCCGCCCAGGAACGTCCCCAACCCCTTAAACAGCAAAATCGAAATCGTCCACAGCCCCAAATACGCCCCCGCCTCCCTGTCCGACGACATCACCGCCATCAAGCTCAAGCCGCCAAAGGTGTAGACACCAAACCCGCCGCCAAAAATCAGCAGCGACAGCTCCAGCAAATGCACCTGGTTAAACAGCGAAGCCATTCCCAGCAGCACCATCCCGACCACCATCGCCACAAGGCCACCCTGGGTAACAGGCGACTGCCGCTCCGGTGGCCGTTTGCGCCACAAAAATGCCCCCAAAAGCAGCGTCACCACCGTTGCTGCCTGCCAATAGCTGTTGAGCCGTGTGGTGCGTTCAAAGGGCAGACCAAACACCTCGCCGCCAAATGGTTCCAAAATGGCATCTTGCGCCCAGGCGGAAAGAGTTGCCAAGGAGAGAAACACAAAGAAACGGCGGGTACGCTGGTCTTGCCAGATTTTGCCAAAAGTTACCCGAAAGCCAGCAGCTTGTAACGACCGCCGCCCCAGCGCGGCCTGGGTGGTGGCAAGGCTGCTGGCGGCTGCGGCATTGGCGCGTTTTTCTGCTCCCCAAATGGCAAACAACCAGAAGAACCCCCCAATAACGGCCGTTCCCACAATCATTTCCCAAAACACCACCGGATCATATTCCCGCATCCAAAGGCTAAAGCTAATCCCCACAATGGCAAAAAAGATAATCAGCATCGTCTCTGCCATGCTAATCGCCAACCCCTGCCGCTCCTTTGGTGCCGAATCACGCACCAGTGCCAGGAAAGGACTACCCGAAATCAGCGTCCCAATCCCATACAGCAGCGACGAAGCCACGGCAAAGCTCCAGCCCAGAAAATCAGTTGTACTGCCCGCAAGCCGGCCCACACTCAACCCCAGCAGCGGCAGCGACAGCACCATCAGCCCCCGCCCCAGCCAGATATACGACGTGCGGCGCATACCCCACAGCGGCTTGGTGTCAGACATAAAGCCCGCCCACAGGCTCAGCGGCGATAGCAAATAGCGTAGGGCAATCAAAAAGCTCACCGGCGCGGCAGGAATGCCAAAGCTGGTAATGAGAACGCGGTTCCAAATGCTCGTCACCAAAATATCGCCCATCGCCGAGCCAATCTGGAAGCTGCTCAGGCGCAAGGCACGCCAGATGGAAAAAGGTTGTCCCGTTTGTTCACTCATGGTTGCTGCTCATGGGCGTCAATCAACGCCAACAAGATGTCGTTTGTTAGTAAAATGATGCGGCGGCGTAGTTCGCCCCAATCGGTTGGCCCCTGGGTGCCGGCCGCCATCAGCATGTCGTAAATGGTTTGTGACAAAAATTCGCGGAAATGTAGATAAGCTCGCGTCGTTTCAACCAGGCTCAATCCCTGCTGCTGCCCCAACGCCTGGTAATCACGCCCAATTTGCTGCGCTTGCCGCAGCAGCCTGGCTTCCTGGGCCGGTTCGGTCAGATACGCCACCACCAGTTGCAGCAGCCGCCGGCCGATTTCGCGCAGCTCCTTTTTGGCCGATTCATCCAGCAGTTGGTACCAGCTTTCATCGTTAAATGCCCCCTCGGTCAGCTCCAGCCGGGCGCGCCCCAACATGTTTTGCACCACCAACTGGGCACTGGTCAACTGCCGCCGATCCTGCAGCGTGCCGGTGCCAGCCCCCCACGCCTCCAGATCCGCCCGGCGAAAGCGGCGATGTCCACCCGCCGTGCGCTGCGTCGGCAAGTCGCCCCGGTCTGACCAGGCACGCACCGTAGCCGGATGCACACCCAGCACCTCTGCCGCCTCGCTCAAATTCAGCCAATCGTTCTCTGTCACCATACAGCCCTAAATATACAGAACTCTGTAGAATTTTACGAGGCATCTATAGGTTTTTGTAGAAATTTGGTGGTTTGCCTAGATGCCCAGCGAAAGCTGGCGTTGGGTACCTTCTTTGAGATTGCTCACGCCCACGCCAATCAGCCGCATTCGCTGACCGGGCAGCCAATTTTGCTGCCAAATCGTTTCGGCAAGCTGGTAGATGAGATCGGCATCGTCGGTGCCAACGGCGACGGATTTTTGCCGGGTAAAGGTGGTAAAGTCGGCCCAGCGAAATTTGACGCTGATGGTGTGCGCCAGCAGCCCCCCTTGCTTTAGCGATTCGGCCACGCTCTGGCTCATTCTGTGAAGCTGGCGGCGCAAAATGGCGGGGTCGTTGATGTCGTTGTTAAACGTCCACTCCTGACTGATGGATTTGGAGATGCCGGGGTCGGACTGCACGGGGCGGGGGTCAATGCCACGCGCCCGCTGCTGCAAATCGGCTCCCATGTTACCAAAGCGGGCGTGGAGCGTGCCGAGATCGGCGGCGGCAAGCTGGCCGCAGGTGGCAATGCCCATTTCAGCCAGCTTTTCGGCGGTGCGGGGGCCAATGCCCCAAATGGCGCGGGTGGGCAGGGGGGCAAGAAATGCGGCTTCGCTGCCGGGGGCAACAACGGTACAGCCTTCGGGTTTGTCGTAGTCGGAGGCGACTTTGGCGACGAGTTTGCTGGTGGCGAGGCCAACGGAGGCAGGCAGGGTGGTGTGGGTTTTAACGGCCGTTCTCACCCGCATCGCCATCTCCTCCGCCACCAGCCCCGGCTCCTGCACAAACCAGTGCGTCAGCTCCACATACGCCTCGTCCACGCTCATTTTCTCGATGGGGCCAAACTGCGCCAGCACCCCCATCACCTCCCGCGAGCTGGCGCGGATGCGCGGCCAGTCGGCGGGGACAATTTTGAGCGTGGGGCAGAGGCGAACGGCCGTTGTCGTTGGCATCGCCGACCGGATCCCCAACTGTCGTGCCGCATAGCTGGCCGAAGCCACCACCCCCCGTTCATCCGGCTTTCCCCCCACCACCAGCGGAATCCCCCTATCCTCTGGGTACGTCAAGCAGTGGACATTGACATAAAAAGCGTCCATATCCAAATGGAGAATGGCGCGAGGCCAAACTTGAGCACCTTTCATCAAGTCCACGAATTGGCCCGGCAGTTACGTTTTAGCCATTAATGCCAGAACAGAATCAATAAGTTCAACATGCTCGGCCGCATCCATTTGCCCACCCTGGAGCAAACATTCGCGGGCATGAGCCTGCACAAAAAGCGTTGTGGCATTGTCCAGGGCTGACCGAATTGCCCGCAACTGCTGCACAATGTCGCCACAATCCCGGTCGGCATCCAGCATCCGCTGCACACCCTGCACCTGCCCCTCAATGCGGCGCAAGCGTTGGTGCATATTCTCTTTCACGGCTGACGATTGAATTTTCATAAGAAACGGGGATTAAATAGAAGTTCAACTTCTCGGAAGAAGTTGAACTTCTAAATGGGCAAGTTATTCAATGCCCATTCCTAAGCAAAAGTGAGGCACAGCCGTTGAGCCGCGCCCGGTTTTTTGGAAGTAACAGGCACACGGCCTGTCTAGCAGTCGCCCAGTCAGGAGATGCGTCTGGGGGCTGGTTGGGATACGGGGACGGAAACTGAACGCGATACGCCGTTCAGGGCAATGGCACCCAGCCGCTTGCGCGTGTCGGCACTACCACAGAAAGGGCAATCTTGTGGATCACTTGCCCGTGACATGGACAAACGTTTCTCAAAAGGCTGCTCGCAGCTATGGCACTGATATTGATACATTGGCATGATGAAATATTCCTCGTGTCATTTGCTATTGATTTTCGGCTTCACATAGAGCCAGATACTGTGGGGGAGTATAGTATGAACGAATACGGCTGTCAACACATGGGAACACAGATTAAAGGATTGGAGATTGGGATATTGGACAAATCTCTCAATCTCCTAATCTCCCAATCTCTTTTTATTTATCCTACCGTGATCAACTCACGCGGGAAACTGGTTAGCGAACGCGCCCCGTCGGCCGTAATCACCATGTCGTCCTCAATGCGAACCCCGCCGCGACCGGGGAGGTAGATGCCGGGTTCAACGGTAAAGACGTTGCCCGGCTGTAGCTGGCGGGTGTTGGTTTCCACCATGTCCGGCGGCTCGTGGATTTCCAGCCCCAGCCCGTGGCCGGTGCGGTGGATAAAACATTGCCCGTAGCCCGCCTCGTCAATTACCTCCCGCGCCGCCCGGTCTACATCCTGGCCGCTGGCGTGGGGGCCGGCCGCCTTTTTGCCCTGTTCATTTGCCAGCAGCACAGCGTTGTAGATGCGCCGCAGTTCAGGGTCAATGTCGCCCACGGCAAAGGTGCGGGTGATGTCCGACGGATAACCATCTACATACACGCCCCAGTCAATGATGAGCAAATCCCCAGCCTGGATCGGACGGTCGGTGGGGACGGCGTGGGGCGAAGCCCCGTTAGGCCCGGCCGAGACGATGGGGCCAAAGGCCATTGACTCCGCTCCGCCATTCACCAACTCTTGCGTCAGCATGGCGGCGATTTGCTTCTCGGTTTGGCCGATTTTGATTTGGGGCAGCAGCCGCTCCAATGCTTTTTCCGCCACTGCCACCGCCTTTTCCATGGCCGCAACTTCGGCATCGTCCTTGATCATCCGCAAATTGGCGATGAGGGGGTCGGCGTGGCTAAAGCGGATGCCGGGTGCCACTTGCGCCAGCATGTCGCGCTCCAGCACGCGCATGTGGAGGGCTTCCACACCAAGCTGCCACTTTGCCAGCCCCAGCGTCTCGCTGGCCTGCTGGAAGGCATCCACATACCCTTGCTCGTCGCTCCAGGCAAAGATGCGCTCGTTGGGAATGCCCACATCACGCCCTTTCATCGCTTCCAGACCGGGGATAACAAGGGCGGGGGGGGCAGCGGCGGGAAGGAAGAGGACAATTGGCCGTTCGCTGAGGTGGGAATGGATGTGGCTGAAGTAGACCATGTTGGGGCCGGGAACAAGGGCGATGCCGTCAATAACGGCCGTTTTCATCTGCTGCTGTAATTTTTCAACTCGTTGATGGTTCATATGTGCGAAATTGGGGATTGGAGATTGGGGATTGGCGATTGCGCGAATCGCCAATCCCCAATCTCCAATCTACCATTATGTTTGATCAAGCTCTATCAAGGATACCCCCGGCTGCACCGCATCACCGGGCTGGCAGTGGATTTGGGTGACGGTGCCGTCGTGGGGGGCTTGGATGGGGATGACCATTTTCATGGATTCGAGCAGGATGAGTTTGTCACCGGCAGCTACGGTGTCGCCGGGCTGGACGAGGATTTCGCGGACGATGGCGGGGATGGAGGCGGCGAGTGAGCCACTGTTGGTGTTGCCGTGGCTGGCGCGTTGGCGCAGCCGTTGGTAGGTGTGGTAACGGCCGTTAATCCACCCCTGCCGCTTCTCCCCCGATGGCTGAACCGCCACCCGCAGCCGCCGTTCGTGGCCGTTGTCGTCCGTATAGGCAAAAACGGCCAGCGCCCCATCCTGCTGCACCAGCCGCAGCGCCACCGTCTTGCCCTCGTGGGTAACGTTGATAACATCACCCTGCTGTGCAACGTCAAAACTTTTTTCCTGTGAGCCAAGGGCTAGTTTAATGGTGGGCATAGTTATCAGTTATTGGTTATTGGTTATTGCAAAACATATGGTCAATCCAATAACAAATAACCAATAACAGCAAAGGCATCACTTCATCAACCTGTTGAAAGTGTACCTACACTTTTTTGACGTGCAATGTAAACCCGTCCAGCGATTTGACCACCACCTTGGCACCTGCATCCAGCGGCTCATCCGACTGCGCCCGCCACAGTTCGCCGTTGACCAACACGGAACCCTGGTAGAGATTTTCGCTGGCGGTGGCAACCAGCGGCCGGCGCACCGGGCCAAGCTGCCCCACCAGCCCCTCGGCACCGGTGACGGCGGGCAATTTCCGGGTGCGAATGGCGGCGTAGAGAATAAAGGCAAAGAAGCTGGCGGTGAACAGCGTGATCCCAATTGCGCTGGGGATGGAAAGGCGGATGAAGTCGGGGGAGCCGGGTGAGTTAAAGAGAACCAGCAGCCCGGCAAAGAGAGAAATGGCACCGCCAACGCCCAAAACGCCGTGGGTGGGGGTGAATGCCTCGGTAACGAGCAGGATAAAGGCCAGAGCGATAAGACCGAGGCCAAGATAGTTGACGGGTAGCTGACCGAAGCCATAGAGAGCAAGGGCAATACAGAGGATACCGACGATGCCGGGCGCACCAAAGCCGGGGTGGGTCACTTCAAAAATGAGAGCCTGGGCACCGATGGTGATGAGGATGCCGAGCAGGAGCGGGTTGGTGAGGGCGGCGAGGATGCGTTCGGTGAGGGTGAGGGTTAACGGCCGTTTTTCCCTCCCACCCGTCGCCAGCACCACATCCCGCCCATCCACTGTCACCGCCATTCCGTCAATTTCGGCCAGCAGTTGGTCGCTATCGTCGGCAATCAGGTCAATTAGCCCCAGTTGCAATGCCTCATCGGCGGTAACGGCGCGGGCATCTTCAATCATCGCTTCGGCCGTCGCCACCGCCGCATCGCCGCGCCGGGCGGTCAACGTCCGCATCGTCGCCTTCAAATCCTCCACCTGCTTGCGGTACAGCGTTTCGCCAATGTCGCTGCCGTCGCCGTTGATGGGCGATGCCGCGCCAATGACGGTGCCGGGCGACATGGCGGCCACGTGCGCGGCAGCCGTAATCACGC
This sequence comes from Chloroflexota bacterium, assembly GCA_041390905.1. Classification (GTDB taxonomy): domain Bacteria; phylum Chloroflexota; class Anaerolineae; order Promineifilales; family Promineifilaceae; genus JACKCD01. Next base: position 117,291 of record JAWKPA010000018.1, read on the forward strand.
TGCCGGCCGATGCCGCCTGCCCACCCTCCGGCGTGATGTAGACAATAATGGGCACGGTGGCATTGCGAAACAGTTGGACGATGTTAATGGTGGCACCGAGGTCGCCGCCGGGGGTGTCGAGGTTGATAAGAACGGCCGTTGCGTGGTCAGAAACGGCCGTTGCAATTCCCCGTTCAAAATAACTTGCCGTCGTCTGGCTAATGATGCCATCATATTCCAGCAACACAATATCGCCGTCGTTTTGGGCATGAAGCGCGGTGGCGGCAAACAGAGTTATGAAAATAAGCAGTCGCCGAATGGTTCCCATCATGATTGCCTCCCAATTTCGTAGGAACTATTGTAACCAGGACGCTGATTTACCCGATTGCCCCAATTAAACAATCGGGTTGTCGGGAATGCTTCGCAGCCGCTTGCGTACAGGTAAATCTATGTCCCATTTTTTGCGAGTAACAGGGCATATACAATACGCCTCTACAAGGTATGATACGGGCAGTGGCAGCCGGGAGCAAGCCTCTCTTGCGAATTGTTCAGGTATGGTTGAGCGATTTCCGCCCCTTGACCAACGGCCGTTTCCCGTGCTATACTGCCGCCACTTAGCAAAAAACACTTTTATGGAGGACTTACGCAATGCAAAAATTTCAAATGATTGTCAACCACACAACTGAACGGCATTGTGTAAGCACGTTTGCTCGGTAAGCATCTCCCGCAGTTTCTAATTTAATCTGCGACTGCTTTTCCGGCCACAGGCGTGCTTAACCTGTGGTTTTTTGCTGCCTCCTCACCGAGTCACCACCAGCCACGCGCAATGCTGCCCGTGGCTTTTTTATTTCCCCCTTTCGTCAAATTCATTGGGAAACATGCCATTTGTTGGGGTAAACGGCCGTTAATCCCCCCGTTTCCCCACACGATCATGCGCCACCAAGCCACGGGTTTTGTTTACTCGTGGCTTTTTTGTTGCTGGCTTTTAGTTTGTAGGGCAAGTTTGCAAACTTGCCCTACCCCAAACCAACCTTGAAGAGACAAACTTTCAATTTCAACACATTTGACGAGTACGCATATGACAACCGCGACCGCACTGCCCATCGGCAGCACGGCAACCGCAAGCGCAAAAAAGAAAAACAACAAAGAAAAGAGGTTGTGGCCGCCCTCACCGATCTGCAAGACAACATTGCTGAATGGGTGCCAACCTACTGCGCCTCGCTCGACCCCCAACACCACGAACGGCAGTGGGTCATAGACTCCATTGGCCCCTTCTACCGCGACAACATCGTCACCGACGTGGTGAGCATTGTCAAAGGGGGCAAGGAGGCCAACGTCTACACCTGCCTCGCCCACCCCGCCACCGGCCTCAGCCACATTGCCGCCAAACTCTACCGGCCACGCATGTTGCGCCATCTCAAAAACGATGCCGTCTACAAAGCCGGTCGCACCCTGCGCGATGCCGAGGGCAAACAAATTAAGGGGCGGCGGGAAAAGCTGGCGCTGCAGCAAAAAACAAAATTTGGCAAAGAGGTAGACATTCAGTGGTGGATTGGCAACGAATTCCGCGCCCAGCAAACGCTGTACGCCGCCGGTGCCGACGTGCCGCAGCCCATTGCCCACATCGGCAACACCATTCTGATGGCCCACATCGGCGACGGCTTCCGGGCAGCGCCAACGCTGTCCGAAACGGGCATCGTCAGGGGCGAAGCCCAGCCTCTTTTTAACCGCATCATGGACAACGTGGCGATCATGCTGGCACACCACCTCATCCACGGCGACCTGTCTGCCTACAACATCCTTTACTGGGATGGCGAGATTACCATCATTGACTTTCCCCAAATGGTGGAAGCCCGCCACAACCCCCACGCCTTCGATCTGCTCCAGCGCGACATCCAGCGCGTGGCCGACTACTTTGCCCGCTACGGCGTGGCTGCCGACGCGCAGGAGCTGGCGTTGGGGCTGTGGCAACCGTACATGGGGAGGGACTTTTAGTAATCGGTAATCAGTTATCAGTAATCAGTGTCTGACTGATGACCGATGACCGACTACCGATTACCGATTACCGGGAATGAAGTACAAACTCCTAAAAAACTATCTTCTGCCACACAAATGGCGGCTCTTAATCTTGACCGTGCTGCTGTTTGGCAGCATTGGGCTGCAGTTGGTTGCACCGCAGGTGGTGCGCCGCTTCCTGGATTTGGCGCAAGGGGGGCAGACGGGAACGGGGTTGGCAACGGGATTGGCAACAACGGCCGTTTTCTTCTTCCTCACCGTCACCCTGCAAAAAGTTATTATGCTGCTGGCCGCCTATGCCAGCGAAGATTTGGGCTGGACCGCCACCAACAATCTACGCGCCGACCTGGCCGAACATGTCATTCGGCTGGACATGGGTTTTCACAAAAGCCACACCCCCGGCGAACTCATTGAGCGGGTGGACGGCGACGTGAGCAACCTGACCGAATATTTCTCCTCCATCATCATTCAACTGTTGGGCAACACCCTGTTGGCTCTGGGCATCATCCTGCTGCTTTTCCGCGAAGATTGGCGCGTGGGGCTAATTGGCCTGGGGTATGGCCTGTTTGTCTTTTTGCTGCTGCGGCTGGCGGAAAAATATGTGATGCGCTTTTGGGGCGAGGTGCGGCAGGGGTTTGCCGAGCTGTATGGCTTTATGGAGGAGCGCATGGGCGGGCTGGAGGATATTCGCGCCAACGGGGGCGAAAGCTACATCATGGCGCGGCTCCACCCGCTGCTGCGTGTCACCTACCACGCCCGCATTCGC
>JAWKPA010000019.1:0-112350 GCA_041390905.1 Chloroflexota bacterium
AGCTGCGCCACCAGCGCCACCACTGGCACGCCTGCCTGCTCCAAACCCGCCTGCATCTGCGGCCAATCAATCTGCAATGCCTCAGCCGCCGCCGCAATTTCTGCCGCTGCCGCAGATGGAATAACGCCTAGCCGCCCCTGCACCTGTGCCAGCGTGGCTTCTACGTGGAGCATTTGCTGGATGTGGGTTTGGTCGGTGAAAACGGCCGTTATTTCCGGCACAGTGAACAACGGGGTGTACAAAGAAGAATCGAGCGGAGAGATTGACATGGTACATTGCCAATGGATTGAATTTATTATAGACTGTTTAATTGTAGGCAACGGATGTTGTTTACAATCACAACAGATAGATCACTAAACATTAGCGACCAAGACAATGAGAATGATAACACAAAGTCTTGAACTCTCTTCAATTCCCTTAGGATAAAAACACATACCCTCTCTGTTGCGAATTGGCCCCTACCGATTTTTTATCTATTCCGTCGATTGTCAGGAACCGCCCCATGTGCATGTGGAAAGAGAGAACCATGTCGCTAAGTTTTGGCTGACACCGATACGAATACAAAGTAGCGGCGGTTTCAAAAGAAACGAAATCAATCGAATCTACCGAGTAATCAACGATAATTTGGATGAATTACTGCGAGGTTGGCATGAGCTCTGTGGTTATTGAAATACGCGATATTGCAATTCAAGATGTGTTTATTTCCGAAGACACGCTAACGATAGATTTGTCAGACGGCCGTTCGATCAGCACCCCATTGGCCTGGTACCCTCGTTTATGGCATGGCACTGAGGCCGAACGTCTCCATTGGCGCTTAATCGGCAAAGGTGCTGGTATTCATTGGCCAGACCTTGACGAGGACATTAGTTTAGAAGGGTTGATTTTAGGCAAAGCATCAAACGAAAGCCAAGCCTCCCTCACTCGCTGGTTAGCACAACGTTCTTCATAGTCGCCCTAGGGCATGAAGTAAGCCTTTTTTAATCGGATTTATAAGGTGCAATGGCCTCCCGGCTGCGGATCAAAAAAAACAGTTTCGTTGTCGCCCTGCATGTGAATGTCAAAGCGGTAGGTGGGCGGGATGGTGCTGTCGTCGCGGGTGGCGAGCAGGGTGTGGCGGCGGTCGGCCGGAACGCTGGTTAGCACGGGGTCGTTGGCGTTGGCGGCTTCATCGGCAAAGTAGATGCGGGTGAGGGCGTGGATGAGCATCCCGCGTGCAAAGACATTGACGTTGATGTAGGGAGCCTGCCCATCGCGGCTGCCGGGTTTGATGGTGTGGAAGGTGAATTGCCCCTCATGCAGGTTTTCGGCGCGGCCAAAACCGCGAAAATGGGTGTCGGCCTGGGCGTACAGCGGGTCAGCGGGGTGGCTGTAGATGCCGTTGGCATCTGGCTGCCAGATTTCAATCATCGCATCAGGAACAGGCTGGCCGTCGCCATCATACACGGTGCCGCTGATGAGGATGCGAAAACCGGCCGTTTTTTCCTGTACCAAGTCACTCTGTGTTTCATCATAAATCAGCCCAATGCGAAAATAGGGGCCAACGGTTTGGCTGGGGGTTTGGGTAAGGGTCATGATTTTTCTCCAAAAAAGAGATTGGAGATTGGAGATTGGAGATTGTGCAGGTTCACCAATCTCCAATCTCTAATCTTCAATCCCTCAATTATTCAAACGGCGTTTGGTAGGGGCCACACACCACAATGTCAAAACGGTAGCCGAGTGCCCAGCCGGGTTGGGTCAGGTCATGGTCGTAGACCGAGATGAGCGATTGGCGGGCGGCTTCGTCGGGGATGCCGTTGTAGATGGGGTCAAGCGGGATGAGGGGGTCGCCGGGGAAGTACATTTGGGTGACAAGCCGCTGGAGGAAGCTGGTGCCAAAGACGGAAAAGTGGATGTGGGACGGCCGCCAGGCGTTGGGGTGGTTGCCCCACGGATATGCGCCGGGGCGAATGGTGGTGAACTGGTATTCGCCGTTGGCGTTGGTGAGAACGCGGCCGGCGCCGTAGAAGTTGGGGTCGAGGGGGGCATCGTGCTGGTCTACTTTGTGCATGTAGCGGCCGGCCGCATTGGCTTGCCATACTTCAACCAGGGCGTTGGGAATGGGGTGGCCGCGATCATCGAGCAAACGGCCGTTAACCAAAATCCTTTCCCCCAACGGTTCACCCGTCCGCACCGCATTGCGCGTCAAATCATGATCCAGCTCCCCCACGTCGCTGTGACCATACACCGGCCCCGTCAACTCCGACAGCGACTGCGGCAGCGGCACCAGCGTCCGCGTCGGGCTGCGCCGCACCGTAGACTTGTACGCTGGATGCAAATAAGGGGGCTGCACACTCCAATCAATGGGATTAAAAGGAACCGTCATCGTTTTTTACTCCGTATTCCAGGAGATTAGAGATTGGAGATTGGAGATTATTGACCTTCATCAATCTCCAATCTCCAATCTCCAGTCTCTAATTTAATCTTCTGCCAAAACCTGCTTCGCAATAACAATCGCCGTGTTCGCTGCCGGAACCCCGGCATAAATTGCCACCTGCATAAATAACTCTTTCAACTCGTCGGCCGTCACCCCCGTGTTGCGCGTGGCACGGATGTGCATCGCAAGCTCGTGTTCCCGCCCCAACGCCGCCAAAATGGCAATGGTGACAAGGTGGCGCGTGTGGCGCGGCAGCGTTTCCCCCTGCCACGCTTCCCCCCAAGCGTATTGGGTAATAAATCGCTGAAAATCAGCGTCAAAAGGCGTTTTGTTAGCCTCGGCGCGGTCTACATGGGCATCGCCCAACACCTCGCGCCGCGTTTTCATGCCTCGGTCAAATGTATCGTCGCTCATTTTTTGAATAGGACGCAGATTTACCTGATTTAACTGATTATCAGGTTCATCAGGAAAATCTGCGTCCCATTATTCCAAACCCTGCAAAAATTCACCTATCACCCCGGCCAGCAGTTCCGGCTGTTCTACGCATGGCAAGTGGCCGGCAGTAGGGATTTCGCGGTAGCTGGCGTGGGGGATGAGGTCGAGCAGGGTGCGGGTTAGCTCTGGCGGGGTGGCGCTGTCTTCGGCTCCGCAGACAACGAGGGTGGGTGCCTGGATGGTGCGGCTGCGCTGGCGAAGGTCGGCATCGCGGATGGCGGCGCAGGTGCCAAGGTACCCTTCCAGCGGCATTCGCGCCAGCATGTTGGCGTGGATGCGGTGGACAGCGGGGTTAGTTTGGGTAAAGGTGGGGGCAAACCAGCGTTCAAGAATGGGGGCGGTGGTGTCGTGGTTCAGGCCGTGTTGAGCAAGGTGGGTAATGCGGGTGTTCCAAAAAACGGCCGTTCCTATCACCGCCGCCGTATCACACAGCACCAACCCGCGCACCCGCCCCGGCCATGCCGCCGCAAACGCCTGGGCAATCATTCCCCCCACCGACACCCCAAGCAAGACCGCCTGCTCAATGCCCAGCGCATCGAGCAGCCCCGCCAAATCGTGGGCATGGTCATCAATGGTATAAGGCGCGGGGGGACAATCGGACAGCCCATGCCCCCGCTTGTCATAACGAACAAGGCGGTAATCGGCAGCAAAATGCGGCACCACCCCGTCCCAAATTCGTAGATCCGTCCCCAGCGAATTGATAAACAGTAACGCTGGCGCAGTCGCCACGCCGTCAAGAGCGCAGTTCAGGGTGATGTTATTAGCGATAATTGTGTTCATAAACAGGCAGATTAGCGATTGGAGATTGGCGATTGTGAACCTTCATCAATCTCCAATCTTCAATCGCCAATCACTCAAACGTCTCAAACGGTAGCCCGACATAATTTTCCGCCATCGCCGTTCGTGCTGCCGTTGACCCTGCCAAATAATCCAGTTCCGCCATCTGCAAACGGTGGTTGAGTGGGTCATCGCCAAAGCGGTGCATCAGCGAGGTAAACCACCAAGAGAAGCGAATCGCCTTCCACACGCGACGCAGGCACGTTTCCGAGTAACGGTCGAGCAGGTCGGTGCGTTTTTCGCCATAGTAGGCAACCAGCGCCCGCGACAGGTAGAAAATGTCGGAGGCAGCCAGGTTCAGCCCCTTGGCTCCAGTGGGCGGGACGATGTGGGCGGCATCGCCAGCCAGAAACAGGTTGCCAAAGCGCATAGGCTCGGCTACAAAGCTCCGCAGGGGGGCAATGCTCATCTCTAGTCGCGGCCCAGTTACCACCCGTTCGGCTACGTGGGGGGGCAAACGGCGGCGCAATTCGTCCCAAAATGCGTCATCGCTCCAATTGTCTACCGAATCATCAAGTTCACACTGGACGTAGTAGCGGCTGCGGGTGTGGGAGCGCATACTGCACAGGGCAAAGCCACGCTCGTGGTTGGCATAAATTAGCTCTTCGTCAACGGGGGGGACATCGGAGAGGATGCCGAGCCAGCCGAAGGGGTAAATTTTTTCAAAAAGCTGTAGCTTGCCGGGGTCTACGCTGCGGCGAGCCACGCCGTGATAGCCATCACAGCCAGCAACAAAATCACAGATGAGTTCGTGACGCTGGCCGTTCTTTTCATAAATGATGCGTGGTTGACCGTCGAGAAAACCTTCGACGGCAACGGCGGGGGCTTCGTATTCGATGATGCCGCCGGCCGACAACCGTGCTTCAATTAAATCTTTGGTGACTTCGGTTTGGCCGTAAACCATGACGCTGCTGCCGGTGAGTCCGTGCATGTTGATGCGGGATAAACGGCCGTTAAACGCCAGCGAAAACCCCTCATGCACAATCCCCTCCCGCTCCATCCGTTCATGCACCCCCGCCTGCCGCAGCAGTTCCACCGTCCCCTGCTCCAGCACCCCGGCGCGAATCCGCCCCTCAACATGTTCCCGGCTCTGACGCTCCAAAATGACCGACGCGATGCCATGCAAATGTAAAAGCTGCGACAAAAGCAATCCCGATGGCCCCGACCCAATAATCCCAACTTGTGTTCTCATCGTTCACCCCTTGTCTTGCGTATTGTAGCCCCAGACCTCCAAGGTTTCAAAAACCCCGGAGGTCGGCTGTGGATAACCACAGCGCAATCATTGACGGCCGTTTACCGACCTGCTATATTCTCCATCCATCTGACAAAATACCCCCACCAACATCTTATGACACGACTAACCCTTTCCCAAATTTATGACCTCACCTACGCCGCGCTCGTTCGCTGCGGCGCGTCGGACGTGCAGGCAGGGCCAACGGCCGTTTCCGTGCGTGATGCCGAAGCCGAAGGCATTCGCAACGTCGGCCTCGGCTATTTACCCTTGTATCTCGGCCATTTGCGCTGCGGCAAAGTGGTGGGCAACGCCCAGCCAGCCATTGTCAGCCAGAACGGAGCCGTGATCCGGGTCGATGCCGCCCACGGCTTTTGCCACCCCGCCTTTATCCACGCCCTTGACCCATTTGTCGCCCGCACCCGCGAGCTGGGCATTTGCGCCATGAGCATCCACCGCTCCTACTCGGCCGGGGTCGTTGGCTGGTTCAACGATTTGCTGGCGCGGCAAGGGCTGGTGAGCCTGGCCTTTGCCAATGCGCCGTCGTCTGTGGCACCTTTTGGGGGAAAACGGCCGTTTTTCGGCACCAACCCCATCGGCTTCGGCGCACCCCGCACCCACGGCGCACCCATCATCGTAGACATGGCAACCAGTGCCACCGCCAAAGTCAACGTCAAACAAGCCGCCGCCGAAGGGCGCGACATCCCCCTCGGCTGGGCCAATGATGCCGACGGCAACCCCACCACCAACGCCAAAGCCGGGCTGGCTGGCAGCCTCGCCCCGCTGGGCGGAGCCAAAGGGTTTGGGCTGGGGCTAATGGTAGACATTTTGGCCGCTGGCCTCACCGGCAGCCACTGGTCTTACCAATCCTCCCCCTTTGGCAACAACGAAGGCGGCCCTCCCGCCGTCGGCCAGCTTTTCATTGCCATTGACCCCGCTCAAACTGGCGGCAACCATTTTGCCGACCAGCTTGAAGCCTGGGAAAACGAACTGCTAACCCAGGAAGGGGTGCGCCTGCCCGGCAGCAGCCGCCATCGCCACCGCGCCGAAGCCGAAGCCAACGGCGTGGCAGTGCCGGATGAATTGATTGCTAAAATTGAGGCGTGTTAAAAAATTAGAGACTGAGAGACTGAGAGACTCTCTGTAATCTCCCAGTCTCTTAGTCTCCCAATCTCAACAAGGATTTTCCCCAACCAACTATGAGCATCTCTCAACACCTTTCCCAGCGAGCGCGGAAGTTTGAACCCGCCGCCATTCGCAAAGTCATTGCCCGCATTCAACCAGATTTTATTTCCTTTACGGCCGGCCGACCCGCGTCCGTCCTGTTCCCACTGGAAGCGATTTACGAGCAAACAGGCAACATGCTGGAAAAATATGGCCCCGCAGCCATGCAGTATTCCTCTACGCTCGGCTTCCAGCCGCTGCGCGAATGGATTGCCCAGCGCACCCCGCCTGCCACAGCCAAAAACGTCCTGCTGATCAACGGCTCACAACAAGCCATTGACCTCGTTGGCCGCCTCTTTTTAGAACCAGGCGACAAGGTAATCGTTTCTGCCCCCACCTACACCACCGCCCTCAGCACCTTTCGCGTCTACGACGTGGAATTTTTGGGAGTGGCGGGGGATGAAAACGGAATGCTGCCCGATCAGCTAGAGGCGGCATTGCAGCAATCGCCCAAGCTCATCTACGCCATTCCCAACTTTATGAACCCGTCCGGGGTAAGCATGAGCCTGGAGCGGCGGCAAACGTTGATCAAGCTGGCGGAGCAGTACGACGTACCCATTCTGGAAGACGACCCCTACGGCGAACTGCGCTTTGACGGCGAACCACTGCCCAACCTGTTTGAAATGGCGCCCGACCGGGTGCTGTACGCTGGCACCTTCTCCAAAATTGTCGCCCCCGGCTTCCGCATTGGCTGGATGGTGGTGCCGGATGAAATTTTTGAGTCGCTGATGATTGCCAAGCAATCTACCGACCTGCAAGCCTCGACCTATGCCCAAATGCTGCTCTATGAATTTGTGACGAGCCGTTCGATGGACGACCATTTTGACCGGATTCGCAGTTATTACCGGCAGCAGCGGGATTGGATGATTGGGGCGATGCAAAGGTATTTGCCAACGGCCGTTAAATTCCACACCCCGGCCGGCGGCATGTTCTGCTGGTGCGAACTCCCCGAAGGGCTAGATGCCGAAGAAATCCTCGAAGATGCCCTCGCCGCCAAAGTCGCCTACATCCCCGGCGGCTCCTTCTTCCCCAACGGCGAAGGCAAAAACACCCTCCGCCTTAGCTTCAGCGAAGCCAGCCAGGCGGAAATTGAGGAAGGGATCAAGCGGTTGGGGGAGATTTTTGCCAATGCGATTGAAGCGATGGCGCAATAATTAGATGAAGGACGGAGGACGAAAGACCGAATCCTTTTTCCGTCTTCCGTCTTTCGTCCTCCGTCGTCTTCCACAAGGAACACCCATGAGAACCCTAACCCACGCCCAACTGCTCCAGCTTAAGCGGTGGAACACCCCCACCATCTACAACGGCTGGGAGCAAATTACCCGCCACGACATCGCCCGCGACGGCTTCAACATCGAAGAAACGCGGGATTTTATGCCACAAATGGGGCCAATGATTGGCTATGCCGTCACCGTGGTCATTGAACCCAGCAACCCGGCGCACAAACAAAACGGCAGTGCCAACGCCGAATACAGCCGCTATGTTGCCAGCATTCCCGGCCCCAAAATCGTCGTTGTGCAAGATTTGGACAAGCCATTGGTACTTGGCTCGCTGTGGGGCGAAGTCAACAGCAACCGCCACCGCGCCCTCGGCTGCGTCGGCACCATCACCGACGGGGCGATTCGGGACGTGGACGAGATGACCAACGCCGGGTTTAAGGCGATTGCGCGGCGGCTGTGCGTGGGGCACGCCCACGTGCGCCCGGTGCGCTGGAACTGTGAGGTGGAGGTGTTTGGCACCAAAATCCAGCCCGGGCAGCTTATCCACGCCGACAAACACGGCTTCATGGCGATTCCGCCGGAAGATGAGGCGCGGCTGCTGGAAGCGGCCGTTTTTATGGACCAAAACGAATGCAACACCGTCATCCCGGCAGCGCGGGAGTCGGCGGGAAAAACGACCGACGAACTACTGGCCGCCCTCGCCGAAGCGGGGCAAGCATTTGCCGCCGCCACCAAGGCGAAGTTTTCCGGCGAAGGGGAATGGTAGGCAATCGTCAGTAATGTCGTTGCACAACATTACTGATTACCGAAATGAGCCAACCAGCCCTCATCGGCGTTGATCTGGGCAGCACCAACATCAAGGCGGTGGCGTTTGGGCTGGGTGGGGAGCAGCTCGCCCAGGCGACCACGCCGACAATTACCCATGTGCCGCGTCCGGGCTGGGCGGAGTATGGGGCGGAGGAGGTGTGGACGGCCGTTTGTTCCGTTCTGCGCCAACTGTTAGCCAATCTGCCCGCCAACGCCGTCCCCGCTGCCGTGACGTGCAGCAGCATGGCCGAAGCAGGCGTGGCGCTCGATGCCCACGGTCAGCCTCTTTACCCCTTCATTAGCTGGTTTGACCAGCGCACCATCCCCCAGGCCGAACAGTGGGCCAGGCACATTGGCGAAGAGACAACAGCCAAAATTACCGGGCTGGGCGTGCGCCCCGTGTATGGCATTTTCCGGCTGCTATGGCTGCGCGACAACGCACCTGACCTGTTTCGCCGCACTCGCCGCTGGCTTAACATGGCCGACTATGGGGCGTTTCGGCTGTGCGGAGCCACAGCCACCGATTATTCGCTGGCTTCGCGGATGCTGCTGCTCGATTTAGCGCGGAAGGAATGGTCGGCCACGCTGCTGGAGGCCAACGGATTGGACGGAAGTGTGCTGGGGGAGCTGGTGCCAAGCGGGACGCAGGTGGGCCGAGTTAGCTCGCAGGCGGCGGCGGAAACGGGGCTGCCAGCCGGTCTGCCGGTGTGCAGCGGAGGGCATGACCATGTGTGCGGGGCGTTTGGGCTGGGGCTGACGCAGGTGGGGGACACGTTCGACTCGATGGGAACGGCCGAATCGCTCATGATGACGACGGAGGCTCCCCGGCTGGACGGCAGCGTGATGCGGCGGCAAATTGGGCAGGGGGTTCACATTGCGCCCAATCGGTATTATGCCATGAGCGGGGTGCAGATGTCGGGTGGGGCGGTGGATTGGGTGCGGCGGCTGCTGTTGGGGGCGGCATTGGGGGATGCGGCCACGCCGGAGGGGTATGAACAGCTCATGCAACTGGTGGGAGAGGCACCACCCGGCAGCGGCGGGGTCTTTTTTGTGCCACATTTGCGCCGCGCCAACCCGCCGCACGTGGACCCGCACGCACGGGGGGCGTTTGTGGGGGTGACGGGGGACAGCGACCGTCGCCATTTGGCACGGGCGGTGCTGGAGGGGGTGGCGTATGAGTGCCAGCAGGTGCTGGAAAATATGATTGAGGCGGTGGGGGTGCGGCCGTTGAAGCTGGTGGCAACGGGGGGTGGGACGCGCAATGGGGTGTTGATGGGGATCAAAACGGCCGTTTCTGGCTTGCCCATCACCATTCCGGCCGTGGACGAAGCCGTTTGCCTGGGGGCGGCGATGCTGGCCGGGGTGGGCAGTGGGGTCTATGCCAGCTTTGCCGATGCGGTGGCGCAGGTGCAGTTTGCCAGCCACACGCTGCCAAGCGACCCGGCGTTGCACCGATTTTACCGCCAGCAGTATGAGCAGATTTACAGCACGCTGTATGAGGCGTTGCGGGAGACAAATGCGCTGATTCGGGCGGGGGTTGTGGGGCGTGGGGAGTAGCGTGTAGGGAGCAGGGTGTGGAGTGTGGAGGGTAACACACCCTACACTCCACTCCCCACACGCTTTTCACGCCACGATAGCAAATTTCAGTCACCAAACTACCCCAATCCTTGCCCCAAACCACAACCCCGCTTACTATCCCGCCATGAGCAAAATCCTGAAACTATATGCCCCGCGCAATTTGCGCTATGAAACGCACCAACTGCCGCCGCTTGGCCCCCACGATGTCCACCTCCGCAGCCGTCTGGGGGCGATTAGCACCGGCACCGAGTCGGCCTGGTATTTTGGTACCGACCCCCAGCTTGACCCCCATTTCCGCCCGCAGCGGTTTGACCACGCCCACTTTCCCCGCACGCTGGGGTATGAGAAGGTGGCTGAGGTGGTGGTATTGGGAGCCGAAGTAACGGGTTTGCAAATCGGGCAGCGGGTGGTGGCGCATTATCCCCACGCCGAGGAGATGGTGTGGCCGGCCGCCAAAGTTGCACCCATTCCCGACGACATCAGCGATGAGGAGGCGATTTTTGCCAACCTGATCAACGTGGCCTCACACGGGGTGCGCCGTTCGGGGATGCAGTTGGGCGATGACGTGCTGATTACGGGGGCGGGAGCGGTGGGGCTGCTGTGCCTGATTTCGGCGCGGCTGGCGGGTGCCAACCGGGTGATTGTGACCGATGCCTATGAAAAACGGTTGGCGCTGGCACGGCAGTTTGGGGCGGATGTGGTGCTAAATGTGCGAGAGGGGGATGTGGTGGGGGAGATTAACGGCCGTTTCCCCCCCAACACCATTGACGTGGCCTTTGAATGCTCGTCGTCGTATGAGGCGCTGGCTGATGCGATGGCGGTGGTGAAAAGAAACGGCCGTATTTGCGTCATGGCCCAGCTCAAGGGAGCGTACCCCAAACACCCCCTCTTTGGCATGGATTTCCACCTCGGCGAACTGGAAATGATTTCATCCGACGGCCAGTGGGATTTGCACAAACACGCCCGCTGGTTCTTCGGAGCCATCCAGCGCGGCCAAATCCGTCGCCTCACCGACCTCATCACCCACCGCATCCCCTTCAGCGACATCCAGCGCGGCTTCGACATCATTGAGCAGCAGCCGGAGGAAATGGTGAAAATTGTGGTGACGTATGAGCAATAACGATCAATCTTTTTGGCTAGAAGCCCGCGAATCATTTCTCCAGGCTATGTGGGATAACGATGAGGACGATGTGTATGAGCAATTACGCAAAAGGTCAAATCGTCCTTGTCCTACAGGATTACATGTTCTAACGGCCGTTAAACGAGGCATTTACGCCGTATGCGGAGGAGCGATTTAGAAGTTCAACTTCTTTCGAGAAGTTGAACTTCTTGCCAAACTTATTTCTGGACGATTACTACAGCATTGCTAGTGCGGGTAGTGTCTGATAGATTATTAGTCGTATTCGTCTTGAATACGCCGCTTCATGCGGTTGAAATTCCTATCTTTTTATGGAGTTTATAGAAAATGGTTGATGTAAGTGATCCGTCTTTACTTGCTGCTTACGAAGATGTCCGAAGCGATAAAACAGAAACCGACTGGGCTGTCTTTGGGTATAATAGCTCTGGAAATAAAATCCAGGTTGATGCCACGGGAAGTGGGGGTATTAGGGAGCTAGTCAGTAATTTACGCGATGACGCTGTTCAATATGGCTATGTTGCTGTTACGACTGGGGACTCTGAATCTGTTCGTAAAAAATTCATCTTTATCACTTGGGGAGGGCCTAGTTCGTCAGTGATGAGGAAGGCCAGAATTAGTGTCCATAAGGCTGACCTCAAAGAAATTACCAAAGATTTTTCAGCCGAAGTCCAGGCAACAGAACGGAGCGACCTTGATGAGGACACTCTTATCAAGACACTTCTAAAAACAGGCACGAGTGATTATTCTTCCCGCAGGTACTAATATAGCCTGGCAGAAACCTTCCAATGAATCATCTCTCCAGGCTATGTGGGATAACGATGAGGACAATGTGTATGAGCAATTACGCAAAAGGTAAGTGCGAGCCTGGTTAGCTTTTTAATGATGGATTGGAGAGGGAAAAACGGCCGTTTTTCCCTCTCTCCACACCCCACACCCTACCGCTTCAAAGCCCCCCGATTCTCATACACCTTCCGCACCGCCGCCACCACATCATCCACCGCCTGCTTGCCAGCGCGGAAAATCGCTTCGTCCAGCCACACAGCTTCTTGCTGGCAGGCACGCTCCGCCTCTGGCAGCACCATTTCGGCAAAGTTAAAGCGGTCGGCAAAGGCAGTTGGCACCGGCAGACGGGAGTTTTGCGGTTGGAACAGCTCATAATGGTTCATCGCCTCATACCCAGTCCAGCAGGGAATCCCTTCTGCGTCCAGCGCCGCGCAAAACGCCTTGTGGTCTAGCTCCATCGTCGCCGGGTCAACGGCAAAGATGTAGCGGTAGAAGGAGCGCGTGGTGTGGCGCGGGTCGCGGCGCAGCAGCCGTACGCCGGGGATTTCGCTCAACGCTTCGTCCATGTAGTCGGCCATCTCTTCCCGCTGCCGCGCCTGCTCCGGGAACCGCTCTAGCCCGACGTTGGCAAGGGCCGACTGCATCTCGCTCATGCGATAGTTGCCGCCCATGATAAACGGCCGTTTCCCCACCTCACCACCACCCCCGTCACCATGCGGCCGGCCGCAATCCACCACACTCGCCGCCCTGTCAGCCAGCTCCGCCGTGCGGCAAATCAGCACCCCGCCCTCGCCCGAAGTCAACGTTTTGGACGATTGCAGGCTAAACGAGCCAAAATGCCCAATCGTCCCCGCCCCCTGCCCGCGCCACTTCGCCCCATGCGCATGGGCGCAATCCTCAATCACAACCAGATTGTGGCGTTCGGCAATTGCCATCAGCGCGTCCATGTCGGCCATTTGCGCCCCCAAATGCACCGGAATGATGGCGCGGGTCTTGTCGGTAATGGCCGCTTCCACCGCCTTCGGGTCAAGGCAATAGTTATTGGGGTCAATGTCGGCGATCACCGGAATGGCTCCCACCATCATCGGCGCGGCCGCCGTCGCCTGGAAGGTGTAGGCCGGGACAATCACCTCATCCCCCCAGCCAACCCCGGCCGCCCGCAGCGCCACTTCCATGGTAATGGTGCCGTTGGCAACGGCAACGGCGTAGTCGCCACCCTGCATGGCGAGAAAATTTTTGAGGAAAACGGCCGTTTCTGGCCCCGGATACGGATACCCACCCCAATTCCCGGAGCGCACCACCCGCACCAACGCTTCCTCATCCCGTTCATCAAACACCGGCCACTGCGGAAAATCCTCCGTCCGCACCGGTTCACCACCTAAAATTGCAAGTTGTTCAGACATGATTTTTCTTCCTTTGGGATCAATTGCAGTTCAGAAGTTCAACTTCTCTCAGAAGTTGAACTTCTTGCTGAAAATCTCTAATCTCCAATCTCCAATCCCCCCTCCGTCCAAAACGCAGGCGGCTGGGGGCTGGCCTGCCGCGCCAAAAATTCAGCGTAGTAAACGGTATAGGGCTTTGCCTTTTCCGGCAGCGTCTGCACAAACAGCGGTAAAAAATGGCGATTCCCCCCGTGACCACTCAGCAAAACAATTTTTCGCAGCCCGTTGCGCCACATTTCATCACAAATATTTTCCAGCAGGGCAAACGCCAGATCCCGCTTAATCACCAACCCACCCGGCAAATGCGCCGTTTCGTGGTTGATGCTAAACGGATATTGCGGAAAAACGATCATCGGCTCCTGCTCCGCCGCCCGGCACGCCGTCCAATGAGCCGCAAACATGTCGGTACCCAGCGGCAGGTGGGAGGCATGGGCTTCGATCACGCCAATGGGAATAATGCCTACCCCCTGGCACGTCGCTACCGCCTCGGCAAAATCCAGCGAACTCAAATTTTTCCACTGCATAAACAACCTTCTTAAACAGGACGCAGATTAACCTGATTTCCCTGATCTTCCTGATCAGGGAAATCTGCGTCCTATTTTTGTACCCTCATGTGCCAGGCACGTGCAAAGTGCCTAGCACATCCTCTTACATAACCATTAAATCGCGCAGCGCGGCCGTGAGCATGGGGCCAAGCTGGGGGGAAACGGACATGGATTCTTCGTAGCTGCTGCCCGGCTCCAAATAGTTTATCGGTGGGACAAAATCTTCGGCAGGCAGGATGTAGCCCAGTTCGTCATTGGCAAGGCCAACAACGGCCGTATTTTCCCCACCTGCCTCCCGCATCATCTGCCGATACGCCAGCCCCAGCTTGGGCAACAGTTCCCCCGGCACGCCCAGCAGCCACACGCCGTTCAGCCGCAGCAGGCTGGCCTCGGTGAGAATGGTGCCGTCAGCACGAACGGCCGTTTGCAGCAGCCCCACCGCCCGCGCCATCTCAAACAGCGGATTCTCCAGCGGCACGGCAAACTCATGCCGCCGGTAGCTGAAGTGAGAAACGGCCGTTGTTGCCACCCCCGCCCAACTGTCCAACGCCGCCCGCGCCAGCGTGCGCCCCATCTCCTCCGCCTCGGCAAAGGAATGGTTTACCACATCCGGGGTCATCATCCCGCCCAGCGCCCCCACCAGCCCCAAGCAGGGCGCACCCGTCGCCGTCTCCACCTCCCGCCGCATCGCCGCCATGTAGTCCGACGTAATCGCCGGGTTGTCGTCCCACAGCACTTCCGGGTGGCAGGGAAAGATGAGGCAATTTGCCACCGCCGCCCCGCTGTCCGGGTCACTGAATTGCAGACAGGTCAGCTCTTCATCCACAATGTGGGGATCGCGGCTGTTTTTAACAAGGTGGGGGACAGAAACGGCCGTTTGCCGTAGTTCCACCCCCCGCACATTCGCCAACGCCCCCCGCGCCGTCGCCTCAATCTGCCCCGCCAGCCAATCCATATACACTGAGTCCACCCCCGATGTGGCTTCATCTGGCCCCCACAACCCAATCGTATCCGGCCCGTGGTGGGTGTGGGTGCAGGCAATCAGCAGCCGCACGTTGGGGTGCGTCTGCCGCAGCCTTTGTTCAACAGCCTGGCACCGCTCCCGCCCATACCCCAGCAAATCCAGCCCCAGCAGCACCAGTTGCGTCTGACCCGCCACCAGCGCCAGCCCGCGCACATAGAGCGCATCGTGAACCACCTGCGCCCGCCGGTTCTGCCCAAACCCGGCCAGAAAAACCGGCCGTTCCAGTGGCGGCGTAATCACCGCCTGTGCATATCCTGCCTGAAAGTTCATTTTTATCGGAGATTGGAGATTGGAGATTGGGGATTGGTTAATCTCCAATCTCCAATCTCCAATCTCCCAAATTTATCTACCATTCACAAGCAAATCGGCCGTTTCCAACAGCACGGGGCGACAAACGGCCGTTTCCCACCCCGCCACCTCCATCCCCCACAGCACCCCGCCCACCACCGGCGGGGCTTTCAGCCGCACCAGCCGCGCCTGGGGAGCCACCTCATGGATCGTCGCCGCCATTATCTCGCGCAAACGGCCGCTTCCCTTGTACAAACTGCCTGACAGCACCACATCAAACGCCTCATTTTCCAATGCCAATTGGCGAATGACCCCAACAGCCAGGCTGCCCAGTTCTGTCCCTGCCCACACCAAAATCTCCTGCGCCACCGCGTCACCCGCCTTGGCCTGGGCAAACACCAGCGGCGCATGGCGTGCCGACAGGTGGTAACGGCCGCGAATTAGCCCGGCGATCATATCTTCCACGTCGCTGGCGCCGGTTTCTTGGAGAAAAACGGCCGTTAATCCCGTCTCTTCCCCCCGCCTTGTCCACGCCAAACTCACCGCCTGCACCGCCTTCAGCACAATCTCACCCGCGCCGCCATATTCAGCAAAACGCCAGCCATCCCCCGTCATCCGCCCTTCCCGACCCTGCCGGTCGCGCCCACGGCAATTGTTGCCCGTGCCAGCCACCACCACTACCCCCCAGCCCGCCTCAGCCCCCGCCACCAGCCCCACAATGGCATCATTGCTAAACGCCACCCGCGCCTGCATCAGCCCCAGCGAAGCCACCAGTTGGGTGTGGCCTGGCTTGTCCTCCGGCCAGTCATACCCGGCAAAACCAAAACCCGCCCCCGCAATTTGCTCCCTGGTAATACCCGCCATCGCCACCGCCTGCGCCACAATGTCGTGCAGCACCGCCGCCGCGCCATCCCAGCCCACCGCTTCCCAACTGCCCGGCCCAGCCGTGCCAAAACCAAGAGAACGGCCGTTTTCATCCGCAATCAGCGCATGGCTCTTGCTATTTCCCACGTCAACACCCAAAAAATAGCGCATCCCTACTCCCAAAACTGCGGCAAATACGGCCTGTTGGTCGCCAGCATATCATCCAGCACCGCCTGCACCTGGTCGGCCGATGGCCCCAGCGGATTCGCCAACAGTGCCTGATACGCCGCATTCCGATCCCCATGAACGGCCGCTTCCACCGTCAACAGCTCAAACATTTTTACCTGGCTCAACAGCCCAAAACAGGCCGCAGGCAGCGGCTCCGTCGGCAGCGGCACAATGCCATCACGCCCCACCCGGCACGCCATTTCCAGCACCCAGTCGGCCGGCCACCCCGCCACCGCCCCCCGGTGCGGCACATTCACCACATGCACCTCCTGCAAATCATTGTAATGGGCGTTCAAAAGCTGCGTCGCCACCGTCGAATAATACGCCCCACCCCGATCCATCAACCCTTCCGGCGGCTCCGTCCGCTCCGGCTCCGCATATTGCGCCAGCAGCTTCTCCTCAATCGCCATCACCGCCTCCGCCCGCGACGGCGGCCACGCCGCCTGCGCCGCCAGCTTGCGCCCGGTGTAGTAAAAAAATTGCAGGTAATAGTTAGGCAACATGTGGAGCGAAGCCAGGGTGCGCGGATCCCATTCCGGGTGTTCCTGCGCCTCCATGTCGGCAATCGCCCGCGCCATCACCTGCGGCCACACATCTTCGCCATCAATGACAAAGCCGCGATGCCACGTCAAATGGTTCAGCCCCAACGTTTGCAACTGCGCCTGCTCCGGGGCAATCTTCAGCCCGCTGTGCTTCTCCAGCTCCTCCAACATATCCATTTTGGTGGTCAACGCCACGTTACACACCCCCACCGACGGCACATGGGGAGCATACCGCGCCAGCGCCTCCGTCACCAGGCCGGCCGGATTGGTGAAGTTAACCAACAGTGCCCCCGGTGCCAGTTCGGCCATATCTTTGGCAATGTTGAGAATGACGGGGATGGTGCGGAGTGCCTTCGCCATGCCCCCCACACCTGTTGTCTCCTGCCCAATCAGCCCGTGGCGCAGCCCCAAATATTCATCCTCGCGCCGCGCCTGCATCCACCCCACGCGCAGTTGGGTGGTCACATAGCTGGCCCCAGCCACCGCCTCCCGCTGGTTGGTGGTCAGATGCACCCGAAACCGGCTGCCTTTGGCGGCGACCATGCGCTGGGCAAAGCCGCCCACCACTTCCAATCGCTCTGGCAACACGTCCATCAGCCACAGGTCGGTGAGGGGAAAGCTGTCGCTACGCTCAATAAATCCATTGATAAGTTCGGGGGTATAGCTTGAGCCACCTCCGATGACGGCTACTTTCATAGTTTTGCCTTTACCTGGTTACGGTAGAGATTGGAGATTGGAGATTGGAGATTAACCACCTGATTGACTGACAGATTTAGGTTCTGTTGACTTTGCAGAATTTGAACCGCAGAGGACGCGGAGGACGCAGAGAAAGAGAAGAAAATAAGATCAATCACTGCGATCTTTGCGCCTTCTGTAGCGAAATCTGCTTCTTTTTGCCAAAAGTCAACACAGCCCAAGCATTCACCACAAAGCTTGCAGAGATTTTTTGCCTTTTCCCTCTGCGCCCTCTGCGCTCTCTGCGGTTCAATAAGATTTGTCAGTCAATCAGGATTAACCACTCTCCAATCTCTAATCTCTAATCTCTAATCTCCAAATGCACAATGTATGACCACAGGGCGTATGCAATCCGCCCCTACCTGATCATGATGGTTTGTCCGGTGCGGCTGCTTTCGTAGGCCGCATCCACAATTTTCATGTTGATTAGCCCTTCGTGGCCGCCGGGGGTGGGCTGCTGCCCGGCGCGAATGCAGGCGATAAAGTAGGCGAGCTGGGCATCGTACATGGTTTGGGGGCAGTGGATGGGGCGGGGATGGGGGAAGTTGGGATTAACGGCCGTTTCCTCCCCCACCTGCACCCTCGTGGGAAAAAGCGAGCCAAAGCCAAAACGGCCGTAAAGCTCCGTACTCGCCTCCGGCCCCCCGGCGTAGGGCTGCCACCAGCCCGACTCAATCGTCGAGGTACAGCCATTGTCCCACGTCACCACAATCGTCCCCGTGTCGTCCACATCATAATCGCCGTAATAGGTGCCAATGCGGGCAAAAACCGACTGCGGCAGCGGGTCGCCCAGCAAAAACCGCGCCGTGTCAATGGCGTGGATGCCCATATCGGCCAATGCCCCGCCGCCAGCCAGAGCCGCCTGGGTAAACCAGCCGCCCGGCCCCCAGTTCACATGAACCCCATACCCCTTGGTGCGGATAATCGCCCCCAGCGGCTCCATCTGCTGCTTTAACCACAACACTTCTTCGTCAAAACGCCAGCAGTGGGCCACCATCAGCAGCGTCCCCGACCGCTGGCTGGCGGCGATCATCGCCTTGGCTTCGGCGGCATTCATCGCCATCGGTTTTTCCACTAGCACATGCACCCCCGCTTCCAGTGCGGCAATCGCCTCCGGGGCGTGGAGGGCGTTGGGGGTGTTGATGCTGATTGCGTCCACGTCGCCATCGGCCAGCAGGTCGGCCACATTGTCGTATTGGCGGGGAATGTTGAACGTTTCGGCGAAGGTTTGGCGGGAGGTGGGGTGGTGGTTGCTAACGGCCGTTAATCCCACCCCCGCTACCTTCTGCGCCGCCGCCGCATGAATGTTGGCAATGTAACCAGTACCCGTAAAAGCCAGTTTGAGCGTCATAGCTGATGGGCAATGCCATATGGCAGGCGGTGCTGCCGGACATAGGTGGGTAAGATGGAGAGGGTTTGGATAACGGCCGTTTCTGGAATATTGCCCAGCGGAATATGGCACGCATCAAGGGCGCGGAGCAGGGGGGCGGTGTCCTGTCCCTGCTTTTCGGCCATCAGCACAATGCCGGGACCAACCAAATCGCCGTGGGGCAACCCCTTGCCCATGACGTTTTCCACGGCGTAGGCAAAGTAATGTTCGCTTCCTTCTTCGGGGCGGGAGTGGCCGATTTGGTTGCAGAGCTGCACTTCCAGAGCCAGGCAGTCGAGCAACTGCTTCAGGCCGTCGGGGTCGCCGCGCCCAGCCGCTTCGGCGCAGTCAAGCGACCCCTGCAAAATGGCCTGGGCGGCCTGGTAGACGTAGGGGATGAAGGGGGCATGGGCGGGGTTTTGCCCCTGTTCATGGGCAAATTGCCAATCCCAGCAGCCGGTGGCGATGGAAAGGAGGTCGCAGATGCCAGCGGCACGAACGGCCGTTGGCGCCGCCGCCAGCACCGCCAAATCAATGATCAGCGCATCCGGTGGTTTGGTTTCCAAATAATACACACAGCCATCGTGGCGATAGCCAGAAGCCCAAGTGAGGAAGGCATCCACCGAGAGGGCAGTGGGCAAACAAACCAGCGGCTTGTTTTGTTTCACGGCGATATATTTAGCCGCATCCACTGCCAGCCCGCCGCCGACGGCGTACACCACGTCGCCGTGGCACTGAGGTAACAGAGTGTCCCAGTGGCTAATGGTTGCGTCGCGGGCTTCAACGACGGAGGTGATGGACAGATGGGAAAGGTGGGAAGAAACGGCCGTCCACGCCGGTTCACTCATCACCACCACCACATCACGCTGCTCTTCAATGGCCGAAAACGGCCGATAATCAGTTACAGGCAAATTCCAGATTCGCATCACAACCTCAACAATCAATTACCCATTTGTAACAAACGGGGCGGCGGCTCATGATGGCTGGTTAGCTGTCGCGCCTGTTCCAACGTCTGCCACGGCTCCACATGCACCAGCACCTCCGCCAGCGTCGGGAAGGCATGGAACAGATCATGACGCAGCTCTTCGGCAATGCGGTGGCTTTGTCCCGTGGTCAGCCTGGGGTCAACCCCAATATTGACCTCGGCATGAAGCCTATGCCCTACCCAGCGCATCCGCACCCGGTACACCGTATCCACCAGCTTGTGCCGCCGCACCACCGCTTCCGCTTTGTCCAAATAATCTGGCTCCACTGCATCCATCAGCCGATACCACATCTTTTTGATGGCATCCCAGGTAATAAAAACGATGGTTAGGCCAATGAGCATTCCAATGATCGGGTCAACAATCGGGAAGCCCAACACCGTGCCGCCGGCCGCCAACAGCACCGCCAGCGACGTTAATCCATCAGTTCGGGCGTGCAAACCGTCGGCAATCATGGCCGCCGAGCCAATCTTTTTGCCCACCCGAATTTGCATAACGGCCACCGCCTCATTGCCCAAAAAGCCAATGATGGCCGCCGCCGCCAGCCAGCCTAGGTTAGTCAGCGGCTGCGGATTGATAAACCGCTCAATGGACTCCTTAAAAATAAAAAAGGCACTAAAGGCGATGGAAAGGATAATGAAAATACCGGCCACATCTTCGGCACGGCCATAGCCATAGTTGTAGCGGCGATTGGCGATGCGGCGTGCCAGATAGAAGGCGATGAGCAGCGGCACCGAGTTGAGGCCATCGCCAATGTTGTGAACGGTGTCGCCCAGCAGGGCTACACTGCCGCTGAGTGCCACTACCCCGATTTGCAGCAGAGAGGTGACAAGGAGAATGGCGAGTGCCAGCCAAACGGTGCGAATGCCGAGGGCGTTGTCGAAAAAGGCTTGCTCGCTGGTTAGCTGGGCGTGTTCGTGGCTGTAGCCCGGTATGTGCAACGCCGAGGCGATACGTTCCCACAATGTATGGTCATGGTCGTGGCTGTGGTCATGATGATGATCATGGTGATGGTGGTCATGATGATGGTCATGGTCGTGGTCGTGGTCGTGATCATGATGGTGGTGGTCATGGGGGTTGGGGTGAACGTAGTGGATTGCGCCACTTTCCTGTTCAGGTTTACTCGACGACATTACTTAGCCTTTGATTCCAGAGATAACCACGCCCTGCGTAAATATCTTCTGGCTGAAAAAGAAAATAAGGATGGGTGGAATAATCATGACGACGGAAGCGGCCATGATGAGATGGGTGTTGACGGAATAAAGGGCATCAAACGTTTGCAGCCCGACGGCCACTGTCCAGTTTTCGCGGTTGTGGAGGAAAATGAGTGGCTCGTAGAAGTCGTTCCAGGCGTAGAGGAAGTGGAAGATGCCGACTGCGACCAGTGCCGGCCGTGCCTGGGGCAAAATAACGTGGATAAACACCTGAAGCGGGTTGGCACCGTCAATCTTGGCCGCTTCGTCCAGCGCCAGCGGAATGGTCATAAAAAACTGGCGCAGCAAAAATACGTCGTAGGCGTTGGCAAAGAAGAGGGGAACAATGAGCGGCAGTAGGGTGTCAATCCAGCCCAGCTTTTGGAAAAGGATGTAGACGGGGATGAGGCGCACCTGGGAGGGGAGCATGATGGTGGAGAGCAGGATCAAAAAGAGGATGTTGAGGCCAGGGGCGCGAAAGCGGGAGAAGCCGTAGGCGACGAGGGAGCTGGAGAGCAACATGCCAAACATGCCGACGAAGGTGACGGTGAGAGTGTTGAACAGGTAACGGTCGAAGGGGACGCTGGTGAGGGCTTCGATGTAGTTTTCGGGGTGGAGTTCGACGTGGCGCAGCGGGGTCTGCTCGGCAATGACGAGTTCGACTGGTTCGCCGTTGGGGTTGGCGGGGTCTACGAACAGCCCTTTGCCGCCGGGGCGGTTTTTGACGAGGGCGAGGGTTTGGGAACGGCCGTTAACCACTACCTCATACAATGGTTCATCCTTGTTGTCGAGAACGGCCGTTTGTGACTCCCACGGAATAAGCGGCGGCGGCGAAGCCCGCAACTGGTTCCGATCCTTCAGCGACGTCGAAATCATAAACAGCAGCGGCACCATAATCACAAACGCCCCAAACGCCAGTACTAGCGTCGTCAGCAGCTTCAATATCGTCCGCCGCCCCCGAATCGTCCCCGCATTTAGCGAAAACCCAGCCGTTTTATTGGCATCCACAGCAGCCATATCCCTCATTCCTCCCTACTTCCGCACCTCACCCTCATAAAACACCCACATGGGCGAAGAGCGAAAAACCAGTGCCGTCACAAACAAAACAATCACCAGCAGCACCCACGCCAGTGCCGACGCATACCCCATCTCAAAAAACTTAAACGCACTCTGGTACAAATACAGGTTATACACCAGCGTCGAACGCACCGGTCCCCCATCTCCACTCGTCGCCACATACACTTCCGTAAAATATTGAAACGCTCCAATCAGCCCAATCACCAAATTATAAAAAATAACCGGCGTCATCAGTGGCAGCGTCACATGACGAAAGCGATGCCAATTATTGGCTCCATCAATTCTGGCTGCCTCATACAGCGTCGTCGGAATCCCCTGCAGCCCCGCCAGATAAATGATCATGCTGCCCCCCACCCCCCACAGGCTCATAATCACCAGTGCCGGAATTGCCCAGTCAGGATCTGTCAACCAGCCCGGCGGGTTATCAATGCCCAAATAATTTTGCAAAAACGGGTTCAAAATACCGATACGTGGGTTAAAAATGCGCGTCCACAGCAGTGCTACTGCCACCCCGGCAATCACCGACGGCAAGAAGTAGATGGTGCGCCACACATTCACCCCCGGTATATCCTGGTTCAACAGCAAGGCAATGACAAACCCAAAAATTAACCCCAGCGGCAGTGCCAGTGAGGCAAAATAGAGGGTGCGCTGCAACGAATGCCAAAACAGGGGATCATGAAACAGCAAGCGGCTGTAATTGCTTGCCCCAATCCACTGCGGCGGTGTGACAATGTTGTACTTGGTAAAGGAAAAATAGAGCGAGGCCACCATTGGCCCCAGCGTAAACAGGAAAAAGCCAATAATCCACGGCGAGATCAGGCCATAGGCCCAAATCGCTTCCCGTTTAGCAAGCGTCAACCCCGTTTTTTTTGCTTTCATCATGCTGCCACCCTGCGCATGGTGGCAATTGTTTGCCGCCACGCCGCTTGTACAATTCAGTAACGTGCTGTAACGCCCATATTAGAAGTTCAACTTTTTCCGAGAAGTTGAACTTCTTTCGTAACCCTTCTTTTGTATGTAACCCAAGCCAACCCTGTTGTGCGGGAAACCTGAACACCAGCCCGCAGAGCGGGTAAAGAGGGTTCCCACGCAGAGCATGGGAACCAGGCTTGGTAGCTACAATGTATCAGGGATTGAAGAGCAACCTATTGATTGGCCCAATACTCATCCAAAGTGGTTTGCACCTTGCCATTCACCTCTTCCAGCAGGGCATCGGTGTCTTCAATTTTGCCTGTATAGACGGCATCATACAGCTCTGCGGCAAGCATGTCGCCCACCCGACCCGGTTCAGGCACCCAGCTTTCGTGGTGGGGGTTGTCGAGGTAATCAATGGCGTTGATGATGACGTCGTAATCATGGTCGCCATACCGCGCCTGAAGCTGTTCCAAATAGGCATCGGCCACGGAGCGGCGGGCGGGCAGACAGCCGTAAATGAGGCATACGTCAATGATATGCTCCTCGCTGGTCAGCCATTTCATCACCTCAAACGCTTCCTGGGGATGTTTGCCGTCTTTAAGCATGTAGAAGGTGTCGGCGTGGATGCGGGAAACGCGGGTGCCTTTTTGATTGTAGGGGGACGGGGCAAAGCCGTAGTCAAAGGGGAGGTCAACCAGACCTTCGGGCATAAACCAGGTGTGGCTATAGAACATGGCGGTTAATTCACTGCCAAAGGGGTCGCCGGCCGTTGCATAAAATGCTTCTTGCCCGGAGTAGTCGGCCATAAAGCCATCTACCCAAATGGCATTATTGAGCCAGTTGAAGCCGTATTTGTATTCGTCGGAGTTGACGAGGGCGGTTTTGAAGTCGGCACTGACGGGGCTGCCCTTTTGCGGCGGGTCAAAGAGGGTCATCGCGCCACGAAAATCTGTCCAGGAGTCATCATACCCCCATTGCACCACGTTTTCGATGTCAAAATCGGGCGACAGGGCGTTGTTGCCGTTGGCATCAAGGGTTAGCTCCATGGCCAAGGTTCGCAGGGCATCTATGTTCCAGGAGGTGTCGCTGTAGTCGGTGGTGGGGTAATCGAGGCCGGCTGCGTCGAACAAATCCTTGTTGTAGAAGATGAAAGAGGGGAACATGCCGAGCGGAATGCCGACTGTTTTATCTTCGCCAGCGTACAAATCAACGGCTGCTCCGTAAAAGTCGCTGGTGTCAAACCCTTCGGCATCCATTAGTGGCTGCACGTCGGCCAAAATGTCGCGGTAATCACCAGCCACGTCAACACCACCGGGGCCTACCAGTTCCGGGGCTTCACCACCGGCCACCATCGCCAGCAGCCGTTCGTTGGCTTCGTCGTTGGGGACGATCAAAAATTCGATTTGGATGTCATCGTGGGTGCTGTTGAACTCGTCAGCCAGGGCTTCCTGGGCGGTAATCTGGTCGGGGTCGGTGCCGGTACCAAGACCAACAAAGATGCTGATTTTGACGGCTTCACTAACGGCCGTTTCTCCCTCTGGTTCCGCCACAACTTCTTCACTAGCCTCTTCCTGCACGGCTTCAGGCTCAGTAGCCGGTTCTGCCGGGGCCTCGGCAGCGGGCGTGCCACCGCAGGCAGCAAGGATCATGGCTGATAACACAAATAACAGGACAACATAAACTGTTCTTTTCATTTCTCTCCTCCTCGTGGGAATTACACGTTCAACAAGATGGATTCTTTCACATTTTGCAGTAGTGTACCTAACCTGGACAAGCCAGAACAAAAACGGTTAAATAACTTGTCCATTTAGAAGTTCAACTTCTCAGAAGAAGTTGAACTTCTGGCGTAACGTATTTAATCCTCGTTCCTTAATCGGAATTGCCGTTATGTTGCTTTTTAACTCGTATAAAATCACCTCCCTGCGCCGATTGGCAGCCGCATGACTGCCGAATCACCAGTTCTGTGGGCAATAGTGTTAAAGGATCTGCCTGACCCGTATTGATAAGTTTGAGCAACTGCCGGGCTGCAGCACGCCCAGCTTCCTCGATGGGAGCCTTGACGGTGGTCAGCGGCGGGTCGGTGTATTGTGAAAGCAGGGCATCATCAAAACCAACAATGGCGATGTCTTTGGGAACGCACAAGCCAGCAGCATGGGCGGCGCGGAGTGCGCCGCGTGCGGATACATCATCGGCAGCGAAGATGGCATCTATGGGTCGTTTTTCCTTGAGCAAGGCAGTGACGACAGAAACGGCCGTTTCCTCCTCAAACCGCGCCTCCCGCACCAGCAGCGGATCAAACGGAATATCCGCCGCCGCCAACGCCTCCCGATACCCTGCCTCCCGCCAATTCGCATCCTCGTTATTTGGCGCACCCGCCAAAAAAGCAATCCGCCGATGCCCACACCCCAGCAAATGCTGCACCATCTTCACCGCCCCATCCTTGTTTTCAAACGAAACCGAAGGCACGGCCACATCCGGCGGCGGCGTGCGGTGCAGCAACACCATGGGAAAACGCGCCGAATAGAGCCGCCGCAGGGCTGTGTCATCCAGGCTGTCGGTGAAAACGATCAAGCCATCGGTGTTGTGCTGCCCCAACGGTAAATTTAGCACGTCCAACCCCTGTGGCCGCGCCGTTGAATAGAGCAATAAATCATACCCGTGGGGCATCAACGCAAGCTGAACGCCACGCATCAGTTGGAAGAAAAAGAGGTCGTTGATTTCGGGAAAAAGTAACCCAATGGTGTTGGTTTTTTGTGAAGCAAGTGCCCTTGCCCCCCGATGGGGGATATAGTTTAAGGCCGAAATAGCGGCTAAAACGCGCTCGGTGGTTTCCTCTGCCACTGGCCCTGTTTCATTAAGTACACGGCTGACAGTCATGGCCGAGACCCCCGCTTCTGCCGCTACTTCTTTAATGGTTGCCCGTTTTGCGTTTGAATCCATTGGTTCTTTACTCTTTCCCGCTGTGTTAACGCTAACAGTTAACGCTAACATTGTATCAGGGGAAAAACGGCAGTCAAGTTATCAGGCGTATTGACAGCACAATTTTTCGTTTAACCAAAGCCAATGGTAGTGGCCTGGCGGGGACAAACGGCAGTTTCCTCCAACCGCCTCGTCTGTTACCTAAACCATCCACGGCCCCACGGGAACAAACGGCCGTTGCTGGGCAAGAGCGGGCGAGGCAATTGGTGAGCAGGCTACCTGTTTGGCCTCGCCCCTATCCTTCTCCATTTCAAATGGAGCATTGCTGATCAAAAATGAGAATTGTTGCACTTCTCATCAAATTCCCAGATCATCCCGGATAGGCTATAATCTTTTGCTGCTTTGCGGAATCAAACAAATTGAGGCAAAGTTAGGAACAATATGACAATTGGCATAGAAAAACGCAGTGAAAAAGCCCCCATCTACATTTATGACGCTGACCAGCGCTGGGGTACTTGGCAGCAGCGGGTTGAGGAATTGATCCACTACCGCTATCTACTTCGCAATCTTGTGCTGCGCGACCTTAAAGCCCGCTACAAAAATTCCCTGCTGGGTGTCCTATGGAGCCTGCTCAATCCGCTGGGGCTGATGGTTGTGTTTACCGTTGTCTTTAGCGTCATGAGTCGCTTTAACAACAATACGCGGGCTTATGCCGTGTTTGTGCTGGTAGGGCTGGTGCCATGGACATTCTTTACGGGGGCGCTGCAAAGTGGTGCTGTCTCTGTCGTGGGCAATGTGGGGCTGGTAAAAAAGGTTTATTTTCCCCGCGAACTGCTGCCGGCCACGGCACTGCTTTCCAATTTGGTCAACTTTTCGATTTCGTTTTTGCTCATCATCCTTTTCTTGTTCATTTTTGGTATTGGCATTTCGCGTCATATCCTGTGGGTTCCCGCCATTCTCATTACCCAACTGACTTTTATGCTGGGGCTGATCCTGTTTGTCTCGGCGCTAACTGTCTTTTTCCGCGACATTTTGATGATTCTGGATGTGCTACTGACGGCATGGTTTTTTGCTACACCTATTTTTTACCCGCTGGAGGATTTGGAACGGCCGTTAACCTTTCTTGGCACCACCTTCAACTCTGCCCAGGTCATGCGCTGGATCAACCCCATGGCCTCTATCATTGACGGCTACCGCACCGTCCTGTGGGGTACCCGGTTTAGCAATGGGCCGGTCAGCATGGATCCCTCCTATTTACTGCGAACATTTATCACCTCGGCCATCATTCTGGTACTGGGCTATCTGTTTTTTCTGCGTGCCGAGCCGCTATTTGGAGAAAAGCTGTAGTTCTATACTGTATTTATGCGAATAATACGTTTCCTTCTCATCCTGCTTGTTGTCCTCGTTGTCTTAATTGCAGGTAGTCTATTTATCTTCCGCAATGCCCGCCCCTTTGCAGGGACAGCAGCTTTACCCACGCCCTTCCCAACGGCCGTTCCTCTATTACCGACCCCCACGCTGGAACCAACCGCCACACAAACGGCCGTTCCCGACGCTGCTACGGCCACGGCTACCCCCGATCATTCACCCACGCCCGGCCCCAGCCCCACCGCCAGCCAAACGCCAACCGCTACGCCACTGCCCACCAAAACGGCCGTTCCCACCACAACCCCCACCAGCCTGCCACAAATCGAACCCACGCTTGGCATTAGCAACGGCGTACTGGCTTCAGGCGCATCACCCATTTCAACGGCTATCCCAACGGCCGTTCCCCGCTTCGATGTGCCGGCCGACACCACCAACATCCTCCTCCTCGGCAGCGACCTCCCCCTAGCCGAAAACGACATCCGCACCGACACCATGATCATCGTCTCCATCAACCGCGACGGCCCCACCGCCTCCATGATCTCCCTCCCCCGCGATCTGTATGTCTACCTGCCCGGCCACACCATGAGCCGCCTTAACACCGCCATCCTCCTCGGCGGCGTAGACCTGCTCAAACAAACCATCCTCTACAACTTCGGCATCCCCATCCACTACTACGCCCGCGTAGATTTCCAGGGGTTTGAAGACATCGTAAACGCCATCGGCGGCGTAGACATCAACGTCACCTGCCGCTACGAAGATTGGCGGCTCAAATCGCCAGAACTTGACATTCAAGACCCCGACAACTGGGAAAAATTCGCCCTTGAAGCCGGAACCTACCACATGGACGGTGATTTAGCCCTTTGGTACGCCCGCTCTCGCCTCGCCTCCAACGACTTCGACCGGGGGCGCCGCCAGCAAGAATTACTCCGCGCCATGTTCCGCCAAGGGGTAGACCTCGGCCTCATCACCGAATTCCCCACCCTCTGGAACACCTTCCAGAACAGCGTCGAAACTGACCTCGACATTGGCCGCATGTTGCAACTAGCCTCCCTGGCACCCACCATTCGCGCTAACGGCATCCAGCACCTCTTTGTGGCTGGCAAAACCACCCCCTGGACAGAGCCAACCACCGGGGCGCAAGTGCATTTGCCCATTTGGGAAGGGGAAAACGAAATGGCCGAAACCTTCCAGCGGCTCTTCCT
This sequence comes from Chloroflexota bacterium, assembly GCA_041390905.1. GTDB lineage: Bacteria > Chloroflexota > Anaerolineae > Promineifilales > Promineifilaceae > JACKCD01. The sequence goes on from JAWKPA010000019.1 coordinate 28,421, forward strand.
GCCCCCTGCCCTCAACCGCGCCAGCCGCGCCCCCATCACCGTGGAAGTGATCAACGCCAGCGGCAACCCCGACATGGCGGTGCTGGCCGCTGACAACCTCGACACCTACGGTTTTGTCCCCGTTATTAGCGAAGAAGCCATCGAACCAACCCGTCAAACAACGCTGGAATACTTTGCCCCCAATTTCAAAAGCTCCTACGATTGGCTTATCCGCTGGGTGGCCGACATTCCCATGAGCGAGATCCAATTAATCGCCAACGAGGACGATTACGCATACAATTACCGCCTTGTGCTGGGGCAAGAGTACGACCCGTGTCGTCCTGCATTTTTCGCTCCACGCGCTTTCATTTCAAACTGAGCAAGCGGCCTGTAGCCGTTCCAACAACAGCTTTTGCACTACCACAAGCTGCTGAAGGCGGATTCAGAGGCTATTGCTCACAAGTCAGGGTCTTCAGCAAATAGTGTGTGGCTCAGAACAAGTAACAGCTTACAAGTAACAAGTTACCTTTGCTAACAGCCTCTTGCGACTTGTAACTTGCCACTTGCACCTGATGTCAAGCACACTATTCAGTAATGATCCACAATGTGTCTGATCTGAAAAATCAGGTAAATCAGCGTCCTATTGACCGAGGAGAACCGATGACAGCCCAAACCGCCTCCCCCTTTGCCAACCTGAGCGAGCAGGAATACAAACGCCGCACCCGCGCCTGGGCCATGTATGACTGGGCAAACTCAGCCTTCGCTACCACCATTTTAGCTGCTGTACTGCCCGTCTACTACAGCCAGGTGGCAGGAGCCAATCTGCCCAGTGCCGCCACCGCCACCCAATATTGGTCGCTCACCCTCAGCATTTCCGTTTTCATTGTAGCGATCATCTCCCCCATTCTTGGCACCGTCTCTGACATTATGCGCGGCAAAAAGAAGTTTTTGTCACTGTTCACCACCATCGGCATCATCGGCACCGGCCTTTTGGTGCTGATTGACCGGGGCGATTGGCTGCTGGCTTCCATCTTTTTTATCGTGGGGCGCATTGGCTTTGGCGCGGCCAACGTTTTTTACGATGCGCTGTTGCCCCACGTGGCAAAAGAAGAAGACCAGGACAAGGTGTCGTCGCAAGGTTATGCGCTGGGATATTTGGGTGGCGGGTTGCTGCTTGCCGTCAACGTGGTGATGATTTTTACGCTACCGGGCAACTGGGGCGTGCGGCTGTCGCTGCTCAGTGTGGCAATTTGGTGGGCGGTGTTTTCTATTCCCATCTTCCGTCATGTGCCAGAACCACGTGCTGTGAGCAAGGGGCTGGCACCGGGCGAAAGTTTGATCGGCAGCAGCTTTGGGCAAATTCGCAAGACGATTCGGGATATTCGGGAGTATAAGGATTTGTTCCGCTACCTTATTGCTTTCCTCATTTACAACGACGGCATTGGGATTATCATTTCGGTGGCAGCGATTTATGGGGCCGAGCTGGGGTTTGGCAGCACGGAGCTGATTTTGGCAATTTTGCTGGTGCAGTTTGTGGGGATTCCCTATAGCCTGGTGTTTGGCAATTTGCCCAGCAAAAGTGACAAGCGGCAAACGATGTATGCGGCGTTTGTGGTGTTTAACATTATTGCGCTGCCACTGGTGGGGATTGTGGGTGGGCAACTGCTGCCGAAGACAATTACGGGGCTGCCTTCGCCAGACTTTGCGGAAACGGCCGTTTCCGTGGGTCAAGGAACCTACACCGCCACCGACGCGAAGGCCATTGTCTACAACGGTAGCTGGAGCAACGAAACGATTGCCCCCAATTTGCTTGGCACCGCCTGCGCCTGGTACGCTTTTTGGTGTAATGATGCAGAAAACGGGGTGGTGTATGCAGAAACGGCCGTTATCAACGACAGCTACGACATCCCCTTCAACGGCCAATCGCTCAAACTCACCTACGCCACCGGTCCCAACTACGGCATTTGGGACGTGCTGCTCGACGGCACCCCCCTGCTTGATGAAGATGGCACCCCCATCACCATCAACGGCTACAATGCCACCGTGCGCTATGGCGTGACCACCCAACTCGACACCGGCAGCGAAGGCGAACACGTTATTACCCTCGTCAGCAGCGGTGCCAAAGACCCCGCCAGCAGTGGCAACGCCATGTCACTGGCTCAGGTAGACATCCTGCCACCGCAGCGCAGCAGCAACCTGGGTGCTATCATCGGCATCCTGATTGGCGTGCAGCTTGTCGGGTTAATCTTTGCCTACCTGCTTGGCCCCGGCCTCTTCCAGGGGTTTGCCGATTGGCTCGACACCAAGAAAAGCATTCTGCTGGCACTTTCAGCCTATGCCATCATTGCCGTCTGGGGCTATTTCCTCAACTCCGTGATCGAATTCTGGTTTCTAGCGTGGATGGTGGCCGTGGTACAGGGGGGCAGCCAGGCACTTAGCCGCAGCCTCTACGCCGCCATGACCCCGGCCTCAATGAGCGGCGAATTTTTTGGCTTCTTCAGCATCATGTCCAAATTCGCCTCCTTCCTCAGCCCATTGGTCTTTGTGCTGGCTGTCGCCTTTTTCAACAGCAGCCGCCCCGGCGTTCTCAGCCTCATCATTTTCTTTGTCGTTGGCATGTATTTGCTGTGGGGTGTGGATGTGCCGGCCGGTAAGAGGTTGGCGCAGGAGAAAGAAGCTGCTCTTTTCGGTAATCAGTAACCAGTAATCGGTAATCGGTTCTACTGTTTACCGATTACCGATTATTGATAACCGTACGCGAAGCGGTCGTGCAACGACATTACCGCTCACTGCTCCCACTGTCGCCCACGCTCCCGCTTTTTCTGCCCCTGCTTTTTCTTGGTTTCCAGCCGTTTTTCCTGGGCAGCACGACTGGGCTTGGAAGGTTTGCGCTTTTTGGGTTTGATGAGGGCGGCGGCGAGGAGAGCCTGGAAGCGAGAAACGGCCGTTTCCCGGTTCCGCCATTGACTGCGCGAATCTTGCACGTGTAGCTGTAGCACCCCGTCCTTATCCAGACGGCCGGCCAGCCCCCGCAGCAGCCGCTCCCGCATCTCCTCATCCAGCAGCGGCGAATTTGCCACATCAAACAGCAGCGTTACCCGCGTCTCCGCCTTGTTGACATGCTGCCCCCCCGGCCCACTGCTAGTAGAAAAGCGAAATAATAGTTCTGAGAGTGGAATCACCAACTGCTCATTAATTACCACAACATCTGCATCCATCAACTTTTTTATCCCAGGGCAATCGGCAATGAAAACGTAATCGTCGTCCCCACACCTCGTTCGCTTTGCGCCACCCAAATATCCTCACCGTGGGCATCAATCGCCATGCGGCAAAAGGCCAGCCCCAACCCCGTCCCGCGCCGCCGCTGCCCTTCACCGGTAATAAACTTCTGGAACATATGATCCCGAATATCTGCCGGAATTCCCGGCCCGTTATCCACCACCGACACCAGTACCCGTCGCCCACTTTCGGTGCTGGCACTCCGCGCCTCAACGCGAATGCTGCCTCGGCCGGCCGGTGTTGTTTTCAGGGCATTGTCCAGCAAATTTTGCAGCACGCGCTCGATCAGGTTGGCATCCACCAATACTTTGGGCAGCGACAACGGCACATCTTGTTCCAGATGAATCTGGTCTTCTTCAGCTAACGGCCGTTGCAGCCTCAACACCTCATCCACCAGTTCCGCCAGCACCACCGGACGGAACGAAATCGGCATCTGCCCACTTTCCAGCCGGTTAATATCCAGAATCATATCCACCAGCCGCGTCGTTTTCTCCGTATTACGCTGCACAATCCCCAAATAATCGTAAATTTCACTACTCAACTGCACGCTTGCCAACTGCTCTGTCATCAACTCCACGCAAATATTCACCGCCGACAGCGGATTACGCAAATCGTGGACAATGGTATGTACCAAATCCTCGCGCATTCGACCCAGCCGCCGTTCATCGGTGACATTGCGCAAAATGAGCAAATGGCCGATGCGGTTGCCTTCGGCCACCACCGCCAGGTTGAGCCATTGAGTGATGTAGTTATTGGCCTCAAACTCGCCAAAACCGGGCTGTTCGTCGTTTGCACGCAGCCGTGTAATTTCCTCCAGCACCAGATCTACAAGCTGTGGCGAGATGGAGCGTAACTGTTTGATGGCATGGCGTAACGGCCGTTCTATCCACGCCTGCACCCCATCCGTCAACCCCAGCAGCGTCAGAGCCATCTCGTTAATCACCTTAATCCGGTTATCCGTCCCAATCAGCACAATTCCGTCCCGGCTGGCCTGAATCAACGCATTCAGTCGCGTCCGTTCATTTTCTACCGACTGAAACAGCCGCGCATTTTCAAACGCAATCGAAGCCTGCTGCGCAATCGCCTGCCCCAGCGCCACCTCATCCGGCGAAAATTCCCGCCGCCGCCGGCTTTCCCACACCTCAGCATAAGCCACCGTTCTGCCGCCAAACTGCATCGGCAGCACCAGCAAACTTTTTACCCCGTGCTTTTGCAAATGCTGCTGCTCATGCGCATTCAAATCTTCATCATCACCATGAATCGTCGTCGGCCAGCCTACTTTGATCAACTGCAAATCACGCGGGAACTGCTCCGGCATGTAATAAACCGTGCCTAAATCCGATTCACGCTCACTCGCCGTGGCACTCTCCCCTACATACTCAGCCAATACCGTTGAGTAAAAAGTATCGTCATCAAAACTGCAAATATAAGCACTGGTTGCCCCCAACACCTGGCACATCTGCTGGGCAATTCGCGCCAGTACATCGGGCAGGGCAATGGTCGAGGTCATCACTGCCATCGCCTCTCGAATGGCTGTCTGCTCCCGAAGCTGCCGCCGTGCGTGTTCATACAAATCCGCATTGACAAGTGCCGTGGCAATTTGTTGCCCAATGGTAATTTGCAGCGACACCTCTGAAAGGGACAAGGCACGGGGCTGGCGGGAAAACAAACACAGGCTCCCCAACGATTCGCCCCGATGCAGCAAGGGAATGCCTGAATAGGAACGCGCTCCCAGCCGCTTGATACCAGCCAGGACGGCTCGCAAGTCGGGCTGTAGCTTGATCACGGGGTCAAAATCTTGCGCCACATCATCAATTTGCAGCGGCTCCTGGCGCAAATGGACAAATTCACACACGCTGCCGCGCAAATCGCCTTGTTTCATCTGCTGGGCCACTGCCTCGTTAAAGCCAAAGGCGGCTTCAACATACAGCAGGTCATCTTCGGGGTGGAGCAAGGTTATGACGCCCATTTCAAACCCCAGGGCGGTAATGGCGGCATAGAGGGTTTTTTCCAGGGTGTCGCCAATGATGAGTGAACTGCTGGCCTGACGGGTGACGGTGTAGAGTGTGCTGAGTCCGGCGGCGTATTCGCGCAGTTCAACATGGGTGCGGGCGTTGTCCATTGCCAGCGAGATGGCTTCGGCCAAGGCTTCGGCTAATTGACGGTCATGGCGGGAAAACGGCCGTTTTTGTTCACTCTCCACATAAAAAACCCCAATCCGTTCGCCGCCGTGCCACAGAGGAATGGAAAGCACCTGCCGCTTATCGGCCAGCGTCAACCCTTCACTGGCTGGCGGTGGTGGTTGTTCCCATTCCCGAAACGGCCGTTCGCTGCTGCCCAACTTCACCGGCACCCACTTGCCAATATATGCCGCCAAACCACCCGTGGCCGACTGCACCACAAACTGATTTGCCGCCTCATCATGCACCAAAATCGCCACCGCCGTCCAATTCGTCAGCCGCGCAATCGTCTCCGTAGCCGTCTGCACCACCGTCTCCGGCGTTAAATGCGAACTAATCAGCCGCAGCACCTCATACAAAACCGTCTGATGATCCGCCAGCCGATGCTGCATGTCATACATTTGGGCATTCCGCAGCGCCAGCGCCATCTGGTCAGCCGCCGCCTCCATCAACCCCACATACGCATCGCGGAAAAAATCCACCTGTGAATGCTGTAGCGTCAGCACCCCCAGCACCTGCTCCCCACTCATAATTGGCACCGCCATTGCAGAACGGGCCGGCTTAATCTCGCCCGGCAGCTTCACCCAGCGGTCATCCTGAAACGTGTCGCGGATAAGCGTAGAGTGGCCGTTAACCACCACCCAGTGCGCCAAACCCTGCTTCATCACCGTTTGCAGCAGCCCATCATGCTGCCCATTGCTGTTTTCCCGCCCCGATAGATAGCTGTGCGTCACCCGCAGCTCTCCATCCACCAGCAGCAAGCTGCCTAGCTCCGCCTCGGTTAACGTGGCAGCCACGTACACCGCATTTTGCAGCACTTTCTCAATCTCTGGCCCTTCGGCCGTGGCCCGCGCCACCTGCACCAAACTCTCAAAAAGCTGCTTCTGCGCCAACAAATCCTCCCGCGCCCTGCGGCTCTCGGTAATGTCGGTGGCAGCCCCATAAATATGAGTAACACACCCCGTTTGCTCATCGCGCAACGAGCGTCCAACATCACGCAGCCACCGCACGGCTCCCGCCCGTGTCACAATACGGTACTCCGACTCATCCGCCTCGCCCGCCAGCAGCCGCGCACTACGCGCCCGGAACAAACCCTGATCTGTTGGATGCACCACCGTCAGCCATCCTCCCTGCCCCTGCATCGCCGCTGCCGAATAGCCAGTGACGCGGGTAAACGCTTCTGTCACCCACTCCAGCCTGGTCTGCCCTTGCTCATCTACCTGATAAGCATAGGCGTAATCTGACACCATTTCCGACACTAGCCGGTAACGTGCCTCGCTGGCCGCCAACTGGCTTTCCGCCTGTCGCCGGGGCGTTACATCACGCAACACAAATAACCGCCCCCGCAGTGCTAGCACATCATCATATAGCGGCGAAATCTGCAAATCATATTCGCGCCGCTCCCCTTGCACTGAAAGCGTTAGCAGGCTGTCGCCTTCAAATACATTTTCATACTGGGCAATTAGCTCTGGTTGGTGCGCTAAATATGAGGCTAACGGCCGGCCGATCATTTCCTCCCTCGCTTCACCAAAAATCAACCGCGCCGCCGGATTAACGTCTACAATCCGGTTCTGTAAATCCAGCACCACCACCCCTTCGCGCATACTGTCCAGCGTCACCCGCCGCGCCACCGGCACCAGGTCAAACAAATTCAGCCGAAATACCGCCCAGGCCGCAATCATTCCCGACAGCGCAAAGCCAATCGGCGTCCAGTCCAGCTCAGGAATCGGCCCCAGGTTAAACAGAGAATATAAATTGCCCAGCCAGGGAAACAGCGAGCCAACAATGAGCAGCAGCAGTTGGGCGCGATAGGCCAGCGGGAAACGGCGCACAGCACTCATAATCATCACTGTACCAGCAGCCAGCAGCAGATATGAAACCGTAACATGCACCCAAAACCAGCTGCCATATTCCAGTTTAAGTGCCAGAAATGAGCTTGTTTCTTGCAGCATCAACGTGCGCCAGATTAGCAAGTGACGCTCATTGGTCACGGCCAGCACAATGGTTACAAATGGCACAAGACCCAACCCGAACAGCCGCCAGCGCGTTATTGCTTTGCTATACCCTGCGTAATGCGCCGCAAACAAAAACCAGAAGAGCGAGACGGTGGCAATACCCAGGTATTCGATCTTGGCAAACAAAATTTTGCTGGCAAGCGGCCGGGCAGCAATTTCCAGGGTGTAGCCCAGTGACCAAGTAAAAATGGCGACCATAAGGGCAAAAAAGTAGGGAACCCAGACGGCAACGCGCCAGCGCGAAATGGCATAGGCGGCCACGCCAGCGGTCATTCCTGCGGCTAACAAGGGTATGAGCAAGATAAATCTAAATTCCCAGTTCATGACTATGCCCAACAGAACCATCTAACAGCGAGAATTGTGAGCAAATTTTCACAGTATGGCAACTTAGGAGCTAGCTTTTGCCTAAAAAATCAACGCAAAATTTATTCAGGACAGGCGAAGATGGTTCAGACGCTGCTGAGGGTAGTGTGATGGCTCCATTGGATGATTATTGTAGACAAAAATGGCCTGTCTTGCCACTGCAATCGCCCAAATTGACTACGCCGCTCATCCTCTGTACACTTCCCCGCCATGAGTATGCAACATCTCCAACGGCCGTTTTTTTTCCCAACCCCGCCCTCCCATCCCTTTGTCCACATTTTTTTTATGGATGGCGTGGGCTTGGGCAGCAACGACCCCGCCGTCAACCCCTTTTGCCACGCCGCCATGCCCGCCCTGACCAGCCTGCTGGGGGAAAACTGGTTTGCCACGCGGCAGCGCATTGACACACCCGGTGCCACGCTGGTTCCTACCGATGCCAGCCTGGGTGTTTCCGGCCGGCCGCAAAGTGCCACCGGCCAGGCCACCATTCTCACGGGCAAAAACGTCCCCCGGCTGATTGGGGAGCATTATGGGCCAAAGCCCAATGCAGCGGTGCGCGAGGTGATTCGGCAGGGGTCGCTGTTTTCCGAAGTAGCGGGCAGTGCTGCCCTGCTTTCTCCCTACCCACAGGGCTATTTTGACAGCCTGGACAGCGGCAAGCGGCTGCCTTCGGCGGTGCCAATGGCGGCAATGGTGGGTGGCGTGGGGTTAAAAACGGCCGTTGATCTCCAGCAAGGCCACGCCGTCAGCCCCGGCTTCACCAACCAGGCGTGGCGCGACCAGCTTGGCTACAGCGACATGCCCCTGCTGACACTGGAGGAGGCTGGTCAGCGCCTTGCCCAGCTTGCCGCCACTTACCGCTTCAGCTTTTTTGAACATTGGCCCAGTGACCGGCTCGGCCATCGCGGCCCGCTGGCCGATGCAGCCCGCCATCTGGAAATGCTCGACACGGTGCTGGGCAGCCTTGTTGCCCATTGGCCCCATGAAAACGGGCTGCTGCTCATCACCAGTGACCACGGCAACATTGAAGAAAAACACCATCGCCAGCACACCACCAACCCTGTCCCTACCGTTATTGTGGGTGCCAACCACGCCCATTACGCCAGCCAAATTGAAACTTTGGCCGACATTGCCCCTGTCGTGCGCCGTCACCTTAACTTATGACAAAGGCAGATTAAGAGACTGGGAGATTAGGAGATTGGGAGATTGCGTCAGTCTCTCGGTCTCTTAGTCTCCTAATCTCCCTATTTCTTAACAGGAGTACCCAACATGCCCGTTACATCTGAAAATTTCCGTGAGGCACTACGCCTTTTTCCCTCTGGTGTCACCATTGTCACCATTAAAGCTCCCGATGACCCTCGGCTGCATGGCATGACGGTGTCGGCGTTTACCTCGGTTTCACCCTCGCCGCCGCTGATTATGGTTTGCATTGACCACAGCACGTCGTCTTATGAGCTGATGGAAAAGGCAGGCACGGTCTTTGCGGTTAACATTTTGCCCCGCGACAAGATGGATTTGTCGAATCGGTTTGCCTGGGTGAAGGATGAGGATCGGTTTGCGGAGGGGGATTGGAAAACGGCCGTTACTGGTGCTCCCGTTCTCGAAGATGCCCTCGCCTGGCTCGACTGCACCATCTACGCCCGTTTCGCCGCCGGAACCCACACCATTTATATTGGCGAAGTGCAAGCCAGCGGTGTTCCCCGCCCTGACGACGAACCGCTTCTTTACTGGAATCGCGGCTACCGCCACCTGGCTTTGGCGGATGAGTAGCGGCGCATCGAAAACGGCCGTTTTTACACCATTTTTAACATGGACAGGAAGGCAGGCAGAGGGCGAAACGGCCGTTTCTCATCCCCGCGCCCGGCTGTACCAGCAGCTAGACGGCGGGCGCAACGGGCGATTTGTTGTTGGGATGTAGCAGGTGTCTACTTTTGGTGCATCTACAGTGAGGTAAAGGTGGATTTGGTAGAGGAAAGTGGGGGGGAAGCTAACAGCATTTGCATATAAATGACAGCCCCGGCAGATGCGTCGCCGCAAGCATTCCTGGAAATGTAGCCTGGGGCAACTTTTACCGTGATGACGCAGAGACTTTTTGGCGCACGTGGGCGAGTCGAAGCATAAAAATGGGACGCTGATTTGCCTGATTAGGCTCTGTTGACATTTCAGAATTTGAACTGCAAAGGGCGCAAAGAAAGAGAAGAAAACAAGGGTTCTTCAGGCATTCGTCGGGCCACCCCACATTGTAGTGTCGAGGCATGCCTCGACACTACAATGTGTTCCGTCAACCCCATGAGATCCCAAAGACCCAGAAAACAAGCTAAATCTTTGCGATCTTTGCGGTGAGATCTGCTTCTTTTTACCAAATACCAACAGAACCCAAACTGATCAGGCAAATCAGCGTTTTCCTTGCAGGACAGGTGTAAGAGAATGGAGCAAGATCGCGTTTTGTGGCATGATTGGCACCCGGTGGCGGGGGTGGAGGAGTTGGCAGAAAAGAATCCGCTGCGGGTGCGGCTGTTGGAGGTGGACGCCCATTGAGAAGTTCAACTTCTCAGAAGAAGTTGAACTTCTAGCGTAACTTATTTAATCCGCGATAGTCACAGATGTCACAACAAAACTTCTGTGGCTTTTTGCGTTTTCTCTGTGTCGCTTCGAGCCATGCTCCGACAATATTCGTTTTCCCAGCGCAAATATTTTGCACAATTCGCGTATTTTTGTACAATTTCTGCGAATTTCGCAAAAAAGCGAGGGTTGTACTGTGGACAAGCTGGATATTGCCATCATTCGGGCGCTGCAAGAAGATGCGCGAAAACCCTATACCGATATTGCCAAAATGCTCAACGTTGCCGAAAGCACTGTGCGTAATCGCGTGGCGCGTTTGCTCGATGACGACACGCTGCGGCTGCGGGCGACGTTTGATTATATGAAGCTGGGGTTCAACGCCTCCGCTTTTCTTAACGTGGTCGTGCAGCCCGGTAAGCTGGACGCTGTTGCCGAGAAGCTAAAAGCGATCCCCGAAGTCAGCTACTTGATGGCAATTACCGGCACGCCCGATTTGCTCGCAGAGTTAACCTGTCGTGATCATCACCATTTGATGGAGGTGATCACCAAACGGGTTCATGCGATTGATGGCATTGTTTCCACCTCAACATCCATCATTATGAAAGTGTATAAGGAACTGTTGCCCACGATTAGCCCGGAATGAGATTGGGGATTGGAGATTAGGGATTGGAGATTGAACCTGTAACAATCTCCAATCTCCAATCTCCAATCCCCCGCAAAAGGTAAGGAGTATGATAAAACGATCCCCGTTTTACCCACGTTTGCTGGAGAGCAACGAGACGATGTTTTGGGATAACTGGGTGGGGTATGCCAGCCCGACGCAGTATCAATATTCAACCGTGTTTGAATATTTTTCGGCGCGAAATGCGGTGGCTTTGTTTGACAGCTCGCCGCTGTTTAAATATCACATCAAGGGCGCAGATGCTGCCCGGTTTTTGTCGGGGGTGCTGGTGCGGGATGTGGCGAAATGCCCGGTGGGGCGGGCGCAGTACACCATTTGGTGCAATGACGCTGGTTTTGTGCTGGAAGACGGGGTGCTGCTGCACGTGGCCGAGGATGAGTATTGGCTGACGGCGGCGGAGCCAAATTTGAAATATTTTTCTGATTTGGCGGGGCGGCAGCAGGTGGAAATTAGAGATATTTCCGAAGATTATGGGATTTTGGCGGTGCAGGGGCCGCATTCGCTGGCGGTTTTGCAGCAGTTGACCCAGGATGTGGCCGGGTTGCGCTACTTTGGCCTGACGGAAACAAAGATTGCTAAAAAGCCGGTGGTGGTGTCGCGCACGGGGTTTACGGGGGATGTGGGGTATGAGATTTGGGTGAAGCGTGACGATGCGCTGGCGGTTTGGGATGCGCTGCGGGAGGCGGGGCGGGGGTATAACCTGACGCTGATGGGGTCGCGGGCGTTGAGCATGGCGCGGATTGAGGCGGGGCTGCTGTTGATTGGGGTGGATTTTGCCTCGGCGCGGTATGCGTGGGTGGATGCGCAGCGGGAAACGCCGCTGGAGCTGGGGTTGGGGTGGATGTTGCGGGGGTTGGCGGGGGATAAACGGCCGTTTATCGGTCGCACCGCCATCGAACACGCCATCCAGCACAAAACCGCACGCTGGCACACGGTTGGACTCATGCTCGATGCCGCAGTCTACGAACAAATCCACAACCGCCAAGGCATCATCGCCCCCAAAGCCGACATGCTGTACCAGGACACGCTCTACATCTACAGCGACGATTACAACGTCAACCCCAACAGCGAATACGTGGGCTATGTCACCAGCCTTGTTTTTTCGCCCCTGCTAAAGCGCCACATTGCCATTGCCAAAATTGCGGCCGGCGTAGCGGTCGAAGGGGCGCGGGTCTTTGTCGAAATGGAGGTGCTGCACCGTTCACAATATTTCCCGGCGCAGATCACCCGCCTGCCATTTTATAATCCGGCACGAAAAACAGCATAAGATGTTTTGACAGGATTTACAGGATTTACAGGATTGTACGTTTTTAATCCTGTTAATCCTGTTAATCCTGTCAGAGATCAGGAAAACTATGTCAGAAATAGCAAAATATGATGCAATTGTGATTGGTGGGGGACACAACGGGCTGGTGAATGCGGCCTATTTGGCAAAAAGCGGCCTCAAAACCGTCGTGCTGGAGCGGCGGCATCTGGTGGGCGGGGCGGCCATTACCGAGGAGCTGCTGCCGGGCTTTCAATTCACCACCTTCTCCTACGCCATCAGCCTGCTGCGCCCCGATATTGTCCACGATTTGGAGCTGGTGAAGCACGGGATGATGGTGCTGCCGATGCCCACCACCTTTGCCCCGATGGAAAACGGCGATTATCTGGAGTTTGGCGCGGATGATTATTTTAACTACCATCAAATTGCCCGCCATTCACGCAAAGATGCCGAAGCCTACGCCGATTACAGCCACATGATGGGGCAGGTGTGCCAGTTGCTCAAGCCGCTGTTGAGCGACATTCCGCCCAACATTTTGAGTGATGAGCCGGAGGAGGTGGCGCGGCGGGCGCGGCTGGCGGCGCATTTGGGCGGGGCTGATGGCAAGGTGCTGACGATGCTGACGCGGCTGCTGACGGGCAGCGCGGCGGAAATTCTGGATGATTATTTTGAGTCCGACATCATCAAGGGGTTTTTGTCGTCGTCGGGGATTATTGGCACAAAGGTTGGCCCCCGTTCGCAGGGGTCGGGGCTGGTGCTGTTGTTCCATTCGCTGGGGGAAATTGACGGCACGTTTGGTGAGTGGGGGTTCCACAAGCGGGGCAACGGCGGCTTTACGCAGACGGTGGCGCGGGCGGCGCAGGCGTTTGGGGCGGAGATTCGGCTAAATACGGCCGTTTCGCAACTCATCACCCGCAATGGAACGGCCGTTGGCGTGGCGCTGGAAAACGGCGACGAACTGTACGCCGACACCATCGTCAGCGCCCTCGACCCGCGCCGCACCTTTTTGCAACTGGCCGACCCGCGTGAACTGCCCAGCGATTTGGTGACCAATATCGAAAAGTTCAAATTCCAGGGGACATCGGCCAAGGTTAACTTTGCCCTCGATGGCCTGCCAACGTATCCGGCGCTGCCCAACCGCACCGATATGTATCGTGGCTTTATCAACGTGGGGCCGAGCATGGATTATCTGGAGCGGGCGTTTGATGATGCCAAATATGGGACGTTTAGTAAACGGCCGTATCTCGACTGCTGCATCCAATCTATGATTGACCCCGATATGACCCCGCCCGGCAAACACATCATGTCTTGCTTTGTGCAATATACGCCATACAAACTGAAGGACAGCGATTGGGATACAGAGCGGGAAAATTTGGGCGACACCGTGCAGAAAACGTTTGAATCCTTTTTCCCCAACTTCAGCGACCTGATTTTGCACCGCGAAGTGGTGACACCGCTGGATATTGAGCGCAAGGTAGGGTTGAGCGAGGGCAACATTTTTGCCGGGGAGTTTTTGACCCCGCAAATGTACTTTTTCCGCCCGGCGGCCGGCTGGAATCAATATCGTACCCCCATCAAGGGGTATTATCAGTGTGGTTCCGGCACCCACCCCGGCGGCTGTGTGATGGGCGCACCGGGTCAACTGGCGGCACGGCAAATTTTGGGCGATTTGCAGAAGGGTTAATTGGGACGCAGATTTGCCTGATAAATACAGGTTTTTCACCGCTTTAAAATCAGGCAAATCTACGTTCTATATTGAAATTAGCCAGATCCAGTCAAGCCTCAACCCCGGCTAAATGTTAATGCACCGTAATCGTTACCTCATCGGCTGAAAGCGTCACCCACTTGGCCGTTGGTGATGATTCACAACTGCTCCGTGATTCGGCCAGGCAGATGGCAATACGCACCTTGTATACGCCCGGTTCGGGCAGGTTGATGTGGTCACGCCACCTAAGCCCTTCGGGTTTCGTCGTCGCATTTGACCAGCTAAACTGGAACAAATCCAGGCGATCCACGCCATCTTTACTTGGATACATGCCCAAGGCACCGTATTTCACTTCCACGCGATTGGGGTTGTGCAGCTCAAATTGAAACCAGATGTCCTGGTTGACCGCATAGGTCAGGCTGCCTTCAACCAAAAAGGTGGCCGTCAGGCCAAACGCATCGGGCGCGGGAACGGGGGTGGCGGTGGGTATGGCTGTGGGTGGCGGCAAGGTGGGTGGCACAGCGGTGGGCAAAGGTGTGGTGGTGGGAACTGGGGTGTCCGTAGGTACGGGCGTGTCGGTGGCAAGGGGTGTGGGGGAAGCGGTGGCGGTGGCGACGGGTGTGGGGCTGGCGGGGGCACCGATGGTGTTCACGGGGGTGGGGACAAGGGTGGGAGCCAGGGTGGGTGCGGTTGTGGGGGTGGGTTGGAGGTTGGAAACGGCCGTTTCTGCCCCACTCTCCGTCACCGGCACATCTGGCTCATTGCTACACCCCAGTAAAAAGGCCATCATCACGATGGCCGCTACAACCAAACTAATTCTAAACATTGTTCGTTTATCTCTCCTAAACTTTAAAACTCTACCTTCCGCTAACTGGCATATGACAAAAACAGAATGTCGGCATCGGAATGGAAAACCCGCTCCATATGCCACCAATTGTCGAACTAACGATGTTCGTTCTCGCATCAATTGTATCTGGGTTGTAGGTTGGCACAAATTTAGAGGCGGGTGGGTTTGGGGTATGGTCGAAGCACTTTGACAAGAGCGTGTCGTATATGGTAATGGCTTCGGACATTGCTTTTACGTCGGTATCGTATACAATACCGATATGAGTGTGCCGCAAATCGTCCTGGACACCAACATTCTCATTACCGCTCAACGTTCACGGCGTGGGGCTTCAGCCAAACTACTTTCGCTGCTTGGTCTTGGCCTGTTTAATGCTCATCTCTCAGTAGCGTTAGTTTTGGAATATGAAGATGTCTTGTTGCGACACCGCCTTGAGCTAGGGTTAACACAGGACGATGTTGCTGATTTAGTAGACGCGCTTTGTGCTTTGTGCATTCCACACGAAATTCATTACCTGTGGCGACCTTACTTGCGTGATCCAGGCGACGACTTTGTACTTGAATTGGCTGTCGCCGCTAGATGCCAATACATTGTGACGTTCAATCAGCGCGATTTTATCGGTACAGAACGCTTTGGGATTCAAACCATTACGCCCAGTGAATTCTTGAAGTTAATTGGAGCAATATCATGAGTGTGTTAAGTTTACGATTACCGACATCGGTTCATGAGCAACTGCGTGAATTGGCTGCACGAGAGGGGGTCTCCATTAATCAGTTTATCACGTTGGCAATTGCCGAAAAAATGGCGACTATCAACACCCAGGAGTATTTGCAAGAGCGTGCCAGGCGCGGGAGCCGTGAAAAACTGTTGGCTGTGCTTGCCAAGGCTCCAGATGTTGAACCAGACGAAGCGGATAAGTTGCCGTAATTGGAAAACGGCCGTTTTCTTAACGCAAGGAGGGAAAAACGGCCGTTTTTCCCTCCTTCACAATCTACACCCTACGCCTTCAACCGCGCATTCCCCGCATCATACGCCGCCTCCGCCAGCACCGTCGCCGCGCACCGCTCGCCCAAAATCTCAATCTCAAACGTCGTGCCAGGCTTGGTAAACTGCGGCCGCACATAGGCAAAGGCCAGACTCTTCTGCACCGTGTAGCCGTAGCCACCCGAAGTCGTCAGGCCAATTACTTGTCCCTCGTGGAAGACAGGTTCGCCACCAGCCACATCGGCATCGCTGACATTGACCTCGACATAGCACATCTGCAGGCGAGGTTCACGTTCTTTGGCAGCCAGTACCGCTTCTTTCCCCACAAACGCCTTATCCAGCCGCACAAACCGCTCCATCGCCGCCTCAACGGGCGTGATTTCATTCGTCAACTCCACCCCAAAACCCGCATACGCCTTCTCAATGCGTAAGCTGTTCATGGCATACGTGCCAAAATCGGCCACACCAAATTCCTCACCAGCCGCCCACACCGCATCATACAACTCAGCCACCTGCGCCATCGGCACATGCAGCTCCCAGCCCAATTCGCCCACGTAGTTGACCCGCAAAGCCCGCACCGGAATGCCCGCCACCTCAATTTCCTTGCCATTGAGCCAGCGGAAAGAGGCGTTGGTCAAATCCTGGTCGGTCAGTTTGGACAATAGGTCACGGGAGTGGGGGCCAGCGACGATGAGGACGCTGTAATCCATGGTGATGTCGCGGATGACCACATCCTCGCCCTCGCGCTGGGCAAAGGCCAGCAGATCGCCATCGCGCAGTTGGCAGAAGGAGGCGGAAAGGAGGTAGAAGCGATCTTCAGCCAGTCGAGTGATGGTGAATTCGGTTTGATAACGGCCGTTTTCCCCCAGCGCGTGCGTCAACACAATCCCCCCCACCTTCGGCAGCTTATTGGCGGTAATCCGATCCAAAAAGGCCGCCGCATCCGCCCCCGACACATCCCACTTAGAAAAGCTGGGCAGTTCCATCACCCCCACCCGCTCTCGCACCGCCCGATGCTCGTCGCCAATGACGTCAAAAATATTGTTACGGCGGAAACCACATTCCTCCTCACGGCCGTCGGGGGAATACCATTTCGGCCGTTCCCAGCCAAAGCCCTCCGTATGCACCGCCCCCTTCGCCTTCTGCTTTGCGTAAAGCGGCGTAGCCCGTGCGGGCCGCCCCTCTGGCCGCTCCTCCCCCGGCAGCACCAAATCATACATATCCCAATATTCCCGATGGGCTTTGGCATCGGTATAGGCTTTGTCGGCATAATCGCCAAAACGGCGCGGGTCCAGCCCCGTCATGTTAATCTCCGCATCCCCATGCACCATCCACTGCGCCAAATATTTGCCACAGCCAGCCCCCTGCGCGATGCCAATGCTCGACCCCGTGCAGAGCCAGAAATTCTTCACACCAGGAGCCGGGCCAACCAGCGGGTTGCTGTCAATCGTATGCGAAATCGCGCCATTAATCACGCGCATAATCCCCACCGACTCAAAAATCGGCATCCGCTCCATCACCCGCTCTAGCCAGGGCATAATGCGGTCAAAGTCGGGGGCAAAAAGCTCGTTTTCCGCCTCCCACTTCTGCCCCACACCCGCCCATGCTTCCACCGTGTTGGCGCGTTCATAAATGCCAATCAGCCCCGAATTTTGCTCCTGCCGATAATAGGCGTTGGGGTACGGGTCGCGCATGACGGGCAGTTCCACGTCACGGGCAGCAAATTCGGGAATCTCTTCGGTGACGACGTACTGGTGCAGCATGTTGGTGAATTGGGTCTTCACCCCCAACCAGGCGCTCACACGGTCGGCGTAACAGCCCGCCGCATTGACCACATGCTGGCAGGTGATGTCGCCGTTTTGGGTTCTGACCTTGAATTCGCCGTTGGGCAGCTTGTCTATGCCCAAAACGCGGTTGTATTTGTAGATGGTCGCCCCCATATTCCGCGCCCCAATCGCCATCGCATTGCAGCAGCTTGAGGGGTCTACATGGCCGTCGTCCAGCGTCCAGGCTCCGGCAATGACCCCTTTGGTGTCCACGAAGGGGTTGAGTCGCCGAATTTCGTCGGGGCCGATGATCTCCATGCGGAAGCCGATGTT
Source organism: Chloroflexota bacterium (assembly GCA_041390905.1). Lineage (GTDB taxonomy): Bacteria > Chloroflexota > Anaerolineae > Promineifilales > Promineifilaceae > JACKCD01. The sequence goes on from JAWKPA010000019.1 coordinate 46,377, forward strand.
AGCGGCCGTTCCCTGCACCAATTTGAAATAATCCAGCTCCTCTTGGGAGAGGGCAAAGCGGATGCCGCCACAGCCGTGCCAGCCAGTGGCCTGCCCGGTCATCGCTTCCAATTTGGGGTAGAGGGTGTTGCCGTGATGGTGGATCATCGCCATGTTGTAGTTGGCGATGAAGCTGGGGCATTGCCCGGCCGCGTGCCAGGTGGAGCCGGAGGTGAGTTCCCCTTTTTCGATCAAAACGACATCATTGCCCCAGCCCTCCTCCGCCAGATGATACAGCAGCCCCACTCCCATCATACCGCCGCCGATGATGACGACTCGTGCGTGTGTTTTCATGTTCATTGTGTTCTCCTCATGTTGGGAATACGTAGTGCGTAGTGCGTAGTGCGTAAATAGTCTTGGCTACGCACTACGCACTACGCACTATCAAATTACGCCTTCACTCTCTCAGATTTCGGGTCATAAAACGGCCGTAACGAAGCCCGCGCCGGAACCCGAACATTGGCTACTTCGATTTCATAACGGCCGTTATTCACAAAATCGGCCGTTACAATCTCCCCGCCATTCTTCACATACCCCAGCCCAATCGCCGCGCCAATGGTGTGGCCGAACATGCCCGAGGCGATGTAGCCCACCATTTCGCCGTTGCGCCAAATCGGTTCGTTGTGGTAGAGGAGGAAATTTTCATCCTCCAGGGCAAATTGGACGAGCCGTTTGGTGACACCTTGCTCTTTTTGTTGTTGCAGGCGGGAACGGCCGTTCAACTCCCCCGCCTTCCCCAACGCCACCGCAAACCCAACCCCCGCCTCAAACGGCGTATCCTCATCCGTCATATCATCCCCCCAATGGCGATACCCCTTCTCAATCCGCAGCGAATTCATGGCATGGTAGCCCGCATTGACCACGCCAAACTCCTCACCCGCCGCCATAATCGCATCATACAACCCCTGGGCAAACTCCGTCGGCGCATTAATTTCCCAGCCCATCTCGCCCACGTAGGTCATGCGCGTCGCCCGCACCCGCGCATACGCCAAATCAATCTCCTGCGACGTGCCAAAGGGAAAAGCCGCGCTGGACAAATCGGCATCGGTCAGCTTGCTCAACAACGCCCGCGACTGCGGCCCCATCACCCCCAACATCACATAACCCGACGTCACATCCGTCACCACCACAAACTCATCCGCCCGAATTTGGGCTTTGAGCCAGTTAAAGGTGCGGTTCTGCGTCGCCGCCGCATCCAGCAGATAAAACTCATCCGCCGCCAGTCGCGTCACCGTCACATCTCCCTCGATACCGCCCCGCTCGTTGAGCAATTGGGTGTAGGCCACCTTGCCCACCGGCACGTCAATCTCGTTGCCACAAATCCGGTTCAGAAACGTCACCGCATCCCGCCCCTGAATCATAAATTTGCTAAAGGAGGATTGGTCAAAGACGGCGACTCGCTCGCGGGTGGCTGTGTGTTCAGCGGCGGAATGGTCGAACCAATTTTGACGGCCGTAACTATATTTGTACACCGGCTCCACACCAGCGGGGGCAAACCAATTCGGCCGTTCCCAGCCCGCCACCGTGCCAAAACAAGCCCCCTGCCCCTTCAGCCGATCATGCAACGCCGACTTCCGCACCTCGCGGCTCGTCTCAAACTGATAAAACGGCCAGTGCATGGCATAGAGCAGCCCCAGCCCCTCCGTCGTCCGGTCGCGCAAATAGTTGTAATTATTCATAAACGGGGCATTGCGCCGCACATCCACATCCCACAAATCCATCGGCGGATGCCCATTCACAATCCACTCCGCCAGCACCTTCCCCGCCCCACCCGAGGACTGAATACCGATGGAGTTGAAGCCCGCCGCCACGTAAAAGTTCTTTAGCTCCGGTGCTTCGCCCAAATGATACCGATCATCTGGTGTAAAACTTTCCGGCCCATTAAAGAAGGTGTGGATGCCTGCCTCCTGCGTAATGGGCATTCGGTGTCCCATCGCGTCAAAAACATAATCCAGATGCTCCCAATCTTCGGGCAGGCGGATATATTCCAAATGGTCGGGAATGCCGTTCATGCCCCAGGGTTTGGCCTTTGGCTCAAAAAATCCGGCCAAAATCGCCCCCATCTCTTCACGGTAATAGGTGTAGCCGCCGGGATCGCGCAAAATGGGCAAATCTTTTTGCAGCCCCGCAATCGGCTCGGTGATGATGTAAAAATGCTCGGCGGCGTGCAGCGGCACGTCTACCCCCGCCATTTTGCCCACTTCGCGCCCCCACATCCCAGCGCAGTTGATGGCGATTTCGCACTGGACTTCGCCCTGGTCGGTGAGGACGCTGGTGACACGGCCGTTTTTCTGCCCAATCCCCGTCACCTTCACCCCCTCCAAAATCGTCGCCCCATACATCTTGGCTCCCTTGGCAAAGGCCATCGTCGTGTCGGAGGGGTTGGTACGGCCGTCCCCTGGCAGCCACACCGCCCCCACCAAATCCTTGGCATTCATCAGCGGCCAATAAGCTGCTGCCTCTTGCGGCGTAATAATCTCCACCTCCAGGCCAAAGACCTTGGCCATCGAAGCCCCCCGCTTAAGCTCCTCAAATCGCTCCTGGTTATTGGCGATGGAGATGGAACCATTTTGCACAAAGCCCGTCTCCTGGCCTGTTTCGGCAGCCAAACCCGCCATCAATTTGGAGGTGTATTGCGCCAACTTGGTCATATTTTGCGTGGCGCGAAGCTGGCCGACCAGCCCGGCGGCGTGCCAGGTGGTGCCAGAAGTCAGCGTCTTTCGTTCCAGCAGCAGCACGTCCGTCATCCCCAGCTTGGTGAGGTGATAGGCCACGCTGCAACCAACAATGCCGCCGCCGATGATGACGACCTGGCTGTGGGTGGGTAGTTTGTTTGTCATAGGTACTCCATTCAAGATAGAGACTAAGGGACTGAGAAACTGGGAGACTTTCAATCTCTTAGTCTCCTAGTCTCTTAGTCTCTCTTCTTCTATAAAAAACTGCTTAATCTCCGGCTGGGCCGTTTTCAAAACCTTGAGGTAGATGTTGGTGGTGGTGTAATGAACGCCTTCGATCTTTTGGATGCGTTCGCGGATGAGTTCGTTGAGGTGGTCGCTGTCGCGGCACATGACGTCGAGTACGATGTCGTATTCGCCAGTGGTGACGGCCAGGAAGGCGACTTCGGGGTAGGTTATGAATTCTTCCAGGACGGTTTCGATGTGGTGCGACGGCCGTATACTCACCAAAATATGGGCATAGGCAATGAAGCCGATTTGCTGCGGGTTGACGCGGCCATACACCTGCAAAATCTTGTCCTGCACCAGGTTGGCGTACCGGTTGCGGACGGTGCCAACGGAGACGTTGAGGGTGTTGGCGAGTTCGGTGAAGGATTTACGGCCGTCTTCGCGTAAATGGGACAAAATGGCAAAATCGAGTTCGTCTAGCTCATGGAGTTTGGAGGTTGGTGGAGGCATAAGAAGAAGCAGGGGAGCAGGGGAGCGGGGGAGCAGGGGGATTTTTCTCCTCTGCTCCCCTGCCCAAATTACCAGCGTCGCTTGCTGGGCGACATATTTTCTCTGGGTAAAACAATATTAAACCGCCGCCGAATCTCCTCATCCTTGGCCGCGTTAATGTGCGTGGGGTAATGCTCGCGCAATGTTTCCTCCACCCGCTTACGCGCCCGGTCCCGAATGGTGGTGCTGCCCATCTCTTCCCAAACGGCCGGTGGATAGCGGTCGCCCATCGGCGGGTAAAAATAATCCGTTTCCATACGCTCAATCGTCTGCGAACTGCCTAAAAAGTGGCCTTCGCCGTGAATGACATCGCCAATGACCTCATAGGAAAGGGTGTCGTCGTTGACCTCGATGCCGCGCACGGTGCGATTGACCGCACCCAAATTGTCGTTGTCAATGACAAAACTCTCAAAGCAGCTTGCCATCAGGCTGGCGTGCATCCCCGCACTTTCCATAATGAGGTCGGCTCCGGCGTGGGCGGCAAGGGCCATGGTGTAGCCCCGCTCCATACCAGCCTGGGCATCGGGCGTTTTGGAATCGGTCATGCCGGCCGCACAGCTGTTGGGTAAATTGTAGAAGCTCGCCATTTGAGAGCAGCCCGCCACCAACAAGGCCAGTTCGGGCGCACCGGCGCACATCGCCCCCGTGCGTAGATCGGAGACGAAGGGCCAGGTGCCGAGGTTGGCGCGGCAGTTGGGGTCAATGAGGTAGGCGAAGACAAGCCCGGCCAGCGTCTCGCTGATGGCCTGGACGATGGTTCCGGCGAGGGCGGCGGGGCTGGTGGCCCCAGCCTGTGCCGCCGAAAGCAGGGTGATGGGCATGCCCGTGCGGGCGGCGGCTTCGAGGGCATCGCACGATTCTTTGGCAAAGCGCAGGGGGGGGACGACGTGGCAGCAGGAGATGGAGCAAAACGGCCGTTTCCGAAACCCTCCCTCGCCCCCCAGCACATAATCCATCATCTCCACCGCCTCATAGACATGCTCGCCAATGACAAAGCTCACGCCAATGTGCTTGCCTGTGCCGCTCATGCTGGCGTAAACCGTGTTAAGGTCTACGTCACGCATCGTTTCAGCGTCGCGGGTGATGTTGGTGCGCCAGAAAAAATGGATGTTGTCGAGCGTGTCCACCAGCCGAGCAATGTCGTACAGGTCGGTGGAGGTGGAGGCGCGGTAGCGACCCGTTTTGAAATCAATAATCTCCGGAGCTGCTCCACCTGTCCCCATATGGACGCGGTTGCCGCCAATTTCCAGATCATGTTTGGGGTCCTGGCCAGGCATGACAAAGCTTTTGGGAGCCTTGGCAATGATGTCTTCGACGAGGGCGCGGGGGTAGTGTAAACGGCCGTCTTCGCTCATCCAGCCGCCCGCCGCTGTAATGATCTCAATCATGGATGGAATGGCATCGGCAAAACCATAATTTTCCATCACATCCAGCACCGTGTGGTGAATGCGCTCCATTTCACGGGGGGTAAGGGGCTTGTAATTGCCGCCAACAAGCCCCGGCCAAACGGCGCGGGGCTTGTTTTCGCCTTGATCTTGCCGTCGCGGACGACGGGTACGGGTTCTGCTCATCGTTGATCCTCCTCACGGATCGGGTGAAATTGTGGGGCTTTATTGCTGTTTTAGCAACATTGCTAAAGAATAATGCAAAATCAACAGTATGTTGCCAATAAATTAAAAAATATGCAAATAATTGGCGAAAACGGCCGTTGCGTCAGGAGGGATTGGAGATTGGAGATTGACGAAGGTTCGCACGCTCCAATCTGCAATCACGAGCAGCCTGTCGGAAAAAGAAAATGGATGCGCGGATAACGCGGATTGGAGCGGATTTTCGCGGATCAAAAGAAAAAAATCCGCGTTTATCCCTATAAATCCGTGTCATCCGTGCTTCTATCAGACTTCTCCGACAAGTGCCTAGGTTGTACGGTTTGCCAAGCTGCACCATTGCTGTACGATCTGATTTAATCGCGCATTCAACAGGGGCAACAGCCCACCATGAAGGAAAAAATGATTCAAATTGATTCCCACTACCTGTTAGAAACGTTAAAACAAATGATTCGCCTGAATTCAGTGGTGCCGTATGAGGAAAAAATGGCGCAGTTTGTGGCGGAGGAGATTCGCAAATTGGGGCTGGAACCGGAGTGGCACGAAATAGCCCCCGGCCGTCCGAACGTCTATGCTTCGGCCAACCTGGGGCCATCGGGCAAATTTCTCACCCTCACCGGCCACACCGACACGGTGGACGTGGCACACAATTGGCTGACGGATCCGTTTGAGCCGGTGGAGGAGAACGGCCGTTTATACGGTCTCGGCTCCATGGACATGAAAGCCGGACTCGCCTGCGCCCTGGCCGCCTTCAAAGCGTTGGTGGAGGCCAGAGAGCTATATGGCACGCTGGGGCGGCTGGGCTTTGCCGCCACCGTGGACGAGGAAGCGTATGGCACGGGGGCGCGGGCGCTGCTGCAAACGGCGTATGGCAAAAGCGATGCCCTGCTGCTGGGGGAACCGATGTATGCGCCGCTGCCCATCGGCATCACCGGCAAGGTGCTGTACAAGCTCACCGTGCGCGGCCGCGCCGCCCACGGCTTTTATCCCCAGCGCGGTGTCAACGCGGTTGAAGACGCGGGGCGGATTGTGGCGGCACTGAACCAAATCAACTTTATTGACCACCCTGCCTTTGGCAAGGGCAACATTTGCACGCTGAAGATTGAGGGAGGGTACAAGGAGTATGCCGTGGTGGTGCCAGAGCTGTGTGAGGTCATTATTACGCGGTTGACGGTGCCGGGGGAGAGCCGGGAAACGGCCGTTTCCGACATGCGTACCCTCATTAACAGCCTCAACCTGCAATCCGAAGTCACCATCGAAACGCCCCCTCCCTTCTACGACCCATACCTGATGCGCGGCGACGAGCCAATTTTTGCCGCCTTCAATGCCGCCCACGAACAGATTATGGGCCACCAGCCCCAGTACGCCGTCAGCATGGGCATTGCCGACAGCAACATCTACGTGGCCGAGGGCAACATTCCCACCATTGTTTTTGGCCCACGCGGCCACGGCCCCCACGAGGCGAATGAGTTTGTGGAGGTTGCAACGTTGGAACCGGTGGCGAGGGTGTATGCGGAAACGGCCGTTCGTTTTTTGGCCGTATCATAAAGAAACTATCGGTTTGGGCTGAGTTTGCTGGATTGAAAGACGCAACAATTCCCTGTATACTGCCTGTGCGTATTTTTATTGTCCAGCACAGGTTTATCAGGCACAGTCGCGGCATAAACCTGCCAATTCAAGCTTATGCCGCAGCTTTTGCATGTTTTTGTTGAGGATAACAGGTTTATGCTGCAAAACGCGCCGTATAACAAGAAAAACGCAGGTTTATGCTGCACGGTTGCAGCATAATAATATTTCAAACAAAGGGCTTCGAGGAGGATTTAAAATGACGAACAGTAGTTTAGCGGCATCAAAATCAAGAGGTTTTTTTATTACCATTCTAATGTTTTTGGTATTAATTATGGCCGTTCAAAAAAACGGTACTGCGTTAGCTGAAAGTACACCATGCACCCTTGAACCCACAGATATGTCAATTTCATACGGGGATGCTATAACTTGTGCAATCGACACCAATGGAGATACCGACTTATTTAGATTTAATGGTAGCAATGGAGAAGTTGTTATTGTTCAATCTGTATGGAATAGCGGTACGATGCGTCCTTGCATTGAGCTAATAGCGCCAGATACCAGTAGAATTGAGGCTTGCGAAAATGCATTTACAAATCGAATTGATACTACGTTGACACAAACAGGAACTTATACTGTTGTTGTAGATGTATTCTTTGGTGGCACTGGAAATTATGTCCTTTCCCTTGAAAGGCTAATAACACCTTCTCCAAATGCTCAGGAAATCCAGTATGGTGATTTATTTGAGGGACAAATTACTCCCGAAGGAGAATTGGACGTCTTTTTCTTTGAGGGAACCATTAATGAAAACGTCTTGCTACAAGTTGCCTGGCAAGATGGCTCTCTGCGTCCGTGCGTTCAACTTGTTGCACCCGACAACAGTCGAATTGAAAAATGCGAAAATGCATTCACAAATCGAATTGATACAACGCTTAACCAATCAGGTACATACTCGATTTTGGTAGATGTATTTTTCGGAGGTACAGGAGACTATGCAATTGTCTTTGAGAGATTGATGCCTCCTTCTGCAAGCACTCAACTACTTCCCTTTGGAAATAGTGTCAGTGATGAAATTAATCCAGTCGGTGATTTAGATCTCTTTACATTCGATGGTACAAGTGGTGATCACATTATTTTGACCAATACTTGGCAAAGCGGCTCCATGAGACCATGCTTGCAGCTAATTTATCCTGATAACTCCCGTCAAGTCGCTTGCAAAAATGCCTTTTCAAACCAAATTGACATTACCCTTAATCAGACAGGAAGCTATGCTGTTTTGGCAGACGTATTTTTTGGTGGAACAGGCAATTATTCTCTAGAACTTCAATGTATTTCCGGCGAATGTATTCATTTTGTTTTCTTACCTATCGTGATTGCCGAATGATAAACAGGGAATGTGGCTAACAATTGTTGCACACGGACTGGCGAGATTGTGCGTTTTTGGAGGCGCTGTTCATGGGCGGAAATTATAGTTGGCCGCTCGCCAGCCGGTGAACATAGCGTTAGGCACAAAACGGCCGTTTCCGAAAATGTATCACAACATCGTTTGACGTTCGTGGTGGCGAGTAAAGCTGTTGGAAGAGAAAGAAGAGGTGGGAAACGGCCGTTAATCATCTTGTGCTGACATATTGTATAATAGGGAAAAAAGGAACCAAGTATGACAATTGCCACCATTACCGTGCCGGATGAAGTTTTGTTAGCAACACGGATGACCAGAGAAGAAATACAGCTTGAATTGGCTATCAGCTTATTTCAAAAAGAAAAACTTTCCTTTGGCAAAGCCCGTGAATTAGCAGGGCTGGATTTCTGGACTGTGGTGCGGGCAATTAGTTGGATAATTCTCAGGGGGCAAAAACGGCCGTTTTTCCCCACCACCAACCACCCCCCCAAAACAACCATCCCTACCCTCACCAACGGCCGTTTCCCCGCTGCATTATCTCCCTCGGCAGCCGGATATCAAACCGCGCCCGAATTTCCCGGTCCAGCTCCGGCGAAATGTAGCTTGGGTAATAATCGTGCAGCATCGTTCGCACCCGGCGGTGAGCCCGTTCGTAAATCGTTGGGCTGCCCGCCTCCTCCCAGGTAGACGTGTCCCGCCTGTCGGCCAGCGTGGGGTACAAAAACTCGCTTTTCATCAGCGCAATTGTTTGCGGGTTGCCCAAATAATGGCCGGGGCCAGTAACCGTCTCGCGGATCACCTCAAAAGAAAGCGTGGTTTCATCCACCTCAATCCCGCGCAGCACCCGCAGCACCATCCCCATCATCTCGTTGTCAATTAGCAACGCCTCCAGCGACGACCCCATCAGGCTGCCGACCGCGCCGGGGTAGGGGGAGATGGAGTTACCTCCAGCTAAGGCGGCCACCACCGTTGAAATCCCTTTTTCAAACCCGGCCTGGCCGTCGGGAATATTGGCATCGGTCATGCCGCTGGCGACGCTGGAAACAAGGCCATAATGGGCGCAAAGCTGGGCCGTGGCGGCCATTACCAGCGTTTGCTCCGCGCCGCCGCCGGTAAACGCCCCCGTGCGCAGGTCGGAAATAAAGGGCCACATGCCAAAGAGCATCGGAGCCTGGGGGTTGATGAGGTAGGTGATGGTGAGGCAGGCCAGGGTTTCGGCAAAGGTTTGCACAAGACAGCCCGCCAGCGCGGCCGGGGCGGTGGCTCCGGCCTGGGCAGCCACGGCCACGTCGTAGGTGATGCCCAGTTCGGCGCAGCGCATCATCACTTCCAGGCTGTCGCGGGCAAAGGTGAGCGGGGAGACGATGGGGCAGCCGCCAAAACTGCAAAACGGCCGTTTTACAAACGCCCCCTCTCCCCCGGCAAACAGATCAAACAGCTCAATGATTCGATCCACGTGCGCCGCCGTGCCAAGCCCCATGTGAAACGGCTTGGCGGTAGCCGCCAGTTCCGCATACGCCACGTTGATGTCGTGGGTCAGCAGGTCATGGCTGTATTCCGAGGCGATAAACGGCTGCCCAAAGGTGTGGATATGCTCAAGCTGGTCTACCAGCCGCCCCGCGTCATACAGGTCAGGCAGGGTGGACGGCCGATAACGGCGGGTTGTGTAGTCGAGAATGGTCACGCCCTCGCCGCTGGTGCCAAAGAGCATCGTCGAGCCATCCAGCACCTGGTCGTTGGCGGGGTTGGGGGCGTGGTAGATGATTTGCTTGGGGGAATGGGCAATGGCTGCTTCGACGAGGGGGCGGGGGAAGCATAAACGGCCGTTTTCCCCCAACACACACCCACGCGGCACCACCACCTCCAGCAGCGCCGGAATCGGCTCCGCCAGCCCAATCTCTGCCAGCACTGCCAGCGCCGTCTCATAAATTTGCGCCAAATCCGCCTCCGCCAGCGGTTTGTACTCCCCACCCACCAGCCCCACCCAAACCGGCTTTCCCCCGGTCGCGTTTTCTATCTTCCCCCGCCGTCGCCGCAATCGTTTTTTGTTCATTTTGCCTCAAAAATCTGTGCCATCTGCGAAATCTTTGACTATTTTTTCCGCCCCATAACCTCTCGCGGCAGCACAATCGGAAATCTGGCGCGAATTGCCGCATCCAGCTTGGGGTCAATGTGGTCGGGGTAATGGGTTGCCAGCAGTTCTTGCACCCGTTCTCGCGCCCGCTGCAACATATCGGGCGACCCTTCTGCTTCCCACACGCCGGGGGCAGAACGGTCGGCCAGGTCGGGGTAGAGAAAATCTGTCTCCATTCGCGCCAGCGTTTGCGGATGCCCCAAATAATGGCCGGGGCCAAGGGCTACCTCGCGGATCACATCCAGCGACAGCGTTTCGTCGTTGACCTCCAGCCCGGCCACCACCCGCTGCGCCACCCCCAGCATGTCGTTGTCAATGACCAGCCCTTCGAGCGAACAGCCCATGAGGCTGCCCACCATGCCGGCCGACTCCAGCACGCGGTTGGCTCCGGCAAGGCCAGCGGTAACGGCCGTTATTCCCTTCTCAAACCCCGCCTGGGCATCCGGCAGCTTCGAGTCACTCATCGAGGCGGCCACGCTGGTGGGCAAATCATAAAAGCGGCCAATTTGGGCGCACGCCGCCATCATCAACGCCTCCTCCCCGCTGCCGCCGCTAAACGCCCCCGTGCGTAAATCCGACACAAAGGGCCAGATGGCAAAGGTCATGGGGCAGCCGGGGCGAATCATGTTGACGATGGCGAGACAGGCCAGCCCTTCGGCCGTCACCTGCGCCAGCGTCCCCGCCAGCGCCGCCGGAGCCGTTGCCCCAGCCTGCGGCGCAATGGCAATGTCGCTCACCAGCCCCAGCTTGCTGGTCTCCACCAGCAGCTCCAGGTTGTCGGCTCCAAATTTGAGCGGGGAGACGATGGGGCAGCCGCCGAAGGAGACAAACGGCCGTTTCACAAACCGCCCCTCCCCCCCCAGCACCCTATCAAACAACGCCACCGCCTCGCGCACGTTTTTGGCCTGCTGAAACGTCATTTCACACGGCTTTTCCGTCGCCGTCACCGCCACATACGCCACGTTCAGGTCGTGGACGCGCAAATCGTGCAGGTCGGTGGGGATGACCGTTTGCCCAAACTGGTGGATGTTGTCGAGGGTGTCCACCAGCCGCCCGCAGTTGTACAAATCTTGCAGGGTGGAAGGGCGAAAGGTACGGCTTTTCAGGTCGAGCATGGTCACGGCTTCGCCGCTGGTGGCGTAGTTGACGTGCCGCCCGCCCACCACCACGTCGGCGTATTTGGGATTACGGCTGTAGATGGTGTAGCTACGCGCCGCGCCAGCCACGATGTCTTCGATGAGGGCGGGGGGGAAGCATAAACGGCCGTTATCATCCACAAACGCCCCTGCCCTCGTCGCCACTGCCACCACCTCTTCCGTCGCGTCGGCAATGCCGATGGTGTGCAAAATCTCCAAAGCCGCCCGGTGAATTTTTTCCAAATCGCGCTGCGCCAATGGTTTGTATTGACCACCGAGCAGACCGGCAAAAACCGGCCGTTTGCTGGCCGCCTCCCGCCGCAAAGCCAGCCGCGCCTCCCGTCCCCCGCCCCGTCTCCCGCTTCGTTGCTTTATTGGTACCATAAGAAATAATGGGACGCAGATTTTCCTGATTAGCCTGATTTGTTATCAGTAAAATCAGGTTAATCTGCGTCCCATTTCCGCCTTACGCCAGCGCCAGCGTCAACCCTTCCTCAAACCGCTGCAGCGTTTCCTCTACATCGGATGTGGAATGAGAGGCACTAATAAAAAATGGTTCGATTCCACGCGGTTCCGGCATCACGCCGTGTGCCACCATATGGGCATACACCTTTTCCGAAAGATCCCAATTGCCTTGCGCCAGCAGTTCACGCCAATCCCTGGGGCGCGTTTCGGCAAAACAAATGCCAAACATGCCGGGTGCGCCGTTGATCAAGACGGGTACGCCAAGACGGCTGCAAATTTCCCGCACCCCATCCTGAATCATGCGCCCCACCTGCCGAATTTTGCCAAACACCTCGCCGCTTTGAATGAGTTCCAGCGTGGCATCGGCCGCCGCCGTCGAGGCGGCGTTGCCGCTGTAGGTGCCGCCGTGGAACACGTGGCCGGGGCCTAGCTTCATCATAATCTCTTTGCGGCCGGCAATGGCGGCAACAGGAAAGCCGTTGCCCAGGGCCTTGGCGTAGGTGGACAGGTCGGGGATCACGCCAAAATATTCCCGCGCTCCCCCCGGCGCAATGCGAAAGCCAGTTTTTACTTCGTCAAAAATGAGGACGATGCCATATTTGTCGCACTGGTTGCGTAAATATTGTAAATAGGAGGCAGGCGGGGTGAGGCCATTGGCGTTGCCGAGAATTGGCTCCACAATAATGGCGGCAATTTCCTCGCCGCGCTCGGCCAAAATTTCGCCCAGCACCTCTTCGTCATTCCACGGGCAAAGCAAAATCAGGTCGTTGATGGCTTTGGGGATGCCGAGGCTGTTTTTGACGGGGGTCGGCCGGCGGCGATTGCCAACCTTGCCGGGGTCTGCCCCCTGGGTTGTCCACATCACGTTGTCGTGTGCGCCGTGATATGACCCCTCAAATTTTAAAATAAGCTCGCGCCCGGTGTGGCCCCGCGCCAGACGAATGGCGTGCATGGTGGCTTCGGTGCCGCTGTTACACAGCCGCACCATCTCCACGCCGGGGCAAAGGTCAACAATGCGTTCGCAAACGCTAATTTCATATTTTTGCGTTCCGGCAAAGCTCACGCCGTAATCTATGGCTTCTTTTACGCGGTTGTTGACAAATTCGTCGCCGTGTCCGACGATTACAGGTCCCCAGCCCAGCCGATAATCAATAAAGCGGTTGCCTTCGTAATCATAAAGATAGGCCCCTTTGGCTTTGGCAACCACCAGGGTTTCATCGGCACTGTAAAAACGGTAGTTTGAGCTAACACCATAGGGCATGACTTCCATTGCCCGTGAATACAATTGTTTGGTTTTCGTTCCATGTTTGAGCATGATATTTTCTCATTCGATTAATCTCTGTATACCTCGTTTATAGAGACTGTAAGCAATAATCATTCGTTGAATTTCAGAGGTTCCTTCCCAAATGCGCTCGACGCGCAGTTCGCGGAAGAACCGTTCGGCCACGTTGTCGCGCATGTAGCCGCGCCCGCCAAAGATTTGTACGGCGTGGTCGGCGACGCGCCCAGCCATTTCGGAGGCGTAGAGCTTGGCAATGGAGGCTTTGGCGTGGACGATTTTGCGATCTTCTTCGCTGTGGGCGTGGTCGGCGGCGTGGGCGGCGGCGAAGGTGAGCAGCCGGGCGGCGGCCAGCTCGGCCACGCAGTCAGCCAGCTTTTGCTGGATCATTTGGTAGTCGGCGATGGGGCTGCCAAACTGCACGCGCTGCTGGGCGTGGGCGGTGGCTTCTTCGATGAGGCGTTCGGCGGCGCCGCAGCAGCGGGCAGCAATGAGGACGCGCTCGTGGAGAAACCACTCCTTGCTGATGGCTAACCCTTCGCCGACGGCCCCAAAACGGTTGGCATCGGGGATGCGGACGTTGTTGAAGCGGTAGCGGGGGTGGCCGTCTATGATGTGGTGCATGTATTTGGGGTGGTCTACGACTTCGACGCCGGGTGTGTCCAGGTCTATGATGAAGAGGGTGTTGCCGTCGCCGATGTTGGGGTCGGTGGCGGCTTGCAGGACGACGAAGTCGGCGACGTCGCCGGAGGTGACGTGCCATTTGGTGCCGTTGATGATCCAGTGGTTGGTGGGGTCAAGAACGGCCGTTGTTTCCAACCGACTTGCATCCGACCCCGCGTTCTCCTCCGTCACGGCATAACACGCATCCCGTTTTCCCTCGGCGGCCGGCCGTACCCACCGTTCCACCTGGTAATCGTCGGCGTGCTTCAGCACAATGGCCGGCGCCCAAATCAGCCAGCCCAGTGCATTTGTCAGCTTGCCAATTTCCTGGTTAATGATCACCTGGTCTTCCCACGAAAACTCGGTGCCACCAACGCTACGTGGCAAGCTGGAGGAATGGACATTTAACGGCCGTATTTTCTCCCGAATTTCCGCCCGTCTTTCCGGCGACAAATATCCCTCCGCCAGCTCCACCTCCACTTCCAGCGGCTTGAGTTCCACCTCCAGGAACTCGCGCACACGTTGTTGCAGCGCCTTCTGCTGCTCGCTCAATTGAAAATCCATACGGTTCATCCTTTGGGTTGCCATACCCGGCATATGGTTACACCGACATAAAATAAGGCAACCACCACAAACGTACCGCCCAGTGTAGCACCAGCCTCAAAGAGCGTCAAAGAAAACAATATTGATTTTTGTGAAATGTGGCATAAAAGACATTGATTCAGTGAAAAAACGGCCGTTTTCCCAACGAATCAGGCAAAAAGTTTCTTGACCATTCTTCTTGTATTATTGTGGGAAATGCGTATTATTAAACAGGAAATGAACAGTAAACATGATGAATTAGACGAGTTTGACAAAGCCATTATTCGATGTTTGCAAATAGACGGTCGGCGTGCCTACGCCGACATCGCCTCCGAATTAGGCTTGTCTCCATCTACTGTTCAACAGCGTGCCAACCGCCTGATGGAGCGTAACCTCCTCAGAGTCCGTGCCGTTACCGACCCCATCAAAATGGGCGTGCCTGTTGTCGCCGCCATTGCCCTGGAAGTAGACGGCAGCATCATCCGTGAAGTGGCCGACCAAATAGCCGCTTTCCCCGAAGTAGGCTATGTCGTTATCTGCGCTGGCTCCTACGACATTCAGCTAGAAGTCGCCTGCCGCGATAACGACCACCTCCTCAACGTCATTAGCGCCATTTCCAAGATAAATGGCGTCCGCTCAACGCAAACGTTCATCTATCTAAAAATCATCAAAAACTTTTATCAGTGGGGCGTTTGAAACCTTAAGCGCCCCCAAAAGATTAACAGCGAGCCAATATAACATTTCAGGCCATTAGTAAGCGTTCGTTATTAACTTAGCGATTTAGAAGTTCAACTTCTCAGTAGCGATTTAGAAGTTCAACTTCTCAGAAGAAGTTGAACTTCTTGCGTAACTACCTCGTTCCTTAGCGATTTAGAAGTTCAACTTCTCAGAAGAAGTTGAACTTCTTGCCCAACTTTGTGGTGTTTGTCTGTATAACAGCACATTTCATGGTGATTGAATGGAGATAAGAATCAGCTTTAATCCCCATTCCTCACCAAGGGAGAAGAAATGAAATTGCAAGCCTTTGTTTCAAAAGCATCGTTATTAACGATCCTACTGTTGGCTCTGGGTGCCTGTGGTGGGGGACAGGCAGAGGGGGATGGCAAGCTAACCATTTTGGAATGGTCTGGCTACGAAGCGACCGAAAACCCCGACTTTTTTGGCCCATTTGTCGAAAAATACGGTGAAAACTTTGGCGACAAGCTGGATTACATCTTCTTTGCCGAAGATGCTGAAGCGTATGCCAAAATTCAAACCGATGTCGCCGCCGATCTGGTTCATCCCTGCAATTCCTGGTGGCAGCTTTATGTAGACAACGGGCTGGTTCAAGAGATAGATACATCCAAACTCAGCAACTGGAGTCATGTGAACCCTGCTCTGGCAGCACTGGGGCAATTTGACGGCAAACAATACTTTGTGCCCTGGGATTGGGGG
The DNA here is from genome assembly GCA_041390905.1 of Chloroflexota bacterium. GTDB lineage: Bacteria > Chloroflexota > Anaerolineae > Promineifilales > Promineifilaceae > JACKCD01. The sequence continues at coordinate 62,130 of JAWKPA010000019.1, forward strand.
TATGAATCCATGCTGGTGCGTACCGATCTGGTACCAGAAGTGCCAACGTCCTGGGCCGATTTGTGGAATCCGCAATATGCGGGCCACATCGCCCTCTGGGATTCTGGTGAAGCCAACTACGCTATGACCGCCCTCGCCTTTGGCATTGACCCGTGGAACAGTACACCCGAAAACGATGAGTTCATCAAGCAAAAGCTGATAGAGCTAAAGCCCAATGTCCTTACCTATTGGTCTGACTACACCGAGGCCTACGACCTGCCGCAAACAGGCGATGCTTGGATTGTGGTCAATGCCTGGCAAGATGCCTATGCAAACGCCGACTCCAACGGTTTCGCCGTGGAATACGTGCAGCCCAGCGAAGGGCGTTTAGGCTGGGTGTGTGGTTTTGGCATCAGCACCAACACAGCCGACCTCGATCTGGCCTACGAATACATTGACGCTTCCATTGCTGACTCCTCTATGGCCGCCTTGGCCAACACCTATTGGTACGGGCCAGCCAACACCAACGCCCTGGCGGACATTGACCCCTATGTCGTCGAGTTCATGGAGCTTGATCAGGCAAACAGTATTCAGGAGCGCACCAGCTTTTACCAGCCGATTACCGAAGAGCAACGCCAAACCCGCACCGGGATTTGGGATGAAGTAAAAGTATCGCAGTAGTGCGTAAGATTGGGGATTAGAGATTGGAGATTGGTGCTGGTCACTCATACAACCAATCTCCAATCTCTAATCTCTAGTTAGCTGTCATGGAAGATCGCCGTCGCCTTTCAATTTTGATCACCCCATCAGTCATTTTTATGCTGATTTTGTTTGTGCTGCCGCTGCTCATCATGGTGGTCTATACATTTCGCCAAGGTTCTTTTGGGCCAACAAGCCGGATTTTCACCCTGGCACATTACCACGACTTTTTAAGTGACCGTGCATTGCAAGGGCTGCTGTGGCGGTCGGTGGTGCAGTCGTTCTGGATTTCAATCATCAGCGTTTGTCTGGCTTACCCGGTATCGTATCACCTGTCGTTTCGCGCCGGGGAGCGCAAGATGACGCTGCTAACCATTATCATCGTCACCGCATGGGTCAGCTTTTTGCTGCGGATTTTGGCGTGGAAGGTGCTGCTGGGGGGGAGCGGAGCCATTGCTTCGCTGGCGCAAGGGTTGGGCTTGAGCGAGGAGGGGGTGCCGTTTTTGATTTACAGCCAAGCAGCGGTAAACCTGACGCTGATTTACGTCTGGATTCCGTTTGTGGCCCTGCCGATTTTCGCCGCCCTAGAGCGCATTGACCCCAGTTTACATGAGGCGGCGTATGATTTGGGGTGCAGCCGGCCGGAAGCGTTTGTGCGCGTGACGTTGCCATTGAGCTTGCCGGGAGTGGTAGCCGGGTTCCTGTTTGTATTTATTCCGACGGTGGGTGAGTATGTAACCCCATCGCTGGTGGGGGGGACAACGGGGGTGATGTTTGGCAACATTGTGCGCGACCAGTTTGTGCGGGCACTCAATTGGCCGCTGGGTTCGCTGATGAGCCTGGCGATGCTGATTGTGGTGCTGATTCCGCTGGTGGTGGCGGCGCGGCTGTTCAAGTTTTCTGATTTGGCGGGGTTATAGGGCATGGAACTTAAAAACCGCTTTTCCATAGGGTCGCTTTACTATTGGCTGGTGGCTCTGTTTTTGTACTTTCCGATTATTTTGCTAGTGGTTTTTTCTTTTAATGACTCGACCAATCTGCGCTTTCCCCTGACAGGGTTTACGCTGCGCTGGTATCGGGAACTTTTTGGCGCGGGTGAGCTTTTGCAGTCGCTGTGGAACAGCGTGTGGGTGGGGTTGTGGTCGTCTTTGGCGGCGACGGCGCTGGGGACGATGGCGGCGATTGCCATTAATCGCTTTGATTTTCCGGGCAAAAGTGTCTTTATCGGGATTTCGGCACTGCCGCTGGTTATTCCGTCGGTGGTGATTGGGGTGGCACTGCTGATTTTGTACCGGCAGGTGTTCGACGTGGAGCTGAGTTTGCTGACGGTGGGGCTGGGGCATGTGGTGATTAATATTCCGGTTGTGCTGCTGATTGTGTCGTCGCGGCTGGCGGGCTTTCCGGCCAACATGGAAGAGGCGGCGATGGATTTGGGGGCGAGTTACTGGGGGGCGCAACTACGGGTGATTTTGCCAATGAGTTTACCAGCACTGGTGGCGGCGTTTTTGACAGCGTTTACGACGTCGTTTGACGAATATGCGATGAGTGTGTTTGTGGTGGGGACAAATGCGACGCTGCCGGTTTATATGTATTCCCAACTGCGTTTTCCGCGACGGATTCCGATTGTGGTAGCGTTGGGGGCGTTGATTATGGTGGGTTCGGTGGTGATGATTTTTGTGTCTGAACGGTTACGGCGGGCGGGGGAGGCGAAGTGATGGCTGATCGAATTGCGGTTGAGCTGAAGGATGTGAGCAAGGTGTTTCCAGCGGGGAGAGGGGCGCAGGGAGTAACGGCCGTTAATGCCATGAACCTGCAAATTTTACGCGGCGAGTTCTTCACCTTCTTGGGGCCAAGCGGCTGTGGCAAGACGACCACCCTGCGGATGATTGCCGGGTTTGAAAACCCGACGGCGGGGGAAATTGCCATTGCCGGTGAGCCAATGACCGATGTGCCAGCCAACAAACGGCCGGTTAACACCGTTTTTCAAAACTACGCCCTCTTTCCCCACCTCAACGTGGGGCAGAACGTGGGGTTTGGGCTAAAGATTAAGCGGGTGGCGGCACCGGAGCGGGAGCGTCGGGTGAAGGAAGCCCTGGAACTGGTGCGGATGGGTGGCTATGAAAACCGGCGCACGACGCAGCTTTCTGGCGGGCAACAGCAGCGCATTGCCCTGGCGCGGGCGTTGGTGAATGAGCCGACGGTGCTGCTGCTGGATGAGCCGCTGGGGGCGCTGGATTTGAAGCTGCGGAAGGAGGTGCAGCTTGAGCTGAAGCAGTTGCAAAGCCATTTGGGCATCACCTTTATTTATGTGACCCACGACCAGGAAGAGGCGCTTACGATGTCGGACCGGATTGCGGTGATGCAGGATGGGGTGATTCAGCAGATGGGGGGGCCGCGTGAGATTTATGAAAGCCCGGTGAACCGGTTTGTGGCGGATTTTATTGGGGAGACGAATTTTCTAAACGGCCGTTTTTCCCAAACCACCCCCACCCACCGCCTGACCATTGCCGACAGTGAGATTGCTGTGCGGCCGCTGGAAACGGCCGTTTCGCTTGACCAAGCTGTCACCCTTGCCATCCGGCCGGAAAAAATCAACCTCTACCCGGTTGGGACGGTGGCCGATTTGCAGGCGCAGGGAGCAACCCACCATGATTTGCGGCGGCTGTTTCAGGGCAACGCGCCCGCTGCCAACGTCACCGTTTGGGATTATTTGCAGGCCGAAGGGTTGGTAGCACTGCAAGGTAGCGTGGTTGAATCCATCTACATTGGCACCGATATTCGCTACAAAATTGGGCTGAAAAACGGGGAAAGCCTCATTGTACGGGTGCAAAACCTGAGTGGCCGCTACGATACACGCTTCAAGGTTGGTGATGCTGTTTACGCCGTCTGGCAGCCGCACGAGGCGCAGATTTTGACGAGCTAATAATCATTGAGAAGTTCAACTTCTCCGAAGAAGTTGAACTTCTCGTATGGTGGGCAAGAAGTTTAGACAGGATTGACAAGATTTTTCAGGATTAGGTCTGAAAATCCTGCTAAATCCTGTCAATCCTGTCAAAAGTTTCTTGGATTATGGCGAGGGGAAGCAGGTTTTGGTACTTGCTATGAGGTGCTGTAGACATTTCGGGAGCCGAATTGGGCAGCACCAAGGGAGGAGCCAGCGAAAAGGTGGGGGGTGTGGCCGGTTTGGGCGGCGTATTGGGCAGCGATGTGGGCGGTGGCTTGGGCAATAACGGCCGTTTCTCCCAGCATCACCACCGTTCCCCCGCTGCCACCCCCCGTAATTTTTGCCCCAAGAATCCCCGGCGTGGTTCGCGCCAACTGCACCAGCAAATCTGTGCCATCTGACCCCAGCCCGCAGGCCGAATAGCTGGCGTGGGATTGGTACATCAGTTCACCCAACAGCGGCGCATGGGCAAGTGGGTCGCCCATCAGCAGCCGGGCAAAGGTTTGCACGCGAAAATGCTCGTAAATGGGGTGGCGCGTCGGCTGGCGCACGGCATAGGTGCGGGCGGGGTCAACCTGGGTCACGCTGTCGGGCAGCTCGCCATACTGCCGTAAAAAGTCGTCACCGCGCACCGTTTCCGGCAGCAGGTGGCGGTAATGCTGCTCAAATTCGGACGGGGTGAGGTTTGCCAGATAGCCGCCCCAATCATGCCCCGCCGCTGCCTGCAAAATCTTGTACCCCATAAACGCCCCCACCCGCACCGAGCCATAATCAGCCCCGGAAACAGCGTGGCGAATGCCGGAATCAAGGCCGACAAAGCTGAGTTCGGCGGGAATGGGGATGGTGCCCTGGATTTCGGCCGGCTGGCAGAGCAGTGCCAGCAGTTGGTTGGGCTGCCCCGCCACCACCGTCATCTGGTCCATGATGCCGCAGGGTGCGCCAGCGACGTGGTTTTCCACCTTTTGGCACAGCAGAGCCAGTTCGCGGGGAGCTAGTTTGATGCCGTAGGCGGCGGCGATGGCGCTCATGGCGGCGACTTCGACGGCGGCGGAGGAGCTGACTCCTTTGCCTTCGGGCACGTTGGAATGGAGCAGCAGCCGCGCTCCTTGCGCAAAAACCACTCCTTTTTCGCGCATTAGCACCAAAAATGCTCCGGCGATGTAGGCGGCCCAGGGTTGGTGCTGGCGGAAGTAGGAAACGGCCGTTTCATACGCAATCGGCGCATTGTTGGCGAGAAGATCGGTGAGGGGGAAGGTAAAAACGGCCGTTTCCCCCACCCGATCCCCACCCAAACTCACAATCCGCACCGTTGGCTCCTCGTCTAGCTCCACCGCCGCCAGCGTCGCCTCCGCAATCGGCATCTCCAGCACCAGCGACCCCGAATAATCAGCAATGCCGCCCATGACATCCAGCCGCCCCGGAGCGCGTGCCACAAAAACAGCTCCTTCCGCAGCAAAAAACTGGCCGCGCTGACGATGAATGAGATGTTCAAATGTTTTTTTGTCTTCTACCTGCATTTTTTGACACCTGCAAAAACTCAACGATGACGCAGATTCACGATTCGTCCGCGTTTGTCCGCGTCCCATCTTGGGAAAATAAGCCGCGCCGTTGCAGGGCGGCTTGCAGCAGTGGCTCAATTTGCTGCCGGATGGCGGGATTGGCGTAGCCGACCCAGCCAACATCGGCATCTACAGTCAGCGGCGCGTCGAGTGCACCGCCCGTTTCATTTGTCAAAATGACCCCCATTTCCTGGGCGATGAGCGCGGTGCAGAGGTCGTAGGGGTGGCAGCAGATGCCGAGCTGGAGGCCGCGCCGCGCCAGCACGGTTTCCATTAACGGCCGTAAATCCGCCACAAACCGATCCCGCCCCGCCATCAACTCATACAGTTGCCCCCCGGTGCAAATATATTGGTCTTCAAAGCAGTGGCTTTTGCCCGGCTGCACCGGCCCCAGCGCCCCCAGCACAATTTCCTCATCAATGGCCGCCAGCTCTTCCCGCGCACCGGGGAAGAAGCGGGCGAGCATGGCAAAGCCGTGGGCGATGGTGGTGGCGCGGGAAGGACGGGGCGTGAGAGGTGCGGTTTCGTGGGTGAGGCGGTTATAGCGAACGGCCGTTACCCCCTCCCCCCGCACCGCCCACAGCTGATCCGACAAATGCTGCTTCACCAGCGGAATCTCCGTCTGCACCGCCAGCACAATATCTTGCAGCGATGTAGCCGCCCCCCGGTTAGGAGCCACCCCCGTCAAAATCCAGCCGCTGCGCTTCTGGTACATCAGCCCCCGCGTCCCATCAATTGGGTCTACGATGATGCGCCAGACAGCCTCTTCGGCCTGGGTTCCCGGTGGCAAAACCACTTCTCCCCCTTCCAACCCCTCGGCAATCAGCACAATGGGGGCGTGGGGAGCCACTTCGCGGGCAAAAAAGGCAATCAGCCGCTCCTCGCTCACCCGGTCAATGGCAAACGTGGTGTCGCCGTCGCCGTCATGGACAATGGCAGCCATGTCGTCTAGTTGTGCGGCTTCGGTGGCGGTAGTAACGGCCGTTCGTATCTCATCATGCAACGTCAAAATCGGTTGCAATAACTCATGGATTGAAAGCATAGGTCAACATAGAGATTGGGGATTGGAGATTGGAGATTGTGAACCGGCGCAATCTCCAATCTCCAATCTCTAATCTCCCCTCTTTTTATAATGCACCCCACCCACCCCCCGCAGTTCCGCCGCCTTCTCCTCCGGCACCGTATCGCTGAGGAAGTTACCGCCGCCAATTTCCGGCCCGGCCAAATATTTGAGCAAATTCGGCTTTCGCAGCGGCGGGTGAAATTCGATGTGGAAATGGAAGGGGCGATAGTCGCCGCCGTCGGTAGGTGCCTGGTGCAGCGGCATCACATAGGGGAAGGGCATTTGCCACAAATTATCTAGCCGAATAACCACCTCTTGCAAAATGGCGGCAAAGTCGGCTACTTCGGCAGCGGAAAGGGTGGCAACGGTGGCGTGGGTGGCTTTGGGAGCCACAAACAGCTCATAGGCGTAGCGGCCAAAATAGGGAATGAAGGCAACGGCCGTTTTATTCTCACACACCACCCGCACCCCGTCCGCCAGCTCCGCCGCTAAAATGTCCTGAAACAGCACTCGCCCGGTCTCCTGCCAATGGCGGTAGCTTGCCTTAACCTCGGTTTCGATGGTCTTAAAAACAAAGTTGGTGGCATAAATTTGCCCGTGCGGGTGGGGGTTGGACACCCCCACTGCCTCTCCTTTGTTTTCAAAAATGAGAACGTGGTTGATAAACGGCCGTTGACCCAAATCTACCATTTGCTGCTGCCACACCCCCACCAAATTTTCCACCTCAATCGGTGGCAACTCCGCCAGCGTCAAATCGTGGCGTGGGCTGTAGCAGATGACGCGGGCAATGCCGTCGGCCGGCCGGTTGCGGTAAATGCCGGTCGGGGTAGCCAAGGTCGTCGGGGCATTCGCGCCCACGCACGGGTGGTCATTGTCAAACACAAACACACCGCCATAAGGCGGGTTTTGCACCCCGCCCACCCGCTGGTTGCCGGGGCAAAGGTAGCAATCTGGTTGATAGGGCGGAATCGTAGCGATCTGCGACACAGCCATTTCGCCGCGCCACGGCCGGTTTTGCCGGTGGGCGGCCACAATGACCCATTCGTCGCGCAGGGGGTGGTAGCGTTGCTCCCAACGGCCGTTAAACTCATCCATCGGCCGGAATGGTAGGCGGTTTGGCAAAATTGGGCAAATGGGGATTAGAGATTAGAGATTGGAGATTGCACCCGTGTAATCTTTCAATCCCATCTCTCTTAAGAATCATGTTATACTCATATCTCGTACACAGGGTAGCTAGGAGTGTATTGCAATGGATAAGGAACGAAGATTAAATAAGTGGCGCAAGAAGTTCAACTTCTTCTGAGAAGTTGAACTTCTAAATGGACAGTTATTTAATTCCCATTCCCCAAGCCAATGAATGAGCCAATGAATAAGCTATACGCCCAATATTTACCCGCCATCAAAAAGCAGTGGCAGGCCGAGCAAGCCGGGTGGGAACAGCGGCGGCAGCGGGCCTGGAAAGTAGCTCGCCAGATAGCGGCCATGCTTCGTACTGCTTATGGTGCCAAACAAATCATTGTTTTTGGCTCCCTTGCGGCAACGGGCCCTTTTGATGCATGTTCTGATCTTGACCTGGCTGTCAGCGGTATTCCATTCGACAAATTCTTTCGTGCTTATGTGGATGCAATGGATATAGCCCAGGATTTCAAGCTGGATTTGCTCGATTTGGCAGATTGCCCGACAACAATGCGCGAATCTATTTGCGCCAAGGGGATTTCACTATGATTGCCCGGTATCATGTGGTCTACCACTTAAAGAGTTTGTAAAACAGGATGTGAGATGGAAGCGACAACCCTTGTTCAATTAACCAATGCATTACAACAGATTGTGGGCGCGGAGCATGTTTCCAGCGCCGACAGCGACCGGAATTTGCACGCCAAAGACCAATCTTCCCACGCCGCCCACCTGCCCGACCTGGTGGTTTGGCCGGAGACGACGGCGCAGGTGAGCCAGATTGCGCGGCTGGCAAATGAAAACCAGGTTGCCATTACCGGCTGGGGGGCGGGCAGCAGCCTGGAAGGCAACACCATTCCGCTGCGTGGCGGCATTGTCATTGATTTTGGCCGCATGAACCGCATTTTGGCCGTGCACCAAAATGATTTTCAGGTGACGGTACAGCCGGGGATTTTTTACAAGGATATGAACAAAACCCTGGCGCAATATGGCCTCTTTTTTGCCCCGGATCCTGGGGCGAATGCCAGCATTGGCGGCATGGTGGCAAACAACGCGGCCGGGACGCGCACGGTGCGCTATGGGGCAACCCGTGACAACATCATGGCGCTGGAGGTGGTGCTGGCAAATGGGGAGGTGATTCGCACGGGGTCGCGCTCGGTGAAGCAGTCGGCGGGGTATGATTTGACCCACTTGTTTACGGGGTCGGAGGGGACGCTGGGGCTGATTACGGAGGCGACGCTGAAGCTGCACCCGCTGCCGGAGCATTTTAGTGCGGTGGTGGCGGCGTTCGATTCGACCCCGGCGGCGGCGGAGGCGGTGTATGGGATTATTGGCTCTGGGTTAAACCCGGCGGCGTTGGAGCTGCTGGATGCGGATTCGGTGCGGTATATGAATACGCTGGAGTCGGTGGATTTGCCTGAACGGCCGTTACTGCTCATGGAGTTCCACGGAGCCAGTGCCGCCACCATCAATGCCGAGCTGGAACTGGTGCGGCAAGTGTGTGACGATTGCGGCTGCACCTATTTTGAAGCGGGCGTGGGGCGTGATGAACGGGACAGGCTGTGGGAGGGGCGGCACAAGCTGGGGGAAATTTTGTTCCGCATCTACCCTGACAGCATCTACCTGATTACCGATGTCGCCGTGCCAATTTCCCAATACCCTGTTTTGGCCGCCTACACCAACAGCCTGTTTGACGAACTGCACGTCAAGGGGGCGCTGTTCGGCCACGCAGGGGACGGCAATTTGCACACGGTGGCTTTTGGCCGCAAGGATGACGCGGCGCAGCAGGCGGTGCTGCACACGTTTAACGACCGGGTGGTGCAAAAGGCACTGGCGCTGGGCGGCACCTGCACCGGCGAGCATGGGGTGGGGATTGGCAAGCAAAAGTATATGGTTTATGAACACGGGGAAGGGGCGATTGCGGTGATGAGCAGCATCAAGCGGCTGTTTGACCCGAATAATATTTTGAATCCAGGGAAGGTGGTTTAAGAGGGAGATTGGGGATTGGAGATTGGAGATTGTGTTGAATCTCTAATCTCTAATCTCCAATTATCAGACGACGCGCCTGTAGACTGAAAAATTCGCATACGGCCCCGCTTCTGTGTGGCCGGATTGGACGACGGTCATGGTGTTGTGGTTGTCGGAGAGGGTGCGGCGGGCGTGGAGGATGAGGGATCCGGCGCGTTTGGCGGTGGAGACGAGGTTGAGGGGGTCTTCAAAGAAGAGGCAAACGGTGTCGGCAACGGCCGTTTCTTCCAGCGCATAATTCTCTCCATCCGGCGTACCCGCAAAACTGGCTTCGTGGCTGTTGCCATTAACGGCCGTCCACGCCATGTAAAACCACAACCGCTCCCCATCCGCCACAATGCGATACGTTCCCGTCAGCGGTGGTTCGCCCAACTGATAGCGCGATTGTTGACTGTCCAGCTCCCAACTGCCTAAAAAGTGATTTGGTTCCATATCTGTCATCCTTATGTCAGTATGAGGAGATGATAGGTTAGAGCGGGGGAGGAGGCAAGAGAAAACGGCCGTTTTGCTCCCCGTTTTCCTGCTTCGTGCTACACTTTTGCCCGCGATGAAAACGACACCGACATTGACGTATGAGAACGCCTTGGCCGAGCGTTATGGGCTGGGGTATGTGGCTGGGCTGGATGAGGCCGGCCGGGGAGCGTTGGCTGGCCCGGTGGTGGCAGCAGCGGTCATTTTGCCGCCGGACGCCGAGACGACGCTGCGGGGAGTGAATGATTCCAAGCAATTAACGGCCGTTACCCGCGAAACCCTCTTTGACCGCATCATCGCCACCGCCATTGCCTATGGGGTGGGGGCGGCCACGGCCCAGGAGATTGACGCCGAGGGGATTTTGCCCGCTACCCGGCTGGCGATGATGCGGGCGCTGGCGCAGTTAACCCCCGCCGCCGACGGGTTGCTCATTGACGGCCGTATTCGCCTTGCCCGCGTCAACTTGCCCCAGCAAGCCATTGTGCGCGGCGACAGCCACAGCCTCAGCATTGCCGCCGCCTCCATTTTGGCAAAAGTGAGCCGCGATCGGGAGATGGTGGCACTTGACCCGTTCTATCCCCACTACAATTTTGCCCGGCACAAGGGGTATGGCACCGAGGCGCACCGGGCGGCGATTGCGAAGTATGGCGCAACGGCCGTTCATCGCCACACCTTCGCCCCCATCCGCCCCCCATTTGTTTAGCAAGCTCGTTTTAGGGTCTGTCCAGAAACAAGTAAGATGATTTTGTACTGGTTACCAGTCAAACTTCTGATAAATAATCCAAGTTATTCGTGGCAGACCCTAACGCTCGCTTCAGCCGTGTCCCGATAGGGCGTCGGCTAGAAGCAATATTGGGGCTCAGGTGAATCGCATTCCAAGAATGTGACCATCAATAGAGAATTGTTCCGGTCAGTTTGACTTCATTGTAGATTGACAAATTTAGAAACTCGATCTAGAATAGAGTGAACGTTCAATCTAAGATCGTTCAAAGTGAGATTCCGTATATGTCAAATCGTCAGCAAGACATCCTAGATGCTACCCTCGCCCTCGTTTCTGAACATGGGTTACAGGGAACTAGTATTTCCAAAATCGCCAAACAAGCAAAGGCCAGCCCAGGTATCATCTATCATTACTTTGCAAGTAAGGATGAAATCATGGATACGCTGTACCTCAGCGTATTCAAGGATCTGATGGATGCGTTGCTCGATGATGCGTTGTTAGCGCAACCCTGCTTGGAACGCTTAAAAACAGTTTGGTTACGCCGATTCTACTTTCACATCAACAACCCTGAAAAAACGAATTTTATTGAACAATACAAGAACTCAACTTACTTTACGCTGGAACAAGAGCAGGCCACAAATGAGTTACTGATCGATCTTGCCACCATGATTCAAGGCGACATTGCGCGTGGGGAAATCAAAGCCCTGCCGTTGCGTGTCGTACATGCGATGACAATGAGCGTTGCCGATAACATAGCAAAGTTGCAAATCGCTGGGAGCGTTGATCTGCAAAAGGATGAATTGAACACAATTGCAGATATTGCTAGCAGATCTGTTTTAGCGTAGCGCAGCGCAGTTGCTTTTTTTGCCCAGACTAGAGTGAACGTTCAATCTACAAAAGAGGTTAATAAAATATGACAAACTCAACAACACATCCCAATCTCACCCGTACCCCAAAAGGGCTTCTTTCTCGCATACCATTTCTGCCCAATTTATTGACAAACATGATCGTAAAACAGCGTATTGCTCCAAAACGACTGGGTAATCCCAAAACACCAAGTGATTATGGTATGGAATACTCAGCTGTCGACATCCACACACCCGATAACATTCGGCTGAGTGGATGGGAAATCATTCACCCAGACTCGAACAAGGTCGCCATTATCAATCACCCATTGACCTGCACCCGTTACGGATCAGAAAAAGGATTAGACGGTGTTCCTGTTGAATTCCTACCAATGGTCAAACATTTACACGATGCAGGTTATAACATCTTGATGTATGACCAGCGTGGTCAGGGTGAAAGTGATGGCGGTTTAGGTAAAGATGCTATTGGCTCTGAAGCACCTGTGGGGGCAGGCAGTACCGAATGGCAAGACTTGGTTGGCGCACTGGACTATGTAGCAAGACACCCACGATTAAACGATAACTCTATTGCGCTAGTTACCCAATGTATGGGTGCTAACGCAGCAATTAAAGCCTGGAGCAAAGTACCTGAAGCCTTTGATCTATCTAAAGTGAAGTGCCATGTTGCTATTCAACCTACGCTCTCTTACAACATGACCTACCGCCTTATTCGTGCAAAGTTACCGCTAGATTTAGTTGATGCTGTAGAGGATGCGCAGAAGAAAAAGGTAGGTTTTGGCTTTGCAAATGTTTTAGAGCATATCGACAAAGTAAAAGTTCCTATGCTCTTTAGTCAAGTTAGGGATGACGTATACACCTTAGATGCTGGCACAAATATCAACGATGTACAGGTGATTTATGATGCTTGCCCGACTGACAAAGAAATTGTTTGGATAGGGCCAAACGAATCAGAGCCATTTGGCACAGGTAAACGATTTGAGGGGTATGGCTACTTCAATGAGCGTCCTCAAGAACTACTTAACTTTCTCGAAAACCATATGAGCAAGTAAGTAGGGCTACGGCTAAGGGTCTGTCCAGAAACGAGTTTGGCGTTGAGACGACAGACAACGGACGACAGACCACTTTTGTCGTCTGTTGTCTGTTATCGGCCAATGTCCAAACTTATTTACGCTTAGACCCTTAGCATCTTCTTCAATCAATGCCCCGTTGGGTCAACCAGTTGAAACCAGTTGCCGTCGGGGTCGGTGAAACTGTAGCAGCTTTCTTCGTCGGGCAGACACTCCACAACGAGGCCGCGTTGGCGCAGGGTGGCGACCGTTTGGGGGAGGTTGGGGGTATAGAAGACGATGGCGAGGCGGCTGTCTTCATAGTTGGCAACCTCGCTTAACGGCCGTCCCGGACGCAGCAAAATCTCCTGTTCCCCCAGCCGCAGCCAGACAAAACAATCTTCCTGCACCGCCACCAGATCAAACCCCAGTACGTCGCGGTAAAACGGCAGCGACGCGAGCGGATTTTCGACAAACAGTTCCAAATGGCCGATTTTCAGCATCAATATTGCCTCAACTTTAGCTGGAGCCGATGGCGCACCGGCTGGGTGTCAACTTGCGGCATGTGGTTTTCTACCAGGTCAATGAGGTCGTGGACGATGGCGTAGAAGTGGGAAACGGCCGTTTCTGGCCCCACCGTCCAAATCGCCGCCATCCGCTCCCGAATATTCGGCGGCGTCACCGCCATTTTTGCCAGCCAAATATCCAGCCCCTTGATTTTGCCCGGCGGAATCAGCCCGTTTAGCCCACACAGCACATTCAGCACATTTGGCACCATCTCCAGCAGCAGCTCATACACCAGCCCATAATCCCGGCGGTCGGCCCCCATCTCCTGCACTACGGCCAGGGGGCTAAAGCGCAAATGCCGTTCCACCAACGCCTGCCCAAAGCTGGCGGGCAAGGCCGACAACCTGGCCTGCCATTCCCGCAGCATCGGCTCCCCAAAAAGCGGCACACCCGTTTGAATGCCGCTCATGATGATGTGGTGGGTTTTGTCGTCCACGCTCGGCTCGGCGACAAACGCATCCAGCATCTTTGCCAGCTCCGCGCTGGTTTGGTAGCCAAAATCCACCTTGGTGCCGTTGATAAAGTGGTAACAGGCCAGCCCTTCGCCTGGTTCATAGCTGTAGATGCCGCCACCGCTGGCAACGGCCGTTTCTTTTTCCCGCTCCAGCTGCTCCGGCGACGGCAATTCGTGGAAATAGAGCATCATGTCCACATCCGACACGGCATCGGTGCGCCCGTGCGCCACCGAACCCGTCAGCAAAATCGCCGCCATTCCCGGCTTTTGGGCATATTCCGCCGCCACTTCCCGCGCCAATGTCATCAATTTGTCCTGGTAGGTCATAACTCTCCTGAAATGGGACGCAGATTTACCTGATCTTTCTGATTAACCTGATTCTTTATCAGGCAAATGTCGTGAACGACCGCTTCGCGTACAGGCAAATCTGCGTCCTATTGCTCCGGTTGACGTTGGTAGAAAACGGCCGTTAATTCAAACGGCTCCGTCGGCAAATCCGCATTCTCCGCCGCCAGCCTGTCCGTCTCCTCAATCAGTGCCACCAGCCTGGCATGAAACGCTGTGATTTGCGCCTCCGTCAGCTTAAACGCTTTTTTGCTGGCAAACGGGTGGCGCGGCGGCGTAGGTTCGTTGGGGTCGCGCTGGGCATAGGCGCGGCGAAAACCATCCTTGGCGTCATCCAGCAGCGAAGCGACCAGCGTGCTAACGTTTTCGGCCGACAGCTCCGCCCCCGCCAAAATGGGGTTCCGCATCAAAAAGCGTTGCGCCGTCACCTGGTACTGCTTTTCCACAATCCCTGTTTCAATGTTGATGCCCACCACCTGAATCAGACCATGTTTTTCCAGCAGGTTGACATGGTAATAGAGCTTGGCGGGGGGGGTGGCCACCTGTGCGGCTACCGCCTTCACCGTCGTTGGCTGCCGCATGGCATCCAGAATTTGCAGCCGCAGGGCGTCGGCTACCACTTTCATCGTTTCCACGTCGCTGATGACCATTTCGGCCGCAGGTTGGGTTAATTGCTCGCTCATTTTATTTGTCTTTACCGATTTTATTTTTTTAGAATGAAGCTATTATAGCATGAGGGTTGTTTGAGTCAAGATAATTTGAACGATTTGAGGAATTTAGAATGGGTAGGCGCATTGAGCGCAAAACGTGGACTGGGGGACGGGATTGTTGGGCTGGGGTGTTGGGGACGACGGGCGGCGGAAGCACGCTGGCTGCCGCCTGTTTGCTCGTTTTACAGGTTGTCGAGGGTGCGGAGGGCGAGGAGAACGGCCGTTAACCAGGACATGAGCTTGAACTGGTGGGTGGAAACGGCCGTTTCCACCTCCGACCGCGTTAGCAACAGCATCTCCTGCTCCTCCAAATCATCTGCATCCGGTGCCGCTACCGGCCGCGCCTGCCGCGCCAGAAAGAGGTGGCCTGTGCCTGCGCCCCGGTTGCCGTCCACGACCGAGCTGCCCAAATGGTACCAGTTAGTGGCCTCATACCCCGTTTCTTCCAGCAGCTCCCGCTGCGCTGCCAGCAGCGGGTCTTCACCCGGTTCCAAATACCCCCCCGGCGTTGCCAGTGTCACCTCGCCCACGCCGTATTTGAATTGGCGGAAGAAGAGAAAACGGCCGTTTTCCGTCTCCACCACTACATTGACATAATCCGGCATATCGAGCCACGGCCAATCCTCAATCACCGTGCCATCCGGCAGCGTCACCACATGCTGCTCTACCCGCAAAAATTTATTGTGGTCAAGAATGGTCTGGCGAGAATTCGTTTTCCAAAGCTGCATAATCAAACAAAAAAGGAGTGGAGACTTGGAGACTGAGAGATTGGGAGATTAATCGCCCAGTCTCTCAATCTCTTTTATCCAACCCCTCACACCATTAATTGAAAAATAACTGCTGAATCAAAACGGCCGCTTTTTGATTATCCAGGATTAGCACCTGCGCCCCCGCTTCCGTCACGAAGCTGGACACATAATCATAATCCAGCACCTCTTGCCGAATGCTGTCGCCGGGAATATCGGTCACGGTGGTTGCCAGCCGCACAATTTGCTCCAGGCTCAAATCCGTCCGAATCCCCTGCTCCACCTGGGCATACAGCGTCGGTGCCTTTGCCAGCAGCCCAGTGATTCCTAGCCCCAAGGCCTTGTCCCGAATTGCCAACACTACCTGCTGCTGCCGCTGCGCCCGGCCAAAATCATTGTCCACATGGCGCGTGCGGGCATATTTAAGGGTGGTTAGGCCATCAAAGTGTTGTAGCCCGGCCGGAATATACAGCGGGTCATAGCCATAGTTCATGTCGGGGAAGGTGGGGTCGTTGAGGTTGTAAGGCACATTGACATCAATTCCGCCCAGCGCATCCACCCCGCGAATGACGGCCCCAAAGTCCACCAGTACATAATGATCAATATGCACACCGAGGTTTAGCTCGATGGTTTTCATGGACAAAATGGCTCCGCGTGCCGGATTGTCGCCGTTGGCCCCATAAACAAAGGCAGTGTTGATGCGGTCGCGCCCCCGGTCTGGAATGACGACGTAAAGGTCACGCGGCACTGACAAAATAGATGCGGTGTTATTGGCCGGATTCACCGAAATGATCATAATCGAGTCGGTGCGGGAAATAAACGATTCGCCAGGGCGGCGGTCAATGCCCATTAGCAAGATGTTGACCCGTTCACTGCCGTTCCACGGTTCGCTGGTGGGAATAAGGGTGGGGGTGGGCTGGCCGAAAACGGCCGTTGGGGCGGGTACTAGCCCGTCCTGATTCATGTCCAGGCTGGTGGTACCTTCGGCGGCGGCTTCTACGGGGTTAACCGGCCGGCTCCAAACAACCTGAAAGGTAAGATAGGCGAAAAAGAGGACGGCAATGCTCGACAAAATAAAGGCGGCTGACAGCAAAAAGCTGAGCCAGGTTGGTAAAATGGGTTGGTTAGAACGGCGCAATGCAAACTCCTGTCATGCTGATGATTGCTTAATAGCGTGATTATACCTCTAAACGATGTTGCTACAGGGCAAGTTCCCGCCGATTTACCTACGGCCGTTTTTGTCGTGAATAAAAAAGAAAAAATTGATAAAAATTGTTGACAGACCGTATGAATCAGGCCAGAATTATAGCTGTTATTAAATCGTATTGCCTAAGGCACACGCTCCCATTTTACACCTAAATCTGCCAGGCAATGATAAAAAATGAGGGAAAGTTAACCATGTCACTGGATCGCTTTGGCAGAAATATCAACTACCTGCGGATTTCCTTAACCGATAAATGTAACTTGCGCTGTGTTTACTGTATGCCAGAGGCGATGACCTTTCGTCCACGTCATGAACTGCTGCAAAAAGATGAGTTTGTGCGCCTGGTGCAGATTTTTGCCGAGCTGGGTTTTACCAAATTTCGGCTGACCGGCGGCGAACCAACCATTCACCCTGACTTTATGGAGATTGTGCGCCAGATTGCGGCCACGCCGGGGGTGGAGAAGGTGGCAATGACGACCAACGGGCTGCGGCTGGAGGAGCAGGCGCAGCAGTTGGTGGCGGCGGGGATGAAGCGGGTGAATGTGAGCATTGACACGCTTGACCCGGAGAAGTTTCACAAGCTGACGCGCTGGGGGAAGGTGGAGGATGTGTGGCGCGGCATTCATGCGGCGGAGGCGGCGGGGCTGGAAGTGAAGCTGAATGCGGTGGTGGTGCGGAATTATAATGACAAGGAAGATGTGGTGGATTTGGCGCGGCTGACGCTGTACCAGCCGTGGCAGGTGCGCTTTATTGAGATGATGCCGTTTGGGGATGTGGCGGATTTTCAGCAGGCGGGGATTGTGCCGGAGGAGGAGCTACGGCAGACGATTGCGGCGGCTTTGGGAGAGTTGGCAGTGGTGGATAACGGCCGTTTAGATGGCGAAGCCCGCCTCTACAAATTGCCCGACGCACCCGGCACCATTGGCTTTATCAGCTCTGTCACCCAGCCGTTTTGCGCCGACTGCAACCGGGCGCGGCTGACGGCAGACGGCCGTTTACGCCTCTGCCTGCTGCGCGAGAAAGAGGTGAACCTGATGGATCCGCTGCGGGGTGGGGCCACGGACGAAGAGCTAAAAGAAATTATCGAAGAGGGGATTTGGCACAAGCCGTGGGGCCACCAGTTAGACCAGCACATCATTCCACTCAATCGGGTGATGTCGGAAATTGGGGGGTAGGAAAATGGCGGGAACGGAGATTAGAGATTGGAGATTAACCCAATCCCCAATCTCCAATCCCTAATCTCCTATTACGGAGTGGGATAAACGGCGTTATACACAACGGCCGTTGCCGAATCCGTGTTCCCCTTGTCGTCCGTCACCGTCAGCGTGACATAGGTCGGGCTTTCCGAAATAAAGAACGCCACCGAATCAGTACCCTGATACACGATGCCTACGGGAGCCGAATAGGTGAACTCATACCTGACAATCTCTCTGCTTTTGAGCGTGTGGTACGAACCTGCTCCCGTGACTGAAGCCGGGGTGCGGTTGACGGTTTGTGACTCTGGCGAAAGGACGGCTACGGGGCCGTTCATGCCGGGTTTGCCCAAATGCTCTTGTTTGGAAACGGCCGTTAATGTCCTTCCCCCCGCTTCCGTCACCGTCTGACTGCGGACGGCAAACCCGACAGCCAGCAGGGCCAGCCCTGCCAAAAACAAACCCAGAAAAACCCGCTTTTTTGTATTGAAACAAAACATGATTTCTTGCTCCTTGCTGAAATTGTATAACGCTTTTATGGTACTTTGGTACTATTAAAAAGCGCGTTAAAGAAGCAGACAAAATAGAACCCGTTGGGATTTTGGGGAGGTTAGAACTTTGGTACTATGGGAAACGGCCGTTTTTAACGCCACAATTACCCTCACAAATTGAACCACTATTGCAAGGAAAACATCATGTTTAAACGTAGCCTGTTCACAACCCTGCTCCTTACCCTTCTTATCACCCCCTCAATCAGTGCCAATAGCTCACCAGTAGGGTACGACGACACCGTTCTCGTTACCCAATCCGGCTCCGTCACCATCCCCATGCTGCTCAACGACAGCGACCCCGACGGCGACACGCTTACGCTCATCAGCACCACCAACCCCGGTAACGGCAGCCTTGTCAATAACGGCGACAACACCGTCACCTATACTCCCACCGTTGGCTTCACCGGTGACGACAGCTTCACCTACATCCTCGCCGACGGCAACGGCAACCAAGATACCGCCACCGTCAACATCACCGTCAACCTTGCCATTAACGGCGCGGCCGCACGGACACAAATTTTGAGCGGTGTTGCTACGATCTATGCCGATGGCTACACAGGCAATTTGGCCGCCTATGGGCCAACCGCCTATGCCATTGTTCACTACCCTCCCGATGGCGACACCTTTCTTGGGCCAATGGCCGCTGTAGCTGGCTGGGGTGCGGGCAAGGTCGCCATCCTGCCCGACCACCAATCGCTCGACATGAGCAGCCGTGGTGGGCAAGGCGATACGGGGCAGCTTTACAAAAATACGATAGCCTGGCTGGCTGGCACGACTTCCCAGACCATCCATATCGTCACCTATGATGCCGATAACAGTACCTGGCTGACGGGCGAAGGGTATACCAACGTCACCACCACTACCGAAGCCAATCTGGCAACCGACATCGCGGCGGCGGATCTCTTTGTGGCCGGTTGGCTTGGCTCCAGCGAACCCCAGGCTAATCTGGATGCCATAGCTGCCTATGTCAAAGGGGGTGGCAGCCTGTACCTGGCCGACTATGGACAAGGGTATGATTACTGGTGGGGCAAGCCTTTCTACCAGGCGCCTGGCAATCTGCTGCTGCGAACGGCCGGTTTAGCCTTCACCGGCGACAATGTGTGGATTGATGGACTGATTGACGCGACCAACGCCGCCAGCGGTCAAATCAATGCCGCCGCGCTGCTAGACATGCTCAACGACAGCAGCGGCTACACCGCCGCCGAGCTGACTGAAGGTGGGCATCTGTTAAGCAACATTTATGATGGCTTGCCCCCCAATGATCTGCTGGCTGCCCAGCTCAACAGCTTCTTTTTTGCAGCCATCAACAGCATTAACCCAACGCCAGCCACGCCTGTGACTGATTCTTTTGAGAAGGCATTGCTCCTGCGGGAAGCGGATTTGCTGGTGGCAACGGCTCCGGCCGACGTGGTGGCGCATCGCACGGTAACGGCCGTTTATGGCACCATCCCCGCCAACGCCCCCCGCGTTACCAAAAACATCACCATCCACACCAACCGCACCCGTTGGCAGCCAACCGGGTTATATGCCGTGCCGGGCGAACTCGTCACCCTCACCTTTCCCGCCGCCCTTGTCGGCAAAGGATACCGAGTGCGCATCAACGCCCACGACGACAATATTGCCCAGCGGGATTCATGGGAACGCGCCCCATACGTCCATCGCGCATTTGATATTAATGCCGCCACCGTTCAGGTAGCCAACGCCTTTGGTGGCTCCCTCTTTATTGACCTCGGCGGCAATGCCTACTCAACCCCGCCCAACCTGGGCAACCAAACCATCACCATCGCCAACGCCATTGAGCAGCCCTACTTTGTGCTGGGGCAGCACAGCGACAGCGATTGGCTCAACGATTTGCGCGACAACCCTGCCCCTTACGCCGTCCTCGCCGCCGACAACATTGTCCTCTCCTTCCGCTCCGCCGAAGCCAGCGGCCTCACCGAGCCAACGGCACTGATGACGTGGTGGAATAATGTCATCGCCGGGCAGGATTACCTGGCGAACCGCCCCACGCCGCGCACGGGTGCGGAACTTATCAACATTGATGTGCAAAATTCGGCCGGTGCCGCCCATTCCGGCTTCCCGATTCAGGCATGGGACAAATATTGGGACAATGTGGCTGACTGGAACGATCTGCAACTGAATGGAAGCTGGGGTGATTTCCATGAGCTGGGCCACAACCAGCAGCGCGGCTGGTGGACATTCGATGGGGATGGGGAAGTAACTGTCAATATCTTCTCCAACTATTCACTAGAAACACAAGCACCCAATGCCTCCGGCGGCTGGGCCTACTCAAACAATCGTGTCGAAACCATTCAACAGGCCATAAGCGACGTGGCTGGTGGCGGCACCTATGCCAGCAAATCAGATCGCTGGTCGTTTTGGTTCCAGCTTGCCGACGGCTTTGGCTGGGAGACCTATCGGCAGGTCTTTGCCACTTATGAAGATGATAACCTCAATAGCCCCGGCGACTTGCCCAATACCAATCAGGAAGAAAAGGATGAATGGTTTGTTCGCTGGTCAAACGCATCGGGTTATGACATGAAGCGGTTTATGGTGGACACCTGGGGGCTGGAAGTAAGCCAAAGTGCCATCAATGCCGTGGCTGCCTTGCCCGACTGGATGCCCATTGTTGGCAATGTCGGCAGCATTGGTGCAATTTCGGGCATCGCCCAGACCATTGACCTTGCGGGCAGTGCCCTCAGCATGGACGGCGTTGCCAACGTCATCAGCACCACCACCCCTGGCCACGGCACGCTGGTAGACAACCAGGATGGTACCTTTGACTACACCGCGACCAACGGCTACACCGGCCCCGACCAGTTTGACTACACCTTGCAGTCGAGCGCAGGCAACAGCGAAACCTTCACGGTGTTGATTGATGTGGCTCCAGGGTGTGCAAACCTCACGGTGGTCACAAGCAAAGCCAGCGATGGGCTGTGTTCACTGCGGCAGGCTGTGGCCCAGGCAACCGCCGGGCAAACCATCACCTTTGATGAATTTCTGGATGGGCAAACCATTTATCTGGATAGCGTCATTAATATTGGCAAAGATTTGACCATTGATGGCGGCGACTATGCCATTACCATCAGCGGTGACAGCGACCAGGATGGCGACGGTGATGTGCAGGTTTTCTTTGTGGAACAGTCAAAAAATGTCACGCTCAATCATCTCAACATTGTCAACGCACGCAGCAGCACGGGCGCGGTGCAAGCTGCCTGGTATGCTGATTTAACCGTAAAAAACAGTACCTTTGCCAACAATGAAAGCAGTTATTACGGTGGTGGAGCGATTCACGCCCAGGGGCTGGTTTATATTGAAAACAGCACCTTTTCCAACAATTACTCACCCCGTGCAGGCGGGGCATTGAGCATTCGCGGCACGGGCAACAGCATCAAAAACAGCACCTTTATTGGCAACAGCAACAGTACGACCGGAGGCATTGAAGCCAGCGGCACCTGGCATATCTATAACTCCATCATTGACAGCAGTGCGGGAGCTGACTGTGGCGGCGATGCCCCGACAACAAGCGTTAACAACCATGTGGCCGACGGCAGTTGCAACGCGGCGCAAAGTGGCGATCCCAAGGTGGGGGTGTTGCAAAACAACGGTGGCCCCACGCTGACCCATGCCCTGCAAGCCGACAGCCCGGCGCGGAACCAGGGAAATGGTGCAACCTGTTTGGCGGCGGATCAGCGGGGAATTGTGCGGCCGCAGGGGGCGGGCTGTGACATGGGGGCGGTGGAAATGGTGGATGGTGCTGTGTCTTTGGCCTTGGGGTTGAGCGGCGGGGCTTTGCAGGTGACGTGGCCGGCCGTCGGTGGCGGGTGCAGCTATGTGGTGTATGAAAGCGACACGTCGTACTTTGGTTTACCAACGGCCGTTTCTCACCCCGTCACCACCTCCCCCCAAACCATCCCCAACAACAGCGGCACCCACTTCTACAAACTACAGGTCAGCGGCTGTGTCCAACCCGCCGCTACTTCCGGCGAAGTCGGCAAGTTTGTGTTTTCTGTGGTGGCAGGAGAGTGACCGGTAATCGGTAATCGGTAATCGGTAATCGGTCAGCACTGATTACTGGTTACTGTTTACCGATTACTGACTCAATCCCCCACGTTTTGTCTACCAAATATAACGGCCGTCCCTTCACCTCATCATAAATCCGCCCCAGATATTCGCCAATGATGCCTAGGCTGATGAGCTGCACGCCGCCGAGGAACAGCACCGATACCAGCGTCGTTGCTTGCCCCTCTAGCCAGGGTGTTGCCAAAAACAGCCGCACAATGATGACAACGATAATTGCCAGGGCGCTGAGGGCGGCGCAGACAAAACCAAAAAAGGTTGCCAGTTGCAGGGGAAAGTAGGAAAAGCTGGTGATAGCATCAATGGCAAATGGCAACATTTTGCGGATGCTGTTGAACTTCGCTTCGCCTGCATACCGCGCCTGCCGTTGAAATTCCACCCCCGTTTGCTTGAACCCCACCCAGGGAACCATGCCGCGTAAAAAGCGGTTGCGCTCCGGCATCCGGCGGATGGCATCCACGACCCGCCTGTCCATCAGCCGGAAGTCGCCGGTGTCGAGCGGGATGTTGATGTTGGTGATGCGGTAGATGAGGCGGTAAAACAGCTTGGCCGTAAACAGCTTGAACCACGTTTCTCCCTCGCGGCTTTGGCGCACCCCATAAACCACGTCATACCCCTCACGCCATTTGGCAATCATTTCCGGGTAAACCTCTGGCGGGTCTTGCAGGTCGGCATCGGTCAGGATGATGGCATCTCCCTGGGCATGGTCGAGGCCAGCGGTGACGGCCACCTGGAAGCCAAAGTTGCGCGAAAAGCTGATGCCTTTGACGCGGTTGTCTTTTGCATGGAGTTGGGCGATGACCTCGGCGGAGCGGTCGCGGCTACCGTCGTTGACCAGCAGCAGCTCCCACGGTTCTGGCTGCTGGTCCATCACTTCGGCCACGCGGCGATGCAGTTCGTCTAGCACCGCTTCTTCGTTGTAAACGGGGGCGATGATGGAGATGGTTGGTTTCATAGAGATTGAGTTCAATGGTGGGTGAAATCGTTTTCACCCACCATTGGCTATAAATTCAATGCTTGTTCAACGGCGGCGAGGGTGGGTTTGATGGTGGTGGCTTGGGAAACGGCCGTTATTGCCGCCGCTACATCCTTCAGCCCACTCCCCGTAATCAACAAGGCCACCCGGTCATCGGGGCCAACCTGGCCGTCGGCAGCCGCCTGCAGCAGCCCTGCATACGCCGCCGCCGCCGCTGGCTCGGCAAACACGCCCGAATTTTGCGCCAGCTTCGGCATCGCCGCCAAAATGGCCTCGTCCGACACCTGCACAAATGCCCCGTCTGTTTCCCGAATGGCCCGCATCGCCTTGATGCGGTCACGGGGCAGCCCAGCACTAATACTATCGGCTCGCGTGTTGGCGGCAACAGGCGCTTTGGTCACAACGTCTTCATCGTTGCGCCACGCATCATACAAATACGACGACCCTGCCGCTTGCACCCCCATTAGTTTGGGCATCTGCGGCAGCAGCCCCAGCCCCACTAGGTCGTGCAGCCCTTTATACACACCGCCGATGATGCAGCCATCACCGACGGAGACAAAAATGTGGGTGGGGAAGGTGGGGGTTGGAGATTGGGGATTGGAGATTGGAGATTGAGAGAATCTCCAATCTCCAATTTCTAATCCCAACTGCTGATATAACTCAAACGTGACCGTCTTTTTCCCTTCCGACATATACGGGTTGTAGCCGGTGTTGCGGCAGTACCAGCCGAAGGCGTGGGTGGCTTTGAGGCACAGCTCAAACGCATCGTCGTAGCTGCCTTCTACCAGCAGCACGGTCGCTCCATAGGTCAGCAACTGGGCGATTTTGGCCTGGGGGGCGGAGGCGGGCACGAAAATGACGGTTTTCTGCCCGGTGGCGGCGGCGATGCCTGCCAGGGCAGCGGCGGCGTTGCCGGTGCTGGCGGTGGTGATAATTTCCGCGTTCCGTTCCGCTGCTTTCATGACGGCAATGGCGCTGGCGCGGTCTTTGAAGGAGGCGGTGGGGTTGCGGCCGTCGTCTTTCACCCACACCTGAGCCACGCCAGCGGCAGCGGCCAGCCGGGGTGCGTTATAAACGGGGGTGGCGCCGATGTGGAGCGGCGGGGCGGCGGTGGTGTCGGCCACGGGGAGCAACGGCCGATAGGCAAACATGCCCTGCCGCGCCCAATCGGGTGGGTTGGCGGCGAGTTCGCTGCGTATCTGTGCGTAGTTGTATTCGACATCCAATGTGCCATCGTCGCCGTGATCGGGGCAGACGTAGGTGACTTCATTTGGTTGGTAGAGCTTGCCGCAAATGAGGCAGCGTAGGCCGAGAACATGTTTCATAGCTGGTTTTTTTGGCAGGGCAATTTTGCAAAATTGCCCTACGATAAATTGATTGTTGCCAGCACGCCCACGTGGTCGGACGGGTAGAGGGTGTTGTCGTTGGGGGCGTGGCGGGTGCAAAACAGTTGGGCGTGGTGGATGGTGGGAACGGCCGTTGAGACAAAAATATAGTCCAAACAGCCAGCCCAGCCATCGGTTGGCACCAGCGCCGTCGGGTAGGTTGCTAATGGTTCCCGCTCGTGCACTTCGGCATAGGCGGAACGGTACGCCTGTTTCATGTATTGAATGGCTGGTTCAGTCGGCACTTCATTGAAATCCCCGGCAATAATTTGGCGCGGCACGCGGCGACGGCCGTTTAGCCACGCCGTCAGCTTCATCACCTGTTCCAGCCGCGCCTGCTTGTCGGCAGCAGTGTGGTGCAAATGCACTGCCACAAAATCCAGCGTTTGGCGCGTGGGCATCTCCACATTCAGCCGCAGCGCCACCCGCCCCCCATACCCCAGCCCCACCGCGTCGCGGTAAATAACGGGCAGCTTGGTCAAAATGCCAATGCCTTCGTAATATCCCTTGATGAGGTGCTTTTTGGGCTGCTGATAAAGTCGGTAGGGGGCTTTGTCGGAGCCGGTGAGACGCAAATTCAGCTGTTGCCGCAGCCACCGCCCTTGCCGCACGGGAAAGCTGATTTCTTGCAGGCTGACCAAATCGGGCACGGTTTCCAGCAGTTGTTCCACCAGCAGGTGCCGTCGTTCTTGCCAGCGATCCTGGCGGTTGCGGAGGTTGATGGTGGCGACGCGCAAAACGGGCATGGTTAGGTCAAATCAATTTCGGTGGTGCCAATGGGGATGGGGGCTTTGATGGTTTGTGAGTTATCCACAATGGTCAGGGTGAAGGAGACGTTGGTTTGAACGGTAATTTTATCGGTATTGCCGATAAAATCGGCCACGCCGTCGCTGCCGAGGGGGTAGTTGCGAACGCCGTAAGGCTGGGGTGTGGCTAGGTGCCGCTCCCAGCGTACTTGGCGCAGCGGCCAGTCTGTGCTGAGGCCAATGACATCTTCCAGCAGCATGGCGATGGCGCTGAGGCCAGCCCAGCCGACAAAGTCGGGGTGGGCATCTTCGCCGGGGTTGGCGGATTCGGGGGCGTAGTTGTCCCACAGGGTGTCGGTGCGTTGGTACACTTGCCAGACGTTTTCCAGATGGTTGAGGGCGATTTCATGGGCGAGCTGGTGCTGGTTGTGTTTATGCAGCCCTTTTAGCACCATGTAGTTGGTGGAGGGCCAGACGCCGCCGCGCCACTGGTTGCCGGTGAGGGCGTTGTAGCCTTCGCTGTCGGCTGCCTGGCTGGGGATGCGGTGGGGGAGGTTGAAGGCCCAGGGGTCGCGCAGGTGCTGGATGAAGGGGTCGCGCCGGCCGCTGGGGATGATGTCGGGGTCGTGCAGCCCCCAGTAGGCACCGATGCTTTTGACGCGGGAAAAACGGCCGTTTTTGTCCACATCCTGGTAAAATTGATCCGCCTCATTCCACATCGTCTGGTTAATTTGCTGGGTGAGGACGGCACGCTCTTCAGCCAATTCTGGCACCAGCTTAAGCTGCTCCAACGCCACCGCCATTTGGCGCAGGATGTAGCAGTTGAGGGCGGCCTGGAAGGAGGCATCTACCCAGGCCCAGTGGCGGTGGTGCTGGCTGCTGTCTGGCACGCGGGGCTGGTTGTTCATGCCGCTGCTGAACCCGGTGGCCCAATACAGCCCGGATTGCCAGGTGCGGTTTTTGCGGTACCAACGGTGAAGGGCCATGAGGGGGGGGAAAACGGCCGTTAATCGCGTTGTATCCCCGGCAATGCGAAAGTGGCGCCATTCAGCCCAGGCCAAAATGTTGGGGCCGGTGCTGTTCGGGTCAAAGGGAAAATAGAGGTCGCCCCCGGTGTCTGTGTCAATTTCGCGGCAAATAAAGCCATCGTCGTGCTGTTTGGCATACAGGTTGTCAAGCGTACCCATGAAGTTGAAGGCTCGACGGCCGTAAACGCCAAACAGCGTCATAAAGGCGTTGTCCCACATAAAGGTGTGGCTGTTGAGAGCCGAGCTGAGATAGTTGCTGATAAAACCGGAATGTGGCTGGGGACGGTGCAGATGGAGCCACGCCAGTTCCCAGCCACGCCAATACATTTCCACCCATTCGGGGGTGCTGGGCAGTACGGGGTCAGGGAGCATAGACTTGGCTTCCAGATAGCTGAGGATGGGCTGGTGACTGTAGCCTTGCTCCCGAAAGGGGTTTTGAGTGACGAGGGGGTCGGACTGGCGCGGGAATCGGATCATGGCAGAATAAAGAGTTCGGCGGTGCCGGCGAAGCGTACCCCTTCTTCGCTGACGGAGAGGGCGCGAAGGTTGTAGGCGACGATGAAGTTGTCGCGCAGGTAGCCTTGCCAGATGAGCGAATCCCCGGCGGCGATGTAGGGGTAGTTGGTGAGGCCGCTGAATTCGGCTTGTTGCCCGCCAGACCCGTTGCGTAGCCCTTGATAAACGGCCGTTGTGCCCGGAATGCCATACCCCACCGGCACATAGTAGCTGATAACCGCATTGCTAAAGCCCAATTGTGCCGTCAGCGGGGTGTTGTCGGTGCGCTCCACGGGGGTGGGGTTGAGAATGGTCAGTTTGACAGGTCCCGCCACCCGCATTTCGCCAAAAATGACGGTCGCCAGCCGCAAATTGTAGTTGGCAAAAACACCGGGGGCGAGGATGCCATCCCAAATAAAGGAGTCGCCTGTGCGTTTGACAGCCGGTAGCCCGTCAATCACCACATCAAACGCATCCCCATTGCGCCCCACATATTGCAAACGAGTCCCCGGCACTGAATCGCCTGGCTGTAGCCCCACAGTATAGGCCGGCACGGTGAAGGTGATGCTATCTCCCGGCGGCGTTGGGGTTGGTTCCACCCCACTTCCACCCCCAAACGACGGCAGCGAACACGCCAGGCTTGTTAGCAGCAGCACCCCCGCGAACAGGTAGAATGTCCAGGTCTCCCTTCTCATTTTTCTAGTAATTGGTAATCAGTAATCAGCAATCAGTAGTCAGTCAAGCAACTGACTACCGATTACCGATTACTGATTACTATTATTTTTCCACTTCGATTGTAATAGACTCAATCACATCTCCCGGCAGCGCGTTGGGGTCTGTGCTGGGGTCACGCGGGGTGATGGCTTGCACTACATCCATGCCTTCGCGCACGCGGCCAAAGATGGTGTAGCCGCCATCTAAAAAGGAGGCATCGCCCAGGGTGATGTACCATTGGCTGCCGTTGGTGTCGGGGCCGGAGTTTGCCATCGCTACCATGCCAGTTTCGCTGTGGGATAGGTCGGGGTCAATTTCGTTGGGGATGACATAGCCGGGGCCGCCGCGCCCCGTGCCGGTGGGGTCGCCCGTTTGCGCCACAAAGCCGGGCAGCACGCGGTGGAAGGTGACGCCATCAAACCACCCTTCCTGTGCCAAAAAGACAAAGCTGTTGACGGTTTGCGGGGCGGATTTGGGGTAAAGCTCCATCACAAAGCTGTCGCCGGAGGCCATGGTGACGGTTGCCAGATAAATGGCATCGGTGTCTATTGTCATTTCTGGTGGGGCGTCGTACTGCATGTCGGCCAACTGCCGCACCTGAATTTCGGAGCCAATGAATTGATCCCAAATTTCGTATTCAAAGGGCAATTGTTGCCCGGCAAAAATTTGGCCGTCGAGAATGACAGCGGGGGTGCCGGGAAGTCCCAATGCTACCGCTTCTTGCTCTGAGGCACTCACCTTGTCGGCATAGGTGCCGTTGGCAAGTTCGTCGGCAAAGGTGGCGGTGTCGAGGTCAAACTCGCCTGCGAGTTCGACAAAAAAGGCCTGGGCGGCACTGTCGTCCAGTGCTTGCCAATCGCCTTGGGTTTCAAACAGCCGGTCGTGGTATGGCCAGAATGCGCCCTGGGCACCGGCTGCTTCGGCTGCCTCGGCCGCTTTTTGGGCGTTGGCGTGGATGCTGTTAAGGGGGAAATGCCGGAAGGCAAATTGAATATGGTCGCCGTAAGCGTCTACCAGACGCTCAAAGACGGGAAAAATCCCGCCGCAGCCCGGTCATTGGAAGTCGCCATATTCGATGATGGTGATGAGTGGCTCACTGGTGCCTTGCGACCAATCGTCGGCGCGTACAGCGCTGGCATCAGCGAGTAATTCTTCAAAAGGTTGGGCGGCGGTATCAACGGCCGTTTCTTCCTCAACCGTTGCCTCTTCTTCCACCACCTCGGTTGGAGCCGTGGTAGGCGTGGGGGCGTCGGTTGGCGCGGCGGCTGGGGCAGCGGTTGGGTCGGCAGCGGCCTGGTCAGGAACGGCCGTTTCTTGCGAAACCGCTGCCTCTTCCGGCGCACTACCACCACATGCCACCAGCAGCATGATTAACAAAACAAACAAAATTTTCTTCATCAAATGCTCCACGATGTAAAATTTTAATCTTGGCGGCATTCTACCACGTTCACGGCAAAAGCTGAACAAATGAATGCAGGAACCAAAAAGGATTATGAATCGTTTAATAGATGATGGCAAAAAACGGTAGAATGGAGGTCATCAATGGGTTTAAGATACTTATCCAGATCATAAATTTACCTGCTTTTGCTTACAGGCCGCAAGTGGCAAGTTGCAAATCCAGTTTGCAAAGGAGACTTGTCACCTGTTCTTTGTTACTTGTAACTGAATCAAAAAATCTTAGGAGTATTGAATTGTGAAAAAGCTTTTGATTATTTTGTTTGTTTTTCTGGCCGCGTGCAGCCCCCAGGTAGCTGTGGAAGAACCTGCGGCAACAAGCCAGCCGGCCGATGTGAATCCTGACCCTTTGAAGGCTGTTGCACCAGAAACGGCCGTTCCTGGTGATGATGCCTACCCCGTTCAACCCATTACCGACCCGCTGCCCGCCGATTACCCGCCAGCCGCAGAGCCAGCTCTGCCAGGGGCATACCCGGTGATAGATGAAGCCGGGTTTGTCTGGATTATTCGCCCGGAGGGGGTGCAGTGTGAAACGAGCAGTGCGCCTACAGGGGAAAAAGGGTTACAAAATGCGGTGGAGCGACTGGCAGCGGCGGGGATTGACGCCCAGGAGTGGAAACTGACGGAAATGATGGTAACGGCCGTTTGTGGCGCACCCACCAGCACCCATTACCTCGTCCAAATCCCGGCCACTGAACTTGACAAAGCCATTGCTTTGGGCTGGACAGCTCAATAGCATCATTCAAAACAATCAGAAAAAAAGCCCCGGTTGATACAGCCGGGGCTTTTTGTTTTCTCTTACCGTTTAATCATTTCGGTTGCCGCGATGTTGGCGAGTGTTGACACGCCCCCCGCGATCTCCACCGCGATCCCGGTCGCCACCACGACCACCACGGTCGCCACCGCCACGATTGCCGCCACGGTCGCCACCACGACCACCACGGTCCCCGCCACCGCGATTACCGCCACGCCCACCGGAGCTGGCGTTGTCGTTGGCCCGGGCTTCTTCCAAAGTCCACCCTTCCAGCACCGCCTGCCGCGACAGACGAATCTTGCCGTCGGGGGTCACATCCGTGATCATTACCATCACCTCATCACCCAATTGCACCACATCTTCAATGCGGTTGATTCGTTCTGAGGCCATTTGGGAGATGTGAACCATGCCATCCAAGCCGGGAACCAACTCCACAAACGCACCAAAGTCGGTGATGCGCACCACTTTGCCGGTGAAAATTTCACCCAGTTCTGGTTCTTTGGTAATTTGCTTGATGTGCAGCGCAGCCGCTTCGGTTTTCGCACCATCCACACCAGCCACAAAGACGGTGCCGTCTTCCTGAATGTCAATGGAAACCTCATACTCTTCTTCCATGCTGCGAATGTTAGAGCCACCCTTACCAATGACTGCCCCAATCTTTTCGGGGTCAATCTGCACGGTGAGCATCCGGGGCGCATAGGGACTCATTTCGGCGCGTGGTTCGGCGATGACGGCCAGCATCGAGTTGAGAATTTCCAGCCGGCCTTGTTTGGCCTGTGCCAGTGCCTCGCTCATCATCTCCTTGGAAATGCCGCTGATTTTGATGTCCATTTGCAGGGCGGTGATGCCAACGGCCGTTCCCGCCACCTTAAAGTCCATGTCGCCCAAATGATCTTCCAGCCCCTGAATGTCGGTGAGAATGGCATACTTGTTGCCATCGGTCACAAGACCCATTGCCACCCCGGCCACCGGCCGCTTGATCGGCACGCCGCAATCCATCAGCGCCAGGCTGGAAGCGCAGACGCTGGCTTGGCTGGTGCTGCCGTTGGAAGAAAGCACTTCCGACACCACGCGAATGGTGTAGGGGAACTCTTCTTCGCTGGGGATGACGGGCAGAAGGGCGTTTTCGGCCAAAGCCCCATGCCCAATTTCCCGCCGCCGTGGCCCACGCAGCGGCCACGTTTCGCCGGTGGAGAAGGGGGGGAAGTTGTAGTGGTGCATGTAGCGGCTGGTTTCCTGCGGATACAGCCCATCGAGCTTTTGCGCTTCACGGGGGGTACCCAAAGCGACAATAGACAGCACCTGGGTCTCGCCGCGCTGGAACAGCCCGGAGCCGTGGGCGCGGGGGCTAAGCGTGGTTTCGGAGTACAGGGGGCGAATGGTGGTGTAGCCACGGTCGTCGGGGCGGATGCCTTCGTAGAGGATGCGGTCGCGGACAACTTCTTTTACCACGTCGCTAAAGACGGTGTGGATGCTTTTGACATCGGCGTTTTCGTCTTCGCTGACAAAGCTGTTGATGATTTCTTCGCGCAAGGCATCGAGAACGGCGTTCCGTTCGTGCCGGTCTGGGGTGGTGGAAACAAGGTCTTTAACGCGGCTGCCGATGCGTTCACGAACGGCCGTTTCAATAGCACCCTCAATCTCACCCTTGATATATTCGCTTTTTTCCTTGCCAACGGCCGCCTGCATCGCTTCCAAAGCCGCAATGAATGGCTGCACCGCTTCAAAGCCAAAGGCCAGTGCCTCCGCCATCGTGTCTTCATCCACCTCGTTAGCGCTTGCTTCCACCATGATAATAGCATCCTTGGTGCAGGCCACGCGCAGGTCAAGGGTGCTGCCTTCCATTTGCGGAATGGTTGGCTCGGCAATAAATTCGCCGTTGATGCAGGCCACGCGGCACGCCCCAATCGGGCCATTCCACGGGATGTTGGAGAGGGTGAGGGCGGCGCTGGCGGCGTTGACCGTCATCACATCAAGATGATATACGCTGTCGGATGACAAGGTGGTGACGATAACCTGTACTTCGTTCCGCATCCCCTTGGGGAACAGCGGACGCAGCGGGCGGTCGGCCAGCCGGGCGGTAAGAATGGCCTGGGTAGATGGCTTGGCTTCGCGCCGGAAAAAGCTGCCGGGGATACGGCCGGCGGCGTACATTTTTTCTTCGTATTCCACGCTCAGGGGAAAGAAGTCTAGCCCTTCGCGGGCAGAGGGGGACATGGTAGCCGTTGCCAGCAACATGCTGTCGCCCATGCGGAAAGTAATGGCACCGCCCGCCTGAATGGCGAGCTTGCCGGTTTTAATTTCAATGTCGTGTTCGCCAATGGTGGCGTGGAAAGTAGACTCAGTGATTGACATAGTAACCTTTTAGATATGTTGATTGTTTCCTATTCTGCGGCCAGACCGGCAGGACGCGACGATGATGCAAACGCGAATTTGCCCGATTTTGGGATGCAAAACGGCCGTTTTGTCCTCAGGCAACAAAATAGACAATCTAATAATGATGTGTCAGGGGTTAGAGCTGAACTGTTTAGGGACTGGGAATTGACCCATACCGCTTGCTTGTCTGAAGCAATTCCCAATTCCTAAACAACAATTCCCGACTGCTCTGACTAAGAAATAGGGGCGACCACCGCCCCTATTTTCCCTGTTCTTGCTGTAAATTAACGACGCAGACCAAGACGTTGCAGCATTTCCCGGTACTTTTCCGGGTCACGCTTGCGCAGATAGGCCAGCAGCCGCCGACGTTTACCAACCAGCTTTAGCAAGCCGCGCCGCGAACCTTCGTCATGCTTGTGCATGTTCAGATGTTCCTGGAGCTGCTTAATGCGCCGGTCGAACATGGCAATTTGCACCTCAGCGGAGCCGGTGTCCCCTTCGTGCGTGCCAAACTCTTTGAAAATTTCGGCTTTTTCTGCCACATTTAAAGGCATTGTGTATTCCTCCGAATATTAAATCTAGCCAGAGAGCCGCCGTGCCGATTTACGTCGCACTTTCTAGCCGATTGGTTATTATAACGAAAGAGAGGGATGATTGTCAAAGCTAACGAAAAACTCACTTTACGGCCGTTCGCGCTTGCGCCCACAATATGCTATCTTATGTTGTTTTTATTAAAAGCTGTTATATTTAACACCATATTTCACCTCACTGATCAGGATACATCATGTTAACAATTCAAGACGTGACCGTGGCCTTTGGTCAACGGACGCTATTTAAAGATGTCAATTTAAAATTTTTGCCTGGCAACTGCTATGGGCTGATTGGCCCTAATGGTGCGGGCAAATCTACGCTGCTAAAGGTCATTGCCGGGGAACTTGAGGCAACTCGCGGTAATATTTCTACCGATCCCCATGAGCGGATTGCTGTTTTGCGCCAGGATCAATTTGCGTTTGATGATAAGACGGTGCTGGAGACGGTGATTATGGGGCATGATCGTTTGTATGAAGTGTTGACAGAGCGGGACGCTATTTACAGCAAGGCTGATTTTTCCGAGGAAGATGGGCTGCGGGCGGCCGATTTGGAAGCGGAAGTAGCGGAATTGGGCGGCTATGAAGCCGAAGCTGAGGCTGGCACGCTCCTTAGCAATCTGGGGCTGGATGAAAGTTTGCACCAAATGTTGATGCGCGATTTGGAGGCGGGGCAGAAGGTGCGGGTGCTGCTGGCGCAGGCACTGTTTGGCAACCCCGACATTTTGCTGCTGGATGAGCCAACCAACCAGCTTGATCTGGCTTCTATCTCTTGGCTGGAAGATTTTCTCTTCCGCTTTCCCAACACCGTCATTGTGGTGTCGCACGACCGCCACTTTCTCAACGATGTTTGTACCCATATTGCTGATATTGACTTTAACAAGATTCAGCTTTATGTGGGCAACTATGATTTTTGGTATCAGGCGAGCCAGTTGGCGCAGCAGCAGCGCAAGAATGAGGCCAAGCGGCGGACAGACAAGATTCAGGAGCTGGAGCAGTTTGTGCGCCGCTTTAGTGCCAATGCCTCGAAGTCGCGGCAGGCGACCTCGCGCAAGAATTTGATTGAGAAGCTGCGGATTGAAGATCTGCCCTCGTCATCGCGCCGCTTTCCCTATGTGGACTTTAAGCCGGAACGGCCATCTGGTCGGGTGATTTTGTCGGTGGAGGATGTAACGGTGCAGGGGGAAGAACGGCCGTTACTGCAAAACCTCTCCCTCACCGTTAACCCCGGCGACAAAATCGCCTTCATCGGCCCTGACGACCTCGCCAAAACCACCTTTTTCGATGTCATCATGGGCGAGTTGAAGCCCGAAAGCGGTAAGATCAACTGGGGAACCACCATCACGCCCGCCTACTTCCCCAAAGAAAACAGCAGCTACTTCGACACCGACCTCAATCTGGTAGATTGGCTGCGCCAATATTCCAGCGACGACAGCGAATCCTTTGTGCGCGGCTTTCTGGGGCGAATGCTCTTTTCTGGTGACGAGGTTTTCAAAAATACGCGAGTGCTTTCCGGGGGCGAAAAGGTGCGGTGTATGCTGGCGAAGATGATGCTCAGTGGTGCCAACGTGCTGGTGCTGGATGAACCCACCAACCACCTTGACCTGGAAGCGATTACGGCACTCAACGATGGGCTAATCAATTTCCCCGATGTGGTGCTGTTTTCCTCCCACGACTATCAGTTTATTGACACCATTGCCAACCGCATCGTTGAGTTCACCCCCGGTGGCATCATTGACCGAATGATGACGCTGGAGGTGTATGTCAATGACCCGGCGGTGCAGGCTTTGCGGCAGCAGATGTATGCCGGAGAGAAGTTGCTGCGGATATAAATAAAAAAACGGCCGTTTTTTGCAAAAAACGGCCGTTTCTATTTTTGTAATCAGCCCTGAGCAGGCTACCTACCTACCAACGACGATTGTTGCCGCCGCCATAACCGCCGCCGCCGCGACGATTACCACCACCGTAACCTCCACCACCGCCACCGCGTTCTTCGCGTGGCTTGGCTTCGTTTACGCGCAAATTGCGCCCATCAAGCATATAGTTATCCAATGCTTGGACTGCCGCATCTGCCTCTTTGGGAGCCATTTCCACAAAACAAAATCCGCGAAAACGACCCGTGTCCCGATCCGAGATCATGGCTACTGATTCAAGTGTGCCGTATTGGGCGAACAGTTCACGAACTTGTTCCTCAGTGGCATCAAACGACAAATTTCCAACATATAATTTTTTCGACAATTTACTAAACTCTCCAAACTAATTTCCGAGCGAACATTGAATAAACGATGATAGCCCAGATTCAACTAATGTACCCTTAAACTATAAAGCATTGTGCTACATCTGTCCACCTATCAGCTCATGTATCTGATTTTTGCCAAATTTACTGGGCAAATACTCATGAAAAGCTTACAAATGGGCTAGTTGCGCCGTCCCCGGCGGCGGCGCGGCTTGCTACTGGAGGATGAGACCGTTGATCGGGTGTCTGTGGTTGCCTCCACCGGGGGTGGCGTGTAGAGCAATTGCTGGTATGAGTCGTCCAACAACATTGCCAACAAAGCCAGCCCTTCTTCACTTTCGGCAAGCTGCCGCGCCAACGGCACAAACCGCTGCATCCGCTCGGCTTGCAGCTTGTCGCGTTCCCGCAGCTTGGTTTCCAGCAGCACCATCATCCGTTCGGCCACCACCCGCGCCACGTCCTCATCGCTGGGCAACGGCCGTTCTTCCAACGTCATCTCATACCGCTTGGCAATCTGCTTCAACTTCATCTTCTCCGTGAAGTCAACCAGCGAAATCGCCTCACCGCTCGCCCCTGCCCGCCCCGTCCGGCCGGCGCGGTGGATGTAAACCTCATGGTCTTCCGGCGGCTCATACTGAATTACATGCGACAGCTCCGGGATGTCAATCCCCCGCGCCGCCACATCCGTCGCCACCAAAAAGCGCAGCTTGCCATCCCGCACCCGCTGCAGCACCCGCTCCCGGTCCTTCTGCGACAAATCGGAGCTGAGTTCGTCGGCATCATAGCCAAACCGCTGCAGCACCACCCGCACATAGTTGACCTTCATTTTGGTGTTGCAAAAAATAATGGCCGAATCGGGGTTCTCAATTTCAATGAGCCGCACCAAACTGCGGTCTTTGTCCGTTGGTGGCACCACATAGTAGCAATGGGTCGTTTCGGCCACATGCACATTGTCGGTACTCAGCCCCATAAAGTCAGGTTCATGCAAAAATTGCCGCGCTAAACTGAGAACGCGGGGGGGGAAGGTGGCGGAAAACATAAAGCTGCCCA
The DNA here is from genome assembly GCA_041390905.1 of Chloroflexota bacterium. Lineage (GTDB taxonomy): Bacteria > Chloroflexota > Anaerolineae > Promineifilales > Promineifilaceae > JACKCD01. The sequence continues at coordinate 98,331 of JAWKPA010000019.1, forward strand.
CCCGTCGCTGCGGCAAATACCGCTGCACTTGCTTCATGTCGGGGTAAAACCCCATCGAAAGCATTCGGTCGGCTTCGTCAAAGACCAAAATTTGCAGCTCATTGAGCGTCAGCGACCGGCGCAGCAGATGGTCGAGCAGGCGGCCGGGGGTGCCAACGACGATGTGCGCCCCTTGCCGCATCGCTTGCAGTTGGTTGCCATAGCCGACACCGCCATAAACGGCCGTTACCCGCACCCCCGTCTCCCCCGCCAACATCTTCGCCTCATCCGTCACCTGCTGCGCCAGCTCCCGCGTTGGAACCAGCACCAGCGCCTGGCACGCATTCAGCAACGGGTTCACCCGCTCCAAAATTGGCAAAATAAACGCCCCCGTCTTGCCGCTGCCTGTGCGCGACTGCACCATCAGGTCATAATTCGCCATCACATACGGCATCGCCTTTGATTGCACCGGCATCAGCTTTGTCCATCCCGCCCGCGCCATCGCTTCCCGCCAGCTATCTGGCAAATCTTCCACCTGTACCGACGGAAAACGGCTGCTAACCGCTGTTGTTTCTTGTTCTGCTGCTTCTATTTCTACTTTAGCCATTTCAACCAGGCTATCAATCTCTTCTTGATTCATGAAAAGTTCTACTATTCCTAAATGTGTTAATCTTGTATTGATGGATAATACAGCGTTGCCCCGCGCCCCGCAAACGTGGGCTTGTGAATGGTCGGGGGCGCTTTGGTGTGGATTCTGGAGATTGGGGATTGGAGAGTGGAGATTGATGAAGGTTCACAATCTCTAAGCTCTAATCTCCAATCTCTCGTCAAACGATAAACTTGTTTGTGGACGATTACTTTGTGATGGGAGAAGGTGATGATTCAACTGGATGATGGGATGAAAACGGCCGTTTTGCGTCGTTTGGGTGTGGCCGAAGCTGTGCCGTCGGTGGTGCTGTTGGAAGCATTGGTGGCGGCGTATGTGCGCACGGTGCCGTGGGAGAGTGTGTTTCGGATGGCAAAGCGGGCAAGAACGGCCGTTACTGCCGACTGCCCTCGCTGGCCGGATGAATTTTGGACTGACAACATTGAGCGAGGTGGGGGCGGCACTTGCTATGAAAGCAACTACGCCTTTTTTGCCCTGCTGCGGGCGCTGGGGTTTGAGGGGTATTTGACCATTAACAACATGCGTGACTCGATTGGCTGCCACACGGCCTGCATTGTGCTGCTGGACGGGCAAAAGTGGCTCACCGATGTGGGCATCCCGCTAAATGCTCCCATTCCCCTGAATCCGGCCGCGCTGGTGGAGCGCGTAACCGACTTTTACACCTACACCGTTACCCCCATTACCGCCGATGAGTACGTCATCAACGCCGCGCCGCGTCCCGACCCCTATATTTTTAATTTGCTTGACAGGCCGGTGACGGAAGCGGCGTACCGGGTGGCGACGACCAATGATTATGGGCCGGCCGGGTTGTTTCTGGATGCAGTGATTATTAACAAGATTGTGGATGAACGGCTGTGGCGGTTGAATACGCGAGAACGGCCGTTTGCCCTTAACACCTTTTGGCAAGGCCAGCGCACCGACCGCGCCATTGAAGGGGACACGGCTATTTTTGTCGGCCAACATTTCGGCATGGACGCGGCTGTTATTCGGGCGGCACTGGCTGTGATGGGCGACAGTAATCAGTAACCAGTAACCCGTTATTGGTTACTGGTTATTGATCAAATGCCTGTGGTGATGAGACGCAGGGTGATGCCAAACATAAACAGCGTGGCAAAGGCCATGACCCACTGCCCCCGGTTAGAGGTGTCGCCGCGCAGCACGGCCAGATAGATGAAGGGGATGAACACAATCGAGAATGCGCCATAGAGCAGGTGAATGCTGGGGCGTTCCAGCCCCACATTGAGGCCGCTGAACCAGACAAGACCGCCCAGGATTGACTGCGCGATAAAAAGCATCTGCCCAATGACGACGGCTCCCATATAGCTGCCGTCCATGCCCTGCCCACGAATGCCGCGATAGAGTCCCCACAGCCCCAGTGCCAGAAAAAAGAGCCAGGTTGTGTTTGAAAGTTGTGCGTGAATGGTGTCAATGAATCCCATTTTTTCCTCGAATCCAGAAATATTGTTATGATGGAAGTTTAGCGTTCCCTATGTAACTGTCAAAAAGACCAGCGAGGTTTCCTTGTGTATGTACAAAACAAATGGGTATTTGCTCAATAAAGTGGGGAAGCGTGTCCTACCTTTAACGATCCGCTGTAAAAAGGGAGAAAAAGATGCGGCAGAGTTGTAAATATTCAATGCGAGGTCAGTTAACCGCTTGCGCTTTGTTTACCCTGGAATATTGAGAAGATATACAAATGGGTAGAAAAACAACATGGCTTTTCATGTCATTCCGAGGTCTTCCGAGGAATCTTTCTGCTTTTCTGAGGTGAAAGATTCCTCGCTCCGAAGACTCTGCTCGGAATGACAGAGTCCTCATGGCCCAAGCGGTTGCCCTTGGAGATATTTTGATTGTTTTTCTTGTTACCAATCTACTTTATCTCCTCGGTCAACCCCTACTATAAGTAATAGGAATGACATTTGCCCGATTAATTTGTTAATCTCTAACGCAACCTTGAAGGGCTGAATGGTTTGTTAAATGGTTGAGAACAGTTAAAATCTTTCAACGTCTAATTTTGGAGTGCAAAAGCGGGGGAGTCCGGCTTTTGCCTGAACTGAGTGTGAACATGATCGAAGATGAATTTGATTTTTTGCCGGTGCCGCCTCCGTTGCCTTTGCGGCCTGGTTCTGAGCCGGAAATATATGAACGTGTTGAGCGAACCGAACAGATTATAAACCGGCCGTTTTTGCCACTGCGTGATGTGGTGCTGTATCCGCAAATGGTGATGCCGCTGTTTATCGGCCGGCAGCGGTCGCTGGCGGCGATTGAGGCGGCGCGGGCGAAGGGGGAAAGTATCGTTGTGGCGACGCAGCGCGACACCGAGGTGCTTGATCCGGCGGCGGATGATTTGTTTACCGTTGGTACCGAGATGGAGATTGGGCGGGTGCTGCGGATGCCTGACGATAGCACCAGCATTTGGGTGCAGGGGCAAAGCCGGGTTGAGATTTTGGGGTTTACGCAGTGGGATCCGTATGTGCGGGTGAATGTGCGGTTGATTGAGGAGCCAGATGGGTGGGAGGCCAACACCGAGGCGCTGATGCGCTCCGTTTTGTCGCTGTTTGAAAGCATTTGTGAACTGAATACCAGCATTCCTGAAGATGCTTTTACCTTTGCCTATAACATTGATGAGCCGGGTTGGCTGGCTGATTTTATTGCTTCAACGCTTAATGTTCCGGTGCTGGAGCGGCAGAAACTACTGGAGACCTTTGACCCGGTGGCGCGGCTGAACCGGGTTCATGCGCTGCTGGCGAAGGAGTTGGATGTGCTGCAACTGGAGAATGAGATTCATTCGCAGGTGCAGCAGGAGGTGGATAAGGCGCACCGGGAGCATTTTTTGCGGGAGCAGATGCGGGTGATTCAGGGTGAGCTGGGGGAGATGGATGTTTTTTCGCAGGAGCTGCATGAGTTGCAGGAGGTGATTGAAAAACGGCCGTTTCCTCCCGACGTGCGTGCCAAAGCCGAAAAAGAACTGTCCCGTCTCCGCGCCATGCCCCCCATGTCGCCTGAAGTCGGCATCATCCAAAGCTACCTCGACTGGCTGCTCCACCTGCCCTGGGGCGAACGGTCAAACGACAATCTGGATGTGCTGCACGCCGCCGAAGTGCTGGACAACGAACATTACGGGCTGGAGCGCGTCAAAGACCGCATTCTGGAATACATTGCCGTGCGCCAAATTGCCCCCGACTCGCTCCGCAGCCCCATTTTGTGCTTTGTGGGGCCACCGGGAACCGGCAAAACCTCCATTGGTCGCTCCATTGCCAACGCGCTGGGGCGGGAATTTGTGCGGATGAGCCTGGGCGGCGTGCGGGATGAAGCCGCTATTCGCGGCCACCGCCGCACCTATGTGGGAGCGTTGCCGGGGCGCATCATTCAGGCCATGCGGAATGTTGGCACCTGCAACCCGGTGATGATTCTGGATGAGATTGACAAATTGACGCAGGATTTTCACGGCGACCCGGCTTCGGCGCTGTTGGAAGTGCTGGATCCGGAGCAAAACAGCAGCTTCAACGATCATTATCTGGACGTGGATTATGATTTGTCGCAGGTGATGTTTATTACCACGGCCAACTATTTGGATGGGATTCCCCATGCGCTGCTGGACCGGATGGAGGTGATTGAGTTTTCGGGTTATCTGGAGGAGGAAAAATTGGGGATTGGCCGCCAGTTCTTGCTGCCCAAACAGCTTGCCGAGCATGGCATTGACAAGTACCCGATTACGGTGCCGGATGAAGGGCTGCTGACGCTGATTCGGCAGTATACGCGGGAGGCGGGGGTGCGGAATCTGGAGCGGGAGATTGCTAATGTGTGCCGGAAGTTGGCGCGGGCGGTGGCGGAAAAACGGCCGTTTCCGCCCCAAGTGACAGCCGAACAAGTGCGCGAACTGCTTGGCCCGCCGCGCTTCATCGAAGATTTGCTGCCCGATGAGGATGAAGTGGGGGTGGTGGTGGGTGCCGCCTGGACGATGGCGGGCGGCACGCTGCTCTTTATCGAGGTCAACTTGATGCCGGGCAAGGGGAGTTTGCAGCTAACCGGCCAGCTTGGCGAGGTGATGCAGGAGAGTGCCCACGCTGCCCTGACCTACACCCGCAGTCAGGCCGAGGCGTTGGGAATTGACCCCGGCCGCTTTGAAAACACCGACATCCACATTCACCTGCCGGAAGGTGCCGTGCCAAAAGATGGGCCGTCGGCGGGGGTGGCGCTGGCAACGGCGCTAATTTCGGCCTTTACGGAGCGTAAGGTGCGGCGGGATATTGCGGTGACGGGGGAGATTACGCTGCGGGGGCGGGTGCTGCCGGTGGGCGGCATTCGGGAGAAGGCATTGGCGGCGCGACGGGCGGGTGCCCATACCTTTATCATGCCGCGCAAAAATGAGAATGATTTGGAGCTGATTCCTGATGAACTGCGGCAGGGGTTGAAGATTGTGCTGGTGGAGCGGATTACGGAGGTGCTGCCGCTGCTGTTGGTGACGCCGCCCGCGCCGAAGGTGGTCAAAAAACGGCCGTTGCGCCAGCCTCCCATCGTACCCCCGCCGCCATCGTAATGGGAGATTGGAGATTAGCTGGTGTAGCCCGTCAATCTCCAATCCCCAATCTCTGAATCAACTCTACTCGATTACCAAACGGGTCGCGCAGCATGAGGCGGCTGTAGCCGGGGATGGGGGTGTTGTCTACCAATGTGACTCCGGCGTTGCTCAAATGGGTGTGCCAGGCGGCCAGGTCGTCTACTTCATAGGCTATGTGCGCCTTGGTTGCCGGCCGATTCACCCCATTTTCTACCCCCACGTGAAGCTGCTGTGTGCTAACTTGCAGCCAAAACCCGCCGTTTGCTTGCAGTGCGGCCGGCTTTTCAATTTCGGGTAGCCCCAAAAGGTGGCAGTAGAACTGTCGGCCGGCTTCTTCTTCTCCCACGGGAATGGTGATCTGAATATGGTTGATTGTATTGATGATCATATTTCATCACGTGACATAGATCGCATCCGACTCTATGGAAGATTGTAGTTGGGGACGAACGGCCGATTTTGTGACCAAATCAATAGAGCGATCCAGCAAATCTTCCAGATAGAACTTTAAATCCATGAATTTGTCGAAGGTTGCCTGGCCGCGAAACGTGACGAGGACATCAATATCGCTTGTCGTCGTGGCTTGATTTCTGGCCGTCGAGCCAAAAATTGCCAGCGATTCTACATCCAGCTTTTCTAAATCTGCTTGATGATTTTTGAGAATTTGTAAAATCTTGTCGCGTTCTATGTGGCAATCATAGCATTTAGTCAGTACAGGTTCAATATCATCCTGCTTCGCGCAGTGTGCGGCGCATGATTTTGCCGGTTGTGGTGAGGGGGAGTTCGGTGACGAAGGCGATTTCGCGGGGGTATTCGTGGGCGGCCAGCCGGGTTTTAACATAGGCTTGAATTTCTTGCTTGAGGCTTTCGCTGGGCGTGTAGCCGTCTTCCAGCACGATGTAGGCTTTGACGATTTCGTTGCGTAGGTGGTCGGGGATGCCAATAACGGCCGTTATTTTCACCGCCGGGTGTTGCAGCAAACAATCCTCAATCTCGCCAGGGCCAATCCGATACCCGGCACTGATAATCACATCGTCATTGCGGCCAACAAAGCGAATATACCCGTCACCATCCATTACCCCCATGTCGCCCGTCAGCAGCCAATCGCCAACAAACTTGTTTTGCGTCGCTTCCGGGTTTTGCCAATACGCCAGAAACATCACCGGATTCGGCCGTTTGACGCCAATTTGCCCCAGCACGCCTGCGGCAACCGGCCGGCCGTCTTCGTCCAAAATTGCCAGCGTGTGACCCGGAACCGGCCGGCCCATCACCCCCGGCTTTTCTGGCATGATGGCCGTGCAGTTGGAGACAATCATATTGCACTCCGTTTGCCCATAAAATTCGTTAATCGTTACCCCAAACGTTTTGCGCCCCCAATCCAGCAGCTCGGTACCCAGCGTTTCGCCGCCGCTGGCAACCGTGCGCAGGTTGTAGTCCCATCGCTTTTCCGGTTCCTTGACCGAACGCATCATTTTCAGGGCGGTTGGCGGCAGAAAGGTGTTGCGAATCGCAAAATCGGCCAAAAGCTGAAAGGCGGCTTCGGGGTCAAAGCGGGCAAAGCGGTGGGAGACAACAGTAATGCCGTGGTGCCAGGCGGGCATGAGAACGTCATACAGCCCGCCAATCCATGCCCAGTCGGCCGGCGTCCAGATGCGGTCGGCCGGCTGCGGGAAAAAGTTGTGCGACATTTCTACGCCGGGCAAATGACCCAGCAGGGTGCGATGGGCGTGCAGTGCCCCTTTAGGTGCGCCTGTCGTGCCAGAGGTGTAGATAATCAGCGCCGGGTCATCGGCCAGGCTGTTGACAGGGGTGAACTGGTTGCTGTGGTGGGCAAGCTCGGCGTGGAAATCAAGGCTGCCCGGTGCCGACCCGTCAACCGTCAAAACCAGTTGCAGGTTGGGCAAGGTGTGGCGGATTTGCTGAATTTTGGCCGCACCCACCTGGTTGGTAATCACCGCTTTGGCGGCACTGTTTTGTAGCCGGTAGGCCAGCGCATCTACCCCAAACAGCACAAACAGCGGCACGGCAATCGCCCCCATTTTGTAGACCGCCACATGACCGTAACCCGTTTCCGGCGTTTGCGGCAGCAAAATGCCAACCCGGTCGCCCGGTACCACGCCATGTGCTTGTAGCAGGTTGGCCGTTTGGTTAGAAAGCTGCTGCAAACGCCCAAAGGAAAAGTGTTGCACGGCACCATCATCCGCTTTGTGAATAAGAGCTAGGCGGTCGGGTTCTCTGCTGGCCCACTTGTCGCACACATCCACACCAATGTTGTAGTGAGTGGGCAGATGCCATGTGAATGTCTCAAGTAGCTGGGTATAAGTTGTTGCGGTTGGTAACATGTTCGGTTCCTGATAATGCCAAATATTGCTGGTGGGGTTAATCATAGCATCAGGTAAGTGTGGGTCAATTCATCTACTTGTATTTCAGCAATTCTCTGTTTAGAACCGAAAAGAGAAAAACTCGTAACCACGGTCTCCGTGGTTATGTTCGCGGGTTGCTTTGGTGCCAAAGTAAGGCTAAGAAACCCGCAGAGCGGGTCAAGAACGTTCCCACGCGGAGCATGGGAGCGAGTCTTGTTTTTTAAACTGAGATTGCTGCTTGTATTTCGAGCATGATTAAGGCTAAAATGTGCTTTATGAGCAAAAGCTGGAGTAAAACAACGCGCTATTTCGTACTGGGTATTGTCATTATCCTACTCGTTTGGTTCTTGGTGGCCGCCAATGGGCTGATCGGCCCACTTGCCATTGCGGCGATGTTGGCCTATGTGCTAAACCCAATGGTGAGCCTGGTGAACAGCCGCACAAAACTGCCGCGTAATTGGGTGGTTTTGTTGGTTTATCTTACCTCTTTGGCAACCATTATTACTCTGGGCATCATTTTTGTCCCGATCATTCCCTCGCAAACGGCTTTGTTTTTAGAGGAGCTGCAAATTATTCAGTCGGAATTAGAGGCTGCATTGCCTAGTTCTGTTGCTATTGCTGGTTTTCGCATTTCGTTGAGCGGCATTTTTAATGGGTTGCCTGGTGTTTCGACTAACTTTTTCCGACCGGATACGGATGTGATTTTGCTGGCTCTACAGGCGGCAACCACGAATTTAGGTTGGATTTTGGTCATTTTGGTGACGACTTACTATTTGCTGCAAGATTGGCCGATTTTTCGGGAATGGATTTTAGGGTGGGCACCGGATGAATATGAGTATGATGCCCGGCGTTTGTATTATGAGGTTCGCAATGTCTGGCAGCGTTATTTGCGCGGGCAATTGCGGCTGATGTTTATTGTGGGGATTTTGACGGGGCTAGGCGCGGCGGCGATTGGGTTGCCGGGGGCACTGGCATTTGGGGTGCTGGCGGGTTTGTTTGATGTGGTGCTGTCGGTTGGTCCGGCGATTGTGATGGTGGTGGCGGCGTTGGTAGCGCTGTACTCTGGCTCGACGTTCTTAGCCATTCACCCAGTTTGGTTTATGGCACTGGTGCTGGCTGTGTTTGGGGGGATTCAGGGGTTTGAGAATATTTGGCTGCGACCGCGTATTATGGGGCAGACGCTGCATATTCATCCGGCGGTGCTGTTTGTGGCGGTGATTGGGTCGCTGGCGCTGGGGGGGGTGTTGGTGGCGTTGATTATTATCCCGGTGCTGGGGTCGGCGGGGATTTTGGGGCGGTATTTGTATTGCAAGATATTGGATTTGGAGCCGTGGCCTGATTTGATAGCGGTGGTGGATGATGGGGTGGATGAGGTGGTTATAAGGGGGGGAGAAACGGCCGTTTCTTCCTCTCCCGCCACCGCCCTCACTGTAACCGGCCAGCCCATTCAGCCCAAAGAGCGCATCCCTTAGGGTTCAATCAAAAGTAACTTTGCAGTTTCAGAAGTTCAACTTCTCTCACAAGTTGAACTTCTAAATCCCAAGTTATTAACGAACGAACCATTAACATAAAAAAACCCCGGTTTTATGGCCGGGGTCTTTCTCTTGTCTCCTTTCTCTCATATTCAGCAGGGACAAGAACTCACTGAGCGGTACCTGCGACAAGCCGATAACCAACGCCTCTTTCCGCTACAATATAGTCAAAATCCGATACTTGCTTTATCTTTTGTCGCAGCCGGTACATACTCACCTGGAGTTTATGTTTATCAACAGTTTCAAGCGGCCAAACACGTCTCGATAAAAACTCAATCGTCACAACGCGCCCGATGTTGCGCACCAGCACATACAACAATTCAGATTCTGTTGGGGTAAGCACAATATTATTTTCGCCGGCAATCAGCAGCCGTTTTGTAAAATCAACGCACAGGTGCTGGTCAATTTGTGTTAGCGGCGATAAATCATCGCTAAACTGCTCAATACGACGCAGCACGCGGGAAACACGGGTAATTAGCTCACGGATGCTAAACGGTTTGGTAATGTAATCTTCGGCAAATCTGTCAATGGCCTGGATGATGGTAAACGGCTCATCGTTGGCCGTCATCATCACAATAGGCATTTCGCTAAACTGCCGCACTATGCCACAGAAATCAAGTCCACTCATCCCATATTGGAGATCTATGTCTACCAATGCCAGGTGGGGTGAGCCAAATTTTTTCATCCAATCAATGGCTTCTTCGGCAGAGGCCATGTCAACGGTTTGAAACCCGGACTGTTTTAGCCCCTGGGTTACAAGCCGCCTCATTGTGTTATCGTCTTCTACTACCAATATTCGGAACTTATCTGCATTTGCTAAATACATTCTGCACCACTAAATTATCTTGCGGTATTGCGGACAGTTTAAGTTGGGTAATTGGGTACAAAACGGCCGTTATAGGCTGGTACTACCTGCGATGCAAAGTCAATGCGCCTCAATACCCGACGTATACGTGACAGCAACATTTCAGGGTCTACAGGCTTAATCATATAGTCGTCGGCAAAATCGTCAATAGCCTGCGCTATCCACTTCGTCGGGATACGTTCCGAAAGCATAATGATCGGTACATCACTTAAATCACGCACAAGTTGGCTAAACTGTAACCCATCCATACCATTACAAAAATGTCTTTCCGTTACAATTAAATGCGGCCACCCAAACGCCCGGATGACCTGAATTGCCTCTTCACAGGAATGTGCCACACAAAGATCGTAATGCGTTTTGGCAAATACTTCCTCAATACGCTGATCGTGACAAACATCCCCGTCAACAAGAAGAATACTCCACTGTTTAGCAGGTAATTGACTCACACTGTGGACCCTCGAAGTAAATTGAATGTGTTTTGCTTACAAACTACCTTCTTTCCACGTATGAGCATACAAGATTCAGTTGTAGGAAAACATCGGGGAAAATCTGATATTTTGTCAGGATTTTCCTGACAAATATTTAGTTTAAAGTGACTAGCCCCATCCGAATGGCATAATGAACCAGACCAGGCACATCATAAATATCCAGCCGCCGCATGAGCCTGGCACGGTGCGTTTCAACGGTTTTGGCACTTATGTTAAGCTGGGCAGCAATCTCTTTTACCGTTTGGCCTTCGGCAATGAGCTGCAAAATTTCCCGCTGGCGTGGCGTGAGCCGTTCTAACATGCTGGTTTGACTGCCAACCCGCCGCACATAATCGGCAATGTGTTTGGATACGGGGGGGCTTAAGTAGGTTTCGCCGCCAAAGACAGAGCGAATCGCCATTTCTAGTTCGGCGGTGCCAGAATCCTTGAGCAAGTAGCCGGCCGCCCCCGCGTTTAACGCCTGTAGCACATATTCCTCATTCATGTGCATGGAGAGCATGATGATGCGCACGTCGGGCATCTCTTGCACAATTTGGCGCGTCACTTCCAGCCCATTCAGAATGGGCATTGAGATGTCCATGAGGACGATGTTGGGATTTAAGGCTTTGATAAGTTCAATGGCCTCTTGTCCGTTGCCAGCTTCAGCCACTACTTCGGCGTAGGGTAGGCTTTGCAGCAGGGCACGAATGCCAGCACGGACAAGGACGTGGTCTTCAGCGAGCAAGATGGTTATTTTTTCATTCATAAACGGCCGTTTCTTCCGTCAACGGGAAAACCACATAAATAGTTGTTCCCCCATTTATCTCCGACGTGATTTTGGCGGTGCCCCCAGCAAGCAAGGCCCGCTCTTTTAACCCCAGCAGCCCCATGCTGTCACCCTGCGAAGCATGTTCTTCCGCTTCAGCCACGTTAAAGCCAATCCCATCATCTTGAATCGTCAAAACGAGCTGGTCTTGCTCCCGTTGCAGTTCAACCAAAACAGTTTGGGCGTGGGCGTGGCGGGCAATATTGGTCAACGCCTCCTGCACAATGCGAAAGCAGGCAATTTCAACCTCATTTGGCGGGCGTTCGGTCAAGTTGGTTTTAAACTGCGGCACAAACCCCACCCATTGCGCCTGTTTATCAATATACCAGCGCAGCGTTTTGACCAGCCCCAAATCATCCAAAAGCGACGGCCGTAAATCAAGCGACAAATTCCGCACCTGCTGCAAAACGGTGTCTACAATGCCGACACTAGCGGTTAGCTGCTGGTCAGCGTGGCTGCTTTGCCAGGTTTGCAAATTAATCTTCAGTGCCGTTAGCGATTGGCCGATTTCGTCATGCAGCTCGCGGGCAATGCGCCGCCGCTCTTCTTCTTGAATGGCGACGAGCCGCCGCGAGAGTTTGACGAGCCGGTCATGGGCGGCATCAAGCTGGCGGAAAAGGCGCTGTCGCTCGGCAATTTCGCGCATGAGGCTGGCGTTGGCCTGGGCAAGATCGGCCGTTCGTTCGACAACGCGCAGTTCCAGTGTCTCATAAACCGTTCGCAGCATCTCCTGGTTTTGCTTGCGGTCAATGATGTCACGCACAGCAATGACCTGGGCCGGCATTCCGCGATAGGTTTGGGCATGAACCACGAGTTCCACGTCAACCTGGGTGCCATCTTTTTTGATGGCGCGGGCTTCGTGGGTCAGGCCGTCCCCGGCAATGTCGGCCATGACGAGTTTGGCGTTGGTTTGCTGGATGAGATCGCTGATCGGCCGGCCGACCAGGCGGTCAATTTCATAGCCAAAAAATTCCAGAAAGCGTGAATCGGCCGTGATCAGCACCCCATCTTGCAGCACCGCAATTCCCTGAAAAACCGTTTCCAGCAGCGCATAATAGCTGCGCTCACTTTCGCGGGCGTGGGCCAGCTTTTCACTCGTTTGCAGGTTGCGCTGGTAGACAATGACCAGTGTTAGCCCCAGGCTAAAAAACCCCACAATGAGCAAATAAAAAAGCAGCAGTGCCACCCGCTGCTCCACCACTGCCCCCAGGTAAAGGGCAATGGCAAGCGAGAACACCAGCAGCAGTGCCAGCATTGCCAGACGAAAATATTTGGTGCGCGTGAGAACGTAAGTGAAGGCAAATAAAACAACAACCCCCACCGCCCGGCTGATATTGGAAACAGCCAGCTCACTGCGAAAATTCAGATAGATGATGCTTTCAATGACAACGGTGGCGACAATAAAAAGGAGTGTAAAGGCAGAAAGAAGGGTCTGGCGTTGGCGCGTTTCGGCGTCTTGTACCGCCATGGGTGTAATGAGCCACTGCCAGGAACCCTTTAAGTTCATCATGTGGGTAGCATTTACAGTTTGGTTAAAATTTCGGGACCATTGGGGGTGATGACAACGGTATGTTCAAATTGCACCGACAGCTCCCCGTCGGCCGTGATGACTGTCCAGCCGTCGGGCAGGAGGTACCATTCGTGGGTGCCATAATTGATCATTGGCTCGATGGTGAAAACCATGCCGGGCTGTAGCCGGGGGCCACGGGTAGATTGGCGAATGTGGGAAACGGAGGGGGATTCGTGCAGCTCGCGGCCAATGCCGTGTCCACCCCATTCATGCACCACGGAAACGCCCTGCGTGTCGGCATAGTTGTTGATGGCGGAGCCGATGTCGTGGAGGTAAGCACCGTTTTGGGCGGCCACAACGCCTACGCGCAGGCATTCCTTGCCGATGTCGAGCAGCCGCTGCGCTTTGGGCGAGACGCGCCCGACGGGGAAGGTGACGCAGGCGTCGCCACAATATTCCTTATAGCGCAGACCAATGTCTATGCCCACGACATCGCCTTCTTTCAGCACACGCTCATTGGGCAGGCCATGGCAAATTTCGTGGTTGACCGAGGCGCAGATGACACCGGGGAAGGGGGGGTGGTCGCCGGCACTGCCTTCATACCCTTTGTAGAGGGGTTTGGCTCCGTAGCTGGCAATGTATTGTTCAACCAGATGGTCTAATTCGAGCAGGGTGATGCCGGGCTTGATGTTTTCTTCGAGCAGGGCGAAGCATTGGGCAACCAGCCGGCCGGACTCGCGCATTTGGGCGATTTCACGTTTACTTTTGAGTTTGAGGCGTTTTTTGAACCGTTGTGTAAATACCATAACGGATGGGAGTATAGCACACAAAAAAGCCCGTCGCACAGGGGGGGAAGCTGTTTGACCGACAAATCCAGGCATAAAACGCAAAGGGTGCAAGATCGCTAGGTTAAAGATGTTTTTACCCTTTGCGTTCTCCGTGTTCTGACAGGGTGTTCATGGCTGCCTGATACCAGTTTGATCCATTGACTTAAAATAAAAAAGGGGGTTGAAACGCGCCGAAGGCGCGTTTCAACCCCCTACTAATCGGGAGTCATTCCTAAACTATTGTCCTCCTCGCCCCCGGCGAAGAGGCTCCAATCGTTTCAACCCCCTACTAATCGGGAGTCATTCCTAAACTCGCGGGGCCGTAGAATTACTCTACGACCCGAAAGTTTCAACCCCCTACTGAGGGTTTATCCATTAAAAATAGTGGCTACGTTTTTCGTAGCACCAGCTACGTTTAGTATAGCA
>JAWKPA010000020.1:0-62371 GCA_041390905.1 Chloroflexota bacterium
TGTAGTTCTTTTAGACAAGGGTGTCCCACATAATTCAAAACGGAAGACTTCGTTTGCGCGATTACAATATGATGGCCTAACTCTGAAAAAGGGGACGAGAGTAAATCGGTCAGATGATAAAAACCAGCTGCCTAATGCTGTAGATGCTATTCTAAATAAGCAAAGCACTCCAGGATTTTCTGGAACCGCAAGTATTTCTGGCGATATGGAATGGGCTTCAGGAGCATATATTCCTTCTGGCTTACCAAGTGAAGATGAGTTAAAGGAAGCCATTGATGAATTGTTAAGACGTTATGTTTCTTTTTACACACGATATGCTGCAGAAATATCTAACCAAAGGAGCTTAGTTGATTCTGGTGAATTAATAGCACGCGATTATCGTGAAATGGTTTCACCCAAGAAACTGAAGAACGCCAAGGAGTTAGAAAGCACTCTCAATACTATAGGTTCATTTTTTGATATTCTTTATGGGCAAAAAGAGTTACACAGTCGTGAAGGTATTCCCCCTGGTGATTCCCTGATTATTTCGCCTACCGAGCAATACAACGGCACTTATGGTTGGCTTACATTTAGCCAACTGTTGAAACCACCTTTTGTTACAGTTGCTCAAACGGGTAGCATTGGGGAAGCTTTTGTTCAATCAGAACCATGTGGTGTGAATGATGATTGTTTAGTCTTGTTGCCCAAATCAGATTTACCTTTGGCTAGTTTATTTATTGCAGCGGCTATTATTCGCATTGAAAAATGGCGGTTTTCTTACGGGCGAAAGCTAACTCCTTCACGTATAAACGAGTTTCACATGGTTCGTATACCAACTTTAGAATTCTGGGTAACTGAAAGAATCACTCAATGGGAGAGCATAATAAACTCAGTATTGAGTGTTTACAACGAGTGAGGAAGGGTTGAAAATCCAGATTTATATGATGCAAAGTGTTGAGGAAGCGCGGGCGGTGGTGGCTTTGGGGGTGGATCATATTGGCATTACGCCGAGCAATTTGGGGCTGCCGGGGGAGGTGGATTTTGCTACGGCGCGGGCGATTGTGGATGGGGTGGGGGAAACGGCATGGTGAGTTGTGCATGAAATACTTGCCGCTATGCTACAATAGCTTATGGGTGAAAAGTTTTGGATACAAGATTTTGCAACTGGGATTGACCGTTTGCGAATACATTTCATCACAAAAGATGGGCAGGTTGTTGCCATCATTGTGATTCAATATGAAGCCTATATTGATGGCAAATGGCACGCCATTGTCCGATTTGACGAAGCACATGGCTTTTTTCATAGGGATGTTATGTCTCCATCGGGTGGACAAAAGAAAACGACTCAACCAGCAATAGATAAAAATCTGGCTCTCAATGATGCGATTGCCCATATCAAGCAGTTTTGGCGTGCTTATCGCAAAACGTATGAGGATGAATATGATGCAACCAAATAACGACAATGACCTGACGGATAAAAATTTAGATCGATTAGCTGATTTTCTACAGCAGGTAGTGGATAATCCGGCTTTGGGTTCTCAGATTCCAGATGGGGCGCATATTTTTCATGGCTCGTATGATGACAAGGAACTAACTCAGGGGAATTTGAATTTGGCGACTAAATTGTTGCTGGGTATGACGCTGGGCTATGTTGAAGAAGCTCCGCTGGTTATGTTGTTTGAGTATGGACAGGGTAAACAAACGGTGGTGGATTTGTCGGAAACAATCCAAAAACAGTATGTCCAGAGCTTTATCGGGCAGTTCCAGCAGCAAAGCCAGAAAAAAATGAGGGCTAGAATCGAACAGTTAGCAACGGTGGCCTAATCTTTTTTGTTGCCCACCCTACTAAAATTGTGCCTGGCGAACTCTGAGGGATTTCTGCTAAAGTGTGTATCACGCTATAATTGACCTGACGTTGAGAAAGCAACAGGATCGGTTTTGATCCAAAGTAGAGGTATATGAGATGCAAGTATATGCTTATGAATTTACCATCGGGAAAAAGGGGACGCTGACATTAAAAAATCTCCCTTTTAATATTGGCGAGAAAGTTGACGTTATCATTATCCCCCGCTCAAGTCGTCAGGCCGAGGAAAACCGGTATCCTTTTTGGGGAAAACCCATCACTTACATCAATCCAACCGATTCGGTGGCTGAAGAGGATTGGGAAATGTTCCAGTGATTGTGCTGGATACGCATATTTAGGTCTGATGGGTACACAATGATCCTGCATTAACCGATGAATATCGGGAAATCATTCAGACTCATGAAGATGAGGGTTTGGGCGTCACTGTTTTTTCTTGCTGGGAAGTCGCTAAATTAGTCGAATTAAAGCGGTTAACGCTCCATTGCCCCATTGGGGAATGGTTGGAGACAGCTTTGCATTATCCAGGTATACAATTACTTGCGCTTACACCGCAGATCGCCGTTGAATCCACACAGCTTCCAGGTGAATTTCACCGCGATCCGGCCGATCAAATCATTGTGGCTACGGCTCGCATCTATGATTGCCCACTGTTGACGGTAGACAATAAGATCCGCAACTATTCTCACGTTAAGCTGTTGCCGTGATGCCAAAAACGGCCGTAATAGTCTGGCAATGCCTGGAGGGGACGCGGCGAGATTGGAGCTTTGCCAAGAAGCATTCATGGGCTGAGAAGAGGAGAAACATTTGAAAATCCAGATTTATACGATGCAAAGTGTAGAGGAAGCTCAGGCCGTGGTGGCTTTGGGCGTGAATCATATTGGCATTACGCCAAGCCATTTGGGGCTGCCGGGTGAGGTGGATTTTGAGACGGCGCGGGCGATTGTACATGGGGTGGGGGAAACGGCCGTTTCCGTTGCCCTCTCCGTCGAATCAGATTTAGATGCCATTGAGAGGATGGTAACGGCCGTTCGTCCCCACATCCTGCACCTCTGCGGCCTGGAAAACAGCCTCCCGCCCGCTGCCGTGCAGGAACTGCGCCAGCGTCTGCCCAATTTACCCATCATGCAGGCCATCTCCGTGGCCGGGCCAGAGGCCATAGATGTGGCTTTGGCTTACCAGGATGTGGCCGAATACCTCATTCTGGACACCCAAGCCGCGGACATTGCCGGAATCGGTGCCTCTGGCAAAACCCATGATTGGGCCATTAGCCGTGAGATCGTGCGCCAGGTATCCATACCCGTCATCCTGGCTGGCGGACTGTCGCCCGAGAATGTGGCCGAGGCGATCCGGGCGGTGCAGCCCTGGGCCGTAGATTCGCTAACGCATACAAATCGGCCGTTGGCGGGCGGCGGCTTCCGCAAAGACCTGGATCGCATCCGGCAGTTTGTGCAGGCGGCACAAGGAACATCATAAAAGCTACACTTTTTCAGGGCATAAACTGACTTTTGAGGAGATTGGTCTCTCAATCCCCCAATCTCCTCATAGAATGTCAATTTATGATCGCGTTCAGCATAACAATGTCACAAGTCATCGTTCTCGGCGACGCTTGCGTAGATATGGTCATTCGTTTGCCGAATTACAGTTTAGACACACCCGATCTGACCCATTCCATCCCTCATTTATATGGTGGCGGATCAGGAGCCAATGTGGCTGTGGCCCTGGCGCGGCTGGGAGTGGATGTGATGATGGTCGGCGCGGTGGGGGATGATGGATACGGCCGTTGGATACAGGCAGATTTGCGTCAGGAGGGGGTGGATGAGCGAGGTGTCTGCCCGGTTCGTGATGCCTTTACCCCAATGGTCATGGCCCTGATCGAACCCGATGGGGAGCGACTGGTTGTTGTCTGGCCGCCAGAAGGTGGGGCGCACCTGCACCTGCAAGCCGAGGCCATTAACCTGGGCTGGCTTACAGCAGCAGCCTGGCTGCACACAACGGGGATGTGTCTGCGAGCCTCGCCCGCCCGTGAGGCTGTGCTGTATGGCATGGCACAGGCGCGTAAAGCGGGGCTAACGGTGTCGCTTGATCTCAACATGCGTTTGGAATTGTGGGGGCTGGACGACGAAACGCGCCAGACGTTTGAACAAGCCATTGCGTTAGCCGATGTGGTTTTGGGCAATGCCGAGGAAGAGATTATGCCCCTGACCGGCGCGGATTCAGCCGAAGCCGGGGCGCAAGCCCTTTGTCATGGCACACGCATGGTTGTGGCACGGCGGGGTAGCCAGGGCGCACTGGTCGCCACACCGCAGGAAACCTTTTGCGTGCCAGCATTTCAGGTACAGGTTGTGAACACGCTTGGGGCAGGAGATGCGTTTAATGGCGGCTTCATTGCCGCTTGTCTGGCAAAGGTAGGGCTAAAGGAGGCCGTCAGGTGGGGCAACGGGGTGGCTGCCCTGAACATTAGCCGGGATGGCGCACGCAGCTTGCCTTCGCTGGCCGATTTGCAGCAAATGCTCGACTCAAACACTTCCTGGTAAGAATGTGTTTAAAGCCTCATCGCTCGCGGCAAATTTTGGGTAAGCAATTGCTCTGCCTGGGTGCGGAGATCAGGCAGCATTGGGGGCAGCCCCACACGGCTTACCAAAAATGATGCTGAGACCGCCCCGTAAGTGGCGGCCGTTCGCGCCTCACCGCTCTTGAACCAACCGATGCAAGCCCCCGCGCTGTAGCTGTTGCCCGCGCCCGTGGGGTCAACGACATCCACAGGCACGGCGGGGATATGCCAGAAAATGTCGTGGGCGTAATCCCAAGCATAGGAACCATGATGCCCATGCCGTATTGTCACCATCTGTGGCCCCAGTTTTGACCAGTAGCGCAGCACTTCTTTCGGATTTTGTGTGCCAGCAATGCCGCTGGCAGACGGCCAATCGGGGGAAACGATGTCCACTTGCTGAATCAGGGACACCATTTGGTCGCGGTTGTGCCACGTTTGGTAATCAATGATTGGCTCCAGTGAAAATAGCACCCCCTGTTGGCGCAAGCGCAGCGCATCCTGAACCATTGGCTCATCATGAAATTCGGTGATGAGGTGGATGGCACTGGGCTGTTGGTAGTTTTGGGGGATGGGCAGCTTTTGGGCGAGTAGTTTGAACCAGTTGTCGCGCTGAAACGGCCGTTTATCCGCCCGCTCCTCCCCACTTTCCAAATATTCATCCTCATCATAAAGCATCGTGCCACGCGGCGTGGGAATATCGGCAAACCTGACCCAACCACCCAAATCAACGGCCAACTCATGCAGCGTTTGCACATGTTGCGCCGCAATGTCCTCGCCCGACCGCGACAAAAAGCCAACCGAATCATGCCACAGCCGCGCCCCGAAGAGGGCTTGCGGCCCCCCGCCGCCCAACACACCACGCACAATCTCACCGCTACCAAGGCGAATGTCATCTATGATGATTTTGCCGTAAATGAGAAACTCAATGGGTTGCATAAAGTAGCCCGATGGAGATTGGAGATTAGAGATTGGAGACTGGCTTAATCTCCAATCTCTAATCTCCAATCTCCTTGAATCAATATCCCTTATCCCAAACTATGGACAATTTCCATGTACGCCCGCACCGCCTGGGCATCAATGGATGTCCCCCAGCCGGCCGGTTCAAAGGCAGAACCAACAAAAGCCCCATCGGCTTTGGCTAGACGGCGGGCAGCGTTGTCGTGGTTGGTATAGCCACCCAAAATGACGGGTAGATTGGGCATGGCGGCCTTGATGTCGTGGATTTGCCTGAGGTTGGTTTCTTCGTCAGCGTGGGCCACTTCAACGGCATCGGCACCGGCATTAACGGCCGTTCGTGCCACCTCCGCCACCGATTTCTCCTCCCCATACCATTTAAAGTGCATCCCATCCACCTCCGCAATCAGCTTGACATGCGTCGCATTAATGCTCTGGCGATAGCGCAAAAATTCAATCGGCCTCGCCTCAATCATCCCCCACGGCGAAAGCGATTGCCCCACCAGGGCAAAACAACGTAAAAAGGAGCCACCCGACACTTTGGCAACGGCCACCGACGCTTGCAGCGCATTGGTCATAATCTGCACCCCAATCTGGAACTCCGGCCGCGTCTCTTGGGCAATGGCCCGCACAATGTTGCCCACGCCGACAACCCGGGCATAATCAGCTTCATCATTCGTGGGGTAGACACGTTCCACGGTTTGCACCAGGCACCCAGTCGCCCCACCCTCATCTAACGCTTTGGCATCCCGCAGTGCCCGCTCAAAGGTCGCCTCATAGCTCCCTTCTTCATAAAACGGGGTTCCCGGCATTGCCCCCAAATGCACCATGCCAATAATGGTCTTTTTCTTACCCAACTCTGCAAAAATTCGTTCCGCCATGCCTACCTCTATTGATATTAAATTAGCTACCACCCCGGTTCACTGCCTTGTCTTGGCAAATCCCACGGTCGCAGATATAACCCTTTCATATCACTCTGTCAAGGAAAAGACGAGACTGAAAAAAGGGCAAATTTATGGGACGTTTTACGAATAAGGTTGTTATGGTAACGGGAGCAGGAAGCGGGATTGGTCGAGCAACGGCCGTTTCTTTTGCCAAAGAAGGCGCAATCGTCGCGGTGGTGGACATTGACCTGGAAAAAGCACAAAAAACAGCGGCAGACATTGCCACGATGAGCGGCAACGCACTGGCACTTCAGGCCGATGTTGCCAATGAAGCTGACTGGCTTCAGATCGTGGCACAGGTAACAAAAGCGTTTGGCCGCATCAACATTCTTTTCAACAATGCGGGCATTGGCGGCACCGGCAAACCGCTCAGGGAACTTGATGCCGCTGACTGGGATCGGCTGATGGCGGTCAACCTGCGCGGCGTGTTTCTGGGCTGCAAAACCGTCTTGCCCGCCCTCATCGAGGCTGGCGGCGGGGCGATTGTCAATATGTCATCCTCAACGGCCGGCTGGGACACCATCTACGGCGGCGGAGCCTACATGGCAAGCAAGGCCGGTGTCACCCAAATCACCAAAAACGTCGCCCTCGAAGCCGCGCCCTATGGCATTCGCGTCAACGCCGTTTGCCCCGGCATCATCGAAACCCGCCTCAGTTCCGCCCAGGCCGGTGCTGATGAGGCCGAGCAAGATGCCTTTTTTGACCACTTTCGCCAGCGCATCCCGCTGGGCCGAGTTGGGCAGCCGGAAGACGTAGCAACGGCCGTTCTCTTCTTCGCCTCCGATGATGCCCGCCACATCACCGGCTCGGAACTGCTCATTGACGGCGGGCAAACGTTGCAAAGCTGGAGCAATGCCCCCACTGAGTCGTACACCGTCAGGTGAGCGTCACTTGAGAGTATCAAATATGGAACACAAAAACCTAAAATGGGCCGGCCGTAATTCGGCCAAGGATCAACTCCGTGCCACCATTTGGGCGGCACTGGAAGAAAGCGGAGCCGGTATTGGCAAAATCTGGGACTCCATTCCCAACTTTGTCGGTGCCGAAGCCGCCGCCGAACGGCTGGCGCAGTTGCCCATCTGGCAAGCAGCCAACGTCGTCAAATCCAATCCCGACACGCCGCAAATCCCCGTCCGCTACCGCGCCCTGCGCGATGGCAAACTGCTCTACATGCCCGTGCCGCAGCTCGCCCAGGAATTCCCCTTTTTGCTGCTTGACCCTGCCAAACTAGCCGAACGGGGCATCCCATTTGAGGAAGCAGCCCGCAAGGAAGGCGCTCTCAAACATGGGCAGCGAGTCCACTTTTCCGAAATGCTGCCCATGGATTTGCTGGTCGTTGGCTGCGTGGCCGTTGGCCGCGACGGAGGGCGCACGGGCAAAGGGGGTGGTTTTGCCGATCTGGAGCTGGGCATCTTCCGCGAAACAGGCATCATGCCGCCTCACGCCAATCTGGTGACGACCGTACACGATTTGCAGGTGGTTGACGATGAACGCCTGACGTTGCAAACGCATGATTCCCCGCTCGACTGGATCATTACCCCCAACGAGGTGATTGAAACCCGCACTAGCTACCCACAGCCCAAAGGCGTGTACTGGGATGCCATTTTGGAAGAACAGTATGAGGCCATCCCCTTCCTCAGAACGCTCAGAGAGCAGTTGGAAACCAGATAACCTGGCTATCGGTTTAAAAAATTGTCTGATATGAAAAAACAGCTCATCCCCGCCCTCACAAGCCGCCCTTCTATTTGGCACATCGTTGGGGCTGGCTTTTTGCTACGTCTGCTGATAGATACGAGCGGGCAAATGCTCTACCCGTTTGTGCCAATTTTTGCGGCTGGTTTGGGCGTGTCGGCGGTGATAATCGGCCGTTTGCTCAGTTTGCAATCGCTGGTGGGCATCTTTGCCCCGATCTTTGGCAACCTGGCTGATCGGTATGGATATCGGCCGTTTATGCGACTCGGTTTATTCTCAGTGGGTGCAGGCTTGATCGTCTTCGCCGCCAGCACAACCATCACGCTTGCCGTCATTGGCTCGCTCATCCTCGGCTTTGGCTTTTCCCTCTTCACCCCCAACCTGATGGCCTATCTGAGTGCCAATTTGCCCAGCGAACGACGCTCACGCGGCATGGGTGCTGTCGAACTGGCGTGGGGATTATCGGGCTTCATCGGCATTGCGCCGTTGGGCATTGCCATTGCCCGCTGGGGCTGGCGGCTCCCGCTGATCGGCTTGGGAATTGTGCTGCTGCTCGCCAGCTTTGTGCCAATCTTCTTCCCCCAAACAGCCCAATTTGCCCATGCCCACAGCCCAGGCAAACAAGAACCCCAGCTATCCGTTTGGACAAGAGCCAAACAATTCCTTGATTTAGGCAATAATCGAGAGGCGGCGTGGGCAGCCATTCTTGGCACAACGCTCACGCTGTTTGCCGCCTCCCATTTAATCAGCTCCTATGGACAGTGGCTCTTTTTGGACTATGGGCTGGAGTCGGCCGAGCTGGGGCGCATTGCCGGTATCCTCGGTTTGGGTGCCTTCGCAGCTATCATTCTTATCTCCACTGCTGGCGACCGCTTTGGCGCATTAACCGGTGCGAAAATTGGCGCACTTGTTAGCACCTTTACCTACCTCCTGCTGCCGCTGCTCAATGACAGCCTCACATGGCTTGTTGTTGGCTTGTTCATCGTCTTCTTCTTCTACCAATTCGCCATGGTCAACGCCATCATCCTTACCTCCATGCAAATTCCAGCCCAGCGCGGCAAAATGATGACGCTGGGGGCAGCACTTGGCACCAGTGGCATCAGCCTCGCCAATTTTACGGGGCCAATCGCCTTTGCCACCTTTGGCCCGTGGGGGTTGGCACTCCCTTCTGGCATCATCATGTTTGTCCTCTGGCTCATCCTCACGCGCTATGGTCGTACCGAACCGGAATTTAAAGATCGCTCTGGTTGAACATTCGGCCAAACTGTGGCATAGTTTGGCGCAAATTTTGATGACCCTATGGAGACAAATCATCATGCACCCCACAGAGCAAAAATATATTGGCGTGATCGGCTCATCCTCGAATGTGCCTGAGGACGTGTACAAGCTGGCTGAGGAGGTTGGTCGCTTTATTGCTGAAGCTGGCTGTATTACGGTGACGGGCGGCGGTTTTGGCATTATGGAGGCGGCCAGCCGGGGAGCCAAGCTGGCTGGTGGGCTGGTTGTTGGCATCTTGCCGGAAGGAGACCGTCATGGGGCGAATGCTTACATTGATGTGGCTATTCCTACCGGGGTTGGTTATGCCCTGCGAAACATTACCACCATCCGCGCCAGCGACAGCGTGATTATGATTCGAGGATCTAGCGGCACCCTGAACGAAGTCACCCAGGCCTATGCTCATGGCAAGCCGTTGACTGTGCTGCAAGGTACGGGTGGCTTTGCGGATCGGCTGGAGGCGTTTTTACCCATCCCTGGTTATCTGGACGAGAGGCGGAGCGTCCAAATTGAGTTTGTGGCGACAGGGAGCGAGGCGGTGCGGCGAGCCGTGGAGCGTATTGGCACCATTCAGCCACCAAAGCTGGGGTTAACGACTGAGATGGTTAGAGATCAATAAGGAATGAGAATTAAACAATTTGCCTGTTTAGAAGTTCAACTTCTCAGAAGAAGTTGAACTTCTTCAACAACTTGCCTGTTTAGAAGTTCAACTTCTCAGAAGAAGTTGAACTTCTTCAATAACTTGTTTAATCCGCGTTCCCAAGTCCATACCGGGACAAACGCTCCAGGTAAAGCGTTCGCAATCTTTCGGCATCTACATCTAGCAAAATGTCTACCAACGGGTCTACAGGATCGCCCCGACGATGTAGCCGCTGGTCTACGACGGTCATGCCGGCCGAGCGCCCCTCAGTTTCTACATAAACTGGATAACGTTTGACGGTAAAGAGCGACGGATCAACCAGATAGGCCACCGCCAGCAGGTCTGGTACGTCAATTGCCTGCTCTGGAAGCTGCACAAAGGCTTGCAGGCAGGGGTAGATCGCTTTGATAAAGTCGGTGGCGGGGTTGCCGAGGGCGCATAGCTGGTCTAAATAGGGCTGGTTCATGTGGAAGCGATTGTTGACGTCCCAACCAGCCATCGCAATAGGCCAGCCGGCCGCAAAAACCATCGCCGCCGCATGGGGATCATTGTAGATGTTGGCTTCGGCTGCCGCCGTTTTGTTGCCGCCCACAAAGGCCGAACCGCCCATGAGTGAAATCCCTTTGACGGCATGGACGATGGCTGGCTCTAGGCGCAGTGCCAGGGCGATATTGGTGAGTGGGCCAATTGGCACAAGGATGACTTCCCCGGGATTTGCCATGACGGTTTCGACGATGAAGGCGGCGGCGTGTTGGGCAACAGGCTTGCCACGCGGTTGGGGTAGTTGCTCGCCAGCGTTGCCCAGCCCGTCATGCCCGTGAACGCTTGCGCCACCGCTAAATCGTTGGGGAATGACAAGCGGTGTGTTGGCTCCGGCGGCTACGGGGATGTCTTCACGAACGGCCGTTTCCACAATGCGAATGGCGTTACTGGCTGTATTGGCGACACCACCATTGCCAAAAACGGCCGTTATTCCCAACACCTCCAGCTCCGGCGACTGCAACGCAAAAAAAATCGCCATTGCATCATCAACACCCGGATCCGTGTCAATAATAATCTTCTGTGCCATGCAAAAAACTCTCCTTAGGAATGAGGATCTAATAACTTGCACATTGCAGGGATCGAGTTACTGGTTATTAGCTACTCGGATAATACCCAATAACGAATAACCAATAACAAATTTCATGACGTAAGTTAATTCATTCTCGTTCCTTACCCATCACGCCGCAGGATCATCCTGCGGTCCAAACTGCGTCCAATCAGGGTTCTCCTGTTCAATCCAGCCAACAACCTCAGGGCTGTTCCAGGCGGCGTAAGCAACAGGCAAACGCGGGGCAAGCTCCTCCGTTTTTGCCAATATCTCATCCAAATTGCCCATCATCGTATACGAAAAGCCGCGTATTTTCAGCACCGCCGCTGCCGTCGCCCGCTGAAGGCAGACGGGAATCGGGTTGCCCAGGATGCGATGATAGTGAAAGGTTGAGGCAAAAGTGTCGCCTGCCCCCACCAAAAATTCAGATTCCACCTGCGGGATGGCCGGAATGCTGTAGACCTCATTGTGGCGGATAAACCACGCGCCGTTCCGCCCGCGAGTAAGCAGGATTTGCAGGTCGGGGTTGATTTCGCGGATGGTATTCAGGGCGGTCAGCAGCCGCCCTTTGCCCATCATCGCCATTTCAGCGGTGTTAGTATTGAGAAACGTCAAATTCTCAGCCACTGCGCTAAATTCATCCAGACTGCGGCCAAAGTCCCCCTGTGGGCTATGCCCAACTTCACAGCCATGTGCCTTCCCTTTGGCAGCGACGGCAACCTTGTAGGCATGGGTGCAGGTGCCAATCCAGCAGACTCGCGCCTGCCAAAAATCATCATCAAGCTGCTCGGCGCGGAAAGCTTGCCCAACGCCCTGATCAATCTCGAAGAAAGTCACCCGCCCCCCTTCGGCAAAGACCAATCGCAGCCATGCCGGGGGACCGACCATCTCGTGCAGGGCAAATTTGACACCAACGTTGGTTAGCGGCATGAGTAAATTTTTGTCCAGTTCGCTGCTAATTGGCCCACTAAACACAATATCGGCACCCTGTTTGGCAAGGGCAACCGACGCATAGATCGCGGTGCTGCCAAACATGATGCGGCTTTCGGTCTCGCCGAAGAAGTCGTAGTAATCTTTGGTTGGAATACCCGTAATTGAGAAGTCTCGCATAGGTCATCTTGGTTGGGTTTTGGAATTGTTAAATATGGGAAAGTGTATCACTGGGTGGCAAGGGGGACAAAACGGCCGTTTTCCCTCTATCCACAAAATCAAGTTCTTGTAGTATATTAAGCGTAGACGTACCTATCCTGTTGTTATCTGGAGATATCTCATGACAATGAAAGATGTGACAATCGCAGTTCCAGAAAAGGTGCTGTTAGCCGAAAAAATGGATGAGGCAACTTTTGCGGCCGAAATGCGCTTGTTGACAGCGATCAAACTATTTGAATTGGGTCGTTTATCTTCTGGTCGTGCAGCCGAGTTAGCGGGTATGCCTCGTGTTGAGTTTCTACTCACTTTAGGTAAATATAAAGTTTTTCCGCTTGAAGCAGAGCTTTTAGAGTTAGAAGCTGCCCATGCTCAACGCAATTAGCAACACCTCACCGCTCGTATACACTCACCGTATCGGTGTGCTTGACTGGTGGCCTCGGCTTTTTGCAACCACTTGGATACCACAGCCAGTTATTGACGAATTACAAGCTGGAAAAAATCGTGGGTATGATGTCCCAACCTATGAAATGCTCGCTTGGGCAGATATTGTGCAGCCTAACCATATGCCACAAGAGTGGTTTGCTTTGGATTTAGGAATAGGTGAAGTTTCCGCTATGTCGGTGGCATTAGACCATCCAAAGCGTGTCTTGATCTTGGATGATTTATTGGCGCGACGTACAGCACAAGCGGCTGGTTTGCAAGTCTGGGGGACACTCAGAATATTGTTGGAGGCCAAGTCGCAAAATGTCACGCCTGAAATCACCCCCTATGTCGAAAGGTTACAAGCATCTGGTATGTACATGTCTGAAGGGATCAAACGTAGAATCTTGAATCTGGCAAATGAATGAGACATGACGGAAGGGTGTATTGTTGGATTTGTGGGGTGGGAAAAACGGCCGTTTTTACAACAACCAAACCGACAGCGGGTAAGAGGGCATGATGGGGAAAACGGCCGTTTTCCCCATCATGCCATATAGCTTAATCTAATAAGCAATCGTTCTGTAAACCGGTTGAAACAGCTCTTTGCGCTTGGCACAAACGTCATCCAGCGCACACTTCGCGCACTCTGGTTCCGTCATTTCCGGGCAGCGGAGGCGTGCGTTAAAAAAGAACCAATCTATAGCACCAATTGATTTACCAGACAGAGCAGCGATTTGCTCAATGGCTTCGTAAGCGGCTCGCCTCACGACCTGTTCATCAGCCGCCGAAAGCACCTTGCGTGCCGCTAAATCGGTGGCGAGGGTTTCATCTTTGACATCAATGAGACCCACTCGTAGGCAAGAGCGCATCAAATGATAATCAATCACCGGGGGGACGACTTCATCAGGGCCAAAGGTGAGGAATTTTTCCGGTCGCTGGTTAAGAGCAAGCCCCAACAACATCGGTTTTTTACGCAAGGGGTCTTCTTTATAGCCACCTATTTTGTCGAGGATCATGAGGAGGGTTTGTAACGGCCGTTCGCTATTCTGCGCCTCCGCCACCAAACTTTGCGGTGTATAACCCAACGCCTGCATATCCCGTCCATAACGATTCGCCACTTGCCAATGCAGGTCAAGGGCTGGCATCACATCCTGCCCATTATCGTCACCGTAGAGAGCGGCAAACTCTGCTGCCGTCACAGTGGCCTGACCATCCACCGTCAAAAAGGCCGGGTTTTCATCCATTGCCCGCCGATAGACCTGCGACAAATAGGACGAACCTTTCCGCATCTGTCCCTGAATTGGTGCAATCAGCGGTTCATGGTAATGCCCATCCTTCGTCGTCCAAAAGCCAAACTGCTGCAGAGTTGAAGCAAAGAAAAAGTCCAGCGTGGCCGGATGACCAACGGGCGGATGGTCTGGCCCGGCAAAATCAGAATCCGTCACTTCTGACAAGGTTGCCACGAGGCGTGCCACGCGCTCGATTTGCGCCGGGGCAGGTGCCGCTTTGGCTGACGGCAGTGGCGCGGGAGCCGGCATGTCGGCCAGCAACGCATTGGGGCCAACAACGCCCACCGTCTCGGCAGCTAGTGGCACCGCTCGCCGCGCCGCCTCCACAGGATGATACCCCTTGGCTAAATAGGCCAGCGTGCTGCCACAAAACGTATCGCCCGCGCCCGTGGGGTCCACTGCCGCCACCGCCACGGCGGGGACATGGGTGACAACAGAACCCTGAACAACTTGTACCCCTTTGGCGCCCAGCGTCAGAAAAACGAGCTTGCCGGGTTTTGCCTGTGCCGCCTCTACCGAGCCAAAGAGAGCAATGCCTTCTGGCTCGTTGAGGAAGTAAACGTCTGCAAGATCGAGAATAGTCTGGGTTGTCTGCGGGTCAGTTTCGATACCGTGGAGGTTGGCGCCGGCCGAAAGAAAGGGGGCGTTACGCTGGCGACATGCTTGCAAGAAGGCAAGCTGGCGTTCCAGGCTCCCTAGCCCAATGACGTGGACAGCCTGGTAGTCGCTTAGATCGGGTGGGAGCTGCGCTGGGTCAAGGGTTGCCTCAGCGCCAGAAAAGGTACTTAAATAGGTCGTTCCATGCTCG
This sequence comes from Chloroflexota bacterium, assembly GCA_041390905.1. Classification (GTDB taxonomy): domain Bacteria; phylum Chloroflexota; class Anaerolineae; order Promineifilales; family Promineifilaceae; genus JACKCD01. The sequence continues at coordinate 14,656 of JAWKPA010000020.1, forward strand.
TTATGCGCTATTTCCATCCGGGGAATGTCATCGGGGTCTACCTGCGGCCCTTGCCAGGCCAGGCGGTCGGCAACGGGCTGGAGGGACGCTGGCATGGGGTGAGGGTAAGGCGCGAAGAGGCCAGCATCTACACCGCAGCGACGAGCCGCCAAGGCTGTGTAAACGCCAGCTCCCCCTGGCGAATGCTGTGTTTGCCCGAAAAAATGCAGGGTATCAAAAGTGGCTCCGCCAATAACAAGTATTTTTTGCATGATGTTTGCCCATTATGCCAGGTGATTGTGTCAATCGCCTGTCTGATAATCGTGTATCCTCTTCTTTGATCGAGTGAAGTATACTTGAAAACAAGGCGCGGACGAGCGCAGACGACCACGGGAGAATCTGCTTGGGACTGCGCATGAACATGCTCTCATTTCAACAACAAGGAGTTTTCCCTAATGGTTACAGATAAACAAAAAGATGCTCTCATTGCAGCGGCTCGCGCTGTGCAAAAGAAGGCTTATGCACCCTATTCGCACTACCTGGTTGGTGCGGCGTTGCTGGGTGATGACGGGGTGGTTTACACGGGGGTCAACATTGAGAATGCGTCGTATGGGTTGACGGTTTGTGCGGAAAGAACGGCCGTTTTCAACATGGTCAACGCTGGTACAAAAACCTTCCAGGCCATCGCCGTTTGTGGTGAAGGAAAAAGTTCCCCCTGCGGTGCCTGCCGCCAAGTATTGGTTGAATTTGCTGGCGATGTCCCTGTCTACCTAACCAGCAGCCAAGGCGAGGTTCTCGAAACGACCCTCCATACCCTGCTCCCGCACCATTTTGGCCCCAGCAACCTCGCCAAAGGGCAAGGAACACTCGACTAGGTTCTGTTGACTTTTCAGAATTTGAACCGCAGAGTACGCAGAGGGCGCAGAGAAAGAGAAGAAAACAAGGTAAATCTCTGCGATCTTTGCGCCCTCTGCGGTGAAATCTGCTTCTTTTTGCCAAAAGTCAACACAACTTAGATATGGTGCTGAACCGCCTGCAAAATATCCTCAAGGGGTGCCATTGTTACCCGCCGCCCGGCGATGGCTGGCGGCACAATGTGGCACCCCCAGCTTTGCAGCCGTTCCAGCGATGCTTTTGTTTGCGGGTGCGCCCACAGTCCCTGGTTCATCGAGGGCGCAATGATAACGGGTAGACCAGCTCCCAACCCATCGGCGATCATGGCCGTAGCCAAATTGTCGGCCAGCCCCAGGGCAATTTTGTTGAAGGTGTTGAAAGTGCAGGGGGCAACCAGCATTATCCCAAACGGGAAGCGATCAAGCGGCTCCTGGCGGTAGGCGTGAATCCACTGGTTGCCCGGCACAGCCATGAGCGGTGCTGCTGCTGTCACCATCTCGACATTGGGCGTTAGCACCGAATACACGGTCAACGATTTCGCCACCAACGCCTGGATAATCTCTGGCACGCGAATACAGCTACCAGCCCCAGTGACAAAGAGAAAAACGTCGGGTTTATTGGGCATGGGTGTTTTTTTGGAGATTGGAGATTGGAGATTATGAAGGATCACAATCTCCAATCTCTAATCTCTAGCTCTTGATATCTGTCACAATCTCCGTCGCCCGGATGTCCTTGTTGCGGAGGTAGGCATCGTTGTTGGTGCGGAAGAACGGCTCGCCAAGCACATCGGACAGGTGGGCGGCAAACAGTTCGGTGGCAACGGGGTAGACCATGGGGGTGAAGATTTCGGGGACATCGCCGATAACGGGCAGCACCCAGTTGGCGTGGGGGGCAACAACCTGATCCCCTTCCGGCGTAATGGCGATGGTAATGCGCCCCAGGTTTTTGAGCGGCGGCATCAGTTCGCCAACGCGGTTATGGCCGCGATAGCCGGGGGAGATGAGGAAGGTGGGGGTGGTGGACTCAACGGCCGAAAAATATTGCAAATGCGCCCATTCTTCCGACTCTTGCCCCATGGCGTGAACGCCGGCCGCTTCGATAACCTTGGCTGCACCAAACATGGCGGTGCCAAAGTTGGGGCCATCGCCCACAAAGACGTAGCTTTTTTCGCTGGCAAGATCCTCAGCAAGCTGGCGGGTTTTGGCATGAACGGCCGTTATCGTCGCCTCAATCGCATCTGCTGTTTTCAACAATTGCTGCCGCATCCCGTTCGCCTCATCCTGCGAATACAGGTCACGCACCTCCCCCAGCCGAATTGCCAGCAAATAAAGCGCCATTAGCGACATACGATATGAGCGCACCCCCGGCGCGGGCGGAAAATCCGGCACAGTACAATCAATCACCTTGTCGCAAAGCTGCCCCAGTGGGCCGGCAGGGTTGGCCGTGATCGCCACCGTGGGCAGCCCCTGCTGCTTAAACAACTGCACCGCCTCCCGCGTGCGCGACACCGTGCCGGACACCGAAATGCCAATAACCAGCGGGTTGTTGGGGAAGTGCGACAGCTTGTATGGGGCGGCGTAACGGCCACCCGTATTGGCCCGCATTGGCTCCGTTGGCACCTGCGCCACCTTTTCAAAAGCCAGCTCCGTCGCCTCCCCCGCCATGTGGGAATCACCACAGCCGGTAATCACAATTCGCTTAACTCCGTAACATTCATCTGTGGTCAGAAGCCGCCGGATCTGATGATCCAGTCCCTTAAACGCACCCCGAATCATGTCGGGTAAACTTTCTACTTGGGCAATCATGCTGTTTTCTGTTGTCATTTGTTCTCCTTAAATAAAGAGATTGGGGATTAGAGATTGGAGATTGACCATTTTCAACCTCTAATCTCCAATCTCCAATCTCCTAATCTCTATTCTTCTCCCAAAAACGCCTCAACCTCGGCCACCGTTGGCAAATTCCCGCGTGGCCCCAGGCCGGTGACGGAAATAGCGGCGGCGGCATTGGCGAAGGTGAGGCTTTCTTCTAAACTTTTTTCTTGCAACGTGGCGCTAAGAAAAGCGGCGTTGAAGGTGTCGCCCGCGCCGGTGGTGTCCTGCACGGCGACGGTGTGGCCGGGAATTTGGGCGGCAGAAACGGCCGTTACCGCCAACGCCCCCCGTTCCGCCAACGTCACCACCACAACCTCCGGCCCATACGCCAGCAGCTTGCGCGCCCCCTCAATCGTCGCCGCTTCACCCGCCACCCGCACAAACCCCTGCTCATTAAATGAGGCAATATCCACCAGCCGCAGCATCGCCTCCAAATCCTGGCGGTTGGCATTGGCCGTCGCCTCCACGTCAAACATCACCTTGGTCTGGTGGGCGCGGGCAATTTTGGCAAGGTGGAGAAAACGCGCCGGGTCAGAGGGGAAGGTGTGGATGGCGCGGGTTTGGGCAAAGGCGTGGTGATATTGCTCATCGCTGTAGCTTGGTTTGAACGTCGGCACGGCAATGATGATCCGTTCGCCGTCCGGCTCAATAAAAATCACGGTAAATGGGGTCGCGCCGCCCGGCTGCACGCGCACAAAGTCGGTGGCAACGCCATAGTTGGCAAAGTCGTCAATAATCGCCTGCCCCTCTTTGTCCTCGCCCACCGTGGAAAAGGAGGCAACCTTCATCCCCAACCGGGCGGCGGCGCAGGCAAAGTTGGCGCAGGGGCCACCCGGCAAATGCCCCACCAGTTCCCCCAGCATCTTGTCGCCGCGTGCGGGCAGATGCGCGACCTTCATTACAATGTCCATGTCTATGGCATCAATTGCCATGATGTCAAACGGCCGTTTGTCTCCGCTCATTGCATTACCAATCTCCAATCTCTAATCGCCAATCTCCAAAATCTGCCCCATCACCCCATCCGCCCGCCGTTCTGCCTCCGCCATCACCGCGTCATCAATCGGCACCGGGCCAACTTGCTCAATGGTCATGGCGGCACTGACGCAGGCCATGGCGGCCGCCCGGCGAATGTCGCCCGTTTCATGCCAGCCCACCAGCAGCCCGCCGCAAAAGGCGTTTCCGGCTCCGGTGACATCCACAATGTTGGCCGGGGCAGCGGGAATGCGGTAAAAACGGCCGTTTTCCCCATCAAACAACAGCGACCCCGCCGCCCCCTGCCGCAACGCCACCAGCCGTGGCCCCATGGCCGCCAACGCCCTTAGCTGTTCTTCCGGCGACCCATCCCCAGCCAGCAGCGCGGCATCCGGCGCGCCCGGCGCAAAAATGGTGAAGTGCGGCAGGCAGCGGCGCAGCACCGCCAGCTCGTCGGCCGTGCTGTTTGCCCCGATAATCGGCTCGGCGCTCAAAAAAACGCCAGCTTCGACCAGCGATTGCACAAACGGCTCTTCCAGGGCATCGCCGCGCCCCAAAAAGTGCAGTGCCTTGAGCGTGGGTGGGATGGGCTGGGCGTGGGGAATGGCAACAAGCTGCTCGAACCACGCTTCGTGGCTGATGCGCGGGATTTGGGTGCGACGGCCGTTTTCTTCCAGCAACTGCCACGCTCGTGGCGTAGGCAGGTCGGTGACAATCAGGCCGCTGCCGTCAAAACCAAGCGGCTTCACCAGGGCTGGGTCAAAATCAGCCCCGACGGCGGCGCAAATGGCTACGTCTTTGTGCCACAGCCGCATTCCGCTGGCGGCATATAGCCCGCCGCCGCCCGGCATCCCCATGGCCGAACGGCCGTTTGGGTAAATAATGTCGTCGAGAATAATGCCCCAGCTTGCGTAGCGGCTCATGACGGCACTGATCGGGGTCGCTGGTAGCCAGCGGCCACTTTTTTCTCCGCCAGGGCAATACTCAGGGCTTGAAGCGGGGGGATGGTCAGCAGTGAACTCATGCCGTCGGCAACGGCGGGGAGGATGATGCCTTCGGCTGGGTTGGTGACAAGATCGGCCGTTTCCGGCGTGGCAAGGATGAGCAGCCGACTGCCCCATGCCCGCACCACCCGCGCCGTGTCGCGGCAGCGGCTGGCAACGCCACTATGCGGAGCAATGAGTACCACCACGTCTTGCGGCTGAATCACGCCGATTCGCAGGGCGTGGTGGAATTCTTCCACGGTGAGGGCGATGCCCGCTTCCTGTGGCCCGGCTGCCAGCAACGCGGAGCCGTTTTGGGCGGCGGCGAAGCTGGAGCCGCCGCCAACGAAGGTGTATTGAACGCGCTGGTCGCCGAGGGTGGCGGCGAATTGGGTGGCCCAGGTGGTGGCTTGGGAGAGAACGGCCGTTAATTGCCCTGGAATCGCTTCAAGCTGCCCCTGCAACTGCGTCGCCTCGGCCACGCCCAAATGCCCCCGCGCCTTGCCAAAGGCAATTGCCAGGCTGATGAGTGTGGCAATGGTGGCCGTGGTCGTTTGTGCCGGCCACCCCACCTTGGAGCCATGCGGGATAAGGGCGACGGGTGGTTTGGCAACAAAGGGGTTGGTGGCGGCGGGGTTGTCGGTGATGCCGATGACCAAACCGCTGCTGGCTAACGCCCGGTCTAATGCGTCCCAGGTGGTGGTGGGGCGGCCGCTAGAGCTGATGACAAGGTGGGCGGTGTGGCTATTTTCCCCTAAACGGCCGTAAACCGCATACTCATACGCCTGCAATGGCTCGAACGGTACCCCGGCATACGTTTCCCAGGCGCAGCGCACCGCCTGCGCCGCAAACCACGAATCCCCCGACCCGCTGGCTAACACCTGATTGATGCTTTGTGCCGCCATCTGCTGCGCCAATGCTTCAATCTGGGGAGCCAGATCACGCAGCACCCGCGCCAAAACCTCTGGCTGGGCAGCTACTTCCGCTTTTGTGTTGGCAATGGGCATCATTGCTGTTTCGTCTGACAAAGGAATCCCTCCTGCGTGAATTGCAGGGCGGATTGCCAATCCGCCCTACAGATTTTCATTAGTTGATACGGGGGCAATGGGTGGTGTGTTGTTGGAAACGGCCGTTTGTAAGTCTCTAGGCTCGCTTTCACCATACACAATTTGCACGCGGCTTGTCGCTAACCGTTTTATACGTGAGCCAGGAACCCCTATACCCGGTATAACGCCCAGCTTATGAGCAAGTTGGGTCTGATCGTACTCAATTCCCTATACTGATTTTCTTGCCCAGGCTAAGGGTAGCTTTGGAGGATGTTCAGGAATAGATCCCAAAAACGGCCGTTATCCACCCCCACCGCCACCTCCGCATTCGGCCGTTCGCCCCGCCGTTCGCCCGTGTCGGTGCGCCGGTTGCGGTTGTCGCAGACGGTCATACCGTAGGTGTGGGTTCCCGTTAGCTCAATGGCAACGTGCATCGGTTCAAAGGTCAGCATATCGGGGTCAATCAGTGCCGCCACCGCTAGCGGGTCGTGCATGGAGCCACCGGGCAAACCATAGAGCAACTTCAACCGCTCGCTGTAAAAATCAAGCATATCGGCCACAGCAACGGCCGTTTTGCTGCCAAATCCACGAATCTGCGCCCGGTACTCCGGCGTAGCCGCCACCAGCCGCGTCACGTTCAACCCCACCATCTTGATGGGGATGCCGCTGGTAAAGACCACGTGCGCCGCGTCGGGGTCGGCCCAAATGTTGAACTCAGCGGCGGGGGTGCTGTTGCCATGCGTTAACGAGCCACCCATCAGGCTGATGGCGGTGACGTGGTTGGGCAGGTCGGGGTAGCGCAGCAGGGCGGCGGCAATGTTGGTTAGGGGGCCAATGGGGATGAGGTGGAGGTTGTCCACGCTTTTGGCGGTGCGGTAGATAAAGTCAACGGCATGGTCTTCGAGAATGGGGACAGTTGGCTCGGCCAAAACGGGGCCGTCGAGACCGGTTTTGCCGTGGACGTTGGGGGCGAAGGTGGCTTCACGAATTAACGGCCGTTGCATCCCCGCCGCAATCGGAATATCTGTCAACCCCGCCAGCTCCACCGTCTGCCGCGCATTCTTCGTCGTCAGCTCCAGCGGCGCATTTCCATGCACCGTCGTAATCCCCCGTAAATCAAGCGTCCGCGCCCCCAACAAAATCGCCATGACATCATCATGGCCGGGATCACAATCAATAATTGCTGGAATTTTCATCGTGTATTGGGTTATTGGTTAGTGGTTATTAGGGCGGCTCCTCCAATAACAAATAACCAATAACAGATAACCTAGCTTACTTCCCCAGCCATCAGCCGCTCTTGATAAAGCCGCAAAAACCGTTCACTGTCCACATCCACACAAACATTGACGTTTGGCTCCATCTCTATGCCGCGATGCCGCCAGTCAGCAACGGTATGGCCGAAGTTGACAGGGCTAATGGTCTCCACGTCAATGTACATTTTTTGCGTGGTAAACAGCGTGGGGTCAATCACATAGGCCAATGCCGAGGAGTCGTGGACAAAAAAGCCGTCTAAATTGTCATATTCCTTATGAAAGCCGAGGTAGTGCGGCACAATTTGGCCGATGAAGTCGGTAAATTTGTTCCCTGCCGACTTCAGGGTTTCAATGTAGTCGAGCGTCATAATCGTTTTGCGCGTCACGTCCAGCCCAACCATTGTTACCGGCCACGGGGCATTGAAGACGATTTTGGCAGCTTCGGGGTCGTTGCGGATGTTGGCCTCAGCCACAGCTGAAGCGTTGCCTTTGCCGTTGGCGGCTCCGCCCATAATAACCACTTCTTTCACGTTTTCGGCAATGCGGGGTTCCAAAGCGACAGCAAGGGCGACGTTGGTCAGGGGGCCGAGCGGCACAAGGGTGATCTCGCCGGGGTTTGCCATGATGGTGTCCACGATGAACTGGGCGGCGCGGCGGGGGTCGGGCTGGCCTTTTGGCGGGGGGAAATCTACGTCCCCAAGTCCGTTGTGGCCGTGGACGCGCCAGCCGAAGCCGTGGAACGGCCGTAAAAGGGGTGTTTCTGCCCCTCTTGCCACCGGCACGTCTGGCTTACCAACCAGTTCCACCAGGCGCAGGCCGTTTAGGGTGGTGTTGCCGCTGCCGGAGTTGCCAAAAACGGCCGTTAATCCCACCACCTCCACCTCTGGCGAACAAAAGGCAAACAAAATCGCCATCGAATCATCCACACCTGGATCAGTATCAATGAGGATGCGCTTACGTAAGCTAAAATTATTCATGGCAATGTCAACACCAATTGGATTTTGTCAATTGGCGGCTCCAAGCAAAGTTAACCCTTCACACCCGTCTGCGCCACACCCTCAGTGTAATATTTTTGCAGCAGCATAAAAAGAATAATCACGGGTACCGAGGCCAGGGATGCACCAGCAAACCGACGTCCCCAATAAGTTGTTCGCTGTGTTTGCGTCAAGGCAAGTGTAACTTGAATAACCTGAATATTTTTGTCACTCACAGCAATCAGCGGCCATAAAAACAGATTCCAGATAAACTGGAATTCCAGCAACGACATCGTAATCAAACCCGGGATAGACAAAGGCATAATCACATGCCGCAATATCTGGACATAGCTGGCTCCATCAATAATAGCCGCCTCATCCAACTCATGCGGAATTTCCCTGAAAAATTGAATCAGGGCAAAGATGACAAACGGGCTGGCAAACCAGGGCAATATCATCGCCCAATACGTATTACCAAAGCCCAATTGCTTAACCACAATAAAAAGTGGCACAAGCGTAACTTGTACAGGCACAAACAAGGTGGCAATAACATAAAGCAGCAAAATATTTTTCTTGGGAAAGGGCAATCTGGAAAAGAAAAACGCTGCCAGAGTATTAAAAATCAAACTCGCAACAACCACACTGGCTGAAACGATAAAAGAGTTCAATAAATTCCTGTCAAACCGCAAACTTTCCCGCGCCCCCACTTCGTTCAAGCCCATCACCGTTTGATAATGTTCTAAAGTCCATTCGCCCGCTCTAGGCAAGAAAGTGTGCAGGGAAAGAGGAAAAAGATTGGCTAATATCTCACTTTCTTGCCGGAAACTAGCCAACACCGTCCAGACAAATGGGGTAAGGAATATTGTCACAAGCAACAAATAACCTATCCACCTCAAAATATCCAGAAAGCCAAATGATAGAGCCTTTTTAACAAAAGCAGTGGTCAGGTTTACAGGGGGAACAGACTTTGCTTGTGCATCCGGAGGATTTTGCATTGTTTCCATATCTAATTCCTGGTTCATTCTAATAATCAGTATTCAAAAGCCGCATTTGACCATAACTAATGATCAACAAAATAATCAGGGTCACCATAGATAGTGCACTGGCATATCCCATATCTTGAAATAAAAAGCCCTGTTGATAAATATAGTAGACAATAATATTAGTGGACTCCAAGGGACCACCTTTTGTCATTTGAAAAACAGGGTCAAACATTTGAAAAGAGAAAGCAACCTGTGTGACAAGAACAAACATCAGCACTGGACGCAACAAGGGCATGGTTACATTCCAGAACCGCTGCCAGGGCGTAGCACCATCCACCGTAGCTGCCTCATAATACACACGTGGGATGCCTTTTAAGCCAGCCATCAGAATGATCATACTAAAGCCAACATCTTTCCAGATCATCATTACACTCAGAGTTGGGAGCGCACGTGTTTCACTAGATATAAAACGCACTTTTTGGAATCCAAGCGAGACCAGGATACTTTGAAATAGCCCTTGTTCTGAATGCAACATCAAAGCCCAAATAATTGAAACCACAATGATCGAAGTGACCATGGGAGCCATGATAGCCGACCGAACAATTGACGAGCCAATGGATTGCTTGGACAAGAAAATAGCTAAACCCAACGCTAACGCAACTTGAATTGGAATCTTGATCAGCACATAGACAAAAGTCACCTTTAACGAATTCCAGAAAGATGGGTCAGATGCCATACGTATGTAATGATCAAAGCCAACAAAGTCCTGGTACCCCCCCAACAAACTATAATTGTACAGACTGGAACGGGCGGCTGAGACAATCGGATAGTAACGGAACAGCGTAAAGTTAATCAACGCCGGTAAGACAAACAGAAAAGCGATGAGGTAATTACGCCGCCGCCAGTTAAAAATGCGCCTGAGTGACAAGCTTTGAGTTTGAATAGGTGCCGTTCCCTGCATAATCTTTTACTCGTAATATGTTTCAGGGCAAGGTTGAGGGGAATCCCTCAACCTTGCCCTAGCTAGTTAGCGAAACTGGTTACTCGTTCCAGCCCTTGTACTTGGCACACGCAGATTCAATGTCAGACGCAGCCTGATGGACGCGGGCAGCCACATCAAGCTCTTCAGCCGACTGTAGATCTTGCAGAAGCACAGCGTGAAGTTGCTGGTATTCCGTGTAGCACGGGGTTTGGATGCGTGGTTGACCAATTTCTTGCAAACCTTGGGCAAACAACTGCTGCGGATACTCATTGTACTCTGGCAACTCGTTGAGCAGGTCAAAACGAGCTGGCAACTGGCGAACATTATCATACCAGATACGAGCGCCGTCATGGCCGGTGATGAATTTCACCAGAGCAGCAGCCACATCCTTATGCTCGGAATTCGGGGAAACCCCGTAATGCCAGGAACCGGTGTGGCAAAGTTCCGTACCGCCTTCCATGTACGGGATGCCTGTCACGCCATAGTTGAAATCTCCATCTGGATACAGACGGTTAATGGTACCAATGGCGTTGTCTGGATGGACAACAAAGGCACTTTGTTTTGTGAAGAAAATGTCAGGGATAGATTCGATGGGTGTAACAGCTTTCTCACCAAAGTGCATGTCACGATACGCCTGATAGCCAGCAATAGCTTCGGGCGTATCCAGATAGCCTACAAAGGTAATACCATCTGGTCCCATACCATTATAGGTGGGCGAATCCTTTTCACCAGCGCTGCGGCGAATAATACCTTGCTCGTAGTCGCCCGTCCAGGTGCCTTGACCCCAGCGGATACCCCAAACCTCTGGCGTGCCATCACCATTTTCATCCGTTTGGGTTGCTTGCCAGGCGTCCCAAGCTTCCTGAATCGTCCAGCCATCAAGCTCTTGTGGCGGCTGAACACCAGCAGCATCCGTCATGTCTGAGTTGTAGAACATCAGGGAGCAACTCTGCATGATAGCCGGGGACATGAATGTACCGAGGTAAGAACCTTCTTCAATGGTTTGTGGCAAAAATTCTGCTTTTTCCTCTTCGGTGAAATATTCATCCAGCGAAATGATGACTTTGTTGTAGGAGTAGTGCTTAATATCTGGCCCATCAGCCTGGAAGAGGTCAAAGTCTGCCCCAGCAGCAACGGATGTCTCGATCTTGGGAAAGAGCTCGGCAAAGGGCGTTACATCCAGCTCGATGTTTACATTAGCATATTGTGGTTCTGCTGCTTTCCATGCGTCGAAAATTTCATTATAGGTAACTGCATCTTCTGGCGCACAGCAGATAACAAATTTCAGGGTGATAGCTTCTGCTTCACTACTTGCTGTTTCGCCAGCTGCGCTTTCATCAGTTTGTTTTGCAGCTTCGCTTTCACTACCTGATTCTGCTGCTGGTTCTTCTGTGCTACTGCCACCGCAAGCTGTTATTACCATTGCGAGAATAACAAGCAAAATGGTGAAAAAAGTGTAAGGATACTTGTTTTTCATTTTCAATCTTCTCCTCAGATGATATAGATCACAATTCTTTGCAATTGAGCCAAGCTCATTATTAACTTAAAATATGCTATTGCTTTAATGATCTTGTTATTTGACGATAACTGTCCTCCTATGAAGTAATTTGCTAGTTGGTTAATTGCCCCAACCAACATTTGCAACTGCAGACAGACAAATCCACAGATGATTAGCCTTCCAGGATTTTTACGAGTACACGCCGTTGGCGTGGCCCGTCGAAATCGTAAAGAAATAAGCCTTGTGAGTGTCCGAGGACAAGTTCGCCATTTTCGATGAGAACTGTTTCGGTGTTGCCGATGAGGGTGGCCTTGATATGCCCTGCGGCATCTGCGGGAGTGTCAAAGATGTGGTGGAAGTCTGTGCGGGTTGGCACAAGGCGACGTACATCATTGAGGATGTCTTGAGCCGTTGCTGGGTCAAGATAGCTGTTGATGGTGATGGCGGCCGTTGTGTGAGGGATAACGAGGAAGCAGACGCCTGATTTTACCCCGCTGTTGCGGACGATTTCTTGCACCTGCTCAGTTATAAGGTTCATACTGTCCCCTTTCGGGGTCGCTACGAATATCGTATCGTGCATAAAGGAAAGCTTCCCGTTGTCAATTTTGATAATATGTCAGGCAAATGTTATCAAAATTTTGATTCACGAATGATGATTTTACGAGCTGTCGAATTTCGACATCAGCATTATTTGTGAATGTTCCCTAAAAGAATCTTTGCCAAATGGCTTGATTCAAGTATCAGGACTATACCATAGCCCGTTTTACCTAGCAAAAAGCCATTTACAACTGTTCTGCTGTACCGTAGATTCGTGCTTCAATGCTTTTATGCGGCATTATCAGTTTTGATGCGGGATGTTTGCTGCTGTCGCCACCCTAATATGGCAGCACCGGCTAACAATGGTAACAAGCTTATAAACCCTAATAAAATTGGTGAATTACGGCCGGCAACACGCATGACGCGATTGCTCCCTAGCAGCAATGTGTCGTCTGGCGAGCGGAGCTGAATAGAAAAGTTACGATTATCGCTTGTAAACGGCAGGCGATAACCGACAAAATCTATGCGTGGTGTCAGGTCTGGTGTGCTGGCGTTATATTCCAGAATTTCATAGCCATACTCACCGCCGGGGGTTTGCTTTACGGTGTAGGCTTGCAGCGGGATTTGGGTTATCACACGGTTGCCACTAACCAGTTCCAGTACCGAATCCTCTATTGGTTCGCCAGCGACCCAAGTCCATTCACCGGCTTGCGCCACTGAAGCGTCTTGTGGGTTTTGCAGGCGTGTATACGAGATGGCGGGATATTCGCGGGTGACGAAAGGTTTTAGATAGACAACTGTGTTCTCTGCGCCCAAAATGGCACCTTCCGGATCGTTGGATTCTTCGGGGAATGTCCAGCGCTGCTCCGGGATGACTTCATAGCCAACGGCCGTTCTTCGTGGCTCAAACACTACCAGACGACGTTCACTTTTCGGCACAATCGTACCATCCGCTGTCTTGGTGCGAATACGGTAATCGCCAGGTTCCAGCTTTAGGGGAAAGCCACTGTTCAGGCCTGTGCTGTAGGTGTTGAGAGGGGCTGGCTCCACCGGAGCCTTGGGGAGGTCATCGGGGGCAACACCCAGGCTTTGGGCTTCACGGGCAGCATCCAGCCAGGCCAGCCGTGCCTCCTCATAGGCCAACGCGGCGTTGCGGTAGGCCAGTTGGTCGGCCTGGAATTGTGCGTTGGCTTTCTCGGCATCTGCGCCGATGTATAGCGTGGGTTTGTTGGCACTTCCCCGCCCCACATGAAAATGAATTGTGTATGTGGTTTGCTTGATGGTTTCGATTGTCTGCAAACCACGCATGATTTCGAGATCGCCTTCAACGACTTCATTGAGTACGTTCCAGGAAGCGCGATAATCATTTGTAATAGGCCAGTAGTATACGCTGGTGATGCGTGGTGAGAGGATGCTTGTTTCGGTGGACATCAGGTAGATGGTGTCTACTGCGGGTGGGGCAAATGTGCCGATGACGGCATCGGGGATACCGGCGTTGATCCCGTAGACAAACGTATCCTGGCGATCTGTTTCCTGGGCGGTCACCAGGGGGGGGGCTGCCAACAGGAGCAACAGGAGCAGCAAACCCCAGCGTGCGTGTTGCCATAAGGAGGAAGCAAAACTCATGGCAGCACTCCTCTGTGTCGCAGCATACGAACGGCCGTAAATAGCCAAACGGCCGTTGCTGCCACAGCAATACCAGTCTGCCTGAGCAGCACCAGCCAATCATCGTTCAATGCAGCAGTGAGAATGACATTAAGCATATGAAACGGCGAAATCCACAGCAAAATGAGCTGCAAATTTGCTAGAACCGTGCGGATAAAGAGGAGTGCATCATAAAAACGGCTGGTGGGGGGGATGCTCAGAAGGGCAGAATACGCAGATTGCAAGCCCAGCAAGATAAGGATCACAGCCACTAAAATGAGTACGGCAGAGCGGGCGGAGCGGGCGGAGGCCGAGACAAACAAGCCAAAGGCAACAGCGACACCGACAACAAAAAGCGTGGGAATGATTGCCCAAATCAATTGCGCGGGGATGACAAAGTTGGTTGCCCAGGATAGCAAGAACAAGGTTGGAAGGATAAGTAAAACGAAGAAAATGTAGACGAGGATGCCTGCGAGGAAGTTGCCGCCAATCAGGATGGTCTCGTCTATGGGGGCGAAGAAAAGAATTTGCAGCGAACCTTGTTCACGGGGTCTGGCGATGGAAAGGGTGGCCTCGACGGCCACAAACAGGATAGCGAGGGTGAGGGCGGTTTGCAGGGGGAGCAAGAAGGGTTGGGCGACGATGTTGAGGCTGCTTTCACCGACAAAACGAACCGAGTTGAAGATGAGCAGGGCGGCAATGCCAACGGAAACGGCCGTTACACTATAAATCCCCCAGCCAAAAATCGTCTCACGCGGCTGCTGCGTCGCAATACGGCGAATGTTGTGCCAGCGAAGGGTGCTACTTGATCTGGTTACGCTCATCCGGCACCTGCTAATTGTTGCACATTTTGGTTTGTAATGGTCACAAATGCCTCTTCCAGGCTCATCTCCTCTAGTGCCATCTCGATCAAAATGGCTCCTGCCACGACAACGGCCTGGAAAATGTCGGGGCGAGCATCACGTGTACCGGCAACGTGGACAGCAAGCTGTCGTGGCTGCACATCCACTTTTTGCACACCGGGAATGCTTTGCAGTTTCTCTGGCAGCGTTGGGGCTTCGTTGGCGAGGGTGAGGTGAACGATGTTGCTGGAACCGAGGCGGGAACGGATGCCGCCCATGCTGTCTTCAATGAGTAAACGGCCGTTGTGCAAAATCCCAATCCTGTCCGCCGAACGCTCCACCTCCGACAAAATATGGCTTGAAATCAACACCGCCCCACCCGCATCACGATGCTGGTCAATCACCGCACGCACCTGCAAAATGCTGTGCGGGTCAAGCCCACTCACCGGCTCATCAAGAATCAACAAATCTGGCTGATGCACAAGCGCCCGAACCAAGCTCAACTTCTGACGCATCCCCCGCGAATAGGCTGCCGCCAGCGCGTGCCGTGCCGACCACAACCCCAGTGCCTTAAACAGCACTTCCATGCGCCCCTCAGGCTGCGCCACGCTGTTTAAACCCGCAAAAAAGCGCACAAATTCCCAGGCCGTCATCCGCGTTGTCACCAGCGGCTCCTCTGCCACCACGCCAATGCGCCGCTTTAGGCCAATGGCATCACCCGTAATTGGCTGATCAAACAGGAATATCTCCCCCGCTGTAGGTTGCAGCAGTCCTAACAATAGACGAATAGTGGTTGTCTTGCCTGCCCCATTTGGCCCCAGAAAACCATAAATCTCGCCAGCCCGCACATCGAGGTTCAAACCTTGAACGGCAACATGCCCATCATATGACTTGCTTAAATCTTCAGTACGTAGCATAAATATGGTTGACAGACAGTGATGAAATAGTTGGTTGTAAGCTGTAAGATGTCCCTCTTCCTTATGGAGCCAACTCTCCACAATTGTAAAATTATAGCAATGGCGATAAGGTTGGCAAATGCTGGGGGCTGGTTAAAGGCGCACCAGCCCCCAGCCACCAGCCACTATAAGATGTCAAAGAGCGAGATAAATTATTTATGGCCTGGCCAATTGTTGTTCTTTCACTCAAACTTTTTTACCGTCGCCTCGGCATTTTCCTGGTTGCCAATCTGCTGTGGTTACTGGTCAGCTTACCCCTTGTCACCATTCCAGCAGCAACGGCCGCTTTATTTCACCTAACCCAGCGCGTCATTGCCGAGGAGCGCGACCTTGATCTTGTGTTTGCCACCAGGCAGCATTTTTGGGAAGGGTTGCATCTCCATTGGCGGCGGGCAACCATCCTAGGCTATCTGGATGTGACAGCGTTGTTGCTGCTCGTTGTAACCATTCGCTTTTATTGGACTCACCCGGTGGTGGCATTTAGCTGGCTGGTTGGCCCCCTGGTCATTATGTTGCTGGTGCTTTTGGGGATGCAGATTTACTTGTTCCCGGTGCTGCTCAACTACCCTAATGATGGCATGAGGCCGCTCTTTCGCCGCGCTTTTTTTCTCACCTTGTCGCATCCACTGGACACGGCAATGCTGTTGATTTGGTTGACGCTGTTAACGGCCGTTTGCATCACCCTCGCAGGCCCCGTCCTGTTTGTTCTCTTCTCCCTCCTCGCCCTCATTCAGTCCATGAACCTGCGCTCCATCCGCATCCAGCGGGGCGAAATTCCGCCCGACAAGGCAGATAGACCTGTAAAAGAGCCATAGCCCGGAAGCTTGAGCCGCTCTCAGCCTCATAACCTTCCAGGCTCCGGGACAATAACGAACTCGGGAACGAAGATTAAACAAGCTACGAAAGAAGTTCAACTTCTCAGAAGAAGTTGAACTTCTAAAAAAGTTGAACTTCTAACGCAAGCAAGTTACTTAATTTCTACTCCTGACCTCATGAAGTTTATGATTGCCCCCCAAGCTTGCCACCGCATCCCGCATGTAGAAACGCGCTTCTGTGGCTGCCTCTTGCAATTGGGGCAGTATCGCTTCAGCAATGGCTGGTGGAATACCCGATTGAGAAAAATCTATGCTCAAGTATTTCTCCAAAATTGGGTCGCTATCAAGCTGCGGAAACTGTTCTGCATACATATCCATTGCTTTACCACGCAACCCCTTCCTCCTGCACAACTCAAATGCCAGCCGAGTCTCAGCTATCTGACCAATACATTCAAAAGGTGTGTGCGTTCCCAGCCCAAGCATCTGATAATACCATAGCTGGTTCTCTTCAAGGTCAAACAAATTCGCATCAAAAATAGAATCAACTAGATCGGCCGGCAAGTAAGCCATATAATTTAACCAAACGTAGGCACATTTAGGACAACGACAGCACCAGGGTTTTTTAAGATTACAAGAATGTGTATACGGTACAGCAGTTAAATCACTGCGAAGCAGGTTAAAAATCAAGACATCATAAATGGGTTGCAGCAGACTAAAATAAGAAACATTCGTAATCAATTCATTGTGCAAATAATCGTTAATCAGGCATTCTGCCTCAAACGACTTGCCCCATTGGTGGTTAACATCTTCGCCCGTAACATCCCACCTTACATTGCCAACATTCGCACTGCGCTCATGTGCTAAAACAATATACCGATAACCATGCTGCAAGACGATGGGCAGCACACCAAATATGGAAGCAGGCGTTTCGGCAGCAACAATGCTCTCGACGTTGTATTCCGGGCAGAGTTTAACAACCGGTGAGTCAGCAAAACTATCATAAACCCACTGGAAATGGCGTTTAAATTGCACGCCTTGTTCAAGAAGCCCTTCACTTAAGTCATGCTGCTGCTGGGCTGCACCGTATATTGAATTGGAATAAACAAATGATGAATAGGGAAGTCCCGCTCGTTCCAGAAGCTTCATAGATACCAAACTGTCTTTGCCACCGCCACAAAAAGCCAAAATTTCGACGGAACCACAGGTGTTTTCGACCGGCTGTACACAAGATTTGCTGGGTTGGCTGGTGAATGTGGGGCCTTCATAATGGGGCAAATTATTCTCATAACGCCATTGCGCCCACACGTTATGCACAATTTTTTGCCAAAGCGTCTCAAATTGAGCGGTATGGTGCAGGGAATAATCCCCCCAATCAATTTTTTCAGCTTTCAGGCTAACTAATTTATTTATCTCAAACGCCGCTATATGGAAATACAGTTTATCCATATAGCTTTGCCCATACTGTGCTTCCAAAGCAAAAAAATCAACATCACCATACCAATATGAAACATTAAAAGTAAGATCGTCAATGCCAAAGGTTGCCGTTAGCTGATTCTTTGACCGCGTTATCGCTTGTAACCAGATTTTTCTTTCCATGCTTTGCTACTGTCCTTTCAGGAATGCACTATACCTCCCCTGGTTGCCGGGAAAACGCAAGCTGAACCTGTTGCGGACAAGCTCTGCCTTTGCAGTTTTCAAGATATTCACATCCTGTTTTGCTATTGGTTTTTTAGAAAAAGAGTGACAGCCTTCTCTTTGGCTGGCTAATGGCTGCATTGTACAAAGTGTGCCGGGGTTGTCAATTTAAGACGGGCAACCGCTCAGACTGGAATCCAGAAAGTGGCCATCGCCCATGCCTAAGGCAAGAGGTTACGCAAGAAGAGTTACACAAGAAGTTCAACTTCTCAGAAGAAGTTGAACTTCTAAACGGGTTCTTTTAAATGGGTTTAATTCCCATTCCTAGAAGAAAGCTGCCCGCCAGGACGCATCCTGCGCCAGCAGCGCATAAATGACAACCGTTTTGGCAAAGTTCACGAGGTCGGAACAGCGCATGGTGGGGGTGCGGTTGAAGTGGGAAGAGGAGCCAGCAAAGCCAAGCAGCACCACATTTTGCGTAAACTGCATCGCCGAAATATCGTCACTGCGGCCAACGTAGGTGTCGTTTTCCGTGAACAAAATGCCGTGAGCCGCAAGTTCGGTGGACAGCTCGCGGGCAAAGTCGAGCAATTGGGGTGGGGTAACGGCACCGCGTGTGAGGCTGCTGGCTCCGGTGAAAAGCGCCCCCTTGCCAAAGAGGGAGTCGCGCCCCTCGGCCACACGGCTTTCGGACTGGTGGACATCGCCGTTGATGACGGCAGCGGGCAGTTGGTGCAGCGGGGTGCGGTTGAGCAGGCGCAGCATGGCGCGGGAAAAACCCTGGTTGCCTTTGTCCACGGGGCCTTCTTCTTCGTCATTCAGCAAGAGCAGCACGTTAATGTCGTAATTGGCAAGGACGCGGGCGGCCAGAATGAGGGCGGCGCAGGTGGCCTGGTTGTCAATGTAGCCATACATTTCGTCGGTGTCGCGGTTCCAGGCGGCATCAATGTGGTAGACGACTCGCGTCCAGAGGGGCAGGTTGGGGTTGTCGGTAGCGAAAAAGGTGGAGCCATCGTCCTTCGTTATCATTTCGCCGTGGGCGAGTTTGGTGAGGGGGGTAGATTGGGTGGGAGAGCTGAGAGCAACGGCCGTTCTTGCCCCCGGATCCGCCCGCGTCATGCAAAACGGGGTCAGTGGGTAGCCGTTGCCTGCCCAGTTGCCCGTCAGATAGCTGCAAATGTCGGCGTGGCCGGTGAACCAGACGGGGGCTGGCTCCTGACCGATGGTGAGGCCAATGGTGCCGGATTGGCGCAGGCTGCGGTCAACCTTGACGCTGGTGCCGGCCAGCAGCGATTCGACCAGTGGCCCCTGCACCCGCGAGACGGTGAGGGTGGGTGAGTAGTTGTCGGATAGTTGTTTGAAGGTGTTGAAGGTGGAAACGGCCGTTATTTCCCGTTCCATGCGCTCCCAAACATCAGGATAATGCCGCTCCAGCCGCTGAAAATGCTCTTTTAGACCCATGCTTGCTTTCTCCTCCAAGCAGGTAGGACAAGTTTGCAAACTTGCACTACGATGAAATTGCCTTTAGCCTATCGCATGGTTTTATTGTGTCAAGGGAACAATCACGGCTGAATTTTGTCACCTACCGTTTGGGAAACAGGAAGGCGGCAACGGGGGTGGCGGCAAAAACGGCCGTTAGTTGCACCCCCACAAAAACAACGGCATCCAGCGGCCGTATCCCTGCCATTGCCCAGGTAAAAACGCGGGCAACCGTCACCTGGGGGTTGGCAAACATGGTGCTGGAGGTGGTGATGAGAAAACCGCCTACCAATAGCCCAATGATCAAGCCCGGCTGAGCGGGGCGGTGGTGGATGGTGCCAAAGATGACAAGGATGAGGACAAAAGTGCCGACAAACTCCGCCCAGAACGCCCCGCCGCTACGGGCGATGTCCGAAATAGCCACCCATTGAAAGAAATCATGGCCGATAAACATGGCGTGGCTGGCGACGGTGCCAAGTAGCCCGCCAACTGTTTGCACAACCATATAGCGCAAGCCGGTGCGGCCGTCCATCCGCCTGGTGAGCATCATGGCAAGGGTGACGGCGGGGTTGATGTGGCAGCCGCTGATGGGGCCGAGCGTTTCGATGAGGGCAAAGAGGACAAACCCCACGGCGATAGCATCCATCAGAACGGCCGTTGCAATGCCCGCGTCCAGAACGTTGAAGCCAAGAACAATGGGGGAGATGGCGGTAAAGACGAGTAGCAGGGAGCCGAGAAATTCGGCCGTTAGCTGGCGAGCAAGATAGTTATGATCAGTCATAGTTTTTGATGGTAGCTGGTGTGCCATTAGCCAGCCACTAGCCCCCTGCCACCTGCGGCTTGTTGAGCAAAAATTCCTCGTTTTCAATGGCTGGGAAGTTGGCCTCATCCAGGTATTTGAAATATTCATCAAAATACGGGAAGGGGGTGTCCGGGCAGATAAACGTGCAGTTTACTTCACCGACACCGTTGCGTATCTGATCGAGTGTGTTGTCTGTTTGCCGCTGCTGTAAATAATGCAGCAGGCCAACCAGCGACAGCCCGGAGCTTGGGCCAACAATCAGCCCGGAACGGCTGAGTTCCATGCTTTTTTGGTACGCTTCGGCCGTTGTCACATCTTGCAGCGTGTCCACATGGGGCTGCCAGTCAAACCCGATGAGCTTTAAAAGATCGGCCGTTCGCGGCCCCGGCACATAGTTGCCCGGCGCACGTCTGACGCCAACAACCTGTATCGCCTCATTCTGACTTTTGAGGTATTTTGAGTTGCCAATGATAGTCCCGGTTGTGCCCATGCCAGCGGCAAAAACGGTAATATTCCCCCCGGTTTGCTCCCAAATCTGCCGGCCGATCCAGCGTTCGTGCGCGGCTGGGTTATCGGGATTGTTGTACTGGCCGGGGTTGAGCCAGCCCGCCTCCTGCCCTTTGGCACGGGCTTTGTAAACACCACTGCGAGGGTCATCCTCCTCCGGCTGGCGCGGTTCCTGGTTGACAATGGGGCGAATGCCATAAAACAACAGCATTTGCAGCTTGTTCCACGACACTTCATCAGGCACGATGGCGTGCATGTTGTCAATGCCAAAGAGACGGGCGGCAATTGCCAGTGATGAGACGGTGTTGCCCGAAGAATTTTCAATGATGTCGGTGACGCCATCCAGCTCGCCCCGTTCATGTCTTGCCAAAATCATATTGTAGGCGGGAATGGCCTTGACGTTGTGCAGTCCGGAAAAGGTCATCAGCTTGGCAAAGATGCGGACGTTGTCGGCCGCAAACGGGTTTAGTTTGGTTGGAATTTCAACCAGCGGTAGATAGGCACCCTTGCCCGGATTCAAAAAATCCTTGATTGAGTCATATCCCTGGAATACGTTTAAATTCTCGTTCATTTCTTCCTGAGGTGGCTGATGGCTGGTGGTTGGTGGCTAGTGAAGACTTGCTCATCTTATCAGCCACCAGCCACCAACCACCATCGCCATATTACGATAATAAAATTCAAAAAAAGAGTTAAAAAATATCCCCAACCATTTTGCGGAACCAAATAACGCGCTCATTGTTGAGGCAATAATGGGTCGCTGGCCCTTTCATGCCACACACCTGAATCCAGTCCGCATCGCGTAAAACCTTGAGGTGCTGCGAGACGGTTGCCTGGGCGATGGGGAGGAAATCTACAATATCGGCCGTGATACAGCCGGGATGGGTAATGAGATATTTGAGAATTTCAAAGCGGGTATTGTTGCCAAGTGCCTTAAACATCTTGACCAACTGCGCCTGTTCTGCACCGGAAATGTCCAGGGTACAGCATGGTTCCGGGATAGTAATCATTGATTGATCCATAACTTTCTATCGTATTTTTACGATTGTAGCAGGGTGCTGGCATTCAGCAAATTATTGATTGGCAAAAAGTAGCAAAGTCGGCAAAAGTGGGATAGTTTTTGTGGAAATGATTGCAGAGAAAGGAAAGACGTGATGAGTTTTCGTGTTATCGGTTTAGCCAATGCTGTGATTGATATGAGCTTTCGCCCGGTGCGGTTTCCCATCTTGCCGGCCGAACACCAGTTTGTGGATCAGCGGCTGATTACGCCCGGTGGAATGGCAAATACATTAATTTGCGGGGCGCGGCTGGGGCTGGCTATGCAAGCACTTGGCTATATTGGCAATGATGAGTTGGCTGACCTGTGGCGAAATTATTTGGTGGCGGAAGGGGTGGACGTGGCTGGGCAGATTGTGGTGGATGACCAGCCCACGCCGGTGGCGATGTGCCTGACGGATGCGGCAGGGGCGCATCTTTTCTTGGGGTCACGGGGAGATTTGCGGCTGCAAAACGGCCGTTTTCCCCCCCAGTGGCGCGACAGCATCAAAGCGGCCGACGGGCTAATCATCTACGGCTGGAACAACCTTTCGCAGGGGCCAGAAGCCAACCTGGAAGCGATGAACGCCGCCAAAGAGGTCAACATTCCCATTTTTTTTGACCCCGGCCCCGAAATTCCCGACATGCCTCCGGCGTGGCTGGCGCGGATGATGCAGTCTGACGTGGTGCTGCTGACCTATGAAGAAGCCCAAATGATTGTTCAGGAGCCGCTGCCGCCGGCCGAAATGGCCGAACGCATCCGCCAAATGGGTTCTAAACTGGTCATTCTTAAGCTGGGCGCGGAGGGGATGATTGGGCACACGGCCACGGAAACGATTCATGAGCCGGGGATTGCCGTGGAAGTAGTGGATTTGACGGGGGCAGGCGACAGCGTGGCGGCAATGGTGGTGCTGGGGTATCTGGAAAAGTACCCGCTGCCGAAGCTGCTGCGGTTAGCCAACGCGACGGGGGCGGCGGCGGTGCAGAAGTTTGGGGCGGGGATTAATGTGCCGACTTGGGGGGAAATAACGGCCGTTTTGCACAACAGCACTCGCTAAAGTGAAAAAGGGAGGAACGGTTCCTCCCTTTTAACGCCCAGTGGAGGCGTTAATGAACAGCAACCCACCAATTGGTTCCCGTGGCTTCTTTGCTTGTACTTCTGTCGGCGGCATAAAGCATCCCGCTTTGTTCAGCACCTTCCTCCACAGGTTTTTGGGGTGTCGCTGTTGTTTTCTCGCGGTGAATGAGGACAACATCTTCACCTAGAAAAACAATCTCATGGCGACGAATCACACGATTGTCACCAAATCCTATTTTTTCCAAAGCCTGGCGATTTTCGTCCAGATAAACATGAGTGACGCTCCCGATAATTTTACCATCGCTTAAGCGGACAATTCGATTTCCAAGTAACGCTTCTTGCAACATCACGAATAAGTAAGCTCCTTTCCACCCAGCTAGAGAGCTAGACAGAATAAAATACATTGAAGAAATGGGGAAATAGTGGCGTGTTCAGATAAAGTCATTATAGGGAATTGCCCGCATGGCGCAACTTTCGGAAAGGGAAATGGAAGCGCAGATAGCGCGGATTACAGAAAAATCCGTCCCGAAACTCAAGAAGGCTTAGAACAAGAAGGTTGTTTAGCTCTGTTCGCTCTGTTGATGCGCCCTTAGCTTATCGACAATCCACATTCTTAGCAACGATGATGAAGAAACATCATAGCTTTGGGCGACCATATCAACTTGCTCTTTGAGAGCGGAAGCAATGCGAATAGTCATAACAGCTTTCTTCTCACCCGGTTTTGGAGTGTAAACTCCCTTGCCTATCTCAAGCTCGCCCAAAAAATCAGTAATGTCATGCGTGTCCCAAAATTCAGCTTCTTCTTTTACTGAGGCAAACGTGGGGATGTTTTTTTTACTCATCATATTTCCCTTTTTGTGTTCGATAAAAAGCACGCTCTTTTTTCGACATATCACGGGCAGTGATTACATAGAACTGCCCTTTGGTATCTTGCTCATTCATGACAATTGAGATGAGTCGCTCACCAGCGCGGCCGAGAACCATGACGCGGCCGAGCTTTGCTTTGAGAAAGACGGCATATTCATCCGTCAGTGACAGTTCAACTTCATCAGGGACAACAGTGTGACGAGCAATATGCTCTGTATTCCAGTCATCCCAAATGAGTTCAGTGATGATGATCTCAATGCTTTCCTTCAATCACATTGTAATACATCGTATGACACGAAATCAACTGTTTTCTGACGTAATTGCTGTTCATGTAGCCTTTGCTGGCAACACGCGGGTTTGCCCTTACCCATCACGCTGAATGAACATGAACTGCTCATCTTCATCCATTTCGTAGGGTGTAAACCCAGCTTGCTTGTAGACACGAATGGCTGGAATGTTGCCCTGTTTCACGCTTAAAATGATCTCGTTGATGCCGGGCTGCTGGAAAGCGGCGCAAATCATTGCCTGCATCAATCCCAAGCCGACTTTTTGGCCGCTGTAGGCTGCTTTGACGTAGACCTGAATGATCATGCCGTCCCCTCTGGGCGGCTTGTCCGCGGGCGCATAGGGAATGAAGGCGCAAATGCTGACAAGTTGATCATCGTCAAACGCGCCCATGACAAAACGGCCGTTTTCTCCCCCTGCCTCCAACACCGCCTCCATATGCAGCCTGGGCAGCTCTTTTTGCTGCTCATAGCTGGCCCCAAAGTTTTGTGGGTACAGCCGCAGGCTTTCCAGACGAATAGCGCGGTAGGTTGGGGCATCAACGGCCGTTAATTTGCGGTAGACAATAGCCATACAGGTGCCTGGAGATTAGAGATTGGAAACCTTCATCAATCTCCAATCTCCAATAACCAATCTCTCAATGATAAACAACGTTTTCTCGCGCCCACCCAAGCCGACGCGCCACCTCATCGGCGGGCGGGGCAGACCAGGCGGGCAGGCCAAGCTGTTCCAGGGCAAAGCTGGCGCTGACGGCGGCGCGGAGGGAGGCCTCGAATGGGGAGAGGCCGTCGCCCAGTCCAGTGAGGAAGCCACCAAGGTAGCTGTTGCCCGCGCCGGTTACGTCCACGAGATGGGTAGGAGGAACGGCCGTTAAGCGCCACATCTCCCCCTCCTTTGTCTTCACCAGCGACCCATTTGCCCCCATGCGAAGTGCCACCACCGGCGCCCCCCAGCTTAAAAAGAGATCGGCCATCGCTTCCGGGTCGCTCAGGCCAGAAACGGCCGTTGCTTCCCCCAGGTCGGGCGAAAAGAGCGAAACATAGGGCAGCACCCGCTTAAAATGGTCGGCCGGCTCCTTTTCCTGCTCCGGCGTAATTTCAAACGCCACGGCCATGCCGGGGTTGGTGCGGCGCAGCGATTGGAGCAGCTCGGCCACCTCTGCCAGGTCGCCCCAATTGAGGTGAATACCCTTTGCCTGGCGGTAAGCCGGGGGCAAATCTTCCTCCCGAATGGTGCGCCGCTGAAATTCTTCCAGATCGGTGCGGAATATCTCAATCCGCAGGTCGTTGACCTCGAATACCTGCCAGGCGCGTGCCGTGGCAAAGCCGTCGCGCACCACCAGGCCGCTCACGTCCGCGCCAAACTGCTGTAGCCGCTGCGCGTGACCGGGGTCAAAATCTGTTCCGACGATGGCGGAATAACCTAAACGGCCGTTCCACACCCGCATCCCCACCAGCGCATGGGTTCCCGACCCACCCAGCGTATTCATCGCCGTGCGGCCATCGGGGAAAACAATGTCGTCAATAATTAGGTTGGAAAAGGTAAAGTAATCAATGCTCATGGTTGTCCCACTCTCCTAATCTCGCTTCGGTTGCCCATAAATCGCATACACCAAAATCCCCACCCCCACCAACGCCACGCCCAGGCTAAAAAACCAAACCGTTTGAATGCCATAGCTGCCGTAAATCAGGCCACCCAGATAAAGACCAATCCCTGGGCCAACGCTGTGGAGCGACGAAGTATAGAGTGCCTGCCCGGAGGTGCGCCATCTGGGTTCCAGCAGCCGATCAACGTAGAGAACAGCCACCACCAGCAGCGACATCATGGCGATGCTGTGGGTGGCCTGAATGGGCAGCACAGCCAGCGGCACGCGGTTGATGGCAAAGAGGAACCAGCGCAACGGCAACACGGCGGCTCCAATCAGCAGCATGGGGCGCACCCCCCAGCGGTCAATAAACGACTGCACCTTTGCCAGCAGCGGCACTTCGCACAGGGCGGAGATGGCAAGCGCGGCACCAATCATCCAGCCCGCGCCGCCAATGTCTACCAGATAGACGGAGATGTAGTTGTTGACGATGCCGAGCGTCATGCCGAGCAGCAGCAGACCGAGGAGGAACCAGAGAAACGGCCGTTCTTGCCTCAATAACCCCAGCCCCTCCCGCCAACTCGTCGGCCCATGCACATCCGCATCAGGGAACGTGTAAGCAATCACCCCCAAAATCAGGTTGCCCACCGCATACAGCGGCAAAATCCACCACACCGTTCCCGCATCCACAAACAACGCCCCAATGCCAAACGTTGAAATGGCAAAGCCAATAGACCCCCACAGCCGCAGCGAGCCAAAGCCCGTCTTCGACCCTTGCCGAGCCAAGTGCTCCAACGCCAATGCCGTCACCAAAATTTGCAGCGGCGCCATCAGCAGCGCGTGCAAGATTGTCAGCGGCACCAGCAGCCAAAATTGGGTCACACTGGCATAAACCAGCATCACCACGCAAACGCTGACGCAGGCAAACACCAGAGCCAGGCGATGCTGATGGTTGATGTCCATAGCCATGCCCCACAGCGGCTGCGCCACAAAAGCGGTCAACGGCACCAGCGCCAGCAGCAGGCCGACTTGTGCGCCACTCAGCCCAATAGAGTTGAGATAGAGGGCAATATAGGGAAAAAAGATGCCAACACCAGCGAATTGGACGGCGAAAAAGAGGCGAAAGCGGTTGTTGATACTGATGGACATAGGTTTAGTAGACAGCAGTCGGTAATCGGTAAACAGTAATCAGTGCATGGTTTGCAGCCAAATGCCCGATCATAGATAATCGCCTCGATTTAGCAACTTTTCACGGCAAGGGCAAGAAATTGAGATTGAGAGATTGGAAATTGGGAGACTTATGAGTCCCTTAATCTCCAATCTCCTCCCTAATTGCCCTACCCACAAGGAAAAACAAAATGTCTCAGGCAGTAAATGGAATGGATCGGGATTATTTAGGACAGCATATTTTGGGCGGTATGTTGGGTGCGGCCCTGGGCGATGCGATGGGGGCGGCGACGGAGCAGCACCAGATTGATGAAATTATTGCCGAGCATGGCGGATTGCTGGACAAGTTGATTGCGCCTCCTGTAGATACCTTTTCCCACTCTGACAGGGCTGGCCTTGTCACCGATGATTGCAGCCAGATGTTTGCCCTGACCGAGGTGTTGATTGCCACAAACGGCCGTTTAAACGACGAAGCATGGATTAAACGGCTCATCCACTGGTCACAATATTCCCCGATGCGGCGGCAGCAGGGACCAACAACCAAGCCGCTGCTGGAGGCGTTGGCCGCAGGGCAAAGCACCGACCACATTGGCACAGTTGGCAACTCCACGCGCAAGCTGGCGACGATGGGAACCACCAACGGGGCCTCCATGCGGGTGGCTCCGGCGGGGCTAATTCACCCCGGCGACATTGCGGGAGCCGTGTCCACGGCCTGGATTTCGGCGCGGCCAACCCACGATACGCAAATTGCGGCCAGTGGTGCGGGGGGGATTGCGGCTGGGGTGGCGGCGGCGCTGCTGCCAACGGCCGATGTGTTTAGCGTGGTGGAGGCGGTGCTGGCGGGGGCGCGTTTGGGGGAGAAGGTGGGGCGGGAAAACGGCCGTTCTGCCCCCGGCCCCAGCGTCGTGCGTCGCGTCGAAATTGCCGTCGAGGAAGCCCTGCGCTCCGCGTCGTTTGAAGAAGCATTGCGACGAATCGAAGCGGCCGTTGGCAACTCCGTCATGATGGTCGAATCCATGCCCGCCGCCGTCGGCATTTTTGTGGCCGCCAAGGGCGACCCCGTGGGCTGCGCCGTGGGCGGCACCAACATCGGCAACGACACCGACACCATTGCGGCTATGGCCGGAGCCATGGCCGGGGCTTTGAAGGGGCCACAAGCCATCCCGCAGGCCATGCGCGACACGCTCTATAGTGCCAACGAGGAAGATATTGACCAACTGGCGGCCGGGCTGACAGAAATTGCCTGGCGCAATTGGCAGGGGCGGTAGAGATTGGAGATTGGAGATTGATGAATCTCCAATCTCCAATCTCCATTTATGCCGTCCGCCCCAAAATATCAAACATCATTTCCTTAAACTTTGGCAAATCTACATCCACGGCAAAGTGGACGTTAGGGGCTTTTTTGCTGCGGTTGCCGAAGTCACAGACGGTGCGGCCGTCGGTCAGGGGGCCACTGGTTTCCACGTCTACGTGGATAAACCGGGTGGTGATGACGGTGGGGTCAATGACGGCGCAAACGGCGAGGGCATCGTGAACGGGGGCGGCATCGAGTTGGGCCATGGGCTGATATTTGTTGTAGCCGTCAATGCGCTGCTCAATAAAAATGGCGGCGGCGGTGGCGGCGGGGGTGCCAAGCTGACGCAGCTTTTTGCAGTCGTCGAGGGAGATGAGGGCTTTGTGGGTGGCATCGAGCGGCACCATGCGGATCGGCCGTTGGCTGCGGCACACAACCCTGGCCGCTTCGGGGTCTACCCAAATGTTAAATTCGGCCGATGGGGTGACGTTGCCAACGTGGTGGGCGCCCCCCATGATGACCAATTCGGGGATTTTTGCCAACATGTCTGGCCGCTGACGCATTGCCATTGCCACGTTGGTTAATGGCCCAACGGGGATGAGGGTGATGTCGCCGTCGGAGGCTAGGTAGGTGTCAACAAGCCAATCTACGGCGTGGGCTGAGGCGGCCTTGCTGGTGGCGGGCGGCAGGTCGAGGTAGAGGCCGTGGATGCCGCTGTCTTCGCTGCGGTCGAAGTCGGGGCGCACCATCGGGTCAACCATTCCCTGATACACTGGCACGCTGAGGCCAATATAGTCGAAGACGCGCAGGCTGTTTTCGGTGCAAACGTGGCAGGGAACGTTGCCCACGACGGTGGTGGCTCCCAGCAGCTCCAAATCGGGTGACAGGGCGGCCAGCATGAGAGCAACAGCGTCGTCTGTGCCGGTATCTACGTCTAAAATTACTTTCTTGGGCATGATTTTTCCTTTAGGATTGGAGGGGGAAATTCAAATCATTTCTCATCTCCAATCTCTTATTGACTTTTGGAATGGGCTAAACGGCCGTTCTCACACACTTCTCCAGCAACGCCTTCCAACCCGGCACATCCAGCTCCCAGCAAACGGTGACGTGGGGCGAACCATCGGCGTTGACGGGATGCCACATGCCCACGTTGGCCGTGTCATAGACCGTCACCCCCAGCTGATCAACAACGGTCATCCCGCGTGTAAACGTCCCTTCGCACTCAATTTCCACGTGGTGCTTGCCGCTTTTGGTGCAAAGCGCCGGGTCGAGCGCAATCGCCATTGCCACCGGGTCGGGCAAACCAATGCCGGGGTCGCCCAGCCAATTCTGGTTGGTTTTGAGCGCCGAGGCGTTGCAGTCAATGGTGAAATGGGAGAGGGGTGTATCAATCACTTCCTTGTAATAACGCATCTCCTCCTCCATGATGTTGGCCGCGCCGCGACACAGCTCCCAGCCGACCATTTCAATGGGCAGGCCAGAGCGGAAACAGACCCGTGCCGCTTCGGGGTCTACCCAAATGTTGTATTCGGCGGCGGGGGTGATGTTGCCGACGGTGCAGGCTGCGCCCCCCATGACGATGCAGCGGCTGACGTTTTTGACGATGTGGGGAGCCTGGGTGATGGCTAGGGCAACGTTGGTCATGGGGCCGAGGGTGACGAGAATAACACCGGGGTTGGCTTCAATGTGTTCGATGAGGGCGGCCACGGCGTGGGGCTTTTCGGCCGGTCGTTTGGGGGCGGGGTAATACATTTCGCCCATGCCGTCGGGGCCGTGGAAAAATTCGGCACGGTAGACTTCGCGCAGGAGGGGAACGGCCGTTCCTTCATACACCGGCACCTCCTTGCCACAAAGCTCCACCGTGTAACGCGCATTGATGCTCGCCTGCTCCAAACTCACATTGCCCGCCACAATCGTGATTGCCACCACCTCCACATCGGGAGCAACCAGTGCCATCATAATAGCAACTGCATCATCCGATGCCGTGTCTGTATCAATAATCATTTTTCGCATGAAAAACTCCCTAATTCAATCATTGCTAATATAGGCGACATGCTAATACGATTCATTAGAAAGGGCAAATTAGTCGCAGGCAGCGCACAGTTGCCAAAACGTAAAACGGCCGTTGTTGCTTTGAAATACCAACGGCCGTTTCTGCTTCTGCTACAAAAATCGGTTGCTATTCATTTTCAACAGGCTGTAACGCCTCCCCAACCAGCATCAACCGATACGCTGTACCATCATACACAAGCCAGATAATGCCATCTTCAACCGCGATGCTGTCAATCTGCACACCATCACCAAGGTAGGTAGAGGCAAGCTGCTGCGGCTGCCCAGCCACAGCGGCCACCACAATGAGGTTCATGAAAAAACCTGACCCGCCGGTGTTCGTGCCAAGCACAACTACAGCTTCAGCCACGCCATCACCAGTCAGATCACCGTAAGCATGAGGGGACAGAAGCCGAACTACGGTGCGCGGTGCTTCGCGGTAGGTACCAACACCAAGCCTTGCGCTGCCGTCTTGGGTTTGTTCGACTTGATAAACCATATTGCTCAATGTATCGCGGCTCAAAATCGAATCTGTAGGTGTTGGCTGCCCAGCCTCCCATTCGCTCGATAGGTATTGCTGATATTGGGCATCTGACTCCGCTTCCGCTACGAGCATCTCTAGCTGAACGAGGCGTCCATCGGCAACGATGTAGGTTATAGAGGGTAGATCGTTATCAGCCGTTTTAGCCTGAACAACAACTTGCAGCCCTACGATAGACACTGTGGCCTGAGCATCTGGAAACAGGAATTCGTTGCCAACATGCACCAGCGTACCATCCCCTGCATTTAGAGCCACACCTACTTCAGGGAGCGCGGTTCCTCCATTGGTTTGGGTCACAATAAAGGCGGCATCATCCACACCATCGCCATTCAGGTCGCCCAACACATAACTTTCCAGACCAATATTGTCTGCCAGCCCATCGGTGAGTGTAACAGGTTCACCCCCGCCAAATGGCGTGTACGTCAAATTGTGTATGGCATGATCAAGCGAATTGTCGCTGGTGGGAGTGGCGATTGGTTCTGGGGAAACGGCCGTTATCGCCGAATTGGGCAAGGTCGTCCAAAACATATATGCCCCCACAGCCAGCAGCAAGACAATTGCCACAAGCACAAGATAATTTGGAACTTTGTCCATTTTTATACTCCATGCAAGGTCATTTATGCTCAAATTAGAATGACACCTACGGTTTTTGTCTAACGGGTGCCGAAAAAACCATGCGTTTGAAATTGCACGGCATACAGGACAGAAAGTTGATGGCTCTGTTCTTCGCTACGCTGCTATCAACCAATGTGTTGATAATCAGCCATCGCGGCTGCCAGTCGCCCCACCCCTTCCACCAGCTTTGGCTCGTCGTAGAAGGCGAAGCTGAGGCGGATGTAGTTGTTGAGGGTGGCGCGGCTGCTGAAGTTGATGCCGGGTTGGAAGCCGACTTTGCGAGAAACGGCCGTTTCCCGCAGCCCCGTCCCCTCCATCCCCTCCGGCAATTTGAGCCAGAAAAAATAGCCACCGTCCGGCTTGTTAAACACAACGTCGCTGGGCAACTGCTGCCGCAAGGCCGCATCCAGCACCGCCACCCGCTGCCGAAAAATGTGCCTCAACTGCACCAGATAATCCACCTGCCAGCCCAGCTCCAGCACACTGCGAACAATGCCAGAGGTGAAATGGTTAAAGCCGCCGCCGCTGGCAAGCAGCCCCTTGGTCAAAATGCGCTGCATCAGCTTCGGCGAAGTGTGAATCCAGCCCAGCCGCAGCCCCGGTGCCAGAATTTTGGAAAACGAGCCAATAGACAGCACGCGCTCGCTCTCCAAAAAGGCGGCAAAAGAAGGGGGCGGGGTGGTGGTGTAGTGGAGCAGTTGATACACTTCGTCGGCGACAATCAGAAAGTTATGCTTTTGGCTCAACGCAA
This sequence comes from Chloroflexota bacterium, assembly GCA_041390905.1. Classification (GTDB taxonomy): domain Bacteria; phylum Chloroflexota; class Anaerolineae; order Promineifilales; family Promineifilaceae; genus JACKCD01. The sequence goes on from JAWKPA010000020.1 coordinate 46,572, forward strand.
CCATTTTGCGGCGGCGTTCCAGCGGCAGCACGCGGGAAGTTGGGTTTTGGAATGTGGGAATGGTATAGAGGAATTTGGGCTGATATTGCCCCAGCTTTTCTTCCAGAACGGCCAGGTCAATCCCTTCCTCATCCAGCGGAATTGGCACAATGTTGAGGTCGTGGTCGCGGAACAGCCCCAGAATGAGGAAAAAGGTTGGCTCTTCGACAAAAATGGTGTCGCCGGGGCGGGTGAAGTTGTTGCAAATGAGGTCAATGGCTTGCGACGCACCGACGGTGAGCAGCAGTTGGGCGGCGGCGACGGCAAAGCCGTATTCGGCTGTTAGAAAGTTGGCGAGTTCTGCCCGCAAATAGCCATCGCCTTGCTCAAAACCATAGTTGAGGTAGGCGGGATCGCCCTGGCTCAGGCGGTGTTCGGCTGCCTGGTGCAGCATCTCTGTGGGCAAAATGTCAAAGCTGGGCTGCCCAACACCAAGGTTGATGGTGTCGGCGGGGACGTTGGCCTGGGTGGTTTGCTGGGGCATGGGGAGTGGAGATTGGGGATTGGAGATTGGGAACAGGTTTGCCTAATCTCCAATCTCTAATCTCTAATTTTTTACAGCAACCCTTGTTCCATGAGGGCTTGAAAACGGCCGTTATCCACCCCCAAAATAATATTGGCATTGGCCGGTTTCCCCAGCCGGTTTTGCCAATCCACCACCGTTTGCCCCCGCGTTGCCCCCCCAGCCATTTCAATGGTGATATTCCGCTGCACCGCTTCAGTCACAATATCTGGCTCCAGCAGCACAGCCAACGCCAGTGGGTCGGCCGCATACATGGAGGGGCGGTTGAGAACGTGGAAGGAACGATAGCGACCCCGTTCCGTAATTTGTTGGAAAAACCGGGCTTTGGGCGTGTCCATCTCCAGCCAACGTGCCACCACATCCAGGGGGAAGCCGTGGCGCATGGTGGCCTCCCAGTCAATGACATCAATCAACAACCCTGCTTTTTCCCAGGCGGTAAAGACCATGTAGGCCGCTTCCGGGTCAAAGAAAATATTGAACTCGGCCGTGACGCTTGATGTGTTGCCGTGTCCCGTCACCGCGCCCCCCATCACCACAAACCGCTTCAGCTTGCGGGGTAGTTCGGGATCCAGCGTAAGGGCAACGGCGATATTGGTGAGAGGGCCAATGGCGGCCAGGGTTAGCTCGCCGGGAGCTTCGTTGACCATACGCAAAAGTGCCGTAACGGCGTGTTCGGCTTCGGCAGTGCGCCGCTGTGGCACCAGGCCAACCCCTCCCAACCCGTCGTTGCCGTGGGCTGAAGCGGCATCTTCCTGGAACATGACCAACGGTTGGGCGCACCCCGCATACACCGGAATATCCTGCCCCACCACTTCGGTTAAAAGCAGCGCATTCCGCAAGGTATGCTCCAGCCCCACATTACCCGCCACCGCCAAAATTGCCTCTATCTGAACACCAGAATGGGCTGCTGTCATTAAAATTGCTTGTGCGTCGTCTACACCAGGGTCGGTATCAATTATGATTCGTTCTATCATCCATTTCCTCCTAAAGGTTTGTTCGTTAATAACTTGGGATTTAGAAGTTCAACTTCTGGGAGAAGTTAAACTTCTGGAACCGCAAAGTTATTTTTGATTGAACCCTAAGAATGTCAGATGGTAACGCCTTTAACGCAGTTGTGCCAAAATTTTGGGCAACTCGAATCGAAACTGCTAAAGTTGCTTTATACCAAGGAGGAATGATGGCAAAAGCAACTTTCAACAGCGAACAAATGCACCACATCGCCTGCCGGCGAGGGGATGTGGGTCGGTATGTTTTCTTGCCGGGCGACCCAGGCCGGGTGCCAATGATTGCGGCATTGCTCGATGACGCGCAGGAAATTGCCTACAATCGGGAATATCGCACCTATACGGGAACGCTGCTTGGTGAAAAGGTGTCGGTGATGTCAACGGGCATGGGCTGTCCTTCAACCGCCATTGGGGTTGAAGAGCTGGCGCTGATTGGTGCCGATACCTTTATTCGGGTTGGCACATCAGGGGCCATGCAGCCTTTTATGGAGCAGGGCGACCTGATTGTGACGTGGGGGGCCATTCGGGATGAGTTTACGTCGCAGCAATATTTGCCCCTTGCTTTTCCCGCCGTGCCGGACATGGATGTGACGCTGGCACTGCGGCAGGCGGCGCGGGAGCGGGGTGTGCGGCATCATGTGGGGATTACGCAAAGCAAGGATTCGTTTTATGGGCAGCATGAGCCGGAGCGAATGCCGGTGGCAAACCAGTTGAAGGATCGTTGGGCGGCGTGGGTGCAGGGCGGCGCGTTGTCGTCGGAAATGGAGGCGAGTACGCTGTTTGTGGTGTCGAGCTTTTTGCGCTGCCGGGCGGGTGGGCTGATGATTTATGGGGGAACGGACAGGGATTTGTCGAATTTGCTGGAAACGGCCGTTTATGGCCTCAAACTCCTCATCAGGCAAGACAAGGAGCATAACCGATGAACCAGGATGGCTTGCAATACCACATCAAAATGAAACAAGGCGACGTAGGTCGCTACGTCCTGCTTCCCGGCGACCCCGGCCGCGTCCCGGTAATCGCCTCATTCTTCGACGAGGCTTGGGAAGTGGCACACAACCGCGAACACCGCACGTTCACCGGCACCCTGGGCGGCGTGCCAGTGTCCGTTACCTCCACGGGCATCGGCGGCCCCTCAACCGCCATTGCTGTTGAAGAACTTGCCCGCATTGGAGCCGACACCTTTATTCGCGTTGGCACGTCGGGGCTGATGCAGCCAGACAGGATGACTTCAGGTGATTTGGTGGTGGTGACGGGAGCGGTGCGGGATGAGGGTACGGCCAGTCACTACATGCCCCTCGCCTTCCCTGCTGTTGCCAATCTGGATGTTGTTACTTGCCTGCGCGATGCTTGCCAGGCATTGGACGTTGGCTATCATGTTGGCTTTTCCCACTCCAAAGATTCTTTTTATGCTGAAATGGAGCCGGAACGAATGCCGCTGGCCGATGAATTACAGAAGCGCTGGAAGGCTTGGGTGATGGGCGGCGTGCTGTGTTCAGAAATGGAAGCGGCGGCCTTGTATGTGCTGTGCAGCGTTCTGGGCAAGCGGGCTGGGGGGCTGATGGTGGCACTCAAGGATACGGAACCCGAAATTGAAGTGGTCTGCAAAACGGCCGTTGAAGGGGTGCGGCGGCTCATTGCACTCGATGCAACAAGTGCATAAGGAAGGCAAGGGTCTACACAGGTGTCCCTTGAGTTTGGCTTTTTGACCAAAAGCCAAACTCAAGAGTAAAACGCTCCTATGTTTCCTTGTACTTGGGATTTGAATGACTTGCCCATTTAGAAGTTCAACTTCTGCGAGAAGTTGAACTTCTAAAAGTTAGGCAAGAAGTTCAACTTCTTCCGAGAAGTTGAACTTCTAAATCGCTAAGTTAATACTGAACGCTTACTTAGCAAGATCATCAACTCGGTTAACAGGGCTGGAGCCTCAGTGACCCTGTAAAACAGATAATAAATCATTCTGTGGTTTTCTTGCGCCTGCTGCTTGTCAGCCAGCCAAAAAAACAGTGGTTGACCAAGTGCCAAACTTATTGACTTCTATACACGTCCATGTATAATACCTACCAGTCGGTATTTATTGGCGGATTATCTATGATGTATGAAAAATCACACAGCACTATTGCCCAAATCCTTGATGCTGCTCAACGCCTGTTTGTCACCAACAGCTATGATGACATTACGATGGCGGCCATTGCCTGCGAGGCTGAAGTCACAAAGGGGGCTATTTATCACCATTTCAAGGGAAAAGAGGAGCTATTTTTAAAGATGATGCTCCGCTATCTCGATTGTTTGCAGGCATTGTTGCAGCAAGCTGTTGATTTACCGGGGAGTGCGCGGCAGCGGTTGACGCAGCTAACGGCTCTTTATTTAGACCAATCCCTAGAAGAGCAAAAGGTGATGCAGCTTGTACGGCGGGATGCCAATCGCTTTGGCAAGCAAACGCGAGAGCAGTTGGTGCAAGCCTATCAGTCGGCACTGCCCAACCAGATTGAAGCCATTATTGCTGAGGGAATTAAGACCAGGCAAATAGTTGCCGAGGATGCGCGGCTGCTGGCATGGCAATTTGTTGCCATTGTGGAGGTTTGCCTGAGCCAGTATGCGCGGCAGCAATTCCAAACACCGCAAGAGATGGCAACTGCTCTCACGAAGCTCTTTTTTGATGGGGCGGGCTTGTCGCAAGAAGATTAACCAATGAGAAGGAAATAGAAATGGCACAAATGTACATTAACGGCCGTTGGGCCGACGCCCAAAGCAGCCGGACATATGAAATAAAAAACCCAGCTACAGGAGCGGCGATTGACACCGTTCCCTTTGGCGAGGCAGCCGATGCCCGCACTGCTGTAGAGGCAGCCGTCGCCGCCTTCCCTGCCTGGGCCGACACCTCTCCCGATGACCGCGCTAGTTTACTGCGTAAAGGAATTGCGCTGGTGGAGAAACATGCCAGAGACATTATTGACCTGTTAACAGCCGAACAAGGCAAGCCCCTCTTTGAAGCCCAGGGTGAATTTCACCACTTTCTGCACGGCATGGAATTCTACGCCGGACTCGCCAGCAAAATTCGAGGTTCGCAAGTGCCTGTACCACCCGCAATGGGCAAACACAACTATGGCCTAATCTTCAAGCGGCCAGTAGGCGTGGCTGTCGGAATCGTACCCTGGAACTTCCCACTCACGCTAATGGGAACCAAAATTGGCCCAGCACTGATTGCAGGCTGTCCCCTTATCATCAAACCATCTGAAACCACACCATTGGCAACGCTGAAAGTCATAGGTTTGCTTAATGAGGCCGACCTGCCAGCAGGTGTTCTGCAATGTGTAACAGGTTTCGGCCCAGAGATTGGCGAACCATTGGTGACACACCCTGCGGTACGCCGTGTGGCTCTGACAGGCTCATCACAAACAGGGCGACGAGTCATGGCCCTGGCTGCGCCAGAGTTCAAGCGGGTGACGCTGGAACTGGGCGGCTCCGACCCGATGATTGTTTGCCCCGATGCAGACATTCGCAAGGCAATAAATGGGGCGATGATCGGCCGTTTCTGGAACGCCGGTCAAGCTTGTCTGGCCGTCAAACGGCTCTACGTCTTCGATGCAATTTATGATGAATTTGTCTCCGGCCTGGTCAAAAAAGTAGCCAATTACCAAGTCGGCGATCCCACCACACGCCCCGACAAACCCTTTGTGCGGATGGGGCCACTCCATGCCCAATTCCAGTTGGAAGAGGTCGAAGCCCAGCTCAAGGATGCCACAGACAAGGGGGCAACCGTGCTGGTAGGCGGCAAACGCCCCAACGATCCCGCACTAGCCAACGGCTTCTATTTGGAACCAGCAGTGGTCGAAAACGTACCAGCAGATAGCCGACTTGTGACCGAAGAAGTATTTGGCCCAGTACTCCCCGTCTTCCGCGTTAGCTCACTCGATGAAGCCATTGCCAAAGCTAATGCCACCCAATACGGACTCGGCTCCTCCATTTGGACGAACAACATGGCCTGGGCCAACAAAGCCATTCGGGAAATCAATGCTGGTGTGACGTGGGTGAACCAGATTCATTATGGCTATGACGAACTGCCCTTTGGTGGCGTGAAAGCCTCCGGCATTGGGCATGAGCATGGCCCCGAAGCGGTAGATTATTACCTGGAAAGCAAAGGGGCCGTTTTTGGTGGTTTGGATATATAAGTTCATCAGAGATTAGGAGTTAGAGACATGACTGGAAATGGTAAAATGCAGTTTGCCACTGAGGATGACCTAAAAAGCCGTCTGAAATCGGGGGAGATGTTTGAAACCACCGACCAAATGTCAGAAGATTATGTACTGGGCTTGAAGCGCATCCTGACCGTTTCGGCCGACACCGAGTTGATGAGTGCTCCAGCCTATTTTCATGCCTCGCACCACGCCCCAACCATCAATGCCTATGTTTCCTCAATGGCAATCATCCAGGATGAGTTGGGTCACGCCAACATTGCCTATCGGCTGCTGGAAGATTTGGGGTTTGATAAGGAGGAATTGCTCTACGAACGCCAGCCACACGAATTTAAATATCCCTATGCCTTTGACGTGCCTTTGGAGAGCTGGGTGGAGCTAGTTTGCGCCCACGCCTTCTATGATCGCGCCGGGTACACTCTGCTGGGCGATGTTTATAAACACACAACCTTTGCCCCCTGGAAACGAGGGCTGGTTAAGGTAGATCGCGAAGAGAATTTTCATCTACGGCACGGCGAAACCTGGATCCGCAAAATTTGCCGGAGCGATGCAGGGCGAGAAGAGGTGCAAAAAGCAATCAACTGGATGTTCCCGATGGTGATGGAGTGGTTTGGTTTGCCAGATGACAAGAAAAAACACACTGAACAGCTTGATTATGGACTCAAGGGCAGTTCAAACGACACCCTTCGCCAGGTCTGGATGAGTACCGGGGTGCCTTTCTGTGAAAGTGTGGGTATTACCCTGCCCATACATTGGGATGAAGCCACGGGAGCATATGTTCTCGACTACCCATTCCCCTGTGAGTTTGACGAGGTGGAAAAACGGTGGCTGATGGAGGATGGTGAAATTGGTTGGGATCAGGTGATGAGACGCTGGAAACGACGGGGGCCGATGAATGAGCAATATGTTGAGAAAATTCAGCGGGGACACAAAGAGCTGAAGCGCATGTTGGAGGTGTCCTGATGGGTACAGAGAAAACCAGTCCCGCAGTTACGGGCGATACGACCCATTTATGGGAAGCCCTGCACGATGTTGAGGATCCCGAATTTCCGATGAGCGTTGTAGACATGGGGTTAATCGTGGACATTGCACAAGAAGCACAGGTCGTCAAAGTAAAAATGACGTTTACGGCAATGGGGTGCCCCTGTATTGATGTCATTATGGAAGATACCCGCGCCCGATTGCTGCAAGAGCCAGGTGTGGACGAGGTGGAGATTGAAGTGGTTTGGTCGCCCGTTTGGACAAAGCATCGCCTGACTGAACGTGGTAAAGAGATTATGCACATTTATGGAGTCGCAGTCTGATGACCAAACTACTCGATGATATTGAAATTTATGAAGTGTTTGCCAAGGTAAAGCCTGAGGATCCTTTGCATCATTGTGGCAATGTGATGGCGACAGACATTAGTGGAGCCAGGGTTTATGCCTACAAAATGTATGATGAATTTCCCTGGAGTGAAATGGTTGTGGTTCCTCGCCGGAAAATTGTAACGGTGATCAGGACGAAGTGATCAGGAGAGTGAACAATGGTAACAACTTACGATGTGTATGCTCGCAAAAAGCATCCCGACCCCTTGACCTATATTGGCTCGGTTGAGGTGGAAGATAGTGATGAGGTCAGCCAGGTGAGCCTGGCTGCTTATGGCCCGGATAGTGAGTGGCTGGAGATGGTGGCAATTCCGCAGCAAGAGGTGATTGTTGTGTTTCCAGAGAAAGGAGGAGGGGCATAATGGCATTCCAAATGGATGATATAGATGCGAGGGCAAGCAGTTCTGACCCCAATGATTTTACTAAAAAAACACAGGGGGTATTGCTCAACCTGCTGCTCCAATTGGCTGATAACAAGTATGTTTTGGGCAAGCGTTATGCTGAGTGGGCTAACAGTGCACCGCTGCTGGAGGCGGCAGTGGCTGCGGCGGCGATGACCCAGGATGAGTTAGGCCATGCCCGCAGCATCTATCCGCTGTTTCGTACCTTTCCCGATGCGCCACCTGTGCTAAAAAGAGAAGAAGATCGGGATGATATGATCAATATTACCTTTTTGGATGAGCCTTTTGCCCATTGGACTGATTTTGTGGCTGCTGTTTTTCTGTTCGATCAGGCTCTGTCTGTTATTTTTGAGTCGGCGCGGGAGTCAATCTTTGAGCCGCTGAAACAACGGGCTGACAAGATATTGCAAGAGGAAAAATTTCATGCGATGTATGGGGCAACCTGGGTACGGAGTTTGTCCAGGGAAGGCACGGCGTTTCGGAGGGCGATGGAGGTCTCTTTGCGGCGAATCTGGCCGGAGGTAATTTGCTGGCTGGGTCAGCCTGATGAGCCGTATCAGCAATATGCTTTGGAAGAGGGGTTGCTTTGTGATGAGGTTGATATCTTGCGTCAGAAATTCTTTCAGCGTATTGGCCCCTTGCTGGAGGAATTGGGGTACGATTTGTCAATCCGCTACGATGAAGCTGCTGGACGCTGGGAGTTGACCGATGAGTTGCCGTGGGATAGGTGGGATGCACGTACCCGACGCTTGCGTTTGTAAGATGGCAAAGTTAGAAGATATGTTTAAATCTAAGCCAAAGGAGCTGCCTGCACATCCTCCTTGTGGGTTTTGCGGGTCAAGAAATACTGAATTTATGGCTTTGTTCGGGCAGTTCCTCCTGGTTTCGCAATATTATTGTGGTGATTGTCACAGCGCGTTTGAATGGGTGAAGCACCAGGGGGAAGGTGATTTGCAAGTTCCGATGGCGGCTGAATGATGTTTTTGATTAGTCAAGGGGGTGGGGTTTCGGCTCTGCCCCGTATGTTTTATGGGGATTTATAAATGACGGAACAAGTTGTACGGTTTGAGGCTGATGGGAAGGTTGGCATGATTACTCTGGATCGCCCTCCGGCTAATAGCTATGAAATTGAGTTTATGCGGCAACTGGGGGCGGCGATTGATGCGGCGGAGGCAGATGCCGATGTGCGGGTGGTGATTTTGCAGAGTGCGTCGGAGAAGTTTTTCTCGGCGGGGGCAGACATTAAGGCGTTTTTGGCGAATACAACGGAAGCGAATATGGAGATGATTTGTTATGCTCATGGGGAGTTGAGCAAGATGGCGGCGAGTAGCAAGGTTTATATTGCGGCGGTGAATGGGCATGCGCTGGGGGGTGGCCTGGAGATGGCGTTGGCTTGTGATTTGCGGTTTGCGAAAAACGGCCGTTATTCTCTCGGCCTCCCCGAAGTAACATTAGGCCTCTTGCCCGGCAACGGCGGCACGCAGCGTTTGCCCCGCCTCATTGGTGCCAACAAGGCTCTTGAACTGATGCTTACCGGCGAGCGCGTTACCCCGCAGCAGGCTTTGGAACTCGGCATTGTCAACAAGCTATTTGATGCCGAAACGTTTGCCGATGACGTGAGAGCCTATGCCGGAAAGGTTGCCAACGGTGCATCGCTGGCTGTTGCGGCTATCAAACGTTGTGTCTATGACGGCATTGAGATGAGCCTTGACGATGGCCTTATCCTGGAGCGAGAACTGATTGCCCCGCTTTACGATACCGAAGACGCAGCCGAGGGGTTTGCGGCCTTTAGTGAAAAACGCCAGCCGGTCTATAAGGGTGCGTAGCTGTTTTGTGTGCGAGGAAATGGCAGGATGAATTTTGAGACATTACTTTTGGAGTTGCGCGACAATGGCGTTGCGATTGTTACGCTGAATCGCCCGGAGCATCTCAACTCGGTCAATATGCAGATGCGGCTTGATTTTACGGCGTTGATGGATGAGATTTTTTTTAATAACGACATCAGGGCGGTCATTTTTACAGGGGCAGGGCGGGGTTTTTCGTCGGGGGGGGATATGGGGCATTTTGAGCATGATTGGGTTACGCCTGAATTTCGCGCTAATAGCCGCCGTCTGACTAAATTCTTTGACGACCTTGAGGCTGTTGAAAAGCCGATGATTTGTGCGATCAATGGTGCTTGCACGGGGGCAGGGTTTGAGCTGGCGCTTGCCTGTGATATTCGTGTTGCGTCGGATGAGGCAAAAATTGGTTTTCGGGAAAATTTTATTAGCCTGATTCCTGGGGTGGGTGGCACAACTCGCCTTATTCGGGAGGTGGGGGCGGCGCGGGCCAAGGAGATGATTTGGATGGGGGCGATGTATTCGGCGCAGGAGATTTACCAGATGGGTTTCCTGAATAAGGTTGTGGCGCATGAGGCTTTGATGGAAACGGCCGTTTGGTATGCCGAAACGTTGTTAAAACGCGCCCCGCAATCCATTGGGTTAGCCAAGAAACTCATCAACAACCTGCACAATATGGATCAGACATCGGCTATCGCTATGGAAGGGCTGGCGCAAAGCATCTTGATCAAAACAGAAGACCACGCTGAGGGCGTTCAGGCTTTCCGCGAGAAACGTAAGCCGCAGTTTCGCGGACGTTGACAAGCGTTACAGCCTACAAGGCGTAATAGACACGAAAAGTGTGATCACGCAAAGCCGCAAATTGTTCTTCCTTTGAAGCTTTGCGTGAGATATTTTTGTGGCTTCGTCATGTTATGCAAATTCAGGGATTGTTAGGCCTTGCGAATGTGGGCAATGGGTCAGCATCTTTGTCTTTTTTATAAACAGGCGGATTTATGACAGCCGCTTCGGCCTTTGCTAACCGCCCCTTATCTCTAGTGATATGCACACGGAAACGGCCGTTTGTGACCAGCTTGGCGACGAGCGAAAAGTGGTCAGCTCGGCCATCCTCCCCATCCGCATCGCTCCTGTCAGCATTTGTTCCCCCCACCCTCTTTGCCACCCGGAATAGCCAGGCGCAGTTTAACTCTTGGCTCAAGATACGCACAACCAATAGCCCGCCCATCAACATTGTGCCAGAAATTGACCACACATTAGCAAAGGAACCCACACAGCTCGCCTGCACAACACTATTCTGACAGCCTGGCGCAACAGGCGAAGACGTAGTGCAAGCCAACCGTATATTGGTACAGTAGGCCAACGCCATTCTCCCTCCATACACCCTTCAGCTAAAAGAGGTTGCCTGGTGGTCAGCTTACGAAATCGGGCAGCAGGGTTTGCGACTCGTTTGATATATGGGCGTTGCCGATGATGCACGTGATACCCGCTTTCCCCGTATCTTCATCGCGGGAGATGCTTGCCACACCCATAGGGTTCATTCGTTAATAACCTGGGCTGGAAGCTGGCTGCTGTGCTGCTCGGCAGAGCAGACCCGAAGCTGCTGCACACCTGTACCCTTGAACGATATGCCAAAGCCAGGGAACTGATTGACTTTAACCGCGATATGGCAAAACGATTTAGGAACGAGGATTCAATACATCGCCAGCGTCATGCCCTTGCAATCCCAGGAAACACTGACGGCATTTTTCGCGGGCTTTATGGTTGGGAGGTAATTGTTGTATCGCGTAGCGCGGCAAACAAATTTTGTCGGGCAAATTAGCCCAGAAATACCCGTCAAAAAATGTTGCTGCCACTATTAGCCTCTGGCAGATTGCTTTAGCGCACCAATACGGCCGTTTTTGCCAGCACCTTTTGAATAAAATCCACCATCACAGCCAGCGTTGCTTCCCGCTGATCTCGATGCGGCGAATGTTGGCAATCGGGCATGAGCCGAATGTCGGCCAACTGTCCCACCCCTTTCTGTATTGCCTCCACCTGCGCCGTCGTGCCATATTGATCATCCAACCCTTGAATGGCTAAGAGCGGCACCACAATGAAAGGCAGATATTCCTCAATGTTCCAGTGCCAAAAGTCGGGATGCAGCCAAATATCGCCCCAACCCCAAAAGGCGTTGTCCACATCAGCGTGGTATTTGGCGAGCCTTTCGCGCAGGTTGGTGGTCTCATAAGCAACCTTTGCCTCTTTAATTGAGCGCACGCACACTTCCTCGTTAAAGACATGTGCTGCCAACGTGATAATGGCAAGCAGGTCGGGTGACTGTACGCCGCCTCCATTAATTAACGCAATTGAGCCGCCATCTGAATGCCCAATCAAAATGTGTTTGTTAATGTCCAGCTTGCTTAACAAGGCCGGCAGCACATCAAGTGCTTCATCGTGCATATAGCGCACCTGCCGGGGCAACCTGGCTGGCGACGATGCGCCATACCCTGCACGGTTATAGACCAGCTCATTGCATCCCGTTGCGTCGGCAACTGCCGCTGGAAAATCGCGCCACATCTGAATGCAGCCTAACCCTTCGTGCAAAAAAATGAGGGTAGGGCGCGTTTTATCTCGATCATGGTAGACGTATTCAATTTTTTGATTGTGGATTGTGATGAAGTTACTCACTCAGATTGCTTTCCTCTTTGCTAACCCTGCAAACGGCCGTTTGTTCTCCTCCCCACCCCTTCCCTTCCACGCCCCCCACGACAACAACAACCACCCAGCCGCAACAGCCATCAATATACAAAGGTAGCCACATCGGCACAACAAACCAGTGCCACTCTCTGGTCTCCCCCCCCAAAAAAACAATGCCTATGCGAAGATTGCTTCGCATACATCTCTCCATCATCCCCAGCAATGCAGGATGCCTTTTGACAGAAAGAGACAGATTTCCCACAGGGGACACAAAGAGCGCAGACATTGCCCTGTATTCTTCTCTTCCCCTGCGCCCCTCTACAGTTCAAATTCTAAAAAGTTAACAGAACCTAATACAAGCACAACCTACCCTATGTGCAACACCCACTTTTAGAACGGAAGCTCATCACCAGTCGCCCCAGTAATTTGGCAATAAAAGTCTGTCAACCAAGCCATTGCCTGATCAAATTTGCTAGCTGGAAGCTGCTTATAACTGGTAATACCAAACTGGCGATACATCTGACCATAAATCTTGGCATATTCATTCTGCTTAGTCTGTTTCTGTATCTCAGTGGCTATCGTTTTAATCGCCTGGCTAATCTGCATAGCCTGGTCAGGTGTCACAAAACGCCTCGGATCACCTAATGCAGACTCAATCTCCTCAAGCCGTTGTTCATGACCGGCAAGTTGTGTAGCATGGCTGCTCAGTTGCGCTTCCAGCATCAACTGCTGCTGTGCCATTTTCATGATCGCGGCAGCCATTTTATATGCTTGCGCCGCTGGCGTATCTGTTCTTAGCAAATCTTCAAAGCCAGGATCTGCCGTCAGCCGCCCCCCCTGAAATGCTTCAGCCAGCACATTGGCTGCACGTTGAATAAATAGCTTCAGCTTTGGCTTCACATCTTCACGCACGCTATTGATTTGAATGCCAATAAGCCATAGCGGAACCAGGTCTACCCGCAGCAAAGAAGCTTGTTGCTTGCCACCCTCTGTCAAGACAGTGCCAATCACATATCCTTCGTTCAATATTTCATGGTCACGAATACGACGACGCTGCATGGGTGCGGCAATACCCAATGCAGCACACATTTGGTTAATAGCAACATACACCTGACTATCATTCGCTCTGACGGCCAACAATTCATCGTCATACAGCTTGACGAATTTCTGTTCAACTATCTGAATGTCACTCATCTGCTCTCCAGTTTGTTCCAGGGGGGTATCAAATGATACCCCCTTTCTTTGGGTCGGGTATACGAACAAGTTATCAGGCCGATGATGAAAAATATCACGAAACGGTGCCAAGCCGCCAGGATAAGGCTTTTTCCGCAAAATAATGATCCTGGTATCTATACAGGTCTGCCTAAAAAGCTGCTCAAAAGGCGTGTCATTCTCGCTTTCGCGGGAATCCATGCTTAGGCTGAAGATGGATACCAGCCTACGCGGGTATGACACCTGGATAGTTACTGATCCTGTTCACGATGAAAAAGCCACAAGCCAAAGCCCAAAAACGTCGTTCTATTTGGATCGTTTATTCTTGGCTTTGGCGTAACGACTAAGCCACCCTGAAAAACGACCCAAAGTGAGGCTGTCATGCCTGCTTACGCAGGCATCCCCGTGGGTGAGCCGCTGGATTCCCGCTTACGCGGAGCCTGCCCCCATGAAGATGGGGGAATGGCGGCTTAGTAGTGACGCTTTGGCCTAAAACGTTTTTCTTTGCGCCCTTGCGTGGTATTTCCTGCTGGGTTGTTCGTAGACCCCACCGTGAATAAAGTTTGTCCTATCGATCAATTCTTATTCTGGCCTTAACCACGGGGTTATCCTCAACCGTGGGGCGCACACCTCCATCAAATTGCTGTAGCCCCATCAGGATAAGCCATTCATAGAAATCCATCTTGCCATAACCTTCTTCAGCCGCCAGCCTGTCTATTTCGTCAATGGTAATCGGATCCAAGAAGATAGTCTTGCGAATTCGCCCGGCTGCATCAGTATTGCGCCCAGCAACTTTGGCTGCTTTCTGCCGCCCTAAGCTGGTTTGTTCCAAAGGGTTGTGAAACAAACTTTTCTTGTTCTTGGGTGATGGTGTGGAGCGTGATTCGTCAACCCCGAGGTCAAATTTTTTCCTAGCCATTAAATATCCTCTCTACAATCCCGGCATAGACCACTGACGGGGCCGAAGATGGTGCATATTCAAACAATGTTCGGCCGCCCGCCGCAGGGGCTTCCTTTACATAGACACTTTCAGGCACTGGTTTGCTGACCAAATCGCGGCCGTAAAAGGTTTCCATTTGCTCGATAACCTGCGTAGCCAAAACCTGGCGCGACGGCTGCATGGTTGGAATGACCAGGCTGACCCGCGCCTTAAATTTGCGCGGGTCTTCCTGTTGAAGGCTATATAAATCATCTGTATGCTGCCTTGCGCCAACAAGGCTGATGTGGTCTGTCTTCACTGGTACGACTACCTCATCAGCAAAGTTATAGACGGCACGCTTCAGGGTGTCCAACTTGGGCGGGCAATCAATGATGATAAAGTCAAATTGCTCTAACAGAGGGGCAAGTGCGTCAGCTAAAACAGTGTCCAGGTTAAACCCTGATCGCTGTGCGGTGCGCATTGTTGTCATCACGACTAAATCCTGGGTAACGTCTTCCAGATTACGACTGGCTGGAAGCAGGTATAAGTTAGGTCGGGGCAGCCCTTCCTCTTCACGATCAACAGAGATGATGTTGTCTTGCAGAATACGCAGATCGCCGGATGCCATTAGCACCTTGCCAACGCATAAATTCTCGGCCACTACATCGGCACGCACACCAAACATGTCTGCCTGATTGCCCTGCGGGTCAAGATCGACAACCAGGACGTTGGCACCGCTGCGGTATTTGCGGCACATCTTTGCCAAGCCATCAGCCAGGATGCCGGCCGTAGTTGTCTTCCCTACCCCACCCTTGTTATCGGCCACAGCAATAACTTTTGTCTTCATAATCACATCTCTGCTCCTTTTGTAAACAATTGTTTACTATTGTACACAAACAGTTTACATTGTCCACAATTGTTTACAATTTTACGGATTTGCGCCACAGTCGGCGGGGGAGGGTGGGGGGGTATTGTGAGACGAAAAAGGGCTAACGGCCGTTTACGGACAAATTTGGCGGCAATAAGAAGATAGGCACAGAACAGATGTGTCAAACCGGCGGCGGCCATACAGCCTGCCTTGTGTGACATGCAGCAAGGGGGCAACAAAAACGGCCGTTTTCCTCCTTGCTCCATCATCAGACAAAGGAAGAAACGGCCGTTTTGGATTCGTATAGTAGTTGCAACAAACCAGGCTGGGCAACACCACCACTATTCACCAGCTTTAGAAAAGCCGATTCTCAGCAAACCACCCAGCACCAAGCCACATTCGTATCGTTAAAGCAATTCCTGGGCGTTGGTGCAGGGTATGGGCGCAGGGAGTGAAGCGCAGGGTGATCGCTGAGGCGATTCTTGGGGGGTTTCGGCCCCAACCAAACCAGCAGCACCCAAACAGCGAACGAAGTTTCAATCGCTGAGGCGATTCTTGGGGGGTTTCGGCACTGGCTATCTATCCCGGTGAAGTTGTGAGAGCGCAGGTTTCAATCGCTGAGGCGATTCTTGGGGGGTTTCGGCTCGGATGGTCGCTGGTGTGCAGCAATCAACCAGACAGGTTTCAATCGCTGAGGGAGGGTAGGACGGGAGATAACTGCCGTCGCGTTAAACGTAGTGGCCACTACGTTTAGTATAAC